>CAVQVI010000042.1:0-26343 GCA_963717075.1 uncultured Acidobacteriota bacterium | reverse complement strand
AGATTCTCTCTTCCGTGCACCATGTACCCTGCGGGATGCGTTGCGATCTCGCTCTGCCGTTCGTCGCCAGCCGCGAGCGCGGTGCCCAGGCCTCGCGACGATTCGGGCCAGCCCCCTATTACGCAGCGTAGAAATCGGGCGTCTCTGCGGCGTCTGTCGAAGCGTCTTCAGGGGGTTACGAATTGATTGCGAACTCCCCGAGGCATCCCCGCGGTCCTACCACCACCTCCTATTCCGCAGGACCCGTTGGTAAGTCCAGTGAGATCGATCTCGCGGTTCTTGCCAGCGAGAGACGTTAGCGCAGACGCCACCGAGACGCGTCCAACGTAGACTTTCCCAAGGGCAAAGTCGTACCGGAAAAAGAGGGTAAGAATCTGGGGGTAGCTATGAATCCACCCGATGGGAAGGAATCGGACCGGGCCAAGGCCACGCTCCTCACCACAGGTGCCTTGTACCTGTTTCCTGTAACGATCGGTCTAAAGGTCGATGGCTTTGGCCCCTCCTACCTCCTGATGTTGGCGCTTGCGGCCGTCGCGATCTCCAAGGTCGTACACCTTCGAGAGGCAGTCACCGACACTGATTCGTATCCGCCCCAGCTCGTCCTTGTCGACCTTGTCATCATCCTCGCTCTCTTGGTCATGTTTCAACTGCTGGCTCGGCCGTTCAGCTTGGGCACCGATCTGTGGCACGCCGCGACACCGTCTGATTCGGTGCGGCCGGACACGTCAGACGCCACATTCGTTCGCGGTGCGAAGGTGTTCTGGAGTCTGATCATCCTCCTCTTTGTGGTTCTGATCCCGCTGTGGACTTGGGTCTCCTGGCATTACCAGGGGCTCCGTCGGCATTCCTTATGGCGATACGTCTTGGGATGGACCATTGGCGCGGCGCTCAGCGGCGTCATGCTTCACACCGCGATCTACGGCACAGTCCCTGAGCTTGTGCAGCGGTACAAGGTTGCCGGTCCAGTATCGATGGTGTCGCTACTCTTTCTAGCGCTCGAAGTCCTCGAGGGATCGAAATTCGAGCGGAAACCTGGGCGCGTGAAACCAAGTTAGAGCCCACCAGCAGAAGCGAAAGAGAGGTCGCACAATGGCCCCAATCCATCGGCCCAATCCTCGTCCCTTTCGACCAATTGCTCGCCCCTCCAGGAGGCCAAATCCCCTGCCAGCCAAGAGGCGCCCCTCGCTCAGCCGATCAGTGGCGCCAAGCCTGACAAGGACGTCACCAAAGCTCCCAACCCACAGGCTCGGGAGAGGCAAAGCCGCGGGGAGCGCAATCAAGCGCATTGTCCGCAGCATTCGGGTGCCCAAGGTCCGGCCCGCGACAAGGCCGGCAGTGGTGAGCAAATCTCCGTTCGCCAGGGCTGCAGCGTCACATGGTTCCAGAATTGATTGGAGGCGCAACCAGCCCGTCGTCAATGCGTTTCGTAAGCACCTTCCGACCTACTTCCCGTTGATTCGGAAGGCAGGCGGGTACAACCCGCGAAAGACTGGGACAGGAAAGTTTTCCGCACATTCCGAGGGACGCGCCCTCGATATCTATCTCAACGCGAAGCACCCCGGCGAAAGGAGTCTGGGAGATGCGCTTGCCAGCAGCTTTCGAGCTTGGTCGAAACGATTGGGTGTTGACCATGTGATTTGGAATGGCCAGATCTGGAGCCGCGCGAAGGGCGGACCTCGTAAGTGGGACCCAACTCGCAACCAGCACACCAATCACATCCACGTTGCGTTCAGTAGGCCGGGAAGCCAGACGAGCGAACAGCAAGTGCTCCAGATGCTCAATAGCGTCAGGACGGGAACGCGGGTCCTTGGCGAGTAGATCCGGGGTAACGGTGACGATGTCGTCCACGAGGGAGTGAATCATGGATCGCATCAAGGAAGTAACCGAGAGATGGTTGGCAACCGCCGAGGCGGCGGCTAAACGGTGGCAGAAGCGTGAGCCAGATCGTACGGGCGCGAGCCAGCGGTACCTTGAGGGCGGTCCGGAAGCCGCTGACACTGCTGAGCGCATTGCCCAGTTTCGCCATAGGGAGGGGCTACGCATCCGCGCCATGGGTTTCCCGGTCACCAAGGAACGCCAGATCGGTCCGACCCTCGACTTCACAAACTACCCGCCGGACGAGGGTGCGCGACGAGCCGGCAGACCGGTAGCTCGAATCGTTGAGCTACCTCAAGCGGGTATCATCCCGCAGGGGTTCGGAACCGGATTTCTCGTGTCACCGAGACTCCTCCTCACAAACCACCACGTGCTTCCGACCCTTGCCGAGGCACGCGGCGTGGGTGCGAATTTCCTGCACGAGTATGCCTCCGGAGGATTGCAACTCGGACCGATTTTCGAGCTGGATCCGGACTCCTTCTTCGTAAATGACGAAAGGTTGGATTTCGCCCTCGTTGCGGTGAAAAAGAAGTCCGGCGAGACGGCCCTCGATTCGTTCAGTTACGTCAAGCTCATCAGCGCGCGTGGCAAGATTCTGGTCGGACATCCAATTGAAGTCATTCAGTACCCCAACGGCGGGCCGAAGCAGTACGCAACAACCCAGAACAAACTCTTGGATGTGCTTGAGGAGGGGTACCTTCAATACACGACGGACACCATGCCGGGGTCATCGGGCTCTCCGGCGTTCAACCAGTATTGGGAGCTCGTCGCGCTTCATCACAGCGGGGTCCCACTTCTCGAGAACGGGAAGGTGATCGCAAAGAACGGCAAGCCATGGGATAAGGGCACCATGACGCAGGCAGACGTACAGTGGGTAGCAAACGAGGGCATTCGCGTCAGCAACATCGTTGAGGCCCTAGGCAAGGTGAAAATGCAGGATCCGGCGCGTGCGGCAGAGCTAAAGGCGCTTCTCGATTCGACCGCGGATCCGCTTCGCACTCCGGGACCCCAGGCGGAGCGCGAGCGTGTGTCAGAGGTGCCTACTCGGCTGCCCGAAGGGCCCACAATTCACATCGCGGGGGATGCTCACTTCTACTTCGACCGCGAGTCCGCGCTTCGAAAGGCGGCTGAACGCGTTGCTGACAGCTCGGAGGTTGCCGATGCAATCGAGAAAAAGCTACGGTTCGATCCCAACTACGACAAGCGGCAGGGGTACGACCGCCAGTTCCTGGGGGTCGACATCGGTCTCCCAACGGTAGAGGCGGCGCTTGGGAAGAAGCTGCTCCAGGAGGGCGCGAAGCCGGTGCTTCTAAAGTACCACCATTTCTCGCTGGTGATGCATCGTGAGCGCCGGCTGCAGGTGTGGTCTGCGGTAAACGTCGACTACAGTCCGGAGCGAAAGAGCAAGAGGGACCGGTCGGCATTCGGTACGGATACCTGGGTCGTGGACCCGAGGATCGCCGGCTCGCGTCAGATCCAGGACGCTGACTTCTACAAGCCAGCAACCAAGATCGACCGTGGCCACATCGTCCGGCGCGAAGACAACGCATGGGGCGACACCGAACTCGAGATAGAGTACGCGAACTCGGACACCTTCCACTGGACCAACTGCACGCCGCAGCACGAGGCGTTCAACCAGGAGCGACGGCAGGGGCTCTGGGGAATGCTCGAGGGACAAATCACTTCACAGGTTGGCGCGGTGGGGAATCGCGCCTCGATTTTCGCGGGGCCGGTGCTCGCCGAGAACGACCCCTCACAGGATTACGGCTATGGCTTGATTCAGTACCCACTCCGATTCTGGAAGGTGATCACGTGCGCGGAGGAAGTCGGGGGAAAGCCATCGCTGCTGGCGTATGGGTTCCTGCTCGACCAGTCCGGGCCCGTGAAGCGCTTTGGCATCGAAGCCATGGAGTTTGGCCGCTTTAGAGCATTCCAGGTTGCCCTGACCACGATTACTGGCCTAACCGGTGTTGCCTTCGACAAACTTCTCCTTGCCGCGGACGTGCTCGCGGGCCAGGACGCTGCAGACGAGCGAATCCCTCTCGAGAAATTCGAGCAGGTACGGCATCGGCCCGCAAAGAAGGGACCATCCTCGCTCGTTACTGCCGGAGGTCATCATGAATAACCGAGTCTTTCGTCCAATGTTGATCGCGGCGGCCATTCTGTCCGCGGGAGTATGGATGGGGGCGAGTGATCCGGCCCGTCTTGCCGCACCGCCTCCCCCGTGTCCCGCGATTGCCGACTCGTTCACCTGCATAGCGCGGGTCGAACTGCTTACGAAAGGGCAGCGCCGAGTCATTCCGTCCCAGGCCAAGTGGTACGCCTGCAGGACCGGTAAGACGCGGCGAATCCCGACCTCCATCTGGTTGGATCTGCAAGCTGCCGCGCCATGCTCGGAGGAGTCACTCTTCCGGGCACCGCTCCGTCTCGTGGCCGCGGGGAGGACCCTCGTCCGAGGTGACGGAGTGGCGGATTTCTCAGGAAATTTCACTATCGGCACCCGGGATCCACGCTCCCAGGGGATCCTGACGTCCTACGTCACGGGATGCATCGAGATTCTGGAGCGCGTCGGCAGCCACCACGAGGTACACCCGGTACCCGGGAGCCGGCAGGTCTGCGAGCCGTGTGATGCCAATCCGCATTCAGAAGGGTGGCTTATGGGAACGAGCACCCGATCCTTCCCTCCGGGAACGCTTCGGGCGATCCTGGTCGGCAGCTCGCCGTTTCCAGCCGCGAAGGACACGGTGGCGACATTCGCGACGTCAATCGACGGGATGTGGATCAAGAGTCGATGACCGGGAAGATCTGAACACATCAGGACCCCGCGAACCTGCGAAGACATGGGAGGCACTCGGTGAGCGGACATCGAGAGGCTGCCGACGTGAGCGACCTCGAGATCGAGAAACTCGCGCTTGAGATACGACACCTCAGGCTTCCTTGGTGGCAGGATCCCGCCTACATCAGCGCGATCGCTCCCGCACTTCTCGGCCTCGCAGCGCTCGCCACGGGGTTCATCACCGGATACTTCGATACTCAGTCGCAACGCCTCGCCATCGAGCGCACGCAGCTGGAGCTGGACGTCCGCGAATTCAAGGATCAAAGGGCGGCGCTGAGCGACTCTCTCGTCGCCCTAAAGGACTCAGTGCAGGTCATGACTTGGCGGCAAAGAGCCCTGGAAATTGAGGTGGCATCCATGCGGACGGGCAGGCGCAGCTCATTACCGAGCCCGACGCCACGTGCGAGGAGTCTCAGGGGAAACTGGCCGAGCGCCGCATTGATCTTGGCGGCCCTCGCAGGCTTTCCCTTTGACCGGCTTGAAGCGAGCAACATTGCCGAGGCGGTCCAGATGCTGAATCGTATGGGGTCGGACCACGTCACGCTCCAGACCTCAGACTTTGTCTCAGGTGTTTTCCCTACCGGGGCAGAGATCACCATATGGCCTGCGACCTACGGAAAGGCCAATTGTTATGGTGTTCGGTACGGCCTTCCAGAGCCCGGCCGTCCGTACTTCGGCAGCAACGATTCATACTTAGAGATCTGCAAGTAACGCCCCAGTAGCGATGCCGGCGGCCAATCGACGGCAACCAATGGCGCGGCAATTAGGACATCGCCTGCCTTCTGGCGTCACAGCGGGGCTCTGGCGGTGGACCAAGCGAGCGCGCGAATGATGCTCAGGATGGGAGAGGTGGCAGAAGCACCTGCCGGGTGCTAATCTGAACAACTCAAACCACTTGATCGCGGCCCAGGCCCGGTCAATGGCTTCCGCCCCCAGGGTCTTGATCGCGGCGGGGGGAATGGACGCGCACGACGCGCACTAACCTTGGTCGGGAGAGCCATTCATGAGTCGCTACGCCTCTCATGCCCGGATCGACGTGCCCTGGTTTGCCCTTCTTATCGCCTCGATCGTTTGCGTGACTCTCGCGCCGTACGCCGTCGCAGGCATCAATCCTCTCAAGAAGGCTAAGGACGCGGTCACGAAGCCCGCGGAAAAGAAGGCCGCGCCGACGGCGCAAAGCGACGAGCAGGTTGTGTTCGATGAAGTAACCCTGGAGCTAACGAATTCACGGCTCGATGCAATGCTCTCCGCGTGCAAGAAGGCAGCTGATGCGGCCGCCGGTCGCCCGGCTCTCGTGGAGAAGCTCAACAAGACGAGCGACGAGCGCGGCAAGCTGGATGAGAAGCAAGGCGAGGCGGTCCGAGAGCTTCAGAGGAAGCGGGGTGACGTCGAGGTCTGTTACCACGACGAATACCACAAGTTGATGGATAAGCGGAGGCAGGAGTACGCGGCGAAAGCCACAACGGATCCTGCGATTCTTCAGAAGTTCTCCCAACTCGCTCAAGAGCAGGCCATGGCCAACGCAAAAGGTGACACCGCAAGCCTCCAGAGAATCAACGACGCCATGATGCAAATGATGGCGCTGACAAAGGACGATTCACTCAGGGTGAAGCAGAAGTGCGGCCCGATCCCTCCCCACTCGGCGGCAGAGGACCAGCTCGAGGCCTTTGACAAGCAGATTGCGTCACTCAACGAACAGATCCGAGTGGTCGACGAGAACGTCGCCAAGGCGCTGGCCAAGGCGGGCGGGATGACCCAGGAGCAGTGGGGCGTGGCGCGCGAACGGCTCCTGGGTTACATCCCCTCGCCCGGAAAGGAGCCCCCAGCAGACCCCCAGGGGTTCAGCGACGACGAGATTGATGCCCTGGAGAAACACCTCGACCAGCTGCGTGACGCACACAGTAGCTCCTGCTTGTAGCGCGCGTCGTTGCGCCCTTGCCGCGGCGATCGTAATCCTCTGCGGCGCTGGGTGCGCGCCCGAGTCCGTCGAACGCCCGCGCTCGACCTTGTCGGTCCTGCAAGCGGGTGCGTGGCGCGAGTTCTGGCGCTCCGACCGACCCCCTGCCCGTTGGATGGGCCCCGAATTGTCGCTCGTCCGCTCGCTGGGCTGGCAGAAGCTCTCCCCGGGTCTGGAGTGGGCCAGCACGAGGCTTGCTTGCGGCGCTCCCGCATGGCGCCAGAGGCTCATCGTGGCGCGCCTCGATCCGCGCGAGGTGCGGCTCAGCCTCGAGATGGATCTCACCCGGGAGGACATGCGCCCCGCGTGGTCGACCGACCGGGCCCCAGGTGACGCGATCCTCGCGGTGAACGCGGGCCAGTTCGTGAGCGCGATGCCCTGGGGATGGGTGCTGATCGATGGACGCCAGCGTCTCCGCCCCGGAACGGGTCCCCTCGCCAGCGCCATCGCGATCGATGCCGACGGTGGCGTGCGCTGGACCCACGGCGACTCGCTCGCCGATCTGTCCGGCGTGGTCACGGGGTTTCAGTCCTACCCCACCCTGCTCGCCGGCGACGGCGTCGTGCCGCCCGCCCTTCGAACGCCCGGTGGGGGCGTGAACTTGACCCATCGCGACGCGCGACTGGCGCTGGGAGAGACCCGGGACGGCCACCTGCTCATCGCGATGACGCGCTTCGACGCGATGGGCGAAGCGGCCGGTCAGATTCCCTTAGGTCCCACCACGCCGGAAATGGCCGCGATCATGGGAGCCCTCGGAGCCCGTGACGCGGTCATGCTCGACGGCGGCATCTCGGCGCAGCTGCTCTTGAGGGATCCCGCTCGCAATCCCGCCCTCGAGTGGCGTGGCCTGCGCCGGGTCCCGCTCGCCCTCATCGCGAGGGTGCGCAGGGCAGCCGGCCAGACCGCGCCGCCGTAATTTCCCTGGGCTTCCGGAATCCCGCGCGCCTACCGCTTCCGCCCGGAAGGCGGGGTCAGGCTCGAGTCATCCGGCGGTTGCGTCTTCGGGGCGCGACCCGCACTACCGCACGACGCACATTCGCGACATTCTGCGCACGAGTCGAGCAGATCGGCCGCATCTCGCGCTGAGGAGGCCAACCCTTCAGCGCACGAGACCATCTAACAGACGGATGGGAGCGCGGAATTGCGTCCCACCGCTCGATCTCACCCCAGAACGCGCGTGATTGAGAGGCAGGCCGCGATGTGGACGATCTCTCTTGGAATCCTCCTGCTCGCCTCGGTGAGTGTACCGCCAGCTTCAGCTGCCAGCGTGCGACCCGAGGTGCCCGAGCCGCACCCGGACGTCCAGCGGTGCGATTTGTTGATCCGGCCGGACCTCGGGTCGGGTCGGCTCCGACTCACGGCTACGCTCGACATCGCGAATCCCTCAGGCCACGAGCAGTTTGCCTACTTCCTCGCAGCATGGTACGACACGATCGTAGTTGGGAGCTGTTCCGGACCTGCCACGGTGGCGCGAGAGGGCGACATCGTGAAGGTGCGGGTCCCTCGCGGATCTGCGCACGAGCAGCTTGTCTTTCGCTTGTCGGGAAGGCCCGGACGGAGCGCTGGTGATAATCGGCCCGTGCTCGCCGACAGTAGCATCTATCTCCTTTGGTCCGACCGATTCTATCCCGCCGACTTCGACGACTGGGCCATCGTTTCCACACGGCTCGAGGTACCGCTGGGATTTCGGGTGTTCGCGCCGGGCCATCGGGTACTCGCCGCCGATCGCGGCGGCGTGCACGTGGAGAGTTACGAGACGTCGGAGCCGATCCGCTTTGCCACCGTGGTGGCCGACGCACGCTGGATCGAGACCGATCGCGTGATCGCCGGACGGAGGATGCGCACACTGCTCTACCCGGGCTCCCAGGCCTCTGGGGAGCAAATCCTCCGCACCAGTGCCGACGTGCTCGACTTTTACGCCTCCCGCTTCGGGGCCTACGTATTCGATCAGTTCACGTTTGCCACCCTCGAGGGCATCTTCGCGCGGCGCGCCGTGGCCGGCGGGGTCCTCTACAACACTCGGTACCTTGCCGATGAGCTCGCAACGACCGGACACGATGCGCACGAAACGGCGCTGCTGTGGTGGGGCCACGCCGTCGCGGGTCAAGGTCCCGGTAGCTATCAATGGACCGAGGGGTTCGGGGACTACGCCGAGATGCTCTACGATGAGGCACGCGATCTGCCCGTCCCGGCGGATTTCGAATCCTATCGGCGAGGTTACCTCAATATGGCGGGCACGCCAGCCGAGCCACCGATCACAGCGCCGCGCGGACCGCTCTCCGGGAACTTCATCCATGGCAGGTTGCCGTGGCTCATGCACCTGTTGCGGTTCGCGGTCGGGGACTCCGCATTCCAGCGCGGCATGCATCTGCTCTTCGACCGGTGGCGCTTCCGATCCTTCACGCTCGAGCAGTTCGTCACCACGCTCGCCGAGGGGACGGGGCAATCCCTGGATTGGTGGCAGCGCGATTGGCTGGAGCGCGGAGGGGTGCCCGAGCTAACTTGGCATGCGGACATGGCTCCCGACTCCGGCGGCTACCGAGTGGCCGTCGCAGTCAGACAGACCGGGGTGCCATATCACCTTCCGCTGGAGATCGGAGTCGAATCGGCGGCGGGCCTGAAGGTCGAACGCGTACAGCTGGACATGCCGACCGCGACGTTTCGTTTGTGGTCGGCGGCCAAGCCGACACGGGTACTCGTCGATCCGCACCGGTGGTTGCTCGCTAAGATCGCGGAGCGGTGACTCGTTGAGGCTCCAGCACCCCGGCAGCTCGCGCCGCCGGGCCCGCTCGGACAAGCCCAATCGCGTCAACGAAATATAGGCCCCGCCCGCCAGTTGCCGCGAGAGGGACCTCCTGGCGGACTTCTGTCCTGCGGTACTTCCGTATCCCTATCAAGGCTTCTTTCGTCCTGGTAGCGTACATCTGAAAGATGCCGATTCTCAGAGCACGCCAAGCCGTGAGGGGCTGGTGCGAGCCGTCAGGGTAATCACTCGGTGCCGGCAGAACCTCCAAGTGATGTCGCGATAATGAACGTAGAGGCGAAAGAGCGATCCAGATTCGAGATCGTGGCGCGAGATGATTTCTCGGACGTCACGTACATGCTGGAGATTTACCACCCGCTGATGGCAAGGGCTGCTCGGCCCGGCCAATTCGTCATCGTAATGTCCCACGATCATGGAGAGCGGATCCCTCTGACCATTGCGGACTTCGATCGGGAAAAGGGCACCATAACGCTGGTTATCCAGGCGGTCGGCAAGACGACGAGGGAGATGCATCAGACCTGCTCGGTGGGGAACACGCTCTACGGCGTGGTCGGACCGATGGGCGTTCCCAGCCTCATCGGTCACCCGAAGAAGGTAATGTGCGTCGGTGGCGGCCTGGGTGTGGCTCCGATCTTCCCACAGGCGCGCGGCTTTAAGGAAAACAGGGCTTACGTGATCGGTGTCCTCGGCTTCCGGACCAGGAGTCTGATCTTTTGGGAAGATAAGTTCAGGTCGTGTTGTGACGAGTTGATCGTATGCACCGACGACGGTTCCGCGGGAGTCGCGGGACGGATCACTGAGGGCATCAGGCTGGTCATCGAGAAGCATCCGAACATCGACGAATGCGTGGTCATCGGTCCGCCTCTCATGATGAAGGGCTCCGCCGAGGCGACCCGGCCGCACAAGATCAAGACGATGGTCAGCCTCAACCCGCTCATGGTGGACGGTACGGGGATGTGCGGCGGCTGCCGGGTGAAGGTAGGCGGGCAGGTCAGATTCGCGTGCGTGGACGGGCCGGACTTCGATGCCCACCAGGTCGACTTCGAGGACCTGATCTCCCGGCTACGGCGCTACGCTGAAGAGGAGAAGGTCGCAATGGAGCGCTGGTCGGAGACCTGCCGCCTGAGGAACGCCCTTGGCTAAGAAGAAGACGATCCGCACGATCCCGCAACAACGAACACCGGTCTCTGAGCAAGATCCTCACGAGCGGGTGAAGAACTTCGCCGAGGTTTCACAAGGGTTTGACCAGGGGGGTGCGCTGAACGAAGCCGAACGTTGCTTGGCATGCCCGGAGCAGCCGTGCATCGCCGGGTGCCCGGTCGGCATCAACATCCCGGGTTTCATCCAGCGGATCACCGCGCGGGATTTTCGCGGCGCCTACGACATCATTACAGCCACCAATCTCCTGCCGGCCGTGTGCGGCCGCGTCTGCCCGCAAGAATCACAATGTGAGGGGGTGTGCCCGGTCGGCGACACGCTGGAGCCGGTGGCCATCGGCCGGCTCGAGCGGTGGGTCGGCGACAAGGCCATCGCCGAGGGCTGGGCAAACATCCCCCACATCGAGCCGACCGGCTTCAAAGTCGGCATCATCGGCGCCGGGCCGGCCGGCATGGCCTGCGCGGCCGACATGGCAAAGGCGGGATGTGACGTCACGGTGTTCGAGGCCTTTCATCTGCCCGGCGGCGTACTGCGCTACGGCATCCCCGACTTCCGTCTGCCGAACGACGTGATCGACGCCGAAATTCGCAACCTCGAGAAGCTGGGTGTGAAGTTCGAGTGCAACACGCTGGTCGGCCGCCTGTTCACGATCGAGCAGATGATCGGTGAGTTGGGCTTCGACGCCGTCTTCGTCGGGACCGGCGCCGGTTATCCCACGATGCTGGGCATTCCGGGCGACTCGCTGAACGACGTGCTTTCCGCCAATGAGCTTCTCACGCGCTGCAATCTGATGCGGGCGAAAGAGTTTCCGAATTACGACACGCCGCTGCCGCTCGGGACGCGAGTCGCGGTCGTTGGGGCCGGAAATACCGCGATGGATGCGATGCGGGTCTGCCTCAGACTTGGCGCGGAACACGTATCCTGCATCTATCGCCGGAGTAAGGCGGAGTGCCCGGCGCGGGCAGAGGAAGTCCATCACGCCGAAGAGGAAGGGGTCGAATTCCGCTGGCTGACCAACCCGGTTGAGATTCTCGACGACGGCGCCGGCGGCGTGAGGGGCATGCGCTGCATCCGTATGGAGCTTGGCGAGCCAGATGACTCCGGTCGTCGCCGCCCCGTGCCCATCGCGGGCAGCGAGTTCGAGCTTGAGGCCGACATGGTTGTCTTCGCGATTGGAACGAACGCCAACCCGATCATGGGCCAGACCTCGAAGCTTCGTCTGAACAACCGCGGCTATATTGATGTGGACGCAAACCAGGCCACCTCCATCGCGGGCGTGTTTGCAGGAGGCGACATTGTCACCGGCGCCGCGACCGTGATCGAAGCGATGGGCGCGGGTCGCAAAGCCGCGCGCAGCATGAGGGCCTACCTCTGCATACGGGATACGGACAGCCTCGATCTCGCCGCGAACAATGGAGGCGGCACCCTGTTTGGCATTGATCTGAGAGAGCGGAACTTCGTGCGGATCAAGGTGGCGCCATGAAGCCCACGGGGGGAACGAAGAAACTCGGAATGAGCAAGCCCAGCCTGCGGGAATCTCCTACGCCGCCGCCGAAACGGACGCGCTCGCCTGCGGTTCACAAGAAGGTCACGTCCCTCAAACAGCACGTTGTGGAAGTGATCAGCGATTCCGGCGAAGGTGCGCAGCGATGCGGGCAGACCCTGGGAGCGATCGCCGCGAGGATGGGCTACGGCGTGTGGACCGTCGAGATCATTCCCGCGGAAATCCGGCCGCCCGCGAGGAGCGTGGCGGGCGCGAGCGGCAACCGTATCCGACTGGGGGCGCAAAGGATCACGAACGGAGGCGACGAGACGGATCTCGTCGTGGCTTTTAACGAGCAGGTCCTGCTCGGCAGGGCACGCTCCGGCGAATTGAAGTCTGGGTGTCTCATTCTGCTCGAGAGCATGTGGCGAGGCGATGCGGACCCAAGAATCGCCACCGCCTACGTTGAGACTCACGACCAGCTCGTCGCTGCCGGGTACCGAGTGTTCGAGATCCCCATGGAGCTGGAGTGCCGAAAGGTCGTGCAGGACGCGCGGCGCGGCAAGAACATGTTCGTGCTGGGCGTCCTCTGCAACCTCTACGGGCTGGACATGGAGATGGCGCGGGAACAAATCGCGCTCACGTTCGGCAAGAAGGCTGCGAACGTGATCAGCACAAACGTCAAGCTGCTGGAGGCGGGCCAGACGTGGGCGGAGGCCAACCTCGACTTCAAGTTCCATATTCCAGCCGAACGCGCGAAGGAACCGCAGATCGTGGTCAACGGCAATACCGCGCTGGCGTTGGGAATTCTCGCATCCGGAATGGAGATCTGCGCGATGTATCCCATCACGCCCGCGACGTCGGCATCGCACTACCTCTCGGACGTCTTCGAGAAGGTCGGCGGGGTCGTTCATCAGGCCGAGGACGAGATCGCGGCGTGCGCGTTCGCGATCGGTGCCTCGTACGCCGGCAAGTGCACGGTGACCATCACCTCCGGCCCCGGCTTTTCGCTGAAGCAGGAGGCGATCGGATTGGCCGTGATGGCCGAGATCCCGCTGGTTGTCGTGAACGTTCAGCGCGGCGGCCCCAGCACGGGCCAGCCGACGAAAACGGAGCAGGGCGATCTTCTGGCCGCGATGTTCGGCAGCCACGGTGACGCCCCGAAGGTCGTTATGGCGGCGAGCACGGTCGAGGACTGCTTCTACTCGGTGATCACTGCGCGCAAGATCGCGGAGGCCTTCAACATGGTCGTGATCGTGCTCTCGGACGCGAATCTCGCCACGTCGCAAACCCCGTTTCCGCGGCCGAGCTTCAGCGAGGCGTGGGTCGCTCCGCCGGCGGACCAGAGCCCGGCGCCCGCCGGGGCGAAGCCCTACGACTGGGACCCTGGCACAGGTCTCGCCCGCCGATTCATCCCGGGCCAGCCCGGCGGCATGCACACCGTGACCGGGCTCGCGCACGATCGCGCCAGCAACGTTGCCTACGATCCGGAGATCAACGAAGAGAGCCTCCGTGCGCGCAGCCTGAAGCTCGCCGCCTTACAGAAGACGCTGAAGGCCCCGGCCGTGCACGGAGACGCCGAGGGGGACCTGCTGGTCATCGGCTGGGGAAGCACAAAGGGGACAATCGAGGAAGCGGTTGATCGCATGCGCGCCGAGGGGCACAAGGTGTCGTCCGTGCACTTGCGGTTCCTTCAGCCCATGGCGCCGGGCATCAAGGGCGCGATGGCGCGGTTTAAGAAGGTCATGACGATCGAGAGCAATTGGAGCGATCGCCCGGAAGACGAGATCATCGACGAGACCAATCGGCGCTACTCCGCTCTCGCGATGCTCCTACGATCGCGCTACCTGGTCGACATCGACTGCTGGAGTGAGGTGCGCGGCCAGCCGCTCAAGCCCAGCGCGATCTGTCGCGTGATTCGAGAGAAATTGGATTCGTGAGAGGATGACGATCATGGCGAACGCAGCGGATTGCCTGCTCCAGATGTGCGAAGCTCGCCACGAACTCGAGGACTATCAGGCCGGCGTGCCGCGCTGGTGCACCGGCTGCGGCGACAACGCCATTCTCGCGGCCATCCAGCGGCTGTGCCGCGACGAACAGTTGCGTCCAGAGAAGACCGTGTTCGTGTCGGGCATCGGATGCTCGAGCCGTCTGCCCCATTACATGAATACCTACGGGTTCCACGGCCTCCATGGACGGGCGCTGCCGATCGCCGAGGGCATCAGGATGGCGCGGCCGGATCTGAACGTATTCGTCAACACCGGCGACGGCGACTGCTGCAGCATCGGCGCCGCCCACTGGATCCATGCGATTCGCTACAACATGAACATGACGGTGTTCCTGCACGACAACCAAATCTACGGATTGACCAAGATGCAGGCCTCACCCACGTCGCCCAGAGGGCTGAAGAGCAACACGACCCCTCGTGGCAGCTACCTGGAGGCACTTCAACCGCTCACGGTCACGCTCGGTGTTCAGAATGTCTCGTTCGTCGCGCAGGCAGTCGATTGGATTCCCGAAACGCTGTACGACATCGTCTCAGCGGCTTTTCATCACAGAGGCTTTTCGTTCGTGCGCATTGTACAGCGCTGCCCCGAGTGGCTGCCGGAGCATCTCGAACCCTTCGTGCACGATCCACAGAGAGTTCAGCTGCTGAACCACGAGCAGGGGATCACGATCAGCCCGGGCCTGGCCAAGATCTACAAGAACGTAGTGCGGCACGACCCATCGAATCTCGACCGCGCGCGCGAAGTCGCGTGCAGCGTCGATCCGATGCCCGTGGGAATTCTCTACCGAAACCGAGATGTCCCTCGCTACGAGGACTTGCGCAGCACCGGGGAGAGGCGCTCGCCGGCGCTCATCAAGGCCCAACTCGAGGAGGAATTCGACAAGTTCACGGTCTGGCCGTAGATTTCCCTTGGCACCGCAAAGCGACACGAGCATGGGCTCGGAACTGAAGGCGCAAGCGACATTTCATCTTACGGGCAAGAGGACGGGCGCCGGCCTGGAGCCCTTCGACGGGCTTGCTTTGTGGCCCGCCCTGTTCGCGCGATACCGAGATCTTACGACCCTTCGGTACGATTTCCCTCTTGTGCTAGTCCGTGACGGCTCCGATTCCATGTTCGTGCAATCGCTCTCCGATTTCGTCAACCGCACGCTGGACGAAATGGCCCAGGGAGACGACGGCGGACGGGTGATCAAGCTGGTGCTGCGGCTGGAGCAGGAGATTCGCGCCATGGTCGCGAACGGCAGCCGCGGATTGCTTTCCACGTTGTGGGACACGGCCAGGGATCGAGTCGGGGCGCGGGCGGGTACGGATGGGCTGGTACGCGACAGCCTGGGCCGGGCAAGGGCCGTCCTCAAGATCGATGGCGAGGTTGTGGACTGCGATGCGGCACTGCCGGGCAATCTCCTCACCCATGCGTGGCAGGCAGTGCAGGAGAAGAGGGCGGACCGACTCAGTGCGGACGTGCGCAGGCTGGCCCTGAGGCTCTCGGAAATCTTGAGGGCGGACGTAGCGCACTCGGCGGCGGGGCAAGGCGCCGATAACCTCAAGGCATCGGTCGGGTCGCGCTATGAAGACGCGTTCGATTTTGAGGCGATGTCGCGCATGCTCACGAAGGTCGCGCCGAAGGCCACTGTCTCCGACGCTCGCCGGCGGCGGATTCGGTCCCTGGTCTCGGTGCTCGAATCATACGACTTCTCCCCGAACGCCTATCTCTTCACGAATGGCGCGGCCGCGCTGGCGGCGTACCGCGCACGGCTGCCCAGGGTCATCGAACTTGCCAGAGCCATGGCAATGGCCGAGCTGGAGATCGAGGGCGAATACACGGAGTCGACCCACGACGCACTGTTCGCTGAGTTCGGCGCCGAAGGCCTGCGGTTGGATCCGCAGGCACTTGCTCGGTTTCCGGACTTTCTCGTGTCTGTCAATGCGGGGACGATGGAACCGAGCGAGCTGGCCACGCTGGTTGAGATTCTCTCGGCGGGCCTGCCCATGAAGATCCTGGTTCAATCCGACGACATCCTGGACGAGTCGCCCGTCGGTGATGGCCACTTCGGCTTCGGCATCCGCAGCCGGCAGCTCGCCAACATGGCGATCAGCCTCAACGAGGTGTACGTCCTGCAAACGGCGGGGTCACACCTGTACCAGGGCCGGGAGCAGGTCCTCAGCGGACTCACCTATGCCGGCCCCGCGCTGTTCTGCGTGTTCTCGGGAGCGGGGGGGCGGGCCGGAGATCTCCCGCCCTACCTCACGGCGGCGGCGGCGATCGAATCACGCGCCTTTCCGGTTTTCACGTACGACCCATCCGCGGGGACGGACTGGGCGTCGCGCTTTCGCTTGGACGCCAACCCTCAGGTCGACCTGGACTGGCCAATCCACACGTTGGATTACGAGAATGAGGATCATCAGTGGATCTCCGAGGAGGTCGCGTTCACCCTGGTCGACTTTGTCGCGTCCGACCAGCGCTACGCCAGACATTTCGCCAGGGTCCCGAGCGCGAATTGGAATGGCAGCATGATCCCGGTCATCGACTCCCTGACAGATCACCCCGGTGACCCGAAGTCCGGGGTCGAAAGCGTGCCCTGTGTCTTGATGGTGGATCAGAATCAAACGCTGCAAAGAGTGCTCGTGGACGAGAAGCTCGTACGAGAGGCTCGGCGTTGCCGCGAGATCTGGCATAGCCTTCAGGAGCTTGGCGGCATTCATAACTCGCATGCGGAACGCCAGGTTGCCCTCGAGCGGAAGGTGCGCGCGGAACAGGAACGCCCCGGACCCGAACCTGTCGCCCCGGCGTCGGAGGGGGTTCCGGCCATGCCCGGCGCCGCGGTCAGCGCCGCAGCGCCATCCCCTGAGGTTCCAGAAGAGCGATCGCCCGATGAGCCCTACATCGAGACTCCGCGGTGCACCACGTGCAATGAGTGCACGCAGATCAATGCCAAGATGTTCGCCTACAACGAAAACAAACAGGCCTACATCGCGAACCCCGACGCGGGTACCTACTCGCAGCTCGTGGAAGCCGCGGAGAGCTGCCAAGTGTCGATCATCCACCCCGGGAAGCCACGCAATCCAAACGAGCCGGGATTGGAAGAGCTGCTCCGACGCGCGGAAGCGTTCCGTTAGGCGCCGGCAGCCGATCGCCCTAACCCACGGCATCGAGATGACGTCTTGCCCGCCCTACCTGCGTCATTTCACGGCGAAATGCCGGCCCTTTTTCTCTTCTTGACAGGATTTGACCGTGGGTTAAAAATTCTACCCATGGTTCAAGAACAGACCCGGCCGCGTGGGGACCCGGCCGCTCCCGGCTCGGGCTCTCCCGGCGGGCGGACGTCACGACAAGGCTCCCCGCGCGTTCACGCCAAGCGCGAAAAGCGGCGAGAGGAAATCCTCCATGCCGCGCTCCGGGCCTTCCGCGCGCGTGGCTACCATGCCACAACGCTCGACGACATCGCCGATGGGCTCGGCGTGCGCAAGACCGCTCTCTACTACTACTTTCCCGACAAGGAGTCGATCCTCTACGCCTGCCACCGCGAGTCCCTGGCGGAGCTCGATCGCATCACGCGCGAGGCCCGGCGCATACCCACGGTGCCCGAGCGCCTGCGCCACATCATCCGTGAGCACGTCATCGTCATGATCCACACGCTTGAGGGGTCGCCGCTCGCCTTCGAGGTCACCGCGCTGTCCGCCGAACGCAAGGCTGAGATCATCGCGGCGCGCGATCGCTACGAGCGTGTCATGCGCAGGCTGATCGACCAGGGGATCCGCGACGGCTCGTTCCGCGCGGTGCACTCCAAGATCGCGACCTTCGCGGTTCTCGGCGCCATCAACTGGATTGCCCGCTGGTACCGGCCCGGCGGCGAGCTCGCCGCCAGCGAGTTGGGCGAGGAGTTTGCAGACCACCTGGTGCGCGGACTGATGTAGGCCGCTGGAGATGTGGTGATGAAGGCGATCCAGCTCACCGCTGTCGGGGGCCCACTCGCGATCCGCGAGCTTCCAACGCCCAAGCCGCGCGATGACGAGGTCCTGGTCGAGGTCGCCGGGTGCGGCGTTTGCCACACCGATATCGGTTTCTGGAAGGATGGTGTACCGACCCGCCATCCCTTGCCGCTCACGCTCGGCCACGAAATTAGTGGAACCGTCGCCGACGCCGGCGCTTCAAGCCGCGACCTCATCGGGCAAGAGGTCATCGTGCCCTCGGTCATTCCGTGCGGCGCCTGCGATCTCTGTCGCTCCGGGCGTGGCAACATCTGCCGCCGCCAACTCATGCCGGGCAACGACATCGATGGCGGCTTCGCAGAATTCGTTGCCGTGCCCCGGCGCGGTCTGTGCGTCGTTCCCGCGCGCCCGGGCTACGATCTTGCCGAATTGTCGGTCGTGGCCGACGCGGTGACCACCCCCTATCAGGCCGTGGTGCGAAGCGGGCTCGCCGCAGGCGATCTCGCGATCGTGGTCGGCGCCGGCGGCGTGGGCGCATACGCTGTGCAGATCGCGGCCGCCCTCGGCGCTCGCACCGTGGCCATCGATGTCGACGATGCGAAACTCGCTGCCGTAGCGCCGCACGGTGCCTCTCTGACGCTCAATTCCGCACTGCACGACTTCAAGGCGCTCAAGAAGGCGGTATCGGAGAGCGCCCAGGCCTGGGGATGCGCGTCTCACGGCTGGAAGATCTTCGAATGCTCGGGATACCCGGGCGGCCAGGAGACCGCATTTGGTCTGCTCGGCTATGCGGGCACCTTGCTGGTGATCGGCTTCACGCTCTCGAAGATCGAGCTCCGGCTCAGCAACGCGATGGCGTTCGACGCCACCATCCAAGGCACGTGGGGCTGCCGCCCGGAGCTCTATCCCGATGCGCTCGGTCTGGTGACCGATGGTCGCATCACGCTTAAGCCGTTCATCGAACGCCATCCGATGAGCGACGGGCCGACCGTCATTGGAAAGGTGGCAGAGCACGCGATACACAAGAGAGTCATCCTGGAACCTGATTAGCCCGACCCAGCGACGCCGCGAGCGCCTTCGGAGGACAGAGCCATGCTGAAGAGCCACACACTCGTTCCCGAGCGAAGCTTCGAATTGATTCGCCACGAATTGCGCCCCAGCCGCGATCCCAAGGGGCGCCCCGTTCCCGGCCTCTACAACGCGTGGATCGCAATCGACAATCCTTCCCAGCTCAACAGCTACACCACCGACATGGTGAAGGAGCTCATCCTCGCGTTCCGCCAGGTGAGCATGGATCGCCGCGTCGTAGCGTGCGTCTTCACCGGCAACGGGAGACAAGGCGTTCTGCACCGGAGGCAACACCCGCGAGTACGCCGAGTACTACGCGGGCAATCCGCAGGAGTACAAGCAGTACATGCGGCTCTTCAACGACATGATCGACGCGATCCTGCGCTGCGACAAGCCGGTCATCAACCGCGTCAACGGCATGCGGATCGCGGGCGGGCAGGAGATCGGCATGGCCTGCGACTTCACCATCGCTGCCGACACCGCGCGCTTCGGTCAGGCGGGACCGAAGCACGGATCCGCCCCGGACGGCGGCTCGACCGACTTCCTTCCCCTCTATGTCGGCTTCGCGCACGCCATGGAGAGTGCGCGTGCTATGCGAGACATGGAGCGCGCACAAGGCGCTCTACCTCGGACTCGTTCAGCAGGTGCGTGCCGGCCTACAGGTTCGAGGGCCGCTGGATCCCCAATCCCATGGTGATCACCGATCGCATCGTCGACGACTTCGGGAACCTTGTATTCGGCGACTTACAAGACCGGCGCTGAGCGCGACGCCGCCCAGGCGCTCGCGGGTCGGGCCACGATCGACCTGTCGAAGCTCGACGAGGCGGTCGAGGCGCTCTGCACCAGGCTGCTCATGCTCATGCCGGATTGCGTCTCCAAGACGATCAACAGCGTCCGCAAGCACAAGCAGCACATCTGGGATGCCAACAGCATCACCAATCGCGAGTGGCTCGCGCTCAACATGATGACCGAGGGCCGCGCGGGATTCCGCGCATTCAACGAGGGGCCGAAGGATCGCCGCGAGGTCGACTTCATCCGCCTGCGGCAGCTCCTGGCCGAAGGACATCCGTGGGACGAGGAGTTGGTGCGCGCGATCTCGCCTCAGTACCAGACTCAGGAAGCGCGAGGCTAAGCGGAGATCATGGATCTAGCGCTCGGTGGGCGGACGGCGCTTGTGACCGGCGGAGCCGCGGGCATCGGGGCGGCAATCGCCCTGGGGCTCGCGCGCGAAGGCTGCGCCGTGGCCGTCGTGGATCGCACCGGGCCCGCAGGCACGGCGGCCATCCTGCGTGAACTCGAGGCCATGGGGCGTCCGGGGCGCGCCTACGCCGCCGACGTTCGCGATCACGCCGCCGCCGCCCGGGTGGTCGACAACGTCCTGCGGGACTTCGGCCGGCTCGACATCCTCGTGTCCAACGCCGGGATCACAGCCGACGCGATAATCTGGCGCATGACCGAGGCCCAGTGGGACGACGTGCTCGATGTCAACCTGAAGGGCTGCTTCAACTACAACCAGGCCGCTGCCTCTGTGTTCAAGGAGCAGAAGTCAGGCCGGATCGTCAACATCGCCTCGATCAACGGCCTGCGAGGCAAGATCGGTCAGGCCAACTATGCGGCGTCCAAGGGCGGCATCATTGCCTTGAGCAAGACTCTCGCCCGCGAGCTGGGCAAGTTCAACGTCAACGTCAATGTTGTTGCGCCCGGCATGGTGCGCACAGAGATGTCGCGTGGGCTGCCTCCGGAAGTGCTCGAGGCGGCTCTGAATGAAACGGTCCTCGGCAGGCTGGCCACCCCGGAAGATTGCGTCAATCTCGTGGTGTTCCTCTGCTCGGATCGGGCGTGTCACATCACAGGAGAGGTGATCCGTGTTGACGGCGGCCAGTACATCTAATTCCGTGCGGGTCGTGGATCCCGTGGGGAGGAGCTCATGACGACGAAAGCGACGCTGGAGGGCGGGGTCGCAACCCTGACGCTCAACAATCCTCCGCTCAACATCCTGACACGCGGGGTGCTGGCGTCGCTGCGCGCGTCGCTGGCAGAATGGGCGGACGATTTATCCCTGCGTGTCCTCGTGCTGGTCGCGGAGGGCTCCAACTTCTCGGCCGGCGCGGACGTGGTGGAGCACCTGCCTCCGACCTTCACGGAGATGATTCCCGAGTTCGTGGACACAATCGAAGCGCTGGCGTCGTTCGGGCAGCCGGTCGTGGTGGCGGTCCAGGGGCGATGCCTCGGCGGCGGCTTCGAGCTGGCGCTTGCCGGGGACGTCATCGTTGCGGGCGAGGGCGCGCAGTTCGGGCAGCCGGAAATTGTGCTCGGCGTCACGGCGCCGGCCGCCTGCGTGCTGCTGCCGCGGCGGACGACTTTGGGGCGCGCGTCCGAGATGCTCCTGACCGGCGACACGATCACCGCGGCGCAGGCGCGCGAAGCGGGGATCGTTCAGCGCGTGGTAACTGACGATCGGGTTCAAGCGGAGGCGCTGGTCCTGGCGCGGCGCATGGCGCGTCACAGCGCGGTGGCACTACGCGAGACAAAACGCTCGATGCGGGTCTCGGCCGATCTACCCCGCGCGGAGGCACTGCGGGCGACCGGTCGGATCTACGTCGAAGATCTGATGCGGACGGAGGACGCGCTGGAAGGGCTTCGCGCTTTCGTCGATAAACGCAAGCCAATGTGGACGGATCGATGAATGACATACGCGTATTTCCCGAATGGGAAGGGCAAGACCTCGGAGGAATTCTCCAGGCCTGCACGAATCTTGTGGAGGACACGAATTTTCCGACCGTGCGCCGCTGGCGCGAAGCCGGTGGGCGGGTGGTCGGACACTTCCAGGTCTATTTCCCAGAGGAGATCGCCCACGCCGTGGGACTGCTACCGTTCAAGGTGCGCGGTGCGCCCGTCGATCCCGGGCAGGCCGCATCACGCTTTGGATCCTACCTATGCTCGATCATAAAGACGTCACTTCAGCTTGCGTTGAGCCACCGCGTGGAGCTCGATCTCTTCGTCACGCATCCGATCTGCGACGCGGCCCGAAACCTGGCGGCGGTATGGGGACGCAACTTTCCGTATCCCTGCCAGATTCTCTACCTCCCGCAGAATGCCAACTCCGCCTACGCCGCGATCTACCTGCGCGGCGAGTACGAGCGGCTTCAACGCACCATCGAGGCCATCGCCGGCCGCAAGACGGCGGAGGAGGATCTCCGACGCTCGATAGCAGTATTCAATCGCAACCGCGCGCTGTTGCGGGAGCTGTATGCGATCAAGCGAGAGTGTCCATGGCGGGTGGCCGCGCACGAAGCCTATGCACTAGTCGCCGTGGGCGGATTGGTGCCACGTGAGGAGCACAACGCACTCCTCGAGCAGGTGATACCTCTGCTGGGGCAACGACCAGCGCGTTGCGAGGATCGCATTCGGGTCGTGTTCGAGGGCGGCTTCTGCGAGCAGCCCCCAATTGATCTGATTCGCGCGCTCGGACGCGCCTGCTACGTGGTGGACGACGACCTTCTGATCGGCCTGCGATGGATTGTCGAGGACGTGCCGCTGGAGGGCGATCCGCTGGCCCAGCTTGCCGGGGCCTATCTCGAGCGTTCGTCCTATAGCCCGGTGCAGCACGATGCGCGCAAGCTGAAGGAGGAGATGCTGCAGAAGCGCGTCGCCGCCAGCGGCGCGCAAGCGGTCGTCCTTGCGGCAGCCAAGATGTGCGAGCCAGGTCTGGAGGAACAGGTTGCCTACATCCACGCGCTCGACCGTATCAACATGCCGTACTTCGTAAGCGAATTCGAGGAGAGCATGACGAGTTTTGAGGCGCTCGAAACGCAGCTCGCCACTTTTGCCGAAAACCTGATGTTTGACTGAGGACACCGTGATGAACGCACACGCAGACGAGCGTGAACTTGTTGGACGGGGCAATCGCGATGGCGCCCGGTTGTTCCGGGAGTGGTATCAGGAGCTGACGCAAGCCGCGGAGGAGGGACGCGGGGGCGCGTACGTCTTCGTGATGGGGAGCCTTGGGGAGCTGCTGCGGACCTTCGACCTCCCCATTATCTTCCCCGAAATCAATTCACTGCAGACGGCGGTGCGTCACGCAGCGCACGAGTATCTCAACCAGGCGGAGGACTACGGCTACTCGCCGGACATCTGCGGTTATGTGAAGGCGGATGTCGCGACGCAACTGCGCGGTGGCGTTCTGCCCATGGGACGCATCCCGAAGCCGGCGATCGCCGTCTACACGAACGCCTGCAACACATACATCAAGTGGGCTGAAATTTGGGAGCGCATGTACCACGTGCCGACGGTGACCATCGATGTTCCCGGCACCCGTGGTGACGGCCTGCAGACCCAACCGGGCGACGTGGACTTCGAGAATGACCGCCGGTACGTGGCCGCCCAGATCCGCGAGTTGATCCCGGTGCTCGAGCGTGTGAGCGGCAGGCAATTCGACATTGACCGTCTGCGAGAAAGTATGCGCCACGCGAACACAATGGGTCGCGGCTGGAAGCGTGTCCTCGAGCTCAATCGAAGCCGCCCGGCGCCATTCAATGCGCTTTCGGACGGGACGATCTACCTCGGCGTGTGCAATGGCTTTCGGGGCACTCCCGAGGGAGGAAGGTTCTTTGACGAGCTGGTGGAGGAGATGGAATATAAGGCCGCACACGGGATCGGCACCGCAATTGAGGAGAAGTACCGGCTCGTGTTCGTGGGCGTGCCCTGTTACCCGATTTTCCGCCGCTTCACGGAGCTGTTCACCGAGCATGGGGGAACGTTCGTGCACTCGACGTACCTCTGGTTCGCCTCGGGTGGCGCCAACCTCGGCTACGAGTACGACCTGACGAGCCCACTGGAGAGCCTCGCCGAGGGTTTCCTTCTCAGCGTTCGCGACGCGATGGACAGCATGTTTTTCCAGACTCGGGCGCTAGCCACGATGGTTGACGAGTTCGCCGTCGACGGCATCGTGTTCCACCCGATCAAGAGCTGTCGGACGGTTTCGACGGGACTGGCGGACAACCGGCGCGCGCTGCTCGAAGCCCGTGACGTGCCGAGCCTGTTCCTCGAGTCGGACATGATGGATAAGCGCGTCGTTTCCGAGGCGCAGCTCAAGAACCGCACCGACGCGTTCTTTGAAGGTCTCGCGTCCCGTCGTCACCAGGCGGCGATCCGAGAGGCCTAGAGGCAGTTGTTCCAGACCTGCGGCGCAGCGCGCGATGATGATGCGTTGGGGTCAGAATGAGAGGAGAGACCCATGTCCTACGCAGCGGGCGTCGATGTCGGCTCCACGCAGACGAAGGCAGTGATCATGGACGAGAACCGGCACATCATCGGCCGGTCACTCGGGCCGACGGGGGCGAACGTCGTGCGGGCTGCCGAAGTCGCGTTTCAGGAGGCGCTGGCCCAAAGCGGCGTACAGGAGGAGGAGATCGAGTACGTCGTCGGCACCGGATACGGTCGCTATAGGGTGACGTTCGGCAATACACAGGTGACCGAGATCAGTTGTCATGGCCGCGGAGCCGTGGAGATGTTCCCGCGCACACGGACCGTCGTGGATATGGGAGGACAGGACACCAAGGCGATCCGCGTGGCACCCACCGGTGAAATCATCGACTTCTGCATGAACGACAAGTGCGCGGCTGGCACCGGCCGCTTCCTAGGTGCGGCGTCGGCGGCGCTTAACATCCCGCTCGACCAGCTTGGACCCACCGCGCTGCGCGGCGAGAGGCCGGTCAAGATCAGCACGACATGCACCGTGTTCGCCGAATCCGAAATCCTGTCGTGGCTTGGCAAGGGCAAGAAGATCGAGGATATCCTACTGGGCGTCCACCAATCGATCGCCGGACGCTCGATGAGCTTGCTGCAGCGCGTGGGTATCGACGAGGAGGTTACGTTCACCGGTGGCGTCGCGCGAAACCAGGCCATGATTGAGCAGTTGAACAAGGCGCTGGGCCTCAAAGTGAATGTCAGCGAGGAATCTCATTACATGGGAGCGTTGGGTGCGGCGCTCTTCGCACTGGATCACGTTGTGGCGGGCCGAACTCCGACCGCGCTGAGGCAGGAGGCGCCATGATCCACACGGCTGGCATCGATGTAGGCTCCACGTACACCAAGGCCCTCGTACTCAGGGAGGACGGGACGCTTGCCGGTCGCGCTGTCGAACCGACGGGGTTCCGCCTGGCAGAGGTCGCGGAGCGCGTCCTGCGCCTGGCGGTCACGAGCGCGGGGATCACCTTGGAGGATGTCCGCTACACGATCGTGACCGGCTTCGGTCGCCACCAGGTGGAGAATGTTGATGTGCGAGTTACCGATGTGACGGCGGCCGCGCGCGGCGCCGGTTTCCTGTTTCCGAACACGCGCACGATTCTCGATGTCGGCGGTCAGACCATGAAGGCGACTCGCCTGACCGATGAGGGGAAAGTGAAGTCGTTCCGAATGAATGACAAATGCGCCGCCGGCACCGGCGCGTTCCTCGAGAAGACCGCGCGATATCTGGGCTACTCGGTGACCGAGATTGGGCCACTGGTGGCGACGGCAAACGAGCCCGCGTCAATCTCGGGTGTATGCGCCGTGTTTGCCGAGTCGGAGGTCATCAACCACCTATCGCAGGGGTCGGCACCAGCCGACATCATGTACGGCGCCGTTATCTCGCTTGTGGGCCGGTCGGTCCAGCTCATGAAGCGGGTCACGATGGAGCCCGAGTACACTCTGATCGGCGGGATCATGCGGTTCCAACGAATGAGCCAAGTGGTACGCGAAGCGCTGCAGGCCGATGTGAACGTGCCACCGGACGACGTCGTGCAATTTGTACCCGCGCTCGGCGCAGCCGTGCTCGGACAGCGCCGGCTGCGCCGAATGGCGGTGGGAGCTGAGCCGGACGGAGCCCCCGCGATGGGCTCGGCCGGCTGAGCCATGTCCGGGCCCCATAGTCACGAGCGTCCGCCCGAACACGCGCTCCAATACATCGTGCAGTCCGAAGCACGGCGCGCTCTGTCCGCATCGCAGATCGAGGCTGACCCGGTGCGCCTCGCGGAGGGCTGGAGCCGCCGCTTCATTATCGAGGGCGCACGCGTCGAGGAGATGATTCGACTGTACGAAGGACTGGGCTATGAGGTGTGCGCTGATCCCATCCGGGGCGAGACCGTGTCGAACGACTGTGTTGATTGCCAACTCGTCATGGCGCTCGACTTTAAGATGATCTACACGCGTCGCAGAGATCAACAGAAATGATCGAACCGGGAGTCCCCGCGCCATCCCGCCAGGTCTCGGATCCTCGGATCCC
>CAVQVI010000041.1:0-14200 GCA_963717075.1 uncultured Acidobacteriota bacterium | reverse complement strand
TGAGCACGTTCCTCAAGAAGGCTGGCGTCACGCCTCAGGCGCGCGAGGTTGTGTTCTTCGGCGCCGATCGCGGCGACGAGGAACTGGATTTCCGCGGGCAGAAGTTTCCGGTCAACCAGCAGTTCGGTCGCAGCCTGACGCTGGACAAGGCGATGTCGCCCGATCCGCTTCTTGCGTACGCGCTCAATGGTGAACCGCTGACGCGCAACCAGGGCAAGCCGCTGCGCCTGGTCGTTCCGGGCTGGTACGGGGTTGCCAACGTCAAGTGGCTCTCCGAGATTCACATCCAGGACGAGCCGTATGTCGGCAAATATCAGGTGCGCTGGTACCGCACGCTCAAGGGCGAGGTCATCAACGGCGAGACGAAGTGGGTGGAGACGGCGATCACCCACTTGCGGATCAAGTCGTTCATCGCCCGGGTGACGAAGACCGGGAACGACTACAAGATTTTCGGCGTCTGGACTGAACGACGGCACGCCGCTCAAGTCGGTCGAGGTAAGGGTTGATCAGGGCGACTGGCGACCGGCCACGTTCGATACCGCCACGAGCAGCAAGTACTCGTGGAAGTTCTTCACCTATTCGTGGAACGATGCCACACCAGGCGAGCATAAGCTGACGTCGCGCGTGACCGATGTCAATGGCGGCGTGCAACCGACCGAAGAGGAGCTCGGCGACAAGAAGACGTTTCTCGAAGACAACGCGCAGTTTCCGCGGACGGTGACGATCTCCTAGCGATCGCGTTGATACAGAGGAGCCGGCCCGAAGTCTCTACGCGGGCCGGTTCGCCTTCCACCACTCTGAAGCTTCTTCCTCTCCCCAGGAAGCCACGGTGATCGCGCCGAGCGATCGACCGAGCGCCGCCGCGCTTGCCGGGCGGTCCTTGGGATCTTTCGCGAGACAACGCAAGACGAGGTCGTCGAGTTCTGCTGGGACGCTAAGCGGCGATCGTTTGGATGGGGGAACCGGTTCGTCCCGCAGGCGCTTCGCCAGCATCTGAAACGCATTCTCCGCTTCGAAGACCAGCGAGCCGGTCAGCAGGTAGTAGGCGACGCACCCGAGCGCGTAGAGGTCGGTCCGCGCATCGACCGGGTCGCCGAGCGCCATCTCGGGCGCCATGTACGCTGGCGTTCCCGGGGTCAAGCCGTCGGCCGTTGCCAATGACTCCTGGCTCGCGACCCCGTCATCGATTTCACCAGACCGAAGTCGAGCACCTTGACGAAGTCGTGTTCGAGGCCGAGACGGCCCAGATGAATGTTCGCAGGCTTGATGTCGCGGTGCACCAGGCCGCGCACGTGCGCCTCCTCGAGCGATTCGCACACCTGGCGCAGGATGTGGATCGCCCGTCCGGCTGGTAACGGGCCGTACTCGCGCACCAGCGACTCGAGATCCATCCCGTCGAGCAGCTCCATCACGAAGTAGAAAGTCTGATCGTCGGTGACCCCGAAGTCGTACAGCTCGACTGTGTGCGGCGATCGGAGGCTGGCTGCCGTTTCCGCCTCGCGCCGGAACCGCTGCACGGCGACCCGCGGGCCTTCGCCAGGCGCCGCGCCGATCATCTCCGGACGGATCAACTTGATGGCCGCCGGCCGGGCGAGCATGCGGTGTGTCGCTTTGTACACCTCTCCCATGCCACCGCGTCCGAGCAACTCCCCGAGTTGGTAGCTGCCCATCTCTCGCGCCTTCGCGACCTGCTGGCCCAGGTTGGTGACGACGTGCGAGATCACCACCGAGACGCCCACGAGCAGGTAGTCGGGATAGTGCATCAGGAGCACGTTGGCGGTCGGGCCGAACTCCCAGGCGCCGCGCGCCCTGGCGATCAGCATGCCGACCGGGTTCATCGAGACGGCGATGAGTCCGGCGATGAGGGTCTTGGTCGGTGGGCTCGGGATCAGCGCGGCGGACATCAAGACGACGGCCCCGATCCAGCTGATCATCGGCGACACGGGCCATTCGGCCGGCACGGCCTCCCAGTGGAAGATGAGACCGAGGGCAAGCGACGTCAGCACCAGATACACGAGCCCGAGGTCAAGGACTGTCCGAGGGTTTCGATCGCCCTTCCGTGTGTAGAAGTACAGCGCCAGCGAGATCAGCACGCTCGTGGCCGCAATCGCGTCGGTCGTGCGCGAGTACTCGACTCGCGGATCGTTGTGGCTCATCACCCGAACCGCCAGGTGATCGAGCAGTGTGGCAAGCGTCCAGAGTCCCGCCCCCGTCAGCGCCAGGATTCCCAAACGCCGCGACGCCTCCCTCAGGAGATCATCCGGCAGAGGACGGGCGGGCCCGTGGGAGATCCTGAGCGCGGTCGGTGTGCTCGTATCGGCGTGTCCGATGACGTGGCGGTCGGGCATTTCCCCTGTTCGCCCATGCTACCGCACGTGGTACTTGCAGAGATGGTGGATTCCAACTTAGCATTTCTCTTGCACAAAGCACGATTGGAGGAGTTATGGCACTGTCACTCGGTGAGACCGCACCAGATTTCGAGGCCGATACCACACAAGGGCGCATCCGGTTCCACGATTGGATCGGCGATTCGTGGGCTGTGCTCTTCTCGCATCCCAAGGATTTCACGCCGGTGTGCACGACCGAGCTCGGCTACATGGCCAAGCTCAAGCCGGAGTTCGACAAGCGCAATACCAAGATCATCGGGTTGAGCGTCGATCCGGTCGATCGGCACGCGAAGTGGGCCGACGATATCAAAGAGACGCAGGGCCACGCGCCGAACTATCCGATGATTGGCGACACAGACCTCTCGATCTCGAAGGCCTACGGGATGCTGCCGGCAAGCACGGCCGGTACATCCGAAGGCCGGACGCCCGCGGATAACCAGACGGTCCGCAACGTGTTCGTCATCGGACCGGACAAGAAGGTCAAGCTCCTCATCGTGTATCCGATGACGACCGGACGGAACTTCGATGAGGTGCTGCGGGTCATCGACTCCCTGCAGCTCACGGCGAAACACAAGGTCGCGACGCCCGTCAATTGGCAGCAGGGGCAGGATGTCATCATCGCGGGATCCGTGTCGGACGATGATGCGAAGAAGGTGTATCCGAACGGATGGAAATCTCCGCGTCCGTATATTCGGATCGTTCCGCAGCCGAAGTAATCGCCGTTCGAATCTGTCGTGCAGGATTGAGAGGTCGCCGGGTATCCGGCGGCCTCTTGGTGTTTAAGAACTCCTAAGAACCAAGTACTGAGAACTAAGAACTTCAAGGATCACCATGCCTTTCGTCACCCTCGGCGACGGCGTCCGTCTGTTCTACGAAGCGTGCGGCGATGGATCCCGAATCGTCCTGGTTCCGAACGGCCTGCACCTGGTCGACGATTTCGAACGCCTCGCGCCCGGACGCGCGCTCGTCTTCTACGACCTCCGGAATCGCGGGAGATCGGATGCGACGACCGAGCGCTCGGTGCTCACCAGGGGCGTTGAGCAGGATGTGGATGATCTCGATGTGGTGCGGCGGCACTTCGACGCCGAAACCGTCGATCTGATCGGGCACTCGTACGCAGGCGTCACGGTCGTGCTGGCTGCCTTGAAAAACCCCGCCCACGTCGGCCGCGTCGTTCAGATCGGGGCCTCGCCGCCGCAGTACGGCAAGCAGTATCCGCCCCACCTCTCCTGGGTCGATGAAACCTCACGAAGTGTCTTCAGCCGGCTGGCGGAGCTGCAGAAGGAGCGGCCAGCGCACGATCCCGAGGAGTTCTGCCGGAAGGTATGGTCCATTCTGCGGCTTCTATACGTCACGAATCCAGACGATGCGCCTCGCACCGACTGGGGCCGGTGCGATCTGCCCAACGAGCGGGGCGCGCTCAAATACTTCATCGAGTTCATCGTGCCGTCGCTGCAACGCCTCGAGCTCACCGCGGAGCGGCTCAGCGAGGTTCGTGTACCTGTGCTGACGATCCACGGCCTGCGCGATCGCAGCGCACCCTATGGTGGTGGGAGAGAGTGGGCGATGTGGCTGCCGAACGGACGGCTCGTGACCGTGGCGGGCGCGGGTCACGCGCCATGGATTGAGGCGCGGGATTTGGTCTTTCGGTCGATCGACCAGTTCCTGGGCGGTGGCTGGCCGGATGACGCGCGACGAGTGACGGCACTCGATCCAGCTGACGAACCGTGCTAGGAACCCGTCTCTGAGACGAGAGAATTCAGGTAAGCCGCGAACGTCTCGTTGAACAGAGCGCCCGGTCGGCGCTGGCGAAGCTGATCGACGATCTGACGACCCGGCATGCCCAGCCGATTCATGATGGCGCCGGCCATCAACGCCGACCGATTGAAGCCCATGCTGCAATGACAAAGCACACGGTGCCCGCCCCGGATGAGCTCGGCGCCGAGTGAAGCGACCGCCTGCAGACGCGCCAGGTTTGGGAGGTTGTCGTCGTAGATAGGGAAGTAGATATAGAGACAGCCTCCGGGGGTGGTGGGAACGCCATCGTCGAGTCCGCCTTCGAGGTCGATTACCGTGTCGATATTGTGCGCGGACACCGCGGGCCACTGCTGAATCACGGGCGAGATAAAGAGCTGTCCCGCGTCATCGACCTGACAAAAATCGGTGGCCGTGTCCATACCCTCTGGCATTCTATCGCAGGCTACGCTTGGCGCTCTCCGCCGTCGCTCTCCACCGATGAGTGAGCGCACTTAACGCGATTGGACCGGGGACTTTTCCGCGCGCGTCGACTATTCTGTCCGTCGGCTTGCGTCGGCGGCTGCGCCAAGTATGCAGACTCCGACGTCGCTGCAGATTGGGTTGGGAGGATGGCATGAGGCGGAGATTTCTGGCATCGCTCTTCGCGTTTCCTGGCCTGGGGCTGGTCGCCTCGAATCCGATTTGACCGGCAAGAATGCGACGTTTGCGAATCCGGCGATCTTCGTCGGACTCGTTCAATGGTCGGACAAGGTGATTACTGAATAGCGGCGCGTGGATGAGCGCTGGCTACTGAGCCATCGGCGTTTCGGTGTTTCGAGGCACGAACATGTAGAGGTCTACGCCATTGAACGAATTGAGCGTCGTGAAGCGGAATCGCTGATCGTGCATGATCTTATCGAGGACATTGTCGCCATCGCCCCGCCAGTACCTGTTCCTGACCACTACGAGCTGCGTGAGTTGCCCTTCCGCCTGCAGACGCTCGAACCGATCAGACGCGTATCCGAGCAGGCGTGGTCGGCCATCCGGCCATTCCTTGCGAAGGTAGTAGTCGAAGTCGTCCAGCGGCACCCCGCCCATGATGATCACGCGTTCGGGTCGATCGCTCAATGAACGGACAAACGCCGCGGCGCGCCGCCAATCGGGGTTCGGTCTGTAGACGGTCCAAGCCCCATCCTTGACGAGGAACGCGGCATACGACGCGACTGAGGCCATCGCGACGGCGCCGGCTACGGCCTTTCTGACCGTTGCCCTCGAAAACCCTGTTGCACCCCTTGCGAGCGCCAGCGCAAAGAAGGGAATGGTGAACACTACGTACCGTTCTCTGGACAAGTGGCTCAGCCCCAGGATCGTCAGCACGTAGAGAACGCCTGGTAGCGTGACGAGGTAAAGGGTCAATTCCATCGTCCGCAGCTGCGACTCTTTCTCTCGATCTGGCCAGAGGCCGCGAAGCACCAGGATCGCCGCGCCGATTTGCATCACGAGCAGCAGAGGCGTACTCACTAGATAGGTCAGAGACTGGTAAATCGGGAGCGTCGTCCAGATCGAATTGCCTTGCAGAAACCAGTGGAAGAAAAGCATCCACCACTCGAGCAGTGTGAATGGACGGAGCGACGGCGGCGAGGTTATGAGGCGGCCGCTTGCGTAACGAACGGCAAGCCAGGCGACAACCGACAGGACGACCACCGCATGCGTCAGGAACACCTTCTGGCGTATTGGCTTGTCTGTTCGCCATGCGAGCAGGGTGAAGGGCAGCAGGAAGAAGGCCGCATAGTAATGAGTAAGCACGGCCATCAGCAGGGCGCCGCTGTAGACCGCGTAGGCAGCCAGAGAGAACGGCGGGGTTCTCAACCGAGGCCAGACGAATACGGCCGTGAGCAGCAGACACATCGTCATGGCGTACGGAGTCGCTTCCTGCGAATACCACACGTGGACGGGCGAGAAGCAAAGAAGAAGTCCCGCCAGCAGCGGCATGAACGGCCTGTGAAATCTCCTCGCGATGAAGTAGGTCAGGACGATCGATCCAAGCCCGAATAATAAAGGCGGCAGTCGCACGATCAGCTCGTGATCGCCGACGAGAGACACCCAGGAGTACATTAGGACCGGATAGAGAGGCGGGCCTGGAATCTTCATGACCAGTGCCCAAAGTCGATCGACACTCGGAGTTCGATAATGCGTCGAGTACACAACCTCGTCGAACCACAGACTTTCGCTCAGGTTGTGGAGGCGCAGCGCCATCGCGAGGACGAGAAGCAGAGGAACGGCGACACGCGGCGTGTCGAGGCGCGTGGCGACACCTCGACGGCTGGCTTTCACGGACGGGTCGTCCTCGTGCGTCATCATGGGCACATCAGGTCGAAGACAGATTCACTTGCCTTCGATCCCGGTCTTGACGATCTTGGCGGGAACACCGACGACTTGGACCCGATCGGGCAAGTCGCCGGTCACGACCGCGCCGGAGCCAATCACGCAATGTTTGCCGATGGTGTGCCGCTCGAGCACGATCGCACCCATGCCGACATAGGTTCCCTCGCCGATGGTGATGGCGCCGGCGACGTTGGCGCCAGGCTGAATCGTGCAGTAGTTGCCAATCGTCGTGTGGTGTCCAATCAAGGCTCCGCGATTGACGAAGACGCTTCGGCCCAGCGTGGCGTGCGTGGCTATTGTCGCCATTGCGCTGACGAAACAACCCTCACCGAGAGTGGCACGCGACGAAACCCGCGCCGTTGGATGAATGAAGGTCGCAAACCGCAGGCCCAGACTCGAGACTTGCTCGACGTATCGTCGCCGGTGTGTCGTCGAGAGCGCACAAACGGCGACGTGCGTATCGGCCCACTTGCGCACGTCGTCCACCCAGAAGATCGGATATCCCTCGAGCGTCTGGCCGCAGACCTCGCGGTTCATGTTCTCCACAAACCCCGCGACTTCGTAGTCTGGCATGTCGCCGATAAGGTCCATCACCTCAACTGCAAGCAGCCGCGTTCCGAGAATGAGCACGGGCTGTTTCATCTACCATCCTTCACGAATGATCTTCGCAACGTATTCAATATGCACGCGGGGTTTGCATAGTCGGACTTGTGTCAGTCTGGTCGGCATGAATGCCTACCCACCGCGACCGCCCAGAGCGTCCGGCTGACTCCCGATCCGCGGTCGGGTCCACGACACCAGGAAGGTTGCGAGATCCGGGCCGGCTGGAGAGGCGAGTTAGCCATGAAATTCGAAAGGATCGCCAGTGGGCCGCGGTAATGGGAATGAGCGTTCGAGAGTATGCCACGACCGGACTTTTGGCTGCAGTGGGCGACGTCTTCGTGCGAGAATGTCGCTCCAAAGGACTCTATCCTGAGGACGCCGAGCATTGGCTGGTTCCAGGCTGATCATTAACGTGGCGTTGACGGGCATGGTCCCGACGAAGCGGGACTCCCCGTACGTGCCAATTAGCGCACGGGAAATCGCGGAGGACTGCAGACGCTGCAGAGACCTCGGCGCGACGATCTTTCATCTGCACGCACGAGACGCCGACGGAACGCCGACCTATCGTCTCGAGGTCTATCGAGAGATTGTCGGAGCCGTCCGCCAGTCTTGTCCGGATTCCATTGTGTGCGTCTCCACGAGCGGTCGGATGTTCAAGACATTCGAGGAGCGCGCCGAAGTACTGGATCTGTCAGGCGACCTGAAGCCCGATATGGCCTCGCTCACGCTCGGCTCCATGAACTTTCCTAAGCAGGTGTCCATCAACGACCCGACGATGATCGCGCGGCTGGCTGAGAAGATGCGGGCGCGTGAAATTCTGCCAGAGCTCGAAGTCTTCGACGCCGGGATGGTCGACTATGCGAAGTATCTGATCGAGCGCGGTGTGGTGGGCGGCCCGATTTATCTGAACCTGCTGCTCGGGTCGCTCGGTACTTTGAGCGCGACGCCTCTCAACCTCGCGTTTCTGGTTCAGGCATTGCCCGCAGGTGCAACCTGGGCCGCGGCCGGCATCGGGCGCTATCAGTTCTCAATGAACTCGCTGGCTATCACCATGGGTGGCCATGTGCGTGTCGGCCTCGAAGACAACCTGTACATGAATGCCAGCAAGACTCAGCTCGCCACCAACCCCGCGCTGGTCGCGAGGCTCGTGACGCTTGCCCGTGCCGCAGAGCGCGAGCCCGCGTCGGCCGACGAGGCCCGGGCACTTATCGGCCTGCCGAGCAGAACCCCTGTCGCACAGATCTGATCACCTCTTGCCGATCATCGCTCCTGGGTCTGGGGCCATTCGACGATCGGCACCTACAACCTGCTGCACGTGATAGTGTGGCCGACCCTGACGCGCGAGACCCACCAGATACTCGGCAACGATGCCGACGGCGGTAATCGTCACGCCGCTCAGCAGCGCGATGAACGTGAAGAGCCATAGCCACGGTGTTATCGCTGACTGTGGCATCGTCCAAACACGCACGAGCAAGGACAAACCGACCAGCGCGCTCAGAAAGATGAGCGACACTCCGCATGCCAGCACCGCGCGAACAGGCAGTGTTGAATAGCTGAAGACGATCCGGGCCACGAAGCTGAGCAATCCGGTGAGGGTGTAGCTGGTGCCGCCGCCGGGTCGCGGTTGATGCTCGACCCAGACATCAGCCGGATTGGTAGAGCAGAGCAGCATCAAGCCGCGAATGTAAGGATAAGCCGTCGGGTACGCGATGATTCGATCGACCACATCGCGGCGGACGATGCGGAAATTCGTGAGGGCCAGTCCCTTGGGCTTGTGAAACACGTGACGATCGAGGCGGCCGATGATCTTGCTGGCGAGTCGTCTGTAGAGCGGATGGTGCTTTTGCCGGAAACGGCCGCAGACCACGTCGTGGCCGCGGTTCGCACCGTCAATCAGCTGCGCAATCTCTTCGGGCGGATTCTGCAGGTCGTCGTCGATCGTGACGACCCAATCGCCCGAGCTCTGTCGAAACCCGCACAGGATCGCGGCGTGCTGACCGTAATTCTTCAGGAGATTGATTGCGACGACGTTGTGGTGCGTGAGCGCTTTCTCTTCGAGGACTTGCCAGGCTCGGTCGGTGCTGCCGTCGTTGACCAGGACTACTTCGCAGGATTGGCCGAGATGCCTGAAAACGGCGAGCGTTCGTTCGATTGTCTCCCCGACGATCGAGGCGCTGTTGTAGACGGGGATGACGACCGAATAGCGAGGCCGCCCGGAGGTCATGCGCCGCTGATTCTATCGCATCGGCGCGCGGTCTCGAGCAGATCCGAGGCCGGTCGAACGGTCCTTAGAGGAGCTCCGCTTGATCCAGTATCGATTCCAAATGAGGGTCTGTCGACGGCCGCGGGAAGCCTGGTGTCCGCGAGCGGGTGAGTGATGTCAGAGACGAATGAATCTCGAGAACGACCGGCCGTCGGCCCGAGCAGGCTGTTTCGCCAGGCCATCCGAAAGTATCGCTCTCGCGGTCCCGTCGAGGAATGATCCGTTCAGGGACGTCGCATGGCCTGTGAGTGTCGAAAAACACGCTACCGGGTTTGTTGTGGACCGCTACGACAGTAGATCGGAATTCGAAGCCGGGTCCGCCACACGGTGACCCAGGATCCCGCCACGACGAAGCTCGTGATGGCCCAGTCCGAAAGCTCCTCCGTGTCTTTCAGCAAGGGGCGGAGGTCGTCGGTTGTCAGCGCCCGACTCGCGATGAGCGCCCTGGCGACGCGGTCGATGCCGCCCCAATGCTGCTGAACGAGAAGGGTGGCGCGGGCTTCCAGTTTCCTGCCGACTTTCGTGACCAGGCGGTCGCGTGCAGAGGGACACGGGCGGTGGTGTGACCGCGTGAGGATCAGGGCCTCTGCGTGCGCGCGGTCGTCCGCGTCGCTTCCGGTGATCGAACCAAATCGATGGCGTTCCGCCGCCGCACCTGCGTACGACATCGTCGCGTGATTGTCCGCGAACGTCTGGCGGGCTCGCGCGCCACGGGGCCAGGCGAGCGGACGCGCCAGCCGGGCTTCACCGAGCACGTTGCCGTTCGGCACGATGGAGACGTGACTGTGCTCGAGCCCCAGGATGTGCCCGATCACAATGTGCCCGGCTTCGTGATAGGCCGTGCGTGTGAGAGCCTCCTCCTGGGTATCCACTCGTATGCCTCCGCGGTCCGGGTGACCGTCTCATGGAGATGCAGGGGCATCCCTGAGCGGCGCGCGCCGCGTGGTGCGGAAAGAAGGACGGCCGACCATTGGAACAGGAGAGCTGATTATGACGCGACAGCGTATCGCCCGTATGGGCGGGGTCTACCATCGCCCGAACGGGCTGGCCCAGCCGTGCTATTTCCCCTTCCCAGGAGGCCGCTTACGATCTACATGAGGCGCCTGCGCCTCGGTTGGTTCGATTTGGGATTTGTCTCAGTACGGAGGGTCATGAAGAAAGCGCTACTCGGCCTGGTACTCACGGCGTTGATCTCCTCTCCGGTGTTCGCGCAACAGGAATCCACTGAAGCCGTCGTCAAGCGCTGCGTGCCGTACGCCTCTCTCCTGGGAAAGATTCCGGACCTGACGCTGGACGAATACAACGCGGCAGTTCGGGAACTGGTCCGGCAAGAACACAGCCGACTCTCTGGCCTGGTGGCCAAACCGACGCGTCTCTCCATGCCACCGGCCGCTCTATCCTCTGACGAATCCGGGCTCTTCTGACAGAGTTCGCCTCGCCGAAGGCCTGACCGACAACCATCACCTGACAGGGTATACTCCGCGGCCAGGAGGATGGCTGATATGAAGTTTCTTGTGTCCTGGTCCCTGCCGGCTGCGACGTTTCGACCGGCGGTCGCGCGGTTCCTCAAGGCTGGCGGCATGCCGCCGGCAGGAGTCAAGCTGATCGGTCGCTGGCACGGCATGAGCGGTAAGGGCTGCGCGGTGGTCGAGACGACGGACGCCAAGGCCCTTTATGCCTGGGTAGCCGAATGGTCGGAGTTTCTGCCGCTCGAAACCACGCCGGTCGTGGAAGACGCCGACGCCGGCGCGGTCCTGGGTTCGATGTACAAGTAGCGCGATACTCGGTATCGACGACCGTCGCTGGCTGCGGCTCGTTATACCAGACCGCCAGCCGGCGTCATCGGTCGGCCAGGGCTTTGTGGCGCTGGATCAGTTCGACCGCTATACCGTGGAGAGGGTGATTCCAGTACACACCCCGACGAAAATCCCGATACCGATCAGCACATTTCGTGCAAGATGATTGGGCATCGGCTCGATCCTCCTGATTTCCCCAATTGCGATCGTCTCCGTTGCCCGGCTCTTTCCTGACACGGGCGTGACCGTGATCGATTCGCGCGTCACGCTCTCCAATTCGGCTTTGAATGTCTCGCCATCGATTCGCTCGATCCTGACCGCGCGTCGACGGACGACCTCGATCTTCTTGATGCTGTTGATGGCTATCGTCTGGGTTCTCACTGTCGCCCCTTCCAAGCGTATGATCGTCAGCGCATCCGGCGTCGCTTCCACAACGGCGGCGCTCAATTTCTTGCCGTCCGTCTCCTCGATCTTGACGATGGACCCAACCGCGATGTCGTTGATCCGCGCAGCGATCGTCTGTCGGCGCGCCTCCTCCTTCCGTTCGTCCTGGCCTTCGTTTCCGAGCGATGCGGCGTTGATGCCCGAGACGACGGCCGTCAGCACCGCAATCAGCACGATCGCCATGACTCGCTTCACAGGGTCCTCCCGTCCATTGCAAGTTCGGCGCGCAACCTGAGTGGCGCGAGCCGCGACTTCTCCAGATCGTCGCGGTAAAACAGATTGTAGGTATCGAACGGGATCAGGCGTCCGTCCGGATGGACGATGTGGACGCAGGTCTTCTTGACTGAACGCACGTCGAACGAGTACGCGTCGATGAACTGCATGATGAGGACGCGGAAGATGTTCTGATATCCGAGTGCGGCCGGGGCATCCAGGCGGGGCAGGCAGCAGAGAAGGTCGCGCAAACTTCCCGCGCCCGACTGCGGCGAGTGGTTCGTCGCGAACAACTTGAACACGCCTTCTCGCACGGCGTCATCCTGCTCGTACACGATCGTGTTGCGGCCACCCTCGATCAGGATGCGCGGGTCGATCAATCCGGTGAGGGGGACGATCTTTCCGTCAACCTTGAGCGCGTACGCCATCGCGAGACTATCGGGATGACAAGGGACGGGCAGCACATCCTCAGGCCGGAACACGCTCGTCTGCTCGAGGATTTTGCGGCGCACTTCCGTCAGGGTCAACCTGTCGGTGGCTGGGTCGAAGTGCTCGAGTCGGCCTGCCGCCTGGATGGGTTGGAACGTCACGCCGCGCACGGAAGGCTGCTCGAGCGCGAAGTCGATGATCCGGCCAATCTCCTGGTCGTTGAGTCCTTTCTTCAGCGTGGCCACCAGCGTGGTCGAGATGCCCAATCGGTTCAGTCGATCCAGGGCCCGCTTGTGAACGTCGCGGAGGTCGGCACCGCGTAGCGCCATCAGAGGCGTCGACTCGAGCGAGTCGAACTGCAGGTACACCTCGAAGTCCGGCATGTATTCCGCCAGTCGCTTCGCGAAGTCCTCGTCCTGCGCGATACGGATGCCGTTCGTGTTCACCATCAGGTGACGGATGGGTGCGGCCTTCGCGCGATCCAGGATGGCAAAGAAATCCGGATGCAGCGTGGGCTCACCGCCCGAGATCTGCACAACGTCCGGCTCGCCTTCATTGCGGACCACGGCATCGATGAGCGTTTGAACGTGTTCGAGGCTTCGGTACTGTGCCCGCGAGGGTCCGCTTTCGGCATAACAGATAGGACAGCGCAGATTGCAATGGTCGGTGATCTCGATGAGAGAAAGGCAGGAGTGTTGCTGATGATCGGCGCACAGCCCGCAGTCGTACGGGCAGCCCCACTTCACTGGCGTGTTGAAGGTCCGCGGCATCTCCGGTGGCTTGATGAAGATCTCGCGGCACCGGCGGTAGTAGTCCACATCGTCTGCCAGAAGAGCGCGCTCGTGGCCGTGCACCGGGCATCGCTTGAGAAGGAACACGGATCCGTCCTGGAAAACGATCTTACCTTCCACTTTCTGGTAGCACGTCGAGCAGATTGAGATCGCGATGTCGTAGAAGAGGTACGGACGGACTCGCTCAACCACGCTGCACCGCGGACATCCATCGCGCGACAGGCGGCGCGTAGTACGCAATCATGGCGAGGCAGGCCCACTGAATCACTGAAAGGCCTCCGATCCGGGCGGCGGGCTTGATGAAGTCCACGGCGAATCGGAACGTCATGTAGCTCAGCATGAATAGCTTGAAACGGTCGCCAACAACTGCGATGCGGCCGGCGAGAGCACCCAGTAGGAGAGCCAGCGCGGTGAGGAAGATGACTTCATAGAGTTGGGTGGGATGGCGGAAGAGGCCATCACCGAAGTCCACGCCCCACGGCAGACCAGTCGCGATGCCGTAGGTGCGATCGTCCAGGCCGGACAGGAAGCAACCGATGCGTCCGACGACGATGCCCACGATGAGCGGCATGACCAGCAAATCGCCCGTGGGAATCACGACGCCGAGTCGGCGCTTGATCCATTCGACCCCGATCAGGCCGCCAATCAGGCCGCCGACGATCGTCTTGCCGCCGAGCAGAAACGTCGGGTCAGTCCAGGAGCCCGCCAGCTCCAGGGGATTTTCGATCAGGTGCAACAGGCGGCTGCCGGCCAACCCGCCCACGGCTGCGGCGACGATCACCCACGTGCGGCGTCTCGCATCCACGACATCGCCGAATCGGCGACGGTCACGACGGTACCAGTAGAGCGCGAGGCCGTAGGCGAGTGTCTCGAACACCCAGTGCGGATGAAGCACGACGGGTCCGAGTCGTATGTAGACGGGAAAACTCAATGACTGAACTCGGGTGCTCTGAGAACGTGAGGCGTCCGTCGACGTCGCCCAGACTGGGCGAGCCCGGCTGGAGTCTAGCACCGATTCGGCACGCTCAAGTGGCCATGTACGTGAGTTTCCTTGTGTGATCGTCTCAACGACCTCGAGGTCTTTTGACGCTTTGCGCGATGCTACGGCTTAGCGACGAGTGCCGGACCTAGGCGAGCGGGGCGGTGTCGGTG
>CAVQVI010000040.1:0-28547 GCA_963717075.1 uncultured Acidobacteriota bacterium | reverse complement strand
ATGGATGGGTTCGCGCGAGCCTGGGGTAGGCTGAGTACGCCGACCAGGTGCGCGACGCGTCACCTTCATACAGGTGCTCGTCTCGTGAAGGCCGTGTGAACATCGCGAGGCAAAGACGCCAACTCGTGGAGCTGTGTCATGGAAACGAGTCCAACACGTCAGACGCCACGTCGCACCGAACCGGCGGGGCGTGGCCCGGACAATCGCCAGCGCCAGGTACGCTATGGCATCAGCTATCTGGTCAGCACGTTCCTGGCGCTGTGGCTGGTTCAAACACTTGTCATCAATCCGTCGATCAGCCGAGCCCGAGAGATCCCCTACAGCGAATTCCGCGTGAAGCTGAAGTCTGGTCAAGTCGCCGAGGCGACGATCCGCACCGAACGGATCACCGGTGCGATGAAGAACAGTGCGACGACCTCGGACAAGGACAAAACCGTGCCGTTCGAGACGGTCACACCACCAGGCGGCGATTCGAAGCTTCTCGATGACCTTGACGCCGCAGCCGTGACGTACCGCGTCGAGCCGCCCGCCAGCCCGTTCGGGGCGATCCTGCTGTCATGGCTCCTGCCCATGGCGTTGATCGGCGGGTTCTTCTACCTCTCGTACAGCCGCGCCAGCGCGGGAGCCGCCGGCATCTTCGGCGTCGGCAAGAGCAAAGCAACCTCGGTGACGGCTGAGGAGGTGGGCGTCACGTTCAGAGATGTCGGCGGGGCGGATGAAGCCATCGCCGAACTGCGCGAGATCATTCAGTTTCTCAAAACGCCGGACCAGTTCTCGCGCCTCGGCGGCAAGATTCCGAAAGGCGTGCTCCTGGTCGGTCCGCCCGGGACCGGCAAGACGCTGATCGCCAAGGCGACCGCTGGCGAAGCGAATGTGCCGTTCTTCGAGACCAGCGGATCGGAATTCGTCGAGATGTTCGTGGGCGTCGGCGCCGCACGCGTTCGTGATCTGTTCGAGCAAGCGCGGCGAGTCGCACCGGCCATCGTCTTCATCGACGAAATCGACGCGATCGGCCAGAGTCGAGGCGCCGCCATTCGTGTCATGACCAACGACGAACGTGAGCAGACGCTCAATCAGCTGCTCGCCGAAATCGATGGGTTCAAGGCCGACACGGCGCGGCCGGTGATCATCATGGCCGCCACCAACCGGCCCGAGATCCTCGATCCGGCGTTGCTGCGCGCCGGCCGTTTCGATCGACAGGTTGCCCTGGGAAATCCGGATTTGATCGGGCGGGTGCAGATTCTGAAGATTCACACGCGCCACATCACGCTGGCGAGCGACTTCGATCTCGAGCGGGCCGCGCGGCTGACGCCCGGCGCAAGCGGTGCCGATTTGGCCAATTTCGTCAACGAAGCGGCGCTCCTGGCCGCACGCCGCCAGGCCGATGTCGTGACGTTGAACGATTTCGAAGCGGCGATGGAGCGGATCGTCGCGGGCCTCGAGAACCGCACGCGCGTGATGAACGAACAGGAGCGTCGCACGGTGGCTTTTCACGAGTGCGGACATGCGCTCATGGCCCACCTCGTTCCTCACGGCGATCCGGTGAGCAAGATCAGCATCGTTCCACGAAGTCGCGGCGCACTGGGATACACGCTGCAGATGCCGAAAGAAGACAGGTACCTGCTGACCATCGAGGAGCTCGAAGATCGTTTAGCCGTGATGCTGGGCGGACGCGCAGCCGAAGCTCATCGTGTTCCGCACGATCAGTACTGGCGCCAGCGACGACATTCAGCGTGCCACTGAGCTCGCACGGCGGATGGTGGCCGAGTACGGGATGAGCGAGAAGCTCGGATCCGTCCGCTATGCGGGACAACAGCTGCGATACCTGACCGGCCCGCTCTCCGAGGACTCCCAACTCAGTCCGCAGACCCGGGACGCGATCGACGGCGAAGTGCAGCGCATCATCGGCGCGCAGTACGAACGCGCGCAGCAGTTGCTGATGGCGCACCGCGCGGTCCTCGAGGAGCTGGCGACACAGTTGCTGGCCAAAGAAACGCTGGATGGCGCTGTCGTCCGGCAGGCGCTCACCATAGTGAGCCCAGCCCCGGCGGTCATGGGGCTCTTGTCTTCGAGGCCATCGTCGTAGTGCGGCTGCGGAATATTCGGCGGGCATGCGGAATCTTCGACATCGGCCGCATTCGAGGACTAGGATCGGTGTGGTTCATCGGCAACATCACGACGCCGAAAGTGGCGGATGGTTTGCAGCTGGACGGAGACGTGTCGGAATGTACACGAGGTGAGGAATGCCGCATAAACGCCTGTTGTTTCGCTCCGAAGCCCGGGAGAAGGTACTCCGCGGCGCAGCCGCCATCGCTGATGCCGTGCGAGTGACCTTGGGCCCACGATCGCGGTGTGTTCTCATCGAGAAGAAATGGGGCAAGCCGGTCGTGTGCAATGACGGCGTCACGATTGCCAAGGAGTTCGCCCTGAAGGACCCGGAGGAAAACCTCGGCGCGCAGATGCTCCGGGGAGCCGCGGAGCGCACCGGCGATGCCGTTGGCGACGGCACCACGACGTCAACGCTCCTTGCCCATGGAATTGTGGCCGATGGGGTGCGCAACATCGCCGCCGGGGCGAGCGCCATCGATCTCAAGCGGGGGCTCGACCGCGCGACACGTGTGGCCATCGACTCGCTGCGCGCGCAGTCGCGTCCGGTCCAGAGCCAGCGCGAGAAGCAACAGGTCGCCACCATCTCCGCTCACAACGATCCGGCGATTGGCGAGCTCGTGGCTCAGGCCATTGAGAAAGTGGGCGCCGAAGGCGCTGTGACGGTCGAGGAAGCCAAGGGAACAGAAACCGCGATGGACGTCGTCGAGGGCCTGCAGTTCGATCGCGGATACCTTTCAGCGTACTTCGTCACCGATCCCGAGAAGATGGAGGCCGTACTCGAGGACGCGCAGGTCCTGCTGTACGAAGGCAAGATCAGCAACATCAAGGACTTCCTTCCGTTGCTCGAGCAGACCGCGAAGCGGGGCGCGTCGCTTCTGGTCGTTGCGGAAGATGTCGAGGGCGAGGCGCTTGCGACATTGGTCGTCAATCGCCTGCGGGGCGTGCTCGCAAACGTCGCCGTGAAGGCTCCGGGGTTTGGTGACCGTCGTACCGGCGATGCTGCAGGACATCGCGGTGGTGACGGGAGCGCAGCTCATCGCGCAGGAACTCGGCATCCGACTCGAGAACGTGACGCCGGACCACCTCGGACGTGCCTCGAGAGTCGTCGTCGATCGCGAGCACACCACCATCATCGGTGGCAAGGGCAACAAGCAGGCCATCGCCGGACGTTGCCAGGAGTTGCGGAAGCAGATCGCCGATACGACGTCGGACTACGACCGCGAGAAGCTGGAAGAGCGCCTGGCGAAGCTGGCGGGTGGTGTGGCGGTCATCCGCGTCGGCGCACCGTCCGAGGCAGAGATGAAGAGCCGGCGCGAAGCCTTCGACGATGCCATCCACGCCACACGCGCGGCAATAGCCGAAGGGGTGGTGCCCGGCGCTGGCCTCGCATTGCTGCGCGCCATTCCACCGGTGGAAGCAGAGGCTGCACGGTTGGATGGAGACGAACGTTCAGGTGCCCAAATCCTGTTGCGCGCGCTCGAAGCCCCGGCTCGACAGATTGCGGAGAACTCCGGCGTCGACGGCGGCGTGGTCGTCGAGAAGATGCGCAGCGGAACCGGCAACTTCGGGTTCGACGCAGCAACGCGGAAGTACGTGGATCTGATTGAGGCCGGTATCATCGATCCGACGAAAGTCGTCCGGTTGGCCCTGGAAAACGCCGTCTCCGTTGCCAGCGTGTTGCTGCTGACAGAAGCGACGATGACGGAAGTGCCCGACCCCAAGCCTGAGGCGGCGCCATCGCCGGGTATCGACGCCGACCTGTGAGGGACGGGACATGTCGAGGGCCATCCCCACGGTATCGATAGGGATTCCTCGTATTGCGTTCTCCGGCAGCGCGGATGGGACAACTCTCGCGCGCGGCCTTGGCGCGCGGTTGTGAGGATTTGGTGGCAGAGGCATCGTGAACGCGGGATACATGACATCGCCAGCCGGCTTGCCGACATCTGAGGCGGGTCCGGCAGTCCCGGCCGTGGTGTTCGACAAGGTGTCGTTCGCCTTCGACGAGCACGTCGTTCTCCGTGACATCAGCTTCAGCATCCAGAAGGGAAGCATGAAGATTCTGCTCGGCGCCAGCGGTGCCGGGAAATCCGTCGTGCTCAAGCTCATTCTCGGATTGCTTCGACCGGATTCCGGCACGATTCTCGTCAACGGTCATCGGATCGACAACATGACCGAGCGCGATCTCATGGGTCTGCGGGCGGACATTGGCATGCTGTTCCAGGAAAGCGCGCTGTTCGATTCGCTGACGGTGGCCGAGAACGTCGGGTACCGGTTATACGAGGAAACCGACACGCCGCTCGACCAGGTGCGGAGCCGTATCGAAGAGGTCCTGGGCTTCATCGGCCTCGAGGAGTACATCGACCGGATGCCTTCGGAGCTGTCCGGCGGCCAGCGGCGTCGTGTCGCGATCGCCCGCGCGATGGCGGCGAAGCCGAACCTTCTGCTCTTCGATGATCCGACGTCCGGGCTCGATCCCATCACCGCGACGACGGTCGACGACGAAGTCGTCAAGCTGCGGGACCTGGAGCACGTCACCGCGATCGTGGTGACGCACCAGATTCGAGATGCGTTCTATGTGGCCACGCACGAGGCGGTGCGCGAAAGCGGCCGGCTGCGAATCCTCACTGTCCCGGAAGTGGATGCCACGCCCGCGAGTTTCATCGTGCTCCACGATGGCCGGATCTACTTCGAAGGGAGCGCGACGGAGCTGCGGGCATCGAGAGATGCCTACTTGCAGGAGTTCCTGTTCATGACGCTTCCGCCTTGGTGATGCTCAGGCTCGGTCAACACCGAACGTCAGCAGGGTCGGCAACCCGTAGACGAGACTCGGCGCGCCGTTGTGACCTCGAGACGATGACGGCTGGGACCGCCCAACGGACCTGTGCCGTCCAGGCATCCAATGCGTGTCAGTGGAACTCCGCGTGCGTCCCGCGAGTTGCGACCCGCCGCGCGCCGTACCGCTCCATGGCGTCAGCCAACGCACCGACGAGGTCACACGTGTTGTACGGCTTTGCCAGGTGGATATGAAACCCCGCGGCGAGGCTCCGATGCCGATACTCGTTGGACGCATATGCCGTGAGCGCCACGGCGATGGGGCTGTGACCGGCGTGATGCTCGAGGTCCGCGATCCGATCGAGCACCTGAAACCCGTCGACGTCTGGCATGGCGAGGTCGCAGACAAGGGCGTCGAATGGTTCCTGCCGCCATCGGGTGACGGCTTCGCGGCCAGACAAGGCCACGCTGACGGTCGCCCCCGCCGTGGTGAGCGCGGTGGCGGCGATCTCGAGGGCCTCAGGCTCGTCATCGACGACGAGCACGCGAAGGCCCTGAAGGGGCTCGAGCGGCCCTTGTGACGACGGTCGAGCGCGGGCGCTCCTCGGGATGATGGACTCGGCTTCGATGAGCTGGGGAAGACGAATCGTGAATCTCGCGCCGCGGCCGATGCCCGCGCTCGCCGCGAGCACCGATCCGCCGTGGATCTCCACGACTTCTTTCACAATGGACAATCCCAGCCCGAGTCCGCTGCGCTGTCGGGTAATCGAGTCGTCAGCCTGACAGAATCGCTCGAATACTCTCGGCAGGAAATCGGGGGCGATGCCCATGCCGGAGTCCTGCACGTCGATCACATACTCCCGTGTGTCGCGCGCGACGGAGACGTCGACCGTCACCAGTCCTTCGTGGCTGAATTTGACCGCATTGGACAACACATTCATGATGGCCTGCTGCAAGCGGTCGCTGTCGCCGCTGACGAGGCATGGCGTGTCGGGAATCGTCGGCGCAATGCGGATGGATTTGGCGGAGGCCTGCGGTCCGATCGCGTCGATGGCGCTCGACACCACGTCGCACAGATCGACCACCTCGAAGCGCATCTGAAACTTGCCGCTGGCAATGCGAGAGACGTCGAGGAGATCCTCGACGAGCCGCGCCTGTGATCGTGCGTTGCGCTCCAGACTCTCCAAGGCCCGTTCGAGTGGTTGTCCTCTGGGGTTCGTGCTGCGCAGAATCTGCAGGCGGCCAAGAATGGCGTTCAATGGTGTTCGCAATTCGTGAGAGACAGCGGCGAGAAAGGCGTCCTTGAGTTGCTCGGCGCGCTTGCGCTCCGCGATTTCCGCGGTCAGCCGCTGGTTCTGACGCTCGATTTCGTCGAGCATGTCGTTGAACGACTGCACCAATCCGCCCACTTCATCGTTGGTGCTCCTGCCGGCGCGCAGGGAGTAGTCGCGGTTGGACGAGACAGCGTCGGCCGTTTTAGCCAGATCCAGTATGGGCCCGGACACGACCCGTTGCAGCCGCCGCGTCAGGACAAATGCGATCAGCGTTCCGATAGCGAGCGCGCCGAGGATCGCCGGCGTTTGTGTGCGCACCCAATCGTACAGAAGGATCAGACTGCCCTCGACACGTACGGTGCCAAGCTGGTGAAACCCGTTCACGACGGTGTGCTCTCTGACGATGGGCGCTCGGACGCTGAGGTCCGAACCTGCGAGGGTTGCTGCACACGTATGGCCGGGCACAGCATACGCGGCGAACAGCGTCCCGTCGGCGTCGAATACACAAACGGCCGAAACGCTTCGCCTCGCGTGCAGGGATTGCAGCATGGCTGCCGCGGACTTTGAGTCGGACGAGGCGAGCGCTGCCCGTACGTCGTCCGCAACAATGGCGGCTTGTGCCTCAACATCGAGCGCGGTGTTCCGGCTGGCCCGAAAGAAAGTGGCTGTCATCGACATCACGGTCAGGATGGCCACCGCGCTCACGGCTGGCACCACGCCAAGTGTGAGTGCTTTTCTGGCGATCGGCTGATCTCGGAAGGCTCTCATGCAGTGATTGACACAGTGTATGAGAACCAGACTCTTCTGTTAATCAGAGAAGATGCATGAGGTGGCGCCCCGTTGCTCAGTTTCCCTGTCTAAATGCCCCTTCTGAGCCCGACTCTTTAGGCGCGGGACGCTGACCACCTCATGCAGTCCAACCCTTGAGCCAGCCAAGTTAGTTCAGGCATTCAGGCTGTGCTTTGAGGCGTTGCTGGCCGGGTATGGGTCCTGGTCTTGCACTCCACCACCCCTGTGAAGCTGCTGAGCTCGCCACGCGGGCATTGTGATGCTCGTACTGTGGAGCAGCGTTCCAACAAAGTGGAGGAGCACAGTCATGTGGATTACACGATTCCTCGCGCTGATGCTGGTGGGTGCGATGCTGACGTTCACACTGGTGGGAACTCCAGCAAACGCCGCCGACATACCTGATGCATGGCTCACGATGAGGACAAAGGTTGCCCTCATGACCGCCGAAGGCATGAGCGCTATGGACCTGAACGTTGACACGGTCAACGGTGTGGTGACCCTGCACGGCAAAGTGACGACGGAAGCAGAGAAAGAGAAAGCCGAGCGCATCTCGCGCGACATTGGGGGCGTCAAGCAGGTCAACAATCTCCTGCAGATCGTTCCCACTGCCAAGCGCGAAGTGGTCGAGAGAGCCGATAACATCGTCAAGGACGGCGTGGAGGCGGCGTTCAAGGCAAATCGCCGCATTACCGACAGTGGTGTCAAGGTGAATTCGGTCAACGATGGCGTGGTGCTCCTCGGCGGCAAGACGAAGTCGATGGAAGCGTATCTTGAATCCGTCGAGGTGGCATATGCGGTCAAGGGCGTCCGGCGCGTCGCGACCGAAGTCGAAGTGACGACGACACCTTCGACGTCGTTCTAGTGCGCGCGTTTTAGAGGGAAGCGCCGCATCACATGGTGCGGCGCTTCGGATCGCGCTAATCTGTGGCGCCTCAATACGCGTTGGGATCATGCCTTCGCGCCGAGCGGCTGTTGCCTTGTGGGAAGACATCGAATCGTAGACGAGATCTTGCTTCTCCCTTCTCTGTCGCCGAAATGCGCGGCAGTGTTCTTGCGTTCTCGCCGCATCGAGGTCGAAGGACAGGAAAGGAGTTGCACATGGCTCAACCTCTGGTGTTCCTCTTTCCCGCGATGCTCACGGTCAGTGTGTAGGCGCGCGGCGCTATTCCAGCCCCGCGACCGTTCGGACGCGCACCTCGATGTGCGCGCTTGGACTAGGTTTATCGTGCGGCATGGATGAGTGGGTTGGTCCAACGGAATCGCGAAAGGCGCAGGCAACGGATCAGGCGGTTTCATGGCAGATGACTTGCCCACCACTCATGAGCGAGGTGACATTGCCGTGGTCGATGCTGGGATGGAAAAGCGTCTGGCTCTCATCACTCTGCTCTCGCTCCCCGATGAACCCCATCTGCGGCGAAGGCACCGTCGCGCACCTTCGAGGGGCGCGCGGATCGTCACAGAATTCTGCAGGGCCTGGCCTCAACGTTCGTCCAGCGCCATCTCTTGGAACAGGAAGAGCGCGGCAGTTGCTTGACACCCGTGTTGAACCCCAGTAGTGGGATAACGAACGTCAGTGGAGAACAAAGGAGCTAGGCCAATGCCTACGCCCCTTCTTGCGCTTGAATGGACTGTCACTTATGTGGCTGCGTTGCTAGCTATCGCGCTCGTGGTTCTGCTCCTGGTGCCGTTTCTCATCAAGGAAATTCGAGATGGTAAGCGACAACTGGGGCCCATGCGAATCCTTCGACGGCAGGGGGGAGTCACGCTTGGTCCGACGACTCCGGTAGGCGCAGGTGACAACAACCCCGGACGGGTCGGTGATCCTGCGCCCGGCGCGCCGGATGGGCAAGGCGATCCCTACGGCGCTCGCGCCCAACGGCACGCACCGCCCGTCAAGTCCTGACCTGTTTGTCGGTTCCAAATTCTGACTATCGGGTTAGGGTGCCAGCATGATCTCACGCACCGTTTGGAGGATTTGCGCAGCCTGAATGGGTTTGGCACAGTATGCGTTATAGCCAGCCTCGAGGGCCTTGCCGCGATCCTGAGGGCGAGCATACGCGCTCACCGCAATCGCAGGGATGTCCGCATGGACTTGCCGTACTTGTCGAATCAGCTCGTACCCATCAATCTCCGGCATCGCGATATCAGCCATGAGCACGTGAACGCGAGACGTCCGTAGCGCCTGGAGAGCGGCTTGAGCAGAATCGCATTCCACGACGCGTGCGCCGCACCGCTCAAAGAGCGCGCCCAGCAATTCGCGAGAGTCACGTTGGTCGTCGACAATCAACACGGTGAAACCATCCATCCTGAGCTGAACGCCAGGCTCGAGCCGCCGCGCCACCGGCACGGCCATGCGAGCGGGACCCGTCGCTCGGACAGGTAATCGGATGTGCATGGTCGTGCCGCGTCCCGTTCCGTCGCTGCTGGCTCGAATCTCACCGTGGTGTTGCACGAGCAGATGGCGGGCGATGGCGAGGCCGAGTCCCATTCCGCCGTGCTTGCGCGTTGAGCGGCTGTCCGCTTGTCGGAAGCGATCGAAGATGTACGGAAGGAATTCCGGTGCAATGCCGTCTCCGGAGTCCTGCACCTCAATGTGAATGGAATTGTTCTCGACCGCACACCGAATGTGCACGTGACCGCCTGTCGGTGTGAACTTGACGGCGTTCGACAGGACATTGCCGAGCACCTGATGAAGACGCGTCGGATCCCCATCGATGAGAGGCAGATCGTCGGGGACGAGTTTCACCAGCTCAATGCCCTTTTCCTGAGCGGCTGGCAGGATCCCGCTGACCACCATCTCGATGAGCGGAGGCAGCGAGACTGGCACATTGTCAACCTCGAACTTGCCGGTAATGATGCGGGAGATGTCGAGGATATCCTCGATCAATTGCGCCTGCAGCGTCGCGTTTCGGCCAATGATATTGATCGCCCGCCGCATGCGCTCCGCCGACAGCCCTCCAGACTCCAGCATCTGCACCCACCCGAGGATGGCGTTCAACGGCGTCCGCAGCTCGTGCGACAGGGTCGCAAGGAACTCATCTTTCAGACGGTTTGCCTCTTCAGCGGCGGCGAGTCGCGCGAGCTCCGCCTCTTTGCGACCTGTCACCATCATGCACATGCCGGTCATGCGCACCGGCTTTCCGTGCTCGTATTCGACCCGTCCCTTGCCCTCGACCCACCGCACCGTGCCATCGGGAGCGACGATGCGGTATTCGACGTCGTGCGGTACACCTTCTGCGATAGCGCGCTCCGCCGACGCCAGAACATGTGCACGGTCCTCCGGATGAATCTCCTGTTCGTAACTGCGAAATGTTCCGTCGAATGTGTGGGGCGGAAATCCATGCAACTGTTCGAGGTTGTCTGACCACCGCACGGTGTCCGTCGACAGATCCCAATCCCACGTACCCATGGACGCAGCATCCAGCGCAAACCGGAGCCGCTCTTCGCCTCGACGCGCCTGCTCTTCCGCACGTGTGCGCTCCACGGCGAAGGCCACCTGGACGGCGATGAGGCTGGCCAGCTGAAGCTCGCTGGCGCTGAGCGCACGCGGCGTCTCGTAGTACAGCATGAATTTGCCGACCACTCGACCGCGACTGACCAGGGGAATGAACGCCATCGCCGCGATGCCCTCGGCCTGAATGGCGGGAAGCAACGGCGCTAGCGATGTGTCCTCGGTGATGTCGGCGACGATAATCGGCTCAGGATCGCGCGTGTCTGGCCTCCACGGCGTGTGGCCTTCGACAGCATGTCTGTATGCGTCCGAGAGACCACGGTACGCCTTGAAACGCATCGTGCCGTTCTGGTCGAACAGGAGGATCGACGCGCGCGACACGCCCAGCCCATCCGCCAGGGCGTCGAGTGCGATCCCATATATCTCCTCCACTGTGCTGGTTGTGCTGATTGCTTGGGCGAGCGCAAGGCATGGGCCCACAGACGAATTCGCGGAGCTCAATGCAACACTCTCCGCGGGCGATGATATTGGCCTGTGCACTCTGTCCATTGGAGGCATGCGAGTATGCCATAGTCGTCCGTGCGTGGCCCGATTCGCGCTGTTGAGGTGTCGGGGCCTGCGTGAGGACAGGACGTTTTTTGAGCGTATGATTGGCATGAGGATTGACGTTGTTCTACGCAGGAGACTCGGTTCAAGCGCGCACCGGCACCATCCATCTGGTGCAACTGTTTGACAGCGCCGATTCCGGCGTCGCGGCTGTTTCGGGATTCCTCGAGGAGGGATTCGGCGAGGGCGATCCATTGCTGGTTGTCATGGCCCAAGAGCAGTGGACGTCTGTCGCAGATCGGCTTCGTGCCATTGGCATTCCGATCGAGACAGCGATGGAGTCTGGCCAGCTTACGGTGCGCGATGCCGCAGCTACGTTGAACGACTTCATGCGGGGCGGACGACCAGACCGAGAGCTCTTCGCGAACTCGGTTGGCACGCGTGTCCGACAACTGGTGTCGCGAGGCGGGCGAGCGCGCATCTACGGCGCCATGGTCGACCTCCTCGCCGCCGCCGGCGAATTCCTGGGCGCGCGGCAGCTCGAGGAGTTCTGGAACGACCTCGGCGATCGGGAATCGTTCACGCTCTTGTGTGGATACTCTGCGGAGCATTTTGGCAACCCGCGCGCCGCCGAGGCGCTGCGCTCGATCTGTCGTGCTCATACTCAGCTGCGATCAAATCCGCGGGATCTCCTGGGCTCATTTCTGCTTCACACCCACGCCTCGGACCCGCCCCGCGGGACCAAGACGAGCTGAAGAACCAATCCTCCCCGCCCGCAGGGCCTGCTCGACTGACACACCCGTCACTGATTCCGTCGTCCTGCTCATCTTCGGCATCATCACGCTGAATGGCATGTGCGTATATGCCCCCTGAATCCTTTTGCGCTTGTTGTGGCACGCGCGCTGGTATGACGCGTGCAGGAGGTGGCAGAGTTCGAAGACATACAGGAGCGGAGGTCTAGTTGGCCAAGAAGCGCTACTCGAAGAAAGCGTCAACGATGGTGGAAAGTGCGATGAAGACGCAAGCAAGGAAAACTTCGGTCTGGTTCGGGACGAAAAGTGACCAGTCGCACGAGAGTAATCAAGCCTCAGACCACACAACGAGAGGCTGCTGAGTCTCCACTCGTGCCAGCGCTCGCTGGCTACAGAGCTTGCGCCTTCTCGGACCGGCTGAGTCGGCGCAGGCCAGGTGGCCCAGTTCAGCATTTCACCCTGGCATCGCCGGGGCCGATTTGTGTGGCTATTCGGTCCTGATCTTGCCCTTCGGTCACTTCTTAGTGGGGAGTTCACAACGCGCCATTCTGATGCTCCCATTCACGCACGCGCTTCGGCTTCGCGTCGAGCGACCGTCTGTGTCTTCTCTATTCTCCTCCGCCGAAATGCGCGGCAGCGTTCTTGCCTCCTCACCGCATCGAGGTCGAACAATGGGAAAGGAGTTGCACATGGCTCAACGTCTTGTGTTCCTCGTTGCCGCGATGCTCACGGTCGGTGCTTGCACGCGCGATTCCGCTCAGTCGATCAACGGTCCTTCTGGTCCGATATATAGATTGAGCGGCACCGTGAGGTCTAACGAACCCCCTTTCAATGCTGTCACCCAGGCTCACATCGAAGTGTCGGGAGGGGCTGCCCCGGTCTGGTTCGCGGAGTCGGACGCCAATGGGTTTTTCACAATACCAGGGATCGCAAGCGGGCCTGCCTCCGTAACGATTTCAAGGAGCGGGTATGAGACCTCGCGCGAAAGCGTGATGGTGAATGCTGATATGGAGCCCTGCGATCCGGTCGCGCTGGTGGGCGAGATGCAACGATTGCTGCATTCGGTAGAGAACGACGTTGCCTGTGGGGGGAACGAGGCTCCCGAAGAACGGTAGGGTTGTGCCCCGGTCCAGTTCGTGCGCGGGCCGAGATGCTGGCACGAACCCTGCTCGCATCGGGTTCATCCACCTGCTACTCCTGCTGGCTCTCGCGGTCGTTCTCATCCGGATTATTCAAGGCCGCAGTCCGATTACCTGAGCCGACAGGCGAACCTCCTGATCAGAGGCTCGCCTGTTGCGGCACAATTTGATTGAGGTTGTCGTAGAAGCAGTTCTGCGGCGTCGGCAGCCCAGAAGATTGAGCCGAATGACGCCGCTCGGCCAGTGAGCGTCGGGGCCGCCGGTACAGGCTCGCCGGGGGCGCCGCGCCTTCGTTTGCGTCCGCGCTTGCGCGAGGTTCGTCCCTTCCTTACCGCTCCTTACCGCCTTACAGCGACGACGGTGCGGATTGTCGGATTCCTTGTCGAGATTCCAAGGTAGGCGATTCCACGGTAGGCGATAATCGCGGCTGAGAAGCGTCATTCATGAAGGAGGGACTCTCTAGGTGAGAGCATTCAAGGCGTATCGCCTCTTCGAGGAGAGCGGCAAGACCCTGGGGCGGGTGGTTCAGGCCACGCTGGACGAGTTGGGCCCCGGCGACGTGGTCATCGATGCACGATATTCCAGTGTCAACTACAAAGATGCCCTGGCCGCGACCGGCGCGGGAAAGGTCGTGCGGCGTTTTCCGTTGATCGGAGGCATCGACGTGTCAGGCGTCGTGGCATCGAGCGCAGACCCACGGTTCCATCCAGGGGATCACGTGCTGGTCACGGGTTATGACCTCGGCGTCTCGCATGACGGAGGTTACTCGGAGGTCGTGCGCGTGCCCGCCGACTGGGTCGTCCCCGTCCCGCCAGGCCTCACACTGTTCGATGTCATGGCCATTGGTACCGCCGGCTTCACGGCGGCGCTCTCGGTCGTGGAGATGGAACGCAATGGCCTCGCTCCTGCGCGCGGCCCCGTCATTGTCACGGGCGCAACCGGGGGCGTGGGCAGCATCGCTGTCGCCTGTCTGGCGGCGCGCGGCTATCGCGTGACCGCCCTCACGAGGAAAGACGGTGAGCACGACTACCTGCGGTCTCTGGGCGCTGCAGAGGTTCTCTCGAGTTCGACGCTCCAGATGGGAACCAGGCCGCTGGAAAAATCGATCTGGGCCGGGGCCGTCGATCCTGTGGGAGGCGACACGCTTGCCTGGCTGACCCGGACGATGATGACGGGTGGAACGATCGCCAGCTCCGGGCTCACGGGTGGAGCAGAGCTGCACACAACCGTTATGCCGTTCATTCTGCGCGGGGTGAAGCTCCTCGGCATCGATTCTGTGACCTGTCCGATGGACCTCCGGCGTGACGTGTGGCGCCGCCTCAGTTCGGACATGAAGCCGACGAGCCTGTCGCTGATTGCCCACGAGATCCCGTTCGAGGGCCTTCCGGCGGCCTTTGCTTCTCTTCTCGAGGGCACCGCCCGCGGTCGTTTCGTTGTCAAGATCTCGTAGACTCCGCTCCGCATGACAGGGGCGCTTCGGAAGACAATCACCGGCGTCACACGCCACGTGGGCTGACGACGCTCGGGACGTTTCGCCTTGTTCGACTGTTCCCGGATGGATCGGCTAGTCCCTCTTGATGGTCACCGTCTGAATGGCGATTGGCTTGACCGGCCGGTCGTTGGGGCCCGTTGCGGTGCTGCCGATCCGCTTCACGATGTCCAGGCCCTCGACGACTTCACCAAAAACGGTGTGCTTGTTGTCGAGCCATGCGGTGGGTGCGAGCGTGATGAAAAACTGGCTCCCGTTGGTGTTTGGCCCGGCGTTGGCCATCGAGAGCATGCCGGCCTTGCTGTGGCGTGCTTTCGGATGGAACTCGTCGGCGAACGTGTAGCCGGGCCCCCCGGTGCCGGTTCCGAGGGGATCTCCGCCCTGAATCATGAAGTCCGCGATGACACGGTGGAAGATCAGTCCGTCGTAATAAGGCCGTTTCACCTTCTGGCGGCTCTTGGGATCGGTCCATTCCTTGGCCCCCTCGGCCAGCCCGACGAAATTTGCGACCGTGTTGGGCGCCTCGCTCTCGAAGAGCCTGATAGTGAACTGTCCTTCGCTCGTGGTGAAATGCGCATGCAACATTGGTATGCTTCTCCGGCGATCAGCGGTCAGCCGTTCAGTCCGCGCTGAAAGCTGGTCGCTGAACGTGCTCTCTCTTGGTAATCCTGGTGAAATCATATCGCGACTTCCGGGTTCTGGCTTTGAGGGTATTCTTTGAATCGAGGAGGCTTATGAGACTGCAAGCAATCGTCGGGGCCGTCGCCGGCGCCGCACTCACTGTGGCCGTGGTTTCCGGCCAGACGGATTCGGGCAAGATAGGCAAGTTGAGCAACCCGGCGGCGCTCACCGAGCAGGCGCCGGCGACGTTCAAGGCCAACTTCGATACCAGCAAAGGCCTGTTCGTCGTGGAGGTGCACCGCGACTGGGCCCCGATCGGCGCGGATCGCTTCTACAATTTGGTCAAGAGTGGCTTCTATGATGATGTTCGGTTCTTCCGCGTCATCGAGGGCTTCATGGCGCAATTCGGGATTCACGGGAATCCGGCGGTCATGAAGTCGTGGCGGAGCGCGCAGATCAAGGATGACCCGGTGAAACAGAGCAACAAGCGCGGCTATGTGGTGTTCGCGACAGGCGGACCCAACACGCGGACCACTCAGCTCTTCATCAATTTTGGAGACAACAGTCGCGGTCTCGACGGGCAGGGCTTCGCGCCGTTTGGTCAGGTCGTGACCGGCATGGATGTCGTCGACAAGATCTACAACGGCTATGGCGAAGGTGCGCCAAGGGGCAATGGCCCGGATCAGGGACGGCTGCAGGCGGAAGGCAACGCGTACCTGAACAAGGATTTCCCTAAGCTCGACTATATCAAGACCGCCACGATCGCCAAGTAAAACGCCGAGCGGAGGAGGGCGAGAGCTTCGTCCTTCTCCGCTCTCATGTCCTCATGCTTCCTCCCGTTTCCACATCGTTGGCGGACCTCGCGGACGGACGTTATCGCGATCCGTTTGCCATCCTGGGTCCCCATGCCGCCGGAAGCGGCCGAGGCTTCCTCGTGCGCACGCTGCAACCGGCTGCGCGAGCCGTCGATCTGCTGCTGACGGCGACGGGGGAACGGGTTCCGATGACGCGCCGGGATCCCGGAATGTTCGAGGTGGCGGTGCCTGGCGACTCGATGCCGGACTATCGCCTGAGCATCACGTACCAGCACGCGCAGCAGACCGAAATCGACGATCCGTATCGCTACGGGCGTGTGCTGACCGATTTCGATCTGTACCTGCTCGGTGAGGGCACGCATCACCGGGCGTTCGAGAAGCTCGGCGCGCACCGGATCCGCGTCGGGTCGACGACCGGTGTTCACTTCGCGGTCTGGGCGCCGAACGCCGACCGCGTGAGCGTCGTAGGCGACTTCAATGGCTGGGACGGCCGTGTCCATCCGATGCGCCTGCTCGCTCCGGCTGGCGTGTGGGAGCTGTTCATTCCCGACCTCCCCGACGGCGAGAAGTACAAGTTCGAGGTCCGTACGCCCTCAGGAAATCTGCTGAAGAAGTCGGATCCGTTCGGCTTCTCGTTCGAGGTGCCGCCGAGAACCGCCTCGGTCGTGCGCGACATCTCGGCGTACCAGTGGGGAGACGCCGCCTGGATGAGTGCGCGGCGCGAGTCGCGCGAGTGGCTCGATCGCCCGATGACGGTCTACGAGGTTCATCTCGCATCGTGGGCGCGAGTGCCAGAAGAGGGGAACCGTGTTCTGACGTACCGGGAGATGGCCGACCGGCTCGTGCCGTACGTGAAGGACCTCGGCTTCACGCACATCGAGCTCCTGCCGGTGATGGAACATCCGTTTTCGGGGTCCTGGGGCTATCAGGTGCTCGGTTTCTTTGCCCCGACCAGTCGCTTCGGTGCGCCCGAGGATTTCAAGTTCTTCGTGGACGCGTGTCATCGGGCCGGGGTGGGTGTGATTCTCGACTGGGTCCCCGGCCACTTTCCGAGAGACGAGCATGGCCTGGCACGGTTCGACGGCACCGCCCTCTACGAACACGCCGATCCGCGTCAGGGCGAACATCAGGACTGGGGCACGCTGATCTTCAACTTCGGAAGAAATGAGGTTCGAAACTTCCTGCTGTCGAATGCGCTCTTCTGGCTCGAGGAATATCACGTTGACGGGCTGCGTGTGGATGCGGTGGCCTCGATGTTGTACCTGGACTACTCCCGCAAAGAGGGAGAGTGGATTCCCAATCCACGCGGCGGACGCGAGAACCTCGAGGCTATCAGCTTCCTCCAGCGGCTCAACATTCTCACGCACGGCGATCATCCCGGCACGATCACTGCGGCGGAGGAGTCGACGGCGTTTCCCGGCGTCAGCCGGCCGGTGCATCTCGGCGGGCTCGGGTTCACCTACAAATGGAACATGGGCTGGATGCACGACGTGCTGACGTACGTGCAGCACGATCCGGTGCATCGTCGCTGGGAACACAACCTGATTACGTTCTCGGGGCTCTACATGTTCTCTGAGAACTTCGTGCTTCCCTTCTCGCACGACGAGGTCGTGCACGGGAAGCGTTCCATGCTCGATAAGATGCCGGGCGACGTGTGGCAGCGCCACGCGACGCTTCGCGCCCTCTACGGGTTCATGTACGGCCATCCCGGCAAGAAGCTGCTGTTCATGGGCGGCGAGCTCGGCCAGTGGAACGAATGGAGCCACGACGGCAGCCTCGACTGGCACCTGCTCGACATCCCCGCGCACGCGGGGCTGCGACGCTACGTGCAGGTGCTGAACTGGGTCCTCAATTCGGAGCGATCGCTGCATGAGTGCGACTTCGAGCCGTCGGGCTTTCGCTGGATCGAGTGCAACGACCAGGAGAACAGCGTGCTTTCCTTCGTGCGGTTCGCGCGCGATCATCACGATTGTGTCGTCGTGCTGCTCAACTTCACGCCCGTGCCGCGCGCTGATTACCGGGTCGGCGTCCCGGAGCCCGGACGCTATGCTGAACTGGTCAACAGCGACAGCACGCTTTTCGGAGGCAGCAATATGGGCAATCTCGGCGAGGTGCAGACCGAGCCGGTCGCGTTCCACGGCTTCGGCCAGTCGCTGAGGCTTGTGATTCCGCCTCTCAGCTGCCTGATGTTGAAACGGCGGTGAGGCGCCCGACCTGAAGGTCGGGCCTACGCCTGACTACGGCTGAGGCGCCCGACCTGAAGGTCGGGCCTACGCCTGACAACAACGGTGAGGCGCCCGACCTGAAGGTCGGGTCTACGACAGACTACAACCGACACGCCCGACCTCGAGGTCAGGCCGTGCGGCTCTCACTGCAGGTCGCACCCCATGTCGATTCGTAGCCGTCGGTCCACCGCCGCGATGCTCGTCTTTCTCGCAACCTTCATCGACATCCTTGCGTACTCGATTGCGGTACCGGTCCTTCCGGACCTGAGTGTCAGGCTGGGGGCGTCGCCGACCGTCATCGGCTTTCTCTTCGCATCGTTCGGTGTCACGCTGCTGATGGCTTCGATTCCGATGGGCGCGGCATCCGATCGGATCGGCCGGAGGACGCCCATGGTGATCGGGCTTCTGGCGCTCGGCGGCTCGACGCTGCTGTTCGCTTTTGCCGATCAGCTGGTATGGCTCTTTGCGGCGCGCATGGTGCAAGGTGCCGCCGACGCGATCACCTGGGTCGTCGGCCTCGCGCTGCTCGCGGACTTGTACGGGCCTCAGGAACGTGGCCGAGTCACCGGTGTTGTCATGTCGGGCACGGCGGTCGCTTTCATGCTCGGTCCATCGATCGGCGGCTTTCTGTACGAGGTGGGCGGCATACGGCTGCCGTTTCTCGTCCTCGCCACCTTGGCGGCCGCAGTCCTCGGGGGCTTCCTCTGGTTACCGGTGCCGGCGCCGCGCGCGAATCGCTCGCAGATCCCGCTCCTGTCCGCCATTCGAGCACGAGCGATCGTGCTGTGCATTGCGGCGGTGATTGCGGCTGCCGGAACCATCGCGATGCTGGAGCTTGTGCTCGTCTTGCACCTCGAGACGCTCGGCGTCAATCCGGGACGGGTCGGAACACTCTTCGGGGTCGCTGCACTGGTGACGGCAGTGCTGAATCCGTTGTTCGGACGCCTCGCTGACCGATTCGGAGCATGGCGTCTCATGATGCTCGGCCTGGCGCTGTCGGCAGTGGTGCTGCCGTTCCTCGGTCGGTCGTTCAGTTTCGCCTCGGCGGTCTTCTACTACGCGCTCGAGGCCGCTGTCGTGGCTCTTGTCATCACGCCGTCGCTGTCGTTCATCGCGGAGGCGTCATCGCAGGAGGGCAGCGAGTCCTTCGGTCTTGCCTACGGTCTGTACAACGTGGGGTGGGGCGTCGGGCTGCTGGCCGGCCCCGCTGCTGGGGGCTTTCTTTTTGAGCGGGTCGGCTTCGCACGCCTCTCGTGGTACTGGTCGCCCGTGCTGCTGCTCATCACACTCGGGCTTGCACGTAGTCACAACAAGGGCAGGTAGCGCGAGTGGCCCGGCCTCATCCAACCTTGTGTTCGATCCGCCCCCACTCTTCATCGCTCACCGGCATCACGGACAAGCGGGAGATGCGGACGAGTGGGAAGGTCTTGAATGTGGGGTCAGCCTTGATCTCCGCGAGGGTGACGGGGCGGACGAGCTTCCGGACCGGACCGACATCCACAACCGCAAGCTTTCCGATCTTGTCCTTCGGATCGTCGTAGGCGTCTCCGAGCGCCTTGGCGACGCCGACGATCGCCTTCTCGTTGCCGGTGTGGTAGTAGAAGATCCGATCGCCGCGCTTCACCGCGTGAAGGTGCTTCTGGGCAAGCGGGTTCTTCACGCCGCTCCAGATCGTGCGCTTGTCTTTGGTGAGATCGTCGAAGCTGTAGTGTGACGGTTCTTCTTTGAATAGCCAGTTCATAGTCGCTCGTCTCGCAACCTCCGGCGGACTCGCTGGAGACGGGCGATGATATAGGAGCCATGCGGCAGCCGCAACCATTGAGGGATCGCGTCACTCCGCCCGTACGTCTTCTCCTCGTCGGGATCAACCCGGGTGTTCGCTCAGCAGCGATCGGTCACCACTTTGCCGGTTATTCGAATCGCTTCTGGAAGCTGCTCTACGACTCTGGACTCGTGCCGGAGCCGCTCAGCGCCGAGGACGACGTGCGGTTGCCGGAGTGGGGATACGGGGTGACGAATCTCGTTCCCCGATGCACGCCTGGCATCGATACCCTTCGCGCGGAGGAGTACGACAAGGGCCTTCGCACACTTCGACGAAAGGTTCGCCGATGGCGTCCGGAAGTGGTGGCGCTCCTCGGTGTGACGCTCTTTCGCGCCGTGTTCCGAGCGCATCATCAGGGATCGGATGGCGCCAGACGCTCACGCGCGCGAGTCGTTCTCGGACTGCAGCCCGATCGCTTTGAAGGCGCGCGCGTGTTTGTGCTGCCGAATCCGAGCGGGCGCAACGCCAACTATTCGTACGCGGAGATGCTCAATGCGTTCAGATCTCTCAGGCGCCACCTGACGGTCGGGGCGAACGGGTCAAAGCCGCTGGTCCGCAGGCAGCGATGACCCTCGCGGGCCGCATGCTAAGATCAGCGTGGTGCACGTGCGAGCTTACAGTCCCTACTGCCGCTGTGAACGGCGCTGTCCATATGAGGCGCCCGGAAGGAACACCCAAGGACACCATGACGCGAACCAACGCATGGGCCGTTGCGATCATTCTGCTCGTTGCCGCCCTGGCTCCGCGGGCGCAGGATCGCAACGGAACGATTCGTGGCCGCGTCGTTATCAACGGACCGGCGCCGGGCAATACCGTCATCAGAATGGGTGTGGATCCGAAGTGCGCGGCGCTGAATGCCGGCAAGCGGCCGATTCAGGAAGCCGTTGTGGCCAAAGCCGACGGGAGTCTCGCGAATGTATTCGTGAGGCTGGATGGGACGTTTCCACAAACTCCCGTTCCGGCCGATCCCGTTGTGATCGATCAGCGCGCGTGTTTTTACGGCCCGCGCGTCGTCGGTATGCGTGTCGGCCAGACACTGCGCGTTCGCAGCAGCGACGATTTGCTGCACAACGTGCACAGCTCGTCCAATGCCGGCAACAGCTTCAATATTGCGCAACCGAAGTCCGGGATGTCGTTCGACTTCAAGCCGGTGAAGGAAGAGTTCATGCTGAAGCTTGGCTGCGACATCCACCGATGGATGACCGCGTACATTGGCGTGGTCTCGCACCCGTACTTCGCCGTGAGCGATGGAGGCGGCTCGTTCGAGATCGGGAAGGTGCCTGCCGGGACCTACACCGTCCGCGCGTGGCAGGAACGGTTCGGCGAACTCTCGAAGACCGTGACCGTGAAGGCGGGCGCGGTTGCGACCGTGGACTTCAGTTATTCCGCGGCTGCCACGCCGTCCAAGAGCGGCGATCAGTAGGCCCACCCAGGTGCTTCAGGCTGCCAGTAGGCCGGAAGTCAGTCGTAGGCCCGACCTTCAGGTCGGGCGCCTCGCCGCCGCAGTCAGTCGTAGGCCCGACCTCTTAGGTCGGGCGCCTCGCCGCCGCAGTCAGGTGTAGGCCCGACCTTCAGGTCGGGCGCCTCGCCAGGCGTTCAACAAGCAAGTGCGCATTCCCATCCGATCTCGGGCCCACCCAGGTGCCTCAGGCCGCCAGGTTGCGCAGATAGGTGCCAGTCAGCAGGCTCGCAGCCAGAGCCATGACTGCGAAGGTCAAAGAGAGAGGCAGTGGGTCCGGCGTGAACTGGAGCACGGCGATCACTTCCGAGACCACCAAGCTGACCATCATCGTTGCGCTCAATACCAGCATCACGCCAGCCCACACATAGCTCGACGGACGCCGCTGCCACAGGCCGGCAGCAGTGAGAGTCAATGCGGGGAACACGAACGCCAAATCCAGGACGTGAATCGTGGAGAACAGCGAAGGCTTGCCCTCGTGGATGGCCGCGATCATCATCGTGACCCACACAGGCGTTAGGACGATGACGATGGTCCCAACCAGGAGAATGATGAGGTGAATTGGCAGCCGGTCGTGGAGTTGGGCGTAGAACGCAGAGACATCCAGCGAGAGACTGATGTTCACCGATGCAAAGACTGAGAGGCTCAAGATCACCACATACAGTGGATAGAGTGGGGTGTGCTGCGGTCCGAATGTGTACAAGGCATATGCGTACGTGTAGTAGGTGAGCAGGCCGAGCCAGACGGTCAGCCCCCGGAGTGAGCCCTGCCGGGCCGAGCGGACTGCCCATGCGAGTGTGGGGACGCCTGCGAGCGACGTCCAGTCCTGGCCGTAGCTGCCCGGAAGCAGCACTGGATCCACGAGGTGGTAAAAGCCGTGGACGAACAGGCCTGCCAGTGTGCACGTCAGTGCCAGCGCGCCCAAGAGCGTCGAAAGCACCGCCGGAATTCTCAGCGAAGAGGCGGCCGGCAGGTCAGTCTTCTCTCTGATCGGCCGTTCAATCGTCACCTTACTTCGGACGTTTCTCTGGCGAATGCTCCACCCTTGCCGGCCTCGAGTAGCTTTTTCGCATCGAGCAGTCCGAAGAGCTGGATCGATTTCGCGACCAATCCCGTCCATCCAGTTTGGTGGCTCGCGCCGAGACCCGCGCCGTTGTCGCCGTGGAAGTACTCATAGAACAGGATGTGGTCGCGCCAATGGGCATCCTCCTGAAACTTCTTCGTGCCGCCGTACACGGGACGGTGCCCGCTGTTATCGCGCAGGAAGATCCGCGTGAGACGGTCGGAAATCTCCTTGGCGACTTCGAAGAGGTTCATCAGTTTGCCGGAACCAGTCGGGCATTCGATCTTGAAGTTATCGCCGTAGTACATGTAGAAGTTCAGGAGCGCCCGGATCAGCAGCGCGTTCACCGGCATCCAGATCGGGCCGCGCCAGTTGGAGTTGCCGCCGAACATCCCCGTGTTCGATTCGGCAGGCAGGTAGTCGACGGAAAGTGCCTGACCGTTCACGTGGAAAACATACGGGTGCGTGTCGTGGAACTTGGATAGAGCGCGGATACCGTAAGGGCTCAGGAACTCATTCTCGTCGAGCATCTTCGTCAGGATTCGGCGGAGCCGCTCCGGGTGGACCAGGGCCAGAATCCCTCGGTCAGCCACGCCGAGATGGCGCTCGCCCGTCGGGTGCATCGTCGTCGCAAGTTCGGGCATGCGGCGCAGCCGCTCCTGAACGTACTGCATCGCCTTCGGGACGCGTTCCCGCTGCCACTTCTCGGTCACCGTGGTCGCGCACAGCGGGAGGAGCCCCACCATCGAACGCACCTTGAGCCGCGTGGCGCTGCCGTCGGGGAGCCGCAGCAGGTCGTAGTAGAAGCCATCCTCCTCGTCCCACATCCCGTCCGCTCCGGGCCGGTTCATGGCTGCGGCGATGTAGTAGAAGTGCTCGGCGAACTTGAAGACCATGTCCTGGTAGATTGGGTCGTGCGCCGCGAGCTCCACCGCGAGCTCCAGCATGTTCTGGCTGAAGAGAGCCATCCACGCCGTGCCGTCCGCCTGCTCGAGGTGGCCGCCGGTGGGAAGCGGGGCGCTGCGGTCGAACACACCGATGTTGTCGAGGCCGAGGAACCCGCCCTCGAACACATTCTTGCCGAAGCGGTCCTTCCGGTTGACCCACCAGGTGAAGTTCAGCAGGAGCTTGTTGAAAGTGACCCTGAGGAAGTCCACGTCCACGTCGCCACGCAGGGCCTGCTCGGTGCGATGGAGGAACAGGGTCGCAAAGGCGTGGACCGGGGGGTTCACGTCGCTGAAGTTCCACTCGTAGGCGGGCATCTGACCATTCGGGTGCAGATAGGAGCCGCGGAGCATCAGCGTCATCTGCTCCTTGGCGAAATCGGGGTCGACGATCGAGAGCGGCAGCGTATGGAAGGCCAGGTCCCACGCCGCGTACCAGGGGTACTCCCACTTGTCGGGCATCGAGACGATGTCGGCGTTGAACATGTGGTACCACTCCGAGTTCCGGGCGTTTCGGTATCCGGAATGGAGGGGGTTGGAGCGATGCTCGTCCAGCCAGTTGTCACCGTCGAAGAAGAAGAACTGTTTGCTCCACAACATGCCGGCGAGGGCCTGGCGCATCACGTTGGCGGCGTCTTCACTCACAGATGGCGGGGTGACCGACTTGTAGAACTCATCGGCCTCACGAAGCCTGACGGCGAAGAGGTCATCAAATGACTTTCCGAAGGGCTTGCCGGTCCGGTCCGGAGAGGTCTTGGAGAGCCGTAGGCGAATCACGCTGGTCTGACCGGCGCCGATATCGACTTTGCAGTGTGCCGCGACCTTGGTGCCCTGCTTGCGGGGGTTCACCGCGCCCTGATTGCCCTGTACCACGCAGTCGTTGATGCCGTCTTTGACATAAGTGCTCTCGTTCTGCCCGTGAAAAAGCCGCTCGTGGTTCGTTTCGTTCTCGGTGAAGAGCAGCGGCACGTCGCCTTCGAAAAAGAGGATGAATTCACCCAGGAGGGGATGAGTGGCTGCGACCGCGGTCGCGCCCGCCGGTGCCTCGATCTGCGTGAGGAGGGGCTTCTCGGCAGCTCGATTGGACTCGGCAATCCACTTCGACCAGTCGTTGCGGAACCACAGCGTTGGCAGGAGGTGCAGCGTGGCGGGGTCGGGCCCACGGTTGACCGCCGTGATGCGCACGAGGATGTCTTCGACAGCGCTCTTCGCGTACTCCACGAACACGTCGAAATAGCGGTCGTCATCGAAGACGCCGGTGTCGAGGAGCTCATACTCCATCTCGTCGCGGGTGCGCCGGCGGTTCGTCTCCACCAGGTCGGCGTACGGATAGTCCGCCTGGGGATACTTGTAGAGGTACTTCATGTACGAGTGGGTCGGCGTGCTGTCGAGATAGAAGTAGTACTCCTTCACGTCCTCCCCGTGATTCCCCTCGCTGTTCGTGAGTCCGAAGAGCCGCTCCTTCAGGAGCCAATCTTTGCCGTTCCAGAGGGCAAGGGCGAAACAGAGCCGCTGCATGTCATCGGAGATTCCTCCCAAGCCATCCTCGCCCCAGCGATACGCCCGGGAACGAGCGTGATCGTGGGTGAAGAAGTTCCAGGCATCTCCATTTTCGCTGTAATCCTCGCGCACCGTTCCCCATTGCCGCTCCGAGAGATACGGTCCCCACTTCCGCCACGGCACGTCCTTGGTGCGGGCCTCTTCCAAACGATCATGTTCTGCGGACGCCATTTTGCAGCCTCCTTGGGCGCATCTTAGAAGAGCCGGGCCAAAGGTCAGCGCCCGGTCGAGACTCCCTGCGAGTCACACGAAACGCGAGTCCTATCACAATCCGCATTGCCACTTAGACGGCGACGGCCGTTACACGTGGCTGCAAGTCGGATGTCTTCTTGCTTTCAAGGAGGAGCCAGCTAAACGGCAACAGAAACAGCAGTTTGAGACTCGGTGCCTCCGCGCCTAGCGACGTACCAAGAAAAGACAAGCCGTTTGCATAGGCTTCGACGCACACGACGATCGAGATCGCCACAAATCCTAGAAGCTTCGTCTTGCCCTGGCTGTCGAGCAGCAAGACTGCAATGCACCACAAGAGAAACAGATCAACCAGCCATCCTTCTACGCGTTGCCCTAGTGTCTGATAGGCAAGCTGCGTGAGCCTCGCGTCTGATATCAGTTCGCTCACACCCTGCACAAGAAAAATAGCGGCCAACGCGCCGGTGGACACACATCCCGCCCAGGCGATCCATCTCGACGTCCTGAAATCGAAAACCGCGACTGCCATGAGAACCGAGCCCAGCGCGAGCGCCGCGTGAACCACGATCTCGGCTCCGGCGCCGACAACCATCTGATACAGGAGTGATACGGGGAGTGCCAATAGGAAGACAACGGCAGCGACGAACCCTCGGGGCGATCTCATGCGTATCCCGCCGACATCATACCCCCCCCAATCGGCTGTCGTGACACAATGCCGCTCGACAGAGGTACAACGATGACCGAGACCGAGCCGTGGACGTGCCCCACCTGTCACGCTACGGTCTCCACGCCCTATTGTCCGGGATGCGGCGAACGTCCGCTCCGCGAGGGCGAGCTGACGCTTCGCGGCATCTTCAATCAACTCGTCCAGGCGTTTACTCACATTGATGGTCGCCTCATTCTGAGTTTTCGATGTTTGGTGGGCCGTCCGGGTTTTCTCACGGTGGCCTACCTGCGGGGACAGCGGAGGCCATACGTCGGGCCTGTCCCGCTTTTCCTGATCGCCAACGCGCTGTTTTTCGCGACCGAATCGCTGACAGGCGGGACGGTCTTCACGACCCCGATCGACTCACATCTTCACACTCAACCGTGGAGTGGCGTCGCAGCATTGTTGGTGTCGTATCGATTAGAGGCGATGCAGACGACGCTCGATGTCTATGCGCCAGTTTTCGATCATGCCATGGCGCGGAATGCGCGGTCGCTCATCATATTCATGGTGGTGTCTTTTGTGGCGGCGCCCTCGATCGCGTTCTATCGAAGCAGGAGCTCGCTTGGTGCCCATGCCCTCTTTTCGCTCCACGTGTATGCATTCCTACTCTTGATCTTCTGCGTCGCGACAGTGGTTCCTCCTCTTGACCTGTGGCTCGGCGGCGCCGGATTTTCCTCCGACTGGCTGGATTACGCGATCTCCATTGCCCTGCTGCTCGCTTGTGGAATGTATCTGCACGTCGCGACGGGAGAGGTTTACGGCGCCACTGGCGCCAGTCGGGTTCTCAAAGTCGTGGCGCTCACCGCGGCCATAGCGAGCATCGTATTGGGCTATCGCTTCATCCTGTTGGTGATTACCTTGTATACCACCTGAGCATTCTTGGCTTCCGGACCGGGCTCGTAGATGACCGCCGAAGATTGGGGGTGTCTCACAATTGCACGGTGGAACTCCCATCCCGCATCGAATGAAGTTCTGCTGTTTCCAGCCGATCAAAGAAATCCTCCAACGGCCATCGTCGAACGGGACCGCGCGCACCTCCGAGAAGGAACACTTCGCGCTCCAATACCGGACGAAGCGCCTGCAATATCTGCGCTGTGCCGGGCGGGGGATTCTTCAGCGTCTCCAGCGTGACGCCGAACGCCGAGCGGTGCGCGGCCAGCGCAGAGAACTTCCGATCCAGGTAGGGTCTGGCGTCAAATGACACCGCGGTCATTTCTGGCGTTGTCGCGAATACGTCAGGGTCGAGACCGTCGATGATGCCTCTGCCCCGGCTGGCGTCCGCGAGCACCCGGAACACATCGCGAAGGATGCTTCCGTAGAACAGACGCTCAGGCGCCTCGTCCCCCAAGACACCGCTGGAGAAGAACGCCGCGGTGGTGGCACGCTGAATGGCCACGTGATCGGGATGATAGTACCAGCCGTGCGGTTCGAAGGTGACGATCACGTGCGGCTTCACGTCCGCAATGATCCCGCGAATGGCGGCTTCCACGTCGAGCATGTCCACGTTGGCCAGGGCATGCGGGTCGTGGTGCCGCTGGCGCTCCTTGCGCGCCGAGTCGTGGAATCGGAGCAGTACCGGCTCCTCGATGCCGAGCCGCATGCAAGAGAGACGGAGCTCTTCGACGCGCAGCGCACCCAGGTCCTCGACCGGCCCCACCGATGGGTGTGACTTGCCGGCTTCGCCGTCGGTGGCACAGGCGAGCGTGACGCGCACGCCCCGTTCGCTGAGGTGCGCGAGCACGCCGCCGTGAAAGATCTCATCGTCGGGATGGGCCAAGACGATCAGGAGTGACGCACGACGGATCCGATGCATGACAGGACCTCCAGAACACGTGTCAGTAACCAATGGCCACACACTTCCGCACCCATGTGTCTTCGGTGAGTTGCGCGACCATGAAGGCCGCGAGATCCCCGCGGTGAGGCCTGGACCCCGCCGCGGGTGACATCCCCTTTCGCTGATCTGCACCGAACGATCGCCCGGTCGGACCTTGCGCGTGTCATTCGATGCGCACGGCCTTGACCGTGACGGGATTGGCGAACGGGCCATGCTGGTTTCGCTGTTGGGTCACCCATATCGTGTCGCCGTCCAGCTTGTAGGTGTACGTGATGAACACCCCCGGACCCATCACTGCCGGGTTCTTCGCGGCGATTGGTCGCATCGTGATGAGATTGCCGGTGGTCACTTCATAAGTGCCGGCTTCGCCGACGAATGGCCCCCACGCTGCCCGCAACTCGTCGGCGCTTGCCTTTGTCACGTCTGCGACGATCGGACGCGGCCCTTCGGCGTCGATGTTGATTCGGCTGTAGTGCCTGGCCGTGATGATGGTCAGGTTGGGTTGGATCTGGCTGATCGTACGGGCCGCTGGTCCCGTCATCGTCACCTCGACGGTCCGCCATACGCCTTGAATCGATCCCGGCTTCGCCTGCCCTGCAATCCCTTGGCTGGTGAGCAGCCCCACCGTGAGTACCACGAGCAACAACTTCTTCATGATGCCCCTCCTTGAAGAACGCCCTGTATTGGACGTGGGCCCAGTGTGCTCGGCGATCTTCGGCTGCTCAAGCGCAACGACATGCCACAGAAGGTGTGGCGTCTTTTGGCGCATGTCTGCGCTATCCTGTCGTCTTCATCGCCGACAATTCGGACGCGCAACCCACCGCCGGCCCCGTGCATGCCCCTGAGGGTCGGCTGGACTCCTGGAAGGAGATTGCCCGGATCGAGTGGTTGTCCTCCTCCGCGGCTGCGCCGCTTCGGCGGGACATCTCGCCGTAGTTCGCGATGAACTCACGCGCGAGCGGAGGCGGATGAAGGCGCACGCTTG
>CAVQVI010000039.1:0-28672 GCA_963717075.1 uncultured Acidobacteriota bacterium | reverse complement strand
GAAACCTCGATAGATCTCGCGAAATCGACCGGGTCACGTCACGGTTCCGTCACAGTCACCGCGACGTTGTAAGGAGCACGCCTTCATGCGTGTCCTCGTCAGGCGGTCTTCGTCCGAACGACCAGGTCAACGTCACAGTTGAGCACCTGCAGCAGAGCGAGCAGCTGATCGACAGACTTGCGGTAGTTCGACTGATCGAGCAGGCGATACAACTGCGCGGCCGACGTCCCCAGCCGGCGCACGATCTCGCGCTTTGAGAGCGGACTCTCCGCGACTCGCTTCTGTGCTTCGAGCGTCAATCGGTACAAGAGGAGATCGCGAAGGTAGGTCGGATCCTGGCAAGGTAACAGTTGGCGCGGACCTTTGCCGGTGCGACGATCCGACGAAGCCGATGCCGAAGTGGGACGGGCTTGGCGAGCATTGTGCGACGCCGCCGGCCTGTACTCGGTTGCGGTTCCACGACCACCAGATGGCCGCTTGACAGGATGGCTAAGTTAAGCCAATATTGAAAATATTGTATGGTGGAACTATACCACATGCCGTCAAACGACGAGCCGGCCACGTCGCTTCAATGGCAGGCTCGCCGGCTCGTCACCGCACTGGACGCTGTTTTTCGCCGGCTAACGGCTGGACGGCCGAGGCCGATGGGGGAAGAGGCCAGTCTGTCCCTTCAGGACGCAAGGGCGTTCGGTGTGTTGGCACATCTCGGCCCGACGAGCATGACGGAGTTCGCGCGCGCGCTCGGGGTCCCGTTGAGTACCGCGACACGCAGCGTCGATCGGCTGGTCAAACGCGATTTGGTCGCGCGCGAGCACTCTGAGCAAGACCGGCGGATCGTCAAGCTGGGATTGACCGAGCGAGGGTCGCGGACTGCAAAAGACTTCCTCGATCACCGACTCACTCTCATGACGGCCATGCTCGCACCACTCAGTGTCGGCGAGCGGGAAATTTTCCTCGAGCTGGTCGACAAGATCGCCCGTTTTCAATAAGAAACGTAATACGGGCCAAATGCCCATGCCCAATGCCAAGGAACCATCCGTGCATCTCAATATTTCTGATTTGCAACAGTCCCGAGATGCGACCATGCCGCTGTCAGGCATAAGGGCGAAGCGCGACCCGAAAACTGGACGCCGACGGTGGATCGGGTGGAGCATCGCCATTTTGGCGATTCTGGCCATCGGTGGATCGGTCGTCGCGCTGAAGCGGCGCACGAGCGCGCCGCTGTACGTGTCGGTACCCGTTGTGCGGGGTAGCGTGCGCCAGGCGGTCGATGCGACCGGCACCATTGCGGCCGTCACGACGGTCCTCGTAGGCGCGCAAGTCTCGGGCACGATTGCCAAGCTCCACGCCGACTTCAATTCGCGGGTACGCCAGGGCGATCTGCTCGCCGAAATCGATCCGCGTGTGTATCAAGGGCAGGTCCTGCAGACTGAGGCCGACCTCGACAATGCGCGCGCGAATCTGTCGACGGCCGCGGCGAATCTGGTCAACGCGAAGGCAAAAGCGGAGCAGGCGCGTGTCGACCACCGCCGAACCGCGGAGTTGGCGAGGCAAGGTCTGGTCAGTCCGCAGCAGCTGGACGCAGCGAAGGCGACGGCTGAATCGGCCGACGCGCAGGTTGCAGCCAACGACTCGATGATCCGCCAGGCTCAAGCCCAGGTGTCGCAGCGTCAGGCGGCGGTGGACGTGGCGAAAACGAATCTCGCGTTCACGAAGGTATACGCGCCGGTCGACGGCACGGTGATCAACCGGCTGGTCGATGCCGGCCAGACGGTGGCGGCGGTATTCCAGACGCCCACGCTCTTTACCCTGGCGCAGGATCTTTCCAAGATGCAGCTGCACGTCAGCACGGACGAGGGCGATATCGGGAACGTGCGTGTCGGCCAGGCCGTCATGTTTCGTGTCGATGCGTTCCCGAATGAGACGTTCACCGGGCGCGTCTCCCAGATCCGGATGAATGCGACAACCGTTCAAAACGTCGTCACCTACGAAACGATCGTCGATTTCGAGAACCCTGAGCACAAGCTCTTTCCGGGGATGACTGCCTATGTCACGGTGCCTGTCGCTTTGGCTTCCGATGTGCTCAAGGCTCCGAACGCCGCCATCCGCTTCAAGCCGAATCTGAGCCGGGAACAGCTCACCGCGCTGCTCGAACAGAACGGCATCGACGTCTCCGCAGATCCGGAGGATCCTGCTCGCTCGTCAACATCGAAGCCGGACGCCTCCACCGCCCGAAACACGGCGGTCATTTGGAAGCTGGGACCAGACCAGAAGCTCCAACCGGTTCTCGTCCGGCTGGGCATTACCGATCGCACCTTCACCGCGGTTGCCCAGGTGCTCAAGGGAAGTCTGGCTCCGAACGACGCCGTCGTGATCGACGATCAGAAGCCGAGCGGAGGGTTCGGGCCGCCTCGTCCCGGCGGTCAGTAGGAAAGTCAGATCAGATATGGCGACCATGGTCACAGAAGCGAACGTCAGCGAGAAGGAGGAGGCTCACGACGCCCTGCCTCCCCTCATTTCAGTACGCGATCTCCACAAGTACTACGAGATGGACGGCACGAACGTACACGCGCTGCGCGGCGTCAGTCTCGATATCCGTCCGGGCGAATTCGTCGCCATCATGGGAGCGAGCGGCAGCGGCAAGAGCACGTTCATGAACATCCTGGGGCTGTTGGACGAGCCGAGCTCCGGGACGTACATCTTCGAGGGCACCGATGTGTCGGAGCTGACTCCGCAGGAGATGGCACGCTTCCGGAACGGTCGAATCGGGTTCATCTTTCAAGGGTTCAACCTGCTGCCGCGGACAAGTGCGCTCGAAAACGTCGAGCTGCCCATGTTGTACGCGCACTTGCCCAAGGCCGAACGCCAACGCCGTGCTCAGGAGATGTTACGAATGGTCGGACTTGGCGACCGTCAATCGCATTACCCGTCGCAGCTGTCCGGGGGACAACAGCAGCGCGTGGCTATTGCACGCGCGCTCGTGAACGAACCCGGGCTGATCTTGGCGGATGAACCCACAGGCAATCTCGACAGTCGTACCTCTGTCGAGGTGATGGACATTCTGCAGACGTTGAACACGCGCGGACTGACGATCGTGTTGGTGACCCACGAGCACGAAATCGCGCAGTTCGCCACGCGACAAATCGTGTTTCGCGACGGGCGCGTTCGGAGCGACGCTCTCGTCGTGGAGCGTTTCTCTGCACGCGACGTGCTCGAGGCACTACCCCAGCACGAGGAAGATTGACATGGAATTCGCATCCACTCTGCTGCCGGCGGCACGCGCGCTCCTGCGCAACAAGATGCGCTCCGGACTGACGATGCTGGGCATCATCATCGGCGTTGCCGCTGTGATTGCGAATGTATCGATCGGCCAGGGGGCCGGTCGTCAACTGCAGGGACAGATCGCGAATCTGGGCTCCAACATGCTGATGATCGTCCCGGGCTCCATCAACCGTGGCGGACTGCAGGTGGGCATGGGGCAGACCAGGTCGCTCGTGTACGAGGACAAGCAGGCCATCCTCCGCGACACATCCAATATCGTCGCGATTGCAGCTGGTGTTCAGACCAATTCCCAGGTCGTCTACGGAACCGACAATTGGTTCACCCAAGTGATCGGCACCGAGCCCGCGTATTTCGACATCAGAGCTTGGAATCTGGCCGAGGGTGAAGTGTTCAGCACCGAGGATGTCGAAAAAACCGCGCGGGTCGCCGTGATCGGTGAAAGCGTGCGCCGGCATCTCTTCGGTGCCATCAATCCGGTCGGTCAGACGATCCGAGTCAAGAACCTACCATTTCGTGTCATCGCTGTACTCGCTCCAAAGGGCGGATCCGGGTTCGGGCAGGACCAGGATGACGTGGTGATCGTGCCTCTGACAACCGCGCAAAAGAAACTCGTGGGGATTACGTGGCTCAATTGGATGTTCGCGACGGCGGCCTCCCAGGAACGGAGCTATCGGGCTCAAACGGAGATCACCGCTCTGCTGCGCGACCGGCATCGCATTCAGCCTGGCGTGCCGGATGACTTTTCCGTCAACAATATGGCGCAGTTTGCCGAATTCGCGGAGCAGGCCTCGCGGCTCGTGACCTATCTCCTGGCATCGATTGCGGGCATTGCACTCATCGTTGGCGGGATCGGCATCATGAACATCATGCTGGTGTCGGTGACGGAACGGACGCGGGAAATCGGCATTCGAATGGCGCTAGGGGCAACCCAGCAAGACGTGCAGCGCCAGTTCCTCATCGAAGCGATTGCCCTCAGCCTGGTCGGAGGCGTGTTGGGAATCGGTGTTGGAGAGCTCGCTTCCTACGGCGTCGCCCGTGCGCTTGGATGGTCATTCAGTATTCCTCTTGCAGCCGCCGCCGGCGCGGTGGCCTTTTCGGCGGCAATTGGAATCGCCTTCGGCTATTACCCGGCGCGCCAGGCGTCACGCCTGCGACCTATCGAGGCGCTACGATATGAGTAACGCACTTCGCACGATGGCAATCGATGTGCGTCCGCACGCGTCGTGTCCAAACTCCTGCCTACCCGAGGCCCTCCCGCGCAATTACGTCGCCAGCGGCTGCTGTGGCGCGACCGAGACGCGGAGCCGTGTGAAGGCAGATGGTGGGAGAGACACGGTTCATCTCCATGGGTGGGATTGGCAGTCACAGCATGGCTATGCGACACGCACTGAGGGGTCCCCTCCCGCCGCTGCGAGCGCTTCCGCCCGCTGCTTGAGGCCGAGCAACATGCGCCGCGTCATGAGAAATCCCGGAGGCTCGATCGCAAGTGTGAGCAGCCGAGCCCAGACGGTCTTGGCGCGCACTTGGCTGCGTGATACGAGTTGTGTTCGTGTCCCGTCGAGAGGGTAGAGGCCAAACTGCCACACCCAATCGAACCCCCCCAAGCTCCTCATGTCCAACACGAGCGCGCGACAGGGTTCAAGGGCCGCCACCGGCCAGCTTGGGCCCCGCCCAAGAGGAATGTGGTCGCCAACGGCCAGGTGCTGAAACTCGGGGAGAATGCGGGTGGCGCTCGGACGATCCAGATAGCCAAAGAGGCGATCGAGCCAGTCGTAGCTGTAGAGCCCGCCACGCTGATACCCCATCTGCACGAGCCAGGGCCAGATATGTTCCGGCCGCGCGCGGATACTGACGGCCATCGTGCCTGAATACGTCGGATGGACGATGAGGGTGTCGCCCGCCATCCCGCGGGTCAGATCAGACGAAGTGGTTCCCCAATGGCCCATCCAACGTCGAATCGGAAACCAGTACAGCGCCATGAGTACGAAGATCAGAAGCCATGTCGAAAGCATGGGATTCTCCTACGGCCTACCGCGAATACCGTACGACTCCGCCCCGCAACAGCACAGTCGCCAGCACCACGACCCAGAGCAGGAACACGGTGATGTTCAAGCGCTCCCACAACCCTATCCACGGCGTGGGCAGATTGGCCTGGACGCGGGGCGCATCCCAGAAGGTCAACGCGCCGAACGCGAGGAGGACGCCGACACTCGCGATGGAATACACGCGGAAGCGTTTCCCGAATGCGGTGGCTGCAACACCCATCGCGACGAACATGAGCAGAACCGTCGCGCTTGCCAGAACGACGTGCATGGTGTCGCTCAGCGTGCCGCCGCCTGCGGCCAGCACTTCACGTTGGTGCATCGGGGCAAACGGCCAGAGGAGGCCAAGGGACCCGTAGGCCAACATCAAGGCCCCGACGGCGCGCAGGGGGCGACTCCGCCCTGCCGATTTCCAGACGCCCCATCCGAACGCCATCACGAGCACGGTGTAGACCGAGCCCAGCAGCATCCAGAGCGAACGCGTCGGAGCGCCGATCGCCGTCAGTTCGCTGGGAGCTTGGGAAATGCGGCTGTAACCGTCGAATCGGATCGCCCCGATCATCGCGCCATAGAGCAGGGACGAGACGATGCCACAGACGAGCAAGACTTTCATCACAGGTTTCATCCTGGCGAGCGCCATAGCGCGGAATGGAAGCAGCATTTGCCGTACCCGCGTGACAGACAGTCAGACCCGGCGTAAATCGAGAATGGCTGTCGCCACTGCGGCGTTGTGCACGGATCGGATGTCGAAAATCCCCCGCTTCCGAGGGATTTTTCCCAGGCGGCGAGGAGATTTCGGCAAATCCAGAACGTTTGGCAGGGAGGAGCGGCGAGATCTGCTTCGGCAAGATTCATGCGTCATTCCGAGCGCACGTTCTTATGGCCGCTGATGGACACGTTCAGCGACCGCGATCCCGCTGAGCGCAGGGCGTTCAATCGTCTTTTTGTGTTGACGGTCTTCGCCCATCCCTCTTCACCGTCGTTCTGCCACGCCGTCCTTGATCGCTTCAACGCCGGTCTCCGAGACGCGGGGCACACGAATGAGATCGTGGACCTCTACGCGATCGGCTTCGATCCCGTCATCCGCCCACGCGACAACCCGAGCTGGCTGACCGAAACCATCCCGGATGACATGCTCGACCGCAAGCGGTTGCGCGAGACCCTTCTCAATGAGGCTGTGTCGGAGTGGTCGATCGAGCGCGCTTGGAAATCGATTCTGGCGAGATGCACCCAGCGATATCGACGCGAGGAGCTTGGCCAGCGCGACATGATGCGCTGGAAACATTTCGATATCTTCGCTGTCCCCGAAGAACTGGCCTAAGAGATGCCAGCTGCGACAATTACAGGTTGCTGGGGTATTTCGCGAGATATGCCTTGAGGAATTCGTCGGTCACAGGCCGGGGTGTGATCTGACAATCCAGAAGAATCAGCCGGTCGCCACTCGACCATGAGAAGTACGAGCCATCCTGATAGAAGGTGTGTCCGAACTGACTCAGACGTGAGATTCCGACGCGGCCGGTACTGTTGAGGACATCGAATCTCGCCCACTCCGCGTTCGGGTACTGGGTGATATGGACCGTCACCGAATGATCTCGATGACGATCGACGTGTAGACGCCCGAGACAAATCCCGCGCAGATGAGAAGGGGAACGAGACTCCAGCGATAGGCAGGCGTGGCGCCATCTGCGACCGAATTCTAGCGCGGAATCCCGGACACAGCGATGGTCAAGGGTTTCGTCGCGGTTGCGACATCGCGAGCGCGCGCGCCAGGTTGGTGCTGGCCGACGTGTGCTACGGGCTGAGCCGCAGCGTTTCCTGGCATTCCTGAATGGCCGGCGCCAGCAGACCCTGCGAGGCCAGCCGTTGTTGGCTTCGCGACGCTGGCCCGCAGTGCCTGGACGATGTGAGCATACTGGAGTATAATGTGAGCTCAAAGTGAGTGTGAGGAGAGTATGACGAGAGTGCAACCCGTCCTGAGCGCGACCGAGCTGGCCCTGGTCGACCAGATGGCCGAATTGACGCACTCGAAGCGCACCGACGTGATCAAGAATGCGCTAGCCGTGTACCACTGGTTCGTCCGGCAAGCGTTGACCGGTGGCCGAGTGATCGCGCGCAAGCCAACGGGCGAGGAAGTTGCGCTCGAGACGGCGGAGTTGAGTGCGCTCGAAGGGAAAGGCAACCGCCTCAGTCCGGAGGAGCTGGGACTCCTGGCGAAAGAGCTCGCGGCGGCGCCCGATCCGATCGAGGCCGCCCGCATCAAGGAGCGGTTGACGCGCGGCTTCTACGGCATCTGAGTGGCCGTGCCGAAGGTCCGCCGACACAATCTTCCGCCCGCGCTGTTTCAGCATCTGCTCGAGCGCATTCGGAGCCGGAAGATCCCTGCGACGCAGCTTGAGTTGCTCGCAAGATGGCTCGACACGGAGCCCGATGTGCCCGAAGGCGAGTGGTTCAAGCGCCTTTCTGGTATGACCGTGTGTGGCGAGGGTGAGTTGATCAAGACATTTCTGCTCCCGGGACAAGCCCCGAAAGGCAAGCGCGTTTCTTGAGCCGCCTGCGGAACCAAGGTAACCTGAATTACCCGGTCTTTGCCGCGTGGCCGGCTTGACGGCCGTCAGTCGTCGAGTCATATCTCGCTTCGCGAACCTTAGCCTGGGCCTGGTCGACTCATCGGTCGTGGCCTTGGCCGAGTCGCTCGGCGTCCGTCGCCTCGCGACGCGCGACGTGCGTCACTTCGCGGCCGTTCGACTCGGCGATGGCGGAGCGTTTGAACTGGTCGTGCACCCGACGGATCCCGACCAGTCCTGATTCTCAATCGACGCTGCAACCGCCAGCGTCAACGGAGCGAGCGTAGGCGAGGACGGCTGCGACGGAACCGCCGCGACGATCTTCTGGATCGATCCCGCGCACGATCTCGTCACGATCCTCATGACCCAAAGCTCCCGGTCCGATCCGGACGGGCTGCGCCGCAGGTGCAAGACCTTCGTCCAGCAATCGGTCCTGGACTGAGGCGAGCCCGTTCACGGTCTCGCGAGCGTGGTCCTCGACTATTCGTCGCGAGTTCCAACTGTTCCCTCAAACACCCCTGTACTGGTCAGAAGCACGGCCGCACCCGAGTCGCTGATCAACACCGGGCGCACCGTCGCCCTCAACGTCAGGGTGCCGCCGGACACACGTTTGAAACGCCCGGTTCCACCTGTGATCTGGTACGTCTCGGTAAGGCGGCCGACGAACGCCGCGAAATCCACGCACAGGGCTCCTTCGGTGATCACAACCGTCAGGAGACTTCCGTCCTCGAAGCGAAAGACGCCCCCGCCGGCCACAACGGGAATATTCACCTGACTTGGGCCGGAGCACGCCGTCGAAGGCTGCGGAGCCAGTGCGTCGGTGCGTAGTTTTCGAAAGGTGAATGATCCCAGTGCACCGTCACCGGCCAGGAGCTCTTCGTCTGTGATGGTGTTGGGCCGCATGACGATGGACGTGGGCACCATGCTTCCCGAAAACTTCATCTTGAGAGGCCGCTCTTCTGCGGAGACGCCTGCGACACCGAGGGTGAGAATCAGCGCCATGGTCGCTACGTGTTTCATGAGTTCCTCCTGTTTTTGCTGAAAGGGTCAAGTGGGACCGCGTTCGTCGCCCTCCTGTCCAATAAGGCGTAGAATCCGGTCCGATGGGATCAGTCGAGCTTGGCCCGCATGGAAAAGCCATCCCCACCCGGGCGGCCTTCAGCGGACGGTGACGTCAGCGCACTGCTCCGCGCCTGGAGCAACGGCGACCAGAGCGCGATTCGGGCGCTGACACCCATCGTGTACGACGAGCTGCATCGGCTCGCCCGCCACTACATGCGTCGCGAGCGCTCGGGGCACAGCCTGCAAGCCACTGCCCTGGTGAACGAAGCGTATATGCGCCTGGCCGACTACACGCGCATGCAGTGGCAGGATCGCGCACACTTCTTTGCCGTGTCGGCACAGGTCATGCGTCGCATCCTCGTGGAACACGCGCGGCGTCACAACGTAAAACGTGGCCGCGGCGTACAGCACGTGTCGCTTGACGATGTGGTTGTCGTCGCCAGCAGGGAGGAAGCCGAAACCGATCTCGTAGCGCTCGACGAGGCGCTCGTCGCACTGGCACGCATCGATCCGCGGAAGGTGCAGATCGTCGAGATGCGTTTTTTTGGTGGACTGACCGTGGAAGAGATCGGCGACGTGCTGAAAGTGTCGACGGGCACGATCAAACGCGACTGGCGGGCGGCCAAAGCCTGGCTGTACCGGGAATTGAACGGCGAGCAGGACGATGGACGCGGAACGCTGGAATCACGCTGAGCGCCTGCTCCAGACGGCCCTGGACCTTCCGCCCGGCGAGCACGAAGCGTTTCTGAAGCGGAGCTGCGCCGGCGATGACGCGCTGGAACGGGATGTCCGGACGCTGCTGCAGTCAGCACGTCAGGCTGATGGATTTCTGTCGGGGCCGGCGATTGAGGTGGCGGCCAGAGCGATGGCCCGCCGCGACCGCGACCGTCTCACAGGAAGCGACGCCGCACCCATCGGGCGGACGATCGCGCACTACCGCATCGTCGAGAAGCTTGGCGGCGGCGGCATGGGCGTCGTGTACAAGGCGGAAGACACGCGGCTGCATCGCTTCGTCGCTCTCAAGTTCGTGACCGACGAACTGGCTCCGCGACGCGGAGGCGTTGAACCGTTTTCAGAGCGAGGCCCGGACCGCCTCGGCCTTGAATCATCCCAACATCTGCACGATTCATGACGTCGGAGAACAGGACGGCCGCTCCTTCATCGCCATGGAGTATCTGGAGGGCTCCACGCTGAAGGAGCGAATTGCCGGTGATCGCGGTCTCGACATGGAGACCTTGTTGACGCTCGGCATCGAAATCGCCGACGCCCTTGATGCCGCACACGCCGTCGGGATTGTCCACCGCGACATCAAGCCCACCAACATCTTCGTCACGACGCGCGGCCACGCCAAGATCCTGGATTTCGGGCTGGCCAAGATCGGAGGCGGGACGACGCACCACGCTGCGGCGCAACCGGTGACCTCCAGCGCGACACAACGGGGCGCCGTCCTAGGCACGGTGGCGTACATGTCACCCGAACAAGCGCGTCGGCGACGCCGTCGATCACCGCGCCGACATTTGGGCGCTCGGCCTCGTGCTCTACGAAATGGCCACTGGAAGCCGGCCGATGGCTGCCGTCCGCCTGCGCGTCGACAGGTCCCCGGAGCTGGAGCGCATCATCTCGAAGTGTCTCGAGACCGACCGCGATCGCCGGTATCAGCACGCGTCGGAGATTCGCGCCGATCTGCAGCGGCTGAAGCGCGATCTCGATTCAGGGCGTCTGCAGCCGCGCGCAAGACTCGACCCGTCTCCGGTGATCCCACGGCGCTGGAAGCTGTGGGGGTCGGCGGCGGCCGTGGTGGTGGTTGCCGCAGTCGCCGGTGCGTTGTATTTTCAGCGCCCTCCGAAGCTGACCGACAGGGACACCATCGTCCTCGGCGAGTTCACCAACAGGACCGGCGATCCGGTGTTCGACGAGACGCTGCGACAGGGGCTGGCGGTGCAGCTTCAGCAATCGCCGTTCCTCAGCCTCGTCTCCGACGAACGCATCCGAAGAACGCTGCCGTTGATGAACCAGCCGGCGGATGCGCGACTGACTCCCGAGATTGCGCAGGGCGTGTGCGTCCGGACCGCCAGCGCCGCCGTCCTGGAAGGATCGATCGCGGCGCTCGGCAGTCAGTACGTCCTCGGCCTGCGCGCGAAGCACTGCACGACCGGCGACATCCTCGCCGACGAGCAGGCGCAGGCGGCACGGAAAGAAGATGTCCTGAGCACACTCAGTCAGATTGCGACTCGTTTCCGAACGCGCGTTGGAGAATCGCTCGCCACCATCGAGAAACACTCGACGCCGCTCGAGGAAGCGACGACGCCGTCGCTCGAGGCCCTGAAGGCCTACAGCGCCGCAACGAAGATTTTCATGTCAGCCGGCGGCGCCGTGCCGGCCCAGCCACTGTTCGAGCGTGCGGTCGCGATCGACCCGGAGTTCGCCCTCGCGCATGCGAGGCTCGGGTTGAACTACAGCGCGCTCGGAGAGTCGGCGCTGGCGAGGCTGAGCACGCTCAAGGCGTACCAGCTGCGCCATCGGGCCAGCGACCGTGAACGGTTCTTCATCGAGACGCTGTACGATCGCCAGGTCACCGGCAATCTGGAACGGGAGCAGCGCACGCTGGAGGCCTGGGCGCAGACCTATCCGCGCGATTCAGATCCCCCAGGCCTGCTGTCGGGTTTCATGACGCGAAGCACCGGCCAGTATGCGCTGTCAATCGCCGCAGCCGAGAAGTCCATCGCACTCAATCTTGACGGAGCGCTAGCCCCGCAGTTTGGCGGTAAAGCCTTCAGCGAGCTTTACCTGAATCGTCTCGCCGATGCCCAGGCCACCGTCCGTCAAGCGATGGAGGAACGCAAGTTTGAATTCTCGGAATATGACTTGATTCGATACTTCATCGCCTTCTTGCGCGGGGATCGACGAGGACATGGCACGGAAGGCGGCGCTGGCGAGGGGGAAGCGCCCGACGGAAGACATGATTGTCTCACGTGGAGTCACTCGTCCTCGCTCGATCGGGGCGATTACAGGACGCGAGACGGACGTCCGCGATCGCCGTCGACATCGCCGAGCGATCTGGCCGGCGCGAGCGGGCGGCCATGTTCGTCGCCGCAACCGCGGTGTGGGAAGCGTTCTACGGGAACGCGGCGACGGCCAAAGAGAAGGCCACCAAGGCCCTCGCGCTCGCCAGGGGCCGCGACGTGGACTATGCCGCCGCCTTCGCGCTGGCCGTCTCGGACGATATGGCTCGATCTCGGGCTCTTGCCGATGATCTCGCGAAGAATTTTCCCGAGGACACGTCGGTGCAATCCATGTATCTGCCGACGCTTCGGGCGCTGTTCGCGTTGAACGCGCATGATCCGGCTGCGGCGATTGAATCGCTGCAGACTGCCTCTCGCTTCGATTTCGCTCTCGGCGGCATCGGCTTCAACGCGTTCTTCGGCGCACTCTATCCCATCTACGTTCGCGGCCTGGCGTACCTCGCAGCGCAGCAGCCCGCGGATGCCGCCGCCGAGTTCCAGCGGATTCTCGATCATCGAAGCATCGTGCTCGTCGATCCCATGGACGCGATGGCGCGCCTGCAGCTGGCGAGAGCGCTCGCGCTCTCGGGCGATACCGTGAAGGCGAAAAGCGCCTACAACGATCTCTTTACGCTGTGGAAGAATGCCGACCCAGACATTCGGGTGCTCAAAGAAGCACGGGCGGAATACGCAAGGTTGCCGTGATTGACATGTTCCGCTTCACCGTCTACCGACCGCTTTGATCAACAGGCGACAGGCTGGCGTGGCATGGCGCGCGCGTTCGATGGCGCGAGGCCTCGCGGCTACATTCGGAACACGACCACGACGAGCAGAATGACGCCGAGGACCCCGATCAGGCCGGCGACGACCGTGGAAAGCGAATAAGGGATGAGCCCTTCGTAGTCGGCACGTAACGCGCGCATGCTGCGCCGGTGACCGATTGTGGCGAGGATGAGTGACGTTATCCCGATCCCAATCATCAGTCCCCCGAACTCCCGTGGCCCAATGGCCCCGCTCGTGGGCGCACCCTGCGACTCTCGCAAGTACTGGAAGAACTTGTAGACACTAAATCCGAAGGAGATGAGCGACGTGGCCGTGCGGACCCACGCCATCAGCGTGCGCTCGTGCGCCAGACGCGTCCGTTCCACAGCCAGCCTCGTTGACGTGGACAAGTCCTGCTCGGGTGACGCGGCCATCGATGACACCAGCGTGTCTTCCATCGCCGGTCACCGCTGGGGCGCCGGGCGTACGACGCAGCGGAAGCTGAGATGACAGGTCGACGTGTCGACGGGTTCCGGGAAGCGCGCGGCCGGCCGATACCGCCGGCAGTAGTTGGGCGCGCAGAGGTGCGAGCCGCCCTTGATGACTTTGCGTGGAATCCGGATCTCCGGCTGACCGGGATCGTAGCTCTCGCGTTCCTGAGGTCCTCGCGGATTATGCGGCGTGCAGCACGCCTTCAGGACCTCGTTCGGATGCCGCGCCACGTACCAGTCCGTCGTCCACTCCCAGACATTGCCAATCATGTCGTGGAGCCCATAGCCGTTCGCGGGAAACGCGCCGACCGGCGACGTGCCCTCATACCCGTCGGTTGCGAGGTTCTGCCAGGGAAACTCGCCCTGCCATGTGTTGGCCATGTCGCGGTCGCCGGGCCGGAACGTGTCGCCCCACGCGTAATCCGCTCCCTCGAGCCCGCCGCGTGCGGCGAGCTCCCACTCCGCCTCAGTGGGCAGCGCCTTGCCTTCCCACGTGGCGAAGGATTCGGCGTCGCCGAATGTGACGTGCACGACCGGGTGCTGCTCGAGCCCGTCGATGGTGGTGGCCAGACCATGCGGATGTCGCCAGTCGGCGGCGCGCAAGAACGTCCACCAGTTCTTGAAGTTGCGCAAATCCACGGGACCGGCGGGCCGCGCGAAGACGAGCGAGCCCGCATACAGCATCTCGGGCAGCGCGCCCGGATACTGCGCGGGATCGGGCGCCTTCTCCGCGAAGGTCATGTGACCAGTCGCCTCGACAAAACGCGCGAACCGCGCATTGGTGACCGGATAGCGATCGATCCAGAACCCGTCGACCGACACGAGATGAGTCGGACGCTCCTCCGGATAATGACGGTCCGAGCCCATTCGAAACGTGCGCGCGGGAATCCACACCATGTCGGCGAACGGAGGCTGCCGCAGGTCGCCCGCTCCGGTCGCCGCCTGCAATCCCTGGCCGCATTCCATGGCTCGACTCCCTTTCATCGCGGATACATCAACGTGACGGTAAACCGAAGCTGCTCGCCGGCCGTTCCGGCGGGATGCTCGAGGTTGTAGTTATTAACGGTTTGCCCAGCTTCAGCGGCTTCACGAGAAACGTCGCGACGACGTTGAACTCGGCACCCTGCGTCCCGGCGCGTGCGTACGTTTCCCACTGCTAGTTCGCTTTCACCAACCCGTACAGGACACCGTTCCGTTCGATCGGAGCCGACAGCTCAGGGCCAAGGGCGAAGACCTTATTGTTGCCGGGATCGATGTTGAGCGGCAATCCGTCGATGCGGCATCTGGAAGCCGTTGGGTGGCCCCCTGTGCGTGAGCCGAAGTCGTCGTCTGATGGCGCACTCGAACGCGGCGATCGGGCGACGGCCGATGACCTGCTGAATCCCGACCGGTTTGCCGGTGGCGGCCAGCCAACGTCCAGGGGAAGCGCTGGAGGCTGCCAGAGCCTCCCCCTTTTGAGAGCGAACTGTGCAAGGTGGGCTTGAAAGTGAACGACGAATACGGATGTTGTTACGGCGCCGCGATGAGCGACCCCGCGCCTCGCCGGCAAATAGAGTGTCACACTGAGGCGGTGCTGTGTTCGAGGACCGACCATTCATCACGAAGTAAAGAGCGCTGAATGAAACGTCAACGTTCAAGGTTTGTGGGACGTCACCTACGACTTGGCGAAATGACCGTCCTGCTCATTGCGCTACTCTCGCGCACTGCCTCAGCACAAGATCAAGTCTGGACTGACTTCGACCTCCATTGGATCAAGAGCCATCAGGTGACGTTTGGACTCCAGGTCGAACCCAAGGTGCTCGCGTCACAGCCCGCCGAGGGTCCCGGCTGGGCCACTCTGGACGTCACGCCGTCTGCGGAATTCACGCGAGGGAAATGGATCGATGTGCTCGGCCAACTGTTGATCGCTGGGACGAAGCAGACTGACAGTGTCAACTCGACGGAGCTCACCCCGCGACTTGGTTTCAGGTTCCACGTGTTGTCGAATCTTCACGACGAGCTGCTCAAGGAAAAGCAGCCGAAACGGCGGGTCGTCATACGCAATCTCGTGCGGTTCGAGTGGCGCAACCTGTACTACTCCACCGATAAGAAGAACTCGTCGACGTTTCGTATCCGCGACCGCATTGAACTCGAGTTTCCGATCAACCGCCGGCGCGTCACCGACGATGGGGTCATCTACGCAATGAGCGACGCGGAATGGTTCTGGACCGCGAGCAATCCCCCCGACGAACGATACGCGAGCAAGAAGCGCGTTCGCGCCGGCGTGGGTCACCGCTTCAGCCGAGCCTGGCGTGTCGAAGGCCTCTACATCTGGGATCAATCGCGCGACTCGATCGACACTGGATTCACGACAGTCCGATAACGTCATACAGGGGACCGTCCGGCGCGTCTGGTAGAGGGGCGTAAGTGCTCGCGGCACATCCTGCGAGGCCGCTTCCAGAAATATCTTGACATCAAGTGATATTATGTCAAGATAATTCTGGTCCCGGTGGGGGCTTTGGAGACCAGAACCGCATGACACAGCGACGAACCGATCAGTCGGCGACCCATACGTGGCTGGTGCTCATGAAGGCGCACCGGACCCTGACACGCCACGCCACCCGCAGCATTGAGGCGCTCGATATGTGTCTGTCGGACTTTGCGATTCTCGAGGCGGTGTTGCACAAGGGACCGCAGTCCGTCAGGGAGCTCGGCCGGCGGATCGACCTGACCAGCGGGTCGATGACCGCCGCCATCGATCGGCTGGAAACGCGTCACCTGGTGGCGCGGGCCGATCACGCCACCGACCGCCGCGCCTGGGTCATTCACCTGACGCCCGCGGGCAAGGCGCTCATCACCAAAGTGTTTGCCGGACACCAAAACGCGATGGAGAACGCGATGAGCGGGCTCTCGCGAGCGGAGCGCGCGACGCTCACCGACCTCTTGAAACGCCTCGGCACGACGGCCGAGGCCCAACTTACGCCAGAAGAAGGAGTAACCCGATGACTGCCACACTCGAGGCCACGAAGACTGCCCACGCATACGCCATCGACAAGATGCACTCGGAGGTGACGTTCCAGGTGCGCCACCTGTTGACGAAGGTGCGCGGACGATTCACGGAATTTGCCGGAACGATGGTGTTCGAGCAAGAGCATCCCGAACAGTCGTCGGCGTCGCTGACGATCGACGCGTCGAGTGTCGATACCGGCACGCCGGATCGCGATACGCACTTGCAGTCCGACGATTTCTTCGCGGTCGGTACCCACCCAACGCTCACGTTCACAAGCTCGCGGGTCGTCAAGACGGGCGACGATACCTACGACGTGGCCGGAACATTGACGATTCGCGGCGTCGCCAGGGAGATCACGCTGCCGGTTACGTACCTCGGAACGGCGAAGGATCCCTGGGGCCACGTGCGGGCCGGCTTCGAAACCAGCATCACGCTCAATCGGAAGGACTTCGGCCTCACATGGAACGCGGCACTTGAAACCGGTGGCTTCCTGGTCGGCGACGAGGTGCGGATCGACCTGTCGATCCAGGCCATCGCGCAGTAGGCGACGCATCGCTATGATGATCTGAGGGCGAGGCGCGCCAGACGGTCGATCATGATTGAAGCCGCAGGAATCGATCCGTCATCGAGGCAGGGCTCGTTGACTTGAAGCTGGGCTCAACATGACCCGTTCCGGTTGATTCCAGCTAGGGCTTCCATCGGTTGCGGCATGCGTAGAACCTTGCTCAATATACGCAGTTTTTGCGTATTTTGTCCTCGACTCTGCGTAGAATAAGGCCGATAATATACGCATGTGGTGCGTATAATGAGTCGTTATGTCCATCAGCTCTCTGATTGGCCCACATTCCATTGGGACCAAGAGGTCCTTGCCGGGCCTTTGGCCGAGATACGCCACCGCCAAGGGCGACTGCTGGGCCGCATGGAAAGCCTCGGGTTCACGCTCCAGAAGGAAGCCGAGCTGGAAACTCTCACGCTTGACGTTCTCAAATCGAGCGAGATCGAGGGCGAAAAACTCGACGCTGCCCAGGTGCGCTCCTCAATCGCCCGCCGCCTCGGCATCGAGACGGCAGGAACTGTCGTGGCTGAACGCGACGTCGAGGGCGTCGTCGAAATGATGCTCGATGCGACACAGAATTACGCGACGCCGTTGAGCGATGAGCGGCTCTTTGGCTGGCACGCGGCCCTCTTTCCGACCGGCCGGAGCGGCATGCGGAAAATCATCGTCGGCGCATGGCGCGGCGATGCTGATGGACCGATGCAGGTCGTGTCGGGTCCTGTCGGAAAAGGGGAGGTGCATTACGAAGCGCCGGCAGCGCCGCTGCTCGAAAAAGAAATGTCCGCGTTTCTCGCCTGGGCGAATGATTCAGGCGACAAAACGGACTCAGTGTTGCGCGCGGCGCTGGCGCATCTGTGGTTCGTAACGATTCACCCGTTCGATGATGGCAACGGCCGGATCGCGCGCGCAATCGCGGATTGGGCGCTCGCGCGCTCTGAAAACAGCCCGCAGCGCTTCTACAGCATGTCGGCGCAGATCCGTCATGAGCGGAACGACTACTACGACATCCTCGAAAAGACGCAGAAGGGAACGCTCGACGTTACGCCGTGGATGGAATGGTTCCTCGGCTGCCTCGGTCGTGCATTCGACCGAACCGAAGTCACGCTATCCGCGGTGATGCGAAAGGCCCGATTCTGGGAAAAGTACGCCCGCGCCCGAGTGAACGACCGGCAGCGCGATGTGATCGATCGTCTGCTGGATGGCTTTACCGGAAAGCTGACGACCACGAAGTGGGCGAAGCTCGAGAAATGCTCTCACGACACGGCGCTTCGCGACATTCAGGGCCTCATCGACCAAGGCCTCCTGCAAAAAGACGCTGGCGGCGGTCGTAGCACGAGCTATTCGCTGGTTGATGCGTAAGCTGCTGCGTGCCGCAGTTCTGCTTGTCAGCGCCGTTCTCCAGTAGCGACTCGTCCGAAGAACCCGGCAGGTCACTGGGATTTTCGTTCACCACTCTGCGGCTTATGCTGGAAGCGGTCGTCCAAAGCGCGCCGGCCCCAAGGCCACGCGTCGCCGTAAGTGATCGCGGCACATTAGGAGGTCTGACACGGTTTCTGACACAATTCGGGTTTACGGGCTCATCCACTCGTCCGTAAACGATTGATTCTAAAGATACGGAGAGATGTCCGAGTGGTTGTCCTCCTCCGCGGCTACGCCGCTTCGGCGGGACATCTCGCCGCAGCTCGCGGTGAACTCAGGCGCGAGCGGAGGCGGATGAAGGAGCACGCTTGGAAATTGCTCTGGCGGTCTGCGACGGCGTGCTACAGATTTCGATTACCGTTGCGAAGCCAACCACTTAACGGCGATCGCGTCGACTCCATCGATCGCCGTAAACCTCAGTAGATCTCGCGGAATCGACAGGGTCACGTCACAGTTACGTCACAGTTGGCGCGCCGTTGAAGGAACACGCCTCCGCGCATGTTCCGTTCACCTACACGAGCTTGGGGTTCGTGATCTGTCGGCCCACGTCAGGTAACAAGTACCGAACGATCTCCGTGCTCCATGGCTCTGAAATACGGCCTGAATCAATATCGCGTGCCAGTTCACTAACATCAACGAAACTTCCGCTCAAGGAAGTGCCTCTGCGCTCGAAGAATTCGGCACTACTCAAAGCGACCGCGACGTCATCAGTGGCCGCTCGCCACTCGAACACGATGGCGACATGGCGCTGGGTTCGTCCGCCAGAGAGCGCCCGAACCGCTCCCAGCAGCCTCAAATCCGTCGCCTCAATACTCAGACGCAGTTCCTCCTGAAGCTCGCGAACAGCGCACTGTACGATCGATTTTCCATTAGTACCGTCCTCTCGTCGCACGTGGCCGCCTGCCCAAATCACGAGCTTCTCGTGAAGAGGGTTCTGTGGGCTTTGTTCCTTTCGCTTCAGTCTCGAGAACATGGCCGCTCTTGTTTCGAACGATAACCACTGGCAGGGCTTGGATCTTCGTTTCGTCAGACTCAACCGCCTCGCGACCTTTGAATTGTCCGTCGGTGGCAAATAAATCCATAAGCTGCTTGGTCGCCCCCTCATCCACCCATGTTGCACCTGCAAACAGCTCCGCGACGATTCGAGACGGAAGAAAGAGAATCTCCTCTTCGAGCTGCTCCTCTATGAGAGATAGAACAATTTCGGCGACGCTCTCAGCGGTTCGCTGAGGCCCCTCTGAAACGCCGCTCGAAGTGTCAATCTCGAAAATGCGGAATTGGTCCTTTAAGCGCGCGGCAGTACCACGTGTTGTCTCAAGCATTTGCTGCAAGACTTCTTCGTTCATGATGGAGCCCTTGGCTCCTTCAACCGGCAGATAGCCCTTTTCACGTTCCATCGAATCCCGCGGCGAGGTTGTCATAACAATCACGCCTGTGATTCGGCGCCGCCAATCATCGATCAGGAGGAACTCCTCGACCACCTGCCGTTCTGCTGGACGAATTCTTGCCAGGCGCTCCATTACGGCTAGCCAGCTCACAGCGTCAAAGAGACCTCGATCGAGAATCAGCACGTGCGGATCTTCCGGGCGTGATGGCGTCTGGGTTTTTTCAAGAATCTGAGACAGCGTCGTGCAGGCTGTCCAGATGTTGAAATTGGCGTGTTTCTTGTCCCGGATTGGGCAGACTGACGCCCTCTCGATGACGACTTCGACGCGGAACCCGCACCTCTTCAGAAACGCTTGAATCTGCCCGAGGGTACACTGGTCTTTCCTGCCTTTGGTACGCCGGCGAATTCTATGACGATTGGTTTTCGAGCCCCGTTGAACCGGGCGGCAGCAGCTTCGGCGCGTTCCTGCAGGGCTGACTTCATCGATCTTCCATTTCCTTTGATTAGAGGCAGTAAGGCGTAAGTGTCGCATGCTGGGTCGAGCCACACGGCGGGCGACATTGAGCAAAAGTCATCGCAGGCTAGCGTAATTATTGAGCATACTCTCTCACTTTCGCCTTTTCATTGCCAGCCCATGGCTGCTGTGCTATTCTCGCGCAAAATGAGCGCAAAGTCCGACATTGAATGGACCGATGCGACCTGGAATCCGGTCCGGGGCTGCACGAAGGTCAGCCCTGGCTGCGCTCACTGCTACGCCGAGACGTTCGCCGAGCGATTCCGGGGAGTGCCCGGGCACCCTTACGAGCAGGGCTTTGACCTACGACTCGTGCCCGAAAAGTTGCTGGACCCGATCCGGTGGCAGCAGTCCCGAATGATCTTCGTCAACTCGATGAGTGACCTCTTTCACGAGGACGTTCCGGACGAGTACATCGAAGCTGTCGCATTCGTGATGATGCGGGCCAACTGGCACACCTATCAGGTCCTGACTAAACGTTCTGAACGACTTCGTCAACTCCTTCGGACCAGGCTCAAGACGGCGGCCAATCGCCCCATATCTGGTGGGGCGTCAGCGTCGAAAACCGACGCGTGGGCCTCCCGCGCATCCACGATCTTCAGCAGAGTGGCGCCAGGATTCATTCCTTCCATCGAACCGCTCCTCGAAGATCTCGGGCAGATCGATCTCACCGAATCGACTGGGTCATCGTGGGTGGAGAAAGCGGCTCCGGTGCGCGGCCATTGCGACGCGACTGGGTTGTGTCATCCAGCGCCAGTGCCGCCGGGAGGCGTGCCGTTCTTCTTCAAGCAATGGGGCGGTGTTCGGAAGAGCGAATCCGGACGCGCTCTGTTAGGAAGGACGTACACGAGTTTCCACCGATCATACGGCGACTCCCCCGCACCGGCTGCAGCAAGCGGCGTCGCCGAAGACATGACGCGCCAAGATCGATGGCCAAGATCTTCGCAACGAGACCAGTGTGTCACCGTTGCTCCGGTGAATTCTCGACGGGTCGCAACCTACACACTCCGCGACCGAGATACGATTGCCGTGCTGCACCCAAAATCACCATCTGGGAACTCTCGCCGCATACTCGCGCCAAGCACGAAATACTGAGGCGATACTTGCAGGCGTGGACTCCGATTCTGAGCCACGGCGGTTTCCCCGACATCATCTACATCGACGGGTTCGCCGGTCCCGGTCGTTACTCGGAGGGCGAGGACGGCTCGCCGATCATCGCGCTGCGTGCCGCGCTTGACCAATCTATCCCGTCTTCCACACGCCTCTTCTTCCTGTTTGTCGAGCGAGATCCCGAACGCGCTGCCGTGCTTCAGGAGATCGTTGACGGCATTCAGCGCCCCAGTAACTTTCGAGTGAAGGTCGCGCCAGGTTCTGATGTTCGAGGCCGAAGTCACGGAACTGATCGAGTTCTACAGCTCGCGGCACCGTCCTCTTCCGCCGACGTTTGCCTTCGTCGACCCGTTTGGATGGACCGGAGTGCCCTTCTCACTCTTGGCGCAGATTATCGGGCATCCAAGTTGTGAAGTCCTCGTCAATTTCATGTACGAGGAGATCAATCGGTTCCTTACGCAGTCAGACCAGCCCGAAAACTTCGATTCGTTTTTCGGGACACGTGAATGGCGGGGCATGCGTCAGCGGTTCGCCCCAACAGCGGAACCGTTGCCTGCACGACCTCTACGTGCGACAACTTCGCCATGCAGCGGGAGCGACGTATGTGCGCTCGTTCGAGATGAGGAACGAGGCAGGCGTAACCGATTACTACTTGTTCTATGCCACGAAGAGCCTGAAGGGTTGCAGAAGATGAAAGAGGCAATGTGGAAGGTCGATCCGAAGGGAGAGTTCAAGTTCTCCGACGCCACTGACCCTAGTCAAATGATCATGTTGGCGACCCACCGATAGACATTCTTCGCAAGCAGATTCTGGAGCGTTTTTGCGGCCGAGAGGCAACTGTCCAGGAACTAGAAGAATTCGTACTCGCTGAAACAGCGTTCCGAGACACTCACTACAAACGTCAGGTGCTTGCTGAACTGGAGCGGTCCACGCCGCCTGGACTGATCGCGGTCAATCCACGTCCCGGTCGACGGCCTGCTACGTATGGCGATCCCGCGATGAGATTGCGCTTTTCTTAACGCAAGTCGCGCATCGAATTGCGGCGTGGCCCGACTTGATCACACGCGAAGATCGCATGGAATGTGGAGCGGCATAAATTCTGACCAGCTCGGTCCGTTGTCGTACGTCGACAACCTGATGAAGGACGTGGGCGTCCGCGAGCCTTTGTTCCTTCCTGATCTGACACGCTCGTCTGCGTTGATTGTCGCCTCGGATTTTGCGGGTGACCATGGCGATTCACCGTACCAGACACTGACGTTCGTCATTACTTCGGCCGAGGCCATCGCCGAGTGGGAGTTACCGCTTCGGCAGTTGCGCCATGACTACAGACTACGCCGAAGACGCTGCCTACTCCAAGCTCACAGACCGCCGAAAACGCGCGGCGTCCGCGCCATTCCTTCACCTTGCGAACGCGATGTCTGGTCTTGCGGTCACAACCTTAATCGATAAGCGCATCGACAGCCTGTTTCTGAAGCGCGGCCTGCTCGTTCCAGGTGACATCGATATTGGCGACCTCCAGTTCCAAGCGTGGAAACCGGTCGCGTTCGAGAGAATGTTGCGTGCGGCGCACTTGATCGCGGTATTTGTAGCCGGTCTCTCATCCACCGATGCAGAACATTTTCTGGGTAACCGACGAGGACGAAATTGCCCCCAACGTTCCTCGACTGAAAGAGTTGACGCACATCTTTGCCCATGTTCTCAGCGGCATGCTGTCGCATGACGTCGGTCATATTCGCGTTGGCACTACTGGAACGACTGCCGGAGACGATTTGTGCATTGAGGACTATGCCGCCATCGCCGACCTTATCGCCGGATCGGTAAACGACTATATGGCGAGCCATCACAACGTTGGAGCAAGGCTGAGTCTTCGGTGATTACTCTTGGGCTCCGGCAGGTCTATCGCGCAAGACCCAGAATCTTATCGCAATGTTATTTGATGACCGCGCGCCACTTCGAAAATTAGTATTTGCGATCGATTCAAGTGCTGACTCCGACGAAGTTCGCTTTCAGCGCATACGCATACATCTTGAACCCTTCGTCGTCACTTGAGTAGAGACAGAAGGGATCGCAAGTGCCTGTTGCCGTGGGATCCTGGTTCCCGCAACCAGCGGCCACTCCGCGTACAGCGCCTCGGCCTGCTGCATGAACCGCTCGATGAACGGCTCGAAGTCGGCCTCGCGAACGCCCCGTTTGCGAAGCACCCGCTTCACGGCCGCGCGAATCTCGGCGCGGACGTCGTCGCGATGCGGCTCGGTCCAGTCCACCTTGAGGTTGCGCTTGATGGTCTGCACGACGTCGTGGACCAGGTCGCGCAGGAACGGCCTCGTCGTACACGCGCGCGGCGTTCTCGGCGACGGCGTCGTAGAAGGCGAGCTCCTCCTCCGCGAGGCCGAGCTCCTGCGCGCGCTGCGTCGTCGCGTCCATCTCCTGCTGCATCTGGAGCATCTCCGCGACGACCGCCGCCGCGTCGATGAGGCGGTTGTGGTACCGCTGCAGCGTCTTCTCGAGCAGTTCCCGGAACGACTTCGCCTGGGCGAGGTTTCGAGGCTGCCGCCGCCGGATCTCGTCCGCCAGCAGCTGCTCGAGCAGCTTGAGCCGCAGGTTCTCCTGCGGCTGGTCCTTGAAGGTCTGGAGGAACTGGTCGTCGAGGATCGAGATGTCGGCGCGCTCGATGCCGGCCGCCTTGAAGATGTCCACCACGCCCTCGGACTCGACGTTGTCGTCCACCAGGTCGCGCACGGCCTGTTCGATCGCGCCCTTCTTGCTTGCGGCCGGGCAGCGTCTTTCGGATCTGCTTGCGCACCCGCTGGCAGAAGATCACCTCGTCGGCGTGCTGCCGGCAGTCGTCGAGGTGCTTGACGAGCAGAAAGGCCGCCGTGAGCCGCACCTCGGCATGGAGGAAGTGGTCGCGCCGCATCTCGTCCTCGGCGAGGCTGCCGTAGACCAGTGCGTACAGGTCCTCGATCTGCGATCCGCTCATGCCCGCCAGGCGCCGTAGTCGTTGCCGGCGGGCAGGAGCGCTCTGATCTCGTCGAGGCGTCTTCAGGAAGAGCGGGCCGCGCGGCGTCGCCGATGTCCGGCGCGGGCTCGCCCCGCCCGCCGCCCCGCGTGTACGTGTTCGTCGCCTCGCGCAGCTCGTCGCCGATGCCGATGTAGTCCACGATCAGGCCGTGCGGCTTGTCGCGGAAGACGCGGTTCACGCGCGAGATGGCCTGGATCATCGTGTGGCCCTGCATCGGCTTGTCGACGTAGAGCGTGTGCAGGCACGGGATGTCGGTGCCGGTGAGCCACATGTCGCACGACGATCACCATCTTGAGCGGGTCGTCCGGATCGACCATGCGCTTCTTGATCGCGTCCCGCTGCGGTTTGGTCGTCAGGTGGCCGGCCTCGCTCCACGCCTTCGGGTCCTTGCCGAGGTTGCCGGTCATCACGACCTTGATCTCAGGGCAGCCGGGCAGCGCCTTCAGCGCGTCGTAAAGGCGGACGCAGTTCGCGCGCGTCATGCACACGACCATCGCCTTGCCGTCGAGCGTCGCCGTGCGATCGGGAAGTGTGCGAGCAGATCGCGGCGAGCTGCTCGACGCGATCCTTTGCGCCCGCCGCCGCGGCGAGCGCCGCCCAGCGCGCTTGCGCCGCTCGAGCTCCGATTCCTCTGCCTCTTCGAGGCCGTCGGTGATGTCCTTCAGCGACGCGTCGATGTCGTCCGCGCTCAGGTGCAGCTTGACCTGGCGCGGCTCGTAGTAGATCGGGACGGTGGCGTGGTCGTCCTGCGACTGCCGGATGTCGTAGGTGTGGATGTAGGTCGCCGAAGACCTCCACCGTGTCGGCGCCGCCCAAGCTGACGGGCGTGCCGGTGAAGCCGAGCCGCAGCGCGTTCGGCAGCGCCTCGGCGAGGTAGCGGGCGAAGCCCTTGAGGAAGCCGTACTGCGAGCGATGCGCCTCGTCGGCGATGACGATGATGTTCGAGCGCGTCGGACAGCACGGGGTGCTCGATCTCGCCGCGGTCGGTGCCGCAGAGCGGAACTTCTCGATGGTCGTGAAGATGACCTCGCCGCCTCTCGTGGCGAGCAGGTCGCGCAGGTCATCCACGCTGTCGGCCTGCTTCACGTCGCCCACCAGCGAGCGCGCGGCGACGAACTGGTCGTGGAGCTGGTCGTCGAGGTCGGTGCGGTCGACCTGGATGACGAACGTCGGGTTCTCCAGCTCCGGACGGCGGCGCAGGATGCCGACCAGGAACGCCATCGACAGCGACTTGCCCGAGCCGGTCGTGTGCCAGATGACGCCGATCCGCCGGTCGGTCCCGGCGAGGTGGGTCTCGACGCGCTTTCGCCGCGGCCAGCGGACGGCGAAGAACTGGTGGTACTTCGCGCCCTTCTTGGTGATCTTCTCGTTGGCGACCTCGAAGACGATGAAGTCGCGGATGTAGGACAGCAGCCGCTCCTTCGGGAACAGCCCCTCGACAAGAGCGCTCATCGTGCCGGTGGTGCTCGGCTCGATGTGCTCGCCGTCGATCGACTTCCACGGCGCGTACCACTCGGGTGTCGGCCGTCCACATGCCGTGCAGCGTGCTCACGCCGTCGGACACGACGCAGAGCGCGTTGAAGTCGAAGAGCTGGGGGATGTCGACGGTGTAGTGCTGGATCTGGTTGAGCGCCTCGTCGACCGTTGGCGCTTCGAGTACGGGTTCTTCAGCTCGAACACGACCAGCGGCAGGCCGTTGACGTAGATGACGATGTCGGGGCGGCGGTCGTTCTCGCCGCTGATCGGCAACTGGTTGACGACGAGGAAGTCGTTGTCCTCGGGATGCTCCCAGTCGATGGGATAGACGTGCTCGACCGGCGGCCGTCGGGCCGCTCGACGCGCAGCTCGACGCCCGGTCGAGCATCGCGTGGAAGGCCATGTTGCGGCGCAGCGTGTCGACGCCGTCGGGTCGCGCGAACAGACGGACGGCCTCGTCGATGGACTCGGCCGGCAGGTCGGAATAGCGCTTCGTCAGGTGCTCACGGAGAATCTTGCGGAACACGACCTCCGAGTCGGACTCGCGGTGTTTCTCCGCAATCTCCGCGCCGATGGCGTGCGTGTACCCCAGCGCCCGCAGCCGCTCCAGCGTCGTCAGCTCGAACTCGGTCTCCGTGCCCCAGCCGCCCGCCATGTCAGAGCGCGGCCCCCACGGCCTTCTCGGCGGACTTGATGGTCAACTCGCCCGAGAGCAGCGGGCCGAGAAGCGTGTCTCGGAGCTCGGCGAGAGTGCGGGACTCCAGCGGTTATTCGGATGATCTGGTCCAGCAGGGGCTCGACGATAGTCATCGCTTTCATAGCACCGGCGGCGGCGGGATGCACCAATGGTAGGTGGCCGTCGAATGTGGCCCATCGTTGCCGTCTTCCGACGCGGCCTTGCCCGCGAACTCCGGAACGTCGTTCGTTCAGCCAACGAGATCAGAACGCATTTGGGCACGGCTGGCTTTGAACAACTGCTGATTCAGGAACCCTTGCCGCCACGCGACCAAACATCGACCATGAGACTGCGCTGACCAAGAGAACACGACGTCGGGCCGTCGTCGATGAGCCGGGCGGAACACCGTCATGCGGTCGGCGCCCGTATTGCATGCGATGCGCAGCTCCGCGATCGTGATCACCGGCATCGTCAGACATTGCGAGGTGGGTAGCGTTGAAGCCCCAGCGCATTGAGGAAAGTCGACCGCCGACACCGACTCGCGCGAACACTGCGCCAGCCCTGGGGAATCGGACCGATCTCGGATTCCTCGAAGTGGCTCGGAAAGAGATCGATTGCCTCGGTCGGCACGCCGATCGGTGTCCTACCGTCGCGCTTCGCCACCACGGGATCGAAGTCCACGAACCATGACCTGAAAAGCGTGAAGCAAGAGCTTCAAGCGGCGATTCAGCTTCTCGATTCAGCCGTGATCTTGTCGTCCAGGGCGCCCAGAACTTCCGCAATGGCGCACTGGCGTCCGATCTCAGGGAACACGATCGGAAGACCAGCTGTGCGCTGACCAAGATACGGCATGAAGCCCGGCTTCTCTCCAGAGCCACCCTGAAATGGTTCGAGCCGAAGTAACTTCACGATGTGCGATTGAATTCCCTTCGTCGAGATCCGATAGACGGACGTGGCGAGCCACGTGGTGTCGATAACCCAACGATGGCAGTCGGCCATCGTTGCCAGGTGCGACGCAGAATCGCCTGGTCTTCGCGAACCCTATTCGCGCCTGCAGGCCGGAGTGCATGCACGTTCGTCATGCCATCTACAGACGCCGTCGTTCAGATCCGACGCCAGCAACGAATGCCGGATTCCGCTTGAAATTCACCAAGTCGACGTCGTCTGGAGGTCGCAATTCACCGATTCCCGTCCATTGGACGTTAACGCGCCCCTCCTCGACCAATCTGACGGGGATGAGTCCGGCATGGTCCCCTAACCATTCGGCCGTCCTCGTGCGGACGCTGAACTCCGCGATTTGTCTGCGAGGTCCGAATTGCTCATTCAGCGCGTCCGGACATCGCAATCAGTTCGAATTAGCCGATGGTCAGACTCGGCCATGCCGTCCTCATCGGCATGCGCGGAGCCTACATAACGCCCAGACGTGAGGGAGTAGCCGTGCGCGTCGAACGTCCTCGATGGCCACTGACGCAAACCCGCGGACGCCTCTGGTGCCGACCGCTGGAACAAGCGGTAGATGCGGCAACGCGGTCGATATCCTCTGTCGGAAAGCTGCTTCTGCTTTCGCGAACCCGGTATCAGCGTCCCCAGCTTCCGTCCGTCGATAAACAGCATTTCGCCCGTCCGTTTCCGGTAGCCGTTCCGCCCTTGCGATTCTTGGACAGGAACCACAGCGAGCACGGAATCTGCGTGTTGGCGAAGAGCTGGCCCGTGAGCTGGACGATGCAGTCGACGTAATCGTGCTCGACGAGCGCCTTCCGCACCTCCAGCCGCGCGGTCTCGCCGTTGGACAGCTCACCGGTCGCCATCACGAAGCCCGCCGTCCCGCCGTCCTTCAGATGCGAGAGGAAGTGAAGCATCCACATCGTGTTGGCGTTGCGCGGGCGAGAGCGGCATCTTCTGGCCGCCGAGCGTGAGTCGCGGATCTTTGTCGGCGATTCGATCCGCGCCCCAGCCGTTCTCGCCCTTGCTGCCGTCGTTGAACGGCGGATTCGCCAGCACGTAGTCGGCCTTGAGCGTCGCGTGCTTGTCGTCGAAGTACGAGTTGCCAAGCTGGATGTTCGCGTCGAGGCCGTGGATGAACAGGTTCATCCGGCACAGCCGGTACGTGAAGTCCTTGCTCTCCTGGCCGACGAACGAGAGCTGGTCGCTGTGCTTCGTGAAGAGATCCGACTGCACGAACATGCCGCCCGACCCGCAGCACGGGTCGAAGACGACCCCCTTCTCGGGCTCGAGCATCGCGACCAGCGTCTTGACGATGGAGACGGGCGTGAAGTACTCGCCGCCACGCTTCCCCTCGCTCGATGCGAACTCGCCAG
>CAVQVI010000038.1:0-15773 GCA_963717075.1 uncultured Acidobacteriota bacterium | reverse complement strand
GCCAACAAGGAAACTGACGATCCGAAGTCCTTGGCCGAGAAGATCCGAGCCTTGCCTACGCGTGGCTATGAAACGCGTTGCTCGGAAGTAGAGGCGGCAGCGCATGAACTTCCCAAACGCAAGGCGCCCTAACAACGCGTTAGGCTGCCCGATGGCTATCGGTATTCTTACCTAATGCGACCCCTTCGGTATTCCATCAACGTCACATTGGACGGGTGCTGCGATCACCGTGCAATGTTCGCGGACGAAGACTTGCATCGTCACGCGGTCGAGAACCTCAACCGGGCCGATGCCCTCCTTTTTGGCCGGGTGACTTACGAAATGATGGAGGCAGCGTTTCGGTCGCCGGCGCGGACGGGAGCGAGGCCCGACTGGATGGAACCCTTCGCCCGGACGATCGACGCGGCAAAGAAGTACGTCGTGTCGAGCACCTTGAACCGGGTCGATTGGAACGCGGAGCTCGTGCGCGGGGATCTGGGGAAAGCCGTTCAGCAGCTCAAGCAGGAGTCGGGTAAGGGACTGTTCCTGGGAGGCGTGAAGCTCCCGCTGGCGTTGGCGGAGCTGGGATTGATCGATGAGTACGAGTTCGTGGTACAGCCCAGGCTAGCGGGCCATGGGCCGACGTTGTTCGCCGGGCTATCGAAGCATCTCGACTTGAAGCTCGTAAGCCGGCTGGAGTTCGGCTCGGGGGCGGTGGCGATGCGGTATGAGCCGAGAAGGTAGCCAGCCATTCCTTGTGACCGCTGCGATCCGCACTGACCGTCTCGACCTGATCCCGATGACGCCAGCTTTTCTTCGCGCATCGGTTGGAGGTGACTTCGAAGAGGCCGAGCGGCAAATCCAACTCTCGTTGCCAAAGAGTTGGCCGGATGTCCGGGATGTGTTAGAGCTGCGCCTCAAGCAGCTCGAGTCGGATCCAGATCTTCAACCGTGGCTCCTTCGCGCGATCGTCCTTAGGAGGACGCGCGAGATGGTCGGCCACATCGGTTTTCACGACAAACCGGGAGCTGATTACCTCCGCAAATGGAGTCCCGGTGGCGTTGAATATGGATTCACTATCTTTCCGGCACATCGACGAAAGGGCTACGCTCGCGAAGCGTCATTGGCGTTGATGCAGTGGGCTAACGAAGTTCACGGCATCACGGGGTTTGTAGTTACCATCAGCCCGAACAACGTCGCCTCGCGCGCACTTGTTGCCGGTCTAGGTTTCGTTCGCGTGGGATCGCATTTGGACGAAGTTGATGGTGTTGAAGACGTGCTCGTTCTCAATGTCCCCGCAGTCGCCTGACAACCGGTTGCAGCGGACGGTGATGGATAAAGTGCCAAGGCACATACGGCAGCGCGCCGCCGCTGAACCGGAACGTTCGGCGCATCTTCGGAGAGGACGAGAGCACCTGTCTTGAGCACTCCGTCGTTTGACCCGACGCAATACAAGGCCGGCCAACGTCGCGAGTGGGCCGTTTCTGCCGATGGCTGGAAACGACACTGGAACATCTGGGAGCAAGGTGCTCAGCACCTCAATGAGCGCCTCGTCGACCTCGCCCGGATTCGGCCCGGTCACCGCGTGTTGGACCTCGGTACCGGTCTTGGCGAGCCGGCGTTTACTGCCGCACGCCGAGTGGGACCGAATGGCTCCATTGTGGCGACCGACCTGTCCTCAGCATTGCTCTCCCTAGCTCGTGAGGAAGCCGTCAGACTCGGTCTGCGAAACGTCGAGTTCCGGGAGATGGACGCCGAGGAGCCCGACCTACCGGCACGGAGCTTCGACGCTGCTCTCTGTCGCTGGGCCCTGATGTTTCTCCCCCATCTCGTTGCAGCGCTGACCAGGCTTCGTGCGTTGCTGGTTCCAGACGGCCGGTTCGCCGCTGCCGTCTGGGGGTCTCCCGAGAAGGTGCCATTCACGAGTGTCCCCATGGGTGTGATCAGGCGCGTGCTCCAACTCGCCCCACCGCCCGCGGGCACCCCAGGAACATTCAGTCTTGCCGACGAGCATGTGCTGGAGCGCTCGTTCACGCAGGCGGGTTTCACTGAGGTGGCCATCGAACGCCAGACGCTCATCTTCGAATACCCCTCGCTCGAGGAATTCATTGAGGAGCGCCCAGCTACTTCTGCGAGCATCCGCATCATGCTTGCCGAGGCCTCTGCCGCCCAGCGCGAAACGATCTGGCAGATGGTCGCACAGGCGATGGGTAAGTATCAGGACGCGATCGGTGTCCTACGTATTCCGACTGAAACCCTCTGTGTGGTGGGCAAAGCGTGAGGCCGCCCCAAGCGCCGAACCGTCGCATTGGACCAGACCGCCGGCTCGCATTCGCTCGCCGTGGCCGGTCAACGCGAACGTTAGCGAGGCAGCGAAGAAATGGCCCGCGAGAGTAGGCTCGTCGATCCCGCTTTCGAGCAAACAGTCACGCTACGCGACGCCTATCGGGTCATGGAGAAGTTTGTCGCCAACTACCGCGTGAGAGGAGACACACCGCTTTCGGATTTCTTGTTCCTCTACGCCACGGTCCTACAGAATGGATTGACAACAGATCCTGCCGCAGCAGGCGACTTTCTGGAGGCCGCGCGGGCCGTTCTAGATGCTCGTGACAAAAGGGCTCGCTAACAAGCGACTGGAGCGGCCCGGGATGCCGGTTGGCGCTTGCGTCACGGCGTTTGGCGCCGGCCGCTCAGCCGCCGAGCGTTGGACGGACAGAATCACCCGAGAGGTTTGAGTTGGTGTCGGACCCAGTCGGTCAGCTCGCTGCGATCGAGCCGGCCTCCGGCGAGATCGATTATGAGGCGCTCCTGGGCATCGATGGAGGCTCCGATCTCGGCGCCGTCGAGTACCAGGAATGTCTCCATGGCTGCATGCCCGACACGCTTATTGCCATCGACGAAAGGGTGGCCCTGAACCAGCGCCAGGCACAGTGCCGCGGCCTTCTCGGCGAGAGTGGGATACAAGTCGCTACCACCGAACGTGGCCTTCGGCTGGGCGACTGCGGACTCCAGCGCACCGAAGTCCCGGATGCCGGGCGCGCCACCGGTCGCCTGGAGGAGGCGCCGATGCAGCTCAACGACCTCCCCCAGCGTGACGTAGCGCATCAGGCGAGGCGCCGGTACAGCTCCTGGTTCTTCTGTAGTACTCGCTTGGCGGCTGCCTCGAAATCGTCGTCCCGAGTCGCCAGCAGGTCCGCAACTGCGGCCCTGGCCAGGTCCTCCGGCGTGAGGCCGAGACGTTCCGCCTCTTGGCGCAGGCGTTCAGCCTGCGCCGGCGACAGATCGATGGTGACTTTCATGTGTGTACTCTACCGTGTCGCCAGGCCGCTCACCATGCACGTTATCTAGTCGTGCGGCTGTGTCTTTGGGTGCGTCCGGTGAGTCCGCGCCGGGGCAGTTCATGGTGGGTTTGAGATAGGCGAGGTATGCCAGACTTGTATCCCGAGATCGAACCGTACGCGCAGGGCGTGCTGGAGGTCACTGGCGGCGATCTCGTCTACTGGGAGGTGTGCGGCAATCCCAGGGGCAAGCCGGCTGTCGTCTTACACGGTGGTCCCGGCTCGGGGTGTACGCCGTGGCACCGGAGGCTGTTCGATCCTGCGGCGTACCGCGTTGTGCTGTTTGATCAACGTGGTTGTGGGCGGAGCCGGCCTCAGGCGAGCTCCCCTGAGACAGAGTTGTCGGGAAACACCACTGGAAATCTGATCGCCGACATTGAGCTGCTGCGGGTGCACCTCAATGTCGAGCGGTGGTTGGTGTTGGGCGGGTCATGGGGCAGCGCGTTGGCGCTTGCCTACGCCGAGCGGTTTCCGACTCGTGTGACGGAATTGGTCCTGTTTGGAGTTGCGACGGGTCGGCGCGAGGAGTTTGACTGGTTGTTCCGTGACGGTCTTGGCGCCTTCTTCCCCGAAGAGTGGGAGCGTCGCCGCAGCGCCTTGCCGGTCGCCGACCGCGATGGCGATATCGTCGAGGCATACTGCCGCTTGTTGCAGGATTCTGATCCCGCGATTCGTGAACGGGCTGCTCTTGCCTGGTGCTTGTGGGAGTCCGCGACACCGGATTGGCCTCCCGTGTCTGGATTGGCACCTCGGTTCTGTGATCCGTCGTTCGCGATGGCCTATGCGCGGCTTGTCACGCATTACGTTCGTCACAATGCGTGGCTTGGCGATGGGAGGGTCTTGCGTGACGTGGATCGGCTTGCGGGCATTCGTGGGGTGCTCGTGAACGGGCGTTTCGATTTTCAGGCGCCGATCGCTACGGCGTGGAAACTGCACAGCCTATGGCCGCGCTCGGAGTTGGTGGTTGTGAACGATGCTGGACATACGGCCAGCAATCCTGGCATCACGGAGGAGTTGATCCGGGCTACGGACCGCTTCGCGAGCGGATGACGTTTGCTGCGGGTGCGGGTTGCGTCGCTGGATAACCCGGGCTTGCGGCCGACCACTCGCTACGCTCGTGGCGGCTGAAGCCCACGTTGGGCACCAGACTGGCGTTCGTCGACATCTAAAGGGAGTTCAGCGTGAAGATCTATAGCGCCGCCGGTTATACGATTATTTTCATCTATGCGCTGGCCTGCACCTATTTCGCCCCGCCGCACATCGGCCCCTGGACAGGGTTATTGATCGGCACCGCCTATTTCCTTGCGTGCTGGTTCATCGGAGGACTGTATTTGTCTTCCGTCATCCACATGGGGATTGCCCACCGCGCACTCGACTACAAGGAGTGGTTTGTAAAGACCCTCACGGTCGTGAACAACACCTTTGGGGTCTACATCAATCCGGTCACGTGGGTGAACCGGCACCGGCTTCACCACAAGTTTTCCGATCATCCCGGAGATCCCAACAAGCTTTCGTCCGACGGTTTCTGGCGAACTCTGTACCTGTGCCTGTTCCCCTACAGGTGCGAAGCCAACATGGCCAACGACGAGATCTTCAAGTCCTGGTCGTTCCGCCTTGTTTCGAGCCCGGTGTTCGCGGTGGTGTCCCAGGTGTTCAATTTTTGGCTGTTGTGGCTGCTGGTGGGCGAGCTGCGTTTTGCGGCGGTGGTCTGGGGCGTGTTCCGCGTGTTCGCGATCTGGATCAACATGATCCAGAACTACTGGACCCACGACCGGAGGTTCGGTTACCGGCGCTACGATGACGAACGCGACAACGCGATGAACATCGGCGAGTGGTTACCGGTCACGGCGACCTTCAGCGCCTGTCTGCAGAACAACCATCACCATGCCCCGGGCCTGCTGCGGTTGAGCCACGAGGAATCGGAATACGATTTTGGATTCCTGACCGTCAAGGTCATGAAGGCACTCGGCCTGGTACGGGCGACGACCAAGGGTGCGGAAATCCCCAGGCACTGTCCGCTGACTTCCCTGAACTTCTAGCCGGCGCTAAGCCGCCTTCCTGCGGGTGAACGGGTAGAAGGTCTGCCCCCAGAACGTGCCCGGGATTTTCTCGTTTGCTAGGCCGTAGGTATCCGGCCACTTGCCCTCGGGGTAGTAATAGGTCCCGAAAATCTTGTCGATCCACGGAAAGTGGATGGCGAAGTTCTTGTCGATGGCCTCTTTTTGCGACGTGTGATGCCAGTGATGGAACCTCGGAAAAATCAGGTAAGGCTCCAGCCACGTGATGGTCGGGCCAAAATTGGAGTGCGTCCAGGTCGCGTGCAGCGTGACGAAGAACAGGTAGGCCACGATCATGTCGTGGGAGAAGGCAAACATCATGGGAATGAGGATGAACCCGCGCACCACGACGTCATCCACGATGTGGGAGCGTGAACCCGCGATCCAGTCGAGCCCCTTGGAAGAATGGTGAATGGCGTGGAAGTTCCACAACCACGGCACCGCGTGGAAGGCGCGATGAATGGCGTATTCCGCAAGATCCGCCACCAGGATTGCCAGGAAAAGTTGGCCCAGCAAGGGCAGGCGGCCGATCGCCTCTTGCAAGCTCGGAACGGCGAAGAGGGCCGTGAGCTGGGTGGCGGGCAGCAGGATCAAGAAGGTCGTGATCTGGGTGGGTAAGTGGGTGGACAGGAAATACACCACGTCCAATAGCCACTCGTTACGAAAAACACTTTGCTGCGGATAGGCCGGCCACAGCACCTCGAACGGCGAGTAGATCAGCGTCATCAGCAGCATGTCCAGCAGGAACCAGTCCAGGCCGATGGACGGGCCGTTGTGCAGCGGTTCGTTGATTGGAACACTGGCGCCGCCCCACAGGGTCGCGGCCAAGGCGAGCAGCATCCCGGTCAAGCCCAGGGATTTTTTCTTGCGCAGGATCGCGGACACAACTCCGAAGACGATCGCCGCCACGATGACCGCCTGGATCAACATGCGGATCAGGTACATAGGGTAGTAGGGCCGCAGATTGGGAGAACTCAGCAGTTGTGGAAAGTGCAGGCACGCCACCGCCCCGAGTGCGAGCAGCCCACAGAAGGTTGACAAGACCCCGCTCCACCAGCCGGTACCGAACCCGGTGGGGGCCTTGTCACCAAACGTGTCATTGATTTTCTGTTCGAGCATGGCCGCCCCCCATTCACTTTTAACTTATCATCGGGGAGGATGAGCGCGAAGAGATTGGCCTCGCATGGCGCTCCAGCCGACGTCCCCGCTTCGCGGGGCCGCGGCTGAGCTTGGGCGTTAGGCAGCCATGGAAGCTCGGGGACCTGTTGTGCGCGAACTGACGAAGCGGTTGCGCGGCGGAGATTTCCGACAGGCGGTCAAGGCGGTGGCGGAGCTGCGGCATCTGGACCGCGCCTCCGGCACGCATCTCATCTCCTCGATCACCCCTGTAGACGAACAGCGCGCCTTCCAGCTACTCATCGCACGACTGGTGGCCGAAAGCGGCGTACACGGACTGGCGGCGCGCTGGAGTGACCTGCCGTCCCCGCAATGGCGGGAAATGCTGGTGAGTGAGATCGGTCAGGCGATTCACCTGTGGGTGGACGAAGGCACGATCGAGCTGCTGCTCGCTGCCCTTGATGACCCCGACGTCGCCCGACAGGCCGTGGGATCACTCATCGAGTGTATGCGCGAGCGCCCGGACAAGGAGCGCAAGAAAATGACCAAGACCCTTCGCGGCAAAGCCGCGCTCGATGCGTGGGACAAGATGGCTGTTTGGATTACGCCGGCGCGCCGTGCCCGCGTCGCCAACGCCGTAACCGCTGCGCTCGATGGCTGCGCCGACAATCCGAAAGCCCTGATTTGGCCGGACAAATACATCGAGCTCCTTGGCCACAGCGCGAACCGCACCGATCAACGCGCCGTCACCTTGCTGGAGCGTTTTCGCACGATGGCCGGTGAGACGCGCCGCTCCGAGTTCGAGACGCTCGATCCTGGCAACCTGCCATGGCCGACGTCGGCAATCGCCAAAAAGAAGGGAATCCCGCCAGGAACACCCTTCGTTCGCGTCTGGTCCCGACCCACCGGCCTTCTCGACCTCAAGGAGCTGGAGGAAGCTATCGAGCGCATTCGGCGCCGCGAGATCTGATGGACGCCGCGCCATTTACGTCCGACGATTCAGTGAGAGTTGGAGGGGACGCTATGAGCAACCGGGAAGATAGGTAACATCGTAAACCGGGAACAGCGGTTCCTGGAGCCGGCCCGACTAACGCCCAACGACCGCAAGGGGGGGGGCTGCGATGAAGGGTCAGGGAAAGGTGAAGGGCATTCTCGTCGAGGGCAACGACGGCCACGAGTACCTACTCGGGTTCGGGTCGGACCACTCCCCGATCTTCAGCCGTCGCGAAGCTGACGGCACGTTCGAGCCGACCGACCCTGGCCCACCTTGTCCTCCTCCTGAAGCGAAACGACGACCGTTGATCAGACGCTAGGCGTCCCGAGCGGTCACAAGGTGATTGAGGCGAGAAGAGAAGCAAGATGTTCGCGATCAAGGCCGCGGTCGGCAAATCCGGGCGCAGCGGCTTTCGCGTTCCGCGAGCAGAAGACGATGTACGGAGGCAAGCACATCGCCAGAGGCGACACGATCTTCGTCTTCGCAAGCGAAAACGAGGGCGGTCAGGGTCTTGTCGCTTGTGGCGTCGTCGCCTCGGCTAAAGCAATCCCGAAGAAACCTGGGACCGTCCGGCAAACGCCGCGCGTCAGCAACGCCATCCGGCGCACCGCGCGTGCGAAGCGTCGCCTAGGCCGGAGCGAGCTCAAACCCTTCTCCGACGGGAACGATGGTCGACCGGAGACCGAGCTCAACTTCAAGTTCTATTGCAGCGGCCGCATTCCTCCGGAAATTCTTTTAGCGGCTGACCGGTCCACGTGATGCCTTGGCACGTCGATGCGACGCTGATCGGGTCAATCGGTGTCGCCATACTTCTGGTTGCCTTCCTCCTGAATCTCGCGACAGTGTTGCGGTCTGATGAGTGGCCGTACCTCGCTTTGAACGCGATCGGGGCGGGCCTCGCATGCTACTCGTCGTACCTGATCCCGTTCATGCCCTTCGTCGTCCTCGAGGGCACCTGGGCAGCCGTTGCCCTCGTTGGTCTCGTCCGGAAGCTTCGAAGGTCGCAGTCGCCGCTGACGCTCCGCGTCGTCGTGCTGTCCCTTCTGGGTCTCGGCGTCTTCGCGCCGTCGGCGAACGCCCAAGCGCCGCCGGCGGGAAGGACATACCGGGTCGGTTGGCTCTCACCCGCGTCGGAAGAAAACGGCCGGCCAAACCTCGATGCGCTTCGGGAAGGGCTGCGCCGCCTCGGATACACGGAGGGACGGAACATGACGCTCGCGCTCCGGTGGGCAGACGGCAAAACGGACCGTCTACCGACCCTTGCGGCAGAGCTGGCGCGGATCCCGGTCGACGTCATCTGCACCGCCGGGTCGCAGGCCACAGCCGCGGCCAAGGGCGCGACCAGCAAGATCCCTGTCGTGTTCGCGAACGTGGCATTTCCCGACCAGACCGGGCTCGTCGCGAGCTATGCGCGGCCCGGCGGCAACGTGACCGGCGTCGCGTTCGTCGGCCCCGAATACGGCAAGCGGCTCGAGATACTGAAGGAGCTCCGCCCTAGTCTTTCGCGCGTGGCCTTGATCTATAACCCCGAGAACCAGGGCAGCGTGCTCGCGCTGCGCGAGACGCAGCGCTGGACGAAAACGCTCGGCATCAGCCTCGAGCCGCACGCATTCCGAGGCCCACAGGATTTCCCGGCGCTGTTCGCCGGCATCGAGAAGAAGCTCCCCGACGGCTTGATGACGACCGCGGATCCGCTGATCGCCTCGCACCGCGTACCGATCGTCGAGTTCGCGACCAAGCATCGACTCGTCTCGATGTATCCCGGCCTCGAGTTCGTGGAGGCTGGCGGTCTCATGTTCTACGGCGGTAGCATCGCGGAGATGTATCGCATGGCCGGCGTCTACATCGATCGAATCTTCCGGGGGGCCGCGCCCCAAGACCTGCCCGTGGAGCAACCGATCAAGTTCGACATGGTCATCAACGCCAGGGCGGCCAAGACGCTCGGGCTGACCATCCCCCGAACGCTTTTGCTCCGCGCGGATGAGGTGATCCAATAGGCGTGAACGCAGAGGGGTCTTTCATGAGTCTTGGCCGGGCGACGCCGATTCTCCGGATCTTCGACGAAGCCAAGGCGAAGGAGTTCTACGTCGGCTTCCTGGGCTTCAAGGTCGACTGGGAGCATCGGCCGGGTATCCAGGCGCAGCCGTGGGGCAACGACATGTCCGTCGCCGATCCATTCGGTAACCGATTGATATTCACGGACGTCAAGAGCCCGTAGACGGGATTCCGCGTGCCTGACGCGAGCCAAGCCATCCGCCCGTTCGCGGATGACGACGCGCCGAAGGTCATCGGCGTGTGGCATCGTTCAGGGCAGGCGGCGTACCAGTACCTGCCGACGTGGCAGGCGCTCACAGTTGAACGAGCCGGCGAGATCTTCAGGGCCGTGATTCGGCCTCGGTGCAATATCTGGGTCGGCACGCGACAGGGCGAGGTTGTGGCCTTTCTCGCGCTGGCGGGCTCTTATATCGATCGGATGTATGTCGATCCCGCCGAGTGGCGCAAGGGCTGGGGGACCGCGTTCATTCTCCTGGCGAAGGAGCTGCACCCCACCGGGCTCGAGCTTCACACACACCAGGAGAACCGAGCGGCCCGCCGGCTGTACGAAAAGCACGGGTTCACGGCGGTCAGATTTGGCGTGAGCCCGCCGCCCGAGAGCGCGCCGGACGTCGAGTACCACTGGCGACCGGACCCGCGGTAAGGAGGACGCCCTGAGCGAGTCCGATCTGGTATCAGCATGATCCGCAGCTATCGTCGTGCGGCCGATGCCGGAGATCTCAAGGCGATGACGCAAGGCAAGGGCTCGCCTGTCCGGAACGTCTTGACGGTGACCTTGCCGATCGGAGCTCTCCTGTTTCTGGGCACATATTGGCTCGCTCGATCCGTTTGGCCGGCGCTTGTTGTCGCGGGCGCCTTCGTTCTGGGCTCCGTCTGGTCGAATGCACGATTCTTCAGGACGGTCGGAGCGCGAGCAAAACCGCGAACCGATCATTCGACCGTGGAAGTGATGGAGGTGGAGGCCACTCAGGTACTGGACATCGAGCATCTCGGCAGTCACGGACCGGCCTACTGCTTCTTTACCGCCGACGGACGAGCATTGCTGTTGGTGGGGCAGTGGTTGATGCAACCTCCGAGGTTTCCTTCGCTCTCCTTTCGGCTGTTTCGCTGGGTGGAGGACGGCAAGCCCATTCGAATCGAGGTGACAGGGCGGAAAGCAGCGCCCGAACATTCCGGGCACAGCCCCAGACGTTGCAGCAAGATCTAGAGAACGCATTTGGCAAAGGTGCGGTCTAATAGATGCCTGCGCGCAAACGTCCGTACCTCGTGAGCGCTGCGTTCCGGCCCGATGTCACGATCGACCGCGAGGCGTACCCCTTCAACATTCCGTCGGTCCGAGGTCATGTGAGATGAGGCGGGTTGCGGTGTTCGGTAACGCCGGCGGCGGAAAGTCCACGCTCGCTCGGCGCTTGGCGGCCACCACGCAGCTGCCGCTGCACGTAATCGACGAGATGCAGTTCCGCCCGGGCGGGGTCGCGGTACCCCCCGACGAATATCTCCGGAATCACGCCGAGCTATTGAGCCGCGATGAGTGGATCATCGACGGATTCGGCGGCACCCGCGCCGCCTGGGAGCGATTCTCGGCGGCCGATACCCTGATTCTTGTCGATCTCCCGCTCATCACCCATTATTGGCGGGTCACGAGACGGCTGATCCTCGGGCTCTTCGCGACACCCAAAGGCTGGCCGAAAGACAGCCCGGTCTGGAGCAGCTCCATGAGCAGCTATCGGGTGATCTGGAGCTGTCACACTCGTCTCACGCCGAAATATCGAGAGCTGATCGCGGAAAGCGCGTCGTCGAAGCGTGTTCACCACTTGCGCTCTTGCGCCGAGATCGAAGCGTTCATCGATCGCGTCGGTCGAGAGCGTTCCGGCGCGATAGGACAAGGGTGACCCGTCAATGCGCACACGCCCGAGGAGACGAGCAAGATCCTCGGGGGCAACCTCGTGCGCGTGTTCGCCAAAGCCACCGACGCGGCGTGACGCGGGAAGAGCCGAACCTTCTGGACGAGCCCTGGCTGCGTCGCCGGGTCGCGAATCTCTGGTTCCCGAGTATCGAGTTCTTGCCGTCGATGGTCGAGTGCCAACCATCTCGATCGGGCGAGTACTGGTAAGCATCCCGCTCGTCATCCTGCGAAGTCGAGCCGGAGAGTGGATGTAGGCGTTCCGGCACGTGGGATGAAATTGGGGAGTTCATGACTGTATTGAGAGACTCGACAAAGGATGATCTACTGACTCATGGCTGACGCCGGCCAATGGCTCAAAGCGTGGCGCGAGCTCGGGGTCGCCGATTCCCCGGAGCTGAGGCGCCTCTTTCGCGATGTTCTGCTTCGATATTCCGAGCCTCACCGTCACTACCACACGCAGCAGCATCTGGCCGAGTGCTTCGAGAAGGCCCAGGACATCATCTCGCTCGCGGAGCATCCGGCCGAGGTGCTCGTCGGTCTGTGGTTCCACGATGCGATCTACGATACACAGCGTTCATATCCGAGGTCCTCGCCGTGGCAGGCCCCGGTCCACTGCGTAGCTGGCACCGGCCGGACGGACACCGTTATCGCCTGTACGCTCCGCGCGCTTGGATTTTCGCTGCCCGACGTCCTCGATGACATGACACGGCTGAATGTCGCGCGTGATCGGCGGGCCGGGTGGCCGGAGTCCGAATGGCAGCTGCAACAGGTGAGACGGTGGCCAGATCCATGACGATCAGGCCATCGGCGATCCACGTCGTGCTCGTACATCCGGAGATTCACTGGAATACCGGGAACGCTGGTCGCACGTGCCTCGCCACCGGCGCCACGCTGCACCTCATCGAGCCGCTCGGCTTCTCGCTCGACGATCGCGCGGTGAAGCGCGCCGGCCTCGACTACTGGGAGCACCTCGACCGGCGCGTGTGGCCGAGCTGGGACGCGTTCGAGCGCGAGCTCCCGGCGCTCGGCGAGCCGCACTTCTTCTCGCCGAAGGCGACGCGCCTCGTCTGGGACGTGCCCCTCGGTGCGTCGAAGGGTATCGTCCTGGTCTTCGGGCGCGAGACCGACGGGTTACCGGTCGAGCTTCGCGAGCGATATCACGATCGCCTCGTCGCGATGCCGATCCTGTCGCCGCGCGTCCGGTCACTCAACCTGTCGACGAGCGTGGCGCTCGCGGTGTACGAGGTGCTCCGCCAGCGCCGAGCGCCAATTGCCTGACTACGCGCGGCGTGAGCCGATGAGCAGCACGGCCACGGACGCCTGGGATTCCGGTCACGCCTACGAGCAGTACGTCGGGCGATGGAGCCGGAAGGTCGCGAGCGAGTTCGTTCGCTGGCTCGCGCCTGCGCCCGGTCTCGCGTGGGCGGACGTTGGCTGCGGTACCGGCGCGCTGGCGTCGACCATTCTCGCCTCGTCTGCGCCCGCGGCGGTCCGCGGCATCGACCTGTCGGCCAGCTTCGTGGCGCAGGCGCGGCAACGCATCACCGCCCCGCAGGCCGTCTTCGAAACCGGAGACGCGACTCACCTGCCGTGGGAATCTCACGTGTGTGACGTGACCGTGTCGGGCCTGGTCCTGAACTTCGTGCCGGACTCCGAAGCGATGGTGCGAGAGATGGTCAGGGTGACGAAGCCAGGCGGACAGGTTGCGGCGTACGTCTGGGACTACGCCGGGGGAATGCAGATGATCCGGCACTTCTGGGACGCCGCCATCGCGGTGAGCCCGAGCGATGCCAGGCTCGACCAGGCCGAGAGGTTCCCGCTGTGCCAACCGCAGTCGCTCCAGGCCCTGTTCGAGCGGGTGCGGTTGAATTCGGTGGCGGTTCGCGCCCTCGAGATCCCGACCGTCTTCAAGGACTTCGAGGACTACTGGACGCCGTTCCTCGGAAAGACGGGCGCGGCGCCGACGTATCTCGCCTCGGTCGGCGACGACGTGCGTCACGCGATCCGGCGCCGCCTCGAGTCGCGCCTGGCGTCGACGCCAACCGGCTCGATCGAGCTGACCGCTCGAGCCTGGGCGGTTCAGGGCGTGGCGTAACGCATTGCCGATCACGCCATTCCACTTCGGACCCGGCCTGGCGCTCAAGGGCGTCGCCGCCCCGGTGTTCTCGTGGTCCGCCTTTGCCGTCGCCCAGGTGCTCATCGACTGCGAGACGATCTACTACCTGGTCAACCGGGAGTACCCGGTGCACCGCTTCTTTCACTCGTTCCTCGGCGCCGCGATCGCCGGATTGCTGGCGGCCGTCCTGTTCCTCGTCGTCGTCCACGCGTCCTTCATCGTCTTCCCGCGGCTCCTCGTGCCGCTGACGGCCACGTCGACGGCACGAGGCGAAATCTCGATCCTCGGCGTACTGCTGGGCGGGCTCAGCGGCGGACTCTCGCATCCGTTTCTGGATGGCATCATGCATCCTGACGTACGTCCCTTCATGCCATGGAGCGACTACAATCCCTTCCTGGGGCTCATCGGGCTGGCGCCGCTGCACCTCGCGTGTATCGCCTCGGCCGTCGTCGGCGCCGTTGGCGTGGCGCTCTGGAAGCGCCGGAGCAAGGGGAGGTCGACATGATCGAGCACAGCCTCGACACCGCGCACTCGATCCTCTTCGTACGACCGAAGTCAGCGCTTCAGCAAGACGACTTCGTGCAGCTCGCGAAGACGGTCGATCCGTTCATCGAGAAGACGGGCGACCTCGCCGGGCTCGTCATCGAGACGCCGGCGTTCCCCGGCTGGGACAGTCTCGGCGCGATGGCCGCACACTTTCGCTTCGTGCGAGATCACTACAAGCACATCAAGAAGGTGGCCGTGGTCACCGACGCCGCCCTGGGCAATCTGGTGGAGAAGCTCGCGTCGCACTTCGTGGCCGCGCAGGTCCGGCACTTTGCCGCGGGGGAAGTCGAGGCGGCGCGGCGCTGGATCATGTCGTGAGGCTGGCGCTTCCGTGAGCGACACGTCACGCGACGACGGCGACGAAGTCGCGGCGTACTACGGCCGAGGGCTCGAACGCGACAGGCTCGCCAGCGGGCAGGGCGCGCTCGAATTCGCACGCACCCAGGCGTTGCTCGAGCGATATCTCCCGGCGCCGCCCGCTGTGATCGCAGACGTTGGTGGCGGTCCCGGTCGATACGCCGTCTGGCTCGCGGAGCGCGGGTACCGCGTCCACTTGATCGATCCTCTGCCGCTGCACGTCGATCAGGCCCGTGCCGCGGCCGGCGCCCGGCCGGGAGCGGCGCTTGCCAGCGCCGAGGTTGGCGACGCGCGCGCCCTTCGGCTGCCGGACTCTAGTGCCGACGCCGTGCTGCTCTTCGGGCCGCTCTACCATCTGCCGGACCGCGCCGACCGACTGCAAGCTCTCGCCGAGGCTCGGCGCGTGTGTCGGCCTGGCGGCGTCGTCCTCGTCGCGGCCATCTCGCGCTTCGCTTCGACCCTGGACGGCCTGCGCGGCGGGTACCTCGAGGATCCGGCGTTCGCCGCCGTGGCGGCCGAGTGCGCGGCGGCCGGCCTGGCGCACGAGGCGACGCTTGCCGTGGAGGGGACCGCCTGGCTCCTGCCGGACCTGGACGCGCGGCTGGCCGGCGCGCGGCGCCGGGCCGTGCTGCTCGAAGCGCTCGCCGCGCTCGAAACCGAGCCGACGTTACTCGGTGTGAGCGCGCACCTGCTCACCATTGCGCGACACGCGTCACTCGTACGATCCAGTCCTGGACCTGCGCGGGCGCCCGGAGTGGCGCAGCCGCACGGCGGATAAAGGAGGGTCCCCCATGCTCGGCGAAATTCACTACTTTCCCAGCGATGGGCAGTATTGACAGGTCCCCGAGACCATCTACGGGGGGCTCGCCAAGGACTCGGCGTACCCGGCCGAGCTGTTCGTCCACGCCGGGGCCCACTACGTGGTTCCCGACTTCATCAACGTGATCGAGGCCAACGGCAGCCTCATGCCGATGGCCGAGCAGGTGCGTTCCGGCCACTCCTCGGGCGGCCATCTCGCCGGGGTGGTCCTGGTCACCGACTGGAAGAAGGACTTCGGTCTCCCGGCCGACACGGTGAAGGGCGGGCTCTGCTGCAGCGGCATGTTCGACCTGAAGCCGGTGCGCCTCTCGGCGCGCAGCGCGTACGTCAAGTTCACCGACGAGATCGAGCAGGCGCCGAGCCCGCAGCGTCATCTCGACCGCCTCAGCGCGCCCGTCATCCCCGCAGAGCTGCGAGGATTGCTACGTTCCCCTGCTCATCACCCAGAGACCCCTCGAGGATGTCGCATCGGCGGGGCGCGATGGCGCAG
>CAVQVI010000037.1:0-16430 GCA_963717075.1 uncultured Acidobacteriota bacterium | reverse complement strand
AGGCACTTATACATTGACCACCTACCTACTAGATGTCGGCCACGCGGCCCGTGCTGTCTCCAAAGGTTTCGGTCGGGACGCCGAGGCGATCGAGCGCCGAGACATACAGGTTCGTGATTGGTGTTCGTCTTGGATGTCTGACATGACGTCCACCAGAAATACCGACAGACGCACCACTGACGATGGCAATCGGCAGGTCGTCGTGCAGATGCCTGTTGCTGTCGCTGATTCCAGTTCCGTACAAGAGAAGGCAATCGTCCAGCAGCGAGCCATTGCCGTCCCGTCTCGCGGCCAGCCTCTCGACGAAGCTCGCGAACTGCCCGACGTGGAAGCGGTTGATATGACTCAAAAGTTCCAGCTTGTCCGGGTCGTTCCCGTGGTGCGAGAGCGGATGGTGCGCCTCTGATACGCCGACCTCGGGATATGTCCGTGTGCTGCCCTCGCGCGCGAAGATGAACGTGCTGACGCGCGTCAGATCGGCCTGGTAGGCCAGGGCGAGCAGATCGAACATCAGGCCGACATGGTCCGCATACGCCGGTGGCACCGCGACCGGGGCCACGAGATCCGGGAGATCGAGACTCTGTGCCTCGGCCTTCTGAATCCGCCGTTCCACGTCACGCACCGACTCGAAGTACTCGTCCAGTTTCGTGCGATCAGTCGCGCCAAGGCGCCGATTCACAGCCGCCATTTTTTGCATGACAGCATCGAGGAGGCTCCGTTCCTCGCGCATGCGCGCGAGGCGCGAGGCGGTGTCGGCGCCGGCTCCGAACAGGCGCTCGAAGAGCGCCCGCGGATCGCTTTCGGGCGACAGCTGCGACTTGGGGCCGCGCCACGCCAACGTGTTCATGTACGCGCAGCTGTAACCCGAATCACAGTTGCCGGCGCCCTGCGCCGTATCGATGCCGAGCTCGAGGGACGGGAACGGCGTGTCACGGCCGAGCGTTTGCGCCGCAACCTGATCGACCGACACACCGGCCTCTGGCGCGCCAGCCGATTTCTTGATGTGAACGCCGGTCAAGAATGTGCCGGCGGCGCGGGCGTGATCCCCCGGACCGTCCTCTGGACGAGGCATTGCGGCCAGGTCGGCGAAGCCGCTCAACACCAGGAGTTGATCCCGAAACGGCGCGAGCGGCTCGAGCGTCGGCGACAGCTCGAATGCGTCGCCTTCGCCGACAGGCGTCCATTGCTTCATTGCCATGCCGTTCGGTACGTAGAAGATGCCCCAGCGCCGCACCGGGACCGCTGCCGTGAGGCGTTCGGCGGTGAACGCCGGAACCATGGCATCCAGGAGCGGGAGTGCGATCGAGGCGCCCAGACCCCGCAGGACCGTTCGCCGCGGCATGTGCAGCCTGCCGATGATCATGATGCGTGTTCCGGCGCCCATGCCATCCGAAATGGCGTGCTGGCGACCAGATCCAGGATCAACGCCGACCAACGATAGTCGGAGCCCGCGGCGTTCTGAACCACCCGCCGGATGGCCGGTCGGTCGCCTTCGTCCGTCGCACGACCGAGGGCGTATACAAACAGTTTCTCGGCGAGCGCCGCGGCGATTTGGTCCCTGCGCGCCACTAGCGCCATTCGGAGCGCCACCGGGCCGTCGATCGTCGTACCATCGGGCAGGACACCGGATACGTCGAGCGGCATGCCGCTCTCGGCGTCCCGCCATTTCCCCACGGCGTCGAAGTTCTCGAGCGCCAGGCCCAGCGGGTCCATTCGCATGTGACAGCTGGCACAAACCGGATCGCGTCGGTGCTGCTCGAGGCGATCGCGCACGCTCACGGGAGGCGTTCGCGCGTCGTTCTCCTTGAGCGTTGGGACGTTGGGCGGCGGCGGTGGCGGCGGCGTACCGAGCAGCACCTCGAGAATCCATTTTCCCCGCAGCACGGGCGACGTCCGGTTGGCGTAGGACGTCGAGAGAAGGACAGCGCCCTTACCGAGCAGCCCGAATCGCATCTCATTGGTCAACGTCACACGCCGAAAATCACTGCCGGCGACACCGGTGATCCCGTAAAACCGCGCCAGTCGCTCGTTGAGAAACGTGTAGTCGGCGCTCAGCAGACTGTCGATGCTCCGATCTTCACGAATCTGGCTTTCCAGAAACAACTCGATCTCCCGCGCCATGTCCCGTTTTACGTCGTTGCCGAAGCCCTGGAGCAGTCTGGGATCGGTCACGCGCGTGCGGATATCGCGGACGCCGAGCCATTGTTCGGCGAAGTTGACCGCAAAGGCGGACGCACGGGGATCCGCCAGCAGCCGGCGCGTCTGTGCGGCCATTGCAGCCGGGGACCGTAACGTTCCGCGCTCCGCCGCCCTCAGCAGTTCGTCGTCCGGAATGCTGCTCCAGAGAAGGAAGGACAACCGTGACGCCAACTCGACGTCGCTGACAGGGTAGACCGAGCCCGGTTTCGCGCGCGGTGGCGTGGGCTCCAATCGGTAGAGAAATTCTGGATCAACCAGAAGCAGTTCGAGTCCCTTCCTGATTCCGTGCTCGAACGTTCCCTCCCTACGGCCCGCTCTATATCTGCTAAGCAACGGCCGTACGTCTTCAGCTTCCACTGGCCGCCGATACGCGCGCCGGGCGAGCGGCGTCAGGACGTTCCTGGCGCAGCGCTCTTCCTCGTCAACCGTACGCGGCCTGCAGACGAACACATCCCCGACAGCCACTGCACGAGTCGCGATCGTAACGGCGGCCGAGACGTACCGCTGCAGAAGCGCCGGCGAAATGGCCAGCGTCTCCGCATTATTGTCGAATCCAAAGCCCGTCTCATCCGGCGGCAGCAAGGCGGCCCCGTCAACGTCCACTCCCAACAGATCGCGAACGGCGTTGACGTACTCGGCGCGGCTCAACCGGCGAACGGCCGCCGAACTGGGAGAGGGGGCGACAGCTCGCGAGGACGACGCGAGCGTAAGGCTCATCGCGAGGATGGCGAAGTGAATCACGGGGCTTCCTGAACCGTCACTGACCGTGGCACTCCGCGCTTCAGCCGACGCGACTGGAGCAGTGCCGGCTCGTGAATGGCGATGGCAATGCACGTGGCAAATAGCAAGGCGACACCCGGAATCTGCAGGCTGAAGTCCGACACTTCCTGTATCGCCATGCCGCAGATACCCGCAATCGCGCCCATCCGAATCCACCAGGTCATCTCGTCCTGCGGCTGTTGCAGGCGGCGCCACATCAGGCGCGCTAAAAGAATGATCGCGATCAGCACGGGAATGCAGACGAGGAGGCCGCCCTCGACGGCAAGCTGCAGATAGTCGTTGTGTGCCTGCTGAGCGTGCACCGTGGTATCAGTCTGCGGATACAGCAGCATGACAGTGCCATATGTGTTCAGACCCGATCCCGTGAGCCAGAAGTCTTTCAAGGGCGCCAAGGTGTCGCGCCAGAGCGTCAATCGCCATTCGAACGTGCCAGTATTCCCGTACCATGCGCTCAGGCGATCCACGCCCTTCCACGCAATCGCTCCGCCCAAGGCAAGCATGACGACAGCACCCGTGAAGCCCCTTCGGGCAAATGTGGTCTTTCGGCGTGCACAAATCGCGGCCAACAGAAGCAGTACGGCGCCGATCGCCGCCGCAATTCCTGAACGCGACATTGTCCAGACCAGCGACACGGCCATCACCACCAAGCCAATGCCCGTCAACAGGATCGCGCTTGCCTGCGCCGTTCCCAGCCACAGAAGATGCTCGCGAAATCCTGGCTTGACGCCTTTGCCCGCCGTTGAGAGCTGCCCGATCAAAACACCGGCACCAAGACCGAGCGCGAGCAGCATCCAACCGGCAAAATGATTGCGATTGATGAACGGTCCGAAGTAATTGAACGACTGCCTGAAGCGTGACTCCCAGAACCAGTAGATCTTTCCGTTGAACGTCGCCCTCTGCGCGAGCCCGAGTACGGCCACACAAATGGCCAACATGACGGTCCAGTGCGCAAGCTGCCTCGGAGTCAGGAACGATCTTAGAGCGAGGGCGATGCCGCCGATCCAAACGACACCCACGATTAGAAACGGGCCGACAAGGCGCGTCATCGCGGGATTGACAGAAAGCGGGTGCAGCCACGGCGGATCGCCTCCCGCCGCGGTGGCATTCAGTTCGAAAGCGCGAAGAAAGGCGGCGTTTTGTGGCGCGAGCTCTGTCAGCCACGATCCAGAAAGGGGCACGCTTTGGACCAATATCGGCGCCACGACCAGGCCCGCGACAACGAGCTCTGTGGTGGACGGACGCCCTTTGCTGGCGACCAACATCCAGACGCCCGTGCACGCGACAGCGGCGAGAAGCGGCCAATAGGCCCAGGGGTATACCGCACCAAACAGCAGAACGCCGCCGGCGAGCTGCGCGATCACGATCGCGAGAAATGTGGCGGAACCGAATCGGCTTTCAGAAACAGACACCCCTCCGCTTTTCGCGACGGTCACGTCGCTACACGAGAGTTTCGCGGCGAGGGAGAAGACCAATTAATGCTCTGGAAAGGTTGTGCTGGACAAGGATGGCGGACGACCGTCACTGGTCGCGTTGAAGTAGTAGACCCTCTGCCGTCCTGGCCCAAGATCGACCAGCCATCGCAGTTCAAGCTGCGAGTAGTCGATGCCCTCGTAGGCGCCTGGACCAAAATTGACGGTCAGCACGCGCTCGACCTGCCCTGAACGAACGTCGATCGCGAATATGGCTTTCGTCGCGCTGTCGCTTGCGGCGTAAAGCCATCCGTTTTTGAAGGCAAGGCCCTGGATGCTTGGAACGTTCTGGCTCAGTTCGAGGCTGCCGACATACATCCGCGAGGACAGGTCGTACTTGAAAATCCGGAATCCGTCACAGTAGGAGGATAAATACATGACGCCAGCTGCCTGGTCGACCGCAATGCCAGACACTTCGTGCCATTCAGGCGCGATCAGGGATGAAGTTATCCGGGACAGGTCATGTGCGTTGAAGAGAACGATCGATTGGTTCGAGAACGCGTCGCAGCTCGTATACGTTTCGGCTGGCACAAAGAGAGTCCCGTCGTAATAGTCACCGTCTCCCAAATGGTTGTAACCGGAGAGACCCTCGAACGGAGCCTTGTTCGCAACCACGTTCGACCAGCCCGGATCCTTCCTACTCAGATCCAAGGTTCCGAAGCTGTAATGCGACGTTCCGTCGGTGGCATAGCCCTGGTGAGTTCCAGTGTCTGGAGAGATGAATATCGGTACGGGATCGAAAATCGTCGGGGCTTGCGCAAATACGACGACCGGTGCGAGAGGGACGCTCGGCTCGACTGTGATATCGGGTTGGGTAGGTGAAAGAATGCGACCGGTACAGGCGCCAGAAGCGATCACCGCCAGGACTATTGCGGTTCGCTGAAGAACTGGCGACCCCATCACAGGCTTGCAATCACGCAGATGGGCGCAGCCGCAACAGGCGCAGCGGGTGCCACTTACTCCGTCCGTCGTTTAGCGTTCCGCCTCGAACACCCTCCGCGCGACACGCGAGCGCCACACCGAACACCATCCAGGCGCATTCGAGCGTCAGTGAATCGAGATCGGGAGCGTCAGTAATCGCATTGATTGCAAAAACCCAAAAACTCCACCGAGCGAACAGGAGAAAATACCTCGCGTCTTTGTCAACGCCTTCAGAGGGTGCACATTCGCGCGATAACGACACGAGAAGCAACGCCAGGACGATCAGTCCGATCGTTCCATGCCGATACAAGACACCTAAGTAGTAGCTGTGCGATCCCGCAGGGTACGGCAGCCCGGGAACGTCGCGTTCCGTGCCCCAGCCGAACACCGGCCGCTGCTCGAACCCGGTGATTGTCGCCTCATACAAAGCCACCCGTTGAGCGTAGCTGCCGTCCCTGGCGTAAAGGGCCGAATCAAAGTCCTGGGCGAGTTGATCTGGGCCCATGTAGGCCACAACGCCTGACGTCGCCACTACGAGACCGAGCAGGATGACACTGCGAGACCAGATGGACCGCGACATCGTTGTCGCAAACGTGATGATGGCGCCAATGATCAGCGCCCCGATGGCCATGCGTCCGGTGGTCGCGACAAGGCCTGCGACGAGAATCGCGCTGGCGCAGCACCAGCCGGCTCTGGTGCGCCAACGGGTCGCGGACACTACACAATAGAGGGAGACAGGAATGGTGACGGCGATTGCGGTCGCACACATCGTCGAGAACAGAAAGAATCCCTTCACTCGAAAGTACTCGGTACCGAAGATCCAGGCCTCCTGGCCGAGACTCCGCGAGACGCTGGCTTCGCCGTACCTCGTCGCCAGGAGATCTGAGGGCAACAGGCTGGCAAGGAATGACTGGAATTCCGGCCGCCACACGCCAAGAAATCCAACCAGACCGGCGGCCGCAGACAGCACGATGGCGATCACGAAGGCATGTACAGCGAGGCGACGTGCCGCCACCGACCGACATTCACTGGCAGCCAACGTTCCGACCAGAAAGGCTCCGATGTAAGCCACCAGGCCCCGACCGAACGTCACGTATCTCACCGACTCGACAATGAACAGGCCAGAAATCAGGTAGACGCACAGAAATACCGCCAGCCATCTGAGCGGCGCCTGAGTGCCTCCCTTGCTGCGAACGCGACTCCGTATGGCCGAGAAGATCAGGAGAACTGGAGCAACGAATTGCTCGACGCCGAGAATCCACCAGCACGGTAACAGCGCCCAGAAGAGCGCCAGATCAACACTGCCGGCGGTGTTGAGGAAAGCCACTCGCAAACCCCTACTGCGTTTGCGAGTCACTTGAGCAAATGGATGCTGAATTGCTGCGGGCGCACTCATAACTGGCACGGTTGGTCAGCCTCTAAGCTTTCGGGGACGGGTTCGAGCGACACGAGTCGACGTACGAGTGTCCTTGCGGTGTCCTTCGCTGACGACGTCGCGTAACCCGGATGGATCGTCTCGCCGACTCTTGCACGGTCGTCAGCCTGCCGGGCTCTGGCCTGTTCGTAATTCACAAGGGTATCGGTCAGTTCGTCGACCAGCTGCGACGAAGAGAACACTCTCGGCCCGGGCGTAACTGACTCGTAGTCGAAGTACAGCTCGCGACTGTGTTGCCGGTAGTCCGCCAGGTCATACGGAAAGAAAATGATCGGGCGGTCCAATACGACGTAATCGAAATAGACCGATGAGTAGTCGGTTATCAGGATGTCGACATCCTTCAAAAAGCTGTACAGATCGCAATCGCTCGAAACAACGGTCATTGTCTCGAAGTCGAGCGGCGGCAAACGCATCCTGTCGACCGGATGAAGTTTCAGCAGCAGCCTGGCGTTGTTCCGCCCCAATGCTTCGTGAATGGCCGGCCAGTCCAGTGGAATCGGGCTGGCGCTTGCCGTGCTGTCACGGAACGTCGGAATGTAGGCAATGATTCGTTTCCCGTCACTTCTTGCTTGATCAATCTGCCGCTGAAGCAAATCCTCCGCGTCAGAGCCGGTGCCCCCAGCCGTTGTTGAGACGCGAAGCGAGTCAAGTCGTGGGTAGGGAGCCACGACGACTTGTTCCGGCTGCACTTGAAACGCCGATTGAAATATCGGGGCCACCGCGCGCGACGGAGCCAGAACGAAATCGTAACGTTCGAAGGCCTCTGGCAGGACCAGTTGCCAGATCAACCGGCGCAGGCCCCTGGCGTTGTAGGCTCGGCGAAAGACATTGGTCTGCTGCGGAATGTCGTGGTTGATCTTTTTCAGAGGCATCCCATGCCAGAGGTTCACGCGTTTCGCGCGACCAACCGTTGACCGGCTGAGATCGCCAATGCGGCAATCGAACAGGTAGACGCCGGCCCTCAAGAGACTCCAGACGCCGCGAAGGCTCCAAGTGGCAAAGGCTTGAAAGCCCGATTCTCGCAAGCGTCGCGCGAGCGAACGATCCCTTGTTATCCAGACAGGGCGGATCCCAGCGACGGGAGAGTTGGTCAGCGACAGGAAGAGATACTTTGAGTTGTCCGCAAACCTGACACCTGCCCACGAGCCGAAAATCCACAACTTCGGATCTCGCGGAAACGCGTGAGCCAGCAGGGTGACTGGAATGCCCAACAGCGCCATCGCGCTGCTAACCAGGCGCTTCAATCGACGACGATTCATGAGCATTCGAGCTCTTCGACATACGCGTTGTTGTGACGCCACTTGCCGCTGGTCAGCCACAGACCCATGCTCGCGCTGCCCGCTATCACGACCGCAGCGCGAACCGCCACCGGCGCCATCCCAACCAGGACAGGCGTGATCAGCGCCGTCGCTGCGAACGGCACCAAGTCCGTCAGCGGCAACACGCGGGAACCGAAGTCCCGTCGACCGACGACAAAATAGAAGATGTAGAGTCCAAGATGGCTCAGGATGGTGGCAAAGAGCACACCTGACGTTCCCCAGAGGGGCGTCAGGGTCCATGTGAGCGCGACCATTCCGAGCGCGAGGACACAGACGCCAAGCGCCCTCAGCTTCTGCTTGTGCCCCAACGTCAGCAGCGTGCTGGCTGGCGTGCCAACACATTTCACTGCGAAAAGCACACCGAAGGCTGGCAGGAGTCCGCGCAAGCCACCGAAGGAGGGACCCAGGATACTTTCGAATGGCAACGACGACATGACGGCGAACAGGAAGGCGCCGGCCATCCCGACCAGGCCGAATTCGGTCGCCATCGACCGGGCAGATTGTCGCAACTGGACGGCGTTCCGCCACTGGTGGCCGAGCTTGGAGACATAAGTGGTGTTGAACGCATCCAGAACGAGCAGTGTCGCGGAAAGCAAGCGCGCGCCGACCTGATAGACCCCGACAGCGGCGCTGCCAAGAAACATCTGGACCGCAATCGTGTCGAGTTGGGTGCACAGTGTGCTGACCGTGGCGTGTATGCCAAACGGCAAGCCGCGCCGCAAGCCGGATGCGGCGCCATGCCTGAAAGCCTCGAGCACGCGGACACCGGGCACCAATCGGACAACCGCCAACCAGGCAACGACCAGCTGGATGGTCCGGTTCAGCACCATTACCAGGGCCACCACGGTCGGTCCGACGCCGAAGGCGACGACAAGGCTGCAAATCGACAGCACCTGCAACGCGTTCGTATATATCGTCAGCTTGCCTTCAACCTCGAACTTGCCCAGGCCACGAAGGGGAAAGCAGAAGAATGTGGCAAACGAATTCAGCCCGGCTTCAGCAATCAACAGGGAGGTAACGAGCGGTGCGCTCTCAACATGAAAAATCGTGACGCCTATCAGACAGAGCGCGGCGAAGGGGGCCGTAAGCAATATCTTGCCGCGCAGCGCGGTCGTGATGACGTCATGAACAGCCCCCCGCCCGAGTGCCACGTCGCGGTTCAGCTGCACAGCGAAGCCGAAGTCCAGCAGCTTCACGGCGATCGAACAGATTGTGAACGTGAAAATGAACCGACCGAACGGCTCGGCGCCCCACACTCGTGCGAGCACAAAAAACACGAGCAGGGCCGCACCGGCGCGACTGACCGCGGCCAGGGTAGCCCAAACACCGCTCGTCATCTGAATCTTATAACGCGTGTCGCGCAGAGGACTCCTCGCCTCCGTAGCCCGCTTGCACTATCGGAATTCAACGCTGTTAGCGCGGCTGACCGGCCCTGGCTTGACGAGCGGATCTGCTGAGCAGGATGCCCACGAGCAGAACAGGTTCGAGAAAATAACGCTTCCAAAGCCGCGCCGGCTCGTGGCACACCCGGAACAGCCACTCCAGGCCGAGTTGGCCGAGCCACCGCGGCGCCGTGGCAATGGCTCCAACCAGATAGTCGAAGCAGGCGCCGCAGGGCAGAATCACCGCCGGTCCGAGACGTGAACGGTGATTGAAAATCCACTCCTCCTGTTTCGGCATGCCCATGCCGACGAAGAGGAGATTGGGCTGGATCGCTTCGATTCGGGCGACCACCGCCTCGTTGTCGTCGGCGCCGAAATAGCCGTCCTGATGATGGAACTTGATTCCTGGATACTGATTCCGAAACAGCGCGGCGGTCTTCTCGCGCAGTTCTGGTTTACCCCCGAGCAGGAATACCTTCCAGCTGCGCGTTTCAGCTTCTGTCAACAGCTGATCGATCCAATCGAGATAGGCCACGCGATGCTGCCGCTCGACCTTGTGGCCTGCGGCGCGAGCGAGCCAAATCAGCGGCATTCCGTCTACGTGAATCCATTTCGCCACCGAGTAGAACCGTTGCATCGTCTCGTTAACGTGAAACAGATACACACTGTGCAGATTGTGGTTGCCGATAATAGCCTGCTCGTTCCGGTCGACAGCACGTACCGCAATTTGCGTCAGCTCGTCGCGCGTGAGCAGATGAACGTCGACGCCCAGTACGTGTGACCTGCTGGCCGTCTCGTTGCTGCGTAGTTCGGCAGTAGCTGTCACGTCATATCCCTCGAATGCCCGTCTCGTTATTTGTCGCGATATCTTGAGACGTGTGATGGGAGCCCGGCCTCAATTACCGCTGGTACGCTGTACGCGGCACCTGCCGATTGGCCGACCCATTGCTGCCTAAGCTGTCGCGTCGATATTCCGCTCGTATAGGGAAGCAGAATGAATTGCCTGCCCTCGGATTTCATCCACGATTGGCCGATCTCCCACTCGGGTGTGTGATCGCTTCCGTGAACGAGAATGTCAGGTTTGACGACCTTCAGGAGCTCGGTCGCGTCAGTGGACACCTGGCAATGCACTTCATCGACGCACTTCAGCGCGGCAACAATACGTACGCGCTGCTCAAAGGAGATGACGGGTCTGGGTTTGTACGCAGCGGCGGCATCGTCGGAGAGAACGCCGACGATCAAACGTGAGCCCAGATCACGAGCCCTCTCGAGCAAGTTGAGATGACCGATGTGGAACAGGTCGAAAACGCCCGCGGCAAACACAATTTCTTTGTGCATATATGGGTTCCTGCGCTCAGAATTAGTAGGCGCCGCGGCCGAATGCGGCAGGAATGGTCCGCACCAAGATGACCAGGTCCGAAAAGATCGACCAATTGCGGATGTAGTGCTGTTCGAGCCGCACGATTTCTTCGAAGTCCAGCAGGTCGTTTCGGCCGCTCACTTGCCATGGCCCTGTAACTCCGGGCAGGACAAACAGCCTCTCCATGTGATGCGGCTCGTAATGTTTCAATTCGTCAGGCAGGCAAGGTCGCGGGCCAACGAGACTCATCTCACCGCGAAGCACGTTCCAAAGCTGCGGCAGTTCGTCCACGGAACTCTTGCGCAGCCACTTGCCCAGACGCGTTACACGCGGGTCTTGCTTGATCTTGAAAAGCTTGCTGTCGGGGTACTCGTTCAGGTGCTGCAGGCTCGCCTTGAGCGCGTCGGCGCCAACGACCATCGTGCGAAATTTGAATATGTCGAACGGTCGCCCTCCGACGCCGGCGCGCGTCTGCCGGAAGAATACGGGGCCGCGCGATTCAAGTTTGATCGCCACGGCAACCAGAACCAGCAAGGGCCAGATGACAAGCAGGCCAGCCACCGTCAGCACGAGGTCCATGGCGCGCTTAACGGCAAGCTGCGGCAGCCCGAATTGCAGCGGGAAGACGTCGAGCAACACGCCAAACTGGCTCTCGCGCAGCTCGAAATACGACGCGCCGAGCGACCCCAGCGCGCGCGGGAGCAGCGACACGCCGACGCCGCTCTCGAAGCAGTCGAAGACCATCATCCGGAATTCCTCGAACGGCACACTCGGCGTGATTAGCACCACGTGGGCGCCCGCCGCCCGCACGGCGTCACGGATTGCGTGGCGCCTGCTGATGACTTCAGCCGCGGACAGGCCACCGACGACGGCGACGTCGGAGACTGCGCCTGATTCCGTCAACGCCTTCAGGTCGCGAATCTCGTCTGGCGCACCGACAACGAGCGCCCGGCGCTGCAGGATCCCGGTCTTGAACCCGGCCTGGATGACCCTGTCGAGCGCGAGCCGGAACATCCAGATGTACGCCGTAATCAGCGCCGCCGAATACAAGTACGCAGTCTTGTTCGGCAGATCGGGCGCGACCTGCCCGAACAGCCGCGCTTGAACCCAGCCGATGAAGGCGCTCACGGCGACGCCGGCGGCGATTCGCTCGAGGCTCCGGCGCGCCTGGCCTCCCCCGTAGCTGCCGGCCAGGCGCAGGGCCAGCGGCTGGATGCAGAACACCATCGCAATGAGCGGGATGGCCCGCGGCAAGGGCCGCATCCCCTGGTTCGAGACCACGTCCCATGAGAGAAGCGCCGTTGCGACCCCTGCCAGCCCGGCAAGGGCATCGAAGAGCAGCAACACACCGATCCGGCCCACCCGGCGGGACATTTCGCTCCAGCCGCGCAGGACCGACTGGTCGAGCGCCAGGCGCACGTCGTGCTGCGGTAGTTCGACAAGCCGGCCGAGAAGAGGCTCGGCCGTGATCGCTGACGGTTCAGTTGACAGGAGGGGCATTGTGAGAGGTGCGATTTACGGGCAGGACTGAAGTCCTGCGCCACAACTACCAGCCGTCACGGGCAGGACTAAAGTCCTGCGCTACGAGGTTTGCGCTAGAGGTTTGCGCTACGAGGTCTGGTGCTTACGAGTTACGCGGCACGAGGGTTCGTTGCGCGACGACGACTAGCTGCCGGCGCTGACGTAGTAGCTGGAGTACTCCTTGCGGTAGTACTGCGCGTAGTAGTACGCGTTCCGATCGAGATCGACGCGGTTCAGAACGGCCCCGACGAACTTCGCGCGGGCGGTCTCGAGCTGATCGAGCGCCGCGCGCGCGCCGTGCCGGCTGGTCATATCCGCGCCCACCACGAACACCACGCCGGAGACGGCGTGCGCCACGACCGAAGCGTCCGCCACCGCCATCACCGGCGGTGTGTCCACGATCACCCAGTCGAAATGTGTCGACAGGGAGGCCAGGAACTCCCGAAACCGCGATGAGCCGAGGAGCTCGGCAGGGTTCGGCGGAATCTTCCCGGCCGGCAGCACCCAGAGCCCTTCAACCGATGTCTTACGCAGCCCGTCGCTCACCTTGGCCGTCCCCACCATCACGTTCGAAAGACCCGGCTCCTGCCTCAGCCCGAATACGTTGTGCAGCCGCGGCCGCCGCATGTCCCCGTCCAGCAGAACGACGCGCTGTCCGGCTTGCGCGAACCCGATCGCCAGGTTGCTCGCGACCATCGTCTTGCCCTCGCCGGGCCCGGTGCTGGTGACGATGACCGACCGCGAGCCCTCGGCGGCGGACGAGAACAGCACGTTCGTGCGGACCGTGCGAAAGGCTTCCGAAAACCTCGCCGGCACGCCGTTGCTGATAAGCGGTTCTTCGGCGTCTTTCGCCTGCGCGCCGAGGCTCGGAATCATCCCGAGCGAGGGCAGACCGAGATGGGTTTTGATTTCGTCCGGTGTCTTGATACGGCTGTCAAGGTATTCGAAGAAGAACGCGAGACCGGCGCCAGCGAAGGCGCCGCCGAACAGCGCAAGAAAGAGATCGAGGAGGCGTTTCGGGCTGACCGGGTCGACCGGGGTGCTGGCGGCGTCGACCACGCGGATGTTGCTGGTTTTCAGCTCCGACGAGACTCCGGTCTCCTTCGATCGCTGAAGGAGGCTGTTATAGAGCTGCCGGTTGCTCTCCGCGTCGCGCTGCAGCACGGCGTACTCGATCCCCTTGCGGTTCATCCCGAGCGCTTCGCCTTTCTGCTGGTCGAGCGCGCCTACCAGGCTGATCTCCTGCGCCCTCGCCGTCTCATACTCGGCCCGGACTGATTGCACTACCTTCTGCGATCTCTCCCTGCAGCCTCGACTCAGCCACCTGAATGGCGGACTTGGTCTTGATGATGTCGGGATGGTTGTCGCCCATCTTCTCGCTCATCGAGGCGAGTTGACGCTGGAGGTTGGCCAGTTCGGTCTTCTGCTGCTGAATGAAGCCGTTGGTGAGAATGCTCGGGAACGTGTCGAGCGCCATGGTACCGGCCTGAAGGTTTTCGAGCTGCTTGTAGATGGCTTCCTTTTCGATCCGGACCGTCTTCGCGCGCGTCACGGCGGCGTTCAAATCCGCCAGCTTTTGTACGACGATGTCCTGGCGCTGGTCGAGCGACAAGGCGTCGTTCTGCTCCAGATAGCGCTGCAGCGCCGCCTCCGTCTGCTCCACTTTGGTGCGCTGCTCGCCGAGCTGGCCGCTCAGCCAGTCGTTGGCTTCCTTCGACGACAGGAACTTGAATTCGAGATTCTGGTTGATGTACCCCTTCGCCACCGCGTTGGCGACTCGCGCCGCCAGCCTCGGATCCTTCGATTGGAAGGCCACGTCCACCAGCCGGCTGTTGCGCACGGGTGCCACGACGAGGTGATCCAGGAACGCGTCGATCGTTTTCGCTTCGGCTGTGGTTTCGTCGCCCGCCTGCGCCGGCAGCTCGGGGGCGGCCGCCGGCCATCCAGGAATCAGCGCCAGCAGATCGCGGACGCCGCGTGACTGGGCCCCGGAGCCGATTTCGTTGTTATCCCACAATTTCAGCGTGTCGATCGTCTTCCTGGCCAGCTCGCGGCTTTGAAGCAGCTTGTACTGCGTCTGGTAGTAGTCGGCCTTCGCCTGGTCGGCGTCGATGACTTCCTTGAAGTTGACGACGTTCGGGTTCTCGGGCTCGATCAGGAGCTGCACCCGCCCCTCGTAACGCGGCGTCGCCGTGAAGGTGTACACGATGGTCGTCAGCAGGATCACGAGAAATGCGCTGCCCGCGATCCACCGGCGTTTGTACAGCACCCTTACGTAATCGAGAAGGTGCGGTTCGTCGAACACACGGTCGAGAGCCGGCTGGCTCGACGTGGGCCGCGAGTCCATCTTCAGCCGCGAGGGGGGGACGGAATCAAAATCAAACGCTTCGCTCATGTTGTCTCCCGCTAGAAAAGCCGTTCCGGAACCGTGATCGTGTCGCCCGGCTGGACGATATCGATCAGCCTCGAGTTCACCTCGGACTTCCGGCCATTGACGAACCGGACAATCTTGAGGCGGCCGATCGCCCCGCTGGGCGTGACGCCGCCAGCAAGCGACAGCGCCTGCAGCACCGTCGTCCCGCTCTTGATTGCATACGACCCCGGGTTCTTCACCTCGCCGAACACGTAGATCTCTTCCGCGCGCGCGACGTATACGGTGTCGCCATCGTGCAGATCGACGTTGCGGGAAATGGTGCCGCTCTGGAGGTCTTTGAGATTGATACGCAGCACGTCGGCGGCGGGGTCGTTCGCGTCAGGCACGGCGGGGCCGGACGCGTTCGGGCCCTGGCCGCGGACCACGACGACCTCGTCCGACGCGGTCGGCGTCGTTGAGCCGGCCCTCGAAAGCAGCTCGATCAGCGTCGTATCGCGTGTCAGCGGATAGGTCCCGGGCGTGCGCACTTCGCCGACGACGAAGACGCGCTGGCTGCGGTATTGGTCGACCCCGATGGTCAACTGCGGATCACGGAAAAACCCGCCCGCCACGAGAGTGGAGCGCAGCCGCGTCTCGAACTGCCGTATCGTCAGACCTCGAGCCGTCACACGGCCAACCAGTGGAAAACTGAACGTGCCATCCAGTTCGACGGTAAATTTGCCGCCAAGCTCCGGCTGATCGAAAAGGCTGATCGCCAGTACATCTTGTGGCCCGATGACGTAGTCAACCGGCGCCGGAAGGGACGATGAGGAGATCGGCAACTGGCCGGCGGCCGCCACCGAGGTCAACACCAGACTTATCAGAAACGCGATCGAGATTCGTTGTGTCATAGGCTATAACCCGTAGGTGAGGTCGGTTCCGACACGCAGACCGCTATACGACCGGCCTTCACGCGGCGAGCTCCGGTTGTAGGATGTCACGCCAACTCCAAGTCGAACGCCGCTGCGCACCTTGTAGCCAACGCTTGCCGAGTACGAGACGGTGCGATCGACCCGTTCAGCCAGGTCGGCCGCAGCCGGGACCGCCGCCGCCCGGTAGTTTTGATACTCATAGCGATGGCGCTCGCCGTGAACGAGGACGTCGAAGCTGGACCCGAGCGCCCGCCTGACTGAAACGCCGAAGCTGTTGTCGACGAAATACGGCTGGAGCAGCTCGGCCGAGGTACCGGACGTCTCGATCGACGGTGACGTCGACTCTGGTGGTGGACAGCAATCTGTACGAGAGACCCACGGCGGCAACCAACCCGCTGAACGGCGGCAGCGACTCAGGCGCCGAGGGCTTGAGCTCCCGGTAGCCCACAGATGCCTGCCCTGAAAGGACAGCCCGGGGCTTGAAGTCCACGCCGGCCGTCACCTGAACGTTGCGGCTGTCGCGTGCCGAATCGAAGGCAAACTGGTCGCGAAACACCTGCGCCTTGGTACTGATGGTGGTGTAAGGCGTCAGCCGAAAACGGGGCGTGATGCTATAGCCCGTCGACGAGCGATTCAGCGTGGTTTGAAAACTCACGCCCTGCGCAAACGTCGCCGCGGCGTCGTATGTCGTCCTCTGGCGGCCGGCGGCCAGCTCCACCGAGAAACGCCGCGTGACGTGCACTGCGGCGCCGGCGCGTA
>CAVQVI010000036.1:0-12376 GCA_963717075.1 uncultured Acidobacteriota bacterium | reverse complement strand
ACATCGAGTGATCGGTCGTCACGAGCCGCAGAGGGACCGCGAGCACCGCCGCGGGCCGGCGTCCGACCGTGTAGGTGTCCAGCGGGGTCAGCGCGCCGGTCTCACCGTCCACCCGGTACGAGGCGAGACGTCCAGACGCCGTTCCCGCGGCGTAGAGGAACGTCCCCCGCGAATCGAGCCCGAACGCGGTGGGCACGGCCTCGGTCGGCACATGCCCGGCGGGCGTCAAGCGCCCAGCCGCGTCGACCGCGAACCCGGCGATGCTGTTGTGGCCGCGGTTGCCGACGTAGAGGAACCGGCCCGACGGCGTCAGATAGATCTGCGAACAGGTATTGCGCACGGTCACGCCCGCGGGCAGCGAGGAGACCGTTGCCACGGCGGCGAGGGTGCCGGAGGCGCGATCGAGGCGATAGGCCGTCACGCTGCACCCCTGCTCGTCGGAGAAATAGGCGAGATCGAGCGTGGGATGGAAGCAATAGTGTCGCGGGCCGATCGGCCCGGGCGGGTCGAGCTTGAACGGCGCGTTGGCGCTCAGCCGTCCGGTGGCCGCGTCGAACCGAAACTGCGCGATGAAATTCGGGCCGGGGATATTTTTGGGCGGCTCCAGGACGTTGTCGTTCTGCCGGGCGATGTGCGGCACGAAGGCGAAGCGGTTCGACGGGTCGGTCAGGATCGCGTGCGCTCCCGGCGCGGTGTTTTGCCGCTCGAGCGCCGGCCCGCTCACCGCGCCGTCGCTTCGGAGCGGATGCACGGCCGCGTACCCGCCCTGGTAGTGGGCCGACAGGAGGTATTTGCCGGCGCGGTCGGTGGCGAGATAAGTCGGCCAATGCTCGGTCGCGACGCGCCCCAGCGATGTCAAGGCACCGCTCGCCGGGTCGATGCGATGGCTCTCGATGGCCGGCGCACCTCGATAGCCGACGTGCAGGACGCGCCGGTCCGGGCTTACCGCGAAGACCGACGGCGCGCCGGCCGCCGGCGTCTCGCCGCTGGGCACGAGCTTGCCGGAGCCGGCGTCGATACCGAAGCGCACGATCTTGTCGTCTTCCTGCAGGCCCACGTACAGTACGTCCGGCATGTCGTTCCTCCTGTGTCTCGCCTTCGATCGCTACAGCTGAACCATGCCCATCCAGAACATGATCTTGCCGCCGACGTCGACGTCGTACTTGCGCACGAAGGTGAGCTTGCCGTCGTCGCCGATGCGGAAGACCGACAGACCGGCCGGGATGGTCCGGACCGCGTCGCCGTCTCTCACGTCAACCGGTAGATTGTGCTGGGCCACCAGCATGCGTCCACTGGGATCGATGTGGAACGTGCGTGGATGGATGGCGCGGGTCTCGATGTGCTGGATCGGGCTCGGCTCGCCGGTCGACTGATCGATCGAGTAGACGACGATGCTGTTCTCGCCGCCCTTGAACACCTTCTTGCCCTGGAAATCGACCGTGTCCTGGGCGCGATTGGCCCCATACAGGAACCGGCCGTTCGGATGCACGTGGACCGTACCGGCCGCCTGACGCGATCGGCGGTTCGTCGGCTCGGCCAGCGTTTCCGTGCGGAAGGCGATGTCCGGATTGATCCGGCCGCTTTCCAGCTTGTACGTGTACATCTTGTTCTGGGTCTCGATCGAGACGTACATCCAGGGCTTCGTGGGATGAAAATCGAGATGCCGCGGCCCGAAGTCCCTGCCTCCGTCGGGGGCGATCGACACCTCGTTGGTCAGCACCCCGTTCTTGTAGTCGAAGACTTTGAGCGCGCCGGGGTCCTCAGCCTTGGTCGGGGTGCCTTCGTTGCCGCGCGTCACCAGAATCGCCAGCCGGTTGTCGGGCGTGACGCGCACCTGATGCGCGAAGATGCCGGCGTCGATCGAGCCCGGCTGCTTCACTTCGTCGCCGGGCGTGAAGTCGAGGTTGATCCGATACACGCGCAACGCGCTCGGATTGTTGAACGCGACCAGGATGTTCTCCGAGGGGATGTCCGTGGTCATGTGGATCGGCCGGGTGGGCAGCCGGATCGCCTCACCGTGCTTGATGAGCGCGCCACTGGCGGGGTCGATGCGAAACGCGGTGACGTGATGCTCGGTCCCCGCCGGTCCGTATCCGGATGCGCTGCTGCTGGTCGCGACGTACAGATACCGCCGCGAGACGTGCGGCCAGGCGTATTGCACGCCCGCGGGCAGGGTGACGGTGGCGTGCTTGATCAGCGCGGCGCCCGCGACGTCGACGTCGTACTGCGTGAGATCGGCCCCGACGTTGGCGTAGAGCGCGACCTTGCGCGTCTCCGGCTGGGCGAACGCGACTCGCGGTGCGCTCATGCTAGCCGCGACCAGTGACAGGAACGTTCTGCGGCTGACCATGAGCTCTCCTCCTCTGGTGGATCACGGCCCAGACAGGATACTCTCGTTGGCGATTGAGGGGAGGGAAGCGTGATGCGCATCGTGGATGCTCAGATCCATCTCTGGGGCAGCGGTTTGCCCAGCAACATGGCCCATCGCCAGGTCACCTCGTTCACCACCGAGGAGGCCGTGGGCCTCATGGACGAGGGCGGTGTCGACGCCGCCGTCATCCACCCACCGGGCTGGGACCCCAACTCGACCGAGCTGGCCTTCAAGGCCGTGCGAGACTTTCCCGGCCGCTTCGCCATCCTCGGCGCCTTCCCGCTGAATCAGCCGGACAAGCGAGCCCTCGTCGAGAAGTGGCGGAGCCAGCCGGGCATGCTGGGCCTACGCTACGGATTTCTTCAGGAGCCGATGCGGGGCTGGCTGGCCGATGGGACGCTCGATTGGCTGTGGGCCGCCGCCGAGCGGGCTGTGCCGGGGGGAAGGGTGCGCGAGGGCGGGAGTGCTGAGAACGCCTGTTCCGTCACCCAGGCCGTTTATCCCGTCTACACTCTCTTGGATTGCACGAGGCTCTGTACGAGCGCGATCGAGTCGGGGGAGACGTTCAACGTGGTGCCGGTTGCGCTTGCCCCGCCGCCAGATCCGATGAACGAGCCGGCCGCCGCGCTGCTTCGCTTCTGCCACTCGGGGGCGATGAAGAAGTGAAGCCGGTCCTTGATGATCGGTCCGCCGAACGTGAAGCCATACTGCTTGAAATCGATCGCCGTGCTTCGATAGTTCACGGCGCTCATCTTCTCGTTGCGGAAGACGTACGTCGCGCTGCCGGTGAAATCGTTCGGATAAGAGAACGCGAAACTCCTTGACGGCGTCGGGCGAGATGGTGTGTCCGCCACCCGCGCCACCAGGAAGTCCACCGGACGCCGCCAGGTTGAATGTGTGTGTAGATGAAGACGCGAATTCGCGTCTGCGCGTTGGAGATTTCGGTCATTCGAGGAATGAAGTGCCGAACGGGAGGGGTTCCATGCGCGAGGGGGTAAACTTAGTATTCAACCCGTTGGCATCGCCGTAGTTTGGCGTGAGGGCTAGGTAGTTGGTAGAGCAGCGGACTGAAAATCCGCGTGTCGGCAGTTCGATTCTGCCCCGAGCCACTCGACGTGAGTCGTTGGAAAACAGGGCTCCTAATACCAACGGCCACCTCATCAGGGTGGCCGTTGGCGCACGAATGTCCCCCCAAAGTCCCCAAAATTTGCCGGACACAATGGAGGTTGGCTTCGCGGTAGGTCGGCCGCTCACCCAAGACAGCGTGAATTGCCCCCCCGGGCACAGCCCAGAGAGCCGTGTACCCCACCAGCAGCCTCTTCAATCCCTGACTGCTACCGAGTCCTCCACGAGGCCCCTGCCGTCCGGTGCCGTAACACGTCGGCGGCCAGTCGACCGACACCGAGCGCCTCGGAGCGACGGCGACCGCAGACATCCTGGAGACGATCGCGCAGATGATCACGATTCTGCACGTAAGAACGAGCGTGCTCCTCGATGGCTCGGATTCGAGGACGAAGGTCGGTGGGGTCGTAGGGAGAACCCACGAGCCCGTCGAGCATCTCGCAGGCACCGTGCACCTTGTGACTGGCGGACGCGAACGTGATCGACGGAACGCCCATGATCGCCCCCATGATCGCGTTGTGGTAGCGGCCGGTCACCAGGAACTGGGCGTCCCTGACGAGGGACATCCATTCCCGGTAATCGGTCATGCTGACGAACACCGACCCGGTCTCTCGAGCAGTCCGCTCGATGTAGTCGTCGGCCGGACCGGTGGAGACGAACAAGGCTCTCGGGACCACTTGCTGCAGTGCCGAGATCATTTGGTGCAGCGCGGACGCGACGCCCCCTCGGTCGTCCATCGGCATCGGGCTCGGGTCGAAGTAGAAGAAAGGTTCCGGTCCGATCTCGTCACGGATCTTCTGCACCGCCGGCGTCTCTCTCGCGTGGTTCGGGGTGAAAACGAAGGCGCTGTCGGGGAAGTACTTGATTTCGACGTCGGGCGCGTACTGCCGGAGGTTCCGATACGACGGCGGCTCGCGGACCGCCACCGCGTCGAGCGCGCCGAAGCTCTTTCGCGCCATCGCCGGTAGCACCGGATCCACATCGGTCAGGTGACTCGACCCGTTGGCGAAGATGGTCGGCACGCCGAGGCGCGTTTTGCAGAGCCACGCCAGGAACAGCTCGCGCACCGCGCTCTGGTTCCTCCGGTACAGACTCCCTTCGCCGTTCACCACGACGAGGTCGGCGGCCGCGAAGCGACTTAGATACTGACCAGCGTCTGGCCCGCCTCGGCCCGCCATCCACTCGTCGGCAACGGTCTCGAACTGGTCGCACACAAAGGGGAACGCCACCCTCGGCTGATGGAGGCCCACCCCATCGTTTACGAAGCTATGGAGGAACTCGGCCTCGATCAACCAATGGGAGGGAATCGGCAGGATGGTCGCGTTCGGAAGGCTACGCGACAAGATCACGATCATGCCGTCGATGAGCGCGTTGGCGCCAAGGTTCACCTGGTCACGACAGTCATTGAGCAGCACGACCGTAGGACCGGGGGGATCGGAGGCGAGGGCGGGAGCGATTGGATCGGTCCACTTATCGAACGCCGGCGGTGTGTCGGCGGTGTCGGCGGTGTGGTGCCGCAACAGACGACGGACCAAGCCGCGGAGCTTCGACCGCGGAACCCAGTGGCTTGTGCGAGAAATCATGGGACTCCTTCTTTGCGCTAGCTTCGACTACAGACAAGAGATCGCCTCACGAGTGGCCCGTGCGCTGAGCCATCAGATGGCGGATCAATTCCACGTCTTCAGGCTGATCCAACTCATAGGAGTTGATCGCGGGCATGAGGTAAGCGGCGATCTTTCCTCCCATCCGATCATTATACTTTTGCAGGACCCAAGGCTTGAAGACAAAGATCGCACCGTTTTCCATGATTTCCTCGGGCCGTTCCTGACGCCTCGGCCGCTTCTTGTAGTCAAAATCCACGGAGACCCAGCTTTCCCCCTCCCGCCGCCATAAGAAGCCGTGGAACCGGCAGGCGGAGAACAACGAATCCGCGTTTTCCCGCACCAGTAGGTCGATGGCTGCTTGAACGTCCTCAGGCCTTCTCAAGGGAGAAGTCGCCTGCAGGAAGACCACCAGGTCAGACTCGTACCGTTCCGTGCGGGATAGTTCGTCGAGCACATGAACAATGGCCGCCTCTGACCGCGCGGTGTCGCCGCTGATCTCCGACGGACGTCGGACGACCTCCGCTCCAAACATCACGGCCACGCGGGCGATCTCATCGTCGTCGGTCGAAACGATAACTCGCTGAACGCTGGGAGCCGAACGAGCATGCTCGATCGTGTGCGCGATGAGCGGCTTGCCGCAGAGATCCATCAGGTTTTTCCGCGGAATCCCCTTCGAGCCGCCGCGCGCCGGAATAATCGCCACGCACCGCTGCATGAAATCGCCCGCTCCTAGAGTCCCTTGATCAGCCAACCGCCGTCCACATAGATGTCCTGACCAGTCACATACGAAGAAGCATCCGAGGCTAAGAATATCGCGACCCCGGCCAAGTCCCGAGGTTCACCCCAGCGCCCGAGAACGGTGTGTTCCGTCCGCTGCCGCCGTTTTTCGGGATCATTCCAACTCCGCGCAGTCATTTCCGTCACGAAGTACCCCGGCCCGACATTGTTGGCTCGAATGCCGTGGGGGCCCAGGTCGATCGCCAGTGATTTGGTCAGTTGGCGCAATGCCCCCTTGCACGCCATATAGGCGGGATTGGCTGGAAAAGCCATCTCGGCATTCAGGCTGGTGATATTGATGATTGATCCTTTGCCGCGTTTGACCATCTCTTTACCGACCGCACGCGAGAGCAGGAAGACCGCCCGCAGGTTCACCTGGTAAGTCTTGTCCCATGCGTCGTCGGGGTATTCAAGCAGAGGATAACTAAAGGTAACTCCCGCATTGTTCACCAGAACGTCAACGGACCTGCAGGACGAGACGATCTCCGTGACCAACCGCTCAATAGCCGATGCATCCGCCAGATCGCAGGTGTAAGCATGTGCGTCCAGACTTTGATTCCGGAATTCAGCCGCCGATGAATTAACGCCATCGCCATCGACATCAACCATGGCGACACTCGCGCCCGCCTTGAGCAGCCCTTCGGCAATCGCTTTGCCATTGCCTCGCGCCGCGCCGGTGACGATCGCAACTTTGCCCCGCAACGAGAATAACTCCTCGAGGTACTTCATTGGACAATTGTTCGGTTGAGCCGGATTTCCTCGGAGACCAATCCGCCGTCGAAAGAAATGACGAAACACACATACTCCGCCACCTCTTTAGGCTCCAGGAACGTCTCGTAATTCTGGTTGCGGACCTGCTCGCCCATGGGCGTTTTAATCGAACCGGGCGAGATGCAGTAAGTCCGCACGTTGTGAACCTTCAGCTCGTCGTGCAATGCCCGCGACAGGCCCAGCAGTGCGTGTTTGGATGCGCAATAAACGGAGGTCTCCTTGAATCCGCTATACGCCGACGAGGAACCAATATTCACAATGCGCCCCCACTTCCTCTGGACCATGTTCGGAGCAAGAGCCCGGCAGAGCAGAAAAGGCGCACGGATATTCAGACCGAAACAATCGTCAAATGCATCCACCGTGGATTCAACCAATGACTTGACCGGAAAAACGCCGGCACAGTTCACCAGAATATCAACTTCGCCTACTGTCTTGTGGGCATCGCTGACGACTGCATCAATATCGCCGTCGTTGCGAAGATCGCCGCAGCTCCAACCCGTCCTGCTTCCACCGCCGGCCATCGCCTTGCACAACGCTTCCAGCTTTTCGGCTCTTCGCCCGGTCACATGCACGTTGACGCCAGACAGAGCAAGCTGAAGCGCAATTTCAAGCCCGAGCCCTCCGGACGCTCCGGTGACGAGCGCGTTCTTTCCCTTGAGAACATCATTCCGCATGAGCACATCCTCCATGAGCCATGAGTTCTTAGCCCGAACGACTCGCGCGCGGTCAGGTCGTGAAGCGCCGACGAACTCGATGGTGGCCCCACCCGCGCCACTCCTTGATCGCCCACGCCTCATGGAACCGATCGAACGCGAAGCCGCTGGCCGCGACGCGCAGGACGTTGGTCTCGAGCGAGATCACCGGCGGCTCAACGAGAATCGCCAGCGCCCACGGAAGCGACACTCGGCCCACGAACGCGGCCGCGATCGGAGCCGTCGTGTTAGCTCCCTCTTCACCGCTCTCGGCGATAGATCCTAAACTTCGCACTGCCCACCGACGAGTCTTCATACACCGGGGTGAGGCAGCACGACAGGTCTGTTCGCGGCGGTTTGTCCGGATAGACCAGGAGGTAGTCAAACGTTGCCTCTTGCAGGGCGGCCTTCACCCCGTCGACTGTTTCTGCGTCAAACACGCGTGCCAGAAGTTCCCGTCGGCGCGTAGCCTCTACGCCAAAATATTCGGCGACCCGCTGCAGGTAGGCTGGACGTCGGGTTTGGCCAGCGAGAAAACTTGTCGTCGCCACTGTTTCGCCATTGGCATTTACGCCATGCTCAGGATGCGCCGCGACCACCGCTGTCGCAGGCGTATTCGCCATGATCCAACGATACCCGTTCATTTCGGCCGCCGTGATCGGGTACGCCCGTTGAAGTTGGCTACGAAGGACTGAGTCAGCTCCTCGGTAGGTCACTGTTGTCGCGAGCGCGAGCCCTCCTACCGCGAGCATGTGTCGGTGCGCCATCAGCGCAGGGATACGGGACGCCAACGCTCGCAGGGCGTAATAGATCGGGACAATTGCCAAGATCTGCGCGATCGGACCCGCGATCACCAAGGCTTGGAATCCCCAGTCGCCACCCGCGTTCCGGCGCGCGTCAAGCACCACGACGGAACTCAGCGCTATTGCGGTCAGCCACACCAGAACGAGACCCATCTCAACGATGGACAAGCGCATTCGCCGACGGATGACCAGGATCGCGTACCCTGTCAAGATGAAAGCGAACGCTGCCCCCAGCAGCTGAAACACCGAAATAGCTGCTGACACCGCGAGAGGCTGAACAATTGCCGGCAAGTGGCCAAGCCCGGCCTGCACAAGACCAGGAAATTGTTTGTATTTCAGGGTTTGCCGGCCGAACAGGCCATACTCGAGTGCGAGATGGGTAGAGCCCGCATTGTAATGAGAGCTGGTGCTTTCAAGGTATAGCGCCGCAAACACGAGTCCGACAGTCAACAGCGGTGCCGCGCAAAGGACATCTCGTCGCCGCCATACATGTAGTAGCACGAAGAGCCCATACCAGGGCGCCAAGACCAAGAAGAAATGCGGGCGTAGCCGGACCAAGAACATGGTCAGCACACCAGCAATCGTCAGGAGTCCGATCAGTGTGCGGCGTGGATAACTGTATCGGAGCGAAAGGCTGGCGATGAGCGCGACAGCCGCGATGAGCATCCCCGCCACGCCATGAGATAGGGCTGTGCGCAGATCAAGAAAGTGCATCAGCGATGGGGTAGCTAGATACGCATCGATGTCGTGGAAGTTTGACAGCAGCAGGACATAAGGCAGCGATCCGCCGATATAGCCACCCCACCTCGAACCTGTCAGCTCCTTTCCGAGTGCGTACATCGTCAACGTGTAAAGCCCGATCAACACAATGGGCGCATAGACGAGGTAGACGGTATTGACATCGATGCGGCTCCAGAGAGCCGCCTGCCCCATCCAGAAGAGGTGAAGATCTGGATACACATAGGGCGCGGCTCCGGCGAGGTCGACCAGAGTGTACGCCGGCGCGCCACGCATGAGCACGTGGGCGCGCGCCGTCATGAAGTAGACGTCGATAAAGGCGTAGTCGTAGTACAGCGAAGGGGATACCTGTTGGATTGGGGCCATCAGAGGCGCTGTCGCGAGAACGCCCAAGGCGCCAAGCGCACCGACCACGCAAGCAGGTCTCGACGGCCACCAATGCGCGAAGTCGAGCAGTGGGGTAACCCTGCCGACAATGCGCGCTTCACGTCGCATCTGGTAAGTGGACCAGACCACCATGACCGCGAGGGAGATGATACACAGCGGGAGATACGCTGGACCGAGCCCCACGACGCCACAGAAGAACCCGACCAGCACTGAGGCCGCGTACCCAACCGTAACAATCAGGGCCCACCGCGCGCTGGCGGATCGGACATCGGGGATCAGTAGACGTACCAGCAGCCACCCGATCGGCACAATCGACACATATGCCAGAACCGCGAATATCAGACTGCGTTTGAAACCGAATGAGGCCGTGGATCTCAACACGACCAGCGCGGCTGCTCCAGAAACCAGAAGAAGCAAATGTGCACCGCTCAAATGACACCGCCGGTAGGCAGTGCTGCGGTTTATTCGCTCCGGCTCAATTTGCGGTTGAGATTCCATCGGATTCCGACGGCCATTTCGTGGCGGTTCCTGCTCTCCCTGCTCCAGACCCTGTCTGAAGCCTGACCGGCTCCGGGCGGCCGGAGAATTCGGTGCGGGATAAGACCACATAGCCGGGCCTTCCCTTAGTGTTCTCAAAGGTTCGCCAGAGGTACTCGCCGAGGATGCCAATCCCGAGCGAGTTGAGGCCGCGGAAAAACATGACCGTCAGGACGGTCGCCGCCTTGCCGTTGTCGTCGATGACGAACCGCGGCCGGCGCTCGCGAAATTCGGGATCGATGTACTTGTCCCACAGGTCGAGCGGCTCGAGGATGTGACCATCTGCATCGATTACATTGTACGCGCGCGTCATCGGCAATCCCTCCGAAGGCAATCGAACCGCTGCCATGCTACTGCAGCCGCGCCAGGGGGCGCGAACGCCACCCTCGCTCGGGCTCGGTCCGTAGGCCCTCACGAGACCGCCGCGGGGTAGAGGCCCATCCGCCGCGCCTTCTCGACGACCACCGCGGTGATCGCGTCGAGATGCAGTGTCGCGACCCCCGCGGTGCGGGCGAACGCCTGCACCGCGGTCAACAGGCCGTCGATCTCGGGTGGGCGATCGCGCTCGAAATCCTGCGGCATCGAAGACTTGTGCGTCGAGCTCGGTCGCGCGCCATACGCGCGCTCGGGATCGAGGTCGATGTGGACGCCGTGCGCGGCGCATACGGCCAGCCCCTCGCGCATCAGCCCCTTGGCCAGCGCGAAGAGCTCCGGGTGACGGCCGAGCACGCCGATCGGCTCGCCGGTCACGGCGCAGATCGGGCTGGTGCTGAGGTTACGCACCAGCTTGTCCCAGATGTCGACGCGGATCGTCGCGGTCAGCGGGGTGGGGATGCCGGCGCGCGCGCTCGAAGGCCTGCGAGATCGTCTGCAACCGGCTCGAGATCGTGCCGTCGGGCTCGCCGAGAGTGAAGCGGTTCTTGGTGCCGGGGGAGTTGCGGATCACGCCGGATCGGCGATGGCGTTGGCCGAATTGATCATGCAGCCGACGACGCGCTCGAGCCCGACCGCGCGTTCGAGCACGCTCCCGGGGTCGAGGTGTGACAGATCGGGGCGCGGTACGCCGCCATCGTCGAGCCGGTAGAGATACCTATTAAGAAGGACGGCGGACGTTACTTCGCGGCCGCCGGGAACGCCAGCAGCCTACCGATGTCGCGCATGTCGTGCTGGATGACGGTCGAAGTTGAAGATCGGCACCCCGCCGCTTTCGTCCGGCCGAAGTCACCCTGACACGCATCGAGTGCGGCACCGGCGCGACGCCGACGGTCAGCGGCTCGACCTTCCTGCTTTCGCTGCTGATGCCGACGTACTTGACCTGCTCGGGCGCAACCTTGAGGTCCTTCAGGCGATCGACGATGCCGACTTTCGGCGCGTGGGACTCGTGCCGCGAGCGAAGCCGGTGTCCCACACCATGTATTCGTCGCCGTGCTTGATCAGGTAGCAGCTGAACGTGAACGTCAGCTTGAGGTCCTTGTACGCGAACGTGTCGGTGAAGCGCTGGCGCCATCGCCGGCAGTCCGATGAGAACTTCGTGGGATGCAGCACCGGGCCCATTTCCTTCAGCCTTACCATGCTAGCCGCGACCAGTGACAGGAACGTTCTGCGGCTGACCACGAGCTCTCCTCCTGTGGTGGATCACGGCCCAGACAGGATACTCTCGTTGGCGATTGAGGGGAGGGAAGCGTGATGCGCATCGTGGATGCTCAGATCCATCTCTGGGGCAGCGGTTTGCCCAGCAACATGGCCCATCGCCAGGTCACCTCGTTCACCACCGAGGAGGCCGTGGGCCTCATGGACGAGGGCGGTGTCGACGCCGCCGTCATCCACCCACCGGGCTGGGACCCCAACTCGACCGAGCTGGCCTTCAAGGCCGTGCGAGACTTTTCCGGCCGCTTCGCCATCCTCGGCGCCTTCCCGCTGAATCAGCCGGACAAGCGAGCCCTCGTCGAGAAGTGGCGGAGCCAGCCGGGCATGCTGGGCCTGCGCTACGGATTTCTTCACGAGCCGATGCGGGGCTGGCTGGCCGACGGGACGCTCGATTGGTTGTGGGCCGCCGCCGAGCGCGCCGGCGTGCCGATCGCCATGCTGGCGACGGACTCGCTGCCGCACATCGGCCGGATCGCCGAGCGTCATCCGGGCTTGCGGCTGACCGTCGACCACCTGGGCGGCCGAGGGGGCAACACCACCCTGAAGGACGCCGCGGCGATGGAGCACATGCCGGCGCTCATCAAGCTGGCCCGGCATCCCAACGTCGCCGTCAAGGCGACCGGCGCGCCGGGCTATTCCAGCGGACCATATCCGTTCACCAGCATGCACACGTACTTGCGCCAGATCTACGACGCCTTCGGGCCGGCGCGCATGTTCTGGGGCACCGACATCACCAAGATGCCGTGCTCGTGGCGGCAGTGCGTGACGATGTTCACCGAGGAGCTACCCTGGCTGCCAGAGCGTGACAAGCGTCTCGTCATGGGCGAGGCCGTGTGCGCCTGGTGGGGCTGGAAAATGGAGGATCGGCCATGACACCACTTCAACTAAGTCCGCTCGGCGCAGCGCTGGGAACCGAGGTCCTCGGCG
>CAVQVI010000035.1:0-4003 GCA_963717075.1 uncultured Acidobacteriota bacterium | reverse complement strand
CGCGCTGGCGCGCCTCGAACCAGTTCTCGGGGCCTGCAATGTGCCAGACCGTCCGGTGTCCGAGCTGGAGCAGATGCTCGGTCGCTTCGACCGCACCCCCCTCAGAATCCCCGGAAACAAGCGGAATGCCGCCTTCCGGACCTGTCTGGACCGCGACCACCGGCAGGTCGTCCGGAAGCTGGAGCACCGCGTGTGCGGCGTCTGTCTGCGGCGCGATCACGAGGATTCCCTCGACGCCCTGGACGCGCAATCGCTCGACGGCCTCGAGAATCGACGCGCGGTCGAGCGTTCGCATGCTGACGGTGCTGATGAAGTAGCCCTCTTCGTGTGCGGCGTGGTTGATGCCAAAGAGAGCCGTGGCCGGCCCGTAGAGGGTCGTGTCGAAGCCGACCACGCCGAGCGTCCTGGAACGACCGGTCGCGAGAGCACGCGCCATCGTGTTCGGCCGGTACTCGAGCTTGCGCATCGCTGCGAGGACGCGCTCGCGCGTCTCGGGCCGCACCTGAGGGCTGCCGTTGATCACGCGCGAAACCGTCTGATGAGAGACGTCGGCGAGCTTCGCCACGTCCGCCATGACGGCGGGGCGTCGCTTCTTCGTGGTCTGGATGCCGTTTCCGCCTTCCATTATTCGGATGCTAAGCGTGTTCTGAGCACGTTAACATACGCCGCGCGAAAGAAAGCAGTTTCGACCACTTGACCTTCTTCTGTGAGCCTTAACATAGCGCCGCACCGGGACGTCACCCGCCGCCCGGCGTCCTCCGTCTGACGCGGCTTGGGCCGACTGTTGTCTCGGCGTTCCGGAAGGCGAAGGAAGCAGATGGTCAGTGCACGAGAAAGGGCCCGTTGCCGGGCCCGATCTCGGTTCCTGCAGCCTCGTGTCTTCCCACGAGGTCTGTGTCAGCGCTATCCCTTGTACAGACGACCCGCCGCCGCCAGCGCGTTGCGGACCTTCGCAGGGGTGAGCGGGATCTGCCGCATGCGCACGCCGGTCGCGTCGAAGAGGGCGTTGCCGATGGCAGCCGGCACGGCCGCTTCGAGCGACTCCCCGGCGCCGCGGTACCGCGGGCCGGCGATCCCGACGGGTGAGAGGGCGGCGGGGACCACCTCGTCGGGGCGGGAGATCACGATCGCGGTGACTGCGGGATGGTCGCTGAACCGCAGCGTCGGGTAGCTCACCCAGTCGAGGGCGGTGACGCGGCGCTTGGTGAACGTCGCCTCCTCGACCAGGGTTCTGCTCGCGCCACGGGTCGCCATCCCCACCAGCTGATCTTGCACCGACGCAGGATTGACGATGAAGCCCGAGTCCTGCGCGACGTACAGGTGCTTGACCGTGATCTTCCCGGTCTTCCGGTCGACGTCGACCTCGGCCGCGACCCCGGAGTATGCATCGGTGAACGCGTGATTCTCTCCCGCGATCGCGATCCCGCGACCGCTCACGACCTGGCTGTTCGAGAGCTGTGACGCCGACACGCGGGGCTGCCACTTCGCCGCGTTCGCAACGGCGTCGAGGACGGGCCGCCAGCCGTCGTGGGTGCAGTGCGCAGCGCGGAACTGGTAGGCGTCCATCTTCGCGGCGTACGCGAGCTCGTCCATCATCGACTCCGACGCCCATCCAGGCTGGATACACGACGGCGCCCGAAGCGGACAGAGTTTCAGGATGCTCGGCACTGCCTTCCCGAAGACGCGGCGATTCGGGATGTTCGGGAAGTACTGGTCGCCGGTACTGAACGACTCGACGCGAGCGGAGCCGGCTGTGCCGTTGTTCGACGTCGCTGACATCCGAGAGGGCGCTCCGCGCACGGAATTGAAGCTCCCCGTGTCGGCCGGCACGGTCAGGCCGACCTGCACCGCCGGGTCCGACGGGTTGGTCGAGAACGCGCCCATCCACGCCGTGTAGTCGTACGCGATCAGCTTCCCGTTCGCGTCCAGCCCGCCGCGGATGTCGGCAACCATCGGCTGGCCGAACGGCGTATACCCGTGCTGGTCCCAACGCATCCACTGCACGCGCACGGGCTTCCCAACGAGCTGCGACATGATTGCCGCGTCCGGCGGGATCGACGTCGTCGGCCCGCCGTTGAACGTGCTCGCTCCCTCGAAATGAAGGACGCGGATGCTGTTCACCGGTAGACCGGTTACGAGCGCGACGCTGCTGCGTGAGCCCCACGCTCCCTGACCTTGCACGAAGATCGTTCCGCCGTCGGCACGGATGTCGGCGATCGAACAGACCGGCCCGATCGGTCCGTGCATCTGGAACGGGAACTCGTAGGTCGCTGTCAGGACCTTGGCCGCGGACTTCAGAGCGGTGTCGACATCGCCGTAGTTGAGGATGACGGCATCCTTCGTCGGCTGGCTTCGCATGAAGCCGTAGAGGTTGCCGCTTCCGGGAAGCGTGTCCGACTCGGACCACTTGACCTTCAACTGGGCCGCCGCCTGGATAGCTGCGTACTCGGTCGGCGCGACAACACCGACGAAGTTCCCCCTGCGGACGACCTGCGCCCCTGGGATGCTCTTGATCGAGCTCTCGTCGACGCTCAGCACCGTGTAGCTGGCAGGCCCACCCTCCGGCGACTGCGCCAGCATGTTCGCCTGTCCGCGCGGCCTGACGGGCCGCCCATGCAGCATGCCCGGCACGCGAACGTTGTGGATGTAGGTGAACTTGCCAGTCACCTTGTCCGGAATCTCGAACCGCGGCACCCGAGCCCCGACGACCTTGTACTGGCTCACCGGCTTCAGAGGTGCAAGGTTCGCGCTCGCGACGCCCGTACCCGTCGCCGAGATTCCCGCCACGGTCGTGCTGAGCAACTTGCCGCCGACGAGGTCGCTGTACTTCAGCGACCGCCCGCCGCCCGACACGACGCCGTCCGAGACGGTCAGGCTGGCGACGGGTACCCCGAGTTGAGCGGCCGCGAGGTTCAGGAGCGCTCGTCGGGCCTCGGCCGCCGCTTGCCTGAGGGGCGGTCCGCCGTTCGCCATGCCGTTGCTTGCGGCCGTCCCGCCGAGATCGACGAACGGATGTGCAGACGCTGAATCCCACTGCGGGATCAGCACGTTCGTCACGGGCAGATCGAGCTCCTCGGCGACGAGCTGCCGGTAGCCGGTCCACGTTCCCTGTCCGAACTCCTGCTTGCCGGGATAGATCGAGACCGTGTTGTCGGTGTTGATGGAAAGCCACGAATCGACCTGTGTCGCGTCCGGCGGGAGGTTCGGCGTGTTCGCGCCGTTCGCCCTGCCAGCAGCACTCGCGCCCAGAAGGCTGAAGCCCACGATCAGCGCGCCGCCGCCCTTGACGAACGTCTTGCGCGAGAACTCCTTATTCAGCATCTCGGTCATCGCTACTTCCCACCTTTCGCCATCACAGCGGCAGCCTTCTGGATCGCGGTCAGGATCCGCGGGTAGGTGCCACAGCGACAAAGGTGGCCGTTCATCGCGGTCCGGATCTGTGCCTCGGTCGGCTTCTTGGTCGTCGCCAGGAGGTCGGCCGCCTGGATCATCATCCCGTTCTGGCAGTACCCACAGTGGGGCACCTGCACGTCGATCCACGCCTGCTGAAGCGGATGCAACGCCGCCGGCGCAGAGGCGGTCGTCCCACGGGACGACCACATCGCCGGCAACCCCTCGAGCGTGGTGATCGCCTTCCCGCTGACAGCGGCAACAGGCGTCACGCACGAGCGGATCTCCTTGCCATCAAGCAGCACCGAGCAGGCACCACACTGCGCAAGACCACAGCCAAACCGCGGCCCGTGCAGATGCAGCTCGTTGTGCAACACGTACAGCAACGGCGTGTCGAGGCTCGCCGTCACCGAATGAACAAGGCCGTTGACCTTGATCTTCAACTTGCTCGCCATTCATCCCTCCAATCGAAATGACTGCGTTCGAGTGCGCCGCAAAGCATTGGACTGCCGCCAACCCCGCAGCGAACCCACCCTGGGACGATACGACGTTCGTACCGCGCAGACAACGGCACTTTCAAGCCGTGTTACGGACAGGACGTCCAGGCGCTCAC
>CAVQVI010000034.1:0-1270947 GCA_963717075.1 uncultured Acidobacteriota bacterium | reverse complement strand
AACACCGGCGCCCCCTTCCCTGCCGGAGCCACGATCACGTTCCGGAGGTCGGAGGCGCTGCCCCCGATATCGAGAGTGGCGGTGATGTTGCACCCATCCGGCCCCCGTGCTGGCCGTGGTCGAGTACGTCACCGTCACCCATACGGTGTCCCCCGCCGGGATGCTCGCCGAGCCCGGCGTCACCGTGCCGCAGGACACCGGCCCGCTCGTGCTGCAGGTGAACGACGGCGTCTTCGACGTCGTGTTGGTGTTGATGACCTGGAACGGCACCGTGAACGGCCCGGTCGACGGCAGTGGTTGGGATCGTAGGAGGGCGCGGTAAGGACGATCAGCCCGCCGCCGGGGCCGAGCGGCACGACCTGCGCCTGACTGACTTGAGCCAGCACTTGAACGGCAACGCCGATGAGCAGAAACTGGATCCGCGCGCGCATCTGGAGCCTCCATCCTTGGAGCGGAACGGCCGCATTCCTTGCGGTTCTACAGAGGCCATTATAGGGAACAGGCCTGATTCCGGCGATAGGTCAAATGAGCCACTTCACTGGTGGCAGCACCGTGAGCAATGGCGCCGCGCGAGGGAGCGGCCGGCCGACGACTGGCGGCGAAATTGGGGGTCGTAATGGTGTCCATCCGCCAGCACCTGCGGACAATCCGAAACAAAAAAGCCCGCCATCCGCTTGGGATGACGGGGCTTCTGATAGCAGGGGCGGGAGTCGAGCCGAAGGCCGAGTCCGGCCTTCGGTTCGCGCATCCTGCGAACATAGCAGGGGCGGGACTCGACGCGCAGCGCGAGGCCCAAAGAGAACGCCCCCTGTTCGGGGGCATAGCAGGGGCGGGACTCGAACCCGCGACCCCGGCATTATGAGTGCCGTGCTCTAACCACCTGAGCTACCCTGCCTACGTCATAATGCGTGGGCAGTAAGGCATCAACCCTCGCCCCCCTCCCGACCGGCGGCAATGCTATCGAGTCCGCCTACTTCCCGTCAAGGGTGTCCGGGACCAAGCACGTACAGATACTCACCCGGGCAATCATGCCGAATGACTCCCGTGCGATCCGTTCCTGCATGCCGGGATCCGCTCGCCACCTGGTGCGTGAGCGTTCTTGAGCGAATCCACCTCCCTTGCTGGAGACGGCCCCCTCGTCTCACTCTCCCGCTCCGCAGGTGAACCAGCGCACGTCTTATTCCCCACCCGCCAGGCGAAGATGACTGGCCCCAGCCCATCACCGCGACAGCCACCTGCCGGCCCCCCTTCGCCGGCGTCACTCCCTAACCGAGCGGGTCGGCTCACAGGACGTAGAGATCGCGGCCCGGATAGTGCGCGATGTCCCCCAGCTCCTCGGCGATGCGCAGCAGCTGGTTGTACTTGGCGATCCGGTCGGTGCGGCTCGCGCTTCCGGTCTTGATCTGCCCCGCCCCGCTTGCAACCGCGAGATCGGCGATGAACGTGTCTTCGGTCTCACCCGAGCGATGCGAGATCACTGACGCCGTAGCCCGCCCCCTTCGCCATCTCGATCGCATTCGAGGGTCTCAGTCAGCGTCCCGATCTGGTTGACCTTGATCAGAATCGCGTTGGCGACCGAGCGCTCGATGCCCTCGCTCAACAGGTCCACGTTGGTGACAGAACAGGTCGTCGCCCACCAGCTGGACCCGCGCGCCGAGCCGTTCGGTCAGCAGCCGCCAGCCATCCCAGTCGTCCTCGGCCAGTCCATCTTCGATCGACACGATCGGGTAGCGATCCACCCAGGCCGCGTAGAGGTCGACCATCTTCTGAGCGGAGTTACGGCTGCCGTCGCCCTTCTTGAAGACGTATTCACCGTCCTGGTACAGCTCCGAGGCCGCCACGTCGAGCGCGATGGCCATGTCGCGGCCGGGTTCGTACCCGGCGCTCTGAATCGCCTCCATGATCACGTCGAGCGCCGCCTCGTTCGAGGGCAGCATCGGTGCGAACCCGCCCTCGTCTGCCGACGGCGGTCGACAGCTTCATCCGGGTCAGCACCTTCTTCAGCGCATGGAACACCTCGACCCCCGCGCGCAGCCCCTCGGGAAAGGTGTCGGCGCCGATCGGCACCACCATGAACTCCTGGGCGTCCACGTTGTTCGAGGCGTGGGCGCCACCGCGAGGATGTTCATCATCGGCACCGGCAGCACCCGGGCGAGCGGGCCGCCGAGGTAGCGATAGAGCGGCAACCCCGAGTCCTGCGCCGCCGCACGGGCCACCGCCAATGAGCACGACTCGAAGCATCGCATTGGCGCCCAGATGGCTCTTGTTCGGAGTCTGGTCGAGGTCGATCATTTCCTGGTCGATCGTCACCTGGTCCTCCGCCGCCATACCCTCGAGCCGCGGACCGATGACCTCGTTCACGTTCTCGCACCGCCTCCAGGACGCCCTTGCCCAGGTAACGCTTGCTATCGCCGTCGCGCAGCTCAACCGCCTCGTGTTCGCCGGTGGATGCGCCGCTCGGCACAGCCGCACGGCCGGTCGCACCGCTGGACAGTACGATCTCGGCCTCCACCGTCGGGTTTCCCCGGCTGTCGATAATCTCCCGCCCGTGCACTTCAATGATCGTGGACATCGCTGCCTGGGTTGGAGTTGGGGGTGCGAAGGGACAATTGTAATCCTATCGACGGGGAATGGGAGACGGGAGACGGGAGACGGGAGAACGGGGGAACGGGGGAACGGGAGAACGGGAGAAGGGGAGAAGGGAGACGGGAGAACGGGAGAACGGGGATCGGCCGCGGGAAGAAGGGTCAGGAGTTCGAGAGCGTCAGCATGCCCTCGCGGGAGAGACGCAGGAGATTGTCCCGATCCTCGTAGGTAAGGCCCGTAGTGGGGATCGGGGGTCCGACCCGCACGACCACCGGCCGCGGTCTTAGTGATGGCGGCCCATTCGGGGATAGAAGCCCCTAGGATGAACAGTCATACCCGTCGCGCTGAAGATTCCGGGCAGGCTCGTGAGGGATGGTAGTTTGCCGGCCGGTAGCATGGGCCGAGCGTGACCCTCCTGTGGGAGGAAGTGCCACAGCCACAGGTATTGATTCGAATCCGCCGTTGCGCCCTTGATCAGATCAATCGTCAGATGCTGAGCCCCGGGAAGGGATATCTCGCGAAGGCTCAGGCCACGGAAGCTCTTGCCGGCCATCAGATCCGCTTGTCGAATGAGGTAACCCGCCCCAGCGATGGCGCCGTCGTCGACGCGATAGAGGATCCCCTGTGTCCCCCGGCCTCGATGCCTTTGGCTGCCAAGGGCGCCCACACTGCGGTATTCCCCGGAGCCGTGGTGTGCGCCGCCATCATCGATGCGAAACGTGGCCGCGCCAGCGGCGTAAAAGTGGCCCCGGCCCGCAAGTTCCCCGACGGAACGATAGCCCGACTGGCAGGTCGGTCACCTTCGGCAGCGACCGCAGCAGAGCCGCCCTGTCCGGGCCTGGATGCCGCTGGGCTGCAGGCGCCGTTCCCGCAGCGCCCACGCCAAGGAAAGTGACGGCAGCGGCGAGCGAGGCCCCCATGCACCCTCTCGCCAGATGGATCGCTTGCGATGAGGCCCCCCACCGTTCCAAGCGCCTTCGTGAAGTGATCATGACCCTACCTCGCAAGCGCGAAGTCTACACCCACGACTCTCGCTAATCCAGCGTGCGGCCGTCGATTTGGATACACCCCAGATGCGCGCCGCTCCACGCATAGTGCCCCCGGGCGCGCCAACGGGCGCATGTATAGAAGGTAGACCGCTGTCGATTCCCAGCACTCAACGCCACCGCTGCGCTGGCGAACGGCAGAAATCCTGCGGTGCGGATGTCGATGCGCCGCTTTACCCGCTTACAATTAACGAAAAAAGAGCTGGGGCACCGCGCAGTGACGGTGGCTCTATACTTCATGTATTACAACTTCGCTCTTCGCTCGCGTGCATCAGACCCTCAAGGTGACGCCAGCCATGGAGGCGGGTATCGCAGATCACGTCTGGTTCGATTGAGGAAATAGTTGCCCTATTGGGCTAGCACTTCCGGCAGAGGCTCATTTCAATGCGGATGCGTATCCTCATGCTCATCGCTGCAACTCTCGGTGTGCTCGCCCCGTTACCGTTAGCCGCCCAGACCGCGCCTGTCAAGGCCGAGGTCCGGCAGGACTGGACCGAAGCCTCGAAAGCCACGATGACGAAAATCGCCGACGCGATGCCAGAGGATAAGTTCGGCAACAAGTCCACCCCGGCACAGCGCAACTACGGCGAGCAGATCCTGCACGTCGCCAGCGTGAACGTGACCGTCCTCAAAGACGTCGGCACGGCGCAGCCGCCGACCATCAACATGAAGGCGACGTCGAAGGCCGAGATCCTAAAGGCCCTCGGCGATTCGTTCGACTACGGGACCGCGCTCATCGACCAGCAGACCGATCAGTCCATCCTGCAGACGGTCAAGACGCTGTTCCACGTCGGCAACGCGACCCGCTCGAGGGTGTTCTACCTGCTCATCGGCCACGCGTGGGACAGCCAATGGCAGATGGCCGTATATCTGCGCCTGAATGGCATCACGCTCCGGCCAGTCAGCGGCCGTAGTAATTTCGGGTAGGGTTGATCCGTTCAAACTGATGCCATGACGACGTCGGCCTCGCAACGGCCTACAGCGGGCTGAGAGGCCCGGGGACGCCCCTCGGGCTTCGACTGTGACGTCTGCGCATACGGATACGCGACGACTAGAGAGACAACGACGACGAGGACGACCACGAGGGATGCGAGCATGCGAATCACGGAATCCTCCTTGTGAAGTGGTGGACCCCGATCGGCTCGTCACGTGGGCGTGGGGAGGTCGGGCCCCGCGAGGCGAACGAAGCGACCAGGGTCGCTATTCCCCATGGCAAGGTGTGCGCCGTTCGGTCGCGCGTCAAGCCGCAGCCGTAACGTGCTGGGGCGAATGAAGATTGGCCTCACAAGTCCGAGGAACGCCGTGGTCAGCGTTCGTTGGTGTCGAGAAATGACCCCTTGAGTTTACGGGCCGAGCCGCAGGAACCCCGGCCTTCGTCAGTCAACTCGCTGGCTTCTATGCCCAATCTTCCCCAGAAACCGCTCGTGCTCGCTGGAAGGAAGGTTCGAATCCGGTGAGGACTCTGTCGGCAAATGAATCGTCCCTTGACATCATTCAAGGCGTGTAGTACTCGATCACGTGTTATCATTGTGTTTTCTGCACATTACGGACGCATCGACGCTCCAGATTGATCGCAAGGTGACAAGAATCAGCGCAGTGCGCACGCGTTTCGACGTGCCGACAAAGCGATTGCCGCGAATCGCTTGCGATTCAGTCGAGCCGCTCAGCTGACAAGAGGTCGTATATGAGAAAACAAATACTCGCGTTGAGTGGAGCGGCGGCGATCCTCGCCCTGAGCACGGTCGTGTCGAGTGGTCAGGTTCCAGGCGCGACACCCCCATCGAAGCTGGGCATCACGAAGCCGTTTAGTCAGCGCACCCCCTGGGGGGATCCGAATCTCCAGGGCATTTGGGCCAGCGGCTATGTGAATACGACGATGGAACGTCCGAAAGAGTTCGCGGGCCGCGAATTCATGACCGATGAGGACGTGAAGGCTGAGATCAAGCTGATTAAGTCGCGGGAGGATCATTCGGTCGGCGGAAGCAAGTCCACCCAGCCGAGAGAAGGCGATACAGGAGCTTACAACACGATCTTCAGCGGTACCGGACGGGAAGTGATCCGCACCCACCGCACCTCGTTTGTCATCGACCCGCCTGACGGGCAGATCCCGCACAAGCCCGAGGTGCGCAAGAAGGCGCTCGAAGAACGGAAAATGAGCCGGTCCGGCGCGGCGGGGAATCTGCTCGAAGACAATGAGCGCGGCGGCGACGGGCCGGAGGACCGGCCAAACGATCGGTGTCGCGGGTTCGCGCTTCCCCATCAGTTCGGGAACGCCGAGGTAGGAGGCGCGCACCACCGCATCGTTCAGAGTCAGGGTTCGGTATCCATCTACTACGAGTACGGACCTCACGGCGGCGCCTACCGGACGATTCCTCTCGACGGCCGGCCTCACCTCCCGTCGAACGTGCGGCTGTGGCTCGGCGATCCCGTGGGGCGCTGGGAGGGCGAGACGCTGGTCGTGGACACCACGAATTTTACAAACCAGACCAACGTGTACGGCGCTCGTGAAAACCTGCACCTCGTCGAGCGATTCACTCGGGTCGGTCCGGATCTCATCATGTATCACGCCACCATCGAGGATCCGACGATGTTCACGAGACCGTGGACGATCGAGGTGCCGCTCAGCAAGAAGGACGAGAAGGCCAATCAGATTTTCGAGTCGGTATGTCACGAAGGCAACTACGGTCTGACCGGGATTCTTGCTGGCGCGCGCGCAAGGGACAACGAAGCGGCCGCGAAGAAGTAACGACGTACAGGAGAACGAGATGAACGTCAATCGGAAAAAGAGGTCGCGGCTGGCTACAAGTGGCATTCGGCGCTGCGCTGACGGCGGCCATCTTTTCGCTCGCGCGTCCCGCAACCGTAACCGAGGCGCAAGGCCAAGGTGCACAGATTCCCCGGCTGGCCGGGAACAACAAACCCAACTTCAGCGGCGTGTGGCAGGCGCTCAACGAGGCAAACTGGGATCTCGAACCCCACGTCGCGCGCGCCTCTCGCGTGCTGCATCCGGGCGCGCCCAACGGCAATCCCGTCCCCAACGCGCCCGCGCTCGCGCTTGGTGCGACCGGTGGGATTCCGGCGTCCCAGGGCGTCGTCGAAGGGGGAACGATACCCTATCAACCCGACGCGTTAAAAAAGCGCGCCGAGAACGCGGCCCATCAGCTCGAACGGGATCCTGAGGTGAAGTGCCTCATGCCTGGCGTGCCGCGGGCCACGTACATGCCGTATCCGTTTCAGATTACCCAGGGCGACGCGAAGATCATGCTGTCGTACGGGTACTCGAACGCAGGCCGCACTATTCACCTGGACAAAGTCGACAGTCCTGGCTACCCGACCTGGATGGGCTTTTCCGCCGGACGCTGGGAAGGCGACACGCTCGTCGTGGACGTCACCGAATTGAACGAGAACACCTGGTTCGACCGCGCCGGAAACCACCACAGCGACAACCTGCACGTGGTCGAGCGCTACACGATGACCTCGCCGAATCACATCATGTACGAGGCGACAATCGAAGATCCGTCGGTGTTTACCCGGCCGTGGAAGATCAAGATGCCACTTTACCGGCGTATCGAGGATCGGGCCCGCGTGATGGAGTACCGCTGTGTGGAAATGACCGAAGAGCTCATCTATGGCCACTTGCGCAAAACGCAGTTGGTGAAGCATTGGGAAGGCGATTACGGGCGACGTGGTGGTACGCTTGTGATTGACATTACCCGAAAGCCGACCAAGGAAGAGGATCAATGAGGCAGGATATGAGGAGAACAACCATGTACGGTCTTCGTTTCACCGCAGTCGCCGCTCTGCTCGCCTTGGTGAGCGGAGGCGCGAACCTGTTCGCGCACCACGCCTTCTCAGCGGAGTTCGACGCGGCCAAGCCGCTGAAGCTGCGGGGCACAGTCACCAAGGTGGAATGGATCAATCCGCATTCCTGGTTCCACATCGACGTGAAGAAGCCGGACGGCGGCGTCGAGAAGTGGATGGTTGAGGCAGGCAATCCCCACAACCTGTTCCGGCGCGGCTTCACCAAAGACGCCATCAAGCCGGGCATGGAGATCGTGGTCGATGGATATCAGGCCAAAGACGGCACGCACCGGGCAAATGGTCGCGACTTGACGCTGCCGGACGGCAAGACGTTGTTCATGGGATCCTCTGGTACAGGCGCACCGGCCGACGGCAAAGATCCGACGGAGCGAAAGTAAGACCGAAATGCGGCTCTGCCTGGCGGCGGGCTTCCTGCCCGCCGCCAGCGCGAGGTGTTGTCTGCCGTCAAGCTGGCACTGATCGGGAGCCGCGCGCGTCTCCGGCCCGTAAGCTTTCGTCAGTCGCGAAGGCCAAAGGTCATCAGCGTGTGGCCTGAGATGACCGAGACGTACTGCTTGCCGTCCACCTGGAACGTGATCGGCGCCATGACAATCTGTCCGCCAAGATTGAGCTTCCAGAGCAGCGCTCCCGTGCGTGCGTCGAGTACCATGAAGTAGCCTTCGCGCCCCCCCGTGAACAGGAGATCGGTCGCCGTCGTCAGCATCCCGCCGTCGGTCACGTCGAACTGCTCGAACTTCCATTTCGCCCGGCCTGTCTGCGGATCCATCGCCATCACGGTGCCGTGCCCCACTTCGCTCGTCCAGTTATTGATGGGACCTTTGCGTCCGATCCCCGGCGTCGGCGCAGCAGGATTTGGCGCCAGCGCCCTGTAGCCGCCGCCATAGAAGGGCTTGCCGGGCTCGTATGTCGCCGTCTCTTTGCGATAGATCGTGGCGTAGTCTTCCCAGGCCGAGAAGTAGAAAAGGCCCGTGCGCGGGCTGAAGGCCGGTGGATACCAGTTCGTCCCGCCCTGATTTCCCGGCCAGGTCGGCTGTCCTTGAGGTTGCGGCGTCTGAATCGGGCGCCCTTTCTCGTCCAGACCGCTCGCCCAGTTGACCTTGACGAAGGGCGCGCCCAGGAGGAAGCGGCCCGTCACGCGATCGAGCACGTAGAAGTACCCGTTGCGGTTCGCCCAGAGCATGGCCTTCGTGGGCACGCCCTTGAAGTTGATGTCAGCCAGAATCGGCACCTGCGTCGAGTCGTAGTCGTAGCCATCGTTCGGCGTGAACTGGAAGTGCCAGCGCAGCTTCCCCGAGTCGGCGTCGAGGGCAATGACCGAATCGGAGTAGAGGTTGTCCCCCTTCCGCTGGTCGGGATTCCAGTCGGGTCCCGGATTGCCGATGCCCCAATAGGTCAGGTTGAGCGCGGGATCGTAGGAGCCTGTCACCCACACTGAGGCACCCCCGGTCTTCCAGGAGTCACCCGCCCAACTGTCGTGTCCGGGCTCGCCCGGTCCGGGAACCGTGTAGAAGCGCCACGCTTGCTTGCCGGTGCTCGCGTCGTACGCGGTCACGTACCCGCGGATGCCGAACTCGCCGCCGCCCACGCCGACGATGACCTTGTCTTTGACGATGAGCGGCGCCAGGGTGATCGAGTAGCCTGACGTGACGTCCCCGACCTCGATGTTCCAGAGGGCTTTGCCGCTACGCGCGTCGATGGCAATGAGTCGCGCGTCGAGCGTGCCCAGGTAAAGAGTATCGCCGAGAATCGCCACACCACGGTTGTTGGCGCCGCAGCAGACCTTCGCATCCGGCGACGGCGTGTGGCGGTACACCCAAAACAGACGTCCCGTCTTCGCGTCGACCGCCATGACGTCATTCGGACGCTCGGTGACGTACATGATGCCGTCGACGACGAGTGGGTTCGACTGCCAGGCACCGAACACCTGGTCCTGCACAACCCACTTCAGCTCGAGGCGCGAGAGGTTCGCGGCCGTCACTTGCGTGAGCCCGCTGTACCGCTGGCTGTCGTACGTGCCGTTGTAGGTCAGCCAGTTCTGCGGCGTGGCTGACGCCTTCAGAAGGTGGTCATAAGACACCTGGGCGTGCAGTTGGACCGCTATGCCGAGCAAGGCTGCCGTCACGCACACAAGCAGCGTGCGAGAGATCGTGCGCAGGGCCATTTACAGTCCTTTCAGGGCGACCAAATAGGCCACCACATCGGCAATTTCATCTGCGTTCATCGTGCTGGTGGCGGGCGGCATCGGTGACGTCTTGCCCAGCTCAAGCTCGCGGATATCGGACTTCAGCAATGACACCAGCCGTTCATCTTCGTCGTCGATCATCTGGATGGTGAACGTGTCTTCGTTCAGGCGGCGTCCACGGATCGTGCGGCCGTTCTTCATCACCACACGCACGGATCGATTGATGGGCATCATGCCGCCCGTCGGGTCGAGCAGCGACAGCTGGATAGACGAGGGCGACCTCGACGCGCCGATGTCGCTCAAGTCGGGCGCGGTGCGAACTCCCCGCCCGTTCACGCGGTGGCAACTGAGGCAGCGTCCCTTGCCTTCGACGAGTGTCTGTCCGCGCGCCCGGTCGCCGATCTTCACCAGCGGCCCAGCGATATCGAAGCCTGCGCGAAGGTAGGCGATCAGCTTATTCATCTCCGCGGGCTGAAGGCGAAACGACGGCATGCCAGCGCCAGCGACGCCGGCCGAGATCGCCGTCACCAGGTCGGCGTCCGTCACCGCGCGGCGAAACACCCCACGCCGGAAGTCAACGCCAGCGATGGTTTCGCCATTCGGACCGTGACACCCCGCACACCGCGCGGCGTAGATGCTGGAGCCGGCCAGGATGTCCTCGCTGGTGTAGGTGTGGTCTTGGACGTTCTGCGCACGGCCAGGAGAGACCCCGAACAAGACGAGGGCAACAGCCAGCGGGAGGAATGGACGCATCCGGTCCTTGTACCTGAAGGATGGCCGCAGTTCAAGCGGTACGCGCACTCCACAGCCTGACCGCCAGACGGGTCGAGCCATGCGAGGCAGCGCCGACAGGTGAAGCGTCTCGACTCGCGTGCTGTCGCCCTGTGAAATCTAGCGAGGCCCCGCCCCGCTAGACGAACATTCATTACAGCCCCGCTGCGCGGGGTCGTCTTGACCGGAAAACTTGACTCATGCGGTGCAAGTTTCAGAGGTCAAGACTCTTAGTGGCCGGCGCTTGCTCGCCCGTTGCGCACGATGCTGGGCTCAAAGCTGACGGCGATGACGTGGCGCCGCCCGCGCACCCAGTCACCGAGGGCCTCCATGTAGAGATAGAACACGGGCGTGATGAAGAGCGTCAGCGTCTGTGATACGACCAGGCCGCCAACGACGGCGAGGCCAAGTGGGCGCCTGGATTCGGCCCCCGCGCCCAAGCCAAGCGCGATGGGCAACGTCCCCACCAGCGCGGCCATCGTCGTCATCATGATCGGGCGAAACCGGACAAGGCACGCCTCGTACATGGCTTCGGCCGGCGTCTTCCCCTCTTCTCGCTGCGTCTCGATGGCGAAGTCGATCATCATGATGCCGTTCTTCTTCACCAGTCCCACCAGCATGATGACACCGACAAAGGCGTACAGGTTGAGATCCACGTGGAAGATCATCAGCGTGACGAGCGCGCCGAGTCCCGCCGACGGCATCCCGGAGAGAATCGTGAGGGGATGGATGAAGCTCTCGTAGAGGATGCCAAGCACGACGTAAATGAGAAAGATCGCCATCAACAGGATGATGCCCAGCCCCTTGGTGGAGTCCCGAAAAGCCTGCGCCGTGCCCTGGAAACTGGTCGTGATTGTTGCCGGCAGCACGCTGCGCGCGGCCTCCTCCACGCGAGCCACCGCGTCACTCAACGCCACGCCAGACTGGACGTTGAATGACAGGGTCACGGATGGGATCTGGCCGGTGTGGTTCACGGAGAGCGGCCCGACGCCATGCTCCACCTGCGTGACGCTCGACAGCGGGACCAACCCCGTCGGTGCCGTCACTCCGACCGCCTGATTCGCAGGCAGCGACGTGCTCCCCGCCTGCCGGGACGTCTTCAAATACAGCAGCGACAGGGCGGAGGGGTCGATCTGATCTTCGGGCCTGACGCGCATGATCACCTGATACTGATTGGTGGGCGCGAAGATCGTCGACACCTGGCGCGTGCTGAACGCGTTGGCCAGCGCCACTTCGAGCTGATCGGCGGTCAGGCCGAGCGCGGCAATCCGATTGCGATCGAGGGTGACGTTCGCCTGCGGATTGACCAGTTGCAGATCGGTCGACACGTCGATGAGCCCTGGCATGTCACGCAACCGCTGCTCGAGGAGCGGTGCGAACTCGTAGAGATCATTGGTGCTGCCGCTCTGCAGCGTGAACTGATACTGCGCGCGCGCCTGACGGCCACCGATATTGATCACCGGCGGGTTCTGCAGAAAAACCCGGACGCCAGGAATAGTGTTCATCTTGGGCCGAAGGGCGTCGATCACCTGATCCGCTGTGAGCGTCCGCTCCGCCCGCGGCTTCAGTTCAATCTGAGCGCGTCCTCCGCCGATGCCGCCGCCTCCGGGACCAAAACCAATATTCGACGTCACGGTCAGGACATTCGGATCCTCCCGCAGCACGTCAGAAACCTTGGTGATATGCGCCACGTTCGATTCGAAGCCAATGCCCTGAATGGTCTCCAACTGGGCCTGAATCTGCCCCACGTCCTCGCTGGGGATGAAGCCCATCGGAATCCTCATGAAGCACCACACGGTCGCGGCCAGCAACGCTCCAGAAATGACCATCGTCGTCGCGTGGTGAGTCATCGCCTGCCGCAGCAGCCAGCCATACGCCGCCCGGCTGGCGTCAAAGGCTCGCTCCGTGGCCATGTACATGCCGCCGTGCCGAATCTCGCGAGGCGACTTGAGGAACCGCGCCGACAGCATCGGCGTCAAGCTGATCGACACGAAACCAGAGACCAGAATCGCCACCCCGATCGTGACGGCGAACTCATGCAATAGCCGCCCCACGACGCCGCCCATGAACAGTACGGGGATGAACACCGCGGCCAGCGACAGGGTCATCGACACAATCGTGAACGCGATTTCCCTGGACCCCATGATCGCCGCGTCCATGGCGTTCTCGCCTTTCTCCATGTGCCGTACGACGTTCTCGAGCATCACAATCGCATCGTCGACGACGAAACCGACCGACAAGGTGAGCGCCATCAGCGAAAGATTGTTGAGGCTGTACCCAAGGAGATACATCACCGCGAAGGTGCCGACAATCGACGCCGGAAGCGCCAGGCTCGGAATGATCGTGGCCGAGATATTGCGCAGGAACAGAAAGATCACCAGGATGACCAGCGCGACGGTGAGGAGCAGCGTGAACTTGATGTCGTGAATGGAATCGCGAATGGACTTCGATCGATCGTTGCGAATAAGCAACTCGACCGAGGCGGGCAGCTGCGCCTGAAGCTGCGGGATCAGGGCCTTGATCGCGTCGACGGTGGCAACGGTGTTCACCCCGGGCTGGCGCCAGATGGCCATGAAAATGGTCGGCGTGCCGTTATACCAGGACGCGGTCTTATCGTTCTCCACGCCGTCGTAGACATGGGCCACCTCATCGAGGCGAACCGGGCGGCCCCCGCGGTAGGCGACGATGAGCGACCGGAAAGCGGCCGCGTTGGTCAGCTGCCCTTCCGTCTTGACCGTGAAAGAGCGGTCCGGACCGTACAGCGTTCCGGTGGGACGGTTCGCATTCGCCGCGCTGACCGACTCCGCCAGCTCGTCAATCCCGATCGCGCGCGCCGCGAGCACATGAGGGTCGACATCAACGCGTACGGCGAACTTCCGTGGCCCGCCGATGTTGACCTGGGCCACGCCGCTCACCATCGAGATGCGCTGGCCAATGAGCGTCTCCGCGTACTCGTTGAGCTGGGAAAGGGGCAACGTCTCGGACTTGAGGTTCAAGAACATGACGGGCTCATCCGCCGGATTGACTTTCTGGTACGACGGCGGTGTCGGCATGTCCGGCGGCAGCTGGCGCGCGGCTTTCGCGATTGCCGCCTGCACATCCTGGGCGGCCGCGTCGATGCTGCGGTCGAGGTTGAACTGCAACGTGATAAACGTGCTGCCCTGCGTGCTCGACGAGCTGATCGACGAGATTCCGGCAATGGCCGAGAACTGCTTCTCGAGCGGCGTCGCAACCGAGGCGGCCATCGTCTCGGGGCTGGCGCCAGGAAGGCTGGCACCCACCTGAAGCGTCGGGAAGTCGACAGCCGGGAGATCGCTGACAGGCAGCGCCCTGTAGCCGACGACGCCGAAGATGATGATGGCCACTTGCAGAAGGGTCGTGGCAACCGGTCGCTTGATGAACCAGTCAGAGATGTTCACGAGGACCCTCCGGCGTCAGGCGCCTTCACCGAGACGCGCGCGCCCGGCGTCAATCGCAGCTGTCCGTCCGTGACGACCACTTCACCGGCTGCGAGCCCGCTGCCGATGACCGCAACCTGGCCTTCGCTCCGCGTCACCGTCACCGGGCGCATCGCGACGGTCTGGTCCGCGTTCAACACCCAGACGTAGGCGCCTCGCTGACCGGGTTGAACCGCGACGGCCGGTGCGACGATGGCGTGCTCGTCGACTGACAGGCGCAACGTCGCCTCTACGAACTGCCCCGGCCAGAGTTGATGATCGGCGTTCGGGAAGGTCGCCTTGAGACGAATCGTGTCGGTCGTCTGATCGACCGTGTTGTCGATGAAGGTGACCGTCCCGGTAGAGGCGGCCTCCGGATTGCCCCCGACTGCAGCGTCGACGCGAAGACCCGCGCGATTCTGCTGGGCGTGGTAGCTCGACAGCATACGCGCCGGCAGCGCGAAACTGACGTAGACCGGCGCGACCTGATTAATGACGATCATCGGCGAGGTGTCGTTTGCCCGGATGAGTGACCCCGGATGCACGAGGAGCGCGCCGGTCCGGCCGGCAATCGGTGCGTGGATACGCGTGTACTGAAGCTGCAGTCGCGCGTTCTCGATCAGAACATCATCGAGCGCAACGGACGACTGCAGGGCATTCGCCTGAGCCGACATCGTGTCGAAGTCGGCCTGTGCGATCAGACCGCGAGCCAGAAGGTCGTTGTAGCGTTGACGCTGGACCTCCGCATTCTTTGATTGACCGGCGTCCTTGGCGCGCGCGGCCTCAGCCTGCTTCAGCGCGACTTCGAAGGGTCGTGGATCGATCGTGAAGAGCAGATCCCCCGCGTTGACGTCCTGTCCTTCCTCGAATTCAACCGTGAGCAGGCTTCCGGTGACCTGCGATCGAATTTCCACGGTCGATGACGATTCCACATTGCCGACGGCATGGAGATTGACGGGCATCGACCGCTCGACGACGGTGGCGACGGAGACGGGAACTTCGCCAGCACCGCGTCCTCCCCGGCCACCGCCCCGGCCGCCCGGCGCCGCGGCTTGGACACCGGAAGTAGACGGGGCGTCGCTGGAGCACGCAGTCAGTGTGAGGGCGCAGAGAACGCACAAGAAGGACAGGAGGATCCGCACGCTGTAAATATACCTCCGTCGACCGCCGCACATTTACTTCCATCGGAATGCGACGGCTATTTTTACGAATTCGTGAAGCGGTCCCCGCTCGTTTGGTCCCATCCTGGAACCGATGGCGCCTCCAGAGGGTTCCTGCAGCCCCGCAGGAGCGAATTCTGTAATGCTCTCCCTCTCCTGGCTCCCTGGCTCGTCCGACCACCCAATGGCCCTTCTAGGATGGCACCGCCTGTGCTCGCGCCCAGTCGAGCGTCTTCTTCAAGCCCTCCTCCAGGAACACGACTGGCGAGTATCCGAGCAGTTGCTTCGCTTTTGTGATATCGGCCTGTGAGTCCCTGACGTCGCCGGCACGGGGCTCCGCGTAACGTGCCTTGATGTCGGTGCCCGCCATCCGGTTCATCGTCTTCCATAGGTCGTTCAGCGAGATGCGATCGGCCGTCGCGACGTTGATCACTTCACCGGACGCCTTCGGCGCCTCGCAGGCGCGGAGCACGCCGTCCACAACGTTCGCGACATACGTGAAGTCACGGGTTTGCTCGCCATCGCCGTAGATGGTGGGCTGTTGCGCGTCGAGCACGGCCGCCGCGAACAGCGAGATGACACCCGAGTACGGGGAGCTCGGATCCTGGCGTGGGCCGAACACGTTGAAGTACCGAATGGTCACCGTCTCCAGGCCGTACAAACGTGTGAACATCTGACAGTACTGCTCGCCGACGAGCTTCTGCAGCGCGTAGGGCGACAATGGGTTGGTGGCCATGTCTTCGCGTTTGGGCAGCGTCGGCGTGTCGCCGTAGGCAGATGACGAACCCGCGTAGACGAGACGCTTGACGCCGCCGTCTCGTGCGGCCACGAGAATATTGAGGGAACCGGTGACGTTGGCGCGGTTCGAGGCGATGGGGTCCTTCACCGAACGGGGCACGGACGGAATCGCGGCCTGGTGAAGGACGAAGTCCATCCCTTCGACCGCGCGAGCGCAGGTCGCGAGTTCCGCCACATCTCCTTCAATGAATTCGACCGCAGGCAAGTGTGCCAGGTTACTGCGTTTGCCTGTCGCCAGACTGTCCAGCACACGGACCCGGTGTCCGCGGCCAACGAGCGCTTCGCTGAGATGGGAGCCGATGAAGCCGGCGCCGCCGGTGACGAGGTATGAGGACATAGTCGGCTGACGGTCTGTCAGCAGTTCGCAGTTCTGTCTGCTGCTCATCGCGTCCGATGAGAGCGGAGCGCTGAGAACCGATCGCTGATAGCGACTGGTTCCGTCTTATGAAAGTGTCGCAGCAAGGCGTAAGCCGAATTCTGTTCCCGCTCTCGCCGCTTGCGCGACGCGACGGGATGACGACCATTCCTCTAGCCCCGCCATCGCTGGCGGGATCAAGCAACCGACCCGAAGGCTTCGGACGGGCCATCCGGTCCAGCGTTGACCGGCGCGTCTCCGCGCCGTCGCTGAGTGCCTCCCTATTTGGTCTTGCTCCGTGCGGGGTTTTGCCTGCCACCGATGTTGCCATCGGCGCGGTGCGCTCTTACCGCACCTTTTCACCCTTACTCGCCCTCGCCCTTGCGGGTTTCGGCCGAGCGGTATGTTTTCTGTGCCACTGTCCTTCGAGTTACCCCGACCGGGGGTTACCCGGCGCACTGCCCTGCGGAGTTCGGACTTTCCTCGGGGCCTTTCGGCCACGCGGTCGTCTGTCTTGCTGCGACGATCAATTGTAACCTGCGCTTGGCCTGGATCTGGAAACACGCACCGCGTTTCGCCCGTACGACTGCTGAAAGCCTCGCGCCCGCGACTAGCCGTCGGATTCCTGCGAAATCTGATACTGCTCGAGCTTCTTGTACAGGTTGCTGCGCGGCGTGTCGATCACCTCGGCGGTCTTTGAAATGTTCCAGCCATTCTCGCGCAACCTGGACACGAGAAACGAGCGCTCGGATACGTCCTTGAACTCGCGCAGCGTACCCACCTTCGCGATGTCGCCGTCGACACCAGTCTTCGCCAGCCCGGCGCTCCCGGCTCCGGGCGAGCGCACCGCACCCGGCAGGTCGCCGATATCAATGGTGTCGCTCTCCGTCATGATGATGAGCCGCTCGACCGTATTGAGCAGCTCGCGGATATTGCCCTTCCAGCGATGCCGCTGCATCGCGTCGAGCGCGGCCTGGGTAATCTTCTTTGGCCGCACGTTGTTCTCGCGTGAAAAGTTCTCGATAAAGCGTCGGACGAGCAACGGGATATCTTCCGGACGCTCCCTGAGGGGCGGCACATAGATGGGGATCACCGCCAACCGGAAATAGAGGTCCTCGCGAAAGTGCCCCTTCTCGATTTCCTCCTCGAGATTCTTGTTGGTTGCGGCGATGACGCGCACGTCCACCTTGATTGTACGAGCCGACCCCAGACGCTCGACCTCGCCTTCCTGGAGCACGCGCAGGACCTTCGCCTGCGTCTTCGCACTCATGTCGCCGATCTCATCCAGAAAGATCGTTCCCCGATCCGCCTGTTCGAACTTGCCCATCTGCTTCTCGGTGGCGCCGGTGAACGACCCTTTTTCATGGCCGAAGAGCTCGGACTCGATGAGTTCCTCGGGGATTGCCGCGCAATTGACCTGCACGAACCGCTCGCGGCTGCGCAGGCTGTTGCGATGAATCGTGCGCGCCACGAGTTCCTTCCCCACGCCACTCTCGCCCTGAATGAGTACGGTCGCATTCGTGGGCGCCGCGCGCCCCACGGCAGCCATCACCTGCTGCAGCGCCGCGCTGTCGCCGATCATCTGGTGCCGGACTTCCACAGCCTTCCTGAGGGTGCGATTCTCGTCGCGTAGGCGGCTCTGTTCGAGAGCGTTGCCAATCGTGACGAGGAGCCGGTCGGTGCTCTCGAACGGCTTGTCGAGAAAATCGACCGCTCCTTTCTTGATCGCCTCGACCGCGGTCGTTGTCGTCCCATGGCCGGAGATCATGACGACCGGCAGCGCCTCGTTCATGGATCGGAGGCGGCCAAGCACGTCCATGCCGTCCATGCCAGGCATCTTGATGTCGAGGAGAACCAGATCCGGCATCTCCCGCTCGACGAGCGCCAGCCCTTCCTGACCGGACGCAGCACCGGCACATTCATACCCGGCGTACTCGAGCGTCATACGCAGCGAATCACGAATGGCCGCTTCGTCGTCGACCACGAGGATGCGGGGCTTGGGCATGACTAGCGACCGTCGACGCGCACCGTCACGAGCTTGCGCGAATCGACGGGCTGCGGCTCGTAGACATACAGCGTCAGTACATCGCCAGGCCTGGCGGCGCTGGTGATTCGCCGGTAGTCAGCCGCAGTGGCAACCGCCTTCCGATTGATCTCGAGAATGACCGTATTGCGGTGCAGGTCGGCGTCGAAGGACGCACTCATCGGCTCGACACGGGTGACGAGAACGCCTCGAGTCCACCTGGGAAGGGTCAGACGATTGAAGGCCGACGCATCCAAATCGCGGACGCTGATACCCAGCAAGGAGTCCGGACCCGGCAGCAGCCGGGTCGCCTGCAGCCGCCCGAGCGTTCTCGGCGACATGCGCAGGAGGTCTTTCCGCAAGCTTGACGGTGAATGTATCTTCGCGCCCATCTCTGAGTACCCGCAGGCGCGCCTGTGTGCCCGGCGCCCGGCTCGCAATCTCGTGAATGAGCTCGTCGTCGCTGCTGATCGTCCGATCGTTGAACGACAGCACGATGTCGTAGGGGCGAAGACCGGCGCGAGCCGCGGGCGAACTCTCCTTGACGTCCTGCACAAGGGCCCCGGAACCAACAGGGAGATTGAGCGATCGCTGCAAATCGGCATCGACGTCGCGCAACGACACGCCGACATAGCCGCGCGACACGCGGCCATGCTCGCGCAGCTGCGGCACGATGTCCGCTGCGCCGTTGATCGGCACGGCAAACCCGATGTTGGTGGCCCGGGAGCTGATGGCCGTGTTGATGCCGATCACTTCTCCCCGCGCATTGATGAGCGGTCCTCCACTGTTCCCGAAGCTGATGGCAGCGTCGGTCTGAATGTAGTTGTCGAGGCTGGGGTCGAACAACTTGCGGCCAAGATAGCTCACGACGCCGACGGTGACGGTATGCTCGTAGCCAAGGGGATTGCCAATCGCGCAGACCCACTCGCCCATGCGAAGGCTCGACGAGTCGCCGATCGGCGCGACCGGCAGTGGCTTTGAGCTCTCCACCTTGATCAGCGCGATGTCGGTGTCCGCGTCGGTCCCGATGATGCGCGCCCGAAGACTGCGGCCATCGGAGAGCTTGACGACGATCCGATCGGCGCGCTCGACGACGTGATGGTTCGTGAGAATGCTGCCGTCGGCGTCGATGATGAAACCGGTGCCGCTTCCGCGGTGCGGCGCGTCGCCAAAAGGCGTCGCCCCCTGAGCGTCCCTCAAGCCCTCGCGCGGAGCCCGCATCTCGGAACGGCCGCGCGGTCGGCGCGACGACTCCACGCCCTTCGTGGTGGCCTCGATATTCACCACTGCGGGGTTGATCCGCTCCACGACGTCGGCAAAATCGAGCAGACCGTTCAACGGGGCTGCTCTGACGGCTCTCATCGCCGACCTGCTCGGCTTGGCGGATTCGCGTGCCGACATCGACGACCGGCGCACGCCACCGGCAAGAATGATCCCCACCAGCAGGCTGATCACGCCGGTGAGGGTAACGGTCACGATGGTGAAGCGGCGCGACATCCTACGTACCAATTATAAGCTTCCGAAACGCGGCCTCATCCAATGTCTCCACACCCAGAGCCCGCGCCTTCTCGAGCTTGCTCCCCGCGTCGCTCCCCGCCACGAGATATGTCGTCTTCCTGCTGACGGCACCCGCCACACGGCCACCTAACCGTTCGATCGCCGCGGAGGCCTCCTCGCGGGACATCGACGCCAGCGTTCCTGTCAGCACGAACACCTTCCCGGCCAGGGGCCCGGGCCCATCGGTCGGCTCCGGCATCAGACTCGCCATGTTGACGCCGGCCGCGGCGAGTCGCCTGACGACGTCTCGGTTACGTCCTTCCTCGGCGAACGCATGGACCGACGCGGCCACTACCGGACCGATGTCGGACACGGTTTGCAGCGCCTCCACGGGTGTGTCCAGCAGGCGATCCATCGTCCTGAAATGACGCGCGAGCGTGGCTGCGGCCTTCTCACCGACGTGCCGGATGCCGAGGGCGTAGATCAGCCTTGAGAGATCGTTCGACTTGCTGCGCTCAATCTCGTCAATGACGTTGCGTCCGACCTGCCCGAGTTTCCTCGGCCGAGCCCTGTCGGATCGAGGCTCTCGTGGCGTGACGACCAGCGCTTCGAGCTCCGACGCCTTCAACCGGTAGATGTCCGCGAAGTCGTGCACGAGGCCGTGCTCGATGAGCTGGTCGATGAGCGACGTCCCCAAGCCCTTCGATGTTCATTGCCGATCGCGACGTGAAGTGCTCGAGACTGCGGCGAATGATTGCCGGGCACGTGGGGTTGTTGCAGCGCCACACGACTTCTGCTTCATCGCGATGCAGTCGACTCCCGCACACGGGGCAGTGCTTCGGCATCTGCCACGGCTCCTGCCTGGGCGTGCCCTCCGGATGCGGCAGGATGGCCTTCACGACCTTCGGAATGACATCGCCGCCCTTCTCGACCAGCACGCGGTCGCCCGGCCGCAGATCCTTCCGCGCGATGTCCTCCGCGTTGTGGAGGGTCGCCATGGAGATCGTCGAGCCGGCCAGCAGTACCGGCTTGAGCACGGCATAGGGCGTCACCGCGCCGGTGCGGCCCACGTTCACCTCGATGCCCTCGAGGTCGGTCGTCGCCTGCTGCGCGGGAAACTTGAAGGCAGTCGCCCACCGTGGAAACTTCGCGGTCGCCCCGAGCCGCTCCCGCAGCGCCAGATCGTCCACCTTGACGACGACGCCGTCGGTTTCGAACTCGAGCGATCCGACGCTTCTCGCTCCATTCCGCGCAGAACGCAACGACCTCGTCGATGCCCGCACACCGCCTCCAGTGGGGCTCGACCGGCAGGCCCCATCCCCGCATCGCGGTCAGCATCTGCCGCATGCGTCCTGAAACACGCCGCCCGACGAGCTGGTACGTGAACGCGCCCAGCCCACGCCTGGCCACGAGCGCGGGATCGAGATTCCGCATCGTGCCGGCGGCGGCATTACGCGGATTGGCGAAGAGCGGCTCCTCGGCCTCCTCGCGCTCCCGATTCATGCGTTCGAACGCCGCGCGCGGCAGATACACCTCGCCTCGCACCTCGACGCGCCCGGCCGGACCGCCCCGCAGTCGAAGCGGGAGCGCACGAATCGTCCGCACGTTCGCCGTGACATCCTCGCCGCGCGCGCCGTCGCCGCGCGTGCGCCCGCGGACGAGCAGGCCATCCTCGTAGGTGAGCGCGATACTGAGGCCGTCGATCTTCAACTCGGCGACGTACGCGATGGGAGTGTCAGTCCCGAGGTCGCCAGCGCCCTGCGCACACGCTCGTCGAACGCCCGGAGTTCTTCCTCGTTGTAGGCATTGTCCAGGCTGAGCATCGGCGCCACATGCTCGACCGTCTCGAAGCCCTCGAGTGGTCGGCCCGCTACGCGCTGGTCGGCGAATCGGGCGTGACGAGCTCAGGATGCTCGGTCTCCAGCCGTTCGAGTTCGTGGAGCAGACGGTCGAACTCGTCGTCGGAGATCTCAGGGTCGTTGTGGATGTAGTAGCGCTCTTCGTGATGGCGAATCGCGTCGCGGAGTTGTCGGACGCGTAGGTCGGCGGGAATCGTTCCCAACCCTACCGGTCGCGGGAGAGGACGTAGTCGGGCAGCGCGAGCAATGCATCGCGCTCCGAACTCGGGGGGAACACCGACAGCGGCTTCTTTGCGCGCTCCGCGTAGTCCACCGCGCGATGATGGGCGTAGTCGATCGAACGGTGGGTCTTGAGGATGCGCATCAGCTCGGCCCACTGTCCTTCAGTCGTGGCGCGGCTCGCAATAATCTCTCGGACGATGGCCTCGCCGACGCCGTCGCGTTCGCTCAAGAAGGTGGATCAGCGGCAGCGTCATCTTTCCCTCGCGCAGGTCGGCGCCGATCGGCTTGCCGAGCGCCACGGCATCGCCCGTGAAGTCGAGCAGATCGTCGACGAGCTGGAACGTGATGCCGAGATTGAAGCCGTACTCGCGAAGCGCCTCCTGCTGTTCCTGGGTAATGGCGCCGAGCATGCCGCCAATCTGAGCGCTTCCGCTGAAGAGATACGCTGTCTTCCGGCGAATGATGTCGAAGTGCTCCTCTTCCGTGATGTCGGCGTCGCCGTTCTTGGTGAGCTGATACAGCTCCCCCTCAATCATACGCAGCGTGACGTCGCACAGCAGACGGACGATATCGAGCGTGTCGTGCGTGAGCGCGAGCGCCATCGACTTGATATAGAGGTAGTCGCCGAGCAGCACCGTGATGTCGTTGCCCCACCGCGAATGGACGGCCAGACGGCCGCGGCGCAGGTCGGAGTCGTCGATGATGTCGTCGTGGACGAGCGTCGCGGTGTGGATGAATTCGACCACGGCGGCATACAGAACGCCGCGGTCGCCCTGTGTACCCGCTCAGCCGGGAGGCCATCAGAAGGACGGCCGGCCGAATGCGCTTGCCGCCGCTCGTCTGGATGTACTTGCCGATCTTGGGAATCAGCTCGACCTGTGACTGAATCTGCCGCCCGAATTCAGTGTCCACCCGCTCGAGATCCTCGCGGATCGGCTCGAAAATCTGCGACAGAGCGGGCGAGGCTTTCTCCACGGTGCGTGTGTAGGAACTTTATCACGGCCCGAACAGGCGATGAAAGTTGCTCGTGGTCCGACGCGCCAGTTCCGTCGCGTCCATCTGGTGCAGTTCGGCCAGCGCAGCGACGACGCGCGCAACATGAGCGGGCTCGTTGCGCTTACCGCGAAACGGGACGGGGGCGAGAAACGGACTGTCGGTTTCGATGAGAAGCCGGTCGAGCGGCACGCTTCTGGCCACTTCCCGCAGCGCGCCGGCTTTCGGAAACGTGACAATACCGGCCAGCGAGATGTAGAGGCCGAGGTCGAGGCCGGCTCGTGCCAGGCTGAGCGTGCCGGTGAAGCAGTGCAGGACGCCGTGCACTCGGTGCCCTCGCTGAGAATCGCAACGTGAATCTTCATCCGCCTCCCGTGTGTGGATGACGACCGGCAGTTGCAGTTGCCGGGCCAGATCGCAGCTGCGCGCGAAAGACCTGCTGCTGCACGTCTCGCGGGGAGTAGTCGTAGTGGTAGTCGAGTCCGATTTCGCCAACCGCGCGCACCGAGGGCGTGTCCGCCACCTGTGCACGAACGACTTCGGCCGCGCGACCTGGCCTCTCGGCGTACTGGTGAGCGGCGTGCGGATGCACCCCGATGGAGACGGGAGTTCCGGGCCACAGTGTTTCGACGCGGCGCGCCTGAGCCGCCTCCTGTACGTTGCCGGCTTCCAGGATGACGAGAACCCGTTCGAGCCCGGCCTCCTTCGCCCGGCTAATAACGCCGTCGAGATCCGCCGAGAACACGGCGTCCGCGAGGTGACAGTGAGAATCGATCATGCCGTCAGCGAACCCGGCTGCCCGGCGGAGGCGGCGGATCGTCGAAGGTCAGAAGCTGTGGCTTTCCACCCTCAGGACTCCCCGCGAGGACCATGCCGTTCGACTCAATCCCCATCAGTTTCGCGGGCTTCAGGTTGAACACGATCACGACCGACCGCCCGACCATGGCTTCCGGCTCGTAGGCCTCGGCGATGCCCGCCACGATCGTGCGCTGCTCGGTGCCGACATCGACTGTCAGTTTCAGCAACCTCGTCGACTTCGGCACGCGTTCGGCGGTCAAGCACCTTCGCCACGCGCAGTTCAACCTTCATGAAGTCGTCGTACGAAAGACGTCCGTCTCCTTGTGGTGTCGGCGCACTTGCCGGCGCTGCGGCGGTACTCGGCTCGGCCGGTGTCGAAACAGCGGCTGGCACTGCGGTCGCTGGCGACGAGGCCGGTTGGTTCGCTGCCATCTGCTGCAACTCCTCCACTGACTGTTCGATACGAGGAAAGAGCGGAATCGTTTCGCCGAGGCGTGTTCCCGGTGCGAGCGATCCGCGCTTCAATGTTTTCCACGACGTTGGCGCACCGGACACGCCCAGCATGCGCAGGATGCGCTCGCCTGTTCCCGGCATGAACGGGCGGACGAGTTCGCCAATCACCCGTACGAGATCGGCCGCCACATAGAGCGTCGTCTCCAATTCCGCGCGCTTCGCCGAATCCTTGGCGAGGGTCCACGGCGCGCGCGCGACGAGATACCGATTACCCTCGCCAATCAGATCCCAAATCTCCTGCAACGCGACGCTCAGTTGAAACGATCGGGTGTTGAGTGGCACCGTCGCCGGGTCGCCGTGTTGGCCAACGATGGCGCGATCGATCGCCCTCGCAAGGTTCTCCTCGAGCGACTGCGGCATGAGCTTCGAATCGGGCGCCGGCAGCACACCGCCGCAATATCGATGCATCATGGTCGTGGCACGGCTCACCAGGTTCCCCAGGTCGTTGGCGAGGTCGGCGTTGTAGCGCGTGACGAATGCCTCGTCCGTGAAGCTCGCGTCGTGGCCGAGGTTCATCTCGCGGAAGACGAAGTACCGGAACGCGTCCAGGCCGAAACGCTCGACGTAGCCCTGCGGGCGGACGACGTTGCCCTTCGACTTCGACATCTTCGCGCCTTCCATGAGCCACCAGCCGTGGCTCACGATCTGCCTGGGCAGCGGAAGATCGGCAGCCAGCAGGAACGCGGGCCAGTAGATGCGCGTGCTGCCGGACGATTTCCTTGCCGATGAGGTGCACGTCGTCCGCCGGCCAGTACTCCGCTGAAGCGTTGCCGGTCGTCTGGCGTGTCGGACCCGTAGCCGACCGCCGTCATGTAGTTGGTGAGCGCGTCGAACCAGACATACATCACGTGCGCCGGATCGTCTGGTACCGGAATGCCCCACTTGAACGACGTCCGGCTGATGCTCAGGTCCTCGAGACCGGCTTCGATGAACGACAGCACCTCGTTGCGTCGCACCGGCCGGTCTGACGAAGTCGGGATGCTGCGTCGTAGTGCTCGAGGAGTCGGCTGCTGAAACGCGGACAGCCTGAAGAAATAGCTCTCCTCGGCAAGGCGCTCGACGGCGTTCCCGCACGTCGGACACCGTCCGTCCACCAGCTGCGTCTCCGGGACGAAGACCTCGTCGACCGTGCAGTACCAGCCTTCGTACTTGTCCTTGTAGATGTAGCCGTTCCGATCCCGGACGCGGCGCCACAGCGCCTGCGCGGCGCGCGTAGTGCCGGGGCTCGGTCGTGCGGATGAAATCGTCGTTCGAGATGTTCAGGATCGCGGAGGATGTCGCGAAACGTCTGCGCGATCTGATCGGCAAACGTCCTGCGTCTCCACGCCCGCCTTCTGCGCCGCCCGCTCGACCTTCTGGCCGTGTTCGTCGGTGCCCGTCAGGAAGAACACGTCGTCGCCGAGCAGCCGGTGCGCACGTGCGACGGCGTCGGCCACCATGGTCGTGTACGCGTGGCCGAGATGGGGCTCGGCGTTGATGTAGTAGATGGGCGTCGTGATGTAGAAGCGGCTCACGAGTGTCGTGGCTCCCTTCCAGACCATCAGCCGGACGCTCGGTCGGCCGCGAGGCGCGTCCGCGCCATATGCCTCGACCGCGATCGCCTGGACCTCCTTCACCGGAAGTTGCCTCGCCGCCGCGAGCCTGACGCAGTCGTCGAATTCCGGCACGGCGTTCACGACTCTTCCGTCGCGGCTGGCCAGCTTGAATCGCACCGCGCCGATTGGTGTCTCGACGGTGGCGATCTCCCGCCGCAGGCATTCGCGATCGACCTCGCGCGTACCGCACACCAATCGTCGTCGTCTCGCGGAAGATGACGTCCGTCAGCGCCGCGCGCAGCGCCGGCGGCGCGATGACGCGTCAGCAGCGTGCCCGGCCGGTTCTTCTTCATCTGCACCGGCGACGTAGAACACCTCCAGCGCACCGGCCGCGTACAGCCGATCCATCACCACGCCGAAGATCTGCGGGTTCATGTCGTCGATCTCGCATTCGATGACGATGACGCGATCGGCCCGGTCGCTCGCCCTGTCGTGCGTCCGATCAGCACGCGCAGCACATTGGGCGTTTCCGTGGGATCGCGATCGCCCGCGCCGTACCCGACCCGCTCGACGTTCATCGCCGGCATCGGTCCGAACGCGATCGCGTACGACGTCGCGATCAGCGCGCCGGTCGGCGTCACGAGCTCCTTCTGGATCGACGCGTCGCTGTAGATTGGCGCCGCTCGCCGCAGCAGCTTCAGCGTCGCCGGCGCTGGCACCGGGAAACGCCCGTGTGCCGAGTCCACCATGCCGCCGCCGACGTTCAGCGGCGAGCACACGCACGCGATCGACGCCCGCCCACTCCAGCGCAAACACGGACGCCGACGATGTCGATGATCGAGTCGAGCGCGCCGACCTCGTGCAGGTGCACCTTCTCCACCGGCATCTGGTGGATCGACGCCTCGACCTCGGCGAGCCGCCGAAAAAGGGCCTTCGCACGCTCGCGCCCACGCACCGACAATGACGACCTGTCAATCAGCGCGAAGATCTCCGGTAGGCTACGGTGAGGGTGGTGGTGGTGGTCGATCGTCGGGGCAGACGGCACAGAGCCGACCCTCGCTGGCTGAGGGTGATGTGCATGCGAATGGCCATGGGTGTGCCCGTGTTCGTGATGGTCGTGGTGGTGTTCTTTGTCCGAAAGCTGAGAGCTGACAGCTGACAGCTCGCGCACGCTGAACTTCGTTGCAGCGACGCCAGCCCTCAGCACCTTCTCGGCGCTCACCTCGACACCCTCGAGCGCGAGGCTGCCAAGCGCCCGTTTCAGATCCTCGAGCGGAAGGCCGGCATCGAGCAAGGCTCCAAGTAACATGTCGCCAGAAATGCCGGAGAAGCAATCCAAGAACAGCACACGAGACATTACAGGTTGCCCATCTCCTTGAAACTGCAGTACCGTGCGTCGCCCAAAATGAGGTGATCCACCACGTCGATACCCATCAGCGTTCCCGCCGCAGCCAGCCGTCGCGTCAAAGCGGCATCGTCCTGGCTTGGGCTGGGATCGCCTGACGGATGATTGTGGAAGACCACCACCGCGGCCGCAGCGCCGAGCAGGGCCTCGCGAAACACATCGCGCGGTTCGACAATCGTCGCGTTCAAAGTGCCGACCGCCACGATAGTTGTCCTGAGGACACGGTGCTTCGTGTCCAGCAGAACGACCCCGAACTGCTCCACGGGTTTCGATCCGAACGCCGGCAGCAAGTATGCTGCCGCGTCACGCGGCGTCCGGAGCTGCACTCGCGCGGCAGGAGCGTGTGAGAGGGTCCGCCTGCCCAATTCCACGGCCGCCACGAGTCGCGTGGCTTTGGCCACGCCCACGCCGGCGACCTGTGCCAACTCGCCACCAGTCGATCGCGCGAGCCCGTGCAGCCCCCCGCGCGCGTTCAACAACGCATTCGCTACCGACAGCGCGTCGTTTTTGCGACAGCCGCTCCCAAGCACCAGTGCGACGAGCTCGTTGTCTCCCACCGCCGCAGTGCCATGGCGGAGGAGTTTCTCTCGCGGACGATCGTCCGGCGACAATTGTCTCAAATTATACCTGCAGGCAGCGGCTTTCAGCTGCCAGCTCCCGGCCTGCAGCTTTCGGCCTTCAAGTGTGGGCTTCTGCAGAAGAGCCGAGCGCTGAAACGTCGAGACCTCCCCGATGCAAAAACCGTCGCGCACGCGAGTGCACCGGGCACCTGAACGTTCTTACTGAAGGCTGAGAGCTGACCGCCGACAGCGGCCGATGGCTGTGCAGTAATTGTGGCGGGCCGTTCTACGGAGTACGAGGAATCTGCCGAAGCCACGTACCATCGCAGATAAGCTCGGCCCATCCGGTGAGGTAAACGCCGGTGTCCCGCCACTCGACGCGCTGCGATCCGCCTGGCGCGACAACTTCCGCATCTCGAGCCGCACCGCCGAACGCGGCTGCCGCCACGAGCGCGGCGCACGATCCGGTGCCGGAAGACAACGTCGGACCGCAGCCGCGTTCCCAGATGAGCACGCGCACATGTCGGGGCGCCTCAACCAGAGCGAACTCAATATTGGTCCCTTCCGGGAAGTATTCATGCCGCTCCAGCGCCCGCCCCAACCGCTGGAACCGCTGCTCGTCCGGCAATGGTCCTAGAATGACGCACTGCGGGTTCCCCATGTTGAGGACCACCGCCTGCAGCAACTCCCCCGCCGCCGAAAACGACACCTGCCGAAGGCCGACCGGCAAGCCCATGTCGGCACGAAATGTCTGGCGCTGAGCGGAATGCTCGGTTCGCACAAGGTGCTTGGCCCCGGCCTCCGTCTGAACGATCACCTCGGCCGACGGGCGCCTGTCCTCGCGAAGGAGGAACGCGGCCAGGGCGCGCACCCCGTTGCCGGACACTTCGGCGCGGCTGCCGTCTGCGTTGAAGAGACGCATCGCCCCCCCTGTATGGGTGCGTTCATAGACCACCAGACCGTCGGCGCCAATGCCGGTGTGACGATCGCACATCTCGCGGGCCAGAACATCCAGCGCGGCGCCATGAGCATCTGTCTGGAGCACGTAGAGGAAGTCGTTCCCGTAGGCGTGGGCCTTGCTGAATTTGATCATCTGGTCATTTGGTCATCTGGTCATCTGGTCATCTCGTCATTTGGTGATCTGGTCATTTGGTCATTTGGTCATCTGGTCATCTGGTCATCTGGTCATCTGGTCATTTGGTCATTGACCGGATCACTTTCGACAGAACGCGAGAAGGTGCCAACCGAATCGCCGCACGAGGGGGCGTGGCAGCGCGTTGAACGCGCCCACGAAGAGTCCGTTGTAGATCATGCCCTTCCATCCGCCATGCAGACGCGACTTCACCGGAAAGCGCTCTGGCACGATCCGCACAGTTGCAAATCCCGTCAGCAGCCTTCGGAACTCCTTTGCGCTGAATCTTCCAAGCACTGGCGCATCGTCGTGCTCGAGGCCGACCTTCATCAGCTTCGAAAGGGCGTTCAGCCAGGACACACGGTTGTAGACCTGGAATATGGCCTCGCCGCCAGGCTTCAAGACGCGGCGACACTCATCGATCAGCCGTTTTGGCTCAGCCGTGTACTGGACGACCCCGTGGGCAAAGACAAGATCGAACGAGTTGTCCGCAAACGGCAGAGACTCTCCGTCAGCGACGCGCAGATCGGCGCTGAGCCCCTGTTGCGTGAAGTTCGCCCTGGCCAGTGCGATCGCAGACCGTGCCACGTCCACGCCAGTGACCGCAGCGCCACCCCTGGCGAATCGCGCGAGATCCACGCCCGCCCCACAGCCGACTTCGAGCACCGACCGGCCGGCATAGCCATCGAAATCCACGAGCTGCAGCAGATGATGCAGTTTTTCGAAATGATACTGATCGAGATCGTCGAAGAAGCCACGCGAGCCGACAGGATGTCTCGTGATTTCGAGATCGTGAATGTGCGTTTCCCAGTACGTGCGAACGTCGTCCATCGTGGCCACAGCGGACACTATACTATCCGCACTCGGAAGCATTCATGACGCGTGACATCGGCCGCATTGTCCGCCAGAACGTTTGACGTGCTGGTCGTGGGCGGCGGAATCTACGGCCTGACGATTGGCTGTGATGCGGCCCAGCGAGGGCTGACCGTCGCCCTGGTCGAGCGCGACGATTTCGGGAGCGGCAGTTCATTCAATCACCTGCGAACGATTCACGGCGGACTTCGTTACCTGCAGACTCTCGATCTCGCGCGATCGCGCGAGTCCATTCGTGAACGGCGTACCCTCGCTCGGATCGCTCCACACACCATACGACCTTTGCTCTTCGCCCTGCCCCTGTCTTGGTCCGTGACGAAAGGCCGGATGGCCATGCGCGCGGGGTTCCTGCTCGATCGAGTCGTGGCATTCGACCGCAACCGCGGCGTTCCCGCGTCGCACCGGCTTCCCGCCGGACGCGTCGTCTCCAGGTCGGAAGCAATCGAACGCTTTCCCGGCCTTCAACGCCGCGGGCTGGCGGGGGCGGCCACTTGGTACGACTACGTCACAGTGGAGGCCGATCGCCTCACGTTGTCCTGGGCTCATGCAGCGGCCGGATACGGGGCGGTCCTCGCCAACTACGTCGAGGCCGAGGACCTCATCGTCGACAGACGACGGGTGATTGGCGTCAAGGCCACCGATCGGACCGCCGGTCGGGATCTCGAAATCAGCGCGCGCGTGACCGTCAATGCCACAGGCGCCGCTGTCGATCACTTGCTGAAGCCCGTCGGCCTCTCAACCCGTCTTCCGCTGCTCAAGGCCATGAATCTCGTGACGAAGCGCAGCGCTGGTGAGGAGGCGCTCGGCGGACTGTCGGCATCCGGACGGAGCATCTTCCTGGTGCCGTGGCGCGGTCGGGCACTGTTCGGTACGTGGGAATCGAGCAGCCCAGCGGCCTCAACGGATACCAACGTGAAGGAGGATGAGGTGAGGCGCTTCATCGCCGACCTGAACCAGGCGTTCCCAGCGCTCGACTTGACGTGGGCCGATGTGTCGCTCGTCCATCGAGGCGTCGTCCCCGCGGTCGCCGGCCCGGACGGCTCGGTGGCCCTTGAGGGTCACGAGCAGATTCGGGATCACGCTGTGGAAGGTGTTGAGGGATTGGTCACCGTTGCAGGCACGAAATACACAACCGCGCGCGCGGTGGCCGAACGTGTGACCGACACGGTTGCCGCAAAACTCGGAACGGCTCAGGCGCCGTGCCGAACGGCCGTCACGCCCCTTCCTGGCGCTATTGAAGATGTCGCGCTGGCGATCGCGCGCGCGCGGCGCGACTTCGACACCACGCTGCCGAGCGATTCCATTCCACACCTGCTCACCGCCTATGGCTCGCGCTTCCGAGATGTGATTGAACTCGCTCCCGCACATCCCGCATGCGGATCGCGCCTGGCCGACGCGTCGCCCATTGTCAGCGCCGAGATCGCGTGGGCGGCGCGCAAGGAAATGGCTCTGACCCTCTGCGATGCGGTTCTCCGGCGCACACCGCTCGGGGCCCTCGGTCATCCCGGCGACGCTGCGGCGGAGCGTGCAGCGTCGATCATGGCTACTGAACTGGGATGGTCTGCGGAACGGAAGCAGCAAGAACTGGAGGCGCTGCGGGCATTTTACTCGCCGTTCTGATCGCCGGTCACGCCAGACCCCAAGATCGCGCCTACGACCTGCGGTACTCAGGTCGGCGCTGCGACCCAAGGACCAAACGCGACCAAGGCCCAAGGACGGACCAAGGACCCAAGGACGAAGGCCAAGAACCAAGGACCAGTAAGAGATCCTACGGTACTTGGAAGGCGTTGAACACGTACGTCACACCGGTCGTGAAACCGACCATGGGGCTGACGGGTGTAAGCCCCCAGAAAAGTCCTGCATCGAGCCGGTACGAGCCACGGGTATAGCGAGCACCCACGACCAGCAACCCCCTCGACTCGGTCCCGGGAAATGGATCGCCGGACCGCGTCGAAATCCGTCCGTTGAGCTCCCCCACCAGTTCGGCGTGATCGGTGGTCGCTCTCGCGAGCGAGAGACCGTACGTCAGCACGTTGTTCTGTCGCTGGCCGTCGGTCGGATCACCCAGGATGGCAACCCCGAGATTGGCGACCACCCGAAGGGCCTGGACCGTTTTCGCGCCGAGCAGCGCCATCGAGAAATCCGTCGTGTCGAGGCCAAGTCCGGATTCGTTCTGAGCGTTCGGCAGCCTGGTCGCGAAGCGTACCGCCACCGACGGGAAATGCGCCCCCTCCGCCTTGAGACGAATCTTCGTGGCGACGACGATATCCTCGATGTCGTGGGTAGTGTCGCTGGTGACCGTGAGGAGATGGGAGAGCGGAGCCGTCTGGCGTTCGGTAATCGACAGGAGGTTGAAGCCGCTGTCGAGCTGAAACTCGGCGATCGAACTGATGCCGAAGCTCAGGCCAATCGTCGGCACGCGCCACAGGTTGCCTTGCAGACCGGAGACGGGATACTCCTGATCGTGAGCCATGTCGACACCCGCCTCAACCAGAAGCCGACCGGCACCAATCGGCTCCGGATCCTCGGTGACGAGCGGCCGCTGCTGGGCCGACGCCTCATGCGCGACCGCCAGCAGGGCAACAGCGGCCAGCGCAAGTTGACAACGGTGCACAAGACTCCTCGCGGGGTTGTCATGGAGTTGGATGAAGCGTCATGACAGTTGGGCGACTGGCGGCTCCTCGTGGGAGACCAGACGCTCCCGCCACCGCTCGAAGTTCCGCCGGCGGGTTGAGCCTCGTATCGAGCAGGTGACGCGGCGCGACGTTGGCCAGCGCTTTCAGCATCGACTGCTTGATCGTGGGATGCTCTGCTTCCAGATCCATCAGCAGCCGTTTCACTCGCTGACGCTGGAGGGCCAGATCGCCGCAGGCGGGACAGCAGCAACCGATAATGGGCAGATCCGACTCCTTGCAGTACTGCCGAGCCTCGTCCTCACCCACGAACACGAGCGGGCGGATCACCACATGCGCGCCGGCGTCCGACACGAGCTTGGCCGGCATTGCCTTGAGCGCGCCCGCGAAGAACAGATTCAGCAGCAGGGTTTCGATGAAGTCGTCGGCATGGTGACCGAGGGCAATCTTGGTGGCGCCGACTTCGGTCGCCATCCGGTAGAGTACGCCGCGCCGCAGCCTGGCGCACAGGGAACAGGGCGTCTGGTCGGCGTCGAGGATATCTTCGATGAGCTCACCGATGCCGGTGTGTTCGATCCGGTACTCCCATCCCCGCTCGTCGCACGTTCTCGCGATCACGTCGTGCTTGTATGCCTTGTACCCGGAATCGACGTTGACGGCGACGAGCGAGAAGCGAATCGGCGCCCGCTGCCGGAGCACATCGAGCACTTGCAGCAGCGCCCAGCTGTCCTTGCCGCCAGACAGCCCAACCATCACACGGTCGCCGTCTTCAATCATGTGATAGTCGACGATCGCCTTCGTGGTCTTCTTTGCGAGACGCGCCTCGAGCTCACTGCGATACGGCATGTTCAAGATTCTATCGCGCAAACGCAGCCGTCACTTCACTTGTCCATACTGCGCCACTGTCCGTCGTGCCGTCAGTGTCGAGGCCAACCATTTTCAAGCCTTCGTAGGGTCCCTTGCTACTCGCACGATGAGCTTCCCGAAGTTCTCGCCATCGAACAACTTCAGGAGCGCTGTGGGTGCGGCGTCGAGTCCGTCGACAATGTCTTCACGGTACTTCACCTTCCCTTCCCTGAGCCACGCGCTGCAATCGCGCACGAATGCCGCCATCCGGTCGTTGTGATCGAACACGATGAACCCTTTGATCATTGCGCGCTTGACGAGCAGCGGCCGAAGATTGGGAGCAGCCGGCGCTTCGATAGCGTTGGCGTTGGCGATCATTCCGCATAACGGAATGCGGGCGTTGACCGCGAGCATGCCGAGGACCGTCGCGAAGACCATGCCGCCGACGTTCTCGAAATAGACGTCGATCCCCTGTGGACACGCGGCGGCAAGCATTGCACGAAAGTCGGCATCCTTGTAATTCACGCACGCATCGAATCCCAGCTCCTTGACGACGTAGTTGCACTTCACCGCGGAGCCAGCCACACCGACAGCGCGGCACCCTTTCACCTTGGCAATTTGACCAACGACCGATCCCACAGCGCCCGACGCGGCCGAGACAACCACCGTCTCTCCAGGTTTTGGCTGACCGATGTCGAGTAGACCAACATACGCGGTCATACCCGGCATGCCGAGAACACCGAGGGCAGTCGAGATTGGGGCTGTGGCGGGATCGAGCTTCCGAAGCTCTGCGCCCTTCGAGAACCCGTACTCCTGCCAGCCATCGAAGCCAGCCACGATGTCACCCGGCTTGAACGCTGGATTGAGAGACTGGACGACCTCGCTCACAGTGTGACCGCACATTGGCTGGCCAAGCGCCACGGGCGCGGCATAGGACGGCGCGTCGCTCATGCGTCCACGCATGTACGGATCAAGGGACAGGTAGATCGTCCGCCGCAGCACACCGCCGTCGACGACGACGGGCATGGCGCTGCTCGCCATCTCGAAGTTATCGGCGGTGGGTCTGCCGACGGGACGCTGACGCAAGAGAACTTGGCGATTCATGGTTGATGTAGACATGTGCCCTTTCAGTGTGGGGCTCGAGCTTCAACTCGCTGTCATTTGCTCCATGGCCGCATCCACGCCGCCTGGAGCGAAAGGCACGCCAGCCAACACCAGTCCCATCTCGACGCCGCACAACGTGCCGAGGAGCATCAGCTCGTTGAAGTCGCCCAGGTGCCCGATGCGAAAGACGCGACCCTTCAGTTTCCCGAGGCCAGCGCCGAGTGATAGGTTGAAGCGCTCTTTGACGAGGGCGCGGAATGCATCGGCATCGTGTCCCTCGGGCATGACGAGCGCCGTGACCACGGGACTGTATTCTTCCGAGCACCGGCACATGATCTCGAGGCCCCAGGCACGCGCTGCGGCGCGTGTCGCGTGGGCGTATCGCTGGTGGCGCGCGAAGACCTCGGGCAGCCCCTCCTCGTTCAACATCCGAAGCGCCTCGCGCAGGCCGAAGAGTAGATTCGTTGACGGTGTATACGGGAAGAATCCGGACTCGTTCGCCGCGAACATCGGGTCCCACGCCCAGTAGGATTTCGGCAGCCGCGCGGAGCGCGACGCGGCGATGGCCTTCTCGCTGATCGCGTGAAAGCCGAGGCCCGGCGGGAGCATCAGACCCTTCTGTGAGCTGGAGAGCGTCACGTCCACGCCCCACTCGTCGTGTCGAACGTCGATCGACGCGAGCGAAGACACGGCGTCGACGATGAACAGCGCCGGGTGGCGGGCGCGATCGATCGCCCGGCGGATATCGGCAATCCGGCTGGTGACGCCGGTCGACGTCTCGTTGTGCACCACCAGCACGGCGCGGACGCGACCGGCGCGATCCTCCGTAAGCACGGCTTCCACCGTCGCCGGATCGACGCCGCGCGTCCAATCGCCTGGCACGACTTCGGCTTCCAGCCCGAACCGTGTGGCCACCTCAGCCCAGAGTCGCGCGAACTCCCCCGTCTCGAACGCCAACACCTTGTCGCCCGGCGACAACGTGTTGACGAGCGCAGCCTCCCACGCGCCGGAACCGGCCGCCGGAAAAACCACAACCCTTCCGGTAGTCTTGAACACGGCCTGCAGCCCGGCGAGCACCTCTCGACAAAGCGCCACGAACTCAGCACTGCGATGATCGATCGTCGGTTGACCGATGGCATGAAGCACGCGGTCAGGAACGTTGGTCGGACCAGGGGTCTGGAGAAAATGACGGCCGCTCATGTGGGTAATATCAGGGTACTCGATGACACGGGGTGAGGCTGGATTGTGTCTGGTGAATGGCCAGAGAACAAGGCCAAAGGACAGGGCTCGGATCGGCAAAAGGCGCAAACGATGAGCCGACTTCTATTGGCATTCGGCATCGTGGCGTTTGCGGCCGCACAGGCTCCGCCGGCGAATCGGCCCGCGCAAACCGGTCTCGTGCTCGACGACGTGTATCTGCGTCACCTGGCAGGCGACACGGGCCATCCGGAGCGGCCCGAGCGTCTCTCCGCCATTCGCAGCGGTCTGGAGCGGTCAGGTCTGATGACGAATCTTCAGCGCATCACGGCGCGTCAAGTGACGGATGCAGAGCTGACGCTTGTCCACACACGCGCGTACGTAGAGCTCGTGCGGAAGGAACTCTCGAATCTACGTGGGCTGGCAGATCTCAGCACTGGAGACACACTGGCGTCGGCAGGCTCATTCGAGGCGGCGCGGTTCGCCGCGGGCGGAGTGCTGAATGCCGTCGACGCCGTGATGAGGAAGAACGTGAGAAACGCGTTTTGCGCCGTGCGGCCGCCGGGCCATCATGCGACTTCCAACCGCGGCATGGGCTTCTGCATCTACAACAACGTCGCGATTGCGGCGCGGTACGTCCAGAAGGTCCACGGGGCCCGCCGCGTCCTGATCGTGGATTGGGACTATCACCATGGCAACGGCACGCAGGACATCTTCAACGAGGACGATTCGGTCTTCTATTTCAGCACTCATCACTACGGCGCCTATCCTGGGACCGGCAGCGCAGCGGACACAGGCGCCGGCAAGGCCGTTGGGACGAAGTTGAATGTGCCAATGCCCCCCGGCGCTGGCGACGCGCAGTTTCTCGAGGCCTTTCAGACCAGGCTTACTCCGGCGGCAAGGAACTTCAGACCTGATTTCATCCTGATCAGCGCCGGTTTTGATGGGATGCGAAACGACCTGCTGGGACGTTTCGACATCACGCCTGCGGGATACGCGGCAATGACGCGTGTGGTGGTCGAGCTCGCCGATGAGCTCTGTCAGGGTCGTCTCGTGTCCGTGCTTGAAGGCGGCTACCGCCTGGACGGGCTTTCCGACAGCGTCGTCGCTCACGTGAAGGCCCTTCAAGGCCCCTGAACGGCGGCCTTCTTTCGAACATCTTCACTTGTTCGCTTCATGTATCTGCGTGATGAAGAGATCGATGAAAGATTCAAGTCCGTGCACGACAGTCGGTCCGTGCGCCTCGAGCGCGCTGCCGCCGATCGCCCCGCGGTGCATCAGGGACACTTGCGCTAGCACGGGCTGATCGTGATACGACAGTCTGGCCGTCGCATTCGTGTAGAGGAACGCGTCGTATCGCGACACGCATGTGCCGTTGGGCAAGCTTGTCGTCATGACGTTGATGTACACATAGGTGTCGTCGTTCAAATTCTTGCGGACCACGAAGCCGCCGTCGGTGAGCCGTTTCGACAATGCGCGTTCAATGCCATCGTGACTCAACCCGCACGCGATTGACGACGCGCCGAGATCTTCGATGACGATTCCGAGGCTCTTGAGCCCTTTCAGATCGGCGCCGGGGCGCTGATCAAGAGTTTCTGATGCTCGTTGCGTGTACGACGCGGTGGCCGTGGCGGTGTTTGCTGGGGTGACAGTCTCGGTCCCGACGCCCGGTTCGTAGACGCGTCTGGCTTTGTCGCCGGCGCCATGTTCGAGGAACTGCACATCGACGACGAGCCGTGGGGGATCTGCCGAATGTGCATACGTGTAACGTACCGCACGGTCCTGGTCGACGCGGTAGAGGACCACGAGTCGATCCCCCTCGCGTTTCGATGTCACGCCTATCGGCACGCCCTGGAACTCGATCGACCCCTCCTTGGCGTCGCCATGAAACGTACGCGACTGGCCGAGCTCGTTCGTGATCGTCACACCAACCGACGTCTCAACGACGATCAAACGCACGGGGGGAGTACGCGCTTCCGCCGTCAGCAACTGGACCCGCTGGGCATCGTCGTAGCTTTCGGGCCGGGCGGGAAGACGAGCGGCCGAGCCTCGACGTCCGCGACCGCCGTCAGTTGACCCGGCGCCCTGACTGCCTCCGCTCGACGCGAGCATCCAGGACATGTCAAACCCGATGTCGCCCGGGAACTCGCTAAGGGAACGGTTGAGCGTCCAGGTGCCCGCCAATGGCGAGGCATTTTGCGCGCGCGCCCGCGCCGGAAGAGGCGCAGCGACAGCCGCAGTCACGAAAGAGACGAGCACGAGTAACCGTCTCATGCTTTTGTGGTCGAGCGTAGCACGGTCACCCGTTGGCAAACCATGCGCCAAGAACGGGCGAACCGTTTCCCTTCCTCGGCCCGTAGTGCTCGGTCCCGGCCGGTCACTTCGACCGCCCTTGGACAAGCGCCTGATAGACGAGCGCGTTGAATCGTTCGCCGATGCCCGTCGTGTTTGGCAGCATGTTGATCATCATCACGACGACCATCCCCGTCTTCGGATCCACGCGATAGGACGAACCATACGCTCCGCCCCACCCGAACGAGCCGACCGAATCCATGCCGTTTGCGCCGTAGCGTTCCGTGACCTCAAAGCCGAGTCCGAAGCCGAGCCCACTTGTCGAGTGAAGCGTTCCCACCTGATTTGTGGCCATCAACTCAACAGACCGCGGCGACAGGATCCGGATGCCATCGAGCGTCCCGCCGTTCCGAATCATTTCGAGAAAGCGGGAGTAGTCCCGAGCCGTCGACAGCAGCCCGGCCCCGCCCGCGAAGCTCTTTCGCGGCCCGTCCACGTAGTGGCCCTGCCCCCTCGGTCCCTCCGCCGCGCGCGCAATCGTCCCGTCGGCACCGCTCGAATACACCACGGCCAGCCGGTCGCGTTGTGCGGGCGGCAGGAAGAACTGCGTGTCCTTCATGCCGAGTGGACCGGTGATGCGCGTCCGGATCAATGCATCGAGCGGCATGCCAGAGGCGCGTTCGGCGATGCAGCCGAGAATGTCGGTGTTGTAGCCGTAGACCCACGCCTCCCCCGGCTGTGCCACGAACGGCAGCGTCGCCAACCGCTCCATCGTCGCGCAGATGGGCTCGTCCTTGTCGGCCGTGTACCAGCCCATGCCGGCGGCGGGCCCGAGCCCCTTGGCCTCGTACCGCGACGCGACGGACGCATCAGTGCCGTACGAGATGCCCGCGGTGTGCGTCAGAAGATCGCGGATGGTGATCGGCCGCCGCGCAGGAACGATTGTCACCCCGTCCTTCGCCGACACCGCGACGGTGGTCTTCGCGAAGCCAGGGATGTAGCGGCCAGCCTGGTCGCCGAGGGCGATCTTGCCCTCCTCGACGAGCGAGAGAATGACCACGCTCGTCAGCGCCTTCGTCTGCGAGGCGATTCGAAAAATCGTGTCCGTCGTCATCCTGCGGCCGGCTTCCTTGTCGCGCCAGCCGAAAGCGCGTTCGTACACGGGCTTGCCGTTCTGCAGCACGAGCGTCACAGCGCCGGCAAGGCGATTCTCGTCGACGAACTGCTGGAACACCCGGTCGATGCGGGCGAGCCGATCGGGGGCAAAGGCGCCCGGAACAGATGCGGGCGCCGCGACCTGCGCCGACGGTGTCGCGCAGAGTCCGGCAACGAGGGCAAGCAGAAGGAGCATGTTTCTCATGGTGCGATGATGATAGTCAAAACCATCTAATCTCGGGGAGCTCGGGATTTTGGTAGAATCCGCCCCGTCGCCCAGTCTGGAGGAATAGCGAGAAAATTCCCTTCAATGCGCCGACTGTTCCCCTCGCACCTGCCGGCGGCGCTGGCCATCATCCTCGCGCTAGTCGGACTGCTCGATGGGGTGCGCAGCCATGCGAGGCTGCTCTCGACGTTTCTCATCACCGCGGCGGCTCTACTGGCCTGGAACACGCTGCTCGTGGCATCGGCTCGCCGCGTCCGTCGAGCGTTGACCCTGGAAGTCAACCTCCGCAAGCAGCACTATCTGCAGGCCTGCGCGCAGGGTACGGTCTTGTTGTACTGGGGCTGGTGGTGGCATCCGGTGTACGACGCTGGGCCGCTCATCGCCGGACAAATCTTATTTGCCTATGCGTTCGACATGCTCCTCAGCTGGTCGCGCCGGGATACCTACACGCTCGGCTTCGGTCCGTTCCCCGTGATTTTCAGCATGAACCTGTTCCTCTGGTTCAAACCCGATTGGTTCTTCTTCCAGTTCCTGATGGTGGCCGTCGGCTTCGCCGCCAAGGAACTGATTCGGTGGCGACGGGAGGGACGGCTCGTCCACATCTTCAACCCCTCGTCGTTCCCGTTGGCGGTGTGCTCACTGGCGCTGATACTCACCGGCACGAGCGATCTGACGCGTGGCCAGGACATCGCGATCAGCCAGTTCTATCCGCCTCACATGTACCTGGTGCTGTTCCTCGTCGGCCTGCCGGGCGCATTCTTCTTCGGTGTGGCGTCGATGACGCTGTCGGCGGTTGTCACGACCTACCTCTTCGGTCTGCTGTACTTCGCCATGACAGGCACGTACTTCTTCTACGATTCGTACATCCCGATTGCCGTCTTCCTTGGCATGCACCTCCTCTTCACCGATCCATCTACGTCGCCGCGCACGGAGCTGGGCCGCATCTTCTTCGGCGTCCTCTACGGGCTGAGCTCGGTCGGTTTGTACCAGTGGCTCGCTGTCATTGGGGTGCCGACGTTCTACGACAAGCTCCTGCAGGTGCCCGTGTTGAACCTCTCGGTCCAGTTGCTCGACCGCGTGGCACGCTCGACATGGCTCGCGGCCGTCAATCCTGGACGGATCGGACAATCGCTCGCTCCGCGCCAGCGTCACGTCGCGTACATGGCACTCTGGACTGTCGTCTTCCTGGCGATGAGTGCGGCGCAGGGCGTTGGCGACCGCCATCCCGGACAGTGGCTGCCGTTCTGGGACCGAGCCTGTCAGGAGGGACGCCCGCGCGCGTGCGCGTATCTTGCGAGCCTGCAATCGATCTACTGTGGCGCGGGATCCGGCTGGGCCTGCAACGAATCCGGCATCCTCGAGGCGGAGCGAGCGAAAGCAGAAGGCGTTCCCCAGAATCGCGCGCAGGTCGCGTCTTCCTTCGAGCGAGGATGTCAGAGGGGGCTTGTCGCGGCTTGTCGCAACGCGGCGCGGGCGGCTGGCAACCCAGACCCGTATGAGCGCGCACGCCCCACGCTGGCCGACTACCCAATTCTGCTCAGGGGCAGTAAGGGACCCATCCGCGACCGGACACCATCAGCGCTGTACGCACGCGCCTGCCAGCAAGGGTGGCCCGACACCTGCGATCGAGTCACTCGCTGATCCCGAAGCGCACTCGTGCTGCGGCAGGTATCGCTCTCAGCTGTCAGTTCTCAGCGTATCCGCGCCGCTGGGCGCTCACAACCGAGAGCCGACAGCCTGGAACCGACGCGACATCGACTCCCGTGCAGCCGGGGATTCACGTGACGCGCTATTTGCCCGACGTGGGTGTCTGATTCAACTCGTACGGTGCGCCAGTGCCCGACGAGCCCATGAACAGCTTCTTTCCGTCCTCGAACGTGATGTCGCGACCGTTGGCGCGACGCGAGCCGTCCTTCGCCTGGTACCCGTCGATGACGACCACGGTGCCAGGCAGAAGCGATTTCCTCGTGAAACCGCGGCGGAAGAGCACGTTCGGCGTGCCGGCTTCGAAGGCCCAGTTCTCCACTTTGCCATCCGGCTTCTTCACGTCCATGTGCAGCCACACGTGCGGGTTGATCCACTCCATCTTCGTGACAGTGCCCTTCATCTTCACCGGCTTGTTCGCATCGAACTCGGCCGCAAACGCGTGGTGCGCGGACAGCGACGCGGCCGTGAGGGCAATGACGGCCAGACCGAGCGCGTAACCCACGAGAGCCACGACAATCTTCGTTCGCATCGGATTCAACCTCCTAGTCCCGAAAAAACCATATTAGGCAGCGTCGCTATCAGACGTTGGCTCCGGCTTTCAGCCAGCACCTTCACTGAGACCTGAAAGCCGGCAACTGAGAGCTGCGGCTGCTCACCGACGATACCACTCGTACAGTTTCTCCCCCTCCGGAACCTTGCGCGTGATGTCGACGATCATGGTCTCGCTCTCCCACCGCTTCACGAGCGGCTTCCGACGAAGGTCGCCGTACATGAACTCTTCGGCGAACTCGATGCACCGGTACTCGAGCAGCTGTGCGTTCGGTTCCAGCCGCCGGTAGAGCGGCATCGAGATCTTCCACGGTCTGGTGAAGACGTTCGGATCCTCGATGGTCGCCTCGTACTGGATCGCGTCTTTCGAGATCGGCGTGAAGCGCTCCGTCACGTGCAGCGTCTCGCTGTGGTAGTTGCCAGCCCTGTCGAACCAGTTCTTGCCGTTGAACTCCGTCACGTCGACGACGAGCGTGTCGCCTTCCCAGCGGCCGACCGAGTGGCCCATGTAAGTCAAGTCGGGTGGTCCTTCCACCTCGTCAAGATGGATCGTGCGGGCCGTGGTGGTGAATGCGAAGGCCATGTGGACCTTGTTGCCGCCCTGCACGATCTGGAACGGATACGGCATGTACATCGCGCGCGGAATGCCGGGCAAGTAGCACTTGAGTTCGGGATCGCGGTCCACCCAGTTCGCGCCGTTCTCCTGCTTCACCTTCAGCGCCTCGGGCTTGTACGGAATCTTGCCGTCGCCGTCAACCACGCCGACCGATCCCGGAACGCCGGCCGCCGCGCCGAGCGCGAGGACCGGTGCTGCCGGCACCTTCGTGTACTCGTAGGGATACACGCCCTGCTGCATGATCGAGCCGGGTCGTGCTTCGTGCGCCTCGAGGTCCCAGTGGGCCTCGTTCAGCGCCTGCCAGATGCCGCTGAAGTCCGGCTTGCCGTCAGCGGTCCGAGGCACGGCGGACGCCCGTGACGCGTTCGTGCTCGAGCGCGTCATCGCCAGCGTGGCGAGCCCGCCAAGCGCCGCGGAAAGGGCGGCGACGGCAATCATCGATCCTGTCGAAGAACCGGCCATGCCAAGTCTCCTATCTCGCGAACGGGTTAGTCTCCTCACCGGTGTCGGCGAATCCGCCGGCGAACCCACCGCACCCGGCGCTGCAGAGCGTGGCCGGGTCCGGCCCGCGACCCTGGGCGAAGGCGCGCTCCTCAACGCGGGCGCCAGCCAGAAGCGCCGGCATGCCGTGATTCCCCTCGTGGCAGCGCGGTTCCTTGTAGTGCCGGTTGGCCTTGTCCGGCTGTTTCGTATACTCCTGCGTGACCGTCCATGAACGGGTCCAGGTGGTGGGATCTTCGAGGGTGACGGCAAGCTCGATGGTGTTCGAATCCTTGCGCTTCCACCGCTCGACGAGGTGCAGATTCTCGCGCGAGCCCTGATAGTCGGTCTTCGGCGAGAAGTTGGTCACATCGACCACGAGCGTGTCGCCCTCCCACCGGCCGCGCGAATCGCCCCACCACTGACGGACGTGCGACGGCAGGTGCGGGCGATCGGTGATCGGAATCACGCGCTGCCACCCCTGGCCCTGGCCGGTATCGTAATAGATCGAGACCGCATCACGCGACTGGATGATCTGCGGATAGAAGCCGGTGGCACCGCCAAAGTCGGGCAGCATGGCCCCCATGCAGCGCTCGCCGAGCGTCCGATCCTCGGGTCCATCGGAGCGGTTGATGGCACCACCGCCGCCTCCACCAGTGTTCACGTAAAACGGCGGCGCCTCGTTGCGCCGAGGCGACGGCGGCCCGTACTTCCAGCCCTCGCAGCCCGGCCTCTTGTTCTTGCACGTCTCGGTGGCTTGCAGGAGCGCCAGCTGGAACTCGCGCAGGGCGTTCCGGCGCTTGGTCGCCTCAGGGGTCATTGGCGGAATGCGCCCATCCGGCGGGTCCGTAATGAGCGACGTGCGGCGTCCGGTTGGCTTGTGGGACAGAAAAATATTGGTGCTGTAGGCACCGCCCACGTCCTGCTCGCTGCCGCGCTCGTGACGCCGAACGTCCTGGCTCACAATCGCTCCGCGTTCCTTGTCAAGCTCGGCGCGTTCCTCGTCGGTGAAGAATTCTTTGTTGGCGAATCGGGCCGGCCGCTGCAACGGGACCTCGTAGGTGTAGGTCCAGATCCCTTGCAGGTCCGGTGTCCCCCACGGTGTCTTGGGCGCAGGGCCGGCTTTCTCTGCAGCCTGGCCTGGCGGGGCAGGCGATTGGGCCTGGCCTACCAACGAGGGTCCCACCCGCGAAAGCACTGCCACGGTCAGGAGCACTAGCGCTACGCCAATCGACTGAAGGAATCGTTTGACCATCTCGTCACTCCTGTAAACACCCTTCGTCTACACCCGAACGCCTGTAGTGTCAAGGAATCGTGGCACACGTCCCGCTGGCCCGAGAGGCCCAAGGTGCCCCTGCTGCCGCGCAGGACCGGAAGGAGTCCATGCCATCAATCGACTTACTGGGGCAGTGCGAGCGCGATGTACTCGGCATCTGCGTCCACGCCGCCGATCGCAACAACGATGTACTGTTTGCCGGCGTACATATATGTCATCGGCGCACCGGTGGTGCCTGCGGCAAATTCAGTCTCCCAAAGGATGGCGCCTGTCGCCTTGTCCAGCGCGCGGAACTTCCGACCGCCTGCCCCGGGGGCAATCGACAGCGGCATCTCCGGACGCAGCCGGCTCCCCGCCCGCACCATCACAGGGTCACCCTCGCCGACAAACAGCAGCGTCTTCGTGGCGAGCACGCCGCCGCGGCCTGGATTGCCCAGAGGAGGGAGGTGTAATCCCCGCAGCAGCGGATGGTCTCGCGGGCCGTCGCCGTTCGGCGTCATCCACACGATGTCTCCCTTGTTGAGATCGATAGCGGTGATCCGGCCGTAGGGCGGCTTGAGGAGCGGCAGACCCCGCGGCCCCGGCGGATAGGCGCGCAGACCCGGAACGTAGTCGAGATCCGTCCGCTTCGGATCGCCTTTGACGATGTCGGCGACAAATGGACCCGTGATCGAGACGACGTACAGCATGCTGGTGTCGGGATCGAAAGCGGCGCCCTGCCAATCCGCTCCACCGACCGAGCCGGGCAACTGCACGGTCCCTTTCGTGGCATCGGGGCCGTCGCCTCGAATGGACGGCGGCGTGAACATCGGCCCGATGCGATACTGCTTGACCAGCTGAAGCGCCTCGGCGCGCAACTCGGGCGTGAAATCGATGAGATCGTCAACGGTGACGCCCTGGCGATCAAAGGGCGGCGGCTTGGTCGGGAACGGCTGCGTCGGCGAGGTGCGCTCCCCGGGGGTATCGGACCGCGGCACGGGCCGCTCTTCGATGGGCCACACCGGATGACCGTTGGTCCGATCGAACACGTACGCGAACGCCTGCTTGGTCACCTGGACGACGGCCTTGATCCGCGTTCCGCCAACGGTGATGTCCGCCAGCACCGGCGCGGCCGGTAGATCGTAGTCCCAGAGGTCGTGGTGAACGATCTGGTAGTGCCAGACCCGCTCACCGGTTGCGCATCTGACACACACCAGCGTGTTCGCAAACAGATTGTCCCCAAGACGATGGCCGCCGTACATATCGTTGGTCGCGCTCGTGAGCGGGAAGTACGCGAGCCCGAGCTCCTCATCGGCGCTGATGAGCGACCACAGATTGGCCTGTCCCGAGTACGCCCAGGAGTCTTTCTCCCACGTCTCGTTGCCGACCTCGCCAGGCCGCGGGATGACACGGAACGCCCAGCGCGGCTTGCCGGTGCGAACGTCGAACGCTTGAACATTGCCCGGCGGCTGCTCCTTTGTTTGCGGCGCGTCGGTCATCTGCGCGCCAGCCATCACCACATCGCCGCAGACATGAGGTCCGCTGCTGGACGAGTACGTCGTGGCCCTCGGGCCAAGACCGCGGCGCAGGTTCACCCGCCCGGCATTCCCGAAGGTGGCGATCGGACGACCCGTCCGTGGATCGAGTGCGATCAGATATTCACCACGAATGACGAACAACCGTCGCTCGGTGCCGGCGCTCCAATAGGCGATGCCACGCGTGCTGTTGCCACCCAACTCGCGCTCGGATTCATCGGGAAACCGTTGCTGGACCCACAGCGTCGCGCCCGTCCCGGGATTGAACGCCTCGACGAGCCCGACGCCGTTCGAGCCGTACAAAACACCGTCCACCATCAGGGGCGTCGCGCGGAAATCGTGGGAGAAGGAGAAGTCCGCGACGCCGCGGGTGAGGCTCTGGTCCACGGCAGGTCGCCGCCAGGCAATCCGAAGCTGCGAAACATTCGCCTTTGTGATCTGGTCAAGCGGCGCATACTTCGTGCTCGCGGGATCGCCGCCGTGCGAGCGCCACTCGCCGCGCTGCGCGCCGGACTGGGCCGTCACCATCACTCCCATGAGTGCCACGATCCCGGCACCTGCCCCCACGAGACTCCGAGTGTGCACAGCGGCGCTCCGTCGATTAGACCGGCGTTACCGTCCTGCCGATGATGAACCCTAAGCCAACCAGCCGTCCGATGCTAGCGCAAAACCGGGCTATGACACGATCATCAGTTGCCGGACGACATCATTCCACTTCATGCCCGACACGAACGCGGCGGCACTTGATCCCAACCGTTCCGCCAGCACGCTATCGTCCACAATCCGCACGATCGCGGCAGCCAGCGCTGCCGGCGTCGCCTCCGTCACGAGGCCTGTCCGTTCGTGCGTCACAAGCTCTGTCGGCCCACCGCTGTCGACGCATGTGATCACCGCTTTTCGCGATGCGAAGGCTTCTCCCGTCACAAGTCCGTAATCCTCGTCGAGCGGCGTGAAGCACACCGCGCGGCAGCGCGCCAGATGCCCCAGCATGGTGGACTCGTCTATGCGGCCCAGAAACGTCACGCGCTTCTCTACGCCAATCGCCGATGCCAGCGCCTCGAGCTCCTCCCGGCTGTCGCCCTCACCCGCAATGACAGCAGTGACGTGCCGAGCGACTGGTTCCGCAAGCGCGCGGACCAGCAGCTCGACCCGCTTGAGGGATACGAGGCGTGAGAGGGCAAAGATATACGGCCCGTACTCCTCGCAACGATACGGCCGCGGCGGCGGCGGTGGATACAGCACTTCGGCGCGCATCCCGAAGTCGTTCGCGATACGGCGCCGAATCGTCTCGGACTGCGCGACGAGGCGGCGAACGTTGTGCTGCAGCAGCCAGGCGTCGGCGGACCGGATCAACCGCCGACGGACGCCCTCCTTCACTCTGTTCAGCGGCGAAAGGGATGCGGCAAAGCCCGGCCAGAGGTCGTAGTACTCGCGCATCGTATGGTTGAGCCAGCACGCGTGCGCTGGATGCCTCACGGCATAACTCGGATACCGCAGGCTGATGACCTGGTCGACCTCACCGACACGCGCGGTCCAATTGGCGCGATAGGTCGACCACGTACGACCGAATCCGAAATCCGGAGTGATGACGAGCGCCGCCTGATGTCCGGCTTCGTTGGCGGCCTGCACGAGCGCGCGTCCGATGACCAGATGTCCGCCCTCACTTGACGGCGGGCTCGAGGTGACAACGGCAAGCCTGGCCACGTCAGGGTTGGCGTGATGACATGATGCGGGCCGGGATCCCCACCGCGACGGCGTAGGGCGGCACGTCCTCGCGCACAACGGCTCCTGCGCCGACGACGGCGTGTTCGCCAATGGTGCAGCCGTCGAAGATCTTGGCCCCGGCGCCAATCCACACGCCGGCGCCGATCGTCACGCCCTTGGACGTTCGGGTTTGCTCCAGCACGGACTTCGAAGGGTCTGAGAAGTCGTGGTCACCCCCAATCACGTAGCTATAGGCCGCCATGAGCACCCCGGCGCCGACGCTCACGCGGCTCGCAGAAAACAATTCGCAGTTGAAGCCGATATTCGCACCGTCCGCCACATCGATGTCGCCGTTCTTGCATGAGAAGATCGTGTTGCGCCCCACGAACACGCCGTGGCCGATCCGGATGCCGCGATTCGACTCGCCTTTCGCATCGAGCAGGCAGTTGTCGTCGACGACCACGTCGTTGCCAATGTGAATCCTGTGCGGGTGTCGTAGCACGACGTTCTGCCCGAACACCACGTTTCGCCCGCACGATCCGAGGAGCGTCGGATACAGCGCTTTTCGCAATATCAGACCGAGCGCTCCGGGGCATGCCTGGGTGAAGGTGACGACGAACTCGTACTTGAGGAGCGCCGCCAGACCGGGCTGCCCAACGACCAGAGCGGCGTACTTCTCCCGGCTCGACAGACCGGGCGCAAAGAGTGCCTCCTGGGCCTTGCCGCCGGCCGCTCCCTTGGGTGCTGTCATCGTCGGTTCAACCACAATATGGGACGCTCGGTCCGCGAAGCGAGCAGAGCCAGGCTTCTGTTCTCCGCGCTCCCGGCAGATTCTGCGGTGTACGCCGTGCTCACAGCCAGTTCTGCTCCCGATACCAGGCAAGTGTGCGCGCGATGCCTTCGCGCAGCCCGACTTGCGGCGCGTAACCGATCTCCGCCCGGGCCCGTCCGATGTCGAATGCACGGCTCTTCGTGTAAAAGTCCACGCGTCGACGATAGATCGGCGGCTCGATGCCCAGCGGCACGCACACAGCCTCGCAGATCGCCCCGGCGGCCCAGAACGGCCAGACCGGTAGATGCAGCCGGGGCGGCCGGACCCCGGCGACCTCGGCAATCATCGCGACGAGCTGATTGAGCGTCGTCACCTCGGCGCCCGCGAGGATGTACGTCCGCCCGGAGGCGGCCGGATGCTCCCCGCACAGACGGAACCCCTCCACGAGGTCGTCGATGTAGGTGAGATGGTAGTAGATCTCACCGCTCCCGAGGATCGGAAGACGTCGCGTAACGGCTCGAAAGAGCTTGAGCAGGCGCCGATCGCCAGGGCCGTAGATGCCGGTCGGCCGGACGATGGTCACGCCAAGACCCACGCGCGCTTCCGCGCTGCGCGCCAGTTGCTCGCCCTCGAGCTTCGTCACCTGATAGATGTCGCCCGGCTTGAGCGGCGCGTCCTCGTTGGCCGGAGGATGTTCGATATCGCCATGGACGCCGACCGTGCTGCAATGCACGACTCGCCCGACGCCTGCCTTGGCTGCCGCCTCGACGATATCGCGAACGGCAAGGGCGTTGACGGCTCGATAGGTCTCGTGTGAAATGCCCGCCTGGCGGTACACGGCAGCGAGGTGGTACACGACGTGAACGCCGGCCATCGCAGCCTCGAGCGCCGGCCGATCGCGAACGTCTCCTGCGAGCAGCTCGACGCCCACCGCGCGAAGTTCGCTCCCGCGGGCGGCGTCCCGCACGAGCGCCCGCACCCGGCGTCCGCGCGCGAGCAGCCCGCGCGCGAGATGGCCACCGGTGAACCCCGTGGCGCCGGTTACGAGGACATCCACCGTTCGGCCACAATCGTTACGGGCGAACCAAAGAGCCTCCGCAAGCCCAGACGATCCAGCACGGCCTCTATCGCGACCGTGAAATGACGGGAACCGATCGCTTTGTGGAATGCGATCGGGAGCACGAACAGCCGATGGACCAATCGCGGGCGGAATCCCGATGCGATCAGGACGTCGGGAATCTCGCGTGGGGCAAACACACGATAGGCCTCAGTCCGCGCGCCGACGGCGTCCAGAAGGCGCCGGCACATCGACTGGATGCCCGCGAGGCTGCGTGAGGACGGATAGTCCAGAATCACGAGCCGGTCGCTGACGCGACAGAGCTCCTCGACGCACTCACGCCATCGAACCGTGTGCATCACGACTCGGAGGCTGACGGCAACCTCGAACGAGCGATCGGGGAACTGCAGCGCGTGCGCATCACCGTTGCGGAATGCCACCGACAGACCCTCGGTGGCGGCGCGCTGGCGTGCGATAGTCAGCATGTGCTCGGATGCGTCGACACCGGTGACGATGGCTCCTCCACGAGCGAAGAGCAATGCGGCGCGTCCGGTTCCCGTGCCAACGTCGAGAATCGTCGCACCCTGAACACGCCCGACCGAATCCTCGAGCAGCTTCGCTTGCGTTGCCGCGATGAGGCCGCCGATCGGGCCGCCGAAGCGACGATCGTCAAACGTCCGCGCGGTTTCTGGATCGGCGTAATGCGTGTAGCTGTAGTGGTTCTTGTCGGCTCGCCCGGTCACGCAACGTCCTCTACACCCTTTACGCCATTGACAGGATCCCCCGGGTTCACGCTGTTCCCCGGGGTCGCGGGGCTCACCGTTTCGAGCGGGCCCGCGGGCTTCGTTCCTGCAAACAGGGTGGCACAGGCGCGGCGTGTGCGATCCAGGTACACCTCGTAGCTGTACCTGGTGTCCGCCAGTTCGCGCGCCCGGCGTCCGATCGCCTCGGCCCGTGTCCGGTCGTTGAGGGCCATCAGCAGTCCCTCGGCCAGTTCGGCGGGTGACGTCCCGGTGAGGATGGCGGTGTCGTCGCTGAGCACCTGCGTATGCGTCAGTAAACGCGTTGCAACGATCGGTTTCCCCGAGCGCAGGTATTGATAAATCTTCAGCGGCGTGTTGGTGCCGCGCGATCGCGGCGACACGAGCACATCGGCCGCGAGCAGATATGCCGGAATCTCGGGAGCGGGCCGTTCGCCGGTGAACCTGGCCACATCCTCGATGCCGGCCGAACGGGCCTCCGCGCGTGCGCGCGACACCTGATCGGGCGTGCCACCAACCAGAAGCAGCCGTGCGTCAGGGCGTTCTCGACAGACGATCGCCATCGCGGCATACAACAGATCGAGCCCTTGATACGCCTCGAAGGTGCCCGTGTAGAGCACCAGCGGCGTGTCGACCGACAACCCGTGGGCCGATCGCACTGCCGCGGCCTGATCGCGGGTTGCCGGTTCGTCTGTCGCTCCCGGCGCGTTTTCGATAAGCACGATCTCTGCTCCGGGATCGACAGCGCGTGCCGTCTCTTCGAGCGACGGGCAAATGACGATCACGACTCGAGAGCGCCGCACCATCACGCGCTCCAGTGCCACGAACACGCCGCGAACAAGGGCCGATCGAGTGAATGCGAAATTGGTCAGCTGCTGCGGAAGGCTCGAGTGCATGTCGTACAAATGCGGCCGACGCAGAAGGGCCGACAACACAATACCGATGAGGCCTCCTTCCTCGTGGGAATGGATAGCGTCGTAGCGCCCAGTCAAGGCGCGTCCAAGCGCAGTCAATGACAGCAGGATGTCGAGCGGGATCTTGGCCAGGGAGGGCCCGATCTTCACGCGTCGCACAAACGGCGGACGCAGACACCGGAACACACGAAGGCCGGGCATCGCCACGTGCTGGCCGAACGGGTACGTCACGAGGTCTACCTGATGGCCAAGCGCGGTTAACGCGCGGATGCGATGAAACTCGCTGAACGGTGTGCCGCGAGGCTCGAAGAACGGCTCCGGCGCGATCATCAGAATGCGCACAGATGGGTGATCTTCTCACGAAACCGTAGTACAGTGGGCCGTCCCCTCGCATGTCCAACGAAACACCGGACAGTTCCCTGGCCCGCCGCGTCTTCGTCATCGGCGTCAAGCTTCTCGTCAGCTTCGGGCTTCTCACGATTCTGCTCTCACGAGTAGACCTGCACGAATTGTGGGCAGGCGCCAGAAACGCGTCGATCGCGTGGGTCACTGTCGCGCTCGGGCTCTACGCCGTCAGTTTTGTCGCTGCGACGTGGCGATGGCGCTTGCTGCTCGGCGCGCAGCACGTCTGGCTTCCGCGGCGGGCGCTGTTCGGGTCCTATCTCGTTGCCGCCTTTTTCAACAATTTTCTCCCGAGCAACATTGGGGGCGACGTGGTGCGCATCCGCGACACGGCTCAACCCGCCGGCTCGAAGACGCTCGCGACAACCATCGTGCTCGTCGACCGCATCCTCGGGCTGATGGGCCTAGTGCTGGTCGCGGCGCTCGGTGCCACCCTCGCGGCCACCGTACGCGGACAGGCGCCGTCTCCGATCTGGCCGTCCTGGCTCTGGGCAGCGTTTCTGGTTGGCGTGGCCGCCATTGCCCCGGCCATCCTCGCGCCCGCAGGATTCGGGCGGCTGCTGCAGCCGCTCACGATCATGCATCCGACATGGGTCGGGAGTCGCATCGCCACGCTGACCGGCGCCCTCGCGCGGTTTCGCGAATGTCCCGGTCTCCTTGCCCGCTGCTTCACCGGCGCCGTGGCCGTACAGGCGCTCCTCGTGGTGTACTACCTCGCGGTCGTCTACGCACTTCACATACCAGTGACGATCTGGGATCTGGCGGTGATTGTGCCGGTTTCCTTCGTGGCGCAGCTCGTGCCCGTTTCGGTCAACGGATTCGGAGTGCGAGAACTGGTCTTCTCGGCGTACTTCACCAGACTCCATTTGCCCATTCAGTCCGCGGTGCTGCTCTCACTCATGGCGACGATTCTCATGATGGTCTTCTCGCTGACCGGCGCGGCCGTGTACATCTCGCGCAAAGGCTAGGGCCGGCCCTCGAACTCCCAAGCCACACTCAGCCCCACATCATTGCGCCCTGTCTCAGGAGACCGAAAGGTCCGATCGACGCGCGTCTCGAGCACAAACCGCTGATTGTTACCCGGTACCGGCAAGACGCGGCTCAATGGCACCCCGCGCCCGAAGCGCCCGTGGATGACTCGTCGACCATCGAGCCAGACATCGACGTCCACGGGTTTTTCGTCCGCATCGGGATGGTCAACCCAGACCGTCAGCCTCAAGGCCGGGGTTGGCGCGGACATCACGGCCACCGCGTGCGCGCTCGTCTCGGTCCGCCCGGCCGGCGGGTCCATGGTTTCGTAGAGCCCGTACTCGTAGAGGTAGTTGAAGCGTTTCGCAATGGACGGCGGGCGAAGGTCCCGCCAACCAACGTAAGCCGTCGTCGCAGCGAACGCCACTGCGAGCGTCGCCGCGGCGCGTAGCGGCCATCGGCGGTCGTCTGGCACGGGATCGCCCCGACTGCGGTCGACGTGGTTCGTCAGGAGCAGCCAGAACGTGAAGGTCCAGACTGTCAGGGACAACGCCGGACTTTGACTGGGCATGCCGAGCAGCGAGGCCAAGCCGAATCCCACAATCGTGTACTTTGCAGCCAGCGACGAGATGCGCCATTCGGGCGCCGTGCGTCTGCTCAACAGTGCGGCCGTCAGGATCGCGCACCACCAGATCCATCCAACGCTCCCGAGCAGCCCGAGCTCCGCGAGCTGATGGCGGAACCAGTTCTGCGCGTTATCCGCCGGGACCCGGCGTTTCGAAGTCGCGAAGACATAGTCCGGCGCCATCAAGTGGAACGCCCCGATCCCCACGCCCTGGAGCGGGTGATCCGAGATCATCATGGTGGCCGCAGTCCCGTAACCCTCACGCTCCCACAGTCGCGTCGCCGCGCTTCGGATGTTGTCCGGCGAAATACCTGGAAGCAGTTCCGATACGCGGCGGATGGGGCCTGTGACCGACGAGGACAGCCTGTTCCAGCCCACAGCCCGTCACGACCACCGTCAATGCCACCGCGACCAGCAGTCTCCGGCGCTGCGGGCGCTCCGTGAGGGCAATGTGGCCGACCGACCCGAGTGCCACGACTGCGCAGAGCGTTGCCGTTCGCGAGCCGCTCGCGTAGGTGGCCGCGAGCAGCAACACGGCGCCCAGTGCAAGCGCCAGTGTCGGCGCCCGGCGACGAGCGCGCATGGCCAGACACATCGCGGTTGCCACCCACACTCCACTCAGTGCGCCCGACGCGTTGGCGTCGGCCAGCGGACCGGTGGCGCGTCCGATTTGCCACCACGCGCCAAGGCTGACAAACGTCAGGTCGGCGAAACCCTGATAGACGGCAAGCGTCGAGACCAGCGTCGCCGACACGAGGAGCGGACGAATGATCGCGCGCTCGAATCGATCGACGGTGCCTGCCGCGAATCGCCCGAACAGCCAATCGATCCAGAGAAGACCGAGCAGGTGCACGGACGCGACGTGACTCACCCAGACAGAAGATGGAATGGCGTGTGCGGCGTCACTCGGCGTCGCGGCCGGCAGCCACGGGAGGAGTGGATTCCAGTCGAGCACGCGGATCGCGACGAGCGGCCAGCTCAATCCAACGGCGAGTGCCCAGGCCACGAGCGGAAACCGGAGTCGTGGCGGGTACTGCCAGACAGTGGCCGGTGACGCCGCTGCCATGGCGCCCATCAGCGCCGCCATCCAGACCGAGAGGTACCAGAAACGAAAGCCGATGCCGACAAGAAGCAGGAAGGCCGGCATGACGTAGCCGAAGGCCACGACAACGGTGGTCGTCCATTCGATGGACCTTCGTGCGATCGCGTATCCGGCGATGGCCGCGAGCAGCGCAAGAGGCGGAAGGAACCACCAATCGCGACCAGCGTGGAGGGCTTGGTAGACCACAGCGCCGAGCGTCGAGGTGATGACCGCGATCTTCGTTGCACGCTCCAGATGCGAGCGGGCAGATGCCATCAAGATGCGCAGGAATTGGTAGCATAGCACGGTGAATCGACCCGGTCGTGGCTCGCTCCGAGCGGAACTCCCCGCCATCACATTGCTATTCGCCGTCCTGACACTCCTCTTCGCCTATCCGCTCAGCGTGCATCCCGGGTCGAGCGTGCTGCCGCAGGGATCCGACACCGACTTGATGCTGTGGATCTTCGGATGGGACGTGCATGCGCTCATCCATCAGCCGTGGGCGATCTTCGACGGCAACATCTACCATCCGTACAGATACACGCTCGCGTACGCGGAAAACCTGATCGGCAGCGCCATGCTCTCCGCTCCCATCGTCTGGCTCACGGGCAATCTCGTGCTGGCCATGAATGGTGCCGCACTGCTCTCGTGCGCGCTGTGCGGCATCGGCGCGTACGTGCTCGCCAGGCGTCTTGGCCTCGGGCCCGCGGGCGCGGTGATCACCGGGCTGGTCTTCGCGTTTGCCCCTCCCCGCTTCTTTCGTCTCGGACAACTGCACCTGACGACGGTGCAGTGGCTGCCCTTCTGCCTGGCGTCGCTTCAGGCGTACTTGGATGACGCCGACAAACGCGATCTCAGATGGGCCTGCGCATTCTTCACGTTCCAGGTGTACACGAGCGGGCACGGCGCCGTTCTCACCGCCGTCGCCATCCTGATGCTCGTCCTGTGGCGTGTCCTGCTCGGTGAGGCCATCCTGCCGATCAAGCGTGCGCGCGATCTCGGCGGCGTCGGGCTGGCCCTGCTCGCGCTCACAGCGCTCTGCTTCCTGCCGTATCGCGCGGTGCAGCAGGAGATGGGCCTGCGGCGGTCGCTGAGCGAATCCTATCTGTTCGCGCCCAATGTCGAGAGCTTTCTGGCGTCGCCCTCCTATGTGGACCAGTTCGTGACATCGAAGCTCACCGACCGGCCGGTGCTGGAACGAGCGAAGGCGCTCCTCTTTCCGGGCTATCTGACGCTGATGCTCGCGGCGGGCGGTGTCTGGTCGCTCAAGCCCTTGCGGCCATCACACCGCGTACGGTCCATGCCGGCAAGCGGCTGGACGCGTGTGAGCTGGCTTGTCGACGCGCTCGTCCTGGTGGTCTTCCTCCTTGCAATGGTCGTCACCGTCAGCGGGGGCGTGAAATTCCGGTACGGATCGCAGGTGCTGTTCTCGGCGCGGGAACCGTTGCGGCAATGGCTGCAGTTTGCGGGACTTGTCGGAATTCGCCTTGTCCTTGTTCGACGCGTGCCACTCGACATCGCCGGAAGGTGGCGACGCTTCGCGGAGCGGCTGTTTCGGTGGTCCACCTGGCTTCGCCGCGATCCGATCACGCTCTACGTGCCGATCGCCATCTTTGCCACGTGGCTGGCCATGGGGCCCGGGTTCGGCCTTTACAACCGCGTGTACGGATGGCCGGGGTTCAGCTTCGTCCGCGTCCCGTCTCGCTTCATGATTCTGACGCTGCTGGCGCTGGCCGTGCTCGCGGGCGCCGCGTTCGATCGATGGGCGGCGGGCGTTGCCCCTACACGTCGGATTCTGCTGGCGGCCATCGTGGGACTGCTCCTCGCTGGTGAGTTCGCCTCGTTCCCCCTGACCACCATTCCCTATCACGCCGATATTCCAGCCATCGATCGATGGCTGAACACGCAGCCAAAGCCGTTCGTCGTCGCCGAGGTTCCAGCCGAGGAGCGGCTCCAGGCGGCGTACATGGTCCATTCCACCGCGCACTGGCAGAAAACCATTCACGGGTACAGCGGCATGAGGCCAGCTTCTCATTCGGCTCTCTACGAAGACCTCCTCACCTTCCCCGACGAGCGGAGTCTCGCCGGTCTCGCCTCGCTGGCGGTCTCGCGCGTCGTGGTCCACACCAACGCGTATGCGCCGGGTGAGTGGCCGAGAGTGGAGCAGCGGATCGGACGTTTCGCGGCGTGGCTCACCCTTGAGCACGTTGAAGGTGACGGGCGCGTCTATCGCCTTCGCAGGCCTCTCGCGATGACGTCCGAGGATCCTCGAGGAACCGGATACCCGCGTTGAACCCCTACGCGCGTCTGGCGAGGACAAGGAGAGAAAGGCCAAACGACGCGGGTCGCTTCTCTTCGAGCTTGAGCAACGGCTGCACCCAGCGGAACGCGCTCAGTTGCGCCTTCGGCAGGACCGTCCGTCTCAGCACGCGCGAATTCAGCCACCATCCGAAGAACCCCGGCCGGTTCAGAAATCGAATCTCGTCAACCTGAAAACCCGCGTCGGTGACGAGCTGCCTCAATTGGTGAAGCTGATACCGCCGAAAATGTCGCAGATGGACGTCGAGCGTCCCGTAAAGCGCCGGGTGCGCGGGCACGAGCAACGCGAGGCGTCCGCCAGGCTGCAGAATGTCCCGGAAGTCCGACAACGTCTGACGGTCTTCCTCGATGTGCTCGAGCACGTTGAGACAGACGATGCTGTCGATCCGTTCGGCAATCGCATCCGATCGGTCGGCATCCGACAAGGGAAACCGGAACGACGCCGTACGCAGATTCGCACATCGGTCGAACTTCGAGTGCAACTCCCGCAGGTAATGAGGCTCGATATCCGAGGCGATCACCCGCGCACGATCGACGAGGTGTATCGTGTGATTGCCGACGCCCGCGCCCACCTCGAGCACGCGTGCGCCGAGGTAGTGATCGAAGCGATCGTGCAGCCATCTGGCATACGAGGAGAGCCGCGCCATTCGGCGGAGCGTCACTTGACCCGTGTCGCCCTTCGGGGCTTCCCATCGTGAGTAGCGCACGATGGTCCAGAGCACCGAGATACCGTCCCTCCAACCGATCTTTTTCCCCTCGGCGTAGGTTCGACCGCGATACGAGATCGGGACCTCGTAGATTCTTGCCCCGAGACGGGCGACTTTACACGTGAACTCCGGATCGAATCCGAACCTCCCACACTGAAGGTCCAGGCGATCGGCAATCTCGCGCGTCATCGCCTTGTAGCAGGTCTCCATATCCGTAAGATTGAGATCGGTAAATGCATTCGAAACCAGCGTCAACAGCCGGTTCCCGATCGCGTGCCAGAAATAGAGCACCCGGTGTCCGGCCAGCGTGCCGAGCATGCGCGAGCCGTACACAACGTCGGCATCCCCGCGCAGAATGGGGGCGAGAACGACCGGGTATTCCCCCGGGTCGTATTCGAGGTCCGCATCCTGCACGATCAGTACGTCGCCGGTCGACTCGCGGAGCCCGCGCGCCACGGCTGCGCCCTTCCCGAGATTCTTCGACTGGAACACTTCTCGCACTTCGGGATGTCTCTCCGCGAGATCGCGCGCGATGTCGCGTGTGCCGTCAGTGGACCCGTCGTCCACGATGATCAGTTCGCGCTCGAGACCGTTCAAGTCGACCGCCAGGACCTGACCCACGAGAGTCGAAAGGGTCCGGCGTTCGTTGTAAGCAGGGATGATGACGCTGAGCTTCACGCTAATGAACCAGGGCTGGGTCGCCGACCTGAAAGGCGATCTGGACTCCGAGATTCCTATTGTCCCGCGAAGTCGGGTCGTTCAGCCGGGGGGTGAATCCCTCGGTCGATCGAGCCGACAACAGATAGTAGTAGCTTCTAAACCCCTTGACGCCCGACAAGGGCAAGTCAAAGGTCGCGTTGGCCCCTGGGGTAAGGGGCACGGTCAACTCCGCGGCGCCCGCCGAGACAATGAGCGCCGTCTTGATTGGCGACGAGGCCGTAATCGTCAAGTGATCCAGCGGTTCCGAGCACCGGACGATGATGTCGGCACGGCCGCTGCCGGCGATCCACATCCCTTCGGGCTCCGGCGGAAAGGCGTGCTGGTCGAGGAAATATAGCGTGGTTCCGGGATTACGGCCATAGCGGATCTGCCCGCGGGGAGGCTGCGCGAGCATCGCCGGCAAATCGCCCGCCATCGTCAACTCCACCGGCAGTCGTCGCGCCCAACCACGCTCAACGATTTCCCACGGGCTCCGCGCCGTGGCGAATGGATTGACGAGCATCTTCGCAGTGAAGAGCGCACCGCCAATCCATGTAAGCAAGACCGGCATGGCGCTGGTCAGCGGCGGCATCAGAAAAAACGTCACCGGATAGATGCTCATGAAGTACCGGTTCCCCGGTGGCCCCCCTCCTCCACTCCACGTGTACGGAAGCACGATCAGTTCGACCAGCGTCGCGATCACCACTCCCACAAACACCAGTGCGCGCCATCGCTCGAAGCGGTACCGCGAGAAGAGCCACGCCACGATCGCGACCGCGCCGGGAAAGAAGTAAGGTACGAAACCGAAATGGCGGCCGAACAGGAAATACGTCGTGTTGAGGCGTAGGAGCCGGACGATCTCCGACGGCTTGAGACTGTCCTGCGCGCCGAGATCGTCCGTCCCGACCGGCTCGCCGCGAACACCCCACACGGCCTCCGGCGAATCGAACGCAAACCCCTTAGTGCGAGGAGTCGGCCGATCCGGGTTGTACGGCGCTGTGTAGAACTGCCTCCGGTCGCCTCCTTGATAGTTGAACTCGCCGGAGATGAGTGCCGTAGCCGTAAACAAGACGCCGGCGGCAGCGACCGACACTGCGCCGACGATGAATCCGTGGCGCCAATGTCCGCGCCACCACGGCAGCAGCACAAGGGGGAGCACGAGGGGCGCCGCCAACGGTTTCGAGTACGTCGCGATGCCGAGCAGCACCGCGGCGGCACAACTCGATCCGAAGCCTCCCAGAAGACGCCCCCTGAGATCGGTCGTTTCCTTGTACGCCCACAAGAAGTAGGCGACGAACACGAGTGTGAAGTTGAAGAGTTCCGGCGTCAGAAAGATCGCATAAACCGGCACGGCGCTCGCTCCAACGAAGGCGAGCACGAAGGCCGCCGCGAACGCCGGCTTCGCGCTCGCCACGAGGAACATGTACCCGCACACGAAGACCGCGCCCAGGAGCAGCACGTGGAACACAAGGAAGCCATTCATGCCAAGCCAGCGCACGAACGGCGCCGCTAGGATCGAGTAGGCCATGGATTTGCTGAAGTACGCTCGATCGATGTGCGGGTCCGGCTGGCTGTTATCGACGTGGAGGAAGGGCGGAGTCGCATCGAAACGGACGCGGATCCGCTTCCCGCCCTTGAGAAAGATGCCCTCGGGGCCCTGTTGATAGATGCCGTAGAAGCGCTCGAGGTCCCGCCGCTGATACGTGAGATCCCCGTCGTACGCCAGACTGAGCGCCATGCTGACGTAGGTGGCTTCATCACCTTTGAGCCCGCTTGCGCGGACCACGTCCACGGACATCGCCGCGGTCAGCAGCACAATCAGGAGAATGGCCCCCACCAACGCGACACCAACGTTCCATCGCGCCCGGATCGGCGTTGCGGTCGTTGTTATCGGATCCTCTGCCGGCGAAGGCACGAGTCATCATAGATCAGCGCCTTCAGCCTTTCGGCCGCTCGAGGTCCAGGGCAAACACCAAGCCATCATCAGCCAGCACCCTGTAGCTCTGAGCCAATTCGGACAAGCGTTGTTGGAAGATGAACGTCAGCTCCGTTGTCACGCGAGCCCGGGCGACATAGCCATCACCCGGCCGTATTCGATGTCTGTATCCGCGGTACGAATAGTTCGCTTGATCGCCATGGGAATAGAGCACGTAGCGGATCGACTGAGAACGGAGGTAACGCGCCAGGTCCTCAGCCGATGTCTCGAGTGGCATGCCGGGGGGTGGGCTTGCGCCACCCGGCCAGTCGATGACGTAGATGATGTTGCGGCCGAAGTCGAGGTGATAGGGGTGGGACAGCCTCGCCAACACCCGCTGGCCCGCGGGAATCTGGCGCTGGATACGTCTCAATGCTTCAGCGCCCTCGTGAACTTCGTCGGCTGACGTGTGGCGATCTCTGATGGCCTGGTATCCCCAGCCCGACAGCGAGCGTCCCATGTCACCGTCGTGCACGCCTTTCCCGATCAAGAGACCCAGGATGAGCACCACCACGATCGGGAACGGCGAGCGGATCCAGTCCAGCCGTGATGGATGGGCGCGAAGGCCCCCGCCGACTCCATCATGATGAACAACAAGACGGCGAAGGTGTAGGACCAGGCATAACGAGGTCCCATGCCGCCATTTGTCACGTCGACGATGAGAGCCGCGACATACGCTCCGAAGCAGCACCAGACGGCCGTGCGACTGCCATGCTCGCGCCGACGGCTCGACACGCTACGGCGCACATGAGGGCGAACCCGGCAAGGATGTGGGGGCTGTCGATCAGGACCTTGAGTTCCTGCATCACCGCGGCGCGACTCCACGTGCCACAGGTTACGGGAATGTAGCGGCCGTAGACGCTCCCGTTGTAGCCCTGGCCGAGCAACGGATAGAGAAGCGTACCGCTACTCTGCAGCATGCTGACCATCCACGGCAATAGCATGATCCCGCTGGCAGCGACGATGATCGCCACTTCCACCGCGCGAGTCCTCATGGGCCGCCGATCGGCAAATGCATAGACACAGAACAACATCGCGACCACGCCGGGAATGTGGGAGTTCTTGAGCGTGAAGAGCCCCGTGATGAGCAGGGCCAGGACAATGCCTCGCGTAATGACGGCTTCCTCGTCCGGATCCGCCAGACACTCCATCAACGCATAGAACACGGCCAGGCCGGTGACGACACTGGTGAGGTTCTCCAAGGGCGGCGCCGCCGTCAGGACGAAGAACACCATCAGGAGAGCGAACGCCGCTGGAACGCGCCGGCGCCTGGCGTGCCCGATGAGCAGCCCGATCACGACCAGGGGCCCGACCCCGAACTCGACCACGTGAACCTGGCTGAGATCGACAAAGCCCAGCATCACCGCGTGCAGGAGGCTCTGCCCTCCATACTCCAGCATCCGTCTCTCGCTGAACGGGTCACTTCCCAGGCTTCCCGCTTCGAGCATCTTCACGGGGAAACTCAGATACGCATGGAAATCGTCGTGGGGATTGAACACGCGCGCCGCACCGCCGACCACCGCCATCAGGGTCATGACCGACAGGACCAGGGCCGCCCCGCCAATCAACAGGCTGCGCCTGTCGAGCACAAACATCCGATCAGGACGCTTCCTTCCCTGGATTCGCCGGCGCACGACCATCACAATCAGGGCCATCACACCAGCTGCGACGTATGCCCTTACGACCAGGTGCGAGATCGCTCCTAACAGATTGACCGGCCCACCGAGGACGGTCGTGACCACCAGGCCCCACGCGGCGAGCATGCTCCAATGGGGCTCGCGCCGCGGACGGAGGAGGTTCGCCGCCAGCCAGCCCCAACCGACGAGCGCCAGGTACACGATCGCGGTGGCCAGCACGGGCCGGACGAAGAATGCGCTACCCACCAGGCACTCTCAAAGAAATGACAGATCGGCCTGAAGCAAGGCGCGGCGGTCGCCGCGCGCGGACATCTCGTGCAGCAGCGTGTACAGGCGTTCCATCTTGTGGACGAACGCCAGAATGTCGTACCGGCGTCCGGACCGCCGCGCAGCCACCGATAGAGCCGCGCGCACCTCGGGATGATCGATCGCCCAGACAATCCTGTCGGCGAGGGCACCGGCATTCTGCCGCGGCACGATGAGCGCGTCGTGGTCCGGGGTGAGAATGTCGAGGAGACCATCGGCATCGGTCGACACGATGGCCTTCCCCATGGCGAGAGCCTCGAACCCGGTGATCGGCGTACCCTCCCAGAGCGATGGGAACACGCTCAGATCGAACGCCGACAGCACACGCGCCACGTCGCGCTGAAAGCCGGCGAACACGACCCGATCGCCGAGACCGAGCCGCGCCGCCTGCGCCTGCAAGTCAGCGAGCAGTGGCCCCTCACCCACGAGAAAGAACCTGGTGCCGGGTCGTTCGACCACGACGCGGGCGGCCGCGTCGACGAGATACGAGTTGCCTTTTGATTCGTGGAGTCGAGTGACGGTGCCAACGGCGAACTCGTCCGGGCCGATGCCGAGCTCGCGCCGCGCCTCCGCGACCTCGGCCGGGCCACGCGCTCGACTGAAATCCTCCATCGGAACGCCCAGATAGACGACCTTCACTTTCTCCGGCGGGATGTGCCTGGCGCGGATGACGAATTCCGCGGTCGACTTGGACACCGCCAGCGCGATATCCGTCCACGGCTCGAGCAGCCGGTCCGCGGCCTTCTGAAACCACGGCGTGTCGGTCAGATTCGCGTGCTCGTGCAGAATCGTCGGGATCTTCCGCATCGCCCCCGCAATCCGGCCGAACGTCGTCGCTCCATAGCCATGCAGATGCAGCACGTCGATCTGCTTGGCATCGACAATCTTGAGGAGCGCGGGCAGCGTGGCCGGATCGAATTTCGAGCGGTGGAGGTACGAGATGTCGATCCCCTGGTCCTCGAGTGTCTCCTGCGAGAGGTCCTTCTTCCTCAGACTGACCAACGGGACGTTGAACCGCTCTCGGTCGAAGCGGGGAATCATCCACCCAAAGAGCCGTTTGACCCCGTGCATCCGGGAGCCCTCCCAGCCAAGGTGGTCACAGACTTGAAGAACATTGAGCCGACGGTTGAGCATGTCGGCCTAGGATATCGTGCTTCGGCCTTCCCGTTGCTTCGCGACAGGGCGTTGGTTGCCGATCGCAGCCGCGCCATGGATAGAATCGTCGAATGCGAAGGCTCGCGGTGTTGCTCTTTTTCTCGATGTGTGCCTACGTCATCGTGCCATTCTCGTCCGACGGCACGCGCGTGCTCACCCCACCAGCGAAAGAGCCAGACGCGATACTGGCAACTCTGCTGGTAAGCAGCGGCATGGACAAGTTGCAGACCGACCCGCGATCGTTTTATGACACCGCCATCTTGTATCCCGACCGGAACCAGCTCCGAAGCACGGAGCCTTTCTTGGGCTTTGCCATACTGGGCCTGCCCCTGAGGATCGTTTTTCACCTCAGCGACAGCGATGTGTACGAAACCCTGCGATGGATATTCGTCTTCGTTTCCTTGATCTACGCGTACCTGCTCTTCAGGATCATCGGGATCGATGTCGCGATCTCGGTGGCAGGCGCTGTGTTGTGTGTGTCCCAGCCGGGTCTTCTCAATGGCATCGAGCGCTTGCAGATCCTCAGCATCCCTCTGATTCTTCCCGTGCTCTATCACGGCGTCAAGGTGTGGATGTCTGGCGCGCTCGGTCACAGCGTCGGGTTGTTCCTCTTCGCGGCACTCTACCCGTTGTGGGGGATGATCAACGCGGTCATTGCCGTAATGGGAGGGCTGTTCGTCCTCCCCCTGCTGCTGAAGATGGTTGCCGCGCAGCGCCGGCCGGGGCGCCTGGCGGCCTGCCTCGTGCCCATCTTGCTCGCAGGCGTCCTCGATGCGCTGGCCCTTGCCCCGTGGATGCTGGATCGAGCCGATATCGCCGTCTACGTGGGCGACGCATTTCTCGCGATCAAACACTGGAAGCCCATGGAGGCGCCCGTGCACCTCCAGGACATCTCTGGGTTTGTCACTGGCTGGATCGGACCAGGCATGGCAGTCGCCCTGGCCGCGCTGGGCGTATCGATCGCAATCGCCCGCATGGGCAAGGCGGTAAAGGGCGATGCACTGAAACTGGAGTCCGCACCACCGGCACAGGCGTACTTCGCGGTCGTGTGTGTTCTTGCGTCAGGGCTTGCTCTCGCCTCGTCGCATCCTTCGGGCAGACTGGCCCTCCCATGGTTGCAGTTGGCATTCCAAGTCACGTGCTACGTGACCCTCCTGATGTACTGGCGGCGCCAGCTCCTCTTCGTCGTATCCAGCGACCAGAACGGCATCAGGAACGCCGCCGTGATGCTCGGCGCGGGATTGGGTGTTTTCCTGTGCCTGATGTCGTTTGGACCGGTCTATGTCAGCAACAACAATCCACTCGCCAGTCACATCATGCGCGTGCTGCTCTATATGCTCCCTCCGCTGAAGTCTATCCGCGAGTTCAACCGGATTTGGATCATGGGGGTTCTGTTCTTGTCCGTGTATGTAACCGTCCGTCTCGGCATGGCCGTCCGCCTCACGGCTCCGATCGTACGAGTGAGTGTTGCTGCCGCCATTGTGGCGGCGGCCATGTCCTCTCTATATAGCCGGCCGCTCGTCGCTTCCGGGCCCATAGAGGCGCCGCCCGACTTCTTCGCCCTGGCGGCGCATTCACGGCGCACGGGCGGGCTGTACGTGCATCCCAACATGCAATGGAACACGCTGCAGGGCTTATGGATGATCCCGAGCGCCAAGGTCCTTGGACGCCCCATCGTCAATGGTTCCCTGGGCATTGCCCCGCCGTGGTTCTACTACGCCGGCAATGTGCTGCACAGGTTTCCCGATGCTGAAGCTCTGTGGCTCATGCGGAAATGGAACGTCGATACCGTCGTCAGTCTCGTCGGCAATATCGAAGGCGCCGTTCCCCCCTTTGCGAACAAAGTGTTCGAGAGCGCGAGTGGCGTTGTCTACGACATCACTGCGCCTCCGGAAGACACGCCGCATCCATCGGGACAGAGCTGTGCGCCATCCGAAGGACGTGTGCCCGTTGCAGGGGCGCTTCCTCGGGCCGAGCGCGTTGGCGAGAGCGCCTCCTTGAATATCACCGTACCGAGGGGATTCGCGGCGAAGCGCGTGGAGGTCTCATTCGGACAACCGGCGGTCGAACTCGTTCCGGAGTCGGTTGACGTCTACGCACGCCAAGGGGACAGTGAAGTCCGGCTGAACCAAGACCATTCTGGGGAGTGGCTCGCGTCTTTGGCCGCGGATGCCTATGTGCGGCATGGCCCAGCCGTGGCAACCATTCAACTGGATGAACCACAGCGCGGGCAATTCCAGCTCGAATTCCATAAGTCTCAGAAGCCGCCGGTTGAACGAATCACCCTTTGCGGTGAATGGACAAGATGAGCTGAGACTAAAGGGCTGCACAGGACTTCCCGATACCACCAGGGAGTGCCAGCCCGAACACAGGGCGCTGTACTTTTTCAGCAGCGTCGTGTACCGTTGCCGGCAGCTGCTCCCGTGAGAAATCTTCTGCTGCTCGGTTTCGTGTCCTCATGCTTCGTCGTCACAACGACGGGCTGCACCCTCTCGAAGACCGAGAATCCGCTGACACCGACGGTCGCGGGCCCGCTTCCGGGGGTGAACATCACCGCGCCGAACCCGATCCAGCCGCGAGACGGCCAACGCATTCCGAACGACGCGCAGCCGGTTGTGCTCATGCTCGACAACGCGACGAGCAACAGCGTTCGCCCATTCTCGTACCTGATCGAAGTCGCGACCGATGCCGGCTTTGCCAACACCGTGTTCACGCAGGACGGGGTCGCACCCGTGACGAGCGGCCGAACGACATTTCAATTGCCGTCGGCGTTGCCGAGCGGCAAGTCGTACTGGTGGCGGGCCAAGGCCAAGGACGGCGCCAACACCGGCCCGTACTCGCCGAGCGCGAACTTCGAAATCATCGTCCCGGTGATCTTCCAGCCGCCGGTACCGATTGCCCCCGTCAACGACGTGACCGTATCCACGCGACCGACCTTCAGCTGGAACAATGCCGGGAGGGTGGGCGCGACGATTGGCACGACGGTCTACGACATCGAGGTGTCCGAAGACGCCGGGTTCGCGGTCAAGACCGGAGCGATCGTCAACGAGGCGCCCGGAGGCGTGACGAGCGGATCGGCGCCGCAGGATGGCAGGCCGAACACACACTACTTCTGGCGTATTCGCGCCAGAGACTTGATCACAACCGGACCATGGTCAGCGACGCAGTCGTTCAACACCTCGAGCGGTGGAGGCGGTGGAGGCGGTAACCCTGCCGGCTGCCACATCGCGCCGGGCGGCGCCACACTCGAACGCGCCGGACTCGTGGTGTATGGCTGCGGGGATGAATTCCCTGGCTTGCTGGGCTGTCTTCTCGACGACGGAACAGGCAGAAGCGACGGCCGAAGAACTTCTCCGGCGAACCATCTGGCACCTGCAGCTCGCCGGGTTCCAGTCTGCGCGCCAGCGCAATCCGTCGGGTGCGATCTCCAAGGACAAGCTGAACATCGTCATCGGCGGCGCCTGGCACACCTACGACGTCTACGCGCTTGGTACGGCAGGCGTCCCCACCAGAATCATGGGACTGAACGAGGTCTTTCCGGCGAACCCGTTGGCCGACTCGGGCATCTCCGATTGACGAAATAACGATCCTTCCGTCTCTGGTCAGTATCCCCGTCCTCCAAACCGCGATAGCATATGCAGCGCGCGGCCGTGAGGCGTCCGACTTGGGGAGACGATTCGCTTGATTCGCATGGGTGTGATCGGGTTCGGCGAGTGGGGACCGAACCACGTACGTAACTTCTCGAGCCTGCCCGGTGTCAAAGTGGTGGGCGTCGCAGATGCTCAGCCGGAGCGCCTGCGGGCCGCCGCGCAGCAGTTTGAGAATGTCGGCACTTACCTGACCCACGGTGAGATGCTCGAAAAACTCGACCTAACAGCGGTTGTGGTTGCCACACCGACATCCACCCACGCGCCGATCGTCCGCGATGCCCTCAACGCCGGTGTTCACGTGCTGTGCGAAAAGCCGGTCTGCTCCACCGTTGACGACGCCTGTGATATCGCCTCTCGCGCCGACGAGAGCGGCCTCGTCGTGATGGTCGGTCACGTCTTCCTGTTCAATTCCGGCATCCGCAAACTCCGCCAGCTCCTCGCGGACCACGAACTCGGCACCGTGCGCTACCTGACGGCACGCCGGACCAACCTCGGTCCGATTCGAGACGATGTCAACGCCTCCTGGGACCTGGCGTCGCACGACATTTCGATCATGAATTTCCTGCTCGACGCACTGCCCGTGCAAGTCTCGGCTGTCGGTCAGGGATACCTCGGGAGGCCGCTGCAGGACGTCGCGTTCTTGACGCTCACCTATCCGAACGGCGTGCTCGCCAACGTCCACGTGAGCTGGCTGGATCCGGTGAAAGTCCGCGAGATCACGGCGGTCGGGACGACCAAGATGGTCGTCTGGAACGATCTCTCTTCCATTGGACCGATTCGTATCTTCGATAGAGGCGTCGTTCGCGGCCGGCGCTACGCCGATTTCGGCGACTTTCAGCTGCTGGCTCGGCAGGGTGATGTCACCATCCCCTACGTGCCGATGGAAGAGCCGCTTCGCGCGCAGGCGCGCCAGTTCATCGCGGCCCTGACGAGCGGCGACGCGGGTGTCAGCAACGCGCGGTTCGGCCTCGGTGTCGTGAAGGTGCTCGCAGCGGCCGATCGATCGATCGCGGGGGGCGGCTCTCCCGTGGCAGTGGACGCCTGATGGCATTCTTTCGCCATCCGCAAGCGCTCGTGGAAACCGACGACATCGGCGACGGCACGCGTGTCTGGGCCTTTTCTCACGTCATGAACGGTGCGACGATCGGCCGCGACTGCAACATCGGCGAACACTGTTTTGTCGAGAAGGGAGCCGTGCTCGGCAACAACGTGACGGTCAAGAATCAGGTATCCATCTGGGCCGGCGTCACGATTGACGAGGGGGCCTTCATCGGCCCGAACGCCTCGCTCACCAACGATCTGCGTCCACGGAGCCGTCAGGCCAACTGGACGCTGCGCGAGACGCACATCGGGCAGGGCGCCACAATCGGAGCGAACGCGACAATCGTGTGCGGGATCAGCATTGGTCCGTTTGCGTTCGTGGGCGCGGGCGCCGTTGTCACCGGGAACGTGCGCGCGCACGCGCTCGTCTACGGCAACCCGGCCCGCCTCCACGGCTTTGTCTGCCGGTGTGCGGAGCCTCTCACCTTCAACGGGACGAGCGGCGTCTGCTCCGCCTGCCACCGCCAGTACCACAAGGACCCTCAGGGATACGTGCACGATGCCTAGTCTGCGGGTCGTCGCCATGCCGGTGACGTTCAACGAGGAGCGCAAGATCGGCAGCGTGCTCGACCGCTTTCGCGCCGGTGATGTCGAGCGGATTGTGGTCGTCGACGACGGCTCGACGGACGCCACACCGCAGACAATCGAGTCACGCGGGGCGGGCATTCTTCGTCATCCCGTACGACGGGGTGTCGGGGCCGCGATCCGGACCGGCATCGACTGGGCCAGAGCGAACAAGTTCGACGTCGCCGTGATCGTGGCGGGCAACGACAAGGACCGGCCGCAGGAAATCCCGCGTCTCCTGGAGCCGATTGTCAACGACGGCTGCCATGTCGTTCAGGGCTCCCGTTACCTGCCGGGCGGTTCCTACGGCAACATGCCGGCGTACCGCCGGGTTGCCACGCAGATGCTTCACCCGATGCTGTTGTCCATGCTGACACGGCAGCGCATGACCGACAGCACGAACGGCTTCCGCGCCATCCGCCTCGACCTCTTCGACGATGAACGAATCAACCTGCATCAGGAATGGCTGGATCACTACGAGCTCGAGCCGTACATCCTGTACAAGGCGCTGACGCTCGGATACCGTGTCCGCGAAGTGCCCGTCACCAAGATTTACCCGGATGCCTCCCTCGGGTACACGAAGATGAAGCCCTTCGTCGGCTGGTGGGAAATGCTTTCGCCGCTCTTCCTGCTCGCCACCGGACTTCGCCGCTAGCGGTGCACAACCACATGACACAGCCTTCTGTCGCCGTTCCTTTCGTTGACCTCCGCGCACAACATCGGGCGCTGCAGACCGAGCTTCAGGCCGCATTGGCCAGAGTGCTCGACCGATCGAGTTTCATTCTCGGCGAGGAGGTCGCGCAGTTCGAGCAGGAGTTCGCGGCGTTTACCGGCGCCGCGCATGCCGTGGGGGTCGGTTCAGGACTCGACGCGCTGCGCCTTTCGCTGATCGCGCTGGGCGTCGGCGAAGGCGACGAGGTGATCGTCCCAGCCAATACGTACATCGCCACCGCACTCGCCGTGTCGGCATGTGGTGCGCGCCCCGTGCTTGTCGATGCCGAAGAGCGGACGTTCGGCATCGATCCCGCGCGGATTGAAGAGGCCATCACGCCGCGCACGAAGGCGATTGTTCCAGTCCACCTCTATGGGCAACCCTGCGACATCGACGCGGTGATGCAGATCGCCGCGCGGGCGAAGCTATCGGTCGTTGAAGACGCCTGTCAGGCGCACGGCGCGCGCACGAACGCCCGCGCCTGTGGCACATTCGGCGATGCCGGCTGCTTCAGCTTCTACCCGTCGAAGAACCTGGGCGCGGCGGGCGATGGCGGAATGGTGGTCACGAACCGGCCGGATGTCGCCGCCCGGCTTCGGCTGCTGCGCGACTACGGGCAGGACAAGAAGTACCACCACGTGGTCAAGGGCTTCAACTCGCGGCTGGACGGACTGCAAGCCGCGATTCTCCGGACGAAGCTTCCCCATCTGACTCGCTGGAATGAACAGCGCGCTGCGCATGCGGTCGAGTACGCCGCAGCACTGCCCGGAGGTGAGACGGTTCGATTGCCGACCACGATCTCCGCGCCCGGTCACGTCTATCACCTGTACGTCGTGCGCGTCCCGAATCGGGATGCGCTCGTGCGGCATCTCGCCGCACGCGGCGTGCAAACCGGCATCCACTATCCGATCCCCATCCATCTGCAGGCGGCCTACGAGGATCTGGGCTGCAGTCGTGGGCGCTTCCCGGTGACAGAACGGTTGTCGGAAGAAATCGTCTCGCTTCCGATGTATCCGGAGTTGGGCGCCGGTCAACTGCAGACGGTCGCGGATGCCGTCACAGAGTTCCTGTCGGGCTGAACTCGCTGGCAGGACGCCGTTGCGGCTGACGTGTGGTTTCGAGCTGTTCGAAACCAGAGGAGCCCCCCCGCGCGCCTCGCCGCGCACCGCGGGTGTACAATGAAGCCCACCGAATGTCGAAAGACGCATTCACCCTCCGGTATCTCACGCGCGCGGCCGTCGGTGTGCCTCGCGATCTGGCCAATTCCGTCGATCTCGCGCGTCACGCCCATCAAGCCGACCGTGCTCATCTACAACTGCACCTGGGTCTGCGACGCGCGCTGCGAGATGTGCAACAACTGGAAGCACGGCGATCGCAAGGCCGACATGACGCTGGCCCAGCTCGAGCCGGCGATGCACCACCCGTTCTGGGGCCACATCGAGAACCTGAACATCTCCGGCGGCGAGCCGACGACGCGCAACGACCTGCCGGAGATGGTGGAGATGTTCCAGCGGCATCTGCCGCGGATGCGCAAGATCGGCATCAACACGACCGGCCTGACGCCGCATCGCGCCATCCCGATGCTGACGCGGATCGTCAAGTTCTGCGCGGAGCACGACCTGCTCGTCAGCGTCCGCGTGTCGCTCGACGGCATCGGCGACATCCACAACCAGGTCCGGCACGTCGAGCGCGGCTTCGACAAGGCGTGCGAGACGATCGACGCGATGCAGGCGCTGGCCGAGCGAGTACCCGAACTTCCAGTTCGGCATCGCCGCGACGATCTTCGCGCACGCAACCTCGAGGACGCGCGAGAACATCCTCGCGTGGGCGCGCGCGAAGAAGCTCGACATCGTGTTCAACATGCTGCGCTTCACCGACGCGATGCTGAACAACAAGGAGCTCGAAGCGACGATCGGCTTCCACGAACGCGAAGAGCAGTTCATGCGCACGTTCTTCCTCGACCGCGTGCAGGAGGAGTCGGTCCTCAGCGGCCAGGCGTTCATGTACCTGCACTACGCCGACATGATCGCCAACGGCTACAAGCGGACGATGCCCTGCCCGTTCCAGATCGCAGGGCCTGCTGCTCAACCCGTACGGCGACCTGCACTACTGCGAGAACTCGAAGGCGATCGGCAACGTGCTGACGACGCCGGCCGAGAAGCTGTACTTCAAGGCCGAGAACCTCGCCCATCGCGAGGAGGTCAAGAACGACGTCTGTCCGACCTGCCTCAGCCCCTGCCAGGTCAACGTCGGCGCGATGAAGCAGTTCGTGCCGTACGCGAAGTTCCTCGTGCGCGCCGGCCGCGTCAAGCGCGACCCCAGCCGGCACATCGAAACACTTCCCACGCCGCAGCCTTGAGCTCGAGCGGACAATCGCCGCGCTCTGTCTCCGGACCGCTCGGGCTGGCCCTTCGCCTCGCCGTCGCCGGCGGGCTCACCGGATACCTGCTCTGGAAGGTCCACCCCCGCAGCGTGTTGGCGGTGACGGCCGGCGCCGACTGGATGCCGATCGGCGTTGCCGTGCTCCTCGTGCTGGTCGATCGATCGCTGATGGCCTACCGCTGGATTGCGCTGCTGTGCACGATCGAACCATGGCAGCGTCCGCCGCTTGCGGCTGTGATGCGAATCTTCTTCGTCAGCACGTTCGTCGGCACGTTTCTCCCGGCAAGCGTCGGCGGCGACGCGGTGCGCAGCTACAGCATGCTGCGGCTGAACGTGGCGGGCAGTGACGCGGTGGCGTCGGTGTTCATGGATCGGATGCTGGGCGTCGCCTCCGTGCTCCTGATGGCCGTCGCGGGCCTGTTTCTCGCGCGCGATCTGGCGACCGATGCCGCCATTCTCGCCGGGCTCGCGTTCTCCGGGGCGCTGTGTCTCGTGACTCTGGTTGTCATCTTCAGCCATCGCGGCTGCGGAGATCGCGTCGCGCCTGGCGGCTGTCGTCCCGATAGCGGTTGTACAGCGGTTCGCCGGACGCCTGGTGGAATCCATTCGCAAGTATGCGGGGCATCCTCGCCCGCTGTTGAACGTGCTCTTGTGCTCCGTACTGGTCCAGGTACTGCGCATCCTCCAGGCGTACTGCCTGGGCCGCGGGCTCGGCATCGCCGCTCCGCTCTCCGCATACTTCGCGCTCATTCCGATCATTCTGCTGGTGATGCTGCTGCCAGTGACGTTCAACGGCATCGGCACCGGCCAGGCCGCATTCGTGTGGGCGTTTCGGCACGCGGCGGTACCCGATGCGGCGGCCCTTGCCTTGTCGATCCTCTTTGTCGGACTGGGCATTCTGGGCAACCTCCCGGGCGCTCTGCTGTATCTGGCCGGTTCGGACGATACGAGATCAAGACAGGCAGAGTCCTCACGGACCTGATGAGCTGTGACTGAGCTGCTGGGCTATCCGGTCATCACGAGCGCAAGTGAAGAAGATGTTGAGCCGTCTCAACGAAGAAGCGCTTGTACTTCAGGCGGTCTTGGTTTATCATCGTACCCCTCGCAAGAAAGTCGTAAAACAATTAACAAGAGCTCGGAGTAGCTTTGGAGAACTTCATGGTGCAAGGACGGACTTTTGCTCTGACATGCCTGGCAGCCCTCATAGGGCTCACTTTAGCGTGCACCGGTAATCCGGCGGATTCAGTGAGTCCGTCGGCTGGCGGTGGTCCCCGAGGGACGAACGCGGCCGCAGACGGATCGACATTGAAGGTCAGCGCACCCGTGGCCGTGTCACCCATCAACGGAACGAAGCCGGCCTTCGGCACAGAGCTTGTGATCACGAACTCCACCCTACAGTTTGCTCCGGGAGCCGTCCCGCTACAGTACCGTTTCGAGATCTACGACAGCGCCGGCGCCACGCGAATCTACCAGTCCCCGCTCGTGCCCGCGGGCGCCGGCGGCACCACGTCGCACTCCCCGAGCGCCAATCTGACCGTCGACCAGACCTACACCTGGTGGGCGCGGGCAGAGTACCAGGGTGCCGTCGGACCGTGGCCGAAAGAGAAGGCCAAGTTCATCGCCGCCCAGAGCGTCGGCTTTATTCGCAACAATGAAATCTACGACCCGCTGATCAACGGCACGACAGTAGGCACGGTCTATGGCCCCGTCACATGGCTTCCAGGTGTTGGCGTTCGTCTCGATTCTGAGTATTCGTACATCGAGTACCCCTTATCCCAGCCATTGGAAGGGGGCGAGTACTCAGCGTTCCTCAGCAATATCTCGATCATCAGCTCCACCGAGGATCCCAAATACCGCGCGTTGACAATGAGACAGGGTCAGGCAGCGATGAACGACAATCCGTATCGTGCCACCTTCGAGAAGCGTGGAAACGGCGCGACTGCGATGCGGTTCATTACTGGGGACATCCGCCCCGGTCATTTCCCCGATACAGGGCCTTCGGAGCGGATCCCTCTGCCCTACCAGGCCGGCACCTGGTACTTCTGGAAGATCACCTGGGGCAGCAACCAATTAAACTGGTCGATCAGGGAAGACACAGTGACCGGAAACCTCCTCTACGATCTTGGAAAATCCTATTCTGGAACGTACAGGCCAAATCCGCACATGGTGTACGTGGGGTCTCCGTGGCAGCCCGGGGATCGAGGCGAGGCCTTAAGTCTAGAGCACATGATCGTGAAGCAGGTGTGGGTGTCGCCAAACCCACGCCCAGGGTTCGCGAATCAATAGGTCCCAGGATTTCTTTGACGACACGGGCCAGGGGATGCGCCTGACCTGTGTCGTTCCTACGGAAGGCGTTCCTCACCATCAACCGCACGACGAGGAGTCTGGATGACGAAGACAACGACTGCCCTGGTAGTGGCTGCCCTGTATCTAGCAGTGCCGGCGCTGGCCGATGCGCAGAGCGACAAGGCAAAGATTCCGGAATCATATTTCAACGTGACCGTCGGCGCGCAGCCACAACAGCGGACCTTCGAAGCCAAGGCCACGCCAACGATTTTCAATGAGGAGGCCACCTTCACGGCCGACCAGACCGTTGGCAACGGAGCGTTCTACGACTTCGCCGCCGGCTTTCGTGTGTCGACGCATCTCATCGTCGGTGGGACAATCTCATACTTCCAAGGCGAGGGCGACGCGGCCGGTACGGCTTCCATCCCGGATTCGATCGTCTTTGATCAACCCCCCACAGTCGTCCCCATCCAAGGGAACAACCTCAAGCGAAGCGAGTTTGGCTATCACCTGCAGGCCGTTTGGTTTGTGCCCTTGAGCCGGAAGCTGGACGTTGCGGTGTCCGCCGGGCCATCGATCTTTCACGTGAGCCAGGACCTCCTGAGCGGGAGCTCCGCCGAAGGCAGCAAGACCGTGACGTACGGCGTCGACTCGCAGTCCGGAACCGGCGTCGGTGTGAATGTCGGGCTGGATACAACCTATCTCTTCACACCGCGATACGGCGTGGGCCTGCTGCTCCGCTACACGTGGGGAAAGGTTTCGCTCGACGCGACCGACCTTACCGTCGGCGGATTTCAGGCTGGGGCCGGCCTCCGCATTCGCTTCTAACGACCTTCACCGCATCGCTGGTTCGGTTCAGGTCATCGATCCTTGTTTTCGCGGGGGACGGCCTCCGACCGGTTCTCCGCGGTCCGATGCGGCGTGCTAGATCAGATTGCGCAGGAAGGACCAGACGTAGGCGAACCAGACCTTCCAGACCACGATCTTTGACGTGCCCCAGCGACGCTCGTATTCGTGGCTGGCAATCTCCGTGACGCGATACCCCTGCTTCAGCGCCTTCATCATCATTTCCTGCTCGATCGTCGTCAGGTTCGACGTGAGCCCCAGCTTCAAGCCGACGTCGCGCCGGATCGCCCGGAAGCCATTCTGGCTGTCCGTCAGCCGCACGTTCCAGCGATAGTTGATACCGAGCATGATGAGTTGCGAGCCGATGTACCGAATGAGTTGAGAGAGCGTCCCGTGCAGCTCATCGCTGCCGCCCTTGCCGCGCGAGCCGACGACAAGATCGGCCTCCCCCGCCTGAATGGGCGCCACCAGACGCGGAATGTCTTTCGATTCATGCGACCCGTCCGCGTCGATGAACACCACGATCCCGTGCTTCGCCTCTCGCAGCGCAATACGCAGCGCCTCGCCTTTTCCCCGGCCGCCGTCGAGGATCACACGGGCGCCGTGCTCGGCAGCAATCGCGCGCGTGCCGTCATTCGAGTGCCCGTCCACCACGAGCACCTCGTCGGCGTACGGCATCACCTCATCGACAATCTCGCCGATGAGGCCTTCCTCGTTCCTCGTGGGAACGACGACGGTGACGCGGAGGGCGGACACAGGTGGAGTCAGAATGTGCTGGATGGGTGCCAGAAGATTGTGACAGGTCGCCTGTCCGGGGAGCCGGAACAGTGCGAATGGCACGGCGAAGGGAGTATAGCGACGGCTGCGCAAGGCGGTCAACACGGCGGCGGCGTGCGTTGTTCCCGGTAACCTGCTCTGCTAGAATCGGTTGAGCGCCCGCCACGCGGGCGGTCCGCTGTCTTCCGTTCACCACATCCGATGCTGACCCGTCAAGCCGGCCTGGCCGGCTCGATTCTCGGCGCGAACCTGCGCAGCCCGGCGTTGCCCTACAAGGTGACGTTCGTCGCCACCTATCACTGCAACTTCCGCTGCGAGATGTGCAACATCTGGCAGAAGAAGAGCGTGAACGAGATGACACCGGAGGAAGTGGGACTCTTCTTCGACCGGTGGCCGCAGTTCAACTGGGTCCATCTCACGGGCGGCGAGCTCTTCATGCGTCGCGACCTGGACGATCTGGTGGCGGCGATTCAGCGGTACAACAAGTCGCTGTACCTGCTGAACTTCCCCACCACCGGCTGGTTCGGCGACAAGACGATTTCACTGGTCGAGCGCACGCTGGCGAGGGGCGTCGGCCGGTTGATGGTCACCATCAGCCTCGACGGCCCGAAGGCGCTGCACGAAGAGATGCGTGGACTGCCCGGCAGCTTCGACAAGGCGCTCGAGACGTTCAAGCGGCTGCGCGGCATCAAACGATCGAATTTTCAAACGGTCATCGGCATGACCCTCATGGCGAAGAACGCCGCGAAGGTGGACGACACGATCGCGGCCATTCGCGAGGTCGTTCCTGATTTCCGCCGGACCGATCTGCACCTCAACGTCGGCCACGAGTCGGGACACTACTTCGACAACGTCGGCATGCCGGTGGAAAGTCATCACGCCGAGATTCTGCGCGCGATTGAAGACCACCGGAAGAAGAACGGCTCGTCGCTGCATCCGGTGAAGTTTCTCGAGGACCGCTATCAGGCGCTCATCAGCCGCTACTACGAGACCGGCAAATCGCCGCTTCCGTGCACCGCGCTCTCCTCCTCGTGCTTCGTCGACGCGTACTGGAATCTGTATCCCTGCTCCATCTGGAGCGAGAAGGTCGGCAACCTGCGCGACAACGGGTTCGACCTTCGCGCCCTGTGGGGCTCGGCCCGTCGTCGAGAGCTACGCCAGAACGTCGTCGAGGAGAACTGCGCGCAGTGCTGGACGCCCTGCGAGGCCTATCCCACGATTCTTGGGAATCTCGCCCGCGCCGCCATCTCCCGCGGCACCGGCGAGTTGCAGCCGGCCCCAGCTGAGACATCCTGACACCCGTTGAGCGCAACTCGATGGCAGCGGTCTCATCAGGGCTAGAACCAACGAGAGGCCGCCAATCGCGTGATTACGCCGTGCCGGCGGTGCTGGCGTCAATCGTTGCCGCCGCCGCCGCGCTTCGCTTCTACGGCCTGGCGTGGGGTGCGCCGTACGCCCACTTCCACATCGACGAGCATTTCGTGTTCGTGGGTGCCTACTTCCTGCGCGACAGCATGCAATCTGCCGCCGCGTCGACCAAGTTCTTCATGTACGGACCGCTCCCGATGCACCTGCTGAACGGCGTGCTGTGGGTGTACGAGCGGCTGCTCGGGACGCTGGACCTGACTGCGGTTCAAGATCAGGTGACCTACATGGTGATGGGGCGGGCCATCTCGGCCACGATGGGCACGGCCACCGTCCTGGTGATCTACTTCATCGGCAAGCGCGTGTCCAACCGCACGGGCGGCCTTCTTGCGGCCGCGCTGCTGGCCACGACCGTCATGCACATCTCGGAGTCCCACAGCTTCCGCGTGGACCTCACGATGATCTTGTTCCTGACACTGGCCTGGCTGTTCAGCCTGCGGATCGCGGAACACGGGATCTGGCGGGATTACCTCTGGGCCGGAGTCACGGTCGGCGCAGCCATTGGCGCCAAGTACTCCGCGGTCTTCGGGCTCGGCGTCATTGCCATTGCGCATCTGCTGACCCCACGCCGTCCCGATACGTGGCGCGACGTGCGCGGCTGGACCATGTGGACACTGCGCGGGTTGAGTCCCCTCGTCATGAGCTTCGCGATGTTCGCCATCATCAACCCGATGGCGTTCATCTATCGAGAGAAGTTCTGGCGAGATGTTCACGAGCAGATCATCGATCCAGTCGTGACTGGATCCGTCACGCCCTTCTACGTGGCACAGTTCACAGACGTGCCGCATCCAACGCTGTACTGGTTCACCACGACCCTCTGGTGGAGCCTGGGTCCGGCCCTGGAGGTCTGGGGGCTCCTCGGCATCGCGTTCTTCCTCTGGCAATGGCGCAGGCCGACGCTCGTCGCCGCGGCCTTCCCGCTGTGCTACTTCCTGATGGCAGGCAGCACCAGCGCTCCCATGGCTCGCTACACGCTGCCGCTGACGCCTGCCTTCGCCGTGGCCGCCGGAGCCCTCAGCGCCTCGCTCCTGCGTCATCGGACGTGGCGTCCTGCGGCGATGGCCCTCACGTGCGTTCTCGTCGGGACAACCTCGCTCTACGCGCTCGCCTACATGAATATCTATCGGTCTCCGGACGCCAGACTCGCGGCCTCAGAATTTCTGCGGCAAGACGTGCCGCCAGGCTCGCGCATTCTCGTCGAGCCGGCGCACAGCACGCCTCCCACGGGACAGTACTGGCAGCAATCCTCAGTTTCTCGGCGACTACGTGCTCTGGGGCACGCAGGAACAGCACGACTACTACACGCTCTACTCGCTCGACACCTACCAGTACCTCTACAGCAATGGAGTCAGTCCGCAACAGAAGCGCGACTACATTCACTCGCGGCTGGATCTGGTCGACTACGTGCTGATGGACGACTTCTACCTGCAGATGTACCAGCACCTGCCGAATCCCGAGCACACCGTCGTGAAGTACTACTACAAGCAGTTGTTCAACGGCGACCTCGGATTCGATCTCCTGAAGACGTTCAAAACGTATCCCTCACTCGCCGGCTTCACGATCAACGACGATGGGGCCGAGCTCTCGTCGCGAATGAACGACCATCCGCGCATCTACATTTTCAAGCGGCGCGAGCCGCGTCCCTAGCCCATTTTCGATGCCAACGCTTTCTGCTGCGCGCAGAATGTTCGTGATCGTCGCCGTCAATCTCGTCGTGTCGATTGCACTGCTCGAAGGCATGTTCCTTTTCCTGCTGCATGCGCCCGCCCTGACTGCCGTAGCGCCAGCCCCCGTGCGACGCCTCGCGCAGCAGGTGTACCGTCACTTCAACCGCATGCTGATCCAGTTCGATCCGAACTGCGCGCGCTACGACCAGCACGTGACATATACGCTCAAGCCTGGAAGCTGCACCTTCAGCAACATCGAGTTCTCGAATGCCTACCGCATCAATCGACTCGGGCTCCGGGATGAGGAGTCCGCGCTCGCATCGCCGGAAGTCATTGTCCTCGGTGACTCGCACGCCATGGGCTGGGGTGTCGATCAGGACGCCACGTTCGCGCGTGTTCTCGAGCGGCAGACGGGCCTCAAGACGCTGAATGCCGCGGTCGCCTCGTACGCGACCGTCCGGGAGATGCTGATGCTCGGACGGCTCGACACATCCAGGCTGCGCTTCCTGGTCATCCAGCACGCCGACAACGACTTGCCCGAAAACATGTCATTTCGCGACCATGGAAACCAGCTGCCGATCACCGCCGAGGACAAGTATCAGGAAATCGTCCGCTACTACGCAGCCCAGCAGTCGTACTATCCGGGAAAGTACGTTTACCGACTCTTCATGAAGGTGTTCCGGCTCGAGGCGGCCGAACCAGATCAGTTACAGATGGCATCGATCACGCCGGCCGACGAGGCACGTCTCTTCCTGAACGCGCTCGAACACGCAAACCACCCATCAGTCGAGGCCCTCAACAACCTCGACAACCTCAACAACCTCAACAGGGTCCAGGTGATTGCGCTCGAAATCGGCCAGGAGATGGCGCATCCTCGATCGTTCATCGCGGCGCTGGCGGAGGAAAGTCGCCGAGACGGCCATCCGCCATTCGTCCAACTCCTCATGACGCTGGATACCACCTCCATCCTGAAGGCGGACGACTTCTACGTTCTTGATGACCACATGACGGCCCATGGTCATCGAGTGGTTGGTGAAGCGCTGGCGGAGATGATCAAGGGCGTCCGCTGAGCTCGACGAGCTGATGCGGCAACAGGGATTCGCCGGGCCCTTCCGGCTCATGGGTGCGAGAACGGAGGCAGGAGATCGCGAGACATCGTCACTATTGCCGGCCCCAGGCCACTGGGCGTCGTCTTGAACGGCGGATTGAAATGACTATCGCACAAATACCAGCGAGAATTGCTATAGACCGCCGTGAGATCGCAAGTTCCTTCAACCGTTTGACGGGTGCCGTTGCTGTAGCGATCGACAAACGTGCAGTGCGTTGAGGCGCTCGCCGAGTTGCCGCTGGGATTCAATGTCACCGCCGGGAGTCGTAAACGCGGCGCTCTCAATTTGAACGCCCGATCGGTTTCTTTGGCTGGTGATTTGGCCGAGTTCCTCGGCCTTCCCCGCACAGGAGTCGCTGAAATTCCTCACGCACTGCTGTGGCGTCACGGCAAACGTCCCGAAATCTGTCAGAAACTGACCGACCAGTCCGCCAATGATCAAGTCGTTGTAACGCACCGGCAGCGTCGACACCGCCCGGTTCTCCTTCGTCGTCGACCCTGAGGAATAGGTTTCGACGACGGTCAGCGTGGTGGTGAACTCGACCGGTGTCGTCGTCGGCGCTTTCCAGCGCACCTGCGCGCCGGTGCCCGTGAACGTACCATTCTCCGGCGAGGCCGACCAGTCGTACTTGAGCTGCGCCGGGGACGTCTCCGCGTCGATCACCGTCGCCGTGAGCTGAACGGTCTGGTCTCCCGTCACTTCCGACCTGCGGAGCGCCAGCCACGAGGGACTGGATCGCGGGCGGCGTGTTCGTGCCGCCTCCCGGCCCGACGATTGCGGCAGAATCGCCACACGCCGATACTGCCACGACGAGACCAACCGCGGGCAGACCTAGCATCGCCCACCTTCGGCAAACTATTCGAAACAGAGGGGTTCCGTCAGACATTCTGAATACTGATTATACCTGCAGGCCTTCGTCCGACTTCCGACGTCCGACGCAATCGATCGCAGCGGGAGGTTGCCATAACAGACGTATCAGCCGGACGAGCGCTTCGTCGCGTGCACGTAGAGGTTCGTCCGCCAGGCCACGGGAAGCCGGTCAGGGTTCACGATCCGAAGCATGGCGGTGCCGACAGCGCCGACGTGCCGTCGCACTTTCTCCCGGAAGAAGTCGTTGACTACGGCCACGTCGTACGCGCGCGCGTCGAAGCCGTGCCGCGCGAGGCGTCGTGTCAGCTGGCCCAGCGTGTGCAGCGAGCAATGGTCCTCCCGGAACTTCGTGAAGCTGCGCCAGCGGATCGTCTCGAAGACGATGTTGGTCCACTTGTTCGGGGTCTGCAGCAGGTACGCGCCTCCGGGCCTCAAGACTCGGCGGACTTCACGCAGGTGGGCATCGCTGTCAGGGATGTGCTCGAACACGTCGAAACTCATCGCGACGTCGAACGACGCGTCTGGAAATGGCAGCGCAGTCCCCTCGACCTGCTGGATCGGCAGGTCCCCGAACCAGGCGCGCCCCTCGTCGATGAGTCCCCGGTTGATCTCGACGCCGCGGACACGGTGCCCATGCCCGATCAGCGTGTGCAGCAGTCCCCCCGTGCCGGAGCCGATTTCGAGCGCTTCGGCGCCGGCAACCAGCACCCCTGTCGCGTCGATGAACCGCAGGTTGGCATCGAGATTCCCGAACTGCCGCGGCGCCTGACCAGCGGACACGTCTGTGCTCAGCGGGGCACTTCCAGGGTCTTTCGAATGACGTCGAAAAATGTTTCCGCCATCTTCTGGTACCCGAGTGGATTCGGGTGCAGACCGTCGTCGTTGAGATACGGTCCTGGAACACCGCCGAATGCCTGATAGAGATCGACTACTGTAGCGCGCTCCTCAGCCCGCCATCGCCCGAATCTGATCGTTGGCTGGTGCGACAAGATCGTACCCCAGGCTTCCCCGACATCCATTTGGATCCCCAGGCAGAAGCGTGCCTAGAAGGACCTGGGCGTTGCGTTGTCGCACTTCCCGCACCATGTCACGAAGCCCCTTGATGAGCACTGGCACTCGCTCAACATGGTGAAAGAAGTAGATGTTAATGTCGTTGATCCCCTCTTGCAGGAGCACGACATTGGGGTTATTCGCGGCGAGCCTGGCTCTCAAACGCGCCAGCGTCGCGTCGTTCGTCCCACCGCCGTCCGTTACGGTTTCGCCGCCCAACCCTTCGTTGATCACAACGGGCAACTGGGTGACGTACCGATTCTTGAGCAGGCCCATCAAGACGGACGGATACGAAGTGGCCGGTGGCGTCTCCCTCGGATTGGCCCTCTCGAAGAGCAGTTGCATGTCGCGAAGCATCAGGTCGCGCGTCATGGCTTTGGTCGAGGACGCCGGACATGGCGTGAGCGGAGGTCCAAACGTGATGCTGTCGCCGAAGGCCATGAACCTCGTGGCGCTGAGCGTGCCGACTCGAGTGACCGTGACGTTCAACGTGCAGGATGCGGTCTGCTGCTTGGCGTCGAGCGCCGTGCATTGCACGGGCGTCGTTCCCACCTCGAATTTCGACCCGCTTGGAGGCTTGCAGGTCACCGCCACCGGCGGCGTCCCACCAGAGGTCGACGGCGTGCCGAAGTCGACAGCCACCGATTCCCCGCTGATGGATTCAGCGCTCTTCGAAGCAGGGCAGCTGATCTGGACGTGCGCGCTCGGGTCCACGGGGTTGTCGCCGCAGGCCCCGATCAGGACACTTGCCGCCGCAATCGTCGCGGCACGCGCGCAACCGCGCGACCAACTCATGAACGACCAGACGTTCATGCCTGCAGCGACCCCGATCCGTCCTCGAGAATCTCACGAATCACGTAGGTCGGCTTGTCCTGCGATTCGTGGTACGTCCGGGAGATCAGCTCCGCAAGCAGTCCGATGGTGACGAGCTGAACGCCCGTGAAGACCAGGAGAATGCCAAAGAGCAGCAGCGGCCTGTTGCCAATCGACTGGTCCGCCATGAGCTGGAAGTATCCGAGGACCCTGACGGCGGCGAAGTATCCAGCGATCGCTGCGCCCGGCAACAACATCGCCATCCCCACCAGGCCGAAGATCTGCAGCGGTCGGGTGGAATAGCTGAGGAGAAACTTCACCGTGAGCAGATCGAGAATCACGCGCAGCGTCCGCGAGATGCCGTAATTGGACGCGCCGTGGCGACGCGCGCGATGGCCGACGACCATTTCGTGAATGCTGACGCCCTGCTCGCTGGCGATGGCGGGCAGAAACCGATGCATCTCGCCGTAGAGCTTCAGCGGCTTCACGACCTCCGCCCGGAACACCTTGAGCGAGCACCCGTAATCGTGCAGCCGGACGCCGGTCGCGCGAGAAATGAGACGGTTGGCGAGCATCGATGGCATCAGCCTCGAGACGAATGCGTCTTTGCGATCCTTCCTCCACCCGCACACGATGTCATAGCCGTGCTCGTCGGCGGCCCTGACCATCGGCAGGATGTCTTTCGGATCGTTCTGGAGATCGCCATCGGAGGTGGCAATGAGACGTCCGCGTGCATGCGCGAACCCGGCAGCGAATGCTGCCGTCTGGCCGAAATTACGCCGGAAACGAATCACGCGCACACGGGGATCCCGGGCCTGCAGCCTCGCCATGATGGCAAAGCTCTCGTCCGTGCTCCCATCGTCCACGAGGATGACTTCGTACGTGCCTCCCCACGAGCCGAGAGCCTCGGTGAGCTCTCGATGGAGCTCTTCGAGGGACAGCGCTTCATTTCTGACGGGAATGACAACGGACAGGTCGATCATGGAAGCTCGAGCCTGGGCATCCGACTACTGGGGCATCTGATCGTTGATGCGGCCATCTAACTGCGACCCGAAATGACCAAATGACCAAATGACCAGATGACCAGATGACCAGATGACCAGATGATGAAATGACCAGATGACCCAATTCAGTATACGTGTCGGGGGATGATACCGTCGAGCCGGAGGGCGTTTGCTCGCAGGCCCGAGCTGACACTTGAGACGCCCGACCTGAAGGTCGGGCCTACTTGAGACGCCCGACCTGAAGGTCGGGCCTACGAGACTGCGCTGACCTGAAGGTCGGGCCTGCGAGGATCGTGACTCGTAGGCCCGACCTTCAGGTCGGGCGCGACAGGAAGACGCATCGTGACGGCTGGCGTCAGAACCTGATATTGAACGTCGCGAGGTAGTTGAACCCTCCCAGATCGACCTTCGTTGCGCCAGCAAAATCAGCCGGGTGTTCAATTGTCCCTTCCCCGGACTGATGGCGAATCTCAAAGCCAAGGTCGAACCGCCCAAGCGGAAATCGGACGCCGCCGAGGATCAACGGGCCGGCCGTCGTTCCACTTGCCACGAAGTTGTCGTGGAAGACGAAGCCGTCGAAGTCCACGAAATAGCCCGTTTCGCTGTAGCGCCACGACAGCACGCCGACGCCGGCGCCGATGTACGGCTGCACGGGCGCCCGGCGCCCGAATGGGATCACCCGGAAGCTCGCCGTGAACGGCACGATACGAAGCCTGAGATCCTGTCTGATCTCGCTGCCATCCTCGTTCACGAGGAAGGCATAGCTGCTCGGGACTTCTTCCTCGTAATAGCCCAGCCCGAGGCCTACCTCCATACGATCGTTCAGCGCCGCGAGCCATTCGCCACCGATTGTTCCGCCCTTGAACTTGTCGATGTCGAAGAAGAAGAAGTCGAGGTTGTTGAAGAGAACGTCGCCGTCCACGCGGGAGGCTTCGCCACGGGGTACGAACCCCCCGGCATAGATACTCACCGCCTGCTGGGCGTATGCGCGCGTGGGCGCCGCCAAGCCGCCGACCAGCACTATCAGGCTGACACACAACAACAGACGCCGCATAAGACGCTCCTCGAATGCACCACCCGAAGGGGCGGTCGCTGACACAGGCCAAAGCAGGAGCGATGCCAGAAAGAGGGCCGAAAAGCGGTGAAAAAACGCGCGGACGGGGCTCGGCTGTCTCTCGCAGGTATCAGGACGTCGTGTTTCCCTTACACACCTCGAGCATCTTTCCGTGCACCAGGCCGTTGCTCGCGAGGATATGTCGCCCGCGTGAACTGAACGGCGTGCCGTCGATGTTCGTCACGCGGCCACCGGCTTCCTCCACAATCAGCGCGCCCCCCGCCATATCCCACGGCTTCAGGTCGTTCTCCCAGAACCCATCGAACCGTCCCGCAGCCACGTAGCACAGATCGATCGCGGCCGAACCGAGCCGCCGCACCGCGCGGGCTCTGGCGATGAACGCGCCGAACAACCCGACGATTTCGTCCACACGCTCGTGGACATCGTACGGAAAGCCAGTGACGAGCAGGGCATCCACCAACTCCGCTGCCTTTGAAACCCGGATGGGTCGTCCGTTCAGATAGGCACCGCCGCCCCGCTCTGCGGTGAACAGTTCCTTGCGCGTCGGGTCGAATACCGCAGCCACTTGCGCGATCCCGTCAATCTCCAGCGCCAGAGAAGCGCAGAAGATGGGCAGTCCGTGCACGAAGTTCGTGGTGCCGTCCAGCGGATCGAAGACCCAGCAGGGCCCCGAAGGAATTGACGCGCTGCCCCCCATTTCTTCCGCCAGCACGTCGTGACCCGGAAACCGCTCGGCAATGAGGGTGCGGAACATCCGCTCGCTGGCCAGGTCGACCTCGGTGACGAGATCGATCCGGCCCTTCTTGTCGACCTGGATGTCGCGGCCGAGTCGATCCATCATGATGTCGCCGGCCCGCACGACGGCCTCGATGGCCGTGGCGAGAAAGATGGGATCGAGCGGCACTCAGGCCTTGACCGGATGTCTGGCAGCGCCGGGCCCTGGACACGCTTGGTCATGAGGATTTCCATCCCGCCCTCTGCGGCGCGCTGGAGCCGGACATCGTCCATGAAACTGCGGATGAGAAAAATGCCACGACCGCTGGATTTGAGGAGGTTCTCGGGCGCCATAGGGTCGGCGATGCTCTCGGGATCGAATCCCACGCCCTGATCCCGAACCCTGATGATCAATGCCGGCGTGCGATCGACCGTATCGGTTTCGAATTCGACGAAGACGCGTTTGGCGGCGTTGCTCTGGTTGCCGTGCTTGATGGCATTGATGACGGACTCGCGGACGGCCACGCCAATCCAGTGGATCGATTCTTCGTCGACGCCGAATTCACGAGCGACATGATCGCCGACGACCTGGACGAGGTCGAGCATCCCGAAGGCGCTACTGAATTCGAGATGCACAACGTGCCGGCCGTGCTTGCTCTGTCGAGACTGCGCCATGGACGCCCGTTGAATACCATCCCATCTATTGAGCGATGTCAAGCCGCCTGACGTAAGATTCTCAGATGGCTTCGTCCCCTGCCGCCACCATCACCCCCTCGCGCCGGGTGCGCGGACGGTTCCGAGTCCCTGGGGACAAGTCGATCGCCCACCGCTACGCCATCCTCGCGTCGCTCGCCGACGGCCCCTCCCGGCTGGAGAACTTCGCCCCTGGCGCCGACTGCCGTTCGACGCTGGACTGCCTCCGCGCGCTGGGCGTGGACATTCGAGGGCAGGCCGAAGACACCATCACTTTACTGGGACGGGGATTGGAGGGCTTTCGTTCAACTTCGGACCCTCTTGATGCGGGTAATTCCGGGACCACGATGCGCATGCTGGCCGGGATCCTCGCGGCTCAACCGTTCGCCAGCCAGCTGATCGGCGACGCGTCTCTCTCGCGACGCCCGATGCGGCGCGTCATGGCTCCGCTTGCTCTGATGGGTGCACGTATCGAATCTACCGACGGCCATGCGCCGCTCTATATCGACGGCGCACGGCTGCACGGGATTGCCTATCGTCCGGACATCCCGAGCGCACAGGTCAAGAGCGCGGTGCTGCTTGCGGGCCTGTATGCGGAGGGCACCACCTCCGTCACGGAGCCGGCTCAGACACGTGACCACACAGAACGCGCCTTCAGAGCCTTTGGCGTGCAGCTTCGCGCCGATGGCCTGACTGTTTCCGTCTCGAGCGGACAGCGAGCCTCGGGTCAGCATCTGGTCGTGCCTGGCGATTTCTCGTCCGCGGCGTTCTGGATGGTCGCGGCCGCGGCGCTACCCGGCTCGCGCATCGAGATCGACGAGGTCGGCCTCAACCCGACGCGCACGGCGTTGATCGACGTCCTGCGGCGTTTTGGCGCGCGCGTCGAGATCCATGAAACCGCCTCCGCCGCGGGCGAGCCGCGCGGAACCATCATCGTTGAAGGCGACCGAACAGACATCGTCGACATCGCGCCGGAGGAAGTGCCAGGCCTCATCGACGAGCTCCCTGCCATCGCGGCGCTGGCCGCGCATGGGGGCGAAGTCCGAGTGCGCGGGGCCGCCGAACTCCGCGTCAAGGAAAGCGACCGCATCGCGGTCCTCGTTGCGGGATTCCGCGCCCTTGGCATCGACGCGGACGAGCGCCCCGATGGCTTTGTCATTCGCGGCGAAGGAGCGCCCTCGGGCGGGGTGGCCGACGCGTGCGGAGACCATCGCATGGCCATGGCCTTCGCCGTCGCGGCGCTGTCGGCCCGTCACTCCTCGCGCATCGACGGTTCCGATGCGGTGGTCATTTCCTATCCGGGCTTCTTCGAGACGCTCGAGCGACTCGTCGCGTGAAAGCCGACAAGGTGTATCTCGTTGGGTTCATGGGCGCCGGCAAGACCACCGTGGCGCGAGCCCTCGCGCAACGCCTCGACTGGCAGTTCGTCGACATCGACGATCTCATCGAGAAACGGGAGCACCAGACCGTGGCTTCGCTGTTTGCCACGCGGGGCGAGGCGTACTTCCGCACCGCCGAACGCGCCGTGCTGGTCGATCAGCTGGGACGCCGCCACGCAGTCGTCGCCACCGGCGGCGGCACATTTGTCGACCCGCAGAACCGCTCCATGATCAACAGTGACGGCGTTTCCGTGTGGCTTGACGTGCCGCTCCAGCGCCTGATTTCGAGAGTGCCCGTCGACGGACGTCGGCCGCTGGCGGCGGATCGGTCGGACTTCGAGCGGCTCTATGCTGTCCGGCGTTCGGCGTACGCCAGCGCGCACCATCGAGTGGACGCGGCACGTATCGGGATCGAGGCGGTCGTCGAGCAGATCGTCGACTGGCTCGAGTCGTAACCCTCATGCGCTACCTCGTCCTCACCGACATCCATGCGAACCTCGAGGCGCTCGACGCGTGTCTCGACGCCGCCGGACGCCGCGGCTACGACCAGACGCTCGTGCTGGGCGACCTGGTTGGGTACGGCGCCGATCCGAATGCCGTGGTCACGCGGATCCAGGAGCTCGCGCCGATCGCGATCGTGCGCGGCAACCACGACAAGATTGCGCAGGGGCTGGAAGAGGCCGAGGGATTCAACCCGGTCGCGAAGGGCGCCGCCAGCTGGACATTCAACGCGCTGACACCAGACCACCGCTCGTGGCTGGCCGCCCTCCCTCAAGGGCCGACCGTCGTCGACGATGTCGTCGAGATCTGCCACGGTTCGCCCTACGACGAGGACGCCTACATCTTCGACGAGCTCGACGCCATTCGCGGCCTGAAATCCTCGCGCCGGCCGCTGTGCCTCTTCGGTCACACCCACCATCCGGTGACGTTCGAGCTCACCGGATCCACCGTCCGCGGCACGGGCCCGGCGCCCGCGACCGAATCCCGGCTGGCACTTCAACCAGACGCGAAGTACCTCATCAACCCCGGAGCAGTCGGACAACCGCGGGACGGCGATCCGCGCGCCGCATTTGCGATCGTGGACACCTCTTCCAGGCACGTCGAGCTGATGAGACTGGTCTACCCGGTGGAAGTCGCGCAGGCCAAGATCATCGAGGCCGGCTTACCGGAAGTCCTGGCCCGCCGGCTCGGGGTGGGGCGGTAATTCGGCGCGGGACCTGAAGGTCGGGCCTACGAGGAGGTAATCCGGCGCCCGACCTGAAGGTCGGGCCTACGAGGAGGTAATCCGGCGCCCGACCTGAAGGTCGGGCCCTACGAGAGGTAATCCGGCGCCCGACCTGAAGATCGGGCCTACGAGGACATGCCTGTGATTGACTCGCCCCCCGTAGGCCCGCGCTTCAGCTCGTCGTAGGCCCGACCTTCAGGTCGGGCGCCGACGGTCAGTTGCCCGTTGAGCTTTTTCTTCCCGCTTCCGCAGCTCGAGGTTGTATGCATCGCGGGCAGCGCGCGATCCCAGAATCCATCCGATGACGATGCCAACGAACAGGACCGCCGGGATGAAGATGAAGTGTCCAGAGGTCAAGGCGTTACGGCCTTTTGTTTCTGCTGCTGCTGCGCTGTTCCAGTGCGCGGAACTCCGCTTCAAGCGAGTTGACGCGCTTCCAGATCGTCCAGACGTAGAACATGGCAATGAGCCAAACGAGCGCGTATGCGCTGATGACAAACGGCGCAGCCGGCATCTGCTCGGTTGGTGGCAGCTGATCGATCGGAACGAACTCGCTCTGGCTCCTCGACGGCGGCTGTGCCGCGAGCACCGGCGCGGCCACGGTCGTCAGCAGGGCGAGGACGAGGATGAGGCGTCTCAGCATGGCTATGACTCTTCTGCGCGATAGAGTTCGTCAAGGTCGGCATGCAGGCGCTCGACGCGAACCCGCAGCGCCAGCAGCACGACGAAGAACAGCATGAACGTGGTCACGCAGAACCAGAACGGCTGCGCCATCCCGGCCTGCAGCGACGGAATGACATTCGTGTTGGGGTGAATCGTCCGCCAGATATTCACGGCATAGTACACAAACGGCACGACCGCCATGCCGAACAGTGCGACGGCGGCCGCGAGCTTCTCCGAACCGGCGCCGCCGTACTTTCGCAACAGCAGGTACGCCACGAAAATCAGTTCAAGGAGCAGGGCGATCGTGAGCTTTGCGTCCCACTGCCAGAAGACGCCCCAGGCCTTGCGCGCCCAGATCGGACCGCTCGTCAGGCCCATGGCGCCGAACATCAACGCAATCTCCGCGGCAGATACGGCGACACGGTCTCCTCGCATGTCGTTCCTTGCGAGGTACAGCACGCCCGCAACGCCAGCCACGAATACGCCCGTGAACATCGCGAACCAGGACGGCACGTGGAAGTAGAAAATCTTCTGGACGAGCAGCATCGTCGATTCGTAGGGCGCACCGGCAATCATCACTGGCGCGTACGCGAACATCGCACCCGTCAGAAGAAGAAGCGGCAGGAATAGTTTTCGCATGGTCTATTCCGTCATGACTGGTTCGAATGTCCACAGCGCCAGCGTGACGAACACAACGTCGAATGCCGTCAGGAGCCCCAGCCACATCGTTGCCACCGGCAAGCTCACCGGCGCGCTGAGGAGCGCCGATGTCCCTCGCACCCCGGCGATCAACACTGGAATCGTAATCGGGTACAGGAGGATCGGCAACATGATTTCCCGAGATCGCGAGCGCACCAGCATGGCCGCGAACAAGGTGCCGACCGCCGCAAAGCCGATCGTCCCCGTCGCCAGAAGGCCAGTCAGGATGATCACCTGATCGAAGAGCGCGGCGTGGAACACGAACGCAATCATCGGAACAACAATCAGCTCCGTCGTGAACAACAGCAGGACGATGCCGAGCAGCTTGCCGACGTAAATCGCCGGGCGTGGCGTGGGTGCCAACAGGAGCGCCTTCAGCGTATCGCCGTACCGTTCGCGCTCGAACGCACGACCAAGGCCCAGCACACCTGCAAACGCGACGGCAATCCAGAGAATGGCCGCTGGCACCATGGCCTTGTCGATCACCTGGCCATCATCCCCCACGAGGGCAAACGAGAAAATCAACACACACGAGACTGCGAAAAAGAGCGTCGTGGACACAATCTCCAGGCTCTTCGCCTCGATGGCAACGTCCTTCTTCAGCACAAGGAACGCGGCGCGCAGAAACATCAGACGTGACCAATCATCGCCCGATACCGGTTCCGGAGACCGGGCGAGGCCGGCTCGTTCGAAATCAGTTTGCCGTTGAGGACGACAGCCACCTGTGTCACGAGACCGTCGGCGAGGTCGAGATCATGTGTCGCAAGGACGATGATGGCGCCTGCAGAGGCGAGGCGCCGGAGGCGATCGACAACGACGGTGGTCGCCCGATCATCGAGGCCGGTGAAGGGTTCATCGAACAGCACGAGGCGTGGCTGGTGAAGCAGCGCGCGCTCGAGCCCAAGACGCTGCCGCATGCCCCTCGAAAAGCCGGCGACCGTATCGTCCGCGCGGTCGGCCAAACCGGCGGACTCGAGCGCAGCCGGCACAACCGTGGCCGTGTCGAGCCCATACAGCCGCGCGAAGAACTCCAGGTTCTGACGTGCGGAAAGGTCCGGATACAGGTGCAACTCGTGAGCCAGCAGACCAATACGCCGCCGAAGATCCGCACCACGCTGCGAAGCAGACTGTCCATCGTAGAGAACGGTTCCGCTCGACGGAAGGACGAGTGTGGCGAGGATTCCGAGCAGCGTAGATTTTCCGGCACCGTTGGGTCCAAGGAGACCCACGATGTCCCCCCGATCCGCTGCCATGGACACCCCCGACAGGGCACGGCGCCGCCCGAAATGGCGCGAAACGTCCGACAGCTCGACGCGATTGAAGTCGACGCTCACCGAGCGACGCCTGGACGGCCGGCCGGCGCAAGGCCCGGGCCCGAGTCGTCGGTATCGAGCGCCCCGTACACGCGCTCGAGTGACGCCACCAGTTCCTCCCGCCGCGCCGCGTAGCGGCCCGGATCGCCGCGGCCGCTGCGGTGATCGTTCTCGAGGCGCACCAGATCCTGCAGGAGTTTTTCTCGCCTTGCAGCCAACCGCTTGCGCTCGTCCTTCTGTACGGGCGCTTCGCGCGGACGTCGCGCGATCCAAGCACCACAAATGACAATGAGACCCGCAACCGTCAAGGCAATGGCGCGTGGGGTCCCGCTGTGATGGGGAAGTCCCGAGAGTACGAGCGTGAGCGGCTGCCCGGCCGGGAGCGCGTTTCCGCCGGCCATCACGGCCGCGTTCTCCGGCATGTCCTGCTGGCCAATGATCTGCGGAGAGCTCAACACGGCATTGCCGAACTTCTTCATGATGAACAGCGGCTGTTCCCACTTCGCGGGAAACGTCTGGACAATCTCCAGCGTCCCACTCCCCACTGGAAGCTGAGTGGCCACCTGCAGCGAGGTCTTCCCCGGCGGGAACGGCCCCTGCACGCGGACGCGCGTGCCCGTGGCCGCCGCGAGCGGCGACGATCCCCGGAACAGTGTCGCGGGGGTCGCTCCCTTTGGCACGTCGAAGGTGAAGAGCGACGCGGTGTTCACCGGCGTGCTGGCGTTGTTGACGAGGTCGAGCACGTAATACAAATTGACGATTTCATCACCGGGCTCGATGACCATTCTGGTTTCGCCGCCAAGCACCACCTCACCGGTCACGGCCGGGGCCCGTGCCGCTTCGGCCGCGCGCGCTTCCTTCTCCTTGTCTGTCGCCACGAGCAGGACACGGATGCCGCCGGTGGCCGGCGCCGGAAACACCTGCGACTCCAGGCGTTCACCGTCGACAACCGTCACCGCCTTGAGCGACGCACCCGCTGGAAGCCGATCGAACTGCGCGCGGCCAGCCTCATCGGTCTTCGCCGTCTGCACCTTGTCGCCGACGTGCAACTCCACTGGCTGACCGGGGATGTTGTTGGTGAGGGCGCCTCGAATGACGCGGACCGACACGCTACCGGAGGGAAGTTCGTCGACGCCAACAGGTCGAGGAATGCCCGACATCTGTTTGGGATCGGGCATCCCGATCTGGGCGAGAATCGTCGTCGTCTCACCACCAAAGACGCCGAGGACACCCAAGGCGCAAAGGATCACCCTGACGCCAGCCCGGAATCCCGGGGGTCTCCTTGGGTCCTTCCTGACCGCTCTTCGGTCGATGATGTCGATGGGGTCCATGATGACGCGTGGCCACGCTAGAGGGGTTGACCGCACCTCTTGCAGAACCTGGCGTCGGTATCGTTGAGAGTCGAACAGCCTGAACAAACCCGGGCGGCGGTCGACGGACTATCGTAGGCCGGCCCCTGCAGCTCGGGCGTGTTCTGCGGCACCCCGAGAGCCACGTCCTCGGGTCGGGCGGTGGTGTCGTAGGCCACACCCTCCCGGCGGACCGGACCGTCGTAGACCACACCTTCGGAACGCACCGGACCGTCGTAGACCACGCCTTCGGGGCGCACCGGACCGTCGTAGACCACGCCTTCGGGGCGCACCGGACCGTCGTAGACCACGCCTTCGGGGCGCACCGGACCGTCGTGGACCACACCTTCTGAACGCACCGGACCGTCGTAGACCACGCCTTCGGGGCGCACCGGGCTGTCGTAGGCCCGACCTTTTAGGTCGGGCGTTCTCGATGCCGCCCCCATCCGCTTCGCCAGGTCCTGTTCGATGCGCTCGCGATAGCCCGCTCCCGCATCGAGCTGCTTCATCAAGCGAATCGCCCGCGCGCGGAGCCGTGCCTCCATCTCGGCAAAGTCGGCAGGAGCAATCTTCCCCATTGCATGGTCGAACTCGAGCTCCTTGATGGCCCTCAGCGCGAGCATCTTCTCGCGCTCCAGCGCCGCGCGGGTTCGCTCGCCGATCATCACGGTTCGATCTTCCTGCTCGCTGACGAGCGGCCGGACCGCGCGCACCACCGCGAGGCCCACGAGCGCAATCGCGCCCATCAATGCGCTCAGGAGAATGACCGGCGTCAGCCCTTCTCCACGGACAATGAACGTCACTGCCGTCGCGCAGACCAGAGCGGCGAGCACGAAGAACTGCCAGGGTTGGAGTGACTGGTCAGCGCGGTCCGCCTTCAGCGGGACCGTCTCAGTCGAGGTTTCTGAGCTCATCGTCGAGACGTTCGGCCAGCGCACTGTCGGCGGGAAGGGGCGCTTCGGGTTCGGACTCCTTGCGCCGCGACCACTTCACGGCGGCAAAACCGATGGCGACGACGCCACCGGCTCCAGCCAGATATGGAAACAGCCAGGCCAGTCGATTGAATCCCTGGTCGAGCGGCGCACCGAGGAGCTCCTGGCTGCCGTACTGCGCGATGAAGTGCTGCAGGATCTGATCCTCGGTCTTGCCTTCGTCGACAAGTGCGGCAATCTGTCGTTTGATATTGGCTGCGTAGTCGCAGGCGCACACCCCCACGGGCTCCTTCCCGCACGACCCGCACAGGCACACCAGCCGCTGGCCGAGGCGCCGCTCCACGTCGTTGCGCGGCACGATTGGCGCCTTGAGTGGGCTCTCGACGTGCTGGGCCGAGACCGTCGCTCCACTGAGCACCAGCGCGAGCAGCAACGCCACGGTGGTCGCCACACTTTCCGCTGGCATCTTGGCGAGGGCGAACGAATACGTCCGCTCCGGCAGAAGCGTGATGCCCGTGCCGAGGGCCAGGATGCCGAAGCCGAACCAGATCCAGTTCACGAGCGGGTTGATGACGACCTGCACGCTGGCCGTCTGCGTCGCGACCTCGAAATTCGCCAGGACGATGTACAGATCCTCGCCCGGCCGCCGGCGAATCGCGACTTCGGTCGTCGGCTGCTCGCTTTCGCGCCCCTTGAAGAACCACTTTGCCGGATACACCTTGTCGACTTCCTGCCCGTTCTCGAAGACGGTCATCGACGCGATCACCATCTGCTTCTGGCCATCGTCGGAGACGCTCAGCGCATCGTGGCGAACGGTGTATTGTCCAAGCGTGGTCTGCTCGCCGGGCTTGAGCAGGAGCTTCACCTCCTGCTTGTACGTCTGACCGGCGCATCCCAGGAAGAAGAGCACCACGCCGACGTGCACGATGTAGCCGCCGTAGCGCCGCTTGTTGCGACCGACCAGGCCGACGAGCGAGGTGAAGAAGTCACTGCCCGTGGCGCCGCGACGGACGTTCGTCCCGCGCCAGAATTCCTGCACGATCGTGCCCGCCACGAGCGCGCAGAGCGCGAAGCACAAGCCCGTCGTCCAGAAGCGGAAACCCATCGCCAGACTGGCGCTCCCCACCACGACGCAGGAGATGATCGGCCACATCAGCTGCGTGCGCATGCTGCTCATCGTGCTCTTCCGCCAGCCGAGCAGCGGCCCAATGCCCGTCAGAAACAACAGCACGAGCCCGATCGGCGCCATCCATTTGTTGTAGAACGGCTCCGCCACGCTGATGCGATTGCCCGTAACGGCCTCGCTGAGCGTCGGAAACATCGTCACGAACAGGATGAAGAACGCGCAGAACAGCAGGATCCAGTTGTTGATGAGAAACGCCGCTTCTCTCGACATCCAGGAATCGAGGTCGTTGCGCGCGCGCAGCAGCGGCAGGCGGTAGATGACCCAGCCGAAGCTGAAGATCAGGATCGACACCATGAACATGGTGAACAGCTGCGCCAGGATGGGATCGTGATCCAAACGCGTGCACCGACTGCACGACGCCAGACCGCGTCATGAACGTGCCGAAGATGGTCAGGAAGAATGTCAGGATGACGAGCGTCACGTTCCAGACGCGCAGCATGCTGCGCCGCTCCTGCACCATCACCGAGTGCAGGAACGCCGTTGCCGTGAACCACGGCAGCAACCCGGCGTTCTCAACCGGATCCCAGGCCCAGAATCCGCCCCAGCCCAGTTCCTCGTACGCCCAGATCATCCCGAGCGTGAGACCGAACGACAGGAACAGCCAGGCGAACATCGTCCAGCGCCGGACGGCGCGCAGCCACGCAGTCGTCGAGATGACCGGTGATGAGCGCCGCCATGCCGAACGCGTACGGAATGGTCATGCCCACGAAGCCGGTGTACAGCGACGGCGGATGGATGACCATCCAGTAGTTCTGCAGCAGCGGGATTGAGGCCCTCGCCGTCGGCGGGCGGCGGTCGTCAGAAACGTCGTGAACGGGATTCTTGTGCACCACCATCAGGAACAGGAAGAACATCTGCACGGTGGAGATGATGGCGACGACGTACGGGATCAGCTCGCGGTAGCGTTCCCGATTCACGTAGACCGCAATCGACCCGAAGATCGACAGCAGCGTACACCCAGAACATGATCGAGCCGTCGAGCCCACCCCAGTACGACGTGATCTTGTAGAAGAGCGGCTGAACGCTGTCGGAGTAGTGGGCGACGTACTTGATGGAATAGTCGTTGGTGACGAACGCGTTGACCATCACCGCCGAAGCCACGCCCATGACGGCGGTGATCAGATAGAAGGCGCCGATGCCGCTTTCAATCAGGCGACGCGAGCCCCGGCGAGCACCGGCCACCGACACGACGGCCGCGTAGCTGCACACCACGAATGCGGCGAGCAGGAGGAACGTCCCGAGGGAGGCCATGGCTACCCTACTTTCTTTGGCCGCTTCGTACTTCGAGGGACACTTCGCCATGATGCCGTCGCTCTTCGTGTGGAATCGCCGTCAGGCGCCGGCCTTCGAGCCGTGCGGCGCTCTTCAGCACGACCTTCGGCCGTCTCAGGACGACCTCGGACTCGTCCTTGAACGTGTCGGGGACGATGCCCTTGTAGGAGGCGGTCGACGACGCTGCCATTGTTCTGGAGCTTGAAGCGGTACTCGAAGGAATCCGGCTTCTTCAGAATCGAACCAGGGACGACGAAGCCGTGGAGCTGCATCGGCTTCCCCTCCCACTGCGCCGGATTGGACATCACCTCATCGACGTGCTTGTAGTACTCGGTCCCGTCCTGCAAGGTGGTCCACATCAAACCTGCAAAGGCGGCGACAAGAACGACGGCGGTAACGCCAATCTTGATATATCGGTGTGTCATAAGGACTTCCGGGAAATGTACATGTCCAGAATAGATCGACTATCCCCGAAACCTCAAGGGAAACCGCCCGGCCCCGCGAATGGCTTCAGAAGCTGGTGCACCGCGGCAACCGGAAGCCCGACGACATTGGAGTAGGAACCTTCGATCCGCGGAACAAACCGTGACGCGAGTCCCTGCATGGCATACGCCCCGGCCTTGTCACGGCCCTCTCCCGTTTGCGACGTACCAGTCGATTTCCGCGTCCCCCAGTTCGGCGAAGAAGACGGCGGTGGTCTCCACGCAGCCCACCTCAGCGCGGCCGCACCTGACGCTCACACCAGTCAGCACGTCGTGCGCGCGGCCAGACAGACGACTGAAGCATCGAACGAGCCTCTTCGTCCGTCATTGGCTTTCCCAGAATCTCGCCGTCAACCACGACCGACGTGTCAGCGCCCAAGACAACAGATTCGTCCGCCGCGAGGTCTTCGGTGGCCTCGCCGTGGCCGTGACCGCCAATGCGTTCCATCGCCAGCGCGGACTTCTCTGCCGCAAGGCGCCGCACGTACTCATCTGGCCGCTCGTTCGCCCGCACGCGTTCGTCCACATCCGTCGGCATCACCTCGAAGACGAACCCGGCCGCCGCCAGCAGTTCGGCGCGCCGCGGCGAGGACGACGCCAGAATCAATCGCATGGTGTGAATGATAAGCTGAGAGCTGTCAGCTACGAGCGTGAGCATCATGCGCCAGATTGGCAAGTGCCATGCCTGGGGCGATAGCCGAACTGCTGCGAAATGCGCCCCTGTCGCCTGGCAAGATCGATTTTGCGTGGAAGACGGCCGTGGGTCCTGCCTTCAGCAAGGTGAGCGCGGTCCATCTCGAAGGCCGCGTGCTGCTCGTGGATGCGACAACCGCGCAGTGGGCCCGAGAAATTCGACGATCATCACCGATCATTGCTCCGGCGCCTCCAAGCCCTGCTCGGCGAGAACGTGATCCTGGAGCTCAACGTGCGCACCGCGAGAACCTGAACCTGAGACCTTTGAACCCTGGAACTCTAGAACCTTGAACCCGTGAACCTGCGCGTCATCGTCTCCGCCGTCCGCACGCCGACCGGCAAGTTCCTCGGCGCGCTGAAGTCGTTCACCGCGCCCGCAGCTCGGCGCGCTGGTCGTCGCGGAGGCGGTCCGACGCGCCGGCATCGACCCGGCCATCGTCGACGAATGCATCATGGGCAACGTCGTCTCCGCCGGGCTCGGGTCAGAACCCGGCGCGTCAGGCGGCGCTCAACGGCGGCCTGGCCGACCACGTCGCCGCGCTCACGATCAACAAGGTCTGCGGCTCCGGGTCTGAAGGCGGTCATGCTCGCCGCCCAGGGCATTGCGACTGGCGACATCGACGTCGCCGTGGCCGGCGGCATGGAGTCGATGAGCAACTGCCCGTACCTGCTCCCGCGCGTGCGCGAAGGGCTGCGGATGGGCAACGGCGAGCTCGTCGACTCGATGATCGACGACGGCCTGTGGTGCGCGTTCGAGCAGTGCCACATGGGCAACGCCGGCGAAGTCGTCGCCGAGCACTATCACGTCGGCCGCGAGGCGCAGGACGCGTTTGCGGCGCGCAGCCATCAGAAGGCAGCGGCCGCGACCGACGATCGGGCGCCTTCAAGGACGAGATCCTCCCCATCGCCGTTCCGCAGAAGAGAGGCGCGATCCGCTTGTCGTCGATCGACGACGAGTCCATCCGGCCCGACACCACCGTGGAGTCGCTTGCCGCCCTGAAGCCGGCGTTCAAGAAAGACGGCACGGTGACCGCCGGCAACGCGCCCGGCGTGAACGACGGCGCATCCGCGCTCGTCGTGATGTCTGCCGAGCGGGCGCGAGCGCTCACGGCGACGCCGATGGCGCGCATCGTCGGACAGGCCACGAGCGGGCTGCGCGCCGAAGTTCGTGCTGATGACGCCGGTCGAAGCGGTGCGACGCTGTCTGAAGAAGATCGGCTGGAGTCTGAGCGACGTCGATCTGTTCGAGCTGAACGAAGCATTCGCGGTGCAGGCGGTCGCCGTCCTCAACGAGCTCGGCATCGACGAGCGCAAGGTGAACGTCAATGGCGGCGCCGTCGCGCTCGGTCACGCGATTGGCTCGAGCGGCGCGCGCGTGCTGACGACGCTGCTCTACGCGCTGAAGCAGCGGAACCTGAAGCGCGGCATCGCGACGCTCTGCCTGGGCGGCGGCAACGGCGTGGCGCTCGCGGTCGAGCGGCTGCGACGATCAACGCAGAGTCGCAGAGCGCGCAGAGCACTCCGGAGCAATCGTCTTCGTGACTGCGTTCATTGCGCGAGTTTCGTGATGACGACTCTGCGAGCTCTGCGTTGATCGTCAATGACATGATCAAAATAGTCGGCGTCGTCGGCGCGGGGACGATGGGGCACGGCATCGCGCAGGTGTTCGCGCAGGCGGGCTTCGCCGTGCAGCTCGTGGATGTCGCGCAGCCGATGCTCGATCGTGCGCGCAGCGCCATCGAGAAGAGCCTCGGCAAGTTCGTCGAGAAAGGCAAGCTGACCGCCGACGATCGCGACGCGAGCGCTCGGCCGCCTGTCCACGACGACACGGCTCGAGCAACTGGCTGCTGCCGACTACGTCGTCGAAGCCATCGTCGAGGACGTCGACGCCAAGCGGGCGCTCTTCGCGAGTCTCGACGCGATCTGTGCGCCGCACGCGATTCTCGCGTCGAACACCTCGTCGATCTCGATCACGGTGCTCGGCGCGGCGACGAAGCGGCCCGAGCAGGTGCTCGGCATGCACTTCATGAACCCCGTGCCGCTGATGACGCTCGTCGAGCTGATTCGCGGACAGGCGACGTCCGACGACGTCGATGCGCGTCGCGACCGACCTGTGCGTGGCGCTCGGCAAGACCGGCGTCGAGGCGGCCGACTATCCCGGCTTCATCGCGAACCGGATCCTGATGCCGATGATCAACGAAGCGTTCTTCGCGGTGATGGAAGGCGTCGGGCACGCCCGAGGCGATCGATGCCGTGATGAAGCGCGGCATGAACCACCCGATGGGACCGCTGACGCTGGCCGACTTCATCGGCCTCGACGTCTGCCTCGCGATCCTCAACGTGCTGCACGACGGCCTCGGCGATCCGAAGTACCGGCCGTGTCCGCTGCTCAAGCGGATGGTTGCGGCCGGCCACCTTGGCCGGAAGTCTGGCCGCGGCTTCTACGTGTACGCCTGAACCACAGCGCCGCCACCACCGGCCCGAAGATCGACCAGCTCCGCGACGAGCGCCCGCAGGTTCGATCAGGATCGACCGCTCGCGAGAAGATCTGGCGCCGCGCCGTTCCCGGAAACAGCGGCCACGGCGAGATGAACCAGCGATCGCTGAACGGCCAGAGCGCCTGGATCCCGTACGGAACGGTCGCATCCGTGCCCAGCCAGTCGAGACAGGATGTGCGACGCGTACGCCGCGCCGCACACGCAACGCGATGCGCCAGGACACACGGCCTGTGACCCACCCTGTCACGACGCGCGGCGACAATAGTGACAAGGACCGCCGCGACGACGCTGTGCGTCGCGGCTGCGATGAATGGGGGGATACAGGAGATCGATGTCGGGCAGCATCGCCAGCGCGGCGCAGACGACCGTTAGCGTGCCGATCGTGGACCCGCTCGGGCTGCTCACGGTCGATGCTGCGCTCGCAGGCCCGACCGTCAGGTCGCTCCTCGTAGGCCCGACCTTCAGGTCGGGCGTCAACAGCCGCTCGGGCGTAGACATCGACCGAGGCGCCTCACGTTTCTCCGTCATCCACGCGACGGCGACCCCCGCCAGGGCATGGCCAATTGGGCTAGGCATCGGGCCGATCATCATCGCAGATTCTGCGCACGTCCGGACTGAGAGGCGAAAGTGTAGATATCAGTAAGTCATTGCTATTGAGATATTTCCTGTTCTACATGCACATATTTGCACTTGACTTTCGCCTCGGCACGAATCTAGAATTACCGCGCTTCGAACCGCGTCTTCAAGAAGGAGCACTGCATGCCGCCCGTCGCCGAAAAGATCGAAAAAGTTGAAAGAATCGAGAAGGTCGAGCGATTCGACCGCGACGATCGTCAGGATCGCGAGAAGCTCAAGGCCGTCGAGCTGGCCGTCGGCCAGATCGAAAAGCAGTTCGGCAAGGGCTCGATCATGCGCCTCGGCCAGAAGGGCGCGATCCAGCCGATCGACGCCATTCCCACCGGCGCCATCAGCATCGACTACGCGCTCGGCGTCGGCGGCGTGCCGCGCGGCCGCGTCATCGAAATCTTCGGCCCGGAGTCGTCGGGCAAGACGACGCTGGCGCTGCAGGTGATCGCCGAAGCGCAGAAGCTGGGCGGCATGGCGGCGTTCGTCGACGCCGAGCACGCGCTCGACGCGGCGTACGCGCAGAAGCTCGGCGTCGATCTCGACAACCTGCTCGTGTCGCAGCCCGACAACGGCGAACAGGCGCTCGAGATCGTCGAAGTGCTCATCCGCTCGAACGGCGTGGACGTCGTCGTCGTCGACTCGGTCGCGGCGCTCGTGCCGAAGGCCGAAATCGAAGGCGAGATGGGCGACGCGCAGATGGGCCTGCAGGCGCGGCTCATGTCGCAGGCGCTGCGCAAGCTCACCGGCGTCGTCTCGAAGTCGAAGACGTGCCTCATCTTCATCAACCAGCTGCGCGAGAAGATCGGCGTCATGTTCGGCAACCCGGAAACGACGACCGGCGGCCGCGCGCTGAAGTTCTACGCGTCGGTGCGCATCGACATCCGCCGCATCGCGAGCATCAAGGACGGCGACGCCGTCGATCGGCGGCCGCACGCGCGTGAAGGTCGTCAAGAACAAGGTCGCGCCGCCGTTCCGCGAAGCCGAGTTCGACATCATGTACGGCGAGGGCATCTCGCGGAAGGGCGATCTGCTCGACCTGGCGGTCGACAAGCGGATCGTCGAAAAGAGCGGCGCCTGGTTCGCCTACGGCGGCGAGCGCCTCGGTCAGGGTCGCGAGAACGCGAAGCAGTTCCTCAAGGACAATCCCGAGATCTTCAAGACGATCGAGGATCGCGTCCGCAAGGAACTCGGCCTTACCCGCGACGTCGACGACGCGCAGGTGTAGCGCGAGGTGTGCAGCCTCAGGTCTGGGACTCAGACGGATTGGACGTCCGCCTCCCTGCTGCCACGCACCGGCCGCTATGCCTTTGCGATCCCGCGACGCGGCTATGATTTCTGTCTCTCCAAGGCGGGCCGAGAGGTCCCCTACTAGCGCTCCTCCACGTGGCGAGGTAGCTCAGTTGGTAGAGCATACGACTGAAAATCGTAGTGTCGACAGTTCGATTCTGTCCCTCGCCACCACTTCGCTGACTGACCTACTGCTTCAGGACTTCCGCCCCTTCGTCCTCGCCCCGATCAGATCCCCGGCGGATCCGCACGCTCAAGATCGAATACCCGATCGCCGAGCTGACCCGCTCCAAGCTGTATACCCCCACTCAGGTCCTGGGCCGCGCCATCATGAGGGGCGCGCTCGGATCGATCTTCCGGGGATCGCGCCGCCGAACAGTTGATGCGAGCCCGCACCAGATCACGCCGGCGCGGACTCCTTCGCTCACAGCGAACGCAGGAAGTTCAATAGATCCTGTTTCTGCGCTTCGCTGAGGTTGTTGTAGGCGCCGATCGTCGCGTTGGCTTCCGACCCCGAGCTCGAATGCGCCCGGATCGCCGCGATCAGGTCGGAGGTTCGGCCATCGTGCAGAAAGAAGATGCGCTGCCCCAGGCCCCAAAGCGGAGCCGTCCTGAACTCTCGGGGACCCGCTTCTCCCTGGGTGACGCCGTCCGAGAGACCCGTCCCCACGTCATGGGTGAGGAGATCCGAGAACAGGTTGACCGGCTTGTACCGCAGGGCCGCGACGGCCGAGTTGCCCGTGTAGTAGGTCGGGGTATGGCACAAGGCGCACCCGGTCGTGATGAAGAGGTTCTTCCCGTTCCCGATGGAACGCGACCCCCCTGGCGTATCCGCAGACGGCGTCGGCGGCGCCAGGAACCGCATGAACAGCGAGAACTTCTCGATTGCCGTGATTGCTTCCGTCACCGTCGTCGCGCTGGCATCGGTCACGCTGTTGGGAACCGACGCGTACTGGCAGTTCGCGTTCTCCTCACGCTCGGTCTGAAACAGCTCGTTCGTAATGCCCATCTCGACGTTGTACGCCTCGCCGGAGAACAAGAGCAGCGACTTGTTCTGAGCCTTCCAGCCGAAACGGGCGATCGTTCCGTCGTTGCCGTTGTTGTTGGTCTGCCCGCTGAGCCCGGTGATCTGGATGTTGGTGCGGCCCCGAATGCCAAACACGGCTTTGGTCGGCGCGTTGCTCCGCTGGTTCGCCACGATGGCGGAGTCGGGAATCTGTTCGATTAACCCCGCACCGAAGAGCGGCGTTGGAATGCGGAAGATGATGTTGTGATTCTCGACCTCTCGTTCGAAGTTCGGCTGGGTGATCGTGCAGCGACTGGTGGCGCCAGGCCGCCCGTTGATGGTGAACAAGGCATGAACGCCGCCGTCGGCGCTGCCGTCCGGATTCTGAATGAACCTCGCCTCCCGCACCGGCCCGTCGGCCGTGATGAAGGACGGCACGGAGTCCCTCCCGGCGCGCGCAAACGCCACTTGCGGATTGACGGCCGGGCTGGAGCCGCCAATCGACGGCTGCGAATGGCAACCGCCGCACCCATCCAGGTTCATCCGCGGGCCCAAACCTTCATCCACTTCCTCGGCTTCTTCGAAGTCCTCCTTCCCCACGCGGAAAAATTCAGGCTCGAGGTTCACCAATCCCGCAAGTTGACCACCGGCGCCAGGGCTTCCCTTACGCACCCCTGGGTCCTGCGCCCTGGGATCGAACGATGCGATCTCAACCTGGAACAGCAGGAAACTCACCGACGTCACGATCAAAAACAGCGATATCGACGCAAGACGTTTGCTGATCATCGCGACCCCCTCCGAAGAATGCCGGGCGTGCGGACAGACGTCTCGCCGCCCCGATACGCGGTTTCGAACTGGCTCGACGCGAACGACACGGCCGAACGCACACCCGTACTCGGTGGACTCGTGTCTCCTTCGATTCACAATGTCGGGCTGGCGACCGCGCGGTGCTGGCGGCAGGGCAAAGTCGAGGCCTTCTGCAAAACCCAAAAAAATGGAATGTACCGCTGTCGCGGTAGGTTTCGGATCCGAGGACGTCGTCTAACGAAACTTAACAGTTAAGTGGAACTTACATGGCGCAAACCGGGACAGTGAAGGGATCTGCCACCACAGCAACGCGATCGTGCAACGCCGCATCGATGAAGAAACCAGAAGGATGAGTTCGAATTACATACAGATCGCCGGTTCTTGAATCCTCGGCTCCAGCTTTTGGGAGGCTGAGGTGTATAGCAACGATGCAAGTCGGCATGGTGAAGCCAGCTTCAGGCGTCCACGCCGTGACACATTCTGACCCGTGAGACATTCTGAGTGGACCGTTATGCAAGGTGAAGTTGGCGTCGGCGTCAGGCTCGACAAGTTCCTGGCGGCGACCGACCGTCTCGGCTCCCGCGGTCGAGCCTTCGCAGCTATCTGACAGCCAGGAGCCATGGAGAGAGTGCGTTCCTCGAACAAGCCTGCCGGCCTTTTGGGACAGCCGGTCGGCGCAACTAGGCAGCCGTGCTCAGGTCTCGACCTGAGCACGGCTTTGTCATGGATTTCAGGTCATTTTGATTTATGACCACGTCTCAACTAATTACCGTCAACATTCCCTGTTGCCATGTGCACCGCCGACACGGAATGCAACTGCCGCCAGGTGCTGTTGTTCTGCCACACCCAAATGCCAGCGCCCGGGCCAAAATCGATAATGACCTCGGCTTGCCCGCTGTCATCGAGGTCGCCCGTCACCAGGGCCTTGGCTGAGCGTCGCGTGGAGCTGCCGCCAGGTGCTGTTGTTCTGCCACACCCAAATGCCAGCGCCCGGGCCAAAATCGATAATGACCTCGGCTTGCCCGTTGCCATCGAGGTCGCCCGTCACCAGGGTCTGGGCTGAAGTCGCGTGGAGCTGCCGCCAGATGCTGTTGTTCTGCCACACCCAAATGCCAGCGCCCGGGCCAAAATCGATAATGACCTCGGCTTGCCCGTTGCCATCGAGGTCGCCCGTCACCAGGCTCTGGGCTGAAGCCGCGTGGAGCTGCCGCCAGATGCTGTTGTTCTGCCACACCCAAATGCCAGCGCCCGGGCCAAAATCGATAATGACCTCGGCTTGCCCGTTGTCATCGAGGTCGCCCGTCACCAGGGCCTTGGCTGACGTCGCGTGGAGCTGCCGCCAGGTGCTGTTGTTCTGCCACACCCAAATGCCAGCGCCCGGGCCAAAATCGATAATGACCTCGGCTTGCCCGTTGCCATCGAGGTCGCCCGTCACCAGGCTCTGGGCTGAAGCCGCGTGGAGCTGCCGCCAGATGCTGTTGTTCTGCCACACCCAAATGCCAGCGCCCGGGCCAAAATCGATAATGACCTCGGCTTGCCCGTTGCCATCGAGGTCGCCCGTCACCAGGGTCTGGGCTGAAGCCGCGTGGAACGGTTGCCAGGTGCTGTTGTTCTGCCACACCCAAATGCCAGAGCCCGGGCCAAAATCGATAATGACCTCGTCGGAGTGCGTAACGACTGCTCTAGTGAAGATGGTCAGGGCATGGCTGAGATAGGAGGCCGCGTATGCATTGAGCCCGTCTGGACTCACCGCTACTGATATCGGGCCCAACAGGCCATGGCCGTCTGTGCAGCTCCCGCCCGTACCCGTCTCGCTGATGCAGCCGGCTACCCCACTTAGCTGGGTGAGCTCGCCCGTTGCCCTATTGCGGGAAAAGACCGCCACGGCATTGCTGACCTGGGAGGCCACATAGAGACTGGTACCGTCCAGACTCAGCGTCAGAGCGACAGCTTCACGCAGCCCCACACCAGCCGCGCACGTGACCCCATCCCCATTGTCCGCGATGCAGCCCGCCAGCCCAGACAGCTGGGTCAGCGCCCCGGTTGTCATATCGCGCCTGAAGGCCGTCACCGCATGGCTGTCCCGGGAAGCCACATAGACATGCTTCCCATCGGGGCTCACCTCCACATGGGCAGGAACCTGCAGCCCTCTGCCGGAGGCACAGGTCACGCCGTCCCCGTTGTGCGCGATGCAGCCCGCCAGCCCCGGCAGCTGGGTCAGCGCCCCAGTGGTCGTATTGCGCGCAAAGCTCACCACCGCATTGTTGTTTTGTGCGGCCACGTAGACATGTCGGTTGTCCGGGCTCACCGCCACGCTACGTGCTCCCAACAGGCCATGGGCGTCTGTGCAGCTCCCGCCCGTACCCGTCTCGCTGACGCACCCCGCCAGACCACTGAGCTGCGTCAACGCCCCGGTCGTCGGGTTCCGCGCCAAGACCACTACCGCATCACTATCCCGGGCACCGACGTAGACGCTTTTGCCATCGGGGCTCACCACGACCGTGCGGGGGCCCTTCAGCGCGACACCGTCGGAGCAGGTCACGCCATCCCCCGTCTCGGCGATACAGCCGGCTGGACCGCTGAGCTGCGTCAACACTCCGGTCGTTGGGTTCCGCGCAAAGACCGCTACGGCATTGCTGTCCCGCGAGGCGACATACAGATGCTGCCCGTCCGGACTTATTGCTACCCATATCGCCCCGTTCAGCCCTCGGCCCTGGCCACAGTTCACCCCATCACCGAGGGCAGCCACACAGCCCGCCACCCCGGCCAACTGGCTGAGGCCCCCGGTCGTCGTGTTGCGCCCGAAGGTCGTCACCGCCGAGCTATCAAAGGAGGCAACATACACATACTTCCCGTCTGGACTCACCGCCACCGATCCCGCCCCCAACAGGCCATTACCGTTTAGACAGGTCCCCCCGCTCCCTCCTGCGCTCACACACCCCGCGGTCCCTGCCTGTTGCGTGAGCGCGCCGCCTGTCGCGGCCACGGCCGTCGCCGGCAACAAAAAGCCGAGGGATACGACAGTCACTATCACACGCAGCCACCCGCGCCCGCGCCGTCCCCGCGTGTGCACCCGGTAATCAGTACTCTGCATTGACGCCTCTTCTCCTACCTTGAACGTAGACACCCAATGGGGTTATAGGTCGTGGCACGACGATAGGCAACATTAGGGCCATCTCGCGGTTACATACCGCGCGTTCCCAGCCCCCCACACAGCGATGAGCACGATGAGCCAGAAGCGCGACCTCCGGCCACCGGCGCAGGGGGCTACCTCGGCCTCATTTCCACGCAAGTCAATGGCCGCTCGGACTTGAAGAAACCGCCGGAAAATGGCTGCAGAGGCTCTTGAAGTCGCGGCCTGCCGTGACATTGGGCTTCTTCATCCCCGAATCCCCGACTGATCGAGGCGTTCCGGCGAGCACTGGTGCGATATGTGGTCGGGTTACAGATTTGTGCGGTCACGGCAGCTCGGACCATCCCTTGACACTCCGTGGACGTCGATTCGTGCGCCGGAAAAGATGGTCTTCGACGCGGCGGCCGACGCGACGTTCTGATTGCCTCGCTCGCGGTGTCTCGTGGGACGCCCTCGCCCGGTTCCGGACATCATTGGCACGTGCATGCCGAGCCTCGATTTGCAATAATCCGGCGCGGCGAGGCGCCTAATCCGCGCTGTCGAAGAGGGCAGGCGGGGTTCTGAACGGGGGCGTTCGTAAGAATGAAAATAGCTTACGTAACTACTTATGATTCGTCTGATGTACATGCGTGGTCCGGGACCAGCAGCAATATCCTGCAAACCCTCGAAGATGGTGGTTTCAAAACTGAAACGGTTGGCAATCTGTATGAACCGACTTCTTACGTCATCAGGGGAAAGAGTCTTCTATACCGGACGTTACACAAGAATTATCTGCTAGATCGCGATCCAATAATCCTAAGAAGTTACGCTACGCAGGTAGGAAAGGTCCTCGCGCAGCTTGAATATGACAGCGTGTTCAGCCCAGGTACGATTCCAATTGCGTACTTGCGAAATGAGAAGCCCATCGCCTTTTGGACAGATTGCACGTTTGCCGGCATGATCGACTTTTATCCACATTTCAGCAATCTTTGCGCCGAAAGCATCAAGAATGGCAACAAGATGGAGCAGCGAGCGTTATCGCGCTGTCACTTGGCCATCTACTGTTCCGAGTGGGCTGCAGAGAGTGCGGCGCGCAACTATGATGTCGATCCGGCAAAGGTACATGTGGTGCCGTTCGGTGCAAATGTCGACTCCGAGAGAAACATGCGTGATATTGAGGAGTTTTTGGAGAAGAAGAGTACAAGACATTTGTCGACTACTCTTTCTCGGAGTGGATTGGCATCGGAAAGGCGGAGATATCGCCCTGGCAGTTGCTGAACTCCTCAATCAAAAGGGAATAAGGACAGAATTGGACATTGTTGGCTGTTATCCGCCCAGGGAGTTACCAGCCTTTGCCAGATGCCACGGTTTCATATCAAAGAAGACAGAAGAAGGCAGGAATCGTTTGAGTGGATTGATGGCCGGATCGCATTTCCTGATTCTTCCGTCGAGGGCTGAGTGCTATGGCATCGTATTCGCCGAAGCAAGTTCGTTCGGGCTTCCCTCTCTGGCAACCAGAGTGGGAGGGATTCCAACAGCCATCCACGACGGCAAGAATGGGCAGACATTCCCTCTCGATGAGGGGCCAGTGAAGTATTGCGACTATATTGAGACGCTACTGTCCTCACCGCAGGGATACCGAGCGTTGGCCCGTTCCTCCTTCAATGAGTACTCGACGAGACTGAATTGGTCTTCCGCTGGCAAAAAGGTGCGCGACCTCATGCTGGAATTCTGCGCGTGACCACGGCATTACGAGATGTCGCCCTGAAAGAAGCGTCATAAAGCGTGCCAACGCTATTACAACCACGCCGATCCGCGCGTCATCGTTGTGCAAGCAACGACACGCGAACTCAATCCGACGTTCTCCCAGTACGAAATCGACCGCGCGGAAAGTTCTGCAGACTCGTTCGGATGCACTCACGTAACAGGTTGTCGTTGTGCAGCTCAGCGGCCGGTGTCCACAGATACTTCGCAGGCTCACTTTCGACGTAGCAGAACTCGAGAACCCTGTCATACGGAAATATCTTCGCTTCGAAATCTGCGACATTGACGTCTGCGCCTCTATGGCGGTACACGATTGCTCCCGGAGGCCTCTTTACCAGGTCGGAGCGGAGCTCCTCCTGCAATGCCGGTTGGCGGGCCACCAGGGGTGACAGGAAGAATCGCGAGCAGGGCAGCAGCGACGAGTAGAAGTAAAACGAGCCGGCCCAGCCATATGCGACCTGCAGACAGGACCTGGATCCGACTTTGAAGGGGTCCACTGACTCGGCGCTCTCGAAGTCCTGATACTTAGACAGTACGGCGAATGAACTCCGTTCGCCGAGCGCCCGCGCGAAATCGACCGCCATGCTCGCCGAAGGCATGACCACCAGGATTGAGAGCCCCGTCGCAATCGCGGAGATCATCCGTCGTTCCCGCAGTCTCGAGTACGAGGACCTGATGAAGTAGGCGTTTCCGGCCAGACTGAGGAGCAACGGTATCTGAACGGAGACGGCATAATGTTCGCTCACGGGTTTGCCCTGCCAGACCATCCCCAACACGATTGCGACAAGCAGCCAATTCGCCGATGCAATCCACGTCTTCGACCAGAGGATGTCGCGGATGACCTCGGTCAAGGGTTTGTCGATCGTCTTCAGGCCCAACAAGGGACCGGCGATCATGAAAGGAGTCAGGAGACCGAGGAAGGCGTAGGCGCTCGTCGAATGCGCAACGATTGACGCGAAAGACCTCGCCGTCATCACCGTATGCGGAACTTCGAACAGCGACTGCTTCGCTCTCACGACCTGAAGATAGGAATGGAATGACCCTGAATAGGACAGAAAGGCGATCGTCACGGCGACCGCGATGGCACATCCGATTACGATAGACGCGGCATGATTGATGAACTTCCGCAGCGTGGGTGCGGGAAGAAATGGAATGAGCGTCAGCGGGGTGAAGATGTAGACATCCTTTATCTGACTGGCCGCTACGAACAGAAATGCCGCGGCGCCCAGTCTCCAGGACGCCGCCTCCCCACGCAGGAGAACGAGGCATCCCCCGAGAACGGGGAGGAGTCCCAGGAGCTCACATGGAAAGAAGATCCCCCCGTAGGCCCTCGAGCCCACCATGACCACGCCGATGCTGAGAAGGCCGAGCGACGCATGGAAGGAGCTCCCGGATGTCTGCAGAATGCGATGGGAGATGATGAGAGTCGCGCCGAGGACCAGGCCCAGAAACACGTAGAAACCCAACAACGTTTTTCCGAACCCGAGAATCCACACATAGTTGATCGCAATCAACAGCGGTGGCTTGATATCCCAATAGTTCACATAGGGAGCTCCCGCTCCACGCGCAAGACTGTCGGCGGGCGCCACGTACGCAGACAAATCATGCTTGATGGTCAGCTGATCCGTGGTCTGACTCAAGACGGACAGGACGAAAACGGGAATCAGGAGCAGCACTATCGAGTACTTGTCGATTCCCGGGAGCCTGTTGAGTGATCTGAGGATCGGAAGTGGCAATGCCTTGTCAACTCTTGGGAATACCCCAGGTGTAGACGCTCGTCGTCGCGTAATTCCAGACCGCACCAACCACGATGCCGGCGAACGCCGCCACCATCCATCCCGCGTTGAGTTCAAAGAGATAGGCAGCGACACCGACGTTGGCCAGCATGCCGAGACTGCAGGCGACGATGAAGGACAGCCATCCGCGCAGCCACTTGATGCCTTTCAGGCGCTTGTCGGAGTAGGTGAAGATGTTGTTCAGGGCAAAGTTCGTCGTCATGGCGACCAAGGCGGCGAGAGTCTGGCTTGGCAGGAAGGGAGTTTCGAGAAACGTGAAAAGCACGGCAACCGCGCCGAGGTGAATGACAACCCCGATACTGCCCACGAGCGCGAACGCGATGAAACGCACCGGTACGATGTGGCCGATGAGCTTGTCCAGCAGCAGCATGCCGTAGTCCCATTTCGCCCGGCTATCCAGCTTGCTCTCTCCCGCCTGACGGGTTCGAAACTCGTAGGGCAACTCTCGAAAGCGAAGCGGCTGCGGCGAGGAACCGAAGAGGTCGAGCAGGAACTTGAAGCCGATGACCGAAAGGTTCCGCACACTCGCGGCGAAGGCGTCGCGACGAATCATGAAGAAGCCGCTCATCGGATCCGTGAGATCGGCTCGGATTACGAGGCGGCTCAATCCGGTCGCAAAGCGGCTCATCTGCGCACGTGAACGGTCCCAGTGGCCAACGCCCCCTCCTGGCGCGTAACGGCTGCCGACCACGATGTCGGCCTCGCCGGATTTCAGGATCTGCAGCATGGGAAGCAACAGTTCCTCGTCATGCTGCAAATCGGCGTCCATGATGGCCAGGTAGGGCGCTGAGCTCGCCAACATCCCTTCGATGCACGCAGAGGAAAGCCCCCGCCTGCCGATCCGCTGAAGACACCGGATTCGGTGGTCGCGTTGCGCAATCTGCCGGACCGCGTCGGAGGTTCCATCCGGCGAGTCGTCGTCGACGACGATCACTTCCCAGGCAGATGACGCGAGACTCTTGTCCAACCGCCGGATCAGCTCGGGTACGTTGTCCCGTTCGTTGAACGCCGGTACGACGACCGACAGTTCGATGCCGGAGGCTGGCAATGGCTCCCGCAGCGGGCGCGCACCTTCGGCGGGAGAATGCGTCGACCCCCGAGGAGACGTCAGATGATCAGCCATTGTGGGCCGACCCTTCTGCGTCGATACACCGCAACATCACCCATCTCAAACGTGGTGGCCCAGCCGAGGACACCGAGCAAGGCGTTTCCGAACGCAAGATACGGGCTTGGCTGAGAGACGATGACCTTGTCGACGCTGGTCGCGCTCGAAGGGACGAGCGGATAAGGCCCTGTCCTTCGGCTGATTATCGCCAAATGGGCGGGAATGGCAAGGGAAATGACTGGCGTTCCAACGCGGAGAAGTTCGCCGTTAGCACTCCTCGGAATCCGAGCCGCAGGAACGACGCGTCGCGCTTGACAAGCGGCGATGCGTCGTTCAAAGCTTGAACGACTTCGGTGAGTCCATTGAATTTTGCCGTCACCCGTGTCGGCGGCTGCGTCGCACCGCGCTCCTTGAATGCGATCGCTGTCACAGTAGCGCCCCATCCGATACTGGCCTGTCGATGAGTACTCGCGGTGCGGCCTATTTCGTGCACGAGTCGAGCTATGTCGATGAGGGAAGCGTCATTGGCGACGGGACCAAAATCTGGCACTTCTCTCACGTGATGAACGGCGCGACCATCGGACGCGACTGCAACATCGGCCAGAACGTGCTCATCTCGTCCGATGTCGTGATCGGTCGTAACGTGAAGATCCAGAACAATGTGTCAGTCTACCCGGGCGTCACCCTGGAGGATGATGTGTTCTGCGGTCCATCGATGGTGTTTACGAACGTCATCAATCCGAGAAGTCAGATACCGCGCAAGCATGAGTTTCGCCAGACGCTCGTCAGGCGGGGGGCGACACTTGGTGCCAACAGCACGATTGTTTGTGGACACACGATTGGCGAACACGCGTTTGTCGGCGCCGGCGCCGTAGTCACCCGCGATGTGCCGGCGTACGCACTGGTTGTCGGAAACCCCGCCCGAATCACCGGCTGGGTGTGCGAATGCGGCGTCAAGGTCAGCGCCTCCGTCGCGCTTGTTCCCGGCATGCCCATCAGATGTGGTGCGTGCGGGCTTCGATACGAGGGCGCTGAAAGCCGGCTCAGGAAAGTCTCACCGTAAGGGCCAGCGAACCGTCCGCCTCACTCCACGCCGTCGGGACCTCCGCGATGTCAACCTCTCAGGGAAAGGCGGCCGTCGGCAACCGTCGAACGTAGCGCCGCACGCAGACAAAAGGCCTCCGATGCCCAGAACCAGACAGGCCGCTCACCAGGATTCCCAACTAAAATGGGGCTAACGCCGCTGGCGCTCGGGTTGCTTGTGAGCGGGACGTGTCCGGCACGACTGTGACTGTGACTGAGAGGGCGGAGCAGTGTACGTCCGTCTGCTAGACGAGTCGCTCTGGCAGGTGGGCGCTGCCTACAATTGGCTCAGGTCCACGAACAATTCCTCGTCTTTGCATCTGCCGGGGATACGATCTTCTGGCGAGCCTGCTCTGCTGTCGGCCAACGGCGTCCGATCGGGCGCTGACGTAGAGCAGAAACGATTCCATGCGAACGAGCCCATTCCGCCTCGCCTCCGCTCTGATTGGCACGGTGTTCGCTCTCTGGGTAGTTTTCGCAACCGTCGTGATGCCGTACTTGTACCAAAGTGTCTACAGCGGCGGCCTGCCATTCCTCGGTCGCTTTCTGGTACGCCACCGTGTTGAGAATGGAGTGGTAAACCCGCTCGAGAAATATCTGAACGAGTGGTCGGGCATGTCACAAGGCTGGACCGTCTCCTTCCTGTTGTTCGGGCTGCTCGCCCTTGTTATCGTGAAGGCGCTGGAGACCCGAACGTTTTTCGACAAGTTCGTCGGCAATGCGCGATCCGGCATGCTGGGCGCGATCCGGATGTGGACGTGCGGCATCCTGCTGGTGTCCACCTGCTGCGAACGGCTCGACAGTGCCGCCTTCCTGCCGGGCGACATACGGCGGCCGATGGGGCTCATGACGCTGCTCGACATCCTCCCGACGGGATTCGATCGATTCCTTGCAAGCGAACCGCGTCTGTGGGCATTTCAGACCCTGACCGAGGTTCTCCTCTTTCTTGGGATGATTGGCTGCTGGACCCGTCTTGTGGTCCCACTCGCTGTGCTGTGCGCGTATGTGTTCAATGGAATCTTGCGCGAATTCAGCTTCTTCTGGCACCAAAACCTGGTGCCGATCTACGTCCTGGCCGTCCTGAGCCTCACGCCGTGTGGAGACGGTTGGTCGGTGGATCGCCTGCGGTTGATCTACAAGGGCAGACCGGTACCGGACGGTGAGCGGGCCGCGCCTATCTACGGCTGGTCGCGCTACGCCTGCTGGGTGCCTATTGCGCTCCTCTATTGTTGGTCCGGGTTGAGCAAGCTGCGGCAGAGCGGGCTGATGTGGGCGAGCCCCACCAACATGCGGACTGTCATGTACGAGGAGTCGCTATCTGGCAGATGGTACCCCCTCGGTCAGGGGCTCCACCTTGCCTGGGCGCCGGATTTCGTATTCGTGCTGCTCGGATTGGTGGCCATTTCGGGAGAACTGCTCTACCCGACCGTCTTGTTCTCGAGAAGGGCTCGACAGATTGTTCCTCTGGTGACGATGGGCATGCACGTCGGCATCATTCTCTTGCAGGACATCGTCTTCCTGGACCTGATCGCGCTCAACCTCATTCTCCTGGATTTCTCACCGTTACGCGATGCCGTTGCACGGCGCCTCGCCCGGCGCGGCCCGCTCCAGATTCTCTACGACGGCTCCTGCAAGTACTGTCGAGGAACCGTCAGAGTGCTCACGGCGATGGATCTTTTCAGTCGATTGACCGCGACGGACTTCCGCCGACTCGACCTAGAGGAGTTCAATCGCGCAAATGGCTGCGCGCTGGACGCCGCGGCGCTGGAACAGGAAATGGCGCTGGCCTGGCGCGGGCACGTATATTCAGGGTTTCGCGCGTACCGCGTCCTGAGCACAGCCGTTCCGGCTTTGTGGATCGTCGCACCTCTTATGTACCTACCTGGAATCGCGCCGCTGGGGACCTGGATGTACCGGTACGTGGCGCTCAAACGTCACGGCCACGCGTGGTGCAATGAGGGATGCGAGGCGGAAGCAGTGGCCGCATCTGTCTCTTCCGTGCCAGAATTGACGACTGCGCAGCGATTCGGCTATGTCCTGGGTCTGTCGGGCCTCGCGGTCGTCATGATGGTGGTGTTCTTCTATAAGATCGAATTCTATCCGTTCACCGCGATGCAATTGTTCACCGGACTCAGAACGTCGGAGGTGACTTACTACCGTGTTCTTGGCGAACGCGAATCCGGGGAGCGATTGCACGTGCGACTCGAGGACGCGATTCCGCTGACCTCGTTCAACGGCCGGTATTCGGTGCACCTGGAGAGTTGCTTTGGAGACCCGGCCGAGAAGCAGATCTGCCGAAAATTCCTCGCCGCGAGCCTGGCCGCCTACAATCGGAAATCGCGACCGCACGATAGACTGATCGACTACAAAGTCCATAAGGTTGTCTGGGATTACCATGTGTCACCAGACGACCCGATGCACGGTCGCATCGCCGAGCGGTTCGCCCTGACGGCTGGCGGGGTTATCGAGCCGCCTCCCGCAGCGACCAGAGAAACCGCCTCCGAACTGAGTGAACGATGAGCCGACTGGCGATCCGAGTTCGCAATCTGTCCAAAAGATACCGAATTGGCGGAGTGCGGTCGCGTCATACGACAATCGGCGAGCGGCTGATAGGAGCTGTGCGCGCACTGGCGCCGCGGCACCGGACGAGCGACCACACGTTTTGGGCCCTGTCGGACGTCTCTGTCGACGTCCAGCGAGGCGATGTCATCGGCTTCATCGGTCCCAACGGCGCCGGCAAGAGCACGCTTCTGAAGGTGTTATCTCGAATCACTCGACCGACGACAGGGACCGCCGAGATCTGGGGTCGCGTGAGCTCTCTCCTGGAGGTGGGGACCGGCTTCCATCCCGAGCTCACCGGCCGGGAGAATGTATACCTCAATGGCGCCATCCTCGGCATGAAGAAGTCGGAAATCGACGGCCGCTTCGACGAGATCGTGGAATTCTCGGGTGTCTCGCGGTTCATCGATACGCCGGTGAAGCGCTACTCCACCGGCATGTACCTACGCTTGGCGTTTGCCGTGGCTGCGCACTTGACGCCCGAGATCCTCATCGTCGATGAAGTCCTGGCAGTCGGCGATCTGGCGTTTCAGCGCAAATGCCTCGGCAAGATGAATACCGTCGCGAAGCAGGGGCAAACGGTGCTCTTCGTCAGCCACAACATGGCGGCCATCGAGTCGCTCTGCAACGTGACGTGTCTCCTCGTAGGCGGGCGAGTCCTGCAGCAGGGAGCGACGAGAACTGTGATCGATACGTATCTCAGGTCGGTTCCTCTGGCGGACTCGGCAAACTTGAAGGACCGGACGGATCGTCAAGGTACCGGAAAGTTCCGGTGCACGGACTTGATGTGTGGGTCCCAGCATGAAACGGGGCCCATGCCATTGCAGTGCGGGCAAGATGCAGAGTTTTCGGTGGCCTATGTCAGCGACGGGAGTAATTTGCGTCACGTCAGCGTCGAGTTCACCGTATCGTCAATGAATGGGGAATGCATGCTGGTGCTGAACAACGAAATGATCGGCACAGAGTTTCAGGCGCTGCCGCCGAGTGGCCGGATTCGGTGTTCGGTTCGACGCCTTCCGCTGACGCCGGGACAGTACTCGCTGAACCTCTACTGCACGGTCGGTGGTGTCCTGGCGGACTGGGTTCAGCAGGCGGCTTTGCTGATCGTAGAGCCGGGTGACTTCTTTGGAACGGGCCGGCTCCCGCCGGCCACTCACGGCGGTGTTCTCGTGGAACAGACCTGGGAAATCGACGCGATGAGTCCAGAGCCTGGAGAGGCGGTGTTGAGGATATGTTAGGGCAAATTCAAGTCCGGATCTTCCAGAGCCTCGAAAGGCTAGGCCTTCGAATCGAACGGCTGAGGCCACGACCCATCTGGCCGGGCGAACAGACGCGGATGACGTATCAGCAGCAGTACGTCACCTTCCCAATCGCTCCAGGGGACCGGGTACTGGACGTGGGAAGCGGAGGCTATCCGTTCCCGCTGGCGACGGTCCACCTGGATGGCAGTCCCGGTTTTTCGCCGACCAGGTACGAGCCGCTCGCTCCCGTCGAGAAGCCGTTCGTGACTGGCGACGTGCATCACCTGCCGTTTCAAGACCAATCGTTCGAGTTCGTGTACGCGTCCCACCTGCTCCAGTCCGTCGAGGACCCGCTCGCTGCGTGCGCGGAAATCATGCGGGTCGGCAAGGCCGGATACATTGAGATGCCAACGTTTGGCAAGAGCACGTTGTTCTCGTGGGGAAAGGGGCTGATGAAGTGGTACGCCATCGGCATTCACCAGCACCTGTGCTTCTTCGAGTACACCGATCGGCAGCTCCAAGGAATCGGATCACCAATCTGGCGCGATCTGATCTTGGGTCGATGGTACGAGCCGCTTCAGGCGGTGTTCTGGGATAACCAGGACATCTTCAACACGATGTTTTCATGGACCGGTTCCTTCTCGGTGTCCGTATTCGGGTGTGACGGATCGGTGCGAACACTGAACGCCACGGCTGAACTCAACCCGCACGCTCACGACGCGATCGATTCCGAGCAGCTCGCCGAGTTCACGCTCGAGGCGCACGGATCGTGAGGCGTCCAGCCCCAGCGCCAGGCCCAGGGGCCGAGGCGTGTCTGCGCGCGGGGGCGGCCGCAGTCTCTATCACGCCAGAAGCGGGAACCGGCTTACAAGGATATGGCGTCCGGATCGCAGAAGGTGTCGATGAGGCGCTCATCTCATCGGCGCTGGTCATCGGCTCCGACGAGATCGACTGGCTGTTGATCAGTCTGGACCTTATCGGGATCGACCGGACGTTCACGGCGCGCATTCGAGCAACGCTGGCAAGACGTTTGGCGGTACGCCCCGAGAGAATCACGCTCGCCTGCTCGCACACCCACTCCGGTCCACCATCACTGCCACGCCTCGGACCGGTCACCTCCGACCAAGCCTACCTCGATCTGCTCGAAGCGCGCGTGCTTGAAGTTGCCCAGACCGCGGCGGCCTGCCGGCGACCCGTGACGTTGCGGATCGGCGTGGCCGAAGTCCTCGAGAATATCAATCGTCGCGAGCGGAAGAACGGCAGGATCGAGCTCGGCGTCGATCCCGACGGACCGGTGGACCACCGTGTCTGGGTTGGACGCTTCGATGCGCTCGGGGGCCCGATCGACCGACCGATGGCCCTTGTCGTCCAGTACGCCTGTCATGCCACTTGTTCTGCAGAGATTTCGAACCTCAGCTCCGATTGGCCAGGTGTGATGCGAAGCACAGTTCAACACGTGTACGAGCGGGATGGTATGAGGCCGGTCATTTGCTTCGTCCAGGGATGTGCAGGTGACGTGACGCACCGCATCGGCCGCGATCCGCGGAGCTGGCCTGAACACTTTGGCGCCGCCACCTCGCTTCAGGCCTCGATCATGGGACGCCTTGTCGCCACCGGAGCGATTGCCGCCAGCGAGCGTGCGGAGCCGGCACGAGCCGCGCGCGTGTTCGTCACCAGCACACCCGTTGCTCTCCCCTTTCGTGACGTGTCTGGGTCAGAGCCCACCGAGCTGCAGGTCGTGCGCATTGGCGCGTCGCTTCCCGCCGACGTGTCGCCGTCGCGGGCGCCGTCGACCTGGTTGCTGTTTCTTCCCGGTGAGCCGCTGGCAGCCTACGGCGACGCTCTCAGTCGCGCGTTCACCGCCCGCTTCGGAGCACGTCCAAACGACGTCGTCGTCTGCGGTTACGCCAACGATGCAGTCGGTTACCTCTGCACGCCCCAGGCGCTTCAGGAAGGCGGGTACGAGGCGGCCGATGCACACAGGGTGTATCACCGGCCGGCAGCGTTTGCAGACACGACGCTATCGCTCATTCAACGAGCGTGCACGGTTGCCGCGGCCAGGCTCGGTCAGGCTCCGGGTCGATCGCAGGGAGCGGCTGCGACAGTGCGGTCGCTGGTGGAGACCATACGCTCGTTCCTGACGCGCCGGCACTCGAGAATCTCCTCAGCAGGCCCGCTCGCATGATCAAGATTGCGCAAATTGGATGCGGCTACTGGGGACCGAATCTCTTGCGAAACTTCTCGGCCCAGCCCGGCTGTCACGTCAAATGGGTGGTAGAGGAGAGCGCCGCCAGGCGGCAGTACGTGGAAGCACACTTCCCGAGGACGATCGCCACCGCGGACTGCGAAGCGGCAATCTCGGATCCGGAGATCGACGCCGTCATCGTTGCAACCCCGGCGGCCACACACTACGCGCTGGCCATGGCAGCCCTCGAACGCAGCAAGCACGTGCTCGTCGAGAAGCCGTTGGCGATGCGGGTTCACGAAGCGGAAGAATTGATGCGCACCGCCTCGGCGCAATCGCGCATCCTGATGGTCGGGCACACCTTTCTGTACAATCCGGCGGTCCGCCATATGAAACGCCTGGTCGACAGCGGCGACCTTGGCCAAATCTATTACGTCTACAGTCAGCGCCTCAATCTCGGGCAGGTTCGGACCGACGTCAACGCCTGGTGGAACCTGGCACCTCACGACGTCAGCATCTTGCTGTACCTCTTCGGTCCAGAACGTCCCCACCATGTCTTGGCGCACGGCGTCGCCAGCATCCAGCCCGGTATCGAAGACACCGTCTTCGCGAATCTGGTCTGGCAGAACGGCATGACGGCGCACGTGCAGGTGAGCTGGCTCGACCCCGGCAAGACGCGTCGTATGACGCTGGTCGGGAGTCGAAAAATGGTCGTTTACGACGATGTGCGAGACGAGAAGATCTCAATTGTCGACAAGGGTATCGATCGCGTTCCTCGAGTGGGCGACAGGATGGACTACGACGATTTCTCGGGATACCAGCTCTTGCACCGCTCGGGAGACATCCTGCTGCCGCGCATCGGCTTCGAGGAGCCCCTGAAGCTGGAGGCGGCTCATTTCCTGGACTGCGTGCGTACCGGCCGCACTCCGCTCACCGGACCTGAGCACGCGCGAGACGTCGTTGCAGTTCTCGAAGCCGGTGATCGATCCTTGAAGAGACAAGGAGCTGCCGAAACGATCTTCGAGGCCGTGGATGCCACGGCATGAGACAACGACATTGAACATACCGCTCGTTGATCTACACGCACAGCACGAGGCCCTCGGCTCGGATCTCGAGGATGCCATCGGACGGGTATTCGCGCGCGGCGTGTTCGTGGGTGGCGAAGAGCCTCGCGAATTCGAAAGAGAATTTGCGCGCTACTGTGGCGACGCGTCAGCGGCGTCGGCAGCAGGTGCCGCCCATCTGCCAGTGCACTGTGCGAGCTGCGCAAACGGCACCGACGCGCTGTATCTCGCGCTGCGGGCGCTCGGAATCGGACCGCACGACGAGGTCGTCACGGTGGCACATACGTTCATTGCGACCGCCGAGGCCATCGGGCTCACGGGGGCGCGCCCCGTGTTCGTCGACGTCACCTCCGACACGCTGCTCATGGATCCGGAGGCGCTGGAAGCGGCCATCACGCCGCGGACGCGCGCCGTCGTGCCGGTGCATCTCTATGGCCATCCGTGCGACATGGACCGTATCATGGCTGTGGCTCGCCGGCATGGGCTGAAGGTCGTTGAAGACGCCGCCCAGGCGCATGGCGCCCGATGGCGCGGCCACCGAGTCGGATCGATTGGCGACGCGGCCTGCTTCAGCTTCTATCCGGGCAAGAACCTCGGCGCATGCGGCGACGGCGGCGCGGTCGTCAGCCGGGATGAGCAGTTGATTCACCGAATCGCGCGCCTCGCCAACCACGGGCGCCAAGAGAAGTACGTTCATGAGATCGAAGGCCTCAACAGCCGATTGGATTCGATTCAGGCCGCCATCCTGCGAGCAAAGCTTCGGCATCTCGACGACTGGAACGCTTCCCGGCGGCGACACGCCGCACGGTATTTGGAACGGCTCAGAGACTCCGGCATCGGACTGCCGGCCACACATCCTCAGGCCGAGCCCGTTTGGCACCTCTTCGTCGTTCGCGTGCAGGAGCGCAAGGCCGTGCAGCAAGAGCTGACGCGAAACGGCATCGCGACGGGTATTCACTATCCCGTGCCGCTGCACCTGCAGCCGGCGTATCACCATCTCGCGATTCCTGAAGGATCGCTCCCAGTGACCGAACGTGCGGCCTCCGAGATTCTCAGCCTGCCCATGTACCCGGAGCTGACGTCTGAACAGGTTGACGCAATCAGTGCGGCGGTGGCCGTTCTCCCCGTGTGACCTGCCACAAGGCGGATTCCGGGAGCGCTTTCGTGGTCGCGACTCGTCCCCTGCCCTCGCAACCGCCCACCGCCTCGCGCCGCGCGATGGGGCCTACCACTTCTTGCCACCACCGCTTTCAGCGCTTCGATCGATCGGTGTGGCGACTACGTCGTCTCGCCGCGCGTTCGGGGCTCCGGCTGAATACGCACCTGGGAATTCTCAGTGAAAAGTACATCGCCGTGTCCGCGACTACACGACGTCGGCAAGATTCTGTTCAGCTCGACCGAAATAGATGAGACCGCCCACCAGCAACGTGAGCACGGCGGCCGCGCTCATGCCGACGACCGACCAGTCGACGTGAGCGGTACCCAGTAACGCCAGGCGGAAGCCCTCGATCACACCAACCATCGGATTGAGACCGTAGAGAAGGCGCCATTGTTTAGGCACGAGGCTGACCGAGTAGATGACCGGCGAAACAAACATCCACACCTGCATGACGAACGGCAGAACAATTCCGATATCGCGGTACTGAGCATTGAGTGGCGCCAGCCAGAGTCCGAAGGCGAGCGCGGTGAGGAGCGCAAAGCCGGCGAAGACAGGAATCAACAGCATCGCGCCAGTCGGATGGACGCCATACCACGCCAGCATGCCAATCGAGATGATGAGGGCGATCGCAAAATCGGCGAGGCCCGACAGCGATGCGGAAAGCGGCAAGATGATCCGGGGAAAGTAGACCTTGGAGAGCAGGTTGGCGTCCGAGACCAGGCCCGTTGCGCAGCGATTGAGGGTTGTCGCGAAGAAGTTCCAGGGCACCAGCGCGGCGAACGCAAACAAGGGATAAGGCGCGCCGTCCGACGGCACGCCGACCAAGCGGCCGAACACGACCGAAAAAATGACCATCGAAACGATGGGTTGCAACACCACCCATGCGACGCCCATCGCCGTCTGCTTGTATCGCACTTTCAGATCGCGCCAGACGAGAAAAAAAAGCAGCTCGAAGTATTCACCGACCTCACGGACCTCAAAGTCGAACCAGCCCCGTGTGGGATGGATTGAGACGTGGCGCAACTCGTGATGAGCGTCAATCTGCATGCTGAAGATCAGACGATTGAGATGCGATAATGAGTTGTGACGGCCCAGTATGGCCTGAATCCAGACCGTCCGCAAGACCCCAGCCATGAATACAGCGCGTGACGCGTGATCTGGTGCGATCGGTCTGGGGTTCTGACGTGATGTGGGAGACTCGTGCTGCTCTCTCGTTTTGAGAGCGCTTGCGAAGGCATACGGCATGCAGTGGTCAGAAAAACGCGTGGTCGTAACGGGAGGAGCTGGATTCCTGGGGTCGTTCATCGTCGAAGCGCTCCGGTCCCGCGGATGTCGGGACGTGTGGATCCCTCGCTCCGCAACCTGCGATTTGCGCGATCGGGGCGCGATCGAGCGATTGCTGCGCGAGTCTCGCCCGCACCTGATCATTCATCTGTCGGCAGTTGTCGGCGGCATCGGGGCAAATCGAGCGAGTCCGGGTCGGTTTTTCTACGACAACGCCATTCAGGGTATTCAGTTGATGGAACACGCGCGCCAAATGGGCGTCGAGAAGTTCGTCGCTGTCGGCACCATCTGTGCGTACCCGAAGTTCACGCCCGTGCCATTCAAAGAGCAGGATCTCTGGAACGGATATCCGGAGGAAACGAACGCGCCCTACGGGCTGGCCAAAAAAATGCTCCTCGTGCAGGCACAGGCCTATCGGACAGAATACGGGTTCAATGCGATCTATTTGCTCCCCACCAACCTTTACGGCCCGAGAGACAACTTTGACCTGGAAACTGGTCATGTCATTCCCGGTCTGATTCGCAAGTTCGTGGAGGCTACGGAGGACCATCGGAATACCGTCACGCTCTGGGGGGATGGATCACCGACGCGCGAATTCCTCTACGTTGCCGACGGCGCAGAAGCGATCGTCAAGGCCGCTGAGTGCTATGACGGCGGCGATCCGGTGAACATCGGCACCGGTCAGGAAATACGGATTCGCGATCTTGCCGAGACCATCGCGGCGAAAGTCGGGTTTTCCGGACATGTGGCCTGGGACACGACGAAGCCAAACGGTCAACCTCGTCGATGCCTCGACGTTTCGCGGGCGAAAGAGCGGTTCGGGTTCGAGGCTCGGTGTTCCTTGTCCGAAGGCCTTGAAACGACGATCGCCTGGTTTGTTGCGAACCGCAAGACCGAAACCCGCCGTCCAGGCGACTGACCGAAGATGCGGCTTCTCTTGATCTCGGGAGCCTATCCGCCGACTCATGCTGGCGAAGCCGAGCACGCTCGGATGATTGCTGAGGGTCTCGCCGCGCGTGGCGTGGACGTTCGCGTTCTGACAACGCGCGTTGATGCGTCAGGGCAGAACGGCGGCGCGGTCAGGCGAGTGATACGACGGTGGTCGTGGAGGGAGCTGCCTTATCTGGCGTGGCTGCTCTGGCGCTACCGGCCGGACGTGTTGCTGCTGATGTATATCGGCTGGATCTATGACAACCACCCGATGATCACCTTCGTCCCGACCGTCGCCAAGCTGGTTCGGCCGGGTACTCGGTGCATTACCCAGTTCGAGAACGCCATCGGATCAATCTCCGGAACGTCCTTCCCAGCCCGCGCGGCCCGCAAGGCGCTCAGGATCCTGCTGGGAGAGAACCGCGTACATCATTCCTACGGCACCCTTCTTCACGACAGCGACTCCATCATCGTGCTCAGCGACCACCATCGGCGTCAGCTGACCGAAGGTACCGACCAAAACGATAAGGTGATCCTCATCCCCCCGCCTCCACTCGTTCCGGTGAGGAAGGATCCGAGGACGACGCGCAGTGAGGGCCGACAACGACTCGGGCTGAGCGAGGGCGAATTCGTCATCGCGTATTTTGGCTATGTCTATCGTCGAAAAGGGTTAGAGACGCTTGGGGCCGCATTCCGGCGTGTGGTCAGGAACCGACCCGGCACCCGGCTCGTGATCATCGGAGGTCCACTCGCCGGTGCGGAGGCGTACTATGAGGAAATCCAAACAGCTTACCGAGAGCTTGAGATAGCGGACTCTGTCATTTGGAGTGGCTTCGTCGAGGACCCTCGCGACTTGGCGATGTACCTCTCAACTGCAGACGTCTGTGTGCTCCCGATTGACATCGGGGTCCAGCTCAACAACAGCTCCTTCGCTGCGGCCGCAGCTTCGGGCCTCCCGATCGTGACCACTCGCGGGCCTCGGTTGGAATCACCGTTCGTCGACGGCCGGAACGTGCTCCTCTGCCCGCCGAAAGACCCAGCGGCACTGGCTGACGCCATCACGGCAGTCGTCGACGATCCGGCGCTCAGGCGCCGCCTCACGGAGGGTGCGCTTGCGCTCGCCAAAGAATGGTTTTCGTGGGAAGCGGCCATCGACCGCCTCACGTCCGCGATGGTCGCCGGTTCCCCGGGGGAAGCTGGCCACGTTCGCGCGCCACTTTGAAAGCGACTCTCAATCTCACATTTCTGCCCTTGCAAACACTCCGTGTTTAATGGGCCAAGAACGTTGCACATTTCAGGAATCGCACCCATTGGTATGTCCAGAACGCACGTTCGTACCCTGGTTGAAGCGCTAGCCGCGGCACCGCCCGAACGATCCTTCGTCACGATGTGGGAGGATGAGGACGAGGTCCACACGCTGACGTTTGGCGAATTTACCCGGTTCGCGTGCCTGCAGGCCGACGAGCTGCGGGCACATGGGCTTGGCTCGCAAGACACTGTGGTGTTGGTGATGCAGCAAGGTCTTCCGCTGCTGGCGACCTTTGCCGGCGCGATGTTGCTGGGAGCGGTGCCTGCGATTCTCGCCTATCCGAATTTCAAGACGGATCCCGCCAAGTACAGCTCAGGGTTGAGTGGTGTGCTGGCGAATCTGAAGGCTCCGATGGTCGTGGTTCAGGACGAGTCAACGGAGACCCTGTTGATCGATCATTTGGCAAAGACGAGCGGAACGCGGATCGTACGCAGTGCCGTGCTGTCATCCGGGCGGCCGCCGATGCCGAACATTCCATCGGACCCTGACCGGATCGCATTCATTCAGCACTCAGCCGGCACCACGGGTCTTCAAAAGGGCGTGGCCCTCTCCCACGCGGCAGTTCTGACCCAGCTCGATCATCTGGTGGCTGCACTCAGGATCACCGAGAGCGACAGCATCTACAGCTGGTTGCCTCTCTATCACGACATGGGACTGATCGCCTGCTTCATGCTGCCGCTGGCGTATCACCTACCCGTGGTCATGCAATCCCCGACAAACTGGGTCGCCCAGCCAGGCACGATGTTGCAGCTCCTCTCGGAACGCCGGTGCACGCTGGCGTGGGTGCCAAACTTCGCGTTGCAGTTCTTGTCACGTCGTGTTCGTCCCGAAGACCGCGCGCGGTACGATCTCTCCGCGCTCCGCGCGTTGGTGAACTGCTCTGAGCCGGTTCGAGCCCAGAGCATCGATGAGTTCGTGAAGACATACGAGTCGTGCGGTTTGCGATCCGATGCCGTCAAGAGCTCATTTGCGATGGCCGAGAACGTGTTCGCGGTCACACAGTCTGACGTCGATGGAACGCCTCGGCGGCTGTACGTTGACCGGCAGCAGCTGTTGCAGAATCGAGTGGCGGTGCCAGTTGCGCCAGACGCGATCGGAAGCGCCTGCCTGGTGTCGTCGGGCCGTTGCCTGGCGGGCCAACAGGTCCGAATCATCGATGCCGCCGGGAGGAGCCTTCATGACGGCGAGGTCGGCGAGATCGCCATCCACACTGATTGCTTGTTCGACGGCTACTACGGCCGGCCGGACCTGACCGCACAAGTGCTTCACGACGGCTGGTATTGGACCGGTGATCTCGGTTTGTGCATGGACGGCGAGCTCTACGTCATCGGCCGTTCCAAGGATCTCATCATCGTCGCCGGCAAGAATATTCATCCCCAGGACGTGGAGCACATCGTCTGCCAGCATCCGGCCATTCACGATGGCCGCGCCGTGGCGTTCGGTGTACACAACCCGGATCTCGGCACGGAGGATATCATCGTGGCAGCCGAAGTCGAGAACGAGAACGAGCTGGCCGACCGCGTTCAGATCGAGAGAGCCCTTCGCGATGCCATCGTTGCGGAGCTGGACGTCGCGGTGCGGTCCATCTTCCTGAAGCCGCCTCGGTGGATCGTCAAGAGCACCGCCGGTAAGGCCGCGCGCTCGACGACGCGTCAGAAGCTGCTCGATGAACACCCGGAATTGAGGCGTGATCAGCCGATAGCGTGAGAGGAGCGGCAATGAGTGACGAGACTCAGCAGATGATCGACTACATCAAGAGCGACGTGATTCGTCGGCCCGAGATTCAGATCGATGAGAATACGCCATTGGTATCGTCTGGCTTGATCGATTCGCTGGCGCTGGTAGACATCCTGATGAAGCTGGAGGACGTGACGAACAAACGAATATCCGCCGGCAAGGTTCAGCCAAAAGACATGGATACTGTCGGATTGATGTTCGCAACCGCGGCGAGGGTCGGGAAGCCCCGCAAATAGATGAATGCGTTGACGGCGGTTCTGGCGCCAGGTCCCGTTCACTACCTGGTGTGTGCGCTGCTCGTCTGTGTGGCGGTTGCCGCATGCCGATCGCCCAGGGCACAGCAACTCGCGCTCCTGCTGGCGAGCTGGCTCTTCTACGTCGGCTGGGGAGCCGGCTTTCTGTCGGTGCTCATCGCCAGCTCCGTGATGAACTACCTGTTGGGGGCTGCTCTCAAGCGCCACGTCACCGCCGGGCGACTCTGGCTCGGGGTCGCGATGAATATCGCGCTGCTCGGCGTTTTTCAAGTACGCCAGCGCGCCGCTGGCCGGCGAACCGGGCCTCGGATTCATGCACCAGCTCGTTCGGCCAATCGGCATTTCCTTCTGGACCCTGCAGGCGCTCAGTTACCTCTTCGACATCTACAACGAAGAAGAACTGGATCCCTCGCTGCTGGAGTTCTGTCTGTACATGGCCTTCTGGCCGACCGTGCTGTCGGGACCCATCGGTCGTCTACCCACGCTGCTCCCGCAGTTCCGTCAGAGGATCGGCCCCAGCCTGGACGATCTGTCTGTGGGCGCCAGCCGCGTGTTGCAGGGCCTCTTCATGAAGATGGTTCTGGCCGAGATACTCGGGGCCGGTTGGAGGCCCGGGGCTGGTGTCAGCGCGGGCTTTGACAGAATCAACGGAAATTGGGGCGGCCTGGACGTCTGGTTCCTGGCAATCGGCTTTGGCTTTCAGCTGTTCTTTGATTTCGCAGGCTACTCACACATCGTGATTGGAGCAGCGCGGCTCATCGGCATCCGTCTCGACGAGAATTTCGACCGGCCGTATCTGTCGCCTACACCCGCAGCGTTCTGGACGCGCTGGCACATGTCGCTGTCGTCCTGGATTCGCGATTATGTCTTCCTGCAGCTGGCTTCGCTGCGTCGAGGGCGCTGGTGGGTTTATTTCAGTCTGTTGCTGTCAATGGTCGTCTTCGGTCTCTGGCATAACGCAAGTGCCACATTCATCGTCTGGGGCACCTATCACGGGCTCCTGCTCGTCGCGCATCGAATCGGCCAGCAAGTGAAGCGGTCATTGCGGTATCAATTGCCGCAGTCTTTGGGCCTCGCGCTGTCATGCGCCAGCACCTTTTGCTGGTATCGCTCGGCTGGCTGTTCTTCCGCACGCAGACCCTGGCGCAGGCGATGAAGATGGCTCGCGCCGTTTTCGCGCCGGGATCCTACAGCGATGTTTCCATGCCCCTCACGTTTTATGTGGTCACGTCTGCCATCGTCCTCGGCTATGCGATGTATCACGCCGGTGAGGCGCTGCTGGCTCGTTGGCGAGTCGCCAATGCACCTGCCGGTCTGCACGTCGTCGCGATCGAACTCATGGACTTCGTGTTGGCGCGACGGTGGTGGTGGCTCGCGCCAGCGACGGCTGTGGTCGCGCTGTTCGTGGGCCTTGCGATCGGTGATCTGAAGCCTGGGTCGCCTGTAACGCCCTTCATGTACACGCTGTTTTGAGAGTGCGGGCGCACCGGAGGTCGCGCTAGTAGGCCGGATTAGCGGATCACGTGTGGACGCTCCGCGAGCTGCTGACAGCATGAACCTGCTCTACTGCGGCGACAACCTCGATGTCCTGAGGCGTCATGTCGCCGACGAATCAGTCGATCTCACCGATCACATCTGGACTATTTAAGACCCTTGAAGATTTCGACAACTTCTTTGATGCTGCCGTCAGCAGCTCTTCGCGACCGACTTCGGAGAGCCCTTCAACCCGCTGCGGCACCCATACCAGAAATAAGCGGCTACGAAGCGGACGCCTTGACCGCCGTCGTCTACGCGAAGACCATGGCCTTTCGCGAGACGTTGCGTACCCAGACGGCGGACAATCCCGCGCTTTTACTCGCGTTTACGGAGTTGCCGCCCCACCCCCGCGTGCTCGATTGTGGAGGCGCATGCGGTGCCCACTATTTCCAAGCCAGCGCTTGGACGTCGCGGGTCTACGACTGGTGGGTCGTGGAAACGCCTGCGATGGTAGCTCGTGCGCGTCCCCTTGAGACCGATATGCTGCACTTTGTCACGGATCTGGCCGCCGTAGAGCAGCCCGATTTGGTATTCGCGTCGGGCTGTCTTCAATATGCACCTGATCCGCTCGCGCTCCTACGCCGTCTCCTTCAGACCGGTGCGCCGCGCATCGTGTTATGCCGCTTGCCGCTCTCCGACGGACCGACACCACTGAGGCAGACCCAACGCTGTCGCCTGAGCGACAATGGTCCAGGACCGCTGCCACGAGGAGTACGTGATGCGTGGGTCGGTCTCGATGTCTGGATCCTGCCGCGCTGGGCCGTCGAAATTGAGATCGCACAGGCGGGGTATGCTGTGCGGGCGGCTTGGACCGATCCGTCTGGAACGATTGGCCCGCACGAAGGACGTGCCTACGTCCTGGAGGGCCATCGTTACCGCTTTAGCCGAGGTGGCTATCGCAACGGTTGATCGCTCTGATATTCGCGGGTCGGAACCGCATATTCGTGATCCGTCGGGAGCTACCTCGGACTGGTGACGCGGGAGATCGCGCGGATGCTCATGCCCTCGGTCATGAGGGCGAATACTTTGGCAGCGCGTCCAACGTCGTGGTGTGTGTTGCGCGCCACTTTGAGAGCGACTCTCAATCTCACGTTTCTGCCCTTGCAACACTCCGTGTTTAATGGCCTAGAATTCCAAAGGGCTCTAGAAATCTACCGTGCGGCTTGCGCCGCCTGTCATTTGGAATTACGGTCTCAAATGAACACGCGAAATCGGTTGCTCGTTGCGGTTGGCAGCTGGGTCGGCATCGCGGTGGGAGCTGGCGCCGAGAGTATTGCCCCTCTGCGGTTATTTGGCCGACGCGCCGCCGATATATACAAGAAAACCGGAGTCCTGGTGCTGAATGCCGTCGTCTGTTTCGCGTGTCTCGAGCTCGCGAGCGCCAGTGTCATAAAGGGCCGTGTTGCGCTGGCTGCGCTGATACAGCCTGGGGAACAGGAAGTCCTCGATCCTCGATCAGCGTCGTCGTACTACTCGTCGCAGGAATGGGCGCCTGTGTATTGGCGTGAGTTCAGGGTCAGTCGGCGCCAAGCGTATCGCCCATATGTTCTTTGGCGCAGACACGCTTTCTCAGGCAAGACGATCAATGTCGATGCCGACGGCGTCAGATTGACCCCGGGGGCGGTCTGCGGTTCGAGCTCGTTCAAAGTCTTTGTGCTTGGCGGATCGACCGTGTGGGGCACCGGTTCGGCCGATTGGAACACCTTGCCTGCTCATCTTCAGACAGAGTTGCAGGGCGTCAGCGCCAGGCCAGTGTGCGTGGTGAACTTTGGCGAGTCCGCCTATGTCTCGACCCAGAGTGTTCTACAACTGTTGCTGCAGCTCCAGGCAGGGAACGTGCCAGATCTGGTGATTTCGTACGAGGGCTACAACGACGCATTTAGTGCGTATCAGTCTGGCCGGGCCGGCGTCCACGAAAACCTCGCACAACTTGCCGCCTCATTCGAGGGGACCAAGCGCGTTGAGCAAAGTGCGATCGGTCGGCTGATGAGAAGGTACATACTCATACTCACTGATTGCCGACCTCCTGCTCAGAGTCACGCATCCTCCTGAGGAGCAGCCGAAACTGCTGACATACCGGACGATGGGTGTCGATGAGACGGCGTTGGCCGCATCCATCGTTCAGACATACCAGGGAAACTACAACCTCGTTGCTGGCCTTGCACAAAAATACGGTTTTGAGTTTCGGTTCTTTTGGCCGCCGTACATCGCGATCAGCAAGAAGCCGCTGGTTGCAGAGGAACAAGCGCTTGCCCACGCAGTTGATCCCGCGCTCGACAGCCTGTACCACTCGGTCTATCGGATGATCGAAGCGGCAGCGCCGGGATATTCGAGATTTTCGGATCTTACGGCGATCTTCGATGACTATTCGGGCTTGATCTGGATAGACGACATGCACGTGACCCCCTTAGGCAACCAAATGCTTGCATCGAAGATTGCGAGTGTGCTGAGAGTCTCCGGCCTGGAGACGGGCGGCCGGAAAGATCAAACAACCCGGCCCGCGGGCAGGACGTCGGCGCTCAGTGTGGATCTCGAGGGGAGCACAAGGTAAGACCGTCCATCAGCTGCGTGACGGAGATGCCCACCCGCCACATCGAGCGCCAGCCGTAGATCGTCTGGAGCGGACGAAGTCGTTCCTCGGGTCACAACCGCCGCGGCATTGACACCGAACTTCGAGATCATCATCATCGCGAACGACGGCAGCGGTGATGGGACGGCCGAGAGCGCTGACGAGCTCACGCGCACCTGCCCGCACGTGAGAGCCGTCAACCACCCCGTCAACCGCGACTACGGCGCTGCTCTCCAGACGGACTTCCGGTCCGCGACCGCGGGGCTGAATTTATGAACAGCAGACATGAGTTGTTGTGCGTCGTATGTCCTTGCTACAAGCGGCCGTAACTCAAAGACAAGGCCCAAGCACACGCTTCGCTGCCAGAACCTGGACCACCTTGTCATGAGAACGCCAAGCTTGTCCTCCTATGTGACATGCCTAGTGCGTGAATGGCCTCTCGTCTTTGTGTGCGGATGTCTCATCTTCATGATACGGCCGATGCTCACCGCTGGTTTTGGCATGATCGACGATCATGAAATCGTAAGTATCCTGGGAAGAGATAAGCGAGTCGGCGTGACGGAACTCTCTCCATTGATCCAGCAATATGCCGTGGAATCGAATGGGCGTTTTCGACCTGGTTATTATGTATTCAGGATCTTCGAGGCCTTTTGCTTCCGTCTCGACGCGGGCCTGTGGCACACAAACCGACTGCTGCTCGCACTAGTGTCGAGCCTGGCACTATACGTAGCTATACGCGTTGTTCTCCAGCCCTTTTTGGCTGGAGTCATCACGCTATTGTTTTTTTCGGGACCACAGAACGAGATTTGGATCCATCTCGGGCCCGCAGAATCATATGGAGTTCCACTAACCCTGATGGGAATTGCATGGATCGCCGTGCAGCTGGGACGACAGCGGTGGCAGCCAGTGCGGCTTGTGCCTGGGTTTGTGCTCCTTTGGATAGCTGGCTTTGTCAAGGAAAGTTTCATCCCGGTTCTTCCTGCGGCACTTCTGTTTACGTATGTCGTCATGCCGTTGATTCTGTCGCCACTTGTCCGCTCCGCCCGCATCTACATCGTCGCGACGGTCTCATCTTACTCTGCCTATTGTTGGGTGTTGGCGCGCAGATCGGGCTCACTGCAAGGATGATCCAGGCTCATGGTCTCTACACGGGAGATGCGTCAAATACGGGCGAGGCTTCAATTACGTCATTCCTCTATGCACTTAGACCTATGCTCGTGAGCTATTCAAGAAATACACTCTGGTTTCTGCCTCTTCTGGCTGGCTTTGTGACACTTCTGCCCAGGCATCCGCAGCAATGGCTCGGGCGAGGTTGGCATAGGGATGTGGTGAAGTTCGCTGTGCTCTCGACAGCCGGTGGCATCTTGATCCTCGGCCCTCAAGCGGTTATCTATGGGGGCAACACATCGCTGTCTGGGCGATATCTCACCCCAGGCAATCTGTTCGTGACGTTTGCAGCGTCGCTGGGGTTTTACTTGTTAGTCAGCAACGTTGTTGCACGAGGCTACCTGGAGTTACGGGGCGTCGTCGCCGGAATGCTCATTGGCGTCGCGCTGTTGGGCATCCTTGGCAGCTACAGAGAAGCCGGTGCGGCGGCGCTATCCACACATGCGTTTCAGACGAAACTCGCCGAGATCGTTCACCTCAAATCACAACATCCTGAACTTGCATTGCTCTTTTACTCAACTGACGTCTCCGATCGCGAGCCGCTTGTGGCCGTGGCGAGCTATTTGGCCGTAGAACTTCCGACCCCCGATCGTCCCTTTCTCAACACTTATAACTGGGAGGCAGGCGCGGAGACCCCGTTGAAAAGAGCACTGGCAAACCTTCTAAGAGAACAATCTTTGCATGGCGACAAATGGTTCGACAAAATCGCCGACTTTCCTGGCAGCAATGGGCACTGCATTGCCGTGATCTTTTCGGGTTCACGTGATGATTCGCGATGCGCATACTCAATTCATATGCGTGATCGGTGATAATTAGGTTCGGCACCTGAGCCCCGCGTCCTGGAGGCTCTTGAGCGTTTGCCTGAACACACCGTGCGCTTTCTACTCATCAGCACCGACTATCGGGACTTCCTGACTTGGCTCTATCGCCAGCACCCTGGGCTGGACACGCAGACCTACGAAGAGCAGGTTCGGGCACGTGCCGACAGTCTGTTCGGCCTGGCGGACTTCTATTCGCGAAACCTGAAACAACTGGGACACGACGCGTGGGATATCGACATCAACAACGAGTTCATGCAGAAAGCTTGGGATCGACAGCACCGCTCGGGCGTGGCCGGCAGCCGGCGATGGCAGTTTCGCCTGAGACGTGGGTTCGTGCCGTGGCTGTCTCGCACGGAGCGTGACTGGTTTTACGAGATTCTGCGGGCCCAGATCAAGTTCTACAAGCCCGACGTGCTGCTCACACACACGATTGACATCGACGCCGCATTTCTTCGCGAGATGAAGCCGTACGTGCGCCTGTTGGTCGGAAGCCACGCGTCCCCCGTGGAGGGAACACGGGACTTTGGCGTCTACGACCTCATGCTTTCCTGCGTCGACAATTTCGTCGATTACTTTCGCCGGCAAGGCGTCAAGAGCGAACGCCTGCGCTTTGGCTTCGAGCCCGGCGTGTTGTCACGGTTCAGCGGGTCTGAACGGCCCATTCCGGTGTCCTTTGTCGGCAATGTGTTTTCGGCGCACGCATCCAGGCTGCGTTGGCTCGATCATGTCTGTCAGAGTCTTTCCGTCCAGATGTGGGCGCCGTCGTTGCGCGGCCTTCCGGATACCTCACCGACCATTCGTCGCCATCGGGGCGCTGCGTGGGGCGCGGAGATGTTTCGTGTCTTGCACCAATCGCGTATCACGTTGAACCACCATATCGATGTGGCTGGGGATTACGCCGGTAACCTTCGCCTCTTCGAGGCCACAGGAATGGGCAGCCTGCTCGTCACGGACTGGAAGAAGAACCTGCACGAAATGTTCGAGCCCGGTAAGGAAGTCGTGACCTACCGCACGAACGAGGAGTGCGTCGAGATGGTCGAATACTATCTGCAGCACGACGACGAACGGGAGGCCATTGCCCGTGCGGGGCAGCAGCGGACGCTACGCGATCATACGTTTCGTCTGCGCATGCAAGAGCTTGAAGGGATCGTTCTAAAATGCCTCTGACGCCGAAGGACGTGCGGGGGATCCACAAGAAGCTGTGGAGGTCCTTGGCCCTGATACTGTTGCCTCCAATTGCGATCAGTGCCGCTCGGTGGCTCTTCAGGAAGAGTCCGCCCGCTCCGCGGGCCTCTGAGCCGGTCAGACTGAAGTATGGCGATTTCTTCCTGGAATGCGACGCCTCACATAATCTTCCTCGCATCCTGAAGACCTTGCCAGATTATGGCCGCAATGTCGCGGACGTAGTGAGCGCACTTGCCGTTCGCGAGCCTCTGGTCATCGATGTCGGGGCGAACATCGGCGACACCGCTCTCCTCGTCGCTGGCGTTGCCCCTGGCGCTCGAGTGCTCTGCGTCGAAGGCCATCCCCGGTTCATGCCGTTTCTCGAGTCCAACACCGCTCAGATTTCCGGTGTGACAATAGCGGCGGCCGTGCTCTCCGATCGAACGGCACTGATCAAGGGAAGGTTCAACGAGCACGACGGGACCGCCCACCTCGTGGCCGACGCCGCGGGCGGGTCTGTCCAGACCCAGACGCTGGACGACCTCCTCCTGAGCTACCCGGCGTTCTCCCGTCCCCACCTCATCAAGATCGATACGGACGGATTCGACGCGCCTATCCTGCGCGGCGCAAAAGGGGTGCTGACATCCGCTCGGCCGGTCGTCTTTTACGAATGGGATCCCTATTCCTACTCCCTCGCTGGCGAGAACGATATCGGCCACGCAGAGTTCCTGATGGAGCTGGGATTCGAGCGGTTCTTGATCTTCGATAATCGTGGGGACCTGCTCCTCCACGTTCGGCGGCCTGGACGGGAGGTCTGGGAGAGTCTTGCGCATTTCTCACGCCGCCGGCATGCGATTGACGGGTGGTACTATGACGTCGCCGCATTCACAGAGGAGCGCCGGGCCGTCTGCGAATCCGTCTGGCAGCACTACGCACAATCCGTGAAGGTGTAGATCCGAGATGCGCATTGGCGTCCTGCCGAGTCTCGACCGACATACCGGCGGCATTTATCAATACAGCCTGACGATGCTGGACGCGCTGGATGCGTGGCAGGAAACCGGGTGCGAGGACGAGTTTCTCGTGTTCGCCGAGCCCTCGTTTCGTGCCGCGGTGCCGCCCCTGAAGGGTCGTTGGTCGGTTGAATCGCTGGACCGCTCCGAGCCGCCGCCGCGGCAACCTGTGCTCGATGCGCTGCGACGGGTGATTGGCGAGGGACCGCATCGAGAAGCATGGAGACGGCTGCGGGCGTCGAACGCGCAGCGGCGGGCCGCACCTCCCGATGTGGACAAGGTGGTGGCTCGGCCGCATCTTCGCGAAGAGTTTCGTCGCTTCCGCTTGGACCTTGCCGTCTATCCGTACGCGCAATCCATGGCCTTCGAAGCGGACATTCCGTACGTCATGGCGGTGCACGACCTGCAGCACCGGCTGCAACCGGAGTTTCCGGAGGTGTCGGCGGATGGCGAGTGGGACTGGCGGGAATATCTGTTCCGCAACGGCACGCGTTCGGCGACGCTGATTCTCGCGGATTCCGAGGTCGGAAGAGAAGACATACTCAACTGTTACGGACCCTACGGAGTGACACCGGATCGCGTCAAGGTGCTGCCATTTCTGCCGGCGTCCTACCTGCCGGCCGATGTCTCCGAGGTTGAGCGGCAGCGCGTACGGACGACGTATCATCTGCCTGAACGCTATCTGTTCTATCCCGCTCAGTTCTGGCCTCACAAGAATCACACGCGCATCGTGCAGGCGCTTGGCCTCCTTAAGGACGCGCACGGCGCTGACATCCCAATCCTGTTCTGCGGCTCGCACGCCGGCGACATCCGTGAGCGCACATTCGGCGACGTCATGACGACCGCGTCGAGCCTCGGCCTCGAGTCTCAGATCCTCTACGGAGGATACGTGCCGGACGAAGACATGGCGGGGCTCTATGCTGGCGCCGTCGCCTTGACGATGCCGACGTTCTTCGGCCCCACGAACATTCCCGTCCTGGAGGCGTGGGCGTATGGTTGTCCGGTGTTGACGTCGGACATTCGGGGCATCCGCGAGCAGGTCGGCGATGCTGGCGTGTTGGTGGATCCGCGGTCGATCGAATCCATCGCGGACGGCATCTATCAGCTGTGGAGCAGTGACACTGTAGCGGCCACGCTCGTCCGGCGTGGACATCAACGCCTGGGCGAGTACACCACGGCGGACTATCAACTTCGACTGGTGCAGATTCTTGAAGACGCGAAGGCACGGGCACGGCCATTGAGTACCGTCAAGCGATAGGAGTGGAGTCCGCCAGATGGAACATGTCGAACACATCACCTCGCGCGGTCAATCGCTGGCGTACATCATCCGCGGCGAACTTGATCCGAAGACAGACAACGTTTCTGACACCGCCTGACCTGAAACAGCAGGTCGGCTTCGTCGTCTATCCTGCGGGAGGCGAAGTCAAGCGTCACGTGCATGTGGCTCTCGAGAGACACCTCGTCGGCACGTCGGAAGTGATCGTCGTCCGGCGGGGACGCTGCGAAATCGATATCTACGACAACGACCGGACGTTGATCGCCAGCCGAGAGCTCCGTGCCGGAGACATCATGCTGATGACGGGCGGTGGACACGGCTTCCGCATGCTGGAGGACACCGTTCTCCTGGAAGTGAAGCAAGGACCGTACACCGGGCTCGATGAGAAGGAGCATTTCTGACCGTGATACCCGTCAACGAGCCCGCGCTGGGCGAGAAAGAGTTGGAGTACGTATCCGATTGCGTCCGGACCGGTTGGGTCTCCTCTTCGGGCCGATACATCGACGAGTTCGAGAAGAAATGGGCTGCCTACTGCGGAAGGCGGCACGGCATTGCCGTCAGCAACGGCACCACGGCGGTCCAGCTGGCGGTCAGCTGCCTGGAGCTCGAGCCGGGGGATGAGGTGATCATGCCGACGTTCACGATCATCTCCTGTGCCTTGGCCGTCATCTACAACGGCGGGATCCCCGTCCTGGTGGACAGCGACCCGACGACGTGGTGCATGGATGTCGATGCGATAGAGAAGCGGATCACTCCACGGACGCGCGCGATCATGCCCGTGCACATTTACGGGCATCCAGTGGACATGGACGCCGTGACGCGCCTCGCCGAACAACACGGTCTGTCGATCATCGAAGATGCGGCGGAAGTTCACGGCGCAGAGTATCTGTCCGGGAGAGCCGGCGCACATCCGACCTGGCGACGTTGCGGGAGTTTCGGATCAATCAGCTGTTTCAGCTTTTATGCCAACAAGCTGATCACAACCGGGGAAGGGGGCATGCTGCTGACCGACGATGATGACATCGCCGAGCAGGCGCGCTCACTTCGAAATCTCTGTTTTCAGCCCAGCCGCCGGTTTTTTCATGAGCGTTTGGGTTTCAACTTTCGGATCACCAACCTTCAAGCCGCGCTTGGCCTTGCGCAGGTCGGGCGGATCGACGAGATTGTTGCCCGAAAGCGTTGGATGGGCGACGAGTACACGCGCGGCCTGAGGAGTCTTCCAGGCCTGCAATTGCCCACGGAGGAACCGTGGGCGCGAAATGTCTATTGGATGTATGGCGTGGTTCTCAACGAGAGTACTGGGCTTGATGCCCTTCAGTTTGGGCAGGCGCTCAAAGAACGTGGCGTGGAGACCCGTCCTTTTTTTCTCGGCATGCACGAGCAGCCGGCATTTCACCAGCGCGGCCTTTTTCTGAACGAGCGCTATCCTGTGGCTGAAACCCTCGCCCGCCAGGGACTGTACCTGCCGTCCGGGTTGGCCCTGACAGAAGCGCAGCTTACGCGCACGTGCGAAGCGGTGCGGGAAGTACTCTCATGAGGGCCATTTTTGGCTCAACGTACGCCGGCGCGTACAACGAGCTCTACAACGACAAAGACTACGCTGCTGAATGCGATGTCATTGAGGAACTCTTCCGTCGATACGCCTCGACGCCTGTTTCGAGCGTGCTTGATTTGGGGTGCGGAACCGGCAACCATGTCTTCCCGTTGGCCGGCCGGGGCTATGACGTGGTCGGAGTAGACCGGGCCGAAAGCATGCTCGCCCTGGCGCGGAAGCGGCTTGCAGACGATGGGTGCGCCGGGAAGGTACGCTTTCAGCAGGGAGACATCAGGAGCGTGGACCTGGCGAGAAGGTTCGACGCGGCGCTGATGATGTTCGCCGTGCTCGGCTATCAAATCGAGAACGACGACGTGCTGGCCGCCCTCAAGACCGTTCGCCGGCACCTCGATTCAGGTGCACTCTTCATCGCCGATTTCTGGTATGGACCCGCGGTGCTGCATCAGCGGCCGTCTGAGCGTATCAAGATCATTCCCATGAGAGACGGCTCGATGCTTCGGGCCGCTTCAGGGGCACTCGATACGGCCCAAAATACCGTTGCCGTGCGGTTTCACGTCTGGCAACTGAATAACGACCGCTTGGTCGCGGAGACTGACGAAACGCACTTGATGCGCTATTTTTTCCTCAAGGAATTTCGGCTTCTGCTGGAATGCTCCGGGTTGAGCCTCCTGGGCCTCGGCGCGTTTCCCGACTTCGACAGGCAACCAGACGAAACGACCTGGAATGTCCTGGCGGTCGCGCGCGCTGTCTAACCTCATCTACATCCGACGTTCTTCTCTTTCCCGCGACCGTCACCTGATTCGTCTTCGCGGCCCCGCGTTCGACCTGCCCGTAGTAGCCCGCCTCGATGCCGAGGACCTTGCTGCCTCGGCTGTAGCGCACGACGTCCCCCCGGTTCATACGTAGCGTTTTCTGCATTCTTCGCGTATCCTCTCGTTTCGTCGAATTTCGTCGCGTCGGATCCCCGGCGGATCCCCGAGCCGTTGCGCGCTCGCGAGTTCACAATCTTGAAACCGCCAGTCGAAATGCTGTCTGCGTTCCGCTCGAAGCCAAAGCGTCGATGCCCGGCTCTATCGTCCTTACGTCCCTGGCGTTGCGATCCGGGCATTGCCGGGACGCCCGCTCATCACTCGGATCGAACAAAGGGGTGCCGTCGTGCTCGCTAAGCTATCTGCGGAGTTCATCGGCACGTTCTGGCTCGTTCTTGGAGGCTGCGGCAGCGCGGTGCTCGCGGCCGCCTTTCCCGGCGTCGGGAATCGGACTGCTCGGGGTGTCGCTGGCGTTCGGTCTCACCGTGCTGACAGGCGCCTACGCGCTCGGCCCGATCTCGGGCGGTCACTTCAACCCCGCCGTCTCCGTCGGCTTGTGGGCCGGAGGTCGCTTTCCCGCCGCCCTGCTGTTGCCTTACATCGTGGCGCAGGTCCTCGGTGGCGTCGTCGGCGCAGGCGTGCTGTACTTCATCGCGAGCGGTCGCGCGGATTTCAGCCTCGCCGGAGGATTCGCCTCCAACGGCTACGGCGTGCACTCGCCAGGTGGGTATTCGCTGGCGGCGGGGCTCGTGTGCGAAGTCGTGATGACGTTCATGTTCCTGCTCGTCATTCTCGGCACCACGCACAAACGCGCTCCGGCAGGATTCGCGGGCCTCGCAATCGGCCTCGCGCTCACACTGATCCATCTGATCAGCATCCCGGTGACGAACACCTCGGTCAATCCGGCGCGCAGCACCGGCGACCGCGGTGTTCGTCGGAGGCTGGGCCCTTCAGCAGCTCTGGCTGTTCTGGCTTGCTCCGGTGATCGGCGCGGCAATCGCGGGCTTCGCGTACAAGACGGTTCTCGAAGGTCAGGTCGAAGAACCTCCGGTGACCGGACGCGCTGGCGCGTGATTCACCTGCTGTTTGACGTCAGAGCCTGTGAACTAGACTAGCGCGGGCTGAAAAATAAGAGACACTTCCGAGCCACGGGAGTAGGATTCCGATACGCAAGGAAGCCAGCACGAACAGCACCCCGGAGAAGGTCGTCCAGGAAAACACACCGCCGTTTTTCCGCCGAGAAAAGAGGAAGCCGGCCACGCGGTGCATGCGTTCATTCGGTGACCGACGGCCGCTGTCTTGCACTGGTCCTCGCGTGCTGTTGTGTTTCAGGATTGGGGCATTGCCTCGCGTGGTGCCACCTTGGAAACTAACGTCGGTATTTGAAGGAGGACAAAATGCGATTCATCCAATATCTGGTCATAGCAACCGCGTTCGTTGCCGGCGCGGCCAGCGCTCACGCCGGCCAGAAAGCCGTGACGGCCGGCGAGACACGGACGGCGACGGCGACGATTCAGGCCATCGACACCGGGAACCGCCTGATCACGTTGAAGTTCACCGACGGCATGGTGGACACCGTTGCCGCAGGGCCCGAAGTGAAGCGGTTCAACGAATTGAAGGTCGGTGACGTCGTGACGTTCCGCTACTACGAGTCGGCGGTCATCGCCGTGGCGAAGCCGGGAAAGGCCGCAGCGCCGCTGACGGGAGAGGCTGCGCTCCGAGGGGGAACGGGCGCGCGTCCGGGCGGCACGGTCAGCCGCCAGTTGACGGCCACGGTCAAGGTCGAGGCAATCGACCCGAAAGTGCCTTCCATCACCGTCCGAACAGCGTCGGGGGACAAGCTGAGCTACAAGGTTGAGGACAAGAAGAACATCGAGGGTGTGAAAGTGGGCGACTCGATCGACATCACGTACACCCAGGCGCTGCTAGTCAACGTGGAATCAGCGAAAAAGTAACCGTTGGGGTTCAGGTATCGCGCGGCGGGAGTCACGCGACACCTGAAACCGGTTGTCTGGCCACGTGGCGTCGATGGTCCGACTGGCCGTCCGAACATTGAGGGTTCAACTGCCGTCGGCAGCCCTGGGAGTGGATGCAAGCCGCGCTCATGCATATCAGTCCGAGGGTGTTCACCGATCGACGAAATCGAAAGGAGCTCAAACATGTTACGAAGCGCACTCATCGGCGTCGTCATGATCGGGTCGCTTGCGGTCGGACCATCCTCTGCCCTGGCGGAGGACAAGGCCGCGGAGATCAGCAAGGATGCGCAGGCCTCCCTGGCATCGCTCTATGCGACCGTGGACGGAGCCAAGGTCCTGGGAGCGAAAGCCCGCGCGATCCTGGTGTTCCCGAAGGTCACCAAGGCCGGCTTGGGGATCGGCGGGCAGCACGGCGACGGCGCGCTGATGAAGGGCGGCCAGGCGGTCGCGTACTACAGCACGTCGGGCGGATCGTTCGGCCTCCAAGCCGGCGCCCAGACCTATAGTTACGCGATGTTCTTCATGAACGACAAGGCGTTGGACCAGCTCGACAAGGCGAACGGGTTTGAGGTCGGCGTCGGTCCGAGCGTTGTGCTGATGGACGAGGGGAAAGCGAAAAGCATGACGACCACGACCGCCAAGGACGACATCTACGCCTTCATCTTCGGCCAGAAGGGGCTGATGGCCGGGCTCGGGATCCAGGGCAACAAAATCAACAAGATCAACCCCAAGTAGGCCGCATCGGAAGGAGGTACCACTCCCACCTTCGCTGGATCGCTTTGGCAGGGCGGGCCCTCGAATCACTTGCGCACAATCAACCTGGTGAGTACGTGGCCCATCAGCAGGGGCCTGGTGATGAGCCAGAACCGCTCACCGCGCTCCGGAAGTCGGGCGACCAGCCACTCTTCTGCGACGCCCAGGGCCCATCCCGCGAGTGGCGTGACGACGAGGTCGACAGGCGAGATGGGGATGTTGCCGATTGCAGCTTCTCCGAGTAATCCCAGCTCGAATTGCGTCGAGTACAGCACGCCCCACCAGAACGCCTCGGAGCGGCTGGCGCCATTGACACGCGCAGTGCGGTAGACCACCGAGCCCTGTATGGGGTGGGCGACGAAGTTCGTGAACCACGGGTCGCCATCCCAGAAGCTTGTAGGCCTCGTGCTGAGCGTGTCCCAATAGTCCTCGAAGAATGGGCCTTTGAGGCCCTCGCGGACCCGGGCGCGAAAGGCGATGCGTGCACCGTGCTGAACCAGCAGGAATCGAAGCGAGTCGGTCGTGATGACCCGCCAGCTCGCTTCGACCGGCTGGCCCTGAGACGGGGCGAGCGGTGTGATCGCGCCTGCGTCGATGAGAGCCACCGCGGCATGCCAGAGGCCCGGCTGATCCTGAGGCGGGGCGAGCGCCGTAATCGCGCCTGTGTCGATGACGGCCACCGCGACATGCCAGACGCCCGGCTGAGCCTGAGGCGGAGCGAGCGCAGCGATCGCGCCTGTGTCGATGACAGCCACCGCGGCATGCCAGACGCCCGGCTGATCCTGGGCAGCCGCCGCCGTCTGAAAAGCGAGGACTACCGCAAGAGTCGCTGCGATCCGCAGTCTCATGACACCCGTCTTACGGAGTCGGACTCCCCAAGTCCATGGCGTTCGACCCGCGTCAAGCCGACGCAGACCTTATCACATTCAAGAGACACGATCGGGTCTCCTTATACGGTTTTTTGGAGCGTGTCGGCTTCGCCGATCAGAAGCCGTCCAGGCCGTCGTCTCTGATTGACTTTTCCAGATGCGCAACCCACACTTGCCACCAATTCCGGTTCTGAGCAAGTCGCGGCGCGTCACGTAGCGGCGTTCCCGTTGGACAGTCTAGAAAGGAGTCGCTTCTGCCGCGACATCCGCTTTTGCTGAACCGCACTCACACGACTGTGCACCCGGATTGTCGCCTCGGCGTTGCTCGAGGCATACGCGTGGCGGTGGCCGCAGCCGCTGTTCACGCGGCGGAGAACACAATGATGATGCGAACGCGATCGAAGCTAATGATATTGGCATTACTCTCTTGGCCTGCACTTGCGTCAGCGCAGCAGGCGAGCGGGATCGCTGGCGTGGTCAGAGACGTATCCGGAGCCGTCCTGCCAGGGGTCACCGTCGAAGCGTCCAGTCCCGTGTTGCTGGAGAAAGTTCGAACCGTCGTCACCGATGGAGAAGGGCGCTACGGCATCGTCGATCTGCGACCAGGCGTGTATGCCATCACCTTTACGCTGACCGGCTTTACCTCGCTCAAGCGGGAAGGCATCGCTCTGAGCGCTGGGTTCACCGCCACCGTGAACGGCGAAATGAAGGTCGGCGCACTCGAAGAGACGATCACGGTCAGCGGCGCCAGCCCGCTGGTCGATATACAGAACACGAGGCAGCAGCAGGTGGTGTCGCGCGAAGTGCTCAATGCCTTGCCGACCAGTACCGTGACCCTCTCGAACATCGGGGTCATCACCCCTGGCATGGCGGGACAGGTCAACGTCGGCGGCTCCGCCGGCGCTTACTCGATGTCCAGCGTGCTCAACGTGACCTTTCACGGCAAGGGCGGCGGGACGACCGCCTACGACGGGATGCGGATCACCGACATGGACTGTGCCTCGTGCACCGGACCGCTCATCAGCCCGGCCACGGTCGACCAATGGACGGTCGAGACCGGCGGCGGGCTGGCGGAGAGCGATGCCGCCGGCGTCCGCCTGAACGTCGTCCCGAGGAGCGGAGGCAATTCGCTCAGCGCGAACTTCGCAGGCAGCTTCAGCAACAGCAGCCTGCAGACCGACAATATGAACGCCGATCTGGCCGCACGCGGTCTGACGACGGTGAACGGACTGAAATACCTCCACTCCGTCGACGGATTTGTGGGCGGGCCGTTCAAGCGGGATAAGTTGTGGTACTTCGGCGCGGGCCGCTACACGGCGAGCAAGAATCAGCTCGCGGGCATTTTCTACAACAAGACGCAGGGGACGGCGTTGTACACGCCGGATTCGAGTCGGCCCGGATATCGAGACGACGAGTTGACGGCCGGTGCGTTGCGGTTGACGTGGCAGGCCACACAGAAGGACAAGTTCAATTTCCATGTCGAGCCTCAGCGCAATTACGTGCATCGAGGCGAATTCGCCGCACCTGAAGCCATGTACCGGTACAACTTCGGGCCGCTCGGCATATTTCAGGCAACGTGGAACTCGGTCCGGACGAACAGACTGCTGATCGAAGCGAGCGGCGGCGCCGCCATCACTCACTGGCCGGGCCCACCCAATGTGGGTGTCGGACCGCACGACGTTCCCGTCCTGGAGCAGTCGACGAACTTTCCGTACAACTCCAATACCAATCTTGGCGGCCCGAAGGACAGCGACCGGTACACGCAGCGCGCCTCCCTCTCGTATGTGACGGGCTCCCACGCGTTCAAGGGTGGGATGGTGTTGATGGAGGGGGTGCACAACCTCGGCACCGCTATCAATGACAACATCCAGTACGTGATGTCGAACCAGGTGCCGCTTCAGGTGGTCCAGTATGCGACCCCGTATGTCCGCAAAATGCGCATGCGGGCCGATCTGGCTCTCTACGCCCAGGACCGCTGGGCAATCAAGCGTCTCACCGTCAACTACGGACTGCGCTTCGACTACTTCAACGGCTACGTGCCGGAGCAGAGCACGCCGGCCAGCACCTACGTTACCGCACGGCAATTTGCGGCAGTCCACGATGTACCAAACTGGACAGACGTCAGCCCGCGCGTGGGGGCCTGGTACGACCTGTTCGGCAACGGGCGGACGGCGCTCCGGATGTCGCTGGGCCGCTACGTCTTTCCGGAAACCACTGTCCTAACCGCCGCCGTGAACCCGATTATCACCAGCGTGAACAGCGTCAGCCGAACGTGGAACGACTCGACCTATCCGGCCGGTGACACCCGTCGTGGCAACCTCCTGCCGGATTGCGATTTGCAGAATCCTGCGTTGAACGGTGAGTGCGGCCCGTTCCTGAACAGCAACTTCGGGAAGAACAACCCGAGCGCGACGCTGTATGCCGACGACGTGCTGCACGGGTATGGCGTTCGCCCTCACAACTGGGATCTGGCAACTGAGGTGCAACACGAGCTCCGTCCCGGGGTCTCGGTCACCGGCGGCTATTATCACAACCGGTTCAGTAACTTCACGGCCACCAACAATCTGGCGGTCACTCCGGCCGACTACAGTCCCTTCTGCGTGACCGCGCCCATCGATTCGCGCCTGCCGGGTGGCGGCGGATACCCGGTGTGCAACCTGTACGACGTCAACCTGGACAAGCTAGGCAAGGTGCAGAATCTCGTCACGCAGGCGTCGAACTTCGGGACGGAAACGCTCACCAACGACTTCTTCAACGTCAACATCACCACGAGGCTGGGCAAGGGCGCGCAACTCGGGGGCGGGGTTGATACCGGCCGGATAAAGCTCGACGACTGCATCGTCATCAGCAACCCTCAGGAAGGGTACTATGCGAGACTCACGGGCGCGCTGAACCTCCCGGCTCCTCCGGGAGTGCCCGCAAATGTGCCCGTGAAGTGCAGCTTCACCCTCCCGTTCAGCGGCTCGACGCAGCTCAAGGCGTTCGGGAGCCTGCCCCTGCCGTGGGACTTCGCGGTCAGTGGTACCCTCCAGAACCTTTCAGGGCCGATGATCACTGCGACCTGGAATGCGCCCAACTCGCTGATCGCGCCGTCGCTCCAACGAAATCTCTCCGCATGCAGCGCTACGCCCCCCTGCACGTCTACAGCGCCGGTGCCGCTGATCGACCCCGGCGCGATGTACGAGTCGCGGCGCACCCAGGTCGATCTGCGGCTGACGAAGCGGTTCAGGCTCCCTCAGAAGACCACATTGGAACTGGATTTCGACCTCTACAACGTGTTCAACGCCAGTAACCCTCTGAACGTGAACGGTACGTACAGTACCGCTGCGTCGTCGCAGTGGCTCCGGCCGATTGGCGACCCGTACACGGGGGGAGCCGTTCTCCAGGGACGTCTGATCGAATTTGGTGGTCGGTTTGTGTTCTGAGAAGGCGAGCTAACGCGCACTTCCTTTGTCTTGCTCTTCCGCGGCGCGCGCACCTTTGAGGATGTTCGTAAGCGCGTAGTTACCCTCATGGCACGCGTACTCATAGATATCGCCCTGCAGCTTGGTCATCGGCGCCGACACCGTCCAGGGCGCCGTGAACACTGCTGGATCGGTGACCGTGAACCGGTAATCGAGCGTGTCGGCGTCCACGCGTCTGAAGCGTTCGACCAGCACCATATCTTTACTGCCGCCAACGACGGTGTTGGCCCTTCCCCGCTCCTGGGCGCCCTCCCTGAAGTTGGTCGTTTCCACAACCAACGTGTCGCCTTCCCACCGCCCCCGTGAATCGCCCAGCCACTGTCGAATCCGCTGGGAGATGTGCGACCGCCCATCGAGTGGAATCACCCTCACGTCGTGAATCATTTCCACGAAGATGACCACGTAAGTCGGAAGCTGAAGAATCTGATAATTGTGGTTGTAGAAGCCTGGCATCATCGCACCCGGCAACGCGCGAGTGATGCAGCGGTCGTAGACGTCGATGTCTTCATGCGAGCCAGGCTGTGCCCCACCGTCCTCCACTCTGATCGCAGCAAGCCGTTTCTCCTCCGCCTGGCCCATGGGCGTCAACGGAGGAAGTCGCCCGTTCGCTGGATCCACGATGAGTGATGCCTGCCCCAACGACTTGCCTCGCTCGTACCAAAAGGCATTGTACGTACCTGGGTCACCGGGTCGCGGTTGACGGTCGGGCGCGTTCAATACCCGGTCATCGAGCGCGGCACGCTCCGCCTCGCTCAGCGTGACCTTGCCCTCCTGCCCAACCGGTCGCTCCAACGGTGTGGTCGTCGAGTTCGTCCACACGCCTTGGAGATCTGGGTGACCCCAGGGTGTCTGCTTCGGCCCTCCCCGAGACGCAGACGAGCTACCCGACACGCCTTGTGCGGAAACCGCGACTGACACCAGCGTGGAAACCAGACCAATGGCCACTACGCGCGCGTTGCATCGCAGGGCTTGTCTAATCATTGCGACTCATTGACGCCTCGGGTCGAGGATGAGGCATAGGCCCGCGATCGTAGCACAGGGCCATCGTGCGCCGCCCTTCCGATTGTGCAAGGATTTTCTTGAATTCCAGCTACGTTCTTCAGTCGCTGTGCCTTGCGAGTTATGCTGTGCGCTATGCGGACACTCCTGATCGCGTGCGTTGCCGTCGGGCTCGCGGCTGTGTGTGGGAGGTATGCCGTCCACGCGCAGAATCGGCCCGCGGGAGGCGAATACACCGTTTACGGCGACGGCGCTGAGCCCTGTTGGAAGCTGGATACCAGGCCAAGGAGCTTCGGATCGGTCGAACAGAGGAGCTGGGTGGTCGGGTTCGTGTCGGGCTACGGCTATGCGCACGGGCGTCTCAAAAAGGTGGACGTTGCCGCGCTCACCGCGTTTGTCGACAGCTACTGCCGGGCTCATCCTCGCGACGACATCGCTAAAGCCACGGAGGCACTCGTAGAGGAACTCGCCAGACCGTAAGGTGCCTGATCCGTTTCTTGTCCATCGCATCGATCCCATCATCGGGAGCGTCTTCGGCGCACACCTGTGGTGGTACGGACTGAGCTACTCGTTCGGATTCCTGAACGCCCACCTGTTCTTGCGGCGGCATCGCGCGCGGTTGGGGTTGTCGCTGCGCCTGGTCTACAGCCTGACCTTGTGGCTTGCCGTCGGCGTCCTCGTCGGCGGCCGCGGGCTGGTGGTCTTCAATCACGAATGGACGTTCTACCGCGAGCACCTCGCATTGATTCCCGCGGTGTGGATCGGCGGCCTCGCGACGCACGGCCTGCTCGCGGGAGGCTTCGTCGGCGTGTTCGCGTTCTGCGTGGTCCATCGCCTGCCCTTCCGGCCCGTGTTCGACGCGCTGGCCATCCCGGCCGCGATGATCATGGGCTTCGGCCGGCTGGGCAATTTCATTGACGGACAAATCGTCGGCCGGGTGACCGACATGCCCTGGGCCGTGCAGTTTCCGGAAGCGGAAGGATTCCGCCATCCGGTCGTCCTGTACGACGGTCTCAAGAACTTCCTCATCATCCCCGCGCTGGTCTGGACCCGCGAGCGCGGCGCGCCACCCGGGCGCCTGGCGGCGCTCTTCGTCCTTCTTTACGCCGGCCTTCGGATTCCGATCGATCTCCTTCGCGAGTATCCAGTGAACCCACTGGGCCTGCCGACCGGCCAGGGGTTCAACGTGATCATGGTGTCGGTGGGCATCTTCCTCCTCGTTCGTAACTGGCGCCGCGGTCACATCGCCACCAGCGTCGCGCCGCCGCCGGACGTCGCGAGCAATGACGCCGGTCCAGGCTGGCGCCGTGCGGCGTTCGCCGCAATCCTGGGCTTGGCCCTTCTGATTCCGAGCGACGCCACCCGCGACGTTCCGCGAAAATATGGCCATCGGCATGCGGGCCTGGAATACTCCTGGCTGTATCCGCGAATCATGCCCGTCCAGCCGTAGGTCGGCTCAAGACTCGGTGCTCGCTGCCAATCACGAGCAGCGGTCCCCCGCGTGACCAGATCGTGCGTGTCGTGCCATCTGCGAGTCCCGCATTGGCAAAGTCCTTCAGCGGCTGGAGAATGGAACCTGCCGTGTGCCGGTTCCTTCTGACCACCGCACTGCTGATCGGCGTCGGCTCGGTCACGCTGCCCGGCGGACCGACGCCCCAGCTGGAAGCACTGCAACCGCAGGATCCGGATCGGCTGTACGCCGACCGCGAGCACCTGTCGAGCGCCCTCGCAGCTGCAGACGCCTGGGAGAAGCGCCTCACCAGCAACACCTGGGACCTCGACGCCGCGTGGAAGCTGGCCCGCGCCTGCTACTGGCTGGGCGGGCATGTGCCGGCCGAGGACCGCCGCCGGCAATACGAACGCGGAATTGAAGCCGGACAGCGTGCTGTGGCCATTCAAGACGGACGGCCCGAAGGCCACTTCTGGATGGCGGCCAACATGGGCGCCCTCGCCGAATCGTTCGGGCTGCGCGCCGGTCTGAAGTATCGCGGTCCCGTGAAGCGCGAGTTGGAAATCGTCCTCGCGTTGGATCCGGCCTACGGGGAAGGTTCGGCCGACCGGGCGCTGGGACGCTGGTATCTTCGCGTGCCCGGTCTGTTCGGCGGGAGCCGCACGCGCTCGGTCGAGCACCTCCAGCGCTCGCTCTCGTACGACCCCGGCAATGCGGCCTCTCACTACTTCCTCGCGGAGACGTACTTCGCAATGAACCGCCACGACGATGCCAGGCGGGAGCTCGAGCTGGTGCTGGAGGCGCCATCGCCTCCCCAATGGATTCCCGAAGTCCGGGAATTCAAAGAGAAGGCGCAGGGGCGGCTGGCGAAAATGCGCTGATCGGGAGTCTCCAGAAATCCTGGGGCGCCGGCCCGGAGATTGCTTCACCGGAGGCCGTGAAAGGAAGCTGATCGTGGAACGACTAGCCGTCCTTCTGGCGCTCCACGGGGCTTTCGTCCTCACGGTCAGCCTCGTGGCCGGCTTGTTTCTGCATCGTGCGATACGGCTCGAGCAGGACACGACCGCTTGGCATCTGGCGCACGCTGGTGTTAGCGGCCGGGGCGTGCTGCTCATCGCGCTGGCCGGCGTGCTTCGGTTTGTCGCCCTTCCTCCCTGGTCGCTCTCGTTGGCCGTCTGGATGATCGGCTTCTTCGCGTGGACGTCCGTGCTGGCCATGATGATCGCGGCCACCACCGGGGAACGCGGTTTGACCTGGAAAGGAACACCCACCTCCCGGCTCGTCTTCATGCTGTATGTCGTCGGCGCGATCGTCGTGTTTCCTGCGGCTTTCCTCTTCACCGCGGGGCTGTTCCGTGCCCTGTGACCCGGTGGGCCTGCCGATCGAGACTTAGCGCGAGAACCATCGCCGCGACTTCGTAGGCGATGAAGAGCGCGAAGCTGCCGCCGAAAAGTTCGCACAGCACGGACAATCCCACACCTACGCCTTACCCACGGCGGCCACTGGCTCCACTACGGCCACGAGACCGGCTCAGAAGCTCGCTGCGCATTTGCAGACTGAGACCATGACCCAGGGGTCGAAGTGATCCAGAATCCTTACAGCAATCGGGTAAGATGACCGCCTTTGGCGCCTGCCCAAGCTGGTTCAAGAGGAGGATCCGATGGCCATGAACGAACTCGACAACTTCTTCGGCACGTGGGAACACGAAGCAGAGAGCACGCTGAAGCTGCTGCGGGCTCTGCCCGCGACTCAGTACGACTTCCGTCCGGACGCCGGCGGTCGGTCGCTCGGCGAGCTGGCCTGGCATCTGGCCGAGGGCGATGCGTACATAAGCGTTGGCATTGACGCCGGCAAGTTCGACATGGGCGCAAAACCGCCGCACATCGAACGGCCACGAACCATCGAAGCGCTGGCGCCGGGGTACGAGGTTGTCCACCGCGAGGCTGTCGCACGACTCCGCAAACTGAAGGCGGAGGATCTGGATCGATCGGTCCCATTCTTCATGGACAACATGTCGATCTGCGATATTCTCTGGAGCGCTATCATCTGTCACGGTGCTCATCACCGTGGACAGCTCTCGCTGATGTGTCGCCTCGCTGGCGGACAGGCACCGGGCATCTACGGACCAAACCGCGAAGAGATGGCCGCGATGCAGGCCGCCGCGCGCTGAATCGTCCCGTCGCACCGATCGTGCGGCGTGGCCCGATGCTGCGCCGCACATCCGATTCCCCATTCCCTACTCCCCATTCCCTACTCCCTATTCCCTACTCCCTATTCCCTACTCCCTATTCCCTACTCCCTATATAATCCCCCGCTCATGCCCCGCGCGGACGAACCGCTGAACGTGTCGGAATTCGAAGCCTTGGCCCGCGATCGGATGGAGCCGAGCGCCTACGACTACTTCGCCGGTGCGGCAGGCGACGAGCGCACGCTCGCCGAGAATCGTCTAGCCTTCGCTCGCATCGCACTCCGCCCGCGCGTGCTCGTGGACGTTACCAGTATCAATCTGCAGACGACCCTTCTCGGGGAGCCGCTGACCCTTCCCGTGCTGCTCGCGCCCACGGCGCTCAACAGGCTTGGACACCCGGACGGCGAGCTCGCCGCGGCTCGGGCGGCTGGATCTGCCGGCACCCTCATGGTTGTCAGCACCAACGCGTCGTCGTCACTGGAGGAGATCGCCGCGGTTGCGCGGGGGCCGCTGTGGTTTCAGTTGTATGTCTACAAGGATCGCGGCGTGACGCACGATCTTCTGCGGCGCGCAGAGGCGAGCCGCTATCGCGCCGTCGTGCTGACGGTTGACATGCCGCGAATGGGCTACCGCGAGCGCGACCTTCGGAATCGATTCGCACTGCCCGCCGGCGTGTCCATGCGCAACTTCGATCGCGCCGGACGTCCCGATGCCGCGTCCTGGCCAGCCGATTCGAGCTTCTCCGCGTACGTGCAATACGAGCTCGATCCCTCCCTCACGTGGGATGCGATCGGCTGGCTCAAATCCCTGACATCTCTCCCGATTCTCGTCAAGGGCATATTGTGCCCGGACGATGCTGAACGCGCGGTTGGCGCGGGCGCGTCTGGCATCATCGTGTCCAACCACGGCGGCCGCCAGCTGGACGGCGCGATCGCCACGATCGATGCCTTGCCCGACATTGCGGATCGCATTGCCGGACGCGTTCCGGTGTTGATCGACGGAGGCGTGCGTCGTGGAATCGACGTCGTGAAGGCGATCGCGCTCGGCGCTCGCGCGGTCTTGATCGGCCGCCCGTATTTGTGGGGGCTCGCCGCTGACGGCGAGGCGGGCGTCGCGCGTGTGCTCTCGATGCTCCGCGACGAGTTGGAGCTCGCGATGGCCCTTGCCGGATGTCCGACGCTGGACGACATCAATCGATCGCTCGTGGAGACCGCTCGTTGAGTACACTCGCACGGCCGTAGAAGTCAGAGAGACCACACCATGCCCTGGATTCAGGTCTACGACCCGCTCGGAAGTCCGTGGCTCAGCACGCTGGTCGCCGCGCTGCCTATCGTGCTCCTGCTCTTCACGCTCGGCGTCCTCGAGTGGCGCGCCCACATGGCGGCGCTCACCGGTCTTGTCTCGGCGCTCGCCGTCTCGATCCTGGTCTTCGGCATGCCCGTGGCCGCCGCAGTCGCCACGGCGGCATACGGAGCGGCCTACGGTCTTCTCCCGATCGGCTGGATCATCGTCAACGCCGTTTTTCTGTACAACCTGACGGTGGTCACCGGTCAGTTCGAGATCGTCAAATCGTCGGTCGCCAGTCTCTCGGCCGACCGGCGTATTCAGGCGCTGCTCATCGCGTTCTCGTTCGGCGCCTTCATCGAAGGCGCATCGGGTTTCGGCACACCGGTGGCCATCTGTTCCGCGCTCCTGATGGGCCTCGGATTCACGCCGCTGTACGCGGCCGGACTCGCGCTCATCGCCAACACCGCGCCCGTCGCCTTCGGTGCCATCGCGACACCCATCCTTACCCTCGCGGCCGTTACGGGCATCCCCGCGATGACCATCAGTCAGATGGCCGGCCGGCAACTGCCGTTCGTATCTCTCATCGTCCCAGCGTGGCTCGTCGTGACGATGAGCGGGTGGCGCGGCTTAGGGGGCGTGTGGCCGGCGGTGCTCGTCTGCGGAGGCGTGTTCGCGATCGTGCAGTTTGTCTGGAGCAACTTCGTTGGTCCCGAACTCGTGGACATCGTCGGCGGCCTGGCCTCGCTCTTCGCGCTGGCCGCATTCTGTCGCGTGTGGAAGCCAGGCAAAGTGTGGGATTTCCCTGGCGCCAAGAGGAGTGGGACGACTACGTCCGGTGCGACGTACGGCACCGCCGCCGTGGTGCGCGCGTGGATGCCCTGGGTCTTTCTGAGCATCGCGGTCATTGTCTGGGGTCTCGCGCCGTCGAAAGCGTTTCTGAATGGCGGGCCGAGCAACCTGGCGCTCTACCGTGCCGGCAAACCGCAGGTGATGAGCATGGCGCTCTCGCCGACGTGGGACGTTCCACTCCTCCACCGGCTCGTGTTCCGCGACTTCCCCGTCGAGACAACCGCTGTGGATCGCGCCCGCGTCGGCGACGCCCAATACAGAAACACGCGCGCCGAAGCTGCGCGGTACAACCTGAACTGGCTCTCGGCGACGGGCACCGGCATCCTCCTCGCCGCCATCGTCACCGCGATTTTTCTGGGCGTTCCGATCGGACAGATACTGAGCGTCGCCGCGACCACCTTGCGCCGGATGCGCAACCCGCTCTTCACCATCGCGCTGATGCTGGCGCTCGGTTTCGTGACGCGCTATGGCGGTACCGACGCCACTCTTGGTCTGGCATTCACGAAGACGGGATGGTTCTACCCCTTCTTCGCCGCGCTTCTCGGCTGGCTCGGTGTGGCGCTGACCGGATCGGACACCAGCTCCAATGTGCTGTTCGGCAGCCTGCAGAAGATCACCGCACAGCAGCTTGGCCTGAACCCCATTCTCATTGTCACGGCCAACAGCACGGGTGGCGTGATGGGCAAGATGATCGACGCGCAGAGCATCGTCGTCGCCACTGCGTCCACAGGTCAGCAGGGCCAGGAGGGACGCATCCTGCGCTTCGTCCTCTGGCACAGCGTCGCCTTGGCGGCCATCATGGGGTTAATCGTGATGATCCAGGCTTACCTGACGCCATGGATGATACCCGCGGGGTAATAGTGAATTTGATCATCTGGTTATCTGGTTATCTGGTTATTTGTGTTATTTGGTTATTTTTGGCGTCGGGCGTTGGACATTGAGCGTTGAATGGTCGTTGGGCCGTCGAGAAAAAATGCCCCAATCAATGACCAGATGACTAAATGACCAAGTGATCAAATTCGAAGATCAGCCCGTTCGCCTGGATGTCTGGCTCGACGTGGCGTGTCTGTTCAAGACACGGTCCGAGGCACAGAAGGCATGCCGGAGCGGGAAGATCGAGGTGAACCGTCAAACCGCGAAGCCCAATCGGCTCGTGCGGCCAGGCGATGAACTGGAGATCAGCCGTCCGTTCGGGCGCAAACAGCGCATCTCCATCAAGGCGCTGGCAGACCGTCACGTGGCCAGGGCCGATGCCCGTGCGCTGTATGAAGACGTCACGCCTCCGCCGACGCCCGAAGAGGTGGAGATTCGACGCGCCGAACGGCTCTATCGAGCGGCGATGACGCCACCCCGCGCGCCAGACAAACGTCAACGCCGGGCGCTCCGAGCCCTGAAGGAGCGGCAGCGCTAAGCGGTCCTTCTTCTCCTCGCGCATCGCATAGAGCAGCGACACCCCGAAAATCACCACAATCAGCCCGAGCGACAGCCACTTCGGCACTTCGAAGTGCACATACCCTTCGACGTGGAGGTATTCGAGGAAGAGTTTGACGGCGACCCACGCGATGATGATGAATGCGCCGTCCACGAGGGGCGGATAGCGCTCCACAACGGCCAGCAGTTTGCCGATCACGAGGCGCATCATGATGATGCCGAGGATGCCACCAGTCAGGATAACCCACAGCTTCGAGGACATGGCCACGGCGACGAGGATCGAGTCGATGGCGAACACGATGTCGGTGAGCTCGACCTTCATGACCGTCGTCCAGAACGGTGACATGCCCAAGAATCCCGTGGCTTTCGGCGGCGCGCGGCGGGCGCCTTCCCCTCCGGGTTGCGTGAAATGGCGGACCGCCAGGTACATCAGATATCCTGCACCGGCGAGTTTCACCCACCCCAAGCTGATGAGGTAGACCGCCAGGACGGTCGCGAGCGCTCGAAACGCGAACGCACCGACGATGCCGTAGCGTAGCGCCTGACGCTGACGGCTCTTCGGCAAGCTGAGCACGAGAATCGCGAGCACCATCGCGTTGTCGGCGCTCAACAGACCCTCGAGCGCAACGAGCAGGGCGATGGTGACGAAGTCGGTGACCTGGAACGACGGCACGGGGCTCTCAAGTATGACGCAGTAAGACGCGGCGAGGTCCGAGTCGGGCCCATCAAGTCTGGCCCATCAACTTGACACACCACGTATCAATGCCTATACTCAGACCGGCGCAAGTTGTGAATCTGAGCACTCGAACCGTGGACCTGGCCGAAGAGCTGTATTTCATCAGCGTAGCGGCACGGATGCTGGGCATGCATCCGCAGACGCTGCGGAAATATGAGCGACTTGGCTTGGTACAACCAAGCCGCACCATCGGCAGCATGCGCGTGTATTCGCGCGAGGAACTCCAACGCCTCAAGTCGATCAAGCGGATGGTCGACGACGGCGGCATCAACCTCGCCGGAGTCCAGCGACTGCTGTCAATTGCCGAGATCGTTCAACGTATCCGGCCTCTGATGCGCGACGAGACGATGTCGGCCCGAGACGCGCGGCGGCTGTCTCATGAGATTGACGAGCTGGTCCGGATGCTCGGCCTCGAATAGGAACAGACGTGGACTTCAAGGACTACTACTCCACGCTCGGCATCGGCAAAACGGCGAGCGAGAAGGAGATCAAACAGGCGTACCGGAAGCTGGCGCGCAAGCACCATCCGGACGTCAATCCGAACGACGCGTCTGCGGAAGCCAAGTTCAAGGAGATCAACGAAGCCTACGAAGTCCTCGGCGATTCCGCGAAGCGAAAGAAGTACGACGAACTCGGCGCCAACTGGCGAATGTACGAGCAGGCGGGTGCTGGTGCTCCCGGCGCCGGGCCACGAACTGGCGCATGGAACGTCCATTTCGGCGGTGGTCCCGGTGGGGCCCGCACGATGACCGAGGAGGACATGCGCGAGATGTTCGGGGGCGGGGATCCGTTCTCCGACTTCTTCCACACGTTCTTCGGCGGGGCAGCAGGCGGCGAGGAAGACTCCCGGCGCGGCCGGAGAGGGGCCAGAGCGCGCGCCGCTCGTCAGGGGCACGATCTCGAGCATGAAATTGAACTCGGCCTGGACGACGCGATCAAAGGCACGATGCGCCGCCTCGCGCTGACGCACGATGGCCAGGCTCGCACAGTGGACGTGCGCATTCCTCCCGGCGTTGGAGAGGGCTCACGCGTCCGCATCGCGGGCGAGGGCGAACGCGGCAGTGGCGGCGCGCAGTCCGGCGACCTGTATCTCCGGATCCGACTCGCTCCGCATCCGCTGTTCGATCGCAGGGGCAAGGACCTGTACACGCGCGTGTCGATTCCGCTGACGACAGCGGTGCTCGGCGGCGAGGCGGACGTGCACACGATCTCTGGGAAGTCGCTGCGCTTGAAGATTCCGCCGACGACGCAGAACGGTCAGGTGTTCCGGTTGAAAGGACATGGCATGCCGACGACTGGGAAACCCGACCAGACAGGCGACTTGTACGCAACGGCCGATATTCAGCTGCCACGGGAACTTACAACAGAGCAACGCGCACACTTCGAGGCGCTGCAAAAGCTGGAGCAGAAAGCCAAGCACTCGGCCGCATGATGGTCGCCACGAGCACACGACAGCACGCGGACCCTCCTGGCAGCGTCCAAACAGCTGACAGCCGAGGCTAAGAGCCGATATCTGATAGAGAATTGCGAACAATGGATCTGAACAAATACACACAGAAAGCCCAGGAAGCGGTGCTGGCCGCGCAACGGCTCGCCGAGCAGTCGAGCCATGCGCAGTTCGAGCCCGAGCATCTCCTGACGACCCTGATCGAACAGCGCGAAGGCGTCGTGCCGGAGTTGTTGCGCAAGATGTCGGTCGACCCCGCGCAGCTCGCGAAAGACTCCCGCGCCCTCCTCGTCAGGATTCCGCAGGCGTACGGAGGAGCGCAGCCCGGACTGTCGCCGCGCCTGAAACTCGTCGCCGACCTTGCCGAAGCCGAGGCGGAGCGATTGAAGGACGAATACGTCAGCGCGGAGCACCTCTTCATTGCGGTCGCCTCGGAAACGGGGCGCTCCCCCGCCGCCAAGCTCCTCACGGAGAAGGGGCTGACCAAGGACAAGATCTTTGCCGCGCTGACGAGCGTGCGAGGATCGCAGCGCGTCACCAGCCAGAATCCCGAGGGCACGTATCAGGCGCTGGAGCGCTATGGCCGCGATCTGACCGAACTTGCACGAAAGGGCAAGCTCGATCCGGTCATTGGGCGAGATGAGGAGATTCGACGCGTCATCCAGGTGCTCTCGAGGCGCACGAAGAACAACCCTGTACTCATCGGCGAACCGGGCGTCGGCAAGACCGCGATTGTGGAAGGCCTGGCGAGTCGAATCGTCCGGGGTGATGTCCCTGAAGGCCTCAAATCCAAGCGGATCGTCGCGCTCGACATGGGCGCACTCGTTGCCGGCGCCAAGTACCGCGGCGAGTTCGAGGAGCGCCTGAAGGCGGTGCTCAAGGAGATCGCCGACTCCGAAGGACAGGTGATTCTCTTCATCGACGAGCTTCACACGGTCGTCGGCGCCGGGGCCTCCGAGGGCTCGATGGATGCGTCGAACATGCTGAAGCCCATGCTCGCCCGCGGCGAGCTTCACACCGTAGGTGCCACCACATTGGACGAATACCGCAAGTACATCGAGAAGGACGCAGCCCTCGAGCGCCGCTTTCAGACGGTGCTCGTCGGTGAGCCGACCGTCGAAGACACGATCAGCATTCTGCGGGGGCTCCGGGAGCGGTACGAGATTCACCATGGCGTGAAGTTCAAGGACTCCGCGCTGGTGGCGGCCGCCGTCCTCTCGAACCGGTACATCGCCGATCGGTTTCTGCCCGACAAGGCCATCGACCTCGTGGACGAAGCCGCGTCGAAGCTACGCATGGAGATCGACTCGATGCCGGTGGAGCTCGATGAGATCGAGCGTCGCATCATGCAGCTCGAAATCGAGCGCGAGGCGCTCCGGAAGGAAAAAGACAAGGCGTCGGTCGAGCGCCTGGCGAAACTGGACAAGGAGCTCGCCGATCTCAAAGAGGAACGCGCCCGCCTGGCGTCGCATTGGGAGCAGGAGAAGGAAGCCATTCAGACGGGCCGCAAGCTGAAAGAGGACCTCGAAGCGGTTCGTCTCGACATCGAGCGCGCCCAGCGCAGCGGCGACTACACGAAGGCGTCCGAACTGCAGTACGGCAAGGTGCCCGCCATCGAGCGACGCATCAAGGAAGAAGAGACCCGACTGGCCGCCACACAGCAGGGCCATCGCATGCTCAAAGAGGAAGTCGACGAAGAAGACATCGCCGACGTCGTCAGCAAGTGGACGCACATCCCGGTCAGCCGACTCATGGAAGGCGAAGTGCAGAAGCTCATTCACATGGAAGAGCGGCTGCATCAGCGCGTCATCGGCCAGGACGAGGCCATCGTCGCCGTGTCGAACGCCATTCGGCGCGCGCGGGCCGGGCTGCAGGATCCCCATCGTCCACTCGGAAGCTTTCTGTTCCTGGGGCCGACCGGCGTCGGCAAGACCGAACTCGGCCGCGCGCTCGCCGAATTCCTCTTCGACGATGAGCAGGCGATGGTCCGGATTGACATGTCCGAATATCAGGAGAAACACACCGTCTCGCGCATGATCGGCGCGCCTCCCGGATATGTTGGCTACGAGGAGGCTGGACAGCTCACCGAAGCTGTCCGGAGGCGTCCGTACGCGGTCGTCCTGCTGGACGAAGTCGAGAAGGCGCATCCGGAAGTACTGAACGTGCTCTTGCAGCTGCTCGACGACGGCCGACTCACCGATGGCAAGGGCCGGACGGTCGACTTCAAGAATACGGTTGTGATCATGACGTCGAACCTTGGCAGTCAGTTCATTGCGGAGAACGCTGATCAGGGCGCAGGAACATCGCTCGGCGAAGGCATACGGCGACAGGTGATGGAAGCCTTGCGCGAGCACTTCAGGCCCGAGTTCCTGAATCGGGTCGACGAGATCATCTTCTTCCACTCGCTCGACCGCGAGCACATGAAGCGCATCATCGATATTCAGCTTGGCGGTTTGATCAAACGCCTGGCAGAGCGGAAGATACACGTGAGGCTGACCGATGCCGCCAAGGAGCAGGTTGTGCGCGAAGGGTACAACCCCATGTATGGCGCACGGCCCCTCAAGCGAACGATTCAGCGCCGTGTCCTGGATCCACTGGCGCTTCAGGTCCTCGAGGGCCGCTTCGGCGAAGGCGACACGATTGTCGTGGATACCGCCGGGCAGGAGCTGAAGTTCGAGAAGGGCGAAGCAGTCACCATCTAATGCCGTCTCCAATGAACGTGCGTCAGCGACCCGGCGATCGCCGCGGGCAGCGGCCCTTGAGCACACGTCCCGCGTCAACCCTCTGGTACGGCCTCGGGCTGATGCTGGTCCTCCTGATGGCGGCGCAGGCGTACTGGTTCGTCCCAGCGCGAAAGCAGATTCCGTACAGCGAATTCAAGACCCTCGTGAAGCACGGGTCGGTCGCCGAAGTTGTCGTCGGCGAGCAATCCATCCGGGGCACGCTCAAAACACCGGCTCCGGACGGCAAGCCCTCGAACGACTTCACGACGACCCGCATCGAGGATCCGAAGCTCACCGAGGAACTCGACGCACAAGGCGTGAAGTACCAGGGCGAGCTCGTCAACCGCTGGCTTCCAGACCTCCTCGGCTGGCTGCTGCCCATCATCTTCATCGTGGCCATCTGGGGCTTCTTCTTCCGCCGCATGGGAAGCGCCGAGGGCGGCGTGATGTCATTCGCCCGGAGCAAAGCGAAAATCTACGCGGACGACGAAGTGAAGATTCGATTCAGCGACGTGGCCGGCGTGGACGAGGCGGAGGAGGAGCTCAAGGAGATCGTCGAGTTCCTCAAGACACCCAAGAAGTACACGAATCTCGGCGGACGCATTCCGAAAGGCGTGCTGCTCGTCGGGCCACCGGGAACCGGCAAGACACTGCTGGCGCGCGCCGTTGCCGGCGAAGCCCATGTGCCCTTCTTCAGCATGAGCGGGTCGGAGTTCGTCGAGATGTTCGTCGGCGTCGGCGCCGCCAGGATTCGCGACCTGTTTCAGCAGGCCGAAGCGAAAGCGCCCTGCATCGTGTTCATCGACGAGCTCGATGCGCTCGGCAAGGTGCGCGTCCAGAGCCCGCTCGGCAGCCACGAGGAGCGCGAGCAGACGCTGAACCAGCTGCTGGCGGAAATGGATGGCTTCGATTCCCGCAAGGGCGTCATCATCATGGGCGCTACCAACCGCCCGGAAGTGCTCGACCCCGCGCTCCTCCGCCCAGGCCGCTTCGATCGACAGGTACTCGTGGACAAACCGGACGTCAAAGGGCGCGAAGCGATCCTGCGCATTCACGCCAGAAACGTGAAGGTCGCGCCCGACGTCGATCTCAAAGTCGTGGCCGCCCGCACGGCCGGCTTCGCGGGTGCGGATCTCGCAAACCTGGTGAACGAGGCCGCCCTGCTCGCGGCGCGAGCCGACAAGACCACCGTCGACGTGCGGGACTTCGAGTCGGCGATCGATCGCCTGATTGCGGGCCTCGAGAAGAAACGGGTGATGAGCACGAAGGAACGCCAGATCGTCGCGTACCACGAGTCCGGACACGCCATCGTCGCGACGGTGCTCCCCGGTCTCGATCCCGTTCACAAGATCTCGATCGTGCAGCGGGGCTTTGGTGCGCTGGGATACACGATGCAGCTGCCGCTCGAGGATCGGTACCTCATGACGCGTGGCGACCTGCTGAGCCAGCTCGCCGTACTCCTTGGCGGGCGCACGGCCGAGGAAATTGCGCTCGGCGACATCTCGACTGGCGCCCAGAACGACCTGCAGCGCGCAACCGACATCGCGAGAGCCATGGTCACGGAGTTCGGCATGAGCGACCAGATCGGCGCCATCAACTACGAGAGCAACAAGCGCGCGCGGTTCCTGGACATTCCGATGCCCCAGGAGCGCGGGCTGTACGCCGAGGAAACCGCGCAGAAGATTGACGCGGAGATCAAACGCATCCTCACCGACGCGCACGACACCGCCAGAAGGATCCTGACCGACCATCGCGACAAGCTCGAGCTGGTCACACGCCGCCTGCTCGACATCGAGGTCATGGAAGGCAACGAGCTTCGCGTCCTGCTCGGGAAGGCTCCCCCGCCGCCTTCAGTGACGACATCCAACGCGCAGGTCGCAGAGACCGCAGAGAACGTTCAGGGCTGAACCCAAACGAAACGGCCTGGTCAGAGGGATCTCGCCTCAACGGTTTCGACGATCCAGGCCTCGGGGCTCCGTATGACGGTGCCGCCTGGGCCCGTCCACAGCTGACGCAGTCTTTCCAGCAGCTTCTCGGCCTCAGCCACGGTGTCGAGCTCCAGGTCGATCATCACGAAGTTCGGGTCAGCGACTGAACGATGGACGTGGTACCGACGAACGCCGGATGCCTTCCGGTCCACGGGTCGCTCTCAAACGCGCGCTTCCAGCCTTCAAAGTTCGGGACGGAGTGTTGGATACGTAGAATCGGCATTGGTCGTCTTTCGTTAGGGATACCGCCAGAGCTCCCCTCGCCGCGCGCCTCAGCATGAGTGTGCGCGCCACCACTGGCGCGACGGCTCTATCGCGATGATCGACAGCTACTGCGGGACACGGCTGAGACCTGCCCTCAGCCCCGAGCCGTGCGTGAGAGACGCTTGACCTTGATCTTCCGCCGCACACGGTTCGTCGGCTGCACCGCCTCGTTAGATAGAGCGCCCCGATGCATCGAAGACCGCCACTCCGCAGCGACTCGGTCCGCCACAAATACCTTGAGCAGCGATTGATAGGGCACGTCGCGCTTATTGGCGAGCGCTTTCAAGTCGCTGAGCAAAGGCGCCGGCAGTCGCAGGGAAATCGTCTCCGTTGAGGGTTTCACGTTAGGCAGAGACACGACCGCGGCCTTCGACCAGTCGACATAGTCAGCCGAGTCATGCGTCTCCCAGAACTGACGTTCTTCGGCGTCGGAGGTAAACCTAGGAATCGGCTTGAGACTTCGTTTCGACTTGGCCATATGCCCTTCGTTCCGCTCGGCTCATCGGCCGAGCCGAGATCACCCGCACACGTTTGCCACGCGTCGTAAACACAATCGCCAAGTGTCGGCCACTGTCGGTCCGCCCGAGTGTGAAGAATCGCGCCTCGGCCTGCGAATGTTTGAGGTCGCCCGTAAACACCACCGGACGATTGAGCAGAACCTGTTCCGCCTCGGCCTGCCGCACCTGGTGGTTGCGCCAGTTCTTGTCTGAATTACTCGCCTCCCACTCGAACCCCTCGAGACCGGCAAGGAACTCGTCGAGGACGCCCATGAGAAGTGTATATGACTATTACATACACCTGTCAAGGCTGCTGAAGCTGTTTCGCATTGTCTAGCGGCCGCAACTGAGCCGCGGCGCGGTGATGGCCAGCGCGCCGTCGGCTCGTAGGGTCAGGGAGTGGCGCCTGACACCAAGTGCTGGTCTCCACTCCCTGCCACATCAAACCGTACGTGAGGTATTCCCTCATACGGCTTACCGACAACCTTCACCTTACGACGTGCAAGGCCTGACCACCCCATCGTCCCGAGGGATAGAAGTAGGCGAGGCCGCTCCGCCGCTCCCACGCCACAAACGCCGCCGGATCCAGCCGACCGCGTGCGCCCTGCCGCTTCTTCAAGAACCGCCACAGCCGAAGCCAGACGTACCGATCTCCCTTGTTGCCCTGATGGCTCTCCCCGCATTTCGCTCCCCGTACGCCGGAGGGTTCTTCGAGGCTGCGCGTCCAGAGTCTTCGCCTCTTCCGTGGCCTTCGCGTCAAATGAAACGCTCGGCTCCCTCTTGGTCCCCTTGCGGGGCCTAACATGTCGGCGCTGCAGGATTCCCTTCATGGTACGGACTACGGGGTTGCGCTCCTTTCGCAGGAGGATACTGCGCTTCACCACACCCGGTCGCCCAGGTGCAGCGGCAGCCTGCTACGTGGCTCTCTGGCGATTACCACGACCGGACTTCCACCGGTTAGTCATCAGAACCTTTCAAGGCGCACCAGTTGCTGTTAGGCAGCGATTGTCACCGTCGCGACAGCTTTGGCCATTGGCCCCGAAAGAATTCGTCCAGGGCCGAGATTACCGCATTCGGTTGATCGAGCCAATTCATGTGGCCCGCCCTGGGGATCAACAAGAGCCGACCGTTGGGCAGTGCACGCGCCCACTCGCGCGCATCGTCGAGTGGTGCGTTGCTGTTTTCCCCTTCTATGACCAGGGTTGGTGTCCGGATCGTCCGTAAGAAGGGTTGAAAATCCCAGGCCCCGAGCGACGCGACCCCAGCGCTGCTGGCCCTGTTCATGTTCCGAAGGGCTTCGGGAGAGTACCCACACATGTTGCCCCGCGTCCTGTTGAGGTTTTCTGGATTCTCGACATACAGCCTCAATACGGGAAGAAGGGAATCTCGACACAGTGCGGGAAGGGCCTCATCAGGTGTCTTGTCCCACAAACTCTCAATCTCGGTCAGGCGGGCGATCTCTCGCTGATCGAGCATTGACATCAAGCGGGCAGCTCGTTTCTTGTTGGAGTCGCCGGTAAAGGATATCGGACTCAGGAACACGATTCGACTTACGCGGTCGGGGTTTGCGGCGGCGTACTTTGCGACGACGGCACTGCCCCATGACAGACCGATCAATGCCATGCGGCCAAGCGCGAAGTGCTGACGAAGGATCTCAAGATCACGAACGTAGGAATCGATTCCCAGTTTGGAGGTGTCGGCAATGACCTCCGAACGACCCGCACCACGTTGGTTCAACAGCAGCAGCGTGTGACCCCTTGCTGCCAGTGGCTCGAGATCGTATCCTCCGTCGTCGATTCCCATTCCCGGTCCGCCGTGCAGGAACACGATCACATCCCGCCCCTCGCGAACGAGACGGTAGAACAGGCGAACGTCATCAGCACCCGCGAAGAAACCTTCACGGACTGAGAGATTGCCGTAAGGAGGAACCGTCAATGGTGGCGCTTGGCCCCTGCCAATTGCTCCAAATGAGAGACTGAGAACCAGGAAGGCACTCATAGGCAGAAGGCGGGCGATCGAATGCCGGGCCATGCAGACGATTAAATCACGGCGCTTCCACTTCCAGCCGTGGATCGTTGATGACCCATCGAAGAATTCTCGCTGCCTAACGCCTGCGCTGAGCCGCGGCGCTTGAGAAACCGTGCGCCGACGGCTCCAGCGCGATGTTAGCCAGCTCACAATCTCAACGACTTGAAAATTCTTCGTCCAATCGTCGCAGTTTCTCAGCCACAGTCCCAGTATTGTGTCGAGCGGCCTTGAGCTGCCGACGCACTTCGCGCGCTTCGACGTCAAGTCCATGCTCAAGGCTGTCCACCAAGCGACGAACCAACGTGGTTATCCCAAGCCAGGCATTGCCACCACAACTCGAACCTCGCCATCGGGCATGGCGATAGAGTTCCTCAAGTTCGGCAAGATTGACGTGAAAGCTACTCTCGAATTCGCGCAACACGGCAGACACTGTGCCCTGCGACCGAGCCGCGCGCCGAACCTCCTGCAGGACGGCCCAGGCATCATTCCGGTTCGCTGGCAGCGCCACGAGGTGCTTCCATTTGTCGGAGTCGAGTGCCTTGGCTCGAATAAGGTGCCGCACATTTCGTGCCTCGTGATAGACCAGCGCGAGACAGTCAGCCAAATCGTCCAACGGCACCATGATCAATCTGCGAACCTTTCGGCTCGGACCTTGGGGGTCCACTCTCACCCGCGTAGACAGGGCCTGAGAGAATCGTCTTCTACCAAAGCGATGTCACAGGTTGAGCTCCTGGAAACTGCGCGTTGGACAGTGCCGCGGCGCTCCATGCGACAGCCTTCGCTGACTCAGCAATGTACGCATGACGCGGAACTGCCCTGCCAGAATAGGTCAGCTCCACTCGAGGGTGGCGAGCGTACGCGGCGCTTGCTCGATCCAACTGCGTGGTGCAGTTCGCGGACTGCGCGTAGGGGACACGACGATCCCGCACGTCTAGCAGGCATTTGTCGGCCACGCTCGAAAACACGTCTGCAAGTGTCTCGAGGTCATCGTCACGACGCACGACATCAACGCATGCCGTGAATACAACGAGGCAGATCACCGTGAGCAGTACTTCTCATTGGTGTTCCTCCGCTCGGCACAGGGTCGTCTGGCTAACCAGTAGTCGGCGGAACTCGATAAACCAATACACCGACGACCGCTGCAGTGTATCGAGCTGGACGGCCGGCTTCAACCTATGGGGAACTGCAGGTAGCGTCGCTACTTCTCGTTGAATCGGAGACCGGGCGCGGCGGATACGCAAACCTGGATAAGCACCCTGATGGTCGCCAGCGTCGCAGCGTATTGCGCAGCCTGATGTTGCTCTGCGAGTCTCTGCGCTCTCCGCGTCGATCGACGGTACGTAGGCTACACCGGCGCCGGCTCCGCATGCGCACCAGGTCGACTCGACCATGTCGTCAACGCAATGGCCAACGTCGTCAACTGCACGCCAATCACCAGCGCCACGCACCCCGGCCATCCGGCTCTGCTCCACGCCAGCGCCGGAATCGCGCCCCCGACACTGCCACCAAGATAGTAGAAGCTGGAATACAGACCGATGGCGAGACCACGATCCTCCTGGGCATTCGCGCCGACATGACTCGTCGCGCTCGCCTGGGCCACGAAGACGCCCGTCGCAAACACCGACAGCCCGGCGATAATCACCGGCAGCGAACGAGCCGTCGTCATGAGCGCGCCGGCGATGCCGATGGACACCGCCGCCCCCAGCGCCACACGCGGTCCGTACGTATCGATCCAACGCCCGGCCAAGGGCGTGACGACGGCCCCAACAAGATACACCGCAAAGATCCAGCCGAGCGCGGCCGTCGACAGATTGAACGGAGGGGCCGCGAGAGGAAATGGGACGTAGGTGAAAACTGCCACCTGCGAGCACAACACGCAGAACCCCACTGCATACGACGCCACAAGCTGCGGGTGCTGGAACAGCGCAGCTGGGGAGCGTGTGCGTCTGCCACGCCGGCTCACCACCCGATGTTCCACTGGAAGGCAGGCCCACAGCACTGTCGCCACCACCGCACTCAGGAGGGCAAGCACGGCGAAGCTCGCCTGCCAGCTGATGGCCGCTGCGATCATGCCGGTCAAGGCTCGGCCCGTGAAGCCGCCGATGACTGTTCCACTCACGTATGCCGCCATGGTGCGTCCGACGCGCTGCGGCGGCCACTCCTCGTGGACGTACGCCATTGTCGTCGCGAATACGCCGGGCGTCGCCAGCCCCTGGACGAATCGCCAGAAGATGAGTTGCCGCAGACTGACTGCCGTAGCTGCCAGCAGCGTCGCCCCAGCCAGCGCAAAGGCCGACCCGACGATCACCCGGCGGAGGCCGACGCGATCGGCCAACCGTCCAGCAAAGGGGGCCGCGAGCGCAACCGCCATGGTGGGTGCAGTGATCGTCAGGCTGACGCCAAGGCTGGTTGCGTGAAACGTGCGGGCCAGCAGCGGCAGAATCGGCTGCGTAGGGTAGAGATCGAGAAACGCCGCAAAGCCTGCAAGGACGATGGGAAAGCTCGGGAGGCGACGCGTGTGACTCACTGCGGAATCCGGGTCTTACCCAATCTCCGGATCGCGCGCCGCCTCTGATGCGGCAAACCCGATCGCCTTGTGCGTCCCGTCGCAGAACGGTTTGTTCGCAGAGGCACCGCATCGACACAGCGCAACGGGGCGTCTGGTGGGCCGATACGCATCGCCGTTCCAGTCGAGCACCTGCACGTCGTCGTCTCCGTCGACGACGTACGGGCCATTCTGCCTGAGTCTGATAGTTACCATCTTCTGAGTTATCCCATCTTCTGCATCGAGGCCAGGAACTCGGCATTCGACGGCGTCTTCTTCATCTTGTCGAGCAGCAGCTCCATCGCCTCGACCGCGGACAGTGGGTTGAGCACCTTTCGCAGAACCCAGATGCGGTTCAGATCCTCCCGCGGAAGCAAGAGCTCTTCCTTCCGGGTCCCGCTCTTCAGGATGTCGATCGCCGGGAACACCCGCTTGTCCACCAGCTTCCGGTCGAGGTGGATCTCCATGTTGCCCGTGCCCTTGAACTCCTCGAAAATCACGTCGTCCATGCGCGAGCCGGTATCAACCAGCGCGGTCGCCATGATCGTCAGCGAGCCACCTTCCTCGACTTTCCGCGCGGCGCCAAAAAACCGTTTGGGCTTCTGCAGCGCGTTCGAGTCGAGGCCGCCCGAGAGGACTTTGCCCGATGGCGGAATGACCGTGTTATAGGCGCGCGCAAGACGCGTGATCGAATCGAGCAGGATGAGCACGTCCTTCTTGTGCTCCACCAGGCGCTTCGCCTTTTCGATGACCATTTCAGCGACTTGGACATGCCGCTGCGCCGGCTCGTCGAAGGTGGACGAAATGACTTCCCCGTCCACGGAGCGCTGCATATCGGTCACTTCTTCCGGCCGCTCGTCGATGAGCAGCACGATCAAATACACCTCGGGATGATTGGCCGCTACCGACTGCGCGATGCTCTGCAAGAGCATGGTCTTGCCCGTTCGCGGCGGCGCCACGATGAGGCCGCGCTGGCCCTTGCCGATCGGCGTGAGCAGATCCATCACCCGACCCGCCAGGCTTTCTGGGCCGGTTTCGAGCGTGAACCGCTGCTGCGGATAGAGCGGCGTGAGGTTTTCGAAAAACAACTTCTCCCGCGCGTGCTCAGGCGCCTCGAAATTGACCGCCTCGACCTTGATCAACGCGAAGTACCGCTCGCCTTCCTTTGGCGGGCGAATCTGGCCGGACACCGTGTCGCCGGTCTGCAAGTCGAAGCGGCGAATCTGCGAGGGTGAGACGTAGATATCGTCGGGACCGGGAAGATAGTTGTAGTCGGGCGCGCGCAGGAAGCCAAAGCCATCCGGAAGGACTTCGAGCACGCCCTCCGAGAAGAGCAGCCCGCTCAACTCGGTCTGCGCTTTCAGGATCTGAAAGATCAGCTCCTGCTTTCGCACGCCGGTCGCACCCACGACATTCATGTCCTTCGCGACCTGCGTGAGCTTCTGAATGCTCATGTCCTTCAGATCGGTGATGTTGAGCCGATCGCCCGTGCGACCTGGCGGCGCGCTCTTCTCCACCTCCGCAGACGCCGGAGCGTCAGTGGCCAATGGGGCATCCGGACCGGGTGCGTTCGGTGCGGGGCGTTGGGGCGCGTGGCGTTTGGGGTGGCTCGGCATGGGTATTGGTCGCGAAGCGACTTGGACAGAGGTTAGCGACAGCTAGATGGAGTACGGATCTCTCCCGATGGAGACAATGCTACAGGCGACAATGGGCTGAATCGACAATGCGCGCGCACGCGCGATGAGCGCGTCGCTTTCAGAACCCGGATTCAACCACACCTCGCGAATCTGCTTACGCGCAACCTGTTCAATGACCTGCTCCCCCACCTCCGGCGGCACATAGAAGGAGGCCATGTCGATCGGTCCAGGAACATCGAGCACCGAGGGGTACGCCGTGAGCCCTTCGATTTCCGCCTCGTGTGGGTTGATAGGGATGACGCGGTAGCCCTCCTGCAGGTACGCGCGCAGCGCGCGATTACCAAACTTCCCTCGATCGCTCGAGGCGCCAATCACCGCCACCACCTTAGACATACAGGAATTTGGTCATCTGGTCATCTGGTCATTTGGTCATTTGATCATCTTGTTGTCTAGTCATTCGTCATTGGTCGTCGGGGCATCGCCGCGTTGGGGCATCTCGTCATTGTGGGGTCGAGGCATTGGCTCGGCTGGCGACAAACTGCAGGATTCGCCGGCTTCCCTCGCGCAGGTTGTCCATGGACGTGGCGTACGATATCCGCACGAATCCTGGCGCCTCGAACGCTTCGCCCGGTGTGACGGCGACGCGAGACTCTTCGAGCAGGGCCTCGGCGAACTCGCCGCTCGTCTTGAAGCCGCCTGCCGCGATCGCCTCGCGCAGGTCAGGAAACATGTAGAACGCACCGGCCGGCCTTCTGCACCGAACACGCGGATTGGCCGAGAGCCACTCGTGCAGCCTGTCGCGCCGCTTCCGGTACTCGTCAAGCATCGAAGCAACCGGCTCCTGCGACCCCGAGAGAGCAGCGATGACGGCCTTCTGCGTGATCGATGACACATTCGATGTCGAATGACTCTGAAGCGCGTGCTGCGCTGCGATCACAGCCCGAGGTCCAATCGACCAGCCGCAGCGCCACCCGGTCATGGCGTAGGCCTTTGATGCCGACCCACAGATGATCGAGAGGTCGCGTGCATGGCGGTTCAGCACGGCCGGCAGATTGTGGGGCGTCGGGTCGTAAATCAGCTTCTCGTAGCACAGATCGAGAATCAGCCAAATGCCTCGGGCGGCGGCCGCCTTTGCAATCACCGCAAGCTGTTCCTCCGAGATCAGCGCCCCCGTCGGGTTACATGGCGAGTTGATGATGATGCCTCGCGTCCTCGGCGTGATGGCGTCCAGAATCGGCGCCGACGCAATCGCAAAACCGTCCGCCGCCGATGTCCTGACACTGACGGGCGTCGCGTCGGCCAGCTTCACCTGTTCGGTGAGCGTCGGCCAGCAGGGGGCGTGGGTGATCACTTCGTCGCCGGCCTGGAAGAGAACGAGCGCCGAGTTGAAGAGTGCCTGCTTGCCTCCAGCGCTCGCGATCACTTCGGCTTCCGTGTACTCCACGCCGTAGTCGGCGCGGTACCGATCGCAGATGGCACGCTTGAGATCCAGCGTGCCACCGACGGGCGTGTATTTGCTGTAGTCGCCGTCAATCGCGGCATGCGCGGCCGCCTTGACGGCGTCCGGCGTCCCGAAGTCCGGCTCGCCCGTCCCAAAGTCGATCACGTCGACGCCCTCTCGGCGCAGCCGATCCACGGCGGCCGTCACCTTCATCGTCGGCGAACCGCTGATACGAGCGATGCGGTCGGCAAAACGGGTCACGTTCACGTGTTGGACACCTTCTGACGCAGACGTTGCTCGACCATGTCGGGCACCAGGCCGTGCACTCGGCCGCCAAGCGAAAACACTTCCTTGATGAGCCGCGAGCTGATGTACGTGTACTGCTCGGCCGGCATCATGAACACCGTCTCGATCTTCCCTTTCAACCGGCGGTTCATCAGGGCCATCTGAAACTCGAACTCGAAATCAGAGACCGCGCGCAGGCCGCGCACGATCACCTGAGCCCCGCGCCGCTCGACGTAGTCCACGAGCAGCCCTTCAAAAGTGTCGATCTCCACGTTGGGGAGACCGGCGAACACCGCCCGCGCGATGTCGACTCGCTCGTCCATCGAAAAGAGGGGCGACTTCTCCGCGTTCACAAGCACGGCCACGACAATGCGATCGAACAACCGCGCCCCACGTTCGATGATGTCGACGTGGCCATTGGTCAGCGGATCGAACGAGCCCGGGAACACAGCAAGTGTGGGCATCAGGAATGTTGACGTTGGACGTTCGACGTCAAGAGTTAGGAGTCAGAAAGAAGCAGTGGGTTCATACAACGAGAGCGCGGAATCTCCAGACGTGATCTGCCGGACTCGGATCAGATGCTCCAGCGACTCTGGTGTCGCTTGCCGCCGCGCGTGCTCCAGCACCACCAGGCCGCGAGGCGCCAAGACCCCCTGCGCGCTCGTCAGGACCTCATCGGGCTGCTGGTCGTACGGCGGGTCGAGCAGGATGATGTCGAACGGCACGAACGCGGGGCTGTCCCGCAGCGTATCGAGGCCGCGGGCAACGGTCCCACGAATAATAGCATAGCCCTCCGTGATCCCGCAGTGCGCAAGGTTCTCGGCAATGAGCCCCTGCGCGCGCTGATCACGGTCGATAAACGTCACGTCGGCCGCACCACGGCTCAGCGCCTCGATGCCCAGCGCGCCGGTCCCCGCAAACCCATCGAGCACGCGCGCCCCCGGAAGGCGCGCCGCGATCACGTTGAACAGGGTCTCCCGCAACTTGTCCGACGTCGGACGCAGCCCTTCCCATGTGGGCGACTTCAGGCGGCGTCCTTTCAGCGTGCCCGCAATCACACGCAGGGTGAATGTGAATTTGGTCATCTCGTCATTTGGTCATCTCGTCATTTGGGCTCATTGGGTCATCTCGTCTTGCATCTCGTCATTTGGTATCCGTCAGGTCATCTGGTCAAGTCGCTGGTCATTCCACGACATTCATCGAGTCATGTTGCATCCTCTCGACTGCCCCAATCAATGACCAGATGACCTAAGATGACCAGATGACCAGATGACCAGATCCGATCCCAAATTCACCTATCCCACGTCGATCAGCCTGAAACGCGACTGCCAGGTCTCGAGCATCCCTGCCATGGCCGCGGGCGTCGGCGCTGCCGACCTCAGCCACTGGTCGGCTTCATTCCGTGCGAGTTCGATGAGCGGCTGATCACGAACAAGGTCGATCAGTCGGAATGTCGGCAGACCCGCCTGCCGGGTGCCGAAGAAATCCCCCGGCCCCCGCAGCCGAAGATCCCGCTCGGCGATCTCGAAGCCATCGTTCGTGTCGGTCATCGCCTTGAGTCTCGCCCGCGCTTCGTCGGACAGCGGCGACTGGTAGATGAGGCAACAGTAGGACTGGTGTGTATCGCGCCCGACCCGTCCCCGCAACTGGTGCAGCTGCGACAGACCGAACCGTTCCGCGTGCTCGATCACCATCATGCTGGCGTTCGGCACGTCCACGCCCACTTCGATGACCGTTGTCGAGACGAGCACGTCGAGGTCCCCGGCCACAAACGCCTGCATCACGCGCTCCTTCGCATCGCCCGGCAGACGGCCGTGCAGCAGGCCGACGCGGTACTCGGGGAACACCTGCTCCTGAAGTGTGTCCGCCATCTCGGTTGCCGCTTTCAGATCGATCTTGTCCGATTCCTCGACAAGCGGGAATACGACATACGCCTGGCGGTGCGCCTCGAGCTGACCCTTGACGAACGCGTACGCAGCCTCGCGGCGCGAGTCGGGTCTGGCGATGGTTTTGACCGGCAGGCGGCCCGGCGGCAGGTCGCGGATCACCGACACATCCAGATCACCGTACAGCGTGAGCGCGAGCGTCCGGGGAATAGGAGTCGCCGTCATCACCAGCACGTCGGGCCGGAGTCCCTTGGATCGAAGCGTCGCGCGCTGCAGGACCCCGAATCTGTGCTGTTCATCGATCACGACCAGACCCAGCCGTTTGAACTGAATGTCGCCCTGCACCAGCGCGTGCGTGCCGACAATCAGGTGCACCGCGCCTGAGGCCAGGTCCGCGAGTTGCCGCTTCCGCGCGGCCGTCGACGTTCTGCTGGTCAGGAGCACTATGCGGAAGCGCGACGGCCGCAGCAGCCGCGCGATGTTCGAATAGTGCTGCTCGGCGAGAATCTCTGTCGGCGCCATGAATGCGACCTGCAGTCCGTTCTCCATCGCCACGAGCGCCGCCAGCAGCGCGACGATCGTCTTGCCGGCCCCGACATCGCCCTGCAACAGACGATTCATCGGACGCGGCAGCTGCATGTCGTCCACGATCTCCTTCAGCGCCCGCTTCTGCCCCGCCGTCAGCCTGAACGGCAGCACCTGCCGCGCCGACTCGCGAATGCGATCGTCGACACGGATCTCCTCGGTCTTGCGCTCCTGCGATGACCGAACGCCGGCGGAGGAGCATGCCCACCTGAAACGTGAAGGCCTCTTCGAAGATCAGCCGTTGCTGCGCGGGCGTGGCAAAACGGTTCAACGCGGCAATCGCCGCGTCGGCCGGCGGAAAATGGGTCGCGAGCAGGGCCGCCGACTTCGACGGCAGCCGAAGCCGTGCCCGGAGAACCTCCGGGAGGGCGTCCGGAAGATCGGGAGGCAGCTGCTGCAGCACCTCGTGAATCAGCTTCCGTTGAATCTTCGGCGTGACGCTCCCGGCCTTCTCGTAGACCGGCACGATGCGGCCAGTATGAATCGTCTCCCCTTCCTCATCCTCCAGAATTTCGTACTGCGGGTTCGTGAGCTGGAGGCCACCCTGGCCACGCACGTCCACGCTGCCGAAGAGCACGACACGCTGGCCCGCCTTGAACACGTCTCGCAGGAAGGGCTGGTTCAACCACGTTGATCGCAGGGCGCCGCTTTCGTCCGCGACGAGCGCTTCAAAGATCTTGAACCCCGGCCGACGGGTCGAGCGGAGACCGCAGCTCAGAACACGGCCGGCGACCGATGCCGTGTGGCCCCCCCTGAGCGACGCGATCGGCTGCAGCCGGCTGCGGTCCTCGTACCGGATGGGAAAACGGGAAAGGAGATCGTCGACCGTGAGGAGGCCGACGTGCGCGAAGTCGGCCGCGCGGCGTGGACCGACACCCTTCAAGTACTGAAGCGGGGTCGCAAGCGGGTTGTCCGGCGGCGCCTGCGCCATACAGGTGCAGGGTACCACCGCGTGGCGCTACTGCGGAGGATTCGGCCGCCGTGATCGGACAAACAGCTCCAGCTTGCGCCGCTCGATCTGCTCTTCGAGCAGTCGGAAGCGCGCCTGCTGACGGATGTTCAACACCTGCTCGAGCGTCGTTCTGGCCTGCCTGATCTCGGCGATCGCCTGCGCCTCGGCATCGTCCACCGCCTTGAGACGTTCGCGGATCTGCCCCTCATCAGGGCGCCCGGCGTCCACGCCGTCGGCATTCACGGTCAGCACCAGACGCCGCAACTCCATGAGTGCGCGGTTGCGTTGGTTCTCCGCACGACGCCGAATCGCCTGAAGCCCCTTCAAGCGCGTCAGGAACTGTGGGAACTGGTCGTCGGACAGCTGCAGTTCCCGCTCTGCCCGCATGACGAGCATCGCATCCATGAGCTCCTGCAGTTCCGCCGGGGCGATGCCGCCCTCCGCGACCTGGCCCGGCGGCACCGCTTGGCGCCCTGGGCCGAAACGTCCCCCCTGGCGGCCCTCTGCCTGACGCTCCTGCGCGTACATCCGCGGCGCCCACGGTCCACTCACCGCGAACAGCGTCGCAACAGTGACGCCCATGATGAACAGCCGCCGGCTGATGAGTGTTTGCACGATAGTTCGCACGTGTCCCCCGAGTCTCACATCAAGCGCCCGATCCCACCAGTTCCACCTGCAGCAATCGACGGAGCGCACGGCGCTCGTCCGCGCTGAGATCGAAGACCGCCCGATCGACGCCGCCCGCCGGCGTGGTGAGTCCTGCCTCGACCGCCGCATCCCAATCCAAATCGCCCGCAAGATCCGTCATCAGACTCCACGAAGGATCGTCAGCCGGCCGTACCAACTCGTCTGACGTCTGTTGTGACTGCCCCACGGTCGTTTCCGACGCCGGGAGAGCGTGCCTCATGACCGCAACGGCGAGCAGCGCGACGACGCACGCCGCAGCAGGCACGGCGATCTTCCAGGAGAACCACCGTTCGATCCACGACACCCCGGGCGCCGCGTCCGCAGCAATCGCCTCGTGCACGCGCGCGGACAAGTGCTCCCAGAAAAGGGGCGAGGGCTCCGGCACGTCGATATCGGCCGCTGCGGCCATCACGGCACGTAGATCCGCGAGCTGGCCGCGGCATGACTCACACCTCGTCAGATGTGGAGCCGAAGCCTCGTCTCGAGCGCCTTCCGCCAGATCGAGCAATTCCTCAGGGGTCAAATGCGACATGAGAGTCCAGGGGGTGCCTCCCCCAGCCGTTTCTTCAGATTCTGCAGTGCATGGAAGACGTTCGCTTTGACCGCTCCCACCGACGTCCCAACGATGGCGGCGATCTCCTGATGCGACATCTCATGATAGATGCGAAGCACCAGCACGGCTCTCTGCTTCGGCGGAAGCTCCGCAACCGCCGCCCGCACGCGTGCAGCCCGCTCGTCCCTCAACATCCGCTCAGACGCAGATTCGCTTCGCGCGTCGATGTACTGCCGTTCCTGGATCGACTCGGTCGCCAGTCTCTTCGCGCCGACTCGATTCAAGCAGACATTCACGCCAATCCGATACAGCCACGTCGCAATCGAGGCCTGACTCCGAAAACTCCTCAGGCCGCGATACGCCCTGAGGAACACATCCTGCGACAGGTCGCTCGCGTCCTCGTGATTCCCCACAAACCTGTAACACAGCTGGTACACTGCCCGGCGATGACGCTCGACGATGAGATCGAAGGCGCCGGCCTGGCCTGCCACGCACGCCGCGACGAGCTCGGCCTCCCCGAGTTCCGTCACGGACGTCGCGAGCGCTGCGGCGCCAGAGGTGCCAGCTTCGTCGGGGAAGGCGGTGTGGTCCGGGCGCACGACGGTCATAGTCCAATCGGGCTTCGACGTATGAGGTATTGTCAGCGCAATTGGTAACGCCATACCGGAGCGGCGGCCGGCCCCCGCCAGGCCTCCTCGCTATTGGCTTAGACCGAGCCGGAAGGCAAAGGGTTACACACCAGGGATTGTCGCCGTGGTCCGCTGGTATACTTTCGCTGACAAAACGGCAGTTTTGCAGGAGATTGCACTACGAGAACAGGTCGCGGCGCCTGGTTGTTGGAGTGTTCGGCCGTACTACTAGGGTTTGCGGTCCTTACGGTCGCCTTCACCTACCCACTCGCGTTTCACCTTGGCAGCCAGGGATACAAGCCCAACCAGGTCGGCGACGCCCAGTACTCGATCTGGAACGTGGCCTGGGTCGCCCACGCTCTACTTACCGATCCCCGACACGTCTTGGACGCGAACATCTTCTTTCCCTATCCATCCACGCTCATCTACTCCGAGGCAAACCTCCTCACCGGTGCGCTCGCGGTTCCGGCATACGCCCTTACCAACAACCCATTCGCCGCCCATAACTTCGTGGTCCTTTTGTCGTTCGTCCTCAGCGCGACTGGAACGTACTACCTCGTGCGTTATCTCGTCGGCGATCGACGCGCGGCGATCATCTCGGCTGTGTGCTTTGCCTTCTGTCCATTCGCGTTCGGGCACTTGCTGCACATCCAACTCCTGATGACGGCGGGCATCCCGTTCAGCTTGCTGGCCTTCCATCGACTCGCCGACCAGCCGGACGCCGGCCGCGGCGCAGCGCTCGGCCTGGCGATGGGCCTCCAAGGGCTTGCCTGCGCGTACTACGCCGTATTTGTCGCGCTGCTCATCGGCTACGCCGTCCTCTTCACCGCGGCCACAGCGCACCTCTGGCGCAATCGATCGTTCTGGACGGCGCTGTCGGTCGCTGCCGGTATCTCGATGGCCATCGTGCTGCCGCTCTTCTGGATGTATCTCCAGCTTCAGCGCGACACAGGGTTCACCCGGGAGTTGCAGGAGTCTGGACACTTCTCAGCCACATGGTCATCCTATCTAACGTCCTCTTCGTACACGTGGTCGTGGATCTATCCGTGGCTGGTCGAGAAGTTCAAGTGGCGACCGTTCGCCGATCAGCTGTTCCCGGGCATGCTCACCCTGGTGTTTGGCGTCGGCGGCGGCGCGATCGGCTGGAAGGCTGGCGGTCGTCTGCGACATATTGCCGCACTCTACTGCAGCATCGCCGCTCTGGCATTCTGGGAGTCGTTCGGTCCGAGCGGCGGCCTGTATGGAGCCAGCTACTATCTGCCTGGATTCACGTTCCTCCGCGCGCCAAGCCGCTTCGGCATCATCGTGGTGATGGCGCTCTCTGTGTTGACAGGGCTGACGATCTCAACGCTCTTGAAACAGGCCGCGCTGCCAGCAGCGACCGCTGTCGCTCTACTCATCGCCATCTGTGCTGACCAGGCCACGCGAATACCCCTGACGCCGATCGAGCCAATCCATCCAGCGTACAGCCTCCTGGCGCATGAGCCCGACGGAGGACTCCTCGAAATGCCACCGCGGTCGCACAAGTTCGCCTTCACGCGGACGCAATACATGATCAACTCGATGGCGCACTGGAAGCCCCTCGTCAACGCCTATAGCGACCTCATTCCGGATACCCTCTTCGACGATCTGGATGTGCTCGCGGAGTTCCCGAGCGACAAAGCGTTCGCGGTGTTGAAACGAGACGACGTTCGCTACGTGACATTTCACCTGCGCGCGTACGACCGGGAGCCCCGCTTTCGGCATCGCCTCGACGCGAACCTGCGGCGTTTCTCGCCGTACTTGAAGCCACTCTACGCGGACGAGCGCCTCCTCGTGTTTGCGATCGTCGGCTATCCGGAAGGCGAATAACAGCCGGCGGGCAGCCCGTCCGACTTTGTCGTTGGACGTCAGCGCCTCGCGATGACGACGTAGTCCATCGACGAGAACAGCCGCGCATTGAGTTTGTCGGCGTGCGCGTTGAGTGCTGCCGCAAGCGCCGCCAGCGTGATCTCCTGGGCGCTACGCGACTCGGGTGGCGCAGGTCCTGGCGTGGGCGCTGGCGCGGGAACCGCGGGCCCGACCTCTGCATCGACCGCCGGAGGCCTGACCTGTGTGTCGACCGCCGGAGGCCCGACCTTGACATCCACGGTCGTAGGCCCGACCTGTGCGTCGACCGCCGGGGGCCCGACGTTGACCTCTCCGGTCGTAGGCCCGACGTCGAGGTTGAACATCGTAGGCGCGACCTTGGCATCTACCGTCGTAGGCCCGCCCTTGACATCTACGGTCGTAGGCCCGCCCTCGACATCTACGGTCGAGGCCCGCCCTCGACATCTACGGTCGGAGGCCCGCCCTCAACATCTACGGTCGGAGGCCCGCCCTCAACATCTACGGTCGGAGGCCCGCCCTCGACATCATCTACGGTCGTAGGCCCGACCTTCAGGTCGGGCGTCGCGATCATGGGAAGACTCACGCGGTCCAGGCGATCTCCGTCAGTCACCGGCGATCGGTACTGAACGTCCACGCTGGTGAACCCGCTCGCCTCGACCAGATACTTCAGCGTGTCCGGATGCAGCGGACGCTGGTGCGTGAGATCGCGAAGGTAGGTCTCGAAAAAGGCCATCCAGCACGCCGGGTTGATCGTTTCGAGCACGAGTGGTGCGCCGGGTCGCATCTTGTGATAGGCCGTCTCCAGGAATCGCGCGAGATAGGCAGGCTCGAAGTGCTCGACCACCTGAATCGCCACCAGCCCGCCAATGCCGCCATCGACCTGCTTCTCCAGATAGCTCAGCGCATCCGATCGCTCGACATCGAGGCCGCGCGCGAGGCAGGCTTCCACCATGGCGTGGTTCGCGTCGACGCCGCGCGCCCGAATCCCCTTGCCGCGAAGCAGGCCGAGCAGTTCACCCCGGCCGCATCCAATATCGACAATGTCGGAGGATGCGGCGAGCAGCGGTACGTAGTCCTCAACACGCCGCCGGATCTCGTCGCGGGCGCCGCGGAAACGATCCTCGAAGCCGAGGTACGTCGTCGAATCGACACGGCCGGAGAACACCTGGTCCGACGCGGGCGGCCGACCTGATGAGGCCGAAGGCCGGGCGTCCACCTCACGCTTCAGCATCAACAGACGCTGCTCGGCACGCGCGAGACGATCCTCCAGGTCGGCGCCCCCTCGTCCGCGATCCTTGGTATCCACGTACAGCGTGATCGTCCGCAGATACTCGAGGAGGCGCGCCTCAAAACGGACCAGCGCGAGGAACTCTCTCCGCACGGTGTCGACGAGCGCCGCCAGCGTCTCACGCAACTCGCGATGCGCGGCGGTATTGCGGTTCACGCGATCCACGAGCGCCGCGCGAAACTCACCGCGCGTTTCCGGCGGCGGGCCGATGATGCGCCAGATCAACGAACGGATCGAGCGCGCCCCCACGGTCGTCGACGCTCCGCCGCGGGACGCGCCGAAGTCCGCAGAGAGCGGTGTCGCATCGAACGGGCCGGGGGCCTCGGGCAGCGCGGGAGGCGACTGAATGGCGCGGTCGAGAGCGGTGAGCGCATCGTTGTACAGACGATCCGCAGCCTGGCGCTCGCGCTCGAGCCGTGCGAGCAGATCTTCGAGAGGTTGGTCGGACACCGCCTAGAATCTAGCGTACAACAGCTGCTCGACCTCGGCGGCGGTCGGAATGCCGCCACGGGCGCCGAGCGCACGACAGTTGAGCGCGGCCACGGCGTTCGCGTAGGCCAGCACGTCTTCGACATCGCCATCGGGCATCTGCAGGCATCCAGCGGCAAAGCCTCCTCTGAACGCGTCGCCCGCGCCCGTAGAATCCACGCAGTCCACGATGAAGCCGGGCGTCCGGATTTCACGCCCGGCGCAGCGGGCGAGGCTTCCTTCCGCGCCGAGCGTCACGCACACCAGCGGGGCATCGAACTCGCGCGCAATCGCTTCCAGGGCGCGTCCCTGCTCGGCGTGGCCGGTCAACTCGCAAGGGAACGTCTCGGCGGCGATGATGGCGTCGATGTGCTGCAGAAGATCTGCAATGCCCGGTCGAACCTTCTCCACGTCCACAACCGTGGGAATGCCAGCGTCCCGGGCGTAGCGCGCGGCCTGCGCGGCGGCGGCGGTTTCGTGACAGTCGACGATCAGCATCCGGCCCGAGGTCACGGCAGCGCGGGACACCATGGCCGCGTCCATCGTCAGTGCGGGATGACGGTCCCACAGCACGGTGCGCGCACCGGAGCGCGCGTCGACAAGGACAATCGCGAACTGGTTCGTCGCGCCTGGCACCGTGCGGGCGGCACTGAGGTCCACGCCTTCACTGAGAAGGCTGTGGCGAGACAGCCCCCCGAGGTCATCGTCGCCGAAGCTCCCCAGATAGCGCGCCGTCCATCCGAGCCGGGCGCATACGGTGACGGCCGTTGCGATCTGGCCACCCGGCAGGCGGGCGAACCGCTGGAGTCGCTGTTTGCTGTTACTCGCTGGATACTCCGCGAGAACCGCGACCAGATCGATGCTGTTCAGGCCCAAGCCGACAACGTCAACCGTCGAGTTTCCCGCTCGTGGAATGCGAAATGGCAGGCGCACAAAATGGATGGTAGCCTTGTTGACCTTCGCCTTTCTTTTGCGTATAGTGCCCCCGAACCTCGAATTGGAGGGCAACACCAATGCTTCCTCTCACCAAGCGCCAGCGGGAAATTCTCGATTTCCTCAATGAATTCATTCGGCAGCACGGTTACGCGCCGAGTCTGGAGGAGATCGGGCGGCGTTTCGGTCTGGCTTCGCTGGCCACGGTTCACAAACATCTGACGAACCTTCAAGAGAAGGGCTTCATCAAGCGCGCATGGAACCGGAGCCGGTCGGTGGAAATGCTTCCCACCCGGACTGGTGGCCGGGCGGTCGAATTGCCGCTGCTCGGCTTCGTCGCTGCCGGTCTGCCCATCGAGGCGGTCGCGTCGAACGAAACCATCGCCGTACCCGAAGACTTCACCGGCAAGCGCGACACGTACGTGCTTCGCGTGCGCGGAGACTCGATGATCGACGAGCAGATTCGCGATGGCGACTTCGTCATCGTCGAGGACCGCAAGACGGCCGACACCGGTGAGATGGTCATTGCGCTGCTCGGGGGCACCAACGTCACCCTGAAGAAGTTCTATCGCGAAGCTGGCGGACGAATCCGGCTGCAACCGGCAAACACCTCCATGCAGCCAATTTTCGCCGACGCCGATCAGGTCCAGATTCAAGGCGTCGTCGTGGGGGTCATGCGGAAGTACTAGCGAGGCTCCGCCTGAGACCGTCGAGGCTCCGCCCCGCTAGACGAACATTTATGACAGCCCCGCTGCGCGGGGTCGTCTTGACCGGAACACTTGACTCATGCGGTGCAAGTTTCAGAGGTCAAGACTCTAGTCAGCGCTCTCGGCTATTGGCTGTGGGCTGTCAGTCCTCGGCTTCAACATGCCCTTCCCAACGACTGGACAGCCGAGAGCTGAAAACGGTCAGTTGATCGCGGAAGGCTGAGAGCTGAGTGCGAGGGATTCGGTATTAGTATTGGGCTATGAGCGACCAGCCCAAGCAGATCAACTTCACGATCGTCCCGGCCGACGATACAGCCGACCAGCCGACGCCGCGCACCTACGCGAACTTCTGTTCGATTGCCCACACACCGTTCGACTTCACGCTCACCTTCTGTGAAGTGATGCCACTCTCCGAGAAGGAAATCAAATCGGCGGAGTCCGAGCACGTCGTCCGGGCGCCTGTGCGAGTCAAGGTCGTTGTGCCCGTGCAGTTCGTGCCAAATCTGATCACGGCGCTGCAGGAGCACTGGCGCGTCTACTCCGATTCCTACAACAACGTCGCGTGGAACAAGGGCACCGATCCAGTTCATTGAGAATCCTCAGCCCTTGGGCCTTTGTGCTCGGTCCGGCCTTCGCTCTTGGTCCTTCACGCCTAGCAGCGCGCCGAGGCCGATGACGTGAGGAGATTCGGAGGACTGAGACCCGAGAGCGGGCAGGAACCAAGACGGTCGAGGCCCCAGGACGGCAAAGGACCAAGACCGAAGGACCAAGGACTTGGGTTGAAGACGCCAACCGAAACCCGCCACATCCTCGACGCGCTCGAAGCGCAGCATCCCGGCGCTGACACCGAGCTTCGCTATCGAAGCGCGTATGAGTTGCTGGTCGCGACGATCCTGTCGGCACAGTCGACCGACCAGCGGGTCAACATGGTCACACCCGCGCTCTTCGCGCGCTATCCTGATGCACACGCGCTTGCGTCCGCGGCGGCCGAGGAACTCGAAACTCAGATTCACTCCACGGGTTTCTTTCGCGCGAAGTCCAAGGCATTGGTTGGCATGGCACGCGCGCTGGTCGCCCAGCATGACGGCCAGGTACCCGCCAGCATGGAGGCGCTGACCGCACTGCCAGGCGTCGGACGCAAGACAGCAAATGTGGTCCTCGGCCACGCGTTGGGCGTTCCCGGATTGCCCGTCGACCGACACGTACTCCGTGTGTCAAACCGCGTCGGCATCGCCCATGCCGACGACCCTGAGGTCGTCGAGCAGCAACTCTGCAGGGCGCTGCCCCGCGAGCGATGGACGCGAGCGTCCGACACGCTCATCCTGCACGGCCGACGGATCTGCAAACCCAAACCGCTCTGTGAGGACTGTGCGGTTCAACAGTCGTGCGACTACTTCCGCCGCGAGGCGTCCATACCACGGCGTTCGAGAAAGGCGCCGGCTGCGCGGGGGCACGGATCATCACGCCGCCGTCGTTCATGAAGAGAGCCGCCTTCGAGGAGCTCGTCAACGAAGCTCTGGCCAGCATCCCGAGGCGGTTTCGCAATGCGATGTCGAATCTTGTGATCGTCGTCGAAGATGAACCGTCGACCGATCTCCTGTCCGAAATGGCCATCGAGCCGCCCGACACGCTGTTCGGTCTGTATCAGGGCACGCCGTTGACCGAACGCGGATGGGGCCACGGCAACACGCTCCCCGACCGCATCCTGCTCTTTCAGGGCCCGCACGAGCGTGAGGCCGAGGACGAAAACGACCTCGTCGTGTCCATCGGCGAGACGCTGATTCATGAAGTCGGTCATTACTTCGGGCTGAGCGAAGAAGAGATTGAAGAGATCGAGGAGCGGTACTGGCGTGGTAATGGCCAAGACGCGTAGTCCCAGTCCTCAGGCCGGACGTGCACCCCGAACGAGTCCCAGGTTGGACCTGCCGGTCGGGCGGGCACGGCGAACGATTCGTAGGCCCGACCTTCAGGTCGGGCGTGCAGGCCGCCAGGCACAGAAGCGCTTTGGACAGCATTTCCTCGAACCGCCATGGGTCGAGAAACTTCTCCATGCCATTGCGCCGGGGCCATCAGAAGTGTTTCTCGAGATTGGGGCTGGACGCGGGGCGCTCACCCGCCCGTTGGCCGCCGCAGCGGCGCACGTTATGGCCTTCGAGATCGATCGCATGCTGGCTGCCGACCTGCGGCAGGCCGCAGTGCCGCGGCTGAGCATCGTCGAGGGCGACTTTCTCGACACGTCGGTCGTCACGATCCAGAGGGCCCTGTCGCCACATGTCCCGCCCGCCGAGCCTTCCTCGCTCGCCCTGTCTGCCGAACATCGCGTACGGGGCGTACGTGTTGTTGGGAATCTGCCGTATAACGTTGCCTCTCCAATCCTCTTCAAGCTCGTGGACCTGTATGTTGCGGGCCTGCCGCTCACCGATGCCGTCGTGATGCTTCAGCGGGAAGTCGCGGACCGTCTGCTCGCGGCCCCGGGGCGCAAGGACTACGGCGTGCTTGCTGTCATGATTGGCCACTGGGCGCACGTTGACCGCGTGCTCTCGTTGCCACCGGGTGCCTTCCGCCCGGTCCCCAGGGTTCACTCTTCCGTCGTGCGACTGAGATTTCATCCCGCGCAGCCGCCTGCCTCAGACGAGCGGATCTTCCGCGCCCTGACCCAGGCCGTGTTCACGCGGCGGCGGAAGACGCTCCTGAACGCGCTCATGGCCTATCCCCCGAGCAGGCTGGTGCAGCCGGGCGAGGTCCTGAAGCGGACTGGGATCGACGGACGCCGCAGGCCCGAAACACTGGACATTGCAGACTTCGTCCGCTTGTCCGATGTTTTTGCGGCGGGGTCAGCCGGGTCTGAGCCGGTCTGAGCCCGTGTGGCTCCTTTGTGGTATAGTTCACCGCTAAGTTGTACGTGCGCCGGATCTTATTGAGTCCGGTGAAATCATCCCGCCCCGTATTTTTCAGGCGCGCCCAGCAGCCTGACGGAGCCGCCACCGAGCAGCTCCCTTCGCCGGCGACGTTCCGCCAGGAACCCTGTCGGTCGAGGTGCGTACGTCTTTTTCAACTCGAATGCTTGAAGTCGTTGCACTCGGAGGACTTGGCGAGTTCGGCATGAACATGTTGACGCTCGCCTGGGGCGAAACGACAATCGTCGTTGACGCTGGAGTCATGTTCCCTGACTCCGATCTCCTGGGCGTCGATCGAATCATTCCGGACCTCACCCATCTGCAGCAGCGGCGGCCGGCCGCGCTCATCCTCACGCACGGGCACGAAGATCACATCGGCGCGGTGCCGCAGGTCGCCCCGCTCATCGACGGTCCGATCTATGCCACGCCGCTGACCCTGGCCATGGTCGAGCCGAAGCTGCGGGAACACGGGATCGACGATGCGACCCGTCTCGTGGCGGTGCGTCCACGGGATCGCGTGGACATCGGCCCCTTCTCGGTGGAGTTCATTCGCGTCACGCACAGCATGCCCGATTGCGTGGCGCTCGCGATTCACACGCCTGCGGGCGTTGTCGTTCACACCGGGGATTTCAAGATCGATCAAACACCGATCGATGGCGAGCACTTCGACGTGCACCGGTTCGCCCAGCTCGGCACCGAAGGCGTGCTCGCGCTCTTCGCCGACAGCACGAACATCGATCGGCGCGGCTTCACCGGCTCTGAAACCGAAGTCGTCGAAGCCTTCGAGGAAATCTTCACGAGTGCGCCGGGGCGCCTGATTGTCGCGGCGTTTTCCTCGAGCATGTACCGCATGCAGATTCTCGTGGATCTCGCGGCGCAGTTCGATCGAAAGGTCGCATTCCTCGGGCGTGGCATGATCGAGAACTCGCAGATCGCCCAGCGGCTCGGCTACCTGCGCATCCCGCCAGGCCTTCAGATCCGCGACTCCGACGTGTCCGGCTACCCGGCGCAGGATGTCCTCTGCCTGACGACGGGATCGCAGGGCGAGCCGATGTCGGCGCTCTCGCGCATGGCCATCAACGGTCATCGTCACGTGAAGCTCAGTCCGGACGATACGGTCGTCCTTTCCGCACGCGCGATTCCAGGCAACGAGAAGGCCATCGGGCGGGTCATCAATCACATCGCCCGCCGCGGCTGCGATGTCATCCACGAAGGCATCAAGCACGTGCATGTGTCGGGCCACGGCAGCGAAGAAGAACTCAAGCTGATGCTGTCGCTCGTCCGTCCGCGCTACTTCGTCCCCGTCCACGGCGAGTTCCGGCAACTTTCGCAACACGCGCGCGTCGCGAAGCGCGTCTTTGCCGCACGTCATCCAAAGCCGGAGATTCTCCTCGCGGAAAACGGTGACATCATCCAGATGGACGCCACCGAAGCGCGCATCACTGGCAAAGCGCCGGTCGGCCGCATCCTCATCGATGACACTCGGACCGGCGAGATTGGCGACGAGGTACTTCGCGACCGGCGGCATCTGGCCGAGGACGGCCTCGTGGTTCCGGTGGTGGCTATCAACAAGCAGACGGGCGCCCTCGAGGGGATTCCCGATATCGTGACGCGTGGGTTCGTCATGGAGGACAGCGAGGCGCTCCTCGCCGACGGCACCCGCGCACTCGTCGACGTTCTCGAGCGGGCGAGCGTCGAGGAACGCACCGATCAGGGGATCATCAAAGAGAAGCTGCGCGTGGAGCTGCGCCGCTTCTTCCGCAAACGATCGGGCAGACGGCCGTTCGTGCTACCCGTCATCATGGAGATCTGATCGTGAAAGGATCCAAGACCTCGCGACGGATCCGGGAGTTTGCCGGCGTCGTGTTTTTCGCCGCCGCGCTGATCTGGCTCATCGCCCTCGCGACGTACGATTCGAGCGATTCCGCCTGGTTCTTCAGCACGGCGCAGGCCGACCCCGCGAACTTCGTGGGACGCGTCGGCGCGTTTCTCGCCGAGTTGTCGTTTCAACTCGTGGGCTACGCGGCGTATCTGATTCCAGCCCTGCTGGTGGTGAGCGGGTGGCACTACTTCTGGTGCCGCGTGCTCGACGCCGCGGCCACCAAGGCCGTCAGGCGCTGCGCTGTTCATCGTCAGCTCGAGCACCCTGCTCAGCCTCGTCTTCGGCACGATCAACACGCCCGAGAGCAAGTCGTTCCGCGCGGGCGGCTACGCCGGCGAGTGGTCTGCCAGTGTGCTTTCGAGCTATCTGCACCGCACGGGATCGGTAATCGTCGCGCTGACGCTGCTCCTTCTGGCCGTGATTCTGTCCACCCAGTTTTCATTCGGGAGGTTCTTCGCGTCGATCGCCGGCACTCTTCAGGGGCGCGTGACCCGCCTTGTCACCTCGCTCAAGGAGTGGCGCGAGGAGCGCCGCCGTGAAAAAGAACGCCGCGACGTGATCGCCAAGCACACGAAGAAGGGATCGGTCCCCGAGATCAGCGCGTCGGGTCTCGCCACGAGTCGGGCCGAGGCAGGCAAAGACAACGGCACCGCTCCGGGAGTGGGGGGGTCGACGCTCGCCGTGGGGGCGTCCGGCACGTCGACGGCGAATCCGCGGCGCGACGATCCCGCCGTTGCAGCTCCGGCGTTCGGCAGTCCCAAGTCGTTCCCGCCAGCGAAGCCACCCAAAGTCAGCATGCCTTCTCCCCAGCTGTCGTTGACGGATCCCGACGCGCCCGCCAAGGCCCCGGCCGAACGCCGGAAGGGCGAGTACGCGTTGCCACCGCTGGCCCTCCTCGATGCGCCGAAGACCGAGCGCAAGATCGACGAACGCGAGCTCATGGACGGCGCGCGGTTGCTCGAAGAGAAGTGCCGGGAGTTCTCGGTCGAGGGCTCCGTCGTGCAGATTCACCCTGGCCCGGTGGTCACGACGTTCGAATTCAAGCCCGATGCCGGCGTCAAGTATTCGAAGATCACGGGTCTCGCCGACGACCTGTGTCTGGCCATGCAGGCCGAGTCCGTCCTGATCGATCGCATCCCGGGCAAGTCCACCGTCGGCATTCAGATTCCCAACCGCAACCGGGAGGCCATTTCCCTGCGCGAGCTCCTCGAGACTGACGCGTATCGACGATCGCCGTCGAAACTCACGATTGCGCTCGGTAAGACCATCCACGGCGAACCGTACGTCGGCGATCTCGCCACCATGCCGCATCTCCTGATCGCCGGCTCCACCGGCGCCGGCAAGTCAGTCGGTATCAACGTGATGCTCACGAGCATCCTCTACCGCGCGACTCCGGACGATGTGCGGATGATCATGATTGACCCCAAACGCCTCGAGCTCGGCATGTACGACGACATTCCGCATCTTCTGACACCCGTCGTCGTCGACCCCAAGCAGGCCGCGAACGCGCTGCGGTGGGCCGTTCGCGAGATGGAGGAGCGATACAAGACGCTTGCGGCCGAGGGCGTCCGGAACATCGACCAGTACAACCGCAACGTGCGGCAAGCGATCGCCGACAAGCGGACGCCGCCTGATGGCGTACCGTTCAAGACGCTGCCCTTCATCGTCGTGGTGATCGATGAACTGGCCGACCTGATGATGGTCGCCAGCAACGAGGTCGAGCTGTCCATCGCGCGGCTGGCACAGATGGCGCGCGCCGTCGGCATCCACCTGATTCTCGCCACGCAGCGACCGTCCGTCGACGTCATCACCGGACTCATCAAGGCCAACATGCCGGCACGCATCTCCTTCCGCGTGTCGTCCAAGATCGACTCGCGGACCATCCTCGATGGGAACGGCGCAGAACAGCTGCTCGGCAAGGGAGACATGTTGTTCCTGCCGCCCGCCTCGGCCCGGTTCATCCGGATTCACGGGCCGTATATCTCCGAACAGGAGAGCGCCCGCCTCGCGAGCATGCTCCGCAAGCAGGGCAAGCCGAGCTACGACAACAGCATCACGGCCGAAGAGAAGGTCGCGGCCGATGCGCTCGACATGGAAAAGGACGATCTGTACGACGAAGCGGCCAGGATCATCGTCCAGAGCGGACAGCCATCGATCTCGTACCTGCAGCGGCGGCTGCGCATCGGATTCAGCCGTGCGGCGCGCCTGGTCGACATGATGGAGGTGGAAGGTCTCGTCTCGCCGGCAGTCGGCGGCAAAGCGCGCGAAGTGCTCGTGGACAAGGGGTACTTCGACGAAGTGGACGCACAACTGCGATGACACGACACCGCCACACCTCGGTTGTCGCGACGCTCTGCGTCCTCCTCCTTCTCGAGGTGGCGGGCAGAGCGGTCACGCCGCCGGCGGAAACGCTGTACGCCGACGCCATGGCCAAGGAGAAGGCCGTGCGGGCCGCCCTTCTGCCCGAACAACCGCCGCTCACTGTTCTGAAGGCGGTCCGGACGGTCGTCGGGCAGTACGAATTGCTCGTTCGTTCTTATCCGACGAGCGGATACTGCGATAACGCGCTCTGGCAGGCTGGGCAGCTGTCCCTCGACGCATTCCAGAAGTTCAGGGAAGCGCGCGACAGGGATGCGGCCCTGCGTCTGCTCCGCGCGCTCGCGTCGGAGTATCCAACCAGCAAGCTCGCCAAACAGGTGCCAGACCAGCTGGCGCGCGCGGCCCGCCTTGGCGAGCCCAAGGTCGAGCCGACGACGAATGGTGCAACCCATTACCTGGCCAGCGCGGTGTCTGGCACATCCATTGGAACGGCCGCCGGCATTGCCACAATCAAGGATATCCGGCGGGCCGTGCTCCCGGACGTCGTCCGCATCACAATCGAGCTCGACGCCGAAGTCCAATTTCACGAAGAGCGGCTGAACGATCCGCCTCGCGTGTTCGTGGACATGTCGCCCGCGCGTGCGATACCCGCTCTGGTCGATCAGACACTTCGCTTTGATGGCGACACGGAGGTCGTGAAGCAGATTCGGCTCGGTCGCCACCCGAACAATACGACGCGCATCGTACTCGAAGCAGCGGGGGTCTCGAGCTTCAGCGTGTACCCCCTCTACAGTCCCTATCGCCTGGTGATTGACTTCGTGCGCATGGTTCCGGCCGCATCGCGACCTTCAGTACCTGTCGTTGCACTGCTCGCCCCGAGCGGCGCCGGCGCCGCACCGTCGTCCAGCGGGCCAAGGGCGGTGCCGCCGCCCCCGCTGCTAAGAAGTCACGCCCTCACCATCGGGCCATTCCTGGTACCTCCGCCACCGGCCCCCGAGAGCGCCGACCTGCTCGCTGAAACCCTCCGCCCCGCCACACTGCCGGTGCCGGCAGGCGAAGGCGATTCGCTGCCTGCAGTCTCGCTCACAGCAACCGCGACTGCGTCACCGACCGCACCGTCGGCGGCGCTCGCCCCGCTTCAGTCGACGCCGCCGGCACCAAACCTCGCCGGCGGCCTCTCAATCGCGCGACAGCTGGGTCTGAGCGTGTCGCGCATCGTGATCGATCCCGGCCATGGCGGGCACGACCCTGGCGCAAAAAGCCCTGGTGTGACGGAGGCCGATCTCGTGCTCGATATCGCCCTGCGCCTGGAAAAACTGCTGGTGAACGTTCCCGGCATTGAAGTCGTGCTCACGCGCCGAAGCGACACGTTCATCCCACTGTACGAGCGCACGGCCATCGCCAATCGCGAAGGCGCCGATCTCTTTCTGTCGATCCACGCCAATGCCAACACCGACAAGCTGGCGCGCGGTGTCGAGAGCTATGTCCTGAGCTACCGGGCGACGAACTCGAGCGCCCAGTCGGTGGCTGCTCGCGAAAACAGCGCGTCCGGCCACGCCATGGGAGACCTGCTTGACGTGCTGAACGCGATCGCTCTCACTAACAAGCTGGATGAGTCGCGAGACCTGGCCGCTATGGTGCAGCGCGCCATGCTGGACAAGCTGCAGACAACCAGCAAGGGCGTGCGGAACCTCGGTGTCAAACAGGCGCCGTTCGTGGTCCTCATTGGCGCCAGCATGCCGAGCGTCCTCTGTGAGGTCTCGTTCCTCACGAATGCGCAGGACGCGAGACTGCTCAGTACCTCTTCTTACCGCCAGCGAATCGCGGATGCGTTGTTCGCGGCCATTCGGAAATATCAGACATCGCTGAAAAGCACCGGGACCATCGCCGCTCAGCCCTAGAGTCTTGACCTCTGAAACTTGCACCGCAGGAGTCAAGTTTTCCGGTCAAGACGACCCCGCGCAGCGGGGCTGTCATGAATGTTCGTCTAGCGGGGCGGAGCCTCGACGGTCTCAGGCGGAGCCTCGCTAGAGTCTTGACCTCTGAAACTTGCACCGCAAGAGTCAAGTTTTCCGGTCAAGACGACCCCGCGCATCGGGGCTGTCATGAATGTTCGTCTAGCGGGGCGGAGCCTCGACGGTCTCAGGCGGAGCGTCGCTAGGAGTTGGCACTGGCACATCGGCTGCCAGAACACGGGATAGAATGGAGAAACCGGTTTTCAATCATGGTTCCCCAGATCGAGATCTACGACACGACGCTGCGCGACGGCACCCAGGGCGAAGGCGTGACCTTCTCCGTGGCCGACAAGCTGCGCATTGCCGAGCGGCTCGACGCCTTCGGGGTGCATTACATCGAGGGCGGCTGGCCCGGCTCCAATCCGAAGGACATCGAGTTCTTCGAGCAGGCCAAACGCCGCACATTCCACCGCGCGCGGCTGGCGGCGTTCGGATCCACCCGTCGCAAGGACGTGCGCGTCGAGGCGGACGACCAGGTGCGCCTGCTCCTCGAGGCCGACACGCCCGTCGTCACCATTTTCGGCAAGACGTGGCTGCTCCACGTCCGCGAAGTCCTGCAGACCACGCCGGACGAGAACCTCGCGATGATCGCGGACACCGTGCGACACCTGAAGGAGCACGGCAAGTTCGTCGTCTACGACGCCGAGCACGCCTTCGACGGCTGCAAGGACGACCGCGCGTACGCGCTGGCGACGTGGCAGGCGGCCGAAGGCGCCGGCGCCGACGTCGTGACGCTCTGCGACACCAACGGCGGTTCGCTGCCGGCCGAAATCCTCGAGATCACCGCATACGCGCGCGCCAATCTTGGCGCCAGGCTCGGCATCCACACGCACGACGACATCGGCCTCGGCGTCGCCAATGCGCTCGCTTCGCTCGATGCCGGTGTCACCCACATTCAGGGCACGCTCAACGGCTACGGCGAGCGGACCGGCAACTGCAACATGACGAGCGTGATGCCGATCCTGCACTTCAAGTGCCACCTGCGCTCGCTGTCCGACGAGTCGCTCGCGCAGCTCAAGGAGCTGTCGCAGTTCGTCGACGAAACCGCGAACATCCGCCCGAATCCTCGTCTGCCCTGGGTCGGCGCCGCCGCCTTCTCACACAAGGGCGGCACGCACGTCAACGCCGTGCAGAAAGTGCTGCGGAGCTACGAGCACATCGATCCCGCGCTGGTCGGCAACGCCCGCCACGTGCTCATCAGCGACCTGGCAGGCCGCAGCAACATCGTGATGAAGGCGCGTGAGCTCGGGTTCGACGTCACCGACGCCACGCCGGAGCTGCGCAGCATGCTGGGACGCATCAAGGACCTCGAGCATCAGGGCTACGAGTTCGAGGCCGCCGACGGTTCACTGGCACTGCTGATTCGGCGTGCGCTCACGCACGAGCCCTCGCCATTCTTCGTCGATGCCTACCACGTGTCGGTTCGGCGCGAAGGCGAACAGTCGGCGTGTGAGGCCGTGGTGAAAGTACGGGTGGGCGAGCAGTCCGAGCACCGTGTCGCGGAGGGTGATGGTCCGGTCAACGCGCTCGACGGGGCGCTTCGCTCCGCGCTCGTTCGACACTTCCCCCAGCTCGGCGACGTGCGCCTGACCGACTACAAGGTGCGCATCATCGATTCGCAAAGCGGGACCGCGGCGAAGACGCGCGTCCTCATCGAGTCGAGCGACGGCCGAGACGAATGGGGCACGGTCGGCGTGCACGACAACATCGTCGAGGCGAGTCTCCAGGCGCTCGTGGACAGTCTCGAGTACGCGCTGGTGAAGGACCGCGTGCGAACCGTGGCGTAGGACACGAGTCAAACGGCTTGATGACGTCGCGTCGGCCCAGGCGATGGCACGACCGGCGCGAGCCTGCACTCGGCAGCCGAACGCTGGTAGAATTCGCGAGACTGTGAAGCCGGCCCTCCTCATCGCAGCGTTGCTCATCGCGCTGCCGTACGCACGCAGCTCCATCTATCGCTTTCCTGCGCCAACGGTCTTCTCGGGCAATCAGTTCTACAATCCGTATACGGACCTCAGAGGCGCATGGCCGCACGTCACGTGGCAGCGCGCCAACTTTCACGCGCACAGCCGATCATGGAGCGGGTTCACGAGCGGCCGGCAACCCCCCGAGGAGGTCGTGCGCGTGTACCGCGGACTTGGCTACTCCGTGCCCGGCCTCTCCAATTACCATCAGATCTCGCTTCCCCCGAACGGATCGTCGATTCCCATCTACGAGCACGGCTACAACGCCGGTAAGCGTCACCAGCTCGCGATCGGCGCCCACCGTGTCGAGTGGTTTGACTTTCCGCTCGGTCAGTTCACCAGCCACAAGCAGCTCGTCATCGATCTCCTGGCTCGCGATGCCGACCTGGTCGCCATCGCCCATCCGTCAGGGCGGCATTCGTATTCGGCCGACGACATGCGACAGCTCACAGGCTACCAGCTGATTGAAATCGTGACTGGACCGTTTCCAGATGATGATCCGTGGGATGCCGCGTTGTCGTCTGGGCGCGCCGTCTGGGGCATGGCGAACGATGACAACCACGACACGACGGACGAAGCGCGACTCGGCCTCTCCTGGAACATGGTGGCTGCGCCGACGGCGTCCCGGACGGATGTCATCGAGGCGCTCCGCGCAGGCCGCTTCTATTCGATCGCGCGGCTCAACGATCATCCTGCGGCCGACCTCACCAATATCGAAACCGTCGAGTTCAAGGACGGGACGCTGACGATCACGTGCACCGGCGCCATTCCCGCGTTCGAATTCTTCGGACAGAACGGCGTTGTGCGGAAAACCGTGCGCGACACGCTCATGGCCTCATACACATTCGACGCCACGGACACCTACATCCGTCCGGTCATCTTGTCGCCGCGCCGCGCGATCTATCTGAATCCCATTCTGCGCTGGGACGGCACCCACATCCCTAGGCCGATGGCGACTGTCGATCAGCCGGCCACCTGGGTGATGCGACTGTCGGTGGTAGCCGCCGGGGTGTTGGTCGCGGTGATTCGGCGCAGATGGCGCGCGCCGCGCCAGGCCTCCGCATCCAGGGCGGCGAACCGGAATCCCGCATGAGTTGGAAATTTCTCGCGGCTGTCCTCCTGGCAGCCACTCCCGTCTACGCGCAGAACGTCACATTGGCACCGGTGCTCGACGCGGATTCTCAATCAGACAACGACGCCGGTGCCCAGAAGGAACCCGGCCGAACCGCGGTGAGTTCGACAATGGACGCGGATCTGCTCCGCGATCTGCCGACGAGCGACAGCTTGTTTCAGGTCCTCGAAACGACGCAACCCTCGTTGATCTCGGATCGTTTCTCAGGCGGCGGCCTGTTCACGGGTCAGGCCGCGCGCGTCGGGAGTTTCTTCGGTTCGTCGACACAGACCTTCTTTCGGCTCGGCGATGTCTCCATCACCGATCCGACAGGGAGCGGTGCCCCGCTCGCGTTTCCGGATCTGGCGCTATGGCAGCGTATCCGGATTACTACCGGCATGATGCCTGCCAGTACAAACGCCATTGGCCTCGCCATCTCGCTGGATCCCCTCGAGCCCACGAAACAATGGATCCGGACGGTCACCGGTTTGTTGTCGCACGGTTTCCTGGCAAGTAACGCCCCAAGCACCGCCGCACCGGCCATCGCCCGCCTTGGAGCCTGGGATCGTGCGAGCGCCACAGCGACAGGGCCTCTGATTGACGGACGCCTCGGCGGTGCGTTTGCTGTGTCGTGGAATCAAAGCTCCGAGTTTCGTCGCAGCGACGCTGAACCCGTTGAGGCCGACCAGGAGTCGGCCTTCGCGCACCTGGTGTTCACGCCGAGCGCACGACATGAGTTCCGGACGATCGGCTGGCTCCAGCGGACGTCGTTCCCGTCCCCTCTGCGAACGCCTCTCGGACTGCCTGATGCGGGTGCCGAGGATCTGTCCGGGCACGCCCAGTTCCTCTGGGAGCGCCACCCCGAAAACGCCCTGCAACTGCGGCTGTCTGGCGGCTACACGCAGCGCACGCGGACGTCCGAGACAACGAATTCGGCCCGGATCGTGTTCGAGCGGCTCACCGACGGACCGTTGAGCCAGCTCGCCTTCGCAGGACCGTCAACGGTGCGTCAGTGGTCAGTCGGTGCGACAATCCGTCCGCCCGCATCCGACATCACCCGGACGCACACCGTCGAAGCCGGTGTGGAGTTTTCCGGCGCGCGCGCGAGCCAGTCGTTGCCGCTCTCCGGCCCCGTCGGGGAACTGGTCGACGGCATTCCCGCGCGCGTGTGGATGGTTGCCCACCCGGACACGGATTCGCTGCACAGTGAGACACAGATCACGGGCGGCGTCAGCGACCACGTGCGGCTGGGGTCTCGGCTCACGCTTGACGCTGGCCTGGCGATTGACATCGTTTCCGGATCGGCTGTCGGCGCCGCAAACGGCATTGCATGGCAAACGCTGTTGCCGCGCGCGTCACTCCGCTGGTCGGTTCGGGATAGCGGGGGGATGGCTGTATTCGCCGGATACGGCCGGTCCGCATATCGGCTTCCCCTGGATCTGCTCGCCATTGGCGATCCGGCGGCGCTCCGGGCCGACCTGTTTCGCTGGGACGCACCCGCGGGCGCCGAGCCTCCACTGACAGCGCTTGGACCGCTCGTTGCGCGCGTCGGGCCCGGGACCGGCGGCGACAACACGTTTAGCGCGATCGACACGGATCTGAAACGCCCGTACACGGACGAACTTGTCGTCGGTCTCGAGGCGCGGCCCCGTCACGACCTGATACTCCGCGTGCTTGGCATGGCGCGTCGCGAGCGGAATGGCATGGGCCTGGTCAACACCGGCGTGCCCGTCTCAGCCTACTCTGTCATCGGCGTTCCAGACATGAGCATCAACGTCCAGGACCCGGCAGACGATGGAATCGTCAACGTGTACAACCGACTCCCCGCCAGTTTCGGCCGCGATCGCTACCTGCTCACGAACCCCACCCAGGACGATTCGACATCCGAGAGTTTTGAACTGAGCGTCCAGTTGACGAAGAAGCATGCGCTGTTCTTCATCGGGGGCACGGCAAGCCAGACAGACGGTCCCGCTGCGAATCGCGGTTACGGCCCACTCGAGAACGATGAGGGCATAGTGGGCGAAGTGTTCACGAATCCAAACGCTGAAGGGTACGCGCGAGGCAGGTTGTTCAACGATCGCGCATTTACGGGAAAGATCGTCAGCGTCTTCCACCTGCCCAGGGATTTTCGGCTCGGCCTGCTCGTCCGTTATCAGGACGGCCAGCCCTTCAGCCGTCTGATCGTGATGCCGGGTCTCAACCAGGGCGCTGAGGCCGTGCGAGCCTTCGCAAATGGCGGCTCACGCTTCACCTACACTGGAACGCTGGACGTGCGTCTTCAGAAGACCTTCCCCGCGGGACGATTTCGCACAAGCGTGATCCTCGACGCGTACAACCTGCCCAACATGAGGAACGAAGTCGAGGAAGACGTCGTCACCGGCGCCGGCTTCCGCACGGTGACCGCTGTCCAACCATCGCGGGCCATACACCTCGGTCTGCGGCTGGTGTTCTAGAAGCACGCTGCCGCACCACGTCAACTCAGGCAATCGCCTGACGAGATTCCCACCAAGCCTCAAATTCCTTGAACGCGCGACTGAGGCGAACCGGCGGCTGAAGCTGCCCGTCCATCACCTCAGCCGTCTTGTAGCCGTTTCCGGTGACGCACACGACGACCGATTCGTTCGGACCAATGACGCCGCGCTGAATCAGATCGATGGTCCCCGCCAGCGTCGTGCCCCCGGCTGGTTCTGTGAAGATGCCTTCTGTTTCCGCGAGCAGTCGGATTGCCGCAATGATCTGTTCATCCGACACCGCCGTGCCGGCCCCGCCGGTGTCGCGCACGGTCTGTAGCACCTGCAAGCCGTCGGCGGGATTGCCAATCGCAATCGACTTGGCGATCGTATTCGGTCGCACCAGCTCGAGCTCGTCGGCCCCGCTCAGCAACGCGTTCACGACGGGAGCACACCCGGCCGCCTGCGCGGCGTGGATGTGAGGCAACTCCCCTTCTACGAGACCGACTGCGCGCAGTTCCCTGAGCCCGCGCGCAATACGCGGCAGCAGGGTACCGCCGGCCACAGGCGACACGAGATGCGTCGGGAAACGCCAGCCCAGCTGCTCGGCTATCTCGAATCCGAGGGTCTTCGCGCCTTCGGCATAGTACGAGCGCAGATTGATGTTCACGAATCCCCAACCGAGCCGATCGGCCACCTGCGTACACAGGCGGTTCACATCATCGTAATTGCCGGCGATCGCGAGAATGGTCGGGCCGAAAATCGCGGACCCCAGCACCTTGCCAGCCTCGAGGTTGTCGGGAATGAAGACGCAGCATTCCATGCCCAACCGTGCCGCGTGCGCCGACACGCTGTTCGCGAGGTTGCCCGTGGACGCGCAGGCGAGCACGTCGAGACCAAGTTCGACCGCACGCGTGGCGGCGACCGACACGACGCGGTCCTTGTACGATAGCGTCGGATGGTTGACCGAGTCGTCCTTGATGTAGAGTTCGCCGACGCCGAGGCGATCCGCCAACCGATGGCACCGCACGAGGGGCGTAAATCCAGTGTGGAAGCCCGTGCGCGGCTCACCGGTAATCGGCAGCAGCTCTCGGTAGCGCCAGATGTTCTCGGCGCGGCTCGCGATCATGTCGCGCGTGAGCCTGATCGACCCGTAGTCGTAGAGCGGTTCGAGCGGACCGAGGCACCGGTCGCACACGTACACGGCCTCGGCCGCGAACATCGCCTTGCAAAGATGGCACTGAAGTCCGATGAGAGCGCTCACACAGCCTCCGCGAGTTTGTGATCGGACAGACCTGTGATCTGTTTCGGTGCGGTCAGCAGCGGCGCCGGCACGATGGCGGCGCGATCGCGCGCAATCGCCACCAGATCGCCGACGACTGCAGTCGCCACGGCGTCGCCCCCCGCGCCGGCACCGGTGACGGTGATCTCGCCGGCATGCGCGCCGACGATGACCGCGGCGTTCTGCGGTCCAGTGACATGGGCAAACAGCGACGACCGCGAGACGAACATCGGGGCCACCCAGACAGACAGGGCGGATCGATCGCGGTCGTACTCCGCGTGAGCCAGCTGACGGATCGTGCCCTGTCTCAGCCGTGCGGTGCGGAAGTCCTCCGGCCGAATCCGCGCGGTCGTCCGCGTCTCGACCTGCTCTGGCAGAATACGCAGGCCAAACGCCAGCGCACACACCATCACCAGCTTCGCCGCCGCGTCGGCGCCCTCGAGGTCGGCCGTCGGGTCGGCGTCCGCATAGCCGCGCGCGCAGGCGTCGGCAATCGCTTCGTCGATCGAGCAGTCGAATTCATCCATGCGGGAGAGGACGGCGTTGCTCGTGCCGCTCAGAATTGCGTCGACGCTGAGGACACGGTCCCCCGCGAGGCCGTCGGCCAACGTGCGCACGAGCGGCATGGCGCCTCCGAGGGCGGCCTCGAACCGCACCTGGCGTCCCTGCCGCTCCGCCAGGGTGAGCAGCGCGGAACCATGATGCGCAACCACTAACTTGTTTGCCGTGACGACAGACTTGCCCGCCAGCAGGGCCGCCCGTACGTAGTCGGACGCCGGCTCTGACCTTGACACTGCCTCCACGATGATGTCCACGTCGCTCGTCAGCAGGTCGTCGAACCGATCGGTCCAGGCAAGACTGGCGAGGGCTTCAGCTTGCCGGGCCTGTTTCTCGCGAGCGCGACGGTCGCAGATGTGCGTGAGCTGGAGGGTGGGGGGAGTATCGGGGCCGGTGAGCCGCCGCGCGATCGCCAGACCGAGCGAACCAAAACCAAGGAGGCCGACGCGGCCACTCGGCGCGCCCGGACTGTTACCCGATGTCTGAAACGAGTTGAGACCCACTACCCACGGACTATACCAAAGCCTCAAAACGCTGTGCAATAACTGACATCAGCTTATCCACATTCATGGATACACACGACAGCATGCATGCTGACCGTTCTCCGCTGTTGGCGCTCCCAGCCGGACGCAGGGCGCGGATCACCAACGGCGAACATCGAACGCCAGGAGCTGCACGATTCCCTTACGCTGAGCACTCGCCCTCCATGACTTCCGGCGCGAATTCGGCCGTTTCAGCCAGGTCCACGAAGTCGAGCGGTTGAACATCTGCCTCGGTGAGCTTCTGCAGATCGCGCAACTCAATGGCGACGTCGGCGAGGTCAACCCTCGCAAAAAAGTCCGGCGCCGACTCACCGTCGTTCCGTTTGCGGGTGTACATGGCAATCAGCCGCTCGACCACTTCGGGCATCCGGCGCGCCGGCACCTTCGCGGCCAGTCGGGCGAAGCTAGCGCCCTGAGCGGTGGCACCGCCGCCAACCATCACGAAATACTGCGGCACCGCCTTCGCTCCAACCCGGCGAACGCTGCCCTGGAACCCAATCGTCGCGATGTGATGCTGACCGCAGCCGTTCGGGCACCCGCTGATCTTGATGCGGGCGCCGTCGGCCGCGGCAATGAGATCGGGGCGCGCCCGCACGTGCTCCTCGAGCAGTCGCCCGAGGCCGCGCGACTGTGTCACCGCCAGCCGGCACGACTCCGCGCCCGGGCAGCTCGCGATGTCGGCGATTGTCGACGCCTCGGCGAGGCCAAGCCCCGCGGCCGCGAGCCTCGCGTACAGCTCTCTGATGTCGCTGATCTTCACCCACCGGAACAACAGGTTCTGGTCCATCGTCACACGAACGGTGCCGTCGCTGTAGGCGCGCGAGAGCTCGGCGACCACGCGCATCTGCTCGCTGGTGAAATCCCCCAGCGGCACAGTGGCGGTCGCGATCACGTAGCCGAACTGCTTCTGCGGTTGAACGTTCGTGGTGCGCCACCGGAGATAGGCTTCATCGCCGACGTGAACGACCGGCGCGATTGTGGGCGTGATGCCGGGGCCGCTGGGCGGCGCGCCCGACACGCGGGACGCAATCAGGCCCGGCGAGGGCGCGCCGATTCGCGTCCAGGCGGGCTGCGGCTCTGCAACAGGCGGATCGATCTCGAGCAGCGGGATCGCACCTTCGCCGCTGCAGAGCGCAAACTGCTCCCTGTACTCCTCGACCCAGCGATCCCAGCCAAGCTCCTTGATCATGAATTTCATGCGATTGCGCTGCTTGTGCTGATAGTCCCCCTTCGCCTTGAACACGCGCAGGATGGCCTCTACGCATCGCAGGATCTCGGAGGCAGGTAACGACTCGTGAATCAGACCCGCCGACTTGCACAGGATCGCCGTGCCGCCGCCAGCCGTCACGCGAAACGCCGCTGGTGCCATCGTGCGTCAGGTGCGCGCGGAAGCCCAGGTCGTTGATCGCAGTGGCAATGTGGTCGGCCGCGCACCCTTCGAACGCGATTTTGAATTTCCGCGGCAGCGTAGAGCTGAGCGGATGACGGAGGAGATAGCGAGTCATGCCTTCGGCGTACGGGGTGACATCGAACTGCTCGGTCGCTGACACACCGGCAAGCGCGCACGCCGTAATGTTTCTCACCGAGTTGCCGCACGCTTCCCTCGTCGTCACACCGGCCGCAGCCAGCAGCCGCATCGCCGGCTCGGCGTCGTGCAGTTTCACGAAGTGGAACTGGATGTTCTGGCGCGTCGTGATATGACCGAACCGCCGCGAGTACTTCTCGCCGACCTCGGCCAGCGCGAAGAGCTGATCGCTTGTGAGCAGACCTTGGGGCACTTTCACGCGGAGCATCTGCGAATCCGTCGTCTGCCGCTGGCCGTACGTGCCACGCACGAGACGAAAGGCCCGCCACTGGTCCGCGGTCATTTCTCCACGTTCGTAGCGCTCCAGGGTGGCGACGAACTCGTCGATGTCGGCCACGCTGGCAAACGACAGGCGCGTGCGGCCGTGTGTACTCGGATGATCGGTGACTGACATATTGACCTCAGCGTGATCCGGGTCGCGGACCCGGCCCACAACTCAACTCAAACGCGCGGTGGATCGTGCCAGGACCCGGGTGGCCTCTTCCTTCTTCTTCTCCCCTTCTCCACGCACTTCGTCGGCGGACGCCAGCCCCAGTCGGGCGACCTCGCCGACGACAAACAACGCCGGACCATCGCCCGTCAGGCGCGCCTGCCCGGCGGCGAGTTCACCGAGGGAACCGCGCCACACTTCCTGCTCCGGCATCGACGCCGCGGCCACGAGCGCCGCCGGCGTGCGACACGCCCAGCCGGAGTCGATCAACAGCGAGGCGAGCGCGGCGCGCCGCGCCATGCCCATGAGCACAACGACCGTAACACCATTCGGCCTGACCGCGCCAATCGACTCCGCAAATGCGCGCTCGTCATGACCGCTGACCACCATGAACGCCGATGCGATGCCGCGATGCGTCACCGGAATGCCGGCCAGAGCCGGGCCGGCCACGGCGCTCGTGATGCCGGGCACGACGTCGAACGGCACACCCGCCTCCTTCAACGCACTGGCCTCTTCACCGCCGCGACCAAACACGAACGGGTCCCCGCCTTTGAGCCGCACCACGCGGCGGCCACGCCGAGCCGCACGAATCATGACGGCGTGAATGGCCGCTTGCGTCAGCGCCTGGCGGCCTGCGCGTTTGCCGACGAAGAAGCGCTGAGCCTTCCGCGCGAGCCGCAGGATGCGCTCATCGATCAGCGCGTCGTACAGCACGAGATCGGCGGCGCGCAGCCTCACCACGGCCGTGCGCGTCAGGAGCCCCGGATCGCCGGGTCCGGCGCCTACGAGAGACACATGCCCACGCCCGCGCTCACCGCGCCGAAGAGTCGCGTGCCCGGAATCCACCGCGGAGCTCGCAGAGAACGCAGAATCGCCTTTCGTAGGCTGTCGCGAAACGTTCTCTGCGCGCTCTGCGAGTGCTGCGGTATTTGTCGCGCTGTACAGTCTGTTCAACGCCTCGAGGAGTCGCGGACGCCGTTCTTCCATCGGCACGCCGTCGCGCTTCCAGACCGTTCTCTGACGCCGCGCTTCCGCCATCCACTCGCCCAACTCGCGCGGGAGGAGGTCGTCGAGCGCCGCCCGCACGAGCGACGTCAGACCGGGCGCATCACCGTTGGTCGAAATGCCGATTGTCACGCCGTCGCGGCGGACGACGCCGCTCAGAAACGCAGACGCGTTGGCGGGGTCGTCGACCGCATTGACGAACACGCGCTCGGATTCGGCGGCTTCAGCGACCACGCGGTTGACGGCCGGCGTGGCCGCGGCCACAACGAGCCACGCATCACGAAGGTCCGACGCCTTGAAGCCACGGCGCTCAATCGTGACGCCGGCGGCTTCGATTTCCGGATGCACCTCAGGCGCGACGACCAACACGTCTGCTCCCGCGGCCAGCAGCGGCGTCAATTTGGAAGCCGCGACCCGACCGGCGCCAACGAGCAGGACCCGTCGGCCGTGAAGGTTGACAAACAGTGGTAAGAGATCAGCCATAAGCAAAAAAGGCCCGGAGAGCTCGAGCCTCCCGGGCCTTGGTTTCAGGAACCTGAATCGGTGAACAGATGATACCGATCTAGTCGAGACCTGAACGGCTGGCGCGAGGGCGCTCGGCATGCTGACACGCCGCGCGATAGCAACTACAGCAGCGACAACAGCCGCATCCGCCAGTCAACACAGTGGTTCATAAGTACTCCCTTCACGCGTCCCGGGTCAACCCTGTTCCTGCCTGAGCCAATCCGGCACTCGCTCACCTTGCCGCCCTGCCTGGCCCGTCCCGTCTCTTCACCCTCCTCCCTGACTCACCCACCCCGCCAGTCCCGCCCGCCCGGCCCTAGAGTCTTGACCTCTGAAACTTGCACCGCATGAGTCAAGTTTTGTGGTCAAGACGACCCCGCGCAGCGGGGCTGGAATAAATGTTCGTCTAGCGGGGCGGAGCCTCGACGGTCTCAGGCGGAGCCCCGCTACAGTCTTGACCTCTGAAACTTGCACCGCATGAGTCAAGTTTGGGGTCAAGACGACCCCGCGCAGCGGGGCTGTAATAAATGTTCGTCTAGCGGTGCGGAGCCTCGACGGTCTCACGCGGAGCCTCGCTAGAGTCTTGACCTCTGAAACTTGCACCGCATGAGTCAAGTTTTGGGGTCAAGACGACCCCGCGCAGCGGGGCTGTAATAAATGTTCGTCTAGCGGGGCGGAGCCTCGACGGTCTCAGGCGGAGCCTCGCTAGAGTCTTGACCTCTGAAACTTGCACCGCATGAGTCAAGTTTTGGGGTCAAGACGACCCCGCGCAGCGGGGCTGTAATAAATGTTCGTCTAGCGGGGCGGAGCCTCGACGGTCTCAGGCGGAGCCTCGCTAGTACACTGAGCAATGCGCCTCCGGAGGCCTCCGGCCTTCCTGACGGTCCTGGCACTCCTGTTCTGCCTCACGCCCCTTGATCCGGCGGCAGAACGACTTCCGGCCGGCGTTCGGCCGAGTCATTACGACCTCGCGTTCGACGTCGACCTGACGCGTGGGCTGTTCGAGGGCACCGAAACAATTCGCGTTCAGCTCGATCGGCCGACCACTCGGATCGTGTTGAACGCTCTGGATCTGACCTTCCACGACGTCACGATCGGGACGCGCGCCGCACACCAGAGCGCGGCTGTCGCGCCGGACACCGGCGCGCAAACGGTCACGTTGACCGTTCCGCGCGCCATTCCGGCCGGGACCGCCGATATACGAATCCGCTACGCGGGCACGCTCAACAGCCAGCTCCGCGGCTTCTACCTGAGTCGGGCGGGCGGGCGCAACTACGCGATCACACAGTTCGAGTCGAGCGACGCGCGTCGGGCCTTCCCGTGCTTCGATGAACCGGCCATGAAGGCCACGTTTGACATCCGCCTCACGATCGATCGCGGCGACACCGCCATCTCCAATGGCCGTCTGCTCTCGGATACGCCGGCGCCCGGCAACTCGCGACACACACTGGTGTTCGCGACCTCGCCCCGGATGTCGTCGTACCTCGTGGCCATGGCGGTCGGCGACTTTCAGTGTCTCGAGGACACCGCTGAGAACATCCCCATCCGTGTCTGTGCGACGCCCGGCAAGAAGGAGCTCGGCCGTATCGCGCTCGACTGGGCCAAGGAGATTCTGACGTTCTACAACCGCTACTTCTCCATCAAGTATCCCTTCGGGAAGCTTGACATGATCGCCGTTCCCGATTTTGCCGCGGGCGCAATGGAAAACATCGGGGCCATCTTCTACCGCGAAGCCGACCTCCTGGCCGACACCAACACTGCGTCTCCGTTCACGCGCAAGAGCATCGCGTCCATCCTCGCCCACGAAATGGCCCATCAGTGGTTCGGCAATCTCGTCACGATGCGGTGGTGGGACGACCTGTGGCTGAACGAAGGCCTTGCGACCTGGATGGCCAATCGCCCCCTTGCCGCCGCCAAGCCTGAATGGAATATCGCGGTCGATGAAGTCGGCGAAACGCGGGAGGCGCTCAACCTCGACCTGCTGCAGACGACGCGAGCCGTTCACTCTCGCGTGGAGACGCCAGAGCAGATCGAGGAGTCGTTCGACGCCATTGCTTACCAGAAAGGCGCGGCCGTGACGCGCATGATCGAACACTACCTCGGGCCTGAGGTACTCCGAACAAGCATCAATCGGTACCTCGAGAAATACGCGTACGGCAATGCGACATCCGAGAACTTCTGGACCGTGATGACATCGGTATCCGGTAAACCCGTCGATCGGATTCTGCCGACGTTCGTCAACCAGCCCGGCGCGCCGCTCGTGGAAGTCTCGCTCGATTGCAGGAACGGACGGACGCAGCTCTTGTTACGCCAGAGGCGCTTCTCTCTCGCAGACCCCACCCTCGGCTCCGGCGGAACGATCGTAGGCCCGACCTTCAGGTCGGGCGCAACACCGGTCTCGGGCGCCTCACCCGTAGGCCCGACCTTCAGGTCGGGCGCGACACCCGGCTCGGGCGACACCTGGCAGATTCCCGTCTGCGTCAAGACTCCGGGGCAGCCAACCGCGGCCTGCCAGGTGTTTGGCAGGGCGGACGCCTCAATCCGCGTGACGACCGTCGGCAACGGTTGTCCGCCCTGGGCGTTCATCAACGCCGGCGCGCAGGGCTACTTCCGCACCGCTTACGCTCCCGACCTGCTTCGGGCACTCGCGCCCGACATCGGCTCGAAGCTCACCGCCGCCGAGCGGTCGTCGTTGGCAGACGATGAATGGGCGTTGGTGCAGTCGGGACGACATACTGTCGGCGACTATCTCACGCTGGCGAGCGGGTTTGGCTCCGAGCAAAGCGCTGGTGTGCTCGGCCAGATCACGAGCCGGCTCGAGTTCATTGACAGCAACGTGGTCACCGACGCCACGCGCCCGGGTTTTGCGGCATGGGTACGCACGCTCCTCAGACCCCTCTTCGCGGAACTCGGCGTCGCTGCACGAGACGACGCGGCCGACCCTGAAGACCGCCGCGCACTTCGAGCGGTGGTGATCGGTGCGCTGGGTACGTTCGGCGATGATCCCGACGTCGTTTCGGGAGCGCGCAGCCTGCTGGATCGCGCCTTATCCACGCCGGCCACCTTCGGACTCGACGGGACAGTCGCCAACGCCGTGGTCCGCGTAGCGGCCCGGCATGGCGATCTCGCGCTGTACCATGCCCTGGTCGCCGCCGCGGAATCGTCGACAGCTCCAGATCAGCACTATCTCTATCTGTACGGACTGCCTGCGTTCGAAGACCCCAATGTGTCCCAGCGCGCGCTGGATTACGCACTCTCCAACAATCTGCGACGACAGGATACGGCGGAGTACCTTGCCCGCTTTCTACGCAACCCAGCGGTCAGCGCGCGCGCCTGGCACTTTCTCAAGGAGCACTGGTCGGATCTTCAACCGAAACTGACCGTGTCGTTCGGCGATGTGAGGGTTGTGGAAGCGCTCGGATCGTTCTGCACCCCGGTGGAACGCGATGACGTTCAGGCATTCTTTGCCGAACACAGGCTGGGCGCCGTGGCGCGAACGGTCCATCAATCCATCGAACGCATGAACAACTGCATCACGCTCAGGGACAAGCAGGCGCCGATCCTCGCGAAGTGGCTGGCAGATCGTCGCTGACCCTTGCCAGGTCCCAGGAGCGACTCTTCACCTGTCTCATGTGAGACTCCACATGAGATAGGCGAGTACCACGAACGTTACGAGGCGGGCGATGCGTCCGTGCGCATGCTTGCACCAGTTCCAGGCCCATGCGAGGCCACCCATCGAGGCGACCAGCACCACAACGACAGCAGCGGCGCCGCCCAGCGAAAGCGAGGCGCCGAAGTAGGACAAGAGGCCCTGGTTCCAGACGGATCCATAGACGAGGCACACGTGGACGACGTAGATGAGCAACGACTCTTGTGCCATCGCCGCGAAGATATGGGGCAAGCGAGCGAGCCCGCGACTGAGATGCGCGATGAGGCCTAGAGCGATCAGCACCGAACCGGCGCGCAAGAGAAACTGGTTCGGGCTGGTGCTCCAGAAGTCGCTCGGACCGAATGGTTCGAACGGCACGCGAGAGAAGACGTTCGCCGCGGCGACCATCGCCCCGCCCGCCCCGAGCAGCATCCAATTGGTGAAGACCGCCAAGTTCGCCGCGCCCCAGTGGCTGTAGATCTGCCCCAGGCCGGCGCCGAACATGACGTAGGCGGTCCACGGAATCAGGGGGAATTGTGACCCGGTGGCCGGTGAAAGATATGCGGCCATCCACATCGGCAGCCAGGTCGACCAGGGGATCGCCCACGCATGTGTCGTCGCGACCGCCAGGAGCCCGCATCCCGCGAGCGAGACCGCTCCGAAGAGACGTGGCGTTCGCAGCAGAAGAACGAACAGCTGGAGCAGGATGAGCGACACGCCGATGAGCTGGAGCACGTCGACCACCAGGAACGTCCGCCAGCGCTCGTCACTGAGCGCACCCAATTCCGAGAGTCGGGCCACCGGGAAGTGAAGCCCGTATCCAAGGAGGACGAAGAATCCGAATCGGCGAAACCTCGACACCAACGCCCACGACAGGCGGGTATGAGTGCTCCAGTGGCGCGCGGTCGCCACACTGAAGGCGAATCCTGAAAGCATCAGGAAGAGGCACGAGGTCAGGCCGCGCTGGAATACCCAGGCACCGAACCACGGTCTGCTCTCGTACGCTCTGTCGAGAAGCGCTTCGAGCGTATGGCCCTGCACCATGAGGGCCACGGCGATCGCCCGCGCGAGGTCGACGAAGATGACGCGATGGGCGCCTGCTCGGGGAGAGGGTGCCGGAGGCACTAGGGACGCGTGCACATCGGGGAGTGAATCGTACCTTAGGGCAACCTTAGAGCAATGAGTTCCGGGACGGGGTCCCCACCGATGGTCACCGCAATGTATTGTCGGCCGTCGATCAAGTACGTCATGGGCGCACCAATCGCCCCCAGCGGGAGATCGACAGACGCCACTTCATTGCCAGTCATCTTGTTTCGTGCGACAAGACGAGGGCCGTTGCCGTTATGGGCGCCACCGCTCGTCAACGCGCTGATCAGCAATGTCTTCGTCAGGAGAGGACCGCTCAAGCCAGAGTCCCCGCCGAGCGGCGGAAGATTCAGGTTCTTCAGCAATGGCTGATTGCGTATGAAGAAACCGTCTCCGAGCGGTTTCATCCAGGCGTGTTCGCCCTTGTTCATGTCGATAGCAGTCATGCGCGAGTAGGGTGGCTTGAAGAGCGGCAACCCGCCGGGCAATCTGGGAAATCCTTCCCGTGCCTGCACATAGCGGAGCGTGCCGACTTCGTTGCCTTCCGGTTCCTTCAATCGAAACACCGTCGGCGATTGGCGTGATGGCACATACAGCATGCCGGTTTCCGGATCCACGGCCGCGCCAGACCAGCCGGCGCGCTGGCCGAGACCCAGCGTGCCCTGATTCCCGTCTTTGACCATGAGCGAGGGCGGTGTGTACAAAGGCCCGAATCGATAATTTTGCGCGGCTTTCTCCGCCATGGCCCGGATTTCCGGCGTGAAGTCGATCAGGAAATCTCGGGTAATGTCCAGGTACTCGAACGGCGGAGGTTTGGTTGGGAACGGTTGGGTCCGCGAGGCGCGTTCACCGGGCACATCCGAGGAAGGAACAGGTCGCTCTTCAATCGGCCAGATCGGCTGGCCAGTGGCGCGATCGAACGTGAACACAAGTCCCTGCTTGGTCACCTGGGCGACGGCCTTGATTCGCCTCCCGTTCACGGTAATGTCGAGCAGGTTCGGAGCGGCCGGCGGATCGTAATCCCACAGGTCGTGATGAATCAGCTGATAGTGCCAGATCCGCTTGCCCGTCTCGGCGTCGAGGCACAGAAGCGTATCGGAGAACAAATTGTCGCCGAGTCGATGTCCTCCGTAATAGTCGGGCGCGGCCGTATTGAGTGGAATGTAGACATACCCCAACTCATCATCACCGCTGTAGATCGTCCACCCGCTGACCTTTCCGGTGTACGACCATGAGTCGTTCTCCCAGGTTTCGTTGCCGAATTCCCCCGGCCGCGGAACCGTGTGGAATGTCCACTTCAGCTTCCCTGTTCGAGCGTCCCACCCGCGGGCATAGCCGGGTATCTGTTCCTTGTCCCGGTTATAGCTCGAGATCGACGCGGGGCTGATGATCGTGTTGCGAACAACAATCGGCGGAGACTGGACCGAATACGTCAGCGCGTTGAGCCAGTCGCGGCCTCCGCGAACCGCTCGAGGCAGGCCGGCCATGAGGTCGACGCGTCCACGGTCGCCAAACGTCTCGACCGGCTGTCCCGTGATCGCGTCGACTGCGAGGAGATAGCCATCGCCGGTGCCCCAGAAAATCCGCTGCTCCTGGCCGTCTGTCCAGTAGGCCACTCCCCGCTGGTTCCACCGCGCGCTCATTGTCGTGGTGCCGGCCTCGTAGCTCTTCGGGTTGAAGACCCAAAGTGTTTCGCCGGTCCGCGCGTCGATCGAGGCGCCGGCGGAGGTCGGCGTGTTCACGAACAGCCGACCGCCGACCATCAACGGCGTCGCCTTGAAGTTGGACACGTACGGCGGCTCCCCGTCCCGCCAGCGCTTGGGGTCCTCCTTCTTCAACTGTTCGAAGATGAATCGCGAGTTGGTCCACAACTCACCACGACCAGGCACGGTCTTGCTCAGGAAACCATCGGCGGATTTCCAACGCCAGACAATCTGCAACTGGCTGAAGTTTTCGGCGTTGATTTGATCGAGAGGCGAATACTTCGTGTTTCCAAGGTCGCCGCCGTAGTACCGCCATTCCCCCTTGGCATCGGCACCGCGCTGCGCACGGCCTGTCGATCCGCCAGGGCCCACGAGTACTCCCACGACACACGCCAGCACCACGACCGACCAATGCACAAGTCGACGTTGCCTCACCACCTTCTGTCTCCTTCCTACGCACTGGCGGATTGTGTGCAAGACGCCGCTCACGAGCGTCAACGCCCGCGTCATTGTTTGACCGCAGCACCGATCGTGCCCAGCACCGATCTCGGCGGATGATACTGAAAAAGCCATCCCCATCCAACCGCGCGCCGACGGCGATACTGTAGACACGTATTTCGGAACGGCGGGTGGTCCGGCCGATTGCACCGACGTGCTAGAATAGCGCCTTCCGCCACGTCGGCGTAGCGCAGTTGACAGAGCAGCTCGTTCGCATCAACAGGTCACCCGTTCAACTCGTGTCGCCCGCTCCACATTTCCTCCGACATTCTTGCGAGCTCGGCCACGCTGGCGCACGCATTCCTCCCGTGAGGAGTCGATCGAACGTTCGTTCGTTCAGTAGGGAGAGATCATGCGCGCAGTGGTGTATACGGCGATCTTCGGCGGCTACGACACGCTCAAGCAGCCACCGCCGCAGGATGAGCCGTGTGACTTCATCTGCTTCACGGACGCCAAGATGCCGCCTTGTGTCGGAGCGTGGCGCGTCATTCATGTCAAGACAGATCACACGGTTCATCCGCGAACACAGGCAAAGCGGTTCAAGATACTCAGTCACGAAATCCACGAAATCTTTGCCGGCCTGCGGTATGCGTCATCGTCGCGTTGTCGACCGATTGACCTGTCGATTTGGATCGATGCCAGCCTCCAAATCACGAGCTCGACTTTCGTCAAGGATATGCGCAATAAACTTGACGATGGCGATTGGGCCGTGTTTGTCCATCCCGACAGAGACTGCATCTACGAGGAGGCGTTAGTCAGCCTCACGATGCGCAAGTATCAACACGTGCCGATCCTCGCTCAGGTGGAGGCGTACAAGTCGGTCGTTCCGCCGCACAGCGGACTCTACGCCTGCACCGTCATCGTCAGGCGAGAGCCTTCGACGGAACGGCTCAAGAGCGTGCACAGGCTCTGGTGGGAAGAAAATGTGAAATGGACCTACCAGGACCAACTTTCACTGCCATTCGTCCTGCGCTCGGTCGGGGGATGCGATCCGGTCGTGATTCCAGAGTGCCTGTGGCAGAATCACTGGTTTACGTTTGCGCCCCACAACGCCGATACCTGACGAGGGTGAAGTCGATGCACTTCGGGTTGCTCTCCTATAGCACTTCGAACTTGGGCGACTTCATTCAGAGCCTCGCCGCGCACAAATTCCTTCCCAAGGTTGATCGGTACATTGACCGAGAGGCTCTGGATGACGCTGGTCCAATTGAGGGCAAACCAGTCAAATTGATCATGAACGGATGGTTCTGTCATCGTCCCGATAGATGGCCGCCATCGCCTTTTGTCGATCCGCTGCTCATTTCCCTCCATATCACCAACAACCCGGAGCCAGGCTCAGAAATGCGCGCACGCGAGCAATTCGCACGATCGCCGCAGGTCCTCAGATATCTGCAACAACACGGACCTGTGGGCGCCCGCGATCACGACACGCTCGCGTGGCTGAGATCGTTTGGGATAGACACTTACTATTCCGGATGCTTGACGCTGACGCTCGATCGGCCTGCGGTTCCACGGGAGCCGCTCATTGTCCTGAACGAAGTGCCCCAAGCCGTTGCAGCGACGGTTCAGAGCGCGACGGACCTTCCCATTCGTCATACCACCCACGAGGACAACGTCACTGTTGGCACCCAACCTCGCCTGGAGCGGGCAGCGGCCCTTATTGATCTCTATGCGCGAGCGTCATGCGTCGTGACGACGCGGATGCACGGTGCGCTGCCCTGCCTGGCCATGGGCACACCGGCTCTCCTTCTTGACGCAGCATGGGATCCGTACCGCTTCGCCGGTCTCCGCGACTTGGTGCACCACTGCTCGGTCGAGGATTTCTTGTCGGGCCGCGTGGATTACGACGTCGGCAATCCGCCTCCCAATCCAGTCACATACCTCCCGTTACGCGACGAATTGGAAAGAAGGGCCATGGCCTTTGCCAGAGGCTGACGAGGTCTGTCTCAGACCGTCGTGCGCTGCGGATCCGCCTTCCACACATTGCGCCGGCTGGAGATCGAATAGTAGATCCACTTGCGCATGCCCGCCATGCGGCGGATCGGCGTTGGGCCATGGAAACCTGTGTTGCTATTCAGAAAGACGACGCCCTGATTGTGACGAAACGGAAATGTCTTCTCGACCCTGGGCTGATGGCAGGTGCGATCGTTGTTGAAGGCGAGATCGGAATAGAGCGCAAACTCCCCACCCTCTAGTGCCTCGTCCTCGGCGCTCGTCATGAACAGCACGCCGCCAATCACTCGGCGCAAATGATCGCAATGGACTCCTTTGTCATACGTGGCGTCGATGGCTTGCAGATCAAATCGGATGAAGAGGGCATGGGGATCGTCGGATTCGGACAATAGCTGGGACTGGGTCTCTGCACGACTCTCTGCCCGCTGCTCGAGATACACCTTGTCGGGGTCAACCCCACAACCTGACGTCCGTATGTCGTCGGCGAACAGTCCGATCAGGCGTCGCATGAAGCCTTCGCTCACGAAGGTCGACGAAAGCTCGGCCCAGCCCGGTTGCATCATCAACGGCGCCCATTCTGGTTCGCCAAAGTAGATATCACGACCGATGCGCCCCATGGGACGTGGCGGAATGTCGGGGAAACGGATCCGGGCGTAGAGTTCCGGCGCAATGAGTTGCGGAATGACAGCATGCGGTGTTGGGGTGCGAAGGTAATCGATCTGCATTATTTCCGCTTCGGCAGCGTAGTGCGAAAGGTGAAAATCACGCGCCGCGTGGTTCGGCCACCACGCGGCGCATCCCTCCGTCACGGGCTTGAACGCTGTTCTAGAGTGGCTGGCGTCAAGCCCGCAATGGCACAGCCATGACTACTGTAACGGAACTGTCGACGTTGGCACGCCGGTACCAGTGAGAAAATTGCTGCCGCCGACGGAGACAACCTGGCCGCCAGTGGCCGAGTTGATAGCGGCCGGACTGCCGGTGAGCGAGCTTCCCCTCAACGTGATCTTGTTGACGGCATTGGTGACCTGCACCGCGAAAGTCATGTTCGAGTCGACGATGGAGTCGACAAGAGTTCCGAAGTTGCCCGATCCAGCGACATTGACTCCACCGTTATTGCTCAGAATCTGACTGTCGATGATGTAGACCCGAGAGCCTGCATCGGTGGTGTCCAGATTGACGCCGTTGCCCGGGCTGCCCCTGAAGCCCCGGATGGAGCAGTTGCGAATAGTGACCCTTCCTGTGATGATTTGAACCCCGTTGAGACCTGTCCCGAGCCCTTCGATGTCGAGCCCTTCAAGGTGGACCCTTTCGACAACGGTAGTGGTGTTGACAATGATGCCATTGGTCCCCGAGACGAGCACGCCAGCTGTCCCGATGTCGCAGATGATGGCGATCGCCTTCGTGATGGTCACCCCGCCGAAGCCACCCGGATCGAGGCAGTTGATCTCGCCGCCTGTAGCGGTCTTTGAGATGGCGCCCGCGAACGTCTTGCAAGGCGCCGTGCGGCTGCACGGATTCGCGTCGTCGCCCACGCCGGACACCCAGGTTCGGGTTGCTTGCGCCTGGGCGATGGAGGCGAAGGCGAACGTGAAGATCGCGATCACTAGGACGTTGATGATGAGCCGTAACTTGTTCATTTAGAATCTCCTAGGCCGCCACGGATTTGCGACAGAGTGGCCTGCGCTTACTTTCGGCCGGCGTGTGGAGAAACCTTAGAGGTCAGGCGACACAGTTTGTTGCGTCGGCAGGCGCGGCACAGGTGTGGGCATTCCGGGCACAGGCACGCCAGCGGGAACGGTCGGCATGCCTGGATTGCCCCGCGGCGATACCGCCGGTCCCCGGTCCAGCGGTACAACCAATGGTCCCTGCCCTGTTGATCGCCCGTTGGGCGTGGAAGGTGGCCTCGGAACGCCTCCGTTGGCGAGCAACGGATTCCAATTGACCTCATCCTCCGCGGGGTAATCCTCGCGCACGAGCGGTCCTGGCGGCGGCTGCGGGACGGGCTCGGGGCCGCGAGTCCAATTGACCTCATCATCCGCCGGGTAATCTTCGCGAACGAACGGCCCGGGCAGTGCGTCCTCGGATGCTTCCGTCGCTGGATCAATCGGCTGCGGGAGTGACGATCTCGCAGTGGTGCTCGCCGCGCCCGAGACGGGCGCGGCCCCCGTCGCTATGACGACGATGCGATCGAAGCGGGACAAGCCCGCCACCGGCCTTGCCCGTTGCACGGCGACGTACCCGCCCAGCGCCTGTAGCAAGGTGTCGAGTGCCTGCTCCTCGGGTACATCGGTCAATTGCAGCGTGAGCGTCCCACCCCCCACGCGCTCGCCGTTCACGATCGTGGTCTGGCCGACCTTCGCCCACTCGTTCAGAATCTGTCCGACGGTCGCGTCCACCGCGACGAGCGACACCAGGCCGTTGTGAAGCGTGATCCGGACGCCGGCGCGCGCAGGCGAAGCGGCGGCCAAGCCGGCGGCTGCAGCAAACAACATGATGCCAAGAGCTTTTGGGACCCGCATGAACGGACTAAGTATACGCCTGAGCCGGCGTTGGTCATGAAACGCGTGGCTACCGGCGCCCGCCGGACACCGCCGGGTGATGCATCATCCACGCACGCCATGCGTGTTCGGTTCCTACGCTGATCCCGATTCTCGGTCCCCATGCAACCGCGCCGACCGCGATACGTCGGTCCTCGACAAACAGCCGATCCCCGAGCAGGTCGACCTGGTTGTCCGTCGTCGTGATGCCCATCGCCACGGTGAGGTTCCCCGGCCCGCGGCAGAGCTCGTGCACCGCACGGATTCTCGTCCGTCCCCCGGCCGCGCGACCGCGCCGCCTCCTCATGACCTCGATCCCTTCCAGGGGGTCGAGCGCACGAATCAGAACGGCCGCTGGAAAGCCTTCTGCCTCTGTGACGACGTTCACCAGAGCGTGAATGCCGTAGTTGAGATAGACGTAGGAGTATCCGGGAGGACCGTAAAGCGGTCGGTTGCGGCGCGTCGGCCCCGGCGCAGCATGACAAGCCGGATCGGCCTCACCGATGTAGGCTTCCACCTCCACAATCACGCCAGCCGTCGTGGTGCGTGCGCCTCCGCGGCGCCGGTGCACGAGCACTTTGCCGACCAGGTCGTGCGCGACATCGAGCGTCGGCCGATCATAGAAGCTGCGCGGTAGCTTCATGCCGGGACGTCAACTGCGACGACCGCAGAGGGTCATGTGTGTCGATCCGCCCCCGCCCGGCCTGCCTTGCCAGCCCGGTCCACCTGTGCCCTACCGTCCCGACGCGTATGCGTGCGGGCGTCCTCCCGCCAGCGTGGCTCGCAAGTAACGTCCGGTATGCGACGCGTCGATCTGGGCCACCTGTTCCGGTGTGCCGAGGGCAACGATCGCGCCGCCTTCCTCGCCGCCTTCCGGTCCGAGATCAATCACGTGGTCTGCGGTCTTGATGACGTCGAGATTGTGCTCGATGACGAGCAGCGTGTGGCCGGCATCGAGCAGTTTTCTGAACGCTGTGAGCAGCTTGGCGATGTCGTCGAAATGCAGCCCGGTCGTCGGCTCGTCGAGCACGTACAGGAGGCGCTCGCCGCCATGCGACGACAGGTGCGCGGCGATCTTGATACGCTGCGCCTCGCCGCCGGAGAGCGTCGTGGCCGGTTGTCCAAGGCGCAGATAGCCGAGGCCGACTTCGTCGAGAACCTGCAGGCGCCGCAGCACCTTCGGTGAGCTGCTGAAGAACGTGATGGCCTCGCGCACCGTCAGGTCGAGCACCTGCGTGATGTTTCGACCGCGATACCGGACCTCGAGCACCTGCGGCCTGAAGCGCTTCCCGTCGCACTGCTCGCACGGCACGAACACGTCGGCGAGGAACTGCATCTCGACGCGCACCTCGCCCTCACCCTGGCACGCCTCGCATCGGCCGCCGGGGACGTTGAACGAGAAATGACTCGCGGTGAGTCCGCGCGCGCGCGCGTCTTTCGTCGCCGCGAACAGCTCGCGAATCGGATCGAACGCCTTGAGATACGTCACCGGGTTCGACCGTGGCGTCCGTCCAATCGGCGCCTGATCCACGAGCACCACATCGGTGATGAATTCCGTCCCTTCCACTTTCCGGAACGCGCCGACCTTCCTCTCCCAGTCTCCCTTGGCGCGCTTGATCGCCGTGTAGAGGACGTCGTGAACGAGCGTCGACTTGCCGGAGCCGCTGACGCCCGTCACGCACGTCAGCATGTTCAGGGGAATCGTGACATCGATATCCTTGAGATTGTGCTCGGTGGCGCCGAGCAGACGAATCTTCTGTCCCGTCCCTCGCCGCCGTGTCGTCGGCACCGGGATGGCCAGTTCCTGCCTCAGGTATTTCGACGTCAGCGATCGCGGCTCCTGCAGGAGCGCTTCGAGCGTACCCGAAAACACGACGCGCCCGCCCTGCTCTCCTGCGCCGAGGCCGAGGTCGACGATGTGGTCGGCAACTCTGATCATGTCGGCGTCGTGCTCGACGACGAGGACCGTGTTGCCCTGGTCGCGCAGCTGGCGCAGAATGTCGATGAGACGCAGGTTGTCGCGCGGGTGCAGCCCGATCGATGGTTCGTCGAGCACATACAGGGTGCCGACGAGCGCCGACCCCAACGAAGTCGCCAGGTTGATCCGCTGCGCTTCGCCGCCCGAGAGTGTCGCTGACAGCCGATCGAGGCTGAGGTAGTCGAGGCCGACGTCGCTCAGAAACGAGAGGCGCTTTCGAATTTCCTTCAGCACCTTGTCGGCAATCACGGCTTCCTTCTCCGTGAGATCCAGGCCGCCGAAGAACACGTGGGCCTCACGAACCGTCAAGGCCGACACCTGATCGATGGTGCGCCCCGACACGTGCACATCCCGCGCCTCGCGGCGGAGACGCGCGCCCCCGCAATCGGGGCAGGTGAGGTAGCCGCGGTACCGGCTGAGGAACACGCGAACGTGAACCTTGTATTTCTTCTTCTCGAGCCAGCGGAAGAAGCCGCGAATGCCTCCATAGTCAGCATCGCTTTCTCCGCCTTCGACGACGAATCGCTGTTCCTTCTCGGTCAGCTCGGACCACGGCACATCGAGCCGGACGTGGCCCCTCCTCGCCGCACGCTTCAGCTCCGCCAGCTGCGCCCGATAGTGCGGCTTGCTCCACGGCTCGATGGCGTTCTGGAGGATCGACTTGGATGGGTCCGGCACGACGAGGTTCATGTCGAGCTCGACGATGTTGCCAAAGCCGTGACAGGTTGGACAGGCGCCGAACGGGTTGTTGAAGGAGAAGAGCCTCGGCTGCGGCACTTCGTACGGAATCCCGCACGTTCGGCACTCGAACCGCTCCGAGAACAAGTGGATCGTAGGCCCGACCTTCAGGTCGGGCGTGACACCGACCAGGTCGGGCGTGACACCGACGGGCGCCTTCAGGTCGGGCGCGGCACTTTCGATCGCCCACGCGGCGCCGCCACCCTCTCGATATGCCGTTTCGATTGAATCCGTGAGGCGCTGTCGAAGGTCCTCTCCACCGACCTGCACGCGATCGACAACCACCTGCAGCACCGGCTTGCCGACGAGGGAGGCGGGTGCCATGTCGTCGAGCGCGATGGCGCGCCCCTCGACGAGGAGCCGGCCGAATCCCTTCCTCCGCAGGCTGTCGAGCGTCGCCGCGATCGCCGCCGCTGTCGATCCATTCGGGGCGTAGGCCCCTTTCGCGTCCTGGGTTCCCGCTGGACCCGGCAGATCCTTTGGCGCATCAGCCACGTCGTCGTCGGCCTCGCTCAGCTCGTCGATTTCCGGGTTGTCTCGCTCGACGCTTTCAGATGCCGCCTGTTCCACCAGGGGCATGACCGGCAGATCGAACCCGATCAGCAGGCGGGTGCCGTCCGGCACCGCGCTGAGCTGACGCGCCACAATCTCCGGAGTCTCCCGCACGACCTCACGCCCGCACTGGCGGCACAGCGTTCGCCCGACGCGGGCGAACAGCAACCGCATGTAGTCATGGATCTCGGTTGTCGTGCCTACGGTCGAACGCGGGTTCCTGATGCTGTTCTTCTGCCGAATGGCAATTGCCGGCGAAATGCCGTCAATCTTGTCGACGTCTGGCTTTTCCATCCGCTCGAGAAACTGACGGGCGTAGGCCGAGAGCGACTCCACGTAGCGCCGTTGCCCTTCGGCGTAGATAGTGTCGAAGGCCAACGACGACTTGCCGGAACCGCTGACCCCGGTCACGATGATGAGCGTGCCAGTCGGCAGGGTGAGATCGATGTTCTTCAGGTTGTGGGTGCGCGCGCCGCGGACGACGAGATCAGCGGTCTCGGCGGACGGCGGTGAACCATATTCGGGCATGGACCCCGTGTGCACTTTTTCGCGGATTGCCTAAACGAGCATCGTAACATACCCTCCGGCCATCACACGACTTTGCCGGAGCATGACAACTTATGAAGATCTTCCGCAACGCCGACACGACCGCCCGGCCCGTTGATGCCGCGTCGTTCGTCGGCCCGGCGACCACGAAGCTGCTGGCGTCGGCCGAAGAGGGTGAGACGGTGCACATCTATCGTGTGGCGTTCGAATCCGGAGGCCGGACGAACTGGCACGTCCACTCAGGACCCCAGTGGTTGCTCATCGTCGACGGTCTGGTGCGTGTGCAGCGGTGGGGAGAGCCAGCCATCGATGTCGGCGCCGGCGACGCGGTCGTGTTCTCGCCAGGCGAGAAGCACTGGCATGGTGCGGCGCCCGGCGCCGCCGGCACTCACCTCGCTGTCAACGTGAATGTCAAGACCGACTGGCTCGAGCCAGTCACGGATCAACAATACGGCTCGTGAGCGGACGCACACGACGGATGTGCAATCATCGCGCTCTCGCCACGCCGTTCAGGAATTCCATCTCGCGAGGGCACGCGGAGAGTTCTCGCTGGAAGGATTCCGTATCCAGGCGAAACCCCGCGTCCGTGTGGAACGTCCACGCGGCCGCGCCCGCCTGTTTCGCTGCGACGAGGCCCTCGAGGAGCGGATTGTCCTCTGGCGTCGTGTTCGCGCAGCTTGCCCCTCGAAAGCGCTCACCTGGCAGCGTCGCACGGGCGCCCTCCTGCACATAAACCGGCCGGCCCACGCTCTTGAGCGCCTGGATGTGGGCCGCCGTCTGTGTGAACCATCCATCGCGCTGTTCGTCATGAAATGCGACGACGTCGGGCTGGGCCTCTCGCGCGACTGCGAGTGTGTCTGCGGTATCCCCGCCCCCGTGCGACATCATGACGAGTCGAGCCGGGTCGACCGCCTTGATTGCATCGCGGATCCCGCGCACCTCCGCCATGGTCAGGTGCATGCCCGGGTTGCCGGCATTCCGCTCGTTCTGCATGTCGATGAACACGTGCGGAAAGGCTGGCCCCTTGAGGCGGCACGCAATCTCGGCGAGGCCGTGCGCGCGATCGCCCTTGCCGCCGCCGCACGTGGTCAGCGTCGGATCGCCTCGATACTTCCCCACTGGGAACGGCGACACGGTATTGAGCATGTCTCGGGTGAACGTGACGTCGACGATGAATCCACACGCCGCTGCCTTGAGAAGCGCCGCTCGGAAGTGATCCCAGCGTTCCTGGCTGCGGATGCGGCCGTCCGAATCGAGGAGCGTCGCGTCGGGCTTCTGAGCGTTCGGCAGGCCGGCCTCGCGAATCCACGTCGGGAACACCCGAACGCCGTCGATGCCCTTGCTCTTGAGGAAGGCGAAATCGCTCTCGATCGCGGCCGGAGTGGCGCGCATCACGTCGAAGTACGACACAAGGATCAGGAAGCGAGGCTGGCCGTCGACGAGCAGCTGACTCCCGCGTGTCTGAAGGTGCGGCGGTGTCCGGGCCGTGCACAGCCGCTCGAACGCCTGCGCATCACAGACGGAGGCTGCCGCCACTGTCCACATCGTGGCAAGGATTGCGGCTCTCGTGAACACGTAGTGAACGCCCAGAGCCAATTGCACCAACATGCTAGAATAGCGGTTTCCGCCAGTGCCGGCGTAGCTCAGTTGGTAGAGCAGCTGATTCGTAATCAGCAGGTCACCCGTTCAAGTCGGGTCGCCGGCTCCAAATTTCCTTAGAAAACATCGACATCCCAGAAGCTGCGGCCTTCCCGGAGGGCATCGACCTGCGCCTTAGCGAGAACTGGATCCGACGAGTACTGCGTGTTTCAAAAAGCATGGCGCGCGTGAACCGCCGGGCGACATCACTGAACGGCTCTCCTCGCTCGGGCGCGTCTATTCCTTCAAGCCGGATACGAATTGCACGCGTTTCGCTTGTTGGCAGCGTATCGACGGTGTCACCGTCAATAACCGACATGACGCGCGCGTCGAACTTGACGCCGACAAGGTCCCGACGTTGTGCCGCACGCCCACCTGTGAGCGGGAGCGTAAACAACACGGCCGTTCGGCGCATGCAAGACACAGTGTAACGGTCATCGCTCTACTTCCTCCAAAGTTCGCGAACGCGCTCCTCCAGTGAGGTTTCCGGAACGCGAAATCAATTTGTAACCGAGCGGGCGCGGTCGGCTGGCTCCGAAACAACTATGACGTTTAGGAGCGACGCCCATGGCCTGCCGAGGTCTGGACCGCTCTGGGCGAAAAGCTTTAGAAAACCGCCTCGCGTGGTTTTGGGCAGTCGTCAGCTGCCCTATCGAATTGGGCTCATAGACCACAGCCAGAGTTGGACGTCACGCGAGGCCCAGCCTGCGGTGGTGTGAGAACCCTGGCCCATTGAAGGGCGATGTGTCACAATGTGCACATGAAGACGATCTCCATCCGTGAACTGCACCTGAAGACCGGCCGGTGGGTTCGCCATGCTGCCAGTCGGGGTCCGATCGTGGTCACCGATCGCGGTCGCCGTGTCGCAGCGCTTCAACCATTTGACGCGTCCGTGACCAGCCGGCCTCTCCCCAACCGCGAGGCAGCGATACGGAAACGGTCGAAGGTCCCAGTCGATTCCGTCGTGTACCAGTCCGAGCTGCGCGAGGATCGGTGATCTACTTCGACGCGGCGTACATCGCCAAGTGCTACCTCAATGAGCCGGGCGCGGATCGAGTCCGCGAAGTAGCCTACGGCGCGGACGGCCTCGCATCTTGTGAACTGGCGCGACTGGAGTTTGCATCGATCCTCAAGCGGCACGTCAGAGAGCACCACGTGACTCGCCGGGAGATGACGGCCATCTTGAAAGACTTCGAAGAAGATGAGAAGAACGGTGTGTGGCAGTGGTTTGGTGTGACTTCTGAGCTGCTGGAAAAGGCCCGCAACGCCGTCCTCGAGATTCCGAGCACGGTCTTCCTCCGATCCGGTGACGCGCTGCACCTGGCGTGCGCCGAGGAGCATGGCTTTCAGGAGGTCTACACGAACGACCGCCACATGCTGAAGGCCGCGCCGCATTTCCACCTGACTGGCGTGAACGTTCTCAGCGAGAGAGGCTAAAGGCTAAGTCAGACGACGACGAAGACACACGCACGCGTCTCGGGACAGGCGCGCGGCCCCACTTTCTTCTTGCGTGCAAGAAAAATCGCCTGGGTGACGAACGCTCTGCGCAAGATTTCCGCAAGCATGCTTGCGAAACAGCGACCCAAACCGTCAAGATTGCTTGACGAAATCGCGCGGCTGTTCCACAAGCATGGGGATGCAGTCGAAACTGTCCAGCTGACTCGGACTGGCACTGTGGAACGATTCCCGCCGTTCTTCATGCGAACGGGTTAACCGCGGGGGCGCATCACGGCCGTTCTGTTCACCACAGGTGCTCCAATGCCATCGTCCGGACCGTGGAGCCAATTTCTCACAAGAGCTTCACCGACGTGGATGAGCTGCGGCTTGTCGCTTCTTTTTGAAGATGTGTTGCCCTGATCGCAACGACGGCCACGGGCGTCCAGGTCGGAACTGAAGGGCGACGAGGAGTGCGTCGTGCGAACGCAAACGTTCCTCGAAGGCGCGACAACACATCTTGACTGCACGCGATCGGGTGCGTGCGGCCGAAGAGCTTCCGTTGATGGCATGTCCGCGCTGCGCGCCTCCAAGCGTTTGGTTCGAAGCCACAGTCGCGGGTACCGCGAGACGGCCGTAGTGTTTCCTATCGTGTAATGTTTTCCTATCGTCTTAAGTCAATTCGGCGACTCCGACTCAATCCGCCGCTTGAAGTGCTCTGGTCGACAGGAATTTTGCTCGGCGGATGCGATTTTGTGACTGTTTTCTGGCCGTTGGCATGCGCGGCCGCAATGGTCTTCCTTTTGCAGCTAACCCTCGACGTCGCGCTGCTTCAAAGGAGTGGCTGAAACCCGTTTATGACATTCTGAAAATGACGAGCGAGGCAGCTCTTCGCAATTCCACGCGATCTGAAATGCAGGAAGCGTGGACGACCGTTCTGACACCTCACAGCAGGGTGGCTGGATTGGCGACTCGGCCAGCTCTGGAGGTCTCGCGATCTCATCGGCCTGTTCGTGTGGCGAGATTTCGTCTCTGCGTACAAGCAGACGATTCTGGGTCCCGCATGGCACGTGATCCAACCTTTGCTCACGACGCTCACCTTCACCCTTATTTTCAACCGCGTGGTCGGCCTTTCGACGGATGGAACACCGGCCTTCCTGTTTTACATGGCGGGAACGGTGCCCTGGACCTACTTCGCGAATACCCTCGAGAGGACATCGAATACGTTTGTCTTCAATGCGCCGCTTCTCGGGAAGGTGTACTTTCACCGGTTGGGAATTCCTGTCTCGGTCGTCATCTCAAACCTCATCACGCTGGCCGTTCGAGCGGGCATTTTCCTGCTGCTCCTGGCGGGTTACGCCATCAGTGGCATCTCCATTCACGTCACACCGTGGGTGTTGCTCTCGCCGCTCCTCGTCGTCATGCTGGCCGGCTATGGCCTCGGCGGAGGCGTCATTGTGTCGGCACTCACGACGCGGTATCGCGACCTGGCGAATCTGGTCGGGTTCGGCGTGCAGCTCCTCATGTACGCGACACCAATCATCTACCCGGTGTCGTCCGTGCCGGCACGCTACCAATGGATCGTCCGCTGTAACCCCCTCACTCCGATAATCGAAGGTTTCCGGTTGGGCTTCCTGGGCGCCGGCAGCGTCGAGCTCTGGCACGTGGGCGCCAGCCTGGCCGGCATGGTGGCGATCCTGCTCGTTGGCCTCACGCTCTTCACGCACGTCGAGCGCACCTTCATGGACACGATTTGAGTACTGCGATATCCATCGAGCATTTGAGCAAGTCGTATCGGCTGGGCACGATCGGCAGCGCAACGCTCGCCGACGACGTCTCGCGCTGGTGGGCGAAAGTCCGAGGCAAGCCCGATCCCTTGTTGAAAGTTGGAGAGCAACCACGCGCCTGGCGCGCCAGCGACGAGTTCTGGGCGCTGAAGGACGTCAGCTTCGACGTCAGCGAAGGGCAGGTGCTCGGTATCATCGGCCGCAACGGCGCGGGAAAAAGTACGCTGCTCAAGATCCTGTCCCAGCTCACAGCTCCATCGGCCGGCCGTGTGCGGATGAAAGGCCGGCTGGCGACGCTGCTCGAAGTCGGTACCGGCTTCCATCCGGAGCTCAGCGGTCGGGAGAACATCTTTCTCAATGGCGCCATCCTGGGCATGACGAAGACCGAAATCCGGCGCAAGCTCGACGAGATCATTGCTTTTGCCGAGATCGACGAGTTCGTCGATACGCCCGTCAAACGCTACAGCTCGGGCATGTATGTGCGCCTGGCGTTTGCCGTTGCGGCTCACCTCGAACCGGACATTCTGCTCGTCGATGAGGTGCTCGCTGTCGGGGACGTGGCGTTTCAAAAGAAATGTCTCGGGAAGATGAGCGAAGCCGCCAGAGGCGGTCGCACCATCCTCTTTGTCAGTCACAACATCGCCGCGATCGAGAATCTCTGTCCGACGGCGCTCTTGCTGGAGCGCGGACGATTGACGGCGCAAGGATCGAACCGGGAAGTCCTGGCGCAATACCTGGCGTCTCTCGCTAAGACCTCTCAGACTGATCTCTCGGACCGGACAGACAGGGAGGGCGACGGGCGACTCCGGTTTTGTGACATTCAGTTGCTCGATGATTTCGGGCGTCCTGTCCCGGGGTACTTCAGCGGACAACGTTGCCGATTGAGACTGACCGTCGAGAACAAGACGGGCATCGAGCAACGCAACGTTCAGATCGCCGTAGGGATCGACGAGGACATGGGACAGCGGATCATGATGGTGAGTTCGGACATCGCCCACGAGTGGCCGCTCACACTTCCGACAGGGCTCTCCCATGTGGACCTGTGTTTCGACGAGTTACCGCTTGTGCCAGGCCCTTATCACTTCACGCTCTGCTCGAGAGTGAGTGGGACCATTTCGGACTGGGTCCAGAATGCCGGCGCGTTCGATGTCGAACCCAGCGATTTCTTCGGCACAGGCCGTCTGGTTCCGTCCAGTCAGGGACACTTCCTGGTTCGCTCACGTTTCCAAGTATCCACCCTGACCGTAGAGGCGAACGTCTAATCGATGAACCCACGTTCTCAGTCGGGCGCACTCAGATGGATTAGCAACATCGTGAAGAAGATGTTGTCACGGTTTGGACTGGAGATCCGCCGATTGAATCCGGCCGTGCTGTCGTCCCCACATGTATTAGGTGCAAACGCTCAAGGCATGCCCATCGCTTCGGCGATTGATCACAACACGCGGGCGAGGATGAACGAGTTCTATTCCGATCCCAAGTACGTAGACGCGTATCTGGACCCGAGCCGGCTGCAGTTCTTTCACGAAGTCGTCGAATTGCTGCCGGTCAAAGGAATCGACTACAACGGACGCCATATCGCGGACGTCGGTTGTGGAACTGGGCATGTGCTCCAGTACGTTGCGAACATCTCGACGCCCGCTTCCCTCACCGGCCTTGACTACTCAGATGCGGCATTGGACGTGGCTCGTCGCGTAATGCCAGGCGCACACTTCTGCTCCATTGATCTCTGCCGCGATGTTGTTCCAGGTCAATTCGACATCATCTTTTGCACGGAAGTTCTCGAACACCTTCTGCATCCGGAGAACGCCTTCAAGACGATCGTGCGCATGATCAAGCCTTACGGCGTGGCGCTGCTAACAGTTCCCAACGGTCGTATTGATACATTTGCAGGCCACATCAATTTCTGGAGTCCGGAGAGTTGGAAGGTGTTCTTAGATCGTCTGTGCGACGAGCGTGAAATTGAGACGGGTCTTGTTGAAGCCGGGAAGGTCAACTTTGCGATCGTCAAAGACACAGGAGCGACGATGCGCCGTCTGGCAGCGCGTCGACGAGCGTTCCATTCTGCGCAACCGCCAGCTGTGGCATGGGCGAACCGTTGTTCACGACGTCTGCGGCCAAGTCGAGCGAGATCGACGCCGCCGGGCCCGTGACCTGCACGTGTGCTGGATCGAAGGGCGCAACCATCAGAACTCGACATGGAGGGGCAGAAGGATCCGTTTCGCGCCCTTCGCACACTTTCGACGCCTCCGTCAACGACACCGCAGAGCATCCGCGCGAGATTTACCACGGAGACGACGTTCACACCGAGCCAGGCGGCTTCATCGGCGGCCAACAGAACAATCGGCACGCCCTTAACGCTTCCTGAAAAGGTGATACCTGAGCGTTCGATTCCAGAGATGGCTGGTGGCGACATCCCCGTTCGACGCACGTAACCCTTCCTCTTCTTTTCTGCAAACGTTCTAAGCGACTTCGACCGGAACACGCTGCTGTGTAGAATTTCTGTCGCGTCTTTCGCCAAGCCGAAAATCCAACGACTTGGCGCCCGTCCTGGTCAGGACGATGTTTGCGGGTTTCAGGTCCCGATGGACGATGCCCGCGCGGTGTGCGGCGTCGAGCGCCGAACCGATTTGAATACCAATGCGCAGGGCTTCATCGACCGTCAGGGCGCCCCGCTTCAGGCGCACCGCCAGGGTCTGCCCCTCGAGATGCTCCATCACGAGGAAGGCCGTCCTATCCTCATGGCCGACGTCATAGAGCGCACAGATGTGGGGATGCGTCAGGGCCCCGATCGCGCGAGCCTCGCGGTCGAAGCGCTCGCGAAACTCCGGGTCGCCGGCGAGCGTCTCAGGCAAGATTTTGATCGCCACCGTGCGATCGAGACGCCTGTCGCGAACTTTATAGACTTCACCCATCCCGCCGGCCCCGAGGGCACACAGGATCTCGTAAGGGCCGAGACGGCTCCCTTGATTTAGCGGCATCCAATCACGACCCCGCCGGTAACATCGTCTGCCAGTTCATGAGCACGTCGAGCGTCGGGTGAACATCGGACGGAAACCTCTGGAAGAGGAACCGCTCGCCGTCCCCCGAAGGCGCGTAGGCAAAAATGTTTAACGGGGGGAGGATGGCACGCGTGCGCAATTCGAAGATCGGCGTCGGCAAATCGAACATGGGCGCTGAGGAGCCGGTCATTGTTGTTGACAGTGTCATCAGCCGATAGCGTCCGGTAGTTCCCTCGAGATAAAACAATTCCTTTCCATCACGTCGCCAGCGTGGGTCACGACCGCCCGCATTCGACACGAGCCACCGACCATTGCCCGACGGAAATGGCCGAACGTACACCTCGAACTGGCCTGATTCGTCTGACACATACGCTAGCCAGTGCCCATCCGGTGAGATCTGGCCCTGGCTCTCTGTGAACGGCGTTCGTACAAATGCAAACGGTTTCGGCACCGCGGAGGCATCCGATACGTCCAGCGCCCAGATATCGGGTCCGGTCTTGGGATCAAGCTCTGTGTAGATGAGATACCGGCCATCACGGGACCAATCGGAAGGGTATTTGCGGTTGTCATTCTTGAGAACGATGGTCTCATCAGTGCTTCCGACATCCTTCCAGTACAAATCGTCCACCGAGCTGCCCGGTTGGAGACGACCTATCGCCACCCGCTTGCTATCCGGGGACCAGACGGGCACGCCGACTGCGCCGGGAGGGCTGAAACGGCTGCTCATGTTCCGCCCGAGTCCAAGATCGATCAACCACTGACTGCCTGCGGGGTCACCCGGCTCAGAGCCTACCAGGACAGTCTTGTCGTCGGGCGCCAGGGCCACTCCGCTCATCCGGCGTTGCGCGCCAACCTTGGCCAGCTCTTTCCCCCCGCGCGCGAACCACGCGAGCTGTTGACCCGCACTGGAAAAAGGACCGTTCGCCAGAAATACCACGGTCCCGCTTGCGCTGGTGGATGCCGCCATCTGGGAAGCGCCTTGGCTTTGCGACGCGTGGCTGGTTACCGGGACTGCGTCACCCACGGCATGAAGCGTCCTGGCGTCGAACGGTTGTGCCATCAACGTGCTCTCGCGCAGGAACAGCAGAAAGCCGTGCGGCTGACTCCGCGATGGCGAGACGTACGCGACGCTTGACTGATCCCTCACCACGCGCTCTCCATGCGGGTCGTCGAGCGACGCCACATACACCCCGCGCGTGGACTCGTTTCCCAGGGTGACGAGGTAGAAGAAATGACGCCCATCAGGCAGGAATTCCGGTAATGAGTGAGCGCTTCCGCCCTCCGGTTTGGTCAGCGGCTCGCACTCGCCACCGGTCGCTTGCACTCGGTAAATCTGCCCCCCGAGCGATGTGAGCCCAAACAGGATCGTGCCGTCACGACTCCAGGTTCCTCCGCCGCCGACAGCAATGAGCTCGCAGAGGACGCGGCTCGGGCCGCCTGTCGCGGCTATCGTTTTGAGCTTGCGATCGGCGAAGAAGCCGATCGAGCGGCTATCCGGCGACCAGAAAGGCAGGCGGGCCAATGCCGTTCCTGACAACGGCCGCAACTCGGTGGAGTCGAGCTTCCGAATCCACAGTTGATAGGCGCCCCCGATCGCCGCCGCTAAGACGACGGACCGGCCATCGGGGGAGAGCGCCAGACTTCCCACCTCAGCGTCATCGGGAAGAGCGATGGACAAATGCAGCGGTGGGCCGTCTGCCGTTGTGTGGAGGTGCGCCCACGTGAGGGCAACCAGACCGATCAGCAAAACTCCTGCTGCGGTTGCGGCGGCCCACGCGAGACGTTCCACCCTTCGCGATGGTCTCGATGATAGCGTGTCGGTTGTGACATCGCTGCCGTCCGGCTGTACGAGCGCATCGTCGATCTCGAGGCGCGCGTCGCCCACGCTCTGTAACCGCCGCCTCTGATCCTTTCGCAGGCAGCGGTGCAGCAGACTATGAATGGCTGGCGGTGTCGCGGCGGGTAGCGCGTCCCACTTCGGCTCACCCTTGAGCACCATCGCCAGGGTGTCGCTGACGTCTTCGCCCTCGAAGGCGCGTTTCCCGGCGAGCATCTCGTAGAGCACGCAGCCGAACGCCCATACGTCGCTGCGCTTGTCGGCTGGACGCCCCTTGGCCTGCTCGGGCGCCATGTACGCGGCGGTCCCGAGAATGATGCCGACGCCGGTCATCATCGCGGGCGACGTGATGGTGGGTGATGTGGTGACGTCGAGGATCTCCGTAGGCAGCGGCTCGAGGACTTTCGCCAATCCGAAATCCAGCACCTTGACCGTGGCATCCGATCGCAACTTGATGTTGGCGGGCTTCAGATCACGGTGAATGATGCCCTGCTCGTGTGCCGCCTCCAACGCCTCGGCGATCTGCTTCGCGATGGGAAGTGCCTCATGGATCGCGATTGGACCTTGCGCGATCCGCTCGGCCAGCGTTGGTCCCTCAGCCAGCTCCATCACCAACGCTTCAATTCCATCCGCGTGCTCAAAACCGTGAACGATCGCAATGTTCGGGTGACTCAGCGAGGCAAGGACCTGCGCTTCCCGTTTGAAGCGAGCAACACGTTCCGGATTGAATGAGACAGAAGCTGGGAGAATTTTGAGGGCCACGCCACGATTGAGCCTCTCGTCGTGCGCACGATAGACCTCCCCCATCCCACCGGCGCCGAGGGCAGACAGAATCTCATAGGCACCGACCCGCGTGCCGGGAAGGAGCTGCATGTGGGAACACGCGAATTGTAGGCGGGAATGGCGTTATCGGTAGCGGAAACTTTTGTGCCGGTAGGGTATGTCTCCGTACGAAATCGCCAGGAAGTCGCGTTGGTGGAGTGTGTCGATACTCATATGATCTTTCGGTGTTCAACGTGCTCAATGAGCGGAGGAACTGACAGAGGCGCCGGTCAACATCAGCAGGCCCTATGAGGATCCACCTACGATTGACTCACGGCTTGGCAGTTTGGGCGCGCTTGGGGGACCAGTTCAGGATGACCGCGATCGGCGACGCAGCCGTCTCGACCATAGTGTTCATCAGGAATCGCTGGCCGTCAGGTGACACGACGTACTGGCGGCTGTTGATGCTCTGAAGGCCTCCGCCGATGTGGGTCAAGAACAGCGGGCTCGGGTTGCCCACGTCCAGCGATTCACCAGGGCGAGTCTTGACCGGCACAGCCATTAAGCGGCCGTCTGCTGCCACATAGAAAAGCTCCTTGCCATCGCCGCGCCAGCGGACCTGAGTGCCACCGTTCGCGGAAACCACGGTCTTCTGGCCAGGCCCAGGGAAAGGCTGAAGATAAACCTCGAATCGCCCGGACTCGTCCGATTGATAGGCCACGTACCGCCCGTTGGGTGAGAACTCACCCGCGCGTTCGTCAAAAGACGTTCGCGCAAAGGGGAAAGGTTCCCCCCGCGGATCCATGGGCAGTACCCAGAGATCGTTGCCGGTGCCGGGATCGACGCTCCGATAGAGGAGAAACCGCCCGTCGCGCGACCAGTCTTCGGGATCCTTAATCTGGCCGCTGACCAGAAGGGGTTCTTCGACGCCGGAGGCGAGAGTTCTGACAAACAGGTTCAGGACGCCGTCTCTCGATGACCCAAACACCATTCGTCTTCCATCAGGCGACCACACGGGAAAGTTCTCGATGGCATCGTGCGTCGTGAGGCGGTTGAGCAGGCCTCGCGCCAGATCCAACGTCCAGATGTCTCCCATTCGATTCTGTGCCACCTGTTTTCCGTCTGGTGACAGCGTAGGATTGGCCGGATTTCCGGGATCGGCCTCGCCGACCGCCGCAACCCTTCCGCCCGATCGATCGAACCACACGAATTGGCGCTGATTGACGGCCGAGCCGGTCCGAAAGGCCAGTGCGCCGACTTGGGACACAGTAGGCGCGCCGGCGGCGCCTTCTGCCACGAGAAACGCTTCTCCGGTGGTGACCAAGCGACCCATGTCGAACGGCTGGGCCACGAGCTTGCCGCCAGTCGTGAACAATAGATGACCCGCCATGAACCGCGGTCCTTGCGTAACGCTGACGTCGAGGAGGCGGCTTGATTTGCCAGTCTCCACATCGCCGATGTAGATGCCCGCCACGTTCGGCGACCCGCCTGCAGCAAAAGCAACGTGCCTTTCATCCGGTAGGAGGTGTGGCCATGTGTGGCCGAAGACAGACGGCTCGAGCGTCGTGACTCGCGTCGCAGCGCTGCCGGAGGCCGCGACGCGAAGCAGTGTCGAAAAGGCAGTCGGTGCATAGAGGATGGTTCCGTCAGTGCCCCAGACCGCGCCCCACCCGAACGGGACATTGACGAGATTCCTGATTGATCCGTCCGGATTCAACCTCTTGATCTTCCCGTCGGCGAAGAATCCAAGGGTCTGACTGTCGGGCGCCCAGAACGGGACACGTCCGTCGTCGGTGCCAGGCAGGGGCACTGCCCTGAAGTCCTCCAGCGACCGCAGCCAGAGCTGTGTACCGCGTTCAGTGGTCGCGGAGAACACGAGCTTTCGGCCATCGGGCGACAGCGCCAACGCGTTTGCGTCGAGCGTCGGCGGCGTAGCGATCTCCAGACGTGTCTCGACCCCTTCCGCGCGGGGAGGCACTGCCGGCCGCGTCACGATCGCCGCTCCCAGCGCCACAGCCAACGCGCCACTCAGGATCCAAGGCACGAGCGGATGATGAGCCGCTGGTGGCCGACCTGCGACCACCGCTTCGTCTGGCTCGAGCAGTTCGAGCCGCGCGTCACCGATGTCTTGCAGCCGCTCGCGCCGGTCTTTCTTGAGACACCGACGCAGCAGCCGACGCACCGAGGCAGAGATCTCTTCCGGCAACGGTTTCCAGTCTGGTTCTGACTTCAGCACCTCACTCAACACTTCGGCGACCGAGCCACCGGCAAACGCCGGGCGGCCGACGAGCATCTCGTAGAGGACACAGCCGAATGCCCAGATATCCGTCGTGCGATCGGCCTCGAGGCCGCGGGCCTGCTCCGGGCTCATGTAGGCCGCCGTCCCGAGGATCACACCGGCATGCGTCATTGCAGGCGTCGTCATGGTCGGCGACTGCGACGGGCCCGCTGACGTTGCGCCCGCAGGTTCCATCGCCTTGGCGAGACCAAAGTCGAGGATCTTCACGGTACCATCCGGCCGCACCTTGATATTCGCGGGCTTCAGATCGCGGTGAATGATCCCCCGCTCGTGCGCCGCTTCGAGCGCCTCGGCCATCTGCTTCGCGATGGGAAGTGCCTCATGGATCGCGATCGGACCTTGCGCGATCCGGTCGGCCAGCGTCGGCCCCTCGACCAGTTCCAGCACGAGCGCCCGAAGGCCATCCGAGTCCTCGAGACCGTAGATGGCTGCGATGTTCGGATGATTGAGAGTGGCGAGGACGTGCGCCTCCCGCTCGAAGCGCGCGAGCCGTTCCGCATCCTTGGTGAACAGCTCGGGCAGGACCTTGATCGCGACGTCGCGATGTAGCTTCGTATCTCGCGCGCGATACACCTCACCCATCCCGCCGGCGCCAAGGGCGGACAGGATTTCGTACGGCCCGACACGGGTACTGGCACTGAGCGTCATGGCGTGGAGCGTGTCGCTATCCGTGACGGCCCGGCGGTCACGATTGGGGCAGGCCGGCGCCACCGGTCGCGGGAATGGCGGCGCGGATCCGTTCCAGCAGCTGACGCCCGGCGTCCGCCGCCTCGCGGCCCGCAAAGTCTGCCGGAAGCTCCAGCACGATCCGACGGTTGGCGAACTGATGGAAGCGTTCCGCGGTCGACGTGCCTCGCGCCGCGCGGAGCGCGGCGCCGATGATGACCGCCTTGGGCGCGGTCGCTTGTAGGAGCGTCAGCGCGTCGGGCAGATTCGTCGCCGTCAGCACACCGTACCCGGCTTGATGCAGCAGCTCGCGCAGGTAGGCGAGGACCTCGGGAGACGTGTCCACGCACAGCATGTCGGTGTCGAAGCCGTCCGGGGTCCCCGCCGCCCTGGCGTGGTGATAGAAGGCGGCGATGGCCTCGGCCTCTGACGCGTGCGTCTCGAACACCTGGTGCAATCGGGTGACCTTCAATACGTGAGCGACGTTGTCGTGGACCGCGCAGAGTTTGAGGTCGCCGTGCGCCCGCGTGCGCGCGAGGCAGCGGACCAGCACGCCGATGCCGAAGCTGTCGATGAAGGTCACGTCGCCGAGGTGAAGAATGAGGTACGGACGGTGTGGGAGCAGCGCGTTCAGGTGCGCCTGCAGCGCGGCGGCTTCAGCGCCCTCGGTGATCCGGCCGCGGCACTCCACGACCGTGATCGCCTCGACACGGCGGCTTTGCAGCGACAACGGCACGGAGGACCTCCGTCGAAAGCGGACTAGGCCGGGGCGGCTGTATTCTGTGTCAGCGTCACCCCGGACGCAAGACTCCCGTCACGGGAGCTGACCACACGCGGCGTCGGCCGGCGACATCACGTCGCAGAGCAAGCGGCCTTTGAACGCGCTGGCAACGATGGTGAATACGGCAATCGGCACGGGTGCGCTTGCCACCTACCGCTTCGGCCTCGACTCATCCGTCAAGGCGATGTCGGTGCGCCTTTCCGTGCGACCGCCGCCGTGTTGTGCAGGCTCCCGTCGCTTCCGAGCTCGGTGAAAAGGAGCACGCTGTCGCGAGTCACGGTCAGGAGGTCGGAGGCTGCGTTGTTACAGGGGCAGACCCAGCGTGATAGCCAGCGCTTCCTCGATACGCACCATTTCCGTAGCTGTGAGGGCACCGAGGCGACCCTTCAATCGGGACCTGTCGATCGAGCGAATCTGGTCTCCAAGGGCGCGGCCTTTCTTGCCCTTGATCTCGATCAGGGCCTCGCCCGGGTACAGCGAATCCACGTTGCTTGTAATGAGAAGCACAACCAGCCGTGTCCCGTACCGGTTACAGGAATCGTTCGATACGATCACGGCCGGCCGAGTCTTCCGAATTTCGGTTCCGACCACGGGATCCAGATTGACCGAGTAGACGTCACCTCGGCGTGGCGATCGGGTCAAGCCGGCCAGTCCTCGACCTCTGTCGCGCTCCAGTCGTCAACCTCACGTTGGCGCCATCCCTCGCGCCTGGCGGCCTGATACGACTTGTCGAGTTCCTCGCGCCCCGGACGCAAGCGGGCGCGAACGGCATCGTTGATGAACCGGCTGATGCCTTTTGGCGGAAGTTGCTGTTTCAGACGGCGGTGGACGTCTTCGTCGATGGTGATGTTGAGGCGGATTGGCATGATGCTGATCCTGTATTCAATACAGTATGATGCCGAAGGGCCGCGCCGGCAAGCTGGGACCGTCTTCGCGCCACCGCCAGCGGCTGAGGGGGTGCAGCTCCAACGGCAGCGATGTTGCGTTCGGAGGTGACCAACATGTCCGGAACCCGGCTTATTCTGGCCGGAAGGTCAACTGACTGTGGGGAGTTCCGCCAGTGACCAAGGAAACTCCAGCGCAAGAAATGACTCGCGGCCCGAAACAGCGAGATGTACACGGGGTCGTCTTGAACCCGGTTGGCTGGTTGAACGTCGCACTACTGGAACGTAGGTCGGGTCGGGGACTTCACAGGCTACTATCCCCCACTCGCTCTTGTGGCCGGGGAGCAGGTCGTGACGGTCGTCGCGCGTGACTACGAGCCTCTGATTCTGCCGGTTGCGAAGAGTCCTGGCGTCACCGACACGTATCGTGGCACGCTGTCCCGTGCGCCGGGGCGTCAGGGGAAGGCCTTCGCCGCGTGTTGTAACGTGTGTTGGAGTTCTGTGTCCGCACAGAAGATTGTCCCGCGGCCGTCCACGCCGCAGGATATTGTCTGTGCACTGGTGCGCAATCTCGTGCCTGATCGTCCGGCACGACGCTTGCCACCAGCAGATGCATGCAGCGCCAACCACTTCTTCGATGGGTTCTTCGTCACGGCCAGGACGCGCTCACCTGCCAGGTGAGCTCGTCGTCGTTGCACGCATTCCGGGTGTCCGTCGTACCGCACTGGAACAAGCGCTCCGCGGTGTCGCAGCAGTTCTCGTCGGCGAACGAGGCAGTTCAGCGGCACGCCGAAATCGTGGGCATGCTGCGGGAGCGTGGATGGAGAGGCACCGAGTACGCGCGATAGCCTGTCGGGCCGTCACGTTGTCGGCTCCTTTAGAATGAGGAGACGGTCATGGTGCTGGCACAAGGGCTCGGCGAATACGGAGCGCTCTCACGCGGCGGCGGAGTGTCCTCCGGCCTCGCGCACACCCTTTCGACGATCGAGAGGGCGGTACGCGACACCGAGCCACGCACCTGGATCGTGGTGGCTTTCGGTGTCTTCTTCGTCTGGTTCCTGTTCCTGCGAACGCGATAACCTCTCATTCCATCCGAAGAGTCCGGACAATCTTGGCGAGTTCGTCGCGATGGACATGCGTGCTGGCGCGATCACATGCCATCGCGTGGGTACCCGTTCAACATCTCGGCGCTGACGACCGGCGGCGGCCTTGTGATCGCGGGCGACTGGGATCGCCATCTCTTTGTCTTCGACCCGTTTCAGGTCTGCTTCGTCGGTAGGACTGGAGAGTCCCGCACTACTTCAACGACGGCAGGACTAAAGTCCCGCGCTACGAACCGGACGCGACGTGTGGAGCGCGCGCAAGGTGTCGATGGTCTCGGCGTCTTGCGGCCGTTTGTCTGGCCGGTGTCGTTTGACTCTCGCGAAACGAAGCGTCAGCCCGCCGGGATATTGCGAGCTGGCCTGAATGCCGTTGAACGCGACTTCGACGATGAGCTCGGGCCGGACGTAGACGGTCCACGTGTCCCGGCTGATTTCGCGCTGGAGCAGGGCTTCGGTCTGCCACGCGAGCATCGCGTCAGTCATCCCCTTGAACGTCTTTCCCAGCATGACGAATCCGCCATCGGCGTCGCGCGCCCCGAGATGGAGATTCGACAGCCAGCCCTTGCGGCGTCCGTGGCCCCACTCGGCCGCCAGCACCACCAGATCGAGCGTCCGGGCGCTCTTGACCTTCAGCCATGAGGCGCCGCGGCTGCCTGCGGCGTACGGTGAGTCGAGCGCCTTGACCATGACGCCTTCATGGCCGCGGGTGAGGGCGGCTTTCACGAACGCCTCTGCATCGGCCACCCGGCTCGTGATGAGGCGAGGGACGATGAGCGCCTGCGGGAGCAGTTGAGACATCGCGTCGAAGCGCTCGTGCGCCGGACGATCGGCAAGGCCGTCGGCGTCCGACCGCAGAATGTCGAAGAAGAACGCCGACAGCGGCAGCGACTCTCTCATCGCCTCCACGTCGAGCCGCCGGCCGAACCGGCGCATCGTCACCTGAAACGGCCGCGGCGCGCCGTGCGCATCGAGCGCGATTGCCTCGCCGTCGAGCACGAGCTCGCGCGAGGGAATCGCGCGAACGGCGTCGACGATTTCTGGAACGGCCACCGTGACGTCGTTCAAGTTGCGCGTGAACACGCGCACGTCTTCGTCTTTCTTGTGTACTCGAACCCGCGCGCCGTCAACCTTCCATTCGACGGCGGCCTCGCCGAACTCCGCGAGCGCCTCGGCGACGTCATTCGCTGTGCGCGCGAGCATCGGCGCGACGGGCTTCAGTGTGTCCAGCTGAAAACGTGCGAGGCCGGCGCTTCCGCCGGTCAAGCCTGCGGTGGCGACGTGTGCAAGGTCGCCGTACATCACGGCGCGTCGCGCTTCCGCGATCGAGACACCGGACGCCGCAGCGATCGCATCCACCATGACGCCGCCCAGCGCACCCTGGCGAAGCTCGCCCGTCATCATCCGTGCGAGGAAGTCGCGTTCGGCTGGTGTCGCGCGCGAAAACAGATCACCGAGCAGCTCTGTACGCCTGGCCGCCGAGCCGGCCCCACGCGCGTCGCGGAACGTGGCGAGACGACGATCGACGTCCTGCAGCGTGAGCGAGCTGGACGCTGAGCCGGGTCGATCCATCGCCGCACTCAGCAGTGCATAGCCAGCGCCGAGCTTGCCCTGCCGAGGCTCGCCAATCAGAAAAGAGACTCCAATCGCGATCTCGTCACCGGTGAGTGACTTCAGATACTGCGCGAGCAGACGCACCTTCGCGGTTCTGCTCGAGGTCGCGGCAGTGTGCGCCGACACTTCAACGAGTCGTTCGAGCGCGGCCATGTCCAAGAATACCGCCAGCGCCTTTTCTAAGCGCGCCGGGACAGAAAACGCATTCGTGACGCGCGTGCTCGAGCAGCCGAAACTCTGGGTGATTGGATCGGCACATGACCTCCCCATCGCCGCTTGAGCGCCTCGTGAGTCCAGGAAACGTTCTGGCGAAGGAGCCTCCAGATGCGAAGGAGTTGGCGGTCTCGTGCGTTCCGGACTGGCGCGACTGAAGGACACCGAGAACGAAGCGAATGAGGACGACTTCGACGCCTGCGTGACCGCGGCGGCCTTGCCTGTGAGGAGCCCACTATCGACGTGACCTTGAGTTACCCGCGTCAACCGCTCAAGATGCTCGGTGGAGAGTCCGACATCTTCGGCCTTTGTCGCGCACGCTATTGGATCTGCAGGTTTGAGCAGTTCTGATGGAAGAGAACGGCACTCGCGACCAGCAACAGAGCCAGGGCACGTCTGGTCGTCATCGCTTGCCTCCATTCGAAAGATCTCACGACCGAGGTAGATCCGGCTAATGGTTCAACTGAGCCGCGCGCCGTAGCGCCTCGATCGCACCGCCTGACAGGCGCGTCGGCTCCAGTTGAATGTTCGCCGGATTGTGATCTGTAACCGTATACGTTACACTGATTCCAGTGGCGATCAAGAGCTTTCGGCACAAAGGGCTCGAACAGGTCTTCGCCACAGGTACCAAGCGCGGTATTCAGGCCAACCATGACGATCGATTGCGCCTGATTCTGGGCACCCTAAACGCAGCGACGAACCCGCAGGACATGAACTTGCCCGGGTTGGGCCTCCATGAACTGCAGGGTGCTCGGAAGGGCACGTGGGCGGTCAACAGTCAGCGGCAACTGGCGAGTGACGTTCAGATTCGCCGGCAAAGATGCCGAGCGCGTCGACGACGAAGACTATCACTGAGGTCGACCAATGAAGATGCACAACCCGCCGCACCCGGGTGAAGTACTCCGAGAGCTTTGTCTGAAGCCGCTGGGGCTGACCGTCACTCAGGCCGCTCAGGGGCTGGGCATCAGCCGCAAGACCCTGTCGGGCATTCTCAACGGCCGCGCGGGGATCAGTCCCGAGATGGCTGTTCGGTTGTCGCTCGCCTTTGGCACGACCGCAGAGAGCTGGATGAACCAGCAGATTCAACATGACCTCTGGCACGTGGAACGGCGCCGCAAGAAGCTCCGTGTGGCTCGGCTGTCTGCCGCGTGACTAGCTGAGGGCTCGATTTGATTCCGGCTAATAGTTGGCTGACCAGCCTATATCGGCCGTTCCCCGCGAGGCTCGCAGCATCACGCGGAGCAACCCCGCGTTGAAGGATCGCAAGTTGCTGAAGGGACGATCGTTCCAACGGTCGAACGGTGTAATCCCTCCTGGATGATGCCGATATGGGTATCTTACGGGCATCTGAATAAAACGGACCGATATGCGTCTGCTGTTATTTGCGGGAAAGGGCGGCGTCGGGAAGACAAGCCTCGCGGCGGCGACCGGCGTACGGCTCGCGAAGCTCGGTAAGCGGACGCTGGTGATGAGCGTCGACCCCGCTCACAGTGTTGGCGATGCATTCGACCTCCCCATCGACCTATTCAGCAAACGAACGTCGGAGTCATACCCCATCGTCGACCACCTCGACATCCAAGAGGTGAACATTCAGATGGAGCTGAAGCGCCACTGGCGGGAAGTCTCGGCCTATGTGGCCTCAGTGCTGCGGACGACCGGTGTCACGAACATCGAGGCGGACGAGCTCGCGATCCTGCCAGGCATGGAAGAACTGAGCGCGATGATGTACGTGAACCAATACGTCCGCGAACAGCGGTACGACGTCATCGTGCTCGATTGTGCGCCGACCGCTGAAAGCCTGCGGTTTGTCAGCATGCCGACGACGCTCGACTGGTACATCAAACACATCTTCCCGGTGCAACGGAACCTGCTCCGCGCCGTCCGGCCCATTGCCAACCGGGTCTCCCCGGTCGAGCTCCCACCCGATCGCTACTTCGCGAACGTCCTTGACTTGTTCCAGCGGCTGGAAGGCATTGACGAGTTGCTGTGCGACCCGACCGTCACCAGTGTGCGGCTCGTCGCCAATGCTGAACGAATGGTGTTGCGCGAGACACAGCGGGCCTACGTGTACTTCTCGCTGTACGGGCTCACCGTCGATCAGATTACGGTAAATCGGATTCTTCCCGATGAGGCGACCGGCGACTTTTTTAAGGAGTGGCACGGATCCCAGCGGCGGATCCTCGCCGAGATGGACGAGTACTTCGCCCCGGTTCCCGTGCGGCATCTTCCGCTGCTCGCGCATGAGGTGGTGGGGATCGAACGGCTGGAGGAACTGGCGGCGCTGCTGTACGCTGACAATAGCGACCCATCGGCAGTGACGACATTGGAGCGACCGTACCAGTTCATCAAGCAGGACGGACGATACCTGGTGCGCCTGGCGCTTCCTTTCGCGAGCAAGAGCAGCGTCGATCTGTTCAAAAAGGGGGACGAATTGGTCGTGCAAGTCGGCACCATCCGTCGTCACGTGGGCCTGCCGACAACGATGGCGCACATGACGCCGGGCAAGGCAACGCTGCATGACAAGGTATTGACCGTGGAAATGAGGGAGTCTGTATGAATGAGGAGAAAGAGTCCGCCTCGGGAGGGCGAACGTCAGACGGCGGCCCGTTCGCGAGGCTCGGCGCCGAGATCGACAACCTGCTGCGCAGCGTGATCCCGTCCGATGAGGCATCCCAACATTTTTCGAATGCCCGTATAGAGGTGCTGAAGGGGGTGCGCGCCATCATCAACGCGCGAATCGATCGCCTGTCGTCCGAGGGGAGAAAGGGCGTGTCCATCAAGATCGAGTAATGGACCGAGGTACGCCTCTCCCATTCATTCTGCTCGTAACGATAAGTCGCCTAGCAAGTTCTCCAAAGTACACGGCCGGCGTTCGAACTACGTCACGTTTCGTGATCAGATCCGAAGGCTGCCGAGATTATTGTCGACATAACGTACCACTTGTTAGCCAGTTCCTTCAGCAACGCAGCCCAGGCGACGGCTTTCGTTAACGCACGGCAAAACTGTCGAGAGCGTTGAGCAGCGCGCGCCGCTTCGAGTCGCTGCCCAAGTGACCGGCGTCATCGAGGACGATGAGCTGGGCTCCGGGCCACGCTCGTGCAAGGAGATATGCCGTATCGACCGGGCAGGTGAGGTCGCGGCGACCATGGATGAGCACACCAGGGATTCCCGAGAGGCGTCCGGCGTTTCGGATCAGCGCGCCTTCCGCAAGCCAGGCCCCGTGACGGAGGTAGTGCGTGCAGATGCGCGCGAACGCGGTCGTCTCCGCTGTTGACAGCGTCGCATAGAAGCCGCTTACGCCCACAGGCTCGAGCCAGAGCACAGCTTCTTCCCATGCGCACCAAGCGCGTGCCGCGAGGAGCCGTACCGATTGGTCCGGATGTTCCATCCGGTTCGCATAGGCCGTGATGACGTCGCCGTCTTGGGCCTCTGGCACGTGGCCGCGGAATTGCGCGGCTGCCTCGGGGAAGATCCGTGCGAGCTCCCCGTAGAGCCACGCGGCCTCGGACCGACGGGCGGTCGTCACCGTGTAGAGGACCATCTCGGACACTCGCAACGGGTGCTGCTCGGCGTACGCGACCGCAAGCGCCGCGCCCCACGATCCGCCCGAGACGAGCCAACGATCGACGCCGAGATGCTCGCGAAGCGCCTCCATATCTGCGAGGAGGTGTTCGGTCGTGTTGAAGCGCATCTCGGTCGCAGGGTCGCTTGCGTGCGGCGTCGACCGGCCGCAGCCCCGCTGGTCGAAGAGGATGACGCGGTACCTCTCAGGGTCGAACGCCCTTCGCATGTTCGGCGAGCTCCCCTGCCCCGGGCCGCCGTGAAGCACGACGGCTGGCCTGCCCTTTGGGGATCCGGACACCTCCCACGAGATTGCATTGCCGTCGCTGACGGTGAGGACGCCCCGGTCGTGCGGCTCAATCTGGGGATAGAGCTTTACGGTCAGCGATTGCATCGATTCATCCCGCCCTGGCGAAGCTCGCCCGTCATCATCCGTGCGAGGAAGTCGCGTTCGGCTGGTGTCGTGCGCGAAAACAGATCGCCGAGCAGCGCTGCGCGCCTGGCCGCCGAGCCGGCCCGACGCGCGTCGCTGAACGTGGCGAGACGACGATCGACGTCCTGCAGCGTGAGCAAGCTGGACGCTGAGCCGGGTCGATCCATCGCCGCACTCAGCAGTGCGTAGCCAGCGCCGAGCTTGCCCTGCCGAGGCTCGCCAATCAGAAAAGAGACTTCAATCGCGATCTCGTCACCGGTGAGTGACTTCAGATACTGCGCGAGCAGACGCACCTTCGCGGTTCTGCTCGAGGTCGCGGCAGTGTGCGCCGACACCTCAACGAGTCGTTCGAGCGCGGCCACGTCCAAGAATAACGTCAGGCAGGCGAACCTGGTTTTTCTACAGTAGCGGCAGAGATTCCTTGCGTGCGACTATGCGACGGCCCCAGTGTCCACGTAGATCTCGTCGCGCGCAAGGCCGGCGATGCGCGCGGCCACGACCTGGATCAACGCGAATTCCCACTCGGTCGCTCGCCGACCCCTGGCGTTCGCCACTTCAACCACGGCTTGCGTGGTCCCGGCTCTGACGACGGGCACGGCGATGAGCGACGAGATGTCTTCGGGCCACCGGGCCGCGCTCACTTCCGCGACCCGGGCTGCGTCGTTGTGGACCAAGAGGGTCCGGCTGAACGGCTGCGCGCGAAGGTCGGCGCGGGGGAGGCCATTGCCGTTTTCACAATGCACGCCTCCGCTCGCACAGAATACAGCCGACCGGAACCGGCCGAAGTGGACGAGCGCCACGCCGTCGGCTCCGATCGCCTTGCAGAGCCGATCGAGCAGCATCGTCACCGGGTCGGCGCCACCGAGAGAATTCAAGAACGGATCGGTGACGCTCTGAAGCGCCGCCAGCTGAGCGTGTGCGGTATCGGCTTCCTGCTGCAGCACATCCAATTGTTGCTCGGGGGTCCGATCGTGAACGACCATTGTGAATCCGTCGAGACGCTCCCCCGTCAGTAGCCGAATCTGCACGCTCGCATCGAATGTGGTGCCGTCTGGTCGATGCTGTCGGCTGTTTCGCAGTGGTGTGGGGCTCGTTGCGCCAGCCAGCAAGGCCATCCAGTCTGCTTCGCTCATCTTGGGACCGAACAGGACCGCGGCGCTCTTTCCCACCATCTCGATGCCGCTTGATCCATACAGTCGAGCCGCCCCGGCTCCCCATTCCGCGATCCGCCCATCCCGGTCGAGAATGACCAGCGCTGTGTCGCTCGAAACGGCCTCGAGACGAACGAACGCGCTTTCGACCAGACGCCGCTGGCGCTCGACAGCCTTGAAGTCCAGAATGCGAGCGACCGCTGCGGCAAGTCGTTGCCGCTCGGCTTTCACCTGTGCCATGACGGCGACGATCACCCCAGCGATGAGCAACCCCTCGAGGGAGAAGTTCACGCCTCCCCAAAGCGAAATATCCGTCATCAACCTGGCCATCAGCAGCGAGGCCAATGTCGCCACGCCTGCTGCGGCGAAGCCGCCGTACCAGGCGGTCACCGCAATGGCAGCATGAAAGAACAGGAACGGAGTACTCGAGGCGGGAACGCCAAGGACCTGCTGCATCAGGACAGCAGCCACGACCGCGGCCAACGCGAACGCGTGAGAACGCAGTTGTCGACGTTCATCTCCACGAAGCGGATTGCCAATCCACGAAAGCTTCTCGCGGAGGTCATTCCACCAGTGCGCGGCAGTACTGCGTAACCCGGCCGACCATGCGGCGGGAGGGGGCTGATGCATGGCTCAACACCGTTGTCCGTTCATTGTGACGAGAAGGATAGCGTCCTGCGCCGAGAACGTGACACAGCTGTAGGACAGGGCGCGAAAAGTGAACCGTAACACGTCAACGATCGCGAAACAACCCATTCGTTCGAGCGGAGCGCGCGCGCATGCTCGGTTGGGCCAGACGGCGTTTTTGCTGAGATGTCGGGAGTGGGCTGACTATTTGGGATCGGCGCCCTGTTGCTTTGAGCGAGAGGCGTGAACCGAGGGTCCTCGAACAGCGCCTCGGCTGTCTGGTTGAGGTGGACGTTGTGCCGACGTAGAGCCTGAACCAACTCCCGCTTGTCCATGCCACCGACGCGCACTGCGCTTGGAAGAAGCGCTTCGCGCTTGCGAACTGGACCACCACCACTCTGACTCAACATCGTCCGTGTGCCTGTCAGCGGTTTCGTTCAACGAAGAAGGTTTGATCCGCACGGCCGCGATGCAGAGATCTGGCCGGTAGTTCTTCCGTGCAGATAAACCTCGTTGAACTCAACCGCGTGGCTCGGTGGCGCCAAGCTATGGGGATTGTAAAGCCGGCAACGCAGCGTGGCGCCGGGTTTTGCGAAGCGTGGGAGACGGGTGCACGGTGCGCACGCCGATGGCCATCTTGTTGCGGTCGGTATTGTGGACGGTCTGAGTCCGCGCGAGATCTGGATCGGCAATCTCGTGCGCGGTCCGCTCAATCGGCTCGTCGGTGACAGCCTGGTCAATTCGGGCCCTGTCTGGAGTCCCGACGGGCAGTGGATCGCATTTACGTCGAACCGCGACGGGCCGCAACAGAACGTTTATCGAATGCGCGCCGATGGGTCTGGCATCGAACGGCTCGCGACGAGTGAATACCCCCAGTTGACGCAGGACTGGTCGCCGGACGGCAAGATACTGCTCCATTCCGAGCTCCATCCCGACACCCAGTCCGATCTGTTTGCGCTCACCCTTGCGAATGGGACGACCACGCCGCTTTTGAACACGCCGTTCACCGAGATCGGCGCCCGTTTCTCACCCAACGGGCACTACGTCGCGTTCGGGTCGGACCGTTCGGGTCGGTTCGAAGTGTATGTCCAGCAGTTCCCGACACGCGGCGAGCTGCAGACGATTTCGACGGACGGTGGAACCGAACCGGTGTGGTCGCACAGCGGCCGCGAGCTGTTCTTCCGCCAGGGCGACAAGATGATGGCGGTTGACGTCAACACCACGGGAGAATTCTCCGCCTCAAGGCCACACGTGCTGTTCGAAGGACGATACGAGGTCAGCTTTCTGACGCCCGGCTTCCGCTACTACGATGTCTCGCCGGACGGTCGGTTTCTGATGGTCAAGAGTAAGACCTCGTCGGTGCCGCGGCAGCTCCGCCTGATCACGAACTGGTTCGAGGAGCTGAAGCGCCTCGTGCCGCGAAACTGATTCTGCTCGACTTGCCCGTTCCTGTCGTCCCCTGAGCGGGGTCGGAAGTCCCTTCGGCGTTACCCGTCACGTATCCAATGTTGCTGCGACGTGCCCTATAATGCAGCCGTTTGCCGTGGCCCTCCATCCTGGCACTCGACTCGGCCCGTACGAGATCGCCGACCAAATCGGTAAGGGTGGGATGGGTGAAGTCTATCGCGCGTTCGATACCAACCTTGGGCGCCAGGTCGCCATTAAGATTCTGCCGGACCCCTTTGCCCATGATCCCGAGCGGCTCGCGCGGTTCGCGCGTGAGGCCAAGACGCTCGCCTCGCTGAACCATCCGAACATCGCGCAGATTTACGGGCTGGAGAAGCGTGACGGCACCACGGCGCTTGTGATCGAGCTGGTCGACGGGCCGACGCTCGCTGACCGTATCGCGCAAGGCTCCCTGCCGGTCGATGAGGTGCTTCCCATCGCGAAGCAGATGGCCGAGGCGCTGGAGGCCGCGCACGAGCAGGGAATCATTCACCGCGACCTCAAGCCCGCCAACATCAAGCTGCGGCCGAACGGCACAGTGAAGGTGCTCGACTTCGGCCTCGCGAAAGCGATCGACGCCCGACCTGAAGGTCGGGCCTACGACCCGCCGGGGCTGTCACAGTCGCCGACCATCACGACCCCCGCGATGACGCAACTAGGGGTGATTCTCGGCACCGCGGCGTATATGAGCCCGGAGCAGGCGAAAGGCCGCGCCGCGGACAAGCGGAGCGATATGTGGGCATTCGGCTGCGTGGTGTACGAAATGCTCACCGGCAAACGCGCCTTCGATGGCGAGGATGTGAGCGACACCCTCGCCGCAGTGCTGCGCGGAGCTCCAGAATGGACTGCGCTGCCGGCTGGCACACCCGCGCCGCTGCGCACATTGCTGCGTCGGTGCTTGGAGAAAGATCGGAAGAAGCGGCTGGCTGACGCAGCGGATGCGCGCCTGGACATCGAAGACGCGCTGACGACACCGGCGGCGGAAGTGCCGCCTGCGCTGGCGCCGCGCCGCGTCGTGCCGGTGGCGATCGCGTCCGTGGTTGCCGGCGCACTGATGACCGCAATCACAATGTGGGTCCTCATGCGGCCCGCGCCTCGGCCAGCTCGCGTTGAGCGGTTCGTCATTCCGACACCGGCCGATGCGTCCGCAACAAGTGTCTTCGGCTCGGCTCTCGCGATGTCTCCCGATGGGTCGCGTGTGGTGTACCGAACGCTTCCGGTTGGGGCGGCGGACGTAATAGACGCGGTGCTGTATCTCCGCGATCGCGGGCAGCTGGAGCCGACGCTCCTGCCGGGCACCGAGGGCGCCACAGGACCAGTCTTCTCGCCAGACGGGGAGTGGATCGCCTTTCAAAGTCTCAAGGACCAGACGCTGAAGCGGGTGTCCGTGCTCGGCGGAGCCCCGCAAACCATCTGTAGCCTTGACGGGCTCCTTCGCGGGGCCAGTTGGGGGCCGGACAACACCATCATCTTCGCGACGAGCGGCACCAAGGGGCTGCGACAAGTGGCCGCCGCCGCCGGGGAGCCGCAGGTGCTCACGAAGATCGATGAGACCACCGGCGAGACGGATCACATCCTTCCTGAGGTGCTGCCGGCCGGGCAGGGCGTCCTCTTCACAGCCTGGAACGGCACGCCCGAGCGCTCGCACATTGCAATCCTGTCGCTGCCCGACCGTCACGTGTCGACGCTGGTGTCGGGCGGGACCTCTCCACGCTTCGCGCCGTCCGGGCACCTGGTGTTCGCCGTCGGGGGCACGTTGCGCGCCGTGCGATTCGACCCGGCCCGCCTCGCGGTGATCGGGACTTCGATCCCGGTGCTGGAGGGCGTCAGGATGACGGAGCAGGGCGCGGCACATTACGCCCTTTCATCCACCGGGTCGCTTGTGTATGTGCCGGGTCCGGTGGGCTCGACCGCGACTGGAGCAGTGAGAACCGTCGCGTTCATCGATCGCAAAGGGGCCGCCGAGCCCCTGAAGCTCCAGCCGGCCGCCTATCAGATGCCTCGCCTCTCGCCGGATGGGACGCGGATCGCGGTCGGCAGTGACGATGGCAAAGAGGCGACCATTTGGGTCTACGAACTGTCGGGCGCGAGCGCGGCGCGGCCGCTAACCTTGGAAGGGCACAATCGGTTTCCGGTCTGGTCAGCGGACAGTCAGCGGGTCACCTTCCAGTCGGATCGCGAGAAAGACCTGGGCCTCTTCTGGCAGCGTGCGGATGGAACCGGCCCGGCGCAACGTCTGGCGAAGGCCGATCAGGGAACGTCATACATTCCGGAGGCATGGTCGCCAGACGGCACGCGGCTGCTCTACACCGCGACGGGCAAAGATTCGATGGCCGTGCTCTGGGTGTTGAAAGAGGGCAAAGCCGAGCGGTTCGATGCAGTTGCCTCGCCTTGGAGCGGCACATCCGGCGCGCTCCCGGGCGCCGTGTTTTCTCCCAACGGTAAGTGGGTGGCCTACGCCTCTGGTGACATCGGCCGTATGGCGGTGTACGTCCAGCCGTTTCCGCCGACCGGCGCCATTTACCGGATTTCGAAAAGTGGAGATAACGGGCACCACCCGCTGTGGTCGCCCGATGGGAAGGAGCTGTTCTTCACTCCGGGGCCGAGCAGACTCAGTGTCGTGAACATTTCCACGCAGCCGGCTTTCAGCTTTACCGAGGCCGTCGCGCTTACCGACGAGCTCGGTACGAGGGGCCCTACGAGGGGCCCATGGTACGGCATCGTCGGCGCTCCATTTATTGAACGACAGTACGACATCAGCCGTGACGGCCGGCGCTTCCTCGGCGTGATTGAAACGACCAGAGGCGCTCGATCAGAGAAACCTGAGGTTGCTCAAATTCGGATGGTCTTCAACTGGACCGAGGAATTGAAGGCTAAGTTTCCGACGAAGTAGGACATCTCACCCGACAACAAGCGCTTCCTCATGCTCAAGCCGGGGCGGACGGGACCACGGCCCCGCCGCTGGTCGCGTCGAGAACTGGCTCGAAGAGCTGAAGCGCCTCGTACCGACCGAGTGAAGGCTTGTTGTGGTTCCGCGGGTTCAGTGGAGCCGGCTTCGCACCACCGCCGCCTGCCAGAGGTGCCGCCGCTCGTGCGCGGCTGTGAACGCGAGCTCCTGGCCGAGGCTCAACCTGAACCATCTGGTCACGGGATTCTCGACTTTGACGCGGCCCAAATCTATCCCATTGGCCTCGTTCAGCACCGCGAAGAGCTCACGCTGCAGCAGGAAGAATGCGGCAACGGTCGCCTGAACCGGCTGGTCCGGCAACGGCCGATAGGCTTTCGGCGCCCTGACCCTGATGCGTGGCGGCGCGTCCATGAGACGCACGAGCCAGTTTCCAAGGAGGCCGTGCCGAAAGGGGCCCCTGCCGAGCAGCCCGCGGGCGCGGGCGTCCGCCACCGACCGGCGCATGGAGTCGAGCGAGTGCCGGCCCGTGACGACCAGATGATTGAGGCAGTCGGCGATCGACCACGTCCGGGCGTTCTCACGCCAGGCCAGCTGTCGGTCGGTGAGACCTTCGACGAGCGCCTTCGCGTCCCGCTCGATCGCCGCCAGCTGCAGATAGCAGCCGCGCAGCTCGGGCACGAGATGGTCGCCGCCCGGCGCATCCCGCTCTCGAGCCGGGTTGCCATCCACCTTCACGGTCCCACCGCCCCACGCGGCCCGGCGCCGCCACGCCCAGGCGCGCTGCTTGATTGTCTATTCGAACTAGACAATAATGTCTACCGACACTAGACACCGAGAACGCGCGATGACCGACACCAGCCTTCTGCAGAAGGCGCGCGACCGGGCCGCCGGGCTGACGGAAGCAGAGCGGCAGGTCGTGCTGGCCCGGGCAGAGTACCACACGGCCATCCGACGGCTTCATCTGGGAGGGGCGTCTCTGCGCGAAATCGCCGGGGCTCTGTCCCTGAGCCATCAGCGCGTCCAGCAGATCGTCGACGCCGCGGGGGGAAGCTGGTGGCAGGTCTGGAAAGGCCGCAACGCGAAGCGCGACGCCGTGTGCACCTGGTGCGATCGTCCTCCCAGCGAGGTGTCGAAGCTCATCGCCGGACCGGCGGTGTTCATCTGCGACGACTGCATCGAGGCGGCCGAACGCGCCTTGAACGGGACATCGGGCAGCCGCGGCCCTGCCCTTCGATCCGCCGAGCCGGGGAGCAGGCTCCGCTGCTCCTTCTGCCGCAAGCGGGCGGGCGGAACGAGATCGCTGGCGGTCGGCAAGGCCAACGTCTGCAGCGACTGCCTGCGCACCTGCCGTGAGATCCTGAACAGCCGCAGCACGTCGAGTCAGTACACGGGCCAGGTTCCCGGCGTCGCCAGCTCCACGGAATGGCCGGCCGGGTCGCGAAAGTAGATGCTGCTTCCGCCGCGGTCCCAACGCACCCGGCTCTCGATGTCGACGCCCCGCTCCTGGAGGTGCGCCTCCCAGCTCCCCAGACTTTCGGAGTCGATCGCAAACGCCAGGTGCACCGGGCCCTGTCCGTCGTGGGGCGGAATCCAGCCGCCGGGCGTGTGCGCGCCAGCCCGGGTCGCGCCTCGCCGGAAGATGAGCAGCACGGTCGCCTGTCCCGCGTCGATTGACACCAGGCGCGGGCCCGAATCGAGCACGCGCAAACCGAGAACGTCCCGGTAGAACGCCACGACGGCTTCCGGATCGTCGACGTAAAGCGCGGTCTCCAGGATGCGCGTAATGGCTGGCATGGCGCCTCTCAAAGTTCCAGCCGTTCACGAAGGAACTGCCGGACTTCGTCGATGTCGTCGGCACGCCGCACAGTTTCCGGAAAATCCTGCAGCAACTGAATGGCGTGCGAGTAAGCGACAACGGGCTTCCCGTAGCGAATGGCGAGCCTCACTTCGGACGCGGTGCCCTGGCCGCCGGGCAGGGCCACGACAGCCTCGCACGAAAGCACGTTGATGTGATTGCGCGACAGATCAAGTGTTCCCTGCAAGCCGCTGAAGGGCAGATGAGTATGGATCGCGAGCTCGACGAACTCATTGGGGTAGCCTGGCTTGGGGCTTCGCGCGATCGGCCTCGCTCGCGCACGGAATGATGCCGATGCAGATCCCCTGCCGACGAGGGGACCGCACATACGCGCGGCTGACTTCCCTCATCACTCCTCCACCGCCGCCGGTCAGGAGATTGACTCCCAGATCGGCCAGCAGTTCGCCGACCGCGCGCGCGTCCTCGCCATGCGCCGAGGCGCCCGACCCCATCACACCTACCGTGAGCTTTGCGAGTGTCCCAGCCATAGGATAGAACCAGTCAGTCAGTGCGCGCTTCGAGCCGCGTTTCGGACCTGCTCGACCCTCACAGTCGTACGCCAGCGCGTCTCGCGGTGAGCATAACGCCCGTTCTCGGTCCCTGCCCAGCCCTTCTCAGCCCTTCCCCCTTCGACAGAAGAAACGCCAGTCGAAGTGAACGCGTGAGCTGAGACGCGGGAACTTCAATTTTCGGGATTTCGGGATTTGAGAATTTGAGGATGTGAAGAACAGTCGGGGACTTTGGGATTTTGAAATCCTGAGATCCTGAAATCCGCGAATCCTCGAGTTCAGGAGCGGTCCCGCCCGTATAATTTGCGCGAGCCTTGGCACTTGGCCCCGGAACCAGACTCGGCCCCTATGAAGTTACCGCCCGGATTGGCGTCGGCGGCATGGGCGAGGTGTATCAGGCGACGGACACCAACCTGAAGCGCCAGGTCGCCATCAAGGTGCTGCCCGCCGCGGTCGCCGCGGATGCCGAGCGCCTGGCCCGGTTCCAGCGCGAAGCCGAAGTCCTCGCGTCGCTCAATCATCCCCACATCGCCCACATCCACGGCCTCGAGAAATCCAGCGGTACCATCGCGCTCGTGATGGAGCTGGTCGAGGGCCCGACGCTCGCTGACCGCATCGCCCAGGGGGCCATTCCCCTCGACGAGGCCTTGCCCATCGCGAAACAGATCGCCGAGGCGCTCGAAGCCGCGCACGAACAGAACATCATCCATCGCGATCTGAAGCCGGCCAACGTCAAGGTCCGGCCCGACGGCACCGTAAAGGTCCTCGACTTCGGCTTGGCGAAGGCGATGGACGCCCGACCTGAAGGTCGGGCCTACGACCCGCCGGGGCTGTCACAGTCGCCGACCATCACGACGCCCGCGATGACACAGGCGGGATGATCCTCGGCACGGCGGCGTACATGAGCCCGGAGCAGGCGCGAGGGCAAGACCGTGGACAAGCGCGCGGACATCTGGGCCTTCGGCTGCGTGCTGTACGAAATGCTGACGGGCAAGGGCGCCTTTCACGACGAGGATGTGTCGTTGACGTTGTCGAAGGTCCTGCGCCTCGAGCCGGATCTTGATGCGTTGCCACCTGACATCCCGTCGAACGTTCGTCAGGTGTTACGGGTGTGCCTGCAGAAGGACCCCAGACAGCGCGGCGGCGACATCGCCGCGATCCGCCTTGCGCTCGAGGGCGCATTCGCCACATCAGACAGGATCTCGGCCGAACCGGTTCCGATCGCGCCGCGCCCGTGGCGGTGGATGACCGCCGCCGCAGGCGCGACGCTCGTCGCGGTCGCGGCCATCGGTGCGCTCGCGTGGACGCTCGCGAGACCGGCTCCGAACGAGCCCAGTATCGCCCGATTCCCCATCACGCTCGGTGCAGGGCAGCAATTCACCAATACCGGACGGAACACGGTGGCGATCTCGCCTGACGGGACCAGGATCGTGTACGTCGCCAACAGTCAGCTCTATCTCCGACCTCTGGCGGAACGCGACGCACGACCGATTGCGGGAACGAATAGTTGGGGGCGGGGGTGACGAACCCGGTCTTCTCGCCCGATGGACGCGCCGTGGCCTTCTTCGCGCAGAAGGACAACACCTTGAAGCGCATCGATGTGACTGGCGGCGTGGCCGTGTTGCTCTGTCCGGCGACGAACCCCTTTGGCATGAGCTGGGACGAGACCGGCATTGTCTTCGGCCAGGTGACCGGCATCCTGCGTGTGTCGGAGAACGGCGGCGCGCCGGAGGTGCTTGTACCGGTGAAAGCGGGAGAGGTTGTCCACGGCCCGCAAATGCTGCCCGGCGGCGAGGTCGTGCTATTCACCCTCACGACGAATGAGGGCGAGGACCGCTGGGACCAGGCGCAGATTGTCGCGCAGACCCTGCGGTCTGGCGAACGCAAAGTGGTGCTGACGGGCGGCAGCGATGCCCGATATCTGCCGACAGGCCACCTCGTGTACGCGGTCAGCGGGAGCCTGTTCGCCAGGCGCTTCAACGCGCGCAGTCTCGAAGTCGTCGGGGGCTCGACACCCGTCGTCGAAGGCGTGCAGCGTGCGGCGGGGGCAACGGGGACCGCACACGTCGGCATCTCCCAGACCGGCACGCTGGTCTACGTCCCGGGCCCGGTGAACGCGTCTGGGCTCCAACGCGCTCTCGCGTTTGTCGATCGCGACGGAAAAATGGAGCCCCTGAGACTCGCGCCGGGCGCATACGCGGTGCCCCGCATTTCTCCTGACGGCACGCAGGTCGCTGTCGAATTGGACGATGGCAAGGACGCCAGCATCTGGATCTACGACTTGTCGGGCGCCACAGCACCGCAGAAGCTTCCGGGTACCGGCTCGAAACGTGCGCCGATCTGGGCGGACCGGCAGCGAGTGGCGTTCCAGTCAGAACAAGAGAACGTAGGCGGCATCTTCGTGCAGCGTGCCGACGGAACGGGTTCGGTCGACCGACTGACCAGGGCCGATTCCGGGACGTCCCATGTGCCCGAATCGTGGTCCCCGAACGGCGAGACCCTGCTGTATGCGGTCACGAAAGGGGGACACGTCTCCCTGCGCATGCTGTCGGTGCGCGACAAGAAGGATGAGCCCTTTGGCCGCATAGAGGCTCCAGAACCCATTGACGCCGTGTTCTCGCCCGATGGGCGCTGGGTGGCTTACGACGTCGCCGAAGCCGGGACCGCCCATGTCTACGTCGCGCCGTTCCCGTTGACGGACGCACCACGAGAAGTCCAGGGCGGGAGGAACCCGTTCTGGGCGCCGGACGGCAGTCGGCTGTACTACGGTCCCGGCCCGAACTCCTTCTCGACCGTCACGTTCTCCACGCAGCCGAAAGTCGCCTTCGGGAGTCCGGCGCCAGCGCCACGGGGTGGGTTGGGCTCCCCGGGGCCCGGGGCCAGGAGAAATTACGATCCCGATCCCAGGAGCGGGCGCATTCTCGGCCTAGTCGCAGGTTCGACCGAAGCCGGCGCGACGGATCCCGCAATCGAGGTTGTTATCAACTGGACAGAAGAGCTCAAGCGGAAGGTGCCGGTGAAATAGGCGATGCCCTTGTCTCCAGGCACCCGACTCGGCCCGTATGAGGTCACCACCCTTCTCAGCCCTTCCCCTTCGACGGAAGAAACGCCACAGCTCGCAACGGCGCTCCGCTTCCCCCTTTGATCTTCATCGGCAGGGCCACGAGAAACGTGCCGGTCGCCGGCAGCCGATCCAGATTGGTCAGGTTCTCGAACGCCGGAATGTCCCGCTCGTACAGCACGCGGTGCGACTCGTACATCGTCGACTGTCCGTAGTCGATGCTGGCCGTGTCGAGGCCGACCGCTTTCACCCGGCGCGACTCGGCCAGCCATCTGGCTGCGTCGGCATCCAGACCCGGGAAGTGCAGCTTGGCCACCGCCTCGGCGCCACGCTCCGCGGTCCCGAGGTAGCGAGACGCGTCAGGCCAGAAACGCGAGAACCCCGTACGGATCAGCACGATCGTTCCCGCCCGGATCTCTCCGTTCGAGCGTTCCCACGACTCGAAATCCGCTCGTGTGACCCGATAGTCGGGCTGAGTGGCGCACGCCGCGGTCACATCGACGACGACGGCCGGGCCGATGAGCTGATCCAGGGGGATCTGGTCCACGGATCGGTGCCCCTTGGCGAAGTGGACGGGCGCATCGATGTGAGTACCGCCATGTTCCGACGTCGAGAAGTTGTTGGCCGCGTAGTAGTAACCCTGCGGGGTCATGCCGTCAGCAACCTTCTCCAGCTTGAAGCCCTCGGCGCTCGGCCAGAAGACCGTCTGGTCACTGTAGTCGTGCGAGAGATCGATGGGCTCGCCGTCCTGCCATCGCATGGGTTCCGGCGAAGGGGCACAGGCGGCCGCCGTGATGGCGAGCGCGGCGATCAACGAGGATTTCATTTACCCTCCCGTTCCACGCTCACCTGCGACTCGCACCCTCGCGGTGGCGTGGGTCCCGTCGAGAGTCTTGACCTCTGAAACTTGCATGAGGCAAGTTTTCGGGTCAAGACGACCCCGCGCAGCGGGGCTGCAATAAATGTTCGTAGCGGGGCGCAGCCTCGACAGTCTGAGGCGGAGCCTCGCGAGAATTCACGTCAGCAGATCGAAAAGGACGTCCAGTGGATCGACCGCGTCAACCAGATCCTGGCCCCGCTCGGAACGTTCGGGGATCTGGTCGTCATCCCCGCGGTCCCGTCCGCCTCTGTCGCTGCCCGGCGCGTCGAGAATCTGGCGCAGCTCTCCGAAGTCGAGCCAGATGACGTCGCAGCGCCCGCAGCTGTCGACCACGACGTTGCCAGGACCGTAGTACGGATGCGTCGCCAGCCGCGTGTGGCAGCGCGGGCAGGTGAGCTCGCGCTCGAGCGCGCGCTCCTCGAGAGGTCTCGGCTCAACGGGCGGATTCGACGCCCACGCCCGGTGCCGCACTGACCACGCCGGCGAAGGTCCGGCGAGGCATCAGGACGCCGCGGCATGTCGAGCAGAAGTGCACCGGGTGCGCATCGTACAGGAGAGCCTGCGCCATCTGTGCCTTGCAGATCGGGCACTGAAGGGCATCCGCCGTGTGGCCGACGATCCGGATGCCGTCGGCGTCTGGTGGTTCCGGAAAGTGAAATGAACCGCAATGCCGGCAGAAGAAGTATCGTCGCGACTCGAAGAGCTCCATCGCCGCGCCGCAGTTCACGCAGTTCATCGGCCTATTCTGGCACGCGAGCCGTCAGGTGATGAATCGGCGTGGTCCGGCGGGTTGCTCTATTCCGAGCGGATGACTTCGATCGGATCGACCCGGACGGCCCGAAGAGCCGGCAGCAGGCTCGAACAATGGTCATCAGCATGGCGAGACCGAGACGAAGCATTAGGGCCGTCTCGCGGTTAGCATGACGCCCGTTCTCGGTCCCTGCCCAGCCCTTCTCAGCCCTTTCCCTTCGACAGCACCACCTGCGTGCACGTCACCGGCGCCTGGCCGCCATCCGCAAACCCAGCCACCATCATCGTCAGGGGGGCGCCGGTACGGCGGAGCCGCCGCGCTGCTCAGCCATGAGTGACACCGTGGCGATCGCGACCACACTCGCGGCCGCCCGCCAGAAAACGCAGTACTCGTTGCATCGCCCATCCTCCCGTGGTGACGCGGCAATCTCTCGCGCCGCGCGCGGCGCTTATTGTGCCCCAATCGCGCGAACTCCACATTTCTTGTATAAACTCTCGCGTGTGTGAGGACGCCACACGGCGGCGGCCGGAGTGCCTATGAGCAGCGTGCCTGGAGCAGGAGGGCGAGATTCATCGCCTTCGCGGTGAGCTGGCCGAAGCCGAACACGCTTACTCACTCGCCGCGGAGCGCCGCCACGATCCGCATCCGGGCCTTGCACTGCTCCGCCTGGCCCAGGGTCGGGTCGACGTCGCTGCGGCGGCCACGCGACGCGTGCTGTCGGCGACGAGCGATCCATACTCAGGGCTCAGCGGCCGGCGCACACGGTCTGAGCCCGCGCGAGCTCGAGGTGCTGCGGCTCGTCGCCTCAGGTAAGACCAACAAAGTCATCGCCGGGGAGCTCTACCTGAGCGAGAAGACCGTCGATCGACACGTGAGCAATATCTTCGTCAAGCTGAACGTGCCCAGTCGCGCCGCGGCAACAGCCTGGGCGTATCAACATCACCTCGTTGGGTAGAACTACCCATTTTGCGGAGCGCCTGAAATTGGGTGGTCCTCCCGAAGTTCGTCGGTTCAGCCCTCTGTAACCTCTATTCATCTTCATTGGCGAAAGCGCCGACAGAAAAAGGAGGTCCCATGGCGAACAGTGAGAAATCGGTGGCCCGGATCGAAGGACTCATCGAAGAGGGCGAAGCGTTCCGGCGTCTGAGTAGAGACCCTGGAGGTAAGCGCTTCGACGTGATCGTGATCGGCGGCGGTCAGGCCGGTTTGTCGGTCGGTTATCACCTGAAGGAATTGGGCGTGACCTTCGCGATCCTGGACGCGAGCGCGCGGATCGGCGACGCGTGGAGAAAGCGATGGGACACGCTGCGCCTGTTCACGACCGCCCGCTACGACGGCCTCGACGGCATGTCCTTCCCGGGTTCGCCCGATGCGTTCCCGACGAAAGACGAAATGGCCGACTATCTCGAACACTACGCCGCGCACTTTCAGCTCCCGGTGATGAGCGGCGTGAAGGTCGATCGACTCTCGCGCGAAGGCGGCCGCTACCGCGTCGAAGCCGGCGCACTCGAGTTCGAGGCGGATCACGTAGTGATCGCGATGGCGAGCTACCAGGGCCGGAAGGTTCCTGGCTTCGCGAAGGATCTGTCGCCCGACATCGTCCAGCTCCATTCGAGCGACTACAAGGGCCTGTCGCAACTGAAGCCCGGCGGCGTGCTCGTGGTGGGCGCCGCGAATTCAGGTGCCGAGATCGCGGTGGAAACCGTCGGTGGCGGGCATCCGACGTGGCTCTCGGGCCGCGACCCCGGTCAGGTTCCGTTTCCCATTGGAAAACTCTGGGTCCGACGCCTCATTCTGCCGTTCCTCTTCCGCGTCGTCTTTCACCGCATCCTCACGGTGAACACGCCGATTGGGAGAAAAGTCCGCGCGAAGGTGATCAGTAGCGGAGGGCCACGCATCCGGCAGCGGCGGGGTGATCTCCTCCGCGCTGGCGTGGAGTGGGTGGGCCGAACGGCCGGCGTGAAAGACGGACGTCCGATGCTGCCGGACGGCCGCACGCTGGACGTGCAGAACATCATCTGGTGCACGGGTTACGACAACGGTTTGTCGTGGATCGACCTGCCGATCTTCGACGAGCGGGCCGAGCCACGCCACAGGAGCGGTCTCGTCGAGAGCGAGCCTGGACTCTACTTCGTCGGCCAACACTTTCAGCACGCCATGTCGTCAACGATGATCCAAGGCGTGGGCAGGGACGCGGCGCGGATGGTCGGAGCGATCAGGAAGCGGCTCGCGCAGCGTGGGGTCGCGGCGTCGCAAGGCGCCGGAGTGCGCACGTCTCGAGTCGCAGCATCGGCCTAGCGCGCGAGGCGCCCGAGCTAAAGCTCGGGCCTACCACGAGCGTCCCGGCCAGATGGCTTTTCCAGATAACCCGCGAGTGCTCCGGAGAAATCCTGGATGGAGGGATAGCGTTTCTCTGGCGCTCCAAGGAGATCCGCCACCTGCTCAAGCTCTTTGTGAGCGCCCGTCGAGCTTCGCGTCATACAGACCATTGAGCAGATGCAGGCCGCCAGGTCCTGACGTGGCAAGACAGACGCCCAGACAAAGCGATCCGATCGGGTCTGCTCGCCGAGAGGTCACAAGGCGATGAATGGTCACACTGGACGCGCGTCATCTTGAAGTGGCGCCAGCCATTCCGAGAGCTGCGAGCGGCCTTCCGCCTGTGACATCGTCTGCCGGCCGCGGCACACGAACCGCCACAGTTCCGGTCCATAGTCGACGGTCACGTCTTTGAGGCGCGTTGGATAGTACCAGTAGTTCTTTCTCGACCCTGGCGGTAACCCGTAGCGTTCGGCAATCGCCGCACGAGAGAAGACTCTGCTGAGCACCATGCCTCGCTCTGCAACGGAGCCGTACCGGAGATGGAAGAAGCGCGTGAAGAGATTAGCGCTGAGCCTCTTTTCCAGTGCTTCGTTGATCGCCGCGCCGACCAGCCGGTCGTCGAAGTCCTCAGTCACCAGACCGCTCAGGACCGATGCCGGCACGTCAGCGTCCAGTAGCCTTTGCACGACGCGAAGCGGAAGGTACACGAACGGGCCGATTCGCCACTCCAGGGCCCGCGTTCGAACCTGTTCCCAATCGATGCTCGGACCATAGTGTCGGATGACTGCGGCGATGTCGCAGAATGCGCGGAAGCCCCCAACCAAACGGTGTTTGCAGGTGTGCAGGCAGAGGTGAAGCAGGAGATCTTCAGGGGACAACACGAGCAGGCCGAGGTCGTCAAAGGAGGTACCCGCCGCCCGCGCCCACACGCCGTTCAGGTCGATAGCAAATGGTCGGGTTGGGCGATCGAAACGCCAATGAATCTCGCAATGCATCGTCAACGCTGCGGTCACCTTTTTTTGAAAGGTCAGATGGTAGTGGTGAGTCCGATACCACTCTTTCCGGTCGCGATAATCATCCTCTAAGGTGTACCCGAACCCTTCGAAGAGCTTCTCGACCTCTGAGAGGTCGTCCCGTCGGATCAGCAGGTCGACATCACCCATTGGCCGCAGGGCAAGGTTTCGGTACACGGTTGCCGTGAGAGCCGCCCCTTTGAGCAGAACGATGCGCCTGTCGTGCGTGCGCAGCGCCTGTAGCAGATGCTTCAACTCCCGAAAGACAAGCGCATTCCGCATCGCGCTGGCGCAATACTGTGCTTTCAATCGCGCAAGTGCTTGGCGAGCACCGTCGTCGGGCAGGTCATATGGCTGAAGGTTGTGATACACGAGAGGGCCGATATCATGCTCGCTCGCGCGATCCACGAACTGCTCCCAGTCGACGGAACCATCGTCGAACTCTTGCCGCAGACATGGGGTCGCCGCACTCGTCTGTGGCGCTGTCGCACACGCGCGCAGCAACAATCGCCATTCGGCTGACAAGGGGACGGCGATCTTCATCGTCATCTCAGCAATCGGTCCGAACCATTACCGGCAGGAGACAGTTCCGACACCTCTACGAACCCCGGCGCGATTGTCGCGCCGCTGTTATTCGTGAATTTGACGCTGATTCGGAGCGTCCCCGCTGGGCCGCCAGGTACGGGCGTCGGATCGAACGCCGTGGACAGAACATCCAGGGCGACCGCGTCATTGATCACAGGATAGAACTCGACAGCTCCGATATCGCACGCGCCCAGGCGAGGTGTATCCAACTGGTCGTTGCCCGCGCATGAAGCACCGGCGTCGACACCTCGACTCGTTGCGAGGAGCGGCACGCGTGCCGTCCCGGGTGCGCCGCTGTCAATGAATGCACCGAGCCCAGGATCACCGACGAGGTCGGTCGGTCCAAGGACGATTCCGCAATCGGTCGGGTGGCCTATCATGTTGCTTGCGATCGAGGTCATCACACCGCCGCAATCGGGCCCCCCAAGGCCTGCGACCTTGATTGTGTTCAAGGCGACGATTGTGTTCTGCAACCGCACTACGCCGGCAAGGCTTTGAATGCCTCCGCCCCCTCCATCTGCTCGGTTGCCAGTTAGGGTGCTGTTGACGAAGTTGAGCATTCCGTTTGAATTGCCCACGCCTCCGCCAGCAGAATCTTGGCTGACGTTGTTGGCAATAGTCGTGTCGCTGATCTGAGCTGACCCGGCGTTCCAAAGGCCGCCATATCCCAAGCCGGCGAAATTGCCCACCAGGCTGCTGTTCCTTACGACCAAGTGGCCGCTGTTGGCTATGCCACCGCTACCGCGGATGATAGCAAAGTTATGCGATATGGTGCTCCTCGCGACGGAGAGTTCTCCGGAATTGTCAATCCCGCCTCCGGAGTCCCCCGGTTGCCAGAGATTTCCGAATCAGTAATGGTAACGTGGCCGAATGAACTATAGATGCCTCCAAACTCGCCTTGGTTACCGCTTATAGAGCTCTTCGCGATAGTCAGCACACCGTCCTCGTTCCGGATACCGCCTGTGTGCTGCTGCTGCAGCCCAGAGAGAGAGCCGTTGTTGGTAAGGACGACGCTGGACAGTCCCAGTTCGCCACGATTGAAGATGCCGCTCCCTCCGAGTGCAGGGAAGGGGCTGGGCCCCTCCGAGTGTGGCGTCGGCCTGTCCGCCTCTCAGCGTAAGTCCGTGAAGAGCCAAACAGCCCGTCGTGGAGACATGCATCAAGCGGAACCGTGCCGTAGCAGATTCCCGCGCAATGATCGTTGTCTCTGGTCCTGGCCCCGTAATGAGCACATTACCAGTGATCGACGGCAGCCCGTTCGATCCGTCGGTGCTGCTAATGGGTGCGATCAACGAGTAGGTACCTGCTGCGAGATGGATCCGGCTATCCCGGCCGCTTGAATTCGCGCTATCGATTGCCGCGATCAGGCCGTTCACGTCCCCTGAGCTGACGGCAAACTCGTCAAGAGCACGCACCCAATTGCCTCGGACGACGAGGTTTTGACCAGACACATCGTACTGAGCCACCGACGGAAATGTATTGGAACGGCGATGCGACAACCCTTCACCGCACCACCATTCACGAGAGGCGTAGTCATAAGCCCTCCGATCATCTGAATGACCCCCAAGCAGGGTATGTCGAATCGACAGATCCCGGACCCGACAGACTCACGTGCGGCGGTCAGCCACGGTGCCTCCCTCGCCGGATATGACGAGGCACTGCCGCGCGAGATCGTCGGCCAGCGCCAGCACGCTGGCGTTCGCTCGATCGGCTTCCACCACGAACTCCTCCTGAAGGCGATCGCTGATTTCTTGCAGGCTCAGGCCCTGCCTGAGGCTCTTCCAGATCCGTGTACCTGTGGCGTTCAGGCTGTAGTAGAGCTTCGTTTCCAGATGCAGGAGGACTGTTTCATATCCGTCCAGCTCGGTGTCGACGACGTCAGGATGTGGATGAAGCCGCTGCTGCAATGTGGTCATTGGTCGACTTCCTTGAACGATCGAATATCGCAATTCGTAGGGGGGATGCGGCGCGGGCGAGATAGCGCACGCAGTACAGGCAGGGGAAGTGATCGACTTCGCTGAAGTCGCCTCGATCGACCCGCGCACGTTTGTCGTCCAGATACGTCGCGACTCTCTGGCGGAACCGAGCCGACGCGTCCGCGAAGCTCACGTCCTGCAGGTTCGCGATCCAGTCGAAGGGTGGCGTGGTATCCGAGTGCCCTGAAAGGTGACAGCACAGAGTGAGATTGCCACGATAATCGATATTGAACTCTTCGAGTTCCAGCGGGCCGCACGGGAAAAACGGGGATCCGCTGTAATAGCCTGGCGCCATCCCGACGGGTACCGGGCGTGCTCTTGCAGACGCCAGATCTGTACCTCAATCGCTCGGCGCTCACTCGGGGAGAGATCGAGCGCGTCGAGTTCCACTCCAGGCCCTGGCATCAGGTGGCCGAAGCGGACGCCGCCGCTTCCGAGGCGCGCTGCCAGCTCCACGAGGCCTTCGATCTCGTCGCGGTTCTCCCGCGTCAGAACCATATTCAACGTGAACGGCAGCCCTTTGAAATTGCAGATGCTCGCGGCCCTCATTACCTGGCGGTAGGAACCGGCGCCGCGCAACCGATCATGCGTCGTCTCGCGGGCGCCGTCGAGGCTGAACGTCACGCCGGCGAAGTACCGGCGGTGGGCGACCAGCGAGCGATAGACCTGCGGAAACGTGGTGCCGTTGCTCACGAAACTGAACGAGTACCCGGCCGCGACGATTCGCTCGACGATTTCGGGAAACAGACGGTGAAGAGTCGGCTCGCCGCCGCTGAAGCTCACGTGATCCACGCCACAGGCGCGTGCTTCTCGCAAGACTTTCTCAACGAGGCTCAGCGGCAGCTCTCCCTTTCCCGCATGCCGTTCGTCAAAACAATGACGGCAACGTAAGTTGCACCGGTTCGTCAACTCCATGACGATGCGGGCCATTGTCCTCCATCAATTTCGGCCTGCCTTAGCAGGGGGATCAGTCGTGACGAGTCGGAATACAGGTCACGTCCCGCGCGAAGTTCGTACGATCGCGCCTGCCGCACGAGACCCTTTAGCACGCCAAGCTGTGCCACCATTGTTCGGCGATCGAACGTTTGGCGGCCGCTGGCATCCAATAGCGATGTGAAGGCCGCCGCTTCCTTGAGAGGGATCAGCTGGCTCTTCTCTTGGGAAACGATCTTCGTGAAAAGCAGGAACCGGGGAACACAGGCCGACATCTTTTGTCGAGCATAGGGGCCGGTCAGGAGCACTCTTCGTCTGCGTCCTCCAATCTGGTCGACGACTTCCGGGCCCAGTTGAACGTCACGCTGAGTTGATGCGGCCGTAGAGTCGATGTAGAAATGCGCTCGTAGTGGTCGCGCAACGATGTCCGTCACGGCCTTCTCTGCTTCGTTATCGCCGGACGTGTTTCCCGTCCGTGAAATCAGAACCGCGTCGTCGGATAGGTAACGCCAGCCCTTGTGGACCAGACCAAGTGCCAAGGTCGTCTTGCCGCTGTCCGAAGGGCCCACGGCGAGTAGTCCATCCCCTTCCGGGCTGACGAGTCCTGCGGCGTGAAGCGTGTAGAGGCCGAACGAGCGCAGCAACTTGATGAGACCAAAACTCCAGAAGTTGTCCTGCAGCATCCCTGACTTGCTGAAGAACGACGGCGCGAGGTACGCATCGCCTTGGGCGTGAGACGGGACAAGATGAAAGATCGATTCCCCGTCGGTGAGGAAGAAATCGTTGTCTTGCTCGAAGCCGCAGAACGACTCCGTTCTCAACACGAGTCTGGCGGTCGGCGGAACCTCCCCGCCCTGTTCGTGGAGATGGATACGAAGTCGACGGACGGGTTTCTCGGTCGCTTCAGACGCCCGGTCCCATGAGAGATGCGCCAATAGCCGGGCCAGCTCTGCTCTCGTCTCCAGCTCCGCCGGGCCCACGTGCAGGCTCAAGTCGTGGAACATGTACTCAGCCATGCGCCCGCCCGATGCATGAAATCATTCCCCACTGCGGGGGCTGAACGAGCCGAAGAACTGGCCGGTCACCTTCGTCAGATCGCCATGTTTTGTAAGCCTGGGCTCGACAAACGCGAGCTTCGGCGCCACCCATGGCTCTTTGGTCGAAGAGATGCCAGGGTCATCCGCTTGTTGTTCAGGCTGCTTTCTCTTCTCGGGTTCCTCTTCCACGTGAACCTCCTGGGTGCGAACGTTCTCGTGCCTCAGCCTCGGCTCATGGACAACGGGTAGGAATACACGGTCGTGAAAATACCGGGGGACTGCGGTTCCGCCAAGGGCCTGCCGTGCAGGGTGACCCAACTGTGGCCGAGGAAAGCTGGACCGCGCGTGTGCACGCCGAAATGGATCGTCACCGGATAGCCCATCCGGGCCAAGACGCGAAACAAGGCCAACGACTGACGCAGGCAAGATCCCGGAAACGGTCGGGAGTTGAATACCCGCCACTGGCAGACGCGGGCGACGATGGCCACCGCCTCATCGAGATCTAAAGCGCCTCGCGGCTTGGCAGGAGCCCTCATGTCGCGGAGGAGCGCCGGCAAAGGCAAAGAAGACAGGCGTATCCACAGTGGCAATGCGCACATTAAGCACGCCACGCGTGCCGCAAGGCAGCATCGAGCAAATGTGCCGATTCGTCTCTGATGGCCCATCGCCTCTGACCGTGTCTTCTCCGGCCCTGTTCTTTCTTCGGCGAGCGCAGGCAGGCACTCCACCTATTATGCTGAGTCTGCAGGCTTGTCAATGCAATTCAGACTCATCGCTCTGTCGGCGCAGGTCGCGACTCGAAGAGCTCCATCGCCGCGCCGCAGTTCACGCAGTTCATCGGCCTATTCTGGCACGCGAGCCGTCAGGTGATGAATCGGCGTCATCCGGCGGGTTGCTCTATTCCGAGCGGATGACTTCGATCGGATCGACCCGGAAACAGGAACGTGATCTGACGTGCGTTTCGCGGATGCCGTTCCGGAACCGCCCTGACCCTTCGCCGGGCTTGCGCCGGATCTGGCGTGGCACCGGTCTTGCCCGAATCCTCGTGACTTCTCGAGGCCACGATGATTCTGCGCACCTTTTTCGTCGGGATTGCCCTGTCGGCGCTTGCGGCTGTCGCGCCGCCCGACGCGGCCGCGCAAGTTGTGGACACCCCGCACGACCACATTCCAAACTTCGCGGCGAACCCGACCATTCGCACCGCCGCTGCGGGCCCCTGGTCCTCTCCGGCGACCTGGGCGCCTGCCAGGCTCCCGGTCGCCTCGGACATCGTCAGCATCGCGCACGCGCTGACCTACGACAGCACGACCGGTGACGCGCAGGTGATTGGCATCGAGGCCGGTGGTGCGCTGATGTTCGCCGTCGATCAACCCACGACCCTTCGGGTGGGCACGCTGCTCGTGCTGTCGGGCGGACGACTCGAGATCGGCACGCCATCGGCGCCGATCCCACCGACGGTGACGGCGCAGGTGGTGTTCAAGGACGTGCCGCTGAACATCGCCGTGGACCCCGATCAGTACGGTACCGGGCTCCTGTCGATCGACGGGATTGTGACCATCCACGGAGCCGCGAAGACGCCGACGTTTGCGCGCACGGCGATCGAACCGCGAGCCGGCCACGTGACGCTCTCTCTCGCGCAAGCGGTCACCGGCTGGCGCGCCGGCGATCGCGTCTTCCTGCCCGATACGCGGCAGGTGCCGGTGGATCACTGGTTCAACCCCAACTATCCGTTGCAGATCGAGGAGCGGATCGTTCAGAGCATCAGCCCGGATGGACGTACCGTGGCGCTCACCTCGGCGCTCGCCTTCGACCATCGCGGCGCACGCGACGCTGACGGCACACCGACGGTAAGCGCGGGAATCGCGTTCCTGCCGCACGTCGGGAACCTGACACGTAACGTCATCCTGCGGTCGGAGAACCCGGCGGGCACGCGAGGGCACACGTTGTACACCCACCGCTCCATCGTGTCGATCCACTACGCCCAATTCCACAATCTGGGCCGCACGCGCGCCACGCCGCTCAGCGCGTCGACCAACCACATCGGCCGCTATCCCCTGCACATCCATCATCTGCTCGGAGCCATCAATCCATCCAACACGGGCTACCAGTTCCAGATCGCGGGCAACGCCATCAACGACAGCGTCAAATGGCCGATTGCCGTGCATGGAAGCCACTACGGCCTGATCAGGCAGAACGTCGTGTTCGGTGGTGCGGAGCTGACCGGGGCAGGCATCGCTGTCGAGGACGGCACCGAGACCGAGAATCTCTTCGAGGAGAACTTCGTCGCCAACATTCGCGGGAGCATCAACCCGCGGGAAAGCGGCCCGAGCACGGACGACGGAACAACCCCCGGATCGGCCGCGGAATGTTTCTGGGCGAACGGCTTCAACAACCGGTTCGTCAACAACGTGGCTTCGAGCTGCCGGAATACGGTGCAGCAGATCGTCTCGGGGCCCGGATGGAAGTTCATCGTTCCGGCCGCTCCGTACACGGCGCGCATCCCGCGGTTCCGCGGCGCGGACATGTCGGATCCGGCGCAGACGATGGCCGTGACGCCGCAGCAACTCCCGATTCTGGAGTTCCGCGGCAACGAGGTGTACGGCCTTGCGGCCGACGGCCTCACCGCATGGCACCTCGGCACGGATGGCTACTCGATCATCCCCGCGGGGATGGCGCAGAGCGTCATCAAGGACTTCCGCGTCTGGCACACCTACGAAGGGGCCGTCTACAACTACCCGTCACACCGCATGACCGTGGACGGGCTCGTGTACCGCATCGACCCCGCGGCCACGAAATACTGGCCTATGGCGTTTCAATGCGGCGACTACCGGAACGTGGACGTCACGATCAGGAACGGAAGCATCCACGCGGGGGGCGTCTTCGGCGGCTGCACGGATCCCCTGGGGAGCTATCTCATCGAGAACGTGGATCTGGTTTCGCGCGGACACGCCTTTTCGTTCGAGACGCCGGCCACGCCTGGTACCGGTGCCGATCGGCCGCCAACGGGCGTGACGATGACGTTGAGGAACAACCGCGTGCGACCCTGGCCGGGCCGGCCCTTGGAGACGATCGAGATGTACCACACCCTGTCCCAGGGCAACGCGCAGCCCAATGACCGCTACGAAGTGCTCGTCCTCGATTACCAGGGACAGCCAGGCAACAACTTCCGCGTGTACTTCCTGCCCCAGGGCACGCAGAACCTGTACGGCGGGATCGCGCCGTGCACCGACACCACGACGAGGCCCGAGATCGACGGGATCACCTGCGGCGGGCTGGGTGCGCCCCCCGCGCCTGGCGGGCTGCGCTTCGTTCCGTGAACGTCGGCGCCGACAGGCGTTCGCCTGCCAGATTGGCATCACGCAAGTCGAGCGAGTGCCGACCGCCCGGCTTGCGTTGCCGCAACTGGGTGAACCCGTCCGACATGTGTGGCAACAGTCGATGAGCCGTTTCAAACACCTCCGTGTTCGCCGAGCATCTGAAAGAACCGCGTAGCGCTGTAGCCCGCCTGGTTCTTGGCGACGAAATAGATCTGCAGCGTCGATTGGTTTTCTCAGGTTCCCAACGCCGCTCGTAGCGCTCGAGCGCACCGATCGAGTGCGGTGTTTGCTGTCTCGAGTTCGCGTCCCATGGTGATGAACCCATGCACCATGTCTGAATAGTTGCAGTACTCGGTCTTCACACCGTCGTGGCCAAGTCGGTCCGCATAGGCCCGGCCTTCATCCACCAGCGGGTCGTAACTTGCGGTCAGCACGAACGCGGGCGGCAGATTGGAGAGACTCTTCGCCAGGAGCGGCGAGGCGCGCCAGTCGAGCCAGTCTTCCACATGCGGTAGGTAATGTCCGCGGAAGTAGCGCATGGCGCGTTTCGTGAGCAGATACCCATCCCCGTTCCGGTCGATGGACGGGAACCGCAACTGCTGATCGGTCGCCGGGTAGATCAGGAGCTGAAACGCGATCGCCGGCCCACCTGCCTCGCGCGCGAGCAGCGTCATCACGGCGGCGAGATTGCCGCCCGCGCTGTCGCCGCCTACGGCGATTCGGCTGGCGTCGATGCCGAACGCGGTGGCCTGGGCTGCCACGTACTGCGTCGCTGCAAAGCAGTCCTCGACGGCAGCTGGAAAGGGCGCTTCGGGCGCCTTCCTGTATTCCACCGAAAAGACGGCACACCGTGCCGCGTTCGCGAGGGTGCGACAAACCACATCGTGAGTGTCGAGGTCGCCGATCACCCAGCCGCCGCCGTGGAGGTACAGGAGCGCCGGGAGTCCCTCGTCGTCCTTGGCCCCTTTTGGCCGGTAGTGGCGCACTGGCACAGGCCCGGCGGCGCTCGGGGCGAGAAGAAGCTGAACCAACTCGACCAGGGGCGGATCGGGTGTCAACGCCGCGCGCGAGTCGCGATACAGACGCCGCGCGACCGTGGGCGACACTTCGTAATACGGCGGAAGCGGCGATTTGGACGCGCGTTCAAGGAAGGCGGCAACCTGCGGATGAAGGCTCATGCGCAATTCTATGCCTGGGAGAAGGTCCCCTGGAATCGTCGGCAATCTACACCTCGGTCGTGGCAATATCGTGGCCACGTTGTCATCAGGTCTGCTTCGCGCGCCGGGATGGGATTCTTGCTGCGGTGACGTGAGTGACGGTGCTCTTGCTCAACCAGGGGGAGGAACCGATGCGAAGGACTCTGATCGTTCTGCTCGTTGTGGTCGGGCTCGTGACGGTGCAGGGATGGTTACGTGCGGCTGAACCGGCTGGCGGTACCGCCTCAGTCGGCAGGCAAGGGTTCGGCAGCTGCGGGGAAAGACCGGTTCATTGGAACGTGGAAGTTTGTCAGCGCCGAACGACGCAACGCCAAGGGCGAAGTCCTGCCGGCAGGCAGCAGTACGGACGGAATCGGGTTCCTCATCTACGATCCAGCTGGATACATGGCCGTGGCGATCATGCCGGGCGGCCGTCAGAGGTACGCTGGCATCAACCCCACACCCGAGGAGGCACAACGGGCGCTTGCTGGCTACACCGCCTACTTTGGCACCTTCAGCGTCGACCAAGTCGAGGGGTTCGTCACGCATCATCTGCAGGGCAGCCTGAATCCAAACGAAACTTCCGGCCAGAAGCGCTTTTTCTTTGAGTTGTCCCCTACCCGGCTGACGTTGAAGTCGCCACGCTCATCCACGGGCGAGCAGTCCCACCTGACGTGGGAGCGCATGCCGGACTTGCCGAACCCGACACCGCTGCACCGGCGATTCATCGGTTTCTGGAAGCACGTCCCCGACGACCCGCGGACGAGGCGGGGAGCGCCGCAATCATCCGATCAGGCCCAGAGCGTCCCGCCGGGATTCATTATCTACACTGCTTCGGGACACATGATGGTCCACATCATGCAGCCGGACCGCAAGAAATGGGCGGCGGCGCAGCCGACGCCGGAGGAGGCGCTCGCCACGGTGACGACCTACACGAACTACTTCGGCCCGTTGGTGTTCCATGAGAAAGAAGGGTACGTCAACCATCGCCGGGCGGGGCACCTCAACCCTAATGCCATCGAGACCGACGGGCGACGCTTCTATGAATTCTCGGACAACAACCACCTGATTTTGAGGGTGCCGCCGAATGTCGGCACGGGAACCCCTGGATCGGAGGGTCGACCCGAAGTTCAAATCACGTGGCAGCGATTGAGCGGCGGGTGAAAATTCTCTGTCTTCTTCGGACGCCGGTCTTCGATTTTTCGGTTTGACCCAGTATCGGAGGGAAATTCTGTCAACCTGACAAGTCCCAACGCCGCTGCGGCCTCAGTGAGCGCAGCGAATCGAAGGCCTGCCTCACGTTGTCAAGGCGGGACGGCGGGTGTATAACTGACTTCTCGGCGAAACGATATTCGGAATTCGGTCTGGAAGGTGATTCCATGGATAAGTTTCCCATGGAGGAAATGACCGGCGCCGCGGAAACCTGCAGCAACGCCATTCGACCGCAGCGGCTCCCACAGTCCTGCCGTTGGGGTCAATCTACGCTCTTCCTCCCTTTCCCCGAATGGCTCAGCGCGTGGGATTCGCCATGGAGCTGTCGTCATCCCGCCCATAAGGGCCCGCTCGAAACTGTCGACACCTGCACCACCTGTCCGGATTGCATCCCGATCGAGGGTTCCGCCTCGGCGACGGACGCGGCTCGAGCCGATAGATGACCCGCGCCTGAGCGCTCGGTGACGCCTACGTCGGTGATTGGAGTGTTTTCGGGGGCCATGATGGAGAAACCTCGCTACCCGGGAATCCGCGTCACGGCCAACGGCAACCAGCTCGTCTCCTACCACACCGAAACCCGCATCGCCGACGCCGGTGTCTTCTATCCGATCACGCCGTCGACCGAAGGCGGCGAGCTCTACCAGCAGGCGTTCGCCGAGGGCAAGCTGAACGTCTTCGGCCGCAACACGATCGCCGTCGAAGCCGAAGGCGAGCACGCCGCGCAGGGCGGCGCCATCGCGCACTCGGTCTGCGGCAAGCGCGTCGTCAACTACACCTCGGGCCAGGGCGTCGTCTACGGCGTCGAGCAGTACTACCACGCGCCCGGCAAGTGCTCGACGATGGTGCTGGAGGTCGCGCGCGCGCGCGCTGACCAAGCACGCGCTCAACGTGCACTGCGGCCACGACGACGTCTACGGCGCGCTCGACACGGGCTGGATCATCGTGTTCGGCAAGGACGCGCAGCAGGCCGCCGACCAGGCGCTCATCCTGCGGCGCGTGACCGAGCTCAGCCTGACGCCGGGCATGAACGTCATGGACGGCTTCCTCACGTCGCACCTCGAGCGGACGTTCTACAAGCACGAAGTCGGAGCTGATTCGCGAATACCTCGGCGCGCCCGAAGACATCATCGACTGCCCGACCGAGAGCCAGCGCGATGCTCTTCGGCCCGACGCGCCGGCGCGTGCCGAAGATGATCGACCTGACGAACCCCGTGCTCCTCGGCCCGGTGCAGAACCAGGAGCACTACATGCAGGGCGTCGTCGCCCGCCGCAACAACTTCACCGAGCCGATCCTCGAGTTCTTCGAAGACGGCGTACGAGGAGTTCGGCGAGCTGACCGGCCGCTACTACGGCCTGGTCAGCCAGTACAAGACCGACGACGCCGACACGGTGTTCGTGTCGCTCGGATCGGCCGCGGAGAACATCGAAGCGGCGGTCGACTACCTGCGCGAGCACGCGCGGCGCGAAGGTCGGATCGATTCACATCAACGTCTTCCGTCCCTTCCCCGAAGCGGCCGTCGTCAAGGCGCTGGCCGGCAAGAAGAACGTCATCATCCTCGAGCGCACCGACGAGCCGATGGCGGGCGACAACCCGATGGGGCGCGACATCCGCACGGCGCTGCAACAAGGCGCTGCAGGGCGAAGCGGGGCTGCCCGCACATCACGGCCGACCAGATGCCGCGGCTGTTCGGCGGGCGTCTACGGCCTCGGCTCGCGCGATTTCCGGCCCGAGCACACGATCGGCGCGTACGAGTTCGCGACGGGCAGCGCGCGCGCGCAAGGACGGCAAGCGCGCGTCGGACGGCGCGTCGTTCATGGTGCTCGGCGTCGATCATCCCTACGAGGTGAAGTCCGACGAGACGCCGTCGCTGCTGCCCGAAGGGGCGATCGCGGTCCGCTTCCACTCCGTCGGCGGCTGGGGCGCCATCACGACCGGCAAGAACCTCGGCGCGATCATCGGCGACCTGAACGATCTGCTCTACGAGCGCGACAAGGTCGTCGACGAGTTCGGCAATCCGAAGGAGATCATCCACGTCAGCGCCAACCCGAAGTACGGGTCCGAGAAGAAGGGCGCGCCGACGTCGTACTTCATGGTCGCGGCGCCGGAGCGCATTCGGGTGAACTGCGACCTGCGCCACGTCAACGTCGTGCTCTGCTGCGATCCCGAAGGCGTTCACGCACACCAACCCGCTCGACGGCATGTCCGAGGGCGGCTGCCTCGTCTGGGAATCCGAGGAAGAAGGCGAGCAGGCGTGGGAGCGGCTGCCGCTCTGGGCGCGCAAGCAGATCATCGACAAGAAGATCCGCGTGTTCACGCTGCCCGGCTTCGAGATCGCGCGCAAGGCGACCGACCGCGGCGACCTGCAGCTGCGCATGCAGGGCAACGCGTTCCTCGGCGCGTTCTTCGCCGTGTCGCCGCTGCTCGCAGGAGTTCCGCATCACGCCAGGAGCAGTTCCGCGAGGTCGTGCACAAGCAGTACGTGAAGAAGTTCGGCCGGCTCGGCGACGCGGTCGTGAACTCCAACATGGAGGTCATGACGCAGGGCTTCGAGCGCGTGCGCGAGATCCAGGTCGGCGAGCTCGACGGCGCCCGATCGCTCGACGCTGCGCGGCAAGGCGCTGCTGCCGGTGGTTCTGCGACCAACGGGCACGGCGACGGCGTGCGGCTCCGGCTGCCGCTCGCATCCCGATGCCGGAGGGCCAGGAGGAGCGGACGCCGCTCACGCGGGTCGCGTCGTTCGACGCGCTGTTCCGGGCGGGGCTCGGCTACAACCAGCCGGCGACGCCGCTGGCGTCGCTCGGCGTCATGGCGGCGGGCAGCGGCGACACGGCGTCGAAGTACGTCGCGCGCCGCGAAACGCCGCTCTACATTCCCGAGAACTGCACGCAGTGCATGGAGTGCATCGCGGTCTGTCCGGACACGGCGCTGCCCAACTGCTCGCAGGATCTCGAGACGATGCTCCGGACGGCGGTCACGCAACTACGTCACCGACGCCGGCGAGCGTCAGAAGATGCTGCAGCTCGCTGCCGGAGATCGAGAAGCGGACGCGCGAGCTGATGCGCGACGCGGTCGCCAAGAACGCCAAGACGCCGCTGCCGCAGACTCATCCGCGAGGTCACCAACGAGGTCAACGGCTTCTCGCCGAAGGCCAAGCAGCCAGTTCTTCGACGTCATCGACAAGGTGCCGATGGCGTACCAGAAGACGAACGCGATCTTCGCGACGCCGGAGAAGAAGACGCCCGGGGGCGGGCGGCGTCTTCTCGATCTTCGTGTCGGACCTCTGCAAGGGCTGCGCGGCCTGCGTCACGGCGTGCGGCGAGCACCAGGCGCTGCGGATGGTGCAGGAGACCGAGGAGGTCAACGCCGAGCACGAGACGCGGCACCGCCTTCCTCGATCTGCTGCCCGACACGCCGCAGAAGTACCTCGGCCTCTACAACGACACGCGCCCGCAGGACTCGAAGACGGCCACGCTGCGCAACATGCTGATGGTGCGCCGCAACTACGACGCGCTGGTCTCGGGCGACGGCGCGTGCGCCGGCTGCGGCGAGAAGAGCATCCTGCGGGCGATCGCCGCGGTCACCGAGGCGTACATGCGCCCGCTCTATCCACGCCAAGGCCGATCGGCTTCCGCGCGAAGGCCGACCGAGCTCGAGAAGGACGGCGTCCAGAAGCTCGCGGCGCTCAAGGCGCGGAGCCAGGAGGAATACGACCTGTTCCGCCAGGCCGTCGCGCACCTGCTCATGGGCCTCGGCGGCGAGGACGACAAGGACACCAAGGCGCGCATCGCCGCAGCACGGGCCGATCTCCGACGAGGACATCATCGACGCCATCACCGCCGTCCTGCGGCAGGAGGCGTTCAACCACAAGAACCTGCAGGCCGATCGACGGCCGCCTCGCCAACGGCATGTCCGTGATGGCGATGGCGGCGCACACCGGCTGCAACACCGTCTACGGATCGACGCCGCCGAACAACCCGCATCCGTATCCGTGGATGAACTCGCTCTTCCAGGACGGCATCACGGTCGGCTGGCTCCTCGGCGAGAGCTTCATCGTCGATCACGGCCGCCGGTCGGTGATCCCGGAGCGGCTGGCCGACGCGCTGCATGCACCGCGAGAAGGACGTCATCAACGCCGCGCGAGTACTACGAGTACGTGCACTTCAGCGACGCGGTGATGACCGATCAGGAAATCCTCGAGCTGCCGAAGGTCTGGGTCGTCGGCGGCGACGGCGGCATGGGCGACATCGGCTACCAGAACATGTCGAAGGTGATCCTGCAGAACCGGCCGAACGTGAAGGCGCGTGATGCTCGACACGCAGGTCTACTCGAACACCGGCGGCCAGAACTCCGACTCGACGCCGATGCTCGGCGGCAACGACATGAACGTGTTCGGCGCCGCCACGCAGGGCAAGAACATCGAGAAGAAGACCGTCGCCGAGACGTTCCTGGCCGGCCACGGCTCGCCGTTCGTCGCGCAGGTGTCGATCGCCAACGCGCCGAAGCTCTACCGGGCGATCCTCGACGGCATCGAGTACCGCGGCACGGCGTTCCTGCAGTGCTTCACGACCTGCCAGCCGGAGCACGGCGTGGCCGACGACATGGCGCTCGACGCAGGCGCAGCGCGTGCGCGACTCGCGCGGCGCGCCGGAGTTCGTCTTCAACCCGCGGCTCGGCGAGACCTACCAGGAAGCGCTCGACCTCAAGGGCAATCCGTCGATCGACATGGACTGGTACGAGACGAAGTTCAAGGCCACCAACGAGCCGTACCGCTACACCGTGGCGCACTGGTGCGCGACCGAAGCGCGGTTCCGCAACCACCTGAAGAAGATCAAGAAGGACGACGCGGCCAAGCTGATCCCGCTCGAGAACATGCTGGTCCGCATCACCCAGCAGGACGTCGTCTACCGGCGCTACCTGGTGCCGAGCCACCGCTCGTACGTGCCCGACTTCGGCGTCTACATCAAGGTCCAGGGGCACGAACGGCGACGTCGAGTACCGGGCGCTCTCGCGCCAGCTCGTGCTCTTCTGCGTCGAGCGCCGCAAGGCGTGGCGCATGCTGCAGAGCAAGGCGGGCATCGAGAACCGCGAATACAAGGCGCAGCGCGCGCTCCTGGCCGACGTCGATGCCGGCAAGATCTCGAAGGACGATCTCTTCGCGCACGCCGAGGAGCTGCTGAAAGAGCGGCTGCCGGCGGCGGCCGCTGCGCACAAGCCGGCCGAGCCGAAAGCGCCTCGTGCCGCGACCACGCCGGAGGCTGGTACGGCCGGCCGTTCCGACAACCCGGGCGCCACGGCGCCTTTGAGCTCCTGAGGCACGCGTCAGACCTCTCGGTGGAAACGGTGCCCCGCCGGCCGGGGCGTCGTTTGTTCTCTCCCCTGTCCGGTCGCCGACCGGGTTCAAGCCGACGAAAAAGAGTCGCGGCGACATCCGGCCGCGTGGACATCACTCGAAATTAGTCGTATCGGATGTTATGGAGGCTCGGTAGGATAATTGACGTCATCATAACGAAAGGATCGTCAGTATGTTGAGAATCTCGATCCGTGTCGCTTCTCTCATGGGCGCAGTCGCGCTGCTGTTTGCGTCGGCGCTTCCCATGTCGGCCGAGGTGACGCTGCCCATCCGCATGCGCGCGTGGGCCGTCAACATGGGCAACAATCTGACGGGTGCCAACGCCGTACTTGAAATCACCTTGGACCAATGGTCCTCTGCCGACGAGCGTGCCAAACTCCTCGCGACCGTGCCCAAAGGGCAAGACACGCTGCTGCGCGTGTTGCAGAAGCTCCCCGTCAAGGGGCGTGTTCGCATCCCCGGCTGGACCGGACCCGATCCCCAGAACTACCGACTCGGTTGGAACCTTCAGTATGCGTGGCATGAACCGTTACCCGAAGGCGGCGAACGGATCGTCATCGCCACCGACCGCTACATGAGCTTTCGGGAGACCGTCAACAATCCGCGGACAGCGGACTATCCCTTTTTGCTCATGCAAATCCACTTGAACAAGGAGGGGACGGCAGGCGAAGGAAAGATGGTGGCCTTCGCGCAGATCATGTTCGACAAGAAGAAGAACGTGATGGAGATTGAGAACTACGGAGTCGAGCCACAGCGGCTGAACAACATTACAGTCGAGAAGAAGTGAACCAGCGAAGGGACGCATTCCGCCGCGGACACAGAAATTCTACGCTGACGCTCCCGGCGAGGCCCATAGCTTCTGGGCAGTCGCCTATGCGGCGTCGGGCGGCTGCAGTCGCGAAAGATCCGGCTGCGTCTGGCTCAGCAAGATCAACTCATCGCCTTCGCGCAACGGTCCCGCTTCCCCGCCAACCGGGTTGAGCATCATTGTTTCACCGCGATAGAGCCCGATGAGCAGGCACGCCTTCATGTTCGTGCGATCGGGCAGGAACACGTTTGCCGCTGCGACGAAATCCATCCCGACGAGTTGGGCAGGCACCGGCACCAGGTACATCTCGTTGGCGTCGCGCCGGACCGATAGCAGCTCTTGATACACGCGCGTCATGCCATGAAAGAGCGAGGCACGTGCCATCAGCCGCAATCCGAAGTCGGCGGCCGAGATGACTTCATCGGCACCCGCCTTGCGCATGTGCGGCCGGTATTTCGGATCCTGGCACTCGGCCACGATGTTTGGCTGGCGCTCGTGCACGCACACGTTCTTGACGGCAATGCAGCACACGATGGTTTTTCCGTCGGCGTGCTGGTTCTGGCGGTCATCCGACAAGATGACGACGGAATGCGCGTGCGCAACCTTGGCGCGGCGCAGGATCACTTCGTTGACTGGGTCACCTTTGACGATATAGACGTCGCTGAAGGCGGCTTCATCCTGTTTGTCAGGCAGCACGACTTCGTCGGGTGTGTCGTGAACGATCACGATTGGCCGCTTGTCGGTGACGATACCGCTGTGCACTTCGCGTATCCAGTCCAGTGCTCGCGGCGACCAGTTGCACAGCACCAGATGGCCAGACATTTCAAGATTAGGCACTTCACGACTCCTTAGTGCGCGTTCGATCAGGATGGACGCCACGCTGGCCGTGAACAAACCGGCCAAAGCGACACCGACGACAAGCACGGCGGCAACCACGAGCCGCCCAACACGAGAGTTGATCTCGATTTCGAGTCCGCTGAAGAGGGTGACCCAAACGTTCCAGAGGGACTCGCGCAGCGTCTCGAACGCTGGATTCGTGCCACGCTCCGCGAAGTGGAGTGCTATGCCGCTGACGATCCAGATCACCACGATCGCGGTCAGGATTTTCCAGACCTGGTGGCGGTTCCACGCCCTGAGCACGCTCAGCAAGGTGTCGCGCCACGCCGCCCACGACGCCTTGTCCCGAACTCGGTCGAGCTCGCTCAACGCCGAGCCTCTGCGCCGGAGCCATCACTCATGTCATTTTCCGTGTGCGAGGCTGTCACGATTAGGATCTTACGTCTTCTGCTGCCACAGGCATCTTGCCCTTTGCCTCAATTCTTTACCAGGCTGGGCCAGTTGACGACGAGGGTGATGCGGTTGTCAGCCCCTTCGCTACCGCCGCTGTTGACGACAAACTTTGTTCCGTCCTTGGAGATCACATACGGGTTCCCTCGAAACGCTCCAAACGGTGGACGGAACAGCGGGCTGGCATTTCCGGCTTTCACGACGCCGTCAACGATCCTTATGGAAGCGCTCATGAGCTCAAGATTGCCGCCAATGTAGAACAGTTCGTTTCCGTCGGGTCGCCACTGTGGATGCGCTTCGAGCGGCGCGCCCACGACTCCTCCGGATGACACCTGCCACTTGCCCCCCGGACCGGGGAACGGGGTGATGAAAAGAGCTGCAGCCACAGATTCGTCCGAGGTATACGAGACCCATCGGCCGTCCGGCGAGAACCTCGCCGCTCGTTCGTTGGACGTCGTCTTCAGAAATGGATACGGCTCACCTCCTCCAAGCGGGAGCACCCAAATGTCATCGCCTGTCGCGGGGTCCCGTCGTCCCACCAAGACGTGGCGCCCGTCCGGGGACCAACTCAGCGGAATCTTGTTGGCGCCGTCCGCGAATACCAATCGCTCCGCCGCGCCACCGCTCGATGATTGTTCATAGAGATCCAATACACCCTGCCGGTTCGAGTTGAAAATGACGCGGCTTCCATCAGGAGACCAGATGGAACGCTGTTCGTCGGCCGCGTCGAACGTCAGGCGTGAACGTTGACTTGTTTTGAGATCGATGAGCCAAATATCTCGAGTCCCACTGGTAGACGGCAGGCTCACTGACAGACGAGTGCCGTCGGGTGACAATTCCAAGTCTCCGTACTCATCCGGCTCGCCAACACTCGTCAGCTGATTGCCCGTTCTGTCGAACCAGACCAATTGGGACCGACGCCTCGTTGCAGTCGCCTGATAGGCAAGCGTGCCGTTGTTCGACACCGCGTACGCGCCGGTCGCGCCTGAGTTGCCCCCGATCACCACCCCTTCGGCAATCAATGATGGCGCTCCGACCAACTCGAGCCGTTCAAGATCGAGCGTTTGGGCGAACAGCGTTTGATCGCGAAGGAACAGCAGCGAGCCGTTCGCGAACTTGACGTTGGAGCCACCCTCCATCAGGAGCTTCTTTTCTTTTGTGATCAACGACGCGACGTAGATCCCAAGCGGACGAAGACCGGGTCCAATGGCGAAGTAGAGGACGTGTTCACCGTCTGGTAGCCACGACGGCCACCAAAAGCCGCTTACGCTATTTGTCCGATCGGGCTTCAGCACTTCAGCCGAAACACCGCCACTACTCGCCACCCGTCGTATGGAACCAACAATGCCCGGACCACCTGATGAATAGAGAATGTCACCGTTGCTACCCCAATGCGCGCCGGTGGGTACGCCGCTGTACTCGCAGATGGCCAGCGGGGTTCCGCCCTGCGCGGGTGTCTTCATGAGCTTGCCCGCCGAAAAATACCCGATGAACTTGCCATCGGGCGACCAGAACGGCGCGCTCGCGCCCTTTGTGCCCGCCAATAGTTGGGCGTCAGCCGCATCGAGAGGCCGCACATACAAATGAGAACGTCCCGGCGCGCTGCTGGCGACGAACGCCAGTCGCGTCCCATCAGGTGACAACGCCAGCCGGTACGAGGGAATGCCCGAAAACCGCACGCCGTCAGGCAGCAGCACCGAGGTCTGGTAGCGGCGGCTCGCCTCGACAGAGTGGTCGGACGATGAACCATGAAGTCCCCAGAACAGCAGCAACAAGCCGGTGACACTGACCATGGCGACTGCGGCGGCCGCCACTAACGCTCGGGAACCGCGACCACCGCTTCGCGGCGGGGCCTCTGTGTGCGCGTCTGCCCCCTCCTGGATGTCCAGACGCGCGCTCCCGATGTGTGGCTCTCGTTTCTGCACCTCCCTGGTCAAGCATCGTCGAAGCACCCGGTGGATCGCCGTCGGCGTCTCTGCCGGCAACTCGTGCCATTCCGGCTCGCTCTTGAGCACATTCGCGAGGATCTCGGGAATGGTGTCTCCGCGAAACGCCCGCCTTCCCGTCAGCATCTCGAACAGTACGCAGCCGAAGGCCCAGATGTCGGCCCGCCGGTCGACAGGCTTGCCCTGCGCCTGTTCGGGCGACATGTACGCGGCGGTGCCTAGGACCACGCCGCCGATTGTGGCCGAGGGCGGCACCGTGGGAGAGTTGGTCAGAGCCTCATAAGCGGTGCTGGTGTGCGGGTCGACGGCCTTGGCGAGGCCGAAGTCGAGCACCTTGACGGTGCCATCGGCGCGGACCTTGATGTTCGCTGGCTTCAGGTCGCGATGAATGATCCCCTGCTCATGGGCTGTCTCGAGCGCTTCCGCGATCTGCCTGGCAATTGGCAGGGCCTCCTCGACGGCAATTGGACCCTCTGCAATCCGGTCGGCGAGTGTGGGGCCTTCGACCAGCTCCAGTACCAATGCCTGCGTGCCGTTGGTCTCCTCGAGCCCATAGATCGACGCGATGTTGGGATGGTTCAGTGCGGCGAGGACCTGGGCTTCACGTCGAAAGCGTGCGAGGCGTTCCTGATCGAGTGCGAACGACGTTGGAAGAACTTTGAGCGCGACGTCGCGATTGAGTCGTGTATCGCAAGCGCGGTAGACCTCGCCCATGCCGCCGGCGCCGAGCGCCGACACGACTTCGTATGAGCCGAATCTCGTCCCAATCGCGACGGTCAACTGGTCACTCTCTTCTACCGTGAGGCCCTGCCGCCCGGACGAAGTGCAGAAAGTGCGGTCCGCTGCTCGTAGACTTCACCGTTTCAATCCGGCCGGCCAGTTCACCACGAGCGTAATCGGCGCTCCTGTTGTTTGGTCTCTGAAGCGATTCACGAGAAAGCGCTGGCCGTCCGCCGATGCGACGTACGGATTGCCGCGGGCCGGTCTGAAGTTGGCTCGGAACAATGGGCGAACGTCACCAACCCGAATCGCGTCCTTCTGAATCGTGACTTCGGCGGCGATGAGCTGATTGCCGGACAGGTAGAACACCTCCTTGCCATCTGCCCGCCAACTTGGGTGGCCTTCGAAACCAGCGCCGCCCGCCGGCAGCGCAGCGGAGGAGACCTGCCACTTACCTCCGCCTGCGGGAAATGGAGCAATATAAAGATGCGGCGGCCCCGACTCGTTCGAGATGTACGCGATCCAACGGCCGTCTGGCGAAAACCGGCCTGACGTTTCGTCGGCTTTCGTCTGAAGCACGGGTGTTGGTGTGCCCGATCCTTCCAGAGGGAGCATCCATAGACCCGCGCCTTGCTGAGCGTTCCCCCGAATTCGATACAATAGATGGCGCCCATCAGGCGACCAACTTTCGGGCATCTTGTCCTCTCGGTCAGCCAGGAGCAGGCGTTCCGATCCCGCGCCGTTCGAGGCCTTTTCATACAAATTGAGCACGCCCTCTCGGTTCGAGTTGAACACCAGGCGTTGGCCATCAGGCGACCAGACGGAGTGCACTTCGTTCCCTTCATCGAAGGTAAACCGAGAGCGGCGGCCCGTCGCGAGATCAAGCAGCCAAATGTCGCTGGTGCCACGCGTCGGATCGCCAAGACTCACCGATACCCGCGTGCCATCGGGAGAAACCCTCAGGTTGCCGTAATCAGCCTCCTCACCCACCGTCGGGCCTTCAGTGCCCCTTCGATCGATCCACACGAGCTGTGACTGCCTGAGCACCGGCCCCGTCTGATACGCGAGCACGCCGGTCTGCGACACCGTGAAGGCGCCCGTTGCCGCTGCCGCGCCACCGACGAGCACCTGGTCGCCAATCGGCGTTGGCTCGCCCACCAACTCGAGACGGTTCATGTCCAACGCGTGCGCAACGAGCGTCTGGTCGCGAAGGTAGATGAGAAACCCGTTCGTAAACGTAACGTTGGAACCACCAGGAACGAGCAGCTTTCGTTCCTGTGACTTCAGCGATGCGACATAGATGCCGATCGGGCGGCTCCCAGGCCCGAGCGCGAAGTACACAATGTGATCGCCGTCCGGCAGCAACGATGGCCACCAATACTGGAGTTCACCTGCCTCCGTATTCGGCGTCAGCACGACGGATGACGCGCCACCCGCGGCAGAGACGCGGCGGATCGGTGCGACATTGGGTTGGCCCGATGAAAACAGGATCTGGTTATTCTCACTCCAATGCGCGCCGAAAGCCGCTCCCGCAGCCTGACACAGTGGAAACGCGGGACCTCCGGTTGAGGCCACTTTCATCAGCCTGCCGCCTGCAAAAAAACCGACGAAATTCCCGTCGGGTGACCAGAACGGCGCGGCCGCGCCGACGGTGTCAGGTATCACCTGCGCCGTGGCAGCATCCAGTGAGCGCACATACAACCTGATCAGACCGTCACGGGCCGCTCGCCGCGAACGCCAATCGTGTGCCATCAGGAGAAAGACGCATCCGCCACGACGGAACAGTGCCGCTCGCGAAGGTCACCCCGTCGGGGAGAGGGAGGGACGACTGGTAGCGGCGACCATCGTGGTTGCTGCGCGAGTTCAACAATGCGGCGCGTTCATATAAGAGGACCGTAACCGTTGCGACGAGAAGAACCGAAAGCGCGATCAACGTAGCGATCACGGTTCTTGGGCGTGCTCGACTGGCCCTGTGCACGGGCTGGCGAGAACTGGGTGCTTCGAGCACCTCTTCGATCTCCAAGCGGGCGCTGCCGATGTGGGGTTCCCGCTGATGAACGTCCTTCGCCAGACTGCGCCGCAGCAACGATCGGATCTGTGGGGGCGTCTGAACGGGGAGCGCCTGCCAGTTCGGTTCGGTGTGCAACACGTTGCCGAGGGTCTCTGACACGGTGCGCCCAAGGAACGCGCGCCTGCCCGACAGCATCTCGAACACAATGCAGCCGAACGCCCAGATGTCGCTGCGCTTGTCCGCCGGGTGTCCTTTGGCCTGCTCGGGTGACATGTAGGCAGCCGTGCCCAGAATCACACCTGCCTCCGTCATGGCAGGGGTGGTTAGAGTCGGCGAGTCCGAAAGGCCGAGCGACATGGCCGGCGCCGGCTCTATCACCTTCGCGAGCCCAAAATCCAAGACCTTCACGGTCCCGTCCGGTCGAAGCTTGATATTCGCCGGCTTCAGGTCCCGGTGGATGACTCCCTGCTCGTGCGCGGCTTCGACGGCTTCGGCGAGGTGTTTCGCGATTCGCAGGGCTTCATCGAGGGGAAGCGGTCCTTCGGCAAGACGGTCGGCCAGCGTCGGCCCGTCAACTAACTCCATCACGAGCGCGTGAATGCCGTTTGCCTGCTCGAAGCCGTGAATGATGGCGATATGGGGATGATTCAGCGAGGCGAGCACCTGCGCTTCTCGCTTGAAGCGGGTGACACGCTCCGGATCGAGTGCGACCGACGAGGGGAGGATTTTTAGAGCCACGTCGCGATTGAGCAACGCGTCGTGGGCGCGATATACCTCACCCATGCCGCCGGCGCCGAGCACGCCAACGACCTCATAGGCCCCGACGCGCGTGCCGGGATCGAGTTGCATGGTCGAGACACGCCGATTGTAGGCGGGAACCCGCACGGCCGCCGAAACTATTTCGGCGGTCCGGCCGCGTGGGTTGCCAGAAACGACTGCTTCACGCCCTGAGCAGCATCACGGCGCGATGCCGGTTCCTTGATGCAGAATGGCTTGCCAACGATTGTCGCGCTTGGCCCAGACCCGTACAAAGCGGACAGCCACCGGCTTGCCATCTTGCGTGAGCTTGGCGGTCCCACTCACGACGGCGGCCTCGCCGTAGACGCGAACATCCTTGCCGGTCTCGGGATTGCTCGTGGCTTGAAGCACCTCGAGTTGCTGTTTCTTCGTTAACACCGTGCCAGTTCGAGTCGTCCACGTGAATTCGTCCGCGAGCAGGCTCGCGTACGCAGTCTTGTCGCCCTTCTCCCTCGCCTGAACAAACGCCGCCTCAGCCTTCATCACCTCGTCTCGAGCCGGTTGAGCGAGGACCCCCTGAACACAAGTCAGCGATACGACGACTCCAGCAACGAACATTCGAGTCATGCGATGCCTCCTTCGCTCGGTTGTCGGGGCGATTTGGCGGGCCGACGGCGCCGAGCACGCCAACGACCTCATAGGCCCCGACGCGCGTGCCGAGATCCGGTTGCATGGTCGAGACACGCCGATTGTAGGCGGGAAACCCGCACGGCCGCCGAAACTATTTCGGCGGCCCGGCCGCGTGGATTGCCAGATACGACGGGAACACCACGGCGAGCTTTTCTGCTTGGCGAGGCTCCAGCAAGCCGCTAGAATATCGGCCTCCTGACGAATGGCCCCGCGGGGGGGCTCAAGTGGCTCGGAAAACCTCTTAGCGAGGGAGACCATGTCACATCGATGTTTCGTCTCGCCGTCGTCGGCCGCGCTTGCCCTTAGAGCGCGTTGCAGAATTGACGACTGGCGGGGCCTGTCCTCGAACAGCCCCATCGAGCCACCCCACCGCGCAAACCACGCGCGGCGGGGACCCCGGAGTGCTCGGCGAACAGCGCCCGCCACGAGAGACGCCTCCGCGCTCGGCGGGGCGCCCCGTTCTCGGCCACCCGCGCGCACGCTAATTTCGCAACGCGCTCTTACTCTGACATCGGTTCTCGTTTTGCCAGCAGCCGGGCAAGACCCGCCAGCAATAAGGCTTCTTGCCGGTGACCGAAACGCCTCGCGGCGTCCCGCCGAGGAGGAACGATGACTAGCTATCGAACGGTCGGCGCGGTCGCGTTGATTGTGGCGTGCTTGCTCGCTCAACACGGTCGCGCCGAACCATCGCTCGTGCTGGCGATTCAACGCGGTGACACAGCGCTTGTCGCGCGGCTGATCGAACGTGGAATCAATCTCAACAGCACCGACGAACACGGCACGCCGGCGCTGATGCTCGCGACGTTATTTGCGGACGCCGAATGCGTTCGACTTCTGTTGACACACGGCGCCGATCCCAACCAGGGTAATGGAAGCGGGGCGACGCCGCTGATGTGGGCGATTCCCGATATCGAGAAGGCCCGGCTTCTCATCGCGCGCGGTGCCGACGTGAACGCGCGGTCTGGGACGCTCGGCCGAACGCCATTCCTGATCGCGGCTGGATATCCAGGAACCGTGGAGCTGCTGCGGCTGTTACTCGACCACGGTGCCGATACGCAGGCTCGAGACTCAGCAGGGTTCTCTGCGTTGGCGATGGCGATGCAGGCCTCCGACATGACGGTACTCCAGTTCCTTATTGAGCGTGGCGCGGATCCAAAAGCGAAAATGCCGGTCGCCGCCGTGCGCGGCGCTTTCCTACGCCAGCGGCCGGCGGTTGTTGACTACCTCATGTCTCACGGACTCGACGTCCCGAGCGATGCGTTGCTCCGAGCCACCAATTGGCAACGGCCTGACTTGCTCGCCCGTTGGCTTGCGGCCGGGGCAGATGTCAACGCTCGCGAGAACGCCTACGGCCGCACGCCTCTCTTCACCGCGGCATCGTCAGAACTGGCCGGCGCCGACACACTGCGGCTGTTGCTCGAGCACGGCGCCGACCCGAATGTTCCCATGAGTGAAGGCGAGCGACCTCTCGACTGGGCGGTGTATCGGAATGATCGAGAGAAGATATCGATGCTCGAACAATACGGCGCCACGCGCGGCACTGGCCCCCGAAGTGAGGCGATTGCCCCACCCACCCGCGAGCAGGTCCCGACTGCGCAGCTTGCAGTCGCGCGAAGCCTGGCGGTGTTGCTGAAGTCCGCACCACCGATGTTCGAGACCCGCAAGTGCTACACATGTCATCACAATACGCTGCCGGCGGAGCTGGCCGCATTGGCGCGACGAAAGGGCATCGCGGTTGATGAGTCTCTCGAGCAAAGGAATCTGACCGATATTCAGACCGTCCTTCGGGCCGCTGCGGAACCCGCGATGCAAGCGCACAGCACCGTCCCCGGCGGTATCGTGCTGACGGTTGGCTACGGCTTGATGGCGCTTGCGGCCGAAGGGTATCCGCCCGACACCATGACGGCCGCCTTGATCCACTGGATCTTGTCCACGCAGATGCCAGACGGTACGTGGCTCGGAAACGGCGTGAATCGGCCGCCGATGGAATCCAGCATCATGAGCCATACGGCCATTGCCGTGCGCGGACTGACCCTGTACCCCATTCCGGGTCGGAAGCTGCAGATCGATCGCGCGTTGGAGAACGCTCGGGAGTGGTTGGTGAGCGCGTCTGCCACAACCGCGGAAGATCGAGCGATGCGACTGATAGGGCTGGTCTGGACGAAGGCGCCCGATCCGATGGTGAAGACAGCCGCTGACGACGTTCTACGCCAGCAACAATCAACGGGGGGCTGGTCGCAGTTAGTTCAGCTCGAGCCGGATGCCTATGCCACGGGACTGTCGCTGGTCGCACTGCATCAAGCGGGGATTCCTGTCACCGAGGCGGCGTACCAAAAGGGAATCGGCTTCCTCCTGAACACGCAGTACGCAGACGGATCGTGGCTCGTGCGGACCCGAGCGTTCCCCGTGCAGCCGTACATGGAAAGTGGGTTCCCCTTCGGTCGCCATCAATGGATTTCTGCGGCTGGCACGGCGTGGGCAGCGCTGGCAATTGCTGAGACGCTCCCAGATACGAAGCGGTAAGAGCGCACCTCCGGGAGCCCTGATCAGAGTGCCGGTCGCCGCTCCCGCCGCGGTCGGAGGCAGAGGCCTCACGTTGAACGTCCGCACTCCGACAGCGCGGATAAAGCCCCGTCTGCGGCCGATTATCGCCAAAGAGGCGGGATGCCAAAGGGAAATGGGTTGCAGGTCTCGACTACTTCTTCGGAGGCATATCCTTCTTCAGAGGCATTTCCGACGCGTGCCAGGACAGAAGTCTCCAGTTCCCGCCATCCACGCTGTAGACATAGGTTCCGCGAGAAGACCGGTCTGGCAGATTCGACCCCTTTGGCGCCTGGAGGTGTGCCGTCACGAGGACCACTCCGACCTGGCCTACCGCGCGATACACGGTATCGGTCGGCACCGCGACGAACCGGCCAACATCAGTCAGCACCGCTGGAAGCACCTCGGCAACGCCGTAGTTGTTTCCGAGCTGGACCGTGTTCACGCTGTCCCTGAAGAAACCGAGGCCTCGCGGATGGATCATCGCCTGAAGCAGGGTCAGGTTCCCTGCTTGCACGCTGGCAAAGAGCGCCTCATGAGCCGCCTTCAGTGATTGTTCATCCGGGCGGGCCTGCGCACGCATGAGAGCGGCGCACCCAACCACGGCCATGATGGCCAGAACCCACACTCGATGTCTCACGGTTCCTCCCCCAAGGCCGAATCGACGCGTCCTCTCAGGTAACGCAGCGGTTCGTCGCGCGATCATGGCAAACTAATGTGCAAGTTGCAAGCACAAGCAACCAGTCCCAAGCGGCAACTGCTCCATCATTTTGTCAATGGTCACGGCCGTCTTCCAGGTTCTCGAGACGGTCGCTAGCTGGGCGCAAAAGGTCCACGACGGGTTCGGTGGTCTGCCAGTAACACGCGGCGACCGTGGTGGCGGCGTACGGATCGAAGGCAACAATGGTAGTAGACTTTGTCCCGACCGACCTCCTTTGTAGGCGGCGCTGCGTTGAGCGATTGCAGGGACCGCGTCACGCGCGTCAGTTGCAAAACCGACGGCGTTCTTTTCCTGTTGTCTGATGGGTAGCACCCATGAGAGCGCGTGGCGGTTGAGCGACGTGGGTCGCCGCGGCCGGATGTGGCAGCCGGCCGCGAGCCGTGCTGCGGGTGCGCGGGAGAAGAGATGATGATGAGCCGGCTCGTGACGCGCGGCGTCGGCGTGTGCGCGGTGGCGCTGGTGGGGCTCTCGTCCGGCCCCTCGTCGATGCAGACGCTCGACGACCTGCGGCGCGGCGAGTGGCGCGCCTATGCCGGCACGACCCACGGGTGGAAATACTCGCCGCTCGATCAGATCAACAAAGACAACCTCCAGGATCTGCGCATCGTCTGGCGGTCGCCCTCGGCCGAGCTCGCGCTCCAGAAGTCGAGCCCCGTCCTCCAGTCGTCGCGGAACGAAAACACGCCGCTCATGGCGAACGGGGGGCTCTATACCGTCACGGGCCTGGGCCTGGTCGTGGCCCTCGATCCCGGCACCGGCCAGACCCGCTGGGTCTACGACCCGGAAAGCTACAAACTGGGACGGCCGAACAACGGCGGCTTCATGACGCGGACCTTCGGGTACTGGACCGACGGGACGCTCGAACGCCTGCTCGTCGGCACGCACGATGCGTATCTGCTGTCGATCGACGCGCGGACCGGCAAGCCGGACCCGGCCTTCGGCACCGGCGGGCGGGTCGATGCGGCGGTCGGGATTCGCGACGTGCGGCGGGCGGTGAGTTACTCGGCGCGCGACCCGCTCATCGCGGGCAACCTCGTCGTGGTCGGCGCCTCGATTTCCGACGCCTTTCGCGACTATCGACAGCAGCCCCCCGGCTACGTGAACGCATTCGACGTGCGGACGGGACGGCTCCTGTGGACGTTTCATACGATTCCGCGGCCCGGCGAGGTCGGCCACGACACCTGGCTGGCCGATGCCGCGGAGACCATGGGCAACACGAACGTCTGGGCCACGATGGCCTACGATCCCGAGCTCGACTACGTCTACCTGGCGACCTCGACGCCGAGCAGCGACCACTACGGCGCCCACCGGCCGGGCCCCAATCTGTTTGCCGAAAGCCTGGTGTGCGTGGAGGCGAAGACCGGCAAGCGGGTGTGGCACTTCCAAGCCGTGCATCATGGGCTGTGGGATTACGATTTTCCCGCCCAGCCGGTCCTCGGGGACATCACGGTCAACGGCCGCCGGATCCGGGCCGTGATGCAGGTGAGCAAGCAGGCCTTCACCTACGTCCTCGACCGGCGGACCGGGGCGCCAGTCTGGCCGATCGAGGAGCGGCCGGTGCCGAAGGGGGACGCGCCGGGCGAGTGGTATGCGCCCACGCAGCCCTTCCCGACCAAGCCGCCTGCCCTTTGATCTCCAGGGCACGACCGAGGAGAACCTGATCGACTTCACGCCGGCCCTGAAGAACCGCGCGCGCGAGCAGCTGCAGCAATATGTGTCTGGTCCGCTGTTCACCCCGCCGTCGGAAAAGGGGACGCTCGCGCTTCCCGGCGTGCTGGGTGCCTCTGGCTGGGGAGGCGCGGCCTTCGACCCGGAAACGGGCGTCTTGTACGTGCCGTCGCGGACGAGGCCAAGCCTGATGAAGTTGACGCCCATCGATCCGAACGTCTCGAACGCCGGCTATGCCCTGGGCGGCGGATCGATCAACCTGCCCGGCATGTTCTTCGACGGGCTGCCGCTGTTCAAGCCCCCCTACTCGCGGGTGACCGCGTTCGACATGAATCGCGGCGAGCGCCTGTGGGTCCAGCCCCTGGGCAACGGGCCGCGCAACCACCCGTTATTGAAGGACCTCAACCTCCCGCCGCTTGGCGAGATCTCCGAAGGACAGAGTGCGCTGGTCACGAAGACGCTGCTGTTTGTGACCACCTGGCGCCGCCAGCGCGACGGGCGCGTGCCCCTGGTTCCGTCGTGGGCGCCCTATGGGGATCCCGACGCCGACCGGAAGATCCTGTATGTGTTCGACAAGCAGTCGGGCACGCTCCTGCGCGAGATCGAGGTGCCCGGCCGGGCGGCCGCCGCCCCCCTGACGTACCTGTATCGCGGGAAGCAGTACCTCACGATGGCGGTGGGAGGCAACGAGGACGCAGCGATCGTGGCGCTGGCGTTGCCTGATACGCGCGGCCGGTGAATGCGAAGGAAGGGGTCGTGCGGCCTTACAATTTCGGGTCAGGTTGGGGGGTATTGCGATGCACGGTCGAGGGCGTCAAAAGAATTCCCGACGCGAGCGCTCGGTGGTGCTACGATCCGACTAATCAAGGGCGAATAGGTTTGCCCGAACGCTTCACGGCCTCCGGCGACACACGGCTAGGCTGTGTGCTCGGCGGTGGTTAAACGAACTGTGCGAACGAACGGGACAGGGGGCTCTTAAATGCGGGGTAGAGCACAACTTTCGGTACTTGCGCTTGGAGCCGGGCTCGTCATGCTGGTCTGCATGGGGATACCCGTCGCGGGACAGGATCAAAAAGGGTACAAGGCACCGCGGCTGCCCGGGTCGGAACACCCGGATTTGAACGGCGTGTATCAGGCGTTCACGACGGCGAATTGGGATATTCTGACTCATGCTGCGGAAGCCGGGCCGGTCCCCTCGCTGGCGGGCTGGCTTGCGATGCCGGCGGGGCAGGGCATCGTGGAAGGCAATGAGATTCCGTATCAACCGTCGGCACTCAAAAAGAAACAAGAGAATTTCGCTCAACGCCTCAAAGTCGACCCGTACCATCGCGAGATGGGCGACTCTGAACTCAAGTGCTTCATGCCGGGCGTGCCGCGCGCCACATACATGCCGTATCCCTTCCAGATCCTGCAGGGTACCTCGAAGTACATCATGGTTGCGTACGAGTTCGCGAATACGAGTCGCGTGATCCATATGGACGATCTCCCGCGAGCCGACGTGGACTCGTGGATGGGAGAGTCGCGCGGCCGCTGGGAGGGGGACACGCTGGTCGTTGACGTGAAGGGCTTCAACGACATGACGACGTTCGATCGGGCCGGGAATTTCCACAGCGATGAAATGCACGTCGTCGAACGCTACACTCCCATGAGCCCGTATCACTTGATGTACGAGGCCACCATCGAGGATCCGAAAGTGTTTACCCGTCCGTGGAAGATTCGATTGCCGCTGTATCGCCGAATCGAGCCCGGCGTACGGCTCATGGAGTTCAAGTGTGTCGAATTCGCGGACGAGCTGTTGTACGGGCGTTTTCGCGCGCGACCGAGCAAATGACTGGCAGGCAAAGGGCGTCACATCTTGTGACAGACAGGAGCACTCAGATGCGTGTTGGATATCGTGGATTGATCGGCGCGGCTTTGGTCATCCTTGCCGTTCTGACACTGTCCCCGCGATTAGTGGCGCAGCAGGCCAAAGAAGGCGCCTCGAAGCCGAGCTCGCCCTGGACCGCCAAGACACCATGGGGCGATCCGGATTTGCAGGGGATCTGGAACACTCAGACGAGGACACCGTTTCAGCGTCCGCGCCCTGGCGAGAAGCCGCCGGAAAACGAGGAGGAAGGCCCTCCGTTGGGGGCGCCCGGCAATACCCCGGTCTTGAAAGATACGCTCGGCCAGCCGACCAACGAACGCCAAACCGGCAACGGTCCGGAGCACTGGTATGAGTTCGGTCAGGCGGTTGCCACGGGTCAAGCGTCCCTGGTCGTCGATCCGGCAGACGGGCGAATCCCGGCGATGACACCGGACGCCCAGAAGAAGCGTAAGGAATTCGACTTATCCATGGCCGGCGTTGCGAAAGATGAGCCCAGACCAGGCGGATGGCTCGAGACGGCGGACCCATGGATGCGATGCATTACTCGCGGGGTGCCGGGCATGTTTCACCCGACTGGTTACAACCTGAACTTTCTCATCTCACAAGGCCCAGGTTGGGTAGCGATTCTCTCGGAAATGATTCACGAGACCCGCATCATTCCCCTCGATGGACGCCCGGCGCTGCCCTCGAATGTCCGCCAGTGGCTTGGCGATTCCCGAGGCCATTGGGAGGGCGACACGCTGGTCGTCGAAACGACCAACATCGACCCCCGGATGCACGGGCTCTGGCAGGAGAAAGACTGGTACGGCACGCCCAACGCGCGCATCACCGAGCGGTTCAAGCGCGTGGACGCGAACACCATCGACTTCCGGTACACCATCGACGATCCGAAACAGTACACACAACCCTGGACCGTCGCGATCCCGATGAGAACGAACAATGCGCCCGACCGAATCTTCGAATATGCGTGCCACGAGGGCAACAACAGCTTGACGAACATCCTCAGCGGAGCCCGCGCCCGCGACAAAGCCGCGGCAGCTGAGAAAGCGGCCGCAGCTGGAAAAGCGGCAGGTGCCAAGACCACGGGCGACCGCCGCTGAGGATGGCAGGCCGGTCGATCTGGGCCGGTACCATCCGCAGATTCTTGGTAATGGAGGGAAGGTAGTCCGACTGAAGCTGTTCGTTGCACGAATCGGGGTGGCGGGTGCTCCTGAAGCATCGGTCTGTACAGGCCGCTCAAGCGACAACTAGGATGTTTGGGCGACGTGCACCGCACCGGTAGCTGCAACTCGTAGCTAGACGCTGCGCGTCTCGGTTGCATACCCAGTTAGCGTGCATCTGCGAACGCGCTCGCTAGCTCCATTGTCAGAACGGCGGCCGACCTTTCTTGGCAACCGCTCGTATTCTGCCCGGCCCACAAGGGCGAAAACTCGTCTCTGCCCATGCTTTCGGCTTTGGCGCGCAAGGGAGCGATGGCCGCTGCCGCCAAAGGAAACGCGGGTGCGGCGGCGTTGATTGGGCCAAGTTCTCGCATGATGCGATTCACAATTCCCCGGGCCAACCGACCGGTGAAAAGATTAGTGAGCGCCGTCACGCGGGTTGCACCATCTTTCAATGCCGCACGATGCACTGTGCTCGTGGTGGCTTCTGGACACAACAGATAGGCCGTCCCGACCTGAACGCCGGCCGCGCCAAGGGCCATGGCCGCCGCGACGCCCTTCGAGTCCGCAATGCCGCCAGCGGCGATGACCGGAATGCTCACCGCCCGTACGATCTGCGGCACCAATGCGAACGTGCCGACCTGCGTATTCACATCGTCAGACAAGAACATGCCGCGATGGCCTCCGGCCTCGATTCCTTGCGCGATGATTGCGTCAACTCCGCGTGCCTCGAGCCAGCGTGCTTCGTCGACAGTGGTTGCCGACGATAGGATCTTGGCGCCCCAGCCTCGCACTCGCGCTACCAGGTCCTTCGACGGCAGGCCGAAATGAAAACTCACAACCGGGGGCCGGAACTCCTCGAGGACGTCGGCGGCTTCGCGCGAGAAGGGCAATCGCGCCGCCCCAGCGGGAACAGCATTCGAATCGATTCCGAACTCCTCGAAGTAAGGCAAGAGCGCCGCCCGCCAGGCCAATTCACGTTCGATGCTGGGCGCCGGCTGCGTATGGCAGAAGAAGTTCGCGTTGAACGGTTTCGTAGTTTGGCCAGTGATGGCTGCCAATTCCTTGCGCATGACATCCACGCCGAGCATGGCGCACGGCAGGGAGCCCAGCCCGCCCGCAGTGGACACCGCCACTGCGAGTGCGCTGCCCTGCACGCCAGCCATAGGGGCCTGAATGATCGGGAGATCGATTCCTAGCAGCGCTTGCAGACTCACCATCGGGCGCTCGGTTGCTCACTCCCACATTCATGCGCGTCCGGACCGCGGGCCCGGACAACGTATCGGTGCGGCTACTGCACGCTACCAATGCTACACGGACCTGTCTATTTCGACAGGTCGTGCCCAACTCGCAGCGTAACGCAAGAGGGCCCCACTTCAGCGTGGAGCGGTGACCGGTTGCTGAAAGCCAAACACCACGTACGCCACCCCGGCGACCGGACGTCCCTGCCGACGCGCTGGCCGGAATGTCCACTGCCGTGCGGCGTCGACCGCCGGCGCGTCAAAGGGCGGCGCGGACTGAACGACCGTTGTCTTCACGACCATTCCGGTCGGGGAAATCTCGACTTCGACGAGCACGATTCCGCTGAACAATGCCGCAGGCGGGTACGGCGGTGTGACGGTCTTCGTCGGATGCGGGATCTCGTCGGATCCCGGCGCCACGTCAGTCGGCAAGGTGCCCAGCGTCGGCGTGTCGAACGTCGGAGGTCGAAAGAGGCCCGCGACCAGAACCTTGGATTCCACCGGCTTCCGCAGCTTTGGGTTGCGTGAGGTTGAGCTCTCTTCTTCAGCACGACGGAACTGCCACTGCTGGACGGCAGCGAGTAACGGGTCGACAAATGGCGGAGTGATGCGCAACGGCGTTACGCGACTCACGCGGCCGTTCTCGCTGAGAGCCACTTCCAGGAAGACTTCTCCACCACCGACCGCCAGAATCGGCAGGGTCGGGGCCGGTCCCGACAGGTAGCGGGCCGGCGTGAACACGGGCTGGGCGGTCAGCGCCACCACGGCGCCCATGGTCAACAGCAGGGACACCGCACGGAGCGTGGGGGCTTTCACCGTGAAACCTTCCGGTGACGATGGGCTCATCACGACGGCATTGTCAAGTGACGGTGGATGGCACACGGCCATCCGCCCAAGGCACAGACGTGCGACCGTCGGAACCCCCAGCCACAGCGCCAAGAACGGAGGCGGAGTTTGCTTTGGGAAGTGATACCTTCTGTCATTGAAATCTTGGATCGTCGCTTGAGCGGTGGGCGCCTGATCGGTTAACCTTCGGACCCGGCCACCTGCGGCCTATCGTCCGGCATCTTCTGTGGAGATCGTATGAAGCTACATGGCGTACTCATGGCGATCGTCGTGTTCGGCACGCTGAGCGGCCTGCACGCCCAGCAGCCGCCGCCTCGCACCGTCGCTGTCCAAACCATCGGACAGCAGGTTCCCATCACCGACCCGTCGTATGTCTTTGCGGAGGTGTACTTCATGAGCAACGGCGGGGCGAACGCCCTCGCCGTCGGAACGGCAGACGGCATCGTGCTCATCGATGCCAAGCTCCCTGGCTGGGGTCCGGTGGTACTGGATGCGCTTCAGCCGGTGACCGACGACCGGGTCGTGCGGATCATCAACACGAACGCCGACGAGGACCACACGGGCGCCGACGGCGAGTACGGCAGCAAGGTCGAAGTCCTCATGCACGAGAACGCCGCCGGCCGGTTCTTGAAACGGACTGGCCGCGCGGCGGCGCCGCCCATCAAAACGTTCGGCGATCGCACGTCGCTCACGATAGGGCGGACCGAGCTTCGGGTGTACCACTTCGGCAAAGGACATACCGACGGCGACGCCATCGTTGTCATACCGCACGCCAGGCTGGCCTACGTTGGCGACCTCTTCGCCGAGAAGTCGGTTCCCGTGATCGATCGGGCCTCGGGCGGGAGCGCCTTGGCGCTGCCACAGACGCTCGCACGGGCCCTCGCAGAGATTACGGGCGTCGAACGCGTCATCACCGGACACACCCCGTTCCAACAAGGTCGTAGCCGCAATTGGGCGACGTGGAACGAATTCCGCGAGTACGCCGACTTCACGCGCGAGTTCGTCGCAGCTGGCCAGGCAGCCTGGAAAGCCGGGAGGACGGTCGATCAAGCTGCGTCGGAGTTGCGGCTGTTGGACAAATACAAGAACTACCGCATGGACGGCGCCAAGGCGGCGATTGAAACCATCTTCGCCGAGCTGAAGGAAAGCGCCGCTCAGCGGTAGTCGTCTTTGGCGAGCGAGACCGCGATCAGCTCTTCATCGTTGCGCAGATAGATGCGCCGGCTCGCGTAGGCAGGCGCCACCCAATTGACGCCCCCCAGCTTGCGCCGGTTCCGCGAATCGGTCGTCGGCTTCAAGAGCGTCGTCCGGCTGATCTCCTGGTACCCGGTCGGCGTCAATCGGGCCAGGATCAGCTCGCCACGATCGTTGGTGATGAAGACGCGATCGCCGTGCTGGACCAACTGCGCCGATGCCCACCTGGCGCGTTCGACGGTCACCGCCTGCGACTCCCAGAGCCGCTCGCCCGTCCGCGCGTCGAGCCCACGCAATTGTCCGTAGCTGCAGATGCCGTAGATGTAGTCGCCCTGGATGACCGGAGCAGTCTGAATCGCGTGCAGTTTGTCGGTGTTGATCTCGCTCGAGCTGTTGCCCCGCCAGAGCACCCGTGAGGCGGGCTTGTTCGCATCGAGCTCGAGCATGAGCGGACCTTCGTACATTGTGCTCACGAGCAGCCGTGAGCCATTGTGGGCCATCGCGATATTCATCTCGCTCGCGCCTGGGTACGGCTGTTCCCAGTAGAGCGCACCCGTCACCGGGTTCAGTGAGGTGATGGCCTTGGCGTCCCAGATAATCAGCTGCCGGGCTCCCCCGGCTTCGAGGATCATCGGCTGACTCGCGCCAACGGCTGAGGTCACCTGTCCCGACCGCCACAGCTCCTTCCCGGTCTTCTTGTCGAACGCGACGACCTTGGCGTCAGGTGGACCCCCGATGAGCGCGATCAAGCGATCGCCGTCGACGACTGGCGCGCTGCTCACGCCGAACTGGCCGAGATCAGCGCCGTAGTCTTGGACGTAGTCCTTCCTCCACAAGATCTGGCCGTTCGTGGCATTCAACGCCAGCAGCACTCCCGTCGCGCCAACAACATAGACGCGGTCGCCGTCCGCGGTTGGCGTGGCGTGGGGACCATTCTCGAATCCTGCCGCGCCGTAGTTGACTTCCCATTCCTGCTTCCAGAGCAGCTTCCCGGTTTGCTCGTCGAAGCCCATGATGCGCTCGACACCGCGCGGTCCGGCCGACCGAACGAAGTCGCTCAAGAACACGCGGCCGCCCGCCACAGCAGGCCCCGCATACCCATTTTTCACGGGAACGCGCCACACGACCTTCAACCCATCCTTGGGGAATTCTTCGAGGATGCCAGTCTCATTCCAGACGCCGAGGCGTCCAGACCCGCGATACTCGGGCCAGTCGTCCGCTGACAGACCAATGGTCACAGACAAGAGGCCGGCGACGACGAGAACCCCATGCCATCGAACGCTCATAAGACGACGTGCTCCGCAAACGGCCATGCAGCACCCCTTGGTGAGTGCGAGATACCTGAACGCAAGACGTGTGCAGCTGATCCTACGGCAAATCACAAAGGAAGTCGCGCAGATCGTGAACCCCCGTCCGCGCCGCTGCCTTCAGAACACGGCAATCGGGTTGACCGGCGAGCCCGTCCCTTTCGGTATCGGTAGCGGTGCGACGGTCAACATGAACTCCCAGCGATTGTGTGCTGCGGCGGCGGCGCTCAACGCGTCGAAATCGGCGCGATCAAGGAGGTGCACGCCCAACATCGTCAATACGAAGTCGTGCACCGCGAGGCGCGGCAAGTCCCCCGGTGGCTGGGGCACGTACCCCGGCGTTTCCCACCCGAGCAAGGCGATATCGCGGCGCTTCAACCAGGGAATGACTGACGCGTCAAGCCCGGCAGCCCCTTCGTCGATCGGCCAGGGCCCAAGCGCCGCTCGGCGGGCCCAACGCCCCCACCGAAGCAGCAGCGCATCGCCTGGCCCAACCCGTACTCCAGCCTTCCTCTCCCAGGCTTCCAGATCAGCTGGAAAGATCCGCGTGCCTGGTTCCAGATACGCGACACCCTTCAGACGCGGGATGTCGTACAACACGGCGCGAGTGACGATCCCGCCCTTCATCGTGAGCACGGAGTTACGTGCCGCCCCGCCCTCGAGTGTCACCAGCCCGGACACAGAGTAACCATTCCACATCTTGCCGCCGAAGAACCTGTGCGCGAACGCATCGAGGTGGGTCGTCCCAGCCCCGTGAATACACGGGAAGGCGATACGGTCTGTCGCCCCGGTTTCCGATGCCGTGAGCATCGCCCAGTCGTTCGGGCAAGGCACGTCGGCAGCCTTGTCTGTCTGCGCGGTTGAGGCGAGCGACACAGTCACACCCTCCCTCACCAACCCCGCAGCCGCTTTCCGCTTGGCAGGCGTGATCAGGTTGAGCGTTCCCAGTTCGTCATCCTTCCCCCACCTTCCCCAGTTCGAGAGTTCCGTTTGCCAGCGGGCGTACTCGGCCTGCGTGACCAACGACGATGGGACGCCCTGCGACCTGGCGGTCGGACCCATCGTGCCAACTATTAGCAACAGGAAAGCAGTGAGGACCCACCGTCGCATTTCTAGCCTCCTATCCCCCTCTTCGAGGAACACGGCATGTCGCACCAGCGTTTCAGATGATGGGACTACCGCAACGATCGCAAGTACTCGACAATCCCGGCGACTTGCTCATCAGTCAGCTCTCGTGGCGACACCGGCGGCATCTGTCCCAGTCCCTCGCGTACGATCGCGAGCACTTCGGCCGCGCCCTTGGTCATGGGTACGAGAGCAGGTGCGACGCCGCCTCGACCATCAGGCCCGTGACATGGCTGACACACGCTTACCGAACGCTTCCGCTGCCGATCGCGGTTGAACAGCGGCGGACGGTGTAGTCGACACCGGCGTCCGAGCGCTCGCGTCCAACGCAAACGCGGTGAGCGTCGCCTCAGGCCCTGCTCCACCTGCAATCAGCACATATTGGCGGCCGTTTCGCGCCCTGTACGTCATCGGGTTCGCTGAAGTCTCGCGCGGCGTCGCGCCACGCCAGAGCTCCTTGCCGGTGGCTTTGTCAAAGGCATAGAGGTACGGGTCGCCACCACCGATGAAGACAAGACCCGTCTTCGTGACCAGGACACTCGATGGACCACCAGTGCCGAGCCGTTCCGGCAGTTTGACGTTTTTCAAGAGCGGGTGCCGGCGGATGGCCGGGCTCCCTTCACCGAATGGCACGCGCCACGCCGTTTCCCCTTTGTTGAGATTGATCGCGACGAGAAACGCGTACGGCGGCTTGATGAGCGGAATCGGACCCAGACTGTTCTTCGCGCTGGCCTCGTCGCCCGCCGCGGGTCGGATCAGTGTGCCGTCGCGCCGCTGGAAGATGTAGGCCCCGGCTCCGTGCTCGCAGTTGTTGGTGTAGTCCGCGTCCACATCCGCGGCCGTATTATCGTTCGGACATACCTGATTGACTGTGGTGCCTTCGGTCGTTTTCACATAGAGCAGGCCCGTTTCCGGATCGAAGCCCCCACCACCCCAATTGGCGCCACCGGCGGCCGTTGGCCGCTGGATCGTGCCGCGCAAGCTTGGGGGCGTAAAGAGCGGACCGAGCCGAAACTTCTTCATTTCCTCAACAGCCAGCGCCCTGATTTCAGGCGTCAGGTCGTTGGCATCGTCGAGCGAAATCCCCTGGGCCGAGAATGCCGGCGGCTTCGTCGGGAAGGGTTGCGTCGGGTACGGACGTTCGCCGGGAACATCTGTCGTGGTGTCGACGGGACGCTCCTCGATCGGCCACACGGGCTGGCCGGTCACGCGATCGAACACGTACGTGAAGCCTTGCTTCGACAGTTCCGCCACCGCATCAATCCGCCTGCCGTCCACCGTGATCGTCACGAGGTTCGGCGCTGACGTGAAGTCGTAATCCCACAGGCCGTGGTGCACGGCCTGAAAGTGCCACTTTCGCTTTCCGGTTGACGCGTTGAGGCAGACGAGCGACTCCGCAAACAGATTCGCGCCCAATCGGCGTCCGCCCCAGTAGTCACTGCCCGACGTACTGACCGGGACGTACAACAACCCGCGCGACTCGTCGAGCGTCATCGGGCCCCATATATTCGCGTGGCCCGTGAAGTTCCAGGACTCGTTCTCCCACGTATTGGCGCCGAAATCGGTACTCGATTGCGGGATGGTGTTGAAGATCCAGGCGCGTTTGCCGGTCCTCGCGTCGAATGCCTGCACCGTGCCCTGCGGCTCGAACTTGTATTGGAGCCGGTCGGGAATTCGACTTCCGACAATCACCAGGTTCTTGTAGACAACGGGAGGCGATGTCTGGCTGAAATGAAGCTTCTTGACAGGCAGTCGCAGCCCGTCGGTCAGGTTGGTGACGCCGTTCTGTCCGAACGTCACGACCGGCTTGCCGGTCCTGGCGTCGAGCGAGAAAAGGCGGTGGTCAGTGTTCAGGAAGATGCGCAACTCGCCACGTTCTCGCCAGAAGGCAACGCCACGATGCTTGAGCCCGATGTTGTCCTCCTCGCCCTTCCAGGCCTCCGGATCGAAGGCCCACAGCTGCTCCCCTGTTTCGGCATCGAGGGCGACGACTCGATGGTAGGGCGTGCTGAGGTACAGCACGTTGTCGATCATGATTGGGGTGTTCTCGAACGGCCCGGGACGCGCGCCGTATTCAGCGTTGGGGAGTTCCCCTGTATTCCATTCCCACGCGCGTCCCAGCCGGTTGACGTTCGCAGGAGTAATGTCCGGAATGGTGGAATAGCGTGTGTTGGCTGCGTCTCCGCCCCAGTATGGCCACTCGACGGGACGCAATTCCTGAGCACCGAGCTGCAGGGCGAAGGCGACGACAGCGATCCCGCAGAGTCTCCGCATATGGTTGCTCCCTCCTGGATTCCGACCGGGCGGGGCGTTACCCAAGAACCTGGCCCAATCACACAAGAACGGGCGATCATAGGTCGGTATCAACAAGTGGACAAGGGGCGCGTCAGCTGATCAGCTTCCCGTTCCGTTTCCATGCAGGAGATGTATAGTGCAGTGGTTTCCCGTTCTAAGGAGGTCACCTATGACCCATCGCGTGTTCTATCTGCCCGTGGCGGCGGCTGTGCTGTTCGTGGCTGCCATGATCGGAGCCTCGGGTGCCGCACAGACCTCAGCGAGACCCGTGCCCATCGACAGCGACGACATCGGGGGCGTGGTCACCGGTCCCCAAGGACCGGAAGCCGGCGCATGGGTTGTGGCTGAAACGACCGACCTGCCAACGCGCCTGATCAAGAGCGTGGTGACCGATGATCAGGGTCGCTACGTGATTCCGGACCTGCCGTCGGCCAGCTACAACGTGTGGGTCCGCGGCTACGGCCTGGTCGACTCGCCGAAAGTCAAGGCCACACCGGGAAAGCAGGTGGCGCTGAAGGCCGTCCCTGCGCGCAGCGCGCGGGTGGCGGCGGATTACTACCCGGCCCAGTATTGGCTCTCACTGCTTCAGCTGCCGCCCAAGAGCGATTTCCCCGGCACCGGCCCAACCGGCAACGGCATTTCTCCAAACATGAAGAGCCAGGGCGAGTGGATTCGCAACGTTGTCAGCACCGACGGCTGCACGGGTTGCCACCAGATGGGCAACAAGGCCACGCGTGAGATCCCGGAGACCCTCGGCAGGTTTGAGAACTCGAAGGCCGCATGGGATCGCCGCATTCAGTCGGGACAGGCCGGCGGAGGCATGAGCGCACGTTTCACGCAGGTCGGCCGTCCGCGCGCGCTGGCGATGTGGGCGGACTGGACCGACCGAATTGCGGCGGGCGAGCTGCCGGCTGCGGCGCCCGTCACGCCCACAGGGCAAAGAGCGTAACGTCGTCGTCACGATGTGGGATTGGTCGGATCCGAAGGTCTATCTCCACGACGAGATCGCGACGGACAAACGGAATCCCACGGTGAACGCGCACGGGCCGATCTACGGCGCACTCGAGGCGAGTGCCGACTACATGCCCGTCGTCGATCCGACGCGCAACGCCGCGAGCCAGGTCAAGCTGACCGTGCGCGACCCCAAGACGCCGAGCGAGGCGCAGACACCGCCCGCGCAGCCATCGCCGTACTGGGGCGACGAGGCGATCTGGACCAGTCAGGCCAATGCGCACAGCTTCGCCATGGATAAACAGGCGCGCGTCTGGATTGCCGCGCGCATCCGCCCGAACCAGACCGCGGCCTTCTGTCAAGCAAGGGTCCAGCCATCCATCCGCGATGGCGTTTCCGCTGAACCAGAGTGGCCGGCAGATGCAGATGTACGACCCGAAGACGAAGACGGTGACGACAATCGACACGTGCTTCGGCACGCATCACTTGAACTTCGACGACAACGACGTGTTGTGGTTCACGGGCGCGCGGTCCGGTCGAGGGATGGTTCGACACGAGGGTGTACGACAAGACCAAGGACGAGGCGAAGGCGCAGGGCTGGACCGTATTCGTCCTCGACACCAACGGCAACGGCAAGCGCGACGCGTACGTCGAGCCGGATCAGCCGCTCGATCCCACCAAGGACAAACGGATCAACGCGCCGTTCTACGGGGTGGCGCCGAGCCCGGTCGATGGCGCGGTCTGGGGATCGGTGCAGGGCATGCCGGGCTCGCTCGTGCGTCTTGTGCTCGGGTCGAATCCGCCCGCGACGGCGCTGTCGGAAATCTACGAAGTGCCGTGGAACAATCCGAAGACACCCGCGCGAGGCTTTGCACCTCGCGGAATGGACGTCGACGGCAACGGCGTCGTGTGGGCGGTGCTGTCCAGCGGGCATCTCGCCAGCTTCGATCGCCGCAAGTGCAAGGGACCACTCAATGGACCGACCGCGACCGGGCAGCACTGCCCCGAAGGCTGGTCGCTCTACCCGTTCCCGGGCCCGAACTACAAAGGTGCGATTGACTCCGCGAGCGCCGACACGGCGTACTACAACTTCGTGGACCGCTTCGACATGCTCGGTGTCGGCAAGAACGTGCCGCTGGCGACCGGCAACGGATCCGAAGCGCTGCTCGCGCTCGTGGACGGCAAGTTCCTCACCTTCCGCGTGCCGTATCCGATGGGCTTCTACGCGAAGGGCATCGACGGCCGCATCGACGATGCGAAGGCAGCGGCTGGAAGGGCAAGGGGATCTGGACGACTTACGCGACGCGTGCGCCATTCCACGCGGAAGGCGGCAAGGGAACGACGAGCAAGCTGGTGAAGTTCCAGGTACGGGACAGTCCGCTGGACAAGTAGAGGTGGGTCCGAAGCAGAGACGGGTCTTTCAGACCCGTCTCTACTTCTTGGCCAGCGATCGCAGGTAGTTCACCACATTCCAGATGTCAGGGTCCTTGATGCGGTCGCCCCACGGCTCCATGTTCAGGTCCGGTGGCACGCCGTTCTTGATGACGGAGAAGATCTCGCCATCGGTTGACCCGCGCTTCCACTCGCGATCGGTGAGATCCGGCGCCGGCGGGCTGATGTCGCTTCCGGTTCCACCCTCCCCCGTGATCCCGTGGCACACCGCGCAGTAACGCGTGTACACCTGCTTGCCGGTGGCGATTGATCCAGGCGTGCCCGCGACCGGGTTGGCAATCTTCGCAGCTTCGGGGTTGCCTTGCGCGATGAGGGCGATGGCGGTGAACGCGATGAAGGCCATGGCGAGGAGTACTGCCGATGGACGGAGCCGACGCATGTGTGACCGCGTCATGGATTCGATGTTCCCCTCCTGACAGGACCTCGATCTGAGAAGCTCAAGGATACTCCGTGCATGAGCCGCTGGCGAATAGGGAATTCGTTCGTCGAGTCACTCCGCTCCCGGCAATCCCGCCTCACCCGTGAGACACAACGCACCAATTCGCTGACAGCGCGAGCGTCGATCGGCACGCCAACGTCGCCGGCACGTTCCGAGATAACTCACGGATCGAGAAGTACTTCCCGTGTCTCGATCGGATTCATTACGATCACGGCACCGCCATTGCGATCAGGAACTTCGCGCATGCATCTGACCGGCGCTCACGCGACGGGCGCGATCAGCCGGGGCGTCGAGTCCCCTCGATGGTTGCCACCCCTCTGGTCGTGGGTGCTTGTCGCGGCCGGGTTATTGGTTGTCTACGCCTTGGATCGACGAACCGGGTCGGCGCCGGTTCAGCACCTCTACTATCTGCCTATCATTCTTGCCGGACTCAACCTACGGACGTGGGGCGGGGTGATGGCGGCCAGCGCGGCCATCCTTCTGTACCACCTGGCCAACCCCCACCTGCTCACCGCTCGATATCAGGAATCGGACGTTGTCCAGATGGCGCTCTTTGTCGTCGTCGCAGTCATCACAGCCAAACTTCAGCACGACACGCAGCGGCTGCACGCCCTGGCCATGACCGACGACCTGACAGGTTTGCACAATTTGCGATCGTTCGAGACGCGGTTGAAGACCCTCCTCCGCGCCTCACGAGACGGGAGGACGCCGATCTCGATCCTCGTACTGGATGTCGATCGCCTGAAGTCTCTCAATGACACCCATGGACATTTGACCGGCGCCGAAGCGGTTCGCACGGTCGGCCAGATTCTGGCGGAGCGGCTGCCACGTGAGGCGGTCGCCTCTCGTTATGGCGGCGACGAGTTCGTCGTGGCCCTCCCGGCGTTGGGTGAATCGGACGCCATTGCGATTGCCGACAACCTTCGTCATACCGTGATGGCCGCCGCGCCAGTCCTCGCGGGAAGGCTCTTCCCCGCGGCCACCCTCTCAGTCAGCATTGGTCTGGCGTCTTTCGATTTCGACTTGGAATTGTCAGCCGCAGACTTGAGTCTGGACATTCTTGGCGAAGCGTTCTTCCGAGCGGCCGATCAGGCGCTGTACCGCGCCAAGGCTGGGGGCCGTAACCGCGTGTGCATTGGTCGACTCGAGGCAGCGAGCGCCGACGACGTTCTCAGCGCACCTGCCCGGAGCTGAGTCCTGTCGCTACGCCAGCCTGGGCCTGGACACTCACCGCAAGTTTCCGAAGGCCACGCCGCGGGTATTCGTCGTCTCCGGGATGGTCGTACACTTGCGCCATCCGAGCAGCAATACAGCAATCGAAGGCCTCGACCCTGGCGCTGATCGACCGCCATGGGATCAATCCTGAACGGGATACCGTGCAATCCGATCGCCGGTAACGGTGCCGATCCAGATTTCCTTGCCCACCTGCAGAGCCGCCGTCGAGCTACGGAACTGCTGCGTCGCCGGATACCGGATGATCTCCTGTACCTCGAGTGTCTGCGGGTCTATCCGCGCCACGACCGAAGCTGCGTCAGGGCACACCTGCCTGAGACACTCGAGCACACGCTGAACGTTCGGTCCGTCTTGACCGGCGGCAAGAAGGCTACCGTCAGCCTGCCAGCGAATGTTGTCTGGCTGGAACGAGACATCAGTAAAGTCCCTGACGACTGGCGTCTGCCCGCGGGAGATCCGCATCACCTTTCTGGCCGGCCATAGATTGACATAAAGCCACCTGCCGTCTCGCGACGCCTCGAGACCGTTTGGCCCCAGGGACTCGCTCCCCGGGATGACTTTCCACCCGTCCGTTGCATTCCATTCCCAGGTCTCGCTGGTGAGGTCCGAGTTTGATGAGAACGTGCGGCTAGATTTGTAATTGTTTGCGGCAAAGCCGCCCCCCGGAAGAGGGCTGACGGAGTTCAAATGCATTGTTGAAGGAGCGACAACGCAGCCGATCCATGTGAATGTCGGCGTCTTTGGGCGGACATCAATCTCAAAGATCTCGATCGATTCGCGGAACCCATGATGAACGAGGTAAACGGTATGCACTCTCTCCGCACCCTGAGCGACCGCGAGACCATGCGCACTGAATTTCTCCTTCTCCGCCGGATCGAGTGGCCCCGGACAGGACGCGTACGTCTCCCTGTCGAAACGTTCGCGCGGATTGGTCGTTGGAAACACCTGCGCGGTGGTGTAGTCACGGCTGTTGATGAGATGGACGCCTCCGCCCCTGTACCCAGAGGCGATCACCCAATCAGCCCGCGGTACCGCAACCAGGTCTTCTGGGCTGACGACGCCGCAGATGAATTTGACGGTGCCGGCAGGCTCGCAGCCGGCCGATTGCCTGGTGCCGACGGGCAAAACCACCGAACAAAGCAACCAGGCGGTCACGAACATTCGCGACCTCATGCTCATGCCTCCGACGCAACGCCCCGACTACTTCGTCTCGTCCCAGATGACCTGCGCGTCGGCGCGCACGCGCACAGGCGTCGGCGTGGCGTAGCCAGTGTATTTCGCGGGCGTCTTCCAGGTGATCGCCACGTCCTCGAGTGACTTGCCCGCCTTCTTGGCGTCCTGCACGAATTTCACGAAGTCGGCGATGAACTCCGACTGCGTACGCAGGTCGGCGGGAGTTGTCGTGGTGGGGCTGTGCCCGTTGATGATGGTGTCCACCTCCTTCGCCGCTACTGCAGCAGCCTTGGCGAGCGTGCCTGAGAACTCGACGCCGCTGCCTCCGTTGTTCGCGTCCATGATCGGAAGGTCTCGGTCGGCGAACGCGTCGCCGGCGTGCATCACACGGAGCGCCTTGAACACCACCCACGCGTCTCCGTTGGTGTGCGCGCGGCCGAAATAGTGCAGATCGATCTCATCAGCGCCCTTGCCAATGGTCATGTGGTCTTTGAAGGACCGCTTGGCGAGTCCTTTTCCGTTGTTGCGCTGGAAGATGTTGGGACCGGCCGGTGGCGCAGCAAGTCCCGTCACCCCGCGCATCTCCTGCATGTTCGCCTTGGTGTTGTCCTGCGTCACGATGTCGACCGTGGCCGGAAACTCCACGTTGCCGCTCACGTGGTCGCCGTGCGTGTGGGTATTGATGATCCGCACAATCGGCTTTTCCGTAACGGTCTTGATCTTGTCGAGCAGCGGTGCACCCCACCCCGGATTCTTCGTATCGACGACGGTGACGCCCTCGGCGGTGATGAACACGGCGCTGTTTCCGCCGCCGCCCTTCAGGACGTACAGGTTGTCCTTCACCTTGTCGACTTCGATGACCATCGGCGCGGACTGACCCGGCGGCGGCAGCTGGAACGCCGCGACCGTCATGGAGAGTGCGCCCGTCAACACGAGCAATCCGAGAACCGTCCCTCTTTTTACTAGAGTCATGAGAACCTCCTGGAATACCGGCGCAATGATACCGCACGTCGGTCGGCTCCCAGCTCCGGAACGTGCAGCCCAGTCCACGGAACTTGACCGCCAGCGCCAGCGCGGTCGCCCACACCAGCATGGTAGATTATGCGTCCCCTGAATGGTGGATGCCGGCCCCAGCCGGACGTCTGCGGTCGAACGCGAGGATGAGATGGCCAAAACGTGGGCACGAATATTCGTCCTGGTTGTGCTGGCCGGCTACGTGGGTGTGGCGCAGCAGGCCTCTCCCCGGCCGGCGCCGCCGCCGCAGCCGGCTCAGGCGCCGCGACCTCTGCCGTCGTTATCAACAGGTACGCCCGAGAGCGTCGGGATCTCAACCGCGCGGCTGGACCGTTTGCACAAAGGCATGCAGGCGTACGTCGACCGCCACGAGGCGGGCGGCATCGTCACGTTGATCGCGCGTCACGGCAAGGTCGTGGACGTCCGCGCGTTTGGCTTCCAGGATATCGAGAACCGCAAGGCGATGCAGACCGATACGATCTTCCGCATTGCCTCGATGTCGAAGCCCATCACGAGCGTCGCGATCATGATGCTCGGAGAAGAGGGGAAACTCTTCCTCACCGATCCAGTGTCGAAGTTCATCCCCGCGTTCAAGAATCAGCGCGTTGCCGCTGCGGGTGGCGCGATGGTCCCTGCGGTTCGCGAAGCAACCGTGCGCGACCTGTTGTCTCACCGCGCCGGACTCTCGTATGGGTTCCAGAACGCCGGCCCCGTCGGCGACGCCTATCGCAAGGCGGGCGTTACCGATGGCCTCACGACCACGACGATGACGCTGCAGGAAAACATCGACAAGCTTGCGGCGCAACCCCTGATGGCCCAGCCCGGCTCGGCCTGGAACTATAGCCTGTCGGTTGACGTGCTCGGGCGCATCATCGAGGTCGTCTCGGGCCAGTCGTTCGACGTGTTCCTGCGCGAGAGGATCTTCAAGCCACTCGGCATGACGGATACGGCCTTCGACGTAGCAGACGCGAAGTGGCCGCGCCTGGCCACTGTGTATTCGCCCGACGGCGCAGGCGGCATCAGGCCCATGAAAGACCCCGAATCGTTTGGCAACACCCACATGTCGCCCATCGCCTACTACAAGGCGCCGAAGCGCTACTTCTCGGGAGGTGCAGGTCTCACCTCAACGATCTCGGACTACGCGCGCTTCGCTCAGATGTTGTTGAACGGCGGTTCCTTCAACGGTGTCAGGCTGCTCGGCCCGAAAACCGTGGAGCTGATGACCGGCAGCCAGACGTCCGACTTGCCCCCAAACGAGGGGCTCATCGGTCCGGGCGCCCAATTTGGACTCGGATTCCGGGTGGTGACCGACGTCGCCGCAACGCAGACCCACGGGTCGGTCGGCCTGTTTGGTTGGAGAGGCATCTACGGGACGGCGTTCTGGGTAGATCCGAAGGAGCAGCTCGTCGCCATCATGATGGTGCAGCGCTACCCAGGCTCCACCGTAAGAGAGGGATTCCAGCCGCTTGTCTACCAGGCTCTCACTCGATAAGCCCGCCGTCCGCCCCGGCGTAGGCCCGACCGGCCGCCCGCGTAGGCCCGACCGGCCGCCCCCGTAGGCCCGACCTTCAGGTCGGGCGTGAACCCGACCGCCGCCCCGCGTAGGCCGACCTTCAGGTCGGGCGTGAGTGAACGGAAACTGTGTCATGGATTGCCCACGAACCGGTAACCCACGCCTCGAACAGTCTGGAGATGGCGAGGGGTGCTCGGTTCGTCCTCGATATAGCGGCGCAACCTCACGATGAAGTTATCGATCGCGCGCGTGTCGGTATCTTCGCGCACGTTCCACACATTCTCGAGAATCGCCTTGCGCGACACGGGCGCCCCTTCGTGCTGCACCAGGTAGCGCAGCAGTTCCGCCTCCATCAGCGTCAGCGGCATCCGTTTGTCACCGACGCGCACTTCCATCTGCTCGAAGTCGATGCTCTTGCCGCCAAATGAGAACAGCGAAGCGACAGGCGGACCAGCTGCCGCTTCCTGCCGAAACCACTCAGAACGCCGGAGCAGTCCGCGAACCCGGGAAATGAGGATCGGCAGTTCGAATGGTTTGGTGAGGTAGTCGTCCGCGCCCATCTCGAATCCGCGAAGCACATCTTCCGACCGTCCCCGAGCGGTCAGCATGAGGACCGGCACGTATCGCCGCGTCCGGCGCAGTTCAGCGACGACGCCAAAGCCGTCGATGCCAGGAAGCATCAGGTCCAGGATGACGAGCTCGTAGCGGTTCGAATCACTCGCGAGCCGCCGAAGCGCCTCCTCGCCGTTGTCTGCGATCTCGACTTCGTGCTGCTCGGCCTCGAGATTGAACTTCAGGCCGTCCGCCAGGTGCTGTTCGTCTTCGACGATGAGAATGCGACTCATTGTGGCGCGACCAGCGGCAGCTCGACAGTGAAGGCGCTGCCCTGCCCGACGCCGTCGCTCTCGACGAACACCCGGCCGCCGTGCCGGGCCACCACCGAGCGGACGATGAAGAGCCCCAGGCCCGTACCCTTGACGCGGCTCGCCCCCGGGATGCGATAGAAGCGCTTGAAGATCCGTTTCCGTTCCAGCGGCGAGATGCCGATGCCCTTGTCGCGGACGCGAAGCGCGATCGTCGTCGGGTCCGTCTGCTCCAGTTCGACCGCGACCCGAACATTCGGCCCCGAGTACTTGATCGCGTTGTCCACGAGATTCGAGACGACCGCTCTCAATTCGTCCTCGTCACCAAGCACGCGCCTGTCCGTCGCTCGCTCGGCGGGTTCCCGATAGGTCAGCGCCTCCGCCGGCAAACGATGGCGCGTCCTCGCCAGCGCGAGTGCACTCCTGCACGAGCGCGCTGAAGTCGACGGGCCGGCGGTGCCCGTGTCGGACGCGTGCCCCGATCTGCCCGGCGCGCAGCACCTGTTCGATCGTGCCGAGCAGCCGATCGGCGTCGTCCAGCATCGTCCCGTAGAACTCCTGGCGCTTTGCCTCGTCCACCTGACGATTCTGCAAGGTCTGCAGATACAGCTTCAGCGACGCCACGGGCGTCTTCAACTCGTGGGTGACGGCATTGATGAACGCCTCGTGCTGTTCGTTCCGCCGGATCTCCCTGACGAGGAAGATCGTGTTGAGGACGACGCCGGTGATGATGACCGGGAAAATCAGAATGCCGAGGAGCATCAGGCCGGCCTGCCGCCAGCTGACGATGACCCAGCCGACGTTGAGGGCGAGCGCGCCCCCGACGAGGCCGACGCCCAGGACGATGAAGAAGGCGATCGATCTCCGGCGGCCGCCGGATCTCCAGCTCACGCCTCTCAAGGATAGAACGAACGCCGCTACGCCGCGACCTCTTCCTCGGACGCGTCGCTCACCTTGGCAATGCGCACGTCCCAGACGAGACCGAGCGCCCGAAGCACCTTGAGCTCGAGCCAGGTGACGTCGAACTCGTACCAAGCCAGACCGTGGCGCGCGGAGGTCGGATGGGCGTGGTGGTTGTTGTGCCATCCCTCTCCAAATGTGAGGAGCGCGACCCACCACGTGTTGCGCGAATCGTCGGTCGTCGCGAAGCGACGACGGCCCCACATGTGCGTGGCCGAGTTGACGAGCCAGGTCGAGTGCAGCCCGACCACGACGCGCAGGAAGATTGCCCAGTTCACGAGCCCCCACCCGCCAAGCGCCAGAAGCGTGAAGCCGAGCACGGTGAGCGGCACCCAGTGGTAGGTCGTCAACCAGCGATAGAAGGGGTCCTTCGCCAGGTCGGGCGCGTAGCGGGCCATCCGCGCCGTGTCGTTGTGTCGGGCCTCGCCGAACATGATCCAGCCCATGTGCGCCCAGAATCCGCTGACGCGTGGGCGTGTGCGGATCCTCGGGCTCGTCGGAATACTGATGGTGCAGGCGATGCGTGGCGACCCAGAAGATCGGCCCGCCTTCGAGCGTGAGCGTGCCGCAAACGGCCAGGAAGTAGTCGAACAGCTTGAAGGTCTTGAACCCGCGGTGCGTGTGCAGGCGGTGGTACCCCATGCTGATGCCCAGCCCCACGGAAACCCAGTAGAGAGCCAAGGCGACCGCAAGGTGCAGTCCAGCTGAAGGACCAGAACGCCGCCAAGGCCTGCACGTGGAACCAGACCAGCACGACACAGGTCACCATGCTCAGCTTGCTGTATCGAGATACGTTGACAGGTTCTGTCGCAGGACTCGGAGGCGCGAGCTTCAATTCCGGCGTCTTGGTCGGACGGATTGACGGCGTCAGAACGCTTTGCATGAGACTCCTGTCGGTGCGAAAACGCTCCAATAACCTACCGGACCGAGCCCTCGGCGAATGTAAGACTTCGGTAATATCTGAGGACGGCAGCGTGGAGGCGGCGGGCAGGCGCCGGAGTCGTGCAGCGACGTGCAGAACAAGAAGGGTTCGGGCCCGCCCGAGACAGGCTAGAAGAGGGGTTTCACCACCCAGCTCGGGTCGGTGACAAGTGCCGTGTACTCGTCTGCCGGCATCGATCTCTTCGCGTAGCTGCACGAGACGACGAAGAGTTCCCTGTCCTGATCCCAGTCGGCTCTCGTGACGGTGCATTCGAGGATGGTGCCAGACGCGGTCTCCAGCTGGAGGGCGTCGTCAGACTTCGGAATGGCTTGAACCTCGACAGGCTTCCTGAATCGAACGGCGCCGCTATCCACAGGATAGCCGTGCTCGTCCTTGATCGGGTTCTTGACTCTCGGAATTTTGAGGTTGGCTTCAACGATAATTGACATGGCTTTCATGGCTCAGCGCGCCTGACGCGGACGTGTCAGGATAATCGCGCGTAATGATTCTATACGGATCGAGGGACATCGGCGCTTCGAGCCCGCTCACCGCCCGTCACGTCGACATCAGCCTATCCCCTCTTGATGACGACAAGACTGATGTCATCCGAAGGGTCGCCGAAGGCCAGCATGTCCGACGTGATGCTCGCGAATATCTCTGCCGCCGACTGGTGCTTGACCTCGCGAATCACGTCTTCGAGGCGATTCGGGAAATATGCAGTACCGGCGCTGTTGCCATGTTCCGCAACGCCGTCGGTGTGGAGCAGGAAGATGTCGCCTTCGCACATGATCACCCACTCGTTCATCTGGTACCGATCCTTGAACCCCAAAGGGCTCGGAGTGCGATGGCGATCGGTCACGTGCAGGGACGGCAGCATGCCGAGCGGCGGAAACGATACCGAGAAGTCCCTGTTCACCTCCATGAATCGATTGTGCTCGCTCGAGAAGACCACAGGCAAGGGCTGAGCGGCAGAAAGAAATCTGAACCGAGCGTCCTCGGAAATCTCCCCGTAAATCATCGAAATGAACTTGTGTTCGCTCGACGACTGATAGAAGCGCGTATTGAGGTTCTCGAAGAGCCGCCGCGTGACATGCCCCGCCATGTCCAGTTCGTAGATCGCCCCAAGAAGAAACGCCTGATGCAGCATCGCGGCCATGAACGCGTCCGTCACGCGATGGCCGGAGACATCGAGCAACGCAATGCCGGCCGTGCGCTGGCAGCGGCGAAGGTTGTCCACGACCTCCACGCGTCCCCCGCCCAGGGCCTGCTGGATGCGCGCCTCGAGATCGAACCGCTGCTTGAAATCGACGTAAATGAGGTGGTCGCCGCCGACAACACCGTTCAAGGGAATGGTCCCCCCATACACGTCGATCCCATCGAGCCGCGGAAGGTCGCCGGGTTGCGGAATCAGGTGTTTGGCGATCTCTTCGAAGTTTGCGAGCTCACCCGTGAGCTGTCGCATCAGCTCTCTTTCAGAATGCATCGTCAGATCCGATTATCCGCCAAAGCACGAATTTACCAAAAGACACTTTGGTCGCTCGATGCGCTCGATTCGACATTCTTGTAACATCAGAGTCCCAGGACGAAGACCGCTCTCGGGAGGTCGTGCGGCTGTCGGCCGCCTACGCGAAGTCCATCGGCAAGGCAGGCTTCGAAGGTCTGCTGAAACGCGCCGGACTCTCAGGCCTGGCCAAGGTCTGAACGCGCCCGGCTCGTGTTACATTGCGGCATGGCCGACTACGCGGTTCTCACCTCGGTCTCGAACCAGCCCGGCATCCTGTTTGGCCTGACCGGAGTGCTCGCCGACCGGCACGCCAATATCAACTACGTGGACATCATCCAGCATCCGAACCAGGATGCGGAGCTCTACCTCGAGTTCTCTACCGACGAAGCCATCGACGGCATCAGCGACGTCGTGGCCGATCTTGCGCAGGTGCCTGGCGTGAACAGCGTCGAGCTCACGCCATCGTTCAAGAAGATCTACGGCAAGCGGATCATCATCATGGGCGGCGGCGCCCAGGTGGGTCAGGTGGCGCTCGGCGCCGTCGCGGAGGCCGATCGCCACAACATCCGAGGCGAGCGCATTTCCGTGGACACGATTCCACTGGTCGGCGAGGAGGAGCTGGCCGGCGCGGTGCGTGCGGTCGTGCGGCTGCCCCGCGTGAGGCTCCTTGTGCTGGCCGGTTCGCTCATGGGCGGCGACATCGCGACCGCGGTTCAGGAAGTCCGTCAGAAAGGGATGATCGTCATCTCGCTGAACATGGCGGGCAGCGTGCCCGACATGGCCGACCTCGTGGTGTCGGATCCAGTCCAAGCGGGTGTCATGGCCGTCATGGCCGTCGCCGATACGGCGAAGTTCGACATCGTGCGGCAGCAGAAACACAGGTACTAGCGAGGCTCCGCCTGAGACGACGAGGCTCCGCCCCGCTAACGAACATTCTTTACAGCCCCGCTGCGCGGGGTCGTCTTGACTGGAAAACTTGACTCATGCGGTGCAAGTTTCAGAGGTCAAGACTCTAGCAGAAACGCGAGTACTGATGAAACGTATCCTCATCGTGGACGACGATGGGTCAGTGCTGGAGATGCTGACGCGAGCGCTCTCCACCACGTACGAGGTGGCGTCGGCGCGCAACGGGGTCGAGGCGTTGGCGATCGTGGCAGAGCGGCCAATCGATCTGCTCGTCACCGACTACCTGATGCCCTCGATGACCGGCGACGAGCTGATGCTGCGACTTCGTGAGCTCCGGCCCGAGCTGAAGATGCTCATGGTCACCGGCCACGGCGACGTGTTCGATCGCGAAAGGCCCGACTGGTGGAAGGACGTACACCATCTCGGCAAGCCGTTTCGGATCCAGACCCTCCGCGACACCGTTGCCGCCATCTTCGCGAGTTGAGATCCCAGACCTTTCATTCGCTCAGACAGCATCCGTTGTGTTCGACTACTGCACCGAACACGCGGCCGCGTGTTTCGAAGGCGCGCGTTTTAGGTCTCTCGGACGCTCGTCTCCAGCACGCGCCAGACGAGCTCGTCGAACTCGATCCCCGCCGCCCGCGCAGCCTTGGGTACCAGTGAATGGGCGGTCATCCCGGGTGATGTGTTCACCTCGAGCAGGAAATTGGCGCCAGTTCGATCGCGCATCACATCGACTCTCCCCCAACCGCCGCAGCCCGCCGCCTGGAAGGCGCGCAGAGCAAGCGCGCGGAGATCGGCTTCGGCCTCCCCCGCCAGTCCAGGGCAGATGTATTCGGTCGTCTCGGCGATGTACTTCGCGTGGTAGTCGTAGTACGCGCCGGCCGGCACGATGCGAATGCTCGGCAGTGCCTCGTCGCCCAGAACGGCGACCGTGAGTTCATCGCCCTCGATGAGCTGCTCCATCAGGAGTTCCCCGGGGTACCGGCGTGCCAGCGCCACCGCATCCGGCAGCTCCGCTTCGCTGAGCACGCGGCTGATACCCACGCTCGACCCTTCGCTGGCCGGTTTGACGATCACCGGCAGACCGAGCGATCGCGCGGCTTCCCCCACGTCGCCGTTCTCGGCGAGATGGACGTAGCGCGGAGTCGGCAGACCCAAGGCGAGCCAGACCTGCTTCGTGCGGATCTTGTCCATCGAGAGGGCCGACCCGAGCACACCAGAGCCCGTGTAGGGGACCTGAAACGCGTCGAGCAGGCCCTGCACCACCCCGTCTTCGCCGCCGCCGCGCTGGCCGTGCAAGATGTTGAAGACGCGGTCGCATCGTCGCTCGACGAGCACGGTGACCAGCGCCGGGATGCCATCCACGGGCTCGGTCTGAATGCCGCGCCGGCGGAGCGCGTCGACGACGTTGCGTCCGGAATCAAGCGACACGTCGCGTTCCGACGAGGAGCCACCCATCAGTACCGCGACGCGCCCGAACTGGTTCGGATCGGAGACACGCAAGGGAGAACGCGCTGTCGTCATGTGGCCTCCGTCGGTCGGCGAGCGAGCGCCGCGGTGACGCGCTCGAGCCGGTTGGCGCGCGATCCTTTCACCAGCACCGCCACGTCAGGGCCCAGGCTTCGCCGCGCGGCATCAATTAGAGCGTCCACATCCTCGAACCAGGCGCCGCCGGGGCCGAAGGCGTCGACAGCGAACCTGGATTTTGGTCCGACCGCCAGAAGGCGCTCGATGCCCGCCTCCTTGGCATATCGACCGATCTCCGCGTGCAGCTGGTCGGCGGCGGCTCCCAGCTCCATCATGTCGCCGAGCACAAGCCACCGGGCGCCCGTGACGTTTCGAAAGATGTCGAGACCGGCCCTCACCGATGCCGGGTTGGCATTGTACGAATCGTCCACGAGCAGCGCTCCGTTGATGGCTCGCCTGAACTCGAGACGCCCCTTGACGGGCTTGACAGCCGCCAGTCCCACGGCGATATCAGAGAGGTCCGCTCCGGCGGCGTACGCCGCCGCTGCCGCGCCCAGCGCGTTCCGGAGATTGTGCAGCCCCGCCAGCTCGAGACAGACTCGCGCCGTTCCGGCCGGAGAGATCAGATCGAATTGCTGGCGCGGCCCCTTCGATTCGATCGTCGTCGCGATGTGACGCACGGTGAAGTCAGCAGGCTCGTCGACGCCGAACGTCAGCAGCCGCCGGCCTGCGGCTGCGGCGCGCCACGAGGACGCGTATCCGTCGTCCGCATTGATGACCGCCACGCCGCCCGGCGGTAGTCCCGCAAAGAGCTCGCCTTTACCCGCGGCGACGCCGTCGAGGGATCCGAATCCTTCGAGATGCGCTGCGCCGGCGTTGGTCACCAGCCCGATGTCGGGCTCCGCGATCGAGGCAAGATGCGCGATCTCACCTCGGTGGTTCGCGCCCATCTCGATCACGGCGTGACGATGTTCCTGGCGCAGACCGAGCAATGTCAGAGGAACGCCGATATGGTTGTTGAGATTCCCCTTCGTAATCAGACAGGGGCCCTTCCGGCTGAGTACCGCCCCGATCATCTCCTTCGTCGTCGTCTTCCCGTTGCTCCCCGTCACGGCCACCACCGGGTGGCGAAACCGTCGGCGATGTGCACGGGCACACGCGGTCAAGGCGCGCAACGTGTCGGCGACGACCACCTGCGGCAGCGCAACCGGAAGCTGGCGCTCGACGAGGAGACCGCAGGCGCCGCGGGAGGCTGCGTCGCCGGCGAACTCATGCCCGTCAAAATGTTCGCCCCGAAGCGCGACAAACAGCGCGCCGGTCGGCGACGTGCGGCTGTCGGTCGAAATGCAATCGAAGACGCGGTCCTCGCCGACGAGACGCCCCTCGCCGCAGCGGGCCAGGTCGGCGAGCGTGAGGGGGGTGAGCGAATCGGTGTCCATCCCTGGGGAAGAACTCAGTGTGGGGCGTTCCGTTCGACGCGCGGTGCCAGCCCTGGCTGAGTCGCTCGACGTGATGCCTGCGCGGTACTCTATCACGCGGTGCCGATCACCTCGGACCTGCAACATCCCTCTCTCACCATCTCTCACACATAATGGGAGCAGGTCGCACGACAACGCCAAGACACGCAAGAGGTGACGCCCGGCGTTCTGCAGCCGTCGGTTCAGGTGACGCCAAGTCATTGAGGAATTTGATGATTGAGCCGGATTTGACGTGCCCGTTCGCCGGCCAATGCACCCCTTCAGTTCAAAATATGCCCATTCACCAGAAACTTGAATGGATCGGCCCGGGCGGAAGGTATCCTCATGTGCAAATCGAGGCCATTCCCGCCTGCGCTGGTGCGCTTCAGCACGAGCTTCGGCGAGGGGAGGGTTATGCACAAGCCAGTAAAGTACGTGGAAAAGGGAGTGACCTACGCTGCCAAGGGGGCCTGGGTCGTATTCGACGCGCTCAACAGCATCAAGCGCAACGAGTCGTTCATCCCGAAGTGGTCCGACAAGCCTCTCCTCAAGTCGTGGGAAAAGGTGAAGCCGCCACTCGGCTGGCCACGCGAAACCGACTCACTCTGCCCGGTCTGCGTACGTGAAGCCCGTCAGGAAATCGTCGACGGCAAGAAGGACGTCAGCGTCCTGCTCAACGAGAAGGTCGGCGAAATCAAGGCCACGATTCTGGAGCGCGACGGCAAAATCCTGATGGTGAAGGATTGCCCGCTGCATGGCCACTTCGAAGACGTCATGGCCATCGACACCGCGTTCTTCAAGCATCTCGAAGACTGCTTTCCCGGGTCGGACATCCGCGCACACAACGACGAGAAGCTCCACAACCACGGCTCGAGCACGATCAAGTACGGCCGTGGCTCGGTGCTCACGGTCGACCTGACGAACCGCTGCAACATGATGTGCGAGCCTTGCTTCATGGACGCCAACCAAGTGGGATTCGTCCACGAGCTCGGCTGGGAGGACATCAAGCAGCTCCTCGACAACGCCATCACCATCAAGCCCAAGCGGCAGATGTCCGTGCAGTTCTCGGGTGGCGAGCCGACGATTTCGCCATGGTTCCTCGACGCGGTCCGGTACGCCAAGAAGGTTGGTTATAACAGCGTTCAGGCGGCGACGAACGGCATCGAGTTCGCCAAGAGCCCGGAGTTCGCCCGGGAGGCAGCCGAGGCGGGCCTGCGCTATGCCTACCTGCAGTTCGACGGCATCGGCAACGCGGCCAACTCGCACCGTCTGGTCGGCAACCTGTTCGACGTCAAGCTCCGCGCGATCGAGAACCTGTGGAGCAATGGCGTGGACATCGTGCCGGTGACCACCATCGTCAACGGCGTCAACAACGAGCAGGTCGGCCGCATCGTCCAGTTCGCGATGGACAACCCGAAGAAGATCAGCTTCCTCTCGTTCCAGCCCGTGTCGTTCACGGGCCGCGATGAGCTGGTGACGCCGGAACGGCGGGAAGCGCAACGCTACACGCTGTCGCACCTGGCGCACGACGTCAAGAACCAGACCGGCATCGGCGAACCGACGCGCGACTGGTTCCCCATCTCGTTCATGGGCACCTTCGGCGACTGGGCAGACCTGGCGCATGGCCCGGCCGCCGAGTGGGGTCATCTGTCATGCGGGTGCCACCCGAACTGCGGCATCGGCATGGCGATGATGGTCGACAAGGAAACGAAGGAAGCGGTTCCTGTCACCGCGTTCCTCAACGGTCCGCAGCTCGCCAAAGATGTGGCGCGCGTCAACGACGCCGCCCGCGGGAAGAAGATGTCGATGCTCGGCATGGCGCTCGCCGTCATGAAGAACTACGACTCGTTCAAGACGCCGACGCATTTCCGCCTGATGGACCTGCTGCGGCGCTTCGACAAGGCCTTCGGCGCGACCAAGAGGGACTACGGCAAGGTCCAGATGGGTCGCACGATGGCGGACATCGAGAAACGCCGCTCGGACCGATTCAACTTCCTGTTCATCGCGGGCATGTGGTTCCAGGATCTGTTCAACTACGACTTCCGCCGAACCGAGCGCTGCATCATTCCCTACGCGACGCAGCAGGGGGAAATCAGCTTCTGCGCCTACAACACGGGCATCGGCTGGCGGAACATCATCGAGAAGATGCACATGACGGCCACGCTCACCAAGTGGTACGAGGAGCACGGGCGTCACGAAATCTTCGCCGGCGGCAAGAGCGTCAACCTCGCAGTCCAAGGACCACAGCCTCGTGCTCGACGCCGAGGCGGTCGCCAAGGGCGTCCAGCACGACCTCGACGAGAAGGGCATCGCGAAGACGTCGCGCGAAGAGAAGCTGCGCGCGCGCCAGGCCGAGCTCGAACACAAGAAGATGGCCGACCTCTACCGCCAGGTGGTGTTGAAGGAACAGCCGACGCTCACGATTCAGGGCCTTGGCGGCTCGAAGAAGAAGGAAGACATGCAGACCGTCCTGCACAAGCCGACGGTGTAACCGGCACCTCGTGGGCCCGAGCGGTAGCTCGGCATACAACCTCTCGCGCGGTTGGCGGCGCGCCCAACCGCGTGAAGTTTCTCAGGACTTCTGTCGATTCCGCCGAGGCGCCAGCCCCTTGTCGATGGAATCGAGGCGCGCTGTGATCTGCTGAGACGATGTCGCCATTTCAGCGAGGCGCAGCGCGACCTCCCCGAATCGCATCGCCACTTCATCGAATTGTCTCGCGACCTCATGGCGGAACGACGTGACGTCGTCGCGCAGGACAGTCACCTGCCGCTGCGTCTCCCCGTGGCCTTCAGCAATCACTTTGACTCGCGCGATCACATCTTCGTGCAGCACCCGCATCTGGCGCCGCGTCTCGTCATCGCCCGCCCTGATCTCGTCACGCACCGCTACGAGCTCGCCCCTCACGGCCGCGAACTCTCCGGCCACGGCAGAAAACTCACCACGCATCTCCGTGCGCAGTTGCAGAATCTGCCCCTCAATGACTGTGACTCGATCCGGCAGCCCGCTCAGTCCTTCCACGGTTCGCTCCAACGTTTCCACACGTTTATCGAGAGATCTCGCCTGCATTTCACCTCCTTACCGACTGGGGTCCGATGGGTCGGACCAGGTCTGGCCGAAGGTGCCGATGCGAACCGCTTGCCGTCGTTCACGAGCCCGGTCGAACGACGACGATAACATCGTCCGGGCGTTTCTGGCACACGCCCTTGTGAGCCGGTTGCTTCCTGCTTCTCGCATTCATCAGCAGGGAGAAACGAGCACGTGTCGAATCCACATCGGTCCGCTTGTCTTGTCCACATCGCCCGGAGAACTGGAGCTTCATTCAGGTTGGACGCGGCGACCGTCCGTCGCCTGCCGGCGGCCCGCGCATTCGGTAACCGAGGTGCGATGATGGAGAGCTCGAATGCGTCGCCCTTCGGGCGCTTGCGCTCGTTGTCGTGTGGGATCAACAGATAGCGAAGGTCAGAGCGCTTCGACGGGAGGCAGCATGAAAGCCGGATGCGTCGTTATCGTCGTGGCGATCGCAGGCTCGCCGGCTGCGGCCGCCGACCTGCAGCCGCGGACCACCGGTGCCTTCGATCGATACGTCACGGAAACGGAACGACAGGGGGCGGCATCGCTGGACGATGCAGCTCGGTTTCTCTGGGTTGACAACCGCACTGAACCCGGTCGGCGCGTCAGACTCGACGCGGTTCAGAAGGGCGGCCTGTTGATCGAGCGACTCGAAACCCGACTGGCCGGCAAGACGATCGATGTGCCCAGCGGGCTCATCCACCATTGGCTGGGTGCGGTCTTCGTGCGTGGCGCGTCCCTCGACAAGGCGGTCGCGCTGCTCCAGGACTACGACCGTCACGCCGACATCTACAAGCCCAAGATCGCACGATCTCGACTCCTGGCGCACGAGGGCGAGACGTTCCACGTCTTCCTGCGCTTCTTCATGAAGAACGTCCTGACCGTCGTGGTCAACAGTGAGCACGACGCGCGCTTCACCCGCGCGAGCCCGACGCGCGCCTACAGTCGTATCGTCAGCACGCACATCGCGGAAGTGGAAGACCCGGACACGCCTCGGGAAGCGGAGAAGCCCGTGGGCCGAGACGGCGGGTACCTATGGCGTCTCAACAGCTACTGGCGGTTTCTCGAGCGCGACGGCGGCACGTATGTCCAGTGCGAGTCGATCACGCTGTCCCGAGGAATCCCAATGGGACTGGGCTGGATCGTCGGTCCTTTCGTGACGAGCATCCCGAGGGACACCCTGAGTTTCACGCTCGAGGCCACGCGGCGGCAGCTCTCGTCGCTCGGTCGATGATCGGAGGCTTTCATGATTCGCACAGCACATCAGCTGCGCCGATCCCCAACCTGAGCCTTGCGAGCCGTTTCGAGGCACGCAGCCGGAGCCAACGCTCGGTGCGGTGCTTCCGATCACGTCAGTCGATGCGCTCTGCAACGACGGGGTCGTCGCGCTGACTCACGACGGCAAGCGGCCGCAGTCCTGGTGGGTCTCATTTTGAAGCCATTGCGGGAAGATTTGCTGGATTTGGGCAGCCTCCGCGAGTGCCAAGGGGCGTAGCAGAAGTCGAACCGTCTCCACGGCTCCCTTGTCTTAGCGGATGAGAGAGACCACGTGTATCCCAACTCGCCTTCTTGGCGGCTTCGCGGCTCTCATGCGAAAGAATATAGATGAACGTCCGAGAACGCTCCCTTTTCGGCCCTCCAAGTTTGATAGAGTTGGCCGCGCACGGTCCATCGACATTGGACCCAACCAACGTTGTTCCGGGGACCTTATGGCACCGAAACTCTTCAAGAACACGTGCGCGACTGTGTGCGGCGGCCTGCTTGCCTTGGCTCTGTTCTTCAGCCTCCCGCGACCGCTCACGACTGTCCAAGCGCAGGAGCCAGACGAGCTCAGCTACACCACGGCCCAGGCCGAGCGCGGACGCACGGTTTACGCCGAGCAGTGTGCGTCGTGTCACGGACAGAACCTCGACGATGGCGCGTTCGCTCCGGCGCTGACGGGTCTCGAGTTCCGCACGAAATGGGGCCAGCAGTCGGCCGAGCCGCTCTTCACCCACACCGCGACGCGCATGCCGCCGAACCGACCGGGATCGCTCGGCGACGCGCGCTACACCGACCTCATGGCGTTCATCCTCCAGCAGAACGGCTCGCCCGCCGGATCGCGCGAGCTCCTCACGGACGCCGAGTCGCTCAAGACGATGCCTGTGCCGCGGTGGCCGCGTCCGATGGGCGGCGGTGTCACGCGCGGTCTCGCGCTGGTGCCTCCGCCTCCGCGTCCGAATCCACTCGACAAGATCACGCCGGTCACCGACGCGATGCTGACCCGGCCTCCTGAAGGTGAATGGCTGTCGTGGCGCCGCACCTACGACGCGTACGGATTCAGTCCGCTCAAGAAGATCAACCGCTCGAACGTGAAGGATCTGCGGGCGACGTGGAGTTGGGCGCTTCCGATCGGCGTGAATCAAACCGCCCCGCTCGTGCACGACGGCGTGATGTTCGTGTACGGCAACGGAGACAAGGCGCAGGCCTTCGATGCCGTCACGGGCGACTTGCTGTGGCAGTACGACCGCCGGCTTCCAACCGGCGTGGCGCCCAGCTCAAAGCGCAGCATTTCGATCTACGGCATGCGGCTGTACGTGCCGACCTCCGACGCGCACATCGTCGCCCTCGACGTGAAGACGGGGAAACCCGTGTGGGACAGGCCGGTGGCCAATCCGAAAGGCGGCTACGGCATCACCGGCGGCACGCTCGTGGCGCGCGGCAAGGTCATGGTCGGCACGACGGGCCGCGCTCCGGGAGGCAACTACATCGTGGCGCTCGATGCCGAGACCGGCAAGGAAGCCTGGCGCATCTCGACGATCGCGCGCCCCGGTGAGCCTGGCGGCAACACGTGGAACGACATCCCGCTCGAGGCGCGCAGTGGCGGATCGGTCTGGATTCCAGGCAGCTACGACGCGGTCCAAAACCTGGCGCTCTTCGGGCCTGGCAACACGTACGACACGCTGCCGCTGCGCGACAAGGTCAACAAGCCGGGCGTGACCAACGACGGTCTCTATCTCGATACCACACTCGCCATCAATCCAGATACGGGCAAGATCGTCTGGTACTTCCAGCACCAGGCGAACGGTCAGTGGGACCTGGATTGGGCCTTCGAGCGGCAAGTCATCGAGCTGCCGGTCAACGGCACGACCGAACGCGTGGTTGTCACGACGGGCAAGCAGATGATCTTCGACTTCGTCGAGGCCGAGACCGGACGCTATCTGACCTCGGCCGATATCGGTCGCGAAGCGGGGGTGCAGAACGTGGTCACCGCGATCGACCCGAAGACTGGCGCCAAGATCGTGGATCAACGCCTCGTGCCCGGCGACGGCCAGACCAAGATGGTCTGCCCGCACGTGGAAGGCGGCCGCGACTGGATGCCGACGTCGTTCGACGCCTCGACGAAGATCCTGTACCTGCCGTGGGACGAGGCCTGCATGGACATGAGCCCGGTGACCAAAGGCGAGCGCGGCATGCTGACGACCGGCGTGCGGTGGACGATGCATCCCCGGGACGGCAACGACGGCAAGTACGGACGGCTGCAGGCGATTAACCTCGAAACGAAGAAGACCGTCTGGGTCGAGCGCCAGCGCGCGCCTGTGTCGTCGGGCGTGCTCGCGACGGCCGGCGGCCTCGTGTTCGTCGGCGGCCTCGACCGCATGTTCAGCGCGCACGATGCCCGAACGGGCGCACGCCTCTGGCAGGTGCGCCTGAACGACGTGCCCGCATCTGTGCCGATCAGCTATGCGGCCGGGGGCCGGGAGTACATCGCCGTCATCGCCGGCGCCGGCAATCCGCACACGCTGTCGTACAACCAGCTCGTCCCAGAGTTCAAGAATCCCCCCGGCCTCGGCACGACGCTGTGGGTGTTCGAGGTGCCGGCCAAATAGTCCATTTGGTCGGACCTTCGATAATTTGGATTGCCACGTGAGACTCGTCGAAACGCCTTGAAGTCCGAGGGTTAGGTTGCAGTCGTGAAGTCACCGCTGAGTGCGGTTGCCCAAATCGACGGAAGAGAGCCATTTTCTGATTGACCGCGACGGCCGGACGGTATACAAGGCGTCCAGCGTTCGGGTTTCTTGAATCGCGTCGTCTTTTTTTCGTGTCGCTTGCACTCATGGGAATGGTCCTTCGGCCGTGTCATCACGCCGAAGGTTGCATTAACTCGTTGAGGGAGGGCGCAGATGAATCGACACCGAGTCTTATCGCTGGTCGTCATTGTTGGAGCGTTGCTGCTGCCGAGTGCGGCGTCGGCACAGTCGACAGGCAACATTGCTGGAGTGGTCAATGATGCAACCGGCGCCATCGTACCGGGCGTCACCGTTGAGGCCACGAGCCCTGCGCTGATCGTCGCGCGCACCGTCACGACGGACGGGCAAGGCCGCTACCTGGTCGAGGCACTACCTGCCGGCACCTATAAAATCACCTTCACTCTCGCGGGCTTCCGGTCGGTGATACGGGAGGGCATTCAACTGTCCACCGGTTTTACCGCGTCCGTGAACGTTGAGCTGGCGGTCGGCTCCGTCGCAGAGACGGTGACGGTGTCGGGCGCCAGTCCCATCGTCGACGTGCAGAACGTCCGGACCCAGAATGTGCTGCCGAGCGAGGTTCTCGAAACGCTGCCGACCAACAAATCGATGCACGGCTTTGCGTCTCTGACGGTCGGACTCAAAAACGAAGCCCTGTTTGGCAAATACGATGTCGGCGGGAACAAGACCGACAGCTACGGTTTCCTCGGCGTGCACGGGCTCACTGCGGAAGACGGGCGGGTGCTCCAGAACGGCATGACGTTCAACAACATGGTCGGCCTGGGCGGCGGCCGGAGCAAGCAGTTCTTCGTCAATCAGATGGATGTCCAGGAAATCCAGCTCGAGATGGGCGGCATGGCGGCGGACGCCGAAACAGCCGGCGTGCAGATGAACGTGATCCCCAAGAGCGGCGGCAACACCTTCGCGGGGGTGGCCAATTTCGACTTCACGAACGGCGATCTGCAAGCCAACAACCTGAGTGACGACCTGAAGGCGCGCGGGCTGACCACGGTGACGAAGCTCAACAAGGTCTACGACTACGGTGGCGGGTTCGGCGGGCCAATAAAGAGGGATAAGCTCTGGTTCTACACCGCGCACCGGTGGTGGGGGAGCCAGGAATGGGCGGCGGACAAGTTTTACAACCTGAACGAGGGCGGGCCGATTTACGCGCCCGATCGGAGCCGCCAGGCGCGCACCGATTTCTACCAGCAGGACAATTCGGGCCGCGTCAAGTGGGCGGCGACCGACAAGCAAACACTTTCGTTCTCGTTGGCCAAGCAGCACAACTGCAACTGCAACCTGTTCGTCGATTTTCCGGATCGATCGTACGAGTCCACGGTCGATTACACGTACTTCGGCATCTGGCTGGGCCAGGCGACATGGGTGTATCCCGTCACCAATCGCGTGATGCTCCAAGCCGGTGCCACCAACCTTCGCAACATGACCCAGCCTAACTTCCAGCCGGAGGTGACGCCGACCGCTATCGCGACCCGCGACTTTGCGAAGGGCGGCGTCTGGTACAACGCCCCGCCGGGCGCGACCTCCCCCCTGCCGCCCCCTGCTGGGAATGCGGCCCTGGGAAAGAACACGACTACGGCCAGGGGAACCAGCGGTTTTCGCTGTCCTACCTCGCCGGGTCGCATGACCTCAAGGTCGGGATCCAGTCGCAGCAGGGAATACAATCGTTGGGGCTCTCGGTTGTCAACAGAGAGGGTGCTCTGCCCGTGAACTACAGCCTCTTCAGCGGGACACCGCTCACGATCCACGAGTACGCGGCGCCCGCCGGGGATCAGGTCAGCCGGATGCGATCGTTGGGGCTCTATGCGCAGGATCAATGGGTCCTCAAGAAGCTGACGTTGAACATGGGCCTGCGATACGACCACTTCAATGCCTGGGTGCCTGAGCAAAACCGGCCGGCCGGCTATTTCACCACCGCGCTCCACGTCAACCAGGTCGACGACGCGGGCAACTTCAACGATCTGGGGCCGCGCCTGGGCGTGGCCTACGACGTGTTCGGCAACGGCAAGACGGCGATCAAGGCTTCCACCGGACGGTATCTCGGCGCGCTCGGCGCGGCATTCGCGAATACGACCAACCCCGCCGTGAGTCTCGTGACGCAGACGGACCGGAACTGGAACGACAGCTTCTTTGGCCCCGGCGATCCGCGCAGCGGGAATTACGTGCCCGACTGCGATCTCCGCAACCCATCGCAGAACGCGGAATGCGGGTTGATCGCCAACAGCGCGTTCGGGACCGTCGCGCCGAACGTTCGACTAGGGGACGACGCGCGCTATGGGTTCGGCAACCGGAGACACGCCTGGGACGCCTCGGTGTCCGTGCAACATGAGCTGCGGCCCAACGTGTCGGTCGACGTCGGCTATTTTCGTACGTGGTCCGGGGGTTTCACCGTCACGGACAACACGCTGGTGACGCCGGCGGATTACGATCCGTTCTGCATCACGCTGCCGACGGATCCGCGGCTGCCGAGTGGGGGCGGGTACCAGCTCTGCGATTTGGGGGACATCAAGCCGGCGTTGTTCGGCCACGTCGATAACGTCGTGAAGCAGTCGTCAAACTTCGGCAAGCAGGAGCGGGTCTACGACGGCGTTGACGCCAAGGCAACAGCGCGCCTGCGAGGCGCCCTGATCACGGGCGGGTGGAGTACCGGACGGACGCGCCTGCACTGCGTCCGCGTGGACGCCCCGGTGCAGTTTTGCGACAACCGTCCGCCATTTCAGAACGACTTCAAACTGGGCGTGTCGTACCAGCTGCCCTGGGATATCGGGGTGAGCGCGGTGGTTCAGAACGTTCAAGGAGCGCCGAAGTGTTTCGATGTCGGGCTGTCGGGGTGCCTCATCTACTATGTGGCGCCAGATGCTCAGATTTCGCAACCCCAATCCCTCGGTCGGCATCTGTCGGCGTGTGGCACGACGACCGTCGGGTGCACGGCATATCAGCTCGTGACCCTGGCCGAGCCGACCACGCTGTTCGAGGACCGGGCGACTCAAATCGACCTCCGCTTCTCGAAGCGTGTGTCCCTGGTCAAGAAGGCGCGGGTTCTGGCCAAGGCTGACCTCTACAATCTACTCAACCGGTCCGCAGTCGCGCGCCAGGGTTTCGTCTATAGTGGTCCGACCTCGACCTACGGGCAGCCCACGGAAGTGATGGGCGGACGCTTGTTCAAGTTCGGGGCGCAGGTCGATTTCTAGAGAGAAACGGGTGTCGGTGCCACGGTGGGCGCACCTCCACCGTGACACCGGGGGCCTTCGAGGCACGTACTCAGAAGTCGCGTGATTTGAAAAGGGGAGCTGACGATGCTGCGCAGATACGGACTCACGACCGGGCTCATGATGGCGTCGTTCGGGCTGGGAATCTACCTCGCCCACGCACCCAGTGTGAACGCCCAACACAAGAAGCGGGTGATCGAGATTCGCACCTACACTGCGGCGGAGGGAAAGTTGGACCCCCTCGCAAAGCGGATGGGTACCGATGAAATGCAGTTCTTCGTGAAGCACGGCATGGATAACGTCTTCTACGGAGTCGCGGCCGATCCACCGCTGTCCGCGAACACGTTCGTCTACATCGTGGCCCATGAAAGCCGCGAAGCCGCCAAGAAATCCTGGGAGGCGGTGACGGGGGATCCCGCCTTCAAGGACCTGATATCGAAGACGGGCCGTTTCAGCGTCAAGGCGGAGTCCATCATGCTGAACCCGACGGACTATTCTCCGCTCAAGTAGAGACTGTCACCCGCAGCCGGTGACGGACGTATCAGGGTTGCGGCCGCCCTTCGGTGACCGTTGGCCGCGCAGCCTGCTCTTGAGCACGGGCGCCGCTCAGCATGTTCGGAATCGCGCGGTTCCCCTCGTGACAGGCGTATTCAAAGAGCGGCGCATCGAGCTTCGTCATAGGCGCTGCCGCGGTCCAGGGTTTCACGAACGTTTTGGGAGCCGTCATCGTGAACCGGTAATCGATCGTATTTGCAGCGACGCGTGTAAAGCGTTCGATGAGCGTCGTGTCGGCGGTGCCAAAGACGCCGTGATAGCGCTGCCCCTCGAGCGGCTCGCCGTCCGGCCGCCGCATGGCGTTCCCGGTCACCTCGTCAATCTTGTCGTTGAAATTCGTGGTTTCGACGACCAGCGTGTCCCCTTCCCAGCGACCGCGCGAGTGCCCCATCCACTGTTTCAGGCCAGGGCCAAGATGCGGGCGTCCGTCGAGTGGAATGATGCGGGCGTCGTGAATCATCTCGACCAAAATCACGACGTATCCGGGCGCCTGCAGAATCGAATAGTTGTGGTTGTAGAACCCGGGCATCATCGCGCCGGGCAGGCCCCGCGTAATACATCGGTCGTACGCGTTCACATCCATCCACGAAGCCGGCAGCCGTCGTCTCACCGCCTCTATCGCATCCGCCCGCTTCTGCGCCTCTGGCGTCAAGGCTGGGAGTTTGCCGTCTGGAGGATCCACAATCAGCGACGTTTGTGCGGACGACTTGCCGGCTTCTCCCCAGAACGAGTTATAGGCGCCGGTATCCCCGGGGCGCAGCGGGCGATCTTGTGCGCCCTCCAATGCGGCATCCCGTGCAGCGCGTTCTTCAACCGTGAGCGTCAACTTCCCGGCGACTTCGCTGGGCCGCTCGAGGGGCGTCGTGGTGGCGTTCGTCCAATTCCCCTGTAGATCGGGGTCGCCCCACGGCGTCCGCGGCGCGGTCCACTTACCCGCCGCTGCAACCGGCTTCGCTGCGCGCGTCTGAGCCTGACCAGAAGCCAGTTCCGGGATCAACGCCACAATCGCAGTAACTGCTAGCAATATCCCGACCGAACTGAGATATTTTTGACGCATTGTCAGCCTCCGCTGGATGAACTGCCGTGGTAAGGCTGGAACTCGCGGGCTCGCCCGAGCGCGCGGAGCGCGCGACGACGGCTCGTACACATGATTTGCGACGACCATTATAGCGCTGCGGACGCGGCGGGTCGAGCGCCCGGCTGGCTGACGGCACCTTCATATTCAGGCTAGCTGGAAGTGCCCCTTTATCGACGGAAGATCTGCAGTCCGTCACTCGATGTAGTTTGGCGCCTTCTTCAACGTCGCGTACAGCCGTGAATCGTGGTCGAGCCACATGGGAATATTGTGTTTCTTTATGTAGTCCTCGATCTTCACACGCGACGCTCGCGATTGCTCCTTGTCGTACTCGAGAGTGGCCGGGAGCACTTGCAGGGCGCGTTCTTCGCGGAAGTGATACAGATCCCCAGCCAGCATCACCCGGCCCGTCTTCGGCAAGCTCACGATCAGGACCTGGTGGCCTGCCGTGTGCCCGGGCGCCGCCTTGATCACGACCGTGCCATCTCCAAACACGTCGTACTCATCCGTGTTGGCGAGGACGATCGCCTTGCTCGTCTTGAGCGCGCTATAGTGGCTCGGATCGGGCTGAGACCCGCCCGGGAGCTTCGTGCCGGCAAACATCGCATTGCGTTCGGGTTCTTGCACGATCCACGTCGAGTTCTGAAACAGGTTTGCATTCGCCGTGTGGTCGAAATGGTAATGCGAGAGCCCGAGATAGGTGATGTCCTCGGGGCGATAACCGATCTCCTCGAGCTTGGCTCTGAACGGCTTTCCCGTGTACATGGCGCCCGACGTCTTCGAGCCGATGAGCGCATCTGGCACCACACCCGTATCCCAGATCAACGTACCCTTCGGATGCACGATCAAATGTCCCACGATGACGCAGCAACCGGTAGGGTCGACTTTCAGCGGAGGATCGAACATGCGGCCTTCGCTCACGGGAATGTTGCCCAGCTCAAAGACGTAGAGTCTCAATCCTTTGACGACGTCGCGCTTTGGCGCCTGTGCCTGCACGTCGCGCCCCAACTGTCCGTACACCAGCGCAGCGACAGCCAGCGCCATTGCCAGTATCGTTGGACCATATCGTGCCCATCGCCACTTCTTAGTCATCATCGATTCTCCTTTGCCCGTTGACGCGCCAGGCCACTCCGCAGCAGGCCGTATGGAGGTGTGCTCTGCGTTCCGTCACGCGCGGCTACTGAAGTGTAGAGGATCGGCGCCGCCTGCGCGCGAATCCCGGAAGTCAGCTGACCGACGCGTAGTTCCACTCTCAATCGAGGTATATACTCGCCTCCGTTGTGGAGGTGACCGTGAAACGATTCGCCCCTCGTTCGTCCGCCCTCTGGGTATCGGTTACGCTGATTCTCGTCGTCGCCGTTGGGAGCGCGCAACCGGGCCAGCGCGATGATGCGTCCACGACGCCGCCGCGCACACCGCAGATACTGGGCACCGGCGAACAGCGACTTCGCGTCGTGCCCCTGCCAGGGCTCACCTTTCCCTGGGCGCTTGCGTTTCTGCCAAACGCAGACATCTTGGTCACCGAGCGTCCGGGCCGTCTCCGGATTGTTCGGAATTTCGTTCTGGACCCCCAGCCGATCAGCGGAATCCCCGCAGTCCTCGCGACGCAGTTCCAGGGACTGTGGGATGTGGCGATCCACCCACGCTTCGCCGACAACGGATGGATCTATTTCACCTACGCGAAGGCGAAACCCAACGAGACGGTTCCGCCCGACGCCCTCGGCACTCTCCTGGGACAGTCTGCGGCAGCCGTGCTTGCCAGGGGACGCTTCGATGGCCAACATGCTCTCACTGACGTGAGGGACCTGTTCGTGTCCAACACGTGGATCAGTGGCGCCACGGCCGCTCGGCTCGCCTTTGCTACGGACGGGACGCTGTTCATGTCGATCGGAACCCCCAGCCGTGATCGCGAGCACGGGGGACCCAATCGCGTAGGGACCGCCGAAAGCGCGCAGGATCCTGCGAGTCACGCGGGGAAGATACTCCGGTTCAACGACGATGGCACGGTGCCGAAAGACAACCCGTTTGTCGGGAAGCCGGGGTATCAGCCGGAAATTTACGCGATGGGGGTTCGCAATCCGCTCGGCCTGATCGTCCATCCTCGCACTGGAGAACTTCTTGACGCGGAGCACGGGCCCCAAGGAGGCGATGAGCTCAACGTGATCCGTGCCGGGCGCAACTACGGGTGGCCGGTCATCTCCTTCGGTCGGGCATACGGCGGGGCCCTGACACAGGGGGGATCCGGGCCGGAGCTAGCGGAGCCGTGCGCGCCAGGTCTGGAGCAGCCCTTCCTGTTTTGGAACCCGAATATCATGCCTGGCGGCATAACGATCTACACGGCTGACAAATTTCCTGTGTGGCGCGGGCACATCTTCATCGGCGGACTCGCCAGCAGGCAACTACATCACGTCGTCTTGAACAACAGTGGGCTGCCCACTCGCCGCGAGTCGTTGCTCACCGAGCTGAAGCAGCGGATTCGTGACGTTCGCCAAGGACCTGACGGCCTTCTGTATCTCCTCACGGACCACAGCGCGGGGGCGCTACTGAAGCTCGAGCCCGTTGCGGAACGTTCTGGAGGATGACCGACGAGGTTACCGATAGACTTCTTGCAGCAGCTTCAACAGAGCCGCCCAGGACGCCTTGTCCGCGGCCGGGTCGTAGTCGATGCCGTCGATCTTTGCCTCGCGTGCGTAGGGCTGTGTAAACGCGTGCTTGGCCCCGGGATAGACGACGATCTCGAAGCTGACACCCGCCTCTGACATTTCCTTCCTGAACGTTTCGCGCTTGGCGGGCGGAACGAGCGGATCAAGCTCTCCGGTGAGGATGAGGATCTTCGATCGCACCTGGTTCTTCTGTGCGGGCGTTGTTGTATCGAGAATGCCGGCGATGGTCACCACGGCGTCCAGGTTGGCGCCCGCCCGCGCCATGTTGAGCACGACCGCGCCGCCCCAACAGTATCCGAGCGCTGAAATTCTTTGGGGGTCCACGTGCGGGTCCGCCTTCAGCTGGTCCATAGCAAGGAGGAACCTGGTGGCCATGAACGCAGGGCTTTCATCCAGCTGCCGCCCGGCACCGCCGTGCGTCTGATGGGTGGCCACTGCGCCCATGCCGTGCATATCGAACGCATAGCCCACGTATCCGGACTCGGCGATCCGCTTGGCCTGCTCGCGCACATTATCCGTGTAGCCCCAGCCGCCGTGGATGATCAGGACGCCCGGACGCCGGCCTGTTACCGCGTCGTTCCACGCGATGACGCCGGCAATGGTCGTCGCGCCATGGGTAAACTGGACCTCCCTGGTGCGCACGGCCGCAAATGCGGTCCCTGGACACGCGCACAGCAGCATCAGCAACGGGACGAATCGGCAGCTTGACACGTCGGTCCTCCAGTCGCGGGATGACTCCGCGCACCCGGCCCCTTGCCAAAGCCTACCTCAGCGCGCGTTGGCAGCGGGATCAGGCGAAGAGCTTGTGAGCGACGCAGCCTTGGCCAGCGTGGCGGTGACAGCCTTCACCTTATACCGTACATGCGACCCGCACTCCGCGCTGCACCAATCAAGCAGATCAAGGCTGGTCAGCTCGAATGTGGACTGTGCCTTCGCCAATCAGAACGCCCACCAGGAACTTCGCGAAGTTGATCGTCAATGTGAATGTGCCGCTCGGCTTGGTTCACGACGAGGGGGGACGACCTCCGCGGCTGCGCAACATCCCGAAGAGAATCAGCACTTCGAGGACGACCCCCGCGCCCAGAAGCCAGGAATTCGGTGCCTGCACCTGGCGGCCGCCCATGGCGAGCAGATAGAACCGCGGCCAACGACCGAGGACGACGGCGGCGACGAAAAGCGCCAAGGAATACCCGCTGGCAATCGCCAGAATCTTCACCGGATAGAACGGCACGGGGAACAAGGCCGAGCCGACAATCAGCAGGAACGGTGCCTTGCGGAAGATCTTCTGGGCAATCTGATACACGCGCGACTCGTCAAGCCTCGATCGGACCAACCCGCGACTCACAAACCAGCCAATCAGCCAATAATCGAGCACCGCCGCCGCCGCGCACGCCATCGTCCCCACGCTGGCGACGAGCGGCGGCGGATACAGCTTGGCGACATATAACAGCGCCGGTTCGTTCGGGAGAAACGAAATCAGCAGGTGCGCCGGAATGGCATAGAGGCCGTAGCCCACGAGCCAGCGGTAGTGCGGCGTCGCGATGGACACGCCCGCGGCAACGACCAGAATGGCCGCAAGGGTCATGTGGGCCACGCGCTCCCGCCAGGGCAGCGGCTCGATCGTCGGTCGTTCGCTCACCTCGTGCACGGCCGGTGCCGCTACCTCAACAAACCGGTGCGGTGCGGCTGCGAGTATGCCAGAACCAGGCCCGTGATCATCAGCGCCCAGATGCAGGCGTACGCAGCGGCAAATGCCTTCCGCCGGTGCAGCATCTCGGGATACAGAATGGGCTTGCCGGCAAACTTGCCGCGGGGCTTCGACGGGAAGAAGAACGTCTTGTACGTCTCGAGCGTGGCGATCGTGTAACCGAGCGAGGCGCAGACGACCAGGAGAAAGCTCATGGTGAACGGCGCGAGCAGGACGCCGTACACTCCCGCAGCGACCGGGCTGCGGAAGAACTTCAGGGTTTCAAATCCCTCGATCGGCGCATCCTTCCACGCCCCGAGGAACGCCGAAATCCAACCGCTGATGCTCGCGACGAGAAAGACCGTGAGGATCGACACGCCACCATCGGGTGTCATGCGGCGCGATACCCAGTGAACACCGAGAAACACCAGCACGATGATGATGGCAAGCGGAACACCAATGAGGAGACGCTGACCCTTCCCCTGGATGACTCGTCCGAACACCGCGAACTGCATCGGGATGAAGTATTTGCTCTGGTCCTCGTCGCGAAGAAATGTCTTCCAGAACTCGATCGCGCCACGCTCGAGTACATAGACGAGCCCGAAGAACAGCATGATTTGGCCGGGACGGCTCAAGTCGGGCCGCCCGACGAGGTAGGCGATGAGGGCCATCACGAAACCGACCATCGGGCTGCGAAAATAGCGGAACCAGGTGAACCCTTCGTGCGGCGCGTCCTTGTACATGCCCCAGGTCGCGGTATGCAGGCCCGCACAAATGCCTATCAAGAGAGCGATCGGGAGATGCGTCATGTGTGTTGGGAGCCGGACGAGCTGGCGTAGGCCTCTTCAATCAGCTGCAGATCGCGGCGGGCCAGTGCCAGATCGTATGCGGGCGCTCGGCCCTGGTCGATCGCGGCGACAAAGTCTGTCATCATCGCACGATATCCGGCCAAATCGCTCAGCCCTGGCAGAAACAGGCGCGTCCGTCCGCCCGTCAGCAGCGCCAGGATGCCATTGGTCTCGAACCGGAGCGTTCCGCTGGTGCCGTACACGCGGGACATCCGCACGCCGTTGATGAGGGCCGGCAGATCCCACGAGTAGCAGAGCGTCGCGACAGCTCCCTCGGCGTATTCAATCGTGACGACCGCGTTGCGCTCAGACGGGCGCCAATGCGCTCCGGCGCCCGAGCTGAAGCTCGGGCCTACGATCCCACCTGCCCCGCCCGCCTCACCTGCCCCGCCCGCCTCACCTGCCCCGCCCGCCTCACCTGCCCCGCCCGCCTCACCTGCCCCGCCCGCCTCACCCGCCCCGCCCGCCTCACCCGCCCCGCCCGCCTCACCCGCCCCGCCCGCCTCACCCGCCCCGCCCGCCTCACCCGCCGTGCCCGGCCCACGTGTCCTGCCCGCCTCGCCTGGCTCGAGGCGCGCACGGGGGAACGAGGCGCGGACACGGGCCGGGGTGAGGCCGATGTTCGCCAGCAGACTGACCCAGTGAATGCCGCCCTCGAACAGCGCTCCCCCTCCTGCCAGTGTCGCCACGTCCCGCCAGTCGTTCGTCTTCTGCTGCTTCAGCGCATTGAGCTGGAGAAAAAGCACGTCACCGAGATCACCGCTGCGGATGGTCCTCCGGAGAACCTCCGTCAGCGGCTTATAGAAGTAGTTCTCCGCCACCAGAACCTGCCGTCGTGCCTGAGTGGCCGCCGCCTCGATACGATCGAGCTCCACGGTGCTCAGAAACGGCGGTTTCTCGACGATGACATGCTTGCCGGCGTCAAGAGCACGCAGCGTCCACTCGAGGTGAAGAGCGGGTGGCTGGCAGATGAGGACGCTGTCGATGTCGCGGCTCGAGAGGGCCGCATCGTAGCTTCCGAAGTGCCCCGCGCCGCCGAAGCGCGACGACATGGCGGCCCCGCGAGCCGCGTCTCGACTCGCGTACCAACGCTGGACGTTGGGCGCGACGGCCCTGAGCGTCTTCGAATGAATCGCAGCCGCGCGCCCGGAACCAAGGATGGCGATCGTCATAGTGCCGCGGCGATGGCCTCGCCCGCGCGCAGCGCGTGGGCCGCGATGGTCAGCGAGGGGTTCACGCCTCCGGATCGAGGCAGGACACTGCCGTCCGTCACATACAGATTGTCGAGGCCCCGGAAGGCGCCCCAGCCGTCGAGCGGAGAGCGTGACGCATCCCGACCGATGCGGACTGTTCCTACCGCGTGCGAGAACGTCTTGATGTCGTCACGGAAATTTCGGACGGACCCGGCGTTGTGGAGCAGCCGGTCGGCCACCGATGCCAGCGCGTTGCGCGCCGCCAGATCTCGGGCGTGGTACTCGATGCGTAATGATGGCCGCCGGCATGCCGAAATGATTGCGGCCTGCGGCCAGGGTCACCCGATTCTGGGCCTGCGGCTGATCTTCGGCGATCACGATGAAACCGGTCGTGTGCGGCGAACCGAGGGGAACAACCCACGGCGCGATCGAGAGGGCGATCGTCCTCTGCGCGCCGCGGTACCGCTTCTCAATCCAGCTGGTCGCGTGACGCACCATGTAGGAGGTCTGCGGCGTGCCGAACTGCTGAATGCACCCGAGCTTTCCGTGGGGCTCGGTGATCGAGACGTGCCCGTAGTAGTAGTCCTGTATGCCGATCTGTTTGTGGAACTCCCCATGTGGCGCGGGCCTCTTCGGGAACACGCCCATGACCACCGCGTTGCAGTGCCTCATGAGAAAGCGGCCGATTGCATCGCCAGCCGGACTGCGGTGCTGGAGGTCCGACGCGAGCAGAAGATGTGGGGTGGCCAGCGCCCCCGCGGCAATGACCACCGCCCTCCCTCTCCATCGCCGTGACTCGAGCGTGCGGCGATCAACGCCGACAACGTTCGAAATCCGATTCCCGCTGGTCTCGAGTCTCACCACGACCGTGCCTGGCACGAGCGTCATCCCACCGCGTTCCAGCAGAGGAATCAACGTCGTGGCGATGTCGTTCTTCGCATGCACCGCACAGGCGAAGCCGTCGCATGTTCCGCACGCCACGCAGGTTTCCGAACGCACAGACGCATCGTAGTTGATGGCCAGCGGCAGCGAGAATGGGCGGAGCCCAAGACGACGCGCGACGTCGGCCATCCGTTGCGAAATCGGCGACAAGGGCGCAGACCGCTGCGGATAGGGCGCGGACCGCCACGGTTCGGTTGGATCCTGGCCCTCGACGCCAGCCACACCCAGCAACTGCTCGACGTGTGTGTAGTACGGTTCGAGGTCGTTGTAGGTGTACGGCCACTCCGCTCCGGAGTCGCCGTCGAGATCGGGATCCGCCTCGAAGTCCCGCTCGCGAAGCCGCAGCGCGACGCCACCGTAGAAGACCGACGACCCGCCGACGCACTCGATCAGGCCGAGCTCTTCGCCGGCGTGTCGAGTCGATCCGTCGGCCGCGGTGTAGGGTGTGTCGAGGGAATAGGCCGACGTCAACGTGAAGAAGCCGTCCGGGCCCCAGTTCTCCGCACCGCGCGGCACGCGATCGCCGCGCTCGATCATCAGCACCCGCTTGCCCGCCCGAACCGCCGGCAGGGCCGCCAGGGCGCCGCCGAAGCCGCTGCCGACGACGATCAGATCGTAGGTGTCCAAACTTAGGAACTTAAGTTTTCATCTTGACGAAGTGCAGCCCACACTCTGTCTTTTCACTACCGCGCCAGCGGCCTGAGCGGGCATCCTCGCCTGGCGCAACAGGACTCGTGCATGGAATACACCCGATGCTTGGGTAGTGTCGATCGTGGAGCGGGTTGTACGGAACGTTGTGTTCGCGCACGTACGCTTTGACATCGTCGAACGTCCAGCGCACCAGCGGATTGACCTTGATGAGCCCAAAACGACCGTCCCAGCTCACGACCGGTGCGTTGGCGCGTTCAGGCGTCTGATCGCGACGAATGGCCGTCGCCCAAGCATCGTAGGCGGCGAGCGTCGCGCGCAGCGGCTGCATCTTGCGGAGATCGCAGCAACGATCCGGATCGCGCGTCCAGAGATTGGGGCCTTCGTGGGCCGCCTGCTCCTCGACGGTGTGTGCCGGACTCACGCGTGTGATCGTCACACCGTAGCGTTCTTCGATCCGCCCCCAGAGGGCGTACGTCTCCTCGAACAGCAGCCCCGTGTCCAGCGTGAAGAAATCAATCGGGAGGCGGTGTCCCGCGATCATGTCGATCACCACGCAGTCTTCGAGGCCAAGGCTGGTGGCACATGTCAACCGGCCTGGAAACTGACCGGCGGCCCAGACGAGGATGTCCTCGGCCGACTGTCTTTCGAGATCCTGCGCCGCTTGTTTGATGTCGTCAGTGGTCATAAGCCCTGTCACGCCCGACCTGAAGGTCGGGCCTACGAATCGTCACGTCAGCCACCGCAAGGTCGCGCCCATCACGTCAGCCACCGCAAGGTCGTGCCCGTCACGTCAGCCACCGCAAGGTCGCGCCCGTCACGTCAGCCACCGCAAGGTCGTGCCCGTCACGTCAGCCACCGCAGTCGCGCCCGTCACGTCAGCCACCGCAAGGTCGTGCCCGTCACGTCAGCCACCGCAAGGTCGCGCCCGTCACGTCAGCCACCGCAAGGTCGCGCCCGTCACGTCAGCCACCGCAAGGTCGTGCCCGTCACGTCAGCCACCGCAAGGTCGCGCCCGTCACGTCAGCCACCGCAAGGTCGTGCCCGTCACGTCAGCCACCGCAAAGTCGCGCCCGTCACGTCAGCCACCGCAAGGTCGCGCCCGTCACGTCAGCCACCGCAAGGTCGCGCCCGTCACGTCAGCCACCGCAGCGTCACATCACCCTCGCCTCGTAGGCCCGACCTTCAGGTCGGGCGTCATCACGACAACAACTCGTCCAACGCCTTGCGAACGGCTTCGATCGCCTCCGAGTCCGACCCGGCGCTCCTCGCGAGCTGGGCAATCCGCTGCGCCGCACTTGGCTGCCGTGCGCTTCCTGCGTCCCGATGCGCCAGCACCTCGGAAATCATCCCCGCGCCGGCCGTGAAGTTCGTGGCGCGATCGATCAGAATGAAGCTGCCGGTCGATCGGTTCTCCGCATAGCGGTCGAAGATGATCGGCCGCGCCGTCGAGATCGTCACGCGACCCGATCTGATTGAGCACCAGGCCATGGTCGACTTCGGCATTCACCGTCCGGGTCGTGTGCTTCAAGAGCATACACGCGGGACGGATCGAGCGGGCGCTCGTCCATCCACACCACATCGGCGCGAAATCGCTGGCCGACCTCGGGATGCCCGACCCCGATCAGGTCGCCGCGGCTGATATCGATTTCGTCCTCGAGCGTCAGCGTGACCGACATCGGCGCGCGGGCCTCGTCGAGGTCGCCGTCCCAGGTCACGATGCGGGCTCACGCGCGACGACCGCCGCGACGGCCAGATCGTCACCGCGTCGCCAGGTCGGACCGTGCCCGATACGATCTGACCGGCATAGCCGCGGAAATCGTGCGTCGGCCGGAGCACGAGCTGCACCGGAAAACGGAACGGCTTCGCCGACGTGTTGCGGTCGACTTCGACCGTCTCGAGAAACTCCAGCAGGCGACGCGCCGTCGAACCACGGCGTCCGGTCGCTGCGCGTGATGACGTTGTCGCCGTGGAGCGCGCTGATCGGAATCGGATGCAGCTTGGCGTTCGGCAGAATCTTGTCGAACTCGTCGCACGATGTCCTCGAAGACGGTGCGGTCGAAGTCCACGAGGTCCATCTTGTTGACGGCCAGCACGTAGTCCGTGATGCCGAGCAGGCGCGCGATCTGCGCGTGCCGGCGCGACTGCACGCGCACGCCGTGGCGTGCATCGACGAGGAGGATGGCGACGTCCGCCGTCGACGCGCCGGTGGCCATGTTGCGCGTGTACTGCTCGTGCCCGGGCGTGTCGGCCAGGATGAACTTGCGGCGTGCGGTGGCGAAGTAGCGGTACGCCACGTCGATCGTGATGCCCTGCTCGCGCTCGGCCTTCAGTCCGTCGGTGAACAGCGAGAAGTCGATCGGACCGGCCAGCAGGTTCTTCGACGCCTTCTGGACCGAGTGCACCTGATCCTCGTAGACCGAGCGCGAGTCGTACAGCAGCCGTCCGATGAGCGTGCTCTTCCCGTCGTCCACGCTGCCGGCCGTGCAGATGCGAAGGAGACCCGACATCAGAAGTAGCCCTCGCGCTTCTTCAGCTCCATCGAGCCGTCCTGGTCGTGGTCGATGATGCGGAGCTGCCGCTCAGAGTTCCGCGCGGCGATGAGCTCGTCGATGATCTTGGGCACGGTGTCGGCGCGTCGAACGGACGGCGCCCGTGCAGGGCGAGCAGCCGAGCGACCGCATCCGGCACATGATCCGCTCGGGGCTGCTCGCCCGGCATCAGCGGGACGAACGGCTGTTCGAGCGTGATGAGCGACTCGCCGCGCACGACGACCTCGCGCTCCTTGGCGAAGTACAGCGGCACGACGGGAATGTTCTCGACGTCGATGTAGCTCCAGACGTCGATCTCGGTCCAGTTCGACAACGGGAACACGCGGATGCTCTCGCCCTGGTCGAATGCGGCTGTTCAGCAGATTCCACAACTCCGGCCGCTGGTTCTTCGGATCCCACTGCCCGTTGGCGTCGCGCAGCGAGAAGATGCGTTCCTTGGCTCGCGAGCGCTCCTCGTCGCGTCGCGCGCCGCCGAAGGCGGCATCGAAGCCGCCCGCCTGCAGGGCATCGAGCAGCGACTTCGTCTTCAGCGCTCCGCAGCAGCGTTGCGTCCCGACCAGAAACGGCTGTCGTCCCCTCGGCAATCGCCTCGGTGTTCGTGTGCACGATCAGGCGCGCGCCAATCTCCTGCGTGTAGCGGTCGCGAAACTCGATCATCTCGCGAAACTTGTAGGTCGTGTCGACGTGCAGCAGCGGAAACGGAATCGGGCCCGGGATGAAACGCCTTCTGCGCCAGTCGCAGCAAGACCGACGAATCCTTGCCGATCGAATAGAGCATGACCGGCCGCTCGAACTCGGCCACCACCTCGCGCATGATGTGAATGCTCTCGGCCTCGAGCGCGCGAAGGTGGTCGTGGCTCGGCATCAGTTTCGACTGGGCCGGTTGATCGAGGCGCGTTTCGTACATCTTGTGGACGGTGGCTGACATACGCAAGAACCCTGTCAGGGTCAGACTCTAGGATCCGACCGTTCGAAGTTGACCGCTGAAACCGCCGAGCCGGCAACGTCTCTTTTGAAGAAAGGCCTCTTGCGGCTCTGCGAGTTCGGCGGTGAGCCCAGGACAACAAAAAAAGCCCGGGGTGATCCCCGGGCTTTTTGGTCTCGTTCCGCCTGGTGTGACTAGCGGATGTCCGTCATGAACATAGGGAGACCGGCAGCGCGGGGACCCTTCGGGCCCTGGAGCAACAACACACGCACTTCCGACCTGCCACGGTCATATTGCTGTATCCACTTGTAGCAATTTGGCTTCTGGATGTCAACAACGACCGCGTCCTCGCAAGCGGGAGCTTCAGCGCGTCACGAGGGCCCGAGCTTCAGCTCGGGTGCCTCGTCCGGGCGATCGTGCACCGAAAAGAACCGGTACAACAGCCAGGAATCGAGCAGGGCGACCGCGGCGAGAATCGAGTACGCTGCGGCCCCCGGAATGATGCCGAGCGCTTGCACCAGCTTCGACAGGCCGAAACCCACGATCCACGCGTCGAAGCTCATGCAGATCCGCCGGAACGTCTCGGACCGCATCCGCCGGATGATCTGCGCGCCGATCGGGACACCGATGGCCACGCTCGGCACGATCCACGGCACGAGCGCCACGCTTTCGCGGACGAAGAGCCCCACGAAGATGTAACTGAGAGCCGTCATCGATGATTCCGCCAGGCGCACGAGCCCCAGCGCGGCGCGGAACTCCTTCTTCGCCAGTCCCTGATTGTTCAATGCGATGGCCAGCGGGGGCCCCGAGATCGTCGTCACCGAGTACAGCACGCCGACGCCCGCGCCAAACACGAGCGCCGCTGCCCGCTCAGACTCGATGGGGCGTCGGAATCCGGCCGCTTGGAGCAGGATCAGCGGCAGCAGCACGATGAAGGTGTACAGCTTCAACCAGTCCGGACTCACGCTCGACAGCAGCGTCGTTCCGAGCATCACGCCAGGGACGAGCCCCAGAATCATCGGCAGGACGCGCCGCCACACGCCGGGTACGCCCTGTCTGTTCACCCAGAGCACATACGCGTTCAGCGGCACCTCGATGATGATGAGCGCCGGGTTGAGGGCGCGGTTCGACAGGAACAGCAGCGCGAGAGGGACCGTGATGGACGAAAAGCCATAACCAAGCGCGCCGTTGACGACGGCGGCGCCGAGCGTGATGAGGCCGAGCGCGACGGCGTGCGGAGGCATCGGACGCGAACTCTCAGCGCCCGCGCGTCGTGCGCCTGCGTTTCCGGCTCAGTTGTCGGTTCACATCGGCCAGCGTGGTGTGGTCGAGAATGCGGGCTGTGGCGTCTCGCACTTCCTTCATGGCGATCCGCACGCCGCACGTCGCTTCGTCGACACACTCGGCGCACTTCATGTAGGCCGTCTGACTGACGCACGGCACGGCCGCCAGCGGGCCATCCAACGCACGAATCACCTCGCCGAAGGTGATCTCCGACGGCTTACGGTGGAGAAAGTACCCGCCGCCCTTCCCTTTCTTGCTGTGCACCACGCCGCGCCGCTTCAGCTCGAGCAGGATGGCTTCGAGAAACTTCTTCGGGATCGCGTCGCGCTCGGCCAGCGTCGACACCAACACCGGGCCGCGATCGGTTTCACGGGCAAGCATGAGCAGTGCCTTGAGTCCGTACTTCGATTTCCGCGACAACATGACGCGTTACTCTACCATACCGATAGGATGACTGCATGGGCGCGCGACGAGACGTGGAGGCTATTGACTACTTAGTCTATCCGTATGATAGGCTAATGGCACATCGGAGTGACCACCGCACCTCGTCCCACCTCCTGGCGGCCCATCGGCCCTGCATCGGCGCGCTGTCGCCGCGCGTGTAGCGTGCCGACAACGGCAACGTAAGCGGCGGTCCGGTCCGGCGCAGGCTTCCAGGCAGTTCGCGGTCCCGCATCCTTCTCGTTCAGCCGTTCTCGGCACGCCCAACTCCCCGCCTTCGCGTCGTGATGTCGTGAGCCCAGTCGTGGCTCGCAGAGAGGAGAGACGTGTGATGACGTTCAGAGGAGTGGCCGGTGTCGCGCTGTCATTGTGGCTGCTGCCCGCAAGCGCGATGGCCCAGACTGGCTCAATATCGGGCGTCGTGAAAGACAATTCGGATACGGTCATTCCCGGCGTATCCGTGAAGGTTGTGAACGAAGCGACGAATGTCGCGCTCGAGACCGTCACCGACGAGCAGGGCGCATACAGAGTCGACGCGCTGGCACCCGGAGCCTACCGGCTCGAGGTCGCCCTCGATGGGTTCGAAACAGCGATCCGCCGCGCGGTCGTCGAGGCGGGTCAGTCGACAACGGTCGACGTCGCCTTGAACCTGGCTCGATTCAGCCAGTCGGTGGTCGTGACGGCGCGGCGCACCGAGGAGGTCGCCCAGGAAGTGCCGATTCCGGTGTCTGTCGTGAGGGGCGATCTCGTCGCCGACGCCGGCGCCTTCAACGTGAACCGCCTGAAGGAAATGCTTCCGACCGTGCAGTTCTATTCGACCAACCCGCGCAACTCGTCCATCAACATCCGCGGCCTGGGCGCGCCCTTCGGCCTCACCAACGACGGCATCGAGCCGGGCGTCGGCCTCTACATCGACGGCGTCTTCTACGCCCGTCCCGCGTCGGCGACGCTCGACTTCCTCGACGTCGAACAGGTCGAGGTGCTGCGCGGGCCGCAGGGCACGCTGTTCGGCAAGAACACGACCGCCGGTGCCATCAACGTCACCACACGCAAGCCCAGCTTCACGCCGGCCACTGAAGTCGAGCTCAACTACGGTGACCTCGGATACGTCCAGGCCAAGGCGTCGATCACCGGCCCTCTCGTGAAGAACGTGGCGGGGCGACTCTCCTTCTCCGGCACACAGCGCGACGGCACCGTCCTCAACGTCAGGACGGGCGACGACGTGAACGATCTCAATAACCTTGGCGTCAGGGGCCAGGTCCTGTTCGCCCCGTCGGATCGGATCGCGGTCACGCTGGGCGTTGGACCATACCCGCCAGCGCGTCGCAGGACTACACGCAGGTGGTCGCCGGCGTCACGCCAACGTTGCGCCCCGCGAATCGCCAGTTCCCGCAGATCGCCGCCGATCTTGGATACGCCCCTCCCAGCTTACAACGCGTTCGATCGGGTGACCGACATCGACACGCCGATGCGGTCCTATCAGGATCTGGGTGGCACCTCGCTTGAACGTCGACTGGAAGATCGGGCCGGGCCGGCTGACGTCGACAACGGCCTGGCGCTTCTGGGACTGGAATCCGTCGAACGATCGCGACTTCATCGGTCTGCCGGTGACGACGATTTCCTCCGGCACGTCCAGGCAGTCGCAGTGGACGCAGGAACTCCGTTACGCGGGCGATGTGTCGCGGCGCACGAACTTCGTGGCCGGCGCGTTCCTGTTCCGACAGGGGATCGACTCGAACCCGGTGATCAAGCAGGAACAGGGCTCGGCGGCCGCCCGCTTTCTCCTGGCGCCGACCCCGGCCGCGGCAACGCCAGGTCTGCTGGATGGGTACGGCTTCGACCAGTATCTCGAGTACCAGAACCTCAGTGCGGCACTGTTCGGCCAGGTCGAGTGGCTGGTGACGGATCGCCTGCGCCTGCTGCCCGGCCTTCGCCTGAACTACGACAAGAAGGACGTCGACTTCGATCAGCAGGTCTATGGCGGACTCCAGACGACCGATCCGGTCCTCATCGCCCTGCAGCGGTCGGTCCTTGCGCCGCAGGCCTATGCGGCGAATGTCGACGACACCAACCTCTCGGGGCAGATGACCGTCGCGTTCAAGGCCGCGAAGCGTGTCAACACCTATGCGACCTATGCCACCAGCTTCAAGTCGGTCGGGCTCAACCTGAACGGCGTACCAACCGATGCGCTGGGCCGGCCCGTCCTCTCGGCCGCAACCGTCAAGCCCGAAGACGTGCACCACTTCGAGATCGGCGTGAAGACCGAGCCGTTTCGAAACGTGACGGCGAATCTCGCCGTCTACGACACCGAGATCAACGATTTCCAGGCTCAGGTCGTGAACGCCGATGTGGGAGTCCTTCGCGGCTACCTCGCGAACGCCGAGAAGGTGCGCGTGCGCGGCCTCGAGTTCGACGCCAGCGCCAGCGTGGACAACCATCTCTCCTTCTATGCGGCTGCCGCCTATACCGACGGCAAGTACGTCTCGTTCCCCGACGCGCCGCCGCCGCTCGAAGAAACGGGCGGGCCGCAGGTGAAGGACATATCGGGCTCCGACCTGCCCGGCATCTCCAGAGGCGCGGTCTCCTTCGGTGGCGAGTACGTCGACCTCGGGCGCGCTGTTCGGTCGAACGGGTCAGTTCTTCGGCGCGTTCGACGCGAGCTATCGTTCCTCGTTTTCGTCAAGCGCGAGCGCGTCGAAGTATCTCGTCGTCGACGGCTACTCCCTGCTGAACGCCCGGATCGGCTTCCGCGTGGCGGAGGGCTGGACCGTGTCCGTCTGGTCCCGGAACCTGCTGAACAAGGACTACTTCGACCTGCTGTCCGCGGCGCCTGGCAACTCGGGCCTCTATGTGGGACAGCCCGGAGACCCCAGGACCGTCGGCGTGACCCTGCGATTGACGCTCAAGTGAATCGTGAATCTGGTCATCTCGTCATTTGGTCATCTCGTCATTTGGTCATCTCGTCATTTGGTCATCTCGTCATTGATGAGTCGTGTGAGTGTCCTGCTCAATGAACGGATGACCCGATGATAAGATTTCAGAATCCGAGCTGCGTCCGGAACAACGAGCGGCTGCTGATTCAGCTGTCGGAAGGCCTCCACGTTCTTGCATGTCATGTCGAAGTTCCTCATGTTCGCGCTGGGTGTGATGCTGGTCTTCGTGGCCGTCGGCGGAGGACGCCCACAGGTCGCAGCAGCGCAGGGACAGCCAACGGCCCGGCCTTTGGCGACCGCACCACAAGCCGCGGCGAACTACGTCGGTTCGGCCGCCTGTCGCGAGTGCCACGCCCCCATTTACGAGCGCTGGTCGAAGACCCGCATGGCGAACGTGGTGCTCAATCCGAAGGAGCATCCTGAGGCGATCACACCGGATCTGTCGAAGTCCGATCCGCTGGTGACATTCAAGAAGGAAGAGATCGCCTTCGTCTATGGCAGCAAGTGGAAACAGCGGTACTTCACGAGAATTGGTAACGACTACTTCCCGCTCGGTGCCCAGTGGGACATCGCCAATCGCGTGTGGCGTCCATACTTCGTGCAGCCCAACACCGACTGGTGGGTGCCGTTCTACCCCGCCGACAACATGAAACGCCCGACCGGGCCCCTCTGCGACGGCTGCCACTCGGTGAACTACAACCTCGAGACCAAGACCCCGACCGAGTGGAACGTCGGCTGCGAGAAATGCCACGGACCTGGCCTTTCGCACCTCCGTCAGCCTGGACGTGGCACGATCATCAACCCGGCGCGGCTCGACACGGCGAAGGCCACTGACATCTGCGTGCAGTGCCACTCACAGGGGAAACCGCTGCAGAATCCGATTGCGGGGCAGTACTACGACTGGCCGGTCGGGTTTCGCGTCGGGCTCGACCTGAAGAACTTCTGGGAGCTTGAGGAGCACAAGCTGGGCCAGACGACGTTCACGCATTTCGGAGATGGAACGGCGCACAAGAACCGCATGCAGGGGAACGACTTCGTGCAAAGCCTGATGTACGCGCGCGGCGTGGCCTGCTCCAGCTGCCACGACCCGCACGGCAGCCCCCACGACGCGGATCTCCTGAAACCGGCCAAACAGCTGTGCCTCACATGCCACGGTCCGAGTTCTCCGAGCGGGCCGCATGCGGCGAGCATCGAGGCCCACACGCATCACGCCGCAGACAGCCCTGGAAGCGACTGCGTCGGCTGTCACATGCCACGCACCGCGCAGACCATTGCCAACGTCAACGTACGGAGTCACACCTTCAAGTTCGTGACGCCTGGCCTGACGGATGATTTTCAGGTGCCGAATCCCTGCCTGGGCTGCCATGCAAATCGGAACACAACGTGGGTCCGCGACGCGCTACTCGGATGGGGCGGTGGTGCGTCACCCTGGCGGTTGCGATAGCGAACGCGCCCGACCTGAAGGTCGGGCCTACGAGGAGGAGTCTCGTAGCGGCTGCGATAGCGATTGCGCCCGACCTGAAGGTCGGGCCTACGAGGAGGAGCACGTGTCGTGTCTCGTAGGCCCGAGCTTTGGCTCGGGCGTCATGCCTTTGGCTCGGGCGTGGTGACCTGCGGGCTATAATCGCTCACATGAAGGCATTCATACGCTCGGTGGGAATGATCGCTGGCACGGCTCTTGTCGCGATCGGTCTTGCGGCGCCGATGCTGCGGGCCCAGTCGCCGGCCGTACCGTCGACGTTCAATCCACAGGATGTCATCCCAGTCGAGGCGATCGTCCACGAAGGCAAGCTGCCGAACGGCTTCACGTTCATCATCAAACGCAACACGCGGCCGGCCACGCGCGTGTCACTCCGCCTGGCCATCAAAGCAGGCTCGCTCAACGAGGCCGACGATCAGCAAGGGCTCGCGCATCTCATCGAACACATGGCCTTCAACGGCAGCGTCCATTTCAAACCGGGCGAGGTCTTTTCCTACTTCGAGTCGGTCGGCGCGCGACTGGGCCCGCACATCAACGCCTCGACGAGCTTCGACGAGACCATCTACCGCCTCGACCTTCCAACCGACAATGCTGAGGCCCTCGCGAAGGGATTCACGGCGCTCTCCGATTTCGCCGGTGGGCTGACCCTCGATCCCGTCCAGATCGACAAGGAACGCGGCGTCGTCATCGAGGAGTGGCGCGGGAGGCTCGGCGCCGGCTCCAGGATTCGCGATCAGCAGATTCCCCTGCTCTATTACCGATCGCGGTACGCCGATCGCCTGCCCATCGGCAAGCCGGACATCATCCAGAACGCGCCGGCCCAGAGACTGCGGGCGTTCTACGACGCGTGGTACCGCCCCGATCGCATGGCGATCGTCGCCGTCGGCGACATCGATCCGCAGCAGATGGAGGCGACGATTCGGTCGACATTCGGACCGCTGAAAGCGCGCGGCTCCGCCCCATCGGCCCCGGATGACAACATCCCGATGCATCGCGAGCTGATGGTCAAGGTCACAACCGATCCCGAGATCACGCAGTCCGCCGTGCAGTTGCTCACGAAGCGCCCGAAGGAAGGCGAGCGGCTCGTCGCCGACTACCGCCGCTCGCTCGTGGAGCGCCTTTTTTACGAGATGTTCGACAATCGTCTGGCCGAACTGGCGCAACGGCCCGATGCGAGGTTTCTGGGGGCGGGTGTCGGCGGCGGTCCGCTGAATCGCACTGTCACCACATTTGAAATCGGCGCGAGCGTCAAGGACGGCGGAGTGGCCGAAGGGCTCGCGGCGCTCGCGATCGAGGCCAAGCGAATACGGGAATTCGGATTCACGGCCGGGGAACTGGATCGGACGAAGCGCGGACTCCTGGCCTTCTACGAGCGCTCGTACAACGAGCGGGACAAGACCGATAGCGCCCAGTTCGCGGACGAGTACCTGCGCCACTTCCTCGGCGACGAGCCGATTCCTGGCGTGGCGTACGAGCGTGGCCTCGTTCAGTGGGCGCTGCCGACGATCACGCTGGACGATGTCACGGCGATCGCGCGGTCGAGGTTATCCGACGAGAGTCGCGTGATCCTCGCCGTGATGCCGGAGAAGGCCGGCCTTCAACCGCCGACCGAGGCCGATCTGCGAACGGCGCTCGGGTCCGGCGAACGGGTCGCCGTGACGCCTTGGAGCGACAGCACCACCGCGCGCGCGCTCCTCGAGCGCATTCCAGAGCCGGCGGCCGTCACGTCCCGGCGCCAGCTGCCCGAACTCGGCGTGACGATCGTCCAGTTTGCGAACGGCGTCGAGGCCTGGCTGAAGCCGACCGACTTCAAGAACGATCAGGTCCTCTTCACCATGTACGCCAAAGGCGGCGCGTCGCTCGCCCCCCCTCCGACTTCGTTCAGGCGTCGCTGGCGACACAGTACGTGGGTCTTTCAGGATTTGCCGGCGTGAAGCCACTCGAACGGAACAAGCTGCTGGCGGGCAAGACGGCGAGCGCGTCGCCGTTCATCTCGCTCTCAACGCACGGCATCCAGGGAGGGGCCACTCCGGCCGAACTCGAAACCGCGCTGCAGCTCCTCTATCAGGACTTCACGGCCCCCGACAACGATCCGGGCATGTTGACGTTGGTCAGACGCCAGCTGGACGCGGCGGTGGCCAACCGCGGACAGAGCCCCGGCCAGGTCTTTGGCGAGAAGCTGGAGCTCATCAACACGTCGAACCATTACACGTCGCAGCCGCTCACCTCCGAGCAGATTGCGACGCTCGATGGCGCGAAGATGTATGCGTTCTACCGCGACCGCTTCTCGAACGCGGCCGACTTCACGATGTTCCTGGTTGGGTCATTCAACATCGACACCACCGTACCCTTGCTCGCCCGCTACGTCGGGTCGCTGCCATCAACCGGACGCCGGACGTCCAACTTCAAGGATGTCGGCGTCACATTCCCGACGACCATCGTCCGCGACACCGTCATCAAGGGACGCGAGCCGGTCGCCCAGACGGTGCTCAGCTTTGCGGCCGATGTGCCTCCCGATGCGATCGAACAGGAGCGGATGCTGGCCGCCACGATGGTCGTGGAGAACACCCTGCGTGACGTGCTGCGCGAGGATCTGGGACAGACCTACTCGGTCGGCGTCGGCCTCTCACAGGCAACGCCGCAACGCGGTGACGGTCATGTGCAGGTGAGCTTCGGCGCAGCGCCGCAGAACATCCAGGCAATGTCCGACCGCGTACTGCAGGAAGTGAGGCGGCTGCAGCAACAGGGGCCATCGCCCGATCTGGTCGCGAAGGCCAAGGAATCGGCCCGCCGCACGTACGAAACATCAATGCGTGAAAACAGCTACTGGATGGGCCGCCTCCAGCGTATGCACCTCATTGGCGCCAACCCGAACGAGATTCTCACACGCCAGCAGCGCATCGACAGCATGACGCCTGCCGTCGTGCAGGACACATTGCGGAAATACTTCCCGCTCGACCGCTATACGATCGTCACACTGCTTCCGGAAACGACTGGAACAGCGCGCTGACGCCGTTCTCATTGAGCATCGAGTGACCGGGCCGCCTGGGCGTGACTACGGCAGCGCGAACGCGACGAGTTCCGGCACGGGATCGCCCGCCACGGTCAAGGCGATGAACTGCTTGTTGTCCGCAACGTACGTCATCGGCGTCCCGATCGCCGTCCCTGGCAAGTCGACAGACGCGATCTCTTTTCCCGTGGCCTTGTCCCGTGCAACCAACCTCGGGCCATCATTGCGCCCCCCGGTGGTGAGCGCGATCACCAGTAACGTCTTCGTCAGCAGCGGTCCGCTTGTCGAGCTGTCGCCTCCGAGCGGCGGAAGATTCAGCCCTTTGAGCAGGGGATGGTTACGGATGAAGCTGCCGTCCCCAAGAGGTACCATCCACGCGTGCTCGCCCTTGTTCATGTCGATCGCCGTCAGGCGCGAATATGGCGGCTTGAACAGCGGCAATCCCTGTGGGAGCGTCGGAAAGGCGCCTCCCCTGATTTCCATGTACTGCAAGTTGCTCTTCTGTTCGGGACCAGGCTTTTCCAGTCGGAAGACGGACATCGAGTTCCGCGAGGGAACGTACAGCATCCCCGTCTCCGGATCGACGGCCGCGCCGGACCAGTTCGCGCCACCAGTTGGTGCACGGACGACCGAGCGTTCCTTGATTGCCGTTGGCCACCACGACCGAGGGAGGCGTATACAGCGGTCCGATCCGGTAATTCTTGATCGCGTCGATGGCCATCGCCCGGAGCTCGGGCGTGAAGTCCACCAAGTCATCTCTCGACACACCTTGATACTCGAAAGGCGGCGGCTTGGTTGGAAATGGTTGGGTCTTCGACGCCTGCTCGCCCGGGACATCCGACGGACCCACCGGGACGTTCTTCGATCGGCCAGATTGGCTGGCCCGTGACGCGGTCGAAGGCGAAGAGAAATCCCTGCTTGGTCACCTGGGCGACCGCTTTGATCGCTCGGCCGTTCACGGTGACGTCCAGGAGGTTGGGCGCCGCCGGAAGGTCGTAGTCCCAGAGCCCGTGATGGACGAACTGATAGTGCCACACCCGCTTGCCTGTTTCGACGTCCAAACATAGCAGCGATTCGCCAAACAACCCGTCGCCCGGTCGATGTCCGCCGTAGTAATCGGGCGCTGCCGTGTTGAGCGGCACGTACAGGTACCCGAGCTGTTCATCGGCGCTGAAGACTGACCAACCGCTCACCTTCCCCGTGTACGACCAGGAGTCGTTTTTCCAGGTGTCGTTGCCGAACTCACCCGGGCGCGGGATCGTATGGAAGGTCCATTTCAGCTTGCCCGTTCGCGCGTCCCAGCCGCGGGTCCAGCCCGGAATCTGTTCCTTCAGATTGTTGAAGGACGAGATCGAGGCTGGCGTCACCACCGTGTCCCGCACCACGATCGGCGGCGACTGCACGGAGTACGTCAGCGCATTTAACCAGTCTCGGGACCCGCGGACTGCATGCGGAAGACCCACCATCAGATCGACCCGCCCGCGATCTCCGAAGCTCTCGACCGGGACTCCCGTCCTGGCGTCAACCGCGACCAGGTAGCCGTCGCCGGTGCCCCAGTACACCCGCTCTTGCTTTCCATCGGTCCAATACGCCACGCCTCGTTGGTTCCAACGCGCGCTCATCGTCGTCGTACCGGCCTCATAGCTCTTGCGGGTTGTATATCCAGAGGGTCTCGCCGGTTCTCGCGTCGATCGCCGCGCCAATCGACGTCGGCGTGTTCAGGTACAAGCGGCCGCCAACCATGAGCGGCGTTGCCTTGAAGTTGGAGATGCCCGGGGCCTGGTTGTCGCGCCACCGTTTCGGGTCGTCGGTGCGGAGCTCCTCGAAGATCAGTCGAGAGCTCGCCCACACCTCTCCTCGGCCGGGAATCGTCCGGCTCACGAAGCCGTCAGCCGACTTCCAGCGCCACGCGAGTCGAAGCTGGCTGAAATTCTGGGGATTGATCTGCGCGAGCGGCGAATACTTCGTATTCCCGAGATCTCCTCCGTAGTTTCTCCATTCGCCGGTCACGGGCGCTCCCTGCTGGGCGCGCAAGACACCTGTCGTGACGGCCGCCACGCCGCACGCCACTGCCACCACGAACCACCGTTGCCAGCGAGCCTTCATGACCCCTCCCTGAAATCGCACCACCATTCGGTCGGACGGCGAACGACCGGCCAACCGTGCCGCAGAGTCTAGCGTGCACGCATCTTCAATGGAAGAAGTAGGATGACAACCTTCGTGCCTCCGACATCCCTGGCGTGCAGCGTACGGGACTGCGGATTGCCGCTCGACCGGCGGGCACGAACCTTCGTCTGTCCACGTGGACATTCATACGACGTCGCGCGCAGCGGGTACGTGAACTTGCTGCAACCGCAGGACCGGCGGTCACTGAATGCCGGCGATTCGAAAGAGGCGGTCGAGGCGCGCGCCCGGCTGCTCGCAATGGGGGTCGGGCGCGCGCTCGTCGACGAGGTTGTGCAACAGGCCCTCGCGCTGAGTCTCTCGGAGCGGCCGATCGTCGTCGACCTCGGATCCGGCTCCGGCGACACGCTGGCTGCGCTGGCCACGGCACGGACCATCGAAGGAATCGGTCTTGACCTATCGACTGCCGCGGCCGAGTGCGCGGCGCGGCGATTCCCCACTCTCACATGGGTGGTGGCCAACGCCGATCGGCGCCTCCCGCTTCTTGACGGACGGGTGGACCTCGTCCTCTCTCTGCACGGCAGACGCAATCCACTCGAATGCGCGCGCATCATCGCACCCAACGGGATTCCTCCTCGTCGCGATTCCCGCGCAGGACGATCTCCTCGAACTGCGCGAACTCGTCCAAGGGAAGGCGCTGGCACGCGAGCGCGGCGAGTCACTGCTTGTCGATCACGCGCCGGATTTCGCATTACTGCATCGATCCACGGTGCGGCAGGGGCTGCATCTCCCCCGGACCGCGGTGCTCGACCTGTTGCGCACCACCTACCGTGGCGGACGAACGCGCGAGCGCGAGCGGGTTGCCAACCTCTCGAGCCTCGACGCGACGCTCGCTTCTGAAGTGTTTCTGCTGGCGTCCCGTCGATCGTAGGCGCGTTCTCGGCCCGAGCTTTGGTTTGGGCGTCTCGTCCGACACCGCTCGCCGGACGTGAAGGTCTGGCCTACGCCTTGTGCTGCCCGCTGGCTTCACCCAGCGTCGCGAGCGACAGCGCGTTGGCTGACGCGCTGTCACCGCTGGACGTCCGCCGGTGATAGTCGATCTGGCCGAGGTGATAGGCCAGGTGGGACAGCAGATGCAACACAAACAGCTGCGTGGGCATCTGACGCCCGCCAACCGCGACCGGATACGGCGCCTCCAGCATTGAGGTGGACAACTGTGACAGCCCCCGTTCCACGTCGCGTCTGGCCGTGGCAATCATCGAGCGGAGTGTCGCGCGAGGCACACCCCGAAGCGCAAACTCGGCCTCGCGGTCCCGAACGTAGTCGACACCCCCAATCGTCGACCCGATAAAGAACCGAAGGTTCCCGACCAGGTGCAACACGAGCGTCCCGCCCGTATTCGGCATGCCAGGAATCTCCTTCCAGACAGCCGCATCAGTGGGATAGAGCTCGACTTCTCGACTGAGCGCGTCGATTTCACGGAGAAACAGCGCCGACAGGTCCACCGAGTGTGGGTTGCCCATCACGCGCCGGGCATGCCGCAGACGACGGCCTTCCTGCTCACCGTATCGAACGCGAACTCCTGCATGCGCTCCTCTCGCCTTTGATGGTCGGCGCCCATCACGAAGCCGATGCTAGCTCCCGACCAGGACCGTCCGCAAGTCGTCTTGCTGGGTCATGGAGTGCTTGGTCGCTCGCCAATGTGAACCCTCCGCGGGGATTGGTGCGTCCAAGCAGCCATGCCCAGGAAACCGCCGGTCCGTCTTGCCGTTTTCGCCCTGGCGTCCGCCTCGCTGACGAGCCATGCCGGCTGGTGTCCAAGCTCATTTCAAACTTCTGGAGCCAGCCTCATGGCTCGTTGAGAACGAACGTGGCGACCCGCAGAAGCTGGCGCCCTGCGGGAACGCTCCCACGGCAGCCCCAACGGTCCCGCCGTGCCGCTGAGCAATGTGATCGGCAAAGCCGTTGGCGGATCGAAGCTGCACCTGAAGCTGCAGGAGACCATCTATCATCCGGGCCATTATCGGGTGGCGCTCGCGGTGAATTCCCGCGACGAACTCCCGCCCGATCCGGTGACGACCGAACGGATAACGGAACGCGGGCCGTATTCCGTCTGGGCTGTCATTCAGAGTCCGCCGCAGCTCCCGGTGATTGCCGACGGCTTGTTCCAGCACTACACGCGGCCGGCACCACCCGCGGCCGGGACAACCGCACCACCGCTGATGTGGGAGACCGACATCCAGCTGCCGAACATCAGCTGTGCGAAGTGCACGCTGCAGATCCTACAGTTCATGGCCGAGCACGGCTACAACCAGCCCGGCGGCTACTCGTACCATCACTGCGCCGATCTGCAGATCACGGCTGACCCAGCCAAACCGGTCGACAAGGGGTGGCCCACGCTGCGCTGAGATCGGGTCTCCAATATCGCGGCGCTGGGGCAGCGCCTTCGCGATCCTCAACTGCTCATCGAGCAAAGGCCGCCACCCCGTGTTACACACCGAATCGTTGCGACGCGCGCGCCCTGGCCTTGGCGGCCTGTTCCTCTCGATTCTTCGGCAGCGCCGTCGACTCGAGCGACGCGAGAAGGCGGCCGGACACCCGTGCAACGTCATCCACAGCGGCGAGGAACGACGGCCTCATTCGCCTTCGAGGGCTTATTGAAGCCGCTGATCTTCCGGACGAACTGCAACGATGCCGCGCGGACTTCTTGCTCGGTGACTGGTGGGTCGAAGTTGAAGAGCGTCTTGATGTTTCTGCACATGATCAGCCTCTTGTCGTGCGAGTGCCGCTGCGGCCGCACGAGCCACTGCAACCCCACGCCCGACCTCAAGGTCGGGCCTACGTTTGGACCTCCAGGTCGGGCCTACGTTTCGACCTCAAGGTCGGGCCTACGTTTCGACCTCAAGGTGGGCCTACGTTCACCGCCACTCGGGAGCGACGCCGCGGTTTCGGATCTGCTGCTCCACACGGAGGCTCACGAGAAATAGCGCAAACACTTCGGCGAGCCCGATGAACGCGTAGATGGCGTAGCGCGTGAAGGCGCTCGGCACCGGCACGCACATGGACCCGGCCTCGATGCAGGCCTGGGTCAGGCGATCGATCTCGCTGTATTCTCGGAAGATGAGCGCCAGTGCCGCACCGAAAATAACGACCGTCCCCGCGATGTTGCCTAGAATGATCTCACCGGTCCGCCAGACAAGCATGGCCAGCGGCAGGCTGACGACTGGCGGCCCGGCGGCCATCAGCACGATCCACGGCCAGCTCAGTTCGTTCATGGGTCCACTTCATTATCAGCGAACGCCGCGGGAACAACGTCGAGGATACTAGGTCGAGGATATCGCAGGTGATTCGAGATTCAGGGATGCCCACGTGCCTGTGACGGAACACCACGGGATCGCGGCGGCGCAGAAGACTGCCGCACCGGTACGGCCGGTCGGTCCGTGGTACTCGCAAGTCAACCCTGAACAATGGCGAGCCTTCTGGGCCACATTCCTGGGCTGGGTGCTCGATGGTTTCGACTTCACCATCATCACCTTCATTTTGATCGATATCGAGCGCACCTTCACCGTCGATCGGGCGCTGGCCGGGGCGCTTGGCACCGTCACGCTCCTCATGAGGTTCGTTGGCGGAGCTGCAGCGGGCACAGCGGCCGATCGATGGGGACGTCGGCTTCCGCTCATGCTCTCGATTCTGTGGTTCTCGCTCTTTTCCGGGCTGAGCGGCTTCTCGACGTCGTACGCGATGCTGTTCGGGTTCCGCGCGCTCTTCGGCATCGGCATGGGCGGCGAATGGGCGGCCGGGATGCCGCTCGTGCTCGAGCACTGGCCCGCGCATTTGCGCGGGATCGCCTCAGGCCTCCTCCAGGGCGGCTACAACTGGGGCTTCATCCTCTCGGCCCTCGTCTTCTCGTTCGTCTACCCATCACTGACACCGCACGGCGACCTCGCGTGGCGGGCCATGTTCTGGATCGGCGTCGTACCGGCGCTGCTCGTGCTCTGGATCCGCACGAACGTGACCGAGAGCCCGGTCTGGCTCGCGCGTCAGCGACATCTGCACCAAGCCGGTAAGCAGGATAGCGTGTCGCTGCTGCGAATCTTCCGCCGCGACCTGCTGCCGACAACCCTGCAAACGTCAATGCTGATGGGCGGCTTCATGTTCTCCTACTACTCGATCACGTTCTGGTACGCCACGTTTCTGCGAGAGTCCGGCCGTTCGACGCTGGCCTACCTGATAGCCCTGAATCTCGGGGGGATCGCGGGCGATGCCGTCTGGGGCCACGTCTCGGAGGGCAGATCGGGACGTCGAGGCGCAGCCACGATGGCGGCGCTCGCCAGCCTGGTGGTAATACCGCTCTACCTCTTTGCGACCGACTCCCGTCTGCTCGTCGTGGGCGCGCTGCTCATGGGCAGCTTCGGCGTCGGGATGTGGGGTGTCGTGCCGACGTACTTGTCGGAGCGATTTCCGACTGCCGTCCGCGGCGTCGGATCCGGGTTCACCTATCACGCGGGAGCCGCCCTCGGCGCGCTCACGCCGTACGCGGTCGGCGCACTTCAAGACGCGGGATGGACGCTGCCGAACGCCATGGCCCTGTGTATCGCAGCGTCCCTGCTCATCGTGGTCGCGATGCTCTGGCTCGGGCCCGAGACGCGCGGGCACCAGTTCCAGGCGGTGGATGGTTCCTGAGAAGGTTGAAGACGGATCTCGACGGTCTACACGCGAATGAGAATGCCTCTCGCCACCTGTCGGGTCGCTGCGGTAATCCCTGCCGCGTAGAGCGCGACCTGACGCCGATATGACTCCTCACCATCGTCCAGCTCGCGGTCGGTCTTGTAGTCCACGACCGTCCATGCACCCTGCTCCTCGAACGCCAGGTCGACGACGCCTTCGACGAGCGTTCCGTCGGGAAGCATGAGCGTGATGGGGGTCTCGCGACGGCAGGCGCCGCGCTTGGAAGCAGCGTGCGCGCGAACCAGAAGATCATGGCGAAGGACACGCTCGACGGTCGCCGCGGCAGCAACCACGTCGTCCTCGGTCAGGCCCAGCACCCGCGATTCCACCTCTCCGATGGCTTCAAGCACGGATCGTGTCGCATCGAAAGGCGTTTGCGCGAGTATCGTATGGACGAGAACACCGAACGCCCGCCCTCCGCGCCGAGCGACGGCCTCGGGAGCCGCCGGCACGGTGAGGATCTCGACGGCATCAGGACGCCCGACATCAACACGCCCGACCTGAAGGTCGGGCCTACGACTGTCCGCGTGACCCACCTCGCCCAGACGCCCGACCTGAAGGTCGGGCCTACGAGTGTTCCCGTGATCCACGTCGCCAGGACGCCCGAGCGGAAGGTCGGGCCTGCGACTCCACTGGCCCACGGTTTCCAGCTGAATCGAGGGAATCGAACCGGCGGCAACTGCATCGATGCGCGACAGGCGCCAGCGATCGTACTGGCTCCGCCCGTCGGCCACGACATTCTTCGCAACGTCCTTCACGATGAGCTCTTCGCGCCGCACGCCGAACGGCGCCTTCCTGTCGAGGTTCAGTCCGCCGCCCGGCGTCGGATCCCACCACACAACCGAGTAGCCCTCGGCAAAGGTGTGCAACCCGGGACAGACGGTGGCCGGACCCGCGGGATCCTCGTTCGGACGCTCCAGTACGCTATCTCTCGACTTGAACGCGAGGACACTTGGGCCCGCGCGCGGTCGTCCGCCGCGATGCCATTGGAGGGTAGATCGCGCGATTGAGCGGCCCGCACCATCCGCCTTCCCACGGCTCATCGCCAAGCGCCGGAACGACCAGCAGATCGCGCGCGCGCGTGGCCGCCACATACGCAAGCCGCACGCCTTCTGCCTGGTCGCGAGCCACCTCCTCGCCTTCATGCTCGAGGACCTCGTTCGGCGTCCAGCCGCCAATCTTCATCGCGCAGAGCCGGCGACTGGCATCGAGATACCGGCTGGCGTCGGCGCGGTTCATCTTGCATGTCAAGTCAGCGAGGATCACCACCGGAAACTCGAGGCCCTTGGCCTTGTGCACCGTCATCAGCCGGACGCCGTCGCTGCTTTCCTCGAGAATCGGCGCCTCGGCTCCCTCCGACGCGGCCGCCTCGCGCAGTTCGTCGATGAATCCGCGGAACGAAATGCCGCCATTCGCCTCGTACTGACGCGCGAGCTCGGCCACGTGCAGCACGTTCGCCAGCGCCTGCTCCCCCGCAGGACGCAGAATCAACCCGACATGCGCGCGCGTCTCCGAGAGCAGCCGGCCAATCGTGTCGGCCACCGGCCGGTAATTCCTCGCTCGATGCAGCTGCTGCAGGAGCCGCAGCGCCTCCGCAATCGGCATCAAATGGGCCGTCGGCTCCGCGGTCAGCGCCAGGTCCTCGCCCAGATTGCCTCCAAGCTCTCGAGGGATGCGGAACGGATGGAACCCGCCAAACCGATGACGGAACTCGAGCAGCTTCTCGTCGTCGATCGCGAAGAGCGACCCCTTCAACGTCGCAAACACAGACAGCTCATCGTCCGGCCACTCGATGGCGGCGAGCGCCGCGCGTATCATCTCGACTTCTTCTCGGCCGTGAAATGCCTTGCCGCCGACGAGCAGATGCGGAATGCCGCGCGCCTCGATCGCGTCGGTGTAGCCACGCGTGACGTCCTGATCGAAATTCACGAAACGCCGGAACAGGACCGCGATATGGCGCGGCTGAATCGGCACCCGCACCTCGGCTCCAGCCCCGTTGTCGTTGGTCTGCCGCTCGGAGACCGTCCATCCATTTCTCTCATCCAGCAACCACTCGATGAATGCACCAACCGCATCGGGCAGCGACGCCTCGATGGCCCTGGCCGACGCCTTGAGAAACCCGTGTGAGGCGTGCCGGAGTACGGCCTGGGCACCGGCAACGCGACGATCGCCGGCTGCGAAGGCTCGCTCGGGCGCTGCCTCACCGAGGGGAACGTAGTCGGCCTGCAGCGTGTCCTCATTCTCAACCATCTCCGCGCTGAACGCCGCGTTGACGAATCGCTGGATCTCCGGCACGCTGCGATAGCTCTTCGTGAGCTTCACGACTCGTCCGCCCCGCCGCTCGATCTGCCGGCTCACCTGCCAGTAGGTCCCGACGTCGGTGCCGCGGAAGCGGTAGATCGCCTGCTTCGGGTCGCCGACGATGAAGAGCTTGCCGGGGACGGGCGAGACGGCAGTCCAGTCAGCGACCTTCGGATCGTCAGCCGCGAGCAGCAGCAGGATCTCGGCCTGAACCGGATCCGTATCCTGAAACTCGTCCACGAAGATGCGAGTGAACTTGCCCTGCAGGTGTCGGCGGACACTTTCGTCGTCTCGAATGAGATCGCGGGCCCGCGCCAGCAGGTCCGCAAAGTCGAGCGAGCCGGCCGTCGCCTTCAATGTCTGATAGCGATCCGTGACCTCGGCGAGCTCCTGCTGGAGGCACGCCGCAAGGTCCGCGTCCGCATCCCGTTTGAACTGCTGGAGATCGGTGAAGAACGCGTCGCGCGCGGCGAGGACCTCCATCCGTGTCACGTTCGGCCCGAACGAGTGGCCGCTCCCCTTCCGCGTGCGCGAGAGTCCGCGATCGCGGACGAGATCCACGAGCCGCGATTCCCATCCGTCGACATCGCGGAGTTCGAACGACTCTTCGAGCCGGATCTGACGGCTCAGGCGACGCACGGCATCGGTGTCGATGTAGAGGTTGTCGCGTTCGAGGAGGCGTGGGCGGTCAGCTCCGCCAGATGGTGCAACGCCGCGATCAGACGATCGACCTGCCCTTCGCGATCGAACGCCGGCCGCTGCCACGGCGCGTCGAAGGCGCGCCATTCCGCCAGCGTGCGGCCCGCACGACGGAGGCGATCCACAGGACCGTCGCCGTCGCCGCTGCCGAACGCTGGCGCACTCGTCCGCCGCAGTGCCCGTCGCAGACCTTCGGGCGGATCCCGCAGCGCCCACTGCAGCCATGCACTGAAGGCGCGCTGATACAACCGGTCTGCCTGCGGCTCGGTGAGTACGGTGAAGAGCGGATCGACCCGCGCCTCGACCGGGCGCTCGCGAAGAAGCTCCGCGCAGAAGCCGTGGATGGTGTTGACGTGCGCTTCTTCGAGGGTCTCGAGCGCATTGTCCAACCGCGCCCGCCGGGCAGTTCGACTCGCGCTCCGTGGCGCGCACGTCGTCCTCACCCGCCCCACCTGCCCATCCCGCTCACCTCCCCGCCTGCCTCCGTGAGCGTAGCCCGCTCCTCTTCGAGCCGCTCGCGCAGCCGCAGCTTCAGCTCGCCCGCCGCCTTTTCCGTGAACGTGACGGCGACGATCTCCTTCATCGTGGCGCCAAGCGGTGGGGCGCTTTCGAGGAGGCGAAGAATGCGATTGATCAGCTCGGTCGTCTTGCCAGTGCCCGCCGCGGCTTCGACGACAAGCGTCCGCTGCAGATCGTCGACGATGGCACGGCGTGCGGCAGCGTCGGCGGCCACCGATCCAGTGTCTGGCATCGGCCTAGAGTAGAGGGTCTGGCGGCTCGCTGTCATCCCGGCCGGGGATCAGTCCACGCCGGGGCACCCGGAGGCGAGGTACCGCTCGACAACCCCGCCTCTCAACGCGAGTACGATACCATCCCACCGGGAGGCCGCTATGAAGGCTCGTCTCTTGCTCGTGTTCCTGCTCCTGGTCTCTCCATCGTTCGCCCAAACGAACGTCCCCGAGCTGCCGTTCGAGTCGGTGCCCGATTTTCTGAAGTTGCCTCCGGGCATGAACTTTGGCGAGGTCTCCGGCGTAGCGGTCAATTCCAAGGGCCACGTCTTCGTCTTCACGCGATCGAACAGCGCACAGGGCCCAGCCTATGGGCCGTCGGCCGCGCAGCTCCTCGAGTTCGGCGCGCGCGGTGAGTTTCTCCGCGAGATCGGCAGAGGCCTTTACGGCTGGGCATTCGCCCACACGGTGCGGGTCGACAAGGACGACAACATCTGGGCCGTCGACAAGGGCTCTGACCTCGTCATCAGATTCAACCAGGCGGGCCGCGTCACGCAGGTGTATGGACGCAGGAAGGAATCGGCCGACGACGGAACCGGACCGTGGGAGCATCCGAACCCGCCGCTCCCACCCATCGACGGCATGTTTCGCCAGCCAACCGACGTCGCCTGGGACTCTAACGGCAACATCTACGTCAGCGACGGATACATCAACTCACGCATCGCCAAGTACGATCGCAACGGCGACTGGGTGAAGTCGTGGGGCGAGCGGGGCACCGGTCCAGGGCAGTTCAACCTGCCGCACGCCATTGTCGTCGACAGAAACGATCACATCTACGTCGGAGACCGATCGAACCGGCGCATCCAGGTATTCGACACCGAGGGCAAGTTCCTGCGCATGTTCACCATCGATGTGCCCCCTCCTTCCGGCACGCGACCGGTCAACGGCAACACGCCGACCGGTGCACGCCTCGAGGCCACGATTGGCGCGCCCAACTCCATCTGCATCACGCCGGGATCGAACCAGGTGCTCTTCGTTGGGGAAAGCACGTTCCCGGGACGTCTTTTCAAGGTCTCGCTGGATGGTCAGGTGCTCGGCGTCATGGGCCGATCGGGCCGCCAGCTGGGGCAGTTCTCTGGTGTCCACCAGCTCGCGTGTCCGTCAGAGACCGAAGTGTACGCGGCAGAAACCTCGAATTGGCGTGTGCAGAAACTGATCCTGAAGGCGAAGACGCCGACCACGACCGCCAGCCGTCGAGAGCCGCTGTCGGGTATCGTCGCGAAGTAGCACACATGACATCAATTCCGCGCGCCGCGTTCGTCCTGGGCAGCCTCGCCACAGTCGCTATGTGGATCGGCACTCTCCCTGGCATCGAAGCACAGTCGGCCCCGACAGCTGTCAGCTTCACGTCCGCTCAGGCCGACCAGGGGCAGTCGGTGTACGTGGAACAGTGCGCGTCGTGTCACGGCCAGTACTCTGGACGATGGTCAGTTTGGACCGCCGCTCAAGGGCGTTGACTTCCGCGCGAGATGGGCGCGGCCCGCAGACGTGCTGTTCACCGCCATGAGCGCGAGCATGCCGCCGGCGAGGCCAGGAACGCTTGGCGACACGACCTACGCGCGGCTGTTGGCGTTCATCCTGCAGGAGAACGGGGCGCAACCAGGTGACCGAGAGCTCCCCGGGGACCCTGATGCATTGAAAGCGATGGCTTCACCCGACTGGCCTCCCGTCCAGGGTGGAGGCGTCGCGCCAGGCGTGAAGATCCCGCCGTCTCCGCCGCGGATCAATCCGCTGGACACGATCCGGTCCGTCACCGAAGCGATGCTCAACAAGGTGCCGGACAGTGACTGGCTCATGTGGCGGCGCAGCTACGACGCTTCGGGGTTCAGTCCTCTCAAACAGATCAATAAGTCGAACGTCAAGGATCTGCGAGTCGCCTGGACCTGGTCGCTGCCGAGCGGCGCGAATGAATCGACTCCGATCGTGCACGACGGAGCCCTGTTCGTTCACGGGTACGGTGACAAAGTCCAAGCGCTCGACGCCGCAACTGGAGACTTGCTCTGGCAGTATTCCCGTCGCTTGCCGAACGGCGTGGCGCCCAGCGTCAAGCGCGGCATGGCGATATACGGCAGCCGTCTATACGTCCCGACGTCGGACACCCATATCGTCGCGCTCGCGGCCAAGACCGGCCGCGTGATCTGGGACACCGAAGTGGGCGACCCGAAGGCCGGCTACCGAATGACCGGCGGGCCGCTGATTGCGCGTGGCAAGGTGATGATCGGAACGACCGGTCGCGCTCAAGGAGGTAATTTCATCGCGGCGCTCGATGCAGAGACCGGGAAGGAAGTCTGGCGGTTCTACTCTATCGCGCGTCCGGGCGATCCGGGAGGCAACAGCTGGAACGGATTGCCTCTCGAGAAGAGAAACGGCGGTTCCGTGTGGATCCCCGGCAGTTACGATCCGGTCCAGAACCTGGCCTTCTTTGCACCAGGCAACACATACGATACAGAACCGCTCCGAACGCCGGTGCAGCAACCTGGCGTGACCAACGACGGGCTCTATCTGGATTCGACGCTTGCGATCAACCCGGAAACGGGCCAGCTCCAGTGGTACTTTCAGCACCAGAACAACGGCCAGTGGGATCTCGACTGGGCGTTCGAACGGCTTATCGCACAATTGCCGGTGAACGGCCAGATGCAGAGTGTCGTGGTCACCGCGGGCAAGCAGGCCATCTTCGATATCGTCGATACGGAAACCGGCAAGTACGCGTCCTCGCTCGATTTGGGACTGCAGAATATCGTCACGTCAATCGATCCGAAGACGGGCTTCAAGACGGTCGACCCCGATCTCGTCCCCGGCGACGGAAAGACCAAGATGGTGTGTCCGCATGTGGGCGGCGGTCGGGGCTGGCTCCCCACATCGTACGACCCAGTAACGAACATCCTCTATGTGCCGATCGTCGAGGCGTGCATGGATCTCGTACCGGTTGCGCAGGGCGAGCGCGGCAACCTGTCGAGCGGTGTACGGTGGACCGTCCGGCCGCGTCCCGAAAGCGACGGGAAGTATGGACGACTGCAGGCGATCAATCTCGCCACGAAGAAGACAGTCTGGGTCGAACGCCAGCGTGCGCCGCTGACCACCGGTTCACTCGTGACCGCCGGAGGCCTCGTGTTTGCCGGATCGCTCGATCGGATGTTCAGTGCCTACGACGCTGCCACGGGCGCGCAACTCTGGAAGGCTCGCCTGAACGACGTGCCGAGTTCCGCACCGATCAGCTTTTCGGCCAACGGAAGGGACTACATCGCGGTGATCGTCGGTCCTGGCGGGTTTCAATCGAATGCATATTTGCCGCTGGTGCCCGAGATTCGGAATCCCCCGGACCACGGCGCCGCCCTGTGGATTTTCGAAACGCCTGCGAGTACTGCTGCAAGAGTCACGCGTTAGGCATCCCTGGGCATGAGCGGCGTGTGCACCGCATACGCCTGTCACCGACCAGGCGGTCACCAAGAACGAGGAGTTGCAGATGCATGGTCCGCTTCGTCGCACGCTGTCAAGGTTAGGGTTGGTGCTAATCCTCGCGCTTGTCGCGGTCGCACCACACCTCGCGAGCCAGACGGGCGGCTCGAAACAACCCGGGACGACGACAGGCGAATGGCCGCATTACGCCGCTGACCTGCGCGGAAGTCGCTACTCCCCACTCGATCAGATTGACGCCTCCAACTTCAACACGCTGGAGGTCGCATGGCGCTTCAAGCCTGACAATCTGGGCCCGCGTCCAGAGTACAACCTGGAAGGCACGCCCCTCATGGTCAAGGGCGTGCTCTACACGACCGCCGGATCAAGACGGGCTGTGGTCGCGCTCGATGCCAAGACCGGCGAGTTGCTGTGGGTCCACAGCATCACTGAAGGTAAGCGCGCCGCGGCGTCGCCGAGGCAGCTCTCCGGTCGCGGGGTTGCATACTGGACCGACGGCAACGGCGACGAGCGCATTCTTTACATGACGATTGGCTACCGTCTGGTCGCGCTCAACGCCAAGACCGGCCAGCCGATCGCTTCGTTCGGCAAGAATGGCATAGTGGACCTGAAGGAGGGCATGGTCTACGGCTCCGGCACGCAGATCGATTTGGAAACCGGCGAGGTCGGTATTCATGCGACGCCGACGGTAGCGAAAGACACCGTGATTGTCGGTTCGACGTTCGCGGAAGGCCAGGCCGTCCCCACGCACAACAACACCAAGGGTCTCGTCCGCGCGTTCGACGTGCGCACGGGCAAGAAGCTATGGCAGTTCAACACGATTCCTCGGCCCGGCGATTTCGGCAACGAGACGTGGCAGGAAAACTCTTGGGCGTACAACGGGAATGTGGGCGTCTGGTCCCAGATCACGGTGGACCCGGAGCTCGGCCTCGTGTACCTGCCGGTCGAGACACCCTCATCCGATCTCTACGGCGGACACCGGCCCGGAAACAACCTCTTTGCGGAGAGCATCGTCTGCCTTGATCTGAAAACTGGACAGCGCAAGTGGCATTTCCAGATCGTGCACCATCCGATCTGGAACATGGATATGCCGGCCGCACCGCTCCTGGCTGACCTGACGGTCGAGGGTCGGGCGATCAAAGCGGTGGCCGTCGCAACAAAGCAGTCCATGCTCTTCGTCTTCGATCGCGTCACCGGTCAGCCAGTGTGGCCCATCGAGGAGCGACCGGTGCCAAAAGGAGACGTGCCGGGGGAGTGGTACTCGCCCACGCAGCCGTTCCCAACCAAGCCGCCGCCCTATGCCCGCAATTACGTCAAGGTGCCCGACGACTTGATCGATTTCACGCCCGAGATGCGGGGACAGGCGCTCAAGCTTCTCGAACGATACAAGGTCGGACCCCTCTATACACCGCCCATCCTCGGCAACGTCGACGGCCTGCTGGGCACGATGACCATCGGCAACATGGGAGGCGGAACGAACTGGCCGGGCGCGGGGTTCGATCCCGAGACGAACATCTTCTATTCCCATGCCGGAAATGGCTCCATCAACGTGCTCTCGCTCGCCCCACCGCGGCCTGGCTTCTCGGATATTCGATACGTCGCGGGCGTTGCCGGGCGTCAGCCACGTGCAGATGGCGCCAATGCGACGAACGCTGAGGGAGCCGCCGCAGGCGGCGGGACTTTGGGGCCGAATGTGAATGGGTTGTTCCTCGTGAAGCCGCCATATGGACTCCTGTCGGCGATCGACATGAACCGTGGCGAGCTCCTGTTCCAGGTGCCTCACGGCGAGACGCCAGACAGCGTCAGAAATCACCCCGCGCTGAAAGGGCTCAGCATTCCCAGAACCGGGCAAGGTGGGGCGACGTCCAACGTCGGCTTGGCGATCACGAAGACCTTGGTCATCCTCGGCGACCGCATGGTCACTGCGCCTCCCGGGCGGCAACGCGGCGCGATGCTGCGCGCGTACGACAAGAGGACGGGCCAGGAAGTCGGCGCCGTTTGGATGCCAGCGGGACAAACCGGATCGCCGATGACCTACATGTGGGAGGGCTCGCAGTACCTCGTTGTCGCGGTGGGCCTCGGTACCTATACGGGGGAATACATTGCATTCAGGCTTCCGGAGAGCGGCACGCGGACTAGTGCCCCGAAGGCCCTCAATAACGACGCGCTGTCATCTCCCCTCGCAGACAACCGAGCGCTGGAGGTCGGGGTGCATCCTGCCCGCGACCGCATAACGATTCGTTGACGCCAGTCCTGCGAACCGGACGGGCGCGCTTCGACTGCGCCCAGAGGGCTAGACGCGTCGCGCCGCGAATGATGCGGTCCTCGCCTCCCGATAGACTCAGCAACAGCGCGGAACCGCCGGCGTGCATCCCCGGGGGGTTGTGAGCCATCCCGTGAAAGGGCCGTTCGTCGGGTTGAAGTGACCCGTTGTTCAAGGTTATGCTCGGATTCCCCCTTAGGCGCCCTTGCGGGATTCCCATGAACACGTGCACGCCTGCTGTTGTCTTGCTCTCGCTTGTTGTTCTCCCCTGCCTCTCCGGCCAGGCTGAAGCTCAAGCGCCGCTGCCCGCGGGCTGGCCCAGTAGAATTGAGCTCGGGATGGGCGATGCCCCAGGCGGAGCGGCGGCCATGAGAGCGACGGCGCCGTTTGCCTTCCGCTATCAGTACTTGGCCGGTGGAGCCAACACTGGTTCCGGCTGGGCCACGTGGAACCCCAACGGTGATTTCGCACGCTATTACATCGAGGATTCCGTCGCGAACGGGATCATCCCGGTCTTCACCTACTACATGCTGCTTCAATCCTTGCCCGGCGGCGGCAACGAGGGCGACGCGGTCTTCACAAACCTGACCAACACCGCCACGATGACGGCGTACTACAACGACCTGAAACTCTTCTTCCAGAAGGCCGGTGCCTTCCCCTCGCAGAAGGTCGTCTTGCACGTGGAGCCGGATCTCTGGGGCTACATGCAGCAGCGCTCAACGAACGACGCCGCCGCGACGGTGCCCGCGAAGGTGTCCGAGACGGGTATTCCGCAGTTGGCAGGCCTGCCAAGCAACATGGCGGGATTCGCCCGGGCTGTCCTCAAGCTCCGCGACGCGTATGCGCCCAACGTGAACGTCGGCTACCACGTCAGCGTGTGGGGAACTGGCGTTGACATCGGCCTGTCGAACCCGTCTGACGCCACAGTGGATGCGCTCGCCGCCCGCGCCGCCGCCTTTTACACTTCGCTCGGCGCCAATTTCGACATCGCCTTCGCAGAGTTCAGCGATCGGGACTCTGGGTTCTATCAGTATGTCTATGGTGATAACGGTCAGCACTGGTTTGACGCGGAGGATTTCCGCCGCAGCGCACGCTTCCTCGGGGGTTTCTCGGCCGCCGCAGGAAAGCGGATCGTGATGTGGCAGATTCCTCTGGGCAATACCAAGATGAGAGCCCAGAACAATACCTGGGGGCACTACCAGGACAACCGTCCGGAGTGGCTGCTGGACGAAGCGGCGCGCACACATCTAGCTGCATACGGCGGCGCGGGTGTCGTGGCCTTCCTGTTCGGCGGGGGCGCGGGCGGGGTCACCTGCGCCTGCAATGGGCAGAACGATGGAGTGACGAATCCATCCCCGATCAACGGCAACATCGTCGTCTCTCAGGGATCGGCCCCGGGCTCCGCGCCGGTCTTCGTGGCAGGACCTACGCCGACTCTGATCACGCCGTACGCCGCCGACGACGACGGCGGCTTTTTCCGCTGGAAGGCCTGGCAGTACTATCAGGCCGGACCGATGAGCCTGCCTGAAACCGGCACGGCACCGACCGCACCGCAAGAACCTCAAGATCACTACGCCCTGACGCTGTCCGTCACCTACGAGGGTTCAGGACGCGGCCAATCTTCTTAGTGGCGCGCCGCACGCCCCTTCAGTGTGAGAATGCTCCGCTCCAGGCGCGCTTCGGTGGCCTTGTCCAAGTCGACAAAACGAACGGCGAAGCCAAACCCAGGACGGCTGTAGAGTGTTTCGGCCTTCGTCGTAATCCACCCTTCCTTCGGAAGGTCGATCTTCAGAACAATCGGCGTCCCTTCCTGCTGTTCGTGAAGACAGTGGACAAAGCAGCCCCCAAGGCTCAGGTCGTAAATGCAGATGGGTGTCTCGAGGAGCCCCACGCGATATCCATCAAACGGACCGGTGACGCGATCGTGCTTCCGCCTGGAATGATCAACGTTCACTGCGGGCTGTGCGAAGACCTCCGACTCGACGACGGCGACCCTTCGCACGCGCTCTCGGTGCGGCTGTTTTCCAACGTCTGAGGGAAAGGGATTCCACAGGTCGTCGCTTTTGGGCACGTTCACCATAAGACTGCTCCATATATGTCTTCCATAGTCATATAGAATACTACTGTGTCCTTCTTCGGGGCTCAAGTGAAACTAGCAGGTCAATACGAGTTCAAAACGAAAGCGTGTGCAGCATTGTGCATTAGCGGATCGCCGTCCGAGGTTGGGAGCGTCCGGAATGAGCGCAATGCCGGGCCGCGTGGCCACGTCAGTGCAGATGCGGTGTCGCGGAGTCTCGCCGCCAGCGGAGGAATACGTGAAACGAGCGGGATGACGCGTAGTACCGGGAGCATGTCGGGTGCCATGCGGTAAACCGTCACATCGGCGCCCACACCCAACCGACCGGCGTCGTGGGTCCACACGTCTCGCAGATAGCCCACCGTGACGGCCGTCACGTCAGAGAACCAATGGGCATGTGCAAACTCTTTCGGGTGTGGGGCAACACCGAAGATTTCTTTGGCCGTGACTTCTGTGCGGCCGTAAATCGTCGACGCGCTCGTGAGGCGCAGATCTCCTTCCAGCAGGAACCCGTCGACATTTCCATTGAACCCATTGAACTGTCGGTTCTCACCCCAGGCCAGTATCATCGCCAGCGGACGCGATCTCACTTGGCCGTCGAAGGAGATGGAGGCGGTGAGGCGCGTCGTGTCAAAGGGCTCAAACCATTCCGGCTGTCGGAGATGACCACCGGAGACCTGAGCGTTCCACGGACCGCGCCGCCAACGCACCCGCGCGGCCCAGGAGTCCAGGCTGGGACGCTCGATGTTGAGTCGGTCTTCATCGGGTTCTGCGCCACGAAAGGCGGACGCTTCGAACGTCAGCGACCCGACCTCGACACCCGCTCTCACCACACCTGGCGTGATGTGCGTCGAATCCAGGTAGTGGTGAATCAGCGGAGCCTGGGGGTTGTCCCGCGCCGATGCGCGATGCATGAACGCGATTGGCCCGAGCGTTGGCGACCCGACGAGATCGGCTCCCACGATGTACGTCACGCGAGGATGAATGAACGCGTACGTCGCGCCAAGTTCCATCAGCAGATCATGCGGATGCTGAAAATTGACGAGGGGAATGCGCTGGTAGCTCTCTCCGGTCTGAAAAAGCTGCGGCGATCCGCGATCGTGCATCGTGAACGCCTCGAGGGACACCATGGTCTCCACGCGCAGGTGCCCGAGGCCGGTCTGTCGATTTGCCGCAAGCATGAACCAGTTCTGCGACTCCCAGGCTGAGTAGTCGGCGAAGAGCCGCTGTTGATAGTTGCGGCCCAGGAAGGCGTTGCCATCGAGCGTCCATGTCCACGTGGCGGCACTCGCCCCCATCTGCTGGTGCTCGTGCTGATGTTCCTGGCCAGCTGCCTGGCGCGCGATGCAACAGAGCGCGAGCCCGGCAATAACGAACACACACCTACGGCGCATTGGCAGCGAACCAGGCAAACATCCTGCCGCCGGACCTTGGACAAGACGTCGCTCCGAAACGCATCGCCAACTCGAGCGTCTTACGACCTGCGTAAGTTCTTTCCTCGCGCGTAAAGCTCCAATTCACCTCTTGGTCCGATTCCGCGCGAATCACGCTGTCGTGCACTGGTCCCGTGTTTGCTTCACCGCCGCCGATGACCTGCGTCCGTATAGTGTTTGTGTTGTTCGTGTCGACACTCGTCGCGCTGTGTGTTGCGGTCAGCTCAGCATCAGCGCTTCAAGTCGAAGCCACCACCGCAGCAGCACAAGACGCGGCTAGCGCAAGCTCGACCAGTAATCAGGCTCAGAAAGAAGACGACGCGATCCTGCAGCCGGCCGAGCCCGAATATCGTCTGATCGATCTTCCAACAGCAATGCTGCTGCCGGCTCATGGCATGAGCTTCGACCTCACCCACCGCTTCGGCGGCAATCTTGCGAGCGGCACGTTCGCGGAGAACGCGAAGAGTCTGTTCGGGCTCGACCAGGGTGCGCTCATCGGGCTCGAGTTCCGATACGGCATCGCGCGACACGTTCAGGCCGCGGTGTACCGCACGAGCATCGATCGAACGATTCAGTTCCATGGCAAGTACGACGCCGTCCGTCAAAGCGGTCCTTCACCGGTATCGGTGTCGGCGTTGCTCTCCGTGGAAGGCACAGAGAATTTTTCGGGCACCTACCGACCGGCCGTAGGTGCCGTAGTCTCGCGTCAGATCGGAGACGCGGCCGCGTTGTACGCCGTGCCCATCTGGGTGCACAACACAGGCGCCCAGTCCGGTCCGACGCGCGAAACCGGTCTGGTCGGCGTTGGCGGACGAGTTCGCGTCCGGCCGACGGTCTATCTCGCTGCGGAAATCTCTCCCCGCGTCGGTGGCTTTCAGCCGGGCCCGCCGGAGTTCGGCTTTGCCATCGAAAAACGGGCGGGCGGCCACATGTTCCAGCTCAATTTCACCAACACGTTTTCGACGACGTATGCGCAGGTGGCGCGTGGCGGATTCAACGACAGCCTCTATCTCGGCTTCAACCTGGCTCGCAAATTCTTCTGAAACCAAGGAGCACCCCATGAACCGTTCGTGGACCGCTGGATTCGTATTGATCGCCGTGTTGTCAGCATTCGCCTGCTCGGACGACGCTCCGGCCAACCCCTCGCCTACGGCGCCGAGGTTCACGGCGCAACTCCTGCCAGGCAACGAAGCGCCGGTGCCAGTCACCCCACCCAACGCCGACGCGACCGCCAGCGGGACGATGACGCTCACGCTGAACGTGACGCGCGACGCGGCACAGCAGATCACGTCAGCGACCGGCGATTTCATAATCACTGTGACCGGATTCCCCGCCAACACGACGTTGACCGGCGCGCACATTCACCCGGGGCGGCCCGGTATCGCCGGGGGCGTCATCGTTCCTGTGGCTCTGACGGCGAGTGACTCCGCCCTGTCGACCGGAGCGGCGACAATAACGAAGACCGCTATCGCCATCGACCCGGTGGTCGCTCAGAACATCATCAACGATCCGATCGGCTTCTACTTCAACGTGCACACAACAGTTAATGCAGGCGGCGCCATACGCGGACAGCTGGCGAGGCAATAACGACTAACCGTCAATCTGTGTTTCCGGGCTGTCACCGCGTCCGGATGTCGCGTCGGAGTCCGCGTTCAATGCGCGATCGATGATCCAGAGCCCGGCGTCAGCCCGGAGGAGCGGAGTCGGACGCGCGTCCTCGGCGTCCTTCGTCTGCGACCGAGATGGACCACTGGCCTTGCCCGATGCCCGAGAGGAGTGATAACGTCCGGCAAGATCCTTGAACACACGCACACGAGCGCTTCGTTTGTGGACACGGTCGTTGGCAGGCCTCGGGATCGCGCTTGCACTCGCGCCCCTCGTTGATCCGTTCGCGCGCGCCCAGGCGCCCGCTCCCGAGCCCTCAGACATTGCGGCCGGGATGCGGATCTACCGGCAGAAGGCCGACTGCCAGGCGTGCCACGGTTGGGCGGGCGACGGGCGAAAAATGGACACGCAGATGCCCGATGGTGCGAACCTGCGCACGACACGCCTCGACCGTGACGCCATCGTCCACGCCATCAAGTGCGGCCGCCCCGGAAAGCAGATGCCGGCCTTCGATCGCCTCGCGTACAGCGACGGCCGATGCAATGACATCAAAACGGCGGATCTGAAGCGGCTCAACCTGGAGCTGCCGGATCCCGCAGCAACGCTTCTGTCGCGGGAGATCGAGCAGGTCGCGGACTTCCTCTTTGCCAAGGTCGTCGGAAAGGGCCCCATGGATCGCGCGTCCTGCATCGCATTCTGGGGCTCGGATGTCGAAGCCTGCAGCGAGTTTCCCAAATAACCCGACGCGACTCAGTTCAGGGCAAAGACGAAGACATAGCTCGAGTTCTGGAGGTTGTCGAACTTCACCGGATGCAGATGCCTGCCGCTTGTCTGCACGGCCAGGTACTGCTTCGGTCCGACGGCGTAGGTGACCGGCGAGCCCTTGAGCGGCGTACCCAGATTGAAGCGCCAGAGCTCTTCGAGTGTTTCATCGTTGTAAGCCACAACCCAGCCATCCTGCAGCGCGGTGAACACCACGCCACCCGCGGTCGCCGTCACGCCGGAGCGGATCTCGATGTCCGTGATGGCCTTCGCGAGCACCTTGTGATTGACGGCGTCGAATGCCGTAACCGCGCCGTAGTACAGGTCGCTGCTGAACTTGCGAGGCTGGCTGGCTTTCATGTCGACGCCGCCGTCCTTGGATCGTGATACTACGGCCGCGCCATTCTGCGAAAAGCACCCTTCGGTGCCGACGCCGTATGCGATGCCCTTGATCGGGTTGAATGCAAGCGGCTGGTGGGCAATGCCTCCGTGCCAGGTCGGGCATGTCCGCTTCATACCATCGCCGCGCAGGGCACGCGCCGCGGGGTTGTAGACCTGCACGTCGAGCTTGGCGCTGTACTCGAGCGGCTTGCCCGTCTTCTGGTCGATGCCCTTCGTCCAGTTCAAGTCGTTAACGAATTTCTCCGACTTGATGAACTTGCCCGTCGTCCTGTCGAGCGAGTAGTAGAAGCCGTTCCGTGCATAGTGACCGACGACTTTGCGCTTCTCACCGTTGATCGTCGTGTCGTACAGCATGTGGACGCCGACCTCATCGAAGTCCCACGAATCATTCGGTGTGTACTGGAAGTACCAGGCCAGTCTGCCGGTGTCGACGTTGAGGGCGATGACCGAGTCCGTATACAGGTTGTCGCCGGGACGGAACTGTGGATCGTAAATCGGATAAGGGTTGCCCGTGCCCACGATGTAGAGCTTCGACACCGGGTCGTACGATCCCGTTTGCCAGATCCCGCCGCCTCCGGTCTTCCACGCGTTGTGGTCATCTTTCCACGTTTCGCTGCCTGGATCGCCCGGTTTGGGGACGGTGTAAAAGCGCCACAATTCGTTGCCGGTTTTCACGTCGAGCGCGGCAACCCACCCGCGTGTGCCCGCGTCGCCCGAGCCATTTTGCACGATGACCTTGCCGTCGGCGACGAGCGGCGCCGTGAGGAACTTCTCCTGCCCGCCGAACTCGTTTTTCGCGGCGACCTTCTTGTCCCACACAATCTCGCCGTTCTCTCGATTGAGGGCGACGACGCGGCCGTCAGGCAGGTTGGTGACGACGCGATCTTCCCAGAGCGCAATCCCGCGGGTCCGCGGCGCATTCCCTTCGTGTTGAACCGCCAGATCGGCCACCCACAGGAACTTCCCGTGGTCCGGGAGCCGTGCGTCAATCTTGTAGACGGTGCCCCAACCGTCCGTGGTGTACATGAAGCCGTTGTCGATGAGGGGATTGACTTCGTTTTCCGGGCCGTTCTGTCCCACATCCTGCATTCCGCCGAGCGCCATCGCCCAGACCATCCGCAGGTTCCTGACCGTCTCCCTGTTGATTTGGGTGAGCTTCGAGTAGCGTGTCGAGCCATAGTCCCCATTCATCAGCAGCCAGTTCTGGGGCTCATTCATCGCATTGTTCAAACGGTCCTGGCTGACCGTCAACGAGTAGTCGGCCGCGCCAATGACCGCCGAAGCGGCCAGGACGCAGGCGAAGGCGATCGGGATCCGCGTGCAAACCCGCATAGGTCAGTCTCCCTTAAAGCCGTGAACCGTGAACGGGGCCGGCGCAGACCATCAGTGTAAACGGAATCGTGACGCGCGCGACTTCAGCGCATCGACCTCAATGCCTGCAGATCGGCCAAATCCTTCGGATTCTTCCGCCGAACCCGCTCTTCCTCGCGCGGTCCGCAGACCGCTCGGAAGTCGCACCATCGACACGCGCCATCGCCAGGCGCGGCCACGAGAAATCCGCGCTCCACGGCCCGATCGATGATGGTGAGCACCTCGAGCCCCTGCCGGCGCCTGTAGTCGTCGAGCGGGATCTTGTGATCCGCAAATCCGCCCGCTGTCGTGCAGTAAAACAAACGCCCCTCACCTACCGTCTTGTGCAGCGCCTGCTCCACGACCGCGCTGTACAGCACTGGTTGCAGCACCGTGCCACCTCCAACGATCAGATCCGGCTTCGAGCGGTTCTTGCCAGTCTTGTGATCGGTGACCCGCAGGACGTCAGGACGGTCCGATCGTTCCTCGATCAGATCCACGGAGCCGCGCAGCAGGAACCGCCTGTCGACGAGCACCGGGTCTGCGACGCTCCGCGGATCCCGCCCTTCATCGTTGAGACCGAAGCTGAACTCGAAGTATTCCGGCCGCCACTCTTCCTCATCCGCCATCTTGCGGACCCAGATGCCGAGGTCTCGCGCGATCTCCGCGATCTCGTCGCGCCAGACGCGATCGATCGCGGGCACGAGCTGCTCGGCGTAGTCGCCCGCGACGCGGGCGAGCACCGTCTCGAGCCGCTTCGCTGCGGAGGGCACCGACGTCCTGGTGACCGGCAACTCGCCACGCTCCTTCAACTCACGCAGCAGCTCCGCCTGGACCTTGTGAAACAGGCTGCCGCGCGTAAGCGGATCCAGGCGCAACAGCGGCTCCGGTTCGTCCCATGGTTCGAGGCGATGGATGGTCGCCAGCAGGAACTGATACGGACAGGTCGCAAACCGCTGCAACGCCGACAGCGAATACGGACGCGCTCGCGAGGCGCTGCGCGGCAATCGCTCGGTCGATGCCTGGCGTCACCGCCACGATGCCGTCGCTCGACGACCACGTCGACCGTCCACGCGACCAGCGGCTGACAACCGAGCGGCGCAGCGCCTCGTTGAGACCGAGCAGGTAGTGTGCGCGTCCCTTGACGGACGGATCGCGCGAGTCGAGCAGCGGCTTCAGCACCGCCAGGTCGTGTTCGAGGTCGTCGATCGCCTGGTCGGGGTCTTTCGGAGCAGGCCAGCCGAGCGTCGCGCCCGCCTCCTCCGCGGCCTCAGCCGCGAGCACCCGGTGATCGGGCACGCGTCCGGTGATCGCGCGCATCACGTCGAGCGCATAGAAGGACGGCACGCGCGCGCGTGTCTCCGCCACATCCATGCGCGGATAGGAGAGGTACAGGCGTTCGCCAGCGGCGCCGATCGCGATCTTCAGCAGCAAACGTTCCGCACCGCCCCGTTGCTCCTGATCCACGAGCGATGGATCGATCTGATGGCGCCGGTTGTCGAGCAGCAGCGGATCCTCGCGCGGACGCTGTGGCACGACGCGCTCGGCCAGGCCTGGCACGAACACCACACGGAACGCGCGTCCGCGCGCCTGATGCGGCGTGCCGACGAATACCCTGCCGTACCGATTCGCCGGTGGTTCCCAGTCGAGGGTGACGAGGCGATCGCGAAGGACGTCGCGTGCCTCCTCGAGGCCGATCGGGCCGACGCTCGCCATCGGACGCAGTTCCGCGAGCGTCTGCACCACGCGACCGGGCCGATAGAGCGCCCGTGAGGCGAGCGCCTCGAAGCGTTCGAGCCATTCGCCCCAGCTCGCGCGCTCCGGCCATTCAGCCAGCTCATCGATGATGGGCAGCGCGAACGTGCGCAAATGCGCGAGATTGCGAAGATCACGCTCGATCCGCGCGACTCTGGGCGACTCAGGCTCGTCGCGACGAAGCTCGTTCAGCCGCAAGTGATAGTCCGCCGACAAGCCGTCGAGCCGCCGTCGCCACCGGGTTCGGCCCTCCAGTCTCGTTCGCCCGCCGATCACGGCCGATTCGACGATGAGCTCTTCCCACTTCCACGGCGACCGCAACGTGCCGGCCACGATGGCATCGTCATCGGAATCGGCAAGGGGGACATCGGGCGCCGCTGTGTCAGGGTCGTCCAAGTCCGCGGGGTCGTCAACGCCGGCAAGCCCGGCCCCATCGAATACCTCGTCGTGCGGGCATACCAGTGTCGGCAACGGCTTGGCATCGAGGCGCGGCACCTGGCCGAGCGACAGGTACTCGTCGAATCGTTTCGCCGACAGCCCTTCAACACCGCAGGAGAGCAGCGCCACGAACGCGCGCCCAGCGGGGTCTGGACGCCGCGTGCCGCGATCGAAGCACACCGGCACGCCGGCCCTCGCACAGGCGTGCTCGAGCAGCCCGAGGTAGTGCTGCGGTGACCGCAGAAAGATCCCCATTTCGTCGAATGGCACGCCGCGTTCGGCCTCATTGAGAACACGCCGGACGATCTCGAGCGCCTCCCGTCCTTCGCCCGGCGCAGAGAACAGCCGGACATCACCTGCGCGATCGCGCAGGGGTGGTGGCTCGGAGAGGAACACGTGACGGCGCAAATGCACCAGATCGCTCTCTGGCGGCGCGGTGTCGGACATCTCTTGTACGACAGCCCCGAGCCTGACGAATCCCTCGCGGACGCGTTCATCTCCGTCGGGGACGGTCGCCAGGACTTCCGGAGCGCGTCGAACCAATGCGCCGACGAAGTCGAGTTCGGATCGTGAATCGGCGGCCACATCGAGCAGGACGAGCGGGAGGCCGACCCAGCGCGTCCGACCCTCGGCACAGGCCTTCGACGCAAGCCTGAAGAGCGCTGCCCGATCATCGACCGCGGCGCGGCCGAACTCCTCCTCGACGCGAGCCAGCAACCGACCAATGTCGCCAATGGCCGTGGACGTGGACCCCACCTCCACAGGTCGGGCGATGAGATCGTCGCTTGAAATACCCGCCAGCCTCAACTCGTGCAGCGTCCGCGCGAGCGCCTTCGGGAAGCCTGGCATCGAGGCAACCGGCGCGAAGTACGTGAGCTCGCCTGCAGCCGTCGCGTCGAACACGGCCCTCACGGCCAGGGCCTCGCTCCCCGCGAACCCGCCGGGCGATCGGCGACCACCAGCCAACTGCGCACTGGCAATACGCGCCGCGAGTTCCGTGAGGCTAAAACGTGACAGGCCAAACGTCGCGCCGACCTGACGTCCTATCGCGCGCGCGAGATCGTCAGCGGCACCGCGCGACGCTCCCACGATGAGCGTTTCTCCCGATGACGGTCGCTGGTGCAGAAAGCTCGTGGCCGCGGCCAGCCGGGCCGAGGCTGATGGGGAGGCGATCAAGCGGAACATCGACCGGGCCACTCCTTCCGGACGCGCTGCCGGACACTGGGAAAGCGCGACGCCACGCCGCGCGACACGGCCTCACGTTAGAGACTCACGGATTGGATTTCAAGCGGAATCGGGCCGCCCGTCGTGCCAACAGACCGGAGGCTCACGCGCCCTACAAAGACGTCGTCAAAATAATCGAGATCGACATTTTGGGCGGATACGACAGGCAGCCGCGCGACGCCCAGACAGGAGACTAACTTGCTACTGCTAAACACCTTAGCTGGCGTCGCCGCAGGTGGTTCGCAGGGGTCAGAACTGGCGCTCAGATTGCTGCCATTCCCCCCAAAGCGTCGTGCGCGACTCTCAATCCGCGCAATTCTCAACCAATGGCCCCCATCGCCGAACCGTCGTCCGACATCCTGCGAGCGATGTTTTCCGCATACGAGCTGGGCACGCCGTACGACGAGATGTTCGCAGCATCCGGCGAACCCCGCCCGCACTGCCGGTCTCTCTTCGAAGGGCTGCAGTCGACCTCCAGCGCCGAGCTCGGCCGTCGGCAGACCGAAGCCGACAAGGCGTTTCTCGCGCAGGGCATCACCTTCACGGTGTACGGCGACGAGCAGGGCACTGAGCGCATCTTCCCCTTTGATCTGCTCCCCAGGGTGATCACGGCGGCGGAGTGGCGGACCGTCGACCGGGGACTCACGCAGCGGCTCACGGCCATCAATCTGTTCCTCAAGGACGTGTACAACGACGGCCGGATTCTCGCCGAGGGGGTCGTGCCCCGCGATCTCGTGCAGAGCTGCCGGCACTACCGCCGCGAGATGCGCGGCGTGCAGGTGCATCGCGACATCTATGTGTCAATCGCCGGGACAGATCTCGTCCGGCTCGAAGATGGCCGTTTCGTCGTGCTCGAAGACAACCTGCGCGTGCCGAGCGGCGTGTCGTACATGCTGGCCAACCGCGAAGTCACCAGGCGCGTGCTGCCTGGACTCTTCGATCGATGCCACGTCAGTCCCATCGCGCACTATGGGCGCGCGCTTCTCGCGACCCTCCGCGCACTGGCGCCGCCGACCGCGTCCGATCCCACATTCGTCGTGCTGACGCCGGGCGTCGGCAACTCGGCATATTTCGAACACGCGTTCCTGGCGCGCGAAATGGGCGTCGCGCTCGTGGAAGGCCGCGACCTATTGGTCCACGACAACATCGTCTACATGAGAACGACGGCGGGACTCAAGCGCGTGGACGTGATCTACCGCCGGGTCGACGACGACTTTCTGGATCCGCTGGCGTTCCGGCGAGACTCGCACCTCGGCGTCGCCGGACTGCTGAACGCATATCGCAGCGGGAACGTGTCGATTGCCAACGCCGTCGGCACGGGCCTCGCCGACGACAAGGCGCTCTACGCCTATATGCCCGCCATTATCCGGTTCTACCTCGACGAGGAGCCCATTCTGGGCAACGTCGACACGTACCTGTTGACGAATCCCTCGGATCGGAGCTACGTGCTCGCCCATCTTGATTCCCTCGTCGTGAAAGCCGTCGGGGAGTCTGGCGGCTACGGTATGCTGATCGGGCCGCACAGCACGCGCCGCGCAGCGCGCCGAGTTCAGGGAGATGATTCAGAAAGACCCCAGGAACTTCATCGCGCAGCCGACGCTGTCGCTGTCCCGAGCGCCCTGCTTCATCGACGGACGCATTCAGCCGCGACACGTGGACCTTCGGCCGTACGTGCTCTATGGCGACTCGGTGACCATCGTGCCCGGAGGGCTGACGCGGGTTGCCCTGCGAAGCGGCTCACTAGTCGTCAACTCGTCGCAGGGCGGCGGCAGCAAGGACACCTGGGTGCTGGAGGACTGATCAACATGCTGCTGTCGCGTGTCGCCGACGGACTCTACTGGATCGGGCGCTATCTCGAACGCGCGGAACGGACCGCGCGGCTCATCGACGTGCGTCTGGACCTCGGCCAGGATCGCCTCCCGGATTCGGACGGCTGGGATTTTCAGGCGCTGTACGCGGCCGTGAGGACCGATCGTCCAAGGAACGCCGCCACCGTTTCCGAGCTGATCGAAGAACTGGTCTTCAACCCTGCCAATCGCGATTCAGTGTTTGCCTGTGTCACCGTCGCACGGGAGAACGCTCGCCAGGTCCGCGAGGAAATCACCTCCGACATGTGGGAGCAGGTGAACGCGCTCTTCCTGCGCCTGAAGGAAGCGCGCACCGAAGGTACCTGGCTCGATCGGCCGCACTATGCACTGCGCATGGTCATCGACGGCGTGCACCTGTTCGGGGGCCTCACCGACGCGACCATGGGCCACGGCGAAGGCTGGCAGCATCTGCAGATCGGCCGATTCCTCGAGCGAGCGAGCGCGACAGCGGCCCTCGTGGACCTGCACTTCGAGAGCGGCGCGTCGCTGCCCGCCAATCACGTGGATTGGGTGGCGCTGCTCCGCTCCTGCTCGGCGCTGGAAGGGTACTGCCGCTGCTACACAGCCGACCTGCGCCCGGAGCGCGTCGCCGAGTTTCTCATTCTCAACCCGGAGTTCCCGCGGTCGGTGCGGTTTGCTGCCGCCCGCGTCGAGTCGTCTGTCCGAACCGTCGCACAACTGACCGGTCGTGGCGTCGGAGGCCGCGCCGAACGGCTCGCGGGCCGCCTGCACGCGTCCCTGGACTACGGTCAAGTCGACGAGATCCTCGGTGCGGATCTCCACGGCTACCTGTCGGGCATCGACGAGCAGTGCGCCGCCATTCACACTGCCCTCACACAAAGCTACACCGCGTATCCAATCGAGTCAGCGATTCCCGCCTGAACCGCTCATGCATTACACCATTCGACATACCACGCGATTCGCCTACGAGACCGTCATCAGCGAAAGTGTGATGGAGGCTCGCATGCAGCCACGCAGCGAGGGCGGCCAGCGACTGGTTCGTTTCGGCCTCAGCACGACACCGGCCTCGCGCGTCCGTATGTATCAGGACCATGACGGCAACGTCGTCCACCACTTCAGCATTCCGGGGCGGCACGCGCGGCTGGCAGTCACCGCCGAGGCACTCGTCGAGTTTCTCCCCCCGTTGCCACTGCCGACGACCCTTGGCTCCTGGGAGCAGGTCGATGAGACGACGGCGTCCGGCGAGTACTGGGAACTGCTCAACCCGAGCCCGTTCGCGCGCCGCACGCCGTCGTTGGAGCAGTTCGCCACCGAGATTGGTCTCGTGCGCGGCGCCGACCCGCTTCAGACCATCAGAGCCCTCACCACTCAGATGTACGAGCAGTTCATGTACAGCCCGAAGAGCACACGCGTGGACTCGCCCATCGACGAGGCGCTCGGGTCTCGCCGTGGCGTCTGCCAGGACTTTGCGCACATCATGATCGCGCTCGTCCGGGAACTCGGCGTGCCTTGCCGCTACGTGAGCGGATACCTCTTCCACCAGTCCGATGGCGGCATCCGCTCGGCGGACGACGCCACGCACGCGTGGGTTGAGGCGTACCTGCCGGAACGAGGATGGGTCGGCTTCGATCCGACCAACAATATGGTCGCCGGCGATGGGCACATCGCCGTGGCAGTGGGCCGCGACTACACAGATGTGCCACCGACGCGCGGCGTGTTCAAGGGCACGAGCGCGGTCCGGAGCGATCTCTCAGTGTCCGTCCGCGTCGGCACGACGCACACCGGCCCCGCCAACGACACCCGCGCATTCAATTTCTGGCTGTCACGCGAAGCGGATCGACCGGCGACCGACACCGAGGCCGCGCAGCAACTGCAACACCTCCAACAACAGCAACAACAGCAGCAGTAACACGACGCTAACTGCGACGGCCGCAGACGGGTGTTCGCGGACTCGTCGGTCACGACCCGAAGGGCTCCGCGAGCTCAGGAGTTCTGCGTTGAACGTCGTGTGACTGGCCTCAGCGTTCGAAGCGGACCCGAATGCGGAGCTCGCGATACTCGGTGTTGTAGAAGTTGCCGAACGCCGGCGACGACAGGTTCGCCTGGACATCGGCTGGCAGAAACGCATTGAGCGCGTTGTCAACGCGCACGCCAATCCAGGGGCGATACTTGCCAATCTTGAACCGGTGCTCGACGCCGAGATCGACGCGGAAGTAGTTGGGAAAGCGCTCGCTGTTGCGTGGGCCGACGAAATCGAGCGCCTCATTGACAACCGAGTACGGGAAGCCGGTCCGCCAGTCGAGCACCCCTACGAACAACCAGTTCTGAAACGGCATGGCGCGACCGCGCGCGAGGAGGCGGTGCGGCGTATCAGCTCTCGCTGGCGCATACGCATTGGTGCCGAGCACTGGGGCGAGAATCGTGTCGAAGTACAGGGTGAAGGCGTTCAGATCGGCGCGCGCTTCGGATCGGACGTACGAAACATTGAAATCGACGCCAGGACCGCCCGTGAAATGCACACTGGTTTCCACTTCGCGGTACGTCGACTTTCCGTTGCTATCCATCCGCAGCTCGGAGCCATCGGCGCTGGACACCGGGTCCACGATGAGCTCCCGCGACCCCCGTCGATCGATCGTGCCAACGTGGAACGTCCAGCGTGAATTCAACCGGTGGTCGTACGCAAGATCCCACGTCGCGCTTCGAGGCGTCTCGAGTTCAGGCCCTCGCACGTGCCGGAAGAACTGCGGCGGTCCAAGCGGCGTGGATCCGTCGTCCCCGAACCGCGTCTCGATGGTGGCCTCATACTGCTCGAATGCGCCCGCAGTTGACGGCGTCCGCTCATAGAACAGGCCGTAGCCGCTTCTGAGAACGGCGGACCCCGACGCGTTCAGGAGAACCGCGGTGCCAGCTCGCGGCGTGACGTTGACGCGACCGATGATGCCGTCGCGATCGATCCGCCCGCCGAATTCAAGGTACCAGCGCGCGCCCGGCTGCCACCGATCCTGCGCGAAGAGCGAGAGGTCGGTGCTGCCAATCTCTTGTGAACCGCCCACCGTGAAGTCGAGCCGCCGCGAGAGCGTGCCGTTCGGCCGGCGAATCCGCACGGGCAGGCTGTCGCTTTCGCCCTCGAAATGGCTGTGCAGCACGTCAAAGCCGGCCTTGTATTGGTGCTGTCCGCCTCCGGTATGGCGCGTGCCGGTGACGGTCTGCACGAACTGGTACATGGAGGTCGTCCGATCCTGACGATTGAAGAAGTTGCCGAGCGTTGTGCCTGGCAGGAGGTCCATGGGGGCGGTGCCCTGCGGCCGGGCCTGTGCGTGATATCGGGTGATCTCCCCTGTCGTTTCGGAAAAGACCGTATCGCTCAGGACCGCACGCTCGGTCACCGCGACCGTGTCGACGCGGTTTCTGAGATCAACCGTCGCGTCGGGCGGCGTGAACGTACCCAGATTCGCTGAGTTCACCACGCTCGGAAAGATTCCTGCCACCGCGGCCAACGAATGACGCGAAGAGAGATTGGCGTCCATCCGGGTGAATGAGCTGAAGCGGTGTGACGTCCGGAGCTCATCCTCCGGGCGGCTGGACACATCGTTCGCCCGGTACTTGTACTGCACGGACTCCTGGATGAAAAGCTTGTCTTTGATGAGCGGACCACCAATCTCCGCCCGCGGGTAAAACGACTGGAGACCTACCACGTGCAAGGGCTCGCCACGCGCGGTACGAAGAGCCGGCTCCAGGTTGTTGATGCGCATCCTCCACTTGTCCGTGCCCCGGCGCGTCTGGACCACGACGAGGCCCGACGAAAACCGACCGAATTCCACAGCGTACGGGTTCGGCAAGACCGTGATCGAATCAATGGCATCATCTGGCAATGTGTCCTGCGAGAGGCCGGTGGCAGGGTCGACGAACATCGCGGGACCGAGCTGCAGGCCAGCCTGACTGGGACGCCCGCCTTTGATGGCGAGGCCGCCCGGGACTTCGATGGCGCTCACCAGTAACTTCAGCGCTCCCTGCAGCCCGCCACCCGGCGCCATTATTTCGCGCTCTTTCTCACTCACGCCCGTGCCGGTGCTCAACGTGCCCGTACTCGGCACCACGCCAGCGTTGGTGTCCGCGTGCACAATCACCGTCTCCGCGAGCTGCAGGTCGAGCCGCAGTGTCACGGTCTGGCCCTCGGCCACAGCGGCCATCGCAGCGAGCGGCTGGAAGCCATCAAGAAGGGCGGTGACTCGATACGATCCCGGCGACAGATTCTCAATCTTGAATTTGCCGTCGCCCTCCGACAACACGTTGGCTACTCTGACGGCGCCGCTGAATACAAGGATTTGAACACCGCCGAGCACGATCGTGGCGTTCTGTGTGGTGACTTCACCCTCGATCGTTGCCCCCGTGGATGCGACCTGTGGCACCTGCGCGGCGGCTGCAACGGGTCGGAAGAGCGGCGTGATCAGGATCAGGAGCACAACGAGCCCATGGGCGGCACGTTCGAGACGAGTCCAGTTCATCGTGTGAATCCATTGTACTCACCGACTTGCGCCCGAGCTGACCGCGGCCGATCCGGTGGACGCGCGGCATGTGGTAATGTGACCACCATTACGGTTTACTCGGTCGAACTCCTAGCCGCAATCGACTGACCTCTCGCGCACGTCGCCATGCCCCCCACCTCGTTCGCACCGTTCGTCCTAGTCGCATCGGAGCCATCGCCGCGGTTCCTTGGACTGTCGGTGTCAGAGCGCAATCGGCGCGTGGCGCGGCGCGTGGGCGCGCAAGAGACCTCGAGCGAGGATCTTCCGAAGCTCACGGTCCCGATCGAGGCGGCCATCACGCCGGCGTTGTTCGCGTCGCTTCCGACAGGCGCGGGATCATGGCGACTCTGGTGGCATGCCGACCGTCCTCCGCTCCTCTGGGAAACGGCCCGCTCGACCGGAGGCCAAGTCCGCGACGTCACGCTGCGCGAGGCAACAGTGCTCGACGTGGCGACGGCCGCCGCCAGGTATCGTTCCGCATGGACGCTCCTGCGCTCGTCGGGGAAGCCACAGGACCACTGGCTCTCGCACCACGTCCACCGACGCATTAGCCGGCGCTTCAGCTACGCACTGCTCAGCCTCGGTCTCACGGCCAACACCGCGACAGGGCTGACGTTTCTGGTCGGCCTGGCCGCGGCGTCGTTCATGGCCCAGACTTCGCACTGGACCATGATTGCCGGTGGACTGCTCTTTTGGTTTGCGTCGATCGCCGACGGCGTCGACGGCGAAATGGCGCGACTCACGCTGAGTGAGTCCGCCTTCGGCGAGCAACTCGATACGGCAGTCGATCAGCTCACCTACGTCGCTGGTCTGATCGGCGTCGTGACCGGGTGGTGGCGACAAGGCATTGGCGCCGGTGGCCTCCTGGTCGCAGCACTCGTCGCAAGTGGGGCCCCGCTCCTGGTGCTCTGGGCGATGACGCTCGTCAGACGCGCAAGACACACCGATCGCTTCTTCGTGCCGATGACGCCGATCGAACACGCCGTCGTACAGGCCGCTCAGGACACTCAGGCGCCTCTGCTCAGAATGGCGGCGATCGTGTTCGTCCTGTTTCGGCGAGAGGCCTTCTCGTTCTCGTTCTTCCTCGTCTCGCTCGTCACTGATCGCCGCGCGGCCATTCCGGCGCTGATCGCCCTCGGGTTGGCCATCGCGGCACTCACGCTGGCGCGTCACCGTTGGGAGTTGCTGCGATCACTCGAAGGAATCGTCGGTCGGCCCGTCGCTGCATCGCCCACAGAATCGCCAGTACCAGATTGAGGGGTACGAGCGTGACCACCAGAAACCATTCGATATGATGGAGGGCAACGCAGATGGCAATCCCGTACCTCCGGACGTTGTCGCCCATGATGTTCCATCCACGCACGAGCCGATAGAAGCCCGCGCGATAGCGCTGCGCGTCTTCCTCGCGCACGATCCCTCCGCGCGATCGACGTGCGATGGCGGCCTCGACCTCCGCGTGCGCGCCGAGCAGTCTGCGCTGCGTTGCCGCATAGACGGCCACCAGCCGCCCGAGCCCGCCACCGACCGACCCCATGCCAGGGCTACTTGGCACGCGACGCTTCAGGACGATCGACGCGTACGCCGTCCGGTGGTACTCGTACATCTGCGCATGAGCCGCCGTACAGACACCCGATGCGGCCACGACGAGGAGCACCCACCAGCTGCTGCCGTTGCCGATGACCACGGCGGCGATGGACAGATAGATGGCGATGTGGGTGACGTAGCCAGCCACACCGTCGAGCACCCGACCCAGCTCGGAGATCTGGCCCGACATCCGCGCAAGCTGACCGTCGGCGGAGTCGACGACCCCGTAGAGGTACACCAGGACGACGCCGAGCGGCGCGAGACGCGCATTGGACAGCAGAGCCCCGCCGACCAGGCCGATCAGACCCGCCGCAATGGACATGGCATTCGGAGACATTCCCACGAGGCGGGCGCGGCGCGCGAGCACGATCCCGAGCCGGCGATAGAAGTACACGTCGACGAGTTCTTCGATCTCGTAAGCCTTGTAGGCCAATCCGGACCGAGCGCTCGGATCGGCGTTGCGAGGAGCAGGACTCATGCAGCGGGCGGATCGTAACATTCAACCGCTGCCGTTCCAGGCATCGGCACGTGAGGCGGCTGCTGCGGCATAGTGGCGCCACCCGCATGGCCGGCCACTGAAGGCCCCCTGACACAGCCTGGTCGAGGCCGACCTCGGACTCGATTCACCCTGCGACGCTCAATCGCGGCCGGTCGCGGCCGGCCGCCGATCGGGACGCAGCCTGTCGAGGATCGCCCGATCGGCAGGCTCGAGCCCGAGCACGTACCAGGCGCATGCGTAGGCCAGCAGATACGCCGCGCCAGCCCCGATCTCCGAGGCAATGCCCGAGGTCATGTATCGCACGAGCAGTCCGACAGGCAGTGCGCTGAGCGCAGCGACCCACGGTCTGCCGAGCGGCCTCCAGGACCAGCGCCAGCCAAGAAGACGAGAAATCTCGAGACCACGCAGCGCCCCCTGGATGGCGTAAGGCACCAGCATGCCCAGAGCGGCGCCGAGCGGACCGTAACGTGGGATGAGCCACAGATTGAGGCCGACGCCGGCCACGCAGGCAACGGAGGTATTGACCACGTTCCAGCCAGGCCGCGTGACCATCAGAATCGTCTCGCCAAGTCCGACAAAAGCGTTCAATGCGCAGGCCACCCCCACTACGGCGACCCACGGGGCACCCCGGTGGAACGACGGTCCGAAGACAGTCAAGATGGAGCCGCCGGACAACGCCAGCACCGCGACAGCGGGCAAGAGGATCGCAAGCATCCAACGCGCGACATAGGCGTAGCTCTCCTCGGCGTCACGGCGACGTCCGGCGGCTAGGTGCTCGGCGAGGACGGGCGTGAAGATAGGCGTGAACGCCTGGCTGACCTTCCGGAGTCCTCCAGCGACCTCGACCGATGCAGCATAGATGCCAACGCTCTGGAGCGTCACGTCCGGCACACGCCCGATGAACAACCCGAGCAAGATCACGTCGAGTCGCATGACTCCGATGTTGAGGAAGTCGTACACCGCCACCGGCGCGGAGGTTCGAAGTAGACCGATCGACCGACCGAAGTTGGACTTCACCGGCCGCGGCTCGAAGAGACGTCGCGCCAGCCTCCAGGCCACAACGCCCGACAGCAGCGTACCGGCGATAGCCGCCAGCTCCGGGGCCAGCGTTCCGGCGCCGAGCACGACGAGGGTGACGAGCACTGCGGCGCTGACGAGGTTGTCGGTGAGCCGGGAGACGATGTCGTGCTGCATGACCTTCATCCCACGCGAAACGGCATTGCTGACTCGATAGAGCACGAGGCCCGGGATCGCAAGGAACAGGACCGCGGTCGCCCACGCAAGATCGCGCGGCACGGTCGTCAAGCGCGTGCTCGCCGCCGCGAGGCTTGCACCGAGCACGGCCACGACCAGAGCTGCCGACACAGAGACTTTCAAAGACTGACTGAGGAGCAAACGACTCTGCGGCCGGTCGCCAGCCGATTCGCTCGCCGCCACGAGCGCCGTCACGCGGTAGTCGAGGCCGAGCGTGCCGAACTTGCTGGCCAGGTCCATCACCGCCCACGCCACACCAAAGCTCCCGAGCGCTGCCTCGCCCATCAGGCGGGCAATGAGCAGCGTGAAGATGCCGCGGAGGTTGGACGCCATGAGCGCAAGGGCATTGAGAGCCGCGCCCTTCGCCAGCGTGGTTCCGTGGGTCGCATCGCCGGGATCATGAGAGCGGCTCACGCGGTCACGTCTGGCCCGGCGCGGGATGTGTGGCGAGCGATTGGGGCGGGCATTCGGCGGCCAAACGGTACACGTCGAGAGTTTCAGCCGCGCAGCGAGCCCACGAGAAGTGTCGGGACCGGTCCAACCCGGCTGCGGCCATCTCGCATCGCCGTTCTGCCGACTGAACGACGTCGCGAAGGATGGCGCCGAGATGAGGAACGTCTTGTGGTGGAGCAAACGCGGCCGCGTCTCCGGCGACCTCGCGGAAGACGGGGATGTCGGTCGCGACGATCGGACAGCCGCACGCCATGGCTTCGACGAGCGGCAATCCGAACCCCTCGTAGATTGACGGCTGAATCAAGGCGCCTGCCGATTGCATGAGCGTCACGATGTCCGCGCGTTGTACGCGCGGTAGCCAACGCACTCGGTCGGCGACACCGAGTTCGCGCGCAAGTCGCGCCAGGCGGAGGCTCGCGCCCTGTCGCTGAACGAGGACGAGGAGCCAGGGCGCGGGAACCGAGGCCGCGAACGCCCTCACGGCGTCGGCATGCCGCTTATAGGCGCTGTTGGCGCCCACGACGAGCAAGAACGGCCGGTCCAGTCCGACTAGAGCCGCCGCACGACGCGACGCGTGCAGGCGGTCTGCCGCCGGAGTGAAGACGGAGTCGGCGGCCTCGCCGATGACCGACAATCGTCGCGCGGCCTCCGGGTGAAGGTCGATGATGCGATCGGCAACGGCACGTGACGGTGCGATGATGTGCGTGGCCTGGCGTAGCGCGCGCCAGACGGCACCGGGGTAATACGTTTGCTTGACCAGGCGCTCGAGACCATGAAGATGGAGTCCAGGACGCTCGATGGCCATGACATCGTGCACGGTGACGACCGTTGCGCATGGAACCCTGCGCGGCAGCATGTTGTGGGGGCTGTGAAAGACGTCGATCCCGGCGAACGACGCGTACCGCGACGGCCACCAGATTGGAAGCGGAGAGTTCGGCCCCGGCCGGACGACGACCTCCGACGTATTGGGTGCGGCCGACAGGGGATGCCAGGCCAGCGGATGAGCCCAGAAGAGAAAGTGGTCCTCAGGCGCAGCTGAAGGGATCCGTTCGACCAATGCCTGCACGTAGGTTCCGATGCCGCTCGGCTTCTCGCGCACGTACCGAGCATCGATGGCCACGCGCATCATGTCAGCGTGCGAGCGCCGATTTCGACTTGGCGGTGCCTTGGGAGGCTCGTCACCACCGCAGCCAGCACCACGTATGCGCCATCGACGTCATGGGAGATCGTGCAGCGCACGCGGTCTGTTGTTCGACAGCCGTGGGGCCCCCCCAGGTCACCCGTTGATGATAGCGCAAGGGCGAGCGGATCCGGGGCGGGGCCACTACCGCCGTTCGATCGCTGAGGCGAGCAGCAGGTGCTCCGCCGTCGACCGATCTGCTGGCGTGTCGACGTCGATCCACTCGATCCCCTCGACCTCCGCCGCGCCGAGCGATCCGGCCGCGACCAGTTGGCGCATGCCCGAGGACACCGTCAGCGGTTCATCCGCAGGCACTCGCCTAAGGGCATCGAAGATCGCGGGGGTGAGCACGAAACAGCCGGCGTCGATCGCATTCCAGTGCTCGATTCCCTTCCCGATCGCGGTCACTTGGTGGCCATCCAGGCGCACCTTCGTCGCATCGGCAAGGTCGATTTCCCCGCCCGGCGTCCGGTCGATGAGCACGCGTCCAGCTTCCCCGAAGCTGAACGGCATCGCGACCAATCGGGGCAGCGCCACGCCGGCAAAGATATGATCGACCATCTGCAGGTAGAAGGGTTTGGCGACGGACGACTCGGCCGCCAGCAGGGACAGGCCGTTGGGCGCGGAGACGTCGGGGTTTTCGACGAAACAGAGATCGAGGTCCGGAGACATTTCTTCCACAGACGCCTGAACCCGATCCCCCTGGTGTCCGATGACAATCACCGCCCGTGTGCACCCGCTGATGCGCGCGTGCTCAAGAGCGTGGGCGATAAGAGGCAGACCGCCAACCAACATGAGCGGCTTTGGCACGCCGCTCTCCACGCTGCCGAGGCGCAGTCCGTATCCGGCGGCAAGAATAACGGTTTGCGTCACTGGGAGAGAACGTTGCATGGCAAGTATCTTATTACGAAGTCCTTAGCGGATTCTGCGGACCCGTTAGGTCATGCGACGACTTCGGCTGGCGCGAATACGGCGTTCGTGGTACATTCGGGGGCTTGGCCCAAACATCCGACCCCGCGCGTCGCGGAGCCGCGCCGGGTGCCGAATCCGCGTTTCCTTTTGATCGGTTTGAACGGGACACGGTTGAGATTCTGAAGCGGCTGAGCCGGCGCGCAATTGATCCTGGACCGAGAAGCGAGCTGCTGGCCGACCTGGGCTTCGATTCGCTCCAGGTCCTCGAGCTCGTCGGCGAACTGGAAGACCACTTCAATATCGCGGTCCCCCTCAACGCATTGACGCACATTCGCACCGTCGAGCAGATCGTGTCCGAAGTGCGGAGCCTCACCGGGGAGCAGACGAAGTCGTGATGGCCCCCGATACCCTCGCGGGGATGCTCGTGGCCGCGGCCGCAGGGGCCTGTCGCGTGCGCGCGATTGAGCACGACGGGCGGCTGATCGAGATGACCCACGCGTGGCTGCTCGAAGAGTCGCTTCGCATCGCAGGCACGCTGCAGGCTCACGGTCTCCGCAAGGGCGACCGCGTGGCGATCGTCGTGCCGGAGGTCAACGGTTTCATTCGCGCGTTCTTCGGCATCACGACAGCGGGGCTGGTTCCGGTGCCCCTCTTCCCACCTGCGCAGGCAGGCGACGTTCCGACCTTCGCGCGCCAGTCGCGCGAACTGCTCACCGCAAGCCGATCCAGCGCCGTGGTCGTGAGCGCCGATGTCGCGCCGCTGCTCGATCTCCAAGGCATGCCGCCGATGGCGCGATCCTGTCAGGTACTCCACATGGAAGCGCTCACACACGGTGTGCCGCTCGAGGCTCCAGTGGAGGTGCCCAGCAGTTGTCCAGCGCTCATTCAGTTCACGTCGGGATCGACCGCCATGCCCAAGGGGGTGGTGCTGTCGCACGCGAGTCTCCACGCCAACCTGTCGGCGATCGCCGGTCCCGGCGGGTTGGCGGTCAGGCCATCCGACATCGGCGTGAGCTGGCTCCCGCTCTATCACGACATGGGACTCATCGGCGCGATGCTCACCGGCATCTACTCGAAAGCCGACACGGTGATCATGTCGCCGGTGCTGTTCCTGAAGCGGCCCACGGCCTGGCTGGATGCGATCTCCACGTACCGCGGCACCGTCTCGTTTGCGCCGAACTTTGCGTACGAATTATGTTTGCGGAGAGTAAAGCCCTCACAGATTGCATCGCTGGATCTTTCAAGCTGGCGCGTGGCGGGCTGCGGCGCCGAGCCGGTCCGTTGCGACACGCTCGACGCGTTTGCGGCGCACTTCGCCGTGGCCGGCTTCCGTGCGTCGAGCTTCATGCCAAGCTACGGCCTTGCCGAGCACACGCTGGCCGTGGCGTTTGCGCGCGACGGTGTCAAGATCGACTCGGTCGATTCTCGTCGGCTCGTTCGCGAGTCCCGGGCGGTCCCCACGGCCGCGCTGGCACCGGGCCACACCGCTCGCATCGTGAGCTGTGGGCGACCGTTCCCGGGCCATGATATACAGATAGTCGACGAGGCAGGAAGGCCACTGCCCGAGCGACACGTGGGCCGCATCATCGCTCGCGGCCCTTCGATGATGACCGGTTATTTCGAGGATCCGGTCGCCACGGCCGAGGCCCTGCACGGCGGGTGGCTGCAGACCGGCGATCTGGGTTACTTGGCCGACGGCGCGCTGTTCGTCTGCGGCCGGACCAAGGATCTGATCATCCGGCACGGCCGGAAGTACCACCCACCCGATCTGGAGTCGGCCATTGGCAGCGTTCAGGGGGTCCGCTCCTCGGGTGTCGTGGTCTTCGGTATCAGCCGTGTTGAGGAGGTGGACGAGGTCGTGGCGGTGCTCGAAGCGCGTGCGAAACACACGCCCAACGACATCGTGGATCACGTGAGGCGTCGAGTGCGCGAGACCGCCGGCCTGGAGCTCGATCAGGTCATCCTCACCCCGCCGGGCACCATTCCGCGTACGACGAGCGGAAAGGTCCGCCGATCGGAAACCCGCGCACGCTTCCTGGCCGGCACGCTCCTCACCGGGGGCAGAGTCGCGCTTGTCAACGATCTCGACGAACTGACCGATGGACCTGCTCGATAAATTCCACGCGCTCGCCGATCGGATCGCGGCCATCGGGCCAGGTCCGATCCCCTTCAACACGACAATCGACGAAGTCTGCAGTTCGACAGAAGTCGTGATCGACGGACGCCGCACGCTGATGTGCGGGTCGAACAACTATTTTGGTCTGAGCTTCCATCCCGACGTCGTGGCTGCCGCGAGGAACGCGCTCGAGCGTCACGGCGCAGGCACGACGGGATCGCGAGTCGCCAACGGCACCTACGCGGCGCATCGCCGGCTCGAGCGCGCCTTAGCCGTTGCGCATGGCACGCGCCACGCGATGGTGTTCACGACGGGATATCAAGCCAATCTGGGCGTCATTGCCGGGCTGTGCGGCCCAGAGGACACCGTGCTGCTCGACCTCGAGAGCCACGCCAGCATCTACGACGGCGCGCGGTTGAGCGGCGCGCAGGTCTTTGCCTTTCGCCACAACTCCGCCAGCGACCTTGCGCGAAAGCTCGTTCGAGTACCCAACGCGAAGCGCGCCCTTGTCGTCGTCGAGGGGCTCTATTCCATCAGCGGCGACATCGCCCCGCTCACCGACATCCTGCAGGTCTGCCGTGAGGCCGGAGCGTATCTGATGGTGGACGAAGCGCATTCCTTCGGGGCGTACGGCCCGCGCGGACTCGGCTGCGCCGATGCGCAAGGCGTGCTGGAGCAGATCGACTTTGTGGTCGGAACGTTTTCCAAGGCGCTCGCCGGCGTCGGCGGCTATTGCGTCTCGAACCACACCGCGCTCCCCCTGCTCCATTTCGCGGCGCGTCCCTACGTCTTCACCGCATCGGGGTCGCCCGCCAACATCGCCGGCGTCGAGGCGGCCCTCCTGATCCTGCTGAGCGATGTCACGCTGAAGGAACGGCTGTGGGACAACGTGCGACGTGTGCGCACCGGGTTGACCGACCTCGGCTTCGCCATCGGAGCGACAGAATCGCCGATTGTCGCCATCGAAATCGGGACCGCGGATCGGGCGGTCGCGATGTGGCGGGCGCTGCTCGAAGCCGGCGTGTATGTCAACATCGTCCTGCCGCCCGCGTGCCGGCCCGACGCTTGTCTCCTGCGAACGAGCTACTCGGCCGCGCATACACCGGAACAGATCGATTTAGCCCTTTCGATCTTCGCGCACGTCGGCCGTCGGCTGTCGGTCATTGGGACCGCGGCATGAAGCTCATCCTCGTCAACCCGCGCAATCGCGTGTCGCTCTACGGCGACTATCTGTGGGAGCCGCTGGCGCTCGGATATGTCGCGGCGGTGACGCCGCCCGATTGGGAGGTCGAGCTCATCGACGAGCAGTGCGAAGGGATGCTCGACTACACGGCGATCCAGGCCGATCTGGTGGGTCTCACGGCGTTTACGACGCAGGCTCCGCGCGCGTACGAGATCTCGCGGCAGTTCCGCGCCCGTGGCATCCCCGTGGTGATGGGCGGCATCCACGCGTCGCTCGTCTCGGACGAGGCGGCCCGGTACACAGACTCCCTCTTCATCGGGGAGTGCGAAGGCCTGTGGCCGCAGGTGATTGCCGACGTCGAACGAGGCCGGCTCGCAACGCGGTACGACGGCGGCACCAACGGCGCGTCGACCTGCCATCCGGACCGGCGCATCTTTCGAAAATACCACTACGAATACGTGTCGGCCCAGACAACACGCGGCTGCCCGATGGACTGCTCCTTCTGTTCCGTCACCGCATTCAACGGTCGGTCTTTCCGGATGCGGGATATCGACGATGTCGTCGCCGAAGTGGCGTCGATTCCAGAACGCGACATCATCTTCGTGGACGACGACCTGAATGGCTTTTCCCGGAAGGCGAAACAGCGCTGCCTCGACCTGTTTCGCGCCATGGCAGCCGCCGGACTCAACAAGAGCTGGATCACGCAGGTCACCATCAACTTCGGCGACGACGACGAACTGCCGCAGCTGGCGCGGGAGGCCGGCTGCGCCGGCGTCTTCATCGGCCTCGAAAGCACCGACACCAAATCGCTGGCGCTCATTCGCAAGGACGGGACGTCGCAGCGCCGAGGTCTCGACTACTATCGCGAGAACGTGGCACGGATTCGCCGCCACGGCATTGGCGTCGTGGGTTCATTCATCCTGGGGATCGACACCCAGGACATGAACACTATCGCCTCGGACATCCTGCAGTTCGCGGAGGAATCCGATCTCGATGGCCTGAACCCCACAATCCTCACGCCGCTGCCGGGCACGCGCGACTACGCCCGCTTCGATGCTGAAGGGCGGATTCTCTTCAAGAACTATCCTGAGGACTGGGAGAAGTACACGCTCGCCTTCCCCGTGACCAGCATGCCGCATGTCACCGGCGCCGGGTTGATGCGGCGCTACGTGCAGGTGCTGCAGTATTTTCGTCCCGAACACATCGCCGCGCGCTACTGGAGGACATGCGAAACCGTGTCGACCGAGGCGGCGTGGCACGTGTATCTCTGGAATCGCGTCTGGACCAACTACTGCCTGCGCAACGGGGCCTTCAACCGGGCGCCGCTCGCCGAGACGTATCCGGCCGAGCTATCACGCGAAGTGCCGCTCAGACCCACGCTTGATCTCGGTACCATCGCGCGGTCCGTTCAACCCCGTCGCGCAGTTCAACCTCAGCTGTAAAGTTCAGCACCTCGCGAGCGCGATCGATCGAGCACACGAAGCCTTCGGCCCGCAGCTCCTGGAACCGGGCCCGGTGAATCAGCGGCTGCCCGCCAAGCCTGGAGGAGAGTTCACCCGCCCACGACAGCCCGCTGAGGATCGCGCCCGGCACAGGCCATGGCCGATACGGGCGCTGAAACGCATCCGCGAGGATCCGGAGCACGTCCTCCGTTGTCTGTGGTCGTGGGTGTCCGACAAATAGCGTTTCTCCACCGTCTGTCTCGGCATCGCTCTGATCGCCTGGCCCGCCCGACGTGCCGGCCAGGAGTCCGGCGGCGGCAAGTACGACAGCCCTCGCGACATCCTCCACGTAGACAAGCGTGAAGGCCGTGGCTGGACCTGTGACAAGTGGAAACCATCCCCGGGACGCCAGACGAAACAGCGGGAGGAACTGACGGTCACGCGGTCCGTACACCGCGGATGGGCGAACAATGCACCAGGGTGTGCGGGCCCGCATCTTCAGCGTCGCTTCAGCTGCCAGCTTGCTGCGACCGTACGCGTTCAGCGGACGTGGTACGTCGTGCTCCCGGCTTGGGCGTTCCGGGGTGCCCGTGCCGATAGCGGCCTGACTGGAGATCAAGACGACGCGCGCGCCGACGGTGTTGGCGGCCATGACGACGGCTTCCGTGCCCGCGACGTTGACGGACTCGAACGCCGCGTCGTTGCGCGCAGAGGTGAGCCCGGCGGCGTGCACGATCACTGACGCCCCCTCGGCGGCGCGCGCGAGAGCTTCGGCCGCGAGTGGCGTCCGCGAAACCAACACGCCATCCGGAAGCGCCTTCAGGTTTCCGGGCCGGACGATACCGGTCACGCGCCAACCCGCATCGCGGAACGCCTCGGCCAGGTGCCAGCCGAGGAACCCTGTCACACCAGTAATGCTGACATGGGGGTCAGACACGTCTCTGACCTCTGTCTGACCCCTCCCGACCATCCCAGCGCTTTTCGTAAAGCCGGTACGTCTTGCATCGACGGCCGCCGGCGGCCTCGATCCCGGCGTTCACCGCTTCGTTGTCTTCGAGCGTCCATGAGAGTTCAGCCGTGCGATAACCCCGCTCGACGCCCCGGCGGAAGATCTCCGCGGTGAGGAGCGGGTACAGCCCGATATGTCGCAGCTCGGACACGACGCCGACCAGCAGCACTCGCGCCTGATTGATGATCGAACCCCGCCTCAGGAAATGAAATACTCCGAACGGCAGGAGCCGCCCATTCATGCGCTTCAGCACCTGATTCACGTTGGGAATGGCGATCGCGCATCCGACAGGTCGTCCCGTCGATCTCGGCAAAGAGTGCGATCTCCGGGTCCAGGATCGGACGCAGATCCGCCGCCAATTGACGGATCTCCTCCTCGGTCGGCGGAACGAATCCCCAGTTCTTCTCCCACGCCGTCCGATAGATCGTCTGCAAGTGCACCAGGTCGCGGTCGAACTGCCGCATGTCCACGGTACGCACGAGAATGCCGTGGCGTTTGCGGACGCGCTCCGCGAGCCTCGCGATGCGCTCACCCAATTGGTGCCGTGAGTGTCGATGGACCAGGCCAGCAGATCCTTGACCTTGGCGTAGCCAGCACCCTCGACGAAAGTCTGGATACCGCGGGGGGTTGTACGGCATGAGCACATAGGGATCCTCATCGAATGCGTCGACGAGCAGCCCCGCACTTTCGTTGAGACTGGGATTGGCCGGTCCACGCACGGTGGTGCTGCCACGCGCGCGAGCCCATTGTTCGACCTGCGCCAGCAGCGCTCCTGCCGTCGATGCATCCTCGGCCTCAAAGAAGCCGAACCAGGTGGTTCGTTCGCCGTGTCTCTCATTGTGCAGGCGATCCTCGATCGCGGCAATGCGGCCTGTGACACGGCCGTTTCCTTCCGCCAGCCACATGGCCAGATCGGCGTGCTGCCAAAAAGGATTGTGCGCGCCAGACAACCGCCGTCGCTCGTCCCGTCGAAGCGGCGGCACCCAATGCGGATGCCGGGCGTAGATGGTGTATGGGAGTTCGATGAACTGACGGATCAGCCGCGGCGTCGTGACCTGGATAATCGACACGGTTTCCCTGTCAGGCGAGTTGGCCTGCACCTTGAAGGCGGGCCATCCCGCGCTACCTCGTGCGGAATATCACGTCCCACAGCGGCGACGATACGCCGAAGTGCCGATCGGGGGATTTGTAGTGGTGCGCGAGGTGGTACTGACGAAGGAACCGGCCGATGGGCGTCAGCATGCGACCGCGATGCATGAAGTAGTGCAGCAGATCATAGGTGAGATAGCCGTGGATGAATCCGGCAAACACCGGAACGCCGGCGCGCCCCAGCGTGAGCGTGAAGACGAGGTAGAGAATGCCCGCAATCGGTAGCGTCACGACCAACGGCATGACCCATCGCCTCGAATCCTCGGGATAGGCGTGATGAACGCCGTGCACCAAGTACCCATATGCCACCTGCCAGGGAGTGGTCGGCGCGTGGTGAAACGACCCGCGGTGGGCGGCGTACTCGACGAGCGACCAGACCAGGAGCCCAAGAACGTATGCCGCGGCCAGCGTCCAGACATCAAGCCCGGTCGCCCAGGCGCGGTAGAGAAACCAGACACCCGCCGGCGCGTACACGGCGAAGGGGACCGCCGGATGCGCAACGCTCAGACGTTCGAGAACGGTCTCGTCGAACATCGGCGCGCGACCCGCCTGCGGTCTGGACCAGTCCGCGACTCGGACGGCGATGGGCCCCATGAATGGGATCCGGCCTGCCTGAAACCGGGCAAACGTCGTCGCCCAATCCTTCGTTCGATTCATCGCCAATCCCCATAGGATACACTGGCCGTCATGAAGCCGGTCGGGTGCTCCGCCCTCCTTCGGACGCTGGTCGTCGCGCTCGCGTTACTTGTGCTGGCCACCTCGGCAGGTGCGAATGCGTTCAGCGACGACCTGGTTGCGCGTCGATCTCGCATCATGGACAAGCTGGGTCCGGACACCCTGCTTGTTCTCCGCAGCGCGCCAATCCGCACCTATTCGCTCGACGTGGACTATGAATACCGGCAAGACAGCAATCTGTACCATCTGACCGGTCTGACGCAGCCGGATACGGCTCTCGTGCTCATGCCGGGGAACGCTTCCCGGCGAGAAATCCTGTTCGTCAAGCCGAGAGATCCGGAACAGGAGCACTGGAACGGTCGCCTGCTCAGCCACGAGGAAGCCGCAGCGAAGACCGGCATTCGCACTGTGATGACGACCGCTCAGTTCGAACCCTTTCTGGAGGCGATGTTGAACCGGCAGCCGAGTGCCAGCATCACCACGACCGAGGCGAACTCGTTCTTCGACGCGCTCGCCGCCGGCCGTGCGCGCGTCGCGCTCGCACTCGAGTCGCGTACTCTGAACGATGCCCCCGGTCCGACCGTGGCGTTCGGCAACCGCCTTCGGGAACGTTTTGTCGGCTTCCAGATTGCCGATGCCACACCGCTCCTCGCCGGCATGCGCCTCGTCAAGACGCCGTACGAACGGCAGCTGCTCATCGAGAGCGCGAGAATTTCCAGTGACGCACAGCTTGCGGGCATGCGCGCGGCACGGCCTGGCACGTACGAATACGAAGTCAAGGCGACAATCGAGGCCGCTCAGCGAGCCGAGGGCGCCGTCTCCTGGGCCTACCCCTCCACCGTCGGCAGCGGCCCGAATGCCACGGTCCTCCACTACCGCGGGGGCGACCGCCAGATGCGGGCGGGCGATCTGCTGCTGGTTGATGCCGGCTCAAACTATCAGTACATGGCGGCCGATATCACCAGAACCTATCCGGTCAGTGGCACCTTCACACAGACACAGAAAGACATCTATGCCGTGGTCCTTCGAGCCCAGGAGGAAGCCATCAAGGTGGCAAGACCGGGCGCGCGATCGGGGCAGATTCACTCCAAGACCGTGGACGTGATCAAGGAGGGACTGCTCGCACTCGGCCTCATCACCGATACGCGAGGAGAACAGTACCGGATGTGGTACACGCACGGGGCGTCGCACTACATCGGCATCGACGTACACGACGTCGGCGACCGTACCCATCCGCTGCAGCCGGGCATGGCATTCACGATCGAGCCAGGCATTTACATCCGGCAGAGCGTGCTCGACAATCTGCCACGCACGCCGGAGAACCTCGCGCTCATGGATCGCATTGAACCGGCCGTTCGGAAGTACGCGGACATCGGCATCCGGATCGAAGACTCGTTTCTGCTCGAGGATACGGGCTTGGTGAACCTGTCGTCGCGCGTGCCGCGCACGATTGACGAGATCGAGGCCTTTATGCGCACCAGGACCCCACCGGTGGCCAGCCGCTGATGCCGCTACGCGATCGCTCCGTCGCCCCATCACCACGCGGCGCGCGTCGCAGGACGCTCGTCCTGCTGACCGCCGTGGTCGCCGTTCTGGGCGCCTCGCGCCTGCCAGAAGCCGCCACTCGGAGCTTTCTGTGGAAGGTGTCGGGGCAGCAGACCGCCATCTATCTGATGGGCTCCGTTCATCTCTTGAGCAAGGACTACTACCCGCTCAGCCCGCCACTCGACGCCGCGTTCAAGGATGCCGATCTCCTCGTCGAGGAGGTCGACATGGGCGAGATGCTGGAGCCTGAATTACAGCTGCGGATTCTGACCCGGGGCATGCTGCCCCCGGGACAATCGATCGACAAGGTCGTGTCACCCGCGACATTCGACCTGGTCAGCCGGAAGGCCGCCGCGCTCGGTCTGCCAATCGAACCGCTGAAACAGTTCAAGCCGTGGTCGCTGTCCCTCCTGTTGATGAATCTCGCCTGGGCCACCGCGGGCTTCGATCCGAACCTGGGCCTCGACAAGCATTTCTACGATCTGGCGAAAGCGAACGGACGGCTCGTTCAGGGCCTCGAGACCACGGAATTCCAGATTTCACGCTTCGACGAAATGACCATGCCTCAGCAGGATCGGATGCTGGTCGAAACGATCAGGGAATTGGAGACCGCGACGGCGAGCGTCGAAAAGGTGCTCGCTGCCTGGAAGACCGGCGACGTGGCTGCGGTCGAGCAGTTGCTCTTGCAGGACCTGCGAAAGGACCCGGAGATGTATCAGCGCCTGCTTGTCGACCGTAATCGTAACTGGCTCCCGAAGCTCGAAGCCCTTTTCAACCGCCGCGGCCGTGCCCTCGTCATCGTCGGTGCCGCTCATCTTGTGGGCCCTGATGGACTGCTGCAGATGCTGAAGTCGAAGGGCTACACCCTCGAGCAGCTGTAAACCAGTCCACTCACCGAGACACCTCGGTGATCACGATGCGGCAGCGTCACGCCGCATCTAATTCCTGCCCAGAGGCGCGGCCCATGTCGACAAGGCGGATGCTTGAATCGCTGGCGTGGGCGGCAACCCACTCCGTTTCTACGAGTTGTTCAGGGTGGACGTCGCCCGCAACGAGCGCTGCTGCGACGAGAACGGCTGACAGCATGTGAAAAGTTTGGCCGCTCGCGGCGGCCATTCCCAAATAGAGTTGTACGGATGAGCGGAAGCGCGGAAGGTCAGTTGAGCGGTGTGTCTGTTCTCGTGGCGGGAGCAGGGCTTGCAGGTTTGGCCGCCACTCGAGACCTCATCGCCATGGGTGCGACGGTCACAGTCATCGACGCACGGTCACGGGTCGGCGGCCGTGTGCACACCCTCCGCGAAGGGTTTGCCGAGTCGCAGCATGCCGAGGCCGGCGGCGATTTCATCGACGAAGGGCACCGGGAAATTCGGCAACTCGCCGCAGCGCTCGGGCTGACACTTCTCCGCGTGCTGCGCGGAGGCTGGGGATACGCTCAGCCCGACCGCCAGGGCCGGACGCACATCCTGCCACGCAACCTGAAACGCGGCTGGGAGCGTCTCGCGACCTGCCTGGAGGGCCTCAGCGAGCGCTACCGGCTGGCCGAGCAGCGGTGGGACACGCCCATCGCGGCAGACCTCGCGCGGCGATCAGTGTCTGAATGGCTTCAGAGCGTGAACGCCGATGAGGAGCTTCGAGCCACGGCGACCGGCCTCAGGGGCTTCTTTCTCGCCGATCCCGATGACCTCTCCCTCCTGGCACTGGTCGATCAGTTTGCGTCCGATGATGAACCCGGGCCAGGGGCGGTCTATCGAATCGAAGGGGGCAACGACCGGCTGACGGACGCCCTTGCCGCGCCCCTTGGCGATCGCCTGAAGCTCGACACGGAGCTCGTGGCCGTGTCACATCGCGGCAAGGGTGTGCGTGCCAGCGTGAAGCACCGGAGGGAGACGTCGCAAATCCATGTCGACTACGTCGTCTTCGCGTTACCGTGCCCACTCCTGCGGCGGATTCCCATCACCCCGGCACTGCCGCCGCAGCAGCACGAAGCGATTTCACGGCTCCGCTATGGGAAGGCAACCAAGACGCTACTGCAATTCTCCGGTCATCCTTGGCGGGCTGCGGGGCGTCCGCGAGCCTTCGGGTCGTCTCAGCCGTTCGGAGCGGTCTGGGACGGCAACGAGGAGCAGCGAGGGCGCGCCGGGATTCTTGCGCTGCTCGCGGGCGGATCGGCGAGCGATGGGACGGGGACGATTCTGGCGAAGGCAGGCGTCAACGGACTCGTGCGCGGGCTCGACTGGCTCGGCGCCCGCGAAACCGACCTTCTCGGGTGGCGGCAGGTGATCTGGGAGTCTGACTGCTGGTCGCGTGGCGGTTACGCGTACTTCGATCCGACGTTCGATCCCTCGCTCCGCGCCTGGTTGTCGCGTCCGGCCGGCCCACTGTTCTTCGCGGGCGAACACACAAGCATCACGTCGCAGGGTTATATGAACGGGGCCGTCGAAAGCGGACGCCGTGCGGCGGCAGAAGTTGTTGCCACCCACAGCTTGCAGGCGTAACGCCTCGCACTTCCTCGGCTCACGCCGGAGCCTGTTCGCCAACCTCACCGTCAGCACCACCCGTAGGCCCGACATGCATGCCGGGCGCATCCTCGGTGTAAGCTGACACGCATGCCCCACGTCAACCCGTCGGACCGAGAACTGTCGAATCTCCTGACCAGCGCCACCACCATCGCCATGGTCGGCGCTTCCTCTAACCCGGGGAAGTCCTCCCATGTCATCATGCAGAAATTGCAGAGGGTCGGCTACAAGGTGATCCCCGTCAATCCGCGCGAGACGGCCGTGCTCGGGGAGCCCGCGTATGCCTCGCTCGCCGAGGCACCCGGCCCAATCGACATCGTTGACGTCTTTCGCAAGCCGGAGGACACCCCTCCGATCGCAGACGAGGCGGTGCGGATTGGCGCGAAGGCCTTGTGGCTGCAGGACGGCATTTCGAACGAGGATGCGGCCACGCGCGCAACGGGGGGCGGGCTCATGGTGGTCATGAACCAGTGCATCGGAGCCACGCACACGCGGCTCCACATTCCCACGAAGGACGACCAATGATGAATGTCGAGGCAGCGGAAGAAGTCGAACCCAGTCAGGTCGCCGAGCCAGGGGTACGAGGTCCCGAGCGACGCGTCACCGGGTGGATTGGCAAGGCGGTGCGCGTCGAGGGGAGAGTCATCAGCACCGAAGACTTGACGATCGATGGCGACGTCGAGGGCTCGATTGAGCTCGGCGACCATAGCCTGATGATTGGGCTGGGCGCGAACGTCAAGGCCGATCTGACCGCGAAAACCATCGTGATCAACGGCGCGGTGACGGGCAACGTGAGAGCCATGGACCTGGTCGATTTGCGGGCAACCGGCGCGGTCTATGGCAATCTCAGCGCGCCGCGCCTGGTGATGGCCGATGGCGCGACAGTTATCGGCAAAGTCGACTGCGGCAAAAAACCGACTCCGACGTAGACTCGGGGACCGCGCCGTTCAGGAAACTGCCTTTTCCAGTCTCGTCACCAGCGTCTCCAACTGATCGACGACTGCCGCCACGGCTTCTGGCTTGCTGAGATCGACGCCGGCCCTCTGCAAGAGCGTCATGGGGTGGTCGCTTCCGCCCGCCTTGAGCAGCGAGAGATACCTGTCGACGGCAGCCCCGCACTCGCCTTCGGCCCCGCTCGTCATCTGGCTGATGAGTTTCGCACTGGACGCAAAGCAGGTGGCGTACTGGTACACGTAGTACGGCATGCCGTAGAAGTGGGGGATACGCGCCCACGTCACCCTCGCGCGCTCGTCATAATCGAGCGCGTCACCGTGATAGGCCCTGACCAGATCGAAGTAGATCTCCCCCAGCACCTCGCTGGTGACAGGCTTACCCTGCTCGACCAGACGGTGTGCCTGCAGCTCGTAGTCGGCGAACAGGACCTGAGAGTAGAACGTCTGCACGATGCCATCGATGGCGTGCTGGAGCAACACGATGCGCTCACGCTCGTCGGTGCTGCGGGCCAGCATGTATTCGAGGAAGAGCGCCTCACTGAGTGTGGACGGAACTTCCGCGACAAAGATGGTGTAGCCGGCATACGCGAACGGCTGATGGGCATGCGCCAGCACCGTGTGCATCGAGTGGCCGACCTCGTGCGCCAGCGTGAACACGGCGTCGAGCGTGTCGTTGTAGTTCAGCAGCATGTAGGGGGGAGCCCCGTACACGGGCGCCGAATACGCACCGCTCTTCTTCCCCGGGTTCTCGTATACGTCGATGCACTGGCCATCGAGCATCTGGCGCATCCGCTGCTGATAGTCCGGCCCAAGCGGAGCCACAGAAGCAGGCAGCCACTCCAGGACCTTCTCGTACGGATACTTCCGGTCGAAATCGAGAAGCGGAATGACGGTGTCGTACGTGTGATACGTCTCGAGTCCCAGCACGCGCTTGCGCAGGCGGTGATAGCGACGCAGCGGAGCCGTGCCCGCCTGCGTGGCGGCAATCAGGTTCTCGACGACCGCGGTCGGGATGTTGTTGCCGTGCAACGCTCCATCCAGCGTGCTCTTGTAGCCGCGTGCCTGCGCGAGAAACCAGTCGCGCTGGAGCACGCCGTTGTAGAGCGACGCATACGTGTTCGACGTGTTCTCATACGTCTGATGAAACGCATGGAACGCCGCCGCACGGTCGGCCTGATTCCGGTTTGTGGCAAGGATCGCGCGATACTGCCCATAGGTCAGCGACACGTCTGCGCCGTTCGACAGTTGGATCGTCGGAGGCTTGAAGTCCGCCGTCGACAGCGCCGCGTACGCATCGTGCGGAGAGGTGGTGAAACGGCTCGCGAGCGACAGCAGCTGCTCGCCTTTCTCGTCCAGCACATGCTCTTGCTGCCGGTACAGATCTTCCAGCTCGAAACGATAAACCGCCAGCTTCTCGTTCGCGGCCATCCACGCCTGCACGGTCGCGAGGGGAATGCTCAGTAGTTCGGGGCTGAACCAGGAGGACGCCTGGGCGGCCTTCGCGAACAGGATCTGCACCTGCTGCCGCTTCGCGTTGATATCGTTGTCGCGCTGATCTTGGTCGTACCAGAGAGACGCGAAATACCACACCTTGTACTCGAGCTGGCCTATCTCGTCGCGCTGCTCGAGGGCTGCGAGGAGCTTGTCGCTACCGCCGGCGAGCGTGCCGTGGAGTTCGCTATACGCGGCGATCTTCCGATCCAATTCGTCGTACGCGCGCTGCCAGGCCTGCCAGTCGGGGAAGATGTTCCTGAGGTTCCATTTGAAGCGCTCCGGGATTTGCTCTCGATTCTTGAACGAGGGTGCGGCAGGTGCTTCAGCCGGCGACAGCCAATCCATGCTCATGATGATACCGCACGGTCGCAGCGATCCAGCCGCTGCCGGCAGCAAAAGCGTGCACGTGCTGCGCAGATCGGCCATCGACGACGTGGCGATCGACGATCGATTCGATTGGTCGACCATCAACCAATCACAGAGCGGTAGATGTCGTGTGCCTGTACTTCCGGATCATAGGTGTTGAGACCGCCACCCAGGCCGTCGCGATCAAACAGCCCAGACCACCTGTGACCACCGAGAACGCCGCACCGAACCCGCTTGCCACGGCCCCGGCCTCGAACTCACCCAGTTGCGGCCCGCCGACGAAGAACACCATGTTGATACCGATCATCCGGCCCCGAAGTCGGTCGGGCGTCTCCAGCTGACGGATGATGCTTCGAAACACTGCGCTGATCGTGTCGGTGACGCCCGTAGCCGCGAGGCACGCGAACGAGAGCCAGAACGACTGGGAGATGCCGAAGAGGACGGTTGCCAGACCGTAACCAGCCACCGACCAGAGGAGCGCTTCGCCACGGCGTTCGATCCGCTCCACCAGTGGCACGAGCGCCAGGCTCGTGACCACCGCACCAGCCGCCGGCGCTGCGAACAGCCAGCCGTACCCGCTCGGCCCGACGTGAAGAATGTCCTGCGCGAACATCGGCAGCAACGCCGTGGCCGATGAAAAGAACGTCGCGAAGAAATCGAGCAGCATCGTGGAGCGAATGAGCGGCGCTCGGAACACGAATCGCAGCCCTTCGATCGCCGCGTGCAGCGAGAGGTCATCCCGGCCTTCGCGGCGGATGGCCGGGTCCGGCTGCGTGCGGTCGGCAGGAACATCCCGCATCAGCAGCAGCGCCACGATGACGAACCCGAATGAGACGGTGTTTGCCACGTAGACCCATGCCACACCGCTCACAGAGATGAGGAGACCGCCGATGGCCGGTCCGGCAATCGACGCTACCTGAAACATGATCATGTTGAGCGTGATCGCATTCGGCAGATGTTCACGCGGCACGAGGGTCGGCACGAGCGACTGCCGAGCCGGCAGATCGAAGGTGCTCACCGCCGCCCCAAGGGCGGCGATAGCATACACGGGCCACACCGCGGTCAGACCACCAAACGCCAGGACGGCCAGCAGCACCGCCACCGTCGCCGCTGCCGCTTGCGTGCAGATCATGAGCCGTCGCCGGTTCACAGCGTCAGCGACGACCCCACTCACCAGAGAGAAGACGACGATCGGCAGGAATCGCACCAGTCCCACGATGCCGAGCGCCAGACCCTTCTGATCCGGGGGCACTAACAGCGAGACATGCCACAGCAGGCCCGCGTTCTGCATCGTCGATCCGGTCTGGGACAGCAGAAGTCCAGTCCAGATCAGACGAAAATTGCGGTGCTGAAGGGCGACGATGGAACGGCGGGAGATCACCGTCTTCGGGGTGTCGACGCGAGCCCGAGCCCGCAGTGCGGCTGATACGGCTCTTCGATGAAGGCGATATCTTCCATGGACAACCGCATCTGCAGCGCGTTCACCGCTTCGCCACCTTCGCCACGTCTTATTACACCACGAGCACGAGCTTGCCGATGTGGGCGCTCGACTCCATGACGCGGTGCGCCTCGGCGGCGTTGCGGAGCGGAAAGGTCCCGTACACAAGCACCTTGACCGTCCCGCTCTCGAACCACGGCCACACATGCTCATGCACGGCTCTGGCGAGCACCCCCTTCTGCAACACAGTCCGCGGGCGCAAGGTCGAGCCCGTAATCGTGAGACGCCGCTGCAGGACGGGAGTCATGTTGATCTGTGCCTTGGGTCCGCCAAGCGAGCTGATCTGGACCAGACGCCCCTCCATCGCCAGCGACTCGACGTTGCGCTGCAGGTAATCTCCGCCGACCATGTCCAGCACCAGGTTCACGCCAGCCCCGCCGGTGAACTCGCGCACGGCAACCACGAAATCCGTGTCCTTGTAATTGATGGCACGCTCGGCTCCCAGTGCCTCGCACGCCGCGCACTTCTCCGTGGATCCGGCGGTCGTGAACACTCGCGCGCCAATCGCCCTGGCGATCTGAATGGCGGTTGTCCCGATTCCGCTCGATCCACCATGGATAAGGACGGTTTCACCGCGAGTCAGCTGGCCGCGTTCCACCATGTTGGTCCACACCGTAAACGTCGTTTCTGGAATGGCAGCCGCGTGCACAAGGTCCATGCCCGTGGGAACCGGCAGGCATTGAGGCGCCGGTGCCGCGCAATACTCCGCATAGCCCCCTCCCGACACGAGCGCGCAGACGCGGTCGCCGACGTGGACATTCCGGACCTCCGATCCGACCTCTTCAATCACACCTGACACCTCGAGGCCTGGGATGTCAGAAGCGCCAGGTGGAGGCGGATACCGCCCCTGGCGCTGCATCACATCCGGACGATTCACGCCCGCAGCCGCGACTTTGATGAGCACGTCGCCGGACCCTATCGCTGGTCGTGGGCGCTCGACTGGCGTCAGGACGTCGGGTTCACCAGGGTGTCGGATCTCGATGGCAATCATGCGTGTCCCCTGTCGCGTCGCGCCCGACCTGAAGGTCGGGCCTACGACTCAAGGTCGGGCTGGTGACTCCATCCGAGTCGCCCAACTTCGGTGCCAGGCCTGCGACTCACAGGCGTGCCGCCCGACCGGCCCTACTCTGCCCACCCGCCCTACTCGATCAATTGATTCGGGAGGAGCGCCAGCACCGGGTAACGGAGGCGGAGCTGCTCAACGCGCTCCACGTACTCCCGCTTGGGGAACTCCCGCCGCAGGTACCGCTCGCGCAGGAGGCGGATTTCGTACTTGTAGAGCTCGCGTACGTAGCCTCGCACCATCTCCGGTGGCGTGTGCGAAGTCGGGCGAATCCCGTGGCACTCCAGTGCGAGGAGCACATCGGCACGATACTCGAACGCCCCTTCCTTCATCAAACCAACCAGCTCTCGCGACAGTACCAATGACCGCAGAACACGCTGAGCTCGCAGCACAACGCGCCAGGACTCCACCTGCTCTGCGGGCGTGTACGCCCGACCTGAAGGTCGGGCCTACGATCGGCGTTGAGCCGTCCCGCGGCTTGCGCGGTGTGCGTGATCACTGAGCAGCCAGGGTGTCCGCAACGGCGTCGGGTGACGCATCCAGCCGAAGAATGTGCCGCGGCCTCGATACGGCTTCGGTCAACGGCGCCGGCATCTCTACTCGCTGTCCGATCACGGGCTCGACAATTTCGGCAAACTTGGCCGGATGGGCGGTCGCGAGGAAAATGCCGACGTCGCGCGGACCCCGCGCTGTCTCTTTGAGACCCATGTAGGCAATCGCGCTGTGCGGATCGAGCAGGTACCCCCGCTCGCCGTGCACCCGCTTGATGGTCGCCCGCACCTCGTCGTCCGTGTAGCTGAGGCCGATGACATCGCGGCGCATGGCAGCGACGTCGTCCTGGTAGAGCCAGCGCATGCGCTCGAAATTGCTGGGATTGCCGACATCCATCGCGTTGGCAATCGTCGGTATCGACGCTCGAGGCGCGAACACGCCCGTGGCGAGGTATTGTGGCACGACGTCGTTCACGTTTGTGGCGGCCACGAACTGAGCAATCGGCAGGCCGGCTCGCTTCGCAAACAGACCCGCGGTCAGGTTGCCGAAGTTGCCACTCGGTGTGCAGACGGTGATGTTCGGAGGTTCCCAGAGCAGGCGGCCCATACCAACCTGCGCGATCGCGTGGAAGTAGTACACCATCTGCGGCAGCAGGCGTCCGATGTTGACGGAATTGGCGGAGGTCAGCCGCACACGCTGGCGCAGTGCAGCGTCGCCGAACGCATCGCGTGTCAGACGATGGCAGTCGTCGAAGCTCCCGGCGACCGCGTACGCGCGCACATTGCCGCGCTCCGCGTTGAACATCGTCAACTGTGCTTCCTGGGTCGGACTCACGCGTCCCTCGGGATAGAGCACGACCACGCGCGTGTGAGGGACGCCGTGGAAGGCATGCGCGACGGCACTGCCAGTGTCGCCAGAGGTCGCCGCCAGGACGGTCAACGGCTGATCGCCAGTGTCGATGGCGGCCATCAACCGGGCCATGGTCCGCGCGCCGACGTCCTTGAAGGCAAGCGTCGGACCGTGAAAGAGCTCGAGGGCATAGATGTTCGGGTCGACCTCTACGAGCGGAATTGGAAAATTCAGCGCCTCGACGACAACCGCTTCAAAGGTCGACGCGTCGAGCTCATCGCGCGTGTACGGCCTGAGCGCACGATACGCCACCTCGGTGAGGGTGCGCTGCGGCAGGCGCGCGAGCTCGTGCGACGGCAGCGTCTCGATCGTCTCGGGCACGTACAGCCCGCCGTCTGGCGCCAGTCCTTCGAGGAGGGCCGTCTTGAGCTGGACCGCGGAGGCGGCGGTCCGTGTCGTTATGAATCGCATGTGGACACGACGCGCGCACCAGGCGCGTCGAGGGACGAAATGTAGGTCTGCGCATCGCCGCCGATGCTGGCCCGCACCGCCGCCTCCATGGCCGGCGCGACGCGCAGCGCGCTGGCGCGGCTCTCGCACAGAGCGAACAGCGATGGTCCGGAGCCCGAGATGCTGCAGCCGAGCGCTCCGGCATCGACGGCTGCACGCTTGATCAGCGCGAGGCCGGGAATGAGCGGCGCGCGGCGCGGCTCGGCGATTGTGTCCTCGAGCGCGCGACCGATCACCGCAAAGTCCGCGCGGTGCAGACCATGCACGAGCGCGCCCATGTTCGCCCATTGCCGCACAGCGTCGGCCAGCGGCACGGTGGTGCCGAGCAGTGCTCGCGCCTTCGCGGTTTCAATTTCGAGATCGGGATGAATCGACCACCGCCGTGAGGCCAGCAGGCACCGGCAGGCGCAGCACGTCCGGCGGGCTGGCGCGCCGGACCAGCACGAATCCGCCGCAAAGGGACGGGGCGATGTTGTCGGCGTGCGCCGAGCCCGCGCCGAGTCGCTCTCCTTCGAGGGCGCAGGCCATCAGCATGTCGATCGAGGACTTCGCGCCGATCAGCGCGTCGACCGCCACCACCGCCGCGGCGGCGCTCGCCGCACTGCCCCCGAGTCCGCTCGACAGCGGCAGGCCCTTGCGAATCCTGAGCGACACCCCTCGTCGCTCGCCGATCCTCGTCAACAGGGCGAGCACCGCCACGCTCGCCGTATTGCGAGCCGCATCGCGTGGCAGACGTCCGCCGTCGCCCTCAATGTCGTCAATCTGGACACCCGCTGGCGCAAGTCGCGCCGTGACCTCATCACCCGGCGTTTCGAGAGCGAAGCCCAGCACGTCGAAGCCGCAGCCAACATTGGACACGGTCGCGGGCGCAAAGGCAGTTGCTGATGTCATGAGCGATAGTAGGCGCTGACTGTTGGAATGAGGTACTCGCGGAACGCGCGGTCGAAATCGTAGGTCGGGTCGAAAGCTCCAATCGGTGTGCGCGGCCGAATCGTCCACGTCCGCAGGCCACGAGTCCACGATTCCCTGCCGCTTCCGGTCAATCTTATACGTGATTCGGGCCTCGGGAAACGCGGCGACGACCGCCGCTCCAATCTCCGCCGCCGAGGGGCTGAATCCCCTCACGTTGTACGTCGTGCGCGTCAGGCGCTCGCGCGGAGCGCGCGCCATGCCGATCAGGGCCTCGCAGGCATCCGGCATGACCATGAAGGGAATGGTCGTGTCAGGCCGCACGAAGCAGTCATATGGCTCGCCGCGGGCGGCCGCGTGCACCATTTCCGACGCGAAATCTGACGTCCCGCCAGCTGGCATGGTCGTCGCGGAAATGAGACCGGGGAACCGGATCGCGCGAAAGTCCACGCGGGGCGTCACGTCCGCAGACAGTTGCTTATAGTGGCGCGCGAAATAGCGCCCCAATTCCTCGCAGTACAGCTTATTGCACCCGTACATCGTTGTCGGATGCGGGTACTCGTGCTCGCGGACGCGTCCGGACCGCGCCTTCGTCTCCAGATCTGGGATACCGTAGGTGGCGATCGACGATGGGTAGACGAAGGTGACGGCCCGGCCGTGAGACTCGCCTTCCTTCTGAGCGAATTCGAGCAGGTTGAGCGTGCCCTCGACGTTGATATGGTGCGCGGCAACCGGCGTAAACTCCGCGCGCGTCGAGAGGAGCGCCGCCAGGTGGAAGATGCAGTCCACTTCGAACTCCGCGAGCGCCCGGTCGAGGAGCGCCGCGTCCATGATGGACCCCGTGAACTCGCGAGTGACCAACGGCCGAAGCGCCGAATCGAGGCGGTTGAGGTCGAGCGTGATGACTCGCTGTTCGGTCTGTCCGAGCCGCGCGACAAGCGCATGTCCAATCTCTCCACCGGCGCCGGTGATCAACACAACCGGTTTGCGCATGTGGCGGGATTGTACAATGCGCCAATCCCGAAGTGCAGTCGCGTGGCGCTCGTTTCGGCTGTCAGCCGTCAGCCCTCAGCGATTTCGCGGCGCCACACGCTGAACGCCGAGAGCCGAGAGCCACGTCCGTTTCACCTCCCCGCAGGGATCAGAGTCTCACTCCGGATTCGTCGTCGTGCAGCTGCGGCAGTCCGGCCAGCCCGCCCCACGTTTCCGGATCTTGACAGAGCAGCGTGCCGAGATAGAGGGAGACGCTCTCCGCGGGATACTCCTGCGCGATCCTCTCTGCGGCCGAGGCGAATTTCGCCGGCTCCGGCTTGAGGGCATCCTCCTCGATGAGGCCGTTCTCGTGCTTGACGCCGAGCGCGTCGAGAAACGCACCCATCATGCGCCGCTGCTCCGCCAGGTGGTAGACGATGAGGGCACGTGCGGCGATGGCGTCCGGCAATGACGCCAGGCTCGCCAGGTGACGGGCCTTGCGGTCGGTATCGAGAGACACCACGGTCTTGGGGCGGAACTTCTTCCGTTGAGAAATCAGCATGACGGCCTGTACCTGATCGTCGGTCGCCTCTTCGTCGAGCCAGAATGCCCGCGCGACCCGCAGCCGATGGTCTGCGGTCATTCGCTTCCACAAACGCGATGGTGTCACTCTCTCTTCGGTCATCCGCTATATTCTAGTCGTAGGCCCAGTCAGACGTAGGCCCGAGCTTTAGCTCGGGCGTTCACTAACGCTCTCTCTCATGAAAACATCTCCTCGCCTGCCCGCAGCGATCGCATGGTTCCTGCTCGCATTCACGCTCGTCGCCATCGGTCAGCAGACAGCAACCTCGTCGGGCGTCCACCCAATCAGCGGCCGACGCTTCGCCGGCGTCATGGGCTATCAGGGCGCGGCGTGGCTGGATCGGGAAGAACGCCACATCGAAGAGGCACCTGATGCGGCGATCGACGCGCTCGATCTCAGACCCGGCATGGTCGTGGCCGACATCGGGGCGGGCTCAGGCTACATGACGGTCCGCCTCGCGAGGAAGGTGGGACCAACAGGGAAGGTGTACGGCGAAGACATCCAGCCAGAGATGATCGCCCTTCTGCAAGAACGTCTCAGGAAAGAACGACTCGGGAACATCGTCCCGCTTCTCGGCCTGGCCGATGATCCCAAGCTCCCGAACGAGTCGCTCGACCTCGAGTTGCTCGTGGACGTGTATCACGAATTCGCCGAGCCGCAGAAAATGCTGCGCGGGCTCAGACGTGGGCTCAAGCCAGGCGGCCGTCTCGTGCTCCTCGAGTATCGCAAGGAAGACCCGTCGGTTCCCATCCGGATCGAGCACAAGATGACTGTCGCCGAGGCCAAGCTCGAAGTGGAGGCTGAAGGATTCACGCTGTCCAACGTGGACACACGGCTGCCTCGTCAGCACATTCTGATCTTCACGAAGCGGCCGTAGGCCCGACCATCAGTAGGCCGTAGGCCGTAGGCCCGACCTTCAGGTCGGGTGCCGATCCACCTAGGTCCGGTGCGAACGATCGCCCGAGCTAAAGCTCGGGCCTACATCTTTACGCTTCGAAATCGACGGCAACGACATGCTCGCTCAGCGAGGCCCCGAACTGTGCGACCGGGACGTGCTGCGGATGCGCTTGATACGCGTCGAGCGCCGCTCGATCGGGGAACGTCACCGCGAGGCCAGTGTCGTACGAGCGTGCCGACCGCACGACATCCACCCCGACCTTCAGGTCGATCACGCCCTCGATACTGCGGAGGCCCGCAAGGCGCTCCCGGTGCTGCCGCCGGACCTGCTCGTCTACATCGGCCTTGTACTTGAAGCACACTAGATGAATCAGCACGTAGACTCCTGTCGTGTCAGAGACGAATTCGCGGATCAGTTCACCCCGGCCGCGATGCCACGCGCCGTGGTCGCCACAGCAGGCCACATTCCGAGAGCCGGCTCCACGAGAAACAACGCAATCGACAGCCACGGGCGCAAGGTCATCATCGTGGCGTCATCCTAATGCCTGTCTTCGTGACCGTCCACTTGAATCATCAACCGAGGCAGCATGCCCAGGCACATTCTCCTTGTCGGCAACTCCGACGGCATCGGCGCCGCGTTGACGCGCGCCCTCGTCAAGAACGGCGACTGCGTTGTCGGCATTTCTCGAAGCGCAAGCCCGCTGGGCAATGGCGGCCCGCGGCACGAGATTCAAGACGTGGCCTCGCCGCAGTTTACGAACCTCGTGAAGGGCCTCGTCCGTGAGGAAGGCGGCTTCGACGTGTGCGTCTACTGTGCCGGCATTGGTTCAGGGCTGACGCTCCCCGATCTCTCGAATGAAGCGCGCGTCTTTGACGTCAACCTCACCGGGATGGTTCGCGCCATGGAAGCGCTCGTGCCACACTGGCTGGAGCGCGGTCACGGCCACTTCGTCGGCCTGTCGAGCCTGGCCGACGATGTGTATGTGAAGGACGCGCCGTCGTACTCGGCGTCGAAGGCAGGCTTCAGCCACTACTTGCTCTCGATGGGTCTCACGCTCGCGCCCCACGGCGTCCACGTGACGAACATCCGCTTCGGATTCGTCGAGACGAAGATGGCCAAAGCTCCCTTCAGACCGATGATGATTACAGCAGAAAAGGCCGCCCACCATGTCATGAGGTGCCTCGAGACGCGTCCCCGCCAATTCAGCACGCCAAAGCTGCTTGGCGGTCTGGTCCACGTCGTCCGGTGGGTGCAGTCGGTCCGTGTCTGGACGACCTGAGCGAGCAGGCATCATGCTGATGAGGTGAATGTGACCGTTCCACGTCGATACTTGGCAATCGGAACCACACTGCTGTTCGCAGTCGCGGCGGCGGGTGCGCTCCTATTTCCCATTCCCCTTTCCTCCGAGCGCGCACGCCAGCGGGTCATCGATTTCCTTTCCGTCGGACTGGATGCGAAGGTCACGCTGGCCGAGCTGAGCGTCACCGTGCTCCCCCGCCCCCACGTGACAGGCTCACACCTCACCGTCAGACATCACGGGCGCACGGATGTTCCTCCGCTCATCTCCCTGGACGCGTTCGCCGTGGACGCCAGCTTCAGCGGGCTTTGGCGCAAGCGTCTGGCGAGAGTCGTTGTCGATGGCCTCGACATCCAAATCCCACCTCGTGAAGACCGACCACGACAGCCGGATGATGAACGAGCCGGGCGGACGGACGGCGGAAGGCAGAGGGACGACGGAATCAAGGGGCGCAACTTCGTCATAGACGAGCTTGTCGCGGACGATTCGAGCCTCACCGTCATTCCCCGCACGGCCGGCCGCACACCGAAGGTCTGGCTGATGCACGAGCTCAGACTCCAAAACGTAGGCATGGCGCAGAAGATGCCGTTCGAGGGCGTGCTCACGAATGCTGTGCCACCTGGCCGGATCCGTACGAGTGGAACATTTGGACCCTGGAACGCTGAAGATCCCGGTGGCACGGCTATCGATGGCACCTTCACCTTCACGGACGCCGACCTCGGCGTTTTCAAGGGAATCTCCGGAACGTTGTCTGCCCGGGGTCGCTATCACGGGTCGGTTGAACGCATCGAGGTTCTCGGCGAGACCGACACGCCGAACTTCATGGTCAACATCAGCGGACATTCCGTTCCACTGAAGGCGACCTATCACGCCATCGTGGACGGCACGAACGGGGACACGACGCTGCGGCAGATCGACGCACACTTCCTGAACACATCGGTGGCGGCCACGGGTGGCGTCTATGGCCAACCCGGTGCGCGCGGGAGAACAGTGACGCTGGAGACCCGAATCGACAAAGGGAGGCTCGAGGACGTCATGCGGCTGGCGGTGAAGACACCAACGGCGCCGATGACAGGTGCCGTCACGGTTCACACGAAACTGGAACTGCCACCCGGAGACGCGGATGTCATCGAGAAACTTCGGCTGGACGGCCGCTTCACGATAGGCAACGGACGATTCACCAATCCTGACGTGCGACGGAAGGTCGCGGATTTGAGCCGGCGCGCAAGCGGCACCCTGAACGACAAGGCGGCCGGTCCCGCGGTCGAATCCGATTTCGCTGGGCGCTTCCGGTTGAGCCGCGCTGTCCTGACGTTGCCGTCGCTGACCTTCGCCATTCCTGGCGCGGCGGTCGATCTCACGGGGAGGTACGCCCTGCGAGACGAAACAATCGCGTTGTCCGGCTATCTGTTCATAGATGCGAAGATCTCGCAGACCACGACGGGCTGGAAGTCAGTGCTCCTGAAGATCGTCGATCCCCTGTTTCGCCGGGATGGACAGACCGTGGTACCGATTGGTATCTCGGGCACGCGCAATGCTCCGTCGTTCGGGCTTGACACCAAACGCGTATTCAAACGCGACGACCCGTCCGCAAGATCGAATGCGCGGCGCGCCCGCACGCCATGACACGTACCCTCACGTCGTGCGAGACGGGGGCCCGACCTTCAGGTCGGGCGTGACGGCGGCGCCAGCGCTCGGTCATCGTCCACCGCATCGAGCGGGTTGTCCGCGAAGGGCAGCCCATCAGTCAGTTCACGGGCCTGAAGCATCCGGGGCACGCGGTCGATCACCTCGAGCGCTTTGATCTCCTCGGCGTCATTGGCCGCCTGCAAATCCTTGAATCGGCGGGCCTTCACGAGCACGTTGCCCTCGAGCGAGCCGACGGCCTGGTTGTACGCATCCAGACTCGACTTGAGCCGTGCCCCAAGCGTGTCGAAATGTCCGCCCAGCACACGAAGCGATTCGTACAGGCTCCGGCCCAGATCGCTGATTTTCCGAGCGTTCTCTTCCATCGCCTCCTGCTGCCAGCCATAGGCGACAGCCCGGAGCAGGGCGATGAGCGTGGTCGGGCTCGCCGGGATCACGCGCAGCTCGACTCCGAACTCGATGAGCGAGGGATCCTGCTCGAGTGCCGCGCTGAAGAACATTTCCCCGGGCAGAAACATGACGACGAAGTCTGGGCTTGGATGGATGTGTGCCGCGTAGCCCTTGGAGGCGAGCTGCGTGAGATGGCCGCGCACCTGGCGGGCGTGATCGGCGAGCAGCGCCTGACGCGACGCCTCATCGGGCGCCTCGAGCGCTTTGAGATACGCGTCCAGGGGTGCTTTCGCATCCACAATCACGTGCTTGCCACCGGGAAGATGGACGACGACGTCTGGACGCATGCGGCGCTCTTCGACGCTGAACGTCTCCTGCTCGTCGAAGTCGCAGCGATCGAGCATCCCGGCAAGCTCGACGACCCGCTTGAGCTGAAGCTCTCCCCATCGTCCGCGCACACCAGGACGCTTGAGCGCATCCACGAGCCGCGCGGTCTCGCTCCGCAGGCTCTGCCCCACGGTGTCGAGCGACACGATGCGCTCCATCAACTGCGCACCCGATTCGACGCGACGGCGCTCCGAGTCCTTGATTTCGCGGTTGACCTGATCGAGTGTCGTGTGGAGCGGGACCAGCAGATCCTCAATCGCCTTCTTGCGCGCGTCGATGTCGGTGGTGGCTTCCGTCCGTGCCACGCGCAACCTGGTTTCGGCGAGATCCAGAAACGCGCGGTTGTTCGTCTGCAGCGCTTCGGTGCTCAGCAGCTGGAACGTCTCTCGGAGCTTGGCTTCGGAGTCCTCGTACGTTTTCAGACGCTCGGCGTGGACGGCGCGCTCCTTCTCCAGCTCCGCGCGAAGGCGAAACATCACCGGACGCTCGGCGAGCCAGCCAATCAGCGCACCAACCGCGAGCGCGAGAAGAATCCCGATCAGAATGAGTGGCTCGATGGGCACAAGTATCGCACGCCAGGCGAAGAACTATCGCGAGGCGACAAATGGTAGCCAGGACTCGGGGAGTTGAAGCTCTGCGGCATGGACGGCCGCGTCAACACTCATGCGGCTCATACCGTTCGGGCGATTTGCCGCGTACGAATGGGCCTCGGCGCGTCGGAGGGCGTGGCGGGCAGCGATCTGCGCGCGCCGCCGTCGATCGACCATGCGTCCGGTGCTCGTCTGCAGCGCCGCTGCACGCGCGGTCGCGCGTTCCGCCCGCAGCCTGTCGAGGCGCGGCCGACGGACGGGCTCGAACGGCAGCGTGCATTGGAACCGGGCCTCGGACGCCGTGTGAAGCTCCACGGCCGCTTTCAATGAGCGCTCCCGATTCAGTTCCGTCCGATAGCACTGAAAACAAAGCAGTCCCGTGCGTGTGGCATGCTCTCGACACGCTCGGCACATGACCTGAGGCCGTCGGCCTTCGAGCTCGCCGCCGGGAAACGCGACCCAGGAATCGAGCCTGGGAGACCTGGGAGAGTCGAGACGTGTATGGGCTGAACATGCGACCGAGTGTAGGGCCACCGTGTGACAGACCAGGTCACGGCGCGTCGATCGCCAGGTTTTTCGGCTACTCGACTGGCAACGTGGTCTTTTCCACGTCGATGTACCGCACGGGATTCCCGCATGCCGCGAGAAACCGCTCAAAGTCCTCGCGCCTGAGCGTCAGCGTGACGGTGTTGACATTCGGGTGGAAAGACACGCGCTCGGCCAGGGCAAGATCGCGGTCGAGAAACACCCTGACGTGCCTGTCGTGATCGTTGATCAGGCCAAACGGGGACACCGACCCGGGGGTGACACCAAGATGGAGGAGGAGCCGATCGGGCGAGGCAAAGCTGAGTTTGCCGTCGCCAATCTGTGCCGCCACGGCCCGCAGATCCACGCGTTTCGAATGTACCACGATCAGCAGGTAGTGCCGGTTACCCTTCTGATTGCGAAGAAACAGATTCTTCGAATGCGTCGCCGCAATTCCGATCCAGTGGCGTTCCCCTTCTTCCGCGGTCGACACTGGCGGATGCTCGTATCGCTCAAACGCGATGCCCAGTTGACTCAGGCGGTCGCGAACCACCAATTCCTGCTCGGTCATGTTCGTCGTTGCTCAATGATGGTACATCAGGCCCGATCTTCAGCGGGCGGTTCTTCAATCTGATCGTACGTAGGCCCGACCTTCAGGTCGGGCGATTCCTTCAACCCTTCACGAAGAAGTACACCGTAAGTCCCCACGCGATGACCGTCACTGCCGTACGCACCCGCTCGGGCGGCAGCCGCCGCGCCACGCCAGCCCCCGCGTACCCGCCGGTGATGCCGCCTGCCGCCATCACCAGGCCAGGCGTCCAGACGATTGCGCCGTGCAGGAAGAACTCCAAGAGAGCGATGCCGTTGATCACCACCGCGAGCAGCACCTTGGTTCCATTCATCTCGTGAATGTTGGCCATGCCGGCGACGGACATCACCGCGAGCATCATGATGCCCATGCCGCCACCGAAGTAGCCACCGTATGTGGCAATCGCCACCTGCAGCAGCAGAGCCCATGGCGACACGCCGCGCGTCCCCTCCCGCCCCAGGCGCGCGGCGATCGCGCCACCAAAGGTGAAGGTCAGCGTGGCGACGAACATCAGCCATGGAAGGAGACGCATGAAGCTGACGTCGGAGGTCCTCATCAGCAGTTGCCCACCAAGGAGACCACCGAGCAGGCTCGACGCCCCCATCGGCAGGAGCCACCGGCGGTCGATGTTGATGTGCTCCCGGTACGCGACCGCGGCCGCGACCGATCCTGGCCACATGGCAAACGTAGTCGTCGCATTCGCCGCGACCGGCAGGACGCCCGCGTAGAGCAGCGCCGGCAGTGCGAGAAACGACCCGCCGCCGGCCACAGAGTTCAGGGCTCCCGCCAGGGCGGCGACAAGGAAGAGGAAGACGGACAGCACGGATACTGAATTGTAGGATGGCAGGATTGCAGAATTGCAGAATTGCAGGAAGGAATTTCGTAATGTGGAGCCATCACGGCATCTTGCACTCGAAGTTCGCGGCAGCGTCGGTGCTCCCGGCCCCCACGTACCGCGCGACTTGCGGGTATGGGCACAAGGGGCGCGTGCGATCGACCTTGCCGTCGGTGCCATAGCTGCTGAGGGGGATGTGAGAGGCGATGATCCAATCTGGCGGCTTCGCTCTTTCGACCCATTGCTCTAACGCGCCCATTCCGTCGAAAGTGTTCGGCCCTTCACCAGACGGTCGCGAACCGCTGGCCGTCGCCGCTGACGTTTCTCCACTGTTGCGGGTTCCCGAACAGGAACGGAGCCGGCAACTTCACCGGCAGCTTGAAAAGAAGTCTGGGCCTCCCTGCCTGAAACGCCGGCGTCGTGGTCACGTCCACCGCCATCACTTCCCAATCGGGAGTCAGGTAGTACAGTTCCTTGCCGTCCTGGCGCCAGACGACCATGCCCAAGGCGCCGGCCGTAGAGACCTGTACCGGCTTCGCGCTGCCCGCCCCCGCCCCGAGCTTAGTGGCATCAAACGGGCGCACGTAGACCTCGTAGATATCGCTCTCGATCTCCTCCGACGTCTTGAGTTCGTTCGACAGGTAGGCCATGAAGCGGCCGTCTGGAGAAAACCGGGCCTGGGCCACGTTGTACTCGTCGCGCAGCCACTCAAACGCCTTCCGCTCGAGAGGTTGCTGATCTCCATCGAGCGGTACCACGTGCAGGACTCCCGCGCAGCCGTCGTGAAAGGTCAGGAACTGTCCGTCTGCCGACCAGTCCGTCAGCACCAAGCCTGCACCCGGTGTGTACCGAAACAATTGCTCTTCATTGCCGGTTCCGTCCCCGTTTCTTCGATAGATGCTGACGAAGCTCCCGCGCCTCGAACCATAGGCGACCTGACGGCCGTCCGGAGACCAGATAGGCGCGTTCTCCGGGAAGGTATCGTTCGTGACTGGCGTGCCTCTTCCCGAGGCGACATCAAACGTCCAGATGTCCACGTCGCCCGTTCGTGGGTCGCGCCTCATGGCCGCGACTTTCCGGCCGTCCGGCGAGAGCGCGGCGTTGGCGTATCGACCGGTCGGCCCCACCTTCTGCAGAACGTTGCCCTGCCTGTCGAACAGTGCGACCTGTTGAAGGACCGGCGTCGGATGCACGGCGATGACGATTCGCTGCCCGTCGCGGCTGACACCGCTGTTCCCGCAACACACGGGGGTGACGCCGATCGCCTCGAGCGGGCGGAAGAGCACCCTCGGCTTGCCGAACCGGAACGGCGGAACGGTGCTGACCTCCACCGCCATCACGCCTGAATCGGCCGCCATGTAATACAGTTCCTTGCCGTCCTGTCGCCAGAACACCGGGCCGCTGCCACCGTGGTCGGACACCTGCCATGAGCGCTGGGCTGATGCGGCCCCGGCGCCCACCGATGGGTCGAACGGACGGGCATGGATTTCATTCGTGCCCGACTCGTCCGACTGGTACGCCTGAAGGCGGCGATCGGGAGAAAGGAAGGGTCCAAAGATCTGCGACTTACTGCGGAAGACCTCGATCGGTTTCCGTTCGCCAGTGTCAGTGAGGGGCAGGACGTACAAAGCCCCGCCCGAAAGGTCCGTCGACGAAAACGTCAGAAGACCCCCGTCGGCCGTCCAGTCCTCCAGGATCAGGTTCGCGCCGGGATACTGATACAGAAGCTCCTCGGGTCCCTCTCCGCTTGCCGCTTTTCGGTAGACGCCCTGATAACTGCGGCGCAACGCCACATACGCGATCTGGCTCCCGTCCGGAGACCAGACAGGCCACCGTGCCTGCTCTCGGGATTGGCTGGAGGTGATCCGCGTGCTCTTCCCCGTGGCCACCTCCAAGACCCAGATGTCCCAGTTTCGGTTCTCCAGGTCTCGCTTGCTCACGACGAGCCGCGTCCGGTCCGGCGAGAACGCCTGAGCGCCCAGGCTGTAACCCGCACGCTCCCCGACCCTCGCCACCACTTTCCCTTGGCGGTCGAACACGGTGAGAACGGTGGCGTTTCTCTCAAACTGCCTGGCGATCCGTCTGGCCCTCAAGGCCTTCGCGTTGTCGTCGGCGTTGGCAGGAGCCGGTGCCTGGCCCTGTCCAGCCACCGGCGCTAGAAACAAAGCGGCACAGAGAGCAGCTGCCGCGATGACGATCTTCAACAGTTTTGCGGACATAGCGACACAGCCTTCCCGTCCGGCAGCGTGATCATCCGGATCAGCCCGCTCAGTGATCCGTCCCTGGCGCGACTGGCTTCCACGGTCACGGGCGTCTTGCCGACGCTCTCGAAATCGCTGCCGACGTTGAGGCTTTCGGAACAATTGGGCGCGTCCCTCGAAGACCTGTCTCCGGCCCTGTTCTCCTCTTCGTGTCCACCCAGATGTGCGGATTTCTCCAATTTCTTCGCAGCGTGCCGCCGAGACGTGCAGTCGAATACCGCGTGCGATGCGCCCACGCCACGCACTTCTGCGATACCAGACGGTCGCTCGAAGGCGCGGGCTCAGCCGACCATACGGAATCCCGCCGTCGCGAAATGCGCATCGAACGCAAACACGAGGCGGATCCGCCGCTCGGTCATCAGGACGAAGCTGACGGCATCCACGGCAGACAGTTTGTGGAAGTCGGCCCGCTCAAAATGCGGCCAGGCGCGCTCGAGGTCTTTGGCGGTTGCGGGCAGGATCTTCAGGCGTGGGACCGTCTTCAGGGAGTGCTTCCAGGCCAGCGCCACGTCGCGCCGCGCGTGGCGATCCAGAAACGTAAAGGTCTCGAGCACAACTGGGACGGACGTGTGGAACGACACGCCGGCCGCCAGCAGGCGCTCCCAGGTGTCGCGCGCCCGCGCGTGCAGCGGATCGGCGGTCAACGCGAGCGCAATCCACGCGCCGGTGTCGACGAAGACCGGTTCGCCCGCGCGCACGACCTTCAGGGCTCGTCGTAGATGCGGTCGTGCTCGACCGATGTGCGCGATGGCTTGCCATCCCAGAGCGCGACAGGCCCCTGGCCTTCCGGCCGGAGCCACACGTGCCGGATGGCCTCACGGACGAGATCCGCCACGCTGCGGCCCGACCGCCGTGCCACGCCGTGCAGTGCGTCGAGCTCCTCGGCACGCAGATAGACCTGTGTCTTGACCATAGGTGTCATCGTAGCTATCATCATGACACCTGTCAATCCAGACGCCCGAACCCCACAGCCATACGCCCGCGGCGCCACCTACGGCCTGCTAATCGCCTTCAGGAACCGCGCAATGTCGTTGACGTCCGCAGCGGACATGGTGCCCAGATCCATGTCATCTCTATCGAACTCCTTCTCACTTTCTGCAATCCTGCAATCCTGCAATTGCTAGAATCACCCCCGTGGCCCGCAACGCCGAAGTCATTCGTCAGTGGACGATCCTTCGCGAGATCGAGCACGCGCGGACAGGCGTCACCATCGACGACCTCGCATCGCGCTGCGCCGTCACGACGCGCACGATTCGTCGCGATCTGCAGGCGCTCGAAGAAGCCGGCTTCCCGATCTTCGACGACAGATCGCGCGACGATGGACGCACGCGCTGGACCATTGACGGACACGCGTTCAAGAACGTGAGCGCCGGCTTGACGCTGTCGGAATTGTCCGCGCTGTACTTCAGCCGCACGCTGCTCGAGTCGCTGGCGGGTACACCCTTTCGCGACGATCTGGAAAGCGCCTTCGACAAGTTGTCTGCGGGACTCACGCCGCACATGCGGAAGTTCCTGGATCAGCTTCCGCGTGTCGTGGCCACCAAGTTGGATCCCCCGCGTCGGCGGCCAGATGGCGACGGGCCCGCGCAATCGCAGATCGTGGCGCGTGCGCTCGAAGCGACCCTGCACCAGCGCCAAGCCACGCTCACGTACTATTCCCAATCGAGCGAGCGCACGAAGACCTATCTCATTCATCCGTACCGCCTGGCCTACGCTCAGGGCGGGCTGTATCTCTTGGCCTACGTGCCGGAATATGGTGAAGTGCGGACCTTCGCGATCGAGCGGATCCGGAGCCTCTCGCTGCTCGAAGAGCATTTCACTGCTCTGGAAGCACTGCCCGACACCGCGTTTCCACATTCGCTCGGAGTCCACTCTGGAGCGCCCGAACGCATCGAGATCGCATTTCAGCCCGCCGTCGCCGACTACGTTCGTCACCGCGAATGGCACCCCTCACAGACCGTCCATGCGCTAGCGGACGGAGGCGTGTCGCTTTCGCTCGACGTCTGCCGCGATCGCGCGTTGCGCAGCTGGATCCTGAGCTTCGGGCCCTTTGCGCGCGTCCTGGCGCCGGCATCGCTGGCGGAAGAGATCGCCACGCAACTGGAGCAGGCAGGCGCACAGTACCGCATCCCCAGGGGAACCTAGGAGCGTCAGGACTTGACGACGAGGCCGAATATCGGCATCGGGGAGCGCATGACGATGAGATTCTTGGCGCCACCCTGGTCGTCACGCCCGGGCGATGCATCCGCGCCGTTCACGCGGCAGATCGGCGATGCTGCCTCCGCCCACTGGGTTGATTGCGGTCTCGAAGAGGCATTGACATGGGGTCCGTGATTTCGGCGGAGAGCCGGGCGCGGAGATGCTCCGATGGAGAGAGGTGATGAAGATAGTTCTGGTCGCCGTGGTCACGACTCTGTTGGCTGTCGTCGCCGTGGGAATGGGGTACGCGGTGGCGACTGGACTCAGCGCGCGAGAGGCGCCAGCATCGGCCGAGGTCCGGGCGGCTCGCGCCATCAAACGCCTGGCCATCCCGCGCGACATGCGGACGAGGACGAATCCGATCGCTCCAGGCCCGCAGTCGGTCGCTGCCGGGTTGAAGATCTTCGCGGGGTACTGCGCGCCGTGCCACGCCAACGATGGGAGCGGCCAGATCGGCCTCGGCCAGGCCCTGTTTCCGCGATCGCCGGACATGCGGCAGCCCGCGACCCAAGACATGACCGACGGTGAGCTGTTCTACACCATTGAGTACGGCGTTCGCTTCACGGGGATGCCTGCATGGGGCAATGGAACGCCGGAAGGTGAAGAGATGGCATGGAACCTGGTGCATTTCATCCGCCACCTACCGGGCTTGACTCCAGCGGAGGCCGAACAGATGGAGGCGATGAACCCGAAGCGCCTTCAGTGAAGGCGCTGTCCTGGCCACCTGCTTATCGCGCGAGGAGCCGAACCAGCCGGACGAGCGCGGCAGTCTGCTGAGGCGCAGATCGTTGCCAGATCTCGAACCAATGGCGCTGGAGCCGTTGGAGGGACGGGCGCTTCGCCCGCTGAGCGCGCGACCGGGATATCAAGGAAGAAACACGAATAGACATCTTCAGCATCCTCCCGAGCCCGGATTATCGAACGCTGGCCGGGCCCACAATAGCCTCGCCGTACCGCAGACCGGCTCATGCATTCGACGCGGGCTAGTCAGGCCGAAAGAGCGGGCGCGCAAAGTCGAGCAGACGGCCCGCGGCTGCCGAGCGTTTCTCGTGCCGAACGCATCAAAATGCCGGAGTGAATGGGACGGATCCGACCGGCGAGCGCCCGCACGTCCACCCTGCGTTTGTCGGTCACGACGCCACTCGGCAGGAGCGGCACGATCGAAATCCCGAGGCCTGCCTCAACCATACTGACGATGGTTTCCTTGCTCGTGGTTTCGAGAGCCACTCGGGGCGAAAGGCCCTGCTGGTGGAACACGATGATTCCTTGGGGTCCGCTGGGCAGGTTGCCATCCGTCATCGCTTCGGTGTACTCGTGCCCCCTGTCGCTCGCTCCTCGGCACGAGCGCCACTCAACGTATTTGCCAGCCCGTAGTTGCCTTCGTGACAGGCGTACTCGTAGATCCGATAGTCGTTGGCTCGGTTCAACGGCATCGCCACGGTCCATGGCTTGGTGTAGATCTGCGGATCCTCGATTGTCACCTGGTACTGCAGCGTACCGGCGTCGGTTCGCGTAAAGCGTTCGACCACGCGCATCTCGTCGCTCTGCGGCATCCCCTTGAGCGTGGCCGTTGTCGCGATGCCGGTGGCAATCGTTCCGACGTCCTGACGGCTGTAGTTGGTGATCTCGACGACGAGCGTGTTGCCCTCCCAGTGACCGCGCGAGTCCCCATTCCACAGCCGGAACTGGCGGCCGAGGTGCGGCCGGCCATCCAACGGAATGATCCGCGCCTCGTGAATCATTTCGTACACGATCGCCACGTATCCAGGTGTCTGGAGGATGGCGTATCCGTTGTTGTACCCCGCGGGGAACATCCCGCCGGGAACGCCCCGTGTAATGCACCGCTCCCACGACGTGTGGTACTCGTAGGAATCGGTGAGGTGGACGAGGTTGTAATTCTTCCGCGCTTCGGCGTCAGGGCGGACGGGCACCCTCCCGTCTGGTGGATCGACCACCAGCGACCGCCGCCGAGCGGTTCGTTGTGGCGCGGTGTCGTTGAATTCCAGAGCAGGGTTTGGTCCCAGGATGGTGCGTTTCGGAGCGTCGATGCCTGGAAACCACAGGGCGAGGGCCGAAAGACGCGCGGCGTCGGCTTCGCTCGGTGCCTCGAGCGGCGTACTGTCGAAGTTCACCCAGGTACCCTGAATATCCGGCTGGCCGTCGGGCGTGCGCGGTGGCGACCAATTCGTCGCGGGCGTTGGCGCCTGGGGAGGCTTTTGCCCCGCCACGGCCTGTAGCGATGAGCACATCGTCAGCACTCCCACGATCAAGCCTCGAGCAATCATCTGCCGCCTCATCTTCATCCTCACATTCACTGCGGAGTAATCTGACCGTATCCCTCCGTGAGCTCGACCGACGTGCCCCACGGATCCGTCAGGAACGCCACCCCGAGATTCATCGCGGTCACCTTCGAGTATGGGCGATCGAGCCGAATGCCGCTCGCCTGCAAGTGAGCACAGAAGGCTGCCAGATCCTTGACTTCAAAGGTGACGTGGTCGAGCACCCGACCCGCGGTGCCGACGAGCGCATCGCTCGAAGCCCGGAACATCAACACAATTCCGGGCAGCTCGGCAACGACTGCCGAGCCCCGCTTACCTGGCTTCGCGCCCAACATGTTCACGTACCAGTCCCGCATGGCGGCAGCGTTCGGGCCAGTGTAATGGAGATGGTCGATAGCAACCTTTGGAGAGGTCGAGGTGGTCTCGACCACCTCGATCTTGATTCCGTCCGGCCCCAGCAGGAACGCCGCGTTGGCGTTGAGGTCCGGATCGAACATGAACGTGCTCGAGGATGTGGTGAACGGCCGGTAGCCAATCGCCTCCATTCTGGCCAGCAGCGCACGAAAATCCGGCACTCGGAACGCGATGTGATCCAACGGGGTGCCGACGGTCCCACCCTTCGGTGCACGGCCGTGCGTGTGAGAGACGTACACATTCAGAAACTCGAACATCTCGCGATTGAACCCGTTGACCAACGTCCCGCCGAGACTCGACCAGAACTTCTTGTGCTCATCCGCGCTCGTTGAGTTGAGGCCCACGTGTCCCATGACCACCGGGCCATCGTTCGCCGCGATCAATTGACCAGCGACTGTGACCGGGGATATCAGACTGGCGCAGACGGTCAGCGCGAGAGACGCCAGTTGCACGTGTCGGGTCAACTTGGAAGAGACGACAGTAGGAAGCACTGGCGGCCAGCTCCTCAACGGCCTGCGCCCGTTACACGACGCCCCGCGGCAGTTCGCCGAGCCCTCTGCGTCCGGACAAGCGGTGCCGAACGGTCACAATGCGGATCATGAGCGCTTTCCGGCGGTTGTCAAGCCGCGAACCGCCGCGAACAGCCGCGAACAACAGCCGCGAACGGTGCGGTCGGTGGATGTGCGACGCGTGCAGGCACACTACCGTCGCGACGCCCGCAGCGTCGCCCGCAGCGGGCCGGCGCGCGGTATCGAGCGTAACTTTGCTACGATGGGTCCTTGAAGATTACACGCATGGCCAGCGGGTCGGTTGAACGCAGCCACACGTCCCATCGCGGGCGCTTCCAGGAAGTGACTGTTGGGGCAGGCACTCCCGGGGCCACACCCAAACCCACATCCAAACTCACAGCTGGCGCATGGGCAGAGGCGCGCACCCTCATCTGGGCCCACCGCAAGCGGCTCGCGCTCGGTCTGGGATTGATGGTCGTCAACAGGCTTTCAGGCCTCGTATTGCCATTGACCTCCAAGTACCTGATGGACGACGTCATCGTGAAAGGCCAGTGGGACCTGCTCCCCAAGCTGGCCCTGGCGGCCGGCGCGGCCACCCTCGTCGATGCGGCAACCTCCTTTTCCAACTCGCAGGTGCTCGGCGTCGCAGCGCAGCGCGCCATCACCGAGATGCGCAAGGACGTCGAGGCGCACGTGATGCGGCTGCCGATCCGCTATTTCGATTCGACGAAGACCGGCATTCTCATCTCGCGCATCATGAACGACGCGGACGGCATCAGAAACCTCGTCGGCACAGGGCTGGTCCAGTTGACCGGCTCGCTGCTGACCGCCGTGATGGCGCTGAGCATTCTGGTCTATCTGAACTGGAAACTGACCGCCATCACGATCGTCGTTCTCGCCATGTTCGGCATCGGGATGGCGTGGGCCTTCAAGTGGATGCGGCCGCTGTTCCGCGAACGTGGTCAGATCAACGCAGAGGTGACGGGACGCCTCGCCGAAACACTCGGAGGCGCACGCATCGTCAAGGCGTACACTGCAGAAAAGCGCGAGGAACTGGTCTTCACGAAGGGCGCGCATCGGCTCTTCCGGAACGTCGCGAAGTCCGTCACGGCCATGTCCGCCGTCGGGGCGTTCTCGGGCGTCGTCATCGGCGCGATTGGCATCGCCGTCATGCTGGTCGGCGGGTCGGCCATTCGATCGGGGTCGATGACCATCGGGGACCTGTTCATGTATGTCTCGATGATTGCGCTCCTCAGCATGCCCGTCGTCCAACTCGCGAATATCGGGACACAAATCACCGAGGCCTTCGCCGGCCTCGATCGCATCCGCGAAATCCGCCAGATGGCGACCGAAGACGACGAAGACGCCTCGCGCGATTCGCTGCCGGCGATCCGAGGCAACGTGGCATTCCGGGATGTCACCTTCGAGTACAACGCTGGAACACCGGTGCTGAAGCACGTGTCATTCGACGCGCCGGCCGGATCGACGACTGCCCTCGTGGGGTCGAGCGGCTCTGGCAAGAGCACCCTCATCAGCCTGGTGCTGGCCTTCAATCGGCCGCTGTCGGGCCGCGTCCTGGTGGACGGCCACGATCTCGCGACTGTGAAGCTGCGCGACTACCGCAAGCACCTCGGCGTGGTGCTGCAGGACAATTTCCTCTTCGACGGGACGCTCGCGGAGAACATTGCCTATGCGCGTCCGCACGCCACGACGCGACGAAATCCTCGCGGTGAGCCGTATTGCGCACTGCGACGAGTTCATTCAGGCGTTCGAGAAGGGCTACGACACAGTCGTGGGCGAGCGCGGCGTGCGCCTGTCGGGCGGACAGCGGCAGCGCGTGGCGATTGCCCGCGCGATTCTCGCCGACCCCACAATCCTGATTCTCGACGAGGCGACATCGAGCCTCGACAGCGAGAGCGAGGCGCTGATTCAGGACGGGCTCAAGGCCCTCCGGCGCGGACGCACGACATTCGTCATCGCGCATCGCCTGTCGACGATCCGAAGCGCCGATCAGATTCTGGTGCTGGAGCACGGCGAGATCGTCGAACAGGGCACCCACGAGGAACTGCTCGCCCGTAATGGCCGCTACCGCCAGCTGTACGACAAGCAGTACCGATTCGAGAAGGATCAGTTCATCAACCCAGGCGAAGACTTCACCCCGGAGCCGGAACCGGTCGCGGCGGCGCGGCCGATGCGATCCCCGAACGCCCTGTGATCTCCGACATCAGAAACCTCCCGCCGTCCATCGAACCCTCGAACGCACATTGAGGGTTCGGGCTCCAGATGAGCGGCCCGAATGAGTCTGCCCGCACGCGTTGCCGGTCTGCTGACGAATCCCGCCGGCGAGTGGACCGCCATCGCGGCCCAGGACGCGGATGTCGAGTCGATCTATCGCGGTCATATCGCCATCCTCGCGGCCATGCCAGCCGTTTCAATTCTTGTCGGGCTCGCCCTCTCGGGCGGACGCTACCTTGGCACAACGGCCATTACGACGGCTGTCACGGCCGCCTTGGTGGGCTACGTCGTCGCGCTGGCATTGCCGCTTGCAGCCGCGGCGGCCATCGCCGCCCTCGCGCCACGCTTCAAGTCGGACGGCGGAGTGAACGAGGCGCTCAAGATCGTCGCCTATGCCCTGACCCCCTTCTGGCTATCGGGTATCAGCTACGTATTTGTCGGGCTGTCGCGCCTCGTCGTGGTGGGCCTCCTCTACAGCCTCTATCTGTTCTTTGTAGGATCGACGCCAATCATGGGCACACCCGTGCAACAGCGCGTGCCCTTCACGCTCGTTGCCGCCATCGTCTTTCTCGCGCTCAACATCGCGTTCAGCTGGATCGTGAGGATCCTCGGCCTGCCGTACTACGGGTTCTAGTTCGCCTCAGACGTGGCTCTCGGACCTCGGTCCTTGCGCGTGTCCCGTCTCGGACTTCTGCCTCTTGGTAGATGACTCCCACTCTGCACGACAGCCCACGGACACACGTGCGTCGTTAGAGATAGCTCAACCACCAGTCCTGGCGGCGGCGTTTGACCGCGGTCACCCACTTGCAGAATGGGTAGAGCGTCGCGACGACCAGCAGCCACACGGCGTAGACGCCGGGCAGCCCCACGCCGTACCCCTTGGGAAAGAAGAACCACAGGGTCAGGAACCGCCGCGCGCTGAATCCCTGCAGCACGCCGAGCACCACACTGAGGGTGTGTATCAAATAGAAGTGAGCCACGTAGAAAGCGAACGGCGCCCGACCGAAGGTGATGAGCGGTTGCTTCACAGGGTCCGGCATCCGATCGGCGGACGCGCACAGGACCGCAGCCGGTCCGAGTGTCATCAGCAGGAAGAGCAGGCTGGGCGGATATTTCGTCACGTTCAGGAAATCGATAACGGTGCGGACCGTGTTGACCTGGACGCGCCATGGGTTGGGATCGCCGTAGACGCCAGCCCACCTGAGTACGACAAAGACTGCTGTCGCCGCCATGCCCCACGCGAGGAGCTGCGTATCGCGCCTCGCCGGCGCCTCCTGGAACACGCGGGCTGCCCCGTACCCGAGCAGCATCACGCCGATCCACGGCAGCAGCGGGTACACGAACCCGAAGAAGAACGGCCCGATGACGACTGCCATTTGCGCGTGCAGCGCCGTCCACACCGGATGACCGGCATCGAAGGGACCGCTCGTGGACGGCCATATGGGATCGAGGAGATTGTGACCAAGGAGTATCACGCCGCCGATCACAAGACACGCGCGCGTCCCGAGAAGCTGCACGCCAGCCAGAACGACCATGCTCGCCCCGATGGCCCAGATCACCTGCATCGGCACGGCCACCAGCCCTCCGACCTGCTCCATGCCCCGCGGCGCAAATGTGAATGCGGTGGAAATCACGAACCACTCGACGAGAATCAGCCACAGGCCGCGCCTGAGCAGATACGCGCCCAACTCCCGCCGGCTCTTTCGCCCTGCCATCAATCCTGCGCTCGTGCCCGCGAGGCACACGAAGACAGGCGCGCAGAAGTGGGTGATCCACCGCGTGAAAAAGAGCGCGGCGCCGACGTCTGGATTGGTCACCGGATCCTGCTCGGCGCCGACCATGACATAGTCGCGGACGTGATCGATGGCCATGATCACAATCGCGAGTCCGCGAAGCATGTCGATGTTGGCGAGTCGATACGCGCGGGCGTCGATCGTCATGTGACTGCGCGATTCTCGTCGAACGCGGCTCTCGGCCGCATTTACGCCGCTCTATACAGCGGCAGCACGTGGAAGATGGAGAACACGATCGCCAGGAACGTCGCGACCAGGCAGATGATCGCGACAATCATGTGATCGCCGCGCTCGCGGGTGAGGGGATTGAAGAACGCCGAGCTGGCATAACCGCCGATGAAACCACCGGCATGCGCGAAGTTGTCGACGCCTGGCATGATGAGACCGAACACGAACAGAATCACCGCATACCGTTTGGCTTCGGCATGGATCAGACTGCTCCCGCTCTTGCGTCCGTAGTGCATGAGTGCGCCGAGCAGCCCGAAAATCGACGCGGAGGCACCGACCGTGAAGTCGGCGCCACGGAGCATCGGTATGGACACGTATTGGCCGGCCACAGAGCTCAGGAGAAATCCGCACACGCCGGCGACGACATAGATGACCACCGTACGCGCGGGCCCCACGATCTCCGCCGTCGACGGCCCGAGATTGCGCACCCACATCATGTTGAACACGATATGCAGCAGGTTGCCGTGGAGCCACGACGCGCTCAGCACCGTCCACCAGCCGCCGAGCCCAAAGACGGGAACGGCGCCGCTCGCGCCGAAGAGCAGCAACGCTCGGGTGCTTGGCTGGAGAATCGACATCACACCGCCAGCCCTCACAATCTCTGGGCCCGAAACGATGAGCGTCAACACATACAAGGTGCCTGAGACGCCGATGACGAACGGGACGAAGCCGAGGTCCGCGCCCAGCCGTCGGAGCAGCGGCGCAAACCCCCAGAGCCCTGGATTGACGCGCCCACAGGTGTAGCACCTATCGTCTCGCACACCCACGAGCGACCCGCACGCGGGACAGACGACGGAACCGCTCGTTTGTCGCTGGAACACGGGCGTCATTCTAGCTGGATAGCTGTCAGCTGTCAGTCCTTCCGGCCTTCGGTCGCATGTTGGCAGCCAGGATTCGCTTGCGCAGTCGGATGCTCGACGGCGTCACCTCCACCAGTTCGTCGTCGTTGATGAACTCGATCGCCTGTTCCAGACCGTGCTTCCGCGGCGGGACGAGTCGGATGGCTTCGTCGGCGGAGGACGCGCGCATGTTCGTCTGCTTCTTTTCCTTCGTGACGTTCACGTCCATGTCGCTCGGCCTTGAATTCTCGCCGATGATCATGCCTTCGTAGACCATGGTCGCCGGGTCGATGAAGATTTCGCCGCGTTCCTGCAAATTGAAGATGGCGTATGACGTGGCCACACCCGCGCGATCGGCGACGAGCGCACCGTTCTGCCTCGACGCAATCGCGCCGTGCCACGGCTCCCAGCTCGAGAAGATGTGGTTCATGATGCCGGTGCCCTTCGTGTCGGTCATGAACTGTGAGCGGAAGCCGATGAGCCCGCGCGCGGGAATCCGGAATTCCAGCCGCACGCGGCCGCTGCCGTTGTTGACCATCTTCGTCATCGTGCCCTTGCGCTCGCCCACCTGCGCGATCACGACGCCCTGATGTTCCTCGGGCACGTCAATCACCAGCTCTTCCACCGGCTCCATGATCTGGCCGTTGATGTGTTTGGTCACGATATCGGGGCGAGACACCTGAAGTTCGAAGCCTTCCCGCCGCATCATCTCGATGAGAATCGAGAGCTGCAGCTCGCCACGGCCGACCACCTTCATCTGCTCGGGTGTATCAGTCGCCTCGACGCGGATGGACACATTGCCAAGGAGCTCTCGATCCAGGCGATCCTTTATCTGCCGCGACGTGACATACGTGTCCTTCGCGTCCCGCCACCGGCGAGGTGTTCACACCGAAGACCATGGAGACAGTGGGTTCATCGATCGCAATCGGCGGGATGGCGAGCTGGTGCTCCACATCGGCAATCGTTTCACCGATCGTGATGTCCTCGATGCCCGCGAGGCAGACGATATCGCCTGCGGCGGCCTCCTGAATCTCAATCCGCCTCAACCCATCAAAGGCGTAGAGCTTTGTCACCTTCGTATGCTGAATGTTCGTATCGAGCTTGCAGACTGCCACCGGATCACCAATTCTGACCCGGCCATTGAAGATTCGGCCGATGGCGATGCGGCCAAGGTAGTCGCTGGAGTCGAGGTTGGCCACGAGGAGTTGGAGCGGCGCATCCGGGTTCCCCCGGGGCGGTGGCACGTGATCAACGATCGCGTCGAAGAGCGGTCGGAGGTCGGCGCCGACGCCGTCCTGGTCGCGAGTGGCGGTGCCGGTCTTGGCGTTGGTGTAGAGCACTGGAAAGTCGAGCTGCTCTTCAGTGGCGTCGAGGTCGATGAACAGGTCGTAGACCTCGTTCAACACTTCCTGCGGCCGCGCGTCGGGCCGATCGATCTTGTTGATGACGACGATGGGATCCAATCGCCGCTCCAGGGCCTTGCGCAGCACGAATCGGGTCTGCGGCAGCGGTCCTTCCGAGGCGTCCACCAGCAGCATGACCCCGTCCACCATCGACAACGTGCGCTCGACCTCGCCGCCGAAGTCGGCGTGGCCCGGCGTGTCGACGATATTGACCAGGACGTCCTTGTAATGAACCGCCGTGTTCTTGGCGAGAATCGTGATGCCCCGTTCGCGCTCCAGATCCGTGTTGTCCAGGGCTCGCTCGGCGACACGCTCGTTCGAACGGAACGTGCCGCTCTGATGCAGCAATGCGTCGACGAGGGTCGTCTTGCCATGGTCGACGTGGGCGATGATCGCGACGTTGCGGCGGAGCGGGTTCGCGATCTCGCCGCGACCGGCGAGACCCTGACGCTTTTCTGTGAGCGAGGACATCCCCTCAGTGTAGCTTGAATTGCAGGATTACAGGATTGCAGTTCACCCCTGGCCTTATGTCCGAGAGAATTGTCCGAGCGCATTCGCCATACTGCTCGCCGTCGGCGACCTAATGCACGCCCCTCGACCCGTGGAGCGCGTCAGGGTCCGCGCCAAGGCGTCGAATGGACGCTTCCCACATTCGTTCCGGCGGTGTGGAAAACACCAGATCGGCGTCCACGTCGCTCAGCAGCCACGCCGAGTCCTGCAGTTCTTTTTCGAGCTGCCCAGGGCTCCAGTTGGCATAGCCCACGATAAGGCGACTGAATGGCGGGGGGTCTGGCTCGAGCAGGCGCCGGAGAACGTCTGGAGATGTCGAAAGGTAGAGGCCATCGGTAATGCGCATACCGGCGGCGGCATCTTCATCCGGATCCCCCTTGACGAGGATCCAGCTCCGCTGCGGCTCAACAGGTCCGCCGACCCAGACCAGCAGCTCCCGCTCGGCGGACACGACCGGATCGACATGTTCCGCCGCGGATTCGACGACCACGCGACCAGTCGTCAGAAGGGGTCGGTTGACAATCAGTCCGAACGCCCCCTCCTCGCTGTGCTTGCAGAGCAGGACGACGGTTCGCCTGAAATGCGGCTCGATGAGCTGGGGCATCGAGATCAGAAGGGCGGGAGCCAACGATGAAGACATCTCGTGATCGTCCGAGCCTGAAGGTGGCAGACGCCCGACCTAAAGGTCGGGCCTACGATCGGTACTACGATCAGTACGTCGCTTGTTGCCGACTGCGATGGCGATATTACGACGCAACCCGGCGGACTTCGCGCGCCTCATCGAGCTGCCAGCCAAGGAGGCCTGCAGATCCTCTTCGGATGCGCGCATCAAGTCTTCCAGCTTGGGGGCGTCCCACCGCGCCCTGGGCTGCCAGGCCGGGTCGGTCGACACCGGAGCGGCGCCGTTCCACGGGCACACCTCCTGACAGACATCACAACCGTAGATGTGTGCGCCGATGCCGGCATGAAACGCGTTCGGAATCTCTCCTCGGTGTTCAATTGTGAGGTAGGAAACACATCGGGTCGAATCGAGCACCCCGGGCGCCACGATGGCGTGCGTCGGGCAGGCCTCGAGGCACAACGTGCAGGTGCCGCATTGATCAAACGAGGGCGTGTCGGCGCGGAGCGGCAGACTGCAGATGATTTCGCCGAGAAAGATCCAGGACCCGATCTCCGGGTTGATGAGGCAGGTGTTCTTGCCAATCCATCCGATGCCGGCATGCTGTGCGTACACCCGTTCCTGGATCGGTCCCGTGTCGACGTAGACACGCGCGTCGAACGGATCCGGCGACGTCCGACGCATCCACGCGAGCAGCGCGTCGAGCCGGCCGTCAATCACTTCATGATAGTCGTCCCCCCAGGCGTAACGCGCGATCTGCGCGCGCGACGGATCGGACGACTCGGTTGAATAGGGCCGATCGGTGTTGTACAGGGTCGCGGTCACGACAACCGTGCGGGCGGAAGGCAGGACGTTGCGCACGTCCGAGCGGCGATCGCGCGACCGTTCGAGATAGCCCATCGACCCCGCGTACCCGCTCGCAATCCACTCGGAGAAGTAGTTCAGCTCCGGGTGCGCGGCCGCCGGCGCAATGCCGCATGCATCGAAGCCCAGCTCGCGCGCCTTGGCCTTGATCTGAGCGGATGTCACCATGCTGAACCCGAAACGACAATCGACGCGGAGGTCGCAGAGCCTAACACTCTCTGCGGGCTCCGCGACCTCTGCGTCAAACGTCGTCTAGCGCTTCCCGACCAGCTGACGCAGCACATACGGCAGGATGCCGCCGTGCTTGAACGCCACGAGCTCTTCCGGCGTGTCGATTCGCACAGTCGGCTGGAACTCGATCGTGGTCGCGCCCATCGCGCGAACCGTGACGACGCCCGCTGGCTTGAGTCCGTCAGCAATACCGACAATCTCGAATGCTTCTGTTCCGGTGAGCCCCAGCGATCCCGCCGACGTGCCCGCCTTGAACTCTAGCGGGAGAACCCCCATGTTCACCAGGTTGCTGCGATGAATCCGCTCGAAGCTCTCGGCAATGACGGCGCGGACTCCGAGCAGCGTCGTCCCTTTGGCCGCCCAGTCGCGCGACGATCCGGAACCGTACTCCTTGCCGGCAAGAATGACGAGCGGGATGCCAGCCTCTTTGTATTTCATCGCGGCATCGTAAATCGTCATGACGTCGCCCCCCGGCTGGTACGTCGTCCACCCGCCTTCCGTCCCTGGCGCCAGCTGGTTGCGCAGACGGATGTTGGCGAACGTCCCGCGCATCATGACCTCGTGATTGCCACGCCGCGCGCCGTAGGAGTTGAAGTCGGCTGGCTGCACACCATGGGCCATCAAGTACTTCCCGGCCGGACTGTCCTTCTTGATCGACCCGGCCGGTGAAATGTGGTCCGTCGTGATGCTGTCGCCGAGTAGTGCCAGCGCACGCGCCCCGGTCATCTCCCGAAGCGGCGCCGGCTGCAGCGTGACCTGGTCGAAGAACGGCGGATTGCGAATGTAGGTCGAGTCGGGCTCCCATACGAACCGGTCGCCGGTTGGCACCCTCAACGTCTGCCAGCGCGAATCACCGCTGAAGACGTCAGCGTACTGCTCGCGGAACATCTTCGCATTGACCGCTCGCAGCATCGTCTCCTGGATCTCTCGCTCAGCTGGCCAGATGTCGCGCAGGTACACTGGCTTGCCGCCGCGATCCGTACCGAGTGGCTCTGTCGTCAGGTCGAGCGTCATGCGGCCGGCGAGCGCGTAGGCCACCACGAGGGGCGGTGACGCGAGATAGTTGGCACGCACTTGCTGCTGAATGCGTCCTTCGAAGTTACGGTTGCCGCTGAGCACTGAGGCCACCACGAGGTTGCGCGCGTCGACTTCCGCCGAAACCTCCTCCGGGAGCGGACCGCTGTTGCCGATACAGGTCGTACAGCCGTACCCAACCAGATTGAACCCGAGTCGGTCGAGATACGTGTCGAGGCCGGCCTGCCGCAGATACTCGGTCACAACCTTGGAGCCGGGGGCGAGGCTCGTTTTCACCCACGGCTTGCTCGACAGCCCCCGTTCGACCGCCTTCTTGGCGACAAGCCCGGCGGCGAGCATGACGCTCGGATTCGACGTGTTGGTGCAACTCGTGATCGCCGCGATCACCACCGACCCATGATCCAGCTGCCCGACCGCAGGCTCCGCCACAGCCACGCCACCGGATGCCGCGGTCGCTGCCGCCACAGATTTCCTGGCGGCCTGCAGTGATCCGAGCGCCGCCTGAAAACCGCTCTTCGCCTGCTTGAGCGAGACGCGATCCTGCGGACGTCGCGGGCCCGCCAGGCTCGGTTCGATCGTGCCGAGATCCAGTTCTGCCACCTCCGAGTACACCGGATCGGAATCGCCCGCTGTCCGGAAGAGCCCCTGCGCCTTGGCATAGGCCTCAACAAGCTGCACGCGCGACTCGTCACGGCCGCTCAGGCGCAGATAGTCCAGCGTCATCGCGTCGATTGGGAAAATCGCGATCGTCGCACCATACTCGGGACACATGTTGCCGAGCGTCGCCCGATCGGCAATCGTCAGATGGGCCAGCCCCGGTCCAAAGAACTCGACGAACTTACCGACGACCCCGTGTTTGCGAAGTCGCTCAGTAATGGTCAGGACAAGATCGGTGGCGGTCGCCCCCTCGGGCAACGTACCGGTGAGCCGGAAGCCGAGTACTCCCGGAATGAGCATCGAAATCGGCTGACCCAGCATGGCCGCCTCGGCTTCAATCCCGCCTACACCCCACCCAACCACACCGAGACCGTTGATCATGGTGGTGTGCGAATCGGTCCCGACGAGCGTGTCCGGATACGCGATCGGCCCGTCCTCCACGTCGTCGGAACAGACCACGCGCGCAAGATACTCGAGGTTGACCTGATGCACGATGCCGGTATCTGGCGGAACCACGCGGAAGTTGCGGAAGGCATCCTGCCCCCACCGCAGGAACGCGTACCGTTCCTTATTCCTGGCAAACTCGAGCTCCGCGTTCAACTGAAAGGCGTCGGCCTGTCCGAAATAGTCCACCTGCACGGAGTGATCGATGACGAGTTCCACGGGCTGGAGCGGGTTGACGCGACTCGGGTCACCGCCAAGCCGTGCAATGCCGTCGCGCATGGCCGCGAGGTCCACGACGCACGGCACACCGGTGAAGTCCTGCAGCAGTACTCGCGCAGGCGAAAAGGAGATCTCCCGCTGCGCGGAGCTCTTGACATCCCACCGCGCGAGCGCCTCGATGTCGGCCGCCTTCACAGAGCGACCATCTTCATGGCGCAGCACGTTCTCCAACAGGATTTTCAGTGAGTACGGCAGGCGCGCGATTTCGGGAAAGCCGGCGACCTGAAGGGCCGGCAGGCTATAGAACTGCACGCGGCGGCCCCCGGCCTGCAGCGTCTGTCGTGCTCCGAAACTATTCACGGTCGACATACGGTCCTCTCGAAGAAAGTGATCGTACCTCAAAATCTCAGGAAGAGTGAGCCCGCGAACGCCGGCGTCAGGTGCAAGCCATCGTCAAACGCGGCGCCGCCGGTGCGCGCGACAAACCGCGCGTCGAGCCGGACTCCGACGGCTTTCAGCGTCGAGCTCTGGGCTGTCTTCAGCAGCCGCCTCATGCCCGCGCCGGCAAAGTAGGACCGCCCGTTCACGGCAAGCGTCTGACCCTCGTGAAGCTCCCGAAGGTACCCAGCACCTGCCGTGACGAACAGCACACTCGGTCGGCCCGACGCCAGTTTGCCAAGATTGGCGACCACGCCACCATCGACTTGGATCTGCTGCACACTCTCGGTGAGATCAGCGGACGCCGATGCTTCGACGTCGTGGCTGACGCGGACAGCCAGCCTGGGATGGCCGTACGAGGCGCCTGCTTCCACCTGAAACCTCTCCGTCAGCGGAAAGCCAAGTCGAACGTCGTAACTGACGGCGGGCCGCAGCGTGCCCTCGGCGGCGAACAACCGGTAGGGATTTCCGTCGCGATCATGCTCGTTGGCAGCCGGATTCGAAAACCCGATCGGCCCCGTCCAGGCCGCGCCAATCGCCACTTCCACGCGACTCCCTGCCGAACCTGTCGTCTGCGCGTGCGCAGACCAGGGGGCCAGCAGCGCGTACACCATCACGAACGGTAAGAGCCCGCCGTGTCCCATCACTTGGCGACGACCTTGATCTCGATGCTCCCGCTATCGCCACCGCCGGGGACAGCGACGAGGCGACTGAAGAACGTCACGCGGAAATCGAGATCGGGCGGAACGCTCGCATCGAAGAAACCGTCGGTGTCGGCATCATCGAGGGGCTCGACGCGAATGACGTACGCCCCCGGCGTGAGTCCGGCAATTGAAAACTGTCCTGACGCGCTCAGCGAGAAGTTGCCGACCAGCGCGCCCGTCGAGGGATTGAACGCGACGATGTGCGCCCCCAATATCCCCTGGCCGTTCTTGGTCACCCGCCCCGAGACGGAACCTGTCTTGTTGAAGCCGTTGTCGGGGTAGATGTCGGAAATGCCTGCGACGTCATCCGCACGAAGGACCCGATTGGCGACGGTGCCAGCCGGAAACGCGATCGGAAACATGACGGCCTCGGTGGCTAATACACGGCGGCCGCCGCTGCCGATCGCCGTCTCGCCGAGTGCCGAGTGGCCAAGCCCGCTCAGATGGCCGATCTCGTGCAGCGCGATCGTCTCCAGATCGAACCGGTTGGCCTCCCCTCCCGGTTGGGTGGACCATTGGAAGGCCGCATTGAAGAAAATGTCGGACTCAATCAGCCTGCCGGTGACCTCATCGATGAGGAAGCTCGTTGAGGCCAGCACGCGATCGAGATCAGGCTCATCGAGGAAGCCGATCGTCGACCACCCATCGTCTTCACCCGGAAGCCCCGAGGTGAACCCACCGAACTGGTAGGCGATGAACGCCGATGGAACCGCCTCCCATGTCGCGAAGGCGCGGCTCAGTGCGCCCTGAAGTTGTCCCGCGTCGACACCTGCGGACCCGGGCACACCGATATTCGTCACGTAGTAACGCACCGGCAACTCCGTCCACTTCAGCTCGACAAGGCGGCCGTTCAACGTCATGCCCAGCTTCAGGTACGCCAGCGCCGGAACACCATGGCCGACCGCAAGGGTCAGCGTCAACGCCGTACACAGAAGACGCCGTCTGGGCGCGTGGATCACTGCGGCGTCACCACGAGCGCCCGGACGCGGCGCTCGAAATCGGCGAGGGGGACGGGAATCCTTGTTGGATCGCCGCGGCTGATGCGAAGCCCATCCGGAGGCGCGCCGGCGCCGGTGGCGGGATCGACCGGTGGAGGCGTCACCATGGAGCCGCCGCGGTCGTCAGTCACGCGGAAGACACCCTGGCTGAGACCGAGAACGTGCAACACGCTCGGACCTCGTGCTGCGAGAAAAACAATCACGCGTCGACCGACCGCGAATTGCGGCGCGCCGACCGTGACGCTGCGAAAGCGCCCGAGGCGTCCACCCGGCACGCGGAACTGAAGCGTGGCTCCCAGTTCCCCCTTCAAGTACGTCTCGGTCTCTAGAGTGACGAGCGTCTCGATGCCACGGCGATTCTCGGTCCAGTATGAGTCGACGGCGGTCACCCGCCCTCGCGCGACGACGCGCGCGTCGCGAGCGAGGTCACCCAGGTCGGCAGGAAGAATCGTCGTCGCGTCAACCGGCGTCGCAATCGTCGCAAACTGCGCAGTCAGAAGGTAGGCGAACAGCCATTTGTTCATCGTGGCGCCCCACTCTTCGACAGGGGTCTCACCCCTTCAAGAACCTGGAGGATGGCTTCGGCGGCGCGTCGGCTCGCGCCGGGGGCACCGAGTCGGGTCCTGACGATCGCCAGCCCATCACGAATGCGCGCCGCACGCGCCCGATCCGTCAGCATTGAAATTGCTTCGGCGGCAACCGCGGCGGGAGTGAATGCATGCTGAATCAGCTCGGGCACGATCCGCTCGCCCGCGATCAGGTTGACCATCCCGAAGGTGTCAATCTTCATGAAACGGCGGCCGACGAGATACTCGAGCGCTGGCAATCGATAGACGATCACCATCGGCGTGTCGTGAAGGGCCGCTTGGACGGTGGCCGTTCCCGACGCAGTCAGCGCCACGTCGGCTGACGCGAGCACGGCATCCGTCTCCCCTTCCACCATATGTGCCGGCGGCAACACCGCAGCGAAGAGCTCGTCGCGCAGGCGCGGGGCGCGTGCGACAACGAACTGCGCGTCGGGAACCCGTTCGCGAATGCGTTCGCTCGCCGCCAGGAGATCGGGAAGAATCCTCCGCACCTCGTCCGGGCGGCTGCCGGGCAGGATGGCAACCGTTGGCGCAGCGTTCAACAATCCGAGCCGACCGAGAAAGGCCTCGCGGGACACCGGCGGCTTCGTGACATCGACGAGCGGATGCCCGACAAACTCCACCGGCACGCCGCCCTTCTCGTAGATGGCTGCCTCGAACGGAAAGATCACCAGAACCCGGCTTGCCACACGACGGATCGCCTTCAGCCGCCCCGCTCGCCACGCCCAAATCTGCGGGCCGATGTAATACACAACCGGGATCCCCAGATTCTTCACGCGCCGCGCGAGTCGCGCGTTGAAGAACTGAAAATCGACGACGATGAGCGCGTCGGGACGTTCGCGGCGAGCGAAGGCGACCAGGCGGCGGAGCGTGCCAACCAGCCGCGGTATTTTCGCCAGCGGCGCAGTCACCCCGGTGACGGTGAAGCCGCGAAAGTCCTCGAGGAGCACACCTCCGGCGGCGGCAAACTGCGGACCGCCTAGTCCGGCGATCGTCATGTCGGGACAACGCGCACGAAGCTCGCGGGTCAGTGCGCCGGCGTACAAGTCGCCCGAAGGCTCGCCGCACGACAGCAGCAGGCGCGGGCTCAAGATCCGGGACGTGTGAATAGCCTGGCTTCGAGGGGCGAATTGATCCGGATGTCGGTGACGCGTCGCTCGAGCGCCGGCTGACCGCTCGGGCGCACACGGGCCTTGAACGCGATCTGCACCCCGTCCACGACCTGGTAGTCGGCAAACACCTCCTCGATGAGAGGCTGTCCTGGCCCGCCCGCCACGTACGTCTGGCGCGCGATCAGATGCGTGTCGGGATCGACAAACAGCACCACGGGATCGAGCGTAAGACCAGACAGCTCGAGCACGCGCTGCGGCTTGCCGGCTTCGTCCTTGACGTCCGGCAGCAGCCGGGAATGGAGTTTTCCGTCGTACGCGGCCAGAAGCAACAGCACGGTATCCCGCCTGAAGCCTGCCTCGAGCTCACGAATGGCCTCCGGCGGCACTTCGTGCGTGGTGTTGCCCTCCTGGATCCATCCGCGCGTGCCGTCGTACACCTGCACGATGCTGGCGCCAGGAATTCTGGTCTCGACGCGCACGCGATTCGGGTACTGAAGGTAGGTGGTGACTTCCGCAGCGACGTTCCCTGACGGCGTGGGCATGTCGGATCGCGTCACGGCGGAGAGTGTCCTGATGCCACGGAGCCGTTCGACCCCGCCCTTGGCCACGACAACCTGTTCGAGGAGGGCGCGGGCGGCGTTCACGTCGGCGCCAGCACGCGAACCGCCGCGCGTTGCCGGTTGCGATTGATAAGACACGGCAGGTCTGAAGACGTGCCGCGCTGCGCCAGTCCGACCAGCCCCGCGTCCTCCGGCGGCGCCGTCGGCACGTGAGCGCGGGCGCTTGAAATCCGCGGACGTGAGATCGAGATTGTTCATCTCAATCGTCTCAAACGAGCCGAACCCGATGCCTCTCAGTTGCGCGGCAAACGCCGCGGCGTTGCCGACGAGCACGATCGACAGGCGATCGGGCATCAGATAGAAGCGGGCCACGCGCTCGATGTCCTGCGGCGTCACCGCATTGACGCGGTCGCGGAACGACTGCAGCTGCTCGACGGGGAGGCCGTAAAAGAGCACGTTCAGCACCTGCGTCGCAATGGCGTCCGGCGTCTCAATGGTCAGCGGGAAGCTCCCGGTCATGTACGCTTTGGCATCCGCCAGCTCGCGCTCGTTCACTCGCTCGCGTTGCAGGCGCTGAATCTGCTCCACGATGAGCCGCAGGACTTCGCCGGTAGCGTCGGACCGCGTGCTGGTCTCCGCCTCGAAATCTCCGCCGTCCTTGTGCGTGTGCATGTCCGCCTGGGCGCCGTAGGTGAGCCCGCGATTCGTTCTCAGCACCTGATGGAGACGATTGCCGCCCTCTCCACCCAGAATTCGGATGGCCAGGTTCAATGGCATGTAGTCGGCCTGGTTTCGGCGCACGCCCCGATGGCCGACGCGGACCTCGGTCTGCACCGCGTCAGGCTTATTGATGATGACAACGCGCCGCGTCGGATCCGGCGGAGGCGCGATTGCCGGAGCCGGGACATCCCGCCGCTCCCAGTCGCCGAAGACGCGCGCGACGCCTTCGAAGGCCTCGTCCGCCGTCACGTCGCCGACGACCGCGAGAATCGCGTTGTTCGCCACGAAGTTGCGGTGGTGGAAGGCGACCAGATCGTCGCGCGTAATTGCGGCGAGCGTCGCCGGCGTGCCGGCTTCGGGCATGCCGTACGGATGAAACCCGTAGACGAGCCGGTCGAAGACGGCGTCGGCGACAAACGCCGGATCCTCCACGCTCACCTGCAGGCTGGACAACATCTGCTGCCGCTGTCGCTCGATTTCTTCCTGCGCAAACGCCGGGTGCCTCGCCATGTCGGACAGCATCCGCAAACCGATCTCGAAGCTGTCCTTCATGACGACCATGTTGATGAAGGTCAGATCGGCGCCCGCTCCGGCGCTCACCTCACCACCGATGAAGTCGACTTCCTCGTTCATCTCACGCGCCGATTTCGTGGTCGTACCCTGGTCGAGGAGAGAGGCGGCCACGTTGGCAAGCCCGAGCTTCCCCTTCGGATCGAGCGCGCTGCCCGCGCGCACGATCATGCGCATGCTCACGAATGGCTGCTCGTGGTGCAACACCGTGACGACCTGTAGGCCGTTCGGCAAGGTCCGCACTTCGTAGGCGGGGAACTTGACGTCGCGCGCGCTGAGAGGCGCAGGCGGAAGCTCGATCGGCCACTCTGCCTGCGCCTGCGCCGCCGCGCGGTCGGCGCCGACGCCGAGCAGGCACACCAGCCCGATCAGGTGGACGCAGATGCCACGAAGGGACCTGGACACGGCGCTCGGCATCATCGGGACCGCGACGCCCCGGCGTCGGGCCTCCCCGGCATCAGCGTCAACACCAGCCGGTTCTCCGGCGTGAAATAGGTACGCGCGACGCGCTGAACGTCGGCCGCTGTCAGATTCTGGAAGATCTCGAACTCACCGTCCGCCGTCGTGATGTCGTGATGAATGACAACCGCATGGCCCAGTTGCAGGGCCTTCTGCTGATTCGATTCGCGGCGGAGGATGTAGTCGCGGGCAAACTGGTTCTTCGTGCGCTGCAGCTCGCGGTCCGTGATCGGCTCGTTCCTCAGCCGATCGAGCTCCGCAATGAGCGCGGTAGTCGCCTCCTGCGGGGTTCGACCCGGCTGCACGATGGCCACGGCATAAAACAGGTTGGGATCCTCGATGAGATTCGCGGCGCCGAACGCTGCGACCGCGATCTGCCGCTTGTACACCAGTTCCTGATGGATGCGCGAGCTCTGCCCGTCCGACAGTACTTTGGAGGCAATGTGCAGGGGGTACGAATCCGCGTGCCCGTCATAGGTCACGTGATAGGCGACGATCACTGCCGGCAGCGGCCACGGCGTGTCGATGGTCACACGACGCTCCTGCGTCTGCGGCGGCTCCTTCGCGATATCGCGCGAAACCGGGCGCTCCGACTTCGGGACGCGGCCCAGATACTTCGTCACGAGCTCCTTGGCCTGCGCCAGGTCGAAATCGCCCACGAGCACGGCCGTTGCGTTGGCCGGAACGTAGTAGGTCTGATAGAAATCCTTCACGTCGTTCACTGACGCGGCATCCAGGTCCGCCATGCTGCCGATTGTCGGATGCTTGTAGGGATGCGTGGTGAACGCCTGTTCGTACAGGATCTCGCTGAGACGGCCGTAGGGCTGGTTGTCGATCCGCATCCGCCGCTCTTCCTTGACGACGTCGCGCTCGTTCACGAACGTATTCCGGTCGATGCGCAATGTGGCCATGCGGTCGGCCTCGAGCCACAGCGCCAGCGGCAGATACGCGGCGGGAACCGTTTCCCAGAAGACCGTTTCATCGTCTGTCGTGTAGGCGTTGCTCTGGCCGCCCACACCGGAGATGAACGACGTGTGCATCTCGGCTTCCACGTTTCTGGAACCTTTGAACATCATGTGCTCGAAGAGATGGGCGAACCCGGTGCGTCCCGGCTTCTCGTTCTTCGACCCGACGTGGTACCACATCTGAAGATGCACGATGGGCGTCGAGTGGTCTTCCGAGAACACCACGGTGAGACCATTGGGCAGCGTCAAGAGCTCGTATTGCAGCTTTGGAGGACGGATCGCCGCGGACGACGTCAAGCTCGACGCCGTCACGAGGGCGGCCACGATGGCAGCGACACAGCGCCTAGTCATTCCCGGATTGTACTCGCGTTTATTTCGGATTGGTGACGATCCGGAACCCGGCGTACAACCACTGCATGGGCAGCCGTTCGAACGGATCGGCGTCGATCACCCGCTCAGCGCCCACCATCAGTTCGACGCCGCCGCCCTGCCCGAAAAACCGGACGCCTCCCTCCACGCGTCCCCCCCACTGGCGGTCCCGGTCGAACATCTCGTTGACGCCAACAATCCGCCCCATCCCCTTGCCGAAGACGCCAATGCCCGGCCGGACGTCTCGGCGGATGGTGACATCGACGCTCCCCGTCCAGAGGTAGTCCACGTTGGCGCGCTCGATGACCGCTCCGCCATCGACGCGCATGTCGATCGTCGACCCTCCCGCGGACAACTGCCTCAGGACACGAAGGTCGATCTCATTCCACGCAATGGGCACCCGCTTGGGGCGGTCGCCGAGGTGCCGCGACACATGGTGCAGAACGCCGACGAACTCCGTTCCGCCCGCACGGACGGACCCTGCGGCGGCGAGCGTGTAGTTGCCCTGATTCGGATCGAATGGCCGAAACTCGCTCCCGAGCACCGCCTGATAGTCCGCGATGAAGATCATCCGGCCGCGCACGTAGTCGACGAGGTCGAAGTCCCCTCCAAAATGCGTGTCCCACGTAAAACGCTCGTCGTCCTCCGCAAGTCCAGCGGCCGACAGATGAAAGTCGTACCGCGACATGAACTGTGCTGTGGACGGCGGCGCCGAGAGCGGCGATTGTGCGGCGGCGGGAATGGCGATGAACGCGAACAAGCAGGCAGCCACGGCTGCGGGGCCTAGTGATCGGATGGAATCCGGCATGCGGCGAGTTTCTCCTCGAGTTCGACGATGCGCTGCTCGAGCTCGGCGACGCGCTTCTTGAGCGCCGGCAAGCGGCGAAAAATCGCCGACGCCTTCAACCAATCGCGGTTCGGAATCGCCGGGTAGCCGGATACGAACGTCCCGGCTTCGATCGAATTCGGCACGCCCGTCTGTGCGGTCGCGACCACACCCTTCCCGACCCGGATGTGGCCGGCAACGCCCACCTGCCCGGCGAGCACGACATCCTCTTCGACCACGGTGCTCCCCGAGATGCCAACCTGCGCCGCCAGCAGCGTCCGCCGTCCCACGCTCACTCCGTGCGCGATCTGGACGAGGTTGTCGATCTTGGCGCCCGCCCCGATCCGGGTCTCACCCACGGCGGGACGATCGATGGTGGTGTTGGCCCCGATCTCGACGTCGTCTTCAATCACGACATCGGCGCGCTGCGGGATTTTCAGATGTGTGCCGTCGGCCTGCCTGACGAAGCCAAATCCGTCGCTGCCGATCACGGCGCCGTCCTGCAGGACGACACGATGACCGATGTGCACCCGCTCTCGAACAGAGACGTGCGCGTGCAGGACACAGTCCTCACCGACGCGCGCCTCCGGGCCAATCACGACGTTCGGATAGATGACCGTCCGGGCGCCAATCGATGCCCCCGCCCCGATCGTGACGAGCGGGCCGATCGACACGCCCTCTCCAAGGACGACGTCGGCGGCGATGGCGCTGGTCGGATCAATCCCGGGGGCCTGCGGCACGGCGGGCGTCAGGAGGCTCAACGCCTCGGCAAAGGCCAGATACGGCTGATCGCTCAGCAGGATCGCTGGACCACCGCTCGCCGCTGGCACGCGCCTTTCGAGCGGCATCGCATCGCTCACAATGACCGCCGATGCTCGCGTCGTCGTCAACTGCGCGTAGTACTTGGTGTTCGCAATGAAGGTGAGATCGCCGGGTTCGGCATGCTCGATCCCCGCGACGCGCCGGATGTCGAGATTGCCGTCGCCTGGATCTTCCAGGCGGCAACGTAGCCGCTCAGCAATTGCTTTGAGTCTCATGAAGCGCGAAATCCGAGATGGCAGACGTCAGACTGCCGTCTCATGATCAATCAGATCCATCGGCGGTCTGAAATCTGTAACGTGGAATCATAGCCTATGAAGACGACGCGGCCGTGCGGTCGAAGAAGGCGGACAACTGCGGCAGATTCAGCCGAGCGGCAATGGCTTCCACCCGCGACTGCCGCGCGGCTCGAGGCACGTCCACGAGCGCGGCGAGTTCGGCCAGGCTCTGATTGGCTTCAAGGGTCCAGGATGCCTTGGCCAGCCCGTCACACGCGCCGCGCCACGACTGCAGATGGCCAACCAGCCGAAAGAGAAAATAGTACGCGATGAGGTTCGGTCCCGGCACGAGCGCGAGCGCGCCGGATCCGATGAAGAGTATCACGTCGACCGCCAGCCACCGTGCATGATGCCGGCGGCCCTGCGCGAGCGCTGCGTTCAGCATCGCCTTCGCCGTCGCGGCATCGACGGTCGACGGATACCGGAGCGTCACCGACGACCTGCCGCGCAGCCCCCGGAGCGTGCGCTGTTCGGCGATGTTCTCCGCCAGGCGACGGACGAGCGCGTGGCGCCAGCGCGTCAACGGCCCCGCGGAGTGTCCGTGCCGCGCCGCATCCACGAGCGCATGCCAGTGGACACCGGCGGTTTGAGTCCAGCGCCGCAGCAACCCGGCGCCATCCGGCGGCCCGTCTGATGGTTCTTCGGGTGGCTCCCCGTAGAGTTCGAAGCGTTCCTTCCCTATGGGAACGAGGTGGATGATCATTGCTTCATTGAAATAGTACGTGATGTTCGGCTCAACATCGCGTCAAAGGCGCGGTCTGCCGGCCTGCTCCCACGCGCCGACGATGAGCGCCGCGGTGGCGGTGGCGGCGGCCGAAAGGCGTTCTTCGAGCATAGGCTGAACCTTTACGAAAAATTTCTCGAAGTACTGATCGTCGTACGTGCGTCGGCCGCCGAGCGCTTCCGTGTCGGCACGGAGCAATGGTCCAACGGCCTGATAGCCCGATAGCAGCGCCTCGAACGCGGCGTCGCGGACGTTTGTCATCGCACGGACGCGGGCCGGCGGATCGACCTTCACACGCGACTCGTAACGCGCAAACAGGTCGCGCTCGAAGCGTGCATGAATCCCACGATTGCCGCTCAACTGCCCGTCGTAGTTGTCAATCGCGTGCAGCGGCTGATACGCGTCCTGCATGTAGTGAGCCGCGACCGCCGCGAACAGGACGATGTTTCCAGGGCCGCCGCGATCGGCACCGCGCCCCGACGCGCGCGAGGTTGTCGAGAAGGCCCGACGGAGGTTGCCGAACTCCTCGGCGAGGCGCCACGGGAGCAGGCCGTTCCGGCGCAGCGTCTGTGTTCCGAACTTTTCGATGGCAGCCCCGTACTCTCGCGGCAGCGCCGCGAACGGGTACGCGCCGTACTCGTCGACGCCAAAGTTCAGGAAGTGATTTGGATCATCTTCCCAGCCCGCATCCCGCCAGACATCCGGATCGGAGACCCGGATGAGCAGTTCGGCCTGGTGGCGCTGAAAGAACGGCCTGAGCTCTGACGGCAGTACCTCGATCGCCCGCGCCAGGATGAACCTGTGCGCCGCAAATCCCCACGCGAAACCTGGCGTGGCCTGGCACAGTACCAGCAGGATGGCCGGGGCGATCGTTTTTCGCATCCGGGTATAGTAGCAAGCGCGTTCCCGAACGGTTGCACCGAGCGCACGCATCTCGATGGATAACCTCACGCATTCGCTCTTCGCCCTGACGATTGCGAGGACGCGACTGTGCCGGGCCGGGCGCGGCACGACAGTCGCGCTCGTGCTGTCGTCAAGTGCGCCGGACATCGACATCCTGGCAAGCACGCGAGGCGTCTTGAGCTACCTCGAGTGGCACCGCGGGCCCACGCACGGTCCGCTCGGCGTCGTGGGCCTTGGCTTTGTGACGGCAGGGCTGGTCTGGATGGGGCTGTGCGCCACGCGCGGCCGCGGCGGCGGCAACCGAGACGCGTCGTTCGGCCGCCTTGTAGGCATCTCGATGCTCGGCGTGCTCCTTCATGTGGGAATGGACGTGCCGACGTCGTATGGCACACGGCTCCTGAGCCCGTTCGACTGGCATTGGTTCGCCGCCGACTGGATGCCGATCCTGGACGTGTACCTCCTGGTGGCCCTGACCGCAGGCTTGTACTTCGGTGGACGCTCAGACGCCACGCGGCGCCGCAACGTCGCCATTGTCCTCGCGCTGATGGTCGCGAACTATGCAATTCGCGGCGTCGCGCACCACCAGGCGGTCACCCTTGCGCCGCGACTCTTCGGGCCGACCCTCCCCGAGCGGTGCGCGGGGTCGACATCGGCTGGTGCCCTCCTCAATCGCTGGCCGGGCGACGCGTTTCCGACCCTCCCCGAACCGCGACGCGCGCGATGCCTCGTGGAAGTCGCGGCCGTTCCGTCGTTCTTGTCCCCGTTCGAGTGGCACGTGATCGCGCGGATGTCGAACGCCTACGAGACCCAGGACGTGAATGTGCTCAGTCCTCGCATGCTCGCACCCGCGCGTGAACGCGAAGTCCTCTGGCAACTCCCGTCGCGTTATCCAGACAAATGGACGCCGGACGCCGTCTCCGCGGCAACCACGCGGACCGGCCAGGTCTTCCTGGGCTTCTCCCGCTTCCCCGTGACGCGGTCGTTCCGTGATGTCGGCGGCGTGACCACCGTCCGGTGGAGCGACCTGCGGTTTGTCTGGGACGCGCCGTTGCGACCCGGTTCAACGATGTCACGCAACCTGTTCAGCGCGACCGTCCGTCTCGATGCGCAGGGTCGAGTTCTCGACGAACGGCTCGGGCCTTGATTCTGCGGTGTGTGCCTGTTGGCGTGGCCGTCGGCTCTCAGCGCTCGGCACTCTGCAATCAGTGCCATTGGTCTGAACGACCGTCGGTACGCACGGCTGGGTGATGACCGCTGACAGCTAGAGATGCCATGTTAGCATTTGTCATGTCCGCCGGATTCACGCGACCCCAGATTGAAGCCATCGCCGCACTCGCGCGACTCGAGTTAACCGAGTTGGAAGTGGAGCGCCTCACGCGCCACCTTGGCAACATCCTCGACCACGCCAGACAGGTGCAGCAAATCGACACCACGGGGGTGCCGCCGACCGCCAGCGTTGCGCTGCAGCACCAAGCCGACCGATGCGATCAGGTGACCGCGTCGCTCGATCCGCGGGACGTGCTCGCCAACGCGCCCGACGCGGCAATCGAGGCGGGCTTGTTCCGCGTGCCACGAGTGATTGGATGAGCCGTGCCGGCCCCCTGCGAGACGTGCGCGACACGATTCGCCGCGGCGATAGATCAGCCACCGAGGTCTGTCAGGACGCGCTCGCCCACATAGCGCGGCACGAGCCGTCTGTGCACGCCTTCATTACGGTCGCGGCTGATCGCGCACTCGATCGGGCCCGTGCGATCGACGCCGATCGTGCGCGGTGGAAGGATCAGCCCCTCACCGGCGTCCCGGTCGCCGTCAAGGACACCTTGTGCACGCGGGGCGTCCGGACCACGGCCGCGTCGAACATCCTCTCGTCTTTTGTCCCGCCGTACGACGCGACAGCAGTTGCGCGCCTCGAAGCCGCCGGCGCCATCATCATCGGGAAGACCAACTGCGACGAGTTCGCGATGGGATCCTCGACTGAGAACTCGGCGTTCGGCCCGACGCGCAATCCCTGGGCGTCGGATCGCATTCCTGGTGGATCGAGCGGTGGCTCCGCGGTTGCCGTGGCCGCCGGCATGGTCCCGATGGCGCTTGGATCCGATACCGGCGGTTCAATCCGTCAGCCCGCGTCTCTTTGCGGCGTGGTTGGCCTCAAGCCCACCTACGGCCGCGTGTCGCGCTACGGCTTGCTGGCCTATGCGTCGTCGCTCGACCAGGTTGGCCCGTTTGCGCGGACGGTCGCCGATGCGGCTGTCGCGCTGGGGGTGCTCGCCGGTGCCGACGCCGCCGATGCCACGTGTGCGCCGGTGCCGGTGCCCGACTACACGGCAAGCCTGTCCGGCGACATTCGCCGGACACGCATCGGCGTTCCGCACGCCCTGCTCGATGGCACCGGCATCGACACTGAAGTGTCCGCCGCCTTTGCGACAGCGATCGACGCGCTCCACGCCAGAGGCGCCACGATCGTGGATGTGGACCTGCCCCACGCCGCCGCCGCCATTCCCGTCTACTATCTCGTCGCGACCGCCGAGTGCAGTTCCAATCTCGCGCGCTACGACGGCGTGAAGTATGGCTACCGTGCCGCTGGCGGCGTCGACGACCTGCGAACGATGTACTCCCGCACTCGCGCAGAAGGGTTCGGCCCCGAGGTCAAGCTGCGCATCATGCTCGGCACCTACGTCCTGAGCGCCGGCTACTACGATGCCTACTACCGAAAGGCGCAGCAGGTTCGTACCTTGATTCGGCGCGATTACGACAACGCGTTTCAACACGTGGATGTCGTCGCCATGCCTACCAGTCCCACACCGGCCTTCAGGATCGGCGAGCGGATCGCCGACCCGCTCCAGATGTATCTGGCCGACGTGTTCACGGTCAGCGCGAATCTGGCGGGGTTGCCGGCCATCAGCGTGCCCTGCGGGTTCACCAACGACCGGCTACCCATTGGCCTTCAGCTCACCGGGCGCATGTTCGACGAGGAGACCATCCTGCGCATCGCTGATGCGTACGAGCGAGACAGCGAGTGGTCGATGCAGGAACCTCCGCTGCCATGATCAGCCAGCCGCCGCCCGAACCCGCCTGGGCCGCATGGACCGATGAGCAGTTGCTCGAGCTGCGCATGTGCGATCTTGGCGTGACGATTGAGGGGACCGGCATCGAAGCGCGCCTGGCGCAGGTGAACGCCGAACTTGACGCGCGTGGTCTCGCGCGGCCCCACTACTGGCTGTCGGACGAATGGTTCACCCCGGACGGTGTGCCCGGCGTGGCGATCCCCTACTATCTCGCCCACGCCGCGGCTGGAGAAACTCGAACTCGCACAGATGCTCGAAGTCGAGGGCGGCGATCCGGAATCGTGTCTGAAGATCCTGCGTCACGAGGCCGGCCACGCCATCGACAACGCCTACCGGTTGCGGCGGCGACCGACACGGCGACGCCTCTTCGGAGATCCGTCAATCGAATATCCCGAGTACTACACGCCCAAGCCGTACAGCAAGAGCTTCGTTCAGCATCTGGACCATTGGTACGCCCAGAGCCATCCCGACGAAGACTTCGCCGAAACCTTCGCCGTGTGGCTCGACCCGATGTCGATGTGGGCCACCCGCTACACGGGCTGGCCGGCACAGCGCAAGCTCGAGTACCTCGATCGCCTCATGCGTGAGCTCGCGCACACGCGGCCCGCCGTCGTGTCGAGGCGGCAGGTTGACCCGCTGCCCCGCCTCAAAAAGACCCTCGGTGAGCACTACCGCAGGAAACGCGAGCACTACGGTCTCGACCACCCCGACTTCTACGAAAGCGACCTGCGCAACCTGTTTTCCGATGCGACGGAGTACGCCAGGCGACCATCTGCCGCCCGCTTCGTCAGTCGCGTGCGGAAGGAAGTGCGTAGCACCGTGGCCAGCTTCACGGACAGCTACCAGTACACAATCGACCAGCTCATCGAAAAGATCATCGAGCGCTGCAAGGAACTGAACCTCCACCTGATGGATTCGGAGGACACCACCAAAATCGACTTCATGGTGTTTCTCACCGTACAGACGATGAACTACCTGCACAGCGGAAGGCATCGCGTCGCCTTATGAGTGTGAACAAACTGCGGGTCCTGGCGCTGGTCCACCGCCATCTCATACCGCCCGACCAGATTGCCGAGGGCACGGACCTTGTCTCGGCGCCCTGGCGCACGGAGTACAACGTCATCTCCACACTGCGCGCGATGGGACACGAGGTGCACGCCCTCGGCGTCCACGACGACCTCGGTGAACTCCGTCGCGCCGCAATGGAATGGAAACCGCACATCGCCTTCAACCTGCTCGAGGGATTCGATGACATCACAATCTTCGACCAGAACGTCGTCAGCCACCTCGAACTGCTGAAGCTCCCCTACACGGGCTGCAATCCGCGAGGGCTGCTGCTCGCGCGCGACAAGTCGCTGTCGAAGAAGCTTCTCGCGTACCACCGGATTCAGGTGCCCGACTTCGAGGTGTTCCGGATCGGCCGCCCGATACGACGGCTCAAACGCCTGGCATTTCCGCTGATCGTCAAGTCGCTGACGCAGGAAGCCTCCATCGGGATCTCGCAGGCCTCGGTCGTCGAGAGTGACGAAAAACTGAAGGAGCGAGTCGCGTTCATTCACGAGAGCATCGGCACCACCGCGATTGCCGAGCGCTATATCGAGGGACGGGAACTCTATGTCGGCATTCTGGGGAACCAGACGCTTCAGGCGCTCCCCGTGTGGGAACTCTTTTTCACGAACATGCCGCCGGAAGCCAAGCGCATCGCCACGGATCGCGTGAAATGGAGCGTGAAATATCAGAAGAAATACGGCATCGAAAGCGGGCCGGCGAAAGATCTGCCCGACGCGGTCACCGAGAGGATTCAACACATCTGCAAACGCGCGTATCGCGCGCTCGAGTTGAGCGCCTACGCACGCATCGACTTGCGGCTGGATGAGAGGGGCACGGTCTGGGTGCTCGAAGCGAACCCGAACCCGCAGATTGCGAGGGGGGAGGACTTTGCGGCGTCAGCTGAGAAAACGGGTATCACCTACGAGTCGCTGATGCAGCGCATCCTCAATCTCGGGCTCCGCTGGCAGCCCGAAAGCGTCGCGTAGCGCTTGCGCCCTACCAGACCTTCAGCGGATCGGCGTGCCCGCGCGGGGCGTTTGGCGGCAGATAGGCCATCGTCCGATGGCTGATCACCTCATCCAGGCTCTTGATCACCGGGCCCTTGCCGCCCGCGGTCTTCTTGGTTTTCGTGAAGCCGACGAGGACGCAGAAACCAATGAAGAGCGCGAGAATGAACAGGCTGCTCGAAACAATGCCCGTGAGGACCCCCACAACCAGATTCTGAATGTCCGCAGCGGTCATGCCTGCCCCTCCATCCCGTTCGGGGATGGCGCGGGAACATCATAGTGCACCAGACCACGCCGAACCTCTTCCATGGCCACGCGCTCGAGCTTGTGCGGCATCGGCGGCTCGACGTCGAATCTCACGCGAGCGCCGCGTCGCAACTGCTTGGCGCGCAGCGCCGCGACATCGACGAAGAGAAAGCGGCTGTGAATTGGCGGCGCCGGCGCGGTCGGCACCAAGCCGATCGTACCAGCGAGGTCGGTGGTCTCTGTCATATCGGGAATGTCTGTCATATCGGACATCAACAGTAGCACGCCGATTGTCACTCTAGAAAGGGCCAGCAAGCCGGGCGAGGCCGGTAGGGCTGCGCGGAACACTTCCCCGCATTCCTGCCTGGCGTGCCTGCCCTGCCCACCTTGCCAGCCCTGCTGACCTTACGCCGCCACTTCGACCTTGATCTGGCGAGGCTTGGCGTCCTCGCGCAACGGGAGCCTCACAGTCAAGACGCCGTTCCGGTATTCCGCACCCACCTTTGAGGCATCCACGGTTTGCGGAAGCGAGAACGAGCGGCTGAACGTTCCGTAGACGCGCTCGATGCGGTGAAACTGCTCCTCCCGCACGTCGCCAGAGAACTTCTTCTCCCCCTTGACTGTCAGCGTCCCGTTGTCCACGGTGATCTCGATGTCCTCCCGCGTCATGTCCGGCAGCTCAGCCTTCAAGACAACCTCGTGATCGCCGTTCTGATAGATGTCTACGGGAGGCACCCAGGTCCCGTGCGTCATGACGCCCTCGTCACCGGCTTCTCGAGTTCCGGGCCGACCATACGCGTCGACGAAGACACGATTGATCCGGTCCTGCAGATGCGCAAGATCACGAAACGGGTCACTCCAACGAATGATAGCCATTGTTCTCTCCTTTATTCTTCTGATAGTGCGGCCTCACGTTGGCGGGAGAGACTCGCTCCTCCGTCGCCTGCCGCCCTGCCTGCCCTGACTACTGAGCCGTCTCCGCATATTCCGCGTCAACCACTTCCGCGTCCTTGACGTTCGTGGCGTGCGAATCCTGTGAACTCCGTGAACCCTGTGTGCCCTTGTAAAGCGCCTCGGCCACGTGATGGGAAAGCCGCTCCAACTCCGCGGCCGCTTTCTTGATGGCGGCCACATCGTCGCCCTCGATCGCGCGGCGAAGGTCCGCAACGGCCGCCTCGATCCGCGACAGCTCGCCGACGGGCACCTTCTCGCGGTTCTCGTTGACGGTCTTCTCCACCTGGTACGCCAGCGCATCGGCCTGATTCCTTGCGTCGATCAGATCGCGACGCGCCTGGTCTTCCGCGGCATGGCCTGCGGCATCCTTCACCATGCGGTCGACTTCCTCCTTCGAGAGCCCGCTCGAGCCGCTGATGGTGATCGTCTGCTCCTTGCCTGTGGCCATATCCTTCGCCGAGACGCTCGCGATGCCGTTGGCATCGATGTCGAACGACACCTCGACCTGCGGCACGCCGCGGGGTGCTGGCGGTAAACCAACGAGATGAAAGCGACCAAGCGTGCGGTTGTCTCGGGCGAACTGACGCTCCCCTTGAAGCACATGCACTTCAACGCTGGTCTGGTTGTCGGTTGCCGTCGAGAAGGCTTCGCTCTTGTGCGTCGGAATCGTCGTATTCCTGGGGATAAGCGTGGTCATGACCCCGCCAAGCGTTTCGATGCCAAGCGACAGCGGCGTCACGTCGAGCAGCAGGACATCCTTTACTTCTCCTGCCAAGACGCCGCCCTGGACTGCGGCCCCGATGGCCACGACTTCGTCCGGATTGACACCCTTGTGAGGTTCCTTGCCGAAATAGTCGCGCACCAGCTGTTGGACCTTCGGCATGCGCGTGGAACCACCGACCAGCACGACCTCGTCAATCTTCCTGGGATCGATGCCCGCGTCGGCCAGCGCCTGCTTCACCGGCGCCATCGTTCGCTGCAGCAGGTCGTCCACGAGCTGTTCAAGTCGGGCGCGCGTCAGCTTCATCTGCAGGTGCTTCGGCCCGGTCTGATCCGCGGTCACGAACGGCAGATTGATCTCCGTCTCCAGGGCGGTCGAGAGTTCGATTTTGGCCTTCTCGGCTCCCTCCCTGAGACGCTGCAGCGCCATCCGATCCTTCGTCAGGTCAATGCCCTCCGCCTTCTTGAACTCACTGGCGAGCCATTCAATGATGCGGCCGTCCAGATCATCGCCACCAAGATGCGTGTCGCCGTTCGTGGCCTTCACTTCCACAACGCCGCCACCCACCTCGAGGACGGAGATGTCAAAGGTGCCGCCGCCGAAGTCATACACAGCGATGGTTTCGTCTTTCTTCTTGTCCAGACCGTAGGCAAGCGCGGCGGCCGTCGGTTCGTTGATGATGCGGAGCACGTTCAAACCCGCAATCTTTCCCGCATCCTTGGTCGCCTGCCGCTGCGCATCGTTGAAATACGCGGGAACCGTGATGACCGCATCGGTCACGGGCTCACCGAGATGGCTCTCAGCAGACTGCTTCAATTTCTGCAGCACCATCGCCGAAATCTCTGGCGGCGAATACGTCTTGCCGCGCGCCTCTACCCGGGCGTCCCCGTTCTGAGCCCATACGACCTTGTAAGGCACCCGGGAGGCCTCGCCCGGCACTTCCTCGTGCTTGCGTCCCATGAATCGCTTGATGGAGAAAATCGTGTTGTCCGAGTTCGTGACCGCCTGACGCTTCGCCACTTGTCCGACCAGGCGCTCCCCATCTTTCGCGATGGCCACGACTGAAGGCGTCGTGCGGGAGCCTTCCTGATTGACGATGACGATGGGTTGCCCCCCTTCCATGACGGCGACAACCGAGTTGGTCGTGCCGAGATCAATGCCAATCACCTTGCTTGCCATGCCGTAATTGCCTCCTTCTTCCCCTCTCCTTTGCCGCTCGCAGCCCCGGCTTGAAGCTCAGGACCGCCGGTCGTTACCCAACGGAGACAAGTATAGGAAAAATATTATCTAAATACAAGCATATAATATGCGTCGTACACACTCATTTCATGTGGTCTCTTATCTTCGCTCTATCCCGTCAGTTAGGGCAGATGACGGCTCTCGAGTGGGTGTGCAATCATCGCTCATGCGGTCCCGTATCCATGCTGTAGTCCTTCCCTCGGAAGCTGGGGAGTTCGCCGACGAGGTCCGGCAGATCTTCCAAGAGCTTGGCACGGCCTTCGGTGGAACATTGACCGAAGAGTGCTCGCCTCCCCTCGATGTCCACGAGACCGACGAGGCCATGGCCATCACCGTCGACCTCCCTGGCGTCGAGGCCAGCGCGATTCGCCTCATCGTCAAAGGCCAGGCGCTGCTCATTGCCGGAGAGAAGGCGCCGCGCCGCGGGCGTGGGGATTCCAGTTTTCATCTTGTGGAACGCGGCTATGGCCGTTTCGCGCGAAGCGTTCGGCTCACGGTCCCGTGCGACACCAGCCGCGCCCGCGCGACGCTCGCCAGCGGCGAACTCCGCATTACGCTGCCCAAGATCGCCGAGCGGCGCGGACGCCCGATGTCGATTCCCGTTGGCACCTGATGCGCATCCTCTTCATTGGCGACATCGTCGGTCGTCCGGGCCGCGATCTCGTGCGCCGCGGTCTCGCCGCCATTGTGGCGGACCACCGGATCGATCTCGTCATCGCCAACGCTGAAAATGCCGCCGCCGGATTCGGTATCACCCGGGAGATCGGCGACCAGTTGCTCGAGTACGGTGTCGACGTCATGACCTCTGGCAACCACATCTGGGACAAGAAGGAAGCGATCGACTACATCGGGGCCGAATCCCGCCTGCTCCGGCCAGCGAACTATCCAGCCGGCGTCCCCGGCAATGGCAGCTACCTCGCACGGACGGCGCGCAACCAGGCGGTCGGCGTCATCAATCTCATGGGACGCGTGTTCATGCTGTCCATCGACGACCCTTTCGCGTGCGCCCTGAAGGAGATCGAGGCGATGCGCCAGCGCACGCGGGTCATCGTCGTGGATTTCCACGCCGAGGCGACATCCGAGAAGATGGCCATGGGCTGGCACCTGGACGGCAAGGTGACCGCCGTGGTGGGCACGCACACGCATGTGCAGACAGCCGACGAACGCATCCTGCCGAAAGGCACCGCCTACCTGACCGACGTCGGAATGACCGGTCCACACGACTCAATCATCGGCGTCGACATCGAACCCGCCCTCGGGCGTTTCCTGACTGGCATGCCAGCCCGATTTGAAACGGCCGTGGCCAATCCCCGGCTGAACGCGGTCATCATCGAGGCGGAAGACCTGACGGGACGCGCCAACGACATTGAGCGCATCAGTTATAGTCTCGAAGAGATTGCTCATCTCTCGGGCACATCCACATGAGTGACCTGTTCGACCTTCCGTTCGAGGAGGAGGAAGAAGACGAGGACCCTCCGCCCGCCCCCGGGCCAATGCCCGCAGCAGACCGAACGATCTTCACCGTCACCGACCTGACTGTCCGCGTCCGCGATCATCTCGAGGCGACGTTCTTCGAAGTGTGGGTGGAAGGCGAGCTCTCGAACTGCCGCTTGTGGAATACCGGACACCTGTACTTCACGCTGAAAGACTCGTCGTGTCAGATCCGCGGCGTGATTTTCCGATCTGCCCTGCGCTATCTGAAATTCAAGCCCGCCGACGGGCTGCGCGTCATTGCCAGAGGCCGCGTGTCGGTCTACGAACCGAAGGGTGAATATCAGCTCGTGTGCGAGCACCTGGAGCCGCATGGCCTGGGCGCGCTGCAGCTTGCCTTCGAACAGCTCAAGAAGCGTCTTCAGGCCGAGGGGCTTTTTGATCCGAACCGCAAACGTCTGCTGCCCGCCCTCCCCCGCAAGATTGGCGTGGTCACGTCGCTCGACGGTGCCGCCATTCGAGACATCATCAAGGTTCTCGGCCGACGGTATGCCAATGCGCAGCTCGTGATTCGCCCCGCCCGCGTGCAGGGCGAAGGAGCCGCGCTCGAAATCGCCCGGGCCGTCTCGGCGATCGGTCGCGTGACCGGCGTGGACGTTGTCATTGTCGGACGCGGAGGCGGATCCAGTGAAGATCTCTGGGCCTTCAACGATGAACGCGTGGCGCGCGCCATCGCGGGCTCGCTCGTGCCGGTCATCTCGGCGGTCGGCCATGAAACCGATGTCACGATCGCCGACTTCGTCGCCGACCTTCGCGCGCCCACGCCGTCTGCCGCCGCCGAGCTGGTTGTCGCGGCCAAAGACGACTTCACCGCACGAATCGACCGCTTGCACGGTTGTCTGCTCGCGGCCGCGCGAGGCCGCGTGCAGCGCCTGAGCCGGCGCGTGCAGGCGTTCGACATTCGTCCGGCGTTCGCCGGCGTGCCCGCGCGCGTAGCGATGCGCGGACGGCATGCTGCCGATCTCTCGCACGCCCTCGCTCGCGTGGCGCGCGCCGACCAGGTGCGCCGCGAGCGGCGGCTGCAGCAGTTGCGCCGCCAGCTGGACACGCTCGACCTGGGTCGCCGCCTGGCCGCGATTCGTGGACGGCTCATGTCGGCAGATGGACGAATGAGCGGCGCCATCGTGCGCCGGCGCCATGAGGCCGACACGAGGCTCCGCGAATGCGCCGGTCGCCTGGATGCACTCAGCCCGCTGGGTGTGCTCGGCCGCGGCTATGCGCTGTGCTGGAATGCGGATCGCACCAGGATCATCCGGGATGCGTCAGCCGCCACGCCTGGTGATCGGGTGCGGGTCACGCTCGCCAAGGGCGAACTACAGTGTGAGGTTCGTGCCAGCTCGGGGGACGACCCGTTCCAGAGAACCCCAGGAGCACAGCGCTAGAGAAATCGGCTATCCTTTCTGCTCGTCGCGTCCCTCGTTTGCCACTCGGATCGACAAGATGCCCGATACGTCCATCAAGGATTTCGAAGCCGCGATTGCCGAGCTCGAAACGGTCGTGAAGAAACTGGAGGAGGGGGATCTGGCGCTCGAGCAGTCGCTCGCGCTTTATGAACGCGGTGTTCAGCTCTCGCGCTTCTGCCACGCGCGTCTCGAGGAGGCGGAACGTCGCATCGAGATTCTCAACGAGCGCGGCGAGCTCAAGCCGGCTCCCCCATCTCTTACCAGTGAGGACGCGTAACGCGTCCCTCGACGGTGCCGCCTGCTGAATCACTCGCGAGATTTCTCGATCACGCGCGGGCGCGCGTCGACGCGATGCTCGCCGCGTGTCTGCCGGTGCCGCCGGCCTGTCCGCCGCTGCTCAGCGAAGCGCTCCGCTACAGCGTGCTGGGCGGTGGCAAACGGCTGCGACCCATCCTCGCGCTGGCGGCCGCCGATGCCGTCGCGCAGTCGATGCCGCCCTCTCATGTCGTGGCATCACACATCGCTCATGCAGATGTCCTGCCGGGCTCGAGCCCTGCCGTCGCGCTCGCGTTCCCGGCCGCCTGCGCGCTCGAACTGATCCATACCTATTCGCTGATTCACGACGATCTCCCGGCGATGGACAACGACACGCTCCGGCGCGGACGTCCGACGCTGCATGTCATGTACGGCGACGGTATCGCGATTCTTGCCGGCGACGCTCTGCAGGCCGAAGCCTTCGCTCTTCTCGCGCGGGAGCCAGTCAGCCAGGACCCGGCCATCATCGGGCGTAAGGTTTCCGTGCTGCAGACGATCGCCGAGGCAGCGGGCGCCACCGGCATGGTCGGCGGCCAGACGCTCGATCTGCAGGCCGCCGGCCAGGTGCCGGGCCACGCCCTCACGCTCGACGCAAATGGCCTGCAGGGCATGCATCAGCGCAAGACCGGGGCTCTCATCCGCGCATCGGCGGTCAGCGGCGCGGTGATGGTGGGAGCGGACGAGGGTGCCGTGTTCGCCGTCGGCAACTGGGCGACCGAGATCGGCCTGGCGTTTCAGATCGTCGACGACATCCTGGACGTCGAGGGCACCGCGACAGAGTTGGGAAAATCCGCCGGCAAAGACGCCGCGAGCGACAAGCCTACCTACCCGTCGATCTTCGGCGTGGAGCGTTCGCGGGCGCTGGCCACTGAATGCGCGGAGCGCGCGCGCGCGATTCTCGGCGACGCACAGTTGACGCGAGGATGGCTTGGCGAGATCGCGGACTGGGTGGTGACCCGAAAGAACTGAGAGCGCCCGGTGTCGGGTTTCCTTGTGACGAATGACCCTGGCTAAGAACAAGTCGCGCCTCGACATCCTCATGGTCGATCGGGGTCTCGCTCCGTCGCGCGAGCGGGCGCGTGCGCTGATTCTTGCGGGGCAGGTTCGAGTCAACGATCTGATTGTGTCGAAGGCAGGCACCCCCGTTGCGAACGACGCGCGCGTCGATCTCGCTGTCCCGGACCATCCCTACGTCGGCCGGGGAGGCGTCAAGCTCGCACATGCCCTCGATGTCTTCGCCATCGACGTGGCCGGTCTGCGTGCGCTTGACATCGGCGCTTCAACCGGCGGATTCACCGACGTACTCCTCCAACAAGGAGCAGCCAGCGTCATTGCACTGGATGTCGGCCACGGTCAGCTCGATTGGCGCCTCCGCACGGATCCACGCGTCAGCGTCCGCGAAGGCGTCAACGCCAGATCGCTCACAAGACACGACGTGCCGCACCCGGTTGATATCGTCACGATCGACGTCGCCTTCATTTCGCTTCGCCACATTCTTCCCTCGCTTCCGCCGGTGCTCGCGAACGCTGGCCATGTGGTCGCCCTGGTCAAACCACAGTTCGAGGCGGGTCGTGACGAGATTGAAAAGGGCGGACTCGTGACCGATCCGGCCGTGCACGAGGCCGTCATCGCGCGGGTCTCGGGGAGCGCGGCCGACGCGGGGCTCGACCGCGTCAACTTCACGCCCTCTCCGATTAGGGGCGCGACAGGCAATCAGGAGTTCTTCCTCCACCTGCGGTTGCGGCCTCGCGCAGTCGGACAGGGGTCAGATAGAGGTCTGCCCCCCATCTGACCCTGCTGCGATACGATACCGTCGCATGACATCCCCTTCGCGCATGGGCCCGGTCGGCGTCGTCGCCAAGTCGCATCTGCGGGCCGCCACGCCGCATCTCATCGATATTGAGACCTGGCTTACCAGACGCGGCGTCGACGCGATTTTCGAGACCGCCACTGCCGCGCTGATGCCGCCGGCGCAGGGGCGTCGCGTCGCGGACAAGACCGCGATTGCTGAAAGCGTCAGCCTGGTGCTCGTTCTCGGCGGCGACGGGACGCTCCTTAGCATGGCCGACTGCATCGGCGAGTCCGGGTCGCGCGTACCCATCCTCGGCGTGAACTTCGGGAGCCTCGGCTTCCTGACGGAAGTCACGCTGCCGGAAATCCTGCCCGCGCTCGAAGCGGCGCTCGGTGGGGGGGCACATATCGAGGAACGACTGATGCTCCGCTCGACAACTCGGCGCGCGGGCCGCACGTTTGCACAGCAGCTGGCACTGAATGACGTCGTGGTCACCAAGGCCGCGCGGGCGCGAATGACCGACCTCTCGGTCTACGTCGGCGATGAATTCGTAACGCGAGTGAAAGCGGACGGCATCATCGTTGCGTCCCCGACAGGTTCGACGGCGTACAATCTGTCCGCCGGCGGTCCGATCGTGCAGCCCACGGTCGACGCATTGGTCCTGACCCCCATTGCGCCGCACATGCTCACAAACCGTCCAATCGTGATCCCCGGCGCCTCAGTGGTCCGCGTCCAGCCCAACATCGAGGAGCGCGACGAACTGTTCGTGACGATTGATGGACAAGCCGGATTCCAACTGCAAGCGGGAGACGAGATCGCCGTTCAGCGCGCCGAGCAGCCGCTCCGGCTCATCAAGCCGTCCACACGCAGCTATTTTGAGGTACTGCGCACCAAGCTCAAGTGGGGAGAACGCTAAGTTAGTTAGGCGCCTGTCCCGCGGAGCATGAACGCGAGCAGGCCGGCCATCGCCGCCAGTTGACCGACCCAGAAGAGGAACGACCACTTCAAGATTTCCACACCTACGTCGGTCAACTCTTGACGCACAGCCGCGAGACTCTCCGCGATCTCTTGGCGCAGGCCGCCGAACCCCTCGTGCATCTCCACCCGTAGGCCCGACAGACTTTCGGTAAGCCGCCGTTCGAATCGCTCGCTAGCCGTGCTCAACACATCGTCGCTCCACACATCCTGTCGCGACTGCATCCAATCCACGAGACCATTGGTCGCCTCCTCACCAAGCCGTTCCCGCACAGCCCCCGACATGCCAGCGACGTGCATGACTGCAATCCTTTTCTCCGACCTGCGACGACGATGGCATCGTCGTCGGGATGCTGTCAAACACTTTGGCTGCCGCAGGGTAGTATGTGTGCAAGAGGACACGTGATTACCTATCTGCCCTGCCATTCCCTCGCCGCGTGTCACCTGCTCTGCCAGGCGAGTCAGTCCTGCCTGCCCTTCGGTCCCTGAAGTACTGCACCTGATATCTCTGAACGTTGCGATTGTGTTCCGCCAGCGTGCGCGCGAACTCGTGCGAACCGTCGTTTCGGCTGACGAAGTAGAGGTAGTCGGCCTCTGCGGGGTGAGCGACGGCTTCGATCGACGTCCTGCCTGGCGCGGCAATGGGGCCTGGCGGGAGCCCCGGGTGTCGATACGTGTTGTAGGGCGAGTCGTACATGAGATCATCGCGGCGAAGGTTGCCTGCGTACTTTCCGGCCAACTGCAGGGCATAGATAACCGTCGGATCACACTGCAGATTCATGCCGATGCGAAGGCGGTTGCCGTACACCGTGGCAATGATGGGACGTTCCTCGGGCCGGCCTGTTTCCTTTTCTACGAGCGACGCGAGCGTGATCATTTGCCGCAGCGTCCACCCGCGCGCGCGAGCCTCGCCCACCAGAGCATCGTTCGCCACGGTACGGAAACGATCGATCATGAGTCGAACCAAATCAGCGGCCGCGGCGTGGGGCGACAACGCGTAGGTATCTGGAAACAGGTACCCCTCGAGATTCCGAGCATCAGGATCGTCGGCGGCGATGAGTGACACCTCCCTGGCTGTCGCGAGGAAGTCGTCCGCCGAGCCGAGCCCGCTCGACGCGAAGATCGTCGCCATCTCGGCAATGGTCAACCCCTCTGGAAACGTGACGCGAACGCGCTCCATTTCCCCGCGCGCGAGCTTGCCGATCACCTCGGCCGGCGTCATCGGACGATCGAACCGATACTCACCGGCCTGCAGCCGTCGCGCGTCGCCGCTCAACCACAACGCGACGCGATACGTCAGCTGGTCGCGGACCACGCCGGCTGCGACAAGACGCGCGCCGATGGCTCGCGTACCGAGCCCGGACGGGATCTCGACAGATGGCCCGGACTCGGCGTCACGGCGATACGGGGTGGTGAGGCGAGTGTACAGGGCGTACCCCGCGGCGCCAGCGATAACGACCAGCAACAGGATCGCGAGCGAGAGTTTTCTCATACTGAGACGGTTCTCATACCGAAGGATCTTTCACTTCCTGCAACTCTGCCATCCTGCCATCCTGCAATTCGGAGACGATGATCCGCAGGTCTGACCGCCTTCGCTGAAGCTACGCCGGTCCGCCCAAGCACGTTGCGAGCGCAAACGACCGACGCAAAGCCCGAGCAGGTTAGGAGTCACACTCACCCCCGACGATCCAGATAGTCTTGCAGGATGATCGCCGCCGCGGCCGCATCGAGCTTCTGTTTGCGCTTCTGCCAGTCGCGTTCCCGAAGAGCCAGGCGACTCTCGGCCTCCCGGCTGGTCAACCGCTCATCCCCCTCGACAATCGGGAGCGACGTCCGGCGCCTGAGACCGCCAATGAAGGCCAGCACCCGTCGTGTTTCGGCACTCGCCGTTCCGTCGAGCCCCCTCGGCAGTCCCACAACGATCGCGGCGAGCCCGTCCTCCTCGGCGACCAGCGCCGAGACAGCCGCGGACACGCGGTCGATGGCGTGCTCCAGCGTCGCGGAATGCGCGATCGACAGTGTCTCGAGCGGGCGGGCCAGCGTACCGGAGACATCGCTGATCGCGAGGCCGATCCGCCGCCGCCCGAGGTCAATTCCCAGCACACGCACACCTAGATGTTATAATTTCGGCGCTTCCCATCACATGATGCACGGGGTTTCGGCGCCCGCGGCCTCCACAATCCTTTTGCTTGCCTTGTCCGCCACGCTTGACGCGCAACAAGTCCCGCAAGCTGATCGCAGGCACACCGAGGCCCTGTCGCAGCGGGCTGCGGCGCGCCTGGAGGCGCTCCAGCAGGAAGCGGATCGTCTGGCGTCGGAGGAGCGAACACTCCTCGGCGAGCTTCGCAAGCTGGAAGTGGAGCGCCAGCTCAGGAGCGAAGAACTGGCGCAAATCACCACGCGCGCGGAGGCCACCACCCGCCAGCTGGCATCCACCAACGAGCAGGTCGCCAGACTCGAGCGCGAAGACCTCGCCGAGCGCCCGGAACTCGCCAGTCGTCTCGTGACCCTCTACAAGCTAGGGCAAGGCCGGTACCTGCGGATGCTGCTATCGGTGTCGGACGTCCACAGTCTCGGACGAGCTGCGCGTCTCGTGACGGCGCTGGCGGAGGCGGACCGCGAGCGTGTCGCGTCGCACACGCGGCGGCTCGACCAGTTGAAGGCCGCCCGCGCATCGCTCCAGACGCAGGCCAAGGAAATTGCGGGACTTCGGGCCGCCGCTGAGCGTGCGCGCGTGGCCGCAGACCGTGCCGTCGCCACCCGCAACACCCGGATCGCCAGCATCGACTCGGCGCGAGACCTCAACGCTCAACTTTCGGGCGAGTTGCAAGCAGCCCAGCAGAAGCTGCAGGTCATCCTGCGACGAATCCCCGCAGGAGCCACTCCCGTCGCCGAAGCCACCTTGCCACTCCGACCGTTCCGTGGCGACCTCGACTGGCCCGTGACCGGCAGACTCAGCCTGCCTTTCGGAGGCTCGGTCGCCGACAGCCGGCCTCCTTCGAACGGGATTGAGATCGCCGCCAAGGAAGGCGCAACGGTCAGCGCGATTCACCAGGGCACCGTGGCGTTTGCCGACACGTTCACCGGGTTCGGCAAGCTCGTGATTATCGACCACGGGAACCAGACGTTCAGCCTGTACGGCAACCTGCTCGACATCGCGCTCCCGGCAGGCGCCCGTGTCGCCCAGGGCGACGTGATCGGAACAGCCGGGCCGTCCCTGACATCCGCCTCTGGGCACAATGCCGCTGGGACAACGGCGGGCCTGTACTTCGAGATGCGCATCGACGGCCGCCCGGTCGATCCCTTACAATGGCTTAAGCGAAAATAGTCAGCTCTCAGCCGTGAGCTGTACGTGTGCAGCGTCCGGCGACGTTTCCTATGCCCTCAACCACCCGACGCATCGTTCTATGGATCTCGGCTCCGGTCGTGGCCATTGCCCTGCTGGGTGGTGTGCTGAACCGGGTGATGGCTCGCGAAGACACCTACCAGCATCTCAAGGTCTTCGACGATGTCGTCAACCTCATCTCGAACAACTATGTCGAGAAGGTGGATATCGACAAGGTGATGGCCGGGGCCATGCACGGTCTTGCCGAGAGCCTCGACCCCGACAGCGCGTTCTTGACACCTGCCCAGGTCAGGCAGGTCGAGACCAACGCGGCGCTTCCGGCGGGCGAAGTCGGTATTGACCTCACACGGCAGGGCTACCTGCGTATCATCGCGACGCGTGACGGCTCACCCGCGGCCAAAGCCGGCTTGATGACCGGCGACTACGTGCGCATCATCGCTGGCACGCCGACCCGCGACATGTCCGTCTTCGAAGGCATGCGGGCGCTTCGCGGCGCGGTCGGTTCCAAGATTTCGCTCACGATCATTCGAGAGAACGCCAACGAGCCGCACGTGGTCGAGCTCACGCGAGAAGCCGTATCGACGACCGACGTCACCAGCCGCATGGCGGCTCCAGGAGTCGGGTACCTTCGGGTTGCGGCGGTCAGCGCGAAGACGGCGGATCAGGCCAAGGCGCATGCCGCCGATCTGGCGAAGAACGGCGCGGCCTCGCTCATCGTGGATGTGCGGCGCGCCTCAGGCGGCTCGCTCGATGGCGGGCTCGCGCTCGCACGGCTTTTCATCGCCAAGGGCACGCTCGCCCAGCGCGATACCAAGGGACTCGATCGCGAGACCATTACGGCACGAAGTGGCGATGGCGCCATCACGCTGCCGACGCTGGTGCTCGTCGATACCGGCACGTCGAGCGGCGCGGAGTTGTTTGCGGCGGCGCTCGTCGGGAACCAGCGCGCCGAGACCATCGGTGAGCACACGATTGGCCGAGCCGCCCAGCAGAAGCTGGTCAAACTTCCCAATGGCAGCGGCCTCTGGCTGACCGTGACCCGCTACCTGACGCCCGACGGGTCACCGCTGCACGAGAAGGGGCTCGAGCCAACCGTCGTGGTCGACGAACCCATCGTGGGCTTCGGACAAACGGCGCCGACCACCGACCTCGTGCTTCAAAAGGCTCTCGAACGCGTGGCACAGAAGAAAGCCGCCTAATAACAGGCGGGACATCGTCGTGAACACCGCCAAGGATACGGGCCTCACCAGGACAACGACAACCGCGGCGTTCCGCGCTTGTCGGCTGGCAAAGCGCTGAGGCAAGCCCTCCGATAACAATCTGCTATACTCGCTGTTTGTTTAAGGCCCGTATTTTCAAGGATCTAGGCGCGTAGCTCAGAGGTTAGAGCGCCTGCTTGACACGCAGGAGGTCGGTGGTTCGAGTCCACCCGTGCCTACCATGCTCTTTCAAGCTCCTGTCTGCTTCGCTATCGGCTTTCAGCGTCAAACGCCGGGCAGCGGCGAGTCGAATGAGCTGAGACCTGAAGGCGGGCGAGACCTGATGACTGAACGTGACACCGCTGAGAGCTGAAAGCCGAGAGCTGAGAGCCTGCCTGTTCATCCCCCAATGAATGACGTGATCGTCACGCTGCCGGATGGATCCAGCCGGACCGTGCCCACCGGCGCGCCTGTGCTGCGAGTAGCGGAAGAGATCTCTCCTCGTCTGGCGAAGGCAGCGGTCGCGGGGATGGTCGACGGGAGGCTCGTCGACCTCACCTATCCGCTCGAACAGAACGCCTCGGTAAAGATCCTGACCGACGCCAGCCCGGAAGCCCTGATGGTGTACCGACACAGCACGGCGCACCTGCTGGCGGCGGCCGTCACGAATCTGTTTCCCGAGGTCCAGTGCGGCATCGGCCCGCCGACCGACGAGGGCTTCTTCTACGACTTCGTTGTGCCGCGGCCATTCGTTCCGGAGGATCTCGACGCGATCGAAAAGAAGATGAAAGAGCTGGCGGCGCAGGATCTCGTCTATGAGCGCCAGATGTGGCGGAGGGAAGATGCCGTGGCGTTCTTCGCCGCCCGCGGCGAGCCGCTGAAGGTGCAGCTCATCGAAGAGAAGACTGCCGGCCAGCGTGAGGTCTCCTGCTACACCATCAAGGACAAGGAGACGTTCGTCGACTTTTGTGTCGGCCCCCATGTCCCGAAGACCGGCCGCTTGAAGGCGTTCAAGCTGCTCGCAACATCGAATGCGTATTGGAAAGGCGATGCGCGCAACCAGCCAATGCAACGCATCTACGGCACCGCCTTCTTTTCCGACAAAGAGCTCAAGGCGTATCTGACGCAGATCGAGGAAGCGAAGAAACGGGACCATCGCAGGATCGGTCGTGACCTTGGACTGTTCATGTTCCATCAGTGGGCGCCGGGCGCGGCGTTCTGGCTCGACAAGGGCACGACGCTCTACAACACGCTCGCAAACTACATGCGCAGCGTGCTCTTCCCGGCAGGCTACATCGAGGTGAAGACACCGCTCATTTTCAACAAAGCGCTGTGGGAAACCTCCGGGCACTGGTCGCACTACCGACAGCACATGTTCGTGATTGACTCGCCCGGCGAATCGCGGGACGACATGTCGGGCGCGGTCCCGGAAACCATGGGCATCAAGGCGATGAACTGCCCGGGTCACATGCTGGTCTTTGCCAGCCAGGGCCGCAGCTACCGCGACCTGCCGCTGCGTCTGCACGAGCAGACCCCGCTGCACCGCAACGAGGCATCGGGTGTGCTGTCGGGTCTCACCCGCGTGCGGCAGTTCTCACAAGATGATGCGCACTGCTTTGTGATGCAGGCGCAGATCGGCGAAGAGGTGGAGCGGCTGCTCCGGCTCGTCCAGCGGGTGTATGCCGACTTCGGCCTCGCGTTTGACGCCAAGCTGTCCACGAGACCGGCCGAGTTCCTGGGCGAGGTGGCCACCTGGGATTCGGCCGAGGCACAGCTCAAGGCCGCACTCGAGCAATCTGGCCAGGCCTATGCCATCAATGAGGGCGAAGGGGCGTTCTATGGGCCGAAGATCGACTTCGACGTAACCGACGCCATCGGTCGCAAATGGCAGTGCGCCACGATTCAGCTCGACTACCAGCTGCCCCAGCGGTTCGGTCTCAAGTACATCGGCGCCGACAACGCTGAACACCCGCCGGTGGTGATACACCGGGCAATTCTTGGCAGTTTCGAGCGATTTCTCGCGCTCCTGATCGAGCACTACGCCGGGGCGTTCCCGCTCTGGCTGGCGCCAGTCCAGGCGGTCGTGATGCCGATTTCCGACCGGCATCTGGCCTACGCAGCCGACGTGCGGGGCCAGTTGGCCGCGGCTGGACTCCGAGCGAGTCTCGATGAGCGCCAGGAGAAGATTGGATATAAAATTCGGGAGGCCCAGCTTCAGAAGATCCCCTACATGCTTGTAGTCGGTGACCGAGAAGTTGAGGAGAGGACTGTGTCAGTTCGCGGACGAGTGGACGGCGACTTGGGGGCGTGGAAGACAGCCCAGTTCGTAGATTGGGCTAGGACCGAGATCGAGACCCGTGGGCAGCAGAGCGTGAGACTGCTGAGTGGGGGCCCTATCAAATCAGACTGGGTGGACCATGGTGGTCCGAACTCGGGCGTTCATGAACGCGAGCAGTAGGAGGTCGTTATAGCTTTCGATAGAAGTCCTCGACGTGATGACCGCACGCGCGTCAACGAACGCATTCGCGTTCGCGAAATCCGCGTCATCGACGATACCGGCCAGCAGCTGGGCATCATGCCCCCGCCGCAGGCCTTGGCCATAGCGAAGCAGAAGGGGCTCGACCTGGTCGAGATCTCGCCGACCGCCGTGCCGCCGGTCTGCCGCATCATGGACTTTGGCAAATACCAGTATCAGGAGCAGAAGCGCAACCGCGAAGCGAAGAAGCACCAGAAAGTGATCCTGGTCAAGGAGATCAAGTTCCGCCCGAAGGTGGATGAGCACGACTACCAGTTCAAGAAGAAGCACATCGAGCGCTTCCTCGAGGACGGCGACAAGGTGAAGGCGACGATTTTTTTCCGCGGGCGGGAAATGGCGCACCCGGAGATCGGCCGCCGCATTCTCGAGCGGCTCGTGCAGGAGCTGACCAATGTGGCGGTCGTGGAATCGACGCCACGCATGGAAGGCAACCAGATGCACACGATTTTCAGCCGCAAGCCGCACACGGGCGGTGGCAAGGCGAAGCCGGCGGTCGCTGCGGCCGTGAAGTAACGATCACGATCACCGTAGAGACCGCCGCGCACGCAGAGAGAAGACATGGTTTTCTGCGAGTTCAGCGAGTTCCGCGGTTGACTTGGAGATGTCGCGGGTTCGTGTGCCCGAGGCACGATGTGTTTCGATTCGTACGCCCGCGCGTCAGCTTGGGCGTTGGGGATACAAAATGGCGAAGAAGCTGAAGTTGAAAACCCACCGCGGCGCCGCGAAGCGCTTCAAGCGGACCAAGAACGGCAAGTTCATGCGCTCAAAAGCATTCAAGCAGCACATTCTGAGCAGCAAGACGACCAAGCGTAAGCGCGGGCTCCGCGGCACGATAACGGTGGCCGATGTGGATACACCGAAGCTCGCGAGGATGCTGCCCTATGAGTAGAGAGTGAGTCGTAGGCTAAGGGATTAGAGATTAGGGATTAGAGACTAGATCGTCGGCCCGACCTTCAGGGCGTTGCAGGAGCATCAGGCCGCTGGATCGTCGGCCCGACCTTCAGGGCGTTGCAGGAGCATCAGGCCGCTGGATCGTCGGCCCGACCTTCAGGGCGTTGCAGGAGCATCAGGCCGCTGAGATCGTAGGCCCGACCTTCAGGGCGTTGCAGGAGCATCAGGCCGCTGGATCGTCGGCCCGACTTTCAGGGCGTTGCAGGAGCATCAGGCCGCTGGATCGTCGGCCCGACCTTCAGGGCGTTGCAGGAGCATCAGGCCGCTGGATCGTAGGCCCGACCTTCAGGTCGGGCGTTGCAGGAGAATCAGTAATGCCGCGTGTGAAGAGAGGAACGGTTCGCCGCGCCAAGCGCAAGAAACTGCTCGGGCTTGCGAAAGGTTATTACGCCAACAAAAGCAAGCTCTATCGCGCCGCGAAAGAGTCGGTCGATACGGCGCTCAAGTACGCCTTCGTCGGCCGGCGACGCAAGAAGCGCGACTTCCGTCGGCTGTGGGTCGTCCGCATCAACGCGGCCGCCCGCGAGAACGGCCTGACGTACGGTCAGTTCATGAATGGGCTGAAGAACGCTGGCATCACGCTCGACCGCAAGAGCCTGTCGGAGCTGGCCATCTCGAGCCCGGCCGCGTTCGCCAGCCTGGCCCAACAGGCCAAGGCGAAGGCCCGGACCGCCGCGAGCGGGAAGACGGCCGCCGCGCGCGCCTGACACAGCCATCCCGTCTACCTTCGCGAGGCCCGCGAAGACACGAAGGCGAATACGTTGAGCATTCCCGACCAGAGCGAGGTCAACGCCCAGCTCGCCGCGTTCGAGGCGGCGTTGTCGGCGGCGACGTCCGCTCGAGAAGCCCAGAGTGTCCGCGACCGGTTCATGGGACGCAAGAACAGCGTCGTCGCGGCGTGGATGCAGATGATTGGCAGCGCCTCGCCGGATCAGAAGAAAGCAATCGGCCGCTACGCCAATGAACTGAAGCAGGCCATTGAGGCGCGCTGGGCGGCCTTTGTGGAAGAAAGCTCGTTTCAGGAACGGCCCGCGGGAGCGGTCGATGTTACGCTGCCGGGCCGGGCGCCGGCGCTCGGCCACCGGCACCCGTTGACCGTCGTGCGCGACCGGATCGAGGCTATCTTCACCCGCATGGGATTCGGCATCGTCGAGGGGCCGGAGATGGAAGACGAATGGCACTGCTTCGACGCGCTGAACATGCCGGCCGAGCATCCCGCGCGCGACATGCAGGACACTCTCTATCTCGCCACCCCGGTGAAGGGCGACAGCGGACGGGCCGCCGATCTGACGTACCCTCCTCCGCACGCACACCTCGGCCGTGCAGATCCGGTACATGCAGTCGCATCCGCCGCCGGTCCGCATCGCGGTGCCCGGGCGCGTCTATCGCCGCGACGATCTCGATCTCACGCACTCTCCGGCCTTCGGACAAGTGGAAGCGCTCGTCGTCGATGAAGGCATTTCGCTCGCACATCTGAAAGGCACGCTGCTCACCTTCGTGCGAGAGATGTTCTTGCCGACCTCGCGCGTGCGCTTCCGCCCAAGCTTCTTCCCCTATACGGAGCCGAGCGCGGAAATCGACATCAGCTGCTGGCAATGCGACGGCGCCGGCTGCCAGATCTGCAAGAAGACCGGCTGGATCGAACTGGGAGGCTGCGGCATGGTCCATCCGGCCGTCTTCGAGGCCGTTGGATACGATGCGGAGCAGTACACCGGATTCGCCTGGGGCCTGGGCATCGAGCGCATTGCGATCCTGCGCTATCAGGTACCCGACATCCGGATGTTCTACGAGAACGACTTGAGGTTTCTGGAGCAGTTCCCGTACTGAGAGAAGCCACGAAGCTACGAAGAACACCAAGACGAACATCTGATGCGGCTCTTGATTTCCTGGGTTCGTGACTTCGTCGACGTGCAGGCGTCGCCCGATGACATTGCCGAGACGCTCGCACTCTGCGGCTTCGAAGTGGCGTCGATCGAACCGCTCCGCTCCGGCGACGCGGTGATCGACTTCGAGATCACGGCGAACCGCCCCGATTGTCTCAGCGTCCTTGGCCTCGCTCGGGAGATCGCGACAGCCTACGATCTGCCCCTTCGGCTCCCATTCGTCCAGCCTGACGCGCGCGGTCTCGGGGCCGCGCCGCCCATTGGCAACCCAAACGGGATTTCCGTCACCATCGAAGACGATGATCTGTGCCCCCGGTACGCAGCCGCGATTGCCGATGTGACGTCCGGCGCCGTGTCGCCGCCGTGGCTGACCGACCGGCTGGATGCTGCGGATGTCAGGCCGATCAGCCCGATCGTGGACATCACCAACTACGTCCTGATGGAAATCGGACACCCGCTGCACGCGTTCGATCTATCGACACTCGCTGGCGCGAGCATCCGAGTCCGTCGCGCGCATGCTCGGCGAGACCATCACGACGCTCGACGGCGCGAATCGAACGCTCGATACCGACATGCTCGTCATCGCGGACGCGAAGCGCCCGCAAGCCCTCGCCGGCGTCATGGGCGGCGCCGCGTCCGAAGTGTCGGACTCGACGCGCCGCGTCGTGTTCGAGAGCGCCTACTTCAAGCCGGCCTCAGTGCGACGGACGAGCAAGCGTCTCGGCATCCAGACGGAAGCCTCGTTCCGCTTCGAGCGTGGCGCCGACATCGCCGCCCCCGTGCTCGCCCTTCAGCGCGCGCTGGCGTTGATGGAGCAGCTTGGTGCGGGCCAGCGTGTCGGGCCAGTCCTTGATGTGTATCCGCGGCCGCGCGCCCCGAAAATGGTTCACCTTCGGCGCGCGCGCCTGGCGCTCCTGCTTGGACTCGATGTGCCCGATCCCGCGGTGGAGCGAATCCTTCGCGCGCTCGGGCTGGAAGTCACGGCTCGTCGCGACGGCTGGGACGTCAATGCCCCGACCTTCCGCGTCGATCTGACACGCGAGGTGGATCTGATTGAAGAAGTCGGGCGCCACTACGGCTTCGACAAGCTCGTAGCCACCTTTCCACCCCTGGCGACGGCAGCCCCGGCGCCCGATCCGCGTGTGCCGCGCGATCAGCTGGTGCGACGCGTCCTGACATCGGCGGGTCTGAACGAAGGGGTAACGTTCGGGTTCATCGAACCGGGCGCGGCCCGCGCGTTCGTCACTGATGCCGAAGCTGTCGGACTCGTCGATATCACCAACCCGCTGTCGGCCAAGTTCGGCACACTGCGACCGTCGCTCCTTCCCGGCCTCGTCGATGCCGTCGCGTACAACCGGCGGCACGGTCGGCGCGACGTCGGGCTCTTCGAAATCGGCGCGCGATTCCACGTCGCGACGGGCGAAACCCGCGGCGTGGGGATCGCATGGACGGGCGCGCACGCGCCGCTGCATTGGTCCCAGAGCGAGCGCGAGGTGGACTTCTTCGACATCAAGGGCATCGCCGAACATCTGTGTCAGGTGCTCGGCACTCGGGTGAGATGCGCCCCCGCGACGCGGCCATTTCTCGTCGCCGGCCAAACGGCCGAGGTGTTCTCAGAGGGCCCTGCGTCGGCTGGCCCCGACAACGCCATCGGCGCCATCGGCATTGTGGGTCTCGTCTCGCCTGCGCTCGCCGAGCAGCGCGGTGCGCCGCGTCAGGATCGGATCTTCGTCGCGGAGCTGAACCTGGATCTCCTCACATCAATCCGGGCCCGGCGCGCGGAGGCGTTGGACCAGATCCAGCCCCTGCCGCGGTATCCGTTCGTGGTCCGTGATCTGTCGATCGTCGTTGGCAATACCTTGCCTGCCGAGATCATTCGTGGCACCATTCAGTCCGCCAGCATTCAAGGTGAGGCGCCGCTCGTCGCGCTCAGCTTCTTCGACCGCTACAACGGCAAGGGGCTCAGCGAGGACACGGTGAGTCTATCGGTGCGACTCACCTTCCAGGCGGCCGATCGAACGCTGACCGACGCCGAAGTTCAGCAGAGTGTGGAGATGATTCTCGCCTCGCTCGCACGCGAACACGGGGCCAGGCAGAGATAGGGATAGGAAATTTGATCATTTGGTCATTTGGTTATCTAGTCATTGGGTCTCGTCATTGGCCGTTCAATGCCCCAGTCAATGACGACGTGACCAAATGACGAGATGACCAATTGACCAGATAACCAGATGACCAGATAACCAGATGACCAATTGACGAGATTCATGGAGTGGTGATGGCGAAGACAGCGACACGAAGCATCGATCTCGAACCAATCGACCGGCTGGAAGAGAAGGTCAAGCTGCTGGTCAATCTCGTCGAGCGGATGAAAGCCGACCAGGCGCGGGCGGCCGAGGAAAATCAGCGGCTGGTGCGCGAACTGGACGCGTTGAATAGCCGGCTGGCGGCTGGCGATTTGGCTGCGAGAGAGCTTTCTACACTGAGGGAAGAGCGCGACGTGATCCGGACCAGGGTCGGCGACATGCTCGAGCAGCTCGAAGCACTCAGTCTTTGACAGCAGGTCTGCCCCAGATGTCGAACGGCCACGTCATCTCCGTCGAAATCCAAGGCCACCGCTACCCGATCCACAGCGCCTTGGATCAGGAGTATGTCGTGCGTCTTGCGAAGTACGTGGACCAGAAGATGCGCGCGGCCACCGAGTCGACGCCAAATGCGGATGCGCTCCGCCTCGCCGTCCTCGCCGCACTCAATATCGCGGACGAGCTCTTCCGCTCGCTCGACGCGAACCGCGACCGAGACGGCAGGTTGGCCGAGCGCGCCGGCGAAATCGAGCGGATGCTCGATCGGGTGCTGATGACCTAGAGAGCGCATGGACCGTCTGGACCAGGGCTTGACACGTCTGGACCAGGGCAACTTGAACCTTGAACCTTGAACGACTAAGATCCCCCAAGCGTTTGAGTTCCCTGCTTTGCGCGTGATGGCGGTAGGCTCGTTTGAGCCAACGTTTCATCAAAGTGAGTCGCGACGCCGCGTGGTGTGCATGCCTCTGCAAGAGGAAGCCTGAAGCGCGGCTTTCTGAGCGGTTCCACCTGCTTACGCAGGTTCATCGACCTCCCCACACGGCAAAGCGGGGCCTTGTTCTTTTCCTACCCAGAAATCTGTCGCTGTTGCGTCTCGAGGGACGTCACGCGTGTCGACAAGTGGTGTTCTCGTCGTCAACGTCCTGGTCACGGTGGTGGCGGCGACCATCGTCTTCCTGATCTGGATCGCCAACCGCAAGCGAATAGCGGCCGAGACCATCGGCCGCTCCAAGGAGCAGGCGCTCCAGATCGTCACGAACGCCCAACTGAGCGCTGAGACCCGGGGCAAGGAAATCCTCCTCGATGCCAAGGAACGGGCGCACGAGCTCGTCACCGAGGCCGAGCGCGAGGCACGCCAGGAGCGCCAACAGACGCAGACGCTCGAGCAGACGCTGGCGCGCCAGGGCGCCGCGCTCGCCGAGCGCCAGAGCGCGATTGAGCGTGTGGAAGAGGAGCTGAAGGCGCGCCAGCGCGCGGCTGCCGAACGTGAGGCTCGGGCGGCACAAGCGGCGGCTAAGTACGAGAGCCTCGTCATGCAACAGCAGCACGAGCTCGAGCGCGTGGCCAGCCTGACTGCCGATGAAGCCAAGGAGCTGCTGATCAAGCAGATCGAAGGCGAGGCCCGGCACGACTCGGCGAATCTACTGAAGCGGCTCGACGCCGAGGCGCGCGAAGTGGCCAGCGATCGCGCCAAGCAATACATCACCGAAGCCATTCAGCGGTCGGCGGCCGAGCACGCGGTCGAAACCACCGTGTCGGTCGTGGATCTGCCGAGCGACGATCTCAAGGGACGCATCATCGGGCGCGAGGGGCGCAACATCCGCGCGCTCGAGCTCGCCACCGGTGTCGACCTCATCGTCGACGATACGCCTGGCGCCATCATCCTTTCAGGCTTCGACCCCTATCGGCGCGAGATCGCCCGACAGGCCATTCAGCGGCTGATCGCGGATGGCCGTATTCATCCTGCGCGGATTGAGGAAGTCGTGCAGAAGGTCAAGGACGAGACCGACGAGTCGATGCGCAAGGAGGGCGCCGCGGTCGCTTTCGAGCTGGGCCTCCACGATCTCCATCCCGAAATCCACCGGCTCATGGGCCGCCTCAAATTCCGCACCAGTTATGGTCAGAACGTCCTCTCGCACTCGGCAGAGGTGGCACGACTGGCTGGCATCATGGCCCGAGAGGTCGGGCTCGATGCGCACGTCGCCGTCCGCGCCGCCTTCCTCCACGATATCGGCAAGGCCATCGATCGCGAGATGGAGGGAACGCACCTCCAGCTTGGCATCGACTTCCTGCGCAAGCACGGCGAAAGTGAACCGGTCGTGATGGCCATGGCCGCGCATCACATGGATATCGACTGGCCGTCGCTCGAAGCGATGATCGTCCAGGCGGCCGACGCAATCTCGGCGGCCCGCCCGGGCGCTCGGCGCGACATCCTCGAGTCGTACGTCAAACGGCTCGAGAAGCTGGAAGGCATCGCTGATTCCTTCAAGGGTGTGTCGAAGTCCTTCGCGCTGCAGGCCGGGCGCGAAATTCGGATCATGGTGGAGAGTGAGAAGATCTCCGATGAAGAGGCCATCTGGCTGTCGAAGGACATCGCGCGGAGAATCGAAAACGAGCTCGAATACCCCGGTCAGATCAAGGTCACGGTGATTCGCGAAACCCGCGCCGTCGACTATGCCAAATGAGCACGGTCGCCGACTTCACCGAGCGCGACCTGATCGCGCGCATTCAGGCACGGCTCCCTCCGGCGCCCGACTGGATTGCAGTCGGCATCGGCGACGATGCGGCCGTCGTCGAGCCGGAACGGAACCGTCTGGAAGTGCTGACCGTGGACGCCCTCGTCGAAGGCGTCCATTTCGATCGGCGGTTCACGCCGCCACACGCCATCGGCCATCGGGCGCTGGCGGTCAACCTGAGCGACCTTGCGGCAATGGGTGCCGCGCCTCGCCTCGCGCTGCTCTCACTCGCACTGCCGCCGGCGCTCCGCTGCGATGACTTCGATGCGATGGTGACCGGGCTCGCAGCGCTCGCAACGCGCTACCGGGTTCACATCGCTGGCGGAAATCTCACACGATCGCCCGGACCGCTGATGATTGACATCACGATCATCGGATCCGTGAAGCGGCGGCACGTCCTGACGCGTCACGGAGCCCGCCAGGGCGACCACGTCTACGTGAGTGGATCGATCGGCGCCGCCCTCGCGGGCCGACTGATCCTTCAAGCGAACACAGCCATGGTCGACTGCTGCGCCGAACGGTACCTCTACCCGGATCCACGGATGCAGCTCGGGCTGCTGCTGGGACGCAACCAGGCCGCAACGGCCTGCATGGATCTGAGCGACGGTCTTTCGGACGGCGTTCGCCACATCGCGGAAGCGAGCGGCGTCGGCATGACGATCGACGCCGACGCGCTGCCGATCGACGACCGAGCGCGCGAGCAACTCTCCGCCAACGATGGCGACCCGGTCCTCGCGGCGCTGACGGGTGGCGACGACTACGAACTGCTTTTCACCGTTCGACCGCGGCATCTGGGGCGCCTGAAGGCCGTAAGCCGTCACAGCCACGTGCCCTTCACCCGTGTCGGTGTGTGCACGTCCGATCCCGCGGTGCTCCTCAGACGGACCGTGAACAGCACCGTGGAGTACACGCCGATGCCCCCTGGGTTCAGCCACTTCCGGTAGGGTAGGGGCGCAAGACGCATTACAGGATTACGGAATGGGCAGATTGTAGGATTGCAGAATTGTAGGTTGCAGAATTGTAGGTTGCAGAATTGCAGAGTTAAGCGCAGGCATTCCGTCTCCACTCCTTCAAACTTCCTGCAATCCAGCAACCCTGCAATCTACAATTCTCGTAGTGTTCCTGACGAGCTCGCTCTGGCGCACGGCGATCTTCACGGTTGTGGCTACGGGTGTCCCGGTCGTTCTGTACAACGCGACCTCGCAGGAGGCGAAGCAGACGGATCCAAACACGCCGCCGGGACCAGGCGATCGCATCTCGATCAGCGCCACCGCGTACTGCAAGGGATCCATCACGGCCGCTGGCGTCTCCGTCCAGGACGGCGCGGCGGCGTCGGACCGCTCACTGCTCCCTCTGGGCTCCATCGTCCGCATTGAGACAGGCGACCTACGCTATGACGGGATGTACACGATCCTCGACACAGGACCTGAGATCAAAGGACGCGAAGTGGATATCTACATGTGGAGCTGCAACGAGGCGCTGGCATTTGGGCGTAAAGAGGTTCGACTCACCCTGCTGCGCAGGGGATGGGATCCCAGAGCGACGGCCCCGCCCCAGGCCACGTTGATGCAGCAGATCTTCAGATCTCGGGCAGCGCCGGAGCCGTCTCCAAGGCCACTTCAGCCGCCGCCAGCCTCGCGTCCCCTGGCGCCCCGTTCTCTACCGCCCGCCCCGCGGCCAGAGACTCCGCCGGCGGAAGCCCCGCAGCCGGAGGTACCGCCGCGGGGTGGTGCGCCGCTCGAGACGTTGCCTCCGACGACACCATAGCGAGCGCTCTGGACTCGGCGTCTCCGGTCCTGTACTGCAACTCGAAAAGCTTGAAGTAGATCCCACGCTCGGCCAGCAGCTCCTGGTGCGTACCGGCCTCGCGCAGCGACCCTTTGTGCAGCACCAGGATTTTGTCCATGTCCTGAATGGTCGACAGACGATGAGCAATGGCAATCGTCGTCCGATCGGCCATGAGCACGTGGAGTGCCTCGCGAATCAGCACTTCGGTCTCGGTGTCGACGCTCGACGTCGCTTCATCGAGTATCAGGACGCGCGGATCAAATGCGAGTGCACGGGCAAACGACAGCAACTGCTTCTGGCCGACCGAGAGGGTGGCTCCTCGTTCGGCGACGGGCGACTGGTAGCCGTCGGAGAGGCGATTGACGAACACGTCCGCGTGCACGGCCTTCGCCGCCTGCCGCACGGCTTCGTCCGTGATCGCGCTGTTCCCGAGGCGGATATTGTCGGCGATCGTACCGGAGAAGAGATGCACGTCCTGCAGAACGAGGCTGAAGAGTCCCCGCAGTTCGGCGAGATCGAGATCACGCACATCCACGCCGTCGACCGTGATGCGGCCCCGTTGGACGTCGTAGAAGCGCAACAGCAGACTGATGAGCGTCGTCTTGCCCGACCCGGTAGCTCCCACGATCCCCACTCGCTCACCGGGTTTTACTTCGAACGACACGTCTCGCAGGACCCAGTTCGTGGCGTCATCGCCAGCGTGACTCGTTTCGCCCGACCTGAAGGTCGGGCCTACGAGTGTTGCCCCAGCCGCACCCATCCTGTCTACCGCATCGCGCCCACCCGCCCCACCAACCTCGTTCACCCCACTCGCCGCATCCCGACCCGCCCCATCCCCATCTGCCTGCCCGGTGTTGTACGCAAACCACACATGGTCGAACACGATGTGGCCCTGCGTGGCGACTCCCAGGCGCCTCGGCTGCCGGGGCGACTCGATCACCACCGGTTCGTCCAGCAACTTGAAGATTCGCTCGGACGAGGCCATGGCGGCCTGGAGCACGTTGAACTTCTCCGACATGTCGCTGATCGGCCGGAAGAAACGCTGTGAATACTGGACGAATGCCACCAGCGCACCCAGGGTCAGGGTTTCGCGGATCACACTGATGCCCCCGTACCAGATGATCAGCGCCGTGGAAAGCGCCGCAATGGCTTCGATCGCCGGATAGAACACCGCGTAGTAGAAGATCCCGTCGATGTTGGCGTCGCGGTGCTTCGCGTCGATGTCGTCGAACCGCGCGAAGTTGAGCCCTTCCCGCCGGAAGAGCTGCACCGTGGACATGCCGGTGATGTTTTCCTGGAGAAAGGTGTTGATGCGCGCGATCCAGCCTCGCACGACACGGTACGACTCGCGCACGTTCGTGCGAAACCACTGCGTGACCGCCGCAATCAGCGGCAGCACGAGAAATGAGACGAGCGCGAGCCGCCAGTTCATCCAGAGCAGGACGGCCATGATGCCGACGAGCGCGAACACGTCGCTGAAGATGGTGACCACGCCGGATGTGAAGAGGTCGTTCAGCACATCGACGTCCGAGGTCACGCGCGTCATCATTCGACCAACGGGATTGCGATCGAAGTACCGCAGATCGAGACGCTGAAGATGACGGTAGATTCCCATCCGCAAATCGAACATGATGCGCTGACCGGTGATCTGCATCGTCCATGTCTGCAGGTACTCCGCAGCGAAGGCGGCCGCCAGTAGCGCGCAGTAGAGCACAGCCAGCCCGGCGAGCCCTTCTAGTTGCCGGGTTGCGACGTGACGATCGATGGCGACCTTCAAGAGGTACGGCTGCGCGAGCGACACCATCGCGCCGACGGTGATCGCGGCAATGGCCACTGCCACGTGCCGCCAGTAAGGCCGCAGATAGCCCAGGAGACGCCGCATCAGCCGCGCGTCATAGGCCTTACCGAGAACTTCTTCGTCGTTCATGACGCCGCCAACTCTTCTTCCAGCAACTGCTGCCGATGCAGCTCCGCGTAGAGTCCGTTCTGTCGAATGAGGGAGTCGTGCGTGCCGCGTTCGGCAATGCAACCCCCGTCGAGCACGAGGATCTGGTCCGCGTCCCGGACTGTGGAGATCCGGTGCGACACGATAATCGACGTCCGCTGTCTCATGACCCCACGCAGGCGCGAGAGGATCTCCTCCTCGGTGTAGGTATCGACCGCCGACAGCGCATCATCCAGGATCAGGATGCGGGGATCGACGATGACTGCGCGCGCGATTGCGGTCCGCTGTTTCTGGCCACCAGACAGCGTGATCCCGCGCTCACCGACGACCGTGTCGAACCCTTTCGGAAAGTCCGCCATGTCCTTGTCGAGCCGTGCCACGGCCGCCGCTTCGGCAATCTTCGTCTGCCGCCAGACCGCCGTCTCGTCTGTCGCGCCCGACCTGAAGGTCGGGCCTACGAAGACTGCCTTACCTGTCCCACCTGCGCCCGCTGTCTCACCCGATTTGCCAGCCTCCGACCTACCCGCCCTCCGCGCCTCCCCTGCCTCAAGGATCGCATCGAGCCCGAACGCGACGTTGCCGGCCACCGTATCGGAGAAGAGGAACGGCTCCTGTGGCACGAAGACAATCCCGCCGCGCAGGCGCGCAAGCGGCATCTCGCGAACGTCCACACCGTCGATAAAGACGGTGCCAGGCGGGGGGTCGTGCAGCCGCGCGAGCAGGCTGATGAGCGTCGACTTCCCGGATCCGGTTGGCCCGACCAGCGCGGCAGTCTGGCCTGCTTCGATGCGCGCGGACACGTGTGAGAGGACCGGCGTGTTCCCATACGAGAACGACAGATCGCGAAACTCAATGTCGCCGCGAATCTGAGAAATACCAACCGCAGAACTCGCGGAGGCCATTTGACTGGGCATCGCGTGACTCTGCGAGCTCAGTGGCGATTGGCCGTCCCGGATCGCCGGCTCGGCGTCAAACACCTCTACCATCCGTATCCACGACGCCATGCCGCGCTGGGCCATGCTTGTGACCCACCCAAACCCAATCACCGGCCAGCTGAGCATCGTCAGATACGCATTGAATGCGACGAACTGGCCGACCGTGATACGACCCAGGATGACCTCGCGGCTGCCGAGCCAGAGCACGATCATCGCGGCAAGGCCGAGAAACAACGCCATGCTCGGGAAGAACACCCCCTGCAGCAGGATCAACCGGCGTGTGCGCCGCAGGTACTCCTGATTCGCCGTTTGAAACCGGCGCAGCTCCGCTGCCTCCTGGCGATAAGCCCGGACGACGCGGACGCCCGACAGCGACTCCTGGACCACCGCGCTGATCTCGGCGAGCTGCGCCTGAATCTGCTCCGAGCGCCTGTGAATCGCGCTACCGAAGAACCATACCGAGACCGACACCAAGGGCAGCGGAATGAGCGACACCAGCGTCAGCCGCACGTCGATGGAGAGCATGAGCGCCAGCGACGCCACGAACCCCAACATCGTACTCGTCGAATACATCACCGCCGGGCCGACCAGCATGCGCACGGCGTTGAGGTCGTTGGTCGCGCGCGACATCAGGTCGCCTGTTCGGTGCGTCTGAAAATAGGCCAGCGGCAGCTTCTCCAGGTGCGCGAAGAAGTCGTTCCGCATGTCGTACTCGATGTGGCGGGAGGCGCCGATGAGGACCTGGCGCATCAAGAACCGGAAGACGCCCCCGACGACGCCCACAGCGAACAGAAGCGCCCCATAGACGAGGAGTTTTTCTCGCGTAACCCCGCGGGCGAGGTCGTCGACGGCTGCCTGCAGCACCCGGGGCCCCGCAACGACGATGGCCTGTGTCAGGACAACGGAGGCAAGACCGCCCAGGAACGCCCCCCGGTACCGGGCGACGTAGGACAGCAGACGTCGCTGGGGAGACACCGGTGAGGACACAAAGTCAGTATATCTCCCCAGACGCCGTCCCTCTCCGGGCTTCTCCCCCGGGTCGCGCCGCTGGTAGAATGCGCCCCATGCAGGCACTCTACCTCGTCATCCCAACGCTCTGTATTGGTGCGATCGCCTATCGGTATTACAGCGCATTCATCGCGGCCAGGGTGATGTCGCTCGACGACTCGAGAAGAACGCCGGCCCACTTGAAATATGACGGGGCAAACTTCTATCCGACGCCACGTTGGGTGCTCTTCGGCCACCACTTCGCAGGCATCACCGGGGCCGGCCCCCTCGTTGGTCCCGTGTTGGCGACGCAGTTCGGCTGGGCTCCGGGCTTCATATGGCTGCTGGCCGGCTGCGTGCTGGCCGGAGCGGTTCACGACATGGTGACACTGTGGGCATCGACCCGCCGTGGCGGCCGATCGATTCCCGAGATCGCGCGATCAGAGATCGGATCGGTTGCCGGTACCACGGGGATCGTGGCCCTCCTCTTCATCCTCGTCGTCGCGCTCGCCGGACTCGGCATCGTGTTCGTCAGAACCCTGGCGGAGAGCGCCTGGGGCACCTTCACTGTCGGCGCGACGATCCCGATCGCCATCTTCATGGGCTTCTACATGTTCGTGTGGCGCAAGGGGCACATCAAGGAAGCGACCGCCATTGGCGTCGCGCTACTGTTTCTGGGCGTGATCTTCGGCAAGAACGTCGCCGAGTCCGGGTTCGGGCCTGTTTTCGTGTTGTCCGTGCACCAGATAACGTTCGCGCTCGGCATCTATGCGTTCGCTGCCGCGACGCTGCCGGTATGGATGCTCCTCACACCGCGCGCGTACCTCAGCACCTACATGAAGATCGGGACGATCCTGTTTCTGGCGCTCGGCGTCATCCTCGTCAATCCGACGCTCGAAGCACCCGCCTTTTCGGCGTACATCGGCGGCGGCGGGCCGATCATCCCTGGCCCGCTGTTCCCGTTTGTGTTCATCACGATCGCGTGCGGCGCGATTTCCGGCTTTCACTCCGTCATTGCCTCCGGCACCACATCGAAGATGGTCGATAAGGAGACCGACATTCGGCCCGTCGGCTATATGGCGATGCTGTTTGAAGGCCTCGTCGGCGTGATGGCGCTCATCGCCGCGGCGTCACTCCACCCCGGCGACTACTTCGCCATCAATACGCTGCCCGCCAAGTTCGCGACGCTCGGTATCCCGGTGGTCAACCTGGCGGACCTGCAGATGCAAGTCGGCGAGAACGTGATCGGCCGGACTGGCGGCGCCGTCTCGCTCGCCGTTGGCATGGCGCAGATCTTTTCGAGCATCCCGGGCATGAAGAGCCTGATGGCGTACTGGTACCACTTCGCCATCATGTTCGAAGCGCTCTTCATTCTCACGACCATCGATTCGGGCACCCGCGCGGGGCGGTTCCTCTTGCAGGAGGCCGGAGGGCGGATCTGGAAGAAATGGGGCGACACGAACTGGGCCCCGAGCGCGCTCACCTCCTCCGGCATCATGGTGCTGCTCTGGGCATATTTCATCTGGACGGGCAGCATCGATACGATCTGGCCGCTCTTCGGTGTCGCCAACCAGCTCCTGGGATCGGTGGCGCTCGCCGTCGGCACGACCATCATCATCAACATGGGGCGCGCGCGATACGCGTGGGTCACCGCGGCTCCGCTGACATTTCTCACGGTCAGCACGCTGTACGGCGGGTACCTGAACGTGCGAGACAACTACTGGCCGAAGGCCATCGGGGCCGATCCCACGAGAGTCGTGGAAGGCTACGTGGACTCGATTTGCACCGTCATCATGATGGTGTGCGCGGTGATCATTCTGGCAGCGGCCGCGAGGCGTTGGGCGCTCGTGCTCACTGGCAAAGTGCCGACAATGGAGTTCGCGGAAGCGCAGAGTTAGAGACGGCGACCGACGAGGGCTCGGGGCAGAGGACACAGTCCACATCTTCTTGCCCTGCGCCCTGTGTTATCCTGAACTGCCTACCCCAGCAGGCCACGTTTACTTCTTCCGCGGAGACAGACTGTTCATGCGCAGGAGTGCAACTGTTCGCCTGTACGCTTCTGTACTTTTCGTTCTCGGCACCGTGATGACGGCGTCCCCGGCCCGCGCGCAGTTCACCCCGCGCTCGGTCGGCGATCCAGTGATTGGCGAGCGGTACTGGGTCGAAGGGTCCGCCGACTTCTGGAGCCCAAACGCCGAGATGGCGATCTCGAGCGAGTCGCTCGGCATTCCGGGCGACATCATCGATTTCAAGAGAGACCTTGGACTCACCGACAGTCGGTTCCGGGAGTTCCATCTCCAGCTGCGACCGGCCAAACGACACAAGTTCCGGTATCAGTACGTTCCGATCAAGTACGACCAGCAGGCCACCCTCACTCGCCAGATCAAGTTCAACGGGCAGCTGTTTACGGCTGGCATACCGGTGACCTCGGAGATCGACTGGCGGGCGCACAGGTTTGGATACGAGTTCGACTTCATCTCGCGCAGTTGGGGCTTCGGCGGCGTCGTCGTGGAGGCGAAACAGACGGACGTGCGGGCGTCCCTCGAGTCTCCTCAGGTCCGACGCGAGCGCGCCCACGCCGCCGCACCGATCCCAGCCATCGGCGGCATCTTCCGCTACTACATCGTGCCGAACTTCTCGGTTACAGGAGAGGTCACCGACTTCAAACTGCCTGACGGGCTCATCGAGCACACCTCCGGCCACTATCTCGAGGTCGATTTCTACGGCACGTACAATTTCATGAGGAACATCGGCGCGCAAATCGGCTTCAGACGCCTCGATGTCGGCTACGGCGTACAGGAGGACACTGGCGACTTCGCTCTCGGGGGAATCTACTTCGGGCTGGTGGCGAGGTACTGACGGACGCACAATCTCGTCATCTCGTCATCTCGTCATCTCGTCATCTCGTCATCTCGTCATCTCGTCATCTCGTCATCTCGTCATCTCGTCATCTCGTCATCTCGTCATCTAGTCATTTGGTCATGTCGGGGGGTTTCGCGTCTTCGTGGCGGACGACGGATTCACCAGGGGAAACTGGGGCTGCGGACCGAAATGACAACCATGACGAGATGACCAGATGAGCCAGATGACAGATGACCAAATTCAGGCCTCAAGGTCCGTAGAGTCGCCGGTAATCCTCCGCAGTGCCCAGGATGCGCTTGACGTAGTTCTGGGTCTCGGGGTACGGAATGTCGTCGATGAACTCTTCGTTCCCCAGCGTGGGTCTCTCGGCCGTCCACCGGCGGACGGCGGCCTCACCGGCGTTGTAGCTTGCAAGCGCCAGGTGCGCCGAGCCGAACTCGTGCATCTTTTCAGCGAAGTACGACGTCCCCAGGTGAATGTTCGCTTCGGGGTTGGTGAGGAGGCGCGTGGAGTAGGTGATCCTGAGCTTCCGCGCCTGCTGCCGCGCGGTCGAGGGCAACAGCTGCATCAAGCCGTAGGCGTTGGCCACCGATCGCACCTCGGGCGCAAACGTGGACTCCTGCGCCACGAGCGCCGCCACAAGGTACGGATCGAGCCGCTCCTCGATGGAGTACTTCTCGATGAGATCCCAGTACTCGAGCGGAAAGATCACCGTCAGTATCTCGCGCGGCAGCTGCTCGCCTCCGGCGGCAAGAAACTGCGGATACGCCCTCCTCATCGTCGTGATGGCGCCGCGGAGAAGTGTGAAGCGCGACTGCCCCGTCTCGGTGAGGCCCTGCTGGTGGGAGATCCAGGCGATCGTGGCCTGAATGGCCGGTGAATCGCCAGCGGTCCGCTGAGCGTGGCGAAGCTCGCCCAGCGCGTGGCCATAGAGGCCTCCAGCTACCAGCGACCGGATCAGCACGGCATTCTCGAGTGCCGGAGACGGCAGGGATCCACCGGACGCCGTGTTGTCGGCAATCACGCGTGGCGCCGGCAGCCAGCCGCCCAGACGCTTGACGGCGAGACGACCGTAGTACGAGTTGAGGTAGTCTGCAGCCACCAGGGTGAAGCGATCAGTGGCCAAGTCGCGTTCGTTGCGCAGTTCGTGGGCACGACCCGCCCAGTAGAGCCACGACGGACGGTAGTCCGACCGGGGGAAATCCGAAGCCGCGCGCTCGAAGAACGTCGCCGTATCGCCGTACTGCTCCTGCAAGAACGCACGCCACCCGATCTTCCAGGCCGCCCGCTCGGCGTGACTGCTCTTCGGATATTTCCGGTACAGCTCCCGCAAGATTTCGTCGGCCTTCTCGTCATCGTCGTGAACGATGTAGTGGGTGGCGAGGCTGTTGAGTGCGTCTTCCGCCCAACGCTCCTGCGGGAAGTCGTCGGCGATACGACGAATGGTCGTGAGGTAATCCGGAGTAGCGCCCAAGGCGCGCATCGAGAGCGCGGAAAAGTACAGCACTTCGGCCTTGCGAGTCGAGCTGGTGAGATAGGGACGCAGGCCGTCGCGTGCCTCGCGCGGACGCTTGAGAAAGTAGTTCGACTCGGCGATACGCAGGTCGGCGAGCTCGCGATCGTCACCGCGAGCCATGCTCTTGAGGGCCGTGAACGCCGTTCTGGCTGGCGCGTACTGTTTCGCGCTGAAGAGCCGATCGGCCCTCGCCATTTCCAGCCCGTAACGTTCGCTCCCCTGTGAAATGTCGGGCGCATTGGGGAGCCTGGCGAGCGCCACGCTAGCGCTCGGGGCGAACTCACTCAACGGGAACTCATAGTAGAGGCGCATGAACGCCTCGACCGCCCGATCGGGCTGGCCAGCCGCCTGGGCGGCCGTTCCGAGGCGCATGAGCAGCTCATCCGTCCGACCTGCTTTCCCTTGCAGCAGTCTGGTGTAGATCGCCACGGCAGCGGCCGAATCGTTCAGAGCCTCCGCGCTCCGCGCCAGACCGAACGCCGCCGCATCGCCAAGATAGCCGACCGGCTTTCGTTCGCCGATCATCTCGAAGATGCGGCGTGCCTCGTCCGCGCGTCCGAGATTCAACAGCGCAACGCCCATGTCGTACGACGCGTAAAGCGCGAAGATGCCAGGCTGGCTGGATGCATTCGACAGAAGCGGGAGCGCCTTCAAGTAGTCGCCCTTCGCCTGCAACCGCGCGGCGGATGCAAAATCCACCGAAACTGGATTGGGTTTCTCCGGGACGAACCACAGCTGCGTCAGATCGCGCGGGACTCGCGGATGGATTGTCGGCAACAGCACAACGCTGCCGGGTGTGTACTCGGCGATCGTGCTGGCCACACGTGCCTGCTGAGCGCCAACAGACGCCACGAGCACGACCGCCGCGGCCAGAGCGACTACGCTTTGCCTTGGCACGATCCGGTGTCCATCCTTGGTCAGCAGACCCTAGTCAAAAAGCGCCGAGTCTCCGTCGCCGAGCGTCTTGACGAGCTCCGCGCGAAAGTGATCCGTCGCGGCACGGACCTGCGGCGGCACACGCTGCTCGGTACAAGGCGCGGGCCCTGGCAATTTCCCCGCCCAGCCGGCTGGCAAGGTCTCGTTCGTGACGGCCAGCCAGGACCTCGGTTTCATGATAGAGCTTGATCTCGGAGATCAGCAGACGGGCGTAGCGACGCGCCGCCTCCTGGTCTTCGTCTCCGAATGCGCCGACGTCGCTGCGAGCGCCTCGACGGCCGCCCTCATTACCGCCACCGGCCGCTCGCACTGGCGATCCGGGTGCAGGATTGATCAGCAATGACGCGGTTCTGAACGCGGTCACCGTTTCCAGCTCGCGCGCCGCGTGCCGCGCGAGGATCTCGAGCGTCGCCGGCCACGCGGGATGCCCGCTCGTCGGGTCGCCGTGGCCGTAAAGGACGCCGACCACTTCTCCGCTCATGATCATCGGCACCGCGAGCATGGTGCGCCCCGCTGGACAAGAGGCGAAGCCAGGCGCCAATCCGTCCTGCGAGCTGTTCGCTGTCCTCACCTGTGCGCTTCCGATGGCCTCCGCAATGAGGCCCGCATCGGCCATTGACAGGTCGAACGGGCTCGCCGAATCCAGAGCCGGACCAAACCCCGCACATTTCCAACTTCGCAACTGCTGGCCCTGCACGAGGAAAAGGGCGACACAGGCGGCCTCGCGACTAGCTGCGGTCGTCAGCGCGTCGAGGATTCCGGACAGCGAGTGCGCGTTGTCCATCTCGCGGACGGCATCGACCAGCCGCTCGAGCCGGTCTACACCTTGTTGTGCCGCTTCTTTTGTGCCTGTTTCCCGTCCTTCTTTGCGCCCTTCTCGAAGCCCTTCCTCTATTCCCTCTTTTCGACCGTCAGCCCGGCCCGCTTCATGTGCACGGGACTCTGCCTCCTGCACCGCGGCGGCAAGTTGTTCCGCCGCGTCGCGCTGGGCGAAGGCCAACTGGGCGGCGGCCTCGCGCTCAGCCGTTTCCCCGCGGCGGGTCACTTCCTGCGTGATTGTCTCCACGCGATCGGTGGCCGCGCGCTCAGCCGCTTCCACGCGCTCCGCTGCATCACGCTCGAGCGCCTCCACGCGCTCCGCGGCGGCTCGCCCGGCGGCCTCCACGCGCTCTGCGGCCGCCCGTTCAGCGGCTTCCACGCGCTCTGCGGCAGCCCGTTCAGCGGCTTCCACGCGCTCTGTGGCGACCCGTTCAGCGGCTTCCCTGCGCTCCGTCGCGAGGCGTTCCGCCTCGTCGAGGCAAGCGGCCGCGTCTCGCTCGACTGTTTCCAGACGATGGGCGGCGTCACGTTCGACCGCTGCCAGACGTTCCGATGCGTCACGGTCGGCGGCCTCGCGCGTCTCGCGAACAGCCGCGGCAACGGCCTCGACGCGTTCCGCTTGTGCGGCCTGGCGCAGGTCGGCCATGGCACCTTGCAGGTGCTCTGCTGCCTCATGGCGGAGGCGGTCTGCGAGGGCGTCGACAGCCCGCTGCAGTTCTTCTTCGAAAGTCATGGCGGTACAGGTATTTGACCACAGTTGAGGGGGCTCGTACAATTGATTGAGACAAGACGCCTGAGGGCGTCAGTCCAAACCGTTCCTGGGCTGAGCGGCCCCTGAGAGTTCTTCACGCGGGGGGGCGACACGGTTTCGACGGGGGTAAGGATTCGCGGGATGCATGCCGAGCGCCATTGACTCGTTAATCCGATGGAACATCCGTTAACTGCGGATACTCAGTACGCTCTCGCAGCCTAATACGCTGTGAGCGTCTGCCTCGACCTCGCCTGGTGGTTGGGGGCCAGATGCCATTAAGCAGGCTGGCGCTTGAACGGCGGCTCGGCGTTCAAGCGCGAGACTTCACCGGGTCTGGTGACCGGCGGTTTTGAGCCGCATCCTCACGCCGGCACGAGACAAAAGACGCGGATACGCATGTAGAGTCTCACGGGGAAGTACCTTCGGACGCGGGTTCGACTCCCGCCGCCTCCACCACTTAACTTGTTCTACCGAGAGGACTTAGCAATCTCGGTAGACCCCGTCTCCAAAATGTCTCCAAAATTTTCCCGGGATCCGGCCCGATCCAGCAGCCGAATCGCGCCTTCGATGGCCGCGGGACTGAGGTGCATGTAGCGCTGTGTCGTCGCGAGATCCATGTGCCCGGCCAGTTCCTGAATCGCCCGGGCCGGCGCCCCCCGCATCGCAAGGTGCGAACAGAACGTATGTCGCAGCCGATGGACGCCGCTCTTCGCGAGCTGCGCCCGTCGAACGGACCGTCGCACATGGTCCTGCACGATCTTCTGTGTAAGCGGAGACCCATTCCGCTGACAGAGCACCCGCGCGCCACGCAGATGTCGGTGCTCGCGCAACGCCGCCGCCAACCGGAGCGTCAGCGGCACGTAGCGGAGCCGTCCACCCTTGGTGGCCGTGACGTGGCCCTTCCAGTCGGACCGCTGCACGCAGAGCTGCCGTTTACCGAGATCGACATCGCTCCACTCGAGCGCCATCATCTCGCCGCACCGCAGCCCGGCCTCTCCGCCCAGTAGCACGACCAGGTAGGCGCACCGATCGGTCGCGTTCGCGGCTGCCACCAGCCGCTCGTACTCGTCGAAGTCGTAGAAGCCTGCCGACCCTTTGGGAATCGGCAGTAACCGGATCGTGCACGGCATCCGCTCGATGACGTCCCACTCCACGGCCTTCTTCAGCAACACGTTCAAGACCGTCAACACATTATTTACGGTCTTCGGTGCCCGATCCCGCAGTTGGTGCTTGAGCTGTTGGACGGCTTCGGTCGTGATGGTGTCCAGCCGCTTGGTGCCCAGCGCCGGGATCAGGTGAACATTGCCGATTGTTTCCTTCGCGGCGATTCCGCTGGGCTTCTGACGATTCGCCCGTGCATGCCCATCGAGAAATCTTGGAGCGAACTCCTGCAGCGTGGGCACCTCCTTCTTTTGTGCTGTCTCGGGTTTCGGGTGTGTGAGCTGGTGATAGCGATGGCGCTCGCGTTCTTCGCCCCATCGCTGCGCCGCCGCCTTGGATGACACCGGCGCCCTGCGGCGTTCCCGGTGCTCGGTCTCGTCGGGCAGCACGATCCGAATATCCACTTCCCAGCCCCCTCGTCGATACGGTCTGACTGTCACGCTCATCGCCTGCACTCCTTCGGCGACGGCGCGGACTTTTGGCGCAGCCAGTCTAGCAGCACCTCCGTGCGGATCAACACACGCCGCCCGACTCGAGTCACGCCTGGCAGCAGGCCGCGTTCGGCCATCGTGTAGACGGCCTTGCGCGTCGTGCGCAAGAGCGCGGCGACTTCATCGGGCGTCATGAATAGAGGCTGGTCTCTGGCCATGTCAGATGTCAGCAAGGCCGAACCTTTTAGGCCGTGCGGGCCTCTCGAGTGCCGTCAGCTCTAACTGGTACTCCGCTTCAGTCAGCGTTCCCCCAAAGTCTTGTCGTTGTCGTTGCAGCGCTAGGCGTTCTGGTTGGAGATCTCGTAGTGCGCGCTCCACTTCGTTGCCGCGTTCAGATCGAGCGGCGTCGCGTGCGGCCGCGAACTGCTCGGGATGCCGGACCAGGGTGAATCGATAGCATGCGTGGCGACGGCCTCGTGTCTGCCCCGTACGTGACCGGTTGAACAGGGGGACTGGCCTGTACATGGCGAATTGCTAAGTTCTGGCGCATTTCGCGGCGTTCGGGATCTAGTTAGGATGGGGCCATGCGTGACTTGGCGGTCCTGTTCCTCCATCTGCTGACGACCATCGCCCGCCTCGCCGGTCCCGGCGGCGCGCGTGCGGTCGTGGCCGAATCCGTGCTCGTCAAGCACCAACTGATCATCCTGAATCGGTCTCGACACTGTGCCCCGAATCTCCGGCCTGCGGACCGTATCGTGGCCGGTGCGTGTGCGCTCCTCATACGGCCAGGTCGCCTGATTCGTTCCGCGATCGTCCTGCGGCCCTCCACGCTCTTGCGTCTTCATCGCGCGTTGACCACGAGCAAATATCGCCTTTTGTTCTCGCCGACGGGGCGGAGGACGCCGGGCCCCAAGGGACCGCACCCCGAGGTGATCGCCGCGGTCGTCGCCATGAAGCAGCGGAATCCGACCTGGGGCTGTCCTCGGATCGCGCAGCAGATCGCGTTGGCTTTCGGGATTCCCATCGACAAGGATGTGGTGCGGCGCATTCTCGCCGCGCGGTACCGCCCGGCCCAGGCGGAGTAGGGCCGTCCTGGCTCACGACCCTCGGGCACGTGAAGGACAGTCTGTGGAGCCTGGATTTGTCTCGCTGCGAATCGGCCACGTTGCGGACACACTGGGTCCTCGTCGTGATGGACCACTGGACGCGGCGCATCGTTGGCTTTGGCGTGCACGGGGGCGTCGTGGACGGCGTGGTGCTGTGCCGAATGTTTAATCGCGCGACGCGCGGCCAGCCCCTGCCGACGTACCTCAGCGCGGACCATGACCCGCTGTACCGGTTCCACCAGTGGCAGGCGAACTTGCGGATCCGCAACGTCCAGGAAATCAAGACGGTGCCGTGTGTGCCGTGGTCCCATCCCTTCATCGAACGGCTGATTGGCACGCTGCGGCGCGAATGTCTGGATCGCCTGCTGTTTTGGACGGTCGCCGATTTGGAGCGGAAGCTCCTCGACTTCCAGCGTTACTACAACGGGCATCGCGCACATGCGGGGCTGGCCGGGCGCACGCCGGACCCGAGCCCGGACACGGGCGGCGCTCAGGCCAGTCTCCGTGCGTATCGGTGGCAGCCGCACTGTCGCGGGCTCTATCAGACGCCGCGGGCGGCGTGACGCGTGGGTGTGGCGCCTGCGGACACGTGCGACGCGTCGATCCGCAGTGCGTTCAATGCAGCCAATTGCGAATTCGCCACTGACTGGTTATCCTGCTAACGGCAACAACGTCAATGGCGTCAACACGTACCGACTATTCGGCAGGCACAGCCGCGTGCGGCGCCGGCGGCGGCTGGCGGGCTGCTCAACTTCTATGAGCGGGCGGCGTGATCGTCGGGTCAGCTGAGAACTGGAACATTACGGGCCCGTATCGTAGTCGTTCGGGCTCGGCGGCCGTTCCCGTCACGCGATGGAACGTGTGGCCGGTTCAGATCAACAGGCAGATGTAATATTTGCGGACGACAGCCGCCGCCGCACACGGACGCTAGGCCGGCCGCAGCGGCCTGAAGAACGTCCGCAGATCCTCGACGAGGAGCTTGGGCTCCTCGATCGCCGGAAAATGCCCGCCGGTCTCGTGATATGACCACAGCGTGACGTTCTCCGGGACCTTGTCCACCAGCGACTTCGGCGGCCGCGCGCGCGACGTGTTACCGATGAAATCGAAGTACCCTTGCGGCACGCGCCTGCCGCTCGCCTGTTGCGGGGCCTGCGCGCCCCTGGCGCTCGCGGACGTCCGCCATCGTCCGGTCGAGTAGTAGATTCGCACGGCCGTTCCCATCGTCCTGGTGTGCCAGTAGATCGACACGAGCGTGAGGATCTGGTCCTTGGTGAACTTGTTCTCGGGATTCCCCTGGCAATCGCTCCACGCGCGCAGTTTTTCCACCACCCAGGCTGCAGTGCCGGCCGGCGAGTCCGTCAGGCCGTAGGCCAGCGACTGCGGCTTGGTCCCCTGAATGTGCTGGTACGCGGTCTCTTCGGCCGTATACCGCTCCATGCTCGCGTAGTAGGCGCGTTCCTCGTCGGTGCGGGGCTCCCGATTCGTCCGCGGCGGCGGTCCGGGAATGGCCGTCCCGACGACTCGATCGGGGAACCGCGTGCCGAGCCCGGTGGTGATCCCCGACCCCCAGTCGCTGCCGTACGCGCCGAATTTCGTGTATCCCAGCTTGTCCATCAACTTCACCCAGAGGTCGGGCACCTTGTCTGGCGAGAAGTCCTCATGCGGTTCGCTCGAGAACCCGTATCCGGGTAGCGACGGCACGATGACGTGGAAGGCGTCGGTGGCGGCGCCTCCGTTGGCCGTCGGGTCCGCCAGCGCCTGCACTGACGGCAGCATTTCCCAGATCGTGCCCGGGTAGCCGTGTGTCAGAACCAGCGGCAGGGCCGAGGGGTGACGCGACTTCTGATAGACGAAATGAATCGTGTAGCCGTCGATCGCCGTCGTGTAGTGGTCGAACTTGTTGAGCGCCGCCTCCTGCGCGCGCCAGTCGTACTTGTCGCGCCAGTACGCCACGAGCTGTTGAAGGTAGGCGCGGTCGGTGCCCATTCCCCACCGCTTTCCGGTCGCGTCGGGCGGCCATCGGATACTGGACAGGCGGCGCTTGAGATCGGCAAGGTCCGCGTCGCTGACGCGGACCTTGTAGCGCTGAATGTCGCCTTGCGCGGCGCTCGGGGTTGGAGCGGCGCGCAAAGGGGGAGCAACGGCGGGCCATGCGCCGGCAGCGCCGAGGAGCTTCAGGAGGCTGCGCCGGTCGATCGGGTGCGGCAAGGGGGCCACGTCTTCATCCTCACGTCAGTCAGCCGGGTCACGCCGCGATTGTCCGGCGAAGGGGGTGTGCGCGTACAATGGAACTTGAGTTCAACGATCTCGTGCATCCTAAATCGGGCGTCTTTCGGAATGACTTCGTTGATCATCGTAGGGCGAACTATGTGAATCAGGCGAGGGCGGCCGGTTCATAGTAACGCGTCTCATATTCTTTGGGAGCGTAACAAATACGTTGATATGACTTCGGATGTCAACTGCACCGTGCGGGAACGACGCTCTTACAGATCAGCGCTCTTTTCTTGTTCTTGTTCTTGACACACCCGGGTCAGCGCCGAGATGGAGTCAGTCACACCGACGGTTGATCCTGCTGAGATCCGTGGGTTGGATACCACCTAACTGGGCACCGTCAACGCGCCTGCCTCGATCTAGGGACGAGGATCGGCGAAACACGGTTGTACAACCGAGGGCGACCGCATACGAGCCTGGGACCCGGCTTTCCGGACCGGTCAACGGCTGTGCGACGGCCGAAATCCTCCGGGCATCGAATTCCCGGCCGTCGTCGCGTCGCCGCGACGCCAATTCTGGGCGGGCTGCATCACGAATATCGTCTCGAGCGCGGGGCCGCGTGACCGCCGAAAGTGGCGCGTGATGTTTTTGCGGAGCACAGGCATTCCAGACGCGACGATTGGCTATGCTTTCGAAGGTCTGGGCACGAATGCTAGGAAGCGACGCGGGTTTTCGACGAGAATCTTGCGGAGTATTGGCTCCTTTATGCCCGCGTAGCGCAGTTTTGGAACAAACACCGTGAGAACCGTTGAGTAGCCGGCGCCCCAGGTGCTCTTGAGGCACTGTTGATGCGCGAAATCCGAGGACAGGAGGACATGGTCCTCGTATCCGGCATTGACGAGCGCGACGACGGTCGCCACTTTCATGGCGTCCGTCGCCTTTGGCCCTTGGAGCATCTGATGTCCGACCGTATCCATGCCAACGAACGCACCACGTTTAGCTACGCTCTTATGCGTCTCGGCCGTCGGATCATCGAGGATATCGGACATATGACCGATACACAGATTCCGTGGATTCACGCCCTGCGACTCGAGCACATCCAGTTGCTCCAGGGCGCATGACCGGCAGCCTTGATGCTCGGTGTGCGTAAAAATCGGTAGTCCGGTGCGGCGATGTACCTGACTGACCGCTCGGAGCATCTTACGCTCGTCTCCGTGCATTTCGAGGGATGTACCGATTTCTCCCAGAGCGCCCCACCGTTCGACGGTCGCATCGCGAACGAGTTCCTCAGCAATCTGCTCCTCGCTTTTTTGTGCTATCGCTTCCGGATATGGCGCTTTGTAGTACCCACCTGCGGCCACGATATGCATGCCCGAGCGGCTCGCGATGGTCCGAAGATTCTGAAGCGCGTCTGCGCCGCGTTTTCCCGTTGACGCGTCGACCACACAGCTCACGCCCTCTTGGCCGCTTGCGCGAAGTTCCTCAACCAACACATCCACTGTTCCGGTTGTGACATGCTCGTGCATCAGAGCCGCCCCCGGACCCAGACGATCTGGCGTGACATCTTCAAGGACAGTTCGAATGATGCTGCTCTTGGGAAGATCGAGCGCGCGACCTGGGTTCGAGACCTGCCGAGGCGCCGCGATCGCCGACTCTCCTCGCACTTGCGAGATCACCCCGAGCCCAGCCCCCAGGCCAAGCAGCCTCATCGCTTGGCGACGGCCAAATAATGCTGCCGAAAAGTCGTATGACATGTGTGTAGTCTCCGTGATGATTTCGTTCTAGGGGTTCCTGTGCGGTAGAGTCGAGAAGAAGCGCGGTGGCGTGCAGGACCGGCGGCGCCTGAGGCGCGCGGCGTCTTTCGTTGCCACGCTCGCCGAGAAGTCCATCGCTCCGTCTCTCCTTCCCGCTCATCGAACTGGGCGTGCGGATTTCCCGCACCCAGCTCTCGGACGGGTTTCACGTCAAGGCATGCGCGCGACCGACCGAGCGAGGCGGGGACAGGATTCCGGGGACAGGACGCCCAGCGTCCCAAATACCGCTTGGATGGGAAACTGTCGGTAGCCAGGCCCAGCGACCTTGTGCCGGCGGCGGAGAAAGCGACGGACCGCGTGATATTCGTGCAGCTTCACCGCGTGCCGCGCCTTCGCCACCGAACCGTAGCCGAAGTAGGCGGACCATCCCCGCACCGTACGGTTCAGGTCGCGCGCCACGTCCGCCCACGGCGCGTGATTACCGGGCCGCAGCCGTCGTCGGATGCATTCCTTCATGGAGGCGACGGCCTTCTTGGAAGGCCGGGCACCGTTATAGCGTCCGCCGGTTGGCGGCCAGTACATCGGGCCGAAGGTGTAGCCGAGGAAGTCGAAGGACTCACATCGGGCGTTGCACACGCGCGTCTTGTCCTCGTTCAGCGCGAGCCCGATGCCGGTCATCCATCGCCGAGTCGTCGCGAGGACCTCCGCGGCACCATGCCGACACAGGACCACGAAATCGTCGGCGTAGGTCACGAGCACCGCCCCGTACCGGCGGTCCAGACCGTACTTGCGAAACGCCTTGATGTACCGATGCATATAGATGTTCGCCATGAGCGGCGAAGCCACCCCGCCCTGCGGCGTACCTCGTGTTGTCTCCTGCCCGCCCCGCATCCGTCGAGTCCCCCGTTCGTCGGTCTCTTCGACCGGCGTTTTCAGCCACATCTTTATCAAATGCAGCATCTTTCCATCGCTGAGGCGACGGGCGACACACTGCATCAATTCCGCGTGCGGGATACTATCGAAGTATCGGGATAGATCGGCGTCTACGATGTCGGTGTGCCCCTCATTGATCGCCTTGTGGACAGCCTGAACCGCATCGAGCGCGCTTCGCTTGCGGCGGTATCCGTACGCCGCCTCGTCGAAGTCTGCTTCGAAAATCGGTTCGAGCACCAACGTCGCTGCGGTTTGGACTACCCTGTCACGGATAGTGGGAATCCCGAGCGGGCGCTGGCCCACGCCGCTAGATTTCGGAATCATCACCCGTCTGACTGGTTGCGGTTTGTAGCGTCCCGTTCGAATGTCCTCCCGTAGCTCGTCGAGCCAGCGACCCACGCCGCCGTCCTCGATGCGCGCGAAGGTCTCTCCATCCCCGCCCGGCGCCCCGCCGTTTGCCCGGCTGAGGGCGTAGGCGTGGGCAAGGATGTCTCCCCGCCACACCTTGTCATAGAGAAAGTGGAATCGCCGCGTCGGCTCCTGCTTGGCCTTCACGTAGAGCGCTCGCTGGAGCGTTCGAATCTTTTCAGGAGTTACCAGGCTCACGCCAATCTCCTCATCTCAGCTCGTTGAAGCGCACCCCGAACCAGGGCTCCTTTCCTCCCCCGGCATTACCCGGGTTCACCGGTCGTATGAGCCCCTCCGACGCCTGCCGCGCCCGTCTCCCGATGGAGGCGTTGCCGGGTCGCCCCGACAGCCCGACAGGTTTCCCGTGTTGCGAATCACCGCGTGCGTACGTGCTGCGCCCACTACCCCGGCGAGCAGGGCGACCGTCTCTTGTCGGTGCATCTGGTCGTCCTCGTCGGCCTTCGTCCTTCGAGAGGGGACTCGGCGCTCGCACTTTGCCTTTCGAGGCTTGCTCAGGCTTCACTCGCGTTGCGGCCCGCACGCTTGCGAACCCGCCCCAGGCGGGTCTCTGTCCCCGGGGCTTCGATGGATTGGTCGCCCTCACCATCTCCCGGGTAGCTACCAAGGCCTACCGACACCTCCTTGGACCGGACTTTCACCGGCTGCGTTGATTCACCTTTCACGGCGCACTCTCGAATTCCCAATTCTCTCGCTGAATCCAGGATTGAGGCAACGTTGCAAAATCAAAACACGCGGGCGCGATGCACACGGGGTGAGGTAACACTCAATCCAAGTACTTCCTAACCCTCGATCCTGTTATTGAACAGTACGGGTTTGAATTGCCAGTTTCATTCGATGCTCCTCGACCTCGCGGATCGGCCCCTCATCGACGAAGAGATCTGAATGCCCGCCCCGACGGCTCGATCGAGTTATTGAACAGTACGACATCGAGTTTTTGGTAGGCACAGCTGTCGCGTGGAATCAGCTGAATCTGCAGATACGATGGCTCCCGTCCGCCGGGGTGAATCGTGTTCGACGCGTTCGCGTGATAGCTCGAGTCGCACCCGTGCAGATTGTTGCCGCCGCAAAGCACCCGTCGCGCTCTTCCCCCTGTTGCTCTACTTGAGCATCCCCGACAGGAGCCAGCCCCGCACCGCGCCTTCAGCAGCCGTCGCCGTATCGATCTGGACGTAAAACGCACCCTTCTGCAAATCCGCAATGTCGGCATCGGTCAGCATGATGTCGCCCTTGAGTACGCCGCTCGTCCCCTTCGTCACCGTCAGGGTACCGACGCTCGGTCCGGGCTGTCCGTCCACGCCGTGATGAAAGTGGGCGACCGTCGCCGGCGCTGGCAAGCCTTCGAAGGTGCCGTTGATCGCGAGCTTGCCCTTGCCATCAAGCACCGCGTACAGCATGCCGAATTGCCCGGTGGGGGCGGGGGACACGTCGCGAGCCGCCGCCGTGGTGAGCCGCCCCGAGAAAGGCTTGCCCATGGCCCGGGTCGGCCCTTGAGCGACCGTCGCGCCAGCCGTGCTTTGTGCGGTCGTGGTGTCGGCCCACACCGACACGATGCCCGCAATCACGACGCTCGTGAGGACGCGCGTGGTCACCATGTCGATCCTCCCTCCTATGCCTCCCGCGCTTCCGCCGAGGCGTCTAACGCGCAGGACCCTGCTCGGCGATGCAGTACAAATACTTGCTCCCGCGCAGGTAGATTTCGTTGTCGACGAGAGCGGGCGAGGCCATGAAACCATCGTCCAGCACATTACTCGCCAGTATTTCGAATGTTGGACCATGGCGGATCACCAGCGTCGTCCCGTCAGCGCCCGCGAAATACACGCGGCCATCCGCGCCGACCGGAGACGAAAACATGTTGGGAACGTCCCTGAGCCGCTGCGCCCGGTAATGCGGCGCCCCTGTCTTCGCGTCGAACACCGACAGGATACCGTTGTTGCTTTTCAGGATGTACAACACGCCATCGAACAACAGCGGCGAAGGCGCGTACGGCGTATCGCGATCCAGCGTCCAGGCGATCGCGCTCGTCCCGGTGATGTCGCCGTGCGCGTCCGCCAGGCGCACGGCCTTGAGGCTGCTCCCGTTGAAGCCGCTCGTGGCAATCACCATCCCGTCCTCCGCCACGGGGGAAGGAATCGTCAACGGAGTCAGGCCGCGCGTGTGCCAGACATCCTTGCCGGTCTCGAGGTCGTAGCTGCGGAGGCTCGACCAGCCGCTCGTCACGATCTGCGCGCGGCCGTCATGCTCGACGACGAGCGGCGTCGACCACGTGTCGAGCTCCGCACGCGCCACCCGCCACATCTCGCGCCCCGTCCGTTTGTCGAGCACGACGATGAACGACTCACCCTGGTGGTCCCAGACGAGGATGACGTCGTTGCCATACAGCGCCGGTGTCGTCCCCTCGCCGGTCTCACTCAACACGTGCTTTTCGCCGAAATGCTTCTCCCAGAGCAAGGGTGCCGTTCATGTCGTACGTGTAGAGGCCGCGCGACTCAAAGAATGCGACGATGTGCTCGCCATCGGTCGCCGCGGAGCTCGACGCCCATGAGCCGTTGAGCGGATGCGTGCTTTCGTGGGGGCGTGCCTCGGTCGCCACCCGCTCCCAGACCACGTGGCCGTCGCGGCGATCGATCGCCAGCACGACGAAGCGGTGGACGTCGCGCGGCTCGAGACCGCCGCGGGCCGCATGCGCCGCAGCACCAGTCAAGCCAACCGGAACCGCCGTGAGCAGATACACGCGATCGCCCCACACGACCGGGGTCGCTGCGCCACGGCCGGGGATTTCGACCTTCCACTTGATGTTCTTGGTCTCGCTCCACTCCACCGGTGGCTTGGCCGTTCGCGAGACGCCGTTGGCGTAGGGCCCGCGCCACTGAGGCCAATAACGATCCGCCGCCGTATCCCGCGCAGCGTGTGTGGGCCACCAGGCTCCGACAAGCGCCAGGAGGATTACCGTGAGACGGACGCCGTGGTGGGCCATTCGATGTCGAAGGGCCTGCATTCCCCTGACGGGCGAACGTGAGCCCGACGCCTCAACGAGTAAACGAGGTGAACGCCTGGGAACCCGATCATCAGCGCGGTTTCGCGTCCTTGTTCGGCGGCCGCCCGCTCTTCGGCCCGGGCCGCGCTCAAAATGTTCTGCAGGCCGTAGTTGGCCTCGTGGCACGCGTACTCAACGAGCTCGTACTGCGTGTCGTCCTTGGTGAGTGGAAACCCGATCGACCACGGCCTTGTCCAGACCGCGGGATCGTCGATGGTGACGCGGTAGTCGATCGTGTGGGCATCGATCCGCGTGAAGCGTTCCGTGAGGTGAAAGGTGGATTCGGAGGCAGGGCTTGCCGGAACGTTTCCAGCCCCACCGGCAACGGCGGGCGTATACAGTGTCTTGCCGTTGAAGTTGGTGATATCGACCACCAGGGTGTGGCCCTCCCAGTGGCCACGCGGATCGCCCAGCCACTGGCGCAGCTTCGGCCCGAGATGGGGCCGGCCGTCGGTCGGGATGATTCGAGGCTCGTGAATCATCTCGTGCGTGATCACCACGTACCCCGGCCCCTGGACGATCTGAAGATTGTTGTTGTAGCCGAGCGGCATCATGAGGTTCGGCAACCCGCGCGTGATGCAGCGGTCCCACGTGCCCTGGTCGGTCCACGAGTGCGGCGAGCGATTCTGGCGGCTGCCCTTCGCCCGCTCGTCAAATCGCCTCTTTCCCTCAGCCGTCATCGCGGGCACCTTACCGTCCGGCGGATCCACGACCATCGCGACTTGCGTGGACGCCGCGGTCTTCGCAAATTGCGGGGCAATGTCGCGCCACTCCCATCCGTAGCTGCCAAGGCCCTCGCGGCGGGGGTCGAGCCCCCCCGTCGCATCCGCCCGTCGGGCGGCGGCCGCTTCCTTCGTCAGCGCGGTGCTGCCCGCGGCGCCGGGCCTTTCGAGCGGCACACCCGCCAGCGCGTCTGCGGTCCAGATGCCCTGGAGGTCCGGCTCGCCCCATGGTGTTCGTGGACCCTCAGATCTGGCGGCGGCCGTCCCACTCTGGCCAGTAAGGGAGCCGGCCTGCCCCGCGCTTCCCTCGCGCGCCCGGGGCAACGCGAGAATCGCGATGATGACCACACCTCGAGCGATGGCGGACCTGTGTATCATGAACACCCTCACGTCGCTGACATTCCGGGCGCCGCGACTCCGTGCCCGACGTACGCACGGGTATTTAACGTCTCAACGAGCCGAAGGTCAATTGAAAGTCGCCGGAGGCCAGCGCGCAAACCGCCTCCACCGGTCCGGCGGACGGCTCGCGCGGCAAAACGCGTCCTGCAGCGATATCCTGGCCAGCGGCCGCATGGCCGACGCGACTTTGAGGATCAGCTGGACGGCTGGTGGCGCGATCGGCCCGTGGCCGACGCCCCGGTCCCTGGCCGTCTTCCTGGGCTGGTTTGATTGCCAGTTTCACTCGACGCTGCTCGACCTCGCGGATCAGCCCCTCATCGACGAAGAGATCTGAATGCCCGCCGCGACGGCTCGATCGAGTTATTGGACAGTACGACCTCGATGTCGCGAGCAAGCATCAGTTCCGGAGACGTCGCGCAGGCTCACCCCGAAACGGTAGTAGAGTCACACGCCATGACTAATGATCTCGGGTGGGACACGGTAGTCTTTATCGAGCGAGGGTCGCGGCGACGGCTGGGACATGGCGGCATCAGAGCAGACCAGCAACGTCTTGACAATGCCCGCGGAAGCGGTCTCTCGCCGGGAAGTAACGATGGAGCGGGGTCATATTAATCTCGAAAGGACTTGCACGTGAGCCGAGCATCACAGAGAGTTCCTTTCGTACACTCGATTTTTCATCCCTCGGATTTTTCCAAGGCGAGTGAGTTAGCGCTTGCCCATGCGCTTGCCATTGCGCTGATCCTGAAAACCGAGCTCGTCATCATGCACGCGGGCCGGGGGCATCTGGATGACTGGGCTCAGTTTCCTCCGGTGCGAAAGACTCTTGAGCGATGGCAGGTGCTTGCTCCCGACAGTCCTCGCTCTGCCGTTTTCGAAAAGCTTGCGGTACGCGTCACGAAAGTCAGTTCGCGCGGCAATCCAGTGCAGGCGAGCATCGCGCATATTGAAAAGCAACAGCCCGACTTGGTCGTGCTCGCTACGCGGGGACTCCACGGCTTGCCGCTTTGGCTTACACCATCGGTGGCTCAGGCGATCGCCCGCCGGACCGATGCGATGACACTCTTTGTACCGCGCGGTTGCCGCGGCATGGTGTCACTTGACGGCGTGATTCGTCTACGCCGCATACTGTTACCAGTGGACCAGGAGCCGGATGCGCAGGAAGCGGTCATTCGCGCCGTCCGCGCCGCCGAAGCGTTCGGCGATGATGTCGTCGAGGTCGTGACGCTTCATGTGAATAACGGCGATTTTCCAGAACTGAAACGTCCGCCAACCCAAGCTTGCACCTGGAAAGAAACGCGTAGCGAAGGTGACGTTGCAGCGGCAATCCTACGCGCGGCGCAGGCAGACGTGGATCTGATCGTCATGGCGACCGAGGGTAGGCAGGGATTCGTTGATGCGTTGCGCGGTAGCGTGACCGAGCGCGTCGTGCGCGGCGCGCCTTGTCCGGTCTTAGCCGTACCTGCGAGGTAAGGGATCAAGGTGCGCCCAGCTTCTTGTAGACATTGATCTTGCGGTCTTCCGCGGATAGGGTTTTGGTCGGTGCGATCCGTACTCGCTTCGCTGCTGAGCTCATGTCCACTCGCCCACTGGCATGAGCGTGGCGCGGACCGCCTTTTTAGTAGGCACAGCATCCATGCGGTCGGCTTCCAACGCCGATATGGCTGGATTCTGTCAAGTGACAGATCGTTCCCTGCCTCACTGGTGTGAGTCCCCATTCTTAGCACGTTCTTTTCGTGCGCTTCGTTTTTTAGATCCGTCTGGTCGGCGGCACGCGTTTTAGCGACGGTTGACGCTGCTGATATCCGCGGGTTGGGTACCGCCCAGACTGTGGTTCGTCGCGGAGCTGCCTCGCCCTAGAAGAAGGGACGATGGGCGCGATGCATTGCAGCGTCTGCGGTAACCCCGCAACTCGGAGAGTGGACGAGGTGCCCGTCTCCAAAATGTCTCCATGACCGCGGAGGATTCACGAGGACTCGAGCGGATGCGGGCAGACGAACCGAGCTGCCTAACCTGCTGGGAGCCAAACCCTTATCGCCAAAAGTCACTCGCTGTCACCAGTTAGGGAAACGCGCCCTGTAGAGTTCGACTCCCGCCGCCTCCACCATCTCTCTGTTCAAGCATCTGACCAGAAATTACTTATATTGCTGGGCCAGATCCGTCTCCATCATGTCTCCATTTCTGGTTGCAGAATACACATGAATCGGCGATCCTTACACATGGAGGCGGCATGCGGACCAACATCGACATCGACGACGACTTGATGCGCGCCGCGATGCGCGCGAGCGGCGCGCCCACCAAACGCGCGGCGGTTGAACGGGGGCTCCGGTTGCTGATCGATGTGCGCGGCCAGCGCGCGATTCGGCGGCTGCGCGGCACGGTGAAGTGGACCGGCGACCTTGAAGCCAGCCGAGTCGGCCGCGCCGCGGACGACCGGGAGCGTCGTGGTCATCGTTGACACCACCGTCTGGGTCGACTACCTGAACGGCGTCAGTAGGCCGGAGGTCGAGTGGTTCGAACGCGAGGCTGTGCGCCAGCGCCTCGGCCTGCTCGACCTGATGCTCTGCGAAATCCTTCAGGGGTTATCGACCGACGAGGAGGCCGCTCGCATCCTCCGCCACCTGCGACGGTTCGAGGTCTTCGAGACCGACGGGGTCGATCTCGCGACGGCCGCGGCGCGCAACTACCGACGACTCCGTGCTCGAGGCAAGACCGTTCGAAAGACCATCGACTGCCTCATCGCCACGTTCTGTATTGAGCGCGCCCACGCACTGCTCCACTGCGACCGCGACTTCGATCCCTTCGAGGAGTTCCTCGAGCTGCAGGTCGTGCATCCTGATGGCACGGCGAGCTCTCGGAGTCAGTAAGACATCGGCTGCGATCGCCCGTGTGTCAACAGCTCTTTTTGCACGCAGGTCATAACCCGGGGCGTGGCGTCGTTCCGCCTGCTTCATGTCCGGACGCGGACCACCCGCGACAGCCGCGCAAATCCCGACGCGTCGTTGACGCACGTGAACGTGGTCACGTACGGCCGCGCGCCCTGCATGCCGCTTGCGCTCGGCTCATAGCCCTCCGTCTCGAGGAGCGGATTCAGCCACACCACGCCGGCCGACCGTCGGTGCAGTTCCCGCATGGCGTCGCGCAGCTCGTCGGGCACCCCGACGTCGAGACCGTCGCTCGCGATCATCACGACCGTATTGCGAACCCGACCTGGGGCGAAGAATCGCATCGCCAATGAACTGCGCCTGAAGTTGGGCCTGACCGTCTCGCCGCGCACCGTGGGCCGGTATCTCCGGCGTCTGCGTCCATCCCGTGGCAGTCGGCCCGCCCAGCGCTGGGCCATGTTCGTGCGGAATCACGCGCCTGCGGTCCTGGCGTATGACTTCTTCACCACGATCACGGTCCGCTTCGCCTCCTGTATGTGTTCGTGGTGCTCGACGTGGGCACGCGACGGATCGTGCATTGGAATGTCACCGAGTATCCGCAGGACAAACAACAAGCGGCCGGTGGCCGTCGGCGCCACGAAGAAATCTGCGGCGGTGATCTGCTCGAGGTGATTCGTCAAGAAGGTGCGCCAAGACTGCGACCGCGGCCGCGAACGCCGGCGCATGTATTTCGCGACCGACGCTTGACTGATGTCGATGCCGAGCTTTAAGAGTTCACCGTGGATTCTCGGCGCACCCCAGAGCGGATTGGCCTCAGACATCATGCGGATCACTGCGCGGACTTCTCGAGGAACGTGTGGTCGACGGTCCAGCGCGGTGAGCCGGAGACGGCGAGGACGTGATCGTTCCAGAACGTTGAGCTGATGACGTAGCGCGAGATTCTCAAGCTGCAGCGCCGCGCGCGTGCGCATCGTGCGTGGGGCAGCCGCAAGAAGCGATAGAAGCACAGACTGCATCGCGGCGAAGCCTATCCTGCCAACAGCAACAACATCAATGGCGTCAACACGTACCGACTTTTCAGCAGGCACAAGGCCGACAAGCGGACCGAGATGGCCGACTTCTACAGCGACAACTTCTTCGTGCCGCCGAAGGCCCGTCAGAACTTCGAAGCGTCGAGGGATGCTGCGTATTGTGCGAGGGCGGTTAAATCGGCATACGGCAATCCCGCTACGACGTTGCTCATGAGGGTATCGGCGCCGGAACGCTTGTTATCGCGGAATTCTTTCATCGAATGGATCAGGTAGTCCACGCGCTGCTTGGCAAGGCGGGGCATCTGCTGGCGGCCGGCAAAATTGGCGAGATGACAGGACGCGCATCGAAGCGTCACGGCAAGCTCGCTCCCTCGCTGGACGAGCGCCGGATCGATCTTCTCGTCGCTTGTCTTTGGTTCGAGCTTCGCGAAGTGCTTCGCGATCGCGTCGATCTCGGCATCTTTCAGGTCCTTGACGTACGGCATCATCGCTTCAATCGGGCGGACGCCTTCGCGCATCAGCACCAGCTGGTTGAGCAGGAAAAACTCAGGCTGGCCGGCCAGCGAAGGGATGTTCCTGATCTTTGAATTGCCGTCTTCGCCATGGCAGACCGAGCATTGCCGGATGCGTTCGTCGAGCGACGGTCCCTGCGCGGACGCCGAGCCCGGCCAGAAGAGGCCGGCCATAAAGAGAACAATCCCTGTTCGAAGTCTGAACATCAATCGCGCGCGCTTCCTGCCTGATAGGTGATGCGGTAAATCGCCCCATTCATCTCATCCGACACGAGCAAGGAGCCATCCTCGAGCGGCAGGACATAGCTCGGCCGGCCAAAAAACTGGTTGGACTTTTCATCGAGAAGGCCCGTCATGAACCGCTCGAGATTGGCTTTGCCGCCGCTGATTTTCGCAACGACAACGTCGAACCCGAACTTCTGCCCCCGATTCCAGGAACCGTGCCGCGCGATAAACGCCATGTTTCGATAGGCGGCCGGAAACATGGTTCCCGTGTAGAACTTGATGCCTAGCCCCGCCGAATGCGGTCCGGTCAACGCCGCCGGCAGCGTGACGCCGGCGCAAGCGTTGGGCTTTTTGATGTCCGGATCGGGAATACCGTTCGCGTGGCAATACGGGAAACCGAAGAACGCGCCTTCCTGTCCCCTGGCGACGACGTTGAGCTCGTCTTCCGGACCGGCATTGCCGGCCCAATCGCGGCCGTTATCCGTGAACCACAGCTCCTTCGTTTCGGGATGCCAGTCGAAGCCCACGGTATTCCGAACGCCCCGTGCGACGATCTCCATCCCTGTCCCGTCGGCGTTGTAACGCCGGATCTGTCCATGAACGCCGGGGTTCACCTCGCAGATGTTGCAATTCGCGCCAATCTGCACGTAGACCTTTTCGTCGGGCCCGAAATCCACGTATTTCCAATTGTGATGAATTTCGGAGGGGAGATTGAATTTGTCCGTCAACTCGACGCCTTGTCCCGGGTTGTCCAGCTTGTTCTCGATGTCGTCGTAGCGGAACACTCTGTTGATTGCAAAAACATAAAGGGCGCCGTTCTTCACGACAAGGCCGTTCGGTTGTGTCAGCCCCTGGAGAAGAGTCTTCGTCTCGCGCTTGCCGTTTCTGTTCGTGATGGCGTACACGCGGCCGAGCTGGCGCGTCCCCATGAAAATCGTGCCTCTCGGGCCAATCGCCATCGTGCGCGCGCCAGGATGGCCGAAGGAGTAAACCTCCGCCTTGAAGCCGGGCGGCAACTTGATCTTGTCGACGGGGATCTTTTCGAGGGGCGTCACTGTCGGAGGCGTGGGATGCGGCGCCAGATTCGAATCCTGATTGCTGGTGGCCTCGTTGGTGCGGTCCATCGTGCTGAAGCCTGGACGCGGAGGCGCCTGCGCCCTGACCGCCGCAATGACCATGACCAGCCCGAAACCAACTGCCGCTATCGCTCGTATCTTCATTCTTGACCTTCGCATCGGAGAATTGTACCTGACGATTGGTCCAACTGTAGCGGCGGTCAGCGTTGGAGAATCATTCGCTCAGCGTGAGCAGCAACTCGCGGCTTTTCGCGACCACTTGATCCCGCGCAGCATCTCAGGGGCGGTGCGGTGGTGGTGATGGCGGTGTTGGTGGCAGCGTGAAATTGACGGTGACGTTCATCCTCACAGGAACGGCCTCACCGCTGACGACGCGCGGAACAAAGTGCCAGTTGCGGACGGCTTGAAGTGCTGGTTCGTGCAGTAGCGGTATCGACTGAACGATCTTCCGCATCAGTCACGTTGCCGAATGTGTTAATGACGATTTCGGCAACGACGACGCCTTTGATACCGGCTGACTGTGCATCTGGAGGATACTGAGCCACATCCAGTCGTGAGGGTGGCGTCACTGGACCACCCACACGATAAGTGCCATGCTCGTCACGTTCACCGGGACCGCTCGCCGCCTGTGGCTCGTTCTGCGACTCGTCCTGGTGGAGCGCGGTGACACGCCGCGCATAGAACTGCGCCAACATTCTGTTTGGCTCAACGGCGTCCGGGTGCTGATGTCTCGCATCCAGCAACGTCTGTTCCGCAGCGTCGATTAGCCCTATCTCTGGTGATGCAGGCGCGATCGCGCAACGAGCCCGCTTGTACCATCCGAGTACAAAGTTGCGCCCACCACTGCGCCCATCACTCGGGAGACTTGGAGAGATTTGCTGAGACTTTCAGCGACTGTTGGAGACCGATCCGAAGAGGAGGAGTGAAGAAATACTCAACAAATACGGACATGAACTTGGATTTTCCCAGAGTTTCCTCGAGCTGATTTCGGAGGATGGGCGGCTCAATGTTGATGCGGGTGAACGCGAGGTGCGCCCACCACCTGCGTCCACCGCTAGGCTCAGCGACTGCGCTCTGGCAGATTCAAAATCGGGGGCGCGCAGCCGTCAATACCGACCGAACTCTATGTGGTGGCAGCATGAGGCCGCCCATCCCTCTCCGCTGACTCCTGCAGGAACTTAGCTCAGAGATCGCCCAGAAAGCGTGCCCACGCTCTCTCCTGTTTGCCGTCGAGGAGCTTCTGCTTTGCGGTGTTGTACAGCGGTCCGGCTGCACTGAGGCTTGCGCGCACAGCCCACCCCTGAGGCCGCGGAGCGGCTGGCTGCAGGGATTCGGATCGAAGGGTCACGCAAAGTGCCGCGGCCGCCACAGCCGCCAGGAACACAAGTTGTCGGCTCATCAGGCCTCCCGCGGGACGCGACCCTGAAAGGGTCGCACTAACCGGCGAACACAACTCACGAGCGCGGTGGTGCGCTGACACACGACGGGCGCAAACGCTGCGAAAGACCCAGATTCCTCATCACCTCCGTGGTGGACCGGGCCTTGTTGAGCGTATAAAAGTGCAGGCCCGGAACGCCCTCGCTCAGGAGCTCGGCGCACTGCTCCGTCGCGTGATCGATCCCGAGCGCCGTGACCTCCTCGTCGCAGTCGCACTCCTCCAGCCGCGACAGCAGCGGGCCGGGGAGCGAGGCGCCGCACAACGCCACAAATCGCTTGATCTGCGCGCTGCTGAGAATCGGGAGAATGCCGGGGATAATCGGAACCGTCACCCCCAGGCGCGCCAGAAAGTCACGGCATTCGAAGTAGTCGCTGTTTCTGAAGAACAGCTGCGTGATCACGAAGTGTGCGCCGTGATCGATCTTGTGCTTCAGGCGCTCCCAGTCGACCTGCCGGCCCTCCTTGCAGGCGATGTGCCCCTCGGGGAACCCGGCGACGCCAATCGAGAACTCCCCGACCTCGCGGATAAAGCGCACCAGCTGATACGAGTACTCGAATCCGCCGTCGGTCTGTGTGAACTCGGCGGCGCCGTCCGGCGGATCGCCGCGCAGGGCGAGAATATTTCTGATGCCCAGCGCGCGCGCCTGCTCCAGGACGGCCAGGGTCTGCTCCCGGGTGGCGTTCACGCAGGTGAGGTGCGCCATCGTCGGCAGCGCGCGTTCGCGCTGGACGCGGTCGACAATGGCGAGCGTCTTCTCGCGCGTCCCGCCTCCGGCGCCGTACGTGACCGAACAGAAATCAGGGTCGAGCCCGCACAGCGCCGGAATTGTCTGCTCGAGGAGCGTCCGCTCGGCCTCATCGGTCTTCGTCGGGAAAAACTCGAACGACACGACTGGACGTCGGTCGATCCGCGCGTCGGTGAAGATGTCGTGAATGAATGGAATCAAGCGCACCTGCCCCTACTTCGTCGGCATCGGCGGCGGGTACTGCACCCCGACCTGTTCGAGGTACGACTTGTACCGCGACGGATCGTAACAGTACTTCCGAAGCTCGGGCTTGAACCGATCCCTCGTTTCCTTGTTCAACCACATGGCCGGCTTGTCCTCGGGCCGGAGGAGCGGCTTGGACTTCGGCGGGGCCTGCTGAACGGTCGCGAAGTAGTCTTTCGCTGCGTCACGACCTCGGGACGCATCAGGAGATCGAGGGCCGTCATCGCCTCCACCTTTGCGGGCCTGGGTCGCGCCCTTGTGGGCAACCGGCGTGGCCATCGCGACCGTGCTCGACCAGTGATGGCCGGTCGCCCCGGGGTTGTGGAAAACTGAGCCTCACCGTCGGCGCGCTCCACATGATGTACTGCAGACTCTACCGCGAGACGGCCGCGCCGGCCCGGTTAAGTTACCGGCTAACTTCGCGCCGTGGCTGATCATCCATCTGCCTTCAGGAGGAGACCGATTGGGCGCCACACATCTCGAGTGCACACGGTGCGGCAGGACGTACGAGAGCGAACGCCTGTGGCGGCTCTCGCCCTGCTGCGAGCGACCGCTCTATCCACGCTACGATCTCGACGCGATCGGGAAGCGGTTCCGGCCCGCCGCCCTTATCGGCCGGGAAGCGACGCTGTGGCGGTATGCCGAGGTGCTGCCGGTCCGCAATCCGGCGTTCCAACTGACGCTCGGTGAAGGATTCACGCCGCTGCTGGACGCGCCGCGGCTCGCGGCGGCGCTGGGCGTGCGCCGTGCCTGGGTCAAAGACGAAGGCCAGAACCCGACTGGAAGCTTCAAGGCAAGAGGACTGGCCGTGGCGATGGCGCGCGCAGTGGAGCTCGGCGTGCACGAGGTGGCGATCCCTTCGGCCGGCAACGCAGGCTCGGCGACGGCGGCGTACGCTGCGGCGGCCGGCATCAAGGCGCACGTCGTGCTGCCGCAGGACACACCGCGGGTGATCGTCGAGGAGATCCGCGAGCTCGGCGCCGACCTCGAGCTCGTCCCCGGGCTCATCACGGATGCGGGCGCACGTGTGGCGGAGGGCGCGAAGGCGCACGGCTGGTTCGATCTCTCGACCCTCAAGGAGCCATATCGCGTCGAAGGCAAGAAGACGATGGGCTATGAGATCTTCGAGCAGCTTGGCGGCCGGCTGCCGGACGTCATCGTGTATCCCACCGGCGGCGGCACCGGACTGGTCGGCATGTGGAAAGCGTTCGAAGAGATGGAACGCATGCGCTGGATCGGTCCGGAGCGCCCGCGCATGATTTCCGTGCAGGCCACCGGGTGCGCGCCCATCGTGCGTGCATTCGACGCCGGCAGCGAGTACGCCGAGCCCTGGCAGGACGCCCGCACGTACGCGGCCGGCCTTCGCGTGCCGCGCGCCGTCGGCGACTTCCTCATGCTGCGCGCGCTGGGCGAGTCGGGCGGCGGCGCGATCGCTGTCACCGACGAGGCGATGGCCCTCGCGGTGCGGCAACTGGGCTCGCTGACGGGTATCTTCGGCGCCCCTGAGGGTGGGGCCGCGGTTGCCGCGGTGCCGTTGATGCGCGAGCGCGGCGTCATTCGCGACGGCGACGAGGTCGTGATCTTCAATACTGGCAGCGGGCTGAAGTACGTCGCGCCCTGAATGAATACCTTCAGCCGGTTCGATTCGAGACGCAGCATGTCTTCGACCGGGCACTCGTCTGCTCGAGACGCGTCAGGGGGCAGCGACCACAGTCACGTTGACGCGCGCGTCCGGCTGAATTCGGAATCACTGGCCGAGAGCTCGAGCTGATACGCACCTGGCGCGCCGTCCACGGGCAACGTGTTCCGGGATCTTGGGTTTTCGAAAGACGAGTCCGAGCATCTCCTTGTCCGAGCCGACCTGTTGATTCAAGTGCAGAAGGCGATTGCGTCGAGGAGACTGAAGCAGGCTGAGGCAGCGAACGTGCTGCGCGTCACGCAACCACGCGTGAGCGACCTCCTGCGAGGCCGCATCGACCTGTTCAGCACTGATGCCCTGATCGACATGCTGGCAAGGCTTGGGGTTGGCGTACGATTGGTGGTTAGGCCGGCGCGGTCGAAAACGGTCGCCTGAGCCTTAGCTGTCCCTACTGAAAACTCCATTCGTGCCCAGGGTCTGGGCGGGCGCATGATCCCCGGCGTCTGTCTCCGGCGTATATTCGAAGCACGGCGAGGACCATGGAATCGACCTTACGCATAGAGAACCGCTCACAACTGATCTACCTCCTGACGGAAGCTGCTGAAATTGAGCACGGCGTCATGTGCTGCTATCTGTTCGCGGCATTCAGCCTGAAGAATAGTACGGACGAAGGCATCACGGATGCCCAGCTTCGAAAGATACGCCGCTGGAGCCGAATGATTCGCGGCGTCGCCGTCGAGGAGATGCTTCATCTTGGTGCTGTGTGCAATCTCCTGACCGCGATCGGCGGAACGCCCCATCTCCGGCGGCCAAACTTCCCGATCCGAATGGATCAACGCGGCGGCTTTCATCTGAGATTGGCGCCGTTCAGCGTCGAGACCATGGAGCAGTTCATCGCCATCGAGGAGCCGGACGACATCGTCGGCCACGACGGGAAGATCGAGCGGAGCTTGCCAGTCCTGGTTCGACCGCGGCTCAGCGATATTTTTGCGAGCGAGCGTGAATACCATACGCAAGGCCGCCTCTACCACGGGATCCAGGATGGCTTTGTTTATTTGGCTCAAAAATATGGTGAGAAGCGGCTCTTCATCAGCCGGCCGGACGTGCAAACCGCCGCTCCGATACACTTCGAAAGTCTGCCCCAGTTGACGCCTGTCACCGATCTTGCGTCGGCGCTCGACGCGATAAATGTGATCGTCGTGCAAGGCGAGGGAGCGAGCCGCAATACGCCCGATTCGCACTACAACAAGTTCATGACCATCTGGCGAGAGTACAAAGAGGCGTTGGCCGAGGACCCCGAGTTCCAGCCAACTCGACCCGTGCTGGCCAATCCTTACGCGCTGCCACCGACCGACAAGACCGACACCAGCGATCTCAACTTCATTGACGACCCCGACACGGCGGATCTGAGCAATCTCAGCGATGCGTGTTACGAATTGATGGTGCAGATCCTGGGCCGGCTCTTTGTGCACGCTGAAGAATCGGACGCCGAACTACAGCGGCTGTCTCGCGCCACCGAAACGCTTATGATGGAAATCGTCGCACCGCTCGCGGATGCTCTGACGAAGTCGCCAGCCGGACCGTCCCATCCCGGCAGGACGGCGGGAATCAGCTTCCGATTGTCACGTGGGGCGACGATCCCGACGCACAAGGAAGCGGCCTGGACGGTCTTCCATGAACGGTTGGGGGAACTGGGAGCCTACTGCGCCTTCCTCCAGGCGCGCGATCGCGCACCGGCGCTGCTCGCGAGAACAAAGGCCGCCTTGACAAAAGTGGCGGAAAGCTTGACGGCGGGTTAGGGATCTATTCGGCCAACCGCTCGCCCGTTTCTGCAAGACGCAGGGCGAGAATTTGGAGCAGCCGTAGGGCGAGCTTCGGCTCCCTTTCGAGGTGGTCCATGAAGATCCACCGATCGATGCCTAGACACTCCGTCGTCTCCAACGCGCGCACGGAGGCGGTCCGTGGCCACTCTCCCAATAGAGCCATCTCGCCGATGGGCTCGCGAGGGCCGAGTCTGGCGAGCGTGCGCGGCTGCGCCGTCCCGAGCCCCTTGATGACTTCCGCGCTCCCAGACACGATAATGAACAGCCCATTCCCCGTTCGGCCCTCTTCGATAATCAGCTCCCCAGCCTCGAACGTCTTCCGGAAGGCAAAACCTGCCAACGCTTCGACGGCCCTGGCGTCCAGTCCGGCAAAGAGGGGGACGTTCGTGAGCACATCTGCGATGGACGTCAAGCCTCATCCTCGCTCTGGCCGATTCGGAATTCGTCGCCGACCACCTGCACGAGAAACGTCGGAGTCGCTTCCCGGGGAGGGCCGCCGACGACCTCACCGTTCGTCAGGTCGAACTGGCCTCCGTGGCAGGGACACGTGACGACGGTGCCGGAGAGTTCGCCCTCGGAGAGGGAGCAGCCGCGGTGGGTGCAGCTGTCACCAATTGCGAAGAGCCGCCCATCGATATTTGCGACCGCCACGGGCTTTCCTTCCACCTCGATGGCCAACAATTGTCCAGGCGCCACGTCACTCACTTTGCCAACGAACGTCATATTCCCCCCAGCGGCTAATCGGTTCGACTTAGAAACGAAAGCGTCCCAGATCCGACGCGACGAGCAGGTTCGGCATTTGGGCAGTGGTGCTTGGTCCATCGACGTGACTGACAATAGTCGTTGCCGTTGTGGGCGCGTGGCTGATGACGGTTGCGAGATCGCCGGAAGCGAGGTGTACCGGATCGCCGCGATACGAGCAGTTGAGGACCACCACCTCGGCCTGAGTGACTAGTCTGAGTAACCCACGACAGAGCACAGCGTCGCCGGAGTACGCGAGCGTGCGGCCGGCGATCTTCGTTCGATAGCCGAAGCAGCGCAGTGACGGCACGTGCTCGACCTCAAACGCTTCAAACTGAAGTCCCTCAACCTCGCCACTGACACCGTCATCTATCTCTGTATAGCGCCGGCGGTACTCCTTGTCCCGACGAGTCAAACCGGGGAACGCGAGATTCAGCAGCTCCTCAGTCCGGGCTTCAATGCCTGGAGGTCCGACGACTTGAAGCTCTTCCTCCCGACCTGAGATCCAGTACTCCAGGAACAAGAAGGGCAATCCGAAGAAATGGTCACCGTGAAAGTGGCTAATCAAGACGACTTGCAGGTCGCCCGGGTTGACGCGTGATTTCTTCAGCTGCGGGAGCGCGGTGGGCCCTGCGTCGAATAGGTACCGGCCGTTGACAACGAAGGCACTGTGCCCTCTCCCTTCATAGGACGTGGCATTGCCCGTACCGAGGAACAAGAGATCGAGGGCGCCCGGGTCCCCCGCCACGTCGCTTGCGCCAATCAGTGCCATTGGACGGAAACAATCTCCATCGGCTCAGCGATTCCCTTCAAGGTGACGAGGCGGGGCTCGGACGCCGCATAGCGCGGGACCATCGTTTGCTGACTCGCCAGGATCTCGCCGCCTTCGGCCAGCGCCGCAATTCGTGCCGCCTCATGGACACCCTTGCCCGTGAAATTGTTGCCGACCTTCGTCGCGTCTGAGGTGTGGACGCCGATTCGAACTTGCGGCGCAAAGCCGTGCGCTCGGCGATGCTCGGCCAACTCCCTCTGGATGGCCACGGCGCAGGCGAGCGCCGCCTCGGGTGTTTCAAATTCAACGAAGAACCCATCCCCTGTAGACACGACTTCCGTTCCGTGATGAGCGACGAAGATCGCGCGCAGCGTCTCGTTATGCCAGCGCAGCAGCGCGTCCCACGCCTCATCACCCATCGCCTCGACCAGATTGGTTGACTTCACGATGTCGGTGAACATGAACGTCTTGGCAACGCGGACGGAGCCAACCGCTTGGTTGCCACGAAGCTGCCAAGGCAGAAGCTCTTCGACCTCCTCCAAGACGATGGCCTGAGTCGGGCATGACAGGACAACCTCTCTGAGCGTATCCTCATCAATGCTCGTCAGGTCTACAACCGAGGCCTTGAAGTACTCACCCTTGAGCCAGTCGAAAGCCGTTGGCGCAAGGGTGATGCAATTGCCAATGCCTATGCAACGATGACGGTCAACTCTTACGTGAAGCATCTCTAGATCAATCCTCCAACCAGCGCCGCCACCGTCGCGTCGGCTCGGGACGATGCGCCGATCCTGACAAACAACTCGGCAAGGCGCATGGCCACCGCCTGCTCGTTTGCGCCGATCTCGTCGGCAATCTCCCGATTCGTCTTTCCTTCCACGAGCAGCTCCCAGCAGTCGAGAATCCTCTTCTGCCAAGCCACGCTCCTCAGAGCCCGAATCTTGGGACCGCGTCCTGGCCAGGGGACCGGCCAGGCGAGTCAGATCTCGTCCGGTCTCGCTGCGGAACCATTCAGCCCGCACTTTCTCGTCCAGGATGCGCTGGGATTGGAGCCCCAGCACTATTTGCAGTCTATCCCTCACGGCCTGAACTTCCTCCTCGGTCCCGCCGGCGATAACGGCTTCGGCAGCAGGCAAGATGATGTCCAGGTCCAAGTCCTCTCTCTTCGCGGCGTCGTGCTCCGCGATCGCCTGCCTGCCAAGTTCCACCGCGCTGCTCGTATCACTCTTGGCCAGGGCTACAGTTGCCCTGGCGGAGAGCGCCTGGGCCGGCCATTGAGGGTGACCAGGCAGCAACGAGCGTTCGCGCAGCACATCCTGGGCAGACCGCTCCGCCAGCGAGAGCAATGCCTCGTCCCCACGGGCGCGGCCGAGTCGAGCCGCCTCGAGCGCGAGGAGCGCCAGCGCCTCGCAGCGTGCCGCCGGGCGATCCTGCTCGGCCGCCAGCCGAGCGGCACGTTGCAGGTGCTCCTGCATGCCACCGGCATCGCCCGCTCTGGCCAGGATGGCGCCTCGCCATAGTTCAATCCTGCGCGCTCGCCCCGGCGTTGGCGAGGCCGTGACCACAGCGCTGGCCAAATCCAACCACCTGTTGGCTTCGTCTATGCGGTCCAACTGCGCGTTGGCGCGGGCCATGCCGCCCGCCGCCGCGAATTCGAGCGCCCTTTCACCCATCCCCCGCGCCGCCCTGTATGCCTCCTCACCCTTGACGAGGGCGACGTCGGGCATGCCTTTGGCCAGGGCGTAGACGTGCGACCCGAATAGCATCTGGGCGTCCGCGAGCGCTCGCTCGCTTTCCTTCGTCAGCGACTTCATCCTGACCATCAAACGGCGGATCTCCTCGATCCGTTTGGCTGAGCCCCCGGCGTGGATCTGAGGCCCCCAACTCGCGATCGCCATCGCGATAATGGTGGCCATGGCGCCTTGGCGGTCTCCCAGGCGCTCGTATATCTCCAAGGCCCGCTGGAAGTAGCCCTTGGCCTCCGCCACCAAGGCGGGAGCGACTGGGAGCGTCGGCACGATGTCGCCGAAATGTTCGCCAGAAGCTATCCGTTGCATGAGTGGAACATGCTGGCCGGCCTCGATGGCAGAGATGAACCAAATGCGAATCCGGGACACGGAGATGGTGCCCAATTCTCGACTGGCCGCCGCGAGCATTGAGTCGTCGTGCAATCGTTCGGCTAAGGCTGCCGCGCGCTTGTACGCTTCCTCGGCGCCATCCAGGTCTGCCTCGCTTGGTGCCTGGACATATCCGGCGCCGAGCTCCGTTCTCAGCAAATCCTGCCCCAGCTCCAAGCAGGCCGCGAGTTCTGCGGTCTCGTCACCCTGGTCAGAGGCAGATTCGCGAACCTGACGTGAGATCTCCGCCGCGCCGTCTTCGTCGTGCGCCAGACGAAAGGCGGCCGCTCGGCGCAAGCGAACCTGAAGCTCCAGGTGGGTGTCGGCCAACGCCTCAGCCAGTGCCCCGAGCTCGGAAAGGCCCTCCACCCGTTGATCCTGACGCCGCAACATGCCGAGGGCATCGTCCCGCAGGCAGAGAAGAGAAACTCGGTCCTGAGGAGAGGATGCCACGGTCAGAGCTCGATGAACCAAACTCAGAACCTCTTCGGGGGCTTTGGCATCGAGGGCTGCCCGTGCTGCTCCTAGCGAAAAACGGACGCAAAGGTCATTTCGACCTGCTTCGAGAGAATGCGTTGGCCAGCAGGGGCAGGCTTTCTTTCGGTGGTTCACCGCTTCCGCCCAGCAACATCTCCACGATGGCGCCGTGGATAGCCCGCCGGCGAGATGTCGCGAGCCCGAGGACCACAGATTCCCTGACCTGGTCGTGCGTGAAACTATAGTCGGCCGGTGAGTTGGTTGGCTGCTCGATGAGCAGTCCGGCAGCGACCGCCGGCTCCAGAGCCTGGGCGAGTTGATCAACGCCAACTCTTTCTCCGAGCCGAAGCCTGACGTCTGCGAAGTCCCGAAGGCTGAAACTCCGTCCGAGGATCCCTGCCTCGGCAAGAGCCACCTTCGCGCCTTCCGGGAGACGCATGGCTCGGCGCTCGATGAGCGTTCGGACAGCCGACGGAAGCAGGCGCTCCGCGTTCGGCGCAAGGGTCCACACTCCCTCGACCTGCCGAATAAGACCTGAGTCGCGATAGACGTGCGCCTGCTCGGACAACACAAAGGGCACGCCCTCTGCCTGAGCATGCATGATGGCGGCGCTCGCCGCCTCGATCGGACCGCCGAACGCCTGCTGGAGGAACTCAGCCGACTGAGCCTGCGTGAACCGACTCAACTTCAACCGCCGGACCAGCCCCAGTCGTTCCAAGTCCGCGAGCAGCGTAACGGCCTCATTGACGAACGCCATCTCTGAGGGCCTGATCGCGACAACGAGCAGAATTCGACTTGCCCCATCCGCGCGAGCCACATAGCGCAGCAGTCGAAGGCTGTCGCCGTCCACCCACTGCAGATCGTCAATGATCAGGGCGACCGGGTGCTCCTTTGCCAGCAGCCGGAGCGCCAACGCTGCGAGGTCGAAGATTCGCAGGAGCTTCTGATCCGGCTGGAGGTTCGCCAGCCCAGGATCGTCCCGGTCGGCCAGCGCATTGGTCACCCTTTCAATTGCCTGCCCGACTTCATTCGATTGCGCTTCCATGATCTTGGGGCAGGCAAAAATACTGCGCGCCAGCGAGAAATGGTCCCCGGATCTCCTCGTCAGCCGTCACCGCGATCGGCACGACGCCGCGAGCGCGGGCCATCGCTTCAATGGCCAACAGCAGTCGTGTCTTGCCGATGCCTGGTTCACCTTCGAGAGTCAGGCAGGTAAGCCCACGCTCGACAGCCGCCAACTCCTCTTCGACCGCGGCGAACTCGCGGGGCCGGCCGATAACCGTGCCCGCGACACGGCCCGCGTACAGGCCGAGCGAACAGAGCGGCGACGAGGCAGCATTGAGCGGCGCTTTCAATTCACCCATTCTGCACGTGCCCTCAATAACCGGAAAAGCATTCGAACAAGACTTGCTCTCGCCGCACGCCGTTCAGTGTCAACATGTCCCGCATCGCCGTCACCATGTTCGTCGTCCGGCGCCAGGAGGCGCAGGGCAGTAGAGTCATCTCGATGAACTGGCCAGCCATGAATCGAGATGCGGATGGCTTTTCAAGACAGCACGTGCCTGTTTGCACGGCAGCCAATTCCTGTCGGATCACGCGGGTAGCATGTCCCGCTGACTATAGCTGAACAGAAGGGCCGGGCAACCATCTCGACGGCGGGCTTACGGCGCCTGAAACCGAATCGCTCGATGCGTCCCGTCACAGAAGGGCTTGATCGACGACTGTCCGCAGCGACACAGCGCGGCGCGTGTCTCTTTGCAGATCACCTCGCCCTTCGCGTTGACGAACTTGAGGTTGCCGCGCAGAAGCAGAGGTCCGTTCGTCAGGGGTTGCACCGTGGTCTCCGTCGGCACGAGTTCCTGTTCGCCCCCGTCAACTCGCCGGAAATGCAACGCACCCGTGGGACACGTCATGACGGCCTCTGCGACGCGATCGGCGTTCGCCGCCTCGACGACAATCCACGGCTTCCGCGTGCGGTCGAAGACTTCCGGTGCGGCGTTCAGGCAGTTTCCTGTGTGGATGCAGTACGCAGGCTCCCAAGTGACGACGATATGGCCGTCTTTGTATTCCTTCAGCAGACCTGAGCGCATCCGTTCTTCCTGTCCCATCCCACACTCCTCGCTGACAGAGGTCCTCTCGTCTGAGCAGTCGTCGCTCTGAAACCAATCGAAACATCCGCCTCACGCTCGGTCCTGGTCAGCCTTGTTCAGCAGCCGGTCCATTTTTCGCTGCAGGTCCATCACCTCGACTCAGCTCAGCGCCGGCGAGGCTCGAGAACATCGGAATGTTGCGCAGCAGGGTTGCGTCCGCCTGCTCTCCTTCGCGTCCACGCAGTATACCCCGCGAGATCGCGCGGGCATCCGGGCCGGCGTCTTCGCCGGCGAGCGCCCTCAGAGAGAGTTGGCAAACTGTTCGGGCGTGGCGGCCGACTTCTTCGTCGTTCCCACCATCACGTATCGTCTGCTGTTCGTGCTCGTCATTCTGGCGCATGAGCGCCGACGCCTCGTGCACGTCGCGGTGACCGCGCATCCCACGGCGGCCTGGACGACCCAACAACTTCGTGAAGCGTTTCCCGAAGACGCCGTCCCTCGCGCGGCGAACGCCGCGTACTGCCGGCCGACGAACACGCCGGAGTGCAACTTGACGATCGCCAGGAAGCGAGCCTGACGCTCTGTGGCCCGCCAGTGGCTGCTCACCGGACAGCTCCCGGTCGTCACGGCGCTGGCCGGCGAGGAACAACGGGCGGAGGACATTCTGGCGCGGCACGTCGACAAGGACTGGACGCTGTGCGATGCCATCTCGTTCGTCGTGCTCAACGCGCGGCGCGTGTCCCGCGCATTCACGTTCGATCATCACTTCCGGCAGTACGGGCGGATACAGGTGCGGGGCCTCGAGTGAACAGCGACGGATCGGGGACGGATCCGCGGCGACGACCGATCCGCCAACCCGATCCGATCCTCACAGCAGGACGCGCTTCATTCTTCGAAGCGCGTCCCGCTCCACACTCAGCGCAAGTCGAAGCGGTCGAGGGTCATCACCTTGGCCCACGCCTTCACGAAGTCCCGCACGAACTTCTCCTTTCCGTCGGTCGCGGCATAGACCTCCGCCACGGCGCGCAGCTCGGAGTTCGACCCGAACACCAGGTCGACGGGCGTCGCCGTCCACTTGACCTTGCCGGTCGCGCGATCGCGTCCCTCGTAGAGACCCTCGGACGTGGCGGACTTGCTCCACTGCGTGGACATGTCGAGCAGGTTCACGAAGAAGTCGTTGCTCAACGTCCCGGGCCGATCGGTGAACACCCCGTGCGCCGCCTGGCCCGCGTTGGCGTTCAGCGCCCGCATGCCGCCGACCAGCACGGTCATCTCCGGCACGCTCAGCGTCAGCAGGTTGGCCTTGTCGACCAGCATCGCCGCCGGCGAGCGGCGCTGCCCCGCGCGGAAGTAGTTCCGGAAGCCGTCCGCCGTCGGCTCGAGCACGGCGAACGACGCGGCATCGGTCTGCTCCTGCGAGGCGTCGGTGCGGCCCGGCGTGAAGGGCACCTGCACGGTGTGCCCGGCCTGCTTCGCGGCCTGCTCGATGGCGGCGCCGCCGCCGAGCACGATCAGGTCGGCGAGCGAGACCTTCTTCCTGCCGTTGGCGCGGTTGAAGTCCTTCTGGATGGCTCTCCAGACGCTGCCAGCACCTTGGCCAGCTCACCCGGATTGTTGACCGCCCAGTCCTTCTGCGGCGCGAGGCGGATGCGCGCGCCATTGGCGCCGCCGCGCATGTCGGTGCCGCGGAAGGTCGACGCCGACGCCCAGGCCGTCCGCACCAGCTCGGGGCCGGTCAGGCCCGAGGCGAGGATCTTCGACTTCAGGCTCGCGATGTCCTTCGCGTCGATCGAGCGGATGGTCGACCGTGGGAAGCGGGTCCTGCCAGATCAGGTCCTCGCGCGGCACCTCCGGCCCGAGATAGCGGGCACGCGGGCCCAGGTCGCGGTGGGTCAGCTTGAACCACGCCTTGGCGAACGCGAGCCGGAACTCCTCCGGGTTGTCGAGGAAGCGCTTCGAGATCTTCTGGTACGCCGGGTCGAACCGCAGCGCCAGGTCCGTGGTCAACATGATCGGCGCGTGCCGCTTCGACTTGTCGTGCGCGTCCGGCACGCGGTTCGCGCCCTGGCCGTTCGGCGGGGATCCACTGGGTGGCGCCGCCGGGGCTCTTGGTCTGCACCCACTCGAAGCCGAACAGGTTGATGAAGAACTCGTTGGTCCACGCGGTCGGGTTGTACGTCCACGCGCCTTCGAGGCCGCTGGTGACCGTGTCGCCCGCGTTGCCCGTGCCGCACTTGTTCGTCCAGCCGAGGCCCTGCTGCTCGATGCCGGCAGCGGCCGGCTCGGGGCCCACGCACTTGGACGGCGGGTGCGCGCCGTGCGTCTTGCCGAAGGTGTGGCCGCCGGCGATGAGCGCCACCGTCTCCTCGTCGTTCATCGCCATGCGGCCGAAGGTCTCGCGGATGTCCTTCGCCGGCCGCGAGCGGGATCCGGCTTGCCGTTCGGGCCCTCCGGGTTCACGTAGATCAGGCCCATCTGCACGGCCGCGAGCGGGTTCTCCAGCATCCGGTCGCCGCTGTGGCGCTCATCGGCCAGCCACTTCTTCTCGGGCCCCCAGTAGACGAGGTCGGGCTCCCAGTCGTCGCTGCGTCCGCCGGCGAAGCCGAAGGTCTTGAAGCCCATGGACTCCAGCGCGACGTTGCCGGTCAGCACCATCAGGTCGGCCCAGGAGATCTTCTGGCCGTACTTCTGCTTCACCGGCCAGAGCAGCCGCCGCGCCTTGTCGAGGTTGGCGTTGTCCGGCCAGCTGTTCTCGGGCTCGAATCGCTGCTGGCCGCCGCCGGCGCCGCCGCGCCCGTCACCCACGCGGTACGTCCCGGCGCGTGCCAGGCCATGCGGATGAAGAACGGGCCGTAGTGCCCGTAGTCGGCCGGCCACCAGGGCTGCGACGTCGTCAGGACCTTCTTGATGTCCTGCCTTGACGGCATTGAGGTCGAGGCGTGGCGAACGCCTTGGCGTAGTCGAAGTCCTTGTCCGAGCGGGTTGGACTCGGCGGCGTGCTGCCGAAGCGGCGAGAGGTCGAGCTGCTCGGGCCACCAGAACTGGTTGGGCTTCGGCTCACCCTGGGCGCTGACTGCATCCGTTGACACCAACGGGAGCGCAGCGACCGCAGAAGCGGCGAGCAAGTCATCAGGTTCTTCTTCATTCACTTCTCCATTGGTCGAACGGAAGGTCCGTTTATCTATACGTGTGAAGCGCCGAATCCGCTCCAAGACTTTTCAGTGTTCTCGCTGTCGGCCTAGGTCCTCCGCCGGTGACGATCAACCTCACCAGACCGTCTCTTGGAGCGAAGCGCGGTTGAACAATGCGCAATCGCTGTACCGCGGTCCGTCGATTGAGATCCGGCGCGACGAACCCAACATTGTTTAGGTTTTCGCTCAAACCACCGGATTCCCCGTGATCAAGCAGCGAATTTTCGCGGCGGCGGTGAGGGAAAACTCGCAACGACGGGCGCGGCGTCGTTCGGCTTCCCCGTCCTTGATCGAACGCAGTTTGCGCCTATTGGTCTCATAGCATCAAAGACATCTTTTGTCTCACCGCCATAGTCCCTTGCTATGATGGTGGCGATGACGCCTCCCTACGTATCGCTACGACAACTCCAGTACATCGTGGCCGTCGCGGATTCTGGTGGCTTCGGCCGCGCCGCCGCGCAGTGTCACGTGGCGCAGCCGTCACTGTCCTCGCAGGTCGCGCACGCCGAAGCGCAGCTGGGCGTGCAGATTTTCGAGCGCAGCCGGCATGGGGTTCGGGTCTCCTCCGCCGGGGCCGTTCTCGTCGAACAGGCGCGGCGTGTACTCGGCGCGCAGCGCGAACTCGAGGAGGCGGCCAGCCATTTGCGCAACCCCTTCCACGGCACGTTCCGACTCGGTGTCATTCCCACGATCGGACCCTACTTGCTGCCCGACATCACGGCGATACTCGCCCGCGCCTATCCGCATCTGACACTTGTCTGGCGCGAGGACCGGACGCTCAACCTGGTACAGCAGATTAAGGATGGAACGCTCGACGGAGGGATTGTGGCACTCGAGTCGGACATCGACCATCTCGAGCACGTCCCCCTCGCCTGGGACCCGTTCGTGCTCGCTGCTGCGCCGGGGCACCCTCTCGCAGGTAGCGACAAACCCGTGAGCTTGAGTGCTCTCACGGGCGCCAGAGTCCTCTTGCTCGATGACGGGCACTGCTTCCGGGATCAGGCGTGGAGTCTGTGTGCTCCGCGTGGCGCTAAAGAAATGAGCTTCCGGGCGACGAGCCTTGGGACACTTGTGCAGATGGTCGGCAGCGGCTCGAGTGTGACCTTGCTGCCATCGCTCGCCTTGCCGGTAGAGAACCGCGCGAACCGTCTCTGCGTACGGTCCTTCACTCCACCCGGTCCTGGTCGGACGCTCGCATTGGTATGGCGGCGCGAGTCCGCGCTGGGTGCGGCCCTCAAGGATATTGCAGGCACTATTCGCGCGGCGCTTTCGAAGACGCCGCACGCGCTACGGCCAGCTCGACGGCGCCCAGCCGCCGGGCCGGCGCAGTCATAGTCCGCCGTCATCGCCCGGGGCCGATCGCCGCTTATCCACAAGCCGGGAGAAATCGAACGGCCGTTTTAGTAGGCGACGGGAATCTTGCCTTTCCGCTGGTGTCATTGAGTGGGACACCGAGCTCGCGTTGTCCCATACTCGGACAGAGCCGCCTCGATCCCTCGCCCCCCGTCGCAGCGAGATGTCCGAGAACCAGCGGACATCGGTCAGAGAGTCACGGAGAGCCCACCTGATCCCCTGCACATCGCTGCATCGAATTTCTCTTCGTCGTCGAAACTGTCGGCGGCACCTCGCTTGCTCAAAGCTCAGCCGAAGGTTTCCCAGTTGGCGACTGACGCTCTTGCGGTGCGCGACGAGATGTCCAGTAACGACACAGCTTCGAAAGACCGAGGTGCGTCGCTTGCTCGGCCTACGCGAATCGCGGATCAAAGGTGGCCCGAGCGCGCCACCCCCGTCGTCAGCATCTGTTGTCTTACATACAATCAGGAACGCTTCGTCCGAGCATGTCTCGACGGCTTTCTCATGCAGGAAACGACCTTTCCTGTGGAGATTGTGATTCACGATGATGCGTCCACAGACCGGACGGCGACACATCATTCGCGAGTACGAGGCGCGACATCCACACATCATCAAACCCATCTACCAGACCGAGAATCAATACTCGAAGGTCAGACATCCAGATGTCGTCTTCAATTTCCCCAGATCGAGGGGCAAATACATTGCGCTCTGCGAGGGAGATGATTACTGGACCGCTCCCGACAAGTTGCAGACACAAGTGGACCTGATGGAGTCTCATCAGGAGTACTCCGGTTGTTTTCACAACGTCAGTATCGTCTATGAAGATGGGGCGCAGAGCACGCATCCGCAGTATGCGCGACCGCTAAAGGACACCTTCACCGTCGGGGACCTGGTAGACCACAACTACATCTCGACGCCCTCTGCACTGTTCCGAGCCCGCATGTTTCCGAAGTTTCCAGATTGGTATGCCGAGGTGCCGGTTGGAGATTGGCCGCTTCATGTGCTCAATGCCCAACACGGCGACGTCGGTTATATCGATCGAGTCTTGGCGGTGTATCGGGTGCATGAAGGAGGAATGTGGTCCTCATTGAGTGAAGTGGAAAGGTCCGAGAAGACCATTCAGGTGGCGACGGTCCTCGATGCACATCTGGGATTTCAGTACACTCGGGCCATACGAAAACACATTGCGTACTGCCATTATCAAATCGCTGAACAAATGAGCAGAGAGGGTGTCGACAGAGCTGTTGTGGCGCATCTGGCGTCATCGATGCGGGCGTGTCTTTTTCACGAACGAATATCGCCAGCAACCGTCGCCGTCTTGCTTGTCAAGCACTCGACACCGGCCGTTTTCAGGTCGCTTCAATGGATTCACAAGGTTGTGTGGAACATTCGGCACATCCAATTGACGCCGTCGAAGTAACGGACAGCTGCCTAGCCAGTGATGACTTCGATAACCGAATCAACTTGATCGAGTCTCAGCGCAGGATAAATCGGCAGGCAGATGACTTCGCTGGCCGCCTTGCTCGCCACCGGCAGATTCGACTGGGCGGCTGACGGTAAGCCCCGGTACATCGGAAACGCGCTAATCAGCGGATGGAAATAGCGCCGCGCATGAATACCCTTGTCGCGCAACGCCCGATACAACTCCTCACGATTCATCGGGTAATCGGGCTGCACAAGAATCGGGAAGTAGGCGTGATTTGCGGTGTAGTCGCCGCCGTCTTGTAGACAACGAATCCCCGTCACGTTCTTGAGTCGTTCGAGGTAGATCGCATGAATCGCTCGACGCCGTGCGAGTGACCGGTCCACGTGCTTCAATTGCAAGAGACCCAGTGCGGCGTTGAATTCGCTCATTTTGCCGTTGATGCCTGGCGCCACCACGGTCACTTCGTCCACGTAACCGAAATTCTTCAGATGGTCGATGCGCTGCTTGCTTTTGGCGTCAGGGCAGATGATCGCGCCGCCCTCGAAGGTCGTGAATACCTTGGTGGCATGAAAGCTCAGCACCGACAGATCGCCGTGGTTGAGCACGCTGCCGCCGTTGCGCTGCACGCCAAAGGCGTGCGCGGCATCGTAGATCACCTTGAGGCCATAGTTGTCGGCAATCCTTTGGATGGCGTCGACGTCGCAGGGGCGACCGTAGCAGTGTACCGGCATGATGGCTGTGGTCTGCGGTGTGATGGCGGCTTCGATCCTGCCGGGATCGAGATTCAACGTAGTCGGATCAACATCCGCGAATACCGGCTTGATGCCGTTCCAGAGCAGTGAATGTGCGGAGGCCACGAACGAGTACGGTGTCGTGATCACCTCGCCAGTGATTCGCAGCGCCTGAAGCGCGGTCACGAGAGCGATCGTGCCGTTGGTGAAGAGCGCAAGATGCTTGACCCCCAGGTAGTCGCAGAGCTCCCGTTCGAATTGCTGGTGAAAGCAGCCGCCGTTTGTCAGGATCTTGTTGTCCCAGATCTTTTGCAGGTAAGGGATGAACTCTTCCAGCGGCGGCAGATAGGGCTGTGTGACGTAGATTGGTTTGATCGGTCATGGTTCGGCAATCGAATTAGTGTTCTGCTGCTCAATCCGCAAAGGCTGACGGGTTTCCTCGGAAGCGACCGGAGTTGTGTCACGGCGGGCCTCACGATTTTTGCCCAATAGGTGTGGTCCGAGAACACTCGGAACGGCCGTAAGCCTGCCACGCGCGTCAGCACAATTGATGTGTTCGCATCGAGAATGGCGACGACGAAGCTGTACTTGCCAGCATTCAACTCCATGATTCCCAAGCGGGATGTCGAGCAGATGTTCGCCGGGGGGCAAACAGAGCATTCGGGAATAGGCGTCGTGTATCGGTGCGCATACCAGCGGCGTCATCGACTCGTCATGAATGTAGAGCCAGGCGTGCGCGCAGGTTTGTTGCCCAGTCCACCCGCAGCCCGCAGCACCGCCGTGGCCGACGAACCCTGAGGGATACGGGGCTCTTCCCCGGTCAGCGTCTCGCCGTTCACCAGCAGATCGAGTTCCGAGACCTGTGCTCCGCCCGTGCCCGAGGTCTGCTGCTGGTGCTTGACCAACGCGAAATAGCGATCGATGCCTTCGGCCGGATTCGGGCTGTCCAGCAACGCCGCTCCATGGTTCAAGACCATGACCCGCGTGCAGAACGTCTGAAATGAACTGCATGTTGTGGGAGACGAACACGACCGCCGAATTGGCCGTCAGCCTGCGCATGGTGTTCAGACACTTGATGACGAACCCGATATCGCCCACTGCGAGCACTTCATCCAGGAAAAGGACATCGGGCTCGATCAAGACCGCCGCGACTGAGAACCCGAGCCGCACACTCATTCCGGAACTGTAGTTTTGAACCGGTGCGTCGATGAAATCGCCGATTTCCGAGAAGTCGATGATCTCATCGAGCTTGGCGTCGACCTGGCGCTTGCTCAATCCCAACACCGAAGCGTTGGTGTATATATTCTCGCGTCCGGTCAAGATCGGATTGAAACCGGCGCCCAGCGCGATCAGGGCGCCGACCTTGCCGCGTATCTCGATGCGGCCCTGATCGGGCTTGATCAGGCCGTTGAGCATCCGCAGCAGGGTTGTCTTGCCCGCGCCGTTGTGGCCGATAAGGCCCAGGCACTCACCTCGACGCAATTCGAAGCTGACATCCTGCACCGCCCAGAACTCATCCGCCCGCAGTTGGCCGTTACCGCCGTGGCGCCTGCCACGCAGCTCGTTGCCGAGGTCCTGCAAGCCGTACCAAAGCGATTTCTTTAGACTGCGGCAGAACTTCTTCGAGACGCCATCGACCTTGATCAGGGTATCGTTCACGGCAATCAGGCGCTCATGCGCTCAATGAGTATCGGCATGGCCAGCCGGTAGGCGACCCAGACAACCAGCAGGAACCCAAGGGCCACTGCGTTGACCGCCAGAAAATGGCCCAGCGAATTCGGAAGGGGAAACCGATGAGCCAATCGCGGGCATTCAGGACGAGCGGCGTCAGTGGGTTGATCTTGAACAGCGTGGCCGCCCACCCTTCCGTGGGCATCGGAAAGACCACCGGCGAGACGTACATCAAGAACTGCATGAGCAGAGGAAGGGCCTGGCCGACATCCGTGTAGAGCATGCCAACGGGGGTGAGCAGCAGACCGACGGCTGTGCCGACGAGGACCAGCGACAGAATGCTGAGCGGGAACAGCAGTACTTTCCAGCCAGGATTTATCCCGAGCATCAGGAGAGCGCCCAGCAACAGCGCAATCTTGATGCCTCCATTGAACAGAGTCTGGTAGATGCCGGAGACGATCAGGGCCTCGCGCGGGAAATTGAGCTTGGCCAGCATCGCGCGAGCGGCGTTCGTCTGCCGCAACGGGGCGGTCACCGCGTCCGTCAGCACTGCCCAGACCATCGTGCCGGTGAAGACGTAGGCCGAATACGGAAGGCCGGTCTCTCCCACCGAGATGATGCCGGTGCGGCTCAGGAAGACCCAGGTCGCGGTATTGGCCAGCGGCAGAAAGAAAGCCCAGAGAATCCCCAGAGCCGTCTGGCGGTACTGGGCGCGAATGTCGCGCACGGCGAGCCGCCAAGCGAGCTCGCGGCTCGTGAACAAGTCCCGGAACATGTCCCGCGCGAGGATGAGCGGGCTGCCAAGCGAAGAATCTGGCGTGTAGACGTTGACGACGGGTTCGTCCATGGCTATCAATGGCCGCCCGTTCTCGAGGCTTCGTGCTTGATCGGGGACGGACGCATATCGATGTATCGAACGCGCCACGACGGAACGTTAGGGCGAGGTGGGCGTGGAGTCGTTGGCTTTTGGCGCCGAAAGAACGGTACATCCGAATTCGCCCACCCTTCATCGACGTGGCAAAAACGTGAAGAAGTTGGTCGATAGGCCCCTATGAACCACGTTCGCCTGACGCCTCAACAAGAGACCCTCCTCCCCGACGCCTCGGACGTGGCGTTCTATGAGGACAATGGCTACTACATTTCAAAAGAGGGTGTCCTGCCCGACGCGTTGATTGACTCGGCCTGCGATGGAGCTCAGCGCTTTTACGAGGGAGAGCGGGATGGCATTCTGCCGTTCGACACTGGTTTCGCCAACTGGACACCTGGCGATGGAGATGGCGCGCGCAACAACGAGTTCGTTTCACTACAGAAGAAAGAATTGAAAGCTCTTGCCGTCTATCCCCTCTTGGGTGCCATTGCGGCGAAATTGACTCGCAGCGCGACTATTCGCGTGCTGGACGATCAACTGATTTTCAAACCGGCCAGTGCCCAGAACGCATCGAGCACAGTGACAGGTTGGCACGCGGATCGAGCCTATTGGGCGACGTGCAGTTCCGAGAAGATGATTACTGCGTGGATTCCCCTCCACTCGATGGAGATGACTCGCGGTCCGCTGGTGGTGATGGCGGGAAGTCATCGCTGGCAGAGCCTGCAGGATGTTCGGTTCTTCAATCACCAGGATCTGAGCGGATTGGAACACGAGTTTCGCGTGCAAGGCAGGGACGTTCGCATTGTCCCGATGATCATGAAGAAAGGCCAGGTCAGTTTTCATCACGGATGGACTGTTCACGCGAGTTATCCGAATACCAGTGGACAGCCGAGGCTTTCCTACGCGGTCCATTTGCAGGATGGGGACAACCACTATCGTCCCTATCGCAATGCTCAAGGGAGGGAAATCCACATCTTCGATGAGAAGCTGTGCCGAACACTTCCGAACGGCGATCCGGATTTTGGCGATCCACACATCTTTCCGATCGTCTGGACGGACCGGTCCTGATGGATGTCGTCCATCTGGAAGTTCACGATCCCCGATGGAGCGCGGCTCTTGACAGGCTCCCCCACGACTTTTACCACCTTCCCGAATATGTGAAATTGGACGGCAAATCGAGCCTAGCTCAACCGTGGGCCTTTCTGGCCACTTCCGACGAACAGGAACTGTTCGTTCCCTATCTGTTGCGTCGATGCGATCGCCTTTTCCCGGAGGGCGGGGTTGGGGACAACGTGTACGACATCATTTCTCCTTATGGGTATCCAGGTGTGTTGCTGAGCGACGCCGCCCGAAAGTCCCCTGAGTTCGCTCGACAGGCGATCCATCAGTTGAAGATCACGTTGCGCGAAAAAGGCGTCTGTTCCGCGTTCCTCAGGATGAATCCTCTGCTCAGCGACGGGCTGCCACAACTGTTTCCTGAAGGGGGTTTTTCCAAGGTCGCCGAGACTGTGGCTATTGATTTGACGTTGACCGAAACTGAACTGTGGAAGGGCATCAGGGAAGGACACCAGTGGACGATCAATAAATGCAAGAAACTCGGTTTCGTGCCTCGCATGGTTTCGCTGGCCGAGTACCTCGAACCTGTCATGGACATCTATCGGGAAACGATGGATCGCGTGAATGCCAGGGATTTCTACTACTTCGGGCACGAGTATTTCGCGACACTGAGTGAGATGCGAGAGAAGGTTCATTGCTGCGTCGTCGAAGCGGAGGCGCAGCCGGTGGCCGCGTGCATCTTTCTTGAATGTGGCGGAATAGTCCAGGCACACCTTGGCGGGACCAGGTCGGATTTCCTGAAGAAATCGCCGTTCCATCTTCTGCTTTACCACGCGGCAGGATGGGCCAAGTCCCGAGGCAATCGCTACCTCCACTTGGGAAGTGGCGTCGGAGGCTCTAACGATCGCCTGTTCCAATTCAAACGTGGGTTTTCCCGATTGCTTTTTCCTTTCTTGACGCTGCGCCTGGTCACCGATGATGAGACGTATCGGGAATTGACGACCCGCCGTGCTCAGGCCGCCAACATTGCGGTGGAGGATCTCGCTCGCCTGGATTTTTTTCCCGCGTATCGGGCGCCGCTCGAGACCGCAGCTACTCCCGAGACATCGCAGTGACAGTTCGCTTCTGCTGATGGCCACTCGCGCCGCTTGAACCGCACCGGACTCAGCCAGGTGTCGATGCGTCTCGCCGACCACCGCGGCTTCGCTCCGCGCAATCGCCTCATCCGCCTAGCCTGCCTTCCGCTTGTGCTTGCGCAGGGCCTTCAGCGTGCCCTTTTCGTTGATCGGTGACGGCCTGCGATTCTTGACTGGCCAATTGCGAAATAGACATTGCGCGCGGCACCCCCTAGCCGGCCGCGCCAGCTAAACGCCACAATTGTGCGATGTTATGACGCGACGCGCACTGGTCCGAATGTTGCCATCCCACACACACGCGTTCGTACCGCGCACCACGTGGTCAACCCCATTCGATCCCATTCGATGGCTGATGAGGCCCTTGCATCGCCGACGCCTTCGCTCCGGAAATCGATCTGGGCAGCAGGCAAAAGCTCTTCGCTCGGCCGGTCGCTTTCACGCTTTCAGGCAGTCGTCGGTACCCTGGCAGGGATCGTGTCGATCACCGGCGCAGCGTTCTCTCTGGTGCAGTTTGCGCGTCCGGCGAACACAGGGGACCTCGTGACTATCGTGACGGCCGCCGGTTCTGGCCGAAGCGTCACTGATGCCACGATTGAAGTCCTCACGACTCAGAACGCGATCGTTGCGACCCTGACGCCCGACTCTACAGGCCGGGTCACGCAGGAGCTGACGGAGGGTGTCTACGTCGTCCGAGTAAGCCATCCGGGTTATGCGGCTGAAGTGCGTCGCGTTCAGGTGCTGCCGCGACAGACGGTAGAAATCAGAACGAGCCTGCGGGCGGGTTCGTCCTCGCCGATCGAACGCGCGGTCAATAGTGGAATGAGCGCCGTCCGGAGGACGCTTCGTTTTTGACGGACGAGCGCTCAGTACTCGCTCCCATCACACGAGGTTCCTCGACAGTCGCCTCTGACAACGGCCAGCCGTCCCGTTTCGCCGCGGCCAACGCAGACGCGATCTCGACACACGCGTTTCACCGAAGGAATCGAGCCCATGGTCGCCTCTCGGTCTACCGGGAGCCGGCCATCCGGTGAAACAACCGGCGACGGTCGTTCTCGAAGTGGTAAAGCTTCGCGACTTCGATGCGCTTGGCGATGGAACTGCATATGATGATGGCCGCCAGCGTACCGATCATCGGGCCCACCCAGTAGATCCACCATCCGTCCCAACGGCCCGAAATCAGCGCGGGACCGACGGTACGGGCCGGGTTGGTGCTGGTACCGGAGATGTGTCCTTCGAGCGGCACCATGACGGCGTACAGACACGGGATCACAAACGGTGTGAAACGACGCAGGTGTCGAAAGCCCAGGCACACGCACAAGGTCGTAACCAGGGCACACGTCGTGACGGCCTCGCCCATCACAACCGTTGCCGTGGAGTAACCCTCACCAGGGATCGTGGCGCCGAACGCGACGCTCCGGCCCATTTCTCCCCACGCCAGGAGTGGAAGCGCCCCAAGACAGGCGCCCGACACCTGCGCGACGACATAGCCCACGGCCGCTCGCGCATCGAGCTTGCGCATCAACCAGAAGGCCATGGTGACTGCCGGGTTGATGTGCGCCCCACTCTCCGTCCCGACGCGCGACAGGGCGACCGCTGCGCCCACGCAGCCGAAGAGAAAGGCCGTCAACGCCATCCGCACCTGTTCGTTCGGCACGAGCCGCGCCATGGGGCTCCCGTGTCCGAACATCACAACCACCATCGAGACGCCACCACACACCAGCGCGGCCGTGCCGATGACTTCGGAGAAGAAGAGCCGCCAGCGAACCCGCCAGTCTTTCGCCGACTCTGTCGTCACAGTTTGTCCCGATTCCTTTTGCGGAGTCTGCACCGCAGGCACGCGATCGTTCGACAACTCCGCTCGCAGACCTCGGCCGACATGCGCTTCTTAGAGCGCGGTGACGTCAAACACGTGGTAGCCCCATGCGGGCATGTCCAGGTACAGACCGCGTGCGTCGAGATCACGTCCATCACGATCGAAACCGACCGTACCCACAGGGTTGATCAGATCCTCGAAGCGCACCGACCGGCCACCGAGATCCTGAAGCGGCACGCGCACGTAACATTGGCTCTGGTTCGCGGCGTAGTTGACGGCAACGAGCCGGCGGTCGCCAGCGGCGCCCTTCCAGAACCACGCCACGAAACAGTCCCACGTCCCGTTGTCCTCCCATGCGGGCGCGCACTCGAGCAGCTGCCATTCGCCGTCCCTGAACACCGGACGCTGCAGCACCGCTCGCAGGCCTTCGTAGAACCGCTGCAGCGCTCGGTCGGTTGCCTCGAGCGGCGCGCGGACGAGGTGCGGCGAAATGCGCTTCCTGCGGCCTTCGAACTGACCGTGGTGGAAGAAGCGCAGACCGGGCGACAGATAGGTGATGATGGCCGCGGCTTCGTGCATGGGGCGCGCGAAGGTGGCGGCCGCCCGTGGCTCGTCATGATTCTCCATGAAGCGCGCGAGCTTTCCCTGATAGTCGAGCCCGGCGTGGAGATGCTCCCGCACCGGCCGGGCGTGACCGTCGCGGAGCCGATCGTAGAGCCTCTTGTCGTAGGCGTAGTCGAAACCCTGCTGCTGCATGGTCCATTCGAGGTCCCAATAGACCTCCGCCATGAAACAGAAGTCTGGAACCCTCTCGCGCACGCGCCGCGTCGCGTCCGGCCAGAACAGTGGCGCCCGGCGGCCCCAGGTTCGTTCGAAGACGTCTGGCAGCACCAGCATGGCCATGTCGCAACGCACGCCGTCACACTGTCCGGCGATCCTCAGGAGCTCCCCGAGCATGGCCGTTTGTGTGGCTGGATTGCTGTAGTCAAGCTGGAGGGTGTCCGGCCAGCCTGCGAAGTACGGATCGCGTCCGAGGGCCAGCACCCGGTCACCCGACGTCGCCGTGACCCGCGTGTAGTTGTGCGGTTCGCGCGCCAGGTCGGACGCCGTCCCGGCCACGTAGTACTCGGGGTGATCGGTCACCCAGGGATGATCGGGTGCGCTGTGGTTCGGCACGAAGTCGAGCATCAGCCGCATCCCACGGCGGCGAATTCGTTCGCGGAGTCGCGCCAGCGCTTCGTCCCCGCCCAGTGTTTGATGCACCGTGTACCCGGTGATCGCGAACCCCGAGCCGGCGATATCGTCGTCTTGCAGATCAGGCAGCGTCTCCTGGAATTCGTGGCGCCACTCGGGATTCGCGCGCGAAATCCGCTGCGCGACGGCCCCCGTCTGCCATACGCTCAGCAGCCAGACCCAGTCGAACCCCATCCCGGCGACGCGGTCGAGCTCTGCCTCGGGAATGTCATCAAGTGTGGCGTTCCGGCCCAGGCTGCGCGAGAGGTCGGTCAGCCAGACGCGGGTGTTGATTTGGTACAGCGAAGGATAACGCGGTGTGGCCATGTCGGCGCTCCCTCTCAGCCGTGGTCGGCCTCAGACACCGACCGTCGGCTTGACCTCGATCATCGTCGCTAACGTGCCGACTTCCAGGACCTGCTCCGGCGTCGTGGTGGCAAACAGATGCATCGCGCGCGCGATGATGCCGGTCCATCCTGTCCGGTGACCGGCCCCAAGGCCTGCCCGTTGTCGCCGTGGAAGTACTCATAGCACAGAACGAGATCGCGCCAGTGCGGAACGTCCTGGAACGTCTCGGCGCCTCCGTACACCGGGCGCCGCCCCTTCTCATTTCGAAGGAAGATGCTGGCATAACTCGCGACCCAAGCCGGGAAGAATTTCGGCCGGCGCGCTGGCGCTCTGGTGTAGCATGCTGCCGATTGAAGGGGGCCAACTCGGAATGTCGGTTGATGGCGATTTGGCTTCAGTCGAACGGCGGCTATTTCCTTCACCGGCACGCAACCCAGGGAGGTGACCTATGCGACGAACGGTCGTCATCGCGCTAGTCGCGCTACTGGTTGTTGCCGGCACGTCGGTCGCTCAGTCGGCCAGACCCGACTACTCCGGAACCTGGAAGATCGACGTGACACAAAGCGAGTCCGCGGTCAACGGCTACGACGTCCCGTCGACGATCATTGTGCGGCAGACGTCCACTGACTTGATCGTTCAAACCGAACGCGAAGGCTCCACCGAAACCCTGCTTTATAGCCTGGAAGGCTCACAGGTCAGGCTTCCTGGTGACGTGACGACGAGCTTGCAGTGGAGCGGAACATCTCTCGTGGTCAAGACGACGCGTCAACTCTCGGGGTGGGCAGTGACGCTCGACGAAACGTGGCAGATGGACGCCGAGCGCAAGAGCCTCGCGATCGTGAAGACGGTCAACGTCCAGCACGGATACGAGCGTGCGGCGCCTGGTCCGGCGACCTACGCGAGTGCAAGGGACGTGTTCGTGAGGGTGGAGAAGCCCTGACAAACTACAAAGGTGCCCAGCCGCGCTTCACCGGCCAGCCGGCGCCCCGGACACTGAGTCGCAGCAGGGCCGCTTTCCAGTTGTTCTCAACCGAACGCGATAGATGGAACTGGCGGTGATGTAGAGGGATCTTCCATCATCTCCCCACGCGACATTTTGTGCGCTGGCTGGCAGCTCAATGCGCCCGAGAGCCCTCGCTTCGGGCGAGATTATCCACACGCCGCCCGGTCCGGTCGCATAGAGATTTCCAACGGCGTCGACTTTCATGCCGTCGGGAACCCCAGCACCTGGTTGGTTGGTCGCGTCGAAAAACACTCTTCCGGCATCGAGGCTTCCGTCTCGTCTGACCGCAAACCGCATCCAGACTTGGCGGGCCATGTCACTGCTGGAAACATACAAGTACTTCTCGTCTGGCGAAAAGGCCAGCCCGTTGGGGGCTGGCATCTTCGCGACGACGTCGATCCTGTCGTTGACGATGCGGAATACCCCTTGGAACCCCAGTTCCGGCGTGCAGCCCAAGCACATGTCCGTGAAGTAGATCGACCCATCCGATTTGACGATCACGTCGTTCGGACGCGTGAACGGCGTCCCCTGATATCGGTCGGCGACGACAGTCATTCGCCCATCGGGCTCAAGACGTGTGACACGGCGATTGCCTCGTTCGCAGATGAGCAGGCGTCCCTGTTTGTCAAATGTCAGGCCATTCGGGCCGTCATTCGAATTCCGGGGAGCAGCGCCGACGAATCCAGCCTGTTCCCTGAAGATTGACGTCTGGCCGTTTGGCGTCAGCTTGTAGATGACATTGGCTGCCATGTGACTGAACAAGAGCGCACCGTCGCGTGTCCAGACCGGTCCCTCGGTGATGCCGTCGTCGCCGGCATGAACCATCTCGATCGCGGTCTCTGAGGGCACGATTGCGTCCAACGCAGGATCCAACCTGATGATTTGTCCTGGAGATCCGTGCTGGCTCGCACGAGCCTGAGAAACGTTGCCCGTATAGAGACTCCGCATCCAGGCAACCGGAAAATAGTGAACATCAAAGACCAGAATGAGAGCAAAACCAGCTGCCAGCTCCTTCGTCATTGGAATCCTATCGATTCTTGATGTGGTTGCGATGAAAGTCACCGGCTATCGCCTGTAATCCAGACAGCGGCGCTGAGCTGCCGTCCGTCATACGACTAGTCGCGCCTGCGTAAGCGTAAGACCGTAGCCAAACTCATCGTCGGAACGGTCATCCTGGTCACGCCTTGCGGATGGCACTTCGAAGAAGGGTCATTACGCTCGTCCGGTAGTCAGACGCCGCGATCGTGTTCCCGTTGGGAATCGCGTCGTACGGCCGTCTCAAGCGCATCATATGGGAAAGTCTCTCAGCACAGTCAGAATCTTGCCAAGAGTCGCTGCGAACCGAGCGCGTCCGGTACTGGATGGAATCGCCGCCTGATTGGGCGTCATGCAATTCAAAGGGGGAGCGAATTCTGGGGCCAGAAACCGGAAGTATTGGCGTGGATGAGATGGCAGGCTGTTATGCTCGACGTGAGGAACTCGTGTTGCGTGCGCGTCTGCGATGTGCGGGGATGGTGGCTGTGCTGATCGTGTCGTCGACGCTTGCGGCCCCTGGGCGGCAGGGGTTCGGCCGCCTCGGCCGGCTCGATCTGACCGTGCACAACCTGCCATACGACGGCCGATTCGCGTTCGCGCGCCTCAAATACGTCACGGCCTCAGGTGGCTATGGCTACTGCGGCCTGCCAAGTTGGGCCCATGGCTACATCTCGTGCCGTGGCGGCGAGCGCGCCGAGACGAGCCTGATGAAAATCTTGAACGAGATCAGCTACCTGAAGCCTCGCATCGAGGAGGGGGTCGTCCTCGCGCTCGACGATCCGGAACTGGCGCACTATCCCATTGCGTACATGGCCGAGGCAGGCTTCTGGACGCTCAATGACACCGAGGCTGCCGCCTTTCGCGCGTACCTACGCAAAGGTGGATTCGCCATCTTCGACGATTTCCGCGACTCGCCTGGCACGGCGACCGCGTGGAACAACTTCGAGGCCAACATGCGTCGCGTGATTCCCGGCGCTCAGTTTGTGGAGCTCGCTCCTCCGCACCCCGTCTTTGACTCGTTTTTCAGGATCGAGACGCTCGACGTCCTCCCGCAGTCCTATGATCTCGGGCGTCCGGTGATCCGCGGCCTGTTCGAGAACAACGATCGCCGCAAGCGCCTGATGGCGGTGGCCAACTACAACACGGACATCTCCGATTTCTGGGAGTTCTCCGCGACCGGATTTCGACCCGTGGACGAATCCAATGAGGCGTACAAGATCGGCGTCAACTACATCATGTACGGTATGACGCACTAGATTCCACTCCCGCCGACCGTGGACCGCGCAGGTGGAGCACTCGTCAGGGTGTGGAATTCGTCGGCGCAGGTGGCGGTATTGACCCTGGTCGTGGCGCGGCCGTCGGATCACCCTTATCGTTCAACCAGATGATCGCGGGCGGGCTAATCTGCTCGACGATGTCGTGCGCAATGCCCACGCGCTCCAGGTCCCGCATCGCGCGGTAGGGCCGGCCGGCGAGAATCCGGCGTGCATCATCAGGCGTGATGCCGGGCAGCGTTTCGAGATCCGCGAGCGTCCCGTTGTTCAGGTCGACCATTCTGAGAGGCTGCGCCCGCGGCGTCCCGAGTTCGGCGGCCCCGACAGGAAACCCGCGCTGCGGGTCCGCCGGCGTCGGCGATGGCCGAGTGTGCGACGGCAGCACCGGTTGCGGCGCCGGCTTGGCATTCTCACGAGCCGAATCGCGAGGCCGCAGAATAAGGAGATACGCCACAACGAACAGGACGAGTCCGACGAGAACAATCCGGCCGAGCGGCAGGTGCATTGGTCTACCCACGCGCGTTCCTGACCCGTCGCCCCGCGGATTCCACCGCGTGGGCGCCACTTGCCGAAGCGACTCGCCCACGTCGGGCTCCCGGCCACAGAAAAAGGCGACCCCTGAGTCCGCTACGTGACCTGGCCGGGCTGCAAACGGCCCGTCTTGCGGGGCCACAATTTCGCCAAGACGGCCTTGAAGCGTCGGTTGATGAACGACTGTTCGAGCGCGTCGAACTTCACGTACGCGACCGGCACCAGCAGCAGCGTCAGGAACAGGCACAGCGACTGGCCGCCGATGATCGTGACGGCGATCGCGGCGCGTCCGCGTCCGCCGATGCCGAGTCCGAGCGACGTCGGGATCAGCCCCGCGATGATCGCAGAGGTCGTCATCAGGATCGGCCGCAGCCGCGTCCGGCACGCCTCGACGATCGCCTCGCGCAGCGGCACGCCTCGCGCGCGCAGCACGTTGGCGTAGTCGACCTGCAGAATCGAGTTCTTCTTGACGATGCCGAGCAGCAGCAGCATGCCGAGCGCGCTCCACAGGTTCAGCGTCCGGCCGGTCATCCAGAGCGTCAACAGCGCGAACGGCACCGACAACGGCAGCACGAGCATGATGACGATCGGCTGCACGAAGCTCTCGAACTGCGCCGCGAGCACCATGTAGACGAAGATCATCGCGAGGCCGATCGCCATGATCAGGTTGGTCGGTCGTCTCGTCGAGGATCTTGCGTCTGGCCCTGCAGCCGGAACGCCATAGTCCGGGCGGCAGGTTCAAGCTCGGCGAACATCGTGCGGACGTCGTTCGACGCCTCGTCGAGCGCGTGCCCGGCGCGACGTCGGCGCTGAAGCTCGACCGAGAACTGCCGGTTCGTAGCGCTGACAGCGCCGTCGGCCCGAAGCCGCGCTCGAGCCGCGCGATGTTGTCGATGCGGACGGGCTGCCGGTCGCGGACGGGACCGTCAGCTTGCCGATCGCCTCGATGTCGCGCCGCTGGCTCTCGCAGCACGCGGATCTTCACCGGATACTGCTCGCTGCCCTTCGCGGTAGACTCGAGATCTCGTCGTCGCCGGACACCGTCAGCCGCAGCGTGTTGCCGATCGTCGCCATCCGCACGCCGAGATCGGCGGCGCGCTGGCGATCGACCGCCACGTGCACCTCCGGGTTCGAGATCGCTCACGTCGATCTTGGCATCGGCCGAGGCTCGGCAGCTTCTGCGCCTGGCCAGCAGCCTGGAACGCATAGTCCGTGAGCTCGCTCGATGTCCGGCCCGAGGATGTTCGCGGTGATCGCGAAGCCGCCGCCACCCTCGCCGCCGCCGAGCGGGTTCCGCGGCGTAGATCACGGCGCGGTAGCCCGGATGCGCCGCGAGGCGCCGCCGCAGCTCCGCGACGATCTCGCTCCTGCGTCACTTTGCGCTCGTCGAGGCGGCAGCGCGAATCCGTAAGAAGTGGACGTGCGTCACGCGTTGCCGAATCGCCGGCTAGGACGCGATCTGCGCGACGCCTTCGATGCCCTTCAGCTCTTCGTGCAGCTGATGCACGATCTCGGTCGTCCCTTCGAGCGAGGTGCCTTCCGGCGTGTCCATGTGGATGGTCCATTCGCCCATGTCCTCGTCGGGCACGAACGTCGCGGCCGACCATGCGGTTCAGCGGAACGTCGTCAGGAACACGACGACCGAGATGCCGATGATCACGATGGCGGAATGGTCGAGCGCCCAGTTGACCCGCCGCGTGTACCAGTCGTCGAGCCAGTGGAAGAAGCCGCTGTTCCTTCGTCTTGTGATCCGCTTCGGCGTCCGACAGCTTCAGGAATCGCGAGCTCAGCATCGGCGTCAGCGTGAAGCTGACGAGCATCGACACCAGGATCGCGAACGCCATCGTCCAGCCGAACGGATAGATGAACCGCCTGCGCGTAGCCGGTCATGAAGGCGACCGGCAGGAAGATCACGACGAGCGACAGCGTCGTCGCCATGACGGCCAGCGTCACCTCGCGCGTGCCCTGGATCGCCGCCTCGAACGGCGTGCAGTTCTTCTCCTCGATGTACCGGAAGATGTTCTCGAGCACGACGATCGCATCGTCGATGACGATGCCGACGGCGAGCGTGATGCCGAGCAGCGTCATGTTGTTCAGCGTGAAGCCCATCGACGCGCATCAGCGTGAACGTCGCGATGATCGACGCCGGAATCGCGAGCGCCGAGATGATGACGGCGCGGATGTTGCGGATGAAGAACATCACGACGACCGCGGCGAAGAGGCTGCCCCACAGATCAGGTGCTCCTCGAGCGAGGCGATCGACGCGTAGATGAACTGCGAGTCGTCGCGCGTGACGCGTCAGCTGTGACCGCGCTGCGGCAGCGTGCGCTGGATCGATCTGAGCTTCGCGCTTGCACGCCCTCGATGACCGCGACCGTGTTCTCGCCCGATCGCGCGCCGGATGTCGAGCATGACCGCGGGCGTCGCCGTCCAGCCAGACGGCGCTCGTCGGCCGCTCGAACGAGTCTTCGGCGTAGCCGATGTCCGACATGCGGATCGGCGTGCCGTTCACGCGTCGCGACGACGATGTTGTTGAAGTCTGCGGTGGCGTCGATGCGGCCGAGCGTCCGCAGCAGCAGCTGCCCCTTGCCCTGCTCGACCGTGCCGCCGGGAATCTCGACGTTCTCGGCGACGACGGCGTCGCGCACCTGCGTCATCGACAGCCCGTAGCGAGTTCAGCTTCTCGATGTCGACGACGATGTGGATCTCGCGGGCACGCGCCGCCTGACAAGCTGACCTCGCCGACGCCGTTCACCGATCTCGATGCGCGCGCTTCACCTGCTTGTCGGCGATCTCGGTGAGCGTCCGCAGGCTCATCGCGTCGGACGAGACGACGACGCGTCATGACCGGGTCGGCGTCGGGATCGACCTTCGTGATGACCGGCGGCAGCATGCTCTGGCGGCGTGTCGCGGATCGCGCCGGCGACCTTCTCGCGGACGTCGTTGGCGGCGTCGTTGAGGTCGCGCTCGAGGACGAACCGGATGGTGATGTTGGCCGCGCCCCTCGCGTGATCGGCGCGCCGTGCATCTCGTCGATGCCGGCGATGCCGCTGAGCGCCTCCTCCATCGGCTCGATGACCGACGTGGCGATCTCGTCCGGGCTGGCGCCGGGCAGCCGCAGCGAGCACGTTCACGGTCGCGGGGTCGGCCTTCGGGAACAGATCGACGCCGAGATCGCGGAACGAAAAGATGCCGAGCACCACGAGCGACATCACCAGCATCGTGGCGAAGACCGGACGGCGGACGCAGAGTTCGGACAGCATGGACCCCTTTCAGTGCGCAGCGCCGATCGACGGACCCGTCGTGACCTTGAGGCCATCCGCGAGCCGCTCGACATCGCTCGTCGCGACGGCATCGCCCGCCTTCACACTCCCGATAATCTCGACCCGGTCGCCCGCGCGATCGCCGACCTTCAACTCCCGCGCCACGAGCCGGTCGCCCTGCACGACGAACACGCGATTACACGCCGTAGCGGTACTGCAGCGCGGCAGTAGGGCAGCGTCAGGACCTGATCGACCTTCGGCGGTCTCGATCTGGACGCGCGCGAACGTGCCCGGCTTGAGCAGCGCGTCGCCGTTCGGCACGAGCGCCTCGAACGGAAACGCCCGCGTCGCGCGTGTTCACCGCCGGACTGATGCGCGACATCTTGCCCGTGAACGTCTTGTCCGGGATAGGCGTCGACCTGCAGCGCCACCGGCTGCCCGACCTTGATCCACGGCGCCATGCTTTTCCGGAATCTCCGCGGTGACCTTCAGCGGGTCGACACGGACGACGCTCATCACCGGCGTCTGGCTCTTCACGAACTCGCCCAGCGAGACCAGTCGCTTCTGCACGTAGCCGTCGAACGGCGCACGGATGATCGTGTCGCGGAGCTGGCGCTCGGCCAGCTTCACGGTGGCGCTCGCCGCGTCGATGTCGGCGCGGAGGTTCTTGGCGTTCTGCAGCGCCGACGTCGTAGCTCGCCTCGCTTCGACCGCAGCGTCGCGTCGGCGTCGTCGAGCGTCTGCTTCGGGACGAGGTCACGTTTGTGCAGCTCCTCGGCGCGGTCGAACGCCTGCTTCGCCTGCACGAGCTCGGCGCTGCGCCTTCTGCACGTCGGGCGTCTGCTCGATCGGCGGCAGCTGCTGCGGGTCGGACGCGCCGTACCTGGCAAGCGCGCGCGCCAGCGCCGCGCTGCTGCTGATCCAGCGTTGTATTGCAGCTTTTCGCGATCGAGCTCGACGAGCGCCTGGCCGGCCTGCACGCGATCGCCAAGATCGGCAGAGAGCCGGCTCACGCGCCCCTCGGCTTCAGCCGACACGTGACCTCGTCCACCGCCGCCAGCGTGCCGACGACTTCGGCTGCGCGAGAAATCGCGTCCTGGCGAACCACTGCGGTAGTCACTGCCTGCGGCGCCTGGTCTCGGCTGCGGGCCTGCGCAGGCTTCGAATCGGTGCAGGCAACCGAGCTGCACAGGCCCGCAAGTACGATGGATAGGGGAACCTGGACACGTCGGGGGAATCGATTCAGCATACTGGTCACGAAGTGAGCCGGCACTCCTGTTTAGGGGTCGATTTAGGCGTCGACTTCAGGGCGTCGCGTTAGACGTCGACGCCCGCTAGCATCCTACCATCGAGCAGCCCAGAATTGGGTTCGCCGGTCGCAGGACGGCGGCTGAACATCGGGAACGGCTGCCACGCGTTCGGTTGGCCAAGCGGGAGTAGGACCTGCTGTTGGCGAATCGGCGCCGATTACAAACTCGTCACGATGGGATTCGTGGCCCCGCGGAAGGTGCCAAGAACGCGGACTTCCAACCGGCTCTCGAACAGCGCCCGCCGCCTGCGGCGCTTCCACGCGAATTGTCCGCGCGCCGGCGTTGTTGGTCCAGAGCTTCCGAAACGACGCCGTCCGCGTCGGCGAGCGCGATCAGCGCGAACAGGTAATGGTACGCGGGAGCCGTGGCAGCAGGAATGGTGACCAGCGTCGAGCCGGCACTCGACGCGCCCGCCGCCAGCGCGGGCCGTTCCCGGCTTCCGGCCAGCCCGACATCACTCGCATCGAACGAGATGTTCGTAGACAGGAAGAATCTCGTGGTCGTTGCAGCCGAGGCATCGCCGCCCTGATTCACCACGACGTCCGTCCTCGTCTTCACAGAACCTTCCGATGAGCTTCGACTTGGTCGGAGCTCATCGGAGCTGGGAAGTGCCGCTTTGCGAAGGGGATGGAACGCATCCGGTGGTGACACACCGAACCTCCGGCAGAACACCGGGCCGGGGAACCGCGGTGTCGCAAGGCCTGGTGCGACGAAGCAGCGCCACCAGCGCGCACCTCGAGGTCCCTACACCATCACTCAGGTCTTGAGTGGGCTGAATCCAATCCGCTTCCGCGACAATGGCCGAGGGACCATGAGTTCGCGAATCGCTTCAAACACCACGCCGAACTGCTCGTCGTACTTGGTCTCCAGTGCGTCGAGCCTCTTTGCGAGGTCCGCATGTGAGTGAAGCATCTGACGAAGCCTGATAAACGCACGAACGACGATCACGCTCATCTGCACCGCGCGTGGACTGTTTATCACGTTGGCCGCCATGATGGCGCCGTGCTCGGTGAACACACGAGGCAAGTGTCGACGACCTCCGTGCGACCTCGAACTTGAGGTCGCAATTTGCGACCTCAAGTTCGTATACTCTTCCGGCGTCAGTCGGAACATGAAGTCGCGCGGAAACCTCCGAGTGTTGCGCCTCACCTGCTCGTTGAGGCGTTTGGTGCTGACTCCGTACAGCGCCGCGAGATCCGCGTCCAGCATGACGTTGCACCCTCGCACTCGGAGAATCGCGCGCTCAATCTGACCCACGCGAGTTCGAACGAGAACGCTCGATTTGTGCGTGGTCACGGTTCGAGCTTCTCGCGCCTGCGAATGGGTTTCAAGAATCACGCGACGCCCGCGTGAAGATTTCGTGCAGGTGCCGGACGCCGCGCTGGCACCGCGCCCAGTCGTGAAGTCGGCTACGGAATCAAGTGAGCGCACCACACTGCATCAAGGCTCGGGATTCGAGCGACCGCTCTCAGTGCTCCCTGCACGAGATTCTCCCGCCCGAGCGCATGAGACCCGGCGCATGTGTGACCACATCGCTCACGGGTCTGCACGATCTGCAATGTCATTCGGCCCGCCGCCCTGCAATTTCTGCAACGACACCCCTGGTCGAGCAGCGGGAGTGCACCGAGTTTGTCGATTCGTGCCTCGAAGCGAAGCTGGACGCCGGGTTGTTGTCCGGCTTCGAGCGCAAGCTGGATCAGTTCATCGACCTGCAGTAGGATTCGCGCCGGGGAGATCGACCATGAGCCGACTCTGGAGGGGCGTGCTGAGCACGGGATGCACCGCGGCTGTTGGCCTGGCTTCAACGGTCGCAATTGGGCAGACGTCGAAAGCGGCCGTTGACGTCCACGTCGCGGCCGCGAAGAAGGCTGCCGGCACCGCGTGGACGGGCGTGTTCAACCGCGTTTGTCAGGAGACTACTGCACCGGCAGGGCCCGCGGCACTTGCCGAACGGCGAGGGGTCCAGGCGGCACCGCGCCCTGCCGGACCACCGGACCGCGCCACGTGGCACGCAGAGCCCGCGAAGGTGTTCGACAACCTGTACTTCGTCGGCCAGACCGAGTACTCCGCCTGGGCGGTCACCACCTCGGACGGGATCATCCTCATCGACACCATTTACGACTATTCCGTCGAAGACGAGGTTGCAGGCGGACTCAGGAAGCTCGGGCTCGATCCCGCCACAATCAAGTACGCCATCGTCAGCCACGGGCACGGCGACCACTCTGGCGGCGCGAAGTTCTTGCAGGACACGTTCGGCACGCGTGTCCTCCTGTCAGCGGCCGACTGGGATCTGCTCGACCGCAGCACCGGCACGAAGCCCCGCCGCGATATGGTCGCGACCGACGGCATGAAACTCACGCTGGGCGACACGACGCTCACGCTCTACATCACGCCGGGCCACACGCTCGGTACGATCTCGACTCTCATTCCGGTGAGGGACAATGGACAGCCGCACCTCGTCGCGGAATGGGGCGGCACGGCCTTCAACTGGATGAACAACTCGGCCGCCTATATCACACCGGATCGTCCCGCGACGTTCTGGTTCGACACCTACACGGCGTCGGCGCGACGCTTTCGCGACATCGTCGCCAGAGAAGGCGCGGACGTAGTCATCGCCAACCACACGATCTTCGATGGATCGAAAACGAAGATTCCCGCACTCGCCGCCCGCACGCCCGAGCAGCCGCACCCGTACGTCGTCGGCAAGGAGGGCGTCATTCAGTACTTGACCACGGTCGAGGAATGCGCGCAGGCCGGCCGCGCGCGTGTCTCGCCGTAGTCGACGACACGATGGTTGATCAGAAGTCGTGATGCTGGTTCCACGCTCGTGAACCCGCCGATCCATCACCGAGTACGTCGTTCGCCGTCTTTCGCAAGACGACGAAGTTCCGCGTCCGCAGACCGATGGACGCATCGGTCCTGAGCACATCCGGCTTGAGCAGCCGCTGCGACAGCGAGGCCCCCAGGGCGGCCCGCAGCGCGCCGGTCGACAGGTCGAACAACCGCCGCGCACCGGTGACCGGCGACGTGTCGGCCTCCTCGAGCTCGTAATGACGGTTCGTGACGATGTATCGCGCGAGTTTCCTGACCGGTGGGCACAGCGTGTCATCGAGGATCAGCACGCCGCCGACGGCGAGCATGCGATCGATATAGAAGAAGTCGATGAGCGCGTAGTCGAACGTGTGCCAACCGTCAATGAACGCCAGGTCGACAGCCTGGCCTGCCGCCTCAAGCCTGGGCAATGCGCGGTACGACGGTTCGTCGTGAAATTCCACGAGATCTCTGTGCCCGGCCCGCTCGAGGTTGAGCAAACCGAGCCCATCGAAGCCGACGCGCATCGCATGCGCCGAACCGACGACATAGTCAATCGACCGAACGCCTCGCTGAAACGGGTCGATCGCGATGTGTTTCCGCCCATGCACTTCGGCGAGTGCGTCGCAGATGAAGAGGGCCGATACGCCGTACGCCAGCCCTACTTCAAGCGTGACCTGCGGATTCACCGCGCGAATGTATCGCTGCAACACGGCGCCTTCAGTTTCCGAAATCTCGGAGTTCAGCGGAATCGTGGTGCCGTCCCGAGTGACGACGTGACGGCTCGCGAGGATTTCCTGGAGAACGCTATTCATCATGGAATGCCAGGAGGGCGCATCGAGCTCGCGCGCCACTGCACGGCACAGGAAGACAACGCCGAGAAACCGGTCGACGCTACGTTCGCGCCATCGGCGGCTACTTCTTCAGCTCGTCGTAGATCGCCCCCACGGCGGCCTTGACGCGTTCATTCTTGTAGCCGGGATACTTGCCCGCCAGATCGATCGAACCGGCCGCCTCGTCCGCGTTCTTGCCGGCCTTGATCGCCGCCTCGGTCGCCGCGAGCAGATCGGCGCTGAACCGCTGATACTGCTGCAAGTCGGCCCGCGTCGTGACCGGATTGTGCCCGGGGATAACCGTGTCGAAGTCCTTCACCGCCGCCAGAAGCTTGGCGAGCGTCTTCGGATGCTCGACGCCGCTCCCGCCATTGGCCCGATCGTAGAGGGCCGCATCCTTCCACGGGAACATGTCGCCGGCGTGCAGCACACGCAGCGTCGGGTAGAGCACGAACGTGTCGCCGTTCGTGTGCCCCGCTCCGAAGTGGTAGAGCTCGACGCGATCCTTTCCGCTACCAAGCGTCATCTTGTCCTTGTAGGTACGCTTGGGCAGGAACGATGCCTTGTCGCCCTTGAAGGCGTCCATCTTCATCATGTTCGCCTTGGTGTGCTCCTGCGCGACGATATCCACCGACGCCGGGAACCCCTCGTTGCTGCCGGTGTGATCCCCGTGAGTGTGCGTATTGATAATCGTGGTGATCGGTTTGTTGGTAACCGCCTTGATTCTCGAGATGATGTCCGGTCCATAGCCCGCCAGCTTCGTATCGACGACGATGACGCCGGCGTCGGTGACAAGGACACCGACGTTGCCACCGGTGAACTCCGGACGGGGCGTCGGATTCGACGCCATGATGACGTAGAGGTTGTCCTTGACCTTTTGCAGGTCTGGCAGCGGCGCGCGTGGCGGCGGCTGCTGGCCGGCCAGAGTCACGGAGAGCGCGCCGGTGGCCACCAGTGCGCCGAGAACCAGTATGCGTTTCATAATCTCTCCAGGTGTGCGGGGCTAGCGGGTGACGGCGGCTGCCCACTGTTCTTCCATCCGTTTCATCACCTCCGACGCGTCCGATGACAGAAGATATCCGGCCTTCACCAGACCGTCGGTCACTTTCTGTGCTTTAGCGACGTAGGCGTCTCGCGAAGGATAGCGTTCCTCCACCGAGAGACGCGGATCGTGGGCGGCGTCGCGTTCCGCCCTGGTCCGCGCGAGAGGGATACGCGAGCCGAGCAGCGGCACGAGCTGGTCGGCGCCGCCCATTGAGGCGTTCCGAAAGTTCCAGCCGGTGTACGTGCCCATCGGCACCAGCAACTCCGCCGTGCGCACACCCGCGCGTTCGTTGCCATCCGCGTCAACCTGCGGCACGAGGAACGGAATCTCTTTGCCGTCATGCTGCGCCGCTGGAATGATCCGAGGCGACTGAACCGTCGGAACCGCCGGGAACGCCACCGTGTCCGACCGTACCAGCGTACCGTCCGACAACCTCGGGTACTGGCTCGCTGGAGGCGCTGTCCCCTTGCGCACCCACTGCTCCATCGCCACCATCAACGCACGCAGCGTCCACAAGTACTCGAGGGGGTTGTCGGGCTGCTGTCCTTGCGCGACGCGCGTGGGGAAGCGCGCCGGTCCGTGCTGCGAGCCGGTGAGAAAGTACACCCGTGTCGTATCTGGCAACACCAGGTCGGATCTTCCGTCGGGGCTGGTGTGTACGAGAGCGGCGGAGCGCCCGCCGCCCCAGTACTCGACCGATGTATTCGTGAAGAACGTCTTCGGCTGGTGCTGCCGTGCGCGCTCGTTCTCGAGCAGGCCTTCAGTCCGTCCACTGATCGGGTCTCGCGTGGCCTGGTTGGCAAATGGAAAGGCCGTGGCGGTGAACATCGACAGCGATGTCGGGGTTGCGCCACGTTCGTTCAGACTCAGCCCCGCCGCACCAGCAATGTGCGCCCAGACGGCGTCGAACACCTGCCCGCCCTTCTCGTCGGTATTGAATCCATGGTAGAGAAAGGTCCGCAGGAACCGGCCGCTCTGCGACGAGCCGAACGCGAGCGTGTAGCGCGACCGGACGATCGCGTCTGGCGCACGCTTGATCCAGGCGCCAACGTCGCGAAACGCGGCCATACCCAGTCCGGCGATCGGCACGCTCTTCGCGCGATACGAGAGCTCGTACGTTCGCCCAGCCTGGAACCCACCCTTGAGCGTGACGGTGTTGCCGTCGAGCGTCCAACGCGCGCGGTCGATCTTCTGCGCAGGTCCGAAGGGCCGATCGCGAACAACGAGCGCGTTTTCCTCGGAGGCGGGGTCGAGCGGCGTGTAGCCGGCAAGGTCCGTCGCGGTCTGACGCTCCTCGGCCGCGTTCAGGCGTGAAGGTGCCGCGGACAATGGCAGTGATGCCGTGCGCGGCGGGCACGTCGATACCCATCCCGCCGCCTTGCCGCCCCACGTCGAACTCCCAGCCGACCCAGACGAGCGTGAAGCCCTGGCGCATCAGAAATCCGTCGCCCAGGTCTGCGTCGGTCGCAGGGTCGGCGGTGCCGCCGCCATTGAACCTGCCGAGCACGAGCTTACGCCCGCGATTGAGAACTTCGACGAGCGCAATATCGTTCGAGTGGGACGCATCCTTGGGACGAAGGATGTACAGATCGGCTTGAAACTCGACGCGCCCGGCCGCATTTACGGGCGCCTTGCCGATGTCGGCAATCACGCCATTGCGCGGATCTTTCGGATCGACCGCGAAATGCACGATGCCGACGATCTTCTCGTATCCCGACGCGCCGACGTCCGCACGCTTCGTCACGTCCACGCGGCGCACTTCCGCGCCGAGCCGGGGCACGAAGCTCAACACCACGACCGTCGCGAGGGCAAACCGGCAACCGGAGCATTTGAGCGTCATGCGGCGCAGTATAGCGCGTTGGTCTGCCCCAGGGGTGCCTCCTCTTCGAGGTAACGCCGTGGTGCACGCGCTCGCGAAGCATCTGACCGCGGCCGTTCCTCCATCGCAGCGAACGGAGCCCCCACACCAGCCGCTCTGGAGCGACAGGTGCTCACCTGTCTGACCAAGGACTCGGAGCGGCCCCAGACCGCGGCGGCGCTGCGCGGTTGTTCGTGGCCATCGTGGTCGATCCGGGGACACAGGCCGCGGACAGGCGGAGAACAAACCGGCCAGCGTAGTGGGTCTCCGTGGCACGTGAGTTGCTCGATCTTCTGCTGACGCCACCGGATTCGAAGACCGGTCGACGCGGAGGTGCTATGGAGCCACTGCGTGAACTGCTCGCGACGGACCACCAACGAACGCTCGCGTTCTTCCTGGTCGCGCTTCAGGACGTTTGCGAATCGCCGGTCGACCGCCAGGAGCTGCTCTACAACGCGAGCGTGCTTGCGCACTACGCCCAGGTGTCGACCTGCGGCGCGTCCGACGTACCCGCGCCCGCGAGTCTCACGACAGTCTTCGATCATTTCGTCTACGACACGACCCTCCTGCACGACAGCTCGATGATGGAAACGGCCGGCGCTCAGTGCCTGCTGCTGGCGGGCTTCTTCGAAGATCAGATGCGACAGCGCCACAACATCCGCTGGTATGCCACGCTCGGCGCAAGTTTTTTCAGCCGTGCCGCGATTCTGGAACGCTCCCTCCACAAGGCACAACTGCTCGATACGCTCGCCAGGGGGTTCGAACCATGGCGCCAGCGCCATGCGCGCCTGAGCCGCGAGCTCCGCGACCGGCCGTACCTCCTCGTGCCGCCTGCTCCGCCGACAGTGATGTAGGGCGCCGACCATCCCGGGATTGGTGTCGCGTCACCACGACCTTGCGCCGGACGGACACGACCATACTTGTAAGAGGACGACGAAACGGTAATCCGCGAAAGTCCGCTCGACCCGAAAATGCGGCAGGACCGCGCAAATATGAGGTGGTATCGGTGTTGCCTCGCAGGGCCACAAAGGACGGGACCATGATCATCGAGGCCATTGCCAGATTTGCATGTGCTCACCGATACATCGCTCACATGGCGTGCTTCGCGCGTCCCGACGCCGGGAACGTCGAGCGTCTCCTGCTCGTCTGCGAACGTTGCGGTCATCGCGCCGAGCAATTGCCACTTCCACGGGACACCTCCTTCGGGCGCGTGATCGCGTTTCCTTCTGCATCGGGGAACCGCAAATTCGTGGCCCCGGCGTCCAATCGGTACCCGGATCCACCGCCTCTGCTATCTGCGTAGGAGGGCGGCCGTGGGCGTATTTCGGCACCCGCATCTCACTCGCGGCGTCGTCCGCACACCGCACGGTAGCTTCGCCGTCTCGCGTGGCCTCGTGACAGTGCCCGACGAGATCGGCGAGTCGGAGGGCTGGCAGCGGTTGGACAGTGAGGGTCATCAGCACCCAGCGGAAGACTCCGCCGTGAGCGCCACCGGTCCTCAGGGGCCGCGTTCGCGCGACAAAGGCCACCGCTGACCCGCATCGGTCGTTCGACATTTCGACTCGACGATTCGCTCGAGACTTACGTCCGCCCACATTCGAGAAGTCGCGACACACCGCTCCAGCGTGTCTGCCGACGCTGACACCGACGTCACGGCCACACAACTATAATCGGCCGAGACGAGACATGAAGGCCCTCAGCGGACCACGCCCCGCCTGTCTGCTGATGGCGGGCGCCCTGGCGATCGCGACCTGCGGGGTTGCAGGCGCGCAGATCCTGCCCGTCGACCCGATCGTGTTCGCGAATGGCGCGGTCACCCTCGGTGGCGATGTCTCTGCATCCGTGGGGAGCGACGACCCCGGCTTCTACAACTACACCGACTATCAGTACTCCTCGTTTCGGCGGGTACGCGCGGCGCTGGCGGCCGCAGTCAAGACCGGCAGCCACGTGACTCTGCTCGGCGAGCTGCAGTTGCAGAATGGCAACCCGGAGGCATCCGCGTTCTACGTGCGCCTGCGTCCGTGGACGTCACGTGCGTTCGATATCCAGGTCGGCCGCATTCCGCCAGTCTTCGGCGCGTTCGCACGACGCACCTACACGTCTGAGAACCCACTCGTTGGGTATCCCCTCGGCTATCAATATCTGACCTCGCTCAGACCCGACGCCGTTCCAGCCAACGCCGACGAACTGCTACGGATGCGCGGACGCGGATGGTTGTCGCAGTTCTCGGTCGGCAACCTCGAAGCCGATCACGGCGTCCCGATGGTGTCGATCTTCAGGTGGGATACCGGCATTCAGGTTCAGGCGAGAAGCGATACGGTCGACTTTGCTGCAGCGGTGACTCTTGGAACGCTCTCCAATCCGCTTGTGAAGGAGGATAATGAGGGACGGCAGTTCGCCGGACGCTTGGCGTTCCATCCCGTCCCTGGACTGGTCGTGGGCGCATCCGCGGCGAGCGGTCCGTTTCTCGCGACCAGTGCGGTCCGCGCGGCCACCACGGAGGATCCCTCCATGTTCACGCAGCGCGCGGGAGGGGTCGACGCCGAGTACTCGCGCGGCCACTTCGTCGTGCGAGCAGAAACGATTGTCAGTCGTTGGACGCTGCCACCGGTGTCCGCTCCCTTCATCGATGAGCCCCTGTTGGCCTCGGTCGTCTCGGTTGAAGGACGCTACAAGATACGACCAGGGCTCTATGCTGCCGCGCGGGGAGAGCATCTCGGGTTCAGTACGATCACCGGGTCGAGCGGACGCAGAACATGGGAGGCGCCCGTCACGCGCCTGGAGACCGGCGCCGGTTGGTTGCTGCAGCGGAACCTTCTCCTGAAGCTGTCCTACCAATTCAACAAGCGCGACACCACGCGTCAGCCCCGCAGCCATCTCATCGGGACGGAGGTGGTGTTCTGGCTTTGATGACTTCCCACGCTCCGCGCTCGTTGATGGCCGTCCTGGTCTGTCTCGCAGGGCTGGTCGCTGTTTCCAAGGTCCCCAGAGCGTCCGAGCCGCCGCGGATCCCGGAAGACGCGGGAATGCTGGCCATCAACGCGGCGCAAGCCCTCGGGCCGCGCCGCGGCGTCGTTCGTGGTCGGGTCGATCTACCAGCCGACGTCCGGCCGGTCCAGCGGCCCAACATCTCGGACCTCGGCGGGCCGGCTCATCGCAGCGCGTCCATGCGGCCTCAGGCGGTTTTGTACCTCGAAACGGCGCCTCGCGGCGCCTTCGAGCAGCCGGAGCCCGGTCGCGCGACACTCGATCAGCGAGACGAGACCTTTGTTCCGCACGTGCTCGCCATTACCACCGGCACGGTCGTTGACTTTCCAAACTCGGATCGGATCTATCACAACGTGTTTTCGCTCTCGAAGACCGCCCGCTTTGATCTGGGCCGATACCCGGCCGGACGATCGAGGTCTGTTCGGTTCGACAAACCAGGGATCGTCCGTGTCTTCTGCGAGATCCATTCGCACATGAATGCCTTCGTCCTCGTCTTCAGTCACCCGTTCTTTGCAGTGACCGACGAGGAAGGGCGCTATCGAATCGACCGCGTTCCACCTGGCAATTACAGCGTCGCCGCCTGGAGCGACCGGGCTGCTTTCGATCCGAGGGCGGCGACGGTGACGGAAGGCGGCGTGACACAACTCGACTTCGCGCCCCGATAAGATGACGAAGATCTTCTCGTCTCTGAGAAACAGGATTTTTCTGACGAGCGCGCTGCTCGCAGTGCTGTCGATCAGCGTCGCGGTCTACCGCGTCAACGGCCGTGTGACGCGCACGATCGAACAGCAGCTCCAGCGCGAGATCGTCGCGACCGGTGGCCTCGTCGCGCAACTGCGCGACACGCGGGCACAGACCTTCACCATGATGGCGCGGTTCGTCGCCGACGCGCCGAAGCTCAAGGCCGCGGTCGCCACCGACGACCCGCCAACGGTCCAGGACACCCTCGGCGAATACCCGACCCAGGTCAACTCCAACTTGCTCATCGTCACCAGCAAGGCCGGCAGGGTTCTCGCCAGCATCGGCGCGTCGCCCAACGTTGTGGACGTCGTGTCGGCGCTGCCGTCGGTGCACGGGGCCATCGAGGGGCGCGAGAACGTCACGCTCTTGGCGCAACCCACTGGCATGCTTCAGCTCGTCACGGTCCCGATTGCCGTCGACCTCACGCACCCGGACGTGCTGGGCACGCTCAGCGTGGGCTTTCTCTTCGATGACGCGCTGGCCACGCAGTTGAAGCAGATCACCGGGAGTGACATTGCCTTCGTCATGGACGGAGACATCCTCGCGACGACGCTGCCGACCGACGACCGGGCATCGTTGGCGGCCGCCGTGCGGACGCCTGGCCGGGCGGAGAACCTGGCGCTCGCCTCGGGCGAGTACGTGGCGCTGCCCTTGCCACTGGCGGCTGACCGGAACTGGACAGGTCCTGGGCGATCGGGGAGCGCCGGACGCACTGTCGTCGCAGACTCCGCCGGCACGGGGCCAGTTGCCCTGATCCTCCGATCGCGCAACGATCAGCGTCGCGTGTTGAGGGCCATTCGCGTCGACCTCGCCATTACCGCCGTCGTGGCCGTGCTGCTCGCTACGCTTCTGAGCTTCGCCGTTGCGCGCACCATCACGCAGCCGCTTGCCGCGATCACGGGCAAGATGCGCGAAGTCGCCGCGACGGGTGACCTGACGAGAAAGATCGTACTCTCGAGCGGTAACCGGTGGGATGACGGCGACGCGCAGGTTCTTGCGACAACGTTCAACATGCTGACCGATTCCATCGCCCGCTTCCAACGTGAGATGTCGCAAAAAGAGCGGCTCTCGTCGCTCGGACGCCTGTCGACCGTGATCGCGCACGAGGTGCGCAACCCGCTCATGATCATCAAGGCGGCGCTGCACACACTGCGGCAGCCCGATCTGTCCGCGGCGGGCCTTCGAGAAGCGGCCGCGGACATCGACGAGGAAATCGTGCGGCTGAATCGCATCGTCAACGAAGTACTCGACTTCGCCCGTCCAATTCAGTTCGAGCGCGCGCCAGCGGACTTGAACGCCATTTGCCGTGAGTCGGCGGACGCGGCAGCGGCGGGTGCAGGTCCGCCCGTCTCAGTGGAGCTCGACCCCTCCACGCCGACCATTTCGACCGACGCCGAGCGTCTGCGCCTCGCGCTGGTGAATCTCATCCTGAACGCGCGCCAGTCGTTCGAGGCACGGGTCGCCACGACCGCACTGTCCGCCGCCGACGGCGCCGGCGCGCCTGCGGATCGATCCGATGGCCTCCAGCCGACCAGCGCGCCGCGAGTTGTCGTGTCGACCCACACGTTATCGGATCGGATCGCCGTGACCATTGCCGACAATGGCGGCGGCATCGGCCACGACGAACTGCCGCATGTCTTCGACCCGTATTTCACAACCAAACGCGGTGGCACGGGGCTCGGGCTGCCCATCGCCAAGCACGTGGTTGAGGGACTTGGCGGCACGATCACCATAGAGACGGTCGCCGGCCGCGGCACCGATGTCCGCATCGAGTTCCCCTTTCTGTCATGACCCATCCCGGCTCGATTCTGCTCGTCGACGATGAGGAAAAGATCCTCAAGGCGCTCGGCCGCGCCCTTCGCGACGCCGGCCATGAGGTGGTCGACACGACGAAACCGCGCGACGCGCAACGACTCCTCGCCGAGCGGTCGTTCGACCTCTTCATTGTCGACAACATGATGCCGCAGATAAGCGGCCTCGATCTGATACGCGAGTACGTCGGCCTGGTCCCCGAAGGCGAGCGCGCGCAGGTCCTGATGATGACCGCTCACGCGACCGTCGACAGCGCGATCGAAGCGATGAAGCTCGGCGCCCTGGACTACCTGCAGAAGCCGTTCGAAATCGACGAGCTGCTGGTGGTGGTCCGTCGCGCGCTGGATCACCAGCGTCTCCGCGTCGAGCATCGGTACCTCCGCAGCGAGCGCGACGAGCAGTTCGACCACTACGGCATCATCGGCCGCAGCCGCGCGATTCAGGCGATCATTTCCCGAGCGGAGCGCGTGGCGGAGACCAAGAGCACGATCCTCATCACGGGAGAAACCGGCACGGGGAAGGAACTGGTCGCGCGCGCGATTCATCATCTGAGCGCACAGCGCGACATGCCGCTCATCAAGGTCAACTGCGCCGCCATCCCGGAGGCGCTGCTCGAGTCGGAGCTGTTCGGCCACCTTCGCGGTGCGTTCACCGGCGCCACGGCCACCAAGAAAGGCAAATTCGCGCTGGCCGAAGGCGGCAGCATCCTGCTCGATGAAATCGGCACCCTCACGCCGGCGTTGCAGTCCAAGCTCCTGCGTGTGCTGCAGGAGCGCGAGTTCGAACCTCTCGGCAGCGAACGCACCGAGAAGGTGGACGTCCGCGTCATCGCCGCGACCAATCGCGATCTTCGACAAATGGTGGCGGAGGGGCGGTTCCAGGAAGACTTGTTCTATCGGCTGAACGTCATCCCGATGGAACTGCCTCCGCTGCGCGAGCGCCGCGAAGACATTCCGGCGCTTGTCGAGCACTTCGTCCGTAAGCATGCACAACGGACCGGCCGCCGGGTCGAGCGAGTCGACGACGGCGTCCTGAGGGCGCTGCAACAGTACGACTGGCCCGGGAACGTGCGAGAGTTGGAGAATACCATCGAGCGGGCGGTGGTGCTGTCGAGTGGCCCAGTCATCACGGCGCAGTCAATTTCCGTGCTCGGCCCGATTGCACCTCCCGCAACGAGCCTTCCGTCACTGAAGCTCCAGCAGAACATCGAATGGGTGGAATCTGAAACCGTCCGGCGCGCCCTCGAGCAGGCCCATGGGGTGAAAAAGGACGCCGCCGAACTGATGGGCCTCAGCCAGCGCGCGCTGTCGTACTACCTCGCAAAGTACCGGATCGACTGACGACAGCTCACGAGTGCCATTCGCCACGAAAATGCGACCAACACGACATAGCACCTTGAGGTCTTTCTGATGGCGTCGCCGATGTCCCCGTGATCCGATACTGCTCAGTCGGGGTTCCGGTTTACGCCCCAGGTAAATCAATTCCGTCCCACGTAACCCGCCATGATTTGGCGACTGGCTGCCGCCATCTTTTCCCGGCGATCTCGTCGACTTTTCCCTTGCTCCCGCTGGTCCGGCAATTGCTGTCCATCCAATCGTTAATTTCCTCGCGGCTTCCCCACAGGAAGCGGCGCGATAGCAGGAGTGGGATACATGAACGCATGGGCTTGGACCTCGGCTGTGTTACTTTCGGCGCTCTCAGTTGTCAGTTGTGGCGGCGACGGGGGAAGTAGCAACCCTGCGAACCCATCGACCAGCACTCCCTTCACGATCGCGATCAACGGCCAGACGAACAACTTCTCGTTCTCGCCCAATCCCGCCAGCGCGGGGGGGCAAGCCGTCGTCTTCAAGAACAATACCTCCGACACCCATCGAGTGATTCTCAATAACAACGACCCCTCGACTGACACGGGCGACATCGCACCCGGCGCGACGAGCCGATCGGTGACGATGCCGTCTGCGGGGACGAACTATCACTGCTCCCTCCACACCAACATGGGTGGGGCGATCGCAGCTCAGTCGGGTGGCGGGCCGCCCCCCTGCGAGGGTATCTACTGCTACTGAACTGCGCTCCGTAGTGGACGGGCGACGCCAACAACTCGTCCTGGCGTCGCCCACGCTCCCTTCATCCGTTTCACACGGAATCCTTCACAAACGAGGATCCGCGAACTCTGCGTGAGCGCGAACGACAGGTTCCAGCCTTACGTGACTGCTGGGCGGTCACGCCTCAATCGACGCCGCAGTCGCCTCCATGGTACGCTCCGGGCGGTCACGGTATTGCCCAGAACGCCCCCGGCCCATTTCGTCTACATCCTCCGCTGCGCGGATGGAACACTGTATACAGGCTACGCGCGCGATCCTGTCTCCCGAGAGCGCGTGCACAACGAAGGACGCGGTGCGCGCTACACGCGTGGACGCCGGCCGGTGGCGCTCGTCTACACGGAAGCGTTCGACAGCCGCGGTCGCGCGCTGAAGCGCGAGCACGAATTGAAGCGCTGGCGGCGTGCGAGAAAGACTGCACTGGCCCAGGATTTCTCTACGTGCCACTCGTGATCCTCATGGCTCACATCGCGACAGAGTCGGTCGATGGCCAAAGGTGCCGCAAAGAAAACCAAGACGACCGGACACCACTCGGTCTACGTCGTCTACCTGCGTAACCCGCGTGGCGACGGGCGCGCGGGCTACTACGTCGGCATGACGGGGCTCTCCCCCGAGCAGCGCTTCGAGAACCACAAGGCCGGCATCAAGTCCGCGCGCGTTGTCCGGAAGTTTGGCGAGCGGCTCGTACCGCGGCTTTACGCTCACCTGAATCCGATGCCCTACGCGAAGGCTCAGCAGATGGAGGTCGACCTCGCCGACAGCCTACGCAAGCGCGGCTTCCAAGTGTTCGGAGGGCACTGACAGCATGGTCCCCTTCTCCGTGCTCGACCTGGCGCCGATCGTTCTGGGTGCAACCGCGAGCGACGCCTTCCGGAACACCCTCGATCTTGCGCGGCACGCCGAACGGTGGGGTTATCGGCGGTACTGGCTGGCCGAGCACCACAACATGCCGGGCATCGCCAGCGCCGCCACGGCTGTGGTGATCGGGCACGTGGCCGGCGGCACCAAGAGCATTCGCGTCGGCTCCGGTGGCATCATGCTGCCGAACCACTCCCCGCTCGTCATCGCCGAACAGTTCGGCACGCTTGAATCGCTCTACCCGGGTCGTATCGATCTCGGGCTGGGTCGAGCCCCGGGCACCGATTCCCGGACAGCAATGGCGCTTCGTCGAGACATGGCGGGTGCCGACGACACGTTTCCGCGCGACGTCGTCGAACTCCTGGCGTACTTCGCACCCCTCCGCCAGGGACAGTCCATCCGCGCAGTGCCTGGCGCCGGCCTCAATATTCCGATCTGGCTGCTCGGCTCGAGCCTGTTCAGTGCCAAGCTTGCGGCCGAACTGGGGCTCCCCTTCGCGTTCGCGTCCCACTTCGCGCCAGACTACCTGCTGCCGGCGCTCGATCTCTATCGCCGCTCGTTCCGTCCATCAGCCTCGTTCGACACGCCCTACACCATGGCTGGCATCGGCGTGTTCGCGGCCGACACCGACGCGGAGGCGCGACGCTTGTTCACGTCCGTCCAGCAACAGTTCATCAATCTGCGTCGTGGCATGCCCAGCCAGCTACAGCCGCCGGTCGATGCGCTGGACAACCACTGGTTGCCGGCGGAGAAGGCCGGCGTCGAGCACGTGCTCACGTACGCCGCCGTCGGCTCGCCAGACCGAGTGCGGCGCAGCCTGGATGCATTCATCGCCCTGACCAACGTCGACGAAATCATCGTCACGACGCAGATCTTCGACCATGCCGCACGGCTGCGCTCGTACGAAATCATTGCAGACTTCTAGCAGCTAGAGCGAGGGCGGTATGACGCAGATGTTGTACGGGGCGCGCGGGATATCGGAGCGCGTGAGAGGAAAAGAACGAGCAAATCCGGGAGAAGGAAGGATCCTTCCCCCCGGACGCACTTCAGCGCACGATGACGCGGCGAGCGAGCTAGCCGACGCGGACGTTTTCGGCGCGTGGTCCTTTCGGACCTTGTCCCTTTTCGAACGTCACGGCCTGCCCTTCGCGCAGGTCGTCGAACCGGGTGCCGACGCACGCCGAATTGTGGAAGAAGTACTCGTTGCCGTCGCTGGCCAGGATGAATCCGAATCCCTTGTCGCTGACGAGCCGTTTGATCGTGCCGTTTGTCGAAGCCATGTAATCTCCTTAGACGCCTACTGACACTTGTCGAGACTGTGACGCGGTATGAATGTTATGGATGATTGAGTGCAATGTGGTGGGGCATTCCGCCGCAGTCTCTCATGCAGGTGCGACCGACATCTGATGGCAATCATCGCACCGCAAGTACAGCACCGGCACCGATTCTGACCGTCCGACCACTCGGGCCGTTGCCCGGCCGCACCGTGGACATACTTCGCCGGGGGGCGCCTTGGGCGCAGGCTTGCGCCGCGTTGGAACAGGCGGATGACGAGATTCTCGACTCATCAATATATCCCTAATCGTCGTGTCCGGCTTCAGCCGGGCCCTTCTTGATCATTGCGAGTCGGGCATGCGAAAGGCCACAGGCGGGAGGCTCTCGACACTAGCGGGCTCAGATTGACCATTGACAGTATACACGATTCTCGACCGTGGCCGCATAATGGTCGGCCATGCCGTTTACCGCCTTGAAGTTACACCCCACACTGCTCCAGGGCCTCAAAGATCTCGGGTTTCGGCGTCCCACCGGCATCCAGACGGAAGCCGTTCCCCCGGCCCTCGAGGGCAGGGATCTCCTGGCCTCGGCGATGACCGGAAGTGGAAAAACAGCAGCCTTTCTTTTGCCAATCCTCCACAAACTGATTGGACGGCCTCGGGGGACGACGCGAGCGTTGGTGCTGACTCCCACGCGCGAACTTGCGGCGCAGATCCTCGGCGACCTCAACGACCTTGCCGTGCATACCCCGATTACGGCGGCCGCGGTGTACGGCGGCGTGGGGATGGGTCCCCAGGAGCACGCCTTCCGAAGCGGCGTGGATTTCATCATCGGCACACCCGGACGGCTCCTCGACCACTTCCGGGCGCCCTACGCCCGCCTCAGCGCGCTCGAGTTCCTCGTGCTTGACGAAGCCGACCGTATGCTCGACATGGGCTTCCTTCCGGACATCCGTCGCGTCCTCAGGCATATCCCGGCCAAGCGGCAGACCTTCTTCTTCAGCGCAACGATGCCGCCGCCGATTGTCGCGCTCACGCGAGAGATGCTCCGGAATCCGGTCACGATTGACGTGGAGCGGCCCGTCGCGCCGGCAACCGGCATTACCCAGGCCGTCTACCCGGTCGCGCAGCATCTGAAGGCCCCACTCCTCCTGAAGCTGTTGTCGGACACGAGCATGCAAGACGTGCTGGTGTTCACGCGTACCAAGCATCGCGCCGATCGGCTCGCGAAGTTTCTGGGACAGCAGAAGGTCAGCGTGGAGCGGATTCACGGCAACCGATCCCAGGCGCAACGAACCGAGGCGCTGGCCGGGTTCAAACGAGGCACTTACCGCGTACTCGTCGCGACCGATATCGCGGCGCGCGGCATCGACGTGAGCGGTCTGGGTCACGTGGTGAATTTCGATACGCCGCCGGCCGCGGAGGACTACATCCACCGCGTGGGCCGGACGGCGCGCGCGGAATCAACAGGCACCGCCTTTACGCTCGTCTCGCCCGACGAAGAGGAAAGCGTTCGCCTCATCGAGCGCACCATCGGGAAGCGCTTGCCGCGGGTGGTGGTGCCTGACTTCGACTATGCCGGACGCAACGCTCCCCCCCTCGAAGTACCGCACGCCGAACGGATTGCAGCGATCAGGAAGCGCAAGGCCGAGGATCGCGAGCGGGCGAAAGCGAACGCCGCGCGGCGCGCGGCGGCCGAGCGTGGACGTGGCGGGCAGGAACCGGCGCGAAGCGCTCGCGTCGACACTCGTCCGTCGAATTCCCCGGGTGGGATGCCACCGAGACCTGGCGGCAGTCCTGGGAGGCGATTCGGACGCCCCCAGCGGCCGGGCCGTTGGAACCGCTCGCGTTAGATGTCGCTGGTCCGGGCTGCGACGCGTGGCCATCGTTTCGCTCATCGGTTACTTATCTCGTTGGTTTACTTGTCCCGTCGGTTTACTTATCCCGTCGGTTTGCTTATCTCGTCGGTCTATAATTAAACTATTGGGTCCGTTCACGATGACGGGGCAACCAGGCACCCCGTCGGTCTTCGAGAGTTCTCCTCCGAATATGAGCGTAGTCGGGATGCAAGCCGGCGGCGCTCCGGAACCGAGGAAGGCTCATGTCCGCACCACAGACAGCTGCTTCGACCACACTGATACCGTCAGCATCTGCGACCGCACAGCCCCCCGAGGACGGAGGGCGGCTCATCGTGCTGACCGCACCCCTCACGGAAGTCATCGATCACGCGGGTTACTTCATCCAGATGAGCATGGCGTCGCTCCCCATCTGGCTGGAGGGGATTTTGAATCGCAAGTACCCACGATGGCGCGATCTGGAATACAACGACGACGGCAGCGCGCGTTATATGCCGGCGGGCGTCCGGGTGCTCGAAGCCTCATTGCTGCGCCGATATAAGGCCGCCGACATCGTCTGCTGCTACCCGGCGGATGTCCCGAAGTTCATTGGCCCGAACACGCGGATCGTTGGCGTGTCGACGCACAATCCGCTCGGAGTGACCTTCGCTGCTGGCGTGTACACGTCGATCTTCGGATCGGGCGGCAAGCCGATCAACTCGGCGTATTCACGCGAGATGTTCGACACCATCAAGAGCAGCCCCTATCGGCAAGGCTTCAAGGTGATCGTCGGTGGATCCGGAGGCTGGCAGATTGCGCAGACGGACTCGTTCGAGGAACTGGGTGTCGACACCGTCGTCGAGGGCCGGGCCGAGGCAGATCAGGTGTTCACGCTGTTCGACGCGGCGCTGCAGAACCGGCCGCTGCCGAGACAGGTGGAGGTGGAACACCCCCACGACCGCGATTCGATTGTCTTTCCGGACAAGCGAACCACGTTCGGCGTGGTCGAGATGACCACCGGCTGCGGCCGACGCTGCCAATTCTGTCTACCCGATCTGAACCCGCAGATCGATCTCCCGAAGCACAAGATCATGTCGGCGGTGCGGGCGAACGTGCGCGACGGCAACCGGCAAATCTCGCTCGCCACCGAGGACATGTTCATCTGGGGCCAGGTGCACACGGAGACGCCGTTCTATTTTCCCAACCGGGAGGCGCTGCTCGACCTGTACACGGAAATCGTGAACACGCCGGGCGTGGACCAGCACATCCTCAGCCACGCCACGCTCGCACCCGCGGTCGTCGATCCTGTCCTCATCGAGAAGCTCTCGGCTGTGCTGCTCGACAAGAGCCCGCTCCGGCTGCCGCATCTGAGCACGCACCCGGAGCACAAGGCGCTCGTGCCGCTCATCGGCATGGAAACGGGCTCAGTGTCCATGGCCAAGCGGATCATGCCGAGCAAAGGCGTCCCGTTCCCGATTGAGGAATGGCCCAGCATTGTCGTCCGCGGGCTCGAGATCCTCAACCGGAACCACTGGTATCCGGCCATGACGCTCATTGTCGGAAGCCCTGGGGAAACCGACGAAGACACTCGCGCCACCATCGACCTGATCTACGAAGTGGAGCGGCGCGGGCTCTTCGCGTTCTTCATCCCTTCCATCTTCACCCCCTTGCACGACACACGGATGGAAAAGCAGAAGGGCGTGACCGAGACGCGCGCGCTTACGCCGCTGCAGTGGCAGCTGATCATGAAGTGCTGGAAGATGAACCTCCGCCCCGGCCAGAACAGCTGGTGGGCGCCGACCGCGTGGCGCCTGGGCGCGCTGGCGCTGTGGATGGCGAAGCTGAGGAAACTGAACGGCCCCAATTTTACCGCCCCGCTCCTGATGTTCGCCAGCGCGGTGCCTGAAACCGTGCTCGCCGGCCTGGGGAAGATCCATCGCCCACGGCCGCTGGCGATCAAGACACGCCGCGAGCTTTTGGCGACGATACGTCCCTCGCAATGGCGCTACCTTCGACCCGACGCTGGCGACGTCCCTGAACACGCCCACGCGTCCGACGACGACCTCACGCCGTCGGCAGTGCTCCGATCAAACGGCTTCGTCACGCTCGCGCCAGTGCCGTAGCTCGACCGCTGGGCGCACCTCGTATGCGGCAGTTGGCCGCGACGCGCACACGGAAAGGCTTCATGCGCCATCGCCTTGCTTTTGCTAGGCTTGAAGCCCCGTGAACCATACGAAACCGCCGCACCATCGCACCGCCGCTGCCATGTGCTGGCTCGCGGCGCTCACAGCCTGTTTGTCGCCGACGCTTCGCGCGCACGAGATCCCGGCCGACACGACCGTCCGTGCGTTCATCAAGCCGGATGGCGCGCGACTGCGGTTCCTCATCCGAGTGCCGATGGCAGCCATCAGGGACATCGAGTGGCCAGTGCGCAGGGTCGACGGCTCGCTCGACATCCCCATCGTCGAGCCGGCGCTCCGTGACGCAGTTGGACTCTGGATCACCAGCTACGTAGACATGTTCGAGGGACTGACCAAGCTCCCGGAGCCAGACCTCATCGCCGTCAGGCTCTCGCTGGAAGACAATGCGTTCGCTTCGTACCAGGACGCGCTCGCCGCCGTCACGGGGCCGAAAATCCCAGACGACACGAGGCTCCAGCCAAAGCAGGGCATGCTCGACACGTTGCTCGAGTATCCGATTCAGTCGGACCGGTCCCGGTTCTCGTTTCATCCGCGGTTCGATCACTTCGGACTGCGGGTCGCGACCATCCTCCGCTTTCAGACGCCCGACGGCGCCGTTCGCGCGTTCGAGTACCGAGGGAGACAGTCTGGGCCGCATCCGGCTGGATCCCACGTGGTATCAAGCCGCGTGGATCTTCGGCACGATGGGGTTCCGCCACATCCTCGACGGAGCAGACCACCTGCTGTTCCTGTTCTGCCTCGTGATTCCGTTCCGCAGGTTCGTCACGCTCGTTCCTGTCGTGACCGCCTTCACCGTGGCGCATTCGGTGACCCTCATCGCATCGGCTTACGACATGGCGCCCGGGGCCGTTGTGGTTTCCCCCGCTCGTCGCCACGCTCATAGCGTCATCCATCGTCTACCTGGCGATCGAAAACATCGTCGTGGCCGATCCGAGGCGACGATGGATGGTGGCCTTCGGATTTGGGCTCGCGCATGGGTTCGGCTTCGCCTTCGCGATGCGGCGGTCGCTGCAGCTTGCGGGTGCGCATCACCTGACCTCGCTGCTGTCGTTCAACGTCGGCATCGAGGCCGGCCAGGTCTTCATGCTCGCGGTGATCGTGCCAGCGTTGTGGCTCGTGTTTCGGCTGGTGCCAGTGCGGGCGGGAGTCATTGTCCTCTCCGGACTCGCCGCGCACACCGGCTGGCATTGGCTGCTCGACCGCTTCGATCGGCTCTCTCAGTACCGCTTCGAGTGGCCGGCGATCGACGCGGCGTTTCTGGCCAATGTGATGCGATGGCTGATGGTGATGGTTGCGCTGGCTTTTGTGTTCTGGCTGTTCACCGTCCTGCGGCCCCAGAAAGAGTATTCTTAGTCCCGGGTTTTCTTCAGGAGGACTGATATGAAGCGTCACGTGTCGATCGCCGTGCTTGCAACGCTCGCCGCACTCATCGTTCCGCTCGCCGCTCAGGCCCCGAAAGGCTGGATGGTGCGCGCCGACCGAAGCACCAGCGCCACCGATCCCGACAGCGCCGGCGCCATCAAATTCGTCTCGATGGGCTCAGGCTTCCATGCGACGAACCCGCAGGCTGCAGTCTTCTGGAATCCGGCCAACACCATCACCGGAAACTATTCGCTCAAGGGCTCGTTCAGGCTGATCAAGCCGAGCGGTCACGTGAATTACTACGGCCTCGTGTTCGGAGGAAGCGGGCTGGAGACGCCTGCCCAGAGCTACCTGTACTTCCTGGTCGGCCAGGATGGGACCTGGCTCATCAAGCGCCGGGACGGTGACGCCTCGACCCAGGACGTGCAGGGAAAGACCCCGAGCGACGCCGTGAAGAAGCCTGACGCCAACGGCACCTCGACGAATGCGCTCGAGGTTCGCGTCCAGGCGGACAAGATCGACTATCTGGTCAACGGGACCGTCGTCCACACCACGCCCAAAACCGGCATGACCGCCAAGACCGACGGTGTGTACGGCATTCGAGTGAATCACCTGCTGGAGGTGCACATCGACGGGTTCACGGCATCGAAGCTCTAGGAAGCCATCTCAGACAAGATACCGATGAGCCTCCAAACTGCAACCCCGACCATCAGTCAACTGTTCGATCTCACGGGCCGCGTCGCGATCGTCACGGGCGGCTCTCGCGGACTGGGGCTCGAGATCTCCGAGGGACTCGCCGAAGCGGGCGCGCGGCTGATGTTGTGCGCCCGCCGCGACGAGTGGCTGAAGCCCACCGTGAACGCCATGCGCGCCAGGGGTATCGCCGTCGAAGGCGCGCTCTGCGACGTGTCCAAACCCGACGACGTCCAAGCCGTCGTCGACAGGACCATAGCCGCCTTCGGCCAGGTCGACATCCTTGTCAACAACGCTGGCATCAGCTGGGGCGAGGAGCCCGAGTCGATGCCGCTCGACAAATGGCAGAAGGTCATCGATGCGAACCTGACCGGCGCATTCCTCTTCTCCCAGGCCGCAGGTCGAAAGATGCTCGAGCGCAACTACGGGCGCATCATCAACATTGCGTCGATTTCCGGCCTCCACGCGTCGGTCAACGGCCCGCATTACGCCGGCTACGCCGCGAGCAAGGCCGGCATGATGGGCCTCACGCGCGAGCTCGCCGCGACGTGGGGACGTCGCGGCATCCGTGTCAACTCCATCGCACCCGGCTTCTTCCCGTCGCGGCTCACGGAAGGCGTCATTGATAAGGTCGAGGCCACTCTCAAGGCCCACTGCCCCATTCCACGCGCCGGCCTGGCGGGCGAGCTCAAAGGCGTCGCCGTCTTTCTCGCCGCCGACGCATCGAACTACATCACCGGCCAGGTCATCGTTGTCGACGGAGGGCAGACGATCGCTTGACTATCCCCGTGCCCTGGCTGTGCGTTCTCACATGGAGCCCCGATGGCCGACTTCGTCCACTACGAACTGAGGGATCGCGTCGCCGTTCTCACGATTGACAACCCCCCCGTCAATGCGCTTGGCCCGGGTGTCTGGGAGGCGATCGACGAAGCCGTGATGCGCGCGGACGCCGATGCGGGGGCCGACGCCATCGTGCTCATTGGCGCGGGAGCGACCTTCGTCGCCGGAGCGGATATCAATATCTTCAAGACGCTGACGTCGCGCGAGCAGTCGATGGCGCGATCCGCGCACATGCACGCCATGCTGAGGCGACTCGAGGACGCTGCCAAACCGCTCGTCGCGGCCATCCACGGCAACGCCCTCGGCGGTGGCCTCGAACTGGCGATGGCCTGCCACTACCGCGTCGCCGTGAAGAACGCCGCCGTCGGCCAGCCGGAGGTCCTGCTGGGCATCATTCCCGGCGCTGGCGGCACGCAGCGTCTTCCGCGTTTGTGCGGTGCCGAACTGGCGCTCGTGATGTGCACCGACGGTAAACCAGTGCCGGCGCCCAAGGCGGCTGCCGCGGGCATCATCGACGCCATCGTGCCTGCTGTCGACGACCTGCTGCCAGGCGCGATCGCCTTCGCGAAGAACCAGGCGGGCCTGAAGAAGACGCGGAAGACTCGTGACATCACGATCGCGCCGGAAGACGCGCAAACGGGCCTGGCCGCCGGCGCCAGAATTCGCGGCGCAATCAAGGCGCCCAACGGGGTCAACGCGCCGTTTGCGGCCATCACCGCCATTGAAGCCGCGATGACGCTGCCCTTCGACGCCGGTTCCGTTCGGGAACGCGAGCTGTTCGCCGAGTGCGTGGTATCAACCGAGTCCAAGGCCCTTCGACATCTCTTTTTTGCAGAACGCGAAGCGGGCAAGGTGCCCGACGTCCCGAAGGACACCCCGACCGTGGAAATCCGGCGCGCCGCCGTCGTCGGCGCCGGCACGATGGGCGGCGGCATCGCCATGAACTATGCGAACGCCGGCATTCCGGTGCTGCTGAAAGAAGTCGACGCGACGGCGTTGCAGCGAGGGATGGAGACGATTCGCAAGAACTACGAGATCACGATGTCGAAGGGGAAGATAACCCCTGAGCAGCTCCAGAAGACGCTCGCGCTCATCACACCCACCACCACCTACGACGCCTTCGACCAAGTCGACATCGTCGCCGAGGCGGTCTTCGAGAACATGGATTTGAAGAAGTCCACGTTTGCTGAGCTTGCACGCGTCACGAAGCCGGCCTGCGTGCTGGCCTCTAACACGTCGACGCTCGACATCGACGAGATTGCGGACGCCAGCGGGCGTCCTGCCCAGGTCGTCGGGCATCATTTTTTCAGCCCGGCCAACGTGATGAAGCTGATGGAGATCGTGCGCGGGCGCGAGACGAGTCGTGAAGTCATCGCCACCTCGGTGAAACTGTCCAAGCGACTCTCGAAGGTTGGCGTCGTCGTTGGCAACTGCTTCGGGTTTGTCGCCAACCGCATGCTCGCGTACTACATGCGCGAGGCGTATCTCCTCCTCGAGGAAGGCGCGAGTGTTCCGCAGATTGACGCGGTGCTGACCGAGTTCGGCCTGCCCGTGGGTCCGTACGGCATGCAGGACATTGCCGGCATCGACGTTGGTGCGCGCATCCGCCAGCACCTCGCGGCGGCCGGCAGGACACCGGACGAGGGACCACAGTCCGAGATACCCGATCGCCTGTTCGCCTTGGGCCGCTATGGCCAGAAGACCGGTGCAGGCTGGTACAGGTACGAGGCGCCTGGCAGCCGTAACCGCATACCCGATCCGCTGATCGAGCAGCTTGCGATCGAAGCGGCGGCCAAGCGCGGCATCGCGCGCTCGCCGATCAAGGATGAAGAAGTCCTTGCACGCATCATGGTGGCGCTCGCCAACGAAGGTGCGCAGGTCCTCGAGGAAGGATTCGCGCTGCGTGCGGGAGACATCGACGTCATCTACTGCTACGGCTTCGGCTTTCCGCGCCACCGCGGAGGACCGATGTTCTACGCTGACACGATCGGGCTGGCGACGGTGCTCTCCAGGGTGAAGGAGTACCGCGCCCGCCTCGGCAACCACTGGAAGCCCGCGCCGTTGCTGGAGCGTTTGGTGGCCGAGGGTCGGGGATTCTTCACCGACTAATGTCGTCATGAAGACGATGGAGATTTCAGTGATTAGCATCTCCAATATCCTTGCCCTCCGCGACCACCTCGGCCAGGAGCTCGCCGCGAGCGAGTGGCTCGAGGTGACGCAGAAGCACATCGACCAGTTTGCCGATGCCACTGGCGACCATCAGTGGATTCACGTCGATCCGGCGCGCGCGGCAGCGGAATCGCCCTTCAAGACCACGATCGCGCATGGATTCCTGACGCTATCGCTCGTGTCGACGCTCGCGGCCACAGCGATGGCGTTCCCGCGGCTTCGGCTGGCGATCAACTACGGCATCAACCGCGCGCGCTTCATTCGGCCCGTGCCTGCCGGTGCTCGCATCCGCGGCCGGTTTTCGCCGGCCGCGGTCGAGGAAACCGGCGGCGGCATTCAGGTCACCTGGACCGCCGTCATCGAGTGCGAGCACGGCACCAAGCCGGCGTGCACTGCCGAGTGGATAGTTCGATATTTTCCAGACTCCGGAAACTAGACCGCTGGAGAGGGCTATCACGCCTGCCGAAAGAAATGCATCGCGGTCAGGCTCCTGTGAGGAAGCGACAAGGTAGACTGAGGGTCATGAGAGACGCCGTCATCGTCGCCAGTTCGCGCACGCCCCTCGCCAAGTCGTTTCGCGGTTCGTTCAACATGACCCGGCCGGATGATCTTGCGGGCCACGCCATTCGTCACGTACTCGGAAAGGCACCCGGACTGGATCCGAAGGAAGTCGAAGAGGTCATCCTGGGCTGTGGGATGCCGCACGGTGTATCAGGGCACAACATCGCCCGAATCGCGGCCCTCACGGGCGGCCTGCCCGTGACGACGGCCGCCGTCACCGTCAACCGCTATTGCAACTCGGGGCTGCAGGCCGTCGTCCAGGCGGCACACATGGTCCTCCAGGAGGGCGTGGAAGCCATCATTGGAGGCGGTGTCGAATCGATCACGATGATGGAGCGAGAGGCCTCGCCGAATCCATGGGTTCAACAGCACTATCCCGGCGTGTACATGGTGATGGGCGACACAGCCGAAGTGGTAGCAAAGCGGTACCACGTCACGCGGCAGGCGCAGGACGAGCTGGCGTTCGAGAGTCAGCTGCGGACCGCGCGCGCCCAGCAGGAGGGATTTTTCGCCGGTGAGCTCGCACCCATTCGCGTACGTCGCGCCATTCTCGACAAGAAGACCGGCGAGAAGATCGGAGAGGAAGACGCGACCGTCGAGCGCGACGAGTGCAACCGTGCGGACACCACGCTCGAGGGGCTCGCCAAGCTGCCGCCGGTGTTCGATTCGAAGAGCGGCCAGGGCAGCGTCACGGCCGGCAATTCGTCACAACTCTCCGACGGAGCATCGGCGACGCTCGTCATGTCCAGCGCGCGCGCCACGGCGCTCGGACTGCAGCCGCTGCTCCTCTACCGCGGCTACGCCGTGACGGGCTGCGAACCAGACGAAATGGGCATCGGCCCCGTCTTCTCCGTCCCCAAGCTGTTGAAGAAGCACGGACTCAAGGTCGGCGACATCGACCTCTGGGAACTCAACGAGGCGTTTGCGACGCAGGTGGTCTACTGCCGCGATCGGCTGGGCATTCCCATGGATCGGCTCAACGTGAATGGCGGGTCGATTGCCATCGGTCATCCCTTTGGCATGACCGGGTCGCGACTGGTCGGCACGCTCGCCAACGAAATGAAGCGCCGCAAGGCGCGGTATGGAGTCGTCACGATGTGCGTGGGCGGCGGACAGGGTGGCGCCGCGCTATTCGAACGGGCCTGAAGATCACCCTCCCCCGGAACCTGCAGGCCGCACCGAGCGTCTGAGCGGCACGGCCGAGGAGACAGGAGTCGTGTGATGATCAAGCTCGTTCTGGCAGTCGCCACTGTCTCGGCTCTCTGGCTTTGCTCGCTCGGTGCACAGGCGCCCGCGCGCCCAACCGGAGGCGCAATGACTTCCTTCTACGATCTCAAGACCATGACGCTTCAAGGCAAACCGGCGGACCTTGGCGAGTACCGCGGCAAGGTTTCCCTTGTCGTGAACCTCGCGAGCAAGTGCGGATTCACACCGCAGTACGAAGGGCTCGAAGCGCTCCAGCGCGAGATGAGGGCCAAACCGTTCAACGTGCTGGGCTTTCCGAGCAACGACTTCGGCGGGCAGGAGCCGGGGACTTCGGCCCAGATTGCCGAATTCTGCAAGCTCACGTACGACGTCACGTTCCCGATGTTCGAGAAAGTGGTGACCAAGCCGGGAGTGGTGCAGTCACCTGCCTATGCGTTCCTCGGCAAGTCCGGCAACCTGCCCGCCTGGAACTTCGGGAAGTACGTCGTCGATAAGAAGGGGCAAGTCGTGGCGTTCTTCCCGAGCGCGGTGAAGCCCGACGCTCCCGAACTCCGCGCTGCGATCGCGAAAGCGATTGCAGAACCTTTCTAGAACTCTCTCCCGCCCGATCTCGAGCGGGGGCTGATTGGAGATGCAATCAGCAATTGGCCATGTGCGATCGACGGCAGTTCCGCAGCGCACTGCCTCGTTTGGGCCAGGCCCTCCCGTGCGGTGTCTAACTCGGGATCGAGCCAGAGCGCTTCGGCGACATGACGGGCCGCCTCGGTCCGGTTCTCTGACGCCGGTTCCAGGATCATGAGCGCATCAGAAGATACAATCCCGGGATTGAGACTCTCGATCCTCATTCTTGGGCTGGCCCTCGTCCTCGCCATCTCGCTCGCGGGACAATCGCCGACGCTGACCTTGCTTTCACGGGACGGCCGACGTGCGATCCCGCTGTCGCTTGCGGCCGACCAGGAGTTTGTCTTCCTCGACGACCTCGCCGCCGCGTTCCAGCTGACCGTCCGGGAGGAATCGGGCGCCATCACCGTGTCCTACAAGAGCCGGACGATTGTCCTGACGCCGGAACAGTCCCTCGCCTCGATCTCGGGACGGCTCATCTCACTGCCGGCCAGACCCCTGCGATCCGGCATGCGATGGCTGGTGCCTGTGGAGTTCATCAGCCGCGCGCTCGCTTCGGTCTACGACGTGCGTCTGGACCTCCGCCGGCCATCTCGTCTGCTCGTCGTCGGCGATCTTCGCGTACCGCATGTCACGATCCGGCACGAGCCCCTCGGAACGGCCGCCAGACTGACCATCGATGCGACGCCTCGCACGTCGAGCGTTGTTGCTCAAGAGGCTGGCCGGCTCACGATCCGGTTCGAGGCCGATGCCCTCGACGCGACGCCACCCCTCGTTCAGTCTCAGGGATTCGTCCAGTTGGTGCGCATCGCCGATCCCGTCACCGTCGCTGTGGATCTCGGTCCTCTCTTCGGTTCCTTCCGCGCCACAACCGAGATCATCGACACCACCACACGGCTGGTCATTGAATTCCTCCCCAGGCAAACCGATAGCCCGGGTGCACCTTCCACCACAACGTCCACGCTCCCCCCGACGCCGGTTGAGCGGCCCGACCTGCACCAGCCGAGGCCAGCCATCGCCACCGTCGTGCTGGATCCCGGCCACGGCGGACAGGAAGCAGGAGTCACCGGACGCGGAGGAACGGTCGAGAAGGACTTCACGCTCGTGGTCGCGCGCCGGCTCAAGGCCGCCATCGAAGCACGACTCGGCATCCGCGTCATCCTCACGCGAGACGATGACCGGAACATGGGGCTTGATGATCGGGCGGCGGTGGCCAACAACAACAAGGCGGATCTGTTCCTGAGTCTGCATGCCGATGCCTCCTTCCGGCCAACGGTCTCCGGCATGTCCATCTACACCGCGGCATTCGGCGAGACCGACAAGAGGGCGGCTGCGCACGCACCAGAGCCCGTCCCTGTTGTCGGCGGCGGATTGCGCAACATCGAGCTCGTCCCCTGGAACGTCGCGCAAATGCGGTTCCTCGCGCAGTCGGCGCACGCCGCGCGGATATTCGAGGAGAGTCTCAAGGATCTTCCGCCCGCGGCTCCCTCTGTCGCGAGCGCACCATTTCGTGTTCTCGAATCGGCCAACATGCCGGCGCTGCTGATAGAACTGGGCTACCTCTCCAACGCCGGTCAGGAAAAGCAGTTGTCGGACACCGAGTTTCAAACTGCATTCGCCGCAGCAGCCGTCGAGGCGATCGCGAGGTTTCGCGACTATCTGGGTGGTGGAGCCGAGCCATGACCGCCGCACGAACCGCCTTTGTTGCGGGGTTGACAATCGCGGCGGCGGCACTTGTGTGGCTGCTGTTCTTCGGGCTGCCGGCCTCGCATGGCAACCGGGCCGCACCACGGGTGCGACCGGCCGCAGCGGCGCCCGTCGCACCAGGGCGCAAAATCAAGGCGCGTCTCTTCTACGTCGCTGAGAGCGGCGTCAAGCTGACGAGCTTCGAGCAGGACGTGCCGTACGGAGAAGGGACGGTCGAACAGGCCAAGGCCATCATCAACGCACAGATCGGACCGACCGCTCCGTCCCTTCTCTCCGCGATACCTGCCGGCACGACGCTTCGGGCGCTCTTCGTGACAGAGCGTGGTGAGGCGTTCGTGGACCTCAGCACCGAGTTCATGACAGCTCATCCGGGCGGATCGCTGAACGAGCTGCTGACGATTTACACGATCGTCCACGCGCTCACGACGAATCTGCCAGCGGTCACGGCCGTTCAGCTGCTCGTCGAAGGCAAGGAGGTCGATACGCTCACCGGACACGTCGATCTCCGACAGCCCTTCGCGAAGAACCTCGCATGGCTCGAGTGAGGATAAGATCGACCCTTGGAACCTCTTGGAACCTGAGCCTGCACCCCATGCGATCAGATCCGCGCCCCTCGAACTCGCTTCGCGACACCACCCTTACGCCTCACTACCTGCCTCAGGCCGAAGGCTCGGTCTTTATCGAAGCCGGCCGCACCAAGGTCATCTGTACGGCCAGCGTCGAGGAGCGCGTGCCGCCGTTCCTCAGAAACACCGGCAAAGGTTGGATCACCGCGGAGTACGGGATGTTGCCGCGCGCAACCAACACACGCATGACGCGCGAGGCCAGCACAGGCAAAGTGGGCGGGCGCACGCAGGAAATCCAGCGACTCATCGGCCGCTCGCTTCGCTCGGTCGCCAACCTGCCAGGGCTCGGCGAGCGGACGATCTGGATTGATTGCGATGTCATTCAGGCCGACGGCGGCACACGAACCGCCTCCATCACTGGGGCGTTCGTAGCCCTGGCGCTCGCGCTCGAAACGCTCCGCAGCCGCGACGTCGTTCGCACGATCCCGCTGTCAAACTATGTGGCCGCAACCAGTGTCGGCATCGTAGACGGCGAACCGCTCCTCGACCTGGCGTACGAAGACGACTCGAGGGCCCAGGTGGACATGAACGTTGTGAAAACGGGCGACGGGCGGTTTATCGAGATCCAGGGCACCGCCGAGGCGCTGCCTTTCGGCCGCGATGCGCTCAACACGCTGCTCGATCTCGCCGACCTGGGCATCAGACAGCTCATCGAAAAACAGCGCGCCATCGTCGGCCACCTGGTCAAGTAGGCCGATGGCAACACGCCCGACCTGGAGGTCGGGCCTGCAACGCACACCGGCCGATATGGAGACCCTTCTGATTGCCACCACCAACGAGGACAAGCTTCGCGAAATCATTCCACTGCTCGCAGACCTGCCTCTCGTGCTGGTGACGCTCGCCGACTACGCGCTCATTAGACCGCCCGAGGAAACCGGCCGGACCTTTGCCGAGAACGCGCGCCTCAAGGCGCAGTTCTACGCCAAAATGACCGGACTCCTCACGGTTGCGGAAGATTCCGGCCTCGAAATCGCCGCGCTCGATGGCGCACCGGGCGTCGAATCGGCGCGGTGGGGCGGCAGGGACGCCACGTATCCGGACAAGTTCTCACTCATCTATGAGCGTCTTCGGGCCAGGGGCGTAGCCGGAAGCTCCGCGCGATTCGTCTGCGCTGTTGCGCTGGCAGCGCCCGAGCCTTCCTTCGGAACGCGCGGAGCAACCCGAACCGATCGGGAGTCCGACGCTCTCGCCAGGAGCTGGGACGACCGACACCGGCGTACTATTCGAAATGAGGGGAACGGTTGAGGGGCAGATCGCACCAGCGCCGAAAGGCGACGGCGGTTTTGGCTACGACCCGGTCTTCTACTACCCACCGCTTGGATGCACGATGGCTGAGGCCGGTGCAAGGAAGTCGTCGGTGAGCCACCGGGCAGCCGCATTCCGGGCGCTCCGGGCGTTTCTCGAACGACGCTAGGCTCGAGCCTCGAACAACGTAGGTCCCAGCGTGAGCTCGGGCGATGCACAACGCGACCGAGCTAGGCGGCGACGATCCGGGACGCAGGCCGTGGGGTCTTGGCCTCGACGCGCATGAATGCACCGTCGGGTGTCTGGAAGAGAAAATTGGCTTCGACCAGCTTCCTGAGAAGCGCCTCACAGGCGGGCGCATCGAGACCCCAGAGGCGCCGGGCCTGGGCCGCGGTCAGTCGGAGACCGGGCATCTCGAGAAACTCACCTTGAACTCTCCGCACGACATCCTCAATCGTTCGCGACAGCTCTGGCATGTGTTCCTCCTCGTTCCCCCTGAGGACCGAAGTGAGTTGTTGCTGGAAGCCGACCCGTGAGCTCATGGGCCCCCGGACCAAACCACGGAGCGCCTGAGCAACCGATGTGCCATCGCGGCCCCGGACTGCTGCGGAAGGCTGCCCAGAGCCGCGAGAGTTTGCTCCGGATTCCGCGTCCCACGCGACGGATTTCCGGAACCGCGCTCTGGACGAGCCGTACCGCTGTTGACGCCCTGACACACGGTTGTAATGATTCGCTTCAGGAGAAAGGTCATCCATCCGGCAATCAGCGTTCAGCTATCAGCCATCCGGTTTGGAGGTCCCCTGCACGACGGGACACACCCAGTCCCTATTCTTTCGATCCCTGAAGTAGAATGCCGATCTTGAGCAGCGCCATGGGTTGGCTTTTCCGCTTCTTCTTCAAATATCCGGCGCTCGTCTTCGGCCAGGGCGATTTCAGGTTCTCGGTCCCCCGATCGGTCGCGTGGGGCCTGATAGCTGCCGCGGTCGTCGCCGTGGCGGTCCTCGTCACTTACCGTCGTGTGCCTCGGGAAGGCGACACCAATCGCGACCGCATCACCCTGATTGGATTGCGGATCGGGCTGGTCGCCGTCCTGCTGTTCTGCCTGCTTCGTCCCCTGCTGGTCCTCAAGGCGGCCGTGCCGCAGCAGAACTTCCTGGGCGTCTTGATCGACGATTCGCGCAGCATGACGATTGCCGATAGCAGCGGCAAGCCGCGTGCCGACTTCGTGCAGCAGCAGCTCGGGCCGAAGGGTCCGTTGCTCGAAGAACTCTCGAAGCGCTTTGTGCTCCGGTACTTCCGCTTCTCCTCCTCCACCGATCGCGTGGCGAGTCCCACCGACCTTCAGTATGCGGGTACTTCGTCCCGTATCGCGCCGGCACTCCTGCGTGCGCGCGACGAACTCTCCGGGCTACCCCTTGCTGGTCTCGTCATGGTGAGTGACGGTGCGGACACAACCGACACAGCGCTAGACGATTCGCTGGCGAGCCTCAAGGCGCGGCAGATCCCGGTGTTCACGGTCGGCGTCGGCCAGGAACATCTGGCCAAAGACATTCAGGTCACACGCGTGGAAACGCCACGATCGACGTTGAAGGGCACATCGCTGTCAGTCGACGTGGTCGTCAGCCAGACCGGGTATGCCGGCTCGACGGTTCCGCTCACGATCGAAGACGAGGGGCGGATCGTCACCTCGCAGCAGGTCAAGCTGCCGCCCGACGGTGAGTCAGCGACTGTGCGCGTCACCTTCACCGCATCGGAGACCGGGTCGCGACTCCTCCGCTTCAAGATTGCGGGACAGGACGGCGAGCAGGTGACCCAGAACAACGTCCGCGATGCCCTCGTCGAAGTGGCCGACCGCAAGGAGCGTGTGCTCTATCTCGAAGGCGAACCCCGCTTCGAGGCCGCGTTCATCAGGCGTGCCGTACAGGACGACAAGAATCTCCAGGTCGTCATCCTTCAGCGAACGGCGGAAGAAAAGTATCTCCGCCTGGACGTCGGCAAGGAAGACGAACTGAGCGGCGGCTTCCCGAAGGCGCGCGAGGAGCTGTTCGCGTACAAGGCGCTCATTCTGGGCAGCGTTGAAGCGGCGTCGTTTACGCCGGATCAATTGCACATGCTGGCGGACTTCGTGAGCAAGCGCGGCGGTGGTCTCCTGATGCTCGGGGGCCGCCGCGCGTTCGCCGAGGGCGGATGGGCGGGCACGCCGATTGGCGAAGTGCTGCCCGTGGAGTTCGAAGCCAGCCAGAACCCAGGGCAGTTTCTCGCGCACCTCTCCGTCCATCCGACCGATGCCGGCGCCCCGTATCCGGTGATCCAACTCGACTCCACGGAAGACAAATCGAACGCGAAGTGGAACGAGATGCCGGAAGTCACGGCCGTGAATCCAATCACGAAGGTCAAACCCGGTGCGACGACGCTCCTCATTGGAACCAGCGAGCGGCGGCCGCCGCAGGTGGTACTGGCCTACCAACGCTACGGACGCGGAAAATCATTCGCCATGCCCATCCAGGACTCCTGGAACTGGCAAATGAACCCCGAGAGTCCGATCGAGGACGCGACGCACTCCACGTATTGGCGGCGGCTGATCCGCTGGCTCGTGGACGGGGTGCCAGATCCGGTGTCGATAACGACGTCGCTGGACCGAGTCGAGCCGGGCGAACCGTTCAAGCTGACGGCCGAAGTCATGGATCCCACGTACGTCGAAGTGAATGACGCGCACGTGTTCGCGCAGGTCACGTCACCGACCGGCCAGACCATGGAAGTCCCGATGGAATGGACAGTCTCGAAGGACGGCGAGTACAAGGGCACCTTCGTGCCCGACGAGCCCGGCCTGTATACGGTCAAGACCAGCGCGATGCGCGACGAGTCCGACCTCGGCTCGACCACCACACACGTGCGGGCCTCCGCGGGCGACAGCGAGTATTTCGACGCCGCCATGCGCTCGCCCCTCCTCAAACGCATCGCGGAAGAGACCGGCGGCCGCTTCTTCACGCCGTCGGAGGTCGCTTCCCTTCCTGAAGCGATCAGTTACAGCGGACGCGGTGTGACGGTCGTCGAAGAACGCGATCTCTGGGACATGCCAATCGTCTTCTTCGCGCTGCTTGCGTTTGCGGGCGGCGAGTGGGCGTATCGTCGGATTCGAGGGCTGGCGTGAGACGACCGGTCCCTGGTCCTTGGGCCCTGGTCCTCGGCCCATCCCCACGACTAAAGACCACCCTCGCCCTCCTCGCCTTCCTGATCGGCTTCTCCCCTGGGCACGCACAGGCTCAGGACACCTACCTTCTCCTTATCACCGGGGTTTCCGGCGAGGAGACGCTGGCCGCGCAGTATCAAAAGTGGGGCGCCTCGGTGGTCGACGGCGCGAAGAAGCGCGGTGTGCCAGCGGCGAACATCATCTACCTCGCCGAGGCGACCGAGAAGGACTCGGCGCGGATCAAGGCCCGCGCGACCCGTGAGAATGTGACCCAGGCGTTTGACGACATCGCCAGACGCGCCAAGGAAGGCGACGAAGTCTTTATTCTGCTCATTGGCCATGGCAGCTTCGATGGCCAGGCGGGCTCGTTCAACCTGCCCGGCCCCGATCTCACCGCCCACGACTTTGCCAAGCTCTTCGAGCGGCTGCTCCCCCAGCGGATCGCGTTCGTGAACACGGCGAGCTCCAGCGGCGCGTTCCTGGAGCCGCTCAAGGGCCCGCGTCGCGTGATCGTCACGGCCACCAAGACCGGCGGCGAGCGGCTCGACACGCACTTCCCCGGGTTCTTCGTCGAGGCGCTCGAGAACGACGCCGCCGACCGCGACAAGAACGGCCGCGTGTCGGTGCTCGAAGCCTTCGACTATGCTAAGTCGAAGGTCGTCGCCGCATACGAGCAGGGCGGCCACATCCTGACCGAGCACGCGATGCTCGAGGACGGGAGTGAAGGCAAGCTGGCGGCGACCGTCTATCTTGCGCCCGAGCGGACGCGCGACGCGGCCACCACCGCGGCCGCCGCGGCCGACCCGGGGCTGCGCGCGTTACTTACTGAGCAGGACGCGCTCGAACGCCAGGTGACGGAGCTCAGGCTCAAGAAAGACAGCATGGACGCGGCGCAGTACGAGGCTCAGCTCGAAAAGCTTCTGACCGGTCTGGCGCTGAAGACGAAAGAGATCAGGGATAGAGCAGCGAAGAAGTGACACGTAGCTTTCAAGCGGTCGGCTGTCGACTTTCAAGAAGCCTTCAGCCCGTGCTGAAAGCGGAGATCTAACAGCTGATAGCGGCAGAGGAGACGCCCGTGTCCGATACCATCAACATCGAATCGCCGGACGACATCGCCCTGGCAGACCGACTGAACCAGGGGCGCAAGCAGATCATCACCGAACTCCACAAACGGATCGTCGGGCAGGCAGATGTCATCGAACTCGTCCTGCAGACGCTCTTCGTCGGCGGCAACAGCCTGATCATCGGCGTGCCAGGGCTCGCCAAGACGCTGCTCATTCAGACGCTCGCCCAGGTGCTGGAGCTGAAATTCACGCGCATCCAATTCACACCCGACCTGATGCCGTCCGACATCACCGGTACCGACATCATTCAGGAAGACGAGACTGGCAAGCGCCAGATGGTCTTCGCACCGGGCCCCATCTTCAGCAACATCGTGCTCGCTGACGAAATCAACCGCACCCCGCCGAAGACGCAGTCGGCGCTGCTCGAGGCGATGCAGGAGCACCGGGTGACCATCCAGGGACGTACCTACGAGCTGCAGGAGCCCTTCTACGTGTTCGCCACGCAGAACCCGATCGAGCTCGAAGGGACGTATCCACTGCCCGAAGCGCAGCTCGACCGCTTCATGTTCCACATCGTCATGGAACATCCCCCGGAAGAGGAAGAACTGGACGTCGTCCGCCGGACGACCGCCATCATCGATCCGCACTATGAGCGACCGGTAACCGGCGCCGACCTCGTGGCGTTCCAGCGCCTGGTGCGCCGCGTGCCGGTCGCCGAGGCCGTGTTCCGCTACGCGCTGTCGCTCGTGCGCACGAGCCGGCCGAAAGCGCCGAACGCCCCCGAGTCGGTGAAGAAGTGGGTGGCATACGGCGCCAGCGTTCGCGCGGCGCAGTACCTCGTGCTCGGCGCCAAGTCCCGGGCGCTGACCAACGGCCGCTATCACGTGACCTTCGAAGACATCAAGGTGATGGCGCACCCGGTGCTCAGGCACCGCGTGCTCACAAACTTCCGCGCCGAGTCGGAAGGCGTATCGACCGACACGATCATCGACGAGTTGCTTGAACGGGTGCCCGTACCAACCTCTGGGATGTGAGGCTTGATAGGGCAGGCAGGACGGGTGAGGCAAGTAGGGCGGGGAAGGCAGGAGGGACGGATGGGGCGGGTCAGCCAGGTAGCGGTCGGCAAGAGCTTCCAGCGTCTTTCCCTGCCTACCCTACCAGGCCGACCTGCCCCACCTGCCTCTAAGGATCAGTGAATGGCCCACGACAACCGTGATAGCGGGGGAATGGCCGGTGCGCGGTTCGTCGATCCGAAGATACTCGCGCGGATCGGCAACCTCGAATTGCTGGCGCGGACCGTCGTGGACGGGTTCATCAATGGCCTGCACCGCGCACCGTTCTTCGGCGCGTCGATCGACTTCGCCGAACACCGCGGCTACGTGGCGGGCGACGACATCCGCCGCGTGGACTGGCGCCTGTACGCGCGCACCGATCGTTATTACATCAAGCAGTACGAAGCCGACACCAACACCAACGTGTCGATCCTCCTGGATATCTCCCGCTCCATGAAGTTCGCGAGCGGCGGGGTGTCCAAATTGGAGTACGGCGCATTTCTCGGCGCGTGCCTCGGCTACCTCGCCACGCGCCAGCGCGACCGCGTCGGCATCATCACGTTCGACGACGACATTGTCACGCACGTGCCACCATCGGCGAAGCACTTTCCGCAGGTGCTCTACACGCTCGACCGCGCGAAGGCCGAGCGGCCCGGACACCTCAGTGCGCCGCTCAACAAGATGGCGGAGCACTTCAAGCGCCGCGGCATCCTGCTGCTCATCTCCGACTTCTACGACGAGCCGGACGCCGTTCTCGAGGCGATCAAGCCGCTGCGATTTCTGGGCAACGATCTGATCGTGTTTCACGTGCTCGACCCGCAGGAGATCAGCTTCGACTACACGGACGCGTCGAGCTTCGAGGACCTGGAGAGCCGCGAACAGATCCCGGTCGTGCCCGATTCGTTCCGGGAACAGTACCGGGCGCTTATCAAGGAACACATCAACGCCTTGACGACGAGGTTCTCGGAGCAGCGGATCGACTACGCCGTGGTCAACACAGCCGAACCCCTCGACAGGGCGCTGTTTAGCTATCTCGGCAGTCGAGAGAAGATGGCGAGGGTGCGGTAGGATTCACATGTCTTTTCTCACCCCTCTCTTCTTCCTCGGCCTCGGCGCAATCGCGATTCCGATCGTCGTGCATCTCATCCAGCGCGAGAAGAAGAACGTCATCGAGTTCCCGTCACTGATGTTCGTGCAGCGCATTCCGTATCAGTCGGTGCGGCGGCGGCGAATCCGTCACTGGTTCCTGCTGCTCATGCGCGCGGCCGCCATCGCCCTCATCGCGGTGGCGTTCGCGCGGCCGTTCCTGCCCGAGCGCGCCGCCGCCATGGTCGCCGCCATTGGCGGGAACAAGGAACTCGTCGTCATGCTGGACCGTTCTGCGAGTATGGGCTACGGCGACCACTGGCGGCGCGCGACCGCGGCCGCGCGAGATGCCATCGGTTCAATTGGCCCGAACGACAAGGCGACGCTCGTACTCTTCGACAAGAATGCCGAGGAAGCGGTGCGCGCCACCTCCGATCGTGGACGCCTCGAGTCGGCGCTCGGCGCGGCAGCCGTCACGCCCGGCGGCACCCGCTACGGCCCGCCGCTCAAGCTGGCCGAGAGCATTCTCGCGCGTTCCTCGCTCCAGCGGCGCGAGGCTCTGCTCATTTCCGACTTCCAGAAGTCGGGCTGGTCCGGCGCCGAGGATGTGCATTTCTCCGAGAGCATGCGCCTCACCCCCATCCTCATTCGGTCCGACAAGATGGCGAATATCGCCGTGCCGTCGGTCACATTCGCCCGCTCGTCGTTCTCGGGCCAGGAGCGAATCACCGTGACCACGGGGGTGGCCAACAAGAGCCCCGAGACGGTGGCGAACGTGCCGGTGACACTCGAGGTCGAGGGCCAGCAGATCGCCAGCAAGGTCGTCACGATCGCCGCCGGCGCCTCGACGTCGGTGGTCTTCGACCAGTTCACGCTCGCCGACCCCGCGTCGCGCGGAGTCGTGCGCGCGGGCACCGACATGCTCCCGGTGGACAACTCGTTCCATTTCGTGCTGACACCGAGCCAGTCCGTCTCGGTCCTCGCCGTGGACAGCGGCGATCGCGCCGACGCGAGCTTCTATCTCTCTCGTGCGCTCGGCATCGGCAACACCCCGGTATTTCATGTGGAAACGGCGCCGGCGGGACGCGTCTCTCCCCCGCTGCTGGAACGACGGTCGGTCGTCGTCTTGAACGACACGGTCGTGCCGCCCGGCCTTGCGGGCGGTGAGCTGAAGCACTTTGTCGAGCGCGGCGGCGGACTCCTCGTGGCCGTCGGCCCGCATACCTCGTGGCCGGCCGCCGAAACAGGCCTCCTTCCAGGTAAGCTCGGCTCAACCATCGATCGCTCGGGTGGCCGCGGCGCCACGCTGGGCTTCAAAGACTACAGCCATCCCGTCTTCGAAATCTTCAAGGCGCCGCGCAGCGGCGACCTCTCCGCGCCCCGGTTCCACCACTACCGGACGATCGAAGCCGGTCCAGAAGACCGCGTGCTCGCCCGGTACGACGATGGGGCGGTCGCGGCGGTGGAGCGCAGAATCGGCACAGGCCGCGTCATCGTGCTCACCAGCTCGCTCGACGACTCCTGGAACGACCTCGCGAAGAAGCCGGTGTTCCTGCCCCTCCTGCACGCGCTGACGAAGTACCTCGCCCGCTACGAGCAGCAGGCCGCCTGGCGCACGGTCGGCGACGTCGTGGACGTCGCCGCGAAGAGTAAGCAGGATCGTTCGATCGTCACCCCCTCGAACGAGCGCCGCATCATGCGGACGAACGACCCCGGGCTCTTGGAGCTCAACGAGAAAGGGATTTACGAGATCCGCACGACGGCGGTCGGAACCGGTCGGCCCGAGCGGATCGCGGTGAACCTCGACCCGGTCGAGTCTGACCTTTCGGTCCTCGACCCTCTCGAACTGGTCGCCATGGTCACCGGCCACGCTACACAGGCTGTCAGCCAGGGGCAAGCCGCCCCGCAGCAGCTCTCCGCAGCGGAAGCCGAACGCCAGCAAAGCCTGTGGTGGTACGTGCTCCTTGCCGGCCTCCTCCTGCTGACCACCGAAATACTCGTCGCCAATCGCCTCTCACAGCGGGAGAGGTTCCTATAAGGAACAGTGACAACCGCGACGTTAGGGTAGTCGATAAGAAAAGTCCGTGGCAGCCGCCCCAATTTGACCCCGCTGGGTGTATTCTTCGAATGGGAGAGAGCCGACATGTCTGACGGAATCACCGGATCCGACCGTCGTCTGGAGCTCATCGAAGTCATCCACCGTGTGCGGAACCGCTGGCGCCTCCAGCTCGCGATGCGGGGGGCTGTCGTGGTCATCGTCGGAACGCTCCTGGCTCTGCTGCTTTCCGCCTCCGGTCTCGAAGCGCTGCGCTTCAGCCCCGCCGCCATCATTGGCTTCCGTATCGGAGCCTTGGCCATTTTCGCAGGGCTGGTCGCGTGGGCGCTGGTGCGCCCGCTGCGCCGGCGCGTCAGCGACTCCCAGGTCGCCATGTATCTCGAGGAAGACAACCCGACACTGCAGGCCGCCATCATGAGCGCGGTCGACACGTCGGCCATCGCAGCCGACGACTCCCCCACCGGGCCGTCTCCGAGGCTCGTCGAAAAGCTCGTGGAACAGGCGATCGAGCAGTGCCGGGACATCGACAGCGGCTTCGGCATCGAGCGACAGAAGGTCAAGCGCTACGTCATGACGCTGGCGGGTGTCACAGCCGTCGCTGCCCTTCTGCTCGTTTTCGGTCCGGCATTCCTCCGCCAGGGCATCTCCGCGATGCTCATCGTCTATCGGAGCGCAGAAGCGTCGAGTCCATACCACATCGAGGTGCAGCCGGGGAACACGAAGGTGCCGCGGGGATCGGACCAGACGATCGCCGCCAAGCTGCTCGGCTTTGCCTCGACCGAGGCGAAGCTCATGGTGAGCCTGGCTCCAGGCGCCCCGTTTGAAACCGTACCTCTCCTCCCGGGCAAGGACCCGGCCGGTTTCGAGGGCATCCTCTTTCACGTCGACAAGACGACCGCGTACTACGTCGAGTCGAACGGCGTGAAGTCGCCGACCTACACGATGACCGTCGTCGATCTGCCGACGGTGGATAAGCTCGTGCTCGAGTACCGCTTCCCCGCGTACACGGGGTTGCAGCCGCGCACCGTTGATCCGGGCGGTGACATCGCCGTGATGCCCGGCACCCAGGTCGCACTGACGATCTCGCCGACGATGGCGACCAAGGGCGGCCGCGTGCACTTGAATGAAACCGAGATGGCCGCGCTGAGTGTGCAGGAAGACGGCACGCTCACGGGCACCTTCACCGTGAGCAAGCAGGGCTTCTACCGGATCGAGCTCGATGGCCCGCACGGCGAAAAGGTCACTGCGTCGCCCCAGTACACCATCGACGTCCTGAACGACATGGAACCGACCGTGTCGTTCTCCAAGCCCGGGCGCGACACCAGCGCCACACCGGTCGAGGAAGTCTTTGCCGAAGTGAAGGCGGACGATGACTTCGGTGTGAAGCAGGTGCAGATGTTCTATTCGGTGAACGGCGGTCCCGAGAAGACCATCAATCTCTTCAGCGGACCAAAGACGCTCCCCGAGGTCAGCGCCTCGCACACGCTGTATCTCGAAGAGATGGGCCTCAAGCCGGGCGACTTCGTGTCCTACTACGCGAAGGCGACCGACAACGACGGCATCGCCGGATCGAAGACTGCGACGAGCGACATCTTCTTCGTGGAGATTCGTCCATTCCGCAAGGATTACAAGCCGGCTCAGTCGGCCGGCGGCGGCGGCGGGGGCGGAGGCGGCGGCCAGCAAGGGGACCAGGTCGGCCAGATGTCGCGGCAGCAGCGCGAGATCATGCAGGCGACGTTCAACATCAATCGCGATCGCGCCGCGAAGAAGCTGACACCCGAAAAGCTCAAGGGGAACGTCTCGCTCACGCAGCTTGCGCAGGCGCGCCTTCGTGAGCAGGTTGAGGAGCTGAGCGGCAAGATGAACAGCCGCCTCGACGTCGTCGATCCGGCGCTGAAAACCATTGCGGAGGCGCTACCGAAAGCCATCGTCGAGATGAAGGCTGCGGAAAGCGAACTGAGCCAGCAGAAGACGCAGGAGGCGCTGAACCCCGAGGGCCGTGCGCTCAAGCTGCTGCAGGATGCGGAACAGCAGTACGAAGTGCAGGTGCAAGCACAGCGGGGCGGAGGTGGTGGCGGCGGTGGCGGGCAGCAGATGGCCCAGGATCTCGCCGACCTCTTCGAGCTGGAGCTCGACAAACTGGCGAGCCAGTACGAGCTGCAGCAGCGCGCCGAAACACAGACAAACGATCAGAAGGTGGACGAGCTCATCGACAAGCTGAAGGAGTTGGCGCGGCGCCAGCAGCAGGAGGCTGAACGTCAGCGGCGGCTCTCGGCCGCAGCCCAGTCAGGAGGTGGAGGCGGCGGCAGCGACAGCCAGCGTCAGCTCGCGAAGGAGCTGGAGGAAGCGGCGCGCCGGCTGGAGCAGCTGCAGCGCGAACAGCCCCGGCAGCAGCAGAACATGGCCGATGCGGCGCGGCAGTTGCGCGACGCCGCGCAGGCGATGCAGCAGGCGGCCGCGAACGGATCGCGCGACGGCGGCGCGCAGGCGCAGGCGGCGCTCGACAAGCTGCAGAAGGCGCAGCAGACGCTCCAGCGCAACCAGGGCGGACGCCTCGATCGCGATCTGCAGGACGCGCAACGCAAAGCGCAGGAGCTCGGGGCCGAAGCCAAGAATCAGGCGAACGACGTGAACCAGCTGGCGCAGACCCCGGCGGGAACGCGTGAGGGCCGCCAGGAATCGCTTGCGCAACGTAAGGAGGAGCTCGCGAAGGAAGTCGACGACCTCAAGGGCCGGATTGAGCGGCTGGCGAACGAGTCACGGACTGGCAATCAGCGGCAGACTGCGCGCAAACTGGACGAGGCTGCGGGTGCGGTCACGGATCGTCAGATTCCGGAAGCCGCGCGCTACACCGCACGCGCCCTCAGACAGGGCCGCGTAGATCGAAACGCTGAGCAGATGATCCCGACGGGCCTCGACGAGGTGAGTCGCCGGCTCAACGAAGCGCAGGCGGCAATGGGCCAAGCCTCGAAGCAGGACGCAGCCCAGCAGGCGGCAGAGCGTGCCGGCAACCTGCGGCGGAGCATGGAATCGCAGCAGCAGCGAATGGCCGAACTGCAGCGACAGGCCCAGCAGGGTCAGCGAGGTCAGCAGGGCCAACAGGGCCAACAGGGCCAGCAGGGCCAGCAGGGCCAAGGTCGCCAACAGGGGCAGCAGGGCCAAGGTCAGCAGGCGGGGCAACAGGGTCAGCAAGGTCAGGGTCAGGGCGAGCAGCAGGGTCAGAGTGGCCAGGGCCAGCAGCAGGCCCAGAGCGGCCCGGGCGGTGGCGATCTGAACGGCGGCAACCGCAATGGTGGCCCGTACGGCGGCGGCGACGCTTGGGCCGGTGGGTGGAACGGTGGTTGGTGGGACGGCAACTGGAACGGCGTCTGGACGGACGACATGCGCCGGCAGTACCAGCGCACCGCGCAGGAGTGGCAGAACGACTTCCGAAACCTGCAGCGCGAGCTCAATCAGGCTGGCATCAACCCGCGTGAGTTCGACGACGTGCAGCGGATCCTCGGCCAGCTCAACATGCCGCAGGCGTTTGTCGACCCGGCCAACCTGCAATCACTCCTGGCGGCCGCGGCCGACAAGATGAAGCACGCGGAGTTCAACATCCGCAAGAAGTCCGAAGGCAGCGACCAGCCGTTGTCGCTCTCAGCTTCGGACGAAGTGCCCGCCGCCCAACGGGCCCTGGTCGAGGAGTACTACCGGTCGATTGCGAAGAAGCAATAGGGTGTGGAAGGCCGCCTGGCACCATCCGTCGCAACCAGTCTGGCAGCGTGTACATCTGCGCAATCAGTCTGGTAGCGCATACACCTGAAGCGACGTGCCGCTTGGGGCCGGACGCCGAATCTCGGGAAAGAATTCCTGTGTCTGCTGCCACCCAAGGAACCATCCCGGACCTGACGGCACGACCAGATACTGCTTCCCACCGACGGCGTAGGTGATGGGAAACCCGTCCGCCGACGTCGGTGTTGTGGTTTGCCACAGCACGTCGCCCGTCGCCGCATCCATCCCGAAGAAATGGCCGCTGATATCGCCGACGAACACGAGGCCGCCGCCAGTCGTGAGGGCTGCGGTGTTATACGGCAGTTTGCTGCGCCGGCTCCACAGTGTCTTCCCGGATCGGCTGTCCATGACGCGGAACTCACCGATGTTGGTCGGACTGGCGGGATGAGGAACGAAGGTCCGCTTTGCGGGGCCCGTGCCACCGCCTCCCGCCGCGATGGGACCCGGCAGCGCGTCGAAGACCGACGTCGCACAGCTCAGCTTCAGCGGAATGTAGAACGCGTGTGTGCCTGGATGATAGGCCATCGCAAACAGGTTCTTCAGCCCGCCCGGGCCCGGACAGTAGTCAACGGGCACTCCCAGTTTCGGGATTCGCTCCGAACGGACGATCCCCTGGCCGGACTTCGGGTCGATCGTGACGACATTCTGATACCCGGTGTCGTAAGCGTGAAGGAACTTCCCCGTCTTGCGATCGAGCTCCCAGAGGACGCCAATCTTCCCCATCTTGAACACCGAGTGATGCGCGCCCGTATCGACGAGGATGCTTTCGAACACTTCGTCCAGATCGTGCGTCTCGGCCGGAATGTGCTGGAAGTACCAGGTCACCTTTCCGGTATCGGCATCGATGGCGAGGGTGCAGTTCGTGTACAGCGCGGCCCCGTCGGTGCCCCGCTGCGCGCGGGCCCACGGCTTGGCTTGCGACGTGCTCCAGAAGATGGTGTTCGTCGCGGCGTCGTAGCTGCCGGGAATCCAGGCGTCGCCACCTGCGCGCAACACCAGAGGCAGTTCGCCCCACGTATCACCGCCCGGCTCACCCGGACGTGCGATGGTTGACCTGCGCCACAGTTCTTTCCCCGTCTCCGCATCGTGAGCCGAGATGAAGCAGACGTCCTCCTTGTAGCGATCGCAGCCTGTCATGCCGGCGATCACCTTGCCGTTGGCGATAATGGGACCGCTTGTGTACTGATACCCGAGCGAATGGTCAGCGACCTGCTGGTTCCAGACGAGCGTTCCGGTCCTGGCGTCGAGCGCGATGAGATGCGCATCCGTGGTCGCCGCAAAGATCTTGTCGCCATAAATGGCGATGCTTCGGCGCGCGATTCCGTACGACTGCGACGGCGCCCGACGATCCGTGGGGAGGGGATCGCGCGTGCGGAATTCCCAGAGCTGACGGCCCGTGACTGCGTCCAGGGCTCGAATGGCGGTCGTCGTCGGCCAGTACATCACGCCGCGGTAGACGAGCGGCGACTCCTGTCCTGATCCCGTAGGCGAGGCTGCGGACCACGCCAGCTGCAGGCGCGCCACGTTGCGGCGGTTGATCGAGGAGAGCGGACTGTAGCCCCAGCCATCAGACGTTCTGCGCCAGTGCATCCAGTCGCCTGCCTCGGGACGCTGCAGCACGGCATCTGTGACCGGGACGAAGTTCTGGACTTGCGACCGGGCTGCGGTAGAAAGGGCGACGGCGACGACCAGGAGCAGGAGCGCAAGGCCGTGCGCCAACCTGGGCTGCCACCGTCGAATCTGTTGCGTGCCAACACGTGTGCGGTCCTGTGATCTCATGCAACCCTCCGTCCTTCAGCCCTGCCGAGTCCAGTACGGTTTGGGTTGGCGCCGCACATCCGTCAGGAGGGTGGACGCCTTGTCGAAATTGGCGAGGCCCACTGTCTTCGTTTGTTCGTCCACGGTTATGGGGGTTGTCAACGACATCTTGCCTTCGCCTCTTCCCTTGCTATTCAGATGCAGCTCGACGACTGTGAACGGCTTGGCGGACTCCGGGACCTGTCCGGCCGCCTTCCATGCGGGATGCTCCCAGCTGCCGAGTGGGCGGTCCGTCACGACGACAACTCGTTCGCTGCCATCCGATTCCCTGAGACGATGGGCGTACTTCATTGCGTAGCCGACTGGCCCGCCGGCCCAGATGTACCCGACCGTCGGCAAACCCGCCAGGACCTTTCCCACCTCGTCTGAATTCTTCTCCGTCGCGGACTTGATCGCCGACAACACGCGATCGCGATCCGCGTCAGACGACCATTGGAGAATCTCGAACGACAACATGCTTCCCGCGCCTGGCATCATGTTCGCGGTCGTGCCGGTATATGTATCTGGTGCCGTCTGCTTTGTCACGGCCTGTGCTGCCGCGTTTGTCACGGCTTGTGCTGCCGCGCTCGCAGACGCGGTCAGGACGATGGCGAGCGCCATGACTAATCCGCGACGGATGCGCAAGATCCCACCGCTTTCATCGATCTTTGCGTTCTCTTCGCTGACGGCCCATGTCCCACAAGGACTCGGCGCTGCGACGGCACTGGTGAAGGCGGAGTATGTCTCTGCTTGTGTAACGACCTTGTCACGCATATTGTCGACTCCATCGGTCTCGGTGGCCAAGAATCGAGTCTGTGATGGTCCGGCGGAATGGCTCGCCCCGACGGCACTTCTTGGCAGTACCTCGAGCACCACACGCAACTCCGGTTCGCGAGAACCAGTGCGCCGCCGCCGACCACCGGCTAGCTGGTAGTGTACAGCAGGCTCGTGAGACATCTTATCAAGCAGGCATCAGCGACCAATCGACTGGCCGCACGTCTGAATACCGTGGACGTGGGTCCGTCTGCAACGTGGGTTCGCTCGACGCGAACGATACACCCATTGAGGCGCTGTTCCCAAGGACCCGCACATCCCGCGGATGGGTGTTCAAGAAGTCCGTGCAGACGCAGTTTGCGAACCGGATGCGACATGGGGGCGTTGCAGAAGCGAACTCGCTCGGCCAACGGCCAACGAGTTCGTGGCGTTTTGGGCCAGGTGGGATGTCGAGGACGAGCTGCCGGTACTCGTCGCGGGTGAGAGCGGCCGGCCAAGCTTCGGATGTCGGGAGAGAACCTGCGCTCTGGCGATGATCTCTTGAGCGACGATCGCTGCACGCCCGCCTCGACCTTCTTCCAGCGCCGATCGAGTTCGGGATAGGGTTCGTGCAAAACGTCGCTACTGCTTCTCAGTCCTTCTGCCGTGGCCCGTCGCCGCGCTGCGCACGCAGGAACGCGAGGAGCGATCGCTGCAGCTCCGGAGGCATGGTCGCCGCCGTTGCCTCACGCAGGATGCGCGGCGTTGCCAGGTACGAGGCGACGAAGGCGGCGCACTTCGGGCATTCGGCCACGTGCGAATCGAGAATCGTGCGCATGTCGTCGGGCACCACCCCTTCGAGGTAGTCCATCAGAAGCTCGACGCCGGTCTGGCACGAGACGTCTGTCATGGCCTCACTCCAGCGACGAGGGCGCCCAGGTAGCCGCGCAACATCAGGCGGGCACGGTGGACGCGTTGGCGCACCGTCGCCGGCTCGACGCCGAGCACCTCTGCGACTTCAGCGGTGGTGAGCTCTTCCAGATCACGCAGCACAAACGCACTGCGATAGAGGTCGGGCAGTCGATCGAGGGCAGCCGTCGCTTCTTCCGCCAGGACGCGCCGATCGAGCAGTTCGTCGGCACGCGCGGCGACCTGCAGCTCCGCTGGCGTCTGGCAATGGCGGCCCGTCGCGTCGAATTCGGGCAGAAACGCCTCCAGCGATTCGACCGGCCGGCGTGTGCGAGCCCGGCGGTGCATCAGCGCCGCGTTGGTGACGATGCGATAGAGCCACGTGCCGAACCGCGACTCCTGCCTGAACGAGGCGAGGTTCCGATACACGGACAGAAACCCCTCCTGCACGACGTCCGGCGCATCGTCGTGGCCGACCAGGCGGCAGGCGAGACGATAGACGCGCGCCTGGTACCGGATCGTGATCTCGTCGAACGCATGGTTGTCGCCGAGGGCGGCGCGTGAAACGAGCGCCTCGTCCGTCGCCTCCTCTGGAACAGCCATGCGGGTCAGTCTACTTCGCGTGGACGTGGTCTCTGATCGCCGACTTGACCTTGGCAGCGAGCTCCGGCGTCACGTCGGTGACACCGTGATCCTGCGACGCGTGCGCCACGACCTTCTTCAACAGCTCTTCTTCGGTGGCTGCCGTTGCCGTGAACGTACACCCAGGCACGACATCGTTGCAGGCGATGCGCTTCTCCATTCCGATGCTCCTTTCGACCGGATCACCCGGCCTCATTCGTTGTGATGCCGGCTCGGCGACGTCTGTGACAACGAGTGAAGCGGTGGCCGTGCGAATCACGGGCTGTCACACTCGGCACCGGCCCGGCATCTCATGTCTGAGGTTCGTTGATTCAGATGACACTGCATGTGGCCGGGTTGTGGCGCTATCCGGTGAAGTCGCTGGCGGGCGAGTCGCTGACGGTCGCGACACTGACGCCAGAGGGCATTCCGGGAGACCGCGTCGTCCACGTGTGCGGTCCCGAGGGCGTTCGCACCGCGCGCCGCCACCATCGGCTGCTGGGACTACTCGGGACGCTCGGCGCCGACGCGCGTCCCTGCATCAACGGTCATCCGTGGGACAGCCCGGAAGCCCTGGCACTGATCAAGAACGCCGCCGGCGACGACGCGTGGCTCGAAGCGCACGAAGGTCTCGAGCGGTTCGACATCCTGCCTCTGCTCGTGGCGACCGATGGAGCAGTGGCGATGTTCGGGCGGGACGTCCGACGCCTTCGCCCGAACATCCTCATCGGAGGGGTCGAGGCGATGGCCGAAACGCTCTGGCAAGGCGCGCAATTGCACATCGCTCACACACTGGTGCGGCTCGACGCCCTGCGCGGCCGCTGCGTGATGACAACCGTTGATCCAGACACCCTCGAGCGTGATCCGGAGGTGCTCAAGGATATTGGCCGCCGATTCGGCGGCCGTCTGGCGCTCGATGCCGACGTGGTGCGCGGCGGCACAGTGCGCATACGAGATGACGTCATGCTCGATCGTGTCGACGGTCCATAGAAGGCTCGACGTTTGGCGATTCGGGGTGCGCAGCGTTTTCGTGTGTCTGTGAGCGTGTGTGTATTTTTGGAGGTTGTATGGACGTGAAAGGACGCACTATCAATCGGTTCTTGACGATCGTCATTCCGGCCCTGCTGGCGGTCGTGCCATCGCACGTGCGTGCGCAGAGCGCACACGCGCACGCGTTCGGGCCGGGACAGGAACAGTCACAGGACCTGAGGAGCAAAGCCGGCGCGCTGGTCAGGACCGTTCGCGAGGTCACCGAGCGCTTCAAGGACGTCAACGTCGCCGAAGCCGAGGGCTACCACCTGCAGTTTGGATGCGTGAGCGGACCCGATGCGGGCGCGATGGGCATGCACTTCATCAACGGTCCGCTGGTCGGGGATGGCGAAATCGACGCAACCAGGCCCGAGATCGTCATCTACGAGCCGCAGCCCGACGGGCGCCTGCGGTTGACCGGCGCGGACTACCTGGTGCTTGCAAATCAGTGGAACGCCACGCATTCCTCGGCGCCGGAATTGATGGGTCAACTCTTTCACTTGTTCGAGAGCCCCAACCGCTTCGGGCTGCCGGCATTTTACACGCTGCATGTCTGGGCATGGAAGGACAGTCCGACGGGCACGTTTGTGAACTGGAACACCAACGTTTCGTGCGACGCGTTCAGCGGACAACAACACTGACGCTCGGAGTCAACGCTCGGGTTCGCGCTGCGCATCTGCTCGCGTCGCCGCCGAGTCGATGAGTCTTGATACCAGCGGGCTTTTCAGCTGGCGAGCTTCGGCAGCGGCAGGCGAGGCAGACGCTCGTCGCGCATCGCGGCGTGGTACAGGAAACTGGCGACGATGACCGAGGCCTGCTGGAGTCGGCTTCCTGGATCGACTCGATTACGTGCATGTTCGTATGGATGCGTGCGCGTTTCGTCGTCGAGCGGATCCTGAATGAACTGAAATGCCGGCGCCCGATGCTCCGGCTTCAGCACCATCGTCCTCCCGACGAACCACTGTCATGTGTGCTCTGCCGCGGGTGACCGCGGTAACTACCGTATATCAGCGTGACTCGTCGTCGAAGCGCCCTCGATCATCCGTCGTTTCCTCGGCCAACGAGTTCGTGGCGCTTCGGGCCAGGCGGGATGACTTATCGGGATTGTTCGACCTGCGACAGTTTTTTGCCAGGGCGTGCAGCACGCACACGAGCGGGTTGGGAGAAACCGCAGTAAACTTAAGGATCTTCAGAGTCGGGGCGTAGCGCAGCCTGGTAGCGCACCTGCCTTGGGCGCAGGGGGTCGCTGGTTCGAATCCAGTCGCCCCGACCACTTTTCGAGTTCCGGGGTTCCAGCGGGGTTCCACAGACGGCGCCATGTCTTGCGTCTCCTAGGCGGCCTCCCAGTTCTACCGTCGCCGACGATCACTCCTTGTCAGTCCTCTCGAATAGACTCTTTTCAACGAAGACAAATGCGCGCCGGGGGCATGGTCCGGGCTTGGCACGAGGCCTTGGGTAGGCCTGTCGGCACCTATGATGTCCTTCTCGCCGGCCACGCCCGAAGACGAGGGCGACACGCATTACCTACAAAACGACAGAGCTCGCGCGTATGCTGGGCCTGAAGAGGACACACTCGGCGGCTTCCCGTCGCTGAGAAGACGAAATCAACCTCATGGACCTGATCTCGGGGTCGGTCGATCAGACATCGTCGCCGCAGGCGAAGATCGCCCTGTTTCGGTCGCTCTTCCGAGGTCGCGACGACGTGTACCCGCGGCGATTCGAGAGCCGCAAGACGGGCCGGTCTGGTTACGCTCCCGCCTGTGCCAACGAGTGGGTTCGTGGCGTGTGCGAGAAGCCGCGCATCAAATGCGCTGAATGTCCCAACCGTCGGTTCCTTCCGGTCACTGACGATGTCATTCGCTGGCACCTGTCAGGTTGCGACGCCGAGGGACAGCCCTTCGTCGCCGGCGTCTACCCGTTGCTTCAGGACGAGACCTGCTTCTTCCTCGCGGTTGATTTCGACAAGGCGGACTGGCGCGAAGACGCCGCGGCCTTTCTCGAAACGTGTCGCCACTTGAACATCCCAGTGGCACTTGAACGATCACGCTCTGGCCGAGGCGCGCACGTCTGGTTCTTCTTTGAAGAGGCCATTCCAGCCGCGCTTGCCCGACGACTGGGATCGCATGTCCTCACCGAGACGATGGAGAGGCGCCCGGACGTCGGTCTCGACTCGTACGACCGGCTGTTTCCGAATCAAGACACGATGCCGCACGGAGGATTCGGAAACCTCATCGCTCTGCCGCTCCAGAGGGCGGCGCGCAAACAGGACAACACCGTCTTCTTGGATAGCGCCTTCGTTCCGTGGACCGACCAGTGGGCGTTTCTCGCGAGTGTTCGCAAGATTGGGAGATCGCAGGTCGAACGGATCGTCGAGGACGCTGAACGACGAGGCCGGATTCTCGGCGTACGGTTGCCGCCACAGGACGACGAAGAAACGGAGCCGTGGACGTCACCTCCGTCACGTCATCGCAGGGAGACTCCCATCGTCGGTGATTTGCCAGCGACGTTGGAACTCGTCCTTGGCAATCAGATCTACATCCCGAAGCAAGGGCTGCATCCGGGACTTCGAAACCGATTGCTTCGGCTCGCTGCGTTTCAGAATCCCGAGTTCTACAAAGCGCAGGCGATGCGGCTTTCGACATACAACAAGCCACGCGTCATCGCGTGCGCCGAGGATCTTCCGCATCACATCGGGCTGCCACGAGGCTGCCTCGATGACGTTCGCAAGACGCTCACCGACCTTGGCATTCGCATGGTCATTCGCGACGAACGCTGCGACGGCAGTCGTTTGGACGTCAAGTTTCATGGCGAGCTTCGGCAGCGAGCAGAAGGCAGCAGCGGACGCCATGCTGCGCCACGAGACTGGAGTCCTGGCGGCCACCACCGCGTTTGGCAAGACCGTCGTCGCCGCGTGGCTCATCGCTCAACGCGGCGTGAACACGCTCGTGCTAGTCCATCGGCGCCAGCTGCTCGATCAGTGGGTCGAGCGGCTATCGACGTTCCTCGATATACCTGCCAAATCGATCGGTCGAATCGGCGGAGGACGAAGTCGACCGACTGGACAGGATTGACGTCGGCATCATTCAGAGTCTCGTCCGCAAAGGCGTAGTCGATGACCGCGTCGCCGAGTACGGCCATGTGATCGTCGATGAGTGCCATCACCTGTCGGCGCACAGTTTCGAGCAGGTGGTACGCCAAGCCAAAGCCCGATTCGTCGTTGGCTTGTCGGCAACCGTCGCACGCAAGGACGGTCACCATCCGATCATCTTCATGCAGTGCGGTCCAGTTCGACATCAGGTAAATGCTCGCGCACAGGCGGCATCCCGCCCGTTCGAGCACTTCGTGCTGGTTCAGCCGACGCCGTTCCAGCCGAACAGAAGTCCTGATCCGGACAAGCGCGTCGAATTTCAGACCCTGTACCAGGAGTTGGTCGACGACCAGACGCGTACTCGGCGAATCTGCGAGGACGTTGTCGAGTCTGTTCGCAATGGGCGTTCGCCGTTGATCCTGACGGAGCGCAATGAGCACCTCGACCGCTTCGAACACGAGCTGGCGTCGCGCGTTGATCACGTTGTCGTCCTGCGCGCCGGCATGGGCAAGAAGCAGCGCCAGGCGGTCAATGACCGTCTCGCAGCCATCCCGCGGCAGGAAGGGCGAATCATCCTCGCGACCGGCAAGTACATTGGCGAGGGATTCGACGATCCACGTTTGGACACGTTGTTTCTGACGCTTCCTGTCTCATGGCGAGGAACGGTCGCCCAGTACGCCGGCCGGCTGCATCGTCTGCTACGACGGGAAACGCGAGGTGCGCATCTACGACTACGCCGATCTCAACGTGCCGATGCTGGCGCGAATGTTTGATCGGCGATGTCGCGGGTATGAGGCTATCGGCTACACGATCCTTCTTCCGGCCAGCGCCGTTCCAGGGTGGCCTGCCGATGTCGTTCTTCCGTCCGATCCGGTCTGGAAGCGCGATTACTCCGGTAGCGTGCGAAGGCTCATTAGAGACGGTGTCGACACGCCGCTGGCGAGCCTGTTCGTGCACGCCGCCCGGGCGATGCCGGAAGACGCCGAGGGCGCAGCGCGGGCAAGAAGTGCAACCGAGGCGTTCCTCTACCGGCGACTGGACACGCTGACGGAGACCAGTGGACGCTTCCGTCTCAACGTGGCGCTGCCGATCCCGTTCGACGGCTTCGGAAGCCTTGAAGTCGACCTGCTGTGCGCCGACGCGCGCGTTGCCATCGAACTCGATGGCGGACAGCACCTCGCGGATCCAGTCGCGTATCGTCGCGATAGACGGAAGGACCAGTTGCTGCAGGAGAACGGCTACTTCGTGCTGCGCTTTCTTGCCGAGGACGTAGGCAAGGACCTGGATGCTGTGCTCGATGCGATCCTGAGGGTGCTTGCGCGGCGTCGCCAGTCAGCAGCACGGGTCGAGCCTCTCAAATTCGTACGGCGAGGCAGTGAATGACATCGCTTACGGTCTGGTAGGCGCTCGGGTCCTCGCATTGTGGCTTGACGAACACGACTGCCGGAGTGCGGTTTTCACAGATCAGCGGCCTCCGGGCTACACTGTCAATATGGAGTTCAAGAGGATCACGACCAATCCCCGCCAGATGGGGGGAGTTCCGTGTCTTCGCGGTCTTCGGATTCCCGTTGCGACTGTCGTTGCCCTCGTGGCTGAAGGGCAAACCACAGAGGGTATTCTCGCGCTGTACCCCGACCTCGAGGCTGACGACGTCCGCGAGGCGCTGCTCTTTGCGGCCGAAGCCGTCCGCGAACGAGCGTTGCCCCTCGCCGCCGGCGAATGAGGTTCCTGATCGACAACGCGCTTTCGCCAGCGCTCGCTGCTCTCCTGCAACAGGCCGGTCATGATGCAATCCATGTTCGCGAATTGGGATTGCAGCACGCCGACGACGAAGTGATCTTCGAGCGCGCTGCCGCCGAGCATCGAATCGTCGTGTCCGCGGATGCTGATTTCGGAACGCTGCTCGCGGTGCGTTCCTCGCGACAGCCGTCGGTCATCCAGTTCCGCGGCGAGGGTAGCCGCAAGCCGGAGGCACTGGCGCGAACGCTGCTCGCGAACCTGCCCCAGCTCGTCGACGCCTTGGAGAACGGTAGCATCGTCACGTTCGAGCCGGCTCGGGTTCGAGTGCGCTTGCTTCCGATTGGCCCACGCGCAGGCGACCAGTAGGCCAAACCTGACGGCTCGTCGACGCACTGCTCAGGTCTCGCCCGGAGTGCCGCGGCATCCTGAGGTCGCGCAGGTCTTCACAACCCCCCACCCGCATAGCGAAGTCGTCGAGCGCCTCGGTCCCCTGGCCAAGAAAAAGCGCATTCCAGCCTCTTCGTGGCGCTGGCCCAGGGCAACACGACCAGGCCGATTCGGGCTTTGAAACAGGGGGTCATAGACCAGTTGCCGGCGCGAAAATAGGATCTCTGCGGGGTTCCCTCGGGGTTCCGCTGCGCGATATGGTCCCTGCGATGTCATGCGATTATCTGCGTCAAGTCGTTTTGGATCAGAAACTTGAACGCAATCGCTGTCTCGCACAACGTCGCAGGAGTTCGCGAGACCGCGTTCTTGGGCGCAGGGGGTCGCTGGTTCGAATCCAGTCGCCCCGACCACTTTCTTCACCTGGGAGTTGACGTTGTTCCGAGCGGAACGCGTTGACGGATTATGAGGACAGCGTCAGTGCCGGCCTGGCGCTGCGGCAGCAGGTCGATCGATGGCCGAGACGTCGCCCAAGCCCCCCAAGGCAGAGTGATCACTTCGAGATCTTGAGCGCTGCGGCCACCAAGGCCTTGGCCCACTGAGGCGTTTTGGACAACTCGACCATCTCCAGGATCTTCCCTTTCGCAAGGTGAAGAATGAGTTTCGGCTGGGGAGCCCGTCCGGCATGCGGGTCGGCATCAAAGCTGTTGTCGAAGACTCGCAGCTCTGTGAGTCGCGGCATCACCTCAATCAGATTGATGCGACTCCGATCGTAGCGCTCCCGAATCTTTTCTTCTGAAATGTCGTGTCCGCCTCGAGCCACCCTGGATCGAACCCGCGCCATGTGCAGTTCGGGGCTACCCAACCCCACGAACCACATGCGCACTTCGATGCCAGCCGCCAACGCTTCGTGCAGAAGAGCGCTGATGGTGTGCCCGCCAAGCGTCGTTTCAAACGCGAAGTCCAGGCGTTCGGCGATCGCTCGTTCCGGGAGGCGTTTCCCCTCATGCCACGCAGCGCTGTTCGCTTCTGCGGTCGAAACATCAGGATTGGCGGCCAGAATTCGGGCGGTCGCTTCGTCAGGATTGAAGTAGTCTGCGCCGGCCTGCCGAAACATCGCGCCTGCGACGCTGCTCTTGCCCGCACCGTTGGTTCCAGCGAGCACGTAGATGCATGGACGACGCCTCGAACTAACCACGCGAGCGCGTCGCAGCGACCGCAGCCTTCCCCAAACGCTTTCCGGACGCGGCGAACGCCGCCTTCATGCCGCGACGCGCTTTAGATGTTTGCATTCGCGCAAGGAGCGCATCGAATTCCTGACTGAGCGTATCGAGCTTCGTCTCGGCTGCGCCCGACAAGGCGTTGAAGTTCTCGACGGAAATGAGGACGGCCTTGGGCGAGTCGTGCTTCGTGATCACGACGGCGCCGCCTTGAATGGCCATCTCCAAGATGCGCCCAAACTCACTCTTCGCCTCGCTCGCGCTCACTGAAGACGGCTCGAGTGTCTCACCGCGGCTGTTTCGGAACGACGCGACGCGACCCGGCCTGCGTCGTGGTCGGCGAACAGGCGAGCCTAACTCCGAGTCCGCTTTCCCGATCTGCGCCTTCATGCGTCTATTTTGGCCAATATGTACCAAACAGTCAAAACGCGGGCCGCTGGCTTGCTCGTTGCGAACACTCGGTGGCGCTTCCTTGTTGCTGCCAACAGATTCACTTCCGGATTAGCGCGAGCAGCCATATTGGCTCGTTGAAGCGTCAGGATGAGCTTCGGGTGCCTCTGTTCTTGCCGGAGTGCCTTTGCTTTTGAGATTATTTCGCCATACTTTCGCCCATGAGGAGCCAGGAGGCAACGAGATGGGTTCCACAGCCACCATTCTCCACGCGGACCTCGACGCCTTTTATGCTTCGGTCGAACAGCTGCTTGACCCTCGCCTGCGCGGCAAGCCGATCGCGGTCGGCGGCGGCGTCGTTCTCGCGGCCTCCTACGAAGCGCGGGCCTTTGGCGTACGAAGCGGCATGCCTGGACGGCGCGCGCGGCAACTCTGTCCCGACCTCGTTTTTGTCGGCGGACATTTCGACGAATACCAACGGCTCGGCGACGCCGCCATCGGAATTCTGAGCGATTTCACGCCTTCCATCGAGCGCATCTCCATCGACGAGGCCTTCGCCGACGTTGCCGGGTGCACGCATCTCTTCGGTTCGCCGGCAGAGATCGCAAGGACGGTTCGGGCTCGCGTGCGCGGCGAGCTTGGCTTGCCGATGTCAATCGGCGTGGCGCGTACCAAGCACCTGGCGAAGATCGCATCGCAGGTCGCGAAGCCGGATGGATTGGTCGTCGTCGATCCAGATACTGAACTCGAGTTCCTTCACAAACTGCCCGTCGCGCTCATGTGGGGCGTGGGCCCCGCCACCGAGGCGCGGCTGGCTAAGATCGGCATCACCGCCATCGGTCAATTGGCGGAGAGCTCTCCGAAATCCGTGGAGCGATTGCTTGGGCACGCGGCGGGACGAACGTTGACGGCACTCGCGTGGAACCGCGATCCGCGGCAAATCCAGACGCGCCGGCGCGCGCGGTCTGCCGGCGCACAATCGGCGCTCGGACGACGACCTGCGATCGAGCGCGTCTTCAAACCGACGCTCCATCATCTCGCCGACCGCATCGGCGCGCGGCTCCGCGCCAAATCCCTGGCGGGCCGGACGATCACGGTCCGCGTGCGCTTCGCCGATTTGCGCTCGGTCACGCGCTCGCTCACGCTGTCAGCACCGATTTCTGCAACGAGGGCTCTCGCTGAGATCGCCGAGGACTTGGTGCGCGGCGTCCTTGCGGATCACCTTGACGAGAGGACGATCTCGCTGCTGGCGATCTCCGTCTCAAATCTCGAAGCGCATGCGATCTTGCAACTGGAGCTGCCGCTTGGGCTTGCCGAGGAAGGACGCCGTCCTGGCACAAAGAAAGGTCTGGCGCGATCGCGCGCAGACCGGGCCGTCGATGCGATCCGCAAGCGCTTCGGAGGAAAAGCCGTGGATTATGGGTCAGCATTGCGGGTTGTGCGCTCCGTCCCTGACGAGTTCGGACGCCTTGCTGAAAGAGAGCTTTAAGAATATCGCCAGCGCCCTCTGCAACACCTTCGGTCCGCAGATGACGGTTCACGCTCGGCTAAAGACGTTCGACGATCCGCGCTTCAGCTAGCCATCGCTATCGCCACGCCGCAGAATACGAGACTGGTATCGCTGGCCCGCTTCGCTTTTGAAGCGTGCTTTCTTCAGCGTTCGCACATCTGTCCCCGGCAATGCCAGCGGGCCGCAGCGCCTCGGCGGGCGCTACCGTCGTGACCGAACCCAATAGCCCGCACTCGGCATGGAACGTAACGGTTCAGGAAGACCGTTGCACATACTTGGCGTGCTCTTACGAGCGTAAGAGCGTCACCCCTATGTAACCCGTGCGCTCAGAAACGCAAGTCTCCAGCCATTTCGGTGGTCAGCCGCCCGGTGCGTGGAGCAGGAGTCCGGCGAGCGTGGTACGGATGTAACCCGGTGCAACCCTATTACGCTCAAACGGCCCGAACGCGTCGACCTCTGGCTATGACTCCCCGCCGCGAGAGGCAGGTGCCGATCATGGTCATGCGCGAAGGCAAGCCCGACCAGCTCACAACTGCTTCGGCCATTTCTGCCTCGCGTGGAAAACGGCGACGACCTCGAGGCGGTCGCCTCGCAGCCTGTAGGGAATGATGTACGGTGTTCCGGGGACGACCAGTTCTCGCGTGCCGGCCACGCGGCCAGGACGGCCAAGATTGGGCAGTTGAGCGAGGCGCTCGACCGCTTCGAGCAGTGCGCTAGCGATTCGGTTGGCGGCGTTCGGATTGTCGCGCGCGATGTACTCGCGGAGATGAGCCAAATGCTCGATGGCTCGCGGCGACCAGACGATGGTCACACTCGAGGCGCTTTTCGTTCACGCTTGCGACCCCACGAACGGAGCCACTTCGCGACGTCCTTGTGTGGGACACCCCGGCCCTCATCGAGTTCCTTGAGGCCGGTTTGAATTTCATCGAGCTGCCAGCTTTCCGCCTCAACGAAGGCGGCGATCGCCTCAGCTGCAAGAAAGGACTTCGACCGCCGAGCACGCTTCGCGAGTGCTTCGAGGCGTTTCTTCGTGTCGCTATCGAGGCGAACCGAGAGGGTTGTGCTCATCTGTGATCGTCAGTGTCAGTTTGTGTACATCCTAACACAGGACGTCGGCTCTCGGGCGGCACTCTTGCTCGACCTTGGGCCGGTCAGGCTCGTCGTTTTTCTGGAGCGTACTCCGGGACGGGAACGCCGGCGACCTTCGCGTACAGCGAGTCAGAGTCAAGATCGGCGTTATTCGGCCAAAAGACGGTGCCCAGTTCCGGATGGACGACCACCTTGGCGAAGAACGCTGGATTACTGAGCGGCTCGAACACACGCGTGAACGTGACCAGCTGCACCACATCAACGACACCCTCGATGCCGTCATCGAACGTGACGCGAAGCCGATGCTCAGCAAGCGCCTAGCAGCCCGTGGTGAAAGTCGATAACCGCTGACGAGTCCGTGTCGTCAACGTGGTCGGTGTACTACAATGCCGCGCATGGCCATGGGCAAACGTCGTGCGACGCGCCAGACGGCGATCTGGATCGCCACCAGCGATCTGCCGACGCCGGCGGCGCACCCGTTCTATCACCGGCTGAACGCGTTGCTCGCGAAGGCCGGGTTTGACGCGTTCGTCGAGGGGCGCTGTGTCGGATTCTATGCCGCCACGATGGGGCGCCCGAGCCTGGCCCCGGCCGTCTATTTCCGGCTGTTGCTGATCGGGTATTTCGAGGGCATCGATTCCGAACGCGGGATTGCCTGGCGCGCGGCGGATTCGCTGGCCCTGCGGGAGTTTCTCGGTCTCGGCTTGGACGAGGCGCCGCCCGATCACTCGACGATTTCGCGCACCCGCCGACTGATCGATCTGGAGACCCATCAGGCCGTGTTCACGTGGATCCTGGAGCGCGTCGCCGAGGCGGGCCTGCTGCAGGGCAAGACCCTGGGCGTCGATGCGACGACCCTGGAAGCGAATGCGGCGCTGCGGAGCATTGTCCGGCGAGACAACGGGGACACCTATCAGGAGTTCTTGACGAAGCTGGCGCAGGCCTCTGGCGTCGCGACGCCGACGCGGGAGGATCTGGCGCGGGTGGATCGGAAACGGAAGAAGAAAGGGTCGAACGACGATTGGACCCATCCGCATGATCCGGACGCGCGCATCACGAAGATGAAAGACGGCCGCACGCATTTGGCGCACAAGGCCGAGCACGCTGTCGACTTGGCGAGCGGCGCGGTGGTCGCCGTCACGATCCAACCTGCCGATCGCGGCGATACGGACAGCGGCGTCGACACGGTCCTGACGGCCTTGGACGAACTCGACGCCGTGCAGCCGGAGGGCGACGACGATCGAGAGATCGTCGCGGACAAGGGCTACCACAGCACCGACCGCGTCAGCGATTGGGAAGGCATCGGGCTGCGCACCTACATCTCGGAACCGAAGCGCGGCCGGCGGCGATGGCACGGACAGACCGCGTTGCGCGACGCCGTCTATCGCAACCGACGGCGGATTCGCGGCACGCGCGGACAGCAGTTGTTGCGTCGACGCGGCGAGTACCTGGAGCGACCGAATGCGCACCTGTACGAAACCGGCGCGCTGCGGCGCACGCATCTGCGCGGCCACACCAACATTTTGAAGCGCGTCCTGATTCATACGGGGGCTTCAATCTCGGACTCATCATGCGTCAGTTGATCGGCGTCGGCACGCCACGCGGTCTCCAAGGCCGCGTGGCCGCGCTGATCGCCACGTTATTGGTCCTGATCCGCTCCGCCGATGCGGATTCGCCGCGATCCGCGCGTCGGTTCGAATCTTGACCGCCTTGCGCGGTCGGGCCGTACCGACCACGTTCTTCGTCAACTCGTCAGCGGCGGCGACTTGTACCACGGGCTGCTAGACCGAGACCACAACTCTCAACATACTCACTCGCCGCTGCTGCCGGCGAGACGGTCAACGTCTGCGACTGTCAGCGGCGGAGCTCCACGCCGACGCGGAAAGACCGGCACTCCTCGCTCGAAGTTGACGTCAGCCTCGGCGATCCGACGGAGCAGCGCCTCCACGAATTCGTCAACCGGCTGTCCTGTCTCGCCAGCGAGATCAGCGAGTCGCTCTTTCAGCGCTGCGTCCACGGCGATCGTGGCCTTCGGCATGTGTCCATTGTCCCACGACGAGCCGCCGAAGCTCGACGCGCGTTCGCGATTGATGGCGACGCGGAGCAATGCGTCGCCGCTTGGGTGGGCCCAAATTTGGGCCCACCAATTTTCAAACGCCGCAAACAATTCGAGAATTAGTACTTTTGGAGGCCGCCCCAGCTTTGGCGCGGGCGTTACTCGACTATGTACCCAAGCGCTCGCGCGTTGTCTCGCACTCTGACATCGCGAGTCACGATCGTCACCACCTGTGGCGCCTCGCCGAGCAGCTCTGTCGTCGCAAGATGCACCGCATCGAGCGTACGGATCGGTTCGACCGGAAACGGGCGGCGCACGCGAGCGAGCACCGCTCGGTCGACGTCGACGATGAAGCAACGTCGCTCGAAGGTTCGCAGGGCACGGACGGCCGCCTGTTCATCGGCTGGCGTCAACCGTCCGGTGAAGCGCGCCCGGATGATCGCTCGGCCTGCCTCTGAAAGGGTCAGGGCCGACGTCACGTGTTGTGTCCCGCCCGGCGCCTTCAGGACTGCCGGGTCATGCTCCAACAACGCGGCCACTAGCGCGGTCGACTCCACGTACCGAATGCTCGTTGCCACAGCTCTCGGCCGACCCGCAGGGGTAACTGTCTTCCGCGTCGAGCGCCGGCGAGGGACGCTACGCTTCGCCACGATCGCTGTCGATCAGTTCAGCGGCGGTTCCCGGCCGCAGCCGGATATCCGGCCAGTCCTCGAACGGGTCACCAGCTTCCACGGGAGGATGGAGAATGCCGGCCGCAATCAGCTCTTCCCACCGGCTGCCGGGAGACCTACGGCCCCCTCCACCTGGAGGCACGATTTCGGCGACGACGCGTCCGTGAGCGGTCACCGAGATTCGCTCGCCCGCTTCAATTCGCCGGATGTAGCGGCTCAAGTTGTCTTTCAGCTCTCGGATGCCGGTCTCCATCCGATCAATATAGCCACTTGTGGCCACATTTGCCTGTTCGGCGCAATCAGCATGTGACATCACTCTGGCTCACCACCGCGCGTCAGGCTATCAACAGAGCGCAGGAGGGCCGGTGCGAACTCTCGAAGAGCCAGACATCCGCCGTTGCCGCCCTAATCACTGATGGCGCGTTCAACAATCTCGCGCACACGCCGCTGCCTCATCAGCTCGGCGAAGCGCATCGGGCGTATCTCAGGTGCTGACAATGCTCTTCGTGCATTCTGAGGTGACACCGCGCGAACCCGTCAGCGGCCTGACGTTCACCGCTCCAAGTGCTTTGACGGGCCTTGTCCGTGTCTGTGAATCCGACGACCGCCTGGCCGGAATCGTGAAGAAGGTTTCGCGCTGAATGCGTCGGCGTTCGACGCTCTGGCGAAGTTCACCGTTTTGTCGCAGCGCCTCGCATCCCGTACAACACCAGGCCGAAGGAAACCAACACACTGGGAACGATGATCGCGAGAATCGCGAAGAACACGCCCGCTTGCGGCATGGGCGGAGCGACGCCTGGGTTCGAGGCCGGGCCGGGGAGATCGGTGATCGCCCCAAACGTGTTTCCAACGAGCCCTCCGTAAGCGGCGACCAACCCTGTCGCGTATGCCAGCGTGCGCTGGCCGTTCGTGAGGCGCAGCTCGCTCCATGCCAGCCCTATCACCACCAGAATGAGCCCGGTGAGAAACGCCGTCAGGTGCGCCGCCAGCCATCGCGAAGGATGCGGCAGCGCGATGATGGCCAAACCGAAGACAAGCGCGAGGAACAGAAACAGGAACCCCTGACGCATTAGAGCGCGGCGGCGTGGGTCGTCAGTCATCGCTGTGATCTCTTTCGCCCTGATAGTCGCCTCTGAATCGCGAAGGGGCACTCCATTTGAACACGAAGTCGTGGCTCGTGCAATTTGACGGAGAGCGTCAGTGCGGTCGCGAGGCAGCGCCAGAAATCAGCGTTGACGTCCCGTCAACCAAGCAACCAGAATTTGGATTGACGCTGGAAACTCAAGACTCAGGAAACGGGTGTTTCATCAATGAAAGCGCGCACGTTGGTTGACCCGGCGACCAAGGGGACAAGTCGCTGTCGATCCTACGGACGGTGGCCACCAGAAACGTCAGGCCACGGCCAGTCCGACGCACGTTGCCCACCCCAAGGACAACCGACGCGATCTGATCGGCGTCGCGAATCGCTCCGCCTCTCAGCTTCTCGGGCCGCAGTGCCACCAGATTCGCCAGTTGTCGCTTCGTGTTCTCCGTGTGACGGCGCCGGCTATCGTCATCGACGCACCGCAGCGCTACAGCTGACGGGCGTCCGTCCGCGCGCTCCGTGGGAACAATCCTTCGTAGCCCTCGGTCAGCTCCACCCTCGTTCCCCAAGGATCCGTCATGATTGCGGACCCGAACGATGTCGCTGCCGACTTCGAGTAGGGGCGATCGAGCTTGATCCCTCTGGCCTCGAGATCCTTGCAGAACTGATCCAGGTTCTTGATTTCGATCCCGATGTGATCGAGCGCGCGGCCCCGGGTCGGCACGACCGCGCCGGGCGCCGGCGAAAACGTGAGGTTCACGCCAGGGAGATCCGCCGCCTGGAAGGAACCGCGCGTGCCCGGCTTCGCCCCGAACAGCGTGACGTACCAGGCCTTCATCTGCTCGACGTCGGGCGCGGCAAAGTGAACGTGATGCGACAGAATGGGAACGTCCATCGATCTATTTTCGAGGAACTCGACCTTGATCTCGTCCGGGGCCATCACGTACGCGATATGCGTGTCCTGGTCGGCGATGTAGGCGAGGTCGTCCTTCACCTCCACGCCTGACGACACCTCGGCCCGCGTGATGATCGGGTACCCGGCCGCCTTCAATCGTTCGACCATGGCCCGGATGTCCGGCACCTGAAACCCGACGTGGTTGACCGTCGAGCCCTTCGTGCCGCCGGTCGGCGTTTGTGGCGTGAGCGACACAAACACGTTGCGGAACTTGACGACCTCAATCTGACTATTCGGGAACTTCCCCACCGGCGTCGCGCCCAGCGTGGCGACCCAGAATTGCATCTGTGCGTCGATGTTCGACACATACAGATGATGATGGATGTATAAGAGCGGCGCGTCCTTCGCAGGAACCAGCTGCAGCTGGGCCGATGCGATCTGCTGCAGCGACACTCCCAACGCGACCGCGAGAGTCGAGCGATTGAGCGCGTTCATGGTCCTCCTGAGGCACCGCCTTGTGACGGCTGACGGGCCGCCGCGGAGCGGCGAGCGGCGCTACCAATCTTTGCCGCCCAGACAATGAGCAGCAGTAGGGCCGTCTCGCGGTTAGCATAACGCGCGTCCTCAGGGATTCGTCATCCTTCGGCGACTACTCCTTGTCGACCCTTCGCAAATCGCGTGACGCTCAAGTGCAGCGGAAGCCCTCGGAGTCTACGACAACGGGCATGGATGCGTTTCCGGACACACGGGGTTCGCATGTTCATGGCGATGGTCCGCAGGAGCGACCTGCGCTTCCTGACGGAGCAATCGAAGCCGGTAAGTTCACACTTGAGCCGGAAGTTGGGACTTCCTACCGCGATGGTTTCGCGGTCGCGGTGTCCTCGGCGCGGGCACCACTCAGGATGTTTCGCATGGCGTAGTTCCCTTCGTGGCACGCGTACTCCATCACGGGCTCCTGCACGCGGTGAAATGGGATGGCCGCAGTCCACGGCCGGGTAAACGACGCCGGAGCGGTCACCGTGACCCGATAATCAATCGTGTCGCCGTCAACACGCTTAAACCGCTCGACCAGCCGCAAATCGGCGCCGGCTCCGAACACCGTTGCGGCGCGATCACGGACCTTGTCATTGAAATTGGTGGTTTCAACGACCAACGTGTCGCCTTCCCAGCGGCCCCGCGAATCGCCCAGCCACTGCCGGATACCGTCTCGCAGGTGTGGCCCGCCACGGAGCGGAATGAAGCGAACATCATGAATAAGCTCGATGCGAATCGCGACGTGATCCGGCGTCTGGAGGATGTCGTAGTAATGCCCGTAGAAGCCCGGCATCATGGCTCCGGGCAGACTCCGCGTAATGCAGCGGTCGAAACTGTTCAGATCCAGCCACGAGGCCGGGGGCGGGACCGGGTCGCGATCGCTCCCCTCCGCCATGAACGCTAATCGCCGCTGCCTGGCCCATTCCTGCGCCTGCGCCGTGAGGGGGAGCTTGCCATCCGGCGGGTCGACAATGAGCGAGGTCCGGTTGGTATCCTTGCCCCATTCCCACCAGAACTCGTTGTAGAAGCCGGTGTCGCCTTCCCGCTTCGTCCACAGCAATTCCCGATGTTTCTGAAACCGTTCCTTCGATTCCTGGTCCGTGAGCGATTCCCGTCCCTTGAACTCGGCCGGCCGTTCCAGCGGGACGATCGTGCTGTTGCTCCACGTGCCCTGCAGGTCGGGATCGCCCCAAGGTGTGCGGGGCTGCGCCCCGCTGGTTGGTTTGGCGCTGGTCTTTCCCGGGGCTTGCCCGGAGGAGGAACCAGGCATCAGCAACGCCAACGCGACGAGAATCGCGACCATCGTTGAACGAGAAGATAGGCTGCTCATCTGACGCTCCTGTTGGTGAACGGGTTTGAGTGCCTTCGGCGCCACGCTTGTTCAAAGGATACCACCTGCAACATGTCACCTCTGCTTCGACTTGCTCCTTGGCAGGGTCGGGTTACCAACCTTTCGCGAAACCCCGGGGGCGCGCTTTTCTCAGGAAATTCGCCCATCTCATTTTACGCGATCAGTGTGTCACGTCGCCGTGTCGATCGGGCGGCTCCGAACGTCTTCCTAGTCAGATCGCGGCGACGCTCGGCCAGCGTCTGTACCGAGCATGGCTTCGTATTGCACGATCAGCAGCGTCACGTCGTCCTTCGCGGGCGCACGGTCGCCCTTCGATCCGAAGGGCGATCCGCACCCGATGGACACGTTCGTCTTCGGGAGCGCGATCGGCACGCGCGTCGAGGGCTTCGGCCGGGCCTGGGATACCGCCGTGTTGAAGTCGCATGGCCACCGACCCGCCTATACCATTCTGACGCCCTAACTGACGCTCTATGGATTTGATCACCACAACGCCCGTTCTCAGCCCCTCAGCAGCCCTCCCCCTCTCGACAGCGCCGTGCAACGACGAAATCTGGACGCGCGGAGCAGAGAGGGGTGTATAAATGGGCCAAATTGGAATCCGGGCTGAGGCGATCATTTTCACGACTCAGTTGCTCAGTTGCCCGCTCTCCTTGGAGGTCCGATGACCCGTGCGTGGCTCGTCGTGAGCGCCGCCCTGCTGATGTGGACCGCTGCAGCGGCGAGCGAGCAATGGCCGCAGTTTCGCGGCGCGGCGGCCGGCGTGGCCGCCGATGATCCCGCACTGCCCGAGACCTGGAGCAAGACTGAGAACGTCGTGTGGGCGACCGACGTGCCGGGCCTCGGCTGGAGCTCTCCCGTCGTGTGGGGCGATCAGATCTTTGTCACCACCGTGACCAGCTCCGGCCAGGCCGCGCCGCCGCAGAAAGGCCTGTTCGCGGGCACGATTCCGTACGACGCAAAAGTACCGCATCGTTGGGTGGTGTACTCCATCGATTTCGGCACCGGACGGATCCGCTGGCAGCAGGAGGTCCGCAATATCGTGCCGCCCACGCCGAAGCACATCAAGAACAGTTTCGCCTCCGAAACGCCGTCGACCGACGGGGAGCGGGTGTACGTCTTTTTTGCCGATATCGGGCTGTTCGCTTTCGACATGCAGGGGAACCTCGCGTGGGCGAAGGAGATGACGCCGATGGAGCGGGAATTCGGGTACGGGTCGGGGGCCTCCCCGGTGGTTCACAAGAATCGCGTGTACATCGTCAACGATAACGAAAGGCGGTCGTTCATCGCCGCCTACGACACGCGAACGGGCGCCGAGGTGTGGCGGGTCGACCGCGACGAGGAGAGCAACTGGTCGACGCCGTTCGTGTGGGAGAACGAGCGGCGAACGGAGATCGTGACGGCCGGTACCGGCAAGGTGCGATCGTACCGATCTCGACGGCAAGCTCCTGTGGGAGCTCAAGGGGATGACCTGGATTAACGTTCCCACGCCGTTTGCCAAACACGGGCTACTGTACATCAGCTCCGGGTGGGTGGGCGACGCCGTCCGACCGGTCTACGCGATTCGTCCGGGTGCCGCCGGTGATATCTCTCTGAAAGAAGGCGAGACCGCGAACGCCTACATCACCTGGTACCAGCGGCAGCTCGGGACCTACAACACCTCGCCGCTCGTGTACGGCGATTATTTCTATACCCTGTTCGATCGGGGTTTCCTCGCCTGTCACGATGCCCGGACGGGCAAGCAGATCTATGGCCGCCAGCGCATAGGCACCGATACGAGTGGCTTCACGGCCTCTCCCTGGGCGTACAACGGCAAGATTTTCGTCCTCAGCGAGGACGGCGACACGTTCGTCATCCAGGCCGGCCCCGAGTTCAAGGTACTGGGGAAGAACTCGCTTGACGAGATGGCGCTCGCGACACCGGCCATCGTCCGGGGGAGTGTCATCATCAGGACACAGTCGAAGCTGTATCGCATCGCGAAACGCGGGTGACGTCCTTGTCAGCGTTCAGCCGGCTGTCGGCAGGCAACAACCGACGGCCGATAAGAAAACAGCCGATGGCTAAATAGGATGCCAGCATGAGCCGTCGATGGCTGCGCCGCCTCGCGTGCGGATGGTCTGTGCTGCTGTGGTGTGATCTGCTTGGTGTCGCTCCTGCATTTGGTCAGGCACGCGCCCTGTCGCAGATCGCGTCGCTCACGGGGCCCGCGCAGCAGGTCAAGGTCGACGGGAACACCCTCTACATCGTCGCCGACCGGACGCTCCGCAGCGTCGACATCACGAACCCTTCCGCGCCGCGCCCCGCAGCGAGCTTCACGTTCGCGGAGCGGATTAATTCGTTTGTGGTGTCGGGCAACCTGGTCTATGCACTGATCGACTTTCTTGGTCTTCGAGTGCTCGATGTCTCGAATCCCTCCAACCCCACCGTGCGGGGCACTCTCGAGCTGAAAGGAGGAGTGGTCGCTGCGGCTCTCCTGGATCCGAAGACGATCCTCACAGCGAACATGGTCGCCGGCGTGCAGGTGCTCGACGTTTCGAACCCAGAAAAACCAGCGTTACTGACCTCCCACTTTACCGACGGCTATACCCAAGACGTGTTCGCGTCGCGCCCGCTCGTGTTCGTGACCGATGACCCCACGGGTCTTTATGTGCTCGATTTGTCGAAGCCGGGTTCGCCCGTCGAGGTCAGCGTCACGGACCTCAACGTCCCGCCGCCGCCCGGCGGTATCGGGCTCGTCGATTTCCCTCAGATTCGCCTCGCCCTGGTGGACCGGCCTGGCGCAAAACCGGCCCGGCTTGCGGCCGTCCTGGACAGGACGAGCGGCCAACTGCTCTTCTACGACATCTCGAATCCCGGCACGCCCATCAGATTGTCGCTCTTCAAGGCTCCCCCGCGGTCGGAAACGTTGAAAGCGCATGGCCCGCGCGTCTACGTGGCGGCCGGTGCCGAAGGGCTTCATGTCGTCGATGTTTCCGATCCCCAGAAGCCTGCCAGCGCCGGCACGTTCAAGACCGCGCAGCCGGCCCGGGACGTGACAGTCTCCGAGCCGTTCGTATTCGTCGCCACCGGCGCCGGCGGCGTCGTCATCCTGCGCCACGGGCAATGACGATAAGGAAACATTAGGGCCGTAATGTCCCATCGTTGAGCCGAGCCGTCGAATGGCATCACGAGTCACGCCGCGCGAGCGGACTGGTAAAGACATTCGTCCTTGGTCGAGCGCACGAACCACTCGGCATGGGCATTCGCATTGGGCGCCTGAAACGGCGTCTCCACCACGCGGATGCCCGGCCTCGCCCAGACGCTCGCGCACGCTGCGCTCCACTTCGCGTCGCGATCACAGATCAGCACGCGATGACCGACCAGTAGCCCGTCATCAGCAGCAGTCAGCGTGCGCGCTACGTGCCCTATAAACACCTCGCCGGGATGCGGCGTCGAGCCCACGATGTGCACCGGGCGAGATGCCAGATCGATCACGGACACCGTGTAATACGTCACCAATCCCCGCCACAGAAGTCGCGAAGTTGGCAGACATACTGCCGCATCAGGGAGTCGAGACTTCGCCACTGAGCTTTAGCATCCGGGTATCGTGCCAGCAAGGCGAGTTGTCCGATTGGTCAACGCGGGCGCTACTGACGTGCGCCGTTCTTCTGCGGGCTCGGTGCTGTCCCATCTGCGGCGCGCGCGGCCGAAAGACGATTCCTCATCGAGTAATTGCCCTCATGACACGCGTACTCGTATATGTGTTCAGTACTCCGTGTCATCGGGATTCGGACGGTCCAGGGCTTCGTCCACGTTCGCGGGTCGTCCATCGTGTACTCATACTGGAGCATGTCGGGACTGGTCCTGGTAAACCGTTCGATCAGGCGGATGCTTTCAGGATTAATGCTCGTATTTCCAGACGGTCCGACGAGGGAATCGCGCCGGAAGTTGGTCGTCTCCACGACGAGCGTGTCGCCCTCCCAGTGACCGCGCGAATCGCCCACCCACAGCCGCACGGTCGCGGGGAGATGCGGCCGCCCGTCGAGCGGCACGATACGCGCGTTGTGAACCATTTCATTGAGGATGACGAGGTGCCTGCCGATCTGAAAGATTTGCACATTGTTGTTGTACGCGCTCGGCGTCATGGGAGGTCCGGAATTGAAGCCGATGATGCATCGGTCCGAAAGCGTCGCCTGCTCAGGCCCATCCAGGAGAGCCCTGGAAGGATCGAGCGCTCCGAGTTCCGCGACTCTTCTCTGCGCCTCGGCCGTGAGCGCCGGAATCGTGCCGTTGGGCGGGTCCACGATCAGCGAGGTGCGATTCTCGGCGAGCTTCGCGCCCGCTTCGTACCACCCATCGTCGTATGCGGACTCGAGCTTACCCTGATCCGACCCGTCGCATTTCACGAACCGACACCCACCCGAGGGGAGGTTCTTGAGGAACGCGGCTGCTTCGGCGTCGGTCAACACCGGCTTGTCTGCGAACTGGGGCGGACGCTGGAGGGGCGTTGCCAATGCGAAGCTCCAGACACCTTGCAGATCAGGATGGTCATCCTCGGTACGCGGCACATTGCTTTTTGCCACGCCGGAACTGCGGCGCGCCGCTCGATCTGTCTGCGCCGTCGCCACACGGGGCACAAACACCGAGGCCATCACCATGAGTGCTACCCCGATCCTGCCGATCGATGTGAGCTTACGTTTCACCAAAGCAGCGGCCATTCCAGCCACCGAGGCATAGAAAACAGCCAGCAGTCGGATGTGAATCAACATGTGACCTCAACTCCTTGCGTCTGGTACTCTACCCCCGTTTTGGCTCTGTGTGTGTTGTGCGGTCAGCAGGGCGAATACGTGAATAGTTGCACCACCGGTTGCACGACGATACTCCGGGAGGCGTCTTTGGTCTATTCCGGGGTAACACCGGGGTAACACCCGCACCGCCACGGCTTCGGTCTGTCACATCAGCCGCCGGCCCGCCTCGCACCATCGCCGCTCACGGCCAGAGTGAACGATCTGCCACGGCTGCTGTGAAGCGATCAAGCGACCAGATATCGATCCCGTCCTCAGTTCTGAGCTGACGATCGCCGAGGTACACGAGGATGCGTCGCGTCAGCCGCGGCAGTTCGCCGATGGCGCGCAGGCCAGTCAGTTGCGGCGTCGAAAATCGCTGCTGCGCCTTGACTTCGACGGCCAGGAAGTCACGACCCCGTCGGAGCAGGAAGTCGACTTCAGTTTGACGGGCCTGCGCGGGCGCCCAGTACGACACCTCGTCGAACAGATCCGAATCACCATTGTGGGCGCGCAAGATCGTCAGGACGAGGCCTTCGAGCAAGGCTCCGCGTTCCTCGGCGGCGACCGGACCCAGCTGTCGCTTCGCGGCGCGAGCCAGCCCCGGATCGACCCAATAGAGTTTCGGATGTTGCTGTTCTCGCACGCGAAGCTTCGCCTCGAATGCCGGTAGGAGCGTCGCCACCAGCGTGTCCTGGAGAATGCCAAGGTATCCCTCGATCGTCGTCCGCGCGGTGGCGGCATCGCGCGCCAGACCCGCATGTTGATCACCTGCCCGTGGAACAACGCGGCCACCGGGAGAAACCGCAAGAACGCCGGCAGGTTGCGGATGAGCGCCTCGAGGCGAATCTCCTCGCGCACGTACAGCTGCGCATAGGCTTCGAGCGCCGCACGCGGAGTCGGCCTGCCACACTACGGGGATGCTGCCGAAGCGCAGCACACGAGCCAGATCGAAGTCCGCACCCAATTCAGCCGGCGCCAGCGGAAACATGGTTCGCAGCGCCGCGCGGCCAGCCAGCGGGTTCGTATCGGCGGTCTTCAGCCGGCGCGCGCTCGATCCCAGGAGCACGAAGCGCCGGCGAGTCCCTTCAATCGCGCGGTGAACCTCGTTGAGGAGCGCAGGGACCCTTTGGACTTCATCGAGCACGACGACACGCTGGGCCGGCAGCGTCCGCAGCTCGAGTTGGAGCAATGCGGGGTTGGCGAGCAGCGCCTGATACCGGCTCTCGTCGAGGAGGTCAACGATGTGCGCATCGCGGAAGGTCTCACGCGCCCAGGTGCTCGTGCCGACCCCGCGCACCCGTGCAGGAAGAAGCTGCCTTTGGGCGGGGTCCCGAGGCGTTGTGGAATCTTGTCGAGCCGTTCTTGCCGATTCCGGTGCGAAGCAGCTGTCGCGATCGACAACGCCAGCTTTCTCGCACTGTGGCGAACAGATCTTGCCGCCGACATTTGCGGCCCGGCGACATCGTCGTGTTCGAGAACCTCGCCGGTTCGTCGCGCGATCGACGCGGTCGGCACCCAGCACCAGTTTTCAACCGCGACGCCTTTGATCCACGGCCGCCGATTGTCAGGCGGCATGCTCGGGTGCTAGCATTCTGGAGCGAGGCAAGTCAAGTGGCCACGCTGACGACTCCAAGCGCGGTCGCCTATGGGCCGGGGGCGCAACGGCGTTCGTGCCAGGTCTAGACACGGTTCTTCATCAGGTGCGGCGCTCTGGAGTCGATGTCGCCGCGTGAAACCCGACATCCGCGTGCGGGCGCTCCTGAGTCGTAGTGTGAGGAGGGCAGCGAACGCGAGTAGTCCGCTGCCATACAGTGTCGTCTGTCGGAGGCGCGAAGGAGGCTGAGATGAGCCGTCAATTTCGTGTGTCGGCCCGTGTGATGAGTTCGGCGATAGCAGCTGTGATCCTGGCCTCCGTATCCGTTATGGGTCAGGCGCAGAACAAGGAGGGGTCGACCTCACGGCGAACGCCGTGGGGGCATCCGGACCTGCAAGGTGTATGGACGAGCGATAGTGTGATGGGCGTGCCGTTCGAACGCCCGAAGACGGATTTGACGCCACAAGAGAAGGTATACAAGCAGAAGCGCGAGGCACTTGAAAAAGAAGTGGATCCTGGCGGGTCCAATGTCGTGTGGAGCGAGCGAAGCCTGAAGCAAACAATCGTACGCCCGCCCTCGTTGGTCGTCGATCCGCCGGACGGTCACCTGCCCATTACCCCAGAGGTGCAGGCGATGGCCACCGATATTGTGCGAGAGGCGAAGCGTTACGGGATCGGCCTCAACTCCTGGGAAGAGCTCGATCTGTGGGATCGGTGCATCTCGAAGGGCTTCCCCACGGTCATGATGCCGTTGGGCTATAGCAACATGTACCAGATCTTCCAGACGCCGAACTATGTGGCCATCATGTACGAGGTGATCCACGACGTGCGCATCATCCCATTGGATAGTCGCCCCCATGCGAGCCCGTCGATCAGTCAGTGGTGGGGGGATTCGCGCGGCCGGTGGGAGGGCGACACGCTCGTCGTTGATGTGGTCAATTTCACCGACAAAAACTTTGGCCGGCAGCAGGCAATCGGCGATTTCCGCGGCGGCGGCAAGGACATGCATGTTGTCGAGCGGTTTCGAGTGAATGCGGATGGCGTCCTCGAGTATCGGGCGACGGTCACCGACCCGCGGTCGTTCACGCGCCCGTGGACGATGGCCATACCTCTCGTCCGCGACGACAGCCACGTATTATTAGAGTACGCGTGTCACGAAGGGAACTACGGGATGGACCACATGCTGCGCGCCGCGTGGCAGGGCAAGAACGAGGGAGCGAAGTAACCGCCAAATTCATCGGCATCCAAGATCCATTCCGGACACATCTCTTTTCCGAACTGAAGTCCGACGAGAGGAGTAGTCGGTGTTCATAGCCTGCCTCGAGCAGCGCGGCGAGCATCGTAGCTGGCTCACGCCCGTCGCGTCTAGGCAAATTGAGGGCTGCACGTGCGCCAATCGGTGATCGCGCCGACCGCCAGCGACGGCCGAAGATCTGCGCGTACTGGCGATCGACCCGATCACGCGACGCTCGCCGATCTGATTCAGGCGTTGAAAGGCATCCAGCAGCAGGTGGCCGGTCGCGTGCGATGCCACGCTTGCGCCATGGACGCTGGCGGAGTAATCTCGCCCGCGCAGCGAGGAATGTCTATGGGAGGAAGATGGCATAGGCGGTGGATCGTTGCGGTCGTGACGTGTGCGACGTTGACGACCTTCTATCCATCCCGGCGAATCGACGCCCAATACGGAGTAAAGCCGAACGGTGAGTGGCCGTCGCATGGCGGGGACCTCGGGAACAGCAAGTACTCGCCCCTCGATCAAATCACCGCACAGAACTTCAGGCAGCTCACACTGGCGTGGCGATGGAAGTCGGCCGACCGGTTTCTCAGCAAAACTGTGCCCGGTGGCGGCGAGCTGTGGGCGAATTCCAAGGTCATCTTTGATCAATTGAATAAGGAAGATCCGAAACGCTGGCGCGACGGCGAGCCGCCCTACATCGCCAATTTCAAGGCCACCCCGATCATGGTCGGGGGCCGGTTGTTCCTGAACATGCCGACCTCGGTCGGCGCGGCCATCGACGCCCGCACGGGGGAAACGCTCTGGATCTACAACCCGAAGAGCTATGAGGCGGGCACGACCACGATGAGCGCCCGGTGGAATCAGCGTGGCGTGGCGTACTGGACCGACGGCAAGGAGGAGCGGATCTTCTGGGGCACGGGCGACGGCTACCTGCTGGCCGTCGATGCCAAGACCGGGCATCCGGTCGAAGGGTTCGGCGATCGCGGCCGTGTCGATCTGATGACCGGCCTGCCTCGGGCGACGCGCGGATCGCGCGACTGGTTGAACGCGCTCACGTATTCAGTGCAATCGCCGCCAATTGTGGTGCGTGATACCGTGGTCACCCCCGCATCAATTTCCTCGTACATCAAAGACAAGGAACAAATTCCCGGCTACGCGCGCGGCTGGGACGTGCGGACGGGCAAGTTGAAATGGACGTTTCGAACCGTTCCCCGGCCGGGCGACTTCGGCAACGACACGTGGAAAGATGACTCGTGGGCCTACACGGGCAAGGTCAGTGGCTGGACGATCTACAGCGGCGACGAGGAGCTCGGGTACGTCTACCTCCCGCTGAACACCGCGGCGCCCGACTATTACGGCGGCCATCGACTTGGTGACAATCTGTTCGCAGAGTCGCTCGTCTGCCTCGACGCCGAAACAGGCAGGCGCATCTGGCACTACCAGTTCGTCCATCACGGGTTGTGGGACTACGACCTGCCGGCGGCGCCGACTCTCCTCGACATCACGGTCGACGGGCGCCGAATCAAGGCGGTCGCGCAGGTGACCAAACAGGGATTTCGTGTTCACCTTCGATCGGGTGACGGGCAAGCCGGTGTGGCCGATTGAAGAGCGTCCGGTGCCGCCATCAGACGTGCCCGGCGAGCAGGCGTCGCCGACGCAGCCGTTTCCGACCAAACCCCCGGCGTTTGAATATCAGGGCGTCACGGTGGATGACCTGATCGATTTCACCCCGGAGCTTCGCGCAGCCGCCGAGAACGCGATCAAGAACTTCCGCATCGGGCCGATGTATACGCCACCCTCGCTGATCGTCCCGGGCGGCACTCAAGGCACGGTCACGAGGCCGTACGCGCGGGGAGCCGGCAATTGGTCTGGTGCCGCGGTGGATCCCGAGACCGGTCTTCTCTATGTGCCCTCACGGAGCGCGCTGGGCGTTTTCGCGCTGCAGGTCCCAGGACCCGATCAGAAAGGGAATCTCCGCTACATGGAGCCCCGGGGTGGCGCGTTTCCCAGGATGCCTGGGGGGCTGCCGCTGTTGAAGCCTCCCTACTCACGAATGACCGCGATCAACATGAACAAGGGCGAGCACCTCTGGATGGTCCCGCTCGGTGCGGGAACTGCCGTGCGAGAGCACCCGCTGCTGAAGCACCTGAATCTGCCGCCGCTCGGCGGCGATAGTGGCATTGGCGGACCCCTGCTGACGAAGACGCTGCTCATCAGCGCACTCACAACGGGTGGCGATCACGATGGACCACGTCTGGTCGCGCGCGACAAGGCGACGGGACGTGAAATCGCGTCCATCAATTTACCGGCGGCCGCTATTGGGACGCCGATGACCTATCTGGTTGGCGGCAAACAGTACATCGCCTTGACGGTTTCCGGCGACCCGGTGCCGGAGCTCGTGGCCTTTGCTCTGCCGTAGCGCTCGCAATTGTTGCGGGGCTCGACACAATCTGCCCTGAGGGTATCGGGGTGGTGAACGTGCGGCCGCTTCCATCGCGGCAACGGGAGTGAGAGGGCGTCTGTTCGCGCGATACAACGGCAGAGTCGGCACTGCTGCGGCAGCAAGTCGATCGACCGCATGGAATCGACCCAGCGAGCGCTTAGGATGGGAACATGAAAAAGTCGGGCGCGAGCCAAGGCCAGCCGGCATCGGAGCTCATCTCGAAAAGAATCGCCGAACTCGGGGACTGGCGCGGGGAAACCCTCAGCAGAATGCGCACGCTCATCAAGGAAGCAGACCCGGACGTCGTCGAGGAGTGGAAGTGGGTCAAACCAACCAAACCCGGCACCCCGGTGTGGTCGCACGACGGCATCATCTGCACTGGCGAATCCTATAAGAGCGTCGTGAAGCTGACCTTCGCCAAGGGCGCGTCTCTGAAGGATCCGGCCCGTCTCTTCAACTCGAGTCTCGACGGAAACGTACGCCGCGCGATCGACATCCACGAAGGAGAAGAAGTTGACGAGTCCGCGTTCAAGGCGCTCGTTCGCCAAGCGGTCGCCCTCAACAGGTCTGGCAAGTCGAAACCTTCGAAGTAAGGGGAAGCCCGCGAAGCCGGCCCTCCTCGCAGGCGGCAACCCCCAGATCGCGAAGGCCGACGGCGACGCCCCCGTGCAGGCCTACATCGCGGCCATGCCGGGCTGGAAACGCGACGTCGGGCGCCGCCTCGACGCGCTCATCGTGCGCACCGTCCCCGACGTGCGCAAGGCAGTCAAGTGGAACTCGCCCTTCTATGGCATCGAGGGCCAGGGCTGGTTCCTCAACTTTCATTGCTTCACGAAGTACGTCAAAGTGGCTTTCTTCCGAGGCATGTCACTGCGTCCTCTCCTCCCCGGCGAGTCTAAGCACAAGGAAGTGCGCTACCTTGACATCCATGAGGACGACCAGCTCGACGAGGAGCTCGTGGCGAGCTGGATTCGGCAGGCATCGGAGCTGCCCGGCTGGGTCCCGTAGCGCCGGCATGATGAAGCGCGAAGCGACGAATGCATCGCTACGCGTACGATGCAGCGAGACGCGTTCGAACGCTGGGACACATTGAGCATGCCACCGAATCATCGCGATTGAGGAATAGCCAAGACCTGTGGATTGGCGTACCACGATGAGGTGGCAAGATCAGTTGCAGGAAGGGGACGAAGTTGTCGGAGCGATCAGGAACCCTCGCTGACGATCCGTTCAGTGGTCGGCACCCGACCAGTCACGAGCGGATGACGGGATTGCCCTGGGATGCGTCGTACCACGACGGCCCTGCGCCTTGGGATATCGGCCAGCCGCAGCCAGCCGTTGTGCGTGTGGCATCCGAAGGCGGATTTGCCGGAGCGGTGCTCGATGCCGGCTGCGGGACCGGCGAGAACGCTCTTCATGTCGCCTCGCTGGAATTGTCGGTTCTGGGTGTTGACGTGGCGGAGACGGCACTGGCGATCGCGCGAAAAAAGGCCCACGACCGGGGGATCGAGGTTGAGTTCGCTGCGGCTGACGCGTTCCAGCTGGAACGTCTGGGGCGCAGGTTTGAGACAGTGCTGGACTGCGGATTGTTCCACACCTTCGACGGCGACGAGCGACCAGGATACGTGGCGAGTCTCGCGTCGGTGACCGAGCACGATGGAACCCTGTATGTGTTGTGCTTCAGTGACAATGGTCCCGATACTGGCCCGCACCCCATCAGTCAGGGAGCGCTGAGAGCGGCGTTCAACCCCAGCAATGGATGGAATGTCGCCGCCATCGAACCGGACCGGATTCAGACGAGATACCACGACGACGGCGCACCCGCCTGGTTCGCGACAATCAAACGGATCTAGACTGCGGAACTGGTCGGCCCGGTGAGCGATCTCGCGCGACTTCTCTCAGCCTGAAGGGTATGGTCTAGTACCTCTGACAGGGTGGGCAGCAATCCATTCCAGGGTCTTCGCATTACAGCCCCTCTCGATCAAGTCCGCCGCCAAGCAGCGACGCATGAAAACACTCGCGCCCGCGTACGGCCCGTTGCAGCCGCACCATGATCACTCAGCAGTCAAATCAGAGATTGCACGGATTCGAAGGGACACTGTGGATACTTACTTGACCGACGTATGGGATGGGCACAGAATTGCCACTTTCACGGCCGCTGGACGGCAAATTCTGAAGCACACGCATCGAGACGACTCCGAATCAACGATCCGGCTGACGTCGTCGCCGTGAGTTTCACGTGATTCACGCTTATCGTCCACAACACCAACGCTGGCTCAAGCGATGCGTTTCGAGAATGGCGGAATCGAGCTGGAATATGGTTGGGCTGACCGCGTTTTTCCAAGCGGATCGATTTCCTGGCGCGCGGACCTGGCAGTACCGGTGCGCGTGCGCCCAAGCCATCCGCGCAACAGCGTCATCCTCCGGTATCGCGTAACCGGCCGGCTCCACTCCCCCATCACCGTGCGGTCGCCCTCCTTCACGAGAGACGGCGCCGATCATTTCGAGCTTCCGTTCAAGTCCCTGCGCGCTGGCGATGTCGTCGAGTATGGGGTCGTGTGTGTACGAGGTCGCCAGCGTGTTCCTCCTCCTCCTTTAGCCTCAGAACTGCCGTGTTCATTCACGGTGACTGACGCTGCGGCGCGGGCAGCCGGGTCTCCCGACGACCTGGAATCGCCCGTCGCGCCCGTCGAGATCGACGTGTCGCCGCTGGACTCATCCGCGACGACACGCAGTGGATGGCTCACAGCGATTCGCGATGCAGTCGGTCCGGTGCGGACGCCGCGCAAACCTCCGGCGGCGGGCCATGTCGTTGCCGCAGTCAAAGTCGCGGCGTCGAACACCCGCTCGCTCTATCGGACGGCATTCACGGCGCACGCGACAGGCAGCCCGCAGGCGGAAGACGTCGTGTGGGTGGACGGCGACGATGAGCTGCTCGTTCATACCAGCAAGGTCCGAGTCGCGTTCAGCGATGGTTTCGTGGTCGTCGGCATTCCGGTCTTCTCCGAGCAGAGCGGCGAGGCCGAGGTCGTCGTCTCGCTGGCAGTCGGGCGGCAAGACGAGCCGACCGGCCTCGTCATAGCCGCCGAGACGATTCCCCGCGGACCGGCTGCCGTTGTCGAACGCTGGGGCGATCCGCTCGTCGCCGCGGCGTGGGCCGCGCTCGTCGAGCTTTCAGTCCACGTGGCCGCGGCTGCCGGCGTGGACGATCAGAACCAGCCGCTCGTTCCCACGGCGATCGTCGCGCACGGCGACGGCATCGACGTTACTCCGCAGGCGCGCTACGCGATCGATCGGAAGCGGCTGTGAGCATCGAGGTCGAGGGACTTGGCCCACTCGTCGATCTCGCGACCGCTCTCGGTCTCGTCGGCGACGATGGTCAGTTCGACACTGAATGGTTCGCATCGCCGGGCGATCACGTCGGCAACATGCTCCGCAAGCCGGCGCAGCGCGATGCGTTCCTGCGCGCCGCGAACGAGCTACTGGCCAAGGGCGCGCCTCCTGTTGTCGACGCCGCAGGCCGGCGCTGGGTCCAGGTCTTCGCGGAAGATCCCGTTTCGTTCCATGTCGTCGTCTCTGTCAGCGGCACGACCACCGAGCTCGGATTCGGAGTCCGGCTCGACACGGCCTCGCCCGAAAGCCACGTCACCACCTACATTCCGCTTCTCCACATCCCCCAGTCGGGCACGGCGACGGTCGCGTTCGCCAACGGCACGGGACGCGTCGCGGTGGACGCAGGCGTCGTGTTCGACGGCGCGCCACCGGGGCCCGGCGAAACAGCACTGAAGGCGCTTCACGTCGGCGCGGAGGTTGCAACCGACGGGTCGGCGCCGAAGCTCTCCGTCCGGCTTCTCGGGTTGCAGCTCCCGGGGCAGAGCACGCCTACCGACGTCAGCCTCGATGGCGATCCCAGCGAGCTCGAACAGCAGGCCATTCGCGTCGTGCTCGGCCTCATTCAGCGGTCGGTCGCCGGAGCATCGAGCGAGCTGGCGCAGATCCTGGCAATGGTCGGGATCAGCGACGACGCGGCGATTCCGCAGCTGCCGATCGCGGACATGTTCGAGCGCGGCCTGCCGGCGTGGGGAACGTGGCTGGACACGCTCCTCGCCGACTCCGCTGCGATCGACGCGTGGCTCGATCACCTCGCACTGCTGGTGGGACACGGCGCGACGGTCGTCAGGGCATCGAGTGCCGGGCTGCCGCATCGCGTCCGGTGGACACTGGCCAGCGGACTCACGCTCGCCGTCGTCGTTCGCGCGGGACGTACGGCCGGTGGTGATCCGAGCCTGGAGATTGGCGTCGAGGGGCTGCTGACGGTCAACGGCCCACCGCCCGGCTCGCTCGAACTCGACGTGTCGCTCGCGCGCATCACGCTCGGCGCAGCACCCACGCTTCTCGGGCTGCCGAGTTTGTCGGTCGCCGGCCGCGTCGGTCCGCGAGCGATCGCCGTGCCTGCGGATCGTCTGTTCGACCTGCCGAATCCCGCGCCGAAGATCGGGTCGCTGCGCGTCGGCATCGCCCTCGATGAGGCTCGACGCGTTGTCCTGGTGATCGCCGCGCACGATGTCGTCGTGGGCCAGCACTCGTACCCATCGCTCGACCTCACGAACGCGCAGACGCTGGCAGATGTCGGCACCACGGCGCTGACCGATCTTTCGACCGACCTCCTCGCCCACCTCGGTCCGGCAGGCGCGGCGGTCGGGACGCTGCTCGGCATCGCCGCGCCGCCGGGCCCGGCATGGCCGGTGCCGCTCACGACGCTGCCGGATTTGATCGCGAATCCCCTTTCGGCGTTCGTCTCGTACCACTCGCGTGTCCTGGAAACGAATCGTGCAGGCTATGCGGCCGTCATCGATCCGCTGCGTGCGCTGCTTGCGCCCGCGGGCCTGAACGTTCCAATCAGCGGGGTCGGTGACGAAGCGAGGCCGTGGCGCATCGTGCTCGCCAGCGGCAACCCTTCGGTGGCGATTGTGGCGTGGGCCACCACCTCGCGCCTCGAGCTCGGCGTTGCGGTCGCCGGCAGCGTCACCGATCTCGGCGGCAGTTGTCCGACGGTGAGGTTGGAGCTGCTCGCCCGGCTCGCCAGCATCGCGCTCGACGGCGGCAGCAGTCACGCGCTGCCCGGCGTCGCGTCGAGCATCATGTTCGGCGCTCGCGGGGGCGTGCCGCTGCGGATTGGCGACGCGACCGCGGCGATCGTCGCCGATCGCGCCGGCGTCGAGCTGCGGTGGACACCCGACGCCGGACTCCGGGCGGCGGTCGCGCTGCCGGGACTCGCCGCCGAGATCGACGGTGAACCGGCTCCGTTCGCACTGCCGCAGGTCGATGCGAACGGCCGTCTCACGGGCAGCATCCCATGGCGCGCGCTGGAGCTCCTCTTCGGACACGTGTTGATCGAGCTCGGGCCCGAATGGGCCCAGGAGCTTGCGGATCTCGTCGGCTGGATTCCCGGCGAGGCCGCGGACCGCGGACGGCTGCCGCTCGAATCCCTGGTGCTCGATCCGGTCGGCGCGCTCCAGGTGTGGGCCGCGGAACAAGTTCGTCAGGGCAGGCTCGCCGATCTGGCGCAGCGCATTTCGATCGCGATCACGGGATCCACGATCCCGGGCGTCTCGGTGGGCATCTGTCGCGGCCGCGGCGACGTCGATTCGCCGTTCGCCATTCCGGTGGCGGGCGGCACCGGCGCGCTGCGCGTCGAGGCGCTCATGTGGTCGCCCGCGGTGGCGCGCGACGTCGGCGCCCTCGCGCCCGGAAACGTCGCGGCGGCGATCGGCTCACGCGCGCGAGACGGGGATGCCGCGCAGCGCATCGCCGGCGCGCTGGCCGGCGCGGCAGCGGCCCACGAAGCGGTCGCCGATCTGCTGACGGACCGGCTCGATCTCGGCGACGGGCTGGCGGCTCTCGCCGTTCGATGGATCGACACAGACGGCCTGGTGCGGGCCGTGGACGCCGTCCTGCCGGGCGCGGCCGTGCACGACGTAGAGAACCTCGCCCACTTCGATCTCGTTCGCGCCGATGTCGCGGGTCTGAGCGGCGTCGGTCTTGGCGTGGGAACGATCGCGATCGTCGGACCGATGGAGGTGTCCGCGTGGCCCGGCGTGGACGAGGCGAACACGATCGATCTCACGGCGCACGGCCTCGCCCCTTCCGCCTTCGACGTGAGCCGCGTCGGCAGCGAGTCGGGTCCGTGGCTGGTCCGCCTGCCGCGCCGCGCCGACGCGATCGTCGCGGCCGGCGACGATGGCGCGGCAATGCAGGCGGCGCGGCTCGCGCGCGTGGTGGATGCCGTCGTCGCATACGCGGCGGGAGAGCCGGTGCAGCTGATCGCGCACGGCGCGGCCGGCCATGCCGCGGCGGCCGTTGCGTCGCGACCGGGCGTCACGTCGCTCGTCACGCTCGGCACGCCATTCGGCGGCGTCGGACTGGACGTGCTCGAGTCGCAGCCGGGCGCAGGGGCGCTGCAGCTGCTGGCGGCGCTTCTGCCGCCCCTCGACGACAACGTGCGGGAGAGCGACGGCGTCGGGCTCGGCCGCGGGCTCGTGGCCGCACTGCGCGCGGCGTACGAGGCCGACCTCAGCCCGCTCGCGGATCTCGCTCCGCCGCTCACGCCGCCGACGATTCCGGCGACGGTTGACGTGCACTGCATCCGCGGGAGGTGCGGAGCGGACGCCGTCGCTTCAGCGATCGGGCGCGTGGCCGCTCGAGGCCTCGAAACGATCGAGGCCGTGCCGGGTGCGCAGACCACAAGCGGCGTGCCGCTCGGCCTCGGCGTCGGCGTCGCATTCGAACCGCCGGCCGCTCCGGGAGAAGTGCGGATCACGGCGGACCTTGCGCTCACCGCGCAGGCATTCGCGGGCGGCGCCGATCCGGGTCTGCGCGTGCGCATCGGCATCGGGCGTGCCGGAGGGTGGCTTGCGGGCGGTCCGGATCCCATTCGGCCCGCGGGCGTGTCGCGGCATCCATCGGTGCGCAGGGCCGAGATCGAGCTGGACATCACCACCTCGGGGCTCGCCTCGTCGCGCCTCGTGTTCCACGAAGCGAGTGCCCTGGGAACGTTCCGGCGCCGCTGGGTGATCAGCCAGGACGGGTCAGGCGATCCGCTGCTTCCGGAAGCGCGCGTGCTCGTCGGTCGCGTCGCAAGCGCGCTCGGACCGCTTCCAGCGTCAGGCCCCATCCGCCAGCTCACGGATCTTCTGGGCGCGGCCGGGCTGCTCGACGAGGCCGCCGGCGTCGTGACGACGGGCGCCACGATAGGTTTCTCGAGCGATGCGGTTCGGAGGCTGCTCGTCGATCCGAGCGGACTGCTCGCGGACGCGTCCGCGCCCGCACCGGCGGCACGGATCGCGAACGCGCTCGCGGCACTCCTGGGCGCACCGGCGCCCGCGGCGTCGACGCCGACCCAGGTCGTGTTCCAGCTTGGCGGCGTCACGCTTCGCGCCGACGTGGCGGCGCGCACGCTCCGCGTCGAGGCCACCTCGCTCGTCCTCGATGTCGGGGCGAGCGTCACGACGACCCTGCAGCTGAATCCGTCCGCCGGTCTGTCTGGCCAGCTCACGCTGCAGCTGGGCGACAGCTCCGCGCCGAACGGCTGTCCCGTGATCGAAGTGAGTGGCGCGCCGCTCGCCGTCCGCGTGCGATGGGCCGGCGGCGGCGGCGCGATGCCGGCGTCCGTGGAGCTCGCGCCGGTGCTCGACGAGGTCGGCATTGCGAGGTTGCTGACGACCGCTGTCCCGGCGCAGCTGCTGTGGGCCGGCATCACGTTTCTCCGGTCGCTGTCGCCCGGCGCGGTCGCGCTCGTCGATCCCGTTCTCGCCGCGTTCGGTCTCATCACCGGCACGGGCAGCGACACGCGCGTCGTCGTGCCGACGAGCCTGCTCGCCGATCCGGTGCACTGGCTGTCGCATCCGGCGATTTTCGGCAGCGGCGCGGCGCTGGATCCGGTGCGCGTCAGCAGTTTCGCAGACGCGATCGCTTCGCTGCTGAACATTCCGCGGCCGCGGCCCGGCGCCTGGACGCTTCCGTATGGCATGGAGTTCGCCACCGGAAACGTCGGCAACCGCCTGGCGCTGTCGCTCGGCATGGCGCAGCCGATCGCGAACACCGGTCTGCGAGTCGCCGGGTCGCTCGGGCTCGTGCTGGGAGACGCCGGCGCAGCGGCATCGCCGACCGCGGAACTCACGCTGGCCATTCCCGATCGCCGCGCCGATCGCGTCCTCCGGCCGCGTGACGCTCTCGATTGGAGCATCCGGCTTCGCGGCGCGGCTCGTGATGCCGGCGAGCGGCATCGATCTGCCGCTCTTCCCGAACGGGCCCGGGCTGGCCGCGGCCGGGCAGCGCCGCGGCGACGGCCGCGGTCACGTATGCCCTGCCGCTCGTGCTCGATGCGATCGCCGGGGTGCCTGCCGCCCATCCCGCGCGCCCGGTGGGCGTCGCGCTCGCCGGTCTCGGCGACGGGCTGGGTCTGCGCGTCGGCGGAAACTTCTCCGGCGCGCAGATTTCAGCGCTGGCCGCCAATCCTGCGACCGAGTTCGCGCCAGCGTCTCGAGCAGAACCTTCCGGCGACGTTCGACGCCATCTCGGCGCTGCTCGCTCCCGCGCTTCCCGCAGGCTACACGCTCGCCAGGAGCGGCAACGATCTCGTGTTCGCGCACACGGGCGGCACTGTTCCATTCGAGCTTCGCGCGACGGTGCCGGTCGGGAACCTGCCGAAGGGTCTCAAGCTCTCCGGGTCGATCTCCGGCGTGCATCCCTTCGCCGGCGCCGCGCTCGGAGGCAGGCTGGCGATCGACTCGACCGGCCTCGCCGAGGCCAGCGCGACGTTCGGCGTGGACCCGGCGAACGGCATCGACCTCGGTCCGCTGTCGCTGGCGCCGGTCGCCGAAATCGCGATCGGCAGCAGCCCGACGGGCGGCGCGCGCGTCGGCGCCGGGCTGGCGGTCGATGCCACGCACAACCTGGTCGGCGTGCTGCGGTTCGGTCCGCCGGTCACCTTCGCGCTCGAGAACACCGGGCCGGGACCGCTCGCCGAGACGCTGGTGCGCCTGCTGCTCCCGACGGCGTTCGACATCGCGCTTTCGACCAGCGAGGTGCAATCGCTGCTCAACACGGTCGTTTTCGGCGGCGCCACGATCCGGGAACTGCTCGAGGGCTCGGTGCTCCAGGGCAACGCGCTCGACAAGGGGATCCTCGATCCGAATCAGCTCTGGACGCGCCTGCTGACGCTGGCTGGAGCGATTGCCTCGCACGCGCCGGCGCTGCCGATCGATTCGATCACGATCCGTGTCTCGCAGCGCAACGCATCCGCGACGAACAAGGTGTACGGCGTCGCCGTGTCGCTCCCGCCGGGCAAGCGCTTCGAGCTGGCCGGCGACGATGTGACGGTCAACATCGAGGTGGATGCGTCGTGGATCACCGGGCCGCCAGGCGCGGAAGGCCTGGTGATCGAGCTTCTGAGCATCGATGCCGGTGTTCCGGCGCCCGTGTTCGGCATCAGCGTGCGCGGCATCGGCGTCCGCGTGGGCAAGAAGATGGGGCCGCTCCTCGACACCTACGTCGCGCTGGACAGCGTCGCCGTGCACGGCCTCATCACCGTCACTTCCGCCGAGGGCGTCGTCGACGCTGGCGGACAGCTCGAGCTAGGCAACTTCCGCATCTCGCTCGGCGGGTCTACCGGCGGCAACAACGAAGTCGCCAGCGGCGTGATGAAGGACAGCGCGAGCGGCGGCGAGCGGCCCGAGCCCCGTTTCAGTCCCGCGCTGGCGGTGCAGAGCCACGGCGGCGGACCGCCGCGGTTCGATCTGCGCGCCGGTCCGGGCGACGGTCCGTGGTGGGTGACGATCCAGCACGGCTTCGGACCCGTGTACATCGAGCAGGTCGGCTTCGGCGTGAGCCGGGCGGCCGACAAGGTGGTGGGCGCCCGGGTGATGGTCGACGGAAAGATCTCGTTCATGGGGATCGCCATCGCCGTGGACGATCTCGCGCTGGGCGCCCGGTGGCCGCAGACACCGGCCGATCCGCCGCTCTACGATCCGCGCGCCTGGTCGGTCGATCTGGGCGGCCTCGGCGTCTCGGCGGACATGTCGGGCGTGTCGATCGCGGGCGGCCTGAGCAAGTCGCCCGGCGAGCTTCCCGACTACGTCGGGATGATCAGCCTGCGATTCAGCATCTACGGCATCAGCGCGTACGGCGGCTACGCCGTGGTGCAGGACTCGTCGGGAAAGTTCACGTCGTTTTTCATTTTCGGAGCGGTGAACGCGCCCATCGGCGGCGTGCCCGCCTTCTTCCTCACGGGAATCGGCGCCGGCGTCGGCATCAATCGCAAGCTGCTGTTCCCGACGGATCTGAACGAGTTCCCGCAGTACCCCTTCCTCCAGGCGCTCGACCGCACGTCCCCGATGGTCGATCCGGCGGAGGCGCTCAAGCAGCTGCGCGCGTATTTCCCGTCGCAGCGGGGCGCGTTCTGGCTCGCCGCCGGCATTTCCTTCAACTCCTTCTCGTTGATCGACGGCATCGCCGTCATCGCGGTGTCGTTCGGCGACGGCTTCGAGCTCGCGCTGCTCGGCCTCGTCAAGGCGGGGCTGCCGAATCCGTCCGCGGCGCTCGTCCAGATCGAGCTGGCCCTCATCGCGCGGTTCTCCAGCAAGGACGGCGTGCTCTGGATCCAGGCGCAGCTCACCGACAACTCGTTCCTGCTGGTGTCCGACTGCCGGCTCACAGGCGGGTTCGCCTTCGTCACGTGGTTCAAGGGCGACAAGTCGGGGCAGTTCGTCGTCACGCTCGGCGGCTATCACCCGTCGTTCCACCGCGACGGCTATCCGGTGATTCCGCGGCTCGGGTTCGTGTGGACGGTCAGCGACATCCTCGTCATCAAGGGCGAGAGCTACTTCGCCCTCGTGTCCGAAGCCGTGATGGCCGGCACGCGCTTCGAGGCGTCCCTCAAGGCCGGTCCGCTGTTCGCCTACCTGCGGCTGGGCGCCGACGCCATCATCTACTTCGATCCATTCCGGTTCGAAGTGACGGCTTATGCCGAGCTGGGCGCGGGTCTCAAGATCGACGTGGACCTGGGAATCTTCGGACACATCCGCATCACGATCAAAGTCAACCTGCACGCCGATGTCCTGCTCGTGGGCCCGTCGTTCCACGGCAAGGCAACGGTCAACATCGACGTCACCAGCGCGACGATCGCGTTCGGCGACTGGGAGGACCATTCCACGACCGTGCTCGCGTGGGATGCCTTCGAGAGCAAGTACATCCGCCCGGGCGGCGCTGAGATGCTGACGACCGTGACCGGGCGCGGCGCGCTGCCGCCGAGCACGGAGGGCAGCAAGAAGAATCCGACAGGAGCGATCGACGATCCCTTCCTCGTCCTGCCCGAGTTCACGCTCTCGGTCTCGACGACCGCTGCGGCGTCCGCGCTGACGGCCGGCGGGAGCGTTCCGCTGCCGACGCAAGTGTTCCTGGCGATCGGTCCGATGCAGACGAGCGGGATTACGTCCACCTTGTCGGTCTCGCTGAAGGGAGACGACGGCGCCGAGCGCATGCAGGCGGTTAAGCGCGCTCCGATCATGGGACAGTTCCCGAAAGGCGCGTGGGGACCGCAATCGCAGAGCGAGCCCAAACCTGTCCCGGGCGGCGACACCGTCGAGGCCGTCAGCGGCCTCACCATCATCGCCGAAGCGAACATCTCGCCCGGTACGGTCGCGATCGACTACCACCAGGTCGAAATCGGGAAGCGGCACCAGCTGCCGTTCCTGGCGGAACAACCCACGCGTGCGGCTCGTGCCATCGACGTGCAGGGCGCGGCCGCGATCGAGCAGGCATCGCCCTCGGATGTCGACGCGGTCCTCGCGCGCGCCCGCACGTGGCTCACGGGCGGCGCGAACGGCGCGCCGTTGACGCCGCTCGCGACGGCACTGTTCTCGAGCGGCCGGTCCGCGCCACCGCAGCTGGTTCCGCTCACCTATCGCATGGCGATCGATCCGGGCCCGGCGGTGGCAGTGCCGCAGACGAAAGCGCCCGGGCCTCGCGTCCAGGCCGACACGACCGCCCGTCCGCCTCGCGTTGAGGCCATTCTCGGCGGTGGCGCCACCGGCGCGAAGATCCGGCCGGGAACGACGGTGGGCGCCGCCGGACGTGGCGTCGCACGCGTGATACCGAAACGGTTGCGAGACGTGCGCGCCGACCTGGACCTTCATCTCGCCGCGCGCCTGATCACACGACCGCCCACCGCGGCGATCGCGGGGAACACGATTGTCGCCAGCGGGAGCGCGCCGTTTACCGGGCGTGCCGGGCAGGGCGAAGAGCGCCGTCGCGGCAGCGGCGAGTCTCCCGTGGCAAAGCGCCGTCTTGCGGAGATCGCGAGCCGGATCGAGCGCGACGGCGTCGACCTCGTCGGCGGCGAGCTGTTCGTGCTCACGACCGACAACGGGCTTCAGGACGTGCTGGACGAACGTCCTGCGCTGGCGATCGAGGGCGATCTCCCGGTCCGCGTCGTGGTGATGGACATCGGCGGCGCCATCGTGCTCGACACGACGGTGCAAAGCGGCACCGTGCCGCTGCCGAAGCATACCGAACGAATCGCGCTGATCGGCGGTGCGCCGGCTCAGCGAAGCACGGCCGGATGGCATGCCAGCACGCAGCTTGCACAGGTCGGTGCGCGATCCCTGGTCGGTCCTGGCTGCACGCTGACGTCATCGGCGGTGCGGACGCGGCGTGGCATGGGAATGGTCGCCACCGCCTTCACTGCAGCGGCGGATGCTGTGAGCGGCTACTCGGTCGTCACGACGCAGCTGCCGGCGGAGACGACGGCGGTCGCGATCGCCCTCGAAGGGGCCGATCGAGTCGAAGGCGATCGCGGCGACGCGCTGGACCTCGGACTCGAGGGCGCAAGCCGCGTCACGGGCGCGGACAGCCAGCCGGAGCCGCCGCTGTCTGTCGTCTCTGGAAGCCGGACGATCAACGTCTTCAACATCCGCCCCGACGGAGCGGGCGCGCCAATCGAGATCACCGTCGCCAGCGGCGAGCATGTGCATCTGGCAGGGGTCGTCGGCAGCCGGCGCGGCGCCGAAGCGCTCGCCGATGCGCTCAGCCGTGCCGAAGTCGGCGGAACGATCGGGACGCTGTTCGATCTCGCGCCGGGGAAGGCGCGTGTGCGCTGGGTTCCACAACGGGGAGCGAAACGTCGTTCCGTGACGCGCAGGCGCAGGAGATAGCAATGCCCAATCCAGGAACATTCACGCTGCACAGCCACGTCATCCCCGACCTGCCAGCGGGTCACTACGTCGTCCACACCCAGCAGTCGTTCACTGCGCCCGGCGCGACCGCCAGCGCCCTCGACGCGCACGTGGAGGTGACGGCGCCCCGCTTCGTCCTTCCACCGGATCAGGTGCTCTCGACCTATCCGCCCAATCAGGCGGAAGGCGCGTTCAGTTCCCGGCTGCCGCAGATCGTACTGAAGCGGCGCACGCTTCCATGGGAGCGCGAGATCGACGGCAAACTCGGGGCGAGCGCGTACCCGCGCGAGATCCCGTGGCTCGCGCTCGTCGTCCTGGCCGATGGCGAATGCGAGTTCAAGACCGGGAGGCCGATCGCCGACTGCGTCACCCCCGGCGTCGTGCTCGAAGGCCGCAGCGACACACCGGTCGCCAACTCGATCGTCGTGACCGCTGAAGTGGTGCGCCAGGTGTTTCCCTGCAAGCAGGAGTTGCAGCTGCTGGCGCACGTCCGGAACGTCGATCTCTCGGACACCGAGCTCGCGCTAGGCGACGACGACGGCTGGCTGGCAGTGCTGCTGTCGAATCGTCTGCCGCAGCCGGGCACCCGCTACCGCGCGTGCCTCATCTCGATCGAAGGTCAATACGAAGTGCTGCCGGATGTCGGTCCCGTCGCGGGCAGCACGGCTCTGGCGATGAGCCGCACATTCGTGTACGAGTACGCCGCGAGGGAGAGCGACAACATATCCTTCGATTCCAGCGGCGGTCGCATGGCCGCCTCGAGTGGCCGGTCGTCCACGCTGGCGGACGGATGGTCGTCCACGTCGACGTCGCAACCGGCCGCTGCGTCGCATCCACCTCGGGCCAGCACCAAGATCGTCGGCGCAATGCATTCGGCGGACATGTCGACGGTCGCGCCGAACGAGCCTCAGTACACCTTCCCCGTGCTGGCGCAGTGGCAGTTCACCTGCACGGGAAATCAGGATTTTCAGTCGTTGATGCAGGGGCTGGACGTCGGGATGCTCGGCACGCTGCCGCCGTTGCCGCCGCCCACGCAGGTGGGAGAGAAGCCGCCACCGCCGCCGACGCGGCAGCCTCCCGAGATCGTCGACACCGGGCACATCGCGCTCCAGCACGTGAGCCGCGAGGGCGAGCCTGGCAAGGTGTGGTATCGCGGACCGCTGGTGCCGCGTCCGACGTCGCGCGAGCAGCCGGACGGCGCGGGACGTCTCCCGCTGCTGCACGCGAGCGACCAGGCGCGGCGCGTCGGCCCGGACGGACGAGAGAACCTCTCGCTCGCCGCGGCGTTCGAGATCGGCCGATTGCTCGCGCTCGCTGAACCGGGGGTCGTCGCGGCGATGCTCAACTGGCGCAAGCAGGAGCTGGAACAGGCGCGCCAGGACGCGCTCCTCGACTTGGAGCCGGTGCTATCGATGATCCGCGGGGGCGTCGCGGCGCGCTTTGCGCTGCGGGCCGGTCTCAACGAGATCGTCAGGCTCGGCGCATCCGATGCCGCGCTGCTCGGTTCGCTCGTGCCGCAGGTCGATCCGGGCCGGCCGATCCCGGGCGTTGCGGATGCAGAAGTGGCTCAAGTGCTCTCGACCGGTCTCGCGATTCCGATCGAGACCGTGCGGGACGTCCTCGCGCCCGGTGTAAATCGCGCCGGATCGCTGGACGTGCCGGTGTCCGTTCAGGTCGCGGCTCTCGACGCCCTGGCCGCCGACGCCGATCGACAACTCGCGCCGCTGCGCAGCGCAATCGCCGGCACGGCGGCCGCCATTGCCGCCGATGTCGCGGATCCGAAGTTGAGCGGCGCGCGAAAGCGCCTGGACATGCTGATCACGCCGGAGGAACTCTGATGGCGACTGCAACCGCCTCCTATCTCTCGAACCCGCTGGTGATCGATGCGACCGTCCAGGCGGTCGTGCTGCACGACGCGAAGGTCAAGGCCGAGCCGCTCGGCGACATCCTGCCGGCCGATGCGCGGACGTGGATGGCGCGCCTCCGCCTCCTCGAGGGGGTGCCCTTTTGCCACCTGGTGCCCGACAGCGAGTTGCTTCCGCCGGAGTCGATCAGGTTCTTTTATCTCGACCGCGAATGGACCGACACGCTGATGCAGGGCGCGCTCTCCATCGGCACGGTCAACAGCCTCGATCGCGAGCACATGCAGACGTTGCACGCCCGGATTCGCGACGAGGTCGATACGGCGGAGCGCCGTGTTCGGATGGTCGGCGCCGACGCGCCCGGCCCCGCACCCGCCGAGACGATCACCGGCTTCCTGCTCCGCTCGCGGGCCGTGTCGGGGTGGCCGGCGCTGCACGTGCGCGCGTACCGCTCTGAGATCGGGCGGGACGATGCGAAGGTGGACGAGAACGATCCCCGGCGAATGCGACTGCTGCGCCTCGAGCGGCTTGCGCCCGCGGTCCTGTTCTGCCTGTTCGACGGGATCCCCGAGGTCGTTCACATCGAAGAGCCGCGCCAGGGAATTCAGTTCGGCGTCGATCTCGTCGTCGATGCGAACGGCAACACGACCGACGTCACCATCCCACTGCGTGACGTGTTGACCTCGACCCGCCTCGATCGCATGGAGCCGGTACCGGCCGGCCCGTCGAGCGTCTCGGTGCCGTTCCGCGTGAACGCGCCCGGCGTCATCCATTTCCAGGAACTGTCGAAGCGGATCGCCGCGCAGCCCGCGACAAACGTCAACGCGTTCGGCGGCGCTGGAGTCGAGAGCGCGGAAATGGCGATGGAGATGCTGCAGTTTCCCTTCCGGCAGGTGTTCGGCGACCCGGCCAACGGCACGGCAGGAGGCACGACGAAACCGTACGCGGACCTGTTCCGGCCGTCGATTCGGATCCAGGTGGTCCGCACGTGGGAGGCCACGGCATGAAGATGACCCCCGCCCAGATCGCAAAGGCGATGGCATCGACGCATGCGGCGGTGCTCGCGCGAACCCGTCTCGATCTCGCCCAGGCCACGACGTGGGATCCAGCGTTGCCGCGCGACGCCAGGCTGCTGGTACCAATCGATGTACAGGCGCTCGCGTCTGCCCCCAACGCCCACACGATGGTCGTGGCGACCGAGACGATCCTTCCCGCGCAGAACGCCGGCGCCGGAGCGCTGCCCAGCCCGCCGGCGCCGTTCGGCGCGGTGACCGAGCGCGCCGTCGGCATCCACCTGCATTGGGCGATGCCCGACGGGTTGACCCGCGGCGACGCGGGCGCCGTCAGTGCGACGCGGACCGCCGCCGGCAATCCGTTGCGCCTGCCACCGCTTCCCGACCGCTGGATCGTCACGCGCCTCGTTCACGGCACGACGACGACCAGGTCGTGGATCATCGAAGCGGATCGCGGAGACCATCACGATCTCGCCGGATGGACCGAGCCCGGACCGCTGCCGGCCGGCACTACAGTGGGCGCATCCGGCCGCCGCGTCATTCCTCGCGAGGGTCTGAACGCCGTCGCAGGCGGCGACGTGAGCTGGGCAGCCACCTACGAGGCCGTCGTCGATCGCTTTGCGTTCCACGACGATCTCGCCGACCTCGATCCGGCGCGTCATTTGAACCTTCAGCTTTCGTACGTCGTCGCCGGCTGGTGGTCCGACCCGCTGCTCGATCCGATACAGGACTGCACGTCCGTCGGCGCGTATCACGATCGGCTGCGATGGTTCGGATGGATGGCGCCCGACCCGGATGGACTGGCCGATACGACGGCGGATCGCCGCACCGACCAGACGGTGCGCCGGAGGGCGAACATCTCCTCGCCGCCGATGAGCAAGACCGGCCGTCGCGCGACGCAGGCCAGGGCCGTCGCGGACGACGGGGACGTCCTGTCATACGATCCGACGCTCGTCGACAGCCGATCGCCGCTGATACCCGCCGCCGCGCCGGCGATGCCGCGGCAAACCCTCCTGCACGGATCGATCTTCGGCATCACGCTGACCGCCGATCCGGATCGGGCGCCCCAGGCCGCCTCGATCGACGGGGCGATCGGGCCGACAAGCTTCGGCGCGCTGAGCGCGATGCTCGCCGAAGGCACCGACGATCAGCGCGCTTCGTCGGAGCGCGTGGTCGCCGCCTTCACGTCCGGGCTACTTTCGACGATTGACGCCCCGGGCGGGCTCGCGTCGGTGGACGAGGATCGACATGCCAGCGCGTTCCGCGGAATCGCCACTGGCACCCGCGCCGTCCCCGATCGCATCGCTGAAGGTGACCTGATGACGCCGGCCGGCGGCGGTCCGTCGAGCAATCCGAACACGAAAGCCGCATCCGCCGGCGCGCCGTCTGGCGGGGGCGGGAGCCTGAAAGCGAAGCTCGTGCACAAGGGCAAGCAGGAGACCACGAAAGCTTCCCAGCAGAAGCGCGGCGACGCGCCGAGCGCATCGAAGACGCCGCGGACGTTCCGCGACGTGCCGGTGCCGACGCCGCGATCGTTCGTGCCGAGCGAGCTCGCGTTCGTGCTGCGCGGCGTGTCGCGATCGCTCCGGCACGGCGGCGACGGCCGCTTCACGCGGTCCGGGCTGCTCGCCTGCCGGCTGCCCAGCCAGATGATCGACGGCCTGCGCGGCATGATCACCGGCGAGCAGTTGCCAGAGCGGCTACGGTCCGTCGCGTCCGGCTCGGTGCCGCCCGAAGTCGATCTGATCGTTCGGGAGGCGGTTTTCACCGATCCGTATCGCTGGACCGAGCTCGTCACCTGGGTGAACGCCGCGACCGGACTGCCGGCGGCGGAGGTGACGAATCGAGTGAAGGCCGAAGTCGCGCTGCGTTACGTCGCGACTGAATCGCGCACGGAGTCCGTGCTCGACGACGGGGCCGCCGACGTGCTGCGACGGGCGTCGCTGCAGGACGGCTACGATCCGTCGCCGGTCGGCGTCACGCGCTGGGCGCAGCCCTGGATTCCGCTGTGGTGCGATTGGGAGCTCGAGCTCGAGGTTGACGATCGGCTGGACGGCTGGACGCTCGGCGCGATCGATTTTCAACGCAAACCCACGGCGTCGCCGGCGCCTCCGGCAGCGTCGATTCGGGGCCGCTCGCTCCTGGCATCCTCAACCGCGCGGGCGCTGTCGGCGCAGATCCGTCAGTGGTTTTCCGAGGAGGATGCCCGCGACCTCGCGGGCCAGGGACAGGTGACCGAGGAGGTCGAAGCCGATCTTGCGACTGCGGCGTCGGCCGCGGCAGGCCTCGATGTCCTGACCGGAACGTTCGACGGCATTCGCGAAACGCTGCTCGGGCTCGACCCGTACGAGGCGTCCGCAACGTCGATTGCGCCGGACGGGACACCGACGAGCAAGCCGCGCGCGCACGCGGTTCCGCTGCTACTCGCGGGCGGCAGCGCCACCGTGAAGCAGCTGCGCATCGTCGACGGCTTCGGACGCTTTCTCGACATCCCCCAGGCTCGAATGAAGACGTTCGAGATTGCCACAACGCTTCAGCACCCAGGAGGCGCTCCGTCGCTGCTGCTGGCGCCGCGTTTCCAGCAGCCGAGCCGCCTGGCGTTCCGGTTCGTGGACCCGCGCACGCCGGATGGCGCGGCGGACGTCGAGGCGCGCATCGACCAAGAGCATCCCGACCTGGCGGTCAGCCCGGTCGCCGGCTGGCTTCTGCCGGATCACGTTGACGAAGCACTGGAGTTCTTCGATGCCTCCGGGACTTCGCTCGGACAGTTGATGCACGACGAACTGACCGGCGCGGTGGTCTGGGAAGGCGCGCCGGGCCGATCGACGCCGATGGGGGCGCCCCCGGATCCTGGGTCGGATCCCGGCGCGCGCCACGTCACACGGCTGGCGGCGGCCGCCGTACTCGCCGATGCCGCCGCGCGCAACGACCCCTCGAAAACGCAACACGAGAGCGCGCTGTCGGCGCTCCTGCGCGCCATCGACACGACGCTGTGGACAGTCGATCCGCTCGGATCGGTAGGGACCGGAGCGGTGGCAGGACTCGTGGGGCGCCCGATCGCGGTCGTGCGCGCGATCCTCCGCCTCGACGTCGAGTCGGACGTGGACGGCGTCGACTTCCAGGGCGACGCCGCCGCGCGGGCCGCGCGCATCAAGGCCTACGCCGATCTCGCGGTACGAGCGCTGAGCGTGCGGATCGGCGAGTTGACGCGCACCGACGACACGCTGCTCGCGTATGCGATAGACGAGGACTATGCGCGCCTGTCCCTCGTCGCGCCCGAAGTGCTGCAGCAGGCGCGCGAATCCGGGCGCCGGCGCGGTCAGCTCGCGGTCTTCGGAAGAGGATCTCAGACGACACCGGCTGTGGAGCCGATCGATCATCCGTACGTCGCCGGACCGCACGCCGTCAGCATCCGTTCTGGACAGACGGTCCGGCTGACGCTGCTGATGAATCCGGGCGGAAAGGTCCACCTCACGAGCGGCGTCCTGCCGCGAAAATCGCTGGCGCTGGCGAAGGACTGGTTCCACGACGCGCTTGTCAAGCTGTCGCCGTCGTTCCGCGTCGGCCCGGTGCTCGTGGATCCGACCGTCGTGCGCCTGCCGTCGATCACCGGCCTCGGCGACAACCAGGTATTCACGCGGCGCGACACGCCGCTCACGTGGCGCGACGATCCGATGGTCGCGGCGACTCAGACGGCCTATCTGCCTGAGCAGCCGTCCACGATGCAGGAGGGCTGGATTCGCGTGCAGCAGGCGGACGAGGACACCGAGACGGGAGCGGGCAACCCGTGACGCGCCGCGCCAGAACGCCAACAGGGACGCCGATTCGGGCGGTCGGTCCGACGACTGCGACCGGCGACACGCACTCGAACACGACGGTGGACAACCTGAGCGTCGACGTCCTCGCCGCCGGCTGGACGCAGGGGTTGTCGATCGTCGGGAACGGCATACCTGATGGAACGACGATCGCCGCGCTTGCCGCCGGCGGGCGTTCGATCACGATCTCGAACGCCGCGACTGCGTCACAGGCCGGGGTAACACTCGAAGCGCTCCTGTCACACCAGTGGGTGCCGATCGGGCCGATGGTCTGCGCGCGCGGCGACGCGAAAGGCCAACCACGCGTCTCCGGCCGCTTCCAGGCGCTCGCAGTCAGCCCGGATGGACAGCGCGTTTATGCCGGCAGCGCGATGGGCGGCGTCTGGTACAGCGGCGACGGCGGATTGCGCTGGAAGGCGCTCGATTTCTACGCCTCCACCAAGGATCCAGCGGGCGCCGCTTTCTTCTCCGACGCGCTGACGGTTGGCGCCATCGGCGTGAAGTGGGGCGCAACGGCGAACGACGACACAGTGTACGTGGGCGCCGGCGAGCATCCCCTGACCGAGCTGAAGGGCAAAGACAATCCCGAGGCGACGATACAGGGTATCGGGATTCGTGTGGCCACCGCACCGGCCTCGACTATCGGCGGGGCCACGGGTGCGTGGGCGGATCCGTGGAAGCTCGAACTCACGGATCTCAACGAGGTCCTCGTCAACCGCATCTTCGTCCGTCAGAGCGACGGCGCCGTGTGGGCGGCGACCAGCCGGGGACTCTACAACCGGCCGGCCGGCGCCGCCGTTGGCGCCGCGTGGCGCAAGATCAACACGGGATTCGGGGACACCGAGATCGCGGACGTCGTCGTCGTCATGGAGAACGTCGTGCCGAAAGTCGAGCGCGTCTATGCCGCGACGCCCGACGGCCGGGCGGCGCGCTCGGTGGACGGCGGCGCGTGGGAAGCGGTCAATCTGCCGGCGTTTCTCGTGAGGAAAGACGACGCGGCGCCAGCTCCCGGCTCAGTCGCTGCCGGGCGCGGCGTCACTCGCATGCGTCTCACCGCCGGCGCCGAGCTTGGACGCGTCGTCTATGCGCTTGCCGAAGGTCCGCGGCTCTGGCGCATCGACGGCGACACCGCCAGCCGGGTCGTCGGGCTGCCGGGCGACATGTTCGACGCCTGGAAGGACAAAGCCAACCGTGAGGATTCGAGACCGCCGTACGGTATGTGCCTCGCCGTGCATCCGACGAGCGGCGCCGTGGCGGTTGGCGGCGAAGCCTATACGCCGCCGGCGCCACCGCCGGCGGCGGGCCTGAAGCAGGCGGCGCTCTTCTTCGCTCCGCTCACCGCACCCGCGGCGGTTGGCGGCGATTGGACGTTCCCGGCCGCCGCGGTAGCCGCAAATCTTCCGCGAGCGGAGTGGGCTGGCGCCGGCGTGCCGGTCGGTGTGCACGCGCTGGCATGGACGGCGGCCGCCAATCCTTCTCTGTGGATCGCGGGAAAGGCGGGGGTGTTCAGCTCGACGAACGGTGCGGCGCCGGGCAGCTTCGTCCAGCGCAACTCCGGCTTGGCGGCGATCGAGAGCCTCGCGCTCGCCCAGTCGTCGGGGTCTGGGTCCGTGCTCCTGCTGTCGACGACGGGCGGCGCGATGGAGCGCATCAGCGGCGAAACGTGGACGCTGTCGCTTCCCGGCCGCACGGGGGGAGTCGCAATCGATCCGGCGCGCGCCTACCGCATGTACGCCCAGGTCGAGCGAAGCACGTGGAAGAAGCGGGATCTCGAGCTGGATCGCTACGAGAGCGATCGGACGCTTCGCGGCTGGCAGCCGCTCAAGTTCCTCCCGGATCCACCGTCGACCCTCCCTCCGAACGATCCGGCCCGTACGGCGTGGAACAAGGCGCTTGGCGAAGAAGCGGAGAGCAGCGCACCGGCGAGCCGGGCCGCGCTGATTTCGACTAGCTCGAACGGAACGCAGATCGCGATTGGAACCGATCGAATTTGGTATACGGACGACTTCTCCACCACCAGCCAGCCCGACGTGAGGACGTGCCGGACCACCAATGCGAGCGCCACGATTGCCATCGTCGAGCGCGTCGGGCCCGACCCCTTGAATGTCCACAAGGTTGGATGGCGGGCTGGAATGTCCATCACGGGTCCGGGAATCGTTCCCGACACGACGATTGTGTCGATTGCTGTCGATGGCCAATCGATCGTCATCTCCAATGCGGCGAACGCGGCGGTGGCGGCCGTCCGCTTGACGGTCAACGAGCGAAACCCCGCTTGGGTCACGCTGCCGTCGCGCACCAATCCGTTCGCCGGCGCGGCGCCGAATCGACAGCAGGACGTGCTCCATCCGGGCGAAAAAGAAGATCGCGGCGTCCTGATGGCGCGTTGGGGCAGCCGGGATCGCCTCTACGTGCTGACGTCAATGGGCGTCTTCCTGCTCGAGCGGCAGGTAAACAACCAGTGGACCCGGCGGCAGCTCTACGACCAAATTGCGGTCAAGGACGCCACCAAGTGGAAGACGCCGGCGGGACAGATCCCACACACGCTCGCTCTGACTTCGCTTGAGGTTCGCGACGCGACGGGACCGTCGGGCACACTCTACGTCGGCACGTCGGGCGATCCGAAGGAGGAGCACGTCTGGTACTACGACGGCGCGCAGTGGCTGCCGACCGGACTCCGAGGGAGCGTCGAAGACACCCCGGTGCATGTCGTCGTCGTGGATCCGTCCAACAGGACGGTCGTCTATGCAGGAACAGACGCCGGTGTGTGGAAAGGCGTGGGCGTGTTCCCGGCAGCAGGGGCTGGCGCACCCACCTGGACATGGACGCATTTCTCGACGGCGCTGCCAGAAGCGCCGTGCGTCGATCTTGCGATCACGACCCCGGCCGACTCAACGAGGCGCGTGCTACGTGCTGCCCTCTCGGGACGCGGCGTGTGGGAAGTGGCGCTCGATGATTCGGTCCTGCAGCGTCCCGAGGTGTATCTGCGGGCGCACGATTTCGACGGGCGGCGCGAACTTGTTTCCGTCGGCGGACCCGTTAATCCGCTGACGGGCGCCGGCGAAGAACTGCGTCTCGATGCGTCGCCGGATCTCCGCGTGTGGCGGCGCCCATCGATGCCTCGGCCGGTCGGCGTCGTCGGACCACCTGATCCTGCGGCGCCGCCGCCTGACGTCGTCGCGCTTCCGCTCGGTCCGACGTCAGATCCGTACGACATCTGGGTACTCCAGTCCGCGCTTCGAGTCGGCGGAGAAGACATCGAGCCGAACGGAATATGGGCGCCGGACTTGCCTGCTGCGCTCGATCGGCGACGGGTCGCATTGGGAATCGCGGCGGCGCCAGCCGTTCCGCGCGCCCTGCCTGTTTCACCAACGCCAGACATGCGGCCGCCGATCGCGAATCCTGCGAGGAATGCAGCCAGAATCGCCGCAATCGTCGCTAATCGACAGGCCATCGCGAATGCCTATCGGGACTACAACGCCTACAGTGCACAGGTCGGCCCATGGAATGCGTGGCAGGATGCGCTGTGGCAGGCGGCGCTCGCCGACAATCGCCTGCCGTTCGATCGCGATCCGCCAGACCACGCCGACCTGGTCACACACCTTCGCGACGAACCGGACCGTTGGCCAAAGGGTGCGCGCACATCGTGTGTGGGCAACACGAGAGCCCGCGTTCACCTCGTGGTCCACACCCGGCACTGGCGGCCGTGCCCGCCGAACACCGTCAGGGTGGCGCTGCTTCGAACACGGTACGGCATCGCTCCGTCTACGCCGGGTGAGCTGCGGTACGGCGATCGACGCCTTCAGAACATCGCACCGCTTCCTGCGGGCTGGGCCGCCGAGGTGACAGCCGGCGCCGTTGCCGCGTTTCAACCCGTTGTGGGAGACGCGCAGACCGGCGACACACACGCCAACACGACGATCGACAATCTCTCGACCGACGTGACCTTGGCCGGGTGGCGCGTCGGCTGGTGCATCGCGGGCACGGGTATCCCCGACTACACCACGATCGTCTCGATTGCTGCGGACGGCCTCTCGATCACGATCTCGAGAGCCGTCGCGGGCGCCAACGTTGGTGTGGCGCTGACAGCGGGCGCGTGGATGTATCTGGCGACGGCGCGCCCGATCGATCGCGAGCTCGACCTGAGCAACCCGCAACTGGCCACGTTCGACGTCGATCTGTCCGGCGATTTCTGGGAGAAGCCCGGCTGGTTGTTGATGGCCGTCGTCTTCAGTGCCGACGACCCGTTGACCACCGCCGAGACCGACGTCGGTGTGCTGGCTCGCACCGATCATCACGTCGCCGTCCGCTCGGTCCGGCGGTCGATGCTGCCGGCCGCGCCAACCGAGCGATATTCCGGCATGGATGCTGGTGACTACCCCGGCCTCGCGGACATGGATCAGGTCTGGGCCAACTCGAACCTATCGTTCACGGCGATGTACCTTGATGCGCCCGCGCCGGTCCTGGCCGCGCCCCTCGCTGAAGCCTGGCAGGACCCACCGGTCGCCCCTGCCGTTGTGGGAAGGATCATCAGGGGACATCATCGGTTTGGAAATCAAAACCCGGCGAATTTCCCGAACAACCCGGCGGCGCCATTTCTGCCGGCGCCGCCCCCCGGGCGGCGCGATCCCCGATTCTGGGTGTTTCCAAGCGAATTTGCGCTTGGATCGTGGATGACCGCCTGGAACGAGCTGCATCCGAGCTGGGGGATGCTGGCGATCTACTGGGGTCATCAAGATCCTGGTGCCGACAACCCTCACGACCTTCGCCTCGGCATCGCAGAAGCCAACGCAGGCGATGCCGCCCAGAAGGCGGCCGACGCAGGGATTCCGCGCGGCGCCGTGATTTACCTCGATTGGGAAATCGGTGGAAATCCGAGCGCTGCCGGCGTCGCATACTGCCTCCGCTTCTTTCGCATTCTCTCGGAATTGGGGTATCGGCTCGGCGTCTACTGCCATCCTCCGTCCTCGATGCGGCTCCGGGAGGATCTGCCGCAGCTTTTCGTGTGGAGCGCCAACGGCGTCGACTTCACGTTCTCGCAGAAACCGTCGGATTTGCGCGTCGAGCGAGGCAGGTTCTTCCTGGAAGCACCCGATTTGAACGCGGCCGGTGAGGCGCGCGATCGATCAGCACTTCTCCGTCAATGGCGATTCGATCTTCGGTACCCTCCGCTCGCACATCAACCTGCGCCCCCGGCACCTCCGCCTCCTCCAGCTCTCGCGGTGGAGCCAGCGCTCGTGGTGCCGGCAGCGCCGATCGCAGGCTTTCCTCGGATCGACGCGGATGCGAGTCTGGTCGGCGATCCGGCGTTTCCGGAGCGGCGCAGCCGTCCGTGGCTCATCCGCCGCGGCCCGGCGGCGGCAGCGCCCAGAGGGACGGGTGGGATCATGCTCTACGCGATCCGTGCCGGACGGCCCAACCTCATCGCGTGGCCTCCAACTCCGGCCGCGGCGATCAGGCCGCTCCTGGAGCCGGACCACTGGTGGAATCCGTTCTCACCGATGGCCGCAGTCAACGTCGCGCAGCTTGGCGGCACGCTCAATCCCGAGCACTTGCTCCTGGCGCTCGCCTATGACCAACGCGACGGCGACGGCGTGTGGCGCCTGCACGCCCTCCAGCGTCCGGTCCTCATCCGAGACTGGACGCATGTGACCCTCTCGTCCGACGCCGTGACGATCGATCCGCTTCCCGGCGTCGCCGCGACGGCGCGCGGCAACCTGTCAATCGACGGCTTCGTCGTGGACGATGTGACGGGGCAGATCGCCGCGTGTCGATGGGATCCCGCGAAGAGCGCGTGGTCTGCGCTCGCGCCGCTGGCCACGGCCGGCCGTGCTGCCGTGACGGCGCCGCCCGTTCGGCGAACGAATCGCGTCGCAGCGGCCGGGCGTGATGTGGGCGACGCCGACGTCTTCTGGGTCGGCAGCGACGCGCCGATCAATACCGGCAACGACGGTCTCGTGTACTGGACTTCGTCAGCTGCGGCCGCGCCGGCCGCGTGGACGGCCGCGCGGCAAATCGGCAGCGCGACGATTCGCGCGCACCCGCTCGCCAACCTGGCGGCCACGAGCCTCACTCCGACTCGCATCGACGTCCTGTTCATGGGACGGGCCGACACGACGACCGCCTGGCTGCTGCACGACTTCTTCTGGGACGGCGCAACCTGGAGGGTGATCTCGAATGTGGGAAACCGCGTGCCTGCCGTCGCCCTCGATCCCATGTCGCCAATCGCCGTCTGCCGCGTGGACGCGAACACGCTCGACGCGTTTGCCGTCGGGCTGGACGACGGCGCTCTTTACTGGACGCAATTCACGGTGGCCGCCAACGCCTGGTCAGGGTTGACGCTAATCGGCCTCGGGGGCCCGGCCGGCGTCCGCCTCGCGTCAATCGACGCCGCGGTGAGCGCGATGCCCAGTGACAGGCAGGTCGTCGCGACCGGCCGGGACGGCAATGTGTATGCGACGCGCTGGGACAGTGTTGCCGGAGCATTCACCGCGCCACTCGGACGGATTACGCCGCTGGACGTATGAAGAAGCCCTTTCGTTGGCATTTCGTGATAGCGCGCCAGGTCTTCCAACGCTGGAAACGATGGCATAAGGCCCACCGCGAGGCGGGGGCTCTGCGATCGGTCTCGCACGGCGCTCAGTCGAACCGTATTTTGAATCCGACCAGCATTACAACGGGCGTGATGAACCCCTCGATTTGGACATGTTTGGAGATGTCCACACGCACAGGTGCGCCGATGACGGGGTTGATGGCATGCTCGAACAGAAACGTGTCCCGAAGGGGAAGGCTGTGGGCATCGACGAGACGTCCGCCATAGCCATACATCAGCCCCCCACCATACGCGAGAGTCAGCCGCTGGAAGCGACAGACATCACGCTCGATGCCGAGGGCCCAGGTTCTGTCTCCGTAGGAATTGATGAACGTCATGCCAAAAACCGTTTTGTAGATCCCGCCAAGGAGGGCGAAGTTCTTTGGCCCCCTCGAATCGTTGTGAAAGCCGACAGGCAGGTAGTAACCTCCATCGGCTGGAGTTGTCCCCCAGATCGCCTTCAGCCAATGTGCAGGGGAAGTCGAAGACGGGTCGCCAGACGACGTCGTGTTGTCCGCGGCGGCGACGCTGACTGAGGCACTCAGGCACGGAAACATGACCACGGCCATGAGCACAAACCGAGCAACGGTTGGCACATCACGTCGCGATGCGACCGCACCCACGCGGGCTGGCACGCGAGATTCAGTCCGAGCGTTCACTCGAACTCCTCTGGAGCGAACGTGGGGCAGGAGGATGGGGCCCGGCAACACACTCATAACTTTACACAAGACGTTCCGAATCCAGACTATCCGATGGTCAGGTTAACGAGCGCGGGTCAGCGTCCGGCCAATAGAACGACTTTCAGATTATTCTCTTACGGGCGCGGCGCGGGCCGGCCTGGCGTTTGAGACCGCACACGGCACCGCTCGAATGGGATCACTCAAATATGAGCATGTGGCAGCAGTGGTGGAGGCAGCCGCAACGCGTGTGGCTCCGGAGAGCGCTCTTTCAGGTGCACCTCTGGAGCGGCCTTTCGCTCGGCCTGTACATTGTCATGTTGAGCCTGACGGGAAGCGCCCTCGTGTACAGGCGCGAGCTCGTGGCGCACTTGAAGACGCCGGTGCCGCAATACGACGAATCGGCGCGATGGCTGTCCACCGAGGAGCTGCGCGCGGCGGCCCAGCGCGCCTACCCCGACTACGAGATCACGGACGTGAGCACACCCTCGCGCCGCAATCCCGTCGCCCGTATCGACATGACGCGAAACGGCCAGAAGAAAGAGCGTCTGTTCAACCCGTACTCGGGAGCGGATCTCGGCGACGTCTTCACCGTGGGTGAACAGGCGGTGCTGTGGACGGTGCGGCTGCACGACGAGCTCCTCTTCGATAGCCGGGGCCGCTATTGGAATGGTGTCGGGAGCGCGTTTGTGACGATGCTGTGCCTCACTGGCGCCATCGTCTGGTGGCCGGGAATCGGCCGATGGCGGCGCAGCCTGATGGTGAAATCACGCGGCGGGTGGCGTCGCTTCAACTGGGACCTGCACAGCGCGATGGGCGCCTGGCTGTTCCTGTTCATCTTCATGTGGGGAGTGTCCGGCTTCTATCTCGGAGTGCCGGAGCCATTTTCGAGCCTCGTGGACTACCTCTACGGTCCACTCGAGCTCGAAGAACGGCCCGGCGACCTGGCGTTGGCCTGGCTCAGTCGTCTGCATTTCGGCCGCTGGCGAAGCGGTCCGCTCAAGGCGCTGTGGGCGGTGATCGGCGTCGTGCCTGCGTTGATGTTTGTCACCGGGATCGTGATGTGGTGGAACCGCGTCCTGCGCAAGCATCCGGCCCACGATCTCACCGAGCCGTAGAAGCCGCAGCCCGACCTTCCGCCTGCGCACTCGGCTTGCGTCATATGACGCGATCGATGCTCCGAGTACCCTTTGAGCTTGTTCAGAGAGGATGAGGGGCGGCCTTCTGCTTACTTCTTGACGAACTTTCTGACGTTCATCAGATAGTCCGCCCCGTAGACGTTGCCCTGCCCATCCATCGTCACCCCTTCGGCCAGGCTCGAGACGCCGGGATATGGGTACGGACACGGATCGGGAATGAAGTACTTCACCGAACCGTCTCGGGCACTTCCAATTCTGATTCCCCGCCGGACACCAGCGTTGAAACCGTAGCCGCTCTGCGGAAGAAACATCTGCCCCGTATTGGTTCGACCGTCGCGCGATTCAGAGTCCGCCACGAGCAAGGTGTCGGTCTTCTTGTCGATGTACATGCCGCTCGGACGGCCGAACTGAAACCACTGGGCGATGAACTTGCCGTCCGCATCGAAGATCTGCACGCGGTTGTTCTGTCGATCGCCGACAAACAGCCGACCTCTGGAATCAAGTGCCAGGGTATGCACCACATCGAACTCGCCCGGTCCCATCCCTTTTTTGCCCCACGTCTTGAGAAACTTGCCGTTCTTGTCGAACTTCATCACGCGGGCGTTGCCGGTCGCCAACCCCCCGCCCGTATGTCCGTCCCCCACGAAGATGTCGCCATTGCGGGCCACCGCAACTTCCGTCGGCGCATCGAACTCGTCGATGCCGGCGCCTGCGACGCCCTTCTTCCCAAGCGTCATCAGCACCTTGCCGTCCGGGCTCAGTTTGAGTACCTGGTGCGCGACGTTGTCAGCCACCCACAGGAAGCCCTGCTCGTCGACCGTCAGTTTGTGAGGACTGACGAGCATTCCGGCGCCGAAACGCTTCAATAGGCGGCCCGACATATCGAACTGAAAGATGGGATCCACAGTCGCGTTTGCGGCGGTGCAGGGTGTGCCGCCCGCTCCGAAAACGCTGCATCGGTCGGCAACCCAGATGGTTCCATCGGGCGCCATGGTCACGCTGGCCGTGGAGCCCCACTTCCGTCCTGGGGGTAACTGACCCCAGTCCACGCCGGGCAGATAGGGATTGGGGAGATCGTTCCGCGCGCCGAGCCAGGAAACGACAGGGAGTTGCACCGGGTATTGACCAGGCGGAAACGCCGGCTGTTTCGCCTGCGAGCCGGCGCTGGCTGGCGGAGCGCTCGGCACACCACACGAGTACGCGAGTAGCCCGGCGGGCGAACTGGCTGGCGGTGTCGGGAACCCAGGTGTCGCGTCCGAGCGCGCACCGCCCTGGGCTTGCGGCGAAACCGCTCGAACGGCCACGGCGTGGCCGGCTACGCTGGCCAACGCGGCGGCAACGAGCAGCGGTGGCGCCATGCGCGTCGCCAAGATGGAAGGACTCATTGAGCAGCTCCTGAACCGGGCTAGCATAGCGCTGATCGGCACACGATTGCGGAACCTAGGATTGCAGAATGGACGGAGCGCCCCGTTCACGGCCACCCGCGTGACGCTGCTGTACTTGTCGTGCGGATAGTGCCCCTAGTGCGTCAGCGCGTACATCATGTAATTGACGCCCAGCTTGAACGCGTAGTTCGATGGGTCGATCGGGAAAAACCCCGTCCCTGCCATTTGCCAGTATTCAGCGAGATTCGTGTTGTAGTTGGCAATCGCCATCAAACGTCGACTGCGATCGTTGTTTTCGAACAGGCCGAAGTAACTGGGCTTGAGGCCATAGAGGTGGTGATTGCGGTGATGCGGTACGTCAATCGTCTCGATGCGAAAGAACGAATTGAAGATCGGGTGTGTGGCGTCCAGCGGAATCCACTGCGCGCCTGGCAGCACGCGGCGCATCTGCGCCTCGAAATTATTCCATTGGTCCAGCTCGAAGTCGTTGACGATCACGAAACCGCCCTTGAGCAGGTACGTGCGCAGGCGCGCTGCCTCGTTATCCGTCATCCGCCAGTACCCAGGCTCCCACAACATCGCAACGGGATATCTGAAGAGCGCAGGATCGTCCATCGCGAGGATCAGGCTGGCGTCTTTCCGTGCTCTGACCCGGGTCACATAGTCAAGGACCCCCATCATGTTCTGCTCGGCTCGCGGATACTCGTGAAGCCAGAAATTCACGCCTGGCTCGTCGGGCAGCACAGCATACGTGCCCGCCGCTCGCCAGCGCAGCCGCACGAATGTGAATTGGCTATCGTACGGGAGTTTGCGCGATCCCCACCCGCCCGACTCCGGTTGAGCCGAGACGACGGCGACACAGGCAAGCGCAACGACCGCCGTCGTCCGAAGCCATCGACGCATGTGAGTCAGTCTCGCCAGGTCCGGACCATGATGCGCCAGGACAGGTCCTCAAGTCGATAGCGGCGCCGCGTGGCGTTGGAGACCGTCAGAGACGCCTCCGCGCTCGGCGGGCGCCCCATTGTCGCCCACCCAGGGAGCACGTCATTCGTGCGCCGTGCGCCTCGTTAGGCGTCGAGCAACGACCTTCGGTATGATGATGCAACCACAGGAGAACGTCATGGTGCAGAAATCTCGAACGGGCATCCGCCTTGCCCTGTTGTCGGCATTCGTCGCGTTGACTGTCGCGCACGGCGCCGCCCAGGACTGGCCGCAGTGGCGCGGGGCGAACCGCGATGGCGCGATCTCCTCCTTCCGCGAGCCTTCCTCCTGGCCCGAAGGCCTCAAACAACAATGGAAAGTGGACGTGGGTCTCGGCTACGCCACGCCCCTTCTCGTGCGCGACCGTCTCTATTTGTTCAGCCGGCAAGGCACCGACGAAGTGATGTCGGCCCTTGACCCGGCGTCAGGCAAGACCATCTGGCGGACAAGCTACGCGGCTCCTTTTGAAGTCATGTCAGCGGCGGCGCGACACGGCGCGGGACCAAAGTCCACGCCCACGTACGCGAACGGCCTCCTGTTCACGCTCGGCATGACGAACATCGTGACCGCGTTCGATGCGACCACGGGCCGCCAGCTCTGGCAGAAGCCGGCAACCAAGGCACAGCCTCTCTACCACACGGCCATGTCGCCCGTCGTGGAGGGCAATTCCGTGATCGTGCATACCGGCGGACCCGGCGACACGGCGCTCGCGGCGCTCGACGTCGAGACCGGCAACGCGCGATGGACGTGGAGCGGCGATAGTCCCGCCTATGGATCGCCCATCGTGGTCGACCTTGCCGGGACGCGTCAGGTCGTGACGTTCACGCACAGGAGCATGGTGGGGATCGCCATCGCCGACGGTCGGCTCCTCTGGCAACGTCCGTTCGTGACGCAAGCGGACACAACATCCCAGACGCCGATTCTCTATCGCGACATGCTCATTCAAGCTGGGCGCGGGAACGGCATTACGGCGTTCCGCGTTGTCCGTCGCGACGGCACATGGGCCACGGAGGACGTCTGGCAGACGAAGGACGTCTCGCTCCACATGACCAACGGCGTCGTCGTCGACGGCGTGTTGTATGGGTTGTCTCACCTCAACTTCGGGCAGTATTTCGCGTTGGATCTCTCGACGGGCATGCTGCTCTGGAAGAGCGACCCGCGACAAGCCGAGAATGCCTCCCTCGTGAGAGGCGGCAATACGATCTTTTCGCTTCAGGACGACGGCGTGCTGCTGGTGCTGAAGGCGAGCCGCAGCGCGCTCGACGTCGTGCGTCGCTATACGGTCGCGACGACCCCCACGTGGACGCAGCCGACCATTTCGGGCAACCGGCTCTACGTGAAAGACGTCTGGACACTCGCGCTGTGGACGCTCAACTGAAGCGGCCAGACACGACCGCACTCGCACAACCAGCTACATTGGCGGTTTCTCGACGTCACGCAGACAGGCGGCCGGCTGGCGATCATCGGGATAACCGAGCGTCGGTGCCGTTCATCGTCGCCACAATGAGCCGTGCCTATGGGACGCTGATTGGGGACTCGACGTCGTTGCTCACCAGAGCGGCAATGACGAGGTCGCCGCCGACGTTCACCGCGGTCCGGCACATGTCGAGAAAGCGATCGACGCCGAGGATCAGGCCCATCCCCTCGGCCGGAACGCCCACCGACTGCGCCAGCAGCAGCACCATCGGCAGCGATCCGCCGGGCACACCGGCCGTGCCGATGCCAGCCAGAATGGACATCAGCAGCACGCGCACCTGGCCGCCGAGACCGAGATCCAGTCCGTACACCTGCGCCAGAAACAGCACCGTGACGCCCTCGAAAATCGCCGTGCCGTTCTGGTTGGCTGTTGATCCGACGGTCAGCACGAAGCGGGAAATCTGCGGGGACAGCGCCAGTTTCTCTTCCGCCACCTCCAGCGCCAGCGGAAGCGTGGCGTTGGACGAAGCGGTGGAAAAGGCGTACAGATAGACCTCGCGGCAGCCCCGGAAGAACTCCACCGGTGAACGTCTGGCCACCAGGCGCAGCATCAGCGGGTACACGACGAACTGCTGGAGCATCAGACCCAGGACGACCGTGAGGACGTACAGAAACAGCGACGCGAACACACTCGGTGCCGAAGGTGAATGCCGTGTTGAAGATGATGGCGAACACCGCAATGGGCGCGAGCCGCATGGCGAAGTGCACGATGCGCATGCACGCGTCGAAGACCTGTTCGAGCAGACGGATGAGCACATTCTCGCGGTCGTCCGCCCTTCGGCGTCGCAGCGCTCACCGCCACGCCGAAGATGAGCGCGAAGATCATCAGCTGCAGCATTTCGCCGTCGAGCGCACGGACGGCGGTGTCGATCGGATTCCGCGGAATGAGCTCGACGAACGATCTGGCTGAGCGGCTTGGCGGCTGCGGCACTCGCCTCGAGTGCGGCCAGACCTCCGGACCGGCGGACCCGGCAGCCTGGGCGGTCGAGATGCGGAACGCCGCGCCTGGCCTGATCAGATTCACCAGTGCCATGCCAATGACCACGGACAAGGTGCTCAGGATCACCGTGAACCGCAGCGTTCGCCCCACGACGCCCGCCAGGCCGTGCGCGCGTCCGAGCTCGTACACGCCGATCACGAGCGCCGAAAACACCATCGGCACGACGATCATGAAGATCAGGCGCAGGAAGATCTGCCCGATGGGTCTGAGAAGATTGATATTGACGGCTTCGGTCCACGGCGAGCCGCCCGACGAATGGAGAGCGGCGCCGAGCGCGATGCCGAGCACGAGCGCGACGAGCAGCCTCGTGTGGAGCTTCACAACTGGCCTATCCTATGCCGGGTTGGCCGTACTCGTTGCGCGCGCCACACTGGCGGCCGCCGTCACCGAGAGTCTGCGCTACTGCGCGCGTCAGTGCGTTTGTGCTCTGCTTGCCGTCAATGGACGCCTCCCACGTCGGCGGCAGATGCCCTACCAACTCCCGCTGGCGCCACCGCCGCCCGACGAACCGCCGCCAAAGCTGTCACTCGAACTCGATTCGCTGCTGCTCGACCCGCTCGAGCTCGTCGACCCACCGGCCACCCATCCATCATCCGCGGCATTCGCGCCCGCCCCCCGCAGGACACTGCGCCACGACGACAGCCTGCCGGTCCGATGGCCGAGCAGCAGCATGCCAAGCGCGATCGGAAGGACCGTGAAGACGGCGATCTTCGTGGCGAGCGCGAGAGCGATCGTCAACGGGATCCCGGCAAACAGCAGGCCCATGATGATGGGCCCCACGGTCTTCGTTCGCGCACCGAGCCCGACCCCGAAGGCGCCCAGCCCGATGAACAGGCCAAGAAGGGCCAGGTTGCCGTAGATCGACAGCCGGCCGTCGTCTTGCTCGGCCGCTATCAGGCGCCGGCGCTCAGCGGGTGTCACAACTTCGCGAGCGCGCACGATGTCGGCAATGTGACGAACGCCCTTGAGAATGCCCTCGCTATAGTGATTCGTCTTGAACGCGGGCAGAAAGTCGTTCCGAATAATCTCACCGGCCAGCCCGTCGGGCAGGACGGGCTCCAGCCCGTAGCCGACCTCGATTCTCATCTTCCTGTCGACCGTCGCGACGAGAACCAGCACGCCGTTGTCCTTGGCTTTCCGCCCGACGCCCCATTCGCGGAAGAGACGACTGGCGTACTCTTCGACGGTCATCCCGTCGAGCGATGACACCACGGCGACGGCGATTTCGGCAGTGGTCTGCTGTTCAGTGTCGCGAATGAGGGTTGTCAATTCGGCGCGCGCGCTCGAGTCGAGCACACCGACAAAGTCGTTCACCGATCCAGACGGGCTGGGAAACGCGGCCTCCAGCGCAGGCTGCCCGGCAACCGTCAGCAGCAGGAGCGACAGCAGTGCACGTTTCATCGTGACATGTGGGCCGGCCGTCGAGGCCTGCTTACGCGATGCGCTGACGCAGGCACGGCCGAAGCCCTGCATCACGAGTATGCCACTCCCGGCCTGACCCGTTGCCGCCCCGGCCAGGGCGGCCCTTGAAGCGCCGCGCGAAGGCGAAAGGCGTCCCTACAAGCTGCGGGTCACGCGGACGTCGAGCGGCATCACAACCGGCTGTCGTCCAGTGCGATCGATCCGGTAGCGTACCGTGACGCGCGAAGAGGCACAGCACAGCGGATCTTTGTCGGTGTAGCGCACGAACTCCGCGCTCACGGTGTCGGCGTCGAGAATCCTCACGGCGCCGGACGAGGCGTCCGATCGGGAGCTCATGAGATTCGGCGAGAGCGTGCCCGCGAAGCTACCACCAACGAACACGAAGATGTTGTACCCCATGGGGCGGCACATGCCGTCCGCACCAGACATACCATCCATGATCTCAATGTCGCCCTGCGCGAGCTGTTGATCGAAATTACGGAACGGTATCCACCCCGCATCGGCCAGTGCACGCTCCGCCGGCGTTGATCGCCCGAGCTTGAGATCGCAGGTCTTCATGACCTTGTCGCGATCGGTCGACGTGATTGGCGCCTTCGACAACGCCGCTCCCACCTTGTTCCACGACGCAAGCGGCGCATCGAGCCAACTCACCGCGACCGGCCTTGTCTGCGCCGAAGTCATGGCGCTCAGAGCCGCCACGACACAGACGATCAGGCCGCAGCTCCACGGTCCAGGGCTGCACGTGCTTCTAGCGCGCTGTGACATCATATGCGGTAAGCCTGCGCTGGTTTCGGATGTACAGCTTCCCTCCGCTCACGACCGGATGCGCCCATGTCGGCCATCCCTCATCTTCGATACGAAAACGTCCCTTCTCCTGATATCCCTTCGGTGTCGCCACCACAATGCCGACCTGGTTGGCCTCACTTTGCACATAGAAGTGACCGTCGGCGTATGTCAGCGTCCCTTTCCCGACGCTGCGATCGCGCCACATCACCTTGCCCGTCGCAAACTCCATGCACGTGAGGATTGAGTCGTGGAAGCCGTAGAGGTATCCATCCACGAGCACCACGCCGCCGTGATGGTTCTGCATGTCGCGTGTGAAGTAAATCTCCTTCGCCTCTATCGCGCCGTCCTTCGCGGTCAATCCAAGAAGCGCGCCGCCGGTGTCGTATCCGGATGTGTAGAACACTTTGTTGTCGTAGAACACCGGCGTCGTGACGTTGGCGGTTTGATTGGCGACCTTCGTGTATCGCCACATCAGCTTGCCGTCGGATCGGCGAACGCCAACGCCGGCCGCGTGGGTGAGCGTCATCACAGTGCGCACCCCCTGCACGTCCGCGACAATTGGCGACGCGTACCCGGGCGCGTCGCTCAGGTCCGCGGTCTGCCACACCGTGGCGCCGGTCATCTTGTCGAGCGCGACAAGGCCAGCACGCGGTCCGCCGGGAGTGACGATAACGTGATTGCCGTCCACGAGGGGCGACTCGCTGATTTCCCATCCGGGTTTCGTTCCACGGAAATCACGCAGGATATTGCGTTGCCAAAGGGATGTCCCGTCCTGAACCTTCAGACAGGCGAGGTCGCCGCTCTCGGTGAGCACGTAGACGCGGTCGCCGTCGACCGTGGGCGTGCCGCGCGGTCCGGGCCCCATGCCGTTGTTGCCTGCGACTCCGAGGGCCTTGGACCACAGCACCTTGCCGTCGGCGCGATTCAGCACGTAGAGCATGCTCTGCTGACGTCCCTCGCTGGTGGCCGCCCCCTGGACGAAGATGCGATCGCCCACAATGGCCAACGACCCGTAACCCACGCCGAGGGTCGAGACGGACCAGACGCGCGGGGGTCCTGACTTCGGCCACTGCTGCAGCAGCCCTGTTTCGTTCGAGATGTTGGTGCGGTCCGGCCCGTGCCATTGCGGCCAGTCGCTGCTTGCGGCTTCGGAGGAGGCCTGCGCCGCAGCGGTCGTGCCGATCGCAGGTCCGACCTTCAGGTCGGGCGTGTTCCCGGCGGTCGTGATCGCCGCCACTCCAACGAACGCGCCAACGAATGCAATGACGATCAACGCTGCGACCGGTCGATGAATCATGGCTGCCGCCTGTAACAATATGAGGATCCATGATACGCGTCGGACCCGTCCTGCACATCGTACTCCGTCTCGAGTGTCCGTCAGACATGCCCTGCACCTGTCCGACCGTCCCAGCCCGGGCCCGCGCTATCTGACCCACGCTCACTGTTACACTCGCGTCCGGCCTTTGGTCCCTCGTCAGTCCTTGGTCCAAGTTCCCTGGTCCCGAATCACCTGGCGTGAGCGCCAAAAGACGACGGACAATCCAGGGCTAGGGTAGGGATGGACCAAGTGCTACGGAACAAGAACGCGGCACGACTTGCGGCAGGGAACGAACACACGGAATAGCAGGGTTGGACATATGACGGACGACAACGCCTTGAAATCGTCGTACGAGTTGGCCATGGACCGGCTGCGAAAGCGCGACGAGGAGGCCGGCGTCGAGCGGACGCCGGTGACCGATGCGCAGAAGGCCGCGATCGCCGAGATACGCAGCTTCTACGGCTCAAAGATCGCCGAGTTGGAAGTGCTACACCAGGGTCGGTTACGGGACACGGTTGATCCCCGCGAGCGCGCCGCCCGCGAAGAAGAGTACCGCCGCGATCGCGACCGGCTCGTCTCCGAACGTGACGCGAGGATCGACAAGGCCCGTCACACGTATTGACGCACGTACGTCGCACACAGCATCATTACAAAGGGGCGTTCGACAGGTTTATTTGCTCCGCGACCTGCTAACCTCTTCTGTAGTTCCCTACAATCGCTGAAGATCCATCCGAGACGGACGGATCCGGGCGAAGCGGATGCTGCGGTACCACCGGGGCCAGACCGGGGTCAGACCTCGATCCACCCCGCCACACAACCAACACCCGCTTATGCGAACACTACGCGCTCTCGCGTTTCTCTCACTGATCTCAACCATCGCCTGCGGGGACCGCACCGCACTGGGCCGAGCTTCGGGGGCCACCCCGCCTGGGGGTGCGCGGCCTCCCACACCGGTGGAGATCGTCTCGCTGGTCGCAAAACCGGTCGAGCAGACCAGCGAGTTCGTCGGCACCATCAAGTCGCGGCGCTCCACCAATATTCAGCCACAGGTGGAAGGGTTCATCACCCGTATTGCCGTGAAGTCTGGCGATCAGGTGTCTGCCGGGACCCTGCTCGTCGAGATCGATTCGAAGCCGCAGGACGCAGCGATTGCCGCCCTCGAGTCGGTGAAGGCGCAGCGCGAGATCGACGTCACCTATGCGCGTCAGGAAGCTGATCGCGCCAGAAAGCTCCTCGACGCCGGCGCCGCCAGCCAGATGGACGCCGACCGCGCGGTCAACGCGCTGAAAGCCGCCGACGCGCAGGTGCGGACCATGGAGGAACAGATCCGTCAGGCGCGCACCGAGTTGGCCTACTACCGCGTCATCGCCCCGACGTCCGGGACAATCGGCGACGTCCCAGTCCGCGAAGGCGACCGCGTGACAAAGTCCACGCTCCTCACGACCGTGGACAGTAACGAAGGCCTGGAGTTGTACCTGAACGTGCCGATCCAGCAGGCGCCGCAATTGAGAACGGGCCTGCCCGTCCGGCTGCTGGACGATGGGGGAAGGGAAATCGCCACGGCGGCCATCAACTTCGTGTCACCGTCCGTGGATACCGGAACGCAGACGGTACTGGCCAAAGTGCCCGTGAACACGCTCGAGACAACTGGCCGCGGACGAACGCTTACCAGTGGACAGTTCGTACGCGCCCAGCTGATTTGGACAACCGCGCCCGCCCTGACGGTTCCGGTCACGGCAGTGACGCGGATCAATGGGCAATTCTTCGTGTTCCTGGCGGAGAGCAGCGCCCAGTCGGGTGCGCCGGGTGGGACAGGTCACCCCCTGGTCGCGAAGCAGCGGGCTGTGACGCTGGGAAACGTGCTGAACAATGAGTACGTCGCGCTCAATGGGCTGAAGGAAGGAGAAATGCTGATCGTTTCCGGTGTGCAGAAGATCGGCGATGGCGCACCCGTGGCAGCGGTGGCAGCTCAGGAGCGTCCGTAGTGCTCACCGACGTCTTCATCCGACGACCGGTTCTGGCAACCGTGTGCTCCATCTTCATCACGCTCGCCGGAGCGATCGCCATTCCAACGCTGCCGATCGGCCGTTACCCTGAGCTCGCGCCGCCGACCGTGAGCGTCAGCGCCTTCTACACGGGCGCCAATGCGCAGGCGGTCGAAAGTGCGGTCACCACACCGCTCGAGATAGCCATCAATGGCGTCGAGGGCATGACCTACATGACGTCGGCGAGCACGAACAACGGGTTTTCTTCCGTGACCGTCACGTTCGCCACCGGCCGCAATCCCGACCTGGCCGCTGTCGATGTTCAGAATCGTGTGAACTCCGCGATGGGACGTCTGCCGGTGGAGGTTCGCACCAACGGCGTCACCATCACCAAGAGCTCAGCTGGATTCCTCGGCGTGATCGGCTTCTACTCCGACAACCGGTACGACGAGCTCTTCATCAGCAACTACGTGGACCGGTACGTCCGCGATGCGCTGAAACGGGTGCCGGGCGTCGGCGAGGTCGTCATCTTCGGCGAACGACGCTTCGCCATGCGCCTGTGGCTGGATCCGAACCGCCTCGCGGCACACGGACTCACCGTGGCGGACATCATCGGTGCCCTGCGCGAGCAAAACGTCCAGGTTGCCGCCGGAAGCGTCGGCAATCAACCGGCGTCACCGAATCAGCAGTACACGCTCAGCGTGCGCGCGGCTGGACGCTTCACAGAAGCGCGTCAATTCGAAGACATCGTCGTGAAGACCGGCCGGGACGGTGCGCTCGTTCGCATGAAGGACGTCGGGCGCGTACAACTCGGCGCCGAGGACTACTCGTCGCGTCTCCGCTTCGGTGGACTCGCAGCCTCTGGCGTCGGTATCCCGCTGCTGCCGACCGCGAATGCGCTCGACGCGTTCGACGGCATCATGCGCGAGATGACGCGACTCGAAAAGGCCTTCCCGCCCGGGCTCAAGTGGCAGCTCGCCTTCGAAAACGCGACCATCGTCCGCCAGTCCATCGTCGAAGTGTTGAAGACCTTGGCGGAAGCTATCGGCCTCGTCATCCTCGTGATGTTCCTGTTCCTCCAGAACTGGCGCAGCACGATCATCCCGGCCGTCACGATTCCCGTGTCGCTCGTTGGAACGTTTGCGTTCGTGAAGCTGTTCGGCTTCTCCATCAACACGCTCACCCTCTTTGGCATCGTCCTGGCCACAGGCATCGTGGTGGACGATGCAATTGTGGTGATCGAGAACGTGGAACGCCATATCCGCGAGTACGGGAAAAACGCACGACAGGCCGCCATGGACGCCATGCGCGAGGTGTTCGGCGCCGTGATGGTGATTGGGGTGGTTTTGGTGGCCGTGTTCGTGCCGGTCGCGTTCTTCCCAGGCATCACAGGACAGATGTATCAGCAGTTCTCGCTGACGATCACGTTCTCGGTGATTCTGTCGGTATTCAATGCGGTGACGTTCACTCCAGCTCTTGCGGCGCTGCTGCTCGAGAAGGAGTCCCACACCCACGGCCGGTTCTTTACGCTGCTCAACCGGGTGATAGACGGCGGCACCCGCCTGTACGTCCACGGCGTGCGCCGCGCGATCCGCTGGAGGCTGGCCATGATCCTCCTCTTCATTGGCGCGCTTGCCGCCACCTGGTGGATCTATCGCGCGGTGCCCGGATCGTTTGTGCCGAACGAGGACGAAGGCGTCTTCATCACGATCGTGCAGGCGCCCGCTGGGGCGTCGATCGAGTACACGACGAACATCATGATGCAGGCGGAGCGCATCTACAGCGCGCAGGAGGAAATTGCCTCCGTCTTTTCGGTCGTCGGCTTCAGCTTCAGCGGAGCGGCATCGAACGGCGGCCTGATGTTCGTCCGGCTGAAGGACTACAGCCTTCGCCCTGGCCCGGAGCATTCCTTGACGGCGGTCATCAATCGGCTGCGGGGGCCGTTGATGGGTATTCCAGGTGGTCTCGTCATTCCGACAGCTCCGCCAGCGATTCAGGGGCTCTCCGCGTTCGGCGGCTTCCAATTCGAAGTACTGGACGCATCCGGCGGCGATATCAACACTCTGGCACAAGTCACGCAGCAGATTGCGATGGCCGGCAACACGTCCGGCCGCGTTGCTGGTCTCTTCTCTGGTTTCACGGCAAACGACCCGCAGCTTCTTGTGGAGATCGACCGCGATCGCGCCCGCAGCGTGGGTCTGCCGATTCGCGAGGTCACCGATGCCCTCGGCGTGCTCCTCGGTTCGCAATACGTCAACGACTTCGACTTCAACAACCGCGCGTATCGCGTGTACGTGCAAGGGGATCAGCAGTTTCGCGCCACGCCCAACGACCTGAAGCAGTATTATGCGAGGGCGTCGAACGGCGACATGGTGCCGCTCTCGACCGTCGTGAAGGTCAGCGAGACCACGGCGCCGGCGGTCATCAGCCACTTCAACCTCTTCAGGTCAACGGAGATCACCGGGTCGGCCGTTCCCGGCGTCAGCTCCGGGCAGGCGCTGCAGGAGATGGAGCGCATTGCGCGCGACACGCTGCCGGCGGGATTCGATTTCGCCTGGGCCGGCCTGTCGCTCGAAGAGATCCGGTCGGGATCGCAGGCCGTGTATCTCTTCGCCCTCAGCATCGTGCTCGTCTACCTGGTGCTTGCTGCCCAGTACGAGAGCTGGGTGCTGCCGTTCATCATTCTATTGGGCGTGCCGCTCGCAGTATTGGGCGCCCTGAGCGCGCAGTTGGTGCGCGGGTTCGCCAACGACGTGTTCTGCCAGGTAGGGCTGGTGATGCTGATTGGTCTGGCGGCAAAGAACTCGATCCTCATCGTCGAGTTCGCCGAACAGCTGCGAAAGCAGGGCTACACCATCGTCGAATCGGCCATTGAGTCGGCTCGGATTCGCCTCCGGCCCATTCTGATGACGTCGTTCGCCTTCATCTTCGGTGTGCTGCCTCTGGCGTTTGCAACGGGCGCGGGCGCGGGCGCGCGTAACTCCATCGGGACTGCGGTCGCGGGCGGCATGGTAGCGTCCACGTTTCTCTCCATCATGTTCATCCCCGTGCTTTATGTAGTGGTTCGGACACTGGCCCCCGGCACACAACCGTCCACGACAGAGAACGACGCGGTCGCGAAAGGCGCAGGGGCCTCGGGGGAACGCGCTCATGCATAGGCAGCGGAACACTCGCGTCCTCGCCTTCCTCACGCTGTTCGGTCTGCTCGCGGTCGACGCCGTGCCCGCGTTCGCCCAAGCGGCGCCCCCTGCCTTGCCGAGGGTGACGCTCGATGAAGCGGTGCGGCTGGCGCTCGATCGGAATCCGACGGTCGCGGCGGCGGCCACGGCCATCCTGCGGGCCGAGGCGCTCCTGCAACAGGCGCGGGCAGCGACGCGGCCGAACGTCAGCGCGGGTTTCACCAACGTGCTCATCGACGGGCAACGGGGTTTTGAAGGGATTGTGGCGCAGCCGCGGAACCAGGCACAGTTCGGGGCCACCGTCAGCATGCCAATCCTCGCCGCGTCGCAGTGGGCGGCAGCCTCTCAGGCGCGCGATCAGGTCGAGGTTGCGCGACTCTCCACAGCCGACGTACGGCGTCAGATTGCCGTCGCCACGGCGCAGGCATACCTGACCGTGATCTCACAAGTGCGGCAGGTCGAGGTGAACCTCCGCGCATACGAAGCGGCGCGGACGCATCTCGACTACGCTGAGCGACGGCTGACCGCCGGTGCCGGGTCGCGTCTCAACCAGCAGCGGGCGGCACAGGAAGTGTCGGCAGTCGCCGCGCGCCTGGAATACGTGCGTCTGACAGTGCACCGCGCGCAGGAAGCGCTTGGCGTGCTTGTGGCCGCCGACGGTCCGGTTGATGCCAACGGCGAACCGACCTTTGACCTGCCTGCCTCACCCGCCCTGATGGTTCCGTCTGCCCCATGGCTGTTGGAGCGCACGGACGTCAGGCTGCTGACGGCCTCGCAGGCCCTCGCCGAGCGGACCCTTCGCGACAGCTCCAAGGACTGGTTCCCGAACGCGGCCGTCTCGTTCAATCCGCAGGTGGTGACGCCGGCCGGCTCGTTCCAACCGCCCGGCAGCTGGAGCTTCGCGGTCTCGGTTTCGCAGCCAATCTTCGACAGCGGTCACCGGCGGTCGCTAGCGCAATTGCGTGAAGCCGCGCTGGAGGCGTCGAAACAAGCCCTGTTGTCCGTCCAGAATGAGGCACGATCCGAGGTCCGGCTCGCCGAAGAGACCGTTCAGAGCAGCGAGCGGGCGCTCGCCAGCCTCCGGCTGTCAGCGCAACAGGCCGCCGAGGTGCTTACCATCACCACAACGGCCTTCGAAGCCGGATCGACGACAAATCTCGAGGTGATCGACGCACAGCGATCGGCGCGCGATGCCGACTCGTTCGTCGTGATAGCGGAGGATACGCTCCGCCAGGCCAAGCTCGATCTGCTCGCCGCGCTGGGCAGGTTTCCACCACCCTGAGATAAGGGTGTCACGTCTGACCCGACCGCTCCGTCACCAGCGATCCGCCGAAGCATGCGGCCAAGGGGGACAGTCGGGCCTAAAATGTATGCTGCCCGCATGAGACGCAACATCTCTGGCCACACGTCAATTCGGATGGCGGCATTCGGCGCGGCGGCGCTCGCGCTCATTGTCGGGTTTGCCGATCCGTGGCGCCTGCGTGCCCAGGCACCAGAACCAGCCAAAGGCGTCAAGTACGTGCAGATCGGCCAGTCCGATCTGAAAGAGTGGCTGACTTATCTCGCCTCCGACGAACTGCAGGGTCGCCAGGTGTTCACCGAAGGATACGGCCTCGCCGCCTCCTATGTCGCTGACCATCTGAAGCAATGGGGTGTGAAGCCGATCGGAGACGATGCGACGTACTTCCAAACGGTGAGGCTGAAGGGCTACAAGGTGACGCGCAACTCCACGGTCACGGTCACGGTGAACGGCGAGTCCAAGACCTTCAAGCACGGTGACCACGTGACGTTCGTCCCCAACTCCGGCGGGAATCAGACGGTCACGTTCAGCGGCGTCGAGTTCATGGGCTACGGTTCGGTGGCCGACTACCAGGGGCGGGTCGTCAAAGACAAGCTCGTGGTCTGGTTGCCAAATCGTGCGGCGTCGCCAAACACCACGCCGGCGGGCGTCCGAGGAGTTGGGACGAGGCGGGGGCGGCAATGCCACTGCCCTCAATACGGGGGGCGCGAAAGCCGTCATCAGCTTCTCGCCGACGCCGGCATCGGCCGGCCAGGCCGACGAAACGCTCTCGCGAGCCCAGGCTGCGCTCGAACAGGCGCAGGAAGCCGTGGCGCAAGCGCGGCAGCAGGTGCAAGGCCACGGGCGCGGGGCGGCGGCCCCTGGAGGCAGGGGCGCGCGTGGAGCCAGCGGCCGAGGCGGCGCAGCGACGCCAGACTTCACCACGGTTGAGCGGGTGGACAAACCGATCCCGCCGCAGTTGAGCGCCGACGACACCTTCTACGAATTTCTCTTCAGGGGCGCCTCCGTGAAGTTTGCCGACCTGAATGCCGGGGCGGAGAAGGGCGAGCCTCTCTCGCCGATGACGCTTGTCGAACGTCACGGTCAGCATCACCATCGACAATACGTTTGAAGTACTCACGACTCGGCTGACCAAGAACGTCGTCGGGGTGATCGAAGGAAGCGATCCAAAATTGAAGGACACATACGTGATGTTCGGCGCGCACCTCGATCACATCGGGTACCGCCAGGCCGGAGGCGCCAGCCAAAACGGCGGAGGCTGCCGACGCACACAGGAGGCCGACGCCGCACAGGCCGCGACGCCCGAGGGTGGACGGGATGCAGCCCACGCGGCGGCGACCCCTCAACTTCCGGCGCTCGACCAGCAGGACACGATCAACAACGGCGCGGACGATGACGGTTCCGGGTCAGCGGCATTGATGGCGGTGGCAAAGGCGTTCATGACGGGACCGAAGCCCAGGCGATCCATCGTCCTTGTCTGGCACACCGGCGAAGAGTCCGGACTCTACGGGTCTCGTTACAACGCCGACTTCCCCGTCGTGCCGCTCGACAGAGTGCAGGCGCAACTCAACATGGACATGATCGGCCGCAACGACTGCGACAACGCCAACGGCGATTACTCGAACACCGTCTTCGTCGTCGGGGCCGACCGTATCAGCACGGATCTCCACAATCTCATCGTGGATACCAACGCGGCGAAGGCCAACCCGCTGAAACTCGACTACGAACTGAACGGCCAGAACGATCCGGAGAACATCTACAGTCGGAGCGATCACTACAGCTATGCATTGAAGGGGATTCCGATCGCCTTCTTCACGACCGGTCTGCACAAGGACTATCACCAGGTGAGCGACTCCGTCGACAAGATTCTGTTCCCCAAACTGGCGCGCATCACACAGCTTGTGTACGAGACAGGCTTCAGCCTCGCAAACACGGATCGTGTCCTCGAACGCGACAACAAGGGCCCCCGCAGCGCGAAGGGGTACGAGGGTCGCCTGCACAAGTGAAATGGTGGCGACGTGCTGAATGCGTTCGGCGTGCAGCTCGAGCCGGGGAACGGTTCCCGCGCCGGTAGCTACGAAGGCCGCGGCTCGTAGGTGAACGTCAGGTGGTCGTCTTTGACGTCGATGACCGCCGTCCCGCCGTGCTCGAGCTGGCCAAAGAGGATTTCGTCGGTGAGCGGGTCTCGCACTTCCTTCTGAATGACCCGGCCGAGCGGCCGTGCGCCGAACTTGGGATCGTACCCCGTCGCGGCCAGCCAGACGCGCGCTTCCGGGGTGAGCGTGATCGCCACCTTGCGCTCCTGCAGCTGTCCTTCCAGCTGCAGGATGAACTTCTCGACGATGGTTTCCATCGCGGCCGGCGTCAGCCCACGGAACGTGACGATGGCGTCGAGTCGGTTGCGGAACTCCGGGCTGAACAGCCGTTCGATGGCGGCCTTCGATTTTCCCTCCGTCGAGGACCGCGAGTCGTCCGAAAAGCCAATGGACGTGGCGCTCATCTCGCGCGATCCCGCGTTGGAGGTGAGAATGAGCACGACGTTGCGAAAATCCGCCTTGCGCCCCGTGTTGTCGGTGAGCGTGGCGTGATCCATCACCTGCAGCAGGATGTTGTAGATGTCGGGGTGTGCTTTCTCGATCTCGTCGAGCAGAACCACGCTGTAAGGGTGCGTGCGGACGGCATCGACGAGTTGCCCGCCCTGTTCGAAGCCGACGTACCCGGGTGGCGCGCCGATGAGCCGCGCGATGGCGTGCTTCTCCATGTACTCGCTCATATCAAAGCGGATGAATTCGTTGCCGAGGAGCAGCGCCAGCTGCTTCGCCAGTTCGGTCTTGCCAACACCGGTTGGCCCGGTGAACAGAAAGCAGCCGGCCGGACGTTCCGGCTGCCCCATCCCCGCGCGCGACCGCTTGATCGCCTGCGCCACGAGATGCACAGCCTCATGCTGACCAAACACCACACGCTCCAGTGACTCCGCCAGCGAGCGGAGACGCTCGCGATCGGAAGACGTCGCCTGGCGAGCTGGAATACGGGCCATGCGGGCGACGATCGTTTCGATGGCGGCGGCATCCACGACCGGCCAGCTGGCGCGCGGTTCAGGCGGACCTGCTGTGTCGCCCGCGCTGACGCTCGGGCCCGCCGCGTCCCGTGCCAGCTCCTGTGGCCGGACCGGCGCGCTCAGCCGCGTCACGGCGCCCGCCTCGTCGATCAGATCGATGGCGCTGTCGGGGAGCCGGTAATCGCGGAGGTGGCGCGCGGCGAGCTTCGCGGCCGCCTCGAGCGCGGCATCCGTGTAGGTGACGCGGTGGTGGTCCTCGTAGCGATCGCGCAGCCCTGCCAGGATGCGCACCGTCTCCTCAATCGACGGCTCATCGATGGCAATCTTCTGCAGGCGCCTCGCGAGTGCTCGATCTTTCTCAATATGCTTGAATTCCTCGAAGGTCGTCGACCCAATCACGCGCAGCTCGCCAGCCGTGAGCAAGGGCTTCATGAGCGTCGCCAGATCCATGGTTCCGCCGGTCACCGCTCCGGCGCCCACGGTCGAGTGAATTTCATCGATGAACAGGATCGCCTTGGGACGCGCCGCGAGCGCGGTGATGACCGCCTTGAATCGCTCCTCGAAATCGCCGCGGAAGCGGGTGCCCGCGAGGAGCGCGCCCGTATCGAGCGCAAACACCTCGGCGTGCTTCAACGGATCTTGAACATCCGGGGCTAGAAGCCGCGCGGCGAGGCCCTCGGCCATCGCCGTCTTCCCTACGCCGGCGTCGCCGACGAACACGGGGTTGTTCTTGCGGCGGCGGCTCAACACTTCAATGGTCCGCTGCAGCTCGTCGGTACGCCCTATCAGCGGATCGAGGAGCCCCTTCTGGGCGCGATCCGTGAGGTTGACGCAGTAGGCCGAGAGAGGATCCTTGGCCGTGGCCGGACCTTCGTCACCCGTCCCGGCCGTGCCTTCACCGGGCGTGCCGCCGGGCGAGGCGCGGGCCGGCGTCTTGGTGATCCCGTGCGAGATGTATTCGAGAATGTCGAGCCGCGTGATCCCCTGTTCCGCCAGCAGAATCGCAGCACGGGTCTTCGGCTGCTGAAGGATGGCCGCGAGCAGATCGCCCGCCTGCACATCTTCCCGCTGGGCGCTCTGCACGTGGAGCACGGCGGTCTGCAGCACGCGCCGGAACGCCACGGTTTGATCCGGTTCGTAGTCTTTCGTGCCCGGCACCTCCTCGATGGCGTCAGCCAGATACTGGCTCAACGTTCGCCGTAAGACGCCAAGATCCGCGCCGCAGGCTGCGAGAATGCGTTCGCCGTCAGTGTCATGGAGCAGCGCGTAGAGCAAATGTTCGACGGTGAGATACGCGTGCCTGCGCGAGGTGGCCTCGCGGAAGGCAATGTGGAGGACGGCTTCTACAGAGGAAGAGAACACAGGACAAGAATACAGCAGACGCGGCTACGCTTCCTCGATCGTGGCCCGCAGCGGGAACCCGGCCCCGCTCGCCATCGAGGCGACCTTGTCAGCTTTGGTCTCGGCCACTTCCCAGGGATAGATCCCCGCCACACCTCTGCCGTTGAGGTGAACGTGCATCATGACCCGATACGCTTCCGCCGGGGACTTCTGAAAGACCGTCTCCAGCACATGCAGCACGAAATCCATCGTCGTGTAATCGTCGTTGAGCAGGACGACCTGATACCGTGTCGGGTCCTGCTTCTGGGTATCGACGCGCTCCTTGACGGATCCACCGGTCTGATCCTGACGATCGGCCACAACTCAGCCTAGCACCAAGGGGTGCCGCGATCGAGCTGGGCTGAGGCGACAGGCTGGAGGGGAGCGACCCGGCGATCACGGCGTGCTCGAAGGTGGCACGCGCTTCTTCGTGGCCTGCTCGAACGCGTACGCGAACGCGAGAAGGCGCGGCTCGCTGCAGGCCATCCCGGTGAAGGTAACGCCGAAGGGCTGAGGCTTGAGCTCGAAGCCTGGTGGTAACGCCATCGGGGCGCGTGCGACAAACCCCACGGGCACGATTACGCTCGGATAGCCAGCCTTGGCGGCAATGGGCGCGCCGCTCGCACCCGGGAACAGCAGCGCATCGAGCTGCATCGCGTTCATGACCTCGTCGATGCCGTGCGTGGCCGAAAGCGCGATGTCTTTCGCGCGATCGCGCTCATAGCGGCCGCGGTCCCGCTCGACATCCATTTCGTCGGAAATCTCGAGCAGCGTCTGCCCGTACCGAATGGCACCCGCGTCTCTGTGCGCCGAGTTCCATGCAATGAGCTCCGACAGTGTTCTCACGGGCGCCGAGGGTCCCAGAGACGCCAGCCACGTGTTGAAATCCCGTTTCATGCCGTACTTGAGAACTACCGAGCAGTGCTCGTCCCGACCGCGGCGTTCGTCGGCGCTCGAACACGTCTCCCAAGAAGAAAAGTTATTCTTCCGATCCGGATCGATCACGCTCGGAATTTCCGCCGGATCGACGATGACCGCGCCGAGTGCAGTCAGTGTGGCGATGGCGTCGGTCAGAAGGCGTGCGGCACCCGCCCCTGCGCTCTCGTAGCTGGCGCGCGGAAGCCCAATGCGCGCGCCCTTCAGCGCGTCCACGCGCAGAAGCCGCGTGTAGTCGCGGCCCGGCGGCGGCGTACAGCGGCGCGTGGCGGCGTCGTGCGGATCGGGCGCAGCTCCCTCGAGGACGCCGAGCAACGTCGCGGCGTCCATGACGTTTTTCGCCATCGGTCCAGCGGTATCCTGGTCCGCCGTAATCGGAATCATGCCGTACCGGCTGATGCGGCCGACCGTTGGCTTCACCGCCGCGAGCATCGTCACATTGGCCGGCGTGAGGATCGAGCCCGAGGTCTCCGACCCCACATTGGCCGCCCACAGATTCGCCGCCGTGCCGATCCCGGAGCTCGAGCCGCCAGGTGACATCACGGGTCCGCCGTCTCCGGACCCGCCGCGTGGATCGCGCCGGGGATCGTAGGGATTCATCCCGAATCCGACAATTGCGTTGTAGTTGCCGGGCATGCCGACGGCGACCCAGTTGGCGAGCTCGGTCATGCCCGTTTTCGCGACGATGATCGCCCCAGCGGTTCGAAGGTTGGCGGTGATGGTCGCCTCATACGGCGGGACGAATCCATCGAACACCAGCGCACCGCCAGTGGTGGGAAGGTGCGTGGTGAGAATGTTGTCTTTCAGCGCTATGGGGATGCCGTGGAGTGGACCGCGGACGCGGCCGTGCGCGCGCTCGCGATCGCGATCGTCGGCCTCCTCGAGGGCGGCGCGATTGACCCTGAGCGCCGCGTGCAGCATATCTTCATACATGCCGATCCGGACGAGGTACTCCGTCACAATCTGGCGCGAAGTGACGCGGCCCTTCTCCATCGCGGCCCTCATGTCGGCAATGGAAGCTTCGACGACGGTGAAAGGGCGCGCGGCGGGCCGAGCGGGCGCGGCGCGCTGGGCGCACAGCGTCAGGGTAGCCACAGCGGCGAGTGCGGCGAAGGTAACGAGGATATGCTTCACGATCACGCTTGAGGCCCGAGCTGACGCCCGGGCCTCGATTCGCGGCGGGCCGATTGAACTAGCCGGCGATCCGCAACGGATCGTCGTGGGACGCCACCGCCGAGGGCACGGTCATCCGGAACGTGCAACCGACACGGTTGGTCTTCTGCAGCTGCAGCTGGCCACCCATGGCTTCAACCGCTCGTTTCGCGATCGAAAGGCCAAGCCCCACGCCCTCTGCCGAGTCGGCCGGCACCGCTCGGTAGAAGCGATCGAAGAGATGCGGTTCGCGCGAGGGTGCGATGCCGGAGCCCGTGTCGCTGACATCGATGGCCGCGCCCGAAGGGGTAGCCGAGACCCGGATGTCGATGCGCCCGCCATCCGGGCTGTACTTGATGGCGTTGTCGACGACGTTGGTGAGCGCCTGTCGAAGCAGCAGGCGATCCCCGAGACAGTACGGACGGCCGAGGCCGACCACCTCAATGGACTGCCCTTTCTCTTCAGCCAGGACGCCAAGCTGCGCCGCCACATCGTCTGCAAGATCGCGGAGGTCAATCGTCTCCAACGACGGCTTGGCCTGACCGCTGTCGATGCGGGACCAGGTGAGGAGCCTCGTCACGAGGCACACCAGCCGATCCACTTCCTCCAGCATGCTGCCGATGATTTCCCGGTACGCGCGCTCGTCGCGCCGTTCGCGGAGACCGACCTCTCCCACCGTGCGGATCGCGGTCAGCGGTGTCCGTAGTTCATGCGACACATCTGACGTGAACCGCTGCATCTGCCCGAAGACGCCTTCGAGACGGCCGAGCGTGTCGTTGAAGACCGAGGCGAGACGGCCGAACTCATCGCGCGGATTGTCAACGGGGAGCCGCTCGCTCAACCGGTCGGCCGTGATCGAGCGCGCGCGCTCCGCCATGCGCTCCGCGGGCTCCAGCGCATGGCGTGCCATCCAATATCCGCCGGCACCGGCCACGAGCATGGCCAGGGGTAAGCCGAGCACGAGAAAGAGTACCAGTTGCCCGAGTTCGAGGCGCATCGGCGCTTCAGACCTCGCGACCTGAATGACGACGGGTTGACCGGCCAGCCGCAATGGTCGGCTGAGAACGCGGTACGAAGCCGGGCCCGCCGGCACGGTCTCGATGCGCCCAGAGGCCTCCGCCGCCAGGCGGGAGCTGGCCTCGATGGGGTACCATGCCGCGAAGGTTGTGCGATACAGCGGGTGGCCGTCGGGATGCCAGACCGTCAGCCACGGGCTGTCCTGATGTCCCATCTCCCCCTCGAACCAGGCGAACGATCCGTCCGGCCGCTGCTCCCACATTTCACTTGCCCAGCTGAAATCGCTCCGTACGCGTTCGTCGAGCGCGAGCGACTGGCTTCGCTGGACGAAGAGATAGACGCCCGCCGCGTACACTGCGAGCACCAGCAGCATGATGCTCACGTTCCACAGCGTCAGCCGCGCCCTCACCGTGAGAATGCGTCGCGGTCCAGTCATGGCTCACCCTCTCGCAGCATGAAACCTACGCCTCGGATGGTATGAATCAACCGGGTTGGCCGGTCGGCATCGATCTTCCTCCGCAGGCGGGCAATGTGCACGTCGATGACGTTGTTCAACGTCGAACTCTGCGCGCTCTCCTTCCACACGTCATTGGCCAGCGTATCCCTCGAGACCGACTCGCCCGCTCGCCGCATCAGGCAGTGAAGGAGCTGGAACTCGAGCGCCGTGAGCTCGACGGCCCGGCCGCCATGCGTCACTTTGCGCGTGACGAGGTCGATCTCGAGGTCACCGACCTTCAACCGCACCGCTTCCGCTCCGCGGCCACGCCTAAGGAGCGCCCGGATTCGCGCCAGCAGCTCGGCAAAGGCGAACGGCTTGACCAGATAGTCGTCGCCGCCGCTGTCGAGCCCGATCACGCGGTCCTGCGCCGTGTCGCGGGCCGTGAGGATCAGCACGGGCGTCTTCACATCCCGCTGTCGGAGCGACTGCAGAATGTGAAGCCCGTCGCGGCCTGGCAGGCCCAGGTCGAGCAGAATCACATCGAAGGATTCGGTGGCGCCGCGGAAGAAGGCGCCTTCACCTGTGCCCTCGACGATAACCTCGTAGCCTTCGCTTTCGAGACCGTCTCGAAGCGCGCCAGCGACCTTCTGTTCGTCCTCCACCACCAGTACGCGCATCCAAGCCTGCCGCGCTTACCGCGCGGTGACGGACCACTTCCAACCATCCTGGGGGCGCGCGATGGCCTTCAGGAGCAGTCGGCGATCCGCGGGAACACGCCCCGGGTTCCCCGTGACGGTGACGCGATCGCCCGGCTTCACGGTGTCGACGCCAACGCCGGCTCGACGCCAGGCCGCCGCACCGGGCCCTTCGACAATCCACCGCTCGACGCGGTTGGCCTTGTCGCGCGTCACGACGTGGAGGAATGTGTGCGGTTCGCGATAGACGCATTGATCGACATTGCCCGCAATCGTGATTTCCTGGCTTTCCAGATACAGATCCCCCGACGGGTGGTGGGCGGCCACTCGCGCGCCGGCAATGAGCAGAAGAAGAAGTAACGTACGCTTCATAGCCACGCTCCAGAACAAGACCTGCCGACGTGAACGCCTGCCTCTATTGTCTCCCATGTCAGCCCGGTTCGCGCTCCTACGAAGACGCCTACCGGTCCAGCACCTTGAATTTGACTGAGAAATGCTCCCCGACTACGTGAAGATTTCCTGAAGGATTAGTCAGGAACGCCGTCGTGTCAGCACCCGCAGCTTGTTCAGGTCTTCCTTGGCCTGCCCGTGATCCGGATTGGCCTGCAAGGCGCGTTCAAAATGAGACATTGCTTCGTCGAATCTTCCCAGCTGAGCGAGCGCCCGTCCGAGCAGGTGCTGCGCGTCCGCATCGGTTGGCCGCAAGACCACAGCGTGTTCGGCCTCGGTGACGGCTTCGACGTAGTTCCCCTGGTCGTAGAGCGCGGTCGCGAGATTCCGGTGAGCATCGACGCTCTGCGGGTCGAGGTCCACAACTCGACGGAATGGCGCGATGGCCTCATCGAACTTGCCGGTCGCGACCAACGCGATGCCAAGCTGAGTGAGCATTGGCCCTGTGTCGGGCCGCAAACGGAGGTAATCGCGGCACTGAACGATCGCGTCCTCGAATCGATCGGCACCACGGAATGCTGCGGCCAGCAGTTCATGAGCGCCTAACCGCTGATCGGGCGAGGGGTTCATGCGCAGGACCATCGCGCCCTCCTCGATGGCCTCGGACCACCGCTGCTGCTTGGCCAGCGCTTGCGCGAGCATCAGCCGCGCGTGGACCGCTTCGAGCAGCATCGGCTGCGCGCGCAGGAACAGGCGCAGCTGGTCAATCCCCTCGCTGATCGTGCGCTCGTCCTTCAAGAGCAGCGTACCGAGCGTGTAGTGCGCTCTGGGAGCGCCCGGCACCGCTCGACGGAGCTCGATGACGGCAGACTCCCGATCGCCGGCCGTGATGAGCTCATCGCCGAGCACATGATGGCCAACGCTCGTCGGGTAGCGTTCGACAGAGGTGCGGGCCAGAACCAGAGGCGACGCGTAGTCTCGGTTTCGGATCGTGGTGCCCATGAAGGCGAACGAGGCCACCGCGACCGCCGCTATCACGCGCGGAGCGGCGGCCCGTAGGACGACCGATCCGCCGACGACCGCGACGACGACAAGAGCCATCAACGGAAGGTACATCCGCCGTTCCGCGCCGACCTCGGTGGCAATCGGCACGATGCTGGACGTTGGCGCGAGCGTAATGAAGAACCAGGCGCCGAGAAAGCCCCAGGTGGGCCGGCGGATGAGCACGAATGCGGCGACAGCGAACAACGCCATCACAAAGACCGCATACGGGAGCACGTCGCGGAGCGTGAGCGCAACAGGCCATCCATACACCGTCACAAGGGAGCGCGGCCAGATGGACAGGCCAAGGTAGCGGGTGATCACCACTGTCTGATTGAGGAGGTAGGTCCAGGGGTTCACCCCGCTCGAAAATCCGGCGGAGTGTGCGCGGGGACCGGACAACATCAGCGCCCCGAGCACGAACCAGGCAGCGCCGAGAGCAGCGTAGAATCGCCAGCGCGCAGCAAACGCACGCCGTGGGGAACCGAACACGAAGATCGCGTCGTAGAGCACGACGATGACCGGCACTGTCGCCATCGATTCCTTGCACGCCATACCGGCCACACACGACAGCACAGCGACCACCTGCCAGACGCGCGCCCGTGCCCCCCTCGCGCGGATGGCCGCGTATATCGTGAGCAGATAGAACAACGCCATCATCAGCTCGGTCCGCTGCGTGAGGTAGTTCACGGCCTCGGTGTTGAGCGGATGAAGCATCCAGAGCATCGCCACCGTGAGCGCGAGATTCGCAGGGCTCGCGCGCACATCTCGCTGCAAGGATGGCAGCTCCAACGTCCGACGAACGATTCCGAACAGGAGCAGACCGCACAGCACGTGACAGGCGACGTTGAACATGTGGTAGCCCCGTACATCGAGGCCACCAAGCGCGTAGTTGACCGCAAACGAGAAATTGACGAGCGGCCGGCCCGCGGTCGGCAGCTCACGGCCTGGTGCCAGTACTCTGCCGAGCTGCGACCAGGCGCGAATCGGCGGGTTATCCACGATCGACACGTAATCGTCGAGGAGGAACGGGGCCGACAGCGCGTTGGCGTAGGCGAGCAGGCCGGACAGAAGCAGCGTCGCCGCGCGCCACCGCACCCCCACCGAACCGGCAAGCGGCGCGGACGCTGGTGACTTCCTCTGTGCTCTCGCACTCACGCCGCACATTTTCTCCCGCTTTTCGCCTTCCCGCAAAGTCACCCATCGACGTCGAGACGTGCACACACGGAGCGCGACGCCGACGCCGACTACCGATCGACTGAGGCTCGTTCTGCCATGCAGAACCGCTCGGCGTGTTGTGCTAGGATGGCGACTCTCCATGCCGCTCCAGGTTCCCGTCCGTGTGGCCGCGGGGTTCACGTGAACGTCCACATGCCCGGGCGCGTGGCGCCGGTCCGACCGCTGACGGAAGATCTTTCCTACCCGCCTCCACGAGAGCCCGGTTCAGTCAGCCATCGACGCGATCATGCACGCCAACGGCGGCCGGGTGCGTGGGTCGCGCGGGGGCCCGCGCTTCGGCTCCGGGTTGTGAATAGGCACATATGGATGCGTTCACCTGGGTTCTGCGCGTGACGTCGCCGGATCGTCACACGGCTCGCGTCGCAAGCCGTCGACATCAGTTCGTCGTCACGCGTCCGCTGGACTTCGATGCCGAGCACGATGGCATCACGGCAATCGAGTATGCGCTCGGCGCGCTCGGCGGGGAGATCGTCACCGGCCTTCGTCAAATCGCGCGGCGCAGGCGTCTGGATCTCGAAGAGATCGAGGCCGTTGTCGCCGGCGAGTTGAAAAACCCGCTGGCGTACCTCGAAGTGATAGGCGAAGAAAGAGACCCCGCACTTTCGCGAGTCCAGATGAAGATTTATGTCACGTCACGAGAGAGCGAGGCCACGGTGCAGGCCCTGTTCAGCGAGGTGGTCGAGTTGTTGCCGTTGGCGCGCACGTTTCGCGATCTCGTCCGCCTGGACCTGCACGTCGTGCACGTACCGTGAGCGCTCACGTCTTCCTTTGCTCTTGGCCAAGGAGTCGTCATGTATCGATTGAACGGCGAGCAGCAGCGAATTGTGGAGAACTTCCGGCCGATCGCTGACCGCGCCATCGCACCACATGCGGAACGCGTTGACCGGGAAGGCACGTTCCCGAGCGAAGCGATTGCCGCGCTCGGCGCCGCGGGTCTGCTCGGCTTGACGGTACCTGCCGCCTCGGGCGGCATGGGCCAGAGCATGAGAGCGGCTGTGGCTGTCCTCGACGAACTGGCGCAGCGCTGCGCCTCGGCCGCCATGGTGTATCTGATGCACCTGTGCGGCGTGGCCTGCTACGCTGCCGCGCCGGACAAGACGGCCCCGTACTTGCGCAAGGCGGCCAACGGCAGTCATCTCACCACCCTCGCCTTCAGCGAGGCGGGATCCCGAAGTCATTTCTGGGCACCGATCAGCCGCGCGGTTGCCGCGAACGGGATCGTACGAATCCGCGCGCAGAAATCGTTCGTGACCGCGGCCGGCCACGCGGACGGGTACGTGGTGTCGACGCTGGACTCCTCCGCGCTCAAACCAGTGGACTCCACGATCTTCCTGGTGTTGCGCGATGACGATGGTGTGAGGGTGTCCGGGACGTGGAATGGGCTCGGCCTGCGAGGCAACGCCAGCGCGTCGATGTCCTTCGAGAACGTCGCGCTGGGCGCCGACCGAGCGCTCACCGAGCCTGGCAAGGGGTTGGACTTGATGCTCGGCATCGTGTTGCCGATGTTCCAGGTCGGATCGGCGGCGGTCGCACTCGGCATCGCCGAAGCGGCCGTTCAGATCACGCAGCGTCATCTGACCGCGGCACGACTCGAGCACATGAATGTCGCACTCGCCGACCTGCCGATCGTCCGGGCCCGCCTCGCGCAAATGAGGGTCGAGACCGACCGGGCCCGGGCGCATCTCGCAAGCGTGATTGATTCACTCGAGCGCCCAGGCCCGGCCACTCAGTTGCTGGTTCTCGAAGCCAAAGCCGCGGCCACCGAGGCGGCCGTCACCGTAACGGAGCTGGGCATGCGGGCCTGCGGCGGGGCGGCGTTCAGCGGCACACTCGGGCTGGATCGACTGTTTCGGGACGCGCGCGCGCCCATTGTGATGGCTCCCACGACCGATCAGGCGTACGACTTCATCGGAAGGGCGCTCTGCGGGCTCGAGGTGTTCTGATGGAGAGACCGATCAGAGTGGGAGCCGTGCTGTACGACCCGAAGGTATCGATCATCTGGGACATCATCCGTGACTTCTTCGACGCGCGCGATTGTCCGCTGGACGCCGTGTTCTACAGCACGTACGGCCTGCAGGTCCGCGCGCTCACGAATGGCGACATCGACGTGGCCTGGAACTCACCTCTCGCATGGCTCGACGCCCAGCGCCGCACCGGGCAGCGCTGTCGCGCGATTGCGATGCGTGACACGGATCGCGATCGCGTGTCGTATATCGTGAGTCGAAGGGCCGACGTCACCAATCTCGCGCAGCTAGGTGGCCGAACGATCGCCCTGGGGTCGTCCGACTCACCGCAAGCGACGCTCATCCCTCTCGGGGCGCTGCGCCGCGCGGGGCTGACACCCGGGACAGACATCAATGTCCGTCAATTCGACGTCCTCACGGGCAAGCACGGCGATCATGTCGGCGGCGAACTGGAAGCCTTTCAGAGTCTCAGGCGGGGTGAGAGTGCGGCGTCGGCCATGCTGGATCTGAATTGGGAAACATGGACGCGGGATGGCACGATCGATCTACAAGAGTTCGGAATACTTGCGACCACCGATCGCTTCGACCATTGTGTGTTCACCGTTCGGGACGACTGGGATCGGTCGGCCGAGCGCCGGTGGCTGGACGTTCTGTTCTCTATGACCTACGAAGATCCGTCACACCGGCACATGATGGATCTCGAGGGCCTCAAGGCGTGGATGCCCGGGCGCACGACCGGCTTCAATGCCCTAACTGAGGCGGTCGCGACCGAGCGCTTCTTCGAGCGGCAGCCACAGACATGAGAAGCCTGCCGCTGTTCCCGGTCACGACCGTCGGGAGCTGGCCGCGGCCCAGGCCGGTCCTCGCCGCTCAACGCGCGCTTCGTCGATGTGAAATCTCGAACAGCGATTTCGATCGCGTGGCGGACCAGGCCGTCCGTGATCTCGTGGAACTCCAGCAGCATGCCGGCGTCGACATCGTGACGGATGGCGAGCTGCGTCGCGACAATTTTTATTCTTTCGTCGCTCACAAATGGGCGGGCGTCCGCTTGTTGACGCTGGCGGAGATGCTCGACATCGTGGATGACAAAGCTGGCTTCGAGCGCCTTCTCGAGACGCTCGACGTCCCCGCCTACGCGATCAGCAATCCCTGTTGCATCGGCCGACTCGTGCGACGCCAGGCGCTGGCCGTCGACGAGCTCCGCTTTGTTCGCTCACAGACCGATCGCGCGGTCAAGGTGACATTGCCCGGGCCCTACCTTCTGACACGCGCGATGTTCGTGCCGGAGGTGGCCCGGGCGGCATACGCGAGCAAGGAGGACCTGGCGGAGGACGTCGTGGGCCTCTTGCGGAGCGAGCTCACGGACCTAGTGAGAGGCGGCGCCGACTTCATTCAGCTCGATGAGCCCGTCTTGACGGAGCTGGCATTTGCCTCCGGTCGAACACGGACCTTCATGTGCGCCGCCCTCGCCTCGAGAGGCGACCCGGCTGAGGAACTGGAGTTCGCGGTCTCCCTCATCAATCGCGTGGTCGATGGCTTCTGGAATGTGAGAACCGGTGTGCACGTCTGTCGCGGAAATTGGAGCCGCGACGAGACCACGTTGCTGAGCGGCAGCTATCATCCACTGGCACCATTCCTGGATCGCCTCCGGGTCGATCAGCTCGTGCTGGAATACGCGACCGACCGAGCGGGCAGCATCCTCGAGTTTCCAGGGAAAGAACTGGGGCTGGGAGTCGTAAACCCGCGCAGCGACGTCGTCGAGACGACCGCCGAGATACGGCGTGCGGCACACCGCGCGCTCGAGCTGTACCCACCCGACAGGTTGTTCTTGAATCCCGACTGCGGCTTCGGCACGTTCTCGAACCGTCCGATGAACAGCGCCGATCTGACGCTTCGGAAACTGACCGCTATCGTCGAGGCGGCGCGTGAACTCCGTTCCGAGTACGCGTCGTGCGCGGCGACTCCTCCGCCCGTAACTGGCATCAGACGTCCCTGCTACGCGCCCTTGGAGCGTGATACACCGTAGGCCGTCAAATCAACCTTACCTTTGGCGCCTGGCCTGCCTTCGCGTAACCGACAATCGTTGCCGTCTTCACGCCGCCTGCGCGCAGCCTCCTGACGAGTCCAAGCGCTTCTGTCGCAGGCAGAGCGATCAAGAGGCCTCCGGAGGTTTGCGGATCGAGGGCCACTTCAATGAGACCCTCGGACACCGCGGGGCCGATTGCGATCTTTCCCTCCAGATATTCACGGTTCCTCTTGCACCCTCCCGTCAGGCAGCCTGCTTCAGCCAGACGCTCGGCACCGCCGAGCACGGGAAGCCGCGCCGACTCGATTACCAGCGTGACGCGAGTGCCGCTCGCCATCTCCAATGCGTGGCCGAGTAGACCGTACCCGGTGACGTCCGAGCACGCGTGAACCGGGAACTTGCGCATGATCTTCGATGCGGGTCCGTTCAACGCGATCATCGACGCGATGGCCGCCCGAACGCTCTCCCTCGGCGCCGTTCGTCTCTTGATCGCGGTCGCGATGATCCCGGTGCCGAGCGGCTTCGTGAGAACGAGTGCATCGCCACTCCGCACGCCGACGTTTCGAATCACGCGATCCGGGTGAACAACGCCGGTGACCGCCATCCCGTACTTCAACTCCGCGTCGATGATGCTGTGGCCGCCGATCACGACTGCGCCCGCCTTTCTGGCCCGCTCTCCACCTCCACGGAGAATTTCCGTCAGCACCTCGAGATCCAGCGTGCCCCTCGGAAAACCGACAATGTTCAACGCCGTGCGCGGTTCGGCGCCCATGGCATAGATATCGCTCAGTGCGTTGGCCGCGGCGATTTGGCCGAACACGTACGGATCGTCCACGATAGGCGTGAAAAAATCGACCGTGTTCACGATCGCCAAATCCGGCCGCAGGCGGAACACTCCCGCATCGTCGGAGGTTTCGGTTCCGACAATCACATCGGGGTGTCTGTGGCGAGGCAGGCTGTGCAACACGTGCACAAGGTCGGCTGGGCCGAGCTTGGACGCTCAGCCAGCCGCCGTCACCCGCTGGGTCAGCCCGATGGCCTTGAGCGCCTTCCTTCTTGTTGTCTTTCTCGTCGTTGGTTTCATCGGTTCGTGAGCCGCTGGTTCTTCAGGCGCCGTACATCTCCTACACGGATCGTGACGCCCTCCCGGTCGAGATACTCCAGCAGCGGAATAGTGAACTTTCGGCTCGTCCCAAAGAGCTCGCGGAAAACGCCGGGGGTCAGCTCGTCGCGCTTCGCCAGATGCTCGCGCACAGCCGACTTCATGTGAGCGACGACGTCGGCCAGGAAGTACAGATCCGGAGCCACCCGCACCACCGATTGCTCACGTTCCATCACGCCCAGGACGTCGATAATCTTGGACCGGCCGGCCCCCACTTCATGCTCGATCTGCTTCAGGTCTGGCGGCGAGAGGGGATCGCTCGAGAGAAGCGCCTGAATAGTCTGGACCATGCGTTGCTCGTCGTCCCGCAATCGCGTCTTGTGATCCGGGAGCCGCAGAACGCTTCCGTCTCGCACCACCGCCCGGTCTGCTTCGAGTTGCTCCACGAACGAGCGGAACAGCCGCGACGGAACCCGATGACGCGCCCTGACGCGGAGCTCCTCCATGTCCATGCCCCGCGCAAGCGGGTGCGCCGCGTGAGATTCGCGCAGTGCCGTTACCACCTCCTCGCGCCATTCGCAATGTCGTCGTTCGGTCGTGTAGAGCCGGTCCTCGTCGAAGCGCAACGCCTTGATCGTGGGTGCCCGCGCGAGTTGCGCGTCTACATCTTCTTCCCGCAGGTTGAGAAACTGATGCAGGCGTCCGATGGGAACCGCTAAGTCCTGGCTGTCAGCGATATAGGCGGCCGCGACGTCGACGAGACTGCCGCGGTGAAGCGTGCTCAGCGTCTGCTGAAGATCGGCTTCGGTTCGCTTGTGCCTGCGCGCCCACGGATGAATAACGGTCCCGCCGCCGATCGTCCGTTGCGCGGTCTCGTCGCGGACGACGAACCGGTCGCCGCGAAGAACGTGAACGGGCTCCGACAGCGCGATCTGGCAATAGCCGGACTGCTTTGGGTTGATCCTGCCCTCGACGCCGAGCACGATCAGCTTTCCCAACCGCTCCGCAGTGCCAACATGCACGCGAACACGCTGATGGCTCTTGACACCGGACACTGCAGACGGCCGCACGTCCAGGAACGCGTCGAAACGGACCGACGTCAGCGTCAGGTTCTCGTGACAGATGACGTCGCCGCGTACAATGACGTCGCGCACCTGGCCACTCAAATTGAGCGCGACACGCTGACCGCGCACCGCGACGTCAACTGCCTCGTCGTGCACGTGAACACTGCGGACCCTGAAGATTTGATCTCGCGGCAGCGACCGCACGCGATCCCCGGCTCGCACCTCGCCGCCGAGCGCGGTGCCAGTCACGACGAGCCCATGACCCTGCAGCGCGAACACCCTGTCGATCGGCAAACGAAAGTAGCCCTGCGATCGACGGTCTTGCTGGTCCCGGATCGTCTGAACGATACGGGCACGCAGTTCGGGAAGTCCCTGGCCCGTGACGAACGAGAACGGTAGAATCGGTGAGTCCTCGAGCGAGGTCCCTTCGATGAGAATCCGGATCTCCTCTTCCACATCGCGGAGTCTGCCCTCGCTCGCCAGGTCCGCCTTCGTGATGACGAAGATGGCCCGATCGACGCCAAGCAGGTGAAGGATGTCCAGATGCTCTTCCGTCTGCGGCATCACGCCGTCGTCGGCGGCGACCGTGAAGAGCACGAGGTCCATGCCGTGGGCGCCCGCCAGCATGTTCCGGATGAACCGTTCGTGACCGGGCACATCCACGACCCCCACTCTCGATCCCTCGGGCAGATCAAAATGTGCGAAGCCAAGATCGATCGAAATCCCTCTTTCCTTCTCCTCCTTGAGGCGATCGGTATCCTGACCAGTCAACGCTCTGACAAGGCTCGTCTTGCCGTGGTCGATGTGGCCGGCTGTTCCAATAATCAGCGGCATGACTGCTTCGGCTGTGTGCGGACGACCCACTTATTCGTCAGTCCACCGCGGAATGAGATCCGCGGGGTCGAAAATCCCCCGCAGGTCGAGCAGGAACCGATCGTTGAGGATGCGGCCGATAATAGGAGGCCGCGCCCGTCGGAATCGCTCCGCGATCCGATCGGCGCCCGTTCCGTCCTCCTCAATCGCGATGACCTTCGTACGAATCTCTTCGGTCGGCAGCGCGCCGCTTCCAATCTGGGACGTGGAATCCTCGAGCGACAGCCGAACCCCTGGCCCGAGGGCCTCCCGCAGCGCACCCAGGAGGTGCTGTCCCATGGTTTCGATGTCACGAAGAGGCCGGGTGAACGCCCTCAGAGCAGGAATCCTCTCGGCAACATTCGGCGCCTGCTGGTAAAGCCTCAGCGTGGCCTCGAGCGCCGCCAGCGTCAACTTGCCGCACCGAAGAGCCCGGTGCAGCGGGTTCTTCGTGATCTGCGCGATCATGGCGTTCCGCCCGACAATCAGCCCGGCCTGCGGTCCTCCCAGTACTTTGTCGCCGCTGAATGTCACGATGTCGGCGCCGGCGGCAATCCGATCGGCAACAAGCGGCTCTCTGGGGAGACCGTACCGACCCAGGTCGACCAACGCGCCACTGCCGAGATCTTCCATGACCGGAACGTGATGTGTTCTGGCGAGTGCGACCAGCTCGGGCAGAGCGACCTCAGCATGAAATCCTACGATCCGGTAGTTGCTCGTATGGACCTTGAGCAGGAGCGCCGTGCCTTCGCCGATCGCCGCGTCGTAGTCTTCAAGGTGGGTCCGATTGGTCGTGCCGACCTCGCGGAGCACGGCGCCGCTCTTGGCCATGATCTCTGGAATCCGGAACGCGCCGCCGATTTCGATCAGCTCGCCGCGTGAGACCACGACTTCACGCCGCTCCGCAAGGGTGTTCAGCACCAGCAGTACGGCGGCGGCATTGTTGTTGACGACGGTTGCGGCTTCGGCACCCGTAAGATCGACCAGCAGTCGCTCGAGCGACTGCTCTCGCCTGCCACGTGCTCCACGAACCACATCGTATTCGAGGTTGATGGGATGTTCGGCCGCGAGACGGATGGCGTCGACGGCCTCGTGCGCCAGCAGGGCGCGGCCGAGGTTCGTGTGCAGGAGCGTCCCCGTCGCGTTGACGACACGGGCGAGCGCAGGCCGACTGCCGGTCTCCATCCGTCGTTCGACGCGGCTCAGAATCGCGTCGTCGTCGAGATCGTTCGCGCTCGAGAGCGCGCCCGAGCGAATCGCGCGTCTGAGTTCATCCAGCGTCTCGCGACACTGTGTGGCCAGGAATGCGCGGTTGAACCGGGAGAGCAGCGCTGCGCTCCTCTCATGACTGAGAAGGCGGTCGACCGAAGGGAGCTCGCGCAGGAGGTCCTGATGCGGCATGAAACGCGTCTGCTGCCACCGATGGGTTGAACAGAGCCAGTGAGTGTAGCATCATTCGTCTCCCATTCGTGACGCGCTCCGCGGCATCATGACTGCCCGGCGCACTCCGACGCGCAGAAACGGCTGTGGAGAAGGAAGGCGCCCGGTGGTGCCGCTGGTCTTCAAAACCAGTCTGTGGGCCGTAAAGGTCCTCGGAGGGTTCGACTCCCTCCCTTCTCCGCCAACTAAGTGGTGACAGAGCGGAGGTTCGCGAATGCGTGATTCTTCAACAACGAACAGGACTCGGAAGCTTGAGTACGAGTTTGACCGGTTCCCAAAGTGGAAGGGCAATGTCTTCGTCGGCTCACTGACCTACAACCATCTCGAGCGGCTGAAGTTTCACTGCCAAAGGCGAACCATCAGGCGTCAATGCACGCGAATATCTGCTGTCGGACCTGAAACAGCGGATTCGCGACGTGCGGCAAGGACCAGACGGGCTGCTGTACCTCGTGACCGATGCGGCGTCCGGCGCACTGCTGAGAATCGAACCCGCCGAGTGAACAGCTACGCGCATGACTCCTTGCGCTCATACGACGCAAAGTGGGCTTGATCCGGTTGGTGGAGATCTTCCGAAAGGGGAATACGATGTCGCGACCATGGCGGACACGAAGAGAAGACGGACGCGACGGAGCTAGCATGGCGCGGTACTGCCTTCGCGGAAGGTTGGCCCTCGGCGTTGCGGCGATCGGTTGTGTGATGACGACGCTTGGTGCAACTGGGCAAGGGTTGCGGACGCTCGAGAACCCTTCCTTGGTCAAGAAGTGGACGCCACCACGTACACCGGACGGGCAACCAGACCTGCAAGGTGTGTGGCGGAACAACAACGTCACGCCATTGGAGCGGCCCGCTGCCCTCGCCCAGCAATCGGTCTTGACTGACGAACAAGTGGCCGCCATAAAGCGGCGAGCGGCTGAGCTTTTCAATGGGGACGGTGATCCCGCGTACGGGGATGCCTTTTTTAACACGGTCATCTCAGACGCGAAGAAGTTCACCAGTCTGGATTCGGTTGGCGATCACAATCAATTCTGGCTTTCCGATAGGGACTTCAATGACAACCGCACCTCCCTCATAAGCGACCCGCCGGATGGGCGACTGCCGCCATTGACACCCCAGGAGAAACAAAAGCGAGACGCACGGCCGGCAGCCGGCCTTGCGCTCCCGAATGGCCCGGAGGATCTCCTACTGAACGCACGGTGCATTACATTTGGCGTGCCAGACTTACTGCCCGCCTACATGAGCTACTATCAAATCGTTCAGACACGTGATTACGTCGCGATTCTCCATGAGAAGATCCACGACGTCCGCCTCATTCCGTTGGATGGCCGAAGGCACATTGGCTCCAGCATCCGTCAATGGCTCGGCGATCGACGGGGGCACTGGGAAGGTAACACCCTTGTGGTGGAAACGACGAACTTTGCCGCCTCAAGTCTCCTTTTTGCCGGGCATACTGACGAGAATCTGCATCTCATCGAGCGCTTCACGCGTGTCAGTCCGGCGATCCTGAACTACGAATTCACCATTGACGATCCCACAGTGTGGACCAGGCCCTGGACGGCCACGATTCCTCTTCGAGCGGCGGATCCGAATGAACGGGTCTACGAATACGCTTGTCACGAGGGAAACCGCAGCATGATCGGCAGCCTTTCAGGAGCTCGCGCCGCTGAGAAACGGCTTCCCTAAGTTCGATGACCCACGCGCGTCGACTCCGCTCGAGGCCGTGACGTTTGAGTTGCAAATGACTGCTTGATGGCAATCGAGTGTCATCGATGTATCAGCCGGACATATAGCCATATAGCGGAGCGAGCGACGCGACGTGTGGCCGCGCCAACATGGCAGAGAAGGACACAAGATGTGGCATCAACTAAGGGTCGTCGGCTTGGGGCTGTTGGTCGGTCTGGTGGCGACGGGGACCGACGCGGAGGCTCAACGGAAGCGTGAGATTGATCTCCTCGTCGAGCGCACGCTCGTGAGACCCGTGGTCAAGACAGAGGCAGGGTTCACGGCGACGCTATTGGTGCCACCGGGCGACTTATACGACCCGCTGGCCATGCAGCCGCGCGACAATGGGGTGTGGGTTGCCGACGACGGGGCACAGGAGGAGCAGAGGGGTGGACGTATCTGGTCCATCGATTCCAAGGGGAGGGTTTCCACCCTCGTCGAAACCGTTCGTTTGCTGCCGACGCTGAGCTTCGATATCGCGCCCCCGACGTTTGGCCAGTTCGCCGGCCAGTTGATCCTCTTCACGCAGCCTCGCGTCGGTCAGCTCGGCATTTGGGAGAATCACCTGATTCAGCACCTCGACTTGAAAGGGCGCGAGGCCGTCCGCCCGGTGTGCACGCTGCCCAATGCGGGCACAAACAATGGGATTCCAGGTGCCGGCCTCGGCGCTCGCTTCGGACCGCCGGGCAGCCCGTTCGGCGACCGCTTTTTCGCGGTGACGTTGAACAACAGCACGGTGTACCAAATGACGGCCGATGGCGCGTGCAAGCCGTTCGTGACGTTCGCGGGCCCTTGGACCACCCCGTCGAATCTGGCCTTCCTGCCAGACGGCTCGAAAATGCTGGTCCCCGTCAAGTCAGGCAGACCGGGTGCCGACAGTAGCTCGCCCGTGAGCGGCGCCATCCTCGCGGTCGCGCCTGACGGCACCATCGACCCTACGCCCGTCGTCGTCATGCAAGGTGAGGGCGTCTGGACCATTGCCGTGGCTCCACGAACCTTCGGTCCATACGCCGGCCAGATATTCTTCGCCACACGCGCCGGCGAGGGGGCGAAGGGGAAGATCTACCGCCTCGCGTCTGATGGACGCCCGCACCTTGTCGCGTCAGGGTTCTTCATGCCATTCGGCATGACGTTCGCGAATGATGCTCTGTGGGTAGGTGACGTTCAGGAAGACTATATCGGCGGGGGCGTCCACTGGCCCGACGGGTTTGTGGTCACGATCCGGCGCAAGTAAACATCTCTAAGGGCAATGGCTTTCGGAAATTCGCCAACCCGAGGAGAATCCTTGTTATCGGGTGACGGCTGATCGCTGAAAGCTGACAATCGGCTGATCATTCACGAGTTGAGCGCTAACACCAGAATTACTTACGCTGCACTATATGAGATTCGTCGTCTCCTTCATTCTCGCTCTCCTTGGTTGCATGGCGGCAGTCGCCCAGCCCGCCACGTCACCTGCAACAACGACCGCGTGGACGCCTCCTCGAACGGCTGACGGTCAGCCTGACATTCAAGGGATGTGGCAGACGCAAGGCGGTGGCCTCACGGTGAGCTTGGAAAGCGGCGCCGTCACACTTCTGGATTCTGACAAAGTCGTTTTTGCAGACGACAGCAAGCCGTCGCCAGGCAGAGGAAAAGTGGGAATCGTGGACCCCGTGGACGGAAAGATTCCCCTGCAGCCCTCAGCCGCGACGAGACGGCAACAGATCGTCGCCAATTACCGGGATCCCCGTGGGAATCTGGCCTATATGGACCCCAGCGCGCGGTGTGTGGCGGCAGGCGTGCCACGCCTCAATTATGTGACGCCGTACAACGGGTACCAGTTCATTCAGATTCCAGGCTACGTGGTGCTCTTCGCAGAATGGAACCACGAAGCGCGCGTGGTTCCGCTGGATGGGCGCCGGCACGTCGGCGCAAATATTCAGCTGTGGAATGGGGATTCGCGTGGCCGGTGGGAGGGCAACACTCTGCGGATCGATGTCACGAACTTCAACGGCAAGGCCTGGCTTGACTGGGTGACGGTTCCCAGCGACGCGCTGCACGTCATCGAAAGGTTTACGATTATCGATGCGGACACGATCAATTACGACGCCACCATTGACGACCCGAATGCTTTTGCGAAGCCTTGGAAGATTGCGTTTTCCTTCACGCGAGCCCGGGCAGGTTATCGCCTGTTTGAATATGCCTGTCACGAAGGCAACCATTTCATGGAGAGCGCGATGAAATAGCTCGCTCGAACATTCGGGTTGTGTCCAGGCGATGAAACCGCACAAGTCAATGCGCTACGCATGGTGACGCGTGGATTCTCAAACAATGGACGTCGGGCGGCGGCTCATCGGGTGGCGGCTCACTTGACGACTACGCGATCTGTCGCTCCTCATGATCGACGACGAGGCCGAGTTGCCGATTCTCGCGCCACCAAGGCATTCGCTCGCTGGCGACCAGGTGTCGTGTACGAGGAGCGCGGGCCGGCCGTCACCAAACACCGTGCGCAACGGCGCGCCGCCAAGATGATCCGGGAACTTCGGGCTCTCGGCTACTGCGTCGAACCCATGCCAGCTCCCGCGAGCGCTCTGGCATGATTGCGAGAGTCTTTCGACCCTGGCATGAAGAGCTGAAACGCCTCGTGCCGCCGAATTGATGTCGGCGCCCGGAAGTGGTAGGCCTCGCGATCCTGCACTGAATCATCGTAATTGCTCCTGACCTGGCCCATCCCGCCTTCGCCCATCGGCGCGGTGACTTCGTAGACACCGAGACGAGTCCCAAGCGTCAGAGCCAAATTGCTGTGAATCATACGGGCGGAACGACTTCGCGACAGCGATTACGCGCCATCAACGGCCGATCTGACAATCTGAGGCTGCCGTCGGATTCGCGTTCGGGTCGGCCGGGGGTTTGGGGTTCCAACTCCAGGACCTGCAGGGCAGGAGCGCGTGGCTCGCAGTTAGTATCGACACTCTTCTTGGAAAGAATCGATGAATCGAAAGACTTCAAGATTTCTTCTCATCTCCATGGCGGTTCTGGGCGTGCCGCTTTTGGCATCAGCGCAGCAACCTCGAATGATCGACATTGGCGATCGTCGCTTGGCCGTGTATTGCGACGGCGACGCCGCGATTTCGCCAACGGTCATATTGATTCCGGCCGGCGGAAGTACGGCTAGAGACTGGGCACAGGTCCAGCCCGCGATATCGACCTTTGCACGAATTTGCAGCTATGACCACGCCAACTTTGGCGCGAGCGACAAGGCGCCTGCCCAACTGCAATCAGTGGATGAAGTTGTAGACGACCTGCACGCGTGGCTCAAGGCATCCAGCGAAAAGGGGCCGTTCATCCTTGCTGCGCATTCGATCGCAGGAATTTACGCTCGGCGTTTCGTAACGAAGTATCCGGGCGAAACTGCTGGCTTGGTGTTCGTGGACTCGTCGCATGAGGAACAGGCACTGCGTCTGCACGAGCTCGATCCCCAAGGCCCCGGTTTGGATGATGTGACCGCGCGGCTTGGCTACTATGTGAAACCAGGCCAGCGGCTGGACTGGCGAACGGCACTGCCGTTGATTGTGCTCGCTCGGGGGAAGCCGACTCCGCAGCGGGCGCGTGATGGCAGCGACTCGCAAACCAACCGAATGACCGAAGAGCAGTTCGCTACCTGGGACCGCATCTGGAGAGGATTTCAGGAAGACTTCTCGAAGCGCTCAACGCATGGAGAGTTGCGTGTCGCCGAAGAGAGCGGGCACTTTATCCAGCGGGATCAACCGGACATGGTTATTCAGGCGATCCGAGATCTGATTCGAACACGCTGATCCTTTCACTCGGGAGACGTTTCTGATGAACAGATCGCATCGTGATGTGCTTCGAATACCGTCAAGATGCCCCCTGGTTCTTCAATACGTCGAAGACTTGCGGATTCACCACATTGACAGGCCTGCCCGCCGCGTAGCCAATGATTTGGTCGAAGATGTCGGAAAACTGGATTTCGTACTCTTCCCGCGTTACGTATCCTATGTGGGGTGTGCAGACGACGTTGTTCATCTTCAGCAGCTGGTCGTTGGGATCGGTCAGTGGTTCCTCTTCGTAGACGTCGATTGCGGCCATACGTGGCCGTCCCGCGCGCAACGCATCGACAAGGGCGCCGCGCTCGATCAACGGCGCCCGGCTCGTGTTGACCAGCAATGCGGTCGGTTTCATGCACGACAGATCATCTCGGGTGATGATGCCACGCGTTTCCTTGACGAGTCGCAGGTGCAACGAGATCACGTCGCACGACTCGAGGAACGCGCGCTTACTGTCCGCTACCGCGTAACCATCGTTCCGCGCGCGTTCCAGCGATGCGTTGCGTGCCCACACCAGAACATTCATCCCGAAGGCTTTGCCATAACCCGCGACCGTGGCACCGATTCTTCCGTATCCGTAGATACCCAACCTGTTCCCGCGCAAGCTGTTGCCTACCCCGATTTGCCACTTTCCGGCGCGAAGCGCGTCCATCTGCTGGGGAATCTGCCGCATTGCCGCGATGATGAGACCCCACGTCAGTTCCGCAGCCGCATAAGACGGGATGCCGGCGTGCTGACCGGACGACACGATCACGCCGCGGCGGGTACACGCGTCGATGTCGATATGGGGGTAGACGCTGCGCTGGCTGATGAGCCGCAGCGCGTCGAGGCGCTCGAGCAAGGGCTCACGGATGTGCGTACGCTCGCGAATCAACACGAGCGCCTCCGTGTCTTTGAGGCGCTCGGCCAGCACATCGATCTCCTGCGTGTGATCGTTCCAGACCGTGACCTCATGGCCGTCCAGCTTGCGAAAGCACGGGAGAGTACGAAGGGTGTCGAAGTAGTCATCCAGAATCGCAATCTTCACACGACGTGCCTCCCATCTCGTTGTCGCTGTTCGTCGGCTCTATCTAGCGGCCTGGACAGGATGACTTCGGCAACAGTACACGGCTGACCCCCGGTGTGATCGCGCGTTAGCCTGTCGGCCAGAGCCGCAACGCCGCATGGTCCGCGGCGTGTGTTCCCGGAGGTCGGCCATGGCGCTCTGATCCCGAAGAAAACCTGGCGACCGCGTTCTTCCAGGCCGCGTCGGCGACGCGAATCACTCCAGTGGACGTTTCCGCCGCCACGCGTCAGCCGCTTCAGATCAGATCGATTCGGAAGATGTATCCGTGCGTCGGGCTCCTGTTCTCGGCCCAGCCGGGGTGGATTCCGGCGTCGCAGCTGTAGAACGCGCCCTCGTGCCATACGAGCCCGTGCGGATCGCAATCGGTCTCGCCAAAACGCGCGATCTCGAGCGGCTGCCCGGTCTCCGGGTTGTACTTGATCAATCCCGCGCCCTGATCGTCGCCGATCACCAACCACATGCCGTCCGGCGCCATCACTGCCTCGTGCGCGCGCTGCACACTGTAGGGGATCAGGAATTCCGGCTGCCAGGTTTTCGCGTCGACGCGAAGAATGCCTCTCAGGCGCAGTGCGGCGATCCACAACTTTCCGTCCAGGTACTGAACACCGTGACAACCGCCGCCGCCAAGCGGTATCTGGCGATGCGCGATGGTTTTTCCGTTCATGTCGGTCTGAAAGATTCCGTTCGGCGCAGCGTTGGCGCCCATCCAGATGTATCCGTCCCCGACGCCCATGCCACTGGTGTTCTTCGATTCGGTCTTCACGGTCTTCAGCAGCTTGCCGTGCCAGTCGACCAGGCACGCGTTGTCGGACTTCTGCTCGGCGATCCACAGCCCTTCAGGTGCAACCGCGAGCGCATTCGGGTAACCTTCCGGGCTCTTGAAGAGCGTCGTGGTCTTGACCTTGCGCACGGGCAGCGCCGCGCCACGACCGCCGGCAGCGAGCTGGCTCTGCGGCGCCTGAACGGACTCAGCCAGCCCGTTGGTCGATGCTCCAGCAAGCAGACCGAGACCGACACTTCCCAGGAATCTTCTGCGTCCCGTATGCATGGCTGAACCTCTCTTTTTGTACGCGTCTCTGCGGCGTTTTATAGCAGATCGTCGTGCCGTCTTGCAGACTAGTTCCGCCCGTCGGCATGTCCGGGTTGTCCCGCAGTCGTGCGTCGCGACGCGTCGACGGCAGCGCGATGTGAACACGCATCGACAGTTGTGGGCGAGTGTCACGCCGCTCTTTGGGCCAGGTAGTACGTGTTCTTGCCGCGATCGGCATGCACGTCTAGCAGTGTGAAGCCATGCTCGCCGAGGACGCGTCGATAGGTGTCGATGCTGAACGAGAAATACCGAAACACCACGCCGTTCATCGTGCCTTCAAGCGGGGTAACCCCGTCCACGTCGCCGGACGTGAAGAGGAACGGCGCTCCGGTCTTGAGGACGCGCGAGACGCTCACGATTGCATTGATCTGGTCGTCCTGGTTGAGATGGAACATCACGCCCCACGCAATTGCGGCGTCGAACGTGCCGTCGGCGAACGGGCAAGACTGCACGACACCGCGGACTGCCGGAGTATCGGGGCAATTGCGCCAAAACCGCGCGAGCATCTCGCTCGAGCTGTCTAGGCCGATGACCCGATGACCAGCGCTCAACAGGGCACGCGTGATCGGCATACCGTTGCCGCAACCGATGTCGAGAACGCGCGCTCCGGGCGGAATGGATGACGCGAGCGCAGTCGCTTCGGGGACGCCGCCTGGTGCCTTGCGATCGGACGCGTACCACTCCGCGATCAAGTCGTATTCACGCATGATTCACACGTGACCGTTGAGTTTACATCGCTGCGGCGTCGAGCCTCTCGATGGCGAGGTCGTCAGGCGACACGATGTCGTAGCGTCGGACGCAGGCGCCTCTGGCACCGCTGCGGTCGCGCAGTCACATCGATTCTCCGCGGCGGCCACCGAAGGTACTCAGTGATGGATCCGCACGATTGGTGACCGCGGCGAACTGACAAACAGGCTGGGAATGGCCGGGGGGCCGCGGCCGTGCCGGCTTGTTGCCAGAAGTCCCACACCATCACCATGTTAGAAAATCACTGAAATAGAGTTCGACTCCCTCCCTTCTCCGCCATCGAACGACACGTCTTCTCGCCTGCAGTCTGGAACGACACTCGTGACAAGCAAACGGCATCCGGGTAGAGTGGGTGCCACAACGTCATCATAAGGAAGGACCGCTTCTCGCTGGCGCAGGAGGGATCCGCATGCGACATTCCGGGGTGCTTGGGCCGTTATTGAAGTTGTCGGCACTGGTGCTGATCTGCACCGGCGGGCTCGTCTACGCGCAGCAGGGGGCTGCGCCGGCAGGGCGAGGCGGCGCAGCGCCGACTCAGCCTCGCGATGGCGGACCATACACAGGCACAGGCCCCGAGGGCTCGCCGAGGCCGGAACCCGGCGTCAACCTCATGAGCAATCCGTACCGGCTGATCGAGAACTGGCCAACGCTGAATCCCGGGATGAAATGGGGCGGCGCGATCAGCTTCCTGCCCGATAACAAGGGTGGGACATGGGTGTTCCTACGAACTGAACCGCCGATCGTGTACTTCGATGCCTCCGGCAAGATCGTGCAGAGCTTCGGGCAGGGCATGTTCGCGGCGGCACACGGGATGTGTCGCGACCACGATGGCAACATCTGGGCGGCCGACAACCCGTTCAGGGACACGGGCACCGGACGCGGCTTTCAGGTCTTCAAGTTCACCCCGGAAGGCAAACTGCTTCTGACGCTGGGCCAGGCAGGCGTCGGGAAGGCTGGTCCCGATACCTTCGTTGGCCCTTCCGCGTGTGTGGCCACCCCGAACGGCGACATCCTCATCGCCGATGGGCATTGGCCACGACCTGCCTTCGCGCAACAGGACGGCGACCGCCTGGTCCGTCTGTCGCGTGACGGCAAGTTCATTCGCGACTACGGGAAGCTTGGGCGCGGCCCCGGTGAGTTCGCCGGGCCACATTCACTTGCGTTCGATTCGCAGGGAAGACTGTTCGTTGCCGACCGTTCGAACAGCCGCATACAGATCTTCGACAAGGACATGAACTATCTGGATTCCTGGAGACATTTCGGGCGCCCGAGCGGGATCTCGATCCTCAAGGACGACACCCTGATCGTGGGCGACTCAGAATCGGGCATTCCGGTGCCAGGCCCGAGCATTTCCCTCGAGGGTGCCGCGTCGACCTTCAGAAATGTTGGCTGGAAGCAAGGCATCAGGATCGGCAGCGCGAAGGATGGCTCGCTGCGCTACTTCATCGAAGGGATCAACCCTGAGGGCATGGCGGCCGACGAGCGTGGAAATATCTTCTCGGGCGTCACAAGCGGGTGTGCGCTTAGCAAGTCTGGCGGATGCATGCAGAAGTGGGTGAAGAAGTAGCGGCGCTCTCTGCGCCAACGAGGAGAGAGTGGGCATGAGCCGAAAATCATCGATTGTTCTTGCAGTCTTCATTTTCGTCGTCGCGGCGGCAATGAGCGACAGCGCGTTCCGGCCTACCGTGCTCGCCCAGGGCGGCGCAAAGTCGGGCGTGCCCCAATACGAGCTCGATCCGTCGTGGCCGCCCAAGCTGCCGAACAACCAGATATTTGGCGTTCCCACCTGGGTGACCGTCGACCGACATGATCACGTGTGGGTCCTGCACCGTCCGCGAACTGCCCCACCGGAGCAGAAAGCCAACGCGGCGCCGGCGGTGGTCGAGTTCGATGAGAAAGGCAAGTTCGTCAAGGCCTGGGGAGGACCCGGACAAGGATTTGACTGGCCGGACACCGAGCACGGCATCTTCGTCGATCACGGGGATCGCGTCTGGATTACCGGCATCAACCCGCGCGCCGGTGCTGTCGTGTCCAATCGCGTGGACGACATGATCCTGAAGTTCACCAAGGACGGCAAGTTCATCCAGCAAATCGGCGGCTTCAACGTGAGCGGCGGGAACAAAGACACGAAGAACCCGCACCAGGCGGCCGAGGTGTTCGTGTACCAAAAGACCAATGAGGCGTTTGTCGCGGACGGCTACGGGAATCGTCGCCTCTGGGTGCTCGATGCCGACAAGATGACGCATAAGCGTCAGTGGGGCGCCTTCGGCAAGGAGGCGCTGGATCCACCGCCGCCGCCACCGCCTGCGGCACGCGGTGCGGCGCCTACTCCTCCCACCGATATCGAGGGTCCAGGCCCCGATCAGTACGGCATCGTCCACGGTGCCAAAGTCTCGAACGACGGGATGGTGTATGTGGCCGATCGTGGCAACCGACGCATCCAGGTATTCTCGCTGGACGGCAAGTACCTCACGCAGGGTTTTGTGAATCGGACGACGTCGAGCTCATCTTGCGACACCGTCGCCTTTTCGCAGGACAAGGACCAGCAGTTCATCTTCTGCCCCGACTTCAACAAGGGCGAGATCGCCATTGTGAATCGAAAGACCCTCGACACCATCGGGGCCTTCGGAAGCCGTGGCGCCGGCCCGGGCCAGTTCCAGAATCTTCACGCCATCGCAACCGATTCAAAGGGGAACATCTACGGCGCAGAGGTTGCACCTGGAAGCCGTCTACAGAAGTTCACATACAAGGGGATGAAGTAGCACTTGCGCGTCGCGCAACATGGTGGGAAGAGCCTCCGGGGCGCGACGCTACTTCTGACTGGGCCGTTTGCTCAGGTGGCCATACAGCAACTCCTCGGCAAACTCCACGCAGATGTTCTCGAGCGGCAGCGCGTTCTTTTCCATGCGGCGATAGAGCGGCATGCTCATCTTCCACGGCCTGGTAAACACCGCCGGATCTTCAATCGTGGCTTCGTACCACAGGTGATCGGGACCAGTGGCGGTGTAGCGTTCAACGACATGCAGTTCTTCGCTGTGAAAGTTTCCGGCACGATCGAACCAGGTCTCGTCGTTGAAACCGGTCACATCGATCACCAGCGTTTCGCCTTCCCAGTGGCCGCGTGACCATCCCATCCAGTACACGTTGGGACTCTTCTCCGTGTTGTTCATGTACACGACGCGGCTGGCATTGGCGAATTCGTACGCCATCAGCACGTGCTGCGGGGTCTGAACGATCTGAAAGGGATGGCCCTGATATGTGGCGCGCGGGATCCCTGGCATATAGCACTTGATTTCCGGATCGCGGGTCATCCAGTTGGCGAGGTTTTCTCTTTTCCTGGCCAGGGCCTCTGGCCGATACGGAAGCGCGCCTCCTTCGACGACGCCCATGCCGGGAGGCACGCTGAAAGACGCACCAAGGGCGAGCACCGGGCCTTGTCGGGCCGTGTGATCCTCGATATCCCAATTGGCTGTGTTGAGCGCCTGCCATGTTCCATTCAGGTTGGGCTTACCGTCCGGCGTCCGGGGTGCCCGGTACGTTCCCGCCTGACCAGAGGCGGGGATGGTGCCCAGCCAGAAGGCCGCCACGACCGCTGCCGCCACACCCGCACGCAAGACTGCGGTACCGCGAAGTCGCATCTGCCTGCTCTCCCCCTATCCCGGCTCGGCTCTACTTCGACGACTTGCCCGCGGCTTCTGCGGCTTTCCTCTCGTCCGCCCGGGCGCCCCTGAGGATACCTTCCATGCTGTGGTTGGCCTCGTGACAGGCGTACTCGAAGATGCGATCGTCTCTCCTCGGCATCGGAAACGCGACGGTAAACGGTTTCGTATACACGGTGGGATCGGTAATTGTGTATTGGTAGTCGATGAGGTCGTTGCTGACGCGCTTGAAACGCTCGACCGCTCGCGTGTTCGAGGACCCGCCATACCGTAGACGCGTCTTGCTGTTGAAGTTCGTGGTCTCGACGACCAGCGTGTCGCCCTCCCAGTGCCCGCGCGAATCGCCATTCCAATGGCGAATGGTCTCGGGAATGTGCGGACGCCCGTCAAGCGGAATCAGGCGCACGTGGTGGATGTTCTCGTCGAGGATCGCCACCATGCCTGGCGTCTGAAAGATCTGATACGTGTTGTTGTAACCCGAAGACACCGGCGGAACGCCGTGATACATGATGCAGCGATCGGTCGGGTTTCGGTCCAACCAGGAATCCGACGGATGCTCGCGCTGATAGGCGGCCTCCGCTGCGCGCGCCTTCTGCGCCTCGGGTGTCAGCGGGGGGTACTTCCCGTCCGGCGGGTCAATAATCAGCGATGTGCGACCGATCGATTGCCCGCGGTCGAACCAGAAATTGTTGTACGTCCCCGTATCGCCTGGTCGTGGAGGGAGGTCCTGTTGACGCGCGGTTTGCTCGGCGAGCTCGGCAACTTCCTCGTCAGTCAGCAGCGTCTTGTCGCCCGCCGAATCAGGTTTGGAGAGGGGCGTCGTCGTGGCGTACGACCAGACACCCTGCAGGTCGGGCTCCCCCCACGCGGTTCGGGCAACCTTCCAGTTCTTGTTCTTCGACGCCGCCTTGGCTTTGGCCAGGGCCTCCGCGGCCGACGCCGACGGGGTCGTTGGAGGCGCATTCGCGGGTGGCTTCTGAGTCTGACCTGAGACCGATATCGTGACCAGCGATACGACGACGATTCCGATCGCCAGTGTACCCACCGACTCCAGATATCGATGGCTCATTTGAACCTCCCTGACGCGACCGGCGACCTTACTCGACAGGGCACCTCAGCGGCAACGCGGTGAACCGAGACATTCTGTCTCGGTTTTCGGACAGCGTCAAGGGGACGAGTAACAGGCGGAGACATTCGACAGGCGGGACGCATCACAGGCGGGACGCATCACGGTGTACGAGGTGTTCCGGCCTGAAAGAGCAGTGGAAACCACGTGGACCAGGATGTACACTCCGCCTCGAGCAGCCCCCATTTCATCCAGATGAAAACAGTATCCACGACCGTTTTCGGCTCCACGTTCGCGATGATTGCACTCTTCGTACTGGCTGTCGGCTCCACGTTCAACGCCCAGCAGAAAGATCCCGCCGGCGCGAAATGGCGGACAGCTTGGACCACTTCCCAGCAAACGCAGGGAATGACTGGAGTCACGAACACGACGTTGCGCTTGATCGCGCGTGTGACCGTCGGAGGCGAAGCGGTCCGCGTCAGACTCGACAACACCCTCGGAACGAGCCCGCTCAGAATCGGAAAGGCGTACGTCGGCCTGCGCACGAGCGGCGCCTCGCTCGCACAGGGTTCGAATCGACCGGTTCTCTTCGGAGGCGCGGAAAGCGTCACCGTGCCGCCCGGCGGCACCATACGAAGCGACTCGGTCGCCCTGCGGGTTACCGCTCAGCAGGATGTGTCTGTCAGCCTGTATGTCCCGGACGCCGACGTCCGGCCGAGCCAGCACACCGGTGCGCTAGTGACGTCATACCTCGCGCCACCCGGTGCCGGCGACCGCTCCTCGTCTGAGTCGAGGGAGCCGTTCACGGAAACGACGACAACGATGCCGTGGCTGAAAGCCGTTGACGTGCTCTCGTCTACGGCGACCGGCGTGATCGTCGCCTTCGGCGATTCGATCACAGATGGCACCTGCTCGACTGTGGATGCGCACGAGCGATGGGAGGATTGGCTGGCCGTCAGACTTGCGTTCGAAGACGCGCGCATGGGCGGCAGAAACGCGCAGAAGGCCGTCGTCAACGAAGGCATCGGCGGAAACACGGTGACTCGCGAGGGGCTTCAGCCGGCGCCAGACAGTCCCACGGGGATGGAGCGGCTGGAGCGCGACGTCCTGTCGCACGAGGGCGTGAGCGACGTCATCCTGTTCATGGGGACAAACGACATTCGCCGGGGCGCATCAGCAGCACAGGTGATCTCGGGCACGTCGCAGATCGTTCAGCGCGTCAAGGCTCGTGGCCTGAAGATTGTCGGCGTGACGATGATTCCGCGTCACAACGCGCCGGTATCCGGTACGAACACGGGATGGACCCCCGCCAAGACCGCGATTCGGCGTGAGGTGAACGATTGGATCCGCACACGCGCACCGTTTGACGCGGTCATCGATTTCGATCAGGTCGTGCGCGACCAGTCCAATGGCGACCTGATCTCCGCGCCATTCAATTGCGACGGCATCCATCCAACGCCGCGCGGGTACTACGAGATGGGCAAATCGATATCGCTCGCTCTGTTTACTCGATGAAGGACCGCGCAGATCCTCCGGTGGGGCGCCCCGTTCACGGCCACCCGCGTGACGCTGCGGTACTTCTCGCGCGGACATGCCCACCAGTCCGGTCCCCGGGTGGACTCAGCGTGAGCTCACACTCGCAGCAGGCAGCCTGAATGCGAGCAGTTCCCCCGAGTACCCGGCGCCACTGATAGCCACAACGAGGTACTGCTGGTTATTGACCATATAGGTCATTGGAGAGCCGGTCTGGGGAGCCGGCATGTACACGGCGCCAACCTCGGCTCCGGTCGCCTTGTTGTAGGCCCGCAGCATCGCGCCTCGCTGTCCGGAAGGCGTTGTGGCGAACCCGCCTTCGCCCGCAATCAGAAGCGTCTTGGTGACGAGCGTGCCGATCCGTCCCTGGCGGCCGGTGCGAGGGACCGTCACCCCCTTGAGCGCCGGATGATTGCGGATGTTGTCGGGTGTCTCGCCGTGCGCGATCTGCCACAGCAGCTCACCCTTGTTCAGGTCAATAGCCGATATGCGCCCATACGGCGGCCGTCACAAGGGGAAGACCCTGCACAAGGAGCGCAGCGCCGGCGCCTCCACCCTCGCCGCCCTCAGCACCACCGCCTCCACGGCCACCTGGGGCGGCCGCTGCGCCGCTGCCAGCCGGCGCTCCGCCCCGGGCACCACCAGCGCCACCACTACCAGCACCGGGTGCTCCGCCACCGCCACCGCCGCGGCCAGCCGGTGCAGGCGCGTTCGGGTCACGGGCGGTTCCCATGTTGTACGCCATGTCCGTACGGGCGGGATCACCAGGCACTACCGCGTACACACCTAGCTGGTTGTTCGTAAAGATGTAGAACGTGTTGGTTTCCGGGTCGAGCGATCCTCCCTGCCAGTTTGCGCCGCCGGTAAGCGTCGGCAATCCCAGCACGCCGCGCGGGCCCTCCCACTTGCTCACCAGCGCAGGCGTGAAAATTGGTCCCAGCTTGTAGAACGAGGCGAGCTTCAGGCCCTCAGCTTTCAACTCCGGCGTGAAATCGATAAAGCTCTCAGTCGTTGTGCCCTGGTTTTCGAAAGCCGGGGGCTTGGTCGGAAACGGCTGTGTGGGTGAATACCACTCGCCGGGCACATCCCCCTGCGGCACCGGCCGTTCTTCGATGGGCCACACGGGTTGTCCGTTCGCACGGTCGAAGACATACAGCCATCCCTGCTTGCTCGGCTGTGCGATCGCTTTGATCGCACGGCCATTCACGGTGATGTCGGCGAGGATCGGCGCGCACGGAATGTCCCAGTCCCAGATGTCGTGATGAATCAGCTGGTAGTGCCACACTCGCTTGCCAGTCTTGAGGTTCAACGCGACGAGCGTGCTCGAGAAGAGGTTCGCACCTTGCCGGTGGCCTCCATACTGGTCGTTCGTCGGCGCTTCAACCGGCAGATACACGAGGCCCAGCGCCTCATCGGCGGACATCTGGCCCCATACGCCTGTGTTGCCCGTGTACGACCATGAATCCTTGAGCCAGGTTTCGTTCCCGAACTCGCCAGGCGACGGAATCGTGTGGAAGATCCAGAGCCGCTTCCCGGTGCGGATATCGTAGCCGCGCACATGGCCCTTTTCGTTGCGCATGCTCTTGGGAGCAGTTCCAGCCGTATGCGCGGCGCCGACGACAATGACGTCGCTCGCGACGATCGGCGCCGCATGCAGGCCGATGTCCGCTGTCTCCAAATCCATCTTCTGATCGTCTTCGAGGCGCAGATCCACCATCCCGCCTTTCCCGAAGCTCGAGATGGGCCGGCCCGTTTTCGCATCCAGCGCGATCAGAATGTAGCCCGGCGTGACGAAGACGATGCGTTCCTCCTTACCGTCGGTCCAGTAGGACAGCCCGCGTCCGGAAAGCGTCCGCGGTGCGATCTGCGCCCGGCGCCCGCCGTCGAAGCTGTAGACCCACTTCAACTCTCCGGTGGCTGCATCCAGCGCGACGACAGCGCGGCGCGTGCCGCCCGTCGAGTACAGGGTGCCGTTGACGACGAGCGGTGTCGTCTGGAGGTTGAATTCCTGGCGCGTCCCGAGGTTATCCGTTTTGAAGCGCCACGCCACCTCGAGCTGGTTGAAGTTCGCAGCATTGATCGCCTGCAGCGGCGAGTACCGCGTGCTGGCGAGATCTGCGCCGTACGTGCGCCATTCACCCAGTGCCGCTGGTCCTCGCTGACCAAGCAACGGGATCGCCAGAAGAAGCACCAGGGCCAACGCGGGTGCCATGCGGCACGCTTCCCGAAACCATGTTCGCATCATACGGACTCCACCTCAGGACTCCACCTCGCCGTGTACAAAGCTCTTGCCTGCGCCGAACACCGGGGCTGGAACCCCGGGCTTACGAACGCCACGCCACCATACGGCACCTCGCGGAGCCCGTCAAGATGAAGGGGAAAGGAATGGGGGATGCGAATCAAAATGACCGGTGCCGACAAAGGCCGACACCGGCCACGAAAGCCGAACGCTTACTTCTGCGGTGCAGAAGCGGCGACGACGGTTACTTTGACATCCTGGTCCGTGCGTAACTGGCCGTCGGTGGCGCGCACTCGAAGCACGTATTCACCAGGCTGGGTAAACGTCGCCGTCGTCACCGCCTTGCCGTCCGCGATCGTGGCAAAGGCCGGCTCGGTCTTGACCGCTGCGGGACCGCGCCACAAGGTGTAGGAAACCGAAGGTCCTGTTGGCGACGGAGGAGCAGCTCCACGGCCGGCGCGAAGCTGCGGCACGTTCACGGGCGCCTCGAAGGTCGAATCGCTGGGCTGCAAGATCGGCGGCGTTTCCTGGCCTACCGCAGGCCGTCGACCGCGAGTAGGCGCCGTCTGAGGACCACCAGACCGGCCACGGGCTGCACCAGGCTTCGGGAGCCCATCGTCGGCATAGGAGGCCGTCAACGCAAGCGTGGCAGGAAGAACAACCTGGGTCACGGGCGCCATGCTCAGCGTTGGCGGCTGATTCCCCTCTGTCGGCACGGGCGTGTCCGCCAGGATCTCCCATTCAGGCTGGAGCCAGGCGACAGCCTTGAGCGTTTTCCCTCGGGAAGTAATGGTCCAGATCAGTTCCTTCTTACCGAAGTCCTTCGGTACCGGGATACTGAACACGCGGGCATGTCTTCGCGGGGAGAAAAAGCCTGGCTGGCCACGGTCTGGTCCACCAGGCTCGATGTTGTTTTGAGGGCCGACCGGCACCGACACGTCTTCGAGGTAGTTGCGGTTGAAGTACCCGAAATGCATGAGGAAGCTGCCGTCAGCAGCTTTCGACCAGCCCTCGAAGTATGGCTGAACGGCCTGGCCTGAATTGTATTTGAGCTGATATGGTAAGTGATCGAGTTGGGCGCTCACGATCTGCACGCCGGCAAAGAGCCCAAGCGCCACAAACGCAGCAAAGAAAGCCCGTACGCCGGTCTTCATAGTCGATCCTTCCCAGAAAAGTATCGGTCGTGGTACATGCATCGATCCTGAGGCGGATCCTTGGGCCCGAGCACTCCGCAGTTGAGGAAACCACGGAGTGCTCGGTTCAAGATTTTGACGCGAGCCCTAGGGCTGCTGCTGAGCGGTTGTAGAGGTCGTCGCAGCCTTCTGCTTGTTCTTGCGTGCCTCGAACTCCGCCTTGTAGTCCTCTGGCGTGAGGTCCACCCAGCCAATCCAGGAGAAGCTCATTTCGTCGATTGTTCGATTTCCGTTGCCAACCCAGTTCTTCGGATCCGGATTGTTCTTATTGCCCGACGTGTTGTCGTACCAGCTAATCACGTGGAGGAGCGTCCCCGGTGGCACAATCGGCGCCACGTCGTCCGCATAGTTGTAGACAAGATGCCAGTTGTAGTTGAAATGAGCACAATTCACCGTCTCGGTCGCCACGTTCGCGCCGGAGGTCGGGTAAATCAACTCGAAACACTGATAACTGCCACGGGCGTGCATATGCGGCTGGAACGCGGTGATCCTCGCCGGCCGGTTGAAACGCGTATAGCCGTCAACCCGGACGATCTCTCCACCGGGAATATCGAGGTCGCTCGGGCTGTGGCCAAGCTGCTTCGACCAACGAATGTTCTTCGGCACGTAGCCCGCCGGGTGAAACAGGATGCCCACTTCGATGCCCGTGTCCACTGGCTCGCCGATTGAGTGGAGGTGGTAATTGACCTTCATCTTCAGGCCGGACTGGACGAGCAGACCCGAGTCGGCCGGGTAAAACTCCGCGTTCTTGCCCGAGGCGTACTCGACCAGGAACTGCCCTCCGCCGGAGGAATTGCTGTCGTCGCCGCCGTCCTGCGACTCGGCCGCATTGGCGGGCACTGTAAACGTGAGGGCGTGATGAACAACCCTGCGTGAGGGCTCGTTGACCGGCCGGGTCTGAATCGCTTTGATGTAGCGGTCCTCCTTCAAATCAATCGCCGCGTAAAGCGAGCCGAACAGGTCTGGCCCCGTTGCAGGCATTTTGAAGGTCGGGAAGTGCACGACCAAATCGGGCGTGCCCAGCTGCCATGCTGTTGAACTGGGGAACTGGCGCGGTGGCGGCATGTCGGCCGGGTTGCCGCGGGGTGCATTGCTGTCGACCCACTTGGCGATGACCGCGATCTCCTCGTCACTTAATGACGGGTCGTCCTTGAACTTGGTGATCCCAATGTTGCGATCGATATGCCACGGTGGCATCTCCCGAGCCGTCGTCCGCGCTTTGATCGAGCGAGCCCACGGACGTGCATCCTCATATGTCATGAGAGACATCGGCGCACTCTCGCCAGGGCGGTGGCACGTCACGCAGGAGCGTTGCAGAATCGGCGCGACATCCTTCGTGAAGGTGACCGTCGATCCGGCGGCGGACGAACTCTGCGCGGTCGCTAACGCAGGGATTATGACAATCGCTGCAGCGAGCGCGATGCGAGGGAGGACACGGACAGCATTTGTCATTGCAGGCCTCTCAGATTCAGGGCGAGACAGAATCCTTCTACTCTACATAGTGCAGCTGAGTCGCACGCCTTGTCAACAAACCTTTTGGACACAGCGGATCGCCGGATGTGTTGCGGGAATCGGCGAACACTGAGACACCGGTTGGGGAGCCGAACGCCTACTTTTGCGGTGCAGAAGCCGCGACCACGGCGACTTTGACATCCTGGTCTGTGAACAACTGGCCGTCAGTGGCGTGCGCCCGAAGCACGTACTCGCCCGGCTGCGTGAACGTTGCCGTCGTCACCGCTTTACCGTCCGTGATGGTAGCAAAGATGGGCTCGGTCTTGACCGCTGCGGGACCTCGCCACACGATGTAAGAAATCCAGGGGCCGGCTGGAGGACGGGGGCCTCCGATGCGCCCCCCGCGGAGATTGAGGCGAACCGCCGGGACATTCAACGGGGCCTCCACGGTGCCTTCGGTGGGCATCAGGATGGGGGGGGTTTCCTGGCCGACCGGAGCTCGACCGCGACCCGCCGCAGCTCCACCACGACCCGCGCCGGCGCCGCGGCCAGCTGCAGATTTTGGGAGCCCATCGTCAGCATAGGAGATCGTCAGCGTGAGCGTCGCGGGCAGGACAACGCGATGGACAGGTGCCAGGGTCAGCGTTGGCGGCTGGTTGCCATCGCTTACCGGAGCGCTGCCGTCCCGCCCAACGCCGGGCGCCGGGATCTCCCATTCAGGCTGAAGCCAGCCGATAGCCTTGAATGTCTTCCCTCGGAAGTTGATGGTCCAGATCAGTTCTTTCTTGCCGAAGTCCTTCGGTACCGTCACACCGAACGCTTTGGCATTTCTTCGGGGGAAAAAATACCCTGGCTGGCCGCGGTCTGGTCCGCCCGGCTCAATGTTGTTCTGAGGGCCGACGGGCACAGAGACCTCCTCGACGTAGTTGCGGTTCAAGTACCCGAACTGCATGTTGAAGCTGCCGTCCGGATTCTTCCACCAGCCCTCGAAGTAGGGCTGAACGGCCTGGCCTGAATTGTATCTAAGCTGATACGGTAAGTGCTCGAGCTGGGCGCTTACGGTCTGCACGCCGGCAAGGAGGCCAAGCGCCACGACGGCAGTGAACGGCGCCGCCAAACCGGTCTTCATAGTCGACCCTTCCCAGAAAAGCATCTGTTCCGGCTCACACACATCGATCCTGAGGCGGATCCGGAGGTCCGAGCATTCCACAGCAGCTTCAAAACCGCGGAATGCTCGGCGAGATTGGACGCGAGCCCTATGGCTGTTGCTGACCCGTCGTAGACGTCGTTGGGGTTCTCTGCTTGGCCTTGCGCGCCTCGAACTCCGCCTTGTAGTCCTCTGGCGTGAGGTCCACCCAGCCGATCCAGGCAAAGCCCATTTCGTCGATTGTTCGGCCGCCGTCTCCGACCCAGTTCTTCGGATCTGGATTGTTCCTGTTGCCCGCCGTGTTGTCGTGCCAGCTAATCACGTGGAGAATTGTCCCCGCCGGCACAATCGGCGCCACATCGTCCGCGTAGTTGTAAACAAGATGCCAGTTGTAGCTGAAATAGGCACAATTGATCATCTCGGTCACCATCGGCGTGCTGGAGGTCGGATAAATGAACTCGAGACACTGATACTTGCCGCGGGCGTGCATGTGCGGCTGGAACGCGGTAATTCGCGCTGGCCGGTTGAGACGCGTATAGCCGTCCGTCCGAACGATCTCTCCACCGGGGATATCGAGCTCGGTGGGGTGCTGCCCAAGCTGCTTCGACCAGCGAATGTTCTTCGGCACATGCCCCGCCGGGTGAAACACGATGCCCACTTCCACGACCGTGTCGACGGGCTCGCCGATTGAGTGGAGGTGATAGTCGAGCTTCATCTTCATGCCCTTCTCGACGAGCAGGCCCGAATCCTCAGGATAAAACTCGGCGTTCTTACCGGAGGCGTACTCGACCAGGAACTGTCCACCAGAGGAGACGCTGTCGTCGCCGTCGCTCTGCGTTTCGGAGGCACCGGCTGGCACGGTAAACGTAAGTGCGTGATGAACAACCTTGCGTGAGGCTTCAGTCGGCACACGTGTCTGAATAGCTTTGATGTAGCGGTTCTCCTTCACGTCAATGGGCGTGTAGAGCGAGCCAAACAGGTCTGGCCCCGTTGCGGGCATTTTGAAGGTCGGATAACGCACGATCAGATCTGGCGTGCCAATTTGCCACGCGGTGCTGCTGGGGAACTGACGCGGCGGTGGCATGTCGGCCGGGTTGCCGCGAGGCGCGTTGGCGTCCACCCACTTGGCGATGACAGCGATCTCCTCGTCAGTGAGCGACGGGTCGTCCTTGAACTTGGTGATCCCGATGTTCCGATCGATATGCCATGGCGGCATCTCCCGAGCCGTTACCCGCGCCTTAATGGAGCGGGCCCACGGACGTGCATCGTCGTATGTCATGAGAGACATCGGCGCACTCTCGCCGGGTCGGTGACATGTCACGCAGGAGCGTTGCAGAATCGGCGCGACATCCTTCGTGAAGGTGACCGTCGATCCGGCGGCGGACGAAGTCTGCGCGGCCGCCAACCCAGGGATCGTGATAATCGCTGCGGCGAGCGCGATGCGAGGGAGGACACGAACAGCAGTTGTCATTGCAGGCCTCTCAGCTTCAGGGCGAGACGTCCTTCTATTCTACATAGTCTACATAGTCCAGGCGAGGCGCGTTCCTCGTCAACAAACCCTTCAAACACAGCGGATTGCGCAAGTGTACTACCCGCTACGGCCTGTCGCTGGCTTTTCCACACTATTTCTTGGGCTCTGTCGGATCCCGGCCATCACTCGGGGCGCCCGTTCCAGATGAGCCGACGAACAGTTTCTTGCCGTCCGGCAGCAGCACGTCGCGTCCGTTCGCGATATTCTTGCCGTTCTTGGCGCGATAGCCTTCGATAACGACCTCAATGCCGACAGGGATGGAGTTCTTGTTCCAGCCCCGCCGAAACATCGCATTCGGCGCACCAGCCTCCACGGCCCAGCTTTCCACGGTGCCGTCCGGCTTCTTGACATCGACGTGAATCCAGGAGTGGGGGTTTACCCATTCCATCTTCGTCACGGTCCCGCGCAACGTCACCGGCTTGGAGGCGTCGAACTCCGCGGTGAACGCGTGATGAGCAAATACCGGGCTGGCAAGCGACGCAACGCCGAGCCCGATGGCAACCGTTACGACTCCCGTTCGCATACTGATCATAGTCTCTACCTCTCGCCCTTCTTGCTCTCTTACTCTTTCCTCTTACTTTACTCTCACCTTACGAAGCCGTCACTGCTTCGCCGGCTGGCTCGGAGCCTGGGGGTGTCCGCTGTTCGTCCCCTGGAAACCCTTCTCTCAGCTCTATCGCCCTGGCGGCTTCGGCAGCCCGGCCGGCACCTCATACCACGGCATGTGGGGCACCATGAACTCCAGGCATTCGTAATCGAGGACGCGTACGTTCGTTTCCAAACGACGATACAACGGAAAGCTCATCTTCCACGGCCGGGTGAACGTCTTCGGGTCCTCAATCGTCGCTTCGTACCGAATATGGTCTGGCCCTACCATTGTATACCGCTCGACCACATGCAGGGCGTCGCTGTGAAAATTTCCCGCCTTGTCAAACCACGTCTGGTCGTTGAAGTCGGCCACGTCCACAACGAGCGTGTCGCCCTCCCAGCGGCCCCGGGAATCTCCCATCCAGAACTCCAAGGCCTCGGGATGCTTGGTTCCGTTCATGTAAATGAGGCGATAGGCGTGGCTATATTCGTAGGTAATGGCGAAGTAGCCTGGCGTCTGGTTGATGCGAAACGGGAACGGCAGGTACGTGATGCGCGGCACACCAGGCAGATAGCACTTGTTGAGGGGGTCGAGCGCCTCACGTTTCTCGTAGTTCGCCTTCTTCTTTGCGAGAGCTTCCGGACGGTAAGGGATCTCGTTACCTTCAACGATGCCCTGCCCCGCCGGCACGCCACGCTGCGCATTGTGATCCTGGATGTCACCCGCCGCAGTGGTGAACGCCTGCCACACGCCATTGAAATCCGGCTTGCCATCGGCCGTGCGGCCTATCGCCTTCGTCGGCGTTTGACCCTGGACAACAGGGCCGACCAGGGAAATCAGAAAAACCAAGCCGGCGACCGCTAGGCCGGTCACCGCAATCTTCGAGTGCCAAAATCGAGAATCCATCAGGGTCTCCACAGCGTTATTAGGCGGCTACAGAGTAAGCGTACAGCGGGCGCGTGTCAAAGGCTTACCGGTACCGTGTCAAGGCTTACCGGTACCGCTTCTGAGTTCGACGACGCCACATCGATTTCGAAAGGAATGGGACGCCGAGCGTTTGTCATCCCTTCAGGAGCTGCTGCATGTATGCCGGCGTCAGCGGCGTGCGTCGCGGCTGCACACCGGTCGCATCGAACACCGCGGCGAGGACGGCTGGTTGCGGCAGGGCATTGGCCGCTTCTCCGCCGCCGCCGAACTCCTGATCGTCGCGGGAGATCGTCACGACCTGGATGTCAGGCGTCTCGGCCATCGTCAGAATCTTGTACCGCGCCCAGCTGTTCGAGGTGACCCTCCCCTCATCGAACGTGAGCTCCTCCTTGAGCGCTTCGCTGAGGCCCATCACGACGCCGCCTTCAGCGTTCAGCTTCAGATGGCGCGGATTGATGATCTTGCCGGGATCGACGCCCATCGTGAACTTCGTGACGGTGACGACGCCGGTCGCCGGTATGACCTCGACTTCCGCGATGGCGGCCCAATAGGCGCCAACCCGGTAGATGACGGCCATCCCGCGACCGGTGACGGGCGTGCCGCCGGTCCGCCGCGCGCCTGGATTCGGCGAAGGACGTGGCCGCCAACGCGCGGCTTCGGCCGTCTTCTTGATGATGTCGATCAGTCGCTGATCGGTGGTGTGATCGAGGCGGAACTGGATCGGATCCGCACCGGCGGCGGCCGCCGCTTCGTTCATCAGCGATTCGAGCGCCAGGATGTGCTGCCGGTGACTCGGCGTCCGCATGATGTTGCCGCGCAAGCCGACACCCGATGGCGCATCGTGCCCCAGGTTGGGCATCCCGTACGCCCGATGCAGCATGCGGGGAATGGTATAGGGCTCCACGACGGCGCCGACGCCGAACGACGGCGGCCCGGCAAGAGACGCGACGTCAATCTCTGGCAGGCCGGCGAGCACGGCGCCCAGCATGCGGTAATCGCCTTGAGGTGGCGTGTAGAAGTCGCTCTGGACCGCGACGAGCTTTCCCTTCGCGTCGAGTCCCGCCTTGACATCGGCGACCCATCCGGGCGAAGCGGAGGACCACTCGAGGTCCTCTGTTAAGGTCCATTGCACGCGAACGGGCTTACCGAGCTGTTTTGACAGGATGACCGCATCGGCCTCCGCGCCGTCGCCCCCGAATGTTGTGCGGCCATACTGGCCCGCACCCTCGAGCCAGCGGACGATCACCTTGTCGACCGGCACGCCGAGCATGTTCGCAAGATGAGCCCGCAATCCGGATGAATGCGCCGAGTGCGTCCACACCGTTGTCGTGCTATCCATCTTCACGTCGGCCACCGCGGTGAACGGCGAAATCGGCGCGTGCTTGACGTACGGCTGCTCGTACGTCGCCGAGACCGTCTTCGCGGCCGAGGCCATTGCAGCTTCGACCTGTGCGGCGTCCCCCGAGCTCCCGCTCGGGGGACGATTCGTCTTGATGGCGTCCCTGAGCGTGCTGCTGCTGCCCAGACCGCTCCACGCCGTCCATTTCGTCTGTCGCGCGACGGCCCGTGCGGCGCTCACGGCTTCCCACTCGTTGGGAGAGACGACGGCAACCAGATTTCCCTGTGTCACGACTTGAGCCGTGGGAAACTGCTGCTTGTCAACCGCCCCAGCCGAGACGAGCGTCGACCCGAGCGTCGCAGGACGCACCATGCGGGCGTGCAACATCCCCGGGAGACGGAAATCGGCAACCCACTCGGTCTTGGCTGTGACCTTCTCGGTGACGTGAGCGCCAGGGAACGACTGCCCGATCACCGTGTACTCGGAGACCGGTTTCATGGGCGGGTTGCCAGTCACCTGAATGCCGTAGTAATTGATGACCGCCGTCTTCTTGTCGTTCATGCGGGGCAGACCGCCCGTGATTGGAATCGTCAGATCGAGTTGCTGACCGCGAACGAGATCCGCATAGGAGATTGTTTTCGCATCGCCGCCGATCACGGCTCTGACGACGCCGTCGCTCACCGTGAGCGCAGAGGGAGGCACACCCAATCGTGTCCCCGCGAGGCCGAGGAGCGCCTGGTACGTATACGCAGCCACTTTGCGCAGGCTTTGCGCGCCCCTCACGTAGTCGGCCGACCAGCACGCGTCGGGGGTCCGATCCGTGTCGGCCATCACCAACGTGATTGACTCGGGCCGGACGCGCAACTCTTCTGCCACGACCTGCGGAAAATAGGCGCTCATGCCGACGCCCATCTCGGCTTTGCCAGTCCGCGCGACGATAGTGCCGTCGGCGCGAATCTCCAGCCATGACGCAAGCTTGGTGGCATCGAGTGTGGCGGCTTCGGCCTTGGCGCCAAGGGGCGTGAACACGTCGGGGAGCGCGAGGGTGACAAAGAGCGCGCCGCCGACCTTGACGAAGTCGCGGCGAGTCAGCGTGGGTTCAGTAAACATCATCTCCACCCTCCTCAAACGGCCATCGTCCTGGCGGCACGTTGCACGGCATCGATGATGGCCACGTAGGTGCCGCAGCGGCACAGGTGTGGCGAGGGAGGCGTATTCGAGAAGGCGTTCTTGATCTGCGCGACCGTGGGATTGGGCACCCGCTCCAGCAGCTCAACGGCCGCGATCATCATGCCGCTCTGACAGAAGCCACACTGCGGGACCTGCACGTCAATCCATGCCTGCTGAACCGGGTGCAGAGTTTTCGCCGCCTGCTCCGTCGTCAGGCCTTTCTTGGCGGCCCACAATGCAGGCAGGCCTTCGATCGTGTTGATCTTCTTGCCGGCCAACGTACGGACCGGCGTCACGCACGATCGAACCTCCTTGCCGTCGACCAGCACAGCGCAGGATCCGCACTGGGCCATCCCGCAGCCGAGACGTGCGCTGGACAGGTGCAGCTCGTTTGTCAGCACGTAAATGAGCGGCGTGTCCGCTGCGACGTCGACGACGTGCTGCCGACCGTTAACGGTCAACGTGAAGTTCGGCATTGCTCGTCCTCTTGCTGGCGTTTGTCAGTGTCCAGCTGTCACTGTCAGTTTCGCACAGTTTCAACTGAGAACCGACAACTGCTGATCACGGTTCAATCAATCCCAAATGCGAGCAGCACGTTGCCTCCGCGGCGTATGGCCGCCGAATAGGCCGGAATTGACATACAACCTGCCGTCAACCAGTGACGGACCCGCGCCATTTATCGAGGCGCCCTTCGCAGGCACCCCTAGTTAGAGAGTCAACCTGCATAAGAAACCTCGCGAAGCCCGCTAGGATGGGGGATCTGGTCAACTCATCCTGACCGCACCTGCGGCCCGGACCGCTTCCAGCACCGAGCCGCCCAGGGGTCAAGTGGCTCTGCCGTCTGATAAGACTGGTACTGTTAACAGATTCTTGACCGGCCCTTTGTTCTGAATTTGGACGGAATCGTTCGAATCTCTCGGATCCAGGACATTCACCGGTCGTCCGTCAGTCGTAGAGACGCCCGGATGTAGTGGGATCTGGCCCCCGGCAGCATTACACTCGCCATTGCACCGACTGCGCGTCTTGCCGGCGGCGGGATGGTAGCCACTCAAGCGCAACCGCGGATCTGACGGCCGCCTCCATTCTTGCTGTACTGCTCGGGGACGGCTGGAACCACAGTTCACAGGACCGATGATGAACGGACAAGAGGCGTATCGGGTAACCGTCACCAAAGACTACCTCGTTTTTTCGTCGGCGCACTTCGTGACATTTGCCGGCCACCGATGTGAAGGATTGCACGGACACAATTACCGAGCCCAGGTCACCGTGGAAGGCCCGCTCGACGCGGAGTCGTGGCTTGTGTTCGATTTCGTCCAACTCAAGAAATTGATGCGCGGCATCTGCGACGAGATTGATCATCTCGTGCTGTTGCCAACGGCAAGCGACCGCATTGCGCTGACGATCGACGACGAATTTGTCAGGGTTTCGGTCGATGGAGAGCCGCGATACATGTTTCCCAAGCGTGACTGCGCATTGCTGCCTGTTCCCAACACAACGGTGGAGATGCTGGCGAAACTGCTGACGGATCGCTTGCGCGCGACGATGCGCTCGAACAACGCGGCGAGGCTCACCGCGATCGAAATGGAAATTGAAGAGAATTTCGGTCAGCGCGCCGTGTACCGGGTGACTCTCTGATAACAGTGGTCCAAGTCGAGCCGCGCCTCACGTAGGCCAGCGGTCAATGGATTGGTCCCCTGGCCTACGTCGCAACGAGGAGACTCGCTATCGATGGCGCCTGCGATAGTCGCTGGGAAGCATGCCAAACTGTCGTTGGAAGTTGACGCGGAATGTCGCGGCGGATTTGTAGCCCGATGCCTCAACGACAGATTTCAGGTTGCGCCCGTCTCGCCCAAGGAGTCCGATCGCGCGGTGCATGCGCCAGCGCGACACATATTTCAGCGGGGATTCACCGGTCAGCGCCTTGAATCGCGTGGCAAACACCGTCCGCGACATCCCGGCATGGCGAGCGAGCGCCTTCACCGTCCATTGGCATCCCGGGTCTCTGTGAATGGCTCGAAGGACCGGGGCAATCCGCTCGTCCTTGAGGCCCTGGAGCCACCCTTTGGATTCGGGCGGGATCTGTTCGCTCCAGAGTCGCACCGCCTGCACCAGGATGATTTCGGCAAGGCGGGACAGCACCGCGCCTCGACCGGGTGAGGGAGCCTGCTGCTCTGCCTGAAAGAGCTCGACCGTCCGCTTCAACCAGCGGGTAAGGCCAGCCTTCTTCAGATGGATCGCGGGCGGGAGGACGTCTGTCAGAAGATTGCCGTGCGCACTGTCCAGATAACATCCCATGGCCAGCAATTCGAGCTCGTCAGCCTGCGGCTTTGAGGAATCTTCGACGAGCGTAGGCCCCACATCCAGCATTTGTGACACGTTGAGCGGGTACAGCAGGCGGTACGGGCGTCCGTGAGGCATCACCACCATGTCACCCGTCTCGACCAGGATCGGAGCGACATCCGTGCCTTCCGCTGCGTCCAAGTGCAGCTGCCCATGGGTGACGAGGAACACGTGAAGGCTGTCATGTGTAATGCGGCGCTGGAACGGAGGCCTGACCCGAAAGAGTCCGCAGAACAAACTATTCAGTCGCACCTGGTCGATGACCTGCGAGAGCGGGTCTGCCCGAAAAGAGTACCAACTCGGGGTCACCTGCTCCAGCGATGGCTGCTCGGGTGCGTCGGGCATGTGAAGTGCCACTCTGAACGATTTCACTCAGTGCCTGAATATCGGGTTGAAATCGTCCCGAGATAAGAGCGTTTTTGTGCCACCGCGTGGAACGTGTCAAGTTACGGCCCGGATCGGCCTCGGCCGAGCCACCACGCTCAGGCACAAGAGGCCGATGCCCCCCGACCGTGAGATTCGAACGATTCCGTCCAAATACAGAACAAATAGCTGGCTAAAGTCCACCGCGAAAAGAAATAATATCTTGCTTCATGACCGTAATGGACATGGTGTCGAGAAAGGGAGAAATCACGTGGAGTGGAACCCTCGGTCGAAGCTGACGCGGTGGCTAGCTTTGGCCACCAGTGTGACTCTCGCGTTCGTCGTGCTCTCCGTGCGGGCGACGGGCCAGGTGGCGTCGACCGGTACGCCGGCGCCGGTGACCTTCACGAAGGACATCGCCCCGATTCTGCAGCGCAGCTGCCAGAACTGCCATCGACCGGGGTCGGTGGCGCCGATGTCGTTGCTCACCTACGAAGAGGCGCGGCCGTGGGCGCGGTCCATCAAGCAGCGCACCGGGCTGCGTGATAAGCCGGAGGCGATGCCCCCTTGGTACATCGAACGGAATATCGGCATCCAGCAATTCAAGGACGACCTGTCCCTGAGCGAGGATGAGATTGCGAAGATCGCCGCGTGGGTGGACAGCGGCGCGCCGCGTGGCAACCCGGCCGATATGCCCGCTCCTCGGGTGTTCGCTGATGCGGCCAAGTGGGAGATCGAGCCCGATTTGATTGTCCGCTCTCCGAGCTTCGAAATAGCGGCCCTCTCGCCCGACTGGTGGGGGCCGATCGGCGAATCGCCGACCGGGTTGAGCGAGGATCGGTATGTGGCCTCCGTCGAAGTGAAAGAAGTCACGGAGTCTGCGGATAAGACTGACACCAGGGACACGAGGACGATCGGCGGGCATTCCATCATGCACCACTTGGCCTGGCGGTCGGTCGCGCCATCGGTTGGCCAGTATCAAGGCTCGGCGGCCGACAACCCGGCGGATCGCACGGGCGGTTGGCCCGTTCACGAAGTGGGCCGCAACGCCGACGTGTTCGATCCCGAGACCGGCAAGCTGTTGCGGGCGGGGTCGAAACTGCAGTTTACCAACGCTCACATCCACGCCAACGGCAAGCACACCAAGGCCCACGTGGAGGTGGGCTTCAAGTTCCATCCCAAGGGGTATCAGCCGACGAAGACGGCTGCTGGGTTCGGGGTTGCCACTCGCACGCTCGATATCAACGGACTGGAGGCGAATCAGAAATTTGAAGGCTTCACGGTCCTTCAGACCAATGCCAAGATCTCCGTCTTCGAGCCCCACATGCATGCCGCCGGCGTGAGGATGTGTCTGGACGCGATCTGGCAGAACACAATCGAGACGCTGAGTTGTGCCGGGTACAACCACGGCTGGGTCAGGCAGTATACGTACGCCGCGGATGCGACACCGCTGCTGCCGAAAGGCACCATCCTGCGCGCCACGGGGTACTTTGACACCACGCCGAGCAACAAGAACGTCGCCGATCCGAGAAACTGGAGCGGCTTGGGCCATCGCTCGATGGATAACATGAGCCTCGCCATCTCGAGGGGCGTCTCTCTGACGGATGAAGAGTTCGAACAGGAGATGGCCAAGCGGCGGGAGAGGCTCCACCTCGCCGAGGGCCAGAGCGTGATCGGCTGCCCGCTGTGCGGGTACCGCAAGGCCAAACAACCGCTCGCCACCACGGGCAACCAGCAACAGTAACGCGCCCTGCATGTCATTGAAGCCTCCGGCGCTCAGGCGCCGGAGGCTTCTCTTCGCGATCGAACACATGCTGCGCACAAGCGCTAAGGAGAGTCGACTCATGAGATACGGTGTCAGGCGTGGAACGCGCCTGTTCCGGCCGGGGGCAGCCGCGTGTACGACACTCGTGGTCACGATCGCCCTGTTCGTGGCGGCGTTTGTGGGGACCAGCGCGCAGATCCCAAGAACCCATCTGAATGTCGTGCCCGTCTATGAAGGCTGGGAGCGGAATCCTGACGGGTCATTCAACCTGATGTTTGGGTACTTCAATCGGAACTGGGATGAGGAGATCGACGTGCCGATTGGCCCGAACAATGCCATTGAGCCGGGCGGTCCCGATCAAGGACAGCCGACGCACCTCTACCCCCGACGGAATCGGTTCCTGTTCCGAATTCACGTGCCGAAAGATTTCGGCAAGAAAGAGCTCGTGTGGACGCTGACCACCAACGGGAAGACTCAGCGCGCATATGGCACACTCCACCCGGACTACTTCATTGATGACCGGGTGTTCCAGGCCAACAGCGGGGAGCCCAGCGGTGGGACGAACGCCGCACCGGTCCTGAAGGTCGATGGTGAACAGACCAGGCAGGTCAAAGTCGGGAATCCCGTCACGCTCACTGCACACGCCAGCGATGACGGGTTCCCCAAGCCGACCCCGATGCGTCCACCCGGTACCGGCGGAGTGTCGGGGTTCCCTGTCACCGCGACCGGCCTGCGACTCTCCTGGTTCGTGTACCGCGGGGCAGGCAAGGTCACCTTCGACCCCCCGCAATTCAGCGCCTGGGAGGAAGACCGCGACGGCCGGAACTCGCCCTATTCGACGGGCTGGGTCACGCCGCCGGTGCCTGCCGACGGCACGTGGGTGGTGCGGGCGACCTTCGCCGAACCGGGGACCTACGTCCTGCGAGCACTCGCCCACGACGGGGGGCTCTTCGCCTCAAGGGATTTGACGGTCGTCGTAGAGCGCTGATGCGCGTCAACGCTTCTCCACGCGGCAGCGGCGACGCGTTCATCGTCGTGCCGGTCGGTGGGAGGTTCACCCCCATGCGACATCCAATTCTGAGCGTGTTACGTCTCCGCCTGGTGCGCCGCTGCTTCGTTGTGGTCGTGCTCCTGCTCGGCGCGGTGGCCGCCACCAGGGCGGCCCGTGACATCACGGCCGAACGCCTCCGTCACGCCGACAAGGAACCGGAGAACTGGCTCGTCTACGGCGGCACGTATCGGTCGCTCCGCTACAGCCCGCTCGATCAGATCAACACGAGCAACGTACGCAGGCTCCAGGCCGCCTGGGCCTTTCAACTCGGGAATATCGACTGGGGGCTTCAGGCTACGCCACTCGTCGCCGACGGCGTGATGTACGTCATCGGTCCCGGCCGTCGCGTGTTCGCCGTCGATGCGGTCAACCGGCGCGCAGAAATGGAAGTACACGTACCAGCGGAAGTCGGCGACCAAGTCGGCCGGCACCGCTGGAATGGCGCGCGCGGACGCAGTGCGCGGTGTCGGCATTGGTCATGGGCACGTCTATTTCGCCGGCGACGACAACCACGTGGTCGCGCTCGACATCGAGACCGGCCAGGAGGCATGGCGAACGCTCGTGGAGGACCGGGACACGTTCGGATGCTCCATGCCCGGCGCTCCGCTCGTCGTCGGCGACGTGGTGGTTGTGGGAGCGCTCGGTGGTGAATTCGCGCATCGCGGTCATTTGTCCGCCTACGACGGGAAAACAGGCCAGCAACGCTGGTGGTTCAATGTCATTCCCGGCCCCGGCGAAAAAGGCAACGACACCTGGCCGGGTGACACCTGGAAATACGGGGGCGGCGCCCCCTGGCTGACCGGTTCATACGACCCGGAACTGGATCTGCTCTATTGGGGCACGAGCAACGCGTCGTCGGATTTCTACGGTGAGCACCGCAAGGGGGACAATCTCTACACCAACAGCATCATCGCGCTGAAACCTGCGACCGGGGAGCTGGTGTGGCACTACCAGACAGTACCGCATGACGTCTGGGACTACGACGCCGCCTACGAGCAGATTCTGGTGGATCTGCCGGTCAATGGGCGGCCGCGCAAGCTCCTGATCCATCCCGGCAAGAACGGGTTCATGTACGTGCTCGACCGCACGAACGGGGAATTCATCTCTGCCTTCAAGTATGTGGACACGATTACATGGACGAGCGGCCTCGACGCCGAGGGAGTGCCACAGAACCGACGGGAACCAAGTGTGAGCGAAGCTTCGTTCATCTGTCCTGGTATTTACGGGAGCCGCAGCTTCAACCAGGCGACATTCGATCCGAAAACGGGGCTGCTCTATAACACCGGCACCGAGTGGTGCGCCGAGATCAAGGCAGCCAGTCGCCAAATGGTGCCAGGGAAAGCGTGGGGCTCGGGAACGGTGAAGCTGGTGCCTCCGCCCTCTGGAAAGGTCACGTCGCATCTGGATGCGTTCGAACCGCTCACAGGCAGGCGCGTCTGGCGAGTGGAAACGAAACATCCGATCCAGGGAGCGCTGCTCTCGACTGGCGGCGAGCTCCTGTTCGTGGGCGATCCGGAAGGTAACTTCTCCGCGTTGAACGCCAGAACCGGGATGAAGTTATGGAGCTTCCAGACCGGTTCTGGGCACAACGGCGGGCCTATTTCGTACGCGGTGAACGGCAAGCAGTTCATCGCGACACCGTCCGGTTGGGGCTCGCATACAACAGCGAGGCTGGGCGAATTCTTCCCCGAGCTTCAGGGCGCGCGCCAGGGAGCGACGATTTACGCGTTCACGCTGCCAGAGGGCGGCGCGGGCAGATGATCGGGCAGAGAGCGATCGAGAAATCGACCACGAGGCGGCGCCTTCCATCGCACGTCTCGTGTCGCGCGTGCCGGGACTGTTGATGTAGAGCTCGAAGCTTCAACGGCCACGCCCGGCAATACGGCGCCTGTTTTGTATGGTGCGGTCCCCGCTACGACGTCTGGTGATCGCGGTCTGGGCCGAAGCCTCCAGGAGTCCCAATCAACAGAGCGATGTCCAGAGATGCCAAGAACGCATCCGTGATCCCGCATGCCACCGAGAGGCGATCTCAGCTTACGGCGTCACCTTAGCACCCATGAGCCCGCGTAGTATCAGCGAAGCAGGGAGCGCGAAAGAGGTATTATGATGAGCGTGAGCGTATCGAGGAGGACTCGTCGATGATGAGATCGTGGAGGTCATGCCAGCTGACAAGCTGCCCATGCATTCGAGCAACTATCGGAATCTGGATGGCGGTGCTCCTGGTCGGGATGGGGACCACGTCTGCACCAGCAGCGCAGACGCCTGCCACAGGCCAGACCGTCGCGGATGGGGTGTACACCGAGGCGCAGGCGGCTCGCGGGAAGGAGACCTACGAACAGAATTGCTCCTTCTGCCATCTATCGGACCTGACGGGCGAGGGCTTCGCGCCGGCGCTTGTCGAAGACACCTTCACTCAACGATGGACCGACGGTAACCTCGGCGAGCTCTACACAATCGTCAAGGCCACGATGCCGCAGGACAAGCCGGATTCGCTCACCGAGGTCCAGTACGCAGGAATCGTTGCGTACATTTTGAAAGTGAACAAGTATCCGGCGGGTCAGCAGGAACTACGGCCCGACCTGGCCGCGCTCAAAGGGGTGGCGTTCAAACGTCCAGGCGCAGGAGCGAAGCAGTAACCGGCTGGTTGTCGTGAGTTGACAATCGTACGCGTCCGCCGACCTGCGGACGCGTACGATTGTCAACCGCTGTTGGGTACCGAGGCCGTTTACATGCGCTTCTACGGCGCCACGCAGCGCATCTTGCCTTCCGGCACGTCGCGGTAAACCGTGTGGCAAGCGGCGCACGCTTCGGTCACCTTGTCGGTCACCTCGACCACTTTGTCTTGATTCTTGGTTTGCGCCGCCGCGTAGGCTGCCTTGCCGGCCTCGATGAGCCCCTCGATGCCCTTCTTGAAGTCCTCCCGTTCGAGCGGGACCGGTTTGCCGTTCTCGCAGAGACGACCGGGAATCAGCATGAGGTTGGCGGTCTCTGACAGGGCGAGGGCGCTCTGCTCAACGAGAGGCCAGCCCTTGTAGATGCTCGAGAACCTCGCCGTGGCACTACCATCTCCCGCGGCACCTTCTTTTGCGGGCGCTCCCGGGTCGTTGCTTTGTGCATCGAAGATGATGTTCGCGCTCGGGAACGGGAGCGCGCGCATGACCTGTGCAAGGCTTGCGTAGGGCTGCTGCTTGAGCCCCTGGGCCGGCGCCGAAGCCGTCGATTCCTTCGAACTGCCACCGCCACACGCGGCGCAAACAACTGCAAGTACCGCCAGCCACCGTAAATTTTTCATTGTGTGTATACCTCGACGAGAGCACAGTGCTGACGCCCCGCCGCAGGTGTATGAAGCAGTCTACGCTCCAATGCGACAAGAACGTTCACTACGACCGGAATGCACTTTACATTACGAGTTCAGAGAGGTCAAGGTGGCGAATCCTGAAGATTTGGGTTGCGAATTCTTAAGGCGGCGATGGAGCCGGCGGGTCCTCGCGACGCGCGATTCTCACTCCTGCCCCACGGTATACTAAACCACTGAACACATTGCTCGAACACATTGGAGGTCGTGTCATGCGCTGCGCGTCGACGCTTGTTACCGTTGTGACTGCCATCACTCTCTTCATTTCATCGCCCTCGTCAGGCACCCTCTCTGCAGCGGGTCCGGTGCTGACGCCCGAGCAGGAGACTTCGAAGCCCGTGCCCACATCCGAGGCCTCGATCAAGGCTGGCGCCGCGGTCTTTGCCAAAGGCTGCCGGTCATGCCATGGACTCCAAGGTAAAGGCGACGGGATAGCCGCGCCTCCTGGATTGAAACCGGCGAACCTCGTCGATGCCGAATGGAAGCATGGCAGCACCGACAAGGAAATCTTCAAGAACATCAAAGAGGGAATTGCTCCGTACGATGGCATGAAGCCGCTGGGCAAGATACTCAGCGATACTGACATCTGGAATGTCATCAACTACATACGGAGCCTGGCCCAGCCAAAGAAGTAGAAGAAGGAAATGTTGCAGCCGTCCCGCACGACCCGAGGTTTCGACCCACGAACCGAGCGCCATGCTACACTGCGAGCCGTTCATCGCCGGTTCGGACTTCTTCCATGCGCCGGCTTTATGATCCGGAATCAATTGTCTTCCAGCCTTCGCCGCAACCTCGCCCCCTTCGTCCTCTCCCTCGTCTCGCTTCTGTCCCTCAGTGTTGTCGCGGCGACCGACAACTGGCCGCAGTTCCGCGGACCAGACGCCGGCGTGGCTGCCGACGATCCGGCGTTGCCGGACACGTGGAGCGAAACCGAGAACGTCGTCTGGAAGGCCGCCGTCGCGGGGATGGGCTGGAGCTCGCCCGTCGTGTGGGGCGATCACGTGTTCGTCACCTCCGCGGTCAGCGCCGGAAAAGAGGCCGCCCCGGTGAAGGGCCTCTACGACCCCGGCGACGAGCACGGGAAGACCAAGGCGGCGGCAGAGCACCGCTGGGTCGTGCACGACATCGACTTCAAGAGCGGAAAGACTCGCTGGACGCGCGAGCTGCAGATCGGCACGCCCTCGATCTTACGCCACCTCAAGAACAGTTTTGCGTCCGAGACCCCCGTGACGGACGGCGAACGGGTGTACGTGTACTTCGGCAGCATCGGTCTTCTGGCGGCACTGGACATGAATGGCCGCACCGTGTGGACCAAGGAGTTCGGAGCCTACAATGGCCCGCAAGAGTTCGCGCCGGCCGCGTCCCCCATTCTGCACAAGGACCGCATCTACATCGTGAACGACAACACGACGGAGTCGTTCCTTGTGGCGCTTGACAAGAAAACCGGTGGTCAGATCTGGAAGGTCCAGCGAGACGAGGTCGAGAACTGGGCGACACCGTTCATCTGGGAGAACGGACTGCGGACGGAAATCGTGACGAACGGCCGACGCAAGGTCCGGTCGTACGATCTGGACGGGACCCTGTTGTGGGAGCTGACGGGCATGACGGGGAATGTCGTTCCAACGCCTTTCTCCAGACACGGGCTGCTGTACATGAGCTCAGGGTACCCCGGGCGCAGGTCCGCCCTGCGTACGCAATTCGTCCAGGAGCTGCTGGCGACATCACGCTCAAACCCGGCGAAACCAGCAGCCAACACGTCGCCTGGTTCCAGCCACAGCTGGGCACGTATCAAACGTCGGCACTCGTATACGGCGACTACTACTACACACTGCTCGACCGCGGCCTCTTGCTTTGTCATGATGCGAAAACCGGCAAGCAGATGTACGGCCGGCAGCGCATCTCCACCGAAGCCCCAGCCTTCACCGCCTCGCCGTGGGCCTACAACGGTAAAGTGTTCGTCCTGAGCGAGGACGGCGACACCTTCGTGATTCAGGCGGGGCCAGAATTCAAGGTCCTCGGCAAGAATTCCCTCCACGAGATGGCGTTGGCAACGCCCGCGGTATCGCGAGGCAGCCTTCTTATCCGCACCCAGTCGTCGCTCTACAGGATCGGAACAAAGGCGGGCCAGTGAAAGCGCACGGACTGCCGTTCGGCGCGCTGGTGCTGACCTCGATTGCACTGTCCCTCTCCCGCGCGCAACCGGTTGCCGCCCAGGCGCTGACCTTCGCGCAGGTAGGCACGATCCCGGGACCGGTCGACCTGGTCAGGGCGCAAGGTCAGTTCGTGTACGTTACGGCAGGTAAGACGCTGGCCGTCTATGATGTCTCCAATCCTGCGACGCCCAAGCGAGCAGGCCAACACACGTTCCCAGAAAAAATCTGGGGCTTCCGGGTCGTCGGATCCCGAGCGTACGTCGCCGACGGACATTCCGGCCTCGGCATCCTGGACATTTCGAACCCGTCGGCGCTGGTGCTCATTTCGTTGTTCAAGACACCGGGCCAAGCAAAGAATGCATCGGTAGCGGGGAACAAGGCGTTGGTGGCCAACCACAATTCCGGCGTCGATATCATTGACATCTCAAATCCTGCGAAGCCGACATTGCTCGGGTCGTCCGACCTCGATGGCTACGCTCGGGACGTCGCGACCTTCGGCTCGCACGCCTTTGCCGTAGACAACCCTTCGGGCCTGTACGTCTTCGATCTGAATCGCAGGAATCCGCTCGACCCGATCACCACCCTTCAGTCGGCGACCGCGCCTCAACAAGTGGAAGTTGCTGAGATTGCCGCAGGTCGAGGATTGCAGGTGGCCGTGCTGGCGGGCAACGAGCCCTACGATCCCCTCGCCACCGTCACAGTCCGAGCCCAGACAGGCGCTAAACCGCGGCCCGGCTCCGTTCAGCTATTCGACGTCTCGAATCCAGCGACACCTGTTCTCGTCGGTGCATATCCGACTTCGGGCAGCGGGCGCCGGCTGGCTATCAAGAGCCCGCTCGTCTACATCGCGGACGGCCCGGAGGGCCTACGGGTCTTGGATGTCTCCACTCCATCGAAAGCAACCGTCGTGGGCAGTTTCAAGACCGCAAAGCCAACGCGGGATATTGCTGTAGCCGAGTCGCTCGTCTTTGTCGTCATCGGTACGCCGCACCAGGGCTCGAGGTCTCAGGAGGATGGTGACGTTGTCATCCTTCGCCAGGCCCCGTAGTCGCGCCACCTAGAACGTCATTCAGTCGTTGCGTGCCCTCCTCATCGCCGTGTTTCTGCTCTTCCAGTCCCACTGGATCGATGATGTTGCGAAGCCGGAAGCCGACACGGCCGGCATCACGGTGAGCAGCCTCGCATCTGTGGCGCTGATTGTCGGGTTCGCGACGCGAGCTCGCGTCGCGGGGCGCGCCATCTTGGGGTGCGCGCTGGCGTTTGTCGCCTTCGTGAGCGTCGCGGACCTCATCGGGATGAAACCGGACGGCTCCCGGTCCCCCGACCTACTCGTCTACTGGGGGTCGGAGTTGGGTTGGCCGCTCGTCCTCATCGTCGCAGCGACACTTGCCTGCGCCGTTGCGGCGCTGGTGTCTCTCCCGAGGGCGCGGGCACTTTAGTCTGTCCACTGGGGATGTTGCCGCGTCGCGTCGGCGAGCTCGTTTCGATGGGTCGCGATTTTCTCGGCGGCGGCCGACAACTTGATCGGCCTGCTAGCATCCGAACCGCGTGGTTCGCGCCGCGTTACTGGTCCAACCGGCGAAACTTCTGAACACGCTGTCCTGTGTTCACTTCCGTTGTATAGAGATTGCCTTGCGAGTCGATGGCAATGTCGTGGACGACATGAAATTGCCCTGCGTATCGGCCGGGCCGGCCAATGCGCGCCACGGTTTGAGCGGTGGCCTTGTTGGTGATCCGGATCTCGTTGTTGACGCCGTCGACCATGTAGATCAGCCGCTCTTCCGGATCGCGTGAGAAGACGAGCGCTGACACGGATCCGTTCAGCAGCGTGTTCTTCTCGAAGAACGATTCGGATAGAAAGGTGCCATCTTTGCGAAAGACCTGATACCGATTGTTCACTCGGTCGCAGACATACACCAAATTGTCGCGTGAGAACCGCACGCAGTGCACCGGGCTGCCGAAGTCTTGCGAGGGCGGGTCACTCGGCTTGTAGGCGGGCACGGGGCCATCGCGCGGCGGTTTCCCATAGGCACCCCAATGCCGCTTGTACGCGCCAGTCTCCGAGTCGAACACGACGATACGTCGATTACCATAGCCGTCCGCGACATAGACCTCACGCGCCTGTTCATCCACTGCGATGTCGGCGGGCTTTCCCAGGTTCTTCTTGTCGTCGCTTCCCGTGTTCTGTCCTGGCCGCCCGATCTGCATCACGAAACGGCCGTCGAGGGTAAATTTCAGGAGCTGATTGTCTTTTTCCCCGTTGCCACCGATCCAGACGAAGTCGTTGTTGTCGACGCGAATGCCATGTTCAGTAGTCGGCCAGTCAAAGCCCTTACCCGGTCCGCCCCAGCTGCGCACCAGATTGCCGCTCTGATCGAACTCCAACACGGGAGGAGCCGCGATGCAGCACTTGCTGATGGGCGGGTTCTGCTTCGCACCCACTTCTCGATCGGTCAGTGTGTTGGGACGATGAATGATCCACACGTGATCGCGTTTATCGACATGGACGTTGGCGACCTGACCGAGGATCCAGTTGTTCGGTAGCGGTTTGGGCCAGAAGGGATCGACCAGGAATTGCGGGAGCTTGTCGGCTTCGCCGGCAGGAACCGTGGTCGGTGAGTTGGTCGCTCGTTGCGAAGGCGGGATGTCGCGCGGGGTGAGATGCTGCGCAGCAGTGGGCGTCGCCGCGCGGTAACACAGCGCCACAACGGCCAGCATGGTCGTCACAACGCCGGTTCGAAGCAGCTTTTTCAGAACGACCGGCATCGATCTACTCCTCTCGGGCCGAAGGTGCGTGTCGCGGGAGTCCGCGCCTGCCGATTCTATGACCACGCCGGACGTGGGAATGGGAAATCTTACAGAGATGGCGGGGCTGAACCTCGGACAACGGCTCCGAGATCGATAGCGCGCGACCCGTGCAATTCCTGCTCGATGGGAAGGAGTTCCCGGCCAGCTGCCCGCCGTGCGATACCAAGACGACTGCCGCCTGGCTGGAGGGAAAGCTCGTAATCTCGGCGAAGCGCCGGCTATTTGCCGGCGCCTTTCGCTATATCGAAACCGAAAACCTGGGTTTATTTCTTCTGGTCGTCGTACGGCGCGCCCGTTCCTGATGAACCGACGAACAGCTTCTTGCCGTCCGCGAGGACGACGTTTCCACCGTTGGCGATCTCAGAGCCGTTCTTGGCGCGGTATCCCTCAACGATGATCTCGGTTCCGACCGGCAGGGTGTTCTTGTTCCAGCCGCGTCGTAACAGCTGATTCGGCGCTCCCATTTCGACCTTCCACGACGCCACTTTCCCGGTCGCCTCGTCCTTGACGTCCATGTGCAGCCACGAATGCGGATTGATCCACTCAACCTTGGTGATGACTCCCCGCAACTTGACCGGACGGGCGGCATCGAACTCCGCCGAGAACGCATGGTGTGCGGAAACCGCAGCACCGAGCATCAACCCGACTCCGACAACAGTCGCTAACATCGTTCGCATCGGCTTTCTCCCCTGTTGACGACGAATCCGTCGTTACCTGCGCTACTACTTCTGCGTGGGATCGATATCGACACCAGTCGCCATCAGAATGCCATCGCGGTTGCCCTCGTGACAGGCGTACTCAAAGAGCTGATGGTCTGCACGTCCTCGCACCATGGCGTCAAACGCGACGGTGAAGGGCCGAGTGAACGCCTTCGGATCTTCAATAGTAGCCTGGTACCTGATAAGGTTGCCGTCCACTGGCGTATAACGCTCCACTACGTGCAGGTCCGGACTGTGAACGATCCCGTGCCCGCTCGTGGCCGAGCTCGAGGGCTGCCCTTCCCCTATCGCGCCGTGGCCGAGTACCCAGGTGTCATCATTGAAATTCGTGACATCGACAACCAGGGTGTTACCCTCCCAGCGTCCGCGGGAATCCCCCATCGGCAGTCGGATCCGCGGGTCGAGGTGCGGCCGGCCGTCGAGCGGAATGATGCGTGTCATGTGGTTCCACTCGTAGACGATCACGACATACCCGGGCTTCTGCAGAATCTGGTACGAGTTGTAGTACACCGGCGTGTTGGCGCGCGGCACGCCCGCCTGCAGGCAACGCACGCGAGGATCGAGAAACTCCGCCTTCTCCTGCTTGTCGTAGATCTCCTTGCGTTTGGCCGCCACCCATGGCTGCATCGGTATCTTCCCATCGGGTGGGTCGATGGTCATCGGCTTGTTGCTCGCCTTAATCTGCGCGCGCGACGAATCGGTCTCGCCCGCCTGTCTTGCGCCAAAATCGGTCGGGCCAATGGTGCCGCCACCCGCGGCTGCCCGTGGCTTCCACGGTGCGCCGACAGCGACCTCCGCTGGCTGCCCAATGAACCCTGGCTCGTACATGCCCGAAATATCCGGCTGCCCGTCCGGCGTCCGAGGTGGCGTGTAGGTTCCGGCCGGGGTCTGGCCTCGCGCGAAGTCAGGTGCCAGCATCACCGCGGCGGCGAGTGCCAGCATTGTGGTCCGCTTGACAACTGAGACGTCCACATCACACCTCCTGCTCATCCGACCAAACATCGAACGCTCACTTCCCGGACAACGTGCGCTTCCAGAAGAAGCTGACACAATCATAATCCAACAGTTGCAGGTCCTTCTCGAGCCGCCGGTAGATGACCATGCTCATCTTCCAGGGACGGGTAAACACCTTCGGATCCTCGATGGTCACCTCGTAGTTCATGTGATGGGGGCCCGTTGGCGTATACCGCTCGATGACGTGCAGCGCGTCACTATGGTAGTTGCCGGCTTTGTCGAACCAGGTCTTGTCGTTGAAGTTATTCGTGTCGACGACGAGTGTGTCCCCGTCCCACCGACCGCGTGAGTCGCCCATCCAGAATTCGAGCGCTTCGACGTGCGGACTCCCGTCTGTGTAGATGATTCGGCGTGTGTGGGCAAATTCGTACGCGATCGTCACGTATTTCGGCGTCTGCGTGATTTCGAACGGAAGCGGCACGTACGTGATCCGAGGCACGCCGGGCAGATAGCACTTCGACAGCGGATCAGCCGTCGCGCGGCTGTCGTAATTCTTCTTCCGCTGTGCCAGTGCTTCCGGTTTGTACGGGATGGTGCCGCCTTCAACGACCCCCTGCCCTCCCGGCACACCTTCTTCTGGCGAGTGCGGTTCGAGGTTCCAGTTGGCCGAATTGAGGACCTGCCAGACGCCATTCAGGTCTGGCTTTCCATCAGCGGTTCGTGGTCCCGCATAGCGAGCGCCCTGACTTGCCGGCGTCTGGGCTATCGGGTATTCAAAAGCAAGCCCGACAAAGGCGAGCATCGTCGCCACAAGCGCACCCGTCCCCCGAGTTCTCATCAGCTTCCCTTCCGGCCTTCGTTGCGCCTCGCGCCGGGACAATCATACCTCGTCAGCCTGGGCCGGGCAACCGAACATGTCCCCACGATCGGCGAAGGCACTGTACTCAAAAATGGGCGCTCTCGTGCGCCGATAGCTTTCTGCCGACGTCTACTTCTGCAATAAGGGATGCACGTACCCTGCTGGCAGGACATGCTCGACATCAGGCCGAACGGACAGGTAGTCGATGTGGTCGGGAACCTCGCTGAACCCGTGGTACACGCCGGCTGGAATGATGACCACGTCGCCCGGTCCAACCTTCCGGCTCTGCGCGGGCTGCACGAACGTGCCGGAGTTGCTGGGACCGACCGCCACTTTCACGACCTCGGTACCTGAGGGCAACGGCTTGACTCCCGTCACCGTCCCTCCGGTCACGAGGGTCGCTGTCCCGGAAACGATGTAGTAGACCTCGGTGACGTGCTCGTGGTTGAGCGCGATCACCGGCGCGCCGGCCTTCGTCGCGCCCCGGTGGAGAATGCCGACGCCCACGTTGTATTTGCCGAGATCAACGACCTTGATCTGGCGGTCGCCGCCGCCTGTCGGATGTTTCAGAACCGCCTGAATCTCTGCCGCTGTAATGTCGATCGCGAGGCCCTGAGGCGAGGCCGCACCTGATTGCGCTGTTGTCACGGTGGGTAAGAGTGCCAGCAGGACGGTACAAACCCAGCGCACCTGGACGGTCATGAAGCCTCCACGAACAAACGGCTATGTGACATCCGGAACAGACCCTTCGACGGGACGAGGCAAGGGCCGGGAGATGAGGAAGACGTGAGCGGTGCGGGATGAAACCGGAACACGTCCCGCACCGCTCTCGAGTATTGACTACTTCTCGGGGCGTTCGTCCGGAGCTCCGGTGCCGGAGGAACCGACGAACAACCGTTTGCCGTCGGGCAGTGTGACGTCGCGGCCGTTGGCCTTGTGCGTCCCGTCCTTGGCTTGATAACCTTCAACCAAGATCTCGATGCCCGGCGGGATCGATGCCTTGCTCCAACCGCGGCGGACCAGCGCTCCGGGAGGGCCCGCCTCGACCATCCAGCTTTCAGTCTTCCCGTCGGCGGCCTTCACGTCGAGGTGGATCCAAGAGTGCGGATTCACCCATTCCATTTTCGTGACCACACCCCGCAACTTCACGGGCTTCTTCGCGTCGAACTCCGCGGAGAATGCATGATGGGTCCACGCGAGCCCAGGCACCAGCAGTGCCACGACTCCAACACCTAGAATAACTACGAGCCTTCGCATCACACCCCCCCTGCGGCCGCACTTTTGCCGGGATTACCGGCCGGCCGGCTTCTTCTGCTCCGCCTCTGCCTTCTCTTCGGCCCGAGCCGCACTCAACGAATTGACCATCGAATAGTTCGCTTCATGGCAGGCGTACTCGACTAATTCGTATTGCGTTGGATCGAGCGACAACGTCATCCTGCCCGTCCACGGACGAGTCCATGTGCTCGGGTCGTCGACCGTGTACTGATACTCCAACTCGCTGGGACCGAGGCGTGTAAAGCGTTCTGTCAGGTGCGCATCCTTACTCGCCCCGAACAGCCCCGCTCTCCCGTCGAAGTTCGTGACCTCGACGACGAGCGTCTCTCCCTCCCAGTGTCCTCGTGCATCTCCCGCCCAGAACCGCATGTTCGAATTGAGATGCGGTCCCCCGTTGGTAGGCACGATGCGCGTTTCGTGGATCATCTCTTTCTCTACGGCCACGAAACCAGGGCCCTGTACGATCTGAACGCCGTTGTTGTACCCGCTCGGTTCGACGATCGTGAGCGATCCGCGGGTAATGCAGCGCCCCCAGGCACCGAACCCGGTCCAATCAGCGGGCCGGCTCCGCCCAATCACATCCGCGCCCCCGCCCGCCGCCGCTCCCGCTCCGCCCCGACCTCCTCCACGCCGCTTCTGCGCCTCGGGTGTCAGGGGAGGCAGCCGACCATCCGGGGGATCCACGATAAGCGAAGCCTGCGTCGAAACCCGCTGCTTCGTGTAGCCGAGCGCAGTATCCCGGAACGCGCGATCGTAGTTCCCAATGCCCTCGGCTTCGACCGTGCCTCGTGTGGTGCGCTCGCGCCGGGCGTTGGCTTCCTCCTGGGTCAACGTGCTTCGTGTCGCGAACTCGGCCGGTCGCTCGTTCGGGATGCCGTGCATCTCGTTTGTGGTCCAGATGCCTTGAAAATCCGGTTCGCCCCACGGCGTCCTCGGGGTCTTCCAGGTTGACGCCGCAGCAGCCGACGCCGAGGCGCGTCCCGCTTGCGCTGCGACGGAGACCAGAGCCATCGAAACGCCCATGACAATCAGAACGATCGAAACGCCTGGCGCGATCGAAGTCCGCTTGCGCATTTACCTTACCCCTTGGCCCTTTGGCCAGGTGAGCCCCCGTGACCAGAGCTCGATAGGGGCTCGCGACGAGGCCAACCCACTACGCACCAATATACCCGATTATCGTCGCTGTCAATCGTCGGAACGCCGTGCGCCGAATAAAGCAGGCGCGACCATCACGTCGCTCGTCTTGACGTTGCTCGAAGGCGTGATATAGAGTTCGCCCCACGTCGACGTCCCGATTCTACTCCCAAGAGTCTCTTCCCAGGAGTCTCTGACGAAAGGTTCAGGGACATTTAGAAACTTTTCAGGTGCATCGATCGCGCTTGTCTGATTAAATCCGCCCTGCGCCCATCGATCGTGCTTCTGGCGGGCCAAGGACCTGTTGCTATGTCTATACGGAGCTTCTTCGAGTGGGTCGACACGTTTGAGAGCAGCATCTGGCTCCGCGAAGCCGCCTACAGCTATCCACTGCTGCTGACGGCTCACGTAGTCACCATGTGCCTATTCGCCGGCCTGATCATCATGATGGATCTGCGTCTGGTGGGATGGGGCAACCTGCGGACGCCAATCTCACAGATGCAGAAGCGCCTGTTCCCGTGGCAGATGGTCGGCTTCGTCTCGAACGCCATCAGCGGGTTTATCCTGGTGTACAGCCAGCCGATGAGGTACTACGGCAAGATCTTCTTCTGGATAAAGATGGGCCTGGTGATCCTGGCAGGCGTGAACGCCATCTACTTCCACCTCACCACCTATCGGTCCGTAGCCGAATGGGACAACGATCGCGTGCTCCCCTCTGCTGCTAGGTGGGCGGGGGCGCTGGGGTTGTTCCTGTGGGTGGCAGTCATCATCTTCGGCCGGCTGACGCCTTACAATTGGCTCGATTACCTGATGGCGCCCGCCGACTAGTTCACTGAATCTTAGGAGTCTCAGCTCATGTTGCTACCGTTCTTCAACTGGATGCAGAACCTGCCGCTCAGCACCCTCATCCAGAGCTCGGCGTGGATGGCGGCTGTCGTCAATATTCTCCACCTCATCTCGTTGTCGTTCTTTGCGGGCGCAGTCCTGATCGTCGACTTGCGTCTTCTGGGGACCGGCGCGCGGAATCAGCCGGTCGCGCAGCTCGCGGGCGACGCGCGGCCCTGGCAGCTCGGGGGTCTTCTGGCGCTGTTCCTCACTGGACTCCCTCAACTCGCGTCACTCGCCATCAGGAACTATTACAACTTCTCGTTCTGGTTCAAGATGACAGCCCTGCTCCTGGCCGTGATTTACATGTTCACGATTCGGCGGAAGGTGGTCTTCGCCGATCCCGGAACCGTTTCGCCAGCCCAGGCCAAGCTCGTTGGATTCGTGTCTATTGTGCTGTGGGCGTGTGTCGTCATCCCCGCGCGGATGATCGGTCTGACCTAGGTGCGGACGACACCATTCGGCCCCCCCAAGGTCCTTGCGCGCCAGGGCGGCGCTCATCAGTCGATGACAGAACGGGCGGTTGCGACTCTTTTGTTTCGTGCAAACGTTGGGGGGCGTGAGCCCCCGAGCTTCCATCGACATCCAATAGCTGCGCGATTCTGACGCGCGCCTGTACCCGCGAAACCGGCCGCGACATCAACACATCGCGGTAGAGTTCATCGCGGCTCTCCCAACACGTCTCGCGGCCGTCCCAGCGAACCGCTTCTGCTGAAGAGTCGACGCGAGAACCGTTGTCTATTTGATCTTCTTCTGGAGGTGTCCCCACAACAGTTCTTCGGCGAACTCGGGGCACTTGAATTCCAGCATCTGTATGTTCCTGTCGAGACGCCGGTACAAGGGCATGCTGATCTTCCACGGCCGCGAAAACACCTTGGGATCCTCGAGCGTGGCTTCGTATCGCAGTGTGTCAGGGCCGGTTCGCGTGAAGCGCTCGACCACATGCAACGTCTCGCTGGCGAAATTACCGGCCCGATCGAGCCAGGTCTGGCCGTTGAAACCGGTCACGTCAACGACCAGCGTCTCACCCTCCCAACGCCCAAACGGCGTGCCCATCCAGGTATCGACTGGGGCTTCCTTGACGGGCTTCCCAATCGGAATCACCCGACGTGCGCCTGCGTATTCGTACGCCATCAGGATGTTGCTCGGCGTCTGTACGATCTGGAACGGGTAGGGCATGTAGGTCGCGCGCGGTATGCCCGGCAAGTAGCACTTCAGCTCCGGGTCGTCGGTCATCCGCTTTTGATAGTTCTGCTTCTTCTTGTCCGCGGCCGCCGGCAGGTACGGGATCTGGTTGCCCTCAACCACGCCGATACCTGGAGGAACCGAAAACATCGCGCCGAATTGAATCGGGCCCTGCTGCGCGGGATGGGGTTGAAGGTCCCAGTGCGCCTCGCCCAGGGCCTGCCAGATGCCGTTCAGGTCTGGCTTGCCATCAAACGTTCGGGGCGCTTTGTAGGTAGGCGCCTGAGCGTCGGGCCTTGCGACGAGTGCAACGCCGACTGCCAGAGCAATAGCAGCGGCAATTGGGTATCGAGAACGTTTCAGCATCAGATGCCTCGGAGCACGCATAGGGACGACACATCCCCGCAGGGGGCGGAGCGCTTCAGCGACGACGCGACGCGTCCGGTTGAACAAAATAAGACGCACAGATATTGCCCGCATCATAATACCCACGCGGCGTCCGGTAAATATCGTCGACGTTGCGGGGCGCGCGCATCACGTTCGGATTCCTGGTCGGACCGCCTGAGCGCCTGAGGATCCCCGCGCTGGGAACGCACGACAGTTCATGCACCGCGCATCGGAGAGCGCCGCGCGGGCGGCCGGGCCGATCTGTCGGCACTGTTGCGGGGCGTGAAGAGAACCATCGAGACGCGCATGAACTCGCGTCCTGTCACGCTGTCACGACGTGTGCGTGAGTCTATCGCAAAAACGGTAGCGAGCGTCGGAATTCGACACTGCCAGTAACGAGGGTATGATACAGACGCGTCACTGCGCTATGCACGCTGAGCTTCTGGAAGCCATCCATCTTCACGAGACGATCGTCGCCGAGGCAAGCAAGGCCCTCGTGGGCTACGAGACGGAGAAGACGCTCGCCAACGTCGTCCTCCTCTCGGAGATTCCGACGACGTACGACAAGAACAAGGCGCGGCAGGTCAATGCCGGCAACCTGCTCCTGCGCGGCGTTCCCGGTGTGGGCAAGACGTTTTTCGGCGTCATCCTCGCCGCCATCAGCAACGCCAAGTTCGCGCGCATCCAGGGGCGGGCCGACCTGCAGCCGACCGAGGTCGTCGGCTTCCAGATGATCAACCCGGCGACCGGCGCCTTCATTACCGAGTTCGGTCCGCTCGCCTCGGCGGAAGTCATTCTCCTCGACGAGATCAACCGCATCCCGCTCAAGTCACAGAGCGCGTTCCTCGAGGGCCTGCAGGACCGGACCGTCACCGTCGGAAAGACCACGTACGAGCTCCCGACGTTCAGTTTCGCCATTGCGACCATGAATCCCATTGAGCTCGGCCAGGGCACGTTCCCCTTGTCCGAAGCGGCCACGGATCGCTTCGCGATCATGGTCAACATCGCGTACCTGCCACCAGCGGAAGAGCAGAAGCTGGTGAGCTTCGATTTCAAGGACGTGTCGCTCGATGCGCTGATGTCCAAGGAGCGCATCATCGAGCTCCGCGCGGTCATCACGCGGGACGTCTTCCTGCACGAGGCGCTGGCCAAGTACATCCGCCGTCTGGTGGCAGCGACACGTCCGCACAACGCGGAGGGCGGCTGGCCCTACTATTCGCCGTCGGAGCTCGTCGAGAAATGCGTGGACCTCGGCGCGTCGCCTCGCGCGACGATCTGCTGGGCGCGCCTCGTCAAAGTGTGGACCCTGCTCCAGCGCCGCCGCGACGAGGTGTATCCGGAGGACGTCCAGGATCTCGCGAAGTACGTCTTGGGACATCGGGTCTGGCTCGGCCCGCACGCCGCCACGCACGGCGTGTCGGTCGAAGTGGTGATCGACGATATCGTCGACCGGGTACCCGTCCCGTGAAGTCAGTTGCCACTGCGGAACCGCTGGTCAGCCTGTCGGAAATCGCGGAGATCGAGCTCTACATCCTCAAGCGCATGAAAGAGTACACGCTTGGCGACCATGCCAGCGTATTCAAAGGCGCTGGCTTCAACTTCGTGGGGCTGCGGGACTGGCAATCGGGCGACCGGCCGTCCTCCATCGACTGGGCGCAGTCGTCGCTGACCAACTTCAGCCCGATGATCACGCGCGAGTTCGAGCAGGACAGCAACGCCACGATCGTCGCGGTCGCCGACGCCTCGCTGTCGACCCGGTGCGGCGCGGAACGCACGCCGATCGCCGCCACCATCGCGCGCGCCATCGCCGCCGTCGGTCTGTCCTCGGTGCTCTGCCAGGACCTGTTCGGGCTGATTACCTTCGACGACCAGTTCCAGCAGCTGGCCGCGGCACGGCCGCGCGTCGGCAAGCCGCATGTGCTCTATTGCATCGACCTGTATCAGCACCGGCGGCAGACCCAAACAGCGGGCGCGCAGCGGGACCTCACCACGGCGATCACCGGACAGCTGCGAAAAACATCGCTCGTGCCCGTCATTTCAGATTTCCTCTTTGCCGACGCCTCGCGACTGCTGCACGAGCTCTCGTTGCTGAACGGGATGCATGACGTGTTCCTCGTGATGGTCGACGCGCGTTTCGCCTACCGGCTCGCCGATGTGTCGGCCGGGTGGATCAGAACATTCGATATCGAGACCGGCGCTACGCGCATCGTTTCACGGCGGGAATTCAGCCGGCTGGCCGAGCGCGTCACGGAGTGGCAGAAGGAGATCCAACGGCTTGCTCACGACGCCGACCTCGACGTCGTGACTGTTGGACTCGACCGCTGGGAGATGGAAACCACATTGGCTGGCTTCCTCGCAGAGAGGCGGCTTCGGAAGGTATGAGCGGGCGATGACGCGAACCCTATCCCTTCAACACCTTGTAATCGCCGCCGTGGTGAGCGGCGCCGTGCCTATCGCAATCGCCCCTGTGGGCACAGACGGCACAGACGGCTGCACGTCCAGTACCGCCGGGCGCCGCCGACAAGCTCGCGGTGGATCCGATCAAGTGCTGGTGGAGAAGTTCGGCGACGTCTGTGGTGGTCGGCGAGCATTTCACGGTCACGCTGACCTGCGGTCTCGTCGACACGAGCGCCATCAAGACAGTGACGAATCGAGACAACCTCGAGCCGGCGGCGCTGTCGCTGACGCCGTTCGACGTCGTCGGCGGCGTGCGCCACGAGGATATCGTGATCGCGCCGTGGCGCTACTTTCAGTACCAGTACACGGTGCGGCTCCTCGGCGGCGAGTTTTTCGAGAAGGACGTCGCGATCCCCACGCTCGGCATCAACTACAACATCGTCTCGACCGCCGGAGAGACCCAAGAGCGCGAGCATACCTACCGCCTGCCACCGCTGCGGATGCGCGTCGCCTCCCTCGTCCCGAAGGAGGCCACCGGCATCCGTGACGCACGGCCCGATACGTTCGCGGCCATCGAGGCGCGTCGTTTTCGAGCCACGAGCGAGTTCGTTGGGGCCGCCGTCTGCCTCTGGCTTTGCCATCCTGCTGTTCGGATTGGCTGCCGTGCGCACCTTCGGACGGTATCGCGTTCAGCGGCCGCTGGAGATGATGGCCGTCATGCCACGTACCGCGTTGCGCGGCGCACTGCGCGCGACCCGCGACGTGAAAGAGGATGTCGCCCGAGAAGGATGGAACCCCGAGCTTGCCACTCGCGCGCTTGCGCCCCTTCGCGTTGCGGCGGCGATCGGCATGGGCCATCCTCTTGCGCAATCGGCGGTCGCATCTGACACCCGGCTGCGCGAGGGGCAGATCCGGCTGCGCTCGGGCATCCTGCGGCGTCGTTTGGTGGTGGTATCCGCGGCCGCAAGCGCGGAGGCGGTGAGCCGTCACCTGGCCGCTCACGAGGCGCGTGCGGACGCCCGTGACGCGTCGGATCTCGAAGCGATCGGCGATTCGCTCCGCGTTTTCAGCGTGGCACGGTACGGGCGCAGCCAGCAGATCGATGCCGCGGCGCTGGAAACGGCGCTGACGCGCGGGGAGGACGCCGTCAACCGGCTCTACGCCAGATCCTGGTGGCCGGGCCGCCGTCGTGGACCGGAGACAACCACGTCGATCAAATGATCAGTATGGTCCCGCTGACGCCGATTCTGGATACGCTGCGCGGCACGCTCGACGAATGGATGCGACTGCGGTGGGCGGACCTGCATTTCGTCGAAAGCGGCACCGCGATGCTGGTATTCGTGGTCTTGCTGGCGACGGCGTCGCTGCTCTTGATTGCCCGGCACGTGGGATGGCGCGCGCTTCACCGGCGGCACGTTGCGTTGCCGGCCTTGCTGCCGGTCGTGCGCCGATCGAGACTGGCGTCCAGCCGACACGGGGCGTTCTTCCTGTTTCTGGCCGGCGTGCCGTTTTTCGCGGTGGCCCTCGCTGACCCGCTCACCTCCTTCACCCGAGATGACGTCTCGTACCTCGGCCGGCGCATTGCGCTGCTGGTCGATGCCTCGACGAGCATGGTGATGACCTTCGACACGAAGCAACTCAAGACACAGGGCGCGCCGACATTCTTCACGGCAGTTGCCGGAGCCGAGCGCTTCATGCGGCAGCGGATGTCCGGTCCCTATCACGATCTGATTGCCCTGATTCAGTTCGGCAACGAAGCGTACGTCGTGACGCCCTTTACGACCGACTACGAGAACATCCTGCTCAGCCTGCAACTGGTGAGCGCTCCTCGGGAGTGGGGCCGGTTCCCTGACTATGGCACGACCATCATTCAGGGAATCGACCAAGGAACGGCGCTCTTCAAGACATTCGACTTCCTCAACGCGTCAGGAAATCTGATGTTGATCTTCACCGACGGGCGCGACGATCAGGTGACATTGAGAGGGCAGAACCTCGACACCATGGTGCGCGAAGCTCAGCGCAACAAGATCCCGATGTACATGATTCGGACCGCGCACAAGATGAAATTCGGCGACGTCAAGCAGGACGCGATCTGGCAGCCAGCGATGGTCAAGACTGGCGGGCGGTTCTATGCGGCGCCCGACGAAGCGGCGATCCTGAAGGCGCTGGACGAAATCGACCGCTTGTCGTCGGGACAAATCAACGTTCGCGAGTACACGGCACAACGGCCGAGGTTCTCTGGTTACGCGCTCATTGCTGTCGGACTCTGGCTCACATCCGGCGCGTTGAGGCTTGGGCTTCCGTACTTCAGCACATTCCCCTGAGGAAGAAGACGAGGGAGAAGAGGCAGCATGAAAGCTATCGCTAGCTACCTGGTTGGATCGCTGGTGCTCGCAGTTGTGGCTGCGGTCTTCTTTGGCTCCGGTCTTCTCGATCGCCAGATCGCTGACGCGCAGAAGCTCGCCGTCGACTCGGACTTCGGCGCGCTCGAGAACGCGCTGAACGAGGCGGAGCCCTACTATGAGTACGCCAGCCATGTCCCACGGGTCGGTACCCGACCGCTGAACGAACTGCGCGCGAAAAAAGCGGCACTGCAGTATTGGCAGCGCCGCTATGGTCCCCTGCTCAGCAACCAGGACGACCCCTTGGCCAGTGTCCCGGCAGACAATGTCGAGCTGCAGTTTCTCACCGCCAGCGGGCTCTACCGTCAGGGCATCGCACAGGCGAAAGACCAGGCATCAACGCTTGCGACACTGGATGCCGGCATCGGCGCGTACCTCACGGTCCTCAAGAACGCCACACGCCACGAGGACGCCGCGTACAACTACGAATACCTTCTGAGGCTTCGCAACGAGGTCGACAAAGGCCGTCGCAAGGCGATCGCGCCTGAGGAAGCGAGCAATCCGCATGGCACCACTGGTGCGCCGCTGCGCCGAGCAGGAAAGCACCAAGGACTTCAAAGTCTACATTCCGCTCGAAGCCCAGGAGCGCAAGACAACTGAGGGAGAGGCCGGAAAAGCCGCGCCGCTCAAACGCAAGGGTTGACGTGCTGGCGGGACTCGACCTCAAGACGGTCAGCGCGGCTCAGCCCCTGTATCTGTGGCTGCTCATCCTTCCGGCGGCCCTGCTCATGCTGGGATTGTGGCGCCTGGTGCAACGCCGTGTGGATGTGCGCCAGTCGGCAGGTACGCGTCTTCTGCCCATGAGGGCTCGCTACGCATGGATCGGCGATCTCGGGTTCTGGCTGATGGTGGTCCTCGCCACCAGCTTCTGCATCCTCGCCCTGGCGCGGCCGCAGGCGAGGATTTCCGCCGTGAAGCGCGGCGGTGCAGATTTCGTTGTTCTGCTCGATGGCTCCGCGTCGATGTATGCCACGGACGTGGCGCCGGACCGATGGCGTCGGGCCGTGCATTTCCTGCGCATGTTCGGTGAGGCCCTGAGCTGGAAGGGCGAGCGCGTCGCGCTGGCGCTCTTCGCGCACCTCGCATCGCCGCAGGTGCGCCTGACCAAGGACCCGAACGCGCTGTTCTTCTTCCTCGATCACCTCAGCGAGCGCTCGCCGTTCCGGCTGGAAGACGATCCGACCTGGGACACGAACATCGAGGAAGGCCTTCACTGGGGCCTGAACCTCGTCCAGAAGGACGAGGAACTGTTCGGCAAGACCAGCTAACGCCAAAGCGTTCGTGGTGATATCGGACGGCCAGGCGTGGAGCGGTACAGGTTGCAGTCGCCATTGAGGAAGTGCGACGGCGACGTGCCACGATCTTCGTGGTCGGAGTGGGGACGACGGCCGGCGCCCTGATTCCCGTTCCACCATCGGCCAACCAGCCCGCGGAGCCGCCGATCCGTGCCGTCCTCGACCGCAACTCATTGAACGAGATCGCGCGCGCCGGCGGCGGCGATTACTACGAGCTCGGTCGCCAGTCCGACCGCGAGATCGCATCCAGAATCATTTCGAGCACCCGGCGCCGCGCCGCCGTCATCTCGACAGATGAGAGCCACCAGGACCTTCACTGGTACTGTCTACTCGCCGCGGGGCTCGCACTCTGTCTGGGTGCCGCGTTGCTGCGCGACCCGACGGAGCTGTCGTGGCACGCAGCCTTGTCACTCGTCACACTGCTCGTCTTGGCGGGCACAATCCGGTGAACGCAGAAGCAGACCTAGCCATGCTGGCGTGAAAGGAACGCCGAGCGCGGTTGCGGAGGATCCAATGTTCTCGAGTCTCAATCGCCAACGTTTCTTCACCATCTCTGCCGCGGGCGCGTGTGCCTGGATGCTGGCAGGCACGCCGTTGACGGCAGTGTACGCACAGCAGCGGCCGGCTGCGGCAGAAGACGGCGTCTACACCGATAGCCAGGCCGCACGCGGACAGGACATCTACAAGCTGCGCTGCGCCGGCTGTCATGGCGTGGCGCTGCAGGGTGGCGCCGCACCCCCGCTTGCAGGGGACGGGTTCGTCGATCTGTGGGGTGGGCCGCTCTCCGATCTCGCAAACAAGATCCGAAACACGATGCCCGCGAATGAGGCAGGCACGCTCACGCCACAGCAGTCGGCCGACATCGTGGCCTACCTGCTGAAGGTCGGCAAGTTTCCTGCCGGAAAGACCGAGCTCGTCGCCAACGAAGAGACGCTAAAGGCAGTGGCGATGACGCGATCGCAAAAGCCCCCGGCTCTTCAGGGCAAGACCGGCACGGCGCAGGCTCCTACGTTCCCCCCGGCGGGGAACTTGGCCGCCGTAATGCGCGGCATGCTCTTCCCAACCTCTAATTTGATTTTCAACGTGCAAACCAACGATCCGGGCGCTCCGCTGCCAGCACGTGCGTCGGGTTCGCCTCCGGCGGGTGGGTTTTCCTGGGTCGACTGGGGCGCCGGCATCTATTCCCCATGGGAGTTGGTCGACTACGCGGCAATCGCGGTCGCCGAGTCAGCGCCTCTCATGTTGACCCCCGGACGCCGCTGCGAAAACGGCAGACCTGTTCCGGTGGACCGCCCTGATTGGATCAAGTACTCCTTGGAACTGGCAGAGGCCGGACGAGCCGCGTACAAGGCGTCGCAGTCGAGGAACCAGGAGGCCGTGTCAGAAGCCACCAATCAGCTCTCAGATTCGTGCGCAAACTGTCATCGGGCTTATCGCGACACTCCCAGGGGGCGCGAGGTCAACGTCGCGGACCCATCCAACAAGGCAGCCCGATGTCTGCCGCGAACGCCATAGCTCAACGTCCCTCGCGCCCGCCGCACACCCGATTCCCTGTCGGCCAGGCGTGGGGCACCCGCACCGCGGCCAAACAGACCGACGCGGGGCTGGTCAGCGGCCGAACAGCGCGGTGAAAGCCTGGCCGTAGCCATCTTGCTGCCGTTGATGGTGAATCCGGCGAGCGCCGGCGAGGCGTTGGCCGGCATCTCGAGCCTGTCGACGCTCATGGCGTAGATCGTGAACACGTACCTGTGCGGTTTGTCCCCTGCGGGGGGCACGGTCCGCCATGTCCGCGGCCGCCAAATGACGTCGGAGACGGCCCGGTCCAGGACTTTCCGCGACAACCTGGCTTCGCTCAGATGTCAGGGAGCCTCAGGAAGCTGCGAATACTGGCCCACGAACTCACGAGACCACCACGTGCCGCTGTTCCGATGAACGGTGTAGTCGGTGAATTTATATTCGTAGAGCGTCCCCCGGACGAAACGCGGAGGCCTCTCGGGGAATGGATTGCTCGCCATCAGATCCAGGACCGCTGGTGAACCCTCGAGCAATCGCTCGCAAAAGCTGTGGAACCACGGCTCCCCTCGCGCATCGTTCAGCGCAGCGAACCACATCTGCCAATCGAGTCGCGGCTGATGCGGCGCCACCCACATGGGCCGCCGTGCAAGATCGCCTGGCTTGTACTTGAACGCATACGCGCGCCACGCCGCCCCGTCGTCAGATCCCTCGACGATGATCTCCGGACGGCTGGTCGTCATGACCGCAAACAGTCCGTACACGTTCACGCTGCGAAATGGCGCGACGGCTTGGCGCAGAGGCGCGAGCGAGGGCCGCGCCAGGGATCTGCAGTCCAGCCTGGATCATGAGCGTCGACCACGAAGCCCCTACCACCACGACGGCAACCATCGCCACGACCCATGACGGCCACCTGCGCCGGGAGGCGTCCGCTCTGCCACGCGGACGCCACAGCGATCGAAGCATCGCGTCGTCCAGAAGAGTGAGCGAGAGTGCGACGGTCAGGAAATTGAAGAAGGCGTAGTTACCTGTGAGGGCAATCAACGCCTGCAGTAGCACGAAGGCACCGCACGCGCTTCTCCGCAGGCGACACGATCCGAGAATGAACCACGGTATCACGAGCTCGATGCCGAGCACGACTGCGGTCGACCCTTTGTGGAACCATGCCGGCAGCTGATGCGCGTACCAGGCGAGCGGTGTGGGTAGAGGCTGCGTCTCGTAGTGGAACGTGAGCGACGTCAGACTCCACCAGGTGGGGTCCCCGCTCGAAAGCTTCGTGATGCCCGAGCCTAACATGAGACGAAACAGCAGCCACCAGACAAGCCACCGCGCACCCGCCCGTGGCTCGTCGGCGCCCGGACGCTCGACGAGCGTCAACGGCGCGGCAAGGATGGCAAGGAACCCGGTCTCCAGCAGGAGCGTGTCCCATTGGAACGACAAGAAGTCGCGGCCGACAACCGAAAGAGACAGGTACAGGACCCAGAGCAGCGGCAGCACCACAGCCGACGCGATGCCGCTCACGAGCAACACGGCAAGCACCACGCCAGCCGTGCAGAGCATCTGCAACGCCTGATCGCTCGTGCCGAACCAACAGAGTGTCGGGAGTTCCCAGAATCGCGAGAGTCCGAGTCCCCGCCCGTCCGCCCATTGCGCGGCGGTCGCCATGAACAACCGCGCCGGCAAGATGCCCTGCTGACCAATCAGGCCGCGGACCTGGACCCCGAAAGACCAGAACGCGCAGAGATAGGCGATGCCCAGAAGGCGAAGGAAGAGCCAGTTGCTGACGGCGTAGGTGGGCCGCGTTGGCGCACGGCCCATGAGTCCCCCGATCAGTCCCCGCAACGGCGGATTGCAGACCTCACGCTATGGCTCGGCGAGATGGATGAGTAGTGAGATACGGTCTTCTGTCCCAACGCCACGCGAAATGTGGCCTTTCCCCGTCAGGTCCTCGGCAAGCAGAATGTGTCCAGGATCGAGCGGGATCTTCTTTCCGTCCGTCAACTCGACTTCGCCGCGGCCGCTGAGTGTCACAACGTACTGACGCCGTGGTGCCCTGTGCCAATCGCTGAAATAGTTCGGCGGCGTGCGTCGAAACTCGAGTCCCGCCACCTTGACAGGTTCCGAGACTTCTCCAGCGCTGGCGCGGGGCTTGAGCTTGATGTCGATCTCTTCAGCGTGAGTCAATCCGTCACTGCCGGTGAAGATGCGCGTGGTGACCACGCGTTTCCGCTGCTGAGCCGCCACACCATCGTCTGTTCGTACGCTCGCTGCGACGATGAAGCAGCCAGCGATCGCCGGACCTAGCCAGTATCTTGCTCTTGACCGCATAGCCCCTCCCGTTGAAGACCGGTCTCTCGCGCGCGGTGATGTCGAAACCCAAGTTCTCACGGCTCAGGTTCGAAGGACCGAGGACATATAATACGCGCAGTAGCATGCGTCGTTTTGCCGGATTTGTGCTCGTGGCCGTCGCGGTTGTCGCGAGCCCTCTGGGCCTTACCCTGGCGCAGGATGCCGCAACCACCAGGGTCTCGCGGGACCATGCTGCCATCCAGTACTCCACACGGGACACCTCTGATGCCGTTGCCACACTGAATCAGAAGCTTCGGGCCAGACAGCTTCAGCTGACCTTCGACACCGCCACGGGGTATCTGCGGTCGCTTCTGGCGGCCCTCGACATCTCGCCTGCATCGCAGACACTCGTGTACTCGCCAACCAGCCTCCAGGCCGACGAGATCACTCAACGGAGACCGCGAGCGTTGTACTTCAACGATAGGGTCGCCGTCGGTTGGGTGCAGGGATCCAACCTCCTCGAGGTTGCCGCTCAGGATCCGAGCCAGGGCGTCGTCTTCTATACGCTTCGCCAGGCGGCGCAGCCACAACCAGCGCTTGTCCGTGAAGCGCGCTGCCTCGAATGTCACGCCGGCACAGAGACGGGCGGCGTGCCAGGTATTTTCGTCATGAGCACGCTCCCGCTGTCGGACAACAAATTCGAGTACGCGCAGGGCTGGCCTGTGGACCACCGGACGCCAATCGAAGATCGGTGGGGCGGTTGGTACGTCACCGGGGCCCAGGTTCCAGCCCGCCATCTCGGAAACGTACCGGTGTCTCACGTGGCGCGGTCCTACACCAGAGCGGCGGTGGCCCCGAAGCTGACGTCGGTGGCCGGCGTGATCGACTCGGCCGCGTACCTGTCTCCTCACAGTGACGTCGTCGCGCTGCTGATACTCAACCATCAGGCGCACGCGACCAACCTGCTCACGCGCCTCGGTTGGGAGGCGCGCATCGCGACCGAGGGCAGACCACCGGGATCGGCCGGCAACCCGTCGCCTGGCCTTCGCGATACTGCCCGCGAGCTGGTTGACTACTTCCTGTTCGTGGATGAAGCCCCCCTGCCCTCAGCCGTCCGAGGCACATCGGCGTTTGCGCGTGAGTTCTCCGCACGAGGCCCCCGCGATCGCAACATGCGCTCGCTTCGAGAACTGGACCTCGAACGGCGGCTGTTCCGATACCGGTGCAGCTACATGATCTATACGGAGGCGTTCGACGCGCTGCCACCTATGGCGAAGGGCGCCGTATATGACCAGCTCTGGCGCGTCCTATCCGGCAAAGAGACCGACAAGGCCTACGCTCGGCTGCCTCTCGCTGAACGCAATGCGATCGTCGAAATATTGCGAGAAACGAAAGCCGGGCTTCCCGACTACTTCCGTCCCTAATCCCTAATCCCTAGATCCCTAGTCCCTAGTCCCTAGTCCCTAATCCCCAATCGTCATCCTGCCCTACTTGAGCGAGCCTCTCGAGGACGGCGGCAGCGCGAAGATGTAGAGCGCCGCGCCTGACGTCGGGCGGTTGGACGTCGCGAAGACGACGTACTGCGTGTTGCCGATCGCATACGTTACCGGGTATCCAACGACACCGGTCATCAGCCGTGTTTGCCACAACTGCTTGCCGCTGTTCGCATCGAGCGCGAACACGTACTCTCCCTCGCCTCCGAACATGAGCCCGCCAGCCGACGTCAGTGCTGCGGCGGTCGGCTGCCCTGTTCTTGGATGCCGCCACATGATCTTGCCGGTCTTGGCATCCATCGCTACGTACATGCCGGCAAAGCCTTTCGGCATCGCTGGATGCACGCCGACACCAGGTGCCGCGGCACTCCGCTGTCCGGTGAACTTTGAGTCTCGGTAGAAATAAACCGGCAGGGCATTCTCCTCCGCAGCCTCGCCGAATACTGACGCCGTGCATGCTGGGTGGATGGGGATATAGATCGCCCCGGTGTCGGGATGATAGGCGGTTGCCCGGAAGTTTCTGACGCCGAAGGCCCCAGGACAGTAGGCAGGTGTCGGCACATCCTTCTTCGGGATCATGTCGGGCAGGTACGATATCTTCCCGCTCGACGGATTGACTTCGACGATGTTTTGGAAGCCGAGATCCGTAGACCTGATGTACTTGCCCGTCTTGCGATCGAGCTCCCAAAGGATGCCCAGCTTGCCCATCTTGAAGAGCGACTGGCGGCCATCATGGTCGATCAGCATGTTCTCGAACGCATCGTCGATGTCGTGCGTTTCCCCGGGTGTGAACTGGAAGTACCACACGATCTTGCCGGTATCGGGATCTAGCGCGAGCGTCGAATTGGTATAGAGCGCGTCGCCGTCGGTCTTGCGCGAGACGCGAGCCCACGGCTTGGGATTCGCGGTCGAGTAGTAGATCAGATTCAGTTTGGGATCGTAGGTGCCGGTAATCCAGACATCGCTCCCCGATCGCCGGTTGAGCGGCAGGCCGCTCCATGTGTCAGGACCGGGGTCATCCGGCCGCTGCACGGTCGACGTCCGCCACAGCTCCTTGCCGGTGGCCGGATCGTGTGCCGAGATAAAGCAGACGTCGTTCTTGTATCGCTCGCAACCCGTGATGCCCTGGAAAATCTTGCCCTTCGCGATGAGCGGGCCCGACGTGTAGCGGTATCCCAACTTGTAGTCGGCCACCATCTGATCCCAGACCACCTGGCCGGTGCGGGCATTAAGCGCAACGAGATGCGCGTCCGTCGTCGGGACGATGATCTTGTCGTCGATGATCCCAACGCCTCTCAGCCGGCTCAGAAAATAGGTGTCGGGGTCGTAGTCGAATTTGCGCTGATACTGCCAGAGCAGTTCACCGGTCGCACCGTCGTAGGCCTGGACAAGGCCCCACGGCTGCGGCACGTAAAGGACGCCTTGGTAAGCGAGCGGGGTCGGCTGCATCGAGCTCCCCCCGCCAAGCTGCCGGGCCGCGATCAGCTGGAGGTGTTCGACGTTGCTCTTGTTGATCTGCTTGAGAGGGCTGTAGCCCCATGCATCGTACGTGCGCCGCCAATGGATCCAGTCGGCGGGGTCGGGATTGAGAAGTATCGCGTCGGTCACCGGCTTGAAGCTCTTGAACGCTTCACCCGCCGCCGGCATCGTCCTGACGCCACCCGTCTGCCAGGGCTGGCCTGGGCTTGGTGCACCGGCACCGCGCCCGCGCCCCAGAGGCGCGCCCGCCGCGTCGTCTTGTCCACCCGCCGCTCCCCCACCACGTTGAGCGCCAATGCCCAGGCTGGATATCACGACAAGGCCCGCTACAGCCAGGCCGACTCTGCCCCACGTTCTTGCCATACCGAAACTCCTGGATGAACAGGGTAACTACAATTCGCGACGTGAGCGCCGTGCGACCAGGAGAAGCCACCGGTCGCAACAACGGGCCGAATCATATACCCGCCCACCAGACCCGCAACGAACCAGGGGGCGGTAGTGGGCGAGCACTAGCCCACTACCAGGGGCGTAGAACCGTGGCGTTCGCTGTCTCGATATGCTACAAACAGGGGGCCTGTTGCGGGCCACATCGGACGCCATGCGTGTCGGCGTCGATCATGGAGGGACACCGTGAGATCGAATATTCTTGCTCTGCGCGCTTGTTCTGGGAATCTGTAGCGCCGCCCCGCGCACGGCCGCCGCGGCTGGTGCCGCCTATCATCATGTGCACCTCACCGCCCCGAACGGCGAAGAAGGGGCGCAGTGGTACATCAAGAACATGGGCTGCCAGGCCATACCCAACCGCGCCAACGCCGCCAACTGCGGCACAGCGATCCTCCTGTTCGCCGTCGGCACGCCCACGGGACCAAGCGCGGGTACGGGTGTCAACCACATCGGCTTCTCCTTCGCAAACATCGAGACGAAACTCACATCGCTCGAAGCGGCGGGCGTCAAAATCACGCAGCCGATGCGCGAAGTCCAAGGCTTGTTCAAGCTTGCCTACGTCGAGGACCCATGGGGGACCCGGATCGAGATCGTGGAACACCCAGAATATCCGGGATTCCACCACGTGCACCTGAACAGCGTCGATCCTCCAAAAACGCTCGCCTGGTATCAGAATATCTTCGGCGGTGAAATGACGAAGATGAAGGGCCGGATCGACGCCGTGCTGTACGACAAAGTGTGGCTGCTTGTCGGCGCTTCAAAAGAACCGCTCACTCCATCGAACGGCCACGCAATCGACCATATCGGATTCTCTTTCCCCAATCTGGACACCGCCGCTGCCGAGATCAAACAGAAGGGCGTGGCCTTCCAGACCGAACCGCGACCGCTGACGCCTCCCAGCCCGTCGGCGGTGAAGATATCATTCATCACCGGGCCCGACAGCGTGCGCATCGAGGTTGTCGAACCGCCGAAGAAGTGACCGGGATTGTGTTTACGCGATCGGTCAGCACGAACGCGACGTCAAAAGGAGATTTGCCATGAGACGCGGAATCGTCCTGGGAGTGTTGATTGCCGTCGGTATGCTGTCGTTACAGCTCGCTGGCTACCAGGATCAGGGGGGGCGAGGCGGGCGCGGCCAGGCTGAGCGCATCATCCCCGACATCGTCAAAGTCACGGATAACCTCTACATCATGGGGATTTCGCGACCGGAAGATAAGGGCTTCACCGGGGGCAACACCCTGGCGTGGATCACGCAAAAAGGGGTCGTCGTGGTCGACACGAAGAACCCGACTTGGGGACAGACGATTCTCGACAAGATCAAAAGCGTCACCGATAGGCCGGTGATCATGGTCCTGAACAGTCACGGTCACAGCGACCACGCCGGCAGCAACGTCGAGTTGCCCGCGCCACCGGCTATCGAATACATCGTCCACGAGAACATTCTGAAGATGTGGTCGCAGGAGACGTGCAGCAACGTCGGCAACTGCGACAAGTTCAAGGGCGACAACGCCAAGTACCTGCCGAAACGGACGTTCAAGGACAAGATGTCGGTCTTGGACGGCAAGGACCGGATCGATCTGTACTGGTGGGGACGCGGCCACACCAATGGCGACACCTGGATCGTGTTCCCGGCCGCGCGTACCATGCACGTGGGCGACCTCTTTCGGCCAAGGGTCCCCCCCTTCATCGACGTCGCCAACGGCGCGAGCGCCGTCGACTTCCCCGAAACGCTTGCCAAGGGTGTCGCCGGCATCAGCGGCGTGGACCGCGTCATCCCGGGTCACGGCCCAGCGATGACGTTCGACGACCTGAAGCTCCACCGCGACTTCATGCAGGACCTGGTGAAGCGCGTTCGCGACGGAATCAAAGCGAACAAGACCGTCGACCAGCTCGTGGCCGAGTACCCGAACCCAGCGCCAGCGCCATTCAGCGGCTACATGCAGGGCGAGCAGGCAACGGGCGGCCGTACTGCGCTGAAGACGGATATGCAGATCGCCTACGACGAACTCACAAAGAAGAAGTAGTGCGGCCGGCACCGACCGCTCACGAAGAAGAGGCTGAGGAATACATCCATGAGGCAGATGCCAGTTGTTCTTGCCACGTTGGTCTTGGCCGGGGTGTCCACAGCACTACTCGCACAGGCCCCCCCACCCTCCGCGCAGGTGCGGGCGATGAAGTCGTTCTACGACGTCAAGACCGCAACGCTCGACGGCAAGCCGACCGACCTCAGTCAATATCGCGGATCGGTGAGCCTCGTTGTGAACGTGGCCAGCAAATGTGGCTACACGCCGCAATATGAAGGGCTCGAAAAGCTTCATCGCGAGCTGAAGGGGAAAGGCTTCAACGTTCTCGGGTTCCCAAGCAACGACTTCGGGGGCCAGGAACCGGGAACGTCCGAAGAGATCCAGACCTTCTGCAAGCTCAACTACGACGTCACATTCCCGCTCTTCGAGAAGGTGGTCACCCGGCTCGACCGAAATCAGTCACAGGTGTACGGCTTCCTGTGGAGATCGGGCTACCTGCCTGCGTGGAACTTCGCGAAGTACGTTATCTCGAAGGACGGGCAGGTCGCAGCCTTCTTCCCGAGCACCGTCACACCCGAGGATCCAACCCTGCGGGCGGCCATCAACAAGGCCCTGACGCAATAGCTCGACGGGACCGCGCAGCGGTGGTACCGGGCTCGATGGCCAATCGGGCGGCGGTGCTGCCGATCTGCACGGAGGCCAGTCATTCTTGAGGAGCGAGACGGTGACGATGAAGAAGAGTGAACAAGCCGGGCTGGGACGCAGAGAGGCGATAGGACTCCTCGGGTTGGGCGCAGGACTCGTCGCCTTGCGTGAGGAAATCGGTCTTGCGGCGGGATTCGCGCCGGCGCCCGCCGGGCAGGCCACCCGGATTCCCAGTGGCGCCATTATCCGGACCGTTCTCAAAGACGTGTCGCCCGACGCTCTCCGAGGGGGAGCGACGCTGATGCACGAACATATCGTCGGCGGCTTCTACAGCAGTCCTCCGAGGACGGCGGCTGCGAGGGGAACCGGGCAACGTGGAGCGAGCTCGACTTCCGAGGGCGGGAACGCCACGCAAGGCGCCGGCCGACAGGCCAACGCAAGCCCGCGTCCGCCCCAGGAGGAAGACATCGATCTCATCGTCGAGGAATTGAAGGCCTCCAAGAAGGACGGCCTGATCGGCATCGTCGACGCGTCCATAGGGCGCCGGCGGCCGGCCAAGGCGATCGAGGACCTCAAGACGATCGCGACGCGATCGGGCGTGCACATCATCCTCGCCGGCGGATACTACCTAGCGCCCTACCCGGCCGGGGTAATGGACAAGACCGAGGATCAGATTGCCGATGAGCTCGTGAGCGATGCGCAGGCGCAACGGTGGGGAGCATTTGGGGAAATCGGTTCCTCGCTCGAAACCCACCCTGACGAGCGCAAGATGATGCGCGCTACCTCGAAGGCGCATCACCGCACGGGCCTGCCGATCTTCACGCATTCACCGCACGAGGGTTGCCAGCAATGCGCGCTCGACCAGCTCGAGGTCTACGAATCGGAAAAGGTGAATCCGCGGGGCCTGTGTATCGGGCACCTGTCCGATCTCAAGGATGATCCGAAGGCGCAGACACCGATCGCCATCGCCAAGCGCGGCGCGTTCGTCGGGTTCGACACGGTGGGCCACGAGCTCAACGTCTCGGCGATCACGAACGTGACGGACCGGATGAAGCTGCAAATGTTACTGGCGGTGCTCGACGCGGGCTTCGAAGATCAGATCCTTCTGTCCTCCGACATGGCGCACAATAGACAGCTCAAGGCGAACTTCGGTGAAGGGTTCTCTGCAGTGCTCGTGACGTTCGTCGGCAAGATGCGTTACGCCGGCGTCAAGGACTCGACCATTCGCAAGATGCTCCACGACAACTCGAGACGGTTCCTCGCCTTCTCGCCGAAGACATCGTAGGGGCCCGACCCCTACGATTTGCCGGCGACGTGCGCATGGGCTTCGGCAACCAGCACACGTTCCGGATCGTCAGCTTCCTCCGGCGTCTCGCGGTTGAGGATGCGCGCCATTCTCCTGTTGTCGAGCGCGCCGTCCCAGCGCGCGATGACCATCGTCCCAACGCCGTTGCCGATCAGATTCGTGATCGCTCGCGCTTCGGACATGAAGCGGTCGATGCCGAGGATGAGCGCCAGGCCCGCGACCGGGATGGTCGGGATGGCCGACAGCGTCGCCGCCAGCGTGACGAACCCGCCGCCGGTGACGGCGGCCGCGCCCTTCGACGTCAGCAGCAGAATCGCCAGAATGCCAAGCTGCTGCGCGACCGTGAGCGGCGTATTCGTCGCCTGCGCGACGAAGATCGCGGCCATCGTCATGTAGATCGACGTGCCGTCGAGGTTGAACGAGTACCCGGTCGGCACGACGAGACCCACGACCGACTTGTGGCAGCCGAGGTGCTCGAGCTTCGCCATCATCCGCGGCAGCACCGACTCAGACGACGAGGTGCCGAGCACGATCAGAATCTCTTCCTTGATGTATCTGATGAACTTGAACAGGCTGAACCCCGTCCAGGCCGGCAATGCCGCCGAGCACGACGAATGACGAACAGCAGGCACGTCATGTAGAAGCCGGCCATGAGCTTGCCGAGCGACAGCAGCGTGCCGATGCCGTAGTGGCCGATCGTGAACGCCATCGCGCCGAACGCCCCGATCGGCGCCACCCGCATGATGAGCCGACACGATGCCGAAGAGCCCGTGCGTGAACTCGTCGATGATGTTGAGCAGGCTGCGGCCGCGCTCGCCGAGGTGCAGCAGCGCCACGCCGAACAGCACGGAGAAGAAGCAGCACCTGGAGGATCTCGCCCTTGGCGAACGCGTCCACGACCGTGGTCGGAATGATGTTCATCAGGAAATCGACCGTGCTCAGGTGCTGCGCGGAGGACGTGTAGGCGGCCACCGCTTTGGCGTCGAGCGTCTCCGGTGACGCGTTGATGCCGACGCCCGGCCTGTACACGTTGATGACGACCAGCCCGATGACGAGCGCGATCGTCGAGACGACCTCGAAGTAGAGCAGCGCCCGGAGGCCGATGCGGCCGACGCTCTTCATGTCGCCCATCTTGGCGATGCCGACGACGACCGTGCCGAAGACGATCGGGCGCGATCATCATGCGTGATGAGCCTGATGAACCCGTCGCCGAGCGGCTTGAGCGTCGTTGCGGCGTGCGGCCAGAGGTAGCCCACGATCACGCCAAGCGCGATGCCGGTGAGGACCTGAACGTAGAGGTGGCCATACAGCGGCCGCTTGGTGGTCGATCCAGTCACGATACACTCTCCGAGTCTCAAGGGCGGGGACCTTAACCGTCCATCGCCGTCGCGCAGCGTCCAAGCCAATTCCCGCAGCGAGCCGATCACATCGATCGCCCCTCGTCGACGCCATCGCATTATGCAACAGCTTGGATGGTGCGTCGCATGACGCGGCTTGTCACGGGTCCGTGCGCAATCAGATCAACGCCGGACTCGACGCGTCAACCCTCACGTCCGGAAGTACGGCACCCGACGTATCCCTAACGGCGCGCTCCGCCCTGGCTTCAATCCTGCTTGGAAGCTCAGACCAACTGTTCTTGTCCCTCTGGAACGAACGGGCTTGCCATCGACGTACGGCTTGCTGGACAGCATCACCTCACTGGCCTGGCAGTGCCAGTGTCAGGATGACATCTCCGCCAGACGGCACCGTGATGTACTGAACGCCATTCACCTGATACGTGATCTGCCCGCCTCGAATAGCCGCGCCGGTGTCGAACTGCCACAGCAGGTTCCCGCTCGTCGCGTCGAAGGCGTAGAACATGCCCTGACGGTCGCCCGCAAACACCAGATTGCCCGCGGTGGCAAACGTGCCGGCTGAAGGCCCTCCGCCGACCGGCGTTCGCCACTTCAGCTCGCCCGTCGCCGGATCATAAGCCGACACGTTCCCCGTTTCAGGGGCGGCCGACTCGCGGCGCCCCGCCGTACTGAACTGCCCGTTCTTCAGCGTCGCACCGACCTCTATGGCGGTGAGAAAGATCGGCAGGTTCTTGCCGGCCACATAGAGGAGGTTAGTCCGCGGACTGAAAGAGCTGCTGCCGTAGTGCACGGCCTCTCGTGGGGCATGGACCGCGCCCGTGCGCGTGGGCGGTGTGTAGAACGGGACCTTCGGAAAGGCCGCGTATCGAGGGTAGACCTCCTCAACGATCTGGGAGGCCGTCGGCACCATCATCGTTCCCGACGCCGTGTGCGGGATCGGCTGCGTGGGCCACACGGCTTCACCGGGCGTCTCGGTCGCCGTGGGAACGGGCATCTCGATGATCGGGTTGATCGGCTTCCCCGTCTCCCGGTTCAGAATGTAGACGAAGCCATTCTTGTTTGCCGCGGCAATCGCCGGCACCGTCCGGCCACCAACAGGCACGTCGAACAACGTGGGCTGCTGTCCCGCGTCGTAGTCCCAGAGGTCGTGATGAACCTGTTGGTAGTACCACTTCAGTTTGCCCGTCTTCAAGTCGAGCGCGACGAAGCAGTTGCTGAAGAGATTGATGCCCTTGCGCGCTGAGCCGTCCTGGTCAGGCGAGGGATTGGCAATCGTCATGTGCAGCGTGTTCGACTCGGTATCAATGGCCGGCGTCGCCCACATGCCGCCACCATGACGAACCCCGCCCATCCATGTGTCCTTCGCGGTCTCCCATCCTTCGTCGCCCGGGCCCTGTGGAACCCCCCAGAACTTCCAGCGCAACCGGCCCGTCTTCCCATCGATCGCGAGCACCAGGCCACCCGGAATGTGGTTTTCGCTGAGCGCGGTCCCCACGATGAGGATGCCGTCGTGGTACTGCGGCGCCATGTTGAAGGAGTAGCCCCACTCCGCAGGCTTGCCAAGCTCGGGGTATCTGTCCTTCAACACCTCGGTCAACGCGTGTGACGTCCCCTTGTCGCCGAAGCCCGCGACTAGCTCCCCCGTCCTGGCATTCACCGCCACGACACGTGCACCGCTTGCCACATAGAGTGTTCCGTCTCCGTACGCCGCGCCGCGGCCACTGCCCACCTCTGTGTTGGTCCAGATAGTCTTTCCGGTGACCGCGTCCAGGGCCACCACGTTCTGCGGTGTTGTGATGTACATCACGCCATCGACGACGATCGGCGTCGAGCCGCTATTCCTCGTGTGGTACAGCCATTTCACCGCGAGGGACCTGATATTGGTGGAGGTGATCTGGAGCAGCGGGGAGTACCGGGAGTTGGCCGCGTCGAGGTTGTTCAGCGGCCAGTTGCGTGATGTCGTCGCGTCGACCTTCGGCAGCGGCGCCATCGGAACGCCGAGGTCGATCCTGGTTTGGGACCGCAATTCCTCGGGCGACAGCGTGCCTTGCCGCTGGAGCCCGTCTTGATTCTGCGCTCCAGTGCCCGCGGTCAACACGGCCGCTGCAAACGCCACGGCGAGTAATTGGGCGAAAACCCATGTGTCTCATCGGTTCTCCGCCATTCGAATCTTTCATTCGTTTCGCGGGCAGCGTCACTTCTTCGCGAGCCTTCAAATCGGCTATAGAGCACGTGGACTTCGCGGGGCGATGTGCCGGTCGCTGACGGCGACAGTAGGCGACAGTACTTGATCGCAGCGCGAGCGAGAATAGCGCAAACTACGCAGATTCCAATCTCAATTCTCGGCGCGGGAGTGCAGTTGGGCGCTACAACCTCGCCCGGCTCAGCCATGCAGTAACGACTGGACGTACCACGTCGGCCCGCTACTCACCGCTCGGAAAGACGAGCCAATTGAACCTGTTTGTATGGACCGTGTAGACTACGAGTCCGGTCACAACGGCGGCAGTCCCGCCACATCCCCGTGGACGGTCGTCCCCATCTGCCGCCCCACATTCGACAGTGGCTTGGTGATGTGCGAGGACAATGAGAGAGGGCCAAGATCACGGTAGCCGCACATGATCGCGGCGAGAGAGGAGAGGTGCGCAATGTCCGCGACAAAGCGCCGAAGTACGCTGTCTGCGTGTGCAGCTGTTGTCCTATTGGTGTCCGTACAGATCGCTGCCAGGGCGATTCCGGAACGCCCGTCTGGCGACAAGCGTCCAATCAGTTCTCGCAAAACCGCGCGTCAGTCCCCTGCCTGAGGCGCAGTGGACACCTATCCACAAGGAACTGGCGGCGAAGTTCTCGCCAGGCGGGCGCCCCGATAACCAGCTGAGGACCCTGCTCAACGTTCCAGAGATCGTCGAGGGCGCGATGCCCTTCACCGCGTATCTCATGGGAGAGTCCACCCTCTCGCCGCGCCACCGCGACATCCTCATCCTGCGCACCGCGTGGCTGTGCGGCACGCGATCGCTCTGGGCCACACACGCGGCGCGCGCACGGAGCGCGGGGATGACCAGCGACGACATTCGTCGCGTGGCCCAGGGGCCAGACGCCACGGGCTGGGACACCTTCGAGAGGACGCTCGTCCGCACGGCCGACCAGCTGTACAGAAATTCGTCGGTCGATGATGCGACCTGGAAGGCGCTGTCGGGGCAGTACGACTTGAACCACTTGATGGACGCCGTGGAAACCGTGAACCACTTCACGTTCTTGGCGCTGATGTACAACTCGCTTGGCGTGCAGCCGGACGAAGGACTCGCCGACCGGATGCCGACCACGATTCCATATCGTGTCATGGTTGCCGATCCAGAACCGCCGCTGAAGACGGCTCGGGTCGAACCAAATCCTGGCCAGGGCATTGCCGTAGGTCGAACCTTCGCCAGGCATCCCAAGCTCAACGCAGTGCGTGGCCCACGGGCGAACTACATCAATCGCGTGTCCCCACTCACGCCGCGTCATCGGGAGATGCTGATCCTTCGCATCGGGTGGGATTGTCGTTCGGAGTATGAGTGGGCGCAGCATGTGGGAAGCGTCGGCCGTGCCCGAGAACATGGAGTGGACCCGCTGCGCGTCGCGCAGGGACCGGACGCGCCGGGAGTGGACCCTTTCGACGCGACGATCTTGCGCGCGGTTGACGAGCTGTATCAAGACGCCATCGTCTCCGACCGGACCTGGGCCGCGCTGGCGTCGCGTTTCGACACGCGCCAGCTGATGAGCGCGGTCTACACAGCAAGCTCCTATCGAGCGACGTCCATGTCCCTCAGGACCTACGGCGTCCAGATCGAGCCCAGCGACGAGCGGTTTCCACAACTCGACTCCCGCTGACCCGCGGATCTCGCCCATCCCGAAAAGGCGCGTGTTCAGCGAAACCTTCCGTATCACCTCCGGCGTGCCCCGGGCAGCCCGAACGCGACCAATGGCCGCCTCTTCGTTGGCGCCAACCGCCATAACGAGGTACTGCTTCCCGCCGTGCATGTAGCTCATGGGCGGGGCGGCCGAGTATCCGTCCATGTCGAACTCGCGCAGCAGTGCACCGGTACGCTTGTCGAAGGCGTAGAGGACTTTCCGGAGGGCGTTCGGATCGCCATAGGGCTCCCAGCTCGGAACCAGCGCGGCCCCGGTCCCGCGCTGACGCCGCCAGGTCGTGACAAAAACGACGTTCTTTGTGAGGAGCACGCCGATCCCATCCATCGCGTCGCCGAGAGGGGGCAGCTTGAGGTCCTTCAAGAGCGGGTGGTTGCGCGGCCCTTCGCCGACCGCCGCCGTCCACAGGTGCTCGCCTTTGTTCAAGTCTATCGCGGTGAGCCTGGCATAGGGCGGCCTGAACAGGGGAAGCCCGTCAACCATCATTCTGCTGGCCGCGCTCGCCGCAGCCCCTGGACCACCAGCGGCGCCCACCTGACCAGCTGCGTCTCCCCGGCCGGTAGGGGTCGCCCCAGGCGCGCGAGGCGTCACCCTGTTCAGGGAGGGCGTCGTACGAGACGGCACGTAGAGGATGCCCGTTTCCGGATCGAAAGCGGCGCCTCCCCAGTTCGCCCCTCCGAGGGTTCCAGGCAGTTGGAGGGTTCCCTGTTCGGAAGGCGGTGTGAAGAGAGGACCGGTCACGAACGTCTTGAGTTGTTCCAATGCACGCTGCCGCAGCTCCGGCGTGAAGTCGACGAGGTTCGCCTCGAGAGTCCCCTGCAGGTCAAACGGTGGAGGCTTGGTCGGAAACGGCTGCGTTGGTGACGTGCGTTCACCGGCCACCGTCGTCTGTGGCACGGGTCGCTCTTCAATCGGCCACACCGGCTGGCCCGTCTTGCGATCGAACACGTAGGTAAAGGCTTGCTTGCTTACCTGGATGACGGCTCGAATTCGCCTGCCGTTGACGTTGATGTCCGCCAGGATGGGATTCGTGGGGAAGTCGTAGTCCCACAGGCCATGGTGAACGGCTTGGAAATGCCAGACTCTCTTCCCGGTCTTGGCCTCCACACACACGATACTTTCGGCGAAAAGATTGTCGCCGTGACGGTCGACGCCGTAGTAGTCGCCGGTAGGTGTCGACACAGCCAGGTACACGTAGTCGAGCTCGGGGTCGTACGCCATGCCGGCCCACACGTTCGTGTTGCCGTTGTATTCGGCCGAGCCGTTGAGCCAGGTGTCGTAGCCGAATTCTCCAGGCTTTGGAACGGTGTGAAACGCCCAGAGGTGTTTACCTGTCCGCACATCGAACGCGTTCACATAGCCGGGCGGGTTTTTCCTCGTATCTCGAGTGCCATCCGAGATCGAGCTACCAACAACAACGACGCTGCCCGCGAGCCACGGCCCCCGCAGCGACATATTGATGGACCGCTGGACGTCTCGAATGCCAACGGTGGCATCGACGCGGCCATCCGTGCCGAACGCCGCATCCGGCTTACCCGTTCGCGCATCAAGGGAGACGAGATAGTCGTCGTGGGTGCCGATTAGCACGCGCTCGATTTTCCCGTCGGTCCAGTAGCTGAAACTACGCGAGAGGAATCCGCCATTGTTGGGCTTACCGGGCTTGTAGCTTTCCGGGTCGTACACCCAACGCGTCTGCCCAGTCCCGGGATCGATCGCCGCGACAAATCCGAGACCCGTCACGGTATAGAGGACGCCGTTGGCCATCAGCGGCGTGTTCTCGTTTCGCGAGACGCGGAACGCCGGACCCGATTTCTGCACGTCGAGTTCAACCGTGTTCCACTTCCACAGGATCTCGAGGTCCTTGACGTTGTCCTTCGTGATTTGGTCGAGCGGCGAGTACCTGAGGCCGTAGGGTGATCCTCCGGTATAACGCCATTCAGCGGAGGAATCGTTTCGTTGGGCTCGGATGGATTGGATAGAAAGAAGACCGGACAGGAACAGGGCAACAACTGCGAAGGGACGGGCGAATCGCATGGGACGTCGGCTCATCTTCCGATCCCTCGAGAGCCAACGGCCTAGAGCCCAAGAACCTGCCTGGGGCCCTGGCGATCGGTCCTCTGCTCTGGAGTGTGGAACTGCCCTGCGCCTAGCTGGAGGCGTGCACACGAGCACCACGTGCAGGAGGAGAGGCAACACCTGACATCATCACCGGGATTTTGCCGCTGCTTTCTCCCTGTCGACCGCACGCTGGCCAGCCAGCATGCTCGTCAAGGCGTAGTTGCCCTCATGGCAGGCTGACTCGTAGATCTCATTCTTCTTCTCGTCCGCCCGCATCAAGATGGTTTCGAACGTCCAGGGCCTGGCATACATATTCGGCTTGTCGATCGTGATCTGATAGCGCAGATCGTCGGGGGAGATCCGAGCGAAGCGCTCGATCATGTGAAACTTGTCGTCGGGAACTCCGCCATAGGCGGTCTGATCGGTGAAGTTGGTGGTGTCGACAACAAGCGTGTCACCCTCCCAACGGCCAATCGAGTCGCCCAACCAGAGACGTACGTCCGGGGGAAGGTGCGGGCGCGTAGTAATCGGAATAGTACGGTACGCCCCGCCGGAATGCCCCATCTCGTAGTAAATGGACACGTACCCTGGGGTCTGAACCATCCGGCTGAAGCCGCACAGCCCGCCGGTGCACGGCAGCGTCACGCCTCGGCAGCGCTCGAGATCGTTGCGATCCTCCGGGTTGTCATTGGGGCGGCCGATGTCTACCGCGTATGGAAGGGCAGATCCGCCGCGCCCGCCGCGGCCTCGTCCACCGCCTGCCGCCGGCGCAGCAGCTCCACTGCCTGGCGCCGCTGTGGCCGCGCCACGGCCGGCAACCGGGATGTCACCGTTCTCGCCTGGCGTCCCGAAGCGGTTCTGGCCGCGAGCCGCCATCAGTTTTCGCCCTTCTTCCGTAATGGGAGGTCGCTTGCCGTCCGGCGGGTCGATGATGAGCCCTGTGCGCTTTGAACGTACGTAGCGCCCTCCGCCCGTACTGAAGATGTTGTTGTACGCGCCCTCGACGTCGGCTTCGGTCCCCCGCTCGGCTCGCACGTCGCGGCCTCGCCCCACAACGGCGGCCGGCGAGTTGTACGGCACCTTCTCCAATTCAGCGATTTCCTGATCGGTGAGGAACTCCTTACTGGCGTACTTCGCGGGCCGCTCGAGCGGCGTCGTGACCTTGTGATCCCAAATCCCCTGCAGATCCGGGTCGCCCCACGGCGTCCGCAGTGACTTCCGCCTGCTGCGCATTGCCTCTGAGTGTCAGGCTAACAACCGCCACGACCGCGATGAATACCGCGACTGCCCCGAATGTTCGGCGAGTCATCTGCATTCTCCGTTCCGATCAAAGGGCCACTGTAAGTGGCAGGCGAATTGTCGAACACTTGATCGGCCCATTTATCGCGCCGTCGCTACTTTTGTGATTTTTGTGCTGCCGCCTCGAGCGCTCGAGCCCCGTTGAGACTGTTCGCCATGCCGTAGTTCCCTTCGTGGCACGCATACTCGAACATCTCGTATTTGTCGTCTCGACCCAACTCAACGACCATCTTCCACGGCGTGGTCCAGTAGGTTGGGTCTTCGACCGTCGCCTCGTAGTTGAGCGTGCCAGCGTCGCTGCGCGTCCATCGCTCGACGACGCGCAGATTGGCTCCGGTTCCTCTGAACGCGGTCGGCTCAGTATAGGGACTGCCGCCATTCGACTTCAGCGTCCCGTCGGTCATTTCGGAGAAATTCGTCGTTTCCACGACCAGCGTGTTGCCATCCCAGCGACCACGGGAGTCCCCGATCAACTGGCCGACGCTCTTGTCAAGATGGGGCCGACCGTCCAGGGGGATGAAACGCGTGTCGAACATTTCGTAGACGATGACCACGTAGCCTGGGATCTGCAGAATCTGAAAGCCCGTATTGTAGGCTGTCGGAATCATCAAGGCCGGTATGCCCCGTGTCAGGCAACGCTCAAACAGATCGGCATCCGCGAACGTCTCCCAGTTCGTCCCGACCCGCTTCCTGTGAGCCTCTTTCGCCTGGAACTTCTTTGCACCCTCCGGCGTCAACGGGGGGATTCTCCCGTCAGGCGGATCCACGATCAGCGACGTGCGCCTGGACGCTCTTCCCCACCATTCGTACCAATGCTCGGGCCCCCCGGTTGGCGCGAGCCGAGGACGCTCCGACGGATCGTCTCGCGCACCAACTTCGCCTTCTTTCAGTCGCTGCTTGTATTCTTCGTCGGACAGCAGCGCTCTCGTCCCGAACTGTTTCGGCCGCTCGAGAGGGACGCCCGTCACGCTGTTGCTCGTCCAGGTCCCTTGAATGTCGGGATCTCCCCAGGCGGTCCGAGATTGGCTCCATTTCTTCGTTCCCGCGGCATCCTGCGATTTCGACGTCGTAGCGGACTGCGCGGCGGCGTCTAAAGACCAGCCGGCGAGAATGGCGACGAGGGGCCACACATACTGAATCTGGCCAACGCTCCGCTGTTTCGCCACTACTGCCTCCTGCAGGCGTGAAGCCTCGCCTAGTCACAAGATCACTATATGCGGCGCAATACGTGGGACTGCACACGCGCAAGTCGTCAGGACGAACGGACAGCAACTCGCATCCGGGCAGCGAGGTGCAGATAGGATGCAGAGGAGGCTGCTCCATGCTCCGTAGAGGCAGAGAGCAGCCTTCTTGTGTGTCCCGCGCGATCCCGGATCAAGCGACGCGAAGCCGCCGAAGAGGATAGCCGCCGGCGCTCATGAGCGATCCGGCCCGAGAATTGACTACTTCTTCGCGGGCTCGGTGGCATCCCTGCCGTCGAGCGGCGCACCGGTACCGGACGAGCCAACGAACAGCTTGGAGCCGTCCGGCAAGGTGAGGTCTCGGCCGTTTGCCCGATTCGATCCATCCTTGGCCTGGTAGCCCTCGATGAGGACCTCGGTTCCAACCGGCAGCGACTTCTTTGTGAACCCGCGTCTGAGCAGGGCATTGGGGGCGCCGCCCTCCACCATCCACTCGGTGACCTTGCCGTTCGCGTCCTTGACGTCGACATGGATCCACGAGTGAGGATTGATCCATTCCATCTTCGTCACGACACCGCGCAGCTTGACTGGACGTTTCGCGTCGAACTCCGCCGAGAACGCGTGATGCGCGCTCAACGGTCGCCCCGCCACGACCAGCCCGATGACAGCAAGTGCGAAGCAAGTCTTTCTACCCATCACGTTCGCCTCCTGAGGTGTACGACGGTACTACTGTTACTACTGTGACTGCGTTACGCCGGAAGATAGGCTGCGACGAATTCTAATGCAAGCGCCGACAGCCTCGCATTCCTTTTTTTGCAACACTACTATCATACCCTACTGGAGCTCCGCTTCGCGTCCAGACTAGGCTGCCGGGTTCACCGCGGCGCACGCCTCGGAATCCCCCTCGCGCAGGCCTGGCAGCATCCGTCGGGAACCCCTTGGGTTGCCCGGCCGGTGAAGCTGGAGCGGCGGCACCCACTGCCCGCGTCGGGCGTCGCCAACGGCCTGGGAGTTCATACCTCACACCCCACCGATGCGTCCGCCCACCTGCTGCCGATTCACGGTCGCGCAGGCGTTGGAATCGCCCTCAGCACAAGCCTGGCGGCATCCATCTGGAAATCCCTGAGGTACAGGCTCGCTGGTGAAGCTCGAGCGGCGTCACAGTGCTGAAGACTTCCCTTTCGGCCCCGCAGCACAATGCGATAGTCGCCGTCGGCCGGTGGCGCCCGTCTCGGGTTTTCTACAACTCGCGGATCGCGATTGTCGCATCCGGCCTCAAATCCGAGCTCGCACGCGCGCTCGAACGCACGGGAGGCCACTTCGGGCCGCAGGGCGGGCTGAATCAGGATGCCGTACTCGTTGCAAGCCCACCCCGATCCGGCGCGACAGTACGCGGAAACCAGCAAACCCGCATTGCGACACCCATTTGGCCGGCTCTCTTCGCACGCCTTCAACCAGAACGGCACCCACTGCCCGCGGTGGGTGTCGCCAACGGCCTGGGAGGCACTCAGTGCAAGGAACACGCAGCTCCACACGGCGATATACGCGAGATGTCGCCGTCGTCCGGCGAGCCCTCTGGCAAGCGCCGCGGGATCGAACCGCGCCAACGGTCTCCATTGCACAAATCGATCGATGGCTTTGATGGCCAGGTTGAGCATGGGTACGGCCATCAGCTTGTCGTAGAACGTCGGGGCCCCGAGGCGGCTCAGCAGCGCGTACAGCACGACGACGCTCAGCGCGTAGAGCGCGCCGAAGATGACCCGCCCAAACTCGGTTCGCGGCGAGGTCGAGGGATCGGTAAAGAGCAGGTGCATCCCGAGGAAGACCGCAATCGGAATGTACGAATCGACGAAATAGTACGTGCCCGTCAGTGCGAAGTACAGAAGGCCAAACGTGTACATTGTCACCACGGCAGTCATCGTCATCGTGGTGACGCCGAAAAGATACTGGCCCGGCAGCCCTACCAGGAAAATCAGCAGATAAATATGGGGCGCGTTGTTCAAGGTGCTGGCGATCTCGTACCCCCAGGTCATGTCGGTGGAGCCGGTCAGAAGGAGAACGAGGGAAACCACGCCGAGCGGAAACGAAGACGGATTGAACACATGCACGCGGCGCCCGTTTTTTTCCCACCGAATCAGCTCCTTCGCAGCAAAGCCGACCGCCACAAGGAGGAACTGGAAATAGAACCAGTCCGGCTTGAACCAGAGAAAGAGACTGATGCTGAAGATCACCGGGAACGGCGAGAACCCGAGCGCATACTCGTCGCGCCTCGACCATGAGAGCAGGATGTCGAAGGCATACGCGAACAACAGCTGGGCGGCGATAAGATGCGCGGAGTGATACACCTCGCGCCAATAAAAACCCCAGTAGAGCAACACCGTCCCCTGGGCGCAGGCCTGGAGGTAGTGCTGCTTTCGCAGATCGGCCTTGAAGGTCAGCGTGCGGCCCTGGCGGATCGCATTCGCCATGAGCCCCACGTACCACGCGACAAGACAGGCCGCACTGCCCATGAACGCCCACGCCAGACGGCCGTTGGCTCGTACCGACGGGAGCGCGCTTATGGCCGCAAATCCCACGATGAAGGCCAGTGGTAACCAGGGCGCGCGTGGGAATCCGGTCGCGCGGCTGGCGTGCGCACGATCCCGTTCTTTCACCCCGACGACTTGTGCCGACGCAGATGTCGTGTTCACTGAAATCGTCACAGTGACCATGGGATCAGGAATTGTCAAGGGCTGACGCTCGACAGGGCTGACGCTCGACAGGGCTGACGCTCGACGCGAGGCGTCAAGGCGACGTCACGCGTCCTTCGATGGTAAGCTGGGCGGCGGAAATTGCTGTCAAAGGCGGCGACATCCGCGCCTGCGCAACCTATCGGGAGGTGCCGCAGCGGCTCTCTGAGGAAGAAAATGTCGGGTCGTTGACACGCATCTTGTTCGGGTTTATATACGCACTGGGATTGGAGTTGATTCGATGCGAAACCGGGAACACATCTTTATTGTTGCGGCCACGGCACTAGTCGTGAGCGCCGTTTTGCCGTCGCTGACCGCGCGAGCGCAGGGGCAGACGAAGCCCGACGCTGTTTCGCGCATGCAGGACGGAAAGCCGAACGTGAACGGCATCTGGCAGGTCATGAACACGGCGAACTGGAACCTGGAGGACCATCCTGCACAGGCAGGCTATCCGCAGCTTGGCGCCATTGGAGCGATTCCGCCAGGCCAAGGCGTCGTGGAGGGGGGCCCCATCCCCTACAAGCCGGAGGCGCTGCAGAAGAGGAACGAGAACTTCAAGAATCGGCGGACCGAGGATCCGGAGGCCAAGTGCTACATGCCGGGCGTGCCCAGAGCGACCTACATGCCCTATCCGTTTCAGATCATCCAGGGCACGACAAAGATCATGATTGTTTACGGGTATGCGGAAGCGAACCGCACGATCCATATGGACAAAGCCAAGCCCGAAGCGGCGCCGATCGACAGCTGGATGGGTCGTTCACATGGCCGATGGGACGGCGATACGCTGGTGGTCGACGTGGCCGGTTTCAACGGTCTCGCATGGTTCGACCGCGCGGGTAATTTCGCATCCGACACGCTTCACGTCGTGGAGCGATATACGCCGTCCGGCCCGAACATCCTGATGTACGAAGCCACGATCGAGGATCCGGCGGTGTTCACACGCCCGTGGAAGATCAGCATGCCGCTCGTGCGCAGGCCGGAGAAGAACGCGCAGGTCATTGAATTCAAGTGCGTCGAGTTCTCCGAAGAGCTCCTCTACGGTCACCTTCGCAAGAAATAGACGGTCACCGGCCGCGCCGCGCGGTGCGTGTGAAGCCGACGTCGATGCTCAGGGCCGACGAGCGAGCCCCGGCATCGACGCGGCCGCCGGAGAGAACGCCAAGGCGAGCGGTCTCCCGGTCCGGTAGCGGGTCCAGGTCTGCCGAACCACGTCCGCCATCATGTCCAGAAAGATCGGGTCGTCGTTCACGGTCTCGCTCCGGACCATCGGCAGATCAATTTCCCGGCAAATCTCGCGCGCTTCGCGATCGAGGTCGTAGAGCACCTCGATGTGGTCGCAGAGAAACCCGATCGGACACACGACCGCCGCCGCAAGACCCCTCGCCGCGTTCGGCTCGAAGGTACTGACAGATGTCCGGTTCGAGCCACGGATCCTCAGGACGACCGCTCCGGCTCTGAAACACCAGCGACCAATCTTTCACCCCCAGGCGTGCTGCCACCAGGTGAGCCGATTCGGTCAGCTGCGCACAATATCGCGCGGCACCCGGCATCGAGACGGGAATGCTGTGCGCGGTGAACACGAGGCGCGCCTGGGGCCGCAGCGCGGAAGGCAGCGTCTCGAACGCCACCCGCACGTGCCCGGTGTTCGCTTCAATGAACCGCTCGTGGTTGTGCCAATCGGTGACGTAGACGATGTCGATATCGGGAAGACCCGCAGCGACGATCTCCCTGCGGGCGTCCATGACGTTCTGTCTGTACTGCGTGCAACTGGAATAGGAGCGGTGCGCCGCCAGCACGAATCCGATCGCCCGCCGTACTCCGTCCTCCGCCATGCGACCGAGCGTATCCGGAAGCAGCGGGTGCCAGTTGCGCATGCCGAGATAGATCGGAATATCCAGGCCTTGCGCCGCGAGTCGCGTCCGCAGACCCTCGACCTGCCGCTTCGTAATGGCGGACAGCGGTGAAACGCCGCCGAAGAGATCGTAGTGGCGTGCGACCTCCTCCACCCGTTCGGGTGACACACGACGACCGCGCAGCACGTTAGCGAGAAACGGGCGCACGTCATTGGGTCCATTCGGGCCTCCGAATGCGATTGCCAGCACCGCATCGAACGGCTGGCGTGTCACCCCGTCGCTCCGACCTTCGGAGAAATCACATCATCACGATACTGGAAAATCCGCCGCAGCGCGCCGCGGGGTTGGACCCGAGCCAATTGAGCTCGGATGGATGAGGGATGCTGCGCTTATCGCCGGTTCGCTGGCTGCGCGACGCGCAGCGCGCGCGCGCCGCTGACCGGATCCTCGAACAACTCGAAGGTCACGATGTCTCCAACCCGGAGATCGTTGAACGCCATGCCGTCCCGCAAGTCGCTGCGATGAAAGAACACCTCTTGATCATCGCCCAGGCGGATGAAACCGCGGCTCTGGCCCACGAGCAGCCTGGCAATCCGGCCGGTGGCGGGCTCCCCACGAAGATCGGTTCGCGACGACTTGCTCAACACGGCTGACGCACCTTTGCGCGCGGGAGCGAAAAGCACGTGAGGAAGTGATGGCACAAATGCACGCAGACGAAACTCCTCGAGGGAACGACTGTCAAGGGCATGGCACGCCACGCCCTTGACACTTCGGCGAGAGTCACCAGCGCGGCTCGGAGCGGCGGCGTGAATCCTCGCCACCGAACCCGCCACCGCTGGTCGTCTTCGGACGCGCCTCATTCACGGTAAGGCCGCGGCCACCCAGCTGGTAGTCATTCAACTCCGTGATGGCTTTTTGCGCCTCATCATCCGTGCTCATTTCCACGAACGCGAACCCTCGCGCCCTCCCGGTGGCCATGTCGCGCATCACTCTGACCGTTTCGACGGTCCCGGCGCTGGCAAACAGAGCCTGGAGCTCCGTCTCTCCCGTTTCGTACGGAAGATTTCCGACATATAACTTTCGACTCATCACTGACTCCTCTGTCGCAGATGCGACACTCCGCGCCGTTTCGATGGCGCACGTGTCCCGACGAATCCCAAACGGACTTCTCGGGTGGATATCGTCTCGTTGGCTAGCAGAACTTCAGGAGGAGCGAGTCAGGAAAGGCTCGTTACGCCCACAGGCGGCACAGCACGTGGCAAAATCCGAAGACGAAGTATATCACGTCCCTCAAAGGAAGTCGCGGCTCTTGGTCGATGCACGCACTTTGCACAGCGTGCGATGACAGGACTCACACCCGGTTCGCGTATGAATCGAACTCATCGCCTCAGTCAGGACTCAGCCGGCCGACCGCGAGTCCGCCTTCAGCGAGCTCGACTGCGCACATTGCGGACGACGATCGTGTAACTAGGTAAGTCCGCCGTCGCGACACGGAACTCATCCAGGGTTTCTATCCCCCTCGGAAAAACATCCCCGTTCAACATGGCACCCGCACGTTTGCGAGCAAATTCGCGGCACGAGTCTTCATCCTCCGCTCAACCGTTTCGCATGGCGTCACGTTGGAATCAGCCTTGCCCCATTTCCTGGGCAGACTGCGTCAGGAAGAACACGAGCGATTCGACGTCGCGCGTGCAGCAGCTCTCGTCCGCGTCGCAGGCCTCCAGGCTGGTTCGCTGCCATCAGCGCGGCCGCGCGCCTACGCCTGAGGTGTACTCAACAGACATGACTGGTTTGATGCCCTGATGATTTCATCGAGTCCTCTTTCGTTCCTTCCCATCAGCGCCGTGTGGACTCTTCGAATATTTGTCGTGGTCACATTGCTCCTCTCGAACGCTCATGAGCTCGGAGCCGCCACGGTGACCGCGACATGGGACCGGAATCCGGAGTCGGACATCGCCAGCTACATCCTCTCGTATGGAACTCAATCGGGCTCGTATACGACCAGCGTCGACGTTGGCAATGTGACGAGCTGGCAGCTGAATCTCAGCGGGGGATTCCGATATTACTTTGTCGTCCAGGCAAAGAACACCAGTGGATTGATCAGTCCGAGATCAGCCGAAGTCTTTGCCGATATTGTTGGGCCTGCCGCGCCCGTTATCACCAGTCTGTCTCCATCGTCCGGAAGCGTGGGGACGGCGGTCACCATCACCGGGCGCGAATTTTGGCGCCACGCAAGGGACGAGCACGGTGCGATTCAACGGGACCGCCGCCACGCCGACGAGTTGGAGCGCCACCAGCATTGGCGTGCCCGTGCCGAGCGGCGCGACGACCGGAACCGTCGTGGTGACCGTCGGCGGCGTGCCCAGCAACGGGGCGGCCTTTCAGATCACCGCCCCGTCCGGATTGCCGGCGCCCTGGAGTTCGCAAGACATCGGAGGGCCCGCGCTCGCCGGCAGCGCCACCTATGCCGGCGGCACCTTCTCCGTGGCGGGCGCCGGCGTCGGATATCTGGGGCACCAGCGATCAGTTCCGCTTCGTCTATCAGCCGATCGATGGCGATGGCGAAGTCGTGGCGCGCGTCGCCAGCGTGCTCAACACGGACGTCTGGGCCAAGGGGGGCGTCATGATCCGCGAGGACCTCACCGCCAACGCCCCCAACGCCATGGCTCTGGTGAGCGCCGGACAGGGGTTCACATTCCAGCGCCGCGTCACGCGCGGCGACGCGAGCACGTTCAACGGCGGGTTCGGCGGGATGGCCCCTCAGTGGGTCCGCCTGGTCCGCAGTGGCACGACGATCAGCGGCTACTACTCGCCCACCGGCACCAACTGGATCTGGATGGGCAGCGAGTCGATCCCGATGCCCACGCGCGTCTATGTCGGCCTCGCCGTCACCAGCCACAACACCGCGCTCATCAATAACGTCACGCTCACGAACGTCACGGTCACGGGCGGTTCCCCGTCGCCGCCGCCGCCGAAGTATCTCGACGCTCTCCCCCACGTCCGGAAGCGTGGGCACCCCGGTCACCATCACGGGCGCGAATTTTGGCGCCACGCCCGGGACGAGCACGGTGCGATTCAACGGGACCGCCGCAACGCCGACGAGTTGGAGCGCCACCAGCATCGGCGTGCCCGTGCCGAGCGGCGCGACGACCGGCAACGTCGTGGTGACCGTCGGCGGCGTGGCCAGCAACGGGGTGCCCTTTCAAATCACCGCCCCGTCCGGATTGCCGGCGCCCTGGAGTTCGCAAGACATCGGAGGGCCCGCGCTCGCCGGCAGCGCCACCTACGCGGCTGGCACCTTCTCCGTGGCGGGCGCCGGCGTCGACATCTGGGACACCAGCGATCAGTTTCGCTTCGTCTATCAGCCGATTGATGGCGATGGTCGAAGTCGTGGCGCGTGTCGGCAGTGTGCTCAACACGGACGTCTGGGCCAAGGCGGGCGTCATGATCCGCGAAGACCTCACCGCCAATGCCCCCAATGCCATGGCTCGGGTGACGCCGGGAACGGCATGGGCTTCCAGCGGCGCGTCACCCGCGGTGACTTGAGCACCAGCATCGGCGGGTTCAGCGGAGTGGCCCCTCAGTGGGTCCGCCTGGTCCGCAGTGGCAACACGATCAGCGGCTACTACTCGCCCACCGGCACGAACTGGGTGTTGATGGGCAGCGATTCGATCTCAATGCCCACGCGCGTCTATGTCGGCCTCGCCGTCACCAGCCACAACACCGCGCTCATCAATAACGCCACGCTCACGAACGTCACGGTCACGGGCGGTTCCCCGTCGCCGCCGCCGCCGCCGCCAAGTATCTCGACGCTCTCCCCCACGTCCGGAAGCCCGGGCACCCCGGTCACCATCACGGGCGCGAATTTTGGCGCCACGCCAGGGACGAGCACGGTGCGATTCAACGGGACCGCCGCCACGCCGACGAGTTGGAGCGCCACCAGCATCGGCGTGCCCGTGCCGAGCGGCGCGACGACCGGAAACGTCGTGGTGACCGTCGGCGGCGTGCCCAGCAACGGGGCGGCCTTTCAGATCACCGCCCCGTCCGGATTGCCGGCGCCCTGGAGTTCGCAAGACATCGGAGGGCCCGCGCTCGCCGGCAACGCCACCTATGCCGGCTGGCACCTTCTCCGTGGCCGGCGCCGGCGCGGATATCTGGGGCACCAGCGATCAGTTCCGCTTCGTCTATCAGCCGATCGATGGCGATGGCGAAGTCGTGGCGCGTGTCGCCAGCGTGCTCAACACGGACGTCTGGGCCAAGGCGGGCGTCATGATCCGCGAAGACCTCACCGCCAACGCCCCCAACGCCATGGCTCTGGTGAGCGCCGGACAGGGTTTCAAATTCCAGCGCCGCGTCACGCGCGGCGACCAGAGCACCGTTGACGGCGGGTTCGGCGGGATGGCCCCGCAGTGGGTCCGCCTGGTCCGCAGTGGCACGACGATCAGCGGCTACTACTCGCCCACCGGCACAAACTGGATGTTGATGGGCAGCTGCTTCGATTTCGATGCCCACGCGCGTCTATGTCGGCCTCGCCGTCACCAGCCACAACCCGTCGATGGTCAACAACGCAACGCTGACCAATGTGACCGTCACGGGAAGCGCGTCTCTGCATACGATGATGCAGTTAGCCGATCAGCTCAGGACAGGCAGCGGTGGCCCGCAGAGGCAGAGTAGAACGGCGACTGCGCGAGATGGCAACTTGTCCGAGACTCAGGTTCCGAAACGGATGGCCACGGATGGTCTAAGGTTCAGCGACTACGACGGTGACGGGAAAACCGACCCGGCCTTCTATCGGCCCTCCACTGGACAGTGGGGCGTGCTGAAGTCGAGTACCAACTATGCGGCGAATGTCACACGGCAATGGGGCCTCCACACGGACATCCCGGTACCCGGTGACTACGACGGAGACGGCAAGACCGACCTCGCCTACTATCGTCCGTCGGCCGGTACATGGTCGGTTCTGTCATCGAGCAGCGACAGCGCAACGAGCTTCGATATCGTATTTGGCTCCAGCACGGAAGTTCCTGTGCCTGGCGATTACGACGGGGACGGCAAGACCGACGCTGCCGTTTACGATCCCGCAACCGGGCAATGGCGCATGCTGCCCTCGAGCACGGGAGTGGAGATTGTCACGCTGTGGGGGACACGTGGGGATGTTCCGGTGCCCGGTGACTATGACGGTGATGGCAAGACCGATCCTGCTTTCTACAGGCCGAGCACCGGCGAGTGGCGGATTCAGCAATCGAGCACCAACTACACAACGCATGTCACGACACGATGGGGCGCCGACGCCGACGTTCCCGTGCCGGCCGACTACGACGGTGATGGCGTCACTGACATCGCGATCTTCCGCCCAGCCACCGCTGAGTGGACGATCCTGCGATCCAAGGACGGCGCTTCGATGAGCCTGGCGGGCACCGCGGGAACGCCGATCCCCGGTGACTACGATGGCGACGGCCGGGCCGACCTTGTGGTATTCCACTCCGGTGTGTGGCAGATTCTGCAGTCGACGACAAACTACACATCTGGCATAACAGTCGACTGGGCCCTGGCCACGGACGTGCCTCTACCGACGCGTCCGTAAACGAGTCTTCCTCCGACGCTCGTGGCGGTCCTCTGACGCTAGTGGAAGTCGCGGCTCTTGATCGATGCTCGCACGTTGACTGAACGCGGAATCCACAGGCGCTCGGCGATCAGGTGGACCACATTCTCCTTCGACTCGATCGTGCCGGTGACGCCGAGCAGTGACGCCGTCTGCGCCACCACCGAGTAGGTCTGGAACACGCGATCCCAGATCACGAGATTGACGAAGCCGGTCTCGTCCTCGAGGGTCATGAAGGTCACCTTGGACGCCGTCGCCGGACGCTGACGGCAAATCACGAGACCCGCATAACGCACCCTGGTCCCCGACGACATCGCCTGCACGGTCTTCGCATCAGGCAACCCCTGACGCTGAAACAATGGCCGCATTGACGCCATCGGATGACCGCGCACGCTGTGCGAAGACGCCCGATAGTCCCACGTAATCGTCTCTCCCGCGTCGAGCGGCAGGAATGCCGGCCCGGGTACGACGTCGGGAGGTGAAAGGGGATCTGAAAGCGTCAGCGTCATGCGCGTCTCGCTCACGGCGCCGGGCACCTCCCACAGCGCAGATCGTCGCGACAGGCCGAGGCTCTCGAACGCGCCCGCTTCGGCCAGCGCACTGAGCGCCTGCCGATCCAATCCTGTCCGACGCGCCACATCCGCGAGCGACACAAACGGCGCGATCTTGCGCGCAGCGAGAAACCTGTCGCCATCCTTCTCGCCGAATCCCTTCACGAAGCGAAGCCCCATGCGCACGGCAAATCGGCGATCGTGAGAGGAGTCCACAGACCCGCAGCGACACGGCGCCGGCCGTTCAACATCCTCGAGTGTGCAATCCCACGCGCTCCGCTGCGCGTCCACGGGCCGCACGTCCAGGCCTTGCCTCTTGGCGTCCTCGACGATCGTGGCGATGGAATAGAACCCCATCGGCTGCGCGTTCAACAGCCCGCACGTGAACTCCGCCGGATAGTGCCGCCGGAGATACGACGAGGCGTAGCTGATGATCGCGAACGAGGCGGCGTGGCTCTCTGGAAATCCGTATTCACCGAAGCCCTTGATCTGCTCGAAGACCCGCTCCGCGAACTCGAGCGCGATGCCTTTCGCCTGCATCCGCGAGATGAGCCGCTCACGGTGCCGCTCGAGCCGTCCGGAGCGGCGCCATGCGGCCATGTCGCGGCGCAGTTGATCGGCTTCCCCGGGGGTGTAATCCGCCGCCACAATCGCCAGACGCATCACCTGCTCCTGAAAAAGCGGGACACCTTCAGTCTTGGAAAGGACAGACTCCAGGCACGGGTGCGGGTAGGTGACCTGCTCTTCCCCGCTTCTCCGGCGCAGATACGGATGGACCATGCCGCCCGAGATCGGCCCGGGCCGCACAATGCTGATTTGAATGACGAGGTCGTAATACCGGCGCGGCTTCAGGCGCGGCAGCATCGACATCTGCGCGCGTGACTCGATCTGAAAAACCCCGACCGTCTTGGCCTCGCAGATCATGTCGTAGGTCGGACCGTCGCCTTCAGGGATCGATCCGATCGACAGGTCGATGCCACGGTGACACGACAGCAGCCGAAAGATGCGATCGAGCTGCGTCAACGCGCCGAGCCCGAGAATATCCACCTTGAACAACCCGATCGCTTCCACATCATCCTTGTCCCACTGGATGACCGTCCGATCCGCCATCGTCGCGTTCTCGATCGGCACGATGTCGTGCACCGCCTCGTGGCCGAGGAGGAACCCGCCCGGATGGATCGACAAATGCCGTGGCGCACGGAGTATCTCGCGGCTCAACTGAAGAAAATGCCGGTGCAGCGGCGTTTCCGGATCGAGACCCGCATGCCGAAGGGCTTCCGCTGACATCTCCGCGTGATGCGACAGCAGTTTCGCAACCCGATCGATCGTCGTCTCCGTCAACCCGAGCGCCTTGCCGACGTCGCGTACGGCCGAGCGCGGCTGGTAACGGACGACATTGGCCACCATCGCCGCGTGGGCACGGCCGTACTTCTCGTAGATGTGCTGGATGACCTCTTCGCGTCGCTCGTGCATGACGTCGAGATCGATGTCAGGCGGCTCATCGCGCTCTTTCGAAAGAAACCGCTCAAAGAGCAGCTCGATCCGCCGCGGATCGACCACGGTGATGCCGAGGGCATAACAGACCACCGAGTTGGCCGCCGATCCTCGCCCCTGACAGAGAATCTCCTTGCGCGCACAGAACTCGACGATATCGTGCATCGTCAGAAAGTAGCCGCCGTAATCCAGCTCCTCGATGAGACACAACTCTTTGTCGAGCTGCGTCGCGACTTCAGCCGGCACATCACCCTGACACTTCTTTCGAAGACCGTCCTCCGCAAGTCGACGCAGCCATGCCGAAGAGGTCATGCCTCCCGGCACCTGTTCGGCGGGATAGCGGTAACGGAGCTGGCTCAACGAGAAGCTGCAGCGCGAGGCGATTTCCATCGTGCGTGCGACCGCGGCTGGATCGTCGGCAAAGAGCGACGTGAAATCTTGGAGGCTGAGCAGCGCGTGCTCGGCGTTCGGCTTCAGCAGCCGGCCGGCGCTGTGAATCGTCACTCCGTGGCGAATGCACGTCATCACATCCTGCAGTCGTCGCCGCATCGGATGGTGATACAGGACCTCCACTGCGGCGACGATCGGCAGGCCGTAGCGAACGGATCGCGTGCGCAGCCGGGCCTCTTCTGCCACTTCCGTGTCGCGCCGATGACGCGCAGCCATGGCGTAGAGTCGATCGCCGAACGACTCGCGCACCATCCCAGCGACCAAGTGCAGTTCCACGTCGGACTCTCGAACGAGCAGGCTGGCGTCGCCGCCCCAGAGCGCCAGAAGTCCCGACGCATGACCGCAGACTTCTTCCCACGTGACGAGCGACTCCCCTTTCGGCCGGCGTCGGCGGCCAACGGTGAGGAGCCGACACAGATTCGCGTAGCCGTGCCGATCCTGTGCGAGCAGCACGATCGTCGATGAAGTGTGAGATGTCGCGCGGGACGCGTCCCCCTCGACAGTCACGGCCCCCACGGTCACCTGCGCGCCGATGATGAGAGTCGTCTTGCACGCACGGGCGCTCACGTGGGCCCGCACAATGCCGTACACGCCGTCGCGATCGGTGAGCGCCAGCGCGGACACGCCCAGGGCATTGGCATGCTCGATCAGCTCGTCAGGCTCAGTAGCGCCTTCGAGAAACGAACCGTTGCTCTTGCACCACAATGCGGCATAAGGCTGGACAGTCACTCCACGCATCCCTGGAGAAAGAAGCGCTGCCTGCGGTGGTCGTAGTACACCCACCATAAATTGCCGCCGCCGGTGGGAGCGAAGTAGTAGTCGCGACGAACCCCGCCGCCCCACCATCCTCCCGACACGATGTACGGACCATTCGGTCGATCGAGCCGGAAAGCCGGCAGCGACGCAGGATTCGTGTAAATCCGCCGCACGAGCGGACGCAGTGTCATCACCTTGGGTGAGGCGCGCAGCGGGACATGGTCGAGCCTCTCCCATTCGAACTGTGCAGCTGGCAGGTGCGCGTTGCCAATGCGCGCGTGCACGACGGAGTGCTCGCCGAACTCCGCGCGAAGGCGGGCGAACGCCTGATCGGCCAGCACCGGATCGCGACGGCCATGATGCGGAAACAACCGGCGCTGCTCCGACGAGGCCGGACACGTGGCGGCCGTGATCCGCAGCGTCACGATGCCCGCCGAGAGGCGAAGCGCGTCGAGACGGAGGCGAACGAGTGCCAGCAGCTGCGTGGCGTCGAGAGTGGACGCCGACGGGCGCACCCGTTCGGTCCGCGTTTCGCGATCGTCGAGCTTCATCCACAGCGCGAGCTCGACGACGGCCTGCGCCTCTGCCACGAGCGCGGCCAGCAGCGAATCGAGCAGACGCTTGACGAGGAAGACCAGCCGATCGGTGTTGATTTCCGGCGCATCGAAATCGACCAGCCGCTCCTGCGGCTCCTCCGCTGCCACCGGAACGAGCGGCGCCCAGCGATGGCCGGCCGCGATCTGATACACGGCGTGGGCCGCAGCGCCGAATCGCTGCCGGACGCCGTCGCCCGGCAACCGCAGAAATGCGCCCACGGTTTCAATACCGAGCGCCGCAAGACGTGCCTGCGCATCCGGCTCGAGACCGACGAGCGACAGTGGGACACGGTGAACGGCGGCGCGCTCCTCGCCCGCTTCCTGGCAGACCGTGATGCCTTGATGGCATTGCGCCAGCGCATAGACGCCGAATCGTGTGAATCCGACAGCCACCGTGGCCCGCAGACCCGCGCGCTGCATGTCGAGACGCACGGCTTGCGCCCAGTCGTGGAGCGAGGGATAGAGCCGATTGAGCCCCTGCGCATCGAGCCAGAACACGCCGGGCCTGTCACGGGACGGCTCCACGTGCGGTGAATAGCGCCGCAGACGATCGGCAAGCTCGCGCACGTGCCGATCGATCTGCGACGACGGCATGGTCCCCGCCTGGAGATCTTTCGCCAGGGCGAGCGCCGTCGCATAGCGCTGTCCGGGGCGTACGCCGAGTTTGTAGGCACGGGCATTGACGAACTGCACGAGCGCCTGCGGTCGGTCGTCTTCCACGACCGCTGACGGCAGACGCACCCACGTCGGCTGGGTCTTCAGCAGGAGTTGAAGCGGAAACGCCGTGACATCAACGCATGCCAACCGATCCACGGCATGCCTCCAGGTGATCCCATCCAGGGGCGCGGCGTTTGTCCTTGATCACACGGACACGGACATCGTAGCGTCCGGAGTCGCCTTTCTGCGCCGACCACTGCGCTTCGGCACGCAGAGAAATCAGCGAGTTGATCGACGATGTGTCGGGCGATTTCCTGGTGAGGATCAGCACGGCGGCCTGATGCGTACGCGCCAATCCGAGGAGCCGCGTCAGTAGCGGCAGGGGAAGGACTGCTGGAGGCGTGTGTGCGTACGCGTTACCAGCCGCACTCGAGAGGTCGATCACCACGAGCCCAAAGCCGCCGGAACGTACAAGATGTTCCGCCGCGCGCCCGGCCGCAAGCGCAGTGGCGATGCGCACCACAGGGAGCGACTCGACATCGACGCCGCCCGCCGCCACATCAGGGGGAAAAAAGGTGCTCTGCTCGAAGGTGACCCACGCGGCCCGATCGCCGCAGAGTTGGGCTTCGAGCACGAGTCCGAACGCCGCTGTCAGATGGGCAGTCGACTGCTGGCCGGACAGCTCCACCAAGCGGCCAGCCAGATCGCTCAATTGCCACGCTGGAAGATCGGGAAGAATCGAGGCTACCGCCGATTTCATTCGCCTATCATAGCGAAAATAAAGCGAAAGTCCATGCCGCCAACGGACCCTTTTCCACGGGAATCGGGGGTTACGATTCTGATTTCTCAGGGACCTTTCTCGTGTCGCAAGGGGGTTCGAGCGTCCAACCTGTGGGGCGTCAAGTCCTTTGGTACGTATCGGTTACTACTTCTGAATCCCTCGCGAGGACTGGCAGGGTCCTTGCGCAACTTGCACGGTACTGAAGACGGCTAAGAAGGAAGTTGGAAGTAGCCGCGAGGCGATTGGACGTCAGGATGCCGGAGAGATACCAGGAGGAAGTCGAATGATTCGTCATGCTGCGGCTGTCGCGATAGCTCTGTGCCTGAACCCGACGTGGCTGAGCGCGCAGACCACGGTCCTCACGGTGAACGCCCCATCGGCTGATGTCTATCTGGGTCCGAGCATGGGCAGTCTCATCATCGGCCACGTACCGAAGGGTACCGCGCTGCCAGTTACGCGCGAGCTAGGAAGCTGGGTCAAGGTGTCGTGGCCTGATGCTCAGGATGGCGTCGGCTACGTACATGTGAGCATGGGACTGGTTCGGCATGATTCCCCATCGGTGCCCACGCCCAACCAGCAAGCTGGATTGACGTCAGCACCGCCAGCGCCGCCAACGCTCGAACCCGCGTCGCTCACGCAGGTGACCACCCCTGTTGAGCGGCCCGTGCCCAGCCAGCCGGGGCTGATACGCCCGGTGTACGTCTCACCGTCGACGCATCTCATTGGAATCGGCGGTCTGATGGGCAGCTCGAACCTGGGGTTCGGCGTCACCGCACGAGCCTGGAGCCGCCGTCGATTTGGCATGCAGCTCGACGTGTCGCGTTCCGCGCAAACCAGCGCCGAGGCCGAGGCCCCGGGACGCGTCACATCGACGCAGTTCGAGCCGAGCCTGCTCTACTCCCTGCGAGACCAGGTGACCGACTACGTGTGGATGCGGCCGTATCTTGGGTCGGGGGTCAACTTTCGTCGCCAGACGCTGAGCAGCACGACACCGGGTGCTGAGCCGTCGATATCAGAAAACAAGTCCGGTCTGCAGATCTTCGGAGGGGGCGAGTTGACGTTTGCCGGCGCGGCGCAATTCGCGCTGAGTGCTGACGTCGGGTATCAGTGGGCCCGGACGAGGTTCGCCGGCGTCGACCTCGGCGGACCAACGGTCTCGGTGTCGGGGCACTGGTACGTGAAATAACACACCCGGGATCAGATCCTTCGTCTCCTTCGTCCTTGGGCGGTCAATATCACAGTACCCCGGGACCACGGACCCTGGACCAAGGACGAAGGACTTCGGAGAAGCGCGCTCGGCAGCTCCGCTCCTGACCGCTATTGGACGAGCGGAATGTTCGCGGCCAGCTCGTAGCGCACGGCTGCCCGAATCTTGTTTTCGATCTGAATGTAGCGTGCCGCCTTCATCGCAGGGAGTGCGGCAAGGACTTTTGGCACGGTCGTGGTTTTCAACTTCGCCTCGGCCTCGTCGATCGCCAGCGCCTCGTCGAGCAGCTTCTTCGCTGTCTCGTTGGTGACCGGCCCCTTGTTGTACGCATCGGCATACGCCAGGATCGCCGCGGTCAAGCGCTGGTTGATCTGCTGCAGGTCTTTCTGGTACGCGTCGTACACGGGCCAGAACGCGGTTCCTTCCGCCTCGGTAAGGTTCAGGTTCTGCGCGACCACCAGCTTCTTGTCCGCCTTGATCTTCTGGCGGAGGATGTCCATGTTGGTCGTTCCCGTCTGAGCCATCGCCGGCGCCGCCAGGCCGGCCGCGATCGCAAACGCCGCCACTAGTCGAGTCATCATGACAATTCTCCCTGAGTGTGTGGTGTTCTCTCTTCTACAGAATGAATGTCCCAAGGTTGCGTCCGAGTCCTCCTTGCTGATCCTTCGGGATGGTTGAGAAGTTGGCCTCGGCGATGGCGAAATCCGAGAAACTCATCAGCTGCTCCGCCACCGCGACGCTCGTGTCGGCTTCGATCTTGACTGCGCCCAGCGCGGGCGTGGGACGCCATCACGAGGACGCCGCAACGGTGTACGCGAGGCATGCGGTGGATGGTATTGGAAAGGACCTCGGTCCTGCTATGCGGTTTCGGCAACCGGTCTCTTTGCGACCGGTTTTTGGTAGCACGGTGACCTCAACCTCAGCCGTCAACTGAAACTGCAGGCGCGTTTCCGGCCGCACCAATAACCTTGCGACCATCGCGACAACCATAGCAACCCCAACAGGATTCGAGCACAGGACTACCTGCTCCATTGTTGTCTCCCTTGAGCAGCCGCGCATGCGGTGTCGACATGGCCAACTCGAGCGTGGTGGCAACCGCTCTGAGTCGCTGTCGGCGATTAGAGGCCGCCTACCTAGCCCGACAGACGCGGTCGATCGGCATTCAAGAGGGGCCCTCAAATGCTTATGCTTGCCGAAACCGCATAGCGCGCCTCGACGGTACTTCCTATGCTGGTCGCTGGCGCGTCCTTTGCGCAGCCGTTTAGGATCGAGTCACGCGGTTCCAGGACAAAGAGACCTTCGAAGGAGGAACAAGACATGCGTTTTCGACGAATGCTTGCGATCGGGTTCGTTCTCATGGCGCTGACGCCGGCGGCTGCGCGAGCCGATGGTTTGTTCGTTCCATTCTTTGGCGTCAACTTCGGCGGAAATGCCGGGCAGTCGCTCGGAGATGCCACTGATGCGGAAAAGTTCGACTGGGGCGCCAGTTTCGCATGGATGGGCAGCGGTGTGTTCGGCGTCGAAGCGGACCTTGGATACAGTCCCGACTTCTACGGCAAGACCGATGCTGGCCACACCAGCATGTTGTCCCTCATGGGGAATCTGCTTCTGGGTGTTCCATTTGGCGGGCAGCAAGGGTTTGGGATTCGCCCGTACGGCCTGGTCGGCGCAGGGTTCCTCCGCTCCGACGTTGACGCGGTCCAGGAGCTGGTCGGCTTTAGCAAGGGCGAGGCTGCGTGGGACTTTGGGGGCGGACTGTTCATGTTCTTCGGCTCGCATTTCGGCATTCGCGGCGACATTCGTTATTTCCGCACGTTCAGCGGCGTGGACTTTGGCCCGATCGAGATCTCTGGCTCCGATTCCGTTGATTACACCAGAGGGTCTCTTGGGGTCGTGTTCAGATTCTGACGCGTGACACCTCTCGAACGATATCGGGACCGGATGTGGGGTTCTGCGTCTGCTTGGCCAGTTCCGCGGGGCTTTGCCAGAACTGCCGGAGACGTTGCGGGAGCAGCCTTGATCTGCGCCTTGTCATGCCAGCTTACGGCTGGATCCGTACGTACTCGGAGGTGTCGACCGTCAGCTCCACGTGCTTTTCGGGATACGTGAGCACCGCGTGGGCCATGTAGGTGGGCCCATTCGCAACGCCCTGGTAGTCGGCGACGACCGTCGCTGGCTTTTTCTCATAGAGGGTCTTGATCTCGACCCGGCGCATCATCTGCGACGCCGGGTCGACCCAGACCGTCATCGAATCGCCCGCCTGCAGCACGTCGAGACCCTGGACTTGCGCCGTGCCCGCCATCGCGCCCTCGCCTCGTCCCTTTGTCGCGGTCGCCTTGAACGCCGCGAGCTTATCGGGTGGAAGCTGGCCGTACGACGCCACCAGCTGGCCGAGCCCCTGCATCATTTCCCCGAACTCTTCCTTCTTGTTCTCGATGACCTTTGCCTTGACTCTGCCGCCGCGCCCGCCTTGCGCCGGCGCCGGCGCCGCTGGAGCCGGTCCCGCGAGGGGCGTTTTCTGGAGTTTGCCGTTCGCGTCGTAACGTACCTGCTCCAACTTGACGTTCTTGGACTCGCCCTTGAGCTTGATCTCAGTCCGCGATTTCCAGCTGTATTGCCGGAGCGCCTGTGCATTCGCCTTCTGGCTCTCGGCAAACGTCGGGGGATCTTGTGCGGCGAGCAGCGCGGAGCCCAGCGCGACCAGAACCAGTCCCGTACCCAACGGATTCACCGACGGTGTGTTACGCATCACAATGTCCTCCACTCACTTGATCGTGTTCGACTTGAACGGGAACTCATCCTGTCCTTCAGGGCGTTCGCAGCGAACTGAACAAGTCCCTATTACTCTAGCGACCGCGGCGACCTGTGGGTATGCCGTTTCGGCATTGCCTGTGGCCCTGGCGTCAGCGCACGCGGTCCCGCTGTGCGACCGCTTTGTCGTTGATGCCGAGCTGCCCGTGCAGACGGCTGCCCACCGCCAAATCAAGACGGATCATGTTGAAGAAGGGTACGAAGAGACGAAGGCCGATGCCGCCGCCGTCGATGAAGCCGCCCGAGAAACCCTCCGAAACGTCCCAGGCGCTGCCAAAATCGCCGAAGGCCGCCAGCGCGATCCCGCCGTAGAGGTTGAACCCGAACACGCGAAAACTTCGGGTGGGCACAGCCATGAAGCGGTACTCGAGGGTGGCGATGAGCTGATTCTTGCCGCGGCTCTCGGCGAAGTCCCGGCCGCGCACGGTGTTTTCCCCGCCGAGCGCGTAGTCGGCGTAGGTCGGGACATCCACGTCGCGTGTGCCAGACTGCAGGGTCAGGAGCGCCGTGGCGACCAGCGTCTGGCGTGTCGCCACGGGCTGATACCGGCGCACATCGACGTTCACCGTCGCGTACTGTCCGCTGCCGGTGCGCCATAGCGCGTCGACCGAGTTCCACCAGCCGCGCGACGGATCTCTCCACCGATCGCGAGTGTCGTATTCGGCGACGCCACCGAACGTTACGAACGTGTCGTGATTGTCCGGGTCGAGCGTAACGCCGTCGATATCGCTGCCGACGCGATAGACCTGGAATATCGCGCCGATCTTCCACGGCTCGGACGTGCGGAGTCCGATGCGCGCGTCGAGGTCGAGCGACCGTTCGTCGAACTCGTCGAGCTTGTTGAAACGTTCGCGCAGCGACAGCTTCGCGCTGTGCCACAGCCGCCGATCGTGCAGTAGTGGCGACACTTCCTTGATCTCGCCCAGCGTCTCACCGCCGAAACGCATCGTCGCCGAAATCTCGTGAGGGTGCCCCCGCACGCTCAACATCTTGACGGCCGGCCCGGCCGACGCGCCATTCTGATCGGTGACGGCGACCGCGACCGACGGCAGGATGCGCAGCGTCTCGGTGAGCGTCACCTTCATCTGCACACCGTCGCCCAAAGCGCTGGCCGTCAGTGCGATTTCGCCGAAGACACCGAGGCGATCGAGGCGAACGACGTCCTGGTCCGCCGTGGCCCGCCGGTACCGCTGCCCCGGCTGCGATTCGATCTGCGCAAGGACGACGGCCTCTTTGATGTGCCTGAGCCCCGACACGTGAACCGCGAGGATGGGCCGCCCTTCGAGGGGATCCTGCGCAAAGGCTGACGCCGCTGCAAAGACGAGTGCGATCGCCAGCATGATTGGCACGCGAGGAGCGGCCCTCCGCGAGCATTGCAGCACTTCCAACGACCCGACCATCCCCGCAGTCCGGCATGAAAACGCTTCGGCGGTCCGGGGATCCTGGTTCATCGTGACGCACACCAGCTTGACGCTCTTCTACAGCTACTTGATTTGACGCCGGGCGTCGAGACCATTGAGGAGAGGCATCGCGATGGCGAGGACGATGGCGCCCGGTTTCAGCCGGCGCGCGCCGCAGGCGTCCGCCCGTCGGACTCGGTGCCGACGATCCCGCACTCGGGGAGCCAGCAGCTTCTCGAACGCGCTGACAGGAATGTTGTGATCGTCCGCCAGGAGGACTCGAGGACGGGGTAGTTCGTTAACCACAGTTCAATGTGGACACTTCACGTACGGACAGACGGATCGCGTTCTGCCTTGTGACCCGCCCTATCGACACATGATGGCGGGTGGCCGAATCGGCGACTATGCAGATTCGGCACGATTCGACTGATGGGCGCGGGGAGTGTTTTTCAACGTGCACTTCACCGCGCACACCACGGCAAATCTTGACAGTCCACTGGACTTGGCCGTCACCCTGACTCACGCTCCTTCGTCGCGGAGGCGCCACAACTCAGCCGTACTATTGGGCGCCCTTCGAACTCTTCACGCTGTCACCGTGAGCGTGACCGAGCGCCTCGAGATGCCCGAGCAGCAAGTGTCAGCGGGCCGACACTAATGGCAGTTGCGGCCTGGGGGTTTCATGGCAGCCCCGCCAAATACACAGCAATCCCAAAAGGAAAATGCCCGGTATGGATCTTGCCGCTAGAATGAACCGTTCACAGGCTTTCTCGCGCATGCCAACTGCTCCTCAATCCTCGAGACGGCGCGGCCTCGCGCGCTTCGCAGCACCGACGTGGGTGCGACCGCGAGAAGTACTGTTGACACTCGTGATGGCCGCCGCGTGGCCGGCATCTCCTGGGCGCGCAGCCACCGGCCTTCCCCCCGGTTTTCAGGACCTGACCGTGGCGAGCGGGCTGTCGAACCCCACAGCGATGGAGTTTGCGCCGGACGGCCGCTTGTTCGTGACGCAACAGGGGGGGCAGCTGCGCGTGATCAAGAACGGTGCGTTGCTTCCGGCGCCCTTCCTCACATTGACCGTAAACGCGTCGGGTGAACGCGGGCTGCTCGGTATCGCCTTCGATCCGAATTTCGCGAGCAACCAGTTCATCTATGTCTACTACACGGCGACCTCACCCGCTATTCACAATCGTGTCAGCCGATTCACCGCCAGTGGGGATGTCGCGGATTCAACGGTCCCCGAGGTGGTGCTCCTCGACTTCGACGATCTGAGTGGCGCCACCAACCACAACGGCGGGGCCATCCACTTCGGACTGGACGGAAAGCTCTACGCCGCGCACGGCGAGAACGCCAACCGCAGCAACTCGCAGTCGCTCGACAATCTGCTCGGCAAGATCGTTCGCATGAACCCGGTGCCGGATCCGACCGACCAGGTGCCTCCCGACAACCCGTTCTTCGCGACGGCCACTGGCAAGAACCGGTTGATTTGGACCTTGGGATTGCGCAATCCTTTCACGTTCAGCATCCAGCCCGGCACCGGTCTGACGTTCATCAACGACGTGGGTGAAGTGACCTTCGAGGAAATCAACGACGGGCGTGGGGGACGCAATTTCGGCTGGCCGACGACCGAAGGCCCGTTCGACGGCGGGACGTATCCACAGTTCACGAATCCCGTCTATTCGTACCGGCACAGCGGAGGCACGCCGACCGGCTGTGCCATCACCGGCGGCGCGTTCTACAACCCAACGACGTCGACGTTTCCAGCATCATATGTAGGCAAGTACTTCTTCGCCGAATTCTGCTCTGGCTGGATTTACTACATCGATCCCGCCAGTCCGGCTGTGGCTACGCAGTTTGCCGTGAGCATCTCCTCGCCGGTCGATCTGAAAGTCGGCCCGGATGGGGCTCTGTACTACCTCGCACGCGGCGCGGGTAGCGTCGGCAGGATCCAACTCGCGAGCCCTCCGCTAGCGCCGACCAACCTGCACATCGTTCGGTAGGATTGCCGCGTTCACCCCTCGTTTGGCAGCGTCGGGTAAGTTAATATGGCCGCTCAGCGGATGCGGCGCGATCGCCTCTGCGCCGCCATGCGCCATGGGGAGTGTTCAATGAGAACGATCTTGTCGGTCCTAATCGCCGCATCCAGCGTCTTCTCCCTTGCCGTCGGAGCGGGGACGCTCGGAAGTCCTGGTTCGACGGCCGCTGCCGTGGTGAAAGTCGAGGGTGGGATGGTTTCAGGCGCGACAGTCGATGGCGTGCGGAGTTACAAGGGCATCCCCTTTGCGGCTCCACCCGTCGGGACCCTCCGCTGGAAACCACCGCAGCCGATAGTCGCGTGGGCTGGCACCCGGCGTGCCGACGAGGTCGGGCCCGCGTGCCCCCAGAACGCTCACGCGCCGGGATCGATCTTTCCGGATCCCACCGAGCCTCAAAGCGAAGATTGTTTGTACTTGAACGTCTGGACTGCTGCGCGTCCCGGTGAGCGGCGGCCTGTGGTCGTTTGGTATCACGGTGGTGGATGGAACTATGGCTCCGGCGCTAGCTACACGCCGAACGGCGCACCGATCGCGAAAAAGGGTGTGGTGCTTGTCACGGTGAACTACCGGATGGCGGCGCTCGGGTTCATGGCTCATCCGGCGCTGACGGCCGAATCACCGCACCACTCATCGGGCAACTATGGCTTCCTCGATCAGATCGCCGCGCTCCAGTGGGTCAAGAAGAACATCGCGGCGTTCGGCGGCGACCCGAATCGCGTGACCATTCAGGGTGAGTCTGCGGGCTCGTGGACGGTCAGCCTCCTCGTCGCCTCCCCGCTCAGCCGCGGTCTCTTCCATCGCGCCATTGGCGAGAGCGGCGGGCGCTTCAACCCGCAGCCGTATCTCCAGGCCGACCGCGATGAACTGCCGGCTGCCGAGAAAGGCGGACTGGAGTTCGCCAAGGCGGCCGGCGTCGATTCCCTTGAAGGCCTGCGGGCACTCCCGGTGGACAAGATCCTCAAGATTCCATTTCGAACCGCGGAGAACGTCGATGGGTGGGTGCTCCCGGACCAAGTGCGCACGTTGTACGCGGAGCGGAAGCAAGCCATGGTGAACGTGCTCGTCGGCTCGAACAAGAACGAGCGGGCGCCGAACGCGGCGGCTGCACCGAAAACGACGAGCGATTACCGTGCCTACCTGGCGAAGGAGTACGGGACCTTGAGTCCAGAATTCGAGGCCGCATTTCCTGTGACGACAGACACTGATATCGTCGATGCCGTGGCGGCAATCGGCGGCCAGTCGACGTTCACGGTCCACATGCGCACCTGGGCACGCATGATGGTTGCGGCCGGACAGAAAGCCTACCTCTACGAGTTCTCGCATGTGCCGCCCCACCCGAACAGCAAGCAGCTCAGAGCGTTCCACACGTCCGAAGTGCCGTACGTCTTCAACGATCTCCGGCAGCACGACTGGACCTTTACGGACGCCGACTGGCGGTTGGCGGACATGATGTCCAGCTACTGGGCGAATTTCGCGATCCGCGGCGATCCGAACGGCGAGGGACTGCCGCGATGGGCTCCGTACGACGCCGCCAAGGAGGCCTACATGGATCTGAGCGACCCACCCACGCTCCGAAATCACCTGCTCACGCCGCAGCTCGACGCCATCGAGAGATTTCAACAGCATCGCGCGACTTCGACTTCGCGCGCGACCTCGCGCTGAGGAGGATCCCGCGCCGGGTCGACGCGCGCTTCCTAGCGTTGCTCACCCGGTGCGGATTCACCTGGACGATTCTGTGAGCCTGGTCTCAGTTTTGGACAGCCTGTAACACGTCCCGCCACGTCTGGCGACGTTCTCTCTCACACCAATTGCTTGTGCGGCAGTGCCTTGTGCGTCACGGCGGACGCGCCAGCGTCACGGCACCGTTGTTGAGGTACTGCCCGGCGATGTCCCGCCCGAACCGCCATCTCCGCGTCCTGTTTCTGTGCTGCGGCCTGCTCGCATCGACGCGGGCGATCGAGGCCGGTCAGACTCCGGGATCTCCAGTACCACTGAGCGAACGCGCTCGGGGCGCGGAACGGGTTGTCGTCGGGCGCGTCGCATCGGCGGCGCCTGCCTGGCAAGTGAATGAGTTCGGCGACCGGCTGATTGTCTCCGTCGTTCGGGTTGCCGTGAACGAGACGCTCAAAGGTCAGGTCACACCGACCGTGGACGTCGAAATAGAGGGCGGCACGATTGGCGATCTCACCCTCCACGTGTCCGACCAGACACAGCTGTCAACGGGCGATCGTGCGGTCTTCTACTTGAGACGCAACGCGCGCGGATCGTTTGTACCACACCTGCGCGGGCAGGGCGTTCTGAAGCTCGACGCGTCGAATCGCGTCTCTGGCAGCAGCCTGACCCTCGAAGAAATTCGCCGCGAAGTGGTGGCCGGCAGCAAGCGGTAGTCATGCGATGCCCATCATGAGAACACCGATTGCGCTACTGGCGGTGATCGTCGCCGCCGCCACTGTGCTGTCCGTCGATTCGAGGGCCTACGTGCTGAACGGCCCCGCGTGGAGCCAGCCGCAGACGACCTACTACGTCAACGCGGACAATCTCGATCTGCCAGCGTCTTCGGCTGAAGGCGCCGTTCGCGCGGGCGCAGACACCTGGCAGCAGCAATCTGGCGCCTTCCAGTTCGTCTATGCCGGCCCGAGTTCTGGAACGACCAACACATTTGATGGCGTCAACCTTGTGATGTTTCGCAACGCCTCAAACGGCGCAGCCATTGCCACGGCCTACTGGTGGTCCAGCGGTTCCCGCATCGTCGATGCCGACATCGTGTTCTGGGATGGCGGGTTCAAGTTCTACGCCGGTTCAACCGGCTGCTCAGGCGGCTTCTACATCGAAGACATAGCCGCGCACGAGTTCGGACACGCCCTTGGCCTCGGACACTCGGCATCCGCGAGCGCGACCATGTTTCCGTCGGTGTCGTCCTGCAACACCAGCAATCGAACACTCGACGTGGACGACATCACCGGAGTGCGAGCGCTGTACCCCGTCTTGCCGCCTCCGCCGCCGCCGACGCGTTTCCGAATCACTTCATCGAGCTGACGCCGGATCCTGACGTGCACGTCCCGGCGGGAAGTCCGCAGGCGAACCGACGGCCTCGGCCGCGCACGAAGCGCGGCGCGCCACTGTCCTCATGGAGGACCCGCCGGGATTCTGCAAAGCCAAGAACACGCGGTACTTGTCTGCTGCCTCACTGCGGTTGGCAAAGTGATAAAGTAATGAGATAGAGCTTCGCGACGGGTCCTCACATCGCGCCTCCGTACAACTTCTGTCAGATGGACTTCCTACCCTTCTGCATACGAAACTCCAAACAGTGACTCTCCGCGCACTTCTTGTTCGGACGTTTCTGGCCGCCGTGTGCCTCACGGCCGCCAGTTCTCCGGCGCGCGCCCAGGCCGCTGGCGATTCACGCGGGACCCTCGAATGCACCATCTCGACGCAGAAGGGATCCGTGGTCCTTCCTGGCGTGCTGGTGCGTGTCGTGGGACCGTCGGACGCGCAGGTTGCCGAGGAATTGTCTGACGGCGAAGGCCACGTGAGCATCACCCTGCCGCCAGCCGAATACCACTTGTACGCCGCACTCGAAGGCTTCCAATCCGCCGATGTCTCCGCGGTTGTCCTGCCCGGTCAGGTCGTCAAAGTGATGCTGGATCTCGCGATTGCCACGTTGACGGACCGCGTGCACGTGGTGGCATCACCCACGATCTCGAACGCCGACACCCTCGCTGTAGTCGAGACGGTCCACCACGAGGAAGCCGAGCTTCAGCTGCCTGGCGGAGGGGTGCAGTCGGCGCTGAGGCTGCTTCCGAGCATCATCGAAGTGCGCGCCGGCACGAGCATCGACGGTGGCCGCCCCCATCAAGCGGGCTTTCAGATCCAGTCGACGTCGCTCGTCAATCCCGTGACACAGACCTCTCATCCGATTCTGCCTTCCCTGGCGGTCGACTCGGTCTCGGTGCTTGCCAACCCGTATGAGGTGGAGTTCGGCCGCTTCTCTTCAGGCGTTGTCGTGGTCCAGCCGAGACGCCCGACCGATCGGTGGAGAACGCTGGTGGACAACCTCGAGCCGGCCCTTCGGATGAGGCGATTCACGCTACTCCAGATCCAGGGCATCGCGCTCGCCCAGCCGAGCATCGTGACGGGAGGGCCGTTGGCCGGCGGCCGCGTGTCGCTGGAGGTTGCGGCGCAATACCATTACGAAACGACCGACATCCCGAGCCGCCCAGACACCGAACTCCGTACGACCGAATGGTTCAGTATGTTCAGCAGAGCGGATATTAAGGTCTCGTCTCGACACTCGCTCCTGCTGAACGGCGGACTTTTCCCCAACTCCGTCGATCAAGCCACGCTCGGCACATTCACGCCTCCGGCAGCGACCGCCGACATCTCAGGGCGCACGAGCCACGCGATGGTGTCGGACCGGTACATCCTGACAAATTCAGCATTGCTGGAGTCGACCGTGCAGTTCCAGGATTACCGGGCGAGCGTCAGCGGTCAGGGGACGGCCACAATGGAACTCCTGCCGGGGACGACCCTCGGCAACTTCTTCAATCAGCAGCGCCGCGACGCATTTTCGTATCAGTGGATCGAAACGCTGTCGGGCTCTCACCGTACGTTTGGCAGACTCAACCTCTTCAAGGCCGGCGTAGACCTGTTGCACAGTCAGTACGAAGGCGCGAGCAACAGCGGTCCGATTCTCATTGCCCGATCTGACGGCACGCTGTCCCGACAGCTGGTTTACCGCGGCCCGACGGTACAGTCGGCCAACAGCACCGATGTGGCCCTGTTCGCGCAAGACCGGATTCAGTCGGGAAAACACTGGTATGTCGAACTCGGCGGGCGTCTCGAACATTACAGCATCATCGACGACTGGGCGGCCACGCCGCGCGTCGGCGTGGCCGTGTTGCTGAACGATTCGGGGACCAACGTGCTGCGAGGCGGCTTTGGCCTCTTCCACGAGCGCACTCCGCTGGTTGCGGGCGCATTCGGGCAGTTCGAAGCGGCTCTGGACACGCGCTTCGACACCGATGGCATCACCCCTCTCGGGCCTCCAACGCTCTACGAACACGTCACGGCACCGGATCTCAAGACAGCCCGAAGTGCGACGTGGGACGCCTCATACGATCATCGCCTGAACCGGATGTTGAGCATGCATGTCGGTGTGCTGGATCGCGAGGGCAGCCAACAGCTGATCGTCGATCCGGTTCGCACGGAGCAGGATGCCGAGCTGCGGCTGAGCAGCACTGGGCGGTCGAGTTACCGCCAGGTCGAAGCGGCAGTCCATCTGAGCGGTTCGCGCGCCGACGCCGATGTGACCTACACGCGGTCTTCGGCCCGAGAAGATTTGAACGCGCTCGTGGATTTTTTTGACGTGGTGCTCGTGCCCATCATCGGCGCCAACGCCCATGCGCCGGCGGCCGCCGATGCACCCAACCGCCTCTTCGTCCGCGCATGGGCCAAGCCCGCACGGCAATGGCTGGTCCTCGGGACGCTGGACTGGCGCAGCGGGCTGCCATATTCGATCGTCAACGACGCGCTCGACTTCGTCGGCCCGCGCAACAAGCGCCGATACCCGTCCTATGCCCGTCTCGACGCAGGTATTGATCGGCGCATCACAATCGGCAGAATGCAGCCGTGGCTGGGGCTTCGCGTGACCAACGCGCTCAACTCTTTCCTGCCGAGCGACGTCCAGGCCAATCTCGGGTCGCCGGGTTTCGGCACGTTCTACAATTCCGTCTACCGCGAGTATCGAATTCACCTACGGTTCGAACACTGAGGCGGGTCGCGACCGTCAACCTCCCGTCAAGAGTGTCGCGAAAACCTTTGAGCGCGAGTGCTTTCGACGTCAGGCGACGCGGCTCGATAGAAATCACTTGACGCTCTTGACGCGCCTTGCCAGGCTGGAGGTCCGTCCACCCGAGGCCAGCCGTTGTCGGCGCTGACGCTAGTTGAACGCTGACTGCCGGGGCTCACAGACACGCAAGGACAGCATGGACACGCTCATCAGCCTGGCGCTCGGATTGGGGCTCGCGGCGGCGGCCGGGTTCCGCGTCTTCGTGCCGCTGTTCGTACTTTCGCTGGCGGCGCGCGTCGGCTACGTCCCGCTGTCGGCCGGATTTGACTGGATCGCCAGCGATGCCGCACTCGTCGCGTTCGGCTCGGCCACGCTCATCGAAGTCGTCGCGTACTACATTCCCGTATTGGACCACTTGCTCGACGTCGCTGCGTCTCCCGCGTCCATTGTCGCTGGCATGATCCTCAGCGCGTCCGTCATGGCCGACCTGCCGCCGCTCATCAAGTGGACCGCCGTGGTGGTCGGCGGCGGCGGCATCGCGGCAATCGTCCAGGGCTCAACGGTTGCGTTGCGAGCCGGCTCGACCGCGGCCACGGGAGGCCTCGCCAACGCGCTTGTCGCCACAGGAGAGGCTGGCGGCGCAGTTGGCCTCGCGCTGCTGGCTGTCGCGCTACCCATCGTCGCGGTCGTGCTGGCGATCGCGTTCGCGTGGATCGTCTATAAGGCCGTTCGACGCCTGTTTCGTTCGCCGACTCCCGGCTCTCGGTGAACGAGGCGCGGTCGGCCGGGCCTCTACGGCTTGGGGATCGTGAGCGTTTGTCCGACCTTGATCTTGTCGGGGTCGGTCAACAGTCCCTTATTGGCGTTGAAGATCTCCATGTAGCGGCTCGCGTCGCCCAGGTATCGCTTGGCGATCTTCGAGAGCGTGTCGCCGGACACCACCGTGTAGATGCCGAAGGCGTCGGTCCGCTCCGCCTGAATATTGGCGACGATCTCGTTCTCCCAACCAGCGTGAGTCTTGATGCTGTCCCAGAGCTGGTTGGCACCGAGCTGGTACTCGGTCTTCCCCGAAATCATCAGTTTCCCGCCCTCTTCCTTCGCATCCGGGTTCTTCAGGCCGATTGTGTTGGCCAGTTGAAATACGTCGTTGTATTTGTCCATCAGCGTCATGACGCATCTCCATGGTCGACCAGCGAATGCGCGGCCGGTTATCCCGCCGCGACGAGCTTGCGGTAGCCGAAGAGTAGTACCACGGCGCCGATCACCGACATCACGAGGCCGGCGGGCTGTCCGGGGGAGTACAGCCCGACCACTTGTCCGAGGAAGCCGCCGACCATCGCGCCCACGATGCCAACAAGACTCGTCACGACGATGCCCCCTGGGTCCTTACCGGGCATGAGGAACTTGGCAAGCACGCCAACGATCAGTCCGAAGACGATCCAGCCGATGAAACCGAACATGCTTCCCTCCTTTGCAGCCGACGCTCAGTATCCGGCATGCGCCGTTTCTTCATCCGGGCAATTTGGGCACCGGCGCCTCAGAACGGGTAGACTACGCCACGCTCGCGCGGTTGGCAACAGACATCTGCACCCTCCTCTGCTCACCTCCGCTCTTCCGCGGGGTGGTTGAGGTTGGCCGGCCTCGGCGAGATCAGGCATGTTCCCGTCGCTCTGGCGAGCAGGTCAGGCAAGTGAGGGCGCTCGGCAGGGCCGCCAGGCGCTCCTGGCTGATGGTCCGGCCGCACGTCGCGCAGATACCGTACGTTCCGTTGGCAATCCGTCCCAGGGCCGCACGAAGGCGACGGACTTCGCCAAGGGTCATGTCGTCGAGTCCCTTCAGCACCTCGTCGTTCTCCAGCTCGATCGCCTGCTCCTGCCAGTCGCGATCGTGGGCGCGCCTCAGGTCGCCCTCAATGTTACCAACCCGTTCCAACAGACGAGCCAGCTGGTTTTCAAGTTGGCCTCGTGTCGCTTCGTGCTTTGACATCGCGCTACTCCTTGACCCGATGTTCGGAACGACAATTCGGCGTCCGACAGCCGTGACATCCGCCGACATGGTACTCCTTCTGAAGCGGCTTCATGCAATTGGGAGGGCCCGGGTACGAGCGGGCCCCTTCAATCCGATCGAACGCGTTCGGCACGCTGCAAGCCTTCCTCTGCGCCGCGCGACGGCTCGCGCAACGCACGAAGCGGAACTGCGGACAGCGTCGTGTACCGCGAGCCGCCTGACCCCAGTTCGCTTCGGACGAGGTCGACGGTGTCCGTCGTCCATTCGCCGAATTGCCTGTCCTCCATGGCCTTCGCCAGCCTCGTCAGCAGGTTAATCTGCGGGCGCTTGATCGCCTTGCAGCGTCCGACCGTCACATGTCCGGTGAACGTGCCTTCCGGCGTTCGGCTCGTGACCCCGGCCACGGCAGTTTCCACCAAATGCTGCAGCAAAGCCAGCCGTTCCCGGGCATCATCCACTCCGACCCAGATCAGCCGTGGACGGCGGAGGTCGGGAAAGACGCCGATCCTTCCGGCACGTAGTGGAAGGACGCCGAATCCCTCGCAGGCCAAGGCCAGGGAATTTGTCAAAGCATCGATACACCTCGGCTCCACGTCGCCGAGAAACTTCAGCGTGAGATGCAACTGGACGCGCTTGATCCAGCGAATGCCATCCCCTGACAACGCGCCCCGCAGTTCTTCCTGAGCTCTTTCGATCTCCTCCTTGACGTGCTCTGGCAGCGAAATGGCGATGAAGAGCCTGTACGTTTCCAATTTGCTCACAACCTTCGATCCTCACCAGACCGTCTTGAATGTTATGCTCGACCAACGGCCGATCTGTGACTTGCTTTCATCCAACCCGGTTGCGAACGTGGTTGACGATCGCTGCGCTCTGCTGCGCGATGTCGGTGGTGACGATCGCGCAGCGCCGCTTCTACGGCTGGAACCAGACGATTCGCAACATTCCGTACGACGGCCGCTTCACGTTTGTCCGAATCCGTTACCAGTCGTCACGAACGGGGTTCTGGGCGGGTCCGTCGTGGGTGCACGGCTATCCGCTTGCGGAGCAGAACCTGATGCACATCATGAAGGACATCTGCCTTCTCGATGTTCATGCCGACGACATCAACGTCGTCACGCTCGATGACCGCGAGTTGTTCAGGTATCCCGTCGCGTACATCATCGAAGTGGGCTTCTGGACGATGACGGACGCCGAAGTCGCCGGACTTCGACGCTACCTGCACAAGGGGGGGTTCCTGATCGTGGACGACTTCAAGGTCGAAGGATGGCGGGGCATCCCCGGCGGAGGCTGGGGTCCATTCGCAGCGAACGTGGAGCGGGTGCTGCCCGGAGCGCGCTTCTTCGACATGAGCCCGTCGCATCCGATCTTTCATTCGTTCTTCGAGATCAGGTTTCTCGACAACTTCCCGCAGGCCTACAACGCTGGAAAACCCGTCTTTCGAGGCGTGTACGAGGATAACGATCCGCGCAAGCGCCTGTTGATGATCATCAACTACAACACCGACATCTCGCAATTCTGGGAATGGTCCGGGCGAGGACTGAGACCGGTGGACGACACCAACGAGGCCTACAAGCTGGGCGTCAACTACCTGATATATGGCATGACACACTGAACGATCGTGCCATTTCATTTTCGCCGGGCCGCTCCTGCAGGAGCTGGATGTAGCCGCCGGCGGCGATCTGGAGTGCCGACGTCCGCTCGCCCCGAACAACCCCAGCGCCACGCCGCCGACGATGCCGACGCCGATTCGTGCCGACGGCGAGAAGCGCTCGGTCGTCAATCGCCTGCAGCTTCGTTGCTCGCCACGGTGCCGTTCACCTACCAGGGGATACGATACCGCGCGACGAGCGCGGTCGCGTCGTCGTCGCCGCCAGCGTCCATCGCCAGATCGACGAGCGACCGACACTGCTCGTCCGGTGACTGCTCCGTTGCAAGGATTTCCGCAATCCGTTCCTCGTCGACCATGTCGGTGAGGCCGTTGGTGCACACCAGCACACGGTCGTTGTCGGAGAGCCGAAATCGCTCGATGTCAATCGTCGGCCCGAACGACCCCTTCATCCCGATCGTGTCGGTGAGGACGTGTGTGAGGTCGCGCGCCGACGCGGTCACGTCCGCGAGTGGCGCCGTCGCCACCGTGGTCGTCTGGTGGCGGCCGATGGTGTGGTCGCGTGTCAGCCGCATGAGCTCTCCGTTGCGCAGCAGATAGGCCCGCGAGTGGCCGACGTGGGCGAAGAAGAGGTCGTGGCCCGCCCCGAAGGTCGCGGTCATCGTGGTCTGGTTCGGGTGCACCGACCCGCTGCGACGCTCGTGGACCAGGGTGCTGTCGACATGCCGGTAGAACCGCTCGGCCCGTGCCATGATCTCCCGAGCAATCGCATCGTCGACGCGGAGGTTCCACTTCCCGAAATGACGAACCAGATGCACGAGCGTGGCAATGGCGAGATGACTGGCGGCTTCGCCGGTGCCGGTGCCGCCCATGCCATCAGCGACGACCATCGCGTACCCGTACTCGTCGAAGCGCGCGGCAATCAACTCGTCGGGAAGGCTCGTCAGGAGCGTTTCCTGATGCCGGCCGAGGCGCAGAACCAGATAGTGGTCCTCGTTCACCGGTCGTGATCGTCCGCGACGCGATTGCGCCCCGAAGACGACCTGAACGACCGAGGATCGCGGAGGAAACTCATCGGATCCGAGTGCTGGCGGGACGTGCGGTTGATCGACGCCGTTGTCTTCGTTGTCTTCGTTGTCTTTGTCAGGTCCACTCATCGCTATGCTCCAGCGAGGTCACAGCTCCGTCTTCCCGGTTCGGTGGGCCCGGTCGTGCAGCCGGCTCCGAGTCCACACGCGGCGGCAAGCCAGCCGCACGCGAACGCGACGTTGACGGCCGCACACCCACTCACGGTGCATGACTACTCCCACCGAGCACTTCATGGCGACCTCAACACCGTGACGAGAACACCGCCTCCGCCAGAGACCGCGAGCGGCGCCAGCGAGAGGCGCCTGTTACGGTACTGAATTGTGACGGTCCGCCCGGATGCTAGCCCGAGGAAGGCGCCGAACACAACGTCGCTGACCCAGTGCTGGTTGTCGGCCACGCGTGACGCGGCCGTGTAGGCCGCCGCCGCGAATGCCGGGACGCCGAGCTTCCAGCCGGCGTGCTCCTGCAGCACCATCGCCGTCGCGAAGGTTGTCGACGCATGGCCGGATGGAAACGATCGCGAATCCCTGCCGTTCGGGCGCATGCGCTGGCTCGCGACCTTGATGGCGTACGTCCAGCTGACGACGGAAATCTGCGCCCGTAGGAGGTCGCGCCCCGTGTCCGCAACGCGTCCACTTTCTGCCGCCGCACCCATGGCCCACACGCCGATCGCGACGGGAAGCTGTACCAGCCCCAACCCGTAGGTCGCGCCGCCGGTCAACGAGGGATTCTCGTCCTGCGCCCACTCGGACAAGTCGTCGTCAGCCGGGTGTACGCCGAGCGCGGCGCCCCCGCCGACGCTGAGCCATACGGCGTTCTCTTTCGAGAAAAAGTGCACGTAGTCGCCACCGACATCGCCCAGGAGACGTGTCGCCCATCCTGGTTCGGTCGACGCCACGCTCGACGGCACTGCGATGTTCGACGCCGCCGTCCCGTGCGGGCCCTCAAACGCCACGCTGGCCGCTGTCTCGATGGAGAGCGGCCCACGCTGCGCCTGCGCGAACCCGGAGCGCGGGCTGAGCGCGCACGCTGTCACAGCGATGACAACCGGTGCGAGCATTCGCTTCACGAGCGTTCACTCCATGCCAGCAGGCCGTCGGGTGAGGCCGGCATGGTGCGATCATCGCCTGGCTGGGCGCCGGGGAGGCTCACGGCGAACGCGCTGCGCATCACGCCCCTTCCTGGGTCGCGCGTCGAGCGACAGGATCCTGTCGCCGATCTTCAGCGCGTCGAACCGCTTGACGCCGCCGGAGTGTCGACGACTTCGCAGTTGGGGCTTGCTTGCTTTACCCTCACATTGCATCTCGCCTGCTCGGTCGCCTCGACGTCGCGGTCAGCACGAGTATAACGCTGGGGCTGCTCATGACCGAAGGTGACACCTCCGCCGAAGTCGATGCCGAAGTCGATGGTCGCGTCAATTGGCAACCGTCGCTTCCGGCGGAGCACCAAAGGTGCCAAGGAGGTGTCCGACATATCGGGGAGGACCGACCTAATATCGGGAGAGGGAGACGTTGATCGTCGCACGATACCGCAGAGGCGACCGAGTCCAAGAAACCGAATCTTACACGTTTTTCTTGCGGAAAGCGCCAGAACGTAGTGCAGATGTTACTGCATGTGACTAACATAAGCGTCTATGCCTGAGTTCGAGACGGGAGGGCAGTGGCGGGAAGAGAATAAGGGTGTGACCACGCCCGTGCGAATTCTGATCGCCGACGACCACGAGCTTGTGCGGCAGGGCATGCGCACAATCCTCCACCGCGAGCCGAACTGGGTGGTGTGCGGCGAAGCGACGACCGGGCGGCAGGCGCTCGACCTGGCCTTCGAGCTAAAACCCGACATCATGATCCTCGACCTCTCGCTGCCCGAGATGAACGGCGTGGAGGTCACGCGCCGGGTTCGAAGCAGCCTGCCCGTGGCCGTGCTGATCGTCACCGTACACGATGCCGATCACGTGGTGCAGGAGGCCATCGAGGCGGGGGCGAGCGGCTACGTGCTCAAAGCCGACGCAGGGCGGACGCTTACGGATGCCGTGCGCGCGGTACTGAGCCAGGGCGAATTCATTTCCGAGGGCGTGCGCGCGCCGGTGCACCTCGGATCGCCGGACGGTCCCGCAAGAACTCAGCGCAGGACTTCCGAGCGTCTGACGTCACGGGAGCGCGAGGTGCTGCAGTTGCTCGCGGAGGGCCGTTCCAACAAGGAGATCGCGGCGGCGCTCGGCATCACGACGAAAACGGCGGAAACGCACCGGGCGCGAATCATGGCGAAGCTGGAGTTCCACTCGATGTCCGAACTCGTGCGCTACGCCGTCCGCAACAACATCATCCAACCGTAGTGTCCCGTCAACAGACTGCAATCGCGCTGTTGTCGTCCAGTGAGGCGGCCTGGATTACCTCAACCGCCCGCATCGGATGAGTTAGGAATCACGGCGTCCGGCGAGCGGCATACAGAATCTCCTGTATTGTCAGTAGAGTGTGGTGTCGCTGTAAGCTGGCGTCTTAGATACGTCAGGGCTGTCTAACGGTCTCTATCTACTACGACCGTCTAACGGTCTGCATTCGTCACAATAGAGCGCAGGTGGAGCAGTTTTCATGCCGTTGCCAGTTCGCGACATAGCTCGACGCCGACCACCCTATCCATTCTCGCCGCGCGTGGGCAGCACGCTCGACGTTCTCCGCGGCGCCTTCGAGGGACTCGTCTCACGGTGTCGTCGTCGCCAGCGACGACGGCACGGTCCTGTTCGTGAATGCCCAGGCCTCGGTCATCTTCGACCATCCGTCCACGGGGTTGATCGGCCAGCCGCTCTCGAGGCTGCTGCCCGGAGCGGTGCCCGCGGCACGCGACGGTCAGTGGACGGAGTTCTGGAAGAACCCACACAGCGCCGCGATGAGCGCGGGGCGGGCCACCGCCGCGATTCGGCAGGACGGCGTCATGGTGCCGCTTGAAATCAGTCTCGGCGTGTTCAACGACGACACGACACGCTACGTAATCGCGTCGATGGTCGACCTCACGGAGCGGCGCGACCTCGAGGCTCGTCTGGCGAGCGGCAACGAACGCGCACCTGGGCTTCCAGCGGCTCGTCGCCGACATGGCCACCCGGCTGGGCACGATCGATTCGGACGCTATCGAGGACGCGATTGTCGACGGCGTCCGTCAAATCCGAGAGGCGCTGCAGCTCGATTGCGCCTGGCTGTGGCGCTGGGGTTCAGGCGAAACGGGCGCCGCTCCCCTTCAGCACGGGGTTCAACCGTCGTGCGGGGCTTCCGAGCCGTTTCCGATTGCGTCGATCCCGTTCGTGGCTGCCAGCCTGAGGGCCGGCGAATCCTGCTACTTCGCCACGGTGGACGATCTGCCTGTTCCCGATCGCGAAGCGTTTCGTCGCCTCGGACTCCGTTCCGTCGCCCTGGTGCGTCTGGCGCCAGCAGAACATGAAGGGGTGCTGAGCGCCCTGGTGCTGGGCTCGATGACGCGGGAGCAGGAGTGGACGCCCACCATCATCGAACGTCTGCGTCTGATTGCCGGCATCATGAGCCAGGCGTTTGCGCGCCGGGCCAGCCACAACGCGCTGCAGAAATCACTCGACGACGTCCGCCGGTTGCGCGATCGCGTGGCGCTGGAGAATGCGGAACTTCGCCGAGAAGTGAAGATACTGAAGACGTCGCATCCGGTTGTCTCCGAAAGCGCCGTCATCCAAGAGGTGCTCGCGCAAATCGAACAAGTCGCGCCCACGCCGGCCACGGTCCTGCTGCTCGGCGAAACAGGAACGGGCAAGGAAGTGATGGCGCAAGCGATTCACGACCTCAGTCCGCGCCATCAGCGGCCGATGATCCGCGTGAGCTGCGCGGCCATTCCGGCATCCCTCATCGAGAGCGAGCTGTTCGGCCGCGAGAAGGGCGCGTATACGGGCGCGCTCTCGCGCCAGATCGGCCGGTTCGAAGCCGCCCACCAGTCCACGCTGTTCCTCGACGAGATCGGTGATTTGCCGATGGACGTCCAGGTCAAGCTGCTCCGCGTGCTTCAGGAGCGCACGATCGAACGCCTGGGGAGCACGCAGCCCGTCAAGGTTGACGTCCGCATCATCGCGGCCACGAACCGCAACCTCGAGGACGCCGTCCGCGACAAGACCTTTCGCGAGGATCTGTTCTATCGCCTCAACGTGTTCCCCGTCGTCATTCCGCCGCTGCGCGAACGGATCGAGGACATCCCCGCGCTGGTGTGGAGCTTCATCGACGAGTTCTCGAGATCGTTCGGCAAGACGATCGAGTCGATTTCGAAGGAGAGCCTGCGCGAGCTGCAGCGCTACCCCTGGCCGGGGAACGTCCGCGAGCTGCGCAACGTCATCGAGCGCGCGGTCATCGCGTCAACCGGCCGCCAGCTCGTGGTCGCGGCTCCGCGGGTCGGCGAACGGCCGATGCCCCAGAACGCCATGACGCTGACCGAGCTCGAAATCGAGCACATCCGCGCCGTTCTCGCGAGCACGAACTGGCGCGTCCGGGGATCCGGCGGCGCGGCGGAGCGTCTGGGCCTCAAGCCGACCACGCTCGAGAGCCGGATGGCCAGGCTCGGCATCGCGCGCACGAAAGCCAGTTGAGCGCGCTCACCCCCTGGCGCCAGCGGACAGACCGACGGAGCGCGACAACGGCATCCGTGCGCGAATGATTGCGCCCGCACCAGGCCGCGACTCGATGGACAACTCACCCATCGACGAGGCTGAGCCTCTCCGTCATGCTGATCAGCCCCAGCCCTGGGCCTCTTATCGCAGCAGCCGGATCGAAGCCAATCCCATTGTCGACGACCTCGAGTCGAATCTCATCTCCGACGCCGCGCAGCCCGACCGTGACATGATCCACTCCCGAGTACTTCACCGCGTTGGTGACTGCCTCCTGTAACACACGGAATATACAGAGCGCGAGGTCCTTCGGCACCTCATCCGGAATGCCGTCATGGCTGAAATCGATGTCGACGCTCTGCTGCTCGGACAGCTCCCGACAGAAGCCGGCGCAGGCCGACACGATGCCCAGGTAATCGAGCTTGGAAGAGTGCAGGCTGTGCGAGATGGCCTGGATGTCCTTGGATAGATCGCGCGCCCGGTTGGACAGCGTACCGATCCGGATGCGCAGGTCGGTCATCGACAGCGGAAGCGCCAGGTCCAGGCCGTCGAGCTCCATCGTCAGCACCGCCATGCGCTGGCCGATGTCGTCGTGAAGCTCCCGGGCCAGCCGCGCGCGTTCGGTTTCTTGAGCGTTCATCAACTTGTGACTGAGGTCGGCGAGCGCCGCGTGGGCGACTTTCTGTGTCGTGATGTCAACGCAGGAACCAATATAGCCGGCAAAGGAACCATCGAGAGCGAATCTGGGCGCGCCGTTGTCGAGGACCCATCGGTACTGACCGTCGTGCCGCCTCAGCCGGTATTCCATGGTGAACGCCTCACGTTTGTCGTACGCCTCCTCGGTACGTGTTGAGGCAACGCTTCATGTCCTCGGAGTGCACACCGTCGGCCCAGCCATTTCCCAACTCCGCATCGAGCGAACGACCGGTGAAATCGAGCCAGGGCCGATTGAAGTAGTTGCAGAGCTTGTCCGTACCGGACATCCAGAGCATCACCGGCGCGGTATCCGCCATGAGCCGGAAGCGCTCTTCGCTTTCCCGCAGCGCTTGCTCCGCCCTCGCGCGCTCGGTGACGTCCGTGGCAATGCCCAGCATGCGCACGGGCGCGCCGTCTGCCGTGTAGTAGAACTTGCCGCTCGCTGCCACCCACCGGACCGTTCCATCGGGCCAGACTACGCGATATGCGGCCATGTACACCGTGCCGCTCTCGCGTGCGTCCACTACGGCTTTCCACACCGTCTCCCGATCGTCCGGGTGAATGTACCGGCGAAAATCGTCGACGTGGCCCACAAACCGCTGCGCGTCGATCCCGAACATCGTCTTCAGGTCGCCGAAAAAGACGTCTCGTCCACTCTTGATGTCCCAGTCCCAGCCAACGGCGTGGCCTGATTCCATGGCAAGACGCAGTTCGTCGCCAGCCACTTGAACTCCGCCTGCCAGGCGGCGATTGACCCGGCGCTCCCACACGAGAAGAGCCCCGGTCACGAGCAGCGTGAACGCCAGCACGATCAACAGGCGCACGTCGCGAACGTCCGACTCCATGTGCGTTCGCCACAGCTCCCAGACCACCGCTATCTGAATCAGCAGGATCGCGATCGCGGCCCACGCCCGTGCACGCTCGAGTCTCATCGTGTGGTGACCAATATGGCAACGGGGTTAACTAACGTCTCTGCGACACGTAGTGCCGACCCGCAAACGCTTCCTTCACGGCGATCGCCACATCGGAGGCGAGCCGGGACTTCTCGACGTAGCCGATTCCGCCCGCCGCAAGCGCGGCGCGCACGAATTCCTCATCGTCGTGAACGCTGAGGAACACGATGCGGGCTACGGAGCCAGCCCCACGGAGACGGAGCGCAACGTCGAAACCGCTCATGCCCGGCATCGAGATGTCGAGTACGACGACATCCGGCCGCAACTGACCGACCGCGTCGAGAGCCGCCCGCCCGTCCTTCACAGCCCCGACAATCACGCAAGCGTCCGAGAGCGCCTCGGCGGCGCGCTCCAGAATGCCTTCGTTGTCGTCGACGAGGAGGACGCGCGGCCATTCTACAGTGGTCATACGGCCCTGGCCTCCGCCCTCGCAGCATGGAAAGGCACCCTGACCTCAAGGTGCGTGCCGCCGCCGGGTTGCGAGCGAATTTGCAGAGTGCCACCGACCTGTTCCGCGCGTTCGCCCATGCTGATCAAGCCGAGCCCCCCCCGTGCGGCTTCGACATCAAACCCTACACCATCGTCGTCAATCGTCAGGACGAGCCCGTCCAGAGTTCCCCTCAAGCAAACGGACACGGACTTCGCACGACCGTGCCTGACGGCGTTCTGCAGCGCCTCCTGCGCGATCCGGAACAGACACAGCGCGAGATCGTGCGAGAGTGCCGCCGGCACGTTCTCGTGCGAGAACGTAACGGCCGTGTCTTCGGTGGACAGCTCACGTTGCAGGCCGCTGAGCGCAGGCACCAACCCCATCAGCCGCAGGTGCGCCGGATGCAGCCGGTGCGACAGGTCGCGCAGGTTCTTGGCGACGGCCTCGGCACGGTCCAGCGCCTGGGTCGCCAGTCGTTCCGCATCCGACCGCCGATCCTGGCCATCGCGGCCGAGCCGCTGGAGATCGATCGACAGCATCGCCATCTGCTGGCTGATGTCGTCGTGCAGCTCACGCGCGATGCGGGCGCGCTCCTCTTCCTGCGCGCCGAGCAGTCGTTTGCCGAGGTCGCGGATCCGCTCGTAGCCGCTGCGCAGCTCGGCCTGACTCGAGGATAGCCGCTTCTCCACCTGTCGTCGTCTGTCGGCTTGGACGAGCAGGCCCGCGATCAACGCCGCCTGCGCCAGCAGGAGCGCCGCCGCGCCCAGGATGTACACCTTGTAGCGATCCCAGGCCGAGGGCTCTCGAAACCGAACGAGCGTTCCAGCAGGGACGCGCGCTTCGCTGATGCCCCAACGCCGAAGCTGACGCCAGTCCACCTGACGGACATGGAAATCGGGCGAAGATATCGGGATGCTGTTTGCCTGCTCTCCGCGAAGCACCCGTAGGGCCAACTCGGCGACTGCTTCGGTTTCGGTCTTCTGGTCGAGAAGGCTGCCACCCACGACGCTATGACCTATCGAGGAGTCTACCCAACAATACATCGGGGCACTGGCAACTGCGGCGACCCGGTCCAGGTAATCCAATGGATGGAAATTCTCCCCCAGCGCCATCCTGGTAAACGAGCAGGAAGTAGACGATGGAGTGTTCCGGCAAGGTTGCCAGCCGCGCCTCGAGGTCCTTCGCCGCGAGACCCGATAAGTATGTGATCGTGAATCGACCTTCGAACGAACGGAGCTGCCTCCGGGCCAGGCTCTCGTACACCTGGTCGGGGCGGGCGGCGCCGCTGACGACAAAGACGTGCCGGGCGTCTGGCTGCAGCGCGGCGGCCAGAGCGAGCGTTCCACTCAAGTTCAGTTCGGCGATCACGCCAGTTGAATTCTCCAGGCGCCGAGGCGCGGATCGACTCGCCAGGAAAACGACGGGGGTACCGGGAAACAATTCATCCCGATTCTTGCCGATGAACTCGACAGCGGTATCCTGTATGGCGATGACGGCGTCGAACCGCTGCCCTTTGTATTTCAGGCGCAGGAAGTCCCGGAACGCCACCTGATACCCGGAGTCGGGGAATCTCGCCAGGTCGATGTATTCAGAGTAGTAGTCCAGGCCCCCACCGAGACCCTGTTCGAGAAGTCGCGGCAGCTCGCGATCGCCCACGATCGACATCTGCGCATCTCGTCTCGCCGAGTACAGGACGAGCACCTGCGTCTGGCGGTCGAGGGCAAACGCGGCTTCGACTGGACCGAGGATGACACCGGGCGCCACCATCAGCACCAGCCATCGCCCGAACCGAAGACTCCTCGACCAGGTTCGCATGTGAGTGTCAGAAGTCGAGCTCGGCGGTGATCCTGACGAACCGTGGCGTCAGGATCGTCAACGGTTGCAACCACGTCCCGCCCGGGACGAATGCGTTGTTGTACGTCAGCACCGCGCTCGAGTTCAGCGCATTGTAGATGTCGACCGCGATCACTGTCCGCGAGCGGCTGTACCTCCAGATTTTGGCGACACGGACGTCGAGCTCGTTGATTCGATCGCCGTACATCGTGCCGGGTGCAACCAGGTTGACGGTCACATTGGGCGCGCTACCCGAGAGATCCCTTCCGAGCACAGTCGCTACCACCGAGTTCGGCACCACGTAATTCGCCGCCAGCATCGCACCGGGCTTGCTCTGGAACGTCGCAGACAGTTGAACGTCGGCCTTGGGGACGATGTACGAGGCGAGACCTCTGAACTGCGTGAGAATACCGAACGCGACGTGGCAGTACGGGCTGAGCGGGGCGACGACGGAGCCGTTCAATCCGGCGCCGAACGCGCTCGTTCCCGTGGTCGTGGTGGAGAGCTCGGGCAGGTGCGCTCGGACGTCGCAACTGTCCGCAACCGTCTGACCGGTGCTCGTCCCCCCGCAACGGTGAAGCCAGTGCCGGTCCGAGCGTTGACGGTGATGTCCAGGCCGTTGAAGTACTGGGACCAGCTTCCATACTTGCCCGAATCGGTAATCAGGTTGCTGACCTGTCCAGCCTTGTCAGGGACGACATCGTACAGGCCCGACACGACGTAGCCCCCGCCTCCAGGCAGTCGAGGATCCAGAGGGGCGACGACGCTGAACGGCGTCAGATCGGAGGGCTGCAGCGCCAGGTTGTCGGCGACGGAAAACCCGTGATACCACCGGCGGATGTACCCCACCTCCACCGAAGCACTCGGGAGAATCTGCTGTTGAATCGAAACGCCGAGGTTCCAGTCCGACGGACGGACACCCCAGCCGTTGAGGATCCCTTGGTCGAAGTTGTTGGTCAGGACGTTCTTGCCGAAGCTCGTGTTCGAAACGACGCCGCAGAGATCGCCGCCGCTGGCCCGAAGATCCTGGGCGGCGGGGTTCAGGAGATCGCAATCGGGCACGAAATTGTCGTTCGCGTCGGTCCACGCCCGCGTCACGCCCGGCGTACCAAACACGGAAGTCGTCTGAGGCATCCGCAGCGTGGGATTCGTGTTGGCGTAGTTGCCCGTTCACGCCAACGCCCTCGAGGTACTTGCCGAGATTCATCTTGAGCGCCGTTGTGCCGGTCCCGAAGAGGTCGTACGCCACGCCCATCCTCGGCGTGATATCCTTGTAGCTGTCGACGCCAGGCGTCTTCGGGATGATGATCGGCGTCGGCAGGAACCTCGACGGCCCCTCCCGCTGCTCGGGGAACCAGCTCCTGGCCCGATCGAACCGCAGCGCACCCTGCAGCGTCAGACGTCGCCGCGTCCATTGCTCCTGGGCGAACACCGCGTCCCAGCCGGCGCGCGCGTTGTTCATCCACGGCGAAATCGACTCGGTCAACTGATTCGGCACGCCGTTGTTGACGCGGTACGTCAGGTTCTGGTTGTTGGTCATCCACGTTCGATCGTCGGTCATCAGCGTGTGCTGATAACCGACCTTCACGCTGTGCCCGCCCGTGACGTAGGAGACCGACCCCTTCCACATGTACGAGCCGGTGTAGGCCGAACTGAAGTCCTGCGACCGGTAGACCAATCCTGGAATGTTGCCGTTCGCCGCGCAGCCGCTCGCGCATTGTTCGGCGACGCGAATCAGATCGCGCGTCGGATTCGGTTCGCGTTCGAAGTTGCCGACGCCGAAGAATGTGCCGCCGAAACCCGCGTCGAGGAGCAGTCGGTTCGTGACAGGTGACGACCATGTGGCTTGCGACACATGGAGCGGCCGGCCGAGAACCCCGACGGCTTCGGGCGAGACTCGCGCGGGCTCCGAGAGTCCAGGAGTCGCGCCGGTACAGGTCCGGCACAAGGTCTGCGCATCCCAGAATGCCGTCACTTTGTTGCGCGGCGTCACCTGCCACGTCACGCGTCCGCTCGCATCTTCGAAGATCCGGTCCGAGTATTCACGCCGGCTGAAGTCGGGCGCGTACAGCCATCTCGAGGGATCGCCGGCGTTCTGGTTGTAGTAGACGTTGGCCACTTCCCGCGTGCTGCCTCCCCTGTGGGCGTTCACGAAGTACCAGACCCGATCCTTCAGGATCGGGCCACCCAACGTACCTGAGAAGTCGTAGACCCCGCTCAGCGGAGTCGCCGCCGAGACACCTTGATCTTTCAACGTCTGTGTGAGGTTGTCGGATTGAAGTCTCTCGCCGGTGCCGCTGGCGAAGACCGAGGCTTGCGTCGTGTTGCCGCCGGTTTTCGGCACGATGTTCATCACGAGCCCCGCGGTTTCGACCTCGCCCGACGCGCCTGGCGTTGAAAAGCTGACTTCCTGCGCATGGCCGACATCGACGACATAGCTCGTCGCCGAATTGCCGCTGGGTGGACTCCCGATGTTCAATCCATCGAGGAAGAGCCGCCCTTCGCCGGTCCGGCCGCCGTGAATCGGGAACTGCGTCGTGGCCGTGCCCGTCACGACGTCGTTCGCATTCGTGACCACGCCCGGCACGAAAGGAACGACGGCGTTGTAACTCCGAACCGTCGGAATCGCCCTGAGGATGTCGCCGCCGAGCGTCATCTGGCGCGTCGAATTGTAGACATCGACCGGCGAGGCCTGGCCGATGATGGCCACCGCGTCGGTGAGCGGAGCGATGCCAAGGTCCGCGTCGACCGTCGCCGTGAACGAGGCCATCAGCTCGATGGCGGAGCGCACGGAGGGGCTCCAGCCGGCGAGTCGGAACGTCACGGTGTAGAGCCCGGGGCGCAGATCGTCGATGCGGTATTGCCCGGCGCTATCAGTAACCGCCGTCCGGACCTTCTCAATGAGCGCAGGGCTGCGCGCTTCCACGGTGACGTCGGGCAACGGGGCGCCGGTCACGTCCTTCACCACGCCGGCAACCGCGGCCTGACCGAGGGCCGTGGCAGGAAATCCGAGCATACACGCGGGGATCACCAGCGCAAACAAGGCCGTTCCGAAGCGCACCCGGCGCGCCAGCGCACTCAATCCCATGCGCGAGTCCGTCGGGACACCATGATCGGAGCTCAGTATCCCGCGAACCCCTCGGAACTTCCAGTTTGCTGCTGCTCCTTCAGGTCGGCTGAAACACCGTTCGACACAGCCTGCCTGGCTCGGTTCTTCGGGGGCTACCCTGCCGTCGAAAAGGGAAGCCTAGGCTGCGCTCTATCGTGACTCGTTGGACTGCTACTTCGGAGCCTTGCCCGTGATGACCGTCGTCGTCGAGAATTCGGTTCTGGGTTGCTCGACGATCTTCGTGGCCGACACTTTCATGCCCTTCCTCAGCTCGCTGACGGACGCCGGCTTGCCTTCCACCACGAACTTGTACGCCGGTGGCACGGTGTACTCGTGGTTCTCTCCATTCTCAAGGGTCACGATGACGTAGTTGCCGGAGACGTACCAGACGGTGCCGTTGGTCACGGTGGTGGTGCGGTCAGTCACGGACTGGCTGGACGTCGTCACAGTCGCCGTGAGGACAGTGCCAGGTTTGAGATCGCTAATCAGTTTGGTCTGACCATCGATGACGAACTGGCGGCCGGGCACAACATTGAAGAATTGGTACCGCCCACTTGGTTGCAACCTGACGACGAGCCAATTGCCATCGACGCTCACGACTGTTCCAGTAATGCTGTTCGACTGGATCGTTTGTTTGGCGCCGGCGGTCTTGTCCTTTGTGGTGGTTTGTGCGTTGATGCCTGCGGTGATGCCGCAGACAGCCAAGGCGACGAGGATGATGCGTCGTGTTGCCATTGTGTCTCTCCCTAGTTGTCAGAACTGGAAATTGGTTGACATCCGGAGTGCACGATCCGTGCCGCGAACGGCGCGTCGAACGGCGAGCGATTCTGCGAAAAACGACGCTGCCGTCCACCCCGGTTCCCGAGGTTCGAGCCGATGAACGCCACCGGAATCAGGTACACAGTACCACCAGTGTCGCTCCGTCGGCGAGGGCCAACGACCCGGGATCCGAAATTTCGGAGTGACTCCTTCGGGCCGGAGAGGGCGGACGTCGAAATCGCCCCTTTCGAGCCAGATTTCCCGCAAAGAAAGGGGGGACCCCGTTCGTGGGGTCAGGTGAACAGATGGCATGCGACCTGCTCGCACATGGAAGAACCGAATCACTTGCCATTCCATGTCGGAGCTCGAGCCTTTGGTTACAGGTTGTCACATGTCTTCGACGCGCGTGCGGACGAGTATCGAATGGTTCGTGCCGCTTGGTCAGACGCGCGCCATTACGATGGCGCTGTATTCGGTTGCGGCGGAAACTCGATTAGCGCCCGGGTGCATCAGTTGCTCGGTCTCCGCCGACTTCAGCAACGTGGGGGTGGTGCACTATGCTGAGGAATGGCTGACGGAAGACCACCTGCGCCTTCACCTGCGGTCCGACACGTTCAGCCACTTGATCACGCTGATAGACGACGCGATCGAGCCTCCCCATGTCGAGTTCATGCTCCCGCTCGAAACGAGGGGGATCGACCTCGTCGAGGAGGTCCGTGCATCCACGCCGTGACCGTGGCATGCTGGCAGCGGCCAGGAGGCCCATCATGAAGTGGCATTCTCGCATTTCACGGACAGTGGTGATCTTCGTGAGCGCGTGCGTCGTCATGGAACAGTCGATCGCGCCGCTCCTGAGCGCGCAGGATAGTTCGCCGCCAAAAACTGCCGCAGGCGGTAGCACGCAGGGTAGTTCGCCGCCGAAAGCTGCCGCAGGCGCGGGCACGCAGGAGATCGACGGCGGCTGGCCTCGCGACCGTGCGACGCCGAGCGGCGGGACCGTCCGGCTCTTTCAGCCGCAGGTGGCGAGTTGGGACGGACAGCGTCACATGGTGGCGCACGCCGCCGTGTCGTACAGCGCCAACGGCGCCGCCAAACCTGCGCTCGGGACCGTCAAGATCGAGGCCGACACATCGGTGGCCATGAGTGAGCGGCTCGTCAACTTCAGCAGTCTCAAGCTGACGGAAGCGAACTTCCCCGGCCTGCCGAACGATCAGCTTCGGGAGGTCGTCGCCACGATCACCGACGCGGTTCCCGAGGGCGGGTTGATCCTCGCGCTCGACCGCGTGCTCGCGCGCCTCGACAAGAGCCAGCTCATCCCGAAGAACGTCGCCGGCCTGAAGGCCGATCCGCCGGTCATCTTCTACAGCACGTCACCGGCGGTCCTCGTCAACCTCGACGGCGATCCGATCTGGAGCCCGATCAAGGACAACGATCTCAGGTTCGCCGTCAACACGAACTGGGATCTGTTCGAGCACGTCCCGACGAAGACGTTCTTCCTTCGCCACGAGGCGAGCTGGCTGAGTGCGGCTGACGTCAAGGGCCCATGGAAGCCGGCGGGCAAGCTGCCGGACAGCTTCGCGAACCTGCCAGGCGACGAGAACTGGAAAGACGTGAAGGCGGCGCTGCCCGGCCGCGCACTGCCGTCGCCGCCGAAGGTGTTCGTCAGCACGACGCCCGCGGAACTCATTCTGCTGAGCGGCGCGCCGAACTATCTGGTAGTGAGCGGAACCCACCTGCTCTGGGTCTCCAACACCGAGAGCGACGTCTTCAGGCTCGGCAAGACCGGCGCGGTGTATTTCCTGGTCTCGGGCCGCTGGTTCACGGCGTCGGACTTCACCGGACCGTGGACGTTCGCCACGCCGACACTGCCGGAAGATTTCAAGACAGATCCCTCTCTCGCACCAGCGATCGCGCGTCCTCGCCTCGGTGCCGGGAACCGACGAGGCGGCCGAAGCCGTCCTGCTGGCCCAGATCCCGGAAACGGCCCGCGTGGACAAGAAGCCGTGAAAGCGCCCGACGTGGAGTACCAGGGCGCTCCAGAGTATCAGCCGATCCCACAGACGACGGTCTCGCGGGCCGTGAACACAGACAAGGACATCATCAAGGTGGGCGACCTCTACTACATGTGTTTCCAGGGCGTCTGGTTCATGGGCCGAAGTCCGAACGGTCCCTGGGAAGTCACCGGATCGGTGCCCGGACAGATCTACGAGATCCCGGTCAGTTCGCCGTCGTACAACGTCACGAACGTCACCGTCGTCGAGGACAACAGCGACGCAGTGGTCTTTGCCACGGCGGCCGCCTACACCGGACTGATGATCGGGTTTGGCTGCGCCATGTGGGGCACCGGTTACTACTACCCGCCGTACATCGGGTATGGCGGGTACTATCCGATCTACCACCCCTATTACCCCACCTACGGCTACCACGCCTCGTACAACCCGTGGACCGGCTCGTACAGCCGCGGCGTCTCCGCGTACGGTCCGTACGGCGGCGCCGGCGTCGGCGCGCGCTACAACCCGAGGACGGGCACCTATGCCGAGGGGCGGCGGCCTACGGTCCGGGCGGCGCGCGGGGCGTCGCCGGGGCCTACAACCCGCGCACGGGAACGTCTGCCGCGACGAGGCAGGGCTCAGGAGTCTACGGCAGCTGGGGCCAGACGGGCGTGCAGCGAGGCGATCAGTGGGCTACCACGTCGCGCGTCACGAACCGTGTGACGGGAACGACGACGCGCACGACTCAGGGCAGCGGTGGCGGCGCGGCCGTCACACGGACCGGTCCGCAGGGAAGCGGCGGTGTCGCGCGGACCGCCAGCGGCGACATCTACGCCGGTCGCGACGGGAACGTCTACAAGAAAGAGGGCGACGGCTGGCAGCAGTACGACAGCGGCAGGGCAGCTGGAACTGCGCAGCCGACGCGCAGCAGCGCGCCTCCGAGCCGCCCAGGCCGGCGTCCGGCCGACGGGGTCGACGATGGGACAGCTCAATCGCGATTCAGCGGCCCGCGCGGAAGGTGCAACGCGAACCCGTGATGCCGGCAGCAGCGCCGCGCGGAGCGGCGCTGCGAGCAGTTACCGCCCGAGCGGCGGCCGCATCGGGCGGGGGCGGCGGCAGGCGACGGTAGGCCGCGGGTGGTAGCCAGCGGGATCATCTGACGGGGAGTCATGACATGGTTCGACCAAAACGCCTCAAGGTCGTCGCTCCATGGTTGGTCGCGTTTGTGGCATGCGCACGGCTCGCGCACGCGCAAGTGAATGGGCCCGCGGCCGCCAACGACACGCGCGACATGAACCTGCGGGCCTACGTCGAGCTGCTGCGATCGGACCTTCGCGCGCAGAAAGTCGCGATTATCACGGAGGTGATGGAGTTTACCGAAGCGGAGGACGCGAAGTTCTGGCCCGTCTACCGGGAGTACGAAACGGAGCTGGCGAAGATCAACGACGAGAGGTTGGCACTCATCAAGGACTACGCCCGCACCTACGAGACGCTCACGGACGCGACGGCTGATCGTCTCGCGCTGAACGCGCTCGGCCTCGAAGCCAGACGGCAGACGCTCACGGCGAAGTACTACGAGCGCTTCAAGGCGGTGCTCCCGCCGAAGACGGCGGCACGGTTCCTCCAGGTGGAACATCAGATCCTGCTGCTGCTGGATCTGCAGATCGCTGCGTCACTCCCCATCGCGCCGAGGTGACAACCATGCGAACACCCCTCTTCGTGTTCTCGACCGTCGCGGCCGTCGTCGCGATCGGCGGCGCGTCGCTCTCCGCCGATCGCGTGCGGCTCCGGTCGGGCCAGGCCGTGGACGGATCGTTCATGAGCGCCGACGTCAAGATCGTCCGGCTGTTGCTCGCCAACGGCAGGATCGCCGAGTTCCCGGTCGACGACATCAGCGCCGTCGAGTTCTCCCCGCGCAAGGCTCCCCCGCCGCCGACGCCAGACCCTTCACGAACGCCGCCGGGAATCACTGTGCCGATGGGAACGGTGCTCAGCGTCCGCCTCACGCAGGCGATCGACGTCGATGCCGCGAAGACCGGCATGACCTTCAAGTCGGTGCTCGACGATCCGGTGATGATCGGCGGACAGGTGGTCGTCCCGCGAGGCTCGGCCGTCGTGCTGCAGGCCGCGAAGGTCGAACAGGCCGGCACGATGAAAGGCGCCGACAAGATCACCTTGAAGGCGAACTCGATTGCGTTCGGCGGACGGCAATACGAGATCGCCACGGTCTACGTCGAGTCGAAGGGCTCGGGTGAAGGCAAGAAGACAGCGCGCAAGGTCGGTGCGGGCGCGGGTCTCGGCGCCGTCGTCGGCGGGATCGCCGGCGGCGGATCGGGCGCCGCCATCGGCGCGGCCGCCGGCGCCGCGACCGGTGCGATCGTCGCCAGCCAGGGCACGGAGCATCTGAAACTCGAGGCCGACACGCGCCTGCAGTTCACGCTGAACGCCGCGGTCACGGTGCGTCCTTGAGCCCGGCCGGCAATCACGGCGCCGATGAGCGCAGCCTCCGTCAGGCGGATCTCCCTCGCCTGACGAAACACCTTCGCGCTTCCCTCGCCTCGGCGACCTTCGTGCTCGTCGTCATCGACGCGATGGCAGCGGGCCCGAAGTTCACCTCGTCGTGGAAGGCGCCCGACGCCTCTGGTATGAGCTTCGCCGGCAAGAAGGTTGCCGCGCTCGTCATCACCTCGGACCAGAACCTCCGGGTCTCCGCCGAGGAACAGCTGGTACGAGAGCTGGACGCGCGCGGCATCCAGGGCATCGCGACCTACCGGATGATGCCACGCGAAGAAGCGACGACCGCCGAACGGGCGCGTCCCTGGTTCGAGCGCGCCGCCATCGAGGGTGTCGTCTCGCTTCGTCCAGTCAGCGTCGAGACGGAGACCATCTACGCGCCCGCCGTTTGGACGACGACGTCATATTCGACGCTCTGGGGGTACTACGGCTACGGCTGGACCGGCGTCTACAACCCTGGCGGGTCGCGCACCGACACGCACCTCGTTGTCGAGACGCTCGTCTACAGCCTGCCGCTCGACAAACTGCTCTGGGCTGGCGTGAGCAGCACGACCAACCCGAAGGAGGCGCAAGCGTTCATCAAGGAGCTGGTCACCGCCGCCGTGAAGGAAATGCGGAAACAGCGGCTCGTGAAGTAGAGCCGCTCGATCACCTGACACATATCATCGAGGAGCTTCGATCATGTCTGAGCCACGCCGAGCGTCTCGAACACGACTTACTGGGAGTAAGGACTCTTCCTGCCGACGCCTACTACGGCGTTCAGACGGCGCGGGGGCTCGAGAACTTCAACATTTCAGGGGTGCAGCTGCGGCTCTACCCCGACCTGGTCAAAGCCCTCGCCATGGTGAAGCTGGCCGCGGCCCGCGCGAACAGCGAGTGCGGCGGGCTCGACCACACGATCCTCGGAGGGATCGAAGGCGCCTGCCGGGAGATCATCGACGGGAAGCTTCACGATCAGTTCAGGCTCGACGTGTTCCAGGGCGGCGCGGGCACGTCGACGAACATGAACGCCAACGAGGTGATCGCCAACCGGGCGCTCGAGCTGATGGGCCACAAGAAGGGCGAGTATCAGTACTGCGACCCGCACGATCACGTGAACGCCTCGCAGTCGACCAACGACGCCTACCCCTCCGCGCTCCACGTCGGCATGGCGCTCGGCAACCTCCGCCTCGTCGCCGCGATGAACGAGCTCATCGCCTCGTTCCGCGCGAAAGGGCGGGAGTTCGGGCCGATTCTCAAGATGGGGCGCACGCAGCTCCAGGACGCCGTGCCGATGACGCTCGGACAGGAGTTCACGGCGTTCGGTGAGACGCTGGCGGGCGAAGTACGGGCGCTCGAAGTCGTGCAGCGCGTGCTGTGCGAAGTCAACATGGGAGCGACCGCGATCGGCACCGGCCTGAACGCGCCGGCCGGCTACGCGCAGAAATGCACGGCGCACCTGGCGGCCGTCTCGGGACTGCCGCTATACCTCGCCTCCGACCTGATCGAGGCGACCCAGGACACGCAGGCGTTCGTCCTCTACGCCTCGTGCATGAAGAGCCTGGCGATCAAGCTCTCGAAGGTCTGCAACGATCTGCGCCTGCTCTCGTCCGGTCCCCGGTGCGGACTGCGCGAGATCAACCTCCCGCCAAAGCAGCCGGGTTCCTCGATCATGCCAGGCAAGGTGAACCCGGTCATCCCCGAGGTCGTGAACATGGTCTGCTTCCGCGTCATCGGCAGCGACCTGACCGTCACGATGGCCGCCGAGGCGGGGCAGCTGCAGCTGAACGTCTTCGAACCGGTGATCGCCGCCTGCATCTTCGAGGCGCAGACGATGTTCATCAACGCGGCCCGTACGCTGCGCCTCCAGTGCATCGACGGCATCACAGCCAATCCCGACGTCTGCCAGCACTACGTCGATTACAGCATCGGGACGGTCACGGCGCTGAACCCGCTGATTGGCTACGACCGCGCGACGGAGCTGGCAGCCGAGGCCACGAGTACCGGCCGTGGAATCCTCGAGCTCGTCCGCGAGAAAGGGATCCTCTCCGACCAGCAGATCGCCGAGGTGTTCGATCCGATGGCGATGACGGGGTCGCGGCCCTCGTCGTGAAGCGCTGGGCCGCCCTCATCCGTGGCGTGTGGGTGCTGCCGCTGGCACTGCTGTCCGCCACCTTTGTCGCGTCCCCCAGGGCGGCGGAACCACAGCCGGACGGCTGGCGGGCCTTTCAGGGGAGCTGGTCGGCCGTCGGACGCCGACAGACCCTCCCCACCGAAGGAGGACGCGCGGCCGCCATCGTCCAGCTTTCGGGCGCCGTCGTGTTGACCGACCGCAAAGGCTCGACCACCGGATTTCAGGGCGAGGTGATCGGGTTCGACGACGGGGACAGCCTGAGCACGGGCCGGGCGGTGTGGACCGACGCCCGGGGCGACCGTGTGTTCAGCACGCTTCGCGGCGACTCGCTACAGACCGGACGGCACATCGCCGGTGCGATCACCGGGGGGACCGGCCGGTATGCCGGTGTCACAGGCGAGTACACGCTCACGTGGCAGTACGTCGTCTCCGCCGAAGACAACGTCGTGCAGGGCCGGGCCGTAGACCTCAGGGGCCGGTTCCGCGTGAGCGAGGGGCAGCGGTGACGGGGACGCCTGAAGGAAGACGGACCGTCGCGATGCGTACGGCGGTCGCAGTCTTCGCGCTCGGGCTGTGGTTCATGCCGCCGCCCGAGGGGTTGACGCTGCAGGCATGGAGGTTGTTCGCCGTCTTCGCCGCCGCCATCGTTGCGGTCGTCCTCAGCGCGCTGCCCATTCTCACGGCATCGGTCCTTGCCGTCGCCGCCTCGGTGCTCAGCGGGCTGCTGCCTCCGGCGAAGGCCTACGCCGGCTTCGCGAACGCCACGATTCTGCTCATCGTCGTCGCGTTCCTGGTCGCGCGCGCCGTGGTCAAATGCGGTCTGGGCACGCGTGTAGGGTACGCGGTCGTCAGCGTCTTCGGCCGTTCGACGCTGGGATTGTCCTACAGCATCTTCCTGGTGGACGGCCTCATCGCGCCGGCCTTCCCGAGCAACACCGCCCGCTCCGGCGTCATCTATCCGCTGGCGTTCTCTCTTGCCGAAGCGGCCGGCGCGAAGCCAGACGCCGGGGGCTGCAGGCGCGTGGGGACCTTCCTGATGTTCTCGGGCATCGTCAGCTTGAGTCTCTCGTCGGCGCTCTGGCTGACCGCGATGGCCGCCAACCCGATCGGAGCGGAGATTGCCCGATCGTTCGGCGTCGAGATCACGTTCGGCTCGTGGCTGCTCGCCGCGTCGCTCCCGACGCTGGCGGGCATCGCGCTCATGCCGCCGCTCCTCCACTGGCTGATCGCCCCAGAACGGACGGCCACGCCGGAGGCTCCCGCGGCGGCGCGCCGCGCCCTGTCCGCGCTCGGCCCGCTCACCCGCCACGAAAAGATCGTGCTGACGGCGTTTGCCGGCATGGTGGCGCTCTGGGCGTCGGCCGGGCTGCTGGCGCTCGATTCGACGGCGGTGGCGTTTCTGGGCCTCGGCGTCCTGCTGGCGTCCGGTGTCCTGACGCTCGAGGACATCGCCAAAGAGGGCGACGTCCTCGCCACGTACATCTGGTTCGCCGTGCTCTACACGCTGAGCAGTCAGCTCAACGAGCTCGGCTTCATGGGCTTCCTCGGCGAACGGCTCGCCGGATCGCTGAGCGGACTGCCGGCGGTGTCGGCCGGCCTGGTGCTCGTGGTCGCGTACGTCCTCCTGCACTACGTGTTCGTCAGTCAGACGGCGCACCTGCTCGCGCTCTTCGGTGTGTTCCTCGACGTCGGCGCCAAGCTCGGCGTGCCGGCCGCACCGCTCGCGTTTCAACTCCTCTTCGCCACGAACTACTTCTCGGCGATCACGCCGCAGGGATCGAGCGCAAACCTGTTGTTCGCGGGGAGCGGGTTCCTGTCGCAGCGCGATCTGTACCGCCTGGGGGGCCTGACCACGGTCTTCAGCATGGTGCTATATCTGGTCGTCGGCACGCCCTGGCTGCGCCTGGTCGTCCGCTGAGAGAGGCCACGCATGGGTCAATTGGCAGATGCCCTCAGGGAGAATCCGGAACTCGCCATCTTCCTGACGCTTGCCCTCGGGTTCCTCATCGGGCGAGTCCGCATCGGATCGTTCGCGATCGGCAACGTCGTCGGTACGCTGCTCGCCGGTGTCATCATCGGGCAACTCGCCATCCCCATCGAGCCGATCGTCAAGACGGTCTTCTTCGACCTCTTCCTGTTCGCAACCGGCTATAAAGTCGGGCCGCAGTTCTTCCGCGGCCTGAAGAAGAACGCGCTCTCGCAGGTGTCGCTGACCGTCGTGCTGTGTACGACGAGCCTCGTCATCACCATCGTGGCGGCGAGAATTGCCGGGTACGACGCCGGCACCGCCGCCGGGTTGATGGCGGGTGCCTTCACCGAGTCCACGGTCATCGGCACAGCGGGCGACACGATCAAACGGCTCGACCTGCCGGAGATCGAGAAGAACCGTCTGCTGAACAACATCCCCGTCGCCTACGCCGTCAGCTACCTGGTCGGTACCGGCTTCGTCGTGTGGTTCCTGTCGGCACTCGCGCCACGGCTGCTCAAGATCGATCTCAAAGAGGAGAGCCGGAAGCTCGACGCGCAGATGTCAGTTGGATCTCGCCTCGATCCCGGCTCGCCCTCTGGATACCGCGCGTGGGACATCCGAGCCTTTCGCCTCGCGGCAACGTGGTGGAACCGAAGCGTCGCCGACCTGGAGCGATCCTTCGCGCCCGAACGCGTGTTCGTCCAGCGTGTCCGGCACGGCAGCGCGATTGTCACGGCGACGCCCGAGTCGATGCTTCGACCGGGCGACGAAGTGGCCGTCATGGCGCGGCGGCATCTCGTGGCCGGCCAAGCGCCGTTCGGCATGGAGATCGAAGACGCCGAACTCCTCGACTTCCCGCTCGCCGCCGTCGACGTCGTCCTCACGAACCCGGAGTTCGCCGAACGCACCCTTGCCCAGGTGGCCGACCTCCATGGTCGCGGCATCGTGCTGGTCAGGCTCGTTCGCGGCGGCGAGGACATGCCGTTCACCCCGGCGACGGTGTTGAACCGCGGCGACCTCCTCCGCGTCACCGGAAGCCGTGAAGACGTGGAGCGCGCCGGCAAGGCGCTGGGCTACATCGAACGGGGGTCGAGCGAGACCGACGTCGTCTTCCTCGGGCTGGGCATTCTCGTCGGCGGGTTCGTGGGCCTGCTCTCGGTCACGGTTGGGAGCGTGCCGCTCAGTCTGACGGCGAGCGGCGGAGCCCTGGTGATGGGCCTGGTCTTCGGCTGGCTGCGCTCAGCGCGTCCGACGTTCGGCCGCATTCCGGAGCCGGCACTCTGGGTGTTCGACACCATCGGCCTCGCCGTGTTCATCGGCTGCGTAGGCCTGGGCGCGGGCCCCACCTTTGTCAGCGGCCTGCGGACGACCGGACCCAGCCTGCTGCTGGTGGGCGTCATCGTCGCCGTCACGCCGCACCTGGCGGCGCTCATGTTCGGCCGCTACGTTCTCAAGATGAACCCGGTCCTGCTGCTCGGGGCGTGCGCGGGCGCGGGAACGGTCACCGCCGCGCTGCGCTCGATTCAGGACGAGGCCCAGAGCAAGCTCCCCGTCCTCGGCTATACCGTGCCCTATGCTATCGGAAACATTCTCCTCACCGCGTGGGGACCGGTCATCGTGATGTCAATGAACAAATGAGCAATAGAGGTATGCCATGAGACAACAACACGTCCCTTCGCGCCTGCTCGCTGTGTCCGTTCTAGTCGCGGTCTGGCTCGCGACCTCTGTCGGCCTCACCGGCCAGACCGCGCCGGCGGCGACTCCCACCCTGCCGACCATCGTCGTTCTCGCCACGGGTGGCACGATTGCCGGCGCCGCGGCAAGCGACGTTCAGGCGGGGTACACCTCGGGGCAAGTGGGCGTGCAGCAACTGCTCGCCGCCGTTCCGCAGGCCAAGAAGCTCGCAGTGCTTCGCGGCGAGCAGATCGCGAACATCGGCTCGCAGGACATGAACGACGAGGTCTGGCTGAAGCTGGCCAAGCGCGTCAACGAGCTGACCGCCATGCGCGACGTGGCTGGAGTGGTCATCACGCACGGCACCGACACGATCGAGGAAACCGCGTACTTTCTCAACCTCGTCGTCAAGTCCAGAAAGCCAGTGGTGCTGACCGCGGCCATGCGTCCTTCGACGGCGCTGTCGGCCGACGGCCCGCTGAACTTCTTCAACGCCGTCGCCGTCGCAGCCAACAAGGACGCGACCGGACGCGGCGTCCTCGTCGTGGTGAACGACTGGATCCACGGCGCCTCGTCGCTCACCAAAACGAGCACCACCGCCGTGCAGACGTTCCTCTCTCCGCTGTCCGGCCTGATCGGCACGGTGGCCTACGGGAACGTCGACTTCTATCGGGGACCTGTCGGCCGGAACACCACCACGTCCGAGTTCTCGCTGGACAAGGTGACAGCGCTGCCGCGCGTTGACATCATCATGGCTCACGAGAACATGGACGGCGCGCTCATCGACGCGGCGGTTGCTGCCGGCGCCAAGGGCATCGTGATCGCCGGTGTGGGCAATGGCAACCTGACGGAAGCCGCCGTGAAGACGCTCGCGAAGCACGCGAAGAACGGCATCACGTGCGTGCGCGCTTCCCGGGTGACCACCGGACACGTCGGGCGCAACGTCGAACTGGACGACGACAAGCTCGGGTTCGTCGCGTCGATGGACCTGAACCCGCAAAAGGCCCGCGTCCTGCTTCGTCTCGCGCTGCTGAAGTCGCGAAGCGCGGCGGACGTCCAGCGACTGTTCAGCGAGTACTGAGGAGGCGCGCCAGACGAGCTTCTTGGTAAGGTCCCGATCGCCTGGTGTCTTCCGTTACTTGTCTGGTCGCGCGGGGTCCTGGAGTGCTGGCGCGGCGAACCAGTTCTGCTTGGGCACCACCTTCGGTGCGGCGGGATCGAGGACGTAGTTCGGCGACATGATCTGCACGCCGTATTCGTTGAACAGGTCCTGAATGTTGGCGTGCAGCGCGTCCAGTGTCACGAGCCGCGTCTCCTGCCGCTCGAGACACACGAACAGCGTGTACCTCACGTAGAAGTCCTCGAGCGCCGACTGGTACACGACTGGCTTTGGATGGAGGCGAAGACCGGCGGTCCGCTCGGCCGCCTGCAGCAGCAGCGCATGTACCTGGCGCCATGGCGCGTCGTAGCCAATCGTGACCGCCGTCGGCGTGAGCACGCCTTCGGTGTCGCCGAATCGCGAATAGTCCGTGGTCGTCTGGGCGACGACGACCGCATTGGGAATGGTGACGTCCTCGTTCTGCAGCGTCCTCAGCTTCGCGGCAAGGACGCCCAGGTGGTGCACAGTGCCTTCGACGTCCCCGATGCGCACGAAGTCCCCAATCCGAATCGCCCGGGAATACGTGATCGTGAAACCGCTCATGATCTGGCTGACGAGACCGCTCGAGCCAAACGTCACCATCAGGCCGACAAACACGCTGACGCCCTTGAACGCCTCGGTCTGGCTTCCTGGCAGGTACGGGTAGGCCGCGACAATCGCAAACAGCCACAAGAGAGCGGTGATCAGCCGGCGTGTGGGCTGGGCCGTCTCCGGATAGATCCAGCGAGTTGAGAAACGCCCGCGCTCGATTGCGCCGAACCAGAGCCCGACCCCCCGGACGAGAAAGCGGGTGATCAGATAGATCAGGACGACGGTGAACAGCCCCGGCAGGGCTTCAACCATCCCCAGCCCGAGGTTCGACACGGTGAGCCAGAGGAACCCGCGCAGCGACTCGCCCCAGGGTCTGGTATACGGGAATCGCCTGAGCACGAACGTGAGAACGGCGTAGACGACGATGAGGTCGAGGCACACTTTCGAGAGCGTGATGAGCCGCCGCTCGAAGTCGGTGTAGTGCAATCCGTGGAGGAATTCGAGATCGATCTTCGACTTCGCGACGGTCTTCTCGGCCGCCGCGACCAGCTTGCGTGCCGCCGTCCGATGGACCCGCCCGATCGACCACACCAACGCCACGCCGATGATCAGTCCCACGAACGCGAACGCGCCGGAGCGAAGGAGCGCGCCGGGCCTGCGCGCTTCGGCGGCCTCCTCGAGCGCCTGCCGCATGCGCGCGACCGCCTCGCCTGACACACCCTGAATGGTTTCCCCTGACAGGTTGTCGATATCGGCGGACGTCAGCGCCAGGACAACCCTCGGTCCGACGCTGATGAGGGCGCCTCCATCGAACAGTTGAGATGAGACCGGTCCCGTGATCTGCTCGGCGGTCAGGTCGTCGAGCGCCCGGTGGGCGCCTACCGCACGTTCCATCGGCGAGCGTCCGAGGACGCTCGCCTTCAGAACGACGATGGGCCGGTTGAAGTAGGTGAGGGTAAACGTTTCACTCGTGGGTGTCGCGTTCAGGAGCGCCGCCACTGGCGGCGCCTGGGGCGGTGCCGGCGCGGTTGGAGACTGGGCCCTGGCCACACCGCCGCACAGGAGCGAGAGACACAGGACGAGGCCCAGCCACGGCCGCGATGGCGCCGCGAGTCCGGGATCGACGAGTCGTTCCGCATGCCGTTCGTCTGAACCCTCAGTAGACCTCGCGCACGAACTTGCGGCGCGCCAGCGTCGCCTCATCGTCGTACGCGTGCTTTCGCGACCGGTCCGGCAGCTTCACGGTCGGGCGATTGATCTTCTTGTGCGGAATCGCCTTCAGGATGTGAGCGATCGCGTTCAGGCGCGCGCGGCGCTTGTCGTCGGACCGGACGATATACCAGGGCGCCTGGCGAGTGTCGGTCGCCTTGAGCATGGCATCGCGCGCCAGCGAGTATTCGTACCACTTGGCGCGCGAAGGCAGGTCCATGGGGCTCAGCTTCCACTGACGCAGAGGGTCGTGGATGCGAGCCTTGAACCTCCGCTCCTGTTCCTTGTTCCCCACCTCGAGCCAGAGCTTGATGAGAATGATCCCGCTCTCGATCATCTGCTTCTCGAACCACGGAGCCAGCTTGAGGAACCGCTCGACCTGTCCCTCAGAGGCGAATCCCATCACGCGCTCCACCCCGGCACGGTTGTACCAACTCCGGTCGAAGACGACGATCTCGCCCGCGGCGGGAAAGTGCTGCATGTACCGCTGCACGTACATCTGCGATTTCTCGCGGTCGGACGGTGCGGGCAGCGCCACGAGACGGAAGATGCGCGGGCTCGTGCGCTCCATGATCGCCTTGATCGTTCCGCCCTTCCCGGCCGCGTCGCGCCCCTCGAAGACGATGATGACGCGCAGCCCTTTCTCCTTCACCCAGTCCTGCAGGATGCACAGCTTGGCCTGGAGGCGCACCAGCTCTTCTTCGAACTTCTTCTGCTTCATCTTCTTTTTTATTTCCGCCATGGGTGTTTATCCTGTTCGCTAGGGTTGCCAACCGCCCCCGAGTGCCCGGTACAGCTCCGCGCGGGCCCGCAATTCGGCTCCGCGTGTCTGCGCCAGCAGCAGCTGCTGCTCGAACAAATCCTGATCGGCGGTCAGGATTTCGATGTAATTGGCGAGTCCCGAGTCGTAGCGCAAGCGGGACAGATCGGACGCGTCCTGCAGCGCTGCGACTCCCGCCTCGCGCAGCCCGCGCTGTTCGGCGAGCTTCTGAATGGACACCAGGGCATCGGCCACTTCGCGGTAGCTGTTGAGCGCCGCCTTCTGGTACTCGGCGAGCGCCGCGTCGAATCGCGCCTGCGCCGCCTCGAGATTCCGGCGAAGCCGGCCTCCCTGGAAGACGGGCTGAAGAAGACCCGCGCTCGCGGACCACACAGCACCGCTTCCGCCGAGAAACGTCGAGAGATCGCCGCTGACGCCGCCGAGAAACCCCGTCAGGCTGATGCTCGGGTAGAACAGCGCCTTCGCGGCGCCGATGTCGGCGTTCGTCGCGACGAGGACCTGCTCGGCCTGAACGACGTCGGGCCGGCGCTCGAGGAGTGCCGCGGGAAGGCCCGGCGGAATTGGCGGCGGGAGCCGTTCCTCGATGGTCAGCCGCTCGCGTGTGATCGGCCCGGGCGGCCGGCCCAGCAGCAGCGACAGCGCATTCTCGACCTGGCCAATCTGGCGTTCGAGCTCGGGGATCGCCGCGGCCGTCCGCGCGCGATTGGCCTGGATCCGATCGAGCTCGAGTCGATTCGACACGCCGCCGCTCAGGCGGTTCTGGAAATACGCGACGGTCTCGTCGTTCAGGCGGAGGGTCTGCCGGGCGATCGCGAGCTGCATGTCGAGCTCGCGCAACAGGAAGTAGTTCGCGGCGACGTCGCCGACCAGTGTCACCAGCACGCCGCGCCGGCCCTGTTCGGTCGCCAGCGCCACGGCCAACGCCGCTTCCCTCTCGCGCCGGATGCGGCCGAACAGATCGATCTCCCATGACAACTGGAACCCGTAGACGCCGCTCTGATGCGTCGTGTCGTTGTTCTCCTCAGTGGTCGACGCCTGCCGCACGCCGTAGCCGGCGACGCCATTGACCTGGGGATACAGGTACGACTTCGCGATCCCCGCGCGGGCGCGTGCCTCTTCCACGTGCGCCACCGCAACGCGCAGGTCGAGATTGTTGGCGATGGCGTCCCGAATGAGCGCCTGCAGCGTCGGATCGTCGAAGACCTGAAACCACGGCGCATCGGCCAGCGAGTGCGCCTGCGAAGGTTCCTGGACGAACCGGTATCCAGGCGGAGGCGTCATCTCGGGACGGGAGTAGTTGGCGCCGGCCGTGCAGCCGGCCGCCAGCACGCTCGACACGATGAGCGTCAGGAGGCCGGAATGAGCGACGCGCGTCCTCATCTCAGTGGCTCCCCTGGCCGGCATCGGTCGCCAGCTTCGGTGGCGGCGGCGCTGCCGGCACCGGCGCGGGCTTGGCGCCGCCGATCACCTTCATGACGGCGACAAACAGCATCGGAATCAGCAGGACGCCAAGGATCGTCGCGACGAGCATGCCGGAGAAGACGACCATGCCCATCACCTTGCGCGACTCGGCGCCGGCGCCCGTCGCCGTCAGCAGCGGAACGACGCCGAGGATGAACGCGAAGGCCGTCATCAGAATCGGCCGGAAGCGAAGCTTCGCCGCGAGCAGCGTCGCCTCGACCAGGGGCTTGCCCTGGTCGACCTCCATCTTCGCGAACTCGACGATCAGAATCGCGTTCTTCGCGGCCAGACCGATGAGCATGATCAGGCCGATCTGCGCGAAGACGTTGTTCACGTAGCTCGGCCCGAGGTAGAGGCGCGCGAGCCAGAGTCCGAGATACGCGCCGAAGGCCGCGAACGGCGTGCCCAGGAGGACGCTGAACGGCAGGCCCCAGCTCTCGTACTGCGCCGCGAGGATGAGGAACACCAGGAAGATCGCGAGCACGAACACCGCGGCGACGCCCGGGGCCGCGCGCTCCTGGTACGACATGTCCGCCCAGTCGAAGCTCATGTCGGGCGGCAACACCTCGCGCGCCGTCGCCTCGAGCGCATCGAGCGCCTGCGTCGACGAAAAGCCCGCGGCCGGCACACCGGTGAGCTCGGCCGATCGGAACAGGTTGAACCGATTCGTGAACTCGGGTCCGGCGCCGGGCCGCGTGGTGACCAGCGTGTCGAGCGGCACCATGCCGCCGCCCTTGTTCTTCACGTAGAACAGCCCGAGCTGCTTCGGATCCTGCCGGAACTCCGGCTCGGCCTGGACGTACACCTTGTACACGCGGCCGAACCGGTTGAAGTCGTTCACGTAGGAGCTGCCGAGCAGCGCGCCGAGCGTGGTGTTCACGTCGTTCAGCTGCACGCCGGACTTCAGCACCTTGCTGCGATCGATGTCGGCGTAGACCTGCGGGACGGCCGCCCGATACAGCGTGCCGATGCGTCCGATTTCCGGCCGCTTGCGCGCGGCCTCCATGAAGCGCTGCGTCTGCTCGGCCAGATAGTCCGGCGAGCCGCCGCTGCGATCCTGCAGCTGCATCGTGAAGCCGGCGCCGGTGCCGAGGCCCGGGATCGACGGCGGTCCGAAGGCAATGACGCCCGCCTCCGGAATCTGCTGCGCGAACGCTCGCGTTCAGCGCGGCCACGACGCCGTTCGCGTGAGCCTCTTCGGTCGTGCGCTCCTCCCACGGCTTGAGCTGCACGAAGAAGAAGCCCATGTTCGAGGAGTAGGCGGAGGTGAGCAGCGAGTAGCCGCTGATGGTGTTGAAGCCCTCGATGGCCTCGTTCTTCGCCAGGATCGCTTCGGCCTTCTTCATGACCGCGTCGGTGCGCTCGAGCGACGCCGCGTCGGGCAGCTGCGCGTTCACCATGATGTAGCCCTGGTCCTCCTCCGGCACGAAGCCGCCAGGAATGGCCCGGACCAGCACGACGATCACGTAGACCAGCACGCCGATGAAGGCCAGGCTCCGGAACATCTTCCGGATCAGGATGGCGGAGAAGCTGACGTACGCGTCGGTCGTGATGCCGAAGACCTTGTTGAACCCGTTGTAGAACGGTGTCAGCAGCGTGCGCTTGCCCGTCGCCGGCTTCAGCAGCAGTGCGGCGAGCGCCGGGCTGAGCGTCAGCGCGTTGACGACCGACAGCAGCACGGAGATGCGCAATGGTGATCGCGAACTGCTGATACAGCCGTCCGGTGATGCCGCCCATGAAGCCCACCGGCACGAACACCGCGCTCAGGATCAGCCCGATGGCGATGACCGGCCCCGACACCTCCTCCATCGCCTTGATCGTCGCTTCCTTCGGCGCCATCCCGTGCTCGATGTGGTGCATCACGGCCTCGACCACCACGATCGCATCGTCCACGACGATGCCGATGGCGAGCACGAGGCCGAGCAGCGAGAGCACGTTGATCGAGAAGCCGAGGAGCGGGAAGAACATGAACGCGCCGACGAGCGACACCGGCACGGTCATCAGCGGAATCAGCGTCGCGCGCCAGTTCTGGAGAAAGATGAAGACCACGATGATCACGAGCCCGACGGCTTCGAAGAGCGTGTGCTCGATCTCCACGATGCCCTCGGACACCGGCAGCGTCGTGTCGAGCGAGACCAGGTACTCCATGTCGCGCGGGAAGCGCTTCGACAGGTTGGCCATCTCGGCCTTGATCCGGTCCGCGACATCGAGCGCGTTGGTGCCGGGAATCTGGAACACCGCGATGACCGCGGAAGGCTTGCCGTCGTGGCGCCCGACGGCGTTGTACAGCATCGTGCCGAGCTCGAGCCGGGCGACGTCCTTCAGGCGGACCTCCGAGCCGTTCGGGTTGGTCCGGATGATGATGTTGCCGAACTCCTCCTCGTTCAGCAGGCGGCCCTGCGTGCGGACGGTGTAGGTGTACTCGGTGCCCGTGGCCGCCGGCGGACCGCCGATCTGGCCGGCCGGGGTCAACTGGTTCTGCTGCGAGATGGCGTTCGCGATGTCGGGGATCGTCACCCCGAGCCGCCCGATGACGTCGGGCCGCAGCCACACGCGCATGGCGTAGTCGCTGCCGCCGAACAGGTTGATCTGCCCGACGCCGGGGATGCGCGCGATGGCATCGTTGATGTTGATGGTCGTGTAGTTCGACAGGAAGCTGCTGTCGTAGGTGCCGTTCGGCGACTTGACCGAGATGACGAGGAGCGGAAACGCCAGGGCCTTCTTCACCGTGACGCCGTAGTTCTTGACCGACTGCGGCATCTGGGGCATGGCCTGCGACACGCGGTTCTGCGTGAGCACGTTGTCCATGTCCAGATTCGACCCGACCTCGAACGACACCTTGAGCGTCAGGGTCCCGTCGTTGGCGTTGGTCGACTTCAGGTAGATGCCTTTTTCGACGCCGTTGATCTGCTGCTCGAGCGGCGTCGCGACGGACGCCTCGACGTCGGTGGCGCTGGCGCCGATGAAGGTCGTCGTGACCTGGACCATCGGCGGCACGATCTCGGGATACTGCGCGATCGGCAGGCCCTGCATGGCGACGAGGCCGAGCATGACGATGATGATCGACATCACCATCGCGACGATGGGCCGGTTGACGAAGAAACTGGCCATGTCTACTTCGCCTCGCCAGCGGGCTGGGCCGCGCCCGATTCCGTGGCCGCGGCCGGCGCCGGCTTGGCCACGACCGTCATGCCGTCCTGAATCCGCTGCAGGCCTTCGACGACGACGCGCTCGCCCGGCTTGAGGCCTTCCTCGATCACCCAGAGCGAACCGACGCGCAGGCCGACCTTCACGGTGCGGAACGACACCTTGTTGCTCTGCGTCCACGAGGGCCACGCTGTAAGATGCTCTGCAGCTCCTGAACGGCTCGCTGAGGAACCAGCAGCGCGCCCGTCCTGGTTTCGAGCAGCAGCCGCGTCCGGCCGTACTGGCCGGGCCGCAGCAGCAGTTCAGGGTTGGGAAACGCGAGCTCCATGCCCAGGGTGCCGGTCGTGGGATCGACAGCGCGGTCCACCAGATTGACGCGGCCCGTGTGCGAGTAGAGGCTGCCGTCGGCGAGCGTGAGCTGGATGTCGGCCGCGCGCGGCGCCTCGCCGGTCCGCGGGGCCTGGCGCTTGGCGACGCGCAGGTAGTCGGCTTCGGTGACCGCCACCCGGAAGAGCATCGGATTGATCTGCGAGATCGTCGTGAGCAGCGTGCTTTCCCCGCGGCCGACGAGATTGCCCGGCTTCACCTGCGTGATGCCGATCAGCCCGTCGATCGGCGACGTGATGCGCGTGTAGCTCAGGTCGAGCGTCGCCTTTTCCACCGCCGCCTTCGCGGCTTCGACCTGCGAACTGGCCGCGTCCTGCGCGGCGAGCGCGTTGTCGAGCTCCTGCTGGCTGACCGCCTGCTTCGCCACGAGCGGCGTGTAACGCGCGACGTCGTTCTGGGCCTTTTCGAGCCTTGCCTGGGCGGTCGCCTGGTCGGCCTTGGCCGCCGGCCAGAATGGCCTCGAGCGGCTTGCGGTCGATCTCGTACAGCAGGTCGCCCTTTCGAACGAGCGAACCCTCGCGGAAGTTCACCGTCTCGAGGAAGCCTTCCACGCGAGCCCGGATTTCCACGTCCTGGAATCCCTATGTCTGCCCGACCAGCTCCAGGTACACCGGCACGTCCTGCTGGACGACGGAGGCCACATAGACTTCGGGTGGCGGTGGCACGACGGCGACCGGCTTCTCGCACGCCGTACTCAGCGCGGCCGCCATCGCCACGGCGACGAGCATCGATCGTCGGTCGGCTTGAATGCTCACGTCCTTCCTTCCCTTCGCGCAGAGCGCATCGACAACTCCAGCAGTCGTAGCCTACTCCAGCAGCAGTAGCCATGCCACCCGATACCCCCGGCCGCACGATCGCCGTTCGTCCGTAATCACAACAGGTTCGGTGCCATTGCGGCGGCGTCGATGGCGGGCGACGACGGCGGACATCCGAAATGGCGGAGCATGGCCACGGCGCACTCATCGCCCGGCCCGACGCGGTGCGCGCGCCACCGTTGGAGCAACGCTCGAACGATGCCTCGTCGATCCCAAGCGCCTCGCCGATCGGCCAGTCGCCTCGTCCGCCTGAGGCGAAAAGACAACATCCTTACGGCGTTCTACCCACCTGACAGCTCTATCCAAGCGGAGAGACTCCGAATCCTCGGAGTCCCGGCGGGGCCTCACGGCGCCACGACGTCGCGAACACGCCTCCTGGCCCGGTGCCGGTTTTTTCGCCCAGTGGCATGCCGCGTGCTCAAGGCGTGCCATCGTGCGCATACCTCCGCGTATCCCGGCGATCCGTGTCTCGCCCGGCCCGGTCATGGCGAGTTCGTGCCTGCGGCGAAGGTTTCCCTGAACGAGCAGGGCGCCATCGTCAGCGAGGACTACAGCGACGACCTGGTGCGGTTGTCCAATGTGGTCGGAAAGTAATAAGTGGACAGTGGGGACCTCAGGGCATGTGCTCGATCCGCTCCAGCGCGCGTGCGAAATCCTGTTCGGCGTGATCATGGTCATGACGTTCACCGGATCGATCAGCGTCGCCGAGGGCGCCGCGGCCGACACTCGGAGCATGCTCGCGGGCGCCATCGGCTGCAATCTGGCATGGGGGATAGTCGACGCCGCGATGTATCTGCTGGGCAACTTCAGCGAGCGGGCGCGCGGGATCGCGACGCTTCGAGCCCTTCGCCACGTCGGGGGACACGACGCGGCGCAACGCATCCTCGACGCGCTGCCGCCGGTCGTCGGGAGCGTGCTGACGCCGACCGAAGTCGAGACCCTGCGCCAGCGACTGAACCAGCTGCCCGACCCGGAGGCCTTCGCGTCGCTGAACCGCGCCGACTTCATCGGCGCCGCGGGCGTCTTCCTGCTGGTGTTCCTCTCGACGTTCCCGGTGGTCATCCCGTTCTTCGTCGTGAACGAGGTCGGCGCCGCCCTTCGGGCGTCGAACGCGGTCGCGATCGTGATGCTCTTCGCCGCAGGGTGGTCGCTCGGCCGATACGCCGGGAGGCCGGGCTGGCGCACGGGGTTGGGCATGGTGGTGGTGGGGGTCGTCCTCGTCGGGATCACCATGGCGCTCGGAGGATGAGAGGGGTGGAATGGGCCGCAGGACCGGGGTCCACGCGCGGGGGCGTCTGCGCCGGCCGTCTGGCAGGCTCGATGCAGGACCACGGCTGACATGACGCGCAGATGGACGACGAGCGTGGCGGCGTGCGGGGTGGCGGCGTGGATCCTCGGAGCCGGCGCCACGGTGGCGGTTGCGGCAGGTGAGGAACACGGCTTGTCGCAACAGGCCGTGGAGATCGCGCGTCCGTTCGGCTTCCCGGTCACCAACTCCATGCTCGTCACCTGGATCGTCGCCGTGGGCCTCATCGTCTTGGCGCAGCTCGCGACCCGGAACATGAAGCAGGTGCCCGAAGGGCTGCAGAACTTCCTGGAGTGGCTCGTCGAAAGCCTCTACGGGTTTCTGGAAGGCATCATCGGTCCGCATCTGGTTCGACGGACGTTCTGGTTCTTCGCCAGCGTCTTCATCTTCATCCTCGCCGCGAACTGGGTCGGCCTGATTCCCGGCGTCGGCTCGATGGGCTGGGGCGCAGCGAGACGGCCGAAGGATTCCGGCTCGAGGAGCCGTTCTTCCGCGGCGCCAACGCCGACGTGAACCTGACGCTCGCGATGGCGCTGGTGTTCTTCGCGAGCTGGATCGTCTGGGGCCTTCAGGAAGTCGGCCCGCTGGGGTTCCTCAAGGAGCTGTTCGCGCCCAAGGGCGACGAGCACGGGCGTGTTGAAGCTGCTCATGATCGTCGTGTTCTTCGCTGCGGGCTGCCTCGAGCTCGTCTCGATTCTGTTCCGGCCGGTCTCGCTCAGCTTTCGGCTCTACGGAAACATCTTCGCCGGCGAAACCATGCTCGAAACGATGGCCAGGGTTCCGCACATCGGCTGGCTGGTGCAGATGCCGTTCTACTTCCTGGAGCTGCTGGTCGGTGCTGGTTCAGGCGCTGGTGTTCATGCTGTTGACCGCGGTGTTCACGCTGCTGATTTGTCAGCATCACGAGGACGGATCTGTCGTCGCGCACGACTGAAGGAACGAGGAGACATATGGGCAATCTGCACGTCGGACTCGCGGCGCTCGGCGCGGCCACTCGCCGTCGGCGCGATCGGAATGAAGGCGTCTGAAGCGGTGGGACGCAATCCCGGCGCTGCGACGCAGGTGATGGTCCAGTCGATTCTGGCCATCGCGTTTGCGGAAGCGATCGTGTTCTACACGCTGTTCCTCGTGAAGTGAGGCGCGTGTGACGCGTCCGCAGACCGCGAGGACGGAACCATGACGGTCTTTGCCTTGATGGCGCAGGAGAGCGGCGGGCAGATCCAGGAGATCGCCAGAACGTTTGGCGTCGACTGGCCGCACCTGACCGCTCAAATCATCAGCTTCGGCATCGTCTGCGCGCTGCTGTACTGGCTCGCCTATCAGCCGGTGCTGCGCATGCTGGACGAGCGGCGGCGGCAGATCGCGCTGGGGCTGGAGAACACCGACAAGATCAACGCCGCGCTGGCCGGCATCGAAGCGCAGCGGCAGGGCGTGTTGACCGACGCCCAGGCGCAGTCGACCAAGCTGATCGCCGAAGCGCGGGACATCGCCACGCGCCTGCGCGAACAGGAAGCGCAGCGCGCGATCGCCGCCGCCGAGCAGATCGTGCGCCAGGCGCGGGAAGCCGCGGCACAGGAGCACGCGCGCATGCTCGGCCGAGCTTCGTCGCGAAGTCGGCCGGCTGGTCGTGCAGACGACGGCCGCGGTCATCGGGAAGGTGCTGACGCCGGACGATCAGCGCCGGCTGGCGGAAGAAACGGCCAAGGAGCTGACGACCTCGTAGCACGGGTGGACAGGATGAAAACCGCGAAGCAGGCGCAGCGTGAAGCCAGGCAGCTGTTCCGGCTGTGTCTGGTGAACGGATCGCTCGACGAGAGCCGCGCGCGCCGCGTCGTGCAACGGCTCGTCGACGCGGCCGGCCCGGGACGCTGCCCGTCCTGTCGCGCTTTCAGCGCCTGGTGCGGCTCGATCGCACGAGGCACAGCGCCGATGTGACGAGCGCCGTGCCGTTGCCGGCGGACCTCCGGGCGCAGATCGAAGCGGGCGTCGCGCGCCTGTATGGTCCGGGCATCGTCACCACCTTCGCGGAGGACCCGGCGCTGCTTGGAGGCGTGCGCGTCACCGTGGGGAGCGACGTCTACGACGGCACGGTCAGGGGCGGCCTGGCGGCGCTGGAGGCGCAATTTTGAGCACCGGTCTCGCAGTGAGCGGTGAGGTACACGCATGGCCAACCTGATTCAGGACATCGAGGCGCAGATCGCCGGCGCGAAGACGGCCACTCTCAAGCGGAGCATCGGCGTCATCCGCGAGATCGGCGACGGCGTCGCCCGCGTCGAAGGCCTCGGCGACGTCATGCTGAACGAAATGCTCGACCTCGGCCACGGCGTCACCGGCCTGGCCCTGAGCCTCGAAGAGACCGAGGTCGGCGTCATCATTCTCGGCGACTACACGCTTCTCGAGGAAGGCGGCGAGGTCCGCGCCACCGGCAAGCTGATGCAGGTGCCGGTCGGCAAGGGGCTGCTCGGACGCGTCGTCAACGTGCTGGGCGAGCCGATCGACGGCAAGGGGCCGATCGCGAGCGACGTCGCCTATCCGATCGAGAAGATCGCGCCGGGGATCATGCGCCGCAAGCCGATCAGCCAGCCGGTGCAGACCGGCATCATGGCCATCGACGCGATGATCCCGATCGGCCGCGGCCAGCGCGAGCTGATCATCGGCGACCGCTCGACCGGCAAGACGACGATCTGCATCGACACCATCATCAGCCAGGCTCGCTTGAACCGCGAGGCCGAGGCGAGCCGGCGACAAGGACTACCGCCCGCTCTACAGCATCTACGTCGCCATCGGCCAGAAGCAGTCGACGATCGCCCGCCTCATCGCCGTGCTCGAAGAGGCCGGCGCCATGCCGTACACGATCGTCATCGCATCACCGGCCGCCGATTCCGCGACGAGCCAGTATCTGGCACCGTTTGCCGGCGCCGCGATGGGCGAATGGTTCATGGACCACGGGATGGACGCCTTGATCGTCTACGACGATCTCTCCAAGCATGCCGTCGCCTACCGGCAGGTGTCGCTCGTGCTGAAGCGGCCATCCGGTCGGGAAGCGTATCCGGGCGACGTGTTCTACCTCCACAGCCGGCTGCTCGAGCGCGCCGCCCGCGTCGGCGAGAAGCACGGCAACGGTTCGCTGACGGCGCTGCCCATCATCGAAACGCAGGCCGGCGACGTGTCGGCCTACATTCCGACCAACGTCATCTCGATCACCGACGGCCAGATCTTCCTGGAAACGGATCTGTTCTACCAGGGCATCCGTCCGGCGATCTCGGTCGGGATCTCGGTCTCCCGCGTCGGGTCGGCCGCCCAGCTCAAGGCGATGAAGCAGGTCGCCGGACGGCTGAAGGGCGACCTCGCGCAGTTCCGCGAACTGGCCGCCTTCGCGCAGTTCGGCTCCGACCTCGACGCGACGACGCAGGCGAAGATCGATCGCGGCAAGCGCATCATCGAGCTGTTCAACCAGCCGCAGCACAACCCGATTCCGGTCGAGATGCAGGTCGCCATCCTCTGGATGGTGCAGAACGGGCACGTCGACCACGTGCCCGTGGAGCGCATCAAGGACTTCCAGGGTCGGCTGACCGAGTTCCTGTCGACCTCCAAGGCTTCCCTGCTCGCGCACATCGGCGAACGCAAGGCGCTGGACGATGCGCTGGTCGGCGAGTTGAAGGACGCCGCCGAGCAGTTCAAGCCGCTCTGGTCCTGAGTCATGGCGAGCACACGCGAACTCCGCCGGCGGATCCGATCGATCAGCAGCACGGCGCAAATCACCAAAGCCATGCAGATGGTGGCCGCGTCGAAGATGCGCAAGGCGCAGCAGGCCGCGATCGACGTCCGGCCGTTCGCCCGCCTGGTCTATCGCATCCAGCGGCAGGCGACGACGCGCGCCATCGACTTCCACGATCCGCTGCTCGAGGTGCGCGAGGTCAAGAAGCGCGCCGTCATCCTGATCGCATCGGACAAGGGGCTGTGCGGCGCCCTCAACAGCAACGTGTTCCGCCTCGCCGGCCGGTTCGATCCGCACTCGACCGTCTTCATCGCGGCCGGACGCAAGGCCGCGCAATTCGTGGCGCGCACGCGACGACAGCTGGTGGCAGAATTTCCGTACGGCGACACGCCCAAGTTCCCGGAGGCCCGCGCGATCGGCACGCTGGCCCGCGACCTCTTCCTGAAGGGCGAGGTCGACGAGGTCAAGATCGTCGCGACACGCTTCGTCAACACGCTCACGCAGCAGCCGGTGACCCTCGAACTGCTGCCGATCGGCGCCCTTCACGGGTTGCCGGAGCCGGGCCTGGACGCCAAGGAAGCGGCCATGGCCGCCGACCCCACCGAGTTCATGTTCGAGCCGGGGCCGGAAGCGCTGCTCGGCTACCTGCTGTCCCGGTACCTCAACATCCTGATCTACACCGTGCTGCTGAACGCGAAGGCCAGCGAGCAGAGCGCTCGCATGGTGTCGATGAAGAGCGCGACCGACAACGCCGAGGGGATGATCAAGGAACTGACGCTCGCCTACAACAAGCTGCGTCAGGGTCACATCACCCAGGAACTGCTCGAGATCGCCGGCGGCCAGTCCCAATGAGCGCGAGGCTATAGGTATGAACACAGGCACCATCGTCCAAGTGGTCGGGCCGGTCGTCGACGTCGCGTTTCCGGGCGCGCTGCCGGCGATCTCGAACGCACTGACCGTGGACTACACGGTCCAGGATCAGCCGATGACGCTGACCCTCGAAGTGCAGCAGCACCTCGGCGATCGCTGGGTGCGGACCATCTCCATGTCGGGCACCGAGGGGCTCAAGCGCGGCTTCGAGGTGAAGGACAGCGGCGGGCCGATCAGCGTGCCCGTCGGGCCCGGCGTGATGGGACGGGTGCTCGACGTCACCGGCAACCCGGTCGACGAACGCGGGCCGATCGTGGCGGACAAGCGCTACCCGATCCACCGTCCGCCGCCGACGCTCGTCGACCAGTCGACGTCGCCGCAGGTGCTCTCGACCGGCATCAAGGTGATCGACCTGATCTGCCCCTTCCTGAAGGGCGGCAAGATCGGCGCGTTCGGCGGCGCCGGCGTCGGCAAGACCGTCGTCATCATGGAGCTGATCAACAACATCGCCAAGCTGCACGGCGGCGTGTCGGTGTTTGCCGGCGTCGGCGAGCGCACGCGCGAAGGCAACGACCTGTATCACGAGATGTCGCAGGCCGGCGTCATCAACGAGAAGGACCTCGGCGTCGTCGAAGATCGCGCTCGTCTACGGCCAGATGAACGAGCCGCCCGGCGCGCGCCTCCGCGTCGCGCTCTCCGGCCTCGCCATCACCGAGTACTTCCGCGACGAGATGGGCCAGGACGTCCTGCTGTTCATCGACAACATCTTCCGCTTCTCGCAGGCGGGCTCCGAAGTCTCGGCGCTGCTCGGCCGCACGGCGAGCGCCGTCGGGTACCAGCCGACGCTGGCGGCGGAGATGGGCGCGCTCCAGGAGCGCATCACCTCCACCAAGAAGGGCTCGATCACGTCGTTCCAGGCCGTGTACGTGCCGGCCGACGACCTCACCGATCCGGCGCCGGCGACCACGTTCGCGCACCTCGACGCGACGATCGTGCTCGAGCGCGCGATCGCCGAGCTGGGCATCTACCCGGCGGTGGATCCGCTGGCGTCGACCTCGCGCGCGCTCGCGCCGGAGATCGTCGGCCAGGAGCACTACGACGTCGCGCGCGGCGTGCAGAAGGTGCTGCAGCGCTTCAAGGATCTCCAGGACATCATCGCGATCCTCGGCATGGACGAGCTGTCGCCGCAGGACAAGCAGACCGTCTTCCGCGCGCGCAGGATCCAGCGCTTCCTCAGCCAGCCGTTCAGCTCGGCCCAGGTGTTCACGGGGCGCGAGGGGCGCCAGGTGCCGGTCGCCGACACCGTGCGCGCGCTTCAAGGAGATCCTCGACGGCAAGCACGACGAGGTCCCGGAGGACAACTTCTACATGAAGGGCGGAATCGAAGAGATCAGCGGGAGCTGACGCGATGCCCGATACACTGAAACTGCAAATCATCACGCCGGACGCGACCGTCTATTCGCGAGGACGTGCACATGGTGACGCTGCCCGCGCTGGAGGGACAGATCGGCGTCTTCCCCCACCACGTGCCGCTGCTCACCCAGCTGGTTCCCGGCGAGATGATCGTGCGCCAGGGTGGCCAGGAGACGTTCATCGCCGTTGGCGAAGGGATGGTGCTCATCACGGGCGACCAGGTCGCCATCGTCACCGACATGGCGGTCGCCGCCGAAAACATCGACGAAGCGAAGGCCGAGGAAGCGCGCCAGCGCGCCGCGGCCCGCCTGCGCGACAAGATCTCCGACGAGGAAGTCGCGTCGGTGAACGCGGCGCTGGCGCGATCGCTGGCGCAGCTCAAGGTCAAGCGCCGCCGCCGCGTGCCATGACATGGCGATGCTGCCCGCGCGCGCCTGGCTGGCGTCGTACGACCGGACGTGGCTTCGTCCCGATGTCATGGCCGGCGTCACGCTCGCGGCGTATCTGCTGCCGGCGGCGATCGGCGACGCCTCGCTCGCCGGCCTGCCTCCACAGGCAGGCCTCTACGCATGCCTGTTCGGTGGGCTCGTGTTCTGGCTGTTCTGCAGCTCCCGGCAGACCACGGTCACCATCACCTCGGCGATTTCGCTGCTGATCGGTGCGACGCTTGGAGAGATGTCAGGCGGCGACCCGGCCCGCCAGGCCACGCTCGCCGCCTGCACGGCGCTGATGGTCGCAGTGCTGGCCTTCGTCGCGTACGCCGCGCGCGCCGGAACCATCGTCAACTTCTTCTCCGAAACGGTGCTCGTCGGCTTCAAGTGCGGTGTCGCGCTCTTCCTGGCGAGCACGCAGCTGCCCAAGCTGTTCGGCTTCAGCGGCAGCCACGGCGATTTCTGGGAGCGCATGGGCCATTTCCTGCGGGGGCTCGGCGGCACCAATCCCACGTCGCTCATGCTCGGTGTGGTCGCGCTGGTCCTGCTGCTGCTCGGAAAGGGCATCTTGAAACATCGCCCCGTAGCGCTGTTCGTGGTGATTGGCGGCATCGTCGCGGCGCGGATGCTTCACCTCGACGAGCGCGGCGTGGCGCTGCTTGGCGACGTGCCCCGCGGGCCTGCCGATGCCGGCGCTGCCGCTCGTCGGCCGCGCAGATATCAACGCGCTCCTGCCGCTGGCCATGGCCTGCTTCGTGCTCGCAGCCGTGGAAACCACGGCCATCGGACGCATGTTCGCCGCCAAACATGGATATCGACTCGATGCGACGCAGGAATTCCTCGCGATCGGCGGCGCCAATCTCGCGGCCGGCCTGGGCGCCGGATTCCCCGTCAGCGGCGGCATGTCGCAGTCGCTCGTGAACGAAACGGCCGGCGCCCGCACCCCGCTGTCCGGGCTGGTCGCCGCGCTCATCACGCTCGTCGTCGTGGCGTTCTTCACCGGCCTGCTGCGGCATCTCCCGCAGCCGGTGCTGGCCGCGGTCGTGCTGGTCGCCGTGACGGGACTCGTCCAGGTCGAAGTGCTGCGCCACATCTGGCATTTCAGCCGGACGGAGTTCGCCGTGGCCATGGCGGCGCTCGTCGGCGTGCTCGGTTCAGGTCTCCTCAACGGCGTACTGCTCGGCGTCGCGCTGTCGATCGTCCTGCTGATCCGTCGGGCCTCGCGGCCGCGCGTGATCGAAATCGGGCGCGTCCCCGGCACGTCGTACTTCGCCGATGTGGAACGCCATCCGGAGAACGAACGCGTCCCCGACGTCCTGGTCGTCCGGACCGAGGGGGCACTCGTCTACTTCAATGTCGACCACGTGCGTGACCGGGTGTTGGCGCTCCTGCACGCGCGGGCCGCGGCGCCCAGGCTGCTGGTCTTGTTCATGGGCAGCGTCCCCTACGTGGATCTCGCCGGAGCCCAGCTGCTGACCGACCTGCAGGCCAGGCTGCACGATCTCGGCATCGAGTTTCGCCTGGCCGAGACGCACGGGACCGTGCGCGAGGCGCTGCGGCGCCTGGGCTCGGCTCAGGCCGCCGCCCTCGCCGAAGCGCACCAGACGGTCCACGATGTGCTGAGCCGCTGGCGAGCGACGCCGCGCCCCGTCGCGTGAACTGATTCCTGCGTCACCGAATCCTCGTGAGCGGGCGATCCGTGCGATCGCGGGCCGAGTCATGCTTGTGGGGCTCACGTTGCCGGCGCCCCCGGCCTACGGAATGCCGGAGTTCCACGGCATTTCGGTGCCCCTTCCGCGGCGCGTTGCGCGTCGGATACACGTTTCGCCTCATTGGCTTGGTCCTGCTGGCCGGTTGCCGTCTCGTCGCAGTCGAGACTTCTGGCATCAGTCCTGCTCGTATCCCGTCGGAACCGTAACATGAGCGAATTTTCCGTCAAGCCTCCGACCATCCCGATTCCCTTCCATAAGTTGTTCAAGGTGGTCGCGCTCGTGGACGGCCAGGATCCGCAGACCCGGGAGCTCCTCGACCACATCGCCGCGGAACACTTCGAGATCGAGGTGAGCGACAACCTCGAACGCGACGTCTCGGAGGACGCCGGGGTGGGCGCCTACATCGCCCTCGTCGACGGCGAGCGCCGCGAGAAGGCCAGGCGCCTCGGGCGAGCGGTGCGGTCGATCGGCTACACGATGCCGCTCTGGGCGCTGGCCGACTCCCACCGAATTGCCGACGTCGCCGTCCTCGGCATGACCGGCGAGGTCGAAGGCTACATCTATCTCGGTCAGCAGACGCCGGCCTTTTACGCGAAGCAGGTCGTGGCGAGCATCGTCAAGTACGGGATGAGCCTCCTGCCGCCTTTCTTCGGCGGGCTCATGGCGTACGACGAGGCGGCCAACATCGCCTTCGACTGCCCGGGGCACCAGGGCGGTCAGTTCTACCGGAAGTCTCCGGCGGGCCAGATCTTCTTCAAGCACTTCGGCGAGCGTATCTTCCGCAACGATTTGTGCAACGCGGACGTGGATCTCGGCGATCTGCTGATTCACGAAGGTGCCGCCGCGCAGGCGCAGCGCCACGCGGCAAAAGTGTTCGGCGCCGACAAGACGTACTTCGTGCTGAACGGCACGAGCACCTCCAACAAGGTGGTCACGAATGCCGTGCTACGCCGCGGCGACCTGGTTCTCTTCGATCGGAACAACCACAAGTCGCTCCACCAGGGCGCCCTGGTCCAGGCCGGCGCCATTCCGATCTTCCTCCCCACCGCGCGGAATCCGTTCGGCATGATCGGCGCGGTCGATTGGGACGCCTGGAGTGAGGACAAGCTGCGGGAGCAGATTCGAACGCACCCGCTCGTGAAGGACCCGGAGCGGCACAAGGCGCCACGGCCGTTCCGCCTCGCCTGCATCCAACTCGCGACCTACGACGGCACGGTCTACAACGTCCGCAAGGTGCTCGAGCAGATCGGACACCTGTGCGACTACGTGCTGTGGGATGAGGCGTGGATCGGCTACAACGCCTTCCACCCGCTCTTCCACGATCACAGCCCGATGCGGCTGGGGGATCTGTCCGCCGACATGCCCGGCCTGTTCTCCACGCAGTCGGTGCACAAGCAGGGGGCGGGATTCTCGCAGGCCTCGCAGATCCACAAGCGCGACGATCACCTCCGTGGCCAGCGGCGCTACATCGAGCACAAGCGCTTCAACGAGTCGTTCCTGATGAACGCCTCCACGTCGCCCTTCTACCCGCTCTTCGCCTCGCTCGACGTCAACGCCAAGATCCACGAGGGGCGGGCCGGCGAGGCGTTGTGGGATCGCTGCATCGAGCTGGGCATTGAGGTGCGCAAGAAGCTGCGCCAGTTCGTGCACTACTACGAGGGCACCGGCCTCGGTCGTCAGGAGCAGTGGTTCTTCGACCCGTTCGTGCCTGACGTCGTGACGATCCGCGGCTCGCAATTCACCGAAGACGTGACCGACAGGCCCTGGGAGGATCTGCCGACCGCGGTCATCAAGGCCGAGCAGCAGTGCTGGAACTTCGACCCCACCCGCGCGTGGCACGGGTACTCGGGTTACGCAGACGGCTATGCGATGGTCGATCCCAACAAGCTGACGCTGCTGACGCCCGGCATCGACCGCAAGACGGGTGAGTACCTGGACTTCGGCGTCCCGGCTACCGTCGTCGCCAACTTCCTTCGCGAACAACGCGTCGTGCCGGAGAAGTGCGATCTCAACAGCATTCTCTTCCTGATGACGCCGGCTGAGGACGAGAGCAAGCTCAACACGCTCATCGCGAAGCTCGCCAAGTTCAAGGATCTGTGGGACCACGACGCGAACGCTCGCTGAGGTGCTGCCGACGCTCTGCGCCGCGCACAGCGAGCGCTATGCCGGGTACACGCTGCGGCGAGTCTGCAACGAGATGCACGACTTCTACCGCCAGGCCGACGTCAAAGGGCTCCAGCGTCTGTGCTTCCGCGCCTCGAGCTTTCCGGAGCTTGCCATGTCGCCGAAAGACGCCTACGAGGCGCTCGTTGCGAACGAGGTGGACTACGTGCCGCTCGAAGGCATCCGCGGACGGATTTCCGCGACCCTCGCGCTGATTTACCCGCCGGGCATCGGCGTCGTTGTTCCCGGAGAGCGGTGGGACGACAAGGCCCAGCCGATGCTCGATTACTTCCTGGCATTCCAGGAGTCGTTCAATCGATTCCCCGGCTTCAACTACGAGGTCCAGGGAGTGTACCAGGAACGGGTCGAGGGACGGATCAAGTTCCACACGTACGTCGTTCGTCAGTGACGCGTGGGATCGCAAGCGCGGAAGAGGGGACCATGCCCGAACAAAAGAAGATGAACCTGACGCAGCTGACATTCATCGTCACCGTCAACATGATGGGCTCCGGCATCATCATGCTCCCGACGAACATGGCGAAGGTCGGGGCGATTTCCCTGCTGTCCTGGATCGTGACAGCGGTGGGTTCGCTGGCCTTGGCGTGGGGATTCGCACAGGCCGGGCTCTTCAACCAGCGCCCTGGTGGCTTGGCCGCGTATTCGGAAGACGCATACGGCAAGGCCGGCTACTTCCAGGTCTTCTACCTCTACTTCCTGTCGCTGGCGATCGCGAACGTCGCGGTCGCAAGCTCCGCCCTGGGCTACCTGTCGTCGTTCGCGCCGGTGCTCACCTCGACGCCGGTCATGACCTGCGTCGGGGTCATCGCCCTGCTCTGGCTGACGACGGTGGCCAACTTCGGCGGTCCGAAGCTGACCGGCCGCATCGGCGCCCTCACTGTCTGGGGCGTCATCCTGCCGGTGGGTTTCATCTCTTTCCTCGGCTGGTTCTGGTTCAGCGGCGCGACGTTCGAGGCGGCCTGGAACCCGAAAGGGATCAGTCTGACCGAAGGCATGGGCTCGAGCATCTCGCTCACGCTGTGGGCGTTCCTGGGCCTCGAATCGGCGGCACAGAACTCGAACGCCGTCGAGAACCCGAAGCGCGACGTTCCGCTGGCCTGCATGCTGGGCACGGCCGGCGCCGCGGTCGTCTACATCCTCTCGACGACGGTCATCCAGGGCATCGTGCCGAACGCGGAGCTGGCCGAATCCACCGGCCCGTTCGGGCTTGCCTTCGCCAAGATGTTCAGCCCGGCGGTCGGCTCCGTCGTGATGGTGCTTGCGGTGCTGGCGTGCCTCGGCTCGCTGCTCGGATGGCAGTTCACGCTGGCGCAGACCGGGAAGGCGGCGGCTGACGACGGTATGTTCCCGGCCGTGTTCTCACAGGAGAACCGCCTCGGTGCGCCGATCGTGGGGATGGTCATCATGGGCGTCGTCCAATCTGCTGATGGCGCTGATGACGATCTCCCCCAACCTCAGCGATCAGTTCAGCGCTCTGGTCAACCTCGCGGTCGTGACCAACGTCGTGCCGTACATCGTCGCGCTGTCGGCATTACCCGTGATGCTGAAGTCAGCCGGGGCGAGCGAAGGGAAGTACCGGAGCACCATGGCGGTGGCCATGGTGGCGATGCTCTACAGCGTCTACGCGATCTTCGCGGCCGGAAAGGATGCCGTGTTCGGCGGCATGCTGGTCATGGGGATCGGCTTCATCATCTGGGGGTTCCTCGCGTATCGCTTCACACCGGGGAAACAGGTAGCCGTCGCGCAGGCCTGAGCCGTTGAAAAGGAGAACGACCATGCAACGAGTATCAGCGGCAGGCGTCCGGGGGCATCGACTGGCGATGGCGGCGTGCGTGGCCGCGGTTGTCATGGCGTCGCCGCTCTTGCGTGCGCAGAAGCCGGCACCAGGGCCTGCGGCGCCGGCTGCCTCGGCGACCGCCGCCACGTTGGATCGCATCCGCGCCGCCGCGCGGATCAGGCTCGGCTATCGCGTCGACGCCCGGCCGTTTTCCTACAAGGACGAGTCGGGCCAGGCGGCGGGCTACGCGGTGGCGCTCTGCCAGAAGATCGCCGACGCGGCGAAGGCCGAGCCCGGACTCGGAACGCTGGCCGTGGAGTGGGTTCCCGTGACGGTGGACAAGCGTTTCACGGCCGTGCAGCAGGGAGAGATCGACGTGTTCTGCGGGCCGGACGCGATCACGCTGGCGGCACGACGGGACGTGGCGTTCTCGATTCCAGTGTTTCCGGGTGGCGTCGGCGCCTTGCTGCGGGCCGACGCACCCGTTCGCCTGCGTGAGGTCCTGTCCGGGCGCCCGCCCGCCCCCACTCCGATCTGGCGTGCGAACGCCGCGCAGATCCTGCAGGCGCGGAACTTTACGGTCGTCGCCGGCACGGCGACCGAGAACTGGCTGGCCGGCCGGGCCAGGGATCTCGATGTCGTGGCGAAGATCGCTCCCGTGAGCGGCAACGACGCCGGCGTCCAGGCGGTCGCTCGACCGCAGGGCCGACGTCTTCTTCGCCGAGCGCTCCATTCTCCTGGAGGCCGCCAGGCGAAGTCCCTCGCCGGGCGAACTGCTGGTGATCGACCGGCTGTTCACGTTCTCGCCGCTGGCGCTGACCTTCAGGCGCGGCGACGACGACTTCCGGCTGCTCGTGGATCGGACACTGAGCCAGCATGTACGGCTCCGGCGAGATCGGCGGCCTGTACGCGAAATGGTTCGGTGAGCCCGACGGGAACACGATGACGTTCTTTCGATGGAACACGCTGCCGGATTGAAATGGCGATGGGTGGCGCGGCGATGACGGCCGAGGGAACGGTGACATGATTCAACGAAGCATCAAGCGCATCAGCCTTCGGGCGCTCGTCGTGGACGATGAGCTCACGAGCCCGACGGCAGAGGGCCGGGCCGTTCGAGCGCTCGTGGAGGAGCTGCAGGGCCGCGGCATGGAGGTCGTGGAGGCGGCATCGGCCGAAGACGGCATGTCCGTCATCGTGTCCGACTCCGCCATCCACACGATCCTCATGGACTGGACCCTCGGTGACGACAAGGGGCACGCCAAGGCCAGGGGCCTGCTGAAATTCGTGCGGTCACGCAACGACAAGATCCCCATCTTCCTGATGGCCGAACGGGGTGAGGCCACGGCCATCCCGCTCGACGTCATGGAGATGGTCAACGAGTACGTGTGGACGCTCGAGGACACGGCGGCGTTTGTCGGCGGCCGTGTCGTCGCCGCGAGCCGGCGCTATCTGGATGTGATGCTGCCGCCCCTGGCGATGGCCCTCATGAAATTCGGGCAGGAGTACGAGTATTCCTGGCACACGCCTGGACACACGGGCGGCACGGCCTTTCTCAAGTCGCCCGTGGGCCGCGTCTTCTTCGACTACTTCGGCGAGAACCTGCTGCGCTCCGACCTCTCGATCAGCGTGGGCGATCTGGGGTCGCTGCTCGACCACACCGGGCCAATCGGCGAGCACGAGAGGTACGCGGCGCGGGTGTTCGGCGCGCACCGCACCTACTGCGTCACCAACGGCACGTCCACCTCCAACCGCGTGATCTTCACGGCCGCGGTGGGCCGGGATCAGATCGCCCTCTGCGATCGCAACTGCCACAAGTCGATCGAGCACGGTCTGGTGCTGACCGGCGGAATCCCCACCTATCTCGTCCCGCTGCGCAACCGCTACGGGATCATCGGCCCCGTCCCGCCGGAGCGGCTCAGGAAAGACGCTATCAAGAGGGCCATCCAGGCGAACCCGCTCGTCACCAATGGCATCGACACGCGGGCGGTCTACTCCGTGCTCACGAACTCGACCTACGACGGCCTGTGCTACAACGCGCGGCGCGTCGAGCAGCTGCTCGACCAGAGCGTCGACCGAATCCACTTCGACGAGGCGTGGTACGCCTACGCACGGTTCAACCCGCTCTACCGAGACCGCCACGCGATGCACGGCGACCCGAAGGACCACCAGGGGCCCACGGTCTTCGCCACGCACTCCACGCACAAACTGCTCGCCGCGCTCTCGCAGGCCTCGCTCCTGCACATCCGGGACGGGCGCAGCCCCATCCCCCACGAGCGCTTCAACGAGTCGTTCATGATGCACGCCTCGACGTCGCCCTTCTACCCGATCATCGTGTCGAACGACATCACCGCCGCCATGATGGATGGGCCTGGCGGCGTCGCGCTCACCGACGAGTCGATTGCCAGAAGCCGTGGCCTTCCGGCAGACCATGGGGCGCGTTCACCGGCAGTTCGAGCACAAACGAGACTGGTTCTTCAACACCTGGAACGCCGACAAGGTGAAGGAGAAGAAGGGCGGCCGGAGGATCGCCTTCGAGGATGCGCTCGCCCGAGTTCCTGGCCGACGAACCGGCTGCCTGGGTGCTGCACCCGAACGACGCGTGGCACGGGTTCGGCGACATCGAAGACGACTACTGCATGCTGGACCCGATCAAGGTGTCGGTGGTCACGCCGGGAGTGGCCGTCAAAGGCGGCCTCGACAAGCGGGGTATTCCGGCCACGCTGGTCACGGCTTATCTCCACCGCCGAGGCGTCGAGGTCGAGAAGACCACCGACTTCACGATCCTGTTCCTCTTTTCGATCGGCATCACGAAGGGCAAATGGGGAACGCTGCTGAACGCGCTGCTCGACTTCAAGCGCGACTACGACCGCAACGCGCCGCTGTCCGAGGTGCTGCCGGGTCTGGCCACGGCGTACCCGGACGTCTACGGCGTCCTCGGGCTGCGCGATCTCGCCGACGGATGTTCGCTCAGCTCAAGGAGACCCGCCAGACGCACTGGCTGGCGCAGGCCTTCTCGACGCTGCCGACACCTGTCATGACGCCGCACGCGGCCTATCAGCACCTCGTCCGTGGCCACCTCGAGCACGTTCCGCTCGACCAGCTCGCCGACCGTGTCCTGGCCACGAGCGTCGTGCCGTATCCACCGGGGATTCCGATGCTGATGCCCGGCGAGGCGACCGGGACCGACGACGGTCCCTACCTGAGTTACCTCCGAGCGCTCTCGTCGTGGGACCGGCGCTTCCCCGGCTTCGGGCACGACACGCACGGAGTCGAGAACCGCAACGGCACCTATCATGTGCAGTGTCTGCTGGCCCGACCATGAGCGGATATCGTCGCCGGCCGACAGGGCGCCGTGACTCCCCGCCCGCCACCGCGCATCGGCGGCGCGGCGACGATTCGTGGCCGAGCGCGACAGTGGCGCTTCGTTCTCCCGATCCGCTCTGGCGTGATCTGGCGCGCACGCGGCAATCGGTATCTGGGAATGGGCGCGAAGGGTGCGCGCCGGAGGTGAAGACAGAATGACGCCGCTCATGAACCGCTCGAGCCGGGTGATGCTGATCGCGATGGCGTTGCTGATGCCATCGCACGCGCTCGCGCAGACTGCTGGGCAGAGCGCGGCGCCGCCTGCACCTGCAGACAAACCCGAAGAGCGCACGACCGGACTGCCGTCGCGCGTCGAATGGACGTTCAACTTTGACGCGGGCTGGGGCACGTTCGGATTCGCGAACTCCTACTACACCAATCCGAAGGAAGGCATCCAGGAAAACCTCAGCGATCAATGGTTCGAGGGGTTCGTCAAACCGGCGCTATCAGCAAGCTACAAGCTCGGTCTTCGAGCGAAATCTACGGCAAGGTGAGTGTCGTCGGTGAACGCACCTACGGATCGCCGCCGGCGCTCTATGGTTCGGATATTTCGTCGTTCGGCCCCGAAGATGCGTTCATCGGGTGGAGGTCGGGCAAGTCGATCGGGTCCAGCGAGAACCTGCTCGACTTCTCCGTCGGTCGCGCGCAGTACCGTCTTGGGCACGGATTCCTGCTGTGGGACGGCGCGGCGAAGGCGGCAGCCGCGGTGGCTACTGGACCAACGCGCGAAAAGCCTTCCAGTTCGCGACCATCGCACGCGTGAAGCCCGGTCCGCACACCGCCGAATTCTTCTATCTCGACAAGGACGAACTCACCGAGAGCGACAGCGACACGAGGTTGTGGGGCGCGAACTACGAGTTGTCTGACGGCAAGGACTCGACGATCGGCGCGACGTACATGAAGTTCATGGCGGATCCGGGCATGAGGCCCGAGCGTGACGGCCTCAACGTGTTCAACCTGCGCACGTACACCGCTCCCATTCGGAGGTACCGGACCATCGGTCGAGTTCGAGTACGCCTCGGAGCGCAACGGCGACGCGCTGCAACTCGAACGCCTGGACGCTGCAAGGGGCGTATCAGCTGAGCTCGGTGGCGTGGAAGCCGAAGCTCTCGTATCGATACGCGTTCTTTCAGGGCGACGATCCCGCGACAGTCGCCAATGAGGGCTTCGACCCGCTGCTCCTCGGCTTCTACGACTGGGGCTCCTGGTGGCAGGGCGAGATCGCCGGTGAGTACTTCCTGGCCAACTCCAACCTGGTCTCGCACCAGATCCGCGCGCACTTCTCGCCAACCGAAAAGGTTAGCGGCGGCCTCATCTTCTACAACTTCCGGCTCGATCAACCCGCGGGCCTTTGGCCCGACCGTCACCGCCAACGACGTCGCGATCGAAACCGACCTGTATGTCGACTGGAAGCTGAGCAAGAACGTGATACTCAGCGTGCGTGGGGGCGTTCGCCGATCCCGGAAAGGCCGTGGAGCAGGTCACTCGGGACGAACGAAGAACTTCAGGTACGGCATGGCATATGTTGCCTACAGCTTCTGATCCGTGGGAACCAGGTCCGGCGCGCTTTCGAGGAGAGAACAATGTCAACGCTCGGTGTTCATAGCGAAGTCGGCACGTTGCGAACGGTCCTGGTCTGTCGCCCGGGCCTGGCCCACCAACGGCTGACGCCGGGAAATCGCGCCGATCTCCTGTTCGACGACGTGCTCTGGGTGCACGAGGCTCAGAAGGACCACTACGACTTCGTGCTCAAGATGCGGGAGCGGGGCGTCGAGGTGCTCGAACTGCACGACCTGCTGGCCGAGACCATGGCCGACAAGGAGGCGCGCGCATGGGTCCTCGATCGGCGGATCACGGCGAACGACGTCGGCCCAGGCCTTGCCCCGATCATGCGCGCGTGGCTCTCCGAGATTCCGGCGGCGAAGCTCGCCGAGCACCTGATTGGCGGGATCGCGTTTCTCGACCTCCCGAAGTCGGAACGAACCGCGATGCTGGCCGAAGCGTTCGGCGGCACGGACTTCATCGTGCCGCCCGTGCCCAACACGCTGTTTCAGCGCGATCCCTCGTGCTGGATCTACAACGGCGTCACCGTGCAACCCGATGTTCTGGCCCGCGCGCAAGCCGGAAACGCTCCTGCAGCGGGCCGTCTACAAGTTTCATCCGCGCTTCAAGGGCGCGGACTTCACCATCTGGTGGGGCGACAGCGACGACTCGTTCGGCGCCGCCACGGTCGAAGGCGGCGACGTCATGCCCATCGGCAACGGCGTCGTGCTGATCGGCATGGGCGAGCGTACCTCGCGGCAGGCCGTGTTCCAGGTGGCCGCCGAACTCTTCAAGCACAAGGCCGCGACTCGCGTGATCGGCTGCCTGATGCCGAAGAGCCGCGCGGCCATGCATCTGGACACGGTGTTCACGTTCTGCGATCGGGATCTGTGCACCACGTTCCGGGAGGTCGCCGACCAGGTGCGCTGCTACAGCGCGCGGCCGGACGGCAAGGGCGGCGTCGAGGTCCACGCCGACAAGGGTCAGCTGTTCGACGTGGTCAAAGAGGCGCTGGGCCTGCCCTCGCTACGAGTCGTCGAAACGGGCGGCAACAGCTGGGAGGCGCAGCGCGAGCAATGGGACGACGGCAACAACGTCGTCGCCCTGGGACCGGGCGTCGTCGTCGGGTACGACCGCAACACGCACACGAACACGCTGCTGCGCAAGGCCGGCATCGAAGTGATCACCGTGCGCGGCGCGGAACTCGGTCGCGGCCGTGGAGGTGGACACTGCATGACGTGCCCGATCTCGCGCGACCCGGCCTATTGATGCCCCATTGATGATGGACATTTACGTTCAGGAGAACCTCATGAGCTTCAATCTGCGCAACCGCTCGCTGCTGACAGTGCAGGACTACACGCCGCGCGAGTTCCGTTACCTGCTCGATCTCGCGCGCGATCTCAAGCGCGCCAAGTACGCGCGCACCGAGCAGAAGCACCTCGAGGGCAAGGAGATCTGCCTGATCTTCGAAAAAACCTCGACGCGCACGCGCTGCGCGTTCGAGGTCGCCTGCTACGACCAGGGCGCGCACGTCACCTACCTCGATCCGGCCGGATCGCAGATCGGCCACAAGGAGTCGTTCAAGGACACCGCGCGCGTCCTCGGCCGCATGTTCGACGCCCTCGAGTACCGCGGCGCCAGCCAGGAGGGCGTCGAGCGAACTGGCGAAGTGCGCCGGCGTGCCGGTCTTCAACGGCCTCACCGCCGAATACCACCCGACGCAGATGCTGGCCGACGTGATGACGATGCGCGAGCACAGCGACAAGCCGATCCACGAGATCAAGTACGCGTTCATGGGCGACACGCGGAACAACATGGGGCACTCGCTGATGATCGTCGGCTGCCTGACCGGCATGGACGTGCGCATCTGCGGGCCGAAGCAGCTGTGGCCCGCCGACGAGTACGTCGCCATCGCGCGCAAGCTGCAGGAGCAGTCCGGCGCGACGCTCACCATCACCGACGACCCGAAGGAAGCGGTCGCCGGCGTCGACTTCATCCACACCGACGTCTGGGTGTCGATGGGCGAGCCGAAGGAGGTGTGGAAGGAGCGCATCGAGCTGCTCCTGCAGGTATCAGGTCAACTTGGAACTGATGAAGGCCGACCGGCAACCCGCAGGTCAAGTTCATGCACTGCCTGCCGGCGTTCCACGACACGGAGACCACGCTCGGCAAGCAGATCGCCGAGACCTACGGCCTGAAGAACGGCCTCGAGGTCACCAACGACGTGTTCGAGTCGGAATACAACATCGCGTTCGAGCAGGCCGAGAACCGCCTGCACACCATCAAGGCGATTCTCGTCGCCACGCTGGGAGACTGACCATGCTCGTCGTCACTGCCCTCGGCGGCAACGCGCTGCTGCGCCGCGGCGAGCCGATGACCGCGGAGAACCAGCGCAACAACGTGCGCATCGCCGCCGCAGGCGCTCGCGCCCGTGGCGGCGCGAGCACCAGATGGTGATCGCGCACGGCAACGGACCGCAGGTCGGCCTGCTCGCGCTGGAGGCCGCCGCGTACACGGAAGAGGAGGACTTACCCGCTCGACGTCATGGACGCGGAGACGCAGGGGTCGATCGGCTACATGATCGAGCAGGAGCTCGGCAACCTGCTCCCCTTCGAGCGTCCCTTCGCCACGCTGCTGACGATGATCGAGGTCGATCCGGGCGATCCGGCGTTCGGCAATCCCACCAAGTTCATCGGACCGGTCTACGGCCAAGGACGAGGCCGACCGTCTGGCCAAGGAGAAGAGCTGGGTCTTCAAGCAGGACGGCGACAAGTGGCGGCGCGTCGTTCCCTCGCCGGAGCCGAAGCGCATCTTCGAGCTGCGTCCGATCAAGTGGCTGCTCGAGCGCAACACGATCGTCATCGCCGCCGGCGGCGGCGGCATCCCGACCATGTACGAGCCTGGGCACGACTCGCACGCTGACCGGCGTCGAATGCGTCATCGACAAGGATCTCGCCATCGGAGCTGCTGGCGCGCGAGACCTCGACGCCGATCTCTTCGTGATGCTGACCGACGCCGACGGCGGTGTACATCGACTGGGGCAAGCCGACGCAGAAGGCGATCCGGCGCGCGTCGCCCGCCGCCCTCATGGCGATGCCGTTCGCGGCCGGCTCGATGGGACCGAAAGTCGCGGCGGCGTGCCGGTTCGCCGCGGCCACGGGGAAGACGGCGGCGATCGGCGCGCTGGCGGATCTGAGCCGGATCATCGCCGGCGAGACCGGCACGACGGTGTCGTCGAAGGAGTCCGGCATTGTCTACGGCGCCTGAAGGCGCGCGGGCTGACAACACGACGAAGAGCCTCGGCCTCGCCGCCTGCACGGCCATCGTGGTCGGCAACATGGTGGGATCCGGGTTCTACCTGTCGCCGTCGGCGGTGGCGCCGTACGGCCTGCTCGCGATCCTCGCCTGGATCGTCATGGGCGTCGGCGCGGTCTGCCTCGGCCTGACGTTCGCGCGGCTGGCGCGCATGACGCCGGCGACCGGCGGTCCGTACGCCTACACCAGGGCTGGGCTACGGCGACTTCGCCGGGTTCCTCGTCGGCCTGGGGCTACTGGATCTCGATCTGGGCGTCGCTCCCCGTGATCGCGGTGGCGTTTACCGGTTCGCTGCTCAAACTGCTGCCGGCACTGCAGGGCAATCGGCCGGTCGGCGTGGGCGTCACGCTGGGCGCGATCTGGCTCGTGACGCTGCTGAACCTGCGCGGCGTGAAGGAAGCCGGCATCTTCGCGGAGGTCACGACGTACACGAAGCTCGTGCCGTTCGCGGCCATTTCGATCGTCGGCCTCGTTCTTCGTCAAGTGGAACATGCTCGGCGACTTCAACCCGAGCGGCAAGTCGCTGCTCGAGTCGAGCGCGGCGCTCGCGCCGCTCACGATGTTCGCGTATCTCGGGCTCGAGTCGGCGACGGTGCCGGCCGGCGACGTGCAGAATCCCGAACGGACGATCCCGCGCTCCACGATGCTCGGGATCCTCATCGCCGGGCTGCTCTACGTGCTGGGCACGACCGTCGTCATGGGCGTCGTGCCGCGCGAGCAGCTCGTCGCGTCCGGGGCGCCGTTTGCCGACGCGGCCCGGCTGATGTGGGGATCGTGGGCCGCCACCGTGGTCGCGCTCGCGGTGATGCTGTCGTCGCTCGGCGCGCTCAACGGCTGGACGCTGATGATGGGACAGGTGCCGATGGCGGCCGCGGCCGATCGGGTGTTCCCCGCGGTGTTCGGCCGGCTCTCGCCGCGCGGCGTGCCGGCGGTCGGCCTCATGATCTCGGCCTCCCTGGCGACGGTGCTGGTGCTCGTGCAGGTGTCGGGCGGGTCCAAGTTCGCGGCCATCTACGACATGATCGTCAGCCTGAGCACGATGGCGGCGGTCATCCCGTACGTGTTCTGCTCGCTGGCGCCAGGACTCATCGCCGGCCGCTCCGGGCGCGAAGCAGCGCATCACGCCGGTCGAGATCATCGCGTTCGCGTTCGCGATGTTCACCGTCTACGGGTGCGGCCCCGAGCCGGTCCTGTACGGGTTGGTCCTCCTGCTGCTGGGGCTTCCGGTGTACGTCTGGCAGCGGCGCGAGAACGCCGCCGCAGAAACCCTGCACGCAACCTAGGCCGAGCGCATCGCCTTCATCGTCCCGACCATCGCGGGCTCAGCCACAACACCTGCCAGGCGATCGCGACTGTCTTGAAATCGGTTCCCGTCCTCGCAACCACGCCCGAGCCGTACGCCACCTTGGCCGAGTACCGTTTGCCTACGGGAAACGACACCGTGAGACCCAGCCTCGAATTGTTCATGCTCGTGGAGGCCTCGCCGTCACCGACGCGCGCGCTCCCGCCTCGGTACCACGTGCCGTCGGCGGCCACCCAGAAGCGGGGCCGCAGAGTATAGCTGGCATGCCCTTGGATGGTCAGCACGGGATCCTGGGTCCGAAGAGATCCACCCGGATAGAAATTGGCGTTCGACGTGTAGAACCACGCGCCGACGTACCCGTCGAGATCCCAACGGCCTTTCGGCACCGATACGCCCACCTCCGGCTTGAAGGACCACCGGTTCGTGCCGAGGTTGATCAGCTTCGTATCGAAGTACTGACCGGCCGGTGCCGTCACGCTCAGGCTTGTGCCGACGATTGTGCGGCGTGGCGCCGCCGCAAACTCGCGTGCGGACATCGCCGGATTGCCCCGCAAGTTGACCGACAGCTTGAAGCGCGCATCGGCCAGACCGGAGCGCGTGACCTCCGCCTGCTCCTCGAGAACCTTCCCCGTGACGTCCGCCAGCGCGTACGGGATGGCGGCGGTGACGAGTCCGAGGTTGCCGAGCAGCGCGAACGAGTGGCCGACCGCGACGAAGAGACCCTGCACGTCGGCATGAACGTCGCTGACCGGAAGCGTTGGATCGAAGACGACGCTGCCGGTCGACCAGCTGTAGCTCGTCACCAGGAAGTTCGCGCCGACCGGCGACGGAGAATAGGCCCGCGGCTCCATCTCTTGCGCGGAGGCCAGCCCGGCAGCCAACAGCTGACATACCACCGCGCCACAGGCCGCCTGGCGCGCTCGACGTGTCATATCAGTTCCCGACCGCCTGCCTGACCGCCTTGACGTCCCCGGCTCGCGACGCGGCCCCCTCTGTCACCATGTTGTAGACAAGGTGCAATTGTAGATGTTTGCACGGCTTCCCGTTCAGGCCGACCCGGAAGCGTGGCGAGGGGCGTCGGGTCGAGCCGGCGAGGTCGTGCCGATCCGGTGGACACCGGACGCGTCGCGTGCATCGGCCAGGTGCAGGGTCTGCGACGGAAGGGCAATCGTGGCCCCTGCCCGTTCGACGATCCCCATGACGTCGAGCAGCAAATCCTGCTGCGTCTCGAGAAACGCTTCCCAATCGCTGGCGACGACGTACGCAAAGACTTCGACGTCGAGCGAGAAGGGGCCGAAGCGGAAGAATCGCACGCGGATCGGCTCGCTGCGATCGACAGTCGGGTGGGCGGCTAAATAGGCTCGAATGCCGTCGATGATCGAGCGCATCTGGGCCGGAGGTCGTCTCGTAGCGAAGCCCCACGAAGTGATGGAACCAGAACTTGTCTCGCGCGGACAACGTTTCGATGTTCACGTTCGCGATCTGACCGTTGGGGACGCTGAGGATGGTGCGATCCAGCGTGCGGATGCGGGTCGAACGCAGGCCGATGTAGTTCGACGGTCCCCAGCGTCTCGCCGAGCTTGAGGAAGTCGCCCACGCGCACGGCCTTGTCGAAGATGATGGAGAGACCGCCGATGACGTTTTCGAGCGTCTTCTGGGCGGCGAGCGCGACGGCGATTCCGCCGATGCCCAGGCCGGCCAGCGCGGCCGTCGGATCGACGCCGAAGTAGTGCAGCATCACCAGCCCGCCTGCCGCGATCGACGAGCACGTCGGCGATGCGGCGCGCGAGCCGCAGCATGGCGGTGATCTCGCCCCGGTCGGAGCCTTGAAGGCGGCGATAGATGTGTCGCTCGACGGCCCCGTTCAGCAGCAGCAGCGCCCACACCACGGCCCCGATGACGAGAAACGTCGCGATGCCGGACCAGAACACCCGTTCGAGCAGCGGAAGCTCGATGACGCCGATGAGCCAGCGGATCACGACTGCCATCAGCAGCAGCCGGACGGAACCGGGCACGAGGTTGGCCGGCAACTCACCCGCGTGTCCACGGCGGCGACGCCACTCGGACGATGACCGGACGGAGCAGCCGGCCGAGCAACCCCATCAGGAGATAGCAGAGGGGAACGACGAGCACGAGCACCAGCCACGCGAACAGGCGGATGCCGGCGATGCGGGGCTTGGTCAGGAATGTCGGGAGAAACCGATCGATCGCCACGAGATCGACATCGTCGTACACGTCCGGGATGGCCTCGAGCGTCTTGCGTGAGAACAGCCACACGGGCCCCGGTCCGCGACCGTTCACGCGCTCGACGACGATGTCGAGCGGGCCGCTGGCGGTCGTGATGGTTCCGACGATGTCCTGATCGGGCTTCAGGGGGTTGGCCAGCGACCCTTCCGGCCGATCGCTCAACTCGCTGAGACGCGGGGGCAGGCGGCTGTCGAGGACGACGAAGAGCTGGTGGGCCAGATCGACGGCCGCCTGATCGCGCAGCCTGGTGTTGAGATACTGCGGAGCCACGTCGTCGCGCGCGTCGCGTGGCGGCGTTCATGAAGCCCAGCACCGTCCCGCGAGGCGTGTCGCGGCCGAGCGCGTCTTTGGGCGGCGCGGCCTGAGGCGCTGCCGAGGCGATGGCGCGGCGGGCGCGCCCGCGCTCTCCTGCGCCCACACGACCGGGCCCGGCAGAAGAGCGCCCAGCATCACGCACACGAGCCGAATCGGAGTCCACGTCTCGACATCATTCATCCGCACCCTGCCATCGGGGTGCTCGCTCCGTTATGCGCCGTCCCCTGCGTGACCAGAACGCCGCCACAGCACCACGACCGAGCGCGGGCCCACGTGATAGGAGCGGGGATCGTCGACCACCGCCGCCGTCTGCCACGGGACGATATCGTCGGGCGAGTCGAGCGAGGTGTCGATCCATCGCCGCCACGGTTCGCGATCGGGCGCGTTGGGCAGCTCGAAGTCGAGCGGTTCCCAGAACGCGTTCATGATCAAATGCATTTCCAGGCCCTCGCGCCGCATCTCGGCGCCAAACGCCAGGCTGTGCGACTGCGGACCCCAGTCGGGCTGCAGCACCTTGACGCCGTGCCACGCGGTCCTGGCCTGCTGCAGCATGTCGGTGAGGCTGACGCGCTGGCGTTCGTGCGTCTCGTCGCGCATCATGCGGCGCGCGACGAGAAGGCTCACGAACCGAAGCACGTCGGCGTGCTTCTCCACCAGCGTCCAGTCGAACCAGTTGCTCTCGTCGTCGTGGCAGTAGGCGTTGTTGTTCCCGCCCTGCGTGCGGCGCACCTCGTCGCCCATGAGAATCATCGGGACGCCGAGCGAGAGCAGCGTCACCGTGAGCATGTTCTTCACCTGACGGTTGCGCAGCCGCTCGATCTCCGGATCGCCGGTCGGCCCCTCGACGCCGCAGTTCCAGCTGCGATTGTCGTCGGCGCCGTCGCGGTTCTGCTCGCCGTTGGCCTCGTTGTGCTTGCCGTTGTACGACACGAGATCGTTCAGCGAGAAGCCGTCGTGACACGTGACGAAGTTCACGCTGGCTTCGGCTTCGCGCCCCTTGTGGCCGTAGACCTCGGGACTGCCCAGCATCCTGTCGGCGAGGCGCGCCACCGTGCCCTCCTCACCGCGAAAGAAGCTGCGGACGTCGTCGCGGAAGCGTCCGTTCCACTCCTTCCAGGCGTCGCCGATGAAGCTGCCGACCTGGTAGAGGCCGGCCGCGTCCCAGGCTTCGGCGATCAGCTTCGTGCCGGCGAGCGCGGGATCCGATTCGATGTCCCAGAGGACCGGCGGATGGGGCAGCGGATGGCCCCAGGGGTCGCGCGAGAGGATCGAGGCGAGATCGAAGCGGAAGCCGTCCACGTGCATCTCCTCGACCCAGTAGCTTCAGGCTGTCGACGATCAGGCGGCGGACGATCGGATGGTTGGCGTTGAGCGTGTTGCCGCAGCCGGTGAAGTCCGCGTACCGGGACTGGTCGCGCTGGAGGATGTAGTACGCGCGGTTGTCCAAGCCGCGGAAGCACTGCGTCGGACCCGTGCTGGTCGCCTTCCGCCGTGTGGTTGAACACCACGTCGAGAATCACTTCGATGCCGGCGCGATGCAGCGCCTTCACCATGTCGCGGAACTCGTCAACCGGCCCGAGCGGATCCTGCCGCGAGCTGTACGCCTGATGAGGCGCGAAGAACGACACCGGCTGGTAGCCCCAGTAGTTGACGCGCCCGTGGCCCGGCGGGACGGCCTGCGGGTCGAACTGGAAGACGGGCAACAGCTCCACCGCGGTCACCCCCACCTGCTGCAGGTAGGGAATCTTCTCGATCAGCCCGGCATAGGTGCCGCGGGTTGTCTCGGAGACGCCCGAGCTCGGGTGCCGCGTGAACCCGCGCACGTGCATCTCGTACACGACGGTCCGCGACGACGGCGTGTGGAGGCACCGATCGCCTTCCCAGTCGTAGCCGGACGTGATCGACCACCACACTCTTCATCGCCGTGGCGGTGTTGTCTCCCGGTCGCGTCGGCGGCCTCGCGGTCGTAGCCCGCCGGCACGACGACCGCGCGTCCGTACGGATCGAGCAGCACCTTCTCCCGATCGAACCGATGCCCCCTCGCCGGGGTCGAACGGCCCGAGCACGCTGAATCCGTAGATCTGTCCGGCCTGCAGACCGGGCACGAACATGTGCCAGTAGTGATACTGCCGGTTGGCTCGCCGGATCGAACTGAATCACGCGCGCAGGCCGTACATCGTCGTCGCGATCGAACAGCAGGAGCTCGACACGGGTTGCGTGTTTCGAGAAGACGCTGAAGTTCACGCCGGCTCGGCGCGACCGTCGCGCCGAGCGGCGCCGTCTGTCCCTCGGTGATGTGCGGCGCGCTTGGCTTGCTCTTGGAGCGCTGCGGTTCAGACATGCGCGTGCTCCTCATGGTCCTTCCCCTGTGCAGCTGTCCCGCGCTGGACCGCCGCCCTCCCGAGTTCGAGCCACGTCGTTGCGTCGATGCTTGCCGAAGAGCCCGATGAGCGCGCCGACGAGTCCGGTCCAGCCGGTCTGATGGCTGGCGCCGAGACCGGCGCCGTTGTCGCCGTGGAAGTACTCGTAGAAGAGAAGGTGGTCCCGCCAGTTCGGATCGGTCTGAAAGATCTTCGTGCCGCCGTACACGGGACGATGACCGTGCTCGTCGCGCAGGAAGATGCGCGTGATCCGCGTCACGAGGTCCTGGGCCACCTCGAACAGATTCATCCGGTGGCCCGAGCCAGTGGGACACTCCACGGTGAATGCATTGCCGTAATACATGTAGAACTGCAGCAGGGCCCGGATGAGGAGCACGTTCATCGGCATCCAGATCGGTCCCCGCCAGTTCGAGTTGCCACCGAACATCCCGGAGTCGGATTCAGCCGGCAGGTACTCCACGCGGAATTCCTGCGTGCCGACATGAAACACGTACGGGTGCTCCTTGTGCACGCGCGACAGCGCACGAATGCCGTAGGGGCTGAGGAACTCCTCTTCGTCGAGCATCTTCTCGAGAATCCGGCGCAGGCGCTCTTCGTTGACGACGGCCAGGATGCCGCGATCGCCGTACCCGAGAGATCCTTCGCCGGTGTGATGGATGCCCTCGCATCAGCCCCGGCATGCGGCGGACGCGATCCCGGAAGTGCGCCTCGATCTTCGGCACGCGCTGGCGCTGCCAGGGCTCGACGACCGTCGTCGCGCAGAGCGGCAGCAGCCCGACGAGCGATCGAACTTTGAGCCGCGTGGCCGTCGCCGGAGGGCAGGCGCAGCACGTCGTAGTAGAAGCCGTCCTCTTCGTCCCACATGCCGGCGTTGCCCACCCTGATTGAGCGCGTTGCCGATGGCGAGGAAGTGATCGACGAACTTCACGGCCATGTCCTCGAACGTCTGGTCCTCGGACGCGATCTCGACGGCGATCTCCAGCATGTTCTGGCAGAACAGCGCCATCCACGCCGTGCCGTCCGCCTGCTCGAGGTGCCCGCCTGTCGGCAGCGGCGACGAGCGGTCGAAGACGCCGATGTTGTCGAGGCCGAGAAAGCCGCCTTCGAACACGTTCTTGCCGTTCCGATCCTTGCGGTTGACCCACCAGGTGAAGTTCGCGAGGAGCTTGCCGAACGATCGCTTCAGGAAGTCGACGTCGCCGCGACCGTGCAGCGCCTGCTCACTGCGGTAGAGAAAGACCGTCGCCCAGGCGTGCACGGGCGGGTTGACGTCGGAGAAGTTCCACTCGTACGCGGGGATCTGACCGCTCGGATGCAGATACAACTCGCGCAGCATCATGTCGAGCTGCGACTTCGCGAAGTCGATGTCCACGGGGGACAGCGCCACCGCGTGGAACGCCAGATCCCACGCTGCGTACCACGGGTATTCCCACTTGTCCGGCATGGAGATCACGTCGGCGTTGACCATGTGCGCCCAGTCGGTGTTTCTCGGCGCCTCAGTGGCCGGCGAGGCAAACGGTCGACGCCGTGCTCGCCGAGCCAGCGGTCTGCGTCCAGGAAGTAATACTGCTTGCTCCACAACATGCCCGCGAGAGCCTGGCGCACCACGTGCGCGGCATCCGGATTCACCGACGACGGGGTGATCGAGCGATAGAACTCGTCCGCTTCACGAACGCGAGCCTTGAGCACCTGCTCGAAATCCGCAAAGGGCGCCTCGCCAGCACGCGGCGCCTTGTCCGACAGCCGGAGCCGCCAGACGGCCGTCTGGCCGCCCGCAATCGTGGCCTGGCCGTGCGCGGATGCTTTCGTGCCGACGTGTGCGGCACTGACGGCCTCGGTGCGGCCGTGGACGATGAAATCGTTGATGCCGTCCTTGACCACCGGAGTGGCATTCGGCTTTCCGAACAGCCGCTGATGGTTGGTCTCGTTCTCCGTGAAGAGCAGCGGCAGATCGCCGTCGACGTACAGCCAGCGCTGACCGAGCGCCGGATGAGTCGCGGCGATCACGCGGGTACCGGCCGAGCCCGGAAGGCCCCGCAGCGAGGGCTTCGCCTCGGACGGCTCTCCACGCCAGGTGTTCCGGAACCAGAGGGTCGGCAGCACGTGCAGCACCGCCGGCTCAGCACCGCGGTTGGTCGCGGTAATCCGGACGAGGACGTCCTCAGGCGACGCCTTCGCGTACTCAACCTGGACATCGAAGTACTTGTCGTCGGCGAAGACACCGGTATCCAGGAGCTCGTACTCGAACTCAGTGCGCGATCGCTTCTTGTTTACCTCGACCAGATTGGCGTAGGGATAGGCGCACTGCGGGTACTTGTAGAGCCACTTCATGTAGGAGTGCGTCGGCGTGGAGTCGAGGTAGAAGTAGTACTCCTTGACGTCTTCGCCGTGGTTGCCTTCGGAGTTGGTCAGGCCGAAGAGGCGCTCCTTGAGGATTGGATCGCGGCCGTTCCACAGCGCGAGCGCGAAACACAGCTGCTGCTCGTCGTCGGAAATCCCGGCCAGCCCGTCCTCACCCCAGCTGTACGCGCGCGAGCGCGCCTGATCGTGGGTGAAGTAATCCCATGCGTTGCCGTCGACGCTGTAGTCCTCGCGGACCGTTCCCCACTGGCGTTCGCTCAGATACGGACCCCACTTCCGCCAGGCCACGCCGTGGGTTCGCGCGGCCTGCAGGCGGGCCACCTCCTCGCCGTGCTTGGCCCCATCCCGAACGTCGGTCTTGCTCATAACAGCCTCCAGCTCGTGGGCCCTTCAGCACACGAAAGCGGCGGCAGAGAGAGGCTCCCTGCCCGCCACGTGCGACTTAGCGCCGCTTCGCCACTTCCCGACGCTTCCGTCTCGCCATTTCCGCCGTCGCAACGTCTCATCCAAGGCAGGCCGCGTGCCATGCCCCGCGCGGACTGGGACAGGGTCGGCCGCTCAAAACTACCGGGAATCGCTCGTGACTCGGCAACGATCGTGGCGCCCTGAAACGGCAGTACACCGGGGATCGGAGACACTCCGAAATCTCGGATGCCGACGAGCCCTAAAGGGCTCCGATAGTCACGTCGACAGTCGACATTTCCGGCTCGCAGCTTGCACAACCATCGGTAAGCTATATCCGGAAAGGAACTGACAATGAAGAGATTCTTGGTGTTACCACTGATGATGCTTCTGGTTGGCGGGGGCAACGCGTTCGCGCAAGACGTACGCTACAACTTCGACAGCTCGGCCAATTTCGCAGCATTCAAGACCTACAAGTGGGTCACGCTCAAAGGGGCGACGCCGCTTAGCGATCTGGTCGATCGGCAGGTCAAGGCTGCCGTCGACACCGAGCTCGGCACAAAAGGGCTGACCAAGACCGAGTCGGACACCGCCGACCTGTACATCGGGTACCAGGGCGCTGTCGGGCAAGAGAAGGAGTACACGTCGTTCGACACGGGGTACGGCTACGGACCTGGATGGTACGGACGGGGATGGTACGGAGGAGGCGGAGGGATGACGACCGGCACGACGACCACGATTTACGTCGGGCAGCTGGCACTCGACATGTACGCCCCGTCGCCCCGCACGCTCGTCTGGCGTGGCGCCGCGAGCAAGACGCTCGATCCGAAGGCCAAACCCGAGAAACAGCAGAAGAACCTTCAGAAGGCCGTCGCCAAGATGCTCAAGAACTACCCGCCGCCGCCACCAAAGAAGTGATTGGGTGCGATCGAGCTGACATCGTGGAGGCTTCACTTCGACGCAAGGGCGCGTCACTGATACCATGGCAGGGGCGTCGCGAGTGAAGCACTACCGGGCGGCCTGATGCTCAACGACTATTGCAGACGCCCAGAGTACGCCCCGTGCCCGGCATGAGCCGACCGTGATACAGAAACGAGCCAGACAGGAGCATCTATGAGGCGACTCATCATAGGACTTGGAATGTGTGCGGTTGTCGCTGCAGCCGCGGCGGGCCAGATGCCGAAATACGGCGTCACCGTGAAGGCGGACAAGAACGTGGACTTTGCGAAGTTCAAGACTTACTCCTGGACGGTGACACACCCATCCTTCGACAAGACGGTCAATTCGCAGGTGATTGCCGCGGTCGACCGTGAGCTCAGCGCCCTTGGTATGACGAAAGCCACGTCCGGGCCCGGTGACGTGCTGGCAGCCTACTCCTCGTTGAGCCGGACGGACGTGAACCTCAAGGCGAAGCCTGATTCCAAAGACTCGCGAGCGACCTATGCGGTCGGCACCCTCATCGTCGAGCTGCTCGAGCCGGGAAGTCGGCGCCAGCTGCTCCAGCTGCGCGCCGACCAGCCAATCGAAGCGGAGTTGGCCAAGCTCGAGCCCTCGATCAACAGTGCAGTTGCCGCGATGTTTGCCGAGTACCCGACACGCCGCCGCAAGTGACCAGGCGCTGACCCTGGATTTTCCCTTCACGACCGCGGAAAACCTCCCGTCTGGACAGCTGTCGCCAAGTGGCGACGCCTCCTCGGCATGTGTTGAGACGAGCGTTCCGTCGCAACTCATGGGTCAGATTTGGGTTACGGCCATCGGCGATCGGTCCGGGCCGTTGGTACCTCGATTGCTCCCGGCTCTTGAGTCGTCTGCCGTTTGAGGTGCGGTTGTGGTGTCGAAGCAGCTATCCATCCTGGTTTCGGTCCCCGCTCTGATCGTTACGTTGTTCGTCGGGCCGGTCGCGGCTCAACACCATCACGGGCATGGCCCGACGGTAGTTGTTGGCGGGGGGTACTATGCCAATCCCTTCTGGTTCGGGTTCGGCTGGTATCCCTACGGGTACGGGCCCTACTGGCCGTACGGGTATCCCTATTACGGTCCTTACTATGGCTACGAACCGACGGGCGCCCTGAAGCTCGAAGTGACACCAAAGGACGCCGAGGTCTATGTGGACGGCTTCTTTGCCGGCATCGTGGACGACTTCGACGGCGCCTTCCAGCGGCTTCGCGTCCTGCCCGGCGACCATGAGCTAACCATTTTCCGGGATGGACTGCGGACGGTCCACCAGCGCCTGTACGTATCGGCCGGGTCTACGCTCAAAGTCAAGTATGCGATGGAGCCGCTTCCTCCCGGCGAAGCCACGGAGCCTCGACCGACTCCGCCGCCACCGCCGGACCAGCCAGGCCCCGCTGGCCCACCACGCGGACCGGCTGGACGCTCGCTCCCACCGCCTCCCTCTCCCGACCAGGTGCCTCGTTCGGACACTGCCTCACCCTACGGCACGGTGGTCATCCGTGTTCAGCCGGGCGGAGCCACGATCATGATTGACGGCGAGCGGTGGATGGGACCGGAAGGAGAGGACCACCTGGTCCTGCAGGTCTCGGAAGGGCCGCACCGGATCGAGATCCGAAAGGACGGCTTCGAGTCGTTCGCGACAGGCGTGACCATTCGTCGCGGCGAAACGATGCCGCTCAACGTCAGCCTGCGAACGCGATAGCACGCGGTCTGGCTGATGAGGTTGTCCATGAACATCATGCGTAAGGCCGGCGCATCCCCGGCCATTGCTCTCTGGCTCATCTCGCTTCCGGTGGGTGCCGCCGCGCAGACATCCAACTCGGCTCAGGTGACGGGCGGACCAATGGTGGTGGAACGCGTCAAGAGCGGCGTACTGGTCGCGCCCGATTTCGCGATGACCGATTTCGACGGGAAGGCTGCGGGCCTCTTCGGCGTCTACGGCGGGTGGTTGAACGACGAGTCGCTGCTCATCGGCGCGGGTGCGTACTGGCTCGGTGATACCTCCAACAACAGCGACATGTGGTACTTCGGGCTCGTCACGGGCTGGTTCACGCGGATGAACCGTCCTGTGGGGTTTGGTGTCAAAGGTCTGGTCGGCTTTGGCGAGGCGACGCTGGTGAATCAGGTGCCATTCGTTCCGCGGCTGCGGGGGCAGCCGCTGTATCCGGCACCCGGCTGGGCCTATGCGCGGTACCGCGACGACTTCTTTGTCTTTGATCCCAACGCCAGTGTGTTGGTGCGCCTGAACAAAAGTATGAAGCTCGCAGGCAGCGTCGGCTACCGCCTGACGGCTGGCGCCTGGGGTCCCGACGATCGACTGCACGGCGTCACTGGTAGTGTCTCGCTCCAGATCGGAAGCGGCTTCTAGCGGCGGGGTGGCTCTCATTAAAGACACGCCGCGAGGAATGCCACTCGGGGATGTCGTCGTGCGTCGCCAGCATGACGACATCATCGTCGCCGGCTGCGACGATCGCCAAGTCGACAAGCCTCTGGCACTCGCACCTGGCGATGCGGGGCGCCCTCGCGCGCCATTCGAGGCTACCTACCTGGCTCCGAAGCCCTCCTCGCCGTTCGACGCCCCCGCATGCCACTGGAGCAGGACCTCCTGCGCGTTGATCGCCGGCTCCGAGTCGCCGCGCTCGACGCGGCGATACGCGCGATCGACGAGCACGTACGCCCGTTCGTTGTCCCGCAGGTAGACATCGAGCACAAGCTCGCGGAGGTGCGCAGCGAGTGCCGGCGATCGGACAGGACACAGCGTCTCGACGCGGCGATCGAGATTGCGCTCCATGAGGTCGGCGCTGCCGATGTACATTTCGGACGCTCCCGCCGTTCTCGAAATAGTACATGCGCGAGTGCTCGAGGAACCGTCCGACGACCGAGCGCACGTGAATGCGATCGCTGACGCCGGGAACGCCTGGCCGTAGGCAGCAGACGCCACGGACGATGAGGTCGATCGTTGACGCCCGCCTGTGAAGCGCGATAGAAGAGCCGGATGATCGCGGGGTCCGTGACGGCGTTGTTCTTCACGATGAGACGGGCGGCGCGGCCAGCCAGTGCATGCTCAATCTCGCGCTCGATGAGTGTCGTCAACCGCGCACGAAGGCTGACGGGCGCGACGAGCAGATGGTTGTAGTCCTTCCTCCGCGAATAGCCTGTCAGCGAGTTGAACACCTCGAGGACGTCGTCGAGTACACCCGCGTCAGCAGTGAAGAGACCCAGATCCGTGTAGACCTGTGAGGTGATGCGGTTGTAGTTGCCCGTGCCGATGTGGACGTAGCGCCGCACGCCATCGGCCTCCTTCCGGACGACCAGACACAGCTTGCAGTGTGTCTTGAGATTCTCCACGCCGTAGACGACGTGCACGCCCGCATCCTCGAGGCGTGTGGCCCACTGAATGTTGTTCCGCTCGTCGAACCGCGCCTTGAGCTCGACCAGCACCGCCACCTGCTTGCCCGCGTCGGCCGCGGCGATCAGTCTATCGATGAGCGGCGAATTGGCCCCGATGCGGTACAGCGTCATCTTGATCGCCAGGACCTGTGGATCCGTGGACGGCCGCGTGGAGGAATGCCTCGACCGCCGCGAACGAGTCGAACGGATGGTGCACCAGGCAATCCTGTTCACGGATTTCGTCGAAGATACTCGCGTCGCGGCGCTCGCCCCACAGGACGCGCGGTGCGAACGGGGCGTCCTTCAGGTGGCCAAGGGGCAGACGGTGCAGCGTCATGCAATCCGAGTAGTCCAGTCGATGCACGGTTCGCATCACGATGTCGTCTTCGACCTCGAAGTTCTCGACGAGCGTGTTGAGCACACGCTCCGGCATCGTCTCCTCCACCTGCAGAAGCGACGGCGGCGCCTGCCTCAACTGTTTGAGCGTGCGATCCATCGACTCGAGCAAGTCGTCCGGCCCGTCCTCCGGGATGTCCACGTCCGTATCACGAATCACGCGGAAGAGATGAGCCCCCGCGATCTCCATCCCGGGAAACAGATCTCCGAGATTGGCTCTCACCACGTCCTCGAGGAATGCAAATGTGTGTTCGCTGGCCGCGCCGCTGGAACGGCTGTGCGGGAGGGCAATGAAGCGCGGCAGGGGCGGCGGAATCTTGACCCGCGCGAACCTGGTCCGCAGGCCCTGCCGGACGACCACGGCGAAGTTCTTGCTGCAGTTCGAGATCACCGGGAACGGATGGCCGGGATCGAACGCCAGCGGTGTCAGCAACGGATAGATCTCCGACCGAAAGTAACCAGCCAGGTATCGTTGGGTTTCGGCGGTGTAGTCTTCCGGTTCGAGGAACCGGACGCCCTGCTCGGCGAGCGCCGGTCGCAACCGTGTGCTCCAGCACGTCGCGGTGTCGGTCATCATCACGGCCGAGCGGCGCCGAATCTCGAACAGCAGCGCCGGTAGAGTCATCCCATCGATCGACAACTGCTCCACATTTGCGCGGACCTTCCGAAGCAGGGCCGCCACCCGGACCATGAAGAACTCGTCGAGATTCGAACACACGATGGCCAGAAACTTCACGCGCTCGAGCAGCGGGTGCTCTTCGCCGACCGCCTGGTCGAGCACACGCTGATTGAACTCCAGCCAGCTCAGCTCGCGATTGATGTAGAGATGGTGAGCGTGAAGATCGATCGATGCGGCCGATTCCGGTGCGGTGAGATTCGCAGATCGCGGCATCATGAGGCCAGTTCCCAGGCCGTAACCGTGCAGCGGATCGGGCCACTGCAATGACCGCCACAACCTGTAGGTGGGGTGGAAACCTCCGACCCATCACGTCGCGACAGTACGGCCGTGGTAATCGTGCTAGGGCCCCCAGCAGTCTAACGGCTCAGTAGAGCACGAATCGTATCACGGCACATCGACGAGGGGTAATGGCAGATGGCAGCTCGCTACCGGACGCGGCCCGGCAGCCGGTCAAGAGTCAGCTGACCTGGTCGATGGCGGGATGCCGAACGTCGCGTGCTTCCACGATGAAGATCACATCTTCGGCGATGTTGGTGGCATGGTCGCCCACGCGCTCGAGGTGGCGCGCAATCAGAATCAGCTCGATGCCGGGCTCGATCTTGCGGGGGTCACCGAGCATGTAGACGAGGAGTTCCCGGAAGATCTGATTCTTGAGGCCGTCGAGCATATCGTCCTGGGCGAGGACCGCCTCGGCCGCCGTGACGTTGCGCGAGACGAACGCATCGAGCGCCTCGCGCAGCATACGCTGCGCCATGTCACCCATCCGCGGCAAATCGATGAGCGGTTTCACGGGCGCATGCGCCAGATAGCGCTCCGAGGCCTCACCGATATTCACTGCGAGATCTCCGACCCGTTCCAGGTCGGTGTTGATCTTGACGGCCGAGACGATGGTTCGAAGGTCGACCGCCATCGGCTGATAGAGCGCGAGCATCTTGAAGCACCGATCGTCGATTTCGAGATGCAGCTTGTTGACCTGGTCGTCGCCGCGAATGACGTCGGCGATGAGGGCACGATCGCGTTCAACGAGCGCGTGCATCGCGGTGCGCAGGCGCTCCTCGGCCAGGCCACCCATCACGAGCAGTCGCTGCTTGAGATCCTGCAGCTCGTCAGCAAAGTGACGCGTGTCTTCTGTCATAGGGGCTCCCGTCTGATCATCCGAAGCGGCCCGTGACGTAGTCTTCCGTGAGCTTCTCGCGCGGGCTCGTGAAGATGGCATCGGTCCGGCCCACCTCCACGAGCTTTCCCAGCCAGAAGACTGCGGTCACGTCCGACACGCGGGCCGCCTGCTGCATGTTGTGCGTCACGATGGCGATCGTGTACGTCCGCTTCAGCTGATAGATCAGCTCTTCGATTCGCTGCGTCGCAATCGGATCCAGCGCCGACGCCGGTTCGTCCATCAGCAGCACCTCGGGCTCGATGGCGAGAGCGCGCGCAATGCAGAGTCGCTGCTGCTGTCCGCCCGAGAGCGCCATGGCCGAGTCGTGGAGGCGGTCCTTGACTTCGTCCCAGAGGGCAGCGCCTCGCAGGCTCTTCTCAACGGCGGCAGCCAGCTGCGACCGTCCCGACGCCAGGCCGTTGATGCGGAGGCCGTAAGCCACGTTGTCGAAAATAGACTTCGGGAACGGGTTGGATTTCTGGAACACCATCCCCACGCGGCGCCGCAGGTCCACGACGTCAACATCGGCCGCGTAGATATCGCGGCCGCCCATGCTGACACGCCCTTCGACCCGGGTCCCGGGGATCACGTCGTTCATCCGGTTCAGCGTGCGCAAAAATGTGCTCTTGCCGCAGCCCGACGGACCGATGAACGCCGTGACGAGGTTCGACCGCAGGTCCATCGAAATATTTTCGAGCGCCCTCTTTGCGCCGTAGTAGAACGACAGGCCGGCGACGCCGATCTTCACCGGCCGGTCTTCCACTCTTTCGCCGTTACCGTGGACCGGAGCAAGAGACAGTGGCGGTGTGGTGGTCGGCATCTAACTTCCTCGGGCCATGCCCTCGAGCCGGCGCGTGGCGACACGCGCAAGCACGGAACACAGGAGCACCAGCGTCACGAGCACGAGCGCCCCCGCCCAGGCTTGGCGGTGCCAGTCGGCGTACGGGGAGATCGCGTAAGTGAACACCTGCACCGGGAGAGACGCGATGGGCTGTGTCAGGTTCGTGTTGAAAAAGCGATTGTTGAACGCCGTGAACAGCAGAGGCGCCGTTTCTCCCGCGATACGCGCAAGGGCGAGCAGCACGCCCGTAATGATTCCGGGCAGCGCCGCGGGCACGACGACGGTGAAGACCGCCCGCGCACGGGTCGCGCCCAACGCCAGGGCACCTTCCCGCATCGAGCTCGGAATGAGGAGCAGCAACTCCTCCGTGGTGCGGGCAATAATGGGAATCATCATGATGCCGAGCGCAATGCCACCGGCAAGCGCGCTGAACCGCTTGAACGGCAGGACGGCAAACCCGTACACGAACACGCCCATCACAATCGACGGCACGCCATTCAGCGTGTCCGCGGCGAATCGGGTCACGGCGGAAAATCGGCTTCCCGCGTACTCCGACATGTAGACGCCGCTCACGATGCCGATCGGAATCGCAAGGAGCGAACCGAGACTCGTCAGGATCAGCGTGCCGACGATCGCGTTGGCCATTCCACCGCCCGGTTCGCCGACAGGCTTGGGCATCTGGGTGAAGAACTCCAGGTCGATCGCCTGAATCCCCTGGCTCACGACGAAAAACAGAACAAACCCCAAGGGGACCAGCGCCGCGAGCACCGAGAGCGCACAGAACCCCACGAACAGCGACGACAGCCATCGCCGAATGGCAGTGCGGGACGTCATGCGGCCGACTCGGCGGCAGATGGCGCGAAGACTGCTGGGGCGCTGGTCCTCGAACGCGCCATACTCCAGATGAGCAGGCGCGACAGCGCGTTGATGACCAGCGTGATAACGAACAGCACCAGGCCGATTTCGATGAGGGCGTGGAGATACAGGTCCGTGTCGGCCTCGGTGAACTGGCTAGCCAGAACAGCCGCCATCGTCGACTGGGGCGCGAACAGGGACACGGAAATCTTCGGAGTATTGCCGATGACCATCGTGACCGCCATCGTCTCGCCCAGGGCGCGGCCGAATCCGAGCATGATCGCCCCGACGATGCCGGTTCGCGCGTAGAAAAGCGCGGCGCGGATGGCTTCGAAGCGTGTCGCACCCAAGCGCATAGGCGCCTTCCCGCTGGGCCATCGGTACCGCCTTCAGCACCTCGCGGGCGACCGACGAGGTGAACGGGATAATCATGACCGCGAGAACGACGCCGGCGGACAGCATGCCGACGCCAATGGGAGGGCCGCTGAAGAGCGGAAACTGGCGCGAGGGAGGCTGGCACGGCTGCCTCGATCGACCGGATGAGGGGAATCAGGACGAAGATGCCCCAGAGCCCGTAGACGATTGAGGGGATCGCCGCCAGGAGTTCCGTGAGAAATGCCAGCGGTGTCCGAAGCCTATCCGGACTCAACTCGGAGATGAACACCGCGATACCCAAGCGCGACCGGCGTCGACAGAAGTATGGCCAGTATCGACGAATAGAGCGTGCCCCAGATGAAGGGCAGCGCCCCGAAGTCACCGACGACGGGATCCCACGTCTGCGTACGCCAGAAGTTGAATCCGAATTTCTGAATCGACAACATCGACTGCCGCGTCAGCTCGACGCCGATCGCGACGACAATGAGCACGAGGACGAGCGCAAACACGCCCGTCCCCAACCTGAAACCGAGATCCCGCGAACGCACCTAGGACACCTTGATTTTCTGAAGAGCCGCCAGTTCGAGCTTGATGACGGCCTCGGGGAGGGGCGCATACCCGAGGCCGCCGGCAAACTTCTGGCCGTCGCTCAGCGCCCACTTCACGAAGTCCACCATGATCTTGGCCTGCGCCTTGTCCTTGGGGTTCTCGTAGAGGAGCAGCCAGGTAAAGGACGACACCGGGTAGACACCGCTGCCCGGCGCGTTCGTGATCGAGACGCGGAAATCCTCCGGCATCTTTCCTGCGGCGGCTGCGCCGCGCCGCCGTCACCGACTGCTCATCCGCCTTGACGAACTCGCCCGCCGAGTTCTGCACCGTCCCGAAATTGATCTTGTTCTGCTGCGCATAGATGAACTCCACATAACCGATGGAGCCCGGTGTCTGCGACACGAGGCCGGACACGCCCTCATTGCCCTGGCCGCCGAGCCCGACGGGCCAGTTGACCGCGTTCGCGTTGCCGACCCGGTTCTTCCATTCCGCCGAGACCTTTGACAGGTAGTCCACCCAGATGTAGGTGGTCCCGGAGCCGTCAGAACGATGGACCACGATGATGGCGCTCGACGGCAGGGTGGCGCCGGGGTTCAGTTTGGCGATGGCGGGATCGTTCCACCTGGTGATCTTTCCGAGGAAGATATCCGCGAGCACGGCCCCGGTGAACTTCAGTTCGGCATTCATGCCTGGAATGTTGTAGACGGGCACCACACCGCCGAGCACCGTCGGAAAGTGCATGATCTTGCCAGGCGCGGCGAGCAGCTGGTCGTTCGTCATGGGACCATCTGTGGCGCCGAAGAAGACCGTCTGGGTCGTGATCTGACGAATGCCGCCGCCCGAACCGATCGACTGATAGTTGATCTGTACGGTCGGATGCGTCTTGTGGTACTCGTCGAACCACTTCGAGTAGATCGGATACGGGAACGTCGCGCCCGCTCCGTTGATCTGCACGTTCTGCGCCGCGACGCCGGCGACGAGCATCGCGGCGCCAATGGCGGTGACGACGACTCTCTTTACAATCTTCACAGGTCTAACCTCCGCTTAGAAGCTTAGAAGTTGACGAGCCCGTGCACGGCGATCTTCTTCTGTGCCGGCTGAGCGCGTCGCATAGTTGTCGAACGTCTGGCCGTCGTAGTCGAGCATCAGGGCCGACGAGACGTTCCCCTGATGCGGGAACCAGTAGGCCCCGCCGATGATCGTGCGCGGGCGCACCTGCGACGTGGTCTGGTCTGGCGACAGGTGGTCGTACCGCAGCAGCGCCTCCACTGATGCCCCATTCCTCCTCGGTAGCCTCGGCGTCGCCCAGAACCCCCAGCCCCTGGCTTCGATGTCGGGCCTGGTGATTGACGTCTGATCGTTGGCGCGGATGTAGTCGTAGCCGGCATTGATGTAGGCGTGCTCGAAGGTCACCTGCGCGACCGCGCGCGTCCGCTCTGCGTTCTTGATGTAGTTGTCACCGAAGTAGAACCCCGTCAGGCGCAGTCCGCGCAGAATCTGCGTGTCGGCGGTGGCGAACGGACGGACCGTGCCGCGCATCTCGATGGCCTTCTGGTCGTTCGGGTCGGTCTTGGCGTAGCCCTCCCCGTTGTAGACGCCGACGTGGAGTTCGCCGTAGTTGGACGGGAAGTTGTAGTGGAACGACGCGCCCGCGTCGGCCGAGTTGTAGAACCCTTCACGCTCGGTGAACGTCGTGCCCTGGAAGCGATAGCGGTAGATGCCTTCCTCATAGTCGAGCAGCGGCGTCTGCTGGATGCCGAACCGCGCCCACGAGCCCCTGGTCATCCAGTCGTCGAGATTGAATTGCGCGAACGCGTACTTGATGCGGAAGATCAGGCTGTCGTTCGAAATGCTGCTGCCCGCGCCAAGGCTCAAGAGCCCGCTCTGCCGCGTGATATCGGGGGTGATGCGGAACGCAACGATGTGCGAGAGATTGCCGGTGACATTGATGTAGCTCCGGCTGACGTTGAATGCGCTGGCGTTGATGACGTTGCCATCCGCGTCGGTCGACTGCGGATTCTGCGTATACGTGTAGTCGGCGTAGAGCGTGACGCCAAACCTAATCGACGGCGTGTCATCGGGCGGTGTATAGCCCGCCGCGGGCGTGACCTGCGCCCACGCCCACCCGGCCGGACAGGCCACGATCGCCATTCCCATCGATACCATCCGTAGCCAAACAGCGCGTCTCAACGGCCCCCCAGTCAGGACCAACCAAACGGGTTAACCCATGTGTTTCAGTGTGGGGCGAGACTATACATTGTGTGTGTCATGGGTGCTTCGCGCGCGTTACGTGTGTGTTAAATCAGATCCGCTATCGCCATCCACATGCCCGGCCTGGTGGTTTCGATGCGGTTCCCAGACCGCGGCGGCCCTCGCGGAGTGCCACTTCTTTTTTCCCTTATCTTTATCTTCTATCCCCACTTCCTTCATCGGCCGTTATCCGTCGTGCGCATCCATCGCTGGCAAGGGGCCGTTCCTTCTTGCGCCCGGTCTTGCTTGGCGGACTGTGAATTGTCGCGGCAGGTATGAGCCTGATCAACTTTGCTATCAGGATTCGAAAATGAGATCCGAAGAAGGACGAGGAGACCCGTCGGTTGGCGCGGCTTTGAGTGCGGCTACCGCTTGTCGTAGACCCTGACGTTGTGCACTGGTTGCCCCTTCCCGTTGACGCCCTTCGTCGTAATGGTCATCGTCTTGCCATCGTTCGATATCTCGTTCGTGGATGTCAGGACGATCTTTCCAGCCTTCTTACGGATGACCTCGTACTTGTTTGCGCTCGAAGGCTTCCAAGCGGTCGTGTCGTAATCTTCGGTCGCCGTAGGGTGATCTCTTCCATCGAACGTGATGGACAGGTTGTCCATGTCCGGATTGATGGGTCTTCCTGACGCGTCGACACCCTGCAACAGGGCCATCCATGCTGGTCCCGCCTGTCGGAACGTCAGGGTTTGCCTCCGCGGTGGCGGGCCGGGACTAAACGTGGATTTCGCGAGGTTGAGTTCCCATGTGCCAACGCGAACCTCGCCTTGCGCCGACGCCACTGAACTTTGGGGGGACACCAGACCCAGCGCCAGCACGATCCGGATAGTCCAGACGCGCGAGACCTTGTGTGTGCTCATCACGGTACCGACCTCTGGTCCGTCGGAGGGAAAAACCCATGACACTTTAACAGACTATTAGCCGAGTTGACATTTGGATCGGATCATCGCAGCTTCCTCTGAAGTACGGGCCTCACTTCAGTGACCCGATTTGGAAGCGGAGGGTCGCGCTGCGCGCTTGATACTCATATCTCGCCGTGGCCTGTTCAATTTGCGCGCGCGTCTCGTTGAGCTGCGCCTGCGTCAGTTCGACCATCGAACTCAGGCCGAGGTTGTAGCGTTGCTGTGCAAGGTCAAGCGAGTCGGTTGCCTGGGTCAGGAACTGATTCGTCAGATCGAGTCGCTGATAGGCAGTGCGCGCATCGAGCCACGCGATTTGGACGTCGCGACTGACGCGGTTCTCGGAGTCCTGAAGCATTTGCTGCTCGGCGCTGGCGCGGAGGGTGGCTTCAGCACGCCGCGCCGAGTACAGATTCCCATTCGTCAATGGCACCGTCACGTTCACGCCTATCGCCGCATACTGATTGGTCAACCCTATCGGGTGGTATGGCGTGAGGCCGGCAGCACCAATGAGAGAAACGGTCGGAAACCACAACGCACGCTCGGCCTCGGCGAACTTCGCCTCGGATTGCTGCGCAAATCGTTCGCGGGCAATATCGGGCCGGTCGCGTAACGCCTGCGCAACCAGGAGTGTGCTCTCGGCGGCGGGTGCTTCGGGCAGGGGCTCGTCCGTCAGTTCGTACGTCGCTGCCTGCGCCGTTCCCAAGGCTGCCGACAAGCCCGCGTACGCGGCTTGCACATCATTCTGTGCCTGGAGCAAGAGAAGCTGCGCTTCGCTGAGATTCACTCTGGCGAAGCTCAGGTCGAGGGTCGACTTCAGTCCGGTGGATGCCAGCGCTGTGACCTGGTCCACGACGACCTGGCGCGTTGCGACCGTCTGCTGTGCGACACGCAGGACAGCTTGTGCCCGCAACGCGTTGAAGTAGGCACGATCGACCTCGAGCAACACACTGGCGCGCCGAGCCACAACGTCTTGCTGCTGCGAATCGACGCGAAGCGTGGCACTCGCCGTCAGCGTGGACGTCCGGCCAAAATCTGTCAACATTTGCGACGCCGAAAAGCCGAACGCGAACCGATCGAGGATGAGTGGATTGTTCAACCCACCGGCGGCAATGCGGGTGGCGTCCTGCGCCTGAGCCCCCGTGAAACTGCCGAAGACGGTCGGGAAGTACGCCGACTTGACTTGACGCACCGTTTCGCCGACCGCGAGCGCTTCGAACTCCCCCGCGCGAATTATCGGATGGTTCTGAACGGCCCGGTCCTCAGCCTCTTTCAGGGTGAGCCGCTGAACGTTCTGCGCCAGGACGGGTGTGGCCACGAAAAAAACCGCCACCGCCAGCAAATGAATCGTGGTGCGCCGCGTCACTACGCCTCCTATGCGGACCGACGACGACGGTAGACGAGCAGGTACGCAGCCGGCACGATGAAAACGGTCAGCACGACTGACACGATCAGCCCGCCGATGATGGCTCGCGCGAGCGGCGCGTAGGCCTCACTGCCGGTACCCAGCTTCAAAGCCATTGGCACGAGGCCAATCACCGTGGCGAGCGACGTCATCACGATTGGTCTCAGACGAATGCGGCACGAATTCACCACGGCGTCCAACAGGGGCATGCCATCCCCCTCCAACCGGTGCGTGAACTCGACGATGAGGATGCTGTTGGAAACCACCATCCCGACCATCATCAGCACGCCCATGAGTGACTGCACGTTCAGCGTCGTGCCTGTGGCGAAGAGAGCCGACGAGCACGCCGGTCAGGCCAGTCGGCACGGCGAGCAAAATGAGAAACGGATCAGTGAACGATCGGAACTGAGCGACCAGAATGAGGTACAGAAGCACCAACGCGAGAATCAGGCCGAGCGCGAAGCTTCTGAACGACGCCTCCATGCCTTCTACCATTCCACGGACGTCGACCTTCACGGCACTGGGCAGGGACGTACGCTGCAGGAGGCCCCGGATCCCACTGGCCAGGCGTCCAAGGTCTTCTCCAACCGGCGTCACGTAGATGTCGATGACGCGGCGTATCTGGTAGTGATCGATCTCGGTCGGCGAATGTATCGGCGTCACCTTCGTAACCGCGTCGAGCATGGTCGGATCCTTCACATGCTCGCGCGTGCAGCGGGATGGAGCGGAGGTCCATGACATTGCGGATCTGGTTTTCGGGATACTGCACGGTGAGCATGTAGTCGTTGCCGTTCTTCGGATCCACCCAGTAGCTCGGCGCAATCATCTGGTTCGATGTCAGCGCGGTAATGACGTTGTTGACGACCTCACGCTGGTTCAGTCCCAGATCGGCCGCGCGTTCGCGATCGATATCGAGCCGGAGCGACGGGTAGTCGATGTCCTGCGGGATGTAGACGTCGCTCACGCCGGGCAGTCGTCGAATGGCTGCGGCGACACCGGTCGCCGTCTGCGTACACGGATTCGAGGTTCGAGCCGCTGAACTGCACGTCGATGGGAGCGGGCAGCCCTTGATTGAGAACCGCATCGACCATGCCACCAGACTGGAAGAAGACACTGAGCTGCGGCATCTCTCGTTGCAGGAGATTGCGCATCCGCGCCATGTACTCGTAGCTGCCGATTCGATGGTCTTCTTTGAGCGCGACCTGGACTGTCGCCGTATGTGGCCCTGCGTTGCTCGTGTAGATCGACGAGAACCCCGGCTGCACACCGATATTCGAGACGATCAGATCCAAGTCCGTCGGCTCGACGACACGGTGGACAAGCGCCTCAACCTGATGAACATCGTCCGCCGTCACTTCGATGCGGGTGCCAGAGGGGGCCTTGACGTTCATCACGAACTGGCCGGCGTCAGTGCGGGGGAAGAAGGCGACACCGAGGAGTGGATAGAGCATGAGGCTCGCGACGAACACCCCGGTGATGCCGGCGATGACCAGCCGCGGCCGTACGAGCGCGACGCGAACACGGTGCTCGTACCAGACGAGGAGTCGTTCGAACCCGGCCGCGAACGATCGGTTGAAGCGATCCATGACGCTGCCGTGCGCGATGTGGGCAGTGTCCCCTGCGCCCCCTTCCGCACGATGCGGTGCCGTCAGGAACCTTGCGCAGAACAGCGGCACAACCGTCATGGCGACGAAGTACGAGGCGAAGAGCGCCAGCACCACCGCGAGCGCGAGCGCCGAAAACAGGAACCGGCTCACGCCGTAGAGAAACGTCACCGGGAAGAACACCACCGAGCTCGTCAGCGTGGCCGCCAACACGGCTGTCGCCACCTCGTCGCCACCCTTTTCCGCGGCGACCTCCGGCGTCTCGCCCATCTCCAGATGCCGGAAGATGTTCTCGAGCACGATGACCGCGTTGTCGATCAGGCGCGAGAACACCAGCGCCAGGCCAGCCAGAATCATCGTGTTGATCGAGCTTCCGCCGAAGTACAGCGCAATCAGGGCCGCCAGCGCCGACAGCGGGATCGAGAGGAACACGCACAGCGTGGCTCGCATGCTGCCGAGGAACACGAGCACCATCAGCCCCGTCAGGGCCAGGCCGATACCGCCTTCGTCCAGCAGCGTCTCGATCGCACGCTTGACGAACAGCGACTGATCGAAGACCACGTCCGCTCTGAGTTGTGCCGGCACGTCCAGGAGCTTGCCGACGACGGATCTTGACACCATCGACGACAGCAATCGTGTTGGTGTCGCCTCCCTGCTTCATGACAGGCAGATACGCGGACCGCTGCCCGTCAACAACCACGATGTTGTTCTGGATCTGATTCGCGTCCTCGGCTCGACCGATGTCGCCAACGGTCACCATCGAGCCCGCGACGGTCTTGAGCGGAATGCGATTGATGCTCGGAGATGTTCCGGAACTGGCTGTTCGTGAAGATGGTGTAGTCGAACGGGCCGATCTTGACGTCACCGGAGGGCAAGATCAGGTTCGCGTTATTGACCGCGCGAACGACGTCCATCGGGCTCATCTGGTACGCCTGCAGCTTCGCCGGATCGACGTAGACCATGATCTGCCGGTACTTCCCACCGAACGGTGGCGGCACCGATGCACCCGGGACGCCGGCGAGCTGGTTGCGGATCGCGAACTGGCCGAGATCGCGCAGCTCCGTTTCACTCAGGCCATCGCCCTTGAGTGTGATGAGGCAGACCGGCAGGCTCGAGGCGTCGAACTTCTGGACGATTGGCGGCAGTGTTCCGGGCGGCAGCCGACGGAGGTCGGCCATGGCCAGATTCGAGATCGCGTTGACGTCCGAATCGGCATTCGTGCCCGGTTGGAAGAACACCTTGATGATGCTGACGCCAGGCAGCGATCGCGATTCCATGTGATCGATGCCCGCACCGAGCGTGAAGAAGCGCTCGAACCGTCCGGTAATGTCGGTCTCGATCTGCTCGGGCGGCATCCCGCTGTAGAACGTCGCCACCACCACCTGCGGAATGTTGATGTCTGGAAACAAGTCCACCGGCATCCGAACCACGGACGTGAGGCCGATGACCGAGACGATGAGACAGACCACGACAATGAAATGGGGATTATGAATGGAAAATCGACACATCAGCGCGCCCCCTCGGCAAGGGGGACCATCGGCATGACCTTCGGCGACACGACCGTGCCCACCTTCAGCTGCGATCGATTGCCGACGACGACCATATCGCCGGCGGCGAGGCCCGATGCGATTCCCACACGATCGCCGGTCTCGAGTCCGATCTCGACGTCCCGCGACTCGACACGGCCGTCGTGGTCAACCACAAGCACGCGCGGCGACGTGTCCGAGCGATCGAGGGCTTCGATCGGCACCACGAGCACGTTCTTCGCCTGGTCGAGGACGATGGAGGCGTTGGCGTACATGCCTGGCACGAGTTCGAGGTTGGTGTTCGACACGTCTACCTCCACGTGCATGGTGCGCGTTTCGGTGTTGAGACTATTTGCGAACCTCGCGACGGTTCCGATGAAGGTCTTGTGGAGGGCCTGCACGCTCAACTCGACCGGCGCCCCCAGGCGGATTCGGGAGACTGCAGATTCTGGCACCGGTATCACGAGCCGCAGGCGGGCGTTCTGGGACAGCTTCACCAATGGCATCGTCTGGGTTTGTGACGAAGTGCCGGCTTGGATCATGGCCCCCGTATCTGCATAGCGGCGCGTGATCACGCCGTCAAACGGCGCCGTGATCTGCGTGTAGGCGAACAGCGTCTTCGTTCTGTTTTGACTGGCCTTCGCCATTTCGAGCTGCTCCCGTGCAGAGGCGAGAGATGCCTTCGCCGTCGCGACTTGCGCTTCGGCCACGCGGTCGCGCCCAGAGGCTTCGTCAATGTCCTGCTGCGCCACGAGATTCGGCCGCTCCTTCAACACGCTCGATAGACGGGTGGCGCCAAGGTGCGCTACTTCGTGCACCGATTCAGCACGCTGGACATCCGCTTGCACTCGGTTGATTTCCTGCTGTGCGTGCTGGACTCTGGCTTCATCCTGCTGCATCTCGTCCCGCAGCTCGGGAATCTCGAGGACGGCCAGGAGTTGGCCGGCTTGTACACGATCGCCGACGTCGACGTTGATGGATTTCAGATATCCCGCGACTTTTGCGTGCATGTCGATTTCTTGAAATGGCCTGAACGCCGCCGCGATCGTCAGTTTCTGTGCGATATCGCCATGCGTCACTCTGGCGACCGCGACGGTCGGCGGCGTTTCGGGCAACACCGAACCTTCCGCGTGAGGTCGGGAACACGCCCCGCTCGCGAGAACGGCGAGTGACGTGCTGGCAGCCACTACTGAAGACGTTATGAGTTGGTTCATCCTAGTTGCCTCAACACAGTCCGAAGTCCGTCAAGCGAAAAGTCCGGCGACTGACACAACGCCACCACACGTTGCTCTTTTTCCAGCATGCGTGCCGCGATACGGGGGATGTCACCCACAACAGTCGGTGGAATCGTGAGGACGCCATGGCCATCGCCATAGATGATGTCGCCGGATTCCACGTGGAGACCGCCAACGGTGACCGGCTGACCGAACTCCACGATGTGTACGAACGCATGTGACACGCTGACGGTCTTCGAGAAGAACTGGAAACCGGAGTTCTTGACCGTTGGCAGATCGCGGACGGATCCGTTCGTGACATAGGCCACGCACCCCAGCGTGCGCAGGATGGACGCGTGCACGTGACCAACGAAGGCTCCCACGCCTGGCGTTTCGTCCACGTCTTCGACAACGACGATGCGAGGTGCCGGGACGCTCAACACGTACGTCCACCAGTCCGTTCGATCGTGGTAGTTGTGTCCGACGGGCGGCGGCGTCGAGCAGCGGATGCGCGCAGTCGCTGCATGGCCGATGACGGGCGGCAACCCGTCGAAGGCACACCGGATTGTCGCGTCGGCGAATCCCTCGTTGCGGAGCCGCACCTCGAAGGTCTCGATCGCGTTCGACACGATGCACGTATCGAGCTGCCGATACGCGAGAATCAGCTCGGACGTGAGCGGTACCGCCGGACCCTGGTCCGTCATGACACCTCAATGACGCAGTGGGACAAGCGGGCTCCGCGTCGCTTCACCGGGCACATCCGTCAAACAGGTCAATGGCTCCTGTGGAGCGCGCGCCACGGCCTCGTGACGCGTTCCCACACGTTGCCCCGCCGCCACAACATCCTCGTCTGCTCCCACACATGCGCAATCGCGTTGAGCACCACAAGGAACGCCCATACGGACAGACTCACCTCACCTGCCCCGTTGCGGCGTCTGGACATCATCAAGACCTCGATCCGGACCGGATGCCCATCTCGACAATATCGTCCTCGTCAGTCACCAGGTATCCCGTTCGGACTGTATTTCCCTGGAAGCGAGGCAGGAGCCTCGAGCCACCAGGCGGCCGAACGCCGCCTGTGTTAGTGGACGTGTTGCGATAGCGCACACAATGACACCGCCCTGACGCTCACCCTGAGTACGAGCGTCGACCGCCTGGGGCGGCGCCCGCGATTTCGAGGATCATCTCTGCCCACGTCGCGAGTGAATCGGCGGCGCTGAGACGCGACGCGGGCACTCCCGCCAGCAGGCGCGTGGCTTGTTTGGAGGCGGCAGACTCCACGACCAAAGGAACGTTGGCCCGCCGCAGAGACGGCGTGGTGCTCCCGTGGCCACCGAACACCACTATTGCGATGTCACCAAACGCCCGCCGGTACAGCCCGCGGAGAAATCTGCCTCCGGCATCATGACGAATCGAACCGACGAGGTGATAGCGCCCGCGACTCGTACACTCGAGACCCGCCGCGTTCAATCCCGTGAACAATCGACGGACCGCGCCGGGTGTGGCGTCGACCACGCGGAATTGCTCGCTGTACTCGCGTAGCTTTGCGAGCCGTGCCTGCAGCAAGGACAAACCGCAATCAATGGCGACATCCTCGACCGACATATCGCTGAAGCCGACAATGTCAATACCCACACGGCTGGCGATCCGACGCAAGGTCGCGACCACTTCTGCGTTCGTCTTGCCGAATTCGATGACTTCGTAGCCCCCCGCATCGCGGACCTGCCCGACGCCGAAAGCGAAGTACCCGCGCGGAATGAACGTCGCCGCGCCTGTTTCGCAGATGAACGGTTGGCTGATCCCGAGGCCTTGCTGGATGAGCTCGAGCTCCGCGCGGGTCTTGCTCGAACACAGCACGACGGGGACGTGTTCGTCCTCGAGTCGAGCGAATGCGCGCCGCGTGAGGGCGTCCACAGCAAACGTATGAGGTTCGAACAGCGTGTCGTCCAGATCGCAGAACACCACGATTGGGGGAACGGGTTGCATGTGGAGACCAGAAGGCAACTGCCTGAGGGTACTCGCGACGAATGTCCGGGCTGTATCCCGTCTGGCCGGTATTCTTGCGACCGAAATCGTGGAGGGTCGCGCGAAGCGTGAGGCGTAGCGATAAGATGTTTGCGTGGTGGAGCGCGAGCGGCTGGTGCGGCCGATCCGGGCCGCGCTGTTTCTTGGGTTCGGACTGATTGTCGGAATCTGGCTGTTTGCCGGGTATTACTTCACTCGTCGGATCGCAGATGGCGAGCGGCAGTCGGCGGCGATCAACGCGCGGTACAGGCACGCGCAAGAGTCGCTCTCGACCGTCAGGTCACAGGTCCTGTTAGCGTCCGTGTACGTGCGCGACGCTCTCCTGGATCCCGACCCGACCACAGCCAGCGACTACCGTCGCCGGTTGGAAGATTCGTACAAAACCGTGGACAGTGCGTTGCAGCAATACGTGCCTGTGCTCGACTCCGACGCCGAACGCGACCAGGTGACGCGCTTGCGCGGCGAAATCAACGATTTCCGTCTGACCATGTTGGATGTGCTCGCGACCGACGCCACCCGGTGGCCGACCGAGGCTCGCACACTGCTCCGCACCCGCGTCATGCCCAAACGAGAGCTCGTGATTGATCTGTCCGAGCAGGCGCAGGCACTGAACCGGGGCGCATTCATCCAACAGCAATCCGCGGTCGCCGACGTGTACGCCACAACCCAGCGTCGGACATGGCAAAGCCTTGGCGTCGCGCTCGCCATGAGCTTCGGGATCGCATGGCTGGCAACGCTGTACGCGGGGCGGCTCGAGGACCGTCTTCGTCGGCAGCGAGCCAAGGACGCGCAGAACACGCGCGATCTTCAACATCTCTCGGCGAAGTTGCTCAACGCGCAGGAGGAGGAACGAAAGAACATCGCACGCGAGCTACACGACGAAGTCGGGCAGGCCTTGACGGCCATGAAAGTTGAACTCGCGCTCGCCCAACGTGCAATCGACGGCTCGGGCGGTGCGGCCAATGCCCTCGAAGACGCGCGTTCAATAGCCGATGGAATCCTTCATACGGTGCGTGATCTGTCGCGCTTGCTGCACCCGGCGCTGCTCGATGACTTGGGGCTGGCGGCCGCGACGGAATGGTACGTGACAGGTTTTGGCAGACGGCACGGTCTTCGCGCCGATGTGCTCCACGATCGCATGGACGAACGGCTCGCGCCCGACACGGAAGCTGCGGCCTATCGGATCATCCAGGAAGCGTTGACCAATGTGGCGAAGCACGCGAAGGCCACCCGCTGCCGCGTGTACCTCCAACGCCTGACGAACACGCTCCTCGTCACGATCGAAGACGACGGTGTCGGCTTCGATGCTGCGGACACGCGCTCGGCTGACGGAGGCCTCGGCCTCGTGAGTATCCGCGAACGCGTGGCGCAGCTCGGAGGCACGCTTCGGCTGGAGAGTGGTCCGGCAAGCGGAACGCGCCTGACGGTTGAAGTGCCCGCAGAGGCTCGACGAGGCGGAGGACACATCAGGCACGGATCAGATTCACACTGCCGCCCCCGTGACAGCTCAGGAGGCGAGTGGTGGGTAAGCTGAGAATCCTCTTGGGCGACGATCACACGTTGGTGCGTCAGGGCTTTCGGAAGATTCTCGAAGAGCGGCCGGAGTGGGAAGTCGTGGCGGAGGCCAGCGACGGTCGCGATGCGGTGCGGCAAGCGTTGTCGACACAGCCGGACATCGTGATTCTCGATATCGGTATGCCGTTCCTGAATGGCATTGAAGCGACGCGCCAGATTGTGCGTCGCTTGCCGACCATGCGAATTCTCATTCTGAGCATGCATGCGGACGAGGCGTACATCATTCAGGCGCTCAAAGCCGGGGCACGTGGCTACATGTTGAAAGATTCCGCCGACACGGACCTGATTCGCGGCGTGGAAGCCGTCGCGGCCGGAAAGTCGTTCTTCAGTCCGGCCGTCAGCAAGGTGATGCTCGATGACTACGTGCGCCATTTGGCCGAGAAGGGCGTCGCCGACCGGTTCGAGACGTTGTCTGAGCGAGAACGAGAAATCTTCCAGTTGATCGCGGAAGGCCACAGCAACAAAGCCATCGCGGATCTGCTCTCCGTTAGCCCAGCAACAGTCGAAACGCATCGCGCGCACATTCTGCAAAAGCTCGACGTTCACAACGCGGCGGAGCTGGTACTGTACGCCGTGCGGCGTGGCGTGATCTCCTGATCACGCATCACCAGTTCAGACGTTGGGCCGCGTCTGCACCGGCCTGCACTGCTCCGCAAAGACGCGCGTGTGATGGACGAATGCGCCCACGTTTGCCAGTGCAAGCCATCGCCAAGATGTCTGCAAGGCCAGGGGGCGGGGACCGACGCTTGCGTGATCTGCGGTCGCCCTCCTGGAGCCACGCGGGGACGGCCGACGCTACTTCCCCGTAATGACGAAGTGTCCTCGTCGGTTCTTTAGCCAGCAGTTCTCGTTTGACTGCTGACAGAATCGGGATCCAGTCCGAACGGTATTTTCCGGGACGGAATCCAGGGGTCTAAGGCTTCACATGCGCGACCAGATCGAGGCAAGCGGTCTTGAACTCGACATGGTCAAAGCGACCGACAAACTGTGAGTGGCTGAGCAGACGCCAATCGAGTGGTGAGACCACGAACGAGCATCATGGTGCCGTTCGATTTCCGAGAGCTGCCACCAGCGTTAGGTTGACGAAGTTCTGCCCAGTCGCGTAGGAATCTGCGTACCGCTTAAAGAGGGTCTGAACGTCCGTCGGAAACGCTTCGGCCAGAATCGTGGAAACGGTGTAGTCGGCCCCTTTCACCGCGGGATCAATGGCGAACACATACAGAACGTTGCCGTTAGCCGCTGGCTCGACTGCTCTGAACACTTTCCAGCTGGACGCCTGCTGTCTCCGCTCCGGTTTGTCGCTTCTGTCCAACGCCTCCTTCAGCTTGCGGACAATGGCCTCGAAGTCCGCCGTCTTGTCAGGCTTGATGAAATTGAGGACCATGCCGGCGTCCGACCCAAACACTCGGCCAGCGGCTGTCGCCTCCTGTTGTGAAGACGTTTGCGCGAATGTTTGGACGTCGAAAATGATCATCAGCAACAATCCCGCAAGACACCCTGCCGTGGCCCATGCCGTCCCTTGCATCGTCGTCCGAGTCTCGGGAACTCGCTCCATGGTCGCCTCCTCTGCTGTTCTCTTGCCCATGCGCTGGGACGGTAGCTCAATCAATGGGGGTGGGCCATCCTGTGGAGGCCGTATTTTGGGGAGCGGCAGAATGGAGAAGATCGACTGGCCGCAGATCCAAACGCCTTTGCGATAACGTCTGGTAGATTGCACGTGCTCGGACTGACGGCGCTCGTCTCGGTGATTCGATGACACACCGCATTCGTTTCATCGTCGCGCTCTGCCTCGCAGCGCTCGGTGCCGCACTGTTCGCCGTCGCGTTCCGGAGTTCGCTCACCCTGTGGTACGAACGGGTCTTTCAGTCGAGCAACGTCGTGGCAGCGATCGCGACGCTCCCATGGTGGATGCGTCTCGGCGTGCCGGCCCTTGGCGGAGCCGTTTCTGGCTTGATCTCCAGGTTGCGCGGGTCGCCGGCGCAAGGTGTCAGTAACGTCATGGAGGCTGTTGTTCTCGGCAACGTGAGGCTCTCCATGCGCACGACGATCTCCCGCGTCCTGTCCTCCTGGGCGGCAATTGCCTCGGGGATGTCCATCGGCCGCGAGGGCCCCCTTATCGAGTTCGGCGGGTCGCTGGGTGCGACGATCGGTCGGCATCTAGAGACGTCGAGCGACCAGACGCGCGTGCTCGTGGCGGCGGGCACGGCGGCCGGTTTCGCCGCCGCCTACAACACGCCATTCGCTGCGGTCCTGTTCGTGTTCGAAACGATTCTTGGCATTGCGGCCCCGGATGCGCTCCTTCCGACGATGGGAGCGACCGTCATCGCCACGACCCTGACTCGTGCGGTGGTGGGTGCCGGCCCCATTTACGGGCAGCGCTCCTTTGTTCTCGAGTCGTCCTTGGACCTGTTCTGGTTCGCGGTGCTCGGCGTCCTCGCGGCATGGGCCGCCTTCGGATTCAAGTGGACGCTGGCCTTTGTCGAAGGTTGCTTCGAGCGGCATCCGATCCCGCAGCCTTTACGCGCAACCATCGGCGGGACCCTGGTCGGGTGCATCGCGATCTGGCTGCCGGAGGTCGCCGGCAACGGCTTTGAACCGCTGAATCTGATCCTCGATCAACGCGTGGTGCTGGGTGTCCTTGGCGTCCTGCTGATCGCCAAGGTTGGGGCAACGAGCAGCTCCGTCGCTTCGGGTGTACCGGGCGGCATCTTCACGCCCATGCTGCTGGTTGGCGCAGCGCTCGGCACACTATGGGCCCACTTCCTCTCTTTTGCTGCAATCTCGTCACATCCGAACGCCGGCAGCTATGCCTTGGTCGGAATGGCGGCCACCACCGCCGCAAGCATCCATGCTCCGCTCACAGCGGCTGTGCTGGTGTTCGAGCTATCAGGCGACTATCCCATTGTCCTACCCCTTCTTTTGGCGACTGCGGTTTCGACGACGCTTTCGAGATGCTTGGGTAGTGAATCCGTGTACGAAGCAGAGCTCCGGCGGAAGGGGCTGGTGTGGGAATTGACGCTCGAAGGGCGGCGGATTTCCGGTCGGTGAACAGCGTACGATGAGTGCAGCGTGTCATTGCGAAAGAATGACGCTAGAGGCTTGGAGTGGGTCGTTTCCCAGCGCCTTGACTCGGGCCCGATGTCGCGCATCGACGCCAAGCATGATTGGCGTCATGCGCCGAGTCGAAGTCAGACTGTGAGCAATAGCGGCGCTGCTGCTTGCGAGATTGTTGTGGAGCCTCCGAACGATCGTGAGCTGCAGTCGCTTGATTTGCCGGCCGCTACCCGTTTCGTCCAGGAGAAATATGCTCGGATCCTTGCTCAACGTGATCGCGGACGTCGCCTGCACGGCGTAGAAGTACTCGTGTTCGACGTTCTTGATTCCCGGATACGTCAGCGTGAATTCGTCTATGACCATGCGCATGGCCTCGCGGAGGCCTGCGTCGTAGGCGCCTTTGTCGAAGATCGTCGTCTGGATGATCAGCGCCTTCGTGTGCGTGAGCTTCGGCCGACGGCCGCTGATATCGCCACGCCAGGCTTCCTGGGGTGAGATCGTACGCAAATCCTGGCGTCCAGACGCGATCGAGCCACCCCTTCAGCATCGCGGGAAAACTCAGAAAGTGCACCGGTGCGACGAACGCCAACGCCTCAGCCCGCGCGACCTTCTGCTGCTGCACGAGAACGTTGTCCTTCGCCAATATCGCGTACGGGCAAATGTGAGGCGAGAATATCGTTGATGTTGGCGCCGCTGCTGGCCATTCTGGGTGCTATGGGCGACGCGTTCCGGACGGTCGCGGTACGGCGGTCAGCCCTGTCTCCGCGCAGAGAACTCCTTCTTGAGATTCTTGCCCTGTGCCATCAGCTGGGCGTACTCGGACGTTCGGATCGCCGCTTCCGCCCGTCTGACCGTCTACGCTGGGTGTGCTTGCGACGTTTGTGGCCCCGGTGGAGGGAAGCTCTCGTGCTGGTCCAACCAGTCACGGTCGCCCGTTGGCATCGTGAAGGCTTCCGTGGATGCTGGAGGCACGGCTCACGGCGGCGGTCGGGACGACCGCGCATCGACTTGCAACTTCGCAGCCTCATTGGGGCGCATGGCAAGAGAGAACTGTCTCTGGGGCGCCCCGCGGATCCACGGCGAGTTGCTGCACCTCGGATTCACCGTGTCGGAACGCACGGTGTCGCGGTATCTGCCGCTGACGACACGGTCGCAGACCTGGCGCACGTTCCTCGCGAACCACATCGGCAGACCAGCATTTACTTCGACGGTGAAGTCGTCGTTCGCGACGAGCGATGACGGCGTCGACCTCCCTTTTGACGTGCCGCCCTGCTGCGCCGTCACGCGACGGGCGCTACGCTTCCACTCAGTGGGCATCGGTCGATTGGCGTCCCTCGCGCCAATCGACGTCTCTTGGCTGCTATGTCGCACAGGATCAACTTCACCGCTGCACACGTATACGTTGCGGCGCTGGCAAGGACCCGCCGAAGTGGGCCGACGAACCTATGCAGGTGTCGTACAGATGGAGGTTTCTTACGTCCGGAGACTCCATCTCGAGCGAAGTAGTTAATCAGCTGAGACGCAAGCCTGTCTCGCGGCGCCAATCACGTGGTCCACATCGCTGGCGAGCCGACACGGCATTCGCTCCAGGCGTTGACGCGCACGTCTACCAGCAGCGACCTTCGGAATACTGGCGAGGCACAACCGGCCAGAGCGCCGGTAAAGGCGCGCCGTCCCTCGCCACCGGCCAATCGACCGTAGATAGGCGCCACATTCAGGCGTGCAGGGTTGACCGGTCGGATGTGAGATACGGTGAGCTGACTGCCCCGCACCTGGCCTTCGATCTCGATGTCCTGGGCGGCAAAGCGTCCGAGATCACCGAACTGCTGGTTCCGGATGGGATAAACGACATCACCGGAGACGAATACGTACTGCGCGCCCTTCTCGATGCAACGCCCCACGCAATTCTGGCTGGTCATGGTCATCATGTCGGTTCCCGGGTGCACGTGACTCCCCCGACACACGCTGTCGCTAATCTGTCCACGCGCGGACAGAGGCACCGCAGCTTCCCCCCCGGCGCGGTTCCAGACCACCAATCCCATCCCAACCCCCGCCGCTGCGAGAGCGAGGCTCAGGATCGCGCGACCCACCAAACGATTGGTCGAGTCATGCGCTCGGGGTGACCAGGACATCGCGGCTCCGCGAGCGCGGGTTTCGCCGGATCGACGGCGAAGCAGTTGGTGCACGGCGTTCTGACGGTCGAACCGGCGACGACAGGCTTCACAACGCTCGAGATGGTCTTCGACAATGAGACGCTCGTCGTCTGAGACCTCGTTGTCCACGTAAGACGTCAGCAACGGTCGCAGCTGCCGGCATCGGATTGTCAGCATCCGTTGTTTACTCCCATTCCCGATACGCTCGGCTCGCTCTTGCCGCGTCCGGCTACCGTTCTCTCCCCCGAAACCGACCCGGGCGCGATGTGAGACGCCGGAACAGACGCTCGCGTGCACTGGACAAGCGCGACATTACCGTGCCAAGCGGAATGCCGAGGCGCTCGGCGAGCTCCGCGTACGACAGCTCTTCGACGTCCCGAAGCCAGATGATTTCCTGCAGGGGACGAGGCAGCGACTCGAGCGCCGCCTGCAGGTCGCGATCGATCACGCTTCGAAGCAGCAGGCTTTCGGGAGTTTTGGAGGCGTCGTCGCGACCGGCCGAGGAAGCAACTGCCTGTTCATCGACGATGACTGGTGCTCGCGCAGCGTCCCGTCGTCTGTTTCGATCGATATTGCGCAGGATTGCAAGGAGCCAGGCCTTGAGATTGGTCCCCCAGCGGAACGTATCGGACGCCCTTAGCGCGCGAGCGTAAGTTTCCTGGGTGAGGTCTTCTGCGTCCGTCGGGTTCCCCGTGATCCGGAGGGCCGTGCGGTACACACTGCGCATGTGCGCGATCGATTCCGTATCGAACGCATCGCGGTCCGACACACGCCGCTCCCGCCGAACAGTCCGAGGGCCAGCTCCCAATGTGAGGCTATGTTGGCCGGTAGTTGTCCAGTCCTCAAATGCAAACGGCGCTAGGCGATCATCACCTTGCGCGGCGCCTGCGAGTTGTGCTCGAGGAACGACTTCTTGTTCGCCAGCTCCTCTTCGGTCGGCTGCACGCGTCCCGTGGCGTCGGTCGCGCGCGACACGAGCGTGTGCTCGCCCGGCGTCGGCGCCGTTCCAGGTGTAGGTGAACAGCTTCCAGCCGTACTTGTCCTTCGTGGACGGATCCAGCGTCGCCGGCTGCCACGGACCGTCGTCCACCTTCACCTCGACCGACTTGATCGGCGTGCCGTCGTTCAGCACGACGCCGAGCACCTTGTGCTGGTTGTCGGCCTTGCGTGACGCGCGCGATGAACGACTTGAGGTTCATGTGGGTGACGGCGGTCTCCACCTACTTCATCTCGCCGTCGATCATCTCGCCCTTGAGCGTGCGGTACCACCGCGCCTGGTACTTGCCGAGGTACGCGTCTTCCTGCACGTGAATCTGCGAGAGCCACTTCACGTTGGCGACGCCGTACCAGCCCGGCACGATCAGGCGCAGCGGCGCGCCCTGGTGTTTCGTCAGCGGCTCGCCGTTCAGCGCCTAGGCGAGCAACGGCTCGGGCGACAGCGCCTTCTCGCGGTTCAGGCTGCGGCCGAACTGCTGGTCGACCTTGAACTTCTGCGTGCGCCACTCGACTTCTTCCTCGCCGTGATCGGCGCCGAAGAAGACGAACTCGCGCGCCGCCGCCTTGACGCCGGCGCGTCTCGAGCACGTTCTTGAGCGGCACGCCCGGTCCAGCGCCCGTTGCCGCACAGGCCCTGCAGCGGGCCGCGGTTGCCCGAGCACTCGAAGCCGGCGACGAGGTCCGTCGCTGCCCAGCTTCTTCAGATCGTCGAGCGAGAGCGCCGTCGGCCGATCGACCAGGCCGGAGATCTTCAGCCTGAAAGCGGCCGGATCGATCGTCGGGTGGCCGTAGTGCTGCGTCGTGGCGAACTTGTCCGTCGGCGTGAACGGCCCGTCGATGGTCCGGACGTCGAGGAGCCGCCGATCGGGCGGCGTCTCCCAGCGAACGGTATCGGGGATGTCGGTGAAGGCCTCGAGCGTCTCGGTCGCCGCGAGGGCCGGCAGCACCCACTCGGGAACCCCAATCACGCCGAGTCCGGCGAGCGCCAGGCTGCTCTTGAGAACGTCACGACGGGTCCGATCTCGTTTCATGTTCATAAGCGCGAACTCCATGTACGCGTGTCTCGAGCCGCAACCGCCGCGAGATCAGCCCGCGACTCACGGCCGAGCATCGTACACCAACGAGCTATATCTCGGACTCAGATCTGCTGAAACATGACGTCAACAAAAAATCGGCCGAATAAAAGATGCGGCCCAAGTGTTTAGAAGTACGCAGTCAGTGTCGGGATCGGAAGGCGAGCCAGAACCCGACCGCGTTGAGTCTTTGGGGGCAACGCGGGTTTCAGATGTCATAAGGAGCCGACACATGTTTCTTGTAGCTTCACAGCATCCGCGAACGACTCGGCTGCTTGCCACGCTGATGTGCGCCGGCCTCGCGCTCATCACCCTGCCCACGACGGCCACCGCGGGCCAGGACGTGATGACGAAGGAGTCGGCGGCCGCCGTGAAGGCGGCGTTCGTGGCCGACATCGAAGCCATGCGCGCCAAGTTCGTCGGGCTTGCCGAGGTCTTTCCGTCGGACAAGTACACGTGGCGCCCGATGGACGGCGTGCGCTCAGTCTCTGAAGTCCTGATGCTCATTGCCAGCGAAGGCTATGGCTTCGCGCCCACCGCGCTCGGCGGCAAGCCGGCCATGAGTCGTGAGGAAATGGGAGGGCTCAGCAAGGTCACCGACAAGGCCCAGGTCATCGGTCATTTGAACAAGGCGTTCGCCCATGCGAAGCAGGCGCTTGAAGCGATCGACCCCACGACGTTGGTCGGAAAGCGGACGGCGATGGGACGCGAGCGCTCGACTCCGGAGATCGTCCTCTTCGTCGCTGGGGACATGCACGAGCATCTCGGCCAGCTGATCGCCTACGCACGCATGAACCACATCGTCCCGCCGTGGAGCAAGTGAGGAGGCAGCATCGGAGGCACCCTCGGCAGCGGGCGGCGAATCTGATCGCTGGCATCGTACTCGGATACGCGGTCGGCGCCCAACGGTTGGGACCAGAAAGGCGATGGTGTGATGACAAGAACAATCCAGACGCTTGCTGTCGCGGCGGTGCTTGGACTATCCGCAGCGGCCGTCAACGCCCAGCGCGAGACCGCACCGGCCGGTGTGACGAATTACACCCGTGTCGATGCGACGGTGGCGTGCGCCGGCGCGACACCCGTGCAGGCGCTGCCGGAGATCAAGAAGAGCGGCTTCGTGTCCGTGGTGAACTTTCGGATGGCCTCCGAACAGGGAGCGAACATCGACGAGGCCAAGGCTGTGGCGGCTCAACTCGGGTTGAAATACATCCATTTGCCTTTTCAGACGCCGACGCCGGAAATCGCGGAAGCATTCCTGAAGGCGGCTGCCGATTCCTCGAACCAGCCGATGTACATTCACTGTGCGTCCGCAAATCGTGTCGGCGCGATGTGGTTCATCAAACGGGTTAAGCTGGATAACTGGGACGTCGAGCGCGCGATGAAGGAGGCGGAGGGCATTGGACTTCGAGCCCCGAATCTGAAGGAATTCGCGCTTACCTACGTCGGTGCGAAGCGATGAGCCGCAGGCGAAGAACAGGGGCCTTAGGCGCGGATCGCATCGGAATTGTTCGAGGCTGTTGATCGCATCACGCGCGGACCGTCACGGCAGCGCGTAGGATAGCTGTCGGCGGGCCCCGACACGACCCGCCGCCAATCGACGTCTCTTGGCTGCTGTGTCGCACAGGATCAACTTCACCGCTGCACACGTATACGTTGCGGCTCTGGCAAGGACCCGCCGAAGAGTGGGCCGACGAACCTTTGATGCAGCTTGACCTTGGAATCGGTTCCAGGGTCTAGCATGTAACCATGACTCCAGACCTTCGCCACACTGCAGTCGTTGCACTCGCCAGCTTCCTGATGGCGCCCTCCGCCTGGGCCCAGCACTCTGCCATGCCCGCGGGCATGACCCACGAAGAGCACATGGCGCAGATGAAGAAGGGCGCCGAGATGAAAGAGCACGGCAACCGTGCCATGGGCTTCGACCAGGACAAGACGACGCACCATTTCACGCTGACGTCCACCGGCAGCTCGATTGCCGTCGACGCCAACGGCGCGGCCGATCAGGCCAGCCGCGATCAGATTCGCGCGCACCTCAAGGAGATCGCCGTCGCTTTCGCGCAGGGGGGATTTCGGCAAGCCGCTCATGACGCACAGCGAGTTCCCGGCAGGGGTCCCTGTGATGCAGCGCCTGAAGAGCGACATTTCGTATGAGTACCAGGAAACGGCACGTGGCCGCATCGTGCGAATCTCGACGCCGAACACTGAAGCGCTCGCCGCGATCCATGACTTTGTCAAGTACCAGATCACGGAGCACGCAACCGGCGACGCACTCACGGTGCCGGGCGGGGCGGCGCAGACGCCGGAGCACCCGGCTTCGCAGAGCGGCCCGCAGAACATGGCCGCCCCCCCTCCCGGACCATTTCGACCGCCATTTCGACAACGCCGACGAATGGGCGAAGAGTTTCGACGACCCGGCGCGCGATGCGTGGCAGATGCCCGCGCGCGTCGTTGAGGCACTACAGCTGAAGCCTGGGCACGTGATTGCAGATATCGGGGCCGGGAGCGGCTACTTCACGGTGCGTCTGGCGAACTCATCGGGGGCTCCCAAGGTGTATGCCGTCGACATCGAACCGTCGATGGTCGAATACGTGACGCATCGCGCCATGCGGGAAGGGTTGAAGAACGTGACCGCGGTGCTCGGGGGTGCGGACCGGAGCAACCTGCCGGAACCCGTCGACCTTGTCCTCGTCGTAGATACGTACCACCACATTCCGAACCGTGTCGCCTACTTCACAGGGGCTGAAAGCGCAGCTGAAGCCTGGCGCTCGGCTGGCGATTGTCGATTTTCGGAGAGGCGCGGCGTCGGGCCCGCCTGAAAAGTTCCGGATGACGCCCGAACAGATTGACGCGGAGCTGATGAAGGCTGGCTTCGCGCGGCAGGCCAGTTACGACTTTCTGCCGCAGCAGCTGTTCCTCATCTTCGGCGTGCGATGATGGCACGGGGAATTCTTGCTGGCACAGAGGAATAGTCCGCACTTCCCTGCGCCCCACTGACAACAAAGCCCCGCGCTGAGTCGCAGTCGCCCCGGCAGCAGAGTTGCTGATGGAGGATGTCAATGACACGAACCGTCAATTTCTTGGTCGTCCTGACGCTCGCAGCGACGATGAGGAGTGCGGTGCGCTGGTGAAACGGTTCAAACGTCACGACGGAATGTCACACTGGAGGTTGGAATGACACGCAACGTTGGAGATCGCTATGTGTGCGAGAAGTGCGGAGCGGCGCTCGTGTACCAGACGCCGTGTTCGTGTCCCCCAAGCATGCCGCATTCGGAGATCTGCTGCGGGGTACAGATGAAACTCACCTCGCCGGCGAAGAAGAAGTGAGCCTCACTCCGCGATGAGCGAGGCGAAACTCGCCTCAGACGCCGTGTCCGTGACGAAGATCGGCTAGCGATCGAGCAGCTACATCGTCCGGCTGAAAGAAAGAGTATCCTGCGTGGGGCGCACCAAGATCCGCGAGCGCCTGCGGCGTCAGGATGCGGTGGTGCCGGCGCAGTGTCGCGCGATCGGTACGGTGCATGCCGTGGCTGGACGCCATGGTCTGTCTGGTGAAGCGAAAGACCAGGCGACGTCCTCGGGCCGCGCGGCGGTTGGCGTCCCTGAAATGAACCTCGGCGCACGACAAACGGGACACGAGGCCAGCGATGACGTTCCCACGCTGCCGTCCCCAAGCACCTGGCGACGGCCCACTCCCTGGATTCGGGCGAGCACCGCCGTCGTGGAGAAGAATTCAGCCGTTCGTTCAGATCTCTTCACCGCGGCCCGAACAATCACCTGCAATCCAACCCAGGCAGGACACGCGCTAGCTCGCCGCGCCTGCCGTTTGGTTGGCCGGGTAGTTCTGCTGACCCATCTGCTCGATCTGGGCGCGCTGCCGCTCCGCCCAGTCTGCGTGGCCCTCTTCCATCTTGAGGATCTGCAGCAGCAGGTCGCCCGTGGCCTGGTTGTCAGCGCCGCGCGCCATGGCGATGGCTTCGTTGTAGGCGCGCACGTCTGGCCGATCTTGAGGGGGTTCAGCTTGACGATCACGGGTGTCCCCTCCAGGAAGATGACGCGACGGATGAGCCACTCGGCGTGATGCATTTCGTCCATTGCCTGGCTTTCGATGGCCTTGTGCAACTTGTCGTAGCCCCAGTTGTCGCACATCTCGGAGTGCACCATGTACTGACTGATGGCGGTGAGTTCGTCCGCCAGGAGTTGATTGAGGATGGTCAGCAATTGCGCGTTGCCCTTCATGTTCGGCCTCCGATGTTCGAGGTATCTACGATTCGAGGTAGGTGTGAAGGTCGTCCTTCGACTTGCATCAGATGTACCGGCTGTCACCCCAAGCGAGATGATGGTCGGTTCGAGTTAGTGGACATGGGCGTTGGTCCACAGCCCCAGCATGCGACTCACGAGCACCACCACCACAGCCACGCCCAAGTGCGTGAAGATCGCCCACAGGGGACTGACCTTGCGCGCCGAAAGGGCAAGAAAAGGGCAACCTCCGGGACCTCACCGATGGCGGACACTACTCTGGGAGCCGCCTTCCTGTTGTGTAGCGCGCGTTTCGGGACGATGGTTGCGACGATACGCCCAGGATGGAGTCCCACTCAATCCCCATGGCAACTCCTGCATGACGACTCTCCTCGCTGCTCAGACGATCCTCTGCTGGAGAGATGCAGCCGGCGTGTAAAGGAGGCAGGCGTCGGCTGCGCTCGCCATGTCGCATGCTCGCTCATATAGCGCTTCGTGTCACGTCTGGTCGGCAATATGCATCACTGGTGGCAAGGACTTTCGCAAGCCGCGACAACTCCACATGCTCGGGCGTAGCGGCGCGGACGAGTCCACAATGGAGGGTTGTCATGCAGGCAACACAGTACGGATTGAAAGTGGCTTTAGACGTCCGCTACAGCGTTACGGTGGAACGAACGACCGATGAGCTCAAGAGCCAAGGATTCGGCGTTTGACCACGATTGACGTTCAGCAGACGCTCAAGGCGAAGTTGGACCGCGACTTTCGCAAGTACGTAATCCCTGGTGCGTGCAATCCGGCATTGGCTGATCGCGCGCTGCGCGCAGAACTCGAGGTTGGTCCCCTGCTGCCATGCAACGTGATCGTCGACGAGACAGGTGCCTCGTCGAGCGTCGTCGCCGCGATGGCGCCCCTCACGGCGCTCGGCATCGTAGGCGATAATCCGGCGCTCGCCGACGTGGGGCGCGAAGCGGACCAGCGGCTCCGGGCGGCATTGTCTCAATTGGAGGAGAAGTAACACCGTCGTTGCGCGACGAGAAGGGCTTCCCGGTGTGAGCTGGCCGCGGTCGCCGGTAGCGGACGGGTTGTCTCTCTTCGCGATGCGGAGGATTCTCAGCAATACCGCCAAGACGTGCCGGAAATGCGGCGGAGGCCGGCGGGCTTCTCCGTGGATTTTTCCCCTCTCCGTCAGATCTTTCCGCGATCACGGCGGCTGCCCACGCCAAGTTCACCTGCTTTTGACCTATTTGGGGGGCGGCCCTGACTTTGCGTTCGTTCGACATGACCACTTCAAGCAGAAGGTTGGTCGAAATTGAAAGGATGGCTCTTGTGAACACCAAAGCGGTTGGATTTCTGCTGGGTGTCGCCTCTTTGACGGTCGTAGTCACAGCTGGCGACGTCCTCGCACAGGGACGCGGGAGTGGGGGGCGAGGGCCCATTTATAACGTGGCGACGGAGATCACCGCCACCGGCACGGTGCAGGACCTGAAACCCGGCCCGCAACAGGGCATGCACGTCATGCTCAAGACAACGGACGCGACGCTGGAACTCGCCCTCGGTCCGTCTTGGTACCAAACAGAGAAGAAGTACGAGATCGCGAAAGGCGATCAACTCACCGTCATCGGTGCGAAGACCACGGTCGAGGGTCATGACGTACTGCTCGTGCGCGAAATCAAGAAGGGTTCCGAGATGATGACCTTCCGCGACGCCAAAGGGTTCCCGATGTGGGCCGGCCGCGGTCGCCAGTAGCGGATGAGGACCTCCCCTTCGTGACGAGCCGGATTTTTCCCGCAATAGCGGGAGTTTCTTTCGACACGGGCTCCGGCGCGCACCGATTTCGCCGCTGACTTTCGGCACAAGTTTTCGAGAAACACACCGAAGGAGGATGCGATGGCATTTGTCAGATTCATGCGGTCCTCGGCGGGGCGCCTGCTGCGGATAGGTGCCGGCGTCGTGTTGATGTGGTACGGGCTCACACAGATGGCGGGCACTGGAGGGATCACGCTCGCGGTTGTGGGCATCGTACCCATCGCCGCCGGCGTGTTCAACCTCTGCCTGCTCGGACCGTTGTTCGGGGTCACACTGATGGGCCGTCCGTCGAAGTGATCGAGTCGCGATCGGTTCTTCCGTGCACGTTTCCGCCGGACGCACCTCTTTTCAGTCTGTGAGTCGTATGCCTCGAACCCTTCGACTTGAATGCGGCTGGGCACGTTAGGCCCCCACGTCGCCGAGCGCATCAGCGATCGACGTGACCCATGAGTGCGAGCCCTACGACATCACGCCGAGGGAAATCAGCAGCAGTTCGAGGACGAGGATCAGCACGATCGTGAGCTCGAGAAACTGGCCACGCGACATCGCGGACTGCTCGACCGCGAACCGGTAGATGTCATCGAGCGTCTCGAGCTTCGCCTCGACGTCTGCTTTCCACGCCGCCAGGCCAAGGCGCTCTGCGACCAGCGTGAAGAGCCGCGCCGCATAAATGTCGCCGATGAATTTCATCGCGTTTTCGGTGCGATCGGTCAGCTCATTGACCTCGATGAACAACGCGTGCACCTGACGCGCGGCGCGCGTATATCGCGAGCCCAGCCACTGGTCGTACGCGCGCGGCCGCTGAACGCGCGCGTAGATGGCGGTCAAGTCATCATCCAGGCGCTGGTCGTAGTACCGGAACTGCAGGAGCTGAGAATTGGCGAACTCGATGATTTCGAGGGCCGCCTGGACCCCCGCCGGGGTGTCGTAGATGAAGGCGGCGTTCCATGTGGGCACGACCAGATCGTCGGCAAGATACGAAATGCGATGGCTGAGGATCCGCTCCCGCTCCTGCTGACTGAGCGGCTGTCGTTCACCGCGCAACATCTGGGCGATGTCGGTGCCGTGGCCGGCCAGAAGCTCGTCCGCCGACTGGGGCCTGTCGAGTTCGCTGATCGCGCACACCAAATAGTCTTCCGTGAGGTACGCCTCGCGGTTGCCTTTGAGCGCCGGCCGTAGTCGCTCGACGACAACACGGCAGAGCTGTTCCGCCTTCAGCTCGAACTCCGCGTTTTCGATCAGCGTTTGTCCAGACGACACGAGATCACTCCAGTCGCCGCGGAAGGATCGCACCAACGCAATCGAGATGACGCCGTAGTCGTACGCCCGGAACCGAGGCCGGAAGCCCTCGACCTCACCGATGCCGATCACGTCACCGTCGAAAGACAGCGGCGGCTTGTCGTACTGGAAGTAGGCAGGGCTCGGCGATTTTGGAACGAGCTTGGCCGCAACGGCGGGGCCGCCTACCAGCGCAGGAACAGCCTGGAGGTCAATCGTCTCCGAGACGTCGAACAGATAGAAAAGGACGATGCGCCCGGCGTGGATCTCACTCACAAGGGCCTACTGCGACGTCTTCTCCACCTGCTCGAGCTGGATGTACCAGCTCTCGCAGTCGGTTCGCGACCCGCCCCCGAGCGTGACCGAAAACACAAGGTTCAACGACGGAATTTCCCAACGCTTTTTCGCCCGGTTGCGCTCCATTTCCACCTTGAACGGCTTCAGCAGGTTCTGGTCCGAGGTATGCGGTCGGTGTTCGTCCTGGACGCCCTTGAAGATGGCGAACTCGCGGCGCGGTCCCAAATGCACTTCGAACAGCCCGATGCCGTTCACGATGTGGTCGTAGACGCGTTCCGCATAGCGCCCATCGGCCTCCTGACACGATTGCCAGTTGCCCTCGATGATGTGACCCTTGCTCGCGGGGAACGGCAGGAACTGCGCGCGAGCCGACATCGAGGCGAGAACGACGATCGCCACGGCGAGCAGGCTGCTGGCACGACACACGGTCGTCGGAATGGAGCGGGGACAGGTTGGCATGCTCGTGTCGGCTGAGGCACTCGCCGCAGAATAACATCGAAGGACTCGGTCACGAAACGCAGATTTAACGTTTCCGATACCGCGACGAAATACGCAGGCGCTAGTGTACTCCGACGTCATGCCCAAGCACCGCGTGTTGATCGTTGAAGACGAGCACGACATTGCGGGTCTCATCAAGCACGCGCTCGAGCGCGGTGGAGACGCTGAGGCCGAGATCGTGCACAGCGGTGATGCGGCGCTGAAAGCGGTGGCCGCGCACCCTCCTGACCTCGTCATCCTGGACCTCAACCTGCCGGTGTTGAGCGGACAGGAAGTCTGCCGCATTCTTCGGGGGCGTTCCGATGCGCGTCACCTGCCGATCATCATGCTGACCGCCCGGACCGGGGAGAACGACCGCGTCGCCGGACTCGAGCTCGGCGCGGACGACTACGTGACCAAGCCATTCAGCCTCCGCGAGCTCACGGCGCGAGTCCGAGCCGCACTGCGACGGAACGCGACTGTCGCCGGGGAAGGGCGGCTATCCCCGGAGTACCGCGGCACCCACCTCACGGCGGACTTCGACGGCATGTCGGTAGCCGTTGACGGAGAGTCGATTCGTCTCACGCGGCGCGAATTCGAGCTTCTGCGATATCTCGTGCAAAACAAGAATCGTGTCGTCTCACGCGATCGACTACTCGAGCGTGTGTGGGGCTACGACCGCCTGGTCGAGACCCGGTCCGTGGACGTACACGTGGGCCGCCTGCGCGGAAAACTCGGCTCGGCAGGCCATCAAATAGAAACCGTCGTTGGGCTCGGGTACAAGTTTGCAGACTGAAGCGTCGGCTCTCAACTCTCAAGTGCCAGCTTTCAATCCGTTCATTTCCAACTCGCTGACGTCAGATTCGGCCTGAGGTTCCGGCGACTTAGCTCGCGCTCCAGCCCTGCTCTCGCAGCTGCGACACTTCACGCTCGAACAGCGCGAGCGTGCGCTCGACACGATGCCAGTCGCGATAGTGATCGAGCCGCTGCAATTTCTCGTCCTCCTCCAGCCGGACTTCCCAGCCAGACGTGCCGGCAGCACGGATTGAATACGTTCGGACGTGGTCGGCATGAGACAAGCGGACTGCGAACATGGGAACCCTTCCTCTGGAGTCGGCTGGTGTACCCAGTCGTCAATCGTGCATCCTGGTGCGCACGAACCCTGGATTTTCTCAGTAACGCCACCGCCAGGCTGTAAATTCTGTGTAACAACCTGGCTACAGATGAGCTCTCGTTTGGGCGAACACCCTCGCCGAGAGATCCTTCGCCAACTCTGCTAACAGCCTACTTCCTGAGACGCCTGAGTATCTTCGGCGTGAGAAACCAGCTCAGAGTACCAGGTCCGGCGGGCGGAAGGGTCTCGACGTCAATCCGGCATATGGCGCCCTTCCTGAACGGGAACGCATGTCGGGACCCTGCGATCCTGGCGGCCAATTCACCGATGTCGGGTTCGTGTCCTACGAGGGCGATGCGTGCGCGGCGCGAGTGCTTCGCGAGATCCGCCAGGACCGATTGGTAGCTCCCACCAGGCGCCAGCGACTCCGTCGTCACAATCGACGGACGTTTCTCGAAGGTGTCGGCGATGATCTCGGCGGTCTGCCGGGCACGAACGAGCGGACTCGTCAGCACGACATCAAGAATCACGTCGAGTGTGACGAGGCCCCGCGGCATTCTTCCGCATGCGAACCATGCCTTGGGTGCTGAGCGGCCGCTTCGCATCGTCGGGCCAGTTCATGCCGCGTTCTTCCGCCACACCGTGTCGAATGAAATAGAGCTCGTGATGACTCGGCATGCACTCTCAGCCTGCGCGTCGGACGGCCTGGGCCCTGGCTGCCCTGGCTGCTGGTGCCGCGCTGGCAACGAGACGGCGACAGATGTCGAGCAGCTTCGGTCGATCGCGAACGTAGCGAGCGTGCAGCCTGCGGCAATCGGCATCGAGGGCCGTCATCAGGCTATCAAGGTCCCTCGAGATATTCGCGTCTGTTGGCCCAAGCCGTGCCTGAACGCGCCGCGCGCGCCCGGTGAGTACCTGCAAATCGTGCATCCGCCCCAGCAACGTCTGCACGCGCTTCAAGGTCCGTAGATCGTCGCCGTGGGCTCCAGCGGTGGCGTCGGCCACGAGCTCCACGCCGTACCGAAGCTTCTTGAGGGCGATGCGCACCACGTGGAGGCGCTCCGCCAGGTAGAGCGACCCAGCGTCGTCGATCGCACGCTTCGCCTCCGTCGCCCGGCGCGCGATGCGCGCGTCCATGGCCCACCGCCAGGTGCGGCCCTCGATCCTCTGGTGTTCAGCATCGCTGATCTGACGTCTGACCTTCTCGAGCTTGCGCGCAATGCGCCGCAACTCGACGCCGGCCCGTTTCCCCGACAGCCTGCTCTGTGCCTTGGCGTGCTCCTGACGAACCTCGGACGCCAGCTGTCGTAGAGCGGCTGGACCAGGATACCGGCCAGACTGATGGAGTTCCTCTATCAACTCGATAAGCACATCGAGCTCGCGCTTCGTTCCAAGGCGCCGAGTGGCCCGGCGCAGACGATGGCGGAGTTCTTCGGTCACGTCGGCATCGAGCTGCAGCAGAGGTAGCAGCTCCCGCAACCGTCGCGACGCAACGCGCGCCTGGTGCACCGCGCGGACCGCGCCGACGTCAACACCATGTAACACCCGCGTAAACCGCTCAAGACGACTGCGGAGAAGTTGGTCGCGGCTCGCGAGAGGGGGCATGATATATGGGGATGCGTGCGGCGTAACCGGATCGCTACTATAGTCAACATTATAGCCACGGCCCTGCCCCTATGATCAAGCTCGCAGCCATCGACATCGGGACGAATTCGGTGCACATGATCGTGGTGCGCGTGCGGACCGACATGTCGTTTGAAGTCATTGACCGCGAAAAGGAAATGGTTCGCCTGGGCGCCGGCGGCCTCGATGGGCGGGCGTTGACCCCCGAGGCGATGCAGGCGGCGCTCCAGGTGCTGTCGAAGTTCCGGCGCCTCGCCGAATCGCACGGTGTCGACCACACGGTGGCTGTGGCCACCAGCGCGGTCCGCGAAGCCGAGAACGGCGGCGATTTCCTTCGGGCGATCCGGGATCAGACCGGCATTCGAGCGCGCGTCATCTCGGGCACTGAAGAGGCGCGACTCATCCATCTGGCCGCCGTCTACGGTGTCGGTGTGCCAGGGCGAAACTGCCGTCGTCGATCGACATCGGCGGCGGCAGCGTCGAGATCACGCGCGGCGTCGGCCCCGCGATCGAGGAGGGCCGCAGCTTCAAGCTCGGCGTCATCCGTCTGACCGAACGCTTCGTCAAGAGCGATCCGCTCGTCCCCGCGCGACGAGCGCAAGCTCGTGCGCCACATCACATCAGAGATGGGCGCGTATCTCGATCAGATCGCCAAAGCGGGCTTCGATCGCGTGATCGGCACCTCGGGCACGATTCTGAGCCTGGGCGCCATCGCCGCAGCCGACGGCGGGCGATCGGCGCAGCGGGTCGGTCCGCAATCGGCGCGTCTCCGCCAAGCAGCTGCGCCGTGTGCGCCAAGACCGTGACCGCCGCGGATCTCGAGAAGCGACTGCGGATTCCCGGTCTCGATCCGCGGCGCGCCGATCTGGTCGTGGCCGGCGCCATCCTCCTCGACACGATTCTGAAACGTCTCGGCGCGACGGAGATCACGCTGTGCGATCTCTCGCTGCGCGAAGGGCTCGTGCTCGACTACATCGCGCGACATCGCAAGGAGATCGCACAGGCCGATCGCTATCCGGACGTGCGGCGCCGCAGCGTCATCGAACTGGCCGAGCGCTGCAACTACTGGCCGGAGCACGCGCAGCAGATCGCACGACTGGCCTTGGCCCTCTTCGACCAGACGCGGGGCATTCATGGCCTGACCGACCGTGAGCGCGAATGGCTCGAGTACGCCGGCGATCCTGCACGACATCGGCGTGCACATCAGCTACGAAGCGGCATCACAAGCACTCGTACTACCTGATCAGGAACGGCGATCTGCGAGGCTTCGAGCCGGACGAAGTGGAGATCATGGCGCTGATCGCGCGCTATCACCGGCAGGCGACGCCGAAGCGGCGCCACGAGGGTTACGGCGATCTGCCGCGCAAGAAGCGGCGAGACGGTCCGGACGCTCGCGGCCATCCTTCGCCTGGCCGAAAGCCTCGATCGCAGCCACTCACAGACCATCACCGGCGTCGAGCTGCACGACCGCGGCGACGACGTCACTGCTGCAGCTCCGCACGTCCGGCGACGCGGAGCTCGAGCTGTGGTCGGCCGCGCGGCACGCTGCGCCCGCTCGAACGGCTGCTCGGCAAGCCGCTCCGCGTCGAAGTCAGCAGGACCGCCCAATGTTGAACAACCTCACGAAACCCCACGAGTATCCGGGCAAACTGTTCGTCGTCGAGGGCATCGACGGATCGGGCAAGACGACGCAGCTGGGTCTGCTGGCGAAGTGGCTGAGCGCGGAGGGCCATCGCGTGTTCGTCACCGAATGGAACTCGTCAGCGCTCGTCAAGGCGGCGACCAAGACCGGGAAGAAGAAGAACGCGCTCACACCGATGACGTTCAGCCTGCTGCACGCCACCGACTTCGCTGATCGGCTGCTCTACAAGATCATCCCCCCGCTCAAGGCAGGCATGATCGTGCTCGCCGATCGCTACGCCTACACTGCGTTCGCGCGCGACGCAACCCGCGGCGTCGATCGACAGTGGGTGCGCGAGCTCTACAGCTTCGCCGTCCGTCCCGACCTGGTGCTCTACTTTCGCGTGCCGATCGAGGTCTCACTCGAGCGCTTGATGGCGCGTCGGGTGAAGCTGAAGTTCTACGAGGCCGGCATGGACATGGGCTGGAGCGTCAACCCGACCGAGAGCTTCCAGCTGTTCCAGGGCAAGGTGCTCGACGGAGTACGACCGCATCGTCGACGAGTTCGGCCTCGACGTCGTTGACGCCGTGGGCAGCATCACCGAGCAACAGCGGATCGTGCGCAGCCTGGTTGCGCCGCGTCTCGAGATCAGTAACGTGGAGATTCCTGATGAACAACCCGTCTGAACCCAGGCCGGCGGCCGGCCTGCCTGCCTCGCCCGCCGTGCCAAGCCAGCCCGTCCTGCCCGCCCCGGCCCACCTCGTCGACAGCGCAATTCAGCCCGGCCACTACTACGGTCGCGGCGTCCCGTACCTGCCGCTCAACGACTATCCCGGCAAACTGATCGCCATCGAAGGCACCGACGGCGTCGGGCGGACGACACAGATTCAGCTCCTGCGCGAATGGCTCGAAGTGAAAGGCTACGGCGTCGTCGAGACGGGATGGACGCGGTCGCAGCTGATGCAGCCGACCATCGAGCTCGCCAAGGCCAGCAACACGCTGAACAAGCTGACCTTCGTACTGCTGTACGCGACCGACTTCGCCGATCGTCTCGAGAAAGAGATCATCCCGGCGCTGAAGGCCGGATTCATCGTCCTGTCGGACCGCTACATCTTCACGGCCCTGGCGCGCGCCGGCATCCGCGGCGTCGACCGCGCGTGGCTCCGCAGCCTCTATGGATTCGCCATCGCGCCGCACCTGGTGTTCTACCTCAACGTCGACGTGAAAACGCTCATCGGCCGCGTCCTCGCCTCCCGCGGCATGGATTTCTGGGAATCCGGGATGGACCTCAAGCTGCGGCGACGACATCTACGACAGCTTCCGCGCCTACCAGAGCAAGCTGCTGCGCGAATACAGCTCGATGTCCGACGAGTTCCACTTCCGGACCGTCGACGCCCGCCGCTCCGTCACTCACATTCAGGAAGAACTGCAGGAAGCAGGTGGCCGCATTCCTGGAGCCGGAGGGAACCTGAGAGGGAGCCTGAATTGGGTCATTGGTCATCTGGTCATCTGGTCATGTAGTCATCTGGTCATGTAGTCGTCTGGTCATTGAGCGCGAACCGACATGTCCAGATCAATGACCAGATGACCACTGACATGACCAGATGTACCACGATGACCAAATTTAACAAACACGAAACGTGTCCCGCCTGGGCGTGCGATAGTCTCAAGCCATGCCGCTGGACGCCCGCGTGACGGCGCCTCCCGTCGAAGCCGCGCCTCTTTCGCTCACTCCGGCGCCGCCCGCCGAGGCCGCGCCTCCCTCGCGCACGCCGGCGCCGCCCGTCAAGATCGACGTGAGCGGCATGAACTTCTACTACGGCCACCAACGCGTGCTGGAGGACGATCAACGTCAGCTTTCAGCCCAATGAGGTGACCGCGCTCATCGGGCCGTCCGGGTGCGGCAAATCGACATTCCTTCGGTCGCTCAACCGCATGAACGACATCGTCCCTGGTGCGCGCGTCGAAGGCTCCGTCCGGATCGACGGACGGGACATCTACGCACCCTCGGTGGACGTGGTCGATCTGCGCCGCCGCGTCGGCATGGTGTTCCAGAAGTCGAACCCGTTTCCGAAGTCGATCTTCGAGAACGTCGCCTACGGGCTGCGAATCAACCGGATGACACGGTCGCGCGAGGAACTCCGGGGGCGTGTCGAAGCCAGCCTGAAGGCCGCGGCACTCTGGGAGGAAGTGGCGGATCGCTTGCACACGTCTGCTCTTGCGCTCTCCGGTGGACAGCAGCAGCGCCTGTGCATCGCGCGCGCGCTGGCCGTCGAACCCGAGATCGTGCTGATGGACGAGCCCGCATCGGCCCTCGATCCGATCGCGACGCAGCGGATCGAAGAGCTGATCTATCAGCTGAAGAGGCGCTACACGATCGTCATCGTCACGCACAACATGCAGCAGGCCGCTCGTGTGTCCGACGTGACCGCGTTCTTCTGGCTCGGCAAGCTGGTGGAATGCGGGCGGACCAATAAGACTCTTCACCGCGCCGGCCGAAAAGCTGACGGAGGACTACGTCACCGGGCGTTTTGGGTAATACAAGAGCGAAGGGACGAGGGCGGGTCTCATCAGACGCGACGAAACGGGTTACAGGGCAAGGGCTAGGTGACGAAGAAAGGCAAAGAGACTGATGGAACCCGTTAGACGTGTCGTTCGCCACTTTCAGGAGGAGCTCGAACAACTCAAGAACCGCCTGCTGGAAATGGGCGGTCTGGCCGAAGAGGAAGTCCGCCTGGCCGTCAAGGGGCTGGTCGATCGCGACTACGACCTCATCGCTCGAGTGCTTGCCGGCGACGAGGCCGTCAACGCGCTGCACATCGAGATCGACAGCCGGTGCTTTCACGCTGCTCGCGCTCTACCAACCGATGGCGGCAGATCTGCGGACGATCGTCGCCGCAGTCAAAATCAACACCGACCTCGAGCGCGTGGGCGACCTGGCCGTGAATATCGCGGAGGCCGCACGACGCTATGCGTCTCACCCGCCCGTCAAGAAGCTGATCGACATTCCCCGGATGGCGGGCATTGCACAGACGATGTTGAGGGATGCACTGGATGCGTTCGTGCGCCGCGACGTGGACCTGGCGCAGCATGTCCTGAACGAAGACGACACGCTCGACGCGCTGAAAACGCAGATATTCCGCGAGCTGCTGACCTACATGCTCCAGGACCCCGCGACCATCGAGCCGGCGCTCGACCTCATCCTGGTGTCGCGCCACCTGGAGCGTATCGGCGACCACGCCACCAACATCGCCGAGGACGTGATTTTCATCGTCTCCGCCCGAGACGTGCGCCACCACGCCGGCGAGGGCTCCTAAGCCTGCGCATCGACTCGCAGGCCCGCCGTCGACTCGTCAGGCCTCTGCCGTCGACTCGTAGCCCACCGTCGACTCGTAGCCTGCCGTCGACTCGTAGGCCCGACCTTCAGGTCGGGCGCTTCAGGGGTTTGTATCCGATCCGCGGAACGGGAATAATAACGGGTTCATGGCTGACACCCTGACGATTACCGACAACAGGACCGGAAAGATCTACGAGCTCCCAATCCAGGACGGCACGATTCGCGCCATGGACCTGCGCAAGATCAAGACCAGCACGGACGACTTCGGCCTGATGACGTACGACCCCGCCTTCATGAATACGGCCAATTGCCGCAGCTCCATCACCTACATCGACGGCGACCAGGGCATCCTCCTTTATCGCGGCTACCCGATTGAACAGCTGGCCGAGCACAGCGACTACCTGGAAACGGCGTATCTCATCCTCTTCGGAGAGCTCCCCACAGCGGCGCAGCGCCAGGCTTGGACGCGCGACATCACGGTGCACACGATGCTCCACGAGAACGTCAAGACGTTCGTACAGGGCTTCCAGTACGACGCGCACCCAATGGGCATTTTCCTCAGCACGGTGGGCGCGCTCTCGACGTTCAATCGCGACGCCAAGCAGATCTTCGACAGGAAGTCCAGACTGCTGCAAACGTATCGATTGATTGCCAAGGTGCCGACGATTGCGGCCTACGCCTATCGGCACAGCATCGGCCGCCCCTTCAATCAGCCCGATAACGACCTGAGCTTCACCGGCAACTTCCTGAACATGCTGTTCAAGATGACCGAGCTCAAGTACCAGCCCAACCCGGTTCTCGCACGGGCGCTCGACGTGCTGTTCATTCTGCACGCGGATCACGAGCAGAACTGCAGTACCACCACGATGCGGACCATCGGCAGTTCCCATGTCGATCCCTATTCCGCCCTGGCTGGCGCCTCCGCCGCGCTCTATGGCCCGCTGCACGGAGGCGCCAATGAAGCGGTCCTGCGGATGCTGCACGAGATTGGATCGGTGTCGAAGGTACCGGAGTTCATCAAGAAGGTGAAGACGGGCGATGGCCATGGGCGACTGATGGGCTTTGGACATCGGGTCTACAAGTCCTACGACCCGCGCGCCAAGGTCATCAAGAAGATCGCCGATCTCGTGTTCGCCGTGACCGGCAAAAACCCGTTGCTCGACATCGCACTGGAGCTCGAGCGCATCGCACTCGAAGACGACTACTTCGTGAGTCGGAAGCTCTATCCGAACGTCGATTTCTACTCTGGCCTCATCTACCAGGCCATGGGATTCCCGATGGAGATGTTCCCGGTGCTCTTCGCCATTCCCCGAACCGCGGGCTGGCTGGCCCAGTGGGAGGAGATGCTGCTCGACGCCGAGCAGAAGATTGCGCGGCCCCGGCAAATCTATACGGGCGCTCGGACGCGGGACTATGTGCCGCAGGAGCAGAGGGGATGACAACACACGAATTTGGTCATCTGGTCATCTGGTCATCTGGTCATTTGGTCATCTGGTCATTTGGTCATCTGGTCATTTGGTCATTTGGTCACCTGGTCAGTCGGGCGGCACAATGACCAGATCAACGACCAGATGATTAGATGACCCAATGATCAAATTCACTTTCGCCCTTCTCACCGTGGCGCTCCTGCTTCAGGCGCCGGCAGGCGTCACATTTGATTCGAATCGTGCGTGGGAACACCTGCGTCAGCTCGTCGCGATCGGGCCACGACCCGCTGGAACGCCCGCCATCGAACAGTCGCGCAAGTACATCAAGAGCCAGTTGGCCGCCATCGGCGTCGACGTCGTCGAGCAGTCATGGGACGACCAGACACCGCTTGGCCCTGTGCGGATGGTCAATCTGATCGCGACGATTCCCGGGGCCTCGAAGAACCGCCTGCTCATCGCCAGCCACTACGATACCAAACGGTTTCGGGAATTCCGCTTCGTGGGAGCCAATGACGGTGGATCGAGCACAGCGTTTCTCATTGAGCTGGCCCGCGTTCTCAAGGCGCGGCAGAACGCGGTCACGATGACGCTGCTCTTTCTCGATGGTGAAGAAGCGGTGGTCGAATGGACCGGGCAGGATCACACCTACGGAAGTCGACGCTACGTGGAGGTGGAGAAACGGAGTGGCACGATCGCGTCCCTCAAGGCCATGGTGCTGGTCGACATGATTGGCGACCGCGATCTCCACATCAAGCGCGACACGAATTCCACACCATGGCTGACTGACCTCATCTGGGACGCTGCGAGGCTGCAGAAGCAGACGTCGGTGTTCCAGCCGCTCACGGCTCAGATAGAAGACGATCACATCCCGTTCCTCGAAGCGAGGATTCCGTCCGTGGACATCATCGATCTCGAGTACCCGGCGTGGCACACGGCCCAGGACACGCTCGACAACGTGAGCGCTCGGAGCCTCCAGACCGTCGGTGACGTTCTCATCGCTGCTCTCCCGGCCATCGAATCCCGCATCAAGTAGGCCCGACCTTCAGGTCGGGCACTCAGGGCTCATCGATAATCTTCTGAATCTGGTCGTGCGAGAGTGTGCGGTTTGCGTTCTTGGCTGCTGTCATGATGCGATCGACGAGCGCATCAGTCGCCTGCAGGCCGCGACGTTCCAGCCAGAACACGACGTTGGATCGACCCGACAACGGTCCCACGTCGATCTCCTGTTCACGGCCGACCAGGCTTGCCGGGACTGCTGCGTATACCGCATCCATGAGCGCCGGATCGTGCTTGCGAAACGCCTTCATCACCGCGGCGGCGTGAACGCCCGTCGCCGTCCGGAAGGCGTCGGCTCCCACAACGGGATAATTGACCGGAATCGGCATCTCACAGGCGCGGGCTACGGCCTCGCAGTACGCCGGGAGCCCGGTAAGATCGCGAGCGAGTCGGCCCATCATGACCAGGTTGACCAGCAGCAGATCCATCGGCGTGTTGCCGCTCCGTTCGCCAATACCGAGCGCAGAGCCATGCAGCCGAGTGGCGCCCGCGTCAAGCGCGGCCAGAGCGGCTGCCACGCCAAATCCTCGATCGTTGTGCCCGTGCCAATCGATACCGGCATCCGAGCCGAGCTCCGAGACCAGCCCCTTCACGTAACTGACGACCGCGCACGCGCCGGCAGGAGTGGCATATCCAACCGTGTCAGCGACGCACAGTCGTGTCGCGCCAGACCGGAGGGCTACCGCCATCAGCGCGCGCAGCGACGACGGATCGGCGCGCGTCGTATCTTCGGTGACGTACATGACGGCGAGGCCCTCACGCACGGCGAACGTCACGGCCTCTTCGGTGAGCCGCTGGAGATGGTCGACCGTCCATCCCTCAGTGTATTGGCGAATCGGACTCGAGCCGATGAACGTACAGCATTCGATTGGCACGCCGGTTCGCTGAGCGATCTCGACGATCGGTGTGATATCGCGGACTGCCGTGCGCGCCGCGCAGTTCGCCCGAATGCGCAGACGGAGATCGCGGATCGCACGCGCCAGGTGCTCGGCATCGGCGGCCACTCTTGGACCGGCTCCAGGCAGGCCGATGTTGGCTGTGTCGATGCCAAGGCCATCCATTCTCTGCAGGATGTCGATCTTCTCGTCGATCGTCGGGATGCGTACGGAAGGCGACTGCAGTCCGTCGCGCAGCGTCTCATCGTCCAGCATGACGGGGGATGGACGACGCGAAGCGATCGCGTCTGGATCCTCGGACGGCTCGGCGCGGCTGACGACCTGATTCCAGTCGTAAATCAGTGAGTGCGTGGCGCTCACGGCACATCCATGACCGGATTATCGCATCATCAGGTTCAGGAGCGAGGCGAGCTCCCAGCGGTCAACGTTCAGCGCGCGGTTACCGGAGGCAGACCTACGGATCGGGCGTGTTCCTCGATGACGCGGACCGCCTACTGTCGATGGCTATGCGGGCGTGAGGTCCCCGAGAACGGCCGTGATCTGATCGATCGCCCAGGCCGTTTCCGACTCGGTGATGACGTACGGTGGCATGAAGTAGAGGACATTGCCGAGAGGCCGCAACAGGAGACCACGTTCCAGGAACGCCCCGACCAGGCGAGGGCCCATCTGGTCCAGATACCCGCTCGCCGCCTTCGTTGCGCGGTCGGTGACGAGCTCGACAATGCCGACTCCACCGATGACGCGGACATCACCAACCATCGGCAGTGCCCGCAGCGGATGGAGGCCGTCGCGCAGCCAGCCTTCGAGGGCGCGAACCTTCGCGAGAAGGCTGGTCTCGTAGAACAGGTCGAGACTGGCGAGCGCCACCGCGCACGCGAGCGGATTCGCGGTGTACGAATGCCCGTGGAAGAACGTCCGCGTCCGGTCCTCGCTCAGGAATGCGTCGAAGACCGCTTCTGTCGTGAGGGTCGCGCCGAGTGGCATGTACCCGGCGGTCAATGCCTTCGAGAGACACATGATGTCAGGCGCAACGGCCGCGTGCTCGCAGGCAAACATGCGCCCCGTGCGGCCGAATCCCGTGAGCACCTCGTCAGCAATGAGAAGCGTGCCGAAACGGTCGCACAGCTGGCGGATGCCCGCCAGAAACTCCTGCGGCCAGACGACCATTCCACCGGCGCCCTGGAGCATCGGCTCGACGAGGACGGCGGCGATTGTTTGACCTCGCGCCGTGAGCAGCGATTCCAGAGTCGAGGGCTCGGCTGAGGTCTGACACTCGATGCGACACGCCGATCGCTCGAGCCCGACCGGACACCGATAACAATACGGTGCGTGCGCGCGGACAACGTCGAACAGCATGCCGGCGAAGGGTCTGGTGAAGATCGAGTCCTCGCTCGCCGACATCGCGCCGACCGTGTCGCCGTGATAGGCATAGTGGAGCGTGATGAAGGTTCGCCTGGTCGGTTGTCCCAGATTCGCCCAGTACTGCAGCGCGAGCTTCAACGCCACCTCGACCGCTGTGGACCCGTTGTCCGAGTAGAAGATACGCGAGAGACCGCGCGGCACCACGCTCAACAGGCGCTCCGCAAGATCGACCGCCGGGCTGTGCGTGCAGTTGGCGAACACGACGTGCTCCAAGACGCGCGCCTGGGCCGCAAGCGCCTCGTTCAAGCGCGGATGCGAATGGCCGTGGATATTCACCCACCACGAAGAGGTTCCGTCGAGGAGTCTTCGCCCGTCCTCGGTGTAGAGATACACGCCCTCGCCCCTCACGACGGGAATGGGATCCGGACGTGTCAGCATCTGGGTATACGGATGCCATACGTGGGCGCGGTCTCTCGAGACAAGGTTTACAGGGTTCACGGGTTCCAAAGGTTCGAAGGTTCCGGGTTTCCTACAGGTTCTAGGTTCTATAGGTTCTTGGCGTCGCTGAGTGGCAACTGGTTCGCGGCGTCCAGGTTCACCTTGGCCCAGGCAGCGAGCGTCCCCGGTGTGAGTGGATCAAGGAGCGGTAGTTCACCGACCACGGAAACGCGGCCATAGATTTCGATCGCGGCACGATTTTCTCGATCGGGTGCACCGACCATCAACACCCCGGCGACCGTCAACGCTCTCGCGCGCAGAGCCTCGAGCGTCAGGAGCGTGTGATTGATGGTGCCAAGGCGCGTGCGCGCCACGACCAGGACCGGCAATCCCAGCGCCACGATCACGTCGACCATCAGGGCCGAATCATTGATCGGCACGAGCACTCCCCCAGCCCCTTCGACAATCCAGTTCGTTGCGCCGCCCTGCGACACCGCGGGTTCAATCAACCGTTCAAGATCGATGATCCGGCCGTCCCATCGTGCCGCCAGATGCGGCGAAAGGGGGCGGCGCAGTCGAATGCCTTCGTCCAACAGTTCCCCCGAGGTGCAGCCGCCCAGCCGCTGCACCTCGTCCGTGTCGTTCTCCTGCTCAATGCCTGTCTGAATGGGTTTCCAGTAACGTGCGCCGCGGAAGCGATGCATGAGCGCCGCACAGGCGACCGTCTTGCCAACGCCGGTGTCGGTGCCTGCTACGAAGAGGCCGCGCACAGGCCCAGCTCCTTGAGGGCAGCCACGAGCACGGCGACGAACCGGTCGAGAACGACCTCGGACAGATCGGCATTCACCGAGATGCGAAGCCTCGCGGTGCCGGGCGGAACGGTGGGGGGCCGAATCGCGCGCACGTCGAACCCTTCCTCCTGGAGCAGGCGAGCCACCGCGACGGCCCGGTCGTTGTCTCCGATGACGATCGGAATGATCTGCGAAACGCCGGCAGGAACGTCAACGCCGGCAGCCGCGAGCCGAGCGCGCAAACCCCGCGACCGCGACGCGAGACGCGCCCGCCGCTCGGGCTCGTCTTGCACGACCGACAGACTCGCGTCAAGGGCATCGGCAAGCGCCGGGGGCGGCGCGGTCGAAAAGACGAACGGCCGTGCGCGTTGCACGAGATACTCGATCGCCCACGCTGGCCCGGCGACAAATGCGCCGCTCACCCCAAGCGCCTTTCCAGCCGTGTTGATCGAGATGCACACGTCGTTCTCAACGCCAACCGCTTCGATGAGACCGCTGCCCTCCTCGCCATAGATCCCCACGGCGTGCGCTTCGTCCACCACCAACATCGCACCCGTCTCCCGTGCCATTGCTGCGTACTCGTTCAGCGGCGCCATGTCTCCATCCATGCTGAAGAGCGATTCGACAACGATGAAACGAACGCCTGACGAGGTATTGCTGACCAGCAGCTGTCGAAGCCTTGCGGGATCGTTGTGAGGGAACACGACAGTCCGCGCGCGCGACAGCCGTGTCCCATCGATGAGACTCGCATGATTGCGCTCGTCAGAAAAAATGACGTCGCCCTCCTCAGCGAGCGTTGTCAACACGGCGACATTCGCGAGATAGCCCGCGGCGAAATACAGCGAGCGGTCGGTCTGTTTGAAGCGAGCGAAACGCTGCTCCACGGCCTCGAAACATTCGCGTTCGCCGCGCAACAGCCTGGACCCGGTGCTGCCGCATCCCTCACGGACCACGCCCTCGATGAGCCGCGCAGTCAGCAGCGGATGCCTGGACAGCTTCAGGTAATCGTTCGAACAGAGGTCGATGCCGACCGGCGGCTCGAGCGATCGCAGCAAGCCCCGGGATTGCAGGTCTGCCAGCCTGGCGCGGACACGTGCTTCGAGGGAGTTATCCGACGGCATTCGCAGGTGCGGAGGCGTGGGCGGTCAATCTCATCCCCAGTCGATCCAGCAGCTGTTCATCGTGTGTCGCCCCGGGATTCGGCGTCGTGAGCAGACGGTCGCCCAGGAAGACGGAATTGGCGCCCGCGAGCAAGCAGAGCGTCTGCGCCTCGTCGGACAACGACAGCCGACCCGCGCTCAGGCGAACAAAGGCGCGCGGCATGAGGATGCGGGCGGTAGCGATTGTGCGCACCAGCTCGAGAGGATCTGTCGCGGGAAGGTCGGCCAGGGGCGTGCCTTCGACCCTCACGAGCACATTGATCGGCACGCTCTCGGGATGCGGATCGAGCGACGCCAGCTGACGCAGAAACCGATAGCGAACCTGACGATCCTCGCCCATCCCGATAATGCCGCCGCTGCAGACCGTGACGCCCGCGCGCCGGACGCGCGCGAGCGTTTCGAGACGCTCGTCGTAGGTGCGCGTCGTGATGATACGACCGTAGAACTCCGGCGACGTATCGAGGTTGTGGTTGTACGCCGTGAGGCCCGCCGCCGCCAGGGCATCGGCCTGTTGCTGACTGAGCATGCCGAGCGTGCAGCACGCCTCCATGTCGAGGCGACGGACCACACGCACCATCTCGAGCACCCGATCGAAATCCGAACCCTCGGGCACGTCGCGCCACGCGGCTCCCATGCAGAAGCGCGTCGCCCCCTGCTCCCGTGCACGGGTTGCCGCCTCGATGATCTCGTCGAGCCCCAGGAGATCCGTTCGAGCGACCTCGGTCTTGTAGTGCGCCGACTGCGGACAGTACGCACAGTCTTCGGGACAACCCCCTGTCTTGATGCTGAGGAGCATGCACCCCTGCACCTCATCGGCTTGGTGATGCGCGCGATGAATCGTCTGCGCCCGGAACACGAGGTCGGGGAGAGGCGCTGCATAGATCGCCTCGATGTCGCTGACGGTCCAGTCGTGTCGAGTGGGAGCAGCGAGGCTCGCGTCGGTGGTCATGAAGCGCGAGTGTAGCAAGAAGAACGCGCATAACACCAGCAGCGTCAGCACGATCACCGCGATCCATGCCCAGGGTGCGCTTCGCCCTTTCCGAGCGGGTGCCTTGAACTTGGCCTCGGTGGTCGCGGTCCCGCAGCGGTAACAGATGAGCGCCTTGTCAGCGATCTCTGTGCCGCACTGACGACACTGCATGGTGGTGATGAGACCCGCGCGACGGCTCTAGAATCGAACGCACACGAGCCATCATAATCAAGACCAGTCCGAAGGCGCACACATGGTGGTGACACGCCACATCATTGTCACCACGGCGCCCAGCCACAGCGCGGCATTCAGCGACACGATGGCCCAGAGCATGGAGACGATGCGAGACCCGAAGTGGAAGTGGACGATGTTGGTTCCTGGTGCGAGCCGAACAGCCTTATACGCAAGGTCCGCCTGATAGACGGGCACCGGCTGTCCGTTGATCGTGGCGCGCCAGGACGGGTGCCACACGTCTGCGTAGGACATCCACAACGGAGCCGGCTCGGGATTGACGACGGCCACGGTCAGGTTGTTCGAATCGAACTGTGTGACCTCGTAAGGAACGGGGCGCGTCTCATCGGCCCACAGCGGATACGTGCCTGTCCACGGCTCCAGGGCAGGGTCGCGTCGAGACGAATCGGCCGGCAGGGCAAACAGCAAGTCGCCTTCGAATACAGGGCTCGACATCAGCCGCCCGAGTTCCTCCTCAGAAGGAGCTCCATGGGCTCGCGCAAAGAAACGAATCTTGTCCGCCGTCAGCCCCGCGATCTTCCTGGCCGCCGGACGATCGACCGGGAAGTCGAGTGGAGTGGTGACCCCGAATGCACCGGCGAACTTGTCGATCGGCGCCAGCCACGAGTCGGCTTGGAATGTGTGATTGATTTCATCAGCGAACCAGAAGTTGTTGTTCGTCCAGTACTGCGCGCCCGACTCCCCTCCCCCGTCGAATCGCGTGCGAAGAGCCGGACTGAACGCGAGCGTCGCCACGAGCCGGGGGTTGGATTTGCGGAGCTGATGCAGGTCGAGCGCGCGGCGCTCCGCGTACGCCGCCATCGAGGCTCGCACGACAAAGCGCTGCGCGCGTCTCACCTCGTCGCTGCGGTCGAAGAGGTACACGGCCTTGTAGGAATACACGTCAGCGGCGACCAGCGCGAGCACCGCGTGGATGACCGCCTTGCGCGACCTGGGCGATCCTCCAATGAGCGGGACGCTGAGCGCCAGCGGCACCAGACCGACGATCGCAGCCCCCGACCAGGCGAGCGTCGCTGACAGTCTCAGCCGGTCCGCCACGGCCGTGCGGCTATTCACGTGCGGTGCCCGAAGCACGCGTGCCACACTGAGCGAGTCCACGTAGCGCTCAATCCCCTGATCGGAGCGCGAGAGTCGAAACGCGAACCAGCCGCCGTACACGAGCAGCACGCCTGACAGGGCCGCCAGCACGAGTCGCCTGGCGTCCTGACGGCTGTTCTGCAGCTCGAAGAGCCGTTCGAAACCGATGCCTGCGACGAAGCACAACAGTACCTTCACGAATGACGACACGAGACCGATGTGCCGAAAATATTTCATGCCAGGCCACGCGAAAAAGAGCGCCGTTGACACCGGCGTTGCAAGCGTGAAGAGCGCCAGCGTCCCTGCCAGCAGCACGAAATGGATTCGACGGCGGTCCGCGGAAACGACGCCACACAAGACAAGCGGCGAAATGAGCATGCCCGCATAGAGCGTGTTGTCCAGCCACGGCGAGACCCTTAGAACCAGCTCGAGCCACTTGTCCGCATTCGTCAATCCACCAAACGTGAGAAACCCAACGAGGCTGGTCGTGCCGTCGACGGTCCGGCCAACGTTGTAGCCGACCAGCTCTTCGGTTCCGATCGTGATGCATTCGTAGGCGACCACAAACGACATCGCGGCGAGCACGATTGCGACTCCGGCTGATGCTCCCCACCGAAGCGCACGAACCCGCCCCCAGACGACATGATGGTTGGCCGCCGTGTACCAGGTGAAATACGCGAAGACCGAGAAGGACGCGATCGGAATGAAGTACGGCAGGTTGCCGATCGTCTGAAGCGCGAGCAGATTGGCCGTGCACAGGAACCATCGCCAGCGGCCGGTATCGAGGAATCGGTGCCCTGACTCGAGCACGAGAGGAATCGCGTAGTACAGCCGGAAGTTCCAGTACGGCTGGTCCAGCCAGACGCACGAACCAACGACGCTGACGGTCACGAAGAACGCGGCGGGCGGCTCAAAAAAGCGGGAGGCGACGAGCCATGTTCCCGTGAGCAGGATCATCTCGTCGGCGAAGAGCCCCGCGTGGTACACCGACAACAGATCTGCGTGCTTGAGGAGCGGCGCCACATGGAGGGCGACGAGCTGCAGGAAGCTCCCTTGTATGCCGTACCACAAGCGTCGCGACGGTCCCCTGCGTCATGTAGGGCATCCACTGCGGGATCTCGTGCGACTGGATGGCGTTGTTCAGGAAGTAATACTGGAGCGTGAAATACTGGAATCCATCGTGGCCGCTCGGTATGCGATGGAAGACGATAGCCGTGACGGTATGCAGGCTCTCCGCGACAACGATCGCGAGAAACAGAAAGGCTGATCTGTTCCTTGTTCGGCGTCTCAATGTCGCTCGGCTCGATCCATGGCTATGAGGCCCGCGACGGCTGCAGGATCGGACGCACGAGGGCCATCATAATCAAGACCAGTCCGAACGTGCAGACGATCGTCGCGCCAGTCGGCAAATCCAGCATCAGCGACAGATACACCCCGAGGCCAGACACCACCGTTCCCATGGACCATCCGATTGCCAGGCGTTTGCCTATCGAGTCCGCGTATAGCATCGCGGCGACCGACGGAACGATCAGGTAGCAGAACACCAGCAGCACGCCAGCAATCGCGACCGACGAGGTCACCACGAAGCCGAACGACGCATAGAACAGGAAGTCCCACAGCTTGACCGAAATCCCCTCCGCTTCAGCGCGCTTGGAATCCATCGAGATCGCAAGGAACTTGCGGCGGTAGACGTAGTGAAAGGCACCGACGGCGCCGTAGAGGAGTGCCGTCTTCCCCACTTCCGGCCAGGACACAGCCAGAATGTTCCCCACCAGCATGTCCTTGAGGTGCTCGCTCTCCGAGGTCGCCTTGCTCATCGCCAGAATCGCGGCCGCCGACGCCACCGCGTAGCAGATGCCGATGATCGCCTCCTGCGGAATCCGTGCGCGGCGGCTTCGGATTGTCGAGAACACAAAGGCTCCCACGAACGTGAACGACAGACTGATCCAGTACACGACCGGACCGTGCGGATCTCCTCCCGAGATGGGCAGGAGCAGCGCAATCGTGGCGCCGAAGGCTGCGATCTGCGCTAGCGACAGGTCCACGAAAATGACACCGCGCTCCACGACGTGCACGCCGAGGTACGCGTGAATACCGGTCAGAATGAGGCTGGCGACAAACGGCGCCGCCAGGAACTGCAACATGCCACTATCCATGTGGGCCTCTACTTCCCGCCGCTCTGCTTGATGGCGTTCACCAGCAGATTGATGTTGTAGTCGAACAGTTTGAGGTAGTCGCTGGTGTCCTTGACCCCGCCGACCGACGGCGGCATGACAAGGACCTGCGCGCCGGTGCTGCGTCCGATCGCGTTGGGAGTTTTCAGATCGAAGTACGGCTCGACCATCACGATCTTGACGTTCTGGCCCTTCATCTCATTGATGAGATCGAGTGTGTGCTGCGGCGTGGGCGGAATGCCTGGACGCGGCTCCACGTAGCCAATCACGTCGAGTCCGAACCGGTCCGCGAAGTTCGGAAACGATCGATGGTAGGTGACGACCTTGACGCCCTTGTACGGCGCCATCATCGCCAGCCATCGCTTCTCCGCCTCGCCCAATCGGCCAGTGAAGTCGACGAGCCGTTGATCGAAATACGCCTTGTCTTGCGGACGGAACTGCGACAGCTTCGCGGCCACATCCTTCGCCACGATCAGCCCGTTTTCCGGATCCAGCCAGAAATGGGGGTTTCCCAGGGGATGGACGTCGCCCATGGCCCGCGTCACCTGACCCTGGGGCACATCGAGGATTCGGGCATGTTGCGACGCGTCCAGGTACCCTTCAGCGCCCGGCTGGATCTTCGCGTTGCGGCTCTGCTGCACGAGGGGCGGCAGCCAACCGATCTCCAGCTCGCGTCCCACGACGATGAGCAGATCGGCACGCTGCAGTTTCAGGATGAAGCTCGGCTTCGCCTCCACGAAATGAGGGTCCTGGTACCCCCTCGCAATCGAGTCGATCACAATCCGATCGCCGCCCACTTCCTGTGCGATCGCTGCGAGATCCTGCGTCGTGGCAACGACGTTCAGCTTCCCCTGCGCGCGAGCTGGCGCGCTCGCGACAAGCACGAGAACGAAGACACCTGCAATGGACTTCAGTTTCATAATGAACCTTTCAACAGCTGCCCATCACGACGCCACAAAGGTCACGAATCGTGAGAGACACACCTTTCGCGTCAGAACGGATGCGCGCCGTGCGCACCAATGGAGAACTGGAACTGGAACAGGAACTCATTCGCGGTCATGCCTTCCGCGAAGTTGGTGCGCCGGAACTGCCCCCGGATCTGGCTGAACTCGCTCGGCCAGTACGTCAAGAGGAGCGACCCCCCCGTGTCGCGCGCCGACGGGTTATCGGCGCGTTCCGACGCGTCGTACCGAGCACCCGTGAACCAGCGCCGAGCGAGCTGATAGTCGCCAGACACAAAGAAGCCCGTTGCACGCTGACGCCCATCTGGCTGGTCGCGACGACTCAGAACGCCTTCCGTCCGCACAATGAACGAGTGATAGATCGACCGCTTCAGCGGCTTCCACCGGACCGTCGCATCCATGTTGAACAGATCGGTCATGAACCGCGCCGGATCTATGTCGCCGACGAGGAGACCGGACGCGTTGTGGCCGCGTGCGTACGAGAGGCCGATGTCGACGTTGGTGGATTCGCTGATGTCCTGATATCCACGGAGCCGACCGACGATGCTGAGGTCGCTGCGCTGACTCGAGTGAAACACATCGCTCGAGTCGCCGCGGAACACCTGCCCGGTCGCTTCGAGAAAGACCCACGGGTTGGGAATCAGCCTGGCGACCGAGATTCCCGCATCGCTGATCCCTTCTTCGCCAGCCACGAGGTTATTGGTGACAAGCGGTCGATCGGTCCAGGGCAGGATGTGGTTGTGCGACGTGTTGACCTTGCCGAACGACGCGCGCATCTTCCCCACCTTCACGAGGAATCCACCTGGAACGGTCGGGAACGTGACGAAGCCTTCCTCGAGATCGACCCCTGACTCGCCGAACGACAGGAAAAAATCCGCGCGGGCGTACGGATCAACGACGGCTTGAAACGATGCTTCGGACTCGTGCATCTGCAGCGCCGGACTCGGATTGACAGCGTTCCGACCCGTCGCACCGAGAAAGTCACCGATGACCGCGATGTCGGGGTTGAAGACCTTCGACGCGGCGGCCCCTGCGCCGTATGTCGGGAGGGTCCCGCTCGGCCCACCGGCGCCCTCGGCGCCCGGCGGCACCTGCACTGCCAACGGAGTTGCGGGCGCCGTGGACGGCGCGACCGGCGCGCCCGCTCCACCACCGACCGCGTTGAGCCGGGCCTCGAGCGCGGCCATGCGCGCTTCGAAATCTGCGCGCAGTTGCGCCATCTCCTGGCGCAGCGCCTGCGCGGCTGCGTCGCCCGTGCCAGGTGTCTCCTGGGCCCTGGCTGAAACCGCCAGGACGGCCACACCACAGAGCGCGAGCGGAATACACAAGAAACGTGGCGCTCTCATAACTCGCCTCCAGACGTCCGCTGATGCGACGGTTCACGCCCACCCTGAAGAAGAGTGAAGACGTGACAGCGTCCAAGGGCGGACCCCCGCTGAATGAACGATCAGTTGTCGGGAACGTCAGGCGAATGCGGGTGGAGAGCGTCCAGGAGAACGAACAGCGAGAACGGTGCCCTTTCCAATGAAAAGCAACACGACCGGCGCACCCGCATCGACGAGGTGCGCACCGTACGCAATATCAGCGGGGGCTGGAGCCGAGCTCAAGGGGCTCGATGCGCACACCGTGCAGTGGAGCGGTGTCTTGAGGTGGCAGAGGATGTCGTGGTGCTCGAACGGCGCGGCCACCAGAAACGCGCAATGGAAGAGCACGCCAAGGAGCACAAGGCGTTTCCAGTGCGCGGACCGTGCCGTACCGGACATCGAGATCGATGATACGCCCAAACGCGTCGGACGGGGGGTGAGATCAGGGTCAGCCCCTGTCTACCCCGGCAGGAGCTGCTCGCTGACCTGTCTCAATGACTCGATGCCGTACACGTCCCGAGGCAGCTGCCTGATGACGACGCGCGGCAGACCTGCGAAACGCCGATTGATTTCCTGCAGATAGATCCGCTCCTGCGCCTTCCGGGACTGGTAGAACTCTCCCTCGAGCGCATCCGGCAGCACCCGATTCACCACGACACCGCCGAGATGCACGCCGGTGTCGCTCAGAAGCTCAGCGGCGCGCGCGGTTTCCTCGATCGCCAGCCGTTCGGGAATGGTCACGAGCACGAATGATGTCCGCGCGCGATCGACGATCGTGGTTCGAAGCTGCGTCAAGCGCCCCTGACGGCGTTCGAGCGCCGCGAGAACCGGGTCCGCGGCCGCCACCGCTTCAGGCGTCTCGTCGGATCCACGGTCGATTTCGAGCAGCGCCCGCCGGTGTTTCACGAGCGCCTGAATCCAGGCGGTCATCGCGTCTGGCATGCGCAAGAGCTGCATCGTGTGACCGGTCGGCGCAGTGTCAAAGACGATCGCGTCGAACGCATTCTCGCGATCGATGATGAGATCGATGAGGCGATCGAGCAGCGCAACCTCGATGAGACCTGGCGACGCGGCAACCATCTCGATCTGCTTGTGAGCCTGCTGCACCACCCCCGCACTGAACATCTTCTGAATGTCCCGCTTCACCGTGGCAATGTAACGCTTGGCCTCGGCATCCCCGTCGATCTCCATGGCCCACAAGCCTGGCAGGAGCTCGCGCTCCGACGATCCGATCTTGCGTTCGAAAATGTCGGACGTGGAATGCGCCGGGTCCGTGGACACGAGCAGCGTACGACGACCGCTGCGACTCGCGTGCAGTGCGTACGCCGCCGAGCAGGTTGTCTTACCCACACCGCCCTTGCCGCCGAAGAAGACGACCTGTCGATCGGCCAGACCGCTCAGCAACACGGCAGGCTGCCAAGGGGCGAGTGATCGATCCCCATGCGGCGATGCCACTGGTGGAACTGCTCCAGCAGGTAGGGATAGACCTCGAGGAGATAGAGCGTCGCCGGATTGGGCAATGCGGTCGCTTCCATGAAACAGAGCAAGAGAAACAGATCGTTGAGCTCTGCCGTCTGCTGCCGAAGCGCCAGTTCGTAGCTGCCCAAGGCAGCCCCGCGCATGAACTCGCCCATCCGCCGCCGGAAGAGCTCGAGGTCGGCACGCACGCTCATCGCCCGATCATGATGCGGAACCTGGCCGCGATGCCGCCCAGATCGTCTTCGCCGACCTGCTGCGAAATGCCTCCCTCGCCCAGCACCCCGCCCACATGTGTGAACTGGACGTCGGCAGAGGCGACAACCCAGCGATGCACGCGGAACTCAGCACCTCCCACCACCAGATAGCCGGTGCCGCGCTGGTTCACATCTTCGCCGGCTTGCGCGAAGTCACTCGTCTCCTGGTACTTATAGGACGCGAGGCCCGCACCAACGTAGGGGATGAATCGACCTGACCACTCGGCTCCGAAGCGATAGCCACCCGTGACTTCAATCGGCGTGATGGTCACCGTGAGTGGAATGCCGAGCGGGAACGTCTCTCCGCCGAAGCTGAAGGCGCGTTCCCCGGTCTTCCTGCACCGGGAGATCGCGACTTCGCCGTACAGCCCATTGGACAAGGCGATTTGCGCGCCTCCGCCCCAGATGGGCTGCACCGCGCCGCCAAACACCGCATTGAAGGTCTCACTCGCGGCAAATCGCTGCGCGCTGAGGAGCACAAACGGCCGGACGGCGACATCGGGCGCCAGCGGAGGAATCGTCACGGCCCCTGTCGTCTGAGCCGCGAGCGAGGGTGCCGTTCCAAGCACGATGAACAGGGCTGCAAGAAGGTTGGCGCGCGTGAGCATCTGTTGTGTCGCAGGGGCCTTCATTTCGCCAGCCCCAGTCCGCGAAGCGTCGCCCGCGCGCTGATCTCGCCGAAACCAAATTCATTGTCGCGGCCGGGGCTTCCGAGATCGGTGGCGAACTTCTCCAGCGCCGCTTCGATGGCGGCCGGCTTGGTGTAGCCCTGCTGCATCAGGAGTGCGGCCAAACCCGCCACATGAGGCGTTGCCATCGAGGTACCCTCGAGCCCGACGATCGCCAGCGCGTCGAACCGGGGCGCTTTGAACGCGGCAGGAGGCAGAAGGAACGTATCGGTCAGCGAGAAATCGTAGGTCTGCTGAAAAACCACACCGGATGCGCCGAAACCGACCGACGACCCGCCTGGGGCCGCCAGCTCGACCCATGACCCAGTGGTCGAGTAGAACGCCCGGCGGCGGTTGCGATCGGTCGCGGCCACCGAGACGGCGCCCTCGACGCGCGACGCGATCTCCCCATACACCTCGAGTTGGTTGCCCTCCTCAAAGCCATTTCCCCCAGCGATCGCGACAAAGCATCCCTTGCCAACGGCGTATCGAATGGCAGCTTCGACGGCCGGGGCTGATCCGGCATCGCCGGATCGGCCGATGCTCAGGTTCAGAATCTTCGCGCCATTGTCGGCCGCATACCGAATCCCCTGCGCGACGGTTTCATCGGTCCCGACATTCGGTGAACCAAAGATATCGTCCCACGTCGTCGAGAGCACCTTCACGGGCATCAAACTGGCGTTGAACGCGATGCCGGCGACGCCAGCGCTGTTGTTCGTTAACTCACCGATTGTTCCGCTGACGTGCGTGCCATGTCCATCGAGATCGATCGGCTCGGTGTCGCCCCAGATGAAATCGCGAGGCCGCACGAACCGGCGGTCTCCGGCTGCCCCGGCAACCGCGAGATCAGTCGCCCGAGCAAACGGAATATCGACCAGTCCCAGCGCCGGATAGACCACGCCGTCGAGGGTGAAGGAGGAGCGCGCGGAACTGGACAATCGCGTCTTGGTACGCCATGCCGGTGTCGAGCACGGCCACGATGAGCGACGAGTCGGCGCCGCGCTGAATGTCCCACCCGCGCTCGAGATCGACTTGCGGAAAATTCCATTGCAGCTGCGCGTAGAGCGGATCGTTAGGCACCAGTCGCGGCTCCACGCGATACGCGACCTGCGCGTACTCAATGTCCGCGCGACGCCCGAGCGTCCGGGCAACGGCTTCCGCATCTTCGCCAGCATCGATGCGGACCTCATCGAAGTCGACGTTGCTCGGACGCGCGGACAGCGATCCGGAGCGGGAGGCTTCGCGGACGGCTCTCGCCTTGGCCGCGGCCGTCGGCGTCCCGCGGAAGCGCACGATGACGCGGCCCGGCAGATAACGACCGCGTCCAGCGCCGACGCGGTCCATGGTCCGTGCGTCACTGGCAAGCGTGCGGAGCGCGCGTGCCTGCACGCCGCCCGGCGTCCGCCCATCGCCCACCACAACGCCGCGGTCGATGGCTGGGAGCGAGCTTCGCTGGACGACACGGCTGCTCGCTGCAGTCTGACCTGAGCCCTGCGCGCCCAGCATCAGGAGCCCGACAACGAAAAGCGCAATCGCAGGCCCGGGCTTCAGTCTTGGCGCGAAACACAATCGACTCATACAAGTTCCTTCGGAGTATGCAGGGCTGGCATTTAACGCTATTCTATTAGCGTTACTCATGCCTACGCTTTTTCACAACGTCTGGAACGCGCACACGGTCCGTGTTCTGCCGAGCGGACAAACGCAGCTCTTTGTCGGCCTGCATCTGATTCACGAGGTCACGAGCCCGCAGGCGTTCGACATGCTGCGACAGCACGGCTGGACCGTTCCCTATCCGCATCGCACGTTCGCCACCGTCGATCACATCGTCCCGACGAGCGGACTGAAACGGCCGTTTCTCGACGTCACCGCCGAGGAGATGACGGCCGCACTCGAGCGCAACTGTCGCCAGTACGGCATACAGTTGTACGCGCCCGGCACTGCTGGCGCCGACAACCAGGGCATTGTTCATGTGATCGGACCCGAGCTCGGCCTGACGCAGCCCGGGATGACAATCGCCTGCGGCGACAGCCACACATCCACTCACGGCGCGCTTGGCGCCATCGCCTTCGGCATCGGGACTTCTCAAGTCCGTGACGTGCTCGCCTCGCAGTGTCTGGCCCTCGATCCGCTGAAGGTGCGCCGAATTGATGTCGAAGGTGCGCTCGCACCCGGCGTGTACGCGAAGGACGTCATCCTCACGATCATCCGGACGCTCGGCGTCAACGGTGGAAACGGTTTCGCGTACGAGTACGGCGGCGGGACCATCGATCGCATGACGATCGAAGAGCGCATGACTGTCTGCAACATGTCGATCGAAGGCGGCGCCCGAGCCGGGTACGTCAATCCGGACGAAACCACGTTCGCCTTCCTTCGCGGGCGGAAGTTCGCTCCATCCGGCGCAGCCTTCGACCGCGCGGTCGCCTGGTGGCGCCAGGTTGCGTCGACCCCCGACGCCCGCTATGACGACCGCGTGTCGCTCGATGCGACGGCAATGGAGCCGACCGTCACGTGGGGCATCAATCCCGGGCAGTCGGTCGGCATCCACGAGCGCATTGCTCCAAATGCCGACGAAGAAGCGCTCGCCTTCATGGGTTTCGAGCGCGGACAGCGCGTCGAAGGCACACCAATCGATGTGGCGTTCATCGGGTCCTGCACCAACGGACGCTTGTCGGACCTCGAGGAAGCAGCCAGGCTCGTCAAGGGACGTCGCGTGGCGCCGCACGTCAAGGCGCTCGTCGTACCCGGATCGCAGTCCGTGCGAACCGCGGCGGAGGCCAAGGGCCTGCACGAGATCTTCACGAAAGCCGGCTTTGAATGGCGTGGCGCCGGGTGCTCGATGTGCCTGGCGATGAATCCGGACCGGCTCGAGGGCCGGCAGGTGTGCGCGTCTTCCTCGAACCGAAATTTCAAGGGCCGACAAGGGAGCCCCACCGGGCGGACGCTGCTCATGAGTCCCGCCATGGTTGCCGCCGCAGCGCTCGCCGGCGAGGTGGTCGACGTGAGGACGCTTCTGGAGGAAGTCCCGGCGTGAACGCCCGACCTGAAGGTCGGGCCTACGAGGCGTACGCCCGACGCAGGGGGAATCTGCATTCGTACGCCTGACCTGAAGGTCGGGCCTACGAGGCGTGCGCCCGACGCAGGGGGAATCTGCATTCGTAGGCCCGGCCGTCAGGTCGGGCATGCGCCAATAGTATGTCCAAGATCAACTCGATCACCGGCCGAGCGCTGCCGCTCCGCGGCGACGACCTCGACACCGACCGCATCATGCCGGCGCGTTTTCTGCGTGCGGTGACGTTCGAACACCTCGAAACACATCTGTTCGAAGACGACCGCGCCGCCAACCCGGCGCATCCCTTCAACGACGCACGTTACGCCGGCGCAACGATCCTGGTGGTCAATCGCAACTTCGGCTGCGGCTCGTCGCGCGAGCATGCGCCGCAGGGGCTCGCCCGCTTCGGCATTCGCGCGATCATTGGGGAATCGTATTCGGAGATTTTCCAGGGCAACGCCGTCATGCTAGGCATTCCGTGCTTCGTCGCGGATCGCGAACGCCTCGACGCGCTGCAGACGCTCATCGAACGTGCTCCTGAGACGATGGTCGACGCGCGCGTGGATACCGGCATCATCACGGCCGGCACCCTGACGTTCGCCGCGAGCCTTCCGCCGGCCGCGCGCGACTCGTTCTTGAGCGGCCAGTGGAATCCGACGGCGATGCTGCTCGACAGGTTCGACGAGGTGAAGGCCGTCGGCGCGCGCCTACCGTACGTGAGCGGGTTTTAGCGACGCCGGGGCCTACGAGGACGAGTCCGCCTTCTCCTGCGCCACTTCGAGAAATGCGTTCGCTGCATGCGAGCGGTGTGCTTTGCGGCACACCAGCGTCACCTGCCGCCGCCGGGAGATGCCGGCCACAGGAATGGCGACCAGCCGCCCGCTGGCGATTTCTGTGATCGCGCAGCGGCGCGGCAGCAACGCCACGCCGAGCTTCAGTTCCACCGCGCGCTTGATCCCGTCGAGGCTCGGCAGCGCGATCACCATGTTGAGCGAAATGTGATGCTCCTCGAACAGGCGCAGCACGCGCTCGCGCGCCGGCGAGGGATCGTTGTGCGCCACGACGGCTTCGCCCGCCACTTCCTCCATCTTCACCTGCCGCCGCTTTGCGAACGGGTGCGTCGGCGGCACGAGCAGCACCAGCTCATCGCTGCCGACCACGATTTCCAGAGCCCGGTTTCCTGTGGACGGAAGGTCAGCGCGCCGAAATCCAGACTGCCCTGTTGCACTTCGATCGCAATCTGGCGCGCGGGCACACGGCGCACGTCCACGGCGATGTCCGGCACGCGCTGCCGAAACCGGGCGATCAACGGCAGGAGCGTGTGCACGGCTGCTTCATTCGCGCCAATGAGCACGCGGCCACGCCGCAGGTCGCGCAGTTCACGAATCGCCGATTCGGCCTCTTCCGCGAGGCGCACGAGCCGCTGACCGTAGTTCTGCAGCACGCGGCCGGCATCGGTCAGTGTGCCGCTCTTCGACGATCGATCGAACAGCTCCTCCCCGAGGTCGGTCTCGAGACGTCGGACCGCCTGGCTCACGGCCGGCTGCGTGCGATGCACCTTGGCGGCCGCGCGAGAAAAACTCCGTTCCTCGGCCACGGCGAGAAAGACCCGGAGAGCTGCGAGGTCCATAATTATTGGTTATTATAGTGTAAAGATTATCACTTTGACTTCTACTGCGCCCGGCCGCTACAACTGACGGCATGGGCGACATCACCCGCATCGTCATTTTCGACACCACGCTGCGCGACGGTGAGCAGGCTCCCGGCTTTTCGCATGGATGTGCCGGCCAAGCTGCTGATGGCCCGCGCGCTCGACGACGCTCGGCGTGGACATCATCGAAGCGGGGTTCCCCATCGCCTCGCCGGCCGATTCCGAGGCCACGCGCCAGGTGGCGCAGGAAGTCCGAGCGACCCGTCATCGCAGCGCTCGCCCGCTGCCGCCCGGCCGACATCGACGAAGCCGCCGACGCCCTCAGGCCAGCCGAGCGCCGCCGCATCCACACGTTCCTGGCGACCTCGGATCTGCACCTCGAGAAGAAGCTGCGCATCACGCGCGACGCCTGCCTCGAAGCCATCGTCGATGGCGTCCGCCGCGCGCGAAACTATCACCGACGACGTCGAGTTTTCGGCCGAAGATGCGACGCGCAGCGATCGCGACTTCCTCTGCCGCGTCGTCGAAGCCGCAATTCACCACGGCGCGACGACCATCAACCTGCCGGACACCGTGGGCTACGGCACGCCGGACGACACGCGCGAGTTCTTCGACGAAATCCGCACGCGGGTGCCGAACTCCGACAAGGCGATCTTCAGCACGCACTGCCACGACGACCTCGGCCTGGCGGTCGCCAACAGCCTGGCGGCCATTCAGGGCGGCGTACGGCAGGTCGAGTGCACCATCAACGGCATCGGCGAGCGCGCTGGCAACGCGTCGCTCGAAGAGCTCGTGATGGCGCTTCGCGTTCGCCAGGATCGGCTGCCGTACGACACGGGCATCAAATCCGAAGCGGCTGTTCGCGGCCAGCCAGCTGCTCTCGAAGCTGACGGACGAGCCGGTCCAGTCGAACAAGGCCATCGTCGGACGCAACGCGTTCGCGCACGAAGCCGGCATCCACCAGGACGGCATGCTGAAGGATTCGCGCACCTACGAAATCATGCGGCCGAAAGACGTCGGGCAGATCCCCGATCAGCTCGTCCTCGGCCGGCACTCCGGGCGGCACGCGGTGCAGCGGCGCTGCGAGACTATCGGTCTCACGCTGTCACCCGAGGAGCTCGCCGAAGTCTACAACGCCGTCATTACGATGGGCGAGCATCGCAAGGCGATCGCCGACAACGATCTGCGGCGCATGGTCGAACGCGTTCGTGCCGGGCAGACGACGACGGTGTAGGGAGCAGGACTGCAGACTGGCTGACCTGCTCCACAGTCCTGCCATCCCGTATTCCTGCACTCCCGCACTCCCGCAATTCCTTGCATAGAATGTAGGCATGTTCCCTCTACGGGACGTCATCCCGTCCCGAACCGTACCCTTCATCACGGTCACGATCATCGCCCTGAACGCGTTGGCCTGGGTTTTCGAGCTGGCCATTCCGCGCGACTCCCTGCCAGTCTTCCTTCAACTGTACGGAGTCGTCCCGGCCGAGTTCAGCCCCCCGACGCTCATCACGTCAATGTTCCTCCACGGAAGCTGGATGCACGTGATAGGCAACATGTGGTGGCTCTGGATCTTCGGCGACAACGTCGAGGACAGGCTAGGCCACGGCCGCTTCCTCGTGTTCTATCTGCTCTGCGGGATTGCAGCGGCTCTCGGCCAGATGTTGATGGACCCATCCTCGACGCTCCCGACCATTGGTGCGAGCGGCGCCATCGCCGGCGTCATGGGCGCATATATCGTTCTCTATCCGCACTCGCGTGTGCTGACGCTTGTGCCCATCTTCTTCTTTGTCGAAGTCATCGAGTTGCCAGCCGTTCTCCTGCTCGGCGTCTGGTTCGTCATGCAGCTATTCAGCGCCGGGGCGGTTGCTGTGACAGCCAGCACGGCAAGCGGAGGTGTCGCCTTCATGGCGCATGTTGCCGGCTTCGTCGTCGGGATGCTGGGAGTCGTGTTCCTCAGAAAGGGACGTCAACCGGACTTCTGGAGGGCGTAGGCCTTCTCGCTGCAACGCCCGAGCTGAAGCTCGGGCCTACGGCTTACTCGGACTCGCTGCAACGCCCGAGCTGAAGCTCGGGCCTACGGCTTACTCGGACTTGCTGCAACGCCCGAGCTGAAGCTCGGGCCTACGGTTGTTTCTCACTGTTTCGCGCGGATGTCACGGTCGAGACGAGCGAGTTCGACCAGCAGCCGTTCGAGTTCGGTCTGATACTCGGAGTCCGGAAGATTCGGTTTGCGAGCCCTCAGCAAGTCTATCTGCGCCTGGATGTCGGCGCGGCGCCGCAGGAGCATGCCCGACTCGCTATCCGCAGGTGCCGCAATCGGTGTATCCGGCTGCAGGTATGTCACTCGTGCGATAGCTCCGTCGGCGCCTGTGGGCTCATCGGCTTCGCGTCCAAGACCATCTGCGGTGTCGTCAAGCAGGGCACGCTCGGTCGGGAGCTGCCCTCGCACATCGAACCACTGTTTGACGGCGGCGCTCGCGTACGCGAACGCTTCCCAGATCGATACGCGCCCGTTCTTGTCGCCGTCGGCGGCCGTGTCGCCGAATGCGTGCACGAAGAACTCGGGAAAGATGGTTTCGTACTCCTGCATGGTCGACCCGGTCGCACTGATCACGATACGCCCAGGGCCTGAGAGTTTCTGGAGAAATGGAAAGCTCCCGCTCGCGCTGTTGACGAAGACGAGCCGTCCCGCGATCGGCTTGATGGCCGCAGCCCATTCGTCTGCGCTCAAGTCAGGACCGACGAGATTGAACTTCGCGTCATCGTCATTGCTCGCATTCGCGCCGGTCCCGGACGTGCCGTGTCCCATTAGGAGCACCAACACGACATCGCCGGCGACTGCACGTCGCTGGAGATCGGCGAGCGCCTTGCGAACGTTCTCGCGGGTCGGCTTCCTTGTCTGGCGGTTCTCTTCCTCAGCCAGAACAACGACGTGATCGTCCGGATAGCCGAACGAGACGCGCAATAGCATGGCAAGCGAGTTGCGCCAACTCTGATACCTGATCGCGTACTCGGGCCTGCCGGCTGCCCCAGTGATGATGAGCGCGTACCGATCGGCCGCAAGCACCCTGGCATCGAAGGCACCGACAAATCCCGCGCACACCAACACAATACGCCACCATCCGAGACACCCGCGGGAGCGTGTCCTTCCTGTTGTCGTGGCTTCGTCAGCCTGATTCGACCTCACCGCAAACCCCAACGACGGCGAAGCACCCATTCAGCCGACAGCAGTGCGATCAAGAAGACGTAGGCCGACGGGTGGTGCCACAGGTCGCGGGCCACCGGCTCGCCAGTCTGGGGCACAGCCGCGTCGAGCCATTGTGCAACGCTCGATGCCTCGGCGGCGGCGACATAGCGGCCGCCGGAGGTCCTGGCCAGTCTTCTGAGCACACCTTCGTTCAAGCGAGGATCGACGAACTCCCGATCGATGCCTCCTACGTAGAACCACCGATCGGCAGCGCCGACTGCTGTTGCGCCGCGACGCGCTTCGGCGTGCACGCGGTAGAGGCCTGGCTGCTCCACCCCAATCGTCGCCACGAATGATCCGGCGGGCGTCCCTTCGCGCCTCACGGTCATCGGCTGCGTCGCACCACCCGGCATCGTGATCGTGGCCTCAACGGTCGCATCTGATATCGGACCAAACGCTGCATCGCGGACGTCGACCGCGATCGCAATCGTATCGCCACGTTCTGCTGACGCCGGCACGCTCACACTCACCTGATCCGGCGCCGGGCCGGCAAGCCACCGAGCCGCCTGCCGCCAGAAGAACTCGAAGCTGCGATCAGTCGACGGGAGCCGCATGCGCCATCGCCACGCCCCTTCACCACCGAACACCATCGATCGTCCCCGACCAAATCGCTGCACGGCTACCACCGGATAGACACCACCTGGTGCGGCCGTCACGGCCAGGATCGACGCGCCGGGACGCGGACCACCGAGCGGGGCGGTCGCCACAAGCGCCGGCAACGCCGCCCACCGCTTGCGCGTCTCCTCCAGCGAGGAGGCGATGCGCATCACGGGATGCCGCTCGCCGCCTGGAGTCACCACGATCGTGTTCTGCGGAGCCGACAGGTCCACACCAAACGCGGTGCGCGCAAGGCCACCCCGCCGATCGTTCAGTTCCACCGGCAGCACCTTCTCGAGGGGCGTGCCCATGAGTCCTTGCTGGGCGAACGAGCGGCCGCCCAGCACGAGCAGCCCGCCTCCCCGCTCGCTCACGAACTCTGCGATCACGGCGAGCTGCGACCGCGTGAAGAAATCCCCTTCGATATTGGCGATGACGATAGCGTCGTACGCAAACAGGTCTTCCTTCCGAGGAGGGAAGCCCTCGGTCAGCAACGCTTCTCGACCTCCGGTCGCCTGAACAAGAAACGTGTCTCGCCCGTTCTCATTCTTGCCCTTGCGGGTGACCGAATCGATCTCCAGCACAGGATCCTGCGACAGCGCACGAATCATGAAACTGTGCTCGAAACCAGGCGCGCCTTGCACGACCAGCATCCTGCGTCGGCGCCCTGCGGGGCCCACAAGTATGCTGCGGCTGTTGTTCTCGGAGATCGGTTCCCCTTCTCCGACCGCGACGTCGACGGTGACCACCGTCGCGACAAGCGGATCCGGCGACACCGTGAACACTTCGTCCATCGGCGCGCCTTCGGCCTGGGGTGTGACACGGCGGCTTTCCACGAGCTGACCATTCGCGCGTACCTGCACGTCGAAAGGCTGACGGCCATAGCCATGGCTCACTGCCGCGACGTGCACGTCGACGGACGCCTGATCGAGCTGTGGATCCCCCGCCACCACGTCGAGCACCTCCCGATCGCGGAGACCGTCTCTCTCGCCAACACCAACAGCAAAGATCGGGGGACCACCCGCGGCTTCACCACGTGAAGCCTGCTGCGTTGTATCACCACCATCGGACACGAGCACAATGCCTGAGATTCTTCGTCCTCGATACCGCTCCCGGACGGCCTCCAGCGCGGCGGCGAGGTCGGACCGGCGCCCGTCCGGCGCTATCTCGCCCAGCGCGGTCGGTGGGATGGCCGTCAGCGTACCGTTCACTTCGTACAATTCAGGCGTGAAACGTTGCGACAGCTTCGGCAAGAGATCGGTCTCGATCAGGCGAACGGCGTTCGCCATTCTCGAGAGTCCGTCAGCACCAACAACTCGCATGCTGCGTGAGGCGTCCACGAGAACGGGAACGACGACGTCTGGTTCACGCGGCGGCGTGAGCACGATGGGCCGAAGAAGAAGCAGGAGGACCGCCCCGAGCGAGACGCCCCGCAAGGTGATGAGTACGCCGCGCTGTACGCTGGAAAGCGGCACAGGCGGACGACGATAGGAGAATGAGGCGATCCCGCCCATGGCAATCACAAGGATCGTGATGAGCCATATCGGAATCGGGGCGGCGAAGTGCACTACACGGCAGCTCTCAGCGCCCAGCTGTCAGCTGTCAGCTCCGAGAAACGACCGGCTGATGGCTGAGCACTGAGAGCCGACAGCTCCTCGAAGCTGACGAATCTCATTTCTTCTGAGTAGCAAGCGCCCTGAAATAGTCGTCCACCTGTTTCTGGTACTGGACTGGTGTGCGATCGCCGGCCCCGGCCGCAAGGCGATCCTGGGCGGCGTTCGACTGCAGGCGTTTCGAGAGCGCCGATTCCGCCTGGCTGAGTAGGATCGTCGCCTGCTGACGCAGCCGCTCCCACTTCCCGAAATCCTGCTTGAACGCCTCGGTTCCTGGCGCCGAGAGCGTCATTCCCTGCCCTTCGAAGGTGAGACCAGGTCCGCCCTGCGCGAAGCTCGGGTCCTCGCGGCGCAGCTCGTCGAGCAACTGGCGCGTCTCCTGCAGCCGCTGCACGTACTCCTGCTGCAAACGAGCAAGATCTCCGCCGCGGCCGCCTGCGCCGGCCTGACCGCGGCCCGGCGGTCCGTTATCGCCCTGCGGCTGACTCGGGGTCCCTGAGGTTCGGCCGTTCGCCTGCCCGAGTTTTTCGATCTCGCTCGTCAGCCTGTTGAGCTCTTCGCGCAACTCCTCCGCCCGATCGCGCTGCTCCGCCATTCGCCGCGAGGCATCGTCGCGAGGGGCTTGCACGTTGGCGAGCTTGTCTGCGAGGCTGTCCAGATCGCGCGCGACCGCGGCCTGCGCCGACGCGGCCTGCGCCGCCTGATTCGTCGCCTGGCGATCGTCGGCCTGTCCGGCAGCCGCACGCAACTGTTCGGCGTTCTGTCGCAGACGATCCGCCGGCCGCTGTCGGTTCGCATCGCCCGCCGCCACGCCGACGGCGCGCTGAAGATCGGCATTGTCCCGAGTCCCGGGCCGGCCAGCCATGGCCGCCGCTTGCTGGTCGAGGCCATCTTGTAGGCGACGGGCGCGATCAGCCAGACGTTCCTGCTCACCAGCAAGACGCCTCAACGCATCTCTGGCGGCCGAACCCTGTGAGCCTCGCGAACCGTGCAAACCCTTCAGCCTGTTGACCTCAGCCGCCATCTGTCGTTCAGCATCGGCAAGCTGGCGAGCTTCGAGCTGCATCTCGCCGAGGGCGCGACGGCGTTCGTCCGGACCGCCCGTGCGAAGCTCGCGCTCAACATCCCGCAATCGCTCCGCGGCGCGCGCGCCACGCTCGCTGGCCTGACGCGAGTTCTGCTGGCCCAAGTCGCTTGCCGCGCTGCGCATCTCCTCGGACGCCGTCCGCAAGTGCCGCGCTTGTTCACCCAGCCCGCTTTGCCCGCCCTGTTCAGACCGTGCACCTTGTTGCTGTCCACTCCGAGAACCCTGTGAGCCTTGTGAACTCTGCGAACCCCGCGAACCCTGTGCATTCTGTTGCCGCTGCTGCTCCATTTGCCGGGCCAGCTCCTCGGCACGCTGACGCGAGTTCCGTCTGATCGCGCGACAGCTTCTCGAGCTCGCGGCGCCGTTCTTCCGCGCTCATGCGGTCAGCCCGCTGCTGCCGTTGATTGAGCTCGTCCTGCCGCCGAGCGAGCTCCTTCACCTTGTCCGCCAGGTTGGTGGCTTCCTTCGGCGCCGCACTTGCCGGGGTCTCGTAGTTGGTCTGCTGTTCGCGCTGCAGTTCACGGTCGAAAAGGCTCGACAGGTCCTGCGCCGAGCGGTTGCCAGCGCCAGGGCCCGTTTGCTGGCGCGCAATCTGCTGCCGCTTCACATCAGCCTGCGCCTCGAGCAGATGACTGAGCGCTTCCATTTCCGGCGCAACCGCCTCGCGTGTGCGAAGCCGGTTGAGCGACGTGACGGCGTTGCCCATGGCTCTGGCCGCCGCTGTCATCGCATCTTCCTCTGGACGAAGCTGCCCTGCCCGCTGGGGCTCCAGCGGACCGCGCCCGGGCGACGGCAGCCGCCGCCGCGGATCGCGCATGTTCGTTTCGCGGAACGCACTGGATGTCTCCTCGACGCGTTTCTTCAGGTCCGACTCGGCGAGCGCGACCGATCGAATGTCCTGCTCCGACTTGGCATTGGCGGCCTGGGTGCGTCGATCGAGCTTCCAGGTCGCGACAATGACCTCCTTCTGGGCCGACACCAGATCGTCGAGTGCGCGATTGCCGCCTCCGCTCGAGGCCCGACTTTGCGCCATCACGAACTCCTGCTCGAATGGCTTCACCTCCAGGAAGAAAATGTCGCTGCGCCCTTCACTCGATCGCCGACCGCGCCCGCGGTCCCGCGCCCGCACGTAATAGGACACAAAATCTCCGGGTCGCACGTCCAGATCCTCCAAATACAACATGTGCGTCGATGTCACCGACGCCTGCCCCGGAGGAATCGGAAGGGGCACGACCTTCTCGGCGGCGCCGTCCACCGCGTAGACGAGCTCGAGCCTCTCGATGCCGAAGTCGTCCTCGGCGTCTGCCTCAATGCCAACTTCCTCGAGCATGGTGACGCTGCGATCACGCGCCGGCTTGCGTATGTGGACATCGGGAGGCCGGTCCTCCAGCGTGCGGATGAAATACTCCGTGTCGCCAGGATTCTTCAATCCGTCGGAATCGGCCAGCGCGATACGGTACGAGGTGTCGCTGCTCACGTGCACCGCCCCGGTGAGGACAGCAGGGCCATCCTTCGGCATCTGCGACGGCGCGAGAACGATTTCGCTGCCGTCCTCGAGCCTCATCCGTCCCGTTGTCGACACGCGATCTGTCTGCACGTGCAGCCGCACCTCGGTTCCAACCGGTGCGTAGATGTCGCCGCTGTCTTCGTCGGTGTGGGGAGCAAGACCCAGCGCCAGAGGGTAGTGATATTCGAGATCGATGCGCGCCACTCGGGGTGGCCGTGCGACGTGGACCTCGTAAGCCGGGGACTGCAGTGTTCCCGCCACGATTCGGTACCTGAAGGGCGCGCCAACCGCGTCCAGGCGGAACCGAAACACTCCGGACGGCTCCCTCGTCATCTCGGCCGTCTGCCACGCCACGGCACCTTCCGCGTCTTCGGCTGCGATCGCCGACTCGCTGGCGGCCTCCGCGCGAAGGATCTGCGCGATGACAGGCGCCCGGTTGCCGACGAGACGCGCCTCAATAAGGAGCGGCGTACCCACTTCGATCCGGGCGTTGCCCGGCACGACCTCGAGCGTGATGCGGAAGGGAAAGAAGGTGAGCGACAGCGCATCGAAGGAACGGCGCGCGCTGTCGCGCCCGATGAACGCCGCAATCGCCAGCAGAAATATCGCGACGAGTGCCTGGACCCCCGCACGCTGGAGCCGCTCGTTGGAGATCACCGACCGCGGGTCGATGCCCATCGCCGCTCGCTCGGCATCGGCCAACATCGGCCCGGCAAGAGCAGGCCGGGCGGTGCCGGCATCAGAGGCCAGCAGGTCGACCGCACTCGCAAGCCTATCGTCGAGCGACGGGTGCTGCTCCTCGATGAAGCGGGCCACTTGCCCATCCGACGGCACCTGCCGCGCCGGCCGAGCGCCCCAGACAAAGGCGACTGCAACCAGCAGGAGGGCCACGACGCCGAGCAGCCCGTGCGCGATTGGCGCCCCGTCGGTCCAGTTCGCCACGACAAGAACGACGGCCAGCACCGCCGCTGCCGCGATCGCGCCACGGATCGTCGCCTGAAACGCGAGCAAACATCGCCACCGCGATCGGACGCGGCTCAGGAGGTCGATAACGGGATCCAAGGATTCCACGGTTCTAGGGTTCTACGGTTCTAGGGTTCTACGGTTCACACGGTCCGCAAGGCGACCAGACTCTCTGCCGCAAGCGCAACAATGACCAGTGCCAGCACGTACTGCCAGAGATGCTGGCGCTCCTCCCGCTGACGGGCTTCGCCGCTCACGGGGGTCATGGTCCCCGCTTCTGTCTCGGTCCTGTCCTTGAGCCGGGCCGCTGCCGACTGGAACTCGGCGGCGGACATTCGCGCCGGATCCGACTCTCTGGGGTCGACGTTCACGGCTACCCACCTGGCCGGGCCATTTGGCGAGGCGGCCAATGCCGTCACCCCTGGGGTTCGACTCACGCCCGCAGGCTGCTCACCCACAATGTACTCGGATTGAGAAGGTCTGGAGCCAGAGAGGTAGCCAATCGCCTCATGAACAAACGGCACGAAGGTCGCCCGAAGCGGAAAATCGTTCCACCGGTTGTCGAGATCCGACGCGAGGACGAGTGCCCTCCCCTCGCCACGTCCGCAGTCGAGGAGGGCCGACTCCCCGGTTGTGAAGCGCGCGAGTGTCTGACAATCGGCACCCCGAAGGGCGGCAATACGTCGAAAATTCACAAGGGCCAGCGACGCACCTTCTGCACCGAAGGCTCGAAACACGGGATGGCGACCATCAACCGGCGTCAGGGCGCGCGACCCCGGTTTCGCGTCAGTCTCGCCAGGATTGACGATCACGATCGAGTTCGGGTCGCCGATCGTGTCGGAGACGACGTCGCCGTCGACGTCTGGAGCCGCGGCGACGAGCACGCCTCCGCCGCCCTTCGTGTACGCCCGCATCAAATTGCGGCCGCGCGCGTCGAGACCCCGCGTGGATGTCAGCACCACCACGGCGTACTTCTGGAGGCGGGTGGAATCCCATGTCGCCAACTGCGCCGCACCCACGCCTTCCACGCCGTACCCGGTTCGCTCACCGCCTCCGGCCGACAGTGCCTGCTGCAGATAGAACGCTTCGCGTGACAGATCGCCGCTGGCTGTTACGACGAGAATAGAGAGATGGGGGCGCTCGTCCAGCACGACGTAGCGGACGTTGTCACCTTCGATACCACCTGGATCCGAGACGGACACGATGGCCGTTTCGCCGACCGGCCTTGGCAGCGGAACCTCCGCCGACTGATTCGCCCCGATCGACACGCCCACCTCACCGGCACTGGTGCGCGTCGAGGCTTGGCGCGCGATGAGACCAATGCGCACCTCGCGCGATTCAGGCCCGAGGTTCTTCACGGTGGCGACGAGGCGACTGCGGTCCACGCGGACGGCGGTGATCGCGACGTTCGCCGGCGGCTCGCCGACATCCACGACCTCAATCCGCGAGGACTCTGGCAGGCGTACTCGACCACCCGCGTCCCAGCCATTTTCCTGAAGATCGGTCACGACCATGACGGTGCCGCCGCGTCCCTCCAGGAGTTCCGCGGCCGCTCCCAACGCCGCGCGGTACCGCGTCGCGCCGAAGTCCGGTCGCGCGGCATCGATCGCCGACAGCGCCAACGTTCGATCGCCAGACACCGCGGCCGCCACATGCGCCTCGTCGGCAAACGTCACCACGCCAAGGCGCTCCCCGGCCGGAACACGTCCGATCGCTTCCCTGGCCAGCTGCTTCGCATGCTCGAAGCGGCCCGGCGCCGACACACTCAGCGACGTGTCGAGCGCGATGACGGTCGCCGCTGACGACAGCGCGGGAGCGGACGCGAAGAACGGGCGCGCAAACGCCCCTGCGAGCAGCAGAAGTGCGGTGACCCGCAGCGCGAGCAGCAGCAGATCGCGCAGCCGCCGTTGCCGCGCGTGTTCGACCGGCCCCTGTTTCAGCAACCTGACTGCCGCGAACTTTACGCGTGATTCGGGCTGACGCTTCAGGAAATGGAGAATCACCGGAATGGCGGCCGCGACCGCGCCGATCAAAAACAGCGGAGAGAGAAACACCGGCATTCTGGTCCTAAGCATACCGCTACGTCTTTCGGAGAGCCGTGTGAACATCGGCCGGCCACCGAAGGCATGACACAGCGTTTCGGAATCTGCCCCCCCGTGCAGCGGCCCGCGCGCGCAGGAACTGCTATCTCACGGGATGTCGCGCCGTGTTTCTGGCCTGTTTCGCGAAGTGCTCTGGAGGTACGGCGCGTGCCTCATGACGCGGCGTGTCTCGGCCGTCCATCGCGTACGAACCGCGTCGTCCCGCGGAGAGCGCGCTCTACCAGATCGTGCACGATCACTTCGAGACCTTCCGCGTGCGGGCCTCGATTGTGCGCGAAGGCGAGGGCCTGCCTCGGTTCGTCGAGGAGGAATTTCGCGCGTTCCTGCGATGTGGCTGGCTGGCCGGCGGATTCGCGCGGTTCCGCTGCACCTCCTGCGACCTGGATCGGCTCGTCCCGTTCTCGTGTAAAGGTCGCGGCTTCTGTCCGAGTTGCGGCGGCCGCCGCATGGCCGAGCGCGCCGCGCACCTCATCGATTATGTGTTCCCCGACGTGGCCGTGCGGCAGTGGGTCCTGAGCCTGCCGCCCCGCCTTCGCTATCAGCTCGCGTGGGACCACGATCTGTGCCGCGCGGTCGTCGCCGTCTACATGCGCGCCGTGCTGGGCTGTCTCCATGGCCGCGCGCGCCGGGAGGGCGTGGCGGATGGCCGGGGCGGCGCGGTGGCAATTGTCCAGCGGTTCGGTGGGGCGCTCAATCTGAACGTGCACGTGCATGCGCTCGTGCTCGATGGCGTGTTCGCGAAGGACCGTGCCGGTGTCATCGGTTTTCATCCCCTCGCTCGCCTCACGGGTCTGGACGTGGCGGAGGTGCTGGCCACCGTGGAGCCGCGGATGCGGCGCCTGCTCGCGCGGCGCGGCCTTGGCGATCGCGACGACGAGGGCGGTGCGCCGGACGCGTGGGCGGAGGAGGCGCCGGTGCTGGCCGGGCTGGCGGCGGCGTCCGTGCAGCGAACCGTGGCGCTGGGCCGCCAGTGGGACGCGCGCATCCGTCGTCTTGGTGACCCGCCAGAGGAGAGCGAGCTCCCCACCCCCGGCGACTGGCACGCCCAGTCGAATGGCTTCGATCTCCATGCGGGCGTGGTGGTGCCCGCGGGGCAGCGGGAGCGGCTCGAGCGGGTGTGCCGGTACGCCTTGCGGCCGCCGGTGGCGGCCGACCGCGTACGCGTGACCGCCGAGGGCCAGGTAGCGCTGGAACTTCGGCACCGGTGGGCTGATGGCACGACGCACCTGGTGTTCGATCCCGTCGAGTTCCTCGGCCGGCTGGCGGTGCTCGTCCCGCGGCCGCGGATCAACCTCCTTCTGTATTACGGGGTGTTGGGGCCCCGCGCCGCGTGGCGGCCGCAGGTGGTCCGTCACGCAGCAACCGGAGGGCCTGGTGACACGGCCGCGGCCGAAGCCCCGCGTGATCCGGCGGAGACGCCGGACGAGGCGAGCCCGCCGCGAGTCGGTGGCCGGCTCTGGGCGGACCTGATGCGCCGGAGCTTCGGGTTCGACGTGCTGGCGTGCCCGCGCTGCGGGGGGCGAATGCGTCTGCTGGCCCTCATCGAGCAGGCCGCGGTGATTGCGCGGATCCTCCGTCATCTCGGCCTGCCCGCCGAGATCCCCGACCCGTGTGCCGCGCGCGCCCCGCCACTGCCGATGGACCGCGGCGCGTATCCGATGGACGACGCCAGCACTGCCTTCGAACCCTGCTCGTGATCGCGACGCGATGGGTCGCCACGCCGGAGGTGTGCGCGTTCACGTCGGTGTTCACCGCCGCACAACCCTCCACACAACCGTTCGCGCCTTGACGAGCGCCCGGACGGCCCTCATCATCCGCCCTGTTGACGTCTGGCGCCGCTCATGGGCGCTGTGTCGGGGGGCTTCGGACGGACGACCGGGCCCCATAACGAGGGATTCCGTTGACTTGACCCGTCTAATCCACGTCTAATCCATCCTATCGTCAGGCGAGAATCCACCATCTTATTCAGAGATTGGCGATCCGCTCGGCAAGCTCCTAGATGCCAACAGCTGGCCAGCGGGGAGTTTCTTGGTGTCACGACCGGAGGGCTGGATTGTCGTCTCGTCGGGTACTGAGGTGTCGCGCTCAGATTCGGTTGGCTTGGCGGTGTGTCGCGCAGCACTAAAGCTCTTCCCAGTTGGTGGTAAGGAAAAGCTGACCGTTATAACGCCACTCCAGCACTGAAGCACCGACGCCATTTCAAGTATCGAACGGACGAACGAATCGTCACCAATCCAGGCCCCGCGCGCCTTCGCCGGCTCGGTCACGGCGTCGATCGTGAAGGCGTCCTCGAGGAACAGTGGCGAGGTGCCCGAGGGCCGGCCAGGGCGGCGAGGGGCGAGCGGAGTTCTCCGGAGGATGTGCGCTTCCGGGCGGTCGCGGGGCATAGACGTCGATTCTACGGCCGGTGGTGGAGGGCAGTCGATCCGACCGCCCTGGGCTCAAGCGACCCCGCGGGACGAGCGCCCGGTGCCCGCGGTGGAGAGACAGCAAGGCAGGACGATCAGGTGGCGGCCGGAGGAGGATCAGGCTGTCGCAAGACCGGTCCGCTCCCAATGCGGCCCGCCCCGGCCGACGTCGGCGCCCACCCACGATGGGCCTTGAGCAGAAAGTGCTGGTCCGGCTAACAATTTCGAGCAGACGACTTGGTGGCCGGGCACACTCGGGACGGTTGGCAAGCGTGCAGCACGAGCGGAATAAGACGTTCCATGCCGCACGCACGAGAAATCATCCGATACCGTGACCTCTGAAATAACTGCTTCGGAACAACAAGAGTGCTTGACAGGCTCTTGTGGGCCGCGTAGCGTCAGCTCAGCCGTCTTCCCCCGGTCACGATCTCTCGCTGAGGAGACCGAGCCATGTTGTCCTCGCGGTCTACCGTCGTCGTTCGTCGTCTCACACTCTCTCTCACACTAACAGGGTTTCTTATCCACATCGGCGCTCTGGACAGGGTTCGGAGAACCCGTAGAGTGAAGCTATGACCACGCCCGAATCCGGATGCTCTCCTTCAGAACTCTCCGGGTTACAAGTTGGAATGACCGGTCACTCGAAATGTGCGGGCTGGTTTGTGTGGTTCGCGATCTCGCTTGGAGTCCTGGTGATCGGGTTGGTCGGCATGGTGGTGCTGCGCGGTGCTGCCGATCTGTCTTCCGGTCGACTGTTTCTTCACGGCACTGGCACTCAGGCTAATCCTTCAAGCCTCTTTCTTGACGCAGCCGCTCCGACAAGCAGCGCTGCAAAATACAAGGACTCAGGCGCCGTCAACTTCAATGGCGGGAATCCCTGGACTGACATCGGCACTTGGACAACGACGCTGGAAGGTTCGACCAGCGTGATTCCCACTGCAGTGGACACATGGGTGGGACTAAAGAATAGCGATGATATCGGGACGGCTTTCGACCTTCGAGCTGAGGTCTACCAGGACAATAGGATTGTTGCCTCAGGCGAGACTCGCTGTATCACAGGGATTACTCGAAATGCCACTCAAGCGAAGTCCGTCAACGTTCCGCTCACCGCAGTCGATCTTCTTACCGGCCCCGGCACTCTCCGCCTGAAACTTGTGACTCGAATTGGCACTAATTCTAATGGCACCCGATGTTCTGGACCGGGCTTCACTCACAGTAACGCCACTGGGCTGCGAGTGTACTTCGATGCCGCCGACCGCGCCTCGAAGCTAGCTATGTCCGTGCAAGAGGATCAAGTTGCCTGGACACCATCAAACGTTACACGGTCGGCCCTCATCGGTACGGTATCGACTGTGCCAATCACCTTCGTCAGTCGGACTCCTCTTGGCAGCGTTCAGCCGTGGGTCGTGCCGGAGTTGGCGCCGTACGTCACGTTCTTTCCGCCCGAATTCGACGCCGTTCCTGCGAATACACCACTTTTCCTAACGCTCGTTATCACGATACCGAAGAGATACCACGCCACGCACACTGCTTGCTTCAATCTACCTGCAAGACACAACTAACACGAACCGGACTTTCGCTCGTCCGCTAGCGGTCCGATTGGAACTGCGCACGCCGACTGCCACGGACATCCCATCTACAGTTGCAATACCGAGTCCCGACCGCATCATCACCGACGGCGTAACACACGATTTCGAGTTCGTGGGGGACGAAATTGACCTCGTTTTCCGTGCCGGTACTTTCCCGGACAACATTCGACAAGTCGTCGAGGGGCTTGGAGGGACATTCTTAGGGCATATACCGCAGCTTCGCCTATATCAGATAGCAATTCAGACAGACACGATCGAACGCCTAACCGATGCCATCTCGCTTGCCATGACTTATGAATCAGTTGAAATAGCTGGACCTCATCCACTCCTTCGTTCGTTCGCTGATACTTGGGCGGCGCTCCTGAGGAAGTTGAACGCTTTTCGCGAGCCGAGATTCACCCGGAAGGCAAACTCCTCGCTGCTTTGCCGGCGCAGATCGAATGGCACGTGACCGAGGCCCTGTTCGCCGAATCCCTGGATTTGCTGTCCGGTGGACGTGACGGTCACGGTCTCGAGCTGGCTCGACGCCGCGGCGTCCATCGACCGGTCAACTCCGTCACCTCTGAAGAACACGTTGCAGATGGTCACGCCCGTCGGGTTGTCGAATCGCGCCGAGATCGTGAAGCTCCCGGCGGGACCTGCTGGAGACGGTGACGAACTTGACGCGACCGAGCTGCCGGTCAGCTGCAGCAGCGGGCTCACGCGCGCCGTGTTCGTGAAAAGAACGGAGAGGACGAAGATCGTGCCGCTCCGGGTGAGCAGGAACATGCGCTCGCGGGCGGGGTCGATCGCAAGGGCCCTACTGCCTCCAAAGTGGTCAGCGTCGAGCATGCGGGTAGTGGTATCTCCTAAAGGAGCGCCCTGGCGGGAAACACGGACCAACCGATTCTGGCGTTCGTCAACCAGCAGAAAATCACTCGCCACATCAAATGGAGGCGCGGTCGCCACCGCAATCGGAATCGAGTCCGGGAACGGGAAGCTGGCGCCTAGGTCGATCCTTTCGATCAGATTGCCACCGAACGAATAGTGATCCAGCGCGCGGCCGTTGATGAGCCAGATCCCGTCCGCTCTGACCATGCCCATCGTGAGGTTGGTCGTCGGAAGCGAGATCGCTCGAATGATCTGCGTTCCGTCCGTCGTCATCTCAACCACTCTCGTTCCTAGGCATCCGTGGTCGCGGATGCATCGATTGCGATCACGTAGAGATGGTCGCTCACGGGATCATACGACAGGGAATGAGGAATGTAGTTCGGTAGATATGCGGCCTGAAAATCGAGCTGCCGGACCCGGCTGCCCGATGGTGTGATCGTATAGATGAACCGGTTGTTTTCGCCACGTGCCACATAGAGCACATTCCGCAGCGGATCGTAGGCAATCCCGGCATTGACGCCGAACGAGTCGTCGGTCAATGCCTGGGTCGCATCGATCACGCCCAGCACGCCTGACGGCAGCGCTGGAACGAACGGCGTCACGTTCTCGCGCACCCATCGCCCGCGGCGGATGACCTGCTGATTGAACTCGCCAAGCGGATCGAAGGAGGCCTTGTCAACGCCGCGCGCATCGGGCTGCAGGTCGAGGATGACGTCAGCGGCGACGTCAGCGGCGTAGGCGCCGCGGCGGAGGCGAACCGTGCCAGAGTCGAGACCGGTGCCATCGAACGACATCACCGGACGTCCAGTCTGCTCGACGCCTTCAACGAGTTGAATCGAGACACCAGGCGCGAACGTGAACTGGAGCGACGTGACGCGATTCGCCGCCACGGAGAACGGACCGGTTGCCGGCGCGTTGATCGTCATCCGTCCGGACGCCTGGCTGCCGTCCGTAGGTATCCACTGGAAGGCCGCGTCGGTTTCGGTCGGTGATGCCTGTGGTAATGATGACGGAACACTCGTGACCATCCACAGCAACGGAATGCTCTCGCTGGCCGATACCGTGGCCGACCCGACAACCTGTCCTGACGAATTACTGCCCGAGGCCCTCGTAGGAAGCGACTGGAATGCACCGAGGTCGATCGGAAATGCGCGCGATATCCAGTACACACCGTGGGTTTGACCGCTGAACTCGCCGTGGTCTTCAGCAATGAAATACCCGGTCGCCTGGCCCGCCGAGTTGATCGATCTCGCGGTTGCGGTGCCTGTGGGGTATCCAGGAGGGAGAGGTAGCACTTGCCATCCTCGTCCTGGCGTAAAGAGCATCGGTTGCCCTGCAGCTCGGCTGCCATCTGTCCAGCATCGTTGATGCCGGCGAGAAAGTCCCACCCTTTGTCGGCGACGACATACCCGGCAGCCGGCGACCAGGTGCCAACCGTGTCGTACAACGGCGTCGTCGCCGGACGCGCAGGTACCTGGGACACGTTGTTGAGTCCTCCTGAACTGGCAAACCCGAAGAGGAAGAGCGATGTCGGTGCTGTCACGATGGTCCCGTTGGCCCGCCGCAGGCCATTCGCTCCTCCGACGTTTGTCCCGCCGGAGACCTCGCCGAGATCGTTCAACGCGCTGACCGATCGCATTCCTGGCGCGAGCGAGGTGACGGTACCGTTCTGCCAGAGGAAGGGGGTCGACGAGTACGTGTTACACGCGACCTGTTTCGCGTTGTTGATCCCGACACAGCCAGAAATGTCCGCCGGTCCGGTGATGTCCGTCCGCACCCCGTTCGACCACACATAGGCGACCGCGGGCGGACCGGCGAGGGTATTAGTCGTGCAGCTGACGAGAACATCGCCAGCGTCGTTGACGTCGATCGCCGAGCATCGCAGCCCGGGAACGGCCGGCAACGCAGTGACACTGATCTGGTGATCGGCGCTGGCAGCAGCAGCAAAGATGAGAACGAAGAGCGCACTCAGCGGAAGCAGACGAAACCGCATGTCCAGACTCCAATGGGAAGTCAGAACCTTGGCGACATGTGTCGCCAGAACGACGGAACAAGTGTAGGACAGAAGCATGTGACCCAGAGTGTCGGCCTCGATGTTCATCTTACCTGACCGGTCATCGCGTTGCCGTCTGGGAAGTGGTGGCCGTCCGTATCGGGAGACCAGATCCGTCGAGAAGACCGCGGACCATTTCCGCTGGCCGCGCGTGGCTCGTCAGGCGGGCTCTAGCCTACGCGAAGGCCTTCCCGGAGGAAATCAGCCGATCGCGCGAGGGAGAGACCGACGCCGCACCGATTGCTGGCTGACGAGAACACGTCGCATCGCCTCGTGTCAGCCTGCCTGCGGCGGGTCACGGTGTTTCCGATCGTTCACATCGCGAGATGGCAGGATGGGTCGTGGCTGGGCCTCGATGATGCCGCGCTGCTGATGTCTTGTGCCGAGGCCGGTCTGGTGCTCGTCTCCGATGGTGGCGTTTTTGTCGACGATGCGCCACCCAGAGGTCGTGCCCTTCCACCTCATCAATTAGGCTCTCGGGGAGATCCAATACGGCTCACCTTCATTCCCGTCTCGATCGGGCTACCATTCGTCGAGAAGATCCCTCATGCGGCGTTCCCTCCGATTCATCGTTCCGCTGATGCTCGCGCTCGCGGCGATCGCATACGCCGTGGTGCCTCTCGTCGACAGCCTGACTCTGCGCTGGTTCGTCAGGGATCTCGAGATTCCGCTCCAACTTGATTGCCAGCACGGTGCAGGATCCTCTGGAAGAGATGATCCGTACCGGCAGCCGCAACCGCATGCTCCAGTTGTTCACCAGCATTTCGCGGGACGAACGTCTGTATGCCATGGGGTTCTGCGACTCGAATGCGAGCCAGCTGTGTCGGGGGGCTTCGGACGGACGACCGGGCCCCATAACGAGGGATTCCGTTGACTTGACCCGTCTAATCCACGTCTAATCCATCCTATCGTCAATCCTCGGTAAGATCGGCGAGCCCGGTCCGAAACCTGGCCAGTTCCTGTCCGCGCACTCCATCACGGTCGACTCGAAGAGCAATGTCTACATCGGCGAAAGTCCGATGGGCCAACGAACACAGCGGTTTCTGAAGGTCGCAAACTAGGCGTGTCAACCGGCACGTAGTCGCTGCGGGGCGAGGGCATTCGTGCCAGATCGGGCTAGATGATGTAGCACCCGATGTGGCCCGCGAACCCCTGGTCGACACGTCCGTCGGGCCAGAGCACGATCGGCACGGCGCCGCCGAGCGCTCTCGCCTCGTCCATGATCTCCTGGCTCAACTCCGCACGACGCTCCTCATAGACCACCCCGTCCGCGTCGAACTTCGCCAGCAGCTGCACGCAGGCCGCGCAGCCGCGAATGGTATAGACAATCGGCACCTCACGGCTCATAGCGCCAACGCCGACTGCAGCAACCCGCGGATCTCCCGAACGGTCTCGACTTGCCAGTCGGGATATTTGGGCGTGAGCCGTGGGGTGAAGAACGCCTTCATGGCCGCCATGTCGCCGCCATCGGGATAGTTGGCCTTGAATTCGGCGCGCAGCACGGCGATGTACGCATGAGCGACCGCGGGACGCTCCGAAAAGTGAGTGATGTAGCGCAGTTCGTCCGTGTAGAACACCGCGACTGGTATCGCACGGGCGGTTCCGTTGAGGAGAAACTCGTCCATGATGTCGGGATTGTCGTCGCGGGTCACGATCCTCAGCGTCGTCCCCGCAGCCTCCGCGATGCGGACGAACACCGGCACGCCACGATACACATCAGGGCACCACGCCTCCGCGATGACCAGCATCTTCGTTGCTCCCGCCGCCACGGCCCTGCGGAAGAACACGGCGTCGTCGTCGGAAAGATGCGCCATCCCGTAGTAGCGATCGAACTCATCGCGATTCACCGCAATCGACGCCAGGTATTCTGCATACGGCATCGCTTGCGAGAACCGCGCTGGCGTGACGGCGCTGGTTTTCAACATCCGGTCTCCTTGTCGGCGCCTCGGGTCGCCGCGGCAGCGGCACGTGCCGCCCTCAAGCGGAGCCCTCCGGGTTGCAGCTGACCGTACGCAATCCATTTTCGCACCGCTGGTGTGGAGCGACTGCCGGGGGCCGACATTCCCCCATCACTCGAGCCCAAACGCCAGGAGCGCATTGCCGGGGCGCCCACCGAAGGCCGCGTACCCCGAGTTGACGAAGATCATGCCTCCGACCACGACCGGTCCCGGCCCGATCATGGAGGCACCTTTCGCCGGAACGTTGTTCACCGTCTCGAACCATCGATTCGTGTCGAACTCCCACACCACGGCGCCCGTTCGGGCCGAATAGCCGCGAAGCCACCCATCGTTGGCGCCCGACAACACGAGGCCGGGGATGACCGTGATCGCCGCCGATTGCGCCCCATTGCAGCCGGGCTCGTTGCACTTTGGCGCAGGCGGCGCGAACCATGCGCGCTCGCCGGTTGCGAGCTGCACCGCGTGCAGACCGCCGGGCTGGTGGTCGACGATGTTGATGTCCGACACGGGGAAGTACGCGTGGTCGCCGTCGGTGGCCGAGCCCCATTCCATGCCGCCCAGCGTGCCGCCCCGGCCGGCGCGATACTGCCACACGACCGCACCTTCCCGGTCGGGATCGAGTGCCCATCCAACGCCGGACTTCTGGCCGACGACGAGCAGGTCGCGACCACCTGGTTGACTGGCCAGCATGGGTGCCTGACCGATGTCGTAGTCGGGACCGAGGTCGGACGCGCAGTTGGAGTTCGTCGCGCGGGGTCCGCATCCAGCCACGTAGACGTCCCCTGGCGTCAGCTGCCTCGCCCATCGAATTGCCCCGCTCTCGAGATCGAGGGCGACTACGGCGTCGGTCGTCGGCGCGGCCGGCCGGCTGTAGGCATTGCCCGTGCCCACGTAGATACGCCCGCGCTTGGTGTCGATTGTCGGCGACGACCAGATCCCGCCGCCAGACGGTCCCCACTTGATGCGGCCCTTCGCGTCAGGCTGCCTGACCGGCTCCTGCTCGATGACGTATCGCTTCCAGATCACCTGACCGCTGGCGGCGTCCAGCGCCGATACACTACCGCGGAAGGTGCAGCACTCGTAGTCGTCATTCGCGGATTGTGCCTCTTCGTAGGACGACGTCGGGACGTATACGCGGTTGGCGTGGAGCACCGGCGCCCCCGTCACACGGGCGAGCGGATGGTCCTCGACCTTGCGCGACCAGACCAACTCACCGGAGGTCGCATCAAGGGCATACGCCGTCGCGGTCGTGTCGCCGAAGAAGACGAGAAAGCGGGTCGGCTGCATGGGATGGACGCCGACCGTCATCGCCGTCCGCACGCCGCCGCGGGCCGTGAACGACCAATAGCTGCACCCGGTCTTCGGATCCAGGGAGTAAACGGTGCCGTTCTGGCTGCCTACGAACAACCGGTTGCCGGCAACGGTGGGCTGCGCCCAGGCCGAGCCTGCATCGGGAAAGCCGAAGGCCCACTTGAGCCTCAACTTCGGTACCTGTTCCGCCGTGAGTCCAGCCGCGCTTGACGGCTGAAAGCGGGTGTTGACGAGAGAGCCGCCCCACCCATTCCATGCGGGGCCCTGAGCGGGTTCGACCATCGGCGCATGCGAGCGACAGCGGCCCTGCGTCATTCCGGTGACGTCACCGCCGACCTTGTGGCCAGTGAGAAATTCGGCGATCGCGCGTCGCTCCGGCCCGCTCAAACGGGACCCCTGAACACGCATCGCCCCGTTAACGAGCGACTCGATGATCGTTTCAGGTCGGCGTAGTACAAGCGCGTCGCGCTTTGGCGCCCGAGGCTCACCGTCGGGGCCATGACAGCGGGCGCAGTGCGTGTCAAAGAGCGCCGCGCCGTCAATGGTCTGGGCCGAGACGCCCGTGGGCACACTCAGGAGGACCACTGCCAGCCTCCGTCCCCACGACCATCGTCTTGAGAGGGTGACCGGAGCGGCGAGCGTGTCAGGTTGCATTTGGGACCTCGACAATCGGGCGACCGCGCTGGCATCCGGCGGGAGCGCGTCCTCACCAGTCGGCCACGCGTTCGTATCCTAGTCGTTCGCTGCGCCACAGCATAGCGGAGATGCCAGCCATCGCTCCCCGTCCGCGACACGCCGCCCGCGGCTCGAGTTCGAGTTGCAGCAAGTCTCGCGATCGGGAGCAACGGTCCCTATGGCGGCCGTCGATACGCTGACACAGCGTCAGCACGCTCGACCACACCTAACTTTCATCGAGATAGGCCTCAGGGCGCGTGTGCCACACGCCCTGAGTTCGACCCCACGGCTTCAGCTCTTGAGCTTTGGTCCGATGGTCAACCGGTTGACCACGCTATGCACGCCTTCGGTACCCTTCGCAACTCTCGTTGCCTGGGCGCGTCCGGCCTGCCCAGTCACTGTGCCCTTGAGCGTCACAACGTGTTTGCGGGTATCCACGCTGATATTGCTGCCCTTCAGCAGGTCTTCGCCCACGAAGCGTGCATGGACACGGCCCGTGATCCATTCGTCGGTCATCACTTCGCCGGTCTTGCTCAGGCCTTCTTTCGTCTTGTCAGCAGCAACCGTTACGCCTTTGATAGTGGCATCTTTCGCCTTTTCGGCGCCATCGATGGTCTTCTCTGTGACTGTTTGCGGTGAGGTCGTCGCTCGTGCATCAGCGTGCCCAGCGGCGAGAGTCAACAGGGCGATTGCGGGGACGGTGATCCATGTAGCCATAGCAGGCTTCATACGTTCTTCTTCTCCGGGTTAGGTGAAATTGAAACACGAAAGTATCCTCAACGTTCAGTCGACCATGACTGACACCGCCACGCGGAATGCAGGTCTGAAACGGATACTAGGCGAGCGCCGCCGCGAGTTAGAGGACGAGGTTCAGAGTCGCATCCGAGACGGGCGCACGGACCGACTGAAGGACGTGCGTGATGACCTCGAACGTTCCGACGCGCACATTCAGGAGAATATCGAGCTGGCCCTGCTCCAGATGCGGACGGAGACACTCACCCGCATCGATGAAGCGCTCGTTCGGCTCGAGGCCGACAAGTACGGCTCCTGTTTCGAGTGCACTGGGGCGATTGCCGAACGACGGCTGCGGGCACTGCCGTTCGCCGTACGTTGCCGGGCGTGCGAGGACAGACGCGAGCAGCAACAAGGACACGCGCGGCAGCTTGCCCAGCAACGCAGCAACTTTCCACTGTTCCCAGACGCGGTCAGTTCCTGAGAGCGACGGTTGAGTGTTGAACGCGGAGATGGCTGGAACCGCGCCTGCACTAGCGACCAGGAGGGCCGACATGCCCGACACGCCGGACATCACGCCGAAGTCTCGATCCTCGCCGCGGCGGCTGAAGATCGTCGACCTCCTTCGGCCTCACTGGAAGACGCTGACGCTCGCGCTCCTCGCCGAAGCAGCCGCCCGCCGAACAGTGGGGCGTTCGCTGATGTCGCTTTTAGAACACCTCTCGTGCGGTCACACCTGCTAGGCTCGATCCGCAATGCCGAACGATAACATTCCGCGAAGCCGGGACCGTGGGTTCACCGAGGAACAGCGCATGTCAGCCGAATCTCACAGAATTGAAGCGGAACAGTTCAGGCGACTGGCAGAGCAGGCGCGGGAAGTCCGCGCCCAGCATCGTGAGGCGCTCGAAACAGTGCGCGAGGAGCGGGAGCGCCTGCGGGAGGCAGGAGAGACGGCGCGGATCGCCGGTGAGGAGGCACGAGCCGCAGCCGAGGCTGCACGTCATGCCGCGGTGGATGCTGTGCGCGCAACCGCCGAAACGCTACAAGCCACACTCCAACAGATGAAGATCGTAGAGGAGATGCGGCGGGCCCTCAGTCAGATACGGGACGTCGACAAGCTCGACTCCAACTAGGGGACGTCTCGGCACTCGACGCAGGCGTCCGAGGACGCGCTTGCCTAGGCGTGCTTACGCACGCCCGTCACAAGCAGCACGAGGCCGCCGGCGACCGCCAGCCACGATTCCCAGCACCGGCGGGTGGCGCCGACACGTACGCGCTCGGGTACGAGGGCGCGCGTCAGAAGGCTCCGGATGCGTCTGTCGATCAGTCGTGCAGAACGACGCTCAAGAGGGAGCTGTTGACCTTCAGGGGGAGCTCACCGTTGTACTCGATGAAGCCCAGCTTCTTGAACTTGTTCAGGAAAAAATTCACCCGCGAGCGCGTCGTGCCAACCATTTCCGCGAGTGTCTCCTGGGAGATCTTCGGGACCACGCGGACCGGTTTGTCCTGTTTTCCGTACCGCGCCAGCAACAACAGCGTACGCGCCAGGCGCTTCTCGCTCGAGTTGAAGAGCTGATCGACCAGGTCCTCTTCGATCCGGATATTGCGCGCCAGCATGTGTGAGATGAACCGGTCGGACATCGCATGCTGCTTGTGCAGCACCCGAACCATCTTGGCTTTGTCGACGAGCAGGATCGCACTTGGCGCAAGGGCCGTCGCGTTCCCCATGCGGAATGGCTGACCCGCTAGACACCCCTCGCCGAAGAAGTCGCCCGGTCCGAGCATCGCCACCACGGCTTCTTTACCTGTCTTCGACAGCACCGACAGTTTGACTCCGCCCGACTGAATGTACATGACATGGTGGCAGGCTTCGCCCTGTGTGAAGATGGCCTCGCCCCGCTCGTACTTCACGATGGTCTTCGCCACTCCCACCGAATCGAGAAACGCTTGTGCGTTGAATGACGTCGCCTTCGTCGCGCCGTTAGAGGGCCTTCTGGCAGCCATGCTCAAGCATGACACACCCCGACCGGGATCTACACAAGACCTACAGCCGACGCTTGGCGCCCACGCCTCCGAGCCCGTCAGCTTGGCTCGCGCTGCCGTCGCCATAGCCAGGGAGCCGAGGCCCCGCAACCCGGGCGCGTGACTCGAAGTCCAGCACGCCCGGGTGGATCAGTTGCCCCGCACGAATGCAGCGACTGATCAGGATTTGGCAGGTCGCAACGAATCGAAGTACTTGTTGGCACTCGTAATCGCCTGATCCGTCTTGGCGAGGGCCTGGGCCCCGCGCTCGTTGAGCTTCTGCGCCTCAGGTTTGAGCGAGGTCACTGCACTGGGCGTCAGATCGTTGCCGAGATACGTGATCTGATTGTCGAGATCGGTCCGCATCGTATGGAGCGACTGACCAGCTTCCGCAAGCGACGCCATCACGCCGCGGTACTCCTCCTTGTTCTTATCCAGCCGCTGTTGCGCCTTCTCGCGCAAGTCTGCGTTCTCGATCTCCTTGATGGCGGCTGCGCGCCCCGCGAAGTACGTGTCCCCCGCCGCCTCCATCTTCGTCACCCGTTCCCGCGCGGTGTCGACTCTCTCGCCCGTGTCCTTCGCGCCGTTCAACAGCTTCTTGAAATCGTCCTTCATGTCTTTCGACGGTTGCGTCACCAGCGAGTTGTACGCCGCGAGCGTGTTCTGGACCTGCAGCCTCGCCTTGCCCACGGTATTGGCTGTGTCGGCGCCTGCGTCCACGAACTTCTCGGCTTCCTTGATGCCTTCCGTCTCGCTTCGCTGCGCCGACGGGACGGCAACGACTGACATCCACATCACGACGCTCGTCGCCGCCATAACTGAGACGAACCTGCTGACAAAGTGCTGATGCATGCGATTTCTCCTTACGTTGGTTTCATGTGGAGCCTTCCACGTTCGTGGATGGCCGTGCTGTTAGTACATTCCGCCCATACCCCCACCGCCCGACATCGGCGCGTCCTTCTTCTCTTCGGGAATCTCGCAGACGAGCGCTTCGGTGGTAAGGAGCAGCGACGCAATGGACGACGCGTTCTGGAGGGCCGATCGCACGACTTTTGTGGGATCGATGACGCCCGCTTTCACGAGATTCTCGTACCTGTCCGTGAGCGCGTTGAAGCCCTCTTCGTCCTTCATCTCGCGAACTTTCTGCACGACGATCGACCCCTCTTGGCCCGCGTTGGTCGCAATCCAGCGCATCGGCTCCTCGATGGCGCGCTTGACGATGTTGACGCCGATCTGCTGGTCGCCGCTGAGCTTCAAGCCGTCGAGCACGTTCGACGCCCGAATCAGCGCCACGCCACCGCCAGGGACAATCCCCTCTTCCACGGCTGCCTTGGTCGCGTGCATCGCGTCCTCGACGCGCGCCTTCTTCTCCTTCATCTCGGTTTCGGTCGCCGCACCGACCTTGATGACGGCGACGCCACCGACCAGCTTGGCCAGCCGCTCTTGCAGCTTCTCGCGGTCGTAATCCGACGTGGTGTCCTCAACCTGCACGCGGAGCTGCTTGACGCGACCCTCGATGGCGGTCGACGCGCCCGCCCCTTCAATGATCGTCGTGTTGTCTTTGTCGATCGTGACCTTCTTCGCCTTGCCGAGGTCTTCCATCGTGAGGTTCTCGAGTTTGAGACCGAGGTCCTCGGTGATGGCCTTGCCACCGGTGAGCGTGGCGATGTCCTCCAGCATGGCCTTGCGCCGATCGCCATAACCGGGCGCCTTGACGGCCGCGGCGCGCAGCGTGCCGCGCAACTTGTTCACGACGAGCGTCGCCAGCGCTTCGCCCTCGATGTCCTCCGCAATGATGAGCAGTGGCTGGCCGAGGCGCGCGACTTGCTCGAGCACCGGGAGCAGGTCCTTCATCGCGCTGATCTTCTTTTCGTGAATCAGGATGACCGGATTCTCGAGCACGACCTCCATACGCTCGGGATCGGTCACGAAGTAGGGCGACAGGTAGCCCCGATCGAACTGCATCCCCTCGACCACGTCGAGCGAGGTCTCCATGCTCTTGGCCTCTTCGACCGTGATGACGCCGTCCTTGCCGACCTTGTCCATCGCGTCGGCGATGATCTTTCCGATCGTCTCGTCGTTGTTCGCCGAGATCGTGCCGACCTGGGCGACCATGTTGCCGCTCACCGGCTTCGACATCTTCTTCAGCTCGGCGGTCAGCGCCTCCACCGCCTTCTCGATCCCGCGCTTGACGTCCATTGGGTTCGCGCCGGCCGCGACGTTCTTCGCGCCCTCCCGGTAGATCGCCTGGGCCAGCACGGTGGCGGTCGTGGTGCCATCACCGGCCGTGTCCGACGTCTTGCTCGCGACCTCGCGCACCATCTGCGCGCCCATGTTTTCCAGCGGATCCTTGAGGTCGATTTCCTTGGCGACGGTGACACCGTCCTTCGTGATGGTCGGCGAACCGAACTTCTTGTCGATCACGACGTTGCGGCCCTTGGGGCCCAGGGTGACCTTGACCGCGTTGGCTAGCTGGTTGATCCCGTGCAGCACCGCCTGCCGTGAGTGCTCGCCGTACACAATCTGTTTTGCCATGTTGATCGTTTCTCCTACTTCTTGTTCTTCGTGTCGGCGCCTTCGATGACGCCCAGCACTTCGTCTTCTTTCATGATGAGGTAGTCCTCACCATCGAGCTTGATCTCCTGGCCCGAGTACTTGCCGAAGAGGATGAGGTCACCGGCCTTGACGTCGGGGAGTTGGCGCGTGCCGTCGTCCTTGACCTTGCCGGCGCCCGCGGCGATCACCTTGCCTTGCTGCGGCTTTTCCTTGGCGGTGTCGGGAATGATGATCCCGCCGACCTTCTGTTCGCCTTCCTCGAGGCGCTTGATGATGATGCGGTCGTGGAGCGGTCTGACATTCATGGATTTCGACTCCTGATTAACGTGAATGCGTGGATCGGACTCAGCCGGGTAGGCAATACACCTATAAGCGGAATGCGTCATGCGCGCTCCGAGCATGACCAACGTGGGCCGGTCGGCGCGCGCCCATGAGGCGAGGGCACTACTCGAACGCTGGCTGGACTGCGTGGAACCTTCGCCAACCATTCTATGGAGCTGACCACTCGCCGTCTGTGCACAATTGAACAGCGGCGCCAACGCACATCCCCTTGCCTCGACGTACATGGACCTTTCCTCCCCACTAGCTGTGCGTGGGCGGCCTGGGCGGGGCCAACAGATAGGGCTGGTCGCGCAGCTCGCGGCTCAGCTGCGCGTGGCGCCGACGCCAGAGCTCGAAGCGTCTCGCGATTGCGTCGAGCAGCCGCGCTTTCGTGAAGGGAGCGTTCGTGAAGGGCCGCCCGCCTGAAAAAACTTGCGCCCAGCTCGGCAGTACCAGCGGATGTTGTGCCGTCGACGCATCTGGTCCTCGAAGAATCCGGCCAGCAGCAGGCACTGTGCGCCCGCCGTTTCCATCATCGAGGCTGTCGTGCAGCAGGGTCGTGTCAGCCACGAAATGGTCGAAGACGGCGCTGAGATTCGCGGGAGCCGGCACATCGACCTCGGGTTGTGTGGATACCTGGGCGTAGTGCGCCAGGAGGCTGGCGTTGTAGAGCAGCTCCTGCCGATCGACGGTAGGCTCGGATACGTCCTGCAGGCGCAGCGCGAAAAACTCCAGGGCCTGCCGATGATCGATCGCGAGTAGCTCTCGTAGTGGACCCAATGACACCCCCGCGTGACCGCGTGTTCGGCCCCAGCTCGGCCAAGGAAGAGCCCCACATCCTTCGGGTCAGCTGCCATGGCCTTGTTTTGGAGTTCAGTTGCAGGGTCGTGTCGTTGACGTCCAGGATGGGGTATTCCGCATCCGGCTCTGCGAATCAGTCATGGCCGAAAGGCCGCTTTGTTCGCGAGTCGTGCCTGTTCTTGAGACGCGCGTGCGTCTTCGGTTTCCTTCTTCTGCCGCGCGATTTCTCGCTGGGGCGCTTCACGCTCATCCAACAGAGTGGCCTGGGCGGCTGCTGTTCGTGCGAGGGCCTCGAGGCGCAGCGAGGTCACGATGATCCGAAATCCTGACGCATATGATCGATACAGCACGACTGAGTAGTCGGCGTCTCCCCATCGGGCGACTGGCGTCCCTGATTCAGCTTCGACTCGCGGTGTGACGTCTCGATTGTTCTTCACGCCGGGTCGCATCTGCGGCCCGTACTCGCTCGAAATAGCGTCGACGAGGTCGGCGTCGGTCATGCCGGCCGTCCGATCGTGATCGTAGTCGACCACCAACTTCGAGAGCTGGTTGTCATAGAAGCTGAAGACAATCTGTTTCACGGCGTCCGCGCGTGCCGACGTTGGTACTGCTCACGAAGTAGGGCTGCTGCCACTGCAGCTCCTGCATCATGGCCGGACGCCGATGGATCGTCGTGGCCTCCGACGCTGACATGCCGATGAGGGCCGCGATTGAAGCCAGGTCTCCCCCAAGTTGAAAGTCGCGATATCGCGACCGATCCTGGCTTTGGAGTGCGTGCGTCGAAAGGAGGAGTCCGAGGACGCCGATACCGACCGCGCGCATCTCGATCATGCTCGGGCTTCCTGTGAAGGTGCGTCGACGGCATACAGCACCTCCGCAACGGTGACTGGTGGCGGGCCGCGCCACACGAGCAGCATCACCGCAGGCGGCATTAGGCAGGCCACCAGCCACAGCCCACCGTTGTTGACGGTCAGGTCGATGCCCCAGACCACGCTGCATGCGGCCATCACGATGACCGCGGCGACCCACATGCTCGCTAATCGTGCGGGAGACATATCTTTCAACATAGCTTGTGTCCTCTTTCGGGCTGGCGATGGCGATGAAGAGCGTTCAGGCTCACCGTTCCAACCATTCGACGAACGCCTGCGGCATATCGTTGCGAACGATCATGACGCGCAGCACGCGGTCCTCCCGCAACAATTCACCGGCTCCGGCTCGAGCCGCTTCAATGGAGTTGTAACGGGCCCACGCCTGCGGCATGCCTGACGCCGAGCCGCGTCTCATGGTGGCAACAAGCTTGAACATCCCATCCACCTTATTCCCGATGCCTTTGATCGCGGTGTGCCGGATTGCACACGGCCCAGAGCGGGCCACGGTGGACGGGGCGAATGACGGCTCATCGTGAACGACCGACTGTCGCGAATACCACCTGTTCAGAACAGCACAGGCCGTCTTCGATGCAGCCTCTATCATGGTTGGGAGCCACATGATGATGATCCCCGGCGCATGGGAACCCCGTCGTCGATCCGGCGCAGTGGTGGAGCCTCTGACATCGGCCTCCAAGCAACCTGCGGAAAGTCGAGTCGCGAACGGGTCAGGGGCGGATACTCAACGCACAGAGCTGCCCAGCTGGTTGAAAGCGTCGATCTTTACCGCGACGCTGGTCGTCGCGATGTGGCTCGCAATGGCGGTGTTCTATGAAGGCGCGACCCGATGATTCGTGTGATGATTTCTCAGTGCGGAAGAAGTCCTCGCACGCCCTGAGCAGGCGCTCAACGGAGGTGGCCTCCGCCGATGCGAAGCGCCCTCCTCCGGTGCAGGCCTCCGACGCAGGGTCTAGAAAACCGCAATTGGATTGATCGGCGCACCGGACCCGCCAGGCACACGAATCGGCGCGGCGACTGCCGCGCGCACCCGGGGCCGGTGGTCCCACGCGGAGCAAGAGCGCATCGCCCGGACCCACTTTCACGCCAGCCTGCTTCTCCCACGCTTCGATGTCTTCACGGTACACGTGCGTCCCCGGCTTCAAGGGTGGGGAGATTGCGCAGGCGTGGGATATCGATCAGCACGCCCCGCGTGACGATTCCATCCTTCAGGTTGTTGATGCCCAGCTTGCATCCCTTCTCCGCCGTCACCGACTCATCGTAAGAAAAGTTGTTGTAGAACCGGCCCTTGTACCCCATATGACACAGCGCGTCCAAATGCGACCCCCCGCCATTGCCATGCGGATCGATGTCCTGACGGTCCCGCACGACCTGCCGCTCCGGAATGATCCTCATCTGCAGAACGAAGGGGAGGACGTATTCAGTCTTCACACCCCCGACAATCAGGTCGTGGGACAGAGAAACCGTTTCGCCCGTCCGGACCAGTGCGGCCGCCTGGCGTCGCTTCTCGGGCGTAAGCAAATTGGCTGTTCCGAGCACGTCATCTTTGCCCCAGCGTCCCCAGTTCGACAACTCCTGCATCCACTTGTCCAGCTGTGCCTCCGTCACTCGATTGACGGACGGCTTCGGCGCCGGCGCTTCTTGCGCCTGTGTGCCGCTCGACGCGACGACGACAACGGCGACAACGGCGACAACGGCGACAACGACAAGCGTCGTCGTGAGGGCGGCGAGGAAGACGCGATTGCGGAGCGTGGATTTCATGAGTCCCTCAGTGAGATGTGAAGCGCCACCCCGTGTCCCCTGTTGAAACGCGGACGCAATGTCCCGATCGGCCGGCCGGAAGCTTCGGTTAATTCCCTGTCGAGCTTCTCTTCTTGCGTTCTTCGACAATCCGCTGGTAGTCGTCGTCGGTGATGAAGATGAGCTGCTGGTTCAAATGAGCCATCTCGTCCACGGTCCGTTCACCCCAGGTCACCCACTGCCGCGGATCCGGGTTGTTCTTGTTGCCGGCCGTATTGTCGTGAATCGACGTCACGATGAAGTCGGTTCCCTTGGGGAAAACCGGTGCGTAGTCAGGGTCGTAGATGTAGTTGATATGCCAGGCGTTGTCGAAGTGACTGACCTGGTTGATGATCTCCCGCCGGCCATCGGGATAGATCGCCTCGAGCGTCTGCGCTTTGCCCCGGTAATGCATGTGCGGCTGGAAATTGTGGAGGATGGTCGGCGCCTTGAGTACGGTCATGCCCTGGTGCTCCGTCACGGTGTTGGGTGGAATCTGAATTGTGCCTCCCCCCCGGCGAGCGTCAGGTAGTCCGCACTGTACTTCGGCGTCTTCCCTTTCGGATAGAACCACCAGGCTGTGTCGGGGGGCTTCGGACGGACGACCGGGCCCCATAACGGGGGATTCCGTTGACTTGACCCGTCTAATCCACGTCTAATCCATCCTATCGTCAGCATCCAGACGTTGACACCGGACGGGCAGCGGGCCGCCCGCTTCAAAGACATCGTGATCCAGGACGGCTCGTCATTCGCCCTCAAGTCGATACTCCAGGAGACGTTCCCTGGGCGATTCACGACGATCGAGCCGGCGGCCGTGGAGGTACACGCCACGTACAGTGGGTTTTTCGACGAGGTCCGAACGGTCCAGATCGCCCCGGACGCCGAGGCGGAACGCCAATTCCTGCCGGATCCGTCAGCGTTGCGGGATCGCCTGCTGCTGGCCGACCGCGGCTATCCGCGCCTGCCCTACTTTGAAGCCGTCCGCGAGCAGGGCGGGAGTTTCATCGTCCGCCATGAATGCGGCCTATCGTCCGGGCCCGAGATGCTGAAGCTCCTGAGCGAGGTCTATCGCTGAACATGGCAACAAAGCTGATTGTCGGGTTGTGTCTGATTCTGACGGGTGGTCCGGCGCTCATCGGTGGACAAACCCGCGACTCGTTCGTACAGAAGACCGGGGCGGATGTCATTCCCATCTATGAGGGTTGGTACAAGAACCCGGATGGCACGCTTTCTCTCTCGTTTGGATATCTCAACCGGAATTACGACGAGGAAGTTGATATTCCCGTCGGCCCCGCGAACCGGATCGAGCCGGGACCCGAGGATCAAGGGCAGCCGACTCACTTCTACCCGCGACGGCAACGGGGCGTGTTCGTCGTGAAACTGGCAAAGGACGCCGGGAGCAAGAAAATTACCTGGACGCTCAGCGTTCGCGGGCAAACGGCATCGGTCCCGGCAAGTCTCGGCGAGCTGTACAACATCGACGCACTGAAGAGCGACGGGCTCAACCGCATTCCACCCGGCTTGAAGCTGGAGGCCGCGGGACCGATGGTCGTAGGCCCGGCCGGGACCAGAACGGCGCTGAAAACAGTTCTCCCGAACCCAGTGACGCTGAACAGCTGGGTCGTCAACACCGAAACGGGCTTGAGCGGCCAATCGGGTCAGTCGGAAGCTCGTCCTCGCAGCCACGTCACGCTGACGTGGAGCAAGTATCGCGGGCCGGGCACGGTCACGTTCGCCTCGCGAACGCTCACGGTGAATCCCACCGACAAAGCGACGACGACTGCGACGTTCAGCGCACCCGGGCCATACATGCTGCGAGTGCTGGTGATGGGAAACGAGATGACGAATCCAACGGCGCAGACCTATCAGTGCTGTTGGACGAACGGCTACGTGCAGGTCGACGTTGCGCCAGCGAGGTGAGAAGTCGCGTTCGAGGGCACGGCGCGAGGTGGGAGGGAGTAGTATTGGGGTGCGCGAGATCGACAAGGAGAGCGTGATGAGAAAGCCTCTCGTTTCCGGTGAGGTTCTGCGCAGGCTGGGGCTCAGCGCTGTCGCCATCGGCCTGTCCGCGATCGCGGGACAGACGGTCTCGTCGGGGCAGGTGGCCAGCAAGACGACCGAAATCACCTTTGCGAAGGATGTCGCACCCATCCTCCAGGAGAAGTGTCAGAAGTGCCATCGGCCCGGCGAGATGGCGCCGATGTCGCTCCTGACCTACACGGAGGTCCGTCCCTTGGCGCGGGCGATCAAGACGAAGGTTGTCGCGCGCGAGATGCCGCCCTGGTATGTCGATACCAAAATCGGAATCCAGAAATTCAAGAACAACGCGGCCTTGAGCGACGAGCAACTCGACACCATCGTCCGCTGGGTCGATGCGGGGGCGCCGCTCGGGAACCCGGCGGATATGCCGCCGCCCAAGCAGTGGCCGGCCGGGAATGACTGGCGGTTGGCCGAGCAGATGGGCCGGCCACCGGACCTCGTGGTCAAGGCGCCTCCGTACTCGATGCCGGCCGTGGCGAATGACCAGTATCCGACGTTGGGACCGGTCCCTGTCGGTCTCACTGAAGATCGCTACATCATGGCGATGGAGATCAAACCGAATCTCGAGGGCCGGCGCATTCTGCATCACACGGAGATGTCCGTCACGCAGTCCGAGCCGCCCGATCCCGTGTCCCGCGGGCTCGCGCAGGCGGTATTTGTCGTCGATCACCGCAGTCCGGCGCATCTGCCGTTGACGCCACTCACGGCCCCGACCACGAGCGTGCAGGAGCCGAGGCAACAACCGTCGATTAACAGCGACGAGGCTGAGGCGGAAGGACGCATTCATTTGCTGGACTGGGAAATCGGGAAGACCGGCGACATCTATCCCGACAACGTGGGCAAGCTGTTGAAGGCCGGCGCCAGGCTCACCTGGAGCCAGCACTATCACGCTGCCGGCAAGCCGGTGACGGAGCAAACGGAAACCGGCTTCTGGTTCTATCCGACAGGCGTGGTGCCGAAGTATCGCGCGTTCTACGTCCCCATCGGGTCCCGCTATCGCGAGAAGCTGGAGATCCCACCGGGAGTGGTCAACGAGCACACCGCGTACTGGACAGCTCCGACGCCGGTGCTGATTACGAACTTCCAGCCTCATATGCATATCCGGGGAAAGGCGATGTCGATGGAGGCGATCTACCCGGATGGCCGGAGCGAAGTCCTGAGCTATTCACCCAACTGGAACTTCAACTGGCATGTCAGCGCCATCTATGCGGATGATGCCGCGCCGCTGCTGCCGAAGGGCACGGTCATCAGGCTCACCGCATGGCACGACAACACGGCCGCCAACAAAGCCAACCCGGACCCGGCGCAATGGGTCACGTACGGCCAGCGTAGCGTCGACGAGATGGCCCATGCAAACACCGAGGTGGTATTCCTCACCGAAGAGGACTATCAGCGGCTGCTTCGAGAGAGGACCAGCAAGGGGACGCAGCGAACGGAACAATAAAACCTGTCGCCGCCGGCGGCTGCGGATTTGGAAGGTTCGTCATGACGATACGCACGACGTTGGCGTGTCTGTTGGTATTCGGTCTGGTCGTCTCCTTCCAACCGCACGCGAACATGCAGGCCCGGAAGTCGCTGGATATCTATTACGTCGACGTGGAAGGTGGAGGGGCCACGCTGTTCGTCTCGCCGTCTGGGCAGTCGATGCTCGTCGACACTGGTTTTCCCCGTTCCATCGACGCGGAGCGCATCATGGTCGCGGCGAAGCTCGCAGGGCTCAAGCAGATCGACTACCTCGTCACGTCGCATTTCCACCTCGATCACGTCGGTGGCGTGCCGGAGCTGGCCGCGAGGATCCCGATCAGGAATTTCGTCGATCACGGTCTTGCAACGGCAACGGAGCTCAAAGACAACCAGTCGATCTACGACGCCTATGTGAAGGTGCGTGAAAAGGGGCGTCACATGGCGGTCAAGCCAGGCGACGCGATCCCGATCGCCGACCTCGACGTGCGGGTCGTGTCGTCAGGAGGCAAGGTCATCACTCGTCCGCTTGACGGGGCCGGCGCTCCCAATCCGCTGTGCGCTGACTTTGTCGCGAAGGAAGAAGCGCCCATGCTCGCCGGTGAAAACGGTCGCTCGGTCGGCGTTGTCGTCAAGTACGGGAGATTCCGGACGATAGACCTCGGCGATCTGACGTGGAACCGGGAGCACGAGCTGGCCTGTCCCAACAATCTCGTGGGGCCGATCGACGTGTACCTGACGACGCACCATGGCCTCAGCTTCTCGGGACCAAAGGTCATCGTCCACGCGATGCGTCCCAAGGTCACCGTGATGAACAACGGCGCCACGAAGGGCACGGCCGAGGCGTGGCAGATCATCCGGGAGTCGCCCGGCATGATCGATATCTGGCAGAACCACCAGCTGATCAAATTGGGTCCCGATCGCAACGCACCGGAACAGTTCGTCGCCAATCTCGGCGACGGAAAGGACTGCGCCGCGCATTGGATCAAGGTGTCCGCGCGAGCCGACGGAAGCTTCACCGTGACGAACAGCCGGAACGGCTTCACGAAGACCTACAAATCACAGAGTTGAAAGTCGCCCCAGCGTGAACTGACGCTGATGGGCGCGCTCGGATTCGCATGTCCTCGCATGGCCGCAGGCGCTCCCGTCACGCCCCTCCTGCCCCTCCTGCTCCTCCTGCCCTTCCCGCCCAATGAAAGCCCTCGGAGTATCATTCGTCGTTGGGCCATTGAGGAGCTGCAAGATGGTGAGGACGTTGTCGCGTTTCTCGCTGCTGGTCGCCGGCCTGGCGCTGGCGGCTGGCTGGGTGCGAACGCTCAGAATCCCGACGCCGGCGGCCGCGGTCGCGCTGTGTCGGGGGGCTTCGGACGGACGACCGGGCCCCATAACGGGGGATTCCGTTGACCTGACCCGTCTAATCCACGTCTAATCCATCCTATCGTCCGGCGACGAGCGGTCGGACAATCTTGTCTTCCCCGTCTCTCCGAACGATTCACGGCGTCGAGACCGAGGCGGGAACCCGACTTGTTTACAATGGACGCCAGCCGACGTAGCCTGCGGCGGACCCTTGTACGCATGACCTTGAAAGACTGCTCGCGCACGCTGATCGCCACACTGGTGGCCGTCTGGGTCGCGGTACCGGCAGGGCTCGGCTGGGGTCTGGTGCGCTCGCGTGCCACCGCTGTTCCAGAACCGCGCATCACCCACCGCCCGATTCAGATCGCGACGGATGGCTATGCCGCATCGCAGACGTGCCGGGCGTGCCATCCGAGTCAATATCGGACGTGGTACAGCTCGTACCATCGGACCATGACGCAGGTCGCGACGCCGGAAACGGTTGTCTCGAGCTTCGATGGCGTGCGCGTGGATGATGTGCCCGGTCGGCCGATGTGGCTCGAGCAACGGGGACGCGAGCTGTGGGCGGAGTTCGACGACCCAGACTGGGACGGCGCAGGCAACGCGCCGCCGCGCATTCGGCGGCAGGTCGTGATGACAACCGGGTCGCACCATCAGCAGATCTATTGGTACGCGACGGGGCAAGGGCGTCTGCTCGGCCAACTCCCGGCGATCCAGATCATCGGCGAGCGCCGATGGGTCCCACGTCCATCAGCAGTCATGCATCCTCCCGTCAACAGATGGAGTTCTGAGAGCGGGAGTTGGAACGGTGTCTGCGTCCAGTGTCACACAACGCAAGGCAAGCCCGAGTTCAGCACCCCGTTTGGCACCGCGCCGCTGTCCTCCCAGACCATTGATACGAAGGCCGTCGAGTTCGGGATCGCCTGCGAGATGTGTCACGGCCCTGGCGAGGAGCACGCGCGGCGGAACGCGAGCCCGTGGCGGCGCTACACGTTGCACCTGAGCGGCGGCGCCGACTCGACCATCGTCCACCCCCAGCGTCTGAGCTCGGAACGTTCATCCGAGGTGTGCGGTCAATGTCACGGCTTGTGGGAGTTCTACAACGCGCAGGACGAGCGCGACGCGAACTCGCTCGGCTTGCCGTACCGGCCTGGCGACGAGCTCGCCAAGACACGCTTCGTCGTCCAACCGTCGGCGAACATGTCGTCGACAACCATGAAGAGGTTGTTGAAGGACGACCCGGGATTTGTCCGCGACATTTTCTGGTCGGACGGCATGGTTCGAGCGACAGGACGTGAGTACAACGGGTTGATCGATTCCCCCTGCTTCAAGCACGCACCCGACGACAAGAAGCGAATGGCATGCACCTCATGCCACACGATGCACCAGACGACCGATGACGAGCGGCCGGTGAAGGAGTGGGCTGACGATCAATTGTCGCCGCGCAGCGTGGACAAGGGTTCTGACGGGGCTGGCGGAAACGGCGCATGCCTGCAGTGCCACGCGCAATTGGAACGCACGCTCACGGCGCATACGAAGCACGGCGCAGATTCGGCGGGAAGCTCCTGTTACAACTGCCACATGCCGTACACGACATACGGCTTGCTCAAGACGATACGCAGCCATCAAGTCAGCAGTCCCTCGACGTCGGCAACAATCGCGACGGGCCGTCCGAACGCCTGCAACCTGTGTCACCTCGACAAGACGCTCGACTGGACAGCTGGCTACCTGGAACAGTGGTACCGCAGACCTCGGCCTGCCGCGACGGCGATGAGCGACGATGACCGTTCGGTGGCGGCGTCGCTCCTGGTCCTGCTGAAAGGCGATGCCGGCCAGCGCGCGATCATCGCGCAGGCGATGGGGTGGCCGCCCGCACAACGGGCCTCCGGCACGAGTTGGATGCCACCGTACCTGGCCGTGCTGCTGAACGATCCGTACGACGCCGTGCGCCTTATCGCGTATCGGTCGTTGCGCTCGCTGCCCGCGTTTGGCAACTTCGCGTTCGACTTCGTCGCTCGGCCCAATCGAGACGCCGCGGCGCCGCGACGCGTGCTCGACATCTGGCGTGATAGTCGCCAGCGCGAGGGGCGGCGCGACGATCCTGCCTTGCTCTTCAAGCCGGATGGCAGCCTCATCGCGGACATCCTCGATCGCCTCCTCAGCCAACGAGACAACCGGCCGGTCCTGTGGCGCGAATAGACTATTCCCGTCGTCACCTCCTATTCGGGTGGTGGTCGCTGCTCGTGTTCGCGACACTTGGACTGACGCTCGAAGCGCTTCATGGTTTCAAGGTTCGCGCCTATCTCGACGCGTCCAGCGAGACGCGCCGGCTGATGTGGACGCTCGCGCACGCCCACGGGACGCTCCTGTCCCTCGTGCACGTCGCGTATGCCTTGACGCTGCGCGGCGTACCCTCCGTGCAGCCGCTCCGGCCGGCGCTCGTCTCAGGCTCTCTCATCGGGGCCAGCGTTCTGCTGCCTGGAGGATTTTTTCTTGGAGGCGTTCACTTCTATGCCGGCGATCCGGGGCTGGGGGTTCTGCTCGTCCCGGTCGGCGCCAGCCTGCTGCTGACCGCCGTCTTCCTTGTCGCGCGAGCCGTGTCGGCGGGTGACCGGCTGCCGGAGAAGAACCAGCCGAGGAAGACGTAGCGCGCACAGCGTTGGCGGACCGCCGCCACCCTCGCGCGCGAGCTACCGCGGACCTCGGACGAAGCACGAAGCGCGGAGTCGGGGAGCGTAGGTGGTCGGGATCGACCAACCCAGGGTGCCGATTGTAGGGTCGACCTTCAGGTCGGGCGCGACACAATAGGCCCACCTAGGCCCGACCTTCAGGTCGGGCGCGACAGAGCAGGTCCACCGTAGGCCCGACCTTCAGGTCCGGCGCGACACAGTAGGCCCACCGTAGGCCCGACCTTCAGGTCCGGCGCGACACAGTAGGCCCACCGTAGGCCCGACCTTCAGGTCGGGCGCGACACAGTAGGCCCACCGTAGGCCCGACCTTCAGGTCGGGCGCGACAGAGTTCTCAGTACGCGCGGGCGCGCGTTGACAGGTACGCGAGCAGCGCCCTCTCGAGCGGTTCGGCGGTGCTGAGTAAATGGTAGTCGATGCCCGCGCTTCCCAGCCCTCTCTTGTAACGTTCGATCAGATCGTGAATCGCTTTGAGGTACTGCTCGCGGGCGACCGACGGCACGGCCATCACCTCTTCGCTCGTTTCGAGATCCTCGAAGCGCGTCGCCCGTTCGAACGGAAAGATGAGCTCATCGGGATCGAGGACATGGAACACGATGACGTCGGTGCCTCGGAACTGGAAGTGCTTCAGCCCGCGAATCACCCGCTCAGGATCGTCCAACAGATCCGAAATGAGCACGACCATGCCGCGCTTGCCGAGCGCGTCGGCCAGCTGATGCAGCGGTTGTGAGACGTTTGTCTCCCGCCCCAGCGTCAGTCGATCCAGGGTCACGAGCAGCGCCCGCAAATGTCCCGGCCGCGAACTGGCCGGCAGCAGCGTCCGGACCTGGTCGTCGAAGGCCGCCAGACCAACGCCGTCGTGCTGGCGATTCATCAGATACCCGAGGGACGCGGCCAGACACTGGCCGTACCTGGTACTTCGTGATGCCGTGCGATCCGTAGGCCATCGACGCGCTGACATCGAGCAGCACATGGCAATGGAGGTTGGTTTCCTCCTCGCACTTCTTGATGTAGTGCCGATCGCTGCGAGCGAAGACCTTCCAGTCGATCAGGGACGGATCGTCACCGTGAATGTACTGGCGGTATTCCGCGAACTCCACGCTGAACCCCTTGAAGGGACTGCGATGAAGGCCGGAGAGAAAGCCTTCGACGACCGCGCGCGCCTTCAGCTCGAGGGTGCCCAGCCGCGCGAGGACCGCCGGGTCGAGGAATTGGCGATCGCGAGTGTGTTGGGACATGGGAGTCGCCCGACCTGAAGGTCGGGCCTACGACGCTTCTACATTCCGCTTTTTGGCAGAGGCACGGCCTCGATCAGGCGCTCGACGATCGCATCGGAGTTGATACGCTCCGACTCTGCATAGAAGTTCGTCATGATGCGGTGGCGCAGAATCGGCCTCGCGAGTGCATGGATGTCCTTGATCGAGACGTGAAAGCGGCCCCGCATGAGCGCGCGCGCTTTGCCGCCGCGCACGAGCGCCTGCGAAGCCCGCAGCCCCGCGCCCCATTTCACCCACTTCTCCACGAACTCTGGCGCACCCGGCCGCCCCGGACGCGACGCATCCACGAGCCGCACCGCATAGCGCGCCACCTCCTCCGCAATCACCACCTGGCGGCATAGCTCCTGATACTGCAGGATGTCTGGCCCCGACAGCACCCGATCCGGCTTCGTCGTTTCCGTTCCGGTCGTCCTCGTCACCACCGCCACTTCGTCGTCTTCACTGAGATACGAAATGACAATGTTGAACATGAAGCGATCGAGCTGCGCTTCGGGCAGCGGATAGGTGCCCTCGAGCTCAATCGGATTCTGCGTGGCCAGCACGAAGAAGGGCTCGTCGAGCGGATACGTACGGCCGGCCGCGGTGACGTGATGCTCCTGCATCGCCTCGAGCAGCGCGGCCTGGGTCTTCGGCGGCGTACGGTTGATCTCGTCGGCAAGAATGATTTGCGCGAAGACCGGTCCCTTCACGAACCGTAGACGCCGGCTGCCCTGCTCTTCGTCGAGGATCTCCGTACCGGTGATGTCCGACGGCATGAGGTCGGGTGTGAACTGAATTCGCTTGAACTCCAGATCGAGGATCTCGGCGATGGTCTTGATGAGCAGCGTCTTCGCGAGTCCCGGGACACCGGTGATCAGGCAGTGGCCGCCGGTGAAGAGCGCGGTGAGCACCTCCTCCACGACTTCGTCCTGACCGACGATGACTTTGCGGAGCTCGGTGAGAATGCGCTCGCGACCTTCGGCGACACGTTCGGCGCTGAGAGTGGTCATGATGTCCTGAGCGCCCGACCTGAAGGTCGGGCCTACGTTCCGATTCCGCAAGGTCGTAGGCCCGCGCTTCAGCTCGGGCGTTCTCGCTAATGTGTCAGGGTGTCATTCCGCGTTCCCGCACGCCGTAGGCCCGACCTTCAGCTCGGGCGTTCTCGCTGTCGTAGGCCCGAGCTTCAGCTCGGGCGTTCTTGCTGTCGTAGGCCCGAGCTTCAGCTCGGGCGTTCTCCTAATGTGTCAGCGCGTACACGATCTCGTTGATCTCCATGCGGTAGGCCTGCGCCGTGTACTTGACATAGCCGGGGAACTCTTCCGCATTCGACCATTCCCATCCGTCACCCATGTCGGTGTTCCAGTTGATGTAGAGCATCGGGCGGCCCGTGTCATCGAAAATCGTCCGCAGGTGAGGGACGAATCCGCCTTTTTCCCACGTGCGACCCGCAAGAAACGAGCCGAGACCTGGAATCTGCGGGTATTCGTCGAACTTGTAGAAACTGCTGAAAACGGCGTGGCCTTTCGGAAAATCGACAATCGGGCGATCCGGAAAGACTTTCTTGAGCTGTGCGGCGAGGTGGTCCCATTCGGGCGGACCGTGGAAGTCGTCGAAGGTCAGCGTGCCGCCTCGCAGGAGAAACTCGCGCAACGTCTGGGCTTCCTTGTCGGAGAGCAGCAGGTTCCCTGGCTCCACCATGTAGATCCAGGGATAGTCGAACAGATCCGGATCGTCGAGCGTCATCACCCGCGGGTCCTCGACCTGAATGGATGTTGCGGTCCTGAGACGTCGCGAGAGGTTCTGCTCCGCAGCGGGCCCATCGATGAACCACGGTTCACCGTAGTAGTCCTGCTGGGCCGCGGTGACTTCAGCGCTGAAGTGATACTTGATGCGGACGAACGTCCACTTCAAGCCGGCAAAGCGATCACCCGGTGCGTTGAGAGCCTGCGCGACAGAGAGGGGCAGGATGAGGGCAAGGCCCAGCGCAAATACGACCCTCGTCAACGCGACCCCGCCAGCTCCAAGAGTAGACCCTGGGCGCGCTCGTAGCTCGGGGCAATCTCCAGCGCGGCGAGCGTCTGTTTCCTCGCATCTGCACGCTTGCCGCCTTTGAGATAGCTCTCGGCGAGGTCGGTCAGCGCCGCGGCCCGATCAACAGGGCCCAGCGCAACCACGGCACGGAATTCTCTGATGGCGGCGTCAGTGTCGTTGCGCTCCAGCGCGAGGCGGCCGAGCCTGGCATGCGCGTCGGTATCGAACGGATCGACCGCGACGATGCGCTCGTATATCGGCCGGAGCACCGCGGGATCCTTCGTGCCCTCATCCTGGTGCAGCTTCGCCAGTTTCCTGGCCACATCGACGTTGTCGAAATCCGTGTCGAGCAACGCTCTAAGTGCGGTGATCGCACGGCGACGATCGTTCCTTTCGAGAGAGATTTCGGCAATCTGCGCGTTCGGGCTGTCGGGCCCCTTGGCGAGAGGCACCAGCGCGGCGGATCGCTCGAACACCTGCAGCGCCTGATCGAGCTCACGGGCTTTGCGCAGCGCCTTGCCGAAGGCGACCTGCACGGGAAAGCTCTCCCCATGCTGTGTGGCATAGGGGCGGAGCAAGTCGAGCGGCATCCGCGCCAGATCCGGTTTGTCCGAGGGGATTGCCATCGCTCGGCGCAAGGCGCCGTATCGGCGCTCGAGAAACCGATCGAAGCCCGTCTGTAACTCTGTGAGATCGGTGTTGACCGTCTGTTTCAGCGCCGCGTCGGTGTCCACGCCCTGACTGAACGCACGAACGAGTTTGTGGAGCCCCTCGTCGCCAAATTCCGCCACCAGGTGCTCCACGAGCAGCGACGCCTCGAAGTACGCCAGCGAAATCTTACGCGGATCGGTGAACGCCGCATTGAGATCCTTGAGCTTCAACGTCTCGTTGACGTTGAGCATGTGGGCGAACTCGAGATCCATCCCACGCCCCCACTCACGCCGTGCCAGCGTCTCCTCGTACACCGAGATGCCTTCGGTCAGCCACCGCGGAATGCGCTGCTCGGACATCTGCAGCGTGATGACGTGCGCGAGTTCGTGCCACAGCGTGGCCTCCCACTGGAATTCACCTGGCGGCCGGGCTTTTGGTGAGTCCATGGTCACGACCCGGCCGAAACAGGCACCGAGGGCGCCGGTCATACCCGGGAGGCCCACGTTGCGTACGGCGAAGTCATCGTGCTTGGGAAAGATCTCGATGAGAATCGGGCCGGTCGGCTTGAACTTGTAGCGCGCCGAGAGGGCGTTGATCGCCTGGTGCGCCATGCGAAGCGCATAGTCTTGCAGCACGGGCGCTTCGCTCTTGTCCATGCGCAGCACAATGTCGCCGTCCTGCACCGTGACGAACTTATCGAGCGTGTCCATCATCTGCAGCAGGTTGTAGCTGACGACGTTGAAGGGGTCGGTCTTGAAAGACGATTCAAGCGCTATTCGTGCGGCAGGTTCGTCGCCAGTTCGCAGCAGGTGCACGCCGAGGTCGGCCAGCACGCGGGCGTCGTTTGGGTTCAGCGCGAGCGCGCGTCGCGCGAGGGCCACCGCTTCCTCGAACCGGTAGTTGTGCGCCGCCAGCTCGCCCGATACCCGGTAAACCTCACCATCATGCGGCGCGATGGCAAGCGCTTTGGCAACCTGCTGTTGATACTCCGGCTGCTTGTCCTCGACATACGCGAGCCCCGCCAGGAGCGCAATCGCGTCCAGGCTTGAGGGATTGATCTCGAGCGCTTTCTGCAGAGCCTGCCTGGCCTCAGGGCGACGGCCCGCATCAGCGGCCTGACCGGCCACGAACACATGGGCATCGACGCTTGACGGATTCGCCTCGAGCGCCCTCTTGGCAGCCTCTGCGGCCTTCGGCGGGTCATCGTCTGCCAGCGCCCGCGCCGCACCGAGGAACGCAGGGCCGAATGCCGGATCGGCTTTCAGCGCCGCTTCGTACGACTTCAGCGCTTCGTTATGCTTGTACTTCTCGAGAAAGAGATCTCCCCAGGCGGTGTTGATCGCGGGATTGGCTGGAGCAGCGGCGACTGCATCCCGATACACGGAGTTGGCGTCCTGCGCGCGACCGAGCGCGCGCAGCGCGCGAGCAGCGCGGGCCAGATCGTTGGCCTCAGTCACAACGGCGGCGCTCTCGGCAACCCGGCTCAGGAGGGCCGTCCCTTCGGGACGCGTCAGCATTTGCAACAGCAGTCCGAGCTCGAGGGCCGCATCGCTCGTCGGCGCCCGCTGCGCCGCAGGACGCAATAGCGTTTCGGCCTCCTGATAGCGTCCGCGCGCGACGAGCGCACGCGCTTTGACGGCGGCGACGAATGGATCCCTGGCATCGAGCTGCTCGGTGAGCGATGCGACTTCGTCGTAGCGCCCTTCGATCAGGGCACGCGACGCCTGCGCAAGACCGGTCGGCATCCGACGGGATTGCGCAATACCAACGGGAATGACGGCGAGCAAGACAAGCGCTGCGAGTCCGATCCCGTACCGCCAGCGGGATGTGAATGCAGGAAGCCGGATGCCGCGGACCATGCGCTCATTATATGGCTCCGGCATCATCTCGGAGCTCGCCCGATCGCGGGCCCGATCTTCAGGTCGAGCTGACCGCAGACACCCGCAGGCCCGACCTTCAGGTCGGGCGACCGCAAAACACGTAGACCCGACCCTCAGGTCGGGCGACTGCAAAACACGTAGGCCCGACCTTCAGGTCGGGCGACTGCAAAACACGTAGGCCCGACCTTCAGGTCGGGCGCGTACGCCCGAGCTAAAGCTCGGGCCTACGATCCGCGACGTAGTCCAACAATTCGGCCAGCGAACACACGGCCGATCCACTGAACGGGTACTCTGCTGGGGTCGCGGCCAGCCCGGCCCGGACAGGGTTGTCCAGAATGTAGGCGGCCACGCGTCGCGTATCTTCGTCCTCCCGCAGCACATGCTCGAAGTAGCCGGCTTGCCAGATGGGCTCGCCGACCTGGCGAAGGCCGTAGAAGCCCGACAGCTGCTTGGCTCGCTGTGCGAATGCCGACAGGTGAACTGGCGCCATGGAACCTCCGACGAGGAGGTGAACATGGTCAGGCATGAAGCAGTATGCAAAGACGTCGAACCCGCAGATCTCTCCGGCGCGCAGAATCTGCGATCGCACGGTCTCGACGATCCGCGCGTCAACGAACAGCTGTCGTCGGTTGAATGTGCAAAACGTCAGTGAATATCGATACGGACCCAGGTACGAAAACGTGGAGAGGCGACGGAGACGTGTCGGCGGCACATGCGGCAGCGAGCAATCTCCGCGCCACAACTCAACCTCGTAGGCCCGAGCTCCAGCTCGGGCGAACATGGAAACACCGTACGCTAGGCGCCCGACCTAAAGGTCGGGCCTACGATCCGTGCCACTACTAAAGGTCGGGCCTACGATCCGTGTCACTACTAAAGGTCGGGCCTACGATCCGTGCCACTACCAAAGGTCGGGCCTACGATCCGTGTCACTACTAAAGGTCGGGCCTACGATCCGTGTCACGACGGGCCACGCGACGACTGTAGCGCGCGGTTCTCGACGGCCATGCGTTTCAACAGGAGCGTTCCAAACAACAACGTCGCGATGGGGCCCACAACGACGGCGCCCGTCATGAACGCGACGCCGACCAACTCGCCCGCAACAGCGACATAGTTCGGATGCCGGAGGTAGCGGTACGGCCCCGAGGCGACCAGCGTCACCCCCGGCACGACGATAACGCGAAACGTCCAGAACGAACCGAGCGACCGAATGGCCCACCATTTGAGTAGCTTCGCGGCGACAAACAGTAACCCGCCGCCGAGGACCACGCCGTGCTGCGGGACGCCGCGCCGTGCGCCCTCGAGGATCATCGCAAGGAAGAATCCGGGGTAGGCGACCTGCATCAGCCGAAAGACATCGCCCGCCGGTTCGATACCACCGCGCGCCCGCTGGGCCCGTTCGTTGCGCCGCGCACGCGCCGCCTCGACAAGCATCGGGAGGTAGACAGCTAGCGACACAACGATGAGCCTCAACGAGCCTCCGGTACAGGCCCGACCTGAAGGTCGGGCCTACGAACTACGAACAACTGAAGGTCGGGCCTACGAACAACCACCCGACTCCGGCGCGCGGTCGACCTGAGGGTCGGCCCCACGACAACAAGCCCGACTTGTAGGCCCGACCTTCAGGTCGGGCGCGTCACTCATAACGGTTCACAACCAGCAAGGTCGCAGTCGCCCGCGCGCGCCACCAGGGCCCGCACAACGGCGGGCGACAGACGAGCGCCCACGGCGGCCGCACGCACGGCCGCGGGCGACGCGACCAGCATCCGCAGCAACCGGTTGAACCGCCATTTCGGCAGGAACTCGCGGCGACGCGCGGCCGCGAGTCTTCCGTGCACGCCGTTCCATCCGTCCTGCAGTGCGTCGAGCGCGGCCACAGCCGCCAGTTCGCCACCGCGGACGGCGAACTGCAGTCCGTCACCCGTCATCGGATCGATGAACCCGGCTGCATCGCCCGCGAGAATGAGACCATCGATGGTCTTGTCATTGACATCAACCGCCAATGGTCCCAGCACCGCCGGCGGTGCGACCAGCCGCGCGCGCGCGAATCGATCACCGAGCCCCGCGTCGCTCTCCAATGTGCTGCGGAGCAGCGCCGCGGGATCGCGAAAGGCGCGCGACATGTTGCGGACCAGACAGACATTGGTCAGCCCCTCCGGAATCGGCGCGACGCCGACATATCGTCCTCGGCGGATGTGCATCTCACCAAAAGACGATGTCCCGCAAGCGCCTTCGAAGTAGGCACCGACGGCCCATCGTCTCGGGCGCGAGGGATGATGCGCGAGCTTCAGGCCGAACGCGAGCGCTGACCGACGACCGTCAGCCGCAATGGTCACACGCGCGTCAAGAACGCCCGAGCGAATGGCGACGCCTTCGACGCGAGGGCCTCCGGGGGTCTCCGCGACCACGGCTTGTCGAACGGCCACACCGGGCTCGAATTGCGCGCCTGCGGAAACCGCCTGCTGCAGCAATTCCCAATCGAGCGCGGTGCGGCTGAGCGACCGGCCGCACAGGCCGTTCGGGTACCGTGCTTCGATTGCCACGCCACCTTCGCCTGTCACGAGCATGCCGCTGATGGCCACACCCTGCTCATCGATCGCGTCCGCGAGCCGGAGTCGCCGCAGACGAGCGAGCGTTCCCGGATTGATCGTGTCGCCGCACAGCTTCTCGCGCGGAAACATCGCGCGATCGACGATTCGGACTCGGACGCCCGCGCGCGCGAGCACGGTTGCGGCGACAGTGCCAGCCGGTCCGGCACCAACAATCAGGACATCGTCCATAGCTACGTGAACCGCAGAACTCGCAGAAGGCGCAGAGTCATCAATGGCGCGTCTCTGGGGCCCCTGCGAGTTCCGCGGTCAATCATCAACACGTCCAATGACCATGGCGCTGTTCTTCGATCCGAAGCCCAGGCAGTTGCACAACGCGGCTTCCACCGAGACGGCGCGTCCCTCGTTGGGCAGATAGTCGAGATCGCATGCTGGATCCGGATCGAACTGGTTGATCGTCGGCGGCAGGAAGCTGTTCGCAAGCGCCAGAGCGGTCGTGACGATGCCGGCGGCGCCGCTCGCGCCTTGCGGATGTCCGACCATGGACTTCACCGACGAGCCGACGAGCCGATCCGCATGATGGCCGAACACGTCCCGCACCGCGCGCGACTCGACGCCGTCGTTGAGGATCGTCGACGTGCCGTGATAGTTGACGTAGCCAATTTCCTCCACGTGGCGGCCGGACCGTTCAACGGCCAGGGTCATCGCGCGAACGATCTCCCGCCCGTCCGGCGCCATCTGCACGCGGTGATACGCGTCACAGGTCGAGCCGTAGCCGTCAATCGACGCGTAGATCCGCGCACCCCGCGCACGAGCGCGATCCTCGCGTTCGAGCACGACCATCCAGGCCCCCTCGCCGAGCACGAAGCCATCGCGCCGCCGGTCGAACGGCCGGGACGCCCGCGCTGGCGTGTCGTTGAAGGCCGTCGACACGACGCGCATGCGCGAGAACCCGAACATCATCCCCGGTGTCACGCACGCATCCGCGCCTCCCGACAGCACGACTTCCGCTTCGCCGGATCGAAGGACGGCGGCGGCATACCCAATGGCGTCCGTCGAACTCGTACAGCCGCACGACAGGACGTGGCTCATGCCGCGTAACCTCAGCGAGATCGAGATTTCGCTCGACATCATGCCGACGATCGAAATGGGGATGGCATAGGGTGTGACCTTGCGGCCCTGCTCGACGAAGAAGTCGTAGTACTGCCGTTCGCCGACGTCGATACCTCCACCGCCGCTTCCGATAATGACGCCAGCGCCTGGCTCACCCATCCGCAGGCCGGCATCAGCCCACGCTTCGCGCGCGGCGATCACACCGATGAGTGCGGCGCGCGAATAACGCTTGGGATCGGCCCGGTGGTGCCGGTCCCAGTCATCGTCGCCCTCTACCGGCGGCACATCGTTCATCGTCACGTGCAACGGCACCTGCGCGGCCACGCGGCTGGCAAGTCCGGAGGCGTCGAATCCGTCGATGGCGCGCGTGCCGCTGCATCCGCGGCTGACGTGGTGCCAGAAGCATTCCCGGCCGACGCCAAACGGCGACACCACACCGATGCCGGTGATCACGATCCTCACGTCACCTATAGTATTTGGTCATCTGGTCATCTGGTCATCTGGTCAATTGCAGCAAGCCATCTCGTCAATTCGCTGAGATCCCTTTGACCACAGGGCCAATGACCAATGCCTGGGGCCAACGACCAGATGTCTGGGCCAACGACCAGATGACCAAATGACCAAATGATCAAATTCCTAGAGCGCCTGTTCGTCTGGCTCGGAGGGGCGTTGTTCGTCGCCTCGCTGGTCATGACGGGCTGGTGGTACTCCCGCTGGCTGGGTCAGCCTCAGCCGTGGGCCGGATGGCGCCCGCTGACCTTCGACGTGCTGCTGTTCTCGGCGTTCGCCCTGCATCACAGCCTGTTCGCGCGGTCGTGGGTCAAGGCGACCCTGGCGGCCTTCTGTCCAGAACGTCTGTTGCGCTCCGTGTATGTCTGGGTCGCCAGCTCGATCTTGATCGCGGTGTGCTTGGCATGGAGGCCGATTGGCGGCGACGCGTACGAAGCCACGCACGGCGGGCTTCGAGTCCTCCATGGCGCTGTCCAGCTCACCGGCGCCTGGCTGATCGTGCGGTCTGTTCGCGTCATCGACGCCCTCGAGCTCGCAGGCATCCGCGCATCCCACCTCGCGACGGAGGCCGGCACCCTGCACGTCAGCGGCCCGTACCGTCTCGTCCGGCACCCGCTTTACCTCGGGTGGGTGCTGATCGTGTTCGGCAGCGCTCATCTCACGGGTGACCGACTGGCATTCGCGGCGATCACGACGTGTTATCTGTTCATGGCCATGCCCTGGGAGGAACGGTCGCTGGAGCAGACGTTCGGCGAGCAGTACGCGCGTTACAAACAGCGCGTGCGGTGGAGACTCATTCCGTTCGTGTATTGAGTCACCGGTCAGCGGTTCCCGAAGTTCTCGGCGTCGCTGCCGGCGCTGGGCTCGCCGCCCTCCTGAATGAACACCATCGAGTGCTGCGAGGGGATGTCGAACTTCTTCCCGCACGTCTTGCAGGTGACCGAGTCGTCGACGCGGATCCTGTAGTCGCGCAGTTTGGCGAACATCGCGCGATCGCGCTCGTCCGCACCGGCCGGAATCCGTTCCTTCCGCGTCCTCACCACCCACCGCATCTGATAATCATTCGCGCGCTTGCAGCGCGGGCAGGTGAGCTTGTCGGTCCGCGTCTCATTCCGGCTGTTGAAGAAATCGCGTTCGTCCAGCGCCATGGCTGCATCATAGCAGAGGGCACCAGACCCGCCTCGGCCATCGTTTCCGCTATCCTCTACCCATGGCCTCCGACTCCCCCCGCACCTACCCCAGTGAACTACCCGTCGTCGCGCTGCGTGAAACGGTTGTTTTTCCTCTGACGTTGCAGCCGCTGGCGATGTCTCGTCCCATGTCGATCGAATCGGTCAACCGCGCGCTCGCCAACGACCGGCTGATCTTCCTCGCCCTGCAGACGACGGACAGCGACGTGCCAGAGCCGAATGATTTGAAGCGGATCGGAACCATTGCCGCGATCCGACAGATGGCCAAGGCGCCGAACGGAGGCGTCCACGTGATCGTGGAGGGCATCGCGCGCGCCAAAGCGGATCTTGTGAGCTCTTCCGGCCTGGCACTGCGCGCCACCGTCTCGTTGATACCCGAACAGGCCGATCGCACGCTCGAAGTGGATGCGTACGTCAGGAGCCTTCAGGAGCTCATCGACCGCGCGCTCTCGGTCAGTAGCGGCCTCTCACAGGAACTGCGAGGACTTGTGGCCGGCATCGACGATCCACTGCGCCTCGTCTACCTCATCTCCAGCCTGCTCGACATGAAAGCCGACGACAAGCAGGGCATTCTCGAAGCCGACACCCTGGTTCCGAAACTTCAAGCCGTGACCGCGGCGCTGAATCGCGAGATCGCGCTGCTCGAGCTCAAGGGCAAGATCGAATCGGCCGCGCAGGAGGAAATGAGCGACGCACAGCGGCAGTATTTCCTGCGCCAGCAACTAAAGGCCATTCAGGACGAACTCGGAGAAGGCGAAAAGCCCGAGGCCCAGGAGCTACGCAAACGGATCGCGGACGCCCACTTCCCGGAATCGGTCGCCACGGTGGTCGCGCGCGAAGTCGACCGTATGGAGCGGATGACGCCCGCCTCGCCCGAATACCAGATGATCCGCACGTACATCGACTGGGTGCTGGACATCCCGTGGTCCACCACCACCGAGGATCGCCTCGACCCCGTCGCGGCCCGCAAGGTCCTCGATGAAGACCACTACGACCTCGACAAAGTCAAGGAGCGTATCGTCGAGTATCTGGCCGTGCAGAAGCTGAAGGCCTCGCAGGGCCAGGGCCTCAAGGGTCCGATTCTCTGCTTCGTCGGCCCGCCTGGAGTCGGCAAGACCTCGCTTGGCCAGTCGATCGCGCGCGCGATGAACCGCAAGTTCGCGCGCCTGTCACTCGGCGGCGTGAGGGACGAGGCCGAAATCCGCGGACACCGACGCACGTACATCGGCGCCATTCCCGGCCGGATCGTGCAGGCGATCAAACAGGCCGGCGCGATGAACCCGGTGTTCATGCTCGACGAGATCGACAAGATCGCGGTCGGGTTTCAGGGCGATCCCGCAGCCGCGCTCCTCGAAGTGCTCGATCCGGCGCAGAATCATGCATTTCGCGACCACTATCTCGAGATCAACATGGACCTGTCGAAGGTCCTTTTCATCGCGACCTCAAATCAGCTCGGGACGATCCATCCGGCGCTGCTCGATCGGATGGAGATCATTCCTCTCTCCGGGTACACCGAAGAGGAGAAGCTCCACATTTCCCGCAGCTACCTGATTCCGAGGCAGCTGGTGGAGAACGGCCTGAAGCCGGAGCAGGTCACGATCGAGGACGAGGCGCTCGGACGCATCATCAGCGAGTACACCCGGGAAGCAGGCGTCCGGACGCTCGAACGCCAGATTGGCGGTGTGCTGCGAAAGGTGGCTGCGCGCGTCGCGGCATCCGACACGGCCGTCGCGGCGTCAACGATTCGGGCGAACGACGTACCCGAGTACCTGGGCCCGGTGCGCTACCACCCGGACGTGACGTTCCGCGTCTCGCGGCCGGGCGTCGCGACCGGACTCGCCTGGACAGAAACCGGTGGTGAGGTACTGTTCATCGAAGCCAGCCTGCTGCCGGGCGGGCGCCACGAGATCATCCTCACCGGACAGCTCGGCAGCGTGATGCAGGAATCAGCGCGCGCTGCCGTCAGCCATATTCGGGCGTCGGCGAAGGAACTCGGTGTGTCCGCCGCGTTTCTCGACGCCCACGACCTGCACATCCATGTGCCCGCTGGAGCGATTCCGAAGGACGGACCCTCGGCGGGCATTACGATGGCGACCGCGATCGTCTCCGCGCTCAGGAATCAGCAGGTGCGTTCGGATGTCGCCATGACCGGCGAGATCACGTTGAGCGGACTCGTCCTGCCGATCGGGGGCATTCGCGAGAAAGCGCTCGCGGCCCGACGGCAAGGCATCAAGACCGTGATCCTCCCCGCCCGCAACGAGCCGGATCTCGCGGAACTGCCGCCCGAGGTCAAGAACGACATGACGTTCATCCCCGTGAAGACGTTGGAAGACGTGCTGGCAGTCGCGCTTCCACCTCCTGAGACCTCGACGTAGCGTCGCATGAGGCCGCAACGGCGATCTGCCGTGTACCTCGCCTTGGGCATCGAATGAAACAGACCATCGTCTTCTACATCAGTGGGCACGGCTTCGGCCACGCCTCTCGCGACCTCGAAGTCGTCAACGCCATCCTTCAACGGCGGCCGGATACTCGCATCGTCGTGCGGTCGGCCGTGCCGCGGTGGTTCCTCGAACGATCGGCACGTGGGCCGATCGAGATTCAGCAGGCCGACACCGACACCGGCATGGCGCAGATCGACAGCCTGCGCATCGACGAGAACGAAACCGCCCGTCTCGCCGCCGATTTCTATGGAGGCTTCGGTCACCGCGTCAAGGCGGAGGCCGCGGTTCTTGGGGAGCTCGGGGCGTCGGTGGTGGTCGGTGACGTTCCACCGCTCGCCTTCGCCGCCGCCCGCGAGGCCGGTGTTCCGTCTATCGCGCTTGCCAACTTTACATGGGATTGGATTTACAACGACTATCCGGATTTCGAGGAGCGGGCACCTGGCGTGATCGCCACGATTAGGTCGGCGTACCGCAAGGCCACCCTCGCGCTGAGACTGCCTTTTCACGGTGGCTTTGGACCAATGGCCGCAGTCACACTTGACATCCCGCTCATCGCTCGCCGCGCGCGTCATTCACGCGACGAAGTGAGACGCGCGCTGGGGCTCGACGACGGCAAGCCGATTGTTCTTGCATCATTTGGCGGTCACGAGCTGAACCTGCCCTATGTCGAGATTGCGCGACACGGTCGATTCACGCTGATGCTCACCGCCTATGAAGTGCGGTCCGGGCCGGCCGACAACAGGACGCTGAGGCTGTTCGAACTCGCGGAACTCGCCGCACGAGGCCTGCACTACGAAGACCTCGTGGCGGGGTCCGATGTCGTCGTCAGCAAACCTGGCTACGGCATCGTCTCGGAGTGCATCGCGAACCAAGCCGCCTTGCTGTACACATCACGAGGCCGATTCGCCGAACACGACGTGTTCGTGAGGGACATGCCCAAGGTACTGCGGTGCCGCTCCATCCCCCAGGAGGATCTGATCGCGGGGCGATGGTCCGACGCTGTGGAGGCGCTCCTGCAGCAATCGGCGCCAGACGATCGGTTGGAAGCGAACGGCGACGCTGTCGCCGCGGACGCCATCCTCAGCGTCTGCCCCTAGAGTCTTGACCTCTGACGCTTTGCACCGCATGACTCAAGTTTTCCGGTCAAGACGACCCCGCGCAGCGGGGCTGTCGTGTTCGTCTAGCGGGGCGGAGCCTCGACGGTCTGAGGCGGAGCCTCGCTAGAGATCGGAGCAACACCCCAACAAACCGACGCGTCTGCCAGCGAAGCAAAACCAGGCCTCGCTGAATTGCGCAGCCGCATGCAGTCAACGGCAGGTCGGAACGCTGGCAGCGACACTCAGCCGCACCGATACATGGAGAGTACTCATCCCATGCCTGTTCTGCCCGTCCGCCCATTCGCAGTCATCGTCGGCCTGCTCCTGGCCGCCGCGCCAGGCGCACAAGTTCCGGCGATGGGCAGCATCAGTGGGCACGTGAAGCTCAGTCACGTTCGCGGCACGCCGCTGCCGTCGAACGCCTACTCTCCAAGATCCGTCGGCGACCGTCGAACGAGCACAACACCGGAGATCGCCAACGTCGTCGTGTATCTGAAGGGCGTGACATACCGCGGTCAGCTGCCGACCTCGCGCCAGCAGATTTCGCAGGAGCACGAGGCATTCCTTCCGCGCGTGCTGGCTCTCACACGCGGATCGACGGTTGAGTTTCCGAACCGTGATCCCTTCTTCCACAACGTCTTTTCCCTCTCCCGCGTGGCCACGTTCGATCTCGGACGGTATCCGCAAGGACAGTCGCGCGCACGCCAGCTGGCGAAGACCGGTCTCGTGAAGGTCTACTGCCAGATTCATTCGCACATGAGCGCTTCGATCCTGGTCCTCGATCACCCCTATTTCACCGTTCCTGACGCAACCGGCGCCTTCGCCCTGACCAGCGTTCCAGTCGGCACCTACACCATCGTCGGCTGGCACGAGCGTGTTGGAGAACGCACGGATTCGATCCAGGTTCAGGCCGACACGACGTCGTCGATCGACATCGCGCTGCCGGTGGAGGACGGGGACCTGTGAAGCAGTCCAGCCCGCCCAGTTTGCTCGCGAAGACGCTGGCCGTCACGTTTCTCACCGTGTCTGCGCTGCTCATCATCGTCTTCGCATTCACGACCATTCGAGCTCGCAATCAGGTTCGGACGGCGGTCGTCGACAACCTCGAGTCTACGCAACGGCTCTTCGCAGCGCTCGAACAGCGACGCCAGCACGACTGGCGCACCCAGGCGTCCAATCTCGCCGAGAGTCCCACGCTGAAGGCAGCGCTGGACACGTATGCGGCAGAAGTCCGGGGGAGCAACGATGATACGCGGCAGCAGTTGCTCGCCACGATAGAAGGCGAACTGAAAAAAGTGGCGGTCAGAATGGAAGACGATGCCGACGCGATCGTCCTGGTCGACGCGCACGACCGGACCCTCGCATCCGCCGGACGCCTTGCCGATCGGTGGCCGGTTGGTCGTCCCGTCGCCGTCGTGGCGACCGACAGGAACGTAGACACATTCGACGGCGTCGCGAAAGTCGGCAGCCAGACGTTCCGCGTCGCGACGGTTCCGCTCCTCTTGGGAGATGGCACGACGATCGGCACGCTGTACGCAACGACATGCCTCGATCAGACCTACATCAACGACATGAAACGGCTGTCCCGATCCGAGTTGGCCGTCCTGAGCGGCGATCTGCTGCTGGCAAGTACGCTCCCTTCGGAAGCGGCCCGCGAGTTCGAGGCACGCATCCTGCGGTCGGGCGCCACCTCCGGCACGGAAACGCTGAGCGGCGAATCCTTTGCGTACCGGCGACTCGTCCATGTAGGCGACACCGTGTTCTACGCGCTGGCCTCCATCGATCAATCATCCCGAACGGCGCTTGGCGCCGTCTGGCGCGACATGGTCATTCTGGCGGTCGGCGCGACGTGCCTCGCGCTGCTCGGCAGCGTCTGGCTCGCGCATTTGCTGACGGGGCCGGTCGGTCGACTTTCCGCGTCCCTTGCGGCCATGACCGCATCCAATGACGTGGGCTCGCGTCTCCCACTCACCGGATCCAGCCGCGAAGTCGACACACTGACGGAAACATTCAACGGGCTGATGACCTCACTGGCCGCCGCCGAGGCACAGACAGAGGCGGCGTACGCAGGCGCGATCCAAGCGCTTGCGACGGCACTCGACGCGCGCGACCCCTATACGGCGGGCCACTCCGAGCGTGTCAGCGTGCTCTCGGTGGCGATTGGCGGATCGCTCGGCCTGTCTTCGGACGACCTAGAAGTACTCCGTCTTGGCGCGCTGCTTCACGACATCGGCAAGATCGGTGTTCCGGATGACATTCTCCGAAAGCCGGGCGCACTGACTCCGAGCGAATACGAGGCCATCAAACAGCATCCCGTGCACGGCGCGAGGATTCTGCGCTCGGTGCCCTTCCTGTCGAGACACCTGGCGATCGTCGAACTGCACCATGAACGTCCCGACGGCCGGGGCTATCCCCACGGCCTTCGCGGCGATGACATCCCGCTCATCGCCCGCATCGTGCACGTCGCCGACGCCTACGACGCAATCACCAGCGCTCGCGCCTATCGCACCGCGCGGCCGTCCGGCGAGGCGCTGCGCGAACTCTGGCGCTGTTCTGGCACGGAGTACCAGGCCGAGATCGTGGGTGCACTCGTGAAAGCCCTGCCCGGAGTGACCTCGCCAGATCTCGAACTGGAGGAAGCGGTTGCCGGCTAACACGCGCCGCGGATGCGAGAGAACGGCTCTCGTGCTCGCCGTGCTGGCCTGGGCCACGCCTGGCCACGCACAGTCTGCAAGCCGATTCGGTCTCGACAGTGCTGTGAGCGTCGACCTCTTCCGCGGGGAGAATGCAAGCGACCGGCCGAACATCATCATCGATATCACAGCCGTCGCACATCTGGGCAACGGGTGGATGATCTATGCGCGACCGTGGCTACGCCAGCCGCGCGAACCCGAATGGGACAAGGAGGTCTATCAGGCGGCAGTGCAATACGCGCGTCCGGGTCGCATCGCGACTCGCCTCGATCTGGGATTCATTGCGTCACCGATCGGACTGGGCATGCTCGATACCCGTCCCGGCGTGAATCCCACGATCGGGCCGCACTACAGCTACTTCCTGTCCATGCCGGCCTTCGATGCCGCCGCACCGCGCGTTCCGGCCATCGCTTCAACGTATCCGCTCGGTGGAACGTTCACAGCCTCGACACACAAGTGGGATGCTCGCGCGGCCCTCGTCAGCTCGGCACCAACGAGGAGCTTCGAGCTCAACGGCGAAGGGAATCCCCGTAGCACGCCCGTCATCGAGGTGGGCGCCGGCATCTCACCGACGGTCGGTCTTCGATTCGGCGCCTCACTCGCGCGCGGTGACTACGCCACCGGCGACGAGCTCAGGCTGTCGAGTGATCACGGACGTGCACTGACGCTCGCCGCCTTCGAAGGCGAGTATGCCTTCCGGCACACGAAGATTACCGGCGAACTGACTCGGGATCACTTCGACACAGGAACCGGGTCAGACACCGCCCATGCCTGGTTTATTCAGGCGATGCAAGCAATCTCCCCACGGTGGTTCGTGGCGGGCCGTCAGGAGGGCGTATCCGCCGCTACGGCCCTGGCTGGGAGCCTGAAGGGCACGCATCCGAAGATGCACTATTCAGAAGGCACTGTCGGCTACAGGCTGTCGCCCGAGTTCACGCTGCGGGGCAGCTTCCTGGCGCGGAAATCCTTCACGCGCAGTGATTGGGATCAGCAAGCTGGCGTTTCACTCGTCTGGTCCAGGAGATGGCGGTAGCTCTACTGGTGCGCCCGCCCGGAATCAGCGTCGCGCGGCTGCATCGTGGGCGCTCGTGCCCAGCGGCTATGACAGCACCATGATGGGTGTCGCCCAGCTGTAGGAAGTCACGCGTCGATTCAAGGATGGTTAGTCGCAGCGGCGGGAAATGAATCGGGTGGACCTGGCAAGAGAGACCACACGACGACGCTGCACGTAGCAAACCGGTCCGATCGATCGCGGTACGTGACGGTGCCGAGAATGCGCCCCCCGACATACGAGAAATAAGGGTCGCCACTTCCGACGACGACGGCTTCGCCAGTACCCTGGCTGTCCGCGAAGAACGCGCGTGACTCGGTGGCGACGACGTACGAATTGGACCACATGTCCGCACCACTGCCACGGATCGAGCCACTCACCTCGATGCCTGACACCTTCGCCTGATTCTCGTGGAAGCGCATCTCGATGGTGCCAGCGGTAGATGTCATCGATCGTGCGACCCAGTCGCCGGCTTCACGCGTCACCACGACCGGTGTATTGACTGACGTCCCGCTGCGCGGGCTTGCGAACGGTACGCAGGGCGGAACCTCGGGGTCACCGGAGAGGTTGACGCCAATGACGGTCAGCCACTGGGGGCCTAGCTGAAGATTGAGACGCGAGGGCAGTGGCAGACGCGGCACCGTAGGTGTGGGTTGCATCGGATCGCCAGCCGATCCGCAACTGCCGATCAACAGGCTCACCCCAAGCATGAGGATCGTCTGGCTGCGCGTCATTGTTTTGTCAGGTCGACGGTCCCTCCGACCATCTCGGTGCAATCGAGCGTGAAGAACCCGCCCGTCATCCGTCTGCCATCGAGGGTCGCCAACAGGTAGGCCTGGCCTCCCGAGGCGCAGAACAAGGAAAATGGCAGGTGGTCGGACACGATGGTTGGAGCAGTGACCTGGCCTCCTGCCGGGCGCCCGCTTTGAAACGTCGCCGACCAGGTACCTCGAAACACCTGGTCCGCTCCAGGAGCGGGTAGGCTCAGGCGCAGCGTTCCTTCCCCAAATCTCCTGTCAACGATCGGCCCAACCCACGTGCCTGTTCCCGGATGGGCGGACAGACTTGGACCCGGCGACGCCGATGTGCAAGCGCCAGCCGTGATCGACACGCACACGATCACGCCGACGCCGATGCCCTGGGCCAGACCCCTCATCGCGACTCACCCTGCAGGGCCGCGACGCTCGTTTCCGTGGTCACATAGAGGCGCCGGCCGAATAGTGCAGGAGGCCAGAAGATTCGTCCGACGGCCGGATCCGTCACCCAACGCTCTCTGCCGGTTGATGTATCGAGGGCGACCAGGCGGCCGCTCATGTAGGGAATGTAGATCGACTGGGCGTCTTGGCCGAACGCGAGGCCAACAGAACCGTGGGCCGTCCCAGAAAAATGCCAGCGTTCGCGGCGAGACGTCACATCGTATGCGACGACGTAGCCAGAGAGAGAGCCCGCCACGACGAGATCGTCCGCTGCCGCCAATGGTCGGAAATCGCGTTCCGGTAACGGAACGGATGTCCCCTTCTTGTCGATGGTCCACCGCACTCGTCCACCATCTCGTTCCATCGCCGTGATGCGTCCGCGGGAATCTGCACTGACCACCAGGTCACCGGCGACCACTGGACCACCAGCCCACCCACCGGTGCTCGTGTTGTCCAACGCATCCGAGAAGACCGTCCGCCACAACTCGAGGCCAGTGGCCACGTCGACCGCGACGACACCTCCCGTGTGCGGCGTCCCGAATACGGTGAAGCCAGCGAAGACGACCCCGTCGGCCTCGATCGGCTCGAACACCGTTGTGGGCACGGTCGATCCAAGGAGCGCCGACCAGACCGGTTCCCCGGAATCGGCCCTGACCGCATACAGCCGACCCGCCGGTGAGCCGGCGAATACCAATCCGCCGGCCGTCACCCCCAAATACAGACCGGGCGCGTATCCTCCATCCACCGGAGAGAACCGCCATCGCAGCGTGCCATCCCCCCGGTTGAGGCCGTAGATGTCGTAGTCGCCCGCCACGACGACCGGACCCGCCAACAGGACTCTTCTACCTGACGTGAGGTCGTCGCGAATCGCTGTGCGGTGTCGCCATCGGACGCGCCCCGTGTCAGCGTCGATCGCCACGACTTCGTGCTGCTTGGATAGAGCGAACGTCGTCGAGGAATCCGCGACCGGAACCCCCCACGCACTGCCAGCGACAGACCAGATCGGGACTGGAGCCGGCGACGATTCCCCCTGAGCCGACGCGGACATGGCTCCGACGAACGCGCCCGCACAGAGTCCAACGGCCGTGATGAGCCGCGGAGCAGAGACCGTCGCTCCTCCTTGCTGCCGGCGTTTGACGATGGCAGCGGTGGAATCACCTCGCGGTGCGAATAGGAACGAAACCATCATCGTTCCAGCGCAGGGGCGGCAAGCAGCTCCTGCAGTTTTCCTTCGAACACCGGATATGGCGGCACGCCAGCAAAGCGGGTTCCGCTCAACACGCCCTTGCTCGCTCTCCCGATAACGAACGACGGCGTGCCCGCAATCCCAGCTGCGCGCCCTTCAACCACGTCTTGACGAATCAGATCCGCAAATCTGCTGCTGTCGTCCGTGCACGCGTCGAACCGGGCCATGTCGAGCTTCAAGTCGCGAGCCGAACGGCTGAGGGCCGCCCTCGAAAGCACGTCGTTCGCCACGAGGATGGCGTGACGCATTTCCCAGAACCTCTCCTGCTCGCCGGCGCAACGGGAGGCACGTGCCGCCAGCATGGCCAGCGGGTGGAGCTGCTCCAGCGGAAAGTCCCGAGTAATGAATCGGACTTTTCCCGTATCGATGAAGTCTGTCTTCAACCGTTCGAACACGGTCGCGTGGAACTGCCGACAGAAAGGACATTGCAAATCCGTGAATTCCACGACGGTTACGGGCGCCGCTGGACTTCCCAGGCCATATCCGGAAAGTCGCGTCAACGTCACGCTCGCGTCCGGGACGGCACCGGCTCCCGTGGGCCGTTGCACGGGTGCCGACCCCGTTCTGGAGACGAGAACGTCGAGAAGCTGTCGAATCTGACGCAGTTCGTTCAGCATCGGTTGCTGATCTGAGGACGACCCCTGCTGGGCGATTAGGGCCGGACTCGAGCAGATGAGCACTACGACGGCGACGAGCGTAGGCATGCGGAATCTTGAACTCACGTTGACATCTCCTTGGTCCACTCGACTCGAACGTCGGGGAGTACCCACGGCATCTGAGTTCCCCGACGTTCTCTGAGCCGCGTCCCTCAGGGCTCGGCCGCGTAGATGCTGTTCCGCCACCCACCGCCGCACATCTGGCCGGGGTTGGCGCGGCACGGCGTGTTGCACTCGTTGTCGCCTACCTGGCTGTAACCAATGTTGTTGCCCGCGAAGCAGTGGCCGTACCACTGCAGACCGGCATACGCATAGCCATACTGGTGCGCCACATCGATACACGATTCAATGGAATGACCCTCGCCAAACCATGCTGGCAGCGCTCGGTTCTCGTCGTCTGTATAGCAGCCCAGATATGCCGACGGCCGCGGCGGTGGCGAGCCGACTGCGTAGATGCTGTTCCGCCACCCACCGCCGCACATTTGGCCAGGGTTGGCGCTGCACGGCGTGTTGCACTCGTTGTCGCCTACCTGGCTGTAACCGATGTTGTTGCCCGCGAAGCAGTGGCCGTACCACTGCAGACCGGCATACGCATAGCCATTCTGGTGCGCCACATCGACACACGATTCAATGGAATGACCCTCGCCGAACCACGCCGGCAATGCGCGGTTTGCATCGTCGGTGAAGCAGCCCACATACCCGGCGGCAGGCGGTGTCGCCTGTCGGGGTGGGACGTTCAGAAACGTGGTGAGCGCCATATGCAGTACGTCGTCACTCTGAGTCGTCTCCTGGGTGTGCGTCGGTCCGTCGAACATATAAATGGTGTAGGCGGTCTCGGGTGCATCCGGCAGATACTGACTCCACAGGGGCACAATGGTGTCGTTGTAGGTGCACCAGCCATTCGGATAGGACGAGACAACGGAGCACCAAAACGGGTCGATCGCATAGAGGTATCCGGCGGCAGTGGTCAATGCGTCGGCGATCCACCACGCCCAGCTGTCCGAGGGGTCCGCGTTGATGTAAATGGTGGCTGCTAACGAATCCAGAGCGACAATCGAGAAGTCTTTCCAGAAGTCGATTTCGTCGGCGTCGTTCGGCCACGCGGCGCGAAACGGCCCGGCGTCATAGAAATTATGGGCAACCGACGCGATCCCGATTCGCATGGGGACGTCAGCGATCTCACGAGTGATGTTCCCTGGCGAGTTCACGTCGTTGAGGAAAGCCGACCCAGGCACCATCTGCCCCAACACGGGCGCACCGATCTCGACTCCAACCGTGCTCAGAATGCCCGCGAGCGAACCACCAAGCCAGTTGCCGATATCGCTCAGGAGGTAATCGAGCCCTTGATAGTAGAGAACCCAGTCCCATCCACACCGGACCCAATAGCACTGGCTAACAAGGTCGAACAGGGATGAAAGCGCGTCGCCCGCATCGAAATTGAACCCGATCCAGTGCAGCATGTTGCCCGCGAGGGGGGCGCCTTGGTTCGGGGCACCCAGTGTCAACAAGCCACTCAGCGCGTGGTCTCTGCTCCATTGACGGGCAATCACCCCTCCGTTGCTATGGCCAATCACCACGGTCGACCCGGACAGCCATCCGAGTTGGTGTTGTAACTCCGACGCTTGCGTCCCGAATGGAAGTCGCCAGCTAAGGTCCGGCCGAAACGCGGTCAGTTGAAGGTCGCCTTGTAACCGGCCAGCAGTTTCTTCCCACGTCCCACCCGATGAGCCAAGACCATGAACGAAGGCTACAGGCCGATCTTGGGACCGGCACACCGTCCCCCAAGCCATAAACAGCGTGCTTAGAGCGAGAATCCGAAGATGTCTGGGCTTCATCGCACGGCCCTCCGTTCCAGACGGACATTGGCGAACTCGATGTCGGCGAGCGCGCGGCCGCCCCTGGCGGTCGGAACCAGATTTTCTGTGTGAATCGTGTGGCGGATCAGGCGGTTCGCTGGACCCGCCGCATAGGTGAATGTCGTGTGGCCGATCAGTGTGCCGTTCTCCATGACATTCACCGTCACCGGCAAGACAACTTCGGGATTGACCAGCATCTCCAATGTCCGCCGCCCGACAGTTGACACGAACCGGTCGAGTCCTTTGACCCGCCCTCGCGCGACACCATAGCGGCGCTCTATCTCAGCCCGTCGCTGCGCGGTAGCCGCGGGATCGGCTGTGATACCGTCCGCCACATCTCGTACAGATGACGCCACGCGGGCTCGTTGGAGGTCGGCTGGATCGCCTAGCGCAGGTCGCGTCACTTGACTCACGATGCCCGCAAGTTGCTGCAGACGAGGGGACGTCTTCTTGGGAAGCGCCATCTGCTTCCCCTGGCCATCGAACAGACGCAACGGGCTCCCGTCACCGTCGTCTTCGATGCGTATGACTCCATAGGTATCGGTCAACTCCACGACACCAGCGGTCGTCCGCAACTTCGGACGTTCCGCAGCAGTCAGTGTCAGGATTGTTTTTCGCCGAAGGCCGGTGTCTGTCATTTCCAGACGATAGGTCGTGGACGGCACCGTCCTCAGCACCTTCCCGTTGACGTCCGTATGGCTGCGCCTAATCGTGATGTCGGTGCTGACGGTGTTCCAATCTCCCTGTCTTGACTTCGCGAAGGCACCCTGAACGCCAGGTCCAAGGTTGCCCCACGCACCGTCCGCAGCCACGCGCACGGCTCGCGCCGTCATGTCTGCGACGAATGCGTTCGACCGATTCGACGGCACCTGAACGCCTGTGGCAGGCGCGCCGTTCTGGGTTCCTGCGTTCACCCCACCGGCCATGATGACGATTGCACTCACGATCCCCCAAATACCAACGGCGACTCTTTGTTGCGTGTGCACCAGTTCCTCCGCACGGTGCCTCCGACAAGTTGTGACCTGGCAAGCTGGCACCCGCGGCGCTGCCCCCACTTCGATGCTTGCATCGTCTTGTCTTGGACCGCAATGTCGATCACGCGTGCGTGTCGCTTCTTGTGCAAACGGACATCGCGCGAACGGTCTCCGACGAGACGCGCATGCACACGTGACCGCGATCCCGCAAGAGATATTGGTGAGGCTAGATAGCTTTTTGTGCAGAACGAGACGGAGTGTCGGATGAGATCAGGATGGCGCGCTAGACAGACTTGCGGCAGAGCGCATAGTTCGACAGCCCGGGCAGTCGCACGCCCACTGTCTTCAGCGCACGCGACACGGCCGCGTCCAAGAGCAGCAGGTGCTTGATGAGTCCTGTCTTCACCGCGCCGCCGCTCCACGTGGCGACCAATGTCGCTCGATCCGAGTCGGCCTCGAAGAGCCGTTCCTTGATCACCTGAAGGCCGCGTGCCGCGAGCAGACTGAAGAAGAAAGACCCCTCGTCGATCACGGTGAGCCCCGATGCCTGGAGATGTTCCCGGAGCATGCGCGGCGAGTAGCGCCGATAATGACCCAGGAACACATCGTGCGAACAGAACAGTCGCTGGTACGCAGGCACTGTGATGAGGAAACGCGTCTGCTCGCCCACAAAGGTCCGGCCGGCCAGATCGGCGAGAAACGCCTTGTCGTCCGGCACGTGCTCGATCACGTCCATGAGCAGGACCAGCGAGACCTGCCCTTCGAGCGGCGGCGTCATCCGGTCGAGTGAGGCGGACGGAAACACATTGGCGCGCAGGTGACGGCGCGACCGCTCGATGAGTTCGTCGGTAAACGCCGTATCGACCGCGTAGAAGGTCGCACGCGGGTAGCGGGCGCCGAGTTCATCCGCGACGAAGACGTCGCCGCAGCCGACATCGAGCACTACGGCTCCCGGTGGCGGTTGGACTCGGGCGGCTATCAGTCGCTTGATGAAACCCAGTCGCGCCAGCTCCCATGGGTGCCGATGGCTGGTGCTAACTCCACGCGCTTGCGCTTCGAGCAGATCCATCGGTGCGGCTCACTTCCGAATGGACGCCGTGTCGTCGGCACACGAGGCGTACGGACCCGGCAACAGCAACAACACGTCGTCGGGCAGCGTGAGCATCAGCGGAGATTTCGCAGGCCCTGGCGCGGATGCACCGTCGCCGTTGACCCCGTACCTGAATGTCCGATAGGTGGACTGCAGCACGAGCACAGGTTTCTGGTCGGCGCCCCCCTCCAGATAGGTCTCGATCCGCTCGGGCGAAGGCTTCTCTGGCCTCGTCCACGGACGCAGGCGTCGGAAGTAGTAGTACATGGCATGGCCGATCGAGGCATTGGGAACGTCCAGATACAAACCGGGTAGCGGCGTTCCACCGACCTTGGCTTCAACCCGCCGCAGACAGTCGCTGGCGGCGCTCATCACGTGCGTCTCCCGCGTCAGCCGATCCCACGTTTCGCGATACGCGGGCAGCGGCAGCATGCTCGCCACGAGCAGCGCCGTGACCACGCGGACCGTCATGCCACTCGCGCCCGCGAGGACGCCGAACGCGATCGCGATGATCAACGGGCGCAGCAAGCCGCTGCTCTTGAACGTCAGCCCCGCAGGAAGTTCCAGCCGGACAGACCCGTACATGAGGCTGGCGATCGCCACCGCCATCGCCACCGCGGCCACTCCGAGGAAGACCGCTCGAGCCGCGGGGTGCATCCGCCGTGACGCGTCACTGGCGTACACCCGCTCGAGTAGCCGCTCGAGCGGAGCGGGCGCCGACGCGACGATCAAGCCGGCGGCGTACCCGGCCGCCAGAGCGAGCGGCGGAAGGTAGGGATAGGCATAGTGGTACAGCTTTGACGTTCCGAAGGAGATCAGCAACAGGGGCAATGCGAGCCACAGCAGTACCACGGCGCCCTCGGCGTGGATCCTCCCGCGAAACGTCTGCGCCACCAGCGCCACCAGACCGGCGCCGACAATCAGACTCGCGCCAGAACTCGCCAGGCCGCGGTACATGGATATGACATAGAAATGCCAGGGATGGATGTGATCGGGATCGAGACTGGCGGTAAAGCGCTCATAGACGTGCGTGGCAAGCATGACGTCCCAGAGCGCGGGACCAAAGCGGTGATAGGCGTACACGAACCAGGGCACGCACAGCGCTGTGACCGCGAAGGCGACGCCGGTCCACACCCGCCAGTCTCTGAGGACCTTCGACCGCAAGTCGCTCACGAGCAGGCCGGCCGATCCGAGCACGAGTGGGAGGAAGATGGCCGCGACGAACTTCGTCATGAAGCCAAGCGCGAAGAACAGACCAACCGCCAGCGCGTGCAGCCTGGCCCGCGAGACGCGTTCCGCCGCGCTCCACGCGAGAAAGTGGTAGATGCCGCCGCAGTAGCAGAGGAACAGCGCCGCTTCCATGTTATTGCTGCGGAGACCGTGGTCGAAGAGCAGCGGCCCATGAACGAAGAGCGTCAACACGGCAACGGCGCCCGCGACGCCGCCGGCGAGGCGACAGCCGATGGCGAAGACGTACAGAAAACCGAGGGCGCCGAAGACCGCGTCCCAGAATCGCAGCCCGAACTCGTTGTGCGGCAGCAGCCCCAGACGAATCGGCGCCGCCACGATCCAGAACTTGAGCGGCGGCTTTTCGAGAAACGCGGCGTCCTCGTGCGGGCTGCTCTTCGGCGCGAGCCAGTCGCCCGACTCGAGGATGCGATCGACACCAAAGGAATAGATCGCTTCGTCGCCTCCGAGATCCGCCCGGCCAAGACCGACGAACAGCGGCGCGCAACACGACGCCAGCACGAGGACCTGCCACCACCGACGGCGGCTCATGCCCAGGAGTAATGTGCGCCCGTCGCCCTCGGTGCGCATCGATGACAATCAGAGCCGCTCACCACCATGGCTTGCGACGTTTGGACGCCGCAGTCTCCTCGAGACACACAGCATAGGGTCCCGGGAGCACGAGCAAGACATCAGACTCGAGAAATGCGAGGCTGGGCGTGTTCGTCTCACGGCCGATGGTCAGACCGCCGAGCACGTCATGGTATCGGGTCTCTCCGATCAGGAGCGGACGCTCGGCGGCGGCATCGAACAGGTACCCGCCCATCACTGCTGGCGGCGTGGCGCGAGCACGCTTCCACGGATTCACATTTCTGAAATAGTACGCGGTACTGATGGTTGAACGGGTTCTCGTAATTCGGGCCATTGCCGTCAACGTACATGCCGCGTGGTCCCTGCGCCATCATGTCGGGTCTGGCGCCAACTCGCGCCACGCAGTTGCTCAGAGGCCGCAGCAGCCGCGTCCCGTCAGTGAAGCGCTGGAGCGTCTCGCGATAGGCCGGCACCGGGAGGAGCGCCACCGTCAGCACGACGACGCCGATACCGGCCGCGCCCTCGGGCCACGCGCCGAGGATGGCAAGCACCGCCGCCAGCGCACCAGGACGTAGCAGATGACGATTCTGAAAGATGGTGGTCCCATCAAGCTTGATGACGAGCGAGCCGGCCACAAGCGTCCACACCACCACGACAGCTGATACGACCGACATTGCCATCAACGTCCGGCGCACGGCAGGCCGATGCGCCAATAAGTCCGCGATGCTGACTCCACCGATGAGGCGCACGGCCACCGAAGCGGCCTGCACCACACGTGGGCGGACGACATCCCAGAGAAACGAGGCGGTGAACCCACCTGCCAGCGCGACAGGCGGTAAGAACGGAAAGGCGTAGTGATAGAGCTTCGACGTGCCCAGGGAGATGACCGCCAGGGGTAAAACGAACCACAGGATCACCACGAGCCCCTCCGGCCGGCGCCGCCGGATCGTGTCGGCCACCAGGAGGATTGCGCCCGCCGCCACAATCCAAATCACACCAGACTGGTTGAGCGCAGCGACAAGCTCAACAAAATAGTGATTCCACGGATGCACGTGAGCGGGATCGAGCGATGCGGTCAGGCGCGTATAAATGTGCGAGCCGAAAATGACGAGCCAGAACTGCCGGCCGAAAATGACCGTGCAGTACACGAACCAGGGCGCTATCCCTGCCAGCGCCAGAAGACTCGCGCCCAGCCACGTGCGCCACTCCCGAACGACTCGCGTGCGATAACTCCCGACCACCAGACTGGCGACGCCGAGCACCATCGGCAGGAACAGCGCGGCCACAAACTTCACCATGAACCCCAGCGTGAAGTAGAGCGCCACCATGATCGCGTGCCCCCACTGCAGCCGCCGGTTGTCACGCGCGGCGATCCATCCAAGGTAATGGAACATCCCGCCGCAGTAACTCAGGATGAGCGACGCCTCCATCATGTTGCTCCGCAGCCCGTCGAAAACAAGCGGCTTGTGGACGAAAAGGATCATGGCGGCAACAGCGCCGCATGCCGCCCCGCCCAGGCGCCGGCCGATGCCGAACACGTAGAGGAGGGCCACCCCGCCCATGAGCGCGTCCCAGAAGCGCATGCCGGACTCGTCGTGCGGCAGTCCGGCTTGAATGCCGGCCGCCAATATCCAGAATTTCAGTGGAGGTTTCTCAAGAAAGGGCCTGTCCGGATACGGGCTGCTCTTCGGAACGAGCCACTCCCCTGTCTCCAGGATGCGGTCGGCGCCCCAAGCATAGATGGCTTCGTCGCCGAACAAGTCGGTATTTCCGAGACCGATGAAGAGCGGGAGGCAGAAGAGCGCGAAGATGACAGTCGGCCAGATCCAGCTGGTTTTCATTCCTTGAGGCAGGTCACGAGAGACCAGATCGGCGGCACGTTCACCTTTTCGATGGAAATCGGATCAAAGTTGGCTTGGGCGAGGAAGGCTGGCAGATCGAGGTCGGACTTGAAGCCCGAGGTACGGGGTCACCGGCGCGATCGCCCGCTCGAGCCACGCGCCAATCCGGCTTCGGCTGCGAAAGTGATTCAGCACGACGATGCGGCCCCCCGGCCGGCAGACCCGGTGCATCTCGCGGGCCACCGCCACCGGGTTCGGCACGACGCTGATGACGTACGGGGCGTACACGATGTCAAAGCTGTCGTCGGCGAACGTCAGATTGGTCGCGTCCATTTCGAGCAGCCGGACGTTGCTGACGCCCTTGCGTGCCAGTCTCACCTGTGCCTTCGCGAGCATCTTGCTGGAGAGATCGATCCCGGTGACCAGACAGTCGGGCGGATACAGGGCGGCGTTGATGCCCGTGCCGACGCCGACCTCGAGCACGTGGCAGCCCGGGTCAATACGCATGCGCTGGATAGCCTGAAGCCTGCCCGCATGGAGTGTGGGACCAAAGGTATAGTCATACACTGCGGCAATCTGTTGATACACCCGGCGAACGAAATCTGTCTCGACGACGGCGACCGACAGCGCGCGGGTCGCGGCGTCCGCCCCGAAGAACTCTTCGCGCTCAGCCGAACCGGGCGAGTCGAATAGGGACATCAAGCAGCCTCAGAATGCAGACACGACAAGCCGAACGCGGCCGATGGACTATACCTCTGGATCGTCAACGAAGTCCATCAAGGACGGCTAAAGCCGCGTCGACGTTGCCCGTGGCCGTCGACACCTGAATGCCCTGCACGCGACCGCGCAGCTCCGTCGCAATCTGTCGGGCGATCGACACGCCCTCGGCCGCCGCCGCGTCCTGACCGTCCGCGTGCCGCAGACGCTCCATCAACGCCTCCGGCACGCGCACGCCAGGCACCTCGTTGGCCATGAACTCGGCGTTCCTTACACTTTCAAACGGAAACACGCCCGCCACCACCGGCAGCCGCGCGTGCTCGATGCGCGTGAGGAAGCGCTCAAAGGCCGGCAGGTCGAACACCGGACGCGTCACGACGAATTCGGCACCAGCTTCGACCTTGTAGTCGAACCGGCGGAGTTCCTCATCGAGATTCGAGGCCGCGGGATTCACCGACACGCCGAGATGGAACGCGGTGGGCGCCCCGATGGCCTGCCCGCCGACGTCGTACCCATGGTTCAAACGGGAGACGACGTTGGTCAGGCCAATCGAATCCACGTCGAATACGACCGTGGCATCGGGAAAATCGCCGACGCGGCCTGGATCCCCGGTGATGAGCAGGACGTTACGAAGCCCCATCGCGTGCGCGCCCAGCAAGTCCGACTGGATTCCGAGAAGATTGCGATCGCGGCAGGAGTAGTGCAGAAGCGTTTCAATCTGCGCCTGCTGTTCGATCAGGACAGCGAGCGACAGTGCGCTCAGCCTGGCGCCGGCGCGCTGACCATCCGGAATGTTGACGACATCGATGCCGCGCGCTTTGAGCGTGCGCGCGCGCTCGATGATGGGGCCGGCGTCGAACCCGCGCGGCGGCAGGAGCTCGACCGCGACGACAAACGTTCCCTCCGCCATCTGCCGTGCGAGCCGCGACTTTTGCGCGCGGGCCACCGGCGGCGGGAGGACGACCGCGGACACCGAGACGGGCGCGACGGAACCGGACACCGCCTGGGGCGGCCCGGACATGCCCAACACCGGGGTTCTCGACCCCGCCGGCGCCGAGGCCCGCACGGCGGCCTTGATCTGACGGATGTGCTGCGGCGTCGTGCCGCAGCAACCGCCGACCACCCGCACGTTGTGAAGAATGAACCGCCGTGCGTACGACGCCATGTACTCCGGCGAGCACAGGTAAATGTTACGCCCTTCAACGTCGCGGGGCTTGCCTGCATTCGGCTGTGCCGACAGCGGGAGCTTCGTCACCGCCTCCATGCGCTCGATGGTTTCGAGCATCGGCCCCGGACCCACGGCGCAGTTCACACCGATGATCGTCGCGCCGCGCCGCTCGAGTTCGGGTGCAAAACGCTCGGGTGGCGTGCCATCGAGCGTGTCGCCGTTCTCCTCGGTCGTCATCTGCGCGATGACCGGCAGATCCGAGACCGAGCGCACCGCCGCGAGGGCCGCGCCTATTTCATTGAGGTCCCGAAAGGTCTCGAGGATAAAGAGATCGACGCCTCCATCGAGCAGGGCCTGAGCCTGCTCTCGGAAATAGTCGCGCGCCTCGTCCACGCCGGTCTTGCCCCACGGCTCGATGCGAATGCCGAGCGGTCCGATCGAGCCGGCCACGTACGCCTGCCCGTTCGCGGCGCGCCGGGCGATCCGCGCACCCTCTCTGTTGATCTCGGCAAGCCGCTCGACGAGGCCGAACGACCCGAGCTTGATCCGGTTTGCGCCGAACGTGTTGGTTTCGATGATGTCCGCGCCGGCGGCCACGTACTCCGCGTGCACGCTCGCCACGAGCTCCGGCTGCGTCACGTTCAGCGCGTCGAAACTCTTGTTGATGAAGACGCCCTTGCCGTACAGCATCGTCCCCATCGCGCCGTCGCACACGAGCACGCGTTCGTTCAGAGCGTCGGAGAATTTGATCATTGGGTCATCTGGTTATCTGGTTATTTTATCTGGTCATTTTGTCTGGTCATTGATTCGACCACCTGACCAGATGACCAGACGACCAGATTACCAAATTGGACCGGCGAGCGCTCAGGCGTCCAAGCGTTCGCATCGGAGCGTGTCGGCGTCGATCAGCAGGTAGGACCTGGTCACGACGTCGAGTCCGATCGAGCGGATTCCCTGGCGCACCGAGTCGGTGAATTCGTGGTGGTGGCCGAACAGGTGCAGCCGCGGCCGCATCGTGGCCAGCACCTCGTTGATCACGGTCTTGCCGGCGTCGATGCGGCGGCCAGCCGGATAGAATGGCCGCGGCGCCTCGTGCGTCAGGAAGACGTCGATCTGCTGAAGCCCTTTACACAGGAGCACCTCGTCACGGACGAAGTGGCGGCGCTTGTCGTCGCGACTCTTCCCCAGCTTCACGGCGGTGCCGGCGCCGCGATGCCCGCGCGAGGGCGGAAGCGCGGTCGCGGGCGTGTGATACCAGCTCGGCGCGAACGTCCCGCCAAGCGCGGCGACCCGCCAGACGCCGACCGCATGAGGCCCGCCATTGGCGAGATAGTGCAGCGTGTCAGCCGGCGGCTTACCTTGAATCGCGGCGGCAATAACGTCGAAGTCTTCGTTGTTCCCCTTGATCCAGTACAGCGGGCGCAACGGCGTGAAGTAGGCCCCGTCGTTGCTGGCCACGTCGCCGACCTGCACCCATAGCCGCACGTCGGGATGCCGCGCCATGATCTGCTGGACGGCATCAAAGGCCCCATGAATATCACCAAGCGCGCCTATCTGCATCGGTGCAACGAGTAGGGACTAGGGGTTAGGGACTAGGGGTTAGGGGATAGGGACTAGGGAATAGGGAGCAGGGAGTAGGAATCAAGGTCTCGCCAATCCTAGTCCCTAGTCCCTACTCCCTAGTCCCTAGTCCTGCTCCCGAGGCAGCGGGCACGAGCAAGTCCGCCTTGTCCCACACGAAGTCGTCCTTGCTGTAGACCGCCAGTTCGTAGTCTTTGCCCATGAAGATGGCGCCGACCGGACAGGCTTCCTCGCAATAGCCGCAGAAAATGCAGCGTGTCTTGTGAATCTGGTACACGGACGCGTAGCGCGGACCGGCCTGGACCGTTCCGTCGTTCTCCGCGGCCTCGAGGTAGATCGCGTCCGCCGGGCAGGCCACCGAGCAGAGGCCGCAGGCGACGCATTTCTCCAGGTCGTTTTCGTCGCGCATCAACACCTGCTTCCCGCGGAATTTCGGGAACATCGGGAACTTCTGCTCCGGATAGTTCACCGTGATCGGTTTCTTGAACAAATGTTTCAACGTGGTCGCGAAGCCTACGACAAGGGGGCGAAGAAGAGCCATTGCCCTCAGTTTACCCGGCCGATAAGATCAAGTTCCAGCAAAGATGTAGCGGGTCGTGCGGTCTCGTCTCGTTTGGTGGGTTTTCCTCAGTATTTCCGTGCTTGTCGGCTCCCTCCATCCGGTCTCGTACGGTCTCGTGTGACCTCGTGCCGTTAGCGGCCTGTTAGCAAGCAAGTCCGTTAGCAATGGCATTAGGGTGCTTGACGAATCTCTGGGACTACTTCGATGAGCCATCGGCCGTTCCGAAAGAACTCGGGCTGCCCCTCGGAGAACCGGGTCGTAAGTCAGGGGACGGGCTTCGCGATTGCCGCTCAGCGAAAGCAGCCAGATGTCGTTGCGATTCGATGGATGCAACTCGACGAACGCCAACGTGGCGCCATCGGGCGTCCAGGACTGCGCGTAGGCCGTGGGAGAACGGATCGCCCGGTTTTCGACGGGTCCACCGTCCACAGCCTTCGACACAAGATCGATGCGGCTTCACACGGGTCTTGCTCCCGGCTTTGCCGGGGCCCTGGACCAATCCGCTACAACTGCAAGGCGAGGTCGGCGAAGGCGGCAGCGAAGCGGGTGACTGCCTTGACGTCTACGGCGACCGGCCATCGATCGGCTGGACTGTGAAAGTAGGGGCTGCTCCCGAGGAGCGAGACGTAGCGGCCGCCGCCGACATGGATGTTCCGGGCTTCGCCTCCCGGAACGGTGCCGCGGGGCGCACGCTGCGCCACCGACGCCTCCGCCTTCGCGAGCGAAGCGTTCGCCATCTTCTCGATGTCGTCATCGGCCGCCTGAAGCCTGGCCGCGCCCCCGGCCGCGCCGATGTTCGCGCCGAGATGAATCCAGGCGGCGGCCGCTTTGATGAGGCCCGTGCGGCGCTCGATGAACGCGTCCAGCCCGAAATGCCCGAGCTCGTGGCCGCTCGAGGCCACGAAGATCATCGGCCGTCTGGACGCGGGCGCGGCGGCCCTCATGATTTCCAGCCAGCACGCGATGCCGCCGCCACGCTCGCCTGCACACTGCCACCAGCCGCTCCGGGGGGTCATCACGACGAGGGGAGCGAGGCTCGGTTGGCTGCCGGCAATCGTCGCCACGACGTTGCTGGCCCGCGCGCGCGTTCTGGTGGCGTGAGCCACGAACCTCACCTCGCGCTGCAGCCGTACCCGCTCGTCGAGCCATCCTCGCTCTTCCGAGCTGACCTGGAGCACGGGCGATCCGAACGGGCGCGTGAACGCTCCGGCGTTGCTCGGAGACAAGCCCTCGTGCGCCCCCTGCGTGACGGCCACGATTCCCGCGAAGCGCCCGGAACGCCGCAGCTCGGCGAGCGACTGACCTTCGGTGCCGATCGCGCCGGCGTTCAGCGTCACGAGAGCGAGAGGGCGGCCTGCTTCCGGCGCGCCAAGCGTGCCCACCGTGCCGCGCTCGTCCGTGAACGTGCCGTCGAAAAGGGGGAGCCCGTCGATGCGGCGGCCGTCGCTCTCGAGGTATGCCGCGCGGACGTCCACGCGATCCAGTTCGAACGGCTCGAGCATCGTCGTGCCGCCAGCCTGCGTGGCCTGCGCGGACAGCCACTGCCCTGACGCGTTGTCCGTTTCGGTCGCCGTCCGGTGAATGCCCTGGCTGTCGTACTCCGCGATGACGCGCGAGATTCGCGCTTCGCGAACGCTCGCATCGCTCGGCGAGGCGGACTGTGAATCCCCGAGCCGGCGAGCCGCACCGAGCGATGGGGTCAGGACGCCGGAGACGACCCACCCGGTCGACGCGCCGGCCGCCAGGTGCAGGAATTGACCGCGGGTCAGGCCGTTTCGCATGAGGCTCACTCACCCAGGACGAGCTCGGCGGCGGCGATCCCCTGCTCGCCGCAGAACGCGTAGAAAAGATACGTGCGCCCGTGCTCTTCGAACAGGCCGGGATCGCGGAGCTGCCGGACGGGCCCTTTCACGTCGCCGGCCTCCGATGCCGCGATCGGCAGCGAGGCGCATTCATAGGAGGCTTCCGGCCGCAGCAGTTCCACCGGTGGCGACGCCTTCCAGTCCGTCCAGTCTCCCGACACATCCAGCGTCGACATCATCACGCGTTCCGGCGCATCGCCGATGGCCGTGAAGAACGTGTACAGCCTCGTGCCGCGTTGAAGCACGGCGACATGGCGGACGCGGCCGGCGTACGGTCCATCCCGAAACGGGTTCGCGCCCGTCTCGAAGGTGGCGAGCGAATTCTTCGATCGCAGCAGCAGTCCGAGCCGGGCCATGCCGTACAGGCTGCCGTCGTGCGGAAACACACGCAGGTAGCTCGTTCTCGTGATCGACGGACGGACGATGAAGTGGAGGCCGTCGGCCGACTCGGCAACCTGCGTATACTGGCCGTATCCGTGCTGACGGGCCCACGCGCGGGCCGCTGCCTCGCCGACCGGCCACCGCGCACCCTCCGTCCACCACCCGTGGAACCACATCACGAGCCGGTGATTCGCGGCGTCGACGAGAATCTCCGGCGAGGCCACGTGCGTGTAGAAATTCTCGAGGTTTTCTGGCGGATCCGGCTGCGGACGGAAGAACGCCGTGTCGCGAACCTGCAGGACGCCGGGCTCGTAAATCTTCCAAGGCCCTGTGATCGCGTCGGCGTACGCAAGGCGAATGAAGCCGCCCATGTGATGCGCGAAGTACATGTAGTAGGCGCCGAGCGGCTTGTCGACCCACGACGGCACGCGAATCACGGTCGGGTTGTTGATGTTGTCGCCGAGGGACTGGGAGGTCCGCGTCGTGATGAGCGGGTTCTGCGGGAGACGCGTCACCTTGATCCCCGCGGCGCCCTGCGCGGAGAGGCTCGCTGGCCCCGAACCTCGAATCGCCGAAACGGCGATCGCCACCAGCACGAGGCGAAAAACGAGCGCGAGGGTGCGTCGGGTCATGGCGGTATCATGCCCGGTTGCGCGCGCGCGTTGACCGGGGCAGGAGCCAGGAACAGAATAGCGCCCATCGGGGGCGATCCGCTCACCCGCCTGCAGAAAAAAGAGGACGCTGATGCAGGAACAGTACAGGTGCTCTAATGCTATCGTCATCGCGCGGACTGGCTGTCGGTTGACGTTCTCACTCGATGCGGGCTCAGCGCCCTCGTCACAGACTTCGCGCTGATGGGCAACAATGACCAGATTCGAATGTCTGGAATGATGATCGCGGTGGCCCGTCGCATGGCGTTGCCGAAGTTCCGGCCACTCTGGGTTCTGGCCGCCAGCGGCGCGCTCGGATTTTGGTTCGGGTTCGTCGCGTACCCCACATGGCAAGTGGCCGTTGAGCCGGCGCAGGTCGTGGCCGGCCTGGTCAAGTATCCGCCCGGTACTCCGACGTACGTCTACCAGAGCAAGTTGTGGACGATCCTCCACCAGATGAATGCGCTGCTGTTGCTCGCCGGCGTGTCGGAGATCACGCTGTCCAGAATCATTAGCGGCGTACTGGGGATGGTGAGTCTCCAGGCTCTGGCCTTGTGGGTCTTCGCCTTCAGTCGCGATGCCCTCCTGGCGATTGGTGCCGCTGTGCTCATCCTGTTTACCGGGGCCGCGGCGAATGGCGGATCCTACCCGATCGACATCATCGGCACCGTTCATACGTACGGCGCGCTTGGCCTCTCGACGATGGCGCTCGCCGCGGCGCTCATCGGGTCTGGTTGCTACCGACTTGGCGGGTTCTTGCTTGGAGTTGCGCCAGCCGTCCATCCGTCGCTCGGCAGTTACCTGCTGATGATGGTCGGGCTCGCCGTCGTCTGGGATTTTCGGCAGGTCTGGTCGGAATTCCACAGCGGTCTGAAGTACGTCGCGGCCGGGGCTGCCGTGACGGCGGCCAGTCTGGCCTTTCATCTCGGTTTCACGGTGGATGTCCCGGAGGTGAGCGCGGAGGTGATGCGGCCTTATCTGCTGGCGTTCGTCTCCTTTTGGGACGGCCATCGCGCGCCGGTTTCGATGAGCGCCGCCGGCGTCGCTCTCAATTATGAGGCGTTCGCCATGGGGCTTATCTGGCTGATCGCCTTCAGGCACCATCTCCCGCGGCCGTCGCTGTTTCTCCTTCGAATCGTCGTCATCGGCGCCCTCCTGAGCGTGGTGTTCGTCGCGTGTTCTTGGATTCCGCTCGACAAGATGCCCAGCACGCTCCTCATTTTGATGCCCACGCGACTGGTGAATTTCAACGCGATGATCTTTCCTGCGCTGCTTCTGGGCCTTGTTGCGGCATACCGTGAGAGACTTCGCGGTCAGCTTCTGCTCGTGACCATCATCGTGGCGCTGCTTCTCACTAGACGCAGCCTACTCTGGCACTGGGTGAGGCCCGGTGGCTGGGCCATCGGGCGGCATCCCGTCAACCCACGCGTCGCCTTCGAGATCGGTGCAGTCGTGCTGCTGCTCCATGCGGTGTCCGTATGGTATGGAGCACGAGGAGGTGCGGAACCAACTCCCGTCTGGAAATCTCGAGCCATTCGGATTACCCGGTGGGTTTCATTGGTGGTCTGCTTCGGCGCAACAATGCTCATGCTGCAGGTGAAGGGATCGACGAGCTTCTACCGTGATCGCTACAATGATCCGTTTTTCGCCGCCATCGCCGCCGACAAGAAGGGCATGTTGCTGACGGCGGGCAGCTACGATCTCGTTCAGCTCTACACGAGACGACCGGTGCTACTGAGCGGCTCACTCGACATGCTGCCGTACGCGCCCGAGATCGGACCGGAAATGCAGCGGATTCTCTTGGACGTGTATGGTGCAGATCTCTTCCACCCGCCTGAAGGGGCCCGGGACCGCGGGGTCCTGCCGCGCGAGCTGCATCGCGATCGCTGGGAGGGCTACTCACGAGCACGGTGGCTTGAAATCGGGCGCACGTACCATGTCACGCAGGTCCTCGTGCCAATCGACTGGACCCTTGACCTGCCGCTCGAGATCGCGGATCGCTGGCGCCTGTACAACATTCCCAGCCTATAGGGCGAGCGCGCCTGGATGCAGCGTTCGCGTTTGAACACCTTTCTATCGCGCGATCCAGTTTTGGCTCGACGTGGATCTGCCGATCCCGAATAGCGCGTGGCTCTTGGTCGAAGATCGGCCAGTTAACGCCAGGCGCTTCCGCTGGATCTGCTCCTGCAGGTAGTCGAGATGGCCCCGTCCAACGAAGTGACCCTTTTGAGCCCGCCCGTTAGCGAAATGTTAGCCACCACGCCGAAAAGGCCCAATTTCTTGGGCCTTTTCGCCACCGGCTGCTAAGATCACGTGAATCTGTGATGTCCGGTCAAACGCTCCTGTCCACCGAGCAGCTGCTGCTGACGACGCTCATCGTGAAGCTCGCGGTCGTGGCCGTCGTCGCCACCATGCTGGCGCGGTACCGACGATTCCGCCGCATTCTCATCTTCGAGCGCCGAGACTGGCCCGATCGGCTGGTCTTCGTGCTCTTCTTCGGCGTTCCGCTCGCCGCGGGTGTCGTCGCCCGTCTTCTCCTCAACTACAAGGCTGCCGATCTGACGCTCGAAGGAGCCTTCCTGGCGGGCCTCATCGCCGGCCCCTACGCCGGCGCCACGGTTGGTGCACTCGTCGGTCTGCCGGCGCTCTTCACGGGTGAGTTCATCGCGCTGCCGTTTGCGGTCGGATGCGGTTTCGCGGGTGGCGGCCTGCGCGAGCTCTGTCCGAAGGAAGCGATCTGGCACTTCTCGCCGTTCGTCTTCACCGGCATCCCCAAACGTGTGTGGCAGATGTTCCGCAGCCCGCACATCGACTGGCAGGTCGTCCTGCTGCCTGCGCCGGTCGTGCTCGAACTCGCCCGTCAGGGATTGGGCGCGCGCTGGAGCGAACATCAGCGGCTCTTCTACTTGTCACCGGAGCCGCTCTGGACGCTGGCGCTCGTACTGCTCGCGACCGTGCTCGGCGTGGCGATCCCCATCAAGATCTGGAATACCGCGCGCATCGAACACCGCCTGGAGGAGCAGGAGAAGCTGCTGCTGGCGGCGAAGATCGAGGCCCTGGCGAGCCAGATCAACCCGCACTTCCTGTTCAACACGCTGACGTCTATCTCCTCCCTTATCCGCACGAAACCCGACACCGCACGCATGCTCATCACGAAACTCTCGGGCTTGCTGCGCCGGTTGATGCGCAGCACCGACCACTTCGTGACCCTGCGCGAGGAACTCGAGTCGATTGACGAGTATCTGGACATCGAAGCCATCCGTTTCGGCCCTCACCTGAGAGTTGACAAGCAGATTGCCCCCGAAACGCTCGATGTCATCGTGCCGAGCATGATCCTTCAGCCCCTGGTCGAAAACTCGCTCAAACATGGTCTCGCACGCAAGACTGGCGAAGGGAGAATTACAATCAGAACGGTGCGTTGCGACGGCCACGCTATTATCGAAGTCCTGGACGACGGGATCGGCATGACGGGGGAACGGCTGGGGCAAGCGCTCGGTGGCGGGATCGGCCTGAGCAACGTCAACGAGCGGCTGCGGACCATTTACGGCGCGGCCTGCACGCTCAGGCTCAGCAGCGAGCCGGGGCGTGGCACCTGCGCGCGCTTGGAGATTCCGGAGCTGATGGTCCCTGAGCGCGTCACGGCATAGGCCGAAGCGTTCCACCACCGGCCGAGTCGCGGGCTCGACCTTCAGGTCGGGCGTGTACTATGTGAATGATGGATGTGCGAGCGGTCCTGGTCGACGACGAACAGCTGGCGCGCGACGAACTCGGCTACCTGCTCGGGCAGGCCGGCGGCGTCGAGGTGATTGGCCAGGCTGGGAACGGCATCGAGGCACTCGAGACGATCGGGCGCGTGCAGCCCGACCTCGTCTTCCTCGATGTGCAGATGCCCGGCCTCACCGGATTCGAAGTGGCGCGCCGCATGCTCGATGAGGGCGCGGCGTCGTACATCATTTTCGTGACCGCCTACGATCAGCATGCCATCGAGGCGTTCGAGGTCAATGCGGTGGACTACCTGCTGAAGCCGGTGGACCCCGGCCGGCTCGAGACAGCGCTTCAACGCGTCCGGCGGCGCATCTCCTTGGAGCGACAGTCGAACGAGGCCCCCGGCGGCCACGTCACGGCCCGCGGGCGCCTGACCGACACGCACAGCGACGCGGGCATCAGTCGCGTAGAACTCGAAAAGATCGTCGAGCTCGTCGCCGAGCGTCAAAGCCGTCGCGAGCGGCTGGCGATCAAAGTTGGCGAGCGGTTTCTGCTCGTGCACGCAGACGATCTGATCCACGCGTCGATGGCCGATGACAGCATTACCATCGTCACACGTCAACACGCCGGCACGTCGAGCTATCGCACGCTCGACGAGCTGCAGGCACGTCTCGATCCGAGCGTGTTCTGGCGCGTCCACCGCGCGCATCTCGTGAACATCAACATGATCAAGGAGATCGTGCCTTGGTTCAGCCGGAACTACATCCTCAGAATGCGGGACGAGAAGGCGACGGAAATCCCAGTGAGCCGAATGCAGACGAGACGGCTGCGGGAATATCTGAAGCTGTGACGCCGGCGGAGCGCTCGACGCTCGCCGCGGAAGGGGACCTCATCTCGCCGGTGTCGCTGACGGAACCGGCCCCGCAAATGTTGGCGGAGGGCCATCTCATCGCGCCGCCGTCTGAACGTGTGGAATTCGTCCAGCTGCCGCTGGCGGACATGGAACTCGTCGCGCCACCGCTGCTCGACGGACTGACGGCGGAGGCGGAACTCGTCGCGCCGCAGCCGCTCAACGGCCTGACGGCGGAGGCGGAAGCCCCCGATCCCCGCCTCACGCGCCAGGGCGTCAGCTTTGCGGACGTGCAGGACGAGATCGTCGCCTGGGTCAGGACGCTGCTGTCGGCGGCCGTCTATGCCATCCTCATCGTCACGTTCGGCTTTCAAGTGGCGCGCGTTGAGGGCCAGAGCATGGCCCCCACCCTCGAAGATCAGGACCGCCTCATCGTCAACAAGCTGGTGTACCGCGTCTCCGATCCTCGTCGCGGCGACATCGTCATGCTGTACTACCCGGTGGATCCCAACAAGTCGTTCGTCAAGCGCGTGATCGCCGAAGAAGGTGACACGGTGCGTATCATCGAAGGTCGCGTGTACGTGAATGACATCCCGCTGCAGGACGACTACGTGCCGTCGGAGTTCCGCAGCCACGACGATTACGGTCCCAAGGTCATCGACGCGGGCTACTACTTCGTGATGGGCGACCACAGGAACAACAGCTCGGACAGCCGGCACTGGGGTTACGTTCCGAAGAAGTACATCATCGGCAAGGTGCAGCTCCGCTGGTGGCCCGTGCCGACGGCAACCGTGTTCTAGAGTCGGAGCGCTGCGCTGGCCTCCAGTGCCCCGTCTTCACGTCCGCTGGAGCGCCATGGCGCCGTCGCCAGAGTTCTCACGCGCGTCCTCCTGCTGAACCTCGCGGTCGCGGCAGCCAAGATCGCGTTCGGCTATGCGAGCGGCGCGGTCAGCATCCTCTCGGACGGTTTCCATTCGGTCACCGATGCCGCCACGAACGTCGTCGGCCTCATTGGCATTCGCGCGGCGAGGCAACCGCCCGACGAAGATCATCCCTATGGCCATCGGAAGTACGAGACCGTTGCCGCAGCCGCCATTACCGTGTTTCTGCTGCTTCTGGTCCTCGAGGTCCTGCGCAACGCGTACCACCGGCTGGCCGACCCGGCGAGCATGCCGCACATCTCGTTTGCGGGCTTCGCGGTGATGCTGGTCACCATCTGCGTGAACATCGGCGTCGTCCGTTATGAATCGCGCGAAGGGATCCGGCTCGCCAGCGAGATTCTCCTGGCCGACGCGATGCAGACGCGAGGGGACGTGTGGACCTCCACGACCGTACTTGTCGCGCTCTGGGGTGCCCGGCTGGGCCTGCCGATTCTCGACCCCATCGCGGCGCTCGTTGTCGCCGGATTCATCAGCCACGCCGGCTATCAGATCGCGCGGACGACGACGCGTATTCTCAGCGACCGCATCGTGATCTCACAGACGGATCTCGAACAGATCGTGATGGGCGTGCGAGGCGTGATCGGCTGTCATCACATTCGCACGCGTGGGTCGGCCGATCACGTGTTTCTCGACCTTCATGTCTGGCTGCCCGCCGACATGCCGCTCGTGGACGCACACGACCTGTCGCACGTCGTGAAGGATCGGCTCATGGCGCACTATCCCCAGATCGTGGACGCGATCATCCACATCGAGCCCCCGCCACACGGGTGAGTAATGAATTTGGTCATTTGGTCATCTGGTTATCTGGTCATTTGATCTGGTCATTTGATCTGGTCATTTGATCTGGTGACTTGATCGCGACATTTCATCAGGCATCAATGACCTACTCAATGACCAAATGACCAGATGACCAGATGACCAGATGACCAGATGACCAGATTCACCGAAGTCGTATCTCGAACAGCTTCGGCCACAGCTTCCCGGTGACGAATAGCCGATCCCGCGCGGCGTCGTAGGCAATGCCGTTGAGCACGTCGGTGGCCGCGCGTTCGCGCGGGCGAAAGAAGGCCGCTCAGATCGACGCGGGCGGTGACATGGCCGTTCTTTGGATCGATGCTGACGATCAGATCGCTTTGCCAGATATTGGCAAGGATCTCGCCCTTCACGAACTCCAGCTCGTTGAGCGACACGACGGCCTTCCCCGCTTCGGTGACGTTCACGCGGCGCCGCTCGGCGAACGTGTCCGGATCGAGGAAGCGCAGGACCCCCGTGCCATCGCTCATCACAAGGCTCGCGCCGTCGGTGGTCAGACCCCACCCCTCGCCGCGGTACGTGAAGGTGGCGCCAGGTGCGAACGTCGCTCGGTCGTACGTGAATGCGACCCCGGACTGCCAGGTGAGCTGAAAGAGCGTCGATTTCCAGACGGTGATGCCTTCCCCGAAATACTGTGCCGGCACGTCGCGCCGCTGCACAACCTTCCCCGTGTCCAGTTGAACCTTTCGGATCGAGGAACGGCCGTTCAGCCCGGTGCCTTCGTAGAGAAATCCGTCGACGTACTGCAAACCCTGCGTGAAGGCGTTCGGGTCGTGCGGATAGACAGCGGCGATCGTATAGCGATAGGTTGGAATCGCAGCGCCTGCGGGTGCCTGCATCGCAGCAATGCCACGAGTGATCATGATTGCGCCCAGGGACGCCGCGACATATCGCACGTCGATCGATTATTGATCGGAGGGGAGTCGTCCTTCCTTCAATACTTCCTTCAATACGTCCTGCAATTCTGCAATCCTGCCATCCTACAATTTCCTGCGGTAGGTCCCTGATCTGCCGCCGGCCTTGTACTCCAACCTGATGTCGCCGATCACCATGGTCTTGTCGACCGCCTTGACCATGTCATAGATAGTCAGGGCAGCCACGGCGACGGCGGTGAGGGCCTCCATTTCGACGCCGGTCTGCGCCGTCGTGCGGACGCGCGCTTCGATATCGTAGCCGCTCGGTGTGGGGCTCAGTGCCACGTGCACACTCGACAGCGGGAGTGGATGACAGAGTGGGATGAGCGATGCGGTGTGTTTCGCCGCCATGATGCCGGCCAGCCGCGCGGCCTGCAGCGGATCGCCCTTCTTGACTGCGCCGCGCCTGATCTGCGCGAGCGCGTGCCGCGACATCGCGATCGATCCCCGCGCGATCGCTTCCCGATCGGTCACCGGCTTCGCCCCGACATCGACCATCGTGACGCGGCCCTTCGTATCGACGTGAGACAGTCTTGGCGCCCGACGCCTCAAGGTCGGGCCTGCCCGGATGCGTCGCCTGACCCGTCCCTGGCCTTGCCGGCCCTGCCCGCCTCTACCTGCCCTTCCAGCCTTGCCTGCCCCACCCGCCCTAGTGCTCATCACTGTCCCCCCTCGCGAGGTAGAACGAGAGACTTTCGAGCGACACGGTGAGGTCCACGCTCTTGAGCTTCACGTCGGGTGGCACCTGCAGCGCGCCTGGCGAAAAGTTGAGCACGGCTTTGATGCCAGAGGCCACCACAAGATCGATGACTTTCTGCGCCGAGGCCTCAGGCACGGCGATGGCGGCGATGCTGATGCCCTCGTGCCGTGCGACCTTCTTCAGATCGTGGATGTCGAGAATCGGCACGCCGCCTTTCGACTGCTGCCCGACCTTCTCCTTGAGATTGTCGAAGAGTGCAGCGATTTCAAACCCTTCCTGGCGGAATCCCGGGTAGTCAGCGAGCGCAAGACCCAGGTTTCCGGCGCCAATGATCGCCACGCGCAGCTTGCGATCGAGACCGAGGATCTGCCGGAGATGGCGCTTCAGGTCGCGGACGTAATAGCCCACGCCGCGGACGCCGAACTCACCAAAATAGGCGAGGTCCTTCCGAATCTGTGCCGCATTCAGATGGAACTGGTCGGCCAGCGCACGGGAGGAGATGGTGCGCACGCCCGCGCTTTCGAGCTGGTTCAGGCACCGCAAATAGACCGACAAGCGGTTCGTCGTGAGCTCGGAAACCTGGTCGAGGCTCTGCTTCGCCTTGGCGGTCCTGGCGAGAAGGTCTTTGTTCGTGCGTTTCACAAGAGCGGCCGATTGTAGCGTAATCTAGGCAAGAGATGGTGCCTCGACGCCTTCTGGTCTTCGCCCTCCTCTTTGCAGCGACGGCATCAGCCCAGCCGCAAACGCGGCGCACGACGAACATCGCCGCCCTGGTCGCGCATCCCGGCTTTTACCACCTCCGACCCATCACCCTCGTCGGTACGCTGTCGCGTACCGATACCGGTGAGCTCACATTGGGGGACGCGCCACCCACGCTGCGTGTGGTCTATACCGGACGAGTATCGGACGGTCCGAGCGAGATTCGCGGAGAATTCTGGGATCTCGGGCGGATGCACGCGGACGACCCGCGGCTCTCGACGTACAACCTGCGCACGACGTTCCACATCGATCCGGACGCCGCGTGGCCGCGAGCCGGTCAGGTCACCGCCATCATCGCCAACGCAGTCGTCCCGGCGACGCCACAGATAGGAATCTCCATCCGCTCGCTGGTGCTATATCCGTCGCGGTATCTCGATCAGAAAGTGACCGTCACCGGTCAGTTCGCCGGGCCGCAATCTGATGGGCGACCTGCCAGAAGCGCCGGGACGCAGCAAGTACGATTTCGTGTTGCGGTCGGCGGATGCCGCCATCTGGGTGACGAGCCTGAGACCCCGCGGCCGTGACTTCGAGCTGTCGCTCGACACGCGGGTTGACACGGGCCGCTGGATTGAGGTCTCTGGCACGCTGCAACAGGGGCACGGCCTGCAGTGGCTCCATGCCGAAGGAAGCCGCGTCGCGCTTGCCAGCGCGCCGAAAGTCTCCGAGACATCTGTTGAATCGATCCCGGTACCGGCGGCGAGGCCGCTCGAGGTTGTCTTCAGCGCCCCCACACAGGACGAAACGGACGTGCTGCAAACGAGCCCGGTCCGAATCCAGTTCTCCCGGGACATCGATCCGTCCACCCTGAAGGACCGCGTGCGCGTGACGTACCTTGCAGAAGAGGCGCGCATTCGGGGCGAGCCGGACACGCCGGTCGCGATGTTCACGGTGCAGTACCTGCCGGCCACGCGCGTCCTCGAGATTCGGTTCACGGAACCGCTCGTACGCTACCGCACGATCAAGGTGGATCTGCTGGAGGGCATTCGCGGCGTCGACAAGCAACCGTTGGCCCCCTGGACGCTTGAGTTTCGTCACCGGTGGGGGGGTGTAGTCCGGGTTCTACGGGTTCTAGAGGTTGTGATCCAGTCCGCAGGTGGAACCTTAGCTGGAACTTCGGAACCTAGAACCCGAGCAGTACTTCAGGTATCTCCTCGGATAGGCCCCTGCGCCAGAAGAGACGCGATGCGCTCGCGTACGCGAGCAATGAGCTGATCGCGCTGCTCCAGGGTGTAGGCAGCCGCATCGATTGGCTCACCGATCCGGACGCTGAGCGTCACCGGGTGAATAATCCAGCTTCCCCGTCGCATCGAGGCCACGCCACCCTGGATGGCGACGGGCACGACAAGGGCTCGGGCCTTGATCGCCATGATGAACCCCCCTTTCTTGAAGGGCAGAAGCTCCCCGGTTCTGCTGCGCGTCCCTTCCGGAAAGATCAGGAAGGAGTTGCCCGCACGAATCGACGCGGCGCCGGCATCGATCGACCGCATCGCTGATTCCTTTCGCCGGCGATCTATAGGAATGAACCCGCCTGCCCGGAAGGCGTGCGACAGCACGAGAATCCGGTCGAGCTCTTCCTTGTAGAGGATGTGCATCTGCGGGTGCAGAGCGTCGAACAGCACCGGCGGATCCACGTTGCTCTGGTGGTTCGCGCAATACACGGCCGCACGATCGTGAGGGAGATGTTCCGCGCCGGCCAGCCGCACGCGGATACCGCAGAGCAACAGGCCAAGCCGCACGCCGGCGCGTCCGAGCACGTACAGATGCCGCTTCCAGCCAAAAACGAGCGCGAGCAGGATGCCCGGCGGCGCGACGATCAGTACGTAAAGGGACACGGCAATGTAGGTCGCGGCGGAACGAACTGCGGCAATCAAAGTTCGAAGACGAGAATTAGAAGTTCGAAGTCGAGGGTCGCCCGTTTTGGATGTGAATGTCGGCAGCAAGCGTAGACGATGGCGGGGGAAAACGAAAGGGCCGCCGAGCGTGTTCAAACGCCCGGCGGCCCTGCAGGCACCATCGAACTCTTCGTTCTGGCTTCCAACGTCCGCTAGGACGCTCGTGCGGCACGCCGAGGAGCGGAAGCAGCCGTCGCCGCGACGCGTGGAGCCGCCTTGGCGACCTTCGGCCGCGCGGCGGTGCGCGCCTTGGCCACGAAGCAGCGCTCGAGCGCATGGTCGACACGTCCCTCGATCGCCACCGCCGTTTCGCGCATCACCTCGGAGACTTCGGAGATGATGAGAAACTTCGCGCGATCCAGCATCCGCTTCTCTCGAAACGACAGGCTCTTGGACTTGGCCAGGAACGTGAGGCTCTTGAGGACATCAGCCACTTCGTAGATCGAGCCGCTGCGCATCTTGTCGGAATTGTCCTTGAAGCGTCCCTTCCAGTTCTGGTGGTTGTCGATCTTGCCGTCGCCCAGAATACCGAACAACCGCTCAACTTCGTCGTCTGTAATGGCGCGCCGGAGCCCGACGCCGTCGACGTTGCTGACCGGGACGAGCACGATAGTCTCATTCGCCACGATCCGGAGATGGTAGAAACCGCACGTCGTCCCAAGAATAGTCTTTTCTTCAATCCGCTCTACGACGCCGAGACCATGATTCGGGTAAATGACCTTGTCTCCGACTAGAAATGTCACGAATCCCCCTGTTTGGACCGCGTATGGAAGGCCGAAAGTCGTGCCGGCAGTCTTCATAGTATAGCCGAATTCCGCCATTCGAACAACGGGAAACGCCCATAAATTGGGCACTTTTTGCCGTTTCTCGAGCTCGAGTGCAATGGGGTCGGGAAGGATTGAAGGATTCATCCACCTTGAAAGCGGCTAAGTCGCTCTGTTTGGTGAGGTTTGAGCTCTGCAGTTGTTCCAGGACCGTCAAGGTCAGACTCTCTCGTCGATCGCGCGACCTGAAGGTCGGGCTTGTGATGCCGCTCGAAGCGTCCCCCTGTACGCCTGGCGGAGGCGGTCAGGTCCGGCATCATGGTTACTGATATAGTCCGTGTCGCATGCCTCTTGATATGCAGCGACTCCAGACGCTCTCCACCGTGGGCTTCGCGTACGCGCCAGTGGCCATGGCATTCCTCTCTGAACCGCCTCCCGGACTCGAACGAATCAGCCGTGCGGAAGCCGCCGGCTGTGCCTACTGGAAACGCGCGTCGGACGGCCGCGCCTTCTACACGACAGCCGACGACCACGGCAACTGCCCGGTCGGCGCCTTCACACACGGTGTCCAGCTCTCTGCGGCCGGGAGCCAGGAGCTTCAGTCACTCATCGGCACCATGATCGAGCTGAAATACCTCGCGAGCGACGAGGTGCCCACCATTCCGCATCGCAACACGTCGATGCAGGTGGCGGCCTACGCTCCCCTCGCGCAGGCCACCTTCCCGGCGGACGTGGTCATCTTCCGCGGGAACGCCCGGCAGATCATGTTGATGTCGGAGGCGGCGCGATCGGCCGGCGTCTTCGAAACGGGCGCGGTCATGGGACGGCCAGCGTGCGCGATGATCCCTCAGGCGATCGACGCCTCGACAAGTGTCGCGAGCGTCGGCTGCATCGGGAACCGGGTCTACACCGGCCTCGGAGACGATGAGCTCTATGTCGCGGTGCCCGGCGCGAAGGTGAATGACGTGCTCGAAAGACTCGAGCTCATTCTCACCGCAAACCGTGAACTCGAGAAATTCCACCGCCAACGGGCCGCGGCGCTGGCATAATCCCGGGCTCGCTGAATTTAATCATCTGGTCATCTCGTCATTGCATTTAGCTCAATTGCAATGATGCGAAATAACCAGATGACTAAATGACCAGATGACCAGATGACTAAATGCCCGTCGCCCTGCCGTGGGCAACGCCCTCGATGTCCGGCTCCGCCGCGCTGATGCGAATGCAGGCCGCGTAGTGACGCGGCTTGATTTCAACGAGCGACGGTTCGGTCCGACTGCATTCCGCCACGACGTACGGGCAGCGGGTGTGAAAACGGCATCCTGATGGCGGATTGATCGCTGAGGGCACGTCCCCCTCGAGCACTATCCGGCGCCGGTGGGCCTCGACGGCCGGGTCGGGCACTGGCACCGCCGAGATGAGCGCCTTCGTGTAGGGCATCAACGGTTCCGCGTACAACTCCCGGGCATCGGCCAGCTCGACGACTCTTCCCAAGTACATCACGGCGACACGATCGGATGTGTGCCGAATAGCCCGCAAGTCATGTGAAATGAACAGATACGTAAGACGACGCTCCTGCTGAAGGCGCTCGATCAAGTTGATGATCTGCGCCTGAATCGACACGTCAAGCGCCGAGATAGGCTCGTCAGCCACAATGAAGTCCGGTTGGCTGGCAAGAGCTCGTGCGATGCCGATCCGCTGCTGCTGACCACCCGAGAACTCGTGCGGGTATCTGTTGATGAAGCGGGCGCTCAGGCCGACCGTGTTCATGAGGTCCAGAACCCGCCCCTCCTTCTCGACACCCTGCGCAAGACCGAAGGTTTCGATCGGCTCAGCGATGATCCGGCCGATCGTCATGCGCGGATCGAGCGACGCATACGGATCCTGAAAGATCATCTGCATATGCCGTCTCTGACGTCGAAGATCCTTCGTCTTCATGGCCGCAATGTCGCTGCCGCGAAACATCACATGCCCGGACGTCGGCTCCGTCAACCGCAGAATCGCCCGCCCAAGCGTCGTCTTTCCGCAGCCCGACTCCCCCACCAGACCCAGCGTTTCGCCTTTCTGAATGTCGAGCGACACACCGTCAACCGCCTTCACGACGCGACGCGCGGAACCCCCACCTGTGAACCGGTCGACCAGCGACCCGCCGCCGAGATCGAAATGAACTCGCAGATCGCGGATCGCGATGAGCGGTGCGTCAATCGCCGCTGTCTCGCCCGACCTGAAGGTCGGGCCTACGACTCCCGGGCCTACGACTCTCGTGCCTGCGTCGTCTGCCCCGCCCACCCTGCCTCGCCCGCCCGCCCCATCTGGCCTGTCAATGCCTGGCACGCCTGGCCAACCCGCCCCACCTGCCCTGTTAACGCCCGGCCCATCTGCCCAGACCTCCCTCGCAAAGTGGCACAGCGAGTGGTGGGACGGTGTGAGTTGAACGAGTGGTGGAAACTGCTGCCGGCAGAGATCTTCGACGCGGTCGCAGCGAGGCGCAAAGGGACAACCGGGCGGAAGTTGCGCCACGTCAGGAGGCAGGCCCGGGATCTGATAGAGCTCGCTTTGCCGCGGCGCGGAAGGGTCCGGCACCGACAGCAATAGCCCTTTCGTATACGGATTGCCGGGTTTCGCGAACAGCTCCGCCGTCGGCGCGCTTTCCATGATCTTCCCCGCGTACATCACCACGATTCGATCGGTCATCCCGGCCACGACGCCCAGATCGTGCGTGATGAGCACCACGCTCGTGCCGGTTTCGCGCTTGAGCTTCTGTATGAGATCGAGGATCTGCGCCTGAATCGTCACGTCGAGGGCCGTCGTTGGCTCGTCCGCAATGAGCAGCTCCGGGCGGCACGACAGCGCCATCGCGATCATCACGCGTTGACGCATCCCGCCGGAAAACTCATGCGGGTAGCCGTCCGCTCGGCGGGCGGCATCGGGAATGCCGACATGCTCGAGCATCCGGATGGCGTGCTCGCGCGCCTGCGACCTCGAATGGCCCAAGTGCAGCTCGGTCACCTCCATGAGCTGCCTCGAGATGCGCATGAAGGGATTGAGCGACGTCATCGGGTCCTGGAAGATCATGGCCATCCGCTTGCCGCGAATCGCCCGCATCTCGTCCGAAGATGCAGACAGCAGGCTCTTGCCATCGAACACGACGTCGCCGGATACGATGCGGCCAGGCGGCGTCGCAATGAGCCGCATGATCGATAGATTGGTGACCGACTTTCCGGACCCCGATTCGCCGACAATGCCGAGCGTCTCGCCGTGCTGCAGATCGAAGCTGACGCCGTCCACGGCGCGGACGACCCGCCCGTCCTCGTCGAAGTACGTGCGCAGATCGCGAACCGACAGAAGTGGGCTGGCCAGCCTACTCCCTCCTCATCTGCGGATCGAGCGCGTCGCGCAGGCCATCCCCGAGAAAATTGAGCGAGAAGAGCGTGAGTGCCATCGTCGCGCCGGGGCAGATGACCTGCCACGGGAAGATGGCGATGCTCTGGATGCCGTCTGCCGTCAGGCTGCCCCACGACGCCAGCGGCGCCTGCACGCCAAGACCGAGAAACGACAGGAATGCTTCGAGCAGCATGACGGACGGGATGGTGAGCGTCGCATACACGATCACCGGACCGAGCGTGTTCGGCACGAGGTGGCGAACGATGATCCGTCGAGGCGTCACCCCCGTCGCGCGGGCCGCCAGAATGAACTCCTGATTCTTGAGCGAAATCACCTGTCCCCTCACAATTCGTGCCATCGTCAACCACGAGACCGCACCGAGAGCGGTGAAGAGCAGAATGAGCTGTCCGATCGGCGATTGCTGTCCGAAGAATGCGAGCAGCACGATCACCACCATCATGTAAGGGATGGCGTACAGCACATCGACGATGCGCATCATCGCCTCGTCGATCTTCCCGCCGAGATATCCCGCCGTCGCCCCAAAGGCAATGCCGATCACAAGGGACACGATCGTCGAGATGATCCCGACCATCAGCGAAATGCGCCCGCCAAGGAGCACACGCGCGAAGATGTCGCGGCCGGCGTTGTCGGTGCCCATCCAATGGGTCCAGGCAAACGAGCCGTCTGGAGCCGTGAACGGCGGCATCGCCTTGATCAGCGTCCGGTCCGACGGGATGTAGTCGTAGGTGTAGCCCGTCGCATGTTCGATGATCGGCGGCCCGGCGGCGGTGGCGACCACCATCACCCCCACGATGATCATGCCGAACATGGCGAGGTGATTACGGCGCAGCCGTCGCCACCCGTCGCGCCACAGCGACGTCCCGACGACGGTTTCCGCGGCGTCACTCATAGGCGGCATCTGTCACGACACACCACCGCAGAACTCGCGGAAATCGCAGAGGCGATCCATGGCCTGCGGTTCATGGGCCCGTCACGTCGTAGGCCCGACCTTCAGGTCGGGCGCGACACCCGACTGATGCTCTGCGCGCTCGCCGGGCTCCGTCGGTGAATGTCGTCGTGCGCGGCATGCGCCTAGTACCGCACCCGGGGTCAATGAAACCATAGGCCACGTCCACGAGCAGGTTGAACACCAGGACGACAATCGACACGAACACGACGATTCCGATGATGAGCGGCTCATCGCGATTCAGATTCGCGTTGATGAAGTAGTTGCCGAGGCCCGGCAGCGCGAAGATGCGCTCGACGACGACGGTGCCCGTGACGAGAAATGCCAGGGCGGGGCCTGAGAACGACACAACCGGCAGGAGACCCCCACGCATGGCGTGGCGCATGAGCACAGCGCGCTCGGACAGCCCTTTCGCGCGGGCCGTGCGGATGTAGTTGGACCGCAACACCTCGAGCATGCCCGCACGCGCGAGACGGGCGATGTAGGCCATGTAGACGGCCGACAGCGTGAGCACAGGGAGAATGAGATGGACGCTGAATCCTTCCCAGCGGGCCGGCGGGAGCCAGAACCAGGTCAACGAGAACATGAGGACCAGGACCGGCCCAAGAACGAAGTTCGGCAGCGAAATCCCGAGCATGGCCGCCGCCATCGACGTGTAGTCGAGCGGCGTATTCTGGCGCAGCGCGGCCACCGTGCCCGAGACAATCCCGACAACGAGCGCCAGGAGGTAGGCGAGGATGCCGAGCGTGGCCGACACGGGCAAGGTGTCGGCGAGGATGGTGTTGACCGACTGCCCCGTATATTTGAGCGACGATCCGAAATCGCCGCGGACGGTATTCGACAGCATCTTGCCGTACTGCACGTACCACGGCCGGTTCAGACCGTACTTCTCGCGAAGATTCATTTCGATCGCTGGAGGAAGCTTCTTCTCCGACGTGTAGAAACTGCCGGGCGCGAGGCGAATCAAGCCCCAGGTCAGCGACACCACGACGAGGACCATCGGGCCCGTCACGAGCAAGCGGCGAACGACGAACCTAATCATTCCACCGCGCCGGGTCGTGCTCGATGTAGACGAACTTCCAGGCGTGCAGGGTCACCGGATTGGCGTACATGCCTTTCACATAGGGCTTCTTGAGCCAGTTCGTCGCATTGCTCATGAGCGGGATCACGGGCTGGACGTCGAGGAGCATCGCTTCCGCCTTGGCGAGCAACGCGAACCGCTTCGCCGGATCGGCTTCCCGATTGCCCTCGAGCAGCATGTCCGCGTACTTCTGGTCCCACCAGCCTGTGCCGTTGTCGCCTCGTGGCGTCGAGAAGATGTTGAGGAACGTGAACGGATCGGCGTAGTCGCCCACCCAGCCGCTCCTCGAGAAGCCCTTGTAGTCGAGCTTCGCGCGCGTGTCGAGGAACGTCTTCCACTCCATGTTCTTCAGGGGCACGGTCAGTCCGAGATTCTGCTTCCACTGCGCCTGCACGAACTCGGAAATCTGCCGGTTGTTTTCTGTCGTGTTGTAGCTGAGCTCGACCTCGCCGATCGGGAACGTCGTGGCGTCATAGCCGCCGGCGCCGTCCCTGTAGCCGGCGTCGGCCAGCAGCGCGCGCGCACGCGACGGGTCGAATCCATCGCCCGCTGGCCGTCGATAGTTCGCGAAGATGCCTTCGGGAACGAACGACGTCAGCGGCTTCGAGACGCGCCGATAGTGCGCAAGCGCGGTCTTGTCGATCGCCATGTTGAACGCTTTCCGCACGCGGACGTCGTTCATCGGCGGACGCGTCGTGTTCATCTGGTAGTACTCGTTGGCCAGCTCCGGCGCGTCCATATAGTCCTTGAGGGGCCGTATGTAGTCGATCCAGGCGGCCGGCACACTGTGATTGAGCATGGCGTCAATCTCGCCCGCCTTGTACAAATTCATGATCGTCGTCTGATCCTCGAGCGGATAAAACGTGATCTGGTCGAGATGCACGTTCGCCGCGTCCCAGTACGTCGGGCTGCGGACGACAACCAGGCGGTCGTACGGTTTCCAGGTTCTCAGCGTGAACGGGCCGCTGGTGATGATGTGATCGGGACGCGTCCAGGCTTCGCCGAACTGCTCGATGGCTTTGCGCGGGACAGGACGGAAGAACTGATGCGTCACGAGGCCGGGGAGAAACGGCACCGGCTGGGCCAGCCGCAGCCGAAGCGTGTGAGCGTCCAGCGCATCGACACCCAGGTCCTCCGCGCGGACGGGGACAAACGCCCTGTCGTGAAGATCGCGAACCGCGGCCGCGAGATTCCGTGCCTGCACAGCCTCCTCCCGCCCTTTGGGATCGCCGGGCAGCACCAGGCGCCTGGCCGGCGCAGACGGATCGACGAGAAATGCTTTGCTCTGAGGATCCTGCACGAAGACGGAGCCTTCGTTGAAGGCCTGGGCATTCAGAATGTCATAGGCCATGTACGCGTTGCGCGATGCGAGCGCCGGGGTGAGACCGCGGCGAATCGAGTACACAACGTCGTGGGCGGTGATCGGATCGCCGTTCGACCATCGCGCATTGTGGCGAAGGTGGAAGGTGAACTCCGTGTTGTCGCTATTGGCGTCCCAGCGCTCGGCGATCCCGGGAATGGGCTGGGCGGTCTTCGGATCGATCTCGGTGAGCCCCTCGAAGATGGACATGTAGATGCGCATTTCCGGCTGCCCGGAGCTGACCTGCGGATCGAGCGATTCGGGCTCCGATCCAGATACATAGCGCAGGACCTGCCCTGCCGGCGCTGTGGTCTTGCCGAAGTACCGGGAGGTCGACGCGGTTGTCGTGCACGCGGCCCCCGCGAGGCAGGCGAGAAGCCAGAGCAGAGGCCGCAGCTGGCGGTGAGGGATTGCCGGGATCACGAGGTTCACGTCGTGCACAGGATCTCCCGGTGAGACTAGCGCATTTCGCCCGGCCGGGGCAGAGAGGCAGGTGGGAGGGACACGTGCGGCAGGCGGGGCGGGCAGGCCATGCAGGCTGGCGGGAAAGACTCGCTGGCGCGACGCGATCACCATCGCCCGGAAACGCGGTCAACGAATCGAGAAACGACGTTCGTAGGCCCGACCTTCAGGTCGGGCGTGTCCGCCACCATGTATGAGTGTGGCGAAACGCGATGTTATGATTGGTGTTCTCGCCGCGCCCACCTCCTATGCCGGAGTGGTGAAACTGGCAGACGCGCGGGACTCAAAATCCCGTGGGCTTTACCGCCCGTGTCGGTTCGATTCCGACCTCCGGCACCATCTTCTCGCAATGAACTCAGACCGAGACATGACTTCGGGGTAAAACTACATCACTCGCCGGCTTGTGCGACGGGTGTGCGACGGAATCGACACCTTTTAGTGCTCACCTGTCCAGTTCGGATCTCTATCGTTACGATCCAAGACGAGACTGGCCGCGTGCTCCACAAGTTCTCTCGGCGAGAAAAGCCTGCCACTAGTCTGCGGATTCACCCGAACGATCGGTCGACGGCGGAAGGACCGCACGTCGACGGCGCCTCTGCCCGCGTTTCCGGCCTACGCCGATGCTTCCGAAAAGATGGTCAGGAGGAAACCGCTCGGATCGCTGACCTCGAACGCACGGATCTTCCACTCCGTGTCGTGAGGGTCCGACTTGAGCGTGATGTCGGCGTTCCTGGCCCGCTTGGCGATCTCGTCGACCCTACCAACCCTGCCGGTTACCTACGCCATCTGGCGACAATGAAGGTGATAGACGCCATCGCGCAATCCTACGTGGTGGAGGCGCTGGAGTGCTACGCGGCCGGACTCTACAAAGCCGCAGCGGTCATGATTGGTACTGCCGCCGAAGCCTCCATCATTGCAATCCGTGACCTTGCGATCGCGAAGTTCCGCAGCGTCGAGAAAAATCCACCGTCCTCTTTGACCGGCACAAACATCAAGACCATCACCGAAGCACTGACCCACCTGTTCAACCGCATCGGCAAGAACAAGCATCGAGAACTTCGGGAGCGATTCGATGCGCATTGGGGCGGGTTAACGCACGAGATTCGGACGACGCGGAATGACGCGGGTCCCCCCGACCAGCATCGACCCGGTCACACCGGAGTCCGTCCACGCATCGATGCTGATGTTCCCGGTGTTGGCGGCGCTAGCGGTCGACTTGCTGCAATGGGTGATGAACGACGAAGTAGTGTTGAGCGGTGCCAGCGCCGAGTTTTCGGCCTAGGTTTTCTGACCAGCGACGGGATTAACCGCCGTCCACGGTGAACCACAAGCGAGACACTGGGTGTGGAGGTCGAAGGAACAGCGAGCACCTGTCGTCTGAGGATGGCCCGCGCTGCACTCGTCTACTGCAGCGTCGACTTTAAGAACTCAAGTTGGGAACCCAGAGCGGGTAGCGTCTTCTTCATGCTCTCTTCCAAGACTTTGACGGCCGCTACCGTATAGACCGTGACGTCCCCATAGACGCTCTTCCTTACCACATCAAGTCTTTTCAGCTTGGCAAGCTGCGGCTGTTCGTCCTGCTCACCTACTTCGCCGGCCAGAGAATGGACGATCACGTTCCTGACGGTCACGAACTCCATGATTTGTTCCCGCGTCTCCTGATCTGGCCATGCAGAGCAACCGAACACGTCTTGAAAGGTCTGTTCGATGCTGTTTCCGGAGCGCTGGAATGACACGCGCGCACGAATCAGGGCCGCAAGAGTCTTTCTCGATCCATTTTCGGCAAGTCGACGCTCGTGTTCCTTTGGGCTTTTCTTCAAGTAGTCACGCACGACCTCTTTTCTCGTGGCTACCGCAGTCGTCAGCAACGCCTTCAGGAACTCCTCGTAACGCACGACGGTCATCACGACGAGCCCTTCTACGAACAGCGTTATGCTGGAGTACTCAAGCTTGTGCTGAAGCGCCATGGGCGTCATGGCCTGAATGTATGTGGCAATTTCAGAGAGATTGTGCTCGTAGCTTGAGAAAGCCATCTGGAGTTCGCGTTTTTCGCTCATGCAAGACATTCTGCCCCAGTCTTGACGCGGCCCCGCGCGGGGCGTGCGGACTCAGAGAGCAGCTGAGACATGGTTGACGACACCGACATCCTCAAGGCGACGCATGACTTCTTCGTTGCGTCTCACGACTTCAACGGAATACCTGCCAGCGGATTCGCGGGCAGGCTGAACGCATATGCCTCTGGATTAGTTGAAACGGCCGACATCCTTGTTGGTCGCGTGCACACATCGTGAGGGTGCGGCGATTCACGGGATAGATTCCCGCGGAAATGGCTGGCTCTCAATCGGCGGCGATCTTGCTCCCGCTCTCGGCGCCCCATGAGAAAGCCCCTTCGGCGCGTGCTCGCCATTGCACTGTTCGTCAGTGCCGGCGGCGGCATCGTCTTCGGCGGACCGCTCGCTTCAGGCGGGTTCTGGCTCACGTCCCGCGCGGCCCCGTATGCGTCGCCCGTTACGCTGCCGTGGCTGCGGCCGTATCACAAGGGCAGCATCGACTTCGCCACCGGACTGTACGTCCGCACCGACCAGGATCTGATTGTCCAAGGCGGTGACCTGCCGATCGTGCTGAAGCGCACGTACCGCTCGAAAGACGAGGTGTCGCGCGCCTTCGGCGTGGGCGCCTCGCACAACGGGGAGTGGTACCTCCGCGGCGACAGCGAACGGTTTCAATGGGCGGAGCTGATCTTGGACGATGGTGCTCGGCTTCGGTACGACCGGACGTCGTGGGGCTCCTCGTACCTGAACGCCGTGTTCGAGCACACCAGTTCGCCAAGCGTGTTCTACCGTTCCCGCATCGGCTGGACCGGCTTTCAGTGGGCCCTCCGTTGGTTGGATGGGAGCGTCGCGATCTTCCGGGCGTGCGACGACCGAGGCACCGATCTCTGCTCGATCCTCGAGATGCGAAGCCCCGCTGGCCTTGCCATTCACTATGTTCGCGACGCGGGCCACACGCTCCGCAGCATTCGTTCGGGCGCGGCGGAGATCTCCCTGGAGTACGACGACCAGCATCACGTGGTTCGCGCTCGTGACGGCCACGAGCAGGAGGTCGGATACCAGTACGACGAAAGCGGACGGCTGAGGCGCGTGGCGGAGTCCAGCGGGATCGTCCGCAGATACACCTACGACACGCACGGCGCCATGCTCACCATCGACGAGCCGCGCTGGCACATCGAGAACACGTATGATGCCGGCGGACGCTGCGTCCGACAGGTGACGCACTGGCCGGACGGCCGCACCTCGACGTTGAACCTCGCCTACAAGGTGCGGAACGAATCAATTGTCGAGACCACCACCGCTTGGAACGATGGGCCGCCCACGATCTATCACTTCAACGACCAGCAGTACCTCGAAGCTGAGTATCGCGACCCGACGGGGCCCGCACCGGTTGTGATCCATTACCACCGCAACGCGTTCTCGAGCTTCTCAGCCGGCATCACGGTTCGCTGCTACAACGCGCAGGGACGACTCCTGCGGAAAGCGGATGGCGAAGACGAGGGGGAAGAGGCGACGGACGCCTTCGTGATAAGAACGTGTGGGTGACCTTGATCCGATTCCGTGGACGGTTAATTACGTTGCTTGTCGAGTCGGCGTTCGGAACATGTACACGAGAAAGGCACCAAGCACCATGCCCACGCCAGCGTCAAGGCGCATCAACAACGGCCCTGCACTCGCGAACCAGTCCAGGACCGCCTGCGCGCGCGTAACGCCGAACCACGGCGTCGTTAGTCCCGCGATGATCACGATGAGGCCGAGCACGCGGAGCGTCCGCGGTGCCCGCGATGCCGGCGCGGCGAGCACGAACACCAGCCCAATGGCGATTCTCATGGCGGCGATCGCGTAGAGTCCGACCGGCGTAATCACGGAGCGCTCCAGTGAGAGTCGCAGATCTGGTGCCGCAACGCTGATCGCACTAGTGAGGATGACAAGTGCGCCAATCACGAGCCCAAGCAATCGCATCGCGAGTCCTTTCAGCGTCCTGGCGCGCGGTGAGTGGAATCCGGTGGACGGTTCATTCACGCTGCTTGAGTCATGGCTCGTCGCTCGAAGGCGGCCGGACTGATCTGACCGAGGGTCGAGTGCCGGCGCCGTTGGTTATAGAACACTTCGATGTAATCGAACAACTCCATCTTCGCGGTTCCGTACGTGTCGAACCGATCCGCGAGCTCGATTCAACCAGGCGCCGAGCTGGGTCTCATTCTCACGTTGGAGGGGAAACCCCTCGGATCCCCAGCGAACATTGCATGGATGACGATACTCATGCTAGTGGTCGTCATTCAGATCACCGTTATGACAAAGCGGATCCTTCGCGCTATTGAACTCGCGTCGACGAAGTGACCGAGGCGATGTCGCCCTCAGTGAACGTCTCGGGCGTGCCCACTCGTGCCCCCGTGGGGACGCCGCATTGGTAGGTACCGGCCTACGTTCCTCGACTCCACCTCGGAATTCAAACCCGGTGTATCCAACCAGGGTCTTCATCCGATACTTCATCAACGGGGTCTAATTGGCATGACCATGCGCCTCATCTCTGCTTGTGCGATTCTCCTTGCGCTCTCCGCGCGACTCACGGCCGACTGTGGCCTTGCGCCTCCGACGTGCGATGCATTGGCAAATGCAACCCTTGTGTTCTACGGTGAGGTGCTTGACTCGGCATACACCCCAAACCTTGTTGCTCCAAACGAGCAGTCAAAGGATGGACGTCAGGAAGTGACGTTCAACGTCTTGCAGTCATTCAAGGGCGTGGAGAGAGGCGCGTTTGCCGGAACGTTCAACTTCACGTCCGAGGCCGTCTTCTTCAAACCGGGTGTACGCTTCTTGGTTTATGCCTCTCGCCGGGATGGACGATGGGAAACCTCGTGCTCACGCACGAAGGAACTCTCGAAATCGGCGGAGTCGGTTGTCCTGCGCGAGTTGGCAGAGCTCGGTGGGTGTCGCCAACCCGCCGATTGACTTTTGCGGCTCTGACTCGGCGTGGTGCGCCTCCCGGCAAGCATTTAGGTGGCTCCGATCTAGCGGGAATGAGCGGTCGGCATACGGCTTCACGCAGCGATGCCGATGACGAAGGGGGCGGGCTGCCACTGCCTACGTTCCTCGACTCCCCGTGGGGATTGGAACCCGTCCCTTGGCACTGAGAGACGTAGACCTGATGACGACGTTGCCACTATGTTGCCACGACAGGGGCAGATTGCGGGCGATTCCTAAGGACGTAAGGGGACGGTTATCGCACTGCAAATGGGTGAGTCGTAAGGGCTTGTTGCCAGAAGTCCCACGCCATCACCATGTTAGAAAATCGTTGAAATAGAGTTCAAATCCCGCCCCCGAAACCACATTCACTGACATAGGCCACGCGCGTAAGGCCGATAGACAGCTCGCAGCTCGAAGCCGATTCGGGTTCAAGGTTGTCCTTCCCGCTCGTCGTCATCCCCGAAGCCGTTTGGCTGTGCCGCTACGAGTCGAGATGCGTCGCAGCCTTAGACGGGAGGTGTCGTTGCCGCCACGTCGATTGTGTCCGTTCCACCCGTCTGGTCGCCTGTGACTCTCAATTTCCCGTAATGGTGTCCCGGAAAAGTGGCGGCAAATGTCACCGTCACCGCCTGCGAACGGCCTGGCGCAATGTTCCCACTCGTCCAGTCGAGCGTGAACGCATGGTCGGAGTCGCCCTCGGGCACGAATATTATCCCCGCCACCGTGAGCGTCGAATTCCCGTTGTTGCTGATCGTCAGCGGCGCTGTCGAACTATGTTCGAACGCGTTGCCCGTCAGATTTCCACTCAGCCGGATCACTCTAGTCTCGGCCGACGGTCCAACCGGGCTACTGCACGCGGACAGGAACGTGCAGAACACTACCGTCGTGAGGACACGTTTCATGGGAGCCCCCTTGTGGCGACGTACAAACCCTTCCGATGACCAACGCCTTGACAACCATAATTTGAGCGCGCCATGGCGCGATGTCCCAAATGGGACACTCGATGCGCGGCGACAATTAGATCTGCCGACCGGCAGAAGTAGTTGACGCCGCGCACTCGAAGTTGGCTGTCACGAGCGGGCTCGCAGAGGCACGTCGATAAAGCGGCATTCCACCCGTAACCAACGCCAATTGGCGGCACCGCTTTTAGGGCTCGATGCGATTCCGAACGCGGAGCGGAAACACGAGTGTTCTCGCCGCCTCCATCAGCTCTCCACGACGGAGGACGATTTGAGGGAATTTCGCGAGAACCCAGAGGACTGAGGAATGCGCCGTTCTACTTGACTTCCACCAGCTCGATGACAACCTGGTCCGGCCCCGCGATCATGGCGGCGCGCGTATTGCCCCACCTGCGAATTGGCTCGAGAATCTTGACATTCTGCTTCTGCAGCCTCGCGATGGCCTCCCCCAGATTGGTGACGCTCAAACCGATATGGTCAACGGGCTGGCGCCGTGTGCTGGCCAACGGTTGTGCGTAGGGGCGGATTGGCAGGCCAATATCGTCGAACAACACGTACCCGTCCGGATCGCGGGCGACCCCCTCCTTGAAAGAAGCCGGATAGGTCGGCGCGCCGTAGGGTCGCTCGCAGTCGTTGAGCGCAGGCGTGGCGCCAGGCCCCGAGAAAGCCGAGCCGAGGTGAAGGTGCGATGCGGCCACCGTGGCGCCTAGATGTGATACGTACCACCGCTGCGCGCACACCGGATCGCGATGGTGCATGTGCACGTGGCTAAAACGCTCGGCCGGGAAGTTGCCGAAGTTTTCAATTAATGCACCGTCCGGGCCCTTCAGATACTGAAATCCGCCGGTGTGATTCGGCTGCACGCCCTTGGCCTTTGCGTCGGCAATCTCTTCCTTCGTCAAATAGCCGGGCAACGCGTCGCTCGAAATATCAACAAGGGTTCCATTGGGATCCGCGTACATCGGCACAATGTCGAGCTTCAAGGCACGGAATTTCTCCAAGTACGCACGAGAGTCGGGCGTATTCCACCCGAGGTGCCAGATGGCACTTTGCGACTCAGTGAGCGGCGGTGTGTCCACCTTGGTGAACAAGACATAGACGTTGCCCGGTCGTGTGGCCAAACGGGAGGTGGTTCTGAACCCCTCAAAACCGCCCAACGTCGTGGGCGTGATGTCAGCAAACGCCCGTGCGTAGTATTGGACGGCCGCGGTGGGATTCACCGAATTCAAGTGGAGATGGTGAAAATGTGCCGGCGCCGCACCGGTCCAATGTTGCGGTGTGGCGACCGAGACGGTGCTCACAAATGCCCCGACGAATACGATGACGACGACTCCGCACAATATGCCGTGCCGCACTGTTACCTCGTTCGCCTTCCTGCCGCTCCCTCGCGATCCAAAGTTCGAGCACCCCAGACGCGATCTCGATACAAGATTACTACCGGAGGAATCAGTGTCCGTCGTCCGCCATCACCGCTCTCAGCTTTTTCTTTTGAATCGTCTGCTTCGGCGACCGGGGCTGGCGATACAACCAGTCCAAAACTTCGCCAACCCTCAATTTGAACTGCCGCGTCTCTTTCACCTCAATCTCCAACACCGTGTACCGACCAGGCCCCTTAATGTTGCGCACGTTTTGGAACGCCTTGATCCCGAGAACTGCGGCTTCATAGGCGGACTCAGCCCAGACCTCAACCGACTCGCGCTTACCCCGGTCCATGAAGGAGACCACGTAGGTCCGGGCAGGCATAAGAGGCGGAAGGATAGCATATTCGTGTTTTGTTCGCCTGCTTATGGCCAGGACACGAACAGCGTTTGACTTGGCCGGAGTGGTGGACTCCGATGGAGTCAGTGGTGGACTGACGTCAAAACAAGTCAATAAATACAGGCATAAACGAGATAGCTCTGGGGACTCAAAACCCCGTGGGCTTTACCGCCCGTGTCGGTTCGATTCCGACCTCCGGCACCAATTACTAACCATTTCTAGCTATCTGTGACGTTCCGGCTACTCACGCCCTACTGGCGGACTTTGCTGGTGCACTCGGCTACGCTGCTCGCGTGGCTTCTATTCTCGGACAACACCAGCATCCAAAATATTCGCGCTCTCTGTGCAGTTGCGGAAGAGATCGCGGTTCTATCTATAGAGCACGGCCCGAACAGGCGCCCGCCCACCCCACACGATCCGTTTGCCTCGGAGCGTGCCACTGTCGCGGGCGAAAGGCGCGACACCGACCAGGGCGGCGATTTGCTTGCGGTTTAGGTGTCCGAGCTCCGGCACGTTGGCGAGCAGCGTGCGACTCACGACCGGGCCCACGCCCGGCACGCTGCGTAGGAGATCCCTTTTGCGCGCCAGACAGGACTGCGCGCAATCGTGTCATCGAGGTCACCATCAACGGCCTCGACCCGTCGCTCGAACCAGCGGATGTGCTCCATCAAACTACGCCGAATCGGGCCACCCGCGTGCTCCAGCCGATTCCGCTCCGCCGTCAACGCTCCTTCCCAGACTCTGCTCAGCCACTTCCCCCTGTCGACAGAGGCAGTTCGCTGCGAGAAGAAGCGGCTATGGGTTCAACGCCTCGCTTCCGCTGGGGCCCACGTTCACGACCACGTCGTGCGATGCATCGAGCCCGCCGTCGTGCGCCAGCGCGCGCACGACGTAAGTACCGGGAGCGTTGAAGGTGATCTTCACCGGGAACTTCCCGTCCGGCGGTACCGGAGGCGGCGCCCACCCGGGCGTCCACGGTGAATTGGTGCCGATTCTGTAGTCCGGGTACGACTGGAACTGCGGGGGATTGAAAACCACGTTCTTCGAGGATCCCCTGTACACGAGCCACGCGACCCGCAGGCCCCACGCATCGTGACGGCCCACCAGCCGCACCGGCGCCGCCAGCACCGGCGGAAGGCCGTCGTCCTTGGCGACGGCGGTCAGCGCCAGCGGCTCGCCGACCTTGACCGTTCTGGTCGCTTCGCCCTCGACCGAGATGACCGGCCGTTTGTTGTTCCGGAGCTTCTCGTTGTTGTGACCGAAGTCTCCCACGTCGAACTGCTGAAGCTCCGGATCGGTGATGTACTCGGCCCTGAGCGTGCCGAAGGTCTTGTTCGTTTTCCCTTTGTTGATCAGCGTCCAGACGACCTCTTTCTTCCCGAAGTCCTTCGGCACCTTGACGCGGAATGAATACCGGTTGCGCCGCGGGTAGAAGTGCGTCGGCTGGCCCTGATCGGGGCCTCCCGGCTCGACGTTATTGTTCGGACCGACGGGGATGTCGACCTCCTCGTCCCAGTTGCGGTTGAAGTAGCCGAACACCAGGTTGAATGAGCCGTCGGGGTTCTCTTCCCACCCGTCGAAGGCCGGCGTCACATCCTGACCCGACCGGAACGCCGTCTGCCCGCGAACGGTATCGCGCGCCGTGAAGGTGAGGACCAACCCCACGACACCAGCGGCGGCAACGGCACGCTGCACCAGCGACATCACTGCTGTCCCGTCGTTGCGTTGCGGCGCCGGCTCTGGCGCGCCGCGGCTTCCTGGTCGAACTGCTCCTGCGTCATCGGCACGAACCGGGAAAGGAACAGGAACATGTCGTCAATCGACCGGTTGCCGTAGCCCTTCCAATTTCGAGGATCGACGACCCGCGGGTTCTTTTCGGTGTTGTCGTACCACGCCGTGACTTTCAGCAGCGTGCCCACCGGCAGCAGCGGCGCCACATCGTCCTGATACGAATACACCTTCACCCAGTTGTGGTTGTAGCCCGCGCAGCTCAAGGTCTCCGCAAATCCGCTCGGATAGATTGCGTCGACGCACATCCGCTTCCCGCTCGAGTGCAGGTGCGGTTCGAAGGTCACGAGCATTCCGGGGCGCGAGACCCGCATGATGCCCTCGAGCTTCACGTTGGGCTCGTTCTGCGGGATGTCCAGATCGAACGTCAGGAAGCTCTCGAGCCCCCCGCTGCCGGCGTACTTCGGCTTGTAACCCTTGGGATGCAGCTTGAACGCCACGTCGATCCGGAACGGCATTTCGACGCCGATGGAGTGGAGATGCAGATCCCAGGTGAGCTTCGAGCCGGCGGGAAGCTTCACGCCGATGTTGTCCCCGTAGTAGGTCGCGTTCTGTCCGACCTCGTGGGTGATGCTGAACACGCCGCTGTCGCCGCGCCGTCCCGCCGGAATCGGCGTGCCGGCGCCCGTTTGCGTGACGATCACGTCTTCAGGCAGACGCTCGTTCGCCGAAATCACGGCATGGTGCACCACAAACAGGTTCAGGTCGCCAGCCTGGCGTTTCACGGACGATTCCCTCAACCGCACTTCTTTGACTTCGATCGCCTGGATGTAGCGATCCTCGGTCAGGCCTGTCGGCGACGAGTCGAGGAGGCCATACCAGTCGGCGGCCACGGCTGGCAGGGTGTGAATCGGCGACGACACGATGAGATCGGGCGTGAAGCTCCACTTCGATTGGTCGGTGAACACCTTGGGCGCCGGCATGTCGGCAGGGTTCCCGCGCGGCGCGCCAGCATCCACCCACTTGCCGATGATTGCGATGTCCTCATCGCTCAGCGAGATATCGTCCTTGTACTTCTGGATGCCGACGTTCTTCTCGATGAACCACGGCGGCATCTCACGAAGCAGGGTCTTCTGCTTGATCGAGCGAGCCCATGGCCGTACGTCCTCGTACGTCAGGAGCGACATGGGCGCCACCGAGCCAGGCCGATGGCAGTTCTGGCAGGAGCGCTGCAGGATGGGCACGACGTCCCTCGTAAACGTGGCGTCGCCCTGACGAGCCTGCGCCTCCGCCAACACCGGCGTGAGCATCAACGCCGCGATACCCGCAGCCAGCGGGCCAAACCCGACCGTTCTGCGCGTTCTGTGCTCGATCGACACGTTCATGTGAGCCTCCGACAACCGGTGATGCTGTCCCGATCCCGACGAAGTTGTTGACACGGCCGGAGTTCGTCGCGGAAAGACGATAGGGACTTCCCCCTTCGACAGCGCGGATGAGACCGCTGGCTTCGATTTTGGGCAGGCTGCCAGATTATGTCAAAGGAAAATGATCGGCCGGGAAGCGAGGCAGCGCACCGATTTTGTTCGCCCGTCAGGCTAGAACGACGAACAGCGATTATTTGGGGCCGCGAGTGGTGGACTCTGATGGGGTCAGTGATGGACTGACGTCTATTTGAGGCAACAAATATGGGTATAAACGAGATAGCTGAGGGGACTCAAAGTCCCGTGGGGCTCGATAGGGCTTCGGCATAAGCGAGTTTTGGGGATGTCTCTGAAGCAGCCCCTATGCAGTTCGCCGTCCAGCCTTCTCGTCGGTTATCTGCACCTTGCCGAGAAGCTGCCCGCCGTCGGCGATCACGATGCGAGGCGAAATGATGTCTCCGGTCACTGACCCAGTCGCTCCCACTTCGATCTTCTTGCTCGCCGTGACATTGCCGCATACCGCACCCATGATCACGACGGTGCTCGCCTTGATCTCCGCACAGATATCCGCATGTGGGCCGACGGTCAATGTGTGATCAAGCAAGGTAACGCGGCCCTCCATCTGGCCATACAGCGTCAGATCCTCTGACGCACTCAGCTCGCCTTTGATCGTCACCGACTTGCCAAGATTCATCACGACGTTTTCCGTGGGCTGCGTTTCAACCTGTCTCAGTGTGGGTGAGGCCGGCGTCGCCGTTAGCTCTGGCGGAGGCTCTGTGGGCGCGTCGACTGGCTTGGGCGACGTACCTCGTTTCCACATCTCGGATTCCTCCGAACGTTATCTCTATGGCGGGCCCGATTTCGATCTGGCGCGACCCATGGCTCAGTCATGTCCAGGGCTGATCGGACCTGGAACGCTGCTCAGCGATCCACTCGTCGCTCACGACACCAGCATTGTCGCGCGACGCCTTTCGTCGAAGCAGCCGGATCAACAGACCGACGATGATGACACCCACACCCGCTGAAAGCACGTTCGCTGTACCTCATGATCTTACTGCGCCATGCCCTGCCCTGCGGCAACCGTTTTCGCAACCGTGCAAGTTGCGATCCGCCGAGGTCACGACTCTTGCCTTGTGCGGGAGTCGCGGATTGGTGATCCAGACGCCATCGTGAATGCCCAAATACTCAGTGACTCACGACGGGCGCACGAGGTAATGGTTGTGCTACGAAGACGGGTGAGGGCCAATCAGCTGAGCAGGCTGCGTGTGATCGGCGATGAACTGTGGACGGCACATCCGTCTCGACGCGCATCCGATTCGCGTAACGAACACGGTCGCTTGTACCCGCCCAAGACGTTCGTCTTGTTCCCCGCGCACCAAAGGCCGGGGTCGCCGGTGGCTGTGCGGGTCGGACGCGGCCGGCGCACGCGACTGCCCCGGTTGCGAGCAGTGTTGCGAGCGCCACAACGCCGAAACGCCGGCGACAGCGAATTGAGGTTCCCCACACCTTCGCCGGCGACTGCGCTACCAGAACCTGGCCGGGCCCTTGATCCTTCCCGAGAGGATCGCGCTCCGAACGTCGTCGATGGTCGTCCAGCCCCCCGGCGCAGTACCGCCCCACTCGAATCGAGTCGCGGCCGGCGTCCAGTGAAACAGCGCCACATGCCACGTGTGGTCGATACCGCCGCGCTCGTAATAGACGAGGCAGTGATCGGTCGAGCACCCCGCCGCGACCAGCCGACGAATCGGCAGCTTCGGATTGACGACCACATCGGTCACCTGAAACTCGGCTCCGGGCTGGGCGATGTCGAGTTCCCGGCTGCCGAACAACGTCTGCAGCCCGTCGCGGACGCCGAGCGGCAGTCCTCTGATGGACGTGACAATCCCGAACCGCTCGCCCTGCACGTGGGCCCGCAACGCCCCGGACAGCGCGTCGGCGTCCGTCGCCTGGCTCCCAGCAGCCATAGCCGACCAGAGGCTCACGCCGATCGCGCAAAGAAGTTGTGTCCGACGCATCCAGGCCTCCTTGGACGAGCTGATCGAGCGGAAGCTCCTGATCCTCGCGAAGTGTCTCCGCCTCAGAATCCCGCCTTGAGCGTCCCCATCCGGCGCGCGGCGTCCAGAATCGTCGGATAGAACTGTCCGAACGTGCGCTCAACCGCGCCGTGCTCGATGTGACATGTCACACATGGGGCCACGTTCTCGCCGGACAGAGGCTCCGCCGCGTCCTTTCCTCCCGCGAAGCTGAAGAATGCCCATCCGTCCGGGAAGCGCGCATCCTTCACGTGGACTTCCATGCCGGCCAGTGTCGTCTGGAAGCGCCCGGCCTTGTTGATGGAACCATCGCCACTCGACGCACGGATTTCAAGGACGAGCATCGTCTTGTCCGGCCACTTACCCGTTTGCATGAAGCTGCGATGCGACGAAGGATTCACGAACACGTTGGTGAAGAACTGCCGCGCGGGCGCTGGTGCTCCTGGTGCCGAGGCGTTGTAATTCATGCCGAGACCCGAGCTCAGGAACACCCACTCGCGATAGTCCCCCGGCCGCACGAGCGCGGTGCCGGCATAGCGCGGGCCGTCGCTCGGTACCTGCTGCGCATGGATAGCCAGCGAGAACGCAACCACATACGCCAGACCAAGGCCGAGGGCCACCCGTTTCATACGCGCGTCCTTTCGTGATGAGGAGGCCAGTATAGAGTCAATCCGGAAAAGGCACCAAAAGGCATACGCGACTGTGAGTTGAGGATTGCCAAACGGCAGGCCCCAGGTTGATCCGACATCCATGTCCTTCGGGAGTTTGAGCGAATTGCCGGACTGCTGTTCAAAACGTACCGGGCGAGCTTGGACTTGCCGAGGAGATCACCGCGAAACGAAAGAGTAGCAAGAGGCAGAGCGCTCACGGCGTAGAATGGCGTCGCTGGAACGTTCACCACCACCACGAAGGGAGCGACACCATGGGCAGGGGCGGCGATATGAAGAAAGAAAAGAAGAAGCCGAAGAAGAAACGGTAGGAGTTCCGCTGTTCATCCGAGCTTCGACCTGGCGTCCTTCACCATCGCGACCAGTGCGACGCGGGCGTCCTCAGGCGTGCTGACCGGCCTGGCGAACGCCAGGCGGATCGGCCGTGGTCCCTCCGCGGTTGCCGCCGACATCTCGAAGCCGTACCGATCGATGCCCGTCATGCTGGCGACGGTGACGTCGGTTGCCTTGGAGAAGGCCCGACAGTAGAGCACCATCGCCGGGCCACCAGTGTTCGCGCGCGCTCGGCATGGGTGGGCGTCGGAACATTCGGGTCGTAGAGTGGCTCCGGCGTGTCTCCCGACGGCCGGCTGTGTGCATCCTCGCTCATGGTTCTCCCTGTTTCCTTTTCTTTTCTTTGTTGACGATCAACTGCCATGCCTGACGGATGTGAGCCACAAGCGCGTCATCCGTGATCTGGTCCAGTTCGACGCCAATCCACGCGCTGCTGCCGACATACGGCGGCCGGTAATAGGTGGCGGGCGCCTCCTCGATCAACGCTTCCTGCAGTCCGGGTGAAGCTGGCAGCCACACCGCCACATGCCCATCGTGGTGATGGTTGTTTGAGAACATGGCAAACACCCGATGTCCTGGTAGTTCCCGCGCCTGCCCGCCCAGCGCCGCGGCGCGGCGCCCGGAACGGATCTCCACTGCCCCGGCTCAATCGACGATCGCCTGATAGATCGCCGTCTGGGACTCCTCGCCGAAGCCGCCGGCCCCGTTCATCTTCTGAATCATTCGGAGGTAAATCATGTCTTCCTTCGGATCGGCGACCCATGACACGCCCGTCGCGCCATTCCACCAGTAGGAACCGACGGAGGGTCCGAGGCCCACTCGCTTCGTCTGCACCTGCAGGGCGAAGCCAAAGCCGGCGTTGCGGAAGAAAGACTCGCTGATGAAGAACTGCTTGTGCGGCACGGCGGTCAGGTCGTCCTGCGTCATGAGTTCCACCGACTTGCGCGACAGAAGACGGACGCCGTCGACCTCGCCGTTGTGCAGCATCATCCGGGCGAACCGCAGATAATCATCGACCGTCGACACAAGACCGCCGGCTCCGGACGGAAACACCGGCGACGCTGAGGGCCGCCGGCGCTCGCTTCGCGCGAGCGTCCCCGGTGTTGATCCTCGCTGATAGACCGTCGCGAGACGGGGAAGCTTCTGTTCGGGCACCCAGAACGCGGTATCGACCATGCCGAGCGGCTTGAAAATCCGTGATTCGAGGAACCGGTCGAACGGCATGCCCGACGCACGTGATACCAGGACTCCCATGACCATGGACGCCGTGTTGTACAGGAACCGCTCGCCGGGCTCGGTAATAAGAGGCAGCTCGCCGAGTCTCTTCATGTAGTCGTCGGCCGTCTGTTCCGGGCCGGTCTGAGCCAGCCCGAGCGCTTTCGCGATTGGCGCGGCCTCCGGAATGCCCGCATACCCGGTGTTGCCGATGCCCATGCGGTAAGTGAGGAGGTCTCGCACGGTGATCGGACGGGACGCGTCCCGCACGTTGTCGAGCGGCCCTGTCGGATCTTTCAGCACCTTGCGGCGCGCCAGCTCCGGAAGCAGCCTGTCCACGGGTTCGTCCAGTCTGAGCTTGCCCTCTTCCACCAGCATCATGATCGCGACGCCCGTGATCGGCTTCGTCATGGACGCAAGCGCAAAGATGGTGTTGCGGTTCATGGGCACGCGAGTCTCCACGTCCTGCACGCCGCGTGCTGAGACGTACGCGACGGTGCCATGGCGGTAGATGAGCGTCACCACACCGGCGAGCTCGCCATTGGCGATGTACTTGTCCATGACCGCGGTCACCCGCTCGAGCCGTTGCGGCGACATGCCCGACGAACCTGAAGTCGGCCGCGATTCCTGGCGGCCGGCCGCGCCGAGAGCGACGGTCAAGCCGAGCGCAATTGCGACGACCGCTGTCAGACGCATGGGGATTTCTCCTTCGTCATCTCCCTAGGGGAGGTATTTCCGCTCGCGGTAGTGGCGCGCGGCGCCGGGATGGAGCCGCACGTCCGCGGCCTCGGGTGCAGCGCCTTGTCGGCCCGCCCTCGAGCTAGAGTGCGAAGTTGTCATTGCAGTCAGCCATGGCGGCTTGTACTACTTTGAGAGCGTGGACACGTCCATATACTGTAGCGATACGCGCCTGCACGCGCTGTCCGGGCACAAGCTTGTAAGTCAGGAAGTAATGCTGAAGGCGCTCTACAAGCACGGAAGGCACGTCGCTGAACCAGGTCGAGATACGACATCAGTTCCTTCCGTTCAGAAAAGCCACCGCATCTCCAAGACAAGGATAAGGGCTGCGACGCTGCCCTGAACGAAATCTATTTCAGGTCGCCCGAACGACAGACCCGGCCGGAAAGTGGTCAAATCCAGCCAGGCGCGCCATTCTGACACTTTTCGGTGTCTAACACTTCTCGCCGTCAAACCCGCAGTGCTTGGCGCGAAGGAAGGTGTCGCGATGAAGATTCTCATGCTTGTCGGCAGAACCAAACGCGGGTTGTGCGATAACACCGCTGCTTCGTGCCCCTGCCTAGCGCACCGCCTCGTCGTGCAACAGCAAGCGTTGCCCCACCAAGGACGATCTGTCGGCCGCACGAATCAGGGCCTCCCAGCCTGAACGCTCTCTCCAGCGGCAAGTCTCACACGGACTTCTCCGCCGGCCCAAATACTCGGAACAAGTAGAAGAGCGCGGGCAATAGGACGACAGCCCCTGCGGCGAGGATCCGGAGCAGCAGGATCAGCACGGGTCTCGGCGCGGCGGCCATCTCGAAGGTCAGATCGGGCCGGATCACGTATGGGTGTTGCGCAAGCGCCCACCCCCAGACGATGAGGGAGGCTTGGACGACGGCGGCAGCTCGCGCCCACCAGAAGTGCCGCGCCCAGAGCAAGACGAGAGCAGCGGTCGCCGCCGCTCCTGTGGCGAGATGAAGCGGAAGCGTCCACGGCGAGTTCGTCAGGCTGGCTCGGACGTGTGGCACTGCGCCGGCGAGAAAAAAGACGACAAGAGCCATCACGCCGGTGAGAATCGCCGCGGCGAGTGCGCGCCGCCGAAATGCGTCAGCCGTCGCCTTTTCCTGCGCTTCGAGCGTGAGATAGACGGCCGACACGTAGGCGAAGAGCACGAGCGCGAAGACTCCGACAGCCATCGCAAAGGGCGTCAGCCACGGATTGAGATACAGCTCACGAAAGGACGTCGCGTTCGGATCAATCCGGCCTTCGGTGATGGCACCGACAAGTGCCCCGAGTACCAGAGGCGTAATGGTGCTGGCGACCGCGAAGACCCACTCCCATCCACGCTTGTTGCGTGTGCTCATGGGACCGTACGCACGAAAGACGAATGCCGATCCGCGAAGTACGATGCCGATCAACGCAAGGGCCAACGGGACGTGCAGCGCGATGCAGAGCCTCGAGAATGCTGTGGGAAAGGCGGTAAAGAGGATCGTGACCACCACGATCAACCAGACGTGGTTCGCCTCCCAAACGGGAGCGATGGCCCGTGCGATGGTTTCCCGCTGGCGAGCGGCTGTGTCACCGGTCGCGAGCAGATCCCATAATCCGCCTCCGTAGTCGGCGCCGCCGAGAAGGACGTACGCTGTCAGCAGCATCAACATCACGACGGCGAGGAGAAATACCGGCTCGGACATGGCGGCGGATCAAGCCTGGGTCTGCAGGACGGTTCGCCGCATGAGGACCGTCACGATTGTGGCAAGACCAATGTACATGGTCGTGATGACTGCGAGTGATGTGCCGATACCGGGCATCGGAGTCACCGATTGCGAGGTTCGCATGATTCCCTGAACGATCCACGGCTGACGACCGAGTTCCGTCACCATCCAGCCTGCCTCGAGGGCGACGAATCCCAAGGGAGTTGACGTCGCGAGCACCCGAAGGAACGGCCGGGATTGATACAGTGTCCGCCGCCACGCGAGCCATGCTGCCCAGAGCGCAAGTGCGGCCAGAAAGATCCCGATCGCGACCATGGCTTGAAATGCAAGATGCACAGCCATGACCGGCGGCCAATCCTCTCGACGGATGTCGTTCAGGCCGACCACTATCGCGTTTGGATCGCCGTGCGCGAGCGCGCTCAGGCCGCCTGGAATCGCGATCGCATACGGCGTGTGACGTCGTTCAACGTCCGGGATGCCTCCGATCCTGACCGGTGCCCACGCTCCGGTTTCGAAGTGACCTTCCATGGCGGCGAGCTTGGCCGGCTGTGTACGGGCGACGACGCGAGCAGCGAAATCCCCAGACAGTGGCTGCGCAAGTGCGGGCACCAATCCGACGAGCAGCGCCACGCCCATCGCCGCGCGGTGCAGGGAACTGTTCGGATTCCTCAGCAGGAGGCGGGCATGAATGCCGGCGACTGCGAGCCCCACGGCCATGTATGCCGCCACCATCATGTGCAGGACCTGTGCGCCAGCCGCGGGATTCATCATCGCCGCCACAGGGTTCACGTCCGTCACATGACCGTCCATCATGCGGAAACCGGCGGGGGTATTCATCCACGCATTGGCCGTGACGACGAACATCCCCGAGAACGCTCCGCCTACCGCCACCATGACCCCGGCAAAGAGGTGGGCCCTTCGGCCCACTCGATTCCAGCCGTACAAGTAGACGCCCAGAAATATGGCTTCAAGGAAGAAGGCAAAGCCCTCAAGGGAGAATGGCATGCCGATGATGGCTCCCGCGAACTCCATGAAGCGGGGCCACAAGAGACCGAGTTCGAAGGAGAGTACGGTTCCCGACACTGCGCCAACGGCAAAGAAGATCGCCGTGCCCTTCGCCCAGAGGTGCGTTAGGTTCAGGTAGACCTGCTGGCCGGTGCGCAGCCAGAGCCCCTCGGCAACGACCATCATGACGGGCATGGCCATGCCAATCACGGCGAACACAATGTGAAACGCGAGAGACAGGCCCATCTGCCAGCGAGCAGCTAGTAGGGAATCCATAGGCCTCGAACCTGCCCACTACGAATTAGACGCTCGGCCGTCACTTCTCGGATTATCCAACTGAACAACGGGCCGCTCCATCGTCATTCTGCAAGCGCGGTTTCACATGTTCATGTTGCGACAACGGTATTCCGATCCCGCGCGCTCTGTTGAGCGCTGGGTTCATCGGGCGTCTGGCTTGGACGATGTTTCCAGCTCAGGTTCTCAAGTTGAGGTAGCACGCTCGACAACAGCCGAGCCTGAGCTACACAGTCGAGCTGCTTCTCGTTGGCGCAACTCTTGAGGTGAAAAGTCGTTCCATGGCCGAGACACCCGTTCGCATCGCGGCCTCAGGCGACCTGCATTGCACGAAGGGATCGCAGCGGACGCTGCAATCGTTCGTCGGCCACATTGCTGAGGCGGCTGACGTCTTGTTGCTGGCAGGCGACCTGACCAACGTCGGGCTGGTGGAAGAGGCGCAGGTGCTGGCGCACGAGCTGTCGGCACTACGCGTCCCGATTGTCGCGGTGCTCGGCAATCACGATTTCGAATCGGACCAGGGCCCAGACATCCGACGGATTCTGGTCGACGCCGGCGTCACGGTGCTCGATGGCGAGGCGTGCGAGGTGCGCGGGATAGGCATCGCCGGGGTCAAGGGATTTTGCGGCGGATTCGGAGCACACGCTCTCGCTCCCTGGGGCGAGACCATCATCAAGCAGTTCGTCCGTGAGGCCGTTGACGAGGCGAGGACAACACGAGTGAGGAGGACAACACGATGGGCTTCAACGACTCGTTCTCAATGCCGACGATCGGAGTAACGGTGCGCAGCGCGGCAGGAGAGGACCTTGGGTACCTCTCCGACATTGTGTTCGACGCGTCCACGGGAAGCCCTCGCTTCGCGGCCATTGAGCTCAAGAGCGACTCAACGCTGCTCGTCGCGCCCTGGGAAGCCCTGCGTTTCCAGCCGGGAGGGCGAATCCAGCTGAATATCACGGCCGAGGCACTCACGGCGGCTCCTCGGATCGAGCGCGCGAGCGCTCCCGGATTGGCAGAGGTGCTCTGGAGTCGAAACGTTGACACGTACATCGAGCGGCCGTTGGCCCACGAGTTTCTCGCCGCGCACGATCCCGCGGAGCGAAACAACCCGACACGGCATCGGGTTGGTATGGGATTGGCGGCGGGTGTATTCGTGCTGATGCTGCTTGCCGGACTGGGATATCTGCTGCTGCGTCAGACATCGACTACCAGCAACGGGCAGGTAAGCAGCCTCGTCGAGACGATGAGGCATGCCACCGAAGCGGTCAGAGAGACCTCGACGGACACGGCGACCACGATGAAGGTGAAAGCCGCGCTGGCGCTCTCGAAACGGGTGCCTGCCTCCGACGTCATCGTCGATACACGACGCTCCGTGGCGACGCTGACAGGCAAGGTGCCGACGCCCGAAGTCAGGGACACGGCTGCTGCGATCGCGGCAGACACCGACGGCGTGCTCGAGGTCCGAAACCTCTTAACAGTCGATGGTGAAGCGGCGCCCTACGACGCGCCGTGCAGCTTAGTCAGGGCGACACGATATCGCAGGTTCGGCGGTGGAAATGGCGGCTCTGTGGGCCGGTACTCGTCGGCACCGACATCCGCAGCCGTCCCGTACGGTCTCGGCTCGCCTTCCCAGTCGGTCGGACAGCTCGCTGTCGCAGGCACTTTGTCGATGGCCACAGTCGCATTCGCTTTCAGTCGCAAGTCTCCGGCAGAAGGGTTCAGAAACAGCGCCGGCGACGCCGTGGTGATGTTGCCGGCCACCGTCGCGCTCGCCCCGTCTCTTCGGAGAATCGTGCCATCGAGCAGGTTGTTGGCAATCAGCACGCCGGTTGTATTGGCGAACCGATACTCGATCAGCGACCCGTAGGTGCCCGACCCGAGGATTGTGTTGTGCAGCACCTGCGTGTTCGGTGAGTCGAAGACCCCGATGGCCGCGTCCCCGGCAATCGACGGATCGCGGTATACGAAGTTGTTCCGGACGACCCCCCCGGCGTGATCGTCGGGCGTGCGCTCGATGAGCCCGAACGCGATCTCCCTCTGGCAATTGATGAACGTGTTGCCCTCGGCTATCGTCCCAGACGAGGCATTCCACATCAGGATGGCCGGCCCCGCCAGCTGCCCCTGCGGCGCTCGAATGTTCCGAAACAGGTTGTGCCGGATGGTCCAGTTGCGTCCGGTGTGCACGTCGACACCGTTCGTGTAGTCGTCGCGACTCGTCGTGTCGTACTCGATCACCGAGTACTGGACGATGCCGTTGTCCACACCGCCGCCGGACGGATTGGGATTCGACTTGATGAACTGTTGCCCGGCGTTGACCAGGCGAACGTTATGCACGAGCGGAGACTCGGTCCCGGCATTCAAGATAATCGGGTGGTAGTAGACGTCTCGAATCGTGAGGTTGGCGATCGTCACGCCCTGCACATTGCCGCCGACCCAAATGCCAAAGGGCACTGACGCGTTGGTCATCCCCGCCCCCGCCACCACGACATCGTCGGCATTCCCCGTCGCGCCGCGAAGGCCGACATTGGCGAAGGCGCCGTTGACATAGAGCGCATCCCGCAGCGCGTACGTGCCTGGCGCCAGCACGATTGTGGTATTCGACGAAAGCGACGAGACGGCCGCTCGCAGTTGACTCTCCGTTGACACATTGACGACCGTTCCAGACGGCGGCGGAAGTGCAGGCGCGGGACGCGCTGGCGCCGCCTGGCCCGGCCGCGCGACGGCAACCAGGACAGCCGCAAGAACAGTTGCTCGCGTGCGGGACGACGTGGTGATAACAGTTCGCGTCACTGGACTCGGCCGATAGCCACGCAGGATTCGTGCCGCATCCAAGGCGCGACGGTTCGTTCAGATTGGCCGGTTGGAAGAACGTTCACGCGTCGGCGACGACAGAACTGTGTGGCCAATCACAACGGCTGGCCGCGTCTGGGGTCGATCTTCGAGCCTTTCTCGGATGGAGTGATCCCAACGCAACGCAATGCGCCCGACCTAAAGGTCGGGCCTACGACCCGGGATGTGTCCCTCACAGGCGATCACGGGCAGGGTCGGATACTTGGGAAACCGCGGGTCGGATGCGGAGAGACAGCAGCGTATGAATATCGAGCCACGCGCTGACGCAATCGTCTCGGCCCGCTGGCAGTGGCCGCAGAGTCCGACGAGTTCCCTGGGGCGTTGCGGCTCTCGCCTATCGCTCGCCTCCATCGTGCCGCTACGCTTCCGGCTTAGTCTTGAGCTCGGCGTCGTGTTCCTTGATGAATGCGCGGATCTCGTCAGTCATCGCCAGCAGCCTCACCCACTGTTCCTTGTAGAGCGTGACGGGAAAGCGGCCAAGGCCGTACACCGACACGCCGCCCTTCTCGCTCACCTTGAGGCTCGCGCTTCGGCCACGCTGGCTCTTGAGCCGCTCGTTTTCCGCCTTCAACCGCTCCAGCTCGGCTTTCAAATCTTCATCCGACATGGCATTCCTTCCCCACCACGCGCCTCTGATGCGTCAATCGCGCCAAGGGTCGTATTATGCACGAGCCATGCGTGCGCTAGGAAAGAAACGCATCGATCTCAATCGCTCGCGCCTTCGCGTCAGCCTCACCGAGATCGATGAGCTGCGCAATGTAGTCGGACTGGAACATCAGCAAGCTCAACATGTCGTTCGAACGCGTCTCGCGGCTGCCGAGGCCGCGCACGAGAAATCGAAATCCGCGCGGCAAGGCCGGCTCAAACGCGTTGGCCATCCGCCCGAGGTCCCTCGACGGGCGGAGAATCAGAAGGTCGATCGGCCGCAGCCCCTCTCGGGACTCGGGCGGCAAGCGATTGAGCAACGAGTTGATTTGCTGGAGTCGAATCGCATCGGCGTCCAGCAGGTCCAGGAAGATCGCGTTGAAGAGAACGCCGGCCACCTGCGCGGGGGGCGGATAGCCGCTCACCGCGGGCTGATCGGCTTCGGCGCGGGTTCGCTGGAAGCGCGTCGAGACCGCGATGATCTTCTGGGCACCCAGATGGATCGCCGGCGAGAGCGGCGCGGTCAGCCGGATGCCGCCATCGCCGTACCACGCGGCGTCGACTTCAACCGCCGGGAAGAAGAACGGCAGCGCGGAGGACGCCATCGCGTGATCGAGGCGGAGCGAGCCGCTGATGCTCTTGCGCTGCGGGTTTTCCCAGGTCAGGACGTCGAAGCTCTCCCGGCTCTGCACCCAACTTACCGATTGTCCGGTCGTGTAGCTGGATGCCGTCAACGCAACCGCATCGAGCCCGTGCGCGTCCAGATTGCGCTGAATCCCGGGAACGCGACCATCGTGTTCGCACGCAAATGTGCGGGCCAGTAGGTGGCGCAGGGGCGTCGTGTCCACGAGACTGCGCGTGCGAGGCGAATCAGGGGTTCCGCCAGAGACCAGGCGCAGCCCGCCCCGCATCACCCGCGCCGCCAGGTCCCGCGGGTCCACCCGGAACACATCGTCGATCCGCAGCCCGCTCCACAGCGCAGACAGGCGGTCGACAGATTCCGCGAAGCTGCCGCTGTCGAGCGGCGAGGTGCGTCGCGATGAGCCCGCCCGCGGAAACACCTGTCAGGATGCCGGGCTCGAGATTGGGATAGCGGGACGCAAGGTGGCGGAGCAAGCCCACCTGATACGCCGCGCGCGCTCCGCCGCCGCTCAGGACCAGGGCCAGATTCGAATCGCTCAACGGACGCTGCACGCCATGGGTGTCGGCTCCTCCGGCTCATGTGGGAAGATACATCACTTACGACGCCCGACCTGAAGGTCGGGCCTACGAATTCAGCGAAAGGCGAACGGCCCGGCCGACGAGCAGTTCCGCATGTTGCTGAACGGTTGCGGGATCGCCCGATCCATCGAGACGCTGCCACTCCATCTCTCCGGTTCCGGCACGCCGCTGACGGTCGAGCACCTCGGGCGTCGCATCGGACGCATCGCCCACGCGCAGGCGCAGTCGCTCGGCCAGCGCGTTGGTCGATCCTTCGAGCCACAGGCCGACGAACGGGACACCAGCGTCCCGCGCGACCGCGGCAATCTCCGTACGCTCGTGCGGGTCGGCGAATACGGCATCGACGACGACGGCGTGGCCGGCGGCGAGTGCGTCCCGCGCCTCTTCAGCCAGGGTTCGATACACCAGCCGGCTCACGGCTGGCGTATAGCCTTCGGAACCGAGACGCGTCAACGGCGACACGCCGAGCAGCCTCTTGCGCACGACGTCGCTTCGGACGATGAGTGCGCCAGGCGGAGCACCGATGCCTGGGGCGAGACGCCGCGCGAGCGTCGACTTGCCTGAGCCAGAGAAGCCGCCAATCGCCAGAAGGAAAGGGGCCGCCGGATGCAGAAACGCGACAGCCAACGCGAGATACTCGCGGGCTGCGGTGTACAGACCGCCCGCGTGATGTGCATCGGGCTGCACTCGGGCGGAGGCGACGCTCGTCTTCGCCCTGACGGCTGCCCGGCACGAGAGAAACAGCGGCAGCAGCGCAAGGCCCTCGAAATCGCCCGTACGAGCCAGGTACGCGTTGAAGATCGCGTTCGCGTGCGACTGAAGGCCGCGCCGCCACAGGTCCATGAGCACGAAGGCCAGATCGTAGAACACATCAATGCACGCGATCCGGTCGTTGAACTCGATGCCGTCGAAAAGCGTCGGGACGCCATCAATCAGACAGATATTGCCCAGATGAAGATCGCCATGGCACCGGCGCACAGACCCGTGACGTTTCCTGCGCTCGAGCCGATCCGTGTGGCGATCGAGCGCTGCCCGGGCGGCCGCTGTGAGCTGTTCACAGACCGCACGATCCACACCCGCGTCGCCCTGGTCGTCGAAGCCGAGCGCGTTGCCTTCGATGACCCACGCCATGCCGTCGCGTCCACCGCGATCGAGGCGCGGTTCGGCCTGCGCATGCAGCCGGGCTATCGCGTCAGCCAGTCCGTCCATGAGGCCAATGTCCAGTTCGTGCCGCTCGGCCAGCCGATCGAACAGCGTGTCTTGATCGAACCGGACCATCTCCACGAGCCAGTCAACAGCGACGCCCTGCCCGCCGAGCGCCAGTGATCCGCTGCTCTCCCGCGTGACAGGGACGACACGCAGATACAAAGAGGGCGCGGTCCGGCGGTTCAGGCGAATTTCGGCTTCGCACGCCTCATGCCGGCGGTCGAGAGTCGAAAAGTCCACGTAGTCGAAACGCACCGATCGCTTCAGCTTGTAGACGCGCTCGCCTGCGAGAAAGACCACGCTGATATGTGTATCGATTCGGTCCACGGATCCACCGCTGAGTCCATAGGCGGCTGGCGTGGACAAGAAGGCGATGACATCGCGCTGTTCAGGGGTTTCCTGCATGGAACCTATGCGCCACTACTCGAGGTGACGCCGGGATTCCGCCTATACCGAATGAGGCTTCTCGGCACGGTTCGTTGGCTCGAGCCCTTCCCTGTCATACTGACCAGCCACACTGTATCCCTGGCGCGAGACAGAAGGGGACTCATGCCGACGCACATTGACGATCTGCTTACACGCATCGCACAACTCGAGCGGGAGGTGGAGAACGAACTGATCCGGGCCCGCGAGGAGTGGCGGTACCGCGTCGATGCCGGCCGGGTCCGCTTCGAGCGCGACGTGCGGCTGATCCACACGCGCCTCAAGCAGAGCATCCCCACGTTTCTTCGGGAAAGCAGTCCCCTCAACATTCTGACGGCCCCCCTCATCTATGGCATGGTGGTCGTCCTCGCGGTCATCGACGCATCGTTCACCCTCTACCAGTGGATCTGCTTTCCGATCTACGGCATCTCGCGCGTGCCTCGCTCGGCATACATCGTGATCGATCGCCACCATCTCGACTACCTCAATACCATCGAGAAGTTCAACTGTGTGTACTGCGGATACGCGAATGGCGTGCTCGGGTACATCCGGGAAATCGCAGCGCGGACCGAGCAATACTGGTGTCCCATCCGGCACGCGACGCGCGTGCGAACGCCGCACGCCCATTACCGCGAGTTCGTCGACTACGGCGACGCGAAGGGGTACCATCACCGGCTGCCGATCCTGCGCCACAAGTTGAGAGACAAAGAATCACGTCGCTGAACCGAGGAGCGCGTCCAGCTACGTCGGCCGAGGCGGCGCCTCCGCCGGCCGAAGATGTTTGCTGAACCAGGCACTGGCCAATTGAGCCACACGCTCGAGGGTGCCGCGTTCCTCGAACAGGTGCGTGGCTCCCGCAACGATCTCGAGCTCAACGTGCTGTCCGGGGTTCCGCATTCGCGCCATGGCGTCACGATTCATCTGGATGACCGGGATGTCCAGGCCACCAACGATGAGCAGCGTCGGCGCGTCCACCCGAGACAGCGCCGGCCCAGCCAAATCCGGACGCCCTCCGCGCGAGACTACCGCGGCGACCGCGTCGGGCCTGAGGGCCGCAGCGACCAACGCCGCTCCCCCGCCGGTGCTAGCGCCAAACAACCCGATTGGCAGGGCGCGCGTTTCGGAACGTTCGCGCAACCAGTCGATGATGCCTGCAAGACGCGCCGCCAGCATGTCGATGTCGAACCGCAGGTGCCCGGTCCTCGCGTCCGCCGCCTCTTCGTCCTCGGTGAGCAAATCGATCAGTAACGTGGCGAGCCCATGCTGTTCGAGAACCCGTGCCACGAACTGATTTCGAGTGCTGTGCCTGCTGCTCCCACTTCCGTGGGCAAACAGCACAATCCCTCGAGCTCCGGCGGGCAACCCGAGGTCGCCATGAAGCCACGTGTCCGACACCGGAAGGCGAACATGTGTAGTCACTTGGCATAACCCCACGTGAGTTGAGCTGCTATGAGCCGCTCCGGATGCAATTCGCAATGTGCGTGCCGGAATCGGATCGCGCCACGCCTCGAGTCGCTGTCATCTCCCCCTGCGACTTACCGCAATTCGTGGGGGGATTTGCGTAACAGAAGGGATGTTGTCATCGATGACTGGGAAGAACGGACCCAAATTGCTGTCAGGATCCTTGCGGGCCCACCTGCAAAAGAGTGAAATAATCCGCACCAGTTCGCACCGCTCATGAATGAAGACCCATCCGCCTCATCGGACACCCCGCGGTGGCCGGCCATCATCAAATCGGCCACGAGCGACGGGGGTGCCAGCGCAAACCTCGCCAATTACGACCGGGTGCGAGCAGAGTTTTCCTGGGCCGGGGCTCGAGCGGAGCTGGATGGTCTTCCGGGGGGGCAGGGGCTGAATATCGCCCACGAAGCCGTGGACCGACACGCCACCGGCCCACGCGGCGCGCGGGTGGCGTTGCGCTGCATCGCAAAATCTGGCGCCAGACGCGATCTAACTTATGCCGCCCTGCGAGAGGAAACCAATCGGTTCGCCAACGTGCTCACGCGCCTCGGCATCGGCAAGGGCGACCCGGTTGCCGTTCTCATGGGGCGCATTCCCGAGCTCTACATTGCCGCGCTCGGAACCCTGAAGAACGGCAGTGTGTTCACCCCGCTCTTCTCGGCATTCGGGCCCGAGCCAATCCAATCGCGGATCAACATCGCTCGCGCGCGCGTGCTCGTCACAACGGACGTGCTGTACCAGAAGAAAGTCGAGGCCATCCGCGGGTCCATGCCGAGCCTCGAATACGTGCTTCTCGTGGGAGAAGCTGAATCTGTGCGGAAGCTGTCTCGCACCGAGAACCTCCGGGCGCTGGTCGCCGCGGCCAGCCCGCACTTCGTCATCCCACCCACCAGCCCCGACGATATCGCGCTACTCCATTTCACGAGCGGGACAACCGGCAAGCCCAAGGGCGCCGTCCACGTGCATCAGGCAGTCGTCGCCCATCACGCCTCTGCGCGCTTTGCGCTCGATCTTCATCCCGACGACACGTTCTGGTGCACGGCGGATCCGGGCTGGGTCACCGGCACGTCCTACGGCATCATCGCGCCGCTCACGCACGGGCTGACTAGCATCGTCGACGAATCGGACTTCGATGCCGAGCGATGGTACCGTCTACTCCAGACGGAGGGCGTCACGGTGTGGTACACCGCGCCCACAGCCATCCGGATGATGATGAGGCTTGGCGTCGATGTGGCTCATCGCTATCAGTTTCCCCGCCTGCGGTTTCTCGCGAGCGTCGGCGAGCCGCTCAATCCGGAGGCGGTCGTGTGGGGTAAGGACGCCTTCGGCCACCCCTTCCACGACAACTGGTGGCAGACGGAAACCGGCGGCATCATGATCGCGAACTTTGCGTCGATGGATATCAAGCCGGGCTCGATGGGACGTCCCCTGCCTGGCATCGACGTCGCCCTCGTCCGTCGAACCGGGGAGACGGTCACCGCGATTGACACGCCCGACACCGAGGGCGAACTGGCCCTGCGTCCGGGCTGGCCGTCGATGTTCCGCGGCTATCTGTCCGACGAGGTGCGTTACCGCAAGTGCTTCTCCGGAGGCTACTACCTGACCGGCGACCTCGCGAGACGCGATCGCGACGGCTACTACTGGTTCATCGGCCGTGCCGACGATGTGATCAAGTCGTCTGGACATTTGATTGGGCCGTTCGAGGTCGAGAGCGTGCTCCTGGAACATCCCGCAGTGGCCGAAGCCGGCGTCATCGGCAAGCCCGATCCGGTGGCCCTTGAGATCGTGAAAGCGTTCGTCGCACTGAAGCCGGGCCACGAAGCCACCGAGGCATTGCGCCGCGAACTGCTGGCTTTCGCCCGCGTCAGGCTTGGCGCCGCGGTCGCGCCGAAGGAGATCGACTTCCGTTCGGACATCCCGAAGAATCGGGCTGGCAAGATCATGCGCCGACTGCTGCGCGCGCGTGAGCTGGGACTGCCCGAGGGCGACATCTCGACGTTGGAGGCCTCATGAGCCTTTCGCATGGCCGAACCGCGGCGACTGGGGTTCACACGAGCGGCGGCTCATGCGCGTGCAGGAACCAGCGGTCGATCACGACGTGACGCGCGAAGGCGCGGGTTCTGAGCAGCGCACTTCCAATGGCCGGCCACGGGTTCGACGGGATCACGCGTGACAAGGCGCGCGAGACCGCGCTGACGCCGAATCGCGCGCGAAGCCGAACGTCGTACGGATCCAGACGATGGCGCGCGTACTGGCCGTTGGCGTCGAGAATGGTCGAGGCACCGAGCAGGCCGGACTCGATCGCCGGACGGATTCCCTCGCCGCTTTGCGGATAGGCCAATCCAGCAGCATCGCCGACGAGCAGCACGCCCGCGTCGACGACACGCCGGTGGACCGCCGCGCTCACGAGATAGGCGTGCCCGCGCCAGCGCCAGGAGCGCTTCGGAATCCTTCCGCGCGTCTCGAGGAACTCGACAAACTCCGCGGTCGCTTTGGGCAATGACTGGCGATCGAGACGGCCGAGGCCCACGTTGATGTAATCCCCCTTTCGCAGGCACCAGCCGTAGCCCTTCAGGTCGCGCGAGAAGTACAACTCTGGAACCTCCGGATCGATCGCGAGCGTGGCGGCCGCGCCGGGCTCAACGCGCTCCTCCACCTCCTGCGCAACGATCAGGGAACCGCCTGCCGCCGCGCGGTCGCTGTCGTTGAGAAGCCGCGCGACGGGGCAGAAATGACCGCCGGCTCCGACGAGCATCGGTGTTTTGATCGCGTCGTTGACAATCCAGAACGACTGCTCGCGGCGGAGCGTCGCGATCGCCGTGCCGAGTTTCAGGCGCGCGCCCGCTCGCTCCAGCAGGTAGTGATCGAACTCACATCGGCGGATGGCGTAGCTGACCGCGTGCCCGTAGCGGGTATCCACTGCCTCTCGGTCGCCAATCAGGCCCGTGCGAAACCCCGTGATGGTCTGAAACGTCCTGCCCTGCCGGTAGACCTCCGTGTCGAGGTCCAGTTCGGCAACGACCTGCGGCGTGATCCATCCAGCACAGACCTTGTCGCGTGGAAACACCGCGCGATCCATGACCATCACGTCGAGGCCTGCACGGCTCAGTGCCCAGGCGCACGAGGACCCGGCTGGCCCACCGCCGACAATGAGAACCTCGCAGGTGATCATAGATGGGCCCGTCGCCAAGTGCGGCCGCGCTGACCGCCGAACATCATGCGGAGGCGGAAGATCGGACCAGCGTGGCGCCGCTCGCGATCCCCGACCTAATCACCTGCGCCCAGGCCGTCTCGGCTCGCGGAAGCCTCGATCTCGGTCGGCAGGCTGGGCCGCTGCCATCCAGACATGGCGGCGCGCGTCGGCACGGCGTTGCTGGCGCCGCGCGCAAAGACCACCTGGAAAAGCTGCATGGCTCCCGTCGTGAACGCGGCCTCAGAGCCCGCCAGGTAGAGCCGCCATGCACGCACGAACGTCTCGTCGAACATCTGCCCGACCCTGTCTGCTTCGGCGTTGAATCGAGCGGACCAGTGCTTCAGGGTCTCCGCGTAGTGCAGCCGAAGATTCTCCACATCGAGCACGGACAGATCCTGTGGCTCGAGCACTCGCTCGAACACCTCCCGCAATGTCGGCGGGTAGGCACCGGGGAAGATTCGCTTCCGGATCCAGGGATTGAGCGGCATCGGCTGGTTGCGGCCGATGAAGTGCAGGAATCCGCGACCCCGATCGGTGAGCGACCGGCCGATGACGCGTCCGAGCGTCAAGTAATCCGGCAGGCCGACGTGTTCGAGCATGCCGACAGACACGAACGCGTCGTACGTGCCCTGAACGTTGCGGTAGTCATCCTCGACGAACTCGACGCGATCGGCCAGGCCTTCGTTCAACGCCCGTGCGCGTGCATAGGCGACCTGCTCTTTCGAGACATTGAACGCGCGAACGCGAACGCCGTACTCTCTTGCCATGAACAGCGCCAGCGAGCCCCATCCACAGCCGGCCTCGACCACACGTTCGCCCGGTCTGAGTTGCAGCTTCCGGCACACGAGATCCATCTTCGCGATCTGCGCCGCTTCGAGCGTGCAGTCGGGAGTCGGGAAATAGGCGCACGTGTAGAGCATCTCGCGATCGAGCCACAGCTGGTAGAACTGGTTGCCCAGATCGTAGTGCCGGTGTACGTTCTCCTTTGCCGCGTCCACATCGTTCGACGACTGCCAGAGCCACCACGCCCGCGGCTTGGTGACCGGCAGCGCACGATAGACTTCCTCCAGCAACTTCACGAGATCGCCCCGGATATCGACGGCGCCGAACATGTAGGCTTCACCGAAGTTGAGCGCGGGATCCCACACCCAGCTGAAGAGCGCCCGGCGGTTCTTGATCACGATCGTCGCCACGGGAGGCACGGCAGGCGACGATACTTCGAACCCATCCCACAGGACGAAGCGCACGGGCGCGGAGGCCACCGTGTGCTGAATGCGTCCAACGGCCCATCGGTCGATCGGCGTGGATGAGGACGGTGCGCTGTCGCTCGAGAAGGTCGGAACCGGAAACGCGTGACTCTGTTCCTGTTTCATCGTTCCCTCAACGGGCCAGAGGTCCGAGCGCTGAACGCCCGAGCCAGCCTCTGGCGACGGCTGTTAGCCCGATCTGGGAGCTTGGGCCTGCTGCTGACTGTTCAACTCTACGGCTGCATAGTAACGTCGAGCGACGTAAAGACTCCATAAGGGCCATGGACTCTGGTCGCCGAGCCGCTCAACGCACCGTCGTGGCCTTGTATGCGGGCACGCCAACGATGGCGTCGCACTCAAGTCCGTCGCGGAGTGCTGCTCGGATCCACACGCTTCATTGCGCGGTGTCGCGATATCATAAGCGGTATGTTGCGCGTCGTGGCCCTTGCCGTGTCGCTCGCGCTCGTTGTGCAGGCCGCGGCCCCGTGCGGGCACGCCTGTCACACCACCGCGCTGGACGCCGTGGCATCCGCGACGGTCGCGGCACTCCCGACATCCGCGCCGCCCTCCCAACATGCGTGTCACAAGTCGTCGACCGAGGCCGATCGCGTCGAGGCGCAACCCGTGCCCTGCTCCCACGACCAGGGCGTCGAGGATGCGATCCTGAATGCAGGGCTCTCGGTGCCCGATGGCGCGAAGGTCGCCCCGATGCCGGCTGTCGCCAACCTCCCGGTGTCGGCCGCCCACGTCGCTGACGCAATTGGCGCGGCGCACGTACCCGGTCGCGCGTTGATCGCCTCGCCTTCGACCTGCCTCTCGCTTCAACTGCGGATCTGACTCCACGTTCGTTTCGCCGATGTAGCAGTCTGCGCAGCCTTCAGCAGATGAAGAGGCGCGGGCGTGGACCTTTCAAATCCAGAGCGGAGCAGTGTCGTGCGATCACACCCTTCTGTGTGCCTCTTGCTGGTAATCACGGTTCTCTTCGTGGCGCCGGCGGACGCGCAGAGCCAGACCACACCGTCTCCCGGCTCTCCTTCGTCGACATCCCCGCCGCAGACGCCGGCAGGCCACGATCACGACCACATGAACATGGACATGAGCACGCCCGCATGGCGCTTCATGCAGGACGGCGTCCTGTTCGGACTCTTCAATCATCAAGGAGGCCCGCGCGGCGACGACGAGCTCAAGGCGCCCAACTGGTGGATGGGCATGTGGCAACGCCCGATCGGACGCCACCGGATCTCGTTCACGACGATGTTCAGCGTCGACCGGGCCACGGTCGGCGAACGCGGGTACGCCGAGCTCTTTCAGGCTGGGCGAGACCGTCGACGGGCGGCCGCTCGTCGACCGCCAGCACCCGCACGACTTCTTCATGCAGATCTCGGGCGCTTGGCGGATGCCGATCGGCGGCAAGACGGGACTCACCATCGCGGGCGGGCCGTCGGGCGAGCCGGCCCTCGGCCCGGTGGCATTCATGCATCGAGCGTCCGCGGCCGAAAACCCCACCGCGCCGCTCAGTCATCACACATTCGATTCCACGCACGTGTCGTTCGGCGTCGTCACTGCGGCTGTCGATCGGGGGCGGTTCACGCTGGAGGGCTCGATATTCAACGGACGTGAGCCTGACGAGAACCGCTGGGATTTCGATTTCGGCCCCCTCGATTCCATCGCTGGACGCGTCTGGTTTCGACCACATGACCAGTGGGAACTTCAGGTGTCCAGCGGACGCCTGAAAGATCCGGAGACGCTCGATCCCGGTGATGTCGTTCGCACCACAGCTTCTCTGTCGTGGCTGCAGAAACGCGAGGCCGGATTCATGGCCGTCACGGCCGGTTGGGGCATGAATCGGAAAGACGAGGACAGCCACACGAGCGTGTTCGCGGAGGCCACGTGGCGCGTGCGCCGCACGGCGCTGTATGGCCGGTTCGAAGCCCATGAACCAGAGATTGCCGTCCTGCTGACGGGCGACATCCCGACAACGCCTGAGGCAGCCGCCCTGCATGGCACGCTCGTCGCGCTCACGATGGGCGGCGTACACGACGTGCTCCGTGTTCGCGGCTTGGACCTGGGAGTGGGAGGCGACATCAGCGCGTACCGGATACCAGAGGCGCTGAAGGCAGGCGGCTACGGCCAGCCGGTCTCGTTCCACGTGTTTCTGCGGTTACGGCCGGCCAGCGCCGGAATGCAGAACATGCGCATGGGCCAGATGATGTCGCGCCAACCGACGAACCATTCAGAACATTGACTCGTCCCAGATCGACAAGGCTTTCACCGAGGCCAGCAGTTCCTCGGGATCGATTGGCTTCGACAGGTGCATCTGATACCCGGCCCGAAGGGCCCTTGTGCGATCCTCGGAACGGGCATACGCGGTGAGGGCGGCGGCGGGCACGCCGCCGCCCTCGACTACCGGCAGGTGCCGCACGCGGGTAATCAGCTCGAATCCGTCCATCCCAGGCATGCCGATGTCGCACACGAGAACCTGAGGACGTTCCTGCGTCAGGAGGTGGAGCGCCTCCGCTCCCGTCCGGGCGGTCATGACTTTCGCACCGGCAGCCTCCAGAATCTCGCGCAGCATCTCCAAGGCATCATCGTCGTCATCAACCGCGACCACGCGGACGCTGTCGAGACGCGTTCGCTGAGGCCGCGGGACACCGACCACCGCCTTCACCCGCCCGCGCCGAGGCGGCAGGCCAGCGATCGCGTTCATGATAGGCAGTCTGACGGTGAATGTCGCGCCCTCGCCAACGCCTGCGCTGGCGGCTTCGATCGTGCCGCCGTGCATCTCGACGATCTGCCGGGAGATCGACAGCCCGAGGCCGAGGCCGCCGTGCTGACGCGAGAACCGTCCGTCAGCCTGTCGGAAGCGCTCGAAGATGTGCGGAAGGAACTCCTGCGAAATGCCTGTGCCGGTGTCGCTGACTGTGATCTCGACGTGCGAGTCCGTGCGCGCAAGCTGGACCAGAATGCCCTCGCCGCGAGGCGTGAACTTGACGGCGTTCGAGACGAGGTTCCAGATCACCTGTTGCAGACGATCGGCATCACCGGCCACCGGAGTGACGACCGGGTCGAAGATGACTGTCTGAATCCGGACTCCCTTCGCCTCGGCCGCGGGCTGCATCGTGGCAATACCCTGCGCGAGAATCACCGCCAGGTCGACCGGCTTCACATTCAACGCGAGCTTGCCGGAGATGATTCGCGAGACGTCGAGGACGTCTTCGACAATCTGCGTCAACGAGGAGGCATTTCGCTCGAGGACCTCCAGCCCGCGCGTCTGCTTCTGGGCGTCGAGCATGCCCGACTTGAGCATGCGAGCGTACCCGAGGATGGCATTGAGAGGTGTACGGAGCTCGTGCGACAGCGTGGCCAGAAACTCGTCTTTGAGCTGGCTTGCGCGGCGGGCCTCTTCGTAGGCTCTGGAGTTGTCGACCGCCAGCGCCACTCTGGAGGCGATATCATTGGCAAACTTCAAGTCGGTCGCATCATAATGCCGACCCGACTCGGCCATCGCAAATGTCATCGCGCCAAGCGTGCGTCCGCGCGCGATGAGCGGCGTACACATCAAGGATACGACGCCAAGTTCGCGCATGGCGTTGAAATGCTCCTCGTCACGGGTTATCGTCGTCAGCGTCTCGTCGCTGACGTGTTCAACCACGATCGCCTGCGCCGTCTGAACCACCACCCTCGTAAAGCGGGTATTCGGGCTTTCCTGAAAGCGTTCACGGATCTTCCCCGCGATGTCAATTCTCGCAGGGTCCAGGTGCGCCGTCGCCATGCGCTCAATGGCGCCATTCTCAGCGATAAGATCGACGACGCACCAGTCGCTGATGTGCGCCACGGCGAGCTCGGCGACACGGGTGAGCGTGACGTGATAGTCCATCGACTTCGCGAGCACGGCTCCGGTCTCTGCGAGGAAATCCGACTGCCGGCGAATGCGCTTCTGCTCGTCATACAGCTCGGCGGTGGTGATCGCCGCGGAGGCGAGATTGCCGAGCGCCAGCGCGATTCGGGTTTCAACCTCGCTCAGCTGATGAGTCCGCCGATAGTAGAAGACGAGCGCTCCGGAGGGCTCGCCGCGAATCGTGAGCGGCATGGTAAAGAGCGATCGGATACCCTCCAGCTTGTACGCGTCGCGTCGACTTTCGAGCCGAGGCATCTGGTCGACATCCGCTGCGAACAGCGACGCCTCGAGCGGGACGCGGTCAGACTGCCCGCGCTGGATCAGTGTGCCGAACGTGCTGACAAACTGGCCGGACATCCCCTGCGAGGCTCCAATGCGCCAGACTCTCTCATCACGACGCCAGACGGCATATCCATCCGCCTCGACCATTTCGGCGGCGAGTCTCAACGTGGCGGGCAGCACGTCTTCAACGCTTGGCGACACGAGCAGCCTCGTGGACGCCGCCGCCAGCGTCATCAGGCGCTCGCGCAGGTCGTCCTGCTCCGCGCGCGCAGCCGTCAAGTGCTCGGTGGTTTCGGACATGGAATTGATTGTCGCACCGAAGGGGGGCCTCCACACGATGCTCAGGCCGACCCGAGAAAGCCCGACGGCCCGTCGAGAATGCGAACTCAGTCCCTCCCCAGGCGAATTCGGACACTGCGCCGAAGCGTGCATCCCTGCTCGTTGCGGAAGGTGCCGAACGGGGAACCGCAATCGCGAATGCGACAACCACCGTTGCGGCCGGTGATCACGGCGTGGCGTCTCGACACCGGCACGTCGGACAGCTGGAAATGATTATCGGAGCCGCATCCGATGCTGAACGGCAGCGAGCCGACGGCAATTGTCCAGCGGCCGCCGATGTCGAAGATTTCGAGTTCGAACATGACAAACGGCCCGGGGTCCTATCCTGGGTCCCTTACGGCCGAAGTTGTCTATCGAGCCAGTCATTCGCCAGCCGTTGATGCGCTGGCACAACCGTGTGCGGTGCGTTCGGAGCAACATCGATCGTCAGCTTGTCGATCGCGCCAGCCGCCCGATACGCTGCTTCGGCCTGCGCGAACGCCAGCTGCGCACCAGGCAAGGGACAGTTCTGATCGTTCTCCGTGCTGAGTATGAGCAGCGGCCGCGGCGCCATGAGTCGAACGAGCGACGGGCCGTCGAACTCGTCGGTCGCGCCGGGGATGAGCTTCGCCCACAGTTCCCTCACGACGCGTTGATTCACTTCGGATTCACCGAGATCGCTCGCGGCCACCTTGTGCGCGGTATCGATCGTGCGCGCTCGTCCCCGCCACTGATCGTGCTCAAGCGACCACCTCATGCTCTGGGTCGCGATGATGGGCACGATCGCCTTGATGCGCGGGTCGATTGCCGCCGCCAGGTAAGTCTGGATGCCGCCCATGGAGACGCCCATCACGCCGATGCGCTCCGGATCCACGTCCGACCGCGACACGAGATAGTCGACCGCGCGTACGACGTCCCACGCCGAGTCGTACCAGAACGGGTACTCACGGGGTGCACCCGGCTTGCTGCGCCACGCGGCGATCGCCGCGTCGTTGTACTCCTGGGAGCCGTGCGCGCCGCCCGCAATCCACGCCCCGTGGTACCGTGCGTCGATGGCCATCGTCACATAACCGCGCGACGCGAATCCGTCGAGCCAGTCGCGCATCCCCTCTTTCGTGCGTCCCGTTCCATGAAGCACGACGATGGCGGGCCGCCGGCCCGACAAGGCAGCGCTCTTCACGACGAGAGCGGGCACGCGCTTACCCGGCTCGGAGACAAACGTGCCTTCTTCAACAGAGGCCCTGTCGGACTCGCCGAGCGTCTTCACGGTGAACCTCGGATCGAGCGCAACCTTGGGCCGCTCGAGCAGACGTCCGAGATCCTGCCGGACCTTGGACGTCTCCGGATATGCAGGCGCCTGAGAATGGAGAACGCCCGAGCTGGAGCCCGGGCCTACGGCCGTGAGCACAACAGCCAGCAGGGACGTCAAGTGGACAGCTGCGCGGTTCGTAGGTTCCTGTGTCATGGCATGACCCCCAGATCAGCGCGTGGAAACAACCGAGAACGCGCATCGTAACCTCTTTGCAGGCACCTCGTCCTAGATGAGTGGGCCTACGTCAGGAGGCCCCATTCTGAGGCCTTGCCGGGCTGCCTGACAAGGCGTTGAAGGCCCTACGCGCTTCGCAGAGTCTCTCGCACGACGGATTGTGGCCGCTGATTAATGGCCAGGAACATGCGGCCGACATACTCCCCGATCAAGCCGAGGAGTACGAGCTGTGTCCCCGAAAACACCAGTAGCGCGGCCATCAGCCAGCCGAATCCATAGCTCGGGCCGACGTCCCGCAGCCACAGCCACGCCACGATCGCCAGTGAGACAAGCCCGGCGCCAGCAATCGCGAGCCCGAGGATGGTGGCCACCCTCAGGGGAAGGACGGAGAAGTTCACCCAGGCGCTCAGCCACAGGCGGACGAGCCGCCGCAGCGTATACGTGCTCCGGCCGGCTTTGCGTTCCTCATGCCTCACTTCAATCGATCCGATCCGCTGCGTCACCTGGAGCAGCAACCCGTCGACATACGGGTAGGGTCCGGCGTAGCTCGTGACCTGTCCAGCCACAAACGCGGTGACGCAGCGAAAACTCGACAGGTAGAAGCCGGGCGGCTTGTCGAGCGCCCAGTCGGTCATGCGGCTCGTAAACCAGCTCCCGAAGTTGCGAAACGTCGAGTGCTGCTTCTCCTGATAGTGTCCGAAGATCACGTCCAGCCCTGTCTCCTTGGCACGCTGCCAGAGCCTCACGGCCTCGCCCGGCGGATTCTGACCGTCATCGTCTATGTTGACAATGTGCGCACCTCGCGCGTGACGCCAGCCAGTGAGCACCGCGTTGTGCTCACCGTAGTTCCGCGCGTGCTCAACGAGCGTAATGGGCACCTGTGCGTCGAGAAGGAGCGTCCGGCAGACGTCGCTCGTGGCGTCCTGGCTGCCGTCGTTCACGAGGACAATTTCGTGACCGCCCACCACGCGCAGCGCCTCGATCTCGCGGACCAGCGGGACGATGGTCTCTGCGCTTTGGTACAGTGGAATGACGAAGCTGAGGGCAACAGGCGGCACGGGGGCATCGGACGGCACCGCGGAAGATTACCGCACAACGATGACCGGACAAAGAAACGCTATCGCTCCTGCACTTCGACCTCGATGCCGCCCACGACTTCGGCGAGCGCGTTGTACAGCCACGCGGCGGTCAGCGTGCCGACGAACCCGATGACGCCGTACAACACTGGGAAGACCAGGATGGCAGCGATGCCCATCGCCGCCCTGAGGCTGGCATCTTCCGAAGAGCTCGACGCAAGCCCGCCCACCACCGAGGCCAGTGAGAAGACCGCTCCGATGACCACTCCCAGAAGGGCATAGAGGACGCCGGCGATTCTCGCGCACGAGAGCGGACCGAACCGTCGAATGATCATGTGTGAGTCTCCCTGCTGTCGCGAGTCCGAGAGTCTACCCCGCGCGGGCCGGGACGCGCATCACCGCGCCCCTGACGTCCGGCGCGGCTCAGATTACGGCTGCAGATGAGTCCAATGAAAGAGGCGATGGACCCACGGGGCGAGCACGATGCCCATCACACCAATGAAGACCAGGCCGCTGAAGAGCGCATAAAAGCCGGCGAACACCTTGGCAATCCATGTGTCCATGCGATCCACCGGACCCATGCCGCTGAGAATCATCGATGCGTTGAGAAAAGAGTCGACCCAGCTCAATCGCCCGGCGGTGTGATAGCCGATGACGCCCGCACCAAGCGCGACGAAAACGATGAGACTGGCCAGGGAGACGTGGCGTCCGACGCGACGGAGAAACGCTGGCCACGCCAGCAACTGATGCGTACGGTGCTCGTACATCCGGTCATCCTGACACGAGATCCTGCGAAGCAGACTATGTCGCAGCGCGCGAGAGTTCGTCAATCGTCCTCGCGCCGGAGGACTTTCAGCACGGACATGCCACTAGCGCGTTGCCGTCAAGACTTGGAGCAACGCGGATGACACCGCCTGGGGATTCTCGCGTGGTAGAAAGTGCCCGGCTCCGGTCACGATGCGCCGTTCGAAAAGCGCGGAGAAGACGTTTTGATCCGACCTAGGATTGGCCGTTGGAGGGCCAGCGACGCCATCATCGGCGCCATAGAGAACGAACGTGGGAACCTGAATTGTCGGTCGTACCGCAAGCGCACGTTCAACTTCCGCGAATCGTGCGTCGCCCGGCGCGTTCCTGTTTCGATGCCGATACGAATGGATGACCACATCGACAAAGTCTGGGTTGTCAAACGACACGGCCGTCTTGTTGAATGTTTCGTCATCAAAACGCCATGTCGGGGACCAGGTTTGCCAAAGCAGCCGGCACAGGCTGCGACGATTGGCGTCGAGCCCGGCACGACCGCGTTCGGTGTTGAAGTACCACTGGTACCAGAAGGCTCGTTCTCGTTCCGGCGCAGCCGGTTGCGGAGGCGACAAGGTGTCTTGAATCGTGTACCCGCCGATAATCGCCGCACCGCGCACCCGCTCCGGATGCAGTGCTGCGGCAATGCACGCGGCCCGGCCACCCCAATCATAGCCAGCAACGGCAAACCGCCGGATCCCGAGCGCGTCCACAAGATCGATCAGGTCTTGGCCGAGCGCGGCCTGCTCGCCAGTGCGCCCTGCCGTTGCATCACGGAAGAGGGTGAGACCATGGCCGCGGAGGTAGGGCACGATGACACGGTACCCGTCGTTTGCGAGCGGCGGTACGACGTGGTCCCATGCTCTCACATCATCCGGAAAGCCGTGCAGCAGGATCACCGGAAAGCCGAGCGGATGTCCGTTCTCTTCAAACCCGATCGTCAGGGTCGGTGTTTGAATACTTCGTACGATGCGAGACGCGCCTTGCGCCCAGGCATGGCGACCATGGCTCGGGACGCTGCCCACCGCACCGACGACCGCACACTTGAGGATGCTCCGCCTGGTCAGAAGCACGTCGACGCCGTTCGATCTCAAGGTTCTTCCCCGTTGGTCAATGAGGACCGCGGTTTGCCGAACGAGTCATCGCGTCACCTCGTGACGCGCTCCCAGATCAACCTGTCGTCGACGATGCGGGCGCCGAGTTCCGGAGAATCGATCCGCAACGTCACTCGATTCTGGCCTTCAAATGTAAACCATCGCTTGCGGGCACGACCGACGAGATTCGGCACTCGTTCGATCAGGACGTGATGAACCACAAATCCTTCTTTTGCGTGAATCTCGACGGTCGCGCAGTAGGCGCCGAGACCTGTGATCCCAGACAGAGCCTCTTCCGGTGTCGGTTCAGCCGCTGACTTCCATTTGGGGCGATTGGGATCCATTCCGACGTAGCACATCTGGCCTGTGTTGGTGTAGATGATGTACGCGGTGTTGATGGGATGTTGCCTTGTTGTTCCGTCAGCAAGACGCTGCGTTCTTGACACAAGCTTCCACATACCGACGAACTGCTTGGCGATGGGGTCGTCCGACTGCGCATATGAAGCGCCAGCGAACGAGCCGAGTACCAGGGCGGTTGTCAAGACGACTCTTCGTGTCCTGTGGTTCATGGGTCAGGCCTTGTGTTGTTGATGTGTGGCCTGGGCCGTCCAACGTGCGGCTCGGGCCGTCCGCTCAGGCGACATGATCGCACAGAACGACCAGAGCGACGGCATGAACTCCTCCCGGTTATTCCGCGGCAGAATCTGCCGTGATGCACGTGGGTTGCAACCCCGAACAGGAGGAGGCCGAGGTTAGGCGGCGGCTCGAATCACCTTGGGAGCTCGCCGATAGATGTGGCGCGCCTCATGTGCCGCCTCATTTGCTGCTGGCCCTGTAGATCTTGCTGAAGCTGTTGCGTCCGTTGGTCACGGTGAACGACCCATCTGCCCGTGCCGCCACCTTGACCCAATACGCGGGTCCATTGTGAGCGGGTGGCGGAGGCGCATTGGGTCCAGGCGGCGGGGCCACGATCGCAGCAACAGGCATCGTGGTCGCAGGCTCGTCTATGGAGTTGGCAATAAACAACCCGGGAGGCGTGTACTCCTGTCCGCTGAGCAGAGAGAAATGGAGCTGCCACAGATCTTCGAGGCCCGGAGACGAATAGATGATCTTCATCGCATCCGGTTGCCCGCCCTTTCGGGTCCCGTTGTTCATGATGGCAACCCGCGGTTGAATCGCGTGCACGAGCACTGGCGAATTCGAGATGGCCTGTCCATGATGAGACACGACGAACACATCGACGCTGCCGATGCGATTGGTCGGACACATCAGTTCGAATTCCTTGTTCCAGGTCAGGTCGCCCAGATGTGCGAGGCGAAACTTCCCGAGCGTGACGATGCTCCCCACGGACTGGGCGTTCTCCCCCTTGTCGATGTCCTGAGCTGTAAAGCTCGCGCAGTAAGGGTTCGGACGGCCCGCGCCGGGGAGCGAAGCCTTGATCGTTTCTCCCGCCGCGCTCACCACGCGCCAGTCCAGACCCGCGATCGGAATCCTGTCGCCGGGCTTCACGACCGTGTGCTTCACCTTGCCGTAGAGGGACGGATACGTCTTCTGCAGGAATTCATCAGCTGCCGCAGCTGGTTGTACGTTCGGGCCGTGGTCGATGAACTGAGCGATGGGGATCCGTCCCGCGAGCTCGGCCATGCCCCCGAAGTGATCGCCGTGCCAGTGTGTCGTAATCAGATGGTCGATGCGCGTCAGGCCGGCATCTTTGGCGGCCGCCATCATCCGATCCGCGTCTCTGGCCGCCGCCGCGCCGCCATTCCCCGTGTCGATGAGCACGGACTCGCCGGACGGTGACACCACGAGCGTGGCGTTTCCCCCCTCTACGTCTACGAGATAGATGTCCAGGGTCTTGGACGTCTGAGTCTGCGCAGCGGGAAGCACCGCGGACAGTGCGAAAGCCAGCAAAGACGCGACTGATACGCGCATCGACGTGCTCCTTGGAAGCGAACCACCGTTCGGACAGGCGGCCGCGATCGTAGGCGCGGCCAGGCTACGTGTCAACCAGAGGCGGACGGCATCCTATTCTTTGGTGCTGGCCCGTCTCCGCAATTGCGCACGAGCGGATCAAACCTTTGACCGCTCACCACTTTACCCGGATACCAATCGTGGGCAGCCGGGGAATTGACTGGTCACGTTTCTCGACGATCTGCGGATGATCGGACGTGGGGTCGTACTCGAGCTGCGGATCCAGCACACCCGCGTTCTTGCGATTGAGCGCGTTGATCACCTCGACATAGAACTCCCATCGTCCTGACGGACCGCGAGGCCGCCACGTGGCGCGAACATCCACGCGCGCAAACATGGGGAGGCGTCCGGTGTTGAGGTTGGCGACGCCGCCCAGGTTCACGACGTAGACGGGAAGGCCAGAGTTGTCGCGCTTCGGCAGCACTTCGTCGGTGATGGCGTCCCCGTCCAGATCAATGGTGTCCTCGGCCCCGGCCACGCGCACACCGAGCGGCGGCGTGCGCGGGAAGCCCGACGCGGCGCGGATCGTGGACGAGAGCTCCCATCGCCGCGACAGTTGGTAGCCGCCGACGGCCGAGAAGGCGTGCCGCCGGTCGTACTCGAAGGGATAGCGGCGGCCGTACGCATCGCGGTCGGCCTTCCCCCATGTGTAGCTCGCCCAGCCTTGAACACGGGACACGCGCGCCTCGGCCGGCGCCGATGGGCGGGACACGAACACGTCGAAACCGTACGCACGGCCACGGCCATCGTTGGTGGGCACGGTCGTGATGATGGCGTCGGTCGGTACGCTGGCGGCATACTCCGCGGGAAAATCGTAGCGGGCTATGCGGGCAAGGCGATCGGCCTCCGGCTCGAGGCGCCCGATCAGCAGGTCTGTGCTCCATTTGTAGTAGCCCTCGAGTCGAACGACGGCGCCGCGCCCCAGATCGTGTTCGAGGCCGATCGAGCCGAGCGTCGCGCGCTCGCTCCGAAGGGCGCCCGCGCTGGCGCTCGTGATGTCGAGCACGTAGTCGCTCTGCGCCAGCTTCTCGTAGCCCGGCCCCTGTGTGTAGAGACCCACCGCTCCGCGCAGCCGCACGCGCGGCGCGATCGACACGAGCGCCGAAGCCCGTGGCGAGACGTTCGTGTCATGTGCGAAGCCGCTGCGATCGACGCGAATGCCGGCTTCGACGGATGCGCGCGGATGCAGCTGCCACCGGTCGAGCACCCATCCCCCTCCTCGCGTCAGAATCTGCGCGGAGGCCAACGAGTCCGGCAATCCCGCCCCGCCTTGCCTGCTCGATCCGTTGGCAGCCGTCGGGTTGCGGTCGCCGCTGATGACAAACCTCAGCTCGGTGGAGAGCCGATGCAGTTCGGCGCCGGCCTCCACCACATGGTCCCCCCGCGCCCACGCCAGCTCCTGCCGAAGCGCAATGTCGCGGATCGCCAACTGACGGTCGAACTGCAACGTTTGCCGTTGCGACGGCATCGGCCTCCGGCGTATTCGAGCGCTCGGCGTGATTCTCGATCGCGGCATCAACGCCGAACCGCGACGTCGTGTTCGAATATGACACGACGGTGTGCGACTGGGCCGCCGCACCCACGGATGCATCGAAGCGTGCCCAGGCGAGATCGTTTCTCGTGTCGTCCTTGAATTCGCCCCGCGCGCTGTCGTCATCAATCGAGAGCGCCGCGTCTTCGCGGCTGCTCAGGCCGAAGAAGGAGATCGTGCGACCTGGCGTCAGATCCCATGCCACCTTCGCCTGCACATCGGCGAACGCGGGGAATTGCTGGTCGGCCACGTGCTCAGCCACCAGGTCGTAGTACGTGCGGCGCCCGGTGACGAGCCACGATCCGGACGCCCCACGCGGCAGCGCACCTTCGAGCACGACGTTGGCGTCGGTGATGCTGAGCGACGCCGATCCCGCGAGCTGCCGTTGACGGTTGCCATTGCGATTTTCGATGAGCAGCAGCGACGAAAGGCGATCGCCGTATTTGACACTGAAGCCGCCGGCCGCAAGGTCGAATCGCTGAATGGTTTCGGGATTGAACGCGCTCGTCAACCCGAACAACCGGTATGGATCGTGAACTTCCACACCGTCCATGACCGTCAGATTCTGGTCGGGCGATCCGCCGCGGACCGCCACTCGGCTGCCGAATTCCTCGGTCGCCGAGATCCCCGGTAGTGTCTGCAGCGTCCGGAACACGTTGTCGATTGCTCCAGGCGTGCGCAGCACCTGCGACGGTGGCACAGCCACCGTCGCCGGTGCTCCCGACGCGGGAGCGGCGACCACCTCCACCGATGCCGAAAATGGGAAGTTCGGCACGAGCGAAAATTGCGCGTCGAGGATGTCCTGCTCGACCGCATCGAGGGTCGTCGATACAGGGAAGTAGTCCGTCGCCGTCACCTCGATGGTCATCTGGCCAGGCAGGACGGCCATGCTGAATCGCCCATCTCGATCGGTGATGGACTTCTCCACGCCGATCGTCACCGTCGCCCCCTCGATGGGCGTCTTCGTGCTGGCATCTGTGACGAGGCCGGCGACGTGACGTTGCGCAGGCTGCTGGGCGTTCGCCGCTGCCGGCGACATGGGCCACAGCGGAATGACGCCGAGGAAAGCTACCAACGACAGAGTGAAGCGGCGCACGTCCTTCCGGATTGTCTTCCTGCTAGAGCGTCTTCAATTCGGTGCTGGCGGTGATCCGCAGCGCCTTTTGCAGAGCGGGGAGGGATGCGGCGTGCGGGTTCTCGATCCCGACGAGGATCTTGCCGTCGGTCACTTCGGAATCGTAGAGCGCAGGGCGCCGGCGACCGAGGCGCGCGGTCACGATCAGCGTGATGACGGTCGCCAGGATGGCACCGAGCATCGTCAGCTCGAACATGATGATCAGGTTCGGCCACCACGACGACGATGGGCATGCCGCCAGTCTGGATCGGCCACGATGTTTCGGTGAGACGTGCCAGCCAGGTGGAGAAGGCGAAGCCCGCGAGCCCACCCGCGCAGGCGAATGTACCACATATAGCTTCTCTGGCCCATGTGGCTGAACTCGAAGTCGTCCATCGGCTGCGGCGCTGATCACCGTGATGTCGTTGTCGGCGACACCGGCCGCGCGCAGGCCGTCGACGGCCTTCTGCGCCGCGTGGCCATCCGCGTAGAGCGCGTAGAGGGCCTTCATGCGTGCGTCTCTCCGAGTGGATGCTCGCGCGTCGCCGGCTGGAAAGAGCGCCGGTGACGGGTGTTTGCCGGCCTTCAGCTCCCAGATCGAGATGATCGGCACGAACTTCGCGAAGAGCACGTAGAGCAGCGTCATCGCGGCGAACGTCGCGACGGTGATCATGATCTCGACCGGCCGCGGCCGGTAGGTGCCCCAGCTGTACGGCAGGTACTTGTGGCCGAGCGACGGCACGATGATCAGGAATCGCTCGAGCCACATGCCGACGCACGACGCCGAAGGACGCGATGACGCAGCCGGTGATCGTGCGGAACTTCCTGATGCCAAGGATCGATGAGCGGCATCACGAAGTTGCACGATCACCATCGTCCAGTAAAGCGGCGCGAACGATCCGCGCTGCGTCCGCCAGAAGACCGTCATCTCGGCCGGCTCGTTGCCGTACCAGATCGATCAGGCGCTCGTTGAACACGAAGTAGCCCCAGAGCAGGCTCATCATCAGCAGCAGCTTGCCGAGATTCTGGAAGTGCACCGGGTGCAGGTAGTGCTCGAGGTGCAGGAACTTGCGCAGCGCCGCCATCGCGATGATGAGCGCCGGCGATGCCGCTGAAGATCGCGCCGGCCACGAAGTACGGCCCGAAGATCGTCGAGTGCCACATCGGCACGGGCGCCATCGAGAAGTCGAACGACACGATCGTGTGCACCGAGACGGCGACCGGGATGATCGCGATCGCCATGATCTGCATCGCCGTCTCGAGCCGGTGCCACTGCTTCGGTCGTGCCGCGCCAGCCGAGCGCCAGCACGCCGTAGATCTTGCGCCGCAGCCCGGTGGACTGGTCGCGGACGAGGGCGAAGTCGGGAATCATCGGCAGGAAGAGGAACAGCAGGCTGCCGGTCAGATAGGTGGTGATGGCGAAGAAGTCCCAGACGAGCGGCGACCGGAAGTTCGGCCAGATCAGCCGCTCGCTCGGATACGGAATCAGCCAGAAGAACAGCCACGGCCGGCCGAGGTGGATGATCGGAAACATCGCGCCGATCATCAGCGCGAAGACCGTGATGACCTCGGCGCAGCGCGTCACCGGCCGGCGCCAGCCGGCGTTGACCAGACGCAGGATCGCCGAGATCAGCGTGCCGGCGTGGCTGATGCCGATCCAGAACACGAAGTTGGTGATGTAGAAGCCCCAGAAGATCGGCCAGTTGATCCCGGTCATGCCGAAGCCGATCACCATCTGGAAGACCCAGGCGCCGAGCCCCGTCAGCGACGATGCTGCCGAGGAACGGCGACGAGCAGGTAGAACCGCCACGACGTCTGCAGCAGCGGACGCAGCAGGTCGTCGGTGATCGTCTGGTCGCGCGGCAGACGCGTCATGCCTCGGTCATGCCGCTGCAGATAGGTGACGTTCGGGCGCGTGCCGAGATCCTCGAGCAGCTTGCGTGCCGCGCGGCGACTCGCGACAGGCGCGACACCTCGCTCTCGGGATCGTTCGAGATCGCCGAACACGAGCGCCTTGCGCGGGACACGACTGCGCGCAGGCCGGCTTGATCTCGCCGTCCTTCAGCTCGCGCTTCTCGGCCTTGGCCTGAATCGTCGCGGCCTTGATGCGCTGCACGCAGAACGTGCACTTCTCCATCACGCCGACTTCGCGCACGCGAGACGTCGGGATTGAGCTGCAGGTGCAGCGGCTTGTCCCACGCCGGGTTGAAGAAGTCGAAGAAGCGGACGTTGTACGGGACAGGCGTTGGCGCAGTAGCGCGTGCCGATGCAGCGGTTGTAGACCTGCGCGTTCAGGCCGTCGTCGGTGTGATGGCTGGCGTAGGTCGGACACACCGGCTCGCAGGGCGCCGCGTCGCACTGCTGGCACATCACCGGACGGAACTTCAGCCGCACGTCGGGGAACTCGCCTTCCCAGTACCGCTCGACGCGAATCCAGTGCATCGCGCGGCCGCGTGCCGCCTGCTCGGCGCCGACCGTCGGGATGTTGTTCTCGGCGTGGCACGCCGTCACGCACGCGCCGCAGCCGTTGCAGCGGTCGAGATCGACGGCCATTCCCCATTTGTGAGGCATTCAGGGCACCATTTTCAGCGTTCAGCTCTCAACGTTCAGCTCTCGGCTCTTGCGTTCAGGGTTCAGCACGGGTCTCGATCAGCCAAGTCGCCAGATCGCAGATCGGCACATCATCGAGTGCCGGTTATCGAAGCCCCTCGTCAGGCTTCTCGCGGGCTTCGCCCGCGAACAGAATCAGCCGCCCGTCAGGCTCGCCGACGCGCGAGATCCGCACGCGCGTCGCCGCCCACGCCAGAGCACCCGTTTCCGGCTCGGTCACGCGGCGCGAGGATGCGAATCGGGTTCTCGCCGCGACTCGTGGCGTAGCGCGTGAACGTCCGATGTCCCTGCCCGGCCGGCATCGCGACGACGTTCGGGCGCGATGCCCGGGCGACAGCACCGCCGCGGCCCGAAGCGACCCGTGCGCCGACGCTGATCTCGACGATGTCGCCGTCTGCGGATGCCGAGGCGCTCGCCGTGGTCGGGTTGATCTCCACCCAGCTGCTCCACATCGCCGACGTCAGCGGATCGGGCATCTCCTGCAGCCACGGCAGGTGCGCCAGCGATCCGTCGAGGAACGCGGCCGACGCGTACGGCAGGAAGTGGAACGGGAACTGCTTCGCGTCGCCGTCGAACGTGGGTTCGGCGTAGGACAGGGGAGCCGACAGAGGTCTGCGCCCGGCGTCGCTGCTGGGGTCGGACCCAGGCTTCCCAGGCCTGTCCCCCCACCATCCGCCCTTGCTTCTGCGATCTCGGACCACGCCTCGTCTACGTCCTTCGTCGCCGCCAGCGGCGCAATGGCACGCCTTCAGCATCTCGTCGAAGGTCTGCCACGGCAGGTCGAGCGGCTTCTGCAGCCTCCGACCGACCTCGAGCAGCACGTCGGGCATGGCGCGCGTCTGGTACAGCGGCTTCATGACCGGAGGGGCCACGCTCGCCACGGCGACGAGCGATCCCGACTCGGGCGCCGCATCCGCCCACGACTCGAGGAACGAGTGATCGGGCAGAATCAGATCCGCCAGACTGCTCGTCTCGTCGAGGAAGCTGCCGAAGCTCGCGATGAACGGCACTCGTCGAGCGCCTCGCGCACCTTCCATGCCGCGGGCGTCGCAAAGACCGGATTCGCGCCGTCGATCAGCAGCACCTTCACCGGCGGCGCACTTGCGGAGAGGATGCCAGCCGCCAGCTTGTCGATGGAGGGCGACGGCGGACCGGACGAGGACCGATTCGCATCAGGCAGCTGCGGCGTGAAGAAGATACCGCCCGGCTCACCGATGCTGCCCGCAAGAGCGTTCAGCGCGTTGACCGCGAGCGCGGTGAAGAGCCCGTTGGTGTGCGCGAGCGGCGTGCCGCCGGCGATCGCCATCGACGGACGCCGCTCGGCGAACTGGCGCGCCAGTCGCTCGATCCGGCGCGCCGCCACGCCGGTGATCTTCGAGACGCGGTCGGGCGAGTACTCGGCGAGCCCGGTCGACCAGCCGGCGATGAGCGCGCCGGCGCGCGCCGCCGCGGCAGTGCCGGCACGACCGGTATGATCAACAGGGGCCTGCAGCTTCTCGTGCATGATCACGTGCGCGAGCCCGAGCGCCAGCACGCCTTCGGTGCCCGGCGTCACCGGCACCCATTCGTCGGCGTTCGCGCCGGTCTGCGACATGCGCGACTCGACCTGCACGAACGCGCCGCGCATGCCGGGTCGGCCCTGGCGCATGGCGCCGTAGGCTTCGGCGTGAGCCACCGGCGAATTCCACGTGCCGAGAAAGTCGGCGCCGAAGCTGATCACGTAGCGCGACCGGGCCAGATCGAACGTCGGCAGCTGTTCGTGGCCGAAGCTCAGCGCGTTGGCGCGACGCAGCACATCGTTCGCCGAACAGTTCGAAGGCCACCGGCGCGGGCGCGCCGAACTTGGCGAGGAATCGCTCGACAAGAGCCGCGCGTTGGCCGGTGCGCCGCGCCATGAGAAATGCCAGCGCCTTCTGCTCGCCGGCCGTGACGAGGCCGTCGAGCTGCGACAGCAGCTCGGCCATGCGCCTCGTCCCAGGTGATCTCCTGATACCGCGCGTCCCCGCGCGCGCCGGTCCGCTTGAGCGGCTGCGTGATGCGGTCGGGGTGATAGGTGACCTGGATGGCCGCCTGGCCGCGCGCGCACAACCCGCCGTGGTTGATCGGATGCGTCGGGATGGCCTTCGAGCTTCTTGGCCACGCCCATGCGCACGACGCCGGCCTGTCCTGCGCGTACGACTTCCACGTCCGCGTCCATCACACGGACCGTGAGGCCGCAGCCGCTCGCGCACAGCGGGCAGACGCTCGGCTTCCACTCCGCGATCCCCGGCATCATGTCGTCGTCGGGCACGAAGCGGATGAGCTGGTGCTCTGGGTTGCCGCAGCTGGCGAGTGCGTGGTCGTGCCGGTGATGGCCGTGAGCTTGATGAAATTTCGGCGGTCCATCAGCAGTCGCCTTCTCGCGTGAAATCCGCGGTCAGGAAGCCCGGAATCACCTCGATGACAGGTCTCACGGCGGTCAGTAGTGACACGTGAGGCACTCGTTGGGCGCATTCCTGTCGCGGTGGCACGTGACGCACACACCCATGTGCAAATCCACGTTGCGCCGCGCGACCGTCTGCTGCGCGATGTCGCCGTGGCAAGTCGAGCACTCGACGTTGGCGCGAATATGCGGCGCGTGATTGAACTTCACGTGCGCGTGTTGACCGTAGCCGTAGACTCGCTGCCACGCCAGGTCAATGCCCTTCTCATACATCATCGTGAACTGCTGGATGATCGGCTTGTCGGTGGCAATCGAGATGTGGCACCCGAGGCACGTCTTGACGCTTGGCAATCCGGCCACGGGGCCCGTGGCCGCACCCTCGTGACAAGCCTCGGTGCACTTCAGCTCCGGACCGCGGGTGCCGATCTCGACGTGCCGCTTGTGCGGAAATTCGACGGGCTGCGTCGCCACCGGCCGGCGTCCGAAAAAGTCGTTCACCGCGCTGCCGAACGTACTGTGGGCGGGCGTGAAGACTCCGGACATCTGACCGGGAAGCACCGTCAGGGGCGCCGTGCCGGGCGGCGGCGGCGCGAGCGCACCGCAGGCGATGCCTGTCGCCACGCCGGCCCCACACACGAGCACCGCCCAGAATCTCGCGAGGCCGCCGCGTCCAAGGAGTCCCACGCTGCTATTTTTTCGTCCGAGGACCGATGCTGCGCAGCCGGCCGCCTTCGCGGATGACCGCGAAGATTCCGCAGAACCAGCAGCTCTGCAAGAACACCGACTTGCCCGCCGCCATCGAATCGGGAGTCGCCTTGACGGGATTGACGACGTTCCTGGGTTCTGGACTGCCTCCAGGATTCTGAGCGGTCATGCCGACCACAGCTGTGCAGGCCATCACTAGCGCGGTGATGAGTACCGTGGAAACGGGGCGCATAGCGGTCGGATCTCCCAGCCTGTGTGCGGTGCGCGGGCATTGGTTCCGCGGCTCGTCGATTCTGACATAGCGTCAGCATCAACTGCAACCGACCTTCGCGTATACTTCGAAGCGTCATGATCACAGTGGTCGTCAGCACATGGGTCCTGATGGCCTCTGGAACCGTAGGGCACCCGGCGGCCGCTGCCGTGCACGCGCCTCGAGCGCAAGTTCAGACGCCAGCGGCCACTGCCGAACCTCGGCCCGCAGCGGCCGACGTGGCTGACCGGGCGGACGCGCTCAGCGCGCGTCTCCTGCGTGCCGCGATGGCCGGGAACGCCGAGGAGGTCCGCAGCGCAATCGCCGCTGGGGCCGACATCGAATCCACCTCCGAGTCTGGTTCGACGGCCCTGGCCCTCGCGGCGGTTCACGGCCATGCCGCGATCGTCGACCTGCTCCTTTCCGCTGGCGCCAACCCGGCTGCCGCCGACACGTCGGGTGCGACGCCGCTCTTCGTCGCGGCCTCCGAAGGCCACGCGGCGGTGCTCGCCGCGCTTGCTGCGCGCGGCGCCAACCTCGATGTTCGAGACAAGGAAGGCGTGACGCCGCTCATTGCCGCTGCGTCCGCCAACCGACTCGAGGCCATTCGCTGGCTGCTCGATCATGGCGCAAGAATCGACGTGGCGGGCAAGAGTGGAGGCACCGCGATCATGGCAGCCGCCTTTGGCGGCTATTCAGACGCCGTACAGCTTCTCATCGCGCGCAGCGCCAACGTCAACGTGACCGACGACAGCAACCGGACGCCTCTCATGGCCGCAGCGCGCGCAGGCAGTGCGCCGGCCGTGCAGTCGCTCATCGCCGCCAAGGCAAACCTCAACGCCGAAGACAACGCCGGCTCGACGGCGCTGACCTTTGCTGCCGTCTCGCTGCACGCACCGATCATGGATCTCCTCGAGAAGGCCGGGCTTCGCAAGGGCGGCGAGATGGGGTTGATTTTCGCCGCGGGCAACTGCGGCACAGACATCGTGAAGAAGCTGGTCGGCCACGGGATCAGCGTCCGCGTACAGCGCAACGGGACCACGGCCGTGTTGCAGGCGGCGGCGGCCGGTTGCCTCGACACGCTTCGCTATCTGCTGGCGAACGGCGCCGACGCAAATGCCAAGGACGGTAAAGGGGTCACCGCGCTCATGGAGGCGGCCGCGACCGGTTCGGCGCCGGTCGTGGAGCTGCTGCTCGACGCCGGTGCGGATCTCGAGGCCGAGGCGCCGGACGGCGAAACGGCCTGGCGCCGCGCGGCGATGATGGGCCACCGGGAGGTCATCGACGTCTTCAAGAAAGCGCGGGAGAAGCGCTAGTTACTTCACCTCAATCAAGACGAACTTGTTGAACTTGACCGGCACACCCATCCGCGTGGCCGGCTTGTATCGCCATGTTCGGGCGGCCGCCAGAGCAATCTCGTCGTACCTGCGATTAATCGAGCCTCTGAGCGTGGCGACTTCGACAGTACCGTCCTCGCCGATCACGACGTCCATCGTGGCTTGCCCTTGCATTGCCCCCCAACGCTTGTCGTACGGCGGCAGCACCTGACGGATCGCCGAAGGTGCCTGTACATCGGAATCCTGCGCGCTGAAGATCCGCGCGACGGGCGGGGCGGGCGGCACCGGTGTCGGTAACGCGGCGACGACCGGAGGCGGCGCGATCGGCAGAGGCGGGGGGGGGCCACAGCCGCCGCACTCAACTCGTGGAAACCTATGGCCAGCGTTTTCAGATCTGACAGCGGCGGCTGGTTGGCCGCGGGCCCCACCGCAGGGTCCGCAAGTGTCGTGAGCATCTCCTTGAAGGTGCTCGCGGCAATCTCATAGTTCTTCCGATCAAAGGCGGCCTTTGCGCGCATGTACTGGTCCTGGACGATGCCTGGCAGCATACGTTTGCGCACGTCGCTGAAGGCCGTCCGAAGGCGGGGCGACACTTCGGCCTCAGACGGCTGGTACAACGGCTCGGCTGACACGACTGCTTCGATGGCACGCTCGGCGTCCGTCGTGCGCCCGAGCGCCAGCAGGCAGAACGCGCGATACTGATCGATCCCGCGTTTGTCGGCCGCCGGCAGCTCGGTCAGCCGGAGCCGATTCAACATCGACAGCGCGTCCTCATAGGCTGCAGCGGCATACAGTTCGCGGGCTGTCGAAAGCGACTCGTCGGCTGCGGCGGCCGCGGTCGCCATCAACACGACCAGCAGCGGGATCACGAGCTTCAGTTGGCGGGTCATTTCTTCCTCAAGTCCACACTGAGCCGACCGGCGCCTTTGAGGGTCACCATGGCTGTGTGATGTTGCTCACCGAGTTCAGGATGCCGAAACACCACGTCGTGCGGTCCGATCGTCAGCGACAGATTGCCGATCGGGGTGTCGCCGGCTTTTTCGCCGTCAATCCAGACCTCCGCCCATGGCACGGCGTTCAACGCCAGCGTGCCCTTGGGCAGCTCGAGATTGATGGATGCGACTTTTCCGGGGGGCACCTGGACGGTCCGTGTGACGCGATAACCCAGGGCTTCATTCACGAGATCGATCTCATGACGCCCGGCCGAGACCATGATCTGCTCCGTGGCGCTCGTGCCAAGCAGGCGATTGTTCTCTAAGAGTTGCACACCCACGGGTGCCGACACCGAGATCCAGCCTGAGAGGGGCGCACTTTCCACGGATGACAGCGTGACGACGAGTGCGGCCGTGGCTCCCCGCTCCACGGTGACGGTTTGTCTCGACGATCCGGCCGAACTGGTCAACAGCACCGCGTGATCGCCCGGCGTAAGGTCGCTGACGGTGAGGGGCGACGCGCCACGTGCGACGCCGTCGACGGTGACCTGCGCGCCCGGCGGATCCGTTCGCACTTGTAGCTGACCGCCCGTCGAGCGCGCAGCGGGTAGTTCGATGTACTGTGTCGCCTCGGTCCCCGCGGCAATCGTTACCGGCAGGGTTCGCGCATCGCCGGCGCCTTGCAGCGTAATCTGATGCGTACCGGCCGACAGTGTCAGCGTGACGGGGGTCGTCCCGCGAGCCTCGCCGTCCACCGAAATCGTGGCGCCGGCAGGGTTGGTGATGACGGCGAGAGTCCCGTTCGTCACGACGACGGGCGGCGGGGTGAAGTAGCGGCGGGCCAGGAACCCGCCGGTCGCGACGATGGCAATGGCGGCCACCGCGGCCAGCAGTGGCAACTTGCGCGTCGATCCGCTCGAGGGTTTATCCGGCTCGCCCTCGGGCACGACGGGCGCCGGACGAACCACCTCAACTGCGGGAGTCGGCCGCTTCGCTGGAGCCTGCACGGAATCGGACGTCAACCTGGCGGGAACATCAGGGACGCTGTGTGTTCGTGCTTGAACCTCCACCACCTCCCGCGACGAGAACGCGGACACGTCCTGCGCTGGACGAACCACCCGTGGCGGCTCCACGACGGGAGGCGGAACGGAAATGACAGGCGTCTCGGGAACGGTGTGCACCGGCGTGACAACCGACGAGATGGCCGGCGCCGCCGGATGCGAGGGCGAAGCGCTTTGCACGATCAGCGTCTCCGCGTGGTAGCGGACAAGAAACTCTTCCAGGCTCGCCGGAGACGCCAGGAATTCGCTGTCGCCGATCACTTTGTCGAGCTCTACACGCGCTTCAATCGCTGACGCGAACGCGTTGCGCGCGTCGAGCTGTAGCGCACGACCGAGCCATGCGCGCAGTCCTGGCGGCAGCGGCTCGAAGCCGCCGCGCGCCGACACGGCCCACGTTGATGCGACGAGGTCGGTGACCCGCGACGGGTATTCATCATCACGCAGGAGGCGGCCAAGGATCAGAGCGAGCGCCACGACGCCAATCTGCGTCACGTCTGCGCGCTGGTCGAACCGCGACAATCCGGCCGTACGCGGCAGCGGCACGCGCAGTTCGGTCCAATAGCGTTCGCGCGAGTAACGCAGCTGCTCGAGGGCGGCGCCCGCGACGTACTCCACGATGACCAGACGGGCGTTCGGCGTCACGATGAGCCGTTCCGGACCGATCGCGCCATGCGAGGCCTCGCCTGTCTCATGAAGCATGGCCACAGCCGGAACAAGCTGTCGAATCAGACAGAGAGCGGTATTGATATCGATGGGCAGCCGGCGGTCTTCGGCGGTTGACAGGATCTCCGACAGCCGGATGCCGGGTGTCGCGTCGCTGACAATCGCCAGCGTGGCGTCGCGCGCACCGAGACGTTCGACGCCCCGGACGCGTCCGTAATACGCGTGACGGAACTGGGCGAGGTGGCTGACACGCTCTCGGAGTGCGAATTCGAACGAGGGGACGCTGGAAAGCTCGCTGCGCAGGCACAACACCTCGAGCGCCTCGTTCCCCGTGGGGTCTACGACATGGCGCCGCTCTCCGAGTCCGTCACGAAATGCCACCGCGGGGGGGGCCGACGCAGAAACGGCTGCTCGCTCCATCGAAATCCTCAATTCTGTTATTCCGAGGGGAGCTGATGCGCGAACCGTGCCGGTAGTGGCAGGTCGCGCGCCATGTCTCGTAACTGACTACAGGGACATATCTTTTGGCCGATCCGGTGGGTTTGGAGACAGCCACATCGATTACAGAAGTGTCGGGGAGCTTTCGGTTCTGTAGAGGCGCAAATTGCATGAAGCCGACCGAATCCGTCGGTCGACGCGCCCGATGGCCGGGCACGAGGAACGTCGTGCGCTACGCGCGCCCCAGCCGGCCGAGCAGATCCTGCATGTCTTCCGGCACGGGTGCCTCGAATTGCAGGAACTTGTTCGTGTCGGGGTGAGCGAACCCCAGGCGGTAGGCGTGCAGCGCCTGACGCGGGAAGGCGATGCCTCGAAGCTCCTCGGGGCCGTAGGTGTAGCGCTGCTCTCCAACGAGCGTATGACCGCGGAGTCTCGCCTGCAGACGAATCTGATTGCGCTTGCCCGTGACGAGCCGCACTTCGATGAGCGACGCCTCGCGAAATGTGTCGAGGACGCGGTACTCGCTCACGGCCTCCTTCCCCTGGGGATCGCGGGGGTGAGTCTCCTTTTGAATGAGCGCGCGTTCGTCCCACACCAGACGGTCGCGCCAGACGCCGGATGAGGGTGACGGGTGGCCATACACTACAGCCAAATAGACACGCTCCGCGTCATGCCGCTTGAACTGCTCGCGCAAGCGTCGCTGTGCCTCCGCCTGGACGGCAAACACGACAAGCCCGGACGTGTCGCGATCAATTCGATGGACAACGAACGGCCGCCGCCTGCCGCGGGGTCGCAGATGTTCGCTCAGCTGCTCCTGCACGGACGTCGCCTCACTGCGGCGCTCCAACGGCACTGACAGCAACCCGGATGGCTTGTTGACGACAATCAGCGCGGCGTCCTCATAGACGATCCACAAGTCGCCGGCTGTGCGCGGCCGGGGGCTCGGTCGCGAGCTGCCTGGTCGATCCATCCACACCCGCACGCCGTCGTCCGCGGCCAGGCGCCGCCCGGCGTCGTCGATCCCCGTCGCGACGTCGTTCACGAACACCTTGCCGCGATCGAGCGCGCCAATGGCGCGGCTTCGCGACCCCAGCCGATCAGGATGCGCGAGGAACTTGTCGAGCCGAAGACCGGCCGCATCCGCGCCAACCTTCCATTCAAGATCGCCCATCAGATCCGCCCCTTCTCCCGGTCCAACCCCCCCAAGCGAGCGGCAGGGGTTTATACTTTAGGCGATTTGCTGAGGGATCTTTCACCCAGCGCGCGCGGATACATCACCATCGTCATCGCGCTCGGTGTCGCGACCTTTGGTCTCGTCTTCTTCCATCGCGGCGACATTCTGCCTATCCTTCTCCCGCTGTTTCTCTTGGTCGTGCTGTCGTCTCTCACGTCGGCTTTCAAAATTCAGTTTCCCATCGCCAGCGGCTCCAACATGTCGGTCTCCTATGTCGTCGACATCGCGGCGCTCGTGTTGTACGGTCCGCACGCCACGATGGTGGTCGGCGCCTTCAGCGGCTGGAGCCAGACGACTCTCAACGCGCGGGAGAGAAATCCGCGATACCGGACGCTGTTCAACATGGCGTGCCTGGTCATCACCGTGCAGACCGCCGGCCAGGTCTACCTGCGACTCGGGGGCACTTCCACCGTCGACTTGAGCACGATTTGGATTCCGATCACCGCGACGGCGTTGACGTACTTCGTGGTGAACACCGCGCCGATCGCCATCGCGATCGCATTGACGACCAGGCAGAACGCATGGCGTATCTGGAAGAACGACTTCCTCTCGAGCGCCCCCAGTTACTTGTTGGGCGCGGGCGCAGCCGTTATCGTCCTCGCTGTTGTGCAGACGTCCGGGTACTGGCCTACGCTCCTGCTGGCGTCGGCACCCCTCTATCTGACCTACAAGGTCTACCGCGCGGGCGCGCAGAGCGAAGCCCGGCAGGGTGCGATTCTCGAAGCTGCGCATGACGCCATCATCACGATGGACCAACAGATGAACATCCGGGAATTCAACCCCGCCGCAGAGCAGATGTTCGGCCATACACGCACAGAGATACTGGGGCGCAACGTCGAGCTCCTGCTGCCGCCCACGGTTCGCGCGGCACAGATCGCGGCCATCAACAGGTATCTGGCCACCGGCGAAGGGCCGCTGGCGGGCCGGCAGCTCGAAATGACCGCGATGCGCGCCGACGGGACGGAGTTTCCCGTGGAAGTCAGTGTCGCACGCGTGAGCGGCGACAGCCGGGCCGCCCTGACCGGATTCATCCGCGACATTACCGAACGGCGCGTGCTCGAGGAGCAGCTTCGTCAGTCGCAAAAGCTCGAAGCCATCGGGCGTCTGGCCAGCGGCGTGGCGCACGACTTCAACAACATTCTCATGAGCATCATGGGCTCGGCCGATCTCATCCTGATGGAATTGCCGTCGAACGATCCCGCCAGGGGCGAGGTAGTGGAAATCAAGGAAGCCGTGAGACGTGGCGCGGCGCTGCCCCGCCAGTTGCTGGCCTTCAGCCGGCGACAGGCGACCATCCCGCGCCTGTTCGAGCTTGGCGAAGCCATCGTCGGTATGAACTCCATGCTGCGCCGGCTCATCGGCCCGGAAATCGAGTTCGAGATCGTGCGCGCTTCGACGCCAATCATGGTGACTGCCGACCTCGCGCAGATTGAACAGGTGGTGCTCAACCTGGTGATCAACGCTCGGGACGCGATGCCAAGCGGTGGACATCTGGTCGTCTCAGTCGAGGAAGTGGACCTCCATGACCCGGCCGACGTGACGCAGGTCGAGGGCCATGCGGGCCGCTACGCCCGTCTGAGTGTCAGCGACACGGGCACAGGGATCGACGAGAAAACACGTGCGAGGCTCTTCGAACCCTTCTTTACGACGAAGGAACAGGGGAGAGGCACGGGCCTCGGTTTGTCAATCGTGTACGGCATCGTCAGACAGAGCGGCGGCTATATCTCCGTCGTCAGCGAGCCCGGCCACGGCGCCACGTTCCTGATCCACCTGCCAACCGCGGCCGCACTGGAACCGGCCCCTGCGCTCGCTTGAACGGCTAGCTCTCTGCGTCCTGGTACCCGAGCGTCAGGACGAGCGTCATCACGAGGAACCCGGCGGCCGAGATGTACGGCATGGATTCCCCGAACCGCTGCAGCGACGCATTGCCCCACACCGGTCCGATGGTCCGGCCCAAGCTTTCGATCGCACTGGCGGCACCCTGGACACGGCCCTGCTCGTCGCCTCGCGCCGCGCGGCTGACGAGGCTCGACACGGTGGGATGCCCGAAGCCGATGCCGAGGGCCACCGGTACCAGCGTCACGGCGAACAGGGCGACCGAGTGCACCAGGGACGCCGCCAGCAGTCCGACTGCGCCACACGCCAGTCCGACAACGAATGTGCGCTTGTCGCCCAGGCGACGCACGATCGGCCGGATGAATCCGCCCTGCACCACAGCGCCAAGCACGCCAAACGCGGCAAAGAAATACCCCGTTTGAGCCGCGCCAAATCCGAAGCGACGGGCCGCAAACAGCGCAAACGTCGTCTGAAATATCGAGAAGGCAAACCAATAGACGAAGTCCACCACGAGCACCCGTCGCAGTCCGGGACGCCGCAGCATCTCGGCGAGGTTGCGAAACGGCATGCCCGTCCCGGCGTGCGCACGGTGCACCGTCTCGGGCAGCCACAGCCAGGCCATCGCGGTCGCCACCAGCGTCAGAGAGGCTGCGGCCCAGATGGGCGCCGTGTGGCTCACCGTCGCCACAAGCACCCCGCTCAGTGCCGGCCCTACGATGAACCCAAGCCCGAAGGCAGCGCCGATGAGCCCGTACGCGCGCGCGCGATCCCTCGGCTCCGTCACGTCAGCGACATAGGCGCGCGCCGTCGAGATGTTCCCCCCCGACAGCCCGTCGACGATGCGCGCCACGAAGAGCATCGCGATGCTGTGAGCGAGCGCAAGCATCGCGAGGCTCACGACGGTGCCGGCGAGACTGAAGACGAGGACCGGCCGACGACCGTAGCGATCCGACCAGTCGCCGAGAACCGGGGCTGCGAGCAACTGGCTGAGTGAGAACACCGCGAACAGGAGCCCAATCACCAGCGGCGAGGCGCCGAAGCTCTCTGCGTAGAACGGCAGCAGCGGGATGATGATGCCAAAGCCGACCAGGTTGACGAAAATTGTAAGGAAGATGATGAGAAGGGGGCGCGTCACGTCGTGGTCCTTGGAGTGCTCGAAGCCAAACCCCTACTATAGCGCCCATCCCCTTGCCAGGATGGACGACTTCGGGTAAGGTTGGCCCACTGGATTCCGCTGCCAGCGTGTGTCTGCCCTACCATTTTCCGGCGATTCCCTGCGAGCATTCCAACCTTCCCGCAAGCCGTGTACACCTAGGAGAGATCTGATTGGCTGTCCGCCTGTTTGTTGGCAATCTTTCGTACACCACAACCGAGGCTGAGTTGCGCGCGCACTTCGGCACGGTCGCGCCGCCGTCGCAGGTCGTGCTGCCGGTGGATCGCGATACTGGTCGACCACGCGGATTTGCTTTCGTGGAATTTGCGGAGCGCGCCCACGCCGAAGCGGCGATTCAGAAGTTCAACGGGCAGATGTTCAGCGGGCGGCCGCTGGCTGTCAGTGAGGCGAGAGCGCGCGAGGACCGCGGCCCCGGCGGCCCACCGCGACCAGGCGGATTCTCGGGCACGCGGCCTGGAGGTTTCGGAGGCCCACGTCCGCCGTCCTCATTTGGCGGGCCCAGGCCGTTCGATCCGGCCGCGCCATCACCCCCGAGGAATCGCAACTTTGGTCCGGATGCCAGACCCCAGCGCGGCAGCAGTGCAAAAGGCAAGAAGAAGGACACCGACAAGCCCAAAGGTCCCATTCCCCTCAAGCGGACCGGCCGGTCGCTGTCGCTCGACGACGACTCTCCAGATGAGGGGACTCCGGACATGGACGATTTCGCGACTAGCCGTCCACCCGACGCGACCGACGACACCGATACCGATCAGGACTGAAACGCGGGCTCTGCTGCGTCATGGTCGGCCTCAACATCTGGCAGCACATCCTGGCTGAGCTGCAAGCTGCGGTCGACCCGGAAGACTTCCAGCGGTGGTTCGCCACGTCGGCCTACGCCAGCGATTCAGGCGATCAGATCACCGTTTGGGTGTCCAGCGAGGCCATCAAGCGTCACGTCGAAACGCATTATCGCGATGCGCTAGCCATGGCTTTGACGCGCCTCGATCGCCGAGGGACTGCCATCCGCTTCGTTGTCGCCGGATTTGGCGATGAAGACGACGAAGACGTCCCCTCGTGAAAAGACTGTGAAAGAGCCAAGGTAGGGGTTGGGGAATAGGGATTGAGAGCTAGATTAGGGATTAGGGGTAGGGATTAGGGGATAGGGATCAGGGATTAGGGATTGCGACGCAGGGCGTTTAACAGGCCGTGAGTGAGTCGGCCGACCTCGGCTAGTGCGGGAGCGAGTCCGGCCCATTCCTGGCTCGTGATGAAGTGGCGACGGGCAGCGAGTTCGCACTGGGTACCAAGTTCCGCGTGGGACCCGAGCGCGATGACGACATGATGCGCGTAGCCTGACGTGGCATGGCGCGTCCCCTCGGCGATATTGGAGGGTACCGAGACCGCGGACTTGCGCATCTGGTGCGCCAGACCAAAGCGTTTCATCGCCTTCTGCCAGGCGATCAAGTCCCGGAAGCTCGTTATCGTGGGCATGCCGCTCGGAACGCAATTCATGTTCCTACTCCTTCCAGCCCCTCCAGTCGCTCTTCCCTAATCCCTCAATCCCTAATCCCCAATCCCTAATCCCTAGAATGTCCTCCCGCTGGTACAAGAGCCTTTATTGGCGCATCGCGATCGGGTTCGTGGTCGGGCTGGCGGCCATGCTGGTCGTTCAGGCGATGTTGTTTGTCTGGATCGTTCCGCTCGCGGGCCCAACCGTTCCGGCGCGCCCGGAGCGCTTCGCGCGGACGCTGGCCACCGATGTCGGTGAAGCGCTCGATCAAGACCCCGCGCTCGACCTGGAGCAGTTTGTCCGAGTTCAATTCGGACGCACGGCCCTTCCCTTCCTCGTCCTGATGAACGACGGTCGCGTTCTGGACCACGCGGGTGTGCTGTCGGAGGCACTCCGGCGCGCGGCGCGATCGCGGCTCGAATGGCATGGTCCGGAGTTCGATCGTCCCGAACGCGGGGGCGGCGGATGGGGTCGCGGCGGACGGGGTGGGCGCGGCGATCCTGGATTCGAGGCGCACGGTTTCGCTCTCGGCCCGCGCGGGCGTGGTGGACGTGGTGATCCGGGCTTTGGCCCGCCACGGCTCATCGCGGTGCCCATCGTCGTGAAGGACCAGCGCCAGGGGGTGGTGGTGGTTTCGGTGACGGCGCCATTCAGGTTTCTCCTGGGCCGTTTCGCGCCGACGCTCTCCCTCATCGCCATCAGCGTTCTCATCGTGGGGGCGGTGTTCGCGGCCGTCGTCATCTTCGGACCCGCACGCCGCCGGCTGCGCGAGGTCGAGCATGCGGCGCGGCGCCTCGGCGCGGGCGACCTGTCGGCCCGTGCGCCCGCCCGCGGCGGCGACGAAGTGGCCGCGGTCGCCACCGCCTTCAACGCGATGGCCGACGATGTGAGCGCACGCGCCGCGGCGCTGACCGCGTCGGATCGCGCTCGCCGCCAGTTACTCGCCGATGTGTCGCACGAGCTGACGACACCGGTCACCGCAATGCGTGGATATCTTGAAACCCTCACGATGCCTGAGTTCGATCTCGATGAGGCCACGCGGATGCGGTATCTCGGAATCATCAGTGACGAGACCGCCCGCCTCGAACGCATCATCGGCGATCTCCTGGACCTTGCGAAGCTGGAAGGGGGAGGCGGAGCCTTCGTGCGCACCGATGTATCGGTCGAACAGCTGTTCGCGCGCGTCGCGGCGCGGCACGAACGGGCGTTATCCGAAGCCGGAGTCCGCATTGTCACAACCATCGAGCCGGGAGCGGACACATTGCAAGGCGACCGCGATCGACTCGAACAGGCATTGCAGAATCTCGCAGCAAACGCGCTGCGGTACGCGCCCGCCGGATCCGCCATCGAGCTCGGCGCACACAAGAGCGGCGACGGCATCACGATCACGGTCAGCGATGAGGGACCCGGCATCGCGGCGGAGCATCTGCCCCACATTTTCGACCGCTTCTACAAAGCCGAAGGATCGCGCAGCGTCCGCCAGGTGCCCGGGGCGTCGTCGTCCGATGGCAGCGGGCTCGGGTTGTCGATTGTGAAAGCGATCGTTGAGCGCCACGGCGGGACAGTGTCGATCGAGAGCCGGCCAGGAAGGACTGTGTTCAGGCTCGTTTTCTCGGGGCCAGCTGCAGCCGTCCCTTGATCTCGTCAAACGCAGTCAACAGTTCCGTAATCATGCGTGGCACGCGGTTCGCCCGCCCGTAGACCCAACCCGTCTCCCGAACCAGTTCGTGACCCTCAATCCGGGCACAGAAGAACTGCCCGGCTCGCACTTCGCGTGCGATCGCCTGATAGGGCACGATCGCGATGCCGAGGCCCGTCTTGACCATCGCCTTGATGATTTCCACATTCTCGGTGTCCATGACCATCGTCGGCTCGATCTTCTCCATCACAAAGAACGAATCGATGACGCGCCGCGTTGCCGATCCGGCCTCGAAGAGCACGAACGGCTGACCGACGAGGTCGCCCGGCAGAATCCGTCGTCGCTTGGCTAGTGGATGCGTCGGCATCGTGACCAGCAGCAGTTCTTCGCGCAGGACGGGCACGGTGATGAGGTCCGATTCTTCCACGGGAAGCGTGATCAGCCCAGCGTCCGCGCGGCCGGCGCGGATTTCTTCGACCGAACGCAGCGCCGTGGCGACCATGATGCGCACATCGAGCTGTGGATGCACCTTCTTCAGATGCTTCAAGAGCGGGGGAAACATGTAGAGGCACACGGTCATGCCGCCCGCCAGCCGCAGCAGGCCCCGCAGCGAGCCCGTACGGTCGGTGATCGCGCCAACCGTGTCGCGCACGTCCTGGAAGATCCGCTGCCCAAGCTGGACCAGACTCTCGGCGGCCGGCGTCATGCGGACATTGCGGCCAACGCGCAGGAACAGCGGCTCGCCGAGCTCCTCCTCGAGCAGAAGGATCTGTCGGCTGATGGCAGACTGCGACACGTGAAGCTTCCTCCCACACGCCGTGAAGGAGCCGGTCTCGGCAATGGCTTGGAGGATTTCGAGCTGGCGAAGGTCCACTGGAATTCAGAAGTGAGAAGTCAAAACGCGAAAACGGGAGAAGTGTAGTCTATGGGCGTTCGAGGCGTATCCCGAAACCGTTCCAATCGGCGTGGCTATCAACGGCTCAGCCGAAGGCCTTGCTGAAAGCCGCGAGCTGAGAACGGATGGTGGTCGACGTATCACCGGCGCGCTGGCACCGGCGGGAAGCGTTCGTCGCCGTCCTCGAGCTGGACGCCGTACGTGTTGAGCGACATCGAGATGGCCCGGTAGTTGGCCGTCGAGAAGACGGCGCTCATCATGAGGCCGGTGTCGATGCGACTCGACAGCGTGCGCCACGTCTGGTCTGAAACGATGCCGTCGTGAAACAGCTCGTCAGACGCACGGAGCAGTGCACGCTCGAACTCCTCCCACACCGATGCCTGTGGACCTTCGGCGATCCGTGCCGGATCGAGTCCGTGGTCGCGGGCACGGCCGACACTGCCCACGTGCTTGGCCCACTCGTACTCGGATCGACAGTTCCAGCCCATTCGCAAGATGAGCATTTCGCGATGCCGTGGATAGAGTCTCGAGACGCGCAGGATGAAGTTCTGGCGCGGACCCCACTTCGTGTTGAGAGCTGGATAGCGCGTGAACGTCCGGTTCACCGCAATTCCCCGGCCCTCCGCCGGCTCGACGCGCGCGACACTGAGCGCCGGCTCCCGCTTCGGCACGACGACGCGGTAGGGCACGTCTTTCGGGGTTCGTTCCGTCAGACCTTCGTCAGGCTGGACGCCAAAGGCGTTGTACATCATCGATAACGCCACGAAATGGTTCACGGTCTCGACGGCGTCCATCAGGTGGAACACGTCGTACTGCGCTGCGAGCGCGCTCCACGTGGCGTTTGTGACCGATGAGTTCCTGTAGAGCTCGTCGGCCAGGCGCAGCAGCGTCTGCTCGAAGGTCTCCCATCCCGGCGCGTCGGGGCCCTGGGCAACGCGCCGGATGTCCGCGGCGCTGAGTCCTGCGTGTGTCGCGCGTGCGGCGTGACTGGCCCAGATTGGCTCGCTGCCGCACAGCCAGGCCGCGCGCAGCACCAACAGCGCCCGGTGTCGGGGCTGGAGGGATGACTCGTCCAGCAAGTAGTTGGTGTAGGGCATCACGCCTTCAGCCAGCGAGGGCAAGTTCAGGAGCGTCTTGAAGCCGTTGTCGACTCGGCCGTCGCGGGCGAACGCGGTGACGATACGCTTGTGCTCCTCAGTCCACCGCGACTCGGGCAGCGGTGCGATGCGGGGCGTGGTCAACCCGACAGGCTGACGTGTCCCGGGTGGTTCAATGACGAACTGTGCGAACACGGTGGTTGCCGCGAAGACCGAGGACGCGAGGCAACGACCCAGAGAAGGCACATTCGCGCGCATGATCACCTCGTGGAATTGTGACCCGTGGGCGGTCGAGCGGATACTACATCACGACCGGTGCCGCCACAGTCGGGAGAGGCAGCCGAGACTCGGCCCACGCAGGAGCCTTCTGTACTTCGAGTGCGGGAAGAATTAACTGAGAGTGGAGGCCGGAGGCTCGCCGAGCAGGATGTCGCGCGCCTCTCTGGCCCACCCCTCTTCCCATGTCGGGCGGGCGGATCTGCGTGCGCCCGCGCGCAGGCGTTCCAGGTCGGACTGGTCGGCGGGATACTCCTCGAACAGATCGAACAGGACGTCGGAGAGCTGACGGGCCGTCGAGAACAACAAGCCGTTGTCGCTGTGCCGGACGCGCTCCGCCAGGGCAGCGCCATAATCCAGCACGCACACGGGCACGCCGGCACCGAAGAGATCGGCAATCTTGATGGGGATATCGAGTCCTGACGAGGAGCGGTGCAGGCACAACCCAATGTCCGCGCTACCCACGACGCGCGGATATTCTTCGGGCTCGAGCCAGCGCGTGCGCAGAAAAACACGGCGGGCGGGAAGGCCTGCAAACCGGCGTTCAAACTCCGCTCGGCGTCTGCCGTCACCCGTGACGAGGATAATCAGCGAAGGAAACCGTCGACTCCGATCGGCAGCTTCCCATCCGCGAATCCTGTCTTCCAGCCTGAGCACGGCGTCGATGACCACGTCGAAGTCTTCGTCTTCCGTCCAGCTCGAGGGGCAGATGATGAGTCCTGCCGCGCTGCCGACAAGCCCCATCCGTCCAAACAGGCCCTGGCGAAACCGGTCGCGCTCGGCGCGCTCCATGGGCGCGAATGCCGAGGCCGGACGGTCGTACAACACGCGCGCGGCAGTGACACCGAACTTCTTTGTCAGGAACGCCGCCATCCCCCGCGACACGCACAGATGTGCGTCGGCCCTGAGCGCTTCGCGCCGCTCGAACCAACGGCCCAGCCGCACAGCAGGGTGCCAGCGCCCGAACCGCTGCTGCAGCAGCGTATACCCTACGTTGTGCCAGTCGATCACGAACCTGACGCCAGGGCGTCGCAAGGTCCACGAGGTCACCCGCAACGTCGGCAAGGCGGGCGGGTTCTGTACGAGCACGAGATCGGGGCGCGGCAGGCTCCTCAACAGCCGCCAGAGACGGACGCTCAACCGGAGTTCTTCAACCGCCGCGACCGTTGCGTACGCGATCCCGGAAGGTTGACGAAATCGACGGGTCAGGGGTGAGATCCGGTGGACGGTGATGTGCGGATCGTCGGTGATGCGATGCGACAGCGGCGTCCCTTCGTAGCCGACGAGATCGACATCCACGCCGCTCCCAGCCAGCGCCTGCGCGTGGTACTGCATGCGCGGGCTTCGTCCGAGATCGGAAAGCGCAACGACAACGGCTCTCATTGGGGGAACAGCGGTTGGAGGCGGAAACAATTATAGACGCGTTCTTTCGCGCACGCACGTGCGCGCACGTTGGTGGGTCTCGAGCGCGTGGTTCTCGAGAAGGCCTCGCGTCGTAAGGCGGGCCCGCGCGCGAAACCGCTCTACGAACCGGGCCGCAGGCGCCCGCCGGTGATGAGGCGAACGCGCCGCTGAAGCGTGATGTAGGACCACGCCCATTCGCCGAGCACCACGACGCGGTTGCGGAACCCAATCAGCCAGAAGATGTGGATGAAGAGCCAGATGAGCCACGCGAGCCAGCCAGCCGAGGTAAATCGCCCAAGCTGCGCAACCGCCGCGCCGCGGCCAATGGTAGCCATGTTGCCGTAGTCGCGGTAGCGGAACGGCAAGAGCGGCTCGCCCCTGATAGTGTGGAGCACGTTGCGCGCGGCATGCGCACCCTCCTGCTTGGCGACCTGGGCGACGCCGGGCAGCGGTCTGCCGTCCTGCTGGAGGGCGCAGATGTCTCCGGCGACGAAGATCCGCGGATGGCCCGGCACCGCGAGTGTCGGCTCGGCCCGCACACGGCCCGCGCGGTCGAGTTCAACGCCAAGTGTCTTCGCGAGCGGAGACGCGGCAACCCCCGCCGCCCACAGGACGGTCGCCGCCGCGATCCGCTCATCGCCGATGTTGATCCCATCGGCGTCCACGGCCGTGACGCTGGAAGAGGTGCGCACGTCCACGCCAAGACGGGTGAGCGAAGCCCGCGCCGACGCGCCGAGCGACTCCGGGAATGTGCCGAGCAGCCGTGGGCCGCCTTCGACCAGCAGGATCCGGGCGGACTCGGGACGAATCGCGCGAAAGTCCCGTTTCAAGGATTGCCTCGCGATCTCCGCAAGCGCACCGGCCAATTCGACACCGGTTGGCCCGCCGCCAACGATCACGAACGTCAGGAGGCGGCGCTGGATGTCGGGATCGCTTTCACGTTCCGCGGCCTCGAATGCGAGCAACACCTTCCGCCGGATCTCCAGTGCATCGTCCAGCGTCTTGAGGCCCGGCGCATGCTCGGCCCACTCTGGGTGACCGAAGTAGGCGTGCGCGGCCCCCGCCGCCAGAATCAGGTAGTCATAGGCGATCGAGCTGTTTGCACTCCGTCCCCGATCGGTGGGTCCGTCGTCGAGCACGACGCGGCGGTTCACCGTGTCGATGGACCGCGCATCAGCCAGCAGCACCGTGGCATTCGACTGACGACCGAGGACCCAGCGAATGGGCGACGCGATGTCACCGGGCGAGAGTGAAGCAGTGGCAACCTGGTACAGCAGCGGCTGAAAGAGGTGGTAGTTGTGACGATCGAGCACGGTGACGCGCACCGGGGCGCCCGCAAGTGCCTTGGCCGCATCCAGTCCTCCGAACCCGCCGCCGATGATCACGACGTGTGGCTCGTCCATAGTCAACATCAGAAGCCAACATTTCGAGCGACGGCGTGACGAGACCATCGAACTGGTCGGGGATCTCATCCTCTGCGAGCGCCGCGCGCTCTGCGATCTGCGTAGACGCCATGTTATGGTAGGCCAATGCCGGTACCGACTCACGGGCGGAACGTTCCTCTCGGCGGCCCTGCATCTGTGGTCGAAACGGCCTGTCCACTCGACTGCCCTGATGCGTGCGCCCTGGCCGTGACGGTCCAACGCGGCAAAGTGATTACGATCGACGGCTCGCACAGGAATCCGATAACCGGCGGCTACATCTGCGGGAAGGTGCGCAAGTTCGGCGATCGCGTCTACGGGCCAGACCGGCTGCTCCATCCCGGCATCCGTAAGGGTCGCAAGGGTGACGGCAAGTTCGAGCGCGTCACCTGGGACGCGGCGCTCGCGCTCATCGTCGACCGCATGCAACGCGCGAAACGTGAACACGGGGGCGCGTCGATTCTTCCGTACTCCTACGGTGGATCGAATGGGCTCCTGACGCAGGACAACCTGGACGCGACGCTCTGGCGCCGATTCGGTACGTCGAGGCTCGCGCGCACGCTGTGCGCCGCGCCGACGGGCGTCGCCAACATGGCGCTCTACGGCAAAATGCCGTCGGTCACGTATCAAGACTATCCGGAAGCGGCGTTGATTGTTCTGTGGGGGGTCAATCCGTCCACGTCGGGCATTCATCTCATCCCGTACCTGCGCGAAGCCCAGAAGCGTGGCGCCACTCTCATCGTCGTCGATCCGCGCACGACCCCGCTGGCGCGGTCGGCGGACCTGCATCTCGCGGTGAAGCCGGGGACCGACGTGGCCGTGGCGCTGGCCATCCACCGGCATCTCTTCGAACACGGGCACGCCGACGAGGCGTTTCTGCGCGAGCACACGCGAGGCGCCGGGCAGCTGCGCGAGCGCGCCGCGGACTGGACGATCGACAAAGCCGCAGACCTTGCGGGCATCGATCCGGCACTGCTCGAGCGCGCCGCGGAACTCTATGGGCGCAGCTCGCCGGCCCTGATACGCTGCGGCTGGGGACTGGAGAGGAATCGCAACGGCGGCAACGCCGCCATGGCCGTACTCGCCCTCCCTGCGGTCGGCGGCAAGTTCGGCGTCCGCGGCGGTGGCTACTCGATGAGCAACTCGGCTTCGTGGAACATCGAGCGGCCATGGATTGGCGCGGGAGAACCCGACACGCGGCTCGTCAACATGAATCACTTGGGCCGTGCGTTGACAGAGTATGCCGATCCGCCGATCGACGTACTCTTTGTCTACAACTGCAATCCGGTGGCAACGGTGCCGGATCAGCGACGGGTGCTTCGTGGTCTGGCACGGGACGACCTGTTCACCGTGGTGTTCGAGCAGGTGATGACGGACACCGCACTCTACGCCGACGTCGTGCTCCCCGCGACCACGTTTCTCGAGGGCTACGATTTCGCTCGCGCGTACGGACCGATCAGCCTCGAGCTGGCGATACCGACGATTGACCCCGAGGGGGAATCTCGATCGAATGCCGACGTGTTCGGTGAACTCTGCGCGAGGTTGGACGTCGCCCAGGACGACGAGCCGTCAGGAGAACTCGACCTGCTCGTCCGTGTGCTCGAGGGGCTGCCGAACGGCATCGGCGGCGACATTCGCGAGGGCCGACGCGCCGCACCGGTATGTGGGCCGGCGCCGGTGCAGTTCGTGGACGTGTTCCCCAACACGCTCGACAAGAAGATCGATCTGTTTCCCGCGACGCTCGAGCAATGCGCGCCCATCGGTCTGTACCGGTTTCAGACAGATCCGGCGACGGTGGATTATCCATTGACGCTGATTTCGCCGGCGAGCGATCGAACAATCAGTTCCACCCTTGGCGAGCTGCCCCGTTCCGATGCGAAGCTCACGATGCACCCGCAGGATGCGGCGGATCGAGGACTGGCCGACAACGACCTCGTGCGGATTTTCAACACGCTCGGTGAGGTACATTGCACGCTCAGCGTCTCCGCGAGCGTCCGCCCGGGAATAGTCAGTCTGCCGAAGGGGCTCTGGCGCCGCAGCATGCGCAACGGTGTGAGCGGTACCGCGCTCGTGCCAGACACGCTCACCGATCTTGGCGGCGGCGCCTGCTTCAACGACGCGCGTGTGCAGGTCGCTTCACTCCCCGCAGGGTGAACGTGGTCATCTGGTCATCTGGTCATTTGGTCATCTGGTCATCTGGTTATCTCGTTATTTAACGACATGACCAGATGCCTAAATGACCAGATGACCAAATGACCAGATGACCAGATGACCACATTCACATATCAGAAGGCTTCTCCGATGCTGAAGTGAAACCGCACTCGACTGGTCTGCGGCTGGCCATTCTTCACGAGGCCGGGGATGGGATTGAGTTGATAGCCCACGTCGAACCGAATGGGACCGATCGGCGTTTGATAGCGGAGCCCCGGTCCAATCGAGTACCGTAAATCGCTCAGATCGAAGCCGGCGGAATCCGCCCACACATTCCCCGCATCGAGGAAGACCACGCCGCCCAGGTTGCCCCTCAACTGTCGCGCGCGCTTCCGCGCTGAATGACAGCAGGCTGTTGCCACCGAGCGGAAGCCCTGACGTGCTCAGCGGGCTGACCTCGTAGAGGCCCCAACCCCGCAACGTGTTGGGTCCGCCGAGGAAGTACTTCTTGGAAAACGGCACGTTCGTCTCATCGGCACCCACAGCATCGATATTGCCCACCTGCAGGCGCGTGGCGACCACCAGGCCGTCGCCGACCGACTGATAGTGGCGCCCGTCAACCGCCAGTGCGTAGAAGTTGAACGACCCAGGCAGGACTCCCGCTTCCTCCGCGTGCACGGCCAGCTGGTAGCCGCGTCTCGGATTGAGGAAACTGTCGGTTCTGGAGCGCTGCAGGTCGAAACCCAGCACGCCGAGCGTCCCTTCCTGTTTCCCTGTGGCGGGATCGATTCCGAGTGCGATCAGTTCGTCGATAAGCGTCGGGTCGTTGAGTACCGATTCCGCCACCGAGCTGTTGCTGCGCTCGCTCCCAATCGATACCGACCACAACATTCCCCTGCCGCTGCGATGCGTGAGGGTCGCTCGGGCGCCGGTGACGATCGACGTGTACGCGGGAGCGTACGTGTACCAATGCTGCGCTTCGCCTCCAAGCGACAGATGCGCCCCCAGGAAATAGGGCTGATTGAAATTGACCCGAACGCCGCGATCGAGCGAAGACCAGCGCCCATGTACACTGGCCGTCCTCGCGCCGCCGAAGAAATTGAGGTGGCTGTACTCGGCGTCGACACGCCCCTCCTCCTCCGTGCCATAGCCGACGCCGAAGTTCAGACGGTGGTGCTTCCCTTCCACGAGGGTGACCCGCGTCCCCACACTGGCGTCCAGTGGATTCGGCTCGCTCGCCTCAATGGTCACGAACTGAAACAGTGCGAGGCCATACAACCGGCGCTGCGTGTTCTGGATGAGACTGCGACGGTACAGATCGCCAGGTTTGTAGTCGAGTTCACGCCGGATGACGTTTTCGCCGACGCTCTTGCTGCCGGTAATGTTGATCTCAACCGTCCCGAAGTGGGCCAGCACGCCGGGCTCGGCGGTGAACACGACCGTGGCGGTCTTTCCGTCCACGCCGACGGTCTCGTCGGTGGCGATCCTCGCAGACGGATAACCGTGATCGCGAAGCTCGTTGAGGGCCATGTCGTGGGACACGATGACAAGCGCCCGATCGCGCGGCCGGCCGACACGGAGAGGGATGTCGCGCTTGACCCTGTTGAGGTGATCGACCGGAATCCTGTCGAAGCCGTTGAACTCGATGGCCTCGACGTTCACCGGATCACCCTCGGAGACCGTGACCACGACCTCGACGGCGGTCCTCTGAGCATTGAACTTCAGGTCGGTTGACGTCACTCGCGCGTCGGGATAGCCCCGATCCGCGTAGAACGCCTGAATCCGCTGCAGATCCGCCTCGAGAACCAGCCGATCGAAGAAGCGCTTTCTTCCCCACGGCAGCCTCGCGCTTGGACGGGTTGCGAGGACCCCTTTCAGCTTCGTCTGATCGATGGCTTTGACGCCCCTGAGAGTGAGCGCCCGCACGACCACGTCGTCGCCTCCCGCCTGATCCTGGGCAACCTGCACGGGTTGCAGGGGTCGAGCGGGCTGCGCAGGGCCAGCAGCCGCGTTCGAGACTGCCACAACGACGAGGACGAGGGCAAAACGCACCGCGTTATGCGGAGCATTCAATCAAAGAGCGCGTCCGGTGTCGATGGCAGATCGCGCCAACACGACCGCCGACCGTCCTACTCGACCGCCGTCGACGGCATCAGTCGGCCACGACCACCGCGGCTGACTTGCCCGCCCTTTCGCCCTGCGGATCGGGCCTCGTCGGCAGACCATTCGTGGGCCGTGCCCTTTTCATGCGCGGCTCGGCCGCCTTTGCTGGCAATTTCGCGTTGCTTTTCTGGAGACATCGACGCGAATCCGCGCCGCTCCTTGTGTTCTGTAGCCACCGGTTCGTTCCTCCAGCGCGCAGGAGTATCAAAGTGTGTGCCATCAACCTCGGCTATTGCACACTGTAAACTCTTCACAGGAAGAACGTTAGCAATAGCCATCTCGATCGGCCGGCGACCGATCGCAGTGGTTTGCTACAGAAGGGGCCGGTTGAAGTAGTGAATGACTTCGCCGGAGGAACTTTACGCAAGCCACTTGTGTCTACTCTGTCTTCGGGCGGGCCCGAAAGTAGTCGCAGCTCTCGCAGTTGCGAACGTCGAACTGATACCGGACGACTGGAAACCACATTGTGTGGGCGCAGAACAGGAGCTGGCCGTCTTCGATCGTATGCAGACCGACGTCCTCGGGAATCTCCGAGGTACGGCGACTGTACCAGCACGCACGGTGGCGTGCCTCCGGCTCGGTCATTTCGCCTGCTGGGGGACGTAACCGGGGGGGAGGGCCGCCCCCTCACCGAAAAAGAACTCCTCCATATGCTTGGCGACGAGCTCCTGCGCTTCCCTCTGCCAGGGCATGAGGCGGTACTCGTTGAGGATCATCTTCATCCGCTCCCCCCAGAGCTTCCACGCCTCCGCGGAGATCTGCTCGAAGATCCGCTGGCCAATCTCGCCCGGCCATGGCGGCGTATCGAGCCCCGGCAGCTCCTTCTGAAACTTCACGCAAAAGACCATGCGCCCGGAGGTGTTGCCGGCGGGGGCCTGCTGTGAAGGCGTGGGACCGCAACTGTCAGCCATGCAGTGATTGTAGCATCGGCACTTCGGGATCAATCGCAAACTCGAGGCACGCGTGGGCACGTCGAAGCGCCTGCTCGACCTCCAGCGCAGTGTCACCTCGCGCGAAGATGAAGCCGAGATAGCTCGCGCCCTCCGGCAGCGGGACCAGCACTTGATCGGTCTTCGCCGTGATGCGGAGGTCGAACACGCCCGCCACTGCCCGCGCCTCGTCGATGCCCGAGACGTCGCGGAGGATGCCGCGCCGCGGGATGGCAATCATCATGGCGCCCGAGGCCGCCGTTTCACGCGTCCAGTCGTTCGGGGATTCACCGATCGCGTGCCGCAGCAGCAGCTCCTCGAGAGAAATCGAGGGTGCGGTCGGCGCGTCTGGCAGCACAGACACGGCACGCGATTCCCGGCTGTTGAAACGGAGCGCACGAGCGCAAAGCCCGCCGATCGGGCGGGCGGCCACCTCGAGCACGTACACCCCGCTTTCGTTCACTCGGCACTCAGCATGCAACGGTCCATGCGTCAGACCGATTGCATCGGCGGCACTCGCCACGACCTCCGCTATCGCCGCCTGCATCGCGTCTGACGCCAACGACGGCGTCAGATAGATCGTCTCTTCAAAGAACGGACCATCGAGCGGATCGGGCTTGTCGAAGATCGCGAGCACGTGAAGGTGACCCTCATGCATCAACCCTTCAACCGCGAACTCGCGGCCTTCGATGAATCCCTCCACGAGCACCGTGCCGTGATCCACATTCCGCTCTCCACGAACGTCCGGCGCCTGCAGAATCGCGCGCAGGCGATAGAAGGCTGCAACGAGTTCGGCTTCATCGTTGGCGCGCATCACACCGCGGCTGCCGGACAACGCGATTGGCTTCACCACGCAGGGAAACTTGACGGCCGGAACAATCGTCCGCGCATCGATCGAGACTGGCGCAGAGACAAACCAGGGTACCGGCAAACGCGCCTCGCGGAGTCGTTCTCGCGTCAACCGCTTGCTGCGTGAGACAGCGGCCGCATCAACGGAGTGCCAGGGCAACCCCAACGCTGCGCTGACGCGTGCCGCGAGCCTCACAGGACGATCCCCCACAGCCAGCACACCGTCGATCGGCCGGGTGCGAGTGGCGTCGAGAATCGTGGCCAGCGAACGCGCCTCGTCGGAAAAGCGGACAGGCACGGCGCGGTCCTGCCAGGGATCGTCCAGCACGTCGCAACGATCGGTCGCATAGACCAGGTCCACGCCGACGCGCTCCGCCGCATCGCCAAACGCCCGCGTCTGGTACCCTGTCGTAGCCGCCAACAAGAGGATTCTTGGCATAGTCGGCTGTCAGCCTGAGAGCTGAGAGCTGCTCATACGATTCTGAGCTGCTCCGGATTAGGCTCCGCGCAGCAATACCACGGCTCGTTCAGATACGGAACCTTCCGCCCAGGTCGAGGCGGACGTGGCGGCGGTTTCGGCACGCCGGCGCGGTCGTGCGCCAGCTGGCTGATTTCGTGGAACACAGCGCGCCGGTCGGACGCCAGCCGCCCGCCCACAAGCGCGGTGACATCCGCGTGCAGCTGGTCCACTTGGGGATTCGCGTGCGTCCAGGGATACACCAGCGTGTGGCCATCGAAGGGCCCGAGCAGCATCCGGACCTGCTCGACTTCGAGCATCCGCGATCCTTCAGGAATCAGGAGACGGATCGCCAGCTGAATCGGCGCGACCTGTTCCACGATATCGAGCGCGTCCAGCGTGTCAACGAGATCGCAGAAACCCTCGAGCGTCGTCCACGGATTGAACGGGACGAACGTGGGGACCAGGGTCAGCCCCTCGCGGCGGCAGAGTTCCGCCACCTCCAGAAAGTCCGCCCGCGTATGCCCTTTTTCGAGAATCGCCAGCACGCCATCGTCGATCGACTCGACCGCGCTCGTGACAAACAGACAGCCGGTTGCGCGTAGACGGGGAAGAAGATCGCGATGCTGCCGCAGGTGCTCGATCTTGATGGTGACATCGTAGGTGACCGTCGGATAGGCCGCGGCCAGTGCCTCCACGAGGCGCATCGCGTGCGTCGGTCCGTTGAAGAAGTCTGGATCGCCGAACGTGATGTGCCGCGCACCAGCCGCGATCTGGCCGTCGATGTCGGCCATCACCACTTCTGGCTGGACGATGCGGAACTGCCCGTTGTAGACGGGCACGACGGGACAGTGCCGGCACAGGTGACGACAGCCTCGACTCGCCTCGGTGTAGCCCGCAACAACGGAAGTCCCGTCGCCCATTTGAAGCGCCGCGTATCGCGCAAGAGTCGGCAGCCCCGAACGGTCCGGGACGAGAAATTTCAACCGCGGAAGTGCGGGTCGAACGTTGGCAGACTCCGAAACGTGTCGGGCACCTGCGGTCCGGACCTTGTCAGGTCCGGCTTGATCACGAGACCGGGCCTTCTCGACTCTGGCAACCTCGGCGAGTTGCTCCTCGAACTCACCGCCTAGCACATCGTCGACGCCGATCGAACGGAGCCAGTCGGCATTGAGCGGCGCGTAGAGCCCATAGGCACAGACGCGCGCCGACAGATTGAGCGCGCGCACCTTCTGAATCAGTGGCGCGGCAAGACGCGTGGCTGTATGCATCGGAAGATGGAACGCCACGAGATCGGCCGTACGAATGGCCTCATCTTCGAGCCGCTCCTTCGCCACATCCACGCAGCGAACGTCCACACCCTCGTGACGCAGCCACGCAGCCGGCGATGCGAGACCGAATGGCTGGCGGCCGAGTTCGTACGTGGACACGAGGAGGGCACGCATCGAACGCATTCTGACACACTGTCTGCTAGACTCCGCCTCCATGACCCTTGCCGAACGCGGGTTCTTCGGCCATCCGCGCGGTCTGTCCACGCTGTTCTTCACAGAAATGTGGGAGCGCTTCAGCTACTACGGCATGCGGGCGCTCCTCTTCCTATTCATGGTCGCGGCGCCCGAGGCGGGCGGTCTTGGCTTCGACGCGGCCACCGCGGGGGCGATCTACGGGCTGTACACCTCGATGGTATACATGTTCACGCTGCCCGGCGGCTGGATTGCCGACCGGGTCATCGGCGCTCAGCGCGCCGTGCTGGTCGGGGGCGTCCTGATCGCGTGCGGGCACTTCAGCCTGGCAGTCCCACTCATCGCGACCTTCTACCTCGGTCTGCTCCTGATCGTGATTGGCACCGGGTTGCTGAAGGGCAATGTGAGTGTTATCGTCGGCCGCTTGTACAGCGAGAACGATGCGCGCCGCGATGCGGGGTTTTCGATTTTTTACATGGGCATCAACACCGGCGCATTCGTGGCACCGCTTGTCTGCGGCTATCTCGGGCAACGGATCGGGTGGCATGTTGGATTCGCTGCGGCCGGCGTGGGCATGGTGCTTGGACTCGTGCAGTACGCTCTGGGGCGCACGCATCTGGGCGATGCAGGTCTGTACCCAGCCCGAGCAGACTCACCGGACGCATTCGCGCGACAGAAGCGGCAGGCGATCTCCTGGGTAGCGGCCGGTGGCGCGGTGCTGGTGCTGTTCGGCCTCGCGGTATATGCCGGTGGTATTTCGGTGACCGCCACACAGATCGCGGACGCCGCGGGGTACATGCTGCTGGGATTGTCGGGAGGTTTCTTCGCGTGGGTATTCCTCTCGGGCGGATGGACACGAGTCGAGCGCAACCATCTCATCGTGATTGTCGTGCTCTTCGTCGCCTACGCCCTCTTTTCGGCGGTCTTCGAACAGGCCGGCTCCACGCTCAATCTCTTTGCAGATCGCAGCACACGGAACGCGGTATTCGGCTGGAACTACCCCAGCAGCTGGTTTCAGGCGGCAAATCCACTCTTCGTGATCGCGTTCGCTCCCATGTTCGCGTGGTTATGGGTCCGCTTGGCGCGGCAAGGTCGGGAGCCCGGTGCCCCGACAAAATTCGCAGCGGGACTGCTGCTGGTCGGCGTCGGTTTCGCGGTCCTCATGCCACCGGCTCGGATGTCCCAGGGAGGGGCCCTCGTCGGCCCGGGATGGCTTGGCGTGACGTACCTCCTTCACACCTGGGGTGAATTGGCGCTCAGTCCCGTCGGGCTGAGTGCCATGACGCGGCTCGCCCCGGTGCGCATCGGCGGCCTCGTCATGGGCGTCTGGTTCCTCGGCACGTCGGTCGGCAACTACTTGGGCGGCCGCGTGGCTGGCTTCTATGAATCGATGTCACTCCCGGCCCTTTTCAGCGCCGTCGCCGTCTTCGCAGTCGGCGCTGGAGTGCTGCTGCTCGTCTTCGCGCGCCCGTTGAATCGTTTGAGCGGCGACACGGTGTAGGAGCGCCTCATGGCACTCGACGAATACAAGCGCAAACGCGACTTCACGAAGACGCCGGAACCGGCCGGCAACGTGGTGGCTCGAAAGGACCGAGAGCGGTTCTTCTGCGTGCAGAAGCATCTGGCCAGCCATCTGCACTACGACCTGCGCCTCGAGCACAACGGCGTGCTCCTGTCGTGGGCCGTGCCAAAGGGGCCATCGCTCGATCCGAAGACCAAGCGGCTGGCCATGCACGTTGAGGATCACCCGGTCGAGTACGGCGAATTCGAAGGCATCATCCCCGAGGGCTATGGCGCCGGCGTTGTCATGCTCTGGGACCGAGGCACCTGGATTCCGGAGGTCGAGGATGTCGATGCTGCGCTGAAGAGGGGCGACCTGAAGTTTCAATTGAACGGGTACAAACTGAAGGGCTCGTGGGTGCTCGTCCGCACCCACGGCTGGGGCGCCAGTGGCAGCTCACACTCCAAACGACGTGCAGGCGGCGACGTAGGCCCGACCTTCAGGGCGGGCGCTCAGAGTCGGGATGTAGGCCCGACCTTCAAGGCGGGCGCTCAGAGTCGGGATGTAGGCCCGACCTTCAGGTCGGGCGATCAACGAGATCAAAGCCGCAGCTGGCTGCTCATCAAACACGCTGACGACTGGAGCGGCGATCTCGACATTACGACGTTCGCGCCGTTGAGTGTCAAGAGCGAGGGCGACTTCGCGGACATCGTGGGCGAGGACGCCCCCGCCATCTGGCGATCGAACCGACCCGCAAGAAGCGGCGACGCCGGTGCAATGTTCGCGCGCATCATCGATCAAGCCGAGAAGCTCACGACGAAGGTCAACGAGCAACCGTCGAAGGCAACGACACGCCAACCAAAGCCGCGACGCAGCGGGTTCGACGTGGGATGAGGCGTGATGCCAAAAGGCCGAAGCGCGTCAGCCCCAGGGGAAGCCTTGAAACGACGAGAGGGTTGGGGCGAGTTCCTCCATCGTGGGGACAGCAATAGCGTCGACGCACACCGACAGACTGGCCTGCACCTCGACGACCATTGGGAATGCGCCGAAGCCATCCTTCCTGATCGTGAGGTCGTACGTGCCGCCGGGTACATCGACGCGGACGTATCCGAGCTCGTCGGTCGGCCGGATGTAGGGACCCAGGCGCACCTCGACGGCGCTCACACCGGTGCCGGTGTTCTTGTCGACAACGTGGACCGTCACTTCATGCTCGGGAGGACGGGTCGTCCTGAAACTGAAGCTCGCAGCCGCCCTCTCGTGCAACGGTTCCGACTCGGGATTTCCTCCCAGTGCGCGATAGGCTGCTATTTCTTCAACTGACGGAGCCTTGAGCTCGATCTCTGTCCAATACAGTGCGTCGGTTCCAGGCCAGAGCGAGTCGCCGAGTGTCCCCTCGCCAATCGTTGTTCCCCGGTGATCCACAACTTCGACAACTCGGCCGGCAAGGCAGCACGCCGCTGAACAACGCATGCCGACGTTGACCTTGACCGCGCTGTTCGCCACGACCACTGAAGGCACATTCCACACGGCCATGCTGGTCGTGTGGGGGAGGGTCTTGAACGGCATCGGCAGGGGCGCCGATTCTTCATGGACCCCGGCCTCCGTCTCGTGCCGCGGGAGCACCACGCTCCACACGAACGCGCCGACCTGATTGGGAACGGTCGCGACCAGCTGTGTTTCCTCGGTCGCATCACTCGCGCCGATTGACGCGTGCGCGACGCCGCCGCCGTCCGGCGCGATGAGGTTGACCGGCGCACCGGTCAGCGGACAGCCGGACGCGCACGACACACGAACCAGCACGATCACCTCAGCGCCAGCCTCGACCTCTGCCGGGATGGCCTGCGTCACCTCCAACGCCGTGATGTGTGGAGTCATCTGAGTCACTTGCCTCGAGGCTCCTTGACTGCGTTCGTCGCTGCGATGAACCCACCCACTGTCGCGCGGCCCAAACCATGAAGCGCGAAGCCACCCGCAGCTTCACCCGCGCAGTAGAAGCTCGGAATAGGCTGGCCGAACACGTCCATCACCTGAAACTTCTCGTTCACCCTGAGCCCGGCGTACGTGTCGTGGAGGATGGGTGTCGCCCAGGCCGCGTAAAACGGCGGCGTCTGGATCTTGTACTTGGGCGCCGGCTTGTTGAAGTCTGGATCCTTCCCGGTATCGACGAAGGAGTTGTATCGCGCCACGGTCTCTTCGAGCGCGCGCGGCGACATGGGGTACTTCTGATACGGGTTGCCTTTCAGCTTCGTCGCCAGCAGGGCGAGCGTGTCCGCGCTGAAGAAGTAGCCGTTCGCAATATCGACGTTCGGATGCACCGGCTGCCACTTCTCGCGAGCGACCGCGTCTCTATCGAAGATTGCCCAGATCGGTCCGCCCACACGCTGCTTCTTGCCATCGACTTCGACAATGGCGCTCGAGAGAGCCGCCGCGAGGTAATCGAAGACCGGGTCGGGGCGTCCGCTGCGATTGAAGAGTTGATTACCGACCATTTCGTCGTAGAACCGCGAACCCACCGTGTTGACCATGATCAGGTCCTGGTAGTCTGCAACGGGAATTCCTGCCGCACCCGCCTTGTCAAAGACGGGGCTGCCCGGAGTCCACCGGGCGTACCCATACCGGGCTCCGAGAAACTGAGGCTTCACCAGCGCCAGATACGATTCCGTGCGCATGCCGTTGGTCGCCCCGAGCGATGCGCCGATGGCCATGCCCTGTTGTTCGGCGTCGCCGGTCTGCCTGGTATAGGGCTCGCAGCCCACTTGATATTCCTCAGTCAGCAGCGGGTTGTAGATGGTCCGGACGACCACGTTGCTGCTCGATCCGCCGGTGCAGGCGATGACGGCCTGGCGGGCCCGGATGTTGATGACGCTGTTGGTCTTGAGATTTCTCACCGTCACACCGAGCACGCGGCCCGCAGTGGGCTCCTCTCGGACGATCTTCGTCATCTTGTGTTCGAGGAGAATCTCCACACCTTTGGCACGGGCACTTTTCTCGAGCGCTCTCATGAGCCCGGAGCCAGCCGTGCCGTTGATCGTTTCCTTGAGATTGTCCGACCACACACTGGTGTTGAGGCGCCTGAGCGTCATGACGCCTTCCGCAGGAACGTTTATTGGCCTGGCGTCGACGAACTGGACACCGTTGGCCTCGAGGAAATCGAACACCTCGAGGTTGTGATCGGCAAACGCACGCACGACTTTTCGGTCCGCGTACCTGGTGTGCGTGTGGTCCGGCCGAGTGTTTTCCAGGTACACCTGGTCTGGTGAATCTTCCACTTTGTATTTCTTCTGGATCCGGTTGCCGCCCCCGAGGGCCACGTTGCCCAGGCTGATGATGCCGTGTCCACCGATGTCGAAGTTCTCCTCCACGACGATCACCGACGCCTTCTGATCCCGGGCGCGAATGGCAGCGGGCATTCCGGATGCCCCTGAGCCAATAACGACGACGTCCGCCTGCCGGTGCCAGGTCAAGGACGCGGCCTGCGCATCCTGTGGAAGGAGACCCGTCAACGTCGTGGCGCCTGCGCCAACGGCGGCGCCCGCGCCAACGGCCGCGCTGTTCCTGAGAAAATCTCTTCTGTTCACGCCAGGATTTTTTTCTTCGTCGCTCATCGCTCTTGCTCCTCCCCGCGCGTGCGAGGCGTGGCCATCCCTCTCAAACGGACGGCCACGTTGTATGGATTCGGCACGTTCGCGCCCGGCGTCAAAACGTCATTTCGACCGTCGGTTTGAAGAGGCGACCCGGCATGATGTACGTGGGCCGCAGCCATCCTGTTGTGCTGTACGTGTTGTTTTGCAGCAGGACCGTGCTCGCATTCAAGAGGTTTCCCATATCCGCGATCAGGCGGAAGTGCACACCCCGATACGAGAAGGTCTTCGACACGCGAAGGTCGAGCTGATAGATGCGATCGCCAAACACCGTGCCGGGCTTGAGCAACGCGACCGTTGCCGTCCCAGCGTTCAGCGTAGTCCGAGGCGCGCTCACGTACTGAACTTGCGAGCTACTGACCGTGTAGTTCGCGTTGATTTCCGGCCCCGGATTGCTCTGCCACGTGGCGCCGAGGTCGATGTCCCATGGCAGCCCCATCGTCCCCATGGCCTTGACCTGCGTCCGCCACGGATAGTCGAGCTTGCAGAATCCCGGTGCGTGCACTGTCCCGATTAGAAAGTCCGGAGCATCGACTACGAAACACGCTTCCGTGGAGTTCACGAGCGCGTTGCCGGAGTTGTTGCTCGTGCCGCTGCTGACGCCGCCAACCAGCAGGATACGGTGCGCCATTCTGGCATTCACCGACACGTCGATCCCGTCGAACGTCTCCTTTTGCGTGCCGTACGTGGAGGCTGTTGTGCGGAAGTTGCTCGGCGGCCGAACGAACGCAGCGGGAGTGAGATCGTACAGCCCGCACACCCGCGTGCCGCTCACTGAGCCGAGCCGGGCATCGGTCGGTGCGGTGATGCAGTACTCGTCGTAGTCGGTCGGCGCAATCGACTTGTTGTCTGTTGCAACGAAGTTGCCATACCAGCGCCTGAAGTAGCCGAAGTTTGCAGAAACGCCCGGAACGATTTCCCGCTGGAGGCCCGCGCTGATCTCCCAGTTGTAAGGCCGGACGCCCCAGCCGTGGCTGATGGCGTCGTCCACGACCGTAGTCGTCCTATTGGTGCCGAAGCTTGGATTCGAGAGTGGGCCAAGCTCGCTCTCGTCAGGAATGAAATCCTTATCGACGTCAAGCAGCCATGTGCGCGTCGCAGTAGCATTGAAGAGCAGCGGGTTATTGGCAGAGGCAAACGCCGTGCTGTCCCGAACCGTGTACCGGCTGGCCGTCGCCTTCAGGGCTGTCTTGCCATCGCCCAACAGGTCGTACACCACTCCCACGCGCGGAGACAGGTCGTTCCAACCAACGATGTTCTTGACGGCGGGCCAGGTCTGGGCAGACACGAACGGACCAGGGCCGCTGACCTGCTCAGGCACCCATTGGTACTGGTAGTCGTACCGAAGGCCGGCGTTGACCGTCAGGCGCTTCACGGTCCACTGGTCCTGCCCATAGAAGGCGAGGTGATGCTCGCGCTCCCACTCGTCGCGCGGCGACAGCACGAGGGTGATCGAGCGAGGCGCGCCGTTCAAGAACGTGTAGTTCATCCCGCTGTTCGTCCGCTGATTTTCGTTGTGCACCGAGCCCCATCCGAGGTCGAAGCCGACCTTGGCGACGTGTGCGCCCGTAACGTACGACGCGGAGACCTTGCTGCTGGGTTGATAGTAGAACGGCACCCAGTAGGTCGGCGCCGCTCTGTACGTGTACCCCGTACCCGAGTCGGTCACCGAGACGGTGTCCGCCGTGATCCACGACACGGACTCCAACTCAGGCGTGGAATTGTACGGCCTCTGAAAGGCCGCCTCGAGGAGGAACTTTGATGTGAGCGCCGATTTCCACGACGCCTGAATCATGTGACCGAGTGTTGAATGGCTGAGGTTCGACGCTTCGAAGGATCGCGTCGCGCTGATCATCTGTGGATTCTGCTCACGGGGCTGGTGCGCCCCGTACAGGCTGACCTTGTTCTTCTGATTGACCTGCCAGGTCACCCGCCCACTAAACGATCGCACCCAGGAGTCGTAGATCGCCGGCTGGTTCAGATCGACGTTGCCCGCCGCGCCGAGCGCCGGGTTGAAGGTAAACGAAAACGGATCAATCGGCCGGAACATGCCGGTCACCTGTTCCTTGGCATCCCACTGCCGGATGGACCCGAAGAACCACACGCGATCGGTCTTCAGTGGTCCGCCCAAGGCGACGTTATAGTCGTAGATCCGCTGGATGGCATTGGCCGCTTGCAGATTCTTGGCCCTGAGTTCGTCGGTCACGTTGTCCCACTGCATGGCTCCGGTCGCGTGCGACGCCAGTACAAACCCCGAGAACCGGTTGCCGCCTTCCTTGGGAATGACGTTGGCGCGAACACCGCCGGTCATCGTGTCGGCGGCGATCGCCGCCGTTTCGTACACATACTCCTGCGCTTCCGCGGGGTTGAGCGTGTAGCCCTGTGCCGCACCGTTGCCAAGGGCCAGATTCCACGACAACCCATCCATCTGGATGGACATGTCCCCGCCCTTGCTTCCGTGAATCAGAATCTGCCCGCGATCCCCGGAGAGGCCGCCGACATCCTGACCCGACGGCCGGTTCGTCGCCGTCGTCACGATGCCCGGAATCACAATCGCCATTGTTTGAATCGACCGGGCGGTCGGCAGGGCTTCGCGGACCTCCTCGTTCAACACCCGTTGCTGGACGATGTTGCGAACGTCGACGTTGGCCGTTTGCCCCGAGACAATGACGGTCTCCTCTAGCGCCCCGACCTTCATGTCTGCATTCACGGTGGCCGTGAAGGAGGCAGACAATTCGATGCCGTCACGCTTCACGGTGGAAAATCCCGGGAGGGTAAACGTGACCGAATAGACGCCGGGACGCAGATTGACGATCTGATACAAACCTTGACTGTCCGTGGTAGTGCTTCTGACTTTTTCGATCAGGGCGGGGCTCGAGGCCTCGACGGTCACGCCCGGAATGACGGCGCCCGACGTGTCTTTCACGACTCCTGCGATACCGGTGTTCTGCGCCAGGGCGCGCCCTGGAACCAGAAGCACACACAAGGCGAGTGCACTTGCACTGACCGCGACCCTGGACGTCCTCATCTCCATCTCGGACCTCCCGCTCTGTTCACACGACAACGGTATTCTCGCGATCGATCGGGTCGTACAGCTGGCGCGTATGCCTGCGCCACCCGAGGCGCGCTATCCTAGCACGCCGGTGCCGGCGCCACTATGCACTCGACAGTTCTCCATTTCCTTATTACTTCCAAAGCCTGCCGACGTTGTCCACGACGCCGACATAGAACGCCCGCGGCTGCGGGCCGGCGATGGGCACGACGACGCCACCGTCGAGCACCAGCCACGGGCGAACCTGCAGCGACGGTCCACTCAGAAACGCGATGATCGATGCCGCGCCCGCCGGTCCTGACGTCACCGGATACCCGTAGATCTCCCCAACCCATCCGAGCGCTCTGTGCGCCCTACCACCGAACGAAACGGTCCAGACGCTCGCCGTTCGAGGCGCGAGCGTGCCATCGCCGCTGCGCCGCGTGTAGCCCAGGTTCAGGTCCATGGCGACTGGACCAATCGAGTGGCTGGAGATCAGCAGCAGGCTGACGTCCGTCGTGCCGCTGCCGGCGCCGGAGTCAGCCGACCCACTCGGCGTTTTGAAACTGGGGAGAATCGAGACGTCGCCGACGAGCGGCGCCGACTCCGCGAGTCGCCATTTGACGCCGACCGAGAGACCGCCAAAACCGGTTGAGTCTCCGCCGGGCGGCCGGACGATCGCACCCTGCACACCGAGCTGAAGCCTTGGCGCGAGCCCCACCTTCAACAACACTGGGGCAACGCCGCCGCGGGATGCGTGGTCAAACTGATCGACCTCGATGCCGGCTTCGATTTCGAGCCATCCAGGCGCCACGGTGCCGGCATGCGTCGCCACCGTCGGTCGTTCCGGCTGCGCGGCATGCGGATCCGGTGCGGCAGTCTGTGCCAAGAGGTCCGATGTCCAGACGGCCAGCAACCCAAGCATCGCCAACCACACGATGCGACAGAGACCGAGCCTCATATACGTCACTCCATCCAACGTTTCGCCCACCGGCATGCCCGGACCACTGGACCCATCATGCATGCATCGAAGGTCTCATGCTAAATTCATCGCATGGTCAGGCTCACGGTGTCCCTGATGTACGTCCTTGTCTTCCTCGGATCGCCATTGGCCGCTGGCGACGGCGACTGGCCCTTCTGGCGCGGTCCGAGCGGCGACGGGATGGCGCGGGGGGACGCTCCACTCCGGTGGAGCGACACCGAACGGATCGCCTGGAAGGCGAACGTCCCCGGACGCGGGTTCTCCTCTCCTGTCGTCTGGGGCGATCGCATCTTCCTCACGACCGCGGTGCCGACGACCCCTGCCACGCAGGGGTCGAGAATCATCCCGGAGCATCGATTCCTCGTGCTCGCTTACGACCGAAGAACGGGGAAGCAGCTGTGGGAACGGGTGGCGAAGGTGGCGACACCCCACCAGCCGCATCACCCACAATACGGAAGCTTCGCATCCAACTCGCCTGCGACTGACGGCAAACATCTCATCGCCTTCTTCGGCTCACGCGGCCTGTACGCCTACACGCTCGATGGCACGCTCGTCTGGCACAAGGACTTCGCGCCGCTGAACATGTACAACAACTTCGGAGAAGGCGCGTGGACCGCGCTCGACGGCGACACGCTGATCGTCGTGCTCGACCACGAAGGCGAGTCGTTTCTTCTCGCGCTCGACAAGAACACCGGCCGTGAACGATGGCGGACACCGCGTCAGGGGAACACCAATTGGTCTGGACCGTTCGTCACGACTCACAACGGCCGCAAACAGGTCATCGTGTCCGCCTCGAGAGCCGCTGCTGGCTACGATCTCGCCACGGGCCACCAGCTCTGGTCCGCCACGGGCCTGGGCCAGAACACGATACCGGCGCCCGTGGCTAGCGACGGCATGGTGTTCGTCATGAGCGGCTTCCGCAATCCGAATCTCATGGCGATCCGCCTCGGCCCTGAGGGCGACCTCACCAATACCGACGCGATCGTGTGGCAGAACCAGCGCGGGAACTCATACACCGCGTCGCCGGTCCTGTATGACGGGAAGCTCTACGTCCTCACGGACAACGGCATGCTCTCGGTGTTCGAGGCGAAAACCGGCAAGCCCTTCTACCAGCAGACGCGTCTACCGCGGCCGTACAATTTCAAGGCGTCGCCGATCGGCGCGAACGGCAAGCTGTATCTTGCCTCCGAGGAAGGCGACGTCATCGTCGTGAAGATGGGCGAAACGTTCGAAGTGCTGGCGACGAACACGATCGCGGACGAGACCTTCGTCGCCACGCCCGCGATCATGAACGGCGAGATCTATTTGCGCGGCAAGAATACGCTTTACAGCATCCGGTGATCACCGACGGCCATCGAAAACTCCGCTTCCTCGGGATGCCGCCCCTGAGCCTTGCCTGCGCCGCCCGCCTCGCCTTGTCCTCCAAGGCGTTCCCGCAGCCAGCGGCGGAAGAAACGAAAAGAAAGCGGCGGCCGAACGCAAGAAGAAGTAGAGTCCTCTGCCATGCCAACACAAACATACAAAACGCATCGCCACAATCCCAAGCTGTCCAGCCTGGGCTTCCTGTTCGTGGCGCTGTCGATCGTCGCCTTCGTCTTGCGATGGTTCGGCGTCGGCGGACGCGTGAGCTTCGCGGCCGGCCTGGCTGGTCTCATTGCCTCGATCACGGTGCTGCTCAGCATCAGCCGCGTCTATACGACAAAGCTACAGGACCGCATCATCAAGCTGGAAATGAAGGTCCGCTGCGCGGCGCTCTTGCCCCCCGCGCAACAAGCTACACTCATGCGGCTCTCGACGCCGCAGATCGTTGCGCTCAGATTCGCGGCGGACGACGAGTTGCCGGCGCTCCTCGACCGTGCGGATCGGGAGCACCTGACGCCAGACCAGATCAAGCAGTCCATCAAGAACTGGCTGCCTGACCTGGACCGAACGTAGAGGGCCGGTTCCCGTCACGCGGCTGGCGTGTCGCGAGCTGGCATGCCCGCAGCGAAAAGCGGGCGGGATGCAACCAGACCGCCGCGAGCACCGGGACGCCACGGTCGAACGCGGGTCAGTCCACGAGGAGCCGACGCGACAGCACGCTCCACACGGCGTACGCCAGACGCGCTCGATCGTGGCGCGCAATCTCACCGGTCCAGAACTTCCCCTCCACCACTTCGCAGTGGCCCGGCAGCTTTCCCGGCTGGAGCGGTTCCTTGTGCTCGAGCGCGTAGCGTCCAAGTGTTTTCGACGCCGGCCACGTGGCATTGATGACCACCACGTCGACTGGACGACGAATCGCCATTTCGATCCGCGCCACCGCATCGGCCGCCGTGAAGCCCAGCATCCCTCGTCCTTCGGTGAGCAGGTTCGCGACGAGGATCACGGGGCCCTTCATCTCCTTGAGCGCTTCTGCCACTCCTCCCACGAGAAAGATCGGCATCAGGCTGGTGTAGAAGCTGCCGGGACCAATCGTCACCGCGTCGAACTTTCCAATCGCCGCGGCGACCAACGGGTGAATGGACACGGGCGGATCGAGCCAAATACGCTCGACAAAACGGCCCGAGGACTGGCCTGCGTCGACTTCGACCTCGCCGCTGGTTCTGGAGCCGTCACTGTACTCCGCGCAGACCGACGACGGCTGGATGCTGACGGGCCAGACGCGGCCGCGGCAGCCGAGCAGCGCGCGCAGCCCGTCGATCGCGCTGAGAAAGTCGCCGCTGTAACTCTCCATCATCGAGAGAAGCAGATTGCCGCCGGTATGTCCCCCAAGCTTGGTGGGATGGTCGAGCGTCGGTAGCCTGGCGAGCAGTACGCGGCGCGCTTCCTGCGCGTTCCTCGACAGCGCGAGTGCGCACTTGAGAATATCGCCCGGTGGCAGCACGCCGAGTTCATCGCGCAGTACACCGGAGCTGCCGCCGCTGTCGAACATCGTCACGACCGCGTTGGTTTGAAGCCAGGGATTGCTCTTGAGACCGCCGAGCAAGCTCGGCAGACCGGTGCCGCCGCCAAAACACCCCACGTTCAACTCGCACAGGCGCATGAGGGGAGTATTGTACAAGCTGTCGCCTGTGCGCTATCGGTTGTCGGCTCCCTGCGATCAGGCTCGGAACGATGAGCGCATTGTGCCTGCTCTGTGCTGAAAGCTGGCAGCCGAGAGCTGATAGCTACGTAGAATGAACCATGCTCACTATTTCGGATGCTGTCCGAACGCTCGATCGCGATCTTCACCAGCTCTTTGGCGACAGGCTCAAATCCGTGGTCGCCTACGGCTCCGTGGGCGGCGCCGCCGTTCCCTCGTCGACCCTTGCCGTCGTCGAGAGCCTCACGGCCGACGACCTGCGCGGCTGTGCCTCGCACATCGCTTACTGGAGCGATGCCGGCCTTGCGACGCCACTCCTGGTGGCCGAGCGGGAGTTCGGACGCTCGCTCGACGCCTTCCCGCTCGAGTTTGGTGAGATCCTCGCGAATCATGTTCTGGTCTCCGGCACCGACCCCTTCGAGGGTCTGCGTGTCGAGCCGGGCGATTTGCGTCGCGCCTGCGAAGTTCAGGCCAGGAGTCATCTTCTGCATCTGCGCGAGGGCTATCTCGAAACACAAGGACGCAGCGACGCCGTGGCGGATCTCATTTCGCGATCGGCCGGCTCGCTCGCTGCGCTGGTGAAAAGCGTCGCCCGCCTCCAGGGCAGACCATCGGACGGCATTGAGGCCGCTGCACGCCATGTTGAAGAAGCCAGCGGTCTCGGCCAGGGTAGCCTCTCGGAGATTGCCTCGTGTGCCGACGGCAGACCTCTTTCGTCGGAGCGCGCCCGCGCAATCTTTCCGGACTACCTCGACGCCGTCGGTCAGCTCACGAACTACATCGACCGATGGACGATCAGTGATCGCTAGGGCCTGGTCGTTGGTGACGAGTTCCCTGTCGCTCGTGGCCGGCATCGAGTCGTTCGCTTGCCGCCGACGGCGGTCCTCCACCCACTTCGGATGCATTCTTGCGCTGCTGCTCGCTGCAGCGGGCATCATCTCCGCGTATGCTGATCCCCCGTTGCCCGAGCTCACCGAGCCGGTCAACGATTTCGCAAGAATCATCGACGCCTCGAGTGCCGCCGGGCTCGACCGAACGATTCGGAGCCTGCAGGCCGCCACCGGGGACGTCGTGGTTGTCGTCACGGTGCCGAGCTTCGAGCCCTACGGCGACATCCGCGAGTATGCGGTCAAGCTGTTCCAGAATCGCGGCCGTGGCATCGGCGAGAGAGGCAAAGACAACGGACTCCTGGTGCTGCTGGCGCTCAAGGAGCGGCGGGTCTGGATCGAAGTCGGTTACGGGCTCGAGCCGTGGATCACCGACGGGTACGCCGGTGAAACGATCCGCGAGTACATGATCCCCGAGTTCCGTAACGGTCAGTACGGCGCCGGTCTGGTGAAGGGGACTGCGCGCATCATCGGCCGCATCGCCGACGGTCGGGGCGTCACTCTCACCGGCCTCGAGCGACCGCGCGAACGCCAGCAAGAAGGGGCGCCCCAGATCACCCTCTCGATGATCGTTTTCCTCTTCATTATCGTCATCGTAATCAGCCGGATCAGTCGCGGGCCGCGCGGAGGCGTCCGCCGATGGGGCGGCGGCGGCTGGAGCGGCTGGTCGAGTGGAGTAGGTCCGTTCGGCGGCGGTGGGTTCGGCGGCGGGTTCGGCGGCGGCGGCGGGTCGGGGGGCGGGTTTGGGGGGTTCGGCGGCGGACGATCGGGAGGAGGGGGTGGCGGTGGCGGCTGGTAGGGAATGAAGGGGAATCAGGGAATTGAGGAATTGCCGGAGTCAGTGGGACTGTCGTAGGCCCGAGCTTCAGCTCGGGCGCGTAGAATGAAACCTTAACAGTAGAGGAAACGACATGCGCATGACACGAAGAGCGGCAGCCGCGTCGATGGTCCTGATTCTGGCGACACTGCCGTTGACCGGTTGCTCCTACAACAAGTTCGTCAGCCAGGAGGAAGCCGTCAAGGCGCAGTGGGCCCAGGTGGAGAACCAGCTCCAGCGCCGCAACGATCTGATTCCGAACCTCGTGGAGACGGTGAAAGGCTACGCTCAACACGAAGAGAGCGTGTACAAGGACATCGCCGACGCGCGCTCACGCCTGCTGGCGGCCACGACGCCAGACGAGAAGATCCAGGCGGCGAATCAGCAATCGTCGGCCCTCGGCCGGCTGCTCGCCGTCGTGGAGAGTTATCCGCAGCTCAAGGCCAACGAGCAGTTCAACCGGATGATGGACGAACTGTCAGGGACTGAGAACCGAATTGCGGTCGAGCGGATGCGTTACAACGAGAAGATCCAGGAGTACAACACGGCTCGTCGTCAGTTCCCCGCGAATCTGACTGCGAAGCTGTTTGGCTTCAAGGAGCATCCGTTATTCGAGGCTCCTGCCGACGCGAAACAGGTGCCGAAGGTCAACTTCAACAAACCCTGATGGAGGTTCCACTCCCCTGGGAACGGCTGCTTTGGAGGGGTCGTCCCTTATCCTTCCGGCGTGCGCGCTACGCGCTCACCGATTTCCGCCTGGTGAGCACCAGCCGCGGCGCGTCCATGGAGATCGCGATCGACGATATCGCCGAGGTTCGATGCGTCGTGTCACGACTCGATCGACTGTGCGGCGCCTCGACGATCATCGTGCGGGGCCGCGATTCTCGCCGGCCGTCGCTCATACTTCACCGAGTCAGGGGCGGGGAGCAGCTCGCCGCGCTGCTGGATCTGCTGGCGGCCGGCCCTCGCGAATCATTCGACCCGGATGTCGTCCGCGCCGCCTTGTCGGCGGCGCCGTGGCAGACCCGCGGCGCCTCTGCACGAGCCCGGAACACCCTGGTCGGTGTCGCAGCGGTCGTTGTCGCGTCCTTTGGCCTGGCGATCGGAATCCATGGCAGCTCGCCCACTGTCAACTATCCACCGGATGATGCGATCTATCCCAAGGGCCACAAGCGGAACCACGAGGACATCGTGCATTTCATGGAGACCTCCGTGATGCCGTGGGCGCGAGAGAAACTCGGCCCCATTGTTGGGGGCAGGGACCGCGTCACCTGTGCCACGTGCCATGGCCCCGATCCCGCCCGGCGCGCGTGGCAGATGCCAGGGGTTGTGGCGCTGCCAAAGCCCGATGTCATCGAGCGCGGATGGGAGCAGTACAGCTCCAACATGGATGCACAGATGCGCAACGCGATCTACGGCTATGGCGCCGAATCCGGCAACCAGGCAAAGGCAGCCTACATGCGCGAAGTCGTCCTGCCAGGCATGTCGCGGCTGCTCCATCGCCCCGCCTACGATTTCACGAACACCTACGACTACAACCGCACGCGCTTTGCCTTCGGCTGCTATCACTGCCATCACGTTCAATGACACCGGCCAGCCGTAGCTGTCAGCTCTCGGCTGGTGAGCTCGTCGTTCCCCTGCGCTTTCAGGATCAAACAACACCTCTCACCCTTGACGAGTTTCGTGCGGTCGTGGCCCACGCCCACACGTCGAGGCCCAGGCGCTGCGAGGCGCATTCCCCTGTCCGGCGCGTATCGCCCCGCCGCGGCTCCCGAGCCTGGACCTGAGGCGACAGGGCGACTCGCGGTTGACGCCGGGCAGCCTCTGAGACAGGATCCAGCTGAGACAGGAGGTCCTCATGATGAAGGCTGGCCGAACGCTCGGCGTCATCGCCACCGTGATGCTTGCGGGGAATCTCGAAGGTCGCATGGGCGCCGAGCAAGAAGGGGTGTCGGCGACCGAGTGCACGGTCGCGGCCCTTCAGGCAAGAGCACCGCAGGGCACGACCATTGTTGAAGCCGCGATCGTCCAAGCCAAGGACAATCTTCCGGAGTACTGCCGCGTCGACGGCCACGCGTCATCGCAGGGCAACGAGGTGAACTTCCGGCTTGGATTGCCGGCGGCCTGGAACGGCAAGTTCCTGTTTATTGGCGTCGGTGGCTTAGGTGGATCGATTGGATCCCTCGACAATGGCCTGTCGCGCGGGTATGCCTCGGCGTCCACGGACACCGGGCACGTGTCGACCGATCCGACATGGGGCTCGAACCGCGCCAAGGAGATCGACTACGGCCACCGCGGCACACACGTGACGGCAGTCGCCACGAAAGCGCTGACGGCAGCCTACTTCAGCCGCCAGCCCCAGCACGCGTATTTCGAGGGCTGCTCGAACGGCGGACGCCAGGCCATGATGGAAGTGCAGCGCTATCCAGCCGACTTCGACGGGATCATCGCGGGTGATCCCGCCACGGGCACGCCCATGCAGGTTGGTCGCGCCATCATCTCGCAGCACCTGCTCGCGTCCCCCGAGAACTATCTCACGCCCGAAAAAGTGGAAATGCTGTCGAAGGCCACGCTCGAAGCCTGCGATGCGACGGACGGACTCAAGGATGGATTGATTAGCAACCCACACCTGTGCCACTTCAAGCCCGAGACCCTCAAATGCGCCGGAGCCGACGGCCCCGACTGCCTGACAGCCGGCCAGGTTGATACGGTGAAGATGATTTACGCCGGCCTGAAGCTCCCAAGCGGAGAGATGTACACCATGGGCTTCCCGGTTGGGCATGAGGGTGGCGCCACAGGATGGCAGGCGTGGATTACGGGACGCACGCAGGCAACGCTTCAGCCTGATGGCACGCTCGCTTTCAAGGCACAGCCGCCGACCGGGTTCGACATCAGCGAACAGAACATGCGGTTCCTCGCGCTCGACGATGACGATCCGTCGTTCAGCTGGCGCACGGTGAGGTTCCCTCAGGATCTGCCTCGCCTGAAAACCATGAGCGAGATTCTCAGCCCCCTGGATCCGGATCTGAAGCCGTACAAGAACCGCAATGGAAAACTCCTCATCTATCATGGTGCTTCGGATCCGGCGATCAGCGCCTACGGAGCGATCGACTACTACGAGAAGATGACGAAGGCCGTGGGTGGCCAGAAAGAAGCGGAGGCCTTCTCGCGTCTGTACATCGTGCCCGGCATGCACCACTGCCGCAGTGGTCCAGGGCCGAATTCGTTCGACATGCTGACGTCACTCGAGAGCTGGGTGGAGAAAGGCACGCCGCCGGCGCGGGTGATCGCCTCACACGCCACCAACGGGAAAGTCGATCGCACGCGGCCGCTGTGCCCCTATCCTCAGGTGGCACGCTACACTGGAAGCGGTTCCGTGGACGACGCTGCGAACTTCCTGTGTGAAGTTCCGTCAACGCGATAAGGTGAACCGATTCACCGCCGAGTCCGCTGAGCGCGCAGAAGCCGTTTCGCAATTCTGCGATCTCAGCGGGTTCTGCGGTTGATCTATCTATGCCGATCAAAGACGCACTGCTGGCCGAGTTCGATCACGAGATGGCGACAACGAGGAAGTTGATCGAGCGGATTCCCGACGCGAAGCTCGCGTGGCGGCCTCACCAGAAGTCGATGTCGTTCGGCGTCCTCGCCACCCATCTGGCAAACCTGCCGCTCTGGACCGGTACCATTCTCAATGATTTCGCCTTCGACCTGGCCGATTCGCCGCCGAAGGTCGAGGAGCTCACCGCATCAGCGGATGTACTCCGCACCTTCGACAGTGCGGCATCACGCGCGCGGTCCTGGATGGACAAGAGCGACGCGGAATACATGGCCCCCTGGACGCTGAAGCGCGGCGGCCAGGAGGTCTTCACGGTGCCCCGTGTTGTGGCGCTGCGAAGCTGGGTGCTGAGCCACGTCATTCATCATCGCGGCCAGCTGAGTGTGTACCTGCGACTGAACGATCTTCCCGTCCCCTCTATCTACGGACCCTCGGCTGATGAAGGATAGAAGGTTCGTCCCTCGGCCGTCGCTGCGCAATGGGCACACCATGACCATCTATAGCTGGGGGAATCCACGGTATTTCCCCCAGCTTCCGCCAGCGGAGGTCCGGTACTTCGACGTGGACGTGCACGACCGCGTGGTCGCGCACTGCCACTGGCAGCCCGAGCGATGGGAGCGGCCAACGCTCGTCGCGCTGCACGGTCTGAACGGATCGACCGATGCGCACTACGTGCGCGGCGTGGCCGCGAAGGCGTTCGTACGCGGCATGAACGTCGTGCGGCTCAACCAGCGCAACTGCGGCGACACCGAGCACCTATCGGCGGGCCTTTTCCACTCAGGGCTCACCCACGACGTGCGGCACGTGGTCGAAGAGCTGATGGCAGTGGACGGTCTTCCTGCGATTGCGGTCGTCGGTTATTCACTCGGCGGCAATCTCGCCCTCAAGCTCGCCGGGGAGTACGGCGACCAGGCGCCGCCCCAGCTGTGCGCGGTTGCTGCCGTGTCGCCGATCATGGAAATCGCCGAGTGTGTGCGCGCGCTCGAGCTACCAGGCAACTGGATCTATCAGTGGAATTTCGTGAGAGACCTCAAACGCAGAATGCGGCGAAAGAACCACTTCCGTCCCGGTCGGTTCGACCTGACCAAGTTGAAGCAGATCCGTACGGTCCGTGATTTCGACGAGGCGTACACCGCACCCTACTTTGGCTTCAGCGATGCGGAGGACTATTACCATCGCGCGAGCGCTGCGCGCGTCATCGATCGTGTCCGTGTTCCCTCGCTCATCATCACCGCCGAGGACGACCCCTTCGTGCCCGCCGCGCCCTTTCGTGATTCACGGGTAACCGGCAATCCCCACATCACGCTGCATCTATGCGAGCATGGCGGTCATTGTGGGTTTGTCGGACCGAAGTTCGGACTCGACGATGGCTATTGGGCGGAAACGCAAATCGTGGATTTCGTACAGCGGCAAGTCCTCGCAGGCGCGAGTCTCGAGACCTCGTCGCAGAACCGTGCGTCAGTCGTCGTAGGTGCGTCGTCGTAGTCGTAGGTGCGTCGTCGTAGGCCGGACCTTCAGTAGACAGGTCTCGTAGGCCCGACCCTCAGTAGACAGGTCTCGTAGGCCCGACCTTCAGGTCGGGCGATCACTCAGAGCCCGCAGGCGATCCATCAATAGCCGGGCACACTCAGGCCCCTTCCCTTCCTCTTCGTGCTTGAAATACACGAATACGTCGCGGCACGCGGACATTCGGCGCACGATCGTTTCCGCCCATCGTTCAATATCGTCCGATGTATAGCCTTCATCCCGCAGACGAAGGTACGCGTAATCCGCGGTGATGCGAACCGGCGTGGACGTCTTCCCGCTGTCAGCGATGCAGAGCGCCAGATTCTTTCGTGTCAGGCGCTCGAACACCTCCTCCTCCAGCCACGACTCGTGACGGAACTCGAACGCCGCGCAGACCTTCGGCGGAAGGCCCTCGAGAAAGGTGTCGAACAGCGCAAGATCCTTTTTGAGATTCGGGGGCAGCTGAAACAGCAGCGCTCCAAGCTTGTCACCGAGCGTTCCCGCGACACGGCAAAAGCCGGAGACCAGCTCGCTGCAGTTCTTGAGTCGACTGTCATGGGTAATGCGGCGTGGCGCCTTGAGCGTCAGTCTATAGGGGGACGGTGTCTCCGCGGCCCATTTGGCGACCGTCGTCTCGTTCGGCATGCGATAGAACGTGTAGTTGATTTCCACAGTCGGGAACCGTGCCGCGTAGTAGGGCAGCATGTCAGCGGTCTTGATCTTGGCCGGATAGAAACTCCCCTTCCATTCGGGGTAGTTGTAGCCGGAAGTGCCTATCCAGATCATCGGAGCCTTTCAGGTTTCTGCTGAACGATTGGTTGCTCTCGGTTTCCGCCTCGCTGACAGCTGAAGGTCGTGTCTCGGGCTGAGATACGACCCAGCTGAACGCGTTGAGCTGAAACGCTGAAACTGTAGACTGTAAACTACCAAGATGCGGAATTTCCTGCCATTTTCGATCGCCTTCGCTTCGGCCTTGACAGTCACGGCGGCGGCGTGCGGCCGGAAGACCGCCGACTCACGCGAATTCACGCTCCAGGGTCAGGTCATCTCCATCGCCGCGGACCATAAGGAAGCCACGATCAAGCACGAAGCGATCACCGGCTTCATGCCAGCCATGACGATGCCGTACAAGGCACGAGACGTGAAGGAGTTCGAGAACCTCACCCCGGGAGACCTGATCAACGGCACGCTGGTCGTCGAGAGCAATGACGCCTATCTGAAGGGTGTCAGGACGGTCGGGCATGCGCCGCTCGAGAAAACGCTCGACGCGGTGCAGACCACGATCTCTGGCGTTGAGTTGCTCAAGGAGGGTCAACCGGTTCCTCCAACGACATTCGTCGATCAGGACGCCAAGAAACGCACGCTGACGGATTTTCACGGGAAGGCGATCGTGCTCACGTTCATCTACACGCGCTGCCCGATGCCAGCGTTCTGCCCCCTCATGGACAACAACTTCGTCGCGCTGCAAAGGCGGATGAAGGGCGACCCAGACCTGAACGTCCACCTCGTGACGGTGAGCTTCGATCCTGCGACGGACACCCCCGCGGTGCTCAAGGAGCATGGACAGAAGCTCGGATTCGATCCCACGCTGTGGACCTTCCTCACAGGCAAGCGAGAAGAGATCGATCAGTTCGCCGCTCGCTTCGGCGTCTCCGTCGCGCGCGCGGTGACCGACCAGCGCGACATCACCCACAACCTGCGGACAGCCATCATCGATCGAAGCGGGAATCTGGTGAAGATCTACACCGGGAACGAGTGGACACCGGCCGACGTGATGGCCGATATCAAGGTCCTTGTCGGCGTTGATTGAACACGGCTCGCGGCCCCATTTCACGCCGCTCGAACGCCGGCTGATCGCGCGACTGCGCACACCGCTCGACGTTCAACGCTATCTGAATCGGCTTCCCTACAACACGGAGCCCGCCCCGTACGGCGCCACCCTCAGAAGCTTCCGTGGCGTCCTGCGCGCGGGCTGTGCGCATTGCCTCGAAGCGGCGTTGTTTGCGGCCGTCGTGCTCGAGCAACACGGTTATCCCCCGATTGTCCTGAGCTTCGAGTCGATCGACGAACTCGACCACGTGATCTTCGTCTACCGTCACCGTGGACGCTGGGGTTCGGTCGCGCGGTCCCGGGATCCAGGACTCCACGGCCGCCGCCCGGTGTTCGTCACACCCCGCGCGCTGTCCCTGAGTTATGTGGACCCGTACGTCGATTTCACCGGGCGCGTCAAAGGATACGCCGTCGTCGACTTACGAATAATGGGCAACTACGACTGGCGCACGGCCGAGACCAACGTGTGGAAGGTCGAGCGCATGTTGCTGGACTGTCCACACAGACAAATCGCGACATCCGACGCTCGCTACAGACAGCTCCTGAAACGCTACCGGACGTTCAGAGCCAGGTTCGGGCGAAAGCCCGTCTACTACCGGGGGCGGGAACGGTGGACAGAACTACCACGTGAATTTGGTCATTGAGTCATCTGGTCATTTGGTCACTGACTGGCCAATTGACGAGATGACCAGATAACCAGATGACCAGATGACCAGATGACCAGATGACCAGATGACCAAATTCACTAATCCAGATCGAAGTCTCTCGTCGGCTTGGTGATCGGCTCCTGATGAGCCTGCTTCAGGGCTTCCTCGAAGCGGCGCGACAGGGCATCGCCGCGTGTCTTCTCGGCATCGACGGACTGCTGGAATATGGCCTCGCGCCGAGCAGCCTCCTCCGCCAGCAGACGATGTGCATCGCTGAGTTCCGGCTTGTTGCTCCGCTCGGGCTCGTGATGGGCCACAACGCGGCCGAGATTGAGGTCGATCACCAGCGTCGAATTGCAGCAGGGGCAGACGACTTCCAGTTCCGACTTGAGACGCGCCATCCCAGTACCCTCCACACGCCTCGTTGAGCGGGTGTCAGCCACTATCATAGCGCAGTGAGTCCCGCCGCCTCGGCCATCCGCGTCGTCACTTACAACGTCCACCGCTGCCGCGGCATGGACCGTCGGACACTGCCGGAGCGCGTGGCAGCCGTTCTCGCCAGCATCGACGCAGACATCATTGCGCTCCAGGAAGTTGTCGGTCCAGGCCCGAGTGGTGGCGGACACGCGGAGCTGATCGGCGCGTCGCTCGGCATGGGCTGGGTCATGGCCTCGGCGCGCCATCTCCGAGGACACCAGTTCGGAAACGTAGTCCTGAGCCGTTTCCCGATCATCAATCACCTGCAACACAATCTGTCGTGGAAGACATCCGAGCCACGTTGCCTCCAGCGCGTGGACGTCAGCGTCCAGGGACATACGCTGCATCTCTACAACGTCCATCTCGGAACGGCTCTCCTCGAGCGGCGGTACCAGGCACAGCGGCTCGCGACAATCGTGTCGCAGAAGCACAGCGGCGGCGCGCAACTGGTACTCGGGGATTTCAACGAGTGGATGCGGGGGTTGACGACGACGCTTCTCAGCAGCAAGCTCAGGAGCGTCGACCTACGCAACTACCTGAAGAGGCGGTTCACGTATCCCGGGTTCTTTCCCATTCTCCACCTCGATCACATCTACTACACCGGACATCTGGAAATCACGAGTGTCGAGCTTCCGCGTACGAGGCTTTCTCTCGTCGCGTCCGACCACTTGCCGCTCGTCGCGGACGTGAAGATCGGATAGGTCAGATCGGCTCGGCTTCCTCAACCAGATCGACGCTGATTGGCGGAGGCTCCGGCGTGCCGAGAAATGAGGCGGTGGCGCGCCGCAGTTGTATCGCGCGCGCTTCCTCGTAGATCCGCTCCGGCACTTCTTGGAGATCCCAGGCGAGGCCAAGCGCCGCCATGAGACGAATGACGTACCACGTCAGATCGTACTCCCACCAATAGAAACCATTGCGGGCGGCGCGTTGATAGCGGTGGTGGTTGTTGTGCCAGCCCTCCCCCGCGGCGAAGAACGCCGTAATCGCGTTGTTGCGCGAGTCGTCAATCGTGTCGAAGCGACGCGACCCGCACATGTGGTTCACGGTGTTGATGGCGAAGGTGGCGTGCGCGAGCGTCATCGTGGGCAGACAGAAACCCCAGATCAACCATTGCATGCCTCCGATGAGATACATCGCAATAGCCATGACGAGGGGCGGCAGAAAAAACCAGCGGTCGATGAACGCGATCTCGGGGCACCTGGAAAAGTCGCGAACGACCGGATTGGACGGCTCGAGACGATCGTGCCTGGCGTCGTTCAGGAACCAGCCGATGTGGGCGTAGTAAACGCCGCTCACCGTCGGGCTGTGCGGATCGCCTTCGCGATCGGCGAATCGGTGGTGGTTCACGTGATGCCCCGCCCACCAGAGCGGCCCCTTCTGCATCGCCGAGGCGGCAATCCACGCCCACAGGAACCGCGCCCCGCGATTCATCTGAAACGCCCGGTGAGCGAAGTAGCGGTGATAGCAGAGCGTCAGCGCCACGGCGCGAACAAAGTGCGCTGCCCCCCAGAGAGCGACGAGCGGCCATCCGAACGGAACGAAAAGAACCAGAAGGGCGGAGGCCTGAACAATCCAGAAAATGGCGATCGTCAGGTTCTTGGTCATCGTCGACGTGGTCATTCGCGTCAGATCTCTCTCAGGGCGCGGGCGATAGCCAGCCGCACAGGACACCAGTCAAAGGGGTCAGGACGGCGTTGTTTCGAGTGGATTGACACAGGGCGGGAAATCTACGACGTGGCGATCGACGATGTATCGACAAATCGCCAATCAGCACGTCATCGATCGAAGATCGCTAACCCTCTTCCTCGTACTCTTCTTCCTCGGGCGGGCCCAGCCGCGTTGACGGACGCATCGCCTCCCGGTAGTCGAACAGCGGCAAGTCGCGCACGTGCTGCGACAACGTACACGCGGGCGACTTCTCGTCGACGACGACCATGACGGGACTGCCTTCGACCCCCTCACGAAACGTGATGCGGCAGCCGCAGGCAAGGCGAGCGTGGGTAAACCCTTTCAACATCTGCCTCAATATATCACGGCATTCCGTGAGACGCGCGCGAGACGGGTTACAAGAGTGCCTTGATCTCGCGATGGAAGGTTTCTTTCGCGGCGAAGCCGGCATGAGTCGCGCAGATCCTGCCGTCCCTGGCAATCAGCAACGTGGTGGGAATTCCCGCAAGCGGCCCGAAGGCATTCTGCACATCGTCGCGGCCCAGTCCCAGCAGCACTGGATAATTCATGCGCAGTTCCTTGATGTACGGCTCGAGATCCTCTGCCTTGTCATCCACCGAAATGCCGATGACCTGGAGACCGTCCGTGCCGTACTTGTCCTGGAACTCCACGAACCCCGGGATCTCCACTTTACAGGGGGCGCACCAGGTAGCCCAGAAGTCGAGCAGGATCACCTTGCCCTTGTACTGCGAGAGCTTGATGTCCTTGCCTGCCACGTCCTTCATGGTGAATTCGAGGGGAGCAGCTTTGGCATCGGCGGGACAACTCAACGTCTCCCCCGCCTTGTCGCGGGGGCCACTGACAGACGAAGCGGATTTCATCGGCGCATTCTGCGCCTGCCACGGCATATAGAAGTTTGCGGCGACAGCCGCCAAGGCCACGATGCCCAGTGTCGCGATCCCCCATCGAATCCGCATCGAGCTGTCCTCTCCGAAGGGCTACTGATCAATAAACGGAGGCGCGAACGAACGCCGCGAGACGCTCGACCTCAGCCTTGGATTCGCGCGTGATGAGCACAAAGGTGCGATCTCCGACCGACCAGATGGCTGCCTCGTGGCCGAATACATCGATGACCTTGTTCTCGCCTCTGTTTCGCTGGAGCATGAACAGCGACACTGGATGTCCGTTGTGCCTGTACATGATGTGCGCGGCGCGTCCTTCTCCGTACAAACATGGGCGTGACCCGACGAGCTCCAGACCCTCGCGGTCGGGATGTTCCGGCAAATGCGGCCGCCACCCGAATCCCGACGCCAGGGAACGCTCGACGCTCTCGGCAACCTGGCGGGTTCTGAGCAGCCCGTTCACCGCGAAGCATTTCATGTGGTCGGCAGTGAGTTCCGCCGCCATCACGCGCGACGACCTGGCGGTCACTTGATAGAGGAAGGCGCCGGCCACAATCAGCACGAGAGCGGCGGCCAAGGCGAGCGGCCCCAGGCGCGCGCGCCACGCCCCTTGCCAGACCGTCGGTTCATGACCTGAGGCCCGGTCGTCCATGCGCGGCAAGGCCAGCGCACCGCACCTCGCGCGCAACGCCTCTGGTGCACCGTCGCCGCGCAGCGCATCCTTTCGCGCCGACATCAAACGCTGAATCACCTGCTCCGAAGACACACGCGCATAGCAGGTGGGACACGCGAGCAGGTGGTGGTGAACGCGATCGCGGTCGCCGGCGGCCAGCTCACCGTCGACGTACGGGGTGATGAGTGGATCGATGGATGGACAGTCAGACATTGGCAGGTTTCAGATGATGGAGCCGATCGAATAGCATCCGGCGGGCCCGGGAGAGCCTGGACATCACGGTGCCGAGCGGTACATTGAGCATGTTCGCTATCTCAGCGTACGAAAACTCTTCAACGTCGCGCAACCATACGACCTGTCGGAACGCCTCGGGCAGCGCATCGACGGCCGCCTGGAGTTCGGGGCCGAGGGTCTCGCGAAGCAGCAGCGTTTCCGGCGTGACGGCTCCGCCCGGCTCGCTGGCGAGGGATGCGTCGGCTGCGCGTTCCGCCATCTCGGTATCCACCGACTCGCCATCGCGGGCCCTGTCGCGGAACCGGTTTCTGGCGGTATTGTGAAGAATCGTGAATAACCACGCCCTCAGGTTCGTCCCAGGTTCGAAACTCTCAGCCGCTCGAAACGCCTTCAGATAAGCCTCCTGCACCAGATCTTCCGCGTCCGCCGGCGCCCGCGTCAGCCGGAGAGCGGTTCGGTACAAGCTGTCGACGTGGCTCAACGCCTCGGCATCAAAGGTCTTCGACCTTGGGGCCCCGCGGTCCCCAGTGACTGGACCCCGTTTGGGCGTCGTATGTGCCCCTCGTATCCGCATGTGGCGCGCACGCCGAAGGTGAGAACCCCGGCCCACCCTGAAATATTCCGGCCGGTCGCGTTGCGCCCTCGGCGGCGCCCCGGATCGGTCGTTCGTCCGTTCGGACAGTATCACGTGTCGCCCACAGGTGGCAGGCGGCCCCAAGAAAGCGGCGGACGGCGACAATGCGCCTGTTCTTGCAAGCCACAGAAGGTCCGACCTTTGCACACGTCCAACGGCCACAGTAAGATCGACGTCTGTCGTCGAGGCAATCCGAAGGACCCTATATGCGCATGCGCGTCCTGCTCCTGCTATTGGGCGGCGTTCTTCAGGCGGGAACGTCGGCGGCGCAGACGCACGTCAACACCCCCTACTACTGCCCAACCATTGGCGCATCGCTCAACGGATGGATACCGGGCCGATTCCCGAATGCAGGGGCCGGCAGCCCGACCCCGACGGTCCCGGTCAGCCCGAGAGTTCTCAAGCAAACGGGCTTCTACCCTTACTACAACAAGAACAACATCCACTACGACACGTTCGACTGGCAGATCTACGAGACCGAACACTTCTCCATCTACTACTACACGGACATCAAGCTCCACCTCGAGCGGGTCGCCGGCTATGTCGAGAGCGCGTACCAGCAGATAAGCGCCGACCTGCGGCACGAGCTGCCCGGTAAAGTGCCGCTGATTCTGTTCAAGACTCACAGCGAATTCGAACAGCAGAACGTGGCCCCCGGTGCTGTCACAGGAAGGCGTGGCGGCATTCGCCGAGTCTGATCGCCGGCGCATGCTGATGCCCATCGACGAACCGCCGGACCGGCTGTACGGCCTCATCACGCACGAGCTCACGCACATCTTCCAGTACGACTTCATCCCGCAGGGATTGATCCGCAGGAGCGTGCCGTTGTGGATGAACGAGGGACACGCCGACTACGAGCGGGCGCAGTGGGATCCCATTGACCTGATGACGGTGCGTGACGCGGCCGTGGCCGACATCGTGCCGCCGATGACCAAGCTGGAGGGGTACGGCAACACCAACAACCCCCGGATGATCTACAACCTCGGTCATGCGGTCTTCGAGTTCATCGAGGCGAAGTGGGGAAAGGATGGCGTCAGGCAATTCCTGCTGTCCCTGCGCAAGAGCGTCATCGGCGGTGGCGAGGACGCCTACGAAGAGGCGTTTCAGATGAAGCCCGATGAATTCGACAAGGCGTTCGAACGCTATTTGAAAGATCGCTTCAAGGCCTTCCGCGACAAGGAGCGACCGGCCGACTATGGACGCGACCTCGCGCCGAACAGCGAGAAGACGCCCTACATTCAGGCCTACTCCATCGCCCCGTCGCCATCCGGAGAGTTGATCGCCGCGGTGACCGGCAACCGTAAGGACGGCGAGACCGATATCGTGCTGCTGTCATCCAAGGACGGGGCGGTGGTACGGAACCTGACGGACGGGTTCGACAAAGACATGGGGTTCAGCTACATCGTGCAGGTCGGTGAGCGCTTCAACACCGTGCCATGGCTGGCCTGGTCGACCAAGGGCGATCAAATCGCCTACTTCGTCCGCACCGAGAAGGAGCGCACCCTCATCGTACAGAACGTGATCACGAAGAAGATTGAGATCCGCCGGCCGCTGAAAACGGTGGACGAGCCGGAGTCGCCAGCCTTTTCACCGGACGGCCGGACGATTGCGTTCTCGGCGTTGCGCGCCGGTATCAGCGACATCTACACCGTCGACCTGAAGAGCGGTGAGATCGTGAATCTCACCGCGGACGACTTCTTCGATTACGCACCGACGTACTCGCCGGACGGAACCTTCATCGTCCACACCGTCCGCATCAGTGGGAACCAGAAGCTGTTCCGTTTTGACCTTGCCACGAAGAAGAAGACGCAGTTGACGTTCGCCACCCAGGATGAAGGCGGCGCGCAATTCTTCGACGACCACACACTCATTTTTGTGTCCACGGGCACCAACCCCTCAAAGCCACTCGAGCCAGACGTCGCCAAGAACGGCAATATCTACAACCTCTGGACACTCGATATGAGCAACGGCGAACTGAAACAGTTCACCGATGCGGTAGGAGGCATCTTCTCCCCCGTCGTCTTGAACGAGGGCACAACCAAACGAATGGCGTTCGTGACGTACTACAAGGGTGAGTGGGGCATCCACGCGCTGGATCGGAAGGATGCGCTGCAGACGGCTGCAAGCGCCGACTTCGGCAGCCCTGGGCCCATCATAGACTTCCAGGCGCCCCTGACTCACACGTTCGTCAGCGCCAATAACCGGCCAAAGCGAATGTTCGAGAAGATGATCATCGAAGGCATTCCATCGGTGAACGTGATGATGACCAACAACGGCGGCATCTTTGGCGGCGCCGCCATCAGCTTTGGCGATGTGCTCGGCGATCAGCGGTTCGTGTTCTACGCCGACTCTTCGGCCCAGTACGGTGCCGGGAGCCGGTCGATGTCGTTCCAGTGGATCAACCTGGCCCATCGTTTTCAGTTCGCGTTGCAGGGCGTCACGCAAACGCAGTTCTTCTATGCGGCGACAAACGGCGTCTACCTCGACCCTCTCCTTGCTCCAGTCTTCAGCGACAGGAGCAACCTGCAGGCCACGAGCCAGGTGCGTGGCGGGGCCGCCAACGGCCTCTATCCCCTCGATCGCTTCCGCCGCCTGGAGCTCTCCGCGGGGATGTTCCAGGTCAAGGAACAGTTCAATGACAATGCCCAGCAGTATCTGGATTCCTTCGGCCAGCCGCAGCCACAGGTGTTTCGGGACGGCATCATACTGCCGCTCGGGATCGCGTTCGTCCAGGAGACGACCGTATTTCGGGAGTTCGGACCGCTCTCTGGAAACACGATGCGATTCGCGTACGACGTGGAACCGCCGGTCGGCAATTCCTTGTCGAGTCGGACGATCGACGCCGACGCGCGATATTACCAGCGTATCGCGACCACCGGCGTGCTGGCGCTGCGCATCAAGGGGTTCAAGAGCACAGGCGACAACCCACGCTACTCGTACTTCGGCGGGAACTCCGAAATGCGGGGGTACAACTACCTCGAGTTCTCCGGCGACACCACCGTCTTTGCCAACGCCGAGCTCCGGTTCCCCCTCATCACCGCGGCCCTCACACCGATTGGCGTCGTCGGCGGTATCCGAGGTGTGTTCTTCGCGGATATCGGCGGGGGCTCGTTCAAGAGCCAGGACTTCAAGTTCTTCGCGAACGACACTGAGCTTTACACGCCGACTGTCGACTACGAGCGAAATGTGCTCGGCGACATCGTGCTTGACCCCCAGACCGGCTATCCCATTCCGGTCTACGGTCGGACACAAGCAATTCGAGGATTCCGACTGCGGGACGGACGCGCGTCATACGGGCTCGGAGTCGAGACGTTTATCATAGGCCTCCCGCTGCATTTCGACTGGGCCTGGCGCACGCTCTTCAATAAGGACTGGGAGGACGCCCTTTTCGCCTCCACCGGAGGCAGTCATGAATTCCGCCATGCGCGCTTCAGCGTGTGGATTGGATACGACTTCTAACAGCACGATGGATCTCACGCCCAAGCACGCCTCGGAGTCGGCGACCGAGATGGTGCAGGTCGTACTCCCGAACGACGCGAATGCGCTTGGATTCATTCTCGGCGGCACGGTCATGCACCTCATCGACATCGCGGCGGCCATCGCGTGTCACCGCCACACCAGAAGTCTGCTCGTCACGGCGGCCGTGGACGACCTCCAGTTCCTCCACCCGATCAAGGTGGGCGACCTGATCATCCTGAAAGCGCGCGTCACCTGCGCGTTCCGGACGTCACTCGAAGCCCAGGTGGATGTGTACTCGGAAGAAACGCTCACCGGACGCCGTCAGATGACGAGCCGCGCGTTCCTCACGTTTGTGGCCATCTCGAAGGATGGCAATCGGTTGGAAGTCCCTCCGCTGGCCCTGAACACGGACGAAGAGCGACGTGTCTGCCGGGAAGCCCAAGCCCGCCGGGCCGCACGGCTCTCCCGAAGGCAAGGGGGATAGGGCGTAGGGAGTAGGGAGTAGGGACTAGCAGGCTTCTTCCAATCCCTAGTCCCTAGTCCCTACGAGATGTTCTTGAGCCGGAGCATGCTGGTCTCGAGGTCCAGCCACACGCGGTATTTCTTCAGGAAATTGTGTCCGACTATCCCACCCAACTGGAAGCCTAGTAGCGCGCTCGGGGCGTTGAGATTCAACACGACCACGTTGTAGTTCGGGAACTGAATCGTGTCGAACGCCAGATTGACGCCTTGCATCAGGAACGCGTCGCGGTCCCACCCCGATGACCCATACACCTTGAGCGCGATTTTTCGGGTGGGCTCGGGTCGACCGAGTCGCGTAGCCGTCGCCTGGCTGATCGAGATCAGCTGGCCGCCGGTATCCACGACGAAGTTTGCCGGGTGCGTCCCGTCCACAGTGCCACGCACCGTGGCCAGCCGGTACAGGCGCATGGGCAGCTGGAAGTCGCTCACTTCGTCCGGCAGGTGCTTGCCAAACGTGATCCGATGGGTCTTGTAGTCGATGATCATCGAGAACCCCAGCGCCAGCGGCGAGAGACTCTCGGCTTCACGTGTTGGAAGGTTCCGCAGCGGGGGATCCTTCACGAGGCATGGAACGTTGTGAATTTTCAGATTGCCGAGCTGGAGAGTGTCGATGCGCGCGAGCTGAAGGCCGCGTACTCCCTTATCCCCGACACCAGCGCTCAGCGTGTAGGCAACGGGTGTCACCCCGAGGCGCTTCGCCGTCGTATCAGTGATCACGGTGTTCTCGGCGCCGGTATCGACAACGAACTCCTGGAAGCTGCTGTCGTTGACTTTCGCCCGCACCATGACCTTCTCGTTCACGACGGTGAATTCGACCGTGTACGTTTGACTCTCGTCGCTGGGATCCATCTCGAGCGGCACGCGCTGCCCGAACGAGCGCAAGAACTTGACCTCCGAACGCGACCAGTCGGCCTTCTCACTGCGGTCCTTGTGCGGCAACAGATTGACGTAGTTGCTGAAGGCGCCCGCCGCTTCCTCGTACTTGTGCAACCGCTCGTAGATCATGCCCATGGTGTGGTGGATCTCGCCGTCGCGCGGCGCCAGACGGATGGCCGTCTGTGCCTCCTCCATCGCCGCACTCAATCGGCTTTGAGCCGCCAGTGAACGCGCCATGCCGTGATGGGCGCGCGCGAGGTTCGGCGCGACGTCTAGCGCCTGCTGATAACGGGCATCGGCCTCGAGAAAGAGCCCCGACGCCCACATCGCATCCCCGTTGAGCGCCAGCGCCTCGGCGTCGCGCGGGAATGCCCGCAGGAGCTTGTCGGATTCCTCGCGGGCCGCGTCGAACTGCGCAACCCTCAACGACGCCTGAACAATGCCGGACCGGGCCGAACGCGTCTCAACAGCGTCTGCGCCAACCAGGGCGCGCTGATACGCGTCGATCGCATCCGAGTACCGTCCATCGGTCAGGAACGAGTCGCCGAGTTGAAGCTGAATGGCCGAGGACTGCGACTGGGGTTCGACACCAGCATGAATGACGAATGATGCTGCCACAAGCATCGCCGGAAGGACCGTCGCGCGAATGCCCCGGGCCATTACGTCCTCCTCGCAGGTCTAGTGCGTGTATTGCTCGATCTGAACGCCGTCGTACATTTCGTTCACGCGGAGAATCTGCGTCTCGCGGCTGTAGCTGCCAAGCTCGTAGTCCTCGCTCATGATCAGCGCCTTGATGGGCTTCGTGGGGCACACCTCCGAGCAGAGGCCGCAGAAGCTGCAGCGCGAGAGGTTGAAGTCAAAATAGTCGAGGATCTTGATCTTCTGCCCCGGCTCCCGGTGGCCGCCGAGCGCGATCAGGTCGTCCGGGCACGCCTTGGCACACTGGTCGCAGACAATGCACGTCTGCGCGCCGGTGCCAGGTTCAGTCTGCAGTCGCAGCACACCACGGAAACGCGGGGCGGTGGGCCGTCGCTCAGCCGGGTACTGGAAGGTGAACGCCGGCTGTGGCGTGTACTTCAGCGTGAGCCACATGCCCTTCATGAGATCGACGAGGAAGATGGTCTTGAAGAACTTGATGATGGTCTGCATTACGCCCGCTCGCCGATAAGGGTCGGTTCCGTCTCGCCCGACATGATGACGCGCTCTTTCCGAAGCACTGTGCCTTCCTTCCGAATCTTGTCCTGAAGCCGCATCAGCCCGTACAGAAGCGCTTCGGGACGCGGAGGACACCCAGACACGTACACGTCCACGGGCACGACCTTGTCGACCCCCTGCAAGACACTGTAAGTGGGAAACGGGCCGCCCGCGTTCGAACAGCTGCCCATCGAAATCACCCACTTGGGCTCGGGCATCTGGTCGTAGAGGCGGCGCAGCACCGGAGCCATCTTCTTGGTCACCGTGCCGGCGACGATCATCAGATCCGACTGCCGCGGCGACGCGCGAAACACCTCCGCGCCGAAGCGCGCGATGTCGAACCGTGAGGCGGACGCGGCCATCATCTCGATGGCGCAGCACGCGAGGCCGAATCCCATCGGCCAGATCGACGACTCGCGCGCCCAGTTCATCACACGATCGATGCTCGTCGTGATGAAGTTGTCCTCAAACCGATGGTCGATCAGGCCCATGCATGCTCCAGGGACAGGGGCTAGCCCCTGTCACCATAATAGTCGCTGTTCTTCACGATAAACGCATCCCACTTCCGGGGTGTTTCGTCGAGCGAGAAAATCGCCTCGACCGGACACGCCGGCACGCACGCCCCGCAGTCGATGCACTCGTCGGGATGAATATAGAGCATTTCAGCCGCGACGAACCCCGGCTCGTCCTTCCGGGGATGGATACAGTCTACAGGACAGACGTCCACGCATGCAGTGTCCTTGGTACCGATGCAGGGCTCACAAATGACATACGCCACCTATCTAATGATATGCGGGAAAGGTCCCCCCTTTTGATGGGGTCAGGAACGGCTGGGGGGCCGGCCCCGGGCCAGCTCCCGCCCGACCGGTAGAAGGCTTTTCGCTGGCGAAAAGCGTGAGCCCGAACAGGGCTGCCCGACGGGCACCGACCAATGCCCCAAGCGCACCTCACCCTCCTGCACGGGCTGGTGCAGGTATGGCGTGGGGGCCTAGAACGCCAGGCTCACGTTCACCCGAGCCGTTCTCGGGAGCGTCGGGTGAAAGTGGATATCAGCCACTCCTGCTGCGGACTCCCCCGGCAGCCGTGATTCGTAGTAATAGTCGATGTCACTGTCTGCCTGGTTCAATAGATTGAAGACGTCCACGCCGATTCGAATTCTCGGTGTCAGCGTGTAGCCTGCTTCAAGATTCACGAGGGTCGTTGCTTTCGATCGAACCGAGTTGTCCTCCACGAGCGGCCTCGGGCCAAAGTAGCGCAGTCTGATGCTCCCGAAGATGCCTCGCCACGCATCAATGGTGACGCCGCCCGAGACGACCGTTTCCACCGAGCCCGGAATCTCCTCTCCGGCCGGATCGTCGTTCGTAAAGCGGGCGTGCGACCAGGAAATGTCGGCGTCGACGGTCAACCAGCGACTCGGGCTGTAGTAGTTCGCGAACTCGAAACCGCGGCGATGGCTCGGCCGACCGGCTTCAGTTGTGCCGGCGTCGCCGATGAAGATCAACTCCGAGTCGATGTCGAGCGACCAGAGCGAGAGGCTTGACTGAACATGGGGGATAGCGACGGTCCGCACGCCAATCTCCGCCCCTTTCGCGCGCACGAGCGGGGTCGCCGGATCCACCGCGTCACCCGTCTTTGGATCGCGCGTCGTCGTCGCCCCTCTGGCGTCGTTGCTGTGAAAACCATATCCGCCGTTCGCGTAGAACTCGGTGCCCCGGAACGGACCGACAGTCACGCCGCCCTTCGGACTCGCGATGCCGGCCGTCTTCATTCCGCCGTTGGCCGGATCGCTCGCATCCACGCTGAAACGGTACTCGTCCGCGCGGACGCCCACGAGCGACCGGAGCCAGGGCGTCCATTCCACTTCATTCTGCACGTAGCCCGCTACACTCGTCTGCACAACCGCGTCTTGGCGAATGGTCTCCAGCAGTCCGCGCGCGTGCGTGTGATAGAGACCAACCCTGGTGATGTCATCGTTGCGAAGCTGCGCTCCGAAGGTGTTCCGAGCAATGTGCCCGCCCCAGTTGGTGAGCCGACGGTGCGTCACCTTCGCGCCGGTCACGAATCGATGATCCGCCTGGTGAAATTGGTCGCCATCGTTGGGATCGTCGAGGAAGAACGTGAAATTGGAAAACAGATTCAGGTCGTAGCCGATCCCGTAGGCGATGAGCCGTGTGGTGGCAGTGCCGCGCGTCCGCTGCCAATCAAACGATCCGCTGTAGCGATAGCTGTCGCCGCCATCGCTGTCGTCGATCGTTCCGAATCGGCCGATCACGCCGTCGGTCACCGCGCGCTGCGGGATCTGGTCGGTGGAATCCCAGGTTCCCCGATATGCCATCGCGGTCACGGAGAAGCCGTTCACTGCATCGCCCCGCGTGTAGCGAATGAGGCCGTTGATCTTCCTGAAATCGTCGGGACGATCCCAGGGTCCGTCGTTGTGCGCGACCTCAATCGCTCCCAGCAGTTGTCCGCTGGCGACCTTCATCGAGGCGGCGGCCAGCGCGCGGGCGAAACCTTCGTCGCCTCCGCCAATCCGAATGACCGGTCGGTCCAGCGCGTTAACGTAGTTGACGTTCGCCGCCCCCGCGGTCGCAAAGTCTCCCTGTTCCGAAAAGTACGGACCCTTCGAGTACTGCACGCCACTCACGAGTTCCGGAATCATGAAGTTCAGATCCGAGTAGCCGTGACCATGAGCATGCGTAGGCATGTTCACCGGCATCCCCGCCAGCGTCGTTGCAAAGTCGGTCCCATGGTCGAGGTTGAAGCCTCGAAGGTAGTATTGGTTGGCCTTCCCCTCCCCACTGTGCTGGGTGATGATCAGGCCAGGCACGGTCTCGAGCACCTCACCGGTGCGCATGATTGGGCGCGCGTCGAGTTGCGTCGCAGCAATGGCACCCTGGCTCGCGGACTGTGCGATGCCGACCAGATTTTCAGCAGGCGCATCCGCGTCTGCGAGATTCGTGAATGTACGCTTGCCTGTCACGGTCACTTCAGCACTGAGGGACAGGCGGAGCACGGCATCGGCGGTGACACCGCCGGCGACGACGGTGATGGTGCGGCGCCCCACGGCGAAATTCACGCGTGCAAACGACACGTAGGCTTCACCCGGCCGCACGCCGTCGAACCGATACCGGCCTTGGGCGTCGGTTGTCGTGTCGACAGGACGCGTGTGGTCCGCGTGAAGTGTGACCGCCACGCCCGGGAGTACGCCGCCGGTTTCGTCTCGAACTGTTCCCGAGACTGACGTCACCTGCGCGAACGCGGCGGACCCGTACTGAGATGGATGAAGATAGCGGCCGCGGCGGACAGGCCGCGGAAATGCGATGCCAGCATTCCGGAGAGTCTACGGATGATGGCGCGCGCATAGCATGCGGCAAATTGTCGCACTTCATCGGGACGCCTGATCCCGCACACCGTTCAACGCGCCGCAAAGACCGCGTAAACTGTCCCAGTATCCGCAAGGGAGACTGCCCCAACGCGGCGCAATGCAGAACGACACCTCTCATAGTTCGCTGAGTAGCCGCTCCGCGGCCGCGATGCGCCTCGATGCCGGCGCGCGACCGTGGTACCTCTCCGCAACGCCACTCGTCACGCTGCCATGGCTGATTCGTCTGCATGGGGTCAGCGCTGGAATCGAGGCTGTCGGGCTAGCCGTCGCGTGGTCGTTTCCAAATCTTGATTTTCCCTTGCGCCGGATTTCGGCGCTGATTGCGGCGGCCATGCTCAGCAACCTCACGGTTGCCATCTGGCTGTCACGCGGTCGCGCGTTGCCACGGGCCGTCGCGGCAATAGGGCTGGCCATCGACGTCCTGCTGCTCAGCGGACTTCTTGAACTCACCGGCGGACCTTTCAACCCGTTTGCCGTGATCCTTGCCGTGCAGGTGGCATTGGCGGCGCTGACGCTCGGTGCCGTCTACGCCGTGGCCATCGGGGGCACCGTCGCCGCCTGCTACGGCATTCTGGTGTACTGGCACAACCACGAGCTCGTGCCCGGGCACCACCGTTTGAACGATTTCCCCACGCACCTCTTCGCGATGTGGGTCGCCGCTTCGATGATCGCCGAACTGGCGGCCTACTTTGTCGTCCAAGCGTCCAACATGCTGGCTCGGCGCGAAGAGCAAATCGAAGCGATGCGCCGCACGGCGGCTCGCACGGAACGGGTGATGTCGCTGACCACCCTTGCCGCAGGCGCAGCGCACGAACTCTCCACGCCGCTTGCGACGATCGCGCTGGCGGCCAGAGAGCTCGAACGCGCGACGCGTTTTCACGAGAATGTTCCAGGATTGGCCGAAGATGCCCACCTGATTCGTGCCGAGGTGGATCGCTGCCGCGCGATTCTCGATCAAATGAGCGGACGGGCGGGGGGAATGGCGGCCGACCTGCCGGAAACGGTCAACCTCGGGACGGTCATGGCGGACATCTGCGGCCGCCTGCCGGTCTCTCAGGCAGCGCGGCTGCGCCTGACGCTCCCTCAGGCCTCTCGACTCATTCAGCTTCCCCTTGCTGGTTTCGAGCAGGCGATCCTGAATCTCATCAACAATGCGTTCGATGCCTCCGATGAAGACGTCATCGTCACCATCGCCCAGGACGAGGAGCGAGTACGACTGGTCGTACGCGACACGGGACGCGGCATGGCGCCTGACGTGCTCCAGCGCGCCGGCGATCCGTTTTTCACGACCAAGGAGCCTGGACGAGGGCTGGGGCTTGGGCTGTTTCTGGTGAGGGTCTTCGCCGAGCGCTGCGGCGGCTCGTTGACGCTCGATTCCGACAACGGCACGACCGCCAGCCTCGAGCTGCCGACCCGCTCGGCCGTCTCACGAACCACATGACCGACTCAACTCAGATCCCCTCGAAGGACCTGCGCACGCTGCTCATCGTGGACGATGACACGCCGTTTCGGACGCGGCTCGTGCGAGCGTTTCGAGAGCGGGGATTCGATGTCAGTGACGCGGCCAACTACGATGAAGCGATGAGCGCGGCCCGCGCCGACAGCCCGGAGTTTGCGCTCGTGGATCTTCGACTGCCTGGCAGGTCCGGCCTCGACCTCGTGCGGAGTCTGAAGGACCTCGATGCGACAACCCGTATTGTCGTGCTCACTGGGTACGGGAGCATTGCCACGGCGGTGCAGAGCCTGAAGCTCGGCGCCACGAGCTACCTGACGAAGCCAGTGGACGCCGATCAGATCATGGCGTCATTCGAAATGGCCGCAGCTGACGCCCGGGGCACCGAGTCGCCGACTCCGACCACGCCCGACTGGAAGGATGGGCCTGCGAGTCATGGGCCCGACCTTCCAGTCGAGCGTCAATCACATGTGGCGCAGCCGCTGGCCCGAGTCGAGTGGGAACACATTCAACGCGTCCTGGCGGACTGCCACAACAACGTATCGCAAGCGGCGCGGATCCTCGGCATTCACCGCCGGTCGCTCCAGCGGAAGCTCTCAAAGAACCCCGTACGCGAATCATCCAGCTGACTACTTCACACGCGCTTTCGCAGATCTCTTGAATACGGTGCCTGGTCACTCCCAGGGAACAGGTACCATGTGGGCCGTACTGCGAAACAATCAGTAACTGCTCTCTAGCGCTTCTGTGCGGCGGACCTGGTGCCGAGCTCCCGATCCAGATCCAGCAGTGAGCCTGGGTCGTCGCCCACGAGGCGGAAACGGGCCACGGTCTCCCGAGCGGACTTTTCCTCCTCAACCTGCTCCGTGAGGAACCACTGCAGCTCCGTCATTTCAGCAAAGGCTCTCGACTTGAATGCCAGTTCGTACAGATCGTTGATCTTGGCGGTGACCTGTTCCTCCTGTTTGAGGGCGTACTCGAACACCTCGGCGAAGGAATCGAACTCCAGCAACGGCTGCTCCAGAAGCTTCAGTTCAACGACGCCGTTGCGCGCCAACACGAAGTCGAAGAGCTTCATGCCGTGCTGGTACTCTTCGAGGCTCTGCTGCCTGAGCCACTTGGCCGCGCCGGTGAACTTTTCGCGGTCGCAGAACGCGGCCATGGCCAGGTATTGATACCAGGCACCGAATTCGGAGTTGATTTGGTCGTTGATAGCATGCAATACGTCGATTTGCATCGGTGATCTCCCTCGAAATTCGCGGGCGGATGCTCCGCGATTGTGCAGCGTCCCACGCCCTGTCGACCGGGTATGCGTATCCTACATCGCGGCCGAGTCGAGCGGACTTTTCGCGACCGCGCACACTTCCTCGAAAGGCAGCGCGGTTAGAATCATGTCGCCGATCTGTGACGCGGCCATCGACCCATTGTTTTCCTTGAGGAGGCCCAGACCGATGTCAGGGGTGAGCGACTTCGGTCAGTGCCGCCGTCACGAGCGTCACCACGCCCGCGAGAATGACTTCAACCACAATTGTCGACGTCATTGAATCCGAAGGGCTTCTTGCCGAGGCGCTCTCTCTGCCCCGCCGTGCGGAGAGCCGCCGCCAATTGACATAGCCGCATCCAGCCGCACCGGCCACGAATGCGAGCTTCAAGGCGAGGAGCCAGCCGTACGACGATGTCCACATGTTCGAGAGCGAGCCAACGTAGACCCACGAACTCATCGCGCCCGTGAGCAGGAGCACAGGAGCGCCCGACAAGGCGACCGGTGAGAATCCTTGAAGCAGCTGCAGACGAAGGGCGGCATCGCGGTCAGATATGGGATCGGAAGTGGGACGCCCTCCGCTCCGGAGCACCAGGAACAGAAGCACCGCCAGCGTCCCCAGCCAGCTGGCGCCCGCCAGCACGTGAGAGCCATGCAGCACCACGCGCGAGGCGCTTCCGGCAGCGTGGCCGACGAGAGGCACCGAGTAGCACAGCAGGACCGCAGCCATGGCCGGCAGGATGCTGCTCCGCCCCGGACGAGCACGTGCCAGCACACTGGTCGCCAGCAAGGCTGATGCAGCCAGCACCTGCACACGCCAGCCACCGCCCCATCGGCTCTCGAGAGCCACGATCAGAACCTGGTTGACTGTGAACACGTCAGCGAAACCGAAAACCGCAATGGTGTGCGTGAAGAGTCGGAAGGCCAGGGCGACGAGCACAAGGGCGGCCGTTGTCGTGCCGACTCTTGCCAACTCGGCACGTGTGTCAGCGACACGGTCAGGCGAGAGCCTGAGCCGCGGCAGCAGCAACGAGCGAATCGCACACACACCGATCGCAGGCAGCAACGAAGCGTAGAGCGCCGCTTTTCCTGCGACCTCGAGCGAGAAGGCAAGTTGATCGAACGACAACGCTGCCATCCTAACGCGAGCGCCGGCGGAATCGGATGGCGGGCGGGCCCGAAAGGCCCGCCCGACACGGCCACTAGAACCTGGCGCGCACGCCGAACTGGACCGAGCGCGGGTCGCCGACCGCCACAACCTGCCCGAAGGTCGGGGACGGATTCGACGGGTACGCACCGGAGCCGAAGTTGCCGTTCCAAGTCACGACGTTCGTGTGGTTCGTCAGGTTGAACGCTTCGACCAGCGCCTCGACCTTCACGGAGCGGCCGACGTCGAATGCCCGGCTAACCCGCAGGCTCAGGCTGAAGAAGTCGCCGCCCTGGCCCGAGTTACGCGGGATGAACTCCCCGTCGACGATCGGCCGGCCAGTCGTACCCTGAATCGTCGTCACACCCGAGGTGATGTTCAACGGCAACGCGGAGTACGCCTGGACGGTGCTGCTCACCTGGAAGTTGTGACTGAGCTTCTCCCACCACGTCCGGGCCGGCGCGGTGGACGAATTGATGCTCCCGTACGCCACCAGGCGATGCCGCTGATCGTCGTCGGAACGCCCCCAGTCCCTCGAGAGATCCGTCGGATCGATCGGGGAACTGAAGAAGTTCTCGCCGAGGTTGTTCATCGACTTCGAGAGCGTGTAGCTGACCCTGTAGTTGCCCCACGACGTCGGCCGTTGCATGAACGAGACGTGCATGCCGTGGTAGGTGGATGTTCCCGCAGACGAGTACTGGCTGTTGTTGGCGTAGGTGGAAATCGGTCGACAGCCGTTGTTGTTCCCCGACGCGACACACGTCGGGACGTTCTGATTGATCGACATGATCAGGTTCCGTCCACCCGTGTACTGATAGCCGATGCTGACGGCGCTGCGCTGCCCGAGCTGGTGCTCCACCTCGAGGCTGGCCTGCCGGGAATAGGCGTTCTGGATGTCGGAATCCATGGTCGTGAGATTGACGAGCGTGACGAGCGGCACCGGACCGCTCAGGATATTCGGGAACACCGGCGCGCCGGTCTGCGTCGGCGACAGGCTGATGCCCGTCTGCCGCAGGTTCGTCAGATCTGTCGTATTCCCCGCCGACAACAGCGCGTTGGCAAGGGCCCGTAGCGGCACGCGGTCGTAGAAGATGCCGGCGCCGCCGCGAACGATGGTGCGCCCCGAGGCCCGTGGCGACCACACGACACCCACGCGCGGCGACACGTTGCTCGGATCCGCGTTGATGGTGTCCAGGTACTGAAGGTCGTAGCGCAGTCCGGCGTTGATCGTCAGCTGCGGGACGACCTTCCACTCGTCCTGCGCGTAGAGCCCGACGTTCGGATTCGTCTGCGAGACGACGGTCTCGCCGAACGTCTGCGTGAAGCCCGAGTTGTTGTAGGTGCCCTGCAGAAACGTCGCGAGCGAGGAGAACGAATACGAACCGCGGAACGCGCGCGGGAAGGTGATCGTGTCGCTGTTGTAGAGGAAATCCGCGCCGACCCGCATGGCGTGCGCGCCTCGCTGATGGGAGAGGTTGTTGACGATCTGAAACATCTTGTTCTGGCGGGCCTGCGGGCTCCCGGACAGGGTGCCGAAGGTCGCAACGCCCGAGATGCTCACCGCCGGGCCGACGAGATCCGTCGAAGGCGCCTTCAGATCGCCGTCCGCGAACTGTGCCCGTGTCTCGTTGATGGTCCTCGAGCCGAGCGTCAGGATATTGGCGAACGCGACGCTGTTGTCCGTGTTGTCCAGGCCAGCCGACGCACTGGGTGCACTCAAACCTCCCGCGCCCCGTGAGTTGCTCGAGTCCGCACGATAAAGGCTGTAGCGGACGCTGAACTGATCCCGTTCGCTGAACCGATGGTCGACTTTCGCCATGAAGTTGGTGAGGTCAACGGGGTTCGGATAGTTGCCGGTGGTGACGTCTGGGCCGAGGTACCCGACGGCGGCCAGACGTCCGTTGATGGCGGCGACGTTGGCCGGAGCGATCGTCACGAGACCGGTCTGATCCAGCGCGCGCTGCTCGAAGTTCGAGAAATAGAACGTCTGGTCCCGTTTGATCGGACCGCCGAGGCTCATGCCGTACTGTTCCTGGCTCATCGGAAGCGTGGTGCCTGAAAGCGCGTTGGCCGCGTTGAGTGCATCGTCGCGGAAGTACCCGTAGACGTCGCCATGTGTGGTATTTGCGCCGCTCTTAGTGACCACGTTGATGAATCCGCCCAACGCGCGCCCGAGTTCAGCCTGTCCCCCCGATGTCACGACCTGGAACTGGTCCACCGCGTCCACGCCGTACGTCATTCCCGCCAGCGCGGCGGCATCGTCATTCGAAGACAACCCGTCCACGATGAAGTTGTTCGACAGATTGCGCTGGCTGTTCACGGAGAGCCCCGACCCGACCACCGCCGAGGTCTCGGCGAACAGCTGAGTGGAACCCAAGTTGGGCGGCGCCACGCCAGGTATGAGGAGCGCAAGGTCGAGGAAATTGCGCCCGTTGAGCGACAGATTCTTGATCTCTTCCTTGGAGACGGTCCCGGCAATCTGACTGCGAGCTGCCTCGAGGACGATGGCGGACGCGCTGACGCTCACACTGGCCTCGAGCGTTTCGATGGTGAGTGGGACCGACAACTCGAATGCGGCGCCAACCGTCAGCGTCAGCTGGCGGGTGACGTCTGCAAATCCCGCCAAACGCACTTTGATCTCGTACGGCCCGACTCTCAAGTACGTGAACCGGAAGCGGCCTTCCGCATCGGTCTCGCCTCTGGCCATGATATTGGTTTCGGTCTGGCGAGCGGTCACCTGCGCGCCGACAATCACTCCACCGGACGCGTCGGTGACCCGTCCGCTGACACTCGCGTAGTTGACAGTCTCCTGAGCCTCGGCGGCGTGTGCCCCAACCGCCGCAACGCACACAAGGAGGGCGACGCGCTCGGTGCCATCCTCATGCGCGCAGGTACAGGTCAGGTTTCCTGGCTTGGCCTCAAACGGCCGACCCACGAGGCACAAGGCCACAGGAGCAGCCGCCGCCAGGCCCAGTTGACACACCAGGAGCGCCAGGGCGCAAGCGAGCAATCGGGAGCGGATGAGCAGCATGGAATGGCCGGTCAGCTGCTACTTCGCGCGCTTCAAGGAGAACGTGAACTCGCCCTTCAACACGTGCCCGTCATCGCCCGCAGTCTGCCAGCTGACGGTGTAGCTGCCGTCCGGCATGTCGCCCGAGACAACCGCCATCAGCGTCTTCGCGTCCATGGAATGGACCGGTCCCAGCTTCACTGGACCCGAGGCGCTGCGCAGCTCGATCTTGCTGGTCTTGACGTCTGGCTTCTCGTTGAACCAGAGCTGCAAATGGGGCGGTGGCGCGGTGACAGTCGCGTTCTTCGCAGGCTCCGACTTCTCCAGCTTCGCATGTGCCTGAACGATCACCGACAGCACCAGGGCACAGAGCACAACGGTCGTGACCACACCGGCACGCCACAGACTTGATCTCATGATCTCTCCTTCTGACACGTCAATTCGTTCACTGAACAATCCCATCTCTATTTCAAGCGAGCGACTCGGATTACAGAGTTCGACGCATCTCCAGCAGTGAAGGCCAAGAGCACGCTGCTGCCCGACGCTGCCAACACCGGATACGTGGCGCGCTCCGACCCGTTCAGGACTTGCCGCCGAAAACTCACACGGCCGCCAGCATCGACCAGCGCGCGCGCGGCGGCGATCCGTCGGGAGTCGCCACGCAGCTCGTCCCACGCAACAACCAGAGAGCCGTCTCTCGCCAATGCGACCTGCGGATGGTGCGGGACCCCCTCAGTGGGAATGCGCTGACGCGCGCTGAAGCGACGACCATCTCGGGACAGCGCGTGAAACAACGCCATCGTTTGCGCGCCATCCTCGTTGACCAGCGTCGGCCACACCACATGGACGACACCTTCCGCGTCCACGGCCATGGCCGGTCCGTCGTCGGGACAGCCTTCGAGCTCCCACTTGTCTTCGCTCACGCGAATCTGCGGAGCGAAGGTCTTCCCACCGTCGCGCGACATCGTGAACGCAATGTCTCGAATATTGCCCGGATAGACGTGACGCCAGGCGACCGCGATCGCGTTCGCCGGTCCAGCGGCGAGCGCGGTCTTGCAACAGTAGCAGACGCCCCCGGCAATCTCGCGAGTCGCCAATGGTTCGTCGATTGCCGAAAAATACAACTTCGAGAGCTGAGCAGCCGCAACGCCATCTGGCTTCGCGGCACCTCCTGACGAGTGGTGGCTCCTGTCGTGGTGCGTCGAGGCTGTCTGATCGCCCGGCTTGGCCAGCCCGCGATGGTCCAGCCACACCGTCATGACACGGCCTTGGCTGTCGGACGCCACGGCTTCCCACCCTCGGTTCCCCGCCGCTTCACTACCAGGGACGGTCGCCGTGCGGCTGAATGTCCGCCCGCCGTCGATGGACCGCGCCGTCAGCAGCCTCGTGCCGGATGCTCCCTTCGCCGTCCAGACGACGACAAGGGCCGGGGCACTCGCAGGCCCGCGATTGGGCGCGCTCGCAGGCCCGACCTTCCGGTCGGGCGATCCGGGATCAACCACCAGCGTCACGCGTGGCGGCTGTTCGGCGTTCACATTCGCTTCACCCGCCGTGGAATTCACGCGCGCCGGCGCGGAGAACATCGCGCCGCCATCGAAGCTGACCGCAGCGTAAATATCGGTGCCGCCGCTGGCGGGCGAGGCCGACCACACCGCCGCGACGAACGAGCTACTTGACGCGAGCGACACGTTGGCGTTCGAGCGACCTGCGATGCCAAGAGTCACCTCGGCGTCGGCGCCTCCGATGCCGACGCTCCCGAAGACCAGGCATAGACCCACGAGCGCCGCGCCCGACCAAGCCGTTCCCCCTGGCCATCTGGCCTTCTCGTTGATGACTTCCATTCCAATCACTCGCATGCCTGTTCGGAGCCGATCGTCTGCCGTCGATCACAGCTGGTTCATGCCGCCGTCCGGGATCTCTCCCGCTATGAGGCGTCAAGCGCCAAGACAAAGGTCCCGCTCTGGAGAAAACCGTAAGAAACAGAGAACGACTAGGTGCGGGGCGGCGGAAACTCGGGGAGTTCAGAACGCGAAACCGTCGCGGTCTGACCAGCGATGAGGCGAGCAACGTGCTGCGGGACGTGTGGAACGTAGCGGTTCTGAGGCACGGCGCCTGGTGCTGCGAGCACAAGGAGCACAGCGTCTGACTGACCGAGGGTACCGCGCATCGCGCACCGCCCTCGCTCTTCGTGATGGCCATCGCCGTGCTGGCGATGCATCGGGCACTGCTGCCCGGGCTCGGCGCCTGGACAGGAGCAGGCACTTTCGCCCACGCTGATGGCGGACGCGCGCAACGCAACCGGCGCGACACAGAGCCCCGTGAGCTGAACGGTCAGCCACCCCACGACGAGCCACGGCAAACGGTTTCGGACCAGCGGCATTACCGACATCCAAAGGTTACCATTAGTGTTTCACTCAACGCCAGCCGGGGACCAGCTGACAGCTGTGGGACGCAAGCATTCCCAAGGAACCCTTGCGCTGAACGGTCGTTCAAACTACCGTAGAACCGTGAGCACTGGTGAGGCGTCGCGGGCTCCCGTTCGGCCCGGTGCGCGCCGGACGCGCCGGCGAACGCGGCTTCCGGCGACTGCCATCTTGACGCGCGTCGAAATTCTGAAGAGCGCGGCCTGCGCGTTCCGCCGGCTGGGGTATCACGGAGCCACGGTCGAGCAGATTGCGGCCTCGCTCCATATGAAGAAGGGAAATCTCTACTACTACTTTCGAAACAAAGAGGAGATCCTGTTCGCGTGCCATCAATATTCGCTGGATCAACTGCTCAGAATCCTCGGGGACGTCGAGCGCGACGACGAGACCGCTGACGCGAAGCTGCGGCGCTTGATCGTGGCCTTCGTCCACACGATTCTCGACGAACTGCATGGCACGGCCTTGTTCCTCGACCTCGAGGCGCTGAGCCCCGCGCACCGGCGGGCGGTCGTGGTGCGTCGCGATCAGTTCGATCAGGGCATGCGGAGCGTGATGCGCGCCGGCATCCAGAACGGTACGTTCCAGAACGCCGACGCCAAGCTCCTGTCCTTCGCCATCCTCGGTGCCGTGAACTGGATTCCGCGGTGGTTCAGCCCGAACGGCCCCTCTACCTCTCAGGAAGTTGCGGACCAGTTCGCCGACTACTTGATTGCCGGTCTCAGGCAGGTGTGATGTACCAGTGCCTCTCAGCTTGTCCTGACTCCCTTCCCTTGCGCTTCTGATGCGTTCGCACTCGTGATTTATCCGCGGCGACGGGGGCGTCGATATAATTGCGACAGATGACCCACCTCATTCCCGTCTCCGACCTCAAACCTCGTGAGCCGAAACCCGACTGGTTGAAGGTCCGTGCTCCTGGCTCGCTGAGCTACCTGCGTTTGAAGGGATTGATGCGGGATCTGAACCTGCACACGGTGTGCGAAGAAGCGCGCTGCCCGAACATCGGCGAGTGCTGGGCCCAAGGCACCGCGACGTTCATGATTCTCGGGGATGTCTGTACACGCGCATGTGCCTATTGCGCGGTCGAGCACGGTCGTCCCGATCCGATCGATCCGGCTGAACCCGCGCGAGTCGCCAATGCGATCACAACGCTCGGTCTCAACTACGTGGTGATTACGTCGGTCGACCGCGATGACATCGAGGACGGAGGAGCGTCAGTCTTCGCCGACACGATCCGACTGACGCGCGCGAGGCTGCCGCGATGCCGCATTGAAGTCCTGATTCCGGACTTCCAGGGACGCGAAGGTGCACTACGGACTGTCCTCGATGCGCGACCGGACGTTCTCAACCACAACACGGAAACGGTGCCGCGGCTCTACCGAATGGCGCGGTCGGGCGGCCGGTACCCACGAACGCTCGAACTGCTCGATCGCGCACGCAGGTACGCACCCGATATTCCAACGAAGAGCGGCGTGATGGTGGGGCTCGGTGAAGAGAAGGACGAACTCGTCTCGACCTTTCGAGACCTGCGTGACACCGGCTGCGCAATTCTCACCATCGGGCAGTACCTCCGGCCAACGCCGGCGCATGCACGGATGAGCCGGTACTACCATCCAGACGAGTTCCACGAGCTGAAACAGATTGCGCTTGGCCTGGGCTTCAGCCACGTCGATTCGGGCCCGCTCGTGCGCAGTTCCTACCACGCTCAGGAAACCGCCGAGTCGTACGACCGGACTCTCGTCCACACGCAGTCGTAGGCCCGAGCTTCAGCTCGGGCGATCGCTCGTTCGTCGCCGTGAATCAACTCGATCGCGACCGGGCCAACGGCTGCGCACCGTCACACTCCTCCGGCTCGCCCAATGGCCTGCATCTTTCCTTCGAGGATGTGCCTGCCGGCAGCTTCTTGTTTCATGTGCTGCACCGATCCTCACGCCGTCAGACAATAGGAAACATTAGGGGCCTGTGGTCAACAGAACGCCCCTTATGGGTCGCTCGACAGCCCCTGACACCGCCCCCCTGAGCGAGGTGATGTCGTCCGGCCTGAGCCCCCTTTCCCACCATCCGCGCATTCCTGAGTGCGACCCCGCACTCCTGCCTTACTGGGCCGCCGTTAGGAGATGCGCATGCGTACCATTGCCTGGTTCTGCGTCGCGACGTTGCTCACATCGGGGCTCACATCGGGATGTGCCCACTTTCGGGTCGCGCCGGAAGGAACGCCACCGTCAACCGCACCACACATCAGGCGCGTGCATTCGATCGTCTGGGGCGCGCTGGAGCCCCGCACCACACCGGATAACTGCAACGGCAACGGCCTGTCGGCCGTGACGGTTAAGGTCACGGCACTCGATGCCATTGCGACCGTAATCACGCTCGGCTTCTGGACGCCCGTCACCATCGAGTGGACGTGCGCCAAGACGTCGGGGGTGGCGCGATGACACGTCGGGAGATGCTGAAAACCAGCGCCGCGACGGTGGCGTTTGGTGCGATTGGAGCGAGCTGGCCTCTCAAGGCAGCGTCCGCGGCCCCTGCGCCTGGATCGCAGTGGACGAACAAACACGGAAACCTGACAGCCACGGTCGATGAGCTCGTTGACGTCTGGAACGGGTCCGCGCCCGGTGGCGAGACGTGGCGGGTTGGGTGCCGCAAGTTGCAGGCGGCTCTCGAATCGGCGCAGGCAAAGGGCCGGCGCGTACGGGCCGTCGGCGCGCGCTGGTCCCTGTCTCCGGTTGCCATCTGTCCCGACGTGATGATCAACACGCTGCCGCTCAACTATCACGCCATCGGACTTCCAGCCCCGCACGTCTCATCGACGAATGTCGATCCAGCGCATCTGGTGTTCGCGCAGTGCGGGACGAGTGTCGCCGAACTGAACACGAACCTTGAATCGAACGGCCTCGCTCTTCCCACGTCGGGCGCGAGCAACGGTCAGAGCATCTGCGGCGCGATCTCAACCGGCACGCACGGATCCGCGCGTCGTGTGGGCGCCATGCAGGATTACATGGTCGGGCTGCATGTGCTTGCGGAGGACGGACGGAGCTACTGGATCGAGCCGGCTTCGAGACCGATTGTGTCCGACGAGTTCTGCCATCACATCGGGGCCACACTCGTCCGCGACGACCGCCTGTTTCGCGCCGCGGTCGTCGGATTCGGCAGCTTCGGCATCATCCACGCGGTGTTGTTCGAGGCCACGCCGATCTATCTCCTCGACGTGCGCAGTCTTCGCATGGACTGGCCGGACGTCGCGGACGCGGCGTTCACGCTGGACACCGGCGCACTCAGTCTTCCGGATCCGGGCACCGAGCCGTTTCATCTGGACTTCGCCCTAAATCCGTACAAAGCGGGTCGCGGACAACGCGGGGCGCTGGTCACGGCGATGTACAAGCGGCCGTTCGGCGAACACTCCAAACGGCCGTCGAAGGACGGAAAGCTCGTTCCTGGCATCGACCTGCTTGGCATTGGCGGCAAACTCGCCACGGCTCTGCCGGCCACGATCCCCGGCGGCGTCGGTGCGATGTTCGAAGGTGTCGTCAAAGCTCGTGGGGAAATGGTGCTGGGCACGCACGGCCAGGTGTTCGGTGAGACCGAGCTCGTTGGCAAGTCACTCAGCACGGAAATCGGCGTCGATCTTCGGGATACGCGGGCTGCCGTAGAGGCCCTGCTCGAAGTGGCTCGCGAGCATTCGTACCCAGGCATGTTCGGATTGCGGTACGTGCAAAAGTCGAACGCGCTGATGGCGTTCACGCGATTCGACACCACCTGCACGATCGAAATGACGGGCGCGGGCTCCAGGCGAACACTGGAATTCTACGACCGGGCCTGGGCCGCGCTCGACGCGCGGAAGATTCCCTACACGCAGCACTGGGGCAAGGTGCACCACATCACCAGCAAGGACATCCGCCAGCGTTGGGGCGGGGCGGTGGACGAATGGCTGGCTGCGCGTCGGGCGTTCTTGTCACCCAAAGGTCGCGCGATGTTCTCGAACGACCTGCTTACCGCCTGCGAGCTGCACGCGTAGCGGACGGCGGGCTAAAAGCCCGCCGACTACTGCAGTGTTCGCTCGACCGCCCAGAACAGGCCCGTGAGGGCGATAGCCGCGGAGGCCGGCCGCAGAACGAATTGTCGTTCGGCATCCACGGGAAGTCGCAGCGCCCTGACGATGAGCGAGGCCGCGGCGATGACGGTGAGCTGTCCCAGTTCCACGCCGGCGTTGAAGCCGACGAGCGACGCCGCAAGATGACCGCCCGACGGGCCGAGGTCCGCCATGGCGCCAAATCCAAGGCCGTGCAGCAAGCCGAACACGAACACGACAATGAGCCGCCAGTTCGACACGGACTTCGCGAAGACGTTCTCCAGCGCGATGAAGGCGATCGATGCCGCGATCAGCGGTTCACAATCTGCGATGGAAGGCTGACCGCGCCGTACACGCCAAGCGCCAGCGTCAATGAATGAGCGAGTGTGAATGCGCTCACCTGCAGCACGAGCGCTCTCCTCGTCGACGCCATGAGAAAGCGCATTTAGTCCGCATTAGCGGGGATCGGGTTCACGGAAGAGCCGTTTTGCGCCTGTTTGACGCATTGCCTAGTGTGGCCCTCCGACCTCTTTGCACTAGTTTGTGTCTGGCTGTCATGGTCGCGCTTCCCGGACCGGCCCTCGCCGACGAGGCCGACAACTTCACCTGCCGCTTGCGGGTTCTGCGCGACTCACTGGGTGCGCTCGACGCCATCATGAACGCCAGGATCCAGACAACCCTGGCGCGCGTCAACAGCAGCGGCGGACGTTGTGACGAAGCCTGCCTCGTGCGCGAGCTGCAGGCAGACGTCGGCGGTGCATATCGCCATCCACTGACAGGCATTCCGCATTCCCGCTTCGAGCGCTGGATCGGCGAGCACACGGATGTCGATCGCTGCCGGATCGGATTCGGCGACTCGATCTACGGCGCGCGGCCGTACAACCAACCGTGGCTGTTTCCGTTCACCGGGCGCATCATCCTGATTGCGGACTCAATCAGGGTCAACGGCCGCCTGATCGGCATCGACAAGATCAATCACTTCATTCGCGAAGGGCTGTCGCATTGGAAGGGGGCGCGGGAGCCGGGCGGCAGCATTGCGGCCGTCATGCGAAAGGAACTCGGTCCGCCTGGCCGTCAGTTTCGCTGGAACGAATACGGGCTGAAAGGCTGGTCGCTCACCGGCGTGCTCGCGTACAGCGATCTTGCCGCCGGCTATTCGGGGTACAGGTTCTGGAGTGACATTTCGTCGCTCGGCCGGCCGGCATCCCTGGTCGCCCGCGATGCGACATCGGGCAGGTTCGTCCCGCGGCGGCCGTTCACGTTTGCGGACTACGTCAACGACGCGTGGGACGAAGGTGTCAACTGTTCAGAGTTTCAACCGGGCCTCGCAAAGCAGGTTGCATCCGCGCTGACGAAGCGCGCGATGACGTGCCCCGCGGCCGATGCCTCTCCACTGTCGGGTCTGCCTGACGGCAGTCTCTACATAAATCCAAAGCAACTGGCCGCCGGTAGCAAATAAAGCGCGCAAGCCCGTCGTCACCCGCCGTTACTTGTCGTCACCTGATCGCTATTGCCACACCCGACGTCCAGTAGTTGCCGACCACGTTCTTGACCGTCTGGCCACTGACGGCTGAGAGTTCGCCCAGCGCTGCGATGTGGTGCGAGAAGGCAGCCTGAATGGCGCAGCGGCGGTCGCGCCTGAAGATCCAGCCGATTCCATATGTGACCCCAAGAGCATTCGTGCTGTAGGGGGGCGCGAGCGCCGGGCCGAAGGGACTGTACAGGCCGTTGCCGGCGAAGGCGAGACCCATCCCCGCGCGCAGGTAGAGGCCGCGATCGACCCACGGCCGGAACTGCGCGATGCCGAGGATGAACGTCGTACGAATCGGATCCTCTTCTTCGATCCGCGCGCTGACGAACATGACCTCGCCGCCGACGTCCACGCGCGGATTTACGCGCCCGCCGACGTCGATGAAGAGACTCTTGCTGTTCGTGAACACGCCGGCCCGGTCGCAGGTGGCGCAGCCCGCCCTCGCCATCGAGAATCCACCCCCGCCGACGATCCACCACTTCGATCCAACCGCCGGCGCGAGCGGGACGGGAGCCGTCTTCGCCGGCGCCGTCTGGGCCGGCGTTTCCGCTGTTTGCGCCTGCGCGCGAGCGGGACTCCCGAGTTGGAGCACTACGCCGACCAGAACAGCGCCGATCAGGCGCTGAACAGTCATCGTTGACTCCACGCCGCAAAGGTCCGGAACTGCCACGAATCGGCGATGCGATTGCCTTGCGGCCAGAAGTACGCCTTGCGGAAGAAGTACTCGCCGGACATGCCGAACTCGAATGCGCGCACGAGCGGCACGCGAATGTCGAGATGCGTGGTCTGCAGGACATGGAACGCCCGGGTGCCGTCCACCACGCTGAGCTGGTAGCCCTGATACGTCAGGCGCATGACGGCGGCGCCGTTTCGCTGCAGTTCCAGAGCGCCGCCAAAGCGCAAGGTCGGGCCGTAGTCGTAGGTGCGTCGCGCGACTAGTTCCGGATCCAGCGTGTCGGGAGCCGGCGGTGGGACCAATGAATCGACCGCGCCCAGGAACGTCGAGCCTCCGGTCGCGGCCATCCAGAGCGACGTCCCGCGGGACATCCGGTGCGCCATCGCGACTTCGACCTCGACTCCCTGGCCGCCGAAGGAGTACGCCAGGTTTGTCGAATAGTCGAAGGTCTGAAACACCGAGAGCTGAGCCTGTCCGCCATCACCCAACGGACGGCCGAAGAACCGGCCACGGACCGCCACCTCTGAAACAGGACTTCCACCTCCCGCGGTGAACCCCAGCCCAAACGCGCCAAAAGGAACCTTGCTGCGGCCCGTGCGAACGTCGCCGTAGTCCATCTCGATCTGCAGGAACGGGCGTACCGTTGACTCCGCTTCGTGAACAGTCCGGCCCTGCCACATCACGCCGGCGCCGCCGCGGGTCTTGACCGAAGATGGAATCATGTCCGGCGGCTTCGGGACGACGCGTTTCGAGTCTCCTGAGGTCATCCGCGCGAGCCCGCCAAACGGATCGATGACCGTGGCGATGATCTCTTTTCGGGTGCGCCCCTTGTCCGCCATCGGGTTGCGGACGAGCCAGGCGACGCGGTGCATGACCTCGCCAAGCGCGATGCCGCCGATCGTGGTGTTGATGAGATCGTTCAGCGACGCCCGATTGTTCTCAAAGATGAACTCCCACGTCGAGCTGCCGAACGCCGCGACCGCGGTTGATTCCCAGAACGACAGCCCGTGCCCGCGGCCGGCTGTGAAGTAGTTGCTGCCCTGGTACGGGTGGCCGATCTGATTGACGCCCCACGGGTTGTCGTCCCACTCGAATCCGTCCCGCAGGTTGCGATAGATCGATTTGGGTCCGATGTTGGCGGTCTCGTGCCCGCGCAGATGGTTGATCCCGTTGTACATGAAGTTGATCGCGGTCGCTTCGAAGTAGGGCCGCATCAGGCGCCTGACCGGACATCCTGGACACGCCCGGCCCGCGTCGCTGTCCGGTTTCGCCGCGTCAGAGCGTGGCGCGTCCGCGGGTCCGAACGCCGGCCAGACCGCGCGAGCCATTGCGGCGGGACCGAAGACTTGGGAGGAAGATGCGCTCGGAGCGGTCTGCTGGGCGGCCGCAGACACAGAAAAGAGCAAGCTCGCAGTACAGGCTGTAGCCCGGAGCACTGGTCGCTTCATTTTGATGGCTCCTTGGGAGGTCGGTCGACTTGATCATCGCTAGATCGACATTTTTTTAACGTCGCCTTGTCGGCGACGCTGGCAGTCTGATCTTTCGCGAGCGCTTCGACCTTGGCTTGTCCGCTGCCGCCACAAGGGCCAATCGCAGTCAATCCTCAACTACGACTCGAACGCCACGTGGCCCAGCAGACCTCAGCATGGTTCAGGGCTGCGGCAGACGACAACAGAGGTGCTTGCGCGCGTCATGGAAGGGCGGACCAGTCCTCGACATGAGGCGCGCGACGAACAACTTCCGATCGATCGCATCGACAGCAGCGCGGACGCCGTCAATGCCCGCCAGATCCTCGTGCAGACGCTCAACCTTGGCGGCGTCGACCGTCGACCCGCTCATCAACGTCGTCCCGAAGTAGCACGCGTCCCCACCAACCCACCGATGTGCAACCCTTCCCTCTTCGGGAACCAGTCGATACCGCTCCAGATACTCGAGCGTCTCTCCTCGCGTGACCAGGAACTCGTGGGCGAGGGACGCAAACGCCCACTGCTCGGTTCCCGCGTTGGCATCGACGGATCCGCAAGCCGCCAGGGCGTCAAGAGTGCTGCGTGCATCGCGCACGGCTTGCACCTGCCGAGGGGCGAGGGCACGCCCGCACATGAACGCATCACTCCAGTAGAGACGCGCGCTTTCCGCGAGGCGCACGTCGATGCGTTGGCGGAATCGAGCGTTCGCAAACGGAATCAACGGATCCCAATGGCAGTGAAGCGTCGCCGCATCGGCCACGTGATAGGAACTGAGGAGTGCGGCATGATCAGCCGCCGCGAGACGCGAAGACGAAGGCTGCGCACTGCTGGGGTCACGGGCAGCCGACGGATGAATCTGAAGCGCCGACTGGGACGTGAGCCGGACGCGGGCGCCGCGCTCGAGCCGAATGACCTGTTCGAAGGAGTCGCCGGCAAAGACGCCCGGCGCGGACGAGGCGAGAATCATGTGCAGGCCGTCGCCTTCAGGAAAGCACCGGCCGACTCGAAACGGCGGCTCCGCGTACTGATCGGCGAGCACTGTGCGCCCGCCGCGACGCGCAAAGACGAGCTCGAGCCGCGCAAGGCGGCCAACATCGGTGGCCTGTCGACGGTCGCGTCCGAGATCAACGGTCAAACAGCAGCTCGCGCTCAATCCACGTGACCACTTCGTCAAGGCCCTCGCCGGCTTTGAGGTTGGTGAAGACGAACGGCCGATCGCCCCGACCCGCCCGCGAGTCGCGCGCCATCACCTCGAGGCTCGCACCGACGAGCGGCGCAAGGTCGATCTTGTTGATGACGAGCAGATCGGACCTGGTCACGCCGGGGCCGCCCTTGCGGGGGATCTTGTCTCCGCCTGACACGTCGATCACGTAGATTGCCGCGTCCACGAGCTCCGGACTGAAGCTCGCAGCCAGGTTGTCGCCGCCGCTCTCGAGAAAAATCAGATCGAGCGCGGGATGACGTCTGGCCATGTCATCGAGCGCGTCGAAATTCATCGATGCGTCTTCTCGAATCGCCGTATGCGGGCAGCCGCCGGTCTGCACACCGATGATGCGGTCCGCCGGAAGCGCCTCGCTGTGAACGAGGAACTCCATGTCTTCGCGGGTGAAGATGTCGTTCGTCACGACGCCGAGCTGATACCGATCGCGCATCCGCTTGCACAACGCGTCCACGAGCGCGGTCTTGCCGGAACCCACAGGCCCGCCAACACCAAGCCGAACGGCTCCACGCGTGCGTCATGACCGGAACAACCGCGAATGTACGTACTGCTGATTCATGGCCGCAAGATCGAGGGCCGGAAGAAAGGCAGCGGGTTGCTCGCCGCGCGCGAGCACACCATCGACGAGGCTGGGAACGCGAGCAAGGGCGTCGGCCAGTCGCAAGTGCGCCTCGTGCTGTCCGATCGGCATGAGGCGCATCGCGCACGAAATGGTCGCCGCGAGCCTGGTATAGAAATAGGCCTCGAGCGCCGCGCGTTCATCGATATCCGCGGAGGCGCACACCACGCCGAAGGCAACCGGGAGCGTGAGCATCCGGTCGCCCAGCTCTCAGCAAGGCTCGGTGTCCGGTCGAATCTGTCCCCAGGTCTTCACGAGCCGGGTCCCCATCGCGCGACTCGCCTGCCGCGCCGTCGACGACGGCCTGAGCGCGTAAACATCGGCGTCGAGCGGCCAGAGCGCGTCGATGCGCCGGTCGATGAACGCCTTCCACGCGAGGCTGCACGGCCGGTCCTTCCGATCGACCCAGGTTCTCGACAAGACACGCGTCCATCCACCATCGAAGATCGTCGCCGGTGGCGATCGCCCCGGCCGCGGTCGCGGCCTCCAGTCCGTCGGAATGGGCGAATCCGCCGAGCGGGAACAGGCTGTCGCACAGGTGCAGCAGGGCGAGCAATGAAGCTCCGGTCATCGGACCCGCTCCGGATTGTGCTGATGCCCGGCGACGAAGAGTTCCCCGCCGAGACTCACGGGCGTGAAGGCGCGGGTCGATCGCGAGAATGGAATGCCGTGGTACGCCAAGACATGTTCCATGCCGGGAACATCGGGACACACGATCGCCGTGGTGGTAAGCATCAGCGGCTGATGGCTGTTGCCGATGCAGTACGCGAACAGTCCCCACTCTGCGGCCGTGGGCGGCTCGACGACGAACACGGGTTCCAGGCGTTCGACTACCGTCACGACGATCGCAGCGTTCGTCGAGAACGAGGCAGTCGCCGGCGCGCAGCGTCGTGCCGCGCGGCAGCGTCGTGCCAAACTCGAGGCCTCCGTCGGATCGCCGGCGGCCACGCGCTCTGAGGCGCTCTTCCCATCCCAGTGTAATTGTGTCGCGCCCGTACGTGCGAGCGCGCTCGGGCAATGCGTCGGAGCGGTGTATCTCGTGGACAACGGGAAGGGACTTGAAGACATGAAGCAAGGGATCGAGGCCTCGAGGTTCCAGGCGTTCCCGAGATGCCAGGCACCTCTAGAACACTCAGAACAGAAAGTACCGCTGAGCCAGCGGGAGCACATCCACCGGATCGCTGGTCAGGCGCTGACCATCGGCGCGGACTTCGTAGCTGTCGGCGTCCACCTCGATGCGCGGCAGCGCGTCGTTGAGCACGAGGTCACGTTTGCCGATCCGGCGGCAGTGCTTCACCGCGACCGGACGACGGGACAGGCCGTCGAGCGCGCCCCCGTTCAAGCCCGCCTGACTGACGAAGTGCACGCTGCACGAGTCGAGCGCCGCGCCAAAGCCGCCGAACATCGATCCGGCGACCACCGGTTGCGGCGTGGGAATCGACGCATTGCCGTCGCCCATCATCGCGCCGGCGATGAAGCCGCCTTTGATAATCGATCTCCGGCTTGACGCCGAAAAATGCCGGCTTCCAGAGCACGAGATCCGCCAGCTTTCCGACCTCGATGCGAACCGACTTCCGCTGAAATGCCGTGCGCGATCGCCGGATTGATCGTGTACTTGGCGACGTAGCGCCGCACGCGGAGGTTGTCGTCGTCGGCGGAGTCGCCCGGCAGCGGACCGCGCTGCCGCTTCATCTTGTCGGCCGTCTGCCACGTCCGGCAGATCACTTCGCCGATCCGTCCCATGGCCTGCGAGTCGGACGACATCATGCTGATCGCGCCGAGGTCGTGGAGCACGTCTTCGGCGGCAATCGTCTCGGGCCGAATCCGCGAATCGGCGAACGCGACATCCTCCGGCACCTTCGGCGACAGGTGATGACACACCATCAGCATGTCGAGATGCTCGTCCAGCGTATTCCGCGTGAACGGCATCGTCGGATTCGTGGACGACGGGAGCACGTTGGGCTCACCGCACAGCCGGATGATGTCCGGCGCATGGCCGCCGCCGGCGCCTTCGGTGTGATAGGTGTGAATCGTCCGGCCGTCGATCGCGGCAATCGTGTCCTCGACGAATCCGGCTTCGTTCAGCGTATCGGTGTGAATGGCCACCTGGACGTCGAATTCCTCGGCCACCGTCAGGCACTGATCGATCGCGGCCGGCGTCGTGCCCCAGTCCTCGTGCAGCTTCAGACCGATCGCGCCGGCCCGAATCTGTTCGCGCAGCGGCTCGCGCGGTCGAAGCGTTGCCCTTGCCGAGAAAGCCGAAATTCAGCGGAAACCCCTGCGACGGCTTCGTACATCCGGCGGATGTTCCACGCGCCGGGCGTGCACGTCGTCGCGTTCGTGCCCGGTCGCCGGGCCGGTGCCGCCACCAATGAGCGTCGTCAGTCCGGAATGGAACGCATCGGGAATCTGATTCGGCGAGATGAAGTGGACGTGCGAGTCGATGCCCGCCCGCCGTCAGGATCTGGCCTTCGCCAGCCAGAATCTCCGTCGAAGCGCCGATCTCCAGGCCCGGCGTGACGCCGTCCATGATCGCCGGATTGCCGGCCTTGCCGATCGCGGAGATGCGGCCGTCGCGCACGCCGACGTCCGCCTTGTAGATGCCGGTGCTGTCGACGATGACCGCCGACGTGATCACGAGGTCAGGCGCACCGGCTGCACGCGTCACGCGCGGCGACTGCCCCATCCCGTCGCGAATGACCTTCCCGCCGCCGAACTTCGCTTCGTCACCGTACGGTCGCAGCGTCGCGCTCGATCCGGATGATCAGGTCGGTGTCGGCGAGGCGAATGCGATCGCCGGTCGTCGGACCGTAGTGATCGGCGTACGTGCGGCGATTGATTTTCATTGTTCAACACCATCACGACGCCACGAGGTCACGACACGCATCTCGAGAATGAAGCATCGGTCTTCGTGTCATGGCACAAACGATCGACACGCTCGAGGGCGCGTGCCGGGTCGTTCGTCGTCCAGCGGCCCTTCAACGAGCCGATTGAGGCCAACGACCTCGCGCGTGCCGCCGAGCGCGACCAGATCGACCTCGCGCGTATCGCCCGGCTCGAAGCGGACGGCCGTACCGGCGGCGATGTTCAGCCGCATGCCGTACGCCTTCGCGCGATCGAAGGCCAGCCAGCGATTCACTTCGAAGAAATGACAATGCGAACCGACCTGGATCGGCCGATCGCCGCGATTGGTCACCTCGACCCGTGCCGTTGCTCGACCGGCGTTGATGTCGATGTCGCCGTCAGCAAGAACGTATTCGCCGGGAATCATGTGTGGCCACCACGATACTACAGGATGGACGCGCACCGACGCGCCAGGACCGAGCGTCATCGCCTCGCGTGATCGTCGCCGTCGTCACCGAATCGGCTGGTGAATGGTGACGAGCTTCGTCCCGTCGCGGAAAGTGCCCTCGACCTGAATTTCGGCGACCATCTCCGGCACGCCTTCCATGACGGCGTCGGCCGGCAGCACCGTCGCGCCGAGGCTCATGATCTCCGCCACGGACCGACCGTCGCGAATCATCTCGAGAATCTCCGACGTGATGAGCGCGACCGCCTCGGGATGGTTCAGCTTCAGGCCGCGTGCGCGCCGCTTCCGCGCGAGTTCGCCCGCCGAAAAGATGAGCAGCTTGTCGATTTCGCGAGGCGTGAGGTGCACGTCGATGTTATGCCTCACCTGCGAGGCGAAGTAAAGATCAGGACTGTCTACGTACTTGTATCGCATGTGCCGAAGTACGACGTTTATGTATCGTCATGGGGTTCGGTCGTCCCGCCACGCGAGATGCGTGATTTACCCGGAAATTGCGCGAGCAATTCGAACGTCTCGCGCCAACGGATGGTCAATCGCACATGGATCTCATTTTGCTTCTGACCGAACGTCCGGCACTACATCAGTCCAACAAGGAGGCGTGAGATGAATGTCATGGCCGTTGCGCGGAGGGTACTTGCGGAGTTCGAGGAGATGCCGGGCCTGGCACTGACGCCGCGTCAGGCATCCCGGCTCTTTGGTTTGACCGACGACGCCTGTCGAATCGTGCTCGATGTGCTGGTCGACTCGGCCTACCTGCGGCAGACCGGAAGCGGCAAGGTTACGCTGGGCAACCGCGTCGCCGCATGATCACCACGTCGCAACGCCCGACCTGACGTGCAACGTCCGACCTGAAGGTCGGTGCGCTCACGACAGGCGCGGCCACGCACTCAGAGATGCGCGGCCACGCACGACCTTCGGCGAAACCTGCACTCGTAGGCCCGACCTTCAGGTCGGGCGCCTTCAGCTCGGCGCGCTTCGGTCGGTAGACGTGAGTCGCCTGGCCGAAGAAGACTTCGGCTGACTCCATCAGGGTCTCGGTCAGCGTCGGGTGCGGGTGGATCGACAGTCTTGAGGTCCGTCGCGTTGGCACCCATTTCAATCGCGAGAACGCCCTCGGCGATGAGCTCGCCGGCGCCTGGCCCCACGAGTCCGACGCCGAGAATCCGTTCGGTTTCCGAGTCCAGAACGAGTTTCGTCAGACCGTCGGTGCGGTCGATCGTCAGCGCGCGCCCGGAAGCGCCCCACGGGAACTTCGCGACCGTCACCGCACGCCCTTCTTTTTCGGCCTGCGCCTCAGTGAGCCCACACCATGCCAGCTCGGGATCGGTAAAGACCACGGCAGGAATCGCGCGCGGCTGCAAACGCCACATGCTCGCCCGCAATCACTTCGGCCGCCACGCGACCCTGGTGCGACGCCTTGTGGGCGAGCATCGGTTCGCCGACCACGTCACCAATCGCGAAGATGGACGGCTCGTCGGTTCGCATCTGCTCGTCGACAACGATGAAGCCTCTCTCGTTGACCCGGACGCGTGTCGCGTCGAGGCCGGGGACCGCCGAGTTCGGGCGGCGCCCGACGGCGACGAGCACGCGATCGAACACGGCACTGCTGCCTCCGCTGCCCTCGGCCGCAGGCGTCGCCGGCATGACTCCTTCGCCTTCGAACGTCACACGGATCCCTTGTGCTTCGGCCTTCATCTGCACGACCCGCGTATTCAGCAGCACCGCTCTTCATCGTTGTCTTGATACGTTTCGCGAGAATGTCCACGAGGTCACGGTCCGCACCGGGCAACAGTCCGTCTGTCATTTCGACGATGGTGACGGCGCTCCCGAGGGCGGCATACACGGAGCCGAGCTCGAGACCGATGTACCCGCCGCCCACGACCAGAAGCGATTTGGGAATGTCCGGCAGATCGAGTGCTCCGGTCGAGTCCATGACGCGCGGGTCGTCGACGTTCAGCGAGGCGGGCACGGCCGGCGTCGACCCGGTGGCAAGAATCGCGTGGTCGAAGTGCAGGACATCTTCGCCATCGCCCGTGCGCGTCACCGTGAGCGTGTGCGGGTCGTTGAGTCGTTGCGAGGCCCTGAATGTATTGCACCTTGCGAAACTTCGCGAGGGATCCGGTGCCGTCCGTCAGTCGCTTGACGACAGTGTTCTTGAAGGCGCGAAGCTTCGCGAGGTCGATGTGTGGCTCACCGAACGTCACACCCCATGCAGTCGCGTGTCGCGCTTCGCCCAGAAGTCTGGCCACATGCAGCAGGGCCTTGGACGGGATGCAGCCGCGGTACACGCACACTCCACCCGGCTTCGCTTCGGGATCGACGAGCGCGACGCTGAGACCCAGATCGGCGGCCAGAAATGCGGCGGCATATCCGCCGGGGCCGCCACCGATGACGACGACCTGTGTGGAAGTCATATGAGGCGTGGGAGGGCTGGTACGGCTGGTGGGCGGGCGCGATCCTTGCCGACCTGGTCCGCCTGCCTCACCCGCCCGAACCGCCGGGTGATTATCCCTGCAACGCAAGGACAAACGGCTGCTCGAATGCGTCAACGATCCAACGCAGAAAGCGGACACCGTCAGCGCCGTCGATCACCCGGTGATCGTACGACAGCGACAACGGCAACATGAGCCTGGGAGTGAACTGCCCGGTGTCCTTGCTGTAGACAGGCTCCATCTTTGCGCGTGAGATGCCGAGGATACCAACTTCCGGCGCATTCACGATCGGTGTAAAGAACGAGCCGCCAATACCCCCAAGGTTGGAGATGCTGAAGCAGCCCCCCTGCATCTCGTCGAGCGCAATCTTTCTCGTCCGGGCTTTTTCGGAGAGCTGCGCGAGCTCCACGGCAATCTGGGCGATATTCTTCACGTCGGCGTCGCGAACGACGGGCACGAGCAGGCCACGGTCGGTGTCCACCGCGATACCGATATTCACGTACTTCTTCTGAACGATCTCGTCGGCGGCGAGGTCGATGGACGCGTTGAACTTCGGAAACACCTTCAACCCCGTGGCGATGATCTTCACGGCAATCGCGGTCACTGTCAGGTTTCCGCCGGCTGCTTCAACCTGTTTCGCGTAGCGCTTGCGGAGCTCCTCGAGGCCGGTGATATCGGCGGAGTCGTGCTGCGTGACGTGTGGAATAGTCGCCCATGCGGCACTGAGATGTGCGGCGGTTGTCCGCCGCACGGCGCGCATCGGCTGGCGTTCGATGTCACCCCAGCGTGAAAAATCAGGGAGCGGCTCCGCGGCCGGTGTCGCCCCGCCGGTGCGACTCGACGCTCCCGCGATAAGACGCTTGGTGTGCGCCATCACGTCTTCCACCGACACGCGGCCCTGCGGCCCGCTGCCGGCGACCTGATCGATATCGACACCAAGCTCGCGAGCCATGCGGCGGACGGACGGCGCGGCGGGAGCGACGGGCAGCTCCGGGGAACCCGCGTCCGCGGCCTGACGCGCGCCTCTGGTGATGGCGACGACCTTCTCCGCAGCGCGCGCGGCCATCGCCGGACCACTCGGATTCGGGGCGCGCCCCTTCGAAACGGTGGTGAGACATCTGCAGCTGTTGTCGGCTCTGCGGCGGGGCCGATGACGGCGTTCTGAGCCGTCTCCTGCCCTGGTTCGGCGTCAACACTCAGGATGACCTGGCCAACCGTGACCTTCTGGCCCGCTTTGACGTTGACGTCCTTCACCTGCCCGGCCACCGATGATGGCACTTCAATCGTGGCCTTGTCGGTCTCGAGCTCGAGCACGGGCTGCTCTTTCACAATCACGTCGCCGGGCTTGACGAGGATGCGCAACACATCTCCGCTGGCAACGTTCTCACCGAGTTCTGGAAGGGTAAAGTGAATCAAGAGGTGTGTCCTACGAAACAGCCGGATTGCTCTTGTTGGGATTGATATTGTGGGTCTTGATGGCCTGCTCCACGACGCCCGGCGCGACCTTGCCGTCGCGAGCGAGCGCTGCCAGCGTCGCGATGACCACATAGCGGTAGTCCACTTCGAAGAACTCCCGCAATCCCGCGCGGTTCTCGCTGCGCCCGAAGCCGTCGGTGCCGAGCGCGACCAGCGGACGGGGCAGCCACCGATCGATCGAATCTGGCAGCGCCTTCACATAGTCGGACGCGGCCACCAGCACGCCTGGCGCATCCTTCAGACACTCGGTCACGTATGGGACGCGCGGCGGCTCGCCAGGATGCAGCATGTTCCACCGCTCGCACGCGTGCCCGTCGCGGTACAGCTCGCTGTAACTCGTGACGCTCCAGACATCGGCGCCAACGTTGTACTTCGATTCGAGTATCTCCTGCGCCTTGATCACCTCGGGCAGGATCGCGCCGCTGCCAAGGAGCTGCGCGCGCATCGCCGCGGTTGGCAGCGACGTCGCGTTGAAGCGGTACAAGCCTTTCAGGATGCCGGCCTTCGCGCCCTCCGGCATGACGGGCATCGCGTACTGCTCGTTCATCACCGTGAGATAGTAGAAAATGCTTTCCTGATCGATGTACATCCGGCGGATGCCGTCCTCGATGATCACGGCCAGCTCGTACGCGAACGCCGGATCGTAGGAGACGAGATTCGGCACGGGATAGGCCAGCAGGTGGCTGTTGCCGTCCTGGTGCTGGAGCCCTTCCCCCGCCAGCGTGGTGCGGCCCGCGGTGCCTCCGAGCACAAAGCCGCGCGTCCGCGAATCGGCCGCGGCCCAGATGAGGTCGCCGATCCGCTGGAACCCGAACATCGAATAGAAGATGAAGAACGGAATGGTGTTCACGCCGTGCGTGGCGTACGACGTACCAGCAGCGATGAACGAGGAAATCGAACCCGCTTCGTTGATGCCCTCTTCGAGAATCTGGCCGTCGGATGCTTCCTTGTAATAAAGGAGCGTGTCCATGTCGACCGGCTCGTACACCTGGCCGGCGTGCGAATAGATGCCCACCTGCCGGAACAATGCCTCCATGCCGAACGTCCGCGCTTCGTCGGGCACGATCGGCACAACCAGATGACCGAACTCCTTGTCGCGCAGCAGCTTCGACAACAACCTGACGAACACCATCGTCGTCGACGCCTTGCGGCCTTCCGTGCCCGAATAGAACTCGGCGAAGAGTTCATTCGACAGGACGGGAAAGGCCGGGCCTGTCTTCTGTCTCGTAGGGACGTAGCCGCCGAGGGTCTTGCGCCGCTCCTGTAGATACTTCATCTCCGGGCTGTCTTCAGCGGGACGGTAGAACGGCGTCTTGCTGATGTCAGCGTCCGACACAGGGATACCAAAGCGGGTGCGGAACGCCCGCAACTCCTCTTCGTTCATCTTCTTCTGTTGGTGCGTGATGTTCTTGCCTTCGCCCGCTTCGCCGAGCCCGTAGCCCTTGATGGTTCGCGCGAGCACGACGGTCGGCTGGCCCTTGGTCTCCACCGCGGCCTTGTACGCGTTGTAGACCTTGATCGGATCATGCCCACCGAGCGAGAGCTTCTTGAGCTGGTCGTCGGACAGGTGCTTGACCATGTCGAGCAACCGTGGATCAGCACCCCAGAAATGCTCGCGCACGTACGCGCCAGATTCGACCGCGTACTTCTGATACTGGCCGTCGACGATTTCGCCCATGCGCTTCACGAGAAGCCCGTCGCGATCCTTGGCCAGCAGCTGATCCCATTCTCGTCCCCACAGCACTTTGATCACGTTCCAGCCGGCGCCCCGGAACGCGGCTTCGAGCTCCTGAATGACCTGGCCGTTGCCCCGGACGGGGCCGTCGAGCCGCTGCAGATTGCAGTTGATGACGAAAATCAGGTTGTCGAGCTTTTCGCGCGCGGGCAGGGTGATCGCGCCGAGGGCTTCCGGCTCGTCGGTTTCACCATCACCGAGAAATGCCCAGACCTTCGCGTTCGACTTGTCCTTCAGGCCGCGATCTTCCAGATAGCGCATGAAGCGCGCTTGATAGATGGCCATGATGGGACCGAGCCCCATCGACACGGTGGGGTATTCCCAGAAGTCGGGCATCAGCCACGGATGCGGGTAGGACGACAGGCCACCACCCGGCTTCAGCTCCCGACGGAAGTTCTCAAGCTGCGTCTCGTTGAGACGTCCTTCGAGGTAGGCGCGGGCATAGATCCCAGGAGCGGCGTGCCCCTGAAAGAAGATCACGTCGCCACCGTTCGGATCCGCGTGGCCGCGGAAGAAATGATTGAAGGCGACCTCGTACAGGGTCGCCGCCGACGCAAACGTGGAGATATGGCCGCCGATGCCTTCCTCCGCCTTGTTGGCCCGGACGACCATGGCCGCGGCGTTCCATCTGACCAGGCTCTTGATGCGCCGCTCGAGGTCGGGATTCCCGGGCATGAGCGCCTGTTCGTCGGCGGAAATCGTATTGATGTAGGGGGTGTTGGCGCTGAACGGCAGGTGGACGCCACTTTCGGTGGCGTGAATGGTGAGCTCGCGGAGCAGGCGCGCGACTTTGACGGGACCACCACTCTGCAGGACATAATCCAGGGAATCGAGCCATTCGCGCATTTCAACGACGTCGAGTTCCGTTGCGTCTTTGGGCGCTGGATGTCTCACGAGGGACAGAATCCTTTCGGTTCTAACAGGTTCTACGTTCTAGGGTTCTACGTTCACGGTTCCTTTGCACCTGAACCGTGAGAAGCATAGAACCCCTGAACCTCTAGCACGTTGTAATTGTAACCTCAGTTCCGAAGATGCCCATCATGGCGTGCGCCTTCCGACGTCAGCTCGCGGCCCTGTTGCTCGTCTCGCTGCCCGCTGGCGACGGCGCTGGCATTCGCTCAGGGTCGCGCACCGGTTTCCGCTTCGGGTCTCGACCTGGCCGCCATGGACCGCTCGGTCGATCCCTGCACCAATTTCTACTTGTTCGCCTGCGGCGAATGGCTCGCCAGCAACCCCATTCCGCCGGACCGGCCGCGCTGGAGTCGATTTGACGAACTGCAGGATCGAAACAACGAGGTCCTTCGGCGCGTTCTCGAGACGGCCGCGTCCAGTTCCACGGCCGCGACCAGAAAGATCGGCGACTACTACGCCAGCTGCATGGACGAAGCGGCGATCGACCAGAACGGCATCGCTCCACTGGAGCCGCTGTTCCGCCGGATCGACGCGCTCCCATCGTCTGCCGCCTTGCCACCGCTGTTGGCGGACCTCCACTTGGTGGGCGTGCGCGCATTCTTCGGATTTGGCTCGGAGGCCGATCTCAAGAATGCGCAGGCCCACATCGCCGGTGTTCGGCCGAGCGGCCTCGGCCTCCCCGACCGCGACTACTACTTTCGCGAGGATCAACGGTCCTCGGACATCCGCCGGCAGTACATCGATCACGTGGCGGCGATGACGGCGCTCACCGGCGCCTCGGCGGCTGAGTCGAACACCGGAGCCGGCGCCGTGATGCGGCTCGAAACCTCGCTGGCATCCGCCGCGTACGACGCCGTGACACGACGCGATCCGGCGAAGAACTATCACAAGATGACGCTGGCCGAACTGCAGGCGCTCACGCCCGCCTTCAACTGGTCCACCTACATCCGTGCGGCCGGCCCGCCGACGATCCGCGCCATCAATGTCGCCGAACCGGAGTTCATGAAGAAGATGAGTGAGCTCATCGCGTCGACGCCACTCGACGAGGTGAAGGCATATCTGCGGTGGCAGGTGACCCGCTCGGCGGCGCCGCTCTTGTCCACACCGTTCGTCAACGAAAACTTTCAGTTCTACGGCAAGACGCTCCAGGGCGCGCGGGAGCTGCGCGCGAGGTGGAGACGCTGCGTGGCCAACACCAATAGCGACCTTGGCGAGGCCCTCGGCGCGGCGTTCGTGCGCGAAGCGTTCGGGACACAAGCGAAAGACGACACGCTGGCGATGGTTCGAGCCATCGAGGCAGCGCTCGAGGAGGACATCAAGCGACTGGACTGGATGACTGATGCGACAAAGAAGCAGGCCGTTGCCAAATTGCACGCCGTATCGAACAAGATTGGCTATCCGAATCGCTGGCGCGACTACGGCAAGCTGCGCATCGTTCGAGGTGACGCGCTCGGCAACAGGCAGCGTGCCCATGCCTTTGAGTGGCGGCGCGATCTGAACCGCATCGGCAAGCCGGTTGACAAGAGCGAGTGGTACATGACTCCGCCGACCGTGAATGCCTACTATGAACCGACGCAGAACAACATCAACTTCCCGGCGGGCATTCTGCAGCCGCCTTTCTACAGCGCCTCCGCGGACGCCGGCGTCAATTACGGCGGCGTCGGCGCAGTGATCGGACACGAGCTGACCCATGGATTCGACGACAGCGGGCGGCAGTTTGACGGCAGCGGCAACCTGAACGACTGGTGGACGCCCGCTGACGGCAAAGCCTTCGAGGAACGCGCCTCGTGCATCGTGAATCAGTATTCGTCCTTCACCGCCGTGGACGACGTCACATTGAACGGGAAGCTGACGCTCGGTGAAAACACCGCCGACAACGGCGGCCTGCGAATCGCGCTCATGGCGTACCTGGCGTCGGAAGCCGGCCGCAACGCCAAGCCCATTGATGGCTTCACACCGGAGCAGCGCGTGTTCCTTGGATACGGACAGATCTGGTGCGAGAGCCGGCGTCCGGAGTACGAGCGGGTCCAGGCTCAAACCAATCCCCACTCGCCCGCTCGATACCGAGTCAACGGCGTCGTCTCGAACATGCCGGAGTTTCAGAAGGCGTTCTCGTGCAAGGCCGACGCGCCGATGGTCCGGCGGCCCGCGTGCCGCGTGTGGTAAACGACGATCAGCGCCAGTCTCCGCCGGTGGACAACCGCTGCACCGTGGCTGGGCCACGCCGCAGCGATGCGGAGCATGGCAGAGGTCTCAGTGCGCACGGAGAATCGACGCTCGAGGGCCGGACCCTGCAGGATGTCCGGACCAGCATCATCACATGCGAGCGATGTCCGCGGCTGCGCGAGTACTGCCAGCAGGTCGGGCGAGAGAGGCGGCGAGCCTTCCGCGACGAGACGTACTGGGCGCGCCCGGTCCCTGGCTTCGGGGACCCCAATGCACGGTTGCTGATTCTCGGACTCGCACCAGCCGCGCACGGCGCCAACCGGACGGGACGCGTCTTCACCGGCGACGGCGTGGGTGCGTCAGGCGATTTCCTGATGGCCGCCCTCCATCGCAGCGGTTTTGCGAACATTCCGACATCCCGCGACCAGAACGACGGCCTCGCACTCCGTGATGCCTACATCGCCGCGGCCGTCCGCTGCGCTCCCCCGGACAATAAACCCACGCCCGAAGAAATCGCCAGCTGCCTTCCACACCTCGACGCTGAGATCGAGGCCCTCCCGAATCTGCGCGTTGTCGTAGCACTTGGCAGGATTGCGTTCGACGCATATCTGCAGCTGTTGAAGAGACAGGGAATGGTTCCACGCCCACGCCCACAATTCACGCACGGCACAGCGACACTGCTGCCGAATCAACAGCTGCTGATGGGCTCCTATCATCCGAGCCGTCAGAACACGAACACCGGCAGGCTGACGCCGGGAATGCTGGCGAGCGTGTTTCGCGAAGCCCGGAAGTGGCTGACACCGTAGGCACGCCGCACTGCGACGGAACCTCGCGATCGATGGCCCCTCTTCGACGCGTCAGGGGGCGGTCTGAGGAATCGTTTGAAAAGGCAGCCGGGCACTCGCATTCCTGCTCTACTCGCCGGCTGCTGAGTGATATCCTCGGGCGTTCACGAGCCGCCGTTCGGAGCGCGATCGGGGTTGCGATTGCAGGAGGACATCATGCGAAGTCGAAGAGCAGTGCTGATGGCCACGACCGTCGTCTCTCTCCAGCTTGGACTCGTCATGTGGGCCGCCGGCCTGCGTGCGGGTGCCCCCCCTTCGACGGCCCAGGCCGCGGCACAGACCGGTGGCAGCGCCGACAAGATCATCGGCACGTACAGGCTCGTCACCACCGAAGTCAAGGACGCCTCGGGAAAATGGAGCCAGACGCCGAACTTCAATTCGATCGGCTACATCACGTACAGCGACGCCGGGTACATGGCCGTGCACATCATGCCAAAGGATCGATCTCCATTCGCCGGCGCGCAGCCGACGCCGGAGGAAGCGCAGAACGCCATTCGGGGTTACGCCGCCTACTACGGCCCCTTCACCGTTCACGAGCAAGACGGCCTTGTCGTCCACTCGCGCGCAGGCAAGCTCAATCCCGGCGGCCCGGTGGACTACAGACGCTACTACGAGTTCGTCGGCAATCGTCTGATCCTCATTCCGGCCGACGATGGTCGCCCGAAGGACCAGGAGACGCGGCGTCTGCTATGGGAGCGCCTGCCGAACGTGACGCTCTCACCGGAAGCGAAGAAGTTCGTGGGCTTCCGCCGCCTCCTGTACACCGATCGCCAGACGGAAAAGGCGGGCCAGACTATTTCGCACGGCGAGAAGACTGAGGCGCGAGCCGGCTCTTACATCATCTATACGCCGACTGGTCACATGATGGCGCACCTGATGAACAAGGAAGGGCGCACGCCGTACGCCGGCGCGACACCAACGCCCGATGAAGCACTCGCCGCGTATCGCAGTTACGGCGGGTACTTCGGCCGCTTTACGCTGCACAACACCGAGAATCCACCGTACGTTATTCACCATCAGGAAGGGAGGCCGAATCCCGCGCCGCCGACGGACCTGAAGCGTTTCTATGTCTTCACCGGAAACGTGTTGAGGCTCGCACCGCCGCCGACGCAGGCTGTCACCGGCGAAATGTCCTCCTCACATCTCTATTGGGAACCGCTGCCCGCGAGGACGTGGAAGGAGAAGCGACGCTAGCCTTGAGGTTTCGTGCAAAACGCCGTAGGATGCGGCCGGTTAAGAACGCCTGTCGGAGCGAATTCCCCCGTTTCGCGTGGAGAGAACGATGAAGACATGTCTCATGCTCCCGCTGCTCTCTCTTGCCCTGCTCGCAGCGAGCCACCCTGCCGAGGCAAGGGTTGTCCGGCTGGTTGTCGAGAAGACGACGCCCTTCGACGGCGGGCGCTCCTTCGGAGCCGTGGGGCCGTTCGAGCGACTGGACGGAAGGGTGTACTTCGAAGTGGACCCGAAGGATCCGCTGAACAGGGTCATCGTCAACATCGACCGAGCGCCGAAAAACGCGAAGGGCCTTGTCGAGTTCAGCGCCCCGTTCTTCATCGTGAAGCCGAAGGACATGGCTCGTGGCAACCACAAGATCTACTACGGCGTGAACAACCGCGGCAACAATATCGAGTTCGGCCACGCGACCTGGCCAGCGATCCCGCAGGGCGCGGCGATAGAGTCGGGCGATATCCTCGCGCTTCGCCTCGGCTATGCGTACGTCGACGCCGGCTGGGCCGGCGACGTCGAGACCACGGCGAGCCGGCTTGGCGCGACGCTTCCCGTCGCGGTGCAGCCGGACGGCAGCCCGATCGTCGCGCCCGTTCGGATCGAGTACAGCGCGACCGGCTACACCCTGCCGCTCAAGGGCAACGACCGATTCCGGAGTTACGAAACGGCAGACATGAATACGGCGAGCGCCACGCTGACGGTCCGTGATTCGGTGCAGGGCGCACGCAAGACCATCGCGCCGGATCGCTGGGCGTTTGGCAAGTGTCCAACGGGCAAAGCGTCGCTCGTCCCTTCGGCGCTCGATATCTGCCTCTTCGACCAGTTCCAGCAAGACCGCCTCTACGAGCTGATCTACAAAGCGAAGAACCCGACCGTCATGGGGCTTGGGTACGCGGTCACGCGCGATCTCGCGTCCTTCCTGCGCACCAGCCTGAAGGACGATGCCGGCAACAGGAATCCATTGGCGCAGGACGCCAACACGGTAGGAATTCGCCGCGCTTACGGATTCGGCAGTTCCTCAACCGGCATGTACTTGCGCGAATGGCTCTATCTTGGCTTCAACGAGGACGAGTCCCACCGCAAGGTGTTCGACGGCGTCAGAATCGCGATCCCAGGCACTCATCGGCTCTTTGCAAACGTGGAATTCTCGGACCCGAATGTGTACTCGCGTCAGGAAGACCATCACGACTTCGTCTCGTACTCGTACCCACCACTGACGTACGCCGTCACAACAGATCCGATTTCCGGCATTCGTGACGGCATCCTGAAGCGGCCCGCGACCGACCCACTCGTTCTACACATAGATACGGCGAATGAGTTCTGGCAGATGAACGCCTCGTTGAACGTTCACGACGGCACCGGCAAACCCGTTCCGCTGCCCGACAACGTGCGCTTGTACTTCGCAGCCAGCCATTCGCACACCGGCGCCGCTGGACTCGCCGCGATGCCAACAGCGAAGGGCAACTGCGAGTACCCGGTCAACGGCAACCGCAGCCACGACTCGCTCCTGAGGGCGCTGATCGTAATGTTGGACGATTGGGCCGACCGGGGTATCGCGCCGGTGAAGAGCGTCTATCCGGACATGAAGAGCGGCTCGCTGGTGAAGCTCGAGGACGCGGCCAAAGCATTCCCAAAGATTCCGGGCGTGAAATTTCCAACCGAGCTGAACGTGGCCTCGCTTCTGAAGTTTGGACCGGACTTCAGTTCGACCGGCGGCCGCCTGACGATTCTTCCGCCGAGTTCCGGCGCCGACTACATGGCGCTGGTACCGAAGGCTGATGACGATGGCCTGGATCTCGGCGGCATCCGCACTGTCGACATGGCCGTTCCGGTGGGGACCAATCTCGGATGGAACCTGCGGCCGGCGGGTCACCGCGGCAGCGACCTGTGCGGCTTGAGCGGATCGTTCGTCCCATTTTCGGCCACCAAGGCGGAACGCACGGCGAAAGGCGACCCGCGTCTCTCCCTGGAGGAGCGCTATCGGGACCATGCCGGCTTTGTAGCTGCGGTCGAGCAGGCAACGCGCCGACTCGTTCGGGAGCGATTTCTTCTGGAGGAAGACGCACAGGACGCAATCAAAGTCGCCCAGAACAGTGCGATCCTGAAGTAGCTGGTCGACATCACGAAGCGTCAACGATCACTGGGACTCCCCGGAGGGGACTGTTGCGGAGGTAGGTATGCAGCAAAAGAAGTGGGAGGGCGTGCTCGTGGGCGCGGCGCTCCTCGGCGGCGTTCTGGGTGTCGGACACCATCGTATGAGTCAGACCGTGGCCGCGCAGGGCGGCAAGAAAGTGCCGGTGTTCGAAGTGGACGCGTCGTGGCCGAAGCTGCCGAACAACTGGGCGATGGGCCACGTGACCTCCGTCGCGGTCGATCGCCACAACCACGTGTGGCTGCTCCAGCGGCCCTACACGGTCCCAGCCGCGCAGAAGGAACACGCGGCCCCGCCGGTGTTGGAGTTCGACAACGAAGGCAAGTTCGTCCAGGCCTGGGGCGGACAGGGCACCGGATATGACTGGCCGGACTCCGAGCATGGAATCGCGGTGGACTACAAGGACAACGTCTGGATTGGTGGCAGCAGCCCGCTCTCTGCGTCGCCGACGAAACGAACCGACGACATGCTCCTCAAGTTCAACAGCAAGGGAAAGTTCCTGCTCCAAGTTGGAGGACGAGACGCGGCCAATGGCGTCCAGGATACCAAGAACGTGCACCAAGCGGCTGATGTGTTCGTCTACCAGAAAACCAACGAGGCGTTTGTCGCCGATGGCTACGGCAACCGGCGCGTGATCGTATTCGACGCCGACACGGGCGCCTTCAAGCGTCAGTGGGGCGCCTTCGGCAACGAACCGACCGACCGGCAGCCGATCAAGAACGGCGCGCCGACCGCGGCGGCTCCGGCGGCAGCCGGCCGTGGACGCGGCGGGGTGCCGACCGACATCGAGGGTCCGGGACCGCAGCAGTTTGGTGTAGGCACGAGCGGTCCGGTGCACGGCATCAAAGTGTCAAACGACGGCATCGTCTACGTCGCCGATCGCGGCAACCGTCGCGTGCAGCTGTTCACACCCGAGGGCAAGTATCTCAAGCAGCTGTTCCTGAACCGGACTGGTCCATCGGACTCATCGGCGGCGGCCGTGGCTTTTTCGCCAGACAAGGATCAGCAGTTCCTCTATGTCGGTGATTACGGCAACTCCCACATCGCCGTGGTCGATCGCAAGACGCTGGAGGTGCTGTATCAGTTCGGCACGAGGAGCGCCAAACCGGGCGACTTTCAGGGCCTTCACATGCTGGCGGTCGACGCGAAGGGCAACATCTACACGGGCGAAGTCGCACCGGGCGCCCGCGCGCAGCGGTTCCTGTTCAAGGGCATGTCCGCGACGTTGCCGCCCAACGCGCTCACTCCCGATCAGCTGGCGGTCAAGCCGACTCAGTAACGAACCTCTCGGTCGATGCTGTCCGGCAAATCGGCACGATGAGGTCCGGCCGGTCGGTGATGAGCGCATCGACGTTCCAACTCAGGAGGCGTCGAGCCTCCGCCTCGTTGTCGACCGTCCAGACCTGGACGCCAAGGCCGGCCCAGTGGGCATACTCGACAAAGCGCGGCGAGACGACGCGCGTGCCCCCGGCGAACTCGGGAACCAAGTAGGCTGCATACGGGACGCGCGATACAGGCCACCGACACCACGAGCGGTACAGCGCCCAGCGGACTTCTTCGCGCGCGGCGCTGGTCGCAATCGCAGGCTCCAGCGCGCGTGCCGCGCGCAGGACACGCAGCCCGAACGAACCCAGACAGACGCGATCGAGCGCATCAGACCCACGAACGACATCCACGACTGCGCGGGCGCACTCAGGATGGTTCACCTTCATCTCGATGATGACTCGCCGATCGCGGTGCCGCTCGAGGACGGCCTGAAGGGTCGGCACACCAATCCCTGCCCCGCGCAACGGATACGCCTCTCCGCGCCTGAAGTGAAAAGCCGCGTCAGCTCGACCGAGCTCAGCAGCCGTGAACGTCGCCAGCTCACCCTGAAGATTGGTGGTCCGATCGAGGCGGCGGTCGTGATGGACGACGACGATGCCGTCTTTCGACAAGTGGACATCGAGCTCGAGCCCATCGGCGCCGAGCTCCAGGCCACGGTCGAATGCCGCCATCGTGTTTTCCGGGGCCACTCCGCTGCCGCCACGGTGCGCGTACGCGAGCGGTCGCCCTGTGCCGAATGGCTCGAAGAAGGGATGACGCACGCGTTACGAGTTTAACTTGATAGAATCGGTTCATGTCCGCTTCCATCCAGACGCTCGGCGAGCTCCGTCAGCGGTTCGGCGCCACGCCTCGACCTGTTAAGCAGGAAATCCGCGACAACCTGGTTCGCAAGCTGCAGGCGGGCGAATCGCTGTTCCCCGGCATCATCGGATACAGTGAGACCGTCATTCCGCAGCTCGTCAACGCCATCCTGTCTCGTCATAACTTCATCCTCCTCGGCCTGCGCGGTCAGGCCAAGAGCCGAATCCTCCGCGGCTTGATCGATCTCCTCGACGATTGGATTGCGGTCGTACCCGGCTGCGAGATTCACGACGATCCGCTGGCGCCCATTTGCGGCGCGTGCCGGGCGAGGGTGGCGCGCGAGGGCGACCACATGCCAATCGGCTGGATGACGCGCGAGGCGCGCTACGTCGAGAAGCTGGCCACGCCCGACGTGACCATCGCCGACATGCTGGGCGACATCGATCCGATCAAGGCCGCGCATGCCGGACTCAACCTGGCCGATGAATTGACGATGCACTATGGGCTTCTGCCGCGCGCCAACCGTGGCATTTTTGCCGTGAACGAACTACCCGACCTGGCCGGGAAGATCCAGGTCGGCCTCTTCAACATTCTGCAGGAAGGCGACGTCCAGATTAAGGGCTACCCGCTCCGACTGAAACTGGACGTCATGCTCGTGTTCACGGCCAACCCAGAGGACTACACGGCGCGCGGCAAGATCATCACGCCGCTCAAGGACCGCATCGGCTCGGAGATCCGCACGCACTACCCCGCCACGCGCCACGACGGCATGGCGATTACGGCACAGGAAGCGTGGACGGAGCGGCCTGGCAGCGGCCTCAAGGTCGCAGATCCCAGTCTATGTGCGGGAGGTGGTCGAGGAGGTCGCGTTCCAGGCGCGCGCTGATCGCAAGATCGACAAGCGATCGGGCGTCAGTCAGCGCCTGCCAATCACCACACTCGAACTCGTGGTGTCGAATGCGGAACGGCGCGCGCTCATCAACCGCGAGAAAACCGTCGTACCGCGCGTCACCGATCTCTATAGTGCGCTCCCCTCAATCACCGGCAAGTTCGAGCTCGAGTACGAAGGCGAGTTGCGGGGCGCTGAGCAGGTCGCGCGCGACCTCATTCGATCGGCTGTCGGCACGGTCTTCACCGGCATGTTCGAAGGCATCGACACCAAAACCGTCGTTGAGTGGTTCGACCTGGGCGGAACGCTGCCTCTGACCGACATCTCGTCGGCTTCCGATGTCGTGTCGCGGACCCGGAGCGTGCAGGGTCTGCGCGATCTGGCAGAGCGGGCCGGCGTCGCCGCCGGCTCGACGGAGCCTGGTATGGCGGCGGCAATCGACTTCGTCCTCGAAGGACTCTTCGCGCAACGGAAGATCAGCCGCAGCGACGAGCGCGGCTACTCCGCCAGCACCGAAGGCACGCCGAGGCGGGCTCCGAAGCGCGAGGAGCCGTCGGCCGAAGAGGAGCTTCGCATGCCGGGCGGGAAGAAGAAGTACTACAACTAGGATTAGGGATTAGGGATTGGGATGGGGATTAGGGATTAGGGAACGGCCGATCGTGAAATACACGTACACCAAGTTCACTGGCGATCCGCTGGACGAGGTCGACCTCGAGGATCTCGTGGCGAAACTATCCGACCTGCTGCTGTCGAGCGGATTCGGGAGTCCGTACGCGATGGACCCGACGAGTGACGACGATCGGACGATCCAGGCGCTGCACGATGCCATCCTTGATGCGTTGTTCAACGGGGGGGTTCTACCCGAGGAGACGCTCGAACGGCTGCTGGGCGATCCGGCCGACGGCGATCAGGCCGATGCCCGATCGAAGCTCGAGCAGCTGATTCAGCAGATTATCGAACGCATGGGCGAGCAGGGTTACATCAGTATGCCGCCCGACCTCGAGAGCGATCGGGAACGACGCGGCGGACCCGGAACGCGTGGCGAGCAGCCCCCATCCCGATTTGAAGTGACTGACAAGGCGCTCGACTTCCTCGGCTATCGCGCGCTCCGTGACCTGCTGGGGTCACTCGGCAAGAGCAGCTACGGTCGGCATGACACCCGTGAGCACGCCACGGGCGTCGAAACGGCCGGAGCCCCGAAGCCGTACGAGTTCGGAGACACGCTGAACCTCGACGCGACCAGCACGCTGCTGAACGCCGTCCAGCGGGAGGCGCGGGCTTCTCGGAGTCAGACCCCGATGTACTCGTCGGGGTCTGACTCCGCGAGAATCAACGTCACGCATGAAGATCTCATGGTCGTCCAGGGCGAGTATCAGAGTTCGTGCGCGACTGTGCTGATGCTCGACTGCAGCCACAGCATGATCCTGTACGGTGAGGATCGCTTCACCCCGGCCAAGCGTGTCGCGCTGGCGCTGGCGCAGATGATCAAGACGCAGTATCCCGGCGATGCACTGAAAGTTGTGCTCTTCCACGATTCGGCGGAAGAGATTCCGCTGGCGGAACTGGGCCGCGTGCGTGTCGGCCCGCATTACACGAACACGCGCGAGGGGCTGCGTCTGGCGCGGCGGCATCCTGGATCGCCAGCGCAAAGACATGAAGCAGATCATCATGATCACCGACGGTAAGCCTTCCGCGCTCACGCAGCCGGACGGCCGCATCTACAAGAATGCCTTCGGCCTCGACCCCTTCATCGTCGCCGAGACGTGCGCGGAGGTGGCCGCGTGCCGCAGGAGCGGCATCATGATCAACACCTTCATGCTGGCGCGCGACTACGACCTCGTAAGCTTCGTGCGCCGCGTTGCAGCCATCTGCAAGGGGAAGGCGTACTTCACGACGCCCTACACGCTTGGCGAGTACGTCCTGATGGACTACATGGACAAGAAGACGAAGACCATTCACTGATGTCCGACCTGCTTCCGCTCTTCCCCCTCCCCAACGTTGTCCTCTTCCCGGGCGTCTTTCTCCCGCTGCACGTCTTCGAGCCGCGGTACCGAGAACTGGTGACGGACGCGCTAACAGGCGATCGACTCATCGGAATGGTGCTGCTGAGGCCGGGGTGGGAGTCGGACTATCAGGGGCATCCGCCAGTGTTTCCCGTCGGATGCAGCGGGGTCATCACACACGTCGCCAAGCTGGACGATGGCCGGTACAACATCGTACTGCGGGGGCTCGAGCGGTTTCGCATTGTGGAAGAAGACCATGAGAGATCCTACCGGCGTGCCGTCGTCGAATCGCTGGCCGAACGCAGCCCAGCGGCGGACGATCGCGCAGCGTTGATGGACCAGCGCGCGAAGCTCGAAGCCCTGCTCGTCGCGGTTGTCGAGAGGGGCGGGCCAGGACGCATGCCAGGTTCGCGGCCTGAATCGAGCGCCAACTACGCGAAGACGACGTCGGCGATGAGCGACGAAGACCTCGTGCATGCCCTGGCGCAGTACCTGGACCTGGAACCGCTCGAGAAACAGGCGCTCCTCCAACACGACAGCCTTCGCATGCGCGCCGAGTCACTCGTAGAACTCCTCGAGATGAAGCTCCTCATCGCGCGGCTGCCGGGCCTCTCGAACGTCGCGCACTGAGACAATCTGGCCGAGGCGGACTATCGCGACGCGTCGAGGCGCTTCGCGATCACCTCGACGATCTTCTCGCCATGGAAGCGGCCGTTCTCGATGAAGATGTTGCCGGTGTCCATGCCTGCCACCGCGCCTCCGGCGACAAACAAGCCCGCGACGCTCGTTTCGAACGTGTCGGGATCGAGTCGCGGCGCGCGGCGATCGGTCAACTCGATCCCGGCTGCAGCCATCAGATCCCAATCAGCGTGGTAGCCAACAAGCAGGAACACGGCGTCGGCCGGCAGTTCCACGACATCTTCAGGTTCGACCCTGGACGAAGCCCCGCTCGACCCTGAGCTTGCCGCAGGGTCGAGCGCGGGCTCTCGCCCGGGAGGTGGAGATGTCGACGTGACCAGCACCGACGTCGGACGGATCTCCTTCACCTCAGCGTCGAACCTGGCCGCAATCGACCCTTCCTTGATGCGATTCTCGATGTCGGGGCGCACCCAGTACTTGATCGTCGCCTTCAGCTCCGCGTGCCTGTGCACGATGGTCACGTGCGCGCCCGCGCGATGCATCTCGAGCGCCGACTCGGCCGCCGAGTTTCCGCCGCCCACGATGACGACACGCTGCCGGTAGAACGGATGCGGATCGCCGTAATAGTGATGCACGTGTGGAAGTTCCTCGCCTGGGACACCGAGCACGTTTGGGCGGTCGTAGTAGCCGATCGCCAGAATCACATGGCGCGCGTGCCGAACGCGCCGCACACCACGTGCCGACCGCGTCTCGATGGCGAACACGGACGAATGGTCGTTCGCCGCAAGACTCGGAGAGCGCACAGAGCTTTCTCGATTAGACGCTCTCTGCGGATTCCGCGGGTTCTGCGGTTGATCTTCAGGGTCCGGCTCGCGCGTCACTGAAAGGACCGTCTCGCCGAACGCGACCTGCAGGTCGAACTTGTCCATCACCTTGCGGTAGTACCGCAGCGCTTCCGATCGCGTCGGCTTGTCGTACGGCGACACGAACGGAATTCCGCCAACTTCGAGAAGCTCTGGCGTTGTGAAGAACACCATCTGTGGCGGAAAGTGGTAGATGGAATTGACGAGCGCGCCCTGCTCCAGGACCTGATAGTCGAGGTCGCGCTGCTTGGCCGCGATAGCCGCCGACAAACCGGACGGCCCCGCGCCGACAATGATGAGATCGCGCACAGACATCCGTCGATCGTAGCGTACGCTCTTACAGAGGGGCGTCGGGACGGGTCCATTTCTCCAACATGACGCCGAAGTGTCCACATCCGTTCAGCCAGTCCGTGTGGCAATGGTTCCGCTATGATGCGGGACATGGACCGGACATTCATCTTCATTGGCGCGCTCCTCGGCTTCATCGGCGTCGCTCTCGGCGCGTTTGGCGCGCACTTCCTCAAGGCCCGCCTGTCGACAGAGATGCTCACGGTATTCGAGACCGGCGTTCGGTACCACCTCATCCACGCTGTGGCGCTGCTGGCAGCCGCCGCACTCGCGGACCGTGTCAGCGATCGGCTGGTGGCCGCTGCCGGGTGGCTCTTCGCCAGCGGCATCATCTTGTTCTCAGGGAGCTTGTACGTACTCGCATTGACCGGCATCGCCACATTCGGCGCCGTAACGCCCTTGGGTGGCGTCGCGTTTCTGGCCGGGTGGGCGTGTCTGCTGATTGCTGCGATCTGATGGCTGTGCGCCCGACCTAAAGGTCGGGCCTACGCGGTGCGGCGGAGGCTTACATCACTCTCGTAGGCCAGAGCTTCAGCGCGGGCGACACCACCGCTACCGACCGCGGCCGTCTGTAGGCGGGGTTTCTTCCGACGCCGGGTGGTATTCGAGCATCACATTACTGATGATCGCGATAGGTCGACCGGTCGATGAATAGGTTGCGGAACCTTCGATGCGCTCAACCGTGACCTTCTCGCCGAGCAGACTCACTGAATTCTCGGCTTCGGGAATGGTGATGGTCACCGGTTCGACACCCGTCGGCGCCACGGCTTTGAGTCCACCGGGGCCGGCTCCCCCGCCAATGCGATCGAAGAGGTCGGCCTCCACCCGGAACTCACTCTGAATCGCGGCCCGACGGATCAACGTGTTGTCGGACGTCAACGCGCCAATGGTGGACGTATAACGCGCGAACCCGCGCTTGGCCCGGATCTGCTCCTCCGAATACGTGTGACGATTGTGCAGATCGAAGGTGAGCGTGACGGGTCCGACGTGCGGCGGCAGTGGAATGAGCACGCCCTCCGCTGGAATTCGTCCGGTCAACACGTCGCAGAAGGCTCGCTTCGTGTTGACGCCGACGCCGAGCGGCGCTGGACATACGAATTCCGCGGGGACCTTCTTGAGCGGGAGAAGGCGCGCGGCAGGCCGTTTGGCCGGAGCCGCCCCGCGTCGCTGCACCGGAGCGGCGGCCACGCCCAGGCACCCGACCGTCATCAGCGCGATCACGATCGCGCTCCGTGTCAATCTTCTCCGACACATGCGAGTCCACCAGGGGGAACGCCTTCGACAGCGACCGAGGCCACGCTGCGCAGCTTGATGAGTTCAAGGAATTCCATGCGCGTCCGCGCGTTGTTTCGAAATGCGCCCTGCATGGCGCTTGTCACCGCAAAGGAATTCTGCTTTTCGACGCCCCGCATCGACATGCACAGGTGGGTCGCTTCCATCACGACGGCGACGCCGAGCGGCGCGATCTTGTCGCGGATCGTGTCGGCGATCTGATTCGTCAGCCGCTCCTGCACCTGAAGCCGGCGGCTGAAGACGTCCACGAGCCGGGGGATCTTGCTCAGGCCGATCACCCGGTTGCTTGGAATATAGGCGATGTGACACTTGCCGAAAAATGGCAGCAGGTGATGCTCGCAGAGGCTGTAGAAGTCGATGTCCTTGACGATCACCATCTCGCTATAATCGACACTGAATAACGCGTCATTGATGACTTCGTCGATATCGGCCGCGTATCCACTCGTCAGGAACGTGAGGGCTTTTTCCACTCGCTTCGGCGTATCGACCAACCCCTCGCGAGCGGGGTCTTCGCCAAGATCGGCCAGCAGCCTCCTGATCAAGTCCTGCATCGCCCTATTCTATATCTCGACTTCCATGCCGGCTGCGTCGGGCCACGCGCAGACGCCGGACGCGTTGTACGCCGATCGCGCGAATCTCGCCAGCGCCGAGCAGGCCGCGAACATCTGGACAGCCCAGCTGGCCGAGCAGCCTCGATCGTTTGAATCCGCGTGGAAACTCGCGCGCGCTTGCTACTGGTTGGGAGGCCACGCCCCCGAAAACAATCGACGCACGTTTCTCGAGCGCGGGATCGACGCTGGTCACAAGGCTGTCGTCATCGCCCCTACGCGCCCAGAGGGACACTTCTGGATCGCCGCGAACATGGGCGCCCTCGCGGAGTCGTTCGGATTGACCCAGGGACTCAAATACCGGGGCACGATCAAAAGCGAGCTCCAGACAGTCCTGCAGATTGATCCCGCTTTCATGGCAGGTTCGGCCGATCGTGCGCTCGGCCGCTGGTACTTCAAAGTGCCGCGCCTGTTCGGCGGCAGCAATAAGCGCGCGGAGGAGCACCTGCGCGCGTCGCTAAAATACGACCCCAACAGCACGCCCTCCCACTACTTCCTCGCCGAGGTGCTCCTTGACGAGCATCGGAAGGACGACGCGCGCGCCGAACTCCAGGCCGTCCTCGACGCGCCGATCAACCCGGACTGGGTCCCTGAGGATCTCGACTACAAGGCCAAAGCCAGAACCTTGTTGGACAACCTCAAGTAGACGGCTGTGGGAATCATTGCTTCTTGTCTTCGTGATGAACTGTCGCAGGAGTACGCGTTTCCCAACTAGCGAGCGGCCATGACGGACTGAGCGATGTAGTCGCCTGTCTCCCGCGTTCCGAGCGCGCCACCGATGTCCCGCGTGCCTTGCCGCGCAACCACTGCGTCTTTCACAGCGACCTCGATCGCCGTTGAGACGTTCCGGAGGCCGAGGTGCTCGAACATCAGCGCGGCTGACAGAATCGCACCCACGGGGTTGGCAACGTTCTTTCCAGCCAGCAGCGGCGCAGAACCGTGGACCGGCTCGAACATCGATGTCCGCCCTGGATGGATGTTGCCCGACGCCGCGAGTCCCAGGCCGCCCTGCAGTGCCGCGCCAAGGTCCGTGATGATATCGCCGAACAGGTTATTGGTGACAATCACGTCGAACTGTGCAGGATTCTGCACCATCGACAGTGCGAGCGCGTCGATATAGAGATGCTGCGCGTCGATGTCTGGATGCCTGGCGGACATGTCCTTGAAAACTCGCTGCCACAGAGCATGGCCATGCGGCATCGCATTGCTCTTGTCAGCCATACAGACGCGTAGCCCGCCGTTGGCTCGCGCAAACTCAAAAGCGTGTCCGATAATGCGGTGCACACCTTTGTATGTGTTGACCTCCTCCTGGATGGCAACCTCATCTTCCGTGTCCGCCTTGAGGCGACCGCCGATACCGGCATACAAGCCCTCGGTATTCTCGCGGAACACCACGAAATTGACGTCAGAAAGGGATCGCTCCTTGAGCGGGCACAGTCGCGCATCGAGCAAACGCACGGGTCGCTGGTTCACGTAGAGATCGAGTTCGAAGCGCATCCCGAGCAGAATGTCGCGTGCATGGCGGTTGTCGGGCACTCGTGGGTCGCCCAGCGCACCAACGAGAATCGCGTCGAAGCCCCGGAGCCGCGCGTAGCCGTTCGGCGGAACCGTCGTCCCGGTTTGAAGGTAGTAGTCAGCACTCCACGGGAGCATCTCGACGTCGAAGCGCTCTCCGAAAGTTTGTGCAGCCGCGCGCGCGACCTTGAGGGCCTCAGCGGTCACCTCTGTACCGATTCCGTCTCCAGGAATAACAGCAATATGCATGGCCAATGGTCCGCAACCGGGGACATTGTAAGGGCCACCTCGACAAGAACCGCGAAAACAGTAGCATGGGGGCGACTCCGGTAGAGTGCGCTCTGGCACGATTCCTGAATAGCCTCAGACTGTACGGGAGACGGACCAGATGCTGACTCAATCTGCGGCGACGACCCAGAAAGTCGTGATCGTCAACGGCAATCAGGAGCTCATGCAGCTCTCCGAAACCGTGCTCGCGGCGGGGCATTACAACATCGTCTTCGCCGAGTCATCCGAGCACGCGTACTCGCACATCAAGCGTGAACAACCCAACCTCGTGATCCTCTTCATCCGCATGGAGAACGCGAGCGATTTCCGCGTCTTATCAATGCTGAAACTCGACCCCGACACCGAAAGTATTCCCGTCCTGACCTACATCGCGACGCACGAAGGCGACGATCGAGACGACGGGGTACCGGACGCCGATGCGCCCGGCGTCTTCGCGGCCAAGCCGGCAGTGGGAATGAATTGACCGTGGTATAGTCCCGCGGAACCCGACACCTCGACAGCCCCGTCAGCCTGGGAGACTCTGCAGCAGGTGGACAACAGCGCACGCGCCGCGGAGCGAATCGAAATCCTTGGACAACTCCAGGGCGAAGTCATGGTCTTCCAGCCACTGGCGATCAAACAGCTCAGCCGCACTGGCGCGCAGGTGGAAACCATCTTCCCTTTCCACGTCGATTCTCTGCACGATGTCCGACTGACGCTGGGCGACCGAGCCGTTGTGCTCAAGGCACGTGTCGTCCACTGCAGGATTTCCGATATGGACCAGGAGGTGGTGACGTATCGATCGGGGCTCGAGTTCGTTGAACCGTCAGGTCAGGCGTTCCAGGCGATTTCGGAGTTCATCGAATCCGTGAAAGACGGCCGTCGGGCGCCATGAGCAACTGCTACTTTATCTTCAGATGCTGAAGGTAGTCGCCGGATTCGATACGTTGGGCCTGGCCGAGCGGTGCGTTGTAGAAATAGACCCACACCGGCACGACCGTTCCATCCTCGAATGTCAACGGTGTGACCACACGCGTGTAGAGGCTGGTGTCGGGGTCGTCGGCGCTATAGCCTTCGATCTCATCGAGCTCTCGTAACACCGCTTCGGCGTCGACCATCTGGTGCACCTCGCCCCAGACACGCGCGTCGTCGGCCGGAATCGCCGCAGGATATATCCCCAAGTCGAACAGCGTGGCCTGGATCCAGCCGTGGCCGGCAGGCTTGAGCTGTCGATCGAGCACAGTCCGCCCCGGCCGCCGGAACCCGCTCATCAGAGTGCCGTAGAAAAACACGAGATCCGTCATGGCCAGAATCGTCGTTGGGCGATGCCGCTAGTAGTTACGGCAGGTGGCGGGGTTCTATTTACTTTGACTGGAGACTTTTCTGCCGCCCTTGCAGAACGCCCACCGCCGTTCCGAGCCGGTCGAGCGTTGAGCCGGGCACGTCGAACGTTAGCGAGACGGTCGTGCCCTCGCCTCCAAGGACCAGGGACTCCAGGGCCGCCTTCAATTCCGGCTGAGAGCCGGCTCGCAGCCGCGCAAACGCAATGAGGCCTCGGACGACCTCGCGCAGGTTGCCCGCCGCCTGTTGGTCAACCGCCTCTGCGCGAAGCATCCCTCGGATACCGCTATCCACGCGCGCATTTGCGGCAAACCAAGTGACCGACGGCAACTGACCGGCGAGGCCATCCCGCAGCCTGGCCTGGGACGCCAGGGCGTCGAAACGGCCAACCGCCCATACATCACCGCCGTCCAGAGAGCGTACCAGACTCATCAGCTTCGTGTTGTCGGTCACAACAGGTGCGCCCGATTTCTTGTCGATGGCCGCTTGGACTAACGACCGGCCACCAAAGGCAGCCAGTCGCGGCTCGATGAACGCAACGGCAAAATTGTCCGAAGGGACTGATGCGGGGACTGGCGGCGAAGAAGGCGGCGCCTCGCGCGGCGCGGCAACGATGAGTCGAAGACCCTTGTATTCTTCAACTTGGGCGCCTCGCTGGCGCATGAGGCCTTCGATTCTCGCGGTATCGAACGTGCCGTGAGCAAGGACCAGCGGAGCATTTGGGGAGCGCTCAGCCCCGCGCGAAGGCGCGAAGGCGGCGATGACTTGGTCGATGTCGGTCTCAATGTTGATGCCAGCGTGTTCGAGGATCTCGCGCTGGCCTTCCCCGGTGATGGACAAGAGGCTTCGCATCTTCTGCCTGAGCTCCGACCTCATCACCTCACGCACATCAACATAGGCAACGAACTGCGTATCAGCGGGCAAAAGCCGCAGATCGTCCATGCCACCCTGGCTGGCGAACGCGCCTGGAAACCCCGCATAGTAAGCGACGAGTCCGGCGCCAACGCCCACGAACAGCACCAGCAGCGAAACGATCACGAAGTAGCGGGTTCGATCAGTCATTCAATCCTCCAAAGTCTACACGAAGGCCTCCGGCCAGACGTTCCGAGTTGTTGGGGACGAAGAACGCCCGCATTGACGCCCGACCTGAAAGGTCGGGCCCACGAGGACGGAGCCCATGCTCCGTAGGCCCGAGCTTCAGCTGCGAACGTTCGTTTCGTAGGCCCGACCGCGCCCGTTTCGTAGGCCGGACCGCGTTCGTTTCGTAGGCCCGACCTTTAGGTCGGGCGTTCACTCATCCAGCACGAACTCCCGAGTTTGGACCGTCCGGCTCGCAAGCCAAAGAGCGACAACCGTGATGCCCCCCAGAGACAGAAGGCTGGTCTCGATTGGCGGGATCTCATTGAATAATTGAAGGATGCCGCCCATGACCGACTCCTCGGCAGGCATGGCGTGCGGCACCAGTGCCTGCAGAAAGAATGCAATCGTCCCGTACTTGAGATACCCGGGGAAGATCAGCGCGATCGGTTCCCAACCGAACGTGAAGACAAGTCCCACGACAAGCGGACGTCTGAGTCGTGTCCCCACCAACGAGAACAACGCGCCGTAGGCTGCCAGCCCGACAACCAGCATTCCGAGGTCGGACAGAAGCGACGGAAACTGCTCGCCGATGCGGTCGCCTCCCAACGGTGTAATCACGAAGTAGACGACCAGGGCGGACGGCAGGACCAGCAGAGTGGTGCAGACGAGGTACGCAAGATACTTTCCAACCAGCACGGCTCCTCGCGGGATGGGCCGCGTGAACAGGTACGTGATCGTCTTGTCCTCCACCTCGTCTGCAATGAGCGATGTCCCGTAGAACACGCCGAGCACCGGGACGATGAAGCGGAGGTAGAGGAGCCAGATCATCAGGCCGAAGACGGCCGAGCCGGTCATGCGCGCGCCGTTGACCATCGGCAGCCTGGCGGGCGTGAGCGCCATGATGTTGCGAATGCCGAGCGCGAGCACCACGGGACCGACAACGACCAGCGCCAGAAACACCGACCGTCGCGACCAGAGCATCTGTCCGAGCGAGAGGTCGAAGATACGCACGGCCGACCGCGCGAACGAAGGACGGGCGGAGCGTGTCGTCATGCCTTCACCAGGTACTCGAACACCGCCTGCAGGTTGTCGTCGGGCGACGTGACCTCGTGGATGGCTCCGATCTCGCCCGACGCCGCCAGGCGCGGTCAGCCGCGCGTAAAACGCGTCGGGTCGTGCCGTCTGCACGACCACCGCATCGTCCTCGAACTTGAGGCTCAGCACATCGTCTTCGGCCAGAAACGCCCGCGCGAGCGCGCGGGTCTCGTCGGCCTTCACGTACACCGTGTGCGGATGCTCGTCGATCAGGTCGCGAATCTGGTGGACGTTGCCTTCAGCGAGGATCCGGCCCTGGTTGATGAGGAGGATGTTCGACGTCATCGACTCGATCTCGTGGAGGATGTGGCTCGACACCAGGACGCTCTTGCCGGACCGGCCCCAATCCTTGATCAGTCGGATCGTCTTGCGCCGCGCGATCGGGTCCATGCCCGAGAGCGGTTCGTCGAGAATCAGCAGGTCGGGATCGTGCGCGAGCGCCTGCGCCATCTTCACGCGCTGACGCATGCCCTTGCTGTAGGCGCCGATCTTCTTGCCCGCCGCATCGGTGAGATCGACGCTGTCGAGCGCCCGCTGTGCCATGGCAGTCGCTTCGGCCTCCCCGACGCCGTTGAGGCGCACGAGCGCGGTGACCCATTCGAGCCCGGTCATGCGGTCGTAGAATGCGTCCTGCTCCGGGCAGAAGCCGATGCGAAAGTAGAGGGCCGGATTACCCCAGATCGGCTCGCCGAGCACGGAGATCGTGCCTTTGCTCGGCCTCAGCTGGCCGGTGACGAGCTTCATGAACGTCGACTTCCCGGCGCCGTTCGGGCCGAGCAGTCCTGTGATGCCCGGCGGTACGGTGAGTGACACATCGTTCAGGCCGATGACCTGGCCGTACCACTTCGACACGTGGTCGGCGGCAATGACGCCCGCAGCGCTCGCGGCGAGCCCCGTCACGTGACGACCTCCACGCCACGGACGCGACGTTCGAGCACCACGCCTGAGACGGCGACCAGTACCGCGATCACCACGACGGACACGCAGCCACGGTGTCTTGTACTCTGGCGGCACACGGAAGATCGCCGCCCCGATCTGGTTCAGGTTGGCCGACAGCGACATCCACGCCACGTGCGTGTCGCCGGTGACCTGCCTGCAGAACGCCGTAAATCGCCTGGCTGAAGAAGATCAACGCGGCATACAGCATCGACACGTACCGGCTGCTCTTCGACAAGCGACGACAGCGCCAGCATCGTCGTGAGAACACGACGGCTTGAATGAGCGAGAAGAGAGTGATCGCCGGCAGGAGGTGGATGTTCGCACGAAAGAAGGCCAGATCGCCCGTGAACACAATCTGCAGGAGCAGCAGAACGATCCCCGGCACGCCGGTGACCAGCAACAGGAACACCATCAAGATCGCCAGCTTGCCGAAGACGTATTCGAGCCGGCTGAGCGGCTTGGAGAGATAGATCTGCAGCGCGTTGGCGCGGCGATCGTTGGCAATCAGTCCGGAGCCGACGTAGACCGTGATGAAGAAGACCAAGATGCTCTGCTGGTCGAGAAAATCCTTGAAGGTGCCGGCCGATACTTGCAGAAGCGCTGCGGCCTGCGGCACGCTCGCTGCCGCGTAGATCTGCGCGGCACGGCCGATGAACGGCAGCCACGAGAGCAGCAGCAGCCCGATGAACGCCTTCTTGCCGAGAAACGTCCGCATGCCAGCGCGAAGCGATGACGAGCCATCGGCGCCCAGGAACGGATCGCTGGCCACCGTAGTGCCGGTAGCCTTGATCGTGAACAGGCATCGCCTACTCCTTCCCCACCGCTTTGGCGAACACGTCTTCGAGTGTCGGCACGCTCGGACGCAGGTGTCGGATCTGCACGCGCTCGGCAGCCGCGATCCGGAAGATCTGGCGCGCGCCGCCATCGCCCGGCACGAAGACGCGCATGACGTCGTCGTCAGTCGCGTGACACTCGAGTCCCTCCGCGCGCAGTCGCTCGACGAACGAGTCGAATGTGACAGCGTTCGGCACATGATGGGCTTCGAACGTGCCGGCGGCACCTGCCACGCCTGCGACGGGGGACATGCCGGCGCCAACCGGCATGGCGGCGCCGTTGGAGATGCCGGCGTTCGCCGGTATCTTGAAGCGGAGCTCGAACATCTGTCCCTGCGGCTGCTTGAGGGCGTCAATGGGACCTTCGGTTGCCACGCGTCCCTTGTCCATCACCACGACGTGGTCGCACGTGTACTCGACGTCGGGCAGCAGGTGCGACGACACGATCACGTTGACCCCCTTGGCGTGGGCGAGATCGCGCACCAGCTCGAGCATCTCGTCACGGCCCTTCGGGTCCATACCATTGGTCGGCTCGTCCAGAAACAGGAGGTCGGGATCGTGGACCAGCGCCTGAGCGAGCTTGATGCGCTGTTTCATGCCGGTCGAATACGTTTCGACGTTGCGGTACCGCGCTTCACCGAGACCCACGTAGAACAGCACTTCGTGCGCACGCTGCATCGCGTCGACGCGTGGCAGGCCCGCGAGCTCGCCGCAGTACGCGACGAAGGACACCGCGTTCATGCCGGGAATATGAGCAGTCGACTTCCGGCATGTATCCGACGCGGGTCCGAATTTCGAGGGGCGTCTTCGCCACGTCGAGGCCGAGCACCCGCATCCTGCCCCGGTCAGGCACCACGAGCCCGAGCAGCGCCTTGATCATGGTGCTCTTGCCCGCGCCGTTCGGGCCGAGCAGCCCGACGGCCCCGGCCGGAAAGGCCACGGACACCTCATTCAAAGCCGCGTGGCGCCCGTACAAGACGGTGACGTCTTCGAGCGTGACGACAGGATCGAGGTCTGGCACTGCAGGGATTATACGGACGCGGGCTCGAACAAGGTCCCCCGCGTCGCTGCTCGGGACTCGTCCTACAGATTGCCGCGAAGGCCGAGGGCGTCCGCCTGCTCGCGCATGAAGACGATGACGTTCGTCGATGTGTTCCTCGAGCGGCAGCCCGAGCAGTTCGGCGCCCCGCCGCAGGTCCTCGCGCTTGACATCGCGCGCGAACGCTTTGTCCTTCATCCGCTTCATCACCGATGACGCCTCGAGGTCGAGCACGCTCCTGCTCGGCCGGACCAGCGACGCGGCCGTGACGAAGCCGGCCATCTCGTCGCACGCAAACAGCGTCTTCTCGAGCAGGCTCTCGCGCGCAACCCCGCTGTAGTCCGCGTGCGACAGGATGGCGCGCATCACCCACTCGGGATAGCCGCGTGGCGCGAAGAATCTCGCTGCCGCGGAACGGATGATCCTCGGGGCTCGGCCACCGCTCGTAATCGAAGTCGTGCAGCAGCGCGACGATGCCCCAGTCGTTCTCGTCCTCGCCGAACGTGCGCGCGTAGCCCCGCACTGCGGCCTCGACCGCCGAGCGCGTGCTTCAGCAGGCTGTCGCTCTTCGTGTACTCCGTGAGCAGCTGCCACGCGTCGTCCCGGACGAGGCGGATGAGGTTCATATAGACTCTGCATCTTAATAGCAACGGGGGTCAGACCGCTGTCCGCCCCTTGTCTGACCCCTGGAGTGACGCATGCCAGTGCCCGCCACCACGCTCGACACCGAATTCACCCGCGGGCTCGGGCTCTACGACTCGACGATGGTCGTCGTCGGGTCGATGATCGGATCCGGCATCTTCATCGTGTCCGCGGACATGGCTCGCGACGATCGGCAGCGCGCGGCTGGCTGCTGGCCGCGTGGCTCCTCACCGGCGTCCTGACCGTCGTCGGCGCGCTCTCGTACGGCGAGCTCGCGGCCATGATGCCGCGCGCCGGCGGACAGTACGTCTACCTGCGCGAGGCGTTCTCGCCGCTCTGGGGGTTCCTCTACGGCTGGACGCTCTTCCTCGTCATCCAGACGGGCACGATCGCGGCCGTCGCCGTCGGATTCGCGCGCTACTTCGGCGTGCTGTGGCCCTGGATCGCGGAGGACCACTACCTCGTTCCGCCGATCCACCTGTCGACGGGCTACGCGCTGTCGCTGTCCACGACGCAGCTCGTCGGCATCCTGCTGATCGCGCTCCTCACCTGGACGAACACGCGCGGCCTCGAATACGGACGAATCATTCAGAACGTCTTCACCACGGCGAAGACGGGCGCCGTCGTCGCTGCTGATTGCCGCCGGACTTCTGCTCGGCTGGAACAGCCGCGCCGTTGCGGACAACTTCGGCAGCCTCTGGACCGCACGCAATGTCACTGACATCGTGCCCGGTCTGTCCGCCACCGTCCGCCTTCGGACTCTTCATTGCGATTCTGCGTCGCGCAGACCGGATCGCTCTTCTCGGCCGATGCCTGGAACAACATCACCTTCACCGCCGGCGAGGTGAAGGAACCGCGGCGCAACATCCCGCTCTCGCTGGCGCTCGGCACGGGCATCGTGATCGCGTTGTATCTGCTCGCCAACGTCGCCTACCTGGTGACGCTGCCGTTCGACCAGATCCAGCATGCGCCGGCCGACCGCGTGGCCACGGCGACGCTCGACGCCGATCTTTCCCGGCGCCGGCGCGATGATCATGGCGGTCGGCGATCATGATCTCGACCTTCGGCTGCAACAACGGCCTGATTCTCGCAGGCGCGCGCGCGTACTACGCGATGGCGCGCGACGGCCTGTTCTTCCGATCGGCCGGGCAACTGAACGACGCGAAGGTGCCGGCGTGGGGGCTGGTGCTCGCAGGGCGTCTGGGCGGCGTTGCTCGTCCTGCCGCGAACGTACGACACGGCGACGCGGAGCGTACGGAAACCTGTACAGCAACCTGCTCGACTACGTGATCTCGGCCGCGCTCATCTTCTACATCCTGACGATTGCCGGCGTCTTCCGGCTGCGGCGCACGCGGCCCGACGCCGATCGGCCGTACCGCGCGTTCGGCTATCCGATCGTCCCGGCGCTCTACATCGCCGGCGCAGCCACTGATTCTCGTGGTGCTGTTCGTCTACCGCACGGCCACGACCTGGCCGGGGCTCATCATCGTGCTGCTGGGGCTGCCGGTGTACTTCCTCTGGAAGCCAGCGCGCTAACGCCGTGTCGGCTACCGGTCACGCGAGCCAGCCGCACCGAAGGGCTTTCTGAATCACCTCGATGGCCGTGGCTGTGACCCCGAGGTGCTCCAATTCCGCGACGGCCACCCATCGTGCATCCTCGGCGTCGGAGCCGCACGCCAACGCCAGGCCTCCCCGGGATCTGCACACGTAGTCGATGATGACGTAGTGATACTCAATCCGGCCGTCAGGCGACCGGTGCACTCGATCCAGCACCTCGACGACGGGACCGACCGCGACGTCCAGACCAGTTTCCTCCAGGACCTCACGCCGGATCGCATCTTCCAGCGTCTCCCCAAGCTCGACGGCCCCACCGGGCAGACTCCACTCACCCTTCAACGGTGCATGCCCTCGCTTCACGAGCACCACGCGATCGCCATCGAGCACAACCGCGCCAACACCCACGATCGGCCGTTCAGGAAACGCTCTCAACGGGTTTTCGGATTCAAGGTTCTAAGGTTCTATGGTTCTGAGGTTCTAGGGTTCCTAGGTTCCGGTGCAAAGGTTCCAGGGGAAGAGCGGCGTCGGCGTTGAGCTCGAGGGGCGACGTGATACCGGCACGGAACTTTCGCAAGCCCGCGGCTGCGATCATCGCGGCGTTGTCGGTCGACAGGCTCAGGCTCGGAACAAACGTTGGCACGTCGCGGGCGTCGCCGCGTTCCTCGAGCGCCGCCCGAAGGCGGCTGTTCGCCGACACGCCGCCGGCCACGCCGAGGCTCCTTGCCTGATAGCGGCGAACAGCCGCAAAAGAACGATCGATCAGCGCGTTGACGACAATCCGCTGAAACGTGGCGCAGATGTCGGCGACGTGGCGCTCCGAGAGCGCGCTGCCTTCCGGCCGGTTCCTGACGTGACGGAGCACGGCCGTCTTCAGTCCGCTGAAGCTGAAGTCGAGATCGCCCTTCAACTCGGGGGCGTTCCGATCGGCGTGCGTCAGGCGCGTCGTGGGAAGGTCGATCGCGCGATCGTTGCCCTCGCGAGCCAGCCGATCGACGATGGGCCCGCCGGGATAACCAAGCCCAAGCAACTTCGCCACTTTGTCGTAGGCTTCACCGGCCGCATCGTCTCTCGTTCGGCTCAGAAGCTGATAGGCACCGGGTTGGCTCACGAGATACAGGCTCGTGTGTCCGCCCGAGACGACGAGGACGACGGCGGGAAGTGGCAGCTCGCCATTCTGGAGAACGAGCGACTCGATGTGGCCTGCGAGATGATGCACGCCGACCAATGGAAGGCCGGCAGCGACCGATGCGGCCTTTGCGAAGGATACGCCGACCAGCAACGATCCGACGAGTCCGGGACCCTGTGTCACCGCTACCGCCCCCAGATCCTTCCACGTCGCCTTCGCGTCGGCGAGGGCCCGCTCGACGACGCCACAGATGTCGCGGATGTGCTGACGCGACGCCAGTTCCGGAACGACGCCACCCCACTCACGATGAATCGCAACCTGGGATGCGATGACGTTGGCCCGAATGGCCCACGGCCGCGCGGCGTCTCCGGTTTCTTCGACCACAGCGGCCGCCGTCTCGTCGCAGGAGGTTTCGATGCCGAGGATGAGCATGTGTCCGCCGTTAGCGCTCCGGACCGTCAAACGCACGCTGCAACGATTCCGTGTAGGGCGCCCGGAAGATGCCTCGCTCGGTGATGATGCCGGTGATGAACCGGTGAGGCGTCACGTCGAACGCCGGGTTCCAGACCTGGGCGCCGTCGGGCGCCACCTGCGACCCGCCGATATGGGTGACCTCCTTGGCATTGCGCTCCTCGATGGGAATGTGCGCACCGTCGGGGGTTCGAAGATCGATTGTGGACATCGGCGCGGCCACGTAAAACGGGATTGCATGTTCACGCGCCAGAACCGCAACGCCGTAAGTCCCGATCTTGTTCGCCGTGTCCCCATTGGCCGCGATCCGATCGGCGCCGACCACGATGAAGTTCACGCGGCCCTGCCTCATGAGCGATCCCGCCATGTTGTCGGTGATCACGGTCGTGTCGATTCCGTCGCGCATCAGTTCCCAGGCGGTCAGGCGAGCGCCCTGGAGGAATGGCCTGGTCTCGTCCGCGAACACCGCCACGCGCTTGCCGGCCTCGACCGCGCCCCGGACCACTCCGAGTGCGGTGCCGTACCCGGCGGTCGCCAGTGCGCCGGCGTTGCAGTGCGTCAGAATGTGGGCGTCGGCCGGCACCACGTCGGCACCGAAGGCCCCCAGAGCCCGGCAACTGGCGACATCTTCGTCGTGGATCGCCTCCGCCTCGCGATCGAGCCGGTCTTTGAGCTGGTCGACGCTCTCGCCGGCTTCCGCACCGGCAGCAAAGGAACGTTTCATGCGCTCGATGGCCCAGAACAGGTTGACCGCAGTCGGCCGTGTCGCGGCCATCATTTCGCTGATTTTGTAGAACTCGGTAGCGAACTTCTGCGTGCCGGTTGCCGTGCTCTTGCGCATGCCAACGGCGATGCCCATCGCCGCGGCGACACCGATCGCGGGCGCGCCGCGAATCACCATCGTCTTGATCGCGCGCGCCACCTCCGCAGCGCTCTTGCAGCGCACGTAGACCTCCTGCGCGGGCAGCTTGCGCTGGTCAATCATGACAACGATGTCGCCTTCACGCACGATGGTCGGGAGCATGGCTCATTGTAAGATGGGACGATGGAAGGATGGGTACGGGGTATGGCGTGTGGGGTGTGGGGGTGTGGGGTGATGGATGGAAAGAGCGAACCAGCCGGCCGCCGAACCGCTCGCGCCTGCTGAGAGCACTCGTCTGATCGAGTTCGCGCGAGCGTGCAAGGCCGCCGCCCGCGTCGTGACGCTTTACCCGCACGGGCACCCCGCTATCGCAACGACGCTCGAACGCATTGTCGAGCTCACGTCGGCCGAACAGCTGGCGTCTCCGCTCCGGATCAACGTGCTGGCCGACAGCCTCATGCTCGACGGCAGACCACTCGGGCGTACCGACGGGGCGATCACCGAGCTGGCGATGTTGCTGCATGACCACCTGATTGGTGAACTGACCGTGAACGCGGGCGGCGACGTCAGTGCCTGGCGCGCGTTTCTGCTCCTGCTGGGCCGCTCCTCGGACTCGGTGCGCGCCGAGGGAGGGATTTCCCGGCTCTGGACAGCCATGGAAGGGCGCCACATCGAGCTTCGGGAGATCGATTACGCGCAGGTCCTGCGCGAGCGGTCCGGAATCGGCGCGGCCGGATGGGAACGCATTATCGCGCACTGCCTCCAGGGTGATTCGTCCGCGCTCAACGACGACCTCGTTCGCGAGCTGCTCGACGTCGCCGACGACCCCGGCAAACTGAACGACGTGATTGCGGCGCTCGACACGAGCGCCATCGAATCCGGTGGCGGCGTCAGCAAGAGGTCCGCCGCTCTCGCGCGCCTCCTCGAGGGCATCGTCGACGCGGTGAAGCAAGTCGACCCCGACCGGCTGGAGCCGGTCATGGGGCGGCTCGCCACCGCGGTCGGGCAGCTCTCGCCGGACATGATGGTCTCGCTGCTCACCGCGACATCGGGAGCAGCGACAGGCGGAGGCGAACGGTCGCGTTCGGACCGAGCCACTTCCGGGTCTGAAATCGTCGATGCCGTCGTCGATCGCATGTCGGACAGCACGATCGCCGGATTCGTCGCACGCAACGCCGTGTCGCCGCACTCCTCGCCGGACTCCTCGCCGGACTCCTCGATCGAGCGTGTCGCGCAGGCGTTTCAATCGCTCGTTCGTGACCCGGAGCAACGCGAACGTCTCCTGACCCTCGCCCACGACGACGCCAAGACATCTCCGTTCGGCAGCACGGATGGATTTGAAGAGGCCTGGGACCAGATCGCTCAGAAGATGATGACCACCTACTCCGACAAGCCATTTGTGTCAGAGGCGTACGCGCGGGAGCTGACAGGCGCGAGGACTCAGGCCATTGAAATCGAACAGGTGAGTGACGATCCTCAGGAACGGCTGGACGGATGGCTGGCCACCGTCGCCACCAACGAGCTGCGCGCCCTGGATCTCGCGCTCGTGCTCGACCTGCTCCACATAGAGGAGCAGACGGATCGCTGGGCCATGCTGATGCAGCCCGTTGTCAGCCTCCTCGAGGATTTGCTTCTCGTCGGGGACATCGACGGGGCAGAGACGCTGCTCAATGTCGTTGTCGCCGAGACCAAAGCTCCCGCCGCCCAGGAGCGGCGTCAGACCGCGCTCATCGCCATCGACGTGCTCGTCGCGGGGCCGATGCTGCGGCACATCGTGGCGCATCTGCCCACTCTGGACGACGCACGCTTCAAGCGGGTGGAGCACATGTGCCTGTCCATTGGTGAAGTGCTCATTCGGCCGCTGGCCGAAGCGCTGTCCTCGGAAGAACGCACTCGACCGCGAGAACGGCTGACCACGATACTGATTGCCTTCGGCTCGCTCGGCCGTCGCGAAGTCGAGCGACTGAAGAACTCTCCCAACCCGACGGTTCGTCGGACGGCGGTCTACCTGTTACGCGAATTTGGCGGCAGCGAAGCGCTGCCCGAGCTCGCCGAACTCCTGAAGGACAACGAGCTGCAGGTCCAACGTGAGGCAGTGCGCGCAATTCTCAAGATCGGCTCAGACGAAGCCCTTCAGGTTCTGGAGCGGGCACTGACGACGGGAACGGTCGAGTCGCGGGATGCGATCATGCAGTCGCTTGGCGCCGTGCGAGATGAACGGGCGGCGCCGCTCTTCGCGTACGTCCTCGGCCGGGTCGATCATCGCGGGCCGTTGTCATCGATCTATCTTCGCGCCATCGAGGCGCTTGGCGCTCTGAAGGATCCCGCGGGCGTACACGCGCTGCGAGAGGCGCTCTACCGCGGAGAGTGGTGGGCGCCACGGCGCACCGCCCTAATGCGCGCCGCCGCCGCGTCGGCCCTGGCACGCATTGGCACGCCGGAGGCGGGCGATGTGCTGGACGAGGCGATCCGTTCCGGATCCTGGGGTGTCAGATCCGCCGCACGCCCGCATGCGGCGGCACTGCGCCGCGCAACCGGCGGAGGGCGCACGTGACCGCTCCACGCGCCCAACTCGCGGACGATCTCGCCCGTCGCCTCGGCGCAACACTGCGATCGGTGCAGTTGTATTCGAGAACGCACCCGATCATCGCCCGTAACCTCCAGTCGCTGCAGGCCGCCATTCAGGCGCTGCACGGTCTGAGTCCCACGGCTGTCATAGGAATCGTGGGCGAGGAGGTCATCGTGGACGATCTCCCCCTGCCGAAGGGCAGCGGCCACCTGGGCCTTGTGCGCCGGTTGAAGCAGATTGGCGTCGAGCGCATCACGATCGATCAGGGCGTGACGCCCGAAGAGATATCGGCGTTCGTCGAGACCGCGGCCACGATCGAGACGCCGAGCGCCGGCGAGCTGGCCGCCTTCCCGACGCTGCGCCACATTCGGGTCGGTCGGGTATCGGTGGAGGACGCGTCCGAGGCCAGCGCGACCGATATGGCCACGGTCAGGCGGCTCTACAACGATGCAGTGTCGGTGGCCGAGTCGGTTTGGGACAGCGCGCAGACCGAATCGCAGTTCGATGTCAAAGTCGCTCGCACGATGATCGACGGTTTGGCGCAAGCCGTCTCTCAGAATCGCACGGCCCTGCTCTCTCTCACGACGCTGAAGAGCTACGACAACTACACGTTTACACACATGGTCAACGTGTCGATCCTCACGATGGGCCAGGCACGCGGACTCGGGATCGACGGCGCAATGCTCCGCGAGTTCGGCCTCGCGGCCCTGATGCACGACATTGGAAAAGTGCGAACGCCTCTCGACATTCTGAACAAGCCGGATACGCTGACCGATGCCGAGTTCACCGTCATGAGGCGGCACACCGTGGACGGCGCCGAAATCCTGCGTCGGACGCGGGACGTCCCGACACTCGCGCCCGTCGTCGCCTTCGAGCATCATCTGCGAATCGACGGCACCGGTTATCCGGCCGGCGTGAACCGGCCGTCGCTCAATCTCGGCACCATGCTTTGCAGCATCGCCGACGTGTACGATGCGATGCGCTCGCAGCGCAAGTATCAGCAAGCGTTTCCAACCGATCGCATTCTCGCCGTCCTCAAGCGAGACGACGGCCAGCAGTTCGATCGGCACCTCGTTCGCCGCTTCGTGCAGCTGGTGGGTATCTACCCGGCCGGCAATCTGGTCAAACTGAGCACGGGAGAAATCGCCGTGGTCACGAAAGTCCACGCGCCCGATCCGTACCGCCCGAAAGTGCGCATTGTCATCGATCAGTCGGGCGTGCTGGTCGAGAAGCCCCGTGTGGTCAACCTGTGGGAACGCCATCCCGATCAGGAACGCGGGCCGGCCATCGTCGCACCCGTCGACTCCCAGGATCTCTTCGGCATCGATCCATTGACGCTGCTATGACTGGCTGTCGCAGGCGACGGTTCCGGACATGCCTGACGCGGACGTCCGCGGTGGCTGCCACATTGTGGCTGGCGGTGGCGCTCAGGGCCCAGACGCCGCCTGCGCCGAAACTCGCCGTGCTCATCGTCGTCGATCAGATGCGAGCCGATTACGTGAACCGATTCCGCGGCGATTGGTCGGCCGGATTGAAGCGTCTGCTCGAACGCGGCGCCTGGTTCTCGCGGGCGGCCTATCCGTACCTGACCACGGTGACTTGCGCGGGGCACGCCACGATTGCCACCGGTGCGTTTCCGCCGGCACATGGCATCTTTCAGAACGCATGGTACGACCGCGCTGAGCGCCGGAGCGTCCCCTGCACGGACGATGCACAGGCTGCGGCCATCGGATACGACGGGCGACCGCAGAGCGCGAACAGCGGACACAGACTGCTCCTGCCGACCTTCGCGGACGAGATGCGAAGCCAACGAGCGGCGCACGTGGTCACGCTTTCACTGAAGGACCGCAGCGCGATCATGCTCGCTGGCCACGGCGGCGACGCGGTGACCTGGCTGGGTGACACGTTCGATGGGTGGGAGACGTCGTCCGCATTCAGCCCCGGGCCGGTCCCCGCCGTCAAGGCATTTGTCGACAACCATCCGATCGACGCCGACTACGGCAGAACATGGGCGCACCTGCTTCCCGATGCGCGGTATCCAGAGACCGACGCTGGACTCGGAGAAGCGCCTCCCAAAGGGTGGACGGCGAGCTTCCCACATGTGCTGAAAGGCAACGGAACGCCGGATGCGGACTTCAGAGTGCAGTGGGCACGCAGCCCGTTTGCCGATGCCTATCTCGCACACTTCGCCGAAGCGCTCGTCGAGTCGACGTCGCTCGGCCGGCATGAGGGGACCGACGTGCTCGGCATCAGTTTCTCGAGCCCTGATTTGGTTGGCCACGCGTTCGGACCAGCCAGTCAGGAAGTTCGCGATATCTACGCGCAACTCGATCGCGCCATCGGCGGGTTGCTCGATCGCCTCGATACGCTCGTGGGCCGCAATCAGTACATCGTTGGGCTGAGCGCCGACCATGGCGTGTCCCCAATCCCGGAACAGACGATTTCCGCGGGCCGAGATGCTGGGCGCCTCGCTTGGACCAACTTGACCGGCATCATCGAGCGAGCGGCGCAAGAGTCGGCGGGGCCTGGGGCGTATGTCGCGCGCGTCACTGGGAACGACATCTACTTCGAGCCCGGTATGTACGACAAGCTGAGGGCGTCCGGGGCGGCTCTTCAGGCCGTGACACGGGCACTTCAGGCCGAACCCGGGATCGCCCGGGTGTTCGCCGCCGACGATCTCCGAAGCGGCGCGACATCGACCGACCGTCTGCAACGTGCCGCGGCTCTCAGCTACGTCCCCGGTCGGAGCGGGGACATGATCGTGGTCCCCAGGCTCGGTTGGATTTTCTCCCCGACCGGCACGACACACGCCACGGCCAGCCCCGACGACCAGCGCGTGCCCATCGTCTTCATGGGGCCCGGCGTCAAAGCCGGGGAATACCGCGAGGACGCCACCCCGGCCGATATTGCTCCCACGCTCGCGGCGCTGTGCGGAATCACAATGTCGCGATCTCAAGGGCGCGTGCTCCGGTCGGCCCTGACGTTTTCACCACCAGCCGCAACACCCGCCCACGCTCAGGGTCGTTGATGGGCGCCAAACGGCAGAGACCGACAGAAGGGCGCGCTCAACGGGAAGACATGTTCCGTGCGCGAGTGCTCAGTGTCGTCCGACGGATACCGCCAGGCCGCGTCGCCACGTATGGCGACATCGCGGCGCTGGCCGGCAAACCCCGCGCGGCGCGGGCGGTCGGCAATATCATGCGCGACTGCCACCAGCCGGATGTACCCTGCCATCGGGTCATCGCGGCCGGCGGCCGGCTGGGCGGTTATGGCGGACGAGAAGCCCTGAAACGGGCCCTGCTCGTGGCAGAGCGCGTCCCGATGCGGGGTGGGCGGGTGGAGATAGAATGCTGCAGGCTGGTTCTGCGCAGGCTCAAGCCTATATAATTGGTTCGTTAGGCACAGCCATGCGTTTGCGGTTTGAACGCTAGGAGGCACTGATGAAGCAAATTGTACTTGTAGGAGCCTTGGTCGCCGGATTGAGCACGGTCTTGGCGTCTGCACAGACCAAGACCGGCGGACAGAACCGTGTCGTACTCCCCAAGACACAGCCGGCAACAGCACCTGCACCCACGGCACCGAGCGGAGAGATCGCGCTCGGTTCGGTCCGGTTATCGAAGGGCGTGATGGCGGACGGCAAGAAGCTCCCTGCGGGCACCTATGAGGTGCGCGTTACGGCGCAAGCGGCGTCGCCAAATGCGGCCGGCCAGGCTGCGGGTCTCGAGCGCTGGATGGAGTTCGTGCAGGGCGGGCAGGTGAAGGGACGCGAGGTCGTCACGATCATCCCGCAGTCCGAAACTAGCCTCGTCCAGAAAGATACACCGCCAGCCAGAAACGCGTCGAAATTTGAGATGCTCCAAGGCGGCGACTATATGCGCCTCTGGATCAACCGCGGAGGCAATTATTACATCGTGCACTTCCCCGCCTGACCGGCCCGCCTCGCGTTCGGCTCGCACGTCAGGGCAATAGGCGGAGGGCAGGAGTCTTTCGAGCCACTACCCTCTGCCCTGCAGCGTTCACCTAGACCGCCATCACGTCAAACTGTTCGTGATGCAGCTGTGCATCGGGCTTGATACTGATGTCCTTCCCGATCGACTGGCGCAGATCGCGCAGCACGTCTCGCTCCTCTTCCTTCAACGCTCGCGCGATATCCGGGTTCACTCGGAGCAACAGGCGATGCCCGTTCAGGTCTGGGCTGATCTTTTTCACCTCGCTGAGGATCTCGTAGCAGATGGTGGGCGTCGATTTGATAACGCCCGTGCCCGAACAGTAGGGGCACGGCTCGGTCAGCACGCGCTCGAGGCTCTGCTTCACGCGCTTGCGCGTGATAATGATGAGCCCGAAATCCGCCACCTGCAGCGCCTTGGAGGGTGAACGATCCTTCTTGAGCTCCAACTCCACCGCCTGCAGCACTTTCTGGCGGTTCTTCTTCTCCTCCATGTCGATGAAGTCGAGCACGATGATGCCGCCCAGATCGCGCAGCCGCACCTGGCGGACAATTTCCTTCACGGCCTCGAGGTTCGTCTTGACGATCGTGTCCTCGAGACGTCCGGTCGACTTCTTCCCGACATATCGTCCCGTATTGACGTCGATGGCGACGAGCGCCTCGGTCTGGTTGATGACGATGGACCCACCCGACTTCAGCCAGACCTTGCTCTTGAGCGCCTTGTCGATTTCGGCCTGGACGCCGTACTCCTCGAAGATGGGAAACGGCTTGTCGTAGAGCTTCACGCGCGGCGCGAGCGTCGGCAGAATACGCTCCACGAGTTCCAGCGTGCGCTGATAGTCCCCTCGGTTGTCGATGCGGATGGTTTGGAACTCGTCGGTCAAAAGGTCGCGGAGCAGCTTGCCGACGAGGCTCGGTTCCCGGTAGACCACGGCGGGTGCACGAGACGACTCCATTTTCTTCCGGATGTCCGTCCAGATGGCATGGAACGCTTCCAGGTCGCTGACGATGTCTTCCTTGGGCCTGCCGCCGGCGGCCGTGCGGATGATGACGCCGCCTGTAAACCCATGCGACTCTCGAAACTCGCGCACAATGCCGCGCAGGCGGGCACGCTCCTCACGCGACTCAATCTTTCGCGAGACACCGACGTGATCCACAGTCGGCATGAAGACAAGGAACCGTCCCGGCATCGTGACGTGGGATGTGAGGCGCGCGCCCTTGGTGCCGAGCGGCTCCTTGACGACTTGCACGAGTATCTCCTGCCCTTCCCTGAGGAGATCCTCGATTTTCGCCTGCTGGCGCTCTCGCTCGCGTTCCCGTTCCTTCTGCCGTGCCTCGCCGCCGGCGACATCTTCCTCGGCCGCCTCGAGCTTGTCGAACTCCTCGAGCGTGTCGATGACTTCCGCGACGTACAGAAAGCCGTCGCGCTCGAGACCGATATCGATGAAAGACGATTGCATGCCGGGCAGAACTTTCGAGACCCGGCCCTTGTAGACGTTGCCGACGACACCTCGCTGCCGTTCACGCTCGACAAAGAGCTCTGCGACGAGGTCGTCTTCGAGGATGGCCACCATCGTTTCGTGGCCATTCGAGGAGATGATCATCTCCTTGGTCATTTCACCACTCCGGGACGCTCGGCGCACCTCGAATCTGGTCATCTAGTCATCTGGTTATCTGGTCGATTGATTGGAGCAATCAATGACGAGATGACCAGATGACCAAATGACCAAGTTCGGGGGCGCGTAGCGCCTCCTAATTGGTGAATCTGCGCATGCGGACGTTGAGCACCAGCCCGAACCCCGCGAGCGTGGCGATCATCGACGAACCTCCGTAGCTCATGAGCGGAAGCGTGAGCCCTTTGACGGGCGCCAGTCCGGCCGACATGGTGATGTTGTACATCACCTGGAAGGTGAAGCTGGCCAGCACGCCGAGCACGAGATACGAGCCGAGGCGATCTTTAGCGAGACGTGCCGCCTCGAGCGCGCGCAGAATCACGAACAAATACAGGCCGAGCGCCACGAGGACGCCGGCAAACCCCTGCTCCTCGGCCAATACCGAGAAGATGAAATCGTTGTGGGCGACGGGCAGGAATCGCAGCTGCCCCTGCGTCCCCTGCTTGAACCCTTTCCCTGTGAGTCCTCCCGATCCAACCGTGATGCGCGCCTGAATCTGCTGGTATCCGGCGCCCTTCGCATCTTGCGATGGATCGAGAAATGTCGAAATTCTGGATTTCTGGTAGTCCTTGAGCGCGAACGTCCAGGCAAGGGGCGCCGCCAGAAGGACGACGAGACACATCGCGCCGAGAATCCGTAACTGCATCCCGGCCAGGTATGCGACGGCGAGAAAGACCGGTATCAGAGTCACGGCCGTGCCCAAATCAGGTTCTTTCGCGATCAACGCGAGCGGCAGACAGGTCAGCGCTGCGCCGACGGCGAGCTCGGCCCACCCGGGCGCGCCTCGATTCTCTCCGAAAAACTTTGCGAGTACGAGCGCCACGCCGACTTTGGCGAACTCGGATGGCTGCAGGTTGACGGACCCGAGGGTGACCCAGCGCCGGGCTCCCATCTGGGTCGATCCCAGGAACAGGACGTACAGCAGCGCGGCCAGCAGCCCAATGTAGATGAGGTGCGACTTGTCGGCAAAGGCCCGATAGTCGAGCAGCAGCATGAACACCATCGCGGCAAGTCCGAGCACGATGGCATAGATCTGGGTGACGTACAAGTGCGAAACGCCCCGCGTCGGGTCGGCGGTCGTGCTGAAGATCATCGCGACACCGATGGCGCACAGCGCGAGGATGGCGGTCACCAGCACCCAGTCGATGTGATAGTAGAGGCGTCGTTCGAACATCAGTTTTGGTTGCCGAGGTTCACGGCGTTCACAGGGTTCGACAGCGGTCACAGGGGTCACCGGGCTCTGAGCCACACGCTGCTCCGCTTTCGGCGGCGCAGGTGGCTGCTGGGGCTTGAGGGGCTCTGGCGGGGGCCGGTTCTCCTTCTTCGCGAAGAATGTCTCCATTGCCTGCTTTGCAATTGGCGCGGCGTTCGCCCCGTGCTCCGCGTGTTCGGCGAACACGACGCCCGCGATCTGCGGATTGTCGCGTGGCGCGAAAAATACGAACCACCCGTGATCGCGCAGATCCCTCGAGGTCTTTCCCACGGCAGCCCGGCCGCCTTCGATCGAAATGACCTGGGCTGTGCCGGTCTTGCCCGACACATCGTGCCCCGCAATCCTGGCCCGACCGCCCGTTCCGTATCCGTTCACAACCATCCAGAGGCCCTCGTGAATCGCCTTCACGGTATCCGGTTTGAGCGCCACTTGCGAACGCGGGGCCGGAACAGGCACAGGCTTCCACCCGTTCCCCTCGTCGACGGCCTTGAGCAGATGCGGGGTCACGCGGGTGCCGCCATTGGCAATCGTGGAGATATAGACGGCCATCGACACGGGAGTGATGGCGACCGCCCCCTGGCCGATCGACACGGAAATGGTCTCGCCTGCGTACCACTTTTCATGGTTCTTCGTGGTTGCCCGCTTCCATTCAGGCGAGGGCACGAGACCCTGCACTTCGTTCGGCAGGTCGATGCCGCTCTTCTCACCGAGCCCCAGCACCGTCGCCCATTTGTGGATGGCATCGATGCCCACCATGTTGCCGACCGTGTAGAAATAGACGTTGCAGGACTGCTCGATGGCGTGCCGCAGATCCACCGTGCCATGTCCGCCCGCCTTCCAGCACTTGAAGCTGCGCCCGAAGAAATTGGCATGGCCGGGGCAATACACCTTGAAGTCGGGCGTGATCACGCCCTCCTCGAGGGCCGCCGTCGCCACTGCCATCTTGAATGTCGATCCCGGTGAATAGCGACCCTGAATCGCCCGGTCGTTGAGCGGCAGCAACTGATCGCTGTTGAGTGCGGCCCAAGTCGCACGATCGATGCCCGAGGCAAAGGCGTTGGGGTCGTAGGCGGGCAGACTCGTGAAGGCGAGCACATCTCCCGTGTTCGGGTCCAGAATGACCGAGGCACCCTTGTAACCGAACGCGCGGAATGAATCCTCCACCGCGCGCTGGACGTCAGCATCGATCGTCAGCTGCAGCCGCTTGCCCTCCACAGGCAGTTCCTTGTCGATCGGCCTATCGGGAATCTCGCGGCCGATGCTGTTCACGACGACTTTCTTGAAGCCATCCTGCCCCATGAGCAAGGCGTTGTAGCTCTGCTCAATCCCGGCCTTCCCAACGATGTCTCCGCTCTTAAGGTCGCCGTCCCTCGTGACTTGCGCGTCGCTCACCTCACCCACGTATCCAAACAGGTGCGCGGCCATCCCGTCGGGATAGCGCCGCGTCGGCACCTCTTCGACTACGACGTCGGGCAGTTCGAGGCGACGCGCCGCGACTGCAGCCACCTGCGCCAGAGACGCATCCTGCAGCACGGTAATCGGTCGATAGGTGGGCTCGCGGCGATGACGCTCCACGACCTCGCGGACCGCGTGTTCGTTCACGCTCAGCAGGAACGCCAGCAGGCGAATCGTGCGGTCCAGGTCTTTCGTCTGCTCGCGAACAATAGACACACTGTAGGAGTGACGGTTCTCGACGAGGACGGCGCCGTTGCGGTCGAAGACCATCCCGCGCGGCGCCCGCAGGGCGAGCGTGCGCTGATGGTTGTTCTCGGCCAGTTCCCTGAATTTGGCGTGCTGCACGATCTGCAGCACCCAGAAGCTGACCGCGAGAATGGAGAAGACGAACACGATCAGATACTGCAGGCCCGAAAGCCTCAGATCCGCGCGGCGTCTGTCTTTCTGCATCATCGTCTCGCGTCCTCAACGGCGAACGCGGCCCCTGGCCGCCCGCCGCCTCTCGACCGCCCCTGGAAGGAATTCGACCAGGTGAAACGCCACCACGCCGACCACCGCGTTACCGAGCGCCTGCCCCGCCAGCGCCGCGTACGGCGCACTGAAGGCGCGCAGCCCAAGCACGACGTAGAGGCCCATGAACGCGGCGGCGTGCAAGAGGCTCGCTGAGAAGAATACGACGAATCGGGGCAACGGCTGAGCAACGATGAATTGTGTCCCGACCACTCCCGCCACGAAGCCGACGATCGTCTTCGCCAGACCCCCTACTCCTATGACGCTGGATCCGGGCGTCAGGGCGTCCTGGATCAACCCAGCAAAGGTCCCGGTCAACAGACCCGGGACCGCCCCCGAGGTCAGGGCGACGTACACGACCACCACGAGCACCAAGTCCACCGCAAACGCCCCCCGGGTCAGGAACCGGGCAAGTGTGGTTTGGAGGGTCAAGGCCAGCACGATGGCCAGAACGGCTCCAGCCGCCTTCAATGGCCCACCTCCTCCGGCGGCTCTCCCTTCGGGGGCGGCGTTAGCACGACCAGCACCTCCTCCAAGCTCGAGAAGTCCACGGCGGGCCGGACGATGATTTCGTCGTACGCACTGCCGACCTTCCTGACTGTTTCCACGCGGCCGATGACGAAGCCTTTCGGGTAGATGGCCAGGGTACCCTCGATGCCAGAGGTCACGACCAGGTCGCCAACGACGATGTCGGCGACCTCAGAAACCTTGCTCAGGAAGAACCCCTTGTCCCCGGCTCCAACGATGATGCCCTGCGCGCGCGATCGTTCTATCACCGCACCCGCGGCCGCGTTGACGTCGGTGAGCAGCTGCACGTGCGCGGCGGCTGGACTTGTCGCAACAATGCGCCCGACGACTCCCGCCGGGGCAATGACGGCCATGTCCCGCTTGAGGCCGTGGCGCGATCCCTTGCCGATCGTCAGCGCCCGGAAATCGAGCGTGGCGCCCGCGGCGATGACCTCCGCGGCGGTCGTCTTGAGCTCGAGTCGGTTCTGCAGATCAAGAAGCCGTTCCAGACCCCGGGCGCGATCGACCATCGCGCGCTGCTCCTGAGCACGAATCTCGGCCGCCGCCAATTGGCGCTTCAGCGCATCGTTTTCCAGGTGTACGCCGCGCAGGTCAAGATAGCCGCTCCACGTCCGCTGTACGACGCCCACTGCGGCGGAGGTGGCGCGCTGCAACTCGGCCAAGATACTGAACGCAACGTCGGCGATGAGCGGAACGCCGCTTTTCGACTGAACCTGAGCAGAGATCAGAATGACGTGTCCCAGCATGACGGCGACGAAGAGATATCCCGCCCGCTGGCGGATGTCGAGGAGGGCCACACCCTATCCCACGGCTGGCGCATCACGACGCCGCGACATGATCTCCGACAACCGCGTTCATGTGCTTCGGGTCTTCGTGATACACAGGCGCCACTAGTCGATTGAGATTTTCCGCAGCAAATTGAAATCCGACAGCATCTTCCCTGCGCCAAGCACGACCGACGAGAGCGGGTCCTCTGCCATGGCGAGCGGCAACCCGGTTTCCTCGCGGAGTCGCTTGTCGAGGTTCTTGAGCAGCGACCCGCCGCCCGTGAGCACGATGCCGCGATCCACGATGTCGGCCGACAGCTCCGGCGGCGTGCGCTCGAGCGCGACCCGCACCGCGTCCACAATCACGTTGACGGTTTCCGCGAGCGCCTCGCGGATCTCCTCGTCGCTAATCGTGATCGTCTTCGGCACACCCTCGATGAGGTGCCGCCCCTTGATTTCCATCGTCATCTTCTCGTCGAGCGGGAAGGCCGAGCCGATCTCCATTTTGATCGCCTCCGCCGTCCGTTCACCGATCAGGAGATTGTAGGTCTTCTTGATGTACTGGATGACCGCCTCGTCCATCTCATTTCCGGCGACGCGTACCGCCTTGCTGTAGACGATGCCCGCCAGGGAGATGACGGCGATATCGGTCGTGCCGCCTCCGATGTCCACGATCATGTTGCCCGAGGGTTCCGTAATCGGCATGCCCGCGCCGATTGCGGCCGCCATGGCCTCCTCGACAAGGTGCACTTCGCTGGCCTTCGCGCGATACGCGCTGTCCTTGACCGCGCGCTTCTCGACCTGCGTGATCTCGGAGGGGACACCAATGACGATACGCGGGCGCACCCAGACGTTCCGATTGTGCGCCTTCTTGATGAAGTAGGTCAGCATCTTCTCCGTGACCTCGAAGTCGGCAATGACGCCGTCCTTCATCGGCTTGATGGCCACGATGTTTCCGGGCGTCCGGCCGAGCATGTCTTTGGCATCCTTGCCCACAGCTTCAACTCGTCCGTTCACCTTGTTGATGGCGACGATCGACGGCTCGTTGACCACAATGCCCTTACCGCGTGCGTAGACGCAGGTGTTGGCCGTGCCCAGATCAATCGCGAGATCACTCGAGAACAGCGAAAGCATCGAACGGAGACTCAACAGGAAACTCCTTGGACAGGAACCAGCCGGCGGTGTGCAGAGCCGCGCAACGCCGTGCACCGGCCGTGAGACTGTCGCGACGAAAGACTGACGGTCGTGGCTAGAACTGGACTAGTTATCGGCTGGACCGCCGGCCACCTGAATGCCGTTCTTCCCGCGATCCTTCACCTGGTACATCGCCGCGTCGGCGCCACGCATCAGTTCTTCGGCGGATGCCGCCGCATCGGGAAGTGTGGCGACGCCCACCGAGACCGTCAGCCGCAGATCGAGACCCTCGGCACCCAGAAATCTGTGTGCCGCAATGCGCTCGCGAATGCGCTCGCCGACGGCGTGGGCACCCTCTCCGCCCGTATCAGGCAGAACAAGGGCGAACTCGTCACCGCCGAAACGCGCGACAACGTCGGTCTCTCGCGCACTCCCGCGAATGACGGCGGCCGCTTCGACCAGGGCTCGGCTGCCCGCCAGGTGGCCGTGCCGGTCGTTGACCGACTTGAAACCATCGAGATCCAGAAACAGGAGAGACAGCGGGCGACTGCTACGCGAGGCCCGCTTGGTCTCACGTCGGAGCACCAGGTTCAGGTATCGAGAGTTGTACAGGCGGGTGAGGTCGTCGGTGACCGAGAGCGCCTCCGTCCGCTTCAACAGCAGAGCATTGTCGAGCGCAACCCCAACCGGTTCGAGCAACTGACGGACCATCCGCACGGCAGCTGGCGCCAGCCGCGGCTCCTTTGACGATGGGCCATCGTCCAGGCCGATGATTGCCCCGATGCGGCGTCCCCGGCAGGTCAGCGGGAACGCGACCACCGCGACCGAGGCCGTCCTAGGAATGCGCGAGTCGTGACGCAGGTCCGCAGAGGCGAAATCTTCACCCCGTTGCATGACCCACTGCGCGACCGCCTGGACGATGGAGCCCATGTCGGGTTCGAGCCGCCGGTCGGCAAGGACCGACAACTCACCGGTCTGGTCGGACGACACCAGCGCCCATGATGGCGCCGGCACCCAGCTCGCCACCCGGTCGACGGCCAATTCCGCGATCCGGCTTGGCTCGAGGCTACTGTTGACCGCGCGCACGATGTCCAGAAGGGCCTCGCGGCGGTCGACGCGGCCGCGAATCGTGTTCCGGAAGACGCGCAGGCGGGTCGCCAGGTCGCGCCCCGGCGTGTTGAACGCCGTTTCAGGCGCCTGCCGCAGTTTCAGTCCCGATTTGCGCGACGCTGCGGCTCCACGATAGAGGGCGACCGCGGAGCGTCCCGTGCTCGTGGGTCTTCGGCGTTCCATGGGTATCGTTGTAGCTCGGCTTGCTGGGGCCATCCGCTTTCCTTGCAGTGGTGGCTACGGCCTACCTCGGTACGGCATGTCCCCACGCCTCGCGCGAGGGTCGACCGCTAAGTTCTTCTATACACAGCAAATATACCATACGACGTGCCGGTACTGCTTGCCACGCGAAACCGTATGGCATAGGATTTCGATCACCCTTATGACCATGCTCGATCGGATGCGCTTGCACCGCAATTGGCTCAAGTGGAGCCTTGGTCTGGTGTGCGTTGCATTCGTTATCGCCTATATCCCCGACTTCGTTCGCGGAACGGGCACCAACGCCGCGTCCCGCGACACGGTCGCCACCGTCCAGGGCGAACCGATCCGCGCCGATGAATTCCGTCGCACGTATCAGGCGCAGCTTCAAGCATACCGCCAGGCGTACGGCGGCAACATGAGCGAGCAATTGCTCAAGCAGCTTGGCGTCGATCAACAAATCCTGCAGCAGATGGTCGACGAGCGGGCCTCCATTGCGGAAGCCGAGCGTCTCGGCATCACCGTGAGCGACCGGGAGGTGGCGAAGCGCATCGCCGGGATTCCGGTGTTCCAGGAGAAGGGTCTGTTTGTCGGGGAAGACCGCTATCGTCAGTTCCTCGCCTCCCAACGGCCGCCGCTGACACCGGCCGAGTTCGAAGCGAGCGTGCGCCGTTCGCTCCTTGCCGACAAGCTGCGCGCCTCGCTCACACAGTGGATGTCAATCGGCGATGCAGAACTGGAGCGAGAGTACCGTCGCCGCAACGAAAAGATCAAGCTCGCGGTCGCGACCGTCACCACCGAGAGCCTTCGGTCTTCGGTCACGGTCTCGGATGCTGAGATCGCCAGCTATTTCGACGCACACACCGCCGACTTCAAGGTTCCCGAGAAGCGGAAAGTCCGCTACGTGCTCGTCGACCTCGATGCCCTGCGCGCCAAGATCACCGTGCCGACAAGCGATATCGAACGGGCATACAACGACAGCATCGAGCAGTACTCGACACCCGAACAGGTGCGGGCCAGCCACATCCTTCTGAAGAGCGAGGGGAAGGACGACGCCGCGGTGAAGGCCAAAGCCGAAGACGTGCTGAAGCAGGCGCGCAGCGGAACCGACTTTGCGGGTCTGGCGAAGAAGTATTCCGAGGACGATGCCAACGCCAAGAATGGCGGCGATCTCGACTATTTCGGCCGTGGTCGGATGGTTCCTCAGTTCGACGCCGTCGCGTTCGGCATGGAGGCCGGCCAGATCAGCGACCTCGTGAAGACGCAGTACGGGTACCACATCATCAAGCTCACCGACAAGAAGCCGGGCACGACGCGGGAGCTCGCGACGGTTCAGGATCAGATCAAAGATCAAATCGCCTCGCAGCGCGCACAGGCGCAGGCCGCCGATCTTGCCGACACGCTCGCTCACGAGATCACGAAAGCAGCCGACCTGGACGCGGCGGCCAAGGCACACGCCCTCAAGGTTGACGAGTCAGGGTTCTTTGCCCGCGACGAACCGATACTGGCGCTTGGTGGCTCGCCCGAAGTGGCGAGGCGCGCGTTCGAACTCACGGAGGGTCAGGCGTCAGGCCAGATTCGAACGCCTCGGGGTTTCGTCTTCATCGGGTATGCCGGCAAGCAGGACAGCTACACGCCGAAGTTCGACGAGGCGAAGGACAAAGTTCGCAACGAAGCGATCAAACAACGCGCGCGCGAATTGGCTGCAAAAAAAGCCGCCGAATTGGCCTCGAACCTCAAGGGCAGCGCCGACTTCGTCAAAACCGCCAAGGCCGCGGGCGTCGAGGCCAAGACCACGGACTTCCTCACACGCGACGCCCCGATCCCCGACCTGGGACAAGCACCGGATGTACTCGAATCGGCGTTCAAGCTCTCGCAGGGCGCTGTGAGCGATCCCATCCCGACCGAGACGGGTACGACGATCGTGAAAGTCGTCGAGAAAGAGACCGTCACCCCGGAAGCGTTTTCCGCCAACAAGGACACCTTCAGGGAGCAGCTTCTCAGCGACAGGCGCGCGCGGTTCTTCAACGCTTACATGCTGAAAGCGAAGCAGAGAATGAAGATCGATGTGAACCGCGAAGCGCTTCAACGGCTCGTAGGATAGTGCCCGACCAGGGCAGAAAACTAGACGGTCGTATGCCTCCCGGCTGCTCCCTCGCGAACGCCACGTACCCTGCCCTCGGCCCCGCGTCTGTTGCCCGATCAGCGTAAGAGAGTAAAGGGCATCAGCGCGAGAGGCTCGCCTCTGCGGAAGATCGCGAGCGGGCGCATGGCGCGCAGCACCTCCCGTTCTCCACTCGAGAGGCTCGTAGAGAGCCACGACCCGAGCGCCGCCCCCGTGTTGGTTCCGGACAGCTGATCCGTGAGGAGTTCGTACAGGCTTCTCGCCGGAGGATAGACCACCAACTCGACGTCGCTCGTGTCGGCAATCTTCGCGCGTTGTTTCGCGAGGCTGACGGCAGTAGCCAGCCCGCCGAGGGCGTCCACCAGGCCGTTCTCCTTGGCCTGCCGTCCAGTCCAGACACGCCCACGGGCGAGGAGATCGATCTTCTCCGGCGTGCTGTTGCGCGATTCGGCCACCTTCTCGACGAATTGGTCATAAAACGCCTGAAGCTGTTCCTGAAGCTTCTGGCGTTCGGCCGTGTTGTACGGTCGCAGCGGTGAATTGATCTCGGCGTTCTTGCCATCACTGAGGGCGTCCGCGCGGGCGCCCAGCTTTTCGTAGGCGCCCCCTGTGGCGAACTTGCCGCCAAAGATCCCGATCGAACCGGTGAGCGTCGCAGGCTGGGCCACGATTGCCTGCGCCGGCAGCGCAATGTAGTAGCCGCCGGAAGCCGCAAGGTCAGACATCGATACTACGATCGGCCGGTCTTCACGCTCTCTTCTCGCAATCATCAGCTCGCGCCACACGGCATCGGAGGCCGTCGCCGATCCGCCGGGGCTGTCGATACGCAGCACGATGGCGCGAACCGACTGATCCTTTCGAACGCGCCGGATGTAGTCGATCAAGGTGTCCGATCCAATGACCGGGCCTTCAAGCGGATCGTATCTGCTGCGTCCCCCGGCGATCGTGCCGGCCACGTACATCACGGCAATCCGCGGCCCGCGATTCAGCCCGAGCGATCGAGCGCTCACCAGCGCATAGTCGTCGCCTTCGAGATCGCCGACCGTCCCCTCTCGTACGGCTTTGAGCTTCTCGCCAACCTGGTCCTCGTACGCCACGTCGTCAATCAGGCCGGCGCGGAGGGCGTCTTCGGGCAGGAATGGCCCCTCGTCGAGAAGGCGCCGCACGTCGTCCTCGCTCTTCTTGCGGCCCTCGGCGATCCCGCTGACGATCTGCTCATAGAGGTCGCGATTGAGCGACCGGTCCACCTCCCGATGGGCCGGGGTGAAGGCTTTTTCGGTGAACGTGTTCGGGGCGGTCTTGTAGTCGCCGATACCATGGAGATCGGGAACGATACCCACCCTGTCCAGTGTGCCGCGCAGAAACAGCTCGTAGGTGGCGACGCCCGTGACGTCGAGCGGACTGGACGGCATCAGGAACACTTTGTCCGCCGCGCTCGCCAGGTAGTAATCACGGTCTCCGCCGTACTCGAGATAAGCGTAGACCGGCTTACCGGACTTCTTGAACGCGGTGACGGCGTCACGAATCTCCTGGATTTTCCCCCAGTGGGGCGTGCTGAGGCCGGCCGGCCTCAGGAGAACAGAGTGGATGCGGTCATCGACGCTCGCCTTCCGCAGGTTCTCCACAAGGGCGCGCACCGTCTGCGTTCGCCGTCCGCTCAAGTAGCTCACCACATCGTCCGGCGTGATCTCCGCGAGATCGCCGCTCAGCCGAAGCGTGAGACGCGCATTCGAGGGGACGATCGGCCGGCGTCCAAGCAGCAGGTACAGGACGAAGAACCCCACGACGACGACGAAGACCACGAACCCGAGGATGGCGAACACAATCGAAAAGTTACGGCGCTTCATGGATCGAGTATAACGCTCGGAGGGAGCGGGGGTTGCGGTCCGCCTTCGCGCGTTGTACTGCGGCGGACCTCCGGGCTTGCCAGCCGTCGCGACGAAGGATGTGGCAAAAGGCGTGAGCGAAGGTTGGTGCGGAAGAGAGGATTTGAACCTCCACTGGATTGCTCCAACCAGCTCCTGAGGCTGGCGCGTCTGCCGTTCCGCCACTTCCGCAATAGGGCGAATCGTGAGTATATCTCAAGCTCGAATGCCTCACGAACGCACGAGTCCGTGATGAAGCATCTGTGCCCGCCACTCGTGTCAGCAGGGTCAGCGCCGTGAGCGCGAGGAGCCGTTGCCGAAGATCGAACCGAGCGCTCCGCGGATAATCGCGCGCCCCATGCTCGAGCCGATCGAGCGCACCGCGCTCTTCGACGCCGCCTCGACCAATCCTTCATGGTGACCACCACGAGGACCGGTCGTTCCAAACAGGATGCTCTGTAACGCATCCAGTGTCGAGCTGCCGGGGCTTGCATCGGGCGATGCCGGCGACTGACGCCCCGCGGGAGACGTCGGGCCCGACGAGGCGGGCTTTTCGAGCGATCGGCTTTTCAGCTTCTCGTAGGCAGATTCGCGATCGACCACCTGTTCGTAGCGGCCGTACCCGGAGACGGATCGTCTGCGGACGTCCTCCCGCTCGGGGTCCGTCAATGGGCCAATCCGCGAGCCCGGCGGGAGAATCCACGCTCGCTCCGTAACCGAGGGGCTCCCTTTCTCGTCGAGCAGCGAGACAAGAGCCTCGCCAATCGCCAGGTTGGTGATGACGTCCTCGATGTTCAGGCCAGGATTGGGCCGCAGCGTTTGCGCGGCCGTCTTCACCACTTTCTGATCGCGCGGCGTAAACGCACGCAGCGCGTGCTGCACGCGGTTCCCGAGTTGCGCGAGAACCGAGTCGGGAATGTCCGTGGGATTCTGCGTCACGAAGTACACGCCAACACCCTTCGATCGGATGAGACGCACGACCTGTTCGATCTTCTCGACGAGAGAACCCGGCGCATCGTCGAACAACAGGTGTGCTTCGTCAAAGAAGAAGACGACCGTGGGCTTGTCCACATCGCCAACCTCCGGGAGGCGCTCGAACAGCTCCGAGAGCATCCACAACAGGAACGTCGCGTACACCTTCGGCGCCCTGATCAGTTCATCGGCAACGAGAATGTTCACGACCCCCTGGCCGCGATCGACCTGGAGAAGATCGTCGATGTCGAGCATCGGCTCGCCGAAGAACTTGTCGCCCCCCTGCTGCTCGATCTCCAGAAGCGCCCGCTGAATCGCGCCGATCGAGGCCGACGAGATGTTGCCGTAGGCCGTCGTGAACTCCTGCGCCCGGTCGCCCACCGATTGCAGCATCGCCCGCAGGTCTTTCAAGTCCAGCAGCAGCAGGCCCGCATCGTCGGCAATCTTGAAGACGAGCGTGAGCACTCCCTGTTGTGTGGAGTTGAGGTTCAAGAGGCGCCCGAGGAGCAGGGGTCCGAGGTCGGACACCGTCGCGCGAACCGGGACACCCCGGCGTCCGAAGACATCCCAGAGCACGGCCGGGTTGGCGCGCCATTCCGGCGGTTCCGCGCCAATCGCCTTGAGGCGATCCAGCAATTTCGGCGTCGCCGATCCGGCGGCTGCGACGCCCGATAGATCGCCTTTGACGTCAGCCAGGAACACCGGTACACCGATTCGCGAGAAATGATCGGTGAGCACCTGAAGGGTGACGGTCTTACCAGTGCCAGTAGCCCCGGTCACGAGTCCGTGGCGGTTGGCCATCTGCGGCAGGAGCTGGAGCTCCTTGCCGCCGCCGGTTTTCGCAATGATGAGCGGCTCGATCATGCGCGTCACCTCCCCACGCTCACAAGATGCCCTTCCGGAAGGTTTCCAGGTCGCCCGCCGATACGGTCACCCGGATCATGTTCGGGTTGTCACCGCCTTTGGCGGCCCGATCTGGACCCACACCTCGTGACCCGCCGGAGGCGGTCACCTGCGAGCTCTGCTTCTCCGGACCAAGGGTCGTTCGCGCAGCGTCGACACCAAGCCCCTTCTTCTTCGAATCGTCCACCGCCACGATCGCGGTCATGGGCGTCGGCGGATAGGTGACGTTCGCGGTGTAGCGAGGCTCAACGAGAGCGCCGCCGCCCGATCCCAGCTTGCGAATCGCGTCGATCCGAATCTTTGTCTCCGGATGTGACGCGAACAGGCCGTTGCGCTCGGGCATGTTCTTGTTCCGCTCGTCGAGCCGCGTGAGAAACTCCGCGAGCAACGTCGGCGCATAGCCGGCTTTCTGCGCCAACTGCACGGAGACTTTGTCGGAATCGACTTCGTCTCCCCTGTCGAAGGAGTTTTCGATGATGTTCTCGTACGCGGCACCGGAGATCTGGCCGAGGAGGGCCGAGCGGCTCGCCGCCACCTCGCTCCCCATCTTGACGAGGTTGTTCTTCTTGATCGCATTGATCGTGTGCTTGCGGGTGACGTGGCCGATCTCGTGCCCCAGCACCCCGGCCAGCTCCGCCTCGCTCTTGACGATCCCCAGCGCTCCGCGCGTGACGTGCACCAGTCCGCCAGGCGATGCGAATGCATTGACGCCGTCGGTATCGAGCACGATGAAGGTCCACGCGAGACTCGGACGATCCGACTGCTTGGCCAGCGTCATGCCGACGAGCGTGACGTACCTGTGAATCGCCGGATCCTGGACGACCCCGAATCGCGTCCGAAGTTGGGCGCTGACATCCTCGCCGATCTGTCGTTCCTCGACGTCGGAGATGATGAGAGCATCGGCCCGCTGCTTGAGCTCCTGGCCCTTCTTCAGAACGCCACTCAGTCCGCCGAACTGCGCGGCCGCCGGCGCCGAGAGTGCGAGCACGGCGAGCGCGACGATACTCCGCCTCGTTCTCTTCGTGAATCTCATACGTCTCGCTTCACGGCCTCTTCGGATGCGTCGATGCCGCCCCCGGGCGCAGGCCGGCCTGTCACTTCGAAAATCACCACTGGCTGCGTCTTGCCCTTTACCACAACGTCACCCAGAAGGCGCACGGCGTATGGACACCGCAACTGCGCGCGCGTCGCCTCGCTGATGATAATCCGAGTTCCGTACTGCTTGTTCAGCGATTCAAGCCGGGCGCCGAGGTTCACCGCATCCCCAATCACGGTGTAGCTCATGATCGCGTTCGATCCGATGTTGCCAGCAATCATGGGACCGGTGTTGATGCCGATCCCGATCTCGAGGTCGGCGTAGCGTCCCTGGGCCCTCCAACGCTCATTGAGGCGGTGTACCTCGTCGATCATGTCGAGCGCTGCGGCCACCGCGTGGTCCGCGTGTTCGGGATCATCGAGCGGCGCGTTGAATAGCACCATCACCATGTCGCCAACGAACTTGTCGAGCGTCCCTTTGTGCCGGAAGACAATCTCCACCATGCGGGTGAAGTACTCGTTCAGCATGTCCACGATCTCGTCCGGACGGCCGCGCTCGGTAACCGTCGTGAACCCGCGAATATCTGAAAAAAGCACGGTCATCTCGCGCCGCTGCCCGCCGAGTCGCGCGAGCTCCGGGTTCGCCACCAGTCGGTCGTAGACGTCCTTGGAGACGTACTGGCCGAACAGCTTCTTCATCCTCCGTTTCTCACGCCCCTCAACAAAATACTGGTAGCTGACGCCGCCGAACAGCGCAAGCGCCGAGGCGAGAACCGGCTGAGAAAGGTTGACCCAGAAGCCCCGCGCGAATAGCAGCGTCGCGAACCAGCCCAGTGCGCCCACCCCCGCCAGCGTCGCGGCCGCAGCCCACCAAGCCGGCAGGAATGTTGCCACTAGCCCGACGGCCAGGCCAGCGGCAAGGACCGTGCTGAGACGAAGGCCTGTGTGCCGGCGGCGTAATGAACCGGTTGGACAGAATGTCGTCAGCCACAGCCGCATGGACCTGGATGCCGGGCAACTTGCCTCGAGAGAAAGGCGTCTCCCATACGTCGGAGAGCCCGGACGCCGTCGTGCCGACGAAGACCAGCTTGTCGCGGAAAACCGATGGGTCGATGTCGGGCTTCGCGTTCTGCAGCAACTGCTCCTGCGACTGTTCGAGGTCGTAGAACGAGTACGTCGGGTACGTGCGCGTCTTCAAATCTGGATGAAATGCGGAGCCACGAAAATTGATGAGACCCCACCGGTAGCGTTGCGAGCCCTCAGACGTCTCGATGCTGCGCCAGGCGAGCGGCATCGTGCTCGGCCCGATCAGGAGCCGATCGGGCCGGCTGAGGTCAACGCGCACGTCCCCCGGCGAAATCTGCGCAACGCGCATGGCCGCTGCAACACCGAGTGACGGGACGACGCGATCACCGACCTTGATGAATGGGATGACGTGGCGAATCGGACCATCAGGGTCGAGCGCAAACAGGTTGTGACCGAAACCGGCGGCGGAACCTGCCAGCGCGGGGAAGGGCGGAAAGACAACCTTCCGCTCGATGAGACCGGTCGCAGGTAGCGCAAAGCCCTCGTCCGGCAGGTTCTCGCTCTCGCCGGCAACAGCGTCATAGGTCGCGTCAACCAGAACAATGACGTTGCCGGCCGACCTGACCGAGTCCACGAGCGCCTTGTCGGACTCGGCACCCGACAAGGTCGTGTCACCAAAGTCGAAGCCGTGCTGCCTGTCCGGCTCGGCAAAATTGACGTCGTACGCGATCAGCCTGGCCGGAGCACGGGCAAGATAGTCAAGTAGGAGCGAGTGGACGGCACGGGGCCACGGCCACCGGCCGACGTGCGGCTGAAGACGGCGAAGGGAGTACTCATCGATCTCAACGAGCGCGATGTCCTGGCGAGCGGTATCGGGCCTGGCGGTCCGTGAGAGCCGCCAGTCGTAGGTCTTCAGTTCGATTGTCTGGAGGGGGCCGAATCCGGCGGCGCCCGCATTGCCGACCGCATCGGCGGTAAGAATGACCGCTGCCGCAGCCAGGCCGATGAGGACTCCCGCAATCGCCTTCAGGGCGTCGCCGAACCCGGCTTGGATCCCAGGTATTTGATGTCTCTCATCGCGTCCGGAACCAGGTCGGCCATCCCGGACGGCATCGCGCCATGCTTCAACAACAGCGCAATGATGTCCGCCACCTGCGGCCGGCTCAGGCTTCCCGGACTGTCCGCCGGCATCGTCAAGCGAATCCGCTCAAACAGGTCGTTGAGTGTGAGATCGGTCCAGTTCGCGTTGAACTCGGCGCCGACGAGGGCTGGCGCGTCGTTGCCCGTCATCTGCGCTCCGTGGCAACTGGCGCACTTGTCCGCATACAGAGGCTCGCCTCGCTTCGCCTGCTCCTCGGAATACACGCCATCCCACACGGAACGTGGCTTGGCCTGATGTGCAATCGCTGCCGAATGCGACAAGGCAATCGTCGCAACGCCAGCGACGACGAAGAATACAGCTTTGGCGCGCATCGTCTCCCTCATCTTCTTTTGCGTGGTCCTCACCGCTTGGCTCTCGGCCAGTGGCTCAGGGCGTTTCCTTCAGCCGACGACCATTGTAATTCATAATTCGGCTCGTACGGCGGTGCCCATGAGACGGTTCGATTCAGTCGCCCGGAGACGAACGCCGCTCGCGCATCCTCTCTCTTCCCTCAACCGTCGAGCTCGCCATGTTCGGCCGAAACGGGCTGCTTTGACAGGGAACATATCGCTTGATTGGTCAGGCTGCGGGTAAGAAGATCAACGCGATGAGCCGATTGGGGCTGTCGGTCGACACGATGAGCCACTGATGCGCCGACACGTCCCTGTGGCGCTTCTCATTGCGGTGTCGCTCGCGACAGCGCACGCGTACGCCCAGAACATCATCCTCGGCGGTTCGCGTGGCGGCGTCGCCAGGTGGGCACGCGCGGAAGACTTCGATGGATCGTTCCACTACTGCCGCGGGTTCTACACCAGCGTCTACCGGGAGGCGGGGGGGATGGGCTGGTGGACCGACTACCCCGCCGCCGATAACAACTTTTCCGTCCGACTCGCCGAGCTGACGCGCACGCACGTCAAGCTCGATGCAAACCGGCAGCCCAACTTCGTGGTGATCCCGCTCAGCGATCCGGTGCTCTTCCGCTGCCCGATGCTGTTCATGGAGGACGTCGGCACGCTGCAGTTCGCGCCGGCGGAGGTAAAAGCGCTCCGCGCGTATCTGCTGAAAGGTGGCTTCCTCTGGGTCGACGATTTCTGGGGTAATCGGGCGCTGGATCATTGGCTGAGCGAGCTCGGACGCGTGCTGCCAGACTTTCCGACCTTCGAGATTCCCACCTCACACGCGATCATGCACACGCTCTACGATGTGAAGGAAATCCCGCAAGTATCATCGATCAACTTCTGGAGCGCCAGCGGAGGACAGACCTCCGAGCGAGGAATCGAGAGCCAACGTGTCCATTTCGTGGGCATCAAGGATGCCCACGATCGGCTCATGGTGGTGATGACCCACAACACCGACATCGCGGACACCTGGGAGCGCGAAGGTGAGAACCATCGGTACTTTGAGCTGTTTTCGCCGCGGGGCTACGCCGTCGGCGTTAATTTCGTGCTGTATGCGATGACGCATTGACGCTCGACCACCGCACCAAATCCTGCCGTCCCTGCCAGATACTCGACAAGCAGTCCCGACACCGCCAGGACGTGCCACAGGAGCGACACCCCGGTTCCGCCGGCGCAGAGCGCCAGCCGCGCCCGAGCAAGACAATCGTAGCGGGACTACTTCACGGACAGCCCGACGCTGATAATGAACAGATTCATCCTGGGACTGGCAGGCAACGTCGGCTGCGCCGGCCCCGGGTCGACCTGATGCCACCGCACATCGACATGAAACGCGAGACGCGGCTTGGCAAACCAGCGCGCGCCGGCGCCATAGGTGCTCGTTCTCACCCACGCCTCGTCGGCGGCTTGCGGCTGTCCGCCGTCGGGCACCATCGACAGGCGCGACACGCCAATGCCGCCGCTGATGTAGCTCCAGCCATCACCTGAGCCGAAGTTCAGGGACAGCTGCGGGGCGACGGATATGAGGTGAGCGGTCACGGACTGGAGTGGTGCTTCCGCTTCTGCTCGTGAACGGAGCACCGTCACCTGAGCACCCAGACCAACGGTCACCGGCCCAAGCCTGAACGGATAGACGTGCGCGCCTGCGTCCACGCCGATCGCTCGGCCGGGCAGTTCGGCCTGGGACAATCCACGGCTCGCAGCGAGCGCGGGGTCGTCGCTCAACCTGGGAAGCGTCCCGCCAAGATCGGCAACCACCGGACCGATTGGTGGCGGCGGGTCCTGCGCTTCCGCGCTCGAGCTCACGACGAGGACTATTGCACACACGCACAACCATTTCCCCCGCATTCGCATCGGTGCACTATTTTACGTCTGCTGCTTGCGCATCAGCCCGTAAAGACGGCTCGTGGACGTTGACGCCCCTTCGCATCGACAGCTACGATTCTGATCTGTTGCCTAGGACCGTGCCGGCCCGACACATCACGCTGTCCGACGTCCGCGATGCCGCCACGCGCGTGTACGACGCTGCGATTCGCACGCCCCTTGTCCGCATCGAGCTCACTGGGGACGGTCCGCTCAGGGAAATCTTTCTCAAGCTCGAGACTCTTCAACCTATTGGCTCCTTCAAAATTCGCGGCGCGTACAACGTGGTGCGCCAGCTGTCCCGCCATGAACTGAAGGACGGCGTTTGGACGGTCAGCGCCGGAAACGCGGCTCAAGGTGTGGCGTTCGCGGCCCGTTCGGTCGGCGCGCCGTGCTCGGTCATGGTGATGGACACCGCGCCTCAGACCAAACTTGAGGCTATCAACCGTCTCGGTGCCTCGATCGTGCGCGCCACGTACGACGAGTGCTGGCGCACGGTGATCGAGCATCGCTCCGATCGCATGAAAGGATATTTCGTGCATCCCTTCGACGACGATCGGTTCATTGCGGGGAACGGCACGGTGGGACTCGAGATTCTCGAGGATCTGCCGGACGTCGACGCCATCGTGGCGCCGCTCGGTGGTGGCGGTCTGCTGTCCGGCATTGCCGCCGCGGTTGCGGGGCTGAAACCGCAGGTCCGCGTGTTCGCCGCCGAGCCGGCGACAGCGGCACCGCTCTCGACGTCCCTTGCGGCGGGCCGGCCCTTGTTCTTTGACGGATGGAAGGCGTCGTTCGTCGATGGCGCCGGAGTCAAATCGATACTCGACACGATGTGGCCGCTCCTGTCAGCCCTGTCGGGCTCGCTCGTGGTGTCGCTCGACGATGCAGCACAGGCCATGAGGGTCGTCGCCGATCGAGTCCACGTGATTGCCGAGGGCGCGGCCGGCTGCGCCGTAGCCGCGGCGCTCAGCGGCGGAGCGGGATCGGGAAAGATCGTTGCCGTGGTATCCGGCGGCAATATCGACCTTCCGACGTTCGCATCCCTTGTCGGCGCGTGCGACAATCCGTCGAACACCTGGCGCGTTGATCAGGGTGGTGGGCCCGTACCCTGATTCGTCAATCGCACATCGAAAGTCGCAGATCGTAGATGGACAGATACGCTTCGATCCCTCCGCTTCCCGACAACCTGAGCCGCCTGGGCGAGCTCGCGGTCGACCTGTGGTGGAGCTGGCATCCCGAGGCTCGAGCCGTCTTCCGCCGTCTGGATTACACGCTGTGGCGATCGACGGCGCACAATCCGGTCCGCATGCTCTCGCTCGTTCAGCGCGAGAAGATTGCCGCCGCGGCCGCGGACCCCGCGTTCGTGACGCGATACGAGCGGGCGGTCGCGGCGCTGGATGCCGCGCGGCTCGCGCGGAACACATGGTGGGAAAGCCGCTGCCCCGAGTCCGGCAGCCAGTCGATCGCGTACTTTTCCGCCGAGTTCGCGCTGCACCAGTCGCTTCCGATATACGCGGGCGGTCTGGGCGTCCTCGCCGGCGACCACTGCAAGGAAGCCGGCGACCTCGGCGTCCCTCTGATTGGCGTCGGGTTCATGTACCCGCAGGGCTACTTCCACCAGCGCTTGTCGGCGGAAGGATGGCAGGAAGAGTCCTACGAGCGGCTCAACTGGGCCGACGCGGCGATTGAACAGGCGCTGACGGCTGATGGCAAGCCATGCGTGACCGCGGTGCCCCTCGGCGACCGTTCCGTGCTCGCCGCGGTCTGGCGGGTGCTGCTCGGGCGAGTCACGCTGTTTCTCCTCGACACCGACCTCGAGGAAAACGCACCGTGGGATCGCGAGCTCTCAGCCCGTTTGTACGGAGGTGACCGCGAGACGCGGATTCAGCAGGAGATCATTCTCGGCATTGGCGGCGTCCGGGCGCTGAAAACGCTCGGCATCAACCCGTCGGTGTTTCATCTGAACGAAGGCCACGCCGCCTTCGTCGTTCTGCAGCGCATTCGCGACCTGATCGAACTGGGCTCCAGCTTCGATGCGGCCCTCGAAGAAATCCGCCAGAGCACGGTATTCACGACGCACACCCCGGTCCCTGCCGGTCACGACACCTTTCCCTTTTCGCTGGTCGAGAAGCATCTTGCGGGCTGCTGGGGCACGCTCGGGGCGAACCGCGATCGGTTTCTGGCGCTCGGCTCATACGACAACGGCGGCGGTGCCCAGTTCAACATGACGGCGCTCGCGCTGCGCTCGGCATCGGCGGTCAACGGCGTCAGCCGCCTGCACGGCGAGGTGACGCGCGAGATGTGGGGGCCCATGTGGCCCGACCTCGCGCCAGCCGACCGCCCGGTGACGTCGGTGACCAACGGCGTCCACATCCCAACCTGGATCGCCGCCGATCTGGCAGACCTGTTCACCCGTCACCTCGGGAGCCACTGGCTCGATCGACACGACGACCCGGCGATCTGGGACGGTGTGCTCGCTATTCCGGACGACGAGTTGTGGGCGGTGCGTCAGGCGCTTCGGCGCTACCTTTTCACCTTCATGCGCGAGCGCGCGCGCCAACGCTGGACCGTGGAGCACGTCGCCATGCCGCGCATCGTGGCGGCGGGAACGCTCCTCGAGCCCGACTCGCTGACCATCGGGTTTGCCCGGCGATTCGCGGGATACAAGAGACCGGAGCTCATCTTCCACAATCCCGAGCGGCTGGCGCGAATACTCAACGCCACCGAACGTCCCGTGCAGGTGATCTTCGCGGGCAAGGCGCACCCGGCCGACGACATCGGCAAACACCACCTCCAGCACGTCTACAAGCGCGCACTCGATCCGCTCTACGGCGGCCGCGTGGCGTTTGTCGACGACTACGACCTTCACGTTGCGCATTTCTTGGTCCAGGGGTGCGACGCCTGGCTGAACAACCCGCGCAAGCCCTTCGAAGCGAGCGGCACGAGCGGCATGAAAGCCGCCCTCAACGGCGTGCCTCACCTCAGCATCGGCGACGGCTGGTGGGCGGAAGGGTTCACCGGCGAAAACGGCTGGCTGATCGATGGCGGGAGAACGGGCGACGACTACGACATCGTCGACGCCTCGGATGCCGACGCATTGTACCGCCTGCTCGAAGAAGAGGTCGTGCCGGCCTTTTACGAACGCGACGGTTCGGGCGTCCCTCGGCGATGGATGGCCACCGTCAAGCAAGCTATTCGCACAGTCGCCCCGCATTTCTCGGCGCGTCGGATGGTCAAGGAATACGTAGAGCGGATGTACGCGCCGGCGCTTGCGAGAAGACTGGAAGTCAAACGATAAGGTAGGAATATCCCCGACAGGCCCTATGATTTCCCGCTGATCGGAGGATGGTGGATGATCTGGACGCGGTTACCATCCGGATCGCGGAAATAGCAGGACCGCGCCCCGTCACGATGCGTGCGAGGGCTTGCCTCCATCGTGACACCGTGGCTCTCCAGAAACACCGCCCACCGATCCACCTCTCCGGCCTCGCGCACAATCAGCCCCAGATGATCGAGCGGTGACGCCTCGATCGGTGACTCGCCCGTTCGACTCGCCGCATCCGGGGAGTATGTCTTCTCCGGGCCGCTGCCTTTCATGTCGGGCGCTCGATGCAGCGCCAAATTGTCGGTTCCCGACGAGAGATAGATGTTGTCGGCATCGGGCTCCCACTCCACGCGGAAGCCCAGCAGATCCACGTAAAAGCGCTTCATCTCCTCCAGGCGCCGCGACGTTCAGCGCGACGTGACGCAGTCCAATATGGGTGGGGTGTTCCATGATGTAGACTTCATCTTATGCCACGCAAGACCGTCGTCAAGGCACGCTGCGCGCTTTGCGGCGCGAAGGAAGTCTCGGAGCCGCGCGGCGAGGAGAAGTACTGCCGCGACTGCTGGGACAAGAAGATCGCGGTCGAAGAAATCGTCGCGCGCGAGTTTGCCCTGAAGCGATACATCCGCGCTCATAGCGCCGAGAAGTATCTCATCTATCACTCGACACTGAAACGTCCCTGCGGACAGATCATCGTCGTGGACGATGGCTACGACCTGTTCCTGACGCTCATGCTGTACCCGAATTTCGGATGGGACGAACCCGCCTACCACCTCGAAGGCGACCCCGAAGGACGGCTGTTCTCTGAACTGCTCGTCGATGTCATCGCCGCCGAGGTCATTGAACCCTGGGGCGGGGGCAAGTGGCACATGGAGATCTTTCGGTCCGTGAACGCCGAACCCGAGGACTGGAACGGGGAGATGTAGCCGACGAAGCGCTGCTATATAATCGGCCGTTCCTTGGCTGGCTCTTCTTTTCTGGGAGGATGTTGTCATGAATCGCGCGCGCTTCTCATTGGCCGCGACCTTTGTCACCTTGGCCCTCGGCGCCGTCGGGTTGGCGGCTCAGGCCGCGCAGACGCCCGCCGAGGCGCCGCCGATGAAGTCGGTGCTTGCCGGAAAGAAGCTGACGCCGCCCGCTAGGGGCGAAGTGCTCGTGGAGTTCATCGGACCCAACCTCAAGGCCGTCAAGGACATGATCGTGACGACCTTCCAGGTGAAGAACATCGGCGTTGCGCCGATCGCGCGGCTGACGATCACCCAGTCCTGGTACGACAAGGGTGGCGAACGTCGTGGGGGGAGGCAAGGGCGCCGTCAATGGGCTCCTGCAGCCGGGCGAGGTCCAGACCGTGACGGTCGAGTCGCCAAAAAGGAGACGTACTCCAGAGACCGTACAACTTCACCCACGCGAACGGCACCGTGAAAGCCAAGAAGGTCACGAAGCTCGTCCCGTCCGACACGTCGGCGGCTGCCGCGCCTCCCGCGAAGAAGTAGGATTACAAGACCTTCTCGAAGCGCACGGCACCTGGGTGACTCGGAAGCGCCACCAGGTGGTACGGTGACGTCACGACTTGCGCGGTCACGTCGCCCCGCCCGGGGCGGGTTTCGCGGTATTGCACGACCAACGCTGCCTGCTCGACGCGCGTCCCCACGATCTCGACCCTGTGGCCGGCGGTTGGCCGGCTGCCAAGAAAGATCCCCACGACCATCTCTCGCGAAAAATCGATCGGTGGCGCGGGACGGTTGGCGGCATGCCGCCGCCAGACAGCTGCCCATTCGGCATCTGTACGCGCAACCACCTGAAGCATCGAGTCGGCGAAACTCATGTCCCCCTTTTCTACGGTCCTCGGCTCACCGGATGCCGGGGTCCGTGGGGACAACTGACCCGCGCCGAGCGCAATCTCCCCAGCCAGCACCATCAGCCCGAGCAGTTTCGTTCGTCGGTTCATAGTTTTTTCTCGTTTTTGCCACTCCCTCCGGCGCGCCGTGCTTCGGCCGATTATAGCGTTGGGGGCTATACTGAGACCGTGCCAGGTGTTGCTGTCGCCGGCGGCCCAACCTCGTCCACCGACTTGAACATTGCCGCCGTCCAGGCCGCCCTGGCTGGCGACGGCCTGGACGGCTGGCTGCTGTACGACTTCCGTGGCATCAACCCCATCGCGGCTGATGTCACCGGTGCGGGACGCCAGGGCGGCCACCTGGCGACGCGTCGCTGGTACTATCTGATTCCCGCGATCGGCGAACCGCGGGCCCTCGTCCATGCGATCGAGCCGCACGCCCTCGCTCACCTGCCGGGCACGACCTCGCGCTACGCCGGTAAAGATCAGCTCGCCGATCGGCCTCTCGCAGCTGCTCACGGGCATGCGCCGTCTCGCGATGGAGTACTCTCCAGGCTGCGCCATCCCGTACATTTCTCGGATCGATGCGGGAACCCTCGAGCTCGTGCAGCGTTCCGGCCCGGCGGGTCTCGAGGTGGTGTCGTCGGGTGATCTCGTGCAGCGTTTCTCGGCCGTCTGGGATGAGCAGGCCATGGCATCCCACCGCACGGCGTCCGACAGACTGCACCGCGTCAAGGATCGGGCGTTCGATGCAATCGCGCGGCTGACGCGCGGCGGAGCGACGACGACCGAGTACGACGATTCAGCAGCTGATGGTGGGCTGGTTCAAGGAGGAACAGCTGACAAGCGACTCGGCGCCGAACGTCTCGGCATCAGAGAACGCCGGGAATCCGCACTACCTGCCGACAGCATCGGCTTGTCGGACAATCGGTGCGAGAGGAACTGGTCCTGCTCGATCTCTGGGGTAAACTCGATCAGCCGGGCGCCATGTATGCCGATATCACGTGGATGGGGTACACGGGCCGGCGCGCACCCGATCGGTTCGTCCGCGCCTTCGACGCCGTTCGCGGGGCCCGTGACACGGCGATTGCGCTGGTGCAAGCCGGAGCGCGCGAAGGCCGGGATCTGCGCGGATGGGAAGTGGACCGGGCCGCCTCGACGGTGCTGCGCGAGGCCGGCTATGGCGACCGCATCCTCCATCGCACGGGCCACAGCCTCGGCGAATCCGTGCATGGCAACGGCGTCAACATGGACGACTACGAAACGCACGACGACCGGCGCCTCCTTCCGGGCACCGGTTTCACAATCGAACCTGGCGTGTACTTTCCCGATTTTGGCGAGCGCTCGGAGATCAACATGATCGTCGGGACGCGCGACGCCGTGGTGACCGGACCATTACAGACCGAAATTCTGGCTCTCGTGTAGGAGGCTCGATGTCAACCCGCAAGACCACTCTCGTTTACGCCGTGCTGATCGCCTTCGCCGCAGGGATGGTGATCGCGTCGCGTCTCGATCTCTCGCCCACGTCCTCGGCCCAGACGCTCGTCGTGCCGTCCACCAACAGCGCGCCGATCACCGGGGCGCTCGACGCGCAGACGTTCCGCAATGTCGCGAAGGCGCAGCAGCCGATGGTCGTGAATATCAAGACGCAGGTGAAGCGGCAGCCGTCGGACGCCTCCGACCTCTTCGGCGGGCGCGGTATCCCCGACGAACTGCTCCCGTTCTTCGGCCCGGAGGAGGCCAGCAGCCACCCCAGGGTCGGGACCGCAAGCCGGCGCGAGCCGACCATGACGGCCGCAGGGACCGGATTCATCATCAGCAAGGACGGCCTCATCCTGACCAACAATCACGTGGTTGAGGACGCCGTCAAGATCTCGGTGTCGCTGTTCGGTGAAGACAACGACCACGACTACGAAGCCAAGCTGATTGGCCGCGACGCCTATTCCGACAGCGCGCTCATCCAGCTCGTGGAGAAGCCCACTCATCCCCTGCCGGAGGCGAAGTTCGGCGATTCGTCACAAATGGCGGCCGGCGACTGGGTCATGGCGATTGGGAATCCGTTCGCTCAGGGCTGGACGGTCACCGTTGGGGTGATCAGCGCCATGCAGCGTCCGTTCGAAATCACGGATGGCCGATCGAACGAGATGATACAGACCGATGCGGCAATCAATCCTGGGAACTCCGGCGGCCCGCTCCTGAACCTCAGGGGCGAAGTGATCGGTATCAACACGGCCATTTTCAGCAGTGGCCGCGCCGAGGGCAACATCGGCATCGGCTTCGCCGTACCAATCAACACCGTCCGGGACCTCCTCCCGCAGCTCAACACCGGCAAGGTGGTGCGTGGCCGGATCGGCGTCCAGATCGAAGCGGTGCCGCGCCAGGGCTTCGAAGACTTCGGGCTCAAGTCTCGGACCGGCGCCATCGTCAAGAGCGTGGTGCCCGACGGTGCGGCGGACAAGGGCGGCATCGAGCCGGCTGATGTGATTCTCGAATTCAACGGCAAACCCATCGGCAACACCACCGAACTCCAGAGGATAGTTGCCGCTACCAAACCGGGCACGTCGGTAGCGGTCAAGGTCATGCGGAACAGGAAGGAACAGACGCTTCGTGTCACCGTTGACGAACTCGACCTCCAGGCCGAGCAGCAGGGTCTCCAGGGACGCGCGCCGCACCAACCGGCGCCGGATGTGCAGGGGCAGGACAGCTTCGGCATCTCTCTGAGCAACGTGACGCCCGCAATCGCGCGCCGCCTGCAGCTGCCATCCGGGCCAGACCGGCGCACTCGTCACCGACGTCGACCCGAATGGTCCGGCGGCCGGCCGTCTGGCCGAAGGTGACGTCATCCTCTCGGTCAATCAGCAGCGTGTCACGAACGCCACCGAGGCCGGCCAGGAGCTGCAGCGAGTACAGTCGGGGCGCAACGCCCAGATTCTCGTCTGGCGAGCGGATCGGCGTGTGTTCGTGACCATCAGGAAGGACTGACGATCCGATTCTGGAGATTGAAGATTTCAGGTTGCGGATTGCAGACTCCCTGACCGACGTCGTTCGTGAACGCGGCCCCATTACGGTGGCCGCGTTCATGGAGCTCGCGCTCTACGATCCCCGATTTGGCTACTATGCCCGCGCGCCCCGGCGGTCCGGACGCGCGGGCGATTTTTTTACGAGCGTGGACATCGGCGCGCTCTTTGGCAGACTCCTCGCCTTGCAGATCGCCGAGATGGCGGAAATCCTCGAACCAGGCTCAACCGGAACCTCATCAGGCGACGTATGGGACCTCGTGGAAGCGGGCGCCGGGAACGGCCGACTCTCCGCCGATGTCCTGTCGGGGCTCCGCGAGAACGCTCCGGCGGTGTACGAGCGGGTCCGCCTTCACCTCGTGGAAGCGAGTCGGTCCGCACGCGACGCGCAAGCCGACGTGCTCGGAGACGCAGCCGGTCGCCTCGCCTGTTCCTCCGCCGATCTTCCGCCCTCCTACGAAGGTGTGCTGTTCGCCAACGAGCTGCTCGACGCATGCCCGGTACACCAGGTGATCATGCGCAGCGACGCCCTGCATGAGGTGTACGTCGACGAGCGGGCGGGGACGCTGGTCACGCGAGAAGGGCCCTTATCGACCAGGGCACTGGCGGAGTACCTGACGCGGTTGGACATCGCGCTCGAACCTGGCTGGCGCGTCGAAATCAGTCTGGCGGCGGTCGCGTGGGTTCGTGAGGCAGCCCGGCGCTTGCGGCGGGGGTTCATGATTCTCATCGACTACGGACATCCCGCGCGCGAGTTGTATTCCGTCACCCATGCCTCGGGCACCCTCACGTCGTTTTCGCGGCACACCATGACTGGTCCCGACACGGGCGCGAACCACACGCCGCCGTGGCTCGCCCACCCTGGCGAGCAGGACATCACGGCGCATGTGGACTTCACGAGCATTCGCGCGGCAGCAGAGGAGGAGGGGATGGCCACCCTCGGCTTCCTCGACCAGACATATTTTCTCCTCGGCCTGGTCCAGGCAGACACGTCAGATGTGAAGCCAGAGGATCGACTGGCGCTGAAGACCCTCGTGATGCCCGGTGGGCTTGGCAGCACGATGAAGGTACTTATCCTGGGGAAAGGCGTCGGCACACCGACCCTGCGGGGATGCTCGTACGGCACGCGGATAACCTGAGCGGCGTTTGCGGTTTAATAGAGGCCGGTGCCTGCCCAGCTGGAGCGAGAGATCAAGTTGCCGTTCGATAGTCCTGAGACCGCGCGCGAGGCCGTCGCGTCGGTGGGCGCATCGCCGTTTACCGATCGGCGTTTGCAGCACGACCGTTTGCTCGATACCACGGACGCGCTTCTGACGAGTCGACGGTCGGCGCTCCGGGTGCGGACCGACGCGGGCCGCACCATCCTGACGTTCAAGGGCCCGCCACGGGCGTCCACCATGAAGCTGCGGGAAGAGATTGAGACCGATGGTGGTGACGCCGACATTCTCCTGATGATTTTTGAGCGGCTGGGCTTCCGTGTGCTGTTCCGCTACGAGAAATACCGCCAGGAGTACAAGAAAGGCGACGTGACTATTGCAGTGGATGAAACGCCAATCGGGACGTTCGTCGAGATCGAAGGTCACGAGGCGGACGTGGCCGCCGTGGCGCACGCCATGGGCCGCGGACCAGACGCCTACGTGCTCGAATCCTACCGGGGACTGTTCACGCGACACTGCGAGGAGCGTCGCGTACCGGTGACCGATATGCTGTTCAACCGTGGCTGATCTACGTCACGCGCTGCTTCTGACAGCCGGCCTGGGTATGCGGCTGCGTCCGCTGACGCTGGTGCGCGCGAAACCGGCTATCCCGGTCGCGGGCGAACCGATCGTCCGCCGGATCACCCGGTGGCTCGCGGAGGCCGGCATCAGCGAGGTCGTGCTCAACCTGCACTACCTGCCCGCCACGGTGACGGCGGTGATGGGTGACGGCAGCGATCTTGGCGTCCGCGCACGCTACTCGTGGGAGCAGCCAGTCGTGCTCGGCAGCGCGGGCGGGCCGCGTCTGGCCTTGCCACTCATCGGCGCCGACACATTTCTCATCGTCAATGGTGACACGCTGACGGACGTGGACATCGACGAACTTTCAGCGGCACACGCGGCCGCTTCTTCCCGGTCTTCCGATTCTTCACGCGCGCTCGTGACCCTCGCCCTGATCCCCAATGATGAGCCGCTGCGGTACGGCGGCATTCTTCTCGACCAGCGGTCGCGTGTCACCGGATTCGTTCGGCGAGGACCCGCCGCGTCCGGCTCCTTTCATTTCGTCGGCGTTCAGGTGGCGAGTGCCGATGCCTTTCGCTGGCTTCCAGCGGGAGAGCCGATCGATTCCATCGGGAAGGCGTACGACCGACTCATCGCCGACTTCCCCGGCAGCATCGCGGGCTACGTGTCGCACGCGGGATTCTGGGATATCGGCACCGTGGCCGACTACGTCGTGACGTCTCATGTCCTGGGCGTCGACGGGGCGGGGCGCAACATCAACATTGATCCTTCTGCCCGCGTGACCGGCACCATCTTGTGGGACGACATCGACATTGGCCGAGACTCGGTGATCGACGACTGCATCGTCACCGACCGCGTTTCGATTCCGTCCGGATCGGTGTACCGCCACTCCATTCTCATGAGTGGGCCGGGGGGCGTGACGGCTGTGCCCATCGACCAGGTGTAGGCGACCGGGCACGTGTCTATGGACCAGCGCATCGACAACTACCTTCGCGCGAGCGGGATCGCGGCACGCGGTCCGAGGATCGTCCCATTGACGGGTGATGCTTCCGACCGGCGGTACTTTCGGATTCTGATGCCGGACGGGGAGTCGATCGTCCTCGCGCTTCACAGCGAGCCGATCGCGTTCGACTCGCTGCCTTTCGTGAAGGTCGCCGCACTGCTCCAGGCCGTTCCCCTTCCCGTCCCCGCGATTCTCGGCCACTCAGACGCCGACGGCATCCTGGCGCTGCAGGACCTGGGCGATGTCACGCTTCAAGCGCACCTGGGAGCAGCCACGCCCGCCGAGCACGCGGCGCTGTATCGTGAAGCGGTGGCGCTCATCGAGTTGCTGCAACGACGCGGCGCGGAACTGGCCAAGGATGGTTTCCTGCCGTATCAGATCGCCTTCGATGCGGAGAAGCTGACGTGGGAGCTCAACTTCTTCGTCAAGCATTTTCTCGAGGGCTACCGCGGCGCACGGCTCACGACTGCAGAACGGCAGGCGATCGCTGAAGAATGGACGGTCATTGCCGGTGAGCTGTCCGCGGAACCGCGCGTGCTCTGCCATCGCGACTACCACAGCCGGAACCTGATGCTCCACCGGGGCCGGCTGTACGTCATCGATTTCCAGGACGCTCGTCTCGGGCCCGATACGTACGACCTCGCATCCCTGCTGCGGGACTCGTACGTGGACATCAGCGATCGACATCTCGACGATCTCATCGCGTACTTCCTCGCGCTGAAGGGGGGCGGCGCGCCGGCGCCTCAGAACGGCGAGAACGGACAGGCAGCGTTCAGGCGCCGCTTCGACCTGATGGCGCTTCAGCGCAACCTGAAAGCGCTCGGCACGTTCGGATACCAGACGCTGAACCGCTCAAACACCGTGTACATCCAGTACATTCCACGGACGCTCCAGTACGCGCGAACGAATCTTCAGAAGTACGCACGATTCGCACGCCTGCGCGATCTGCTGACGGCGCACATCGAAGAACTGCGATAGTGCACACCTTTGGGATCTCGACGCACCTCTATCACGGCCGGCGGCTCAGCCGGGACCACTTGCTGGCCATCGGCGCCAGCGGATTCGACACCATCGAAGTCTTCGCGACACGGACCCACTTCGACTATCACAGTCTCGCCGCCATCGGCGACCTGCAGCAGTGGCTCGCCGAAGCGCGGCTGTCTCTGCATTCGGTGCATGCGCCGGTCAGTGAGAGTCTGAGCAACGGCCGCTGGGGTCCGGCGCTCACGCTGGCCAGCTCCGACGGCGATGTCAGGGCCAGGGCGCTCGCGGAGGCCGAGCAGGCGTTGCAGATCGCGCGGCGCATTCCCTTTCGCGTGTTTGTCGCGCATCTCGGCGTTCCGCGGATGCAGCAGTCCGCTCCGACCGATAACAGCCGCGACGGCGCGCGGCGCAGCATCGAGGCGCTGCACCGCCTGGCCGAACCCCTGGGCGTTCAGATTGCCGTCGAAGTCATCCCAAACGAGCTGTCGCGCCCAGCGTCGCTCGTCCATTTTGTCGAGGATGTGATCGATGTCACGGGCGTCGGCATTTGCCTCGACTTCGGGCACGCGAATATCGACGGCGACGTCGTCGATGCCATCGAAACGGTCTCCGAACACCTTATCGCCACCCACGTGCACGACAACCGGGGGAGGAACGACGACCATCTCCTGCCGTTCGAAGGGTCGATCGACTGGCCCGCCGCACTGACAGCGGTGCAGAAGGTCGGGTACGATGGGACGCTGATGCTGGAAATCGCGGCGCACGGGTCGGAGAAGGAGACGCTTCAAAAGGCCCGTTCGGCTCGGCAGCGGATGGAGCGTTTTCTGGCGGATTGGTAGTTGACACGCCCGACCTGACCGCCTCCGCCAAGGCTACGGCGGTCCGCCGAAGCCTGAGCGAAGGCGGAAGGTCGGGCCTACAGGGTTTATGCACGTCTACATCGAAGACATCGGCCAGCATCAGGGCGAGGAGGTCACAATCAAGGGGTGGCTGCACAATCGCCGATCGAGCGGCAAGATCCACTTTCTCATCCTACGTGACGGTACGGGCTTCATTCAGGCGGTCATGTCGAAGGCCGCGGTGGGCGAAGCGCTGTTTACGGCCGCCGATCATCTGTCGCAGGAAACCTCCGTCATCGTGACGGGCGCAGTCCGTTCCGACGCACGCGCCCCCGGCGGGTACGAGATCGACGTCAAGCAACTCGACCTGGTTGGGGCCTCGCACGAGTATCCCATCACGCCGAAAGAGCACGGCGTCGACTACCTGCTCGACCGCCGGCACCTCTGGATTCGCAGCGAGAAGCAACAGGCGATTCTGCGGATTCGGCACGAGATCATCAATGCGGTACGAGACTTCTTCAACACGCGGGGATTCATTCTCACCGACACACCAATCATCACGCCGTCCGCCTGCGAGGGCACGACAACGCTGTTTCCGGTCGAGTACCTGGACGACCAGAAAGCGTATCTCACACAGAGCGGACAGCTGTACGTCGAGGCCAACGCGATGGCGCTCGGCCGCGTGTACTGCTTCGGTCCAACCTTCCGGGCGGAAAAATCGAAGACACGACGCCATCTCACCGAATTCTGGATGGTCGAACCCGAGATGGCCTATGCCGATCTCGACGACGTCATGAATCTCGCGGAGGGCCTGGTCGTCTCGGTCGTCGCGCGCGTGCTGGACAAGCGGCGCACCGAGTTGAAGGCCATCGAGCGGGACACGACGAAGCTCGAGGCGGTGCAGCCGCCATTCCCGCGGATCACCTACGATGAGGCGGTCTCGCGTCTTCAGGCGCAGGGGCTGCCCATGCAGTGGGGCGGCGATTTTGGCGGACCGGACGAAACCGCGATCTCACAGCAGTTCGATCGACCCGTGATGGTGCACCGGTATCCGGCGGCAATCAAGGCGTTCTACATGAAACCCGATCCGGAACGGCCGGAACTCGCGCTCGGGGTCGATGTACTGGCGCCCGAGGGCTATGGCGAGATCATCGGTGGTGGCGAGCGCCTCGCGGATCTGGACCTGCTGCTGAAGCGCATCGCGGAGCATCAACTGCCGAAGGAAGCCTTCGAGTGGTATCTCGATCTGCGTCGATATGGGTCCGTGCCGCACGGCGGATTCGGTATGGGCATCGAGCGGGTGGTCGCCTGGATCTGCGGCCTGGAGCACGTTCGCGAAACCATCCCGTACCCGCGCATGCTGTATCGTCTGTATCCGTAGGAAACGACGTTCATCACGCAGAACGAAGTCGCGAAGGCTCCTGTCTCCAAGAGCCCTTCTGACTTCGTGATTCCGTGGTCCCAGGCATTTGTCACTATGAAGATTGGTCTGATCTCGCTCGGCTGCCCTAAGAACCTCGTCGATTCCGAGGTCATGCTGGGGTTGGCGCAGGAGGCGGGGCACGCGTTGACCCGCGATCCCGCGGCTGCCGATGTGCTCGTGGTCAATACCTGCGCCTTTATCGATTCGGCGAAGCAGGAATCAATCGACGCGATCCTCGAGATGGCTCAGCACAAGAAGGACGGCGGCTGCCAGCGTCTGGTGGTCACAGGGTGTCTCGCGGAGCGATACCGGGAGGAACTCCGCAGGCAAATCCCCGAGATTGATGCCATCCTCGGCACCGGCGAAGTGCCCAACATCGTCAACGCTCTCGAAGGCGGGAACGCCGGCACGAGATCGACGCCTCTGAACTTCTATCGATCCGGCTCAACGCGAACCGGGTCCCAATCCCTAATCCCTAATCCCCAATCCCTGGTCCCCAATCCCCACTCCCTTCCGACATACATCTACGATGCCGAGACACCACGTCTCTTGGCCACACCACGACACTACGCGTACATCAAGATTGCCGAAGGCTGCGACTACAAATGCGCGTTCTGCATCATCCCGACGCTCCGCGGCGCGTATCGGAGCCGTCCGGCCGATTCGATCGTCCGCGAGGCCCGCGCGCTCGTCGTCGCGCGGTGTCAAGGAACTGCTGCTGATTTCCCAGGACACGACGTTCTACGGTATCGACCGACAGGAGCGTGGAGCTCTTGCCCGGCTCCTGCGCGCCCTGAACACGATCGACGGACTCGAGTGGATCCGCCTCTTGTACCTCTACCCCACCACGATCGACGATGACACGCTGGCCGCGATGGCAGAATGCGACAAGGTCTGCAAGTACATCGACTTACCTCTGCAGCACGCGTCCAACACGGTACTGAAGCGAATGAAACGGCCCGGGACACGTCAGAAATACGGCCGGCTCCTCTCTCGTATTCGCGATCGCGTCCCTGGGGTCGCCCTGCGAACCACATTCATCGTGGGGTTTCCAGGGGAAACCGAAGCGGACGCGGCCGAGCTTTGCAGCTTCGTCGGGGAACAGACGTTCGACCACGTCGGCGTTTTCACCTATTCGCACGAAGAAGGCACGTCGGCTCATGATCTTACGGACGATGTGCCGACAGCCGACAAGATGGCGCGCCGAAATCGTGTGATGAGCCTTCAGAAGCGGATCGCCCGGCGGCGGCAGCGTTCCCGAGTTGGGGAGCGCGTCCGGGTGCTCATTGACGGCCCTGCGAGCGATCATGAGCTCGTGCTGAAGGGCCGCTTGGCCACACAAGCGCCCGACATCGATGCCGGCGTCTATCTGACGGACTGCGACCCATCGAGCCTGCTGATTGGGGGCTTCGTCGAGGCCGAGATCGTCGGGTCGAGAGACTATGATTTGATTGCCCGCCCGCTTCCAAGCGCAACCCTTGTGGTATAATTTTGCGTTCGGAGCTCTGCTTGAGGACCGAAGTGGGCGTGTGCCCACTTTTTTTGTTTCAGGGCCTGTAAATGGCCGCGACAGACGTCGTGGAACGCGTGCGCATGGTCGCAGCCCGCGCGGCGGGCACGTATGGCCTCGAGATCTTTGACGTGCAGTATCGCCGCGAAGCCAGCGGCATGGTGCTGAGGGTTCGGATCGATCGGCCCGGTCCGGCTGCGACGGCTGAGGAGTCGGTGAGCATTGAAGATTGCGCGCGGGTCAGCCGGGACTTGAGCGCATTACTCGACGTGGAAGATGTATTGCCGACCGCCTACACCTTGGAGGTGTCGTCGCCGGGCCTCGACCGTCCCCTTCGGCGCGCGGACGACTACCGCCGCTTCAGCGGGCGGCAGGCGAAGGTTGTTCTCCGCGGGAAGATCGACGGCCAAGGTTTTTTCAGGGGCCGTCTCGGCGGCGTCGAGAACGACGAGGTGGTCATCGACGGCGACGACGGTCGGCGGCACCGTGTGCCAATGAGTGTCATCGTGCGGGCGAACCTTGAAGTGGAATTCTGAGAGCTGACAGCCAAGAGCTGGCAGTCAAGAGTTGAACTGAACATGTCCAATCCGTTGCAGCAGACAATTGAGGCGCTGGCGAAAGAGAAGGGCATCGAGCCGGATGTCGTCATCAGTGCGATTGAGGAAGCCGTCGCGACCGCGTCGCGGAAGTACTACAAGACCGGTGAGAACCTGAAGACCCGGTTCAATATGGACACCGGCCAGGTGGACCTCTTCGCCGTCAAGCAGGTCGTTCAGGACGTGGCTAATTCCGCCACCGAGATTGCGATTGACGACGCCCGGCAGATGTATCGCCCACTCTACGGCGACGATGTCGCGAACAGCATCGAACTTGGGGACGAAATGGAGTTTCCCAAGGCGACCGAAGTGCTCGGCCGGATCGCCGCGCAGACCGCCAAGCAGGTCATCTTTCAGAAAGTCCGCGAGGCCGAGCGCGAGAACATCTTCGCCGAGTACAACCAGCGCATTGGCGAAGTGGTCAGTGGGATCGTCAAGCGCTTCGAGAACGGCGACATCATCCTGGAAGTCGGGCGCAACGAAGCCGTCCTGCCGAGGAAGGAACAATCCAGGGCCGAAAGCTACGCCCCCTCCGATCGCATCCGCAGCGTGATCAAGGGAGTGAACCGCAGCGCGAAAGGTCCCCAAATCGTTCTGTCCCGGACGGATCCGGCCCTCCTGATCAAGCTGTTCGAACAGGAAGTGCCGGAGATTTACGACGGCACCGTCATGATTCGCGGCGCGGTGCGCGAGGCCGGTGATCGGGCCAAGGTGGCGGTGTTCTCGCGGGAGCGTGACGTCGATCCGGTCGGCGCATGCGTCGGCATGAAAGGCACGCGCGTGCAGTCCATCATTCGCGAGCTCCGGGGGGAGAAGATCGACATCGTCGAATACTCGGAGGATCCGATCGCTTTCGTGACCAACGCGTTGAGTCCTGCGAAGGTGCAGCGTGTTTCCATCGTCGACGACCACGAGCACGTGATGGAAGTGATCGTCGAGGACAAGCAGCTGTCGCTGGCCATAGGGAAGAAGGGCCAGAACGTCCGGCTCGCCGCGAAGCTCACCGGCTGGCGGATTGACATCAAGAGCGAGGAGGAAAAACGGCGCGAGGTCGAAGCGCAGTTCGAGGGCCTCGAGGCCCCATCAGAGGACGCGACAGCTCGCGAGGAATCGGCCGAAGGCGAGGCGAACACCTCGGCCGAACTGGAGAACGCGGAGGTATTGCCCTACACGTTGAGCGGGGTGGGTGACAAGACCGTCCGCAAGCTCGTGGAGGCCGGGTACGCAACGCGCGAGGCGCTTGCGGGCGTCACCGCCGAACAGCTTGCAGAGATCCAGGGCATCGGTGCAAAGACGGCGGAGAAGATCCTCGCTGCGACGCGCGGAGAACAAGAGCCTGCGGCGGAGAACGCGAGCGACATTTAGGGCGGCTCTTTTCAGAGCCGCCATTCGGCGGATCCACCGGATCCACCCTACGTTTGAGGTCATAGCTTGGCAACTGTCAGGATCTACAAAGTCGCTGAACTGCTCGGCACGACGAGCCAGGAAGTCACGGCCCTGTTGAAGCGCGATCACGGGATCGACGCGAAAAGCGCTTCCAGCACGATCGAAGAGGTGGTCGCACGGCAGTTCGTCGATCGCCTCGCGCGTCAGCGAAATATCACATTGCCAACCGGCGACATCTTTGCCGAGACGCCCGTCGTCAAGAACAGGAAGGGCGTTCCGGTCAAGAAGGCACCCGAACCGGCCAAGCCGGTGACACCGGCACTGCCGCCACCACGGCTGGTCAAGACTGTCAAGCCGGTGTTGCCCGCCGCTCCGCCGCCAGAAGACATCGAAGCGGAAGTCGCCCCTCAGGAGCCCGTAATGGAGCCGGCGGTCGCACCACCAGAGCCGCCAGCCGAAGAGAATGCGCCGCCTGCTCACATGGAGGCGAGCACCGAGACGTCGCCGGCAGTCGAGACATCGGCCCGAGCCGCACCGCCGGTACCCGCTGCGGTGAAGGCGCCCGAGACCGCAGCAAAAGCCGCCGTCCCAGGCCGCGTTGTACCACCGACATTGCGCCTCCGGATCGAGGAGCAGCGCCCGACGTCGCCAACGCCGCCGCTCCAGACCCACCCAGCACCTCGGGTCGTCACGAAGCCGACGCCGCGCGTGACGCCGCCAGTGCCAGCTCGTTCGTCGCTGGGCGGCGCTGCTCAACCAGTGGCGGGTTCACCAGGTTTGGCTCGTCCGGGTCAGCTGCCCGCGCGGCCCGGAGTCCCGCCGCCGCCTGCCTATTCGGGACCTCGTCCGACGCCGGGCGGCCCACGTCCGCTGCCTTCTCAACCGATTCGCACCCAGCAGCCTGGGATGCCACCACGACCGACCGGGCCCCATCCGCATCGTCCAGGCATGCCGCCGCCGCGGCCGCCGATGCGGCCTGGGCCAGCCCGACCGGCATCCCCAGTGCGGCGCGATCCCGCACCGCGTTCGCCCGCGCCCACGGTCGCCGCGCCACCTCCGGTCACGCGGATGATCACGCTCGCCGAGGGCATGACCGTGAAAGACCTCGCGGACAAGCTCGACGTTCGCGTGAAGGATGTGCTCGCCAAGCTGCTGATGAAGCGGCTCATGATGACGATCAATTCGACGCTCGATACAGAGACGGCCAGCATGCTGGCCCGGGAGTTCGGCGCCGAGGTTCAGATGCGCAGCTTCGAAGAGGAGCTGCTGCAGGTGGACGCCGGAGACGCGAAGGCCGAAGACATCGTCACTCGAGCGCCGGTGGTCACGGTCATGGGACACGTCGACCACGGCAAGACGAGTCTCCTCGATGCCATTCGCGAGGCGCGCGTTGCGGAGCGCGAGGCCGGCGGCATCACCCAGCACATTGGCGCGTACCACGTGACGATCAACGGCCGCGATATCGTCTTCCTCGACACACCAGGCCACGAAGCGTTCACGCTGATGCGCGCTCGCGGCGCGAAAGTCACCGACATTGTGGTGCTCGTCGTCGCCGCTGACGACGGCGTCATGCCGCAGACGCGCGAAGCGATTGACCATGCGAAAGCCGCCAACGTACCGCTCGTTGTGGCGGTCAACAAGGTGGACAAGGCCAACGCCAACCCCGAGCGTGTCAAGCGCGAGCTGACGGAGCTCGACCTGATGCCCGAGGAATGGGGCGGCAAGACAGTCACTGTCGAAGTGTCGGCGAAGAAGAAGCAGAACATCGACCTCCTCCTCGAAATGATCCTGCTCTCCAGCGACATCCTCGAGCTGAAGGCCAATCCCAAGCGCAGCGCCACGGGAACGGTGCTCGAAGCCAAGCTGGACAAGGGTCGCGGGCCTGTTGCGACCGTGCTCGTCCAGGACGGCACGCTCCACGTTGGCGACAACTTCATCGCCGGTCCCATCGTGGGCCGCGTTCGCGCGCTCATCGACGACCGCGGGCGGCCTGTGAAGGCCGCCGGGCCCTCGATGCCCGTGGAAGTGCTCGGCCTCACGGGCTTGCCCCAACCCGGCGATGTGTTCCAGGTTGCCGAGGCCGCAAAGGCACGGCAGATCGCGGCATTCCGAGAAGAGCAGGCCAAGAACCGGGCGCTCGGCGCCAAAGGCGGACGCCTCACGCTCGAGTCGCTCCAGGCGCAAATCGCCGAGGGCGGCATCAAGGAACTGCCGATTATCATCAAGGCCGACGTCCAGGGCTCGGCCGAAGTGCTCGCTGATACGTTGACCAAACTGACCGACGAGAAGGTGAAGATCCGGATCATCCATTCCGGCGTCGGTGCCGTGAACGAGTCCGACGTGCTCCTGGCGTCGGCATCCAACGCGATCATCATCGCCTTCAACGTGAGGCCCGACCGCAACGCCGAGGCTATTGCCGCACGCGAACGCGTGGAGATTCGGCCGCATTCGGTCATTTACAACGTCACCGATGAAATGAGGAAGGCAATGGCTGGGCTGCTCGAGCCCACCTTCAAGGAGGTGCGGCTGGGTGTCGCCGAGGTGCGCAACATCTTCAAGACGCCGAAGTTCGGCACGATCGCCGGGTGCATGGTCACCGAGGGACGCATCACGCGATCGGGCGACTCGCAGGCCCGCCTCCTGCGCGACAACGTGGTCGTGTACGAGGGCAAGATTGGCTCGTTGCGCCGGTTCAAGGACGATGCGAGCGAGGTGAGAACCGGCTTCGAGTGCGGCATCGGCTTCGAGCGATTCCACGACATCAAGATCGGCGACCTCATCGAAGTATTCGCAATGGAAAGGGTCGCTGTTACGGCCTGATGGCCCAGGGGTCCCGTCCAGACCGAGTCGCCGACCAGATTCGCGGCGAGCTCGCGCTGCTGCTCGCGCGGGACGTCCGCGATCCCGGCATCGGATTCGTGACGCTCACCCGCGTGCACGTGACACCGGACCTGCAGCACGCCCGCGTCTACTTCACCAGCCTCGGCGACGAGCAGGCGCGCAGCAATTCCGAGCGGGCGCTCGGACGGGCCGTACCGTTTCTCCGGCGCCAGATCGGATCGCGACTTCGCCTCAGGCGAACGCCGGACATCACGTTCATCTACGACGACTCGATTGCCGGGCAAGACCGCATCGAGCAGATTCTGAGCGAGCTCCACCACCAGCATGACGACGACCCAGCCACCTGAGATCGGCCAGATCGTCGAAGCCATTCGAACCAGGCGCCGGTTCGTGATCGCGTCGCATGCTCGGCCCGACGGTGATTCGATCGGGTCCCAGCTCGCCATGGCGTACGCCTTGCGCGATCTTGGAAAGGACGTTCATGTCGTCAACGAGGATGCGGCTCCGCCGCCGATCATGGCGTTTCCTGGCGTGAGGGACATCCGGATCGCGAATCATGTCGACGACGAGGTCGACGCCGCGATCATCATGGAGTGCAGCGATCTGTCGCGTACGGGTGTGGCGGGTCTGGATCGGTTCTTCGTCGTCAACATCGACCATCATCCAGGCAACACCGGGTATGGGCAGATCAACTGGTTCGACGGCTCCGCCGCCGCGTGCGCTGAGATGGTATTCGACCTCGTTCGCGCGCTCGGTGTGCCGCTCTCGGTGGAGATCGCGACGCACATCTACCTGGCGATCCTCACCGACACGGGTTCGTTCCACTACTCCAGCATCTCTCCGCGGACGTTTGAGATCTGCCGCGAAACGCTCAAAGCCGGCGTCGATCCGGTCTGGGTCTCCAGAAGCGTGTTTGACACCAATACCCTCGGGCGGCTGAAGCTGTTCGGTGTCCTTCTCACCTCGATGCAGATTGCCGGGTCCGGACGGGTTGCGGTCCTCCACCTGGATCCCGAGATGGCCCGCGCGACGGGGGGCACCTACGATGACACAGAAGGCCTCATCAACGTTCCGCTGACGGTCAGGGAAATTCAGGCGGTCGTGTTCTTCAAGCAGAACACGGGCGACGAGTACCGCGTCAGCATGCGATCCAAGGGGAACGTCGACATCGGGGCCATCGCGAAGGAATTTGGCGGAGGCGGCCACAAGAACGCCGCCGGGTGTACCGTGACCGGCGCCATTGCATCGCTTCGGACGCTCTTTGTCGAGAAGCTGGACCACGCGATCGGATTGCCGCAAGGCCCCGCATAACTTGGACGGTCTGCTCGTTATCGACAAGCCTTCGGGCCCGAGTTCCCACGACGTCGTCGCACGCGTGCGACGCGTCCTCCACGAACATCGGATCGGCCACACCGGTACTCTGGACCCGGAAGCCACCGGCGTCCTCCCGCTCGTGATTGGACGCGCGACGCGCCTGGCGCGCTTTCTGAGCAGCGCCGACAAGAGCTACGAGGCCGTGGTCCGCATCGGTGTATCGACACATACCTATGACGCCGCCGGCCAGACCGTGGGTGAACCGCTACAGCGGCACACTACCCTCTCGCGAGGTAATCGACTCGGCGCTCGATGACTATCGAGGCGCTTTCATGCAGCAGCCACCGGCGTACTCGGCCAAGAAGATCGGCGGGCTCCCCAGCTACAAGCTCGCGCGCCGGGCCGATCGCCAGCGGGCCCGCCGCGGGGAGGGAAGCGGGATGGCTGCCGCGTCTCAGCTCTCACCGGTTCGCGTGGCGGCAACCATGATCGAGATTCTCCGGCTCGATGCGGACCGCGTGACTCTCCGCGTGGAGTGCACTGCTGGCTTTTACGTGCGCTCCCTTGCGCACGATCTCGGCCAGCAGCTCGGCACTGGAGCGCACCTCGCGTCTCTCAGACGCACGCGGAGCGGTGACGCCAAGCTCCAGGATGCTGTGGCATTGGATTTGATCGAAGACGGTGAGCGAGGGCGCGAGCGGGCGATGGCCGCGATGATTCCGCTCTCTCGAATGCTGCCTGCGTTGCCGGAACTCGTGCTGACGGCGACCGGCCTTCGCGCCGCAGCACACGGACGAGATCTGACACCGGCAGACGTCGGGTCCCCCGCAACCCCGCTGAACCCAGCACACCCACTCGGCCACACAGACTATCGCCTCATGGATTCCGAAGGAAATCTCGTGGGGCTTGCCGCGCCCGCGCGCACACCAGGACTTTTCCATCCCTTCGTGGTCCTGATGTAGTAACATATTGAGCTTGTTCGACTAACGGAATTCAGGGTATACGGCGCATCTGGCGTCTGGTACGCGTCTGGGGCGCTCGTGGAGGCACGTTGTGGCGTTGACGAAAGACCGCAAGACGGAATTGATTGGATCCTACAAGACTCACGACAGCGACACGGGTTCCCCGGAAGTGCAGGTCGCCATTCTCAGTGAACGCATCAGTTACCTGACAGAACATTTCAAGTCGCACGCGAAGGACCATCACTCGCGCCGCGGCCTCTTGATGCTCGTCGGACGCAGGCGCCGGCTGCTCGATTACCTGAAGACAAAAGACGCGCATCGATACGCTGATTTGATCAAGCGGTTGAACATCAGAAAGTAGCCGCGCGTGTCGTCGTACTGGCGCGCCACTCCGGCACGCCGGTCCCGCCGTTCGAATATTCGAGAGATCCTATGCAAACGCGCGAATTGACCGTTGGTGACAAGACCCTCAGATTTGAAACAGGCAAGCTCGCCAAGCAGGCCGGCGGCTCCGTCATCGTCCGCTGCGGCGATTCCGTCGTCCTCGTGACCGCGTGCCGTGCAGCGAGCATCCGCGAAGGCATCGACTTCCTGCCCTTGACCGTGGACTACCGCGAGAATGCCTATGCGTCCGGACGAATTCCGGGCGGCTTCTTCAAGCGCGAAGGCAAGCCGACCGAGAAAGAAGTCCTGACGAGTCGCTGCATCGACCGGCCCATCCGGCCGCTGTTCCCGAGCGGCTGGCGCTACGAGTCGCAGATCATCGCGCTCGTACTCTCCGCCGATGGAGACAACGACACCGACGTGCTGGCAATCACCGGAGCCTCGACGGCGCTCGCGCTGTCCGAGATCCCCTTCCAGAAAACTATTGCGGCCGTCCGCGTCGGCCTCGTCGACGGGGGGTTCGTCGTCAACCCGACGTTTCTGCAACGGAAGGAAAGCAAGCTGGACCTCGTCGTCGCCGGCAGTGCTGATGGACTCGTGATGGTCGAGTCCGGGGCGAAGGAAGTCACCGAGGAACAGGTCGTCGCCGCGCTCGAAACAGCGCACGCTGCCATCAAATCCATCGTCGCGACCATCGACGACCTGGCCAGGGTGTCCGGCAAGAAGAAGATGGTCGTCGCCCGCAAGGAGATCAGCCAGGACTTCTACCGCGAGGTCGAAGGCAAGATCTTCGCGCCGCTTTCCGAGGCCATGCGCATCCGCGAGAAGCTCGAGAACTACGAGCGCGTGGAAGACACGCTGAAGGGCCTTGTTGCATCGATTCCCGAGAGCGAGTCTGAGCGAAAGGCAGACGCCAAGGCGATCTTCAAGGATCTGAAGGAAAAGGTGCTGCGCGAGGAAGTGCTGACGCGCGGTCACCGTCTCGATGGGCGCGCGTTCGATGAGGTGCGGCCGATCTGGATCGAAACCAGCGTCCTGCCCCGCACGCACGGCTCCGCCGTCTTCACGCGCGGCGAAACACAGGCGCTCGTCACCTGCACGCTCGGCACAGCCGACGATGCACAGAAGATCGAGAGCTTCGAGGGCGAGACCTGGAAAAGCTTCCTGCTCCACTACAACTTCCCGCCGTTCTCGGTTGGCGAAGTCGGTCGCATGTCCGGCCCTGGGCGACGTGAAGTCGGTCACGGCGCTCTCGCGGAACGATCGCTGATGCCGATGCTGCCGACCGAAGAGGTGTTCCCCTATACCATCCGCATCGTGTCGGACATCCTCGAGTCGAATGGATCTTCGTCGATGGCAAGCGTGTGCGGCGGATCCCTGGCGATGATGGATGCAGGCGTGCCGCTCAAATCACCGGTCGCCGGCATTGCGATGGGACTCGTGATGGACGAGAAGACAGGTAAGTATGCCGTCCTCAGCGACATCGCCGGCGCAGAAGACCACTATGGCGACATGGACTTCAAGGTCGCCGGTACCGCAAACGGCATCACGGCCCTCCAGATGGACATCAAGGTTGGAGGCATCACCACTGAAGTGATGCGCAAGGCCCTGGATCAGGCCCGGCGCGGCCGGCTGCACATCCTCGAGAAGATGCGGGAGGCCCTGGCGGCGTCTCGGAAGGACATCTCCGCCTTCGCGCCGCGGATCGTCACCATCCGGATCCCCGTGGACAAGATCCGCGACGTTATCGGACCGGGCGGCAAGATGATCCGCAGCATCATTGAGCGCACGGGCGTGAAGATCGACGTTGAAGACGACGGTCGCGTAAATGTGGCTTCGGCTGACGGCGAGTCGGCAGCGAAAGCCATCTCGATTATTCAGGAGCTGACAGCGACGCCAGAGCTGCACAAGACGTACCTCGGTAAGGTGCAGCGCATCACCGATTTCGGTGCGTTCGTGGAGATCATGCCGGGCACCGACGGCCTTCTTCACGTCTCCGAAATCGCGAACCACCGCGTCAAGGACGTGCGCGATGAGCTGAAGGAAGGCGAACAGGTGATGGTGAAGGTCATCAACATCGACCCCACCGGAAAGATTCGTCTGAGCCGGAAAGCGCTCCTGCAACAGGACAGCGGCGCGGCCGCTTCGTAGCTCTCTCTCACCACCTCGTCGCACGATCGTGGGTTCGGCGCTCGCCGGGCCCACCACGACCTCATATCATCACGATCACCGCGGACCTCGCAGAAAACTTGAGTCAGGATGTATTGGTCCTGCGCGTCCAGGGATGGCGCGAGCCCGCCTCACTCGTCACGCATGGAACGACTGCGCAGCGGCGATCCGGTCTCGCAACGGCGGGTGGCTGTAGAACAGCCATTGCGTGAGCATCGACGGAGCTTCCTCGGCCAGATTCTGGGCGCCGAGCCTGCGCATCGCCGACACGAAGGCACCGGGGTTGCGCGTCAGTTCCAGCGCGAACCGATCGGCGCGGCGCTCGTATGCGCGCGACAGGGCGTGTGCCGCTGGCAACATGACCAGCGAGACGGCCCCAGCCGCGAGCAATAGCAGGGGCAAGCCCGCCGCATCGGACGGCGCCTCGAGGCCCAGCCTCCCGGCCAACGCGTTGAGCACCCGCGCCGCCACATAGAAACCTGTCAGCATCAGTCCGCTGTCGAGGAGAATCCCCTTCCAGATGTCGCCATGAACATGGTGCGCGAGCTCGTGTGCGAGCACGACTTCGATCTCGTCGTCCGAGAAGGTGGCGAGCATCGTGTCAGACACGAGAATGCGCCGCGTCGAGCCGAGTCCCGTCAGGAGAGCGTTCGCTTTCCTGGTCTTCTCTTCGAGCCCGAGCTCGTAGGCACCCAGCACCCGTGTGCCGGCGCGTTCCGCGAGCGCCAGAAGACGCGTCTGCAACGACTCGCGCTGGAGCGGCTTGACCCTGTAGAAGAGCGGCAGAAGGACAACCGGGGCAATGTTCGCGAGTCCTACAATCACGAGCGCAAAGACCGCGCCAGTGGGCAACCACCAGTTCGTCGGCATTGCTCGAATGAAGGCGTAGATGAAACTGGCGGCACCGACGCCGAGTACGAGCGTCAGCGCGAACGCCTTCACTTGCTCCCGCAGCCAGCCGCCGAACCGCTCATGTGACAGGCCGTACCGGCGTTCGACGAGGAACGCGCCGTAGAACGCAATCGGCAGGTTGCCGGCCTCGATCAGCAGGGCCAGCAGCACGACGAACACGGCGACGACGAGCGGTGAGGATGGTTCGCTCGCCGATGATGCCCGGCGCCAGAGACTGCGCCGTCCGTCGCAGCCCGACACCGAAGCCGCTCCAGATGAGAACGGTGAGGAGCGTGACGTGCCAGGCGACCGATGCGATGCTCGCTCGGCGCTTCAACCGATGATAAACGCTTGCCTTCTCTTCATTCACAGCCGAGGCTAGTCCTGCTGCATTTGTAACTCCGCGGAGGAGGTCGCGCTGTCGCCGTCAACCGTCTGGAGTTCGAGGGACGTACCACCTGCGTTGAGACGGCCCCGCTGATCAGAGGCAGCAACTCGGCCGCAGTTTTCTCGGTCGTCGCACAAGCGACGCACTCGGTCCGGACGTCAACGGTCGTACCTCAACACGCCGCACACCGATCGCGCCGATTCCGTTGAAGACGGCCACTTGCCGCGTTCGTCCAAGAAGCAGCGGCGAAGCCACTCGTCGTCGCCCGCGCGCCCATCCGCGCTCGCGACTCGGAGTCGGCGTCATGGCCGCGAGGGTAACGATTGCCCTTCCAACTGTTAGGTCGCGTGCGCGTGGCTCAGTTCATCTGTACGGAAATCAGCTTCGACACGCCCGGTTCCTCCATCGTCACGCCATAGAGGCGATTGGCGATTTCCATCGTCTTGCGGTTGTGCGTGATGAGGATGAACTGCGTGTGCTGCAGCATACCGCGGAGCATTTCAACGAAGCGACCGATATTGGCATCGTCGAGGGGCGCGTCGATCTCGTCGAGAAGACAGAAGGGACTGGGTTTGTACTTGAACAGCCCGAACATCAGGGCGATGGCCGTGAGCGCCTTCTCGCCGCCAGAAAGGAGCTGAACGCTTTGCAGGCGCTTGCCTGGTGGCTGCGCGATGATCTCGATGCCGCTTTCGAGCGGATCGTTTTCATCGAGAAGCGTCAGACCCGCGCGCCCTCCGCCGAAGAGCGTGCTGAAGGTCTCCTGAAAGTTGCGATTGATTGCAGCGAACGCTTCCGTGAATCGCTGCCGGGTGGTCTGATCGATCCGCTTGATCGCCTCGCTCGTCTGCGCAATGGCGTCGATGAGATCCTGGCGTTGAGTGGTGAGGAACGTGTGGCGGGTCTCGAGCTCGTCAAACTGCTCGATCGCCATCATGTTCACCAGCCCGAGACGATCGATCTTACCGCGCAAGGTCACGATGGCGTCCTCGGCGCTCAGCGTCTGCTGCTCGGCTGCAGTGAGGGCGGCATCGACCACGGGGGCGCGCGGAGTCCTCGTCGAGGGTGTCGTCGGGTTCGTCGGCACAGATGACGCGCGCATCCGGCACCGCGTGCCCGTCGCGCTCCAGCTCGGCAACTTCGATCAGGACATCATCGAGCGTCGCCTGAACGGCGTCGGCGCAGGCTTGCGCGAGATGGTCCAGATCGCTTTCGGCCCTGGCTCTCGCAATGTCGAATTCGGCGACGGCGGCGCGAATGGCCTCGAGGGCCGTGCGCGCCCCTTTGATCACGACCTCCTGTTCGTCAGCGGTTGCTCTCAGCGTGGCCACAACGTCGTCGCTCGTCTGCACGTCGTGGCGCAGCGTCTCGAGTGCACGAACGCCGGCATCGAGCCGCGCTTCGCCGTCGATGATCCCCGCGCGGAGCTCCGCGACTCGCTGTCCTGTCTCCCGAAGGTCCGTTGCAAGGGCGACCGCTCGTGTCTCGAGTTCGGCCGACGCCTCCTCAAGCCGCTGCACTTCCAGGGCGAGCGCAGATGCGCGCTCCACCAGAGCGGCGTGGGTCGCGCCGGCATCGGCTGCTCGACGGCTCAGCTCTTCGGCGGCTTCCCGCGCCTCGAAGAGACGGCGCTGCGCGATCGTCAAACGCTCATCCGATGAGCGCTGGTCGCCCTCCAGGCGGGTGATCGACAGTCGTGCCTCTTCCTGGCGCCGATCAAGGGCGTCGCGCTCCTCCTCCGCCTGACGCCGCTCGCGTGCCAGTTGCTCGCTCTTCTGCGCCAGGCGTGCGGCCTCATCGATTGCACGCGCGATGGTCGCTTCGTATCCGACAACCGCCTTCTCCTGGCGGTGATGCTCAGCGTCGAGCGCCGCGATGCTGTTGGAGGCCTGTGCCATGACGGCCTCGAAGGCCGCGGTCTCCTTGGAGAGCTCCGCGAGCGCGCCTCGATCGACCTCGATTCGGCCGCGCAGTTCCCTGATATCACGCTTGGTTTCGAGGATGCCTCGCGCCTGGTCGCGACTGCCCCCGGTGACGAGGTACGGGCCGCGGAACAGATCGCCCATCGCCGTGGCAACCGGGAGCGTCGTCGTCCGGCTGGTCGCCTCGGCGCGATTGTAGGAGTCGGCGATCCACGCCTCACCCATTGCCTGTCGGATCGCTCCTGCGTGCGGGCCACTGACTCGAACGACCGACGACAAGCAGACCAAGCCCTCCGCGCCGGTCCAGTCGGAGGTCCCGGACGCGGCTGACGTCAGAGACGAGTCCGACGGACTCAGGGTCGACATCGACGTGATGAGAAAGCCGCAACGACCGGCGCATTCGTCGCGCAGCAGTTGAAATCCTGCGGCGGCCTGATCGGCCCGCTCGACGATGACGTGCTGCAAGAGATCGCCCAGGCACGCCTCCACCGCCCGCTCGTATCCGGCGTCCACTTCGAGGTAGTCCGCCACCGCGCCCTGCTGACCGACCTTGCCGTTCGCCTGCGCAAGAACGGTGCGCACGGCATCGCCGTACTCCGCGCGCGCGGCTTCGAGCTCTTCGAGTGAGGTGATCCTTGCCTCGAGACCGGCAAGCTCGTGCTCGCGCGCCCGGATCGACCTGAGCGTGCCTTTCATGCTCGATCCGCGCGCTGGTCAACTCCAACTCTCGCGCTCCGCGCGCAACCCGCGTCGCCTCGATGGCCTCTTGTGCGCGGCGCAGACCGTCGGCCGCACCTTCGCGGTCCGCGGCGACGCGTTCGCGCTCGACGCGGACATCGTCCGCTTCGACGTGAAGTTTGGACAATGTCTCGCCGACCCGATCGCGAGCCATCGCGGCGTGCTCGAGGGCATGACTCAACGCCGTGGCCGCATTGATGGCCGAGAAGACCTCGCTGCGCGCGGCCTCCACATCGGCTTCAAGGCCTTCGATTTCGCGGTGCGCGGCTTCGTAGGAGCCGGACTCGACCGTCAGCGCCGTGAGCGGCACGATCGCGCTCGGCATCGGCCTCGACCGCTGCCTGCCGTCGCGCAGCGACCATCGCCCGTGCGGGCTCACGTCGCTGCGTCCAGCGTGTCGAGCTCGGCCGCGACACCGCGCATGCGCGATTCGAACGCCGCCGCCTGCTCCTTGTCGAACGCGATCTGCTGCTGAATCCGGTTGATGTCGAGCTCGCGCGCGTGCGCGGCTTCACGCGCGGCCAGGGCGGTCGACTCGGCCTCGGCAAGCTCGATGCGGACGCGACCGAGGCGCGACTCGACCTCGGCGACACGAGCGGCGGCCGCCGACTCCTGCTCCCGCGTCTCCGTTAACCGGCTCCGCGTGGATTCAATCGTGTCGCCGAGCTGCCGGTACTTCCTCGCGAAGAGCACCTTCTCCCAACGGCGGAGCTCATCGCGCAGCTTCTGATAACGGCGCGCCTTGGAGGCCTGACGCTTGAGCGTGCCGCGCTGTTTCTCGACTTCGAAGACGATGTCGTCGACGCGCGTCAGATTCTGACGGGCGGCCTCGAGCTTCAGTTCGGCGGCGCGTCGACGCGCCTTGTATTTCGTGACGCCGGCCGCCTCTTCGATGAGCTGCCGCCGGTCGATCGGCCGCGAGCTGAGGATCAGCCCGATCTTGCCCTGCTCGATGATGGCGTAGGCCTTCGCGCCCAGCCCGGTGTCCATCAGCAGGTCGTTGATGTCCCGCAACCGGCAGATCTGGCCGTCGATCAGATACTCGCTCTCGCCAGAGCGATAGAGCCGGCGCGTCACTTCGATATCGCGGGCAACCGACTGAATGATCTCGTCGAGCGGTTGACCTTCGCCGTTCTGGTGTACGTGGGGGCCATGGCCATTTCCCGGGACCGTTGCCGTGGCCGTTCGTGAGGCCGTGACCAATCGAGTGCCCGTTGCCGTTGGCCGTGGCCGGCCCTGCTGTCCGCGAGTCGTCGAACGACCGGCGCGGTCACCTGTCTTCAGCACTCCGCTGAAGCGCAGCCGCACCTCCGCGGCAGCCGTCGGCTTGCGTGCGTCGCTGCCGTTGAACAGGACGTCCTCCATCCGTTCGCCGCGAAGGCTCTTTGCGCTCTGCTCACCCATGACCCAGGTGATGGCATCGGCCACATTGCTCTTGCCGCATCCGTTCGGGCCGACGATGGCGGTGACACCCTTGTCGAATGCCAGCTCCGACCGATCGGAGAACGACTTGAATCCGTTGATTTCTATACGTTCGAGGCGCATGAAGACAACACCACGGCGCCGAGAGCGGCGCTCCGAGAAGGACTCGACGACCGGCAGTGCCGGACGTCGGACACCTGACTATTTCTGGCTGGGTTGCAGAATGACAAGGGACCGATTCGCAGCTTTCGTCTTCCGTTCGTCGAAAGACGGCCCCGGGCCGCCAAAACCGGTCGTCAGTGTAACAACTGCTAGTTATAGTGGCAACAACAAACTCACGCCCAACTCGTTGTGGTCGAACGACCGATGACGGTCCGCTAGTTTGCCGATCGACCCGTTCCCTTGTTCAGGACCAGGAGCCTCTGCGCTTCTGCGAAGGCGGTCATGCCGAGTTGCGCTTGAGGATCCACCTGTATGAGATGCTTCTGGGCTTCGGCGAGTCCAAATACGGCCTCGTCGATGCGGTACCGGATCATCGCCCTGATGAAATCGAGATCCTTCTTGAAGGCGTCCTCGTCCATCCTGACGCGTTCTGTCTTCAAGTGCTCGCGGAAATCGGCCACCATCGCATCGTCCACGACGAAGCCTGGCGAGATGGTCACGCGTCCCTTGGCCACCTGTGCGATGCGACTGTCTCCGACGGCCATGTACTTCACGGCATAGTTGTCGAACGTCTGACGAAGATAGAGGAGACGGCCGAAAGACGTCGGGTTGAAACCGATGTTCTCCCCACCCTGGGGTGAAGGAAGGCCGGCAAGATACTTATCGGGCTCGACCCCGCCTCCGCTGTAGACGGGGCGTCCAGAATCGGTCCGTTTGAGATCGCTCGGCGTTGTGGGTCTTGTTGACATCCTGTTCGCGCGACGTGTAGGTCAGGTACTCATCGAAGGTCTCGTCCCATGGACGCTGAATGAGCCGGCCGCTCGGCGTGTAGTAATGCGCCGTTGTGAGCGCCAGCCCTGCGCCCTCGGAAATGCGATACACCGACTGCACGAGCGCCTTGCCAAACGTCGTCTCCCCTACGATGTATGCGCGATCGTGATCCTGCAGCGCCCCGGTGAAGATCTCAGAGGCGCTGGCGCTGCTGCGATTCGCGATCACCACCATCGGCATGTCGGTGAAATCGCTGTCCTCCGTGGCCCGGTAGTCCTGATCCGAGTTCGGAATGCGCCCGCGCGTGTAGACGATCATCTTCCCACGGGGCAGGAATTCGTTTGAGACCTTGATCGCCTGGTCGAGCGGGCCGCCAGGATTCGAGCGGATGTCGTAGAGCAGTCGCTTCATGCCCTGTCGCCGAGAGTTCGCGCAACGCTTTTCGGATGTCGCGATCGGTGTTCTCGCCCCAGTCCTTGTGGCGGATGTAGCCCGTTGTCGCGTCCACCATGAAGTAGGCCGGAACCGTGGGAATGTGAACCTCGTCACGAATCACCTCGAGTGGAATCGGCCGCTCGTAGCCGAATCGCCGGATCTCGATCTGGACCGGCGTTCCCCTCGCACCACGCAGCTTGCTTTGCGCCTGCGGCGTGGTCCAGTTCTTCGTGTCCTCGCCAGCAATCTTCACGATGGCATCGCCGTGACGAATGCCTTTTTTGTAGGCGGGCGATCCCTCGAAGACGCTTTGCGCGGTGATGTATCCGTCAATTGATCCGATCGTGATGCCGAGCCCGTAGTAGCGCCCTTCCTGGCGCTCCCGCATCTGCTGGTACTCGCGCGGATCGAAGAAGCTCGAGTGCGGATCGAGCGTGCCGAGCATGCCTCTGACCGCACTGTACACAACGCGATCGGAATCGACCTTGTCGACATAACTCGACTCGATCGCGCTCAGCGCCGCCGTGAACGTCTTGTAGTGGTTGGGGATCTTGTCGTCGGTCGCGAGCGCGCTTCGCCCGAACAAACCGCCGACAAGGGCCGACATGGCAATCGCGAAGATCACGGCGGAGGCTGGGCGGAAGCGTGACATACCCCGATGCTAGCAGATAACTTATTAGTGAGCAATGACTTCTGGGGAAATACCGGGCCGGATTTCCTTGACCGCCGGGCGCGCCCGTTCCTATAATCGAGAGGCCGCTTCCTGCGGTTCTTGAAAGTAGGAACACATATGCTTGGCTCCATCGGAATGCCGGAACTCATCATCATTTTCGTCATCGCCCTGATCTTCTTTGGGCCCAGAAAACTGCCTGAATTGGGCCGGTCCCTGGGGAAGAGCCTGGCGGAGTTCAAGCGGGCGACCAACGAGCTCAAGAGCACGCTCGAGGACGAGATTCGCCTCGAGGAACAGCGCACGAATCTCGAAGCGTCGCGGGCCACAGGGGCGCAAACGGCTGCCTCGACCACCCCCGGTGACACGGAGCATTCTGGCAACATCGAACCAGTCGCGAGATCGGCCGACCACTCGGCCTGACGCCGGATTGCCCCATGGCTCTGGTGCAATTTCCCGGCACTCAATCCGGAGCGCTGCAGCTTCCGCCCGATGACGACGATGACGAATCAGCGGGCGGAAAGATGTCCTTTCTGGAACACCTTGACGAGTTCCGAAAGCGCATCATCAATGCGTGCATCGGAATTGGCGTCGGGATCTGCGCCAGTCTCTTCTTCCTCGAGGAGATCTACCAGTTTCTAACCGGTCCCGCGATCTCGACATTGCCGCCCGGCAGCAAATTGATCTACACGCAGCCGATGGAAGCGTTTGCGCTGCGCATCCAGATCTCACTCATCAGCGGCACATTGATCGCGGCGCCGTTCATCATGTATCAGGTGTGGAAATTCGTCGCACCAGCCCTCTACTCGAACGAGAAGCGATTCGTCGTGCCCTTTGTGCTGTTCTCGTCGATCGGGTTCATCGCAGGCGCCGCTTTCAATCACTACGTGGCCTATCCGTTCATCATGATGTACTTCGCGAGCTTCAACACGCCGAACCTGGCGTACCTGCCGCAGCTCAGCGCGGTGTTCGGGCTCTACGTCAAGATGCTGCTCGGGCTCGGACTGGTGTTCCAGATGCCGACGGTGGTCTTCTTTCTCGCGAAGATGCGTGTGCTCACGGCACGCTTCCTCGCCAAGAACATCAAATACGCGATCCTGCTCATTGTCATCGCTGCGGCGGTCATCACACCAACGGGCGACCCGATGACGCTGATGGTATTCTCCGCACCGATGGTTGGGCTCTACGCCGTGAGCATCATCATTGCGTGGGTAGTTGGTCCGAAGCGCATCCGCCCGGCGGCTGGCGAGCGCTCGTAGCTTTCACGCTAACTCGTAGTGGTTTCACGCTAAATCGTTCATTTCATTGACTTCGGCTACGGGACTACCGTAGCATGGGTGTTGAGTTGAGTTCCGCTGGACCGCGGGAGGGACAGCCAACAATGGGATTATCGCTTCGTTTCGTCGTGCTTTCAGCGGGCTGTTTAATGTATGCCGCGACCGTAAGCGCCCAGGCGCCCGCGGCTAAGCCGGCGCCTCCTCCACCGACTGAGGCGTTTCGCCAGGGCATACCGACTTTCTCCGGCGACACGGGACTCTGGTTCGCACCCACTGCCGAAGTGCTGCCGGCTGGCAAGTGGTCGGTCAGCGGCTACCGTCGCGGAACGAACTACTTCCAGGGGCTCACCAACGTCGGCGACTTCGCGGGCACTTTTGGCGTGGGAATCAGAGAGAGGCTGGAAGTATTCGGATCGTTCATCTTCGATACCCGCATCGACCGCGACACGAACCCGATGTTCCTGCCGAACGGCGAATACGGCAGCTTCATCCCAGCGTATCCGCGCGTCAACCGCTCGTGGACGGGGGACAACGTCGGCGACCTGCTAATCGGCGCGAAATTCAATCTGATGTCCCAGCGGTTCGAGAAAAAGCCCGCGGCGCTGGCCTTCAAGGTGACCGTGAAAGTGCCAACCGGCGACAAGGACATTGGGAACTCCACCGGCAAGACCGATGCGCTCTTCGACTTCATCGCCAGCAAGGAGACCACGCGCAAGCTCGAGGTCACTGGCTACGGCGGCTTTGCCACAATGGGCAGCCCCGACGACTTCGACACGCCAACCTCTGCCTTCAGGTGGGGGGGCGGCCTCGGCTTTCCCTCGCGCGGCAGCCTTCGCGCCACGGCCGAGATCAACGGCACGATGGACATCGGCGACGACGGCATTGGCCCGCGACTGCTCGGGTACGATGGCATCGACGGCAAGCCGGATGGCAGCGTCCTCACAGCCCCGTCCACGACGAAGAACTTCACCCGGGCCACGCTCGGCCTCACCTGGCAGCACCGGAGCGGCTTCTTTCTCGGCGGCGGCTTCAACGTGAATCTTCCGAGCAAGAGCAAGGACGACGTGTTCAACGCGAACAACGCGTGGGACTACTCCACGCTGCAGGTGCGCCTCGGCTATCACCCTGGTGTGCGGGTGTACGTGCCGCCGCCGCCGCCACCGCCACCACCGCCACCAGCGCCAGCGCCGCCGCCACCACCTGCCCCACCGGCGAATCGGGCGCCCACGGTCTCGGCGCAGTGCGATCCGTGCACGGTGGAAGTCGGCCGGGTTTCCACGCTGACCGCGACCGCAACCGATCCGGATGGCGACCCGCTCACGTATCGATGGGCATGCCCGACCGGCACGTTGGCCAACGGCACAGCGAGGCAGACACCGTGGACAGCGCCTCAGCAGGCTGGACCTGTGCAGTGCACCGTGACCGTGAACGACGGCCGCGGCGGTACCGCCTCGGCGAACGTCACAGTGCAGGTGACGCAGCCGCCGCCGGTCGTCGAGCTGACGTTCGAAGACGTCTTCTTCGAATTCGACCGCTATACACTCAGGCCCGAAGCAACGCGCGTCTTGGATGATGCCATCGCCAAACTGCAGGCCAATCCGGGCCGGAACATCATCATCGAAGGTCACACGTGCAACATCGGCACGGCCGAGTACAACCTCGCGCTCGGCGAGCGCCGGGCCTCGAGCGTCAGAGACTACCTGACGTCTCGCGGTGTGCCGGCCACGCGTCTCGAGATCCGGAGCTACGGTGAGGAACGGCCCAAGTACGACAACGCGCGAGAAGAGACGCGCCGGCTGAACCGCCGAGCCGCGCTCGTCGTTCGCGTCCAGTAAGCGCACAAGGGAGAATTTGGTCATCTAGTCATTTGGTTATCTGGTCATTGACGCCACCGTCAATAACCAGATGACTAGATGACAAGATGACCAAGTTCACTGCCTTTCCCCTTGGTCATCAAGGCATCCTCCCGTGCGCAGATCGATTCCCTGATCGCCGACCTCGGATCTGACCGCGCGGTGACGCGCGAATCGTCCATCACGCGCCTCACTGTCATCGGCGCCCGCGCGCTCGATCGACTCATGTCACTCGTCGGCAATCCAGCCGCAGAGGCCACCGCGCGGGTGGCCGCGTTGCGCATCCTCGAAGCAATGGGCAACGCGCGCTCGCTCGACGCCGTGCTTCGCGCATTGGACGATTCGAACAGCACCGTGGCCGCCGCCGCGGCTGGCGCCGCGCGAGCGTTTCTGCGCGGCGCGCACGGTGCCGCGGCCGTCGATCGCCTGACGGCGGTCGCGCTGGATCGCCAACGGGAGGAGGCCGCGCGCATGGCGGCCATTGGAGCGCTCTCTACGCTCGAGCCGTCGACGGTGGCGCCGCTTTTTCGAGCGTTGGTTCTCGATCCGAACACCACGATCGCGGCGCTCGCTTCGCACCCTGAAGGCGCGGCAACGACGCCCGAGGGCACGGCCGAGTGGCTCGCGACCGCGCTCGAAGGCGGGCTCTCTGTGAATCCCGAGACCCTGCGCCGCTCGGTGTCAACCGCGGGAAACAGCGTGCCCCTGGCGGTGTTGCACACGCTGATTGAACGTCTCGGCGAACGTGAACGAGTCGAGCAACCACAGCAGCGCTCGGCATGGACAGCGGCACGCGGCGCCGCGCACGCCGCTCTCGCGGCACGCGGCAGTCGCGTCGCGCTCTACGATCTGCGCGAAACCCTGGCGACCGCGAGCGAGCCGTTGCCCGTGGACTTCCTCGCGGCGCTCCGCGAGATTGGGGACTCGTCGTGTCTTGAAGCCGTCGCGGCGGCGTATTCCCGGGTGAAGGATGAGTGGTGGCGCGGCGAGCTCGTCGTCGTCTTCCGCAATCTGGCTGCCAGTGCTCACCTCACCCGGCGCCACGTCGTCATGAAGCGCATCGCCAAGCGCTGGCCCGCCATCCTCGACCGATTGTAGGCCCGACCTTCAGGTCGGGCGCACTCCTCAATCGGCACGCTCATCGCCCGACCTGAAGGTCGGGCCTACGACTCATGTCGCTAGTACGACTTCGCGAACCATGCCTCACTCACGGCCTGTTTCCCGCAGCGGACGCATCGGGCATCGGGTTTCGCCATGCCCGGGGCTCCAAGGGGCATATTCCGAATCGTGGCTTGCGTGTCGGTCTTGATCTGAGCCTCGCATTCCTTCTCTCCGCACCAGAACGCGACGACGAAACCTGGCCGCCCGTCCATCACAAGCTTGAACGCGTCGTAGGTGTCGACGCGCTGAGTGCGCTCGGCACGGAACCGCAGGGCGCGGTCGAACAACGTCCGCTGAACTTCAACGAGCAGATCCTTCACGGTCGCGGCGACGACCTCCATAGGGGTGTTGATCTTCTCCCGCGTGTCGCGCCTGGCGATCAGGACCTGCCCCTTCTCGATGTCCTTTGGCCCAATCTCCAGGCGGAGGGGAACGCCTCGGAGCTCCCACTCTGAGAATTTCCAGCCAGGCCGCTCATCGCGCGCATCGAGTGTCACGCGGATACCCGCGGCGGCAAGCTCCTGCTGAATCTCCTTCGCGCGCGGCAGGACTGTCTCGCGCCAGTTCTCCCGTCCGATGGGCACGATGACCACCTGGTAGGGCGCAATGAGCGGCGGGAGGACGAGGCCACTGTCGTCTCCGTGCACCATGATGGCGCCGCCGACCAGCCGCCAGGAGACACCCCAGGACGTACCCCAGACGTGCTGCACCGACTTGTCGCGCGCCTGAAACGTGATGTCGAATGCCTTCGCGAAATTCTGGCCGAGGTTGTGGGATGTGCCCGCCTGGAGGGCGCGGCCATCACCCATGAGTGCTTCGATGGAATACGTGCGCAGCGCGCCAGCGAATTTCTCGCTTTCGCTCTTCTGGCCCTTGACGACAGGAACGCCCAACACCGTTTCGACGACGCGGGCGTACAGATCGAGAATCATCAGCGTCTCGGTCTCGGCCTCCTCGTAGGTCTCGTGGGCGGTGTGCCCTTCCTGCCACAAGAACTCCGTCGTGCGCAGGAACGGTCGCGTCACTTTCTCCCAGCGCACGACGTTGGCCCACTGGTTGATGAGAATCGGCAGGTCGCGCCACGACTGGATCCACTTGGCGTACATCGTGCCGAAAATCGCTTCCGACGTTGGCCGGACTACCAGCTTCTCCTGCAGCTCCTCGCCGCCACCATGGGTGACGTAGGCCACTTGGGGTGCAAAGCCTTCCACGTGTTCTGCTTCCTTGGTCAGGAGTGACTCAGGAATGAAGAGTGGAAAGTACCCGTTCACGTGGCCGGTCCGTTTGAACTCCTTGTCGAAGGCTTGCTGAATCAGTTCCCAGATGGCGTAGCCATACGGACGGATGACCATGCAGCCCTTGACGGGAGAGTAGTCGGCGAGCTCGGCGCGCCGGACCACATCGAGGTACCACTGTGAGAAGTCCTGCGAACGAGGGGTGATTTCAGTGACAAACGACGGCGCTTCAGGTTTCTTGGACATCCGGCTCTTCTACAACAGGATGATTCTAGCGTGGTTACTTGGGGTCGCGATGGTCGATGGCATCTATGGCGTGAAATCGCCATCGTTGGTCGTCGCGCTGTGGATAATCCTCACGGAAATGCCCGCCGCGACTCTCCTCCCGGCGGAGCGCCGCTCGCGCGATCAGTCTCGCCACCGTGAGCAGGTTGAACTGCCGCCAGGCGTCCGCGGATACCGCACGATTGATCGTTCGCCGTTCGATCTCGTACGCGCCGTCCAGTGCGGCGACGGCCAGTTCGAGCCGCGGGCGTGTTCGAAAGAGGCCGACTTCCCGCCACATCAGTTCCCGAACGCCCTGCGTCGAGAGGCGGGAGACAAGAGGCTGCGGGCTCGGACACGCGCTGGCGCGGCGATCGCTCTTCAACACGGCCGCCTGCGGAGGCCGCTGCATCGCGTCGGCTGCGCGAGCGCCGAACACCAGGCCTTCGAGCAGCGAGTTGCTGGCGAGGCGGTTGGCGCCATGAACACCGGTGCAGGCAGTTTCGCCCGCTGCAAAGAGGGCGGGGATTGACGTGCGGCCCCATTCGTCGGTGTCGATGCCTCCCATGAAGTAGTGCGCAGCCGGACCGACTGGAATCGGATCCGTCGCGAGATCCAGATCGATCTGCCGGCACATCGCCGTAATGGTGGGGAACCGTGCCCGTACATGGCCGGCATCGAGATGAGCGAGCGTGAGAAACACTGGGCCTGGCGTCGCCTCCGTTTCTCGCACGATCGCCCGTGCGACGACGTCGCGCGGGGCCAGGTCGCCATCGCGGTGATACCGCGCCATGAAAGGCTCGCCAAGCGCGTTCACGAGCCGCGCGCCTTCTCCCCGCAGCGCTTCGGACATGAGGAACCGTGGTGCCCCTTTGCGATTGAGGGCGGTCGGATGAAACTGAAAGAACTCGAGATCGGCCACCCGCGCACCAGCGTGGTACGCGAGAGCCACGCCGTCTCCGGTTGCGACAGCTGGATTCGTCGTCTCGGTGAAGACCTGACCGGCCCCGCCGGTCGCTAGAAGAACCGCGCGTCCGCGCACATCGTGGCGAACACCCTCGTTGTCGAAGAAGCCGACGCCGTGGACGGCACCTCCCTCGACGATGAGATCCGTGACCAGCGCGTGATTGACGGTGCGAACGGTCGGGAACGTCACGACGTGCTTCCACATCGCCCGGCCGATTTCGCGGCCGGTTGCATCGCCTGCGTGGAGCACACGTCTGACGCTGTGAGCCGCCTCGAGTCCGAGGGCTGGCGTTCCGTCGGGGTTGCGATCGAAACGCACACCCCACTCCATCAGTTCCTCGACGTAGCGCGGGCCCCGCTCGACCAGGACCGCCACCGCCGCCTCGTCACAGAGTCCAGCTCCCGCCTGAATGGTATCGACTCCGTGAAGCGTGGGAGAGTCGTCGGCGCCAATGGCCGCCGCAATGCCGCCTTGCGCGTATCCGGTGTTGCTTTCGGTCGCATCTGCTTTCGTCAGAATCAGCACGCGACCCGCCGGCGCGAGCGCGACGGCGGCCCGGAGACCGGCAATCCCGCCGCCGACAATGATGAAGTCGACGGAGTCGAGGGCGTCTGTAGAGGTGGTGGTCAATCGAACCAATCGTTGGAATGTTATCCTAACAGCTTCACATGGAACCGATACGCCTCGACGTCAACACGCCGTCGCGCCGCTACACCATCACGCTCGGCGACGGCGTTCTCGCGCATCTTTCGCGTTTGCTCGACGAAGCGCACGCGCCGGCACGCCGCTTCGTCGTGTCCAGTCCCTCCATCTGGCGCCTCCACGGCCCACGACTCGCTGGTGTCGCCGGCGACGAGCCGATTCTGGTGCCGGACGGTGAGCGATTCAAACAGCTGCAGACGGTGTCGCGCGTATACGAGACACTGATACGCGCGAATGCCGATCGCGCGTCCACGATCATCACCTTCGGCGGTGGCGTGATTGGCGACATGGCCGGGTTTGCCGCCGCCACCTATCTGCGCGGCATCGCGCTCGTCCACGTGCCCACGACACTGCTCGCGCAGGTCGACAGTGCGATCGGCGGTAAGGTTGGTGTGAACCACGCGCTGGGCAAGAACCTGATTGGCGCGTTCCATCAACCGCACGCCGTCGTCGCCGATCCGTCTGTCCTCGGCACGCTGCCACGGCGCGAGTTCCGGGCGGGACTGTACGAGATGATCAAGTACGGCATGACCTCGAGCCCCGGATTGTTCGAGAAAATCGGCCGAGAGCGCACGGAGATCTTCGCGCGCAAGCCTGAGGTGTTGACGGCCGTGATCAGTGAGTCGTGCCGCATCAAAGCCTCCGTCGTCGCAGCCGACGAGCGCGAGGCTGGGCTTCGGCGGATCTTGAATTTCGGTCACACGGCCGGACATGCGTTGGAGGCGGCGACCAAGTACCGGCGCTATCGGCACGGTGAGGCCGTGGCCTACGGGATGCTGGTGGCGGCCGACGTGGCCGTCGATCGCGGTGCGCTGGCCGACCGCGATCGGAAGGCGCTCGCGAATCTCATTGCCAGTCTCGGTCCCCTGCCGCCCATCGGTGACGTCACGACATCACAGATCTTCGACGCGATGCAGCACGACAAGAAGGTCGTCGCCGGCCGGCTGCATGTCGTGCTGCCGACGGCCATTGGCGCAACCGCGATCGTGGACGATGTCACACGGAAGGAACTGAAGGCCTCGCTGAAGCGCGTCGGCTTCAAAGCCTAATGGGACGTCGGCGTGATTTCTCGAAGCGCACGAAGCGCACGAGCGGGTCCTGTCCGCGAACTCATGATCCTACACATCTCCGGCGATTGGCCGAAAGGAACGCTTGCATTCGCTGATCGGACGTGATCTAAAGGACATCGTTTCACCGGAGGTGTCGATCGCCAAAGGCGATCGAGATCGGATTGTCGGCGAGCTGGTTAGGGTGGTGGCGAACCACCTGCCCAACAACGAGAGTTCGTTAACCCTGGAGTTGTGGCGGCAGAGGGTCAACTCCCTGCCTTGGATTCGTACAGTTCGGCTTTTTTGCGCCAGCTTTCTCACAAAGCATCACTGGGCCGCTCCAGACTCTGGGTGGGTGCAAATGGAATTCACCCCGGAACTCCAAGCTGTCATCGACGAGAAGAACTCTCGGCACGCTCGCTATAGCCAACATTGTCATGAGTGCTGGCTGTTGATCGTCACGGGCGGTGGTCGGCCATCTGGCCTTTTCGAACCGTCCGATGAAACACGCAGTCATGTGTACCGGTCGTTGTTTGCGAGAACGTTCTTCATGGAGAATTTCACCGGGGCGTTGGTCGAGTTAACCACGTTGTGCAACCGGGAACATAGGTAACACAGTTAACCGGGAACATGGGTAACACTTTGTTGCCGATGTCGTCTTGGGAGTGAAGGGCCTTTCGCGGCGGGCGGGCTCGCCGGGGCCCCGCGGAGGGCGCGAAGCGCCCGATCGCGGGGTGGCGAGGCCGTCCGCCGCGAAAACCGACCGCGTAGGAGACTCCAGGAACGACGATCGGCAGCCGCCCTGACCCGTGCTATCCCCCTGGAGTGAGTCACCGGCATCGGTACCCGCGTTACGCGGGCACATGGGTCACCCCCAGTTGCCCGCGGACGAGTGCTTGCCGTTCGTCGATCCGCCCCAGGAGCACGTTGCAGAAGAAGACGGACCAGATGCCATCGTCGACCTCTTCGAGGCCGATGCGGTGTTGCTTCAGCGCCGTCGACACATAAAGCAGGCGGGTCTTGAAGCGAATGGTCCCCGCGTTGGTGACGCGCTTCACGAGGAAGTGGCCGGGATACTCGAGTGCGGGCAACACGCCGGTGTACGGACGGGGCGAGGGTCGATAGAGCGCGCCGGGCGTCCGCCCGTGGAGAAACTGATGGGGCCGCTCGTCGTTGTACTCCTGGCGAAACCGGTGGAAGGCGCGCTGCTGGGCCGCGAGAGTCGCGCGCGGCGGTCGAATCGCTCCGCGCTTCAGCGTCTTGTGCATGCGCTCGTGGGCGCCGTTCTGCTGCGGGTGCGCGGGCAGGATGCGCTGGTGCTGAATGCCCAGGCGGAGCCACCACACGTTGAGCGGCGTGAGCCCATGCAGCGCCGTGGAGGCGAACGGCACGCCGTTGTCGGTCCGCATCGCTCGCGGCAGCCCATACTCGCGGAAGAGGCGATCGAAGACGGGCCGCACGCCCGTGCCCTTCGTCGAGAGCAGCCCGTGGCACGCCAGCAAGTAGCGGGTGTGCTGGTCGGTGACCGTGAGCGGGTGAGCGCCTAACAGACGAATGGAGCCGACGCGCCAGTCGTGTCCGTGCCATCATGTCGCCGCGGCGCGCGGCTCATTCGTGGAACGTTGGGCGGACAGACTCAACCTTCGGGCAGATCACGCGGACGAACCGCGATATCCGGAAAGGCCTTGATCACGGCTTTGTCGAACGTCAGCAATGGACATCCCGTACGGGCGGCCAGTTCGACGAAAAGCGTGTCGTAGACGGCAATCCCAGAAGTCACCGATCGGAGCAACGCGCCCTGGCACAATGTGGCGGTGTTCAACGATTCGATGCCGAGTCGCCTCGCCAGACTGAGGCGAACGGGGCCTTCTGCCGGAAGCAGGATCCCGGAGCGGATTGCCATCCACACGACGTTGGTGAGTTCGGCTTCCCAGTGGGCGGGCGCGATGGGGTTCGACACGGTATTGAAGCAGGCCTTGGCCTCATCGACGAAGCCCTCCGTGCCAAGGAGCAAGTACGCAACGACGTTGGTATCAACAACCACTTTCACGGACGCCCTACCCCCATCCAGGCGTCGATTTCGGTCGCCGTCGGCCGGCGCGTTTGCTTGTTCCACCCGGCTTCGATTTGGTCGAGGACGGCGCGTCGTTCAACGACATACCCTTCGATCAAGTCTCGGACTTCTTGTTCCATCGACCGGTTGTGGCGACGGGCGAGGGCCTTGAGCGACTGGACCACCTTGGCGGGCACATTCCGGACGGTAATGGTGGGCATGCAAGCTCCTTTGCTAGCACAATGCTAGCAAATAGGGAGCCGCCCAACAACCGTTTGCAGCCGTCGGCCACCGATGCCATCATGAGCGGCCGCGGCTGATGACTGCACGTTATAGCGACAGACGAAGATCATCTTGTTGACCGGCTTCTTCCAACTCCCGGGATTCATTCTGGGGTTCGGGCGCGTTCGGGCGTTCGGCCGGAACACCTCGGTCTCCTTGGCGCATCCGGACGGTTTGCCGCAGGTGGGCGTCCGCTTCGTCGAGCGTGGTCCTTCGAGCATCGGCGCGCGGTGGTATCGACGACCGTGGCCACGCGTCGGCCTTGGCTCCTTTGGGCCGTGAGGTGATCTGAGGCGCGCGCCTTCCGGCCATGCGGCTACCGGTGCTCTCGCGGTCATTCCGTCGGCGCGGGGCTCCTTCGACGGACGGTATAACCTCCGGCTGCACCAGACGGCGCCGTGCGAACATCGCTTACATTCAGTCCGTGGCGAATCGCTGGTCATCGAGTACAGTGCGGGCGATCGGGCTCACACCAGCGATGTTGTTCCTCTCGGGTTCCGGGCTGATGCGAGCATCTTGTCGGGAGTGCGATTCGCCACGGCCTGAGCGGACGCGCGGCGCCGCTGGTGAGCCGGATCGTTAGGCCTCAAGCCAGCTCGCTGCAATTTCAGAAAAGCCAGGACGGGGCGTAAAATCTCTGCGTGACGGTTCGGTTCTATATCGATCCAGCGACAAACCAACCGCACATCTACCAGCACTCGGTCGTTGAGGAAGAGGTCGAGGACGTCCTGGCGCGCCCGATGGAGGATCGCGCCGGCCGCGATGGCTCACGGATTGCGTTGGGTCAAACCGAGGCCGGTCGGTACTTGCGAGTGATCTACGTGCCGGACCCCACCCCTGGCTCGGTGTTCGTCATCACGGCGTACGAACTCGGCGAGAAGGCCTTGAAAGCGTTGCGGCGTCGCCAGAAGTCATCCAAGGCGGAAGAAGCGATGAAGAAGAAGCCGTATCGATTCCCGCCTGGTTGGAACGACGCCCGAGTACAGCGGGTTCTCGATCACTACGAAACGCAGTCCGACGTCGAGGCCGTGGCAGAAGACGAGGCGGCGTACCGATCAACGACGACGACCGTGATGAAAATACCGGTCAAGCTCGTTCCAGCCGTCAGAGCACTCCTGGCGAAACGCCGAGCCAGTTGATCGACATGAGGCCTAACCTGGCATGCAGCCGACGGCGCGAGCGATCGAGGGGCGCCGCGGCTGATGCCTGACGTTAGACCTCTGAACGACGAACGAAAAAGACAATCGGACCAAGAACACTCTCGCGGCTGTCGCAAGCCGTCGGCCGCCTGGGCTTCCGACTCGCGCCGTTCGGCCACGCTTGGCACTATCGTGGTTCCTCAGAGAGCCGGGAGCGTGGGGATCCTGCTCGACGACATGTTCGCGGGCGGCCTCCATCGGTACGCACGAACGTCGCAGCTAGCCCCGACGTGCCGGTTCCGCGGTCGTGGTGGTGCGTGGTCTCGGGCGGCGCCGGGTCTCGCGGTTGGTTCAGGCCGTGGGCACGCTCGATCCGTCGTTCACTCAGAAATTCTCGTGGCAAAATATGTGCCTAACCACCAAATGGAGCCGACGCGCCAGACCGTCCGTGTGATCCCGTCGCCGCGGCGCGCGGCTCATTTGGAACGTTATAGCGACAGACGAAGATCATCTTGTTGACCGGCTTCTTCCAACTCCCGGGATTCATTCTGGGGTTCGGGCGCGTTCGGGCGTTCGGCCGGAACACCTCGGTCTCCTTGGCGCATCCGGACGGTTTGCCGCAGGTGGGCGTCCGCTTCGTCGAGCGTGGTCCTTCGAGCATCGGCGCGCGGTGGTATCGACGACCGTGGCCACGCGTCGGCCTTGGCTCCTTTGGGCCGTGAGGTGATCTGAGGCGCGCGCCTTCCGGCCATGCGGCTACCGGTGCTCTCGCGGTCATTCCGTCGGCGCGGGGCTCCTTCGACGGACGGTATAACCTCCGGCTGCACCAGACGGCGCCGTGCGAACATCGCTTACATTCAGTCCGTGGCGAATCGCTGGTCATCGAGTACAGTGCGGGCGATCGGGCTCACACCAGCGATGTTGTTCCTCTCGGGTTCCGGGCTGATGCGAGCATCTTGTCGGGAGTGCGATTCGCCACGGCCTGAGCGGACGCGCGGCGCCGCTGGTGAGCCGGATCGTTCGGCCGGCATCTGCGGGAGGATTCACTGTGACTAGCCCTCCGAGAATCGTGAGGGCTGGTTTCTGAGGTTTCGTGCGAACTGGTTCCGGGAGATGCGCCCGATGGGCTCGTGGGTACCCTGGGAACTGCGGGACGAGGTCCATTTGGGGGAGACCGAGGGCCCGTTCGTTCTGGAGAGAGGGCTTGACTAGGCAGGCCCCGGAGCTCGGCGTGAGGCATCTTCAGTTGATCAGGCTCGCCGGCCTCGGCCGTGCGAGGGGCGCCCATCGCGACTGACAACCTGTCGGCGATTCGGTGTTAAACAGGTCAGATCCTCGCTACAAAGCCGTCGGCCCACAGGGTCAAGGAGAGGGTCCAATGCGTGCCATCCGCGCAGTCTGTGTCGCTCGCCTTGTCTGCGCGCTGAGCGCATCGGCCATTGCCATGACCGGTTGCACCAGCATGCACCGCCCCCCTGCCGTGCCAGCGGGGGCACTACAGTCGTCGTCGTCTTGGCGTGTTGGTCGTGGAGACGTAGTGCGAATCACTATGCGAGATGGACACCGCGTTCAGTTCACGGTGCAGACTGTGGATGCCGTCGCCATCATCGCTGGCGACGGCAGCAGGTATGACCTCGCAGATATCCTGACGGTTGAGCGTTGGCGTGTTGGTCGCGGAGACGTGGTGCGAATCACCATGCGAGATGGACGCCGCGTTCAGTTCACGGTGCAGACCGTGGATGCCGTCGCCATCATCGCTGGCGACGGCAGCAGGTATGACCTCGCAGATATCCTGACGGTTGAGCGTCGGGTGTTTAGCGGAAGCAAGACGACGCTTCTGATCGCGGGAATCTTTGAAGGCTCCTTGCTCGTCGCCGGTTTACTCGTCGTGGCTGGTACACACTAAAGAAGATCGGCACGGCGCGAAGACCGACCGCGAGCAGCAGCAGTGCAAGCGCCGGTCAGCGCCATCCACTGTACGAGGGGTTCGTTCCGCACGTACGCGTTCGCCTTGACGTCGTCCTGCAGCGGGCTGCGGGTTCTAACGAAGATGACCGAATGATCAGGCGCGCATGCAGACCGGGGACTTTTGTTCGCGATTGAACAAGCATGCGGCCGAACTACCGAATGGAGCCGACGCGCGCTGGCTTCTAGAGCGCGCGGCTCAGCGCGAACGTTAGCCACACCAAAGCGGTGATCGAGGGACGACGGACGTATACTCGGAACATCCCATTCGGGAGAGGTTGCCCATGGCAGACGAGATTCCCGGCGTCCATTCGGATCCAGACATTCTCGGGGGCACGACGGTCTTCGTCGGAACCAGGGTGCCTGTTCGGGCGCTACTCGACTACCTGGAACATGGCCGACCGCTCGCGGAATTCCTCGACGATTTTCCGACCGTGGAAAAGGCGCAGGCGCTTGGCGTGCTTGAACACATGAAGCAACTCGTGACTCATGCGCCTCCTTCTCGATGAGTGTGTCCCGAAGCGGCTCAAACGGGAGCTGCGCGGCCACGATGCAAGAACGGTTCAAGACTTGGGCTGGGCGGGCATCAAGAACGGGGCGTTACTCAGGCTCGCCAACGGGCTATTCGACGCTCTGCTGACGGTCGATCAAGGCATCGAGTATCAACAGAACCTCTCAGGGCTGACCATCAGCGTCGTTGTCATGATGGCTCCGAGCAACGACGTCGACGATCTCCGTCCACTATTGCCCGGTGTTGGGCAAGCTCTCACGAGCCTGCGACCTGGAGAAATCATACGAGTGGGTGGCTAACCTTCAAATGGAGCCGACGCACCCGAGTGCCCGTGTAATCATGTCGCTGCGGCGCGCGGCTCATTTGAATCGTTAGACGGCAGAACCCTAGCTTGAACAACCACGGTCGACACGCACGTTCGTCACAGTCGCTCGAATCAATTTGATCCAGCGTCACAGAGGAGAGGACAGATGCGACGTCAAGTCTTGATCCTTACATTGATGATCGGCGTGGGTCCCCAGGCAGCGAACCTCGTCGCCCAGCGCCCTGCGCAGCAGGCAGCGGGCAAGCCGAACGTCGTGCTCATCATCATGGACGACATGGGGTACGGCGACATCGGCAGCTACGGCGTGACCGACGCCCGCACGCCGAATCTTGATCGTCTCGCGCGCGAGGGTGTGCGTTTGACTGATGCGTACTCAAACGGTGCGAACTGCACGCCGACGCGCGCCGCTCTCATCAGCGGGCGGTATCAGCAGCGCGTCGGCATTGAATGGCCGTTCAATTCGACCGAGCAGGATCGTGGCCTCCCCGTAACAGGCACGTCGCTGCCAGCGTTACTCAAGAAGAGCGGCTATGCCACCGGGCTCGTGGGCAAGTGGCATCTGGGATTCAAGACGGAGTTCGGGCCGAATGCGCACGGCTTCGACGAGTTCTTTGGCTTCCTTGGCGGCGCCGTCGATTTCTACTCCCACCAGCGGGGCGACGGGACGCACGACCTCTTCGAGAACACAACGCCGGTTGAAGTCCCCGACTACCTGACGGACGAAATCACTCGACGGGCCGTCCGCTTTGTCGACAGCCATACGGCTGCGCCATTCTTTCTCGAAGTCGCCTATAACGCGGTCCACTGGCCATTCCAACCGCCCGACCGGCGCCCGTCAGACCCCAACGCGGTACCCCGACCGCAGGAGAAGAACGATCAGCGATTGTTTCAGGGGCCGGACGATCCCGTGCCGGCCACGCGCCAAGACTACGTGCGCATGTTGGAGCGAGCCGACCAAGGGGTCGGGACGATCCTCGCCGCCCTTGAGCGACACGGTCTCTCGAGGGACACTCTGGTCGTGTTCACGAACGACAACGGCGGCGAATGGCTCTCACGTAACGCGCCGCTCAGTCACCGCAAAAGCACCCTGTGGGAGGGTGGCATCCGTGTGCCGTTAATCTTTCGCTGGCCAGCGCGCCTGCCTGCGGGGAAAACGTCGGCACAGGTAGCCATCACGATGGACCTGACGGCATCGATCGTTGCGGCGACGGGAACCATGCTCCCGACGGGCCACCGGCTCGACGGCACCAACATCCTCCCGATCGTAGCTGGCGAAGCGCCCGTGGTCGACCGACAGCTGTTTTGGAGAATCGTGCGTCCAGAGCGCCAGCAGAAGGCAGCGCGGACCGGCCAATGGAAACTACTCGTAGATGGCAACCAATTCCTGCTCTTCGATCTACGAGATGATCTGAGCGAACGGCGTGACCTGGCTGCTCAGCACCCGGAGCTGGTCCTCAAGCTCAAGGGGCTGCTGGCCGACTGGGAGAAGAATGTGGACCAGAAGTCGCCCTCAAGCCAGTGACATCGGCAACGACGATGCGAACCGCAGGACTGTGCCGTCTAACAGCGCATGCACCAGACGGCACATACGAGATCGTTGAGCGCCGCTGGTGATGCGCAGGCGTTGGGCGGACAAGCTTTCAGCACACAGAGATCGACATGGGTGAGCCCTTCACAATACGCATCTTTGTTCCTGACGGTGATCCGGAAGGAGTGAAAATCGTCGAGCGCCTCAACTGGACCGGCGTTGGGCTTGCGTTTCCGCGTTCATCATGGCCGCGCCTAAAGAATCGAGCTGAATTCGGAAGGGCGGGCGTCTACATCTTGACTGGCACCGCCGAAGGAACAGATGACGACCTCCCCACAGTCTACGTTGGGCAGGGAGAGGACATCGGATCCAGAATCGAGTCGCATTTTGCCGAAAAGGACTTTTGGGACTGGGGCTTCGCGTTTGTTTCCAATGGGAATCCGCTGAACCGAGCACATACAACTTGGCTCGAACACGCGCTGTTGCAGCGGGCTGACAGGGCCAAGCGTTGTCACTTGGACAATGGGAACCTTCCACGGGAACCCGGTCTGTCTGATTCAGAAAAGGCCGATACGGACGGCTTCCTGCGCGAACTCCTTCGCATTCTGCCGCTGCTTGGCGTGCGCGTGTTCGAGAAGCCACAGCCTGTTGCCACGCCCGGAACGACTGGTGCAGCTCCGCCTCCTGTTTCGGCTCCTGGCCATGACGACGAGCGTGATACGGTCATCGTTCCCGCTCAGAAAGAGGGTTTTGAGCGAGTGTTTCTGGGTGAGAACGCTTGGCATTCGATTCGAATTGGCGGCGGGATGCTTCCAAGAATCAAATACGTTGCGGCATACCAGTCAACGCCGGTTCGCGCCGTCACTCACTATGCACCGGTCAAACAGATCGAGCCTTATGGAGATGAAGGGAAGTATCGTCTGGTGTTCAGCGAACCGGCTAAGCCAATAGGGCCAATCCCATTTGCAGACGCCACGACTGGCTCGATGCAGGGGCCCCGATACACGAGCTATAAGAGACTCTTGAACGCGAAGAAGGTGTCCGATCTCTTCGACTGACCGATTCACTGACCCAAGCGAATGAGATAGGCCGCCCAACATGCGCTGGAGCCGACGCGGCCCCTGCGCATGCTAATGTGCTGCCGGGCCGCGCGGCTCAGCGCCATCGTTAGGCGGACACGAAACTCGCGTTTTTGACAAGAGAGCGGGAGGCGAAATGAGGGGTATCGTTGCTCTGTCGATCCTGACTTTGTTCGGGCACACCGATGCCTTTGCTGACGCAGAGTTCCTCCAACGAACGCTTGGGATGAATGGGCAGGAGTACCGATATCAGGTCTATATTCCAAAGGGCTGGTCGCCCACCACTCCTTGGCCTGTCATCGTCAACTTGCACCCAAATGGGTCACAAGGCTCAGACGGTCAGAAACACATGCAACAGTCGTCGTTGGCAGCGGAGGTTCGCGCGAACCCGGGCCGGTTTCCTGCGCTCGTGCTCTTTCCGCAGGCACGCGAAGGTACTGCATGGAGCACTCCATTGATGCAGGAGATGGTCTTGGCACAAGTCACCGAGACTGTTCGCGACTTCAGCGGTGATGTTGATCGGATCTATCTGGCCGGTTTCTCGATGGGCGGCGGTGGGGTAGTCCGCATGGCCTCAAAGTGGCCGGGGAGATTTGCGGCACTCATCGACATGGCGGGTCGCGTCTCCACCGGTTACAGGCCAGGGCGACCGCCAGAGTTGGTGGAGGAAGACATCCGTTCTCACGAGTTTCTTCAGTCGCCGAATCCTTTCGAAGCAGCAGCGCGGCTCATACGGAGCCTCCCCATTTGGGTTGTCCACGGTGATGCAGACAAGACTGTCCCAGTTGAGGAATCTCGACAACTCGTGACAGCCCTGAAGTCCGTGGGTGCGAACGTGCATTACACCGAGTACCCAGGAGGCGAACACAATCCGGAGTTGGGAAGGCGAGCTTGGGCGGATACGACTTTGGTCGAGTGGCTGTTGTCTCAGCGCCGTTCCGCCATCAAATAGGTCGGACCGCCTAACATCGCTTGCAGCCGACGGCAGCATTCCGGAGCGCCGCTGGTGATGCGTGATCGTTAGGCCTCAAGCCAGCTCGCTGCAATTTCAGAAAGCCAGGACGGGGCGTAAAATCTCTGCGTGACGGTTCGGTTCTATATCGATCCAGCGACAAACCAACCGCACATCTACCAGCACTCGGTCGTTGAGGAAGAGGTCGAGGACGTCCTGGCGCGCCCGATGGAGGATCGCGCCGGCCGCGATGGCTCACGGATTGCGTTGGGCCAAACCGAGGCCGGTCGGTACTTGCGAGTGATCTACGTGCCGGACCCCACCCCTGGCTCGGTCTTCGTCATAACGGCGTACGAACTCGGCGAGAAGGCCTTGAAAGCGTTGCGGCGTCGCCAGAAGTCATCCAAGGGGAAGAAGCGATGAAGAAGAAGCCGTACCAATTCCCGCCTGGTTGGACCGAGGCCCGAGTACAGCGGGTTCTCGATCACTACGAAACGCAGTCCGACTTCGAGGCCGTGGCAGAAGACGAGGCGGCGTACCGATCAACGACGACGACCGTGATGAAAATACCGGTCAAGCTCGTTCCAGCCGTCAGAGCACTCCTGGCGAAACGCCGAGCCAGTTGATCGACATGAGGCCTAACCTGGTATGCAGCCGACGGCGCGAGCGATCGAGGGGCGCCGCGGCTGATGCCTGACGTTATAGCGACAGACGAAGATCATCTTGTTGACCGGCTTCTTCCAACTCCCGGGATTCATTCTGGGGTTCGGGCGCGTTCGGGCGTTCGGCCGGAACACCTCGGTCTCCTTGGCGCATCCGGACGGTTTGCCGCAGGTGGGCGTCCGCTTCGTCGAGCGTGGTCCTTCGAGCATCGGCGCGCGGTGGTATCGACGACCGTGGCCACGCGTCGGCCTTGGCTCCTTTGGGCCGTGAGGTGATCTGAGGCGCGCGCCTTCCGGCCATGCGGCTACCGGTGCTCTCGCGGTCATTCCGTCGGCGCGGGGCTCCTTCGACGGACGGTATAACCTCCGGCTGCACCAGACGGCGCCGTGCGAACATCGCTTACATTCAGTCCGTGGCGAATCGCTGGTCATCGAGTACAGTGCGGGCGATCGGGCTCACACCAGCGATGTTGTTCCTCTCGGGTTCCGGGCTGATGCGAGCATCTTGTCGGGAGTGCGATTCGCCACGGCCTGAGCGGACGCGCGGCGCCGCTGGTGAGCCGGATCGTTAGATGGACGAAGAACTAGAACGTGCAAACTAGTGAGTCACTGCGGATCGGACTTACGCAGAGGCACGGACGCAGTGTAAACGTTCGATATCGATTCCTCGCAGAGACGGACGACATCAACGCCATCACCGAACTGCTCCACCGGGCCTACGCCCCACTTGCGCAGGCCGGACTACACTACGTGGCCTCGCATCAATCAACTGACGTTACACGACGCCGCCTGGACAAAGGCGACACGATTGTCGCAGTCGCGGACGGTGGAATTGTTGGCACCGTCACGCTTGCGCGGACCTCGAGCACGAGGGGTTCATCCTTCTACGATCGCCCAGACGTCGCCAGCTTCGGCCAGTTCGGGGTGGATCCGGCGTTTCAAGGGACCGGCGTCGGTTCGACACTCCTCGCTCTGGTCGAGGCACTGGCAGTGGAGCGAGGTGTTGGAGAACTGGCTCTCGACACGTCGGAGCAGGCTGAGCACCTCATTCGGTTCTACACGTCACGTGGCTACCGGTTCGTCGAGTGTGTGCGGTGGCCGGATGTGAATTACCGCAGCATGATCCTGGCGAAGGCTCTTGCCTCGGCACTTCAAAAAGAGGCCATCTAACCTTCAAATGGAGCCGACGCGCTCCGGCGCCTGTGGCATCATGTCGTCGTTGAGCGCGCGGCTCATTTGAATCGTTAGCCGGACGAATCAAGAAGTCCGATCCAATCAAGAAGAGCGATTCGGATCCGGTGGGCTCGAGCAACGGAGCCAAGGGCGGCACGCCAATGATGCGTCTGTGACCGTCTTGTCACGCGCTCGAAGTCCCGAGAACATCAGCGTGGGCACATCTGCATGCCGAGAGTCGCGGGCATTCCGGGACCGTACTGGTTCTTCTTCTACAGCTTCGACTGTGCGGAGCCGATCCACGTGCACGTGCGGCGCGAGAATGCCGAGGCGAAGTTCTGGCTCCAGCCTGTGGCGCTGGCCTGGAATCGAGGGTTTTCGCCCAGAGAACTCAACGACATTCGGCGGATAATTGTGGACAACGAATCGAGCATCATCGAGGCATGGCATGAGCACTGCGGTCAGCACGGAAACTAGAATCGCCCGCGTGGAAGTCTCCGACGAAACGATCACCGCCCACCTTGCGGACGGCCGGGTTATCAGTGTGCCGCTCACGTGGTCCTGGCGGCTTTCGGATGCCACGCCGGCGCAACGCGCGAACTGGCGGCTTATCGGAGATGGGCACGGTGTTCATTGGCCGGATGTCGACGAAGACATCAGTGCCGATGGAATGCTCAACGGCACCCCCGCCCGGCGGCCACCACATCGAGTGGGTGCACGCAAACCCGCGGGGCCGGCTAACAGGCGCATGCAGCCGACGCGCGGTAAACGAAAGACGGCCACGCGCGGCTGATGCGCAGTCGTTAGGCGGGCAAGACCACCAACGAACAATGTCACATCTGCCGGCGGATGAGCCAATTCGGACCGTGAGCGAGTTCGTCTCACTTCTTCAAGGCGAAGCCCCACAGGGGCAACGGCTGTTTCGCGGCCAGAATACCGATGAATGCCTCCTTCCGAGAATCATGAGGCTCGCCAAAGAGAAGAAGATCGGTCCGACGAAGTTGCAGAGTATCGAGCGCCAGATGCTTGAGAGATTTCGACGCGAGAGCATTCCGATGCTTCGCTCGGCAAGAGAACTGACTCAATGGGAATTGTTGTCGATCGCTCAACACCGCGGGATGCCAACACGGTTGCTCGATTGGACTGCGAGTGCGCTCGCGGGCCTCTGGTTCGCTGTGTCCACCGATCCACCGAACATGGAGGCACATGGCGTAGTCTGGATGGTAGATGTTCCATCGAAGCACGTGAAGACGCCGAGTCCTGTCGACGATATTTTCGAGGTAAAGCGAACGCACTTCTTCCAGCCGTTTCATTTGGACCCACGAATCGCCGCTCAATCCGGCTGGTTTTCCGTCTACCGACACAATCGAACGGAGTTCCTTCCATTGGAACAGCTCGAGAAATTTTCCAGTGGGATCAGGCGATTCGTCGTCGCGCGCGACCGGTTCGAGGACTTGCGGCAGGAACTCCGCTTGCTGGGCGTCAGTTCGGCTTCGATGTTTCCGGATCTATCAGGCTTGGGGGCCGCCTTGCAGGCAGAGTACATAGACTCCTGGAGAGTTTTGCGCACAATCTGAAGCCGCCTAACCCCGCGCTGGAGCCGACAGCGCGAACTTTGTCGCAGGGTGCTCGCGCTGCGGCTCAGCGCGATCGTTAGGCCGAGCTATCGGACGACGATAGACTGACGACTGCAGTTCGAATGGGATCCCTCGAAGGCTGCCGAGAACTTGGTGAGGCACGCGGCTCGGTTCCTGAAACGACGACGTATTCGGCGATCCGCTGGAACTTGCAATCCCCGATCCCGACCGTTCCGAGGTGAAACTCGGTTCTTGAGAACCGGCCAATCGAATAAGAGTCGGCTACTCGTTGTGGCGCACAGAATGAGACGGTACCGTCCGATTGATCCACCCTCGGGTGGTGACTCAAGGAGCCAGATCATGACCGTCACCACCCGCAACCTCACCAGAGCCACCGCCGTCTGCGCCTCGACCGCCGGTGCCATCTTCATCGCCGTCCAGATCAACCACCCACCCACGGACAGCTTCTTGACCGACACCAACGAGTGGGTGATTCGCGGCTCAGCCAAGGCCGTCATGGGCGCCCTCGCGCTGGCTGGCATCGCCGGCATCTACCTGCGACAAGTCCGTCAGATGCGCGTGCTTGAGCTCGTCGGGTTCGTTCTCTTCGCCGCCGGCTATCTGCTCCTGTTCGCCACCGAGGTCATGGCCGCGCTCCTGCTTCCCGCGCTGACCGAAAGGGCGCCTGCGTTCGTCAGGGACGTTGTCGTCGCCGCCAACGGCGGCAGCGCGACCGGAGACATCGGCCACCTGCAGATCCTGTTCAACCTCACGGGCATCGGTTACATCCTCGGAGGGCTGATCTTCGGGATCGCACTGTTCCGCGCTCGGGTCCTCGCCCGGTGGGCCGCCCTGCTCCTCGCCGTGAGCACCGTCGCCACCGCCGCGCTCGCCGTGCTGCCAGAGTCGTTCGGCTCAGTCCGGGGACATAGGTAACACTTCAGTCCAGCGACATGGGTAACACTATTCGCCACAGGCCGGGGCAGTCTCCAACGCCGGAGGTGCCTCAATGCCGTGGCGCGAGACGTCGCCCATGGACCAACGCCTGGAATTTGTTCGGGAGTATGGAAGCGAGCTGTTTACGATGACGGAGCTCGCCGGGCAGTACGGGATCAGCCGGAAGACCGGCTACACGTGGCTCGAGCGCTACGACGCGGAGGGCGTGCTCGGCTTGATCGATCGCTCCGGCCGCCCGCATGCGAGTCCCCACGCCACGGATCCCGAGCTGCTGGCGAAGCTGGTTTGCCTGCGGCAGCGTCATCCCCGCTGGGGCGCCAAGAAACTGCTCGTGGTCGCGGCGCGCCAGGCACCGACCGCCGCCTGGCCGTGCCCGTCGACGGTCGCGGCGCACCTCAAGGCGCGTGGACTGATCACGGCCCGCCGTCGGCGTCGGCCGCCGGTGGTCGTCCCCTCGACGCGTGGGGTGATCACGCGCGCGAACGAAGTCTGGACGGCGGATTTCAAGGGCGAGTTCCTCACCGGCGATCACCGCTACTGTTATCCCCTGACGGTGCGCGACGGCTGGAGCCGATTCGTCCTCCGCTGCGACGCGCTGACCGCCCACACGCTGACGGTGACCCGCCTGCGCTTCGAACGCGCGGTTGCCGAGTACGGGCTGCCCGAGCGGCTGCGCAGTGACAACGGGCCGCCGTTTGGCGGGCCAGGCCTCGGCCGCCTGTCGGCCTTGGCGGTGTGGTGGATTCGGCTGGGCATCGTCCCGGAGCGGATCGCGCCCGGCCATCCGGAGCAAAATGGATCGCACGAACAATTTCATGCGGTGCTCAAAACGCACACGGCGCGGCCGCCGGCCGCGACCGCGACGGCGCAACAGCGCCGCTTCACGCGCTTCTGCGCTGAGTACAACCACGAGCGGCCGCATGAAGCCTTGGCTCAGGCCGTGCCGGCGACCCACTATCGGCCCTCGCCGCGCCCGCTGCCGCGCCGTGTGCCGCCCCTCGAATATCCGGGGCATGCCGAGATTCGCTGCGTCGACCAAAATGGCTACGTGTCGTGGCGGCAGCCGTTGTTCGTGTCGGCCGCGCTCGCGGGAGAACAGGTCGCCTTCGAAGAAGTCGACGACGGCATCTGGACCGTCACCTTTGCGACGGTCGTGCTCGGTCGGTTCGACGAACGTCAGCATCGCATTCACTCGATTGCCCCGGTGACGGGGGGGCGCTCCGCCAGCTTCGCTGGCTCCGCGCCTGACAGGAAGAACGAAGAACAGTGATGACCAAAAAGCCCAATCAACTGTTACCCATGTCGCTGGACTAATTTGTTACCAATGTCCCCGGCCGTCCATTCAACCGGCCCATGGCCATCCCCGAAGGTGTTGCGCTCATCGCCCTGGGCATCTCCCTGTGGCGCGACCAGCGGAACACCGCAGGGGCCCCTGTCACCCAGATCGCCGCCGGCGAGCAGCTGGTAGTCCGATGAAGACCCCAACTCTCTTCACAACGGCCGGCCTAACAACTATCAGGCCTCCCCGAGTCGAGAGCGCAGATCTGTTCCGTCCGGTCGTCGTCCGAAGCGCAAGCCTCGGACGGCTAAGCGCAACCGGTGAATCAAAGCCCGATCGCGTTCTCCTTCAGAGCCGTCTTCGTTTCCAGCGCTGGCGCCACCTCGATGAGGACGCGGCACCCAACACCTATTGAGGCTCAGCCTGTGCGCAGCACAGGGCGCGCGTCGGCGACGCGCGCGGCCTAGAAACTCATTCGTGCCCTCGTACGGGCCTCCTCATGGCGAGCGACGTCGCCGGAGCGCGTCCGTTATCTGCAGGCTCGGGGAAGGGGCAGCGCCTCAAAAAACGCGTGCTGCGCGGCCGGACCGCGCGTGGACCTCCCATCAAGCGCTAACGGCTGCCGGACTTGTGGCTCACGATCGAGAGGCGTCGTGCGCTCTGAGGCGCCGGCCTACATTGCGATCTTCGGCGAGCTCGGTCCCGACGGCTCGACTTAGGCGTCTGGCTGATCCACGCGCGATCCGGCTACGCGGCCATAAATTTCTCCAACGAAAAGACGTGTCCCGCGACAGCATGTAGAACACGGCCCGGCCGATCTTGTGGGCGAGGATCGAGAGCGCCTTCCCTTTGCCGTGCTTCTTCTCGATCGTCGCTAGAAACTTCTTCCCGCCGGCGGCATGACGGAGAAACAGCACCGCGGCTTCTGAGAAGGCCCACTTGAGATGCACGTTCCCCATCTTGGCACCACTGGTGCCAAGCATTTTGCCGCCCGATTGTTTCCGGCCTTTGACCAGGCGGGCGTACGAGGCGAATTCCTGCACCCGATCGAACCGACTGATGTCATGGATCTCGTAGAGGATCGTCAGCGCCAGCACCTTCCCAATGCCGGGGACGGATCGCAAGCGGTGAAACGCATCGCCGTCGTGCCGTTTCGCGTCGCGCACGAGCGTGAGTTCGAGATCATTGATGAGGGCGTCGTACCGCTCGAGCAGCGCGAGGTCGACCTCGATGCTCTTGCGGACACTCGCATCGGGAAAATGGTCGGACACGCCATCGCGATTGGCCGGGTACGCGCGAGTCGGCGCTCGAACTCCGGGAGGTTGTACTGTGCTCGCGTGTTCTGAATGTGCGCCAAGAGCTGCCCACGCTTGCGCACCAGGTGCAGACGCCGCCGCAGTAAATCGCGCGTCGACCGCATCGTGGACGGATAGACCTAGGACTGCGGCAGTAGGCCGCCGCGGAGGAGGCTCGCGATCTTGTGCGAGTCGATCTTGTCGTTTTTGGACTTGCCCCCGTGGATGGCCTTCATCGCGAGCGCGTGACCCAGCACGAACGTGATGCCTTCGGCGGCGCAGACGTCTGCGAGCCAGTACCAGGTGAACATGCACTCAGCCGAGACGACGAGGTCGTCGCGGTACGGGGCGACGATCTCGAGGAACGCCTCAGGGGTCGATTTCACGTTGCGGTGCACGAGCACCTGCCCGGCGGCGTCGAGAATGCAGACGTACATGGTCTTCACATGGAGATCGATTCCGCAATAGTGACGGTGCTGGCGGTTGTAGAATCGCATCGGTCCTCCTCCTGCGCGGTTTGCGCATTTGCCCTGCGCCAGCCTACTGGCAGTCAGTAGGAGCAGGGGGAGGCCTGAATAAGAATCATCGGCTTGCAGCCGACGGCCGCCGGTGGAAAGCTGAGAGCCGCCGCGGCTGAAGCCGCGATCGTTAGGCCGACAAACGGGAGCAGTAAGTTGGGGGCAATAGACAAGCGAGCTTCCATACCGAGTGCAGTGCGCGTCGGTGGCATGGGAAAGCCGGCGCTGCTCCGTCGCTCCGTTCCCACAAGGTCCAACTCAACCAGGCGGCCGACGCGCTATTCGAAGATCTTCGGTTCATACCCCTCAGCGAAAACCAAGTCATAGAGATCGCCTCTCTCTCGGTTGCTGATCTCGGCTTTCGCGAGGGAGCTACATACGGGCAGCTCACAGCCCGAGCGCTCGAGGCGGGGTTGGTAGAGTGTACGCTCGAGATGGCCCCGCATCTGAGGATGCAGTTCCTGGAGCAGCGGGAATGGGCGGCCGGGGCACCCGCTGCTGCGCGTGGCCTGGCGCCTCCTGCCTCAATCACGGTCGCGTCGTCCCCCCTCGACGAAAGAGATGGGACACCGAAGGGTTTCTACCTTCGGCGTGTTGATGGCGTACTGTGGTTGCGAGGTTATTGGTCGGGTCCGGACACGTCTGGAACCCTCAGGATGTCTTCGTCTTCTCTCGGGGGTGCAGTGCGGCCCAACCCGCCCCTGAGCGGCAGTATTGTTAGCCGGACAATCCAAATGGTGACACTCCGGGCAACACGGAAGTTGGCGGCCTTACTGCCATGTTGCTGCCTGCGCGAAATGTCCGCGGCTTGCCAGATCAACTCGCTGGTCTGGTACGGACACGTCTAAAGAATTGCGGCATCGATCAGCGCGCTATTGAGACCGAGGCCGGGGTCATGGCGCCGGGAGCCATCGGTCCGACGATTGATCGGTCCGTGCTTGGCATCATGGTCGATTATGCGAAGTCGGTCCCGTATCATCTGGAGGCGGGGCATTGGAACGAGGGTGATCTCAGGTTGGTTGAGGAGAAGTTGGCCGAAACGCCCTGCCATGCAGCAGGACCCTTTGATCAGGTGATATTCCCGGACACGAAGACACCGGAACTTCTGACTGGGAAATGGCTGGCGAACAGCCCGCTGCAGCCGACGAGCGGCGGCAACCTCAAAGTCATGTAGGAATCGGTCTCGCCGCTCACAGCTGAACCCGGGCGTTAGCCAGCAGCACACGCATCGGGGCATAATCCAAAATGGGAGGACTCCGATGAAATACAAGAGCGCGCCGACCCTTCGCCGATCACTCAGCCAGACGCGCGTGTCGATGCAGAAAGCGCGCACCCGCGTCGTGACGCGCACCGCCCTGCTGCTCGCTGCGCTTCCTGTTGTCGCGTTCGGGCAACGGGCCCCGACTCCGTCGCAGGCAAGCGGCTGGAAGCCAATGTATGCTACCGCGCTCACCGGGGTCTCGCCTGCCGAGCGCGCCGAAAGCATCGCCATGGGAAAGGCGATCGAGTCGATTTTCTGGCGGATTCCGGAACTCGCCGACCCGAAGGGGTTCGAGGTGCTCACGCAGCAATTTGGGGGTGGCCCACCGCCCACAACTGGCCCGCAGCCCATCGAATTCCTGTGGCGTCTCTGGTTCTTCGAGCCGAACAGGCAGATGACCGGCGGCGCGGGTCCGACTTGCATCGAGGTGTACGTGAACAGGCAGAAAGCGGGAGACCCGGCAATCAGTGGCGACCACGATGCGTCCGGCCGCCTCTTGTTCATCGAGGCGGACGTCGACACGCGGATGGCGGGCGCCACCGTAGTGCGCGAAGGACTGCGCTGGTCGTCGGACAGCGCCGTTCGACGCAGCGGTTACGTCACGTTTTCGAGAGGCTCGGCGTCGCCATGGACTTCTGTAAGTCGTGAGCAGTGGCTCCGCACGCTCATCTTCGACGCGGAAGGCAAGGACGGCGACCGGGAGACGTCCGCTGGCAAGACGCTCGAGAAGACTGCGTATCAGCAGTGGCTTGAGGGCGCGGCAGAGCGGAAGAACAACATCGACGTGGCGGTGACAGCGTTCGCGCAGTCGCAGGGGCGCGCCGCCGCCGAGGAGATGCGGCGGACGCTGGAGAAGACGAACCGCGAAGTGGGAGAGCAGCTCAAGGCACAGGAGGCGGAGGAGCGGGAGCGCAACAAGCAAATACGGTCAACACCAACGCGAGGAGACGCTTTTCGCGCGCAGCTAGCCGCGATGTCGCCGGCGGAGCGAGCTTCCGGCGCACTCGTGGACCATTCAGGACAACTGCGGGCGACGAATGACCCGCTGGGGCATCGAGTGCTTACGCCAGATCCCGCGTTCTGGCGCGTGAGCCGTTCACGCGCCGAGGTGCACACGATTACGGTGCATTTCGACTGGGGCGGCGCGTGCGCGCAGCCATCGACGCGGGCCGCGCTGGAAAAGGCCTGGCAGAACGTCGACTGGGCGGCGCTCAAGCGCTTTGTGGAGCGGCCGTGAAAACGGCCATCGGCGCGGCGATCACCATCACCCTTGTCGCGATAGCCCTGGCGCCTTCGGCGCAGGTGCGATCGCTCGACGCGCTGCCTGCTGTGACGCAGGCGCAGGACGCGAAGGAACCCAGCAGTTACACTCTCATCCATCGCGCGCTCCAGGCGCGACGGATCTGAATGCAACACGTTGTGCAACCGACGGCGGCCCCGGTGCCACCATTAGGCCCCCGCGGCTGAAACGCGGACGTTATGCCGACACAGGTATCTCGTGAGTAATTCGTGCGCGTCCTCTTGATCGGACTTGGGGGCTTCGTGGGTTCGGTCTCGCGTTATTGGCTCAGTGGCCTGACGCAAGACTTGGCGCCTCGGGCCGTCTTTCCTGTAGGCACGCTCGCCGTGAATGTTCTCGGCTGCCTCGCCATCGGCGTCCTATCAGAACTTGCCGACGCCAGGGGCTTCCTCAGTCCGGACACCCGCGCGTTCGTGATTGTCGGCCTCCTTGGAGGTTTTACGACGTTTTCCGCGTTCGCCAATGAGACCGTCAATGCGATTCGCGACGGGTCGTTTGGCCTTGCCCTCGCGAACGTCCTGTTAAGCGTCAGCGTGTGCCTTCTCGCCGTGTGGTGCGGTCGCACGCTCGCACATTCGATCTGGAGCTAGCCGATGAGCCTACCTCAAGAGGGTTCACTCCTTCGCATCTTCATTGGCGAGGACGACAAGCACGATGGCAAACCGCTATACGAATGGCTGGTGTTGAAAGCGCGCGAACGCGGTCTCGCTGGTGCCACCGTGCTTCGCGGGCTTATGGGATTCGGTGCCCACAGCCGCCTGCACACATTCAAGATCGAGCGCCTTTCACTGGACTTACCGATCATCATTGAGGTCGTCGACACGCATGCGAAACTTGAGGCATTTCTCGTCGAGATCGACCCGCTCATCCACGAGGGCCTTGCTACCCTGGAGAAGGCCGACGTCCGATTCTATCGCAGCCGCCCCGACGCGTCGCATAGCGGCGCGGCATAACAAGCAATTGCTGCTGGCGGCGGGTGGGATTGTGGTAGCGGCGCGCGCGCTGCGCGCGCGCGCCGCATCTTGTTGGAATGCGCCGCAGCAGAATTGCGGTCGTTAGCCAGACCAGGATCCCTCACCTGTTCAGATTGTGGCCGGCGCGGAAGAGGTCTACTTCTTGCCAATCGGCCCGATGATCTGCTTCTGGTCTGCGAACTTCAGATAGATGGACAGACGAGGTTCGTTGCTGACGTTGGCCGTCGTATGCCCTTTGCCGGTCAGATCATCGATGTACTCGATTGAACCGGCCGCGAGATCGACCTTGCCCTCCGCAACCTCGAGTTGGCCACCGGCGGTGAGATTGATGATGTACCGCCGTTCCGGGCCGACATGCCAGGAGCCTGCGGGACGTTTTGGAGGAGTGACGTTCAGTTCGATGTCGGTGACCTTCGCCATGATCGACTCCGCGGTCAACGGAATGTGCTCGACATGCGACAGCCCGTCGGTACCTGTGTAGACCCGCTGCATCATGAAGGGCTTGGATTGTGTCTGAGCTCCGCCGACGGCCTCACCACCCTTGGCTACCGAGCCGAGACCAAATCCGACCACGAAGGCCCCGGCGACCAGTGCTTTCGTCATTGACCTCATCTGGCCTGGCGAGTTCGCATCCAGCGAGGGGAAGCGTGGCGGTGAGTACTTCACGCCCGTCTCCATCGTCAAGACGCTCGTCGCGATGCTCGAGCCCGAGAAGGGGGTCGTCTTTGACCCGTGCTGCGGATCGGGCGGCATGTTCGTGCAATCGGATCTCTTCACGAAGCACAGTCACCAGCTTTCGTTCGTCGGCCAGGAAAGCAAGGACTTCACGTATCGGCTGTGCCGGATGAACCTGTTCATCCACGGCCTGGACGCGAACATCCAGCTTGGCAACTCGTACTTCGACGATAAGCACTCCACGCTCAAGGCGGATTACGTGTTGGCGAATCCGCCCTTCAACGACGGGAGCAAAGGTGAGAACGGGTGGGGCGCCGATCGCATCGCCGACAAGGACCCGCGCCTGACTCTCGGCGACCGGAAGATGCCGCTGTCCCCACGCAATGCCAACACCATGTGGATGCTGCACTTCCTCTCACACCTAAAGGAAGGTGGAACGGCCGGATTCGTGATGGCGACGGGCGAATTGTCGAACGGTGAAACGGCGCGGTTCGAAGTGCGAAAGGCGCTCGTTGATCTGGACTACGTAGATTGCATCATCCAGCTCACGGGCCAGCTCTTCGCCAACACACAGATTCCCTGCTCATTGTGGTTTCTGTCGAAGAATCGCCAGGGTGGGAACGGCTACCGCGAGCGGATGCGCAAGGTGCTGTTCATTGATGGCCGAGAACTGGGAACGCTGATCCCTGGATCACGAAAGCAGAAGGAGCTTTCGGTAAACGAACTCCAGCGTGTTGCTGGCACCTACAACTTCTTCAAGCGGACAGGTATTCCCGAAGCCGTACGTGGATTCGCGGCAGTGGCCGACATCGAGGACATTCGCGCGCACAACTACACCCTCACCCCCGGGCGCTACGTAGGCTCGGCGCTTGACAACGAAGAAGATGGCGAGTTTGTAGATCGCTTTCCGAAGCTGATGGATGCGGCCAAGCGCAGTCTGACTACTGCGGATCTCGCAAGACGAGATCTTGACGAGGTCCTCACGAGGTTGGGCAATGGCTAGCGGATTCCCTGCCGGCTCCATCCCCGCCAGAGGTTTCGACTGGGAAGGGGTAGCGTTTTCCCCACGAAGGGTCGGCGAATTCGCAGATCTTTCATACGGAAGGTCTCTTGTTGAAGGCAGGCGCACATCCGGCAATGTTCCTGTGTACGGTACGAACGGGCGCTGTGGATGGCATGACGAAGGCATGCACCCCGGCCCAGGCGTGATACTCGGCCGCAAAGGTCAGGGTCCACTCGGAGTGGAATGGTGCGACGGTCCGTTTTGGGTTATCGATACCGCGTACTTCGCAACGGTCCGTGACGACATCGACCTGAAATGGTTCTATTACATCGTCAGGTACGTCGGCCTGAACCATCTCAAGTCCGGAGAGAAGCCGGGGCTTCAGCGCGACACCTTTCGCGCGCAGCTCTTTCCGTTTCCCCCAAAGGACGTTCAAACAGAAATCGCGCATTTGCTCGGTGCGCTCGACGCAAAGATCACAGCAAACCACGATGTAAGTACCAGGCTCGAGGCGGTGGCGACCGCCCTGTTTCAGTCCTGGTTTTCGGATTTCGATCCTGTCGCGGCCAAGCGCGACGGGCGCCGGCCAGTAGGTGTTCCGGCCGAGGCAATTGAGTTCTTCCCAAGCCACTTCGAGGACTCCGAGTTGGGTTCGATTCCGCGGGGATGGCGTGTGGCCAGAGTCGATGAGGCGTTTGAACTTAACCCCAAGAGAGAGCTGGAGACCCGCAAGGTTGCCTCATACCTCGAAATGTCTGCGATGCCCACGGTTGGACACGCGCCCGAGCGCTGGGTGTCGCGTGCCGCGGGTTCAGGCATGCGGTTTATGAACGGCGACACACTGATGGCCCGCATCACTCCCTGCTTGGAAAACGGGAAGACTGCATTCGTCGATTTTCTCGAACCGGGCGAGGTTGGCTGGGGTTCGACGGAATACATCATCATTCGCTCAAAGCCACCGATGCCCCAGATCACGTCGTACCTCGCTTGCGCGCAGCGAAGACTTCCGCGCGTTTGCGATCCAAGGTATGACCGGGTCCAGTGGACGGCAAAGAGTCGGGACAGATTTGCTCGGCCGCTACAAATTGGCGCTCCCGCCCGACTCCGTCCTATTGAAGGCGTTCGGGACGATTGTCGAACCACTCTTCGAGATGGCTCGTGCCAATTCCGTGGAATCCCGTACCCTCGCCGAGCTCCGCGACATGCTGCTCGGGCCTCTTCTATCGGGAGAGCTGACGATCAGGGCCGCCGAAAAGACTGTGGGGGCGGGCAGTCTGATGCCGGGCGGCTGGGGTACGGAGACCGAGTTCGAGCTTACGACGCTGGAGCGGCTGCGGGCGCTGGGGTATACGCACGCCATCGGGGCGGAGATCGCAGAGAAACACCGCGAGTCCGACTCGGAGGTTGTGTTCCGCAAGATTCTCCGTGAGCACCTGAGGAAGCGCTATTCACACTTGCCGGCCGAATCCATCGACGAGGCCGTCCGTCTGTTCGCACGACCGGATGGCGTCGATACGCTCCGCCGCAACATGGCGTTCCACGCAATGCTCAGGACCGGCGTCGAGGTGCGCGTCGAGCGACCTGACGGCACTCACAGGGTCGAGCACGTCTATGCCGTCGACTGGGACCACCCCGAGGACAACGTCTTCCTCGCCGTGAACCAGTTGCCCATCAGCGGGGGGAACAACCGTCGGCCTGACATCCTGATCTACGTCAACGGCCTTCCGCTCGTCCTCTTCGAGCTGAAGAACCCGTACTTGATTGCGCCATCTGAGGAAGAGGCGCTCAACCAGATCCAGCATTACACGGTCGATATTCCCCAGGTGTTCGAGTTCAACGCGCTCTGCATCGTGAGCGACGGCGTGAGCACGCGGCACGGCGTCTGGACGGCGACACCCGGTGGTACGCACCGTGGAAGTCGATTGACGGCGAGCATATCGAGCCGAGCACCACCGGCTCAATGCGCGCCCTTGTCGAGGGCCTGTTTCCGAAAGAGCGTTTGCTGTCCTACATCCACGACTTCATTGCGTTCGAGGTCGCCAACGAGAAGATCACCAAGAAGGGGGCGAAGTACCATCAGTTCTTTGCCGTCCGCAAGGCCGCGGCGAAAGCGGTCGAAACCCACCTCGCGGGGACTGATAGGCGGCTCGGCGTCATCTGGCACACCACCGGCTCGGGCAAGTCGCTATCCATGGCTTTCCTCGTCGGCCTGCTGCGCCGTCGTCCGGAGTTGGAGAACCCGTCGTTCGTCATCCAAGTGGATCGCACCGACCTCGACGACCAGCTCTTTGACCAGTTCGTCGCCGTGCGGTCGCTCGTGGGCGAGGTCAAGCACGCCGACAGCGTGGAGCAGTTGCGCGACTTACTCGCCACAAGTGGCGGCGAGGTGATCTTCACAACGATCGAGAAGTTCCGCTTGCGCACCGACCGCGGGGAGATCGCGCACCCGATCCTGTCCGAGCGTTCGAACATCATCGTCATCGCCGATGAGGCGCATCGTTCGCAATACGGCTTCCTCAAGGGATTCGCCCGTTACCTCGCCGACGCGCTTCCGAACGCCCGGCGACTCGGTTTCACGGGCACTCCCGTTAGCTTGGGCAGCGCCGACACCGTGGCGGTGTTCGGCGACCTCATCCACACGTACGACATCCGCCAGTCGCAGGAAGACAAGGCCACGGTCCCGATCTTCTACGAGCCGCGCCAAGTGCGGCTCCACCTAAGCGCGGAAGACATCGACGCGTCCCTGAAGGACATCACCGACGGCCTGGAAGAGGCAGAGGAATCGGATCCTCGAGCGGCGAAAGTCACGCTGGGCGGCGCTAGCCGCCGCGGCGGGTGCAAAGGGTCGCGTCGAGCAGCTCGCCGCCGATTTGCTCGCACATTTCACGGATCGCACGGCCACGCTCGACGGCAAGGCGATGGCCGTGTGCATGACGCGCGCGAACGCCGTCCGCCTTTACGACGAGCTGATGAAGCTACCCGGCTGCCCTGAGATCAAGGTCGTGATGACCGGAGACCTCGGCAAAGACCCGAAAGCCTGGAGCGAGGCCGGACACCTGACGACAAAACCGCTAAGGGACGCGATCAAGAAGCGCATGGTCGATCCGGACGACCCGCTCAAGCTCGTCATCGTCGTCGACATGTGGCTTACCGGGACGGACATCCCGTGCCTACACACGCTCTACATCGACAAGCCGATGCGCGGCCACACGATCATTCAGGCCATCTCGCGCGTGAACCGGGTCTTCCGCGACAAGCCGCACGGACTGGTGGTGGACTACATCGGGATCGGCGACGAACTGCGCGAAGCCACGAACACGTACACCCGCGACGGCGGGCGGGCGAGCCGGCGCCTGACATCGGCGACGTCGCGCGGCCCGTATTCCTGAAGACCCTCGATGAAATCAGGGCGCTCCTGCCCGCCGGCCACGATTACGGCGCGTGGAGGGCGATGGGCGGCCCGCAGATCGAGGATCTGTATTCCCTGGTCTACGGAGTCATGGCCGAGGACGAGATGCGCCGTGACGACTTCTTCGACGCAGAGGTGCGGCTCACGGCCGCCTTTCTGCTCGTGAAGCACCTCGACGACTGCCGGCAGCACGCCGACGAAATCATCTTCTGCCAGCGAGTGAGGAATCAGCTGCGAAAGGCGCTTCCCGGCCGCAAGAAGAAGGGCGCGATCGAACAGGCGGTCCGTGACCTGGTAGACGATGCCGTGGAGTCGGAAGGCGTGGTGGACATCTTCACCGCCGCGGGTCTCCCGCACGCCGACATCTCCGGTACTGGACGAGCAGTTCCTCCAGACCTTCAAGGACAAGCCGCAGCAGAACCTGCGGTTGATGCTGCTCGAGCAGCTCCTGGCGAACGAGATCCGGCGGCGGCAGCCTCGAAATGTCGCGCAGGCGAAGTCGTTCCGGGAGCTCCTCGAGAAGACACTGCAGCGTTACCACAATCGCCTCATCGACGCTGCCACGGTCGTCGCCGAAATGCTGCGGATGAAGCAGGAGATGGACGCGAGCGACGCCCGCGCGCGGGAGCTCGGTCTCGCGGAGGAGGAGGTCGCCTTCTACGACGCCATCGCCGACAACACCGAGGGCTTGTACGACGAGCCGTTTCTTCGCGACCTGGTCCACGACGTCGTCCAGACGATCAAGCGCAACCTCAAGGTGGACTGGACCGAGCCGCATCGCGACCAGGTCCGCGCCGAGATCCGTGCGGCCGTAAAGCGTGTGCTCAGGAAGCGAGGCGTTCGCGAAGCCGACTTTGAGCCGTTCATCGCACGGTTCATACAACAGGCCGAGGCGCAGTACGCCGAGTGGCCGCTGGTTGCTTGAACCGCATGAATGCACGGCACGGGCTACGCGAAAAGCGCCGCGTGCCCAAAGGAGAAGCGGATCCTTGCCGTGGTTGAGCGGCTGATCCCAATCCTAGGCCGAGGCGCAGTACGCGGAGTGGCCGCTGGTTGCGTAGAGGCTAATCGAGACCTCGATTCCGGGTGATTCAATGCGCGACCGGCGCTACGAAAACCGCAACGTCATCGTGGGATCACCGTACGTGGTAGGCCGTCGACCAGGACGTGGATTGACTGCGAATAGCGCGGGTGGAGTGGACCGCTCAAGTTCGGCAAGAACCTGACGTTTGTAGTGAGTTTCCCGAAATGCAGTGTTGGCGAGAACGAATTCTTCTACCTCTTGCACAGTAGCCTCTCGACCAGCAAAACGCTCCAGAATCTGCTTGCGAAGGACGTCGATGGGTGGGTCACCGAACATGATCATTTGATTGGGGTCGGTCGCGTCCGAGAATTTGAACTCTCCTTTCGGATCGACCTTCCACATCGCCTCTTTCATCTTCTGCAGCCCCTTCAAGCTCTTCGTGGCGTAGAACAAGAAGTAATCGGTGGCGCCTGCCTCGTTCCTCATCTCGAACGAGCGGACATACGTCGCTCCAGCTGCATCGCGAAGTTGACGCACGTAAAGGTCCTGCAGGCAACGGTTCCGCTGTTGGGGCGAACCGCTGACGCATGCCCGCCATTCGCCTGTACCGAAAAACGAATCGAAGTTCTCGGGCTGGTCGGACTGCGTAAGGAACCGATTGATCTCCTCGTACATGAAATTGACGAGGACTTCACAGCTCGGATGCCCAATAATCTGCGCCAAAAGTGAGAACGGCACTCCGGTCCATCCAAACGGATCGACGAAGGCAAACGTCGGCGGAAGAGGACGGTGCCGCGAGCTGTAGAACTCGATCAGTTCCGTGACTTCGGCCTCGAACGTCGAACCTGGCGCGACCTTCACTCGAAAGTTACTGGGGCGCTGAATGCCGTCAACGATTTCCTGAAGCACCGCAGCCCGTTCGGGATCGCGCTCGACAAACAGGAAGAAGAGGCGTGTGGAAGACGGGATAGATTGGTCAAGCGCGGCACGCAGCGCGATGATCGGCGAACCGTCCTCGCCCTCCGAGTAACGGCCGGGACCGGCAAACCCGTCGATGTAGATGATGTCGGGGAAACCGCCATGACTCAGAATCGGGGTCCACGCTTGCAAGTATCGCCGCAGTATTTCGTGCTTGGCGCGGGTATGGGATGAGAGTTCCCAGATGGTGGTTTTGGGTGCAGCCACAGCAATCGTATCTCTCTCGCAAGAGTGTCTAGGTTGCGACCCGTCCAGAATTCACCCGGAGCAACGGTGACGCGCTGGTTCTCGATGCGAAGATCTTGGCCATCAGATCTTGGCGCGTCATGTCTTCGAGCAACGCCGCTTGCTGCAGCCGGTTCGGGGGGGTTGACCGCATGATCGCTGGAAACTCGTCGTACGTCCTTCCTAACAGAGCGCGTCCGGATTCGCTCTTCCGAACCCCGCCCCATTGCTTGAAGAAGAACGGCACGCACTCACCGCGGCACTGGCGCTGGATAGACACAACCCAGTCGCGCCGCAATGGACGCGCACCGGAGCCGCTTTCTCCACCCACAATGACCCAGCCGATGTTCGTGAGATCAATCTGCCCAAGATCTTCGAGGAGCGGTTCAATCGAAAGGAATGAAATCCTGGCGCCACTCTGCTGAAGATCGTGGACGCGCGGCAGGCCCACACGTCGGTTTTCGACGCTGACTCCCCACCAGATATGAGGGGCTTTGGCCGCCGTCTTGAGCCGAGTACGAAGGAGTTGACGAAGTCGTTCAGAACGTTTAGTTAGGACCTGATAGGTGTGCCAGTTGGCCCGCATCATCACGAATGCGACAGCTTCGATGTACTCGTCCGGAACGTCCTCGTGAAAGAGGTCACTCATCGAGTTGACGAAGATCATTCGGGACTGCTGCCACCGGATCGGGTCCAGCAACTTTTCGGGCACGAGTCGTAGGTCAAAGCCCTGCTCGTAAGGGTGCCCGGGCACCCCCCGGAATCGCTCCGCGAACACCTCGGCGTAGCAGTGAGCGCAGCCAGGGCTGACCTTTGTGCAGCCCCTGACGGGATTCCAGGTCGCATCGGTCCATTCAATGTCGGACTTTGCGCTCATTTTGCGCGAGAATAGCACAGCAGCCATGGGCTGGCAATGAAAAGGCGAAAGTGAGAGAGTATGCTCAATAATTACGCTAGCCTGCGATGACTTTTGCTCAATGTCGCCCGCCGTGTGGCTCGACCCAGCATGCGACACTTACGCCTTACTGCCTCTAATCAAAGGAAATGGAAGATCGATGAAGTCAGCCCTGCAGGAACGCGCCGAAGCTGCTGCCGCCCGGTTCAACGGGGCTCGAAAACCAATCGTCATAGAATTCGCCGGCGAACCAAAGGCAGGAAAGACCAATACCCTCGGGCAGATTCAAGCGTTTCTGAAGAGGTGCGGGTTCCGCGTCGAAGTCGTCATCGAGAGGGCGTCAGTCTGCCCAATCCGGGACAAGAAACACGCCAATTTCAACATCTGGACAGCCTGCACGACGCTGTCTCAGATTCTTGAAAAAACCCAGACGCCATCACGCCCGGAAGATCCGCACGTGCTGATTCTCGATCGAGGTCTCTTTGACGCTGTGAGCTGGCTAGCCGTAATGGAGCGCCTGGCAAGAATTCGTCCAGCAGAACGGCAGGTGGTCGAGGAGTTCCTCCTGATCGATGATTGGCGGCGCCGAATCACAGGCGTGATTGTTATGACAACCTCGCCGTGGGATCCGATGGAACGTGAAAAGGGCTATCTGCCGGTTGAAGGAGCCAAGGGCTCCATCATGAACGAAGAAGTCTTGCAGCAAATGCTTGAGACAACACGTGGTACTGCCGCGCGCTTAAAGGACCAATTCCGCATTTTCGAGATTGACACTTCGAGCGGCGTTTCAGAGGGGCCTCAGCGAACCGCTGAGAGCGTCGCCGAAATTGTTCTATCTCTCATAGAGGAGCAGCTCGAAGAGGAGATTCTCTTTCTTCCATCTCGAATCGTCGCGGAGCTGTTTGCAGGTGCAACATGGGTGGATGAGGGGGCGACCAAGCAGCTTATGGATTTATTTGCCACCGACGGACAATTCAAAGGTCCGCGAGGCGGTTGAGTCTGACGAAACGAAATCCAAGCCCTGCCAGTGGTTATCGTTCGAAACAATAGCGGCCATGTTCTGAGACTGAAGCGAAAGGAACAAAGCCCACAGAACCCTCTTCACGAGAAGCTCGTGATTTGGGCAGGCGGCCACGTGCGACGAGAGGACGGGGCAACGGAACTGGAAAATCGATCTGTACAGTGCGCTGTTCGCGAGCTTCAGGAGGAACTGCGTCTGAGTATTGAGGCGACGGATTTGAGGCTGCTGGGAGCGGTTGGGGCGCTCTCTGGCGGACGAACCCAGCGCCATGTCGCCATCGTGTTCGAGTGGCGAGCGGCCACTGATGACGTCGCGGTCGCTTTGAGTAGTGCCGAATTCTTCGAGCGCAGAGGCACTTCCTTGAGCGGGAGTTTCGTTGATGTTAGTGAACTGGCACGCGATATTGATTCAGGCCGTATTTCAGAGCCATGGAGCACGGAGATCGTTCGGTACTCGTTACCGGACGTGGGCCGACAGATCACGAACCCCAAGCTCGTGTAGGTGAACGGAACATGCGCTGAAGGCGTGCTCCTTCAAGGGCGCGCCGACTGTGACGTAACTGTGACGTGACCCTGTCGATTCCGCGAGATCTACCGAGGTTTACGGCGATCGACCGGAGTCGACGCGATCGCCATTAAGTGGTTGGCTTCGCAACGGTAATCGAAATCTGCAGCACGCCGTCGCAGACCGTCAGAGCAATTTCCAAGCGTGCTCCTTCATCCGCCTCCGCTCGCGCCTGAGTTCACCGCGCGTGAGCTGCGGCGAGATGTCCCGCCGAAGCGGCGTAGCCGCGGAGGAGGACAACCCGACTCGGACTCTCTCCGTATCCTTAGAATCAATCGTTTACGGACGAGTGGATGAGCCCGTAAACCCGAATTGTGTCAGAAACCGTGTCAGACCTCCTAATGTGCCGCGATCACTTACGGCGACGCGTGGCCTTGGGGCCGGCGCGCTTTGACGACCGCTTCCAGCATAAGCCGCAGAGTGGTGAACGAAAATCCCAGTGACCTGCCGGGTTCTTCGGACGAGTCGCTACTGGAGAACGGCGCTGACAGCAGAACTGCGGCACGCAGCAGCTTACGCATCAACCAGCGAATAGCTCGTGCTACGACCGCCGCCAGCGTCTTTTTGCAGGAGGCCTTGGTCGATGAGGCCCTGAATGTCGCGAAGCGCCGTGTCGTGAGAGCATTTCTCGCTTCGCCCACTTCGCCTGGCGTCAGCTTTCCGGTAAAGCCATCCAGCAGACGATCGATCACATCGCGCTGCCGGTCGTTGACTCGGGTGCGGGCGTACTTTTCCCAGAATCGGGCCTTTCGCATAACCGCGGATAGCGTGACTTCGGTTCGGTCGAATGCACGACCGAGGCAGCCGAGGAACCATTCCATCCACGGCGTAACGTCGAGCGTTCCCTTCTGCGTCTTTTCGAGGATGTCGTAGTAGTCGTTCCGCTGATGACGGATCTGCGCCGACATGCTGTAGAAGCGCTGCGGGCTGTTTTCAGAGCGCGCGAGCGCCCAATCCGCGATTGCGCGCGCGATCCGGCCGTTACCATCATCGAACGGGTGAATCGTTACGAACCACACATGCGCCAGCGCCGCGCGAACACCGAGCCCGTTTTGTCGCCTGAATCATTCGCCCAGGCGAAACGCGGACATTTCTTTTTCGAGCAGCGGCGCTGCCGGCGCTTCGTAATGCACCTCCCCTTTTCCGACAGGACCCGACACGACCTGCATCGGTCCATCAGCATCGCCGCGCCATGCGCCGACGATGATTTTCCGCATGCCGCTCCGGCCGGTCGGAAAGTAGGGCGGCGTGCCAGCCAAAGAGCCGCTCATCGCTCAACGGCGTCGCGTAATTCTGTGTCGCATCGAGCATCATGTCGACGACGCCCTCGACGTCGCGTTCAGCCACGACAGTTCCTGCCGTCTCGATGCCGAGGCGGCGGGCGATTGAGGAGCGCACCTGGGCAGCGTCGAGTTTTTCGCCCTCGATCCTCGCTCGATTTGAGAACGTCAAGCGTGAGAGTTTCCAGCTCGGCTTCCTTCTGGAGCGTGAACCCGAGGCTTTCCATGCGGCCCAGCAGTCGCCCTTGGCGGTGGCGTATCTCGGCCAAAGGCCCGGCAAGGACCTCTTGGTCCCAATGGAATGTGGGCCAATCAGAGAGCTGATGGACATAACTACTTATTATACGCACCACATGCGTATATTATCGGCCTTATTCTACGCAGAGTCGAGGAAAAATACGCAAAAACTGCGTATATTGAGCAAGGTCTCACGCAATGCCCAAACCTGATGGAAGCCCTAGCTGGAAATCAACCGGAACGGGTCATGTTGAGCCCAACTTCAAGTCAACGAGCCCTGCCTCGATGACGGATTTATATAATTCCTCGCCCTCAATCATGATTTCACCGTCTGGCGCGCCTCGCCCTCAGATCATCATAGAGATGTGTCGCCGACTGCGGTGATGGCCTGATTCAGATGGTCGATCCGCACCTGGTCGCCGTACGGCGAATACGTTAAGCTTCCAGTGCTGCGTTCAGGTCAGCCAGTTTTTGATTGGCGAGGCGCGGATGCCGGTTTCCAGCGGCCCGCCGCCCAGGCGTTGCCGGGTTTGACGTAACGCGTCCGCAGGCGATCTCCCTGGCGACGCCGCGAATCGTCATGTCTGGTTAATGCCGCAGGTATCGTCGCCCGTCTTGACGACCCGCGAGCTTGTGAACGTGAGCGTTGGTGGTATGGATTCTGCGAGAAATCGTCGGACTGCAAGTGCGTATCGCGATCCGGCGTGCCGGTATCGACACTCGACGCGTCGATCGTCAGCGACGCCGACGACTGTTCGGGATGCTCTTGCTCGAACACCATCGTTCCGGCAAATTCCGTGAATCGTCCGCGCACCTTCGTCAACAGGTGGCGCACCTGGAACGTCACCTCCGAGTGCATCTTGTCGATGGCGCGGGCAGTCTTCGTGGCCTCGAGTGTGGCAGTCATCGGGTTACTCCTTCTTCTGGCCGGTACCGGTCTCGCCGTGCCGAGGCGTTTCAAGAGGTCGGTGAGCGTCGCGCGCTCCGCTCGCGAGAGCCCGCTCATCGCGTTCTCCATCGCGTTTTGGTGTCCGGCAAACACTTTGGTGATGAGCGCCTTGCCCGCGGGCGTCAGGTGAATGACCCAGGCGCGGCGGTCGGTGGCGTGATTGGCCCGCGCCACCAGGTGACGCGTTTCCAGCCGATTGATGGCGGCGGTCATCGACCCGCTGGTCAGGTCGAACTCCTCGCCCAGCTCCTGATGGTTGCCGTCCTCGCGCAACACCGCCCAGATCAAAGTCCCAGCAGCACAATCCAGCGTACCGATGCGCGCCCGGCTGGGCGTGGCGCGTCAGGGCTGGCGTCCACGCAGGTCAATGACGAACGTGTTGCCGATGGATTGTTTGTCGCCGCGCCACGCGGTTCTGGTTTTCAAAACCATGCATTATTTTTCAGACCGCCGCACCAGAATATTTATGGCAGCCTTGCAGGATGTGCCGCGAGCACTTACGCCCCGCTACCAGACGCGCCGGACGGTCCCCTGTATGACGTTATCCGCTGTCGTGAATCCAGTGTCGATCGAGTCGCGCGATTGATCCCAGATGTAGAGGCCTTCGACACGCCAGGCTCGGCTGAAGCGGTGACCCACGCCGGCGCGAAGGCGCTTCTCGCTGGGAATTGCCGTCGGGGGGATTGCTCGCGGTCCAGAACCATTCCGCGTCGCTCATTGCGTAGATGACCCCATCGTCGGTGACGTACGGCGGTTGATCGGAAACTCAAGTTCAATGCGGTCGCGGATACGAAACGTCGACGAGTTCTTCTCATCGCTGGAGTAGTACAGGTTGCGCCACTCGAACCGCACGAGATTGCGTATGACGACCCGCCGTTTCGGCTGCTTTTCCTTGAGCAGCTCGTCGTGAAGATTCGACAACACGTGGAACCTGAAACCAAGTCGCGGGGTGAGCTCCGTCGAGTTGACACTGTCAGTCTGCTTCGTCCCAGCGATCAACAGTTGGCCGAGCACATCGATCCATTGCCCTCGCGTGAATTCCGCAGACGGCGTGACGTCCAGAGTGGCCCAGCCGGGACCCTCGGCGGGCTGTGACGCGAGCACCTTGGGTTCGACCTGGAGTTCGAACGTCACCTGATGGCTCTTGATCCAATGGAGGTCGAAGTCAGTCCAGACTTGATCTTGTGCTGAGGCAGTGCGCGAGAGTAGCGCAATGAGCAGGACGGTCATTTCGCCAAGTCGTAGGTGACGTCCCACAACCTTGAACGTTGACGTTTCATTCAGTGCTCTTCAGTTCGTGATGAATGGTCGGTCCTCGAACACAGCACCGCCTCAGTGTGACACTCTATTTGCCGGCGAGGCGCGGGGTCGCTCATCGCTGCGCCGTAACAACCTCCGTATTCGTCGTTCACTTTCAAGCCCACCTTGCACAGTTCGCTCTCAAAGGGGGGAGGCTCTGGCAGCCTCTAGCGCTTCCCCTGGACGTTGGCTGGCCGCCACCGGCAAACCGGTCGGGATTCAGCAGGTCATCGGCCGTCG
>CAVQVI010000033.1:0-24258 GCA_963717075.1 uncultured Acidobacteriota bacterium | reverse complement strand
GGTTTCCGGGGAAAGGCTTCTATCCGATGGTCCGCTTCTATAGCCCCAAGGAGGGCCTGTTCGACGGACATCGAAGCTTTCTGACATCGAGATCATGAAATCAGGACCTTTCATCGTCGCATGAAGACAATCGATTCCATGGAGGTTTTGTGAAGACAACAAGAACCCTCGTCGGAGCAATCCTCGCGTGCGTGGCCGTCACCGGATTGGCGTTTGCGCAACTAGCTTTTACGAAAGTCCAGGTCGCCGATCGCATCCGCAAAGTGGAAGACGGCGTGGATGAATTCCGGAAGTGGGCGGAGAACAGGGGCGAGCAGGGAAAAACGCAGACGCGCAAGCCGGCAAGGCGTCCGGGCGGACTCGCGGTCGTACGGCAACCGAGTCGCAGAAGGACGTCGCGCGCGAGAAGAAAGACGAGCTGGACGATGCGCTGGGAGATTTGAACCGCTCGACGAACCGGTTGCGGCGCAAATTCGACCCCACCGACAAGTGGATGGAGACGCGGCCCCAGGTGGAGAACGTCCTGGACGACGGACGCAAGATCAACCAGGTCCTGGTGCGCGGCAAGTACGGCACGCAGGCCGAGCGCTATTGGGCCGTGCTGCGGGAAAGCATCAACGATCTGGCACGCTGCTACAACCTGACACCATTGGGAGTGTGATCATGAGGACAGGGACACAGTGTGTCGCCGCCGCCGGCGTCGCGCTCACGCTTGCCGGCTGCAGCGCTCCGGCGCCGCACCAGACTGCCAGGCCTGCTGCGGGTACGACGGGAAGCTCGATCGAACAGTGCTGCCAATTCCGGAACCAAACCCTCAGCGATACACTGAACTCGATGCTCGAAACGCCAAGCCGCCGGCGCGGTTCGAGGTCAAGGCCCCGAGCCGCGCACCCAACGTCGTAATCGTGCTGATCGACGACGTGGGCTTCGGCGGGCCCGGCACGTTCGGCGGCCCCATTCGCACGCCAACGATGGACCAGCTTGCGCGGGGCGGCCTGCGCTTCAACAACTTTCACACGACCGCGCTCTGCTCGCCGACGCGCAACGCGCTCAAGACCGGCCGGAACCACCACACCGTGAATACCGGCTCGATCATGGAGACCGCGACCGCCTTCCCCGGCAACACGGGGCAGAATCCGAACAGCGTGGCGCCGCTGGCGGAAATGCTGCGGCTCAACGGCTACAGTACCGGCGCGTTCGGCAAGTGGCACGAAACCGCCGCCTGGGAGACCAGCGTGTCGGGCCCGTACGATCGCTGGCCCACCCATCAGGGTTTCGACAAGTTCTACGGGTTCATCGGCGGTGAAACCGACCAGTGGTATCCGCTCGTCTACGACGGATCGATCAAAGTCGATCCTCCGAAGATGCCCAACTATCACTTCACCGTGGACATGACCAACCAGGCCATCAACTGGGTGAAGGCCCAGCAGTCGATGACGCCGGACAAGCCGTTCTTCGTCTACTACGCGACCGGCGCGACTCATGCGCCGCACCACGTGCCGAAGGAGTGGGCAGACAAGTACAAGGGCCAGTTCGACAAGGGTTGGGATCAGGTCCGGAGCGAAACGCTCGAGCGTCAGAAGAAGCTGGGGGTCATCCCGGTAAACACGCAGTTGGCCGACAGACCCAAGGACATCAAGGCGTGGGACTCGCTTCCGGCGCAGGAGCGGCGTCTCTACGCTCGTCAGGCTGAAGTGTTCTCGGGATTCCTCGAGCAGACCGACGCGGAAATCGGTCGGTTCGTGAAGGCGATCGAGGACATCGGCGAGATGGACAACACGCTGTTCATCTACATCGCCGGCGACAACGGCACGAGCGCCGAGGGCGGCTTCGTCGGCATGTACAACGAGATGACGTATTTCAACGGCGTGACCGAGAAGGTCGAGGATCTCATCCCGTTGATCGACAAGTGGGGCGGACCGGAAACCTTCCCGCACATGTCCGCTGGTTGGGCGGTGGCGTTCGATACGCCATTTGCATGGACCAAGCAGGTGGCGTCCGACTTCGGCGGCACCCGCAACGGCATGGTCATCCACTGGCCGCAGGGCATCAAGGAGAACGGCGGCCTGCGCAGTCAGTTCTCGCACGTCATCGACATCGCCCCCACCATCCTCGAGGCCGCCGGTTTGCCGGAACCCAAGTCCGTCAACGGCACATCACAGACGCCTATCGAGGGCACGAGCCTCGTCTACGCCTTCAACGATGCCAAGGCGCCGGAGCGGCACAAGACGCAGTATTTCGAGATGTTCGGCAATCGCGGGATCTACAGCGATGGCTGGCTTGCCCGAACCATCCACCGCGCGCCGTGGCAGACGAGCGATCTGCAGGCGCTGACTTCCGATGTCTGGGACCTCTACGACGTGAGGAACGATTTCAGCCTTACGAAGAACCTGGCGGGCGAGCAGGCCCCGAAGCTGAAGGAGATGCAGGCCCTGTTCATGACGGAAGCCGAGAAGTACCACGTGTTGCCCATCGACGACCGGACCATCGAGCGCACCAACCCGGCGCTCGCGGGACGGCCGGATGTGCTCGGCGACCGCAAGTCGCTCACGCTGTACGAAGGCATGCAGGGCATGCTGGAAAACACCTTCATGAACATCAAGAACCGCTCCAGCAAGATCACCGCGGAGCTCGAGATCCCGGCTGGCCGCGCCAACGGCGCGATCCTGTCGCAGGGCGGACGTTTTGGCGGCTGGTCGCTGTTCATGAAGGATGGCAAGCCGGCCTACACCTACAACTTCCTCGGGCTGGCGCGTTACACCGTCAGCGCGCCGCAGCCACTTCCGCCTGGTCCCGCGACAGTCACGCTCGACTTCGCGTACGACGGTGGCGGCGTCGGCAAAGGTGGCAAGGCGACGCTCTATGTGAACGGTAAGCCCGTCGCTGAAGGGCGTGTGGATAGGACTCAGCCGAATATCTTCTCCGCCGACGAGACCGCTGACGTCGGGATGGACAACCAGACGCCGGTTGCCGAGGGGATCGGCATCGGCGCCGAGACTCGATTCACCGGCAAGATCAACAAGATCACGCTTGAAGTCAGGTGAAAGAAGACGACGGAGGGACGATCGCAATCGGACGTCGAATGCATCTGCGCCCTCGAAACGGAACACGATTCGATACTAGCGGCATGTCCGCGCGAGAAGTACAGCAGCGTCACGCGGGTGGCCGTGAACGGGGCGCCCCGCCGGGCGCGGAGGCGTCTCCCGTGACGAGCGCGTTTCGCCGAGCACCCGGTGGGGCTGTTCACGGCCAGGACCCGCCTTTGCTGCTGTAGAAATGGCGCGGACAGTCCACTAGAATCGGTCCGCCGCATGGCCTCCGCGATCAAAACGCGACACATCGTTCTCGCCGTCCTGTGCCTCATGTATTTCGTGGCGTATGTCGACCGCGTGAACATCTCGGTTGCGGCGCCGATGATTCGGAAGGAGCTCGGACTGAGTCCGACCGAGCTCGGTCTGATCTTCTCTGCATTTGCTTACTCGTACGCGGCGATGCAGATTGTCGGGGGATGGCTCTCCGATCGATACGGCCCACGTCTCGTGCTGGCGGCGCTCAGCCTGATCTGGGCGGCCGCGACCGTTCTGACCGGGCTGTCCTGGAGCGTCCTGTCGCTCGTCTGTTTCCGCCTGCTCGTCGGACTCGGGGAAGGAGGAGCGTTTCCCACCGCAACGCGCGCACTGACCTTCTGGATGCCGATTGGCGAACGCGGTTTCGCGCAGGGAATTACCCATGGCTCGTCGCGACTCGGCGGCGCCCTGACGCCGCCGATTGTTCTCGCTATCGTCACCTCGTCCGGCTGGCGAGCGTCGTTCGTCGTGCTTGGATGCGTCAGCGCGCTGTGGACGCTCGTCTGGCTCATGGTGTTCCGCAATACTCCGGCGGAACATTCCCGGGTGACCGCTGCCGAACAACAGGAGCTGGGGGCTGCGGCAAGGGCCATCAGTCGCCAGGCGAAGAGCACGCCCTGGCGGGACCTGGTGTCCCGAATGTGGCTCGTCACCTTGGTGGACTTCTGCTATGGCTGGTCGCTCTGGGTGTTCCTGACGTGGCTGCCTACGTACCTGACTGAAGCGCGGGGCTTCAACCTGAACGCCCTGGCCATCATGACGATGCTGCCGCTGGCCGCCGGCGTCGTGGGCGACCTGCTGGGGGGGATCGCCTCGGACGCGCTGTTCAAGCGCACCGGCAATCTGAGGCTCGCCCGCGTGATGGTGTTGGTCGTCGGCCTGCTCGGAGCACTCGCCTTCATCGTCCCGGCGGCGCGCACGAACAGCCCGATCGGCGCAGTGTATGCGCTCGCCGCCGCGTTCTTCTTCCTGGAGTTGACCAACGCCGTGCTCTGGTCATTGCCAATCGACATTGCCGGCGCGTACGCAGGAACGGCGGGTGGGATGATGAATACCGGATTCGGCATCGCCGGGATGATCTCGCCGGTGGTGTTCGGATTGATCATCGAACGGACGGGACGATATGATCTTCCGTTCATGGTCTCGGCTGGACTGCTGCTCGTCGGGGCGGTCGCTGCACTCTTCATCAACCCCGCTCACACCGTTGCAGACGCGGCGGCGCCAGCGGGTGTCCGGACGGGAGCCGTTGCATGACGGACGCGTTTCAGGTCATTCCATCCGGCGCCGCCCTTGCGGCAGAGGTGGCCGGCATCGATCTCGGACAGATCGATGACGAGACATTTCGCGGGATCCGGCAGGCCTGGCTCGAGCATCAGGTGCTCCTGTTTCGCGGTCAGCGCCTCTCGGACGCCGACCTGATCGCGTTCAGCCGTCGGTTCGGGAAGTTGGATCATGCGCCGATCCAGGAAAACGGACGCCGTTTTGTCGACGGCTTTCCGGAGATCTATATCGTTTCGAACGTGGTCGAGAACGGTGCCGCGATTGGAAGCCTTGGCTCCGGAGAGGCCGTCTGGCACACGGACATGTCGTACCTGGAGGATCCGCCGCAGGCAAGCGTGCTTTACGCCCTCGAGGTGCCGTCGCGCGGCGGTGAAACCGGATTCTGCACGATGTATGGGGCGTGGGAATCCTTGCCAACCGCCCTTCGACATCGTCTCCAGAGCCTGCGATTGAAGCACGATGGCACGTACAACAGCGGTGGGTACGTTCGTGCCGGCGTTGCGCCGAGCGACGACCCTCGCACGGCGCCTGGCGCGTTTCATCCCCTCGTCGGTGTGCACCCGGACACCGGCCGTCGCTTCCTGTACCTGGGGCGTCGCCGCAACGCCTACATCGAAGGATTGTCAATCGCTGACTCCGAGGCGCTGCTCGACGAGATCTGGTCGCATGCCACTGCTGCCCCGCTCACCTGGTCGCACAGCTGGCGCATCGGCGATCTCGTCGTCTGGGACAATCGCTGCACGATGCATCGGCGCAATGCCTTCGATCCCGGATCCCGGCGGATCATGCACCGGACTCAGATCAACGCCTGACGCGCGGCGGAGTCTCAGCCGGATAGTGGACCGGCTTGGCTGAGCGAACGGTGTTCGGATCGCGATCCAGACGGAATGGGAGTTACCTTCACGCTACTTCGGCGTCACGCGGAACAGCCCGCCTGGATTGGCGTCCTCGAGCATCCACAGCGCGCCGTCCGGACCGACCTCCACATCGCGAATGCGGTGGCCAACGCTCCAGCGTTCGGCGGGCGTCGCTCCGCCCTTGCCGTCGAAGGTGATGCGGTTGAGCGACTCCGTCGCCATCCCGCTCAGCAGGGCTGAGCCTCGCCACTGCGGGAACATCGCCCCGTTGTAGAAGATGAGATTGCCCGGCGCAATGATGGGCGTCCAGTAGATCACCGGCTTGGTGAGATCCGTCCGTGTGTCAGGACTTGGGATCGGCACGCCGTTGTAGTTGGTGGCGTACGACGCGAGCGGCCAGCCGTAATTCTTGCCGGGCTCGATCAGGTTCAGCTCGTCGCCGCCCTTCGGGCCGTGCTCCACTTCCCACAGTCGGCCGTCGGGCGCGAATGCCAGACCGTAGGGCGTTCGATGACCGCTAGTCCAGGCCTCCGCCGGCGCGAGATTCGGCCCCTCGAACGTGTACGTGCTGATCACGGGCGCGGTCTTGGCCACTTCCGTATCGCGCGGCGGATTGGTCAGGGGAATACTTGCCGCGCCCGTCTTTCCTGCCATCGGATTCCCAGGCGCAGGCTTGCCGTCGAGCGTCAGACGCAGGATCTTGCCCACCGCCGTGTTCGGATCCTGCGCCGGCGTCATGCGCTGGCGATCGCCGACCGTCAGGAACAGGTACTGGCCGTCGGGCGAGAATGCGATCTGGGCGCCGAACTGTCCACCACGACCCTTCGGCATGTCACGCCACAGCACCTGCAATCCCTCCAGACTCGCCGTGCTCTCGCCGATTTCCAGTCGGGCCCGTGCGAGGGCCAAGCCCGACGTGTCCGGATCGCCCGGCTCCGCATAGGTGAGGTAGACGCTGTGGTCGGTCGCATAGCGCGGCGACACGAACACGCCCAACATGCCTCCTTGCCTCTGGTACAGGACGGCCGGGACGTTCTCGACCGGCGTGCTCCCTCCCTGCTGGGTCACGAGCCAGACCGGGCCCACTTTCTCGGTGATAAGCATTCGTCCATCCGGCAGGAACGCGATGCGCCAGGGTAGTTTGAACGTCGCCACCTGGGTCATCGTGAACGGCAGGTCCGGTTCAGGCTTCAGCTCGCCCGCGTTGATCTGTGCGCGCGCGCCGGCCGGCACCAGCGTGAGCAGCAGTGCCGCATGTAGAAGCGTCTTCATGTATCTGCTTCCCTCCAGAACCGTTCAAGACCGAGCAGGCCATAGCGATGCCGCGCACCGAGTCTCCCGGGTCCGCGGGCGCAGGACATGACCGTCAGGACTGCTTCCTGATTCTGCACTACTTCGTAGTTTGCACTCCAGCCCTGTCAGTTCTGGACAGAGACGCCCGAACGATCAGACTTAGAGCGCGTCGCGAAATTAGCGTGCGCGCGGGTGGCCGAGAACGGGGCGCCCCGCCGAGCGCGGAGGCGTCTCCCGTGACGGGTGCTTTTCGCCGAGCACTCGGTGGGGCTGTTCGAGGACAGGCCCCGCCAGACGTCAATTCTGCAACGTGCTCTTGAGATCTAGCGGGTGGCACTCGCTTGGGCGAGCCGCACGCCCGATTCGGAAGCGGCTTGCTGGTAGTAGCCGACGAACCGATCAGGCTCGGGCGCCTTGTAATCCTTCAGGTTCATCGCCCAGCGGTAGCCGATGGGCTGATACCACAGCTCGGCCTCCACGCGGAACGGCCCCTGGGCCCCGTTCGGTCGCAATGGAGTAGCGGACCCGGTCCCCGCCGCCGACGAAGTCGTCGTCTTTCTCGGCGTCGCCGTGGACCGCGACGTCCTTGTCGGCCGTGCGCTTGTCGAAGCCGCGCGGAAGGAGCCGGTTGTCCTTGGCATAACCCGAGGCGGTCAACAGCCCCGTCGTGAGCTTCCCATCGGGGGCCCGGAGCACGGCTTCGTAGATCTCCACCTGGTCAGCCTTTGTAATTTCGACGTGATGCGGCTCGAACCGGCTTGAGTCTTCGTCGTTGTCGTTCCCCTCGATGGAGCCATCGGCCCGGGGCGCGCCCGACTCGAAGATGACGGCGCCCGATCGGTCTTTCACCGTGACATGCAGCCACGCGCGCCTCGAGGGATACGCCGTCGGCAGCTTGTGACCGCCGAGGTTCTCGATCGAGACGACCGCGTCGAGGCGTCCATCGCGTGAATCGATGTTCGTCACGGCCAGGGTCGCGGCTTCGTTCTGCAGGTGGGCGATGGTGCGGGCGGCCGCGGCGTCCATCTCGTGCGCCTGCGCCGGCACTGCAAGGTCGCTCCGGAACCGGCCCAACAGCCGCTGCATGAAGAAGTTTCCGCCGACGAACGTGTGGCGCGACAGCCCCTGACGCGGCTCGCCGAACGTCGACGTGATAGGTACGTCTTCCTTCACGACCGGCATGTGGCAGGCCTGACAGCTGCGTGTCGTCTTGTACTCGCTGTGCAGCCACTCCTGATACGGCACCTGCTCCGGCAGCTCGCCGACGACCTTCCCCGCCGGGTCGAGCGCCTGCGTATACAGGGTGTGGCAGGTGGCGCACAGCTCGGAGCTCTGGACGTGCTTGCCTTCCTTGGGACGGAATGCCGACGAGGAGTGCATGATCGTCGTGTGCCCCTTGTCGATCTCGAACGGACCGTACACGGGGCGCTCGCCGCCCGGTGTCTGCTCGTCCACTTTGAAGCCTCCGACGAAACTCTCCTTGGTGCCAAGGTTGTCGCTGTCGATCTGGTGGCAGACCGTGCACGAAACGCCGTCGTCCGACAGGCGGTCGGAGAGCTTCTCGAGGTTGGGCGGGATATGCCCGAACGCGTCGCCTTCGCCACCAGCCAGCTTCGCCTCGTAGCGCATCATCGGCATGTGGCAGATCGAGCACTCGTCCTGGATCACCGCCGACGCGGTGGGATGATCGATCATCTCGCGCCGCACGCCCGCCATCCAGTACGGATCGCGGCCCGCATTGGCCATCATGCTGGTCTTCCAGGCGGTGCCCAGCGACACGTCCTCGCCCGCAGGCGTCGTGATGCCGTTGTGGCAGGCCACGCAGCGTTCGGAGGTGTCGAAGTGGGTGCCGTAGCCCTTCGCCTTGGTGATGTCGCGCGCCTTCTTCCCCGCCACAGCTGGCGGGTGTTGGGCCGCGCGCGGCGTCTGCGCCTGCGAGACCGCCAAGGCCAGCGCCGCCAGCATTCCGATGCCGAGCGTGCGAAACATACCTATTCTCCCTACCACCCCTGCAGCAGGCCGCCATCGACCCAATCCCACAGCACGTAGAACAACAGCTGTCGTGGGCGGTCTTCGGTGTGGTTGGCCGGCAGCTTGACGCCCAGGCTGCCGAGCAAATGCAACCGTTTACTGATGGGGATCTGCATCTCGGGCACGATGTCCCAATTGGTCACCGCGCCACTCACGAGTTCGCGGTCGGCGATGAATTCCACCATGGGCGACCAGCGGCGCCCAAGCCCGCCGTTGGTTGCGAAGGTCTTCCCCACCGCCATGCGAAGGTAGTACGCACGTGCCACCTTATCGGTGTGCGCCGGCAACTCGATGCCGGTGTGGACCTGGAGGAAGCTGTCCGCCGGAAACATCTGGCCCCATGCCCCGAAGGTCTCGAAGATCGTCGACTCGCCGCCCGTGCCGAGGCTGGTGTTTCCGGTCGGCGCGATCAGTTCGCCACCCACGCTGACGATGGTGCCCTTCTTCAGACTGTGGAACAGCTTCTGCTTGTAGCCGAGCGCGAGGTCGCCGAACGATGCCTCCCACGTGCCCGTGTCCTTGGTGAAGCTGTACGGGATGATCGCCTCAATCATCGCGGTGGCACCGATGCGGTGCTCGTAGATGACCGTGGATGCGACGCCCGGCGCCCCTTGCCTGTTGATGGCCGATGAAATGACTGTCTCATTCTCGGGGAACGCCTTCTCCGTGACGAGCGGACGCGGCAGGTTCAGGTTCCCGCGCGGCCAGGCTGGCTCCCGGCAGAAATCCCCGCAGGTAGTCGACGACCCGGTCGATTTGCCCGGCGGTCAGCTGATCCTTGAACGCCGGCATGATGCGGGAGAACGCGCGCGCCGGCCCGCCGTGCGTGACGATGGCGCGCCATTGCACGTCGGGCTCGGCCGTCGCCGTCGGGCAGTCGCTGAAGTCCGGAGCGGTCGGCGGCATGTCGAAGCCGATTTGGCTCTTCGGTGCTCCCTTGCCGTCCGGACCGTGGCAATTTACGCACCCGGCCTCGTATATTTCCCTGCCCGTCTCGAGCTTCAGCTTGCTGGGTGCAGGAGACGCCGCGCTTGCGTTCTGGGCGGACGCGAGCGAGGGCGCGGCCGCGACCGCGGCCGCCAGAACCGCCGTTCGCAGATGCGTACGCAAGCTGCGCGAGAAGCCTGGAAAGCAGATCACGCGACTCTCCATAGCTTACGATTTGACTCGGCGAATGCGGCAAACTTTCTGTCAGGAACGATGACGCGCCGCCGCCGACAGGTCCGCTTTCGAGAGGGCGGCGTATCCCGTTCCGGATCGACGACCTGAACAAGCGGGTGGGAGGCGAACTCGCGGCTACCTTTGGGTGTCAATCGATCGGGGAAGCTTAGGAGAGGTCCGTACGGCCTGCTGCCCGGCCTCTGCGCAGATTCACGACTGGTGGTGGATCCCGGTGATCGATCGATGCCCGCTGCGAGTATCGTTACGCGACGGGATCATCAGGACGCGACCGTTCGTCATGCACGCGCGGTCGTCCGCAACGTTCGAAGTCGGAACAGGAGGCAGCTATGGCTAGCGGCGACGACATGGAAGCGGGCCGAACCAATGAGGCGGATCAAATCACGTTAATCGTTGGCGGACAGAACGAGGATTCGGGCGACGAATTCGGCGACGATATCGTGTTCCTCGGGTCGTACGATCGTGACCGCTCGCCGACTCATGCCGTCGACGGCTTGGTCGGCATGGGATGGAGTGGCACGGTGACGAGCGGCGTGGCGCCGATTGCTGGGCGTGGTGTCGTGGGCCTTGGTGGTCCCGCTGCCGGGACCGGCGTCTTCGGCCGCGGCGGCTACAACCAGAAAACCTATCCGAAGTCGTGGGCGATCGTCGGCGGCCCGCAAGTCGACGGCAACAGCACCGGCGGAATTGGCGTGCATGGGGCCGGTGGCGATGCGACCGATTTTGGATTCCTCGGTCCCGTCGATCCTGGCATCGGCGTCCTCGGCCAGGGTGGAAAGCAACATCAATTCAATACGACACGCCAGGGCCCAGGTGCCGGTGTCGTCGGTGTGGCAGGCGCGGCGAGCACGCCGGCGTTCGCCGAGATGCAGAGCACCGGTGTGTTTGGTCAGGGCGGCGACGCCGAGACTCACTCGGTTGTATCGGAAGGTGTCCCGCTGACCGCAGGACCAAAAGAGCCGGGTCCTGGTGTCGTCGGCCGCGGCGGCGTTCAACCGGCTTCGGCTGTCGCGGGAGGTGGTCCGCCGGCGGCGGGTCTGGTTGGTGTTCCGGGTGGTCATGGTGTCCCGGCATTTGGGGAGAGCGCGAACAACGGCGTCTTCGGCAAGTCTGAATCGGGCTCCGGCGTAGCCGGCGTATCGCCTCGCAGAGGTTTCGGCGTGTCGGGGAAGTCCGCCGCGAACCATTCGGTGTTCGGCGACAACAGCGGTCAGCCGGTCACGACGCTGGCGGGCTCGTTCGCCCGCACTTCAGGCTGTTACGGCGCGACGATGAACAACCGCGGCGTGTCGGGCGTCGTCGGCGTCGAGGAGTGGGCCAAGAACAAACCGGAAGCGATCGACGGTTTCGCAACGGGTGTCTTTGGACAAGCTGGTCTCTATTTCGATCGCGAGCAGCGACTCACCGCCAAAGGGTTTGCCGGCATCTTCCTCGGACCCGTCGTCACGTGGGGGCCGCTCGTCAATTTCGGCGGACCGAAATCAGCCGCGGTGCCGCATCCTGACGGATCACATCGGCTGCTCTACTGCGTCGAGAGTCCGGAAAGCTGGTTCGAGGATTTCGGTGAGGCGAAGCTAGTGAAAGGCAAGGCGGTGATCAAGATCGCCGCCGACTTCGCTGCGGTTGTCAACGCCGGTTCGTACCATGTGTTCCTCAGCCCGTATGGCGACGGCAAGGGACTATATGTGAGGCGCCGGGATCGGAAGGCGTTTGAAGTTCGCGAACAACAGGGCGGTCGAAGCAATCTGGCGTTTTCGTATCGCATCGTGGCGCATCGGAAGGATGCCAGCGGCGAGCGGCTGCCGAAGTTCGACGCGGCGTCGTTCATCGTGAAGCAGGTGAAAAAACAGAAGCCTGCCCCGCGTCAGGATAAGAAGAGAAAGAAGTGACCGATCGGGTACAGCTTGACAGCTGTGACGACGCGAATTTGTTCCGCCGCGTAATGATAGTGGTGTGAAAGGGTTAGGGCTTGGCATTTGGCGTTTTTCGTCGTCTTTTGTCTATTCGCGCCAATTTTCGTCCAGTGCCAGCGCAATGACACTCGCAATGACCGATCTTGCGATACCATCACCCGACTCGTCCGGCGCGTGCCGGAAGCTGTAGACTCGTGAAAAGTCAGTCTGGCCGGACACACGTCGCGGGCGCTGCCAACGGGGCCGACTTTCAACGAACTGGGGGGGCAGATGCGCATACGAGCACTCACGTTCCTGCCGATTGCGGTTATCGCCCTGATGGCATTCGTCTCTGTCTCAGGGCAGGGGCAGACGCCTGTCGCGGACAAGCCAGCCGCCAACTGGACTCCGCCGCGAACACCCGACGGTCAGCCGGACATCCAGGGAATCTGGACCAACTACACGAGCACGCCGTTCGAAGTGTTCGCTGAGACCGACACGCCCGGGTTATATGCAGGGGATCCCGACGGGTCGGCGCGCGGAACGGGACCCGACGGCTTCCTCAACGATACGCAGGGACGAAAATTGCCCAAGGGGCGCTCGCTCGTCGTCGATCCGCCGAGTGGGCGAGTGCCCATCATGCCGTGGGCGGAAGAGCGGCGAAACTACCGGTTATCGCACGTCCAGGATGACTGGGTGAATTTCACCGCCTGGGAACGCTGCATTACGCGCGGCGTTCCAGGCGGAATTTTCCCACCCGGCTACGGCGCGGGATACCAGATTCTGCAGGGCCCCGGCTACGTCTCGATCATTTACGAGATGATCCACGAAGCGCGAATGATTCCGGTCGATGGCAGCTCGCACCCGGGGCCAAGCGTCCGGCTTTGGAATGGCGACTCGCGCGGACGCTGGGAAGGCAACACGCTGGTCGTGGACATCGCGAATTACAACGACAGGGGCAACCTGGCAACCAATGCCGCCACGCAGCGTGTGCGAGCGATTCCGCAAAGCGAGGATCTGCACGTGGTCGAGCGCTTCACGCGCGTGAGCGAGACCCGGATCGAATACGAGGCAGTCATCGAGGATCCGAAGGTCTTTACGAGCCCGTGGAAAGTGTCGATACCGTTGGCGCTGGAGCCGGACTACAAGCTCTTCGAATACGCATGCCACGAGGGGAACCACGCCATCCCGAACACCTTGAATGGCGGTCGCGCGCAGGACAGGGCGGCCGCGAAACCCAAGACCAAGTGACCGACACGAGGTGAAGCATGCAGAATTGGCTGAAAAGCGCGTCGGTTGCGCTCGTCTTCGCCGCTGTGACCTTTGGCATGTTGCACATGATGCGGGAGCCCGTTGCCGGTCGAGCGCCCGATGCGTCGGTCGCACGTAAGCCCGATGGCAAGCCAGACCTGAGCGGTATCTGGCAATCGATGGGAACGGCGAACTGGGACCTTCAGGACCATCCCGCGCGGAGCGGCCCGGTGCTCGAGCTCGGCGCAATCGCCGCCGTGCCCGGGGGGTTGGGCGTAGTGGAAGGCAATGAAATCCCCTACCAGCCGTGGGCTGCGGCAAAAAAGAGGGAGAACTACGAAAACTGGCTGGTCCGGGACCCGGAGGTCAAATGTTATCTCCCGGGTATTCCGCGCGCTACCTACATGCCGTACCCGTTCCAGATCCTGCAATCGCACAACAGCGACATCGTCATGGCCTACGAGTACGCGAGCACAAGCCGCGTCATCAAGATGGGAAAGACGGATCCGCCGCCGGTGGACACCTGGATGGGGCAGTCGACCGGCCGATGGGAGGGGGACACGTTGGTCGTGGACACCACCGCGTTCAACGATCAGACGTGGTTCGACCGCGCCGGCAATTTTCACAGCGACGCGCTCCGCGTGACGGAGCGATTCACGCCCCAAAACCCGGATCTCCTCGACTACCAGGCGACGATCGACGATCCGAAAGTGTTCACGAGGCCGTGGACGATCCGGCTTCCGCTCTACCGCCGGCACGACAAACGCACGCAGTTGATGGAATTCAAGTGCGTTGAGTTCGTCGAGGAGCTGATGTACGGACACCTGCGGAAGAAGACCGGAAACGAGAAGCCGTTCGCGCCTGCGCGCATGCGGTGGCCGTAGACCTTACTGCTGGGCCTTCAGCCCGCGAAAAGTGATGAAATCGGCGGTGACGACTTTCGACCCTGGCTGCTGACTGGAGCGTAAGAGCGGATCGCTCGCGAGGTGCGGCGCGACATACTCCTCGAGCCGGCATGCTGTCACCAGGTGAAGCTGAAGATAGGGATGCGATCCCCCTGGTACGCCTCGTACGTCGTCGTCGGCGGTCTCTTGTAACGATCCGGGACCGTCGCCCAGCTCTCGTAGATGTTGCCCCCGAAGGAGAAGCGCTGTGTCGCCGGCTTCTTATCGGTGGACGCACTGGTGCTGTGGAGATCGTAGGCGACCGCAGGTGGAAGTGCGCCGACCTGATCGGCCCGTGGCACGTACTCGACGCTCCCGTCGCCGTCCACATCGGCGCGAATCCAATCGACCTGGAGGAGCCGATGATAACTGCGATCGACGATCATGCCGCGCAGTTCGGCGTTGAATCGTCTGATGATCCCTTCGGCGTCAGGCAGGCTCCGGCGCAGGGCAAAATGCAGCGTGCGGACGATGAGCGGTGTCGACCCGAGTTGCAGCCGCGTCCGCGCTTCGGCCGCATAGTTCTTGCCGATGTATTGGACGACGAGTTCGTCGATGAGCGTGTAGTCCACCTCGCCCCTCAGGAGCCGCCGGACACTGTCCTCTTCGCCGTTCGAGCGAACCCAGGTCGGACCAGTGGTCGCCTGGACGGCGTCGCCATAGGAGTATCCCCCGACGATCGCGACGGTCTTTCCCTTGAGGGCGGTGAGGGCCGTCGCCGAGACGTCGCTGCCACGACGACCGACGAGGATCAGGCGGTTCTCGAGGTAGGGCTGTGAATAGAGGTGGGAGCGCTCTCGATCCGCGTCGTGCCACACAGCGGCGCTCCCGTCGAAGTCGTTGCCCAACAGCGCCGTCGTAAACCTGGCCTCGTCCACGAAGGACGTGTCGCCGCCGATGTCCAGCCGCTTGAGGGCGGTCTCGACGAGGTCGAGCGCGAGTCGCGACTGCCCGGGTTCGTTGGTGAACGGTGGCCACACCGTGGACACCAGCAGCAGGCGGCGGGCCTGCGCCGATGCGGTTGTCGGCAGCGTCCCGGCCAGGACGAGAAGCGCGATCATCCACAGTATCGGGGTTCGGGTGGGCCGCATGAATCGTAGATACATTAGCACCTCGTACCCAACAGGTCGAACTTTCCCAAAATGGTAAACGCGTGCGGTCGCGAGTCCTCGGACCTCGCGCGCTCCGGTTAACTTTGCTACCTACCTATGTAGCCTGCGTCGCTACTCGGCAAACATTTCCTGCAGCGTTTCGAGCACTTCCGTTGTGATGCCGATCGACAGGCGGCCCAGACGTTTGACAAGACGTTCGCCGTGCACAGTTCGAAGTTGATCGAGGGCAACGAACCCCGAACGATTCTGAAACCGGCAAGCAATCCGCCAAGGATATGCCTGCCCACCCGTGGTCATGGGCGCAACAATGACCGTGCGGAGGTGCTGGTTCAATTCGTCCGGCGAGATGACGAGACAAGGACGAGTCTTCCGGATTTCACTCCCCAACGTGGGATCGAGCCGGACAAGGTGCACGTCGCCCCGCGAAATGAGCGCTCGCGCTACCGCCACCTCCACTCCTTGTCGTCGAACCGACTGGAAGTCGGGGCATCAAGCATTTGATCATCGCCTCGAGCGTGCATGGCTTTGGCTGCCGCAGCCCATCCCGCCCGCGGGCCCTGAGCCGCCCGGACAATCAGCCGGCCGTTGTCGGCCTGGAGCTCGACTTCCTCAGGTAGTTGCGCGTGTTCGAGCAGCACCTTCGGCACACGGATGCCCTTCGAGTTGCCGATCTGAACGATTCTGGTCTTGACGATCATGTGACTACATTGTAATCACACTGCCGGTGTTCGGCAAGCGTGGGTTCAGCAGGCAACGACCAGCGCTCAGCCGCGAGCCGCGCGAGAGGATCGCTTCGACTTGGCGTTCTGTCGAGCGCAGCTCGTCGGTTGCAGCGCAGTGATAGGCGGCGTATCACCGCGCAACCGGGCTGCCGATTGCGGCGCGCTTGATGCCACCGACGATTGCACCGGAGCCCGCCGCCGCGACCGCTGCTTCAAGGCAACCGAGCGGATGATTAGCCTGCCGCGCCCGGTTAAGGACAGTGGTTTCTTTGCCCGAGAGATCGCCGCCTCGATCAGATCCTCAACGTCCGGATGCGACAACTGGCTGGCCGACTCGAGACGGATGAACCGGGTTTGCCGACCCGAGCCAAGAAGTAGCCCCTTGGGATCCGGAAGACTCGCACCGTGAATAAAACAAAGCCCGACGCCGTTGGCTCGCGCCGCGATAGAGACGATCGAATCCGATGGTCGTTCCGTCGGCGAATAGCCAATTACGAAGAAGTTGTAGTTGTCCCAGACGAGTTCATTCGCCGTCGGGAACATCTGACGCACGGCTGACCGAACTGCCCGAATGAGCCGCTGGTCGTCCGGCCCGAACTTCTGTACGAACGCTCGAAGCTGGCCCTCCGGAGTGGCTGTCCCGAGCTGAGTCTGCATTTTCGCGCTCATCTAACAAAGAATCGCTATTCGGAACTTCTTGAGAGAGCAGGACTGGCACCAGCGGGGGCCGATCGTCGAATAGACTCTCAGCGGGATGGCCATCTTGGATTTTCCCAGCGCAACTGACACTCGCCATGACACTCGCCGTGAAGTACTTCCTGATTCGTCGTAGAGAATTTTCCGGAGAGTGCCGCCCGTGCATCGGTGGCTGTCAAGACAGCCCTTGCATTCAGCGAGAAGCAGTCATCACGGGCCGCGAAACGCCAGGCGCAGTGCGCCACACGAGTGGTTACGGGCGATAGTCGTCTGCGGCGAGCGTGACAGCGATCAACTCCTCGTCGTTCCGCGCGTAGATGTGTTTGTTCGCATAGGCGGGATGCGACCAGTACACCGCCCCCAGCTTGCGAAAGCGGCCTCGCGGATCCGAGGTCGGCTTGATGAGCGGCGACCGGCTGATTTCCTGGTACCCGCTGGGGGTCAGGCGCGCCAGGATCAGCTCGCCCCGATCGTTGGTGATGAACACACGGTCGCCGTGCTGGACCAGTTGCGCCGACGTCCACCGCACCCGCTCCACCGTCGCCGCCTGCGACTCCCAGATCCGCTCGCCCGTCCGGGCGTCGAGCGCCCGCAGCTGGCCGTAACTGCAGATACCGTAGATGTAGTCGCCGTCGATGATCGGCGTCGAAATCGACGCGTGTAATTTGTCCGTGTTGATCTCGCTCGTGCCATGGCCCTTCCAGAGCACGCGCGCCCCGGGCCGCTGCTGATCCAGCTCCAGCATCAACGGCCCCTCCTCGAAGGTGCTGATCAGGAGCCGAGCGCCGCTCTGTACCATCGCGAAATTGATTCCGCTGCGAAACGGCTGCATCCAGTAGGTCGCGCCCGTGACCGGATTCAGGGAGGTGACGCTGGCCATGTCCCACACGATCAGCTGCCGCGCTCCCCCGGCCTCTATCAAGAGCGGCTGGCTCGTACCGATCTCCGCTTCGGTCGCGAGCGCCCGCCAGATCTCCTTGCCGGTCACCTTGTCGAAGGCGAAGACCTTGGCATCCGGCGTATGGCTGATGAACGCGATCAGGCGATCCCCGTCGACAATGGGCGCGCTGCTGAATCCGTAGGTCGCGGAATCGGCGTGGAAGTCCTTGACGAAGTCCTTCCGCCAGAGCACCTCGCCGGTGACGGCGTTCATGGCCAGCAGAGTGCCAGCGGTGCCAAGCGCATAGACGCGATCGCCATCCACCGTCGGCGTGGCATGTGGCCCGTTCGTATTGACAAACGGCCCGTAGAAGGCGTCCCATTCGTGTTTCCAGAGCAGCTTGCCGGTCTTCTCGTCGAAACAGAGCATGCGCTCGGTGCCACGCAGGCCCTTGATGGGAACGAAGTCAGTCAGAAAGACGCGTCCGCCCGAGACGACAGGCCCTGAATAGCCCGCTTTCACCGGCGCGCGCCACAGGACTTTCAGTCCCCCCTTGGGGAACCGGTCGAGGATGCCGGTTTCATTCCACGCACCGCGCCGCCCGGCGCCGCGGAACTCGGGCCAGTCGTCCGCCAACGGGCCGGCAGCCGAGATGAGCACGCTCACCACGACCAGGCCGAGCTGCAGGCGAAGCGGAGCACGCGATTTTCGCTTCATAGCAACGTCCTCCGCAACATCCTCCGGGTCAACTCGAAAACCGTCTGAATATTGCCTGCCGGGCAGGACCAACACAAGCACTTCATTTGCGCTTCAACAACTCCTTGCGTCGCCGCGGCTGGCACCACATCCGGCCGACGCGCGCGTCTCGCCGTTGAAGGGGGGTCATGTTAGCCTCTTGTGGACCCAACCGCTCGTTCTCCGGACCCGAGGCTCGTTCTCCGGAGGTGTTATGAGACGAAACACCGTCGCCGCAATGCTCGTAGCTCTCGGAACCGTGTGCGTGGCGCACGGACAACAACCTCCAAGCAGAGGTATCAGCCCGAAGCAGTTTTTCGTGGACGTGTCATTTCTGAGAAACGAGGTGTATTTTCTGAGCAACGGCCGGGCGAATGCCGTTGCCGTTGTCACGGCCGCTGGTATTGTGCTCCTTGACGCACTGCCTGCCGGCTGGGGCCCAGCAGGGCTCGAGGCGCTACAAAAGGTCAGCTACATGCCGGTGACGGCCATCATCAACACGCATGCGCACGAGGACCACGCGGGCGCCGACGCCGAGTACCCTGGGCCGGTCCAAATCGTGATGCACGAGAACAGCAGGAAACGGTTTGCACGAGGCGCCGGCCCGGGCAGGACCGTCAGGACGTTCAGTGATCACCTGTCCGTGCCTGTCGGGAAACGGCCGCTGCACGTGTACTACTTCGGCAAAGGACATACCGATGGTGACGCCATCGTCGTGATACCCGATATCAAGGCCGCATACATTGGCGACCTCGTCGCGGAGAAGGCCCTCCCAGTCGTCGATCTGGCCTCCGGCGGCAGCGCCCTGGCGCTGCCACAAACGCTGGCGCGGGCCGCCAAGGAAATCACGGGGGTCGAGCACATCATCACGGGCCATGGGCGCTGGCCGGGAAACAAGCCCAACACCGCTGGCATACAAGGCTGGCCTACCTGGAAGGATTTCGGGGACTACGCAGAGTTCACGCGGGAGTTCGTCGATACCGTCACCGCCGCCTGGAAAAACGGCAGGACCGCCGAGCAGGTCGAAGCGGAGCTGAGGATGCCGGAGAAATACAAGGACTACCGGTTGGACGGCGCCAAGGCGATGATCGAGACGATCTTCAGCGAGCTGAAGCAGTCGCCGGCCGCGAAGCGCTAGGCGCCTTTCCCGGGACAGCGTCAGGGGCGATAGTCGTCGAGAATTGTCTGGGTGTTAGGGAGGATTGTCGAACTTGGTTCGTCGAGAACGCGGCAGTTACCGAGCGCTTATTACTGATGGGCTTTAAATCGAACGGACATGGGTGACCTGAACCCGAACCATCCACTGCGCCAACCCGCGTTTTAGTCGTTGTCGCTTCCATGGGTGATGACCATGAGCGAAATCACCGACCTCGAGCTGGGTCGCAACTCTCACCGTCAACAGGTGTGGCTGACCGCCTTTGACTCACTCGCGAGCGCCGATCGCAAGGAGCCGTTGGGCGCCGAGGACCTCGAGATGCTCGCCCGGTCGGCTTACATGCTCGGTCGGGACGACGATTACGTCGGCGCTCTCGAACGTGCGCACCAGGCCTATCTCGATGCGCGTGACGTGCCGCGCGCTGTGCGTTGCGGCTTCTGGATCGGCCACAGTTTCCTGTTCCGCGGCGAGCGGGCCCGCGGCGCCGGGTGGTTCGCCCGCGCGCAGCGGTTGCTCGAGAGTTTCGGCCGTGACTGCGTTGAGCGGGGCTATCTGCTGATTCCCGTCTGGCTCGAGCAGATGGGTCGCGGCAACTTTGAGGACGGCTACGCCACTGCGCTAGAGGCCGCCGCGATCGGCGAGCGCTTCGGGGATCTCGATCTGGTCTGGCTGGCGAGGGATGATCAGGCTCGCGCGCTGTTGCGACTAGGACGGGGCAAGGAAGGCCTGCGGCTGGTGGACGAAGCACTAGCTGCCGCGGCCGCAAACGATCTATCGCCGATCGTGACGGGCATTGTCTATTGCAACACCATCGCGTTCTGCCGCGCCGTCTACGACGTGCGCCACGTGCGGGAGTGGACCCGCGCCCTGACCAAGTGGTGCGAGCGTCAGCCCGAGATGGTGGCCCACAACGGGCTGTGTCTGGTGCATCGCGCTGAGATCATGCTTCTCGGTGGCGATTGGGACACTGCGCTGCAGGAGGCGCGCCGCTCGGTGGAGCGGTTCTCGCGAGGAGCGCTGAATCAGCTGGCGTGCGGCAACGCCTTCTATTGCCAGGGAGAGGTGCATCGCCTGCGAGGCGATTTCGAAGCGGCCGAAGAAGCATACCGCCAGGCCAGCCTGCATGGATGCGAGCCGCAGCCCGGTTTGGCGCTCATGCGGCTGGCGCAGGGAAAGGCGGAGTCGGCGGCAGCCGCCATCCGGCGGTTCGTCGGGGAGACGATGGTCCCGTTGCGACGCGCGGGAATCCTGCCCGCCTACGTGGAGATCATGCTCGCTGGCGGAAGCCTCGACCTGGCGCGCGCCGCCTGGCGCGAGCTCGACGAGACCGCAAGACGTCTCGACTGCGAAGCACTTGTCGCGATGGCTTCGCACTCCCGCGGCGCCCTGGAGCTCGCCGAAGGCCGCGCGAGCGATGCGCTGATTGAGCTCCGGCGCGCGCTGGCCATATGGAGAGAGCTTGACGCTCCCTATGAAGTCGCGCGAGTCCGGTCAGCAATTGGTCTGGCATGTCGGGCGGTGGAGGATCACGACACGGCAGCATTGGAATTAGAGGCGTCTCGAAGCGCTTTCGAGGGGCTGGGGGCCATTCCGGACCACGCGCGCGTCGCCTCACTCATCGGCGCCACAACCGGGGCTGCCAATACGCACGGGCTCACTGGCCGCGAACTCGAGGTGCTGCGGCTGATCGCGGTCGGGAAGAGCAACCGCGAAATCGCCAGCGAGTTGTTCATCAGCGAGCACACCGTCGCCCGACACGTCCAGAACATCTTCGCCAAGCTGGCCGTTTCCTCTCGTGGCGCCGCGACTGCGTTTGCGTTTAAACACGAGCTTGTCTGATTTACCGCGTGGTGATTTCTCACCACTTTCCTCTCTCCTGAAATTGGTGCTTTCGAGCGATGCGGGCCGCCGCTCACAGCGGCTACTGTTGTCCCTGCTCGACCAATCAGAGGAGGTGCGAGATGTATGTTGTGGTGTTACACCGGATCAAGAATGCACAGGCGGCGTTTTCGCGTGGCGAGAGGCTCATGAAGAATGAGGGTGCGCCGGCCGGCGTCCGGGTCCTGCAGTTCTATCCAAGCCGCGATCGCTCCGCAGTGACCTGTCTCTGGGAAGCGCCTTCGGTAAGCCTTGTCCAATCGTACGTGGATTCCGCGCTCGGGGACTCAAGCGAGAACACGTGCTACGACGTGGACTCGGAGTACGCGTTCGCGCGCCAACCCCTGGGAGTCCGTGAGTCAGCGGCAGCAGCCGTTTAGTCCACGAGATAGCAGCGCTGCGCAGAAACGCGCGACAGGCCCGCCTCGACTGCAAGTCGGGGCGGGCCGGGCCGTCGTCGTGCGTGTCCTGAGAAATGTGCGCCCGAAAACGAGTATCGTCGTCAGTCCGCTCGTGACGTGAGATGCGTATCCCGGCAGATGCAGTGGTGCTTTCCTGTCAAATGGACCTAACTGGCTCCCCGAGGCGGCCCAAGAACGCACTGGAGCCGACGGCGCTGTCGCGTGCTGAGCTTCGCCGCTGGCGAAGCGAGAACGTCAGTCATGACAGAAGGTCGACGCGTTGATTGGCACCAAGCGTCCGGCCGACTACGTTGCCGCGGTGAAGCTGCTTTTAGCATCTTCTAGTCCGTTCGCAGCGAGACGATCGGGCGTCTTAGCCAGGGAGGATTCCCGAGGCGCGGCACGGGCGCCTCGCTCGTACGTCTGCGCGTAGCCTTCCGGCGCGCCGTCCGACTCCTTTACACGAAGTCGTTGTACGATCCTCACATGCGGCGGACGCGGGCATCGGCTCGATGGATGCGGTTCGCACTGGCCTTTGCGCTGGCGCTGGGACTGGCCGTCATGAGCGGCGCGGCGCAGCAGTTCACCATCCTGACAAACGGACGGAACCTCCAGATACCGATCAACCACGGACTCCCCGACAAGCCGCTCGGCTTCACGTTCTGCCGCCTGCGGTACGAGAACATCCGCAGGGCGAGAAAGTCCGGCTGGGGCGACGACTATCCGCAAGCGGACTACAACTTCATGGTGCGTCTCGCCGAGCTGACCACAACGACGATCAGCCGCTGGAACAATGGCTACCCCGGCTTTGCGAACGTCACCGCCATGGATCCCGATCTCTTCCGGTGTCCGTACCTGCGCATGCAGAATGCGGCCAACTACGACTTCACACCTGAAGAGACCGCCCGCATGCACGACTACCTGCTGAAGGGCGGCTTTCTCTGGATCGACGACAACTGGGATCCGGACTTCGAGTACATCCGTCCGAATCTCATGCGAATCCTGCCCGGCGCAAAGATCGTCGACCTGCCGGTCGAGCACCCGATGTTCTCGATTCTCTACCGCGTCAACCCGCTCCCGCAGATCCCGTCGCTCGGCTCGTGGCAGCGTACGCGTCAGGATTCTGAGATCGGGCCTTCAACCGTGCACTACTACGGTGTGTTCGACGACCACGACAGGCTGCTTGTGCTCGTCAGCATGAACTCGGACGTTTCAGACAGCTGGGAGCGGGAAGGCGACAACCAGGACTACTTCGAGACCTTTGCGGCGAAGGGCTATGCGCTGGGTGTGAACGTGGCCGTCTGGGTCATGACCCACTGAGGTCGTCTAGCCGACGGTGCCCGGATCGAGCCGCAGCCGCAGTTGAATGTTCGCCCTGTCCTTCTCCGACATGGTGCCCAAAGTGACACACTGCTCCTGCGACTTGGGAGAGTGCGGCCGATCCTTCGCCGCCGCTCGCGACTCAACGCCCGCAATTGACTCCTCCCGCCCGGCCTCACTGCCGTTGGGTCCGGTCGCGGGCAGGCCGGGAATAGGAATAATCGGTGACCATGATCGACGCCTTCTGCCACATTCTGCCGCCGAGGTACGAAGAGACACGCTGGGCGCGCGCCGGTTCAAAGGACTTTGCCGCCAGCAGTCCCGCGCACCTGCAGTACGTGCGCACGGGACGCAAGGCACCCAACTACGAAGGGCTGACGAGCCTCGAAGCCCGCTTTCGCATGATGGACGAGTTCGAGGGCTACCGGCAGGTGATCAGCCTCGCGAGCCCATCGCCCGACCAGATTGCCCCGAGGTCGAGCGTGGAGCTGTCCACCATTGCCAACGACGAGCTCGCCGAGCTGATTGCCAAGTACCCGACGCGGTTCGCCGGCGCGGCGGGCGCCGTTCCAATGAACGAGCCCGATGCGGCATGCCGCGAGATCGAGCGCCTGTTCGATCAGCTGCGCCTGTGCGCCGTCCAGATCTTCACCAACGTCAACGGCCGGCCGCTCGACGCACCCGAGTTCCGGCCGGTGTGGAAGACGCTTGCCGACAAGGGCGTGCCCGTTTTGCTGCATCCCGCGCGCAGCAGCACCCACGCGGACTATGCCGCGGAGCAGGACTCGAAGTACCTAATCTGGCAGGTGTTCGGCTGGCCGTACGAAAGCACGGCCGCGGTGGCGCGGCTGGTCTTCAGCGGCATCATGCAGACGCATCCCGGGTTGAAGATCCTCGTTCACCACACCGCCGCGATGATCCCGTTCTTCCACGGCCGCATGAAGTCGATGTTCGACCAGTTCAGCGAAGACTTCGCGATCCTGACGGAGGGACGCCTGACGCAGCATCCCATCGAATACTTCCGCCGGTTCTACGGCGACATGGGGGCGTTCTCGCCGGGTGCCGTGAATGTCGCCCGGGATTTCCTCGGCGCCGACCACCTGCTGTTCGGCACCGACGCGCCGTTCGACGCCACCGGCGGCCGGTCCTCGATTCGTGAGAGCATCGCGGCCGTGAAGAATTCCGCCTGCACGGAAGACGAAAAGTCGAATATCTTCACGACGAACGTGGAGCGGTTCTTCAATCTCGCACCGACCTCATGACAGTTGCTGCGGCCCCAAGAC
>CAVQVI010000032.1:0-11636 GCA_963717075.1 uncultured Acidobacteriota bacterium | reverse complement strand
GACTCTTCAGTAGTCTAGAGCGGTCCGCGACTCATTAGACAACAAGACGCGCCTCAGCGTCGGATCTCCTTGAGGAACTGTGGTACCGAGTCTCCGGTCCGGAATGTACGGACTGCGCCGTTCGGCGAGACGACCCGCGCCTCCTCTGCGTAGACGGCGGTGCCAGCCATCGTATAGCCGATCTGGTAGCTCTCTCCATTCGCGTACTGCTGGCGCGCGATCCGGGCATCGCTATACCAGTTGCGAAGCAGGACACGACCGGCTTCGTCCTGTACCACCGTGAGGAAATCACCCTCGTACGCGTAGTGCCGGGCGCGACCATCGGAGTGGCGTACGGTGGCCAGCAGTCCATCTGGGTTGTACTCGTATTTGACCCATCGGTGCTCGTCGTCCTCCGCACGCACTACACGAGCCTTGTCGTCATGGAACAGTCGAATCCGGCGCCCGCGCGGTGTTTGGATCTCCTTCAGATTGCGCTGCGGATCTCGGATGAGCTGCACGGTGTTGCCCTTCGCGTCGGTCATCTGTGTCGGCGCGCCCTGCGCCATGTTCTTGGCGTTGTACGACTCCGGGAATCGTATACGCGCACCGTCGACCAGTGTGGTCTCCCAGCCGTCGCCCTTCCAGGCGGTGACCGCGCCGTAGAAAGCCGACGAAGTCTCGCTGTGCTGATAGACGGCGTCCGCATAGCCGCTGCCGCGGGAGATTCGAGGAAATTGCAGGATGTCGGCGTCAGGAAGGACGATGAATTGGTTCAGATACGGATTTCGACTGCCAATGGGCGCGATATCGAAATCGTGCGTGCTATAACGCCCGAACGCGTTGGTCTCCGAGATGAGAAACAAGATCCGCGAGGTGTACGACCGTGTGAACGGGACCTCGAGCTCGCCATCCTTCAGAAACAGATCGGTCTCGCGAAGATTGAACTTCCCGAACCGCACATCGACTTCGAACCGGTCGAGCCGACCCGTTTTCAGCGCCGCGAACGGGATGGACGGCGTACACTCGCCGCTTTGTGGCGAGGCCCCGCTCATAGCACTGACAGTGATACACGGGAAGTTGCCGCTCCAGCGTGCCGGCGGAACACTTGATCGCGTGTATTCCGGGGTGGCCGCGGCGAGCGTGTGGACCTGAACGTATCCTTCGGGATCGTAATCCACCACACGACCCGAGACCAGGTCGACCCGCTTACGGACGGTCGGAACGAGGACTTCGAAGGTCGTGAACCTCCACTCGCCCTTGGCGCGACCGCCGATCAGATTCAGGATTCCCTCTGCCTGCGAACCCTTGATCGGAACAGTGAGTCGCGCCTCTTGCCAGCCGGTCTCGTCCTCCTTGACCTGCCCACTGATATCGCCCCGCACTGTGATTGGCGTCCCCACCAAGCGGATGACTTCGGGTTTGGACTCGGCCTGCTGGAGCGCCGCCTGAGCGACGCGGCGCCGGTCAGTATCGCCGCGAACGTAGTAAGCGATCGCGAGGGCGGAAGCGAGCACAAGCGCCGCCACCAGCAACCTGAACCTGCCCTGGTTTCGTAGACACCTCAGATCGCACGAAAGTGCGGTAGGAGTGTGTCATGGCCAAACGGAAGCGGCGGGCGTTCACGCTGGAGTTTAAGGAACAAGCCGTGCGCATCGTCCGCGAGAGCGGCAAGCCGATCGCGACGGTGGCGCGGGAACTGGATCTCACGGAGACGGCGCTGCGGAGCTGGGTGCGGCAGGCGGAGATCGACGCCGGCCGGGGGCCGTCGGGGGCGCTGACGACCGAGGAGCGCGAGGAGCTCGGGCGGCTACGGCGGGAGAACCGGACGCTGCGGATGGAGCGCGACATCCTAAAAAAAGCGACGGCCTTCTTCGCGAAGGAGCACCCGTGAGGTTCCGATTCATCGCGGCGGAGAAGGCCCGCTTCCCGATCCGGCTGCTGTGTCGCACGCTGCACGTGTCGCGCGCCGGCTTCTACGCGTGGCGCGGCCGCGCCCCGTCGAGCCGGGCGCAAGCCGACGAACGGCTCGGGGTCGAGATCGTGGCGATCCACGCGCAGATGCGCCAACGCTACGGGAGCCCGCGGATTCACGCGGAGCTGGTGGAGCGGGGCTGCCGGGCGGGGCGCAAGCGCGTCGCCCGGCTCATGCGCGTGCACGGGCTGGCCGCTCGGCGGCGGCGCCGGTTTCGGGTCACCACGCAGTCGCGGCATCCGTTGCCCATCGCGCCCAACGTCCTCGCGCGGCAATTCCAGCGTCCCGAGCCGGACCAAGCGTGGGTCACCGACATCACCTACATTCCGACGGGCGAGGGCTGGCTCTACCTGGCGGTGATCCTCGATCTCTGTTCGCGCTTCGCCGTCGGCTGGGCCATGAACGACCGCATCACCGACGACCTCACCCTCGACGCGCTCGGGATGGCGCTGGCGCGGCGGCGGCCGGCGCCGGGGCTGCTGCATCATTCCGATCGCGGGAGTCAATACGCCAGCGCCGACTACCAGCGCGTCTTGGCCCAGCACGAGATCGTGTGCAGCATGAGCCGTCGGGGCGACTGCTGGGACAACGCGGTGGCCGAGAGTTTCTTCGCGTCGCTGAAGGTCGAGCTCGTCCACGACGCCACGTGGCCTACACGGACGGCGGCGCGCACCGAGCTGTTCGAGTACCTCGAGGTCTTCTACAACGGGCAGCGGCGGCATTCGGCGCTCGGCTATCTCAGCCCGCGCGCCTTCGAGCAGCGGCGCGAACACGAAGCACTGGCAACTTAACCACGGTGTCTACGAAACCGGGGCAATTCCAACCCGAACTGGATCGGCTTGCGCTGCGAGATCGGAACGGCCGACGATCGCCCGCACAGCGGACAGATGCCGGGAAGCGGCCTGATCTCGGGGCGTGTCTCCTCCAGGACTTCGTCGACGACCTGACGAATCTGCTCCTGAGTCAGATCGAGTACGGAGCCACACCCGCGACAATTCTCTTCCATCACTCTCGATTATCGCCGGTGCGCGTCAGGTCAAAGCAAGTCTTGTGGCCCGGCCTACACGCGTCAGAAATGCCTAGAAGACTTGGCGGAACCAAGAAGCGGCAAATTCCATGGAGGATCTGGGGGCGCTCAGATCGAGCGCCTCAGCTTAGTCCGGAAGCCGTCATCGAAACTCGGCGGATCCGACACCGATCCCCCGGTTGATGGCGAAGCTTACGGGGCTATTTCATATCGACCCGAAGCTTCCTGAAGTTGGCGATCCAGATCTGCAATCTGCAGCCGATTCTCGAGAGCAGCACGATTTAGCTTGGTCGTTAGGACAAAGAGGCCGTTGTTGTCCAGCCACAACCTGAATCCCATCTCCACACTATCAAGAAGCTCCCGTACTCTCACTTCTGTGTCCGGCTGAAAACAGAGACGCCCAATGGTTGACAACATCGGCTCCCGACTGACGTATCCCTCTACGGTCACATTTGGACTCATGAACCATCGGTCCACGATGTCGCGAGCAAGATCCACAGGCCACTGAAAAAACAAGTATCCAACACTCAACCGAATTTGGAAGGCGCCCGATTGTAGCCGTGGATCCGCGCTGGCTGCTGGCCTCGACAGAAGGATGTAGGGCAATCCTTTCGGTGCAAGCAAGGTCTCTACGACCTCAAGCTCGTCGAACGAATCACGATCGGTTGCCTGTACAAAGAGCGTTAGCGTGCTGCGCCCGACAATACGACTTAGAATCGTAGGGAAGAAATCGGCGAACATGCCTGGATGCGCTGGCGGAGAGCTAGAGGGAGCCCACCCACGGACGTACGCCGTTATGTGCATGTCATAGAACGTGCAGTCAGTAAGCACCTGAGGGTCCACGAAGGCTCTCGGTTGCCCCCAAAACTGGAAGAATCCGTTCAGCAGCGGTGCACGGTGTGCGCGCCATAGGTCATAGTCTAGGATCGCGCCGCGGGCATCATGAATATCCAAGTGAACGCTCATTACACCCCTAAGTCTCCCCAGTCGTTCTCAGCATTTCCGACACCCCAGGCCAGCTGTACCCGAGGCGTTCGGGACGATCGTGTCTCCCAAATTCCCAGACAATAGTTTAGGAGTGCGAGCCCCTCTTGGGCCACCATTCCTGCTTCCCTCCTTCTCGATTCGGTCCCCTCGGGCCGCGAATGTCCCAATGATCACCGCCGCGGCCGTGCGAATCGGCGGGATCACGGTGCCAGTGCCACGTCTCACCAGTCCTTGGATCCAGCCATGTCTCAGGTTTCCCGCTCGGGTGCGGAAGCCAATGTTCAGGTGGAGAGGTCGGATCGGGGAATGGCGCCGGCTCGCTCTCCGTTTTCTGCGATAGCCCTTCGCCTAGTCGTCTAGCGCCCTCGACAGTATCTTGACCTCCCTGCCGGCCTTGGTCGCTTTGTAGCCAAAACGCAACGACGACTACCCCTCCGATCACCACCGGGACCGCAAGCGCAGTATGCCCTGATGGATCCCGGAAGCTTAGTGGGTTATTCCCGACGTACGCATAGAGATTCGGATTGCCACCAGCGAACCCGATCGGATCCTCGCTGAGAAACCGCTGGAGCTGTGGGTGGTAGTAGCGCGCCCGATCCTAGCGCCTGTGAGCCGGCGAGATTCGTCGCTGCCGTCGAGCCGTACGACGATTCCGAATCTTCTTGAGCGCGTCAATCATTTGACTAACTACGGAGTCATCAGCTTCGTGTTGTAGACCCTCACGGAGCGCTGGTTCGGCGTCGCGCGCTCTCAGATGCCCGAGAGACCATGCAGCACACGAACGCACGGCCGAAGACTCGTCGCAAAGGCTCGCGATGAGCAGCGGTATCGCCGCGGTGTGTTTGACGGCTCCGAGCGCGGCGGCATACATCGACCGAACACCTGCGTCGGGCTCAGAGCGCAAGCGTTGCGCCAACAGGCGGCCTGCCTCAGAAAGTCGAAGCTTGGCCAACGCGTCCGCAGCCGCGGCACGAACGCCTGGCGCCGAATCGTCCAGCATCTCCATCAGAACGCGGGATGCTCGCGCTTCACGGCGAAACCCAAGGACATCGCAGAGAATGTGTCGCACGTCGCTCGTGTTCGCGGTCCGAAGGGCCTTTATGACTGCGGATGCAGGCGCCTTCATGATGAGTCTTATCGCAGGCCGACGGTCATCAGCTGCCTGCGTCAGCAGTCGCGTAATTTCGGCCGCGGTAAGCGAGATCGAATCTCTGTTCATCGGCGTCTGTTCGGAAAATTATCTGGTCCGATCACCGAGCCGTCCGGACGGACATTAGTATGCCCTCCCTTTGGATGCTGCACGTTCCAATGTTGACCGCCGTGTTGCTCAGGTGCCCACTCCCAGACGTTTCCATCGATATCGATCCAGCCCTTGCCATGAGGCACCTTAACAGTTGCTGGGTCCCCCTTCTGGCCAGGGGGCACATAACGACGATCCCCGGAAGCGGGCAGCTTATCGACTGGATGCTTCGGTGTCTCCTCCCCTCGACTGAAGGAGATATCCGGAGGGGGCATCCGACTGAGCGCGTCGATGATAAGCGCGCCGATCGGAGCGACTACGAATACCCACAGTGGGACGGCGAGAGGGGCAGCCGCCATGACAACAGGCGACGTATTCTGCTCAACTGACTTTCGGCCTGCTAGGACGATCGCGATCACGCTCAGCATCGGCCTTGCGCCGGGAAGGGCAAACAACCCCGTTGGATCCGTCGATCCTGTAGGTCTATTGCCTACGTAGGCATAGAGATTGGTATCCCCTCCGTCGAATCCGATCGGATCCTCGCTGATGAAGCGCTGGAGGCCGGGGTGGTAGTACCGCGCCCGATAGTAACGCTCGGGAGCGAGGCTACCCGAGCGCGAGGAACGCGCCTTCCTCGTCACGCTCGAACACGAGTATCTGGGCGTGATGACCCCGGAGAATGGCTCCCACCTCGTCCGTCGAGCAGTTCCCTCGCCGGATCCAGATCACCTTCGGCGGGTGTCCTAGGAGGAAGCTCCGCTCGTGGAAATCGGCATCCTTCGAGACGATCGTGAACCCGTGCGCGGCGGCGTATCGCCAGACGGTGTCGTCGTCAGCCGCCTGCATGCCAAGCTCGCGGACATGAGTCGAGTCGGGATAGAGGTCGCCGAGAATCGTGAGCAGCCGAGGCGAGAGGTTCTGGTCGAGGAGTAGCCTCACGCCGGCGGGACGGACACGAACTTGCGTTCCCGGTCGGCTGCGAAGGCGAGGCAGGCGCGGATGTCCTCCCGCGTCAAGTCGGGGAGGTCCCGGAGGATCTCGTCTTCGCTCATTCCGGACGCGAGATACTCCAGGACGTCGATGACCGTGATCCGGAGGCCCCGGATGCACGGCTTCCCGCCACGCTTGCCCGGCTCGAACGTGATCCGAGTGCGCCAGTCCACAGCGTCAGACTACGGCCGACCAGCCGGCGAGGTCAATTCGATCGTGCGCGCGCCGGATCCGGGGCTCTTAACGTGAAGCGGCGGGCCCCTCGAGCGGCGCGGGGCCGGCACCGGCCGCCAGTGGGGCCGCTGGGGGCGCCAGGGCCGCGGCCGGGTGGGTCGCAGTGTGCACCGCCTTGAGTAGCCGGATCGACACCCGCGTGTAGAGCTGCGTGGTCGTCAGGCGCGCGTGACCGAGAATCTCCTGGATCACACGAACGTCGGCGCCGTGCTCCAGCATCGCCGTCGCCATCGTATGCCGCAGCAGATGGCACGCCCCAGGCTTGGCGACGCCGGCGGCGACCAGGTAGTCCCGGGCCAGGCGCGAGAGATGATTCGGGTGAAAGGGCCGTCCCGTGCGCGTCAGGAAGACCGTCCACTGGTCGGGCGCGACGACAAACGCGGGTCGGGCCTCGTCGAGGTACTGGCGGAGCCAGGCGATCGCCCGCTCGCCGACGGGCACGACACGATCCTTCCGGCCCTTGCCCTCCCGGACGGCGAGAACGCCCCGAGCGAGATCGAGATCGTGGATCCGGAGCCCGATCGGCTCCATCCGCCGCAGCCCCGTGGAGTAGCCGGTCTCCAGGATGGCGCGGTCGCGCAGCCCAATCGCCGTCGCGGGGTCGGCGTGGGCGAGGACTCGCGTGATCTCGGCGTCGGTGAGCGGCTGTGGCAGCCGCTGCGCGGTCACCCGCGGCAACTCCAGCTCGGCCGTCGGGTTCGTTGAGAGGACACGCTGCTTGGTCAGCCAACGAAAGAGGCCCCGCACCGCGATGAGTCGCCCGTGCTGGCTCCACACGCTGAGTGACCCGCCGGTACGCTTGCGGTAGTGATAGAGCCAGTGCTGGTAGCGCTCAACGTCGGCGCGCGTGACGTCCGCCGGCGTCGCAATGCCGTGGGCGGTCGCCCACGCCGTGAAGTACTTCAGATAGAGCGTGCGGACATGCACGGTGTCCGCCGCGTAGTGGGTCACCCGCAGGGCGTCGAGGTAACATCCCACCATGTGGCCCCAGGTGGTCGGCACCTCTGGAGCCGGCGAGGCGGAGCTCCGGCCGATGTGATCCGGGTGCGAGGCGACCCTGTGCATCGTCTCGTAGATATACGTGGTGGCAGGGCTCCGCGGGTGGGTGAGAACCGAGCGGGCGGGTTCGCCCTCCCGCTGCGTCCTACGCCGCCATTGTGAGCAGTCGAGGGGAGCAGACCCAAAACCACACAAGCCTCGCCACTACGGAGGAACGCGCGAGTCAGGCCGTTGGGGCGTAAGTCGCTTCGACTTCGCTGATCGCGTAGCTCTCCCCCTCCGGGGCGATTCCAGAGCGACCGCAGAGCGAGCCTACTTGAGAAACCGAGGTCCGAAAACTGCGAGCAGCACTGATCCCAGAATCAAGACCACGAAGAACAGCACCATAAGTACCGCTTCCCGCCGAAAGCGACTCATCTCTACAGACGCCTCCCCACTTTTACTTGCGGCCGGATGTTGGCCCTGGAGGGCTCGCCTGCGATAGTGCTTTCGCGGCGGTCTCGTGTCGGGCATTTAGAGACGTGAGAAAACTTGGCTGAGCATATGGTGGACCAAACGTTAGGTGAGGAGAACCTTCGTAGGTAAGGGTGGCGAAGAAGTTGTCATCAGTGAAGACGCATAGCAGCCGCCCGCATTGTGGCGCTCGCTGAAAAAATGGGCCCGCGATGACGACAAGTCTGATTATCTCCTTTGTGTCGTTGTCCACTTGAGAGCAAGAACCGACGGTGCCAGCGAAGAAGCACCAGACGTCGAGACCCAGTGGATCCACAAAGCGAAGGGGACTGTTGCGCGCATAAGCATAGAAATTCGTATCCCTACCCTCGAACCCAATCGGATCTTCGCTGACAAACCGCTGTAGCGCCGGATGATAGTACCGCGCCCGATAGTAACGCCCACCGAAAGTCTGGTCGGAAAATCGGCGCCTACTCCGAGGCGCTGATCAGCGAGATTACGGAAATGTGGCGGCCAGGTCCACTGAGGTAGTTGCGCGCGCGTGGGATCCCCGGGCTCAAGCCTGCTGGCGGATGTTCGCGGCGGCAAGCTGTTTGAACGGACCGAGATCATCTGGATTCCATGTCTTTGCGAACTCGCAGGGGGGATGACCGCTGACCCTCACGAATGCCGTTGTGCTACTTGGGGTGACCTCAGTCACGGCCACGTCGATAATCCTGAAAAATTGATCGGATCCGAGATAGATAACATCCACCGCATCCTCGGGCTTGAACAACGCCCCGGAATGACCCAACCCATGAAGCTCTATCTTGAAGTTTCGAGAGATCGGTCGATTGAGTGCGCCTTCTGCATTCTCCGCTGCGCGCTCCAACGCCTTCAGGAAGAGTTGATGGAAATCGACTCTGGTCATTGCCATCTACCGTGGTGGAACCCGGCCCAGGACCACAGGCCGCGTCATCTGGAGGTAAAGAGCCGGCAACTGGTCTTCAGAGAAAAAGACGGATGGCCCGGCGCCGCCCGGGTCGTTGAGGTGATGCCCCTGAGCGAAGAAAGAACTCGGGATCGTGGTGCTCGTGATCGTCATCGGTACGCCCGAGTTTATCTTGATGGCGAAGTTTGCGGCGCCAGGCCGGGTCAAAGCGAAGTACTTGCCGCTCTTGTGCGGCGATGAGCCGTAGTTGCCGAAGGCCAAGACGTGTTGAAGTTCCACGGGCTCTACGGCACGATACAGCGTCACGCGATTCGGTTCGCACTTTTGTGCTGTCAGCGGAGGAGTCTGATCGCCACCTATGACGAGACCGACCAACGCACCAAAAGTCACGATTGCGACAGTTGTCGTAACTGGATCTATAAACAGACCGTGTGGATCGCGGAAGCTTAGTGGGTTGTTGACGACGTACGCATAGAGGTTGGGATCGCCACCAGCGAAGCCGATGGGATCCTCGGCGACAAACCGCTGCAGGCCGGGGTGGTAGTAGCGCGCTCGATAGTACTTCAGCCCGGTGCCATCGTCCTCGCGCCCCGTGTAGGAGAGCGCATTCGCGCTGGCCGAGCCGGTCACTGTCGTCGTCCCGAACGGGTCATAGGTGTACGTCGCTGCAATCGCTCCACCCTCATCCACGAGCGCCAGCGTCGAGCCCAGCGCGTCCCCCAGGAATCCGCGGGCACCCGCCCCGTCGTCGCGCGTCAGGAATTCGTCCACTCCGAGCCCCGTGAGCAGGTTTCTGATTGAGGTGCCGGCCTGCTCCTGGACCGGGTTGAGACCATCATGGAGGAAACTGGTGGTGATACCGCTCAGCGTCTTCGTGCGCCGTCGCTCGGCCCCGTCGTAGACGAAGCTCGCCGGAGCCGGCCCATTGGTCGCCGTCAGGCGATTACGGGCATCCCACGTGTACGTGCTCGTCCCGTCGCTGGTCAGGTTCCCGTTGAGGTCGTAGGTCAGCGCCTGGCTCCCGAAGGTCAGTTGGTGATTGGCCGCGTTGTAGGTCGCCGAGGCAAGGGCGGCCGGCAGGCCTGTACGGGCCCAGGTGCCGCCGATGACGGTTCGGTTCCCGCCGGCATCGTAGCCGTAGAGCAGGGTGCCGAGCGTCGTCGGTCCCAGGGTGTACGTGAGCCCGGTGAGGCGCGAGGCGACGTCGTAGGCGTAGGTCGTGGTCAACCCGCTCGGCAGCGTCAGCGCCGTGCGCCGGTTCGCATTGTCGTAGCCGAAGGTTACGACAGCAGGGCCTTGCGTGATCGAGGCGAGCCGATCGGCGATGTCGTAGGCGTAGGTGATCGTGGGTTGCCCGGCCACCGTCATCGACGCGCGCCGGTCATTGGCATCGTAGGTGTAGCTGATCGAACCCTGGGGCGTCGTCGTCTCCGAGGTCAGGCGATCCAGGCCATCGTAGGTCCGCGTGATCGTACCGCCCACGGAGTCGACGATCTGGGTGAGTCGATTGCCGGCGTCCCACGTGTAGCTGGTGGTCGAGGTGTCCTGGTAGGTGACGAGGCTCGGGCGATTTAAGCCATCGTAGACCGTGCTCGTCGCCTGGCTTTTCCGGTCGGTGACGCCGGTGGGGTTGCCGTTGTTGTCGTAGCCGTAGGTCTCGCTGCGGGTCAGCGGATCGGTCCGCGTCGTCACCCGGTCCATATTGTTGTGGCTGTAGCTCGTGGCGTTGCCGCGCGCGTCCGTCACGCTCAGCAGGTTGCCGTTGGGGTCGTAGCTGAAGCGCGTGGTGCCAGCCCCGGGGTCGCCGATCGCGCGCAGCTGGTTCAAGAGATCGTACGCGAATCCCGTCGTCCGGCCGCCGGGGTCGGTCTGCTGGGTCAGGCGCCCGGCCGCGTCATAGATGCGGGTCGTCCGGTTGCCGAGGGGATCGACGAGCCCTGCCAGGTTGCCCTGCGCGTCGTACTCGAAGGTCGTCGTCTGCTGCAGGGCGTTGGCCACCGTCGCCGGCTGGCCGACGGGATTATGCGTGACCACCGTCTGGTGCCCCAAGGGATCCGTGACCGTGATCCGACGGTTGGCGTCGTCGTACGTCCACATCGTCGTCGTGGTGGGCCCCAGCGGCGGCGTCACGCTGGTCAGCCGGTTGAAGGTCGTGGGCGACGGTGCCTCCCAAGTCAGGCTCGTCGTCACCGCCTGCGGGGTGCCCGCGAGGCGCGTCGTGGACGTCACGTTACCCTTCGTGTCATATGTGAAGGTGGTCTGACGGTTCAACGCATCCGTCATCGATTGCACCAGATTGGTCCCGGCTTGGCGCGTGTACGTCGTCACTTGCTGTTCGGGCCGACCGAGCGCGCGCGTTTCCGTTAGCACGTACCCCTGGCTATTGAAAGTAGTGCGTTCCACGATGCCTCGGGGATCGGTCACATCGGTCTGCGTGACCGTGCCGTTGACGTCCACCGTGTACGCGAACTGATAGGTCGTTTGGTCGGCCTGGGTCTGGGTGTTCACTCGGCCGTTGGTGTCATACACGTTCGTGAGATAGGTGATCCCCCGCGCATCCTTCAGCGTCAGCATCCGATGCAACGCGTCGTACGTGTACTCCGTTACTCCGCCGACTGGATCAATCGCCTGCGTCAGTCGCCCGCTCGCGTCGTAGACATAGCTCACCGTTCGGCCCATCTGGTCGGTCGCCGAGGTGATGCGGTGGCCGGCGTCATAGGTGAACTCGATCCACCGGCCGCTCGGCGAGGTGATCTTGAGCAGGTCGCGCGACGTGGGGGCGCGGTCGAGTTGCAAGGTGTTGCCGAAGCGATCGCGAATC
>CAVQVI010000031.1:0-10762 GCA_963717075.1 uncultured Acidobacteriota bacterium | reverse complement strand
ATGCCGGCTGACCGTCACGCGTCTGGCCACAGTGTCCGGCGCGTATCCTGCCAGCGTTTCTTGGACTTGACGTCGACTGAGTCCAAATTGTGTCCCCGCCGAGGGCATCCAAGACCATTCGAGAGCACTCAGGCGCAACGAGATCGCTCCGACCATTGCCTATCAAACCAACACTTCCGCGTCGTTGGCGATTCCGAGGGATAGATCTGAAAATCCTGGTGTCGGCGGTTCAATCCCGTCCCTGCCCACCAGTTTTTTCGCGTCCTTCCACGACACCGGCTCGATGATCGGCAGCCCACTTTGCCCAGGACTTTGCCCTCGGCGCGCGGCGAGCTTCACTGCGGCGTCGCGGAGCATCGTTTCGTCGACGATCGCATAGCGTCGATACACGCTCTCGGTCTTGTGGCCAACCATCTTCATGGCCACGGAGCGTGGCACGCCCGCCGTGCGCCTGAGATCGTGCAGGATGCGTCCCGGCACACCGGCTGCGAGACACGCTTGCGGCCACGCTTTGCGGAAGCTCTTGAGTGGCCGACCGCGCTTCGTCCGATGGAAGACCCACGGAATGATGCTGCCGGTCTTCTGCTGCTTCGCCTCCGTGACGGCGCGCTGCGCCTCGAGCGTGTCGCGCAACTCGGGCGTCATCACGAAGACTCGGCCCTCGAGGTTCTTGGTCGTGCCGGGGTCGAGGCGGATGATCCCGGCCTTGAAGTCGACTTGACGCCACTGGAGGGTGAGCACCGCGCTCCGGACGCGCCAGCCGGTGATGTAGGCGAACGCGACGACGGGCTGCGCGTAGGCGGGCAGATGGGCGCAGACGGCCTCGTATTGGTGATCCTCGAAGAAGCCGGTCCGGACGTTGTGCTCCTGCAGCATCGCGATGTGCGGCGTCCGGTGGATCTTCTCGCCCTGGACCGCCAGCGAGAACATCGCTTGAGGGCCGCGAGCTCTCGATTGATGGTGGCGTTCGCCGCGCCGTCCGCCTGGCGCGCGGCCTGGTAGGCGGTGACGTCGGCGCTCACCACCTTGACCGCGGGCAGAGGCCCGAAGACCGGGAGCAAGTGCTCGATCGCGTCCTCGACCCGGTCCAGCGACTTTCGGCCGTTGGCGCGGTACTCGGTCTTGAGATCCTCCGCGAGCTCGGCGACGGTGATCTTGTCGACGCGCGGCGCGATGACGCGCCCCTCGACCGCGGCGCCCTCGCGCTGCTTCAGCAAGCGCCGGGCTTCCTGGTCCTTGGTAGTTTCGCTCGACTCGCGGCGCAGCAGCCAAGGGCGTCGCGATACTTCAGCCAGATGACGGCGGACTTCTCACTGTGCCATCAGGAGCGCGGTATTTCGGTCGATAGCGCGAGCCCATCAGCGTCTCCTTACTCCACGAGCCTCGAAATCCTGATGCCTAAAATCTTCGCGAGCCGCTCGACCGTGCTGAGCGGCGGATCGTGCTGGCCGCCCTCAAGACGAGCCAGGTATTCGCGCGTGACGCCGAGCTTGGCGGCCAGCGTCGGCTGGCTCCATCCTTTCTTGTTCCACAGTTCCTTATGCTCAGAACCCTGTTGCGAGGACCGGATAGCATCCTTCTTGACATTCCACAGAGTTTGCAATCACACTTTCATTTTGATTCCTCAAACCAAAGACGAAGGGAAGATGACTTAGGAGGTCCCTCTATGAGGAAGACGATAGTCCTGTTGCTCAGTGTCCTTGCGCTGTCACTGATTTCACTTCCCGCGGAGGCAGAAACTATTACTCTGCTCTCGCAGAACTATAGTGTTTCAGGTGGAGCCTGCGGCTACGGTCCATTTCCCACGGATTGCTTTAGCTACAGTCAATCCAGTTCGTCCGCGCCACTCTCGTATTCTAACTCCTCCACGCAGGGCGCTAGCCTTAGCCTCTTCGCTGATGGTGGGAGCGACCTGTCGGGTGGTTTTCTTGATGCCAGGGGTAGCGTGGCAATCGACGGAACTGCCAATGCAACTGCCACAATGGATTTTCGCGCCATCGATCCCGCTGCGATCGTTGTGGACTTCAGTGCTTGCTGCCCCCTCGCCAGCGCCCTCGCCAGCTTCGCGCTCACAGATGTGACAAGTAATCTTGTTCTACTGAGCTTTGCTTCGAACTTCGGCGGGAGTCGCTCTTTCACATCTTTGCTGAATAACACAGACACCTATCGCCTGGCCGCGAACATTCAGGTTCTCGGTGCGGACTCCGGAGCCGCACACGTAAGGTTCAGTGTCCCGGAACTCCCGACGATCTGGTTGCTGGTTATCGCCCTATGGTTACTCTGTCTCGGTCGCAGGAGATTGATGGAACTGATGGAAGTTAGACGTTAGAGGGCGCAGGAATACCGTCTGGGTTCTTCGCACATTCGCCTCCGAAATGAGATCGCCTTCCAATGATGCTGGAACAATGACCGCGCGGAGCAGGGAGCAGAGTGATTGTGCCGTTCTCCAGCATACTGCTGACTACTCGGGAGCACTTCAGCGCATGACGACAAGATCAGTTCGTGATTGCACCGTAAGGAGTTCTGCACACTTGCGAGTCTTGTGTTCTAGGACTGAAAATCCTGGTGTCCGCGGTTCAATCCCGTCCCTGCCCACCAGTTTTTTCAGTAGTCAGCACAGGCGGCAGTGAATCCAGTGGTGGCGCGCGGTCTCGTGAGAACGAGTGCGGTCGTTCTCAGCGTCGCGGCGCCTTCTTGAGCGTCGGAGTCAGCTCTACTCGCTCACTCGGTGCACGATTAGGTTTGGAGGTGGTGGCCATTACTACGACCCAATACTTGATACGGCACCCCGGCACTCGGCCGGGTTGTCCACTGACGCTCCACGCTGATGCTCGCGGAGAACCGCGAGCACAGGCCCGCCGCACCCGATCGTCGCCGCGTCTCGCGACGCGTCGGATGGGCTGGCTCGGCGGATCACCCTGACGCGGGCGCGACATTCGGACTTCACCGGGCGAGCCTCACATCCACATGAACGAACGAGTGTTGTCTCCTTTCTTAGGGGACGCAGGAGCCGCTAACCCCTTTCCTTTATGCCCATCCTCGTCGGTCTCCGCTCTGCTCGACTCGACCGACGGCGAGTGAACTCCTGTCAGGCGGCAACCGATCGGGCCAAGTCCTACAGTTGCTGGATAACGAGACGGGGATGCACTCTTGCTTGGCAACCAAACCAAGCGTCGCCGGGTGGCACCGGCGGCAAGAGGAGGCATCCCCGTGGAGTCGAGAATACCGGCATCCGAACGGACAAGCCAGAAGCTCAGTGAGTTGCTGACCGAGGGCGTGGCCGACGGCGACGCCCGCGCCGAGCTGCTCAAGCTCGCCGTGCGGAAGATCGTGGAGGAAGCGCTGGAGGCCGAAGTGGCCGAGGTCGTCGGGCGGGGCTACTACGAAGCCGGCGCGGCGCCCGGCGCGGGCTACCGGAACGGGTATCGCCGGGGCCGACTGCGCACCGCCGAGGGCGCGATTGAGTACGGCGTGCCCCAGGTCACGGATCGGCCTGAGCCCTTCGTGTCGCGTGTGCGCGCCGGGCTCACCGGGCGGACGGCCGAGCTCGAGCGGCTCGCCGTCGAGATGTACGCGCGGGGGCTGAGCACCCGGGACGTCGAGGCCGCCTTCCGGGACGCGACCGGCGCCAGCCTGCTGAGTCGCACCGCGGTGAGCCAGGTGACGGAGCGGCTGTGGCAGGAGTACGAGGGCTTCGCGACCCGGGACCTGAGCGAGTTCGCCGTGGCCTACTTCTTCGTCGACGGCGTCGCCGAGCGGCTGCACGCCGGGCTGCCCCGCGAGGCGGTGCTGTGCGCCTGGGGCATCACCGAAGACGGCCGGAAGGTGTTGCTCCACCTGGCGCCGGGCACGAAGGAAGACACGGCGAGCTGCACGGCGTTCTTCGAGGACCTCAAGCGCCGGGGCCTGCCGGATCCGCTGCTCGCCGTCACCGACGGGGCGCCCGGCCTCATCCGCGCCGCCGAGACGTGCTTTCCGCGGGCGCTGCGCCAGCGCTGCCTGGCCCATCGGCTGCGGAATCTGCGGAGCAAGGCCCCGGAGAGCCAGTGGCCCGAGATCGCGATCCGGGCCCGCGCCTGCTACGAGGCAGCGTCGCCCGCCTTGGCGACGCTGCTCCGCGAGGACTTCGCGCAGGTCTATGGCCGCGAGCTGCCGGCGGTGGTCCAGTGTTTTACCGACGACTTCGAGGCCTGCATCGCGCATCTCCGCTTTCCGCTGCGCCACCGCAAGGTGATCCGCACAACCAATCTCCTCGAGCGCCTCTTCCTGGAAGAGCGGCGGCGCACCAAGATCATTCCGCACGCGTTCGGCGAGCGCCCGGTCCTGAAGCTCATGTACGCGGCGATGATCCGGGCCGCCGACCGCTGGCGCGGCATCGCCGTCGGGGAGTTCGAGCAGAGGCAGCTGAAGGCGATTCGCGACGAACTTGATCGGGCTCACACCGAGCGCGTGCGCCCCGTGACGCGCCCGAGCGCGAGCGCATCGCCCGTCAGATTATCCAGCAAGAATCGGACTTGACCACCGATCGAGCAGACCCGGCCGCCGCCTGACGTCGGACTACGCGTGGATTGTCATCTCGTGGTCGGCACCGAGAAGACGATCAACCCCGTGAGGTCAGCAATCTTCATCACGACACTCCTCCCCGCCGAGACATCTCGATCATTGCGGCGCGCGTCAGCGGACACGCACAGCTGTTCCCGTCCGACTGCAGACGCGGACGGTGATTAGACCGGTTTCTACCGTCGTCACGATGCTCACCGGGCCAGCGACATCGCTCAGGAGCAGGGTCTTGCCGTCGGCGGACAGCTGCCCGTCCACAAAGATGTCGCTCGACGTGAAGTGCATACACCGCCTAACGTACCGACGGCGCTGCAGACAGTAAGGGTGATCGTCACGTGTCCGTCCGCGTCGACCGTGTACGCCAGATCGCAGGTTCCCAGCGATCGCCCGGTCTGCTGCTGACCGGGCGCGGTGACCGAGGCGTTGAGCTGGAGCTCCTCCGATTGGAACGTTCCGCCTCCGGCCCCATCGAAGCTCATCAGGCCGCGTAACCCGGTCGTCCGCACGCTGTTCGGGCTCAGCAGCACGAGGTTGCCGTTGATGCCCGGAGCGCCCGGCGCACCCTGCGAGCACACGCGCGTCTGAACGAAGGCGTAGTCGCCGTGTAGCCGCGCGGTGAAATCCGCAGCCGCGGCCCACCGCCAGCGGTCGCAAGCCCGTGCTCCGAGGCGAGCGACACGTCGAAATCAGCACCTCGCCGCTGGGGCGTGGGCCGCGCTGATGCGCCGCGCCTTCGGCCTCGACGTGCTGGCGTGCCCACGCTGTGGGGGGCGGCTACGGTTGATCGCGACGGTCGAGGGACCCCGAGACAATCCGCGCGATCTTCGCCGCGCTCGCCGCGTCGCGTGAGCGGGAAGGGCGGGCGCCGCCGGGCGCGGCCGGGAGCCGCCCAGTCCCGCGGGGGTGCTCGGCGCCTGAGCGGCGTGCGGACGCCGCGGTCGCCGAAGTCTGTTCGGCGGCGCCTTGGGGCGGGGGCATCTTTGGACAGGCGCCCTGCTCCGGCAGAGAATCCCGTGACACGCTGGTTGTCCGCGCTGTGGGGAGGAGCGGCGGCGGGGGGGCGGGGGTGGGGGTGCCGAGAACGGCGGTTCCGTCAACTGGGCCTTTATGCCGCCTATGCTTGCCGGCGGCTGGCGTTGCTACCGACTGGACCATCGCCGGTACCGGCGATTTCGACGGCGACAGCAAAGTCGACATCCTCTGGCGGCATGCCTCGAGTGCCGTTGGCCTCTGGCTCATCGACGGTACCACTGTCATGACCGCGACTGTGATCGCAACTGTCCCCACCGACTGGACTATCGCGGGAGTGGGCAATTTCAACGGCGACGGCAAAGCCGCCATCGTCTGGCAGCGCACTTCCGTAGGTGTCTTCCTCTGGCTCCTGAACGGTATGGCCGTCGCCAGCGCGGGGTTCGCGGGCAGCGTAACCGCTGATTGGGCGATCCAGTGAAGCTCGGTTGCTTGAGGACCTCAGCGGGAAAGATCTAATCGCGCGGTCGCGCCCATCCGTAGGCGCCGCCGTGGACATCGAGATCGGCGGCGGCACGGTGCGCCGGCTCGGCCCGGGCACATCTTGATCGCCGAGGACTTGACCGGGCAGGGACACGCGACGCGGGAAGTGGGCCGGAGGCGCGGCGTGTCGGTGTTCGTCCCGCTGGGCTAGCGCGACGCCCTAGTCAATCGGGAACGGGATGCTCAACGAGTCACTGCGTTGATCGGCAGTCTCGCCGGCGCTTCGGACCCAGACGCCGACGGCGGAGTTGGGGTTAGGTGTGCTTGGGGTCCACGCGAAGGTGTTACTCGTCGACCAGTCTTTCAGTATGGCCCACGTTGTACCGTCGAAAAGCCACCATTTGAACTGATGGGGCGCGGTGCCACCAGTCGCGGTGGCGGTGAACGTGATGGTGGAGCCCGGCGACTGCGGCGCGGTGAGGTTCGCGGTCAGCCCGGTCAAGCTCGCGAACGACGCCTGAATCGGGAACGGGATGCTCAACGAGTCACTGCGTTGATCGGCAGTTTCGCCGGCGCTTCGGACCCAGACGCCGACGGCGGAGTTGGGGTTAGGTGTGCTCGGGGTCCACGCGAAGGTGTTACTCGTCGACCAGTCTTTCAGTATGGCCCACGTTGTACCGTTGAAAAGCCACCATTTGAACTGATAGGGCGCGGCGCCAGCAGTCGCGGTGGCGGTGAACGTGATGGTGGAGCCCGGCGACTGCGGCGCGGTGAGGTTCGCGGTCAGCCCGGTCAAGTTCGCGAACGACGCCTGAATCGGGAACGGGATGCTCAACGAGTCACTGCGTTGATCGGCAGTTTCGCCGGCGCTTCGGACCCAGACGCCGACGGCGGAGTTGGGGTTAGGTGTGTTCGGGGTCCACGCGAAGGTGTTACTCGTCGACCAGTCTTTCGTCATGGCCCACGTTGTACCGTTGAAAAGCCACCATTTGAACTGATGGGGCGCGGTGCCACCAGTCGCGGTGGCGGTGAACGTGATGGTGGAGCCCGGCGACTGCGGCGCGGTGAGGTTCGCGGTCAGCCCGGTCAAGCTCGCGAACGACGCCTGAATCGGGAACGGGATGCTCAACGAGTCACTGCGTTGATCGGCGGTTTCGCCGGCGCTCCGGACCCAGACGCCGACGGCGGAGTTGGGGTTAGGTGTGTTCGGGGTCCACGCGAAGGTGTTACTCGTCGACCAGTCTTTCAGTATGGCCCACGTTGTACCGTTGAAAAGCCACCATTTGAACTGATGGGGCGCGGTGCCACCAGTCGCGGTGGCGGTGAACGTGATGGTGGAGCCCGGCGACTGCGGCGCGGTGAGGTTCGCGGTCAGCCCGGTCAAGCTCGCGAACGACGCCTGAATCGGGAACGGGATGCTCAACGAGTCACTGCGTTGATCGGCAGTTTCGCCGGCGCTTCGGACCCAGACGCCGACGGCGGAGTTGGGGTTAGGTGTGCTCGGGGTCCACGCGAAGGTGTTACTCGTCGACCAGTCTTTCGCCATGGCCCACGTTGTACCGTTGAAAAGCCACCATTTGAACTGATAGGGCGCGGCGCCACCAGTCGCGGTGGCGGTGAACGTGATGGTGGAGCCCGGTGATTGCGGCGCGGTGAGGTTCGCGGTCAGACTCGTGAGCGTCGCCGCGCCCGTGCCCGTACCTGACACGCTCCGCCCAATGGTGTCGCCGTCCGCGGTAACGGCCACGTTTGCATTAGCGGTCGCCACCGTCGTCGGCTTGAAGCGCACGGTCACTGTCTGAGCTGCATTCAAACCGGCGAGAGTGAACGGACTCCCGGAGACGACGCTGAACGGCGCGGGAACCGACACTGCCCCGGATACGGTCCCACCAACTGTGTTTTGCACCGTGAAGGTCTGGTCAGCGAATGCGCCCAGGGCGACGCCGCCGAAATTCATGGGGCCGGCCGGGCTCACCGAAACACTGCTTCGCGCGGCGGCGCTGGCCTCCGTCGAGCACGCGCTCTCGCTGCCGCTGAAGTCTACCGCCGTGACAGCCACGAAATACGTCGTGCCGCCCTGGAGTCCTGTCAGCCTGAACGTCGCGCTCTGATTGGCCTGTGGCGTCGAGGTCGGGGATGACATCTGAAGAACAAAAGGCCCTGGGCATGGCGTGCTGCCGCTTGCGTAATAGATTCGAAACAACGCGAGGTCGGTCAGAGGAGTGCCGTCGGAATTCGTCGTCGGCAACGTCCAGGACGCGTCGAGTACTCCGGCGCGTGCCGAGCTCGTCGAGAGAAGGAGTGCTACGACTGCAAGGCCGAGAGTCAGGCGTCGGCGCATGAACGCGGAGCGCAAGTTGCATACGCCCTGCCAATCGAGCATTGTTCGGACGAACGACACTTAAGTGGGTAGGATTGTGTGAAGGTCGCTCGTCTCATTCGGCGCGATCGCTGTCCGCGTCTCACCCGAAAGTGTCAGGGATCTGTCACTTGCGACAGGACGCTAACAGTGGCGCGCAAAGGTTGAAGCGCTTCTGCGCCGCTGTCGAGTCGGGAATTACTCGAGCCCGCCGCATTCCTCCGAACTCCGTTCAAGGGCTCGAAAACTCTTGGTCGCGATTCATTTAGGGGTCTCAGAGGTCGGGTCATCGTCTTGGGCCGAATTGGTCACTCAGGCGGTTCCAGTCCATCGCCTGGAGCTTCAGCGAACGCCATTCGGATGCTGGCGACCGAGTCGAATAATTTACCCATGTGGGCAAATCGATCCCCTCACGCTCTCGAGCTGGTCGTTCGATGACGTCGAAATGGAACCGACCGTCGCCCAGGGCAGTCACCGCGAGCCTCCCCCGTTCATACGGCGCATCCGTCTGGTGGTGGCCCCAGCGGCAGAGCGCTACGAGCTGATTCAGGTCGAAGTCGACCCACCCTGCGAGCGCTTGACGATGTGATGAATATCCAACCGGCGCTGCACTCCGGAGGCCTGGCAGCGCCAGCCCGCGCGCGCGAGCACCTTCCTCCGAATCGACGCCCATTCGGAATAGCTGGCCGCGCCGCGGCCGAGCGCGCGGGCCACCGGCCCGCACGCGCTGTACGGGTGCCGTCCTAACCGAAAGCGCCGCCTCAGCACGACGACGCCCCGCAGTTCTGCCCACGTGGGCAAATTGGAGGATCCGCGCCTGGAATGTCGAGATGACGTTCTCGACTGCCGGCCCTCGGCCAACGTGCTGCTTGGACCTCCCTCTCCGGCAGACACTCGCGGCAGCCCGCTAGGAAAATCCCGACTGGATTGGGCGTCCCCACCACATTGGCAGCGCGCGCGGCGCCTCGCCGAAACAAGACTCTGGACAGGTCGTTCCATATCAGAACGGCTCCAGCGAAGCCGGCGCGGTCACCCCAAGGCGCGCCGAAGGTAGTGCCGGGCGAGCATCCGGCATGACGTCCAAAAGCAGCGACGCGAGACTCGATTTTGTGAAGCGAAGCCAAACTTTTTAAGGGCGCTCACGTTGAACAATCTTCCAAGCTTCGGCCCGGGAAGCACCTACAGCCCGGTTAACGCCGACAGCGGCAAGTCCTATGTGGGCGGCTACCGGGCGGAGCGCAATGATCTGCTCGAGTACATCGCCGACAATCACATCACCGACGTGGTCTTCATCGCCACGGATGATCACCAACCATACCTTCGCCATGGCTCAGCCATATGCGTACAGCATCGTTGCTGCTCAGGAGGCTGCCGGTGTGGAGCCCATGGGTCTGATGGGCTATCCTGGCCTGCACAAAATCTTCCGTGACGGCGACCCGACGGCCGGTACCAACCCGCAGGCCGTTGATTTCTACAGCCCGGATACGTTCAATTTCACGGTCCTCGATGTGAGCCGCAATGGAAAGACACTGACCGTGACGAGCATCGGCATGGATGCCACTGCGCAGAACGCCGGCATAGAGTACGCCAACGGTCCGCAGGCCCGCGTGATCTTCAGGTTCAAAGTCGATGCCGCGCACGTCGACAAGGATCGCGACGACGATCGGGACGGCATGGATGACGATCGGGACGGCGAGGATATCGACAAGCACAGCACGAGCAAGGGCGGCGACGATTAAAGGACGGCAAAGCCGGATCGCCACCCCCGATCACGTCCGTGGCCGCGTGCTGGGGTTGTACTGGGGGTCGACCGGCGGGGTGATGGCCGTCAGCAACCTCACCACCGGCCGTCTGGCCGACTGGTTAGGCGCCGGGCCGATGCTCGCGCTGCCGGGTCTCGCTTTCGGCGCGGTGACCGTCCTCACACCGTGCGCTCCGACTCTTCGAGAGATCTATGGGCGTCGCCTAGCAAGCACCGCTATGCCGTCCGCAATCGGTAGGTTGCGACCCCAGGTGGGGAGAGTCGACGCGACGGACTGACTTCAGTTTCGGCCGCCACGAACCGCCGGACTGGCGTTGAGACTTCGTTGACGAACCCGGCACAGCGCGACCTGCACAGTGCGCGGAGGCCGCGAATGTGCTCGGCTGACATCGCCGTCCTCCTCCAGCTCCGGAAGGCCCTGCGATGAACATTCCGAACGCCCGCACCGGAGGTGTGTCCCCATCGAGGGTATTCAGGACCATTCTGGCGTACTTGGGTGCAATGAGAACGGTTGGATCATCGCTTCATGACATCAGCACTTTCGCGTCTTTGGCGATTCTGAGGGATAGATCTGAAAATCCTGGTGTCGGCGGTTCAATCCCGTCCCTGCCCACCAGTTTTCGGTTCCC
>CAVQVI010000030.1:0-11880 GCA_963717075.1 uncultured Acidobacteriota bacterium | reverse complement strand
CGCATGCGGGATGCCCGTGTCCCGCTGATCCCGACAGCGATTATTGCAGTCCATCATGCGAGAGTGCGCAAAACGCACTCAACATTAAGTGCGAATGCCATCACGAACTCTGCGAGCAAAGACAGCGGACGATTAACTCCCTAGAACGCCGCGACGTTTCGAATGCTGAGGAACCGGGAAAACCAGAAGATCCTCCCTTGGATACACCGGCGAAACGGCCGGTCGGCGATCCTCCTGCGGACAAACCACCGGCAACACCACCAATCGGCGATCCACCCGCGCCTAAGCCACCGGCACCGCAAGAGAATGGCAAGGGCAAACGGCAACGATAAGTCGGGCTATTGGGTAATGGAAGTCAGTTTCCGGAAATCCCGTTTATCAGGCTCTGGGACGTCACGCTGTAGCAAACTTCGCCTATTCGAAGTATAAATCTGTTCAATGAGACTACCGATCCGAATCATTGTCTTCTGTCTCCTAGCGTCGTTGGCCGCCGCAATGGCCGGTCGCGCTCAGCAGGCCGGTCGTTTCGTCCCTTCGGCGGATGGCCTGATCATTCACGACAACGTCCTGCACGTCACGTGGGCCGCCGACCTGAACCTTCCCGCGTCACACAAGTTCGGACTGACCATTCACGATAGCGGCGCCATGACGTACGCGGTCGTCCGTCGATGGCTCGCCGCACTGAACGCTACGGGCTACGGCGGTCGTCGCAACTGGACCCTGCCGGCGATGCCGACCACCGACACCTCCTGCAGCGTCAAGCGCGGCCCGAACGGCAACTCGTTCGGGTTCGATTGTGTGAACAGCCCGATGGGATCGCTCTACTACCGCGGATTCGGTCTTCGTCAACCGAACACGGCCGTGCCGATCTCGTCCGGTAGCGTCGGTCCGTTCAGAAATTTCCAGCCGTACCTCTACTGGTCGCAGAACGGTAAGGAACGTAACGGCGGCGGCCGCGCCGCGGAACGCCGGGCCGCGAGGCAAAATGGCGACCACGCTTTCTCGTTCAATACCGGATGGCAAGGCGGCAACGTCTCGGATCACGTGATGGCTGTACGTGATGGTTTACGCACCCGACGAAAAGTGACCATCGAAACGGCCGCCCGGCGGACCGCGGCGCTAGAAAACAGCACGTGCGACGATAAAAGTGGGTTTGGAGAGTGATGCGCGACTTGGGAGGTCCAAATCGCCCATGAAGAGGCGGAGCAAGTATCCGAAATGGCGTCGGCTCGGATTGCGCGTGGCGCGATTGAAGGATGGAGAGCGTCACGCTGGAGCGTTGCCCACTCACCAAACAGCCTCTCAAGGCCATGGCCCCGGAAGCTCTCTTCGTCTTGGCTCGGCAGATTCGCGGGGGACTGAATGGCATCGGTGCTTGTATGTTGGTACAGCGCACGGTGAAGGTTCAGGGAGGCAAAATTGTCATTACTCGCACAGGTTCTTGGACGCGCTTAGTGCCCTAGGAACGTGCTGGCGGGGGAAAGTCAGTTAATGGGATGGTCCGCCGCCGGAGACTCTCGATCTGTGTAGAGTGCGGGGCCAGGAGGCATCCCATGAAACTACACGTGCTCGGCATCGATTTGGGTAAGACCGTCTTTCACCTGGTGGGGCTGGATTCAACCGGGAAGGTGGTGATCCGCAAGAGATGTTCTCGCACGCAGTTGCTGGCCTTCACCGCGAACTTGCAGGTGCAGTTGATCGGCATGGAGTCTTGTAGTGGATCGCACTTTCTCGGGCGAGCTCTGCGAGAGCAAGGGCACGAGGTGCGATTGATGCCGGCGCAGTACGTGAAGCCGTACGTGCAGACGAACAAGAGCGACTATCTCGATGCGGAAGCCATTGCCGAAGCGGTGCAACGGCCGAGGATGCGCTTTGTGCCGATCAAGACCGAGGAACAGTTGGATCTGCAAGCCGCTGCATCGCGTGCGGGAGCGTTGGGTGATGCGACGCACGGCGGTGGTGAACCAGATTCGCAGCCTTCTTCTGGAACGCGGGCTGACTCTGCCCAAAGGCCGAAGCCATGTGGATGCAGCTACTCCCTCGCATCCTGGAAGACGCCGAGTTGAAGCTGTCTGGTTCGTTCCGTGTTCTGTTGGCACAGCTCCAGGTGGAACTCGATCAACTCACGCGGGCGCATCGAGCAGATGGATGCGGTCATCCAGCAAAGGGCCCGAGAGGATGAGGCCTGCCAACGACTGACGACGATTCCGGGAATCGGTCCGGTCACCGCGACGGCCCTGATCGCCGCGATCGGCAACGGAGCCGCCTTTCGCAAAGGGCGCGATCTGGCGGCCTGGATCGGGATGGTTCCGCGAGAGTGCTCCACCGGCGGCAAGCAGAAGCTGCTGGGCATCAGTAAACGGGGCAACGCGTACTTACGAAGACTCTTTGTTCAGGGCGCACGCAGCGTGCTGCAACAGCGACACAAGCAAGCTCCCGGTCTGAGCTATCTGGTTAGCGCAACTGCTGGCGCGCACGCACCAGAACGTGGTCATCGTGGCCTTGGCCAACAAGCTGGTTCGCATGGCCTGGGCGGTCTTATGCAAGAACGAAAGCTATCGCGCTCCCGTTCTGGCTGTGGCCACGTAAAATCCCGGTTTAGGGAAAGAGTTCCTGCCCGGTTTGCTGGCGGAAAACAGAGATGGCAATGGGTCGATCCCACGCTTTCGAAACCTGCTATCGGAAATGGTCTCTTTCGAGACCGTCCAGTTTATAGGGACGAAGGCGAGCGGATATCCATCATGGCCCGGAGTCACTGACTCCACCAAAGGCCGAATACATTAGCGCAGACCAACTGCCATTCTTCGTTTTTCGCTTGCAACTCTGCGGCGGACCATACATTCCGATAATCCCTGCCGGCTCAACCGGTCGATTGCAACACCCCTCTGGGCTAAACGTTCACCTTCAAAGATCGTATTTTCTTACCGATAGGAAGCCGTCAGCTCTCCACAACGTAGAAAGCCCCATGTTGGGCCCGAATCGGAGGACTGGGAAGTTCTCACTGAGATTGGCCGCGCCCTTCTGCAAGGCCCATACGATCATTCACTTAAAAGAGGTGTTGCACTGACCCATTGATACCACCCGGCTTATCGGAATGTAGCTCCAGACGAAACAGCAGCGGGCGAATGAAAGGGGGCGGGGGCTGGAGCCGCACCCGGGGTGGACCTTCAGAGTGAAGTCATGTTGACGCTCGGTGGGGAGGCCGTCCACGTCCATTCCTTAATCAGCTTCCGGCATGCTAGTAACTGACAGGGCGCAAACTGACCAGCCGCCAAGTCCCGATAAGTCGTGTCGGCTCAACCGGTCGATGCAACATCCATCTAATCGATTGATCTGACAATACTAATTGCAGGCGGGAGTTCTAGGCTGCTATTCGGCGTTCGTTTATGGCAGGCAGCACGCACACGTTCGGGTGCCGCTCTTCCATGTGCCAGTCGAGCAACCGCTCGAATGAGACAAACGCCGAGCCGGTGTGCAGTCCGCCGTTGACGGTAGTGATCTCATCGCCGCAGAGTTCGCAAACGGCCCGCTCAGTTGTGCGGATTCCGGGAAAGCCGTGGTTGGGTCCCATGGTCATTGGATGAACTGGGAGGGTGAAAGCTTCACGGCTTAACTCCCGATAAATTGGACTATCGGAATGTGGCCCAAGCCAAAAGCCAGTCTCCGAGATATGAGAGGAAGGTCGAACCGACCCAGCCCTCAATCCCCTAAAAGGGATCCTCGGCTCGCCTTCCCCACTATTAAATCGTAGATCAGAGGAGGCGGTCAAATCTATATCGAAGAGCACATGTGCCGGGCGTCCGAAGTACACATGGCATGCCAAGTCCTGATAAGTCGGGTGGTATCAATGGGTCAGTGCAACACCTCCTTTAAGTGAAAGACGTTACGCGCTTTGCCGAGGGCGCAGCCGATCTCACGCACTAACGCCCGGGACTCAAAACACCGCATTAAATCGCTCTCTACGTGGGAGTACGCCGAGGATATCTCCCATAGATCAGAAAACACGGCCTTTGAAGAAAACAATTTAATACAGGGGGTGTTGCATCGACCGGTTGAACCGGCACGACTTATCAGGACTTGGCAAAATCACGGCGTGCGGGAGACCGGTCTGAATGTCTGATACGTCGTATACCCTCCAGACAGATTCCGCGATCGATATCCGTGCTGCACTCAGGAACCGGGTGGCGAAAGTACGCCCGCTGTCCCACACCGCAGTAGATCCAGATCTCCCGATTCGTCGGCAGCTCGGCGTAGCGGTCGCGCATCTGCGAGAGCGGCAGATTGATCGCATTCGGAATGTGCCCGCCGGCGAATTCGTCGGGCTCGCGCACGTCGACCAGCAACGCGTCGGTGCGATCGAGCTCCAGCCAGTCGGCCACGGGCATGTCGCCGTTCAGCACGTTCTCAGCCAGCATCCCCGCGAGGTTGACGGGGTCTTTCGCCGCACCGAACTGCGGGGCATAGCACAGCTCGGCCTCGGCCAGATCGTGCACGGTGCCGCGAAATTGAATCGCGGTCGCGATGACATCGATGCGCTTCTCCACGCCTTCCAGTCCGATCGCCTGCGCACCGAGGATGCGGCCGTCAGGTACCGAGAACAGGAGCTTGAGATGAATCGGGCGGGCGCCCGGATAGTAGCCGGCGTGGTGGCCCGGATGGAGGTACACCTTCTCGAAGCTCGTCACGCCGGCGCGCCGCAATCCCTTCTCGCTCGCGCCGGTGGACGCCACGGTCAGGCCCAGCACACCCACAACCGCCGTGGCCTGTATCCCGCGAAAGCTGCGTCGCACGTCCGGCGATGGACTCGGCCGCCACACGGCCCTGGCGATTCGCGGGGCCCGCGAGCGGCAGCACGGTGTCCTGACCCGTCACGCACGTCCGGCACTTCGACCACGTCGCCGACAGCCCAGATCTCGCGGATCGGACGTGCGCATCTGCGCGTCGACGACGATGCCACCGCGCGAACCGATCTGGAGGCCGGCCGCCTTGGCCAGCTCGGTCTCGGGTCGCACGCCGATGGCGAGGATGACGAGATCGGCTGGAAAACTGGCGCCGCTCTCCGCGACCACGATCAAGCGTCCGTCAGCCCCCTCGTCGATGCGGGCCAGCCCGTCGCCGAGATGGAGCTGCACGCCCTTCGCGATCAGGTGCTCCATGAGTGGGACCGCGACCTCAGGATCGAGCGGGGGCATGACCTGCGGCAGCTTTTCCAGTACGGTCACGGAAAGTCCGCGATGGATCAGGTTCTCGACCATCTCCAATCCGATAAATCCGCCGCCGACGATGACCGCGGTGCTGGCGCGGCGATCGGCAATCCAGGAACGGATGCGGCGCGAGTCCGGAATGTTGCGCACCGCGAAGACGCCAGGCAGGTCCACTCCCGGCAGCGGTGGCCGGATCGGCGCCGCGCCTGGTGACAGGACCAACGCGTCGTAACGCTCGGTGCGGCTGTTGCCGGTGTGGAGGTCGCGCACGCTGATCGTACGCGCCTGGCGGTCGATGCCGATGACGTCGGTGTTCGTGTGCACCTCGATATTGAACCGTTCGCGGAACATCTCGGGCGACGCGACCAGCAGCGTTCGCTCGTCAGCAATGACGTCGCCGACGTAGTACGGCAGTCCACAGTTCGCGAAGGCCACGTAGGGCCCGCGATCGAAGATCGCGATCTCCACCGACTCGTCAAGGCGCCGCAGTCGCGCCGCACACGACGCGCCTCCGGCCACACCGCCGACAATCAGGATACGGCGAGCGAGGCGCGTGGGGCGAGTGCGTCGGGGCAGCGTCAGCGTCGTAGCTCATCGGAACTCCAATCGAAATCGGACTTGCTCTCCCTGACAGGGAGTATTGGATTCTAAGTGTGCAGGAACTGATGAGCTTTTCCCAGCTCCCGATAAACGGGGTGGTCTCAAGGGGTCGATGCAACACTGGCCTGGAGTCTACTCTCCGGAGTTTCAAAGCCCAACGTTTTTCTGGGACGCTGATTGAGGCGCAGCGCGATTTGGTCCAGCTCAGATTGACTGTAGCCGGACAGGTCGGCCTTCTTCGGCAAGTACTGGCGCAGGAGCCCATTGGTGTTTTCGTTGCTGCCGCGTTGCCAAGGACTCTGCGGATCACAGAAGTAAACCTTCACATCCGTGGCGACGGTGAAGCTCTTGTGCTGGGCCATCTCCAGCCCGCGATCCCAGGTCAACGAGCGCCGCAGCGTCGCCGGAAGCTGGCGCACGTGCTGGCTCAGGGCGGCGACCACCGTCGCCGTGTCCTTGCTGGGCACCTTGACCAGCATGACAAAGCGCGAATGGCGCTCCACCAGGGTGGCCACGTGACTGTTGCCTGCGCCGCTTAAGCAGATCGCCCTCCCAATGACCGGGAACGGCGCGGTCTTCGACCTCCGCCGGCCGTTCCCGGATGGAAATGGCATCGACGATCTGGCCGCGGGACTGCTCGCGCAGACGCGGAGTGCCGCGAGCGGCGTATACGCCGCTGCGACCGCAGGTGCTTCACCAGCTCCTGTTTCAGCACTCCGCGGGCCTGAATGAACAGGCTGCGGTAAATGGTTTCGTGGGACACGCGCAGGCTTCCGTCCTGGGGATACTGGTTCTTCAGCCATCCGGAAATCTGCTCCGGCGACCAGTCCAGAATCAGTTTACTCGCAACGATCGTTCGGAGCTGCTCGTGGCATGGCCAGCAGGCAGGTCTTGGGCCGCCAGGCCGTGACGGCCTTGTGGCCACGGACGATTCACTTTGACATCCATAGAGTTTCCGGAGGTGTTATGAACCGCTTTCGACTGACCTGCCTCGCGGGAAGCCTTCTTCTCGCACTGATCCTTTCTCTCCCGGCGGCAGCGGCGGACAGCCCAAAAATCGCAGTCAATCAGGTCGCGAACGACATCGCCGTTTGCGCGTGCGGGAAGATCTTCGTCCCCGATGCGACGACGGAGTATCTCTCCGCGAACGGGAAGCAGTACGCCTGTTGTACCCACGCCTGTCACGAGATGGCGATGAAGGATCCCGTCGCGCGCGGCGAAGCTGGCTGAGACCCAGACCGACCAGTTCCTGGGCCAGATAACGCACCTGAAGCTCGGTGTCGGCAACGTGATCGCTGTCACCGAAAAGGGTACGAAGGCCCTCTGCGGCTGCGGCAAGCAGTTCGTGATCGATGAGACGACGGAGTACCTGAACTACGACGGCAAGTCCTACGCCTGCTGCACGCACGCCTGCCACGAGATGGCCGCCAAGGATCTCCCCGGCGCCGTGCAGGCGGTGGAGAAGCAGCTGGCGATGCTCCAGTAGGCCCGGAGCCACGCTTCCAGACAGGCTGCTCTGCGAGAACGCCCCGGACGACCGAATCCGGGGCGTTCCGCCTGCGACGCAGCCGGCGCAGCCGTTATCGCTCACCCAGATCCCCACCCGCCGTTTCACTCGAGCGCCCCTCCTGCTACCATCGGACCGGATCGGAGGACCCGCGATGCCCATTCCAGAGTTGATACAGCTCAAGCGTCCGCTCGTGGTGCTCGACACGGAGACCACCGGCTCGGTCGTCTTCCGCGATCGAATCGTCGAGATCGCGATGGTGAAGCTTCACCCCGACGGGAAGCGGGAGCGATGGGATCGGCGCGTGAACCCGGAGGTCCGCATCCCGATCGAGGCGACAGCCATCCACGGAATCACGAATCAGGATGTCGAAGGGTGTCCCCCCTTCCGCCGGATCGCGGAGGAACTCGTTCGCTGGATCGGAGACGCCGACCTCTGTGGATTCAACATCCATTCCTTCGATCAGCGGATACTGGCCGCCGAGCTGGCGCGCTGCGGCCAGCCGTTTCCGATGGAGGACCGCGCCATCGTCGACGTTCAGGTGATATTCCACCGTCGCGAGCCGCGCGACTTGTCGGCGGCGGTCCGCTTCTATCTCGGACGCGATCATGCCGGCGCGCACGGGGCCGGGGCAGACGCAGAGGCGACCCTCGACGTCCTACTGGCCCAGCTCGAGCGGTACTCCGATCTTGATCGGACGGTCGGGGGGCTTGCGAGCCGCATCGAAGCGGTCATCGGACCGCTATGTCGATCCGGACCGCAAGCTCGAGTGGCGGGACGGCGAAGCTTGTTTCGCCTTCGGCAAGCACTCGGGACAGAAGCTCAGGGATGTTGCGACTTCGGACCCCGACTACCTCTCATGGGTGCTGGCGAGCGACTTCCCGGAGACATTGAAGTCGATCCTCCGGGAGGCCCGGGAGGGTCGATTCCCTCGCTATGAGCCGGAGGGAGAGGTTTAGGCAGGATGCGACTCATGATTCGTCTTGCCCTGATGGTCGCGCTTCTTTGCGGCATCACGCTCACGTCCCATGCCGGGGAGATGTCGGGCACCTTCTCGATCGTCGCCTTCGATCCGGAAACGGAAGAGCTCGGCATCGCGGTCCAGTCGCGCGCCTTCAGCGTCGGCTCCGCCGTCCCCTGGGCCGAGGCCGGGGTCGGCGCGGTCGCGACCCAGTCGCAGACGAACAGCGCATTCGGTCCGCAGGGGTTGGCGATGCTGCGCTCCGGGCTGGCGGCACGGCAGGCGCTGCGCGCGATGCTCGATTCGGACCCGGGCCGGGAAAACCGCCAGGTCGGCATCGTGGACGCACTGGGCAACAGCGCATCGTTCACCGGATCGAAGTGCTCCGATTGGGCCGGCGACACGACGGCCCCGGGGCTCGCGATCCAGGGGAACATCCTCGCCGGACCGGAGGTCGTCCGCGGGATGGCGCGTGCCTATCGCGAGACGGCCGGCGAGCTGGCGGAGAGGCTCCTCGCCGCCCTGAAGGCGGGCCAGGCCGCCGGAGGAGATCGCCGGGGAGAGCAATCGGCCGCGCTTCTGGTCGTCCGCAAGAGCGACCGTTACCCCGAGTACCGGACCCGCTATGTCGACCTGCGGGTCGAGGATCATCCATCGCCGATCGACGAACTCGAACGGATCTACAGAATCCATCAAACACAGGACCTGCTCGAAGCCCACCTACGATATGCCCAGATGTACGACTCGCTCGGCCAGGGAGAGCGGGCGATGCGCGAGAGAACGAGGATCGGCGAGACGCTTCGTCGCGTGATGGCCTCCGGCACGCGTGATGCAGGGGTCCTGAACTCGCTCGCATGGTTTTGCGCCCTCGGAAACGTCTACCTGAACGAGGCGCTCAAGGCCGCGCAGACGGCGGTCGAGATTGAACCGAGCAACACGGGGATCATCGACACGCTGGCCGAGGTCTACTTCAGAATGGGACAACGGGCCGCGGCGATCGAGGCGATCGAGCGGGCGATTCAGATCTCACCGCAGGATGCGTACCTCCTGGGACAGCGTGAGCGGTTTCGGTCAGGGGCAATCGAGACGAAGTGACCCCGGTTTCCAGCCTACCCGAAGATCCCCCGGACGCTTCCACCGTCGACTGAGATGGAAGAACCGTTTACGAAGGATGCCCGCTCGGAGGCGAGGAACGCGATCATCCACCCCAGCTCGACCGGCTCGCCGAATCTCCCCGCCGGCACACCCTCGAGGTAGCGGCGCTTCGATTCGGCGAGGTCGATCCCCGCTCCGGCGGCGCGCTGCGCCAGAACCTCCTCGATCCGCTCGGTATTGTACGGTCCGGGACATACGCAGTTCACCGTGACCCCCGACCTCGCGACCTCGTTCGCAAGTGACTTCGCGAACCCGATCACACCGGGGCGGAAGACGTTGCTGAGAAGAAGTCCGTCGATCGGCTGCTTGACCGAGGTCGAGGTGATGAAGATGATCCTCCCCCATCCCCGGTTGATCATTCCGGGCAGGACGGCGCGCGTGAGCCGCACGGCGCTCATCAGCGTGAGGTGAAACGCCGCCTCCCAATCCGCATCTCCCAGCTCCTTCCACGATCCTGGCCGGGGCCCGCCGGCGTTCGCTACGAGGACCGAGAGATCCCCTGCCACCCGCTCGGCGTCGCGGACGATCCGCTCCGGCTCAGCCGGCGCGCCGACATCTCCCACGATCCCGGCCACCTTGCCGCGGCCCAAACGGGAAAGCGCCTCCACCGCCGCGGCCAGCCGTGGCTCGCCTCGCGCGCAAAGGACGACGCTTGCCCCTTCCTCACATAGCGCCCGCGCTGCTCCCAACCCGAGCCCGGCGCTCCCCCCCGTAACAAGGGCTGCCTTTCCGACCAGGTCCAGATTCATACTCCACCCCCCCGCAATTCGTTTCGGACCGACGGCCTTGCGATTCTTGTACCACCTGCTGCAGCGCGCAAGGCCGTGGACCTGCCCGTGATTCACCCGCTCGATGGGGGAGCCGACTATGGCGATCCTGGCGCTCCCTCTTCATCTTGCTTCAGAATTGGATTCAGTTTGAAAGATAATTGAATGCTGTGATACAGTTCTGCTAAAGAGTTGCAGGGCACTGCCACCGGTGCTAGCCTGCGCTAGGTGCCTGCAAAGAGCCCAAGGTAGCTTACCGACGCGGGGCGCTGACCGGCCCGCCGCGTCCCAGCCCAGGGGATATGGAAACCAAGATCAAGACCGATCAACGACCCAAGCCGACCCAAGTTCTGGAGAGCGTCGTGATCCGATTCGCCGGCGACTCGGGCGATGGAATGCAGCTCACCGGAACTCAGTTCACCGCCACGTCGGCCGCCTTCGGCAACGACCTGGCGACCCTGCCTGACTTCCCCGCCGAGATTCGCGCTCCAGCGGGCACGCTGCCCGGGGTGAGCGGATTTCAGATCCACTTCTCATCAGCGGAGGTCTCCACGCCCGGCGACTCCCCCGACGTGCTCGTCGCGATGAATCCGGCGGCTCTGCGGGTGAACCTGAAGGATGTCAAGCCGAACGGCGTCGTGATCGTGAACACAAACGCCTTCGCCCCGCAGGACTTGAAGAAGGCCGGCTACGACACGAATCCTCTCGATGACCATACCCTCGACGGGTTCCGGGTCTTCCGCGTGGAGTTGACCCGCCAGACGCGCCTCGCGCTCGAGCAGACGGGCCTCGACACCCGCACGATCGACCGCTGCAAGAACTTCTATGCCCTCGGGATGATGTACTGGCTCTACGGCCGCCCGTTGGAGCAGACGGTGCATTGGATCGAGACGAAGTTCGCCAAGCAGCCGCCACTGATGGAGGCGAACACCCTCGCGCTGAAGGCGGGTTACACGTTCGCGGAGGCCACAGAGCTCTTCTCCGTGAGCTACGCCGTCCCGCCGGCCCGCCTCGCGCCGGGCCGCTATAGAAACATCTCCGGAAACGCGGCGATCGCGCTCGGCCTGATCGCGGCGAGCGAGAAGTCGGGGCTGCCCCTGTTCCTCGGCAGCTACCCGATCACACCGGCGAGCGACATCCTTCACGAGCTGTCTCATCACAAGAACTTCGGCGTGATCACATTTCAGGCTGAAGACGAGATCGCCGCGATCGGCTCCGCGCTGGGGGCTTCCTTCGCCGGAGACCTCGCCGTGACGACGACCAGCGGACCGGGCGCGGCCCTGAAGACCGAGATGATCGGCCTGGCGACGATGGCCGAGCTGCCCCTCGTGATCTGCAACATCCAGCGAGGCGGACCCGCGACCGGATTGCCCACGAAGACCGAGCAGGCCGATCTCTTCCAGGCTCTCTTCGGGCGGAACAGCGAGGCGCCCGTTCCCGTCCTCGCCGCTTCTACCCCTTCAGACTGCTTCGAGGCCGCCTATGAAGCGTGCCGGATCGCCGTGAGCTACATGACCCCGGTCTTCCTCCTCTCGGATGGGTATCTCGCCAACGGGGCGGAGCCGTGGAAGATCCCCGATCTCGATCGACTCACGCCGATCGCGGTCCGCTTCCGGATGGATCCGGATGGATTCCGCCCGTATTCGCGGGATCCCGAGACGCTGGCCCGCCCATGGGCGCGGCCTG
>CAVQVI010000029.1:0-8564 GCA_963717075.1 uncultured Acidobacteriota bacterium | reverse complement strand
GAGGAGCGTAGTGATGAAAAGCAAAAGGGTCCCAGCGGTTGTGATCGTTGTGGTCTCGCTCGCTGTCTCCGTGCTCGCCGTCCTGGGCGGCAGGGTCACTTCCGCGCAGGACACTGGCCAGGCCAAGTACAGCGTGCGAGTGCCGAATGGGCTCGCGTTCTCTGAGTTCAGAGGATACGAAAGCTGGCAGACGGTCTCCATCAGTCATAACGAAAAGGTGATGGCGGTGATCCTCGCCAATCCCGTGATGATCAAGGCCTACCAGTCCGGCATTCCCGGCAACGGCAAGCCCTTCCCCGACGGCTCGCAAATGGCGAAGATCCATTGGATCCCGAAAAAGCTGGAAACGTTCCCCACGGCGATGGTGCCGGCAAGCCTGCATGACGTCGACTTCATGGTGAAGGATAGCAAGCGGTTCGCGGACAGCGGCGGATGGGGATGGGGGGCGTTCAAGTATGTCGCCGCGTCCGGTACGTTCACGCCCGCCACCCAGGCTGACCAGCCGCCGCAGGCGAACGACGCCAAGTGCGGGCTCGCGTGCCACACGGCCGTGAAGACCAGAGATTACGTGTTCACGGACTACGGGAAGCGGTGAACGGGATCGGTGAAGGTGATGAGAGCCAGCCTGTACTTCGTGTTCCTCGGTGCCGCCATCGGAGCGGGTGTTGCGGTGGCCTTCTCGATGGTATCCGTCGCGTCCTCGGCTGACGTCTCGGTGTCCGAGCGGACCTTTGGGTGCCTCCTCGACTGGCCCCAGGTCCGGAACACGCGCATCAAGCACGCGGATCCCCAGCAGCTGGCGGAGGCGATGCGCATCTTCAGGGACAGCGTCCCCGACGTGGAGTATCCCGTCGGCACCATGCTGCAGCTGGTTCCGTTCGAAGCCATGGTGAAGCATCCGCGTGAGAAGTTCCCGAAAACCAACGGCTGGGAATTCTTCGCGCTGGACATCTCCGCGGCCGGCACGAAGATCCGCGACCGCGGCGATGGCGTCGTCAATCTCTCCCAAGGCAAGACGTGCCTGAGCTGTCATCAGCCGGCGGCCAGGTTCGACTTCGTATGTGAGAAGGGTCATGGCTGCGCGCCCATCCCGTTCAACGATCAGGCGATCGCCGCGCTCCAGCGGGCCGATGCTCGCTGCGAGAAGAAATAATCGAAGGAGGAAAAGATGGCCAGCATAAAGAACGTCGTTCTCGTCCATGGTGGTTTTGTCGACGGCGCCGGCTGGGGGAGCGTCTACAAGATCCTGAAGCGCGGCGGTTATCAGGTCAGCATCGTCCAGAACCCGACCATCTCGCTGCAGGACGACGCTGCGGCAACCCAGCGCATTCTCTCCACCCAGGACGGGCCGGCGATTCTCGTCGGCCACTCCTATGGCGGAGCCGTGATCACCGAAGCCGGCACCCACCCGAAGGTTGCGGCGTTGGTATACATCACGGCCTTTGCACCCGACAGGGGCGAGTCCGTGGGGACGCTCATCAAGGATCCGCCGCCGGGCGCGCCCGTGCCGCCGATTCTGCCGCCGCAGGATGGGTATCTGTTCCTCGACAAGGCGAAGTTCCGAGCCTCGTTCGCGGCTGACGTGGACCCGGAGACCGCGGCGTTCATGGCTGACTCCCAGGTCCCGTGGGGCCTTCAGGCCCTCAGCGGGGCGGTCAGTGAACCAGCGTGGAGGACCAAGCCGAGCTGGTACCTGGTGGTCACAGAGGACCAGATGATCCCAGTTGTCGCGCAGCGCACAATGGCCAAGCGGGCCAATTCCACGATTGTCGAGGTCAAGGGCAGCCACGCCATCTATGTCTCGCAGCCCGGAGCGGTTGCCGCGTTGATCGAACAGGCTGCGAAAAGCGTAAAGATCGCTGGCGCCTAGCCGGAGCAGAAAGAGATGACCCGCGCGTTCATCGATGCGGGGTTGCGAGACCAGATCTTGGCGTAGTGCCGGCGGGTATGGTCGGCGAGAGGGCGCCGCATGCGATCGGAAGGCCGCCGAAAACCTACTTGAGCTTCTTCGGGCCGTTGTCGGTGTTCGTGCTCCTGGCCGAGTGGGCGGCGAGCCTCATCGCAGCGGATCGTCGGGGGGAGGGGCGACATCCAGTCCAGATCGTCGGGATGGGCCCCTCGTCGACGCGGAATGTCGATCCAACGCCCGACCCGCGCCGCGGCCCGCGATGATTCCGACCCGGAGCTGTCCGCTCTACCCCACCGGAATGCTCCCGCCATCGATCACGTATTCCGTTCCGGTGATCGTCGCCGCGCGCGCAGACGCGAGAAATGCGATGAGGTTGGCGACTTCGATCGGCTTGGACGGGCGCCCGAGCGGAATACCGCCCAGCGAATCCATGATGATCTGCTTGCCGCCCTCGTAGTCGGTGCCGGCCTGACGGGCTAGCCTTTGGGCGAGGGCGACCGAAGCTTCGGTCTCGACCCATCCGGGCGAAACACGAACGACGCGAACCCCCTTGGGTGCCACTTCCTTCGACAGACTCTTGCTGTAGGTCGAAAGCGCCGCTTTCGCCGCGGCATAGGCGGTCGTGGACTCCGGCAAGGGAAGCCGATCCTGGATCGATGTGACGTGAATGATGACACCCGAGCCCCGGGAGAGCATCCCGGGCAGCAGGGCCCGATCCAGCCGCACCGCGGGGAACAGATTGAGGTAGAGCTCCCTGTGCCACGCGGTATCGTCGAGAGCGGCGAAGCCGCCCGCCGGCGCCGAAGAGCCGCCCAGCACGTGGACGATGACATCCACTCCCCCCAGTCGGTCCGCGACGGCCTGTACGACGGCGGCGCAGCCTTCGACCGTCGTGAGATCGGCGGTGACGAAGGCTTTATCGGGTAGAGCGTCCGGCCGGGTCCGCGCCGTCGTGAGCACCCGTGCCCCGAGCTCGCGAAAGAGGCCGACAACCGCCTCGCCCACGCCTTTGGTCCCGGCGGTGACGAGGACGCGCAGCCCCGTGAGATTCAGATCCATGGCCATCAGTGGATCTCGAGGGACTCGATCTTGCCGCCGGTCAATCTGAAGACGTGCTCGAGCTCGACAGGGCTTCCCGGGAAGTTGCCCGAGACCCTGGCGGGCACGTTCACGCTCGAGCCCTGCTGCGCGACGCGTAGGGGCTCGACACGGTACGTATACTTGCGCTTCGCTTCCAGCAGCCAGGCCTGGATCGCCTCATGGCCTCGGTGGGTGTGACCCTCGTCATGAACCACTGCCTTCTCGTCAAGGCAGTGCCTCAGCGCCGACGCTTCGGCGCTGCCGTTGCTCACCTGGAAGAAGGTCGCGATCGAATCGGGCAGGTCGATACTCATGTCGGAATTTTCACCAGAGATTCACCAAACAACAAGAACGCACTTGAAAGTAAGCTACGTACTCATGCGAAAGGTCTATACGCCTGTGTCGGCGGCCGTCGGCGTGGAGGAAGTGCTTCGGCTGCTCGAAGGCCGCTGGAAGCTGCTCATCCTGTTCCATCTGTTCGACGGCAAAGCCCAGCGCTACTCGGACCTCGAGAGGCTCATCCCCGGCATCTCGCAGAAGATGCTGGCTCAGCAGCTGCGTCAGCTCGAAGCGGATGGCGTCGTGGCGCGGAAGCTCTATCCACAGGTTCCGCCCAAGGTGGAATATCGGCTGACCGAATGGGGGCAGGCCTTGTGCCCCGCGGTGGATGGCCTGCTGAAATGGTCGGAACAGAGAGAGCGCTTCGTGAAGCAACCAGCATCCGGGCGGCGCGCCAGCCCCTAGAAGCGCCGGGGCTCCCGAGTCAACGACCTCGTCACGCCGGCGTCAATTCCAGGACGACCCGCTCGCGATCGAGGCCGCGCAACCGGGAGATCAGCATTGCCAGAGACATCTGCCAGCCGTACTTGCGCCGCAAGGCCGCCAGAGCCTCGCCGCGGCACGGCTCATCCTCGACGACTCGCCCTGAGCCGTCACGCCAGTCGCCGAGGATGCGTCGGCCGCTCCTCGCACACCACGGGTGTCCCCGTAGTTCCCACCGGTTATCAACCGTGAAGTAGGCGCGCTGATTCGCGCGTAGCACGTTCGTGTTTGGTGCGCCGCTCCCCTCGCATGCTAACGCCTCTTCGAACAACTGCTGCGCTCTCTCGGTCTCGGGGGGCGGGCCGCGCGAGCCCCCGCTGACGCGGGGAGGGGAGCGACGAGTGCCGACAATGGCAGTACGCTCTACCCTCTCACTTCAGGCCCATGCAGTTGGCGTAGAGGGTAACGGTTGCCGGCCAGTCGGAGAAGATCCCGAGGATCTTGACGTCGCGCGCCAGCACGTCGAGCGCCTTGTACATGTCGCTGTCCTTCTTGATGGCCACGCCGTTCGGGTCGAAGTCGAAGTAGAAGCCCGCCTTCGATGCGCCCTGGCGCAGATCGGAGCGCTCGAACGTCCAAGTAATGATGTCGAAGCCCATGCCCTTCAGATCGTTGGCCAGCTGCGAGGGCACGATGCGGCCGCTGCCATCGACTGCGAGGAGCGCCGGCATCGCCGGAGCGATGATCTGCACCTTAGCCCTGCGGAGCTCCCTGAAGAATCTCAGCTGATCGGCCTTGTCCACGAGCTGTTGGCCCGTGGTGTCGAAGAGAAGGATGTTGTTCTTGTCCGCATCGTAGTCGACCAGAAACACCGCCTGCTTGCCGTACTTCGTGTTCTTGATCCAATACAGAACATCGTTCACGTTGAAAGACTGCGGGAATGCGTCGTGGGGTTTGACTCCCTCGTCCTGCAAGACGTCCGCGAACTTCTGCGCGTACTGTTCCTGGCCGCCGAAGATCTTCATGATGGTGCTGGGATCGCCGGCCTTCAGCTCCGGGGTGTGCTTGACGCCGTTCATTTCGTTCAGCCGGATGCTGTCGCGCAGGGACATCAGAGTGCCCCGCCCGGTGTAGAGGTCGGTGCGCCAGGACGGGGTGCCGCCCACGAACTCGTCGACGGTTTGCGCGGCCGGGTTGAAGGCTTCCATCTTCCCGCGCAAGCTCTTGAACTGCTCGAGGCTCAGAGCGGAGACACGGCACTCGGCGCTGGCGGGGACGAGAACGTTCCCGCTGGCATCGAGCGTCGCCTTCGTAAAGGGCTGAATGCACGTCGCGGCCAGCGGTGTCTGCAGGATGTTCGTCGTGAAGTGCAGGTCGTTCTCGGCGTGGCGGCACACGAAATCGCCGTTCTTGGTGAACGTGGCGTCGCACTCCACGATGCCCGCGCCCATCCGTGCGCCCGCCTGGTAGGCCTCCTTGGTGTGCTCCGGAAACTGCTGTGCGGCGCCACGGTGCCCGATCGAGAAGTCCGTGCGGCGGAACGGTCCGTCCGTGCACTGCATGAGCTTGTCTTTCAACGGACTCGGGTCCATCCCCTCCACGAGATGGAACGGACGGGGCCCGAGCTGGATCGACTCCTCGTCATGAGTGCCGTTTTCTCTTTCATGCGCGCCGGTCGCTGCCGCGGCGAAAGCCGAAAAGGCCGCGACGGCAGTCGTTAACGCCGCGATACGGAAAACCTTGAGCATGAATCCCTCCTTGAATGGTCTTGGACCGACGCACCGATGCGAGGGTCGAAAGGAAAGTAGCGCGGCCGCATGACGACACCATGGCGCAGGTGTTAAGTTTCGTGCTGCGACGACCTGTCGGCCGTGCGACGACTCTTTAGGCGGACTGTCGCCACTCTCTCCGTCCAGTTGGGAAAACGTGCAGGCCGGTTGTGCGTTGGAAGCGGGTGGAGGTGTAGTGCTGGTCGGCGTCGCGGCGCGTGGATGGCTCTTCGTTGAGCTCCAGTCGAAAGTCGCCGTCCGGCGTGCGCAGGTAAGACTTGAAGTTCTCGTCGATGCCGGTGCGAATCTGTGTTTGCTCCTCCGAGATCCGGCCGCCTTTACGGAGGATGTCGAGGATTTCGTCGAGGACCGAGCCCTTGGCCGGCGGGGGCTTGTCCTGCGCCGCGCGGGTCTGCGCGGATACCAGCACTGCACAGATCATCAGGAGACGCCGCCGACCGTCGCCACGGTCTCCGCTTCATGGCTATCCATCCTTTCCAGGACTCTCGCCTGACGTCGCTCTACTCGGGACGAGCACCGTCAAGACCACGCCCACAACGAGGCCTGAGGTCGCAGAGGGTACGGGCGGCGGGTTGCTACTGGAGAATGTCGGCGGAGCGAGGCGAGCGCGACCGTCTCGCGACGAGCCGAAGATGAGCTCGGTGTCGACGGCGTCTTCGCCGATTTCGCGGACACGGCCGTCGTCGCCCGCGCCCTGTTCGAGCTGTCGCGCGACCCGGACTTCGCTCGCTGTCTGGTCGACGGCGGGCACGGGCGAGACTGCAAGGACTAGCGGCTAGGAAGAGAGGGGCGCCGGGTTGTGGCCGTCGATCGGCCCCGGACCCGGCGTCCGCACACCGCGTGGTCGAGCCGGCTAGCCCGGCGTTTCAGGCGGGCACGGCGCCCGGCACGCCGAGTACTACCCGCCGCCTTCCTCGCTCACGCAATCGAAACGGAAAGGGGTCTCCGCCGCTACTTGGCGGGGAACGGGTTCTGCGGAACGCCGGCCGCGCTGTAGAGGAAGTCGCGCGTCGCGGCGAGCCGGGTGCGCAGCTGGTCCAGGTTGACGTCGAGCAGCTGCCCGTTCCACTTGCGGATCTTGCCGGCGACGATCACGGTCTCGACGTTGGTCCGCTCCATCATCGTCACCACGGCGCCCGGCACGTTGTTCATGGGAAACACGTTGAGGTGGGTGCCGTCGAGGATGATGATGTCGGCTTCCTTGCCGACGTTGAGCGAGCCGGTCTTGCTGTCTAGCCGCAGGGCCTTGGCGCCGTTGATGGTGGCAAAGCGCAGCACGTCGCGCGCATTGAGAAGCGGTGGCAGGCCCGCCGGGAACGCCGGCCAAGGGTTAGTCACGAAGTCTCCCGTATCGAGGACCGCCTGGTTGATGACCATTCGCTGCATGGTCATGGCGGAGCGCATCTGGGTGAAGAAGTCCGCTGTCATGTTGGTCTCGACGTCGGTGCTGAGGGACGGCTCGAGCCCCAGCCGCTGCATCTTGACGACGGGCGGCATGCCGTGTCGCATGTTCATCTCGATCGGGAACGCGATCGAAACCTGAACGCCCTTGTCCTTGACCCCGTTCCAGCCGTTGTCCGACATGCCGGTCATGTGGATGAACAGGTTGTCGGGCCCGAGCCCGATGTTGTTGTTGACGCCGCCGGTACCTGCGGCGAGATCGTCCAGGATCGGGCGGATGCCGAACGGCGACAGGATGTGCGCCGCGATCTGGACGTGGAGCTGGCGACCGAGCGTCCAGGCCGCGGTGTAGGTCGGCTCCCCGAGATAGACCTCGCCGCCCATGATGAAGCCGAGGAGATCGTCGGACGACAGGATGCCCGCCAGGCGCGTCGCATCCTGCGGATACTGGTTCCCTGCAACATTGCCGGCGCTTTCGAAGTAGCCCAGCATGGCGCGGCGGCCGGTATCGCGAAGAGCCTGGATGGCCGCATCGGAGTGCTGCTTTGAGTGGTGGATCTGCGAGATGTCGAGCACCGTCGTGACGCCGGCGTCGAGCTGTGAAAGCCCGCCGAACAGCTCACTGATGTAGACGTCCTGCGGCCGGTAGTGGCGGGCGAAGCCTGTCGCCCCGGTCGGTCCAGCCAGAACGTGCTCGAAATAGTTCTGCTCCGCGCTCGCCGTTCCCGTGCCGTCGTTGATCAGGATGCTGTCGGGAATAGCGCTTCTGATCGCCGTCCAGGCCTGGTGGTGGTGAGTGTCGATGAAGCCGGGCATGACAACCTTGCCGCGAGCGTCGATCTCGGTGGCGTTTCCGACATTCAGATTCCTACCGATGGCCTTTATGGTCTTGCCTTCGACAAGCACGTCGCCTTCGATAAATTCTCCGAATGACGAGTTCGCGCCCGGCGTCCCCGGTTCCATCGTCATCACGTAACCGTCGCGGATGACGTAGCGCCGGCCCGGCCTGCCCGTGTGCGGCGGCGGGTTGACGTTGTGGCCGTGCGCCTCGGCACTCGACCCGAACAGGCCCGTCGCCCCCGCCGCGACGCCTGTCGCCGCCGTGGCCTTCAGGAAATCGCGCCGCGACGTCGAATGGAGCTTCGGCTTACGGCGATCGCACAGCATGCACATGATTTCCTCCCTGACTGCCGTTTGGCTGCCGGCGGCGGTCGCCGCAGAATTCGGCAACGTGCTTACGGAATAGTCGAACCGGCGCGTCCAACCGGTGCGAGCCTTTCCCCGCCTGTGAGACCGCCCCTGTTTGAGGCATCGGCGCCGCGCATTCGGTCATCGTCGAGGCCCTACCGCATCGAAAATCGTTCCCCCGCATCGGCAGCGCGCCCCCTGGGCCGGCTCGCGTCCGATCACGTCGGGTGCCACCCCAGCCGCTCGATGTGCTGGAGAATCTGCCGAAAGAGCGCCCCGGTCAAGTAGCTTTCGGCAAGCCGTCGTGTGCGGCGGCGCGGCGCGAACAGGTCGGCGCCGGTCGCGGCCGTCGCCTTCAGGAAGTCGCGCCGCGAGCTGGAATGGGTCTTCGGAATTCCTTCATCGCACAGCTACGGCGGGTTCTCTCACGCCCC
>CAVQVI010000028.1:0-58750 GCA_963717075.1 uncultured Acidobacteriota bacterium | reverse complement strand
GCAGCGTCACGATCTTCTCGCGTTCGATCGCGCCGAAGACCCATCCTCGCCAGTTGCACGAGACGCAGCGGTACACCCGGCGGCCGGTCACGAACCTCACCGGCCGTTCCCAGAACCGCGTCCGCGAGCGCCGAATGTCGATCGAACCGCAATCGGGGCAGACGCTGCTTCTGATCATGCTTTGGCGTCCTGTACCATCGCAGTTTCGACCGGAAATCGGGCAGGGTCCATGAACCGGAGGTACCGGATTCCAGGTACGTCTGTACCTGGTACTGGTACCGGTCGGTCAGCGGTTCTTCACGTCGCGGAATGACCGGGTGAGCTCATCGCGAGTCGGGCGGACGGTCGAGAACAGAAAGGTCCACGGCAGCCCGGTCGTCGCCTGGCGGCAGCGGCGCCTCGGTCTCGACCGAGTCGGCGCGTACGATCCAGCCGCGCCAACTGCAGGATCGGCAGCGGTACGGCCGCCGGCTCGTGACCGCCTTGAGCGGCTGCTCCCAGAACCGCGTGTGAGAGCGGCGGAGGTGCTTCGAGCCGCAAGCGGGGCAGACGCTGGTCGGCTTCATCGTTCCACGTTCTGTAATGGTCGGGAGCCAAGGTAGCCTCCGCCCCTGGCGGCGTCAAGGTCTTTCTTGGGCCGGCCGACCCGGACACGGTTATGATCGATCCGCATGCCGCCTCGCTACACCTACTGGACGATCGTGCTCGACGGCACGGCGACCGCCTTCCGCGCGAAGCTGCAGGACGAGCTTCTGCCGACGCTCAATCAGCTCAAGCGGAAGAACCCCGACGCCACGTTCAAGTGGTTCGCGTACGGGCGGCTGTGGGAGTCGCCGGAAGCGGCGGCAGCCGAGCGGCAGCGCGCGATGAACGAAGCCGCTCTCGAAGCGAGGCGCGGACGCGGGTGGCGGCCAGGCGGCGAACACCGCGATCCGAAGCAACTGCCAACCGAACACGAGCCAGGCGCGCGCCGAAAAGCATGGAAGAGGAAATTCCTCGGCGGGCGCGGAGAGCCGAAACCCGCGTGGGGCCTCGGGGCTCCCGGAGGCCCGCGCCAGCCGAAGCCGGCGTGGAAGGAAGACCGCCGGGGGCCCGCGTCGCGTCCATTCGATCGACCCGCCAAGCCGCCAGGCTCTCGCCCGCCTGGCCCTCTTCGAAGATCTCACGGCCCCGCCAGTCCCTCCGGCCGGGGCGGAGCCGGCAACCCCCCTGGCCGGCGGGGCAAGTAGATGCCCATCTACGAATTCGAGTGCCGCGCCTGCCATCGCAAGACGACGACCCTCGTGCTCGTGCGCGAGCGCGCGAGCGAGGCGCGGTGCCGCCATTGCGGCGGCGCTGATCTCGAGCGCCTCTGGTCCCGCTTCGCGTCGCCCAAGTCGGAGGACGCGCGCCTCGATTCGCTCGCGGATCCGTCCGCGCTCGCGGGCCTCGATGAGAACGATCCCCGCTCGGTCGCGAAGTTCATGAAGCGCATGGGATCCGAGATGGGCGAGGACGTTGGCGAGGACGTCGAGCAGGCGATCGAAGAGGAGATGGCGGGCAAAAGCGAGCCCGGCGGCGCTGATGGCGAGCGCTTTCCTGGCGCCGATCCCGATGCCGCGCCCGGGCCGCCGCTCTCATCCTCGGGCGACGACGACTATTAGCTGGCCGTCGGATCTATTCACCCTTTGCTGAAGCCGCCGACATTTGTCTGCCTGGTGAGTGACTCGCGCCGCCGTGCACGACGGTTGGAGAGAAATATCACTCCGGGAGTGATTACACTGAAGCGACTGTCCTGATTAGGCTTAGGGTCCACATCCAGCGGTCGTACAACCCCTGGTTATGGCGGCCCCATCTGGCACCCCGCTTGCTCAAGACAGGGTGGGGTCGTCACCCTCCTCAACCCGGGTCGCTCCCTCTCGGGAGAAAGGCTGAGGCGGGTGTCAAGTCTTCACAGTATTTCTAACGACAGCTGATTGCGCGGTGCGGGCGGAACGCGGTGTCGCCGCAGGTGTCGGGGCCGGTCCGCCTCGGGGCCGTACGAGTGAGGGGTTCGTGTTGGGGGAGAACAGGACACGCTGGATGAAGAAGGTCACGGTCGCGCTGGTGTTCACCGCGTTGATGGTCGCGACCTCGGTCGCGCCAGCCGGCCTCGCCAGTTCGGGCAGTGCGGCAGCAGTGGGTTCTGTCGGGACGACGGAGACGAGCGCGTCCGAGACGGGATCGAGTTACGTGCCGGAACCCATGCTGATGCTGCTATTCGGGACTGGCCTGGTCGGGCTCGCCCACGTCACTCGCCGCCGGCTGCGGAATCCGTAACCCGGCACCCATCGTCTCAACAGATGTGCCTTGCATCGAGTGAAGCTCGATGCCGGGTCGACAGGACCGCCGCCCCGTATAGTGGGCGGCGGTCTTTGTTTTCAGCGACGGGGACCTGACACGCCCGAGGTGCGGGGAGCGCCGACCACCACCTCGACCACGTTCGACGGCGCGCTCGAGCCGGCGCCGTTTACTGCGCGTACCCTGAGCAGGTAGCGCCCGCTCGCGAGCCCGTTCACGACGACGCTCGTCGCGGTTCCGCCGGTTGAGACCGCCGCCAGATTCGAGTAACCCCGCGCGCTCGCTGATTCGATCACATACGAGGTCGGCTGTCCGCCTGTCGTCGGGGCCGTCCACGCCATCGAGACTGAGGATCCGTTCGCGCGCGCCTTCAGCGACATCGACCCGGCCGGCGCGGATGATCCATTTCCGGCCACCGTCCACGTGAACGGAGCCCCGGCGTTCATCGGGATGGTCGCCGGGTGCGCCGTCCCGTTCAGCGACCAGAGCCGGAACGCGCCCGTTAGGACATTTCGCCAGATCAAGTCGAGGTGGCCGTCGCCGTTGACGTCAGCGGATGCGACGATCGTCCACGCCAGGTCGGGCTCTGATTCGAGCGCGTCGGTTCCGCGCGCGCCGTCGGGAGTGAGGAACGTGACGCGGTTCTCGCCGGTCGATCCGTTGCGCTCGATCAAATCCGGGGTGGCGTCGCCGTTCACATCAGCGAGTGCGGCCACCGCCCACGCCGTGTCGGCGACGGACGTGTTGGCGATCGTATCGAGCGAGGCGGAGCGAAGGACCGTCAGCCCGTCCAGATGCCACACGCGCAGCTGCCCGCTCGCCCGGTTCCGCCACACCAGGTCGGGCTTCCCATCCCCGTTGAGGTCTCCTGTCCCGATCACCAGCCAGTCGAGATCCGTTTCCCAATCGAGCGATTCCACCCCGGTCCGGGCCATGTGGTCCAGCGTCCACACGCTCATCGCGCCCGTCGCGAGATTGCGCCAGATCAGGTCCGCCTGGCCGTCGGCGTTGATATCGGCCGCCGCCACGAGCGCCCAATCGCGATCAGGCTCTGCAGGAAGCCACCGGGTGGCGACGCGGGCGATGTCGTCAACCTGCCAGACCGCGTTGGCGCCGTCCTCCTGGTTCCGCCACAGCAGCTCGGCCTGGCCGTCGCGTGGTGTCGGCTTGCTCGCGGAGGGTGGGACAGAATCAATCGTGTCAGGCTCGAATGTGGTCGCGTTCAACTGCGTGCGACCCATCCCGGCGAGGCCCAGGATCGTCCCCGGCTTTCGTCGTGTGATGAGCGCCGCCTTGATTCCGTAGGAGACCTCTGCCGAGTAGGGCGAGTACAGCCGAGGGCTCGACGAGGTATACGCCCTGACCGCGAAATAATAGATGGTGCCCGGTGCGATGCTGATTGAGGTGCTTGTCACGTTCCCGACATCGACGGGGGTCCCGTAGACCCCTGACTGCGTGCCGTAGGAGACTTCGTAGCCGGCAACATCGGGCTCCACGTTCGCGTCCCACTGCACCGTGACGGTGACGGGCGTCTGGGCCTCGATCGCCGATGCGCTTCCGAACAACGCGGCAAGTACCGCGAGGACGGCGAGGATGCGCCTGCCCCAAGCCTCTCGGCTCGGTCCGCGACGACCTCGAAGAGCAGCGGTAGGCAGCGTGGTGGATTGTGCGTTCATCGTCCGGTTGCAGCTCCAATTGCCTGCACATCGATATCGGATCGAGTCAGGCTTTCGCCTAAGCCGGCGCAAGCGATGTGCCAGGCGCGATGTGCGCCCTCAAGCCGTTGTAGCTACAGGAGATTGCGGTGTTCTGGCACGGCAATCGACGCAGTCAGGCAGACTTCCGAGGTGTGAATTCTGTTATTGCTCTGACACTTACACCGATCGCGTCAGGTTCGGGACTAGGACCACAGGGTAGAAACACGGCATCTGCAAGTCGGAGATTGTCGATGCTGCCGTGCTCAGAACATGTAATTCTTTCCGCCCATTTCTGCACGGCTGCACCTGTGCGTCAGAGCCGCGCAAGTGTGCCCCGGGTGCGTTTGAGCCCTACTTGATATCGAACCCACTCGTCCACCGGCTCGCTTGCGCCACCGTCGCGCCGTTGCTGCGCACATCCACCCTGATGAAATAGCGGCCCGCCTCAGCAGGCGTCGGCGTCCAGACAAACATGTTCGCGGTGCTCCAGTCCTGCACGATGGTGTAGAGCCTCGTCGCTGCGCTGAAGCGCTGGAACTGATACTGCAGCGGCGCGACGCCACCCCAGGCCGTCCCTGTCCACACGATCGATGAGACCCCGTCGGCCGTGAACGGGAACGTCGACGCGAATGACGTGGCGCCGTCCAGGTCGACCGGAGACTTCCGGTTCGCCACCAGGGAGATGATGATTGGCGGCGCAGCGGTGTAGGAGACCTCCGCCGAGTAGGGCGAGTACAGGCGGGGAGTAACCGAGGTGTACGCCCTGACCGCGAAGTAGTAGACGGAGCCGGGTGAGATGGCGAGCGGCTGGCTCGTGACGTTCCCGGCGTCGATGACCGTCGAGTACACCATCGACTGCGTGCCGTAGGACACTTCGTAGCCGGCGACGTCAGGCTCCGTATTCGCGTCCCACGCGAGCGTCACGCTGGTCTCGCCCGCGCCGGGTTTGATGCGGGCCCCGCGCGATGCGTCACCCGCCCCGGAGATCTTCGCGTTGATGGCCGCGGCCTCGCCACGTTTTGTGCTCGCTCTTTCGTCTGCGCCCGCAGGGACCGCCGCGCACGACGGGAACTTGAACGATGTGATTCGCGTCTGCGATGGCGCGCCGTCCGAACTCTGAATGTAGCCGTGCGCCAGCCAGAACGTGCAGTCGTCGGCGGGGTCGACCGTCACCGCGCCGAATTCGCCCTGGATGCCGGACTTGAAGGCCCGCGACACCGAACCGCCGCCGAGCGTGATCTCGTTCTGCGGCAATGTACCGAGCGGATCCCGGGCAAGCCGGCCCGCGTATCGCATGGAAGCGTAGGTCGATTCGCTCGAGACCGCGTAGGCGAGCGCGATGTTGCCCTGCGCGTCCATCGCGATGCTGCCGTTCCAGCGATTGTCGGCATCAGGGGCATAGGTCCCGGCCTGGTAGATGGCCGGTGCCGAGCCCGGCGACCGCATCTCGTACCACCGGATCCCGGCGTGATCGGCGCCATTCACGCTGACCGAGTGATCGAACACCAGCGATTCATGGTCACCGAAATTTCGATACGCGAGCCGGTGGATCAGGCGCTCCGGTGTCGAGTCGAAGCCAATCCCTGGTGCGGACAGGTCGATGATCGACGGCCCCGTGAACGTCGACTTGGACGGCACCTTCCAGTCCACATGGAACTTGTAGATCTCCAGTTGGTCGGCGTCGTACCCCCAGGCTTCGTCATCGAGCTGGACGAAGTAGTTGGGCGATCCATCGGGCGGCATCACGCCGCCGTCGAGGTCGCTCGGAAGCAATCGTCCGGCATTTGAACCGCGCGCGGAGAGGTCGAAATACACGGCGCGGGCCGGGAGGCCCGCGAGCATGCTCTCGCGTTCGAATGCGACGACGCCCGCCCCGGCCGAAGGTGAAGAGGAGAGGGATTGATCGACCGTCATGTAGTAACCGTCCGGCCAGATCCCGAAATGCGGGTTGTCGATTCTCCTGTTGCCGAACGGTGCGAATGCGTAGCGGAACCAGGGACCGGTGGGGTCGCTCGTCTGCGAAATCGCGATACAGAGCGCGGAGTTGCCGGAGGCCGCGAGTTGGCTCATCATCCAGCGTCCGGCCTGGCGGTCATACAGCACGGTCAGGTTCCCGCCGTTCGTGTTCTCGCACGTCCCGCCGAACCCCTGCCACAGCGTGTCGCCAGCAGCGGGTTCGAGGCCCTGGGGGTAGACCTTCGCGCCCGCCTTGTCGTAGATCGCGAATGCGGACCCGAGCGTCTGCACGTAGTGATCGGGGCCGACAGCGCCACCGAGGCCAGTGCCGAGCGCTTCGTTCCGATGCGACATGCCGTCGAAGCCGGAGGTTGGCGGCGGCATCTGTCCCAACCCATGCGCGAGTTGAGCCACGGGATCCTGCCAGAACCGAGGCGCATCGGCCGGCAGTGGCTCTCGTGGAAACCGCGTGGCGGACGGTTGATCCGCCCGAGGTCGGACGTAGCGACCTCACTGGCTGGAGTGCGTCGAGTCGCGGCGACTCATCCTGGCCGACCGACGTGTAGATCACGGGTCTCAGCGATCGCGGCACGCGTTCATCCTGTCGCGCCCCGGACTGCAGCGAGGCCGCGCCGGTCGTCATGCCGACGACGATCGCGGCCGAGAACAAGACAGCGCTCCGCCCGACGCCGACACTTCGCCCGGCTTGCATGGCTTGCTCCTGTTGCGTGGATTCGGGTGGCCGCCTCGCGGGAGATTTCGACTGCTTCGAGGGGCCGCCAAGACTGGTCAGCGCCTGGTGGCGCTCAGTCTGCTCGTCGCTTCACGTCTCACACCCTGAACCGCTGCCAACTGAACCAAGAAAGGCAAGCCACGTGCCGGGCTTTTCTCCCGATTTCCTTAGGGTTTTCGCTGTGCCCGCGCGCGGCGCGTGCGCCCGCTCACGGCTACCGCAGACCGCCCGATCAGGCCGTGCTGCGGGGCTTTGGAGACGAAGGCGATTGGCCGCTCTTCAGGGGTGTGCGGGAAAGCCGGACGCGGCGAAACAGATTGGGCCACCAGCTGCCGATCACGAAAAAGTGCCCGGCCATGACGGCTGTGATCTTGTGGTCGGCCTCTCGGTCGGAGTTTGATGGTGGGAAACCCCGCGCCGGCCGCCGGCGGTGACATTAGTCGTCGTGATGGATGACTCTGGCGTGACGCTCGAGGCTGGCCTCGCCGACCCATTTGATACAACGCTGCCAAGTGGAAGGCCTGTATGCACTTAAGCGATGCCGATCCAGGCGCTCTGAGGGTGGCTCGCTGTCTCATCCGTGGCACCCCGATTGCTAGGTCTAGTGCAGAAGTCCGTGTGCCGACTCGCGATAGAGGTCCGCGTCTAGCGATCTTCTGTCGCCGCAAACGCCGTAATCGACGTCTCTGGAAGGAAGCGTGAGATGAAGAGGGCAGTTGTACGTGCTGGTCTTGGGGGCGCTCATGGCCGCCGTCCCGTCGTCTGCGCGAGCCGAGATCATCGGCCTCGGAAGCATCTCCCAGACGACCGTGATGTTCCAGGACAACGGGCTCTACTCCGGGGCGCAGTACAGCCTCGTTGGCTTTGCCGCTTCTGCGCCGGTCGTCTGGTTGGGATCCCGCCCGGACCCCGATGGGCGCGGGGTCATGTCGCAGCAGTGGTATTTCAGCTTTCCGGTGTGGAACGGTTCGAGTCCCATTGAGTTCGATTTCTGGGCGCAGACGAGCGCCGGTGCGTGGTTTGGGACCAGGATCTCATGGGGCGGAGCGTGGAACATTACGAACCTCGGTTCGTGGACCGGGGCGCAGCCGCCAGGTCCAAGTCCGGTTCCTGAGCCGGCATCGCTGCTGCTGTTCGCCACTGGCTTGGTTGGATTGGCTGCCTTCGCGCATCGCCGGCTGAAGCGGTAACACTGCCCCAACCGACGAACGTCTCGCCGTTCTTCGGGCCCACCCTCCACAATTCAGCCCAATGACTATTCTTGCCGGCGCGTCGCGCCCGCATGACCTCCGCGACATCCGTCCACACTCGGGTCACGGATCAGCTTAAGATCTACTCTTGTTTATGCCTTCCTGCTCGTTCTGGTGGACCACATGTACGGGGATTGCAGGGACGGGTACCGTGAGATCAATTGAACGCCTCGTCGGAACACTCGCACTGATTGCCATGTTGGTGCCAATTGGCGCGTGCTCGAAGGACCCCGAGGCCGCGAAGCGAGACTACCTGGCGAGCGGGGATCGCTACGTCGGGCAGAACAAGCTGCGCGAGGCGGTCATCGAATACAAGAATGCCATCGAGGTGGACGGCCGGTACGGTGAAGCCCGCTTCAAGCTGGGCAACGTGTACGAGCGCCTGGGAGATGCGCCGAACGCGTTGCGCGAGTTCGTGCGGGCGGCGGACCTGATGCCCGAACGCGAAGACGTTCAGATGAAGGCGGCTGACTACCTGTTGAAGTCGGGAGGCTTCGAAGATGCGAAGCGTGTCGCGAGCGGAGTGCTGAAGAAGAACGGCAGGAACCTCGATGCGCAGCTCGTCATGGCCAATGCCCTGGCGGGCCTGAAGGACACCGCAGGAGCGATCAGGGAATTCGAGGCGGCGATCACGCTCGAGCCGCGGCGGATAGCGACCTACCTGAACCTCGCGGGCTACTACTCGCTCAACGGACGCGCGACCGAGGCACTGGCCGTGCTCGCGCAGAGCCGTCGAAATCGACCCGGGTTCGGTGGAGGTCAAGGTTGGCATGGCGGTCGCGCTCAAGTCGGCCGGCGAACTCGCGAAGGCCGAAGCCATCCTGAAGGAAGTGCTTGCCGCCAAGCCGGCTGACGTCATGGCCAATCGCATCCTGGCGGACCTGTATCTGCAGTCCGGAAGAGCGAAGGACGCCGAGAGTCCATTGCGCGTCGTGGCTGATGCGACCAGCCGCCGGCATCGACAGGCTCAGCCTCGCCGAGTACTACATGAAGTCGAACAGGAGCGCCGAGGCCATTCCGCTCCTGAACGGGCTAGCGGCCGTCGCCGACACCCGGGTGGCGGCCACCCTGCTCCTCGCCCAGGCTGACCATGCCGGAGGGCGCCGCGAGCAGGCGCACAAGCGCGTCGATGATCTCCTGCTGTCGACTCCGAACGACACGAGAGTGCTTCTGCTCAAGGCGCAGTTGCTCTCGTCCGACGGCCGGCTCGACGAAGCGCTGGCGAGTGCCCGGTCCGCGGCATCGGCAAATCCGAGGCTCGCCGCGCCCCAATACACGATTGGCCAGATTCATCTTCAGAGAAGGGATGCCGTCCAGGCTCTCCAGGCATTCAACGAGGTCCTCAAGCTGGACCCGGGCTCAACCGATGCGGCCCTCCAGGTGGCCAAGCTCCAGCTTGGATCGGGGCATGCCGATCTCGCCTTGAAATCGATCGAGGGCGTCGTCCGAAGCCAACCCGACAACGTGGAGGCTCGCATCACGCTGGTCCGCGCGCTCGCCGCGCACGGCGACAGCGCACGAGCAGATAGGGAGGCTCTTGCGCTCCTGGCGATGGCGCCTCGCTCTGCCGACGCACTTGCTCTTTCCGGATCGATCGCCGCCGCCAGGAAGAACTACCCTGCGGCCCGTGCGGCGTTTGTTCGTGCATTGGAGATCGATCCCGGGTCGGCCCAGGCCCTCGCCGGCGTCGTTTCCCTCGAGATTGCTTCAGGAAGGATGGCCGAAGCCCAGGCGTGGATCGACAAGCGGCTGGCGGTTGATGCGGACAATCCCTCGGTCCTCGAGCTGGCCGGCCGCACCTACACCAAGCTCGGCAACCTGAAGAAGGCCGAAGAGTCGTGGCGGAAGCTCATCCAGGTCCAGCCTGCCAACCTCGGCGCGTACGCGGAGCTCGGACGGCTCTTCTACACCAACGGCCGGCTCGAGGAGGCGCGCCGCGAGTTCGAACAGTACGCGGAGCGAGCGCCCGGCTCCGTCGATGCCCGCACGATGATTGGCGTGCTGCTCCTGGCGCAGAATCGGATTGACGAGGCCCAGAAGGTCTTCGAACGCACGATGGAGATCAACCGCGATGCGCCGGTCGCGGCCAACAACCTCGCGTGGCTGTACGCCGAGCGCGGCGGCAATCTCGATGTCGCGCTGCAACTGGCTCAGACCGCGAAGAGGCAGCTGCCCGAGAGTCCCGAGGTCGACGATACACTGGGGTGGATCTACTACAAGAAAGGCCTCGCGGGTCTCGCCGTCGCCTCGTTCCTGCAGGCCACGGCGAAGACGCCAAACCACGCGGGGTATCTGTACCGTCTTGGGCTCGCGTACTTGAAGAACGGGGAGCCGGTCAAGGCTCGCGAATCCCTGGAGAATGCGCTCAAGGTGGGCGGTGATTTCAAGGAGGCCGTGGAGGCGAGGCGGATTCTCGCGACGTTGGGCTGACGCCCCATCAGGTAGTCTTCCGGCCGTCGATCATCATGCGTTATCATCGCCCGGGAAATGAACCGCCGATTCCTGCTCTTGTTCGCGGTGGCACTCACGGTTTTCGGGTGCCGACGCAGCGCAGACACTCCAAGAGACCCGGAGCCGCTGCGAATCGATGGCTCCGAGCGTCTCGCCTGGACCCAGACGGCGAGCGACCAGGCGGAGCTCATCTCGCTTCGCTATGCCGCCTACGTCGATGGGACTCGATCGGAGTTGTGCGATTCGTTGTGCGCCTCCAGCCAGGCTGAGACGGGCTTTGAGTGCAGCTCCAGCCTTCCGCCCATGTCGCCAGGTGTTCACAAGATTGAGCTGGTCGCGTTCTACGCCGGGTTCGAGATGTTGGAAAGCACCCGGTCCCCGGCGATACAGGTACAGCTGACCGGCACCAGTCGGAACCTGTGCGTGGCATCCACCCCCGGAGTTGGAAAGTCGGCGAGTCAGGCGGATGATTCGACGCGGCCTGCGGTGGCGGCGTCCGAATCAGGTCCGTTCAAGGTCGAGTTGGTGGTGGACGGTCTCGCGGATCCAACGGATGTCGCTTTTGCTCCCGACGGCAGCCTTTTCGTCTCTGAGCGATCCGGGAGAATTCGCCTTGTCCGCAACGGGATTCTTCAGCCAGAGCCCGCCGCTTCGCTGGCCGCAGTGTCATCCGCCGGGGAGGGCGGCCTTCTCGGACTCGCAGTCGATCCCCAGTTCGCACGGAATCGCTATGTCTGCGCGGTGCTCACGGCTCCTGCCGGCTGGGGCGCAGTAGCGTTTCGAGTCGTCAGGCTCCGCCATACGGAAGGGAGGCTGGTGGATCCCGTGGTGCTGCTTGATGGCGTTCCGGCATCGGCCACAAGAGCGGCGGCTTCCATTCGGTTCGGGCCCGACGGAAAGCTCTACGTGGCGCTTGACGACGGCGGGAATGCCGGGTTGGCGGGCGACATGGGTTCGTTCAACGGCAAGATCCTGCGGTTAAACCCTGACGGATCCACTCCTAGCGACCAGGCTGCAGCGACTCCGGTCTACTCTTCCGGACACCGGTCCCCTCGAGGCCTGGCCTGGCAACCAGGAACGGATGCGCTGTGGGTGGCAGACAATCTCAGGCTGCGCTCTCAGCAACTGTGCGCTGTAGGCGAGGAGGAAGGCCGGCAGGGACGCGCCCGCATCCTCGCCGCCTTCGCGCTGCCCCCGGGCACAGCGGCGGCCGGAATGTCCTATTACAGCGGCAAGGCCATTCCCACTTTCCGAGACGACCTTTTTGTCGCTGCCACGACGGGAGGCCCGATCCTGCGAATTCGCTTCGATCCGCAGGACCCGCTGAGCATCGTGGCAACCGAGCGAATCCTTGAAGGCCGCGTGGAAAACGCTCGCGCGGTCGTTGTCGGCCCGGACGGGGCCCTCTACTTCTGCACCGATCGCGTTGTCGCCAGACTCGTTCCAGATGCGGCTCGCAAGGCGTGCATTGGTCCTTCCGGAAATCGCGACGCCGCGGATCGTGCTTCTTCAGGACGCGGGGCGACGCGCGTCGTTCCCGTGACCTCCGATCGAAGCTTGGAATGCCGAGAGGAGATGCCGGAGAGGCGGTGATGCGATTCTCAGTGTCTCGCCGGCAGGTCTGGGAGCGTCTACCGCGGAAGGTGAAGGACGGTCTGGGCCGGTGCTTGGGCTGGATTCCGCCGGCGTACGCGCTCGGCGGTGCGTTTCGGCGCCAATTGGCGTTTGTCAACGAAGCTCAGTGGTGGTCGGCCGAGCGCTCACGGGAGTACCAGGTGAAGAGACTTCGGCAGATCTGTCAGCGTGCGTACACTCGGACGCCGTACTACCGGGCGGTATTCGACCGGATTGGCTTTCGGCCCGAAGACATCCGGGAACCCGGGGATATCAGACGGCTGCCTCTGATTGACAGGCACGCGCTCAGAACGCATCTGACGGAGATGTGCGCCGTGCCGCCGACGTCGGGCCGCGTGGACTACGTGTCCACCGGGGGCACGAGCGGCGAGCCGCTGGGATTTTACATCGGAGTAGAACGTTCCGCCGTCGAGTACGCGCATCTAGTGTCGGCATGGACGCGAGCGGGCTACCGGCTCGACCTGCCGATGGCGGTGTTTCGCGGCCGGCTGGTGCCTTTGGATTCGTCTGGGTTGCATCACGCCCATGACCCACTGCTCCGACACCACTTCTACAGCAGCTTCCACCTGACCGACGACTCAATCCGCGGCTACCTGGATCATGTGCGTACGCTCGGGCCGTGCTTCCTTCATGTGTACCCCTCCTCGGTGGCCGCCCTGGCCCGGTCGATTCGTCGGACTGGCATCGTTGCGCCGCGCAATGTTCTCGGGATCATCGCGGAGTCCGAGATTGTGTACCCCGAACAGCGGCGCATGGTCGAAGAGGTGTTCGGGTGCCGGTATTTCTCCGGCTACGGGATGACTGAGAAAGTCGTGGCCGCTGCAGAATGTGAAAAGTCGTCCGACTACCACGTTTGGCCGACCTACGGTTTCTTCGAGCTGCTGGACGAACAGGGGCATCCAATCACGACGCCGGGGCGACGGGGCGAGATAGCGGGAACTGGTTTCATCAACGAAGTCGTGCCATTCATCAGGTACCGAACCGGCGACCAGGCAACCTACGTCGGCGATCGTTGCGCCGCGTGCGGCCGCGAACAGATGATCGTCAAGGACATCCGCGGCCATCGAATTCAGGAATCCCTCGTCGCCTCCGACGGAACCGCGATTTCGTGGACGGCCGTCAACCTCCACGACGACACGTTTGACCATGTGCTGCGGTTCCAGTTCAGGCAGGAACGTGCGGGCCACGCTGTGCTGCGACTGGTGCGTGGGCAGGGCTTCAGTGAGCGGGATCTGGCGCGCATCAGGCAGCGCGTCGCCGAGAGGCTGCAGGGGCGACTGACGCTCGACGTCGAACTGGCGGATCAGATCGCTCTTTCGAAGTCGGGAAAGGCCATCTATGTCGACCAGCGCCTCGAGGGCCTCGAGGCCCTGGCGATCGACCGAGGCGAGGAGGCAACCGACCGGGCCCTACACAACTGATGTCGCATCGCGTCTCGGCTATTGTGCGTCGCTTGACGCCCCAATCCATCTGGCAAGCTCGGCTGCTACACGGCCTCCCGCCCGGCCATCCCACAGGGGGATCGACTGCCCGGTCGGCCAATCCCCGGCCAGCACCTGGTCGAAGGCTCCGCGGATTCGCTTCGAATCGTTTCCAACCAGGCGACTCGTGCCGTTGGTGACGGTCACGGGGCGTTCGGTGTTCTCGCGCAAAGTCAGGCAAGGGACGTGGAGCACGGTCGTCTCTTCCTGGAGACCTCCGGAATCCGTCAAGACGATGGACGCTCCAGCCACGAGCGAGATGGTATCGAGATACGGCAGAGGACCGATGCAAACGAGTCCGGCCGCGCTCCCCGCGACCAAGGCGCCCGCTCCGGCCCGCTCCGCCGCGGCGATTGTGCGGGGATGGACGGGGAACACCAACGGGATTTCTCTGGCCAGCTCGTTCAGCAGCTCGAGCAGCCGGCGCAGGGTCATCGGGTCGTCGACATTCGAAGGCCTGTGCAGCGTGACGAAGCCATACCGCCCCTCGAGGCCGAGGCGTTTCGCCGTGTGCTTTGCCCGGGCCGCCTCGAGATTCGAGAGCAGGGTGTCGATCATGACGTTGCCGACCAGGCGCACTTTGGAATCCTCGATGCCCTCCCTCTTCAAGTTGGCGATGCCACTCTGCTCCGTTACGAGCAGCAGCTCGGCCAGGACATCGGTCAGGAGACGGTTGATCTCTTCGGGCATCGTTCGGTCGAAGCTGCGCAAGCCGGCCTCGACGTGCGCCACTGGGACTCCCAGTTTCACGGCCGCGAGGGCGCAAGCGACCGTGCTATTCACATCGCCGAAGACGACCGTGCCTGCCGGCCGGTTCGCAATCAGGTGGGCCTCATACCGCTCGATCAGACGCGCCGTTTGGGCGCCGTGCGTGCCGGATCCCACCTCCAGATGGACGCTGGGGGCAGGGATCCCCAGCTCTTCGAAGAATACGTCCGTCATCGAGGGGTCGTAATGCTGGCCCGTGTGGACGATGCGGAAGTTAGTCTGGTCCAGGGAGGCGAGCGCCTTCACGACCGGCGCGAGTTTCATGAAGTTGGGGCGGGCTCCGGCCACCAGGTCGAGTACCGGTTTCATGTACGGACAGCCTCGTCCCGAGAGCCGATCGGCATGGGCTCGCTGGCGCTTGGGACCTTGTGGTGCGGACGATTTGACCGCACCGGGAACTACCTGAGCCTCCGCTCAATGCGCTCGAGTGTCTGTGGCAACTGTGGCTCTGTGGCGAAGTCTGAGCGCAACCGACGCAAATAGGGTCCGACCAGCCTGCGGCGCTCTGTGAGCGGTCTATCGGACGAAGCGAGGCAGAGCGTGAGGTCGGCCAGCGACCAATAGTACGTCGCGTCGGCGCGGTACGACTCGAGGTACTCTCGCTCGGCTGTGGCCGATTCGCCAAGGCCCAGGTGCGCCTCAGCGCGGATGTAGGCAATGCGCCCCGGGCGGGCCGTCGTCGGCCACCGGTCGGCGCGCCCTGCTGCCACGAGAGCACCTGCGAAGTCGCGGCGCTCGAGGCACAAGCGGGCTTCTGCCAAATCGCGCTCGCGGGCGTCGCGGAGACCGTGCGTGATGCCCGCTGCCGCGATGACGAGAGTGAGCGACGCGATCCAAAGCCACATCGACCCGGTTTCGGTCGGAAGAAACAGTCGCGAGCGCACAGGGTCGGTCGATCGAGACGCGCTCTTCGTCATCCAAACCGCCCGAGCCGCGAGAAAGGCAAGGCATGCGATTCCGTACAACAGGGCCTCGCGAATCGCGCTCACGGGCCCCAGTTCGAGGGCGAATCCAACTGGCCTTCGATCGAATGGCCAAAGCGGGACCCGGTCGGTCGTCGCCAGAAGGTCCAGCACGTCGTGGCCAACCACCGAGCCCACGGTGAACGCGAACAGGCGACCCGCCGGCAAGCCCAGGCCGACGCTCAGCGCGGCCACCGCCACGCCGGCCGTGAGGGCGAACAATAGGGAATGCCCGACTGTCCTGCCATCAGGCACCCCGGCGAGCGAGAGCATCTGGCCAGCGATGTCGGGCAAATAGGCCAGGGCCAGGCTCAGTGGCATCCAGCCTCGAATGAGCGCCCGATGGCTCAGAACGGAATCCGCCCTCGAGGAGACCGGAAGCGGGGCGACCGAAATCGCGGTGGCCCAACCTGCTAGGGCGTGGCCGAGCACGGGCATTGGCAGATCCTACTTGAAGCTTGCCGGGGCGTCCGACCGAAATGAACGCCGGCTTGCCACCCGTCTCCCCTCAGCCCAGCTGAGCGGTCAAAGGTGTTCAGGAAGGCACCTTCCACCTACTTCCTTCTGTCGGATTCGTCAGACCCGCCCGGGGAAGCCCTGCGCCGGTTGCCCGCAGAACGTCCGCCGCAGATGCACGTAGCCGCAGCCAACCATGCTAGGGTGGAGGGGTTCGCGCCGGAGGTCGGAGCTCGGCATCTGGAGCAACTGCCCGAACAGCTCCGTTCGTGCAGCCTTGGCGCTGCACCCAGGTTGTGAAGTGCAAGCCGGCGCGGTCATGTACGGCGGATCCCATTGATGAAGACGAGTTTTTCAATCGCGCAAACCGCCGCCTGCAAGCTGACTGCGGCGACCTATCCGGAGCGTCCGCCGTTCCACCCGTCCACGGCCTACCCGGAATATCAACTCGGTGAGCTGGGTCCGGCCAATCACGTATATGCGGGCATCCGAGAACTGTTCCGCTTGCTGGGCATGGATGCGGCCCATTATGGATTGCCGTCGTGGAATCCCCTGGTCGACGTGGTGCGGCCGGGAGACAAAGTCGTCATCAAGCCGAACTACCTCTGGCACGCCCACAAGTATCGGCGCGAGGAATGGGAGCAGGTCGTCACGCACGGGTCGGTAATTCGGGCGGTGTTGGACTACGTGCTGATCGCCCTGCAAGGCCGCGGCGAGGTCTGGATTACCGACGGGCCTCAACTCGACGCCGATTGGGACCAGATTGTGAGCCGAACGGGCATCGGCTCGGTGGTGGACTATTGTCAGACGACCGGCGGGGCGCAAGTGCACTTACTCGACTTGCGCGATACCTGGGAGGACGTACGTGGCGAAGTGCTCTACGGCACCAGGAAGTTGCCGGGAGATCCCGCCGGCTCGACTACGATAGACCTCGGGGATGAAAGCCTGTTTGTCGGTCATCGCGGGGCCGGACGCTACTACGGAGCCTCGTATAATCAAGTCGAAACCAACTATCACCACTCCGACGGACGACACCAGTACAGACTCTCCAAGACCGTGGCCTCGGCGGACGTTTTCATCAACGTCCCAAAGATGAAGACGCACAAGAAGGTCGGTGTCACTATCTGCCTCAAGAACCTGGTTGGCATCAACGCCGGCCGAAACTGGCTCCCCCACCATACGGACGGCGACCCCGGCAACGGGGGCGATCAATTTCCCGTGGCGTCGGCAAAGAACCGATCGGAACGATGGGGCATCCGCAACCTCGAACGGCTGACACTCGAACATCCAGCCGTTTTTGCCCCAATGTACCGGCTGGCCAAGCGGATCGCGACGCCGCTCTGGGGGCACACGAGGGAGACAATCCGCAACGGAAACTGGCACGGCAACGACACGGCCTGGCGCATGGTCCAGGACATCAATCGCTGCCTGTACTATTCAGACGGCCGTAGCTTCCCGATGACGGAACCGAAGCGGTGCTTCGCCGTCGTGGATGGGGTGATCGCCGGAGACAACGAAGGACCGGGCGCCCCAGATCGGGTTGAAGCGGGCGTTCTCATCGGGGGGTTTAACCCCGTGGCGGTGGACTGTGCTGCCGCTCGGCTCATGGGATTTGACCCGCTGAAGCTGCCCATGCTCAGAGAGGCATTCGCAGCTTCGCGCCTGCCGCTTGCTGAGTTCGGCTACGAGGACATCACGCTGGCTAGCAATTGGGCCCAATGGCAGGGAACGGTCGCCGCACTTGCACCCGAACACACGTTCCATTTCCAGCCAAACTTCTCCTGGCGCGGGCATATCGAGTGGGCGATCGCGGACTCGCCGCCGATCTAGATCGGGGTTGCACAAAGCATCGAGGGCAACTCAGCGAACAGTGTCGCCACGCTGCTGCAGTTGCCAGGGCTGATCAGACGCAATCGTTCCGCCAGCGCAGACGCCCGTAACGACGGATGAAGCGCACCGCACCGAGACCTCCGACCGTCCTCGCAGAGTCGATGAACGCGGCCAGGCCTTCAGCAATCGCGAGCTTGGATCCGTTGCCCAAAGGAACATCGACGAGGCACGCGATCCGGGTTGCACGGGCGGCGGGAACCGCGCGGGCCGTCATGCACCAAGCCTCAAGAATGTGGCAATTTAGGCCGATATGACGCTCATAGAACTGCTCCGCTCCTAATTGCGCCTCGTTATCCAGGATTCCCGCATGCAGACCCTCGGTTGGTATCGGCGCCGGCTTGCCAGCATGTCGAAGGATGAGCTCGCTTGGCGGGCGGGGTCAGTCCTGCGCGATCTTGCCGATCGATACCGGATCGGCCGCGGCGTCTTCGAGTGGAAGGAGGCGGATTCAGCAGAGATCGCAGCGGCGGCGATGGCGCCCGGCTTTCGTGTTTCGGACGTTCCGCTGGGATCCTGGGCCACCGGTGTTCTTTCAGAGCCGATCTCATCATGGCGTGACCGGCTTCTGCAAGACGCCGACGCCGCCCTCCGCCACCGCTTCTCGTTCTTCAACTTGGTGGACCATGACCTCGGAGATCCGATCGATTGGCATCGGGATCACGAAAGCGGAATGGCCGCGCCTCGGGACTTGTCGATGTCCATCGACTACCGCGATTTCCGTGTGACAGGCGACGCCAAAGTCGTTTGGGAACCCAATCGACATCAACATTTGGTCGTCCTCGGCCGCGCGTACAGGGTAACGGGCGATCCCCGGTTTGCATGCGAAATCGCCGCCCAGCTGGGCACTTGGCTTGAGCAAAATCCTTTCGGCTTCGGCATGAATTGGCGCAGCCCCCTGGAGCAGGCGGTCCGCTTGATCAACTGGGTGTGGGCACTCGACCTCATTCGGGAGTCCGATGCTGTCTCCGGCCCGCTTCGCAGCCAGCTGATTCACGCGGTCCGGCTGCACCTGTGGGACATCGACCGGAAGTTGTCCCGCGGATCGTCGGCAAACAACCATCTGATCGGTGAAGCCGCAGGGGTCTTCATCGGCAGCAGCTACTTCGTCGGCTTGCCTGACGCCGGGCGGCGGCGCGAACGGAGCTGGCAGATTCTGACCCGCGAGATCGGCGCGCAGACCTATGGCGACGGCTGCAACCGGGAACTGGCAATCGGCTATCACCTCTTCGTGCTGCAATTCTTCCTGCTGTCAGCCCACGTCGCGCGGCGGTCGGCGTGGGAGATTCCCCGCGACTACTGGGATCACCTGGAGAGAATGATCGAGTTTGTCGCGGCCCTGTCTGAAGGCGGATCAACGCTGCCCCAGTTTGGTGATGCGGACGATGGGTACGTGCTCAATCTGGGTGGAGGAAGTCCGGCCGATGGCGGCTGGATTGTCGCGGTAGGTGCGCTGCTGCTGAACCATCCCGACCTGAAGAGGACCAACACCGAGGTTGCGGAGCCGCTTCTGTGGTTGCTGGGTCCGGATGCTCCCCGGAGGTTTGCGGACATTCCCGTCGGGCCGGCACGGCCCCTGAGGTCGAGGGCGTTTTCGGATTCAGGTCTCTACCTGCTTCAGACGGGCAACGCTGCCGACGATAGCGGAATCAGCGTGCTCTTCGACTGCGGGGAGCTCGGATTCAAGTCGATCGCTGCACACGGCCATGCGGATGCGCTGAGCGTGCAGGTGCGGGCATATGGCCAGGATATTCTCGTCGACCCAGGGACATTCGACTACTTCGCTCACCCCCGTTGGCGCGAGCACTTCCGCGGGACGGCCGCACACAACACCGTGATGGTCGACCGGCTCGACCAATCGACGATGCTCGGGCCGTTCCTGTGGGGACAGCGCGCATCGGCACGATGCCTGGCGTGGCAATCGTCGGCGGAAGGCGGTTTCGTCAGTGGTGAACACGACGGCTATCGCCGTCTTTCGGATCCAGTCACGCATCGCCGGACCGTTCGCATCGACGAAAAGTCACGCACGATCGAGATCGATGACCTGCTCCAGGCATCAGGCGAACACGAGGTCGTTATCCGGTTCCACTTCTCCGAATCCTGCGTCCTCCGCAAGCGCGCCGGACACGTCGTCGACTTCGAGATCCAGTCGAAAGGCGTTCGGCTGGAGATGGACCCTGCGCTGGATGTGACGGTGCTCGAGGCCAGCGAAGATCCGATTGGCGGGTGGGTAAGTCGGGGCTATCATCGCAGGGGCCGTGCCGCGACCGTCGTCGGCTCGGCCACCTGCCGGGGCACCAGGACGTTCATCACGCGACTGATCCTGAGCGCTCCGGGCCAGCGTCCGGCCCTGTCCAGACGGACAGGGGTCGTCGAGTCACCTGGAGACTCGGGCCCCGCTGGATGAACCTCCGCGGGTCCCTCCGGCGCGGGCAACTCCGTTGTGGGGGTGTCGCTCGGCCGGGGATGAGGCGCAGCCTTGTCGACTGAAGAGACTGTCGCGTTCGTGCGTCACCTGCGGGAAATTGGGTTCCGATCGCTCGCGATGATGCCCCGCTCCTTCGACGGGGTCTACCCGTTTCGTGTCAGGGCGGAGGGAGGGAAGCTCGTACCTGAGGGGAGAAGCCGTCGTTACACGGCCATCACGCTCATCGGCCTGCGCGACGAGTCGCCGAGCGCGGTGTCGGGATTGTTGTCGGGGCAGACCGCGCAACAAGCCTGCGAGCGTCTGCTCGCCGATGTCAGCACGTGGCAGAAGCTGGGTGACACGGCACTCGCACTGTGGGCTGCATGCGCGACCGGCGCGGATGGGGCCGATCGGGCGCTGGCACGCTTGGTCGAGTTCCGGCCTGACGAGGCCGCCCACCCGACCGTCGAGGTCGCCTGGGCGCTGACGGCGCTGTCCATCGGCCGCGACGCGTCCGCGAACACGCTGGCGGCCCGCCTCGCAGACCGCCTGACCGCCTCGTTGGCTGACGGTGTCTGGGTGTTTCCTCACGTCCTCGGGCAGTCGAGCAGTCGGTCACACGTTTCATGTTTCGCCGATCTCGTCTACCCGGTTCAGGCGCTCGCGCACTGGTACATGCGGTGTGGTGATCGGAAGTTCCTGGATGTTGCGACACGGGTGGCGCGTCACTTCTGCGAACTCCAGGGCGACGAAGGGCAGTGGTGGTGGCACTACGACACGCGGACCGGAGCGGTTGTCGAAGGCTACCCGGTCTACGCCGTTCATCAGGATGCGATGGCGCCGATGGCGCTGATGGCGGTGCAGGACGCGGGGGGGCCGGATTTTTCCCAACCCATCGCCCGAGGCCTGCGTTGGCTGGCAGCCTCTCCGGAGCTACGAGGTGGTTCGCTCGTCGATACCGAGGCGGGCATCATCTGGCGGAAGGTCGCCCGGCGGGAACCCGGAAAGACCACCCGATACCTGCGCGCGGCGGCGAGCCGGGTCCGGCCGGGCTTCCGTCTGTCGGTCCTGGACGCCGTGTTTCCTCCGGGCGCCATTGACATGGAGGACCGGCCCTACCATCTCGGTTGGATGTTCTACGCGTGGCCGGAGCGGCGTCTGCGGGACTGGGAGCAGATGGAGACGCGCAAATGACGACCGGCACTGCGCCGGCTTTCGAGACCAAGTCGCTCTTCGGCGTTCCCATCGCAGCGGTGAGGATGGCGGAGGCGATGGCGATTGTTGAACGCGCGATCGCCGAGCGTCAACCGCTGCGGATCGGCGTCGTCAACGCCGCCAAGCTGGTCAACATGAAGCGCGATTCCGAGCTGCGCGATTCGGTTCTGTCTTCGGATGTCATTTTCGCGGACGGGATCGCGGTGGTGTGGGCGTCGCGCCTGCTGAGGAAGAGGCTCCCCGAGCGCGTCGCAGGCATCGATCTTATGATGGCGATGCTCGCTCGAGGCAACGAGCGCGCGTATCGCATCTACTGTCTCGGGGCTACCAAGGAAGTGGTGTCGGAGGTTGGAGCACGAATCCGAGCCGGATATCCGGGCGTGAATCTCGCCGGCTTTCGCGACGGGTACTTCGGCAGCGACGATGAGGAGACCGTGGTCGCCGATATAGAGCGAGCCAGGCCCGACATCCTCCTAGTGGCCATGACGTCGCCGAAGAAGGAGCATTTTCTGGCGCGGTGGAGCGATCGCCTTCGAGTGCCGGTCTGCCACGGGGTCGGCGGGTCGTTCGATGTTATGGCGGGGAAAGTGCAGCGTGCGCCGGAGCGCTGGCAGCGACTCGGGCTGGAGTGGCTGTTCAGGGTGAAACAGGAACCGCGCCGGCTGTGGAAGCGGTACCTGGTGACCAACGTGCTGTTCTGCTGGATGGTCCTAGTCGCCCTCGTCAGCCCGCGCGACGGGGCCAGGTCCGGCAAGGGCGCCGGATGATCCGCCTCGCCCTGCTGACCCTGTTCGTGTCGGGCCTGGCCGTCTACGCCTGGAGGGACTGGTACCGATCGCTCTGCGGCCTCATCCTCTTGATGGCCGTCGTCGAGCATCCCGACATGCCCAAGAACATGCTCGGGGTCCAGGGGCTGAATCCGTGGAATCTCCTGCTGTTGGTGGTCGCGCTCGCATGGCTTGCGACCCGATCGCGCGAGCGATCGACGTGGGACCTGCCCAGGTCCACGACCGTCCTGCTCCTGCTGTATCTCGGGATCCTGATGCTGTCCACGCTCCGGCTGTTTGCGGACCCGTCAGGACTCGTCGGTGAGAGCACCGGCTACATGGTCGGCGAGTACCTGCTGAACACGTTCAAGTGGGTCGTGCCGGGCCTTTTGCTTTTCATCGGCTGCCGGACGCGCGAACGCTTCGTGTGGGGAATGACGGCCACGCTGGGTGTCTACTTCCTGCTCGGCCTGCTCGTGATCAAGTGGATGCCTCCAAGCGCGGGACTGAGCGGCAGCGAGCTCGCCGCGCGGAGCCTCAAGGTCCTCGAGCGCGAGGTTGGCTACCATCGCGTCAATCTGTCGATGATGCTGGCCGGCGCCTCGTGGGCCATCCTGGCCACCCAGCCGATCCTGAAGCGAGGGATCATGGCGATCCTAGGATTCCTCCTCATCGCGTACGCGCAGGCACTCACCGGCGGACGAGGCGGCTACATCACGTGGGGAATCGTCGGGATCGCGCTGTGCGTTGTGAAGTGGCGGAAGCGCCTGTTGCTGGTGCCGCTCGCGGCCATCGCGATCGTGCTGTTCCTGCCGGGGGTCGTCGACCGGATGACGCAGGGATTCACCAACGACTCCCGGGACTCGAACGCGCTGATCGATTCTGCGCAGGGAACATCCTCGGGGCTGGAACCCGGCATCGACGACTACACCGTCACCGCCGGCCGTACGTTCGCGTGGCCATTCGTGATTTCGAAGATTCAGGAATCGCCAGTTCTCGGATTCGGCCGCCAGGCCATGATCCGAACCGGCTTGTCCGACTCTCTCTGGACGAGCTACGGGGAATCGTTCCCGCATCCCCACAACGCGTATCTCGAGATTCTGATCGATTCCGGCCTTATCGGCTTCGTGCTCGTCGTGCCGTTCTACTTGGCCGTGCTCTATTCGAGCATCTCGTTGTTCCGCGACGCGCGCGCACCGGAAATGGCTGTCGCCGGCGGGGTGACCGCCGCCTTGGTCCTTGCGCTCCTCGTGGCCTCGATGGGCAGCCAGACGTTCTATCCCCGAGAGGGAGCCGTGGGTATGTGGTGCGCAATCGGCCTCATGTGGCGGGTGCGGCGGCAGCGAGCCGCGGTGGCCGATGAGACTAGCCCCGGCACGTTCGACTTGTGGAAAGCTGGCGCCGACGAGGCGACTGCAAGCGAGCGCATCACTCCAATGTCCTCCTTCCCGAACAATCAGTTGCGCGGGCAGAACGCACCTCGGCCAACCGAGCCCGGACCCAAGCCGGGAAGGCGCTCGTCGTGACGCAGCTCATTTACATCCTCGCCCCCAGCCACTCAGGTTCGACCCTGCTCGCGATGCTTCTGGCCAGCCATCCCGATCTGTGCACGATCGGCGAGATGAAGGCGACCTCGCTCGGCGACATCGATTCGTATCGGTGCTCGTGCGGGTCGCCCATCGGGCAATGCGCTTTCTGGTCCGGGATCCGGGAAGACATGGCGCGCAGAGGATTCGAGTTCGACGTCGCGGACGCGCACATGGATCTCGCGAGCGGGGCTGGCGCCTACGCTCGCCGCCTGCTGCGTCCGCTTCATCGCGGACCGCTGCTGGAGGGCCTGCGCGACGCGGCACTGGCTCTTTCGCCTTGGTGGCGGGGACACCTTCGCGAGCTTCGAGCCCGGCAGGCCGCGCTGGCCGAGGCCGTCTGCGCCCGCCTGCGCGCGCGAGCGATCGTGGACTCGTCAAAGACCGGCCTCAGGCTGAAGTACCTCCTGAAGAACCCCGCGCTCGATGTATTCGTCATCCGCCTGATCAGGGACGGAAGGGGCGTTGCGCTGACCTACACGGATCCCGCTAACTTCGCCGACGCGGTGGACCCGAACCTGCGTGGCGGAGGGGGAGGCGGATCCCGAGAATCCGAGCGGTTGTCGGTCGCTGACGCGGCCCGCGAGTGGCGACGGAGCAACGAAGAGGCCGATGCGCTGCTTTGCCGGCTCGACAGATCGCGGTGGACCGAAGTGCGGTACGAATTGCTGTGCGCCGATCCGCGAGGTACACTCGCCCGCCTGCTGGCCGCGATCGGAGTGGACCCGGCCCGTACGACAACCGATTTCCGGTCGGTCGAGCACCACGTCATCGGCAACGGAATGCGGCTCGACACGGACCGGGACATCCGTCTCGACGACCGTTGGAGAATGGCACTGGACGCTCATGGGCTCGCCGTATTCGAGCAGGTCGCGGGCGAGATGAACCACCGCCTGGGTTATTCGTAAGCGAACAGGATTCCGGAACGGCAGACGCCCGACACCATGGGAGCAGAAACACTCGACGTGCTGTCGACCGAGGAGGAGGACTTCTCTGGCCGCGATCGGATGACAAGGAATGTCATCACGAGCTGGGGGGGCCACCTCGTCTACATCGTGGCCGGCTTCATCATGCCCCGGCTCATCGATAGCCACCTTGGCCAGGCAGAACTGGGTCTCTGGGACTTCGGCTGGACAATCGTCAGCTACTTCGGCCTCGCGGGAATCGGCGTCGGGTCGTCCGTGAATCGCTTCGTGGCAAAGTGCCGGGTCTCGAACGATGTCGAGGGCCTTCGAAGCGCTGTCTCGTCGGTTGCAGTCGTTCAGATCTTCGGGGCACTCGTCGTGCTCGTGGCTACCGCCGTGGTGACCTGGCAGCTTCCGCGGCTTTTCGGAAACGCGGTCGGAGCGAACCAGGAGATTGCCCGCTGGGTCGTCGCGCTGCTCGGACTGAACCTCGCGGTCCAGATGGCGTTCGATTACTTCCGCGGGGTGATGACCGGATGCCACCGCTGGGATCTTCACAATGCCATCAACTCTGGGTCCTACGCCCTTGCAGTCGTGGCGATGATCGTGGCTTTGCGAACAGGCGGAGGCCTCCGCAGCCTCGCGTTCGTCAACCTGTGCGGCAGCGTGGCGGCTGAGGCGGTGCGGGCCGTTTGCGCATTTCGCGTGTGTCCTGAACTGCGGGTGGCGGTTGCCTACGCCAGTTGGGCCCGGATCCGTGAGATGACCGCGTTCGGCGGGAAGACGCTCACCAACGGCATCGCCAGACTGCTCCTGCTGCAGGCCAACAGCCTGCTCGTGGCGGGTCACTTCGGCGCGGCCGTCCTTGCGGTGTACCAGCGCCCGATGGCGCTCATCCGCCATGTCGAGACCTTGACCAGCAAGTTTTCGTTCGTGTTGACGCCGACCGCAAGCTCGCTTCAAGGCGCCGGCAATGACGAAGATCTGCGCACCTTGTTCATCAAGAGCACCCGCTTCGCAGCGTTTCTCGCATTGCCGATGATTCTCACCCTGTCGATTCTCGGCGACTCCATTCTCTATCTGTGGATGGGTGCACGCTACGAGGAGGGCCCTCTACTGGCGCTCCTGGCCGCCGGCGCAGTGCTGCCGGTAACGCAGCAGCCTGGCGTGCAGATCCTGACAGGGCTGAATCTCCACGGACGACTCTCGATGGCGGCGATCGTAGCGGCCGTGGGTGGCGTGTTCGTTGGCATGATCGCGGTCGGTTCCTTTGGACTAGGTCTCTACGGAGCAGCCCTGGCTCTCGGTCTGGCTATGACAGCCGGCAACGGCATCTTCGTGGCCGCCTATGCGTGCCGGAAGCTTCGAGTCCCGATGGGCCGGTACGTGCTCCACGCCTATGCCCGTCCAGTTGCCTGCGTCCTGCCGTTTGCGGGCTGCCTGGTGGCCACTCGATGGCAGTTTTCCTCGAGACCGCTGGTCGCCGTACTCGTGGGGGGCGCGGTAGGCGGAGCCGTGCTGATCGTGACTTACTGGCGCTACGTTCTGCCCGGATTGCGCGAGAGGATGCGGTAGACAACAGAGGCGGTCGTGTTGAAGGGATCCGCCACGCCTCGGAGGCAACTGCTGTGGAGTATCGCGTCGACCGCAACCGGCCAGAATGTGTGGTATCCGACCTCGTGAGGTTGTGGTCTGCCAATCTACCGTTCCGGTACGACCCGCGGTTGAAGTACGAGTGGTTCTATCGCGACAATCCGGCCGGCCCGGGAGAAGCGTTTCTTCTCCACGCCGAAAGCGATCGCGGGGAATCCAGCGTCGTCGGGTGCGGAGGCCTCGGGCACCGGCAGATTCGCCACGGTGATGTAGTCCTTCGGGCAGGCCTGCTCGCCGACTTTGCCGTGGACAGAAAGCACCGGCTGTTGATGCCGGCCCTGACGCTCCAGCGCGCAGTCATGGAACGCGCCAAGTGCGCGTTCGACCTCTTCTACGGATTTCCAACTGCCGAGGCGCACGGCGTGTTCAAGCGCCTCGGCTACGGTCGGCTCGGCGAGCTGGCTCGCTATGTCAAGATCCTCGAATTCAAGCCCTTCGTTCAGCGCGTCATCCGGTCGGAACGACTCGCGTTCCTGATGGGCGACCTCGTCGGCCGTGTGGCGCGGATCGCCGATTGGATTCGAAAGCCTGGAAGGAGATCCGGCAGGACACTGCGGTGGATTGAACGCCCTGGAATCGAGTTCGACGGCTTGTGGGAGTCGGTCGCCAGGGACCACGTGTTCGTCGGGGAACGAAGCGCGGCGTTTCTCCGATGGCGATTCGTCGACCGGCCGGGCGTCACGAGCAGGCTGGCGGGCCTCTACGAGGCGCGGTCATCGGGGCTGCTTGCCTACGGCGTGGTGACGCTCAAGGATGACGGCGTGGCGCTTCTGGCGGACTTCCTGGCCGCCTCGAGCGCCGAGCTCGGGAGGCTGCTCGACCTGCTGACCATCGATCTGCGGAAACAAGGGTTTGCGAAGATCGAAATCCGTTTTCTGGGACCCAGGCGATTGGTTCGTCTCTTCGAATCGCATGGCTTCCGCCACAGGGGCGAATCGAAGTTCGTCGTGATCGCTGCAGGAGAGCGCGCTGGAGCCGCGCTGGAGACCGACGGCCTCTTGAACGCGGAGGCGTGGTACCTTACCGACGCCGACCGGGACAATTGACCTCAGGCTGTCCGCGAACGAGCCAGATCGGAGACGATGTGGGAGCGGAAGACCGGAAGACCTTCTCGCCGGGACGAACGCTCGATGTGTGTCTCGTAGCGCACTTCGCTTACGGCGCTCTCCTCGGCGGGCGATCGGGTCACATTGGCGGCGTCGAGCGGCAGACGAGCATGCTGGCGAAGTGGCTCGCGGCAAGGGGCCACCGGGTGAGTCTCCTGACGTGGGACGAGGGACAGCCGGACGGATCGGAGATTGACGGTGTCCGGGTATTCACGATCTGCCGCCGGCAGGGCGGCCTCCCTGGACTGCGCTTCCTGCATCCGCGCTGGACCGGACTGGTCCGCGCGATGGGGAGAGCCGACGCGCAGGTGTACTACCAGAACTGCGGCGAGGCGGTGACCGGGCAGGTCGCATTGTGGTGCCGCCTGCACGGTCGCCGGTTTGTGTACTCCGTCGCCGCAGATCCGGATTGTGATGCCGCCCTGCCGCTGATGACCCTTCGAGAACGGATCCTGTACAGGATCGGTCTGCGCCAAGCCAATATCGTCATCGTGCAGACGGAGAAACAGCGGGAGATGCTCAGGTCCGGCTTCCATCTGCCGTCGATCGTCTTCCCCATGCCGTGCCCAGGGCCGGCAGTGCACGAATTCGTTCCTCCGCGCCCCCCGGATCCGGGCCAGGGCCGGGTGGTGTGGTTGGGGAGGCTGGTCTTTCAAAAGCGGCCGGATCGTCTCGTTGAGATCGCCTTGCGATGTCCTGACATGCAATTCGATCTTGTCGGTCCGGACTTCGAGGAGCCCGAGCTCCAGCATGTGATCGAACAGGCGTCGAGGATTCCGAACCTGATCGTGCATGGTTCCGTCTCCCGGGAGCGGGTGGACGAGTTCTACAGGCGTGCGCACTGTCTGTGCTCGACGTCCGATTACGAGGGGTTTCCAAACACGTACTTGGAAGCCTGGAGTCATGGTCTGCCTGTCGTAGCGCTGGCAGATCCAGACGGCATCATCCGGACGCGCACCCTTGGAGTTGCGGCAGCGGACGTCGACGGGCTGGTCGCCGGGATCCGCCGGCTGTTCGATGACCGGCGTCTGTGGCTCGAGGCGTCCGCGAATGCGCGGGCTTACTACCTCGGGCGCCACACCGTCGATTCAGTCATGGCCCAGTTCGAAGACGTGTTCCTGCGAGAGTCCATGGAACATCCCCTCCCGGTAGTCGGGGCCAGCCGATCGTGAGCGCTCCGCGGCTCCGTGGCGGCGTAGTCGGGTCCGGGGCGGCCGATCCGGTCGCATTGCGCCGACTGCCGTATCCGTACCAGGCGATGCTGGCCATTTGCTCGGACCTGGACGAAACGCCCGGCCGAACTGAGTATCTCGAAACAGCCCGGTATCTGAACACGGAGGATTCGACCCGACTGGGGCCCGGATTGGGACTCGAGGTGGGAAACACCATCTACTTCGACATGCCGCCGGATCAGTTCGCCTATTGGAATACCGATGATGCCGGCCGCTCGATGGTGCGCGCGCTAGCCCGGTCCGGACACATCGATTGCCTGCACTCGTTCGGAGACCTCGGAACGACGCGCGCTCACGCGGCTCGGGCACTCGACGAGCTGGAGCGCCACGGGTGCCGCCTGGGCGTCTGGATCGACCATGGGGCCGTCCGATCGAACTTCGGGCAGGACATCATGCGGGGAACTGGTGATGTCCCCGGGTCCGAGTCGTATCACGCGGATCTCACGTGCGCGTATGGCGTGGAGTTCGTCTGGCGCGGGCGGGCCACCAGCGTCATCGGCCAGGAAACCCGGCGCCGGCTGGGTGGCATCTTCAACTGGAAGCACGCGCTCGTGTCGATGCGCACGCTCGGCAAGGAGCACATCAAGGGCATGGCCGGGCGCGCGGGAAGCACGAAGTACGCCCCGCACGCGAAAAACGATGTCCTGTGGCCGGTCACACTGCGAAGCGGACACGCCGTCACCGAGTTCTTCCGGTCGAACCCGTCGTGGGGGGGCATCAGTCACAACGACATGGGGCGCGGGATCGGTGAGGTGCTGACCGACGCCATGCTCAACCGGCTGGTGGCGCGCGAAGGCACGATGATTCTCTACACGCATCTCGGGAAGACTCGGAGTGGCGATGGGTTGCTGCCCCACGACGCCCGGCGTGGATTGGCTCGCCTATCCCGTTTCCACCGCGGTGGGCTGATTCTCGTCTCGACGACGCGCCGGGTGCTCGGCTACTGCCGCGCGGTCCGGGATCTTGCTCTCTCCACCACGAAGGAGGACGGCCGGCTCACGGTGCACGTGCGGCTGAATCCGCGCGGGGTGTCGTCTCCTGCCGGCGCGGGCGACCTGGACGGTGTCACGATCTATGTCCCCGATCCGGCGCGCACGAGACTCGTCGTCAACGACCGGGACGCTGCGGGCGTTCGACAGAATCCGCCCGACCGGACCGGCCGTGGAAGCGTCTCCATTCCGTGGACGACCCTGGAGTTTCCCGAGGTATGAACGGCTTGCCCGCGCGAACGCCGGTGGAACCGCCGCCGAAGACGGCCGGACTTGTCCGGTTCGGCTTTCGGGCCGGTCTTGCTCTCTACCTCGGCGCAATCCGTGTGGCACGCGCCATTGGCCGATCGCCCAGGAAGGCCACGGATCGCAAACTCGACGTCCTGCTCACCGGCACGTTCTATTCGGAGAACTGGGTTCGGGCTCACGTTCGCCCGCTGGCCCTATCGGCGCGATGCGAGCGCGTACGGGTGGTATCGACGTTCAACTTGCCGCCACTCGAGAATGTGGAGGCCGTCTATCCGCCGCGATGGCTGGCTCGTATCATCGGCGGCGTGCCGGCGCGACTTGCGACCTTCGTGGGGCTCGCCATCAAGTCCCGGCCGGACGTCGTCGGCGGTTTTCATCTCCTGGTCAATGGCCTGGTGGCGGCCCTGGTCGCGCGGCTGGTCGGAGCGCGCTCTCTGTATTTCTGCGTGGGGGGGCCGTGGGAGGTGCTCGACGGCGGCGTTCACGCGGAGAATCGTCTCTTTTCCCGGCTGCGTGGCCCCGACGCAACGGTGGAGCGGCAGCTCATCCGAACGGTCGACGCGTTCGATTCGGTGATCACGATGGGAGCAGGCGCCGTCCGCTACTTCCGCGACCACGGCGTGAAGACCGACATCCAGATCGTGTCCGGGGGTCTGGATGTCGCATCGCTCCGTGGCCGTCCGGCGGCCCCTGCCTTCGACATCATCCTTGTCGCGCGCCTCGCGGCAATCAAGCGGATCGACCTGTTCCTCAAGGCGGTGGCGCTGGTGCGGCAGGCGGCGCCAGCAGTGACGGCCGCCGTCGTCGGCGACGGCGCGTTGCGCCCCAGCCTGGAGAAGCTGGCGGCCGACCTCGGGCTCCAGTCGTGCGTGACGTTTGCCGGCCATCAACGCGATGTGGGGGGTTGGTTGCGAAGGTCCCGGCTGTTTGTTCTGACCTCCGAGTCGGAAGGGCTGGCGCTCTCGTTGATGGAGGCGATGGCGGCAGGGCTCCCCGCCGTCGTCTCGGCGGTGGGTGATCTCGGCGACCTGGTCGAAGAGGGCGTAAACGGACATTTGGTGACGGAAGCCAGCCCTGAAGCGTTCGCCGACAGGATAGGGGGACTGCTGCGCGACGGTGACCGGCTCAGGAGTTATTCTCAGGCAGCGGAGAAGCGGGCTACCCGGTACGATGTCCCGCTGGTAGCCCGGCAGTGGGACGACATACTGGGACCGGCAACTGATCGTTTGATGCCGATCAGCGGTCGCTCGAAGCACAGCCTCGGCGACGTTGCGAATGCAGGTGGGCCTGGGAGCGGCACGCAGGACCACGCTACCCAGAGGGACTGAGCGAAGGTGTGGAGTCAATCGGTCTGGCCTTGGGCTTGTCGCCCGACTTGGGCGTTGTCCCTGCTGAACTGAGCCCATATCATGGTGTTGTTTCGTATCTGCCAGCTGTCCCCGAGTCACCTCGCATCTGAGGAGTGGACTTGAAAGCGTTCGTGCGATACCTCGTCGCGTCGAATCTCGGTTGGCGCCTCTTGGCGGGGAGTCGACAGCCCGGGTGCATTGTCCTCATGTACCACAGGGTTGGAGAACCGGGAGACGTGTTCCCGAATCTCGATATACGGCAGTTTCGGCTCCAGGTCGCCTGGCTGCTCCGGAACTGCACAATCATCTCGCCGGACCAGCTTCCGCTTGGAGAACCATCGCGCGATACCAGCCGGCCTTCGGTTGCGCTGACCTTCGATGACGGGTACCGGGGCTACTACGACCACGTCTACCCACTCCTGAAAGCACAGGGAGTCCGAGCGGCGAATTTCCTGGCTACCGACTTCGTGGACCGTCCTCGCCTGGCCTGGTGGGATCAGCTCTTCCTCGCGCTTCGCGCCACCACGAAGCGTGCCGCGAGGTTGCCCTGGGGGAACAGCCCGGAGTTCAACTTCGCACAGGGTGACCGGGACCGGTTTCTCGCCGCCTGCAAGGCCGGTTTGAAGCTCATGCAGAATGCGGAGAAGGAGGTTGCGCTTCGGCGAATATGGGAGGGCCTCGACGTCGATCCCGACAGCATGAAGGTTTCGCGGCAGACGATGAATTGGGACGAAGTGCGGGCAACGCGCGACCTTACGACGTTTGGCGGTCACACGCACACGCATCCCTTGCTGTCGAAGGTCGACCGCGAGTTCGCCGAGCGGGAGATCGCCACCTGTCATCGGCGCCTTCTCGAGGAGCTTGGAGAGGTGCCGCGGCTTTTCGCGTACCCGTCTGGGAACTTCAATGACACGGTGAAGGCTCTGGTGAGGCAGCAGGGGTTCGATGTCGCCTTCTCGACGATACCCGGAATCAACGGGTCCGACACGGACTGGTTTGCCGTCAGGCGCATTGCGGCCGCACAATCTGTTCCAGAGCTCGCCTGGGCGATTTCAAGGATGTCGGGGTTGGGAGGATGGGAGGCGGCGAGGCGGCGATGAAGGCGGGTGTCATTCGCGACTGGCCCACTTTCCTCGAGCTCGGCGCCGAGTGGGATGATCTCCTTCGTGATTCCCCGGCCGATTCTGTGTTCCTCACGTGGCAATGGATACGAACCTGGGTCGACCTCGTCTGTGAATCGGTTCGCCCGCTGGCGATATCGCTCAGAGACGAACACGGCCGGCTCGAGGGAGTCGCCCCGTTCTATCTCACGGACCTGCGCCTGGCCCGGCTTCTCTCGTTCCGGATGCTACGCATCATGGGGGACTATCCAACCGGCGCGGAATACCCCGATTGGATCCTGAGACGCGAGCACCAGGACGAGGCTTCCGTGGCCGTTGTATCGGCGTTGTCCGAGCTCGGCGGACTGTGGGACTGCATCTGGATGCCGAACGTGGCACCCGCGACGGGAGCTCGAGAACGCCTGTCGGCGGCGTTCTCGCGGGCCGGCTGGCGTTTTCAGCTGCGGCCCGCCGAGTTCGCGTACGTGGAGTTGCCGGCGAGCGCCGAAACGTATTTGGGGATGCTGTCGAAGAACAAGCGCCAGCAACTGCGGGCGGAGCTCAGGCGGGTCATGGCCGAGGGCAACGTGTCCGTGGTGCGCTGCGAGACGGCGGGTGATTTCTCACGATTTCTCGACGCACTGTTCGATCTCCACTCGTTGCGGCGGCAAACGATCGGTGATATTGGCGTATTCAGGCGCAAACCCACTGAAGCGATGTTCTACCGCCGGTTTGGCCTGGCGGCGCTCGAGCGGCAGACACTGGCGATGTTCGGGCTGGAGCATGGCGGCCTGCTGAAGGCAGTCCAGTACGGTTACCTCTATGGAGGCGTCTACCATCAGATGCAGGAGGGCTTCGACCCGACTTATGAAAAAGGAGCGGGCAACGTCCTGCGCTGGAAATCGATCGAAGCCCTCATCGGCCAAGGCATCCGCGGCTACGACTTCCTGGGCGAAATGACGGAGCACAAACGCCGCTGGGGCGCCCACCTCCGTACAGGATGCGACATTCTTGCCGGAATGCGAACGGCGAAGAACGCCCTACTGTTCAAACCCGGGATCTGGCCCACGGGCCGCTACTTGCGCCAGACGGTCTTGCCCCATGCTCCGATCGACCTGCCGGCGACGTAGCAGATTGCGACGACACAGCGCGAGAACGCGCCGGTGCGTTACGAAGGCCGCCTCGCGTTGTGGCCCTGATGCGAACGGACGGCGCGGTCGTAGACCTCGCGCGTACGGCGGGCAACCACTTCGGGGTGGAACCGTTCACGGGCGATCCTCCGGCTGGCTTCCCCAAAACGATCCCGAAGCGTGCGGTCGGAGAGAATCACGCGGAGCCGGTCCGCGATGTCAGCGGGGTCGTGCGGGTTCACGAGAAAACCGCTCTCGCCGTCGCGGATCATGTACGGCATGCCGCAGCGGTTCGAGGTCACGATCGGCACACCGGCCGCCATCGCCTCCTCGATGCCCATGGGCGAATTCTCCTCGAGGGAGACGAGCGCAAACACCCCGGCGTGAGAGAGCTCGCGCATGATCTGATCGGTCGTCAGTCGGCCCAGCATTTGGACGTGTCGATTGAGCCCATGGTCGGCGATCAAGGCATGCAGCTTTTCGCCGTACGCCGGGTCCACCACCTCTCCAGCGAGCCGCAGCTCCACATCCAAGCCGGAGGAGGCGAGCTGCGCCACTGCCTGAACGAGCGCGAGCGTGTTCTTCCGCGGGCCGATCAGCGCCGCGCTGAAGATCGTCGGGGCGTTTCCGCTTTGCGCCACGTCGAAGAAGGCAGGCGGAATCGGGTTGTCGATGTCGTGAATGACGGCGCTTGTGACGCCGGCCAGCCGCTCTCGCACGTAGGGACTGATCGAGATGATGTGCGGCTGGTCGGCCCAGCCGGCCGTCTCGAAGCGGCGCCAGATCCTGGAGCGGAGCCAGGCGAACCGCTCGCCGTTGACGAGCGTGTCGGCGTAGATGAAGCCGTGGACCGTGAAGACGCGCGGGACTGCGAGCCCTTCGACCATCAGGCCGTAAACGTCGTGCGCGTGGACGACGTCGGGCTGCAGCGCGCGCAGAATCGCCAGCACCTGCCGTCGGTCCGCGCGAACCGCGCTCGAGAGAGTCGTTCGCCCGAGCCGGGGTAGCCGGTGAATCACCGCGCCATCGCACGCGCACTCCTCCGGCCGCTCGCACGCCCGATCGACCGTCACGACATGAATGTCGAGATCGTCGAACCGCGCAAGCGCACGGGTCAGCGTCACGCTGACGGCTTCGACGCCTCCGCGCGGGGCGGATGGATCCCGAGGAAAGGCCGTGGCGAGGACGAGTTTCACAGCTCCAGCATTCCGGCGACATTCTACCCGATCAGCCGGAGCCAGCTCGCGGTGCGCGAAGCTCGAACTTCACTTGATGATTCGGATGTTCGTCGGAGCCGCCGGCGTGCCGACTCCTTCGTATCCCCCGATGTCCCATCGGCTCGATTGCGGTCGGACCGCGCCGGCGATATCCCGTCGGATATCCAGGCCGTACCGACTCTGGAACAGGGCGTAAGCGGCTTCTTCCGTCGGATTCGCCGCGTTGATCGCCGGGGATGCGGCCTGAAGGGAGAAATTCCCCGCTGCCTGGCTGACGAACTTCGGATCGGCGACAATGCGGTGCGGTTCACCGTCCGGGTCATACGCCGACGAAGTGTACAGGTTGTAGTCGTGGACGATCGCCACGCCCGCGTTCGCGTAGGCCGCGCCCCCGGAACGGAGCGAGGAGAAGATATTGTTCCGGACAGTGAAGGGGGAAGGTCCGGGCGCCGTCGAGACGAAGATGTCGGCGTCATAGACCGTGTTGAAGAAGATGCCCACGGTCCCTGTATTCCGATTCCCCAACGCCCCGCCATCGTATGCCCCACCGCCCGACGAATCGATGTGCGAAAGGACGTTTCCGATCATGAACCACGGGCCGCCTCCCCCACTGCTGGCCCCTGCCACGTGAATTCCCACTTTGCAGTCGTGAATGCGGTTGAGAAGGTACCAGACGTAAAGCGGGTCGTACTGCCCTCCCAGCCCGACACCCGGGCTGTAGGGGGAGGCGGTGGTCATGTTGTAGACGGTGTTCTGCGAGAACACGACATCCATTGCGTTCTTCACCCAGAATCCGGACTGGTAGTTCTGGTAGGCCGTGTTTCGGCCCAGATACACCCGTTGAATCTGGCTCGCGGTGTTGTTCTGGTCCCCGACTTGAACCCCGTCGCCGTGGCAGTGGTAGAACGTGGAGTCGACAATCCAGATATCCGCTGCCACAGGCCCGTACACCTTGATACCGTGCCGGTCAATGTCCCCAGTGCCCGTGTACTGCCAATCGCCCATCTGCGAGATCGTGTTTCGGTAGTAGACGATGTTCTGGCCGCCGATGCCAAACCCAGTGCCGTTGGCCGAGTCAAACGGATTGATGTAAGTGCAGTCGCGGACCATGAGATGGTTCCCGTCGAAAGCGTTCCCGTCCCGACTGTTGTAGTTCCAGGCGAGGCCGTCGAGAATGACGTAGCTGCTGCCAGTCAGGTCCCAGTCGCCGGCTACCGTGGGCTTCGCGGTCGTCGAGAGACCAATGATCCAGATGGGGTTCGTCGAGTTTCCTCGGTAGCCGATGATCTTGCTTCCGGTCAGCGTGCCGTTCAGCACCACGACCGACCCGGCGGCAGGCGATGACGGCAGTGAACATCGGGGCGCACCCGGGCGTCCGTACACGCGGCTGTCCGAGCACGACGTGGACTCCACGTAGTAGATGCCGGCCTGTTCGCTCGTCCATGGGCTCGGCACCGACGGGCGCGCCATGTCGAGGTTCGCCGGCCACGTTGGTGCCGGGATCCCGACGGGTGGCGTCCAAGCCAGCACGCTCGCGGGAAAGGCTAATCCGAGCAAGGTGGCGGTCAAGAGGAGCCGCTTCATGATCACTCCCCGGTCAATCCCTGAAATCAATGGCGCCGACGGGTGAATGTGAGGGTGGCGCCAGCTACCCTCGCCCCGGAGGACCGATGCATGGGCCATGCCAGCATGCCACAGCGACATCGCACACCAGACCCACTCGCGCTGCGGGCCCGAATTGATGACGGAGTACTTCCGGTCTGCGGCGCCGCACTAGCGCACACGCAAAGCCACACGCGACTTCTACTTGATGATCCTGACGTTTGTCGGCGCTGCGGGAGCTCCCAGCCCCACTTCGAATGCACCGATGTCCGGCGCTGCTCCTGCGAAGCTCAACGAAACCCCCTGGCCGGCCGTCCAGTTCAAGGGCTGCTCGAGCGTCAGCGTGTTGGTGGCGTAGTTGATCTGGACGACCCGGCTAACCTGTGTCTGGCCCTGCAGCTGGATCAGGTCCCCCGTCTCCCCGGGGATCCCGAAGCCGTCGACGAAGTAGGAAGCGTCGAGCACGACCAACGTGGTGCCGCTCCCTGCCGAGGCTGCGCTCGTCAGGAACTGAGCGGCGTCGATGAGCGGACTTCCGGGCGCCAGTCGGTAATCGTGCGCGGCGCGACCGACGTACTGCGGCGGTGATTCGAGATTGTTCGAGAACTGCGCGGGGTAGTTCTGTTGCCACCAGGACAACGGGTGCTGCGCCGGGTTGGTCGTCTCGGTACGGTTACCGAACGTGATCGCGTACGCTTGGTTGGGCACCGTTCCCAGGATGTTGTTCCGCTCGAAGACGATTCCGTCGAGCCGCGCCGTCATGATCTGGACCGGCTTGCCAGCAAGCTCATTCGTATACCAGAGCCACCGCGTGTCGTTCGCGACGAACACGCTGTTCGCGAAGCTGTTGTTCTTGAAGACATGCCCTGAGAACGTGTAGATGCCCGCCTGGATCTCGACCCCGGCGAACGAGGTGCCGTCAAACACGTTGTTGTAGATACGAGTATCGGTCAGATAACGCGCTTCATCGCTGTACAGCGTCATCTGGATTCCCGGCCCGACGGTGTTGTAGAAGCGGTTGCGCCGGATGATCCCGTGCTGGGCGCTGTACTGGATGCCGGAGTACGGAGAAGCATTCCCGCTCGAAGGGACGTACTCGAACGTGTTGCCGTCCACGACGTTGTACTTCGTCGCGTCGTACTTCAGGGGCGCGTCGGAAGGCGCGCCCTCACAGTCGGTGATCTGGCCGATCTTCTGTTCGAGATTCTTGAATGAGTTGTTGCGGACGATGTTGTAGTTGCCGCAGAGGATGTTCCAGAGGGAGTGACGGCCGTTGGTGATCGTGTTCGATTCGACCACGTTGTAGTTGGAGTCAATGAGCGACAGGTTGTCGTTGCCGTCGTCGATGGTGTTGTTCAAGATCCGATTGTAGCTTGCCTGGATGAACTTCAGCCCTGCTCGGCTACCGGTTGCTGTGGCGTGCGTAAAGACGCAGTTGCGTACGATGTTGTTGTTGCTGTTCTGCGCACGGAGCCACCCGACGACGTTTGTGACCGTGAGCCCGTCGACCACCACGTAGCCGCGATTCGACAGATCGATGGCCGGGTCGAAGGCCGCGCCAGTCAGGGTGGCCGTTTCGGCGGCGTAGCGGGCGTAGGTGATCGGTTGCCCTTGAATTCCCGAGACCGGGGGAACGAGGCGTTCATTGTAGGTGCCTCCGCGGATGAGCACCGTAACCCCCGGTGTGGTCCTGGCGGCCGCGTCGAGGATGGTCTTGTAGGCCGTCTCAGTGCCACCCGTACACGTGCCGCTCGCGGGGTTGTAAGTCGTGCACGAGGCCGAGCCGATTCGGCCATCGACGTATATGGTGGGGGGCGCCGCAACCGCGTCGATCCCACGCAGGAACGCAAGTACCACCAGTACTGGTCCAAATGTGCGCGATGAAGCCAGCATGGCCTACGACTCCGCAAAGATCGTGCCGACCCGGCTGCGCCCGTCGGAGCTTCGGCCAGCTTGTTGGTGGGCGGACAATCGTATCGGACGAGGCTAGACGCCAACAAGGCCGCCGTCAGTCGTCCGATTACGGAATTTGTCTTCGTCTGACACTTCCATGCCGCCAAGTCCGTGAATGAAGGGGAAATCCTCCTGGTCTCAATCGAGCAACGTTGTCACACTTTCGAGATCCTGGGCATCCTCGACCCGACATACGGGCGAACGTACTTGTGGTAGAGCGGACGTACACGTACTTTCGCCTTCGACATGACGTAAGCCGCTCGTCCCCGGATGGTATCGTTGAAAACGAGAGCCGAGCACCGCGAATAAGACTTTGGGCTCCAGTCAGCGTGCCAAGTCGCGTCGCTGATCAGATTTATGCTATCGACATCGCGATCCAATCCGGACCGTCGGAGGATTTTCTCAAGCAGCGCGTTGCCAGGAGCAAGTTTCGAGTGCGACTCATCGTACCCGATCTTAAGAATGTAGAGACACCGATCCACGATCAGACACAATTGTGCCGCCACACATCGGCCGCCGACCTTGAGGATATTTATCTCGGCGCCGCCAAGCGCTGCGAATCCCTCCGCAACCAGCCGGTAGAACGCGGTGAGCCGCGGATCGCAGCGGATGGCCGAACCGGCAGCGCCTTTCCACCCTGACGCCTCGACGGCCAGGAACTCCTCGAAGGCGGGAGGAACGTCCTCGGGACTCCTGGCGCGAACGATTTCGACTTGAGGCTCGTGCGCCAACTTGTTCCTGCTCTTCCTCAGCGACGCGCGGAAGTTCTTCGAGAGGGTTTCTAGCCGCGACTCAAACGGCATGCATTCGAGGTAGTCGACATTCGTCGCCGGTCCGCTGATCGTTCGCGCCGGTCGCGCCCCAGAGACTGAACGCCACGCTGCCGAATCGTCAAGTAAGTCACGCATTACCAGCACGTCCCATCGCTCTGAGCGATCCTGACGGAGGTGACCGATAAACTCGCTGACCAGCGCGACATTCGACGGATGTGGCTCGAACACGAAATCCCTGAGCGGCAGATGGTTATGCGTCGGGATTCCGAGCGTCCGCACGGCGAGGCCGCCCATGCGGTCGCTCGCCGAGATTAGGGGAAACACGGCAATCGGTGCTTCATCGGCATAGCCTACGTAGAACCGGAGTGATCCGGGGTCGCGTGCAAGGGCGCGGACATAGGCGTCGTGCCAACAATATAGGTGATGGAAGCGCGGATGGGTCAACCCGCTGACGACGGTGTCCCATTCCTGTCGGATTATCCCAAGTCCCTCGAGTCCGACATGGCAGCGAAACGTGATCCGCTTTGAAGCCGGCTCCGGCATTCGCGTCGAGCGCTCCGTGTGGGTGCCTTCGTCCACTCGTCGGGGAATTACGAAGTCGGTCGCGGTTCCTGGCGATGCCGGATGAACGATCGTGCCGCGAACAATCCACGGAGAATTGGGCCAGGCACTCGAGCGAGCACCTCGTACAGTGCCGGTTTCTCCTTGACGAATTGAAGCAAATCTCGTGCTTCCCTGGGGCGTCCGCGGCGGAGCAACCACCTGGCCATGGTCAAACGCTGGTCAATCAATACCTGGGACACGCGCTCGCCGTTTCGCTCGAGAAACTGGGCGTCGCTGCCCCAGATTCGCTCGGTCATTGCAGATCGAGCGGCCGCCAGCTCGAAATCGTTGGCCCGGCTCAGGCGGTTTGTCTTGTGGTCCCATTGCCACGCCGTTTCGGCGTCGATGTAGGCAGCCTTCCCAACCGACGCAAGCCGGGCAATGCACTCCCAGTCCTCACAGATGTTGATGTCTTCAGCGAACCTCAACGCCTCACCTGCCATCTCTCGACGAACCAGCAGCGTAATCGTAGTGGCGTAGGGGGCTTCCAGAAGGGATGTGTAGAGACTTCCGAAGTGGACTCTCATGTCGGCCCGTCCCGGTGGGAGCATGGCAATCTCCGAGTACCATGTGGACGGTCCAAGTATGTCCTCCCAGGACCGCTGAGCCCCGTGCCAACGGCCGAGCCCTCGTGTCCGATCGGGCTTTCCCTCCCGTCGCAGCCCGAAATCGCTGAAACAAAAGAGCACGTCCGGGCGAGCAGCGAGTAGTCGTCTTCCCAACAGCAGCCTGTCAGTCGTCCACTCGTCGTCCGAGTCGAGGAATGCTACCAGTGGGAAACGTGCGTCAGCCACACCGCGGTTGCGCGCGCGGCCGGCGCCTCCATTCGCAATCTTGATGTAACGAATCTGATCGGCGAACGATGCGAGCGATTCCCGCGTGTTGTCGGTGGATCCGTCGTCAACGACGATGACTTCGTCTCCGGGCGAGGTGGCGGCGAGGGCCGAACGGACCGCGCGTACAACCAGCGCTGCACGATTGTAGGTCGGGATGATGACGCTAGTTGGAGGGCCTGATTCCGCCCCTTGGCTGGCCATGGCGGACAGTCTACCATTCCCCGCCGCGTCAAGAAAACCGGTTCCGCAGATGGCATGCTTCGGTTCTTCCTTGAGTGCAACATGGAGGGAACGCCAGACTTCAGGCGTCACTTGCCCCCCACAGTTCGACGGACGTGCGGCTCCGCAACTTTCCGCAGGTCCAGAGTTGACAAGAAGCACGGATGGTGAGGTAATCGCCGTGCGCGCTCCTCTGAACGAGACACGTCTAGATGCGGTGCCGGCTGCCATTTTAGGTCTGGATGCTTCGCGAACGGGGACGGCGGGTAGCTAGAGACGGACCCGGATGATGCAACGCGACATCGTACGGCGCGAAGTAACATCGTTGTCGCGACTGAGGCGGCTCCAGGTATTGACGGCGTTCGCTTGGCGCTTGGACGCTGCGATCCATGCCGTCATATTCAGAGACTCGATCGCAATCCTGCGTACGCCCGTCTCGCGTGAGCTCGATGACGATTCCCTGCTACAAGTCGAAGATTGTTCGGGTCGCGACGACGTCATTGGCCAGATCTACGAAAAGCTCGGTAGGACAATTACCAGGGAGAAGATTGGGTCTAGGAAAAGACATGGCCTTTCGTTCGTCAGAATGGACTTGAATGGCGGGGGCCCTGACTCACCTCAGATACCACAGACAGGATGTGCCGGTTACCCTCGTCGACCTGGCGGCGAGGGACATCGCCGGTGCTGGCCTGCGGCACCGCGTTGCGTACTTCGCGGCCACTGCGCACTTGTTACGTCAGCCCGCCATGCCGTGATAATCCTCGATGACGGCGGATCGCGGGTTCTGCGTCGACCCCCATCAGCGAGCGTTGGTGTTGCAACTGCCGACCATCTTCAACACCGATCTGGCCGTCCAGTTCGCCTGCGACGGATTCACCTCGGTGTCCACTTCCGCGGGTGCGGACATCAGCATAGACGGTCGCAGGCGTGTGCTCGACAACGTGTTCGTCGAACGACTTTTGCGCTCGGTCAAGGACGGGGAGTGGCACCTGAAGGACCACGAGACGGTCCCGATTGTGCGTCGCGGCCTGGACCGGAAGTCCGGATTCCACACCCATGTACGTCTGCGTCAAGCGCTCGACTGCCGGGCACGGGCGGCCGTCTATGCGGAGGGTGTGAGCGCTGGGAGTCGAACACGGCGCCGCTGGCCTCCTGACGGAGCCTCGGCGCATGCAACCTCGGGGCAGACGACAACGATCTCGACCTCGAACACGGTCCTGACAACGGTGTCCAGCTCAGGGGGAGGCCGGAGCAGAACGCGCAAGTGAATGGTTCATGAGGTCAGCACGGCGGCGGCGACCACACATAGGGGAGTGGCACGCGGAATGTCTCGCCCGAACGCCACCCCGGACGGCTCCCCACGGAGCGGAGTCATATGAGCGGCGCGCGATCGGTGTTGAATCTCAAGCACCTCGAGCCCGGACGGCAGCCCGTCGTCCTCCTCGGCGGTTTGAACCTGCTGCGGCCGCTCGGCCTCGCTTCGATTCCCGTCATCGTCGCGACTCCATCCCCCGCGAGCCTCGCGTTGCGGTCGAGGTACTGCCGCGGCACCTGCATGCTCCCACGCGCGGATTCCAGCGGCGGCTCGGCCACTGTCGAAGTGCTCCTCGCCGCCGGCGAAGAGTTGTTCCAGCGAACGGGATCGAAGACGCCGCTCTTCTACGGGACTGACGACCAGCTCGCCCTTCTTTACCGGAACCGCGACGCGATCTCGCGCCACTTCACCGCTGTCCTCAACGAACCCGACCTCGGGCTGGCGCTCCTCGACAAGGCGCAGTTCGATGATCTCGCTCGCCGGTGCGGACTTGCTGTCCCGCGGACACTCGCGTGGAGCGGGAACGACGCGGGGTCGATTGCGGCGGCGGAGGGCCCCGTGGTCCTGAAGCCGAGGTTGAAGGAGGCGTGGGAGAAGTCGGAGATGTTCCGCACCCTCCTCGGGGGCAAGGGAAAGGCCATCGTATTCGAGAGCGGAAACGCCCTTCTTGCCCGCCCTGAGGTCGTCAGGCTGCAGGATGCCCTGACGGTGCAGGAGTTCATTCCTGGGGGCGACGATCGGCTCCTCTCCTACCACGGTTTCGCAGATGAGAAGGGCGAGGTCCTCGCCTCGTTCTTCGGGCGGAAGATCCGCACGTTTCCCCCGATCACGGGCGAGAGCTCATTTATCGAGCTAATCGCCGGCGACGAAGAACTCGAGCGTGCGGGGCGCGAGGTCATTGAAAAGCTCGGCTTGAAGGGCATCTTCAAACTCGATTTGAAGCAAAGCCCGCTCGACGGCCGGATCTACCTGCTGGAGGTGAACGCACGCTTCAATCTCTGGCACTACCTCGGCGCGGCGAGCGGCGTAAACCTCCCGAGAATTGTCTACGACTACCTCGTCAGCGGGACGCGGGAACCTGCGGCCACCTACAGCACGCGTGGCCGGTGGGTCGACCTCAGGCTAGACTACCGCGCCTTTCGCGAGCTGCGCGCGTGCGGCAAGCTGAGCGTCGCGGCGTGGGTCCGGTCGCTCCTTTGGACGGGGCGGATCTACCATATCTTCTCGTGGCGCGATCCGTGGCCGTTTGTCGTCTCGGTCGCGCGTCATCTCGGCCGGAAGACGGGAATATGGCGACCTACGGAATTCTAGGCGACATCCACGGGAACAAGGACGCGCTCCTCGCCGCCCTCGCGGTGGTCGACGCGCGGCGTGTCGACCGGGTCGTCTGCCTCGGCGACATCGTCGGGTTCAACGCAGACTCGAATGAGTGCATCGGCATCCTCCGCAGCCGCGCGATCGAGTCGATCGCCGGCAACCACGACCTCATCGCCATCGGACGCCTCGACGATGGCCCCTGCTCCAGGAGGGCGCGTCACGCGCTCAAGAAGACGCGCCGTGCGCTCACTCCGGCGAGCGTGGCCTACCTCGGCGGTCTCCCGGCGAACCTCCTTTGCGAGGGCCGGTTCCTCCTTGTTCACGGCGGGATCGAGGATGCGGAGCAGTACATCCGAAGCCGGGACGATGCGCTCAGCAACGCTGACTTGCTCGGCCGCGTGTTCACTGGAGTCCGGATCGCTTTCTTCGGCCATACGCACGAGCAGCGGGCCTTCGAGGTTGACTCAGCCCGCGTCTGCGAGCTTGCCACCGACGCACCCGTGCGCCTCGCGGAGGGCCGCACCTACCTTATTAACCCCGGGTCTGTTGATGCACAGCGTCGACCAGAGCCGCGTGAGGCCGAATGCGCGGTCTACGACTTCGGCCTGGGCGTCATCGAATTCCTGAGGGTCCCGTACCATCACGCAGCGGTCGAGGCGCGGGCCCGCGCGCTCGGGTACCGGGTGGGGAAAGTCGCCCAGTGGATTCAGCGGCTGCGGCGCCTCGCGAGGCTCCTCCCTTGGTGAGCGAACTAGGGAACCCGCCCGGAGGCGGGAGCGCGCTGCGGGTGGAGTGGCTCGAGCGCCTCGACGAAATCGAGCGGCTCGAGGGGGCTTGGCGCGACCTTGAGGCTGCGGTCGCGGGGCGAACGATCTTCTCAGGATTTGACCACGCCGTCGCGTGGTACAGGAACTACGGCGGCGCCTACGGCGATCCGCTCGTAGGCGCGGCATGGGACGGCGGGCGCCTCCTCGGAATCGCGCCGCTCGCGGCGCACCGCGCGAGCTTGGGCGGGATCCCCGTCCGCCGAATCGATTGCGTGGGCTTCAACGCCGGCGATTGCGGTGAACTCCTCGTGGCCGATGGCCGGCCCGACGTGGCGGGCGTGCTCCTTGGCGCGCTCATCGATGCGCAGCCGTTCGACGTCGTACGGCTCAGCGTTACTGCCACGGCATCGCCGAGCCTCGCGGCACTCCGCGACGCGGGCGTCCGCCGCCGCGTGCCGATCGAAATGGCAGGTCATGCCTACGTCACAGTCGAGCTCGACGGCGGCTACGACCATTACTGTCGGCGCATGGGCGGTGGGTTCCGGCGCGGACTCAGGCGGGGCGAAGCGAAGATCGCTGCGGCGGGCGAGGCGCGGGTCGACGGGCTGCTGTTCGGCGACCGCGCGTCGAATGTCGCAGAGCCCCTTGCCCGCGCCCTCGCGATCTCGGACGCGAGCCACAAGAAGAAGATGGGGTCGCATCACCGCGGCTTCTACGAGGAGATCGTGCGGCGATTCGCGCCACGCGGCATGATCGACCTCGCCATCCTGACCCTCGCGGGCACCGACGCGGCGTTCCTGCTCGGGATCGTCGAGCGGCAGACCTATTACGACGTCAGCGCCTCGTACGTCGAGGCTTTCTCCGCGAATTCCCCAGGTAGCCACCTCCTCCAACTGGCCTTGAGGCGCCTCGCCGAGCACGGCGTTCGGACCATGGTCTCGCACGGCGCCCACGAGTACAAACGCCGGTGGGCAACCGAGTTCGTGCCGGTCGTCGACGCGTACTTCTTCTCCCGCGGGCTGAAGGGCCGGCTAAGCCGCAGAATGAAGTTTCACCTCCAGCCGCTCGGCGACAGAGTCCGCGCCAGGCTGGGCGCGCAGCCGTCCGGATCCCGGGGTGAGGCTGAGTGCGCGGACTGAGTTCCCTTGCTGTCTGGCCGTCTCTGGTCCGGCTGTCGCACAACGGCCCGGCCCTCTCGTGGCGTAAGCGTGGCGCTGAGCAGTCGGCTCGGCCATTAGGCTCAGAGCGTTCCTTGAGGTGGCCGTCATTGCGGCGAAAAGGCCAAGTTGCTGTCAGCGTGGAACCGTATCTTGAGCACTAGTGGACTGTATTAGTCATTCATAAAGTAGTATGATGGCCCATGCCATCGCCCACGGCGGCCCTGACCTTGTCGAACACGGAACGCGAGACGCTCGAGGGGTTTTCCCGCTCCCAGAAGGGCCGGGCCGATGTCGGCCGTCGGGCGCGGGCGGTGTTGATGCTCGCCAACGGGGCCTCGTACACCGAGATCGAAGCGGCGCTCGGCTGGAGTTCGGCGACGACCGCGAAATGGAAACAGCGGTTTGCGGCCCGACGTCTCGCGGGCCTCTGGGGCCAGCATCAAGGCTCGCAGCCCCGTCGCTTGACGCCGGCGCTTGAGGCCCGCATCTTGAGTCGCACGCGAACCGCCCCGCGAGACGGATCGACGCAGTGGTCGACCCGCAGCTTGGCCCGGGATCTCAAGGTGTCGCACACGATGGTCGCCCGCGTCTGGCAGCGCGCCGGGATCCAGCCGCACCGGCTGGAACGGTACATGCGCTCCACCAACGTGGACTTCGAGCGCAAGGCGGCGGATGTGATCGCCCTCTATCTGCACCCGCCGCAGCACGCGGCGGTCTTCTGCCTGGATGAGAAGACCGCCATCCAGGCGCTCGACCGCCTCGACCCCGTGCTGCCCTTGTCCCCGGGACGCGCGAAGCGCCATGGGTTTGAGTACTCCCGCCACGGCACGTTGTCGCTCTTCGCCGCGCTCAATACCCGCACGGGCGAAGTCCTCGCGCCAACCGCGGCGCACCACACGAGCGGCGAGTTCGTGAGCTTTCTGAGCGAGGTCGTCGCGACGCAGGCGAAGGGCCGGGCCATTCACGTCATTCTCGACAACGTGTCCACCCACAAGACGCAGCAGGTGCAGACGTTCCTCGCGCTCCACCCCCTGGTGCAGCTGCACTTCACGCCGACCTACTCATCCTGGCTGAATCAGGTCGAACGGTGGTTCTCGAAAATCGAACGCGACCTCATTGCCCGCGGCAGCTTCACGTCCGTGTCAGACCTGGCGCGGAAGATCCGTCGGTACATTGCGTACTACAACCGTCGCGCGAAGCCGTTCCGGTGGTCGTACGCCGACCCCACTCGGCGCATCGCGTAACTTTAGGTCTGACTGATACAGTCCACCAGTATCGCCTATCGTACGAGGCGACTTGGGGTCGCGGGTTCGGCAGCGTTGATACAAGGGGTACGTTAGATGCGGTTGCTCTTCTTGCATCGGGGATGGATGTCCGGAATCAGCCAGTCTCTACTACAAGCATGGCGGTCCGAGGTACCGAATCTCGACATCGCGGTGCATGACGTGTGTCCCTTGGAGTCGAGGACTAATGGGCACCGAATCCGCGCGGTGCCGGTGGCCCTCCGGCGGGGCGGCTTGAGGGTGTTCTCCCGGGGCGAGGGGTATTTTACCGACGCGGTGAAGCGCTCCGCCTGGTGTATGAAGACCGTGATCGGAACGGTCCAGGAAATCGTGAAGCGGACCGAGTATGACTTCTCCCTGTCCCTAAGCACGATCGTTCCCGGAGTGAACTCAGACCGGCCACATTTCATCTACACCGACATGACGATCCTGGCCAACCAGTACTACCCGGGCGGCAGCACGCAGGTCGATCTGTGGGAAGAGTGCTTGCCTTATGAGCGGCAGGGTCTTGAGCACGCCACCATGGTGTTTACGATGAGCGACCACATCACGCGGTCCCTTGTCGAACAGTATGGACTCTCGCCGGCCAAGATCCAGCGAGTGAACGCGGGTTACAACGTCCCAGCGTGTTCGATTCCTGATCCTAAACGCTGGTCCCGCCAGCAGATCGTGTTTGTCGGGGTGGACTGGGAGCGTAAAGGGGGGCCGGAATTGCTGCACGCCTTTACACGGGTTCGCCGAAGTTGTCCGCGTGCGACCCTGTTGATCGTCGGTTGCCGCCCCCGAATCGATGAACCAGGAGTCGAGATTGCCGGCCCGGCGTCGCAGGCGAAGGTGTCGGAGTATCTCGGAGGCTCTACGGTGTTCTGCATGCCGAGCTGGCGGGAACCTTTCGGCATCGCCTACCTGGAGGCGATGGCTGCCGGCCTTCCCGTGATTGCGTCGAATCTCGGAGCGGCTCCGGATTTTGTCATCGACGGGGAAACCGGCTACACGGTCGACCCGGGGGATGTTCAGCAGCTCGCGGATCGGATGGAGCAGCTGATCAGCGATCCGCAACGGGCCCGGGAAATGGGCCAGACCGCCAGGGGTCTCGTCGAAACGAACTTCACCTGGAAACGGACGCAGACCAGGATGTGGACGGCGATCCAGAGCGCGCTGAAGGACCGATCGGCCTCCATGGGGTGATATCCGTCCGACGGCATTGATCCGATCTGGGGGACACATTCCGAAAGGCGGACACGATGTCCACTATGAGCGAAACAGCCCCCACCCCACGCCCCCAGCGTACGCGCCGGGAGTTCACCGACGAGTTTAAGCAGCAAGCCATCCGGCTGGTGCGGCTCGTCACGACACAAGATGAGCGAAAGATCGCGTAGTCGTCACAGGGAGCCGTCGGAGAATTTCAACAGGCGGCGGGACATCCCCATCAACCGAGAAGAATCCGACTCGAGATGACAGTGCCAGCGAACGGGCAAATGCGGCCACTGAGGAACGGCTGAAAAGCGGCCACTGCAAGTAGGGCGGCTACGACATGCTTGAGGGTTGTGCCCCTCGAGGATGTCGATGGCCCACTACCTGAAGATGCCGAAGAAATCGCAAGTTCTCGCACTCCTGGAGCTCGGTTGGAGCTACCGCCAGATTGAGGCGGAGACGGGCGTTCGCCGGGAAACGGTCAGTCGGTACGACCGGATCCGGTCCGCAAATGCGGCCAAAACGTTCCCCGGCTCCGACGCGACTCCACCGGCCGTGGGGGCCGATTCAGCGGTGACCGCCCCGTGGACGCGCCGACGCGCCCACCGGACGTTGGAAAACCGCTCCGCGGTTTCCCACACCGCCAACCGCGCATCATCAACTACGTGAGGATTGGAAGAAGAGGACCCGCGCGCTTGCGCGCGCCGGGGCAGTCAGACGATACTGAGGCCGCCTACCGCGTGGCCGCTTTTGAAACGTTCCTCAGTGGCCGCATTTCAACGTTCGGTGACAATGACAGCAAGAGCCGGACTTGACTGACTTTCGTGCGGTAGTGTCAACGAGCGTTTTGCACTATCAGTCGTGACCTCGGCCTGGTTCTTGCGCGATCCTAGTCCGCAAACAGGAGATCCCTGGCCAGGCAGCGGCGCGACGGGGCGGGTCACCTCGGGACGAACGCGGGCAGCAGCGGAAACGCGGCTTTTACGAAGCCGACGGCCTTGTCTTCCGCCGCTTTCTCCGCGACAGCTCCCGGCTCGGCCATCGGAACGACCACCCTGACCATGGCACCGTCCGTCCGGTTGTGCCTGACCGCGTCTACGACCTTGTAGACCTTCGCCATGTAGTCGTCGGCCACGACCCGACCGCCGCTCTGATACCAGTACACGACCAACTGCCGGAACCGGTCGCCGTTTTGCACCACCAGCCGGCTCACTTCGATATCCCGGTGTTCGGATCCCGGCGATAGACCGGCGTCTACGCTCACTTTCACACGATTTCTCCGCATCGGCTGCCAGCCACTGCCGGGCATGCAGACCAGCGGTGAGTGAATGGTTTGCCCAACCCGCTGGCTCCGGAAGTACCCGACGTAGAACGACAACGTGTCCGTGTCGCCGCGACGAAACGTCCGGTTCAGATAGTCGTCGACCTTCAGCACCGCCACAACAGCCGGGTCAAGCGGCGATTCGCCCATGGTCCGCCACTCGCCGACCTCAGCGGGAAAGGCCACAAAAGCCCGTCGTGGCCGGATCGTCTCCGGCTTGTTAAGCCGGCCAAGTGCTACCGACGACAACAGCAATACGGCGGCGATCACCGCACACCTGGTGGCCACCGTGTTCATCGCGGTGTTTCTCCACCCCGGGCCGACGGGGGAGGCGCGATCCGCAAGACGATGAACTGGAGGACCAACAGCATCGCGAACGCCGCAACGAACACCAGCCAGCCCGAGAACGTGTGGAAAAACCCCTGCGCCGCTTCGGGCCCGAGCCAGTGCGAGAGTCCTCCGGTGCCGGCCACCCTGAGTGCGTTCGCACCGATGGCGACAGGTATCGACATGAGGGCGTACACCAGCCGGATCAGTCTTCGGTTGTCGGTAAAGTAGCCGTACACCAGGGACAGGGTGAAGAGCGACATCAGCGAACGGATTCCGCTGCACGCTTCCGCCACCTCGAAGCTGGTATTGGCGAGCACGATGACGTTGCCTTCTCGGAGGACCGGGATCCCAACGAGCTTCAGACAAGCGACCGCTGCATTCGAAGCCAGCAACTGGAGCGGAAAGGCGACCTCGTTGAACACCAGCTTCGGAAGCGGGATCATGAGGAGCAGGAATCCCAACGGAAAGAGCAAGGCCTTGAAGTAATCGGGGCCGAGAATGAACAGCACCGCGCCGGCCGCCAAGGTCACGATAGAGAGGCGGGCGGGAAACGTCTCGGCCCCGAGCACTCCCGCGAAGAGGAGCAATAGGCTGCCGGCAACAAGGAGTAGACCCGTCCACGAATGCCGGACTCGAAGCAGGGCGAGATTCCGGCGTCGTTCCCAAACGAAAAACAGCGCGAGTGGAACAATCATGAACCCATGCGAATTGTCGTCCTCAACCCAGTCCCGCACGAGGATCCGCCCGACTGGCCAGTACAGCACCAGGAAGGTTGCCACCAGCAAAGCCGTCAGCGCTAGGTGCTTCCGGTTCCAGGTCGTCATCCCGCCGCCATTCTATACGATGCATCCCCCTTCCACAGGTGAGGGACCTACCGATTCCGCCGCCCCCTGCTTCGACATGGCGTACGGGCGAGGGCCGGAAGCGGCATTCCGGAAGGGTGTGGCCGAGATCCTGTATGTCGATTCACTCTTCATTCGGGGCGCTGAATTCTCGTCCGTGTCGCGCCGATAGAAGTACTCTAGAGAGACCTGTACGGCGGGGAGTTTTTGGCCGGGCGCAAAGGGCTATGCTCAGTGACAGATCGGAGCAGTTCTCCAGGGCGCTGTTTGTGGCGGATGTCACCCTGACATCGGGTGCGCTGCTGCTGTCCTGGGGCCTGTACCACGCGGTCTGGCCCGCGGAAGAAGTCGCAATCTTCTCGCACTTGGCGCTTCTGCCGCTCTTTCTTGCGTTTCTCATCTACGCCCTGACCTATTTCGACGGCTATGCCGGCCCTCGCATGGCCACGCGGTTCACGTATGCGTGGGCAGCGGTCCGAAGCGTCTGCGTCAGCGCGACGCTTCTCGTCACGCTGCTCTTCCTCCTGAAGATCCAGTATGTCAGCCGGGCCGTCTTCCTGACCTTTGCGTTCCTGACCCTGCTCTTCCTGATCGCGAACCGGCTCGTGGCGATGGACTATTTCCGACGCTCTCTCCGGCAGGGCGTCATGAACCTGAAGGTCCTGATCATCGGGACCGGTCCACGGGCCATCCGGCTCGCCCGCAAGCTGCGAACCAATGCCGAGTGGGGACTCGACATCGTCGGCCACCTAGATCCCGACGCGAAGCTGGCCGGCCATCAAGTCGAGGATGCGCGGGTGATCGGGACGATCGACGACATCACGAGCGTGCTCAAGGGAAACGTCGTCGACGAGGTGATCCTGGCGATCCCGAGAGCCATGATCCCGAACGTCGACCGAATCGCCCAGGCCTGCGAGGAGGAGGGCGTTACCTTCAGACTGATGGCGGACGTGTTCGACGTCCACGTCACCCGCATGCGCCTGGCCATGCTCGACGACATCCCGCTTTTGACGCTCGAGCCGATCGTCCAGGATCTTGGCAAGCTGATGATCAAGCGGACGGTCGACCTCGCGGTGGCGCTGCTCGTGCTTCCTCCGTTGCTCGTCCTCTTCGGGATCATCGGCCTGGCTATCAAGATCGACTCGCCGGGGCCGGTCCTCTTCCTTCAGGAACGGGTAGGCCTCAACAAGCGGCGCTTCAAGCTCGTCAAGTTCCGGACGATGGTGGTCGGCGCGGAGGCGCGACTGAGCGCGATCGAGCACCTCAACGAAGCCAGCGGCCCGATCTTCAAGATCAAGCACGATCCCAGGGTGACGCGTGTCGGCGGTTTCCTGCGACGGACCAGCCTGGATGAATTTCCTCAGTTCATAAACGTGCTGCGGGGAGAAATGAGCCTCGTGGGACCGCGACCGATGTCGATCCGCGACGTGGACCTGTTCGACAAGGGCGTGCAGCGGAAGCGATTCGGCGTCAAGCCCGGCCTGGCGTGCCTCCGGGAGGTGTCGGGCCGGAGCGACCTCTCGTTTGCCGAGTGGCTCGCCCTTGACCTTCAGTACATCGAGAACTGGTCCCTTGGGCTCGATCTGAAGATCTTTCTGAAACTCCTGCCGACCGTGCTGAACGGACGCGGAGCGGTGTAGACCACCTGGCGGCGCACCTCTTCCGGACGACCGGGCAATGGAGAGTAGCCCTAGAGAGCTGGTCACGTAAGGGGGATCGACTCGGGGATCGTTCTGTGATCTGATGGGCCACTCCTACTGGGATCCGTTCGCGTCCACCGATTCCCCTCAGTCCAGCCGAGCAGGCGCTGGCTCGGAAGCTCAACCGCATTGGCAAGTTCTACGTCTTCCTCCGCGAGATTCGGGCCGAGTTGTTTGACGAGGCCTCCCAAGCGGAGTTGGCGGCGGCGCATTAGCCGCGCGGGCGGGCACCGTTGCCGGCGGCGTTCTTGGCCATGGTGACGTTGCTGCGGACCTATGACCAAGTGGAGGACGCCGACGCGGTGGTCACGGCCCGGATGGACCAGCGCTGGCAGTTGGTGCTGTACAGCCTGGGCTGCGCCTGGTTCTGTCACCGAGTGCCGGTCCCCAAGTAATACCGGAATCTGGCCCTCCTCAGTGACGAGACTGGGCGTCCTCGACGCGTGACGGTTCCAACGACAAGTACCTTTGCCGGTTGGTGACGAGCCGCCGAGCCGGCCCCCCACTTTGGGCCGGGTCCGGCGCAGGCGGCGTGTCCGGCTCAGGTCGCTTTCTCCCGTTTCTCCACGGTGCGTCGAAAGCGAGACGAGTCGGTCCCCGTCTCGATGATGTGAGCGCGGTCTGTGATCCGATCCAACGACGCCCTGAAGTGGCAGACGTCGGGAATGACCTGCGTCCGTTCCGAGGACCTCAGATTGATCGTCGGGGTCACGGCGGCTTGCTCGCTCCGGTCGGCAAGGTGTCATACGCGGCGACGCTCGAGACCGGGCGGTCATACTGGGCCCACACGCCGACGCGCAGCGCGGCGCCTCCGCGTAGGCGTGGCGGCTGACCGGATGCCGTCGCTGGGCGACCCGGAGTTGCGGCATGGCCTCAAAACGCGCACGCGCCCGTTCACTGGCTACCAACGGCACGTCATGAAACTCCTGGGCCCCGACCTCATCGCCGATGCGACCTTGCGCCCGGCCAACGAAGCGGAGCACCTGAGTCTGGCGCCCTTGCTCCCCATCGTCACCACGGTCGGCCCGCTGGCGGAGCTCTTCCTCGACCGGGGCTGACTTGGCAGCCCCATGATCGCGCCGCTGCACGCCGCTGGCACCGCCATTCGCGCGAAAGCGTGGACCCATCACAACGGCGACCGATACCTCAAGCAGGCCTTTACCATTGACCTCGCCGCGCGCCAGGTCACGTATCCCGTCCCGGCCATCGTGCCCATTCGCCCGGGCGCCGCCAGTGTCCGCCTTCCGGGGCCCCTCTGCGACGCCTGCGTCCAGCGGCTGGCTTACACCGCGGCACCGGCTGGCCACGGGCGGTCGCTCACCTTGCATCCCCAGAAGCCGCACCTGCGGTCCCTGCGCGCTGCCATGCGTGCGGCGGAGGGCCGCGCCTCCCTGCGCCAGCGCTTCAACGTCGAACACCGCTTCGCCCGACTGGTTCGGATTCCGGGGGGGAAAGCCCGACACGAAGGCGCGCGCAAGCATACGCTGGATTACCGGAGATACGCCGCGGTCGTCAGCCTCGAACAAGTCTCGAAGCTGAAACCCGTGGCGTGGTAACGTGCTCGGCTCTCAAGGAATCAACGGACTTACCGTGGGCGGCTCCTCGGCACCCCACCTTTGCGTTCGATGAACCGTGCGATGTTTGCGATTGAGCCGAGATTCTCAGGCAAGATCTCATCATCGGCCAATTTGAGACCGTAATTCTCCTCGATGAATCGGATGATCTCGAGCAACCCGGTCGAATCGACCACACCTTGCTCTACAAGCGGGTCTTCGTCTGCCGGGGGGTTATCGTCAGGAACAACGAACGTCTCCTCGATGAACCGCCGAACCGCCTCATTCTTGTTCATAGTCGGGTAATCGCGCTCTAGCACGAATCATCAGGTCGTCTGGGTACCGCTACTTTGACGCCGCAACTTCTGCGAGCAACCCAATGAGCTCCGCCGCCAGCCGGCGCCGGCCGATCTCATTCAGGTGCCCGCCGTCGTTCGTGTATAGCGGGTAGAGCGCCCGGACGCTCGCCCGATTGAACCTGATCGACTCCTGCGTGCCATCTGGTGCGGTAGATTCGATTGCAGCTAGGTCGAACAATGGCTCGCGGCCCGCGTATTCCTGTCGCATCAACTCGTTGAACTCTTCCAGCAGGAAGTCATCCTGATAACCGGTGGGTGCCCGCCCGAGTATCCGCTTCACAACTGACTTCGCCCCTGTTTGCACAGCCACCAACGGAACGGTTACATGAACGAGCCTGATGTTCGGGTAGGTCATTCGGAGGCGCGCCATCGTGTTCCGGTAGTGCAGGAACACCGCGTTCGCGTTCGTGTTCTCGGCGAAGTCCACGTAGCAGTACTTGTGGAACGCAATATCGATTCTCGACGCCAGGCCTTCGTCCAGCAGCCGCGCGAACTCGTCGGTCTTCGCCGCAGGATGGCCGTTTTGGCCCACTCTGGCGTGAGCGAAGAACCCGCCCACGGTGTTTGGAATGCCATCAAGGCCGACAACCCTCAAGTCCAGCGCGGGCTCTTCACGCACCAGATCAGCCAAACCGTCCAAGATGTTGCCGCCGACGGACTGGTGCCCGAAGAAAATGCGCTTGGTTGCCAGCCTGGCCTTGGCCGTCTCTGTCAGATCGCTTCTCGTGGGCACAGGGACTCCCTGCTGTTGGACGGAAGAACCACCACAGGCGGCGCACAGGAGCAGACCGCCCGCCACCAGCACGATTCTGCTCACGACTCACCTTCTGCAACCGCAGCGCTGCGGCCAGAACCGTCCAGCCGGCGATGGTCGGCAGCCATCCGGCGCAACGACACCTTGTCGATCTTGCCGATGCCGCTCTTCGGGATCGTCGGCACGCTCACGATGTCCACCGGCACCTTGTGGGCCTGGAGATGAGATCGGCAGAATGCCAGAACCTCGCTGATGTCGGGCGCGGGCGTCTGGCGTACGACGATGAAAGCGAGCGGCGCCTCGCCGAGGATCTCGTGCTGAACCGGCACCACAGCCGCTTCGTAGATCGCCGGGTGTTCGTTCAGAACGTCCTCGATCTCCTTAGCACCAACGCGGTGAGCGCCAACCTTGATCATGTCGTGCTTGCGACCCGACCAGGTAGAGGAACCCTTCGGCGTCAGCATAGCCAAGGTCGCCCGTTCGATAGCCCAGCGGCCCGAATCTTTCAGCCGTCTCCTCCGCGGCGTTCCAGTATCCACTGGAGATATTCGATCCCCGGGCGATCAGTTCGCCGACCTCACCCGTCGCCGCGACCCTTCCGTCGTCGTCAACGACAAGCATCTCGACGTTCGGAATCGTCCGGCCAATAGAACCCAGTTTTCGCTCCAGGTCCCCGGGCTCGAGATATGTCAGCCTGGCCGACGCCTCTGTTGCACCGTACATGACGTAGAACTTCGCCTTCGGTCCTTTTTCCAGCCACTCCCGGATCCGGGCAGGAGGCATCCCTCCGCCAGCCTGGGTGACGTAGCGCAGACTGGGAAACGCCATCTTCGTCAGATTCGAGCGATGCAACAGGAGCGCGAACGTGGACGGGACCCCGGCAAATCCGGTCGCCTGGTGGTCCTGCATCGACTTGAGCACGACGTTCGGGAATGCGAATCGCGTGTCCACGATTAGCGAGCCGCCCACGGCAATGTGGGTGTGAAGGAGAGAAAGACCGTAGACGTAGTAGAACGGGAGGACGCACATCACGCGATCGGCCGACGTCAGGTGGAGGTACTCGATGATGGACTCGGTGTTCGATCGGATGTTCAGGTGCGATAGCATCACGCCCCGAGGGACTCCCGTGCTGCCGGACGTGTAGATGATCGCCGCGAGGTCGAGGTCAATCATCCGGACCGACGGCTCGGCGTCGGAAACTCCTTGTGTGGCTGTCGACCAGGAGGGGAAAGGCGGCACCTGCCTCGGACGGGCAGATCCTGGGACTGGCTGCGTCACGAACACCGCTGGAACCGATCCGAGCACCGCCGCCACTGGGGGGTCGCCGGCGGTGGAGGGATTGACTACGGCCGCCGCCGGAGCGCAGTCCTTGATCGCGCGCACTAGCCGGTCATTGTGGGGACCGTGCGGCAACGGGACCGCTACGGCGCCCGCCTTCATGGACCCGAAGTAGCACGCCACAGAGTCGATTCCGTCATCGATGGCGAGGATGACGCGATCCCCCCGCTTGACGGCGTTGGCAATGAGGGCGTTGGCTGCTCGGTTCGCCAGGCGATTCAACTCGGCATACGTCGCGCGGGCGGAAGGTTCGATGATCGCCGCCGCGTCCGGGGTCCGCTCCGCAGAGGCGCGGAGAAAGTCATGGACAAGCCTCGGCATCCCCATCAGCCGGTCACCTCGGAAACTGGCTCGACGAGAAGCGGTTTCCTGTGCAGGTAGGCGGTCGTGCGGCGCTTCTGGTCGATGTCCTTGTAGACGCGCTCGACCTGATCGACCCTCAGTCCAATGGCGGCTCCCACCTCGGCCGGCGGGACACCATGGTTCCGCCCGTACAGGCAGGCGTCCATCTTGTCGTAGGGCAGCGAGAAGTAGAACTCCTCCTGGGACTGCGGCATGGAAAAGGTATCTGTCGTCGGAGGCCGGCGTCTGATCTCTTCGGGAACGCCGACATGCGCCGCCAAGGCGTACACCTGGGTCTTGTACAGGTGCGCGATTGGTTTCAGGTCCGCGGCCCCGTCGCCGTGTTTCACGAAGAACCCCTGGTCGTATTCCAGGCGGTTGGGTGTGCCCGCGACGGCGTAGTTCAGGCGGTCGGCGTGGTAGTACTCGAGCATGGCTCGAGCGCGCTGCTTGAAATTGGTAGCGGCAATCAACTGCAGGTACGCCTGAATCGGCAGCCGGGCCGACTGCCGCTCGCCGGTCGGGCTCTCGATCGTCAACTCGGTGAGGTTGAAGCGTTCGCCGTCAAGGATCGACGGCAAAGCCACCTTGTACTTGTAGCCGTCCCGGTAGGCCGGGAACACCCGGAGGATGGCCTCGTCCTGGCGCGCGTAGCAGCCGGCTCCACGGAGCACCGCCGTGATGTCCTCGACGATGACCGTGATTCCCAGGTGCGACGCAAGCAACCGGCCGAGCGCCAGCGAGTCGCTCGACGAGTCGCGCTCGGGCATCAGCAGGCCAACCACCCGCTCCGGCCCCAGGGCTCGTGCGCAAAGCGTGGCGACGACCGAACTGTCAATTCCGCCGGAGAGGCCGATGACGGCGCCGCGGCGTCGAAGTGTTCCCAGGATCTGGGAGCGGATGCCCTCTTCGATGACCGTCGCGACGTGGCCGGCCTCAATCGAAAATGCGTCGGTCGTGAACATGCGCTTCGGATTCTCCCCTGGGATTTACGAGCCGCTCCTCGTCATGACGGTCTTCAGGGTCTCGAAGACGATGTAGAAGTCGAGCGCCATCGATCGGTTCTTGACGTAGTAGAGGTCGTACTGAAGCCTCCATGGCGTCCTCGACGCTCGCGCCATAGGCGTATCAGACCTGCGCCCACCCGGTCAGTCCCGGCCGCACCACGTGTCGCTGGCCATCGAAGGGGATCTGGCGAATGAGGTCCTGCACGAATTCCGGCCGCTCGCGCCCGGGTCCAACGAGGCTCATATCTCCGACAATCACGTTCCAGAGCTGGGGCAGTTCGTCGATGCGCGTCCGGCGCAGGACACTCCGAACCTTGTGACCCGGGGGTCTCGTCCCGGCGTCTTCCACACCGCGCCCGTCTCGGCTTCTGCGCTCACGCGCATCGACCTAAACTTTGAGAGCGTGAAGATCCGGCCGTTCAGCCCGACGCGCTGTTGACGATAGAGTGTCGGCCCAGTCGAGCTCAGGGCGACTCCCACAGCCGCGATCGCCATCACGGGCAGCGCGAGCACGAACAGCGCCACGCCCCCGACGACGTCCAGGACGCGCTTGGCTCCCCAGTGAGCGCGCACTCTGTCGAATCCTTCAGAGAAGATGAGCCAACTTGGCCGGAGATTTTCGACGGCGATCTTGCCCGTGTGTTCCTCGTACACCCAGGGAAGATGAGCGAACGACACGCCGCCTGTGCGCATGTCGAGCAGCTTCTCCATCGGGAGTTTGCCGCGCGCGTCGCTCAGGCAGACCACGACGCGATCGACACGGAGCGTGCTGACGAGCGCCGGGATGTCGTCGACCGCGCCGATGATTCCGGGATTGACGAGCGCCGCACCGACGCGTGCTGGATCAGTATCGACGAATCCGACAATCGCCACGCCCAGCTCGGCCTGCCGTTCGTGAAGCTCGCGCGCCAGTTGAATCGCCGCTTGATTGGTGCCGACAATCTGCACCCGTTCGCTGGGCCGAGCCTGCTTGCTCGCCCATTCGAACGCGAGGCGCCACCCGAAGGTGACGAGCACGACGATGGCCGCTGCGATGATGAACACGCCGCGTCCGATGATCAGGCGCGGGTAGAAGAAGTAAAACGCCGCCGTGACGAACGCTGTCGCGCCGAGGGCTTGCAGCGCGCGGACGAAGAGTTCGCGCCTGTCGGCGACGATGCGCAGGTCATAGAGGTCGGCGTAGTAGAAACAGGCCTGACATCCGATGGCAATTGCGAGCGCCTTGAGGAGTCCCTGGTCGAGGAGCAACACATCGCTTGCGTTGCGCCCGAAGCGCATCCAGGCGGCGAGCGTCACAGCCAGGAGGATCAACGCGGCTTCGCACGCGACGAGCGTCAGCGTGCGCAACGACGGTTGGGTCCCATTCCTGGCCATGATGTCGTTTCCAGGCTAGGCCCTGGGCTCCTTCGGTCGCCGGTAGTAGCTCGAGTAGTAGCTGCGGCCGGACGCGCCGCGGATCCGGTTGAGGACCACGCCCATCAGTCGATCGCGACCGATCGACTCGATCGCGCGAAGGAGGTCCGGGTACCCGCTCTTTCCCGCCTCGACGACCAGCACGACACCGTCGACTATCTCTGACAGCAGCTTCGCGTCCGACACGAGGCCGATCGGCGGAGTGTCGATGATCGTCCAGTCGAATCGCGTCCGCGCTTCGTTGAGGAGCCGCGCCATCTGTTCGCTCG
>CAVQVI010000027.1:0-598857 GCA_963717075.1 uncultured Acidobacteriota bacterium | reverse complement strand
TGGCCGGGGTGATTGTCCTTCCATCGACCATGACCGGAAACACCGTGGTCTGCCCTACACGAGTGGTCTGGGAGGTGAGATTGTCGAGGCGCAAGAGCCGTCCGTTGATTTTGCCAGTCCCCAGCTCCTCATCGGTGATAGGGCGTCGAATGCCGTCGGGCCCCTCTACCGTCGCGTAATTTCCGCCGCCAGCACCGCCGATCTCTCGCTCGTGTACAACTGCCTGTATTTGACCCTGTCGGCGTCTTTCGCGTACCAGACCAGATAGTCGCACACGGAACCCAGAACATTCGTTCCGACTGCAAAGCTTCCCGTTCCGCTCGGTCTTCGAGTACGTGATGAGAGCGACGAAATTCTCGGCGCCAAGCACTTCGTCCAGGAGGGACCTCACGAGGTGCACGTTCTCATCCCCAATCTGCACGAAGATGCTGCCGCTCTCCGTCAGCAGCTCGCGGGCGACGGTGAGGCGATCGCGCAGGTAGGCAAGGTATGAATGGATGCCGAGCTGCCAGGTGTCGCGGAACGCGCGGATTTGTTCAGGCTGGCGCGTCGCGTCCTCGACCTTGCCGTCCTTCACGTCGCGCTTGCGCGTGGACACCTGCCAGTTGGATCCGAACTTGATGCCGTACGGCGGGTCGAAATAGATCGTCTGGACCTTTCCCTTCAGCCCTTCCTTCTCGGCAAGGCTCGTCATCACGAGCAGCGAGTCGCCCAGAATCATCCGGTTCGACCAGTGCTGGTCGTGGTGGTAGAAGTCGACTTTCTTGTCGAACCCCGCTTCGTCCAGGCCGTTGAAGTCGCTGAAAAGCGTCAGTTCCGGCTCAGGCTGGCCCGCCTTCGCCGTGTTGCGCAGGTTCTCGACGAGCGCCTGCGGGTGAATCTTCTCCTGGATGTAGACGGGCACCACCGGCACGTCGAGCGGCTGCCGGTCCTGCTCGTCCTTGCCCTTCCACACGAGCTGTGGATCGAGCGACGGGTCGCGGGGATAGAGCATCCGCGTCGGCGTCTGCTCATCGTCGGCCACGAAGTCGCGCAGTTCCTCGGTGGGAATATTGACGCGCGCGTCCTTGTGCTTGATGGCCTCAACGGGCGTCGGGCCTTTCGCGGTCTTCGGTCGCTTGGGCATGCTTTCTGGTCCTTGGTCCTTCGGCCTTGGTGCTTCGTCCGTCCTTTGGTCCTTGGTCCTTCGTCGGCGGCTGTTCGACCTCTTCGCTCATCGACGCCGGTCGAGGAAACCAGCCAGGGTCACCGCCATCTCCGGGCAGGCGCGGAGGACTCCGCGGTCCTCGGTGACGAGCGGGACGGACAAGGCCCGCGCCAACGCCACGAACTCCGCGTCATACGCCGACAATGTCGTCGTCTGCACGACTCTGATCACACCCTCGCTCGGCACCAGATGCTCCGAGCCTTCGAGGTCGCGCTCGATGTGCTCCATGACGCGCACCGCCTCGGTGGCGGACAGGCTGCCATCGCGCATGTAGCCCGCGAGAATGCTGCGCAGTTCCGAGCGCCACAGCAACGGCACCTGCCAGTCGGGGTCGGCAATCCTCACGGCCTGAGCGCGGGCCGTGTGAGTGCCATTCAGCCAGCAGTACGCCAGGATGTTGCTGTCGACGACGATCATGGTCGGCCGCGGCGCTTGTGCCCGGTCGCTTTCGCATGATCGACGCGGGGCAGGCGCGCCGTGAACGTGCGCATACGCCGCGCGTACTCGTCGGCATCGAACGACGGGCGTTCGACGTCGCGCTCGAGCCTGGCCAGAATTTCCCCGTTCAGGCTCCGACGGTGGCGCTCGGCGCTTGCTTTGAGCCTGGCATGGAGGCCGTCGGGAATGTTCTTGAGCGTCAGCGTTGGCATGTGGCACCGATCCGGAACCAGTAGGGAACCATTATAGCAATCCTGGGACCGGCCGAAGGCTCCAGCGTTTGGGCACCACCGGCATCTCTTCCCAGGTGCGCCCGTCGAGTTCACGGCCCGTACGGTTCTTGAACACACCGCCCCACTCCTAGATCATCTTCTCGGCCCTCAGCAGGCCGCCCAACGGAACGCTGGGAACACCAAGAATGCCAGCGGCCGTGTTCAATGACATCCGGTTCGGGCTATCCTTTGTCTCCTGCGTTACGATTCTGGCGTCCACATCCTGTTGTCGCAGGCTCGCAGCAAGGGCGAGAACATACGGGTCAGCCTCATCGACTCCCGAGTCTTTGTCTTTGTCCAGGACATCCGGGACCTCGGCTAGAACCTCCTTCACTTTCCCGGTGCAGGTCCACTCGCGCACGCGACCTTCTCAACACTTCAGCCCACTCGAGCGGCGCGTCCGGCGTGTCAGGTCGGGCGCCTCTTCGCAGTTCGTCGACGAACCTGCCCGAACGAGCCGCCCGAGCGGCAGCCAGATTGGCAAGGCTGGAGAATGTGCGCTTGGCGAGTGATTTCTCCAGCCGACGAACCTCGATGACCGAACTGGTGTCGATGATCCAGACGGGATCGGCCATGGGAAGAAGGACGACCCTCTACACCGCGTCGCGCAAGCGCTCGAACTCGACGGCCGGAATGTCGAGGTAGTCGAGCGCCTGCGACTCACTGATGATGTCTCTCTGCACCGCCGACACGAAAATCTCAGTCACGCGAGGACCCACCTCGTCTTCCCTGATCTCGCGCCGGTTGCGTCCGGTTCCTCCACCTCCGCCCGTCTTTCTATCGGAAGCGACCGGAATGTCGCGATAGAGTGTCCATGTCGCCCGACTCAGTCCGATCAATCGGATCGCCATGGCTCGAAGGCTGACTCTGTATTGCGCCGCAAGTGTTGCAAGTGTTCGAATGTCGGTTGCCGCTGGCAGACCACTCAGCGACTCTCCCGGCATCAGGACCGCGGCGGCAAACTCCTCGCACCAGCGCTCGACCGGATCGCGACGGTCCGGAGTCGTGGTCGCCTCGGTGCAGGCCGAGTTCGTCCGCGTGACCAGGTGGCCCAACTCATGGAATAGCGTGTAGATACGGGCTTCGTCCCGCCAGAACGTATTGACGGCAATCAACGGGACGGCGTCGTCCCACAACGAAAAACCTCGGCACGACTTCTCGCCCATCGCGAACTGGAGGACGGTGACGCCTAGGGGCTCCAGAGCGCTACGCCAACCATCAAAAGCCACCGAGGGAGTCTTCCACCTGAACTGGACCGATGGCTCAACACCAAGTTGAGAGCGCAGCGTCCTTGCAGCGGCTTCTGGTTCGTGCTCGGTTGAGAGCGCCGGCAGGCGCGGAGTGTCTCGCTCCAGTTCGCGGACCAGCCAGGCCTGCGCCTCCTGAAGACGCCTGGCCCGACGCAGGAAACGTCGCTCGACCGGGCTCAAAGCGCGCGACGCCTGGCCGATCGGGTGCCGAAACTCAATCGCTGGCACGGTGGTTTGAGGAACCTTGGGAAGCAGGAATACTGCGAGCTGACGGTGAAGGGCCGCGGCCATCTTCCTGGCTTCTGTAATCGAGGGACTTTCCGTCCCCTGCAGCCAGTCTTCCAGGTCCTCGGGCTCAACACCCGCAGCCTTCGACACCTCACCGCTCGTGAGGCCGCTTTCAGCAACGGCCCACCGGAGTACTTCGGGCGTGATCGGAACGAGTGTCTTCTTTCCCACGTGTATCGAATCCTAAGCGGTCATAGCGTGGTTTGAAAGCCCACTCATGCGAGGGTTGCCGTACCAGCGATCGCTGCGCGGATCGTCCGCTGCGCGTCCCAGGGGTCGGTCACCTCCACGAACGCCCAGCGGCCGAAGCCGCCGTGGTTGTTCACCGCCGGCACCCACAGCGTCCGCGCCGTCGTCACCTTGGCCGCCTTGTCCTTCCGCGCCTCGCCGGTCACCTCGACGATCAGGTTCAGACGCAGGTCTGCTCTCAGCCCGTGACCGTCAGTCCATCACACGAGCGATGAAGTCCGGGTAGTACTGGCGTTCCTCGCCGTTCAACGTGTACGGGATGGTGAAGCCGAGGCCCTGGTTCTTCACGTAGGCCGTCACCTCGGGCATCTCCTCGAGGGTCTGCGCGAGCTTCTGCTCCCAGGAACCCGTGTCGGCGACCACGTGCGAGATGTGGCACTTCGCCGGATCGCGTCGGCCTACGTCGGGCTTCGTCGTGTCGAAGTCCACGTACCGGGTCGAGCCGACCGTGTCGTACGGCCGCAGGAGCGGCCTGAGCGCCGGCGTGCCGTCCGAGCTGTCGACGATGGCACCGTAGATGCGGTCGGCGGCGTCGTGCGCGAACTCGACGAGGAGAAGGAGCTGCGGGAACGTGTTGTCCTTGCAGGTCAGGCATTCCGCGAGCCAGCGGCTGCGCGATGGCCAGCACCTGCGGAAACAGCCACGCCTGCACCTCCGCATCGAAGCGGTGTGCGGGCGTGCGCTCGGTCTTCGACTCGCCGTCCTGACGGAAGTACTTCTCCAGCGTCAGCTTGGCCAGCAGGAACGCGACCTCGTTGTCGCGGCGCTTCCGGAGATCGTCCAGCGTGTGGATGCTCGCCTCGCCCACGATCGGCGCGATTCTCGATCTTGGTCGGGACGTCGGCCGTGGAGAGCGCGAGCCGTGAATCCGTCGGTGAACTCGCGCGCGCAGCCGCTCCGCTGGGCACCTCGTAGCGGTAGCCGACGAGCCGGGGGAAGGTGATCTCGCAGGCGATGCGATCGTCGAGCGCACGCACGCGCGTGGGCATCGGGCCGGGCTTGGGATCCGTGGCGTCGATGCCGGCTGCCGGGATGAACGAGAACGGCACGCCGTACACCTCGGCGTACTCCGGGTCGAACAAGCCCTCGTCGTTCACGGCGTAGCTCATGCGCCGCAGCCCGCGGCCGACGACCTGCTCGCACAGGAGCTGCGTGCCGAAGGCGCGGACGCCGAGGATGTGGGTGACGGTGTTCGCGTCCCAGCCCTCGGTGAGCATCGACACCGACACGACGCAGCGGACGTGCTCGCCGAGCTTGCCGGCCTTGCCGACGGTGTTCATCACCTCGCGCAGCAGGTCCTCGTCGGTGAGGTCGTCCGGCGTCGCGGCCGGGGAAGCGGGCGCGGTACTCGGCCTTGAACTCCTCGATCTCGCGCGGCGGCGATCTTCTTGAACTCCGGCGCTCATCGCCTCGCCGGACTCGAGCTGCTCGCGAGTCGACGAGGATCGTGTTCGGGCCGCGGCAGACCAGCTGCGCCGTCCGTCGACGTTGCTGAAGAGCGGCAAGCGCGCCCGGGCACGACGACCGTCGGTGCCGTCCGGCAGCGTCTTCGTCCCAGCCGGCGACGTAGTCGAACACGAGCTTCGACACGTTGGTGTTGTTGCACACGACGACGAACACCGGCGGCGTCAGGCCGCGCGGCGCGGGCGTCGGCGTTGTGCTCCCAGCGCGCGATACGACTTCGCGTAGTTGCCGTAGAGGCTGTGCAGCGCGCCCTGCGAGCTCCGCGGGCAGCTTCGGCTCGCCGCCGACGGCGTCGGTCTTCCGGCCCTTCTTCGGCAGGTCGTCGCGGATGCGCAGCCACAGGTCGCGGTAGGTCGGCTGGTCGCCGGTCATCGAGTTGTCGGCCACCGGCACGCGCGGCATCTTGACGATGCCCGCTCTCGATGGCGTCGATCGAGCGAGAAGTCCGACACGACCCACGGGAAGAGCGTGCCTTCCGGGTAGCCGGAGCCGCTGCAGGAAGAACGGCGTCGCCGACAGGTCGTAGACCGCCTTGACGCCGAGCTTCCTCTTGACCGCCTCGAGGCCCGAGAGCCAGACGCGCGCTTCCTCGTCGCGCTGCTCGGCCTCCTTGCGCTCGTCGCCGGTGAGCGTCGCGCGTCCTCGGCCGTCCGGCTTGCCGGCGGTAGCAGTGGTGGGCCTCGTCGTTGATGACGACGATGTTCTTCTTGCCGCCCAGATCGCGGCAGACGCGGCGGACGATCTGATCGGGTGTCTCGGTGAACGGGCTCGGCTCGCCCTCTGCGACAGGATGGCTTTCGTCAGCCGGGCGGCGTCGTCCCGCTCGCGCGGCAGGAAGGCGTGGTAGTTCGTGATGACGATGCGCGCCTGTCCGAGCCGTTCCAGGAGGTCCGGCGGCAGGATGTCGCGCTGCGCGATAGTAGTTGTCCGGATCGGTCGGCAGCAGCACACGCAGGCGATCGCGGATCGTGATGCCGGGTGTGACGATGCAGGAACGCGTCCGAAAAGCGCGCGTCCTGTCGATCCTCGAGCTTGTTCAGCGCCTGCCAGGCGATGAGCATCGCCATGACGACGGTCTTGCCCGATCCGGTCGCCATCTTGAAAGCGACGCGCGGAAGCCCGGGGTTCGACGTGTCGTTCGCCTCTCGCAGCGTCGTTCTCGATCCAGGAGTCCCCGTATCTCCGCGCAACCTCGGTGAGGTAGATGGCTGTCTCCACGGCCTCGACCTGGCAGAAGAACAGGTTCTTCTCGCGCTCGGGGTTGCTCCAATACGCCAGGAGCCGTCCCGTGATCGCGGTCACCCCTACATAGCCGCCGACTCGCCACATGCCGACCCGGCGCCGGACGCTGTTGATGAACTCGCTCTCGCGGTAACGGTCCTCGGTCCATTCGGTCTGGAACCTGAGCTGGCGGTCTCGCTTCCTTGGCTGGGCGATCGGGACGAAGTAGCCGCTGGATCGACGCGTCTCGGCAATCTCGTTCGTAATCCCCTGCTCGTCGAAACGGAAATGCCGCGTGGGCTCCACAAACGCCGAGTTCAGGATGGGATTCTCGATGACAGGCATCAGCGCGCCATCGGATAGTAATCGATTTCAGTGACAGGCCAGGTCCCGGCGTGAACGACGAATGTGGTCATCCGGGCATTTGGGCATCTGGTCATTCCCTCTGGTCAATTGACCAATCAATGACCAAATAACGAAATGACCAAATGATCAGATTCAGATCTCGTAAGGGCCTACGACCTGGCGAGCGCTGCTGTCTTCAGGTCGGGGCGCGACTAGCTGGCCAGCGCTTCGGCAACCTTCTGTGCGAGCGCGTTGGCCCTGAACGGCTTCTGCAGGAAGAGGGCCTTCACGGTCAGCACTCCGTGACGCAACACCGCGTCGTCGGTATAGCCAGACATGAAGAGCACGCGGCAGTCCGGATGGAGCGCCCGCACAGCCTCGGCGACCGCTCGACCGCTCATCTCTGGCAGCACCACGTCCGTGAGAAGGAGATCGATGTGGACATCCGTCCGCCTCGCGATCGCCAGCGCGTCGAGCGGATGAGCGGTCGCGTGCACCAGGTAGCCGCGGCTCTCGAGCACTTTCGTCACCAACCGGCGCACGGCGTCTTCGTCCTCGAGCAGGAGCACGCTGGCGGTATTCCGCGTCACCTCGGGCACGTCTTCCAACGTCGGGCTCACGAGGAGTTCGTCGACGGCCGGCAGGTACACCTTGAAGGTCGTACCGTGATCGACCTGGCTCTGCACGCACACGTGACCGCCGCTCTGCTCGACGATCCCGAGGACCATCGAGAGGCCAAGACCGGTACCGCGTCCCTGGGGCTTCGTCGTAAAAAACGGTTCGAAGATCCGTGCCTCCGTCTCGGGGCTCATGCCGTGGCCGGTGTCCGACACCGAGAGCATGACGTACGGGCCGGGGCGCGGCATCAGATGGCCTTCGCCACATGTACCGTCGAGCACGACATCGGCGGTTTCGACGATGATCTGTCCCCCACCCGCGTCAATCGCATCGCGGCCATTCAGCACGAGATTCATGAGCACCTGGTGCAGTTCCACTGCATCGGCTTTGACGCGCCCCTTGGCATTGACGACGGTCGTGACCTCGATCGTCGCATCCACAAGACGTCGCAGCATCGGCGCCACCTCCTGCACTGCCGCGCTCGGCGACAAGACGCAGGGCTCAGACGTCTGCTTGCGGCTGAACGCCAGCAAACGCCGCGTGAGCGCCGCCGCTCGTTCCGCGGCCCTGCTGATCTCCTGCACGTCGTCGCGGTGCGGGTCGTAGGCCGGCAGGCGGTCTGACAGCAGTTCTGCGTAACCCTGAATCGCGGTGAGCAGGTTGTTGAAGTCGTGCGCGATCCCTCCAGCCAGCTGGCCAATGACGTCTATTTTCTGGGCCTGACGCAGCTGCGCCTCGAGCGAACGCCGCTCCGTAATGTCCTCGACGACCGCGAGCCAGGCGCTCCGACCGTCGATGTGAGCGGCCCGGTAGTGCACGCGAACGTCGATGATTCCGCCGTCTCTCCTCCGATGCCGCTCGGTGTTGCTCCATTCGCGCCGGCCGACCCACGGCCGCGTCTCGAGACTCGCGAGGTCCGCGGGAGCGGAGAGATCCTTCAGGGTGAAGTGCGCGAACTCCTCCCGGCTGTATCCGTAGGTACGCACGGCCGCATCGTTCGCACTCAGGAACGCAAGGGATTCGTTGTCAAAGAGCCACATCGGCGACGGATGCTGTTCGAAGAGCAGCCGGTGCTGCTGCGCAACGTCGAGCGTTGCCCGCCGCTGGAGCGAGCCGGCCCCGGAAATCACGCTGAACTCTCGATAGTTCACAGAAAGGTTATCGGCAGAGGGACGCAGCGTCCGGCAGGCACGCCGGCCCTGACCGGGGAGCCCCGTGCAACCGCGCGAAGTTTCGCGAAGCGCACCAGCCGGAGTCTGACGCAGGTCAGCCCCCGTCTGACCCTGCGGCGGCTGATAATGAGTCCGCAGATGGAGCCCCCTGATGGATGACTGTTTTCTCGTGACGTGCCCGTACTGCGGCGAGCAGGTCGAGATCTACATCGAGCCCGACATGCATGGCGGCTTCGTTCAGGACTGCGAGGTGTGCTGCAACCCGTGGCGCGTTCAGATCTCGAGCGACGGCGAGGAACGCTTCGTCGAGATCGCTCGAGCCGATGGATCCGAATAACGACCCTAGATGAACAACGCGTCCTCGTCGTCCCTGCCTGAACGGCCACGGCCAGAGCGGGCTCTGCGGACCACGGAGAGCACCGCCCAGAACGCACTCATGGCGGACGACAGCACTCCCCCCTGGCGTAGCGGCCCTGACAGGATGCCCTGGACGACGCCGACCGTCTGATCGACGGCCTGGCCCAGGTCGCCGAACAGGCGATCCACCCGCTCGACTTGCAGTGTCGCGAGCGACGCGGCTCGGGCCGCGTCGCGGGCGATGTCATTCAGATGTCCAAATGCGGGCGTGATCTCGCGATCGATCTTCTCAACGAGATGCTCGACTCGGCGGGCGAGACGCCCGGCAGCCACCAGCAGCGCGATCAGAACAATCGACGTCGTGAGCGTGGCAAATGCGATGACACCCAGAAAGACTTCTGCCCAGTGGCTCACGCGTTCTCCCGGCGCGCCTGCTGATAGGCCTCGCGCCCCCGCTCGATGGCGGTCGCCAGGGTCTCTCTTCCTTGAACAACGGCCTGACGTCCGCGCTCGGCCGCCTCAGTCGCGCGCTCGCGGCCTTCGCGCGCCTTCTGTCCCAGAAACTCCCGCGTCTCCTTTCCCGTCGCCGGCGCGTACATCAGCGCAACCGCCGCTCCGCTGATCGCCCCGAGAATGAATGCGAGGAGGACGCTGCCAGCGCCAGCCCCTTCGTCTTTGCCCATGTGGCCCCCTGTCCCGTAATCCTTGTTCCCTCATCCCGAACAGATGAGCCCTACCAATTGACGAGCCCAACGTTGATCTTCAGATACTTCTTCGGATCCTTCTTGACGGCGGCGAAGAACTCCTTCAACTCGGCAACGAGCGAGGCCACTTCGTTCACGGTCTTGTTCATGTTCTCATATAACTGCTTGTCTTTCAGCAACTGTCCGGCCGTGCCGTCGCCATTGTTCAGCCGTGCGACGAGTTCATCGAGTCGTTGCGTCACGGAATGGAGGCGCTCGAACAGGGCCGGATCGTTGAGGAGCTTCCCCGCCGTGCCCTCGCCCCGGTTCAACTTCGCGACCAGCGTATCCATGTTGGCCGTCGCGCTCGTCAGCGACCGGGAGAAGCTGTCGTCCTTGAGCAGCTTCCCAAGGCTGCCCTCTCCCGCGCTCAGCCGCCGGGTCACGTCTTCGACATTCCTGAGGGAGGCCTCCAGCGCCTCCGCAGTCTTGGGATCGTTCATCAGCTTGCCAATCGAACCACGGCCCTGCTTGATGCCGGTCGTCAGATCGGTGGCTGACGTCACGAAGCGATTCAATTCGACGTACAGCTGCTCATCGGTCGCCAGCCTGCCGATGGTGCCTTTGCCCGCCCGCACGTCCCGTAGCAGCGCCGTCAACTCCTCGATACCCTGCCCCGCCGAGTTCGTGACGTCGGACAACAATACCGCCGGGGGTCCCGTCGGCACGAACCCCCACGTCCGGAATGGGTGTCCCGGCGCTCGAGGCCGAGATATCCACAGAGCTTTCGCCGAGCAGTGAGATCGAGCCGAGCACGGCGCGCGATTCGGTCGTGATCTGCGGCTGGTATTTGTCGTTCAATTCGAACGTCACCTCCACCTGCTGGCCGGCAAGGTCCACGCTTTGCACCGAACCGACTTCGACGCCGGCGAGCCGCACGGGCGACCCTGGCTTCAGCCCGGCGACGTTGCCGAACCGCGTCTTGAGCGAGTATCGCTGCCAGAAGAAGCCTCGACCACCGGTCAGCATCACGATCGTGGTCGCCGTGATCAACACAGCAGCGATTGACAACACGCCGACCTTGAGTTCGGACCAGGCCAGTGAGCGAGTGCGGGGCATATCTGGATCCTCTGATGCGCCCGGGCTGACGCTCGGGCCTACGTTTGTTCTTGCTCGAACTCGGGTCGACGCGTCGCGAGGCTGATCGCGTTCAGCTCTCGTCTTCAGCTCAAGAATGTCTTCAGATACTCATCCTTCGAGCGACGCAGCGCATCGGCGGGTCCCTCGAAGCACACTAACCCATCCTTCAGCATGATGAACTCGGCCTCGGCGACCTTCTCGGGCGAGGCCGGTGTAATTCGCACCGAACCATCGGCCGCGCGTGCAGCCATGTGCGTGGCGACGTAGAACGCATCGCGCAACTGGTGCGTCACGACGATCGAGCTGACGCCCTCGAGATCCCTCAGCTTGATGATCTCGTCGTCCACGGTCGTCGCGGTAATCGGGTCGAGCCCGGTCGTCGCTTCGTCATAGAGCAGAATCTGCGGCTTGAAGGCCATGGCCCGCGCGATGGCCACGCGGCGGCGCTGGCCGCCCAGAGAGCTCTGACGGCATCTTGTCGATGTGCTCCTTGAGATCGATGAATCCCAGCACCTCCTCCACGCGACGATGCACCTGTTCGAGCGGCATGTCCGTCTCTTCGTACAGCTTGTACCCGACGTTCTCCCGAACGGTCAGCGAATCGAAGAGCGCGCCCTCCTGAAAGATCATGCCGAGATCGGCCCGCACGGGCATCATCTCGCGCTCGGTGAGCTTGTCGATGCAGCGACCGTTGATCCACACGCTTCCGGCATCGGCGCGAAGCAGGCCCGTGATGATCTTGAGGATCGTGGACTTCCCGGATCCGCTGGCCCCAAGGATGATGACCATTGCCCCTTCGACCAGCGTGAAGCTGATATCGCGCAGTACGACCTTATCGTCGAAGGCGAGTGACACGTGATCGAACTGCACGACCGCCGCGCTTTCGCCAATTCGCGTTCGCTCCCTCAGGCCCCGCTCGCGCGGCATCCCGCCGCGGGCACCGCCCTCCATCACTTCCCGATCTGCCGCGCTCTCGACCATCGGCTCCTCTCGCCTCTGCTTCTAGTACAGCAACGACCTGAGCACCTGCGTCACGAAAAAGTCCGTCGCGATGACGCCCACCGACCCCCAGACCACCGATACCGTCGTTGACCTGCCCACGCCAGCGGTACCGCCCTTCGTGCCGCAGCCCGACATGGCAAGCCACCGTCACGATGACGAATCCGAGCACGAACGGCTTGATGAGACCCATCCAGACATCCTCCATGTACAGCACCTTCAACACCGACGACCAGTAGAGCGCCGGTCGCCACCTGGAGCTGCAGAGCTGGCCACAATCCAACCGCCGATAATACCGAGAAAGTCGGCGATCACGGTCAGCACCGGCGCCATCAGGATACCGGCCATCACGCGCGGCACGACGAGCTTGCGAATCGGATCGGTGCCGAGCGCGCGCAGCGCGTTGATCTGGTCGGTCACGATCATCGATCCCAGTTCGGCGGCGATGCCGGAGCCGATCCGTCCCGTCAGCATCAATCCCGTGAGCACGGGTCCGAGCTCCTTGATCATCGAGGCGCTCACGATCCGCCCGACGAAGGGACGCGCCCCGAACTTGTCGAGCGTGCTGCCCGGTCTGCAGCGCCAGCACCGCCCCGGTGAAGAAACCGGTCAGCACCACGACGGTCAGTGACTGGACGCCGATGGCGTCGAACTGTTCCACGATGTCGTACCGGTAGAACGGGGGCGTGAACATCGCGCGGAACGTCGCCAGGGTGAGCAGGACGTACTCCTGCACCTCGAGCGCGACATTCTTGAGGCGTTCCTGGATGAAGGACAGCACGCGCGGGTCAGGCCCTTCTTGCTGGCCCATGAAGGGCCAGGTCGGGATTGCGCAGACGCTTGATGTCGTCGCGGAGTGAGGCCGCTTTCTCGAAATCCAGGTTGGCGGCTGCGGCCCGCATCTGTTCCTGGAGTCTGGCGAGATGGGCGTCGAGCTCTGCTTGCGAGTGGAACTGCTCGAGTTCTTCCTGCGCGGGAGACGGCGCTCCAGGCACTGAGTAGTCGCGCTCGTACACGCTCGACATCACATCGTCGATTCGCTTGACGATCGATTGCGGCGTGATGCCGTGCTCTTCGTTGTAGGCGCCCTGGATCGCCCGCCGGCGATCGGTCTCCCCCATGGCCATGCGCATCGAGTCCGTTACTTTATCAGCGTACATGATGACCTGCCCGTTGACATTGCGGGCGGCGCGCCCGGAGGTCTGGATCAGCGACCCGGCGGAGCGAAGGAAGCCCTCCTTGTCGGCGTCCAGAATGGCGACGAGCGACACTTCCGGCAGGTCCAGTCCCTCGCGAAGCAGGTTGATCCCGACGAGGACGTCGAACTCGCCGCGGCGCAGATCCCGGAGAATCTGCACGCGCTCGAGCGTCTCGATGTCCGAGTGGAGATACCGCACCTGCACGCCGAGTTCCTGATAGTACTGCGTCAGGTCCTCCGCCATCCTCTTCGTGAGCGTCGTGACCAGCACGCGCTCCCGGCGTGCCGCGCGCGCGCGGATTTCCTGCAGGAGGTCGTCCACCTGTCCCTTGACCGGGCGGACGTCGATCGGCGGATCGATGAGACCGGTCGGACGGATGATCTGCTCGACGACCACGCCCTGCGATTTCGACAGCTCGTAGGGCCCCGGGCGTCGCCGAGACGAACACGACCTGGCCGACGCGCGCTTCCCACTCGGCGAAGTTGAGCGGCCGGTTGTCGAGCGCCGACGGCAGACGGAAGCCGTAGGCCACGAGCACTTCCTTGCGCGACCGATCGCCGTGGTACATCCCGCGAATCTGCGGAACGGTCTGGTGGCTTTCGTCCACGATGCACAGCGCGTCTGACGGCAGGTAGTCGAGCAGCGTCGGCGGCGGCTCGCCGGGCGCGCGTCCGGTCAGGTGTCGCGCGTAGTTCTCGATGCCGTGGCAGTAGCCGATCTCCCGGATCATCTCGAGGTCGAACATCGTCCGCTGATGGAGCCGCTGCGCCTCGAGCAGCTTGCCCTCCGCCTTCGAGCTTCGCCCGATACCAGACCAGCTCTTCCTTGATCGTTTCGACCGCCTGCTTCGTGCGATCGCGCGGCGCGACGAAGTGCGACTTCGGATAGATGGCGATCTTGTCGTGGCGCCGGAGCGTCTTGCCGGTCAGCGGGTCGAACGACGTCAGCCCGTCCACCTCGTCGCCGAACAGCTCGATGCGCAGCCCCTGCTCCTCGTACGACGGATAGACGTCCACGATGTCGCCACGCACCCGGAAGGTCCCGCGCCCGAAGTCGTGGTCGTTGCGCTCGTACTGGATCTCGACGAGCTTGCGCAGCACCTCGTCCCGGCTGATGCGCTGGCCGCGCTCGAGCGGCAGCAGCATGCCGTAGTACGCCTCGGGCGAGCCGAGGCCGTAGATGCAGGAGACGCTCGCCACGATGATGACGTCGCGCCGCTCGAAGAGCGACCGGGTGGCCGACAGCCGCATCCGGTCGATCTCGTCGTTGATCGTCGCTTCCTTCTCGATGTACGAATCGGTCGCCGGAACGTAGGCCTCAGGCTGGTAGTAGTCGTAGTAGCTGACGAAGTACTCGACGGCGTTGTCGGGAAAGAAGCGGCTGAACTCCTGATACAGCTGAGCCGCGAGCGTCTTGTTGTGCACCATCACGAGCGTCGGACGGTTCACGCGCGCGATCGTGTGCGCCATCGTGAAGGTCTTGCCCGGAGCCGGTGACGCCGAGCAGCACCTGATGTTTGTCGCCCCGATCGAGGCCTTCGGTCAGCTCGCCGATGGCGCGGGCCTGGTCGCCCGCCAGCTCGAAATCGGAGACGAGGGTGAAGCGGTCGTACACGGATGGCATGGGAACTGAGAATCGTACCACACGGATTAGGGACTAGGGATTGGGGATTAGGGATTGGGCATGCGCGACTACGGATTGGACAACGCGACGTCGCGTTTGTGGAATGTGCCTTCCTCATCCCTACTCCCTATTCCCTACGCCCTATTCCCTACTCCCTACGCCCTATTCCCCACTCCCTCTTCACTGGAGACGTATAATTCGACGAGATGCGGTGTCTAGCCGTCTGCCAGGACGAACTGGTCATCAGGATGCTCGACGAAATCCTGCTGCCCGGCTTCGAAGTCGAGTTCATCGTCGAGAACCGGCCGCTCGCCCGCCGCCTGCACGACGCCGGCGTCCACGTCATCGCCGGCGATCCGCGCCGGACCGACACCTTCGTCAAGGCCGACCTCGGCCCCAGCACCTGCGTCATCGTCGAAGACAACGGCCGCCGCAGCCTGAAGAAGATCCTCGAAGCGGTCCGCGACGCCGGCGGCACGCTCGTCTACGTGCTCGGCGTCGGCGCCGCAGTCGACGGCAAAGCGCGCCGAAGAGTTTCGCGCCGAGTTTCCCGGACGTCGTCGTACCTCGTCGATGTCGGAGCTGTTCGGCGGACCGCTGCTCACCGAGTTCAGCCGCTCGCTGACCCGCGCGCGCGTCCAGCAGTACCAGCGGTACTTCGCGACGCCGATCGCGTGCTGATCCTGCTGCACAACGATCCCGATCCCGACGCGATGGCGAGCGGGCTCGCGCTGCGCAACGTGCTGCGCCGCACGAAGACGACGGCCATCATCGGCGCCATGCAGGGCGTCACGCGGCCGGAGAACCTGCGGATGGTCAACCTGCTCGACATCCACGTCGAGACCGATCACGCCGGCGTCGCTCAAGGAGTTCGACCGCATCGCGATGGTCGACGTGCAGCCGCACTACTTCGGCGAGCTCATCGACCGCGTCGATCTCGTCATCGATCATCATCCCGAGCAGCCGGGCTACACGGCGCGTCTTCAAGGACATCCGGGCCGACTACGGATCGACGTCGCACGATCCTCACCGAGCACCTGCGCGCCGTGGACGTGAACATCTCGGAGCGCACGGCGACGGCGATGCTCTACGCCATCAAGTCCGACACGCTGTTCTTCAACCGGCAGACCAACCGCGTCGACATCGAGGCGTTCTCGTACCTCTATCCGCTGGCCGACGCCGCGCTGATCCGCAAGATGGAGGGCGCGGAAATCACGCTCGAGCGCCTCGACTACGTGATGAAGGCGTATCGCAGGCCGGCACGCTCGTCGATCAGGTGTTCTGCGCGCTTCCTCGGGCGCGCTCGCCGCGCGAAGACTTCATCCCCTACGTCGCCGACTTCTTCCTGCAGCTCGAAGACGTCAAGTGGACGGTCATCGCCGGCGTCGTCGACGACTCGCTGATCATCTCGGTCCGCAACCTCGGGCTACTCGAAGAACGCCGGGCGAGTTCGTCCGGCGGTACTTCGCCGACATCGGCAGCGCGGGCGGCCACCGCGCGATGGCCAAGGCGGTCGTGCCGATGCCGCGCCTTCCGCGAGAAGTTCGGCGACCTCGACGGCGCCGGCGATCGCGGCGCAGCTCGCACGAGCTGGTCGCACAGTTCCTGCACGAAGCGCCGCCGTCGGCAGAAGAAGAAGCGAACTACGAGCTAGAGATCAGGACTGCGATAGCCGACTCGCTCTCACTCGAGCGCCTGGTCCAGATCCGCGATCAGATCCTCGACGTCCTCGAGCCCGACCGACAGCCGCAGCATCCCCTTCGTCACGCCGGCCGCGCGCAGCTGCTCGTCGGTGTAGCCCCACTGCGACGTCAGCACCGGCATGCTGACGAGGCTCTCGACGCCGCCGAGGCTGGCCGCGCGCTTGATGAGCGTGAGTCGATCGTAGCACGCGCGCCGCGCGCTCGAAGCCGCCGTCGAGATCGAAGCAGACCATGCCGCCGAACCCGGTCATCTGGCGCGCGCGCGATCGCGTGATCGGGATGCGACGGCGAGCCCGGGATAGTAGACGCGGCTGACGCGACGGTCCCGCTGCGAGGAACTCGGCGACCGCCTGCGCGTTGGCGTTGTGCTGCGCGATGCGAAGCGGCAGCGTCTTCAGGCCGCGGCCGAGCGCGTACGCCGGCTATGGGGATCCATCACGGTCGCCGAGCAGCCGGCGCGTCTTGCTCGATCCGATCGACGAGCGCCGCTGGACCCGCTGACCACGCCGCCGGTCACGTCGCTGTGGCCGTTGAGGTACTTCGTCGCGCTCTGCATCGACAGATCGACGCCGAGCGCGAGCGGCTGCTGGTTGATCGGGCTCGCGAACGTGTTGTCGATGACCGACAGCACGCCGCGCGCGCGGCAGGCGTCGGCAACGCGTGCGGATGTCCACGCAGCGCAGCGTCGGGTTGATCGGCGACTCGAACCAGACCAGCTTGCGTCCGATCGGTGATCACGCTGTCCGGTTCGGCCAGCTCCTCGAGCGAGCACGAACCGGGCGGATCACGCCGAACTGCGCGAGCAGATCCTGCAGCAGGTGCAGCGTGCCGCCGTAGATCGCCGCGCTGCACACGACCTCGTCGCCCGGCCCGCAGCGAGCGCCATCAGGATCGTCGTCGTCGCGCCCATGCCCGGACGAGAACGCCAGCGCCGCCTCGGCCCCATCGAGCGCCGCCAGCTTCCGCTCGACGCTGACGACCGTCGGATTGCGCGTAGCGCGAGTAGAGGTACTTCGCCGACCGCCCCTCGTTGTACGCGACCACCTCCTGCGCGTTCTCGAACACGAACGTCGTCGTCTCGTAGATCGGCGTCGTCAGGAGCGGCGAGCGCGCCGCTCCCGCATGATCGTGTTGATCGCCTTTCATGCCTGCTGTGGATCAGCTTCGGTCGATCACGCCCGACCTAAGGTCGGCCTACGTCAATCCCGCGAGCTTGCATCACCCGACTGAAGGTCGGCTACGTCGATCTGGTCGGCTCGACTGCTGCGCCGACGCGGTCGCCGCTCGGCGCCGACCACGGGCTCGATGAACTGCCGGTACGCGTCCTCGTAGCCGCGGCTCATCAGCTCGTCGAGCGGCTGGCGTCGATCGGATCGATCGTCGAATCCGCCCGCGAAATCGAACGGCCCGATCGGATTGTGCGACGGCCGAATCGTGAAGATCCGCGGCCGTCCGTCCTCGCCGCCGCTGCAGCGCGTCGCGCACGATCGCGGCTTCCGACGACTGCAGGTACTCGCCGAGGCGCCCGCGGCCATCGAGTCGAAGCGGCCGCCAGCGTGTGCGGTCCGGGCGATTCCGGAGACGCGGAGACGAGCAACGATCTGCTCGACGTCGAGATCGACCAGCTCGTCGAGCAGCCGCGCCAGGCTCCCGAGGGCCGGTCGCACGAGACGGTGCGTTTCGCCGCGCCAGTACGACTTCGGGCGCGAACGGGATGGTGTGAGACTCGGTGACCAGCGGAACCGCCAGCGCGCCAGCCATGGCGTCCGTCAGATGGTCGCGCGCGACGCCCGCCAGGTCGAGGACCTCGGCGCGCCGGGCCTCGGCCGCCTCGGTCGTCGGACCGCCGCACCAGATCGCGGCGCCGAGAGGCGCCGACGAGCGCGAAGACCAGATCGCGGTGCGCATCGACGTCGTGAACCGCGATCAGCAGCTCGCGAAACCCGGCTGTCCGAGGTTCTCCGACAGCAGCTCGACATAGCGTCGCGCGAGCTCAGCTGCGGCGGCTGCCTCAGCGGCGCCGCGCCGCGCACCAGATCCCACATCACCGCCCAGCAGTGGGCGACGACGCTCTCCGCCGACAGCGGCGCCCGCACCATGCGCCACCAGAACGGTCCTCGACTGCGGCGTCCGCGCGATTCAGCCACGCCGTCGTCAGCACGACCGCAAGCGCCGAAGCCCAACACCAGCAGCACCAGCCGCGGCAGCCAGGTCGGCAGCGCCGTCGGGCGCGAACGCCGCCTGCGCGAACGCGACATAGCGCGTCGACCAGACCGCCGCGCCGCTCGACCCCGACCATCTTTGAGAAGAAAGTCGATCGGAAACACGACCAGCCCGGCGGCCACCGCGACGATCGGCAGCGACGACCAGCGCAGCCGCTGCCGCGATGCGCCCACACGATCAGCCGCAAGGTCGGCCGCCAGCCATAGAACGCCGCGCACCGCCGCGCCCGCCAGAATCCCTTCTCGTCCCAGAGGCGCGGCGCGCCGTCGACGGCGGCGAACAGCGCGCCGATCGCGCCGATGCCGCGTCCGGCGACGACGTCGAGCTTGACGCCGGCCTCGTGCAGCGCGCGCAGCACGCCGGCGTGATACGCGCCGGCCGTGCCGGCTCCCGGTCAGAACGAGGGCGGTGCGGCGTTGTGGGGAGTAGGGCTCGGCGGACGGTGAAGCGCCGCGCGCGGTCATTCGCCCGTGCTTCGTCGTGGATGGTGATGAGCTTGACGATTTCGAACTCGCGCGTGCCGCCGGGCGTCACCACCTTGACCGAGTCGCCTGGTTCCTTGTTCAGGAACGCGCGGCCGATCGGCGAGGTCGTCGAGATCAGGCCCTTCGCGGCGTCGGCGTCCTCCGGCATGACGAGCTGGAAGACCAGCCTCTCGCCGGTGCTCTCGATCGACGTGGACCGTCGATCCGAAGCCGGCGCGATCGGTCGGAATCCGATCGACGTTGATCAGCGCGATCTCGGACACGCGCTTCTGCAGCATGCTGATGCGCGACTCGACGAGCCGCTGCCGTTCCTTGGCGGCCGGGTACTCGGCGTTCTCGCGCAGGTCGCCGAGCTCGCGGGCGCGCTTGATTTCCTTCGGCAGCTCGAGCTTCAGCTCGCGAGTCGAGCGCGTGGATTTCGGTCTTCGAACTTCTTGATCAGTCGATCTTTCATGGGGATCCCCCGGCGGGGTCAAGGCGATGGTACCACAGTAGCATGGTCATCGGCATGGTCATCGGTCATGGTCAGTGCGTCGAGCCTCCGCGACCCGACGCAGCCCAGATGACTAGATGACCCGATCACCAGCCGGCAGAACCCGATCGTCGCCAGCCGTCGTACCGCTCGCACGCGGCGCGACGGCGACGACCGGCGCTGCTGCTGCTCGACGGCGCGCATCTCGTCGCCGAGCGCTGGCGGCCGGGCTGACTGCTCCGGCACGCGGTCGTTGCCACGGACGCGCTGCAGCGGCCGGACATCGCAGCGATCGTTCGACGCCTGGAGACGCGCGGCGTCGAACTGGCGTCGGCTACATCGGCAGTCATGGATGCGGCAAGCCCGGTGCGGTCGCCGAGCGACGATCGTCGCTATCGCGGATCGCCCGCCGGATAGTGAGGGCCGGCTCTACGCCGCGTCGCGCCCGCTCACCATTGTCGCCTGCGACATTCAGAATCCGGGCAATCTCGGCGCCATCGTCCGCGTCGCCGAGGCGGCCGGCGCGACAGGCGTCGTCGCCGCCGGCGCATGTGCCGATCCCTTCGGCTGGAAGGCGCTTCGCGGATCGATGGGCAGCGCGCTGCGTCTGCCGATTGCCGTCGTGGCGAGCGTCGACCGAGCCGTCGCCGACGCCCGTCGTCACGGATGCCGCATCGTCGGCTGCCGTCCCGCGAGGCGGCCGCTCCCTGTTCGACGCCGACCTGACGACGCCGCTGGCGCTGCTGATCGGCGGCGAAGGCGCCGGCCTGCCGCGTTCGCTGCTCGACAGCGTGGACGAGCGGATTACGATTCCGATGGAGCCGCCGGTCGAATCGCTCAACGCCGCGGTCGCCGCGGCCCTGCTCGTTTACGAGGCGCGCCGGCAGCGAACGGGACCGACTGAGTGACTCGCCTTGGACTTCGACCTTTTTCCAGAAGATCCTGTCGCTGCTGTCCCGCCCGCGGCGCCGCTCGCCGAGCGGATGCGGCCGCGGACGTTCGACGAGTTCGTCGGCCAGGAGGATCTGCTCGCCGCCGGGCAGGCCGCTGCGCGAGGCGATCGAGCGCGACCTGCTCCAGTCGATCATCCTGTGGGGGCCGCCCGGCACCGGCAAGACGACGCTCGCCCGCATCATCGCCGACACGACGCAGGCGCGCTTCGTGTCGTTCAGCGCCGTGCTCGCCGGCATCAAGGAAATCCGCGAGGTCATGGCCGAAGCCGAGCGCCTGCGCCGGACCACCGGCCGTCGCACGATCGTCTTCATCGACGAAATCCACCGCTTCAACAAGGCGCAGCAGGACGCCTTCCTGCCGCGCGTCGAAGCCGGCGACATCGTGCTCATCGGCGCGACGACCGAGAATCCGTCGTTCGAGGTGAACGCGGCGCTCCTCTCGCGCTCGAAGGTGTTCGTGCTGCGCGGGCTCACGACCGACGAAGTCGCCGCCATCCTGCGGCGGGCGCTTGCCGATGTGCGAGCGCGGCCTCGGCGCAGAGCGTGTCTCCATCGACGACGAGGCGATTCAGGCGATCGCCGTTTACGCCAACGGCGATGCGCGATCGGCGCTCAACCTGCTGGAGCTGAGCGTGGGCGCCGCCCCGCTCGCGGACGGACGCCGCCAGGTGGGTCGAGACCGCGTGCAGCAGGCCGTGCAGCGACGAACGCTGCTCTACGACAAGTCCGGCGAGGAGCACTACAACCTCATCTCGGCCCTGCACAAGTCGATGCGGAACAGCGATCCCGACGCGGCGGTGTACTGGCTCGCGCGCATGGTCGAAGCCGGCGAGGATCCGCTCTACATCGCCCGGCGCCTCGTCCGGTTCGCCTCGGAAGACGTCGGCAACGCCGATCCGCAGGCGCTGACCGTCGCCGTCGCGGCCAAGGACGCGGTCCACTTCATCGGCATGCCCGAAGGCAACACCGCGCTCGCGCAGGCGGCCATCTACCTGGCGACCGCGCCGAAGAGCAACGCCGTCTACGAGGCGTACAACCGCGCGGCCGACGATGCCGCGGACAGACGTCGCCGAGCCGGTGCCGCTGCACCTGCGCAACGCTCCGACGAAGCTGATGAAGGAGCTGGAGTACGGGAAGGGCTACCGCTACGCGCACAACGAGCCGGACGCCGTCGCCGACATGTCGTGCCTGCCGCCTGCGCTCGAGGACCGGAAGTACTACGAGCCGACGGAGCGCGGATTCGAGAAGGAGATCAAACGGCGGCTCGACGGCTGGGCAGCGATCAAGAAGAAGGGACCCCCTATGCCCTGATCCTTGTCAGCCCCCATCCCGCCAGAAACACCGCCACACCCACGGCGAACAACCGGGGACTCGGGCCAAGGGGACCCGCCATGAAGATGTCCACAATCAACAACCACATACCAAGAATCTGTCCGAATCGACCGACGTAATAAATGATCGATGCCAGCATCGCTAGATTCGCTCGAAGTTCTTTTCGATCTCTCGGCGCGTGAGACGCAGCATGACCGGTCGGCCGTGCGGGCAGATCGTGGAATACGCCGTGGCGCGCAGCTCGTCGAGAATGTGCGCCATCTTCTCGTACGGCAGCGGGTAGTTCGCCTTCACGGCCGCATGACACGCGATGGTTGCCGCAATCCGCTTCAATGCATCCTCGACGTGGGCGCCGCGATCCAGCCCCTCGAGATCTTCCGCGAGCGCGCGCAACGCCGTGGAGCTGTCCTCCGTCTTGAGCAAGGCTGGCATGGCGGTGACTCTCACCGTTCCAGTCCCAAAGCTCTCAACTTCAAATCCGAGACGCTCGAGCTCGGCTGCCCGTCCAGTGAGCGCCTGGTGGGCACCGGGTGCCAGTTCGAGCAGAAGCGGCACCAGCAGCCGTTGCGACTCCAGACGTCCTGCTGTCAGCTTCTGCATCACGCGCTCGAAAAGCACACGCTCGTGGGCGACGTGCTGATCGATAATCGCGACGGCCTCATCATCAACCGCGATGATGAACGTGTCGCGGAACTGGCCGAGCGGAATCATCGGCCGGATGTCTGGCGCCGCGGCTTCGGTCTGGCCCAGCGTACCCATGACCCCTGCACCCTGGGCCTGGTCGAGGGACGCCGTTCCAGGGCCGCCGCCTCGATCGGGCCGAAGGCCAGACCCGACCTCTTCTGCCTTCGGCATCCACCTGCTCGGAAACACGCCACCGCCGAGCACGCCGGGAAGGCTGACTGTGACCGGCATCGGGATCGCAGCGCCTTCGGAGCGCAGCTGCAGGTGCGGCACGCCGCGGCCCTGTCCCAGGGCATCCATCAGCGCGCGCCGCACGACCTCGTGGACGAGCGACTGCTCACGAAATCGCACCTCGGCTTTCGTGGGATGCACGTTCACGTCGACGGCCCCTGGCGGCATCTCGATGAAAAGGTGCACTTCGGGACTCCGCTCTTTGATCGACGCGGTGCTGTACGAATCGATGATGGCGTGCGCGATCGTCCGGTCCTTGACGATGCGCCGGTTGACGAACACGTGTTGCGGACCGCGCGTCGGCCCCTGATCGGCAAGCGCAGCCGCGAAGCCGGTGACCCGAAGTCCGCCCACATCCTTCCAGACTTCAATCAGGTCGGCCCGCTCGCCATAAATCTGGAAGAGCCGATCCCCGAGCGACCCTGCAGGCGGACACTGCAGAATGGTTCGGGCCGCGCTGGTGAGCGTGAAGCCGACCTCGGGATAGGCCAGGGCAAGCTGCGTGACCACCCTCGACACCTGCGTCGCTTCCGCGCCATCGGACTTGAGAAACTTGCGCCGCGCCGGGAGGTTGTAAAAGAGGTCGTTGACCTCTACGACGGTGCCTTCGGCCGCAGCCACCTCCTGCTCTGAGGACACCATGCCGCCGTTGACGCGGATCTCGGTGCCGCTCGAGCTGCCTCTCGCGCGAGTCCGCAGGACGAAATGCGAGACCGATGCGATCGAGGGGAGTGCCTCGCCCCGGAAGCCGAGCGTCAGGATGGCCGCGAGGTCGTCCGAACGGCGAATCTTGCTGGTCGCATGGCGCTCGATCGAGAGCCGCGCATCCTCCGGCGCCATCCCCTCGCCATCGTCTTCGACGCGCACCTGCTTCTTGCCACCAAGCTCAACGTGAATCGACAGACGCCTGGCGCCGGCGTCGATCGCGTTTTCCACGAGCTCCTTGACGACGGAGGCAGGACGCTCGACAACCTCTCCGGCTGCAATTTGATCCGCGAGCTCGGCCGATAGCCTCGTGATTTTCGCCACTAGGATCTATGCCCCAATTCCCTAATCCCCATCCCTGTCAGATCCAGTGCCTAGCTCGAAACATCGCGAGCATGGCGACGACAATCGTGCATAGAGGTACGCCTCATAGGTCTCGATTTTTTGATAATGGGTGGCAGACATGGCGTCTTCCACCGACAGCGGATGGAAGGCAAAGGTATCGCCTAACGTCCTCGGTCCGCCCGGCGCGATGGATGAAGATCGTATTCACAGGACGGTCACCGCAGAACGCGCAGTGACCGCAAAGAATAGCATCTCTGCGAGCTCCGCGAGTGCTGCGGTATTCGTGTGGGGCCTAGTCGCCGACTTTGACCGAGAGCGCGGCCTGGGCCGCCGCCAGACGCGCCACCGGGATCCGGTACGGCGATGCGCTGACGTAGTCCAGTCCCACGTTCTCAAAGAAATGGATCGACGCCGGGTCACCACCGTGCTCGCCGCAGATACCCAGCTTGAGGTCAGGCCGTGTCTTGCGCCCGAGTTCCACCCCGCGGCGCACCACGGCGCCGACGCCGACCGTGTCGATGGTCGCGAACGGGTCTTTCTCCAGAATCTTCTTATCCAGATAGATCCGCAGGAACTTGCCGACATCGTCTCGAGAAAAGCCGTAGGTGAACTGCGTGAGATCATTCGTACCGAACGAGAAGAACTGCGCTTCCCGCGCAATTTCATCGGCGGTCATCGCGCCTCTCGGCACCTCGATCATCGTGCCGACCAGGTACTTGATCGTGACACCCATGGCCTTCATCGTCTCGACGGCGACGCGATCCACAATCGTCTTCTGATCCTTCAGCTCTCGCACGTTGCCGACGAGAGGAATCATGATCTCCGGAACGACCTTCAGGCCTTCCTTGTTGAGGGCGCAGGCTGCCGAGATGATCGCTCTGGTCTGCATCTCGGTGATCTCGGGGTACGTGATGCCGAGACGCACGCCGCGATGCCCCAACATCGGGTTGAACTCGTGGAGTTGTTCCACCCGCTGGAGCAGCGTCCGCTTCTCTTCCAGTTCCTTGGGATTCTTACCGGTGAGTTCCAGCGTCGCGATCTCAACCATCAGCTCTTCGCGCTTTGGCAGAAACTCGTGGAGCGGCGGGTCGATCGTTCGGATCGTCACCGGCGTCCCCTTCATCGCCTTGAACACCCCGTAGAAGTCTTCGCGCTGGAGCGGCAGCAGCTCGTCGAGCGCTTTCCGGCGATCTTTCTCGTTGTCGGCGAGGATCATCCGCTGAACGATCGGAATCCGGCCATCACCGAAGAACATGTGTTCCGTCCGACAGAGGCCAATGCCGCGCGCTCCGAAGGCGTACGCCGTGGCAGCCTGGTCCGGCAGGTCTGCATTCGCCCGCACGCCGAGCCGACGGAACTTATCGGCCCATGACAGAAGCAGGTCGAAGCGCCGATAGATATCCGACTTCTTCGGATTGAGCGTTCCAGCCACGACCTGGAGAATCTCGCTGGGCGTTGACGCGACCTGCGCGATCTTCACCTCGCCCGAGAGGCCGTCGAAGGAGATGAAGTCGCCCTCCTTGACCGTCTTCCCCCCGACCTTGAACTGCTTCGTGTGTTCGTCGATGTCGAGGGCGCCGGCGCCAACGATGGAGGGTTTGCCCATCTGACGTCCGACGACCGCCGCATGGGACGTCATGCCGCCCGTGGCGGTGAGGATGCCCTGCGCGACGAACATGCCATGGATATCGTCTGGCACTGTCTCGCGTCGCACCAGGATGACCTTCTTGCCCTGCCCCGTCCACGCGACAGCCTGGTCGGCGGAGAAGACCGCCTGGCCGCTTGCGGCTCCTGGAGACGCTGGCAGCCCCGTTGTCGCGACAGGAATCTTCTTCCATTCGGCCGGATCGAAACCTGGCGCGAGCAACTGGCTGAGCGACTCCGGATCCACGAGCAGAATGGCTTCCTTCGGCGTGACGAGTTTCTCGGCGACCAGATCGGTGGCAATCACAACCGCAGCGTAACCGGTGCGCTTGCCGCTCCGCGTCTGGAGCATGAACAGCCGCTCGTCCTGAATGGTGAACTCGAAGTCCTGCACGTCCTTGTAATGCTTTTCGAGCCTGGTGGTGATCTCTCGCAGCTGCCGGTAAGCCTTGGGCATTGTCTGTTCGAGCTCGGCAATGTGCTGAGGCGTCCGGATGCCCGCGACGACGTCTTCGCCCTGAGCGTTGATGAGAAACTCGCCGTAGAACTCCTTCTTGCCAGTCGCCGGGTTGCGCGTGAAGCCAACGCCGGTGCCGGAGCGATCGCCGGTATTTCCGAACACCATCATCTGAACGTTCACCGCGGTGCCGATGTGGTCGGGAATATCGTAAATGCGTCGATATTCGATGGCGCGCGGGTTCATCCAGGACCGGAACACGGCATTACGTGCCATCTTGAGCTGATCGTTCGGATTCTGCGGAAATGGCTTGCCCGTCCGCTCCTTCACCACCCCCTGGTAGCGAACGACCACCTCACGCAGAGCGCTTTCGTCCAGATCCGTGTCAAGCTTCACGTTGCGCGCCTTCTTGGCCGCATTGAACTCGTGCTCGAACGCATCCTTCGGAATCTCCAGCACAACGTTACCGAACATCTGAATGAACCGGCGATAACTGTCGAAGGCGAAGCGACCGTTGTTCGTGCGCCGTTTCAGGCCCTCTACGGCGTTGTCATTCAGGCCCAGATTCAGAATCGTATCCATCATGCCGGGCATCGAGAACTTCGCGCCGGACCGGACGGACACGAGGAGGGGATTCTCAGTGGACCCGAGCGACGGCGCCGGCAGCCTTCTCCAGTTTCTTCACCTGCGCGCCAATCTCCTTGTCGATCGAGGCCGGAATTCTGGCCTTTTCCTTGTAGTAAATCGTGCATACCTCAGTCGAGATCGTGAAGCCTGGGGGAACCGGAAGGCCCGCGTTCGTCATCTCCGCGAGACCCGATCCTTTTCCGCCGAGCAGGTCCTTCATGTGACGATTGCCGTCCGCCTTCCCGTTCCCGAAAAAGTAGACGTATCTCTTCGACTTCACACCGGAGGTCGAGGACCTCGGTTTTCGTTTCGCTGCTCGTTCAGCCATCGACATGAGACTCCATATGAGTACGTTCAGCCGGATCCTTCACGTGTGTCGGCTCTCGTCCGGAACAATCTCCGAAATATCCGCGATCTGCTCCACTGTGTTACGGAGTGCTGCGAGCAACCCCAGCCGCGCCTGGCGCAGCGCGGGATCGTCCGCCATGACGAGGACGTCCACGAAGAACCTGTCCACGGGTGCGCGCAGATGTGCCACTTGATTCATGGCGTCCAGATACTGTTCGTGCTGGAGGGCCGACTGAATCTTCGGCCAGCGAGCCTCCAGACCCGCAAGCAAATCGAGTTCCGCAGGCTCCTTGAGCGACGCCCGAATCGTCTGCCACCCGTCCGGCACGTGATCGGCGGCATTGACGTCCTTCGTGATGTTCTTGACACGTTTGAACAGGACGGCCAGCGCTTCGAACTCCCCGGATTTGCGCGCCTGTGCCAGTGCTTCCACACGCTTCGTCGCAGTTCCCGGAGTCAGTGCCACCTTGAACGCCGGCAATACGGACCGGATCTCGTCGTAACGGTAGCCGCGCCGCTCGAGTAGATGTTGGAGACGCTCTGCAAGAAACTCCGAAAGGGCGACTTTCCATCCCTCTTCGGTGACTTTGAGTTTCCCGTCATAGCCTTCCAAGGCGCGTTCGACCACCGGCAACAGCCCCATCGGGCTCGACAGCCCGGCCACCGCCTCCAGGTCTACAACGATCTTTACAACCGCCTGTGCAGCTCTGCGCAGTCCGAATGGGTCTCGTGAGCCGGTTGGTTTCTCCCCGGCGGCAAAGAGGCCAACAATCGTATCCAGTTTGTCGGCCAGCGACACGGCCGCCCAGACGACGGCGGCGTTGCCGAGTTGCGCGCGCGAGGGGGCGGCATCGGCTTCGACGCCAATCGGCAGGTAGTGGAAATAGATGGCTTTCCAAACCTCGTCCGGCAGGCCCTCATCCCGGGCATAAATGCCACCCATCGTGCCCTGGAGCTCAGTGAACTCCCGCACCATGTCGGTCGTCAGGTCGGCTTTGGCAAGACGCCCGGCCTGGGCCGCCTGCCGGGCGGCCTCATCGCCAGCCGCGAATACATCGCGGGTTATCCACTCGGCGAGCCGGCTGACACGATCGGCCTTCTCCTGGTAGGTCCCGAGCTTCTTATGGAACAGCAACGTGCCCAGGCGATTGATTCGGGAGTCCAGTGCTCGATCGGCGATCTGCCTCCCAGAAGAATCTGGCATCGCGCAACCTGGCCGCAACGACGCGTTCCGCGTTTCTGGCAATCGTGCGTTCGTTATCAGGCTCCGTGTTGATCACGGCCAGAAATGCATTCTTCAGCTTGCCGTCTTCATCCTCGACCGGAAAATAGTGCTGATGATGAATGAGCGTCGTCGTGAGCACTTCGGCGGGCAGCTCGAGGAATTCGTTGCCGAACGTGCCGGCGATGACCGACGGGTACTCGACCAGGTCCGGCACCTCGTGGAGCAGCCCGGACTCGTGCACGACGCGGCTGAGACGGCCCTGCAGACGCTGGGCCTTGGCATCGAGCTCGCGCGCGATCTTGGTGTGGCGCTGCTCCCGTTCGATGATGACGAAGTTCTCGAGGAGACGCGCGCGATACTCGTCGAAGCTTCGCACTTTGATGGCGCGCCCGGCGCGCCCGCTCGTTGTCAGGAAGCGGTGGCCATAGGTGGCTGCACCGGTATTGACGTCTTGGACCTGACTGGTTTGCGCGGCCGACGCCCTGTTGATCGCGAAGGGTACGACACGGCCGCCATACAGGTACAACAGCCAGCGGATTGGCCGTCCAAAGAGCAGTTCGCCGCGGCCGTCGTCGAGCTCAGCGTCCCAGTGCATCAGCTTCGGGAAGGTCAACGCCCGTAGTGTGTCGCCAAGCACGCTCGGCAACACGTCCACCGCCGCCTTCCCTCGCTGTCTTTTGCGAAACCCAAGGTATGCGCCTTTCGGCGTCTCGAGGCGTTCGAGTGCCGCAACCTCGACGCCCTGCTTCGCGGCAAAGCCGACCGCAGCCTGCGTCGGGGCGCCATCTGGTGCAAAGCTGGCCGCCACCGGTGGACCGGTGACGAGCTCCTCGAGATCCGTTTGTCGCTCGGCAAGCTTCGCGATGCGAACCGTCAGCCGCCGCGGCGTGCTGTAGGTCTCCGACGCTGCCTCCGGTAGCAGCCGGTGCGCGCCCAGTTGTGCGGCCAGCACGTCGCCGACCTGTTGCGTGAGCCCGGGAAGCCAGCTCGCGGGCAGTTCTTCACACCCAATTTCAAGCAGGAGCTCCCGGTCCATTACGCCCCTGCCTCAACACGGAGGGGAGATCCCGCCGCGGTCTCGAGGTACTCCTTGGCAATGGCAATCGCATTTTGCCGGATGCGAAGAATGTAGTTCGTGCGTTCCGTGACGCCGATGCTGTTGCTGGAATCGAGAATGTTGAAGAGGTGGGAGCACTTCAAACAGTGTTCGAGGGCCGGGAAGACCAGTCGCGCCTTCAACAGGGACTGCGACAGCTGGTAGTACCGCTCGAATAGCTCGCGGTGGAAGGTTCCGAATTCGGCGCCCTCCAGCGCCACACGGCCAAAGACGTAGGTCGACTGCTCGTACTCCTCACGCAATCGGACATCGCGGTACTTCACGCCGGCGCCCCACTCCAGGTCGAACACGTTGTCCACGCGCTGTAGCGACATGGCGATCCGCTCCAGACCATAGGTCAACTCCGCCGACACTGGTGACAGCTCGAGCCCCCCCGCCTGTTGGAAATAGGTGAACTGCGAGATCTCCATGCCGTCGAACATGACCTGCCAGCCGATCCCCCAAGCCCCGAGCGTGGGGGCTTCCCAGTTGTCCTCTTCGAATCGCACGTCGTGCTGTCGAGGGTTGATCCCGACGGCTTCCAGGCTCTCGAGATAGAGCTGCTGCACCTCGTCCGGGGCCGGCTTGAGAATCACTTGAAACTGATGATGCTTGAACAGCCGGTTCGGGTTCTCGCCAAAGCGCCCATCGGCAGGACGACGGGAGGGCTGCACGTACGCCACGTTCCAGTGCGCCGGACCCAGTACGCGCAGGAACGTCTCCGGGTGCATGGTACCGGCACCGACTTCCACATCAAGGGGCTGCTGCAGGATGCAGCCGCGTGACGCCCAGAATTCGGACAGCTTAAGGATGAGCCCCTGAAATGTCATACCCTCGATGGTGGATAACCCCTATCTCCGCATCTCCCGCAACACCTTCACCGACTTCAGGCTCTTTTCCAAGTGCATCGCAATCAGTTCGCGGTGCGACGCTTCGAGCTCTCGCATCACGTCGCTGGGCGCCCGCACGTCCGCGAGACCAAGCGGACTGCAGCGACGCGCAGTGGACAAAAAGGCTTGAGCCCCACTCGACGCGCGCCCATCCGGTTGGTAGACACCCTGGAGCCGCAAGAGCCAGTACTCGAAATACCGCGCGAGCGGATCGACGGGCACTCCGACCGCGATGGCCTCCACTATCGACGCACCCAGTCGAAACAGCGTCTCGTTCGGGTCGGCCTCCTGAGCCCACTCATCGATCAGCTCGGCAAAGTACCCCATGTAGCTGAGCGCCTCGCCGTCGAGGGCCGACGCTCCCGACATGCCCCACATTCCCGATATTCTCGACAGGGGCGACCGCGTCGGCTCCACGTAGTTCAGAAACACGAGATCCCGCCGTTCACGCTCGACGTAGGAGACACGTCCGCACGTCATTGGCTCGAGCGCCCCGCCGAATCGGCGCCGGCTCTGGCGTGCGTTCTTCGCCACCCCGCGCTTCTTGCCGCGATCGCGCGTCAAGAACACGACAAGCCGATCCGACTCACCGAGCGTGTAGGTCCTCAGAATCAACGCGTCAGTGGTGTAAAGCGGCATCCCCAGCCCTTGGCTGCGCCAGACCTGATGCATGCCCCCGCACCCCTGTGACGGCACGGATCCACAGTCTGCCGCGCTCCAATCTGCCATCTCCAGGCGTCACTTGCCGTGTCTCAATCCCATCTCGCTCAGTACGCGCTCGTCTTCCCGCCACTCAGACGTCACGCGCACGTGCAAATCGAGGAACACCTTCGTCGAGAAGAATCGCTCCAATTCTTCTCTCGCCGCCGTGCCGATGCGCTTGATCATCTCGCCACTCTTGCCGATGACGATCGGCTTCTGCGACTCGCGATCGACGACGATCGTGCAATAGAGCTTCAGGAGCGCGCTCGGCGCAACTGGCTCCTCGAACCGGTCGACCACGACTGCGCTCGAAAACGGGATCTCGTCGTGGGTAAACTGCAGCAACTTCTCTCGAACGATCTCCGCCGCCATGATGCGTTCCGGCTGGTCGGTCAGATAATCCTCAGGATAGAGCCGTTCGCCTTCCGGCAGACGGTCGAGAATCGCCGTCTCCAGGCGATCAACATTCTCTCCAGTCGAGGCCGAGACGGGAATGATTTCGGCACACCGGCCCTCCCGACCGTAGTACTCCATGATTGGCAGGAGCCTCGGCTTCTTCATCACATCGATCTTGTTCAAGATCAGGAACACCGGGGCCTGGACGTCCTTCAGAAGATCGAGAACGAAGCGATCGCCCTTGCCCGGCGGCTCAGTCGCGTCGACAACGAGCCCCAGGACGTCAACCGATCGCATGGCCTCGAGCGCGGCGTCAACCATCTGGACGTTCATGCGGTGCAGCGGCCGGTGAATGCCCGGCGTGTCGAGAAACACCACCTGCGCGCCGGGATAGTTCTTCACGCCCATGATGCGGGTCCTCGTCGTCTGCGGCTTGTCGGACACGATGGCGAGCTTTGATCCGATGATACGATTGAGAAGGGTGGACTTCCCGGCGTTCGGACGGCCGACAAGCGAGACGAAACCACTCTTCATCATGTCCTGCGTCTCACAGCGCTCTCTCGGCACTGATGGCGTTCACGGGCTGGCGGCGTGCGATGCGGACCTTGTGAATGCGGCGGCGCTCCACATCGAGCACTTCCACGAGCAGGTCCTCGATCTCCACGCGCTCGCCGATCGCCGGAACCCGACCGAGATGCGTCAGCAGATACCCGCCCACTGTTTCGAACCCCTCACGTTCGATCTGCACACCGAGCCGCTGATTGACCTCGTCGATGTCCACCTTGCCATTGAAGACGAAGCGGCCGCCTCCCTCCTCCACGATCGGCTCCGACTCCACATCGTATTCGTCGCGGATCTCCCCGACGATCTCCTCGAGCATGTCCTCGATCGTGACAAGCCCAGCCGTGCCGCCGTACTCGTCCACAACGATCGCGATCTGCGTCTGCTGACGCTGAAACTGCTTCAGCAACTCCGGTACGCGCTTGCTTTCCGGCACGACAACGGCTGGCCGTAGGAACGGCGTGATCGGATCGTTATCGTTCGTTCGATCGAGCGCAACGAGATCCTTCACGAACACGAAACCAGAAATATTGTCGAGACTATCCCTGAATACCGGGAATCGCGAGTACTCCTGCTCCCGAAAGAGCGCCCGGAGATCGCCAATCGTCGCGCCTTCCTTGATGGCCACGATGTCGGGCCTGGGCGTCATGACCTCTCGCACGATTGTGTCGCCGAAGTCCACGATGTTCTGGAGGAGCTTACGCTCCTCACCCTGGATGATCCCGTCCTGCTCGCCCGTATCCGGATAGGCCGTGGCCGTCTCGCGGGCTTCCTCCGTGTTCTCTACGGCCGGCGCCGCGGTTCGTTTCGCTGCCGATCGCGTCATCCATCGCGTCATCGGTGCAAGCGCCTTCGCCACCGGACTGAACGACGGCAGCAGCAACTCCAGCACTCGCTCCGGATCGCGGCTGACGATGAGGAGCGGCAGCAGCAACTCGAAAAAGACCACGAACGCGGCCACGCTGGCGATGACCGCCGTGACAGAAGCCCCGCTGATATCCACGGCCAGAGCCAGGAGCGCGGTGGCCGTGGCGGTGAGCAGGCCAAGCAACAGCCGGACCGGCAGAAACAACAAAACCGGATCGTCCAGGTACTCCCCCAATCGGTCGGGACGACCGCTGCGCTCCGCCAGCAGACGGAGGGACAACCGCATGAGCGCGCTGAATGCCGCTTCGATCGCGCCCAGGTACACCGCGGCGCACGCCAGCAGGAAAATAAGCAGAGGTATCACGGTTGCGACCGCTCGATGAGGCCTTCGCGCAGACCGCCCTTCCGGCGCAGGCGTCGTTCCACTCGTGCCATAGCTCCGTCGTCGCCGTCGTGATCGTAGCCCAGGAGATGCAGGAGTCCGTGCAGCGCCAGAATTCGCAACTCGGTTCGCTCGTCATGGCCTGAAGCGCGCGCCTGACGTCGAGCCACACCTCGCGCGATCACGATGTCGCCCAGACAGGGATTACAGGGATGAGGGAATAGGGATTGGGGATTAGACGGGGGATTAGACGGAATACGCCCGAGCTGAAGCTCGGGCCTACGAGGACGGGTTGCTGCCGCTCGGGCCATCGCTCCGGTCGTTCCTCGGGTCGTAGGCCCGACCTTCAGGTCGGGCGTGCATGCCTCGGGCGCGTACGGAAAGCTCAGCACGTCCGTGGCTGCGTCACGGCTCCGGTAACGCCGGTTGAGGGCGCGCACGCGCGCATCGCTGACGACTGCCACGCTCACACGTCCGCGTGCATGCCAGGGTGCCACCCGCGCCAGCCAGCGCGACAGGCCGGCGGCGGCAAGACGTCTCCCGTGCTCGTCGGACACAAGAACGGAAATGCCTCGCGGTGCCATGGCCCTAGCGTGCCGACGAACGAACGCTTCCGCCACCTGACAGGGCCTCGTACGCCTTGACAATCTGTTGAACCAGCTTATGACGAACCACGTCGCGCTCATCGAAGTGCACGAACGAGATGCCCTCAATGGCACTGACGACGTTCATTGCCTCAACCAGCCCGGACACCCGACCGGGTGGCAGGTCGATCTGCGTGATGTCGCCCGTGATCACAGCCTTCGAACCAAAGCCCAGACGCGTCAGAAACATCTTCATCTGCTCTGTCGTCGTGTTCTGCGCTTCGTCGAGAATCACGAACGAATCGTTGAGCGTGCGGCCGCGCATGAACGCGATCGGCGCGATCTCGATCGTCCCGCGCTCGATGAAACGCTCCACGCGGTCGGTGTCGAGCATGTCGTACAGCGCGTCGTACAGCGGCCGAAGGTAGGGGTTCACTTTCTCCTGCAGATCCCCCGGCAGAAAGCCCAGCTTCTCGCCCGCTTCGACCGCTGGCCGCGCCAGGATAATCCGGGTGACCTTTTTCGCCACGAGAAATGAAACCGCCTGCGCCATCGCGAGGTACGTCTTCCCTGTCCCGGCCGGACCGATGCCGAAGACAATATCGTTCAGGTCGATGGCTTCGAGATAACGACGCTGGTTGATGGACTTGGGTGCCACGCGCCGCCTGCCGGGCGTGAGGCTGCCCTTGAGGAAGTGCTCACGCAGATTGACGGCCTCGTCCTGCGCCACAAGATCGGACGCGGTTTTCACGTCGGCGTTGGACAGCTTGTAGCCTTCTCTCATCAGCGACGCCAGCTGCGTCACGACACGCTCGACCTTGTCTGGCCCGGGGCCGCCGCCGTCCACCGAGAGTTCGTGCCCCTGCGTGCGGATTCGAACATTGAAGAGCGATTCGAGGTGCTTGAGGTTCTCGTCGTAGGAACCAAAGAGCGTCTCGAGGCCCTCTTCCGGAAGAATGATGCGCTTCGCGTTATCTCCTTTTAATGCAGACACTTAGCTAGCAATTATACTGTTCCTTGCCCCGTGACCATAAGTGCCGCACCCACAATCGTTTGGGGCAGCCCCCACGTTCACTTCCTGTGTTCGACCGTCCGGATGTGGAGCTCCTTCAGTTGCCGGTCTGAGACCGGCGCCGGGGCGCCCATCAACAGGTCTTCCGCGTTCTGAGTCATCGGGAAGGCAATGACTTCGCGCAGGTTGGGCTCCTGCGCCAACAGCATTACGATCCGATCGATGCCCGGGGCGAGCCCGCCGTGCGGCGGGGCGCCGAAGCGAAACGCGTTCAGCATTCCGCCGAAGCGTTTTTCGACCTCCTGCGGTCCGTACCCGGCGATGTCGAACGCACGCAGCATGATGTCGGGCCGGTGATTCCGGATAGCTCCGCTCGACAGCTCCACGCCGTTGCACACGATGTCGTACTGAAAGGCTTTGATGGACAGCGGATCTTTCCCGTTAAGCGCGTCCAGGCCGCCCTGCGGCATGGAAAACGGGTTGTGGCTGAAGACGATCTGATTCGTTTCCGAGTCGCGCTCGTAGAACGGGAAATCCGTCACCCAGCAAAACCGATAGGCGTTCTCTTCCAGCAGGCCAAGCTCGCGCGCCAGATGGGTCCTCAGCCCATCCACGGGCCGCATGAGGCCCTTGGGCGTTCCGCTTGCGAAGAAGACAGCATCGCCCCGCTCGACGCCGATCGCCTGAAACAGCTGCTCGCGGCGTGCGTCGGGCAGGTACTTGGCGAGCGGTCCCTTCGGCGTCTCGCTCGCCACGACATAGGCCAGCCCGCCGAGTCCAAATGACTCGCCAAGCGCGACGACTTTGTCGAAGAAGCTTCTGGACCGATCCGCAGCCCCTGGCGCGCGAATCGCACGGACGACAGCCCCCTCGTCAACCGCGCGGGCAAACACCACGAACTCGGATCCCCTGAAGAGCGGGGTGACGTCCACCGCTGTGACCGGATTTCTCAGGTCTGGCTTGTCCGTCCCGTACATCGTCACGGCCACGTCGTAGGCGATGCGCGGAAACGGCGCGGGCGACACCGTCCAGTCCGAAAACTCGCCGAACACACCGGCGAGCACGGGCTCAATGGCGGCAAACACGTCGTCCTGTGTCACGAACGAGAGCTCGACATCGAGCTGATAGAACTCGCCCGGCGAGCGATCGGCGCGGGCATCCTCGTCGCGAAAACAGGGCGCAATCTGAAAATAGCGATCGAAGCCCGCCACCATGAGGAGCTGCTTGAACTGCTGCGGCGCCTGCGGAAGCGCATAGAACTTGCCGGTGTGAATCCGGCTCGGCACCAGGTAGTCGCGGGCGCCTTCGGGAGAGCTGGACGTCAGAATCGGCGTCTGGAACTCGAGAAACCCCTGCGCCTGCATCCGTTGCCGAATGCTTGCGATGACCCTCGATCGCAGAACAATGTTCGCATGGATCTTCTCGCGACGAAGATCGAGAAACCGATAGCGAAGACGCTGCTCCTCAGGAATCTCCTGCGTGCCGGCGACCTGGAAAGGCAGCGGCTCGGCCGTGGACAGGACATCGATCGCGTCAACCACGACCTCCACAAGGCCGGTCGGGAGTGTGGGATTGATATTCTCCTGCGTACGGGCAATCACGCGGCCCGTCACGCTGATCACACTCTCGAGCCTGATCCCCTCTGCCACAGCAAAGGCCGCCGAGTCGGGGGTGAACACGCACTGCGTGACGCCGTAGTGGTCGCGAAGGTCAATGAACAACAGCTGTCCATGGTCGCGTTTTCGATTCACCCAGCCGGCGAGGCGCACGAGGTGGCCGACATGCTCGACGCGGAGCACAGCGCACGTGTGGGAGCGATAGGAGTCAGACATCACAGAAGGTTCTAAGGGTCTAGGGGGCCAAGATTCTAGGTTCTGTGTTCAAGGTTCTCGGTTCGACGAGGCGGACGCGGTTCGCAATCGCCTGCGCGGCGCCCGAACGGGGCACGGTATCCTGCTGCCTCGTCTGCAGATCCCGCACGGCGACTTCGCCGCGAGCGTCCTCGTCCTCGCCGAGAATGGCCAGCACTGGAACACTCCTGCTCGACGCGTATTTGAGCGCTTTCTCCAGCTTCCGGCTCGTCTCTGGATACACATCCACACGGAGGCCCTCGCCACGCAGTTCTCCAGCGAGCTTCAGGGCATCGCCGCGCAGGCGGTCCGAGAGAAACGTGAGCATCACGTCAACGGCCCCGCGCGAGATCTTTGCGGGAAACATGCTCCGCTCGGTCATCACGACGATGATGCGTTCGAGTCCGAGGGAGAATCCGCAGGCAGGAATATCGCGGCCCAGAAACATCCCGATCAGGTTGTCGTACCGTCCGCCGCCTCCGAGACTCCCCGGCAGGTCAGGCACCGCAATCTCCATGATGGCGCCCGTGTAGTATGACAGGCCTCGCGCAAGACTCGGATCGATATGGACGCGGCCGGCTGCCGGTGTCTGTTGTGACAGTTCGAAGATCGTCCTGAGTTCCTCGCGACCCGGAACATCGGAAACCGCATCCAGAAACCAGAGCAGGCCCTCCTTCGGAGAATCCGGCAGCTTCTGAACCTGTTTGAAGAAGGCCACACACTTCGCCGCCGCCACCGGGTCGAGGTCCCTGGCGGCCAATTCCTTCTCGACTCCGTCCGTGCCAATCTTATCGAGCTTGTCGATTGCTACGAGCGCATCGCTCTGAGAGTGAGCCGGAACTCCGAACTCCGACAGAATCGAGGTCAGGACCTTTCGATGATTCAGCCTGATCCTGAAGTTCTCGAATCCCAGACGCGCAAGCACATCACTGACTGCCGCGAGCAACTCGACTTCTACCGTCGGAGAGATGGATCCGAGCGCGTCTATATCGCACTGGAAGAACTCGCGGAACCGGCCGCGCGCGGGGCGATCCGCGCGCCACACCGGCTGAATTTGATACCGCTTGAAGAACTTTGGCAGCTCGTTCTGATACTGCGCGGCGACGCGAGCGAGCGGCACTGTGAGATCGTATCGCAGCGCCAGGTCCGCTTCCCCGCTGGCTTCATGCTCCCCGCGTTTGAGGATCTTGAAAATGAGCTTGTTGCCCTCTTCACCGTACTTGCCGAGCAGCGTTTCGATGTTCTCGAACGCCGGCGTCTCGAGCGGTTCGAACCCGTACCGCTCGTACACCTCGCGCACGACGTGCACCACGTACTCCCGCCGGCGGACATCGTCCGGAAGGAAGTCTCGTGTGCCGCGCGCGGGGTGTGTGGACATCGGGGCTAGGGATTAGGGATTAGGGGTTAGGGATTGGGGATTAGGATTCGGAACGAGCGGTGAGGGATTGGGGTCAGGGGGAATCCCTCACCCCTAATCCCCAATCCCTAATCCCTAATCCCTAACCTCTAGTCCCTGCTTTCTCCATGTAGTCGAGACGGTACTGCACATAGCGATCGGCGTACATCTGGATCTCCGTGACGTCAGCGTCCGTCAGCATCCGTTTCACCCTCGCCGGGCTGCCCATCACCAGCGACCGGGCCGGCACCTGCATACCCTCGACAACGAGCGCACCCGCCGCCACAATCGAGCCAGTCCCGATGCATGCGCCGTTCAGCACGATCGCCCCCATCCCGATAAGGCACTGGTGTTCAATCGTGCAGCCATGGATGACGGCGGCGTGACCAATCGTCACGTTGTCGCCAATCATCGTGGCGTGCGTATCTTTCATGACGTGTACAATGGTCCCGTCCTGGACGTTGCAGCGGCGGCCAATCCGGATCTGGTGAACATCTCCGCGGATGACCACGCACATCCAGACGCTGCTTTCCTCGCCAATCTCAACGTCACCGATCACCTGCGCGCTGTCATCGATGTAGGCAGTCGGATGAATCCGGGGCAGATGCCCGCGATACGGCCGGAGCATTCTTTGGAATTATACCGGGCAGCTCAGGCAGTCGAGGCAGGCGAGCCAGAGAGGGCAGGCAGGAAACCAGAGTGTTCTCCTACCCTCCCTCCTCACCCGGACCACCAGCCCTAGTTGGCGGTTCGGGCCCCAGTCCGCGGCGTCGGTCCACCTCTCAGGGTCAGAAGGTAGTCGCGAATCGCCTTGATCTGGGCTTCGCCACTTCCACCGAACTGCGGATAGGGCGACTTCGGAAGTTCCGGCCAAAACTGTGGCATCCGGGTCCCCGGCAGGATCGCAGCTGGATTCCTCAACCACTCCGAGATCCACTCCGGCTGTAGCCGATCGGCGGCCATGCGCAGGTCCGGTGCAAGATTCGAGACCGGCTGGTCCTTCGGAATCGCTCCCAGCACGTGGCACTTCTGGCACTGGAGCACGTCGAACAATTGCTTGCTGCCGGCTTCGGTGTTCGCGGCCGTCATGACCTGGTGCGTCTGGAATGGTCCAACGGTATTCGACACGGCGCCAAAATAGCTGATCACACCATTCACCGTGGGGTCGTCGAAGCCGAAGGTCGGCATCCGGACGTCGAGCCACGGCCGAATCGTGATGGGGGCACGCAGGAAGGCATAGAGCCAATCCGGCTGCACACGGGCTCCTTCCGGCGTCAACATGGGGGGCGCAAGGGAGGGATCCTCCACTGTCTTCGCGAAGTCTCCTCCGTCGCCCTCGATGTTGTGACAGCCGACGCAATTGCGCCGATGTACGAGGTTGCGGCCCTGCCCCCGGAAGTCGGCACGCGCAGACCTCACGGGCATTGCCGCGGGCGGTTGAATCTCACGCTGGAGGCTCATGATGGCCGTGACAAGCCGATCGATCTCCACTTGCGAGAAGTCGAAATTCGGCATGCGAAGCTTGTCGAGGGGCTGAAGAACGCGCCCCCGATCGAATACGCGCGGGTCCTGCAGCTTCCTGCCGAACCATGCCAGCTTCGACGTATGTGGAATATCGTGAACAAAGGCAAAGTCGAGCCGCGACACCAACTTGCTGCCCTCCTCCGACAATTCGGTGCCAATCGGCTGCGCCTTCTCGAAGCCCTTGATCTCGTGGCAGCTGAAGCAGCCGTAGCGACCGATGACGCGCTGCCCGAGCGCCTGTTGTTTGGCTGCCGTATCGAGCTTCCCGAGCTCGGCCTGGGCCTCCGCAAATGGCATCACCGCCTTGAAATAGTCGAGGAGCACAGCATCCACGGCGGCCTCGTCGGGCATCGCCTTGGCCGCGTCGCCGCCGCCCGGCTTCAGGGTCATTAGATAGGTCGCGACATCGGCGGACTGCGCATCGGTGAGCCGCAGGTCAGGCATGTAGGTGTCGGGGTTGTAGTGTTTCGGCTCCCGCACCCAGTTGTAGACCCACTCGTAGGTCGTCTTACTCCCGATGTTCTCCAGGGGTTGACCGAATGTCCGGTGTGGCCCCACCTCGTCGCGCTTGCCTTCGACGACGTGACAACCCTGGCAACCCACGGACTTGACGATTTGCTCGCCAGCCTTGGCGTTGCCGAGCGGTGGATTCTTGACCAGGTTCGAGTACGGCTCGGAGTTCGCGAAGAGGTACGCCACCGCCGCGTTGATCTCCACTTCGTTTCTCACCGCGTCTTCAGGCGCGCTCGAGTTCGAGTTGTACCAGATCCGCGGCATCCAGGTTGCCGGCTTGATCGCGCGCGGGTTGCGCACCCAGGTCTTGACCCACTCAGGCGTCAGCTTCGACTGAATCTTCGTGAGCGTCGGCCCAGGCTTCCGCAGGTTCTCGAAGCCCCTCGTCTTGTGACACGCGTAGCAGCCGGCGCGTTCGTAGGTCGCGTACGCAACATTCAGCGCATCGGCTTTCGGGATGAACACTTCGCGCTTGTGGCACTTCGCGCAGGACGCCTCGGTCATCTTGACCGGCAGCATCGGGTAGTCCCAGAGATGGGGCTCTTCCCAATGGAATTTCTCCTCCCATTCTTTCTTCTGCGCGTCGGTGGACGGCGCGTGCGCCACGTCCCGGAAATTGACCGACTGGCCCATCCCTTCGTGGCACACGGTACAGCCGATCTGATCCATCGGGTGCTGGGAGTCGCTGCCGATGTAGGTCGAGAGATTCGAGTGCGTCCGGAACGGCTGCGGATACTTCTCGTAGCCCTTCTTGTCGATCGCCAGGTGACACGTGCCGCAGCGGTCCATCTTCGGAACTTTGGTGAAGTTCACATCGTCCACGATGTTGGGCAGAATGATCTGCTGCACCTTGATTGTCGGCGCGAGAAAGTCGACGAGCGGCGCGTTGCGGAAGTAATCCTTCACCGCGCTCGGCGCCAGCACCGCAAGCCGTTTGTCCAGCCGCGTTTGCTCCACGATCAGCTCGTCGAGCTCCTTGCCGATTCGGGCAACCTCGCCGGTGTACTGGCTCAGCTGCTTCTGAACCTCGGCCTTCTCCGCGAGCACTTTCTCGAGGTCGAGGTTGAGCGTGTTCAGTCGCTTCTCGAGCTCAGCGACCGCCTGGCCCTTCGCATCCGCGTTCGACGCCCCTTCGGACCGCAGCACTTCGAACTCATAACGATCGTGGTCGTAGGTGGCTTTCGCGAAGTTGGCGTCCTGCTGCTGCCGGGACAGCCTGATGTCGATCTGTGCCAACTTGGCTTGGAGCTCGTCGACCTTCTGTTGATTGGCGGTGACGTTCTTCTCCGCGGCCTGTCGTGCGGAGGTGAGCTGCGCCAGCTTGTTCTTGTCGACCGCGCGCGCCGCCTGCTCCCGGCTGGCCTGCGTCACCTGATATTCGAGGTCCGCGAAGCGCCGCTGCGTATTTTTCCAGTCGCGGTCGAAATCGTCCCAGACCATCCAGACGACCGAAAGAAGCAGGAAGATGCTGGACGCTGCGAACACGACGTTCAGGAAGTCGACGTTATACGCGTGACCGATGCTCTTCTTGTCAGCCATGGCTCAATATGCAGATTAGATGTTGAAGAAGAACTCGGGAATTGCCACGATGTACTTCAGGTTGAATATCCATCGCAGCAGCATTTTGGTCGGCAGTGACAGCATCGTCACGAAGAGAAACGCGGCGACGTAGTATCGCGGCGCCCCCAGCTTTTCGTAGTATCCCTTGAACCACGACTTGGCCAGCACGACCGGGAGGGCGAACACGTAGGCCAGAACCAGTACGATGCCGAAAATCTCCCTCACGAACCAGTTCGTAGGCGACCCCATCCTGAGCCCGCGCACCCAGATGTAATCCGCAAGGTTCACGTTGGTGAGCGCTTCGAGCTTGTGGATGTCCCAGTACTCAAACGGCCCGAAGAAGTTCCAGTTCGGTCCGCGCAGGAACGTGCCCAGCACGATGAGAGACACCCACAAAATAGCAAACCCGAACAGGAAGATCGTGATCTCGGCCTTGCCGTTCCTTGAAGGTGTAGTACCCGTTACCCTTCGGGTTCTTGTCGATATAGGGAATACAGATCAGCCCCACGATGATCAATCCTGGCAGCACCACGCCCGCCAGCCAGGGATCGAAGTAGACCAGCATTTCCTGTAGCCCCAGGAAATACCACGGAGCCTTCGACGGATTGGGCGTCAACGCACGGTTCGCCGGCTGCTCGAGCGGCGCCTTCAGGAGAATCGACCACACAATGAGCACGACCGAGCACACGATCAAGGAAATGAGCTCGGTGTAGACGAGATCCGGCCACACCCACACACGGTCCGATTCCTCTTTCTCGATCGGCCCCTTGCCCGCCGTAATCCGGCGATCGTTCAGCACGGCCTCGCGCATGCCGTACCACACGAAGAAGACAAGCAGAAAGATCAGCCCAACGATGGGGACGTTGTCCGGCTTCGTGATGATCAGCTTGAAATTCTGGTCGAAGATGCCGAAGAGGAAGAACAGTCCCAGGAACCCGAGCAGCCCGTAGCCGACCGAATTCCCGACGAGCTTCTCGCGCTTCCAGACGAGCACCACCAGCGACAGCACAGCCAGAATGAAGAACAGCCGTGGATCGGCCAGTGCGTTGATGATGCCTTTGATGAATCCCAAGTCGCCCTCCGGACAAGTTAAAACTGAGAACTCAAAACTTCGAGGGTCTTACTTCTATCTTTTCTATTTCTTCGTCTTCGCTTTCTACAGTGGCCCAGAGATGCCGCCGTCCTTCCTGACGCGCCAGAAGTGCACCGCCATCAGAACGGCGATCCCGAGCGGCAGACCCACGCAGTGCAGCACGTAGAATCGCAGCAGCGCGCCTTCGCCCACGAACGACCCGCCGAGCAGCGCGAAGCGCGCGTCGTCGTAGGCGTGAATCAACGGGACATCACCAAGGCGCAGCAACGCTGCGCCAGGGCCTTCGTGACCGAGAAACGGTGTCGCGCGCGCCATGTTGGAGCCGACCGTAATCGCCCAAATCGCCAGCTGATCCCAGGGCAGGAGATACCCAGTGAACGAAAGCAGGAACGTGAGCACGAGCATGATCACGCCGACCGACCAGTTGAACTCGCGCGGCGGTTTGTACGATCCGGTGAGAAAGACCCGGAACATGTGGAGCATGACCGTGATGACCATCGCGTGCGCGCCCCAGCGATGCATCTCGCGCATGATGCCGAGCGGCACGTGCTCGCGCAGGCCGACGATATCGGTGTACGCATACTCGAGCGTCGGCCGGTAGTAGAACATCAGCAACAGCCCGGTCAGGGTCAGCGAAAGAAACAGAAAGAAGCTCATGCCGCCCATGCACCAGGTGTAGCGGAGCTTGACGCCCGACTTCCTGATCCGCACCGGATGCAGGTGCAGGAAGATGTTCGACAGCATCACGAGGACGCGATTGCGGTCGTTGTCCGGCCGGCTGTGCCGGAAGATCGACGTCCAGACCTGCGTCTCGGTCAGCCAGTTCCAGAATCGGGTGCCCGGGCCTTCTTGGGGTGCGACGGTTTTGGTATCGGCCATATCAGCTCTCGGCAATCAGTCTCAGCTCACGGCTCCCGTCAATCAGCTGCGTCGCGCCGTCCAGACCCTCCTGGCGGCTGACAACTCAGTGTCTGACCTCAGCGGGAATCACGCCTTCAAGAACGCCTCGGGATCTGCCCACTGTCCCAGCTCGTACTGGAACTTCCGGGCCTTGTCGACCAGCAGCTGCCCATCGTCGGCCAGCACGATTCGCGCGCGCTCCAGCGGACGAGGCGCCGGTCCTTCGAAATTTACGCCTGTTAGTCGGAAGCCGCTCCCATGGCACGGGCACTTGAATTTGGCTTCGGCCGAGAGGTAATTCGGTGTGCAGCCAAGGTGTGTGCAGGTGACCAGCAGCGCGTAGAAGCCACCCGCGTGCGCGACGATGTCATCCGGGGTGCGGACGATCCAGACGCCGAACTTCTCTTTCCAGCGCTCGTCGACGCCAGCCCCGTAATCGCTCGGGAAGCCTGCCTTGAACTGCTGCGGCGGCTCGTTCAGCACGTTGGGAAACATGAACCGGCCGCTCGCGGCGAGTGCCGCGGCGGACGCCGCGGAAAATGCGCCCCAGGCCAAGCCCATCCACGCCCGGCGATTGAGAAGCGGCGAGGTGTCATCCGGATCGCGAGTCGAGGCCTTTGCCGCAGCTGGGGCGGGCGCCGCTGAAGCAGCCTTGGCTGCGGCCCCACCCAAAGACGCGGCGGATGTGGTTCTTCCCGCAAGGTCGGGCATCGCGGCCGCTGGCGGCCGCGGCGGTGCTGCAGGCTTGGCCGCATGCGCGGCGGCCGCGGTTGCAGCCGTTGCGGCGGGAACCGCGGGCTTCTCCGCGGGCTTCTCCGCGGGCGTCTCCGGTTTGGTCTCGTCGTCAGCCATGCTGCCTCATAGGATGTATGGGGTCATCCCATCGCTTTGAGTGCTTCCAGAGCGGCCTGGCGCACTTTCATACTGCGGTCGTCGCGACTCAGTTCCTCAATCGACGGCTTGAGCGACGCGTCCTTCAGAGCCCCCGCGGCGCGAAGGCCGCTGATCATCACGTCTGCCACCGGGTCGATGTCCGCGTCCTGCCGAACCTCACGTTTCACCGTCTGCTCGACGTACGCCCGATCGAGCATCTGCTGAAGCACCGGCACGCCTTCACGGCTGTCGTGTCGCGCGAGCGCAATCGCCGCATTCCAGCGCACATCTGGCTCCGGATCGCGCAGCGCCGCACGCAGCGTCTCCAGTTGCGCCTCTCCGGGAAGCGCACCCAGGGCATACACCACCATCTTGCGGACACCAGCATCGGATGATTCGTACAACGGCTGGAGCCGCGGGACCACGCGGGTGTCGCCGGAAGATCCAAGCGCCCAGATAGTGCTGATACGAGCTTCTCCCGCCTCGCTGTCGGTGGCGCCGGTCAACCGACCGAACCAGTCGGCCTTCACACCGGCATCCGGTTCGTCGAGCGAGCGGCTCAGCGCGGCGATAGCCTCCTGCGGCAGCGGTGGATCAAGCCGGCCGATGGCCAGGGCGAGATACCGCCGGACCCTCGGGTCGTCGTCCTTCGCCCGTTCGAAGGCCTCCACGAGAACCGGGGCGAGTTCCCGGTTGGCGCGGACGGCCGGGTCGGCCATCAACCGTGAGAGTTCATACGCGGCAGGCCAGCGACGATCAGTGCCGCCGGTACGAATCTCGGTCAAGTAGTCTTCCGCTTTGCGGTCATCGGTCAGCAACGAACGGAATCCGACGTATACCAAGACCGTGACGCCAACAACGGCCAGTGGGATCAAGAAAAACTGAACGGCAAGGGCGGGCGCGGCGACCAGGGGGGCACGAGTGGCGGATTCGCGCTCGACAAGTTTATCCATGTAGCGTGATTATCGGAACCTGCGGCGGCACGCCTCAAACCGATCCGAAGAGCGCGCGGGTGCGACTTTTTTACTACGTATGTCGTTCAACCGTCAAGGGATGGGCTCCATCGCCCGTACAGCATCGGGCTAGATCTTGGGCAGAGTGACGCCCTGCTGAGCCTGGTACTTTCCCTTCTTGTCCTTATACGACACCTCGCACACCTCATCGCTCTGAAAGAACAGCACTTGCGCGATTCCTTCGTTGGCGTAGATCTTCGCCGGAAGGGGCGTGGTATTCGAGATCTCAATCGTCACGTGCCCTTCCCATTCGGGCTCGAAGGGCGTGACATTCACGATGATCCCGCAGCGTGCATAGGTGGACTTCCCCAGACAGACCGTCAGGATGTTCCTGGGAATGCGGAAGTACTCGATCGTCCGCGCAAGCGCAAAGGAGTTGGGCGGAATGATGCACACATCAGCTTTGATGTCCACGAACGATTTCGGGTCGAAATCCTTTGGATCGACGACCGTGTTGTAGATGTTCGTGAAGACCTTGAAGTCGTCGGCGACGCGCGTGTCGTACCCATAGGACGACAGTCCGTAAGAGACGACGCCGGTGCGAGTCTGCCTCTCGACGAATGGCTCGATCATCCCATGCTCGAGCGCCATGCGTTTGATCCAGCGGTCGGCTTTGATGGTCATGCGTTGGGCTCTCGGCTGTCAGCGCTCGGCGGTCAGTTTCGGCGGTCCGCTGTCAGTTCAACGCCTGAAGAAGGCAAGCAGCAGAGTGAGAACAATACTCAGGATGATGGAGGTCGCCAGCGGGAAGTAGAACGAGAAGTTTCCGCGTTTGACCACGATGTCGCCCGGCAGCCGTCCGAAGGGGATGCCCACCATCATCAGGAGGCCGAGAGCGGCGAGCGCAAGACCGACCAGGACAAGCACCTTCCCCACGACGAGCTATTTACCACAGACGACACCGAATTTCGCAGTGGTGTCCGTTCCCTCCGACGCCGAGCGTCTCATTCGATGAGCTCCACTCCCGCAAAGAAATACCCGAACTCGAAGGCCGCCGTGTCCGGTGCATCGGAACCATGCGTGGCGTTGCGTTCGATGGACTGCGCGAATTCCTTCCGGAGTGTCCCCGGATCCGCCTTCGCGGGATCGGTCGCACCCATCAGCGTCCGCCACTTCTTGATCGCGTCGGAAGCTTCGAGCGCAAGCACAACCGCTGGGCCCGACGACATGAACTCGGTGAGGCTGGAAAAGAACGGCCGCTCCCGATGGACGGCATAGAAGCCCTCGGCCTCGCCCTTCGACAAATGAACGCGCCGCATCGCGCGGATCTGAAAGCCTTCGTCTTCGATACGCTGAATGATCCGACCGGCTATCTTTCGCTCGACGGCGTCCGGCTTGATGATGGCCAGGGTGCGTTGTTGCATCGAGAGATTATAGCAACCAGAACACGGCAGGGGGAGCGCAGGAATTGCACATCGTAAATCGGAAAACGCAAATCTTAACAAATAGAGCTGCGACAACGGGTGGAACGGTCAATGCTTCGGCAGGGCGTATGAACCCGCTCGCGGAAGCACTCGAAGAACGCACGATGCGCTTTGCCCTGCGCGTCACGCAACTCTGCCGCGCGCTGCCGGCATCATGGGAAGGCCGCCATGTTGCGGACCAGCTTTTTCGCAGCGCGACGGGCCTGGCCGCCAACTATCGGGCCTCGAGACGGGGGCGCTCCCACCGGGAGTTCACAGCAAAGCTGGGAACCACACTGGAGGAAGCAGACGAAACCCTGTTCTGGCTTGTCTTCAGTGGCCGGAGCGGCATGGCGACGGGCGACGAACTCGAATATCTGGCAGGACAGGCAAGGGAGCTGGTGGCCATCTTCACGACGTCCGTGAAGACGGCAATCGCCAACCAGCGTCCTCATCAACGGAATCATTGATCGAAAAATGGTGGTGGCGATCCGACCTTGAGATTTGCACTGTGCGATGTCCGATGTTCGATACCTGTCTCCTACCTCAGCCCTTCCATGATCTCCTCCAGCGCCTCCCTGCCCGGTCGCGTCCTCTCGAGCGGCAGGCTCGCCAGCGGCTCGTCGACGACGTTGAGTTGCGTCAGGAAATCGTCGCGGTCGGGCTCGATGTAGATGAGACCTGTTGCGAACTCGCCACGCCGCGCGCTCTCGTGGAGGCGCTTTATCGCATTGAGCTTGTCGGTCGGGTCGTAGTCCTCTTCGAGCTTCTTCAGGACGAGCCTGGAGCCGTCGTGCATCGTGACTTCCTGCGCGCTGCCAGGCGCGTAGTCCACGGTGATGTCCTCGAAGAAGGGGACGAACGTGACGTCCTCGACTGGATCATCGTGCTCCTTGGCATAGGCATAGCTCTTGGTCGAACCCTCGTGGTCGTTGAAGGTCACACAGGGAGAGATCACGTCGAGCATCACCGTGCCGCGATGCGCCAGCGACGCTTTCAACAGCGACAGCAGCTGCTTCTTATCGCCGGAGAACGAGCGGCCGACAAACGTGGCACCGAGCTCGATGGCAAGGGCGCAGGTGTCGATCGGCGGCAGGTCGTTCACCACACCGGTCTTGAGCTTCGAGCCCAGATCCGCGGTCGGCGAGAACTGACCCTTCGTGAGGCCGTAGCAGCCGTTGTCTTCAATGATGTAGATAATCGGCAGGTTGCGACGCATGAGATGCACGAACTGGCCGATGCCAATGGCGCCGGTATCGCCGTCGCCGCTGACGCCGATCGCAATGAGCTTCTGGTTGGCCAGCATGGCGCCTGTTCCGACCGACGGCATGCGGCCATGGACCGCATTGAACCCGTGAGAGGAACCGAGGAAGTACGCCGGGCTCTTGCTCGAACACCCGATACCCGACAACTTCACCACCTGCTTCGGATTCACGCCCATCTCGTAAAAGGCGTCGATAATGCGCTCGGAGATCGAGTTGTGCCCGCACCCGGCGCACAGGGTCGTCTTGCTGCCCTTGTAGATCTGGTGCTCGAGGCCGATGCGATTGACTTTAATCGGTGTCGTCATGTGATGTCTGGGGATTAGATCTGCAATTAACGATTAGCGCTCTGCGATGCGGGCATCAGCTACTCTCCACCCGCGCTTCCCGCACTCACCCGAGCGACCGTCTTCTTGGCCACCTCGAAGCCTTCCTGCGCCAGTACATCGTCGGTGATGCTGCGGGCATCGATCGGCAGACCACTGTAGTGGAGGACGCTCCGGAGCTTGGACACCTGCTCGGGTGTCAACTCCAGCTTCATCAGCTGCCTGAGCTGCGCGTCGCGATTCTGCTCGATCATGTACACGCGATCGTGAGCGTCGACGAACCTTGCGAGCTCGGCATTGAAGGGGTACCCGCGCAGTCGGAAGTACGAGGTTTCGACCTTCGTCTCCTCGAGGAGCTGATCGCGGCTCTCTTCCGTCGCGAAATGGGACGTGCCGAAGGCGACGAAGCCAATCTTGGCCTTCGGGTTGCTCTGGATGACGGGCTCAGGTACGTGTGAGCGTGCCGTCTCGAATTTTCTGGCGAGGCGATCCATGTTCTCCACGTAGTCGTCGGGGCGCTCGCTGTATTGTCCCTTCGCGTTGTGGCCGGATCCTCGGGCGAAATATGCCGGCATGGTGTCGCCCGGCACCGTGCGATACGGGATGCCGTCGCCGTCCACGTCCTTGTACCGGCCCCACTCGCCGAGTTCCTTCAGTTTCTCCGCGGTCGAGCCGCTTGCCGCGATTGATCGGACCCGTCGGGTACGTGAACGCGTCCGACATCCAGTTGTTCATGCCCAGATCGAGATCCATCATCACGAAGACCGGCGTCTGGAACTGCTCGGCGAGGTCGAATGCCTGCATGGCCATCGTGTAGGACTCTTCCACGGAGGCCGGCATCAGCATGATGTGTTTGGTGTCGCCGTGCGACAAGAACGCCACCTGCAGCAGGTCGCCCTGCGCGGTCCGCGTGGGCAGGCCAGTGGACGGCCCCACGCGCTGGACGTCGAAGATCACCGCCGGCGTTTCCGCGTAGTACGCGAGGCCCGCGAACTCGCCCATCAACGAGATGCCGGGACCTGCTGTCGCCGTCATCGACCGCGCGCCTGCCCAGCTCGCCCCGATCACCATGCCGAGTGAGGCGATCTCGTCTTCAGCCTGCACAACGGCAAACGTGGCCTTTCCGGTCGCCTTGTCGATGCGGTATTTCTTCAGATACGTGATGAGCGATTCGCAGAGAGACGATGAAGGTGTAATCGGGTACCACGCCACGACCGTGACCCCGGCCATCATGCAGCCGATGGCTGCGGCGGCGTTGCCTTCGATGAGGATCTTGCCGGCCGTTTCGTTCATCGCTTCGATGACGTACGGATCCTGTTTCGTGAACGTCGCCTCGGCATAGTCCCAGCCCGCCTTGAGCGCGCCGACGTTGAACGCCACGGCTTTGGCTTTCTTCCCCATCTGCTTGGCAAGCGCCTTCTCCATGTGCGCCAGGTCGATGCCCAGAATCTTCGCCAGAATGCCGTCGTAGATCATGTTGCGGACGAGGCGTCGAAGCTTCGCATCCGGGCACACCGGCGCCACCAGTTTGTCGAATGGCACGGGGTAGAACACGACGTCGCTGCGCAGGGTGTTGAGCTTGAGCGGCTCGTCGTAGACCACGGCAGCGCCTGGCTCCAGCGTCAGGACGTCTTCCTTGGCCGTCTCGGGATTCATCGCGACGAGAAAATCGACCTCCTTGCGCCGCGCGATGTACCCGCGTTTGCTCGCACGAATCGTGTACCAGGTGGGCAGCCCGGCGATGTTCGATGGGAACATGTTCTTGCCCGACACGGGCACACCCATGAGCAAGATTGACCGCAGCAGGACCATGTTGGCGGTCTGGCTGCCGGACCCATTCACGGTCGCGACCTGAATGCTGAAGTCATTGACTACGCGTTGCTTACGAGCGACCGTCCTCTGTGTTTCCGTTGCCAGATCTGTAGATGACATTCGTAAACCCTTACGGCCTATGAATAGAGAGAAACTGAAGCCTCTTGAGGGAAGGCCGATCCAAATCAGTATAACACGCGGAAAACACGGTGTTTAGCTGCCAGTGATTTCCTTGATGGCTTTGCCCATGTCTGCTGGGCTCTTCACAACCGTCACGCCGGCCGCACTGAGCGCCGCCATCTTCTCCGCGGCGGTCCCCTTCCCGCCGGCAATGATGGCCCCTGCGTGCCCCATGCGGCGCCCGGGAGGCGCCGTCTGACCGGCGATAAAGGCCACAACAGGCTTCTTGAAGTTGTCCTTGATCCAGACCGCCGCTTCCTCTTCGGCGCTGCCACCGATCTCGCCGATCATGATCACGGCGTCGGTCTCCGGATCGTTGGCAAACATTTGCAGTGCATCGATATGCGTCGTGCCGATCAGCGGATCGCCGCCGATCCCGATGCACGTGGTCTGTCCGAGACCGAGCCTCGTCAACTGGTGGATGGCCTCGTAGGTCAGGGTGCCACTCTTCGAAACGATACCAATGCGCCCTTCGCGGCAGATGTGGCCGGGAATGATGCCGGCCTTCCCCTTGCCGGCTGAAATGACACCCGGACAATTCGGTCCAACAAGGCGTGTGGCAGGGCGCGACTTCAGGTAGGTCATCGCCCTCATCATGTCGAGCGTGGGAATCCCTTCGGTAATGCACACCACGACGCGAATGCCAGCCTCCGCGGACTCCATGACGGCATCTGCAGCAAAGGGGGGCGGGACAAAGACGACCGACGCGTTCGCACCCTCCTTCTCGACTGCATCGCGAACGGTGTCGAAAATCGGCCAGCCTTCATGCGTCGTCCCACCCTTGCCTGGCGTGACGCCGCCAACCACGGTCGTTCCGTAGGCAGCGGCCTGCTTCGCGTGGAACGTTCCTTCGCGGCCCGTGAGGCCCTGCACCAGTAGTCGCGTCGATTTGTCGATGAGTACGGACATATGTCAATTGATGCGTTCGGTTGGACGTAGGCCCGAGCTTCAGCTCGGGCGACCTTGACGCCCGACCTAAAGGTCGGGCCTACGAGACTCATCCCGCCAGTTGCACGACTCTCTGGGCTGCGTCCCCCATGCTATCGGCCGTCGTGAAATTCATGCCGCTCTCATTGAGCAGCCGCTTGCCTTCGTCCACGTTCGTGCCTTCCATGCGAATGACGATGGGGACCCGGACGCCCAGCTCTTTCACCGCGGCAATCACGCCCTGCGCAAGCACATCACAGCGCAGGATGCCACCGAAAATGTTGATGAGGACGGCCTTGACATTCTTGTCGGACATCAGGATGGCGAACGCGTTGCGGATCTGCTCCGCATTGGCTCCGCCGCCGACGTCCAGGAAGTTCGCCGGCTCCCCACCCGATAGCTTGATGATATCCATCGTCGCCATCGCGAGGCCGGCGCCGTTGACCATGCAGCCGATGTTGCCGTCGAGATGAATGTAGTTCAGCGAGGACTTGGAGGCTTCGATTTCGAGCGGATCTTCCTCGTTCACATCGCGCAGTTCCTTGATGTCAGGATGCCGATAGAGGGCGTTGTCATCGAAGTTCATCTTCGCGTCGAGCGCGAGGAGATCCCCGGACGCCGTCACGACGAGGGGATTGATTTCCACGAGCGAGGCGTCTGTCGCGATGAACGCCTCGTAGAGCGCGCTCATCAGCCTGACGGCTTTCGTCACCTGAGGACCGTCGAGGCCGATGGCGAATGCGAGCTGTCGAGCCTCGAACGGCATGAGGCCGACCCCCGGCTCGACATAGACTCTTGCGATCTTCTCTGGCGTCGCGGCAGCCACTTCTTCGATATCCATGCCGCCGGCGCCACTCGCCATCATGACGGGCTTGCCGGACGAGCGATCCAGCACGATGCTCAGGTACAACTCGCGCGTCATTTGCAGGCCCTCTTCAACGAGCACCCGCGAAACCGTGCGACCCTCCGGACCTGTCTGATGCGTGATGAGCGTCATCCCGATCATGCCGCGCGCCAGTGTCTCGGCTTCCTCGGGTGACCGTGCGAGCTTGACGCCACCGCCCTTCCCTCGCCCACCCGCGTGGATCTGGGCCTTGACGACAACGACGCCGCCGCCGAGACGGCGTGCGATGTCGCCCGCTTCAGCGGCGCTGAATGCCACCTCTCCTCGAGGCGCCGGGACGCCATGGCGCGCGAGAATGGCTTTGGCTTGATACTCGTGGATTTTCATGGCGAAGGAAACTCCTGATGCTAACTTGCACGTTGTCGTTGCGCAACAGTAAACTGGGGCGCACATGTCGTCGCGTGCGCGCGTCCTCTCTTCCTCTGTCGGCAGCAAGCTGCTCATCGGCGCCACCGGTCTTGGTCTTGTCCTCTATCTCCTCATTCACGTCAGCGCGAATCTGATGGTGTTTCTCGGGCCCGAGGTCTTCAACGGGACCGCCGACAGGCTGGAACGCATCCCGCTGCTGCCCGTGATCGAAGTCGGTCTGCTGCTCGTCTTCCTCCTGCACGTCGTGAAGACCATCGAGATGGTCCTGGACAACCGGCGGGCGCGGCCGGTCCCGTATGCGCTGAAGAAGTTTGCCGGCCCGCCCAGCCGAAAGACCGTCGCCTCGTCCACGATGATTCTGTCGGGGCTCTGGTTGCTGGCCTTTCTCATCATCCATGTGAAGGCATTCAAGTTCAGCCAGACCTACGAGTGGGCGGGGGGCGGCAAAGACTTCTACCGTCTGGAGATGGATAACTTCAGAAACCCACTGGTCGCGGGCTTTTACGTCCTGAGCATGCTGATCGTCGGCTCGCACCTGTGGCACGGCGCCTCGAGCGCGTTTCAGTCGCTCGGCGTGGAGGGCCAACGCGTGACGTCGAAGCTCCTCGTCACGGGTCGAGCCATCGCGGTTCTGATTGCCGGAGCCTTCATCGCGATCACGCTCTGGGCGTATTTCGTGGCAGGCCGCGCATGACACTGGACGCTAGATCCCCTTCGGGCCCCGTCGCGGATCGCTGGGACCGCCACAAGTTCGAGATGAAGCTGGTCAACCCGGCCAACAAGCGGAAGTACACCATCATCTGCGTCGGGACAGGCCTCGCGGGCGCGTCGGCGGCGGCATCGCTTGGTGAGCTGGGTTACAACGTCATCAACCTCTGCATTCAGGACAGCCCGCGTCGCGCGCACAGCATTGCCGCGCAGGGTGGAATCAACGCCGCCAAGAACTACCAGAACGACGGCGACAGCGTGTATCGGCTGTTCTACGACACGGTGAAGGGCGGCGACTACCGCTCGCGCGAATCGAATGTCTACCGGCTCGCGCAGCTGAGCGTGAATATCATCGACCAGTGCGTGGCCCAGGGCGTCCCGTTCGCGCGCGAGTACGGTGGCCTGCTCGACAATCGGTCGTTTGGCGGCGCGCAGGTCTCGCGCACGTTCTATGCCCGCGGGCAGACCGGGCAGCAGTTGCTCATCGGCGCCTACCAATCGCTGATGCGCCAGGTTCAACAGAAGAGCGTCCGTCTGTTCGCGCGGCGCGAAATGCTCGATTTGGTGATGATCGACGGCAAGGCCCGCGGCATCATCGCCCGCAATCTCGTCACGGGCGACATCGAGCGGTATGCGGCGGATGCTGTCGTTCTCGCCACGGGCGGCTACGGCACGGTCTACTACCTCTCGACCAACGCGGTGAACTCCAACGTCACCGCCGCATGGCGCGCGCACAAGCGAGGGGCGCTCTTCGCGAATCCCTGCTTTACCCAGATTCATCCGACGTGCATTCCGGTCAGCGGAGAACACCAGTCGAAGCTCACGCTCATGAGCGAAAGCCTTCGGAACGACGGGCGCGTCTGGGTTCCGAAGAAGAAAGGCGACTCGCGGCCGCCGGAGCAGATTCCCGAGGACGAACGCGACTACTATCTCGAGCGGAAGTATCCCAGTTTCGGCAACCTGGTCCCGCGGGACGTCGCGTCGCGCAACGCGAAACAGGCATGCGACGATGGCCGGGGTGTCGGTGAAAGCGGCCTTGCCGTGTACCTCGATTTCGCAGACGCCATCAAGCGGGTCGGACTCGAAACGATTCAGGAGAAATACGGCAACCTCTTCCAGATGTACCGGAAGATCACCGACGAGGATGCGTACAGAGTCCCGATGCGCATCTACCCCGCCATCCACTACACAATGGGCGGGCTCTGGGTCGACTACAACCTGATGAGCAACGTCCCGGGGCTCCACGTCCTCGGCGAGGCGAACTTCTCGGATCACGGCGCGAATCGTCTCGGCGCCAGCGCGCTCATGCAGGGACTCGCTGACGGCTACTTCGTCATCCCCTACACCATCGGGCACTACCTCGCGAGTGGTTCGCTTCCCAAGGTCACAACCGATCACGACGCGTTCAACGAAGCCGCGAGCAGCGTGCAGACGCGGATCAAGAAGCTGCTATCGGTGAAGGGCAATCGGAGCGTCCGCGAGATCCACCGCGAGCTCGGACGCATCATGTGGGACGACGTCGGGATGGCTCGGACCGACGCGAGCCTCAGGCGCGCGCTGGCCGCCATTCCAACCTTGCGCGACGAATTCTGGGAGAACGTCTCGATACCGGGCACGCCGGACAACCTCAATCAGAGTCTCGAATACGCGGGTCGCGTCGCCGACTATCTGGAGTTTGCGGAGCTGCTCGCGCTCGACGCGCTCGAGCGGCGGGAATCGTGCGGTGGCCATTTCCGCGAGGAAAGCCAGACGCCCGATGGCGAAGCGTTGCGGGACGATGCGAACTTCACCTATGTCGCTGCGTGGGAGTTCAAGGGCATCGGCCGGCGGCCGGAACTGCACAAAGAAGCCCTCGAGTTCGAGGAAGTGCACCCGAGCCAGCGGAGTTATAAGTAGGCCCGAGCTTTAGCTCGGGCGTCGCGTGTTCTAACGTCGACGGTGATCGCCGACCTGAAGGTCGGGCCTACGAGTCGGGCACGCAGGACTGAACGTAGGCCGGACCTGAAGGTCGGGCCTACGGATTGTCGGCGGACTGTTTATGAAACTGAAGCTGAGAATCTGGCGGCAGGCGGGCCCGAACGTTCCCGGCACACTGGTCGACTACCCGGCCGATCATGTCTCGCCCGATATGTCCTTCCTCGAAATGCTCGACGTGGTCAACGAGGGTCTGATACGGAAGGGTGAGGACGCCATCGCGTTCGACTCCGACTGCCGCGAGGGCATCTGCGGCATGTGCAGTCTGGTCGTCAACGGGGTTCCCCACGGTCCGGATCGCGGCACCACCGTCTGCCAGCTTCACATGCGTCGCTTCAAGGACGGCGACACCGTCACCATCGAGCCCTGGCGCGCCAAGGCCTTTCCCGTCGTCAAGGATCTCGTCGTCGATCGCAGCGCCTTCGACCGCATCATTGCGGCAGGCGGCTACGTGTCGGTCAACTGCGGCGGCGCACAGGATGCCAACAGTATCTTGATCCCGAAGGCCATCTTGGACGCGGCCATGGACTCTGCCGCCTGCATCGGGTGCGGCGCCTGTGTTGCGGCCTGCAAGAATGCGTCGGCGCACCTCTTCGTGAGCGCGAAAATCTCCCATCTCGCGCTGCTGCCGCAGGGTCACGTTGAACGGTCTCGGCGCGCGCTCGCGATGGTCGAGAGGGCCGACGCCGAGGGTTTCGGGAGCTGCTCGAACGAAGGCGAGTGCGAAGCAGTATGTCCGAAAGAGATTCCCATCTCGAACATCGCCCGCATGACACGCGAGTACATGCGGGCTATCGTCTTCGGCTCGTAGGCCAGAGCTTCAGCTCCAGCCGTCAGCCACTTTGCCAGGGCGGACAGGCTGGACCAGCTCCCTGGCGCCCCCAACCGGAGCACCGGCAGGATGTCGACCAGGTAGCGCGGGCCGAAGGACCAGCCCTTGCCGTCGCGGCTGGCAACCTGGGCCCTGCTGCGGCAGAATGTGTTACTCGCTCATGCGTCCAGAACCCCGTCGCCTTTCGACCCACAACCTCTACGAACGCCATCTGACACCCGACGAGATTGGAGCCGGGGACCACCGTGAGTTCGTGGGTGGTTTGTGGGACATGATGGGCGAGCTGCAGTTCAAGTTCCTCGTCGGCCGGGGACTTCGCCCGGGCGACTTTCTGCTGGATGTCGGGTGTGGTTGCCTTCGCGGCGGAATTCATTTCGTGCGCTATCTGGAGCCGGGGCACTACTTCGGCATTGACGTCAATTCGTCACTCCTGAACGCGGGGTACGACGTCGAGATTTCCCGGGCAGGTCTGCAGTCACAACTCCCGCGGGAACATCTCAAATGCACCGGGGCGTTCGACGCCGCGTCGTTCGGCGTGCAGTTCGACGTTGCGCTGGCGCAGTCCTTGTTCACCCACCTGCCACCGGAAGAGGTGGCTCGGTGCCTTTCGGCACTCGCGCCTGTCGTCAGGCCAGGCGGCGCATTCTACGCAACCTTCTTCGAAGCGCCGCCGGGCCCCGTGCCCGCGCAACTCCGCCACCACCCTGGAGACGTCATCAGCTATCCGGACCGCGATCCGTTTCACTGCCGTTTCTTGGACCTTGTTCGATTGGCCGAACGGCAGCCCTGGCGCGTGCATTACATCGGGGACTGGGCCCACCCTCGCGCGCAGCGCATGGTGTGCTTCGAGCGCCTCTAGTAGAGAGCCACGTCAACGCCCGGACCAACCCATCGCGTTCAGTGGGTGGTCGAGCAAGCTCTGCGCGAGCCAGCTGAGGATGCCGCAGATCAATAATATTCCCCCGGAGTCCTCACATGCATCTCCCTCGCGCATTCGCCGTCATTCTTGCTCTCTCGGCTGTTGGGGGCGCCGACGAACTCGCTCAGCGGGGACGGGGCCGTGACACGCAGCTTCAGCCTGGCCAGCCTTGTCCGCCCGGCACAACAGAAGTGCGTCCCGGGCGCTGTCAAGCACCCGAATTCCCGGCCCCGAGCATTGTGGACTATCGGCCGAAGTCTGGGCTGGTCACCGAGCAGCACTCCGTGCCACGCGCAAAGTACCCGGTTATCGACATCCACGGCCACGCGGCGGGGATGCTCCAGTCGCAGAGCGGCCTGGCGGATCTTGTGAAGACTCTCGACACCCTCAATGTCGGCCTCTTCGTGAGCGCCGACAACTCGTCGGGCGCTGACCTCCAGAGGGCTCTTTCGATGGTCAGCGCGAGTCCGCACGCTAACCGGGTTCGTATCCTCGCTGGCGTAAATTTCCGAGACGTCGGCCCCGGTTGGGCAGAACGGGCCGTGGCGCAACTCGAAGCGGACGTGAAGGCGGGCGCGGTTGGCGTGGGCGAGATCAGCAAGAGCCTCGGGCTCACTGCCAGAAAAACAGACGGTACACGCCTCCGCGTGGACGACGCGACGCTCGATCCCATTTGGGCCGCCTGCGCGCGCCTGGGTGTGCCGGTCTTCATTCACACCGCCGAGCCGCAGGCATTCTTTCAGCCGTTCGACATCCAGAACGAACGCTGGTTGGAGCTGGCGCTCTTCCGTGACCGCCGTAACTCCGAACCCGGGCAGGTCACGTTCGACGAGCTCATGACGGAGCGCGACAACGTCTTCAGGAAACATCCAAAGACGCGCTTCATTGCCGCGCACTTCGGCTGGCACGCGAACGATCTGGCGCGCGCCGCGAAGATGCTCGACGCGTTTCCGAATGTCGTGACCGAAGTCGGCGCCATCCTCTACGACCTCGGCCGTCAGCCTCGCGCGGCCCACGACTTCTTCGTGAAGTACCAGGATCGCATCCTCTTCGGCAAGGATGCGTTCGAGTCGTCGGAGTATCCGTACTACTGGCGCGTGTTCGAGACCAAGGATGAGTACTTCGACTACTACCGTAACTATCACGCGTTCTGGAAGCTGTACGGCATGGACCTTCCAGACACAGTGCTCAGAAAGCTCTATTACCAAAATGCCCTGCGCGTGGTGTCGGGACTGCCAAAGGACGCGTTTCCCCGGTAACCAGTCGACAGGGTCGCCGCTGCCTGCGATCAGCTCGCGAACACCGGATCGGTCGCGTCCAGGACACGACGGACGTCGAATCCCGTTGCGTTGGTCATGATCACGGTGCCAACGCCGGCCGCTGGGTAGATTCGCATCATGCTGTGAAACCCACCACCGCCACCTTCCTTGTAGAAGAAACGAGCGCCGCCCGCCCCGCCGATGTGCCAGCCCAGGGTCATGGCGATCGCCCTGCCCTTTCCGGTCCGTTGTGGTTCATAGAACAGGTTATGGGTCGGAACGTCGAACAGGCACGAATGCGGGCGCAGCTGATCCTGGAGGAACGCGGCAAATCCTCTCGCAGTGCCCACGAGTCCACCAAATGCCGGTCCGTTGGCGTAATGCGCGCGGATCTGCAACCACGGGCCCTCGTACTCGCCGATGAGCGCAGCGTCGATGACGAACCACTTGATCAGGTTGACCAGCGAAAACTTCTCCAGATAGCCCGTGGCGTGGGTCGACGGGTTGACAACGGCGTACCCCAGCGCCTCTGGCTTCATGCCGAGAGGCTCGAGGACATCGTTGCGCACGTACTCAATGAACGACTGGCTACTGACACGTTCGACGATCGGGCCAAGGAGCCAATACCCGATGTTGGAATACGCGTACTTGGTGCCGGGCGTGGCAGAAAGCCGGCCATGCTTCCGTAGAACCGCCGCGAGCGCGGCGTCCTCCCGAAAATCGACATGGTCCTGGACCGTATGGACCCACCGGAGGGGGATCGGATTCGGTATTCCCGCCGTATGCGACAGCAGGTGACGAACGGTGACCTGCGGGCCGTAGGGCGATTCGACATAGCGGTCGATGGAGTCGTCGAGTGCGATCTTCCGCGCCTCCACGAGCTGAAGCACGGCCGCTGCCGTGATCGTCTTGCTCATGGAATAGGCCATCATGGTCGTGTCCACCGTCATCGGACGATGGCTCGAGAGGTCTGCCCAACCACCGGCATACTCGAAGAGAGTTCCGTCGGCATCGATAACGAGGTACTGGATCCCAGGCGTTCGCGATTCGCGCACCAGCGCGTCGAGCGCGACGCGAGCACTGTGAGAGGCGCGTGCAGCCTCTCTATTCATCGCTGAACCCTTGCGCCTGAAGCACGGGCCCCTGCACGGTCACGCGAAGGTGGTTCTGTCGCAGTGCCTCCGTCGCCTCTCGTTCGGAACAAATGCCGCGCCACTACTCGTGCCGCAACGCATCGATGGGATTGAGGGCGCGGCCCGCCGGGCGGGAAATGGCCGGGCGTCACGCGCCTGGCCACGCCTGAGGGCCCTGTCCCCCTCTGAGCCCTGCCTGTCTCAGACCTGAATGACGTCGACGAGTTCCTTCACCGCCGCTGCCGACTTCTTGAGCGCGGCATCCTCTTCTGCCGTCAGCTTGATCTGCATGATCTGCTCCACGCCGCGTGCGCCCAGTTTGACGGGCACGCCGACGAACAGATTGCGGATGCCGTACTCGCCCTGCAGGTACACCGAGCACGGCAGGATCTTCTTCTTGTCTTTGAGGATGCACTCCACCATCTCGGCGGCCGCCGCCCCTGGAGCGTACCACGCGCTCGTGCCCACGAGCTTGGTGATCTCGGCACCGCCATCAGCCGTCCGCTTGCAGATCGCGTCGACCCGATCCTTCGACATCAGTTCGGTGATCGGCACGCCCGCCACCGTCGAATAGCGCGGCAGCGGGACCATGGTGTCGCCGTGCCCGCCCAGCACGAACGCATGAACGTTCTCGACCGACACGTTCAGTTCCATGGCGATGAACGTGCGCATGCGGGCAGAGTCGAGCACGCCGGCCATGCCGATGACGCGTTCGCGGGGAAAGCCGCTCAACTTGTAGACAGCCTGGCACATCGCATCGAGGGGATTGGCCACAGGCACGACGATGCAGTCCGGCGAATGCTTCACGATTTGCTCGGTCACGGCTTTCATGATGCCGAAGTTCACGTTCAACAGATCGTCCCGGCTCATGCCTGGCTTGCGCGGCACGCCGGAGGTGACAACGACCACGTCGGAGTTCGCCGTGTGTGAATAGTCCGACCCGCCGATCACACGGCTGTCAGATCCGGTAATGGGGCACGATTCCAACATATCGAGCGCGACGCCAGCGGCCTTCTGGTCGGCGATGTCCACGACGACGACATCGGCCAACTCCTTGTCGGCGATGCAACGGGCCACGGTCGCCCCCACGTTTCCCGCTCCCCCAACGACGGTCACTTTACGATTCATCTTCGTCTCCCAGCCACGACGATCACCGCAGAGCACACAGAGATCCGCAGAGATCAAAAGGGGATCCCTGCGTGGTTCTGCGAGTTCCGCGGTCGATGTTTTGTGCGTTCGTGGCTCGTTTGTGGTTTCGTGCTTTCGTGGCTAAGTCGCTGCTACATGTTTCTGATAATTGCGTCCCCGAACTCCGATGTCTTGAGCTCTTTCGCGCCCTCCATCAGCCGGGCGAAGTCGTAGGTCACCTGCTTTGCGGCGATGGCGCGGTCCATCCCTCTGACTACCAGGTCGGCGGCCTCGGTCCAGTTCATGTAGCGCAGCATCATTTCCCCAGACAGGATGACCGATCCCGGATTGACCTTGTCCTGATTGGCGTACTTGGGGGCCGTGCCGTGCGTCGCTTCGAAGACGGCGTGTCCCGTGATGTAGTTGATATTCCCACCCGGTGCGATGCCAATGCCGCCCACCTGCGCGGCCAGCGCATCCGACAAGTAGTCGCCATTCAGATTCGGCGTCGCGATGACGTCGAACTCATCAGGACGCGTCAACACCTGCTGCAGCGTAATGTCGGCGATCGCATCCTTGATGACGATCCCGGCGCCCGGCTTACCGTCGGGAATCCGGCACCATGGCCCACCATCAATCTCGACGGCCCCGAAGAAGTCCCTGGCCACCTGGTAGCCCCAATCGCGGAAGGCCCCTTCGGTAAACTTCATGATGTTGCCCTTGTGCACCAGTGTGACGCTCTTGCGGTTGAACTTCACCGCGTAGCTGATCGCGCTGTGCACCAGGCGCTCGGTGCCCAGGCGGCTGATCGGCTTGACGCCAACACCAACCTCGACCCCCATGGTTCGCACCGGGGCACCAATCGCCTCGAGCTCCCTTTGCCAGGCCGCGGACGCCTCCGCAGTTCCGAAGCGAATCTTCTTGAACTCTTTCGGAAACTCTTTCGCCAGGAAGTCGAGGACCTTCTGCGCTTCTGGCGACCCGGCCGCGCATTCGATGCCAGCGTAGATGTCTTCCGTGTTCTCACGAAAGATCACCATATCCACCTTTTCCGGGCGCTTGACCGGCGACGGCACACCCTTGTACCAGCGCACGGGACGCAAACAGACAAAAAGGTCCAGCATCTGTCGCAACGCGACGTTGAGCGAACGGATGCCGCCACCAACGGGCGTCGTCAGCGGCCCTTTGATGCCCACGAGGTGGTCGCGAAACGCGGCCACCGTTTCGTCGGGGAGCCAGTTGTTGAACTGCTTGAAGCTCTTCTCACCGGCGAATACTTCCTTCCAGAGGATCTTGCGCTTGCCGCCATACGCGTTCGCGACCGCAGCATCGAGCACGCGGACGCTCGCGCGCCAAATATCAGGGCCGGTGCCATCGCCTTCGATGAACGGAATGATCGGATCGTCGGGCACGATGAGTTGTCCCTGACGACGAGAGATCGATGTGCCGGTAGTGGATGCCATTTAGGTCAGGTCCCCCGAACGAGTCAGGCGATTCTCACAGGTACTGTGGAAAACTCTGTGGAAAAGCATTGTCTGTACGCCTCCGCACTGCGTCATTTGGAATGTTTTAGCGGTTTGCACCACGACAGGGCGAACGCATATTCGCACACGCCCAAGGATCAAAACCTCGGGATTATACTGTAGCGAGCGCCTCAACATCCGCGCGATAGAAAAGATGAAGGTCCTTCTCATGACCCTGACCAACCCGAGGCCGGCGACGCTCACCTCACGCGCTGCGCTCTTGACCTGCGCGCTGACGGTCGCTGGATGGTCATTGGTTTCTGGAGCGGCGATGGACGCCGGCCAGGCGAAGCCGGCGACCGCCGACGAGCAGCACCGGGGCGAGCACGCGCACGCTGACGCGGCAACCTTGAGCAACCCGGTCAAGTCGACCCCCGCATCGATAGCCGCCGGGAAAGCGCTTTTCGAGAGACAGTGCGTGTCTTGCCACGGAGTGACGGGTGCGGGCGACGGCAAGAGTGCTGCCCAATTGAAGCCGCCGCCAGCGGACCTGACCGACGGCACCTGGGAGCATGGGGCGAGCGACGGGGAAATCTATACGTTGATCAAGGACGGCTCCAAGAACACGGCCATGAAGGGGTTTGCCAGCAAGATGACCGCTCAGGAAATGTGGAGCATCGTCAATTACATACGCACTCTGCAGGTTCATTGAGACACTCTGTAGCCTGCCGCTCTCGGCTCTCAGCTGCGGCAGTCAGGATTTCGGTAATTCCTCGGCCATTTGCCCGCACACAGGCGGATCCCCTTTATGAAAATCATCGTCGCCGACGACCTGCCGGAATCGGCTGTTGAACTGTTGCGCGCGGAAGCCGGATGGCAGATCGATGCCAGGAGTGGCAGAAGCCCAGCCGACCTCGCGAACGACCTTGCGGATGCAGACGGACTGCTCGTTCGCAGCGCGACGAAAGTGACCGCCGACCTTCTCGAGTCGGCGTCGAGGCTGCGCATTATCGGTCGGGCGGGCACCGGCGTCGACAACATCGACGTTGCCGCGGCCAGCGGGCGCGGAATTGTCGTGGTCAACGCGCCGGGAGCGAACAGCATCAGCGTGGCGGAGCACACCTGCGCGCTCATGCTGGCGACGGCGCGCATGATTCCAGCAGCCGATCACGCCATGAAGGCCGGCAAATGGGAGAAGAAGAGGTTTCTCGGCACCGAGCTTCGGGGAAAAACCTTGGGGATCCTCGGCCTCGGTCGCATCGGGCAGGAGGTCGCGCACCGCGCCCGTTCGTTCGGAATGCGAACGATCGCACACGATCCGTTCATCTCCAAGGAGATCGCCGAGAGCGTCGGCGTGGAACTCCTCACGCTCGACGAGGTTTGCGCAGCGGCGGACTTCCTGACGTTGCACCTGCCCGCCACACCAGAAACCAAGCACCTGTTCAACGACGCGCGCTTCGCACGCGTCAAGCCTGGTCTGCGCATCATCAATACCGCGCGGGGCGAACTGATTGACGAGGCCGCGCTGAAACGGGCCATTCAGTCTGGCGTGGTGGCGGCTGCGGCGTTGGATGTTCTCGAAAAGGAGCCGCCTACCGATTGGGAGCTCGCCCAAATGCCTCAGGTCGTCGCCACACCGCACATCGCCGCATCAACCGAGGAAGCACAGGAACTTGTCGGTCTCGACACGGCGGCGGCGGTGCGCGACTTCCTCCGCGACGGCGTGGTGCGCAACGCGGTCAATTTCCCCTCGATTCAACCAGTCGAACTCGAGCGGCTGCGGCCCTGGATTCGCCTCAGCGAGTCGCTCGCGGCCATCGTGTCGCAGCTGGGCCTGGCACGCATCCACACAATCGGACTGCGCTACTACGGCGCGCTGGCCGAGAGTCGCGGCACCGACATCCTCGGTGCGAGTGCGGCCGCGGGCGTGCTCCGCCCCATTCTTTCAAGCGGCGTGTCGATCGTGAACGCTCGCGCCGCCGCCCGGGAGCGTGGGGTGGAAATTGTCGAGACGCGAAGCACGCGCTCGCGGCACTATACCAGTCTCGTGTCGTTGAAGGTACACACAGACACCGGCGAACGCTGGGTGGAAGGCACGGTGTTCGAGCCGAACAGCCCGCGCCTGGTCTCGGTCCACGGCATTGCGGTGGAAGCGCCTCTGGCAGGTACGATGTTGATCATCAGCAACGACGATCAACCGGGTGTCATCGGCGAGGTTGGGACGATTCTGGGTCGCCATCGCGTGAACATTGCGAACTTCGCGCTTGGCCGGAACGAAACCGGCGCGATCGGTGTGGTCAATGTGGACGAGGAAGACAGCGCGCCAGCGGCGCTCAATGCCGCGGCAGAGGCGATCCGCCAGGTCGCCGCCGTGCGCGAGGCGTGGATCTGTACGATTGCCAACGAGCACCTAACAACGATCACCGCGATTCCGCTGCCGGAGCCGTAGGCCCGACCTTCGGTCGGGCGTGAGTCTCGCCCGAGCTGAAGCTCGGGCCTACGTGTCCCGCAGTTGACGCCGGCTCTACCGGACACACACTCTCAGCGCTTGGGGGTGGACGCGGCCTTCGAGGCGCGGTCCCCCTTGCACCGGTTCGCCATCCACGTGAAAAGTCATCGGACCTTCGCTTCCGCTTTCGATGGCGATGCGTTCGATCTGCCGCGTTGCCGCGCCACGGAGTTCGGATAATCCGCCTGTGAAGAGTCGAGGTACCGCCAGCACGGTCGATAGTCGCGACGATTCCTCGAACAGCACGAGGTCGAGCCGTCCGTCATCCAGACGCGCGGCCGGGGCGATGCGAGCGCCGTTGCCGAATTGCGACGAATTGGCCAGCGTGACGAGCAGCACTCGGCGGCCGGTCACCCGGCCATCGATCCGGTAGGCCGCGGATCGGTACGCCCACAATTCGCGCGCCACGATTCGCGCATACGCGCCGAATCCGCGGGGGCCCGAGGTGTCGCGATCGAGACAAGCCGCCACGTGCGCATCGAATCCAACGCCGGCGATATTGAAGAACAGTCGCCCCCCCAATTCGCCGGCGTCGATCGTGCGGGCAGTCGCGCCAATGGCGTCTGCAATGGCGCGCTCCGGCCGACGGTTGATGCCCAACTCGCGCGCGAGGCCATTACCGGAGCCGGCTGGTACGAGTGCGAGGGGCGTCTGCCCGAAGGCGAGCGCCGACGCCACTTCGTTCATCGTGCCGTCACCACCCCAGGCGATGACAAGGCGAGCACCTCGGTTGATAGCACCATGAGCCAGGTCCCGCGCATGCCCTTTCCGCTCGGTGACGAAGATCTCGGCCGCTTCACCAAACGAGGAGAGGACTGTCGAGGCCAGTTCTGCGCGTGTGCGTGCGACGCCGAGTGGAGCGCCACCAGAGATGGGATTGATGATGACGGTGATCATTGAACGCCCGGCCCACGGGTCGGGCTACGAGTCTGGCCGACAGGCAATCTATTTCTTCAGGGTGAGGTGCACTGTCGCCGAGCGCTCGACATCGATCAACTCCACAGCGTCATTGGAGATCGTCAGTACGCGATAGCCCGATGCGATGGCGTCCCCCTCTTTCGCGAGAAACAGACCGCCGAGTCCAGCGATGATCGCTGTCCGGACCGGACTGCCGGCGGCGTCCGCCGCAGAGTCCTCGGCAATACCGATGAGTGCGAACAGCGGAGGCAACGTCGCCGGGATTTCCGTCGGTGTGTCAGGCGCCACCGCGATCGGTTGGGGCACTGTGGGCGGACGCGTCGCCCGCGTCGCGCTGAACTGAAAGAGGTTGCGAGCCGGGCGCTGCGGCGGCGTCGTGGGATGCAGGCGCTCTCGAAGACGCGCAATTTCCTCGGCAAGCGCGGCGCCACTCGTCTCGGCCGCGGCCGATGGAGCGCCACTGATGGACGGCGGCGCGATGGGACGACGACCTGTCGTTGCGGCCGATGTCACCAGCGCGACAATCCCACCCGCGATGGCCACGAGCGCGAAGATCCGCTTGAAGTTCATCGATGACGCCGTGATCGTAGCACGACTGTGCTATGATTCGTCGTGCACCCTGCATCGACTGGTTCCGCGGTCGATAACACTCCTCCGTTGCAAGTCGTCGCAGTCATCCCCGCTCGATTCGCCTCCACGCGATTCCCCGGCAAGCCGCTGGCGCGCATCGACGGTCGTCCGATGATCGAACACGTGTACCGGCGCGCCGAGGCCTCGCCAATCGTGTCTCGCGTCATCGTCGCCACCGACGATCTGCGCATTGCGACGACGGTCAACGATTTTGGCGGCAACGTCCGCCTCACCCGCGTGGATCATCAGACGGGCACCGACCGCCTCGCCGAAGTTGCCGCAACGCTCGACTGTGACGTCGTCGTCAACGTGCAGGGCGATGAGCCACTGCTCGACCCGAGGGCCATCACGGAAGCGGTGAGGCCCTTGGCCGATCCGTCGATTCTGATGACGACGCTCTATCGACGCATCGAGCAGCCGTCCGAACTCACCAACGCGAATGTAGTCAAGATCGTGCTCGATCGCGGTGGATTCGCGCTCTATTTTTCACGTGCCCCCATCCCGTTTGCGCGGGATCCCCGTGGCGGATGGCCGCCCATGTACAGACATGTCGGCCTGTACGCGTACCGCCGAAGCACGCTGCTCGTGCTGGCGTCGCTCGAACAGACGCCGCTCGAGCGTGCCGAGGCACTCGAACAACTGCGGGCGCTCGAACATGGCATTCGTATTCGGGCCGTGGAGACGGCGTACGATTCGATTGGCGTAGACACTCCGGAAGATCTCGAAGAGGTGCGCCGACTGCTGGCGGCGCCGGCGTCGGGTTGATGATGTCCAACACCAAATACATTTTCGTGACTGGCGGCGTGGTGTCGTCCCTCGGCAAGGGGCTCGCGGCGGCCTCCATCGGCGCCTTGCTCGAGGGCCATGGCTACACCGTCACGCTGCAGAAGTTCGACCCGTACATCAACGTGGATCCGGGGACGATGAGCCCGTACCAGCATGGCGAGGTGTACGTGACCGACGATGGCGCCGAGACCGACCTCGATCTCGGCCACTATGAGCGTTTCACCAACACGAAGACGGCGAGGCACTCCAACTGGACCACCGGCAAGATCTATCAGAGCGTGATCCAAAAAGAGCGGCGCGGCGACTATCTCGGCCGCACCGTTCAGGTGATTCCCCATATCACGAACGAAATCAAAGACGCCATCCGCGAGGCGTCGAAGAACGTGGACATCGCGCTCGTGGAAATCGGCGGCACGGTTGGCGACATCGAGAGCCTGCCATTTCTCGAGGCCATCCGGCAGTTCCGACAGGACGTCGGACGCGACAACGCGCTGTACGTCCACTTGACCCTCGTGCCGTTCATTGGCGCGGCCGGCGAACTCAAGACCAAGCCGACACAGCACAGCGTGCGTGACCTTCGTTCGATCGGCATTCAGCCTGATATCCTTCTCTGCCGAACGGATCGTTTTCTCGATCCCGATCTGAAGCGGAAGATTGCGCTCTTCTGCGACGTTGCAGAGGAGGCTGTCATCACCGCGAAGGACGTCTCGACAATCTACGAAGTCCCACTCGTGCTCGGTGCGGAAGGACTGGATCGCATCATCCTGAAATACCTGCGCCTGCCGCAGACCGAGCGGCGCATGGAGGCCTGGGAGGATCTCGTCAGCCGGATCAAGAACCCGCTCGACGACCTCACCATTCATGTCGTCGGCAAGTACGTCGGGTACGAGGATTCCTACAAGAGCCTCAACGAAGCGCTCTACCATGGTGGCTTCGCCCACCGCCTCAAGGTCAACATCAAGTGGATCGAAGCCGAGGCGCTCGAAGAACCGGGCGGTTCGGCGCTGCTCGATGGCGCCAATGGCATTCTGGTTCCGGGCGGATTCGGCGATCGCGGCACACGCGGCATGATGAAGGCCGCGCAGGTGGCACGCGAAGGGAACATCCCGTACTTTGGCATCTGCTACGGCTTTCAAATGGCGACCGTGGAGTTCGCGCGCAACGTCGCCGGGCTGCCGGAGGCCGATTCGACGGAGTGCGCACCAGACACGCCGACCAAGTTGATTTACAAGCTGCGCGATCTTCTCGGGGTGGACGACCTCGGAGGCACGATGCGGCTCGGAGCCTATGTCTGCGAACTCGCCCCGGGCTCCCTCGCGCAGCGCGTCTACGGCGCGTCTACGATCAGCGAGCGCCATCGCCACCGCTTCGAGTTCAATTGTCAGTACGAACGACAATTGACTGAGCGCGGCTTGAAGATATCGGGGCGCTCGCCCGATGGCAAGTTCGTCGAGATCGCGGAACTGCCGGGTCATCCGTGGTACCTCGCCGTGCAGTTCCATCCCGAGTTCCAATCGAAGCCGACGCGGCCGCATCCGCTTTTTGCCGCCTTCGTCGAGGCGAGCTATCAACACAAGACGGCACACGTACCCAGGTCCAGGGCGGAATCGGTTGCGTAGGCTTACGGGGCAGGTAGGTCAGGTCAGTACGTAGGTCCGACCTTTAGGTCGGGCGTCACGACCAACAGGCCCATGTCACGCCCGACCTGAAGGTCGGGCCTACGCCTGCGGGCCTGCGCTCATATAATGGCTCCGTGACGGCTGTGCATCTAGGCGATATCACCATTGGCGGCGACGCTCCCTTCGTCCTGGTGGCCGGCCCGTGTGTGATCGAGAGCGAGCCGCACGCCGCCGAGATCGCCCGGCGTCTGACCGACATTGCTCGTCGACTTCGCGTGCCGTTCGTCTTCAAGGCGTCCTACGACAAAGCGAATCGCACCTCCAACCGATCGTTCCGAGGCCCTGGGCTCACTGAGGGTCTGCGAGTGTTGCGCGGCATCAAGGCCGCGCTGCACATCCCCATTCTCACCGACATCCATGAGCCCTCCCAGGCCGAGGCAGCTGCCGAGGTCGCCGACGTGGTGCAGATTCCGGCCTTCCTCTGCCGTCAGACCGATTTGCTGGTTGCGGCCGCCAGAACGGGCCGCGTGGTCAACATCAAGAAGGGACAGTTTCTCGCACCGGACGACATCAAGCACGCGGTCGCGAAGGTCGTCGATGCCGGTAACCCACGGGTCTTCGTGACCGAGCGGGGCACAAGCTTTGGCTATCACAACCTCGTCGTCGACATGCGAGCATTTCCGATGATGCGCGAGCAGGGAATCCCCGTCGTCTTCGACGTCACGCACAGTCTACAGTTGCCCGGCGGTGGTGACGGTGTGACGGCCGGCCTCGCACAGTACATCGAGCCCATGGCATCGGCTGGCGTGGCCGCGGGAGTGGACGGCGTCTTTCTGGAAGTCCACGAGGATCCGGCACACGCGAAGAGTGATGCACAGAACGCGTTGCGGCTCGATCGGCTCGAACCGCTCCTCCGGCGACTCATGGCGCTCGACGCCATCACGAAGGGCGCTGCGGTCCATGGCTGATCTCGCTCTCGCGCGGCGGGTGCTCGAGACAGAAGCCGCCGCCATCCTCGCGCTGGTCCCGAGGGTGAACCACCATTTCGACTGCGCCGTGGAGCTGCTCCTGCAATGCCGCGGCCGCGTCATCCTCACCGGCATGGGCAAATCGGGCATCATCTGTCGGAAGATCGCGGCAACGCTGACGAGTACCGGCACGCCGGCGTTCTTTCTGCACCCGGCCGAGGCAATCCACGGCGATCTGGGCGTCATTCAATCGAGCGACGTCGTCCTGGCATTGTCCAACAGCGGCGAAACCGCAGAGATCCTTGGTCTCCTCGAAACCATTCGACGCCTCGGCGCCCGACTTATCGCAATCACGGGCGGTCCCGATTCCACACTCGCGCATGCTGCCGACGTTGCGCTCGACTGCAGCGTGACTGAAGAAGCCTGCCCGCTGAACCTCGTGCCGACGGCGAGCACGACAGCGGCACTCGCCATTGGCGATGCGCTCGCCATGACGGTGAGCGCGGAAAAGGGGTTCAAACAGGAAGACTTTGCGAACCTTCATCCGGGCGGGAAGCTGGGGAAGCGTCTGATGCGCGTCGAGCACCTGATGCATGGCGGTAAGCACTGCCCTACCGTGTCTGCCGACAGCCGCATGCCAGACGTGATCCACGAGATGTCGAGCAAGGGCTTGGGTATGACCTGCGTCATCGACGAAGAAGAGAGACTGCTTGGCATCATTACCGACGGCGACCTTCGCCGGCAGATGCAGCGAGCCGCCAACATTCTCGAGCTGAGCGCAGCCGAGGTCATGACTCGAGGTCCAGTGGCCGTTCCGCCGACGACGCTCGCCGTGGAAGCACTGAACATCATGGAACAACGCAAGATCACGTCGATTGTGGTGATCGACCCGAGCACAGAACGCGTGGCGGGCGTGGTGCATTTGCACAATCTCTGGCGCACAGGAATGGTCTAGTTGAACCCGGATCCGATAATCCTGGCGGCCAAAGCGGCGCGCATCAAGCTGCTGCTCTTCGACGTGGACGGCGTGCTGACCGACGGCGCCGTGATCATTCACGCCGATGGGAGTGAGAGCAAGCGTTTCGGTATTCGCGACGGCATTGCATTGGTGTGGGCGCAGCGGTCCGGCGTGAAGGTCGGTCTGCTGTCCGCGCGATCCTCGGCCACGACACCCCACCGGGCGGCGCAGCTCGGAATCACGCTCGTCCATCAGGGGGTGTCGAGCAAGGCCGCCGCGTACGAGGGAATCCTTGCCGACGAGGGAATCGCGGACGCCGACGTCGCCTACATGGGCGACGACATCGTGGACCTGGCCGTGCTCCGGCGTGTTGGGCTATCGGCCGCGCCGGCCGACGCTGTCCCGGAAGTGCGATCGCGCGTCGATTGGGTCAGCAGGGCTCCGGGGGGTGGCGGGGCGGTACGGGAGTTGGTCGAAACGATCCTGCGTGCGCAGGGCCTCTGGGAGGGTGTGGTGACGACCTATCTTCGCGAAGGGGAGAGACGGTGAGTTTTCTCGCCGCCCTCATTGCGCTGCTCGCCGGTCTGGCGATCGGGAAGGCGTGGGAGCGCTACAAGCTGCGGGGCGGCAAGTGGATCGACCGGCGGCGCGCACGAGAGTCCCCACACTACATCCTCGGCCTGAACTTCCTCGTTGCGAATCAAATCGATCTGGCGATCGAAGAGCTGAGCCGGGCGGCTAGTCTGGACACGGACGCGCTCGAAGTGCACATGATCCTTGGCAACCTGTACCGCGAGAAGGGACAGGTGGGCAAGGCGATCACGGTGCACCAGTCGCTCCTGCAGCGATCGCGCCTGAGCCGGCTGGAGCATGCCTACGTGCTGCTGTGTCTCGGACTGGACTACAAGCGCGGAGGCTTCGTCGATCGCGCGCTCGAAGCATTCAACGAGGTCCTTCGGCTCGATCCCAAGAACGAGTACGCGCTGGTCAATCTTCAGAAACTCCACGAAGAACAGCATGAGTGGACCGACGCCTACGACACACGCCAGCGGCTGACGAAGCTGGCCGCCACCGACTCCCAGCCGCAGAACCAGGCGATTCTCGCCTTTCTCGAGAATGAAATCGGCCTCGAAGCCCTCCGCCGCAGGGACTACAGCGAAGCCACGCGGCGGTTTCAGGCCGCGATCGAACTCGACGCGCGCGCCGTGCCGGCCTACCTGAATCTCGGAGACGTCCGCATGGCGCAGAACAACGAGAAGGGCGCCGCGGCCATCTGGGACGCACTCGTGCAAGTGGCTCCCGACCGCGCCTACCTGGCATTCGACCGGATCGAAACGCTCGCCGTCCGGAATGGAGTGCCAGAGCGATTTACGCGCCTCTGTCAGCGGCTCATCGCAGACAATCCGCAGGACTGGCGCGCGAGGCTCGCTCTGTCGCGGCACCTCGCGGGGAACGGCCAGCCTCAGGAGGCGCTCGACATGCTCTTCGCCGCGCTCGTGCAGAATCCGCACGCGCTGAGCATTCACCAGGCGATCTGGCGCGCGCTTGGACAACTGCGTCACCCCAAGTCCCTCGTCGATCGCTACGGCGAACTGACCCAGCACGCGGTCTTCTACCTGGACCCCCACGTCTGCATGCGTTGCCGCTATCGAAGCACGGAACTCCTCTGGCAGTGCCCCCACTGTCATGACTGGAATACGTTCGTCGAGGAGAGAATCGCTCCCGCCCAGGACACGGCCGAGGTGGAAGCTTAGCGCCCGTCCGGCCCGAGATTCCTCCAGACCCGCTCGACGTCTGCGTCCGTCTCTTCAAACGTCCCGTCAGTGCGAATGACGAAGTCGGCGCGCGCAGCTTTCTCCTGAGCGGACATCTGTGCCGCGATTCGTTGGCGCGCGTCGTCATCACTCATGCCGCGTGCTCGAAGCCGTCCCAGCTGTGTCGCAGACGAGCAGACGGTCGCAACGACGCGATCGAAATCGACCTGGCGACCGGTTTCATACAAGAGCGGGATGTCCACGATCGCGACGGGTGAACCCCCGAGGAGTTCGAACGCTCGAAGCCCGGCGGAAATGGCGCGATACACGGCGGGATGGACGATGGCCTCGAGATCGCGCCGGGCCGCCGCATCGGCAAACACAATCGCCGCCAACTTCGGTCGATCGACCGCCCCGTTGCTATCGAGAACGGAGGCGCCGAAACGTTCCGCGATCGCACGCGTGGCCTCTGTCCCCGCAGCCGTCACTCCGCGCGCAAGCTCGTCCGCGTCGAGACACGGGACACCAAGCCGCCGGAATCGCTCGAGCACATAGCTCTTCCCTGTCGCGATGCCGCCGGTGAGCGCGACCCGTGTCACAGGCAGGCCAGGCAGGTGCGGCTGGCGGGCCGAGCACGAACGAGCGGAGACGCCCTCTCAAGCATTCTCCCTGCCTGTCTCGCCTGGCCCACCCGCCTTGCCTGCTCTCTCCAGTCGGGCCTCGGCGACGCGCAGCGTGTTTCTCAGCAGCATCACAATCGTGAGCGGGCCGACACCACCGGGAACCGGCGTCAGCGCCCCGGCCACGGCGGCCACATCCGGGTGTACGTCCCCGACGACGAGCGACCCGCGTCGATCGAATGTGTCGCGTCTCCTCGATCCTTCTGGATACAGCCGCTCGACCGTGGCGCGATCGGTGACTTGCGTCGTGCCGACATCCACGACGGTCGCGCCGGGCTTGATGAAGTCGGGGGTCACAAAGCCCGGGCGGCCAATCGCCGCAACGAGGATATCAGCCTCGCGCGACACACTCGCCAGGTCGCTCGTTCTCGAATGACAGATCGTCACCGTCGCATGCCGATGCAGCAGCAGCAACGCCATGGGTTTGCCGACGATATCGCTGCGGCCGATGACCACGGCCCGCCGGCCCGCAATCGCGACCCCCGATCGTTCGAGGATTTCGATGACTCCGGAGGGCGTCCCGGCGGCAATGGTCGCGCGGTTCTGCACCAGGCGTCCAACGTTGAGCGGATGAAAGCCATCAACGTCCTTCTTGGCATCGACAGCATCGAACACACGTCGTTCGGCATCCGGTCCCATGGCGTCCGGCAGCGGCGATTGGACCAGAATCCCGTCGTGCACATCGCTGCGATTGAGTCGATCGACGACACGCAGCAGATCCGCGAGTGTCGCGGAAGCCGGCAACCGCTCGAGATCGGCGCGAAGCCCGTTGTCTCCGGCCGACTTCAGTTTGTTTCTCACGTAAATCGCCGATGCCGGATCGTCGCCCACGAGGACGATGCCAAGCCCGGGCGGTCGCCCGGCGCGGGCCGTAAACGCGTCCACGGCTGGACGCACTTCCGCGCGGATGTGTTCGGCGATGGCCACCCCATCGAGTACACGCGCCATGGTCACGACCGACTCGAGGCGCCGGACGAGGTGCCGCGCAGCTTGCTGTGGTGCATGCTGTAGCTGAAGTAGATGACCAGCCCGAGCGCCATCCAGAGAATCAGCCGATACCAGTTCTCCACCGGCAGCGAAAACATCAGGAGCAGGCAGCTCAGGATGCCAAGAATCGGCACGACCGGATAGAAGGGTGCGCGAAAGGGCCGTTCGGCGTCAGGATTTGTCTGACGCATGATGAGCACCGCCGCGCACACGATCACGAAGGCGAACAGCGTCCCGATGTTGGTCAGGTGCAGCAGCGCATCGATCGGCAGAAACCCAGTCAGCACAGCCACGAATACGCCGACGAGAATGGTCGACTTCCAGGGCGTGCGAAAGGTTGGATGAACGTCAGCCAAAGAAGTGCTGCGGCACCATGCCGTCCCGCGCCATCGCCAGAAACACGCGTGGCGCCGAGAGCATCAGCACGAGCAGCACCGACGTGATGCCCGCCACACCTGCAGCGGCGATGATGAACTCTGCCCATGGAAGGCCCGCCTGCTTGAACGCGTCCGACACGCCGGCATCCGCGCTCAGGCGTTCGTAGCTGACCATGCCGGTGAGCACCGCCACGACCGCGATGTACAGCACCGTGCAGATCAGCAGCGAGGCGATGATGCCGATCGGGACGTCGCGCTTCGGGTTTCTGGCCTCCTCGGCGTGGGTCGACACGGAGTCGAAGCCGATGTACGCGAAGAAGATGATCGCCGCGCCGGCGAGCATGCCCACGGGCTGACCTCCCGCGTTCACCTGCCCCATGAGCGTATGGCCGAAGAAACTGACGCCGGTCATCCCGTAAGGCGCGAATGGATCCCAGTTGGCCGGATCGATGTAGAAGGCGCCGACCAGAATCACGAACAGCACGACGGTGACCTTCAAGAACACCATCGCCGCATTGAAGCTCGCGCTCTCCTGGATGCCCTTCACGAGCACGGCGGTGATCAAGGCGACGACGAGAATAGCCGGCAGGTTCACGATTCCGCCCGTGCGCACGAAGTGACCGGCCGCGGTGTCGTAGATAATCGGCGGACCGCTCAGCGCCACCGGGAAATGCACGCCGAACTTGGCGAGTACACTCTGGAAATATCCCGACCACCCGTTCGCCACTGTGGCGGACCCGACCGCGTACTCGAGAATGAGGTCCCAGCCGATGATCCAGGCGAACAGCTCGCCGAGCGTCGCGTACGCATACGTGTACGCCGACCCGGCCACCGGCACCATCGATGCGAACTCGGCGTAGCAGAGTGCGGCGAAGATGCAGGTCACACCGGCAACGACGTACGACAGCATCAGCGCTGGCCCCGCCACGTTGTGCGCGGCCGCGCCAGTCGCGACGAAAATTCCAGCGCCGATAATGGCGCCGACGCCGAGAGATGTGAGTTGAACGGGGCCGAGCACTCGGCGCAGCCTGTTCTCGCCCGCCATTTCCTCGAGGAGCAGGCTGAGCGACTTCGTGGCAAACAGTTGACGCATCATCTGGCGATCCCCGTCTCTGGACGAAATTGGGCAGTGCGGCCACAGTATATTTCAGCTTTCAGCCCTCAGCTTTTCGCTCACCGCGATGAACCGGGTGTCGAAGCGCAGGCCGACCAGTGAGTGTGAGAGCTGACAGTCCGGCACCTGAGAGCTAGGACGAGAGTCGATCCAGATACGCGCGCACGCGCGCCTCGGGATCTCCTGTCTTCAGAAGGTCGCTGATGACCGCCACCGAGTTGGCCCCGGCGTCGAGCACATCCGCGGCGCGTTCGAGTGTGATCCCGCCAATGGCCACGAGCGGCAGCGAGTGTGCCGCCGCCCGTTCAGCGGACGCGCGCACGCGCTCCAGACCAACGGCCTCATATCCGGTGACCTTCGTCGCCGTGCCGAAGACCGGCCCGACGGCGACGTAGCACACGGGCTCCATCACGGCCGCGTCGATCTGATCGATCGTATGCGTGGAAAGTCCCACGATCGCGGCGGGACCGACGACCAATCGAACGTCCTTCGGGGCCAGATCGTCCTGTCCGACGTGAACCCCGTCGGCCGCCGCCAGGCGGGCGATGTCGGACGCGATCGTTGACGATGACGACCGCGCCGGCCTGCCGGGCACGCTCACCCACCGCCAGCGTCGTGTCGAGGAACCACTGGCCGGAGGCGAACTTGGCCCTGATCTGGAGGATGCGCGCACCCCCGCAGAGACAGGCCGATGCGAAGTCCACGAGTGTCCATCCAGCACGCTCGCACGCGTCCGCGTCGCAGATGGCGTGAAGAGGGCTCTTGGGCAGGGTCATCACGTGATCATCGACGCCCGACCTGAAGGTCGGGCCTACGATCCGCGGTAGCCGTGCAATTCGTAGGCCCGACCTTCAGGCGTTCGTAGGCCCGACCGTCAGGTCGGGCGTTCGGCTATCCCGCCTCCGCGAGGCGGCCTCGGCTCTGCGGGACGCGCCAGAAAGCGCTCCATGAAGGACGTGCTCAACTTGCCGGCAATGAAATCGGGATCGACGAGGATGCGGAGATGCATCGGAATGTTCGTCTTGATGCCCTCGACGACGGACATCTCGAGCGTGCGGCGCATGCGCGCGATCGCCTCCTGCCGGTCGCGCCCGTGCGTGATGATCTTGGCGATCATCGAATCGTAGTACGGGGAGATCGTGCATTCGGAGTGCGCGAGCGTCTCGACCCGCACGCCGGGCCCGCTCAACACGCTGAACACCTGGATGAGACCCGGCGATGGCACGAACGTGTCGGGATCCTCGGCATTGATGCGGCACTCGATCGAATGGCCGGTGAACACGACCTCGTTCTGCTTGAACGACAATCGCTCGCCCGCGGCGATACGGATCTGCTCCTTGACGATGTCGATGCCGGTCACCATCTCGGTGACCGGGTGTTCGACCTGGAGACGCGTGTTCGCCTCCATGAAGTAGAAACGGCCGTCGGGGTCCATCAGGAACTCGAACGTGCCGGCGTTCCGTGTACTGCACGGCCTTGGCGGCATCCACCACAATGCCACCCATCCGCCGCCGGATCTTCTCGCTGAGCGCCGGTGACGGCGATTCCTCGATGAGTTTCTGATGGCGGCGCTGAATCGAACATTCGCGTTCGCCGAGATGCACGATGTTGCCGAAGTGGTCGCCGATCACCTGGAACTCGATGTGCCGGGGCGACTCGACGTACTTCTCGAGGTACACGTCGCCGACGCCGAACGCAGCCTCAGCCTCGCGCTGCGCGGTCTTGTACGCGTGCGACAGTTCACCTGTCGACCGGACGACGCGCATGCCGCGTCCGCCGCCACCGGCCGAAGCTTTGATGATGATGGGATAGCCGATCTCCTTCGCGGTCTTCAGAGCCTTCTCTTCGCTTTCGATGAGACCTTCACTGCCCGGAAGAATGGGGACCCCCGCCTTCTTCATCACGCGACGCGCACGGGCCTTGTCGCCCATCAGACGGATCACTTGCGGATCCGGACCGATGAACTTGATGTGGCAGGCCTCGCAGACTTCGGCCAGGTACGCGCTCTCTGAAAGAAACCCGTAGCCCGGGTGGATGGCGTCGGCGCCGGTCACTTCCGCCGCACTGATAACCGCCGGAACGTTGAGATAGCTATCGGCGCTGCGCGGTGGACCGATGCAGATGTCTTCGTCGGCATAGCGCACATGCAACGAGCTCTCGTCAGCCTCCGAATACACCGCCACCGTCTTGATGCCAAGCTCGCGGCACGCAAAGATGATACGGAGGGCAACCTCGCCGCGGTTCGCGATGAGGATCTTCTTGAACATCACGTTGTCCGTATCGCGAACAGACGCTCGCCGTACTGCACGGGCTGTCCATTTTCCGCGTAGATGCTCACGATTTCGCCGTCGCACTCTGCGTCAATCTCGTTCATCAGCTTCATCGCCTCGATGACACAGAGCACCTGACCCTTCTTGATCGTCGTGCCAACGTCAACAAAAGGAGGTGCCCCCGGCTCGGGCGAGCGATAGAACGTGCCGACAATTGGAGACTTCACGACCGCAAGCTCGATTTCCTCGTCCTTCTCGACCGGTCCCGCAGACCCCATGGCGCTCAAGAGCGGCGCGGGGACCGACGCAGCGACTCCCGCCGAGGAAGGAACCGGTGCCGGCGCCGGGACAGCTGCAGCCCCCCCCACAACGTGCCCGGCCCCCTCCTTCCGTACCTTGAGTCGAAGCCCCTCGTGCTCCATCTCGAACTCGGAGAGATCGTGCTCTCGGACAAGCTTGAGAATCTGGTTCAGGTGGTCGAGGTCCATGTATGTGTGGTCAGAATTGCAGAATTGCAGAATTGCAGGATTGCAGGAAGTGAGTAGGGAAATCGGGGCGTAGCCCTTACCTCTCCGTCCCCTTCCCACAATTCTGTAATTCTGCAATCCTGCAATTCTCAAATCTCCAGTAAGTCTGTCGTCACGTCCGTCAGCACTTCCACGCCGGCTTCGGTCACCAGCACATCGTCCTCAATGCGGACGCCGGACCACCCGGGGAAGTACGCCCCGGGCTCGATCGTGAACACCATGCCGGGTGCCACCGCATCTTCCTCGCTGTCGCCAGCCCCCCTCGCTTCTCCGGTGTCCAACCCGGTGCGCCGCCTGGAGATCCGTGGCTCCTCATGCACCTCGATCCCAAGCCCGTGGCCGGTTCCATGGCCGAACGCCTCGCCCATCCCGGCGGCGGCCAGGGAATCGCGGGCCGCACCATCGATCGCAAATCGGGAAACCCCTGGTCTAACCGCTCGAATGGCCAGATCGTGGGCCTTCAAGACCGCGCCGTAGACCTCGCGAGCGCGGGCCGAGGCCCGACCCACTGATACCGTGCGGGTCAGGTCGACGCAGTATGAGTCGTAGACGCCGCCAAAGTCCAGCACGACGAGGTCGCCTTCGCTTAACTTTCGATCTCCAGGCCTCGCGTGGGGAAGCGCGGCGTCTGGCCCCGCAGCAACGATCGTATCAAACGCTGATCGCTCGAAGCCCGCGTCGCGTATGCGCCAGTCGATGGACATCGCCACTTCGCGTTCTGTGCGTCCGGCGCGCACATCGGTGAAGACCGCCAACGTCACCGCCGAGAGTCTGCGGGCGGCCTCGCGGAGCACGGTCAACTCGTACGCATCCTTTCGCACCCGGGCCCGCTCCAGTATGCCTTCGACCGGCACGAGTTTCGGGGCCTTCTCGCTCGTGCCCAACGCGGACTCGAGCCAGCGGTGGCGCGCGACCGAAAGGTGCGCAGCCTCGAATCCGACTCGGGCGGAAGAGGCGGTCGATCCTGTCGGTAAGGTCATGAGAAGCGTGGCAAGCGCAACCTCGTAAGAACTTTCCACGGTCACGAGATCGAGATCCGGGCATTCGTGAGGCGTTCCGCGCGTCTCGGAGATGGCGGCCACGTACCGGAAGTCCGTAATGAAGTGCAAACGACTGCCCGTGATGACCACCATCCCGGAGCTGCCGCTGAAGTTGGTCAGGTAGAGAATGTTTGGCAGCGACGTGACCACGAGCGCATCGAGCGACCGATCCGCCATGGCGCCGCGAATCGCGCGGAGGCGATTCTCAAGCGCGAGGCTGGGTGCGTGCGACATTGTCGGCGGCGATGGCCGTGAGCCACTGCTCGAGCGCAGCCACGACATGAGCGGCGCGTTCGGCGGCCTGGAGACGGGAATCGGGCTCCTGAACCTCTTCGACCAAGGGCGGCGCGGACTGCGCCGCCGCAAGAGGTGGAGCCGGCCCCCCCGCGTGAAGGGCAAGCTCCTGCTCCATCTGTGCGAATGACAGCCCGTTCTCGGGGTCCGGGCGGGGCTGCGGGTCGAGGCGTTTACTCAGGTCCGCAACCATTTCACCCAACTCGGGATCATTACGGGCTAGGGCGAGTGCCGCCTTGTAGTACATGAGCGCGTCGTTCAGCGCACCGCGGGCATGATGAATCTCGGCCAGACCCCGAATAGCGGCGAGGTTTTCGGTCGCGCTCTTGAGAACCGTCTGCAATTGGTGCTGCGCCTCGTCGAGTTCTCCCAGTTCGAGCAGCGCCCGCCCGAGGGTGACCCGTGCCGAGAGATACCCGGGGTGACGCGCGAGCCCCGCCCGGCAGGTGTCGATCGCCTCCTGCCGCAGCCCGGCGCGCCGGTACTCTTCGGCCAGCTGCGCAAATGCAATCGACGCCGGGTCCTTCTGGACCCGGCGTCGAAGGTCTTCGATCCGAGGGTTGTCCGACATCCGGTTACGACTTCGGCTTCACAGTCAAGGTCTTCGTCGTGCTGCTGCTCTGGCCCGCCTCATCGACCACGGTCAGCACAATCGTATAGGTTGTGGTGCCGGGCGCAAAGAACTGGTGGGTCACAACCAATCCCGTCGTCGCCTGTGGGGGGACACCAGGGGGAAGAGGGAATACGTCGCCAAAGTCCCAGTTCCATGCCCGTATCGTGTGCCCCGTGCCTGGAGTGGATGTTTGACCGTTGAAGACGACTGAGTAATGCGGCTCCGGATCTGTCGGGGAGATCGTGAAATTCGCAGTGGGACCCAGTCCGACAGCAACTGGCACGGCATGCGATGTCGGCGGCGACGATCGTCCGCTGCTGTTGACGACGGTGAGCGTCACGCCGTACGTCCCCGCGACGCCATACGCATGGCTGGCGACCGGACCTGATGCGCCGGTTCCATCGCCGAAATTCCAGTTGTAGGCTGTAATAGCCCCGCTGGCCGTGCCGCAGGGCGTCACGGCATTCGGATCCGCGGGGCCCACGCAGCTCGCGGTACCGTCGAATTGCACGGGCGAATTGGCGGGCGGCGCCGACGGCGAGAACGAGAAGCGGGCCGTGGGCGTTACCACCGGCGCCTGAAGCGGGCCCGTTCCCTCTGACGGACCACTCAGACCGGGGATGTCTGAGTTCTGGACCGTGCACGCCGAGACCAGCCCAAGGGAGAGCAGAACGAGTGAACGGAAGCATGCTTTCGACATGGTCTAGAAATCCCCGAAGTTTCCGAAGTCGACCTGGATAAGGCCTGCAACGGTGATCGCATTCCCCGCCTGGTCGAAGCCGTAGAAAGTCACGTCGGCGATGGTCGTCACTACCGTGGGGCTCTGGGTGAGGTTCACGAGGGGCGTCTCTTCCTTCGCCACAATCCGCACGAGCTCAAACGGCAATGTGGCCGTGGATCCGATGCGGACCGTTCCGGTCGTCGCCCCGTCAAACGCGAACGGCACGTCGATGCCCTGCGTATTGCGGCCATCGGACCGGCGATAGGCCACGTGATAGCGCGTGATGGTGACATCGTTGGTCGGCGTCGGATCGACGGGCGACAGGGGATCCTTCAACTGCGCGCGGAGTGTCACCTGGCCGTTGTCCGCGAACACGGTCGGACAGGGCGAGACGGTCGTGCACGGGGCCGGAGACGTCACGTTGGTCACCACGTCTGACGCAACTGGGCTGCCGAAGGTTGCACTCGCGAGTCCCCCGCGCCTGCCTTCCAGCTTGTCGACTACCAGGTACACTGGCGAGCGGCCCTGTCGGGCAATGGATCCGCATGATGTGCCGGCCGCGACGAGCGCGACCAGCCCGAAGAGATGGACGAGATATCTGACGTTTCGCATGGGATGCCTCGTGTCCTCACCTATTTCCGGACGATACGCGGAGTGATGAAGATGAGGAGCTCCGTATTTCGGTCGTTGATGGACTCGCTCTTGAACAGCCACTTTATGATCGGCACGCGCATCAGACCCGGAGTGCCGTTTACGGTTTTGCTTTCGTTGCCTTGAAAGATGCCACCGATCACGGTCGTCTCGCCGTCGCTCACGAGCACCGTCGTATTCGCGCGCTGGGTGTTGATCGAAGGAATGCCGTTGTACGTTTTGGCGCCTTCCGAGCCGTTGTCCACCGAGATCTGCATGATGACGGTCCCGGCCTCGGTAATCTGGGGCTTCACTTTCAGTGTGAGCGCGGCATCCTTGAAATTCGTCGTGACGGTGTTGTTCGCCGTCGTCTGATAGGGCACCTGCACGCCCTGCGCAATCTCCGCCTCGACGTTGTTGAGCGTTGAGACCTTCGGCGTGGAGAGCACTCTCCCCTTCCGGTTCGTCTCGATCGCGGTCAGGGCCACGTCGAGGTTGAAGGCCCCATTAATCGACCCGAGCGCCAAGCCAACGCCGCTCGTCGCACCCGCCGCGGGAAGGTTGACCGCGGTGCCGGGACTCACCCCCACCCCAGGCACGCGGCCCGCGAGGCTGCCGCTGTTCGGAAACGCCAGGTTGGTGGTGTTCCCAAGAGCTGGAGAGACCCTGCCGTTGAATCCCCACTGGATGCCGAGCGCCCGCGCGGTTTCGCTGTCCGTCTGAACGATACGGGCTTCGATCTCCACCTGCGGCTGCGCGCGATCGAGTGTTCCAACCAGGGTCACGACATTGTCGACCCGGCCCTGCAGGTCGGTGATGATCAACGTGTTCGTCCGCACATCGACCTGGACCTGACCGCGTGTGGACAGCAGATTCTTGAGCAGGGGCTGCATGTCGGCGGCCTTCGAGTAGCTGAGCGTCTTGTTCGCGGTGATCAGCTGGCCCGAGAGCGCCTGTTCGTCGGTCAGCTTGCGTCGCTGCACTTCCTCGTCGGCGAGGACCGAAAGCGAGGCGATCCGCACGATCGAGTCCTCGACGATGACGCCGAGCTTGTTCATCTTGAGAATGACGTCGAGCGCCTGGTCCCAGGGCACCTGCGTGAGAAACAACGTGACCTTGCCGGTGATGCCGGGGTCGACGACCATGTTGAGGCCACTGATGTCCTGGATCAGTTTGAGCGTGCCGCGCAAATCGGCGTCCTCGAGGGTCCAGTTGCTCAGCGCTCCCGTGTACTTTCTCGCGGTCTCCTGCTGCGCGAGGCCGGTTGTGCTCGCGGGCTGCTGCCCGGCAGCAGCTGGCGCCGGAAACGCGGCCGCCGTCGGGACCGCAGCACGCGCGGGCGCTGACATCGATGGCGCCAGACCAATAGCCCGGATCGCGTCGACGGCCGCCTCCCTTGCGGCAAGCGCGTTTGGCTGGGCGAGCGCACGCATGGCATTCGGGGGCTCTCGTGGCGCGACCGGCGAGGCATACACACTCCGCTCAGCGGTCTTGTCGAAATCGACGACGATGTTGTTGCGTTCGCTGCGCACTCGATGAGGGGCCGCCTGCGTCAGGAGCACACGAATGCGCGACACAGTCGATCCCATCGAATCCGCCGCTTCAAGCTGCACACCGGCGATGAGCGCACTCGGTACTAACGGGCACTCTGTTGGCCACACCGTCCGACGCCACGTTGCGAAGATCGAGCACGAGCGTCAGTGGATCGGGCTGCGTGGCCACATAGGGCACAGGCTCGGTGGCTTCAATCACAAGAGACGCGCCGCGGGCGCTCAAGCGCGAGGTGATCGTTTTCAAGCGAACGTCGGAGGCCGCCCTCCCGCCGGCGGCGAAGCCCGGCACATCCATGAGCGTGGCCGCACCCGCCACGGTCATGGAGAGAATAAGTGCTCTGGTCGCAGTCACGGTTTGGCTTCCTCCACCGAACGCAGCAGCTTTCGAACCTCCCGCTGCTTCGCGGTCGACAATGGGTCGTTCACGTCCTGCATGATCACCAAACCCTCCGGGGTAATCGACTTCACGCTGCCGTCCGCGAGCTTGTCGCCTTGATGCACGTTGTAGTTCCGGCCATCCGGTCCCTGTACCAACGCGACAAGCCTGCCGCTCATCTGGGCGAGCCCGCGAACCGCGATCTCGTTGACGGCGAGCCCGGCGACACCCTCGCCCCGCTGCGTGGCAGAGCGCGGCGCATTGACGCCGCCGTTGAGCAGGTTCAGGAACGGATCACGCCTCCCGTCGGCCTGATAGGTGTACGCTGCCTCCTGAGGCGTCGGTGCCGCCGGCACGGACGCAGAAGGTGCCGCGTCCGGCGTGGCGCCGGGAGCCGCCGTCTTCCCAGGCGTCGAAGCCGCCGTCTTTCCCGCGGTTGCAGCCGCAGCCCTTGACGACGCGGCCGGTGTCGGCGACGACTCAAAGCAGCCGACGGGAGGCAGTGCAAGACCCAAAACGAGAACGAGGAACTCGGCTCGCATAGGTTAGGCTGCTTTCTTCGGTGGGGCCGGCTTCGGCTTTGGCTTGGCTTTGGTTGCTGTCATCGGGTCCAGCAGCACGAATGTTGTCGCGACACATTTCGCGGTGATCGTGGAATTCGGCGCGGCTTTGCTCTTGTTCTGGATCGCCAAGCCGCTGATATTGACGATGCGAGTGAACTTGCCGATGCGGTCGAAGAATACGGCGAGATTGTGATAGGTGCCGTCGAGTTCGAGCGCGATCGGCCACTCGGCGTGCAGTTCCTGCGTGACGGGAGCTGCAGGCTTGAACCCCTTAATCGTGAGGTTCGACTGCACCGCCACGTTCTGCATGCTGCGCAGCAGGTCGGCGGCATCTTTTTCCTCCGGCAGCACCGCCTTGAGATTGCTCAGACGCGCTTCGAGATCGTCGACTTGCGTGCGAAATTCGTCGAGCTTCTTGGCCGTCGTCAGACCTTTTGAAATGTTGGCTTTGATGGTCTTGAGTTGCGCCTGACGTGACAACATGTCGACCCGCGCCGGCTTCTCGTAGTAGTAGTAGAACGCGAACGCGGCGGCCACCGCCAGGACGACAAATGCGCCGACCTGTCCGTACCACGGAAGTTTCGTGAGGCTGATATCCATCGATTACCCCGCCCTATCGGGGTCTCCCCCGGCGTTCTTTACGTGCCCCTGGGCTCCACTCGGCGCGGCAGCACCGGGCGCAGGTGCGCCCCCCACGGCCGGCCTGGGAGACACGGGCCGCGCTGCCGGTTCAGTCGGCCGTTGGAACAGCGCGCGAACGCTGAAGCTCACGAGTTCGCCCGCGGGGGCAGTGCCGGTTTCGGTCTGGCTATTCACGATCTCAACGGATTTCTTGAAGTAACCCGATGCCTCCAGACTTCCGACGAAGTCGGTGAGCGCGGTCAGGCTCGTGCACTTCCCGTTGATGACGACCTCGTTCGGATTGGCAGGGGTCTGCTTCAGCTCGGTCAGCCACAACATCGGCGGGAGCGCCCGGCTGATCTGGTCGAGCATATGCACGGGACCGTTCTGATCCTTTCGCAGCTGCTCAATAAGAGTGACGCGCTGCTGCAGCTGCCCCTTGCGCTGCTCGAACTGCTGGACCTGCGTGATGATCGACTGCAGCCGGACGGCCTCCTTCTGCGCGGCGGTGATCTCTTGATCCAGATTGGCTGATTCCTGCGTCACGGCCCAGTACCGCCACCCGACGAACAGCGCCGTGGCAATCAGGAGCACGCTGCAGCCGATCGTGATCTTCTGGCCGCTCTGGAAGCTGAAACTCTTCTTCGCCGGGGCAACCTTCCGCTCGGCGACAAGGAGATTGATCTTGATCATCGATCCCCCACCCGTCTCAATGCGAGACCCACGGCGACGGCCGCGATCGGCGCAAGCCGCTCCAAATCGTGGACGCCGAGCTTATCGGCATCGAACGCGATCTTTCTGAACGGATCGAACATTTCAACCGGCGCGCCCAGGCGTTCCCCGATGGCCTCGGCCAATCCATCCACCGACGAGGCGCCGCCGCTCAGCAGGATCCGGTCGATCCGGTCCGACGCCGCCGTCGCTTTGAAGAAGTCGAACGTCTTCTGTATTTCGAGCAGCACGTTCTCGGTCACCGCGTGCAGGACGGGCCGGACATCGTCGTACGCGACGCCCTCGACCGGTTCTCCCTTCTTGGCCAGCTCCGCGCTGTCGAATGTGAGGTTGAGTTCCTTCTGCAACGCTTCCGTATACGCGTTACCCCCCATGGAAACGTCACGCGTAAAGAGCGACTGTCGGCCGCTCAGAATGTTGATGTTGATCGCACTCGCGCCGGCATTGAGCAGGACGACGACCGCGCCGGCCTCTGGACCGTAGTTCATCTCGTAGGCGTTCTGCAGCGCGAACGCGTCCACGTCCACCACCACCGGCACGCGGCCGGCTTGGGCGATGACGCCGGTGTAGTCGGCGATCTTTTCCTTCTTCGCGGCGACCAGCAGGACGTCCATGGTGCCGGTCGAGTCGGCGCCCGTTCCAGGATCGAGAATCTGATAATCGAGATTCACGTCCTGGATATCAAAGGGGATGTATTGTTCAGCTTCCCAATAGATCGAATCGCCAAGCTCGGCTTCGGTCATAACCGGCAGGTTGATCTTCTTGACGATGACGGCGTTGCCGGAAAGCGACGCGGCCACTTCCTTGGTTTTGAACGCCTTATTCTCGAAGAGGCGGGCGATCGCCTGGGCCACGGCCGCGCCGTCGATAATCGCGCCATCGAGAATGCTGTCGGATGGAAGGGGTTCGTGGGCGAACGCCGCCACGCGATAGCCTTTGCCCACGGCCTTCAGCTCGACGGCTTTCACGGCACTCGAGCCAATGTCGAGGCCGACGACCGCTTTATTTCTTCCGAGACCGAACATCATGGCCCTCGAGGTTACAAAGCAGGTACCAAACCGTTTTTGGCATTTCCCCGTGTAAACGGCAACATTTTGGTAGAAACATGACAAAAACTGCGACGAGCCCCGCCGCAGTCCTTGCCCTTCCGATTACAGTTCCGTCTGACAATCACCGCCACGGCGCGTGCCATGGTCGAGGAGATCACTCTGCTTATCGGACAATGGGGCACGGTGCTTGACAGTGCCTACAAAGGTCCGTATGATTTGGGTTTGCCGTTGTCCGCGCCGTCCGGACCGAGGGTCCGGCGGGAGAAACCGCGGGCCAGTCCGGATCCCCAAACAACGGTTCTCGGGACGAATTGGAGCGGGTCGGAACATGCGGCCCGTCGAGAACGTGGGCTCGATTCCCGCGGGTGCACACGCAATGTCTAGTTTCGTAGCCACCGCGACGCACGTCGCGGAGAACAGTCGCTGGCACATCATCGATGCCGATGGGCGGGTCCTCGGTCGCCTCGCCACGGTGGCGGCGCGACTGCTGCAGGGCAAGCACAAGGCAACCTACACGCCGTTCATCGACACCGGCGATCACGTCATTGTGGTCAACGCAGCCAAGGTGAAACTCACCGGCCGCAAAGAAGACCAGAAGATCTATCGTCAGCACTCCGGCTACGAGGGTGGGCTACGGGAAACCCGCGCGCGCAGCGTACGGCAACTCCATCCGGAGCGTCTTGTCGAAGACGCCGTCCACGGCATGCTGCCCAAGACCGCGCTGGGCGCGGCGATGTATCGCAAATTGAAAGTGTACGCCGGTCCGAACCACCCGCACGCGGCGCAGAAACCCTCCACTCTCGAGGTCGCCTAAACGTGGCAGCAGTTCAGTACTACGGAACCGGTCGCCGTAAGACCTCGACCGCTCGCGTGTTTCTCCGCCCCGGCTCCGGGGCCGTTACCGTCAACGCCCGCGCCTTCGATGCGTTCTTCCCCACCGAAGCGCTCCGCACCCAAATTCGCCAGCCGCTGCTCCTGACAGAAACCGCAGACACGTTCGACATTCTGGCCACCGTCGCTGGCGGCGGCGTCTCGGGCCAGGCTGGCGCGGTGAGGCTCGGCATTGCCCGCGCACTCGTGCGGTACAACGTCGAGCTCCGCAAGCGGCTCAAGGAAGAGGGCCTCCTGACGCGCGACGCACGCGCGAAGGAACGCAAGAAGTACGGGATGGCGGGCGCACGAAAGCGCTTCCAGTTCAGTAAACGTTAGTGACGGCGGCTTTCAGGTGTCAGCGCTCAGCTGCCGGCTGGGTTCTCAGGGTCACTGAAGCTGAAAGCCGAAAGCTGAGAGCCATGTTGAGGAGGACTGTTTGGCCGCGATCGCGATGAAGGATTTGCTGGAAGCGGGGGTCCATTTCGGCCACCAGACGAAGCGGTGGAATCCGAAGATGAAGGAGTACATCTTCGGGGAACGAAACGGCATTTACATCATCGACCTTGGCAAGACCGTCAAGCTCTTCCACGAAGCCGAAGAGTTCGTCAGTCGACTTGCAGCCGAGGGCCGTACGATCCTGTTTGTTGGGACCAAGCGTCAGGCTCAGGACGTCATCGCGGAAGAGGCGCAGCGCTGCGGCATGTTCTACGTCAACGAGCGCTGGTTGGGCGGTTTGCTCACCAACTTCGCGACCATTCAGCGCAGCCTCGGGCGTCTTCGCGACATCGAGACCATGGCGACCGACGGCCGCTACGACACGCTCTCGAAGAAGGAAATCGCCCGCAACGAGAAAGAGCGGCGGAAGCTCACCAAGAACCTCGAAGGCATCCGCGGCATGTCCCGACTGCCCGACGCCGTCTTCGTGGTCGACACGAAGAAGGAAAAGATTGCCGTCGACGAGGCGCGCAAGCTCAAGATTCCGGTGCTGGGCATCGTCGATACCAACTGCGATCCCGACGAAGTGGATTTCATCATTCCGGGCAACGACGACGCCCTGCGCTCCATCCGCCTGTTTGCTGGACGGATTGCCGATGCCGTCATGAGCGGCCGGGGCATGAAGGAATCGGCCGATGCGGAAGACTCGCGTGGCGGCGGTGACGAGGGCACCACGGACGGATCCGGCAAGGACGGTCCGCGGCAGCCGCCGCGCCCTGTGCGGCGCGCGCGCGAAGCCGCTCCGGCATCCGCCTAGCCTCAGCCATTGCACGTCCGGCGCCGGCCTTTCTGCGAGGTCGGCGTTTTTTCCGCACGACCCGCACCACAATCAACACAGAGACACCTATGGCTATCACAGCAGCTGACGTCAAGAAGCTCCGCGACCAGACCGGAGCGGGAATGATGGATTGCAAGGCCGCCCTCGAAGAAGCGCAAGGCCATTTCGAGGAAGCCATCACCATCCTTCGCAAGAAAGGTTTGGCGAGCGCCGCGAAGAAAGCTGGCCGTGCCGCCACCAAAGGTCTCATCGGAAACCTCCTGACGCCCGATCACTCCAAAGGCCTCCTCGTAGAAGTGAACTGTGAAACCGACTTCGTCGCACGCACTGACGACTTTCAGCAGCTCGTGAAAGACGTGCTGGCCGAGATCGACAAGAAAGGCGACGCGGCCGACGATGCATGGCTCAAGGACCCGACCGGGCCCATACAGCAGCGCGTGGCAGCGGCCATCGGCAAGATGGGTGAGAACATGGCCGTCCCCCGCTTCGTGCGTTATGCCGGCGCGGGTTATGTCGGTCAGTACGTTCACATGGGCGGCAGCATCGGCGTCCAGGTGGAGTTCAGCGGCGTCACGCCCGAAGTCGCCGCGAATGACACATTTGTCGAGCTCGTCAAGAAAGTTGCACAGCAGGTCGCGGCTGCGAGTCCTGAGGTCGCCCGCTATATGTCGCGCGCCGCGATCCCAGCCGACGTGCTCGAGAAGGAACGGGCCATCTACCGCGCCCAGATGGAACACTCTGGCAAACCCGCCAACGTGATTGACAAGATCGTGGAAGGCAAGCTTGCCAACTTCTACTCGCTCGTCGTGCTGCTCGATCAAGCGTCAGTTCACGACCCGAAGATGAGCGTTGCAGACGTCATCGACGCCGCGACCAAAGCGCTTGGTATACCGATGACGATGACGAGATTCGCGCGGCTCAAAGTCGGAGAAAGCGCGTCGCCCGATCTATAATCTCAACCCGTGACCGTTCCTTCCGCTCCCGCCTACAAACGTGTCCTCCTGAAACTGTCCGGCGAAGCGCTCATGGGCGACCAGAGCTACGGCATCGACCCCGCCGTCGCCACGCGGGTCGCCAAGGACGTCGCCGAAATCCAGTCCATGGGTGTGCAGACGGCGATCGTGATCGGCGGAGGCAATATCTTCCGCGGTGTCGCGGCCAGCGCGCGCGGCATGGACCGCGCGACCGGCGACTACATGGGCATGCTGGCTACCGTAATCAATTCGTTGGCGCTACAGGATGCCATAGAGCAGCAGGGCGTTCCCACCCGCGTGGTCACGGCCATCGAAATGCGCGCCGTGGCCGAGCCGTTCATCAGACGTCGATCCGTTCGGCACCTTGAAAAAGGGCGGGTCGTTGTTTTCGGGGCCGGCACCGGCAACCCCTACTTCAGCACGGATACGGCCGCCGCCCTGAGAGCCATGGAAATGAAGGCCGACGTCATCCTCAAAGCCACAAGAGTTGACGGAATTTACGACGCCGATCCCCTGCTCTACCCCAACGCCAAACGCATCGACCGGATCTCCCACCTCCAGGTCCTCGAACAGGGCCTCAAGGTGATGGATGCCACTGCCATTTCATTGTGCATGGACAACCGGCTCCCGATTGTGGTGTTCAACCTGCGCACTCCAGGCAACATCAGGCGCGCGGTCACGGGTGAGTCCATTGGATCGCTGGTAACGGCCTGAACACTTGAATTGCAGAATTGCAGGATTGCAGGATGGGGATTTACTTCCTCCCTCACTTTCTGCAATCCTGCAATCCTGCAATCCTGCAATTCTGAGAGCTGCCGATGGATGTGAATGACCTGAAGGGCATCCTTGCCGAGACGACCAAGCGGATGGTGGCTGCGCTAGAGCATGTGCGGCATGAGCTCGCCGGCGTACGAACGGGGCGTGCATCCGTCACCATCCTCGACGCCGTGCATGTGGAAGCCTATGGATCGAGGATGCCGCTCAATCAGCTCGCGGGCCTGTCGGTGCCAGAGCCCACACTCATTGTCGCGCAGCCGTTCGACCCATCGCAGCTCGGCGCCATCGAGAAAGCCATCCGTGCATCGGATCTCGGCCTGAACCCGATGAACGACGGCAAGGTGGTGAGGATTCCCATTCCGTCGCTCACCGAAGATCGCCGGAAGGAGCTGTCGCGGCACGTGCACAAACTGGCCGAGGAGGGTCGGAACAGCGTCCGCCTGGTTCGTCGTGATGCGAACGATCGACTGAAGAAACTGCTCAAGGATTCGAAGATTTCCCAGGACGAGGAGAAGAAAGGCCTCGACGACGTTCAGAAGATCACCGACAGCCACATCAAGCTGATTGACGACCTCCAAAAGAAGAAGGACGCCGAACTCCTGGGGCATTAGTCCCCGAAGATCACGCCAAGCGCTTTCGCTGCCGCCAGCAGGTCCGAATCGGCCGGCACGGTCTTGGTCTTCCCCACGACGTCCTCTATCCGCCGCGCGACGATATCCGGCGGCGCGAACGCGACCATGGTCCCGAAGTCGCCCTGCTTCATGAGCTCAACGGCCTTGGCGCCGAAGCGCGTCGCCAGAACGCGGTCGAAACTGGTTGGAGCGCCCCCTCTCTGCAAGTGACCCAGCACGACCGATCGCGTTTCCTTCGCAGTCAGCTCCGCGAGCGCAGCGGAGACGTTCGCGCCGATGCCGCCGAGGCGTTCCGCGAAGCCGTCGTGCGCGGCCTCGACGAGTTCCTGCTTCCCGCCCTTGGGGAACGCGCCTTCAGCGACCACGACAATGCTGAAGCGAGCGCCCCAGCGATCGCGCTCCTTGAGGCGCTCGGCCACAATCGCGAGGTCGAAGGGAATCTCCGGGATGAGGATGGCGTCCGCGCCTCCAGCGACCCCCGAGTGCAGCGCGATCCATCCAGCGTACCGTCCCATCACCTCGACCACCATGATGCGGTGGTGGGCCTCGGCCGTCGTGTGCAGTCGGTCGATGGCGTCGGTGGCGAAGGCGACGGCGCTGTCGAAACCGAAGCAGTTCGTTGTCCCGACGATGTCGTTGTCGATCGTCTTGGGAACGCCGACGACGGGAATACCGCGTTGGTGGAACTGATGAGCGATGGCCAACGTGCCGTCTCCGCCGATCACCACGAGTGCGCCGAGGCCCATCTTGTGAAACATCTCGACAACACGGTCCGAGTAGTCGCGGGTGCCGTCGGACGTATCGATCGGGTAGGCGAACGGATTGCCACGGTTGGTCGTCCCGAGGATGGTTCCGCCCAGCCGCAGTATGCCGGTGACATCGCGTGGGGTGAGGGAGCGCGAGCGGCCCGGTTCGATGAGGCCATCGAAGCTATCCTCGAGGCCGAGCACCTCGATCCCGCTGTTACACGCAGATTTGACGACCGCGCGAATGACCGCGTTGAGGCCCGGCGCGTCGCCGCCTCCGGTCAGAACGCCGATACGCGAAATAGTGAAGGCGCCTGAGGACGAACCCGACGGAGAAGAAGACGATGTCACGTGCCGACTATAGCAAATGAAGACGACGGCCGCGTTGCGGGTGCGGAAACGCGCGTGTTAGACTTGGCGTTCGGTCCAATGGGCGGCTAGCTCAGTTGGGAGAGCGCCGCGTTCGCAACGCGGAGGTCGGGAGTTCGAGCCTCCTGCCGTCCACCAGCTTTTTTCATCTCCCGATTTTCCATTCTGCCCAGATTCTGCCCATCGAGGGCGAACGTCTCGAGCGCGTCGACTTTCCGCGCGTTCGTCGGATGCGTGTAGCGTTCGAGCATCCGCGTCGACGAGTGCCCCGACAAGGCCATCACCGTATGGTCATCGATCCCGCGCGCGATCATGCGACTGAGCGCCGTATGCCGCAGCGTATGCAGGCTCACGTCGCCCGTCGTGATCCCCGCCCGTTCCAGGGCCCGTCGGAAGACGTGCGCGACACCGTTGACGGTGTAGGGCTTGCGCGTCCGCACGTTCGTAAACACCCAACCTGAGCGGGTCTTCGCGCATTGATCCAGCACGGCCTTCATGCCCGCACTGACCGGAATTCGCCGCGTGCGGCCGTTCTTCGTCTCCAGAAACGTCAAGTCCGCGTCGGTGATGTCCTCCCACCGGAGCGCCAGGAGCTCGCCGATTCTGGCGCCCGTACTGAGGGCGAGGCACACCATCCGGCCGAGTTTCGTCGGACACGCGGCCAGGAGGGCCAATTGCTCGGCGTCCGACAGGATCCGCGTCCGCCGATTGTCCACCTTCAGGCGTTTCACGGCCCGCATCGGATGCTCGAGGACGTAGCCCCACTCGACGGCCTTCGAAAAGACGCTTCGGAGCGTGTCCAGTTCCCGATTCACCGTCCCCGGTTTGATCGGTTTCGGTGCCGACGTCGAGCCGTGCCCGCGCCACTTCCCCGCCAGTCGTTCGCGCTTGAACTGCCCGATCCGGAGCGCCGTGATCTCGTGCAGGATCAGCCCGCCGAAGGCTCGATTGAGCACCTTGAGGATTTCCCGATCGCGATCGACGCTCCGCTTGTGCTGTTCCGCGTAGTCCCGGACATAGGTCTCGGCGAACGTCCTGAAGCTGACATCGGGTTGCTGCCGGATCTGATGCCGGCCTTCGAGGACGCGCGATCGCTCCCGCGCCTCGATCTTCTTCGCCTCTTGCTTGTTGGCCGTCTCCGTCGTGTTCCGGTATCGCTTCCGGTTCACGCGGAAGTCATAGAACCAATGATGATCGCAACGGGAGGAATCGAGACACCGGAGCGGATGCCCGTCCTCGAAGTTCGGCCCGCACCATTTGCGGAGACTCATCGCGCACCGCCGCCGGGGAGAAAGACCGATTTGGCGATTTCTATCGCGAGTTCCTTGATGATCTCGAAGGAGGCGGTGCCGCCTTTGTCCTGGATCGTGGCCTTCACGCGACGCCACACCGTTTCGTTGCGGACGTTGTCGAGGAATTCGTGCCCCTCCCACGTGAGGCCTTTTGCGCGCCAGTCGAAGCCGCTCATCGTCGATACATCATCGGCATCAATCATTCCCGCTTGATTCAGTTGCTTGATGTGATAGGAGACCTCGTCGGAGGTTCGATCAGGGATCGACAACTGAATCCAACCACCGACCGTCGAACTCGCCTCGATCTGCTCGAGAATCTGCCGCGCTAGATCCATGTCTCGCTTCATCAGGCGCCGCCTTTCTTGTCATAGGGCCCAACACTCGATGAGTGAGACGCGCCAAGAGACGGCGAATTAGCAACAGCGAACGGGCTTCCAGTTGGGCCAGATGTCAGCCCCGTAAACATCGGGACCGCTGCGATGGTCGCCCTGTGCTCACGGGCCTGTTCTTCGTACTGGCGAATCATCTCCTGGAGATTTTTATCGAGTCTGGCCCGGTCAGTCACCACCATCGGCTTCAAGATCTCGTAGTAGGCGCGTTCGAGATCCGCGGCGAGCACTTGCGCATCGAGGATAAGATCACCGTGTCGGTCACGCTTGAGATGATGCGGATTATCGACAACCTTGTAGACACAAACCGATGGCTTCGCGAGAAATTGGTGAGCCAGACCGTGGCGCACCAATTCGTACACGGGCAGACCAAGCGTCTCATGGTGCGGATACATGCGTTTCCAGAACGCCAGGAAGTATGGCTGGCCGTGACGGCGATGGAACACCTCGGGTACTGTTGGTGAGCCCCCCGAAGAGCTCGATGCCCGCCAGCGCCGTGGCGACCATGGGATAGCCCACCCCGCCAGCCGTCTTGCCGTCATCAAGCTTGGTGATCTTCGCCATCGAGTGGAGATCTTCAAACAGATACCCTTCAACGTACTCTTAAGAAATTCCTCGAGATTCATCGGGCTTCTCCCTCATCGAGAAGCCGATCGGTCTGGCAGGGTAAGATCTGCGGCAGATCGTCGGCGACTCATTCTCGCTGACGGTTTAGGGGCGCCGGTTCGTGCATCAACACGGCCGGCGTTCCCGATCACTGTGGCGCGTGTTGCTAGTCATTGTCAACAGAAGGCTTTGTCCATGACGACCATCAGCACAGACGAGGGGTACTCGCTGCACTACGGCGACGTTGCGCCCGTTCAAGTGCGCGCGCTGCTTCATAACTCCGCACGCATGCACCTCCAGGACGTGCGAGCGATGCTGCGACTGCCGCTCCCCGATGTGGGAATTACCGCCGGCTGCAACTTCGCCGCGGTGCATGTGCTGCTCAATGCCCTGTCGGGTCTGTCCCGTCTGCTGGGTCCCGGTCCGAAACGAAGCGACGACGCGTTTATAGACTTCGTCAGGACGAAGTACCCATGGAGCCGCGAACCGCGCGCGGGATTCTCGAAGCCTCGCGCGACTGAAGTGCTCTATAGGCAATTTCGAAATGGCTTCGCTCATGATCTCGGTCTACTGCTCGAGCCCATACCCACGAACAAGGCGAGGACCCGAATTCGATCGCGGTTTCGCCTCAACGATCCACTAATCGGCGTGCGCAAGCAGCCCTCCCTGACCCCAGATCAGTTAGTCGAGCTCGACGATGTTGGATCGCGTCCGGTATGGCTCGGTCCAACCGTGTCGCTGGAAAGTCGGCACACGTTCGTCGATGCCGTCGCGCTGTATTGGGGCGTGCGCCGACTGCTGTACGACCAGACAGGCAACAAGCGAGCGATGCGATCACTGCAACAAATGATCGATCGCACATGGTCTCGCAGGAAAAAAGCCGGCCTAGTTCAATCGTTCCACTCCTAGATGCTCTATACCTGAGCCACGACGTCTCTCGAGGAGGGTTTTCCCCATGACGATGCGCGTCTTTGCGGTTCTGAGTCTTCTCAACCTTATGCTCAGCCCTGTGGTGGTGGCGCAACCAGCGCCGAAGGTTTACGGCGTGGGCGTGCAGTCGTGTAGCGAATGGCTGCAGCAATCGGGGAGTCTCGACGCCACGGCCGCTATGCAGGTCGGTGTGCAACGTCTCGCGGTCATTGCGTGGGTAACAGGGTACGTCACGGGCGCCGCCGCCGTGTACGCAACCGAGGGCGTTTTGCTCCGAGACACCACCGGGACCGACATCGTCGCGTCGGTTGAGCGTCACTGCAAGGGCACTCAGGCCAGTTCCGTGGAACGCGCGGCGGCTTCTCTCGTGCGCGAACTCCGTGGGCGATAGCGTCGGCTTGATCGCGCACAGAAGCTCCCCAGTTTCGCCAGCGCATCGACGTTGTCGCGGGTGTCGGACGGCCCGGCGACAGGGGCGCGCGACGGAGGACCCGCGCGCATGACGACGCCCTCACGCGACGACTGGCGCCTCCGCGCCCTCGCGCTCGAGGCGCAGCTCACCGCGGCCAAGGCCGAGATCCTGGCGCTCACCGCGGCGTTGGCGGCCGTGCGTGATCCCCACATCGCGAAAACACTCGCGAAGGAGTTCGGGTTTTCCCGCGGCGCGATGCGATCGTTCTTACATCGGGCGAAGCACAGCGGGTTCTTTCATTCTGCCCGCGGTTCTGCCCATCGGCTGTAAGGCACTATGAAAACTATCAATGATTATGCGGGTTTCTTGCGACTGACCGAAACACAAAAAGAGCGCCGTAACGTGTTGCCGGTCACGGCGCTTGCGGTTACTCGACGTTTTGCGTTCGCAACGCGGAGGTCGGGAGTTCGAGCCTCCTGCCGTCCACCAATTTCCTTCAGTAGATTCGCTCGCCTACTGCGATCCCTTCGATGCTGCATAGATCGCAGTGGCATTTTGCTTCACCCGCTCAGCGTCCGTTTCGAAGTTCTTGAACCTATCGGATGGCTTGTATGCAACGACCGCCTCGTCCACGCTCTTGCCGGTTTTGATCGCATTCTGCACGGTCGCCACGAATTCGGCGTAGTAGTCGGCATACTCCCTGAAGTCGTTCCACGACAGCAGTGTGGGGCTGTGGCCGGCGATAATCGTCTGGACGCCCTTGATTGAAGACACCGCGCCATTCAATGTTCGCGAAAACTCGAGCGCGTCGCCGCCGTTGTTCGCCACGTCGATGGCCGGCATGTTCTTGCGCTGGAACATGTCACCGGTGTGCATCGTTCCGACGGCCGGAAAGACGACCCAGTTGTCGCCGTTCGTGTGGCCGCGGCCAAAGTAATAGAGATCAATCCTGTCCTTCCCGCTGAGCAACGACAGCCGATCCTTGAATGTTCGCTTCGGCAAGTACTTGACGTTCTCACCCTTGAACGCCTGACAGTGTGTGACGGGTGGGCAGGTCTCCTTGGCCATGTTGGCGCGGGTGTTCTCGTGAGCCACAAACTCGACCGTCGCCGGAAATTCGGTGTTGCTCCCGGCATGGTCGAAGTGCGTGTGTGTGTTGATGATCATGGTTACCGGTTTGTCGGTCACCGACCTGACCTGCGCAAGGATCTCGGCGCCGGACCCAGGGATCATCGTGTCGACCAGCACCACGCCCGACTCGGTAACCAGGACCGCCGTGTTGCCCCCGGTGAACAGTGTCCGAGCGGCTGGATCGTAGCCTGAGCCCGGAATAGGGTACGTGTTCTTGTCCGACCCCGGAATCCAATACAGGTTGTCTTTGACACGCTGAATCGGACGCACTTTCGCACGCGGCACCGCAGGCTGTGCGCCGTTGACGGCCATTGACAGCGCACCCATCACGACCAATCCCACCAAGGCGACTACACGTCTCACGTCGGCCTCACTTCTGAACAGGTTAGAAGAAGCAGCGAAATTCTAGCACGAGGCCTACCGGCTCGCTTGACGCAACCCCTTGAACAGGTATCGCATCGGCTTCCGCGATCGTCCATCGGTTGTGTAGATGTTGCCCTTCGAGTCCACCGCCATTTCGTGATGACCTGCGACGGTATCGACTGAGCCTAGAAGGTGGAGATCGCTGCGCCTGAAGACGTAGATCTTCCGGTAGCTCGTCGACGACCCAATATACAGAAATCGCTGCTGCGGGTCTGGCGAGAACGCGGCCATCGACACCGAGCCATTCCCAACGCCTGGCTTGGTGGGCTTGATATACGCCGAGGACTCGAAGCTCCACTCGTACTGCGCAGGCACGTCCCGTTCCACGAACACTTCCTTGACGAACGTGCCATCGGTCCGGAAGACGTGGAACCGGTTGTGGTATCGGTCGCAGACGTAGACCAAGCCGTCGTTCGCAATCCGAACACAGTGCGTCGGATTCCAGCGTTGCGGAGCAGGTCCGGTCGGCATGAGCGTCTCTGCTGGCCCGTCGTCGGGCGGCTTTCCGTACGCGCCCCAGTGTCGCTTGTAGCTGCCCGTATCGGCGTCGAAGACCACCACGCGCTGATTCGTATATCCATCGGCGATGAAGACCTCGTTGCTGACCCGATTCACGGCAAGCGTCGTCGGCTTGCCGAGCAGCCGCCGGTCGTTGCTGCCGCCGGTCTTCCAAAGCTCGCCGATCTGCAGTTGGAACTTGCCGTCGCGGCTGAATTTGAGCGCGACATGCCCATCACCGGTGACCCAGACGTTGTCCTTGTAATCGATGAATATCCCGTGCTCCGCCCACGGCTCCCCTTCCATCCAGCTGTAGCCGTTTGCCAGTCCACCCCAGGCTTGGACGACGCGTCCCTCTTCATCGAACTCAATGACGGGAGGCGCGAGACGCTTGCCTTCCTTGGCCACCAGTTCGCGCATGGCCGGGCTCTTCTGATTGGTGGAATGCAGAACCCACGGGTGGTCCCGCGAATCCACCGCGATCCCCCATGCTTCGCCCAGGGCCCAATTATTGGGAAGTGGCTTTGGCCACGCGGGGTCGAGCTCAAAGATCGGCATCTGGTCGGCAGCGACTTGTGCCCCCAGAGGTTCGTGGCCAATCGCAAGCGTGAATCCAAGAGATATCACCGCGACCAGCCCGATGAATTCAACCGCACGACACAGACGGCGAGGCATGTGCTTTTCTCCTGTCACCGTACAAAGTTAAAGCGGATTCATGGGTGTCTGGGACTTCGGTGGCGGGTCGCGCTTCGCGGCGGCTTCGAGCAGTACGACGGACGCACAAAGCGGCACGACTACTCTGACAAACGACGCCTGCATCCACGGAATCTACTACGACCAGGGGGGCCGTGCAACGGAACTAGCCGGCCCCATGGCGAAGCTGCCGTGCACAACTTTCCGTCAGGAAATTCGCAATCTCGGTGTCGATCGCTGATGAACCTCGTCGTCAAATTCAACGGCATCGTCCAGGCCGAGGCTGCAGCAACCTGCGCGATGAAGAACTGCCCAGCGAGAAGCCAGGCGAGAGCGCCGAGCTGTACGGTCAGGGTCGCTCCATGCCAGACCGCGGTGTCGCCATGTTGGAGATGCGCGTCACGCTCGCAGCAGAGTTCCCTAAAGCCGGCTTCCGATGACAATATTCTGCATGGAGCGAGACTCCGGCGCATCCGGCGCGGGCCCTACGCCGACGCGCCCACTACGAGGTATGTCATGTTCAGGCGGTAGTAGAGGACGTTTAGAAAGATCCCCTTCCCGACCAGCGGGAGCAACGGCTGCTCGCTCGTAGAAACAACCCGTGCCATGCCAGCCGTGCGCGCAAGCCATTCGTGGAGACGCAGTTGCTCGGTCCAGGCCAAGGCCGCCACATCGCGCAGAATCAGCGTGCCTGAGTTCAATGCCAAGGGGAGACCGGCTTGAGAGTCCACTCGAACGACGGTAATGGGAAGCCTCAGAAACGGGTGGATTTCAGCAAGAGCCGCGTCGGTGGCGACATCCGGACCCACAATCATCACGTTCGAGTGGCGATCCCGAAGCACCGCAAGTTCCTCAACAGGCACCAAGGTACGCCCGGCCTGACTGGCGGCCGGCAACAACCCCGGCCCGTGCGGTTCAGATGAGGAACGATCCATTCGCCTGGCGTCACTATCAGGGACTGACGACATCCCGTCAACTGAATTCCTTGTAAGGTTTGACTTTCCTGCACGTTGCGCGCAACGGTCGCGTCTTTCACGGAAACGTTCGGCGACAGGGCTCATGTGGCACCTCAGTTGCTCAAGCCCTCGACGGTCAACGCATGTCCACACATGTACTGCTCGTCGAGCCAAACAGCCACCTCCGCGAGCAATTGGTCCGTGGCGCCAACCTGTTCGGCCAGATCGAGGTTCACACCGATTTCAACGGCGCCCGCCAGCGGCTCTTCTCAAGTCCGTACGATTGGATCGTCACAAACATCCGCCTCGGTGCGTACAACGGACTTCAGCTGGTGCACCTGGCCATGATGGCCCGCCTTCACGCCCGGGTTCTCGTGTACTCCGATCCACAGGACGCCGCCCTCGCCCGAGAAGCCCAACGGGCCGGTGCGTTCTACGAGCCGCGCGGAAGTATTCATCGTGCGCTCCACGCGTACCTGCGCGGCGTTGTCCCGCCGCAAGATCGCCGAAACGCCCACGCACAAGATCGCCGACGCGTCTGGCGCAGCGGCCGAAGATGCTCGGATTCGCCTGCTCTCCCCCGCCGCATCAAGCGAACATCTCTCTACGATGACGACTTGCTCCCAATGGATTAATCTAGCTGTATGCAGTTGCGCGGCGCCCGTCTTTGCCTGGATTGCGAGGAGATTCACGCCGAAGACCGCTGCCCCGTCTGCGCGTCGGATGCCTTTGCCTTCCTGACGCGCTGGATTCCCGCGGTCGAACGCCGGGGCGCGACGCGCCCCCCACCGCAGGCTGCGCCTCCGGCGAGACGGAACTACCGGCTCGTCAAGAACGGCGCCATCGGCGTGGCGCTCGTCGCAGCTGGCCGGTGGCTGTGGCGAGCGACACGTCCGACGGATGCTTCCTGAGGGTACGACTCCGAGGCGAGACGGGTTCTGTCATTCGATTACAGAAACGTCATACGTCCAAAGCGCCCCCGATCCCGCTCACGAAACCGCACATTGACTGACCTGCTATTTTCGGTGGTTTCTTACTGTCTTGGGCCTAGCCCGGAAACTGCTTGCTGCGGCACTGATTTTGCCGTGGGGTGGGCAACCGAACGGACGAGAAGCCATGTGGAACTGGTTCAACTGCTATCTTTCAGGCCGCCACGACTACGGGATGTGGTGCGAGCCAGGCACGATCTTTCTCCGGTGCATCCACTGCGGACGACGAACGTCGGGGTGGGATGTCAACGCAACGGCCGCTTCCGCGCCGGTAGCCAGGCGCACACTTCGGTCTGTCATCCGGCCGCCCGAGTCCACAGTGAACGCCGCATCGCGCGTGACTCCGTTCAACCGCGCCGCAGCGAGTTGACATCTGGCGGTGTTGTTGACATCTGGCGGTTGACAGTTCGCGAGTCGCCCGCCCACAATACCCAACGTGGCCGTTCCCAGAATTTCAAAAGAAGATCTGAAGCAGCGGCTTGACGGGGCCCCAGGTACGGTGGGCCCCGTGCTGATTGACGCGCGTCTCAAGTACCCGTACGAACACAGTACCGTGAAGCTTCCGGGTGCGATTCGCTTTGCTGGAGAAGGGCCTCTGCCCTCGCTCCCGCGCGATCAGGATATCGTGGTGTACGACTCGGATCCGAATGAGCTGGCCAGCTCCCGCGTTGCGGGCGACCTGATTCGTCGCGGCTACCGCGCCTCTAGTCTCAAGGGCGGCATCGCCGACTGGCTGGCCTCCAACTTTCCAACCGAAACCAAGGATGCGCCCAAACAGGCGACTCCCGAACCCGGCGCCCTGAAAGGCTGACCCCTCGATTTCTGACGATCCTCGCGGAACCCTTGCGGTTCCGCTCCATCGCACCGTCGATCGACTCGCCCTGGTCGCGAGGATTCGCGGCGATGCCGCGAGTGCCGCGGTTTTTGATGAGGCGTCTTTCCTCGTCCGTTCGCATCAGATCGCCTCGGACAGCGACCTTGGTCCTCTTCTCGTTGCGCCTCTGGGAGGGACCGATGCTCGCGTCCTGCAGCAGCTTCGGTACATGTATGAGGCGGGCGGCTGGGTGCTGCTGGAGTCGGCGATCGCCGACCTTCCTGCTGATCTGCGGTGGCTCTACGAGTCGGGAGCGGTCACGATCGAGCAACTCGGTTCGCTGTTCGACACGTTGGGACCCGCCTCCGCTGCGGACCTCCTGGCCGCCGCACGATGCGGCGTGATACAACAGCTCCCGGGCTTCGACGCGTCGATCGAAGCCAACGTCCTCGCTATGCTGCCCAATCTGCGCGCGTCCATCCCGCGGATTCCGCTCGGGCGCGCGATGGCCATCGCCGGTCCCATTCTCAGCAGACTGCACAACGCCCGCGGCGTCGAATCAGCCGTACCGGTTGGCTCGCTGCGTCGTGGGCACGACACGGTGGGGGATATTGAGATTGTCGCGACGGCCGCCGACGCCACTGCGGCCTTCGATGAGCTGGTTCAATGCCTCGATACCGCCAGAACGCTGCATCGGAGCGACCGGCGGTTGTATCTGTTGACCGACCGTGTGCAGGTGGGCGTGCGCTGTCCTCCGCCCCACATGTCGGGCGCGGCCCTACTACACCTCACGGGAAGTGTGGCGCATCTCGACGCCCTTCGCGGACTGGCGGCCGAACGCGGGTGGAGCCTCGATTCCGAAGGACTCGCCAGAGGAGCCGGCGCTCCCCGCATCGCAGACTCCGAGGAAGCGATCTATGCGGCCCTGGGGTTGCCGTGGATTCCACCCGAGATCCGCGAAGGCATCGAAGCGATTGCCTCGGCTCGGCGCGGCGACCTGCCAACGCTCATCACACGCGCCGACATTCGCGGAGACCTCCACATGCACACGCAGTGGAGCGACGGTCGCGACACGATTGAGGAGATGGTGCGCGCGTGCGGAGCGCTGGGCTACGAGTACATGGCGATCACCGATCACTCCCCACACTCAGCGGCGTCGCGCAATCTCTCCGTGGACGGCGTGAAGCGCCAGGCGGATGAGATCGCCGCCATCCGCGAGAGACACCCGGCCCTGACCATCCTTCACGGGTGCGAAGTCGACATTCTGCCAAACGGGCGCCTGGACTTCCCCGACAGACTCCTCGAGCGCTTCGACATCGTGCTCGCCTCCCTCCACGACGAGGCCGGACACGTCGGCGGCCAACTGTTTCAGCGGTATCTTGCGGCGCTCCGTCATCCACTGGTCACGATCATCACGCATCCAACCAACCGTCAGATGCCGTACCGGTCCGGCTACGCGCTCGACTACGAGCAGCTCTTCGCCGTTGCCGCCGAAAGTGGGACGGTTGTGGAGATCGACGGCGCACCCGGCCACCTGGATCTGAACGGGACGCTTGCACGCCAGGCCGTTGCCGCGGGAGCGATGTTGAGCATCGACAGCGACAGCCACCGTACCGACACCCTCGGGCTCCAGATGGAGCTGGGACTCCTCATGGCCCGGCATGGCTGGGTGGAGCCACGGCACGTCCTCAACACGCGATCGATCGCGGAACTCCGCAGCCTGATCGCGGCGAAGCGGCAAGGATGAAACGCGCCGGCGGCGCGTTCCTGGTCGCCGCCCTGGCCTTGCTCCTCTATCGCTCGACGCTCCTCCCTGGACTCGATTTTGGCGACACACCCTCTTTTCAGATCATGGCCGGCTCGCCGGTTGTGACGCCCCGCGACGCCTATCCGCTCTATTTCGCGATTGGGCGCCTGTTCGTCTGGTCGCTCGGCGGCGATCGCGCGCACGCGCTGAATCTCGCCTCCGCCGCGGAGGCCGCGGCCACCTGCTTCGTCATCGTGCTCCTGGCATCCGAACTGTCGGGTTCGCTCTTGGCCGGAATGGCCGTGGGGTGGCTCTTTGCCGGATCGTACACATTCTGGAGCCAGGCCATCATTGCCGAGGTGTACGCGCTCCACATTTTCTTCGTTGCACTGACGCTGGTGCTGTTCCTGCGCTGGGATCGCCAACCAACGCCCGCGCGGTTCGCCTGCGCCCTGGCTGCCTACGCGCTGGGATTCGGCAACCATCTCACGATGATTCTTCTCGCGCCAGGAGTGGCGCTCTTCGTGGCGATTCGTCGCGGATGGCGGTTTCTCTTCAGCCCGTGGACGCTCGTCCTCGCCACCGTGATCGCCGCGGCGGGTTCGCTTCAATACCTTTGGAATCTTCACGCGCTCTGGCTGGCGCCGCTTCCGCCGGCGAGCATTGCCGAGGGGCTGCGAGTGTTCTGGGTCGACGTCACGAAGACAGACTGGCGCACCACCATGGTGCTGCAAGTCCCGTCTGCGATGGCCACAGAGCGGTTCCAAATGTACGCCTTCGACCTCCGTCAGCAGTTCGGGTGGCTGGGTCCGGTGCTTGCGGCCCTCGGCGTTGTGCACTTGTTGCAGACCGCCGCACACCGCGCCGCATTGCTGCTGACCATCTACGCGGTGACCCTGGCATTTGCCCTCAGCTACAACGTGGGCGACACCCACGTCTTTCTTCTTCCTTCGCATGCGATCGTAGCCGCGCTCGCTGCGCCGGGCATCGTGTCCCTTGGGCGTCTCGCGTCCGGACGCCGAGACGCGGCCAGCGCTTCCATTGCCCTCGCCGTGACAGCCGTCGTCGCCATGCGCATCTACATCGACTATCCAGCACTCGATCGCAGCGCCGACCGCCGTCCGACCAACTTCCTGCAAGAGTTGACAGAAGGCATGGATGACCGCCACGCCGTGCTGCTGACCGACCTCAACTGGCAGGTCGAGAACGGCCTGAACTACTTCGCCAAAGACCTGCGGCAAGACGTCGCGTTCGCGAGGATGCCGGCGGTGATACGCCACGCGCCCGAGTTGATTCGCGACAACCTGGCGATCGGCCGGCAGGTCGTCTTGACAGAACGCGCGGCCGGCGCACTCCATGCGGTCTACGGTCCCCTGCTCTCTGTGGTGCCAGATCCCTCGACACCCACGCTCACGCTCGCCGGTCGGTTGCGGGATCTGCCTGCCGGAACGCGCTACGCACTCTGCGTGCTGCGACCCTCGAGGGAGTTCATGCTCGACGAATCGGATCTTGCCGCAACCATTCGGCTGCTGACAGGTGATCGCGTCGGGACCATTCGGACCGGAGACTACACAGTTGTCCTGGGGCTCGTCGGCGAGCCACCGCTACTGGTCGAATCGTCCAACCGACCGTTTCGCAGGGACCTCACACTCCAAGGGGTACCAGTGACCGTCCGCATGGACTCATGGCTCGCCTTCGACACGATTCGCCGCATGGGCTTTGGGCACGTCATCGCCGCCCGGCGGCACACGCTCATCGTCGAGCAGGGGATCAGCTTCGCCGCCTTTGATGCGGCTGGCCGTGCCCTGCAGACCAGTTACTCGGCCGGCATCTTCGCGCCCCAGCCTCGCTATCTGGCCAGAGTCCTTCCGTAGGCCTATACTTCAGGTCAGGCGCCGGTCTGTCTGCGCCCCCACCTGACTCGGGGGCCGGACCTGGTGGCCAGACGCTCAGATCGGGTAATGGTCTATCGCAGTCCTGATCAGGTTGGACCAATCGAGCCGTCGGCAGGACCATCGGTGCTATGTTTAGCTATGGTCCCTCGACTGGCCACGCTCGTTCTCGTTGGCCTACTCGCGGCGTGGTCCTCCGCTACCTCCCGCGGGGCTGAGCCAACGGCCGCCGATTTCGCCCAGGCCCTGCAACGTAAGTACGCCGGCGTCCGCGACTTCTCAGCGGACTTCGTCCACGAGTATCAGACGGTGCTGAAGAAGCGGCTGACGGAACGCGGAACGATGCTCGTGAAGAAGCCGGGCAGGATGCGTTGGGAATACAAGACACCCGAAGAGAAGCTCTTCGTGTCGGACGGCGTGAATTTCTACTCGTACATCCGGCAGGACCGGCAGGTATTCATTACGCCCGTGCCGGCAGGCGACCATGCGACGACGCCAATCCTTTTCCTTGCGGGCCAGGGCGACCTGACTCGGGACTTCACCCCGTCGCTGACCCAGTTGCCACACGGCATGGTCCAGAGCGCCCGCGCGCTACGGCTCACGCCCAAGACTCCCCAGCCCGAGTACGACTGGCTCACGGTAACATTCGATCCTGCAACCCTGGCGCTCGCGGGCCTCACGACGCTCGATGCCCAGGGCGGCGTCTCGAGCTTCACGTTCACCAACTGGAAGGAAAACGTCGGTATGGCTGACAAGCTGTTCGTCTTCGTCCCACCGCGTGGTGTTGATGTGGTGACTGATGCGACGCGTCGCTAGTCCGTATCAGCTGTTGGCTCTCGCCATTGGAGGCGTCGTGCTCTCGGGCTGCGCGACCGCGAGCGCCGTTCGCCTCGGAAACAAGGCCGAGCAGCGCCAGGACTATGACCTCGCTGTCGTTGAGTACACCAAAGCCCTCCGTCAAGACCCGGACAATGCCGGCGCGCGCCAGAGTCTCGAGCGCGTGAAGCTCCGCGCCTCGCAGGACCACTTTTTTCGCGGACGCCGCCTTGCCAACATCGGCAAGTTCGATCAGGCGCTCGTGGAGTATGAGCTCGCGGCGGATCTGAACCCGACGAGCGGCGACATCGAGACGGAGCTCAAAGCGACGCGCGATCAGCTCCGCGCGAAATCGCTCGTGGTTCGTGAAGGCAAGACCCCCCTCGAAACGTTGATCCTGCAGGCGCGTGCGCTTCCCCCCCCGGGGCTTGATCTGCCGCAGGACGTCAAGATGCCGGCCTCGCTCACATTCAGCGACGCCAGCAGCCGCCTCGTGTTCATGGCGATAGCCCGCCTGGCCAACATCAGCCTCGGCTTCGACCCGACATTTCGCGACACTCCCGTGACCATCGACCTGAAGAATCCATCACTGGCCGACGCCTTGAGTACCGTGGCCGACCAGACGCGAACGTTCTTCCGGGTTACCGGCCCTCGCACTGTCCTGGTCATCCCGGACACACCGGCCAAGCGGGGCGAGTACGAGAACGAGGTCGTCCAGCCGTTCTTTCTGAGCAACGCCGACCTGAAGGAAACCATGGACCTGCTGCGCATGGTGCTCGACGCCAGGCGCATTTCACCGATCACGGCCAACAGCGTGCTGACCATCAAAGACACGCCCGAGCGCGTCGCGGCCGCCGGCCGCCTCCTGACGGCGATCGACAAGGCCCGGCCGGAGGTTATCATCGACGTCGAACTCCTCGAGGTGGACCGCACGCGCCTCCAGGAGTACGGGCTGCAGTTCGCATCGCCCGGGTCGCCAGGCATCAACGGATCTATTACTATCGCGGCCGACGCCAACCAGACGCTGAGTCTCCAGGCGCTCCGCAACCTGACTCAGTCGGACATCTTGCTCGCCAACCTTCCCGGCCTCTACTACCGGCTCCTCAAGTCCGACACGAATACCCGCCTGCTCGCGAACCCGCAACTCCGCATGTCCGAGGGCACCGTTGCGCAGGCGCGTTTTGGTGAGCGCGTGCCCGTGCCAAACACCACGTTCGCCCCTATTGCGACGGGCGGCGTACCGCAGCAGCCGATCGTCTCGTACGTGTACGAGACCATTGGCGTGAATATCGACCTCACGCCCCGCCTGCACCACGACGACGAGGTGACGCTGACGCTGAAATTGAGCGTTCAGGCCGTGTCCGGCGTGGGTTTTGGCAACCTGCCAACATTCGCCAACCGCGAGGTCAACACGATCATCCGGCTGCGCGACGGCGAGACCAACATGCTGGCCGGCCTGATTCGAGAAGACGAGCGGCGGGTGGTTGACGGGATTCCCGGCTTGAGTGACCTTCCGGCCATCGGCCGGCTGTTTGGGCACACGCGAACCGACGCGAACCAGACCGACATCGTCCTCACGCTGACTCCTCATGTCGTCCGGCTGCTCGATGTGACCGCGGACGACTTGCGCGCCTTTCGCGTAGGGCGCGATTCCCTGGCACCGCGCAGCAGCCCACCAATGCCCGTCAACTTGCCCGCCCCGGCGGAGCCGAACCCAGCCACTCCCCCTCCGGCGAGGTAAGAAGGGTCGCTGACTCGGTTAATTGACGTCTGGACCCATGTCGCGCAAGAACCTCCGCGAGGCGGCGCGATCCTATTCTTCGATCTTCGTGACCTGCGCGCCCAAACCCTTCAATCGATCGACGATCTGGGCATAGCCGCGCTCGACCGTTTCAAGTGGCGCCAGCCGGCTCTCTCCATCCGCGGCGAGCGCCGCGGCGATGAGCGCCATGCCGGATCGCAGATCCCGGCTGTCGAGCGGACGCCCGCGCAACTTGCGTGGACCGGTCACGATAATCCGGTGAGAATCACAGAGAAAGAGGTCGGCGCTCATGCCGCTCATCTGCTCCAGGGCGAACAGCCGAAGTTCGTACAGCCAGTCGTGCACAAGCGTACGCCCTTCCGCCTGCGTGGCCAGAACGGTCACCAGACTGATGAGGTCGCTCGGGAACCCCGGCCACAGGCCTGTCGTGATGCGCCCAGCGGCTTTCGGACACGACCGCTCGACACGGAAGAGGTCGCCGTGCATGCCGCACTCCACATGCAGGCGCTTGAGCACCGCGGCAACAACCTCTACATCGTCCCGCCGCGCACCCGAGACTTCTATTTCACCGCCCGTCACCGCGGCGACGACCGCCCAGCTGCCGGCCTCGATGTAGTCTCCCCACAACCGGTGTTCGGCCCCACGCAGCTTCAGTCCACCGTCAACCTGAATCGTCGTTGTTCCGATACCGCGAACGCCAACCCCGATTTGAACCAGGAAGTGACACAGTTCCACAACGTGCGGCTCGCAGGCGGCATGGCGGATCTCCGACATGCCTGGCGCGGCCGCCGCGGCGAGAAGTGCCGTTTCCGTGCCTGTGACGGATGCTTCGTACAAATAGATCGAGGTCGGCTTGAGTCCGTCTGGAGCCTCGAGTAGATGGCCGGAACCATTCCCGACGCGGGCACCCATGGACGTGAGCGCGTCCAGGTGTGTGCCGATGGTGCGGCGTGCCGGGAAGTCGCCACCTGGCGGCGCAAGCACTGCGCGGCCGCGTCGCGCGAGCAGCGGCCCGAGGAGCAGGACCGACCCCCGCAGACGCCCAACGAGCACCGGATCGGGCTCGTCCTTCACGAGATCGGTGCAGCGCACGCGAACCGTTGCTGTCCCGATGCCCTGCACCTCGGCACCAAGATCGGCCAGCAGGCGCGCCATCACCTCGACGTCACTGATACGGGGCATGTTGGTGAGCACGCACTCCTCGCTCGTGAGCAGGCAGGCAGCGAGCAGCGGCAGCGCCGCATTCTTGTTGCCCTCAACAGCCACGGCGCCGGAAAGGCGCCGGCCCCCTTCGATGATCAGCGTAGACATGCGAATTGGATCCTTCCAGCTCTCAGCTCTCAGCTCTCAGCTCTCGGCCGTTCCGCCGTTCGCCTTTTCCAGAGTCTTGACCTCTGAAACCTGCACCGCATGAGTCAAGTTTTCCGGTCAAGACGATCCCGCGCAGCGGGGCTGTAATAAATGTTCGTCTAGCGGGGCGGAGCCTCGACGGTCTCAGGCGGAGCCTCGCTAGAACTCCCCCAGACAGACGATCTCCTCGCGCAACTCGACGCCAAACTGGTCCCGAACGGCCGTCCGGCAATGTTCGATCAGGCGCCGGATGTCCGCCGCCGTCGCGGTACCCTCGTTGACGATGAAGTTTCCATGCGTCGGCGACACGCGGGCGCCACCGATGCTCGTGCCCTTCAAGCCCGCGCGATCCACCAGCGCACCAGCGGAATGCGGCATCCCGAGAGGTATGCGATCCCGACGCGGATCCGGATTCTGGAACACGCAGCCGGCGCTGGGCGTCTCGAGCGGCTGCGTCCGCTTGCGAAACGCCAGCGACGCGCGAGCCGCAGCGCGCAGGACTGCCGGATCTTCCGGCGTCACACGAAAGACCGCGGACAGGAGCACCTCACCGGTGTCCTGCAGGCGGCTTCGATCGTACTCGAAACCCATCTCTCTGGCCGGCAGATCACACGTGACGCCGTCGCGATTGGCAACGCGCACGCTATCCACACAATCGCCGATCAACCGGCCACTGAAGTGCGCATTGCCAAAGACGGCTCCCCCAACGGTTCCCGGTGTACCTGCCCAGGTCTCGAGGCCCGCGGATCCATGCAAAATCGTCCAGCGCACCAGCCCATTGATCGTCACGGCCGCATCGGCGCGGACATGCGCCTCGTTCTCAAGACGGATGCCTCCCCCGCGCGGCCGAACGACCAGGCCTCGAATGCCGGCGTCGGCAACGAGTACGTTCGAGCCGCCGCCAAGCACCGTGACCGGCACACCTTCACGGCGAGACAGCTTCAGCGCCGCGACAATGTCCTCGGCGCTGCGCGTCTCGAGCAGCCACTCGGCCGGCCCACCAACATGGAACGTCGTCAGACCAGCGAGCGGCGCGTTCCGTTTCACCCGGCTGTTCCCGAATATCGACACGAGCTGGTCGCCAAATCCGCTCATGCCCGAGCCAATTCCTCGAAGGCCCTGAGCGCTCGCTCCTGCTCGAGGCGCGCCGTGTGCGCTTCGCCAATCGTGCATGCTGCAAACGTCACGCGGTCGCCAGGCGCACATTGTGCCGCGATGGGAATATCTGCCGTAATAACTGTTCCTGCCTTCGCGTAGCCGCCAGTCGTCTGTCGGTCCGCCATGAGAAGGATGGGCTGGCCAGAAGCTGGAACCTGCAGGGTCCCTATGGGTGTGATCTCGGCAAGGATATCGGCACCCTGCGCATGGTCCAGACGCGGACCTTCCAGCCGAAACCCCATGCGATCAGATACCGGACTGACGAAGTACGGCGCGGACTGAAGCGCCTCCATCGCGGCATTCGTGAAGCGTCCAGTTCCCACGCCCGGTAGAATCCGCAACACCGTCGTCATCTCGAGTGCCCCAGCTGTCTTCGCGATGCGGCTACGGCCGAAAACGCCCCTACCTGCATCCTGCGGCGCCCCGAGCGGAACTCGATCGCCGGCCATGAGTGCGCGCCCGCGGAAGCCACCCATGCGACTCAGCACGTGCGTCGAACGGCTGCCCAGGACGGTCGGCACGTTGATGCCTCCAGCGATGGACAGGTACGCGCGGGCGCCACGCCTCCGCGCGCCAAACCGAAGACACGACCCCGCGGGCACCGAGAACGGCTCACCCATCGGCACCAGCCGTTCATCGACCGTGATCGAGAACTCCGCGCCCGTCGCTGCCACGATGCGTGTGTCCTCGAACTCGAGCTCCGGACCGGCGATCGCCACCTCGAGTACCGCCGCTTCGGCTGGGTTTCCGACCAGTGCGTTCGCCACACGATAGGAGTACCGATCCATCGCCCCAGCTACCGAGACGCCTCGGGCCTGCCATCCCCACCGACCGCGGTCCTGGATCGTGGTGTGTAACCCTGGCCTCAGCACGCGCAGCGAAGACATCACATCACGACATCACGCGAGGGGACGTTCGGGCTCGACGGCGTAGAACTGAACGCGATCGCCCGCTTTGAACAAGAACGGCTGGGCTCTGCTGAGGTCGAACGGCCTGACCGGTGTGCGGCCAATCAACTGCCAGCCGCCGGGGCCTTCAGAGGGATACACACCGGTCTGTCTGCCCGCGATCGCAACCGAACCAGTGGGGACAACCGTGCGCGGCGTCACCCGTCTCGGAACCTCAATCGACGCCTCGACGGGGCCCATGTAGGCGAAGCCGGGACTGAACCCAAGCATGAACACGCGATACAGCGGGCGTGAGTGCAGGGAGACGACGGCCTGCTCGCTCAATCCGGCGGTCGATGCCACGTGAGCGAGGTCCGGGCCGAATGCTCCACCGTACCGGACCGGAATGCGATGCAACGTCCCGGCCTCTTCCGCCGCAGCCTCCGGCATCAATCGATCGGCCTCCTGCCGGAGACGCGCTGCCAACGTCAGGGCGTCGATCTTCAGCGCGTCGAAGTAGACGCCAACCGTGCGCATTGTCGGCACCACGTCGAGGATTCCCTCGATCGCCGCGGTCCGGACCGCCGACGCGAGCGCGATGGCGCGAGCGTTCACGTCGACGTTCGGCTCGTTATTGAACGATCCGGCTGCATCGAAGTCCACGACGAGTGCCGAGTCCCCGGCTGCTGTAATTCGAACGTCGTTTGCCATGAATCGTGACCGCCCGGACTAGAGACCGGACCCACATCCCGAGGCCATCCTGCATTCTCGACTGCGCCCGCGAGCTACCCCTGCTTCAAGGCCTGCAACAACTTCTTGTGAATGCCGCCGAACCCACCGTTGGACATGATCACCACCAGGTCGCCGGGCCGGTGCTCATGAACGACGGTGCTAACAATCGTGTCGATCGATTCTGCCTCGCGCGCCGATACCCCGCGCCGCCGCACGTCCTGGACGAGTCGAGGAATCGAGAGCCTCTCGGCCTCGGGCATTTTCGAACGGAACACCGGGGCCAGCAACACCTCGTCGGCGGGGGCAAACGCGCTGGCAAAATCGTCCTGAAACACGCGACGACATGAGGAGGCCGACCTCGGTTCGAACACCGCCCAGATCCGGGCCGTCGGATTCGCGGCGCGCAGTCCGGCCAGAGTCTCCGCAACCGCGGTCGGATGATGAGCAAAATCGTCGAAGATTGTCACGCCGCTCGCCGCCCCCACGACCTCCAGCCTGCGCTTGACGCCAGCGAATTGACGCAATCCGTCCGCAATCCGCTCCGAATCGAGCCCGGCTTCGGTACCGATCGCGATAGCCGCGAGGGCGTTTCTGACATTGTGAACACCGAGGAGCGGCACCTCGAACATCGCGAACGGGAGCCCGCCGCGGCGGACGCCAAATCGCGTCGACATGCCACGCGGCTCGAGATCATGCGCCTGCCAGTCTGCATCTGGTGCGGTCCCGAACGTCTGCACACGCGACAAAGCCGCTGTCTTCAGCGCGACCGCGACCGGGCTGTCGGCGCCGACGAGTAGCAGGCCATGCCGCGGAATCAGGTTGACAAGGCGGCGAAACGCCAGTGTCACCGCTTCGAGATCCTGATAGATATCCGCGTGGTCGAACTCGACGTTGTTCACGACGCAGATGTCTGGCAGGTACTTCAGGAACTTCGCCGTCTTGTCGAAGAAGGCGCTGTCGTACTCATCCCCCTCGATGACGAAGTCGCGCCCTCCACCCAAGCGGTAGCTTGATCCCTGCTCACCGAAATTGCGTGCGATACCTCCGACGAGGACGCTGGGGTCGAGATTTCCGTGCGTCAGCACCCACCCCGCCAGAGCCGACGTCGTGGTTTTTCCGTGGGTCCCGGCGATCACGATCGAACGTGCGCCCCACAGAAACTGCTCTCGAATCGCTTCCGGCAACGACACGTAGTGAATCTTGCGATCGAGCACCTCCTCGAGTTCTGGATTGCCTCGAGAGATCGCATTGCCGACCACGACCAGGTTGATATCGGCCGTGATGTGCTCGGCTCGATACCCGCTCGACACCGCAATCCCTTCGGCCGCGAGAAAGTCACTCATCGGCGGGTAGACATCCTGGTCGGATCCTCGCACCTCGAGACCTTTCCGCTTCAGCATGGCGGCCAATGTCGCCATCGCCGTCCCACAAATCCCGATGAGATGCACCCGCGTCACTCGACCATCCTCTGACGCCGGTCCACGACGTCACACGCGCAGACCGCGGAGGTGCGATGACCCGTGGCCGCGGTGCTTCGCTGCGCAGAGTCGACCTGTGACAGCGTGTAGACTTCTCTGCCGTCTCGCCAGCCACTGCGTTGGCCGTGATCTGCCATTGCGCGCGTGCACGATCATTCGACGGCGGCCTCTTCGATGATCAACCGCGGCGCCGGCCCGCCGACCACGCGACAGTCGACACCGAAGGGCAATGTCACAGCCGGGGCCGTCGTGTGGCCGGAGGGAAACCCAAAGAGCACCGGCCCGTGAAAATCCGCCAAAACGTCGGCCATGACGCCACGCGCTGTCGGACCACCAGCGGGCTCGTCACAGTCCTTCAGCTCGCCGATGACAACGGCGCTCGCGCGGCTCAGGAGATTGGCCTGCCTCAACTGCGTGACCATTCGGTCCAACCGGTACGGACGTTCGCCGACCTCCTCGAAGAACAACACGTAGCCAGCCGGGGGATCGAAGGCATCGGGCGTACCGAGCGAGGCGAGAAGCTGCGTGACCGTGCCACCCAGCAGCGTCCCGCGAGCTTCACCAGGCTTGAGGGTCTCCAGGCCGGCTGGAGACAGCTCCCCAAGGGGTTCCGCGCACGCACAGAACCTTTTCAAAGGAGGGGCGGTCGTATCCTGCGGCGCCGCGCCCGAGACGCCCCGCCAGCATCGGCCCGTGGAACGCCACGAGGTTGCAACTCGTCGTGAGGAAATTCAAGATGGCCGTCAGATCGCTGTACCCGACGAAGGGTTTCCTTGCCGCCCTGGCCACGTCGACGTCGAGCAGCGGCAGCAGTTGCGCACTGCCGTACCCGCCTCGCACGCCAATCAGCCCCGCAATCGACGGGTCGATCCAGGCATTGTGAATGGCGGCCGCCCGCACTTCCGCTGTCCCCGCGACATAGCCGTTCGAGTGGCGCGCAAACACCGAGTCGTCGTACACGGGAACAAACCCGAGCTGCCGAATCTCCGCGATGCCCTCGTCGAACTCTTCACGCTTGAATGGACTGGCAGGGGCAACGATCGCGAGGCGATCGCCTGCACTGAGCGCGCGCGGCTTCTCCATCACACGAAGCGGGCCATTTCGTCCGCAATTGCCCGGTGCTCGTCGCGGCCGAGCACCTGCCGAAGAAACTTGGTGGTCGGTGGACGCGATGAGACAGGCGTGGCCAGAAAACGTTCCTTTGCGCGCTGGTGGCGTTTGAGGGCGCCTTCGACACTGGAGAGCGGAAGCCGTTCTTCCTCGACCGCGTGCACGAGCGCCTCGAGCGCGGCGACCTGCGTGTCGTGATCGCCCGAACAAATCAGTACACCGTCGCACCCCGCTTGCAGGGCGAGCACCGCTGCCTCGGGGACCTCGTATCGGACCGCAATCGCCTGCATCTCCAAGTCGTCGCTGAGAACCACGCCGTCGTAGTGGAGCTCATCTCTGAGAATGTCCGCCACGACCGCCCTTGATAGCGTCGCCGGACGGTCCTCGTCGAGCGCCGGAATGAGAATATGCGCCGTCATGATCGTGGCGACCCCGGCCTCGATGGCCGCTCGAAACGGAAGGAACTCGACCGCGCGCAGCCGGTCGGGTGGGTGCTCCACCAACGGAAGCTCCAGGTGTGAATCCGTGCTCGTGTCGCCGTGTCCGGGAAAGTGCTTGCCGCAGGCCGCTACTCCAGCCGCCTGCAATTCCCGGATAATCGCACTGCCGAGACGAGCGACCTCGGTCGCCTTCTCGGCCAGCGCCCGATCGCCAATCACGGGGTTCCTGGGATTCGTGTGGACATCGAGCACCGGCGCGTAGTCGAGCGTCACGCCAACCGCCTTGAGTTCGGCCGCGAGTGCCCGCGCAAAACGCTCGGCAAGTGTCACGTCCCCGCTGCGGCCGAGCGTCGCCATCGGCGGCCACTCAGTAAACGGCGCCTTCAGTCGCGCGACACGGCCGCCCTCCTGATCGACGCTGACCCACGCCGGCACATCTCCGCCAAGTCGCGCCGCGTCGTGTGACAGCTCGGCAACCTGTTCGGGATGGACAATGTTCCTGTTCTTGCCGAACAGGATGACACCGCCGAGTCCGAACTCGCGAGCGATCGCGATCAACTCGACCGGGATCTGCTCTCCGTTGAATCCGGCGATGAGCAGCCGGCCAATCTGGCGACGAAGCGCCGACGGCGACATGATGCTCGAATTCTACCTATAATTTGGCCGTGCCGAGCGCATCTGCTCTCTTCTCGTCCGCACCGACACGCATCGACCTCGCCGGCGGCACGATTGACATCTGGCCGCTCTACCTGTTTCACGAGGGCGCGTCGACGCTGAACGCCGCGATCAGTCTGCGCGCGCACGTAAGGATCGAGCCGCGCACGGATGGACGGGTCGAGCTGACGTCGATCGACACGAATCGTCGGTCCACTGTCGAGCACTGGTCGAAATTGTCGCATGCTGACGGTCTCCCACTGCTCGCCCTGCTCGCCCGACACTACCGACTCGAGAACGCGAGCCTGATCACTCGGGGCGAGTCGCCGGCCGGGGCCGGCATCGCCGGATCCTCGGCCCTGACCGTCGCGGCTTGCGGCGCGCTCGCCAGCTGGACCGGTGCACCCCGCGACGACGAGCAGCTGCTCCAGGTCGCGATGAACGTCGAGTGTCAGACGATTGGGGTGCCGACCGGCGTACAGGACTACCGGCCGGCCCTCTATGGGGGGATCGCGGCCGTCGAGCTCGGTGTTGATGGCATCCGCCGGAGCGTGCTCGACGTGGACCCCGGTGAACTGGAGCGCCGGATCGTCGTCGCCTACACCGGCGCGCCGCGCAATTCCGGGACGAACAACTGGGAGATCGTGAAGCGCCACATCGACGGCGACCGCCACGTGTTCGACTGTTTCGAGCGCATCCGGGATACGGCAGCGGCCATGCGCGTCAGCCTGCAACGCGGCAATTGGGACGAAGTCGGCCGGCACATCGCGGCCGAATGGCAGAATCGGAAGCGCCTGGCCCCGGGAGTGACCACGCCAGACATCGAGGATCTCATCGCGCGGGCGACCGGGGCGGGAGCCACCGGAGCTAAAGTCTGCGGCGCTGGCGGCGGCGGATGTCTCTTCTGCTACGGATCACCAGAGGCGCGCGAGGCGATCGCCAGCGCGCTGGCAGAGGGTGGCGCGCGCATTCTCGACTATCGCATCGAAACGGAAGGTCTCCGGATTGGATAATCGGGCGATTGCGCAGATCCTCAAGGACATCGCCGATCTCCTCGAGATCAAGAACGACAACCCCTTCAAGATCCGGGCGTACCGCAACGCCGCGGACATTGCCAGCAATCATCCGCACCAGCTCGCCTTGCTCGACGCGGCCGGCCTTCGTGAGATTCCCGGCATCGGAAAAGATCTTGCCGCCCGAATTCTGGAAATCGCTGAAACGGGCGACACGCCGTACCATCGCGAGCTTATCGCTGAATTCCCGCCGACCATTCTCGACCTGCTGAACCTGCAGGGTGTGGGCCCGAAAACCGTGGCGGTGCTCTATCGCGAGCTCCACATCCGCACCCTGGATGATCTGGAGCAGGCGGCCACCGCAGGAAGAATCCGCGCGCTGCGTGGCATGGGGCAGAAGAAGGAGGCGCTGATCCTGAAGGCGCTGGAAGAGCGGAGGCGCCATTCCGGTCGGCACCTCCTCCCCTCGGCCCATGAAGCGGCCACGGCCATCATGGACTTCCTGCGCAAGGCGTCGCCCGAGACCACCGACCTGTCATCCGTGGGCAGCCTGCGGCGAGGACATGAGACCTGCGGGGATCTCGACATCCTGGCCTGCGGCGCTCCGATGGATCTCATGGACGCCTTCGTGTCCTACGACCTGGTGGACCGTGTGCTCGCACGCGGCGACACGAAATCAAGCGTCCTGATTCGCGGCGGGATCCAGGCAGACCTGCGACTGGTCCCTCTCGAAAGCCGCGGGGCCGCGCTGCAGTACTTCACGGGATCCAAAGCCCACAACATCGCGCTCAGAGATCGGGCCATCGGCCTCGGCTTCAAGCTGAACGAATACGGCCTGTTCCGCATCAGCGACGATGCGCGCGTGGCGGGCGACACGGAAGAAGATGTGTACGAGGCGCTCGGCCTGCAGTGGACGCCCCCGGAACTTCGAGAAGCGCGTGGCGAGGTTGAAGCGGCGGCTACGCGAACACTGCCCACGCTCGTCAATCGACGCGACCTCCGCGGCGATCTGCATATGCACACGACCGAAACCGATGGCAAAGACGATGTGCCCGCAATGGCGGCAGCCGCCCGCGATGCGGGCCTGGAGTACATCGCGATCACCGACCACAGCCAGTCGCTGGCGATGGCGAACGGCCTCGATGAGCATCGGGCGCTCGCGCATGCTGCACGCATCCGCGCGGTCGACGGCCAGTACGGCGTCCGGCTGCTCGCCGGAGTCGAGTGCGACATCCTGGCCGACGGCTCGCTCGACCTGGCCGACGACTGCCTGGCGTCGCTGGACTTCGTCGTGGCGTCGGTGCATTCCGGCTTCAGCCAGGAACGGCAACAGATGACCGAGCGTCTCATCCGCGCCATCGAGAACCCCTACGTCGACGTCATCGGACATCCAACGGGGCGTAAACTGCTCCGACGCGAAGCGGTATCCGGTGGATGTCGACGCCGTCATTGACGCGGCGGCGCGACACCGCGTCGCCATGGAGATCAACAGCCAGCCCTATCGGCTGGACCTCAGCGACGTGCACGCGAGGCTTGCGCGCGAGCGCGGTGTGCCGATCGTCATCTCGAGCGATGCTCATTCGCGTCACGGCCTCGGTGTTCTCGGCTGGGGCATCCTGGTGGCGCGACGCGCGTGGCTTGGGCCGGAGCACGTGTTGAACACGCGGCCGTTCGATGCATTCACCGCGAGCCTGCGGCGGCACGTGAAGGCGACTCGCAGCTGACAGGCAAGAGGCAAGCATGAAACTCGTGATGCTGAGCCCGGATGACAAGCTGGCGGAGATCCGGCGCTTGTACTTCAAGACGACGAAGCGGACGATCGGACAGGATCTCGCAAGAGCCCTCGACCTGCTCAAGTCGATGCATAGTGAGGAAGAACGGGAACGAGCGACCGTCTACATGGAAGGCCTCGCGCAGATGCGGAAGGACTGGGGCCTCGCCGGTGGACGTGGAGGTGAAGGGAAAGAACGAAAAAGGACCAAGTAGTCTTTTCTCCTATTTCCTCGACGCGGCGTCGACAATTCTCTTCCGCGCCGCGATTCGTAACGTGCCTGGCACATTCCGGTCCACGGCAAGCATCTGGACGTCCCGATCGTTGAGACGCCCGAGCAGGTTGAGGGACATGGCGAGCGGCGTTTTCGGATTGCGGGTCAGTCCAGCGACCACACCGTAGTTCTTCATCCACGCCCGATTGGAGCCGATGATCCGGAGGACGTCTTCCGTGACGTTCGCCATTCGGGAGAACGCTTCGACCTCCTGCTCGGTCACTTTGGGACTGCTCAGCACGGCCGCCGCGATCATCTTGTTGGGATCCCGAATCAGAAGGGCCCGCATTTCGCGGGACCCCTTCACCGCAGCCTTCAGTCGTTCGGGGAACAGCATCCCGGCCAGTTGCTGGCTGAGGCTCGCGCGCGTCGGCTCGTCCTCAGACGAAGCTCCTGGCTCTGTCGATCCCGTGGGTTCAGCCGATGTTGTCGCCTCGGCGTCAATCAGCGGCTCGTCAAACTCAATGGCAGGGATCTCGTCAGGAAAGATGCCTCGATCGGCGAAGAACTCCCGCATATCGATCGGCACGTCCGATCGGGCCAGAAACGCCTTGAGCGGCGCCGCGGGAATGCGGCCCAGGGTGGCATCGGCGTTGTCACGAATCTCGGGATCGGGATCGTCCAGCAACCCAATGAGGATCGCGAGTTGTTCGAACGCCCGCGGCGCAAGCACCCCCTGAGCGGCAAGGAGCTTGGCGTCGCGCGGAACCTCGCCTCGTTTGAAGAAATCCAGAAGGGGTGTAGGTCCGTTCACCGCTCCACCAGATAGTCCTTGAAATTCTCGAGGGTCATATGCGCCGTGACGACTTCGCCCGTCTGTCCGAGCGATCGGGTCTCAGCGCCATTGCGCGTCACCACCGTCCGAATGGCGCTCTGCCCAATCGCTTCCATGCTATCGCGACGTGTCAAACTCCGTGCGCGCAACCTCGACGATATGGGTCAGCGGCGTCGCGCGGCAGGCCACCCTCGGCCTGGCATCGGGAGCGAGAAAGAGACCTATCGCTGCGGCCCCGGCGGCGCCAGATGCCGCCACGGCCGCAACGCGGCTGATCTCCACGCCACCGATTGCCAGCACGGGCACATTCACCGATCGCGCAATGGCGGCCAATCCCATCGTCCCCAACAGCGCGTGGCGCCGGCTCTTTGATTCACTCGGCCATACTGTTCCAGCAACGAGATAGTCAACGTGGGGCGCGGCGACGACAGCTTCCTCAACGCTGCGAACAGACCGCCCAATCAGGAACCCTGAAGGCACAGAGCGCCGTACGGCCGCTGGAGGCACCGAATCGCCCCTCAGATGCACGCCGCCCGCACCGCACGCCAGGGCCACGTCGAGCCGATCGTTGACGATCACACGGCTTCGTGTTCCACGCGCAATCGCGACGGCCTCCCGAACGAGAGCCGCCAGTTTCCCTGCGTCAAGATCGCGTTCACGGATGTGCACCACATCCACCTGCGCTTCAACGGCGTACTGCACCTGCTGCCGGAGGCAGCGACGCACGACGTCATCGTTGGGGTTGGGATGGTTGGCAGACACCGGGCCGGCCATCGTCTGCCATAGAGGGCATAGGCGCCTGCGGTCGGTCACCAGATGCAGGATCAGGGCTCGACCTGCGCGTCCTGGTTGCTCGCGTAGCTGTCTGGGGTCCCCGATCCCGGCCCCCCAAGCCGCGCACCGTGCGCATGCCGGACGACGACTATGGGCAGGAGCTCGAAGACGCCTGCGACGAGGTTGACGATCCCCAGGCCACTCACAGCACCCCGGATGAAGTTGTTGAAGAAGACCGGCTGTAGCGCAGGCCACGCTTTCCCGAAATAGTTCTGCTCCCAGAACACCGACCAGGGCAACACGATGAGTAAAAGTCCGACCTCGACAAAGAATGCGACGAAGACGAGCCGACGGATCACGACGCTAGCCTTGGGCCTGAACCTTCGCGAGGCGATCGACGCGTTCGGAAACGTCGCGATAACTGCCCGCCTCCGCATGGAGGTCCACGTAAATCGCCAACGCTCGGGATGTCTCCCCAGCCGCCTCCAGCGCATCGGCCAGTTCGTACAGGAGAGAGCGTCCGTCTTCCGCCGTTGGCGGTGACCCCTCAGCCGCCCTTTCGAACCACTCGATAGCTTTCTGGTTCATCTGTTGCCGGCGGTAGATCCGTGCGGCCAACGACGAGGCCACGAAGCGGTGACGCGGCGACCTGGATGCAGCTTCCAGCATCGAGAGCGCCTCGTCGAACTTTCCCTCCTCGAACAGAGCGGCACCTCGCGCGTACTGCCCCTCAGCTTTTTCGTCAGCGGAAGACCGGCGGGACGCGTCCGCCCGGAGACGGGCAAAGACACCGTCGAGATCTTCAGAAGGCGCGGCTCGGGCCGGCACATTTTGGTCCACCTCGGGCGGCTGCACGGTTTCCAGCGCGACGCTCAGGTCGATCTCCATGTCCTCGAGCGAATCGCTCCCGCTCAGCGCCGCGACGACCGATGCCGACCCGGGTTCCTCTTTCGACACGCCGTTCAACGTCGACAGTGCCGCTTCGGCATTGTGATCGAAGGCGGGCGCGTCGGCCTGCACCGTCGGGGGCGGCCCCGGCAGCTCTTCGCTGAACGTCAGGTCCGTGCTCATGAACGGCGCCTCGCCGCTCAGTCGCTCCGCAATAATCGCGTCGGGATCGGGCTCTCCCGCCAGGACCAGCGCACGCCGGAACCGTTCGATATTCGCCCGCTCCCAAGGCTCGCGTGCGATGAGGTCTTCCGCGATGAATCTGGCCTCACTCGCGGCGCCTGCCGTGATGTAGGCATCGGCCAGCTGTGCCTGCGCGGCATACATCGTCACCCCAAGCGCACCGTCCACGCAGACCTCGACCAAACGTTGCAGTGCGGCGACATGATTGGGCACCCTCGTCACGAATTCCTGCAGTGCGGCCGCGGCAGAAGCCCAGTCCGACTGTGCCGCGGCGGCGTCGGCGGCGAGCTCGACGATCTGAAAGCCGACCTCCGGCAGCTGCTCGGCAACGGCCCAGCCCACCATGGCGACTTCCTGGCGCCGACTCGCTCCCATGTCGAGCACGCGTCGGACAATGACCATGCCCTCCTCTGTGTGCCCATCCAGAATTCTGGCCTCGGCGAGCATCAGGAGGAGTGGCGGATCGTCGCCGGCAATCTCTACCGTCAAGTACTCCGCCGCTGATCGGTGATCGCCCTTAGCGGCGTAGGCACGAACGAGATGCGTCCTCAGCTCCGTATCAGAAGGCTCCAGGCGAGCGGCATCAGCCAGCGTGGCCAGCGCCTCATCCGCCCGACCCGCCGCTTCGAGTCGCGCGGCGAGTTCCTTGAGCTGTGCGCCCGTCCTCGCATATTCTCGGGCACGCTCGTAGTTGCCGGCCTCCAGTTGCACATTGACAAGCTGCTCGAGAATTTCCGGATCATCGGGACCGAGGAGAACCGCCTCCTCGAGGATCGGCACGGCCTCGGCCTGACGTCCCAACTCCGAAAGCTCCGAAGCCAACGCTTTGAAGTCTCGCAGCGCTCCTTCCGGATCCTTCAGTTCGACGCGTGCGCGCGCGCCCAGCAGGCGCGCCGGGACGTCGGCGGGATCGAGTGATGCCAGGCGAATCGCGATCTGCGCGACGCCTCGACTATCACCCCTGGCTCGACGACGATCGGCCACCGCATTGAAGTAGCTGCGCGCATCCGCGAGCAACCCCTGACTCGAGGCAATGTCGGCGACCTGCAGTTGCGAGTGTTCGTGATCTGGCCTGATCTTCAGGATCTTCTTGTAGACAGCGCTCGCTTTCGGAAGGAATCCATCGGCGTTCAACCCGTCGGCGATCCCGACGAACAGCTCGATGGCCTTCTCGGTCTGTCTAGCACGAACATAGAGATCGCCCAGAATGTTTGAGGTGCTCCAGTCGCGCGGGTGCTCCTCGACAATGCGGAGGTACTCCGCAATCGCGGGGTCGAGCTTACCCTGGCGAAGCAGCTTCTCGGCGCTTTTCAGAACGGCACTGCGATCAATCGGCACAGAATTCGCTCATCGTATCAAACAGCGTTGACGGTCGGAACGAGCGGCGATGGGCCTCCGAGTAGCCAAAACGTGCAACCGCCCTCAGATGTTCGGCAGTCGCATATCCTTTATGTCGGTCGAAACCGTACCGAGGGTCACGGCCGTGCAGTTCCCGCATTTCGCGGTCGCGAAAAACTTTGGCCACGATGGAGGCGGCGGCAATCGCTGCGCATCGGCGATCCCCGTGACGGACGCCGCGCTGTGCCATGGGCAATTCCGGGACGCGGAATGCATCCACGAGCACAATGTCGGGAAGCGGTACCAGGGCCAGCACCGCCCGCCGCATGGCGACGAGCGACGCCTGGTGGATATTGATGTGGTCGATTTCTCTGGGGCCGGCGGCTGCGACTGCCCAGGCGACCGCGTGACGGGTAATATCGTCGAATAGCCCCTCCCGCTCGAGAGCGGGAACCAACTTGGAGTCGGACAGGCCGGGAATCCGCCGGTCTGGGTGAAGCACAACGGCGGCGGCCACCACAGGCCCCGCCAAACAGCCCCGCCCCACCTCGTCCACGCCGGCGACGTGGCAGAAGCCAACGCGCCGAAGCGCATTTTCCAGCGTCCGCATCGCGGGTACGCGAACCATATCAAACTACTGCAGCGGGCACGGCAGACACGCCCACGCGGGAGAACAAAGGGGTGCCCGTCCACCTGGCCGAGCCTGCCCGCGCCCCGCGCTTACTCAAGATCGTGCGGCGTCCTTCATCCTCGCGGCCTTGCCCTTGAGGTCGCGCAGATAGTAGAGCTTGGCACGCCGCACCTTCGCCGACCGCATGACCTCGACCTTCTGGATAGTCGGCGAATGCAGCGGGAAAATACGTTCGACACCCTGCCCGAACGAGACCTTGCGAACGGTGAACGATGCGCGGGTTCCTCCCCGATGCTGGCCGATGACGACCCCCTCAAAGATCTGAATGCGCTCTTTGTCACCCTCGCGCACCTTCACGTGCACGCGGACGGTGTCACCCGACTTCATGGCGGGTCGTTCGGTCAGCTGTCTCTTCTCGACGACTTCAATGGCGCTCATCACCCTCTCCTCATCCCTTGCCGCGATGCGCGATGAGTTCGCGCAGTATGCCTTGTTCCTCGTCATCAAGCGTCGCCGCCGCCAGCAGATCCGGCCGACGGTCGAGCGTCCGTGCGATCGCCTCCCGTTTGCGCCATCGCCGAATCTCGGCGTGGTTTCCTGAGACAAGCACGTCGGGCACCTTCATCGTCCGATCCGACATGCCGGGCCATGTCAGCTGCGCCGGCCTCGTGTAATGCGGAAAGTCGAGCAGCCCGCGCGAGAACGATTCCTCCTCGACCGATTGCTCGTCGCCGACAACCCCCGGCACCAGTCGCGCGACCGCGTCGACCAGCACCAGCACCGGCAACTCTCCCCCGCTCAGGACAAAGTCGCCGATTGACAGCTCCTCGTCCACTCGCAACAGCACGCGTTCGTCCACCCCCTCGTAGCGGCCGCAGAGGAGCACGAGATGTGCCTCCGCGCTCAATCGGCGAGCCATCACCTGCGTCAGCTGCGTCCCCTGTGGAGACATCATCACCACACGCGGTGTACGCCCTTCAGCCGCCTCTTCAATCGTGTCGAGGGCCCGAAACAGCGGCTCCGGCTTCAAGACCATACCCGGTCCTCCGCCGTACGGCACATCGTCCACCACGCGATGACGATCCGTCGTGAAATCCCGAAGGTCGTGGACCTTCACCGTCAGCGCGCCTCGGTCGATTGCACGCCCGACCACCCCGGCCTTGAGTGGCTGTTCGAACATCGCCGGAAAGATAGTGACGATGTCGAAACGCAATTTACGATTCCTGCTTGGCGGTTCTATTCAGCTCCAATAGGCCTTCCGGCGGATCGATCACGATCCGCTTGTCCGCCGGGGCAATCGCGATGCAAATGGCCTCAACCAGCGGAATCAGCGCCTCTCCGCCGCCCGTCTCCACCACGAGGCGACTCCGGCCGAGCGTCCCTTCCACGCTGGTGACAACGCCGATGGGCTCGCCGTTTCGCGTTTCAACGAGGCAGCCCACGAGGTCGTGCCGGTAGAACGTGCCACCGGGCAGTGGCATCAGCCGCTCGACCGGGACCCGAAGCTCCGTTCCCGCCAGTGCCATGGCGGCGTTCATGTCCTCGACGCCGTCGAGCGCCACTACGGGCCGCTCATGATGAAACCGAACCGTCGCCACCACGAGCGCTTTCACTCCTGGCCCTTGCTTGACATAGAGTTCGGCGCCAGGTCGAAAACGCTCGTACGGAAAATCGGTCTCGACGTTGACGATGACCTGGCCCCGGATGCCGTGCGCCCGGGCGATCCGCCCGACCACCGCCATCTCGTCCCAGTTCACCTACGGTTTCCCGTCTCTGATCTCCAGGGTGACCGTCTGGCCGGCCTTCTCCGCCGCGCTCGCGGCGAGCGTGCGCAGCGCCGCCGCGGTTCGCCCCTGCCGTCCAATCACCCGGCCCTGTTCACCGCTCCCGACGTAGAGTTCGAGAAGCGTCGTCCCCTTGTGCTGAGACTCGCGCACCTGAACCTCGTCAGGGCGATCGGTGAGCGCCTTGGCCAGGACTTCGACCACTGCTCGAACGCCGGTCGCGCTCATGGCCGCGGCTCGGCGGCGGCAGCCGTTGAGGATGTGACCTTCGGCGCAGTGAGATGACGCGCCATCAGCGTCCGCACGGAGTCGGACGGCTGAGCGCCCTTCTTGATCCAGTACTCCATGCGCTCCTTATCGACCGCGACCAGCGCGGGCCTTGTACGCGGATTGTAGTTTCCGAGGATCTCGACGAAACTGCTGTCGCGTGCGGCTCTCGAATCGGTCACGACGACGCGGAAAAACGGACGTTTCTTGGACCCTGCCCGACGCAAACGAATGACAACCATGTGCCTCTCCTGAAAACGGTCCGATCTCGACCTCGAACCGGAACTACGCTGCGCTGACACGCCCGAGCTGAAGCTCGGGCCTACGAAGACTGGTCTCACCCTGGGGCCGACGATCCAGCCGTAGGCCCGAGCTTCAGCTCGGGCGTCGTATCCTGTTCGAGCCGCGGACTATCCGCGGTTGCGCAGCATCTGCATGGCCTGCCGGCGGGACGCCTTCCCGCCACCCGCCAGACCGGCCAATCCCCCGAGCGATTTCAACATCTTCTGCATCTGCACGAACTGCTTCAGCAGGCGATTCACTTCCTCGACCGACGTGCCGCTTCCTCTGGCGATACGCTTGCGCCGGCTTCCGTTGATGATGTGCTGCTTTCGACGTTCCTCCGCAGTCATCGAATTGATGATCGCCTCGACGCGGGTCATCTGCTTCTCGTCCGGCTTGGTCTCCGCCATCGCCTTGATGTGGCCCATCCCGGGCAACATTCCGACGATCTGCTCGATCGGACCCATCTTCCGGATCGTCTTCAGCTGATCCCGAAAGTCCTCGAGTGTGAACTCGTTCGATCGGATCTTTTCTTCGAGTCGCTCGGCATCCTCGCCGTCGATCGCTGCCTCCGCGCGTTCGATGAGCGACAGCACGTCGCCCATCCCGAGCACGCGCGACACGATCCGATCCGGATGGAACGGCTCCAGATCCTCGAGCCGCTCGCCGCTGCCGACGAAAGCGATCGGCACGCCGACCACCGACACGACCGACAGCGCGGCACCACCGCGCGCATCGCCATCGATCTTCGTCAGCACGACGCCCGTCACGCCCACGCGCCGGTTGAACTCGCCGGCGCTCTTGATCGCATCCTGGCCGGTCATCGCGTCGGCGACATAGAGCAGGTCGCTCGCGCCGGTTGCGTCCTTGATCGCGACAAGCTCCGTCATCAGGTCGTCGTCGATGTGGAGCCGACCGGCCGAGTCGACGATCACCGCATCGAATCCGAGGTTCCTCGCTTCCACCATCGCGCCCCTGGCGCGCGACACGGGATCCAGTTGCCCGACCGGATCGTGCACGCGCACCGACGCCTTCCTGGCGACGACGTTCAACTGCTCGATCGCGGCGGGCCGTTTGACGTCGGTGGAGACAAGCAAGGGGTGCTTACCCTGCTTCGTCAACCAGGTCGCCAGCTTCCCCGCCGTGGTGGTCTTGCCCGCGCCCTGCAGACCGAGGAGCACGATCACGCGAGGCCGCTTGTTCGTGGCCTGCAGCCCCCCCTCGGCCTCGCCGAAGAGCGCCATCATCTCGTCCCGGACGATCTTGACGACCTGCTGCGACGGCGACAGACTCCGGAGCACGTCCTGCCCCATGGCCCGATCGCGCACGCGGTCGATGAACGCCTTGACGACCTTGAAGTTGACGTCCGCCTCGAGCAGCGCGAGGCGAATCTCCCGCAGCGCGGCTTCCACGTTCTCTGGCGTCAGCCGCGTTTCGCCGCGAAGCGTCTTGAAAACGTCCTGAAGCCGGTTGCTGAGGGAATCGAACACTGGGACGCTAAGTCCTTCTAACGCAAACGTTTATCGTAGCGGAGCGGTCGACGGACTGTCAAACGCTCCCCGTTTGAAACTTGGTCATCTCGTCATTTTCGTCACCTCGTCATTGGATCCGGCCATTGGAATTCCCGCAACCACATGACCAAACGACCAAATGACCAGATGACCAGATGACCCAATTCACACTGAAGACAGCCTGTGCCCCAGCTTCTCTTTCTTGGTCTTCAGGTACCGCCGTGTTGACTCAGAGGGCGGCATTTCGAGCGGAATCCATTCGCTGACCGACAGACCGTACGCCTCCGACGCCGACGAGTTTCCGGGGGTTGTTGCTGAGCAGCCGCATCGAACGGACACCGATCTCCCGGAGCATCTGAACACCCATGCCGTAGTCGCGCTGGTCGGCCTTGAACCCCAGACGCTCATTGGCCTCGACCGTGTCGAGGCCCTGGTCCTGCAGCTCGTACGCGCGAATCTTGTTCGCGAGACCGATACCGCGCCCCTCCTGGTTCAGGTACAGAAGCACGCCGCGCCCCTCGGCCGCGATGCGCTCCATGGCCGCGTCGAGCTGCGCGCCACAGTCGCACCGAATCGAATGAAGCACGTCGCCAGTCAGGCACTGCGAATGGACGCGCACCATGACGTCCTTGCCGTCGCCGATGTCACCCCGCACGAGGGCAACGTGCGTCTGCTTGTCCACCTGATTCTCGAACGCGTAGACCTCGAAGTCGCCGTACTCGGTCGGCATCTTCGCCACTGCGACCCGCCTGACGAGCGATTCCATGCGCATCCGGTACTTGATGAGATCCGCGACGGTCACGATGAGCAGTCCGTGTCGTTTTGCGAACGTTCGCAGCTGCGGCACACGGGCCATCGTCCCATCGTCGTTCATGATCTCGCAGACGACCCCAGCGGGAACGAGGCCGGCGAGGCGAGCGAAATCGACCGACGCCTCAGTCTGCCCTGCTCGCTGGAGCACGCCCCCGTCTCGCGCCCGCAAGGGGAACACGTGGCCGGGCTGGACGAGGTCGCGTGCACCCTTGGCGGGGTCGATGGCCACCTGAATGGTCGTCGCACGATCGTACGCGGAGATCCCGGTCGTCACGCCCTCACGAGCCTCAATCGACACTGTAAAGGCGGTACCGAAGGTCGCCTCGTTTCTCGCTGCCATCTGGTGGAGTTCGAGCTCGTCGCAACGTTGTTCTGGCAGACACAGGCAGATCAGACCGCGACCATACCGCGCCATGAAGTTGATGGCATCGGGCGTGGCGAACTCGCGCCGCAACGGTGAGGTCGCCTTCGTTCTCCCGATCCTCATCGTCGACCACGATGATCATGCGGCCCGCGCGAATGGCCTCGATGGCCTCCTCGATCGGCGCGAATAGACTCGCGCGCTTGCGTGCCCCTTTGGCGATCCCGATTCTTCTCATAAATCAGCTCTCAGTTTTCGGCTTTGGGCTCTCGGTCTGTCACCCCCCGCTCCTGCTAGTGCACGTTCTTCGCTGACGTGAGGGTCAGGCCGGCGAGCTCCGCCGCGCGCACGACGTACTTGCCCACCATGTCGCACTCGAGGTTTACGCGGTCGCGCATCGCGACGCGTCTTCAGGTTCGTATGATCGAGCGTGTAGGGAATGACCATGACGTCGAAACGGTCCTGCCCGAGACCTGCGACCGTCAGGCTGATGCCGTCGATCGCAATCGATCCCTTGTGCACGATATACGGCTTCAGACTGGACGGAAAACCGACGGTCAGCCAGAAACCATCCGATCCGGGTCTCAACTCCTCGACGCGACCGACGGCGTCCACGTGTCCCTGCACGAAGTGACCGCCAACCGGCCGTCCGCGCGCAAGGGCCGCTCCAGATTGACGAGCGTCCCGCGATCGAGCTCACCGAGCGTGGTGACGCGCAGCGTCTCCGGGCCAACATCGGCCTGAATCTCACCGCCCTCCGCCAGAATGACCGTGAGGCAGACGCCATTCACCGCGAGGCTGTCGCCAGACGCCAGTTCTGACGCGAGCGTCGACCTGACTCGGAACCGGGCGCCACCGCCGATTGTCGGCTTGCACTCGATCACTTCACCAATGGTTTCAACGAGGCCCGTGAACATATCCCTCTATCAAGACATCGGGTCCGAGCGGTTGAATGTGGCGATCGGCGAGCGCGGTCGAGAAAAACGGCTGTCCGTTCAGAAGGCGAACGCCCGCGCCCAGTACGTGAGGCGTCACATAGAGTCGGACGAAATCAACGATGCCTTCGCTCCAAGCACTCTGATGGATCGCGGCGCCCCCCTCGAGCAGCAACGAACCGATCTGCCGCGTGCCGAGGCGTCCAACAGCGGCGTGAAGCGTACCGTCTTCCACCACTTCGATCTGCACCCCGAGATCCTCGAGGCGCGTGCGCGCCTGCGCGTGGCCCGCACCTTCCGGGGCCGTCACGATCATGACAGGGCCGGCCTCCTGTGTCGAGAGGACCCGCGCCCCTGGCGGCGTTCGCAAGTGACGGTCGAAAATCACCCGTACCAGCGGACGCGCGCGAAAGACGCCGCGCACCGTCAACTGCGGATCGTCGGCCAGCACGGTGCCGATCCCTACGCCGATCGCGTCAACCTCGGCCCGCATCAAGTGAGCGTGGCGATTGGCGGCCGACGAGGTGAGCAACGTCCGACCATCTGGCGTCTCTGCAATAAAGCCGTCGATGCTCATCGCCGCCTTCAGAATCACGAACGGGCGCCTCTCGCGCATCAGCGTGAAGAACGGCTGGTTGATCCTCGTCGCGCGCGCGGCTCCGAGCCCGATGTCCACCGCGACGCCGCGCGCGCGCAGGAACGCGAAGCCGCGCCCGCTGACTCGTGGATTGGGATCTTCGACCGACGCCACGACGTGCGCGACACCAGCGTCGACAATGCGCTCGACGCACGGCCCGGTCCGACCGATATGACTGCACGGCTCGAGCGTGCAGTAGAGCGTGCCGCCGCGGGCCTGAGAGCCCGCCATGTCCAGAGCCACCACTTCGGCATGCGCGATGGCCGGCCGGCTCGGTGCAACCGTGCCCCACGACCACGCCGTCCGCCGACACGACAATCGCGCCGACCGTCGGATTCGGACTGGTTCGTCCGCGTCCGCGCTCGGCGTGGAACAATGCCACAGTTCATGTAGTCGGCTTCGGCGTTACCACGTTTCTTCGAAAAGGCCGTTGACGTATTCCTCGGCGGAGAACCGCACCAGATCGTCGATCGCTTCGCCGACTCCAACATAGCGGATCGGCAGCTTCAGATCATTCGCGATGGCGACCGCGACGCCGCCTTTCGCCGTGCCATCGAGCTTCGTCAGGACGATGCCGTTGACGCCAGCGACGCTCGTGAATTCCCGCGCCTGCACGAGGCCGTTCTGTCCCACTGTTGCATCGAGCACGAGCAGCACCTCGTGTGGGGCCCCGGGCACCTCCCGCGAGGCAACCCGGCGAATCTTGTCGAGCTCGTTCATCAGGTTGACGCGCGTGTGCAGACGGCCGGCGGTGTCGACGAGCACGGGATCGCGGCCTTTCGCCTTGGCGGACGCGATGGCGTCGAACACCACGGCGGCAGGATCCGAACCCTCGCGCGCGCGCACCATATCCACGCCGGCGCGGTGCGCCCAGATCTCCAACTGCTCGACGGCTGCCGCCCGAAAAGTATCGGCAGCGCAAATCAGGGGCAGCCGTCCTTCGTCCTTCAGCAGATTTGCCAACTTGCCAACCGTCGTCGTCTTGCCGGTGCCGTTGACGCCGACGATCAGTGTGACCTGGGGGGAGCCTGCAATCGTGAGGGGCGCGTCAACCGCCTGAAAGACGCCGCGAATCTCATCCTTGACGAGATCGCGGAGGCTGGCGGTGCCGCGGGCTCGCCCTTTCACCGCAGCGACGATCCGGTCGGTCGCCGCCACCCCGACATCGGCCGAGATCAGGAGCTCCTCGAGCGCCTCCAGCGTTTCAACATCGACCGGGCGGGCACGCCGCTCGGGATCGTCCGCGAGGCGAACGATGTCGTCGAAGCGGTCGACAATCTGTTGCTTGGTGCGTGAGAGGCTTTCGCGCAGCCGTCCGAACAGGCCCATCACGGCATCTTACTATTCGTTACGCGTTTCGGTTTCCGCGCGCTGCGGCCTCTCCATTAACGTTTCCACGGCGGCACGCACATCGGAGCGGCCCTCGAGCACCGCTGCCATCTGCGTCGCGATGGGAAGCTCGATGCCGTACCTCTCTCCGAGCGCCAACGCGACGCTCGTCGTCTTGACGCCCTCCGCAACCATCTTCATTCCGGCCAGAATGTCGCGGAGGGGCCGCCCGTGGCCAAGCTCAATCCCTACCTGCCGGTTGCGGCTCAGGCTCCCGGTGCAGGTCAGGACCAGATCACCCAGACCGCTCAGCCCGGCCGTTGTCTCCCGCCGGCCACCGGCAGCGCACGCCAGCCGCGTCACTTCCGCCAGGCCCCGGGTGATCAGCGCCGCCAGGGCGTTGTGGCCGAGTCCGAGCCCCTCGACCACCCCTGCGGCGATGGCGATCACGTTCTTCATCGCCCCACCGATCTCGACGCCAACGACGTCCGACGATCCATAGAGCCTCAAATGCGGCCCGCGGAATTCGGCCTGCACGATCGCCGTCGCTTCGGGATTGACGGACGCCGCAAGAACAGCGGTGGGCAACTGGTGCGCGACCTCGATGGCAAAGCTGGGCCCGGAAAGTGCCACGACCGCATGGGCGCCTGCCAGTTCCTGACCAATCACTTCGGACATCCGCGACAGTGTCTCGGGCTCGAGCCCCTTGGTCGCGCTGACCACAATGGCATCTGGGTGAAGAAGAGGTGCCGCATCCCGCATCACCGCGGCGACAGCCGTGTGACGGAATGGCCGACACCACCAGCGAGGACTCCGCGAGGGCACGCCCGAGCGAGGCGTCTATACGCACTTGGTCCGGCAGCTGTACCTCCGGCAGATACACAGGATTCGATCGACGCGATGCCATCTCCGCCGCGAGCGCCGCATCGCGCGACCAGAGATGGACATCGTGGCCAATCCGTCCCAGGTGGACGGCCAGCGCCGTTCCCCAGCTTCCCGCACCGAGCACCGCGACGCGACGCTTCGTCACAATCGAGTCTCCCGAAGTCCGACCCTTCGTTCTGTGCCGGCGAACACGCGGACGACGTTGGCGCGGTGCCGAACGATGATGAGCACCGCCGCGGCACACGCCGCGGCGACGGCGGGAGCCGGACGCCCCGTCAGGTACGCCACGGGCGGCAACGTGGCCGACGCAAGCACCGATCCGACGGAGACATAGCGGCTCGCCCAGACGCCCGCAAGGAAGACGGTCAGCGCCGCGAGTGCTGCGAGCGGCGTCAGCACTGCAAACACGCCACACGCCGTCGCCACGCCTTTGCCGCCACGAAAACCGATCCAGACCGGGTAGACATGGCCCACAACCGCCGCGAGGCCCGCCGCAGCGGGCGCGGGACCCGCGCCGATGACACGGTCTGCCAGCCACACGCTCACCGCGCCCTTTCCCGCATCGAGCAACGCGACAATCACGCCCGGCGTGACACCGAACGAACGCAGGACGTTAGTCGCCCCCACGTTCCCGCTGCCGATGCGCCGGAGATCCTCGGCGCCCCAGTATCGCGTCAAAATCAGCGCAAACGGTATGGAACCAAGGAAGTAAGCGGCAATGACCACGAGTGGCATGTCAGGCGCCGCCTGCCATCATCAATCGGAGCAGGTTCATGGCCGCCTGCGCCGATTGGTACTTTACTTGTTCGCGACTGCCGATCAGCCGCATGGTGCGGACGAGCGTCTCTCGCTCCGTGGCCACACCAATGACGACCGTGCCCACCGGCTTGTCCGCTGTTCCGCCGCCCGGACCCGCGATGCCCGTGATACCAATCCCGACGTTCGTTCCCAGGCGCGTCCGAATCCCTTCGGCCATAGCCCGCGCGACCGCCTCACTCACAGCACCATGCTCGGCCATGAGCGTTTCCGGAACACCCAGCCACTCCACTTTCATCAGATTGCTGTAGCAGACGGCGCCGCCAGCGACGTAGGCGGAGCTGCCCGGAACGTCCGTGAGTCTCGACGTCAGAAGCCCACCGGTACAGGACTCAGCCGCGGCGATCGTCCAGCCGGCATCGCGCAACAGATCACCGACCACTGCTTCAAGCGCGCGGCCGTCGGTACTGTAGATGACGGACCCGAGCGCCGACTGCAGCTCGGCAACGGCGGCATCGAGGGCCTCGTCCGCGACAGCCCGACTCGGCGCTGCTGCCGTCAGATGCAGTTCGATCTGCCCGAGCACGGCGAGAATTGTCGTGCTGATGGGAACTGGTCGGCTGAGCCAGGGCGTGTAGATCGGCTGCGCGCGAGAATCAACATCGGACTCGGTTCGACCGGTAATCTTCAGCACACGCCGGAACAGGCCGGAACCGTTGGTCAGCTGCACGAGCCGTTCGGCCATCACGCCTTCGAGCATCGGCTTCATCTCGCGCGGGGGACCGGGAAGCAGCACGAGGCGCGTACGCTCGTGCTCGATCCACAGGCCCGGCGCAGTGCCGTTCGTATTCTCCAGCACGATCGCCCCGCGCGGCACCATGGCCTGACGCTTGTTGATCTCCGCCATCGTCAGACCGCGCGCGGCGAAGCGTGCACGAATCCTCTCGACGATGGTCTCGTCGAGGTCGAGCGGTCTTCCCAGCACGCGCGCGACGGCATCCCTGGTCACATCATCTTCGGTCGGACCCAGTCCGCCGGTGCACACCACGAGATCGACGACGTCCAGCTCTCCCGCCAACACACGCACGATTCCATCGATATCGTCGCCCACTACGGCTTTCGATCGGACATCGAAGCCAAGGGTGTTCAGACGTTCGGTGATGACGAGCGAATTGGTGTCGACTCGAAACGGCGTCAGCAGTTCGCTTCCGATAGCGACGATGGAGGCCTTCATGAGATTTCGTATCTGGGTATCTGGTGACGAGCACCAGGCGGTAGTCGACGCCGCGCGAGATTCGACGACCTGATTACCAGGGTATCCAGTTACCAGATTGACAGTATCACCCTGAGCGCGAGGTTCGCATAAACCCCAGCCGCGGCGTCGTCCGCCATGATTCCCGCGCCCCCGTGCAGACGCTCGAGCTGGCGAGCCGGAAACGGTTTGATGATGTCGAAGATCCGAAACAGCAGAAACCCCTCGCACGCGCCGACCCAGCTCGCAGGGCTCATGAACAGCGTGATGAGCATGCCCATGACCTCGTCGATGACCACGGGCCCGGGATCGGTCGAGTGAAAGTGACGCTCCGCCATGGTTGCGCTCCAAGAGCCAATGACGAACAGCGCCACGACGACGGCGCCCTGCACGAGCGCCGAGCGTGGAAGGAGAAGCCACAGCACGAGTCCCACGGCCGACCCGAAGGTGCCGGGAGCCACCGGCGCGTAGCCGGCGCCACACGCGGTGGCCACAAGGAGCGCGAAGGAAGGCGGCGACCGCTCGTCAGCTTGACACACGGACGACCTTCGTGCCGGCGCAGCGATCGTGAAGTCCGCGGTGTTCGCGGCCGACCAGCGTGGTGAGAAACCCGAGACCTGCTGGAATCACCAACGCGACCCAGACGAGCGTCCGCAGCACGGAGTGGCTCCAATCGAGCGCTCCGTTGTTTCGTTCGGATACCACTTTGATGCCGGTCGCCATCTTGCCGAGCGTCTGACCTCCGACCGTAAACCCGATGAAGTAGCCGAGGTTCTGGGCGACGAGAAACGCCACCAGCGGGCCCTTCGGCAGAATGCGAACGTCAGCCAGTGCGACGCCACAAATCTCCATGGTGAGATAGATCACGGTCGCATCGATCGCCACCAGGATCACCAGATCGACCAGAGCGGCACCCAACCGAGCCACGACGCCCGCCGGTTCTGCGACGGTTTCGGTCTCCGAAGGCGGTGAGTGTTCGGCGCCTGGCCGCAGGACGGTTGCAGGGGACGCTGATTCGGAGTCGAACGCGCCCAGATCGAGCATCGGCGGCCGGATCTTCCTTGATGGGCGAAGCCGGGGCGCCTCCGCGGTCGCGCGTCTCACGGCGAGCGGCGGGCGGGGGTGCGACGGCTTTGTGATGAGCGGCGCATCATCTTCGTGCGTCGAGGTCCCTCGCGTGGTGGGAGACTCCGGGGCTCTGAACAACGGCAACTCCGCTGTCGGGAACCGCGATCGAGATGGACTCGTTTCGCGCCGAAGATAGGCTTCCGCGGGATTGGGAGTTTCCGGACGATAGGCGGATGCGGCAGCATCGACGAGCGCAAGATCATCGAGAGGACTTGGCGCGGCGTCAGGACTGCGAAGGGGAAACTCGGGAATCGTGTCCGATGCGACCAGGGAGAAATCGTAGCCACAGTTGCGGCAACGCTCGACGTCCTCGAAACCCAGGTAGCCGCACTTGGGACACTTCATGGCACCGGCGCGCCACCATCGTCGGGCTCGGCCGACGCGGCAAATCCCCTGGAAGCTAGCGCGAGAAGATCGCGCTGAATGCGGGCCCGGAGCTGATCGGCCTCCTGTCGGAGTTGATCGGTCGGCTTGACCCCGTCGAGCGCCGCCAGCGCCTCGTGCAAATGTCCGCTGTCCGACAACGCTCGGGCCCGATCCAGTGCGAGCTCACCTCGACGCGGCATCGGCAGGCCGGCCTCCGCAGCGGGAATCGGAATAGGAGAGGCCGTTGGCTGGTCCGTCATCGGCAGCAACCACCAATCCACCGTCGGTGCCACAACGGCGATAGCTGCGACCAGGGTCCCGAGTGCGAGGGTCCACAGCAACGGAGAACGTCCTCCTGTGGACTCCGAAGTGCCCGCTCGCGGCAGCACACGCGTCCGTTCGCTGCGGCCCGAAGCAACGGGAAGCGCGGGAATCGCGCCCACAAGGTTCGGGGTCATGCGGTCCAACCGGTCCAGCACAACCAGCGCCTCCTCGGAGGGCGCGCCTCGGCTCAGGGCGGCATGAAGGAGATGACGAGCCTCGTTGGGTTCTCCCCGTTCGAACGCGGCCACGCCACGGTGCAGCAGCTCTTCAGATTCCCGCTGCTGCTCGGCCAAGGCACTCCGTGCCCGCTCGATATACGCGCGGGCCTTCGCGTGGCTGCGATCGAGGAACAATGCTCGCGTCCACACATTGATGGCCCGCTCGTACTCGCCAGAGAAATAGTGGTCGAGACCGACGAGCAGGAGCTGCTCGATCTTCGCGTCGCGATCCGAATCCGACGCGGCCTCGAGCGCGCGTGAGTTGTCGGTACGGAGCGGATCGGACATAAGTGGCTGAAAGAGAGAGGATTATAGCACCGCGCTAGGGTGTTTGAAACGACCGGCTGCAGACGACGGTTGTTCATCCGAAGAGCGGCCAATCTACAATCAATGCCAACTCGGACTCGGCAATCGGCAGCAGGCTCCCCATTCTCCCCATGCCTCTCATTGAGTGCGTCCCCAACGTGAGCGAAGGGCGCCGCGCAACCGTTGTCTCGGCCATGGTGGAGGCCATTCGTCATGTCCGCGGCGCGAGGATCCTCGATGTGTCGTCCGACCCTTCGCACGATCGATCGGTATTCAGCCTGGCGGGCGACGAGGATACGCTCGAGCGCGCGGTGCTCGCGCTCGTCGAGCAGGCCGTGACCGGCATCGACCTCCGCACGCATCGGGGTGAACACCCACGCGTGGGAGCCGTGGACGTGGTGCCGTTCGTCCCACTCGAGGGCACGACCATGGCCGCATGTATTGACCTCGCAAGGCGCGTAGGAGCTGCGATTGCAGCTCGCTTCGGCGTGCCGGTATTTCTGTATGAGGAAGCGGCATCACATCCCGCACGCTCACACCTGGAGGATATTCGCCGCGGAGGCCTCGAGGCTCTCGCCGCACGGATGACGCAGCCGGGCTGGGCGCCAGATTTTGGCCCGCGGACTCCCCACGTAAGCGCTGGAGTCTCAGTGGTGGGCGCGCGTCCTGTGCTCGTTGCTTACAACATCAACCTCGCCACGGACCAGCTCGACGTTGCCCGGAAGATCGCTTCCGCGGTTCGCGCGAGCGGAGGGGGCCTCCCCTGCGTCAAGGCGTTGGGCCTGCGGTTGGAGGAGCGTGGCATCGTGCAGGTATCGATGAATCTGACCGATTATCGCCGCACTCCGCTCACGCGAGTCTTCGACGCAGTGAGCCACGAGGCCACGCGGCATGGTGTATCGATTCTCGAGAGCGAAATCGTCGGGCTCGTGCCGGCCGCAGCTCTGGCTGGGGCCACGCCGGCCGACCTGCGCTTGAGGGACTTCAGCGACGCTCAGATTCTGGAACGCCGTCTCGCTCAAACGTCGGGTGCCGATTCTCGCGCCTAACCCCTCACTTCCGAGCTCCCCTCTTCCTCCCCGACCTCGGGGCGACGCGTTGGTGCGATGCCGAACGCTCGCATCTTCCGGTACAAGTTGCTGCGCTCCACGCCAAGCACCTCGGCCGTTCGCGACATGTTGCCTTGCTGCTCGGCCAGCGTTCGCAGAATGAGATCCCGCTCGAAGCGGTCTCGGGCGTCGTGGAGCGACATCGGCCCGGCCGAGATCTCACCCAGAGGGGACCTCACCACCGGAGGGTGGTCAAGAAAGGCGAGATCCGAAGGAGAGATCGAATCGCCGGGCACCATGATCATGAGCCGCTCGATCACATTGCGAAGCTCGCGGACGTTGCCCGGCCACGCATAGTCCTGGATGACCGCTGCCGCACGGGGCTCGAACGTCTTCACACGGCGTCCATACTCTCGCGCGAACTCCGCCATGAAATGTTCCGCCAGCAGAGGAATGTCATCGGGCCGATCGCGTAGCGGCGGTACGAAAATGGGGATCACGTTCAACCGGAAGTAGAGATCCTCCCGGAACATGCCTGCGCGGATCTCCGCCTGTAGATCCTTGTTGGTGGCGGCTACCACTCTGACGTCCACGGTAATCCGCGTGGTCCCACCGACGGCTTCCAGGGTCTGCTCCTGCAGCACACGGAGCACCTTCGCCTGCGTCTTGAGACTCATGTCGCCGATTTCATCCAGGAAGATCGTTCCACTGTCAGCGACCTCGAACTTACCGCGCCGGTCGGCCACTGCGCCGGTGAAGGATCCACGCACGTGGCCAAAGAGCTCGCTTTCGATGAGCTCCTCTGGAATCGCCGCGCAGTTGACTTCCACGAAGGCCGCGCTTTTTCGCCGGCTGAGTGCGTGAATGGTACGGGCGACCAGCTCCTTTCCGGTCCCGTTCTCTCCGTAGATGAGCACGCGCCCGTTCGTCGGCGCCGCCATGGCCACCTGTTCACGAAGCTGACGCATGGCGTAGCTCTCGCCCACCATCGTCCAGGTGCGATCCACCCTCGCGCGCAATGCCCGGTTCTCGAGCTCGAGCCGGCGTTGCTGCAAGGCGTTCCGCACGACGAGCACCGTTTTTTCGAGCGACAGCGGCTTTTCGACGAAGTCGAATGCGCCCAGCTTGATCGCGCGCACCGCCGACTCGATGTTGCCATGGCCAGAAATCAGGACAACCTGCGCGTCGACCTGACGCTCCCGGAGACGTGCGAGCGTGGCGAGGCCGTCCATGCCTGGCAGCCATACGTCCAGAACGATCAGGTCGACCGGGCCTTGCGTCATCCGGTCGAGGCACGCCTCGCCGCTCGAGACTGCTTCCACACCGTAACCCTCGTCGCGCAGCACGCCGGCAAGCGAGCTGCGCACACCGGGCTCGTCGTCCACGATCAGGATGGTGGGCTTCATACGGTCTACCGAACTCGCAGAACCAAATTGACCTGCGTTCTCCGCGGGTTCTGCGGTCGTCGCGATCTCAGCACGGCAGCTCAATTGTAAAACGTGTGCCGTGCGGCGTGTTGTCTCCGACGTCGATGCTGCCGCCATGCTCGGCGATGATGCGCCGAACGATGGCCAGGCCGAGGCCGCTGCCCCGGCGTTTTGTCGAGTAGTAGGGCAGAAACAGTTTCTCCCGCTCCGCGGCCGGGATACCTGGACCGTCGTCAGCGACCACCACGCGCACGAGCTTGTGGGTGGAATCGCGCTCGGTTTCAAGGAGGACGCAGCCATGCCGCTCCATCGCTTCGATGGCGTTGTCGACCAGGTTGATGATCACGCGCCGGATCTGCTCCGGATCGACCTCAACCGACGGCACGTTGTCCGCGAAACGATGCTCGATCTGCACGTCACCGAAGATGCCGTTGTAGAGCGCCAGCGTCTCCAGGATTAGCTGGTGCAGGTCGGTGGTCACCGTGCGTGGCGATGGCATGCGCGCGAACTGCGAAAACTCGTCCACCAGTCCCTTGAGCGACTCGACTTCCCCGATGATGGTCCCGGTGCATTCATCCACCAGAGAGCGCGCGGCCGGTAGCGCTCCTGTGAAGTGGCGCCTCAGACGTTCCGCCGATAACTGAATAGGCGTGAGCGGATTCTTGATTTCGTGGGCCAGGCGCCTGGCGACCTCGCGCCATGCGGCGACTTTCTGCGCCCGGATGAGCGGAGTCACATCGTCGAGCACCAGCACGACGCCGTCTCGTGCTCCCTCCCGTGCGAATGAGGTGGCCACGGCCGCGAGATGCAGCTCCTGGCCGTCGCGAAGAATCGCAATCTCTTGCGGCGCCTGATCGCCTTTTGCCGGGCTCGCCCCGGCGAGCAACGCGCCGAGCGGCCGCAAATCCTGACGGTCCAGCACGACGTCCGCCGGCTGCCCCAGAATGCCACGGTCAAGGCTCAAGAGCCGCGCGGCCGCGCTGTTGATGGTCATGATCGCGCCGGCCGCGTCCACCGACACAACCCCGGTTGCAATGCGCTCGAGAATCGTCTCGATATAGCGCCGGCGGCCTTCCACCTCGAGATGCTTCCGTTCGAGCTCAATCGTGGACCGGTCGACCTTGCGTCGACTCGTCGCCAGCTCTGAGGCCATGGCGTTGAACGCTTCGGTTAACGCCCCGAATTCGTCGTTGCTCTGCGGTTCCACATGCTGTTCAAGGCGTCCCGCACCGATCTCTCTGGCCGCAGCCGCCAGCATCTGGACCGGCCGCGTGATCCGCTTCGCCAGGTAGGAGCCCATCCATGTCGCGCCGAACAGAATCAGCAGCGTGACCATGAGGAAAATCGAGAGATAGAGGCCGGTCATTGGCCGCTTGAGGACGCGTAGCTGGTTATAGTCTTCGAACGCCTGCGTCATTCGGCGCGCGCGGGTGGCGAGTTCACCCGCCAGGTGGTCCGTCACGACGACGACTCCGGTTGCTCGGCCGTCCCTGCCGCGGATGACGGCAGCGGCATGAAGGAAGTCGCCGGCGGCTCCCAGGGTTTCAATCGATCGCGTCTCGTTCGAGCCCCTCAGCGCCTGCGCGGCCAGCCGATCCGCGGCCGCGCCGCTGTACTCGCGCGGCAGGTCCGGCGCGCCGACTCCAAGCACCGGATCGAGGGTCGGCAGCGCGCCCGCGTCACGTCCGACGCGGTACACGCCCACCATCTTGACACGCTGCAAGTTGATGTCCGGCGCGAGCAGCGCCCTGATCGGGCCCACGTCCTGGTTGTTCAAATCCACCTTCGCCAGCGTGCGCGCAATTCGGCTGGCGTGATCGCTCACGAGCATCTGGCGCTCCTGATAGTAGTCACCCGCGATCTGGTTCGCGCCCGTCAGAATCTCGTCCATGGGCGCGTTGAACCACTGATCGATGTTCGTGCGGATGAGCTCGCTCCCGATCATGAGCACGAGCACGGCCGGCACAAGCGTCATCCCCAGTAGCAACGCGACCAGTTTGGCGCGAAACCGCGCGAACGGCAGCGCCCGCCGCCGCTCGACGACGAGCTTCACCACGTTGCGCGCCAGCACAAAGAGCAGCGCCACCAACATGGTGAGGTCGGCCGCCGAAAGCGCGTACAGGACGAACTCCGTCAGGAAGCCCGGCGAGAACGCCGTCGATCGGTTGGCGATCGTCAGCGCACCCACAAGGGCAACCACGAGGACTCCGATGCCAGCCAGAATCAAACGCGGATTGTCGCGAAACGGCCTGCGCGTGCGGCGGGTCGGAACCGGCGGGGGCCCGCTGGAGTGTCGCTTCGTGATCGCCGTCACAGTGGCGGGCATTGCAGCTTTCGGCCTGTCAGCTATCGGCTCTCACTGTTCAGCGACTTGCGACGAGGGCGGCGCTGATGGCGCGTGTTCAGCTGATCGCTGAAAGCCGACAGCGTGATCCTATGGCAGAAACGTGAACTTCGCATTGCCGAGCATCGCGCTCCTATCCCAGGGCAGCGGAAACCAGGTGTTGCGCGGGGTCTTGTGGACCCGCACGCTCACATCGTATTCACCATTCGCTTCGAGCACCGACGTGTTGAGGACGGGGACCTGATCGAAGCGGGTCAGCCACCGTTCCATGGCTTCATGATCCTCCGTTTGACTCGTGTCCTCGAGGCGCCCGTCAACGGCACGTGAGAGTTGGTATCGGCGTGTCAGGTTGTTGAACTGGACGCTGGCCGTCAGTGTCGTCGATGCAACTGTCCGGTTAAACCATGCCGACGTGCGCCGCTTGACGTCGACCTGGTACGAAAACGTCGTCGGCAGACCGCTCCGAATCGCATCCCGCACTTCGGGCGTCAGGCCGTCGCTCCACTCAAATGAGACAAGCACCTGGCCGCCGCGCCAGATCGGCCTGACCACGAGTCCGGGACTGACGGCGTGGACCGAGATTGTCCCGACGAGCACGATGATGAGCGCAGCGGCCTTCTTCATTCCTTCGCGTTCAACAAGCCCTTCAGCTCGATCATGAACTCGCCGATGTCACGAAAATCGCGATAGACCGATGCGAAGCGCACGTAAGCTACCTTGTCGAGGCCTTTCAGCTCCTCCATGACGAACGAGCCGATCTCGGCGGTCATGATTTCCTTTTCAGACCGATCCTGAAGCACGGCCTCGACGCGATCGGCCACCTCTTCCAGCGCGGCGACTTTCACCGGACGTTTCTCGCAGGCCTTCAGCAGCCCCCCCACGAGCTTCTGTCGATCGAACCGCTCGCGAGTCCCATCCTTCTTCACCACCATGTAGGGAATCTCGTCGATCCGCTCGTAGCTCGTGAATCGCTTGCCGCATTCGAGACACTCGCGTCGGCGTCGAATAACTTCACCCTCGCGGCTCTCGCGCGAGTCCACGACCTTGTCACCCAGATGCGCGCAAAAGGGACACTTCATGCGCCTAGCCCGTACGGCCGGATTCGGCTTCCCGCACGAGCTGGCGCATGCCCGCGACGTTCAGACCCGCCTGCGCCGCGAAGAAGAGGCCGAGCAACAGAGCTGAACCGATCGAGAACGCGTGGAGCACAATCGCTGCGCCCACCGCCGCGCCCTGGGAAGCGCCGAAGAACTGCGTGACACCAAAACGGAACGCTTCATGAAATCCACCGACGGCGCCGGGCGTCGGGATCGCCACGCCAATGACGAGAAGCGCAACGAGCAGGAATGAACCGCTGAACGGTACCGCGAGGCGGAAGGCCATGGCCACCGCCCAGATGCCGAACGCGATGCAGAGCCACAACGGAAACGACCAGAGCAACGCCACGCACAGGCGTCCAGGCCGGCGAATGGCCGCAAGTCCGCTCACGAACTTGTCCGCGATCCGCGCGAGCAGCCCGGCGAATTTCGACGGGATGACGTCTTCGGCACGTCGCAGCGCGCGATTCACTTTCTCCGGGTGGCCAGCCAGCATGAACAGGACGATGAGCGCCACTACCGCAAACGCGCCCGCGACGGCCCCCGAGCCCTTCACAAGCGCGAACGCCGTCGGGTTGGCCGCTGTCAAATCGCGCCCGAACACAAACACGAAGGCCGCGAGGAGCACGAGCACCGTGAGTAAGTCTATGACACGCTCGAGGACGACGGTCGCAAACGCTCCGGTCGCACTCACGCCTTCATGACGCGACAGAAAAGTACGGTCGGACGAGCTCCCCGGCGGCCGACGGCAGCACGCCTCGCGCCGCAAAGCCCACGGCTGTCGCGCGGAATGCATTGCTGAAGCTCGTCTTGCCGATCGGCTCGAGGAGATACTGCCAGCGCAGGGCGCGAATCACGAGGTTCACGAACATCGACGCGAGCGACACCACGAGCCATTCGGGCCGCGCATGCCTGATCTCCCGCACCACGCCCCCCAAATCGACCTGGTAGAGAAAAAGCGCGATGAGACCCACGCCCAGCGCGAGCACGACAAGTGTACGAATATGGAATCGCATCAGCTGCAGGTAGCATCTCAATACTATCACCCCCCTAGCGACCTCCCCGCCGCCTGGCCGCTACATGTTGTTGTTGTGCACGAGCCCGGCGTCCCTGTAGAATCCGACACTTTCCGCGCGAGGAACGCTTGCCTGCTACCACACCCGTTCTCGACACGACGCTTGCCTACCGCAAACCCAATCTGACAGGAAAAGTCCGCGACATCTACGATTTTGGCGATCGACTGCTCATCGTCGCCACCGACCGCATCTCCGCGTTCGACTACGTGCTCGCAACAGGCATTCCCGACAAGGGCAAGGTTCTGACCCAGATGTCGAGTTTCTGGTTTGCGCGCCTGCAGGCGATCGTGCCCAATCACCTGCTCTCGACCGACCCGTCGGACTTTCCATTGGAAGCAAGGAAGGAAGCGGCAATGCTCGCCGGCCGCTCGATGCTTGTCACGAAGGCCGAACCACTGCCCATCGAGTGCGTCGCCCGTGGCTATCTCACCGGATCCGGCTGGAAGGACTATGTAGCGACCGGCGAGGTCTGCGGCATTCGGCTGCCATCCGGTCTCCGCGAATCCGAGCGACTACCGGCACCGATGTTCACGCCAGCGACCAAGGCGCAGACGGCCACGACATCAACATCGACGAAGCGGGTGCAGCGGCGCTCGTTGGTCCTCGGGTGCTCGCGCGCGTCAAAGACGTCACGCTCCGGCTCTACGCCGAAGGGGCCGCCCACGCCGAGTCGCGCGGCATCATTGTCGCCGACACGAAGTTCGAGTTCGGTCTGCTGCCAGCCGGCGAACGCAACCTTCCAGCCGAGGACCGTCTCATCCTCATCGACGAAGCCCTGACTCCGGACTCGTCACGGTTCTGGCCCCGCGACGGATACCACCCGGGCGGACCGCAGCCGAGCTTCGACAAGCAGTTCGTGCGTGACTACCTCGAACGCATCAAGTGGAACAAGCAGCCGCCGGTGCCGTCACTCCCGAACGACGTGGTAGCGAAGACCCGCGAGAAGTACATCGAGGCGTTCCAGCGACTCACGGGACGCGAGCTGGCGTGATCAGCGACCGCCTCGAGAAACTGATCGAGGAAATGGTGGACCGCGGCGTCCGCTTCGACGACGCCGTCCGTGAGTTCGAGAAGCGCTTCATTGCGCGAGTGCTCGGGAATCATGACGGCAGCCTGACCAAGACCGCCGGATCGCTCGGCATTCACCGCAACACGCTGACCCGCAAGATGGGTGAATACCGCATCAAACGGCGGGCCGGCTAGCCAGGCCGGGCTCGCAAGGCCGGGCACGGAGCGATTGCCCGACGATCCCGCAGGCATCTCTTCCAACAGGTCTATCTGCCACGCCTGCTCTGGCTGCGCCCGACCTGAAGAACAACCCTGAAGAACAACCCTTGACGCCAGCCGAGAGTCACGTATAATCAGCAGTCGACCCTGGCGAGTGCTAACGCGCTTGTGGACCCGACTCACCCGGCCTGTGTCAGCAGACCGCCAGTCGGGCGATCAGCAATGGCCTCCACAACATCATGAGAGACCGGAGTAGACAGCTATGAAATGCAGACCGCTGCACGACCGAATCATCGTTCAACGCATCGATGAGGGCGAACAGAAGATCGGCGGGATCATCATCCCCGATTCGGCGAAAGAAAAGCCGCAGCAAGGGAAGGTGATCGAAGCCGGCAATGGCAAGGTGAAGGACGACGGCAAGCGCATTCCCCTGGACGTGAAGGCCGGCGACACCATCCTCTTCGGCAAGTACTCAGGGCAGGAGATCAAGCTCGATGGTGAGGAATTCCTCATCATGCGCGAGGACGAAGTGCTGGCCGTCATCGAAGACGGCGGGAACAAGAAGAAGTAGCAGCCGGAGAGCTGAGACCCAAGAGCTCGAGAACTGAGAGCCGAAGCTGAAGAGCTGCGCGCTCAGCGCAACACCCACAGGAGAAGCGAGATGGCAAAGCAGATTGTGTACGGCGAGCAGGCACGGCAGGCCGTGCTGCGCGGCGTCAACCAGTTGGCCGACGCGGTCAAAGTCACCCTCGGCCCGAAAGGACGCAATGTCGTCCTCGACAAGAAGTTCGGATCGCCGACGATCACCAAGGATGGCGTGACGGTCGCCAAGGAAATCGACCTCAAAGATCCCCTGGAGAACATGGGCGCACAGATGGTCCGCGAGGTCGCGAGCAAGACGTCCGACACCGCCGGCGACGGGACAACCACCGCGACCGTGCTGGCACAGTCGGTCTACCGTGAAGGCGCGCGAAACGTCGTCGCCGGTGCAAATCCGATGGAGCTCAAGCGCGGCATCGAGAAGGCCGTGGAGTCCATCACTGCCGAACTCAAGAAGATGTCCAAGGCAGTCAGCGGCAACATGGTCGCCCAGGTCGGCACGATCTCGGCAAACAACGACGAGACGATCGGCAAGATCATCGCCGACGCCATGGACAAGGTCGGCAAGGACGGCGTCATCACGGTTGAAGAAGCCAAGAGCATGGAAACGTCCCTCGACGTGGTTGAGGGCATGCAGTTCGACCGCGGCTACCTGTCGCCGTACTTCGTGACAGACCCGGAGCGCATGGAGGTGGTGCTCGAGAATCCCGTCATCCTGATTCACGAGAAGAAGATCAGCTCGATGAAGGACCTGCTGCCCGTGCTGGAGCAGGTGGCGCGCCTCGGCCGCCCGCTGCTCCTCATCGCTGAAGACATCGAGGGCGAAGCGCTCGCGACGCTCGTCGTCAACAAGCTGCGTGGCACGCTGCAGGCCGCCGCGGTCAAGGCGCCCGGCTTCGGCGATCGCCGCAAGGCGATGCTCGAAGACATCGCCATTCTCACCAACGGCCGCGCCATCACTGAGGATCTCGGCATCAAGCTCGAGTCCATCAAGATCGAGGACCTCGGCAAGGCCAAGAAAGTGACGATCGACAAAGACAACACCACCATTGTCGAAGGCGCCGGCACGGCGGCGGCGATCGAAGGCCGCGTCAAGCAGCTGCGCGCGCAAGTCGAGGACACCTCCTCAGACTACGACCGTGAGAAACTGCAAGAGCGCCTGGCCAAGCTCGTCGGCGGCGTGGCCGTCATCAAGGTCGGTGCAGCCACCGAAACCGAGATGAAAGAGAAGAAGGCCCGCGTCGAAGACGCGATGCATGCCACGAAGGCAGCCGTCGAGGAAGGCATCGTGCCGGGCGGCGGCGTGGCCCTCCTTCGCGCAGGCAAGGCGCTCGCCGGACTCAAGCTCTCCGGCGACCAGCAGATCGGCGTCAACATTGTCGCGCGGGCAATCGAAGAGCCGATGCGGCACATCGCGACCAACGCCGGCCACGAAGGTTCAATCGTCGTTCAGAAAGTGCGCGAAATGAGCGCCGATGAAGGCTTCAACGCGCTGACCGACACCTACGAGAACCTCGTCAAGGCAGGCGTCATCGACCCGGTCAAGGTCGTGCGCTCCGCCTTGCAGAACGCAGCATCCATCGCTTCCCTTCTCCTCACCACCGAGGCGCTGATTTCGGAGATCCCGGAAGAGAAGAAGGAAGCACCGGCGATGCCCGGCGGCGGCGGCATGGGTGGAATGTACTAGAACGCAGCAGGCAGAAAGGCCACACGTCAGAGCGCCCGGCGAGGAACGAATCCTCGCCGGGCGTTTTTTTGCTTGTCTGGCAGACCTTGATTAACGCAGCCGGAACTCGACGTCGATCACGACGATGACATTCACTGGCTTACCTTGAAACGTGCCAGGCTTGAACTTCCACTGCCGCACCGAATTGATCGCTTCCTGATCGAGCCCGAATTTCGAATCAAGCGATCGGAGCACATGGATGTCCGTGCAAATGCCGGCGGTCGTGACCGTGCACTCGACCCAGACGGATCCCTGGATTCTCGCGCGCATCGCATCGCCGGTGTACAAAGGGTTCACCTTCGTGATGACCGACGGATCGACAACACCGCTGCCGCCACCGTGATAGACACCGCCCCCAGTACCTCCGCCCGAGCCTGGACCAAGACCAGAACCGGTGCCCGGACCAACCCCTGCGCCTCGGCCAGTTCCACCGCCACCTCCGCTTCCCGACCCTTGGGACAACGTCGGCAGGCCTGCCGGTGCTTCGACGGCGCCCGGGAGTTCCACGGCCGCGAGCGTGGTGATGGGAATATTGAACTGCGGTGTCGGCGCAGGATCCGGCTTCGGTTCCACAGGTGTGGTGACGGCGACCGCAACGGCCTTGGGTATTGCGATCTCTGCTTTCTTGGGCGGCTCTTTCATCTGGTTGCCGCCGCCTCCGCCCCCGCCACCAGGTCCTTGCGACGCCAGGAACACCATACTCGGCGGCCGCTCGGGCAAAACGCCCACAGCCTGCAGACCAAACCGGCCGCCAAAAAACACGAGAGCAAGGATGCTCGCCTGTACGGCGAACGATGTCAGGAACGCGAGCGTCATACGCTTGGGCTGGCGGGCGAACTGGAACTGCACCTCCGGCCGGCCGTCGATGCGGACCGAGAGATGCCCTGCGGATACATCAAGGGGCTGCGATTGTTGCTCAGGAGACTCTGACATTCGCGTTAGGTCTACCTGCCATTTTCGCGCACGTGGCGACAGACCTGCAACTGCAAAAGAAGTGCCCGCAGGAGAACTCGTTCGCTGTGCCAAAGGTCTGATCGAGACCGAATTTCAGATCCAGTGAGCGAATGACCAAGAGCACCCACGCAGGTTCTGTGTGCAGAAGGGTGCACTCGACTTACAAACGCCAGCGCGTCCGGCGAGGCTGTCTGTCAAGCTTGCGTTCGATCACCGCGCGTTCTCCGATCCCCATCGCAGGACGCATCTCCGACAGGGCGAAATTTGCCTGTCGCGCCGAATCGATAGGAGGTCCTGGCCCGACGGGGTTCCAGTCTGGCGGATTGTGCAACGGGCGTTTCGAAGCCCAAAGGGAGTGCTAGACGCGTCCTGCCCACGCCCCGATAGCGGCATTCCCACCACCGTAGGAATGGAGAATAGCAAGCGAATCGGCGGCTCTGGAGTCGCTGTGAATCGCAACCAGCACGCCGCCGCGGGACGTGAGTGTCTCGAAGATGCGGCCGTCATGACCCTGGAAGCCAACGCGACGCATCGTGCCGGCCAGACCCAGCCCGGCCAGATCTCCGCGAGCCCCCTGCAGGGCGGTGGCGAGCGACCCCCGTATCAGCACGCCGCCAACGCCGGGGAGGTTCAGCTGCTGGCCGGGAGCTCCAAGCGATTGCTCGATCAGCGCCGCCACCTCTGGACCTTCCTTCGCGAGAATGGAAAGGGCTTCCGCAGGCAAGCCAGCTGCGCGCAGCGCATCAATCCCCTTTCGTGCCCAGGCGACATCCTGAAACACGCCCACGGTGAACAGCCTCGTCTCAACCTCGATCATGGTCGTGTAATGTATCACGGCCGTCCAACGGCCATGGAGTGTGCTGTCGAATGAAGCTTGATGTCGCGATCATCGGCGCCGGTCCGAGCGGCGCATGGGCAGCGTACCTGCTGGCGAGTCGAGGCGCGCGCGTCCTCCTCTTCGATCCGTCGCATCCGCGCGAGAAGCCGTGCGGGGGCGGAGTCACAGGCCGGGCGCTGCAAATCGTGGGCGATGCGCTTGCGGTCAGCGACTTGCCGACCGTTCCCATCAGCACAGCGCGATTTATCGATACGTCGGTGTCAACCGCTGCGGCCCGCAGTTCGGTCGTGCCGCTGCCTACGGGTGCACTCGCGGTGGCCAGCCGCACGGCATTTGACGGGGCCCTCCTCGCCTCAGCGCGTCGGGCTGGCGCCAACGTCGCCGCCGCACGCGTTCGACATATCGAGCGGCATGGGGGCGCATGGACAATCACCACGACGGACGCCGTCCATACGGCCTCACGCCTCATCGGCGCTGACGGCGCGAACAGTTTGACCCGCCGGAGTCTTGCCAAGGCCTTCGGTCGCGAACAGTTGTCCATCGCCACAGGGTTCTTCGCGCACGGCGTCACGAGCAACGAGGTCGTGATCGAATTGGCATCCGATCCGCCGGGCTATCTCTGGTCATTCCCGCGCCCCGATCACCTCGCAATTGGGATCTGCGCGCAGGCCGATGCCGGAGTCGCATCCGGCGTGCTGCGCGCCCAGGCCGGTCGGTGGATGCAACGGGTCGGACTCGCTGCGGGCGCGCAGCTTGATGCGTATTCCTGGCCGATTCCCTCGCTGTCCGGCGAGGATTTCGACACACTCGATGTCTCGGGCGACGATTGGTACCTCGTCGGCGACGCCGCGGGGCTGGTCGACCCCATCACGCGTGAAGGCATCTACTTCGCACTTCAGTCGGCTCAGTATGTGGCCGAAGCACTGCTCGCGGATTCGCCACGCGTCAGCCAGGCCTACACCGACAGGGTGCGGAGTGAGATTGTGGCCGATCTGGCGTGCGCTGCCCGTCTCAAGGCGTCTTTCTTCCGCCCGGACTTTACTCGTCTGTTGATGTCCGCGCTCACTCAAAGCGAACGGGTTCGCTCCATCATGGCAGACCTGGTCGCCGGCACGCAGAGCTATCGCCATCTCAAGTGGCGATTGGCAGCGACCATGGAATGGAAACTGGCATGGCAGGTCTTGCGTGGGACCGGGATGTCTGGTCCCTACTCACGCAGGTAACCGTCGCGAGCGCGGACACGCACGCGAGGGCGGTTGACGCGCTCGCGAATCGATCGCCATGCCGCACGATGCTCCAGACGCGCGCGAGTCGTGGACGACGAAATCATCGCGGGTCAAACCCGCGAGGAGGGGCCTAAGCTCCGGTGACGTCGTGTACCCTTCGACGAGTTGACGCGCGCAGAAAACTGCCCGAAACGACTCGCATCCTGCCCGCCAGGGGCAGCCGCGGCTGACAGCGCCACCGCACCCCATACCAGTAAAACACCTAAGAAAAGTGCGAAGACGTCGGACCGCTGCTGATGGTACAATTGGTGGTTGAAGGAGTACTACCATGGGTCGCCTCGGACTTCCGGAGCTGATGATCATTCTGCTCATCGTCATCGTCATTTTCGGTGGCAGCCGGCTGCCGCAACTCGGAAGAGGCATTGGCAGCGCCATCAAGAACTTCAAGGATGGCCTCAAGGAAGACACCAAGGAGAGTTAAGACTTTTTTCTCCGTTCCCGTCGTCCTGGTCTCTGTGCGCGGCGTCGCCCAGCGTTTTTTGGGCGGGCTTTTGAACGACGCGACCCACGCTCTCCGTCACGAACCCGTTCGAGAATATCCACCAAACCGAGTTCGATCTGCCGCAGGTCCATGTTGACGCGGATCACCTGCACCTTCACCTTGTCCCCGAGCCGGTAGCCTTTCTGCGTATTCTCGCCGCGCAGCATGTGCGCGGCTCTCGACGAAGCGGTAGTAGTCGTCCGCCATGGTCGACACGTGAACCAGTCCCTCGACGTAGTGCTCGATGAGCTCGATGAAGAGCCCGAACGCCGCGACGCCCGTGACGTAGCCTTCGAACTCATCGCCGACCTTGTCGGCCATGAACTTCACTTTCTTCCATTGCAGCAACTCGCGTTCCGCATCGTCGGCCCGCCGCTCCATCTCCGACGTGTGCCGAGCGACCTCCGGCAGGTCCTCAGCCCATTGCTCCCGCGTCTCGTCGGTCAGCAACCCGTGACGCGCCGCGCGGAGGGCGCGGTGGACGACCAGATCCGGATACCGGCGGATCGGCGACGTGAAGTGCGTGTAGCTGGACGCAGCGAGACCAAAGTGGCCGAGATTCTCGGGCGCGTATCGCGCCTTCTGCATCGTCCGCAGCATGAGGAAGGCGATGGGCTTTTCTTCCGGCTTGCCGTGAATCGTCTCGAGGAGCTTCTGGAAATGTCGGGGCCGAAGCGTCGGTCAGCGGCACACCGAGGCTGTAGCCAAATCCCGAAATGAAGTCCTCGAACTTCGCGACCTTGAGAACGTCGGGCTCCTCGTGCACGCGATACAGCGCGGGTGCCCCTTGCGCCTCCAGATACGACGCGACAGTCTCGTTGGCGAGGAGCATGAATTCCTCGATCAGACGGTGGGCCACGTTCCGCTGCAGGGCGATGATCGCCTCGACCATCCCGCCTTCATCGATGATGACTTCGGCCTCGTTCAGATCGAAGTCAATCGATCCGCGGCGCCGCCGGGCGTCGTTCAGGACGTGGAAGAGCTCCTGCATCAGCTCGAAGCTCGGCACGAGCTGCTGCGTACTGCTTCAGCAACGTCGGGACTCGCGGTCGGTCAGAATCCCGTTCACGGCCGTGTAGGTCATCCGTTCGTTGCTGTTGATGACGCCGTCGTGGAACTCCGTGCGCACGACCTCGCCGCGCCGATCCACTTCCATGAAGCACGACTGAACCAGGCGGTCGACGCGCGGATTGAGGCTGCACAGACCCGTTGCGAGTTCCGACGGGAACATGTGCACGGCGCGCTCGGGAAAATACACGGAAGTCCCCCGCTCGTACGCCTCGCGATCGAGAGCGCTCCCCTCCCGCACGTAGTGTGAAACGTCCGCGATGTGCACACCGAGCCAGTAATGCCCGTTGTCGAGCTTCTCGAGCGTGATCGCGTCGTCGAAATCGCGGGCGTGCTCGCCGTCGATCGTGACCGTCAGCAGGTGACGGAAATCGGTGCGGCCGCGGGTATCACGTTCGGAGACCGTGGCCCCCAAGCGGACGGCCTCGGCAACGGCGTCAGCCGAGTGCGCGTCGGGGATGCCGAACTTGCGGATGATGACCTCGGTATCGACACCTGGCGCATCGATATCGCCCAGCACGTCGGCCACACGACCTGCGGCTGCACGCGTCGCCGTTGGCCACCGCGTCAGCTCGACCGTGACCATGTCACCAGGCGCCGCACCGCCTTCCTGACCCGGGGGGACGAAGATATCGAGCAGCACGCGTCGATCGAACGGCATGACATGCCCCATGCCCTCCTCGTCGCGATCGTACCGGCCGACCACCCACGTGTGTGCGCGGTCGAGAATGCGGATGATGCGGCCTTCGACGCGTCCGCCTTCCTTGATGCGCTCGATGCGCGCGACGACGCGATCGCCGTGCATCGCATCGTTCATGAGCGGGCCGGAAATGTAGATGTCGCCGCCGCCCTCGAGCTCGCGCGCTCGGGGATCACGAAGCCATAGCCAGCTCGGATGCGTCTGCAGCCGCCCGACGTACAAATCCATCTTCTCGGGCAGGCCGAACCGATGCCCGCGGATCTGAATCAGCTCGCCAGAGCTGACGAGCGTGTTGAGGTGGCGCTTGAACGACGCGCGCTCCTCGCGCGGCACCTTGAGGAGTTGCAGTAGCTCGCGGATCGCGGCGGGATGATGCACCCGCTCGCGCATCAGCGCGAGAATCTGATCGCGAAGAAAACATGTGAAAAATTAGGCTGAGCAGCATGACCTGGAGGTCGCCGACGTTCGTGCCGGTCGGACCCGTGTTGATGAGATCGCGCAGCGCCGCAAAGAAGGCGTAGGCGTTGTTGTCGCCGAGAAAGCCCGCCGGATCGAGACCGGACTCTCGGGCGCGTGCGGCCGAACTCGAATCCACGATCGCACCGGCAGCGTCGGTCGGACCGTCGATCCCGTCCGTGCCCAGACTGGCGAGGACGACAGGCGGGATCGAGCAACCGCCATCCGATCAACCAGCGCCAGCGCGAACTCCTGGTTACGCCCGCCTCGCCCGCATCCCGTCACGCGAACGGTTGTCTCGCCGCTCGAGACGACACACGTCGGACGAGCCACCCGGCCCCGCGCAGACACGCGTCGGGTGACCTCGTCGAGATACGTGTGAGCCGCGGCCCTCGCCTCGCCGACCACAGCCGCCTCCATCGAGATCACGTCGTAGCCGCGCGTCGACGCCGCGTCGGCCGCTCCCTGCATCGCGTCGTGACGGCTGCCGACCACGGCAACCGTGCCGCACGCCAGTCGCGCCTCATGCGGCTTGGGAGTCTCGGGCAGAGCACCCGCCGCCCCCCGCGCGAGATGCGACACGACGCGCCCTGGGAACGCCTCAATGCCGCCCGAACGACGAATCGCCTCAACGGCTTCCTGAAACGTGCTGGCGTCGGCAACTGTCGGTCCCGACGCGATCACGCTCAAGTCGTCGCCGAGAACATCTGAAATGGCGAGCGTCCGCGAGTTGCTGGTGGCCGCTGCCAGTTGTCCGCCTTTGATTGCCGAGAGATGCTTGCGAACCGTGTTCAGCGTGTAAATATCGGCGCCCGCCCGAAGCAGCCGCTCCGTGGTGCGTTGCTTGTCCTCGAGCGTCAGGCCATCGGCAGGCACGGCCATGAGCGCCGACGCGCCGCCCGAGAACAAGAAGAGCACGAGCTCGTCCGGGCGGGCCGCTCGAGCGAGCTCGAGTGCCCGCCGGCCCGCCCGCTCGCTTTCTGCGGTTGGAACCGGATGTCCGCCTCTGATGCAGTCAAGAGACGGAACATTCCATGCTCCCTCGGCGCCGACAACGATCCCGCCCCGCACGCGGGCCCCAAGAACCCGCACTGCCGCGTCGGCCATGGCTGGAGCGGCTTTTCCGGCCGCGACGATCCAGACGGGGTCAGATCCCAGGTCGACCGCAAGTGCCCGCTCGACGAGGCGGCCGGCATCACAGGCGCTGAGCGCGGCGCGAACAATAGCCAGGAGATCGAATCGGAGGGCTTCGAGGGACTTCTTCAGTGTGTGTGCTTCGGATCGGACCAGGCGGAAAGGCCGGTCACGATGTCGAACTTCTTCAGGAGGAGACTCACCACCTCACGACATTGTCCTTGGCACACAGCTGCTCGAGCTCCCCCATGATGCGGGTGAGCGCCGCTTCGACGTCGGTGATGGCGCTTTCGGAGTAGTAGGGGCGCTGGTGCTGAAGGCAACGGTGGTGTTTGATGAATTCCTGCTTGTAGAACTCGGTGAGCGGGTGCTGCGCGCTAATCGGCCTCGAGTCGGTCACGAAGCGTGGCATGCAGGTCCTCGAAAGTAAGATCCGCGACGACTGTGTTCAGTGTAGTGCTGCCAGAAAAGTCGTGTCAAGATTTCGTATGGCCTCGTCAGGTCCGGCCGCTGGCGGCCACCATGCCACCGAGGCACCCCACGACCATCCCACCGACGAGCAGCAGGATGCAGAGTCCGGGTGACAAAAATCGGATCGAGGACAGATTGAGCGCTGAGGCGAGCGGGGCGAGATAGCGCGCATGGGCGCGAGAAAGGTGGCGGCCAGTAGCCGCCAGGGCGGCCAGCGCACCAATTCCTCCCTGAAGCACCCCTTCCATCACGAAGGGTCCCCGGATAAAGGCCTGCGGCGCCCCGACGAGCTGCATGATTTCAATCTCGTCGCGGCGGGCGTACAGCGCCAGACGGACAACGTTGGCCACAGTGAGCGCGGCGGCCACGGTCAGCACGGCCCCGAGCACGAGGCCCACCCCGCGGACCATATCGACCGCGGAGAGCAATCGATCGAGCCACTCGCGATCGTAGCGCACGTCCGCGACACCCGCGCTCTCGCGGAGCTTCTCGACGAGCCCGTCGACGTGCTCGCCGGCTGTCGGCTGCCGCTCGCAGTCGCACCTCGTACGACGCCGGAAATGGATTCTTTCCCAGGGAGTCGGCGGTCGCCGCGAGATCGGCAAACATCGGCTTGAACCGGACGAGCGCCGCATCCTTGGACACGAACTCAAACGACGCCACCGCCCCTCCGGGCGCGAGCAGCCTCTCGATGTCACCCCGATCGGCCGGCGTGACATCGTCGTTCAGGTAGACCGAAATCTCGGCCGCCCGGCTCCATTCCGTGCTGAGTCGGTCGAGATTCGCGCTCACGAGCAGAAAGGCGCCCAGCACGAACAGCGCGACCGCAATCGTGAGCGGTCGACAGGATGCCGGACTGTCGACCACGCCACAGGCTGGCCACCGCTTCGTCGAAGGCGTAGCGAAGCGCACGCATCAGGCGACCTCGACCATGCGCCCATGGTCGAGCGTGATCGAACGGCGGCCGACGCGCCGGATGAGTTCGCGGTCGTGCGTGGCCACGACCACCGTGGTGCCGCGCGCGTTGATCTCGCGGAACAGGTTCATGATTTCGAGCGACAGATCCGGATCGAGGTTGCCGGTCGGCTCGTCGGCGAGGATGATCTGCGGATCGTTGACGAGCGCCCGGGCGATGGCGACCCGCTGCTGTTCGCCGCCGGAGAGTTCCTCGGGCAATGCGTTCATACGGTGCTGGAGCCCGACCCACTTCAGCACCTGAAACGTCTTCCGCTGCTGAATCGGGACGGCCACGCCGAGCACACGCATCACGAACGCGACGTTCTGGAACACGGTGAAACGCGGAATGAGCCGGAAGTCCTGAAAGACGAACCCGACGCTGCGTCGATAGCTCTGCACCTCGACTGCGGGTGAGCTCGTTCAGCTCGCGGCCAGCGACCTTGATCGAACCATCGCTCGGCAGGTCCTCGCGGAGCAGCAGACGCAGCAACGTCGACTTGCCGGCCCCGCTTGGTCCGGTCAGGAACAGAAACTCGCCCTTGTCGATGGTCAGCGAGAGGTCGCGCAACGCGTACACGCCGCGGCTGTACAGCTTCGAAAGGTGATAGGTCTCTATCACGCCGCACCCATAACACGGGACACGGCTGGCTCAGGACTCATCGCTCAGCGCCTCGCGCAACAGCTCGTTCACACGTTTAGGATTCGCTTTTCCGCCTGTCGCTTTCATCACCTGACCGACAAGGAATCCAAACGCGTTGGCTTTGCCACTCCGGAACTGCGCGACGGCGTCGGCGTTGCGGTTCAGGACACCGGCGATCTCGGCAGCGATCTGCCCTTCGTCCGAGATCTGCGTCAACCCCTCGGCCGTGACGATCTCGGCGGCCCGGCCGCCGGACTCGAACATCTTCTCGAAGACGTGCTTCGCGATCGCCCCGCTGATGGTGCCGTTGTCGATGAGGACAACGAGCTCCGCCAGCCGCGCCGGTGGCACAGGCGAGTCGACGATATCGCGTCCCGCGTTGTTGAGCGCGCGCGTCAACTCCCCCATCATCCAGTTGCTGACACTCTTCGGCGGCCGCCCCCGCCTGGACCGTCGCCTCGAAAAAGTCCGCTACGTCGCGCGACTGCGTCAACTGCGAGGCATCGTAGTCGGGGAGCCCGTACGCCGAGATGAATCGCTGCCGCCGCGCATCGGGCAGCTCCGACGGCATGGCCGACCGCACCGCCATCACGCGCGCCTGATCGACGATGAGCGGCGGCAAGTCGGGCTCTGGGAAATACCGGTAGTCGTGCGCCTCCTCCTTGCTCCGCATCGACATCGTCTCGGCGCTGGACGTATCCCACAGCCGCGTCTCCTGCACGACGCGGCCGCCCTCGGCGACGATGCCGACCTGCCGCTCGATTTCGTATTCGAGCGCCCGCTGCAGGAAGCGGAAGGAGTTGAGATTCTTCACCTCCGTCTTCGTGCCAAGGACGGTGCTGCCGGCCGGTCGTACCGACACGTTGGCATCGCACCGCAGACTGCCCTCCTCCATGTTGCCGTCGTTCACGCCGAGCCACACGAGGATGGCGCGCAGCCTGCTGAAGAACTCCGCGGCATCCGCCGCAGACCGGAGGTCGGGCTCCGTCACGATCTCGATGAGCGGCACGCCGCTACGGTTGAAGTCCACGTAGGTCCTGCGATCGGAATCACCGAATCCCTCGTGGAGCGACTTCCCGGCGTCTTCCTCGAGATGCACACGCGTGATGCCGATGCGCCGCGCCCCGGACGCGGCGACGAAGTCCACCGCTCCCTCACTCGCCAGCGGCTGCTCGTACTGAGAAATCTGATAGCCCTTCGGCAGGTCCGGGTAGAAGTAGTTCTTGCGTGCAAAAATCGACGTCTCGTTGATCCGGCAGCCGAGGGCCAGCCCTGCGCGAATGCCGAAGTCGACTGCCGCATGATTGAGAACGGGCAGGGCACCGGGCAGTCCGAGACAGACAGGACACACGTGGGAATTCGGCGCCCCGCCGAACGCCGTGCTGCAGCCGCAGAACATCTTGGACTCGGTCAGCAGATGCGCGTGAATCTCGAGACCGACGACCGCTTCGAAGGCCTCCAACGTTTACCGTGGGTCCTTTGTGTCCATCGCGTCTTTCGTATCGGGCGACCGTCGCGTCCGGCTACACCCGCGGACCGGCGGCCTTCACTTCCGGCGTCACCCCACCCTCGAAGCTCTTGAAATTGTCCACGAACATGCGGGCGAGCCCGAGGGCCTGGCGATCGTACTCCTCGGAATTGCGCCACGTCGTCCGCGGTTGAAGGACTCCTGGCGGAACGCCGGGGCAACTCGTGGGAATCTCGAGATTGAACACGCCTTCGTTCTGGTACGTGACGCCGTCCAGCGCTCCGGAAAGCGCGGCACGAATCATGGCCCGCGTGTAATCGATCTTCATTCGCGTTCCAGTCCCGTAAGGCCCGCCCGTCCATCCGGTATTGACGAGCCAGACGCGTGTGCGATGCTGCGCGATGCGCTCGCCGAGCATCTGCGCATAGCGGCCCGGCGCGAGCGGAATGAACGGGGCCGCAAAGCACGTACTGAAGGTCGCCTTCGGTTCGGTAATCCCCTTCTCCGTTCCTGCAACCTTGGCCGTGTACCCCGAGAGAAAGTGGTACATTGCGGCATCTGCGCTCAGCCTGGCAATCGGAGGCAACACTCCGAACGCGTCGGCCGTCAGCATGACGACGTTCTGCGGATGTCCTCCCATGCCCGACGACACGGCGTTGTCGATGAAGGAGATGGGATACGCCGCCCGCGTGTTCTCGGTCAGCCGATCGTCGTCCAGATCGAGTTCCCGTGTCTCGGCATCGAGCGCGACATTCTCGAGTACGGTTCCGAATCGTTGCGTCGCGGCGTAAATCTGTGGCTCGGCCTCCCGCGACAGGCGGATGGTCTTCGCATAGCAGCCGCCCTCGAAGTTGAACACGCCGCGATCGCTCCACCCGTGCTCATCGTCGCCAATCAGTTGCCGCTCCATATCACTCGAGAGCGTGGTCTTGCCTGTCCCGGAGAGGCCGAAGAACAACGCCACGTCACCGTCAGCGCCCATGTTCGCCGAGCAGTGCATGGACAGCACTCCCTGGAGCGGCAAGAGGTAGTTCAAGGCCGTGAAGACGGATTTCTTGATCTCGCCTGCATAACTCGTCCCGCCGATGAGCACGAGACGTTCGGCGAGGTTGATGGCGATGAGCACATCGGATCGCGAACCATGGCGGCGCGGATCGGCCTTGAAGCCCGGGGCATCGATGATGGTGAACGGCTCGTGGGAGGTGGGCGCGCCGGCCTCACGCACCAGGAGAAGATTGCGTGCGAACAGACTGTGCCACGCGAACTGGGTGATCACCCGGACAGGCAGACGGAACAACGGATCCGCACCGCCATGGCAGTCCTGGACGAAGAGTTCCTCGCCCTTCAGCGAGGCGATCAACTCTTCCCTGAACGCGCTGAAATGCTCTTGACTGAGCGGCCGGTTCACCGCCCCCCAGGCGATGTTCGCCTCGCTCAAGGGCTCCCTGACAAAGAACTTGTCGTTCGGAGAGCGCCCCGTATGCTGGCCGGTCTCGCAGACAAGCGGGCCGGCGGCGGCCATCCTGCCCTCACCGCGTCGCAGCGCCTCCTCGTAGAGGGCGGCCGGGGTCAGGTTCCATCGCAGAGTGGCTCGTAGAGTCTGTGGCTCCAACGACATGAATGAGCGGGTATCGTACCCGGCTGGTTGAAACGAAGTCAATCACCGGGCCGGTCCTTACGGTAGACTGTAAACGGTTGTTCTGCCTCATCGTAGTGATCTATGAGTGACTCTCGAACGGCGCATGTCTCCAGCGAGTCTCACCAGCCGGTCTCAGCGGGACCGGACTCGTGCGCCAAAGCCCCCCGGCGTCAGGCTGCGAACCCGCGCGCATCAGACGACACGCGCGTCGCGATCGAGATTCGAGATCTTGTCGCCCGCGGCGACCTGGTTGAGGCGCGGCAGCGCTTCGCCGAACTCGTCACTGCCCACCAGCGACGCGCGCTGCGCATCGCCTATCAATATCTTCGCGATGCCGCGGACGCCGACGAGGCGGTCCAGGACGCATTTCTCAAGGTATTCAGCCACATCGGATCGTATCGCGAGGCCTGGCCGTTCGAAGTCTGGTTCACGCGGATTCTCATCAATGGCTGCCTCGATCGACGCAAGGCACGTGCACGACGGGAGCGTCGATTCGCCCCGGCCGAGGAGGCCATGGCCGCCGACGAGGCGCGCGCGACATTCACGAGGCAACCGACGGCCGACCCCGAGGCGCAGCTCCTGGCGCGCGAACGGCGGACGCGGCTGGCCCACGCCATCGATCAACTGGACGGCCGTCAGCGGACGGTATTTGTGATGTGTCACTTTGGCGACTGCACGCCGCGGGAAATCAGCGCGATGACCGGTTTGAACGAGTCAACCGTCCGCGTCCACTTGTTCCGCGCGATGCGTAAGCTGCGGGCCCTGCTCGTCGGAAAGTAGGCAAGGCATGACTGCAATGTTCTCGCGGAAGCGGCACCTGTCGGAAGAGCGCTTGTTTGCCTGTTACCTGGCCGAGCGCGGCGGCGAAGGCATCGACCCGCCTGCCGTCGAGCACCTGGCGGATTGCGAGGCGTGCCACACTCAGTACCGTGATCTCACAGCCTTCATGGACGACATGTGGACAACGGCCGACCACGAAGCGTCCGACGTGTTCACACCCGACGCGCTGCGCTCGCAGCAGGTCGAGATTGCGCGCCGCCTCGAATTGGTCGGACATGCGCGTCGCGTACTCAGCTTTCCCCACGTCGAGAGCGCGGGGACATCGCCCAGAGCCGGCCAACCCCCCGGGAGGACCATCTCCCGTTCCGCGGCCGCCTGGATCGCCGGCGCAGCCGCGGCGGGTCTCTTCGTCGGCATCGGCGCGGGCGTGCTCTACGGGACGCGCGCCCACGGCCCGGCTGCCGCCCCCGCGATCATGCAGGTCGTCGAGCGCCCGGCGCCGGCCCAGGGCCGTATTGACGCGCCACAACCGCTCGACGACGACGCGGTGTTCATGTCGGTACTGGAAGCCGCCCTTGAGCGTCCCCGCACGCAGGAACTCCTGGCACTCGACGCGCTCACGCCTCACGTGCGCGACGTCAGCTACCGGATTCGGTAAACTGAAAGAGTTGTCTTCTCTCATATTCCGAAAAGGTCTCGATCTCAAGGATGCCGTCGCGGGCATTTTGGCCGAGAACTACCACAGCGATCTCATCGAGCGTATCAAGGCCGATGATTTCACCTACCGAGCAGGGCGGTTGACGGTGCATCTGGCCCGTGAATTTGGCTTCTGCTACGGGGTCGACCGCGCCGTGGACTACGCCTACCAGACGCGGCGCCGCTATCCCGACCGTCGTGTCTACCTGACGGGCGAGATCATCCACAACCCGCACGTCAACGGCCAGCTGCGCGGCATGGGCATTCAATTCCTCAGCGACGGCAACGTCGAGCCGGAACCCGACGACGTGGTCATTCTTCCGGCCTTCGGCGTCACCGTCGCCACGCTGCAGCAGCTCGATCGGCGGGGCTGCACGCTCATCGACACCACCTGCGGCTCGGTGCTGAACGTCTGGAAGAATGTGCGGCGTTACACGGAGAACGGCTACACGTCGATCATTCACGGCAAGATGTGGCACGAGGAGACCCAGGCCACGGCGTCGCAAGCGGTCGCCTATGGCGGCCGGTATCTCGTCGTGTTCGACGAACGCGAAACGCAGGCCGTGTGCGACTACATCCGTCACGGCGGCAATCCCGCCGCCTTCATGGCGCGCTTCGGTGGCGCCGCGTCGCCAGGCTTCAACCCCGACCGGGACCTGCTGCGCATCGGCCTTGCGAACCAGACCACGATGCTCATGTCCGAATCGCTCCAGATTGGCGAGATGTTGAAACAGGCCATCATCGACCGCTACGGTCGGGCCGATCTGAAGGCGCATTTCGAAGCGTTCGACACGATCTGCAGCGCCACCCAGGACCGACAGGACGCAGTCGTGCGCTTGCTCCGAGAGCGCCCGATCGACCTCATGATCGTGATTGGCGGCTACAATAGCAGCAACACGTGCAACCTCGCGAAGATCTGCGCCGACACCTGCCCAACGTTTCATATTGCCGACCCGGACGGTCTGGTTTCCGCCTCCGAAATCCGCCACCGGCCTGTCGGACGGAAGGAGGAAGTGACGTCGCTTCACTGGTGGCCGGATTCGGGTCCCGTGCAGGTTGGGCTCACCTCGGGAGCCTCAACGCCGGACAACCTCGTTGGAACGGCGATTCTCACGCTGGCGCAATTCGCTCATGTCTCCGCAACCCATTGTGAATCTGGTGGTTAGATGACGCTGCGATTGACGCGTGACGGATGTGACAATTGTGAAAACTCGACATTTTCGCTAAACACTTCACCCTCTCTCAACGTATTTCCATGCAGATTCCTTTGATGGGTCCGCCGTGTCCGGAAGAGACACATAAGAGGAGCATAAAGACCCGTCTCGCCCGTTCACAGCTTTAGAGGACTTCTCAACATGGTCTCCCTCTGCCGCCGACTCGCACCGGCGGCGTTCGTGCTGGCCCTTGTTTCCACGGTCGATGTGCAGGCCAGCGCGGCGCGGCCCAGTCAGCCCCCTCAGCCAGTTCCACAGCAGCCTCAGACTGGCCGTGGCAATTCCGGAGGGACTCGAGGTCCGGAAATGTGGTGGAGGGAGCGCTCCCCCATCAGCAAGGAGCTCGGTCTTTCGAAGGAGCAGACCGAGAAGATCGAACGGGTGTTTCAGGACCTCAGGCCCGAGACGAACAAGCTCGCGGAGACGTTGCGTCACCGGGAGGCCATCCTGTCGGAGCTCATCAAGGCTGATTCGCCCGAGGCCATGATTGCCCAGCAGGTCGACCAGGTCGAAGCAACCCGGGGCGCCTTGAACAAAGCGCGGCAGATGATGCTCTATCGGATGAGGCAGGTGCTGACGGCACCGCAGCGCGTCAAATTCGAAGTGCTGTATGCGCAGTTCAAGCAGGAGTTACAGCAGGCAAATCAGGAACGTGAGAAACAGGCACAGGAGCGACGGCCGAAGGAGAGTCAGAAGCCGGACCAGAAGCCATCGCTCGATCAGAACGTTGGACGACCGGGCGTGTAGCAACGCCTTCGAGGAGATGATGCAGAGGATTCACATGCAACGGAATCGATCGATTGAGATGTTGGTTGCCATCAGTGTCACAGCGTGCCTCGCGAGCCCCCCCGTGCACGCGCAGGTGTCCGAGGCGCGCCTCAAGGAACTCGTCAAGGAGGCGGCCGCGCGGCAGGCCCAGGGGCCGTTCACGTTTTCGGCGCAGGTGCCGACCGGCGCGGGCCCGACCGTACCGATCACGCTCGAAGAAGCCATCAGGTTCGCGCTCGAGAGAAATCTCGACGTCGCCGTGCAGCGCCTGAACCCGGAGATCAGCGACATCGCCGTAGCGGGCGCACAAGCGATCTATCACCCCGTCCTCACCTCGAACATCAGCCGATCGTCCACGACCAGCACGCCGACCAGCCAGCTCGCCCTCACGGCTGGAGGCGTCAACTCCCTCCAGAGCAACCTGGCGTACAACGCAGGGATCACGCAGAACCTGCCGTGGTGGGGCACGTCACTCTCCGCGGTCATGCAGAACAGCCGGTCGGAGACCAACCTCAATAACTCGGTGTTCAATCCGGCCTACAACTCGATTTGGAGCGCGCAGCTGACGGTGCCGCTCCTGCGCAATCACTCCACCGACATCCAGCGCCGGACCATCTACGTGTCGAAGATCAATCGCGACATCTCGGACATTCAGCTGAAATCCTCGCTCGCCAACCTGGTGTCCAATGTCCGCAACGCGTACTGGGACTTCGTCTACACCATCGGGTCTGTCGACGCGGCGCGTCAGTCGCTCGCGCTGGCCACCAAGCTGGTCGAGGACAACACGACCAAGGTGGAAGTCGGCACGCTGGCCCCGATCGACATCGTCGCAGCCCGCGCAGAGGAGGCGACCCGCCAGCAGCAACTCGTCTTGTTTGAGAACACCCGTCGGACCGCGGAGATCGCGTTGAAGCGCCTGATCGTTGGCGGCACGGACGACCCGAATTGGCTGGCCACGCTCGACCCGGTCGATCGGCCCGAGTTCCGGCCGGAGCCGGTGGACATTCAAGCGGCGGTGGCGCGCGCGTTGGCCAATCGCACCGACCTGGCGATCGTCAAGAAGAACCTTGATGTGAACCAGAGCTCCCTCAAGCTGTTCAAGAACAACACGCTGCCGACCGTGGACTTCTCTCTGAACTACGGCCTCGCCGGCGTCGGTGGCACGCAGCTCATTCGTTCGAACACTGGCGTGCTGGGCAGCTCCGTCACGCAGACGATTCCAGGCGGCATCGGCGACGCGCTGTCGACGCTGGTCCAAGGAAGGAATCCGCGCTGGACGGCCAGTGTCAACTTCAGTTACCCGCTTGGCTTGGACCTCCAGGAAACGGCCCTGGCGACCGCGAACGTGCAGATGAGTCAGATTCGGGCGCAGCTCAAGAACATCGAGCTGCAGGTGGCCAATGACATTACGACCGCGGCCATCAACCTGACGAACGCGGCGCAGTCCGTGCAGGCCGCGCAGGTGTCTCGCGAGCTGTCGCAGCAGCGGCTCGACGCCGAACAGAGCAAGTTCGAGGTCGGCATGTCGACCAACTATCAGGTCGTGCAGTATCAGCGCGACCTGATCGACGCGCGCAACGTCGAATTGCGCGCCATCCTCAACTACCGCAAGGCGCAGGTCGAGTGGGACCGGCTGCAGGAAACCACGCTCTCGAGCGCCAGTATTCAGGTGCTCTAACTTGCAGCCACGGCTTCATGAAACCGTCCATCGCAGCGCTCATTGTCGTCGCGGGCCTCGGCGCCGGGTTAAGAGCATGGCGGTTCGGTAAGATAACGCTTCCAGACTCAGGGACCTGACGATATTCATGAAACGAGCACTCATCGGTGCCTTGATCATCCTGGCCATCGGAGCCGGCGCTGGCGCGTACTGCCTCTGACGCGTCGGCCACCGATCTCGGTGTCCACCGCCCCGATCACACGGGGCGACATCGTCGATACGGTCGGAGCAACGGGCACGCTGCAGGCCGTCACGACGGTGCAGGTCGGCAGTCAGGTGTCGGGCAACATCTCGTGGCTCGGCGCCGACTTCAACTCGATCGTCAAGAAGGGCCAGGTGATCGCGCGGCTCGATCCGTCGCTCTTCGAGGCGCAGCTGCAGCAGGCGCAGCGCAACCTGGCGCAGATCGCAGGCCAACCTGCGAAGGCCCAAGGCGAGCTCCTCGAGCGGATCAGGCCAACGTGCATCGACGCGCAGCAGAAGTTCACGCGAGCCAAGGAGCTCGCCAGCAAGAGCCTGCTGCCGCAGAGCGATCTCGACGCGGCCAAGATCGCGGTCGAATGCGGGCCACGCCCGTGGACTCGCAGCAGGCGACCGTTGCTGCAGGCGCAGGCCAGCGGCGATCAGGCCAAGGCGCCGCTCGATCACCAGACAGGTCAACCTCGACCACACCGTCATCGCGGCGCCGATCGACGGCATCGTCACGCAGCGAAGCGTGGACGTCGGCCAGACGGTCGCCGCCAGCATGCAGGCGCCGACGCTGTTCATCATCGCCGCCGACCTGACGAAGATGCAGGTCAACGCGAACATCGACGAGGCGGACGTCGGCCGCATCCGGCCGGGGCAGCACGTCACGTTCCGCGTCGACGCCTACCCGACCGACGACTTCCACGGGACCGTCTCGCAGATCCGCCTGCAGCCGGTCGTCGTCCAGAACGTGACGACCTACGCGACGATCATCGACGTGCCGAACCCGCAGCTGAAGCTGAAGCCGGGCATGACGGCGAACGTCAAGGTCGAGATCGCGAAGCGGACCGACGTGCTGCGCGTGCCGAACGCGGCGCTGCGCTTCCGGCCGACGCCGACGTGTTCGCCGCGCTCAATCAGCCGGTGCCGCCGGAAGCGCAGGGTCGGCGGCGTGGTCGTCGTGGCAGCGGGCCGCGGCGGATCAGGGTGGGCCTGGCGGACGCCAGCGGTGGCAGCTCAGGCGAGGGCCGCGGCGGCAACGCGGCAAACGCTGCCGACGACCGCCGCCGACGGTCGCACCGGCGGCCGCGGCGCCGAGCGTGCGGCCGCGCGCCGGGCGGCCGGCAGGGCAGCGCAAGCGGGCGACGCGGCGGCGGACGGTGGCGGATCGGCACGGCGCGCAATGGTGGAACGCTTCAAGGCGATGTCGCCGCGACGAGCAGAAGCAGTTCATCGCGCGCATGAAGGATCGCGGGCCAGGATACGACCGCGTTCGAGCAGAGCTGCGGCGCCAAGGCGGGCACGAAGGAACCCCCGGCGGCGGCGGCACAGCGTTCGCGTGCACGCCACGGTACGGCGCGCCGCAGTCGGCGCGAGACGATCGACGCGCTGTTCGCGCCCGCTGCCGACCGTCGAATCGCGCGGCCGCGTCTGGCTCTTCGTCGACCAGCCAGCTGAAGCCGGTGAGCCTGCGGCTCGGCATCACCGACGGCACGAACACCGAGCTGCTGAGCGGTGAGCTGCAGCGGACATGCGAAGTCGTGACCGGCGTCACGGGCGTGACGGCTCGGACGCCGCGTCCCCGGCGGCCGGCGGACTGGCAATCCGCTGATGCCGCGGGCGCGGCAGGGCGGTCGCGGCGGGCGCGGACGAGGCCGCTAGCCGTATGCCGATGTCCACCGTCATCTCCGTCAAGAACCTCGTCAAGACCTACGTCGTCGGCGAGGTCGAAGGTCCGCGCGCTGCGCGGCGTCAACCTCGACGTCCAGACGCGGCGAGTTCCTCGCGGTCACGGGCACCGTCGGGGTCGGGCAAGTCGACGTTCATGCACATCCTCGGCTGCCTCGACCGGCCGACGTCGGGGCAGTACTTCCTCGACGGCCAGGACGTGTCGCGGATGTCGAAGGACGAGCTGGCCGCGGTCCGCAACCAGAAGATCGGGTTCGTGTTCCAGGGGTTCAACCTGCTGTCGCGGACCTCGGCGCTCGACAACGTCGAGCTGCCGCTGCTCTACGGCGGCGCGGGCTGAAGACCGGCCGAGCGCCACGAGCGCGCGATGGACGTGCTCGACGGCGGTCGGCCTCGGGGACCGGGCCGACCATCATCCCGAACCAGCTGTCGGGCGGCCAGCAGCAGCGCGTCGCGATCGCGCGCGCGCTCATCAACAAGCCGTCGATCCTGCTGGCCGACGAGCCGACCGGCAACCTCGACACGCGAACCAGCATCGAAGTCATGGACATCTTCCAGCAGCTTGAACCGCGAGCGCGGCATCACGGTGCTGCTGATCACGCACGAGCACGGACATCGCCGAGTACGGCACGCGCATCGTGGCGTTCCGCGACGGCGCTGGTCGTCGCGGATCAGGCCGGTCCGCGACCGGCGCGCTGCGCGCAGGACGAGCTGGCGCACGCCGCTGCCCGGTCGAAGCCGTGGCAGGCAGGTCTAGGGAGCGCACATGTCGATCCTCATGATTTTCCGGATCGCGCTCAAGGCGCTCGGCCGCAACAAGATGCGGACGGCGCTGACGATGCTCGGCATGATCATCGGCGTCGCCGCCGTGATCACGATGGTGGCGCTCGGCAACGGCGCGCAGACCTCGATCGAAGCGCAGATCCAGTCGGCCGGCACCAACATGATCATCGTGAACGCCGGCAACTTCATCGCAGGGCGGCGTGCGCCAGGGCCAGGGCACGCCGAGCACGCTGACGCCCGAAGACGCGGCGGCGATCGCGCAGGTTGCCGGGCGTCCAGTACATGGCGGCCGGCGTCAACACGCGCGGCCAGGTCGTCGCCGGCAACCAGAACTGGAACACGCAGGTCCAGGGCACCGACGTCGACCTGCCGCTCATCCGCTCGTGGCCGATCGCAGCAGGGCGCGTTCTTCACGCCGCAGGACGTCACGACGGCGGCGAAGGTCGCCGTGCTCGGCACCGTCGTCCGCGATCAGCTGTTCGGCGCGGACGTCGACCCGGTCGGGCCAGGTCATCCGCATCCAGAACCAGCCGTTCACGGTGGTCGGCGTGATGGCGAGCAAGGGCCAGTCGGGCATGGGCCAGGACCAGGACGACGTGGTGTTCGTGCCGTACACGACCGTGATGAAGAAGCTGCGCGGCATCACCTTCATTCAGCAACGTCACCGTGTCGGCGACGTCGGCTGCCGACACCAGCGCCGACGGCCGAGCGCATCGCGCGCGCTGCTGCGCGTGCGGCACAAGATTCAGCCGGGCGATCCGGACGACTTCATGGTCCGCACGATCGAGGAAATGGCCAGCGTCCGCGACCGAGGCGACGCAGACGATGACCGGCGCTGCTCGCGGGCATCGCCGGCGTGTCGCTGCTCGTCGGCGGCATCGGCATCATGAACATCATGCTGGTGTCGGTCACCGAGCGGACGCGCGAGATCGGCCTGCGCCTGGCCATCGGCGCCCGCGGCCGCGACGTGCTGCTGCAGTTCCTGGTCGAAGCCGTCGTGCTCAGCCTGTTCGGCGGCGTCGATCGGCATCGCGCTCGGGCTTCGGCTTGTCGCAGGGCGTCACGCTGCTGGCATGGAGTGGCCGACGGCCGTCTCGCCGAATGCGGTGGTCGTTGCCTTCGGCTTCGCGGCGGCGATCGGCGTGTTCTTCGGCTTCTATCCGGCGCGGAAGGCCGCCGCGCTCGATCCGATCGAGGCGCTTACGATTCGAGTAGCCGGCCGGCAGCGATCGAATCAGCGCCATTCCGGCGCGTACCCACGGCGGCGGATCGCCCTTCCACTTTCAGGCTTACCGAAAATAAGATCATCACCTCGAATAGTGCGATGAAAGCGTAGATGGCGTCGCGAGCGAACGCGCTTGGCACCGGAAAACACGGCACGCCCTGGCCAATGCACGCCTGCGCAAGGCGTTCCAGATCGACGTGCTCCCGCATGATGAGCCCGAGTGTCGTGCCGAAGATGACGGCCGATCCGGCAAGGTTGCCGAGAATCGGCTGGCTCTTCAGCCAGACCGGTGTACGGCAGGATTGGTGCACAACCCATGAACGAATGGACGGTCCATCGCCTCACGGGCGAGAGGCTTCGGCAACTGGCCGCGGAGCGTTGATAGCGCCTACTGCCCGTTCAGCAATTCCCCCACAGTTTTCCCGGTGACCGGATCCTTCAAATCCGGCGCAATTTCGGCCAGCGGCTCAAGTACGAACCGGCGGTCGCGGAAGCGCGGGTGAGGAACGAGGAGTCCTGGCCGCTTCAGAATGCAATCGCCAAAAAGAATGAGGTCGAGATCGAGCGTCCGTGGAGCATTCTGATGTGGCCGCTCCCTTCCCCGCGCCCATTCGATCTCCTGGAGCGCGGTCAGCAGATCACCAGCGCTGAGCCGGGTTTCACCGACCGCAGCCCCATTCAGGAATGTCGGCTGCGCCGTGGGAACATCAACCGGAACGGTATCGCGAAACGAGGAGACGCGAAGATTGGAGAGCAGCAGCTTCAGGTGGGAACACGCAAACTCGAGGTGCGCCTTCCGGTCGCCCAAGTTCGATCCCATGGCAACCGCAACGATGACCGTCGCTCCTACCATCGAACCTTTAGAACCTAAGAACCTATTCAATCCACCGTGTCGGCAGCACCTCGCCTACCCGCTCGCCGACGTTCTTGCCCCGCAGGCCGAGCAGGTCCATCTGACCCGCGCGCGCCTGCTCGAAGAAACGCTTCTGCTCGACGGTCTCCCCGAGGATGACTCGAAGCATCCCACGCTGACGCGCGTTGGCCATCGCTTCGACGCGCGGCCGCCAGTGATCGACAAACGCCTGAGCCGCGCGCGAATCCTCTTCGAAGAGGGTGTTGGTCGGATGCGCGCCCTTGCCGATCTGTCGAGTGGGCTCCGGCGCGTCGTGTTCCACCGTACCGCCAAGCCCAGTAATGGCCACGGCCAGCCAGGACAGCTGCGTCTCCTCGCGATTGATGATGTACTGATAGGTGTTGTTGATGTCGTATTGCCCGACAAGTCTGGCGGCAGCCTGATGACTCATCAACGAGGCAAGCTTCTCCCGGTGGAACTCCTGAAGCGTGGCAAGCAGATCCGTCACGCGTTTTGTTTTTCCTTGCAGCTGATGCAGACGCGGGTCCATGGAATGGCATTGAGTCTCGCCTCGGCAATCGGCTCGCCGCAGTCGCGACAGATGCCGTACGTGCCCTTGTCGATACGTCCGAGGGCTTCCTCAATCGCCTGTCAGAATCTTGGCATCGGTCTGCTTCAGCTTGAGCTGAATGTGGACCTCGTTGTTCCCGCTGGCCTGGTCGGCCATGTCCCCCTGGCGGGTATTGTTGTCCATTGACGCCTGCAGCGGTTTGATCCCGCCGGTTCCCAGAATCTCCTCGCGCTTCTTCACGAGCGCGTCCTTGTAGACCTGATCGTTCATGCGAGGTTCCACTCCTGCCCCTGCTCCGGACTTGCGGGTACGTACAACAAATAATCATAGCACCTCCCGCAATGCGCGTGATCTACTCGGCGCGGAGCGTCGCGAGCGGTTTGTGCCGCAGCACGTCGAGACTGGACAGCACACCAATCGCCGCGACGAGGAGCGCCGTCACCACAACGCTCACGATGTGCTCGGTGGCGAACGGGCGCCACGGGATGTCAAGGGCATAGCGGCTGACGCCCCAGGTCAGTCCGACGGCGGCCAGCGATCCGACCGTCCCTGCCAGAAGCCCCAGCACACCGTACTCCAGCAGGAGCATGTTCGCGATCGTCCGGGTTGTGGCGCCCAGCGTCTTGAACACCGCGGCCTCGTACACACGCTGGAACTTGGTCATGGCCACGGCACCAATCAGAATCAGGGCCCCGCTCAGCAGCACCAGGCCGCCGACCACGGAAATTGCGAGCGTGACTCTCGACATCACATCGCGCACGTTGGCAAGAATCTCGTGAAAGTCGATCACGGACACGTTGGGGAACTGCTCCACCAGGTCGTGCTGAAACCGAGCACGCGCCTCGTCGCCGGCCGGTCCTCTGAGCGGGGCAATGAACGACTGCGGAGCGTCGTCGAGCACACCAGGGCGGAACACGATCATGAAACCGCCGCTTCTGGCATCCCGCCACTCCACGGCGCGGACGCTCGTGACACGCGCCGTGACGATGCGGCCGAGAATATCGAAGCGCATCGTATCCCCGACATTGAGCCGGAAGCGGTCGTGCATGCCCTCCTCGACCGACACTTCAGCCTCTGGCGAAGGGCCGTCCCAGAATGCGCCCTGCACGATTCGCTCGTTCGGCTCCAGGCGGTCCCGGTAGGTCACCGTGTACTCGCGGGCCAGCGACCCTCGCGCCCGAACGTCCTCGAAACTTTCGAGATTCCCCTCGCGTCCGTTGACCCCAGTGATGCGCGCGCGAAGCACCGGGATCAGGCGAAATGGTCCGGATCCGGTCGCCGGGTTGTTGAGAAATGCCTGTACCCCGCTGGCCTGATCGCGCTGCACGTCCATCAAGAACATGTCCGGCGCATCGGGCGACGCTTCGACGGACAACTCGGCGAGGAGGCTCGCCTGCAGTGAGCGCACGCCGATGATGAAGAACGCGCCGAGCCCAACGGCCAGCAGAATCACGCGCGTCTGGTTGCCCGGACGAGACAAGTGCAGCACCGCGTGACGAAGTGGGAACGATCGCGACTGCGCCAACGGGGCGAACGCCCGTACGAGCAGACGGCCCGTCAAGAGCAGCACGACGACCACGACGCAGAAGCCCGCGCACACCATGAGGCCCACCTTCAGCGACGCCGCCTGCCACGCCGTCACAGCCACCAGCGCGGCCGACACCGACGATCGCCGCCATTGCGCGCGTCCAATCCACGGCGCGCACGGGCGCTTCGTCGCGCAGCAGGAGCGACGGCTTCACGACCCGAACGTGCAGCAGCGGCACGACGGCAAACAGCAGCGACACCAACGTGCCGACACCAATGCCCTGCGTCGCTGCGCTCCACGTCACGCCGTAGTCCACCTCGGCCAGGATGGACGAAGACTCGCCAAGAGCCATCGGGATGCCCGCGATGACCAGGCGCGCCAAGCCAACGCCGACGAGACTGCCCGCGAGCCCGAGCACCAGCACTTGCACCAGATACACGGCGATAATCTGCGCGCTGCTCGCTCCCACGCACTTCAGGACGGCGATGCTCCGCATCTTCTGCATCACGAAGACGCGCGTGACGCTTGACACGGCAATCCCGCCGAGGATCACGATGACCAAGCCCACCAGGCTGAGGTAATTCTCTGCCCTGTCGAAGTCACGCCCCACTTCATCGTCGGTCGCGCGAAACGAACGCGCGCTCACGAACTCGTTCCTGAAGTCTTGGTGCAGCGTGTCGACGAGGGACGCGATGTGATCCTCGGGAACCCGCACCAGCAGCACGCGTCGGGCGCGGCTACCGAAGCCCAGAAGCCCCGTGGAGGGGAGATCGTCGAAGATCGATGATGACGCGCGGCCCGAGACTGAAGTTGCCGACCCGCCGGCCGGGCTCGGTCTTGATCACACCGCGTATGGCGAACGTGCTCTGGCCGATGGCAACGCGATCGCCAACCTGCAGCCCCAGCGCTGTGAGCAGTTCAGGCCGCACCAGCGCGCCGTGATCCCGAAGGAGCTCGTGCGAATACGTGATGCCGCGATCGAGCTCCATCGTGCCGTACAACGGAAACGCCGGTTGAACCGCCCGCAATTCCACCATCCGCGTCGTCGCGCGCGACTGGTCCGCCGGACGCGCCATCGTAGGCGTTTCGACGGTTTCGGTCCGTTCGATGGCGCCGGCCTCGCGTAGACGCCGGTCGATGACCTCTCGCGCCGCGGGTGTCCATTCGCGATTCGTCGCAATCAACACATCGGCAGCGATCAGCGAGCGCGCCTCACTTCCGAAGACGCCGCGGACGTTCTGGATGACGGAGCGCAGGGCGACGATCGCCGCCACACCAACGGCGATGCAGATGAAGAAGAACAGCAGTCGCTTCCATGACGACCGCGTTTCGCGAACGGCCATGCGGAGGACGAAGGTCATGGCATCGGCACCACATGCCCGTCCCGCATCACAATCTTCACGTCCGCGAGAGCCGCGAGCTCGGCATCGTGGGTAACCAGCACCAGCGTCGTTTGCCGCGAACCTGTGCACATCACGCAGCAGGTCCATGATGTGGCGGCCCGTGGTGCTGTCGAGATTACCCGTCGGCTCGTCGGCCAGGACAATCGAGGGATTGTTGGCCAGGGCGCGCGCGAGCGCGACGCGCTGCTGTTCGCCTCCGGAGAGCTGGGACGGATAGTGATGCGCGCGCCCGGTCAAGCCGACTTCTTCGAGAAGCGCCCGGGCGCGAGCCGTCGTATCGCTGACACGAGCAATTTCCATCGGGACCGCCACGTTCTCGTACGCGGTCAGCGAGGGAATCAGATGAAAGAACTGGAAGACGAACCCGATCTTCTCACCGCGCAACTTCGCGAGCTCGTCCTCGCCGAGCTGCGTGATGTCGACGCCGTCAATCACCACCGACCCCGACGATGGTGAGTCCAGCCCGGCGATGAGTCCGAGCAGCGTCGATTTGCCGCTGCCAGACGGTCCGACAATGGCAACGAACTGGCCGCGCGGGATAGTCGCAGTCAGCGGGTGCAAGATCGTGAGCGGCTCGGTTCCGCTCGTGACGGTCTTGGAGACATTTCGCAACTCAATCATGTCAACCGCAGAACCTCAGAACCTTCTGAGTATCGGCTCGAGCGTCGCCCACACGTTGTCGGCCGCGATCCGTGCCCCCTCGGCGGTCGGATGAATTCCGTCAGCCTGGTTCATCGATTCGATGCCCGCCACACCCTGCAGGAGAAATGGAACCAGCGCCACGTTGTACTGCTTCGCAAGCGAGGCATACACCTTGCGGAACTCGTCCGTGTACGCTTGCCCGAAATTCGGAGGAGCCTCCATGCCGGCGAGCACGACGGTGATCTTCTTCGAGAGCGCCTGTTTGATGATCGATTCCAGGTTGCTCCTGAGCTCGGTCACGGGCAGGCCGCGCAACGCGTCGTTGCCACCGAGCGCGACAATCAGCACGCGAACGTCTCCGGCAAGCGACCAGTCCAGACGGCGGAGCCCCCCGGCGGACGTGTCTCCGGAGACCCCGGCGTTGACGATTTCGTACGTCGAGCCCGCGGGCATCTAGACGTTGTTGCAGGACTGACGGGTACGCCTCATCCGGGCCGAGGCCGAGGCCGGCGGTCAGGCTGTCTCCGAGCACGACAATCCGCGGACGCGTCGCGCGTTCAGGAGGGGCAATAGAAGGCGGACCAGCCGACGTTGGCACGCGACCGCCCTCACCCGATCCGCATCCCGCCGAGAAAGCAAGAAGGGCCGTGCACGCGGCCGCTTGCAGCGCGCGGCATCTACGCATGATTCAGTAACTGCCCTTCGAGCGCCGCAATCGACGGCTCCAGCATTTTCCAGAAGACGAGCGAGGATCGAAGCCACCGGCCACACAAGTATTCTAGCGTCATGATCGACCTGCTCACGCGCTGCGCCTCGCTCGATGCCACGGGCCGCCCGTGCTGCAGGTACATCTGCCAAAACCCGACGCGGCAATTCTTGAAACGGTTCTGCGAACACTCGCGCCGGAGTGAACCCGGACGCGATGGCGTTCGCCGAGAGCCTGAACTCCTTCTAAGTTCTGAGTTTTAACTCTATACTTCCGCCCTGGTGGCGTCCTCTTCCTTACAGACGCTTCTCGCCCGCGCGAGCGCCGCGCTCGAGCGGGGTCGCGGCCCGGAAGCAGCCCAACTGCTGGGGCCCGCGCTCCGTTCGTCGACGCTTCCGCGCGAGGACGAACTCGCGGTCCGCTCGGCGCTCGCCGAAGCCTGGCTGCTGCAGGACGACCTCGATCAGGCCGCCACCGCTCTCAGCCGCCCTCCGGACACGTTTCGCGAGCCTGTCTCGTCCGGGCGACTTTCGACGCTCTGGCGGCTGCACGGCCGTCTGGCTTCCGCCCGCGGGGACCAGTCGCGCGCGATCGCACACCACGGGCGCGCGTTGAAATACGCCGAAGCCGCGCACGATTCGCGGGGAATCGGACTGGCCCACTACGAACTCGGACAGTGCTACCGGAAGATCGGCGACGCGGCCATTGTCCGAGAGCACATCACGAAAGCGGCTCCGGCGCTGCATGCAGCAGGGGATCGCCGTCATCTCGCGCTCGTGCATTCGCTGTCGGGTATTTCACTCGCGCAGCTCGGACGCTACGAAGAGGCGATGGGCGCACTCAGGCAGGCCGAGCGACTCGCCGCCCTCGTCCACGCCGACGACGTGCTGGCGACCGTGTGCGGCAATCAGGCTAACGTGATGATGCTCGAGCATCGCTACGAGCAGGCGCTGGCACTCGCGGAGCGGAGTGTGTCGCTGCACGAAACCCATGGCTCCGGCCACGGGCTCGCCGTGGCACTCGCAACCCTCGGGCAGATCTGCGTGAGGCTGGGCGATCTGGCGCGCGCCGAGGGAGCCCTCCATCGCGCCCTCGACGTCCGTAGTCCGATTCAGTTTCATGAAACGACCGGCGCTGTCTTCGATACGCTCGCACAAATCCACTTGATTCGCGGCCGGTATGATGCGGCGAGTGACTTCCTCGGCCGCGCTGGCGACGCCTATGGCGCATACGGCCGCCAGACCAGCCACTGGTACCAATGGTCAGTCCGCGTGATCGGCGCCAGGCTCGCACTCCGGCGGGGGGACATGGACGAAGCCGTCTTGCGCGCCGACCAGATGTTGAGCGAGGGGGCGCCGCCATTCGATGCCCTTCAGGCAACGCTTATTGCCGCCGAAGCGCTGACGACGAGCGGTCGCCTCGCCGAAGCAACACAGCGGCTCACCGCCGCGGCCGACGGGCTGGACCCCCAAGTGGCGCCAGCCGCTTGGGGCGAGTATCTGCGCTTGCGCGGCGCCCTGCAGGCGCGCAACGGGGCCGCCGCCGACGCGTACCACGACTTCGCACAAAGCGCGACGCTGCTCGACCTGCTGGGCGAGCGCTATCAGGCCGCCCTCAGCCGGCTGGCGCTCGGCCGACTCGTGGCGCAAACCGGGGCGAGGTCAGTCGCCGAGCGACATCTCGACCAGGCCATGGCCGCCTTTGAGCAGCTCGGCGCGGAACGCGACCTCGTCGACACGCTGGCCGCGCGCGACCTGTTGACCAATGTCGGCACCGGCGAATACGTCATCTCTCCGGCCGATGCAGACGACGCGATCGTGCGCCGGATCGTGGACGCCGCCGCCCTGCCGAATCTCCTTGGGCGCGAAACGGCGGCGGCGATGCTCGAGGCGGCCGCTGGCGACAGTGCGGCGGTCTTCGTGCAATTAACCGGCGGCGACGTCCGCATTGTCGCAGCGGCCGGCTGCGACATGGAAACCGCCCGGACCCTCGCACGAAACTCGCCCCATCAGCGCGCGTACGGCCGCGGGGGGGCGATCGCCGTCGAACCGCTCGGCCGCGATCCCGAAGGGCTTCGCTTCGCGTTTGTCGCATCGCCGCGTCCGATTGGTCATCCGGTCGCTCGACGCCTCCAGATGATCGCCACGGTCGCCCGGCAGGGCTTTGCGCTGTGTGCCGCACGCGATCGATCCTCGGCCGAGGCCGTTGGTCCTGCCGTGGATCGCGCGCTCGAACCGTTGCTACCGGGATTTGTCTCCGCAAGCGCCGCGATGGGCCGCGTCGTCGAACAGATACAGCGCCTGCAGGGGAACGACCTGACCGTCCTGATCACGGGCGAGAGCGGCACCGGGAAGGAACTCGTGGCACGCGCGATTCACGTCGGCTCTCACCGTAGCGCCGCGATCTTCCTTCCGTACAACTGCACCACGACCGGCCGCGACCTCGCCGATAGTCAGTTGTTCGGCCACCGCCGGGGTGCATTCACCAGCGCCGTGTCGGATCAACCGGGGCTCGTGCGATCGGCGGCCGGCGGGACGCTGTTCCTTGATGAGATCGGCGATCTGCCCCTCGATGTGCAACCCAAGCTGCTGCGTTTCCTCGAGCAGTCGGAAATCATGCCTGTCGGGGAGACCCGGCCGCAGCGCGTCGACGTGCGCGTGCTTGCCGCGACCAACGCCGACCTCGAACAGCGCGTCGCCGAAGGCAAATTCCGAGAGGATTTGTTCTATCGCCTTGCCGTGATCCGCATTCACGTGCCCCCGCTACGCGAGCGGCGCGAGGAGATACCTCATTTGAGCACATTCTTCCTGCGCGAAGCAGCGGAACGACTTGGCAAGCCGGACATTCAGCTGAGCTCTCAAGCGCTCGACGTGTTCTCCCAGTACTGGTGGCCCGGAAACGTGCGGCAGTTGCGCAATGAGATTCAGCGCGCCGTCGCCCTGAGTGCCCCTGGGGGCACCATAGAGCCAGTCCACCTCTCTCCCGAGATCGGGACGTCGCGCCTTCCTGGCGCGGTGACCCAGGCACCTGCCCAGCGCCGTGGTACTGCGGTTCCGGCAAACCTGGCGGCAGCTGTCGAGGAAATGGAGCGCGATCTCATCCAATCAGCGCTCAGTCGAACCGGCGGCAACATCTCCGAAACCGCCCGCACCCTCGGCCTGACACGCCGTGGACTCTACCTGAAGCTCCGTCGCCTTGGTCTGGAAAGCCGTCCGGAATCCGAAGTTGACGTGCACTAGCGGCCGTCAGCGTTCCCAGATCGCCAAGCGCTCGATACCAGGTATCCATTTCGCACGCTGCATGGATACACAGTATACACACAGCTCAGGTACCTGCTTCCCGACAACGGCCTCTAAATACCTTTTTGTCAGCAGTTTACACAATTCTGCATCCGTGCCTCATCATCGAAACTCAGCGGTCTGGAACTTGATAGGTAACCGGTGCGCATTCAACAGGGGAGGACTCTCGTGCAAGACATGCGGACCGACACCAAAGCCTCTCGTCCGACGATATCCTCAACCGCGAACAAGCGGGCATCGGAGCGCCGAAGCGCCATGCTTCCTGCTCGCCTGATGTGGAAGGACCAGCGTGGCACCACGAGGTTTGCCACAGTGGTGACCAAAGACGTGAGCGAGTTCGGCGTGTATGTCGAGTCCCACTCGGTCGTGTCGATTCCGCTCTATCGCCTCGTGCAGTTTCAGTTCGAGCGTGATGCTCTGGACTCTGACGGCGTGCCCGCGCCGCTTCGGCATGGCGGCCGGATTCTCTCCGCGGTGTATCGCGTGTCGCCGCCGACTCGTGGCGATGGACGACAGGGGTTCGCGCTGCGACTCATGGTGGATCCCAAGCGGCAGGTGTTTCCGAGGCACACTGCGCTCAGCGCCTAGCTGCCTCTCTTCCTCCAGTAGCGCGCCAGGCCTCGCCAGTTCAGATCGAAGCGCCCCGCGGTTTCGTACGCGCGCACATCCTCTTCGCTCAGCCGCTGCCGCAGTTCGCGCACCAGCTGCTGCGCGAACCACGCCTCCCGGTCGGCATCCTTGCCAACCTCCACACCGCCATCTGCAATCTCCGTCAGCGATCTGCGGGCGAGCACGGCGACCCGCTCCAGCTGTTCGCCGAATTCCGCCAGGTGGGCCGTGGACGATGAAACCGGACCAAAGTGCGTCAGGAACAACGTATCGGGGGCCCAGACGGCAAGGCGTGCAAGGCTCTCGCGCCAGCGCTCGAGATCGACGTCAGGCGGCGGCGTGGGCGGGAGAGCGTACCCGTGCGGCGGCAACCTGACTCCAGCGGTGTCGCCGACGAACGCGATGCCGGTCTCTGAACTGAAGTAACAGACATGATGCGATGCGTGGCCAGGCGTATAGGCGACCTCGAGGGAACGACCGCCAGCCTGGATCCGTTCGCCTCCTCGCAATACATCGATGGCCGAGGCCGGCACAGGGCGCACCGCGCCCCAGAGTTCGTCCATGGCATCGCCATACAACCGAGTCGCGCTGGCCACCAGCTTCCCAGGGTCGACGAGGTGCGGCGCGCCGCTTTCGTGAACAAAGACGCGAAGGGTTGGGTTCTCGCCAACGAGCACGCCCGCTGCGCCGGCGTGATCGAGATGGATGTGGGTGAGAAGGAGCGCGCCGACCTCACTCATGGCAATCCCAGCCTTCTCGAGAGCGAGTCTGAGAACGGGCAGCGTGCTGGAAGGTCCTGGATCGATGATGGCCACTCCGGCCGCACTCTGTAGTACCGCCGCCGCCACGACACGGGGCTGGCCCTGAAAATTCAGATCCAGAGTACGACAGGCCCGACGCAAGAGTCTGCATGAGCCCTACAATAATCTGAATTGACGCTTCGGCCTATTCACGCGCCCATGCGAGGGAGCCGTCGCGACAACCAAATTGGTTGCAGCCCAGCCGGATTGATCCGCTACACTCGACTCTTAAAGCATCTTTCGCAATAGGCTTGCGTGCGAAGAGATAACTGCTTGCTTGCTCGCTCGCTTGCTTAGCATGACGTAGCCAACAGTGCTGCCCGCCTTTTGCCCCTGGCCCAGAAACGGCGCAGCTGGTTCACATTAGGTGATTGGATGATGGTTGTCAGAGTGCGCGCGAGGAAGACCCTATGGGCATTGCGTTCGCTAGCCGTGCCGATGCTCTTATCGATGGGCTTGGGTCCCTCAACAGCCGCCGCCCAGACGGTCAATCCAACAACCGCGGAGTTCTCGCCGTCCGCCGACCACAACACGACACTCGTGAATTCTTACCAAGTCGAGTTCTACCTGAGTGGAGCCTCGGCCCCGTTTTCATCGGCGTCGCTCGGCAAACCCACACCCCAGTCAGACGGCAAAATTCGTGTTGACCTCACCACGATCTTCCTCGGGTGGCCCAACCCCGGCACGGTGTACACGTCGACCGTCTCAGCCGTCGGCCCTGGAGGGAGCTCCCGCAGCGCTCCGTCAAACACGTTCACGTTCTCTGCTCCCTGCAGCTATGCCGTCTCACCACTCGCAGTGAGCTCCTCGGCTGGTGCTGACGCGGGTAGTACCAGTGTGACGACCGCGACAGGCTGCACGTGGACTGCGACGAGCAACGCCTCGTGGCTGACGATCACCTCCGGAACGAGCGGCAACGGCAGCGGCACCGTCGCGTTCTCCATCGCGGCCAACACGGCGACCTCTCCTCGCACGGGCACGTTGACCGTCGCGGGTCACACCGTGACCGTCACGCAGGCGGCGGCCCCCTGTTCGTTCACCGTCTCACCGACCGCGTTCAACCCGACCGCGGCGGCCGGCTCGGGCAGCGCAACCGTCACAACGACAACCGGCTGCAGCTGGATGGCCACCAGCAACGCCTCCTGGTTGACGATCACGTCTGGCGCGAGTGGCAACGGCAGCGGCACCGTCGCGTTCTCCATCGCGGCCAACACGGCGACCTCTCCACGCACGGGCACGTTGACCATCGCGGGTCACACCGTGACCATCACGCAGGCGGCGGCCCCCTGTTCGTTCACCGTCTCACCGACCGCATTCAACCCGACCGCGGCGGCCGGCTCGGGCAGCGCAACCGTCACAACGACAACCGGCTGCAGCTGGATGGCCACCAGCAACGCCTCCTGGTTGACGGTCACCTCTGGCGCGAGCGGCAACGGCAGCGGCACCGTCGCGTTCTCCATCGCGGCCAACACGGCGACCTCTCCACGCACGGGCACGTTGACCATCGCGGGTCACACCGTGACCGTCGCGCAGGGAGCCGGCACCGATGTCCCGCCACCGCCCACCAACTTTCGCGTCAAGGAGTAGCACGAGGTCAACTCGGACGCCATATCACGTCCGAGTTCGTCTCGCCCCTCGGTCTGAATTTTTCCGGACCAGAGGATCCTCAATCGCGGGAAGCTTGGTGTCCATCCGCCGTTCCCGCGCGACAGCCGATAGAACGCATCGTCCGCGCGCGCGAAGCAACTATCGAGACTCACAGAAAGGTCTCTCGAGTTACAAGAACGCCACGCTGCCGCCGGAATGAATGACCCGCATGGAGACCGCCACAGGATTGGTTTCCCACATTCGAACTTGAAAGCGTCTCGCCTGATCGACTCCCGCTACACGGGGTGCCGCTGCTTGCTTCGAACGACTTAGCGAACAACCTCAACTCCCTTGCGCCTGGCCCAAAACCTGCACAGGCGCTTCATACATGGTGAAGGACTGGACTGACGCAGCCGCAACACGCGCAAGGAGAATCGTGCGAATCTCAAGCTCGTTAGCCCTGCTGACGTTTCTGTTCGTGGGCGTTCGCCCCTCGACAGTCGCGGCGCAGACGGTCAATCCAACAACCGCCGAGTTCTCACCGTCACCCGACCACAACACGGCACTCGTCAACTCCTACCAAATCGAGTTCTACTTGAGTGGAGCATCCGCTCCCTTTTCATCGGCGTCGCTCGGCAAACCCACACCGCAATCGGACGGGAAGATTCGCGTTGACCTCACCACGATCTTTCTCGGGTGGCCCATCCCAGGCACGGTCTACACGTCGACCGTCTCGGCCCTGGGCCCTGGCGGAAGCGCCCGTAGCGCTCCGTCGAACACATTCACGTTTGCTGGCTGCAGCTATACCGTCTCACCGCTCGCCGTGAGTCCCACGGCGGCTGCTGGATCGAGTAGTACCAGTGTGACGACCGCGACAGGCTGCACGTGGACGGCGACGAGTAACGCCTCCTGGCTGACGATCACCTCTGGCGCGACCGGCAGCGGCAACGGCTCCGTGGCGTTCTCGATTGCCGCCAACACGGCGACCTCTCCACGTACGGGTACCTTGACCGTCGCGGGTCAGACCGTGACGGTCACCCAGGCGGCGGCCCCCTGCTCGTTTGCCGTATCACCGACCTCGTTCAATCCGACCGCGGCGGCCGGCTCGAGCAGCGCGACCGTCACAACGACAACCGGCTGCAGCTGGACGGCGACGAGTAACGCCTCCTGGCTGACGGTCACCTCTGGCGCGACCGGCAGTGGCAACGGCTCCGTTGCGTTCTCGATTGCGGCCAACACGGCGACCTCTCCACGCACGGGTACCTTGACCGTCGCGGGTCAGACCGTGACGGTCACCCAAGCGGCGGCCCCCTGCTTGTTCACCGTATCACCGACCTCGTTCAATCCGACCGCGGCGGCCGGCTCGAGCAGCGCGACCGTCACAACGACAACCGGCTGCAGCTGGACGGCGACGAGTAACGCCTCCTGGCTGACGGTCACCTCTGGCGCGAGCGGCAGCGGCAACGGCACCGTCGCGTTCTCCATCGCGGCTAACACCGACACGTCGCCACGCACTGGCACGCTCACCATCGCCGGCCAGACGGTCACCGTGACCCAAGCCGGCGTCCCATGCACGTTCACAGTCTCGCCGATCACGTTGACCCCAGGGGCGGCGGCCAGTTCGAGCAGCACCGCCGTCACCACACTCGCGGGCTGCAGTTGGACGGCGACCAGCAACGCCGCGTGGCTCACCATCACGTCCGGCGCAGGCGGCAGCGGAAACGGCGCCGTCGCGTTCTCGATCGCCGCCAATACGGCGACGTCTTCGCGCACCGGCACGCTCACCATCGCCGGACAGACGGTCACCGTGACCCAGGCCGGCGCGCCGCCGCCCTGCACCTTCACGGTCTCGCCGACGTCGCTGACCCCAGGGGCGGGCGCCAGTTCGAACAGCAGTACGGTCACGACCGCCACGGGCTGCAGTTGGACGGCGACCAGTAACGCCTCCTGGATCACCATCACGTCGGGCGTGACCGGGAGCGGCAGCGCCACGGTCGCCTTCTCGATCGACGCGAATACGGCCACGTCTCCGCGCACCGGCACGCTGACCATTGCGGGCCAGACGGTCACCGTGACCCAGGCGGGCGCACCGCCGCCGTGCACCTTCACCGTCTCGCCGACGTCGCTGACCCCAGGGGCGGGCGCCGCTTCGGGCAGCAGCACGGTCACGACGGCGGCGGGCTGCAATTGGACGGCGACCAGCAACGATTTCTGGCTGACCATCACGTCCAGCGTCAGTGGGAGCGGCAGTGGCACGGTTGCCTTCTCGATCGCGGCGAACACCGCCACGTCCCCGCGCACCGGCACGCTCACCATCGCCGGCCAGACAGTCACCGTCACTCAGGCGGGCGCGCCGCCGCCCTGCACCTTCACCGTCTCGCCGACCTCGCTGACCCCAGGGGCGGCCGCGACTTCGGGCAGCAGCACGGTCACGACGACGGCGGGCTGCACGTGGACGGCGACCAGCAACGCCTCCTGGCTGACCATCACGTCGGGCGCGAGCGGCAGCGGCAACGGCACCGTCGCGTTCTCCATCGCGGCCAATACCGCCACGTCCCCACGAACGGGGACGCTGACCATCGCGGGCCAGACGGTTACCGTGACGCAGGCTGGCGTACCCTGCACCTTCACGGTCTCGCCGACGTCGCTAACCCCAGGGGCGGCCGCGACCTCGGGCAGCAGCACGGTCACCACGCTCGCGGGTTGCACGTGGACGGCCACCAGCAACGCCTCCTGGATCACCATCACGTCTGGCACAGGCGGTAGCGGGAACGGCGCCGTCGCGTTTTCCATCGCGGCGAACACGTCGACGTCCCCGCGCACCGGCACGCTCACCATCGCGGGCCAGACGGTCACCGTGACCCAAGCCGGCGCACCGCCACCCTGCACCTTCTCGGTCTCGCCGACGTCGCTGACCCCAGGGGCAGGCGCTGGTTCGGGCAGCAGCAGTGTCACGACCGCCGCGGGTTGCAGTTGGACGGCGACCAGCAACGATGCCTGGCTCACGATCACGTCCGGAGCAAGCGGGAGCGGCAATGGCACGGTCGCCTTCTCCATCGCCGCGAACACCGCGACGTCGCCACGCACCGGCACGCTCACCATCGCCGGCCAGACGGTCACTGTGACTCAGGCTGCCGCGCCGCAGCCCTGCACGTTTACCGTGTCACCGACTTCGCTGAACCCCGCGGCTGCCGCAAGTTCGAGTAGCGCCAGCGTCACGACCGCGACGGGCTGCACGTGGACCGCGACCAGCAACAACGCCTGGCTGACCATCACCTCCGGCGCGGGCGGCAGCGGCAACGGGACCGTTGCGTTCTCGATCGCAGCAAACACGGCGACCTCCTCACGCACCGGCACGTTGACGGTCGCGGGTCAAACGGTCACCGTGATCCAGCAGGGCACCGCGTCCTGCACCTTCACCGTCTCACCGACAACCGTGACGTCGGCAGGCACTGGCAGTTCCGAGAGCTCCACGGTCACCACGACGGCGACGTGCAGCTGGGCTGCGACGAGTAATGCTTCCTGGCTGACGATCACCGCCGGCAGCGCCGGGATCGGAAACGGAGCGGTCAACTACACCGTCGCACCCAATCCAACGACGGTATCCCGGACGGGCACCCTGACGGTCGCCGGGCGGACAGTCACCGTGATTCAAGCGGCCGGGTCTCTGCCCTGCTCATTCACCGTGTCGCCGACTTCACTCAATCCGACCGCGGCGGCCGGCTCGACGAGCGCCACCGTCTCAACGACGAGCAGCTGCTCGTGGACGGCCACCAGCAATAACTCCTGGCTCACCATTACCTCCGGCGCTGGCGGCACCGGCAATGGCACAGTGGCCTTCTCAATCGCGGCCAACACTGCCACGTCGCCACGCACCGGGACACTGACCATCGCGGGCCAGACGGTCACCGTGACCCAAGCCGGCGTCCCATGCACGTTCACGGTCTTGCCGACGTCGCTGAGCCCAGGAGCCGCCGCCAGTTCGAGCAGCAGCACGGTCACCACACTCGCAGGTTGCAGTTGGGCCGCGACCAGCAACGCCGCGTGGCTCACCATCACGTCCGGCGCCAGCGGCAACGGGAACGGCGCCGTCGCGTTCTCGATCGCCGCCAATACGGCGACGTCTCCGCGCACCGGCACGCTCACCATCGCCGGACAGACGGTCACCGTGACCCAGGCCGGCGCGCCGTCTCCCTGCAGCTTCGCGGTCTCGCCGGCGTCGCTGACCCCAGGGGCGGGCGCCAGTTCGAGCAGCAGCACGGTCACGACCGCCACGGGCTGCAGTTGGACGGCGACCAGTAACGCCTCCTGGATCACCATCACGTCTGGCGTGACCGGGAGCGGCAACGGCACGGTCGCCTTCTCGATCGACGCGAATACGGCCACCTCCCCGCGCACCGGCACGCTGACCATCGCGGGCCAGACGGTCACCGTGACCCAGTCGGGCGCCCCGCCGCCGTGCACCTTCACCGTCTCGCCGACGTCGCTGACCCCAGGGGCGGCCGCGACTTCGGGCAGCAGCACGGTCACGACGGCGGCGGGCTGCAGTTGGACGGCGACCAGCAACGACCCCTGGCTGACCATCACCTCCGGCGCGAGCGGGAGCGGCACTGGCACGGTTGCCTTCTCCATCGCCGCGAACACCGCCACGTCGCCGCGCACCGGCACGCTGACCGTCGCGGGTCAAACGGTCACCGTCACCCAGCAGGGCACCATTTCGTGCACCTTCACGGTCTCGCCCACCACGGTGACGTCCGTGGGCAGTGGCAGTTCCCAGAGCTCGACGGTCTCGACGGCAGCGGGTTGCAGCTGGACGTCGACGAGTAACGCCACGTGGCTGACGCTCATCACGGGCAGCACCGGGTTCGGAAGCGGAGGAGTCGACTACACCGTGGCACCCAATCCAACGCCGGTGTCCCGCACGGGCACGCTGACGGTTGCCGGACGCACCGTGACCGTCATTCAGGCGGCGGGGTCCGCGCCCTGCACGTTCACCGTGTCACCGACCTCGCTGACCCCGGGGGCGCCCGCGAGTTCGAGCAGCAGCACCGTCACGACCGGCGGAGGCTGCGGCTGGACTGCGACCAGCAACGCCTCCTGGATCACCATCACGTCGGGCGCTGGCGGCAACGGCAATGGCGCCGTCGCGTTCGCCATCGCCGCTAACACTGCCACGTCATCACGCACCGGGACGCTGACCATCGCCGGCCAGACGGTCACCGTCACCCAGGCCGGTGCTGCGCCGTCCTGCTCCTTTACCGTCTCACCGACTTCGCTGAACCCCGCGGCGGTCGCCGGTTCGAGTAGCGCCAGCGTCACAACCGCCACGGGTTGCTCGTGGACGGCGACCAGCAACGTCTCCTGGCTCAGCATCACGTCCGGCGTCACCGGAAGCGGCAATGGCACGGTCGCCTTTTCCATCGCGGCCAACACCGGGACCTCGTCACGCACCGGCACGCTCACCGTGGCGGGCCAGACGGTCACGGTTGTCCAGCAAGGTACTGCGTCTTGCACGTTCACCGTTTCACCAACCACGGTGACCCCGACGGCCGACGCGAGCACCCAGAGCTCCACCGTCACAACGGCGGCGGGTTGCAGCTGGACGTCGACGAGCAATGTCTCATGGTTGACGATCACCTCCGGCGGCTTTGCTACCGGAAGTGGCACGGCCGTGTATGCCGTGGCCGCCAATTCAGGGACGGCTTCCCGCACCGGCACGCTGACGGTTGCGGGCCGAACGGTTACGGTCATTCAACAGGCGGGCAGCAATAACAACACCCCACCACCTCCGGGGAACCTCCGCATCAACCCATAAGAGCGTCGATTCTCCTCTTCCACCGGGCTGATTCTCTGGGCGACCTGCTGTCGAGGGTGCCCGAAGGAGGGTACGATATTCTTCACCAGGAGCGTTCGCGTTGCGGCGGCCCTCTGGGGAGCGCTGGCAGCCCAGGCGCTCGTCATCCTGTTTTCGATGCTGAACATCTCCTGCCTCTGGTACCACGTCATTGGCTGCGCTGCCTGCGAGCAACCTGGTCCGATGCTTCAGACACCGCTCGGTCTGCGGCACCTATCCGCCACAGCGCCATGACCAACGCCCAGCCCCTCGATCTCAACAGATTCCCGTGGAGCCGGCCACTCGTCACTGCCTGTCTGCGGGAGTATCCCTCGGTGGCATCGCTCTTCGCTGGCGACCCTCGCGATCCGAGAGCCTGGCGGAAAATGGTGGCGAACGTTCAAGGGGTGTCGCGCGACCATGAGGCCATCAGCCGCTTGCTCGCCGCCCAGCTCACAAGGCGCGACGCGCCATCACCGGCCCGCGACGCCGCTCTTGGTTTGGCCGATGCTCGCACTGTCGCCATCGTCACCGGTCAGCAGGCCGGTCTGTTCGGCGGTCCGCTCTACACGATCCTCAAGGTCATCACGACGATCCAACTCGCCCGCCGCCTCGAGCGCGAGCAGGGCGTGCGCGCCGTTCCCGTTTTCTGGGTTGACGCAGAGGATCACGATTGGAAGGAAGTCCGGGCGGCTCACGTCCTGAACGCCGAGCACAGCCTGTGCGATATCACCGCCGCCGATCTCCCCGGTGCCGGTCGGCTTCCCGTGCACCGGCTGACATTCGACGCGGGCATTGCGGCGACCATTTCTGACCTCGTCGCCAACATTCCGCCCTCGGCGTTCACCAACGGTCTCCAGGAACGTCTGAGCCGGCACTACCACCCGGGCATTGGTGTCGGCCGGGCGTTTGCAGGTTTGATGGATGATCTGTTTGGGGCGCAGGGCCTCGTGATCTTCGAAGCATACGACCCCGCGGCGAAACCGCTCGTCGCCGATCTCTTCGCGGGCGAGCTCGATCATCCGGGCCGCACTGCCTCGCTGGTCAACGACGCGGCGCTCGCCATGAAGGCGATCGGTCACGCACCGCAGATCGAGCCTGCGCCAGACTCCGTCGCGTTGTTCTACCTGAGCGACGACGGCCGGGTGCCCATCAAATACCGGGGCGAGAAGTTTTTGATCGGCGATGTGGCCCATGCGCCCGCAGCGCTGCGGCAAGAGGCAGCGGCCCATCCGGAGTGCTTCAGCCCCAATGTTCTCCTGCGACCGCTGGTCCAGGACCGGCTCTTCCCCACTGTGTGTTATGTGGCCGGTCCGAGCGAGCTTGCGTACCAGGCACAGCTCGGCGGCGTGTACGAGGCGTTCGGAGTGCAGGCGCCGCTACTTTTCCCTCGAGTCAGCGCGACGCTCATCGACTCGGCGGCCGCTCGGTTTCTCGAGCGTCACCATCTGTCACCCGACGCCCTGTCTCTCGACGAGGACACGGCGCTTTCGCGTCTCATCGAGCGCGGGCTGCCGACCGGCGTCGAGGACGCCCTGCGGGTGATGCAGGACACGGTGACCGAACGGGGGCACGCGCTCAAGGATGCCATTGCCGGACTCGACCCCACACTCACTGGGGCCGTCGACACGACACTCGATCGCATGCGCGACACCCTTCAGAGCCTCCACAGCAAGATCGTCCACGCAGCGAAGCGGAACGACGACACACTCCGGCGTCAGTTCAAGCGGACGTATGCGCTCGTCTATCCCGGCGGCGCTCCGCAGGAACGCACGCTCGGTGTGGCGTTCTTCCTGAACCGTTACGGCCCGGAGCTGATTTCGGAGTTACTGGAGGCGTTGCCGCTCGACACCGACCAGCACTACGTGCTGACGCTATAGGGCGAGACGCCCGACCTGACGGACGGGCCTACGAGACGGACACGACGTGACAGGCTCGGTCGTAGGCCCGACCTTCGGGTCGGGCGACAAATCCGTCATCACATGTACGGCACTGGTTATCCGCACGCCCCAGCGATCCCCCTCGAATCGCAGCAAGACCAATATTTTCATCAATATACGGCAGGCCATCTCCAGGCGTCGCGCGGCATCACGATTGCGAGCATGTGCAGTTGCTCCATGGACAGACCTCAGCAAACTGGACGCGTTGCCCTTGCGGCCGTCGGCGCGATGCTCATGGTGAGCCCCCCCGCGATCATTCACACAGCTTCACCGGCTCCCCAGCGGTCCTCGGCGGCTTTGTTGTCCGAGCACGAGATCGAAACGCTGGATACCCTGAGTCCACAGAGTCAGGCGGAGCTGCTCCTCGAGCGGTCCATCAATCACTTTCGCGGCGCGAATGAACAGATCGCAGCACGCGTCGACAGTTGGCGCGGTCGCGTCACGCTCAACCCGCGACTGAACAATCTGTTCGTCACAGCCATCAACTCCGACGACCTCACCGTACGGGTTGCGGGCATCGAAGTGGACATCGCCGCGAGAACACTCGAGAAGAACTCCGCCGCCATCAGCAGACTCGAGCCGATCGCCCGGTTCGGAGAGCAGGGCCCGCGCGCCAACGCGTTGTGGGACCTTGGGCTCCTCGGTAATCGTGGCATCGATCAGGACGTCGTGCTTCGGATTCTTCTGGAGTCGGTCAAGGATTCGAACGAGAACGTGCGCTACTGGGCGGTCGAAGGCTTGGCGTATCTTGGGACGGACGCAGTCATTGCGCCGCTGCTCGAGATCTTCCACGACGACCCATCGCCCACTATTCGCGAGCGCGCCGCTTGCAGCCTCGCCCAGTCTGGCATGCTGAACGACAGGCAGCGCCGCACGGCGGTGCCAAGGCTGCTCGACTACACGGAAGACTTCTCACTCGACAACGAAACCCGCAAGTGGGTCTTCCAGGCCCTGCGTGATATTACGGGCCAGAGCCTGCCTCCCAACCCCGCCGCCTGGCGCAGTTGGTTCCGATCGTCCCGATAAGTCGTCCCCAAGAGTCGACACCTACCTCGTCATCGTCGTCTCTTGGGCGCCCTGTTCTTCCGTCTCGCGGATTTCTTGGCGGCGGTCTTCTTCTTCACCGTCTTCTTCTTCACGGTCTTTTTCTTCGCGGTCTTCCTTGGCGCATTTTTGGCGGCCTTCTTCACCGCCTTCTTGGTGGCCTTCGCAGCCTTCTTCGCGGGCACCTTCTTCTCGGGCGCGGGCTTCAGCGAATGGACGGCAAACATCGCACCCTGCAGATCGAGGCCCTGCGCAATCCAGTCGCCGCCGGGCACTTCCATCGGGCCGCTGACGATCCGGCCTCCAAGTTTCTTCACCAGCGGAACCACCTTCTTCGAGTCGGGCACGTGGATGTACGGAAGCCATGCTGGTGGCCCCGGCATCTGCTTGGCCTTGTTGAACATGCCGCCGTATGCCTTGCCGTTCAGCCCGAACATCTGGTACGTGCCCATCTCAGCGCCCATGTCCATGGCGCTCGTTGCTTCCCACCCGAACAGACCCTGGTAAAACGCAAGTGCGGACCGCCAATCGGTCGTCGCCAGTTCGTGCCACGAGAAATCGCCGACCGCAGGCGCCGCGCCAAGCTGCTGCCCTGCGACGGGCGTGAACACCGCGAAGACAGCACCTTGGGGATCTGCGAGGACGGCGAATCGACCGACCGTCGGGATGTCTTCCGGCGCCCTGAGCGTCTTCCCGCCGAGCGACGTCGCCTGACGCGCCGTCTCATCGACATTGGGCGAGCCCATGTAGGTGATCCAGCTGGGCCCAGCGCCCATCGCCGCGGCATCGCGAGGCACCGCCATCAGGCCAGCCATCGGACGAGTGGTCACGAACATGCTGTAATTCGGATCCTGCGGCGAGACCTGCGTCTTCCAGCCCACGATCTTGGCGAAGAAGTCTGCCGCGGATTTCGTGTCGGTCGTCATGAGTTCGTGCCACACGAAGCGGCCACGAACAGAGGCGTCTGCCATCTCTGAACCTCCTGAAGTCTGGTAGGACCAGAGATTATATACCGTCAGTCAGACGCTGGACCGCCACGACGCGCATGGAATCCTTACAAAGGAAGGTTTCTCGGGCACCGCGCGTACAGTGATGCGGCGCGGCGGTTCAGGGAGTCGAGGTCCGGCTGGCCTCGACATGTGCGGCGTCCGGGAGGGTCGCGGACGCATCGCCCTGCGGAAGCTGCGGGGCCGCCCAGTCGCCAAACAGGATGACGTCCGTTGCGCGCTCCACGCGAATTGTCGCCGAGTCTCCCCGCACAGCAACGACGACCGCGTCTCCGACGTCGGTTGGCGTCGGCGCGCCACGACTCCGCCGACGGAAGAGCGTCAAACGCTGCCCGGCTCGGATGCCCTGCTCGCTCCCTCGATCAATCACCATCAACCGGCGCGGCGCTCCGAGCAACTGGCCTCGGTCGGCAAAGAGGATCCGGGCCGCATCCCCGTAGTTCGGAATCCCGACGGGTTCGGGACTCCTGATCGGCTCGGGAATGAACGCGGCGAGATAGTCGCCCTTCATCATCTCGTCGCAGGCATAAACAACGATCGCGGTCGATTCTCGTTCGCCCGCCACGACGATCTGCAGAAGACCAGACGTGTGCTCGCCTGTTGATCCTGCAGCGCGGGTCGCGGGAGCACCCCCAGCGCCGCTCACAGGGTAGCGACGTCGCACCACGACATTCGCTCCAGTCTCCAAGCCGCTGAGCGTACCGCCGTCGATGATGAGTTGGTCGCCCTTCGCATACAGGGCGGGCTCGGCTTCGTGGCGACGCGATCGGATCGTTCCGAACGACTCCGCCGTGACGCCTGCCTTGGCCGGGCCGCACACCGATTCTTGATCGTGCGCCGGCACCGGCGTCAGCACGGGCGGCGAGGGCAGCGGTGGCGGCGCAACGGGCGCGCGGCCCTGGACCACCACGGTCTCGGCGAGCGGCGCGAGGTCCAGACGCTCCAGAACGTCAATCTCCGCGCCGGGCTGGACCACGAGCTGCACCCCCACAGTACCGAACCCATCGAGTTGAAATGTGAGTCTCACGCGCCCGACCGGCAGCCCATCGAACGAATACTTGCCGGCTTCATCCGTCACCGCCGTTGCAAGAAACCTCCCGTCCGAGGTGGTCGCCGTTACGGTGACACCGGGCAGGACGCCGCCTGAGCGGTCCACGGCGGTGCCCCGAACAGGATTGACGCCAGCGACCGGCTTGATGGACTTCTCGCCACTCGCCAGTGCTGCCGACTGCTGCTGTGGTAATGCCTGGAGAAAGCCCGCCTCGGAAACACCGAGGAACGCAAGACTCATGATGAGTTGTCTGTCGAATCGATGCATCGTGCGATACCTGACCCTCTCGATCAGATATCGGCGTCGAGTCCCGGCAACTTCACCTGAGAAACTGGCGGTCGCGCGGACGTCAGAGCGACATGACCTTTCGCGCCCCTTCTTCCGGCTGTCGCGTCACGATACGCAAGGGCGGTGCGGCGGCGACTGGAAGCGGAGGCTCTATTCGTCTTTCGGCGGGACCTTCCCTGAAGAACCACCATGTGCCAGGAGTGCGACCCATCCATGCGACGCTCACCGTGTAGTACGTCAGGCCCATGACGGCAAGCGTGGGCCAGGCGGCAAACCCGAAGATCGCACTGGTCGAGCCCGCTACCATGAACACGATGCACAGGTCCGAAACGGACGCGGCCCCTCGCAGCAACGCTTGACGAGCGGTTGAAAACGGCTCGGCCGCGAGGCAAAGGCGCAACTCCCCTTCCCACGCCTCAACCGAGTCAGCGCGCACGGGCTGATCTGCAGCTGGCAATACAGCCGACTCGGGAAACAGGCGGGAGAATTCCGCGACGACCGCTTCGGACCGAAGCCCGATGGCACCCAGATACGCTCGCAGGAACGCGCGCCGAAAAATACCGACCGGCCATTGCGACACGTCGTTGTTTTCGAGACCAACGAGCAACGATTGCTGAATCTTGGTCGTCTGGGCAATCGCATCGAGCGAAACGCCCGCCCGCTCCCGTTCGGCGCGCAATCGGGCCCCGAAGGTCTCGCGTGCGCTCGTCACCGCTCCTCCTGCCGGTGCGAGAGGAGCCACTGTGGACTGACAAATCCGAGGCTCACGAGGCGACGGGCGCCCCGCCGACGACGGGAGATGAACGGGACCAGCCAAGCGGCAAGCACGAGGAGTCCGACGACCGTTCCGGCAATGACGAGTGTCGGCATGGGAGACTAAAGATACGCCGCATACGGTCATGCCCGCAACCATCTTTCTTTATCGCGCATTGTCGCGCGCCGCGCCCGTGTCACGAACGGCTGACCTTGTCCCCCATGCGAGTCGCGCGGCGGCGTCTCGATGCACCAAGGCATGCCGCTTCGTTCGTGTCGCTGTCGCGTGCACGAACCCGCCCCACGCGGTGGAGGCCGGGCCCTCGAGCGCGGCGTGAGGACCCTGGCATGACGTGCATATAATCCCCCGCATGCAGACAAGGCGATTTCTCATCACCGGCGGCAGCCAGGGAATCGGCGCCGCCATCGTCACACAGGCTCGCGCCGCCGGACACCAGGTCGTGTTCACAGGCCGCAATCAACTGCTGATCAAGAAGATGGAGCAGGAAACCGGGGCGCATGGGATTCGCGCCAATGTGTCGGCCAGCGAAGACAATGCGAGGACGATCGACGTCTGTCAGGAGCGGATGGGCGGCCTCGATGTGCTCATCAACAACGCGGCCTACGGGTACGACGCGGAAATCGGGGATCTCGACGTCGAGGCCATGCGGGCGCTGTTTGCGACCAACGTCTTCGGCATGGTGGACGTCACCAATCGCGTCGTGCCATTGATGAAGGCGCAGGCCGAGGGCGACATCGTCAACATCGCCTCCACATCCGGGATGAAGGGCGGCAAGGCGGGCACCGCCTATGCGGGCAGCAAGTGGGCGGTGCGGGGCATCAGCCAGTGCTGGCAGACTGAATTGCGGCCCCACGGCATTCGCGTCACGTGTGTGTGTCCGTCAGAAGTTCAGACGGCATGGGGCGGAAAGGTCGGCCGCAACAATCCCAACAAACTCTATGCGGAGGACATCGCGACAACCATCATGGCGGCCCTGACGATGCCGCGCCGGGTGCTCTGGCCGGAACTGGCGGTGTTCGCGAACAATCCGTGGAAGGAGGACTAGTGTTTCGTGAGAAAGCGAAACGCCCGACGCGGCGAAGCCGCGTACGGGCGTTTCAATGCGCATTGTGCGCGTCTCGGCTGGAGCCGGGACCAAGGGTCGTACCTTACGTCCGTCCTATAGTGCTTTGCGCGTCAGCATGAGGTGTGTCCGCCTCGCTGCGCGCCAGACAGGCCCGGTGGCGTTTCCATGCAGCCTCCCTTGGCGTACTGATATTTCTACTCCTCCGCGAAGCCGTTGGCAACCTCAAACTGCGACAGAAAAATCTTGGCGGAAGACCGTGCTACTTCGCCGGCGGGATAATCGGCAGATGCAGCGCCATCACGGTCACGGCCCCCTGAATGTCCGTGAACCAGTGCGGCACGCCGGCAGGGACCATCACAAAATCGCCCTTGTTCAGCTTCTGCGCGACGCCGCCCTCCACGCCCTTCGTGCTGGCCAAGTTCGCGCCGTTTCGCGTCGGCTCGATGAGCTTTCCGCCCGTGACAAACGTGGCTGCACCGTCGATGACGTAGAAAAGCTCCGCTTCTGTTTCGTGAGCCGTTGCGTTCTGCGGCACCGCCACGCGATGTTCGATGTTGACCGCATACGGCGGAAACTGCAGCAGCCGGTTGATGAATCCGTTGCGATCGGTAGGTTGTTTGGCGACCATGGCCGCGAGATCGGCGGCCGAGACGTGCGCAGCCTTGGTGAGATCTGGCGACGGGTTCTGTGAAGCCTGCTGCGCTCGGACTGAATCGGCAAGAAAAGTGAATGCGCACAAGATAACGAGTACTCGCATATGAGCCTCCGCGTCTCGATGCCAAGACGTAAGGATAGTCTACCGCTTCGCGCGTGGGAATAATTTCAAGCTTCCGCGAAAACTTCCGCCACCTCCAGACCTGCCTCGACCCAGACCAACAGGTATTCACCCAAATATCCGACCTATTTGGCGGCATGGCTCGTGCACTTCACGCCGCTGCGTGCCCGACGCTTGGTTGCTGCTTCCTGTGCGTGTGGGCAAGGAGTCCATGTGATGGACCGAAAAGAACTGCGTTTTTGGGTTTCTGCCCTCGTAGTCGGTGCGGGGCTGTCTCTACCTTCTGCCGCCTTATCTGCAGATGGGGCGGCCACAGACCCGACGTTCTCGAAGGATATCGCTCCGATTTTTCAGGCCAAGTGCCAGAGCTGCCACGAGCCGGGGTCCATCGCGCCGATGTCGCTCATCACGTTCCAGGAGACGCGGCCCTGGGTGAGATCGATCCGCGCGCGGGTGATGGCCCGCCAGATGCCGCCCTGGCACATCGATCGGAGCGTCGGTGTGCAGAAGTTTCAAGAACGACATGTCGCTCACCGACGCGCAGGTCGAAACCATCGTCAACTGGGTGGACAACGGCGCGCCGCTGGGCAACCCCGCCGACCTGCCGGCACCGAAGCCGGTCTCGACAAGCCTGTACTGGCAAGCGGAACGGGACGGCTACGGGCCACCCGACATCGTCGTGAAGTCGGGAGAGCGGACGATGCCCGCCCTGCACCAGGACGTGTGGTGGCGTCCCGCTCGTAGACATCCCCGGACTCACCGAGCCGCGATGGATCCGAATGGTCGAAATCCGTCCATCGAACATCCAGGGTCGCAAGATCCTGCATCACTCGATTGCCTATCAAGTGCTGAACCCCGAGAACGTCGAGGCGGTCAACGGCGGCACCGGGCGCGGAGACCGGGCGAGTGAACCGACCGCGGCATCGGGTGTCGACGACCGCATCAATCGTCGTCCACCGCTGATGGAATGGGCCATCGGCAAGGGCTACGATCGCTACATGGACGGCACCGGCAAGGTCATCATGCCGGGCGAGAAAATCTCGTGGGACCAGCACATTCACGCGGCTGGCGAGGAGGTCACGACCGGATCCGAACTGGGCATCTGGCTGTATCCGAAAGGACAGGAACCGAAGAAACGGAGCTACCTGGTGGCTTTCATGGGCCTCAAGAACGGCCCCGCATTGCTCGACATCCCGCCGAACCAGATCGCGCACACGGAAGGCTTCACGACGTTGCAGGCAGAACACCATCATCACCAACTTCCAGCCGCACTTCCACCTGCGCGGCAAGGCCATGTTGGTCGAGGCGATTCTCCCGACGGGCGAAACGCAGACTATCAGCTACGTGCAGGACTTCAACTTCAACTGGATGACCAACTACATCTTCGCGGACGACGCGGCGCCGGCGTTTCCGAAGGGCACGATCATCCACGTGACCGCGTTCTTCGACAACACGAAAGCGAACAAGAACAATCCGGACCCGGATCAGTGGGTGGGATACGGCGACCGGACCGTGGACGAAATGGCGCACGCGTGGATGAACGTCGTGTATTTGACGGACGAGGAATATGCGGCCTGGGTTGCCGAGCACACGCCACGCGCGGACGTCCACGCAGAACCAGCAGTGAGGTCGTGATGACTGCCACAAACGTCCGTCGCTTCTGCACCTCGGTGATGCTCGCGGCCTCGGACGGTGATCGCGTCGGCGCAACTCCTGCCCAGTGCGCCGCCGAAGCAGTTTGGCGGCAGCATCACGGCCGCCTACGAAGGCTGGTTCGACAATCCGGACGGCACGCACTCGTTCCTCATCGGGTACTTCAGCCGCAACACGCAGGCCGAGATCGACATTCCGATCGGCCCGGACAATCACTTCGAGCCGGGCAACCCCGACATGGGCCAGCCCACGCACTTCCAGACGGGCCGGCGCTACGGCGTGTTCGTCGTCACGATGCCGAAGGAGTTCGCCAAGACACAGAAGATCTCGTGGGTGATCACGGCCAACGGCGTCAGAACCAGCGTGCCGTTCTACATGAGCCCCGACTACAACATCGCGCCATTCCAGTCGTCAGAGGAGAGCCCCGGCGGCAGCTACAACCTGCCGCCTCTGCTGCGGTTCAGTGAAAAGGGAGACGCGTTCGCCGGACCAGGAGTGAACCGCGCGCAGGCAATCGCCCGGACGGCCACCGTGGGCGCGCCGATGGCGCTGGATGTCTGGGCCGACGACGACGCCAAGGACAGCAGCGGCAGCAACGCGCCGAGCGCAAAGCTCGCGCCCGCCGGTGAGCGTCCAACTCGCCAAGTATCGCGGACCTGGTCTGGTGACCTTCGGAGACCCGCGTCCGAAGTTCGAGGCATTGAAGGGCGGAAAGCCAGACGAACCGTATTCAGGCAAGGCGACGACGACCGTCAGGTTCAGCGAGCCCGGCGACTACCTGCTGCACGTGACGGCAAACGACTATTCGGGGAATGGCGGCGGCGGAACGGTCTGCTGCTGGACGACCGCCATCATGAAGGTGGCTGTGAGCGGGGCGAGCTCCGCGAAGTCGACCGGCGGCCGGGACTAGTCAACGACCGCTCGCCGGGGTCGGGTCTCTCGGGCAAGAGACCCGACCCCTCCTTTGGGCACAGGTCGCATGACCGCACCGCTCCCCATTTGGGTGATCCCGGCAGCGCGAAGTTCTGCCACCATGGCCCATGGCCAACGACCTCCTCGCCTCGTTCTCCAATCAGCTCGCCGATTCGGTCGCGACAGCTGCGCCCTCGGTTGTCCAGGTGCAGGGCCGCCGGCGTCCAGCCAGCGGGCTCGCATACGCGGACAACGTGGTCTTGACTACGATGCGCGCGCTCGGCCGCGAAGACCACCCCAGGGTGCGGCGTCATGACGGTCAGGTGCTCGATGCTGAGCTCGTGGGCTGGGATCCAACGACAAGCCTCGCCGTGCTGCGCGCGTCCGGTCTCGGAACAACGCCCATCGTCCCGGCAGCCACACCGGCGCGGGTCGGGCACCTCGCGCTCGCCGTGGCTCGCTCGTGGAGCAACGTCGTCACTGCCAGCGCCGGCATCGTCTCAGTGATCGGCGGTCCGCTGCAGACCGGCCGCCGCCGATCGATCGATGAAGTGATCCGCACGACTGCGCCAATGCACGATGGCTTCGCGGGCGGCGCGTTCCTCGATACATCGGGCGGGCTGATCGGCATCGCCACCGCCGCCGCCATCCGCGGCCTCGGCGTGATCATACCCGCCTCGATCGCGTGGAAGACAGCCGCCATCGTCCTCGAACATGGCAGCCTGAAGCGCGGGTACCTCGGCATCGCCGGCCAGCCGGTTGCCTTGGCGGATAGTCAGCGGGAGAAGGCCGGCCGCGCGGCTGGACGCGAGAACGAAACGGCAAATGCGCTGCTGGTGGTCGGCGTGTCGACCGGAAGTCCTGCGGCCGCCGCTGGTACCATCGTCGGCGACGTCATTCTGGAACTGGACGGCCATCCCATCGAGTCACCCGAGGATCTGCTGGACCTGCTCGTCGGCGACCGCGTGGGCCGCACGGTGACGCTTCGCACGCTGCGCGGCGGCTCGATCGTCGATCTCGCGGTGACCGTTGGCGAACGGCCGCGCGCTCTCCAGTAACGTGTCTCCGGATACCGTCCACCGGTTGCGTACCTTGCGGGATCGATACCACCATCTACGACGACGATCACCGCTGAGGCTGGACAGCCACGTGCTCCACGCCTCACGTGTGTGACGGGCGCTCAATCACGGGATACAGTCCATCACTAGATGCGCGTAATCGTCGTCGGAACCGACGCTGACCGAGCGCGGGTGCGCGCTATGCTCCTTGCGGCGTCGATTGACGTCGTCGCCGAGTTCACCACACTTGCGGCCGTGCGCGCCTCGCATGCTTCTGTCAACGAGGTTGATGGCGTGATCCTCGCATCGGAACGCTTCGGGCGCGCCGAGATGGCCGATGCTATCGCCGGCAGTGTCAGTCGTGCTGTTTCCGGCAGCGACGCCGCCGAGCGTGACGGGCCACAGGAATCTCTGACACCCCGGGAAGTCGAGGTCATCGAACTACTTGCCGAAGGGCTCCCCAACAAGACCATCGCCACGCGCCTCGGCATCAGCGATCAGACCGTCAAGTTTCACGTCGCGTCGATCTACGGAAAGCTCGGCGCGGCCAACCGGACAGATGCCGTGCGCCGCGCTGTGCGACGAGGACTGATCACGCTGTGACCGCGCACCAGATTGTGCGTCGGCGCTAAAATCACTCCCCATGAGCCCACCTCGGTTCGAGCCCAGTCCGCTTGCGCCTCGGCGCACGCCGGAAGAACGGGACCGGGATCGCGACCTCGGCCTGGGTTCTGTCGTCAGCAGGGAGACTCGCGGGCGCCTCCTCAATCGCGATGGGTCGTTCAATGTTTCGCGCTCGGGGCTAGGCCTCTTGGAGGCTGTGGCGCCCTACCAGTTGCTCAGAATCTCGTGGTGGAAATTCCTGGGGCTCGTTGCAGTGCTCTACGTGATGCTCAACCTGGTCTTCGCGGGGGCATTCTGGATCTGTGGCTCCGACGCACTGCTTGGACCCGGCGCCAACATGCTCGGCGGGCGCTTTGGTCAGGCCTTCTTCTTCAGTATCCAGACGTTCGCGACCATTGGCTACGGTCAAATCGGTCCAAACGGGCTCGCGGCCAACCTGATCGTGACCCTGGAAGCCCTGGTGGGTCTGATGTATCAGGCCCTCGCCACAGGGTTGCTCTTTGCGCGATTCGCCCGCCCGACAGCGTCTATCTTGTTCAGCCGGCACGCCGTGGTTGCGCCCTACGGATCGGGCCGGGCCTTGCAGTTCCGGATCGCCAACCAGCACCACAACGAAATCATCGAGCTCGAAGCCCAGGTGGTCTTCAGCGCCATGCAGCCCGACGACCGCGGCAACAGCGTACGTCGTTATATGGCGCTGCCCCTCGAGCGCAACAAGGTGACGTTTTTTCCACTGTCTTGGACGATCGTGCACCCGATCGACGAGAGCAGTCCTCTGGCGGGCAAGACCAGCGAGGATCTCGCGCGGACGCGCGCCGAGGTTCTCATCCTGCTTTCCGGCGTCGACGATACGTTCGAGCAGACGGTGCATGCGAGATCGTCGTATCGCGACGACGAGATCGTTTGGAACGCACGGTTCCGTTCGATGTATCTTCCAACGGACGGACGGAGCAGCGTGGCCGTGGACGTCAGCCATTTGCACGAGATCGAGCCAGTACCCTGATAGGAGCAACTGGAATCGCGGTGCGGCTCTGTCTGTCGGTTCAGCGCGGCCGCAACCTTGCGCGAGGTGATGCTGCTACTCATTGCGCTGGGACTCGGCGGGCACGACGGTGAGTTGGCGACGATGGCCTGCGCGCAGGATGGTCAGCGTCGACGGCTGGCCGATGCGATCGTCGGTGAGTCGCCGATGCAGGTCATCGATGCCGGCGACCGGTGCCCCCGCGAATGCGAGAACCACGTCGCCATCCCGGAGCCCTGCAACCGACGCTGGACTCCCGGGCTCCACCGACGTGACGAAGACACCTGAGGACACCGCGAGCTGGTTGGCACGTGCGAGGGCGCGGGGCACAGGGACATTCTGCCCCGCCAGACCGATGTAGCTGCGGCGAACACGACCGTCGCGAATCAGATGTCCAACCACAAACCGCGCGGTATTGCTGGCGATCGCGAAGCACAACCCCTGCGCCGGAAGAATCATCGCGGTGTTGATGCCAATCACCTCACCGCGTGTCGTGACGAGCGGACCGCCGGAGTTACCGGGATTGAGCGACGCGTCAGTCTGGATGATGTCATCCATGAGCCGGCCAGACCGCGCGCGGAGCGAACGCCCGAGTGCGCTGACAACGCCGGTCGTCACCGAGTGATGGAAGCCGTAGGGATTGCCGATGGCGATCGCAACCTGCCCGACGCGGACGGATCGCGAATCGCCGAGCGTCGCCCACGCCAGGGGAGATCCGGCGGATCCGTCCACCCGGACGACCGCAAGGTCCGTATCGGCATCGACGCCGACGCGGTCCGCGCGAAGCGATCGGCCGTCCGGCAGAGTCACTTGCAGGTGCTCTGCCCGCTCGACCACATGGCTGTTGGTGAGAATCAGCCCGTCCGGGGTGAAAAGAACGCCGGAGCCACCGCCTCGCCCGGCGTCGACTCGCACGACGGCAGGCCCCACATGCTCGACTGCGCGCACAACCGCGTGCGAATACGCGTCGAGCAGTTCCCCGTCGTCCTGCGGCTCTTTTCGAGATTCCGCGATCACACCACCAGTCTACGAAGCTGGTTGCCAGGCGCGCACCGCCCATTTGGGTGGCAGCGATTCGCGAACCTCTTCTCACGCTTTCCGAGTGACTGCGGCATACTGTAGGGCGTGAGCAATGATGAGCGGTACGAGCAGATCATCGCGTTTCTGGGCTCCCACCTGCCGGCGCCTGTGGACCGGCAGGAAACGAGCGATGGGTCGCTGATGTTCACCGGAGGCGACCCCGCGGAAGTGGTCGTGCATCTCACGGAAGCGAACGTGATTGTGTCTGAGTTCGCCGGCAACTGGGTGCTGCCCGGCCGCTTCATGGTGAAACCCAAGCGCTTGGGCCTCCTGCGATGGACCCGGATGCCCGAAACCCATCTGATGAATGCGCTGACCGTCCTCATTCGCGCGGCACGCGAAACCCGCCTCGCCCGGTATCGGCCGTGTGCGCTCTGCGGTAGCACATACCCGCCGGAGGCCCTGATCGGCGACATGTGCACGGGCTGCGGCGAACAATTGCTCACCGTGGTCCACTGACATCGCGGACTTCCTTCTCACTCCTGTCGGCTCCAGCGGGGACGTCCACCCGTACATCGGGATCGGTCGCGCACTGCGCGCGCGCGGCCACGACGTCACGCTGATGACCGCGGCGCCGTTCCGGCACGTCAGCGAGCGGGCGGGCTTGCGCTTCGTGGCGACTCAATCCGCAGAGGACTTCGACCGCATCACAAGAGATCCCGATCTCTGGCACAGCCAGAGGGGTCTGACCCTCGTGCTCCGGATGCTCGCGTCGTTCATACCTGCCGACTACGCGCGCATTGCTGAGGCGTACGAGCCGGGCCGCACGGTCCTCGTCGGACACCCCCTGGCATTCGCGACGCGCGTCTTCGAAGAGGTCTCCCACGCGCCCGCCGCCACGGTTCATCTCGCGCCCTCCATCTTCCGATCCGACTATCAACAACCGACGCAGATACCCGGCAGGGATCTGTCCGGTCTCCCGGTCTGGATCAAGCGAACGATGTGGTGGGCCATCGATCGCTACCTCATCGATCGTCATGTCGTCCCCGAGTTCAATCGGTGGCGCCGCGAGCTTGGTCTCGCGCCGGTGTCGCGCGTGTTCAAGGGATGGTTGCATTCGCCGCAACGCGTCGTTGGGCTGTTTCCCGAGTGGTTCGCCCCTGTTCAGCCTGACTGGCCGCAGCAGCTCCGGCTCACCGGGTTCCCCTTGTACGACGAACCGGACGAACACCCATTCAGCCCCGGACTGCAGGCGTTCCTCGATCGAGGCGAACCGCCGGTCCTCTTTACGCCGGGATCGGCGAATCGCGCCGCGGCGGCGTTCTTTGCAGAAGCCCTCGAGGCAACCCACCGTTTGGGCCGCCGAGCGTTGTTCCTGACGAAATATCCCGAACAGCTGCCGCCTGCGCTCGGACCGCACGCGTGGCACGAGTCGTACGTGCCGTTCTCACAAGTGCTGCCGCGCTGCGCTGCTATCGTGCACCATGGCGGGATTGGCACCTGCGCGCAGGGGCTTGCAGCGGGAATCCCACAACTGACGATGCCGATGGGGTTCGATCAGCCAGACAACAGCATGCGGTTGTGGCGCCTGGGTGTAGGACGCTCGGTGCGCCCAGACGCATTCAACGGCGAGCGCGTGACCACAGAGCTGGCAGCGCTCCTGTCCGACTCGCGGGTTGCCGAGCGGTGCCGGCATTGGGCGCAGGCAATCGCGCACAGCCATCCGCTCGAAGACACGTGCGATGCACTCGAAGCGCTCATTCCCTAGACGCCAGGTGCCCGTTGGAGGGGCGTCGAGCGTTGCGGCGGTCGGCAGCGCCCCGCCGGTCCGCGACCGGCCATTGATACAACGACAGCGGTCGAAGTACGCTGACACACGACCATGGCCCGGTTCCTGCTGCGCAGGCTCGTCTACCTCGTCGTCCTGGTCATCGTCTCGACGTCTATTGCCTACGTCCTCGCCGCCACACAACTGAATCCACGGGCACGCTACGAGGGTCGCAATCCTCCGCCCCCGCCGGAGGTAGTGGATGCGGCGCTCGACGTGGTGAACATGAACGACAAGATTCCGGTGTTGATCCGCTTCGGCCGCTGGCTGAATGGGCTCGCTCACGGAGATCTCGGCCTGACGATCGAGAACCAGCCGGTCAACGATGAGATCGGCCGCCGGATGTGGGTCAGCCTGCGCCTTCTGCTCATCGGCGCCATCATGGGGAGTCTCCTGGGCGTTGCCGCTGGCGCGTACGGGGCGGTCAAGCAATATCGGCCCTCGGACTACTTGCTGACGATCTTCTCCTTCGTGACGTTGTCCATCCCAACCGTCGTGCTCGCGGTGCTCTTCAAGAACGCAGGCATTGGGTTGAACAATGTGCTCGGCTTCACCGGAGACAGTAAGCTGCTGTACACGACGGGCGAAATCACACCCGGTCTGGAGGCCTGGTCGTGGGAGGGACTCGTCAACCGGATGGCCCATCTCGTGCTGCCCTCCCTCGTACTCACAGCCGTGGCCATCGCTTTCTACGGCCGATACCAGCGTAACGCCATGCTCGACGTGCTTGGCAGCGACTTTCTGCGTACCGCCCAAGCCAAGGGCCTGAGCCGCACCCACGCACTCGTCAAGCATGGCCTCCGCACGGCGCTCATCCCGATGGCCACGTTCTTCGCCTATGAGTTTGCCCTGCTTTTTGTCGGCGCGACCTTCACGGAGAAGATCTTCGGCTGGCACGGGATGGGCGAATACTTCGTCGATTCGGTGACCAAGAGCGATGTGAACTCGGTGGCCGGGGTCACCCTCTTTGTGGCCCTGCTCGTGCTCATCGCCGGCTTTCTCTCCGACGTGGCGTACGCGGCGCTCGATCCGCGCGTCCGCGTGTCGTGACGATGGGCGGCGCCACTCCCGTTGTTGCAGTTGAGGACGCTGGCGCCGAGGCCGCATCTCGCGGCCAGCTCGTGCTCAGGCGCTTCTTGCGGCAGCGGCTGGCCATGGGCGGCCTTGGCGCGGTGTTGCTGCTGTTCACATTCGCGTACGCCAGTCCCTCATCTCGTCACGTGGCAGTATGACGAGCTCGACATCCACGCGTTCCTTTCCGCGCCGTCGCAGGATCACTGGTTCGGCACGACGCAAAACGGCTTCGACATGTTCGCGTTGACGATGCGCGGCATGCAGAAGTCGCTGATCATCGGCCTCTTGGGTGCCGCGCTGTCCACGGCGCTGGCTGCGGTGGTCGGGGCGTTCGCCGGCTACTTCGCTGGCGCGCTGAACGCCGTGCTGCTGACACTGATCGACCTGCTCCTGGTCCTCCCGTCGTTCCTCATCATCGCGATCCTCTCTCCGTCGTTTCGAGGCAGGACCTGGCTGATCTTCGTCCTGCTGCTGGCCGCGTTCCAATGGATGATCACTGCGCGGATCGTGCGCGGCATGACGCTCTCGCTGAAGGAGCGCGAGTTCGTCCAGGCCGCCCGGTTCATGGGCGTGCCCGGATGGCGGATCATCTTTCGGCACATTCTGCCCAACATGTCGTCGCTGCTCATCATCGACGCGACGGTCAACGTGAGCTCGCTGATTCTGGCGGAAGTCGGCCTGTCGTTCTTCGGCTTCGGCGTACAGCCGCCGGACGTCTCGCTCGGCACGCTCATCGGCGACTACGCCGGCGCAGCGCTCACGTATCCGTGGGAGTTCTATTTCCCGGCCGGCCTTCTTGTCGTGTTGGTGCTGGCCATCAACCTCGTCGGCGACGGGCTGCGCGACGCCTTCGACCCGAACGCCAGGATTCGGACGACGTAGCGATCGTGACAGGCTCACCTCAGGTTCCCGCCAACGCCTCCCCGCCGGTGCCGATTGGCGCGGCTACCCCGCCAATCCTGGAAGTGTCGAACCTGTCCGTGACGTTCAGCAGCGACGCCGGGCCCGTGACGGCCGTGCGGTCGTTGAGCTATCAGGTCCACCCCGGCGAAGTGCTGGGCATCGTCGGGGAGTCGGGGTCGGGCAAGACGGTGTCCTCGCTGGCCGTGATGCAGCTGCTGCCCCAACACGCGCGCATTTCTGGTAGCGCGCGGTTCCAGGGACAGGAACTCATCGGCCGCGGCGACGCCGAGCTCTCCGCGGTTCGCGGCCGGAAGATCTCGATGATCTTTCAGGATCCACTGTCTGCGTTGACGCCGGTGTACACCGTCGGCGACCAGATCGCTGAAGCGATTCTCGTCCACGCGAACCGCGACGATAGAGGGTTGCGCGACGCTTCTGCGGACCGCCGTGCAGGCGGTCGTGACGATCGTCGGCCCGACCTTCAGGTCGGACACGATAGTCGTAGGCCCGACCTTCAGTCGGACCGATACGTCGCCCGACCTTCACGGCGGGCGTGACAGTCGTAGGCCCGACCTTCAGGGCGGGCGTGACAGTCGTAGGCCCGACCTTCAGGTCGGGCGTGACAGCCGTAGGCCCTCCCGTCGCGCCGCGTACGCTCGGGCGATCGACCTGCTCGCGCTTGTGGGAATCCCGAACCCGCGCCAGCGGGCGGCGGCGTTCCCCCACGAGTTCTCCGGCGGCATGCGCCAACGCGTGATGATTGCGATGGCCATCGCAAACAATCCGGATCTCATCATCGCCGACGAGCCCACCACGGCGCTCGACGTGACCATCCAGGCGCAGATCCTCGATGTCCTGCGCACGGCAAAGCAGGCGACGGGGGCCGCGATTGTGCTCATCACACACGACCTCGGCGTGATCGCCGGCTTCGCCGACCGCGTCGCCGTGATGTACGCGGGAAAGCTCGTGGAAACAGGCGCGGTCGACGACGTCTTCTATCGCGCGCGGATGCCGTACACCCTTGGCCTGCTCGGATCGATCCCCCGTCTGGATGTTGGCGCGCGCCAGCCGCTCACGCCGATCGAGGGCAATCCGCCATCGCTCGTCAACCTGCCCGCCGGCTGCCCGTTTGCGCCGCGATGCCCGATGCGCGTGGAGCCATGCGTCGAGACGGAACCTGCGCTTCAGAATGCGGCCGCATCCGGACTCGATCATCTCGCCGCCTGCCACCGCAGCGACGAGATCGAGCGTCTCAACATGACGAGCGCCGACGTGTTTCGCGCGCCCGCCCGACTGGCGGCCGATGGCGCATCCACGCCGCGCGAGGAACGCACGACGCTGCTAGAGGTGCACGGCCTGGTGAAGGAGTATCCGCTCATCAAGGGCGCCGTGATGCGCCGGCGGATTGGGACCGTGCACGCGGTCGATGGGATCAGCTTCGACATCCGCGAGGGAGAAACACTCGGGCTGGTCGGCGAATCGGGCTGCGGGAAGACGACCGCGATCATCGAGATCCTCAATCTGACAAGGCCGACGCGGGGCACCATCGTCGTGCTGGGCAAGAACACCGCAACGCTGACGCGCGACGAACGGCTCGCGATTCGCCGCGACCTGCAGGTGGTATTTCAGGATCCGATGGCATCGCTCGATCCGCGCCTGCCGGTCGGCGACATTCTCGCCGAGCCCCTGCACGCGCACGGGGTGCCTCCGGCCGATCGCGCCACCCGCGTGCGCGATCTGTTGAAGCTGGTCGGGTTGCAACCGGAGCACGCAAACCGCTACCCGCAGGCGTTTTCGGGCGGGCAACGCCAGCGCATCGGCATCGCGCGCGCGCTGGCGCTACAGCCAAAGGTGCTCGTTCTCGACGAACCCGTGTCCGCGCTCGACGTGTCGATCCGCGCGGGCGTTATCAACCTGCTCGAGCACCTGAAGGCTGCCCTCGGTCTGTCGTATCTGTTCGTGGCGCACGATCTGTCGGTCGTTCGATACATCGCTGATCGCGTGGCCGTGATGTATCTTGGCCGCATCGTGGAGATCGGGACGATCGACGAGGTCTTCGATCGGCCGGCGCACCCGTACACGCAGGCGCTGCTCTCGGCAATCCCGCTGCCAGACCCGCGGAAGGAGCGCCGCCGCCAACGGATCGTCCTGCACGGCGACCTGCCGAGCCCGGCCGATCCACCCTCCGGATGCCACTTTCGAACCCGTTGTCAGAAGTTCGCGCACGAGCTGGACGATGCCATGCGCCAGCGGTGCATCGACGAGGCACCGACACTCGAGGATCGCGCCAGCCGTCCGCTGCCCGCGGGATATCCCGGCCGCAACGACCGCCTGGACGCGTGCCACTACGCGACGCCGTATTCGGTACTGTAGGTTGCACGCGAACACGCCCGACCTGAAGGTCGGGCCTACGACCCGTGCGAACACGCCCGACCTGAAGGTCGGGCCTACGACCCGTGCGAACACGCCCAACCTGGAGGTCGGGCCTACGACCCGTGCGAACACGCCCAACCTGGAGGTCGGGCCTACGACCCGTGCGAACACGCCCAACCTGGAGGTCGGGCCTACGACCCGTGCGAACACGCCCAACCTGGAGGTCGGGCCTACGACCCGTGCGAACACGCCCGACCTGAAGGTCGGGCCTACGACCCGTGCGAACACGCCCGACCTGGAGGTCGGGCCTACGACCGCGCGGACGCCCGACTGCGCAAGCTTCGCGAGAAGGCAGAAGATCGGGCCTACGACCGTGACCCGGTGACAATGAGGAGATGCTCGTGAACGGTACATTCTGCAAATGCTCGCACTCAACCGCGCTGGCGCTCCTGATGCTCGCAGTCCCGGCATGCGGGGGCGGCGGCAACAATGCGGGGCCGGCGACGTCCGCCCCGGCGCCATCGGCCACAACCAACCAGATCAACCCCGTCGCCAGGGATCAGCTGCAGGACGGCGGCACGTTCACGTTTGCCATCGACGGCATGCCGCCGAACTTCAACTACCACCAGCTCGATGGCACCCTGGCCGACAACGCCTTCGTCATCGGAGCCCTCATGCCGCACGCTTTCACGAACGACGCGGTTGGCGCACCGGCCTGGGACAGGAACTACCTCGCTTCCGAACCGACGCTGAGGACCGAGCCCAGGCAGGTGGTGACGTACGAGATCAACCCAAGGGCGGCGTGGTACGACGGAACGCCGTTTACGTGGGAGGACTTCTTCTGGCAATGGAAGGCCAACAGTGGAACCGATAAGGCCTACCAGATTTCGTCGGCGAATGGCTACGAAGATATCGAGAACGTGCAGAAGGGCAAGGACGACCGTGAGGTGATCGTCACCTTCAAGCACAAGTATGCCGACTGGACAGCCGTCTTCAGCCCGATCTATCCAGCCTCGACCAACAAGAATGCCAAGATCTTCAACGAGGGATGGAAGGATCGACCCCTCACGACAGCCGGTCCGTTCAAACTGGAAACGGTCGATTCCACGTCGAAGACCATCACGCTCGTGCGCAACGAGAAGTGGTGGGGTGCGCCTGCGAAACTCGAGAGACTCGTCTACCGTGTCATCGAGCACAACGCCCAGATCGACGCGCTTGCCAACGGCGAGATCGACGCCATGGATATTGGGCCTGACGCCAACACGTACAACAGGGCCAAGAACATCGCCAACGTCGAGATCCGCGTCGCCGGCGGACCGAATTTCCGGCATTTCACATTCAACGCCACGAGTGCGAATCTGCAGGACGTCAGAGTGCGACAGGCCCTGGCCATGGCGATCGACCGGGCGACCATCGCCAGGGCGCTCCTGGGGCCCCTTGGCGTCAGCCCGCAGATCCTCAACAACCACCTGTTCATGGCCAACCAGGATGGGTACCAGGACAATTCCGGCGACATCGGCAAGTACAACCCGGACAAGGCAAGGCAGCTCCTCGACGCCGCAGGATGGAAGCTCGATGGCAACGTCCGCAAGAAGGAGGGCCGGACGCTCGAGGTCACGTGCGTCATCCCGGCCGGAGTGACCGCGTCCAAGCAGGAAGCCGAACTCGTTCAGAACATGTTCGGGCAGATTGGCGTAACGCTCCGGATCAATACCGTTCCCAGCACGGATCTCTTCGACAAGTACATCACGCCCGGGCAGTTCGACCTCACCGTCTTCTCGTGGCTCGGCACTCCCTATCCGATCAGCTCGGCGAAATCGATCTACGCCAATCCGACGAAGAATGCCAATGGCACGCTGGACATCAAGCAGAACTTCGCGCGTGTCGGGTCCGACGACATCGACCGGCTGTTCAACGAGGCGAACCAGGAGCTCGATCGCAAGAAAGCCATCGAGATCGCGAACCGCGCCGACGCGCTGATCTGGCAGGAAGTCCACTCGCTCACCACCTACCAGAGGCCGGAACTCGTCGCGTGCAAGAAGACGCTCGCCAATTTCGGCGCATTCGGCTTCGCAGAACCGTGGGTGTACCAGGACATCGGCTGGATCAAACGCTGAGTAGCCCGCGATTGATCGTTTTCAGCTCACCTTGACGTCGATGGCCTTGGGCTTGGCGACAGCGGCTTTCGGCAGATGCACATTGAGCACGCCGTTCTTGAACTCCGCCTGCACCTTGCTCGAGTCCACTTCGGTCGGCAACACGAACCGGCGCACGAATTTGCCGTATTCGCGCTCGATCTTGTGGAACTTCTTGCCCTTCTCCTCTTTCTCCTGTTGTCGTTCGCCTTCGATCGTCAGCGCGCCCTCCAGGAGTGCCACCTTGACGTCCTCTTTCTTCACGTCGGGCAGGTCTGCTTTGATCAGGTACTCGTTGTCGGTTTCCTGCACATCGACTGCGGGTGACCAAGCCGACAGCGACGTCCCGCCCTCTCTCGAGCGCTGAAACGGTGATTCGTCGAACAACCGGTTGAGACGGGTCTGCATGTCTTCGAGCTCATGAAACGGATTCCATCTGACGAGTGCCATGGCTGCTCCTTTGTCTACGGCATGATTTTCGAAATGTTGTCCGTGGAGCCGATGCCCTACGGCACGACGGTCAGCCGATCGTCGACCTGACTGACGCCAGGCGCCGCCCACGCCGCCTGTTCGGCCTCTTTGCGCTCCGCCCACGACCGCACGTTCCCGGTGAGGATAACCGTGCCGCCCTGGGCCGTGACGCTCACTCGCCGTGCATCGATTTCGGCGCTTCGCCGGAAGGCGGCTTCGATCTTGGCCTGGACGTCTCCTGCGCTGACGCGAGGCTTGACGACAATTTCGTTGACCACTCCTCTCACGCCGGCAAGGTCTCGGACCGCCCGCATCGCGGCGTCCAGCTGGAATTGCCACTCGAGGGTTCCCCTCAGTGTGATCCAGCCGTTCCTGACCACCGTAGTCACGTGATCGGACGGCACGATCGCGTTCCACTTCAGGGCCGCGACCGCAGCCTGCGCAATGTCCGTGTCTGTGCGCTCACGGCCGCCGACGAAGTGCACGTCGAGATCGTTGGCGACGGCTTTCGTGCCGTACACGCGGAGTGCGACGCGCTCGGCCGTCAATTTCTCCGCATACGAATGCACGTTTCCCCGCAGCGTCACGACACCTTCGTCAACGGACACGCCAATGTCGGTTGCATCCACACTCGGTTCCCAATCGAGCGCGTTCTGCACGTGTTGCTTCAGTTCCTTGTCGGTCATCATGTCCTCCAACGTCTCATCGCTGTGACGAGCGACGGCTGTTGCTATTAAACGTTTATGCCGCACCGGCAACGACGATGGGACGTCGATGCTCGCAGATGCTGGCGAGCGTGCTGACGATCTCCGCGGCTGATGCTGCGCGTGCATGCGTCACGACGTCGTTCAGCGACAAGATGCCGCGCAAATGGCCGTCGGCGGTGACGACCGGAAGCCGGCGAACCTTATGAGCCTTCATCGTCTTCAGTGCGACCATCACGTCATCTTCTGCCAGGCAGGTGTGCGGATGGCCCTGGACCACTTCGCGTACGGCGATACGGTCGGCGGATCGATCTCTGGTTGCCACCGCGATACAGATATCCCGGTCTGTGACCACACCTGTGACGCGGCCTTCGTCATTAACCACGGGCAGTACCCCGCAATCTTTTTCCCACATTTGTCTAACCGCCTCGGCGAGGTTCGTCTCGGGCCGGCAGGTCGTCACGTCGGCCGTCATCAGGTCTCGGACTTTCATCGCGCTTGCTCCCTTCGTTTCCATAGCGCTTGCTCCCTTCATTTCGTATGCCAGCTCTTGCTAAGACTGAGCGGTGGTCGAGATTTTCTTCGGCCTCCCCGCAGCCTCTGACACCGCGTCGCGCGTCGTCACATGGTCGCGGTCGTCACATGGAGGTTCCTTGGAGCAATGGCCGTGCCGCGGCCAACTCGACTGGCGCTGACCGTCGTCACGCGCATGTCAGTGTTCCGTGCAGACCCGGAGTGGCGTCACGGTAAACGAGCGTGGGGATTCTTGCGCAGCGCTGTGAGGAAAAAACCCAACAACAACATCCCCCCGCCTCGTGCGATCAAACTCGGCGTAGGCCCGTGAACGCCTCGTACCAGAGGGGCGATTGGCCAACTCTAGGGTCTACCCCAAACCAGAAGCAAGAGCGCTGTGCGAAAACCAGAAAAGACTTGCGCGCTAACTCATCAATGCACATTGCTGGTAGTAGTCTGCTCGCTCACTTCGGGCGGCACAAACACCCGATGCAGATTTCTCGATGCAAGGCGGCCGACCGCTAGCTGGCCGCGCCGGCGGTCTGATTGGCCAGGTAGTTCTGCAGACCCATCTGTTCGATCTGGGCACGCTGCATCTCTGCCCAGTCCGCGTGGCCCTCTTCCATCTTGAGAATCTGAAGCAGCAAGTCCGCCGTCGCCTGGTCGGCCAGCTTCGCGCGCCATGGCGATAGCCTGGTTGTAGGCGCGCACTGCCGCGAGTTCAGCCTCCTGGTCGTTGCCCACCATTTCCGACACGGTCTGCCCGATCTTGATGGGATTCAGTTTCGAGATCACCGGCGTCCCCTCCAGAAAAATGATGCGGCGGATGAGCCACTCCGCATGGTGCATTTCGTCCATCGCCTGGCGCTCGATGGCCTTGTGAAGCTTGTCGTAGCCCCAGCTGTCGCACATCTCGGAGTGCACCATGTACTGGCTGATGGCGGTGAGTTCGTCCGCCAGGAGTTGATTGAGGACTGTCAGCAGTTTCTCATTGCCCTTCATGTTCCTGCCTCCCATGTTGCGAAGTTGACCATTCGTATCTGGTGGCATCACGGCGCCACCAGGTGCCCGTTCGATTGTGCGTCTGCAGTCGAGTCGTCTAGTCTATGCTGCAACCGCCTTGCCGCCCGGAGAAACGACAATGGAACACAGCGATCCCATCCTGACTGGGCGGACGTTGAGCTTCGGGTACAACCGCCGAGCCGTCCTTCAGGGAGTGTCGTTTGACGTTCACCGCGGAGAGATCCTGGGAATCGTGGGGCCGAACGGCTCCGGCAAGACCACGTTGCTGCGCACGATCCTCGGTCTGCTGAAGCCGCTGCACGGTCAGGTGGAGCGGCAGGCCGGGCTGACCATCAGCTACGTTCCGCAGCGCGACCGCATCGACACGATCCTCCCGGTCACGGCGCTTGAAGTGGTGCTGATGGGACGCGCCGCCAGGGCCGGGCCTCTTCACCGCGTGCACCACGCGGATCTCGACGCGGGGCTTCGTGCGCTGGCCCTGCTCGGGGCCGAGCCTCTCAGCCAACAGTTGTTCAGGAATCTGTCGGGAGGACAGCAACAGCGCGTGCTGCTGGCCCGCGCGCTCGCCGCCGACACGGACTTGCTCGTGCTCGACGAGCCGACGGCCGGGATGGACGCGGCCAGCGAGGCGGCCATCCTCGAATTCCTTCGAAATCTGAACCGGACCCAGGGCGTGACGATGCTGATCGTCACCCACCTGCTGCCGATCGTGCTCAATCTCGCCACCTCGATCATGCTGTTGGGCACGCGCACGATCCTTCACGGAACCGTAGACGAGGTGCTCCAGGAAGATCGACTGTCCGAGCTGTACGGAGTGCCCGTGCATCTGGGCGTCGTCGCCGGACAGCGGACGCTGGTCGTGGGCCGGCGGAATGCCGTCGATGTTTGAACCCGCCTTCATGCGGCTGGCCTTGATCGCGTCCGTCGCGACGGGGGCCTCCCTGGGGATCATCGGCGTCTACCTCGTCATCAGACGGGTCGTCTTCCTGGGTCTCGTGCTGGCGAATGCCGCAACCGTGGGCGCAGCAGCGGCTCGAAGTCTTCCACTGGTCCCCCGAGATCGCATCGGTCGTTGTGGCCGTCGCCGCCGCGCTGGGTCTGGGACTGGTCCAGCGGCCGCGCCGGGTTTCCGCTGAATCGGTGATGGGGTGGGCATATGCGGCGGCTTCATCGGCGCCCGTGCTCATTCTGGCCGCAGTGGCAGCGCCCGATGCGGACACCCTGCACATGTTGTTTGGCAATCTGCTGGCCGTCAGCGTCAGCCATGCCGTGGGCCTCGGTCGTCGTCGCACTGGTCATCGGGCTGGCGCACGTGCTCTTCTCGCAGCGCTTTCTGCTCGTGACCTTCGATGCCGAAGCGGCGCAGGTCGCCGGCGTCAACGCGCGCCTGTGGTCGCTGGGCCTGAATCTCCTGGTGGGCGTCGCGGCTGCGGCCGCCGTCCATGAAATCGGCGCCCTTCTGACGTTCGCGCTCTTGACACTTCCCGCGATGGCCGCGTTGCTGGTCACGACGAACATGCGGGCCACGTTCATCACGGCCGCCGGGCTGGGCGCGACGCTGCCGTGCCTGGGCCTCGCGGTCTCGTTCTACGTCGACCTGCCAGCCGGTCCGGCATCGGTCGCCCTTCTGTCGGTCAGCGTTCTGGTGGCGGCCGCGGTGGGCTCCTTTTCTTCTTCGGAATGAGGCCCATCGGATTCATGGAGCTCTGCTCGTGGCGTCGGATGGCAGTTCCGATGACGGTCGCTCTCCAGAGCGTTGGCGAGCGGCGCCGGGCCAGCTCGCCACCGTGTCGGCCGTGCCAGCGCAGTCGGATCGGCCGCTCCGCCATTTCGGAGGATCCCACGTCGGACCACGGTGCGATAAAGTCCTGGTGCCCATTCGACCGTGAGCGGAAACAAGTTTACCGGCCAATCTGGGGGATCCCTGTCCGGCACTCGTCTTGCTCACCGCCGAAGCAGCTCGTGACGTCCGTCGGCCGGACCCGCTCGCGAACAACTGGGAGTTCCGATCGGCTTCGAACCGCCAGTCGTTCGCGGGATCTGCAGCGTGGTTGGCGCCGTGCTCGACGTCCTCGGATGGGACGTAACGACTCAGTTCATGTAATGCGCCTCGGTTAGGAGGGGCGCGAGGAGATCACAGCATGACGCGCATAGGCCTTGCTTTTGTCGTGTTTCTCGCCGTCGCTGCTCCCGCGCGCGCGGCATGGACACTCGTCAAGGAATGGACCGGGACTGGGTCGAAGGTCACCGAAACCTTCGATGTCGCCAGCAAGGAATGGCGCGTGAATTGGTCGTCAAAATCGCAAGGCGATGGGCTCGGCTCGATTGGCGTGCTGGTTTACACCGCGGACAAGAAACTCATCGGGAGCGCCACGGGGCGTGTCGGCGTGTCAGATGCCACCTACATTCATGAGGGCCCCGGTCGCTACTATGTTGAGGTGAGGGCCGCCGACATCGATTGGACCGTCACCGCTGAAGAAGACAAGTGAGCGCCTTTTTCGCTCTTGCGACGATTACGAGCATTACGCTAGATTATCTTGGCGACACAGGCTCCTGGCCCATCACGTTGTTGATGGACGCGGTATTTCCTAACTGAGGAGAGACATGCAGGCTGTTGCTCGACGGTCGATGCTGGCGCTGGTGGTGGTCGCGCTGATCGGGTGCGGGGCGGGTCTGCTGGCGGAGGATCGGCTTGCCCCCCCGGAGTCGGCCGGCTTCTCGGCCGACGGTTTGAAGGCGTTCCAGCGGACGATGCGCGCGCTGGTGGACGAAGGCAAGCTCGCCGGTGTCACGACGCTCGTCGCACGACACGGCAAGGTCGTGTACCTCGACGCATACGGCGTCCAGGATCTTGAGACGAAGAAGCCGCTCGCGAAGGACACGATCTTTCGCCTTCAGTCAATGACCAAGCCGATCGTGGGCGTGGCCATGATGATGCTCTGGGAGCAGGGCAAGTGGACGCTCGACGACCCGGTGGCCAAGCACATCCCCGCGTTCGCCGGCCTCAAGGTGGCCACACCGAACGGCGAGGTGCCGCAGATCAAACCGATGACGATGCGGCAGCTGATGAGCCACACGGCCGGCTTCGACGTAAACGACGGGTATGCCAATGCCCACCTCAGAGATGCTGACCTTCAGGCAATGATCGACAAGCTGGTCAAGCTGCCGCTCGCCGCCCAGCCAGGCAGCGACTGGCGGTATGGGCCGAGCGTCGACATCCAGGGCTACATCGTCGAGAAGTTGTCGGGCCAGTCGCTCGACGTCTTCTTGCGAACAAGGATCTTCGAGCCGCTCGGGATGAAGGACACCGGTTTCTGGGTGGACGCGTCGAAGGTGGATCGCGTCACGAGCCTGTTCACCTACGGTCCCGACAAGCGCCTTATTCGGGCGACGCCTCCGTCAGGAACCGTAGTCCGCCCCGCCGACTTCGGTGACCCCTCGTCGAAGCCCGCGTTTCTTTCCGGCAGTGGTGGGTTGCTCTCTACCACCGACGACTATTTCAAATTCGCGCAGATGCTGCTGAACGGCGGCGAGGCCAGCGGCAAACGGCTCGTGAAAGCATCGACCGTGGAGCTGATGCGGACCAACGTGCTCGCCGAGGGGGTCCAGGTCGATCTCTACGGCCCCAGCCAGCCAGGCATCGGCTTCGGGCTGGACTTCGCAATCGTCATGGATCCTGCTGCGGCGAACACCCCGGAGGGTCGGAACACGTTCTACTGGGGTGGCGCGTACGGCACCTGGTTCTGGATCGATCCAGCGAACGATGTCGTCGTGGTGGGGATGATGCAGAATGTCAACGGCAGCCGACCGACCGGCGGCTCGCCCCAGGTCCGACCGCTGTCGCGACAGCTGGTGTATCAGGCGTTGGTGAATCCCAAGAAGTGAGGCACTGGCACTCCTCTTTGTCGTTCAAGTCGCGCAGCGTAGAGCTATCCGAGCCAGGATCGAACTCGCGAGCGCCTCGAGCTTACAGTCATTTGCCGGAGAGGAGCGTGCGGTGTGAAAGAACGAGTCTACGCTGGTATCGGACGCGTCGTCATCTGGCTGAAGATCGCTGGGGCGCTCCTCGTTCTGGCCTTCGTGCTGGGCCTGTGGCAGCCGCTCCCACGCGCGCAGAGCAACCCGAAGGCGCCACAGTACCGTGTCGATCCCTTCTGGCCCAAGGCATTGCCAAGCACGAAGGACGCCAACGGTGTCGCCCGTCAGTGGATCACCGGCTCGGTCGGCGCCAGCTGCCTCGACTCGCGCGGGCACATCATCACGTTCAACCGCGCATACGAAACGCCAACCCCGCCGACTGCAGGCCCGCTCGGGCCGATGTCCACGGCCGCGCCACCGGTCATCGAGTACGACGCGCAGGGCAACATCGTCAATTCGTGGGGAGACGCGACCCTGCTGCCGAACGGCGGCACGAAGACGCTGCCGCGCGGCCTTCACGGCTGCTTCGTGGACTATCAGGACAATATCTGGATCGGCGGCTTTCAGGATGGTGTCGTTCAAAAGTGGACGCACGACGGGAAGCGGATGCTGATGCAGATTGGCGAAAAGGGCGTGTGCGATGGCCCGAACACGCTGGCACCGAAAACCCCGTATCCGACATGCGGGTCACCGGGCAGCAACAGCAGCAAGACGCTCTTGAACAACCCAGCCGACATGTACGTGGATCCGAACCCTGATCCGGTGACCGGCCAACCGGGTTCTGTGTATATTGCCGACGGGTATGGAAACCACCGCGTGGTGGTGTTCGACAGCCAGGGCAAGTACTTGCGTCAATGGGGTTCGGGGGGAACGGCACCAGGACAGTTCGTGGAGAATGGCGGCGGCCACCCGCACTGCGTGACCATCGGCAACGACGGGCTGGTCTACACGTGTGACCGCGGCAACAACCGCATCCAAGTCTTCGACAAACAGGGCGACTTGAAACGCGTCATTCCTATCGATCCGCCGGCATACATGAAGCAGAGGGTCTCCGGATCGGCGGCCAATGACTTTACGTTCTCGCGAGACAAAGATCAGACGCTCATGTTCGACACCGATCTCGGGTCGTACGTCATCTGGGTGTTGGGCCACCAGAGCGGGCAGGTGATCGGAAGTATTGGACGGCCTGGACGGATGGCGGGCGATTTCATCCTGCCGCACTCGATCGACATGGATGCGAACAACAACCTGTATGTGGCCGAGACAGGCACCGGCAACAGGGTGCAGAAGTTCGTGCCAATGAAATAGAAGCGTGGAGCACCGCTGACCGGCGACGCGCCACAGATGAGATCGACGCTTGGGGCCTGTATGCCATGATGTCCGGCAGCTGGCGGGTTCGCATGGCGCTCGTGGCAGGTGCATGGGTCGCCCTCTGGCCGACCCCGATCGTCGCGCATGACATCCCCGCGGACAGGCCAATCAGCGCCTTCGTCAAGGTCGGATCAGATCGCCTGGATCTACTGCTCCGCATCCCTCTCGATACGCTCCTGCTGCCGCTTCCTACTACGGCGGAGCGAATCGATGTCGACGCGTCCGTCCCTCTCCTCGACGATTCACTGACAAAGGTCAGCGAGGCCGTCACGCTCTTTGAAGGGATGTCGCCGCTCTTACCTGCGAAGCGCGAGTTCCGATTGTCGCTGCCGTCGGATCGATCGTTCGACAGCTATGCGGCCGCATCGGCACGCCTGGAGGATACGGTGTCCGCGACGGCCATCTACGCCAATCAAGGTTATCTGGATGCGCGTCTCAGCTATCGCCTCGGGTCTCCGGCGTCCATGATCAGCGTTCAGTCACGATTCACCGAAGCCTGGGGAGGCGCACCGAGACTCTCACTCACGTTTGTTTCGGGCGAAGGCGAGCGTCGGTACGTGATCCACGGCGGGCTGGGACGCGTCGCGCTTAACCCGACCATGTCGGAGGCCGTGCGCCGGTTTTTCGTCCTCGGCCTTACGCTTATCCTCGGGACTACCGAGTATCTGCTGCTCTTGATTTGTCTGATTGTCCCACTGCGGATGTTTCGGGATATCGCGGTGGTCGTTGGGGCCGCGGTGAGCGGGTACGCGGCGGCGACCGTTGCTGCGATGTTCACGCTGGTTCGCGTCGACGATCCGTTCGCCCAGGTTGCCGGTGCGTCCACGGCCGTCGTGGTCACCGCCGCAGCTGTCTTCAACCTCGTTGCGCCGTCGTTCTCGCGGCGACGGGTTCTTGCCACCATCGGGGGCGTCATGTGCGGGTTCGCCTCCGCGCAGGCTCTTCAAACGCAACTGCCCTTCGCCGGCTTTCATCCGCTCGCCTCCGCCTTCGCACTCAACATGGGCACGATAGTCGGACAGCTCTTGGTCGTTACCGCTTTGGCTGAGGGGGCGCTGCTCCTGGTGCATCGATCGATAACTGCTCAACTTCGGATCCTGCTGGTCTCGGCGATTGTTGCGGACCTGTCGTGGCACTGGTCCATCGAACGTGTCACCCCGCTCTGGCAAGCCGGGTGGCCTTACAGCGGACCATCACTGTTGATACTTGCCCGTTCGATTGCCGCGGTGGTCTTGGTCGTGAGTGTCGCGCAATACCTCCTGCGCGCCTTTCATCCACACGCGCCGAGTCCAGGTATCGACAGCGTGTCCGACTCCGAACCACGCGCTCCAGAAAACGCGGGATTTGCAATCCGATCTCCCAGCCACACCGTGGGGTCAGCATCGACCGACCTTTGAACGAAGACCACCATGCGGCATACAGTCGGACGTGGAGCTCACGAAGACGGGCGTGCGACCATCGCGCGCGCCGACGGGCCAACGCCCCGGCGCTACACTCGTGAGTTCTCTATAGGAGGCAGTCATGCGAATGTCTCGAGCGGCGTTGACAGTAGCTGTCGTCGGCGTTCTTGCGGGTGGCGTGTGGCTCGCGGCCCAGAAGCCAGGTGGCTCGGCGCTCACTGGTGCCGACATCGCCGAGATCGAGCGGCTCTACTACCGGTACAGCCAGGGTCTCGATTTCGCTGAGGAGGAGACGTATCTATCGGCCTGGGCCGACGACGCCGTGTTCACGCAAGGGGACGGGTCGGTCGTGAAAGGGAAGGAGGAGCTGCGCAAACGCTGGCGACAGGCGCCTGGCGGTGAAGGCAAGACGACCTTGCACCAAATCACCAACATCCTCGTCACTCCGACCGACAACGGCGGAGCCAAGGGTCGAGCCTACTGGGTGCTGCTCGACACCAGTCAAACACCCCCGCGGCAGGTGTTGTCGGGACACTACTTCGACACCTTCGTTCGGACGCCGCAGGGCTGGCGGATCAAGACGCGAGGGTCGGTCAGGGGCTGGGACTGGCGCCTGAAGAAACCGTAGTTCGGCTCCACGAGGCTAGCGGGAGTGGGCCCCCCGAGCGTGGTCTGTGGTGCCGGCCATAGCGTTCCCGTCGGTAGGCCTCGGCTATTTTTCGGCTGGGGTCCAATCCCGGCTCGCCCCTGGGCGATTACTGCTTGTCGGCGAATGTTGCATCCGGCAGGAAACGGGCGCGTGCCGGACCGTCGTAAGCCCATTTGGCTCGCGATTTGGTGAGCCAAACGTTCGCGAGTTGGAACCGGATCGCGGCGTGGCTGAGGCGGCTGGAGGGGCTCCGAGGCGCGGCGTGAAGCTAATCTTGCGACGCTTCCGTTTCCGCCAAACCCAGGAATACGAAAATGGCGCGGTTGAGCGCCTTCACTTCTTCGGAGGCCAGTGAGCCGACCAGCCTTCCGAGGCGTCTCCTCGGCACGGCAGTCAACTTGTCCACCATCATCCGGCATGGTGCACGCAGTCCACTCTGGGCACTGGGCTGGACGGAAAGCCTGAAGATCGGTGCCGGCGTCGGATCGGTGGTCAAGGGGCACACGACGATCGAATCGTTCGCGTCGAACCGATCGTCCTGGACGATGACCGCGGGTCGCGGCTTGCCCGCATAGGCCGCGCCACCCGCGACGGTCCAGATCTCGCCACGTTTCATTCTTCATTCCAGGCAGAAATCGCGTCGACGAACGCCTGGTCCCGCTTGGCGTGAGGACTCTTCGCCACCGCCAGCGACTGACGGTGTGCGGCCTGAGCGAAGGACTTCGACCGCACGTCCGGAACCCAGATCTGAACGGGACGAAGCCCTGCCTTCCGCAATCGGGTGCGATGCGCGCGGACCTTATCGCGGGATGTGGATCGAGCGGTGGTTGGCATTGGACATTCCTCTGGTTACATGTAACCTAGCACATCGCGGAGACGCCGCGCAAACACGCACCGAGGTCAGACGCGGGCCGCTACGATCCAGCGCTGGGGCGGTTCGATTCCTGCGCGCGGTGTCGGCGGTCCTGGCCGCAAGTTGTTGACTGCGCGAAGGTGATTGTGGTGAGCCAGCCGTAGCTCGCGCTCGATCAATCGCGCGAGCGGAGGCTGGTGCCGGGGGCGGGAATCGAACCCACACGCCCCTTGCGGGACCCAGGATTTTAAGCCCGATTGAAGCCTCCGGTACCGATCCAACCAGATCAACAACTTGCGGAGATCCTTCGGTAACTCGCGCCCTCTTGCTCTTACGACGATTACGAGGATTACGCTGAATTGTCTGGCGACAGAGCAAGTGTGGGACAAGTGGACTTGTCAGGATCAAGTCCAGCCCCTCAAGCAGTCTTGAGAGATCGGCGCCCCAGATGAGGGCCGTTCCGTTCTGCAGCACATATAGCTCCGGAATGGGGTGATCCGAAAAGTAGCGTTCCATCGCCAGAACGTCCTGGCCCCAGTCCAGATCCGAATCACTCAGCACGTACCCCGGATCGCTGCCCGCAATGGCATTGAAGTGGGCTATCTGGTTCGGGAAGGACGCACCGAGTACGATCGCTTGTCCCAGCGGGGCCAACACGACCAGTGCGACGGACACCGGCACCATTGTGTGGAGTTGTCTTTCGAACGCCCGAACCAATCCGTACGCGCTCGCCATCGCGAAGAGCGGGTAGACGGCGAAGACGTGGCGCAGGCCGATGTTGATGGGGCTGGTTGCCGCAATGCCTAATAACCCGAAGGCACCGAGCGCATAGCCGGCGTGCTCCGCAAACCGGTCGCCCAAGCGCCGGGTGAAGAGCAATGCGCATCCGGCCACGAAACAGATCGAGCTGAGGATGGGCGTCTTCACAAGAAGGCCGACCGGATAGAAGAACCAGGAGCCCCTCTGGCTGTTTTCGCCGAGCATGAAACTGGCGTGCCCGGCTACGGTGTGCGCCTGGAGGAACAAGAGGCCATGGATGAACTCGTGGCCTTCCTGGCCCTTCGGGCTGTCGGCGCCCGAACGCATCCGGTGCTTCCTTGATTCCCGGTGAATCGTGTAAACTGAGGAGGTGGTTCGGTCGTTCGGAGACGGTGCGACGGCGGACGTCTACTACGGCCGGGACACAAAAGCGGCGCGACGGCTGCCGAAACCGCTCTGGCCGATCATCCGACGGAAGCTCGACGCACTGCACCGGGCGCGCACGCTTCAGGATCTTCGTCTACCGGCGGGCAACCGTCTGGAGGCGTTGAAGGGTGACATGGCCGGACGCCTCAGCCTGCGGGTCAACGATCAGTACCGGATCACGTTCCAATGGGAGCAGAAGGGACCCTATGCCGACAACGTCACGTGCGAGGACTACCATTGACGGACCACGATCCGTGCTGGACCTGAAGCGCCCACCGACTCGACCAGGCGACATGCTGCTCGAGGAGTTCCTGCGGCCTGCTGGGTTCACCCAGGTCGAGGCGGCACAGCGCATGGGCGTCCCCCTCAACCGGCTGAACGAAATCATCAACGGCAAGCGTGGCATCACCGCCGATACCGCCCTCCGTCTCGCGCGGCTCTTCAAGATGTCGCCGGAGTTCTGGATGGGCCTGCAAGCCGATTGGGACCTGTGGCACGCGGCGTCCGCGCTGCGAAAAGCCGGCTGAGCTCTTGTAGCATGTCCTCCTTTGGCGGCTAGGGCTAGGGTCTGCAGCCTGAAACCCCGGCTCTCCGCGCCCGGCTGCCGCCGATTCGCTTCTCGCGGAGCCTGCACGCGGAGGGCAGTGTTGTCTGGAACACGCATTCGTCGCAAACTCGACGCGCTCAAGTCGTCCAAGATGGTGGGGCGCCTCCGGAAAGTCTTGAACGAAGACGAAGCGTACGACCTTCCAGGCTGGTCACCTCGTCTTGCTTGCGAGCAAGACGAAGGACCGCGAAGAGCGTCAGGTTCCGATCACACCCACGCTGGCGAAGATTCTCGAACGTCGTCGCAGGGCCCCGACGGCCAAAACCTGCCCACTGACGCGCACGTCTTCGGCGACGAAGTTGGACACCAGATCGCGCGACGGCGGTTGTGCTCGATGTGGCTCGACGTCTGCGAGCGCGCCAAGGTCAAGAACCTGCACCTGCACGACCTGCGCGCGGAAGGCGGGTCACAGCTCCTCGAATCAGGCGTGCCGATGCACATCGTCCGCGATGCCCTCGGACATTCCTCGGTGCACACGACGAACACGTATCTTCGGGGTCGTTCGGACGCTGGCCGACGCCTACAAGCGACGACACGCGGCGCAGGCGAGGAAACGCATGAAAGTGGCCCGCGTGGGCCTATCAAGGAAGCAGATCAAATCGTCGTAAGTGATTGCCGGGGGCGGGGATCGAACCCACACGCCCCTTGCGGGACCCAGGATTTTAAGTCCTACGGGTTATCTAGACCATGCCATTTTTATTGGTCTAAATCGCTGTGAGTCGGCCACTAGATCCGCCTAGTCGGCCACTCACTTGACGCGGAGTATAGACTAGATATATATTCTGTCTATGCCGATCATCAAACAGCTCTTCCCTAATGGTGGCTCCAAGGCGCTGGTGCTCCCCAAGCCGTTTCTCGATGCCATCGGCGCGGACACCGACGTCGATGTTGACCTGAAGGGGGATCAGATCGTCATCACGGCACACCGCTATGCCACTGATGCCGCGTTTGCCGAAGCCAAGCGACAGGTACGCACGCGCCACGGCGCCATGCTGAAGCGCCTGGCTAAGCGATAAGTGGCCGATCTGATCCATCTCACCGTCGATCAGATCGTCAACTTGCACGACGAATCGATCGACAGGGGCAATCAATCAATCCATGCACACGGAACCGCCCACGCTAACGACGTACTGAACCGTCAACCCCGGTCGCCGAAGCAACGATTCAAAAGAAGAAGCTAAGAGCGGTGATGGCGGACGACGAACGCTGATTCTCCACTAAAAATCTTGCGTCGAGATCGCGTCTGCGCTAGAGATAGCTCGGCTCGAAGCCGGGGCTCGCGTCAGCTGTGCGCCTTGAGCATCTCGTCGATCAGGAACAGATCGGTCAGCAGCGCGCGAACATGGATGTTCGCGTTGAGGTTGTCGACGATCTGCGAGTGAATCGACGGGTGCGCCTGGACCATCCGAATGGCGGCCTGGGCGTCGCGCGCGTCACGATCGATGACGCCGATGAAGGTACGGAACGACGCTGCGTCGAGACCGGCGCCGCCGACCTGCGCGACCAGCAGCTCGCCGAGGCCGGTCAGCGCGTCGTCAAACTTCATCGAGGTGATTGCGAACCTCGACGGACTCGGTGGGGAGGCCCTGCGACGCGTACCCGAGGAAGAACTCGTACGCTTCCTCGATCGCGTCGATGCGCGCGGCCAGGCTCACGCCTGACCGGCTGGGTTCGGGGACGAGCCGGCTCGTGCCGCCGACGCGCCACCGCGACGGCTCGTGGTGCTCGAGGTACTGCCGGCGCGTGATCCAGCCGAGGATCATCGCCTTCGTGATCCACCACTTCTCGGGCCGGACCGCGAAGTACACGTGCGCGATGACGAGGCCGACGAGGCCGACGCCCGCGAGCCCGTGCGAGCACGTAGGTGACGCCCCACGCCGTAATCGCTCATGATGTACGGATCGCGCAGGAAGAGCGGCGTCCGGATGCGCTTCATCATGAACAGGCCGGTCGCCGTCACGGCCGAGGCCGGTGACGACGATCGCCAGGTGATAGAGGCGGTTGCCGAGCGGATACTTGCCCGACTTCGGTCCCGGCACGTCGTGACCGAACTCGCGCAGGATCTCGGCCTTGAACTCGGGGATGTCCTTCGGCCCGACCCAGATCGACCAGAAGTCGAGGAAGAACGTCGCATGCACGATGTGGAACAGGATCGACGCGGTCAGCACGATGCCCGCCATCCAGTGCCACTGCACCCACGCGAACTTGACGCCGACGACCGGCAGGAACGCCGTGAAGAGCAGCACGAACATCGACGCGGCCATCACCCAGTGGAACAGCCGCGCCGCCAGGTCGTGCCGTTCGATCTTCGCGGGCAGACTCCTGTGCGCCGCTTCGAGCGCATCGGTTTCCGCCGGCGACCGCTTGCGGTGCGCCGAGAACAGCATGTACGCCGCGTGCGCGAGGAAGAACAGGATGCCGGCGAACAGCGACGCCCAGAACAGATTCCATGAGACGTGCGTGAGAATCGTCTCGCCCCACGGACTCCGTCCGTACTTCAGGAAGTCCATGCAGCCGCCCTCCGACCCGCGAATGGCGCGCTTCACCAGGTTGCGCATCAGCGGCACCTTGTAGCCGTTGTGCCGCAGCGTCTGCGGCGCCCTCGACCGCCATCTGGCCGGCCAGCGGCCGCCGTCTCTTCGTTGCGCGGCTTGCCGACGACCGCGGCCTCGACGTTCTTCAGGCGCATCGGCGTCGCCGCGACCGCGTTGACGACCAGCCGCGCCTCGCCGATGTTCGCGCCGTTCGGCTTGATCGCCGCCGCGACGTTGACGAGCGGGAAGTCCCACACCTGGCGGTCGCGCACCTTCTCGAAGTAGAACTGCGCGCCGGCCCACGTCGCCGGGAATGCGGATCGCGACGAGCAGTTCGTTCGGCTGCAGCACGGTCATCCGCGTGATGTCGATGCCGGGGCCGATCAAGTAGTCCTCGGCGTTGACCGACCCGCTCGCCGCGCGGCGCCGCGGATCACCATCTGCGCGTCGAGCGCGATCGAGCGCCGGCGCCGTGTCCGACGGGTTCACGGCGACGCAGCGGTCCGCGTCGAAGATCGCGTGCTCGCGGTTGATCGCCGTCGGCGTGTCGGCGTAGCAGATGTTGCCGCCCGCGCGGTAGCACGTCCAGCCGCCGCGGTAGTACCAGCAGCGCGTGTCCTGCGACACGTTGCCGCCGAGCGTGCCCTGGTTGCGGATCTGCGGCGAGGCGACGAGCTCGGCCGCCTCCATCAGCAGCGCGAACTTGTCGCGGACGACCGGGTGCTTGACGACCTCGGTCAGCGGCGTCATCGCGCCGATCTCGAGCCCGCCGTTGGCCTCCTTGATGCCCGCGCAGCTCCGTCACCTGACTCAGGTCGACGACGACTCTCGGCCGCTTCGAGCGATCCTTCAGCCAGTCGATGCTGTCGAGACCGCCGGCGAGCACCAAGGCGTCCGCGCCGTGCTGGTCCAGCAGCCGAATCGCATCGTCGATCGTCGCGCGGCTGGAAGAGCTCGAACACCGGCATCACGTCGCGAATCACAGCCATCTCTTGTCCCATCGACCGTTGCGCGGGCCTGCAGGCCCGTGGGCGGGGCCGCGCTCAAGCGTGTGCGTCAGCGGCTCGTGCGTCCGTTTGCCGCCGTTTTCGAGCGCCTTCAGAATGATGTCGGGCGACACCGGCGACTTGCGGAAGACCTCGTCGCCGATGCGCGTCCGCGATCGCGTTCAGCACCGCGCCGTAGGCCGCGCCGACCGGCGGCTCGCCGACGCCGCGTGCGCCGACCGGTGTCTCCGGATCCGGAATGTCGACGGCGTCGCCGCATGAAGTTCGTGCGGCGCGTCGAGAATCGTCGGCGGCTTGTTGTGGTGGAACCGCCTGCGCGAGCGCGACGCCGTAGTGCTGGTCGTAGACCCAGCGCTGCGTGATCGCGTGGCCGATGCCGAGCATCGATCCGCCGAACAGCTGTCCGTTGAGGCTGCGCGGGTTCATGACCGTGCCCGACGTCGCCGACCGCCGCGTAGTCGAGCATCTGCGAAGATGCCCGTTTCGATGTCGACTTCCACCTCCGCGAAGCCGACGACGTAGGACTGCGTCTGGCCGTCGCGCGGATACGTTGTCCTTGCGCCACCGCCATCAAGCCCCTGCCCGGCGAGCGCCTGCGCCGACGTCTTCGTGAAGTTGTTGATGTCCTCCGGCAGCTTCGTGGCCGTCGTACTTGCCGCCGAGCTCGATCGCCTTCTGCGCCGCCTGCGCGAAGCGTCATGCTGCCGCCCGGGCCCGACACGCGTCCGTCGGCGACCTTGTAGCCTCCGGGCTGCCGCCATGCGTCTTCGCGGCGATCTCCTGCAGCTTCTTGATCGCGTCGGTCGCCGCCGCGTGCGCCGCGCGCGTCATCGCGTGCGTCGTCTGGCTGCCGGCCGAGACGCAGGTCCACGGCAGGTTCTTGCTCGTGTTGCCGCACACGACGTCGCACTGCTCCCACGGGCACGCCGAGCATCTCGGCCGCCGACGCGGTGCACGTCGAACACCGAGTGCGTGCCGAGGTTGCCGATGCCCGACTGGAACTGCACGCGGCCGTCCGGCTTGATGATGAACAGACCGTCGAAGCCGATCGAACCGCCCGAGTACGGGCTGACGGCGACGCCGATGCCGCGCACCTTCGTGCCCTTCCGTGCGTCGCCGCTCGAGCGCGGCCTTCTTCTCCTCCCAGTTGAACATGCTCGGCGCCCTTGTCGAGCGCTTCCTTGACGAAGGCGCTCGTCACGTACGCCTGCTCGTCCGGTCGCCAGCGGCGGGACCGAACGGCGCCTGGCCGGCCGGCGCGTTGATCTTGCGGATCTCGACCTGATCGAGCTCGAGCTTCTCGCGCGGCCTTCGAGATGATCGGCTCCATGATGCCGATGCCCTGCATGCCGCCCGGCGCGCGCTGCGACGTCTTCGGCGGCGTGTTGGTCAGCACCGTGATGCCGCGCCACCGCATCGTTTCGGGCTGGTAGGCCAGCGACACGGTGTCGGCCGCCGACCGCGCGTCGCCCTGCGCGTCGTACGGACCGTTGTCGCAGATCGTGTACATATCGATCGCGGTGATGCGGCCGTCCTTCCGGAAGCCCATCTTCACGCGAGCGAGTGATGCCCGGCCGCGCGCGGCCGATGAAGTGCTCGTCTTCGCGCGTGATGCGCATCATCACCGGAGCGTTGGCCTTCTTCGAGAGCAGCGCCGGGATGCACATCGAAATCGCGCCGGGAATCTTGCTGCCGAAGCCGCCGCCCGTGTACTCGCTGATCATCACGACCTGCGCTCGGCGGCGATGCCGACCCAGCGCGCGACCGACGCGACGGTCTGCACCGTGCTCTGCGTCGAGCCGTGGAGATACAGCTTGCCGTTCTGCCAGTAGGCCATCGCCGACCGCGTTTCGAGCGGCTGATGGCCGGTGGACTGCGTCATGAATGTTTCGTCGAGGACGAGGTCCGCTTTCTTCAGCGCCTCGTCGACGTCGCCGAACGTCCACTCGTCGGTCGCCTTGCCGAGCGGCATCTGCCCCTCGCCGCGCGTTCCTGAAGTCCTCCTCCGTCCATTTCCAGACGGCGATCTGCGGCGGCGGCGGACGCCGCCGGCGCGCGCCGCCGCGAACCACGCGCGCCCCGTGCCGCGCGCCAGAGGCTTGGCCGCGGCCGGCCGCGGGCGGCGCGCCGGGCGCCGGCAGTAGCGGCGCCGCGCGCGTCGTTCGACGCTCCGCGCTGTGGCGGCGCCGCCGGCGGCACGGTCGGTCGCATCCACACGTTGCCCTGCGCAGCGCGCGTTCGGGCTGCCGGGCCGCAGGCCCTCGATCGGATCGACGACGAAGGGCAGCGGTTCGAATTCGATCTCGATCGCTTCGATCGCTTCGGCCGCCGTCAGCTCGTCGACGGCCGCGACGGCGAGAATCGGCTCGCCCTGGTAGAGCGGCTCCATCGTCAGGCCGCGCTCGCCCTGCACGGTCGCCTGCACGTTCTTCGCCGAGTGTGCCGCCGTCGACCGGCTTCGGGAGATCGTCGTCGGTGACGATCGCCTTGACGCCCGGCATCGCGAGCGCCTTGCTCACGTCGAGCCGCTTGACGCGCGCGTGCGGCATCGGGCTGAGCAGCAGCTTCGCGAAGAGCATCCCTTCGGCGCGGTAGTCTTCCGCGTAGCGCGCCTTGCCGGTCACCTTCGCGACCAGATCCGGCGTGCGTGTAGTTCTGGCCGAACGAGCTTGATTTGGTGTCAGCCATGGTTACGCGCTCCTCATGTACTCCGCGCCGCGCATCAGCGCCGTGAGAATCTTGTCGTAGTCCTGGCAGCGGCACAGATTGCCGGAGACGCCGTGCGCCAGCTCCTGACGCGTCGGGTTCTGGTTCGTTTTGAGGTAGCCGGTGGCCGCCATCACGAAGCCGGGCATGCAGAATGCGCACTGGAATCCCTGCTCGTCGACGACGCCCTGCTGCACCGGGCGCAGCTTGCCGGTGGTCGGATCGGCGAGGCCTTCGATCGTGACGATCTTCGCGCCGCGCACGCGTGTGCGCGAGCACCGAGCACGAGTAGTGCGGCACATCGTCGATGAGGACCGTGCAGGCACCGCATTCCGCGCGGTCGCACCCAATCTTGGTGCCGGTCAGATCCGAGCTTGTAGCGCAGCACCATGCCGAGCGTTTCCTGCGGCATGACGTCGACGCGGCGCGCCTGACCGTTGACGTTGAGCGTGATCAGACGCTCGACCGCGCCGGCGCTCGTCGCGCGCTGGCCGCTGACCGTGGCGAACCGGAAGAGGTACGCCGATCCTGACGCCACGGTGCCCGCAGCGATGACGCCCCGGATGAAGGCGCGGCGCGACGGTGACTGCGGTGCGTCTTCCGACATTTTCTTCTCATCCATTGCTGGATCACCTCGTCGGGTCGGAGGTCCGACCGGAAGGAGAGGAGACGTTGTGCGGTAGAAATGGTCCCGAATCCCCCCGGCGATTCAACGGGCCTCAGATGCGTTATACACGCGCTGGCGATTATAGGCGCCAACAATCTGTTTTGACACGGGTGTTATTGCACGTCCGTTGTGTCGTCGTTGGGCCAAGCGGCGGCAACGAGAACAGTATCGCTGGGTTCTCTTTTGTCATGAGGTTAAGTTCTCTGTCGGTAATCCCACGGGAACGCAACATCTTGGCCGCAAGCGCGAAGCAGTCGAAACCCTACGGAAACCCTGCCACGGCCTGCGGTATGAACACCAGGTTTCAGCACCGAACAAAACTCGAATTGGGCTCAACGATGGGACATTTCGGGTATTTGGCGATATACGCGCTCTCCCGCCAGAAACGACCGTCTCTACGGCAGGCTGAGGGCGACGAGCTCCGATGCGGGGCCACCGCCGACCGCCGTCAGGATGTACTGCTTTCCGCGATGAAGATAGGTCATGGGCGCGGCGGCGGCGAACCCGTCCACCTCCATGGCGCGCACGAGCGTGCCCGTCTGCTTGTCGAAGACGTACAGCAGCTTGCGGACGGCGTCCGCGTCACCCCATTTCGAGCCGGTGGGGCGGGCGGTTACGAACAGCAGTGTCTTCGTCACGAGCACGCTGACGCCGTTCTGATTTTCGTCGCCGAGAGGAGGAAGCGTGAGGCCCTTGAGCAGCGGATGATTTCGTGGTCCGTTGCCGAGCGGCGACATCCACCGATGCTCACCTCTGTTCATGTCGATGGCCGTGACACGCGTGTAGGGAGGCTTGAAGATCGAGAGCCCGTCGAGCGTGTCCGGTCCGCTGCCAATCGGCCCCCGGACGTATCGCATGTTGCCTTCCTTCGGATCGACCGGAAGCAGTTGCAGCACGGAGGGGGACATCCGGGACGGCACGTACAGGAGGCCGGTCTCCGGGTCGAATCCTGCGCCGCCCCAGTTCGCCCCGCCTGCGATACCCGGAACGATCACCGACTTCTTCGTCGAAGAGATCGGAGTGAACAGCGCGCCATGGTCCAGTTCCCGCAACCGCTCAAGCGCTTGCTTTCTCAACTCGGGCGTGAAGTCGATGAGATTGGCTTCGGTTGCGCCCTGCAAATCGAACGGGGGCGGTTTTGTTGGAAAGGGCTGCGTCGGAGAGGTGCGTTCGCCAGGGACCGTGGAGGGCGGCACCGACCGCTCTTCAATCGGCCAGATCGGTTCGCCCGTTCTGCGGTTGAAGGCGTAGGCGAACGCCTGCTTGCTGATCTGGATGACGGCCCGGATCCGGCGGCCATTGACCGTGATGTCACCGAGGATTGGATGAGTGGGGAAGTCGTAATCCCAGATCCCGTGATGGACCGCCTGGAAGTGCCACACGCGTTTGCCGGTCTTCGCCTCGAGACACACGAGGCTTTCGGCGAACAGGTTGTTCCCGCGACGGTGGCCGCCGTAGTAGTTGTTGGTCGGCGTCGACGTCGCGAGATAGATGTAATCGAGCTCAGGGTCGTAGACACTGCCGCCCCACACGTTCGTGCTCCCGGAATATTCGGCCGAGTCGTCGAGCCATGTGTCGTGCCCGAACTCGCCCGCGCGGGGGATGGTGTGAAAGGTCCAGAGCCGCTTGCCCGTACGGACGTCGAAGCCGTGGACGTAACCGGGGGGCTCTTCTTTCTTCAGCACCTGGTCCTGGATCGAACTGCCGGTGACAACGATGTTGCCGGCGACGAGCGGGCGTCGCGCCGTGAAGTTCACCGCACGAACCACGTCGCGAATGCCGACTGTGATGTCGACTCTGCCGCCGTCGCCGAAGCCGGAGTCTGGCTTTCCGGTGCGAGCATCGACCGAGACCAGGTAGGCGTCCTCCGTACCGACAAGCAGCCGCTGCCGCGTACCGTCGGTCCAGTACGCCAGACCCCGTCGAATGAAGCTCGCCTGCGTATGCTTGCCGGCCTTGTACCCCTCGGGGTCGTGCACCCAGCGGGTCTCGCCGGTGGCCGGATCGAGGGCGGCGACCAGCCCCAGGCCCGTCACCATGTACACGACGCCATTGACCATCAGGGGAGTTTCCTCGGTGCGCGTCGTGCGCAGGAGCGGATTCGACGCCTGCAATTCGCGGTCGGCAAACGGCCATCGCCATATCACGCGAAGCTGGTCCACGTTGTCCTTGTTGATCAGATCGAGCGGCGAGTATTTCGTTCCGTACGTGTCGCCGGAGTAGTGACGCCACTCGCCTTCCTGTCCCGTGCGTTGAGCGGTCGCGCGGAACGGGCGGCTTGCGCACACGATTTCGATCGCCACGAGCATTGAGAGTCGCATTAGCCACCGGCGCATGAGCTGTTCCTCGCGATGATCGCCATCCGTTCTGTCGTGTTCAGGTTAGGCCGTGCTCTCGACCCGGCCACATTGTCGGCTTCACAGGCAGGCGCTGAACAGGTTTGCGCGACCGGCCGAGCCTTCGCGCCCCGCTCGGAACATCGGTCGGGGCTGCGGAATCCCTCCTGCGAAGTAGAATTCCGAAATGCGCTACAGCGCCTCGATTGTCACAGCCGTGGCGGCGTTCTTCGCATGGACGGCCTCGCCGCGCCGTGAACTCGAATCGCATCGTCTCGGCTCCATCTGCGTGAATCGCTCGGTCAGACAGCTGTTGCTGTGATCGCCGTCGCCAAAGATACCCCCGTTTGTCGCTGAAGTTGGTCCATGGACGACCAGCGAATTTCATTCCCAGCGGCCCGGTGGGATGCCCATCCATTGCCGCACGTTCGCCGACACGCGAGGCCGGCGGTCAGTCGCGATTCCTTCAGCAGCCTCTTGTGCCAGTCGATCGCGAGCTTGTTGGCCGTTGTCAGTTCGGGCGTTCGGAGCGACTTGCGTGCCTTGCGTCCATCGATGAACGTCTCGGCGTAGTGAACCTCGATCGCTTCGGTCTGAATACGTAGAGCCCGTCACGATCCGGGACGGCATCACGATCCGACTGGGGCGCACGCATGCCGCACAGGATACCCGAAAAGTTCGCCACTCAGGTCGGCCACTTTGTACAGGGCGCCCTGAAATGGTTCAATCGCTGTTTTTGCTAGGTAATAGTGCCGGGGGAGGGGATCGAACCCTCACGATCCTTGCGGGACCCAGGATTTTAAGTGCTACGAACCACTTGCTTTACCTAGCAAATAGTGGTATTTATTAGCGTTTTGGCTCACGGTGTTGTGCCGGGTAGTGTAGAAACAGGCCCAAATGTGCCGGGCCATTTACCCAGATTTTACACAGCCCGGTTTTCGTCGAGCCGCTTTGCTGCATCGCGCAAATCCTGACCACTGACGATATTGTAGCGGTCAAACACGCTGCGCGTTTTGTGCCCACTGAGTTTCATTGCCACGGTTTCTGATGTACCAGTGCGGACGAGATTTCGAATGGCCGTCCGTCGCAGGTCGTGCGGAATCCGTCCCGGGCATCCTGCCTTCCGGCAAGCAACCTTCCAGGCTTTCTTGAAGCTCACAATAGCTTGTCCTGGCTGTCGTTGCTTCGTGCCATCAGGCTGCTTTACCCACGCCTCCCGGTGGAACACGTAACGCACAATCCGACCCTTTGTTTTCAGCCGCTCCTGTTCCACGTGCTGTGCTTTCAGGATTGTCCGCAGGTCCGTCGTCATCGGAAACACCCGACCCTCCCTGTTCTTGGTGGTGCCCGCGTCGAGCTTGACCTCACCCGCCTTGAAATCCACCTGACGCCATTCGAGCGGCAGCACTTCTGACTTGATGCGCCACCCCGTCACGTATGCAAACTGAATGACCGGCCGAATCTCTGCGGGCAGGTGTGTCAGCACCGACTCGTACTGCTCAAGCTCGAAAAAGCCTGCCCGTGCCGCAGATTCACGTCGCATCTTAATCTTTGGTTTGTGCAGTAGTTTTCCAGCTTCGACCGCGAGCGAGAACATTCTCTTCAAAACGGCCAATTCGCGGTTGATTTCGGCGTTGCTGGCAGGCTTCGACTCCCCTACCACGGCGGGCTTCTTGTTCGTGCCCTCTTTCGCCTTGCGGACGAGCACGGTGTTTTCCGTCTGCCGTTTGGCAACGAACTTATCGATGTCGGACATCGTGATGTTCGCCATCCGCCATCCACCGAAATAGGGAGTCAGATGCAGCTTTAGCCGACGCTCGACCTCAGCGTACGACTTCCGGCCGAAACTCTTATATTCGGCCAATAAATCCGCCGCCGCATCCTCGAATGTCAACTTCCCCATCTTCGGCGTTACTGGCTTGCCGCGTCCGATGTCGCCCTCTCGCTCCACCAACAGCGCGACCGCATCCTTCTTGCGCGTCCCATCACACGTGGGTGACTTGACGGATTCGGCGTAGGATTTCCCCGCTCGTCGATAGCTAATCCAATACACAGGTGACTGACGTTTCTCGACGGTGTGTCCGGCCGCTTCGCACGCCTTGCGGTCGGCGGTTCTGTCCAATCGTTTGTTACAAGTCGTGCAGTGCCATTGGACGCGACGGTAGATACATCCCACTTACTTTCTCCTCTTCTTGGCGGTCGGCTCGGTGATGGTTGGCGTCGTGAGGTCGGTTTGTTCCATCAGTAACTTGAGGAGTCGCTCGGTGCTCGGCCGCATCCCCAACTCCCCGCGCTCCCATCGAGCGACGGTGTTGGGTGCTGCACCCACGTACTCCGCGAACTCAGCTTGTGTGAGTTTGAGGCGCTGGCGGAATTCCAGGAGCTTACGTGGGGTCATTTGCCTATTATACCGTAGCGTATAGCGTCCGGCAAGTCCTTATGTAGTCTCGGGCCAGTTACAAACCTTTGTGTGGTCTCTGGCCAGTTACAAACCGCAGGCACGGACGCAAAATAATTGCGCCTTCGCCCCACTTTGTGCTTGCAATTTAGCCCGTGTTAGCGTATACTAACTTACAGATGTAGTGGTTACCCCACGAAGGCCGTTGAAGGCTATGCCCGCCTTATCCACGGCTCCGGAGTAAGTAGACACCGGAATCCACCAACCCAGTTACCGAAGGTGTTGGTTAAGAGCAAACACGAGTGATGTGTTTTCTTTTGACCGACGCCTTTTCCTTTGTGCGCCGGTCCTGGAGGTTCCGGTGCTACGCCTCGAATTTGAACGCAGACAGCGTCGCTGGGCGCAACGAGATGTTGCTCGCCACGCCGAACGGTTGCTGGGTAGTTCGTCCCGCCTGCGACTCCAGACCTTCATTTCACGTGCGGAGCTTGGGCAGATTAGGCTCACCGACGACGAACTTGATGCGCTTGCAACTGTCCTTGACGTGTCACCTGCCTTCCTTCTACTGCGACCTATTGCAATCGTTACCGACACTACGGAGCGGACGGCATGACGCCGCTCGTTGTGGGGCGGAAAGAGGCGGCGGCAGCACTCGGGATATCCGTTTGGGTTCTGGACCGCTACATTGCTGACAGGTTGATTCCTGTCGTTCGGTGCCCCAGCACGAAGCGACCCGGTGAAAACACTCGCAGGGTGCTCCTTTCCGTGGATGCACTGCGAGCTTTTATAGAGAAGCATCAGGAGAAGGTGTAATGGGAAAGCGCGTTACACCAACCCCCAAGTTAAGCCCAGAAGAAATTGATGACCAGCGAATCTATTCTGAGCATCGCTGCCATATCTGTCTGACCGTTGTCCCTAAATGGGATGCCGTTCGGTGGACGGTATCAGCAGGACTATCCGTCATCTTCTGCCCAATCTGTATCCCCCTAGCAACAGCAGCAATCAATCGTCGGCCCCTCCGTGAGATTCTGCCCATTCTGCGCGCGATGAGGTCGAAGGCATGAGAGATGGACAACCTACTAAAGCTCAGCGCAAGAAAGCACTTCAGACTGTGCTCTATCGGTATCCGGTTGGCGCCACGGTCGACGACCCGGTCGATGTTGAGCTGCTTACGGCCACACTGAATCAGCATCGCCAGCGCGACGCGAAAATCGGTGTCGGCGTCGCATCGTTCCAGGTCGAGCAGAACCTAGGTTCACGCGGGTTCTGGCTCACACGCCATGACGGTTCGCGCACGGATTGGAGTTTCATTGCGTGCCTGACACCACCCCCGGCCGACGCGCAGGTTCGGCGCGGCATTCCGGACGGAGGTGCGCCCGCAAATCTGGGAGTTTCACAACACATCCTTTGACACCACACCACACCGAGTCTGCCCAATAACAGGCGAGACCATCACCCGCGATACATCGCATGTGGACCACGCGGACCCAACGTTCAGGATGCTCGTGGACCAATTCATTCTCAGTGAGGGAATAACACTAGAGACCCTCGCCGTCTCACCAACAACTGACGGCAGCACGGAAAACTACTTGATGGACGGCGACATCGCTAAACGGTGGGTTATCTATCACGCGACGCATGCGCGATTACGTGTGGTCTCGATTCAGGCCAATCTCAGCGTGCTCAAGCGCAAGGTCAGGTAGAGGAGCAGATGGCTACAGACCCAATGACGACCCCTCCCCAGCTACATCTCGTGTCCGACAATCCCCGACCCTCTAACGATACTCCGGTCCTTGTGCGGCCGATTGACCAGATACCCACCGAACTGAAGAAGATTTCAACTTGGGGAGTGTGGAAATCCATCCCGAGCGAGAGTGGGAAGCCGAAGAAGATTCCATTTCGTAGTGCTGACGGTGTGGCTGCCGACCCTACGAATCGTGATGATTGGGGAACGTTCGATGCCGCAGTAGCTCGCGTCCAGATGGGAGGTTACGCTGGTATCGGCTTCGCGTTCTTTCCTGAATACGGCGTTATGGGTATCGACCGCGACAACTGCCGCGACCCTAAAACATGTGTCATTCAATCGTGGGCTCTGCAAGAGATGGCATCGCTGCCGACCTACACGGAAGTATCCCCATCAGAAACCGGCTACAAACAATTCCTGTTCGGTTCACTACCACCGGGAGCGAAGCACACGAAGGCCGGTAGCCAGAGCGAGATGTATGACGGCGCTCCTGGCCGTGAACGATTCTTCGCCGTTACGGGTGTCTTTATTGGTGGGAACCCACCGAACATTTGTCGTCTAGACAAAGAGGTTCAGGACTCCCACAAGCGGATGATGGACTTCAATTTGGTCGAGGCGTTCAAGCGTCGTGGGATGCTCCGTGCCAAGCATGAGGTGAAGCAATTAGTCAAATGTCCGTGGGCCGACCACCACACAGGTGGTGATGATGAAGCCGCACTATTCAAGAAACGTGGTCGGAGCGGTGGGTATGCCTTCAAGTGTCTACACAGTCATTGTTCCAATCACAACGTCGCTGATGTGTATGTCTTCTTTGGATACAACGAAGACCGCGACGCGGATTCACGTCCACGTGTGCTCGTTGGTGTCACTGACTTGCACAAGAAAACTCAGGAAGTGTTCGACGTCCTGGTGGATATCAACGATATTGCGCCGCATCCCATCATCTATTTATTCGGGAACGCCTTTGGACGCATCACCTGGATGACCCGTGATGACCGTCCAGCCACGGACCTACTGACTCACGACAAGATGAAGAATCTGCTCGCGCAAGAGATTTGCTTTCAGACATTAGCGAAAGAGGGCGGATTCGCGCCAGCCTATCCACCCGACCAAGTGATAACTAACATGCTCGCCGTAGCGGAGCCACCACCGTATCCCAGAATACGACGGTTAGTGAGTGCTCCAGTATTTGCTCCGGATGGCACATTGATAACAACGCCTGGATTCCATCCGGCGGCCGGCGTCTACTACACACCGACACCTGGTTTCGTCCTGAAGCCAGTTTCAGCTATACCATCAGCAGCGGAGCTCATCGAGGCTCGTCACATTATCGAGGACGAACTACTCTTCGATTTCTGCTTTTCCAGTCAAGCTGACAAAGCCCATGCCATCGCCCTCTTGCTGTTGTTCTTCGCGCGAGACCTTATTAGCGGCGACCTGCCGTTACATCTCATCGAGAAACCAGAGGTTGGCACTGGCGCGGGCAAGCTGGCCGATGCGTGCATGATTCCGGCGCTCGGTGGTCGGCAGGGCATCATCACAGACTGCGACGATGAAGATGAGTGGCGGAAGCGCATCACAGCCACTTTGCTAGAGGCTCCGGAAGCCGTGCTGCTGGATAACGTCGTCAAGATTGACAGTCACCAATTGGCGGCGTTGTTTACGAGCAAAACATGGACAGACCGTATTCTCGGAATAACGCGGATGGTGACACTACCCGCTGATATGCCGTGGGTCGCCACAGGGTGTAATCCTGAAATAGGTTACGACATCGTGAGGCGAATCGTTGCCATCCGACTCGACGCAAAGATGGCCGACCCAACAACTCGTAGTGGATTCAAACACGAACTCCCCAAGTGGGCCATTGAGCAGCGCAGTGAAATCGTGTGGGCCGCGCTGACACTTATCCAGCACTGGATAGCCAATGGTCGGAAACCCTTCACGGGAACGATAGTCGCGAGTTTTGAGCAGTGGAGCATCGTGATGGGTGGGATTCTTGAGGCCGCTGGTATCAAAGGATTTGGAACCAATGCCGCCACATTTCGCAAAGCCAGCAATGTTCGCGGCAATGCCTGGAATGCGGTGGTAGAAGCATGGTGGGACTCGCATAAGAGTGATTATGTTGGTAGTAACGATGTGTGGTCCATCGTTCAAGCCGAAGGTGTAGAAGGCGACTTAGGTTTACACAGCGGCAAGATTCGCGATGTTCGCGTGGCGTTTGGTCTACAGCTACGGACTCAGCGAGGCCGACAATTCTTACTTAAGGATGGAACACAGGTGCGACTCGAAACACCTAAGGATGCTACGACGCGGAAGCCATTCTGCCTCTACAAGATTGGCGACAACGGTGAATTGGAGACGGTGGTGCATGAGCCGAAAAAGCCGGAGCCTGGGGACATCGTCCCTTTCTAGGTTGCTGGATGCTGGGGTTGCGGGGGTTTAACCATCATGGCTAGTGAAATTAACGGCTGCGGGGGTTGTGGGGGTTGTAACCGCAGCCTATTGCAAATACAGGCACCCTGCATTTCCAGTAGGGAGCACCTACAACCCCCGCAACCCCCGCACGCAAGTGGTTACGGGCGTTTGGTTGGGCTGGCAGGGACATCTAGGGAGGGAACATCCGGGATTAACGTCGGACTGCAATATTAGCCAATGAAGAATTTCGCCGTCAGTCAAGGAATGTACGCATGGCACGCTCGCCGCACGCCGGAGCAGAAGCAGGCGACTCGCGACAAGATGCGCGACTCCCACGTCGCTCGTATGTGGATACCGAAAGGCCCGCGATATGGTCGACAACTGGGAGCACAGAACAAGAGGCATAACATGGACCCAAATACCATAATCCGAGGTCCCGATGGCACGACGACAACTCTGGCTAAACTCCAGAAGGCATCCATCAAACGAATCATGGTCGACTTAGCCACTACGCAGCCGGAACTATTCCGGGACGCTATTATAGCTGGTTTATTGGCAGACCCACCTAAGTCGTACCCATATTTGGCGCTCGCGCTTTATACCATCGACGGCAAACCCGTAGACGCGGAGCCCGTATCACAACCCATCGCGGACCTATCCGAGTTATCGAAAGACGACCTGGTCCGCCGCGCGCTGCAAATCGCTGCAAAGCTACAGCGTGATTCGCAAGAACGGGACGACCTGGAAAGAGAGCGCGAAGCGCGGGGCACGGGACTCGCAGTTATCGACATAACTCCTGAAGACATAACCCCAGAGAGGGAGCAAACACTCGAAGAGATTCAGGCAGCGATTCGCCTTGCACAGGAAGAAGTCAACCGCACTCAAGCAGTCGTCAGAATCCTGACTAAGGGGAAGTGATGCGATATCCATACGACCCTAACAAACCAGACCCACTTGGCATCCACGCGGAAATAGAACGCGAGAGACTGGCCAGCAGGTTCCGGGACAGCTGCAACCGCTCGCGGAAACACCCCGTGGCTCATGACTTGGATTGTCTTTTCAACTTCGTGGTGAGTCGACGTCGGCGCCAACCCAATGCGACGAACTATCTGTGGCGAGTGCTCCACCGAGTCGACACGGAAGCAATCAGGTTACTAGTCGAGATGGTGCTGACGAAGGGAAGCTGCGAATGGCTCATGCGGCGCAGGTGCGCGCGTCTACTCGGGTGGTGCGACACCATCGAGGCTGCATTGGCTCAGCGGCGAGTCAATTGACTTGTGGGCTCAGGGAATCGGAATTTGGAATCCTGCAAAAGGAGACACACGGTGACTGACAAAGAAGAAGAAATCCTCACCCTGCTCTACGCGCTCGGTGACGCTATCAAGATTAAGGACTGGCCGAATGCCCTACCCATCTGTGAACGGTTGCTCGACCTGTACCTCACCGCTGAGCGAGATGCAACCCGCGTTGCTCACCGTGCTCCAGCGCAACGCGCTCATGGTCCAACTGGCGGAACGGCAGTCAACGAAAAAGATTCATTAAGGAGAAGACATGGCGCTGAAATACCTGATCGACGACCTCGTTCAAGTGCCGGAGCCGGATAGGTCACTCTACAAACCGACGCCCGATGGCAAGTTTGTTCTCACCATTGACGGATTACCCGACACATCAAAGGTGAATGAGTTCCGCGCCCGAAATATCGAGCTGATGAAGGCCACCGATGTGCTGAAGGCGACCGTCGCCAAGTTCGAGGGCATCGACCCCGACGCCGCGAAGGCTGCCCTGGCGAACCTCGCAAAGTTCGAAGGCGTGGACCCTGATGAATATCACACGCTCAAGGCTCGGCCGGATGCCACGGCGCGGGCTGCGGAACTCGAAGCCAGCCTCGCCGCCGAAAAGGCTGCACACGCAGCGACTCAACTTCGGCATGCCGTGACGGCGGAATTCTTGAAGTGCGGAGGCAGGTCTTCCGCCATCGACTTTACGGCTGAAGCGGCGGCGAAGGTTTTCGCGATGAAGGATGGGGAACTCACGACCACGGAATTTTCGGCTTCCAACCCAAGCGAAAAACTTAGCCTCGCAGAATGGATGACTCAACGTGCGAAAGAGGCCGACTTCACATTTCTGCCGAGTCATGGTGGCGGTGCTGGTGGTCGCACGGCATCCCCGGTCCGTTTCGGCGCAAGCTCCAACCAGAAAATCCTAAAAGACCCTACACCGCAACAGCTCGGGGAGCACGCGTCGGCAATCGCGCGAGGGGAAGTGAAAATCGAATATTCGTGAAACTTAGGAAAAGTGTGAAACTCGGAAAGTACGCGAAACGCGAAATCGACGGAGGAGAACATCAATGAAAGTCGGACAAGTTCTAAAGCTCGCCGGCCAGAACTATATCAGGCAAGTCCCCGAGCATCTGCGCGAAGGACTCACGAAACAATTGAACGTGGTTTTGGCGACGGCGGATAACTTCAATGCCGAGCTTCTCGGAAACGAACAAAATACCGACCTATCGCCAGAGGGTCGGTCGGCAGGTGCCATCCGTGTTGCGGCTGCTGCGCTTGCCACGTTGAAGGCCATCGAGGACACCACTATTAAGACGCTCACGGACCGGGCAGTGACGCTTCGAGAAGTCCCTTCTTGCGAAGGTGACGTACCATCCGCCCACAGACCCTGCCGCACGCATTTCCTACGAGTTGCAGCACCAGGAAATCCGGGACCAGCTTCGCGAGCTGTCAGCATCTGACCGACTCTCTTGGTATTTGTCCACAACCGACCCGCGGGTGCTCACCGCTATCGAGACCGCACCGGTTGGTGTGCTGTCAGCACCGCGTCCGGATGGCAGCCGTAGGATGGAACCGTTTGTCGCCCCGGAGCAGGTCACCACCGCGAGATTGGAACGGGCCGAACGAGCGGACCCCGCCACAGCGAACACGTTGCGCGAGGTTCGGTCGCTTTGTGAGATTTATTCGCACTCTGTTAATGGTGTGCGGGCAGAGATTCTGGCTGAGGTTCCCGGAGCAGCGGAGGAGCGAGAGCCGGTCATCGTTTAATTTAGCTCCGCGGAGACTAAGTACGGATTTTTCAGCCCGTGTTTGGGAAAGACAGAGTACGGACGTGTCGCATGGTCGCGTTGGTAGTTGCCCGTCGCCTCGCTCTGCGGAAGCTTCGCCAGATACGATAGTATCTGCGATTCTTCGCTCTGTTTCTACGTCCTCGTAGAAGGTCGGCATAGTCGTTGCTAACATTCCTTGGCACAGTCGTTGCTCGCTCTGCGGAAGCTTCGCCAGATACGATAGTATCTGCGATTCGTCGCTCTGTTCTTAGGTCCTCGTAGATAAGTTGTGCCAAAAGATTGTTGGACGATTGTCATTGCATTGGCCATCCGTGACGTATAACCTATCTCAGTTGCCATCATTTCGTTGGCAACTAAGTAGGAGTCACAACATGGCTAAGAAGAACACGCAACCCGCCGCAGCACCCGCACCCGCAGTAACATCCAACCGAACGCTTATCTACCGCAGAGAGCACCCCGGTAACTGGGTTTCCTTCGGTATCGATGGCGTTCCTGGCCGCGTGGCCTTCAAGAAGAACTTGTTCGCGAATGGTGCAGTGCCGAAGGCCATCACCCTCGATTGCGACCTTGCCTTTGCATCAAAACCCACCGGGCACCCCTAAGACCGCAAGGAGTGTGCCGGATGTCGTCGCCGAATCCTAGATGTGATATTTGTGAAAACAGACTCATTCCCGCAGCGACCGACCGACCATCACTTCAGCTTCCACGGCAACGTGTGAATCTTCCGTGTTGGTAGACCCTTCTTCACATCGTAGGCTTCCTGCTTTTTGAAATAGGCAGGCGACCAGTGCGCTTCGCCGTTGACGACTTCTCCTGAGTCAGCAAGAACTGCGACCATACCTGGCTCCACAAACAGCCGCACCTCCTGCTCGCCCGGCTCGGTCGGAGTCGGATTCGTACCCCACAAAGCCGTCTGCGGCTCCAGGAGATACCGAACCAGCTCCACCACATCATATTCGGACAGCAGCAGAGTGTTTCCGGGTGGCAACCCGTTAACGCCGCCAACTTCTTTTAGGAAGTCAGGTTTTTGCGTTAACGCGATATACCACGGCTTCCGGTCTGGTCTTTGTTTCGCCGTGGGAATATCTTCATCAACGCGGGAGACGGTGACTGTCTTGCTCAGCTTTCGCTGCCACGCAGGGTCACCCCACGCCTTCAATCGATACTCATAGGGTCTTCTGCTTTTCGCCATACACACGTCCCTCCTGTAAACTACGAATCCGGGTTGATAAGGGAACCGACGTGTACAAAGGAAAAGGCGTCGGCCCCTGAATGGACACACAAATATCCACTCTCAGAGACCGACGCCTTGTTCGAGTTCGGCTTAGGCGGCGGGACTTCTTAGACCGGTCCTGCTATACGGGTGGTCGCGGGAACCCGTGCAACGGACTTCTTCAACTCGTGAGACAGCGTAGCACAAATGCCCTGGGAAGTCAAGCTGACTGCCACCGCGATAACTACACTTTTACTACACACAAGGCTAAATTAGGTATCGCCCGAACAAACCGTTATGTCAAATTGCTAGTATTGCTAGCAATTTGGTGCCGGGGGCGGGAATCGAACCCACACGCCCCTTGCGGGACCCAGGATTTTAAGTCCTGTGCGTCTGCCAGTTCCGCCACCCCGGCATGGAGTGTTAAGTATTACACGCGCACGCACTTACCGTCGCGATCGTCGCGAACACGTTCATCAGCCGCGGGCCATCTGCGGGCTACGCACGACCTTGATGCTCTGGCGCCGGCGTTTGGCCTCCAGCTTCTTGAACGTCTGCTTCACGCCCTGCGTCGTCGCATTGAGGTAGGTGCTGGTCATCTTGATGTTCGTGTGACCGAGCGTCGCCTGCACCTCGTGGAGGTCCCCGCCCGCTTCGAGCAACTGTGACCCGAACTCATGGCGCAAATCGACGTGTGCGCTACAGTAGCGTAGTTGTTCGATGGTTTCTGACGGAGAACCGGAACCCCCTGGCCGATCCAATGTGGCCATCTGGCCCCAGCGCCGGAAAGGCTTGGCGATCCCTCCCAGGCCGGATAGATACTGCGCGCAGTGACGGAATTCCGTCGGCGCCGGTGGGAAAACACCCTCTCCGTTGGGGGATTTTCAGCACTCCACGATCAATCGAACAGAATCGCGAGTCGCCGGCCTCCTAGGGCAGGGACGAGCGACCTTCTGGAGCTGTCGCAATTGCTGTGGCGGCCGTGCGATCTGTCTCGTGATGTCGAGGGGCAGCGCAGTCCTCTATCGCTTGCCTTCTCTGGCGTCTGACTTGCTCTCTACCTCCCAAGTGCGCGCTACGGCCGTCAGCAGGCCGTCGTCGCCCAAGGAGGTCCTATGCCGTCAGAACTTGCGACCGACTCAGCCGGCTCCCGGGAAGCCCGACTGGATCGCCGGCTCCACGACATTGCCTGGGGGCTCCTGCTGATGATCACGGGGATCGTCTGGCTCGTCCCCAATGACCGAGTCCCCGAGGGCGCCTGGCTATGGGGTGTGGCAGCCGTCCTGTTCGGCGTGAACGTCGTGCGCTATCTCAATCACATCAAAATCAACGGCTTCTCGATGGCCCTCGGCCTCGCTGCCGTGATCGCGGCGTTGACTCAAATCTGGCGGCAGGACCTTCCGCTGCTGGCCATCTGCCTCATCGTCATTGGCGCGAGTCTGCTGGCCAAGCCGCTGTTGACGCGCACGGCGTAATCAGCGCTAAATCAGCGCTAGCCAGCGCGTCATTCGCAGGAGACGACTGATGAACGTGTTGACGGTCTTTGCGCACCCCGGCTCGAAGTCGTTCTGTCACGCGGTGCTCGAGCGCTTCGATGCGGGCCTGCGAGAGGCCGGGCATACCAATGAAATCGTGGACCTCTATGCGATCCGCTTCGATCCGATTCTGCGCCCCCGCGACAACGCGAGCTGGCTGACCGAAACCATCCCAGATGACATGCTCGACCGTATGCGGTTGCGCGAGAACCTCCTCGATGAGGCTGGTGGGCCGCTCCGACGCTTCACGCTGAAGCGCATCATCGGTGATCGGGATGCACGGGGCATCATCCGGCTACTGCGCGAGCGTTATCAGCCGAAGGACGTGCTCGTGCAGCAGCAGAAGGTCGCGCGGGCTGCGGCGTTGGCGTTCGTCGCACCTGTGCACTTCCTGAGCTTTCCGGCGATCTTGAAAGGGTGGCTCGATCGCGTCTGGACGCCAGGGTTTGCGTACGATCTCACCCCGGAGGCGTGGCGCGGCGACATCAACGGCCGTCAGCCGAGGCTCACGCACAAAAAGGCGCTGATCATCCAGACGACGATCTTCGACAAGCGCGCGTATGACGCGGGTCTCCGCGACGCTATGCGCATGGTGATTGACGAGTTCACGCTGACGTATCCGGGAATCAAGAACGTCGAGCGCGAGTACTTCTACGCGGTCCACGGAGCCGATGCCGCCACGTTGCGTGGATACCTCGAACGTGCCTACACCCTGGGCCGCGAGTTCTGACCCATGCCGTCGCCACCTGCCACGACAGTGATTCCATTGATCGACGTGAGCGCCGACCGTGCTCGGACACTCCGCACACAAAGCCTGGTGAACCTCTCGAAGATGGGCCACTGCGCGCCCACGGTCATGCAGACGCTGCTCGACGCGTCTGATACGGAGGCGGAATGGCTCGTCAAGCTCACGGCCGGCCTGCCCGGGGGCATCGGCAATACCGGTGGCGAGTGCGGAGGAATCACGGCGCCGCTGGTGCTGCTGGGCCTCCGCCATGCTCGTGATCCCCTCTGTCGCGGCGTGCCCATGGTGATCTACAAGGGTCACGACTTCCTGCGTCGATTTACAGCCTGTCACGGCACGACGCAGTGCCGCGTGATTCGCGGCAACAACCGGCTGCCGGTGCGCTGTGTCGGCGTGATCCGGAGGGTACCGGAGCAGTACGCGGAAACCCTGTCCTGCGATTCAACCGACGTCATCACCGGAGAATCCGCACGCGCGTACGCTCGCCTGCACGAGCATCTTGTCGTGAAACGATTTCACTGCGCGCACGCCGTGCTTGAACAACTCCGCGAGACCATTCCCGTCAGCCAGGAGTTGCTCGACGGCACGTCGGGGTTCGTCGGTGGGACGGTCTTTTCCGGTATGACCTGCAGTGCGCTGACAGCTGGCGTGATGGCCCTGGGCCTGGCGGTCGGGAAGATCGAAAACAGCCGCGTCCGCGTGTTGCGAATGGTTGGAACGATGGCCCTTGGCGGCAACGCGTTCGCCGACGAGCTCAATGCGTTCAATCGGATCATGAACCTCGGTCATCGATTGTCACAGTGGTTGACGACCGAGTGTGGCAGCGCACAGTGCGGTGCGATAACGCGGTGTGACTTTTCCACGATGGTGGGTGTCCGCCAGTACATCGAGAGCGACGGCGTGACGCGATGCCGCGCGATTGCTCAGAAGGTGGCAGCGAAGGTCGAGGACATGATCGCCGCCGCCACTGCAAGAGACATCGCTGAAACGACCTGAAAATGCTGCCCACGCGGCGCAGACCCGCGCCGGAACGTCGCTCGAAGCCCAGTCGCTCAACGGCTGGTATCCGACGCCTCAGAAGGAACACTGTCATGATCTTGCTCCCGATCATTTGGCAGAGGCTCGTCAGCTCGGATGGGAAGACGTGCGATCGCTGCAACGCGACCTATCAGGAGATGCAGCGGGCCGTCAGTATACTCAAGAACGCGCTCCGCCTTTGAGTATTGAGCCGACCTGGCATTGATCCGGACCGGTGGACGGTTGACGACGCTGGTCAAGCGACTCGCCGTTGCCAGCCCACTACAGGCCACGAACGAACCGACTGTAGCTGAAGGATTGCACGGCACCAGTCGGCGTGCGGTGTGCATCCGCCAGGGTCTCGACCAGAGTAAACCCCTCGCCAAGTTCGGCGCCAACCCCGGCCGCGTCGTAGCGACACACCGGCAGACCGCTACAGCGTTCAGGACCGTCAGGCGCGAACGTGCCGATGATCACCGTCCCGCCGCCTCTCACCACATCTCGCACGTGGGCGACGTACCGCGCCCGATCCTCGGCTTCAGTCAGAAAGTGAAAGGCCGCGCGGTCGTGCCAGATGTCCCTCTGGGACACCGTCCACGGCCCCGTTACGTCAGCCTCGATCCATTGCACCCGATCTCCCTGTTCGCCCAGTCGCGCCCGTGCTCGCGCGAGCGCGGCGGCTGACACGTCGAGCACCGTCACGCAGCGCAGACCGCGCGCGACGAGATGGTCCACGAGGCGGGAATCCCCGCCCCCAATGTCGATCACTCACGTCGCGCGTGTTAGCCCCGATCGCTCCAGCAGTCGAAGGGATACCGTGGGCTCAGCCTGAAACCAGCTCACTTCGTCTGAACCCTTCGTCGTGTAGATGCGATCCCAATGTGTTTTGCGATCCATGGTCCGCTTTCCCCCAGTACCGAGATCCGTCCGTACGGGTCTTCTTCCAGGAGTGCTACCACGTCGACCTCACCGACGCACAGGTTCGGCGTCTGGGCGGGTAGACGCCTTGACTCAACCAGAATTGCGGTAGTTCATATCCCTGGCCTGGGAAGCGGCACGATGCGGATCTTTTTGAGTGACTCCAGGTCGGACGGCAGCTCCGTCTCACCTTCCTTGTAGCCGCTCTCGCTCAGGAAGAACGCCAGGATGCTGGCGTACTCCGCAGGCTCGAGGCTGGCGGGATATCCCTGCGGCATCGTGTTCGACACCCGATCGAACAGATCCCCGACGGTGGTCCCCTGCCATTTCAGGCCGAACTTTGGCCCCGTGTGCTGGTCGAGGCTGTGGCACGTCATGCACTTTTGTTGATACTGCTGCCGGCCCCGGGACGCCTGGCTCGAGGTGAACACCCCATCAACGACTGAGCTGCCGGCAGACGAAGGCGTCTCCTGCGCGCGGGGGCGACTCACGGGCGACCAGGTGGTCACGAAGTACGAGGGTGAGCGCAGCGGTGACATACGCGGACGGTCGGGGTTCTCTACTCATGGAGCTCAGGAAACACTGTGACGGCCGGGCTATGGAATTTCGACGATTTTTCTCGTACTACGCGTCTGTCAGTTCCGCCATAGAGGCCCGAGAAAGTATCGCGCGTCGTACCAACCACTTAACGCCAATCGTCGGCACGTTCACGGGCACGGTCCGGGGCCATGCGCTGTCCATCGGCTGCGCGGTCGAAAGTGCACATGCTGAGTCAGCTCACCACGACCCCGTCGGTAACCTTAGCGTAAACAAACCCACTAGCAAACAGTTCCCTGCCCCCAATGAGCGGTTCGGTATAGAGTGTCATGGTACCAGGTAGGCGTGCTGCGCAACCAAGCATCGAGAAGGAGCGAATATGTGCGACCAGGATCATTTTGAGCAAGATCGAGAGGAGTACGAGGCACGCGGCTGGGTGACACGGCGGCAATTCGGCATCCTCCTCGGTGCCGGTGTGGCCATGTTGCTACCGCAGGTCGCAAACGCGGTCGCGGTGACCGACGCGGAGGTCAACGTGACGACGCCGGACGGCACCGCCGACTGCTATTTCGTGCACCCCGCGAGCGGCACGGCGGCAGGCGTTCTGCTTTGGCCCGACATCTTCGGGCTGCGGCCGACAATGCGCCAGATGGGCAAACGGCTGGCCGAATCTGGCTACTCGGTGCTCGTCGTGAATCCGTTCTATCGAGTCAAGAAGGCCCCGACCGCGGCAGCCGGCGCCGCCACGCCGATCCCCGAGGTGAGGCCCCTCATGCAGGCTCTGAACGAGACGACCCACATGACCGATGCGAAGGCGTTCATCGCGTGGCTGGACCAACAAGCATCGGTGGCCAAGAACCGGAAGATCGGCACCCAGGGCTATTGCATGGGCGGCCCGATTGCGTTTCGCACCGCGGCCGCAGTACCCGATCGCGTCGGTGCGGTCGCCTCATTCCATGGCGGTGGACTGGTAACCGACATGCCGAACAGTCCCCACCTTCAGGCCTCGAAGACGAAGGCGCAGTTCCTGATCGAAATCGCCGAGAACGACGACACGCGGTCGCCCAATGAGAAGAACGTGCTGAAGGAGACGTTCGCCAAGGCGAACCTGCCCGCGGAAATCGAAGTCTACGCGGCCGCGCACGGCTGGTGCCCTCCCGATTCGCAGGTCCACAACCAGCCGCTGGCCGAGAAGGCGTGGAGTCGTTTGCTCGCACTGTACGGAAAAGCGCTGGCCTGAATCGTCGCGGGTATCACGGTCGGCTCTGACGTGGCAGAGCCGACCTTCACCCCAAGCCCTTCCGTCGGCTCAGGACTTCGGCGCGGGTGGGGCCAACTGCGCAGGCGGCCCTGGGTCATTGCGTTCCCGCAGAACGAATTCCTCCATCGATATGGTGTACGTGTCGCGCGTGGCGTCGTACCTGACGCACGACACCGTTGGGTAGTAGCCCGCCCGCTCGACCGCCGCGGCGGCCTTGATCGGGTTGCACCTGTCCGGCTTGCTGAGGATGTAGTCCCGCGAGAGCATCTCTTCGTAAAAGGTGATCCGGCCGCCGTAGACCCCGAAGATCCACGTGCGCGTGAAGCGCTGCCCCTTGAATTCCGGCGACGTGAGGTCGATGAGGTGGTTTCCCATGGCGGGCGCCACGGCGCCAACATCCTTGTAGTCGGGATGGATGTAGTTGACCGGGATTGGCTTCTTCGCCAGGTCGAACTGGTCGCACCGCACGAACTCGGGGCCGCATGTTCCCGGCTCGATGGCGAATACGTTTTCGATTGGCTCGAGATAGAAGTGGACGTCGAAGTGCGGCAGGTCGTAGACCCCGGGCGGAACATGACCCATCGGGTTCCAATTGATCAAGGCCCATTTGAATGGGACATCCGGCCGCTTCGCCGCGTCGGTCGGCAGTGGAACAACCCATTCGTGCCACATGTTGCATTCAGCCGGCCGGTCCACGACGCCGTCCTTGTTCCGGTCGGCACACCGATGCTGGTCGGAGTGGCTGGTCGGTGGCGCGTTCACGAAGGAGGACGAGAAGCTGACGCCGATCACCCTGGGGCCGCCTTGTGCCTCCATCTCAGCGTAGGTGGAGATGCGGCCGGTGCCTACGTCGGTGTAGCCACCTTCGATGCGCCCGACCGCTGTCTGCGACGGTGCCCCAGCCGGTGGCGGGGGTTGATTGCACGCAGCGACTGCGAACGTCATCGGCAGGTACGCCGCTATGAAGGGACTGCGATGGAACATGCCCGTGAACTTCACCTTCTGATCGAATCTGGTCTTGATCGAACCACCTTCACGGTCGCCGATTAACGAGCTCCTGTGACATCTTTCGACGGCTTTGCTTCACTGTCAAGCGTCGACATTTGCGCTGCAGCATAGCGATCGCCCGCCGCCGCATTGACCGGCACCGCGCGCTCGATCTGTTGCGAGATCGTCGCCGGTCAGTGTCAGCGTCATCGCGCCCAGCGCTTCCGTCAGGCGTTCCCGTCGTCGGGCGCCGACGAGCGGCACGATGTCCACACCACGCGATAGCACCCACGCAATCGCGACCTGAGCCACCGTTGCGTCTTTCGACACGGCAACCCGGCGCAGTTCGTTCCACGAGCCGAAGGTTGTGTTCGATGTTGTCGGCCGAGAAGCGCGGACTGTGGCTCCTGAAATCGTGGGGAGCCGTTGAACGCTGCTTTGTCCAATGCCCGCTGATGAGACCCCGACTCAGGACGCCGTATGCGGTGATGCCGACGCCGAGCTCCCGACACGTCGGCAGGATGTGGCTCTCGATGCCGCGCGAGATCAGCGAATACTCAATCTGCAGGTCGCTGATCGGATGTACGGCGTGCGCTCGCCGAACTGTTGCGGATCCGGCTTCCGACAGGCCAATGTGCTTGACATAGCCGGCCTTGACCATCTCCGCCATGGCGCCCACCGTGTCCTCGATCGGCACGGCGGGATCGACTCGTCCAAGACGATAGATGTCGACCCAGTCGGTTCCGAGCCGGCGCAGCGTGTAGGCAAGGAAGTTCTTCACGGCGGCAGGTCGGCCGTCGATGCCGAGCCAGTTGCCCTTCGGGTCGCGCAGCGCGCCGCACTTCACGCTGATCACCACCTGGTCTCGGTTCCGCCCTTTCAGCGCGTCGCGGATCAGCAGCTCGTTGTGGCCCATGCCGTAGTAGTCGCCCGTGTCGAGCAGCGTGAGGCCCGCATCCAGCGCGGCGTGAATGGTCGCGATGCTCTCCGTTTCATCCGCAGGGCCGTACAGGTCGGACATCCCCATGCAGCCAAGGCCAATGTCCGAGACCGACGGGCCCGTTGTTTCCAAGAGTTCTCATGATGGCCCTATCGCTTCAGCAGCTTGAATGCATGCGTCCAGCTGTTACTCAGGAATCCGGGAATGCACCAGAGGATGCAGAGCGGCTCGATCGCGCGCGCGCCTTCGACCGCTCCCATATCCGCCACGTCGAACCCGAATTGATCGAGGATGGTCTTCACGTCGCTCTTCGCGCCGTCATGGTTGCCGCAGATGAACATCGTCGGCTTGACGCCGTTGAAGTCGGGGTTGACCATGAACGCGTTGCCAATGCAACTGAACGCCTTCACGAAATGAGCCTCGGCAGCGAGCGCCTGTAGCCTCTCCATGAGCGATTCGTTTTGCGAGGTGAAGTACTGCAAGACTCCGTTCACTGGAGGCGCATCGGCGATTGGATTCGTGGTGTCGATGACGGTCTTGCCGTTGAGATTGGCAATGCCGGCCGCCTTCAGCGCGGCCTCGGCCGCTGTCCCCTTGGTCGCCACGACGACGATCTCACCGAACTTCGCTGCGTCCTCAAACGAGCCGATCTTCACCTTCCCGTTCGTCTTGGACTTCAGCTCCTCGCGTTTGCCTGGCCGTGTTGGTCCCGATCGTGACGTCGTAGCCGTGCTTGACGAAACCGTTGGCGAGCGTTTGCCCGACGATGCCTGATCCGACGATGCCGACTCTTGGTGCTCATGAAGGACTCCGGATCATCCGTCTACTCAGGCCACGTCGCCTTCGCGTCCATGTTGATGATCGTTTGCGGAACCGTCGTTGGAATCTGCGGACGCAGGTAGGGCCTGCCCACGCTCTTGTGACACGAGTAGCAGGAGACCAGCATCGCCTTGTACACGATGGGGAACTTCGCGCTGTCTTTCGCGTCGATCGCGGCCTTGACGTCGGCGAACGTGCTCGTGTCGAGGGCATCGAAGATCCCCTTCAAATCGACCGGCTCGCCGTCAGGCCCTTTCGGTGTGGGATTGATGCGAATCATCCACCGGATATGATTGCGCGCCTCGTTGTAGTAAAAGGTGGCTAACGGCCAGTTCTGCGCTCGTCCCGCGAACCAGAGATTGGTCGTGTGAAACCCGACATCGGCCATCGCGACCGATGCAGACGCCGCTTTGTCCTTCAACGTTTGCACGTCGGCCTTCAAGGCCGCGATCTCCTTGTCGGCTGCTGATGGATCCGGCGACGCGGGCTTCGCCTGCTGGCATGCCAGGGTGCTACTGACCACCACTCCACAGATCAACACACGGGAACACCTGAACCTCAGGATCTTCATTACAAACTCCTAATGTGTCCACAAGCGCCAGGAAAAGCGCGGTCCCCGAAACGTAAACGTTCAGGCACCGCCAGTCAAGGTGGTCCCATCGGCTCGTGGGACGGGGAGGAAAGAGGTGGGTCGTTCCGTGCCTTACGCGTCTACGGCTTCGCCGCCAGATACTTGATGTCCTTGAGCGTCGCGGCCTCGGTCGGGACTTCCGTCTTGCCGGCTGGCATGTCCGCGGCCTGCATTATCGCGGCCAGAAGATCGGCCACCTCGGGAGGAGTGAGCGTCCCCTTCTCATCAGCCGGCATGCCGATTCGAATCCTCTCGAACAGATCGTTGAGCGACAGATCGTTCCAGTTCGCGTTGAACTCGGTGCCTTTGAGCGGCGGCCCGTCCTTGCCGGTCAACTCCGCGGCATGACATCGCGCGCACTTGGCCTGATACAGGGACATCCCCCGCTTCGCTTGCGCATCGGTGTACACGCCGTCCCAGACGGTACGCGGCTGAGACGCGAGGGCCGAATGGGACGACTGCCACAAGGCAATCGCCGCACCGCCCGCCACAAGACACGCCACGGCCCTACTCGTCATCGCTCGTCCTCCTCAGGGAACCCCCGCCACTCCAATCATACGCCGCAGCCGGCCACACCCGCGTTTCATCCGCCCGCTAACAAAACCGCAATCTCCCCCTGCACCCCCCTTCGCAGTGCTTCACACGGCCATACAGGCACTCCCCTTGCGTCTCAGCCTGGCATGATGATCGCGAACCCAGCCCGAAAGGCCGTCTGGTCCTAGAGCGCGTCGCGGAGCGCCGTATGCCAATCATCTGGGAATGACGTCGCCAGCATCGCGGAATTGCAGGATTGCAGCACGCGAGCAGTTCCCTTTGCAATCGGCGTCAGACAACCTCTTCCTGCCATCCAGCGATTCTGATTCTGCCATCCTGCTGTCCTGAATTCACCTCCATGCGTTAACCCGTGGTAGTACGCTGGAAAGGCATGCCCAGCGGACGACTCGAGTCGATCAATATCTCGAACGGCGGCGTTCCCAAAACAGGCGTCCTCGAAGGACTCATCACCGAGCAGGGCGTCTCTGGCGATGCTCAACGCGACCTGCAGCACCACGGCGGACCCGACCGGGCCGTCGTGCTCTTCTCACTCGAACTGATCCGCGCACTTCAAAAAGAAGGACATCCCATCGCCCCGGGCACGACCGGCGAGAACCTCACGGTGTCTGGCATCGAATGGACCCTGCTGACCCCAGGCACACAGGTGCAGGTTGGACCCGTCCGCCTGCGTATCACCAGCTATGCGGCGCCTTGCTCAAAGATAGGGGCTTCATTTGCCGACCACGACGTCCAGCGCATCTGGCAGACGCAATACCCGGGATGGAGCCGCCTTTGTGCCCGCGTCGTCGTCGGCGGCCTGGTCCGGCCTGGCGACGGCGTGGAAATGGCCTAGTGCACCGTCTTCGGCGTGTGCATCGGCGGCTGTACCAACACGCGCGAGATCATTGTCTCGAGTGCCGCCTGATCGACGTGGAACGGGCCGGCGACCGCTGCACCCATCCCCACCTCGAGGGCGATCACCACGCCGCCATCTTCAAACGGGTTGACGATCCAGCTGATGCCGCGCAACGACACCGTCGGGGATGCTTCGTCCGGATGCTTGAGCCGATGCATCGAGCCGAGCATGCCCTCGAGCACCTGACGCACGTCCTCCTCCGTCCAGGCCTCTGGCTCGCGCAGGACACCATCGATCGTTGCCGTCTTCGCGAAGTCAGTGCCGCGCAGCCAGAGATCTACTTTGATGGTCATGATGGCAGAAGGTCGGTTCTTCGCGTGGGACAGTTCGAGTTCAAGGGCCTCTGGTGTCGTGACCGCCGGCCGGCAGGTGAAATCGCTGCAGACATAGGCCGCCGCCTTGCCGTCCACCGCGCGCATCGAGCCGACGAGCGGCAGCAGGGGCGCCAGCGCGTGCTGCTGTTCGGGCGAGAGAGACAGGCTCACCGCAAACGGCCGGTAACGGGCCGCCACCGTCCGCTCGAGGGGTTCGCGTCCGTCGCCGACAATCACAACCTGCAGCGGGCCGGCGACGTAGGTCGACAGCGCGGCCGCCATCATCGGCACCGCGCGGCCCATCTGCTCGAGGCGCGCGCCAAACAGTCGAAACGTCCGATCGATCTTCCGGGTCCAGTCCTCCTGCGGCACGAGGTGCGAGAGCACGAGCAGGTTCATCACCGAGACAGAGCTCGCGGTCGGTTCGGCGCCGTCGTACTCTTCCTTCATCCGCAGGAGCACGCTGGGGTCGCGCCCGGTCGTGCTGAACCAGCCGCCCTCGGCCTCGTCCCAGAACAGCTCGTCCTGCCGACGCTGCAGCGCGATGGCCCACTCCAGCCACTGGGGATTCGGATCGGCCTGAAACAGCTCGAGCAGGCCGAAGATCAGAAACGCATAGTCTTCGGCGTATCCGTCGATCTCCGCGTCGCCGTCGCGGTAGCGGCGCAGCAGCGTGCCGTTGGCTGCGTTCCACATGTGGTCGCGAATGAACGTCGCCGCGTTGACGGCCGCCTCGAGATACTCGTCGCCCGGAGGCCAGCCCACCGGAACGGCGCACGCGCGAGAGGCGCGCCATGCGGGCAAAGGCAGCGATCATCAGGCCATTCCAGGCCGTCAGCACCTTGTCGTCGAGGTGGGGCCGGGGCCGCGCGAGCCGCGCCGTGAACATCTTGGCGCGGCGCCTGGCCAGCACTCGCCTCGATCTCGTTCTCGGCTTTTCCGGATTCCTCGGCGAGCTCCTCGACGGACCGCGCGGCATAGAGCAGGTTCTTGCCGGTGAACTCCTGCTGCGGATCGACGGGCGCGTTGCCGCGTTCCTCGACGCCGAATCGCCGGATCACGATCGGCGCATCCTCGCCGAGCAGCGCCTCGATTTCTGCCTGCGTCCACAGGTAGAAGGCGCCTTCGGCCTTGTGCGCGTCCGGCTTGCCGGCCTGCTCCGGCGGCACGCTGTCGGCATCCTCGGCCGAATAGAAGCCGCCGCCAGCATCGGTCATCTCGCGCATGACGTACGACAGCGTGTCCTCGGCGACGTCCGGATAGAACGCGTCGCCGGACACCTGCGCGGCCTCGAGATACGCGAGGACGAGCTGCGCCTGGTCGTAGAGCATCTTCTCGAAGTGCGGCACGCGCCAGGCTCGCGTCGACCGAATAGCGGTGGAAGCCGCCGCCGATGTGGTCGCGCATGCCGCCGAGCGCCATCGCGCGCAGCGTCGCCAGCGCCATGTCGCGCGCGTGCAGGTCGCCGGTGCGCGCGTGCTCGCGCAGCAGAAACAGCAGCTCGCTCGGCCGTGGGAACTTCGGCGCGTCGCCGAAGCCGCCGTGCCGGCGTGTCGAACGACTGCCGGAACTGCGAGACGGTTCGGGCGAGCGCGCTCGCTTCCGGGAACTCGGCCGACGCCGGCACGCGATCGCCGTTCGCAGCTGCGCCGTCACGGCGTCGGCCGACTGCAGGATCTTGCGCCCGCTCCACGTCCCAGACGCGCGCGATCTCGCGCAGGATGTCGACGAAGCCGGGCCGGCCCCACCGCGACGTCGGCGGAAAGTACGTGCCGCCGTAGAACGGCTTCAGATCCGGCGTCAGCCAGACGCTCATCGGCCAGCCGCCGGATCCGGTCGTCGCCTGGACGAACGTCATGTAGACGCGATCGACGTCCGGCCGCTCCTCGCGATCGACCTTGATCGAGACGAAGTGCTCGTTCAGCACCGCCGCGATCGCGCGCGTTCTCGAACGACTCGTGCTCCATCACGTGGCACCAGTGGCACGTCGAGTAGCCGATCGACAGGAAGATCGGCTTGTTTTCCGCGCGCGCCTTCGCGAACGCCTCCGTCGCCCCACGGAAACCAGTCGACGGGATTGTGCGCGTGCTGGAGCAGGTAGGGACTGCGCTCGCGCGCGAGACGGTTCATCCGACATGATTATGACGTAGAATCGCCAGCATGAGTGACGCGGCGTTGTCGGGCAAGCGCGTGGCCATGCTGGTCGAAGACGAATTCGAAGACCGCGAACTGGCGGGACCGCTCGACGCGCTTCGCGCGCGGGCGCGACAGTGACGCATCGTCGGCCCCGCGGCGGGCGTCGAGTATCGCGGCAAGCGCGGCGAGGCGATCGGTCACGGCGGATCTCGCGGCCGGTGCGGCGAAGGTCAAGGACTTCGACGCGCTCGTCATTCCCGGCGGGCACGCGCCGGACAAGATGCGCATGCGTCACGCGATGGTGGATCTCGCGCGCGACGCGATGGAAGCCGGCAAGCCGGTCGCCGCGATCTGTCACGGGCCGCAGGTGCTCATCTCCGCGAACGCCCTCCGCGGCCGGACCCTCACCTGCTGGCCGTCGATCGCCATCGACGTCAAGAACGCCGGCGGTCTCTACGTCGACAAGCCGGTCGTCGAGGACGGCAACCTCATCACCTCGCGCAAGCCGGACGATGTGCCGGTGTTCAGCGATGCCATCATCCGCGCCTTGGGCGCCTAGCAGCAACTGATCAACGCCAAGGGCGCCGAGCTCGCCCTGCCGTCCGTACACAGGTCGTCTTCAGACGCGTGGCGTCGCAGCGGCCGGGACATCATCCGGGCGGCCGCGTCTGAGTCGGGCGTAGGCGGCCGTGAACTCCACGCCGTACAGCAGAATCACCGCCTGCACGTACACCCACACCAGAAACACCACCACGGCGGCAATCGATCCGTTCACGCGGGTGAATCGCGTCATGTCGCGGATGTACCAGGAGAACAGCTCGAGCGCGCCTTTCCAGAGCAGGCCCGTCACCACCGCGCCGATCCAGACGTCGCGGAACCGGACCTTCGCGTTCGGCACGAAGTAGTACACGAAGCCGACGACCACGATGAACAGCACGGTCGTCGCGGACCGGATGGCCAGGCTGCGCAGCACCATCAGGCCAGGAAAGTTCCGGCAGGACGCCGGCAAACCAGTGCGCGCCGACCACCTGGGACGCCGACACGAGGAGCAGCGCCACCAGCAGCATCAGCGCCGGCCACGACCAGCATCAGAAACGAAAAGCAGCTTGTGCTTCCAGAAGCTCCGCGGCTTCTCGACGCCCCAGGCATAGTTGACCGCGGTGCTGATCGCGCCGAACACGCCGAGCGCCCCCCAGACGAGGGCGATCGTCCCGACGACGCCGAAGGTCACCGTCTGGACGCGAATGGCATCGAGCTGCAGCGTGATGAAATCGAACTGGCGCGGGAAAGTACCGAAGCACGAAATCGAGGACCGCCGTCGCGATCGCGTTCGTCGGCCGTGACGCCGCCGAGTACGGCGAACGCCAGCATCGAGAAGGGAAACAGCGAGAGCAGCGCGTAGTAGGCAATCGACGCGGCGTACGTCAGGTTGTCGCTGTGGTAGAAGCTCTGCAGTCCATGCCACGCCGAAAGGCCCGTCAGCCGCGCGATGTCTCGCGCGCGCTCGTCCCATGTGGCAGGCCGCCCCACCGATCGCTGAGGCTTTCAGCTTCGCGGCTTTTGCGCCGTCCTGAATCTCGTGTTTCTTCATCTTGCTGTAGAGCGTCGGACGATACAGCCCGAGAATCTGCGCGGCCTCCTGCTTGTTCCAGTTGGTGCGCTGCAGCGTCTGCAGAATCGCCATCTCGCTCGATCTCGGCCAGCGTGCGGTGCGGCGGAATGACGAAATCGGCGGCGCCGGTCGCCTCCTCGCGAATCGTCTCCGGCAGATCGCGCGACCGTAATCTCGCTCCCCTTCGCCACGAGCACTGCGCGCTCGATGGCGTTCTCGAGTTCGCGGACGTTGCCCGGCCAGCGATTCCGAATCAGCAGGTGATAGACCGCCGGCGCCAGCGTCTTCACGTTCTTCTGGTAGCGCTGCCGGAACTTGTCGAGGAAGTAGTCGCAGAGCAGCGGAATGTCCTCGGTCCGTTCCCGCAGCGGCGGCACCCGCAGCGCGATCGTGTTGATGCGGAAATACAGATCCTCGCGCAGCCGGCCGTCGCGCAGCGCAGCGTCCAGGTCGACATTCGTCGCGCAGATCAGCCGGAAGTCGACGTGGACGATGCGATCGCTGCCAATCGGCCGGTACTCGCGCTCCTGAAGCACGCGCAGCAGCTTGGTCTGCAGGTAGGAGGGCATCTCGCCGATCTCGTCGAGCAGCAGCGACCCGCCTTCGGCCAGCTCGAGCAGGCCTTCCTTGTCGATCGTCGCGCCCGTAAACGCGCCCTTCTTGTAGCCGAACAGCTCCGACTCGATGAGATCCTTGCGGAATGGCGGCGCAATTGATCTTGATGAACGGACCCTTCGACCGCTTGCTGCTGTAGTGAATCGCGTTGGCGATGAGCTCCTTGCCCGTGCCGTTCTCGCCCTGGATGAGAATGTTGGCTTCGCTCGACGCCACGCTTTCGACCAGGTCGAACAGCTCCTGCATCTTCTTGCCCTTGCCGATGACATTCTGAAAGTGTAGCGGTCCTGCAGCCGCTGCTTGAGCTGCTCGTTCTCGTCGACGAGCGACTTCTGCTTGATCGCCTTTTCGAGCTTGTCGAGCAGCCGCTCGGCGTCGATCGGCTTCTCGAGGAAGTCGAACGCACCCGCCTTGACGGCTTCGACCGATCGCGGAATGTTGCCCTGGCCGGTGACGACGATCACTTCGGCTTCCGGGTCGATCTGCCTTGAAGCGGCGAACGAGATCGATGCCGTCGATGTCGGGCAGCATCAGGTCGGTGACGACGGCGTCGGGACGCCAGCTGCGGAAGATTTCCTCGCCGCGCGTGCCGATGTGCGCGGTTCGAACCTCGTATCCCGCATGCTCGAGCAGGATCTTGAGCCACTCGGTCATCGACGGCTTCGTCGTCTATGGCAAGCACGCGTTTCCGGCGTTTTGAGATCACGTTCCAAGGATGCCTTCCCAAATCGTCATAAGTCAATACACAAGAGTCCTTATTGTTGGTTTCCACTACACGGCGTATTGATTCCATGCTGCGGAGCACGCTTCCCGCCCCCTGTGCGATAATCGCCGCGTGTCCGATCCGACCCCGCCGCGCCCCCCGGTCCGCTCCATTTCGCCCGTGAGGTCCGCCGCCGGCCCATCGTCCCTCGAGAGCTGCGTTCCCAGCGCTGACACAGACGCTGTGCGAGCGGTGCGGCGGCGAGATGTACCGGATGCACGCCGTCTGGCGCTGCTCGGACTGCGGATTCAAAACGGACTGTTGCGGATGGTAATGACGGTGACAGCAGACGGTCGCTGTCAGCTCGCAGCGCTCAGCAGAAACCGAGATTGCTGACAGCTGAGAGCCAGCTGAAAGCTCCAGCCATGGACCCGCTACCCACCAATATTGACCCGTCCGATCCCGTCTTCAAGGCCAACCGCGACCGCATGGAGCGCCTGGTCGCCGATCTTCGCGATCGGGTGAGCCGCGTGCGCGAGGGTGGCGGCGCGAAGTATCTGCAGCGCCATCGAGACCAGGGCAAGCTTCCAGTCCGCGAGCGGATCGACCGGCTGCTCGATCCCGGCTCGCCGTTCCTCGAGCTCTCGCCGCTCGCCGCCACCGGCATGTACGACGACGCCGCGCCTGGCGGCGGGCATCGTCACGGGCGTTGGACGCGTCTCGGGCCGTGAGGTGTTGATCGTGGCCAACGACGCGACGGTCAAGGGCGGCACGTACTATCCGATCACCGTCAAGAAGCACGTGCGTGCGCAGGAGATCGCCCTGCAGAATCGCCTGCCCTGCGTCTACCTCGTGGACTCCGGCGGCGCGTTCCTGCCGCTGCAGGCCGACGTGTTTCCCGATCGCGATCACTTCGGTCGCATCTTCTTCAACCAGGCGCGGATGTCGGCAGAGGGCATCCCGCAAGATCGCCGTCGTCATGGGCTCCTGCACGGCGGGCGGCGCCTACGTTCCCGCCATGTCGGACGAGACGATCATCGTCAAGGGCACGGGGACGATTTTTCTCGGCGGGCCGCCGCTCGTGAAGGCCGCGACCGGCGAAGACGTCACGGCCGAGGAACTCGGCGGCGCTGATGTCCACACGCGCCTTTCCGGCGTGGCCGACTACCTCGCGCGATGACGATCGATCGCCACGCGCTTCGACGCTGCTGTCGCGCACCGATCGTCGTCGGCACGACCTTCAGGCGACGGCGCGCCAACAGACGTAGGCCCGACCTTGAGGTCGGGCGCGACAGGCGTCGACCCGATCGCCCCGGAAGATCCCCGCTACGACCCGGCCGACATCTACGGCATCGTCAACGCCGACAGCCGCAAGCCGTACGACGTGCACGAGGTGATTGCGCGGGTCGTGGACGGGTCGCGCTTCGACGAGTTCAAGGCGCGCTACGGCACGACGCTCGTCACCGGTTTCGCCCGCTTCCACGGCATGCTGGTCGGCGTCGTCGCCAACAACGGCGTGCTCTTCTCAGAGTCCGCGCTGAAGGCCACGCACTTCATCGAGCTGTGCAATCTGCGTGGCGTTCCCCTGGTCTTTCTGCAGAACATCACCGGCTTCATCGTCGGACGACAGTACGAGCGTGCGGGCATCGCCAAGGACGGCGCCAAGCTGGTGCACGCCGTCGCCAACTCCGTGGTGCCGAAGTTCACGGTGATCATCGGTGGGTCGTTCGGCGCGGGCAACTACGGCATGTGCGGCCGCGCGTACGAACCGCGGCTGCTCTGGATGTGGCCGAACGCGCGCATCTCGGTGATGGGCGGCGAGCAGGCGGCCACCGTGCTCGCGACCGTGAAGCGCGAGCAGCTCGCACGAGAGGGCAAGGTGTTGTCGCCAGAAGAGGAACGAGCGCTCCGCCAGCCGATTCTGGACAAGTACGACCACGAGGGCTCGCCCTACTACTCCACGGCACGTCTTTGGGACGATGGCGTGATCGATCCGCGCGACACGCGACGCGTGCTCGTGCTCGGCCTCGCCATGGCGCGCCGAGTGCCAATCGCCGAGCCCAGGTTCGGCGTCTTCAGGATGTGAGTCGTCGAGCAAGGGGTCTTCGTGATCGTCTGACTTCGTGATGGCGTTACGATGACTTACAACTTCCTCAGTACGCATCGCGCGGGCCCGGTTGAGTACCTCACCCTGAATCGCCCGGACGTCCGCAATGCATTCAACGCGGAGATGATCGACGAGCTCAGATCCTGGGCGGAGCGGCTTGCTCAGCCGCGGCGACGTCCGGGCGGTCGTTCTCTCCGGGGCCGGCAAGACGTTTTCGGCCGGCGCGGACGTGACGTGGATGTCGACGACGATTCGGTACACCGAGGCCGAGAACTTGAACGACGCCATGCGCGCGTCGCGCATGTTCGCGGCCATCGACGTGTTGCCGGTGCCGGTCATCGGCCGCGTGCACGGTGCGGCGTTGGGCGGCGGCGCCGGGCTCGCGGCCGTGTGCGACGTCGTGGTCGCAGAGGAGAGCGCACTGTTCGGATTCACGGAAGTCAAGCTGGGCATCCTGCCGGCGGTCATCTCGCCGTTCGTGCTCGCCAAGATCGGCCGGTCGGCGGCGCGAGAGCTGTTTCTGACAGGCGCCCGCTTTTCCGCCGCGCGCGCTCGAGAGGTCGGCCTGGTTCATGCGGTCGTCCCCTTCGCGGCGCTGGATGACACCGTCGCTCACTACGTGCAGGAGTTCATGACGTCGGGCCCGGAGGCCGTCGCGGCGGCCAAGGCACTCATTGCGCGCGTGGCCGAACGCCCCCTGGAAGAGGCCATGCCCATCACGGCGGACGCGCTGGCGAAACGCCGCGTGTCAGCCGAAGGGCAGCAAGGACTGCGGGCGTTTCTGGAGAAGCGGAACGCGCCATGGAACGCGTGATTCGGCGACTCCTCGTCGCCAATCGCGGCGAAATTGCCGTTCGCATCATCCATGCGTGCCGTGAGCTTGGCGTCGAGACCGTGGCGGTGTACTCGGAGGCCGATCAGGACGACCAGCATGTCCACCTCGCGGACAAGGCCCTGTGCATCGGCGCGGCGCCGAGCGCCGAGAGCTATCTGGGGATTCCCGCTGTGATCAGCGCCGCCCGATCGTCCGGCGCCGACGCGGTCCATCCAGGCTATGGATTCCTTTCGCAGAATGCCTCGTTCGCCACCGCGTGCGAAGAGGCCGGACTGATCTTTGTCGGCCCCTCCCCACAGGCGATTGCCCGCATGGGATCGAAGATCGAGGCGCGCCGGCTCATGCTGCAAGCGGGCGTGCCCGTGGTTCCCGGCGACACGCCGGCCGATCAGTCCGATGCGGGCATCCGCGACGCCATCGAACGGGTCGGCCTGCCCGCGATCGTCAAAGCATCGGCTGGCGGCGGCGGCAAGGGGATGCGACGCGTGCGCGAACACGAAGAGGTGATCGACGCCGTCCAGGCCGCGCGCCGAGAGGCGATGGCCGCCTTCGGCGACGGCACGCTCTACGTCGAGAAGCTCATCGAGCGTGCCCATCACGTCGAAGTGCAGATCTTTGGCGACGCCATGGGCAAGGTGGTGCATCTGTTCGAGCGTGAGTGCTCTGTGCAGCGGCGACATCAGAAAGTGATCGAAGAAAGCCCGTCGCCCTCAGTCGGCCCGGACCTTCGGGAACGCATCACAAGAGCCGGCGTCATGGCAGCGCGCGCGGTGTCGTACCGCAATGCCGGCACGGTGGAATTTCTGGTCGACGTCGCCAGCCAGTCCTTCTACTTTCTCGAGATGAACACGAGGCTGCAGGTCGAGCACGCGGTGACGGAACTCCTCGTTGGCGTCGATCTCGTGCGCGCGCAGCTGCTGGTCGCGGCCGGGCGGCCGCTTCCCTGGCCGCAGGCTGCCTTGAACCAGCGCGGACATGCAATAGAGGCGCGCGTGTACGCCGAAGACCCCGACCGTGGATTCTTGCCGCAGGCCGGACGTCTCCTGCTCTATCGTGAACCGCGGTTACCGGGCGTGCGCGTGGATTCCGGCGTGGCCGAGGGGGATGAGATCTCGGTCCACTACGATCCCCTGCTGGCAAAGGTGATCGCACTCGCCGAGACGCGCGAGCGCGCCATTGCGCGCCTCGTGGCCGCGCTTCGCGCATTTCCAATCCTCGGCGTGCGCACGAACATTCCCTTTCTTCTTCGGGTGCTCGGCCACCCTGACTTTCTGGAACACGCAGTCGACACCGAGTGGCTCGACAGACAGGGCGCAACGATGATCGGTCCAGCAGGAACGCAAGCCGCTCCAGCCCACGTTCGAGCGGCAATGGATGCCCATCTGCGCGTGCCATCATCGGAGACCGCCGAGAAGTCGTGGGATCCATGGATGGATCCGTCGATTGGCGCGGACCGGGCCCCGGTGGGTGCGGATCGGACGCGTGGGTCCGGCACCTCCCCGACGGCTCTCCGAATTGCCAACGGGCTCTATCGCACGCAGACCAACGGCGGTGCCGCACTGGTCTACACGGCCGGCGCACGGCCGAATGTCTGGGCCTTTTGGAATGGACAGGTCTATTTTGAGCCGACGGCCACCCAGGCGAGCGCGGCGCCTGCTCGATCCGCGCGTCGCACAGCCGGTCAGTCGCACCTGCTGACCGCGCCGATGCCTGGCACCGTGTTGAAGATCCTCGCGAAGCCTGGCGACCGCGTCGCGACGGGCCAGACGGTCGTCATTCTGGAGGCGATGAAAATGGAGCTCCCGATTCGCGCGCTGGAGAACGGATCGATTGCGGCCGTTCGGTGCCGGGAGGGAGAATTGGTCGAGGCGGACTCCCTGCTGGTTGAATTTGACGGAGAACGCCCGACCTAAAGGTCGGGCCTACGACTGCGACCGAGACGCCGACCCGAAGGTCGGGCCTACGACTGCGACCGAGACGCCCGACCCGAAGGTCGGGCCTACGACTGCGACCGAAACGGCCGACGTGTGGCGAGAGAGAGTACGTAGGCCCGACCTTCAGGTCGGGCGTGACAACATGACCAATTTCCGAGGCCGGAAGGTCACCATCGTTGAAGTCGGTCCGCGCGACGGACTCCAGAACGAGCGCGCCGAGATCTCGACTGCCGACAAGGTGCGGTTCGTCAATCTCCTCAGCGTCGCGCGGCTTCCCGTCATTGAGGTCTCCGCATTTGTCAGCCCGAAATGGGTGCCGCAGATGGCCGACGCGTCGGCGGTCTTCGACAGGCATCACGCGCGCGGCCGGCACTCGCTACACAGCGCTCGTGCCCAATCTCGAGGGACTCGATCGCGCCATGGCCGCCGGCGTCACCGAGGTGGCCGTGTTCGCGGCGTCAACCGAGACGTTCAGCCGCAAGAACGTCAACCAGGGCATCGACGAGTCGCTCGGCGGCTACAAGCAGGTCTGCGATCGTGCGATTGCCGCCGGCCTGCGTGTGCGCGGATACCTGTCGACCGCATTTGGCTGTCCCTACGAAGGCGCGGTGGCGCCCGGCGTGGTGGCCGACCTCACGGCGCGCCTCGTCGAGCTCGGCGTCTTCGAGGTGGCCGTCAGCGACACCATTGGCATCGCACATCCGGGACAAGTACCGCGAGTGTTGGAGCGCGTGCTCGAACGCACCAAGGTGGAGCAGGTGGCGCTGCACTTCCACGACACGCGCGGCATGGCGCTCGCCAACGTACTCGCTGCGCTGCCCTTACGGCATCGCGACCTTCGATGCGTCCGCGGGCGGGCTCGGCGGCTGCCCGTACGCGCCGGGGGCCGCAGGCAACCTGGCGACCGACGACCTGATCTACATGTTGGATGGATTGGAGGTCGACACCGGTGTGTCGCTGCCGGCCGCTGAGCGAAGCGTCCGCCTTCATCGCCAAACGCCTCGACCACCCGCTGCCATCGCGCTACGCGCAGGCAGTCGGCGCAGGACCTCTAGCCTAAGCTAGCTTCCTGCCGCGACCGCCGCTGGCTGGGTCAGCAGCTTGACGACCTCTTCAAACGGCATCATGTTGATGGCGTCGTAGTCGGCCGGGCAGCCGAACTCGCGCTGTTGCGGTGCGGTGGGGTTGCCGAGCGTGACGCACAGGCCGCAGCCGATGCAGAGGTCGGCCCGCACGGCGCAGACCATCCGGCCATCGCGGTCGGGTTCTTCAACGATGCAGTCGGCCACCGGACACGCGGCCTGGCAAATCGAACAGGCAAACGCGCCAAAGCAGCGATCGGGATCGATCACCGCAATCGTCTTCGGGGCCTTCTTGCGAGGGCCGCTCATCATCTTTGTCCACATCGTGGACAAATTATAGCGTGGAAGCCGCTATTACCGGAGCGGGTGGCCGCTTGGGGCGTCTCCGCCCTCAGGCATGGCCGCCCAAAGGGAGGCGGTGTCCTCGATGATCGCAATGTTAGCGTTGGTGGCAAAGAACCTGGCGTTCCCCGCTTCGACGGGGTCGGCGGCCGCCTTGAACCCTCGCGTGGCCTCGCCCACTCCAAGACCATTGCAGCTTGGCGGCGCCCCGGGAAAGGCGGTCCCTTCGAGTTGAACGACATACCCGGAACGGGTGATCGTATTGGCCATGGACATGCTGGGGCTGATGAAGGCCTCCCGCCCGCCCGCGGACGGCGTCCCGAGAACGGTGAGGCTTGGCGCATAGAATCCGGAACCGCAGGTGAATGCAAAACTCAGTTGGGCGCTGTTAATGGCGCGAAGCGAGCCAATCGCCGAGGCGGCACCGGCCGACTGCTTCGCAAGCAGCATCCGGGGCATTGCGATGCTCGCAATGATTCCGATCAGTCCACAGACGAAGACTAAATCGATGATCGCGAAGCCTTGCTGTTGGCGATTCTTCATGCTGAGCGTCCTAAAGCAGAGTCCATGCCTGCTCTCGAGGAAGTCGGCAACTCTTTATGAATCAATGACTTGCTTAAATCTGGCTTCCTGAAAATGATGACATTTTCTGTCATTTCACGCCCAGTTGACAATTGTTGACACCACGTTTTCAGTAATTCGGCCCAGGAGTTGCACTATGACGCGAGGTATCGTTCGAGGGGTATCGTTGGAGGTGCCATGAAGACGAGAGCCCTTGCACTCGCATTCGCCCTGCTGGTCGTTGCGGGGGCCCCGGCCGCGCAGACAAGAATCACGGCACCAGACAACAAGTATCCGCCCTCGCAGGACGTGAAGCTTGGCCGCGATGCGGCCGCGGAAGTGCGTCAGCAGCTCCCCCTCATGAAAGATGACACAGTCGCCACCTACATCTCCGGCCTCGGGCGTCGGCTCGTGGATGTGATTCCCCGAGAATTCGAGCACACGACGTTTCAGTACACGTTCGAGACCGTCAACGTCCGGGAGATCAACGCATTCGCGCTGCCTGGCGGACCGATGTTCGTCAATCGCGGGATGATTGAAGCTGCCGGCGCCGAAGGCGAAGTCGTCGGCGTGATGGCGCATGAGCTGAGCCACGTGCTCCTGCGTCATGGGACCGCGCAGGTGAGCAAAGCCAGCAAGTATCAGGTCGGCACTCTCCTCGGAGCGATCGCGGGCGCCGTGATTGGCGGACAGGCCGGCAGCATCATCGCGCAGGGGACGCAGTTCGGACTCGGCACAGCGTTCCTGCGCTTCAGCCGGGAGTATGAGAAGCAGGCCGATCTCCTCGGGGCTCAGCTCATGGCGCGTGCCAGCTACGACGCGCGCGACATGGCCAACATGTTCAAGACCATCGAGAAGCAGGGCGGCTCAGGCCCGCAGTGGCTGAGCGACCATCCCAACCCCGGCAACCGCGTCGAGTACATTACCAAGGAGGCGGCGACGCTCAGCGTCGACAAGCCGATCCACGAGTCGCCCGAGTTCGATCGGGTGCAGGCCCATCTCCGCGAGCTTCCCAAAGCGCCGACGACGGCAGAGGCGACGAAGAATTCGAAGCGCACGAATTCATCGTCATCGCGTTCCGGGGACCAGCCACCCGCAGGCCGCGTAGCGGCGCCGTCAACCAGATACACGGAATACAGCGAGGGCGGGGCCTTCCGGATCAGCGTTCCGTCGAACTGGGAGGAGCTGCTGGAGAATGGTTCCGTCACGTTTGCGCCGCGCGGCGGCTACGGGGCCTCCGCCGGCCAGAGCGTTTTCACCCACGGCGTGCAGGTGATCGTTTCGCGCAACGAGACACACGACCTGCAGACCGCGACCGATGGACTCGTGGATTCGCTCCGCAAGGGCAATCCTCGCATGAGCCGCCCGAACGGCTACCGGAACGCGACGTTGGGAGGGCACCGCGGTGTGCAAACAATGGTCGACAACGTCTCGGATGCCACCGGTGAGCGCGAAACGATTTTGATCGTGGCGGCGACGCTGCGGAACGGCGAACTCATCTACGCCATCTTCGTCGCGCCAGCCAACGAGTACAACTCGTATCAGCCTGTGTTCGAGCGCGTCGCGAATTCGATCCGCTTCCTCGACTGACCGCCAGAGCGGCGAACGCACAGATCGGCGGAGGTTGCCCGATGCTTCCTCACTTGGTCGCGGAGAAATCTGGCGACTCCACGCTGCGAACTGTCATCACTCCGGAGGACCTCCGCGGCCGCCCGTGCTGGGCGCACTCACCTTCCCGGTTTTCAACCACTCCTCGGTTTCCTTTCTCATCCGCTGAAGCTCCGATTTGACGTTCAGCGGCGGCCTCCAAAGCCGCGCGCATCGCATACTCCTCGTCGGCGCGGGCAGCGCTGAGAATGTTCGGCATGCCGTAATTTCCCTCGTGGCACCCCGATTGGAGCATCATGAAATCGTTGTTCAGGATCATCGGGCGGAGAACAGTGTAGGGTTTCACCCACACGCTCGGATCATCGGTGGTCAGTCCATACTCCATCTGATCCGCGCCAATGCGCTTGTACGTCTCGACCCGTCGCAAGGTCTCACCAGATCCCAGGTACGAATCCCAACGGCCGACGAGAGGCCAGGACGGGCCCGCCGTCCAGTTTGTCGATGAAATTTGTCGATTTCGATCACGAGTTTGTCTCCATCCCAGTGACCGCGCGGACGCCCGAACCAGCCACGAATCTTGGAAGAGACCTGTGGGCGCCCGTCAAGCGGCACGAGACGAGTTGGTTGGAGGCCGTCCGGTACGAGGGCGACCCACCCGGGCGCCTTGCACGATCCGGACGGTTCCGCCGAGCCCCGTTGCTGCCTGCGGCGTCATGCAGCGCTCGTTCACATTCCGATCTTCCCACGTGTCCGCCTCGCCTCGGTGCTTCCGCGCTTCCTCTCGCGCCTCCAACCGGTTGATGAGCGCCAGGGTATGCGGAGGAATTCGCCCGTCCGGTGGATCCACCACCAGCGATGTGCGTTTCCATCTCAACTTTCCCGGTTTCCTCGGTTGTTCCATCCAGCATTGTTGTACTCGGCCCCGTAGATGCCTGCTTCGACGGTGCTTCTTCACGCGTTCAATGATCGGCGCGGCTCCGGGGCCGGCGGGATCCGCCGCAGCGACGGCCTTCTCGTACCGGTCCATCGCCTGCTTTTCCAACGCAGCCACTTCTTCGTCCGTGTAAAATTCACGGTTGCCGAATCCGGCAGGGGCCGTTGCATGGGCGTGCTCGTACGTCTCGTTCATCCAGATACCCTGCAGATCCGGATCTCCCCACGGCGTTCGTTGCAGCGTCCAACTCGAGGCGGTCTTGTCATTGCCGCCAGGGGCGGCCGGCGCCGCCGGGGTCGCCGGAGCCTGACCCGTCACCAAGACGACGTCGCGACGACCATGGCCGTCACCGCGGCGGCGCCAACTATACCTAGCATTCTCATTCGATATCGCATCTCACATCTCCTCTTCCCTCGCGGCTCGTTCTCACACTCGCGGCTTCCGACCGTCCCGCCCGTCCCTCATTTGGTTGCGGTTTTCTTCTTCAGATGACCCCACAGCGTCTCTTCGACCAGCTCCACGCAATTGAACTCCATGATCTCGGCCTGCGGCTCGAGCCGCCGATAGAGCGGCATGCTGATCTTCCACGGACGAGTGAACACATTGGGATCCTCAATCGTCGCTTCGTATCTGAGGGCATCCCGGCTCGTCGGTGTGATGCGCTCCACGACCTCGCAGCGCGTCGCTGTGGTAATTCCCGGCACGATCGAACCACGTCAGGTCGTCGAACGTGTTCGGAGTCGATGACCAGCGTATCCCCTCCCACCGTCCCTGCCGAATGGCCCATCCACGTATCGATCGGCGGCGGCTCCGTCTTCGTCATGTGGATAGGACGGGTGGCCCCCGCATACTCGAACGACATCAGAATGAAGGTTCGGGCTCTGGACAATCTGAAAGGGGAACGGCAGATACATCGCGCGTGGGACGCCCGGAAGGTAACACTTGACCTCCGGGTCGAGCTTGAGCCAGTTCGCCGCGTTCTCTTTTCTCTTGGCTAAGGCCTCTGGTCGGTACGGAATCTCACCGCCCTCAACGACGCTTCGGCCGGCCGGAACGGCGCCGACGGCGCCGAACGGGGCAAGCCGCGGGCGATCGCCCCGAATGGTCCTCGAGATCCCAGTTCGCGGTGCCGAGCGTCTGCCAGATTCCGTTCATAGTTGGGCTTTCCGTCCGCCGTACGAGGCACTGGGACTCGCCCGTCACGCGCGTCGGGAACACGATCAGCACAAGCGCCACAACCGAGCGCCGCGGCACCCCCGACATCACGCCTCCCATCAGCTTTCGCATATGAACACATCTCCTCTTGTCTTTCCGTCTTTTCTCGCGGCACTCACACAGCATTCGGCGCCAAGGCCGGATGCGACGCGAAGGGGTCGAGTGGACGTGCGTTGAGATGAATGACGAGGGCCCACCACTCCATTCGAGGCACCGTACAAAGTGCAGTGTAACTCCATTCGGTGGCCAAAAATGTCACTTTCCTTTATGCCGCCCGTGCCCCTCCCGGGGGCCGTCCGAAGCCCCCATCTCCGGTCTCGAGTGCCCTCCTTTGGGGGGAACATTAGAGGCGTTCCCGCACGTCGATGCCGTCACCACGCGTGTGAAACTAGAACTTGCGCGACCAGGCCGAGGGCCAGCGTTCCACGACCACCTTCTTCTCCGTGTAGAAATCGATGGCATCGCGCCCCTGGGCGTGAAGATCGCCGAAGAAACTGTCTTTCCACCCCGAGAAGGGGAAGTACGCCATCGGCGCAGCCACGCCGACGTTGATACCGACGTTGCCCACGCGCGTTTCATAACGGAACTGACGCGCGGCGGAACCGCTGCTCGTGAAGAGGCACGCCATGTTGCCGTAAGCCGACCCGTTTACGAGCTCGATGGCGGCCTCGACCGAATCCGCACGCATGACGCTCAACACCGGACCGAACACCTCGGTGCGCGCAAGCTCACCACCGGGATCCACCTCCGCCAGCACGGTTGGTCGAAGGAAGTGTCCGCGGTCGTAGCCCTGCACTACGGTGTGGCGTCCATCAACGAGCGGCTTCGCGCCCGCCGCGACACCTTGAGCAATCAAGCCCTCGATCCGCGATCGGCTCTCCGCCGAAATCACCGGGCCCATTTCTGTCCCCTTCTCCAGCCCGTAGCCCACTTTCCTCGAGGACGCTGCGTCGCTGATTTGCTGTGTGAAGGGCTTGGCCGCTTCACCGACGGTGATGACGACTGACGAAGCCAGACATCGCTGCCCGGCGCATCCAAATGCCGAATCCGCCACGATCCTCGTCGTCATATCCATATCAGCGTCTGGGAGCACGACGATGGGATTCTTGGCGCCTCCCTGACACTGCACGCGCTTCCCGTTCGCCGCGGCGCGGCCGTAGACGTACCGTGCGACTGGCGTCGACCCGACGAACGAGATCGCCCGCACCTCGGGATGGTCGAGGAGGGCATCCACGGCGTCCTTGCCGCCGTGGACCAGATTGACCACGCCGGGCGGGAAACGGGCCGCCTCGACGAGCCCGAGCACGCGCGCCATGGTGAGCGGCGTCTTTTCCGAAGGCTTGAGAATGACCGTGTTGCCGCATGCGACCGCATACGGCAGGAACCAGAGGGGAATCATGCCGGGAAAGTTGAACGGCGTGATCACCGCCACGACGCCCACCGGCTGGCGGATCATCAGCTCATCGACCCCTGATGCGATGTCCTCGAGGTTGCTGCCCATCATCAGCGACGGAATTCCTGTGGCCACCTCGACATTCTCGACGCCGCGCCTCAGCTCGCCTTCCGATTCGGCGAGGGTCTTGCCGCATTCCTCGGTCACCAGTCGCGCGATCTCGCTGAAGTTGGTCTCGAGCAGTGCCTTGAGTCTGAACAGCGGCTGGATGCGATCGCCGGCCGGAGTGCGACGCCATCCAGGCAGCGCGCCCGACGCAGCCTTCACGGCCCTGGCGACATCGGAAGCCGACGAGAGCGGCACCGATGCGAGCACCTCACCCGTGGCCGGGTTGCGAACCTGAATGGTCTGCGCGGCTGACGCAGCTTCCCATTGTCCTCCGACGAAGTTCATCAGCGTGTCCTGCCCGATCATTGCCGCTCCTCTTGGTTGGTGGCCGATGGTTCCTGTCAGGTTATGGCACCACGATCGCGCGCCCGACAATCTCGCCGCGTGCCAGGGCCTGATAGCCCGCGTCCGCTTCGTCGAGCGAAAAGCGCTCGGTCACCATGGTTTCGGGCCGGAAGGTGCCCTGCGCCGCCAGACGAATGATCTCGGGCATGTCGCTGCGGGTGCGCGCGCCGAAGGACCCGACGATGCGCAGTTCGCGGCGCACGAGGCGGGTGATCTCCACCGGTGCGGTCGTCCTGCCGGGCGCGATGCCCACGGCGACCATGCGGCCGCCATCACGGATCATGTCGAACGCCTGCGTAAACGTCTGCGGCAGGCCAAGCACTTCGAAGGCGATGTCGACGCCTTTGCCTTCCGTCAGCGCACGGACCCGAGCGGTGGCGTCCGTTAGCGGTGGCATTCACCAGGTCGGTGGCGCCAAGACGACGGGCGGCCTCGAGCTTGTCGTCCCTGACGTCGACCGCGATGATCTGCGACGCGCCGAACGCACGTGCGATCTGGATGATGTTGATCCCGACGCCGCCGGCCGCCACGACGGCGATCCGCTCGCCGCCGCGCAGGTCGGCGCCGTGCCGGATCGCGCCATAGGCGGTGAAGATGGCGCAGCCCAGGACGCACGACTCTTGGAGCGGCAGGCCATCGGGCAGAGGAAAGACATCGGTCGCAGGCACCACCGAGTACTCGGCGAGGCCGGCCATCGAATACATCGCAACTGGCGAGCCATCCTTGCGACGCAGCCGGGACGTTCCATCGTAAAGCGTACCCTTCAGGCGATTCATCGCGAAAAAGCTGTCGCAGAGATCATCGCGTCCGGCACCGCACGGCGCACAGAAGCCGCACGGCATGATGAAGGCGGACACCACGCGCGTGCCGACGGGCGGACCGGCGACGCCTGGCCCGAGCGCGGCCACGGTGCCCGAGATCTCGTGGCCCATGACTGCAGGCACCGGAAACGCCACTTCGGCCTTCATCACATGGAGGTCCGTGTGGCAGACGCCGCACGCGCTCACACGCACGAGCACTTCGCCGGCCGCGGGTTCCGGCATCGGAATGTCCTCGATGTGCAGCCCTCCCGGGGCGTGATCGAGGATGGCCGCTCTCATGGTGGTCATAGGACGTCCTTCCATCCTATTCCGTTCTTCAGTTCTCTGTTCAGTTCTCTGCAGCGTGAGCGTCCTTCGAATCCTCGCCTCGCGACCGGCTCCGATGTGAAAAAGGGCGTGGGGTCGCAGGGACGCGGGCTCGCAGGTGTAAGATGCGACCAATCGCCGTCTTGCTGCTGGCCATCCTGGACGGCACTGCGGCCGCTTAGAACAATTCCAACTTGCTCTGCGTTTTGCGGAGGCCAGGATGATGTGCCGCCCATCCGCCGGTTCAGCCACTGTCGAAAGGGAGCGATTGCGATGAAGGTTGGCCCCAGGATGGCCGCGTTGAGTCGGCTGCTTGCAGCTGTCACAATGGCCGCGCTCGCCAACCCCAGCGCGGCGCGAGCACAGAACGCTCCCGCCGCGACAATAGCCGCTCGCCAGCACTTCTTTGGGCTAGACAACGTTGACGCGGCCACAGGCGCGGTTCGCAAGGACCGCGTGATCCTGTCGTGGCAGGGGGTCAGCAACTTCGCCGCGTCATTCAACGGTCACGTGGTGCTGCTCAACGCGTGGATCGCGCGCGCGTGGTGGGCCATCGTGGAAAATTACCCGGGAACGACGGCACCAGGTTGGCCCAACCAGCACTACGTTGGATCGAGTCCGGAGGAACTCGCCGCACTGAAGCCCGAGGCAATTTTCTTCGGGCACGGCCACGGCGATCACGCTGGTGACACGCCGGTGGTCGTCCGCGCCAATCCTGGGATCACCGTCCTCGGCGCCGCCGAACACTGCAACGACCTGCGCGCCGAGGTGAAAGATATGCAGTTCAAATGCATCTCGGTATTCCCGGTCGATGCTCCGCTCGGCGCAGTGTTTGAGGTCAAGAATCTCCTGTCGGGCGTCCAGATCACCGCGGTCAAGCATCCCCACTCGGACAGGACGACTGTGAGTGAGACGAACCAGCCGTTCTCGAGGCAGAAAGAGGGCGCGTGCCAGGCGTTTGTCGACTATCCAGGGGATCGCAACGAACCTCGGACGTGGAACGCTGTGGCGTCGGGTTCGGTAAGCGTCATGTGGCAATTCCGCATCGGCGAGTTCGCGCTGGTGTGGCAGGACACGGCCGGTCCAATCAACGGGTACCGCCGTTCCCGCCGCTCTCGCCAAGCTTCCCCCCACGGATGTCCGCATTGCGGCGATCGCAGTCTCCGGCCGCAGCGCGATCGGTGAGCATCTCGACGCATTGAAGCCGAAACTCTTCATTCCAGTGCACCACGATCCCTGCGGTTGGGTATTCCGGCGGCAGTTGCAGGAGTATTTGGACGCTCGTCCCAAGGACGCCCGCCCGGCCCTCTGGTTCATGTCCGATCCCGGGGATTATCTCCGTCCGATCAGCTTCGACCCTGCGGCGCGAAATTGGGCCACGAACAAATAGGAAGCTCTACGACACTCCCTTGAACACGAATTTCTGAGCGCGATTGTTCGGATCGGATTCCGCCGTGTACAGGTTTCCCTTCGAATCGACGGCAAGATTGTGGACGCCATCAAAATCCGCAGGTGTCTTGCTTCTGGTCCCGAACGAACCGATCACTTCCCGTGTCTTGCGTCTGACGATCACGACGTGGGAATTGCTGTAGTCGGCCACGTAGATGAACTGCTGTGCCTTGTCCGTCGACAGGGCGATGCCCGATACCGTTCGCCCGCCTGTGGCTGCAGGCGACTCGTTCCGGTCGATGAACACTTGATTCAGATACTTGCCGTCAAGCGTGAACACCTGAATGCGCTGATTGTTCCGGTCGGCGACATACACGAACCCATCGTCCGACACCTTGACACCATGCACCGTGCCAAATTGCTGTGGGCCGTCTCCCTCTCGAGGAAACGGGGGCCGCTCCGCTGGGTTTGGCGGCGGCGGATCCAGGGGCGTGTTGCCGAAGGCTCCCCACATCCGCTTGAACGCGCCTGTGTCGGCATCCAACACGATCACCCGGCGGTTGCCGTACCCGTCGGCGACAAACACCTCGTTGGTCTTCTTGTACACGAACATCTCACAGGGCATCTTGAAATTTTTCGTGTCTTTGTTCCCACCGCTTGAATCTCGCCGGCCCAGCGGCGACAGGAATTTTCCCTTGGGCGTGAACCTGAGGATCATGTCGTCTGACCGGCGTGAACCGGAGACCGGGTTGACGGGATTGCTGCCTGCGACCCAGACGCGATCCTTGTAATCCACAGTAATGCTGTGCTCGAGATCGGGCCACTCGTAGTCGTTGGATGGACCTCCCCACGCTTGCACGAACTTGCCGTGCTCGTCGAATTCGAGGACCGGCGGAGCGACGCGGTCCTTCATCTCCGCGGGTACGAGGCGAAAACGGTGGATGAGCCACACGTGGTCGCGTCGATCAATCGAAATGTTGATCGAGGTGCCCAACACCCAGTTATTGGGAAGCTGCGGCCACGTGGGATCGAGCTCGAACCTCGGTACTCCCTTCGCTTCCGTTGGCGCGTTGCCGGACGCGGCTCGACCGAGACCCTGGTTACCGATGCCGGCCACGATGACCAGCGACATCAGGGCGAGACGTGCGACTGCCTGCTGCTTCATGGTCATGTCTCTCTTCGAGTGTGTGTGAAAACCCTCTTGGTATCGGCCCGGGCGATTGCGGCCCACTCATCAATCCCGATCGTCGCTCATCGCCCTGGTTCGCCCGGTTCAAACTCGGGTGGCTCTCGGGGCGCGGGCGCCGGAGAAACTGTTCCACCCAATTTGAAGGCCCAGAGGAAGTCTCCTCGCTGCGACCGGAGCACGCTGTTGCCGCCCGACATGATGGCGAGATACTGCTCCCCCTTCACTTCGAACGTGGACACCGGTGCATCGGCACCGGCGCCGGTCTGAAACTTCCACAACTCATCGCCGTTGTTGATGTCGTACGCGACCACGTTTCCATCCGGCTCGCCGTGAAAGAGGAGCCCGCCCGCGGTACTCAGCACGCCGCTGCCTCCACCCATCGGATACTTCGTCTTCTTCTGCCAGACGATGCGATTGGTCGTCGGATCCATCGCGGTCAGCGTGCCGGATCGGCGTGAGCCGGGTGGATGGGTTGTCGTGGACTGCACCTCTCGGCCCGGACCCTCTGCGCCCAACTGAAAAATTGAATCGAACACGGTGCCGGGCACATACACGAGCTTCGTCTTGGGACTGTACGACGTCGGCGCCCAGGTGTTGCCGCCGGCCGTGCCCGGTCCGACAAGGACTGGCTTCTCTCCGTACACGGAAAAGAGACAGCCGCGCTCATAGTCGCGAAGCGGTTCGGGACAAATCGGCACGAACGGGTCGCCAATCGGGTACGGCTGCGTTCTGGAGGTTTTCAATCGTGCGCTCTGCGGAACGGGCCGTTCCTCGATGCCAATCAGCGGTGTTCCGTTGGTCCGATCGAGAATGTACAGATACCCGGTCTTGCCGGCGTTGATGAGCACCTTACGCGGCCGGCCCTGGTACGTGATGTCGGCAAGGACCGACGGTCCACCCGCATCGAGATGCCAGACATCATGATGGATTTGCTGAAAGTGCCATTTGTGCGCGCCGGTCTTCAGATCGAGGGCCACCACCGCCGCGGTGAACAAGTTGTCCCCGCTGCGGTACGGCTCGTCGCGGAAGTTCGGGTTGCGAGTGGCTGCTCCATATTGTCTGAGCCCTCCGTTCCCCACAGAGAAATAGATCATGCCCAGATCGGGGTCGAGCGTCGGGCTGGTCCAGACACCGCCGCCGCCGTTCTTGTACGAATCGCCGTCCCACGTCTCCACAAAAGGATCGCCCGCACCGGGAATCGTGTAGAACTTCCAGACCTCCTTGCCCGTCTTCGCATCGTAGGCACCCACCTGACAGCGCGTGCCGGAGTCCCCCCCGGATGTCGCGAGGTACACCAGGCCGTCGGCATACACGGTCGGCGCCGAGCAATAGGCGCCCGCCTCGCGAGTCGCCGTCCGCTCCCACAGGACGGCACCCGTCTGCTGGTCGAGCGCGACCAGCGCGCAATCGCGCCGCCCGAAGAACACCTTCCCCTCCGCGACCACGACCCCCTTGTTGCCGCCCGCCAATCCTTGTGCGTCCTCCGGGCGGTACCGCCACTTCACCGTCCCGCTGCCGGCTTCGATCGCGAGCACGCTCCGCGTGCCGGTCGTCACATACATCACGCCGTCCACGACGACTGGGGTTCCTTCGAGCTGCCCGCCGGGCCGACCTTCCTCCAGCCGGATCATCCACGCCCCGCCCAGCTTCTTGATGTTGGACGTGTTGATCTGATCCAGCGCGGAGTAGCGCTGATGCCAGTAGTTGCCCCCCGTCAGCGGAAAGTCCTTGTTCGGCGGCGCAATCCAGTCGCGGCTGGCGGCAGATGCCGCGACGAACCCGGCAACCGCGACGCCGATCACCACCGCCGCGCCTCTTAACCGGCTATTCCGATCCGATTGGAGTGAACGCATCGCTCCCCCCTCCTAACGCTGTTTCCGTTCAATCAGAAATCGAGCTGGGGCGCCCACTTTGAACAATCGCGCTGGCAGCATCAAAAGCGGCAACGGCCCGCTGGATAACGTCTTGCAATATTACGCCACGGAGAGCAGGATTCGTCCGTACCGGAGGACAAACAATGATTGCGGCCCTGACCATCTTCGCGCAGATCACAATTTTTGGACCGCGCCTGTCCCCAGCGGAGGCCGCTGCGATCGTGGCGCGCCTTGACTCCGCATTGACCGCCCCGAACCGCCTTGTCGGCACCGATCGCGACCCAGACCCAGTAATCACCGATTCGAGTCCCGCCCCCGGGTCGTTTGCGGAATTCGCGCCGGTGCCGCCGCCGTTGTGGTTGGACGGCACGCTGCTCTCACAACGACCGTGGGGCTTCGGGATTTACGCCGGCAGGTCGTTTGGAACCCAGAGACGAGGACACCCCAATCGTCCAGATGTTGGCGGATCGTTTCCAAGAGACGCGGAACCTCGCGCGCGTACTCGCAGCGGGACAGTTCGATCGCCGCATCGATTCGATCGCCGGGTACGCGACGTGCCTGCACCGACGCCACGCCGTGAAGGAACGACGCCTCGACGCTACTGATCCTTGCCGCCCATCTGGACCGGGAACCCGTCCGGATCCGTGACAATGAAACTGCTCCCGCCAACGGCGGCTTCGCGAACCTTTAATCCCCGGCGCTCCAATTCGGCTTTGAGGGCGGGCTTCACGGACTTATCGGTATCCCATCCCGCGATGGTGTACGCAATGTGATCGATGATCGGCGTTCCGGATGGCTGCCCCGGCAACGGCTTGATGCCAAGGTGATTTTCGCGAGGGATCAAGATGTTGTCCCCAAACACCAGCTCGCATTCCCCCGCTGTGGCCCCCGGCTGCTTCAAGTCGGTGTCCTCGGTGACCTTCATTCCGAACAATCCCGCATAGAAATCGCGCGACTTCCGGTAATCCGCGACTTGATAGGAAATGTGGTTGATGGCGGTCGCCTTGAATACCCGCCCTTGTGGTGGAGCTGCGGCGGCTGGTGAAGCTGCAATCGATGATGCGGCAGTGGCTGCCAGGCTCTGAATCAGCTCCCGCCGACCGAGCCTTCCATGTTCGAACTCGTGAAGCAACTTCGCGATGATGTGTTCCATGGCGTTGAACTCCTTTGAGCGGCCAACAAATCGTTCATATCTCGACCCAGTTCCCAAAAGCAGAACGGCCGGATAGGCGACGCGCGCGGCAGCGTCGTTACGGGAGGGTCAGGGCCATCAACTCCGAGGCGGGGCCTGAGCCAGTCGCGACGACGATGTACTGCCTGCCGTCGTGTAGGTACGTCATGGGCGCGGCAGCCGAAAACGCATCCAGCTCGATTCCCCGCAAGAGCGCACCTGACTCCTTGTCGAACGCGAAGATCAGCTTGCGTGCCGCGTCCGGGTCACTCCATTCGGTCGGCCTCGGCGCTCCGCTCACGAACAACAGCGTCTTCGTCACCAGCGCGCTGACGCCGGCCTGGAACGACTCGCCAAGCGGCGGCACGGCCGCCCCCTTGAGCAGCGGGTGGTTGCGCGGCCCGTTGCCGAGTGCCGTCACCCAGCGATGCTCGCCCCTGTTCATGTCGATCGCGGTCACCCGCGAATACGGCGGCCTGAAAATGGGAAGACCGTCCATCGAGAGCAGCTTCGAGGTCAAGTCCGCGGTACGGACGTAGCGCATGTTGCCCTTGGCGGGCGGCCCCAGCACAACGACCGAGGGATCCATCCGCGACGGCACGTACAGGTAACCTGTTTCCGGATCGAACGCCGCCCCGCCCCAGTTCGCGCCGCCCAGGATGCCCGGCACGAGCAGCGTGCCCTTCCCTGCCACCGGTGGGGTGAAGAGCGGCCCATGCTCGAACGTCTTCAGCTGCTCGAGCGCCTGCCGCCTCAGCTCTGGCGTCAAGTCGATGAGGTTCTCTTCGACGGCCCCTTGCAGGTCGAAGGCGGGTGGCTTGGTCGGAAACGGCTGCGTCGGCGCATACCACTCGCCCGGAACGCTACCTTGTTTGACCGGCCGCTCTTCGATCGGCCAGACGGGCTCGCCGGTCTTGCGATCGAAGACGTAGGTGAACGCCTGCTTGCTCACCTGGATGACCGCCTTGATGCGCCGGCCGTTGACGGTGATCTCGCCGAGGATCGGATGGGCGGGGAAGTCGTAGTCCCAGATGCCGTGGTGCACCGCCTGGAAGTGCCACACGCGCTTGCCTGTTTTCGCCTCGAGACAGACGAGGCTCTCGGCGAACAGATTGTTCCCGTGCCGGTGACCGCCGTAGTAGTTGCTCGTGGGAGTGGACGTGGGCAGGTAGACGTAGTCGAGCTCGGGATCGTAGGCGCCGCCGCCCCACACGTTCGCGCTGCCGGAGTATTCGGCCGAGTTGTCCAGCCACGTCTCGTACCCGAACTCGCCCGGCTTGGGAATGGTGTGAAAGGTCCACCGCGGCTTCCCCGTCCGAACGTCGAACGCGTGCACGTACCCCGGCGGCGCTTCCTTGTCGCTCACGATATCGGCGATCGAGTTCCCCACGACGACCACCTCGCCCGCGACGAGCGGGCGGCGCGCCGTGAAATTCGTCGCGCGGACCGCGTCGCGAATGCCGAGGGTCAGATCGGCCTTGCCGCGCTCGCCGAATGCGAGATCGGGCTTGCCTGTTCGCGCGTCGATCGAGAGGAGATACGCATCCGCGGTGCCGACGAACAGCCGCTCCCGTGATCCGTCGGTCCAGTAGGCGAGGCCGCGTTGGGCGAATCCGATGTTGTTCGGGCGGCCGGCTTTGTAACTTACCGGATCGTAGACCCAGCGCGTCTGGCCCGTTGCCGGATCGAGGGCCACTACGAGTCCCAGGCCGGTTACTGTATACAGGACGCCGTTCACCATCAGCGGCGTTTCCTCGTTGCGCCCCGCGCGCAAGAGCGGGTCCGACAGCTGCAGCGGCCGGTCGGCCGTGACCCAGCGCCACGCTACGCGCAGATCCTTGACGTTGTCCCTGTTGATCTCGTGAAGGGGCGAATACTTCGTTTGGTGGACGTCGCCGGCGTAATTGCGCCACTCCCCTTCGCGCGAGGCGCGTTGAGCGTCGATTGAGGAGCATAGGAGCGCCACCGCTCCGACAAGACCAGCTACTTGGAAGGCTCGTTTCAGCATCGCAGTTCCCGTCAGGAAGCAGCGTCAGTAAGTCTTGCGCGATCGTCGGTAGGCCCGGGCTCAACAGCTATACGATCACCACCCGCGATTGCCGTTCCGCGTCCGGATCATACGCGATGCCCTTGCAGCTTGCCCGATTCGCGTACGTTCTGCATTGAAGGAACCCCGAGATCCGCTTCTTGGATCTCCTGCAGAAGATGGGTTCGAATACTTATCGGACGGGAGTAAAGATCGGACCAAAAGACCGCCGTTGGGCGACAGATAGTCGCGGCCGGGAACAGGATGGCCGGGTTGATGCCCGACGCTGTCCATGGTCGCCCTGAGCTCGATCTCGGGACTGGCAAGGGTCTCGCCCAACGAGCCCGGCAGCAGACGCAGTCGTTTGCTGCATCGCAGCTCTACTTCGCGGCCTTGGCCTCCGACTCCTCTCTGTGGCGGGCTCCAGCGAGGATGTTCCTCATCGCATAGTTGCCCTCGTGACACGCATACTCGTAGACCGGCTCGACGCTTCTCCTCAATGGGAGGATCCCGGTAAAGGGCCGCGTGAACGTCGCCGGGTCATTCACCGTGAACGAGTATTCGAGCGTGTCAGCATCGACGCGTCGGAGGCGCTCCGTCAGATGCAGCGTCTTCCCGGTGCCCATGCCGCTCTGACTCGAATCGTTGAAGCTCAAGATCTTGTCGGTGAAATTGGTGGATTCGATCACGAGCGTGTCGCCCTCCCAGCGACCACGAGCGTCGCCCATCCACTGACGGATGGCCTCGGGCAGGTGCGGCCGCGCTTTGAGGGGCACAATCCGCGCATCATGCACCATCTCGTGGAGGATCACGACGTGATCGGAGGTCTGGAAGATCTGGATGTTCTGGTTGTACCCGCCCGGGAGCAGAGGGGGGCCTGCGTTGAAGCCCACCAGACACCGTTCCGCCAGACCCCGATCTTCGGGACCTGCCGGATAAAGTCCGCCGCCTCGGTACCGAACCGGGCGCTCACCGGCCGTCCAGTTCTCCCCGTACGATCCCTGTTGACGCAACGCACCCGGCACCGTAGGAGGCAGCCGACCATCCGGCGGGTCGACGATAATCGACGTGCGCCTGGGGGTGGACTTGGATGCAGCATCCATCCAGAAGCTGTTGTACGCCCTCGCGACGTCGCCCGGCGTTCGGCGATCTTGCTCCCCGGCGGCGGCGGTTGCCTTCTCAGCGAGCGCGGCCGCTTCCTCCGCCGTCAGCCACTCTTTGTTGCCCAGCTCCTTGGGACGCTCAAGCGGTGTGATCGACCGGAAATCCCATACCCCCTCCAGATCCGGCCGGGCGTCGGCACGTCGCGGCACCTTCGACTGGTCCGCCGGGCCCGATGCCCTTTGAGCCGAAGCCGGCGGTACAGTCATCGCCAGCCACGCCGCCGCGGTGCACAGCGTGACGAAGACACGGTTTCGCATCGCGTCCTCCGTAGGGCGACATCTCCCTTTGCGGGCTGCGCCCTGGAAACCTAGCGGAGACTCGCTGACCCTTGACGCCTGACTCCCAGCTCCTGCCCTACCTGGCGGGCTCGGTCGCGTCTCGGCCGTCGCGCGGCGCACCGGTGCCCGACGAGCCCAGGAACAGCTTCTTTCCATCGGGCAATGTGACGTCTCGTCCGTTCGCGCGCGTCGATCCATCGAGTGCCTGGAATCCGTCGACCACAATCTCGGTTCCCGGCGTCAGGGAGTTCTTCGTGATCCCACGACGGAGCAGCGTGTTGGGCGTTCCGCCTTCAATCATCCAGGATTCGATAGTCCCGTCCGCCTTCTTCACGTCCATGTGTATCCAGGTGTGCGGGTTGATCCACTCCACCTTCTTCACCACACCGCGCAGGTTCAACGGCTTCTTTGCGTCGAACTCGGCTGAAAAGGCATGATGCGCCAGCACGCGGCCGCCTGCCAGCGCAGAGACGGCCACAAACGCGACCACAATCGTCATCCGCATCTGTCCTCTCCCTTCACTTCGAGGATTCTTTCGTTGCATTCGCCTCACGAAAACGCGCGCCCGAGAGGATATTCGTCATACTGTAATTTCCTTCATGGCACGCGAACTCATACATCTGATCCGGATTCTTCGTCATCGGGATCTTCGCCGTAAACGGCGCCGAGAACCAGCTGGGGTCGTTGATCGTGTACTCATAGGCGAGCGTGTCGGACGCCGTGCGCGTAAAACGCTCGGTGAGCTTGAACGTCCCGTTGAGATTCGGGCGCATCCCGGACGTCGCCACGGACGGGTCGTAGACCTCCTTGCCGAAGTTGGTCGTCTCGACAACCAGTGTCTCTCCCTCCCAACGGCCGCGTGAGTCGCCGTTGTACTGGGTGATGCCGCTCGACACATGAGGCCGCTTGTCCAGCCAGATCACGCGTGTGTTATGGACCATCTCGTGCAGGAGCGCGATGTGATCGGGCGCCTGGAAAATCTGAACGTTCTGGTTGTAAGCGCCGGGGTTGATCGGCGGTCCCACGTTGAAGCCGACAATGCACCGGACGAACAGGCCTCGCGGCCCGAGATCTTCGACGAACCCGCCGGGAGTCGGCGCGTCATTCAACACGCCCTTCCGAGCCGCCTCCGTGTCCGCATACCATTTTTTCGCCGCCGCCGTAGGCGCCGGAACTCGGCCGTCCGGCGGGTCGACGATGAGCGACGTCTGTTTAGATACTCGACGAGGGGTGTCGGTCCAGAACCGATTGTACGTTCCCGTATCCCCCTCTCTCGTGCGGGTGTTGTCCTGTTGAGTTCGCTGTTTGACAGCCTTGTCGAGCTGCTCCGCCACCTCGGCGTCCGTGAACTCGGCCTTGTCCTTCAGCTCCACCGGGCGTTGCAGCGGCGTACTCGTCGAAAAGTCCCAGACGCCCTGCAAATCCGGATGACCCCACGCTGTCTTCAGCGTCTGGCTTTTCTTCGCTGAGCTCTCGCGCTGTGCTGCGAGCGACAGCGGGTTCAGCAGTGCCACTCCCGCGGCGACGGAGAAAACAACCCCAACAGCCTTGATGCTTCGCATCCTGTTCCTCACCTGGAGCCTCACTTTCATCTGAGTTAGCGCCCGGCCGCCTGAACCGTGACGGCCACGTCCTGCGCGGTTTCCAATCCGCCGTCGTGCGCCAGGATGCGCACGACGTACATGCCCGGCTCCGCAAAGGTCACGTTGACCGGGAACCTATTGTCTTTCGGGAGCGGTGGAGGCGCCCAGCCAGGCGTCCACGGCGAGTTACCACCCTCGGTGATATGGTCAGGGTAGACCTTGATCTGCTCCGGGTCAAACGCGACCGCGTTCCCCGGACCTCGAAACACGAACCAGGCCACGCGCAACCCCACCGAGCTCCTGAACCCGAGGGACCCCCGTGGTGCCGGCCGCGGAGCAGGAATGCCATCGTCAGTGGCAATGGCCGATAACGCCATCGGCACTCCGACGGTTGCCGTCCGCTGCGCGGCGCCTTCGATGGAGACGACGGGCGCCTTGTTCCCCTCGGCGCGACCCACCATCGACATCCCGCTGTAGTTGAGATACTGGACCCGCTTATCGTGGGCGTAGTCCGGTTTGAGCGTCCCGTACGCGCGCTCCGTCTTCCCGTTGGCGGTCACGGTCCACACGAGATCCTTCTTACCGAAGTCCGCGGGCACCTTGATGCGCATGACGTTGCGGTTGCGCCGTGGGAGGAAGAACGTGGGCTGTCCGCGATCGGGCCCCCCCGGTTCGATGTTGTTGTTGGGCCCGATGGGAATGTACAGGTGCTCCTCGTAGTTCCGGTTCAGGTACCCGAAGACCATGTCGAACGAGCCATCCGGGTTTGGCTCCCAGCCCTGGTAGTCTGGCGCGATGTTCTGTCCGCTCAAGTACTGGATCTGCGAGTGGGGCACCGCCCCACTCATCAGGATCAGCGCGGCCAGAAGCGATGCGCCGACCCCCCAGCCGGCCGTCAGCGTCGACGTCCCCCTTCTCACGACAAAGGCCCTCCGTGCTAGTTGGCCGTAGTTCCCGGTCGCCGTTTCGCCTGCCTGGCTGCAACCTCGGCTTTGTACTCGTCCTCGCTCAGCGCGATGTACTTGCCGATGCTGATCATCATGTCCTCGATGGACCGGTTGCCAAAGCCTTTCCAGTTTCTCGGCTCCGGGTTGCGCGGGTTCTTGTCCGAGTTGTCGTACCAGCCGATCGCATGCAGGATCGTGTTCGCGGGCAATAGCGGCGCCGCCTCGTCTTGGTACTGGTAGACCTTGACCCAGTTGTGGTCGTACCGGGCGCAGTTGATCGTTTGACGCGTTCCACTGGGCAGGATCGCTTCGAGACACATGCGTTTGCCGCTCGCGTGCATGTGCGGCTCGAAGCTCACGACCCGCGCGGGCTTCGTGAGCACCATGTGCGCGTCGACCCGCACGTTGTCATCGCCGGCCGGTATGTCGAGGTCGTGGTTCGCCAGGCTGCCGGCGGCCATCAAGACATGCTTCGGCTGGTAGCCTTTCGGATGGAGCTTGAACCCGAGATCAATCCGGACCTGGGTCTCCTTGCCGTTGGCGTGCGTGTGCATGCGCCAGGTGAGGACCGAATTGGCCGGCAGCAAGATCCCTAGATCGTCGGGGTAGATAGTGGAATTCTGCCCCAGCTCGTGCACGAGGTTGAACGCGCCGTTGACGGATTCGCTCGTCGGGAACTCGCTATTCGGGTCGAAGTCGGTCCGTGCGCCGATTGTGGCGTGGTGAATCGCCGAGATATTGAGCGCCGCACGGGGCGTGTCACCCGTTTCCTTGACGGCTTTCTCGTTCAGCCGCACTTCGCGGACCTCGACCGCCTTGATGTACCGATCCTCGGTCAGACCCGTCGGCGTCACGCCAATGTCGCCCTGAAAGTCGGCCTCGACGGCATGGATCGTTCGGACCGGAGAGGAGACGACCAGGTCCGGTTTGCCGAAGCTCCAGTCGGCGCCAGCCGGGAACTGGCGCGGCGGGGGCGCGTCGGCTGGATTCCCGAGCGGCGCGCCGCTGTCCACCCACTTGGCAATCTTCGCAATCTCGGCATCGGTCAGCGAGGGGTCGGCGTTGAACTTCTGGATCCCCACGTTCCGCTCGATGAACCAGGGCGGCATCTCGCGCGTCGACGTCCGACGCTTGATCGCTCTCGCCCACGGGCGCACGTCTTCGTACGTGATGAGCGACATCGGCGCCATTGCGCCCGGCCGATGGCAGTTCTGGCAGGACCGCTGAAGGATGGGCGCGACGTCCTTGGTGAAGGTCGCGCTCGCGTCGGCCTGTCCGGCCGCCGCGATCGCGGGCGCCGCCCCCAGGACGCCGACAACCGTCAATCCGAACCAAACGCCCGAAGACCATCGACGTCGATTCGACTCAACTCTCACATTACACCCCCCGTTTGACGCGCTACGGCCTGTTCGATGGATCCCCACAGATGGGAATTGAAACATGGGGTGCGGGGGCAGTCAAGGAAGAAGTCGGGTCGCGGCGCTTCCGCGCCTTCCCCGCCTGCGAGCATCCCTGGCCCGCACAGACCACCTTGTCGAGTGCGATAGCACAACGACGTTACGATAGCGAGCCGGTCGTTCCATATTGTCTAGGAGCGTGTCCGAGTAATGGCAAAATCGACGATTTTAGCGATCGCAACGCGCGATTTTCCTAACGTTTTCGAACGTCGGTTTCGTGAAAACTGATTACTCGGACACGCTCCTAGCAAGGGGGTTCTCGTCTAAGGCAGGCGGAACCCCCCCGCCCACGTGGGAGCCCCAAAAAAGGCATTGACAGCACTCACAGGCAATATCCGATACTGTCGAGACCACAGCCTGTTAAGAGAGGAGCGGCCTCGATGAACTGCACCCCAAATGCCCCCGTGATATGGGCCAACCTCGGTGTGCTTGCGGTCGCATTTACCTTGGCGGCGACGCCGACTTCGCAAGCGGCCGGTCAGGCTATCAGCAAGGTCACCTTTGCGAAGGATATCGCTCCTATCCTGCAACGGAGTTGCCAGGGCTGTCATCGCCCAAACTCGGTCGCCCCAATGTCGCTCATCACGTATGAAGACGTACGTCCGTGGGCGAGAAGCATCAAGCTCCGGACCGGCGTGCGGAACCGGATGGGCGTGATGCCGCCATGGTTCATTGAGAAGAACGTCGGCATCCAGCAATACAAGGATGACATCTCGCTCAGCGAGAAAGAGATTGCGACGATGGCCGAGTGGGCCGACCATGGCGCGCCGCTCGGCAATCCGGCAGACCTGCCGCCCCCCTCAGTCTTTGCCGCGGCTGACAACTGGACCTTCGGCGAGCCCGATCTGATCGTTGACACCCCTGCTATCACGATGGCTGCTCACGCACCGGACTGGTGGGGCGCATTGGCACCCACACCGACCGGCTTGAAGGAAGACCGGTACGTCTCGGCCGTACAGATCATGGAAGTCAGCAATGCGAAAGGCGGAACGGGTGGAAAGTTCATCTTCCACCACGCGATCCACTCGATGATCGGCGCCGATGGCAGGTCGCCTGGCCCAATCGGCAGTCCACACGAGGTCGGGCGCAACGCAGAGTACTTCGAACCCCAGGCGGGCCGGCTCATGAAAGCCGGTTCGCTGCTCGTGTTTCCTTCCGTTCACATGCACGCCAACTCGCAAGACACGACGGCCCATCTCCGTGTCGGCTACAAGTTCCATCCGAAGGGATATGAGCCGAAGCGGCGCGTCGGCGGGCTCACGTTTGGCAACGGGGAGATCGACCTTCGCCCGATGGAGGCCGGCCAGCAAGTGCATCTCTACACGACGCTTCGTGACCATACGATGCTCACGACGTTCGAGCCCCACATGCACGCGTCCGGCGTGAGAATGTGTATCGAGGCCATTTGGGGCGGCCGGACCGAAACCCTGAGCTGCGCGGGGTACGATCACAACTGGGTCCGAGTCTACAAATATGCAGACGATGCAGTGCCCCTTCTGCCCAAAGGCACGCTCCTCCACGTCACGGCGTACTTCGACAACACGCCGGGGAACCGGAATGTGATCGACCCCAGAAACTGGGGAGGCCTGGGACATCGATCGATCGACAACATGGCCATTCTGATCGCGCCGACGATCATCTTGTCAGACGAGGAGTTTCAAGAGGAGATGGCAACGCGGCGACAGCGACTGAAGCTGGCAAAGGGACAAGCGGTATCGGGTGTCCTCTGTGCGGCTTCGAGGTGCTCCCGGCGGGCACGCCAGTACGTCGCGCGGTCAGCCAGCAGTAGCTGACGCAGTTGATGCGCACGGCAATTGGTAGGGGATGACGTGACAGCAAGGCGTCTTGCAGGGCCACTTCCCACAGCGTGGGCCGCGCTCATTTCGAGTGTGGCCGCGGCTCTCACGTTGGCCCCTTCGATGAGCGCCCAAGCCCCGGCGCGCGACCAGAACATTGCACCCGTCTATGAGGGGTTCTGGAAGAATGCAGACGGCTCGATCGACCTCCTCTTCGGGTACTACAACCGAAACTGGGAGGAAGAGATTGACGTGCCTGTCGGGTCCGGCAATAACCTGGAGCCGGGAGGCCCCGATCAAGGACAGCCGACGCACTTTTTTCCTCGGCGAAATCAATTCGTCTTCAAGGTTCGTGTTCCGGCGAATTTCGGCAGCAAGGAGATCGTCTGGTCGTTGACCAGCAAGGGCCTCACCGAAAGAGCCTACGCCACGCTGAAGCCGGCGTATGCCGTCGATGAAACCGTGATGATGGCCAACTTCGGCGCAGGTGGGCAGACAGGTTTCAACCCCGACATGATGGGGAACAAGGCGCCCGAGCTCACGATCGAGAGTCCGAAAAACCTCACGGTGCGGGCGGGTCAGCCAGTCACATTAGTTGTGGTCGCGATCGACGACGGGAAGCCGAAGCCACGATCGATCCCGGCCGCCCTTGTCGGTCAGAGCCATTTTGTCCCCGACTCTGCCACGGGCCTCCGTTTGTCGTGGTTCAAGTACCGAGGAGCTGGCAGCGTCGACTTCGACCCACCGCAGACGAAAGTGTGGGAAGACCACAGGGATGGTGGGAATTCACCATGGTCTGCCGGATGGACGGCGCCGCCGATTCCGCCTGGAAACAAGTGGACCGTCCGCGCAACGTTCAGAGACCCGGGCGCCTACGTCCTACGGGCGCTCGCCCATGACGGCGGGCTCATCAAGTATGACGACGTCACCGTCACGGTGACTCGCTAGCCTCAGCCGAGCCTCGGTCCGCAAACAGCCTCGATGTTGGGTGCGTGCGCTCGATCCGGTCAGGGTCGCCCCCCACCACCGCTGTATCGTGCACCTTTTCCAACAGGGCCGATCTACGGGTCTCTTCAGGCGCCAGCCCCAGCCCCCGACCGACCCTCGGGTCTTCACCCGTCCGGTCCTCTTCTCGCCAGACAAGGACGCCTTTCCGCGTATGATGATAGGCGCCGATCCGGTCGCATCGCTCCCCAACGTCACGTTCTCGAGAGACAGGAGGCCGCCACAACATGCCTCGCGCCTTTCTCGTACTCATCGCCGTACTCGCGACGCTGTCCTCGCGAGCGAGCGCCCAGAAGCCGGCAGGCGACTGGCCCTTGCACAATCTGGACGCTCAGGGCAGCCGGTTCTCACCACTGGATCAGATCAACACCACCAACGCAGGGAAGCTGGCGGTCAAATGGCAGCTCGACCTGCCGAAACCGTTCACGGCCGGCACCGCCACGCCGATCGTCGTCGGCGGCATCATGTACGTGAACTCCGCGCAGACGCTGTTCGCCATCGATGGCGCAACCGGGAAGACTCTGTGGACGCGAACGGCAACACAGGAATTCCCGGGCGGCGGCCGCGGCCCGGCGTATGGCGACGGGCGCGTCTACGCAGCCGGACGGTCGGTGATCGCCGCCTTCGAGGCGGAAACCGGGCGTCCCTTCGAGGCGTTCGGCACGCGAGGTGTGCTGAACCCGGCGCGCGCGGCCCTCGACTTCAAGGACCCGGGCAAGTATCCGCCGGACCTCAATCCCGAGACGCTCGGCTACTTCATGGCGTCGGCGCCGACCTATGCGAACGGGATGCTTTTCGTGGGCCTGGCGTCGTCCGAGGGGCTGGTCGCTGGTGGGCTGATGGTTGCCCTCGACGGCGCGACCGGCCGCGTGAAATGGGTGTTCCGCACCATTCCGCAGGGGCCGCAGGACGATGGCTGGGAGCTGACGAAGGACACGTGGAGCGGCACGGCCCGGCAGGGCGGCGGCGTGTGGAGCCCGCCCGCGGTCGATTCCGCCCTGGGCATGGTCTACGTCAACGTTTCGAACCCGTCTCCAAACTATGACGGCTCCACACGCAAGGGCGCGAACCTCTTCACCAACTCGATCGTCGCGCTCGACATGAACACCGGAAGGCTGAAGTGGTACTTCCAGGCGCTTCACCACGACATCTGGGATTGGGACCTGGTCACAGGGCCCACGCTGTTCGATGTCACGGTCAAGGGGCAGACGGTGAAGGCGGTCGCGTCGCTCGCGAAGACGTGCTACGTCTATGCATTCAACCGCGAGACGGGCAAGCCCATCTTCCCGATCATCGAGATGGCGGTTCCGACAAAGAGCGATGTGCCGGGCGAGGAGGTCTACCCGACCCAGCCGATCCCGTATAACGCACGGTTCGTACCGCAGTCACCGTTCTGTGCGACGTTCCCGCCGAACATCGAGGATCCGGCGCTCGCGGAGAAGTCCCGGGTGATCTTCACTCCGCCGTCGAGCAAGGAGGCGCTCCTGATTGCGCCGGGCGCCGTGGGCGGACCGAATCGCGGCCCGTCGTCCTTCAGTTCGCGCACCGGCTGGCTGTACGTGACGGGCAAGAACAACGCGATGATCCTCCAAGCGAAGCCGCTCACCGAGCCGATCAAGCCCGGACTCAACAACCCCGGCCACTTCCAGAACTTCATCAAATGGAAGATGTCGACGGACAACGCGACGCAGAACATCGCCGCCTATGATCCGGCGACCGGTGAACTGGCCTGGGTGACGGAGTTCCCCGGGACCACCAACGGCGGCAATCTCGTCACCGCGGGCGACGTGGTTTTCCAGGCCATCGGACGGAACTTCTACGCGGTTGATGCCAAGACCGGGAAGAAGCTCGCCCAAGTGAATATCAAGATTGGGACGTTCTCGACGCCATTGACCTACATGGCTGGCGGCAACCAGCTTCTGGCAATTGCGTCCGGCAGCTCCATCGTTGCCCTCGCGTTGCCGTAGCTGCGCCCGACTGTTGCTCAGGAATCCCCAAGAACAAAAGATTGGAGGCGCCGCCCGGATTTGAACCGGGGGTGGAGGTTTTGCAGACCTCTGCCTTACCACTTGGCGACGGCGCCCTCTGAACTGTCGGGGTGGAGACGGGCGATCCCGTCAACGAGCCCTGGCGGGTTCGCTCAACAGCGTTCGACGAGGCGGGCGCGGTCAGTCACGAAACACCTTCCCGAAAAAACTAAACTAGCAACGCGCGGAGCGGCGGAGCCTTCGGGACCCACTTAGCGAAGCGCGAGGAGCGGGGTGAGAGCCCCCGCTCTCCCTCAGAAGCGCGCGGAACGGCGCGGGCCGAATTGCCCGCGTAGTGGAGCGCGCCGGAGCGGGGTGAGAGCCCCCGCTCTCCCTCAGGAGCGCGCGCAACGGAGCGGGCTGAATTGCCCGCGCAGTGGAGCGCGCCGGAGCCTGGTGAGAGCCCCCGCTCTCCCTCAGAAGCGCGCGGAACGGAGCGGGCCGAATTGCCCGCGCAGTGGAGCGCGCCGGAGCGGGGCGAGGGGCCCCCGCGACTAATAAATGGAGCGGGAAACGGGATTCGAACCCGCGACTTCGACCTTGGCAAGGTCGCACTCTACCACTGAGTTATTCCCGCTCAGCGAATCCTCAAAGTACCACACGGTCGGGCGATCTTCAACCACCAGTCCGCGTCACAGTCGAACCGCTCGAAGAACCTCCGTGGCTTCCTCCGGCGACGTGGGGTTGATGTAGAAACCGCTCCCCCATTCGAAACCGGCCGTCCGCGTCAACTTCGGCATCAGCTCCACATGCCAATGGTAGAAGTCGCCCGTCTCCTCGGACAACGGCGAACTGTGAATGACCAGGTTGTACGCTGGCGACTCGAGCGCCCGGTTCATCCGCGTCAATACCCACTTGAGCATCCGCGCCAGGCCCTCGTACACCTGCCGGCCCGCATCTTCGAACCGCGAGACGTGGCTGCGCGGCAGCAGCCACGTCTCGAAGGGAAACCTCGACGCATACGGCGCCACCGCCACCACATCGGCGGTTTCGTGAAGGACACGTTTGCCGGCCGTCACCTCCTGGCGAATGATGTCGCAGAAGACGCAGCGTTCTTTCGCGATGAAGTGCCGCCGTGCACCCTCGATTTCCTCGCGGACGAAGCTGGGCACGATGGGCAGGGCGATCAGCTGGGAATGCGAGTGCTCCAAGGTCGCCCCGGCGGGCGCCCCGTGATTCTTGAACACCAGAATGTAGCGGAAGCGGGTATCGCGCTTGAGGTCGATCACGCGCTCGCGAAACGCCCACAGGACGCGCTCAATCTCCGGCTCCGACATCGTGGCGAGCGTCTTGCCGTGCTCGGGCGTCTCGATGATGACCTCATGCGCGCCGATCCCGTTCATCCGATCGAACAGCCCCTCCCCTTCCCGATCGAGCGTGCCCTCCACGTGCAGCGCGGGGAACTTGTTGGGCACCACCCGCAAGTCCCATCCGGACGTGTTCGGCGCCTGTCCGTACGGACGGAACGCAAAGACCTCCGGCGGCGTCATGTCCTCGCGTCCGGCGCAGAACGGACAGTGGTCCTCTCCGATGATCGACACGCGCTCCGCGTAGAAATCGCTTGGACGTTTGAGCCGCTCCGTGGAAATGATCACCCAGCGGCCGGTGATGGGATCTTTTCTGAGCTCAGGCATCTGGTCGGACAGGGACGCCCGACCTGAAGGTCGGGCCTACGCATATTTCGGTCATTCGTGGTCGCCCGACCTGAAGGTCGGGCCTACGCACACTTCGGTCGTTCGTGGTCGCCCGACCTGAAGGTCGGGCCTACGCATATTTCGGTCATTCGTGGTCGCCCGACCTGAAGGTCGGGCCTACGCACATTTCGGTCATTCGTGGTCGCCCGACCTGAAGGTCGGGCCTACGCACACTTCGGTCATTCGTGGTCGCCCGACCTGAAGGTCGGGCCTACGTACATTTCGGTCATTCGTGGACGCCCGACCTGAAGGTCAGGCCTACGCATATTTCGGTCATTCGTGGACGCCCGACCTGAAGGTCGGGCCTACGTACATTTCGGTCATTCGTGGACGCCCGACCTGAAGGTCGGGCCTACGCACATTTCGGTCATTCGTGGTCGCCCGACCTGAAGGTCGGGCCTTACACACATCTTGGTCAGCCAGCATCGAAGGCGTTCTGGTAAACCTCGATGACCGGCTCACCGTTCTGTAACAGAATCGACACCACATCGAAGCGGCACGGCCGGTCGAGCAGACGCTGCCGCACCAGATAATCGAGCGCCACACCAATCATATGGCGGCGTTTGCCGTACCCAATCGCCTCAGCCGCGTCGCCGAACTCGCGGCCCTCGCGAGCCTTCACCTCGACAAACACGGTCGTCTCGCCGTCACGCGCGATGATGTCCAATTCTCCACCACGCCGGCGATAGCGGCGAGCAACAATTGCGTACCCTCGTCGCTCGAGCTCGTGACAGGCCAGATCTTCACCGATCTTGCCGAGTGTCTGCCTGCTGCGCGACATGCCGGTGCAGTCGTGAGCAAACGGCAGACCATGTCACACCACGTCTCTACCGCGGACCACGCAGAGCACGCCGAAGAACAATCGTCCAGAAAAGACTCCCTGCCCTCTCTGCGAATTCCGCAATTGATACGTCGTATCGACCTCGGTGAGGGCCTCGTGTGCGCCCGACCTGAAGGTCGGGCCTACGTCAACTGTGTGTCTCGACCTCTGTGAGGGCCTCGTGGAAGATCTGCACGGCCACATCCGCCTGGTCGCGCGTCAACACGAGCGGGGGCGAAAAGCGAATCGAGTTCTTGCCCGCTCCGAGGACCAGCAGGCCACGCCGGAACGCCGCCATCACGACCGCGTCCCGCTCCTTCGTTGCGCGTTCCTTGGTCCGTCGATCGCGGACGAGCTCCACGCCGATCATCAACCCCCGGCCGCGCACATCGCCAATCAGGGGATGCCTGTCCGCCAGCGTCGTGAGGCGGGCCATGAGATGCGCGCCGACATCCGCGGCGTTCGCCACCAGCCGCTCTCTCAGCAACCTGATCGTCGCGAGCGCCGCCGCGCACGCCACCGGGTTTCCGCCGAACGTACTGGCATGCGCGCCGGGTGGCCACGTCATGAGATCGGCTCGCGCCGCGGCAATGCCCAGCGGCACGCCCGACGCAATCCCCTTGGCGATCGCCATGGCGTCGGGCCGCACGCCGACATGCTCGATCGCGAACATCTTGCCCGTGCGGCCCATCCCCGACTGCACTTCGTCGACGATGAGCAGGATGCCGTGGGTCTTCGTCAGCTCGCGCAACCGCTGCAGAAACTGCTGCGGCGCCACCACGTAACCGCCCTCGCCCTGGATGGGCTCGACCAGAACGGCCGCGACCTCGTCTGGCGACAGGAGCTGAACGAAGATCTGGCGCTCGAGATAGTCCAGACATTCCGCCGCACAGGTGTCGGGCTTCAACCCAAGCGGACAGCGATAGCAGTCGGCATAGGGCGCGTGATAGACCGCGGGCATCAATGGACCAAAGCCCCGGCGCTGGACGGTCTTACTCGCGGTGAGCGAGAGTGCCCCGATGGTGCGCCCATGAAAGCCACCGAGAAAGGCAACCATCGCATCACGGCCGGTATGGTACCGAGCCAGCTTGATGCACGCTTCGATGGCCTCGGCACCGGAGTTGCCGAAGAACGACTTCACGCCGCCATCGCTCGAGGCATCAATGGGAACGAGGCCGGCAATCTCCTCGGCCAGCTGGACCTGCGGTTCGTAGTAGAAGTCCGTCCCGGACATGTGGATGAACTTCTGCGCCTGATCGGCAATCGCCTGAACCACGTCGGGGTGCGAGTGACCGGTCGCGTTGACGGCAATGCCCGCCGTACAGTCGAGGAAGACGTTGCCATCCACGTCCTCGACCATGCACCCAGAGCCGCGCTCGATCACCAATGGATACCCGCGCGTGTACGATGGCGAGACGACCGCCCGATCGCGGGCGATGAGGGCCGCTGCCTTCGGGCCGGGAAGAGGCGTCTTGATCTCGTACGGTCGCATATTACGGCGCCGTCACTGAGAGCGCCCGACCTAAAGGTCGGGCCTACGTACGATTGGCCTGCCGGTCCACGCCCGACCTGAAGGTCGGGCCTACCACGATCGCCTGCCGGTCCACGCACAACCCGGCCTATTTCCGCTTCCAGCGCGTCGTACCCGCCGAATCTTCGAGCAGAACGCCTCGGGCGGCGAGGTCGTCGCGCACCGCGTCGGCGGCGCCGAAGTCCCGGCGGCTGCGCGCCACCCGGCGTACTTCGATGAGGCGCTCGATCTCCTCGACCGGCACCGGCGGCCGCTCGTCCTCCGCACGGCGGAGCGAGAGCACGCCAAGCACGCGGTCGAACCCGGCAAACGCCTCGCGAATCACCAGCCGATCGCCGGTCCCCACGTGGCCGATGTCCATCGACGCGTTGAGCGACCGCACCAGATCGAAAATGGCGGCCAGCGCTTCGGCCGTGTTGAGGTCGTCCTGCATGGCTTCGGCAAACGCCTGCCGGGCCTGCGCCACTCTGGCCGTCACTTCGTCGTGCGCACCCTCGGTCGTAATGGCGTCGAGCCGCACCAGAAAATCCGTGAGCCGGCGCAGCGACTCCTCGGCTGTCGAGAGACTCGCCCAGGTGAAGTTGAGCTGCTTGCGATAGTGAGCCAGAGAGCAGCAGGTAACGCACAGCGGATGGCCGGAAGCCCTTGGCCACGAGGTCGGGGATCGTGTACGTGTTGCCGAGCGACTTCGACATCTTCTGGCCGTCCACGAGCAGATACTCCACGTGGACCCAGAAGCGCGAGAACGGCTTCCCCGTCGCCCCCTCGCTCTGAGCGATCTCGTTCTCGTGATGCGGGAAGATCAGATCGACACCGCCGGCGTGAATATCGATCGGCGGCTCGCCAAGCAGCCGCAGCGCCATGGCCGAGCACTCGAGGTGCCAGCCCGGCCTCCCCGGGGGATCGACAACGTCCCAGGACGGCTCGCCGGGCTTCGCGCCCTTCCACAACACGAAGTCGCGGACGTCCTCTTTTCCGTAGTTGTCCGAATCGACCCGCGCCCCCGCCTGCATGCCCTCATGGTCGAGACGCGCCAGCTTCCCGTAGTCGCTCAGGGTCGAGATCTTGAAGTAGATAGAGCCATCACTGCGATAGGTGTGCCCGTTGCGCTCGAGCGCCGCCATGAGCGCGCTCATGCTCTTCAGGTTCTCCGCGTCCGTCGCCCGCGGCATCTCCTCCACTTCCTCGAGGCCGAGCGCCCGCGAATCCTCCAGAAAGGCGGAAATGTACTGGTCCGTGTACGCCCGCAGATCCATGCCCGCCTTCCTAGCGCCCGTAATCGTACGATCGTCGACGTCCGTGAAATTCAGCACCTGCCGCATCTGGAGCCCGAGCAGATGCCGCAACGTGCGGCGCAGCACGTCCATGCACACGAAGGTCCGAAAGTTCCCGATGTGCCCTCGTGCATAGACCGTCAGGCCGCACAGGTACATGCGGACGCTGTTGTCAGCTCCTGCCGCAAATGTTTCTTCGCTTCTCGTAAGGGTGTTGTAGAGGCGCATCGTCTGCGTGTTGACGAGGACTACGAAATCGGCACGGTCGTCTGCCAAAGGCGGCCGCCATTGGACGACACAACAATTTCCAGCTTGCCGGGCTGCCCTTGAAACCGGACATCGCAGCGCGACCCCGCGGTGCCTTGTGATACCGCCTTCTGGAGCAAGCCGGCCAGCTCGGGGACCGCGTTTCTGGACGCGCCAACATGCGCGAGCACACGCGTGGCCAGATCGCCCAGCAAGTCGGCCGGCACCCCCTGACTGGAAAATTCCAAGGCGAAAAAGAAGCTATGGGAGGTCACTTCCGGCGATTCTACAGTGAAAAACGATCGAAGAGCACGCGCGCCCGGAAGCAGTCGGCGGCGATCTGCGCGCGAAGGGCATCCAACGAATCGAACGCGCGCTCATCACGCAGCCGCTGAACAAATCCCAGACGGATTGGCGTGTCGTAGAGGTCGTTGTCAACGTTGTCGAGACCGAAGATATGGGTTTCGATCGACGCGCGGCCGGAAGCATCCACGGTCGGCCTCGTCCCGACGTTGGTCACGGACGGTCGCACCACCCCTCCAACCTCCGCGGTCGTCGCGTACACGCCGTGCGGCGGCACAAGCTCGTTCTTCGTGCAGAGGTTCGCGGTCGGAAATCCAATGGTCCGGCCGCGGCCGTCTCCGCGCACGACGGTTCCGTCGATCAAGTACTGGTGACCCAGCAACGCGCCCGCTTCGTCCACACGCCCCTCGCTCAGCAGCCGTCTGATGCGCGTGCTGCTCACCACAAAGTCTTTGTAGCGCACCGGATCGATCTTCTCGGCTTTGAACCCGTACCGGCCGCCAAGTATCCGCAGCATCGAGAAGTTCCCCGCCCGATCGTGCCCGAATAGGAAGTTCGCGCCCACCCACACCTCGACCACCTTCAGCCAGTCGACCAGCACGGTCCGCACGAACATTTCGGGATCCCATCGAGACACCTCAGGCGTGAACCGAACAATGGCGGCACATGGAATGCCCGCCTCGCCGATCGCATCGAGCTTCTGCTCGAGGGTCATGAGAACGGGCGGCGCCTTGTCGGGCCGCACGACGCGCGGAGGATGCGGATCGAACGTCATGGCCACAGCCATCGACCCTCGTTCGCTCGCGCCGCGTCGCACGCGCTCGAGGATCTTGCGGTGACCGCGGTGCACACCGTCGAAGTTGCCGAGCGCCAGCACCGGACGCGCCCATCGCGCTGGCACCCCATCGTCTGGGAAGTGGATGACGTCCATGAACTCAACGATCAACGCGGAAGGCGCCGAGCGCGCAACGCATGTATCCCGGAGGTTCTCCTCGGTCTCAGCGGAATCTGCGTTCGACCGCGTCAATCGACAAGGCCGAATGGCGATTATACCTGCCCGCGGGACCCTCCCGTTGAATCGCCAGTCTGCCTATGGAGCTTTCGTGCGCCACAGCGCGAGGTGAACAGTGGACATCAGCCGGTAGGAGTATCCCCATTTCCCCTGGACGAGATGCGCGCGGCCCGAGACTTCGAAATCGACTCCAGCCGCCGGTTTGAAGAGCCGGGCGATGCCGGCCTCTGCATAGTCGCGGCGCCCGGGATAGACGGTGCCGTCGGGATACTCGGAGAGGTAGTTCGGATCGCCCGCCTCGTGCAGGAAGGTATCACCCCGCCACATGATGGCGTGCCCCCGCCAGTCACTCTTCTCAACGGCGGCGCGTACGAAGAGGGCCTTGCCCTCAACCGTGAGTTCAGGCAACTGACGATCGGGCCGGTCGTAGCTGCCGAGCCCGTAACCCTCGAGCGTCGCCTCCCAGTCTGTCGCGAACCGGTGTCTAAGAAGCAGGCCCGGACCATAGCCGAAACTGTCTGAGACTGGACCTGTGGCGTACTGCTGCCCGCCGTGATGCACCACGTGAAACTGGTACACGAGCGCAATGGGCGCCGATGCGGAGCGCTGGACGCGGCCGACGACACCGCCATCGAACAGCTCGCGATGCTCCGGTGTGATCACCTTCTGATAGTCGAACCAGAGATCCTGCGCGAACCGCTCGGTGTCGGCGCGCCACTGCAGGCCGGCCTCATACGCGCGGGTGAACCACAACCTCTCCTCGGCCAGCGGGGGTAGAAGGCCATGAGGCGTCGTGCGATCTGGCCCCATGCCCCATGGGCGGTCACCCGTCTCGAGCGTCCCCATGATGAAACGCTGACGTTTGGTGCCGATGATCAGCGAGGCGACCGGACGAGCCAGCTGGAAGCGGCGTTCTTCACCATTCTGCTCGATGAAGTACGCACCGAGCTTGAGGGTCACGCGGTCGCTTATCTCGATGTCTACGGTGCCACGCTGCCACGACCCGAGGAGTGTTTCGCCGGTACGAAATGGACTGAAGAACTCGCCGTTGTCGCCAAGAAACGCTGCATCGAGGGAGACCGTCACGGGCGTCTGGGCGGATGGAGCGACGGTTGCGCAGACGAGAGCGAGGACTGTCCAAAGCGCCTTCTGGCGCCACACGCTGATCATCGAGGATGTGCTTTCTTGAGGCCGTTCGAGAAGGTGCGGTGTGGATCCTACTCCGTGTCAGCGCGGCATCAAAGGGGCCCACGCATGCTAGCAGCGCTCCAGCACCATCCCGTCGTAGGCCAGTTCGACGCCCTTGGGAAGGCGCGCGCACGTGGCCGCGTGCGGGAGGTCGTGACAGATGTGTGTGAAGTACGCGCGTTCGGGCGCAAGGCGCGCGACCGCGTCAAGCGCCTCCGCCACTGTGAAATGGGTCGGGTGCGGCCGGTCACGCAGCGCGTCGAGAACCAGCGTGCGCACCCCTCGAAGGAGCGGCCACGACGCATCCGGGATCTGGCTGCAGTCGGTCAAGTAGGCGAACGACCCCACGCGGAAGCCGAGAATGGACCGCGTCCCGTGCAATACGGGCACCGGCACGACTTCAACGCCGTGAGGGCCGCCAAGGCAGAAGGGCCCGCCGATCTCGAAGAGCGACACCTGCGGGATGCCTCCTCCAACAGCAGGCCCGGGCTTGAAAATGTACGCGAACACGCTCCTCAGATCCGAGGCCGTCCGGGCATCGGCAAAGCAGGGCATCGGCGACCGCTGCAGCACGTTGAAGCGCCGGATCTCGTCGAGCCCCATGATGTGGTCGGCATGGCTGTGCGTGAAGAGAATCGCGTCGACGCGCTTCACCCCGTTGGCAAGAGCCTGCGCGCGTAGATCGGTTGAGGTGTCTACCAGGATTGAAAGGGGTTCTGAAGTCCCAGGTTCCTGGGTTCTCTCGATCAGGATGGACGGGCGGGTGCGGCGGTCACGCGGATCGGTTGAACGGCAGACGCCGCATTCGCACGCAATCATCGGAACGCCGTGCGACGTGCCCGTACCGAGGATCGTGACTCTAAGGTTCAATCCCTACAGTCTTACAGATTCGACGTGCTTGGAGAAGATTTCGTGCGGTTTTCTTCGAATTCTAATGGCTCCCTCCAGACCAACGCACTGAAGTTGCAGTGGAGTTACATACCGGGCCCACGCTCAGCACATTCATCGCGCATCGCGGCAAACTTGCACATCTCTGGCTGTTTCCATCGGACGACCGTGAAACAACAGGGATTACCGGATTACGGTTACGGTTACGTCCTTGGTACTTTGAAGAGCCACGTCATCGCCCATTACCCGCACGACATAAGAACCTGGTTCGCTGAAGGTCGCCTTGACAGAAAACTTCCCATCTTTGGGCAGCGCTGGAGGGACCCAATCTGGCGGGTAGGCTCCAATAACCTGTTCAGGCTCGAACGTTACGTTGCCGCTTCCTCTGTAGACATACCATCCCGCTCTCAGCCCCGTTACACGGCCAAATCGACCAGTGTTCTTCGAGCTGGGAGGCGGCTGCGGCAGACCGTCATCAGTGACGACGGCGGTCAAAACAACAGATTCGCCAACCTTGACGGACCGGTGGGAGTCGCCTTCCACTTTGACGACTGGCGGTTGGTTATCTCCCTCGTTCCCATGCTGGCCGAAACTAGACCTATTCATCATCATCACGCGATTAGAGAGGATGTACTCGGACTTGAGGGTGGCGTACGCCTTCTCGGTTTTCCCACGAGTGGTCAGCGTCCAGACGAGTTCTTTCTGGCCAAAGTCCTTCGGGACCTTGATTCGGAATTCATACCTCCTTCGTCTCGGCAAGAAGTGGGTCGGCTGGCCTTGATCGGGTCCGCCAGGCTCAATGTTGTTGTCGGGGCCGATCGGAACGTCGAGGATCTCCTCATAATTCCGGTTCAAGTACCCGAACACCATGTTGAACGTCCCGTCCGAGTTCTCTTCAAATCCTTCAAACGAAGGAGCGACGGTCTGACCCCGAGTGAGGCGTTCCTGCCCGCTGCTGCGGTGGACACCCACGAAGGCTATCAGCGCTGCCGCTAGGACCACAGCCATCTGCCCTCGACGGCAATGAGCCCGAACTCCCATAGTCCCCCTCATTCTTCCCTGCTAGAGCGTACGCGACTCCCTCGCACTACCCAGCGCGAGGGAATGTTCTACTGCACGGACATATTTGTTGGCCGAAAGGCGAATTGCATCTCCCATCGAGAGCAGTTGCTCAGTTGTTGGTCTGCGCGGTTGTGCGGTTGGCTCGTTTTTTGGCCTCTCGCTCAGCGACCTTCTCTTTGAATTGCTCGTCAGTGAGAAACGTTATTCTTGGTTGGAAATGAAACATGTCGTCGATCGAGCGATTCCCCCATCCTTTCCAGTTTCGCGGATCGACCACTCTGGGATTTGATGCCGTGTTGTTGTACCAGCCAATCACATGCACGACGGTGCCGGCCGGCAGGAGTGGCGCCACGTCGTCTTCGTAGTCATACACTTTCACCCAATTGTGGTTGTACCCTGCGCAGTTCAGCATTTCGCGACCCCCGGCGGGATAGATTGCTTCTGCGCACATCCGCTTCCCACTTGCGTGCATGTGAGGTTCGAACGAGGTCATGATGCCGGCTTTGGGCATCCGATAGAAGTTTTCGAACCGCACGTTATCAGTGTTCGCCGGAATATCGAGTTCGTCCCTTAATTGCCCCATGGTGAGGAACCCCGCCTGGAGGTACTTCGGCTTCCAGCCCTTGGGATGAAACTTAAAAGCGGCGTCGACTCGCACTGGAAGCTCTTTGCCGACCGAGTGCAGGTGCATCGTGTAGATGAAGGCTGAGCCACCCCTCAATAGCACGCCCGTATCGTCGGGATAGACCGTCGCGTTTTGGCCCAATTCGTACACGATGTAATACCCATTGGCCATTCCATTGCTCGACGTTTGAAATACATCTGGATTGTTGGGATCAACTTCGTGAAGACCCGCATGATGAACCGCGAAGTAATTGAGGTCACCGGCTTGTCCCGCCAGCCTCTGAATCTTCACTGCGCCGTCCAGCCGGACCTCCTTAATCTCCACAGCCTGAACGTAGCGGTCCTCGCTCAATCCAGTCAGCACGGGCCCGATCTCGCCATGCCAATCGGCCCCCCGCGCCTTGACCGTCAACACGGGCGTCGAGACGATCAGATCCGGCGTCCCGATGGTCCAGCCTGTCGCGTCTGCATACTGGCGCGGCGGGGGCATGTCCACCGGGTTACCCCGCGGCGCGCCGGCGTTTGCCCAATTGGCGATCATCGCAATCTCGTCGTCACTCAGCGACGGATCGTTCTTGAACCTCTGAATCCCGATGTTCTTCTCAATGAACCAGGGGGGCATCTCGCGCAGGGTGGTCTTTCGTTTGATGGCAGCTACCCACGGCCGGACTTCCTCATACGTGGTCAAGGCCATCGGCGCGACGCCGTTCGTACGGTGGCAGTTCTCGCACGAACGTTGAAGGATGGGTGCAATGTCCTTTGTGAACGTCGGCTCCCGAGGCGCAACCTGCTGACCAAAGCCTGGACCCGTTGTGACGGCCAGCATCATGAGCACGACCACCAGAGTCGGACTCCACGAATTGCGACCCGAATTCACCGGAATCCTCGTCGTCATAACAGCTCCTTCAAATGCCAGCAAAACCCTGTCCTATTGCGAATCGCACGTGTGCGGACGTGGGTTCGACTCGTCTTTCTACTGAACGCCACGGTTAGATTAGTCGAATGCGCGCTCTCGCGGGTGTCAAATTCTGGTGAGACTCCGGTAAGGCTACGGTAAGAAATTACGCTCTCCGTGACCGGCGCGAAACCGCAGACGTGCCTTCATTTTGAGACTCCTACCAGGCGACTGACAACCATTAGAGCTGACGAGGCAATGGGCCAGAATCGCGAGAATTACGCGCAGTTCTGACGCTCAGCTCCTACGGTTCGATAATGCGCTTTCCACCGCCGGCGGCTTCGACGAACCGCAGGCGCAGCTCGAACAAGACCTGCTCGAGCACCTGCCGCTCTTCGGCGGTCAGGTTGCCGCGCGTCTTCTGGTCGAGCAACGCCAGAATCTCGATCATCTGGGCTGCACCTTCCAGATTCAGCGCCGATTTCTCGCCCGAATCGGGATCGGCCAGGTCGCCGAAGTGGATCGCCGCGGAGCTGGCAAGCGACAGCACGAAGGCGGTGAAGGAAAGGGCCGGAACATCAGGGGAAGACATCTGAGATTTGGTAATCTGGTTATTTGGTAATCTGGTAATTGGTGATGGGGCAATGGGCTGATTCTGATAAATTCAAGCAACGTTCTTCAATCACCAGATTACCAAATTACCAAATTCACGGATCCCTCCCCCCATGCCTGAACCGATCGCAGCCGCCGAGTTCTCACGTCTTGTCGACATCATGGCCGTCCTCCGCTCGCCCGAGGGATGTCCCTGGGATCGCGAGCAAACGCTGCAGTCGTTGAGCCAGTTCGTGCTGGAGGAAGCGTACGAAGTCGTGGATGCCATCGAGCGAGGCGACCTCGACGCGCTTCGCGAAGAAGTGGGCGACCACATCTTCGAAGGCGTCTTTCTCGCGCAAGTCGCCGCCGACGAGGGCGCCTTCAGGGTAGCGGACGCGCTCAAGACGGTCTCCGACAAGCTGGTGCGGCGACATCCGCATGTCTTCCGCGACGATGGGCAGGTGCATGACGCGGCGTCGAAGGACCGTGCGCCATCGGCCCACGCGGCCCTGTCGAGATGGGACACGCAGAAAGCCGAGGATCGAGCCGCCGCCGGTCACACGGCTTCAGCGCTCGGCGGACTGCCGCGAAGCCTTCCGGCACTTCTCCGCGCCTACAAGATCGGGAAACGGGCGGCGGCCACCGGGTTCGACTGGGCCAGGGCCGGCGAGGTCGTGGCCAAGATCGAGGAAGAAGTGGCCGAGCTGCGCGACACCCTGGACGCGGAACCCTCGAACACGGCCCGCGCTGAGGAAGAAATGGGCGACCTGCTCTTCGCCATCGCCAACCTGTCACGGAAACTCGGCATCGAACCCGAAGCCGCGCTGCGGAAAGCGAACGACAAGTTCACGCGCCGATTCGCTGCCCTGGAGTCTCGCGTGACCGCCCTGGGCCGCCAGATGACCGCGATGACCATCGAGGAACTCGAACGCGAGTGGCAGGAGGTCAAGGTCGAACAACCAGCGAACTAGCGATTTCTAAGTCACGAAAGCACGAAAAAGACGTTACAGAATGATTCGGCGCAACCCGTCGGGCAGCGCCGCCACGTTGAAATTCATCAACAATCCCACTTTCAGGCCGGACACACGCAGATAGCTCATCACCTGCGCTTGATGGACAGGCGCCAGACGGTCGACGGCCTTAACTTCAATCAAAACCTTCCCGGCCACAACCACATCCACCTGTTGCGCTGACAGCAGCAAACCCCGATACCTGACTTCGTACCTCCGCTCGCGTTCAAACGGCAAGGCCTCGAGCTTCCAGCTCGATCGCAATCGCGCGGCAGTAGACCCGTTCGAGCAGCCCTGGCCCGAGTTCGCGATGCACTCGAATGCAGCAACCGATAACGCGGTGAATCAGGGCCTCAGTCTGTTCGTCCAGTGGGGTAGGGATCCTCAACATCGCGTCCAGGTCTTCTGTGCCTGCTGCCTGACTTTCGTGTGTTCGTGTTTCGTGGCTGCCCTTCTCACGCCGAGTCTTCGTGTTTCGTGTTTTCGTGGCTGTGTCACCGCGCCACGAAGGTGCGGCCGCTAAATGTCTCGAGTTGCAGCGAGTGACCGTCAGTGGCCAGCGTCACCGCCCCATCGCGATCTGTCCTGAAGATCTCTGCCCCCACCTCGCGGTAGCGCGCCAGCACGGCTGGCGCTGGATGGCCGAACGTGTTGCTGCGGCCCGCGCTGACGACGGCAACGCGTGGCGCGAGCGCTCGAAGAAACTCGAGCGAACTCGACGTGAGGCTCCCGTGATGGGGCACCTTGATCACGCGAAGTGTCGAGTCCGGAAACAACGGGGCGATCGCCTGCTCCACTTCCCTGCCGATATCGCCCGTGAGGACAATCGACGCGTCTTCCCACCGGAATTCGATCACGATCGAATCGTCGTTGCGCACGTCCTGACGCTCCCAGTCCGCAATCCCAGGATGCCGCACCACGACGTCCACATCGTCGATCGTCATGAGGTCGGCGGCTTGCAGGTTCGTCCACCGCGCACCGACCGCGCGCGCGGCCGTCCGCAGCCGGCGCCGCAGCTCGAAGGGCGGAACCGGAATGCCCTCCCACACCTCTCGCGGGCGGAACTCGCCGATCAACGCGTCAGCCCCGCCGACGTGGTCCGCATCGCCGTGGGTCAGCGCAATCGTGTCGAGCCGTCGAACGCCAGCACGACGAAGAACCGGCGCGACCACGCGATCGCCCACATCGAAGGTCGATTGTCCTCCCGATCCGCCGGCATCGACGACGAGCGTCGCGCCGCGAGGAAACCGGACGAACGCCGCATCGCCCTGCCCGACGTCGATGAACGTCACGTGCAGCCGCCCATCGCCGTGCGATCGCAGTGCTGTCCACGGCTGGAAGAGGATCCAGACAGCACACCCTGCGCAGGCCGACAACGACACAACACGGAGGGGCCGCGTGAGCACTCTCGCTGCGGGCACGGCGAGTCGGCCGAAGCGCTCAAAAAGACGGAGACCGGACAAGGCATGACGACAGGCCTGAGGACAGTGGACGTCCGAATACGAGCATGACGTCCAAAGGGCGGTGAGTGCGGCGTAGTAGGCAGCGACGGCCGGCCAACTCGGTGGCGCGACCCGCCAGGTGAGAAACGGCGCCAGCGTCACGAGCCCCGCCGAACGCACGAGCCCCTCGGCACCGGTGAAGGCGATCCAACCGACCACGGAGGCCGCGGACGGCCACATGATCGACATGGGCACGACGAGCATGCCTGCTATCTGGGCGACGGCCATGAGGGGGATGGCGGCGAAGTTCAGGAGGAGTCCGGCAACGGTCACACGCGAGAACACCATCGCGCCCACCGGAAACAGTGCAACCTCGGCGGCGACCGACGCCGTCAGCATCCCAACCAGCGCGGCGAGCGGAAACGGCAAGCGACTGGCCGGCTTACCGGCAGCCACGGCGAGAATCGCCGATGTCGCGCCGAATGTCAGCAGAAAGGACGGGTCGGCAATCGCCAACGGGTCGATAGCGACAAGCACGGCCGCGACGAGCACGAGCCCGTTGAACGGCGAACCGCGGAGATCGAGCGCCCGCCCGGCCAGATAGACAACCGCCATCAGCGTGGCCCGATCCACCGACGCGCCACCGCCGACGAGGTAGGCATACGCCAGCAGGCCCGCGATGGCCGCCAACATCGCACCGCGGCCCAGCAGACCGGCGACGCGAAACGCACCCAGCGTGAGACCGGTAAGGATGGCGATATTCCCTCCTGAGATCGCGATCACGTGATAGGTACCCGCTTCCTGAAGCGTCCGCTGCACCTCTTCGCCCAAACCAGCGCGATCGCCAATCACAATCGCCGTCACAATCGCCGCAGCGCGCGAACTCCAGCCTCCAACAGCGACTGCCACCGACCGACGTGCGAATGCCCGCACCGCAGCGGCCACCTCGGCCCACGGGCTTCCGAGCGCCACGACGTCCACCAGGGCGCCACTTTTGACCGTCCCCACGAGGATCGTTCCTCGGCGGGCGAGCGCGCGCTCTTCGTCAACGGCACCAGGATTCAAGTAGCGCGACGGACGATGCAGCACGACTGGCGCTCGAATGAGCCGGCCGGCTCGCCAGTCGCGCATGCGCTCGTTCGCCAGAGCGCCGACGACGGTGAGCAGCACACCACCGCGCACCTGACGCGAACAGAGAGTCGCCCGAGTCCAAAGCGCCTGTGGCGCCCGAGCTAAAAGCTCGGGCCTACGAGAGTCGTCCGGCGTCCCAGGGAAATGCTCTGACCTGCGAGGCTCCCCGTCAATCGCGATCACATCGACGCTGAGCGAGACCGACTGGTCCCGGGGCGATGCATCCGTACGCAGCCTGCCCATAATGACGGCCGGCACGGCCGGTTCCTCGGGGACCATCCCCCCCGTCAACTCGGCCTGTTCTCGTTCCATCGCCACGAGTTCGTCGAATACGACGCGCAGCGACGGCCGCCAGGCCTGACGCCAGGCGTGCGCCGCCAGCAGCACGCCGCCGGCGACGAACGCGAGGCCGACGGCACAGGCAAGAACGCACGGCCACGACTCGCGCCACGCCCAGACCGCAAGAACAGACAAGACGGCCAGGGCGAGTATCGCGACAGGAACGACCGCGATGACAGTGTGAGGCTGAACAGGACCGGACGGCGTCAAGCCAAAGGCCTGCGCAGCCCACGGCGATGGATCGGGCGATGCGCCAAAGGCGCGAGAAAGAAGGAGGCCTGTAGCCGTCCCCGCCAGAAGACCGCCACCGGGAATTGCCACGACCACCCGCATCGCGCTGCGCTCTGCAAGGCTTGGTGCGCGTGGCGTCACCAAACCACAAAGGAACACGAAGTCTTGTATCTACAAGGACTTCGTCAACCTCTGTCTTCGCGCTGTCGTGTCGCTGATTGCAGAGACTGCGCGCGGCTCAGAGCGATCCGGCGGCAATTCCTGCGTAGTAGTCCTGGAGCGCCCGGACGTTGACCACGCCGTGGTCGCGCATGGCGCGGATCGCGCTGACGGTGGCCGCGGCGCCGGTGAGCGTCGTGATGCACGGCACTTCGTGCATCATCGCGGCACGTCGGACGGCGCGGTCGTCGAAGAACGACTCGCGCCCGAGCGGTGTGTTGATGACCAGATCGACCTTGCGGTTCACGATCTCGTCGGCGATGTTGGGGCGACCCTCGTTCACCTTGAACACGACCTCCACATGGAGGCCGTAGGGCCTGAGGAACGCGGCGGTGCCCCGTGTGGCGATCAGGCGGAATCCGAGCTCGGCGAGGTCGCGCGCAATCGGCAGCAGGTTCGTTTTGTCGTCGTTGTTGACGCTGACAAACGCCGTACCGCCCTCAGGCAGCCGCTGCCCCACCGCCAGCTGCGCTTTCGCGAACGCGACACCGAAACTGCTCGACCCGCCCATCACTTCGCCCGTCGATTTCATCTCCGGCCCGAGAATCGTGTCGACACCGGGGAAACGGACGAACGGGAAGACCGGACTCTTGACGAACACGCCGGCCACCTCCACGTCGTTCGTGAGGCCGAGCTCCGCGAGCGTCCGGCCGGCCATCACCTTGGCGGCAATTTTGGCGAGTGGGACACCGCTCGCCTTCGACAGGTACGGCACCGTGCGCGAAGCACGGGGGTTCACCTCCAAGACGTACACGACATCATCCTTCGTGGCGTACTGGACGTTCATCAGTCCGACCACTTTGAGCGCGCGCGCGATCCGGCGGGTGTAGTCGCGAATCGTGGCCAAGTGTCGTTCCGGGCAGATGAAGGGTGGAACCACGCACGAGCTGTCGCCGGAGTGAATGCCGGCCTCCTCGATATGCTCCATGATGCCGCCGATGACGACCGCGCCGGTCGCGTCCGCGACCGCATCCACGTCGAACTCGAAGGCGTCTTCGAGAAACCGGTCCACGAGGACGGGATGCTCAGGCGACGCGTCGACCGCGTTGGTCATGTAGCGATCGAGCGTGCCCGTGTCGTACACAATCGCCATGCCACGGCCACCGAGGACGTACGACGGCCGCACGACCACAGGAAAACCGATTCTCGTCGCCACCTCGCGCGCTTCCTCTCGCGACGTCGCGGTGCCGCTCGCAGGCTGCGTGATGTTGAGCTCGAAGAGGAGCGCCGCAAAACGTTTGCGATCCTCTGCCAGATCGATGGAATCGGGGGAGGTGCCGAGAATCCGAACACCAGCCTCCTGCAGCGCCAACGAGAGCTTCAGCGGTGTCTGACCGCCGAACTGCACGAGGCACGACACCTGCGCTCCAGCTGACCGCTCGGTCTCGATCACGGCCATGACATCCTCGAAGGTCAGGGGCTGGAAGTACAGGCGATCGGCCGTGTCGTAGTCCGTCGAGACGGTTTCGGGATTGCAGTTGATCATCACCGTCTCGAGGCCTTCCTCGCGGAGGGCGAAGGCCGCGTGACAACAGCAGTAATCGAACTCGATGCCCTGCCCGATCCGGTTCGGGCCGCTGCCGAGAATGACCACCTTCTCCTTGCTGGTGGGATTCGACTCACACGTGGGCTCGTACGACCCGTACAGGTAGGGTGTGTAGGATTCGAATTCCGCAGCGCACGTATCGACGCGCTTGTACACGGGCTTGAGCCCCTGTTGGATGCGTCGCGCGCGAACCGCGTGCTCGCTCGTCCCCGTCGCGAGCGCGATCTCGGCGTCGCCAAAACCGGCGCGCTTGAGCATCTTCATCGCCCCGAGGTCGAGCGCGTCCATTCCTCCTTGGGCGGCCGTGTCGCGCATGTCGTGGATCTCGGCGAACTGACGAAGGAACCACCGGTCGATCTTCGTGGCGTCGTGAATCTGCTCGATGCTCCAGCCTCGACCGAGCGCGCGGAACAGGTCCCACAGCCGGCGATCGCTCGGCACGGCCAATCGCTTTCTCAGCGACACATCGTCTTCCACGTCGTGTCCCGCCGCCTCTCCTGGTGCCGTCACGCGATCCGTGTCGACGCCGGAAAACAGCAGACCGCTTCGTCCGAGCTCGAGCGAACGCACGCCCTTCATGAAGGCTTCCTTGAACGTCCGCCCGATGGCCATGGCTTCGCCGACCGACTTCATCTGCGTCGTCAGGGTCCGATCCGCCTGGGGAAACTTTTCGAAGTTCCACCGCGGGATCTTGACGACGACGTAGTCGATGGTCGGCTCGAAGGACGCGGGCGTCACCCGCGTGATGTCGTTCGGAATCTCGTCGAGGTGATAGCCCAGCGCCAGCTTCGCGGCGATCTTCGCAATCGGGAAGCCGGTGGCCTTCGATGCCAGCGCCGAGGATCGCGAGACGCGCGGATTCATCTCGATGACCACCATCCGGCCGTCCACCGGATTGACCGCAAACTGGATATTCGACCCGCCGGTTTCCACGCCCACTCTGCTGATAATGAGCCGCGCGGCGTCGCGCATCCGCTGGTACTCTTTGTCGCTGAGCGTGAGGATGGGCGCCACGGTCATGCTGTCGCCTGTGTGGACGCCCATGGGATCGATGTTCTCGATGGAGCAGATGACGACGAAATTGTCGGCGACGTCGCGCATCACCTCGAGCTCGAACTCCTTCCAGCCGATGACGGACTCTTCGATGAGGACTTCGTGCACCGGACTGAGCTCCAGGCCGCGCTCCGACAGTTCACCGAACTCCTCGACGTTGTACGCAATACCGCCGCCGACGCCCCCGAGCGTGAACGACGGCCGGATCACCAGTGGGAAGCCAAGCGTCCGCGCGATGTCCATGGCTTCGGCCGCCGTGCGCGCGAGGCCGCTCTGCGGGACGTCAAGTCCGATGGAGCGTATGGCGTCCTTGAAGAGCTGGCGGTCCTCCGCGATCTTGATCGCTTCAATCGATGCGCCAATCAGCTTCACCCCGAACTGTGCCAGTGTCCCGGCGTTGGCCAGGTCGACGGCGAGATTCAGCGCCGTCTGTCCGCCCACCGTCGGCAGAATGGCGTCCGGCCGCTCGCGCTCGATGATCGCGGCAAGGACATCGGGCGTGAGAGGCTCGACGTAGGTCCGGTCCGCAAGCTCCGGGTCGGTCATGATTGTCGCCGGGTTGCTGTTGACCAGCACCACTTCCAGTCCCTCGGCGCGCAGCGCCTTGCAGGCCTGGGATCCGGAGTAGTCGAACTCGCATGCCTGGCCGATCACAATCGGCCCGGATCCGAGGACGAGCACTTTCTTCAGGTCGGTTCGTCGGGGCATGATGTCTCGTTGCTGTCGCTGGCGTCTGTCGTACTGTCACGCCCGAGCTGAAGCTCGGGCCTACGTACGTGTTTCAATCAATCGGGCCTACTGGCACGCCCGACCTGAAGGTCGGGCCTACGTACGCGTTTCATTCAAGCGGGCCTACGTACGTGTTTCAATCAACCGGATGAAATCGTCGAACAGATAGTCGGCATCGTGCGGTCCCGGCGATGCCTCCGGGTGGTACTGCACCGAGAACACCGGTTGTGACGTGTGACGCAGGCCCTCGACCGTGTGGTCGTACAGGTTGACGTGCGTTACCTCGACATCCGCCGGCAGCGACGCCGGATCCACCGCGAAGCCGTGGTTCTGTGACGTGATTTCGATCTTGCCGGTCGCCAGCTTCTTGACGGGATGATTCGCGCCACGGTGCCCGAACTTCAGTTTGAACGTCTTCCCACCCATGGCAAGGCCCAGAATCTGGTGACCCAGGCAAATCCCGAACACGGGCACACCGTTCTTCACGAGCGCACGGGCGTTGTCGATCGCATACGTCAACGCCGCGGGATCGCCAGGGCCGTTGCTCATGAAGACGCCGTCAGGGCTGATCGCCAGGAGCTCCGAGGCGGATGTGGACGCGGGGTACACACGTACATCGCACCCATGCGCGCTCAGGCGCCGGAGAATATTCCGCTTCATCCCGAAGTCGTACGCCGCGATCTTCAGTCGGCGCTTCGGCTGACGCGGCGGTGGTGTGCCGAACTCGCCAGGCTCCTCGCGCGGCCAGTCGAACACCTGGTCGGTGGTCACTTCCCGCACGAGGTCTGATCCCTCCATCTGGGGGATCGACCGCGCCCGTTCAACGAGCGCGTGTTCGTCAAGGGCGGAACCGACCCCGATCACACCGCGCATCACTCCGGCCGACCGCAGCAGCCGGGTCAGTGCGCGTGTATCGATATCGGAAATGGCCACGATGCCATTGGCCACGAGGTAGTCGCGCAGGGTACCCGTCGCGCGCCAGTTACTCGCCACGGGCGACTCGTCGCGGACGATGAACCCGGCCACGTAGGGCTTCGGTGACTCCACGTCCTCGGGCGACACCCCGTAGTTGCCAATCTCGGCACAGGTCATCGTGACGATCTGTCCGGCGTACGACGGGTCGGTCAGAACCTCCTGATACCCCGTCATGCTCGTATTGAAGACCACTTCGCCGCACGCCTCCCCGTCCGCACCAGCGGAACGCCCGCGATAGATGGTCCCGTTCTCTAACGCCAGTATTGCTTCCATGACTTCATGCGCCGTCGCCCGACCTGAAGGTTGGGCCTACGTCATTGATTACGCCAACAGCAACCGCTGAACTCGCGGAACGCGCAGAAACCTCCAATTGTTCCCTGCGTATTCTGCGAGATCTGCGGTTCTCTTCGTCCTCTATCTCTTCTACTTCATCTCTCGAGCGACGCGGCGATGCGCTGGCGTTCCCCGGCAACGACCCGTACCGATGCATTCCAGTGCCGATAACCCTCTCGCTCCAACCGGACATCGTGCTCCCCGGGCTCAACGCTGGGCAGAAGAAGGGGCGTCGTGCCAATCAGTTTTCCATCAACGAACACGCTGGCACCGACCGGCCTCGAATCCACGCCGAGCGATCCCAGGGCCCGCTCGCTGGTAACTTCGCTCGTGGGCATCGGTGCCGCGGACGTAGTACGCGCCAGAGCGACGGTCACCGACGAAGCGGGCTTGACGGCTGTCACCGTGACGCGACGCTCGACCGTCGTGTACCCCTCGCGCGCAATCCGCACATCGTGGTCGCCTCGCGTCAAGTTGCGCGTGGTCACCGGCGTGCGTCCGACATCGCGGCCGTCGATGAACACGCGCGCGCCGGACGGTGTCGACCGGACGACGATATGGCCGGCCGCGCCGGAGGCGGCCGCCGCCGGCGCGCGAACAGTCGGCTCACTGGACGATCGCGGCGCGGGAGCGACCGTGCGTTCAGTGGCGATCGCATCGGCTGACGAATGGGGAGGCGAACCGGCCGCCGGAGTCGCGTCAGGCCGCCCCGCGGAACGGTTGGGAGCAACTCGTGGCGGCACATCCGCCAACACCGTCACAGACGCCAACGCCGTCTGGGGCGCTGCCAGGTTCGCCGGCACTTCGCTGATCGAGGTCGCCATCTGTCCCGGCTGTGCCCGGTATCCCAAGGCGTACCCACCGGCAAAGCCCATCGCCAAGCCGAGGACGAGCGCCAGCGCAAGCGGCCGAACGCTCGTGGAAGCGCTCAAGCGGTCGGCCGCTTCCGGCACGTAACCGTCGTGTGCGTGCAACCACGGCCGCGCGTCACCAGAGGCGACCTCAAGGTCCGTGCCCCCTCCCTCAGCAATGTCATCGGCTGCGAAGCTTTCGGCGAGGGAGCGGACGGCAGCCACTGCCGTGGACTCGGATCGTATGACGGGCAGATCGGGGACCGCCGGCTCAATCGACGGCGAGCGCTCAGCGAGAACCGGATCCGGATCGAGGACGTCGCCGCTTGGTTCATTGCGGGCTCTGTCGAAGAGCCGATCATCATCCTCCTCCATCTCGAGCATCTCAAGCGCCTGGGTGTCCGCCGCTTCCGCGAAGAGCGGGAGTCGCGCCTCGCACGAAGACAGCGGCACTGACGCAGAGCGCTCCCCTGCGCGCGGACACGCGTCGGCCAGCGCGTCGATGAAGTCGCGAGCGGTCCCAAATCGCTGATCGGGGGCGTCGGCCAACGCGCGGGCAAACACGCGGCGCAAGGCGTCGAGATCGCCACCGTCGATTTCCGTGAGTCCCAGTGCGGCCTGGTCCCCTGTCCCATTCAGGCGCCGGCTCCACATCATCTCGCGGAGGATGACCGCGAGGCTGAAGATGTCTGCGCGACGATCCCAGGGCAAGCCGGCCGCGCGCTCAGGTGCGGCGTACGGCCGTCGGAGCGGCGAGAAGACACCGATACGCTCGAGCGAACCGGCGATCCCGAGCCCGGTCAACCGCGTCTCGCCGTCCGACGACACGAGCACATCGCGGGGATGCAAGGCGCCGTGGAGGAAATCGGCGGCGGCGGCCGCATCCAGGGCGTCGGCCAGGTCTCTCCCGCGTCGGATGGCGTCGGCCGGCAGCACAGACCCGTGCTCGCGAACGACCGCATCGAGCGAATCGGCTGCGACAAACTCCTGTCCGAGATATGCCGACACGCCAGAAATGCCCGCCGCAAGAGGCTCAACGAGCGCGGAATGTGACAGACCGGCGGCGATCAGGACGTCGAACTCGGCGGCAAGTTGATGGACGCGCTCTGGAGGAATGTCCAGACGAAACAGCTTCACGGCCACGAGGCGGTCGCGCTCGGGATCGTACGCGCGAAACACCGGACCCAACGCGCCTGCGCCAATCTGATGAAGGACTCGAAATGGACCGAACGCGTCGGGCGGCGCGCTGCCGGAAGCTTCCGTGTGCAGTTGACGTGCTCCTCTAAGTCTAAGGACGGGAAAGACCCGCGAGATCGTAACACCGAAGCGAGATGCGTTCAATCGTTTCGACCGGCCGATCATGCCTCGCTGGTTCCTTCGCAGGTAGAATATTTCCTGTTTGGCTTCATCCAGGCGGCGCGGTGTTCGACTCCGATTGCGGGTAGCCGCGCTCTGGCGCGTCAGGTGGGTCCGCGTCACGGCAAGTGTCGTCGCCGTGGCGACCGTGCTGTTGTGCTTCGTCTTTGGCTACTACTACGTGGTCTTCGCGCGCGCCATCGACAACCGCCTTCACGGCGAGCGCCAGCGCGTGCTCCCGCGTGTGTTCGCGCGGCCGCTCGAGCTTCGGCGTGGGCAGACGCTCTCCGAAGCGCAGCTCATCGATCAGTTGAACGATCTGGGGTACACGCAGCGCCCGCAGGCCGACAAGCCGGGTGAGTTTGCGCTGGGCAGCTACGTGGTCGCCGTCGTGCCACGTGGCGCGGAGTTCCATGGGCGGCCTGTGCGTGTCGTGTTTCAGAAGCCGGCGCCCGCTCGTGGCCGGGGCGCGCCCAAGCCACCGAACCGCATCGAGCGGCTCGACATCAATGCCAAACCCGGTGAACGTCTGACGCTCGATGCGCCGGTGCTGAGCTCCATGGTGGCGGAGCGGGAGAAGCGGCGTCCGGTGGCACTCTCCGCCATTTCCCCCAGGGTCGTCGAAGCGTTTCTGTCGATTGAAGACCGCCGCTACTACTACCACCCCGGTGTCGATCCGATTCGGCTCACCGGAGCAATCTTGAAAGGATTCTTCACCAATCGGCGCATTTCCGCGACGAGCACCATCACGCAGCAGCTCGTGCGCAACGTGTTCCTTCCGCAGTTCGACGGCTGGACCCTCACGGCGGCTAGAGCCCGCAACAACAGTCGGAAACTCCTCGAGCTGTTCCTCGCCTTCGTGCTCGACACGCGCGCGTCGAAAGACGAGATCCTCGAGATGTACCTCAACGACATGCCCCTCGGCCAGCGCGGGTCATTTGCCATCTTCGGCGTGTCCGAGGCGTCCCGGCTCTTCTTCGGCAAGGACGTGAGCAACGTCACGCTCGCCGAGGCCGCCACGATGGCAGGCGTGCTCCAGTCGCCCTCGGCGCTGTCTCCCTTCACCAACCCCGAACGCTGCCTCGAGCGCCGCAACGTCGTGCTGCAGGCGATGGTCGACGCCGGCTACATCGAGCAGAAGGCCGCCGATGCCGCCGCCAAAGAGCCCCTGGGGGTCAAACCGCGCGCGCTCGAAGCCGAAGCTCCGTATTTCGTGGACTACATCACGAAGACGCTCGACGAGACGTATCCGGGTCTCACCACGACCACCACCCAGGCCATCGACGTGTACACCACCCTCGACCTGCACCTGCAGCGTGTCGCGCAGGACGCGGTTCGCGAAGGGCTGACGAATGTCGACAAGCTGCTGTCGAGACGGAAGCGCAAGGGCTACGCCGAAGCCGCTCTACTGGCCATCGATCCCAAGAATGGGGAAATCCTCGCGATGGTCGGTGGACGTTCGTACAACCAGTCTCAGTACAACCGCGCGCTTGTCTCGCGCCGCCAGCCGGGCTCAGTGTTCAAGCCGTTTGTGTACCTCACAGCTTTCGAGCAGGCGGCGGCGAAGGGCATCAGGAACGTGACGCCGGCCTCCCTGGTGGACGACTCACCGCAGACGTGGGAATTCGACGATCAGGTGTGGACGCCGCAGAACTACGAAGAGGAGTACGAGGGGCTGATCACCTATCGCCGCGCGCTTGCACACTCGCGCAATCTGGCCACCATCAAGGTAGCGGAACAGGCGGGCTTCGAGAACGTTGCAGCGCTCTGGGGGAAGATCGGCGTCGGGAACCCACCCAAGGCGTATCCTGCCATTGCGCTGGGGGTCTTCGAAGCCACGCCGTTCGAGGTGGCGACGGCGTACACAATTTTCCCGAATCTCGGCATCGTCCGGCCTCTGAAGAACATCCTCACGGTGAGAAGCGGCGCTGTGGACGTCACGAAGAAGAACACCGACAGGCAGAAGATCGCCGCGCAGCCCGACACGACGTTTCTCGTGACAAACATGCTGCGCGGCGTGATCAACGAGGGGACGGGTGCCGGAGTGCGGGCCGCGGGGTTCACACTGGACGCCGCCGGCAAGACAGGCACGACCAACGACCTCCGTGACGCCTGGTTCGTCGGGTTCACACCCGAACTGCTCACGGTCGTATGGGTCGGGTTCGACGACAATCAGCCGGTGGGTCTCTCGGGCGCGCAAGCCGCGCTGCCGATCTGGACCACCTTCATGATGCGGGCGCTCGCGGGCCGTCCCGACGTGCACTTTGAACCTCCGGACGGCATCGCATTTGCCGACATCGATCCACTGACCGGTCAGGCCGCTACGCCGAACTGCCCGAAAGTCGTTCACGAGACGTTTCTCGCCGGAACCGAGCCCACCGAGCTGTGCCGGCTGCACCGGCCCGACGCGGGCAGGTAGGCCAGCTGTGTTCCCGAATTATTGACGAAGGCCGCAAGAACCCTTAGCATCCAGACACTACAACAGGCCACCTCCGGAACGACCCCCACGAAGAAGAAGGAGGGGACACATGACGCGGCTGCAGGCGTTTGCCACTGCGACGATCGTCGGTCTCATGACCGTTGCACACGCGCAGCAACGGCCGGCTCCAGGAAGCGACTATTTCACCGGCAGCTGGATGCTCAATCCCGCGAAGACCATCAACTGGACGGGCCGCGACAACACGTCGTTCGAGTTCAGCATGCTCAAGGTCGAGAACGACGTGCAGGAGCGCGACGTCGAAACGGGGTACGGCGTCGCTGGGCCGGACGGGGTCCAGCAGCACAATCGACGGCGCAACTCAGTGAGATACAACGAGTTCGATCCCGCCAAGGCCAAGGCGACGAACATCAGCGTTTTCGGCAACAACATGCCGCCGATGACGCCCACGAAAACCGATGACCATCTCGTGACGCTGAAGGTGGACGACCGCACGCACGTCAGCTTCAATACCGCGGGCGGCGGCTTCTTCCGGCACATGAGCTCGAACCTGAAGGAGTACGTGTACGTCGGCTTCAACGGAGACGGAACCGTCTTCCTGCATCGCTGGTTTACCCGGGTCAAGAAGGTCGGCGATCCCAACATCCCGGAACCGGCGCCGAAAACGAACTGAGCGAGAACGACCATGAAGCACCGACTCTCGTGCATCGCGGCCTTCGTTGCTTCCATCGCGCCTCATGCGTGGGCACAATCGAGCCAGCCGGATCCCTTCAACGGCACCTGGCGTCTGAACGCGGCACGCTCGACGACAACGTGGCAGTCACACCCACAGCCGAAGATCGCCACACCGCAGCCGCGGTCCTTCGAGCTCGTCACCATGAAGGTGGCCGACGGCACGATGGACTGCAGCGTGGAGTACGCGCGAGCAAACGAAGCGCACAAGAAAGCGAGCTACACCGCCAAGTACAACGACGCCAAGTGGCAGGACGTGCGCGGCGGCGCCGATGGCTCGTTCTCGTCGCTGACGCTCGTCAAAAGCACCGACCGCATCCGCTACCTGGTCACGCGAGCGCAAGACGGCCAGTTTGCCGGTGTGATCCTGAACACGCTCGCCGAAGATGGCCGGTCGTTCACCTCCGTCGGCTTGGGCGTCGACGGCTACGTGCAGTACGTTCGCGTCTTCGAGAAGCAGTGAGTTTCCGGGCCAAGTGCTATTTGGAGGCCGGGAATGCCTTGGCCAGATAGCGAACGATCTCGTCGAACTCCTCGTCCGTGGCATGGGCGCCTATGCCCGCCATCTGGTCCACCAGGTCTTTCCATCCCTCTGGGTCCAACTGCTGGTCCGCCACCACGTCCGGCGATGTGGCAGCTCGAACAGACGCGGATCACCAACTCGCGCCCCGGTCCGGCTGGCAATGCGGGATGCTCATTGGCCGGCGGCGAAGGCGTCTGCGCCGCTGCCGTGAAACCGGCCGTGAGGATCAGCGCGGCAGCACCATGAAAGAGCCAGCGTGCAGGCGCCACGTACGAATCATTTCTTCGGCAAGGCGAAGGCGATGATCTCGTCGTTGGTGACCTCCGACCCCGTGAGCCCGCCGCCGGTGCTCACCACGGTCACGAATTGCCGTCCATCGGCGCCCAGGTAGGTGATGGGCGTCGTCTCAATCGACGACGGCAACTTGATCTCCCAGAGCTTCTCGCCGGTCGCGGTCGCAAAGGCGCGGAACCTGAAATCGTCCGTGCCGCCGACGAAGGTGAGGCCGCTGGCGGTCAGCATGACGCCGCCGGTAGCTCGGGCGGCCCGTGTCCTGCAAGCCGGCGGGCAACATGTCGGAGACGCCAAGCGTCTTGCGATAGGCGATGTCGCCCGTGTCCATGTTGACGGCGACCAGTTCGCCCCAGGGCGTCGGCCCGCACAGCAGCTTCCTGTCGGGATCGCCGAAGCGGCGCAGGCCGGCGAGCGGCCCGGAATTGATGTAGCTGCCGTCCGGCCGCTGGATCGAGGCGCATCGGCTGGAACATGTTGGTGGTGTTCGAAATGAACAGGTGCAGCTTGGGATCGTACGAGCGCGCCCCAGAAGTTGATGCCGCCCTGCGGTCCCGGCGGCGAAATGCTGTACCGGTTGAAGGCGATCGGCATGAAGGGCCCGCCCAGCTTCATGTTGTTGTCGTCCACCATATGCTCGCAATAGGACTGATGCTGCGGCTCGCCCTTGTAGAGATTGTCGCGCGAGATCGTCATCTGCGTCAGCGGCTCGGGCTTGACCGGGAACGGCTGCGTCGGAGACGCCTGCTCGCCGGGCACGTCGCTTTTCGGCACCGGGCGCTCGTCGATGTCGAAGATCGGCTTGCCGGTGACGCGATTGAGCGTGAACATCAGGCCGGTCTTGTTGACGATGATGACGGCGGGAACCGTCGTCCCGTCCCGGCTGCAGGTCGACGAGAAGCGGCGCCGACTGGGTGTCGTAGTCCCAGATGTCGTGATGCACGAGCTGGAAGTGCCAGAGATACTTGCCGGTGTTCGCATCGACCGCGACCACCGAGGACGAGAACAGATTGTTGCCGGGACGGTCGATGCCGACGCGGTCGTTGTTCGGGGCGCCGAGCGGCATGTAGAGGATGCCGCGCTCCACGTCGAGCGACGTGTAGCCCCAGACATTGACGCCGGACCGGTTCGTCGCGCTGTTCTCGCCCCAGGTGTCGTAGCCGAACTCCCCCGGCCGCGGCACGGTATGGAACGTCCACACCAGCTTGCCGGTCCTGGCGTCCCAGGCGCGCGTATCGCCCGCGGGTCCCGGTCCGCCATTCGAGCCGCCCGGTCCTTCGCCGGTGCCCGCGCCGGTGATGATGAGATTCTTGTAGATGGTCGGAGACGACAGCAGCGAGTAGGCGCACGTCCATGCCCGTCTGCATGACCTCGGGCGTCTTGAGATTGACGACGCCATTCTCGCCAAAGCCGTCATTGAGCGTGCCGTCCGACGCCTTGATGGAGTACATGCCCGCCCGAGAGTCGCCCCGAAGATGATCGACGGCGGGAGACGCCGTCGCCGCCCGGCCAATAGGCGAGGCCGCGCTTCGACGGCACGATCGTTGTTGGGAAGCTGGAATTTCCATTTCTCCGCGCCGGTCGTCGCGTCCAGCGCGTGGATGGCGCCGTAGGGCGACGCGAGATACATCGTGTTGCCGATCACGAGGGGAATGGCTTCGTCTTCCCGCAACCGGCCGGTGTAGCCGGCGGGCTTGAGATGAAAGCTCCACGCCTGCTGAAGCGTCGCGACATTCTGCTGCCGTGATCTGATCGAGCGGGCTGTAGCGGTTGGCGCTCTGCGCGTAGTTGGTGCTCGGCCAGTCGGTCGCGCCGGGGGTACGCTGGGCGCTGCTCACAGCTGCGAGGGCCGCGGCAACGGCCACGCCCAACGCCAGTCTCCAGGTAAATCCCACCACTGTCCTGCTCTCCTCGGTCGGGCCAGGGCCGCGTCGGGGCTCGAGGCGCAACGCGACATGCGTCTGTTGGTCCCTCAGTTAGGCAATCCTGTCTGACCTTGCTCCATCTGACCGCCCGTGGAATTGAAGTACATCGCCAGCATTGTATAGTTCGCGACAGTCAACACCACTTCCAGACGCTCGCGGTCGTTGTACCGCTCGCCCAGGGCCTTCCACGTCGAATCCGAGATGAACCGGCTGGCCTGTAATTCGTCCGTCGCACGAAGAAGCGCCGAATCGAACTTGCTCCACCCCTTCGCGTCTGGCCCCCTGGTCACTCTCGCGACCTCATCAGCCGTGAGTCCCGCCTTTGTCGCGTAGGTATCATGATGGCTGGCCCAAATGTACTCGCCGCGGCACAACCACGCCGTTCGAAGCGTCAAGAGTTCCCGGTCACGAGCCGGGATCTTGTTGCCGCTCAGGAAATGGCCGCCAATTGCCCAGAACTTTCGGCACATGTCATCCGCGTTTGCGGGACAGGCCTGCGTTGCGCGTCGGGTGTTGGGACCAGACGGAGCGTCCGGCGGAGGCTTGATCCTCATTTCGGAAGGACGCACAAATGGGTCGACCCGTTTGCCAGCAGAGGGTGAACTCGCGCCCGCTTGGCCAGCGACGAACAACGCCGTGTTCAGCGTGGCTGTAAGCGTCAGAAGAGTCAGGGTTTTCGATATCGACATCACGGAACCCTCCCATGTTCGTGCGGCGACGAGTCGCTCTCCGAACGACTCGTCGACCAATTCGAGCCCGCAACCGCGCCAACCACGCGCGGTGGGGACCCCGGGGTGCTCGGCGAAACGCGCTCGTCACGGGAGACGCCTCCGCGCCCTCGAGCCTTCGAAACGTGCTTCACGCACGTTGCGCAGCGCGGCGCCTTTCGACGGTACTTGCTTGGGCTGCTGAGCGACAGTCGACGCAAGTCGATGAGTGCGATGCTCGAGCGCGTCAACGACCCTGGGACCTATCAGGCGTTTCAGCATTTCATCACCCACGCGCCGTGGAGCGCGGAGCGGGTCTGGCGGCAGCTCTGCGCGGCGATCCCCGAGCGCACGGGGATGGTGATTCTCGACGGGACGAGTTTTCCGAAGCAGGGCCGTCGCTCCGTGGCGGTCGCGCGCCAGTATTGCGGGGCGTTGGGCAAAGTCGCCAATTGCCAAGTCGCAGTAACGGCAGCGCTCTGGACGGGCGTGCGCGCGTGGATGCTCGGCGCGGCCTTGTATGTGCCCCAGGAATGGCTGACCCCCGACGCGCGTCAGCGCGCGCGCATTCCCGCATCGATCCGCTTTCAGGAGAAGTGGCGCTTGGCGCTCACGTTGCTGCGCCAGATTCGCGCCGCTGGTTTTCAGATGACCGCAGTGCTCGGCGATGCGGAATTCGGCGACAACGCCACCCTGCGTCGGATGCTGCATCGATTGCAGCTGCCTTACGCACTCGGGATCTCGTCGACGCTGACGGTCTTTCGCGGGACGCCGCGCGTCGCGGTGCCGCCGCGCCCGCCGGGCCGCAGCCGCCCACCGACTCGGCTGCAACTCATCGACGACCGTCGTCCCGAAGCGGTGCGCGCGATCGCCGCCGCCTTGCCGCGGCGCGCCTGGCGGCGCGTGACCTGGCGCAACGGGGCGAATCGACCGTGGGCGGCGCATTTCGCCGCGCTGCGCGTGACGCCCGCGCACGATTGGCGCGCCCATCGCTTGGCGCCCGAAGTCTGGGTGCTCTTCGAACGCGACCTCGGGGCGACGCCGCGGGTCAAGGCGTACCTCGTGGCGTTGTCCGCGACGGCCTCGCTGCGGTCGCTGGTCCGTTTGGCGCATCATCGCTGGGCGATCGAGCAACATAGTCGAATTGCACGCCAAATTTGAAGAGCCGTCCAGCCAAGATCGACGTTGGCTGCTGCCACAGATTGACCCCGGTGGAACTGTATCGGTTGTTCAGCGCCAGCACGGTGTTGGCGTTGAACGAGGTTATAGACATCAAACATGGCTTGGACGTTTGCTTTGCCGATCGTGAAGATCTTCGTCGCACGCACGTCTACTTGGGTCAGCCGATCCGCGAACTCGGTGTTCGGCTCATACAGATTGTTGATCACCACCGTGCCGGCGCATGTGGCACTGGCGCGACACTGCCCAAGGTTACGACCGAGCGTCGGGAAAATCTCCGCGTTGGTGGCGCTGTAGCTCGCTGTGACCGGAATGCCCGCCAAATTCTGGAGTACAGCGCTCAGCTGGATCCGCCACGGAAGCGGATACGAGCCGTTGAGCTTCACTTGCGTCTGGCCTTGCCACGGCAGCTCGTAGTTGCAGAACAGCTTCTGCTGCGGCGAGTCCACAACCTGACACTGGTCAAAATTCGTGCGGCCCGTGCTGATGCCGCCCGCAAGCCTGCCGCCTCTGCCGAACCTCGCGTTTACAGAGAACTCGACCCCGTTATACACCTCAGTCTGCTTTCCGTAGGGCTTCACGCTGGTCACGAGATTGTTTTGAAGACCGAAAACCCCGGGGTTGATGTCGTAGAGTCCGCAAAGCGGCTGTCCCGCGCCCGGCAGCCGTGGATCGTTCGGGACGGTAATGCAGTACGGGCTGAAGTCCTGTGGCGTCACCGCGAGGTTGTCGGTGACCCTGAAGTTTCCGAATGTTCTGTAGAAGTAGCTGGCGTTCAAACCGATGCCATCCCGCAGCTCATGTTGCAGCGAGACAGCGCCTTGCCAGTTGTAGTCGCGTTGTCCAAAGCCGTTCAGTACCTCGGGGTCCCATCGATTCGTGACCACCTTGGTCCCAAAATTTGTTGCCGACATCGCGCCACACTCGTCATTATTCAACGGGCTGAGAAGATCACAATCCGGGACGAAATTCCCTCGACGAGAATCACCAACCGGAAAGAAACTGTCGTTCCAGGTTCGGCTGGTGCTGCTCACCTCTTGCTGCGCCGGGTGATTGGCTTCCGAAATGGCGATACCCAGACCGATCACGTACCGGCCCAATGATCCTTTCACTGCGGTCTTGCCATCACCAAACAGGTCGTAGGCGACACCGACGCGCGGCGTGATGTCCCGCCAATTTGGCACGTTCTCGACCGCCGCGTAGTCGCGCGCACCCACAAAGCGCGCGCCGGCAGATGCTCTTCGAGCGTACGTGCGTTGAACGTGTCGAACCTCACGCCCAAATTGACCGTGAGCTTCTGGACTGCTTTCCACTGATCCTGCGCGTAGAATCCCGCGCCGAACACGCGGGACCTGAGCACGGTCGGCGACGTCCACTCCGTGAGCGAATTCGGTACTCTATTTTGAAACGTATACTGAATCGCGGATCGGTTCAGCGACCGATAGACGTCGTGAATCCCGAACGTTGTGACGAGCCCGGTCTTGAACGCGTGAGACCCCGTGACATACGACATCGACACGCGCTGGTTGAGGTTGTGGCTGGCGTTACTCACCTGTTCGCCGTTTGACAGAATCGAATAGCTCGCCCCAAACAGGCTGCCATTCAGCGAGCTATAACTGATGTTCTGTGCACTATCGGTGATGCCAATCCTGTCATAGGCACCATCCACCGGCACGTTCGACTGGAGGAAATATCCAAACGACGCCCCAGCGTCGAAGAGGAGACGATTCGTCGCAGGATAGCTCCACGAGGTCTGGACCAGATGGTGAAAGCCGTTGTTAGTACCGTCGGACCCGCCATAACGGAAATCGTCTGACGCATCTGGCGTGCGGTTTGCCGTCGGGGCCGACGGGCATACGCAGGACCGCTGAGCATTCTCCGAGAACGAAAGCTTGTGCTTCGCCGCCGCCTGCCACGTGAATCGAACACCATAATCTTCCAAGTTGTTGGCGGCGAACACGGGCCGACTCAAGTCGGGCACATAGAAAGGTGTACTCTGGGGTCGCATTCCAGTACACGTTCGCCGGACTCTCTTCCGCGCCCCACCGGCGATTCGCCGAATAGAACCACAGCTTGTCTCTTCTGATCGGACCGCCCACGCCTAAGCCCAGGTCGTAAATCTTCTTGACGCTGGGAGGTGTCGTGAGACCTAACGCCGTCAGTTCGGGCGTCACATTCGTCGATTGCAGAGCATCATTGGCGAAGTTCGCGAGGACGGATACGCGAAATCGGTTGCCGCCCTCGCGGGGAACCGCGTTGACCTGAACCCCTCCCGTCTCGCTTTCCGCAGAGATGCCGCTGGTTTCGAGCACCATTTCTTGAATCGCCACCTGGTTCAGGAGCATGAGACGGTTCGGTCCACCACCCGTCGTGTGAAAGCTGTTCATCGACATTCCGTCGTACTTGATCCGCTGGTCCGTGTTCCGACTGCCATGGAAGCTGAACGACGCTGGGGTTTCAGCACGGTTACCACCGACGTCCTGAATGGCACCGACCGTGCCCAACGTGAGAGCCGAAAGGCCCGGCATTCCCTTCGCTGTCGGTAGAGCTTCGAGTGTTTCATGCGACAGGACGTTCTGGGTACGCACATTCACCGTGTCGACGATCGGGCTCGCGCCGCTGACGGTGACCGTTTCTTCGACTCCTCCCACTCGCAGCGTGGCATTGATGACTGCAGTGAATCCAGCCGTAAGCTCAACCCCTTCGCGCCGCCGCAGCGTCGCATGATTGATCGTCGCCCGTCCTTCACTCGCCATGCCCCGCTTCGCCCTCCGGTCTTGCCTTCAAATGCCTGCCGCATGAGCTCCAGCGCTGCGTACAAGAGCTGCCAAAGAGCCCTTGGCGCTCGCAACGACCTTCTCGGAGAGACGTGAGTCTACGCCAGGGTGAGGAAAAATATCTATCGCGATCTTGGCTTTCGTGCGATGCGCAGCAGGTCAAGCCGTGCGTGGTCTTCGAGCAGCCATGCCGGAGAGCGGCGCTCGCCCTCGCGTTCATTTCGGGTGGGGCAACCGCGATCAGGGCTTGGGGATCTTCAGGTCGGGAACGACCGACAGCTCCAGATACGCGGGGTGCATGGCGTTGTGAATGATGGTTTGCCGCGCGACGACTGCGCCACTGTCAGTCCGCGGATCCTCTCCTGTATTTCGATTCGCCGGCAGGTGCGGGAACTTGGACGATGAGATGTCGAGCCGGACGCGGTGTGTCGCTTTCACAAGACTGCCGGCATACCCGAGATCGATCTCGAATTCATACGCCGTCCCGGGCTGCATCAACACCGGCGCCGACTTCGAGCCGCCGCGGAAGCGGGCACGGACGACGCGATCCAGGATGTTCTGCGCGAAGCCGTTGGGGTGCACATCGACAAACTTGGCCGTGAAATCGGTGTCGCGCGCAGACGATTTCGCCCAGAACTTCACCTTGGCCTGGCCAATCACCGGCAGGTCCCTCGTCAGCGGCGCACTCGTGTAGACGAGCACATCGTCCCGCATTTCGAGAGTCGACTGATCCTGGACGCCGGAGCCAAAGTACGAGCCCAAGGAGACGCAACAGAGACCGCCCCCGAACGCAGGGACCGGCTTGTTCGGGTCGTAGGTGAACACGTCGTCAGGTCCGTCTGAAGGACGATCCGAATCGAGCACCCCGTCGCCCTGTCGCGTGTTGGCGTGGCCACCGCTACGGAGGTTGAACCGCATCTGCCGGGTTCCCGGCAGCGGGAACGTGTCGCCGGTCACCCAGAAGCCACCCATCTGCATTCCGCTGTCTGGCGGGACCTGCACGAACAGCTGCACCCGCGGGTCGCGCTCGATACCGCTCTCGGTGTTCTTCACGTAGCGGTCGTAAAAGCGCAGGTGGAGCGCCTGTATGTTGAAGTTGTTGGCGGCGCTCATGGACATGACACCCATGCCGCCGTGCACGCCGCCGCCCTGCATCACGAGCTTCGTCCCGTTCCGCGCCTCCGGCGTGCCACCTTCCGCTCTCATACCGACAAAGCTTCGTATCGTGCCTACTTGAAAGACGTCGTACCATCCGCCGGAAATCAGCGCCGGCACGGTGACCTTGCCGAACTGACGCTCGACATCCACTTTGGCCCAGTAATCGTCGTAGTTCGGGTGCTGGATCCACTCGTAGTAGTAGGGTGCCAGCGTCCGGTACTCCTGGAAGCTGTCCAGGGGCACTTGAGTGGCCCACTTGCTGAGGATGTTCTTCTTGCCCTCGGCGAGATAGTCGTCCGATGCCTTGAGCGCGTCAGCCTCCGAGGACCCCGTACTGATTAGCTGGCGTCGGTAGGCGTCCGGGGTAAAGAAGTTGAGCAACCAACTCTGCCCGAACCACAGATCGAAGACGCCGTTCACGTACGTCCACTGATCGTGGTAGTCGCTGGCCGTCACCGACGGGGCGATGGCGAAGAGGTGCGGTGGCGTGGTAATGGCCGCCTGCCACTGCGTCACGCCGAAGTACGAGCTCCCGGTCATCCCGACCCTGCCGTTCGACCACGATTGAGCGGCAGCCCATTCAACGGCGTCATACCCGTCCGCCTGTTCCTGGACGATCGGACGGAACGCGCCTTCGGAGCGGAACGTGCCGCGAGCGTCCTCGGTGACGCCGACGTACCCGTTCTGCGCCCAGAACGCCATACCGCCGCTGAGGCTCGCCCAGCAACCGTGGCCGAGTCGCAGTCCGTAGGGCGTCCGCTGCATGATCACGGGATAGCGCCCCGGGGCCGCCGGAAGGTAGATGTCGTTGGCGAGCCGGGTGCCATCGCGCATCACCGCGTACTCGGTCCGACAGGTCACGCCACTCTTCTGAGCAGCGGCGGCAGCCTTCTGCGCGGCGCCGTCGCGATCCGCGGCGGGGACGCGGTTCTGGGCGCCGGCCGTCAGGCCGACACCCATCGTGACGCTCAGCACGACCAAAGCCCAGCGCGCCGGGTTCCGCACTCAGCGGCCGCCTTTCTTCTTGGCGGCTTTCTCCGCTTCCGCCTTTTCCCGGGCGCGTGCGCCGCGGAGCATGTTCACCATCGAGTAATTGCCCTCATGGCACGCGTACTCGAACAGTCTGCTCCCGTTTCGCGTGCTGCGGCTGGACTCTAGTCGAGGGGGATCGCACTGTCAAGGCACGGCAGGCACGGCGGGCCGTACTGCAGCGCGAGGGAATGGTGCCTGGTCGAAAAAACCGGCACGTCGCTTGCTCTTACGTCAGCAAGTCCATGTGACTCGAAAGGATAGGGCGATGCTGACAAGCTACCTCGTTGCGCTACTGACAGCATCATTCGCAGCACTCTGCGGTTACGTGCTGATCTACACGGTTAGTCATTTCGATCCACCGGAAGGGTCCTCGAAGCACTAAGGCTGCATCGTGAACTTTCCCCCGCCAGGCAGAGAAAATCCCCGGTCGCGCTAGAGTCTTGGCCCGTGAACTTCACCGCATGAGTCAAGTTTTCCGGTCAAGACGACCCCGCGCAGCGGGGCTGTCATGAATGTTCGTCCAGCGGGGCGGAGCCTCGACGGTCTCAGGCGGAGCCTCGCTAGAGTCTTGACCTCGTGAAACTTCACCGCCTGAGTCAAGTTTTCCGGTCAAGACGACCCCGCGCAGCGGGGCTGTCATGAATGTTCGTCTAGCGGGGCGGAGCCTCGACGGTCTCAGGCGGAGCCTCGCTAGTTTTGCCCGGGACCTGGCCCAAGAAGACTGGGATACCGCCCGCCCTCTATAATCAGAACGGATGAACCGGGAAGTCTTCGCGGCCGTGGCAGATGCGCTCGAACGGGGGGAACCGGCCGCTCTGGTGACGATTGTCTCGACCGTGGGGTCGACGCCGCAACGGATCGGCGCGAAGATGCTCGTGTTTGGCGACGGCCGAATCATCGGCACCATCGGCGGTGGCTGTTATGAGAACGACGCGTTCTGGAAGGCGCGCGAAGCCATCACCAACCGGCGGCCGCTTCTTCTTCACTATGAGCTCGCGGACGACTTCGTGCAGGAAACGGGCCTGGTCTGCGGCGGACAGATGGACGTGTACATCGAGCCGATCGAACCCTCGCCCGAGCTCTACGTGATCGGCGCCGGTCACGTCGGTTATCACCTGGCCCGGCTCGCGCACGAAGTCGGCTTCCGTGTGCACGTTGTTGACGATAGGGAGAAGTTCGCGAACCGCGAGCGATTTCCAAGTGCGGAGGAGGTGGTCACCGAAGACATCCCCGCCTGGCTCGGCCGCACAGTCCTTCCGCCACACGCCTACGTCGTGATTGTCACGCGGGGGCACACGAACGACCTTGACGCGCTCCGTGCGCTTGCGCCCCGCGACCTTCGCTATCTGGGCCTCATTGGCAGCCGTGCCAAAGTCGCGCGGATCTACGAGCAGCTGACGCTCGACGCCATGCCAGCCGACCTGCTCAAACGCGTGCATGCGCCGATTGGCCTCGATATCGGGGCGGTCACACCGCAGGAGATCGCCGTCAGTATCCTGGCGGAGCTCATCGCGGTTAAGCACGGGAAGGTGGCAAGTGGCGATGCCTCCAAGCTCTCAATGCGGTGGAATAACCTCGATTAATGGCTCACACGTCCTTGGATCTTCCCCCTTGGACCCTGGTCCGTCCCTGGTTCCAGGTCCGTCTTCGGGCCTTGGCCAACTGACAGTTCAGGACGCCCGCCAAGGACGGGGGACTCTTCCCAAGCGTGTATAATTTTAGGAGTAGTCTCACGCTCTAAGTGCTGATGGAAACCTCAACCCGCTCCCGGCGCGTGCTTGCGGCCCTGGTGCGCGAATACATCGCCTCGGGCGAGCCTGTCGCTTCGTCGTTGCTGGCCGGTGAGGCCGGACTTGGTGTCTCGTCGGCCACCGTTCGGAGCATCCTGGCAAGGCTCGAAGCCGAAGGGTTCCTCCAGCAGCCGCACACCTCGGCGGGCCGAATTCCGACCGATCGGGGGTACCGGTTCTACGTGGACCTGCTCCTCGAATCGAAGCGTTCGTCGCGCACGGCTCAGGCGGTCGAGGCGCGCCTGCGCCGCGATGGCCAGGGCGCGCTCGCCGACACGGTGTTATCGCAGGTGTCGCACGTCGTGTCGCAGGCGTCGCGGCATGTGGGCTTCGCGCTCCGCCCGACGCACGAAGTCGCGGTGTTCGATCGGGTCGAATTCATCCCGCTCAGTACCACGCGCGCGCTGGTCGTGATTGTGGCCAAGGGCGGCCACGTGATCCAGAAGGCGATCGACATCGACGAGCCACTCGATGCCTCCGATCTGCGCCAGGCGGCCAACTATCTCAATGCCGAATTCTCCGGACTGCCACTCTACCGGGCGCGCGAGGCCATTCTCGAGCGGATGGACGAAGAGCGCCTGCTCTACGATGCTCTCGTGGCCAGGGCGATGCGGCTCGCCTCCTCGACCTTCACCGATTTACCGAACGACAAGACACTTTACGTGGACGGCGCGGCGTCGCTGCTCGACGAAGATCGCGGACTGACCCTTGGGGCGCTGCAGGCGCTCCTGCAGATGATTGAAGAGAAGCGGCGCCTGGTGCGCCTGCTGAACGAGTACATGGACGGCCCCGGCATGACCGTGGTGATTGGTGCGGAACATCCGGATCCCAACCTGCGGTCGTTCAGCCTGATCGCTTCCACATACGTTGATGGCGCGGGGATCGGCACGATCGGCGTCATCGGCCCGACGCGCATGCACTATTCCAGAGCCATCGCGGTTGTCGACGCCGCAGCGCAGGCCGTGTCGCGCGTCCTCCGCGACCCCAATTGATGCGCTTTTCAATTGCAGCGTTCGGCTCGCAGCTACCGGTTCTCAGTGGCAACCTCCCCTGGGAGCTGACAGCTGGTAGCAACGCTAAGTCTTCAAACGTGGACCAGACACCAGATATGGCTGAGCAACACATTGACGATCCGGCGGACACCGCGCCGGCAGCAACCGATCGACAGGACGGGCGCGATCCGGCGGTTTCCCCTGAGTCGGTGGCGGATCTGAAGCGCGAGCGCGACGATCTGTACGATCGGCTGCTGCGGAAGACGGCCGAGTTCGATAACTATCGTAAGCGCGTGGATCGCGAACGTCGCGAGCAGGCGGATCAGGGCATCGCCGATCTCCTCGAGGAACTCTTGCTCGTGGTGGACGACTTCGAGCTCGCGCTCTCGGCCGAGGCGGGCGACGCCGACTTGACGCCGCCGAAGCCAGGCGGAAGCGTGGCATACAGGAAGGGCGTTGAGTTGATTCACGGAAAGCTGCAGGACCTGCTGCGCAAGCGCGGCGTGCGCCCCATTGCAGCGCTCGGTACGGATTTCGATCCGAACGTCCATCAGGCGGTCGTGCACGAAACCAGTCCGGATCATCGCGAAGGCGAAGTGATCGGCGAACTGCGGCGGGGCTACATGCTGGGCGAGCGTCTGCTGCGGCCCGCCATGGTGAAGGTGGCAAAGGCGTGAGCAAGCGAGACTACTACGACGTTCTTGGAGTCACCCGCACGGCGACGGAGGTCGAGCTGAAGAGCGCGTACCGGAAGATCGCGATGCAGTGCCACCCCGACCGCAATCCCGGCGACAAGGCCGCCGAAGAGCAATTCAAGGAGGCCGCCGAGGCGTACGGTGTCCTCGCCGATCCCGAGAAACGTAGTGCCTACGATCGATTTGGCCACGCTGGTGTCAGGGGCGCGGCAGGCGGCGGCTTCGACCCGTCGGTCTTCAACGAGTTCGATTTCGCCGACGTTCTCGGCAACATGTTCGGCTTCGGCGATCTCTTTGGCGGCGGGCGACGGCGTGGCGGTCCGCAGCGCGGCGCCGATCTTCGCTACGACCTCGAGATCTCATTCGAAGAATCGGCCACGGGCCTCGAAACAGCCGTGCAGATTCCCCGCCAGGAAGCCTGCGAGACGTGCAAGGGCTCCGGCTCGGCGGAGGGCGCGTCTCCCACGGTCTGCGCGCAATGCCGCGGCCAGGGCCAGGTCCGTTTCCAGCAGGGCTTCTTCACCGTGGCACGCACCTGCCCGCAGTGTCGCGGCGCGGGCCGAGTGATCAGCAAGCCGTGCCAACGCTGCAAGGGCGAGGGACGCGTGACGCGCGAGCGGAAGATCACCGTCAAGATTCCGGCCGGCGTCGCCACCGGCCAACAACTACGCCTGCAGGGCGAAGGCGAGGCTGGAACTGGCGGCGGCCCGCCCGGACATCTCTTCGTCGTCCTGCACGTGCAGGAACACGAGTTCTTCCGGCGCGAAGGGGTGAACCTGTTCTGCGAAGTGCCCGTGAACTTCACGACGCTTGCGCTCGGCGGCGACGTGATCGTGCCGACGCTCGAGGGCACGGAGAGCGTCAAAGTCCCAGAGGGCACACAGACCGGCACGACCCTGCGCGTGCGCGGAAAAGGCATGCCCGATGTCGGCGGGCGCGGCGGCCGGGGCGACCTGTTTGTGACCGTGCAGGTGCAGACCCCGAAGAAGCTGACCAAGGAGCAGCGTCATCTGCTCGAACAGCTCGCCAAGATCTCGCCGAAGGACAAGTTCGAGCCGCGCGCGCCTGGCGGCGACCAGGAGCGACCGGAACCTGTTCGATCGGGTCAAGGACATGTTTGGATAGTGAGTGGGTACTCGGGTGATTTGGTAGGTTGGCGCTCTATCCCGCGCTGGATCTATTTGACATCGACGGCGAGCTTGCGCTGGCTGTCGTGGACGACTTCTCACCGGTTGCCGTCGAGCAACGCAGCGACTCCCTGACGGTGTTCTTCTCCACCGCCCCCGATCGTGACCGCGCACGTCAGGCTATTTCGGCACGATTCCCCACGTCGCACGCCCTGCCCCGCGACGTGGACGATGAAGACTGGGCGCGCCGGTCGCAGCAGAACCTACAGCCGATCACCGTCGGCCGCCTCACGGTTTTCCCAACCCCTCTTGAGTCCCTCAACGTTCATCCGTCTCTCAAGTGCGCCCGACCTGAAGGTCGGGCCTACCTCGTCATCGAGCCCTCCATGGGCTTCGGCACGGGCCATCACGCCACCACGAGGCTCTGCCTTGCGGCACTGCAAGCGATCGATCTTGGCGGCGCGGTCGTGCTCGACGTCGGGACAGGGTCCGGCGTGCTTGCCCTCGCGGCACGGCGTCTCGGCGCGCGGTCGGCGACCGGGATAGACACCGACGCTGACGCGGTTCGATCGGCTCGCGAGAACCTCCGACTGAATCCCGACCTCGATGACGTCGAGTTCGCCCTGGCGGATCTGAACGTCTGGCTGACCTCGACAAACAGCCGCCAACCGGTCGACCTTCTCACCGCCAACCTGACGGGTGCCCTGCTCGTCAGGAGCGCCCACCTGCTGGTGGACGGGGTCCGGCCCGGCGGTCATCTGATCCTCAGCGGTCTGATGCGGTCCGAACAGGCCGATGTGCGTACAGCGTTCGGCGGGCAAACCCGCGAAGTATCGGCAACTTCGGAAGATGAGTGGGTGTGCGTGGTGCTGCTGCGCGCGCTGGCCTAACCTCAGAAGTCCGCGTGCAGTCCGCCGCACCCGCCGGTTTGCGAAATCCCGTGCGAAAAAACCGTGACAGTCAACCTAGTTCCCCGGTCAGAGGTCTAAGATCATTGAAGAGGTCTAAGATCAGAGGTGATAGACGATATGCCCCACCGCAAGCCGTCACGCACCCTCGCCGCTCTCATCGCGCTCGTCGCGATGGTTGCCGTGCGCGGGGCCGTCGACGCAGCTCTGCAGGCACCGCTGCTGCTTGCCGGACAAGATCCACAGGGCCGTGCCGGTCGCGGCCAAGGTGGCCAGACTCCGACGCGCGATATGTCAGCATCGCAGCAGACCGCTGCGACCGGTACGGGACGAATCGCCGGCCGCGTGCTGATCGCCGACACCGGCAGCCCTGTTCGCGGCGCACGCGTGTCGCTCACCGCTGCGCAGCTGCCCGGCGGACGCACGGTGGTCACCGACGCATCCGGGCTCTTCGACTTTGCGGGGCTTCCCGAAGGTCGTTACAGCTTGAGCGTGTCGAAGACGGGTTTCGTCACCCTCGCGTACGGTCAGCGGCGTCCACTCCAACCGGGCACACCGCTGCAGCTCGCTGACGGTCAGCGGCTGCAGGGCATCGAGATGCGGCTGCCACGAGGCAGCGCCATCGCCGGTCATGTCTTCGACGAGAACAGCGATCCGCTGCCGAACACCGTCGTCCGCGTCATGCGTTACCAATACCAGGACGGCCAACGTCGCCTGACGATCGCCGGCAGCGGACAGACAGATGACCGGGGACAGTACCGGGTGTGGGGCCTCAATCCGGGTGATTACTACGTCAGCGCGGTGATGCCGAACGTCGGTAACATCCTCGGTCAACTGGGCGGGCGTGGATTCGGTCCCGGTGGTCGCGGTGGCGCAGGTGGACGAGGAGGTCCCGGTGGAGGTCTGATCGTCGGACGCGGAGCGAATGGAACCGGCGGCATCGGCGCCTTCATCGACGGCGTTTTCTCCGATCCGGCCGTCGGGGACGCACTCGCGGCCGACGGCCTTGCGAACGTGATGACGACCTTTGGGGCATCCCCGCTCGATGGGAGCGCCGAACCTGTTGCCTACGCGCCCACCTACTACCCGGGGGTCTCGTCGCCTGGAGAAGCGCGTCCCGTCTCCGTCGGACTCGGCGCCGAAGCGCTCGACATCGACTTCGCCCTGCTGCTCGTGCGCACATGGCAGGTGTCCGGGCGGGTCACCATGCCAGACGGAAGCCCGGCCATCAACAGCACTGTCAGTCTCTCGTCGGACGACGGTGGAGGCGGACGAGGGGGCGGCCCGTTTGGCGGAAACTTCGCGAGTCGCGTGCAAGCAGACGGCAGCTTTGCCATCGCAAACGTCCCGCCGGGACGCTACGTCCTGCGCGCTCGCAGCAATCAGGGTGGTCCCGGTGGTTTTGGTTTTGGAGGCCGGGGTGGCCGCGGAGGGGGTGGAGGCGCAGGCGCCCCTGGAGCCGCGGGGGTCGAGACCCTGCCGCCCCAGTTTGCCTCGCAGCCGATCATCGTGAACGGCGACGTGAGCGACCTGACTATTTCACTCAGCGCCGGTGCGACGATCACCGGTGCGGTGTCTCTGCCAGCCGTCCAGTCCGGCAATCCGCCGAACACCAGTCAGATTCGCGTCATGGCGCAAGCCACCGACCCGGCGCTCGGCACCAACATCAATGCGCAGGTGCAGCAAGACGGGCGTTTCACCCTGCAGGGCGTCCCTGCAGGCACGCACTGGTTCCGGGCACAAGCGCCGCGCGGCCTGACACTCAAGTCGGTGATGATTGGCGGACGCGACGTCATCGACGATCCCTACGACGTCCGGAGTGGTGAGACGATCGACAATGTGACCGTCGTCTTCACGGACAGGGTGTCGGAGATCAACGGCACGATCACCGACGACCGCGGCGTGCCGATCACGGACTACACGGTGCTCGCCTTTCCCGAAGACTCGCGACTCTGGCGGCCACAGGCGCGCCAGATCATGACGTCACGTCCCGATCAGAACGGCAAGTTCCAGATTCGCGGCCTGCCAGCCGGGCGGTACTATCTGGCGGCCGTCGATCCGGCCGTGGCCGGCGAGTGGTTCGAGCCTGCATTCCTCGAGCAGCACCGTGCAGGCGCGACAAGTCTGTCGCTCAATGACGGCGACGTGAAAACGCAGGACTTCAGGATGCGGTAGACCGATGCTCACGCGGTCGTCTCCCCGCCATCCCTGCTGCGCTGCCCGGCCAGCCTACTGGTGCGCGCCCCAGAGAAATTGCAGGACGCTGATCGCGGCGACTGGAACGGCGTCGGCGCGTAGCGTCCAGGGACCGAGCGTCAGCAAGCGGACACCGCGAGCGCGGGCCGCCTCCCATTCTGGTTTCGCCCAGCCGCCTTCTGGGCCAATGAGCAGCGACACCTCCGACGGTACGGGTACACTCCGCAGCGCCGCGACGGGCTCGACGTCTGCGCCAGCCTCCGGCTCAACCAGCATGAGGCGCAACGCGGATCCGGGCTCTTCAAGGAACGTCTCGACGCTCAGAGGAGTGCGGATTTCTGGAAGAACCGCGCGCCGCGACTGCTTCGTGGAGGCGAGCGCTACGCGCCTCCAACGGTCCAGACGATTGCCTCGGATGAGCGCCGCCACCGTTACTTCAGCGCGTTTGCTCACTACCGGCTGAATCGCTACGACGCCGAGCATGACAGCGTCGCGCACGACGTCGTCCATGACGTCGCCCTTGAGCACCGCTTGGGCGAGCGTGAACGCAACGGCCGGCTCCGGCGGCGGATGGACCCGGGAAAGAAGTTCCACGCGCACGTCGCGTTGCCTCTTTGGTCCTGACGCGCCTGGCGTCCCGGGCGAGCCCGCGACGCGTCCGAGAAACTCGTGACCGCGGCCATCGAAGACCGACACGGTGTCTCCGGGGCCGAGCCGGAGCACCCGGGTCAGGTGCTCCGCTTCTTCCTTGGGGAGCGTGACCGCCGGGTCACCTGGGTCGAGCGCGGGAGCGAAGAACCGGTGCACGGCGTGATGGCCGGCGCGATGACTACTCGCGGGGAGCCGCGGCGCTCACGGGACTCACCGGGCTCTCGGGGCGCACGCGGCAGACTTCGTGAATCCACCCGTGGCGGTCGGGCACGCGCCCGTACTGAATGCTCACCAGCGCATCGTAAAGCCTCCGGGTCACGGGACCTGGACAGCTCCCCGCGACGCTGACCGACGTCCCATCCTCGAAACGCAGGGTTCTGATCCCGACAACGACGGCTGCCGTACCGCACGCCATCGCTTCCGTCAGCTCTCCTGACCGGAGACCAGCGACCACTTCGTCGATCTCGATTGGCGCTTCGCTCGGTTCCAGCCCGTGTTCGGCGGCGATCGTCAGCAGCGACTGTCGCGTGACACCAGCCAGGATAGTGTCGCCAAGGGGGGGCGTCCGCAGCTTGCCCTTCTGGACGAACATGATGTTCATCCCGCCCATTTCCTCGACATACCGGTGCTGCTGTGAATCGAGGAACAGCACTTGGGCGCAACCGAGCGCCTTCCCCTCCTCGGTCACTTTGAGCGTCCCGGCGTAGTTCGCTCCAGCCTTCACCGACCCCATCCCGCCCGGCGCGGCGCGGACCACCGACTTGGTCACGAGCACATCAACCGCGCCGGCTCCCTCGCCGGCGTCCTTGAAGTACGGCCCCGAAGGCAGCGTCAGAATGAAGAAAATGAAGTTCTGCGCGCTTTTCACCCCGAGGCTCGCATCGACGCCCATGACCGCGGGCCTGACGTAGAGGCAGCCGGGGGCCGGCGGGATGAAGTGACGCTCGTTTTCGACCAAGGCCCGTACAGCGTCGAGAAACAACGCCTCGCTGATCTCAGGGATCCGGAGGCGCGCGGCCGATCGCTGAAACCGCTTGGCATTCATGTCAGGCCTGAACAGCACGATGCGGCCGTCGTCCTGACGGAACGCTTTCAGCCCTTCGAACACGGTCTGCGCGTAGTGAAAGACGAGCGACGCCGGGTGCAGCGCGAAGGGCTGCATCGGCTGAATTCGGGCATTGCACCACGCGCCGTCCCGGTACTCCGAGACGAAAAAGTTCGGCGTGAACATCTTGCCGAATTCGAGTTTCCGCGGCTCCAACGGCTCGGGCGGGCTACTGGGTTGTGTGAGGTTCGCGATCTGGGACATCCACCACCTGTGCAAACTATTGTCTCGCGACTTGCGCTCGATCCGCAAACCTCCGCCACGCGGCAACGTCCCGTGCCGCTCGAGATCGAACTGCTATACTCGCCTCGTGTTCTTCCGGGGCCAGATCATTGGAAAATACAAGATTCTCTCCACGATCGGCAGCGGGGGATTCGGCACCGTCTACCTCGCCGAGGACACCTGGATCGACAAGAAGGTCGCGCTCAAGGTCCCGCACAAGCAGGGCGTCGATTTCGGTGAACTCCTGCGCGAACCTCGACTGCTCGCCAGTCTGAACCATCCCAATATCGTTGCCATCCTCACGGCCGAGAAGCAGGAGAACGTCTTCTTCATCGTGATGGAATTCGTACCAGGGGAAACGCTGGAGTCGATCATCGCGCGGGAGGGAGCGCTCGATCTCTCACGCGCCCTCGACTACACCTGCCAGATCTGCAATGCGGTGGACCACGCGCATCGTCAAGGAGTCCTCCACCGCGACCTGAGGCCGTCGAACGTCATCGTCTCCGAAAGCGGGATGCTCAAGGTCGCCGACTTCGGCACGTCGCGGTTTCTCGAGATCGCGGCGCACGGCACGACCGTGATTGGCAGCCCGCCGTATATGGCGCCCGAGCAGTTTCATGGCAAAGCCGTCTTCGCGAGCGATCTCTATTCACTCGGCGTGACGATCTTCCAGATGTTGACGGGACGGCTGCCGTACGACACGCCCTCGCCCGCCGACCTGGGGCGCCTGATGCGCGGGGAAATCCTGCTCTCGCCACGCCTGAAGAACCCGAAGATTCCCAAAGCGATCAACGACATCGTGCTCAAGGCCATGGCACCGGAGATCCATGCGCGCTACCAGCGTGCAGGGGATTTGCTCGATGACGTGCTTGCGGCGCGCGGTTCCAGGCGGACGCCGCGGTCGGGCGCCGCGACCTCGACCGAGGCCACCACGGACGAGACCATCGACCTGCAGGCGCGCCTCAAGGCGCGCGACGTCCCACAGCCCAAGTTCTGCTGGCACTGCCGCAAGCCCCTTCACGCGCGATCGGATCGGTGCCCCTTCTGCGGCGAGGCCCAGTAGGCGAGGCGTTTGAACGGCATTCCGCCGCCTGCCCGCGCAACAGTGTGAAGCGCGACCGATGGCACCCTCTCTACCAAACCTGCCGACCGGCCGATAATCAAATCAGCGGGAATTCACATCAGCACCCCTGCCTCACACATGCACGTCAACGACTTGCTCAGAATCGCCGTACAAAGCGGGGCGTCCGACCTTCACCTCAAGGTGGGCAGCTATCCCATGATGCGTGTGCGCGGCGTCCTCACGCCCGCCACCGAGGCCAAGCGGCTCGACCATGACGATGTGGTGACCATGAGTGCGGCCATCATGTCGCATCTGCAGGGCCAGAAGTTCAGGGATGCGCAGGAAGTGGATCTCGCGTACAGCGTCCCCGGCCTCGGCCGCTTCCGCTGCAACGTCTTCCAGCAGCGCGGCACCGTGGGTGTGGTGCTGCGCGTCATTCCCATGCGGATTCGGACGATCGATGAGCTGGAGCTCCCGCAGGTCCTGAAGACGATCGCGGCCGAAGAGCGCGGCCTCGTGCTCGTGACCGGCACGACCGGCAGCGGCAAGAGCACCACGCTGGCAGCGCTCATCGATCACATCAACCGGAACCGGTGCGCTCACATCATGACCGTCGAAGATCCGATCGAGTTTCTGCACCGCGACGACCAGTCAATCATCAATCAGCGCGAAGTGGCGGTGGATACCCGTTCCTTCGCACAGGCCCTGCGCAGTGCCTTGCGGCAGGATCCGGACGTCATCCTGGTCGGCGAAATGCGCGACTTCGAAACGATCGAGACGGGCCTCCTGGCGGCCGAAACCGGACACCTGGTCTTCTCGACGCTCCACACGCTCGACGCCACGGAGACCATCAACCGCATCATTTCGGTCTTTCCTCCCCATCAACAGAAGCAAGTCAGGATCCAGCTGGCCAGCGTCCTGAAGGCGGTGATTTCCCAGCGTCTCATGCCGCACACCGATGGCAAGAGTCGAACAGCGGCGGTCGAGGTGATGATCACGACGCCGTTCATCCGCGACGCGATCGCGGACAAGGAGAAGACGCACCTCATTCCCGGGGCGATTGCCGCCGGCACGTCGCAGTACGGCATGCAGACGTTCGACCAGTCGATCTTCGGGCTGTACCAGCGTGGGCTCGTGAGCTACGAAGAGGCGCTCCGCTGGGCGTCGAACGTCGACGAGTTCAAGCTGAAAGTTCAGGGCATCTCCATGACCTCCGACATGAGTCGCGACCAGATGGCCAGTGCCGTCCTCGGATCGCCGCAAATCACGCGGTTCGGCAAGTAGACAGCACGCGGCGAACGCCCAGGCAGCCTGAAATCCCTCCGGGGCCTGATTCCCAGTCGTGCGCCGATGATGGTCGCCTCGGTGAACTGTGCGAGAATGCCGTGCAATGAAGCGACTTGTCGTACTCGAGCGCGGCGGACCTGAACGGATCACACTCGCAGACGCCCCGATGCCTGCGCCGGGCCCCAGGGAGGCCCTTGTCGCCGTGGCCTTCAGCGGCGTCAATTTCATCGACGTCTACTTCCGCACGGGCGCCTACAACAGCGACGTGCCGATCGTCCTTGGCAGCGAGGCCGCGGGAACCGTCGAGCGTGTTGGCAGTGACGTGACGGAGGTGGCGCCCGGCGACCGCGTGGTCTATGCCATGACGCGCGGGTCGCACGCCGAGTACGCGGTCGTTCCCGCCGCGCAGCTGGTGAAGATCCCGGACGCGATCGACTTCAAGACGGCCGCAGCCGTCATGCTCCAGGGCGCAACGGCGCACTATCTGACGCATTCCACGTTCCCGCTCTCAGTGGGTCACACGTGCCTCGTGCACGCGGCGGCCGGCGGCGCCGGCGGCCTGATCGTGCAGATGGCCAGGCGGTGTGGCGCTCGCGTGATTGGGACGGCCTCGAGCGAGGCCAAAGCACGTGAAGCGCTCGACCTCGGCGCCCACGACATGATTCTCTACTCCACCCAGGATTTCGAAACCGAGGTGCGGCGCCTCACCGACGGACGCGGCGTCGACGTGGTCTACGACTCAGTGGGCCGGACGACGTTCGACAAGAGCCTGAAGGTGATCCGACCGCGCGGCATGATGGTGCTCTTCGGTCAATCCAGTGGGGCCGTTCCACCGTTCGACCCGAACCTTTTGAATCCGCTCGGGTCGCTGTTCCTGACGCGCCCCACCCTGGCGCATTATGTCGCCACGCGAGAAGAGCTCGTCGCCCGTGTGAATGACGTGATGAGCTTGGTTGCCGCTCAGGCGATCAAGGTCCGCATCTCGGCGGTATACCCGCTGAGCGAGGCGGCTCAGGCCTACCGCGACCTCGAGGGGCGCCGGACGACAGGCAAGCTCTTGCTGGCTGTGCGACCGTAGCATCAACATCACCGACAGGAGCGGCCAGATCTTGTCCGATGCCTATCTCGATGGCCTCAGGATGCTCGCGCGCCGAGAACTGTCGGAAGCGCAGGTGCGGCAACGCCTCGCCCGCAAACAGCATGATCCCGACGCCATCGACAATGCCATCGCCAGACTGAAGCAGGAACGCGCGATCGACGATGCGCGGACGGCGGCCGCAATCGCGAGGACGGAGACGTCCGTCAAGCGGCGCGGGCGACTCCGCGTCAGGCAGGCGATCGACAAGGCGGGCATCGGCCGTTCCACCGCGACGCGCGCGCTGGACGAGGTCTTCGACGCGCTCGATGATGACGCGCTCATCGAAGCCGCGCTCACCAAGCGGTTGCGCGGGCGCCAGACGATCAAGGACGACAAGGAGTTCGCCCGCCTTTATCGATTTCTGCTCGGGCAGGGATTCGAATCCGACCGCGTCATGATCACTCTCGAATCCCACCGCCGCTCGCATAGGGGCGGTAGGTCAACTGGACATTAGGGGTGTAAAATTAGAGTTCTTCCGTCCCCGTTTCCTCCTTCAGAGCAGGTTGTTAGGGATGATCTCAGTCAGGGTGTGTCGATGCGGTTCGGCTCGAAGGTGCTCTTCGAGGACGTCACCGCGACGTTCTCGCCGGGCCGCCGCTACGGCCTCACCGGCCCGAACGGCGCCGGCAAGTCCACGTTCATGAAGCTGCTGACGGGCGAGCAGCCGCCGCAGCGCGGCACGGTCGTCGCGCCCGGCGAAGCTCGGCGTCCTGCGGCAGGACCAGTTCGCGTTCGACCGCGTTCCGCGTCGATCGACACCGTCATCATGGGCAACCAGCGGCTGTGGGAGGCGCTCGAGGAGCGCGAGCGTGCTCTACGCCAAGACCGACGATGACCGACGAGGACGGCATGCGCCTCGGCGAGCTCGAGGGCATCGTCGGCGAGGAGGACGGCTACACGGCCGAGAGCGACGCGGCGATCCTGCTGCAGGGGCTCGACATCCCGGACGAGCTGCACGAGCGGACGATGGCGGAGCTGCAGGGCGGCCAGAAGGTGCGCGTGCTGCTGGCGCAGGCGCTCTTCGGCCACCCGCAGGCGCTGCTGCTCGACGAGCCGACCAACCACCTCGACCTCGACTCGATCCACTGGCTGCGCGAGTTCCTCGTCGCGCTACGACGGCACGCTGATCGTCATCTCGCACGACCGCCACTTCCTGAACGCGGTCTGCACGCACATCGCCGACATCGACTACGAGACGATCATCACCTACACCGGCGGCTACGACGACATGGTGCTGGCGAAGACGCAGATCCGCTCGCGCATCGAGGCCGAGCAACGCGCAGCGCGAGAAGAAGATCGCGCAGCTCAACGACTTCATCGCGCGCTTCGGCGCCGGCACGCGCGCGAGCCAGGTGCACGTCGCGCCGCAAGGAAGTCGAGCGGCTGCAGACGACCGAGCTGGCGCGGTCGAACATCCAGCGGCCGTACATCAAGTTCGCGATGAAGCGGCCGTCGGGCCGGCTCGCGCTGGAGTGTCGAGGGCGTCGCCAAGGCGCTACGGCGACACTGACGGTCGTCTCGAGCTTCAGCGCGATCGTCAACCGCGGCGAGAAGATCGTGCTCGTCGGCCGCAACGGCGCTCGGCAAGACGACGCTGCTGAAGGCGCTGCTGGCCGACGCGCCGGGCATGCCGCCGTCGCCGGGCGACATCGACGCCGGCACGGTGCGCTGGGGGCACGAGGTGTCGATCGGCTACTTCCCGCAGGACCACACCGGCGCGATCGAGAAGGGGCTGACCGCCGTCGAGTGGCTGCACCGGTTCGATCCCGGACGCGTCGCGGCAGGACATCCACGGCCTGCTCGGCCAGATGCTCTTCAGCGGCGAGGAAGGCCTGAAGCCGACCGACGCGCTCTCGGGCGGCGAGACGGCGCGGCTGCTCTTCTGCCGCATCATGCTGCAGAAGCCGAACGTGCTCGTGCTCGACGAGCCGACCAACCACCTCGACCTCGAGTCGATCAACGCGCTGAACGTCGCGCTGCAGAAGTTCGAGGGCACGGTGCTCCTCGTCACGCACGACCAGGACCTGATGGAAGAGGTCGGCACGCGCGTGTGGCACTTCGACGCACGGACGGATTCACGACTTCAAGGGCACGTACGAGGAACACGTCGCGTCGATGGTGTGACGCGCCCGTGAGCGCCCGACCTGAAGGTCGGGCCTCGACGACCAAGGCCGTACGACTGAAGGTCGGGCCTACGACAGACCAACCAGTCGACGATACGAAGTAACGCCATGACTGCCAACGAGATCCGCGCCTCGTTCCTCAAGTACTTCGAGCAGCACGGCCACCGCATCGTCCCCAGCTCGCCGCTCGTGCCGGGCGACGATCCGACGCTGCTCTTCACCAACGCCGGGATGAACCAGTTCAAGGACGTGTTCCTCGGCCGCGAGAAGCGCGACTACACGCGCGCGACGACCTCGCAGAAGTGCATGCGCGTCAGCGGCAAGCACAACGACCTCGACAACGTCGGGCCGTCGCTCGCGCCATCACACGTTCTTCGAGATGCTCGGCAACTTCTCGTTCGGCGACTACTTCAAGGACGACGCGATCCCGTTCGCGTGGGAGCTGCTGACCGAGCGTCTGGAAGCTGCCTGCCGACCGGCTCTACGTCACGATCTTCAAGGGCGAGGCGGGCATTCCGCGGGACGACGAGGCGTTCGAGCATCTGGCGAGCGTTCGTGCCGGCCGACGCGGATCGCCGAGCTCGGGCTCGACGACAACTTCTGGCAGATGGGCGACACCGGGCCGTGCGGACGCTGCTCGGAGATCTACTACTTCCGCGGCGACGACGTGCCGTGCCCGGAACCGGTGTGCCGCGGCGTCGCGTGCAGCTGCGATCGCTACGTCGAGATCTGGAACAACGTGTTCATGGAGTTCGACCGGCAGCGCGGACGGCACGCTCGACCCGCTGCCGGCGCCGTCGATCGACACCGGCATGGGGCTCGAGCGCGTCACGGCGGTGCTCCAGGGCAAGGTCTCGAACTACGACACGGATCTGTTCACGCCGATCCTGACGGCCATCGGCGAGCTGGCCGGCGTCCGCTACGGCGGGCCGATCGGACGACCGACGCGACGTGCTCGATGCGCGTCGATCGCCGACCACGTCGCGCGCGATGACGTTCCTCATCGCCGACGGCGTCGTGCCGTCGAACGAGTGGCGCGGCTACGTGCTGCGCAAGATCATGCGGCGCGCGATGCGGCACGGCAAGCACCTCGGCGATGCGCGAGCCGTTTCTCCACAGACTCGTCGACGTCCTCGTCCGCGAGATGGGCGACGCCTATCCCGAGCTGCGCGACCAATCGCGAGATCGTCGAGAAGACGATTCTGGCCGAGGAGAATCGCTTCGACGCCGTGCTGACCGACGGGCTTGCCGCGCCTCGAGGCCGAGATCGCCAAGGTCGCTCGACACGCCGTCGAGCGTCCTTCCCGGCGACGTCGCGTTCCAGCTGTACGACACGTTCGGCGTGCCGCGCGACTTCATCGAGGACATGGCGGCCACGCAGCGCCTGACCGTGGATCGCGCCGGCTTCGAGCGGGCGATGGAAGGCCAGCGCGACAAGGCGCGCGCGCAAAGCGCCTTCGGCGGCGCAAAGAAAGGAGCATCCTTCGCCGTCGCCGACGAGGCGGCGCTCCAACGCGTCGGCGACCAGTTCGACGGCTATACGACCACGAGCGTCGAGGACGTGCCGGTCGTGGCGCTCTTCGAGCGAAGCCCGTCAACCTGTCGAGGTCCTGGCGGACGGACACGCTGGCTACGTCGCCCTTGCGCACACGCCGTTCTATGTCGAATCGGGCGGCCAGGTCTCGGACTCCGGGACGCTCATCAACGCCTCACGCGGCATGCAGCGCTGTCGTGGAAGGACTGGCGCGCATTCGTCCCGGACTGCCGCGCGCGCATCGCGTGCGCGTCGACTGCCGGCATCGCTGCACGTTCGCGATCGCGTGACCGCGACGGTCGATGCCGAGGTTCGCGACGCGACGCGACGCAACCACACGGCCACGCACCTGCTCCACGCGGCGCTGCGCCACGTGCTCGGCTCGCACGTCAAACAGGCCGGGTCGCTCGTCGCGCCCGACCGGCTGCGGTTCGACTTCGTGCACTTTCAGGCGGTCACGCGCAGATGAGCTCGATCGCATCGAGCGAATCGTCAACGAGCAGATCGTCCTGAACACGCCAGTCGAGACCGACGTGCGCTCGACGGAGAGGCCATCGCGGCCGGCGCGATGGCGCTGTTCGGCGAGAAGTACGGCGACAAGGTCCGTGTCGTCAGCATCCCCGGCTTCAGCATGGAGCTCTGCGGCGGCACGCACGTGCGCGCGACCGGCGACATCGGCCTGTTCGTGGTCATTGCCGAGAGCGGCGTCGCCGCCGGCGTCCGCCGGATCGAGGCGATGACCGGCTTGGGAGCCTTCGAGTGGGCGCGCCACCAGCGATCGACGCTGCGCCACCTCGTCAATGCCCTGCACGTCAACGAGGACCAGGCGCTCGACGCCATCGAGCGTCTGCAGACCGACGCGAAACGGCTCGCGCGCGAGGTCACCCAGCTGAAGACGAGGATCGCGATGGGCGGTGAGGGCGGTGCCGAAGGTGCTGGTGACCCACGCAGCCCCAGAGGTCAGGACTCGACAGAGGTTGCCGGCGTTCGGCTCGTTCGGCGCAAAGTGTCGGACCTCGACAAGGATGCCCTCCGCCGCCTGACCGACTCGCTCAAAGATACGATCAAGTCGGGTGTGATTGTGCTGGCCTCGGTGAACGACGGAAAGGTGCAGATCGTGGTGGCGGTCACTCCGGACCTGACGTCCCGCGTGAAGGCCGGACAGATCGTCAAAGAGCTGGCTCCGATCGTCGGCGGCGCTGGGGGCGGTCGGCCCGACTTCGCAGAGGCCGGAGGTAAGCGTCCCGAGAAGACCGACGAGATGCTCGCGGCGAGCGAAGCCCTCATTGCCAGACTCCTTGGATCCTGACGAATGATCCGATGAAACAGTACCGAGATGTACGTCGACGGCGTGTTCGTCAATGCTGAAGGGCGCAGCATGCGTGACATCGCCGATCCAGCGACGGGCGACTGCATCGGCCGCGTCGCGGACGCGACGGCGAGCGACGTGGACGCGGCGGCAGGAGCCGCCAGGCGAGCCTTCGATGACGGTGAATGGACGCGCTTCTCCGCACGAGATCGGGGCCGTCTCCTGATCGACCTTGCGCGCCTTGTACGGCGGCGAGCGCGCGAACTCGCGGACATCGAGACACTCAACACCGGCAAGCCGATCGGCGAAGCCGTGGACGACATCGAGGATGTCGCAACCTGCTTCGAATACTACGGCGGTCTCGCCACAAAGCTGCACGGCGACGCCATGACGGCCCCTGATGCAGCGCTGCTCATCACGCTCCGCGAGCCGGTCGGTGTGGCGGCGCAGATTGTTCCGTGGAACTTTCCCCTTCTCCTGGCCGCCTGGAAGCTTGCTCCCGCGTTGTGCGCCGGGTGCACGGTCGTGCTGAAGCCGTCCGAGCAGACACCACTCAGCCTGCTGGAGCTGGCGCGATCGTTCGAAGAAATCGGGTTGCCGCGCGGTGTGGTCAACGTGGTGACCGGCACGGGTCCCGGTGCAGGTGCGGCGCTCGTGGCTCACCCGGCCATTGACAAGGTCGCGTTTACCGGAAGCCCCGACGTCGGGCGGGAGGTGATGCGAACCGCCGCTGGGACGCTCAAGAAGCTGTCGCTCGAGCTGGGCGGCAAGTCACCGAGCATCTTCTTTACCGATGCTGACTTCGAATCCGCGGTCGAGGCCGCCCTGTTCGGTGTCTTTCTGAACCAGGGCGAGGTGTGTTCGGCGGGGAGCCGCATTCTCGTGCAGCGGAAGATTTATTCCCGATTCCTCGACGCGATGGTCGCCAAGGGCAAGACCGTCCGCCTCGGACCGGGACGCGATCCGGACACACAGATGGGCCCTCTCGTGAGCCAGCGGCATCTCGATCGCGTGCTGGCGTACACCGACGTCGGTAAGCAGGAGGCCAAGCTCGCCCTCGGGGGTCGACGGGCGTCCGGCGGAGCGCTCGGTCGCGGCTTCTTTGTCGAGCCAACCATCTTCTACGACGTACCCAATACAGCGCGCATCGCGCGCGAAGAGATTTTCGGCCCGGTCGCATGCGTGATCCCCTTTGACGACGAATCAGAGGCGGTGCGGCTCGCGAACGACACGCACTACGGCCTCGCGGCGGCGGTGTGGACGCGCGACATCTTTCGCGCGCTTCGAACGGTCAAACAGCTGCGCGCGGGGGTCGTCTGGGTCAACGACACGCAGACCAGCGTCATCGAAGGCCCGTGGGGCGGCTACAAGCAGAGCGGCATGGGACGTGAGCTCGGACGTTGGGGCGTTGACGAGTACCTCGAAACCAAGCAGGTCTACATCAACCTCGACGAGGAAAAGTTCAAGCCGTCCTGATCCGCCCGTCCCGAGACAATAGAAAAACTCATGCCTTGATGTTGTGATACGGCGGCCGTTTTTCTACATAGGCCATCCACATGGCATCCAGCATCGACCACAGGAGGTCCAGTTTGAACTGGAGAATGCTGAGCGCGTGCTCCTGCTGCGCGCGGGTCTGGAAATGATCGAGCGTGATTCGGAGTCCATGCACGACGTCACGTCGGGCCTCCGTCAGGCGCTTGCGGAAATACTCGTATCCCTCAGACGTAATCCAGGGGTAGTAGATGGGCCAGTGCTCGAGCCGCAGCTTGTGGATTGTCGGAGCGAAGAGTTCCGTCAGAGAGGAACAGGCCGCTTCCTGCCAGGTCGCGCGCCGGGCGAAATTGAGATAGGCATCGACGGCGTAGCGCACGCCGGGGAGGAGGTGCTGGTGGGACCAGAGCTCTTCCCGACTGAGCCCCACGGCCTGGCCCAGTCGGAGCCAGGCCTCGATGCCGCCCTCAGCGCCCTGCGTGCCGTCGTGATCGATGATCCGTTGGATCCAGTGGCGCCGCACCTCCCGCTCCGGACAGTTGGCCATGACGGCAGCGTCCTTTGCGGGGATGGTGACTTGATAGTAGAAGCGGTTCGCCACCCAACCCTGAACGGCATGTCTGTCGAGCTTCCCGGAATTCATCAAGACGTGGAACTCGTGATGGACGTGGTAATACTTCGCCTTGGCGCGAAGCTCTCCCTCGAAGTCGTCGCGGGTCCAGGGGGTCTTCTCTCCAACGGCCATAGGGCGCCTCTTGTGTTGTAGTTCCATTGAGGCGAGCCGCCGCCCGCGCCGGAGCCAAGTACTCGGATACCCATTGAGCAGGTGCTTGGCTGGACCTTTGACCAGAGCGACAAGCGACTGAACGAGGAGGGGTCTGCGTGCACAAACCTCTCCACAGTCAACATTCCCCTACACCCCAATGCGAACGGTTCTTCACGCACATCGTGACTTCCGGGCAATCACCGTACCGACATCAGCCATGGGATTTTTCGCAGATGCCGCGAACTATTTCGCAACGGCCGGCGTGCCTCCGCACCCGTCAATGGGCGAATCGGTCTTGTTGAACCGGAAAGAGTCTTGCAGGGCGTCTCCGCGCGTTTCGCTTGGCTGTGGACTCGTAGGTGGATTCGGAATCCGAGGACCAAGAGCGTCGCGACGTTGAGAGGTATGCGATGAGAGTAACCAAGCTGCGTTGTTTGTCTTGGCTCACCCGGCTGCTCCTTGCCGGCGCGAGCGCCTCAGTCCTGCTGATAACGGCGACACCCGTAACGGCGCAGAAGCCTGCAGCTGGCCGGCCGCAGGTTGCATTCTCAAAGGATGTCGCACCGATCCTCCAGCGATCGTGCGTGAGCTGTCATCGTCCCGGCCAGAACGCGCCGATGTCGCTCCTGACCTACGAGGATGCCCGCCCGTGGGTGCGATCGATCAAGGCGCGTGTGGCGGCGCGCGACATGCCGCCCTGGCATCTCGATCGAAACGTCGGCATTCAGCAATTCAAGAATGATCCCTCGCTGACCGACCAGGAGATCGAGACCATCGTCACGTGGGTGGATGCCGGCGCGCCGCGAGGCAATCCGGCGGACATGCCGCCGCCGCGCCAGTTCGCGGAGGGCTCGGAATGGCAGATTGGCAAGCCCGATCTGGTGGTTCGGTTCCCGGCGTACAAGGTGCCAGCGACTGGTCCCGATTTGTATCCCAATGTGTTCACGGACATGAATCTAGCCGAAGACCGATATATCCGAGCCATTCAGACGCGGCCGGTCGATCGAGGCTCCCAGCAGGTCGTGCACCACGCCATCCTGCTTCAGGTTCCGAGTGACGAGCACGCTCAGACCGGCGGCGATGACGACGTCGCGGATGAAGGGGATTTCGTTGTCGAGTACGCATCGGGTAAGGCACCGGAGATGTATCCCGAAGACTCCGGCATCCTGCTGAAGAAGGGCTACAAGCTCAAGATGGGCTATCACCTCCATTCAATTGGTGAAGATGTCAATGCGGTCGTCGAGGTCGGGATGTTGCTCTATCCGAAGGGATACGTGCCGAAGCGCATCCGCTACTCGACCCATCATGGCGACCCGACACCCGATCCTTCGGAATCGCTGGACATTCCGGCCGGCAGGATTACGCGTGTCGACGGTTACACGCTCCATACCAAGCCGGCCAAGATCATTGCCTTCCAGCCGCACATGCACACCCGCGGGAAGTACCAGTGTCTCGAGCTGATCTACCCGATGAATCCGAGCAAGATCATGAAGACCGAGACGATCAGCTGCGCCAACTGGAACTATAACTGGCATCTGGTCTACAACTACGAAGACGACGTCGCGCCAATCATTCCAGCGGGCACAATCGTGCACATCATCAGCTGGCATGACAATTCGACGGCAAACCGAAACAACCCGGACCCGAAAAACTGGGTGGGCTACGGCGGACGGACGATCGACGAAATGGGATTCGCCTGGGTTGGCTGGGTGGATATGACTCACGAGGAGTACAAACAGGAGCTGGCCGCGCGAAAGGCCCGGCGGCAGAAGGCGGCTGCAACCGCTGCCGGTCAGCAACCGTAGCGAAGGTCGAGTGTAACGAAGCCACAAACAAACGGAAGGCTTTATGTCAGTTTACTGGCAGCGATGCGTATGGACAGGGCTTTTGCTCTTCGTCGTTGGCGCACAGGCAGGCTTCGCCGAGCAGTTGGAGGGCCTGTCGGTCGGTGTGAGGTACAACTCCGGCCAGAGCGTTCAGCCCATCTTCGAGGGCTGGTCGCGGAACGCCGACGGCAGCTTCTCTCTGCATTTCGGATACTTGAATCGAAATCATGTGCAGGAGCTCTACGCTCCGATCGGGCCTGGCAACAGCATCGAGCCAGGAGCGGCGGATCAGGGACAGCCCACATATTTCTATCCTCGGTTCAACCGCAACGTGTTCGATGTCAGGGTCTCGAAAGACTGGGGCAAGAAAGAGTTGATCTGGACGCTAACGTCCAACGGCCGGACGGAACGGGCGGTGGCTTGGCTGCAGCCCGAGTGGGAGATCAACCCTCTCGGCAACGGCGGTGACGATGGCGAAGGTCCGGCGGCCAAGAACGAGCCTCCGATGATCAGCCTTGGTGATGTTCCCTCGGCCGTCACGCTATCGACGCGGACACGGGTAACGCTGACTGTCGTCGCCACGGATGATGGACTTCCACCGCCGCGCAAACGGCAGCGCGGCGGAAATTCCGAGAATCCCCCGGCCTTCCGCCCCGAAACAGCGGCCCTCGAAACACCGACCAACCTGCCGCAGCTCCAGCACCCGCGAACCCCTTGGGCGCCAGGTCGCTTGACAGTTTCGTGGATTGTCTGGCGGGGGCCCGCCGGTGTCGTCTTCGATCCGGGCAGCGCTGTCGTCAAGAAGGAGGACGGCGGCAAGACTGAGGTCGCTGCGACGTTCAGGGCACCGGGAGACTACGTGCTGCGAGCGCGTGTGCACGACGGTGCGCTGATGACGTACCGGGACGTCAAAGTGAAGGTGACGAGCGAGGCCTCGTCACCGCAGCCTTGACGTGGGTTTCCTATTATCCCCGTGGGTTATCCCCATGGGGCGGCTACAAGCAGAGCGGCATGGGACGTGAGCTCGGACGCTGGAGCGTTGACGAGTACCTCGAAACCAAGCAGGTATACATCAATCTCGACGAGAAATCCGTACCTGTGCCTGTCGCCGTCCGTGAACGACAACAACGTGATGGGCTGCTCTCGCCATACGCCACCGTGATGTGGGACTACATCAACCGGGGCATGCCGCTCGGCAAGGAGCAGACGCTCAGAACCTGCCGAAGGTGGTCATGCCCAACGCCAAGGGCATTTCCCTGCCGCCGGAGGAGGGGGCCACGGCGTGCCGCGGCTTCGAAATGACGCGCGACGCCGCAACGGGAATCCTACCGTGCCCGCCAACCCCCTCACTGGATGAGGGGAGCCAGTGCACCGGGGGACGCGGGTCAGTTCGTTTGAGTGATCCGGACGTTCGTCGGCGAGGGTGGAGGTGTCGACTCGACTCTCCAGTACGACAGCAGCTGTCGCAGCGCCTCGGGCTGATTGGCCGGTAGCAACTGGTTCGCCTGGTCGCGGCTGTTGATGCCGTGACATGAGCCACACACCCGGATCTCGCCCGGCTGCATCGTGATCCAATAGCGCTCGCGCACGACCGGCGCGCCGCCCGGGCTGGTCAGCTGCCACGACAGCGCCCGCCGGGCCGGCACGAACGCGGCAATCGAGCCATCGGCCGCGACGGCGACCGACCCGGGAGGGGCGGCGCCTACCGGCGGGTTCCTGGCGGCAGGGTCGTGCAGGTACTGCGCCAGCACGCGGCGACCAGCCGATGGACTGACGGTGCCGCCAAGCCCCCGAATCTGATCGGCCTGGAAGATCTGCAAATGCGACACGTCGTAGATCCTGCCGCCGGCGCCGAGCGTCTGCGTTGACGTACCGGCGACGCGCAGGTTGAAGGGCTGCTGTCGATCCGATCGGTCGCGGGTCGTGACGTTCTGGGAGACGATGAGCGCAAGCCCCCACTGGCGCAGGTAGTCCTGCAGCGACGCGACCGCGACGTTCTGCTGTGCGAACACCTGCTGCACAGGCCCTGGCAGCGGCGTGGCCGGGCGCACCGGTTTGGTCCGCGGCCGCACTTCCACCGGATCGAGCTCCCACAGCGGGCCGGAGTAGGTGACGAACACGTCGGGGTCCCACCAGGTGACCGACTTGGAAATGCCCGGCGTCAGCGTTTGATTCGCGACGTACCAGCTGCCAGAAAGCGACAGGGTTTTCAAACGAAACCCGTAGCGTGAAGCCGGGTTCGCTCGCGTCCCGGTGTTGACGTCGCTCCGCGTCTCGCTCGTGTGCACGGCCACGACCGTCCCGTTCGACAACGGCAGCGGATTCCGATAGAGGCCGGAATGATTCACGCCTGGCGTGTCGGTGTACGAATGCGTGTCGCGGTGTGTGACGTAGGTCACCACCGTCTGGTCCGGATTGAAGCCGGCCGGCGCATTGAATCGCACCACCTGACCGGACGCATGCGTGAAGAACTCCGGCGCGTCGATGCCGTAGTAGGTGCCGGGCGCGGTCGGGTCTTCCTTGATCTGAATGAAATTGTCGATCGAGTTCGGGTTGGTTCGCGGCGTGGACGAGGAGTGGTAGGTCAGGTTCGGATCGTCGGTCAGGCTGCGATCGAAGTAGCCGTGGAACTCGTGTCGTCCGAGGTGATTCAGGGTCTCCTCCTCCGTCCCGTCCTCATTCACCATCCACGGAAAGAAGTCGTTGAACGAATGGCCGGCCAGGTTGGTGCCTGCCAGCAAATCGGTGCGGCTGGGGCGCGGTTCAGGAAAGATCTCCGTGCGATCGTTCAGACGCGCCGCCGACGCGGACTCGCCGCTGTAGTTGAACGTCCCGTATCCGCCTTCTTCGGTCGCGTCAGCATCGGCCTGCTGATCGCGCTGCAGGTGATCCCAGCGCACGTAGACCAGGCGCCCGAAGCTGTCGATCTGCGGCGAGAACGACCCGGACGGCGAATGCTGCACCATGAAGAGATCCCCTGTCGCCGGGTTCAGGCTCCAGAGACCGCTGACGACCGGAGCTTCTTCGTACTCGTCGCGCTGCGGATAGAGGGCGCGGTCGCCGTTGCGCGGCCGGTCGGAGGTGAAGATGATCCGCTCGTCGGTGCCGTAGATCGGGCTGACGTTGTTGTAGTTGACCGGCTGGTTCGGCACCCGCGTGATGACTGGGGTATCGGTAGGTCCGAGTCCGGTGATTTCGTAGATCTGGAAATAGGTACTGACCGACCTGGTACTGCTGGGTGGCACCTCCGATCACCATGCTGAACAGCGCCTTGGTTCCGCTCCAGTGGACGCTCGGCTCACGCACGGCGATGCTCGACGCTCCCTGCAAGTCGCTCACGCCGTAGCCGGCGGCCTGCGTCAGGTTCCTGGTGGCGCCGTTCTCGTACCGGATCCAGAGGTCCCCACCTCTCGCAACCGACCACACCGCACCCTGGTGGTTCCCGAAGACCGAACCGATGGTCGTGAAATCCCCAGGCACCGGTACCTGCGTGACGAACAGGATCGGGTACGGCAGCAGCACCGGTCCTTGCGCCAGACCGGTCAGCGGGCCCCCGACGATGAGAGCGCCGATGAAGAGCGACGCGCAGCCGACCGCGATGCGCAGCGAGCGAGAGAGCATCGCAGCCGTCACAGCAAACCAAGGGCCCCGGCCATACTGCGCAGCCATGGGCAACCGCGTCCCATGCCACGCACGCACCTGATCGTCGGGGCACCGAGGACGTAATGGGCTACGGCGTCACGCTGACCTTCACCAGTGCCGTCGTCCAGCAGCACACTTCCCCGCCGCCACCGACCCCCGAGTAGTCGCTCGCGACGACCTCGAGGACGTACTCGCCCGGCTCGCTGAACTTCACCGTCACGACTGCCTTGCCGCGAAACGGCTCGTTGACCTTCCCGCCCGCCAGTACCTCGAACGCCGGGTTCTCTTTGTCGAACGTCACCTGACCAGGGCCACGGAACTTGGACCACGTAATCTGCACCGGCGGCGGCACATTGCGGAGCGGCGCGTTCGTGCCGCTCGTGTATTTCGCATCGTCAGCCGCCCAGAGAGGCAGCACGAGCGCCTTCGCCACTGACGCCGTCCGCGCCACCGCTTTCGACATCGACGCAACCGGCCCCTGGATCGCAGGACCGCGTTCCTCGAATGCCACCGCGGGCGGCGTGTTGCCGACCGCGCTGTCGATAAACGGGCTGACGATGTAGTCTGGGTTCAGGCGGAACGGAATACTGGTCGGCTGGTCGTTCGCGACGATTGTCCATGTCAGCCGATCTGTGGGCTTGAACCCCTTCGGAACGGCAACGGTGAACACACCGGTTCGTCGGCCCGGGCGAAAATGCGTCGGCTGACCCAGATCAGGACCGCCAGGTTCGATGCGATTGTTGGGCCCAACAGGAATGTCCATCGGCTGTCGGATGTTCCGGTTGTAGTAACCCACGAGAAACGTCTGCGTGTTGTCCGCGTTCTCGTACCAGCCTTCGAACGAGCCGGTGATGCTCGTACCGAAACCCTTGGCAGGCGCGCTGGGCAATTGCTGCGCGACGACCATGGCTCCGATGGCCAGCGTCGCCGCAAGGCACACTCCAGCGGGAAGCGCGCGATTCATGAAGATGGGTACGCGACCCTACTGCTGGTTCTGCGTGCGCTGCGACTTCGCCTTCCGATTGGCGAGCCACTGCTGATATTCCGCGTCGCTCAGATGCACCACGTTCATCCATGCGTGCGCCATTTCGTCCACACTGCGATCGCCGTAGCCGACCCACTGATCGGGATCAGGGTTGTTCTTGTTCGCCTTCGTGTTGTCGTAAAACGCGGTGACGTGGATGATCGTCCCCTTCGGGAACGCCGGCGCGACATCGTCGGCGTAGATGTAGTTGGTCATCCAGTTGAAGTTGAATTTGTCGACGTAGCTGACGATCTCCGTTCGGCCGTCAGGCAGAAGCGCTTCGACCTGCATGGCCTTCCCGCGCAGATGGAAGTGTGGCTGGAAATTCGTGATGAGGGTGTTCTCCTTCAGCAGGGTGAAACCCTCTGTGTGGGCGATCGAATTGGGCGGGATGTCGAGTGGCGGCGCACCCGACTGCCAACGAATACCGGTGAAGCCGACGAGATAGCTGCGGTGCTTGGGCTCTTGACCTTTCGGGTAGAACCAGAACGCGATCTCGGAACCGCCCGTGATCTCCTCGCCGACCGCGTGAATGTGCTGATCCCAGGAGATCTTTTCGCCCGGCAGGAGTACCCGGCCGGTGTCCGGCGGGAACAGGTCGTAACCCTTGCCGACGGCCCATTCCATGAGAAACGGCCGGCGGTTGACCCGCTCGTCTACGCCGACCGTATCGCGGGGCCGGCCGACAAAGCTCGTGTTGACCGCGTCGAGATTATCCGGACTCAGCACCTGGTACGCCACCGCGTGATGGATGATCTTGCGCGCCTTGAGATTGGTCGGGCGTATTTCCATCATCTTCACCCAGCGCGGCTCCGTGATGGGGATGTCGCTCAGCGGCCGAAACCAGGAGTCCTGGTGTCTCGCGGGCATCGTGTAGTCCGGCGATCGAATCACGAGGTCCGGTGGACCGTAACCGTCGCGCACGGCCAGCCACTCGTTGTCGTTCGCGAGCGGCTTGGGCGCCGGCATGTCTTTCGGATCGCCCTGGGCGGCGCCCTGATCGACCCAGCGCACGATCGTCTCGACCTGGGCATCAGTCAGCGACAGGTCGTTTTTGAACTTCGACACGCCGACGGAACGGTCGATGTGCCATGGCGGCATCTGCCGGGACGCCACCCGCTCCTTGATGGACCGCGCCCAGGGGCGAGCGTCCTGAAACGTGATGAGCGACATCGGCGCAATCGAGTTCGGCTGGTGACAGGTCTGACACTTCGCCTGGAAAATCGGCGCGACATCCTTCGAGAACGTCACGGCGGGCTCGTCAGCCGCCAACGCCACTCCACCGGACACGAAACACGCCCCGATGATCAACGCGCTGCCGGAAACAACGATCTTCGTCATGGAGCGCCTCGCTCTACATCAGCCTGCATATCCTAAATTAACACGGTACGATGGTTACTGTGCCATCGCCCCGCCAGATCCGAACGACGAGGACTGAGAGCCGAACTGGCCCAGTTTCGTAATCCCTGTCTCCGGCCTGGCGGTCTGAGGGGGCCCTCGGTGCGAAATATCCAGCGATTGCCGTGGAGGCCTGCGGTGTGGGCTTTGCTTCGCAGACAGGTTGCCACGATGCGCACGCTTTACCTGGTTCTGGTCGCGCTTCTTGCCCCGTCGCCGGCGGCCGCGCAGGCAACAGCGGCTGACGGGATCAAGGCGCTGGCCGCGGGTGATGCCGCCACCGCACTCCGCATCCTCCGCCCGCTCGCGGAGGCCTCCCCCCCGGATCCCCTCGCGCAATTCTTCCTGGCCTCGATGTACGAAACGGGTTCTGGCGTCCGCGCCGATCCGATCCGGGCGTGCGGGTTGTACCTGAACTCCGCGACGCCCGCCAATCCATTCGCGAGTCAGGCCACGGCGATCGTCGACGAGTTCAAATCCATGAGCCACCCGATTGCAACGACCCTGTGCGAGTCGTCACGAGTCGGTGTGTGGCGGGAGCCGCTTCCCGCGACGTTTGTTCTCGGAACCAACCACCGCGTAACCATCGACGTTTCCGGCTTCACAGTGAGCTATCGCGGGACCGACCGAAAGATCGCAACGGATTGGGGCGGCGTGGAGTGGGTCTTTCTTCCAACCAAGTACACACGGCTGGAAGCCACGCGTCCGACTTCGGCGACCCGGCACTTCATCGAGTTCTGGGTCTGGATGCCCGACGCCGTTCCTAACGCCACGGAGTGGGCGCTGTGCTGGTCTGCGTACGAAGTCGTCGGCGCCGAGGCGCACTCACTGTGGAACACGGGCGCGATTGCACACGTGAATGCCGCCAGTCCGCCTGAAGTATCGGGAGCCGCATTCGGTCGTCTTCAGGTGAATGCGCAGGGAGAAGTGGAGCGCGTCATCCTTGGTCCAAATTCGCAGACGGACGTCATTCCCCCTCGGAGCTCGCCGTGACGAAGAGCTCTGCACTCGTCCTGTCTGTCGTTGTACTGCTGCAGCTTCACGCGCAGCCCGGGCGCGCGCAAACATCCACCGGGGACGCGATCGACGCATTCGTGCGAGGCGACTACCAGCGAGCCGCCGAAATCCTCACGCCAATCACCAATCGATGGCCCGGTCCGGTAGACGCCGCCGCGAACTTCTTCATGGCGGGACTCTACGAGAACGGGCTCGGTGTACCGCGGGACCCCGTGCGCGCCTGCGCGCTCTACTTTCGGTCCGGTCCTGAGCGTCTCTTTGGAGGGATGAATCTGGGAACGCTGCTTCCCCGGCTCCAGCGAACATTGACCACGAATCAAGCCGGGGAATGCACCCTGCTGGCGAACCTCGGCTTCGACCATCGATTTCAGCCAGCGACGTTCACCCTCGAGCCAGGTTACTGGATCGAGATCGCGCTCTCCACAGAAATCCAGGCCGTATCCGCAACGGTAGCCTATCAGGGTAGGACCAAGGCGGGGGAACTGGCACTGACAACCCCTCCTGGCGTGATGTTTCTGCCAATCGAGCACACGGAGCTCGCCGTGCGCGGCGCGCCCGGCAGGCGCCACTTCATACAGATCCCCACCTGGAACCCTGAACCTTCTCTCAATGAATGGCACCTTGTGTGGTCGCTCTTCGAGGTCGTACGCGACGATGTGGTGACGATTGCCCATGAGGTCGTAGCAATCGCGCCGGGAAACACGAGACCCACCGACCCGCGAGTGAACTTGAGCAAGTTGGTCGCCCTGCGTGTCAACGTGGACGGGAACGCCGAGTGGGCGCTCCTCGCCGGTCCTGAGGCCCGCAGCCGTTGATTGAAACGGACGTCGAGCGGCGGGACGTGCGCACACAGAAAGAAGCACGGACACAGACACAGCCGGAGGCGCATGGGATCGCCGCGGCGATCCCTGGCCTCGATCCCGGTGATATCCACCACGCGCCGGTGCCTCGGGTGGGCGGTATCGCGCCGCCCGGCCATTGACCCACGTGAGCGGGACCGGGACGCCGACGGTTCTTGCGGTATTGAGTCGTCAGGTGGATTTGCCCGGACAATGCGACAATACAGCTGGTGCAACGGCCAGACCATTCCAACATCGACTGGACCGGAGTCCAGCCGGACCAATCGTCGATTGGACCACTGGACGGCCATTCATTCCTCGTCCGGCTGCGCCTGCTCAGCGAACGCGCCCGCAGCCTGATGACTCTGCGCAAGGCGTTCACCGAGCAACGGTCCCATGGCGAGCAACTTTCTCGAGATTCTGAGCCAGCTTCACGATCGTCACGTTGAATTCGTGATCGTCAGCGGCGTCGCCGCGTCTCTCCACGGTGGTTCGCGGGTGACGTTCGACCTCGACGTTGTTCCCAGTCTGGCTCCTGAGTCCTGGCAGGCCGCTGTCGATCTCCTGTGGTCCCTCGGGGCCCGGCCACGGATCCCGGAACCGTTGGATCGAATCCGCGATGTTGAACAGATCCGACGCTGGCGGCAGGACAAGGGCATGTTGGCGCTGAACGTTCGTGCGCCGGATGGCAGTACCGAGGTGGACCTCCTGGTCAGCGAAAGCGACAGGTTCGAAGGGCTCCGTCAACGCGCCGTCAAGGTCACGATCGATCAACGGACATTCTTTGTGGCGTCCCTTGACGATCTGATCGCCATGAAACAACAGGCCGGCCGGCCACAGGACTTACTGGACATCGCGCAGTTACAGGACATCCGGAAGCGTCTCGGCTGAGCCCATCCTGACGGATCGCACATTCGCCGTGTCCGTTCGTGACGGCCCTGCCCGCTGGTACCGGCACCAATGACTCAACGTCACTGGTCACATAGCTGACCCGCGACAGCCTGATCGAGGCTCCAGCGCGCGGCAGACCGAGTTCGGTTTCCACACGGCCCTGATCTGACTCGCCCGCGCCGCCACCACCGATCCTCCGGCATCTCGGCTTGCCTGACCAAATCCCGGACCCCGGTGCAGCGCGGGCGCCGCCGCTGCCGATCGACGACGGCGCGTGTCTCCAGGACGACAAGCGCTTCGAACCCTGCTCGGTGATCGCGACGCGACGGGTCGCCACGCCGGAGGTGTGCCCGTTCACGGTGGTATGCCCCACTCGGCAACACCGGGTCCCCTTGACCCGAGGTCGCAACGCCCCTCACAATCCGCCCTGTGACCGTCCGGCGGCGGCGCTCATCCGCGCTGTGTTTGGGGGGGAACCCATAACGGGCTTTCTGTTGACCGTAGGCCGCTAATGTTTCCTATTGTCAACACAGCGCGAAACCGATGAAGACACTTCTTCTGGTCGCGATCATAAGCTGCTTTACGTTCCTCACATTAGGCGAGGCAGAGGCAGCAGGATTCCAATCGCGAGTGGTACCGCACGCAGACGGTGAGCCGATTTCCATCGGCATCTGGTACCCCAGTTCGCAACCCGTCACTCCACAGCGCGGTCTCGGTTTTGAAGCCGCCATTGATGGGGCGATCTCAGGCGATGGGCTCCCCCTGGTGATTATCTCGCATGGACTTGGCGGCGGTGCGACCGGTCACCATGACACGGCACTCGCGCTCGCCGAAGCAGGGTTCGTTGTCGCCGCGCCAACGCACCCTGGCGACAACTACCAAGACCAGTCGAGTGTAGGAACCGCGCGCTGGTTCACTGATCGACCGAAGCATGTTCGGCGCGTGATCGACTACATGCTTACGGCTTGGCCGGAGCGCGCGCGATTGGATGCGCGACGCTTGGGCTTCTTTGGGTTTTCAATGGGCGCTTATACGGGTTTGGTCCTGATCGGTGCGACCCCGGACGCGAGGCAAGTCAGAATGTTCTGCAATCGGCAGCCGGATGCTTTCGTCTGCGGGGCTCTCAAGCAAACCAACAGCGAAGTTCTGAATGGATCGCGTGAGCTGGAAACAGCGGGTTTACAGGATGACCGGATCAAAGCCGCTGTGATCGCTGCGCCAGGTTATCCCTACGCCTTTGTTCCCGCCTCGCTTTCCCGAATTACCGCCCCGATTCAACTTTGGTCGGCCGGCCGAGATGACCGACTACCGGGCGAGGATGTGACGGAGTTGAGGCGTCTTCTTACGGCTGCACCCGAATATCACAGCGTGCCAGGCGCGGAGCACTTCGCCTTTCTTCCACCCTGCAGCGCCTCGCTCGATATCTGCAGAGACGCGCCTGGCTTTGACCGGGCGTCGTTTCACGTCGAATTCAACAGGGCGGTTGTCGATTTTTTTGTGAATCGCCTCCGCTCACGTTGGGTCCGCAATGGGTCACGATTTGCCGGTTTTCAGCGGGTTGGGTTGAGTCCGCTTTCGCCCAAAGCTGCTATTCGCCAGGGAGCTCGAGACCGGCTGATCGTCGCCAAACTTCGGACCTTTCCTCCCAAGGCGACTTTAACGCAAGCTGTCGCATCCGGAATGTGGAGCCTACACCATGGTTAGAGCGGTCTTCTTCGACGTTGGCGAAACGCTCGTAGACGAAATGCGTCATTGGGGATTGTGGGCGGATTATATGAAAATTCCGTGCTTGACGTTCTTCGCGGTGCTCGGAGCCGTAATCCAAAAGGGGCTCCATCATCGGGAAGTCTTCAAGGTCTTTGATCCCGCATTTGATCACGATCGTGCTTGGAGAGAGAGACAGCATCGAGGGGAGATTCATGATTTTTTGCCCACGGATTTTTGTCCAGATGCGCTCCCATGTTCAAGAACACTCAAAGAAACTGGATACATTGTCCGGATTCCGCGATAACACGTCGGCGAGAAGCGCGGACGGTCAGCGTGCGAGCGGGACGCGTTTGGACTTGAGCAGCGCCTTGTCGCGTGTCAGCAGCGGGACGTTGTGGACGACGCTCGTCGCCGCAATGAGCTCGTCCGCAGGATCCCCGCGCACGTCGAGTCGCGTGCTGGCGAGCGCAATCTCCCGCGTGACGGGCCACACGTGTACGCGCGCGAGAACGCGGACCACTTCCGGATCCTCCAGATCGACTTCGATCCTGCCAAGTTGCGCCAGTTTGGCAACCTCCCACAACACGATCGCGGACACGCTCCAGCGGTTCGAGGTGAGCAGGCGGGTTTCGCCCGGCTTCAGCGCGCCGGCGACGGCGTGCAGCAGAATGTGCGTGTCAAGATTCAGCATGCCAGGCGGCGCCAGTCGAAAGAATGTCGCCCTTGATTCGAATCTTGCCGGCCAGTGTCCCGATCAGCCCGGACGAATCCGTCGCGAAGGGAATCAACTTCGCGACCGGCTTCCCGTGTTTGGTGATGACGATACCTTCGGCATCGACCTCGTCCAGCAGCGCCAGGCAGGTTTCCTTGAACTTGGCCGCAGGGATCTGCTTCATGGTCATATTTTATGACCAGACGTCCTTTACGTCCACAATCGGGCGGGCGGCCCGTGCGGAGCCGTCAACCACCCGCCCGGACAACAAGAACGGCTGGCGTCTGCTGTCTCCCGACGGCACGACCGAGCGCGATCTGGTGCTCCGGGCGGCCGCGCGGAAGGGTGAAACCAACCTTTGGCTGCTGGACGGAATCGGGACGCGGCACGCTAGGCGAGACTCACAGGGCGGCGCGTTCCAGCCTTGGCGCGAGCAGGTGGATCACCAGGAGCTAACGTTTCCTATTGTCCAATCTCGCCGGGCGTAGGTTCAAGCCGTCCTGATCCGCCCGTCCCGGCGCCGCGAGGCCCAATCAGCGGCGGCACGTCCAAGAACGAACGCCTGGGCCAGCCCGTGCCCGCCGTATCCCCCGGCCCAGACGACCTCGCCAAGCACCGGATCCTCGACGAGCGCCGGCGCGCCGACGGTTGTTCGCGCGGTGGGACCTGCCCATACCCGCTGGATGCCAATCCGCCCGAGCCGCGGATGGAGCCCGCGCACCCGTTCGATGAGCCTGTCCCCTGCTGCGGCGAGTTGCCCGCGCAGCGCACCGGTCGGCGCGGCCGGAGGCCATGCGATCAGTTCGCGTCCAAAGAGCAGCGACCCATCGGGCAGCGTCCTCCCCCACAGCAAGGGCAGCTCGCGCGTGTAGAACGGCTGACGCAGCCCGATGGCCTCCGCCAGTTGTGCTTCCGCGACTGTTTGCAGGGCCACGGTGATCGTACGGTGCTCCCACGGATCGAAGTGCTGCCTCCACGAGAGCGCATCCACTGCCATGACGACCTGTCGCGCGGCGATGCTCGTGTGCCCGGCCGTCAGGCGCAGCCCACGTCCATCCGGCTCGACACGATCGACGTTCAGGCCATCGACAAGATGAACACCGGATCGAAGGGCGACACTGACCATCCCGCTCAACAGCTTCGCGGGGTCGAGCACGCCACCTGGCACTTGGTCGGCGATCCGGATCCAGCCCTGATCGAACCACCCGATGTCCGGTGCCGAGCGGCGAGCATCGCGCGTCAGTTCGAGGCAGCCGGGCCACGTGGCATCGCATGACACCTGCTCGCTGGCGATCCACTCTTGGAGCCGCGCCTCGCACCGATCGAAACCGGGCACGGGTCCGACCAGCGTCTCCCCGAGGACAATCCCGCCGCTGCGCGTCGTGGCGCCGCCGCCAATCTTTCGATCGACCACGGTGACCCCGACATGCCGATCGGCCAATGCGATCGCCGCCGAAAGGCCGGTCACGCCCGCGCCGACGATCACCACTTCACAATCTGATGGCGGCGGCGCGGGGGGGACTCCGCGCGGCGCGGCCCAGGGCGATTCGCCGAGCTCACCGAGCGGCAGCCCGTCGAGCTTCACGAAGGGTGCATCCCGGCCGCCACGCGGGTGACCACGCGCCGCACGGTTCTGGCCACTCGATCCACCTGGGAATCGGTCAGCGACGCATACACCGGAATCTGGATGGCTTCGGCGGCGTGCTCGGCGCCCGGCGCGTCCGTCTTGGACTCGGCGAAGAGCGGCAGGCGGCTGCAGACATCAACGTGGAGTGTTTCGATGTCAATCCCTCGGCGAATGCAGCGGCGGACCACATCGTCACGCGCGGGCGTATAGGCGCAGTACCTGATAGTACGTGTGCTCGCATCCGGGCGGAATGCGTGGTGTCTGAATGCCCGGCGTCCCCTTGAGGGCTTCGGTGAGACGTTCGGCGTGGCGCTGTGTGGCAGCCGTCCAACCATCCAGTTCGTGAAGCGCAGCGAGGGCGATGGCGGCCTGGACGTTCCCCATGCGTTCGGTGTAGCTCGATGGCAACGGATCGAGCGCACGAATCGGCTCCCAGAGATACACATCGGGATTTGCGCCAAACCAGGACGTCACCCAGAGAATAGGAAACGCCGTTGCCGTGAAGACGCCGGGACGCGTGAAGAACCGCTGGGCCGCCCCGATCTTCAGACGATTGTTGATGCGTTTCTCGTCGGGCCACCGTCAGCCGAGACACCTGCTCGCGGACCCGGGCAGCCAGTTGCTCGTTCCGGGTGAACGCCACTCCTCCGCCATACGCGTTGAGCGGCTTCAGCGTATGAAGGCTGAAAATCGCGCCGTCGCCGAAGGTGCCGACGGGACGGCCCCGGTACTTCGTGCCCACGACGTGCGCACAATCCTCGATCACGGCGAGGCCGCGCTGCCTCGCAATTTTCATGATCGCGTCCATATCGCATGGCAGTCCATAGAGGTGTGTCGGAACGACCGCCCGGGTTCGTGGACCAATGGCCCGAGCCAATGCGTCCGGATCGAGTGTGAACGTCTCGGGATTCACGTCGGCGAACACCGGTCGCAGGCCCGCCACCACGCACAAGCGCCGGCATCACCCAGAACGTCAGCGCGGGCATCACCACTTCGGAGCCAGGCGGCAAATCGAGGGCCTTGAGCAGATGAAAGAACGCCATGCGACCGTAAGAGGTCGCCACAGCTATGCCGCCGCCACAGCGGGCAGGGAACACGCGCTCGAACTCTTCGATCGCTGGTCCCTGGATGAGCGTCCCGTCTCTGCGGCAGGCCTCGATGATCTCGTCGGTCCGGGCAGCAACCCGGATGCCGTACCGAGAGATCGCTGTCAGCACTCGACCGCCCGTGACATGAGCGCCACTTCTTCGCGCGCATGGCGAGCCGATACACGTTCGTCGAGCTTCTCCACCCAGTTCCACACGCCGTTGCCGCGGACCCCGAGATAGTTCGCCAGCCATGACGGTCGCATATAGAACCGCATGTATGCCGATCCAAGCAGGAATCGCAGCTCGCTCGTCGTGAGATTCGGATGCCGGAAGGTCGGTGTGAAGCCGTCGAACTTCTGCCAATCCTGCTCGTACACGAGCGGCGCCATCTGCTTCCACAGCGGCGTCGCTGGATAGGGCGTCAGCAGCTTGAACTGTGCGACCGTCGATCCCAACTCGACCGAGTAATGAATGGTCGCTGCCACCGACGACCAATTGTCCTGAAGGAATCCCAGTACGTAGAACGCCCCCGTCACGATGCCGCGCCGGCGGCAGTGCTCGATCATCGCGGACTGCTGGCGAGGCGGAATCGGCCGCCGCGCGACTTTCCGCAACGTTTCCGGAGAGTCGGTCTCGACCCCGAACGTCATCGCCCGCAAGCCGGCCGCGTGCAGCCGATCGATGAGCTCCTCATCGAGCCGATCGAGCCGTGTCTCGCACTCAAACCGCACGTCGAGCCCGCGGCTGAGGATCTCGTCACTCAAGGCCAGACACCGATCCCGATCCTGGCTGAACAGCGGGTCGCGGAAAATGACGTACGGACGCGTGTAGCGGCGACACAGGTCTTCGATTTCGTCTACCACGCTGCCAATCGAACGCGTCCGGTACGAGGACAGGATGCGATGCGGGCAGTACGTGCAGAACTCGGGACAGCTGCGGCTCGCAAGCAGCGGGAATCCACCGTGCAAGGGCCGCACAACGAAAGGCACCGCACGACGTTTGCTCCGGGCTAGCAGGTCCCACCGCGGAAAGGGCAGGCGATCGAGGTCTTCAATCTCCGCGCTGGGGCAGATGCCGGACAGCGCTTCGCCCCGCATCAGACGCCCGAACGCTTCTTCGGGTTCGCCACTGATGATGAAGTCGGCGTGATCGGCAAACAGGTGCGGGAGCTTCGACGCCGCCAGACCGACGAAACCGACAGGGACGCCGCGAGCGCGCATCATGTCTGCCCACGCCCCTTCATGACGGTAATCCACCAGGGACGACAGTACAACGGCGACATCGCCCTCGACGACCTCGTCGCGCGTGAAGACGACCTCATGCCCCGCGTCGGCGGCCATCGCTGCCAGGTACGCCATCTGAATACTGGGCAAGTCCTGAAAGCGCCTCTTCATGAAACACAGAACACTCGTCACCCGCGAAAACGGCGCGAGACGCGAGCCGTAACCTCCGACGACCGTATCCTTGCTGACGAAGCCACCGAGACCTGTCAGGTCAGCCAGCACAACTCGCATGAGGCACCTCGAGGCGCAGGCGCCACGCGTCTGTCACGCGCGCTCCTGCCAGAACATCCCCCCGTCCGGGAGACATCTCGTCCCCGGTCGGCAAGCAATTCGAGACTCGTGGAAAATCAGAGCGAGCGGATGGGAGGTGCCCGAGGGGCGGTCGACCGACCGAACACAGCGTCGGGGACGAGCAGGCGTGTCAGCCGGGGACGATTCGATAGGAGCTGAATCGTATGCAGGGAGGTGACGCTCGGCAGGGCAACGTCCTTGCCGTCGCCTGTCGCTGTCAGATCGACACAATCGCACGGGTCCTCGTGGCCGAGGCGGCGCCCTCCGGCCTCCAACGTCACCGCACTCCGTCCATGCGGAACGAGGCGCGGAACAACGTGACGACCCACGCGGGCGAATCGGTGACTGCCGAGATTTCTCCAGACAAACAGCCCTCGGCGTTTCGAGCTGCCGGCGAGATCGGTCAGGCCGTCGCGATCCAGATCTGCCGCCACGATCGTGGACAGATGCTGCTCCAGAGGCAACATGACCAATCGGTCCGCGCCGGAGAGCGTGATCCGGATATGGGGGCGCTCACCCGACACCACCGTAGCGGTGTCGAGCACACCGTCTCGATCGAAATCAGCGCGAATGCCGGCGAATGTTGGCGAGGCCAGCCCCCCGAAGAGCACGAGGAAAGCTGCTGCGAACGAGCGCGCGCGGGTAGGCGGCATCAGGGGCGGAATACCTCTTAATGGTATGCGAGCCAGGGCGCCGGTTCAACCGTGCTGTAAGCTGTTCTCCATGCACGGATTCTGGCGCGCTGTGCTTCTTCTGGCGGGAGCGGCCGTTCTCGCCGCCGTCGTCGTCAACGCCGGGGGCGCGGTCGTCGCCAGCATGCTGTGGCAGATTGGCTGGGGATTTGTCGCCCTCACCGCGCTCCGCGCCGGGTACGTCGCGCTTCGTGCGGGTGCTCTGTGGCGGACGATGCCGACCGGCATCCTGCCCTTTCGCGCGCTCTGGTGGATCAGACTCTCGAGCGAAGCCGTCGAGATGATGACGTTGACCGGACCATGGCTTGCCGAACCGGCAAAAGGATGGCTCCTCAAACGGCGCGGCCTCTCGACGGCAAGAGCCGTCGCGTTCGTACTGCTGGAGTATCTGTTGTACACCATGGTCAGCGCCTGGATGGCCGCCGTTGCACTGTGGATGTTGCTCGAGCGCGGCACCACAGCGGCGGCCTGGCGGATTCCGATCATGGTCGTCCTCTCCATCATCGTCATTGCGACCGTGGCGTTCGCGTACGCGGCGGCTTCCGGCACGGGACTCATCGCGCCCATCGTTCGACGGATCGGAGACGTGGTGGCACGCGGCCGGGGCACGGCGGCGGCGGGCCGGATCGCACCGGCCGAGCGCGAGATTGTCGCGTTCCTGCACGAGCGCGGACGGGCATTCCTCGAAGTCATCGGCATGCAGGCGGGCGCCCAACTGCTGCTGATGCTCGAGGTCTGGATAGTCTTTCGAGCGCTCGGCACGCACGCAACGCTCGTGGATTCGTTCGTTTTCGAGGGCGCCGTGAAATTCATCGATGTTGTCTTCTTCTTCGTCCCGGGACAACTCGGTGCCCACGAGGGGTTGTACGGCGTCATCGCCGCCGGGATTGGTGTGGCACCCGCCGCCGGAGTCACGCTTTCTCTGGCGCGGAGGATTCGTGGCGTGCTCGTCGGACTAGGAGCCGTCTTCGCTCGCTGATACGCGTCCACCATCAACCCGACCATCAACCCCGAGTTGTCTCCACGGGCGGCCGGTTGTACGCGCCGTTTCCGATGACACTTCTTGTCACACTGCGGGACACGAGCCGGCCGCGATGTGCTCTCCGGCGAGAAAGCAGCCCGGGGGGGTCGTGGCCTCATGGTTTGGCCGCCTGGCGCCGATAGACGCAGAGTCATGGTGTTGCACGCGTCGCAGCAGATGCAGCAGGGCTAAAGCCATGTGCTTCAGCAGATTAGCGCTGCTTGTCCCGGTGGCTCTGTGCCTGATGGGCGCTGCGCGTCCAGCTAGCGCTCAGGGCGACTTCGACATCCGGTACACCGCCGACGGGACCATGTCGATCGTCAACAGGGTGAACGGCAAGTCGGCCACGGTGCCTCCGAAGTCCGCGTCCGACAACCACCCTGCCGGCAATCCCGGCTCCGCTGACCGCGACACCGCGTACGACGACCTGATTGTGGCGCACGCGCGCGCGAACAACGTCCGCCCCGATCTCATTCGCGCTGTCGTCGCCGTAGAGTCCGCCTTCAATCCGTACGCGCGATCACCGAAAGGCGCACTCGGCCTGATGCAGCTGATGCCCGCGACGGCGCGCCGGTTCAACGTCAGCAATCCGTTCGACCCCGAACAGAACATTCGCGCCGGTTCGTCCTACTTGCGACAGCTGCTGGACCGCTATGACGGGAACGAGGAACTCGCGCTTGCGGCGTATAACGCGGGCCCTGGTGCCGTGGAGAAGTACGGGCAGACCATCCCGCCGTACCGGGAGACGCGACACTACGTGAACAAGGTGAGCGAAATTGCGGGTGATGGCGAAGAGGTCGCCCCCAGCACGCCGAAGACCACGTTCTACAAACTGGTCGAGGTCATCGACGGTCGCGAGATCGTCACCTACACCAACACCAAGCCGCACTGAATTTGGTCATCTGGTCATCTGGTCATCTGGTCATTTGGTGATTTGGTCATGGGCATCTGCTCAATGACTCATCCAATTGACCAAATGACCAGATGACCAAATGACCAAATGACCAAATTCAGCTACCCCCTACTCCGTCCGTTCGATGGCCGTCAGGTCTAAACGCTCATAGGCGGGCCCGACGACTTCCGTCACCAGCAGGACTTCCAGACCGATCACGGCCGCGCACACTGCAGCAGCCGGCACCAGCACGATCGGACCGATGAACCGGTTGAACGCCAGCCAGATTGCGCCGCCGGCGATCGCGCCAGGCGCGGCGGCCAGCGTCACGAGCAGCAGCGTTCCACCGACCACGATCAGGCGCTGCCCGACCGCGTCCACGCCTCGCGCGCGCCAGGTGCCGAACGCGACCCACGCCGGAAACATCAGCGCCATGGAATTGTGAATCGCCAGCTGCGCAGCAATCAGCGCGGGCGCCACGAAACAGGCGGCCGTGGCCACCGACGCGCGCAGCACCAGGCTGGCACTCGAGAACACCGCCGTCGACAGATAGAGCGCCAGGCCCGTCGTGGCCCAGACGATCGCGGTCAACAGGACTGCGGGCCACAGCATTTCCCCACGCACGAGCGCCGCCGCACGTACGGGCCATGTCTTCAGCACTTCCAAGTGCTGCAGGTCCTGGCGTAGATCGATCCGAAGTATGAGCGGTCCGACGGTCGTGCATGTTGTCGCAACCATCATCGCAATAACTCCCAGTGACGCCGAAACACCACTGCTCGAGATGGAAGCCACGACAGCGACCCAGAACACGACAATGGCCAGCCGCACGAGCACACGGACCTCAACGACACGAACGGTCTGCAGCAGGCCCTTCCAGGCAAATGCCATCTCGGCCCGCCCTCGAGGAGCCAGCATCCAGACGACGTTCCGAGCCCGGTACGCCACCTGCTTTCGTTGCGGTTGATCCCGCCGCTGGTCGGCGACTTCCCGCGAGAGGTCTTCAAATGCCTGGCCGTTGACCAGCACCCACGCCGCCATCGCCGAGGCGACCGCCAGTGCGCCGGCAAGCGACTGGAAGAACTCCTGCCAGTCTGATGCAAACGTGGGCCGGACCAGCGCAACGAATGGCCATAGCACCGCACGCGGAAGACCGGTGGTCAGTACGCGCGCGGCGCGGTCCAATCCGTCGTTCAGGTCGGCGATTGGAGCACCAAGCATCGCCCGTCCGAGCGGCAACGCCGCAATCGCCAGCACACCAAGCACAAGAACCAGCGGGACACGGGCAAGCCGTCGCCTCGGCACATCCGTCGACCAGAGGCTCGCACGCGCGAGACCGACCCCTGACGCGTAGACTCTCGCCGTAAAGAGCACCAGCCAGACAGTGATCATCATGCGGACGCGGGAGGCGTTGGACAGGCCGGTCGGAACGAGGACCGCGAAGACGAGCGATCCGAACAGCACGCCAAGCTGCGATCGCATCATGCGGTGCACGATCAGTCGTCTTGGTGACACCGGCGCCGCAAACAGAAACTGCACCTCCGCGTGCGTCCACTCGAGCAGGCTCCCCGCGCCGGGAAACAGCCAGATCCCGGCCGCCACGAGCAGCACACCGAGCCCGGCCAGCGCGGGTCCGGCCAGCGCGAGCGCCGGAAATTGCTCCAGCACCGGCGAGGACGACTGGCTCGCGCCCAGCCCTTCCACGCCGGAGCGCACGCGGCCTTGCGTCCTCAGCACGAAATAGAAGTAGGCGGCACCGACAATCGCGGCCGCGAGATAGCGCGGTTCCCTCAGCCGCTTCACCCAGCGTCGCGCGCGGTTCCGCGTGCTGCAGACGATGATGTACACGCTGGCGCCGATCATCAGCCCGGGGTGCCCCAAGTGTCGTGGCCCGTCACGCGCAGGAAGATCTGCTCCAGATTGGAGCCTGCCTCCAGAAGGTCGTTGCGTGACGCCAGTTCCACGACGGTACCATCGGCAACCTTCCGTCCGCGATCCATGATAATCACGCGGGTGCAGACCTCTTCCACGAGGTGAAGCAGGTGCGATGACAGCAGGATCGCGGCTCCGGCGCGCGCGCGCGCGACAATGGTCGACCGCATCCGCTTGATTCCAATTGGATCGAGACCGGTCAGCGGCTCGTCGAACAGGAGCGTCGTCGCGTCCCGGACCAAGGCGCACGCGATGACGACCTTCTGCCGCATGCCACGCGAGAGCTCGCTGGGAAGTGCGTGTTCCTTCCCGGCAAGCTCGAGCTCCGCCAGCAGCCCCGCAGCACGGCGGTCGATGTCTGGGATAGTGTAGAGGCGGCCGATGAGCCGCAGATGTTCCGTCACCGTCAGATAGTCGAAAAGGTGGGGTTCATCCGGCATGAATGCCAAACGACGTTTCGCCTCGATGGGCGCTGCAACGATGTCGTGTTCGTCGATGCGTACGCGCCCGGACGTCGGTTTGAGAATGCCGGTCAGCGATCGGAGCGTCGTGGTTTTCCCGGCGCCGTTGGGGCCGATGAGGCCAACGATTTCCCCGGCACCAACCTCAAACGACAGGTCGTCGACGGCGACGAACGTGCCGTAGGTGCGCCGCAGGTGTTCCACCGACAGGGCCATGTGTCGTCTCGTGTCCCGGACTCAGAGGCTCCGGAGCCAGGCGCTCGCTGTGCTACGATTAGGGGTTCTGGAGGTAGCCGATAACGTGGCTTCGCATGCATCTGCGCTGAAAGCGCATCGTCAGAGTCTCAAGAATCGCGAAAAGAACCGTCAGTTTCGCGCCCGGCTGCGAAATGCCCTGAGAAGCATCCGCACAGCCATCGAGGGCAACGACCTCACGGGCGCAAAGGGCGCACTGAAGGATACCATCTCGCTCATCGACAAGATGACGAGCAAGGGCGTCATTCATCGCAACGCAGCCAGCCGCTACAAGTCCCGCTTGACGACGAGGCTGTCGGCCTAGGCCCGCTGTCGTAGACCCGCCGTCGTAGACCCGCTGTCGTAGGCCCGCTGTCGTAGACCCGCCGTCGTAGACCCGCTGTCGTAGGCCCGCTATCGTAGGCCCGCTATCGTAGGCCCGCTGTCGTAGGCCCGAGCTTTAGCTCGGGCGTATGAGCGCCCGACCTGAAGGTCGGGCCTACTTCAGCCCGCCCGACCTGAAGGTCGGGCCTACTCCAGCCCGCCCGACCTGAAGGTCGGGCCTACGCGCGCCCTATATCACGGCGCAATCCAGGCGCCCGCCCACACAATTCCACCACCAACCGTTCGAGAAGCACTCTCGGGTCGCCGGCCGAGCACTTGAGGTCGACATCCGTGCGGAACAGCGCCTCAATCGCGTCGGGCAGCCCGGCAGGCTTCAAGGCTGGAAACTTTGTGCGGACCAGCCATCCGAGCTGGCCCAGAATCTTCTCGGGCGGCGCACCGGTGTTGAGCATCAACGCGAGCTGGCGCAGTGCCGCCGCGCCGTCGCTCACCTCGATCGCATTGGTCATGGCCCAGTCGTCCTGCAGAGCTGCAGGTCCGACGAGCTCTCGCACGTCGTCTCTCGACACGGTTGCCTGCCCGAGGGCGTACAGAAGGAGTCGATCGACATCATTGCGCAGACGCGGCAGGTCGGTGCCCGCCCGCTCGGCCAACAGGCGCGCAGCGGCAGGCTCGATGTCCATGCCCGCTGCGGCCACCCGCTTGCGGATCCAGCGCTCCGCATCCGCCAGGTCTTCGATGACACCACACTCGACGAGCGTCGCCTGGGCAGCCAGCAGCTTGTACATGCGGCTGCGCTTGTCCACGGCACCCGCTACCAGCACCAACACCGTCCGCGGGTCCGGCCTCTTCAGCAGCGCTTCGAGCGCATCGAGCGCGCGCGTCGCCGCTTCGCTCTCGCGCTTCGGCACGAGCAGTCCCTCGGCCCGCAGAACCGCGACGACACGCCTTGGAGACATCATCGGCAGCGTTCGCGCCGCGTTGACAACTGACGCCACGGCCGCAGCGACTTTGTCACCGGAGGCGAGGTCGCCCACCGAAATCCGTTCGACGTTGAAGGGTCTGAGATCGGCTTCGACCAGCTCTTCGAATTCGTGTGCGAGCGCAGCCTTCTCCTCCTCGTCTTCACCCTGGAGCAGGTAGATCGGATCGGGGCTGCCGGTCACGATCTGCTTCCGAACTGCGCCTGGAGTCAGTACGGGCATAGTTTCATCGTCGTGACCTTCGTGGCTTCGTCATACACGACCGACGACAACTAGAAGGCCTCGAGAATGGCGCTGACGATGGTCTTCGCGAAGTCAGTGGTCATGCGATCAACGGCGTTCGCGTCCTGCCCGAAGAACGCCGCCGGGTCGAGCGCGGCCGTACCGCTCTGCACGTCGAAGTCCTGGCTGAATACCAGGGCTGGGTTCTCCCAGAGCACCTTCTTGTCGCGCTGGTCGCGCAGCTCGACGTGAGCGATCATCCTCAGTGTGTAGCGCGAGGCCAGCTGCTGCGAACCGAAGCTGGAGGGCGTGGCCGTGATGGTCAGCACTTCCCCGCTCAGCAACGCGTCCACGTTCTCCCCTTCCGGGACGATCTTGTACTTGCCGCGGCCGATGAACTCCGAGCGAACTTTTTGCGTGAGCTGGGTCTCGAGGTTGAACACCTGTGTCCGGTTGGCGAACGCGGGCACGCCAATCGTCTGAATATCCGACGGCAAAAACGAGCCGCGTCCAGCAAGAGATACCCACACGCTGACAAGCTGAGCGCCCCTAGAAGGAGTATTGCCGCGCGAATCGCTCCGCCATGAGGACCGCCAGCGACCGTGCGACCGGTAACACGTCTTCTCACGACACCACCAATGACACCAGTGGCCCTTTCGCCACGACGACTTTGCGGATTGTCTTTCCCATGGTATGCCCCTGCACTGTGGCATCAGCCAGCACCCGCTGGCGCAATGCATCGTCGGACAGGCCCGCGTCGACAGTGAGACGCGCTCGGACTTTGCCGTTGATCTGAATCGGCACGACCACTTCCGCGGCCTTGGCCACTTCCGGGTCGAAGCCCGGCCACGCCGCCTTCGACAGCCCTTCCGCGTGGCCAAGCAGCTGCCACAGTTCTTCGGCGGTATGCGGAGCAAACGGTGCGATCATCACGACGAGCGCGTCTATGGCCTCGCGGAGGACGCTGAGCGTCTCGGTCCGCTCGATACGACCGACGGGCGGCTCGCCACGGGTCGGCGCTCCGCGCGGTGTCTTCTCACTGAACCCATACAACTCGTTGACCAGTTCCATGAGCGACGACACCGCCGTATTGAGATGCATGCGCTCTTCCACATCGATGGTGACGCGTCGTATCGTCTCGTGCGTTTTCCGCCTTAGCGCGCGTTCGGCATCAGTGCAGTCGTCGCCGCAGACCGGAATTCCGTCACCGCCAATCGTCTCGGCCCAGTGGTCCACCAGTCGCCAGACGCGCAACAGGAAGCGGAAGCTGCCCTCGAGCCCCGCGTCACTCCACTCGATCTCCTTCTCGGGCGGGGCGACAAACGCCATATATAGCCGGAGGGCATCAGCGCCGTACTTGGCCAGCATGTCGTCGGGATCGACGACGTTGCCCTTTGACTTCGACATGACGGCGCCGTCCTTGAGCACCATCCCCTGAGTCAGTAGGTGCGTGAACGGCTCGTCGCAGTTCAACAGGCCCACATCGCGCAGGACCCGCATGAAGAAGCGCGAATACAGCAGGTGCAGAATCGCATGTTCGATGCCGCCGATGTAGAAGTCCACCGGCATCCAGTACCCGCGTCTGTCGCGGAGAACGGCAACTCGGTATTGCGCGGATCGCAAAAACGGAGGAAGTACCACGATGAATCGACGAACGTGTCCATCGTGTCGGTTTCGCGACGCGCCGGTTCACCGCATTTCGGACACGTGACGTTCACGAACTCCGGAACATGCGCCAGCGGTGAATCGCCGCGACCGGTGAAATTCTGCACGGTCGGAAGTTCAACGGGCAGCTGTTCGTACGGAACGCCGACGACACCATCCTTGTCACAGTGGATGACGGGAATGGGGGTGCCCCAGTACCGCTGCCGGGAGATGCCCCAGTCCTTCAACCGGAACTGCACCTCACCCTTGCCGATACCTTTCTTCTCCGCGTCGGCAATCATGCGGCCCTTGACGGCGGGCGACTCCTGTCCGGTGTATTCGCCAGAATTCACGAGACGCCCATAGGCGATCGCAGCTTCCCGCATCGTCTCGGAATCCTGGGCTTCGGCACCCGACTGCACGACGACGGTGATCGGCAACCGATACTTCTTCGCGAACTCGAAGTCGCGCTGATCATGGGCGGGGACGGCCATGATCGCACCTGTGCCGTACTCGGCGAGTACGAAGTTGGCGATCCAGATCGGCACTTCCTTGCCAGTGAACGGGTTGACGGCCTTTCGGCCCGTGTCGAACCCTTCCTTTTCGATCTCGCCGGTAAGGCGCGCCTGCCGATCGAGCGCCCGGAATTTGGCGACCCGATCGCGGAACGCGCCCGGATCGGCACTCTCTGCCGCGAAACGATCGACCAACTGGTGCTCGGGCGCCAGCAGCACGAACGTCGCGCCGTAGATAGTGTCGATGCGCGTTGTAAAGACTTCGATGACCGAGTCCGCTCGGCGCACGCATCCGCGCCGCGCGACGGGAACCTGAGACGTGCGCCTTCGGATCGGCCGATCCAGTTCCGCTGCATGACGACGACTTTCTCGGGCCAGCCGTCGAGCGTGTCGAGGCCCTTCGAGCAGCTCGTCGGCGTACGCCGTAATTCGGAAGAACCACTGCTCGAGATCGCGAGTCACGACGGTCGTGCCGCAGCGCCAGCACGCCCCGTCGACGACCTGCTCGTTGGCCAGCACCGTCTGACAGCTCGGGCACCAGTTGACGGTCGACCGCTTGCGGTACGCCAGCCCGCGCTCGAACATCTTCAGGAAGATCCACTGGTTGAACTTGTAGTAGTCCGGCAGGCACGTGGCGATCTCGCGCTCCCACGCGTAGCTGATGCCCAGCCGCTGCAACTGCCCCTTCATGTGGGCGATGTTGTCGAGCGTCGACTTTTCCGGGTGCGTGCCGCGTCTTGATGGCCGCGTTCTCCGCGGGCAGCCCGAACGCGTCCCACCCGAACGGATGCAGCACGTTGTAGCCGCGCAGCCGCTTGGTCCGCGCCATGACGTCGCCGAGGATGTAGTTGCGGACGTGCCCGATGTGCGCGTGCCCGGAGGGGTACGCGAACATGTCGAGGCAGTAGAACTTGGCCGCGCGAGCATCGGTCTCCACCTCGAACGCCTGCGAGGAGGTCCAGATCTGCTGCCACTTCTTATCGATCTGCTGCGGTTTGTATTCGGCCATGGAATCGGTGCGTAGTGTGTATTCGCACCTACAGCGTCCAGTACCGGCCGAGCCGCGCTCTGGCCCCATCCACGGCGGCCCTGCCACGAGTGGGACGCGATCGCCGGCAACGGGGCCGGCCATTCCGGCGGTGCGCGGTGCTCCGCGCCGAGCGCATCGACAATCGCCGACAACGATTGCGCGAGTGCCTTGCAGGTCGTATCCGCCTTCAGTGACGGCAACGACGCGCCCACCGCAGCACTCCTCCGCCACGACCCGCAGTTCCATCGTCATCGCCCCGAATGCCTGCGACGTCAGGCGCATGCCGGCCAGCGGATCGCGCTCGTGCGCGTCCACCCGGCCGACACCAGAAGGAGATCCGGCGCGAACTGGCGGATCACCGGAACGATGACTTCGGCAAACACCAGCTGGTAGTCTTCGTCGACGGCCCCGGCCTCGAGCGGGAGATTGACCGTGAACCCTTCGCCTTCGCCGCGGCCGACCTCCTCCGCTCCGCCAGTACCCGGATAGAAGGGCGACTGGTGTGTCGACACGTACAGGACGCTCGGATCGTGCTCGAAGATATGCTGTGTGCCATTCCCGTGGTGCACATCGAAATCGACGATCGCGACACGCGCGGCGCCGAGGCTGCGGGCGTGAGCCGCAGCGACAGCGACATTGTTGTAGAGGCAGAACCCCATCGCGCGGTTGCGCTCCGCATGATGGCCGGGCGGTCGGACGAGCGCGAACGCGGTGCCGTTATTGGCCATCACGCGCTCGACGGCATCGACCGCGGCCCCGGCAGCCAGAAGCGCGATCTCGTACGACTCCGGCGACGTGTAGGTGTCGGGATCGAGCGCCATGGCCTGGCCCGCCGTTTTTTCAATACGGCGAAGATGGCTTTCGTCGTGGACGCGCGCCAGTTGTTCGCGCGTCGCTGCGCGGGGCGCGACGACCTCGCCCCCCTTGGTGCGCCATTCATTGGCGATCACCTCCATGACATCAGCGCGTTCCGGGGACTCGGGATGTCCCGGCGGCGTCTGGTGTTCGACGAACCGCTCAGACGAGATGAGGACGAGCGCCATTCTGCGCGTCAGTGTAGCAATTCCAAGACCTGCCTGCCTTCCCCTGGGCCATCGGCCTGGCCGAACAAGTCACCGAACGCCCATCTCGTCCAACTCGATGCGCTCGCGAAGCGCCACGCTGATCGAAACAAGTGAGGGACCATTCCGCCGATCTCCCCATCCGCGCGCCTACCCAGTTGCGGGGAAACGAGTGGTTCGTCGCAGGGGCCGATGTGAGACAGAGGTGAGACAATAGGCTGGATTAGCGGCCTGCGGTCAACAGAACGTCCGTTAGGGGCCAAACGATCCCTCTCCGTTCTTGATGACCGCGACGCGGGAGAGGGGCACTGGCGCAGCAAGACCGGCGCTCGTTCTCGCCAGGACGACCAGGAGACCAAACCCGAGAGGGAGAAGCGGGCAACCACTTCGACCTAACTGTTGAGCTCATGATGATCGGAATCGCATTCCAATGAGAGCGATCTCGATGGGCTTTTTCGCCGGAGACCGCTCGAATGAGCGCCCGAGGCGACAGGCATTCCGGCCGACTGTCCTATAAGTTATGGCGCCCAATCCACATCGTGATCCGAGTATTTTTGCGACGTGACGACTTCTGGAACGAGGCGACGTTCGACGCCTCCCTCGTTCACGAAGATTCGCAGTTCCAAACCGCCAAATGCGGTTGGACCTTGCCCAGTTTCCTTGCTGTAGCTCAGGCGCCCATCCGATGTCCAGGCGGGGTCAAAGCGTTGACCAACGACTACCATTCGCGAACCGGCGCCATTCGCGTCGATGTTGAAGACGCCGCCGCGGTTTGCGCAGGAAATGAGCGAACTGTCCGGCGACCATGAGGGGTTGGTCGCACATTGCGGTCCCCTGAGCGGGCGAGGATTCGTTCCGTCGCTGTTTACGAGGTGGAGGTCCCAGGCGTCGTAGTAGTTTGATCGAATGAACGCGATGGTCCGGCCGTCAGGCGACCATGCCGTCATATGCAGTGCATCGCCCGCTTGGACGAACGCCGAATCGACGAGCTTCGTCACCGCGGTTCCCTCGGCGTTCATCACGAACAGACTGCCTCCTTCACTGAGGGCCTCTGTTCTGCTGAACACGATCTGTCTGCCGTCAGGGGACCAATCGGGACCGCCTCCGGGGCCAAGATACCGTTCCCCCGAGCCGTCGTTGTTGATGACGTAGATACCGTAGACACCTCCCATGAGTCGGTCAAACGCAAGCTGTCGACCATCCGGAGACCACTTCGGATGTCTACCCTCGGCGACTCGTCGGACTTGCTCGCCTTCGGCAACGTAAACGCCCCACGAGCCGTCTCGCGTGCTGGTGAACACAATACGACCGTCGACCGCGCCACTCGGCTGCGGTATCGATGCTGGCACCGAGGGATTGGTAGGCGAGGCCTTGGAACACGAGGCCAGTTCGAGCGCAGCGACGACGACAGGTGCGAGAAGCATGCATCGCATGTTGAGAATCTGATCACCGCGAAAGCACGAACCGGTGGTGCTCCGAGTAGCATGTGGCGAGCGTTACCGGTTCGGCCCAGTCATAGGGGTTCGTGGCCAGCAAATCCAACCATCCCGCAAGAGTGCCAGTCCGCTGCGTGATCGGTAAATCGACACTCGCCACTCCCCCGATGGCCAGAAGACCAAATGAGCCGACTTGCTCAACAACGTCTGGAGTGAACTCAGCCGCGTATTCGAAGTGGCTGAGCAAGAACGTGAGGCGGCTTGGTTCGATCCTTCCGTAGAAATGGTCACCCTGACGACCGTCGTAGCTAAGCTGAAAAGCTGCGCCGCTGAGCCTCACGTAGAGAAGCGACCCATTCTGGGCAACAGCCGCCTGATATGTTCGGGTCCGTAGCGTGTCCGGCAAGCCAGGCTCCCGGCGACACTCGTCGGCAGCGGTGATCGTCAACGAGTACGTTCCGGCGATATCGATGTTGTTGTGCGGTCGTATCAACGTGAGCTCAAAGTTCCTGGTGGTGTTGTCGATCACACTGATGGTTTCTTCGTGGGGCTGATAGCCATCCTTGAGGATTCGGAGGTCCACTGCCCCCACCGGAATATCCAGGCTGTAGGAGCCATACCAGCTTGTGACGACGGACGTTTCCGAGACGCCCTTCACCTCTATCGTCGCCCCTGCCACCGGCACATCGGCAGAACCGGACTCGTACACGCGGCCACTCAGCCGACGGTTGCCTGTGGTTGGAACCGGCTGTGGACTACCCACCGGGCCAGGCGGGAGAAAAGTGCTCGGGGCGCCAGGCGATCTGTCCGAGCAGCCACCCTGAAGCGATACCAACGTCAGGACGACGAGCACAGCAGTTCGCTGTGTCTGCAATACCATTACCCCCCTGTCCCGATAAACGGTGCTGGAGGAGAAACCGGACACTCTAGGACCGGGGCCGCTCAGGCGCCGGTGAGATCGAGCCGGCCCGTGCTGTCGCCGAGCTTTTCCACCGAGACGCCCAGCTTCTCCAGGACGGTGACGTGGAGGTTCGCCAGTGGCGTGCCCTTCGGATACCGGAGGTAGCGGCCGCCCTTGATCCCAGCCGCTTGTCCGCCAATGAGCGCGATCGGTAGGTCATCGTGGAAGTGCGTGTTGCTGTCGCTGATGCCCGTGCCGTACAGGAATAGCGAGTGGTCCAACATCGTCCCCTCACCCTCGGGCGTTGCGGCGAGCTTCTTGACCAAATAGGCAAACTGCTGGAAATGGTACTCGTTGACTTTGTGCAGCCGCTCGAGCTTGGCGGGCTCGTCCTGGTGGTGCGACAACGGGTGATGCGAGTCGGCTATCCCGATCTCGGGATACGCGCGGCCGCTGACCTCGCGCGCCAGCATGAACGTGCTGATGCGGGTCATGTCGGTCTGGTAGGCCAGCGCCAGCAGGTCTATCAGCAGCTTGGCGTGTTCGCCATAGCCACTCGGGATCCCCGCGGGCTGATCGACCAGCGGGATTTCTCGGGAACTCTGTTGTTCGGCCATCTGGATGCGCCGTTCGATGTCCCGCACGGAATCAAGATATTCTGTGAGCTTGGTCCGGTCGCGGGGCCCGAGGATCCTCTCGAGGCGCCCCACTTCGCCGCCCATCAGATCGAGGATGCTGCGATCGAGCCGGAGCCGGGTGAGCTGCGCCGTCCGATCCGTGCTGCCGCTCGTGCCGAACAGCCGTTCGAACACGGCGCGCGGATCTCTCTCAGTCGGCAACGGCGTCGTTGGCGTGCGCCACGCGATTGTATTCGTATACGCACAGCTCGAGCCGCCATCGCAGGAACCCAGCATCGCGTTCGACTCGATGCCAAGCTCAAGCGAGGCCAACTGAGTTTCCTTGGACAGTTCCTGTGCGGCGATCTGGTCCATCGAGACCGCCGCGAACACGTCAGCACCCGTAGTCACCTTGAAGGGCACACAAGTCAGGAACGTGCCGGCCGAGCGCGAATGATCGCCCCCACCCTTGACGAGGTTCGCAGCCTCGTCCGCGAGCCCGTCAAGGAGAAGGACCCTGTCCTTGAGCTCGGCGAGCGACCGCAGCGTCGGCGGCAGCTCCTGGATGGGCCCCAGCGTCTTGGGAAACCAGTAACCCATGGACATCCCGTTGGGCACATAGAACACGCCAAACCGCCGCACCGGCGCAGCAGCCGTCTTGCTGAGGGCGGTCAGCGCCGGGACCATACTGTCCAGCAACGGCAACGCGAGTGTTGCGCCGAACCCACGCAGTACCATGCGCCGGGGCAACAGCTTCTTTGTGATGATCATATGGTTCCCATCTCTCCCGCTCGCGTTCACACGCGACGGTCCGCTTAGCGCCGTTCCGCGACAGGGGTCGCGGCGGGTACGAGCTCGTCGGCGGTCGGTGTTCTTCGCATCTGAAACGGCAGGCTCTTTACGATCCCCAACACGAGGGAGGACCAGCGGTATTCATCTCGCGCCGCATCCCGCATGAGTTGCCGTACCGTGGACGCATCATGATAGGCCACTCCGCGGCCGAGGGCGTAGGTGAGCAGCTTCTCGGTGACGGTCCGGAGAAACTCGTCGCCCCGGTCGAGCAACGCCTCTCGAAATGCCTTCGGGCTGTCAATCTTCCTGCCGTCGAACAGGGACACAGCTGCATTGATTGGAGCGCCGCTGTCCGTCTCGCGCCACCGCCCCGTCGCATCGAAGTTCTCCAGCGCAAAGCCCAGCGGGTCCATGGAGGTATGGCAATTCGCGCAGACGGGGTTATTTCGGTGCTGCTCCATGCGCTCCCGCAGCGAGGTCGGCTTGCTCCTTGCGTCATTTTCTTTGAGGGGCGGCACATTCGGCGGCGGGGGTGGAGGAGGCGCCCCCAGTAGCGTTTCCAGGACCCACTTACCGCGCAGCACGACGGACGTGCGGTCGGCGTACGACGTCACCGTCAGGACGCTCGCCTGCCCCAGCAGGCCTTGCCGCCGCTCGTCGGTCAAGGTCACCCGCCGGAAATGGCTCCCGTAAATTTTCGGGATTCCATAATGGCGGGCCAGCCGCTCGTTCAAGTACGTATAGTTGGCCCGCAGCAACTCGGGGATGGGACGATCGTCGCGCACCTGACTCTCGAACAACAGCTCCGTCTCACGCACCATGGCTTCGCGCAGCGTGTCGTCGAAATCGGAGAAGAGCCTTGGATCGGGATGCACCGACTGCATGTTGCGCACCAGCAACCATTGGCCCATGAAATCGGTCATCCACCGTGTGGCCCGCCGGTCGGCAAGCATGCGCCGAACCTGCTGCGCGAGGATGTCTGAGTCCTTCAGTTTGCCGCGTGCGGCCAGGTCCAAGAGCTCGTCGTCGGGGATGCTCTTCCAGAGAAAGAAGGACAACCGCGTGGCCAACTCCAGGTCGCTCAATCGTTGCACGCTTCCTGGCCTGGCGCCGGCCGGCTCGCGTTCGACGCGAAACACGAACTCCGGCAGCGACAGAAGCGCTTCCAGCGCGCGCTCGATACCCACCTCGAAACTTCTCTCACTGCGGCCCTTCTGGTAGACGTTGAACAATGGCTGAACGTCAGCATCCATCACGGGCCGGCGATACGCGCGCCGGGCCAGCGTGCCGATGATCTTCTTCGCGCACCGCTCCTCGTCTTGGGTGCTCGTGGGGCGGCAGATGAGGATCCGCCGACGGCTCGGCGTATCCACCGGCGCCTTCGGATTGAAAGGCCCCAAGATCTCGAGCGTATCGATGCCGGGAGTCATGCCACCACTGCCGCGCGACCCCACGCCCTCATACGGCCCAGGCGCGAAATCTGTGAACGTGCCGGCAACCACGCGAATCCCCGCCTGAACCGGCACGCGAACTTCCACGTCCTTATCGGCGCTCAAGCGGTAGTCATGGAGACGCCGGCCCTCGAGATCATCTTCGGGAATCGCGATTCCCCGCTCGCGTCCCTTGAACTGGCCACCCACCCTGAAGCGCTTCAGGAGCGCGTGGTCCACGCGCAACTCGAGCTCATGCTCCTCCTCGATCCCCTTGATCGAGCCTTCTCCTGGGCGTTGCAAACGGAGCTTGAAGACGTATTCCCCGTCCAGCGGAAACGTGTGGCGAACGGCCAGGCCCCCGTGCGTCGCGAACGGCAGATCCTCGCCCATGCGAGCGCTCTGCTCCGCAAACTCGGGGACCCTGTACACGTGGATGACCGAGCGATTCTCGAGACTTCCGACAGCGAGGCGACTAATTTTTGTGGCCGCAGACATGTAGCGAGCCATCAGCGCGGGCGTGATCGAAAGGACGTCCGCGTTGTTGTCAAAACCAAAGCCTGAATCATCGGGCGGAAGGAGCGCCGACCCATCGATCTCGAGCGCCAGCAAATCGTCGATCACACTGACATATTCAGTTCGATTGAGGCGGCGCACCGCGACGCGTCCGGGGTCTGGATGAGCGGCTGCGACTTGATCCAGCGCCGCCTCGATCGCAGTCGCGAAGGCGCGAATAGTCTGCGGGTCAGGGCGTGGGCGGCCTTCGGGCGGCATCTGCCCGCTGCGAAGCTTCCGCACGACCTTCTCCCAGGTGTTTGCGTCGACACTGACTTGACCGACGTCCATTCTGTCGAGCATGAGGCCACCGCTCTTCAGCCTCTCGTTGTGGCAGGTCACGCAATAGCGATTCAGGAGGGCACGGTCCGGTGAGGCGTCGGCGGTACCGCGTGAAGCCGCGCGCTGCGACTCTGGGACCACCTCCGGTTGGGCCGCCTGCGGACCAGCGGTGTGAGCCTGCCCGACCTGCAGGTAGGAGCCGGCCGCCAACATACTCCCAACCAAGCCGATGGTGCACAGCATTCTCATGCTCGATACCCTCTTTACGCAGCCCCGCCACGACGACAACGACTGGTGGATTTCATCATTCGGCCAGCGTATTTGCGCGCCCTCCCTCTGACGCCCTGCAGCGACGACCTGTCAAGGCTGATTACCCGGGGCGACGTCCCGGCCGCGCTCCTGGACGAAGCCGGGAACGCCCAATCTGGTATTGGCGCCTAACTGTCGGAGTAGTTCGGACGTCTCCGGCCAGCTCTGGAACTGAAAGGATTGCTTGGCCCCCTCTGCAATTCGGAACGGTGTGCGGCCCCTGAAGTCCCGCGCGTTGATGTTGGCGCCATGCTCCACCAAATATTGCACGACCTCGTTCAAGCCGCGGAACGTCGCGCCATGCAGAGCCGTGAAATCAGCCTCATTGATCGCGTTCACGTCGGCGCCGGCCTCGACGAGGGTCTTGACCGCAGCCTCCGCACTGGGCGAGCGGTCGCCGCGCGGCTTCCGTGGCTGATACGTGCGATCGCCCATCCCAGCCGCGACCATCAACGGCGTGGTGCCGTCGTCGGTCGTGAGACGATGATCAGCGCCCGCTGCCAAGAGGACGCTCATAATCTCGGCGCTGCTCTCGACGCGATACGAGGACAACTCACCGAAGAGGCCGCCGCCAATTGACGAGAACGCCGCCACCCACAGCGGCGTCGCGCCTCGCACGTCTCCAGTTCCCACCGAGTACGGCTCGAACGCGCCGTGCCTCGGTGTGGCGATCTCGAGCATCACGGCGGACGTGGTAATGCGCGCGTTCGGGTCGGCGCCACGAGCGATGAGCGCCGTCACCAATGGGAGTCTGCGCGTTGGGTGGAGGCTGGCGGGACCGCTCGAGCCGTGCACGCGGGTCCAATCGCCTAGCCAGGTGCCGACGCTGCCAGCCGCGGCGTGCAACGCGGTGACCCCGGCGATGGTTCCATCTGGGTCGGCTCCCTGTTCCAACAGAAACAGGGCGAACCGGTCGTGGCCGTTGACGATCGCAAACGGCAAGGCCTGCGTGCCGTCCGACCCCGCTTCATCCACCCCCACACCTGCCGCCAGCAGGACCTTGGCCATTTCGATATCGCCATTCCGCGCCGCGAAGAGCAGAGGCGTGAACGCCTTCCGGGAGGAGACATGCACGTCAGCGCCGGCCTGAATCAGAATCTGCGCGACGTCCAGGTGTCCTTCCGCCACCGCCCACATCAGCGGCGTCTGGTTCGTCTCGGTCGTGGCAGCGTTGAGGTTCGCGCCGCGGGCCAGCAACTGCTTCACCACCTCCACGTTGCCGGTCTGCGCCGCCATCATGAGCGGCGTCAGCCCGCTACTCTGGGCAGCGTTCACGTTCCCCCCCGCGGCCAAGAGCTTCTCGACCATCCGGACGCTCGCGTTTTCGCACGCGCGCACGAGCGCGGTCACGCCATGGTCGTCGGCCGCGTTCACGTTGGCGCCAGCGCGGAGCAGCAGGTCTACCGTTTCGAGGTCATCCCAGTGCGCCGCCCATAGAAGCGCCGTCGCACCGTCAGCCCGAGGCAAGTTGACATCGACGCCCTCTTTCAGCAACGTCCGCACCAACTGCCGATCCTGCTGCGCGGCGGCGTTCACCAGCCGGAGATCGGGCTCAGCAGCCATCGCCAAGCCGAGACCCGACAGCAACGCAATCAGCCACAGTTCAGCAACACGTCCGACTTGGGAGCCCATCGTCTTCTGTCCCGTTCTTAGTCAGGCCGTTGATTCCCAGGCATCCGGCGGCCATTCCCCCTTGATCGAATAAAAAACCATCCAGCCCGCCAATATTTGCCCGTCCTACATGAATATTGTGCCATCCTACAACGCTTTGTGGTTTCATTCCTTACCAAGCTGTCTTGTAACCAGACGAGGACGGTCCGCAGCCCCGTTCTGACGCGCCAAGGATGGTCAGCATGAGGGCTAAGCTTGCACTCCGTATTCGTCGTCTGCTCGAGTTGTCCCGATCAAGGAGGAGTCCGTGACTCGAAAGACGCTCGCCGGTCTCGCGGTTGTTCTACTGGCCGTCATCGGGGGCCTGGGCCCACAGCGACTCGGTCCGGCCGCGGTCGCCCAGGGTTCGGAACCAGGCGCTGGCGTGCCGAAATTCCAGGCCGACCCCAACTGGCCCAAGCTTCCGAACAATTGGATCCTGGGCGAAGTATCGTCGGTCGCGGTCGATCGACGCGATCACGTGTGGGTCTTGCAGCGTCCGCGAACCGTCCCCGCGGAACAGCGGGAGAGGGCGGCACCGGCTGTGCTGGAGTTCGATGCGGCGGGCAAGTTCGTCAAGACCTTGGGCGGTCCCTCCGACGCGTATGAATGGCCCGACAACGAGCACGGTATTTTCGTCGATCACAAGAACCAGGTCTGGATCGGCGGCAACAACCCGAGTGTCGGGAGCACGACACAACGCTCGGACGACATGGTGCTGAAGTTCACGATCGCTGGGAAGTTCGTCTCGCAGATCGGGCGGCGAGATCAGAGCGGCGGGAACAAGGACACCAAGAACGTCAAGAGGGCCGCAGACTTCTTCGTGTATCCGAAGACGAACGAGATCTTTGTGGCCGACGGATACGGCAATCGCCGCGTGATCGTCATGGCTGCCGACACCGGGGCTTTCAAACGCATGTGGGGCGCGTTCGGCAACACGCCGCTCGACCCACCACCGGCGCCACCACCGCCTCCCACACCTCCCGCAGGCGGCGCGACGACCGCGCCCGCCGCGACGCCGGTTCGAGAAGGCCCCGGTCCGCCGCAATTCGGCATCGTGCACGGCATCAAGGTGTCGAACGACGGCGTCGTGTACGTCGCCGACCGGGGCAACAGCCGTATTCAGGTCTTTACAATGGAGGGGAAGTTCATCACGCAGGCGTTCATCAACCGGAACGAAGGCGGGTCGACGGTGGCTGGCCTGGCGTTCTCACCAGACCCGCAGCAACAGTTCATCTACGTGGCAGACCAGGCGAACTCGCACATTCATATCGTGCTCCGAAAGACACTCGAAGTTGTCGAGTCATTCGGACGTCGAGGCGGCAACCCCGGTGATTTTCAGGGCCTTCACCACATCGCCGCCGACTCGAAGGGCAACATCTACACGGCGGAAGCCCAGATAGGCAGACGCACCCAGAAATTGGTGTTCACCGGAATGTCGGCGGCAGCGACGCGGTAACGCGCGTCGCCGCTTCCAAATCGCGCAGCCGCCGGCGGCGTATCGCGCTTCAGACCAGCGGCTCGTTGGCCGACGCCGCGATGAGCACGCGATCGAGGCACTCGCGTCGGTGTGTCCATGAGTCGCGCCGCTCATCGGCGCTGTGGGGGCGTCCGGACGACATCGTCAGCATCACGTATCTGGATGCAGCCGCACGATGACGGCGTCGCAGATCCGCGTGAAAACCGGCAAGAAATAGTCTCGAAGCGGGAGCGCAATCATGAGAGCGACTTGGCGTGCGATCGGGCTCGCGGTGGTGACGGTGACGTTCGCCACGTGGCCGTGTGCTGCGCAGGACACGGCCGCCGCCACGGCTCCACCGCGGCGGGTGCTCACCGCAGAGGAGATGGAGCGCTTTCTCCTGAAGGCCGAGATCGGCGCCACGATCAAGGTGAGCAAAGGCGTCACCAAAGCGAGGCAAGTGCGAATGTCCGATGGAACCTTCACGCACGACGCGCAGGTTCAGGACGTGGACATCTCGATGCCGATCTTCCAGGTCGATCCGAAACACACCGAGATCAACTTCAAGGATTCCTATCGATACAACATCGCCGCCTATCGTCTCTCGCTCCTGCTCGGACTCGACAACGTGCCGATGTCGGTGCTGCGCACGGTAGACGGCAAGCCTGCCGCGGTGACCTGGTGGATCGACGACTACATGATGGAGGAAGGCGATCGCATCAAGATGAAGGAGAAGAGGTACGGCCCGAGCCCGGCGCGCACCCGCGGCTATACGCAGCTGCTGTACCTGTTCGACGAGCTCATTCAGAATCGCGATCGCAACCTCGGCAACCTGATTTGGACGACCGACTGGAAGATGTGGATGATCGACCACACGCGGGCGTTCCGAACGGGAAAGAATCTGCTGAAACCGGAGTTGCTGACGCGCTGCGACCGGGCGCTCTTCGAGAAGATGAAGGCGCTGACTCTGCCACAGATCACCGAGGTGATGGGCAAGATCCTGTTGAAAGACGAAATGGAGGCGCTGATCGCGCGCCGCGACGCTATCGTTCGCCTCCTCGAGGCAACGATCGCTGAAAAGGGCGAGGCGATGGTGTTGTATACGTTGACGCGCTGAGTGCCGGGCGGGTCTTCAGACCCACCGACGATCATTTCTTCCGAAGCGACCGCACGTACATCACGACGTTCCAGATATCCGGGTCCTTGATCCGATCGCCCCAGGGCTCCATGCTCAGATCGGGCGGGACACCGTTCTTGATCACGGAGAAGATCTCTCGGGTTGGCGACTTTGGCAGCCTCCGGGTTTCCCTGAGCCGCGAGGATGATCGCGCCGAGGGTGGCGACGAACGTGCTGATGAGCGTGCCTCGAGCTGTGTCACGAGCGGTGGCAGACGAAGGCGCGAACGCAATGGGGACCGGCCGGCCGGGTCCGTCGACCTGGCAGGCGGGAGCCTATCCAGTGGGTCAGAGTCAGTACCCAGTGGCGGGCGTGAGTTGGTACGAAGCGGTCGCCTATGCCAAGTTCGTGGGCAAGAGCCTGCCGACTGCCTATCATTGGGTGCAGGCGGCGGGTCCTCAGCTGGGAGCCTACATCGCTCCGCTCAGTAACATCGAAGGGAAAGGTGTTGTCCCGGTCGGCAGTCGGCCGGGGGTCTCTCCCTTCGGGGCTTTCGACGTTGCCGGCAACGTTAGAGAGTGGGTCTGGAACGAGTTAACGCCAGGCTCGACGCGTGTCATCCTCGGCGGAGCTTGGACGGACCCCGCCTACTACTTCCAGGAAGTTGTCGCCCGCTCGCCCTTCGACCGGTCCGACACGAACGGCTTTCGCCTCGTGCAATACAGTGATTCGCAGGCGGTGGCGGACACCCTGACGGGGCCTATTCCCCCGGCATCACGCGATTACAGCAAAGAGACGCCGGTGTCCGACGAGGTCTTTCGCGTGTATCAGAACCTCTTTGCCTACGATCCCCAAGCGCTCGATGCCAAAGTCGAGTCGATCGATCGCAGCGCGGAGCAGTGGGTCAAAGAAAAGGTCAGCTTCGCCGCAGCATACGACCGGGAAAGAGTGCCTGCCTATCTGTTCCTGCCTCGGAATACCCGACCGCCTTACCAGACCGTGGTCTACTTCCCCGGGGCCGGCGCAACAGTTTCGCTGACCAGCGATCGAGCTGCCGACCGACACTTTCGATTTCTTGATGCTGAGCGGCCGTGCTGTTTTGTACCCGGTGTACAAGGGTACATATGAAAGGCGTATCGACCGACGACCGGCCACGAATGTCCCGAGCGTATAGCACTTTGGGTCATGCAGTTCATAAACGATGTCCGCCGAGGTGTTGACTACCTCGAAACGCGGCAGGACATCCAGAAGAGTGGGTTCGCGTACTACGGATTCAGTTGGGGCGCTGCCTCTGGCCCGCATACGCTCGCGCTAGACCCTCGCTTCAAGGTCGGCCTTTTCGTCGTTGGCGGGTTACAACCGTTTAAGATGCCGCCCGAAATAGATGATTTCAATTTCGCGCCACGCGTGAAGGTCCCGGTCCTCATGCTCAATGGCGACAGCGACAGCACCTTTCCGGTTGACATGAGCCAGAAGCGGTTGTTTACGCTTCTAGGGACGCCGTCCGAGCACAAGCGTCACGTCGTATACCCAGGAGGTCACGAAGTGTTCGCGGTGAGACCCAGCCAAGTCGCTAGAGAAGCGCTCGATTGGCTCGATCGCTATCTGGGTCCGGTCCAGCGCTGACCACGAGTTCCATCACGAGCGCCGTCATACCGGTGCGCTTTTCCAGCCCGCGGATTGGGGCCGATGTTCGGGTGGTCCAACGAGCCCAGGACTTCCGCCTCGCGTTGGAACTGAGCCAGCCCGTAACGTCCCATCAGTGGGCCGAGTTGTCGACTGGACCATTGCACGCATCACGCTGCTCGATCGTAGTACTTGAGTAGCCCGCCGAGTCGCTGTCCATGGGTGGCGCCGCTCATCGGCGTTGTGGGGGCGTGCGGGCGGCCCATCACGGGGCATTCCGTTGACTCCAGGCCTCTAATGCTGCCTATTGTCTCTTCAGATCAAGCTGACGCCTGAGGAAGACGTCGCTCTCAAGAAGTCCGCAGCGGCGGTCAAGGAGTTGGTGGAGGTGATAAAAGTCTGATAGAAGAGATTTTAATTCAGGATTTGAGGATTTTAGGATTTAGCACGTCGGTATAATCCGGGAGGTTTGGCCCTCACAGCAGGCACACGCCTCGGCGTCTACGAGATCCTGACCACAATCGGCGCAGGCGGCATGGGGGAGGTCTATCGAGCCCGCGATACCAGGCTCAATCGCGATGTCGCCATCAAAGTACTGCCTGACGCATTTGCATTCGACACCGAACGTCTCGCCCGGTTCACTCGCGAGGCCCAGACGCTCGCTTCCCTGAACCACTCCAATATCGCCGCCATCTACGGTCTGGAAGAAGGCCCCACTCGAGTGAGTCCGGCGGAATCCGGTCCCCACATCCGCGCGCTGGTGATGGAATTCGTGGAAGGCGAAGACCTGTCGCAGCGCATCGCGCGCGGCGCCATCCCGCTCGATGAGGCGCTCCCCATCGCGAGGCAGATCGCCGAGGCCCTTGAAGCGGCGCACGAGCAGGGAATCATTCATCGCGATCTGAAGCCAGCGAACATCAAAGTACGTTCAGACGGCACAGTGAAGGTGCTGGACTTCGGATTGGCGAAAGCCATGGAGGCGGGAGGGGCAGGACAGGCCGGAGGGGCTGGAAGGGAAAGCCTCACGATGTCGCCGACGATCACCTCACCCGCGATGACGCAGGCGGGCATCATTCTCGGGACCGCTGCGTACATGGCACCCGAGCAGGCGCGCGGCAAGAGTGTCGACAAACGTGCCGACATCTGGGCATTCGGTGTTGTCCTCTGCGAGATGCTCACGGGCCGGCGGGCATTTGACGGCGACGACCTGTCCATCACGCTCGCGTTCGTGATGACGAAGGACCCGGATTGGGCGGCATTGCCTTCGGCGACGCCGCCAGCTCTTCAGCGCCTGCTACGCCGATGCTTGGAGAAAGAACCCAGGCGGCGCCTTCGCGACATCGGTGAAGCTCGCCTTGCGCTGACTGACGGATTTGGTGCCGAGTCACCAGCTTCCACAGCGTCACAGCCTCCACCAGTTCAATCACTGGGACGACGGCTCGCACTTGTCGGCGTTCTGGCCCTCGCCATCGGCGCCGCGCTCGCCGGTGTGGGCATGTGGTTCGCCACTCGTCCGACGACTCCACCCATCGCGCGGTTCATGGTCGCTCCGACCGGTACTGCGGCGATGACCCAAATCACGCTCGATCGTGAATTGGCCGTCGGTCCCGATGGACGGCATATCGTGTACGTAGGGAACAATGGTACCCAGCTCTTCGTGCGAGCGATGGACCAGCTCGAGCCGACAGCGATTGCGGGGTTGAATTTTCCCAGGGGCCCGTTCGTCTCACCTGATGAAAAGTGGATCGGGTTTTTCGATGGAGCCGGCCAGTCTGCAGCCGAGAGGGGAACCACGATCACTCTGAAGAAGGTATCGATCTCGGGTGGACCGGCTCTTCCGATCTGCGGGATCACGGGTGGCGACCGGGGCGGCGCGACGTGGGGCGACGATGACACGATCGTATTTGGCATGACCGATGCGGCGTCGGGGCTGTGGCGCGTACCGGCGGGGGGCGGGAAGCCCGCGCAGTTGACCACGCCGAATCACGAGCGCGGTGAAGCCGATCATCTCTGGCCCGAGTTTCTGCCGGGCGGTCAGGCCGTGCTGTTTACGATCACTTCTACGGCGGGCGGGATCGAGTCGGCGCAGGTGGCGGTCCTCGACTTGAAGACTGGCACGCAGAAGATTCTGGTGCCGGGCGGGAGCCACGCACATTACGTTGCAAGCGGCCATCTGGTATATGGCGTCGATGGCACGTTGCGCGCTGTGCGCTTTGACCTCAAACGTCTCGAAACGACAGGCTCCCCGGTTCCGGTCCTGCCGAAGGTCGTCACGACCAGCGCTGGCGCAGCGGATTTCGATGTCGCTCGGGATGGCACGCTGGTCTACGTCCCTGGCGCGACTGCCTCAGGGCTCCAGGCGCCTGCACCTGCGCGGACGTTGGTATGGGTGGATCGCCAGGGCCACGAAGAGGCCATCAAGGCACAAGCGCGCGCGTACGTCTCACCTCGCATCTCTCCTGACGGAACGCGGATCGCCGTCGACATTCTTGACCAACAGGACGACATCTGGATCTGGAATGTGGTTGGCGAGACATTGACTCGCCTCACGTTCGATCCGGGGCTCGATCAGGCTCCCGTCTGGATGCCGGACGGACATCGGTTGGTGTTCAGCTCTGAGTTCGGCGGTGCCAATCGGAGTCTCGCTTGGCAAGCGGCTGACGGCACCGGCAACCCTGAGCGCCTCAGCCAAGGTAGTGCTCCCCAATTTCCATCGTCGGTCGATCGTGACGGGGCACACGTGGTGTTCACGCTTGGGGGTGGGGCCCCCGATATCACGATGCTCTCAATGGACAAAGAACGTAAGGAGCAATCTCTCGTGAAAACACCGCTGGCTGAACGCAACGCCGTGGTGTCGCCGGACGGTCGCTGGCTGGCCTACGAAGCGTTCGACTCAGGGCAAGCTGAAATCTACGTCAGGCCATTCCCTGACGTGAATGGCGGGCACTATCAGGTTTCAGGCGGTGGCGGCACGGCGCCGGCCTGGGCGAGCAGCGGGCAGGAGCAGGAGCTTTTCTTTCAGGGGCCGACCGGCGCGTTGATGAGTGTCCGCGTGCAGCCCGGGAACGCCTGGAAGCCAAGCGCTCCAACGAAAATCCTCGATGGTCGATATATCCTCGCCGCCCGGGGGAATCAACGGCGCGCTTATGACGTGTCGTCCGATGGTCGCCGCTTTCTGATGGTCAAGCCCGCGCCATCGGAGCTGATCAATCAGCCTGCGGCACCCGTGCAATCAACAGTGCCGACTCGCCGTTCCGAGGAAGGCCTCGTCGTCGTTCAGCACTGGGACGAAGAGTTGAAACGCCTCGTACCCGCAAAGTGACGCCGACGAGGTTGAGCGTTATCAGGCACGCAGGATCGTCGTCAGAGCGATCTCGAGACCTGGCAGCAACGCGGTTCGGAGCACGTCGCCGGCTTCTCTCGAGAACTCCTCCGGACGCTCAAACGCGTCGCCGGACCGGCGATACACGCGGATCACGTCGAGTTCCGGATCGATCACCCAGTACTCCGTCACGCCGGACCGTTCGTAAAGCCGTTTCTTGATTGTCTCGTCCCGCTTGCGCGTCCCGGGCGATCCAATTTCCACAACAATCTCGGGGGCTCCCGTCACGTTCTTCGTGGTGAGGATCTCGTGCGCGCGCTCGTTGCTCATGTACAGGAGGTCGGGCTCCACCACGTCGAAGTTCGAGAAAACGATATCGAGGGGCGCGTAGAACAGGCGACCGATCGGGTTGGCTTCGAGCCACGCGCCAATCAGGAGATGCAGGCGCCCGGAAATCTCCTGATGCCGGATGATCGGTGACGGCGTCACGTAGTGCTCCCCGTCGATCAATTCGTGCCGCTTCCCGTCGTCGGGGAAGAGCAGGAAATCCTCGTAGGTGAGCTTCATCCGCGAGTCGTCTGCCCGCGTATTGCTTCGTGTCACGAAGCTCATTGTAGCAGTCTCGTAGCCATCAGCGTGCCATCACGCTCCTCGAGAAATGTTGAAGAAATCCAGAGAGTCCGCCTCCACGTTCCAAGTATTTCCCATCTGGAATCAGAGAGCCGTGGCAGAATTTGCGGACCATCTCGAGAGATGAACTCATGCCATTGACCGTTGGCACACGCCTCGGTGTCTACGAGATCCTCGCCGCAATCGGTTGCTCATGAGGTTGAAATCGACCCACAGGCCGCCCATCGTGTAATGGATGGCCCGGTAGATGCGCATCGGGACCTTGTACGCATCCTCGCCGGTGATCTTCTGGTACATCTGAAAGAGGTTGCCGTACTTCTCTTGAATCGCCTCGACGCCCAACCGCTTGATCGCATCGGTGAAGTCCAGGTACACCGCGAGCCCGCTCTCGCCAACGCCGCGTCCTTCATCGCAGGCCTGCTTGGCATTGCGTGAGGCGACGTCGCGCGGAACGAGATTCCCGAAGCTCGGGTACTTCCGTTCGAGGTGGTAATCGCGTTCGTCCTCGGGAATCTGCTCCGGGGACCGCGTGTCGCCCTTCGTTTCCGGCACCCAGACGCGTCCATCGTTGCGGAGGCTCTCGCTCATCAGCGTCAACTTCGACTGATGGTCGCCGCTGACGGGGATGCACGTCGGGTGAATCTGGGTGAAGCACGGGTTGGCGAACAGCGCCCCTCGCTTGTGCGCGCGCCGGCCGCCGTCACGTTGGAATTCACCGCGTTCGTGGAGAGGTAGTAGACCGTGCCGTACCCCCCGGTCGCGAGAATCACGGCGTCGCCGGCTGGCGTTGTCACCAGACCCGCAGCAACAGTTCATCTACGTGGCAGACCAGGCGAACTCGCACATTCATATCGTGCTCAGAAAGACACTCGAAGTTGTCGAGTCATTCGGACGTCGAGGCGGCAACCCCGGTGATTTTCAGGGCCTTCACCACATCGCCGCCGACTCGAAGGGCAACATCTACACGGCGGAAGCCCAGATAGGCAGACGCACCCAGAAATTGGTGTTCACCGGAATGTCGGCGGCAGCGACGCGGTAACGCGCGTCGCCGCCTCCAGGTCGCGCAGCCGCCGGCGGCATGGCGGCGGCGGGTTAAATCTCGGTTCAGGTCCGCTGAACCGGGTTGCGGGCGCGGGTGTTCAGGATCTCGTCGATCAGGAACAGATCGGTGAGCAGCGCGCGCAGGTGGATCGACGCGTTCAGGTTGTCGATGAGTTGTGAGCCGATCGAGGGCTGGGCGAGAACGAGCCGAACGGCTGCCAGCGCGCTCCGCGCGTCGCGATCGAGCACGTCGATGAACGCGACATAGCGATCGACCGGCTGAAGACCACCCTCATCCACGGTGGCGCGGCAGGATCCTGCCAGGCCGTCAAGCGCCAGCTCGGCCCGCTGAAGAAACGTCCGAAGCTGGCCTGACGCGGGGTTGCCGGCTTCCTCGACCACCCCCTGGGCCGCGTAGGCCAGCATGAACTCGTAACACTCTTCGATCGCGTCGCAGCGCGCGGCCAGATCCATCACCGGGCGATCCAGCGCTGCGGATCGTGGTGCTCGAGATACTGCCGTCGGGTGATCCAGCCGAGGATCATCGACTTGGTGATCCACCACTTCTCGGGCCGCACAGCGAAGTACACGTGCGCGATGACCAGCCCGACCAGCGCCACGCCCGGCCAGGCCGTGCGCGACGTAGGTCACGCCCCACGTCGAGTCGCCGAGCAGGTACGGGATTGCGCGTGAAGAACGGTGTCCGCACGCGGACCATCATCAGCAGGCCGCTGACGACGACGGCCAGCCCGGCGACCACGATGGCCAGATGATACAGGCGATTGCCGAGCGGATACTTGCCGGGCTTGGGTCCGGGCACGTCGTGCCCGAGCTCGCGCAGCATCTCCGCCTTCAGCTCGGGCACGTCCTTCGGGCCGACCCAGATCGACCAGAAGTCCAGCCAGACCGTGGCGTGGACGATGTGAAAGACGATCGACGCGGTGAGCACGAGGCCCGCCATCCAGTGCCAGGTCACCCACGCGAACTGGACGCCCGACGATCGGCAGGAACGCCGTGAACAGCAGCACGAACATCGACGACGGCCATCACCCAGTGGAACAGCCGCGCGGCGAGCGAGTGGCGCGGGAATCCGGTCGGGCAGATCGCTGCGCGCCGCCTCCATCGCGTCGGTTTCGTCGCGCATCGCGCTTGCGATGCGCCGGACAGCACCATGTAGCTGGCGTGCGCGACGAGGAACGCGACGCCCGCGAAGAGCGACGCCCACAGCAGATCCCACGAGATGTGCGTGAGGATCTGCTGGCCCCAGGGGCTGCGGCCCCAGGTCAGGAAGTCCATGCGTCAGGCCTCCGTCCCGCGGATCGCGCGCTTCACGAGGTTGCGCATGCAGCGGCACCTTGTAGGCGTTGTAGCTGCAGCGGCTGCGCGCCCTCGATCGCGAGCTCGCCGGCCAGCGTCGCCGTCGCCTCGTTGCGCGGCTTGCCCGCGGACCGCGTTCTTCGACCGCGGGCAGCCGCAGCGGCCGCGCGCGCGACGCCGTTGACGACGAGCCGCATGCGCTCGATCGGTGTCGCCGTGACATCACCATCGCCGACGCGACGCTCACGAGCGCGAAAGTCCCACACCTGGCGATCGCGCGACCTTCTCGAAATAGAACTGCGCGCCGGCCCACGTCGCCGGGAAGCCGGATGGCCGTCAGCAGCTCGCCGGGCTGCAGCACCGTCATGCGCGTGATGTCGGTGCCCGGCCCGACGAAGTAGTCCTCGGCGGCGACGACCCGCTCGCCGTCGCGGCTGCGGATCACCATCTCTGCGCTCGAGCGCGATCAGCGCCGGCGCGGTGTCGGACGGGTTGACGGCGACGCAGCGGTCGGCGCCGAGGATCGCGTGCTCGCGATTGATCGCGGTCGGCGTGTCGGCGTAGCAGATGTTGCCGCCGGCGCGATAGCACGACCAGCCGGCGCGGTAGTACCAGCAGCGCGTGTCCTGCGACGACGTTGCCGCCGATGGTGCCCTGGTTGCGGATCTGCGGCGACGCCGCCGCTTCGGCCGCCTCGCAGCAGGATCGCGTACCGCTCCCGGACGACCGGATGGCGCACGACCTCGGTGAGCGTCGTCATCGCGCCGATCTCGAGGCCGTCGCCGCGCGGTCGTGAATGCCCTTCAGCTCTGCAATCGCCGCTCAGATCGACGACGACGCTCGGGCGCTTGATGCGATCCTTCAGCCAGTCGAAGCTGTCGAGACCGCCGGCCAGCACCCACGCGCTCGGCGCCGTACCGATCGAGCAGCGTCGAGCGCGTCGTCGACCGACGCCGGCTGGAACAGCTCGAACGCCGGCATCACGTCGCGAATGACGGCCATCGAGTCTCCATGCAGATGCGGACGTTCAAAATGCAGACGTCGGACGCAGTCGTTCGGACGTTCGCGCTTCGCATCTGAACGTTCAGATGAGCCTGAGCGGTTCGTGCATCCGACGTCCGTGCTCGAGCGACATCAGCACGATGTCGGCCGTCACCGGCGCGCGGCGGAACACGTCCACGCCGATCGCGTCGGCGATCGCGTTCAGCACGGCGCCGTAGCCGGCGCCGACCGGCGGCTCGCCGACGCCGCGCGCGCCGACCGGCGTCTCCGGATCGGCGATGTCGAGCGCCTCGGCCTGCATGCGTCGCCGGGATGTCGAGAATCGTCAGCGGCTTGTTGTAGTGGAAGCGCTGCGCCAGCGACACGCCGTACTGCGGATCGAACACCGACTTCTGGCAGCAGCGCGTGCGCGATGCCGAGGCAGCTGCCGCCGTTGATCTGCGCCGAGCAGGCTGCGCGGGTTGACGACCGTGCCGACGTCGCCGACGCGCGAGGTAGTCGACGAGCGTCACCTTGCCGGTCTCGACGTCGACCTCGACTTCGGCGAAGCCGACGACGAACGAGTAGGTGTCGCCGTCGCGCGGATAGTTGTCCTTGGCCACGCCCATCAGCCCGAGGCCCGCGAGCGCGGTGGCCGACGCCTTGGTCATCGGGTTGATGTCGTCGGGCAGCTCGTGGCCGTCGAACTTGCCGCCGAGCTCGATGGCGCGCGTCGCGGCCTGCGCGTAGCTCAGCCCGCGGCCGGGATTGCCGCGGCGATAGACGCGCTCGTTGCCGAGCTCGTAGTCGTCCGGCGAGCCGCCGAGATCCGTGCGCGGCGATCTCCTGCAGCTTGCGCTTGGCGTCCATCGCGCCGGCGTAGTTGGCGCGCGTCATCGCGTGCGTCGTCTGGCTGCCGACCGAGAGGCACGTCCACGGCAGGTGCTTGCCGGTGTTGCCCCAGATGACCTCGACCTTCTCCCACGGCATCGCGAGCACGTCGGCGGCGACGCGCGCGAGGTCGATCACCGAATGCGTGCCAGATTGCCGACGCCCGACTGCACGTACAGCTTGCCGTCGGGCCGGATCGTCATCAGGCCGTCGAAGCCGATCGATCCCGCGCCGTGCGGGCCGACGGCGACGCCGACGCCGCGCACCTTCGATCCGCGCCGCTGGCCCGCGCGCGCCTTGCGCTCGTCCCAGTTGAACAGCTCGCGCGCCGCGATCGAGCGCCTCCTTCACGAACGCGCTCGTGACGTGCGGGCGCTGGCCGTTCGGCGCCGGCGGGCCGTAGAGCGCCTTGCCCTCGGGCGAGTTGATGCGGCGGATCGCGACCTGATCGATGCCGAGCTGCTTGGCCGCCTTCGTGATGATCGGCTCCATGATGCCGTTGGCCTGCATCGGGCCGGGCGATCGCTGCTGCGATGCGCGGCGGCGTGTTGGTGAGCACGTTGACCGCGCGCCAGCGCATCGCCGGCGGCTGGTAGATGAGCGACGCGGCGTGGCCGGCGGAGCGATGATCGCCCATCGGCCCGTACGAGCCGTTGTCCTGGACGATGAACAGATCGAGCGCGGTGATGCGGCCGTCCTTCGCGAAGCCGACCTTGCGCGCGGCCCGATCATGTTGGTGCGCGCGCGGCCGATGTAGCTCTCCTCCTCGCGGCTGATGCGCATCATCACCGGCGCGTTGGCCTTCTTCGACAGCAGCGCCGGAATCGCCATCGACACGGCGCCGCCGCCCTTGCTGCCGAAGCCGCCGCCGGTGTACTCGCAGATCAGGACGACGTCTGCGACGGGTCGATGCCGACCCAGCGCGCGATGCCGGCCACGCGTCTGCGGCGACGCTCTGCGTCGAGCCGTGCAGATACAGCTTGCCGTTCTGCCAGTACGCCATCGCGCTGCGCGTTTCCATCGGGTGATGGCCGGTGGACTGCACGACGAAGGTTTCGTCGAGCACGAGCGCGGCGTCCTTGAAGCCGGCGTCGAGATCGCCGTACGACCATTCCTCGGGCGCCTTGCCCATCGGCAGCCGGCCGTCGCCCGCGTCGGCGAAGTCCTCGCGCGGTCCACTTGATGCGTCTTCGACGGCGGCGCGGGCGCGCCCGGGCCCGGCGCCGCCGGGCAGCGGCGCGCCCCACACGTTGCCGTCGAGTCGCGCGTTCGGGCCGTCCGGGCCGCAGGCTCTCGAGCGGATCGACGACGAACGGCAGCGGCTCGAGGTCGACGTGGATGCGTCTCGATCGCTTCGGCGGCCGTCAGCTCGTCCACCGCGGCGACCGCGAGAATCGGCTCGCCCGCGTAGAGCGGCTCGTTGGTGAGCGCGCGTTCGGCGCCGTCCGAGATCGGGCAGATCGTCGGCGGTGAGAATCGCCTTCACGCCGGGCATCGCCAGCGCGGCGCTCGTGTCGATGCTGCGCACGCGCGCGTGCGGCATCGGGCTGAGCAGCAGCTTGGCGAAGAGCATGCCGTCGGCGCGGAAGTCCTCGGCGTACTTCGCGCGTGCCGGTGACCTTGGCGACGAGATCGGGCGGCGTGTAGTTCTGCGCCGATCAGCTTGTCCGTCAGGCATTGGACGGCCCTCCGCATGTACTCCGCGCCGCGCATCAGCGCGGTGAGGATCTTGTCGTAGTCCTGGCAGCGGCACAGATTGCCCGAGATGCCGTGCGCCAGCTCCTGGCGCGTCGGGTTCGGATTCGTCTTGAGGAAGCCGACCGTCGCCATCATGAAGCCGGGCATGCAGAAGGCGCACTGGAAGCCCTGCTCGTCGACGCACCGCCTGCTGCACCGGATGCAGCTTGCCGTCGGCGCTGGCGAGCCCTTCGATCGTCGACGACCTGCGCGTCCGCGCACGGTGTGCGTCAGCACCGAGCACGAATAGTGCGGCACGTCGTCGATGAGCACCGTGCAGGCGCCGCACTCGGCGCGGTCGCAGCCGAGCTTGGTGCCGGTGAGCCCCAGCTTGTAGCGCAGCGTCATGGCCAGCGTTTCCTGCTTCATCACGTCGACGCGCCGCATCTGGCCGTTGACGTTCAGCGTGATCAGACGCTCGACCGAGCCGGGCGCCGACGTCTGGCCGAGAAGCGCGCCGGGGCCGCGGAAGAGATAGGCGGCGGAGGTCGCGATCGCGCCGCCGCGATGACGCCCTTGATGAAGGTGCGCCGTGTGACGGGATCCATCGCAGCGGACTCTAGACTCGGGGCTCCGGGCTGTCAATGGCCCGACGTTGGACGAAAAATTGACGCCATGACCGATTCCCATCGCATATCGTCCTGGCCATGCGCTTGTTCGGATTCGTGCTCGCTATCATCGCCGTTTCGGCAACCGGCGCGTTGGCGCAGCCGCTGACATTGCCGGGGTGCTGTGGGGGCGTGCGGGCGGCCCATCACGGGGCATTCCGTTGACTGCAGGCCCTAGCTCCAATGCTGCCTATTGTCTTACCTGGACTCACACGTCCCCCGTCAGCGCGCGGCCAACGCCAGCGCCATGGTGGCCCAGTTGGTCGCCGCCGCGGAGATGAACTGATCCTTGCCGTGCGGGAATTCGCTGTCGAAGTATGGCTGCACCGGGACGGCACGGGTGCGGACGTACCACGAACCGTCCTCGAGCTGAGTGCCGAGCAGGAACCGTACGCCTTTCTGGTACACCGGATCGGTCGGCTTCAGGGCACCACTCTCGGCGAGCGCCGTGAGTGCCTGACCCGTGGCGTAGGCGTCGCTGGCCAGCGTCGGGATCTGACTCCACCCGCCATCAGCGCGTTGCATCGCGATCAATGCGCCTGCGGCCTTCTGGATCGCCGCATGTCCCTTGCCCACCCAGCCGAGCCCGAGGAGCTGGAGCGCGTGATCTTCGGTCGTCTTCGGCCGGGCCTGCGCGAGCCACGCCGCCCCTCGCTGGATCGCGCGCGCGTATTCGGCCTTCTGCGCTGCAGGCGCGAACGCCTGCAGCGCACGCAGCGCAACGGGCGGTGACGGCGATGTCGCTCGATTCGATCGGCGGTCGATGCGTCGCGATCCGCCATCCGCCGTCGGCGAACTGACGCCGCTTCACGTAGCGCGCGAGCGCGTCGGTCGCCGGGTCCGGCGGGTACTGCGCCGCGGCGAGCCCCACGAGGATATAGGACGTCGTATCGATGCGTCCCGGGATCGCGATGTCCTGCAGCTCGCGTTCGCGCCAGCTCTCGAGGTAGGCACGCGTCCTCGTCATCTGCTCCTTGACGAGGGCCTCGTCGATGCGGAACCCGTGTCGTCGCGCGGCGACGGAGGTCATCTGGAACAGGCTGTTGTTGTGACAGGAGATGCAACCGGCGGTTTTGAGGAACACCACGTCCACGTGCTGCAGTAGAGGGAGGCTGATGGTGACAGCGTCGCGCACGGATCGTGGTGCCGCGGGCTTCTTCAGGGTGAGCGCTGGCACGGTGGTCTCTGTGACGCCGGCCTTGCGCAGCGCCGCAACGACGGGCGTGTCACCGTGTCGCGCAGCCAGTTCGAACGCGTCCTCGTCGCGCACACCGCGATCGAGCAGAGCGGAGATGCCATCGGCCGGTGCCGACTCGGACGCAGCCGCGAATCTCAACGCGGCCGCCGTCGGCTCGGCACCGCGTCCGAGCAGCATGCGCATACCAGGTGAATCTCCATAGCGCGCTGCGGATACGAGCGCGCGAGTGAGCGCCGGACGTCCAGCCGACTTCAGCAGCAACTCGACGCAGTCGGCACAGCCGGAGCGCATCGCCAGATCGGCTGGCAGTGTGGCGGTATCCGCGCCGCGCTCGATGAGCAGACGCATGACCGCCGCGTCGCCGGCGTCTGCGGCCTGACTCACCACCGCCTGACCTTCGAGCGTCGCGCCGTGATCGAGGAGCGCCTTCACCACCTCACTGGAGCCGGAGCGGCCGGCTGCCACCAGCAACGCCGTGCCGCCATCCGCCGAGCGCACATTCGGATCTGCTCCGCGCTCGAGCAGCAGTCGCGTTGTCCCAGATCATCCACCGCCCACATCAGTGCGGTTGCGCCGGCATCGTTGCGGGCGTTCGGGTCCGCGCCCATGTCGAGCAGCAGACGCGCCGATAACGCGTCTCCATAGAGAGCGGCGTACATCAACGGAGTAACGCCACCGGATCCCGTCGCTCGTACCGCGTTCGGGTTTTCCCTCAGCAGCCGTTCGAATCGCCGTCGATCGCCGTGCCGCAGCGCATCCAGCACCTGCGTCGCCTTCGGATCTTGCGGCGGTGACGGGGTCTCTCCCGCGAGCTCGTCGGGCCACTCGGCGCCCTGATCGATCCAGGCCTTGATCGTGCCGATCTCTTCTGGTCGAAGTGCGCCGGTTGGCGGCATCTGCAGTCCCGCCTGATTGCCGGACACTCTGAGATACAGCCGGCTCACGGCGCTGTTGCCAGGGACGATGCGCGCGCCGTTGGCGCCGACACGATTGGGCATCGAGTCGCGCCGGCGGTCGAGACGGAAATTGCCGCTCTGCAGCGATGCGCTGTGACAGCCGTAACAGTTCGATCGCAGCAGCGGCTGGATGTCGCGTGCGAAGTCGATCCGTCCCGGCGACTGCGCAGCCGTGCGGTCAGACAGGCCGACGGCCGCTCCCGCGACGATCACGGGCAGCAGGCAGTGCAGCGCGATTCTCATCAGGGGGAACTGTAGCGCGTTCGGCGGTCGAGAGCACAATGCCGGTGATGTCGCCGCCATCCCCCATCAGAGAAGCGCTCATCGCCTGCGTGCTTGCCCTGTGCCTCTCACGACGTCGCCCTCTGCCCGACAGTCTTCTGTCCAACCAACGGTGCCGAGCGGTCCGCTCGCGATGCGCGCGTTCACGCTGCGGTTCGATCCAGCGGGCACGTTCAGGCTGTCGGGCGACGGCTGGCCGTCGATGGCCGACACCTGGACCAGCAGCCGCCGCGAGGTCACCCTTCAGTTGCAGAACGCGCCAGAGGAGTGCGCCGGCGCCGGACGTTACACCTTCTCCGTGGCCGGCGCGCGCGTCAGTTTCAGTCTGATCGCGGATGCCTGCACACCGCGGCGGATGATTCTCGATGGCAGTGCGTGGTCACCGCCCGGCGTTCAACCGGCGATCGAGCCGCGCCGCGTCGTCCGCAACGGCGGGACGGCGAAAGGCGGACTGCTGGGGAATTTCGATCTGTGGGGGCGTGCGGCGGCCCATCACGGGGCATTCGGTTGACTGCAGGCCGCTAATGCTGCCTATTGTCTTCGAACGTCAGTACGTCGCGCATTGAGCAGACCGCCCGCCAGCGCATGTCAAGAACAGCTTCAGTCGGGCATCAACGCGAACGTCCAGATCGAGCCACCGGTCGGCACCTTGTTGCCCGTGTAGCGACTGGCGAGGACCCCGCCGACGTCCCGAGGCGATGGTCACGTACTGACGGCCGTTGTGCGTGTAAGTGATCGCCGTCGCGTTGATGCTCGAGCCGGTCTTGAACTGCCACAGCGTCCTGCCGGTCGCCGCATCGAGCGCGACGAACTCTCCGGTCAACTTGCCGGTGAAAATCAGTCCGCCGCCGGTCGCCAGCATGCCGGCCGACCCCGGCAAATCCGTCAGCGGAATCTCCCACTTCTTCTCACCCGTCAACGGATTGATGGCCGCAAAGTGACCGAGGACATCGCCCGGTTGGACCGCCGGCGTTCTGCTGATGACGCCGGTGGAGTTCGCGCCGAGGACCTCTGGCTTCGGCGGCGCGATCTTCTGAATGCGCGGCACGTTCCCATGTGCTGGCGTAGACAAGCCCGGTGCTCGGAGTCGAACGCGATGGGCACCGCGTTGGTGCCGCGCGATGGATAGATCTCGACCTCCTCGCCGGCGAGAAAGCGCTTGTAGAGATCCGTCAAGACCGGTCGACCGGTGTTGAGATCGATGTGAGTGGCCCAGTTGACCTTGACGTACGGATGGGCCGCGATCAGCTTGCAGTTGGTCCGATCCAGCACATACAAGAAGCCGTTCTTGTTGGCCTGCATCATCACCTTGCGCAGCTGGCCACCAATCCGGATATCCGCGAGCACCTGTTCGTCGGTGCCGTCCACGTCGTACACGTCGTTCGGCGTGTATTGGTAGTAACAGGCGACCTCACCGGTCTTCGGACGGATGGCGAGAACGCTCGACGTGAACAGGCTGTCGAGCGCGCCGCGAGGCTTGGGATCGTACGGCTCGGCATTGCCGACGCCCCAATAGACGAGGTCCAATTGCGGATCATACGAACCGGAACGCCACGTGGGGCCGCCACCGTGCATCCAGGCATCGCTTCCCTTCGGCCACGTCTCGGACCCAGGCTCGCCGGGTGCCGGAATCGTGTAGCGACGCCACAACTTCTTGCCGGTGTCAGGATCCCAGCCGTCCAGAAACCCGCGCGTGGTAGACTCTCCGCCCGCCATCCCTGAGATCACGACACCGTTGGCGACGATCGGCGCGCCCGTCGCGTAGTAACCCTCTTTGGCCTCGGCAAATTTCTGATTCCACAACTCCTGACCGGTCTTCATGTCGAGAGCGATGAGATGGTTGTCGATAGGTAATGCGAAAGAGCTTCCCGCTGTAGATCGTCGCGGCGCCTCTCGTGATCGGAGCGCCGCGGACTCCTGCTTCGAGCACCACCGGCGTCCGCCAGATTTGTCGTCCGGTTTCCACATCGAGGGCAAACGTCCACTTGCCGTTGATGACGTACATCACGCCGTTGTAGATCGTCGGCGCCGCCAGCTCGCCCATGTCGTTCATCACGCTCGTGCTCCAAATGGGCACGAGCCGTTTAATGGTGGATGTGTTGATTTGGCTGAGCGGACTGTAGCTCGTTCGAGCGTAGCCCATGCTCTGGGTCGTCACATTCTCCGTGTTCCTGCCGTCGTTGACGAGGTCGTCATTTGTTTGGGACGATCCCGGTGCGGCCCAGAGAAGTAGCGCGGTCGCGAGCAGCACACGCTTCCTCATGGTTGGCCCTTTCTTCTTTTGCTTGACCCCGTGGTCGATGCAGTGATGTCACGTGTGAACGGATGGCGACATGCGTCGCACGACAAGCGCCAATGGGCAATCGAACGCAGCTTACCATGCTGAGTACGCCGATGAGACGTCCCGAAAGCGGAGGAGCGCCCCGCTGCGGCATGGTGAACGCGGACTTATCCGCGTTTTGCCACAAATTGGGGTATCGTCTTCGACTAGTGGACTGTCCGCGTCATTTCTACAGGGTCCTGACCGTGAACAGGCCCACCGAGCCACCCCACCGCGCAAACCACGCGCGGCGGGGACCCCGGGGTGCTCGGCGAAACGCGCTCTTCACGGGAGACGCCTCCGCGCCCGGCGGGGCGCCCCGTTCACGGCCACCCGCGTGACGCTGCTGTACTTCTCGCGCGGACATGCCACTAGGTGACATTGAACAGCCGACGCGCTTAGCGGGGCGGGTATCGTGGAGCGTACGCAGGCTACTTCGGCTGACTCCGCTGGCGTGCGCGTTCGCGGCGCTCTTGCTCGACGGCGTCCAGGCGTTTCGCGTTCGTTGGCAGGAGTTCGGTGCCGTCCGCCTTGACGATCCGACGAAACGCCATCTGCTGATTGCTCCTGTGGGCCGGATTACCTGAGACCTTGACGCGCTCACCAGGCTTGATTGTCTCGGTCGTCCAGCCCCCTTCCATCAGATTCAACCGGCCCGCGAACTCCACGGTCCACGTCACGGTCTTTCCGGACTGGTCCGTCACGTCCAAAGACATGATCGCGTGCGGATTCACGAACTTGAACTGCGTAACGACGCCTTCCACCGTGATGACCTGCTTTTCATCGTAGACGGCTGAAAAGGCGTGATGCGCTCCGGTCGGTTCTACGCAGAGGGCCAGCAGTATGGCGACGACGACCAATGCGGGCAGCGGTCTTCTCATGGCTGGCTCACTCCTCTCGTCACGGCCGCCGGGCGCTCGCAGTTCTCGTAAGGCGTGATTTGCGAATCGGGTGCCCACCTCCAGATCTTCTTGATCACCAAGGGTTCCCGTAGGCTCCCTGGATCGGTCAACGTCGCTGTCAGCCGCAACGTGTTCCCATCGTCGGAGCGCGTGAATCGCTCGACCGCTCGCAGCTGTTCGCTGTGCTCGAATCGCCAGGGCGTGATGTTCGCGGCGACCCCTGAGGTTTCGACCACCAGCGTCTCGCCCTCCCAACGCCCCACGGAGTTTCCCATTGTGCTCGGTGACACACGCTCCTGGCGCGCCCGGCCATCCATGTACACCGTGCGACGTGCGTCCCACTCGCCATACCGGAGCTCGACCCGGTCCTCGCCGAGCCGGCGTATTTCGATCTGGTGTGGCGCAAACATCTGACGGGCCAGGCCCCACGGTTCACACCGAAGAAGACCCGGATCGTCTGCTGGGTCGAGAGGGTAGTTCTTGAGCGCGGCCTCGGTCAGTCTGGGGCGAAAGTAGGTGTCCCGCGCGTGCTTTTCGGCGTCGGCGCGGAGCTCGGGAAAGGGGCGCGCGTCGTTGGCCGGGTCGTCGAGCAGCGCGTTCAGGCGCTCGATGCCCGTGTCCGTACATGTAAAGAAGCACAGGATGCCGACGGCCGTTGGTTGCGGATCACTCCACATGCCCTCGATCGACTTGGGCGCTAAGGGCCTCGGGGCGGGTGGGGCGGCGCATGCGACCAGTCCGAGCAGCAGTAGTCCGGAGCCGTACTTCAGGATCATGAACGCCTCCGCCAGCAACCCGCGCAAGCGTGGTCAACGACCGCGCACAGTATGCCATAGCGATGGCGGTCAAGGCAGGGACAACTCCCCAATCACATCGCGCGGATCTCGGCCCTGATCTGTTCGTCTCCCGCCCGCATCTCCGTTCGGAGTGCAGAAAATTCATCGCGCATTTCCCCGCGAAGTTGCAGAAACTGCATCTCTAGCGAAGCCACTCGAACTCGGGCCTACTTGGGCAGGCCTTCGCCACTGACCCGCTCCCAGTGCACGTAGCTCTGGAGCTGGAGCCCGTTGACGGTCTCGACCGGCGGCTTCAGCGTCATCCGGTCCGGCCCTGGAAACTCGAGATGGCGCCGGGCGTCCATGCCGACCTGTCCCGGATTGATGAGGCCGATCTGACGCGTGACTTCGAGCTGCTCCGCTTCGTTCACCGTGAACGGTCCGAAATACGCGCTGCCGTACGAGTCGATGGCCGCCTTCGCCTCGGCGGGCGTCGGCTCGGGTCCGGCAAACTTGGTGCGGCCTGGCTGCATGCCGTGCACCGCCATGTAGCCCGCCGCGGTGAAGATCAGCACGCCTGCCTGCCGGACAGGGTCCGAGTCGTACAGCTCGCCGTTCGGCGTTCGGCGATCCCGGGACGCGCGGCGCCAGAACCCGACCATGCGCCGATGCGTTGGCGTCAGCTGCGGCAGGTCAGCGACGCGCTCCCAGAGCGAGCGCCAGCGTGAGCCGGCCCGCTGGTGCGCTGGCGTGAGCGTCAGCTGCCCACCCGACAGCTGGAACGCGCTCTGCTCGAGCGATCCGGTGTCGTTCGGGTGCAGGCTGCCCTCGACATGGTGTGTCAGCGTGCGGCTGGCGGCGTCGGCGCCGTAGGTGCCGAAGTACGCGATGAAGCCGGCGAGCGCCTTCTTGGCTTCTTCGGGCGTCGGCTGCGCGCCGGCGTACCTGGGCCGGCCGCTCTGCATGATTGTCACCCCGAAATGGCCGCCGGGGCCGTAGAACATCACCCCGATCGGGCCGGGGCTGCCGAACGAGGGAGGCGCGGGCGCCGGCAGGACCTCGCCGCCGGGCCCGAGGAGCTCGATGCGGGCCAGTTTCCAGGTGCCCACGAGAGCGCCGCCTGCGTCCCCAACAGCGGTCTTGGCCTCGCCCGCTCGCGGGACCTGACGCTGCGCCCCGGCGTCGATCGGCGTCAACGCCGTCACCAGTCCGGCCAAACCGAGGAATGCGATCAGCAGCTTCGCCATCATGCGCTCCTTCGTGGGGTGGTGCGAGAGGTCCTGCGCGAGCCGCGCCGCCGCTACACACGCACCCCCGACCGCAGCGAGAACGCGGACGCTGCCAGTCAGGGCACCAGGATATTGCTCTTGCTGGCGGCCTCGATCTGTCGCCGGGCATCTTCCTCGAGCAGGAACCGCTCCTTCACGAGCGTACGCGACGACGCGTCGACCGCCTTTACGAACCCTGCGTGGTCGCGATACCGCTCCTCCAGCGAAGGCCGAGGGTCGGCGCTCGCCTGCCGCTCGGCCTTCGTTCTGGCGAAGGGAAAGAACGAGCCGCTCAGGCCGCACAGGTCGCCGCCGCGCGGACCCGCGGCGATGAGATTCCATCCGACGTTGGTCCCGACTGGCACGGCAACATCCACGGTGCGCACGCCGCCCGCGTCGATCCCGTCGCTATCGGGCTTCGGCACGAGCACCTGATACGCCTTTCCGCGCGTGGGTGGCACAGTGCTGAGCCATCCTCCGGTTGCCCCGAACTTCGGCCCGAAGTCGAGGAGCGTCAGCCTGTTTGCCATCGTTGGGAACTTGACTCCGGGAATCTTCGGGAACGCTCGCGCCGCCTCCTCCACGGTGGCCAGGGTGTCGTCGCGCACGTCGGCGTACCGGCTCCGGGGGGGCGCGATGCCGCGATCGGCCCACTCGTCGAGCGCCACCAGCAGCGCGCGCACGATCGTCTGGTAACTGCTGGCGCCGTTGATCGGGTACTCGCAGACACCCTTCGATGTCGGGATGTTCGCCACCCCGCTTGCGCCCCCGTGCGAGTGACCCGACAGCGAGTAGAGCCGCACGTTGTCCGGCAGCGGCACGGGCTTGCCGAGCCCATCGTGCACGTTAAGCGAGGCGTTCATCTGCCAGAACTCGTTGGCGCTGTCGATCTGGATGACCAGCGGGTCCGTCGCCGGCCGCTTCAAGATGCCGTCGCGGACGCCGGACACCGGGTCGGTCGTCACGGCAAACGTCAAGGGCGGATGTGAATACGACACGAAGTCGGGATGCTCGTCCTGGCGCGAATAGACGTCGGGATCAGCGAATTCGATGTTGGCAAACAAACGGTGGGTCCCGGGGATCAGAATGCGAACGGCATCGAATACCTTGCGGTGCGCCTCGTCCTCGTTGAACCCCAGGTAGAGGAAGTCCCGCAGGTACATGCCGGTCGACGAAGTGCCGGTCGCGTACACGCGGCGGATGCCGACCGAGGAGGTGTCGCGAGCCACCGGGTTCGGCGTACCCGCGTCGTCTCTCACCGCATGGCGCAGGTACGACGCGATATCGCGCGTGACGGCGTACCCGAGACCCATCACCCACGGGTTTTTCGCTGGATAAGTCAGGTCGTAGATGACATTGGGCTGAAAGCCGTCGAACAGGCACACATCCTGCGTCGTGGGCACGAGCGAGGCCTTGCCCGTAGGGCACCGGCCGTAGGCCCACTTGTCCGACGGGATGCGCTTCCGCTGCCCGTCGATTGAATCGCGCACGGTGAAGACGGAGTGGCTCGTGTCGGTGTCGGCCGTCTCGTAGCTCCGGAACCGGGGGTTGCCCTTGACCGGGATGGTGTACCCCTTGAGATCCGCCTCCTCGTATTCGACGCGGATTCTCGCAACGATGGGACGCCCATCCGGCTGAAGAGCCACCGGCAACTCGGCGCCGAAGCGCGTCTCGGTGCTCACGACATCGCCGGCCCACCCGGCGTCCACCACCGTGTAGCCGAGGCGGTACAGCAGGCCGTCACCGCCTTCGGGGCCGTCCGCGCCAGGGGTCGGAAACTCGTGAAAGCGCAGCTCGATCGGATTCCCGCGGTTGTTGATGCCGTAGAGAATCTTCTGGTTGCCCTTCGCCAAATCGACAGGCCGGATGATCACGAAGCGGCTTCTGAACTCGACCAGGCCTTTCGCGTTGCGGGGCGCCTTGTCGAGGTTGACGATCAGCGCGTTCAGCGGATCTTTCGGGTCGACCTCGAGAAAGGCGGTGCCTTCGAGCCGCACGTACGGCCCGGCGGCGTCGAAACTCTTCCCCCCGGCGAAGGGACGCGTCTGCTCGACCGTCATGCGCACGACGCGTGCTTCGCCGGGCCGGGGCGCCACGACCGAGACCGCAGCGACGATCCCCCAGAGCACACAGGCGTTCTTCATGGCCGTTCTCCCCTCGAGTTGGTGCGGAAGGCGCAACTCCCACCGCTTCAGCCGCGCGCGCGGCGATCTCGGCGGCGGCGTTCAGGTCCAGGTTATCGCGGTTTCGCGCCTTGCGGATCAATGTTTCGAAAGAACCGCTATACTCCTGATCCGGAGGCTGACATGACAACGCTGCGTGCTCACAAGTGGTTTCAGGTATGGCTCGGCATCGGCGCCTTAGCGACCCTCGGGTTGACACTGCGGGCCGAGACCCTGGTGGAGTTCAGCAACGAGGTCCGCTTCCAGCTGGATCTCGTGGTGAACGACGCCGGGATCAAGCCCTTCCTTCCCGCGGGCTGGTCCATGAACGTGTCGACACAGGGGGCGGCGAAAGACTGCAATCTGCGCGCGATCTTCGTGGATCGGGTCTCGATCAACGGCCCCGACGGCAAGCCGGTCGGCAAGGGCTCGAACCGCCTGGTATACCTGGCAGTACCGGTCAAGGACGCGGCAGGGGCGAATGCCCAGCTGGTAATTGGTGGCCTCACCGAGGACCCCGCGGATGTGCCGGGCCCGTTCGGCAACTACATTCTGGCCACCACCTCAACCATGCAGCGGACGGCATCGGCCAAGGGCGGGTCGATCCTGGAATCGCAGGATTGGGTCTTCGCCGCCGCCACCGGCGAGCGGTTGGAGATGCACATCCAGTTCGAACGGGGCGTCGGGAACAAGAGCAACCCCACGGACGTCAAGTTCTACTCGGCCAAGACCCCGACGATCTTCCAGCTCTCGAGACAGGAACAGGTGCTCGAGATCCTGCGCAACGTCACGACGTCGCCGCCGGATCGCGTGAAGCAGTACTCGTTCAAGGGGTCCGGCGGCAGCTACGCCAAGATCTTCGACGGCTCGGAGAAGACGGTCAGTTGGGACAACATGCTCTGGCTGAACCGCTCGATCCTCCAGCAATAGGCCTCGGGCTGCACACGGGGCGGGACCCTCGCCGGCGCACCGCTCGCCGCGCAAGGAGCCGTGCGCGCGCGGACCGGTCGTGACGGGTGTCGTTGCGGGCGCTCGTTGAGTTCTGCTCCTGCTTGCGCTACGGCTTCCGCTCAGTTCTGCGTCGAGGCTCTCTTCTTACGCTCTTCGACGATCCGCCGGTAGTCGTCCTCGGTGATGTAGATGACCTGTTCGTTCAAGTGGGCCATCTCGTCCACCGTACGGTCGCCGCCACTCACCCACTGCCTGGGATCGGGATTGTTCTTGTTCGCGGCGGTATTGTCGTGGACAGACGTCACCAAGAGCACCGTGCCTTTGGGGAAGACCGGGGCGTAGTCGGGATCGTAGATGTAGTTGATGTGCCAATTGTTGGTGTAGCGGGTGACCTGGTTGATCACCTCGCGACGACCGTCGGGATAGATCGCTTCGAGGGTTTGCGCTTTGCCTCGATAGTGCATGTGCGGCTGAAAGTTGTGGAGGATCGCGGGCGCTTGCAGCACCGTCGTCCCCTGATGCTCGACGACCGTGTGTGGCGGAATCTGCACGAACGTGGTACCGCCGGGAACGGCGCCAACCGACGCGAACTCTGCGCTGTACTTCGGCGTCTTCCCTTTCGGGTGGAACCACCAGGCTACTTCCAGCGTGTCGGTGATCTCTTCGCTGACCGCATGGTAGTGAATCTGGAATCCGACCTTCGTGCCCGGCATGACCAGCTTGCCGACGTTCTCGGGATAGACCTCCCCGCCTTTGCCCTGGGCCCATTCGGTGAACACTTCGCGTTCGATGGTCGGCCCGCTGCGACGGTCGGCGATCACCAGATCCGCTCCGGGCTGTCCGGCCCGCACGGCTCGCTCAGCCGCGATGGCCTCCGGCGTCTGCGGGCGCAGCAGATAGGTGTTGGCATGGTGTACGATTCGTCGGCCCTTCAGCGACGGCTTCGTCTCGGACGCCCGCACCCACCGCGGCTCGGTCAGTCCCGCAAGCTCGATCTGCGCCTCGAACAGGATGTCCGGGGCCTGTGGCGACATCGTCCAGGGCTTCGACCTGACGATCAGGTCGGGCGGACCGAACTGCTCCTCGAGGGAGAACCGATCGCCGCTCGGCCACTGCTTGGGCGGCGGCATGTCCGCCACGGCGCCGAGCGGGGCCCCCGCGTCGATCCACTTCACGATGGTGTCGATCTCCTGATCGCTTAGCGATCGGTCATTGATGAATCGTTGAATCCCGACGCCTCGGTCCAGATGCCACGGCGGCATCTCGCGGCTCGCGACTCGAGCCTTGATCGATCGAATCCAGGGACGCACCTCCGCGTACGTCATCAGCGACATCGGACCGATGTTGTCCGGTCTGTGACATACCTGGCACTTCTCTTGGAAGATCGGAGCGATGTCTTTGGCGAACGTGGGCGTTGGATTCGCCGTTCGCGACGCCTGCCCCGATGCGACACGCGGAGCCGCCGTCATGCCCATGGCGAGGACGACGAGAACGGTCGCTCTCATCGAACAGTAGACGCTGTCACGAGTCATGGTTTCGCTCCATTCGAAAGATCTTCCTTCGCGTGATTGCCGACAACGACTTTCACGTAGCCGTTCGTCCAACAGCACATCGTTCCCGAACGTGAATCGATCGCCAGGACGTGCAGCACGTACTCTCCGGCCTCTTGGAAGGTTACCGTGGTCCGTGCCTGTCCGTCCTCGACCGTCGGCGTCGGGTTGCTGAAGCTGACGCGGCCGGGACCCCGGTAAACGCTCCATCTGACGGTCAGTCCTTCCGGTCGTGCGGAGACCGCGGATCCGGGCGGTGGTTTGGCGGCACGCACGCGCGGCGGTGGCAGACCATCGTCGGAGATCCAGACGTCGAGCGCCAATGGACGGCCGGCCGTCGCCACTCGGCTCGTCGTCGCTCCGAGGGGACCTTGAACCTTCGGGCCTGATGGATCGAGCTTCAAGGTCGGAGGAGTATTCCCGGGATAGGCTCCGCCGTCCTCGCGCTGGGGGAAAACGAAATACAGCGGGTCGAGGAACGCGGGAATGGAGAGCGTCTGACCGGCAACCGTCAGGGCCCACTTCACTTCTGTCTTCGCGGAATCCTTTGGCACGGCTACGGCAAAGACGCCGTAGTGCCGGCCCGGAAAAAATCGGGTCGGCTGCGCTTGATCGATCGGACCTGGTTGCATGCTGTTGTTCGGACCGATCGGGACGTCGACGACTTCTTCGAGGTTGCGGTTGTAGTACCCGAACAGGACATACATCGCACCATCGAGCCGATACCAGCCTTCGTAGACCGGCGAGACACCAAGACCCTTGGCGGCTCTCACATCGAACTTGACCGCAGGGACCTGTGCGCGAACGACGAAGTCGGGAACGATGGTGGCGACGCTCATCGAGACGCAGATGGTCCTGAGTGCCATGGGAAGAAAAGGCTGTCCCCTGTGCACTCTCCGCCTCACGCGTTCGCGAGAGATCGTCATGGTTTCTCTCAGCCGTCTTGCCCTCGCTGGTGCGCGCTGGCATCGATCATCGTACGCGCTTCACCCCCAGGATTCAACGACTGAACAAGAACTTCTGAATGCGGGCCCCAGGGGCAACTTCCGCCGTATAGAGGTTGCCCTTCGAATCGGTCGCGAGGTTGTGCAGGCTCTGGAAGTCCCCGGGCCGTGCGCCGCGATTCCCGAACCTCCCGACGGTCTCGAGCGTCCGGCGTTCGACGATGACGACCTGACCGTTGTCGAAGTCGGAGACGTACATGAAGCGTTGCGCTGCGTCCCGTGAGAACGCCAGGCCGCCGCCCGTTCGCGGGTACGGGCTGTTCCGATTGATGAAGGTCTGCGTGAGGTATCTGCCATCGAGCGTGAACACCTGGATGCGGCGATGCTGCCGGTCAGCGACATACACCAACCCGTCCTTCGACACTGTGAGCGCGTGCACCACGTCGAATTGATCCGGGCCAGGCCCCTCGGTCAAGAGGGGCGGCACCGGCCGCCTGGCGCCCGGCGGGAGAGCCGGCGCATCGACGGGAACGTTGCCGAAGGCTCCCCACATCCGCCTGAAGGCGCCGGTCCGTGCGTCGAGCACCAGCACGCGTGTATTTCCGTATCCATCGGCCACGAAGAGGTCACCGGTTGTGGGATGGACGAACACGTCGGCGGGCCGCTTCAGGTTCTTCGTGTCGCGATTTCCACCGCTGGTATCTCGGCCTCCGATCTGGCGAATCAGTTCGCCCGTTCTGGTGAACTCCAGCAGCATGTCATCCGATCGCTGCGATCCCTCCGCACCGGCGATCGGATTGATCCCGCCGATCCAGACGTGATCGTGATGATCGACGAAGATGCCATGCTCGATGTCCGGCCAGTCATACCGGTCGGATGGCCCACCCCACGCGCGCACCACCTTCCCCCGAGTGTCGAGCTCCAACACCGGCGGCGCGGCCTTCGATCGTTCCTGTGGCGGTAAGGTCCGGGGCCGATGGAGTACCCACACGTGATCGTGGCGATCGACCGCCACCCACGATGGCACACCCATGACCCAACCACTCGGTAGCTTGGCCGGCCACGATGGATCCACCTCGAAGGTGGGCACGCCTCGCGGAGCCTGGAGCGTTGAACCTCTCCCCTGCGCGAGGGTCACGACAAGGCCGACTGCACCAACACCGAACATCGTCAGACCGATGAGTCGTGCGTTCATAACGGAGACACCTTGGCCGCCACGCGGCTACGCGTCCGCTTGGTCACGCTGTGCGGACTGTCCTGTCTATTGTTTCCTATTGTCTCGACTGGCTGCGCGACGCATTGGCAGCGCCACGGGCGGAAATATTCGCGCTGACGCTCGCTGTTGCTGCCAAGGCCGCCGAATTGCCAGCCGGCCTCCGGGAACCAGCCGATTACCTGATCGTCACAACGGCCGTTCTCGAAGCCGCGCCGCTCGTGACCAGAGACGACCCAGAGAGCCTCAGGGGCCGTGCGGACCATCTGGTCCTGTCGCGCACGATCTGGTGTATCGTCCCACCCAATGATTGGCGAAAAAGCCCGTCGTCATGGTTGGCCGCTGACGCTGTCTGCCATCGCCGTCTGGTCAGCCGTCGCGATCGCGCAGGATCGTCGGGAGCCTGACTGGACGGGGCTCCAAGACGAGACCATGCGACACTTCCAGGCGATCCTCCGGCTCGACACGAGCAATCCGCCCGGTAACGAAGTCGCCGTCACGAACTACCTCAAGCAGGTCTTCGAAAAAGAAGGGATCCCGGTCCAGATCTTCGCCCGCGATCCCAGTCGGCCCAACCTTGTTGCCCGGCTGAAGGGCAATGGGAAGAAGCAGCCCATCCTCTATATGGGCCACACCGACGTGGTGACAGTGGATCCCAAGAAATGGACGTTCCCTCCCTTCAGCGCAACACGGGATGGCGGCTACGTCTACGGCCGCGGCTCGCTCGACGACAAACCGCACGTCGTCGCCGGCCTCATGCTGCTGCTCGAACTCAAGCGCCTCAACGTTCCCCTCGATCGTGATGTGATTTTTCTGGCGGAGTCCGGCGAGGAAGGCACGACAGGTGTGGGCATCGACTTCATGACGTCGGAGCACGCTGCGGACATTCGGGCCGAGTGACTGCTTCGCGGAAGGCGGCGGGGTATCGCGCATCGCCGGGAAGGTGCAATACGCCTCGGTGCAGGCGGCCGAGAAGGTTCGGCGGGCGATCGAGCTGACGGCGGTGGGGCCGGCGGGGCACGCGTCAGTGCCACTCAAAGGCAACGCCATCGCGCATCTGTCGGCCGCGCTCACTGCGCTCGGCGCCTGGCGGCCCCCGATTCGTCTCAATCCAACGACGCGGGAATTCTTCACCAGAATGGCGCAGATCTCCTCCGGTCCGGACGCGGCCCGCTTCCTGGCGGTGCTGACGCCCGGCACTCCGGAGGCCGCCGCAGCGGACGACTACTTCCTCGAGCACGAGCCACGCTACGCGTCGATGCTGCGAACCTCGCTGTCGCCCACCATTGTGCAAGGCGGCTATCGAGTGAACGTCATCCCATCGGAAGCGAAGGCAACCGTGGACGTCCGCATGGTCCCCGATGAAGATCCTGCACAGTTTCTCGAGACCGTCCGCAAGATCATCAACGATCCGGCCGTGACCGTTCGATACGAGACTCGCGCGGGCCGGCCAATTGCGCCCACGGCGCAGCTCGATTCAGAGGCCTTCCGGACGATCCAAACCTTTGTTGCGCAAGACTACGACACGGTGACGTTGCCGACGATGGGTACTGGTGCGACCGACATGGCGCAGACGCGCTCCATCGGACTGCAGTGTTACGGAGTTGGGCCCTGCCGCGGACATCGAGGATGGCCCGAAGGGCTATGGCGCCCACAGCGATCAGGAACGGATTCTCGAATCAGAGCTTCATCGGTTCGTCCGCTTCTCGTGGAACGTCGTCGTGGCAATGGCGCGAGCGAAATAAATTCGGCCTGGAGCACTCCTTCCCGAACTACGAAAGCAGCAAGAGCGCGCGCTGCTCCAGTGCCGCGAGTCGCTGTTCGAGCAACCGCCGAGCGGACTCGATCCCGGAGTCGTCCGCGTCGCCGGGCACATCGAACGGCTCGCCCATGACAAGCGCCGACGGTCGCGAACGGTTTGGGGATCTGCGTGCGGTCCCAGCTCTTCACGCTCCAGTACCGATTCGCCTCGAGATGGAACGGCAACACCGGATTGCCGGTCGCCTTGGCGAGCCAGAGCGCACCTGGCTGGGCGACCCGGGCCGGCCCGCGCGGTCCATCCACGGTGAACCCGGCCGGTTTGCCGGCCGCCATGTCGCGCTTCAGCTGCAGGAGGGCCTTCGGTCCGCCACGCGAGGTCGATCCGCGGGCCGTTCCATAGCCAAACCGCCTGATGATGCCCGCAATCCACTCGCCGTCGAAGTTCTCGCTCGTGATGACGACGATGCCGCGGCTGTCTGAAGTAGTAAGTGGCGGGCAGAATGCGTGCGTGCCAGAAGACCATGATCGGCTGGCGCCCGCCGGCCGACAACCACGTCGAAGTGCTCCAGGCCGTCCGTGCGCCAGCGCAGCGTCGAGCCGAGAGCGGCGACCGCGCGATAGCCCACCGCAGCGATGAGTGCCGCCTCGAGTCGTTTCAGACGCGAGTCGCGCCAGGAAGATGGTGTGTCAACTTTTTCAGTGGCGCTGGGGCCACCCCCAGCGCGAGCTTACGCTGATGCCTCGCCTCGGATCTGCTCATCCTCGGCTCGGCATGGCCGCGGGCGCTACGTTTTCTGAGACGCCCATTGACGTACGTCATCAGGTCGACGAACTGGATACTGTCCCTGCCGGCCCTGCTGGGAGCGCTTGTTTGCGCACCTTTCAGCATGATCGAGCAGAACGGACATGCCGTGACCACCGTGTTGGCGCCGGTGGCACTGAGCTGCTTGAACCGGACGTCACTGATGCGGGAACCCGGCTCCTCTTCCTTGTCGGCGAAGAGCAGACCTCCGCCCGCGCCGCAGCAATACGGGTTGTCGCGGTTGCGCTCGGGCTCGGCAATGCTCGCGCCGAACCGCTCGATCAGCGCGCGCGGTTCGTCCACTGTTCCGGCGTAGCGTCCGAGATAGCAGGGATCGTGAAAGGTGACCGAATCGTCCGCACGCCCGACCTGAAGGTCGGGCCTACGTCCGACCTCGCGCGTGATCTCTTCGACGTATACCGACGAATGGACGATCTCGACCTCGTAGCCGAACTTCCGGTAGTCGCTGCCGATGGTCTTCACGCAGTGGGGGCAGGATGTCAGAATCTTCTTCGGCTTCGCCGCCTTCAAGTCCTCGATGTTCGCGTTCGCGAGCTCCTGGAACATGTACTCGTTGCCGGTCCGCTTGGCGGTGTCACCCGTGCAGCGTTCCTTGGACAGCACCCCGAACCTGATGTTGCGAGCGCGCAGAATCTCGAACAGGGAGCGCAGCGATTTCTGAAAATCAGCCTCGAACGCTCCCGCGCATCCGAGCCACACCAGGACATCGTGCCTGGCTGGATCGAACGTTTCGAGCGAGGACGTCTCGACGAACTTCTGCCGCTGGTCGTATCCGAGGCCCCAGATGTTCCCGCGGCGTTCGAGGTTGTTGTACACGCCGCCCATGTACGACGGCGCGTCGCCGTTCGACACCAGGCCACGTCGTGACCCGATGATGAGGGGCAGGTGTTCGATGCCGACGGGGCACTGGTTCTCGCACGCGCCGCACGTCGTGCACTGCCAGAGCACCTCCTGGCTGTAGATGTCACCGAGCTTCGTGTCGCGCGTCCCGCCGAGCAGGGCGTCCTGCGTCTGGAGAATCAGTGTTTTTGGATTCAGCGCCTTCCCCGCTCCCCACGCGGGACAGTTGACCTGGCAACGGCCGCACTCGACGCAGGTAAAGGCATCGAGGACCGTCTTGCTCCCCAGATCCTTCACGGTCTCGAGGCCGACCTGCTCCTTCTCGAAATCGAGGTTCGGCACATTGCCCAGTTCCGACGATTTCAGAAACACGGTGATGGGCGAGAGCACGAGGTGGAAGTGCTTCGACGCCGGAATCAGCGCCAGAAAGGAGAGGATGACAACCGAGTGGATCCACCAGTTGATCCGGCCCGCCAGCGTCTGCTCGTCGAGGCGCCAGCTGAGGAGGAATGTCACCATCAGGGTGGCGATGAGCAGCGCGATCACGATCGATTCCAGCGATACCTTCGTCCCCAGTCCGGTGGGCCGGATAACAGCGCGGCGAATCAGCAAATACACGATTCCGCTCAACACCGCTGCTGCAAATGGCACCAGGAGCATGCGATAGGCGTGGAACCACGCCGGTACCGGTGAGATCGACAATGCCGAGGCCGTACAGGAACTCCGTGGTCGTGTAGCCGCCAAACGCGATGAAGCCCCAGAACACCAGAGCGTGCGCGATTCCCGCCACGGGACGCTCCCGGATGGTGCGACGTTGTCCGACGACGTCAATCAGGAAATGGCTGACGCGAACGCCGACCCGGTCGAGAGAGAACGTATTGGGAGCCGCCGCAATCAGGCGGACGCGCGTTCGCGACCTGCACTGCGAAGGCGCTCACGAAGATGACGACGAGCAGCCCGAGGATGTCAGTGAGGACACCCGCCCTATTTGAGCGCCGCGATGAGCGCCGGCACAATTTCAAACAGATCGCCCACGATGCCGTAGTCGGCGACCTCGAAGATCGGAGCGTCTGGGTCCTTGTTGATGGCGACGATCGTCCTCGAGCCCTTCATGCCGACGAGATGCTGAATCGCGCCGGAGATTCCGAGCGCCAGATACAGTTTCGGCGCAACCGTCTGGCCGGAGCTGCCAACCTGCCGTTCCATGGGCAGCCAGCCCGAGTCGCAGATCGGACGCGACGCGGCGAGCTCCGCGTCGAAGCGCATCGGCGAGCTGCTGCGCCAGCGGGATGTTGCCCTGCTCCTTGATCCCGCGGCCCACCGAGACGATCCGTTCGGCCTGCGACAAATCGACCGCCTGCTTGGCTTCCTGGAACGGCGCCTCTGGCCTCTGACGCACCGCAGCCGCCTCCACCGCAACGGGCCGCACGCGAACGGGAGCCGGCGCCTCCCCGCGCGCGACCTGATCGGCGCGAAATGCCCCGATCTGACACGTCACGAAATGGGGCGTCGGCCCCTGGGGCACGATGTCTGCGGTGAGTTTGCCTTGAAACATCGGCCGGACGAACGCGGTCTCCCCGCCCACCCTCCTGATACCTGTGACATCCGTGATGATCGACCGGTCCATCCGCGCCGCGAGCTTGGGCGCGAAGTCGCGCGTCTGGTACGAATGCGGCAGCAGGACCACTTCGGGCGCGATCTCGTCGAGAGCGGACATGAGCGCCACAGTGTACGCATCGGGCGTATACGGATCGAGCGCCGGGCTCTCGAGCACCACGATTTCCTTGACTGCCGCGGCCGTCAGCTCGGCAGCGGCCGCTGGTGCCGCACCCGGGAGCACTACGACAATCGAACCGTCCAGCGGCGAGCTGCTGCGCGCCGGCAATTGCCTCCCAACTCGCGCGATTGAGCTTGCCGTCCCGCTGTTCCGCGATGACAAGAATCATGAATTCGGCTCAACCACGAGACACGAGACGTTCGATCATGATCACTCTCGCCTCGTCGCGCAGCCTGCGGACGAGCTCTTTCGCCGCCTCGGCCGGCGAACCGCCGATGATCTGCGTCTGCTTCGTCTTCTCGGGCACGTAGAGGCTGACGATCTTCTGGCGAGGCACGGAGGACGCCGGCGGAGACGCCTTCCGAATCTCCTTCTTCTTCGCCGCCATGATGCCCTTGAGCGTCGCATAACGGAGCTGATTGATGCCGCTCTGGATCGTCAGCACCGCAGGCAAGGGCATCGACACCCACTGGAACCATCCGCCTTCGAGCTCGCGCTTGACTCTGAGCGTCGTGCCCTCGGCCGCGACGTCCATGATGATGGTCGCGTGCGGCAAGTCGAGCCGCTCAGCGAGAATCACGCCGGTCTGCGCGAAGCCCTGGTCGTCGGACTGCAGCCCCGTCAGAATGAGATCGAACTGTTCGTCTTTCATGGCGGCGGCGAGCGCCGCCGCCACGGCAAAGGCATCGGCGCTGGCCAGCCCATCGTCTTCCACATGGATCGCGCGATCGGCCCCTCTCGCGAGTGCCTCGCGAATCACCTGGGCGACCCGCGCCGGACCGGCCGAGCAGACGACGACCTCGCCGCCGTGCTCTTCTTTGAGGCGCAGCGATTCTTCCAACGCGTAGGCGTCGGGCTCGTTCATCTCGTAACTGGCGTCCTGCTCGCGAATCCAGGTCTTCGATTCGTCGAGACGGGGTTGCCAGTCGCGCGTGGGCACCTGCTTGATGCAGACGGCGATCTTCATGGCAAGCCACGGCGATCATCACAGCGTTCACGGACACGCCCGAGCTGAAGCTCGGGCCTACGAGTGCCCCACACGGGACGGGGTTTCCTCATCGTCGCGCTTTCAGCAGCGACACGGGTTGCTGGCCGCGCTGGCTTGCCACGAAGACACGAAGCGTGTCGAGTGTGTGCCGACAACTTCTACTTGTGTATGGTTTCGCGGTTTCGTGTTTTCGTGGCTCTGCGTGCTCCACGAGTTACACGGTTGAGGTGCATCATGCCTCGTACCGCTTGAAGAGGAGTGCGGCGTTGGTCCCGCCGAACCCGAACGAGTTCGAGAGGGCGTATTGAATCGCCAGGTTGCGCTTGTGATGCGGAACGTAGTCCAGGTCGCACCTGGCATCGGGCTCGTCGAGGTTGACTGTCGGGGGCGCAATCTGATGATGCACGGCCAAGGCAGTGATACCAGCCTCGAGGCCGCCGGCGGCCCCCAGCAGGTGTCCGGTCATCGACTTGGTCGATGACACGGCCAGCTGTGCCGCGTGCGCGCCGAAGCAGCGCCTGATCGCGAGGGTCTCGAGCGCGTCGCCCTGCGGCGTCGACGTACCGTGCGCGTTGATGTAGTCGACCTGATTCGGCTCGATGCCGGCGCTCTCGATCGCGGCACGCATCACCCGGAACGCGCCGTCACCATCTTCCGACGGCGCCGTGATGTGGTAGGCGTCGGCCGACATGCCATAGCCGACCAGTTCCGCGTAGATACGCGCGTCACGGCGTCTGGCGGCAGAGTACTCTTCCAGAATCAGGACGCCGGCGCCCTCCCCAACGATGAAGCCATCGCGATCCTTGTCGAACGGCCGGCTCGCGCGCTCGGGCTCGTCGTTTCGTGTCGACAGCGCTCGCAGCGCGCTAAAACCGCCGATGCCCATCGGTGTGATCGCGGCCTCAGAGCCCCCCGCAATCATCGTGTCGGCCGCGCCGCGGCGAATGATCTCGTATGCATCTCCGATGGCGTGCGCGGAGGCTGAACAGGCGGTGCAGGTGGCAGAATTCGGACCCCTTGCGCCAAACCGGATCGACACCTGACCGGCGGCCAGGTTGATGATCGCGGAGGGGATGAAAAAAGGAGAGATCTTCCGGGGGCCGCCCTCGAGCAGCGCCTTGTGCTCTCGCTCGATGGTCGTGAACCCGCCGATGCCGGATGCGATGAACACGCCGACCCGGGGGGAGAGTTCCGGCGTGATCTGGAATCCTGAGTCGTCCATCGCGAACTGCGATGCCGCAATCGCATACTGAATGAAGACGTCCATCTTCTTGACGTCCTTCTTGTCGATGAACCGGAGCGGGTCGAAGTGCTTGACCTCTCCCGCGATGCGCGTCGAAAACTGCGTCGCGTCGAACTTCGTCACCGGACCGATGCCGCTCTTGCCCGCGCAGATTCCCGCCCAGTTGGGCTCGGTCCCGATGCCCAGCGACGACACCAGGCCGATGCCCGTCACAACGACTCGCCGATTGTTCGCCATGGATGATCTATGCTCGCAGGAGTCCCGCCCCCCGCTCGACCCGCGACGGGTCGTGTCACTATCGACACGTCCGACCGGCCTGACAGCCCTGGGGTACTGACCGGGCCCTACTTCTTGGACTTGCCGTGCGAGTCGATGTACTCGACCGCTTCCTTGACGCGCGTGATCTTTTCGGCGTCCTCATCGGGAATCTCTATCCCGAACTCCTCTTCGAACGCCATCACCAGCTCGACGGTGTCGAGCGAGTCGGCGCCCAAGTCGTCCACGAACGACGCATCCGGCGTGACCTCCTCCTCGTCCACTCCGAGCTGTTCCACGATGATGCTCTTGACCTTTTCGGCTACCGCCATTCATTCCTCCTACGTCCGGGCCCGCAGGGGCCCAGCCTACATGTACATCCCGCCATTGACGGCGAGCACGTGCCCTGTAATATACGCTGCCTCGTCCGAGGCAAGAAAGCACACCGCCGCCGCCACTTCGTCCACCGTGCCAAGCCTTCCAAGCGGGATCTGGGCCGCCAGGTCGGTTTGGGCCTGTTCCGAGACGCTGCGGGTCATGTCGGTGTCGATCATGCCCGGCGCAATCGCGTTCACCGTGATCTGCCGGGACGCGACCTCCCGCGCCAGCGCCTTGGCGAATCCGATCAACCCCGCCTTGGACGCCGCGTAATTGACCTGCCCGGCATTCCCCATCTGTCCGACTACCGAGCTCACGGCGATAATGCGCCCCGCCCGCTGCTTCAACATCGGCCGCAACGCGGCTTGGGCAAGCGTGAAGGTTGCCGTCAGGTTCGTCGCGATCACCGCGTCCCAATCGTCACGCTTCATCCGCACGAGCAGCTGATCGCGGGTGATTCCTGCGTTACTCACGAGGATGTCCAACCGCCCATGCCGGCCGACCACACCGGCAGGCAGCCGCTCCAGCGACGGCGTGTCCGTCACATCCACGTCGACCGCCTCGGCGCGTCCGCCCGCCTCCACAATCGCTGCCACCGTCCCGGCCGCGTGGTCGTCCCGCGCGGCGGCAACGACGGTCGCACCGCGCGCCGCCAGCTTCAGCGCGATCGCGCGGCCGATCCCTCGGGACGCACCGGTCACAATGCGCGACTCTGCCCGTCAGATCAAACATGAGCGAGAGCCTCGACGCCCGCCAGGTCCTCTGGGCGTCCGAAGCCCGTGATCGACGCCCCCCGATGGATCTTCTTCACCAATCCGCTCAAGACAGTGCCCGGTCCCACCTCAACATACGTTGTGACGCCCTCGGACGCAAGGCGCCGCACGACCGACTCCCAACGGACCGGTGCAGAGACTTGAACGCACGAGCGCCTCGATCGCCTCCGTCGCTTGCCGTTTGAGCTCGCCGTCCACGTTGGCAACAATCGGCACGTCCGGGTTATTCGTCCGCAGCGCCCGCAGATCTGGAGCCAGTCGCGTCTCAGCGGGCTTCATGAGCGCGCAGTGGAAGGGCGCGCTGACGCTCAGCGGGATCACGCGTTTGGCACCGAGCGCCTTCGCTCGCTCGCCCGCGCGCGCGACGGCATCCGTCGATCCCGCGATCACCACCTGCCCTGCGCCGTTGAAATTGGCGGGGCTCACGATGTCGCCGAGCGCCGCCTCTTCGCACGCCCTCGTCACCACATCAGCGTCCAAGCCGAGGATGGCCGCCATGGCGCCGGTGCCGACCGGCACGGCTTCCTGCATGTAACGCCCGCGGCGTCTGACGACCTGGAGAGCGTCGGCAAAGCCAAACGTCCCCGCGGTCACATTGGCCGAGTACTCACCCAGACTGTGCCCGGCGACAAAGGCTGGGACGATTCCTCGCGACGCGAGCAGCCGCGCGGCGGCCACGCTGACGGCGAGAATCGCCGGCTGCGTGTTCTCCGTGAGCGCCAGCCGCTCCTCCGGTCCTTCGAAACAGAGCTGTGAGAGTGGCTCATCAAGCACGGCGTCTGTTTCCGCGAACGTGTCACGGCAGATGGGAAAGGCTTCCGCAAGCGCCTTGCCCATCCCCACTTTCTGCGACCCTTGCCCGGGAAAAATGAATGCGATCACTGCACTGAACCCGTCGCGGCCATGATCTCGTGCTGGACGCGCTCGAGGAATCGTCCGGCCGCAAACCGATAGGCCATCACCACGGCATTGCGCACCGCCTTGGGGCTCGACCGGCCGTGCCCGACGACCGCAACGCCCGCCACGCCCAGCAGCGGCGCTCCCCCGTACTCGGAGTAGTCCACACGCCGGCGAAACCGCCTCAGGGCGCGACGGGTCAGCAGGGACCCCATGCGCAGCGTCAAGGTGCGCGACAGCTCCTCGCCAAGCAGATCTTCCACGACTTCTACGAGGCCTTCGCTCACCTTCAACGCGATGTTGCCCGTAAAGCCGTCGCACACGATCACGTCTGCCACGCCCGCATAGACATCGCGGGCTTCGATATTGCCGATGAAGTCGATCGGCGCCGCTTTGAGCAGTTGGTGCGCCTCGCGGGTGAGGTCGTTCCCTTTGGTTTCTTCCTCGCCTATCGACAGAAGGCCCACGCGAGGCCGATCGTGCCCCAACGCCACTCGCGCGTACACGCTTCCCATGATCGCGAATTGCAGCAGGTGCCCGGGGCGACACTCGACGCTCGCGCCGACATCGAGCAGGATCGCCGGCTGCCGCTTCGTGGGAATCGTCGCGGCAAGAGCCGGCCGATCCACACCCCGCAGCATGCCGAGCGCGCCATATGCCGCCATGACCGTACCGCCCGTGTGGCCGGCGCTAAAGAACGCGGCTGCCTCTCCGCGCTGGACCGCTTCGGCCGCAACCTTGATCGAGGCGGTGGGCTTTCGGCGCAGCGCATTCGCGGGAGACTCCGCCATGCCGACGACAGTGTCGGCGGCTTTGACGCGCACACGGTCCCGGTCCAGCTCAGCGTGCCGTTCCAGCTCCGCCTCGACGCGTTCGGCGGAACCAACCAAGATCACGCCCAGGTCCATATGACGGACGGCGGCGAGCGCCCCGTCTACGACATCGCGCGGCGCATGGTCGCCGCCCATGGCGTCGACGGCAATCCAGATCATGAATAGGTGAATTTGGTCATCTGGTCATCTGGTCATTTGGTCATTGGGCTCGGGTGGGTTATTTCCAGCCCAATGACGCCATCCAATGACCCGATCACCAGATCGATGACCAGATGACCAGATGACCAGATTCGAGCGTCCTAGTCTTCCTTGACAGCCCGTGCCTGGCGTCCGCGGTAGTAACCACAGTGGGCGCAGACCCGGTGTGGTGGTTTCGGTTCATGGCAATGCGGGCATTCGCTGAGGCCAATCGCCTTGAGCGTGTCGTGCGTCCGGCGTTTCGCCGTGCGCGTTTTCGAATGTCGTCGTTTGGGATTTGGCATCGTGTTTACCTAGCGATTGCCGAGGACTGGCCTGCTGTGTCCTGCGCGGTGATTCAGTGTTCTCGTTTCAGCGTCTTCAGCACCGCAAGCCTGGGATCTTCCCACTCGCGCTTGCAGGTGCACGTTTCTCGATTCAGATTCATGCCGCAGCTCGGACACAGCCCCAGGCACGTCTCGTCACAGAGCGGCTTCATGGGGAGCGCGAGGTAGAACTGCTCACGCATCAACTGACCCAGATCGATCGTCTCGTTCTCGTAGAACGCGGTCGTCAGGTCGTCTTCCTCGATCTCGCGCTCCCCTTCGCCCGTGTTCTGTGCACGCGGCTGGTAGCGGAGATCGAACGACGAATCGACGGGCAGCCTGAACGGCTCGAGGCATCGGCTGCAGGTCAGTTCGAGCGAGGCCCGGACGCTGCCCGTCAGACGGAACTGATCCTTGTCCTTGTAGATGTCGAACGCCAGCGCGATGGGCGATGCGACTCTGAACACATCCTCTGCGCCGCCGGCGAACGCGTCCGGGTGGTACTCCTGCTCGAAGTGCTCCGCAGCAGTGCGGATCCGGCCCAGGTCCAGTGAAAGCATGAACTGCTGAATATACCATCGGACACCGATTGAATCCAGTATCTATCTTCGTTTTCATGATCTTACAGCCACCCACAACCGAACCAGTGGCACACCTGCAGTGTCTACACCAAACGGGAATGGATGGCTGCGCCGAGCTTCAGTCTATGTTCCACGGCTTCGGGATGAAGAGCTGCTCGAACAGCCTGACGGCGTAGCGGTCGGTCATCCCGGCGACGAAGTCACGCGCCGCAGCATCGATACCCTCGGTCTCCATGACATGGGAATCGAGGAACTCGGCAGGATGCTCGTGAATCTTCTCCCACAATCCCGAGAGGATGTCGGACGCTTTCTTGAACTCTGCCGTCGCGCTCGCGTTCTCGTAGACGGCGCCGAACAGAAAGCTGCGCAGACCCAGCACCGCGTCCAGGATCTGTTGACTCATTCGAATTTCTGTGAGATTGCCAGCCAGCGTCTCCGTGACAACGTCCTTGACCAGCGTTGCGATGCGCGCGGACGAGGTTGTCCCGAGCGCCGTCACGAGGCCCTTCGGAAGATCCTGGGCGTTCAGCAAGCCCGCCCTCTCCGCATCGTCGATGTCGTGGTTGACGTAGGCAATGATGTCGGCGACGCGCATGATCTGCCCTTCGAGGGTGCTGGCGCGAAGCGTGGGAACCATTCCGACCGGCGCGCCGGACTTCCCCTTCGAGTGCTTGGCGATGCCGTCGCGGACCTCCCACGTCAGGTTGAGGCCTTTCCCATCGTTTTCGAGCACGTCCACGACGCGCAGGCTCTGCTCATAGTGGTTGAAGCCGCCCGGCATGAGCTTCCCGATGATCTTCTCGCCGGCATGGCCGAACGGCGGGTGACCGAGGTCGTGACCAAGCGCGATCGCTTCGGTCAACTCTTCATGCAGGCGCAGCACTTTGGCGATGGTCCGCGCGATCTGGGACACTTCGAGCGTGTGCGTGAGGCGCGTGCGGTAGTGGTCGCCCGTCGGCGCGAAGAACACCTGCGTCTTGTGCTTCAAACGTCGGAACGCCTTGCAGTGGATGATGCGATCGCGATCCCGCTGAAACGCCGGGCGCACATCGTCTTCGCGCTCCAGACGGAGGCGTCCCCGGGATTCGGCGCTCCGCGCTGCCTGAGGGGCGAGCGCATCGCGCTCGCGGGTTTCGAGCTGTTCGCGGATGGTCATGCCATAAAACGCCCGACCTGAAGGTCGGGCCTACGAGTGTAGTCGCTCTTCGACCAGCCGCGTGACGGCGGCGAGCGTGTCCGGTGACTCGCCGGGGCCATCGAACCACGTTAGGTTAGGTTCTTTGTGGAACCAGATCAATTGGCGGCGTGCATAGCGCCGATTCTCCTGTGCGATGAGGGCACGCGTCGAGGCCTCGTCGCGAACGCCGTGGAGATGTTCGAGCGCCTGCCGGTACACGAGCCCTCCGAACGGACGTGCATGGTCAGGAATCCCCCGCGCGAGCAGGCCACGGATCTCGTCGAGCAGACCGCGATCGAATTGCCGGTCCACACGGCGCGTCACGCGCATCGACGTCTCCGCCGCAGGCAGCCTCAGCGCCACTGCCAGGACGGCCATTCCGGCAATCGGCGACGCCGTCTCCCCGAAATGCGCGGTCAGCGGACGGCCTGTCAGGAAGAACACCTCCAGGGCGCGCACAATCCGCTTGAGATCCCGCGATTGAATGCGACGCCCGGATTCGGGATCGACGCGAGACAACATGCGATGCAGACCCGTCACGCCGCGACGCTCGGCGATCGACTCCAGCCGCGCGCGAAGCGCCGCGTTGCGACCGGGCCCCGGAAACAGCCCGCGCGTCAGCGCCCGATAGTAGAAACCGGTCCCCCCGACCACAAACGGCAGCCCACCTCTCGCCTGAATCTCCCCGATGGCGGCAGCGGCATCGCGCGCGTACTGCGCCGCCGTGTACTCCTCAGTGGGATCGACGATGTCGATCAGGTGATGCGGAATGCCGCGTCGCTCCGCCACCGACACCTTGTCGGTTCCGATGTCGAAGCCACGGTAGACGGCCGTCGAGTCGCAGTTGACAATCTCGCCACCATGGCGCTCCGCAAGCGCCAGGGCGAGCGCGCTCTTGCCCGACGCGGTCGGTCCAAGAATGGCGACAACGACCGGCTTATCCACGGATCCTGAAGATCACATACGCGACGAACACGAACAGCAGAATCAGCAGGCCGAGTTGTTGCGAACGCGTCATTGATCCGGCACGCGCTCGTTGTAGAAGAACGTGATCGTGAAGAAGGCCTGCTCGGCCGGGTACTCAGGCGGGAGCGGCTGCGTCGGATTCGAGGAGGTGAGGGCTCCCTTCGCGGCGACGTTGAACCCGTCGATCGGACAGGGCGCGGCAATCGTCACATCCGTGATCGATCCGTTCTTGTGAACGTTGAGCGTGATCACGACGTGCCCACTCTGCCGCATCATCATCGGTCCGTTCGGGATGAGCGGATCCCAGTTCCGCTTCACCTGAGCCGCAAAGCGACGCACCCACGGGCCGAACTCGACGCCCTTGGTGTCGAACTGAATCGGGCCGAACTGCGCTCCGCCCTGCGAATTATCGAATTGCTCGGTGCGAACGTAGCGTTCCAGGTTTCGCAGCGCGTCGCCGAGCGCGCCCCCTCCAATGGCTCGGTTCGAGGTCGCCGGTCGGCTCGGCGGCAACGCGACGGCTGTCTGAGACTCCGGCAGCTTCTGCTGATTCGCGCTCTCGTTGGGATTCGGCGGAGCCGGTGCGTCTGCCTGCCGCTCGACTTGCGGCTCCTGCCCCGGCCCGGCACCACGTCCAACCTCTGGTTCTGTGCGCTCGACTTTCTCCGGCGTGTTGCCGCGCGCCACAGGCAGTGGATTCTTCGGCTCCGGTACGGACTCCCGTGACCGCGCCACTCTGTTCTTGTCCGACGCCGGCGCTCGATCCAGCGAACGAAGCGCCTCGAGATCCACTTTGGGATTCACAAAGACAAAGCGCGTGTGCTCCTCGGGCTGTTTCACCTTGGCCATCGCCGCGCGAAGACGTGCGGCTTCGGCCTCTGGATCGTAGGGGAACAGTTTGGGACTGAGGAGGATGAAGATGATGAGCGCCATGTGGCCGATAATCGACAACAGGAGCCCTTCGCGCCACGAAATCACGCGCCCGACGGGCGATATGTCCGGCCGATAGTCCTCAAAGTCGAAGTACATCAGACGCTTAGAGCAGTATACCAGCCAGGGATTAGGGAATAGGGATTAGGGAGTAGGGATTGGGCAGTAGGGATCAGGGACTAGGAAGAGCGACTCGAAGTCGAGAGCTGGAAGCGGGGACTGGGTCCCTCGCGCGGGACCGGGGATCGGCCCCCTACTCCCTAATCCCTAGTCCCTAATCCCCTAGTCCAGCCGTCAGTACCCGTCCTCTGTGCCGTATACAGATAGACGATGCCGAAGGTCAGCGGGCTGGCGGTGACCGTCGCAAACCCTCGTTGTCGCAAGAGTTTCACGAGTTCGTCTGGCGAAGCGAACGCCTCGATGGAGGCAGGCAGGTAGCCGTAGGCCTCGTGGTTGCGGGAGAGCATCCGGCCAATCCAGGGCAGCATGTGTGTGGAGTAGGAGCGATAGACGGATCGAACGAGCGGCACGCTCGGCATCGCGAACTCGAGGATCGCGATTCGCCCTCCTGGCGCCAGTACACGCCGTATCTCATCGATGGCAGCCACCATCCTCTCGACGTTGCGGATGCCAAACGCGATTGTCACCACATCCACCGATCCGCTCGCGATCGGAATGCGGGTCGCATCGCCGCCGACCAGCGTGATGACGTGCGCGAGGCCTTCGCGGAGAACCTTCACCTGCCCCACATGTAGCATGGCCTGCGCGAAATCCACGCCGACAACACGTGCCGCCGGCGGGTCTGCACGGCAGGCGGCAATCGCCAGATCCGCCGTGCCGGTACATAAGTCGAGGACGCGCTCCTGCCCTGTCAGCCGGAGTGATTGGATCGCACGGCGTCGCCATCGCCGATCAATCCCCGCACTGAGAAAGTGATTGAGAAAGTCGTACCGCGCGGCGATCGCGTCGAACATGCCGGCGATGCGCTGAGGAGACTTGGAGAGATCTGGCAACTCGTGGTCCTTCGGCTGGTCCGACCTAAGGCCTAGGAAGAACCAACCTGCCCCGTCCACTCTGGGTACAGCTCGTGCTCAACGCCTAGAGCACTGAGGATCTTGCCGGCCATGAAGTCCGCGAGATCGTCGAGGGTCTTCGGAAGCTGATAGAAGGCCGGCATCGCCGGCAGGATCATCGCGCCGGCTTCCGCGCAGAGGACCATGTTCTTCAGCTGCGGCAGGCTCATCGGCGTTTCACGGGGGACGATGACCAGTCGCCGTCGTTCCTTGAGCATGACGTCGGCCGCTCGCTCGACGAGATTGCGGCTCAGGCCGTGAGCCACGCCGGCGAGCGTCTTCATCGAGCACGGCACGATCACCATCCCGCTGCAGCCATGACTCCCGCTCGCGATCGTCGCGCCAAGATCGCGGTTGCTGTGCAGCGGTCAACGAGCCTGCATGGACCGTCGGTCCGTATTTCCCCGACAGAAACGGCATGATGCCCTCGATGGTCGCCCGGTCGCCGAGCTCGTCGCGCAGCAGGCGCCGCCCGTAGTCGGACACCACAAGCTCCACGCGCGTCCCCTGTGCCAGCAGCGCGGCGAGAGTTCGTGTCGCGTACAGCGCGCCGCTTGCGCCAGTGATGGCAACGGCCACCGAAAGACGACGAGTGTCAGCGCACATACACGGAAACCGCCAGCACGAGCAGGTACAGGATTCCCACGTAACCGTTGAGATCGAAGGCCCGCTTGACCTGGGAGAGATCGTCCGCGCGCACAAGCGACTGCTCGTACACCAGCAGCAACGCGACGGCGCCGACCCCAGCGTAGTAGAACGCGGAGAGCGGCGTCGCCCAGGCCAGCGCCACCAGACACACGACGGCGGCGACGTGCATCACGCGCGAGATGACGAGCGCTGCTGGAACGCCGAACCGGACCGGAATGGACTTGAGTTCATGACGGCGGTCGAACTCCACATCTTGGCAGGCGTACAGCACATCGAAGCCTCCCACCCAAAGACCAATCGCCAGGCCGAGCAGCCATGGCTCCCATCCCGTGCCTCCGCCGACCGCGAGCCATCCGCCGACAGGGGCAACCGCCATTGCCAACCCGAGGAAGAGCTGCGTGTAGGACGTGACGCGCTTGGCGAGCGAATACCAGAACACAATCGCCAGAGCCACGGGCGACAGCAGCAGACACAGCGGATTCAAGCGCCACGCGGCAACAATGAACGCCAGCGACGAGACGGCCACGAACATCGACGCCTCGCCGACGCTCATCGCTCCGCGCGGGATCTCGCGGGTGGCCGTTCGCGGATTGATCGCATCGAGCCTTGCGTCGACCAGCCGGTTGAACCCCATCGCGGCGCTGCGGGCCGCAACCATCGCCACCAGGATCCACACGACGGTCGGCCACCGAAGCGGCGTATGGCGCGCCGCCAACAGAGCCCCCGCAAGCGCGAACGGCAGCGCAAAGACGGAGTGGCTGACGCGGACAAAGGAGAGGTAGATGGACAAACGCTTCAGCATGTTCGTTCGATGATGTACCGATCGGTCTTGGGTGCACGTCAATCACCCAATCGCTCTATCCAACGTATCTGATCTGGCTGTATCCCTGACAACAGGTATTCTTCCACATCCGCTGCCTCGGTGAGGGGGATGGCCGGCGCAATGGCAAGAAGACGCCCGCGCTTCCCAGGCGCGATCGAGCCGTAGTCTGCCTCGAAGCCGAGAGCGGCCGCGCCCTTGGCGCGTGGCGCTGTCGAGCAGTCGTGATGCGGGAACGGTCGGCGCCACGGCTCGCATCGCCGCGAGCTCAGAGAACATGTTCAGGTCGGGAGTACTCGTCAAGCTGTCGGTTCCGACCGCCACGCGCACTCCAGAGGCGTAAAACCGATCGATGGGCGGCGTTCCCGCTCCGGTATATGCGTTGCTGCGCGGACACGTGACGAGGGTCGCGCGGCGCGCTGCGACACGTGCCAGGTCGTTCGCCGACATCTGTACACCATGCACGACGAGCGCGCCACCGAGGAATCCAATGTCGTCGAGATACTCCACCGGGCTGACTTCCGGCGCCCGCCATGACGGCTCCCAGGCACCCAGTTCCTCGAGCAGCATCCGCCACGGCCCCGCTGCCTCCCGAATGAACTGGGTCTCTTCGGGAGATTCGGCAAGGTGTACGCTGTGCGCACCGAGCTGATGGTGTTCGGTTGCCTCCCGGATGGCGCGAAACAGGTGTCGTGCCACCGAGTAGGGCGCGTGCGCGGCAAGCGCAGGGCGTACGGTCTCCATCGGCCGCAGAGCGCGCAACTCGTCCACCGCCCGCTGGACGATCGCGTCCGCATTCTCCCGATTGAAGCCGATCAGCTCGTAGAAGAGCACGGCCGACAACCGGCTGCGCGCGAGAAGGTCGAACGTGACGAGCGTATTGCTGATGTCGCCCACCACCGCGGTTCCCGTTCGGACCGCCTCCTCAATGGCATCAGCCGCGCCCCGCAGGATGACCGGATCGCGCGGGTCCGGATACGCGCGGCGCGCAGCCAACAGCTGACGGACCCACGCCACGAAACTCGACGTCGGTGCGACCACGCCGCGCAGATGGGACAATTCGAGGTGCGTGTGCGCGTTCACAAGGCCGGGCATGAGGATGACATCACCGAGATCTTGCTCAATTGCTCTGCCTGTCATGCGGGCCCCGCCCGGCCTCCCTGCCTCACCAGTCCCGCCTGTCCCAACCTTCACGACGCGCCCCCGGTCAACATCGACCTGGCCGTCACGAATTGGCGCAGCGCTGATGGGCACGACCCACGATGCGTGATACGAAATCAACGCAGACACGCTTGCCGGGTCAGGACTCCGGGGACTGACGGACTGACTTTCCCGCGCGGCTGCGCGCCGGATAGAACCGCAGCTCCTCCGGCACGGACGCGTCACCCGCGTCACGCGCGGTCGCGAGCTCGAGCATCCGGGGCACTTGACGCTCCCGGAAGATTGGGTTGCCCAGCAGTTCGTAGTGCATGTTGCGGCGCTTTGCCACGAAGCCCGCGTCCTCGATGTTCCTCACGATCTCGACTTCGTCCATGCAATAGCTCGCCCCGGCCGCCCGGACGACGTTCTCCTCGATCATCACGCTGCCCATGTCGTTCGCACCAAAGGCCAGGCTCAACTGCCCCACTTTCCCGCCCTGCGTCACCCATGACGCCTGCAGGTTGTCGAAGTTGTCGAGAACGATGCGCGCGAGAGCGAGTGTACGAAGGTAATCGACGCCGGTGCCTTCCGTACCTGCCAGCTCCGTGTGTTCCGGCTGGTAGCTCCAGGCGATGAATGCCGTGAAACCGCCCGTCTCGTCCTGCAACGCCCGCAATCGCAGCAGGTGCTCGATACGTTCCTCGTCCGTCTCCACCGTCCCGTACATCATGGTCGCGGTCGTGCGCAGACCGGCGCGATGGGCATGACGCATGACGTCGATCCATTCGTCGGCGGTGGCCTTGCCGTCGCAGTGGAGCAGCCTGCGAACACGGTCGACGAGGATTTCCGCGCCTCCGCCAGGCACGCTGTCCATGCCTGCTGCGATGAGGCGATCGAGGACTGCTGGAACAGGGATTTGAGAGAGCCTGGACAGGTGAATCACCTCCGGCGGCGAGAGCGCATGCAGCTTGAACGAGGGGTATCGCGCCTTGATGGCGCGGAACAGATCTTCATACCAGGCGAGCGGCAGGTCGGGATTGTGGCCTCCCTGGAGGAGGAGTTGCACACCGCCGACAGCGATGGTTTCGTCGATCTTTCTAAAGAGCTCGTCGAAGCCGAGCACGTAGCCTTCGCGTGAACCGACCGGTCGATAGAACGCGCAGAAGTTGCACTTCGCCACGCACACGTTCGTGTAGTTGACGTTGCGATCGATAATGTAGGTGACGATCGGATCGGGATGCTTACGCGCCCGAACGCCCTCCGCGAGCCGACCGAGAAGCGCTGTGGGTGCGCGACGATACAGCTCCAGCGCCTCGTCGGCGCTCACGCGCCCGCCGCCATGGACCTTGTCAGCGAGTTCCTGAACTGTCGGCATGGTAGAAGTTCATCGTGCCTTCGTACGAGGCAAGGCCGGCTTCGGTCGCGTACTGATAGAACGTCCTGAGCCCCTCCAGCTCCTCGGCTCCGAGCCAGTACTGGATATTATCCCGCAGATAGCTGCCGGCGACGTCTTGACGCTCTCGATTCCCCCGGCAATGGTCACGCGCGATGTCCGCGACGTGCGCAACACCTTCGTCGCGAGCCCGCTGCAGGGCGGCAGCGTCCGATGGAGCTATCACGTGGGGCCACCCCGCCCAAAATGCGTACACGAACGGGAGGCCGGTGGTCCTGGTCCAGAGATCCCCGAGATCGACTTTCTGTACTCTCGCCGCCTCGTGATCGAGAAACAGCGCGTTGTCGCCAATGACGAGCGCAGCATCGGCCTTCTCGAGCATGGCACCAAGATCGGGCGGCATGACCGTCATCTTGGGTGAGATGCGGAGAGCGCGTCGGGCAAGAACCAGGGCAAGAGCGATCGAGGTCCTCGAACTTGTGTCCATGGCGATGGTGCGAATGTCGCGCGGCTCGATCCTCGTATAGAGCGCCACGGACGCGACCGGTCCCCGAGACGTCACGGCTGGGCCTGGCACGATTGCGTAGGAGCGAGGGCCTCGCAGGTACTCAATTGAAGGAATCAGTCCGACATCGATCTGATGACCGTGCAGCAACTCGGCGCAGCGGGACGGCACATCGAACCGAAGGGCAAAACGCGACGACCCTTGCAGACCGAAGACGAGCGGGCGTGCGTTGAGATATTCAACCGCACCCAGGCGGATCAGGGTCATCTCTTCAGCTCTCAGGTTTCAACTCTCAGGTTTCAACTCTCAGCGTTCAGCCCTCAGTTTGCCCGCTTTTGGGTCGTCAGCGGCCTGCTGACGGCCCGGCTCGATCACCTGAAATCGGCCATCGCGCTCCACCGGTTCGAACCCAGCCGCCCGGATGTTGCGCCGAATCTCCTCCAGAGGGGCACGACGAGCCCCTGCGCTCATGTCATCCACAGCCGATACCCCATCGACATCGTCGGCGCCGACCGTGAGCGCTACCTGCGCGAGCTTTGGTCCGTACAGCATCCAGTCCACTTGAATGGAGGGGATGTTGTCGATGATCAGCCTGGCCAGCGCGATGCGCCTCACGTCCTCATAGCCGGTCGTCGGGACAGCCGGATTCGGCTTCCGTGGCAGGGGCGCGAACGAGCGGATGACGCCGACGCGGCGCTGGAGGGCGGCCACCTGCTTGAAGAGTTCCTGCGAATCAGAGGACGGCAGCCGATGAACGGTGAGGCGCCCCAGCGCGAGTCCAGCGATGTTGACCTCTTCGATCGCCAGCCTCGGATCCTGCAGCTGATCGACGGGCGCCTCCGAGACCAGCTCGAGCCCAGCGACGCGCAATTCCTCGAGAAGCTCACGCAGCGTGACCTTCTCGCGGGCCGCCAGCCCCTCGAGATCGGCGAGCGAGAACGCGGACACGGGAAGGCCCCCGGCCGCCGCCGCCACTTCGCTGACGCGCGCGACGGCCGCCGCGCGTGAGGATGGCGTGCCTGTGATGCGAATCTCTTTGGCAGCATTAGGGAAGACGACCGCGTCACCTGGCTGAGCGGTGACTTCCGCCACCCGGAGGAACGTGGCGCGGCCGTCATGACGCGCCCGACGGACCTCGTCGGCGTGCATACCGAGGGTAATGATGTCGTGGCTGGCGGCGAGGGTCGTCAGTTCAACATCCGAAACAGACATGCGACAAGGATGATCATAATTCAAGAGTTCTAGCGAGGCTCCGCCTAGACCGTCGAGGCTCCGCCCCGCTAGACGAACATTCATGACAGCCCCGCTGCGCGGGGTCGTCTTGACCAGAAAACTTGACTCATGCGGTGCAAGTTTCAGAGGTCAAGACTCTAGCGAGGCTCCGCCTCAGACCGTCGAGGCTCCGCCCCGCTAGACGAACATTTATCACAGCCCCGCTGCGCGGGGTCGTCTTGACCAGACAAACTTGACTCATTCGGTGCAAGTTTCGGAGGTCAAGACTCTAGGCTTCGGGGGGTCTGGGAACCACCAGAACCCTAGCAGTCAAAGCCTCCCAGCCTGGACGAGCGTGGCAGACGCACCCGTGTCGGCCATGGGCAGCAGCCTCCCAACCACGCCCTTCGCCAGCTGCTGATGCTGTTCCCCGAGCGTCAGCAGTTCGGCCTCCATGAGCATCTGGTCGCGAAGCGCGCGCTCCAATGCCGCGAGGCGCTCCTCAATTTCTTCCTCAGAGGTTGGTGGGTTGCGCAGGTGCTCGGTGTACCGCTTCAGGAAGTAGTGAATCGTCTCGACGCGGATCTTGATCGAACCGCTCGGTTTGTTCTCGTCGATGTCCTTGAACGAGAAGTACGGCGTGCCCGATGCCTCGACGATCGACTCGACGACGGCGTAGGTGGGCGCGTCATGCCCGCACTTGAAGCTCGACAATTCCAGCGCCACGAGGTTTGGATGACGGGCCGTGAACTTCGCCGCCCAGATCTTCTGGTTGGTGTTCGCCGAATAGCTGTTCTTCCACACATCCTGGATCTCGAGCGGATCCCTGATCAGGCCGGCCCGCACCTCATCGCCGAAGAGCCGGTCGAGCAGGTCCTCGTCCATCGGCAGCGTGCTGCTGACTGAACACTGGGTAACCCAGCTTCTGGAACTCCTCGAGGATCTCGTGATTGATTCCCGGGTCGTCATGATATGGCCGGGCGAGCACGACGAGCCGACACGCTGCTCACGCTCGATGTCGTCGAGCACCGCACGCGCCCGACGCCGAATGATCGACCTCGAAGTCGTGCAGCTCGCGGAACGCGACGTCGACCGCCCGGTCGGTTCTCGTCCTCAGAGAGGCCCAGAATGGGCCCCCACGCCTGGAACAGCTGCCGACTCAGAAGCGCGCGGTCGGCGAAGTCCACGATGGGAGCCACATACCGGACGCCGTGCTCGGCGAACACGTCGCGCTCCTTGGTGAACGCGGCCTTCGCGGTCTCTGGCGTTACGGTCACCGTCGGGCAGGCCTTGGTGCCCTGCACGTGTTTCAGCGGACGTGTGCAGCACGTCGACCATCGGGAAGAAGATGCAGTCGAGCTTCCGCCGGGCGTGCTTCACGAACAGCAGGTTGTGGACGTGCGCGATGGCGATCTTCGACGGAAAGCACGGATCGATGGCGCCGCGCCCCGCGCCCTCGCGGTACATGTCGTCGCTCGTGTAGTCCGAGTAGACGATGTTGCCGAAGTTGACGCCCAGGCTCTCGAAGTACGCGTTGAAGAACGGCGCGTACGTGAACATGTTCAGGACGCGGGGGATGCCGATACGGAGCCCGCCGCGACGCGAGGCGAGCGCTGCGCGGTGGCGGCCGGCCCGGGTCCAGACGCGCGTCGGCGCCATGTCGGCCACCTGCTCGACATCCCGGCTGCCGAAACGCCTCTCTGCGATGCGATCTCGACGAAGTTCGGGTTCGCCTTCTTGATCGCGTCGAGGCCGGACTTGATGGCCCGCATCTCCTTGACGTCCTCGACGGAGCCTTTCTCACAGGTCGCGATGATGAGCCGCTGCTCGTCGTCGGCCTTGGCGACCTTCGACACAAGCGTCAGGGGGGCTGCCAAGGCCTGACGCCCGGCGTCGGGCAGCTTGATGTCGATGAACGTGCGCAGGCACGTGTTCTTGCAGAAGTTGCAGCGGGTGTCCTCGCTCCGCGTCGTGCGATACCTGATGTGTCGAACGGCGTCCAGGCCGATGAAGCTCGTCTGCCGGCCGCCTTCGTACAGTCGCATCGCCTCGACAGCGGCGCCAATCGCACCAGATTCGCCGCAGTGCGGGTGCACGATGATCTCCGGCTCTTCGCCGGCGCCGCGGAAGTTCGAGCGAATGAAGTCGACCTCGCGCCTTGACGGCGGCCAGGTTGTGCTGCGTGCCGCCCTGCAGCACGAACCGGCGTCCCGAGCTTCGCCAGATTCGGAATGCTCGCCACGTAGAGAAAGATGTTCTTCGGCAGCACCGCTGCCAGCCCGGCCAGGATTTCCTCCGGCGCCCAGCCCTGCCGCTGGAAGTTCACGATGTCGGACTGCATGAAGACGGCACAGCCGTATCCGAACAGCGGCATGGCCGTGGCTGAAAACGCCTTGTCGGCGTATTCGCGGACCGGGATGCCGAACCCTTCGGCGGTCGACTGCAGGAAGTAGCCGTTGCCAGCCGAGCACTGCGTGTTCAGCTTGAAATCCTTGACGCGGCCGTCCTTGAGGACGATGAGCTTGATGTCCTGTCCGCCGACGTCGACGATCACGTGCGGATCGTCGTAGAAGCGTGACGGCCGACTCGGTGTGCGCGACGGTCTCGACCAGCGCGGCATCGGCCTGCAGGACGTCCTTCAGGATGTCCTTGGCGTAGCCGGTCGTCCCCACGCCGAGCACGTCGAGCCGGGCGCCTTGTGCCTCGACCTGACCGCGAAGCTCATCGAACATGTCGATGGTGTCCTGGATCGGATTGCCCTTCGAGAGCTGGTACGCCTTGCAGAGCACGTCGCCCCGCTCCGACAGCAGCACCGCCTTCGTCGACGTCGATCCGCCGTCGACCCCGACGAACCCGCGTACACGTCGCCCCGCGCGAAGACCGCCGGAACGAACGGTGCCGGGCGTATAGGCCTGCCGGAATGCCGCGAGCTCGTCGGCCGAGGCGCTGAGCCCAAGGGTCGCCCGATGAGGCCTTCTCCGCCGCGCGACCCTCAGTCGATGTAGTGCTCGAGAGCCGCCGTGCCGCGATAGCGGCCGAGCGACGGCTCCTCGTCGCTGCCGAACTCGATCGCGCCGATCGCGGCGAAGTACTGCGCGTTCGGAGGCACCTTGATGAGCGACTCGGCCGACTCCCGTGCTGGGATGTCGACACCGCGCTCCTTCCACATCTTGGGGATGTTGTGCTGCCACGCCTCGCGCATGCCGCGGATGAACGTGTTGGGGCCGCCGAGCAGCAGCACGTGCGGCCGCAGCGTGTGGCCGCGCGTCAGCACCGTCAGGTTCTGCAGCACGATGGCGTCGAACAGCGATGCCATCAGCTCGTCGGGAGGCGTCCCCTCCTTCTGCAGGCCGTTGATGTCGGTTTCGGCGAAGACGCCGCACTTGCCGGCGACCTTGTGCAGCTTGATCCCGTCGTAGCCCTGCGCGCAGAGCTCGTCGGCCGGGATGCTGCAGCTTGGCGTTGATCTTGTCGATGACCGCGCCGGTCCCGCCGGCGCACTTGTCGTTCATCGACGGGATCTTCTTCTTGCGTCCGCTCTGCGGGTCGTCCTTGAAGACGATGATCTTGGCGTCCTGCCCGCCGAGCTCGATCACGGAGTTCACCTCGGGGTGGAGCTTCTCGACGGCGAGCGAGACGGCCGTCACTTCCTGCACGAACTTGGCGCCGATGAGCGGCGCCAGAGAGGCGCCACCCGAACCGGTCATGAAGATGCGGCAGTTGCCGGCGCCGATGCCGACTTCCGCTTCGAGCCGCCGCAGGAACTCGAGCGCCTTCTCGGGCTGCTTGGTCTCGTGGCGCTGGTAGTCCGACCAGACGATCTCGTCCCCTTCGGCCTCGACGGCCACGGCCTTGACCGTCGTCGAGCCAACGTCGATGCCGACGAGATACTTGCGCACGGTCACGCGACCTCCTACGTAATCCCGCGGAGTGAGTCCCAGCCCATCGCTCGCCGTGCTCACAGCGCGGGACGCCATGGCGGGAGTCCACTTGACTCGTGCCGGCCCGCCATCAGATCGCTCGACGTGCAGGACGAAGTTCGCCGCCGTGCCGGTGACACCCTGCCGGTGCGGCACCTGGTAGAAGGGACGACGTAGCTCCGGGTGTGCATCGACAAATTGACGGACATCCTCGAGTGAACGGCCCGTCGAGTCGAGCGCCTGCTGGAACTCGAGTCGGGCCTTGCTCTTGGCTTCGCCGAGCGCCATCTGCACGCGGCTGTGCGCGTTGATCTCGCCCTCACCAGACGTCTCGATGGGCAGGAAGATCATGTCCTTGAAGTGATTCATCACCGCCGACTGCACGCCGTCGGACTGCGACGAGGGCATGCAGCCGAACGGCTTCAGGCTGAGCACCATGTGCGCCTTCTTGTGCGTCGTGTAGTAGATGTTCTTGGCCACCTCGAGGTGCCCCTCGCCGCCCCGCGCGAAGATGTTGTAGTACGGCGCGGCGAGCCGCGGCCAGTTCGTCGAGGTCGACGAGCGGATGGGCGAGTCCGCCGAGCTGTCGGACGACTCGACGGTACTGGTGCGTCGTAGAACCAGCTGCCAAGGTGGAAGGACCCGAGCTTCAGACGGAACGCCAGTTCCCGGGCGATCCGGCCGCGAACATCGAAGTGGGAGAGCGTCGGGCCGTCGAGACCCTTACGCTGGACCTGTCTCGCCCGGGCGCCCCAGAGCATATACAGGATCCAGGTGGCGATCGGCTCGACCAGCACCTGTGCGCCCTCGTGCTCGAGGAAGCGGAACATGCGGAAGTTGCCGTCACCTTCAGTGGTCTGTGCCCAGAATTCGCCGATCACCTTGACGACCGGCTTGACGCGCAGTCGATCGACCTCGATGTTGTCCAGGCGATCGCGGGCGGCGGCAAGCGCCTGGCGCGTCTGCAGGCCGTACAGGTGATCATGGATCTTGCCGAGGGTGCTCAAAGTGCTGCGGAGCTTCTTCCGATCACGCAGCCGCTTGACCAGCCAGGCGGCGCATGTTCGTCGATCTCGAACGGGCGCCGATTCCGAATGGCGCTGGTCAGAGCCTCCGTCACTTCGCCCAAGACTCGGTCGGTTTCGCCGGCGTGGACCTCGAAGGGCCGGATCTGATACGTGAGGTCATTGAGCACGTCGCCGAAGTTCAGCGCGTTGTAGGCGCCCATGCCGAAGTCGACCGTGAACTTCAGACCCGGTTCGCCCGAGGCCGCCTTGATGCCATCGCTCTGCTGGAACAGCAGGACGCGAAAGCCCTCGAAGCCGGCGTTCTGCAGCGCATGCCGGAACTCGGCCTCGTACATCCCGAAGCGACATGGCCCGCACGCACCGGCCGTGAAGAAGACGTAGCGATCGATGATGTCCTGCCGCGACAGGCCTGAGCGCTCGAGCCGCTGGAGGAACTGAATCAGATGGCCAACCGTGAAGTAGGTCGGGTTGCACTGTCCGTTGTTGCCGAACTCCTTCCCGATCCGGAACGCAGCCATGTCAGGCGTGGGCAATGCCTCGACGCTGTAGCCGGCCGACTGGAAGACCGCAGTAATGAGCCCTTCGTGTTTCGTCGTCAGGCCGCCAAACAGGATCGTGACGCGATCCCGATCGGCGGCCGCGAAGGGACGCTCTGCGGGCCGCCGGAAGTGTGCCGGCCGTGCGGATGGATTCAGCAGACGCTGCAGGCGAGCCCGCTCGGCGTCGACGCGTCGGCGCACATCGGCCTCAACGGCCTCCCGCGTGCGAAGGGAAATGTTCTCCGCGTGCATTCGGTGCTCCTTTCGCCGGCCGGCCGCGCCGCCATGCGACGCGACTCGCTTAATCAAGCCCCGTGCCGGCTGCGCCTCGAGCGAAGAAGAGTCTCTGCGCTGCACACCGCGAACTCAGCGGCAGGGCCGGCAGTCTCTGCCGACCCGCCCATTACGGGATTTTCCTCATACGTGCGGAATCTTCCGGCTTGGCGCCACCGACGCAACGGGCCGTGTGCCGCGCGCTCGACCGCCGGCGGTAGGATCAACCACGACGAAGGACCACGGACGCGCTAGCTACGTCCTTGCCCCAGCTTCGCCCAGATATCTGCAGCCCGCTGGCCTGCTGCTTCGGTGGTTTTGAGTCGCGCAGGCCAAGACCTCGTGTACCCCTCGGACACCCACTTACGCGTGGCATCGATGCCCATCTTGCCTCCATACGCGTGCATCTCAGCCGCATCGTCCAGATCGTCCACCGGTCCTTTGGTCATTTGCACGTCGCGCAGTGGATCCATGTGCGTGCCGACGATCCACGCCACCTCGCTGGTGTTGTGCACGTCGATGTCCTTGTCCACGACGACGATCGTCTTCGAGAACATCAACTGACCCAGGCCCCAGCACGCATTCATGATCTTCCGCGCATGGCCGGGATACCGTTTGTCGATCGAGATGATCACCAGGTTGTGAAAGATCCCTTCGGCCGGGAAATGCATGTCCACGATCTCCGGCACGGTCTTCCGGATTAACGGCAGAAAGATCCGCTCGCTGGCCATGCCAAGATAGAAATCCTCCATCGGCGGAATGCCGACGATGGTCGTGAGATACGTGGGCCGCTTGCGATGCGTGATGCAGGTGAGATGAAAGACGGGATAGTCGTCCGGCTGAGAATAGAAGCCCGTGTGATCGCCGAAGGGCCCTTCGCGCCGACGTTCGCCCGGGTCCACGTAGCCCTCGAGCACAATGTGTGAGCTGGCCGGCACCTCGAGATCGGACGTGACGCACTTGACCATCTCGATCCGGCGCCTGGCCAGAAACCCTCCGAGCAGCAGCTCGTCGAGCCCTTCCGGCATCGGCGCCGTCGCGCAGTAGGTCAAGCACCGGCTCTGGACTCAGCGCGACGGCCACCTCGAGACGCCTTCCGAGGCGCTCCGCGACACGATAGTGCTGCGCGCCCCCCTTGTGCTGCTGCCAGTGCATGCCGGTCGTACGGCCATCGAAGACCTGCATGCGATAGGTGCCGATATTCCGCGTGCCCGTTTCGGGATCCTTCGTGAACACCAGCGGCAGGGTGATGTAGCGTCCGCCGTCTTCAGGCCAGCACTTCAGAATGGGGAGCTCGTCGAGCGTCCCATCGCGCCGGACGACCTCGTGGCATGGCGCATCCTTCACCGTCTTCGGCATCAGATCGCTCAGGCGCGACACCATGGGGAGCATTTTGAGCGCGTCCAGAAGACCACTCGCCTTGGGAGGCGTCATGAGCTGATCGATCTCCGCGGCCACATCGTCGAGCTGTTTGACGCCGAGCGCCAGGCACATGCGCTCGAGTGATCCAAAGACGTTCGTTGCAACCGGAGTGTCGAATCCTGTGGGCTTTTCGAACAGCAGCGCCGGTCCTCCGCCCGCCATCTTGCACGCGCGGTCCGTCACGGCGGCAATCTCGAGGTCCGGGCTGACCCGCATCGGCAACGCGCGTCAGAAGCCCCCGCTTGTGGAGGTCCGAAAGGAAGTCGGTGAGGTCAGAGTACATAGGCCAAGCCACGAAGCAGACCGTCATGGCTTCGTGTCTCGTGGCATGCTCAGGTCATCTTGTCCGTAATCTCCGTCGCCAGCGCGAGCGCACGGCGGCCCTGCTCCCCTGTGACGAGGGGAGCCCTGCGTGACACCACGGCATCCACGAAATCCACGAGTTCTCGCTTGAGCGGCTCCTCGTTTGGCACAGTCAGCTCGCCGCCGTCAATCGATGCCGGCGCGACCGTGCCGGTGACAAGGCGCCACATCTCCACCTTCTGCGCCGCGTAGTCAATCGACAGGTACGCGGACGGCTGAAAGAAGCGAATCTTCCGCACGCGATCGCGACTGATGCGGCTGGCCGTCAGGTTCGCAATGCACCCGTTCGCGAATCTCACGCGCGCGTTCGCGATGTCGACACGAGGTGTGAGCACGGGCACGCCGACCGCCTCGATGGACTCCACCTCGGATCCGACGAGGGACAAGACCACGTCGAGATCGTGAATCATCAGGTCGAAGACCACGTCGATGTCGAGGCTGCGATCGGGAAACGCGCCCAAACGGTGGACTTCGATGAAACGGGGGTCGACGAGCAGCGGTCGCGCCACGGCCACTGCGGGATTGAAGCGCTCCGTGTGCCCGACGGCGAGCATTGCGCCGGTCCGGGCGGCCGCTGCGATCAATTCGTCGGCCTCCGCCAGCGATCGAGCCATCGGCTTCTCGACGAGCACCGGCACCGCTGCAGCCAGAAAGGGCACGGCAATGTCGCGATGCAGTGCTGTCGGCACGGCCACCGTGACCGCGTCCACGAGACCCGCCAGGTCGCGCGCGTCGACGAGCGGCCTCGTCCCGTGCGCGGTCGCGATCTCTTCCGCCCGTGGCGCGATTCGTGTCGACGACAGCGACGAGCTCCACGCCGGGCAACGACGACAGAATCCGCGCATGGTGGCGTCCGAGATGGCCGACGCCGATGACGGCTACTCGCAGCGACATGGAACAGTCAGTAACGTCCGTGCCTCACGAAGACACGACGCGCACAATGGATCTCGGTGCAACACATTCTTCCTTCGTCGAGCGTCCAGGCCTCCTGAAGATGCACGACGATTACTCCCGGCGCTCCGGCCGCCCGACAATCGCAATCCCTGCCTCGTCGGCGGTCGTGATAATCGCCTCGCCGTCGATCATGAGCGTCTTGCCCGCATCAACCGAGAGCAGCGTCGCGCCCGTGGCTTTCATGGCCTCGATCGTCGCGACCCCCACCACCGGCACATCGAACCGCATGTCCTGCTTGGGCTTGGCAACCTTGACGATCCGGACGCCGCTGCCCGCCAGCTGTCCAGCGCGCGCGATCACGGCATCGGTCCCTTCCATCGCCTCGACGGCGACGACCGCCGCCGATTTCACGGCAATCGTCTGGCCGATGTCGAGGCCGGCAATGGCATCGGCCACAGTGTACGCAAAGTCCAGATCGACCCGCTCATCGCCTGTCGGAGCACGCCTGGTCAGCACGCCTTCCTTGGCCAGCAAGGGCGTCAGGTACGCCGTGGAATCCAGCAGGGTGATGCCATGTGTCCTTCAGCACGTCGGCCACGGCCGAAATGATGACGTCGGTGCTGCGCGACTTGAGCTTCATCAGCACGCCCAGCGCCGTCATGTCGGGCACGATGTCGGTGAAGAGCTTGGTGTGCTTGACCTGCCCGGCCATGACGGCCTGTGTGACGCCGGCCTCCCTCATGAGGCTGAGCCACGTGCCCAGCTGCCCGAGCGACACCCAATGGAGGTCGGCGCGCGGCGGTCGAGCCGCGAGTTCCTCGAGCGAGGGGAACGCTTCTTCCTTGATTGCGATGATCGTCACGGCGTCGCCCGCGGCTCGAGCCGCCGCGAGCACGAGAAAGGGGAAACGGCCGTTGCCGGCAATCAGACCAAGGCGCATGGCCGCGTCACTGCTACTCGTCGTCACTCGTCGTTATTCATCGACGAGCACTTCCTCCGTCCGCCGCATCGCGCGCCGGAGAATGACGCCGCGCTGGGAGACCCGGATGAACTCCATCAGATAGTCGACCTCCTTGCACGCCAGCGAACGATCGCTCTCGATCTGCTGGATGGCGCTCGTCGTGTTCAGCTTCGACTGGAGGAGATAGCGGAACGAGCGCTTGAGCTTGCCAATGACGTCAGCGGAGAACCCGCGCCGCTGTAGACCCACGCCAATTGGTGCCGAAAATGCGCGCCGGCCGGCTCCCTACCGTGCGCGCGTACGGCAATGCGTCTTTGGTGATCACCGAATAGCCGCCGATGAAGGCGTGCCGCCCCACGCGACAGAACTGGTGGACGCCCGACCCTGCGCTGATGTTCGCGAAGTCCTCGACCGTCACGTGACCGCCAAGCGTTGCCATGTTGCCGAAGATGGTATTGTTGCCGACGTGACAGTCGTGCGCGATGTGGACATAGGCCATGAACAGGTTACGGTCGCCAATCTCAGTCAGCCCGCCGCCACCGAGCGTGCCGCGATGAATGGTGACGAACTCGCGGAAGATATTGTGTTTGCCGATGACCAGCCGGGTCTCCTCGCCCCTGAACTTCAGGTCCTGCGGGATCAGGCCGATCGACGAGAACGGAAACACCTGTGTCCCGTCCCCGATCTCGGTCCAGCCGTCGATGATGGCCGATGCGCCGATGGCACACCCCGCACCGATGCGGACCTTCGGACCAATCACCGCGTGCGCGCCGACGGTCGTACCGCGACCGATCTGCGCAGACGGATGCACGAGCGCGGTCGGGTCGATGGTGGTTTCGTCCGGAATGACACCGAGTAACAGCTCGCACTCCGCCACGACTTGATCTCCGAGAAACGCCGTCGCCTGCGCCCACGCCAGCGACCCACGTCGCTTCCCCAGCGTGATCTCGAGCCGAAGGCGGTCACCCGGCACGACCTGCTTGCGGAACTTGGCGTCATTGACTCCGCGGAGGTACACGCGCGCGTTGGGCCGCCCCTCGTCCCGCTGGAGGAGCAGGATGGCCGCCATCTGGGTCAGCGACTCGAGCATCAGCACCGCCGGCATCAGCGGCGCACCGGGAAAGTGTCCCTGGAAGAATTCCTCGTTGACCGTCACGTTCTTCACGGCCACCAGGCGGCGGCCTGCGTCATACTCAGTGATCGCGTCGACGAGCATCGACGGATACCGGAAGCACTGCCGTTCGAGCACCTGGGGAATGTTGATATTGATGGTCACGCGCGCCTCAGTCTATCAGAAGGTCTCCACGCCCCCGGCAGCGGGAAGAGATGACGTCGAGCGCCTCCCGATCGATAATGCCAGATAATAGTCAGAGGATGATTACGAATGCGGCGTCAAGGAGACCTATGGTTCGATTGAAATGCGGCGGGCTGCTCATGCTCGCCGTGAGCGTCACCGCCGCGGGCTGCGGCTCCGATTCCGTGACTACCCCGATCAACCCCACGCCCATTACCATCGTGGAAACGTTCTCCGGCACACTGACAGTCAACGGCGGCATCACGCAGCCGTTCGTCGCGACCGGCTCAGGCTCCGTGAGCGTGACGATCAGTTCTCTCGCCGACTCGAATGGACCAGCAGCCAGCGGCCCGGATGGAACCATCCGCGTCGGTCTGCAGTTGGGGACGTGGAACGGGACGGCCTGTTACGTCCCAACGGCCTATAACGACAACGCCTACGTCTCAACAGCCGTGAACCTGCTCGTGACCGCGCCTGGCGCCTTGTGCGCGCGCGTGTACGACAGCGGCAAGCTCACCGGGCCTGTCGACTTCGAGATCTCGATCTCGCATCCCTGACGCGCTAGGGCTTGGCCGGCGTGGTGGGCCGCGCCGGTGTCATGGGCTTCGTGCGCAGGCGTGGTCGCCGGCGCCGGCTTCGGGGTCGGAGCGGCGTCCATGCGCTTCGCCGCTTCTTGCGTCAGATCGAGCCCGGGCTCGGCCCAGATCAGGCCGGCATCGGCCGCGCTGAACAGCAACTGCAGCCCGTGCTCCTTCGCCATCTGCTCGAGTACCGGAAACAGCTTCCTGTTGTACTCGGCCTGAAGCTTCTGCTGCAGCTCGTTCAACTCGGCCTGCGCATCCTGCTCATACCGCTCGCCTTCGCGTTGCTGGCGCTCGATGTCCTTTTCGAGCGCGGTGCGCGCCTCGGGGCTCATCACGCCGCCGCCGGTCTCCAGCCGCTGCCGGTCGGCCTGCATCTTCTTGGCCTTGGCCTCAGCCTCCGCCACCTTCTTCTTCTGTTCGGCCTGGAATGTCCCAGCCGCCGCCTTCCCCTCGGACGTCAAGGACGTCAACAGCGGGAGGTTGACGTACGCAAACTTCGCCCCGGCCGGGAATGGTACGGGCGCCGGGGGCGGGCTGCCGGCGCTGCGGGTGGGGTTGCGGGCTGCGGAGCTTGCGCCGGCGGACTCGCGGTCTGTTGGGCGGCCGCCTGCACGGATGCAACCGCGGCACCCTGTGCAAGACCGAGCGACGCGAGCATGGCGAGAACTCTCATTCAGTCGTCCCTTTCGTAGAAAGCGGTTTGAAATGTTATCAGAAGGTCGTGCCGACAGCGAACCGGAACTCGAAGGCCTTTTGCGGAGTCAATTGGTTGCTGAGAACGCCGGCCCGACTTGGATCATAAGCAAAAATCAGCCGGAACGGGACGTTCAGGACCGGCATGAAGAACCGTACCTCCGCGCCTGTCGAGACTTTGAAGGCATTCGCGATATACGACCGCACGGGTGGAACGAAGTTGGGGTCGACGGCTCCCACGTGCGGCGCGGCGGGATCGACAAGCAGCGGCGGCTGAACCGGGACGAGTTCGACGACCGTCTCCTTGAAGGAGAAGGGGTCGCCGAAGTTCCGCACCTGTCCGGCATCCAAGAAGAGGATGAGCCGTACTTGCGGTGCGATCGTAATGGCCTCTTCGAGGTTGAGCAGCAGGCTCTTGTTGCCGCCCATCACGAGCCCAGTGTAGGGATCTGTCGGTCCGACAGTCCGCAGATCGAAGCCCCGCAGGTTGAATTCCCCGCCCTGAAACAGCCGTTCGTAGATCGGAAGCTCGGCGGATTCCCTCAACTGGCCGATGAACTCGACTTGCCCGCGCACGCCGAAGGTCAGGCGCGGATTTTGCTTCAGGAAGTAGACACTCTCCATGGTCGGCTTGTAGTAGTTCACGTTCCCGCCAAGCCCCGCCAAGGCCATCGACGCCGTGTGCCGCGAACCGGTCGTCGGGAAAATCGGGTGGTCCACGGTGTTGTAGACCACGGTCGGCGTGATCTTGCTGATGATCCGCTCGCCACCGCTCTGACCGGCGGCGTTGACCAGGAGCGAATCGCGCAGGAAGGGGTTGCGTGCCAGCACTGCCGGGTCCCTGAAATTCGGGTTGATCTCCGTGATCTGCACGCGCTCATAGCTGTAGTTCGTGTAGAAGCGGGTAAACCCCCGGCCAATAGGCAGGCCCATCGTGAGGACGGCACCCGATGACCGCTGCGTGTATTGGCCAACGTAGCGCACTTCGCTCCGGAACACATTGGCGCCGCCGGTGATATTGCGCTCGAAAAGGAACGGCTCGGTGAACCCGAGCGAGTAGTTGTGCGCCCGCGACCCGCTCTGGAGCGAGACGGTCAGGGTCTCCCCACGGCCGAGGAAATTGGACGTCTGGAAGGACAACTGACCAAAGAAGCCTTCATACTGTGAGACACCGGCGCCGAAATTGATCTGGTTGCGGTTCTGTTCCTCGAGCTGCACGTGCACATCGACGCGGTTCGGCGCATCGGGCGACTTGTCCAGCTTGACGTCGCGATTTTCATCGAGTGGCTTGAAGTACCCCAGTTGATTGATGCGCCGTACGCTGTACTTGAGTGCCTCCGTATTGAAGACGGCGTTCTCGAGTAAGTGCATCTCGCGCCGGACGACGTTGTCATACGTTGTCGTATTCCCCGCAAACGTGATGCGGTTCACGAAGTACTGAGGGCCTTCCTGAACCGTGAGCGTCACATCGACGACCGGCGCCCGCTCTGCCGCCGGAGCGGGCGCGGCGGCTGGTGCAACAGCCTTCGGCTTCGCGGGGTCCGGGTTTGCAGCAGGTTTGGCGGGGTCCGGGTCGTCCGAGAACTTGAAGTTCGGGTAGCCGTTGAGCTCCCAGTAGCCGCCGACGCCATAGGCCTCCTTCATCTTCTTGAAGCCCTCGACGACCGCCTTGTTGCTGTAGTAATCGCCGGTCTGCAATTTGAAGAGCGGCCGGAGTGCCTCGCTGCGGAGCACCTTGTTCCCGTCGAAGACGAACGTGCCCACCTTGTACCGCTTGCCTTCCGACACGGGAATCCGCAATTCAATCCAGCGCGTCTTCTTGTCCGCGCTGTCCTCGAGCGTCTTCACCTCGGGCTCCCCGAGGTTGGCCCGCACGTACCCCTGATTCCGGTAGTACTCGGTCACCCGTTCGGCATCTTCCTCGAACTTGTCGGCATGATACGTGCCCCCCGACGTGATAAAGGAAAACATCCCTCCCGTCTTGTTGTGCTTCATCTGCTTGCGCAGATGCCCGTCGTCGATCGCCTGATTGCCGACGAACTCGACCTGGCGGATCTTCACTTCCGGTCCTTCGCTCATGTTGAAGGTCAGGTGCACGAGCTTCGGGCCACCCGAAACCGGGGCAAGCGTGTGTGTGACGTCCGCATACGGGAACCCCTTCTCCTTCAGCATCTCGCGGATGATCCCCTCGACTTTCTTCACCGAAGCATCATCGATGAAGCTGTCGGCACGGATCTGGATCTTGGCCGTGCGCAGGCGCTCGTCGATCGCGTTTGCCTCGACTTTTTTCGACCCGGTATAGTCGATGATCTTCACGCGCCGCCGCTCTTCAATGTCGTAAGTGAGGATCTTGCCGATGACGCCATTCGCGAACGTGTAGTCGCTGCTGGAGATCTTCAGGTCGTCCAGAAAACCTGTCGCCCAGAGACGCACGAAGTCCTCGTGCACCGCCTTTTGGGCGTCCTCGTTCCACGGTATCCACACACCCTGCGAAGGCCTGCTCGTTTGGAGTCGGATGTAGTAGACGTAGGTCTCGGTATCAACCAGGGTGATGTTTTCCTGCGCTTCGAAACACGGGACGATCAGGTACACCACAGGGCCGGAATTGCCGGGGGGCTGGGACACCGGCGGCGGCACCGTGGAGCCACACACCGTTGCGGGGGGCCCAAAGGTCTGCGCATCTTGCGCCGCGACGGGGGCCGCGACGGGGGTCAGGAGGGCGAGCGTGACTAGGAGGTGAACAGACTTGAACATGCGGGGGTATCCGTCAGGCGCACTGAACTTGTTATGGTAATGGATTTTAGACGCTCCGGCGTGGCTGTTTGGCTGGAAACAGGACTAGGCAACCGGGCCGGGCGGGGCCGGCCCATCTGTTCTACGCGAGTTTGCGGCCCGCCTCGACCTGTCCGACCGGTCGGTAGGTCAGAACTCCAGCGTCCAGGTAGACCTCAATGCATCCACCCCGCAAGTGACCGCGGATCAGCTCCTCGGACAACGGGTCCTCCACGTATCGCTGAATGGCCCGTCGGAGCGGACGCGCGCCGTACCGAGCGATCCTTGCACGTCACCTCGATGATCCAATCCACGGCCTCGTCCGTCAACGCAATCGTCAGCTTGCGATCGACCAGGTTGTCGTTGAGCTGCTTGACGAGCAGCGCCATGATGCGCCGCAGGTCATCGTCGTTCAGCGCCTCGAACACGATGATCTCGTCGATGCGGTTGATGAACTCCGGGTTGAAGGTCCGCTTCACTTCGCCGAGGACCATGTCGGTCACGTTCTTGTCGATGGTGCCAACATCCGACGACTGGAAGCCCATCGAGCTCTTCTTCTGAATGAAACGCGCTCCGATGTTCGACGTCATGATGATGATCGTGTTCTTGAAGTTCACACGATTCCCCAAGCCGTCGGTCAGATGGCCGTCTTCGAAGACCTGAAGGAGGATGTTGAAAATGTCCGGATGCGCCTTCTCGATTTCATCGAGAAGCACGACAGAGTACGGATTGCGCTTCACCTTCTCCGTGAGCTGGCCGCCTTCCTCGTGACCCACGTAACCGGGCGGCGACCCGATCAGCTTCGATACCGAGTGCTTTTCCATGTACTCGGACATGTCGAAGCGGATGAGCGCATGATCGCTGCCAAAGAGAAAGTTCGCGAGCGCCCGAGCCAGCTCGGTCTTGCCGACGCCGGTCGGACCGAGAAAGACAAAGCTTCCGACGGGCCGGTTGGGATTCTTCAGGCCGGCTCGCGATCGGCGAATGGCCCGTGAAATAGCGGAGATGGCCCTCTCCTGGCTGACGACGCGCCTGTGCAGCTCGCCCTCCATGCGGAGCAGCTTGTCCCCCTCGTCCTGGTTGATGGACGCCATCGGCACGCCGGTCCACTTCGACACCACCTCATCGATCTCTGCCTTGCCGACCACGACTTTCCGGGCAGACGACTTGACGTCAAACCGTTCGCGAATCGAGACCAGGCTGTCGCGGGCGGTCATCTCCTGCTCGCGATAGAACTGCGCCTTCTCGAAGTCCTTCTGGGACACGGCGCTTTCCATCTGCTCGACCGCCACGCGAATGCTCTTGTTGATCTCCCCGAACTCCTCGCTGTAGCCAGCCTCGCGCAGCTTGGCGCGCGCGCCCGCCTCGTCCACGAGGTCGATCGCCTTGTCGGGCAGGAAGCGATCGGTAATGTAGCGGTTCGATTGGTAGACGGCGGCCTCGATCGCCTCGCGCGTGTACTCGACGTGATGGAAATTCTCGTACCGATCCTTGATGCCGCTCAGAATCTCGATCGTTTCGCGTTCGCTCGGCGGGTCGACCTTGATCGCCTGGAACCGGCGCTCGAGCGAGCGGTCCTTCTCGATGTACTTGCGGTACTCCGCCGGCGTCGTCGCACCGATGCATCGGATTTCGCCGCGGGACAGCGCCGGCTTGAGGATGTTGGCGGCGTCGAGCGAGCCTTCGGCCGAACCGGCGCCCACGAGCGTGTGCAGCTCGTCGATGAACACGATGATGTTCGGGTTGTCGGTCAGTTCCTTCATGATCGCCTTGAGGCGTTCTTCGAACTGACCACGGTATTTTGTACCGGCGACGATCAAGGAAATATCGAGCGCAAGAATCCGCTTGTCCGCGAGGAAGTGCGGCACGTCGCCAAAAACAATCTTCTGTGCAAGCCCTTCCACGATCGCGGTCTTGCCGACGCCCGGTTCGCCGATGAGCACCGCGTTGTTCTTCGTCCGGCGGCAGAGGACCTGTTGCACGCGCTCCAGCTCGTGCTCGCGTCCGACGAGCGGGTCGAGCTGGTTCTTCATCGCCGACTCGGTCAGATCCCGGCTGAACTCCGCCAGCAGCGGCGTTTCCTTGGCCGCGCGCGTGAGCGTGGTCTTCTCATTCAACAACTGGACGACGTCCTCGCGCACCGCGTTGAGGCGCATCCCCTTTTCCATGAGAATGGACGCCGCCACCGATCGTTCCTCGCGTAGGATACCGAGCAGCAGGTGTTCGGTCCCGATGTAGTTGTGCAGGAGCCGGTCGGCTTCTTCCGCCGCAAACTGCAGCACGCGCTTGGTTTCGGCGCTGAACGGGATCTCGACCGACGTGGAGACCTTCTCGCGAAAGACCGTCCGGCCTTCGATCTCCTTCCGGATGTTTTCGAGCGACAGGTGCGAACGGGCGAAGATCCGGCTGGTCAGTCCTTTGCCTTCGCGAATCAACCCCAGAAGGAGATGCTCGGTCTCAATAGAATTGCTGCCGAGTTGGCTGGCCTCGTAACGGGCGAAGAAAAGAACTCGCCTGGCCCTTTCGGTGTAGCGTTCGAACATCGGGCCTACCTAGGTGAATGCAGATGCGGTTCGGACCACAGTCGTGTTGTCCACAGTATAAGGCATCGCTGCTGTGCCCCCAATGTCAATTTTCTGATAAGTGACTGTGAGCATTAGGGTTCACACCCCACTTCGTTAGACGCCGGGATGCGCAGCGGCGTGCCCATGTGGGGGATGCGGCACTGGCGATTGGGGAACACCGGATCAGGGACCAGGGATGAGGCGGCCTTCGTGGAGGCGAAGCACCCGGTCGCAGGCGGCGGCGAGCCGCAGGTTGTGCGTGGCGATAAGCGACGTTAGGCCATACGCCTGATGCATCTCCCGTAGGAGGTGATGCAGCGACTCGGCGGTCTGCTCGTCGAGATCGCCGGTCGGCTCGTCCGCAAGCAGGACGGCAGGCCGCATGACGAGGGCACGGGCTACTGCGACACGCTGCTGCTCTCCCCCCGACAGCATGCCCGGACGGTGCGTCAGTCTGTCCGCCAGTCCGACCCGTCCCAGGAGCGCTTCGGCGCGGCCTCGAGCTTCCGCGATGGGCATCCGGGCGATGCGCATCGGCATTTCGGCATTCTCGAGCGCGCTGAATTCGGGAAGCAGGTGGTGAAACTGAAAGACGAATCCGACATGACGGTTGCGGAATCCGACCATTTCGGCGTCGGACAACCCCGTCAACACCGTATCAGCCATGGACACGGTGCCCCGATCCGCGCGATCGAGCCCCCCCAACAGGTGCAGCAGCGTGCTCTTCCCAACGCCGGACGCACCGACCACCGCCACCATCTCACCAGCGTCCACCTGCAAATCCAGGTCACGGAGCACGGTGATGGGCACGCGGCCGACGGTGTAGGTCTTGACGAGGCCCCGAGCTTCGAGAAACGCCATGAACTAGGCGAGCCGCGAAAACACGAAGACACGACTTGCGCAATGTTCGCCACGAAAACACGAAAACACGAAAGTCTTCCTGGATAGGCTCTCTTTCGAGCTTTCGCGGTTTCGTGGCTTCCCTTCGGTGTGCGCGCTTTCGTGGCGGGTCACTCGTACCTCAACGCCTGCACGGGGTCGAGGCGCGCGGCCTGACGCGATGGATAAATGGTCGCCACGAGACAAATGAGGAGCGCGGCTCCGACGACTGCCGCGAAGTCGAGAGGCAGCATGGTAAACGGCAAGTGCGAGATCTGATAGACGTCCACGGGGATCTGAATGATCTGGTAGCGATCGAACACCCTGCACACGCCGTAGCCGAGCGTGGCGCCTATCGTCGTGCCGACAAGGCCGATGACGAGGCCCTGCAGGACGAAGACGATCGTCACGCTCCGAGCGCTCGTGCCCATCGTTTTCAGAATGGCAATGTCACGATGCTTCTCCATCACCAGGAGAATCAACGTAGCGACGATGTTGAGGGCCGCCACCATGACGATCAGGCCAATCGCCATTGATACGGCGATCTTCTCAAGGCGCAGGGCTGAGTAGAGAGACTTGTTCATGTCACCCCAATCCTGAGGCACGTAGCCAGGTCCGAGCGTGGCGGGAATCGAGTCGGCCACCTGGGCGGCGGCGTAAATATTGTCGACGCGCAGCTGAATGAGCTCCACCTCCTCCTGATCGAGAAGGCGCCGGGCCGTGTTGAGCGACACCAGGCCAAACGTCGAGTCGACCTCCAAGAAGCCGACCTTGAAAATGCCGGCCAGCCGGAGCCGGCGAGGCGCGGGCAGCTGGCCGATGGGCGATCGAATGCCCGCGACGGTCGTCACTGAGACGCGATCGCCGACCGTCAGACCGAGCCTGCGCGCGAGATCGCTGCCGAGCACGATGCCGGCAAGGTCGTCCGGGCCGCCTGGTTCGAGCAATGCGAGGCTCCCGCTTGTGATCGACTCGGCCAGCTGCGTCACGCTTGGTTCGAGCTCCGGATCGATTCCCTTGATCTGCATCGGCAACTGGGCACCGGATGCCGCAACGAGGGCCTGCCCCATGATCGCGGGGGCGGCGCCGACGACGTGCGGCACCTGCCGCAACCGGGCCACCTCGGCGCGGTAGTCGGTGATGCCGTCCTTCTTCCAGACGTTGATGTGCGCGCTGGCGCCGAGGATGCGATCGCGCACCTCCTGCTGCAGACCGGTCATCATGGCCAGCGCGATGATGACCGCCATCACGCCCACCCCGACACCGATGACCGAGATGAACGAGATCACGGAGATGAGGGCCTGTTTGCGCCTCGCGAACAGATAGCGCAACGCGACGTGCAGTTCGAAGGGGATGTTCATTGAGTCGTCGGCCCGACCTTCAGGTCGGGCGTCTACTCCTTCTTTCTCATCAGCGGGAACAGAATCACATCTCGAATCGACGGGCTGTTGGTCAGAAGCATGACCAACCGGTCGATACCGACGCCTTCCCCGGCCGTCGGCGGGAGGCCGTACTCGAGGGCGCGGACATAGTCTTCGTCCATCTCGTGGGCCTCGATGTCGCCGAGCGCCCGGTCCTCGAGCTGGGCTTCAAAGCGTCGCCGCTGCTCCGCGGGATCGTTCAGCTCGCTGAAGGCGTTGGCCACTTCGAAGCCGCCGATGTACAGCTCGAACCGCTCGACCGTGTCCGGATCGTCCGGCTTCTGCTTCGACAGCGGCGACACTTCGGTGGGGAAATCGTAGACGAAGGTCGGCTGCACGAGGTCGTCCTCACAGAGCCGTTCGAATATCTCCGTCGCGATCCGGCCCGCCCCGGACCCTGGCTTGACCTCCACCCCGAGCTGGGCAGCTATCGCCGCCGCCCGATCGCGGTCCCGAAGATCGGCGTCACCAACGTCACGCATCAGACGCCGCCCAGCGGCCTCCGCCGCGCCGGCGCGCAGCGACACGCGCGCAAACGGCGCCGCCAGGGAGATCTGATGCTCCCCGAAGGTCAACAGCTCGGTGCCGACGGCCTGGCGCGCGACGGCGCCGAGCAGTTCCTCCGTCATGCGCATGAGCACGTGATAGTCGGCGTACGCCTCATAGAACTCCATCATCGTGAACTCGGGATTGTGCTGGGTCGAGATCCCTTCGTTCCGGAAATTGCGGTTGATTTCGAAGACCCGCTCGATCCCGCCCACGGTGAGGCGCTTCAAATATAGCTCCGGCGCGACACGCAGGTAGAGGTCCATGTCCAGCGTATTGTGATGCGTCACGAACGGCCGGGCCAGCGCGCCCCCGGCGATGGGCTGCATCATCGGCGTCTCGACTTCGAGATAGCCGCGCGCCGTCATGAACTCACGGATTGCCGACACGACGCGGCTCCTCGTCTCGAACACGCGCCGCGAATCGGGATTGACGACCAGATCGAGATAGCGCTGACGGTGCCGGATTTCAACGTCCGTCAGCCCGTGCCACTTCTCGGGCAGCGGCAGCAAGCACTTTGAAAGAAAGTGCAGGCGCGATGCCCAAATCGTCAGCTCGTTGGTCTTCGTCCGGAACAGTCGACCCTCGACGCCCACCCAGTCGCCAAAATCGAGGAGCTTGAAGATCTGAAAGTCGAGCACAGGCAGGGCGTCCTGGCGAACATAGACTTGTATTTTGGCCAGGCCGTCCGACACGACCAGAAAGTTGGCCTTGCCAAACGACCGGATGGCAAGAATGCGGCCGCTCGTCACGGTCTGGGGCCTGTCGGCCTCCAGATCGTCGTGGGACCGATTCCCGTGCGCCGCGACAAGTTGCGACACCGCATGCTGTCGATCGAACCGGCGCGGATAGATCTCCACGCCGAGTTTTGTCAGCGCGTCGAGATTGGCGCGGCGTTCCTGAACCTGTTCGTCCTGGGAAGACATGGGAGAATCTTTCAGTCTACAACATGCCGATTCTGGTCATCGCTCCATCTTCTTCCGAATACCATCCAGCATGCCGTTGATGAACTTGACCGATGCCTCGGTACTGAACGTTCGAGCCAGTTCGATGGCTTCATTGATCACCACCGCGGGCGGCGTCGAGATATCGCGCATCAGCTCACAGGTCGCAAGACGCAGAATGAGCCGGTCGAGCACCGCCATCCGCTCCGGTCGCCAACGCTCCGAGGTCTCCGCAATCAGCGCATCGACGGCCGGGAGCCGCTGAACGGTCTCGCGCGCCAGCTCGGAAGCAAACGCGCGAAGCGCCTCCGGCGGCGCGTCGGCATCGGGCCACTGTTGTTCGAAAAACGTCTGAATGGCCCGATCGACATCACTCTGTCCGACTTCCCATTGATACAGAATCTGAAGCGCGGACTCGCGCGCTCGATGGCGAGGATCTTTCTTCAACGCTCGTGGGGCACCACCCCGGGTCTCAACGAGTGATCGAGTTGGTTCTACGGTTCCAAAGGTTCTACCGTTCTTTGCCCCCTCCTGGGCAGCTGCGCAACGATGGTGGCGATGTCAATTGCCGCAACGGCCGCCTCCCATCCTTTGTTGTTCGGCCCCTCCCCCGCCCGCTCGATGGCCTCCTCGACAGAGTTGGTCGTCAGCACGCCAAACGTCATCGGCACGCCGGTGTCGCCGGCCGCAGACATCAGCCCCTGCGCGACTGCCGATGCGATGTACTCGAAGTGGTACGTCGCCCCTCGAATGAGACAACCCAGACAGATCACAGCGTCGAACTGCCCGCTCTCTGCCGCACGGCGTGCGGCGATCGGCACTTCGAAGGCACCGGGCACGCGAACAATGGTCACGCCGTCTGACGGCACATCCGCCGCCGCGAGGGCGGCGATCGCACCGGCTTGCAGGCGATCGGTGACGAAGTCGTGGTACGTCGAGACGACGACCGCGAGTCGCAGCGCTCGCGTCGCCTTGGTTGCCTCAATTGTTCGCATGGCTGTCGTGGTGTTCCGTTCCTACGTGCCCGACGGTTGACTGCACGGACAACGAACCGGGGACGCGTCAACCGCCGGAGTTCGCGGACGGATCGCGTTGATGGACAAGGCCGTCAAGGCCGTCAGCGGCCATCGCGGCCTCGAATTATACCCGCGTACATCACGGCCGCAGCGAGCGCGGCGCCGCCTGCGTCCCCCACGAGGTCGAATGCCTCCATCTGTCTGGGCGGCACGAAGTGCTGGTGGACTTCGTCCGTGAGACCGTACGCGGTGGAGAACAACACGGCTGACACGGCAACCGTCAGGCTCACCGGTCGCCTCCAGCCACCGGCCCGCGCGCGCACAAACAAGGCGCTCAGCCCGGCATACATCAGCACGTGCACGTACTTATCCGCACCGGGTACGGATCCCGGAAGTTCGGGAGGGTGTGAAATGGAGGACGCGACGAAGATGAGCGCCATGTAGCCGAACACGGGTGCCCAGAGGGAGATGAAGGCGCTCACAGCGGGAATGGGTACATCAGCCAACTGAGCACGATCGCCGCGGCGATGAAGCCGCCGAACAACATGCCGCCAAATCGCACCTGCTCCCTGACTTGGTCTTTCGACAGCAAGCTGAAGACAAGTGACACGAAAAAGGCGAACGTCACGAGCAGGAGGAAGTGACTGCGCATTACTTGCGGCCGAGTGCGGTGTCGTAGGCGTCGATCACCACCAAAAGATTCAACAGTCCGGCCACGATGAGGAACGCGTTGCCGTACTCGTAGGTGACCGAGGTGACATCCCCGCCGCCGCGGCCCAGCGCGTTCGCGATGAAATACGGCACACCGATGCCGGCATCAGCAATCGCGGCAAGGCAGACGAGAGGATCCGACACGTCGACGGGAGCCAGCCGACCATGGACGGCGAGGCCGATGGTGAACATGAGGGGCAGGGCCACGAGGAAGATCAGTCCCTTGGTGCGACGACCCAGCCACAAATGCCCGGCGCCGGGGATGGCCCACGCCGCTGCACACAGCAGGACGAGGCCGCCCGCTTGCCGCTCCTCACCAACGCTCGCAGGCACGATGGTAAGTGTACATCAGACATCAAGGTAGACTTCACCCGCATGATTCAGCTTCTCGCCGTGGCGTGCGTCTCCGCGACGCTGCTGATGACCGAACTCGCGCTCACACGCATCTTCTCGGTCGTCATGTACTACCACTTCGCGTTCCTGGCAATCTCCATCGCCCTGTTCGGGTTGAGCGCCAGCGGCGTCTGTGCGTACCTGTGGCGGCGGCATCTGGAGCGGCGCCCCCCGGGCGTCCTGCTCGCCTGGCAGTCGCTCATCTACGCCGTCTGCACGATTGTCGCGCTGTTCGCGCTCGTCCGATTGCGCGTGGGGCTCACCTACTCCGCGCGCAATCTCGCCTTGATGCTGACGATCTACATCCTGGCTGCACTGCCGTTCTTTTCGGGCGGGCTCGTGATCACCATCGCGATTTCGCGCTTCTCATCGCGAATCAACGCGGTGTACGGGGCCGATCTCACGGGCGCCGCGATGGGCTGCCTGATGCTGATCCCGCTGCTCAACGCGCTCGGCGCTCCCGGCGTCGTGCTCACGGCCGCGGCGCTCGCAGTGGTCGCCGCGGTCCTCTTCGCACCGGCGGAACAGCGCGCGCGCATCGCCGGGATAGGTAGCGTGATCGTGCTGGTCCCGCTGGTGGGCCAACTGACCGGCCTCGCAGGATTCGACGTGATCGATACGAAGGGGCACGCCGGGGATCGCATCCTCTTCAGCAAGTGGAACTCGTTCTCCCGGATCGGAGTGTACGACCGCGAGCACGGGGACTGGTCGCTGAGCCCCGCGTACAGCGGCCCGCTCCCAGACACCAAATTCATGGACATCGACTCGGCAGCCTCCACGCCCATCCCGCGAGTGGCTGCCGACCTGTCGAACGTGCAGTACCTGCCGGTACGAACTCACCGCCCTCGCCTATCACCTCAAAGAACAACGGACTCCCTCCTCAACGGGATTCACCGCGCTGGTCATCGGCCCCGGCGGCGGGCGCGATCTGGTGTCGGCGCTGGTATTCGGCGCACGCCGGGTGGTCGGCGTCGAGATCAATCCCATCATCGCCAACGACGTGATGCGCGATCGGTTCCGCGAATTCTCGGGAGGCATCTACACGAACCCACGCGTCCGCATCGTCGTGGACGATGGCCGCAGCTTCGTCCGCAGGACGCCCGATCGCTACGACGTGATTCAGGCCTCGCTCGTGGACACATGGGCCGCCACGGCAGCCGGCGCCTATACGCTGACGGAGAATTCGCTGTACACGACCGAAGCCTTCAACGACTACCTGGATCACCTCACCGACGATGGGATCCTGACGATCACGCGCTGGGTGTTCGACGGCCTGCGCCTGGTGTCTCTTGCGCAAGAAGCGTGCGAAGCGCGCGGCTGGGACGCCCGGTCACGTCTCGCCATCGTCCAGCACGATCGCGTCGCGACGTTTCTGCTGAAGAGGTCGCCCTTCACCCCAGAGGAGATCAGCCTGATCCGCGACACCTCTGACCGACTGCGCTTCCAGATCCTGTACGCACCGTCGGACGAGGGTGCGCCGGTGGAAACGCTTGTCGGTGGAACGAACACGGCCGACTATGCGCGGCTCATTCGCGCAATGGATCGTACGCAATTCTATAAGGAGTACCGGCAGGATATCCGACCCACGACAGATGATCGACCGTTCTTCTTTCACACCACGAAGCTCGGCGATCAGCTTCAGGTGGCCCTCGGGCGGTCGATGCTCTTCGGCAACGGCCTGAGCGCGCTGCTGACGCTCATGGTCATTTCCGGAGCGCTCGTGGTGCTGTTCGTGGTCGGGCCGCTCGCGCTTGCCGGCGGCAGCCGGCCGCGTGGATGGCCCGCCTGGCTGGCGTACTTCGGCGCGATCGGCGCCGGCTTCATGCTGATCGAAGTCTCGATCCTTCAGCGATTCGTTCTCCTCCTCGGACATCCCGTGTATTCGCTCACAGTCACGCTCTTCTCACTCCTCCTTGGAACTGGTCTCGGAGCCGGATTGAGCCGGCGACTCGACGGCCCCGGGCTCCAACGTGCGGCAGCCGTCACCCTCGCGCTGATTGTCGCCCTTGCTGTCATCTGCGTCGCCGCGCTGGCACCGCTCGTCGCATGGGCGGTTCCCTTTTCGCGCGGCAGTCGCATCGCGCTTGCCGTGGCGACGCTTCTCCCTATCGGCATGGTGCTCGGGATTCCCATGCCCACGGGAATTCAGCTGATGCGCGCCCGGGCGCCGGAGATGGTCACCTGGGCCTGGGGCATCAACGGCGCGCTCTCGGTCGTCGGCGCGACGTTCGCGATCTTCATCGCCATGAACTGGGGCTTCGGCGCGACCCTTCTTGCCGCAGCCGCGATGTACCTGCTCGCGCTTGGCGCTCTTCTGCAGGCAAGCCGCAGTACGCACGGTACCGGCTAGCCGGACCACATCGAGCGCTCTGAGCACCACGTAGGCCCGAGCTTCAGCTCTGGCGTCGCAAGACGCCGGGGAAAGAATTGGCGCTGACGGTCCTGCCCGCGAACAGCCCGGCCGAGCGCACACCACGCACGCCGCCTTCGGTCCACCTTCTCGGTACGGCCGGCGTGTCCGTGTGGCAGTCGGCCGGATCGCTCGTGTCGAAAGTACCAACCCAGCAGCCGGCGACCGGCTTTCCGGGAGTGGGGGAAGTGGGCTCACAGATAGCAAATGTCGGGGTTGTCGAACGAGAGTGGGACCGTCTGAGCCGGGCTTGGCATGCTGGGGTTTGTCGAATCGTTGTATCCTGCCACTGAATGAAGACCAAAGGAAGGCCGTCGAGATCATCGTTGAGCAGAAAGCCAAAGAGCGTCGGCCTGAGTATCCCGACGGCAATCTCTCCGATCTCGATGATCCGAAGAAACCCTGAGTTCTGAGCGTTGTCGCGCCGAGATCAACCTCAGGAACGCTCCTGAGACCCGCCGCTATCTAGCATGTGGCACGCCCGAGCTGAAGCTCGGGCCTACGTCCCGATCCGCGCGTCCTGCGCGCCGCCCGAGCCGAAGCTCGGGCCTACGTCCCGATCCGCGAGTCTTTGCGCGCTCTGCGTTGATCGTCGTCGTAGCCCATCAGCGGGCCACGGAAAGCGCACCGAAGTGCGCTTCGTATCGCTCGGTGAACTCGCTCCACGTATACGCGTGACTCTGCCCGCCGAGGTGCTCCAGCGCGTAGGTGGCTGCCACACTTCCGAGCTGCGCCGAGGTGTGATACGGCAGGCCGAGCGCGATGCCCTTCAACAGGCCGCCGCGAAATGCATCACCCACGCCCGTCGGATCGACGATGCGTGCCGGTGTGACCGCGTCAATGTCGATGCGGCCCGCAGGCGTCATCACCGACGACCCGTGCTCCCCACGCGTGACGATGAGCGCCTCGCTTCGCTCGAGGATGTCAGCCTCGCCGAGCCCCGTCTTCTGCCGCACGAGCTCGAACTCATAGTCGTTGCAGATGACGATCGTCGCGCCCACCATGCCTTCCCTGAGCTCGTCGCCCGACATACGCGTGCACTGCTGGCCCGGATCGAAAATGTACCGGATGCCGAGCGTCCGGCACTCGTCCGCGTACTGGACCATCGCGCCGGGGTCGTTCGGCGAGACGATCGCCCAGCCGCAGTCTTTCACGTTGCGGAACGACAGCTCGCCGGAGTTGGCCATGGCGCCTGTATAGAACGACGCAATCTGATTGTTGTGCTGGTCGGTGCTGCAGAAGAATGACGCCGTGAATTTGTCCGGCACCTGCAGCACCAGCGAGGTATCCACGCCGGCCGACTCGAGCCACGTGCGGTACTCGCCGAAATCCTGTCCGGCGGTCGCCATGAGCATGGGCCGCTCGCCGAGGAGCGCCAGCGTGTAGGCGATGTTCGGCGCGCAGCCGCCGCGCCGCTTGTCCATCGTGTCCACGAGGAAGCTGAGGCTCACGCGGTTGATGTGCTCCGGCAGAAAGTGCTCGGTGAACTGTCCCGGGAAACGACATCAGGTAGTCGAACGCGATTGAGCCGGTGATCACAATCTTCATAGGTTCTCAAGGTTCTATGGGTTCTGGGCTCAGGGTTCTACGTTCTACGCTCCAGGTGCTGGGGTCCACCGGGTGCTCCTGACTTCAGAGTACTTGCCAATGATGGGCGCAAGATCCTTCTTGACTTGAGACGGTACGTGTTCGGGGTGCGTGATGATCGCGGTTGCGAGCGCATTCTGGCAGCCGCACGTCCGAGGCCCATCGAGTCGCGACGACGGCTTCGGCAATCGTCTTCTGAGCCGTCTGACGCGTTCTGCATCAGGTTCGCAATGATGAGGTCGACGGTGACCGAATCGTGATCCGGGTGCCAGCAGTCGTAGTCGGTCACCAGCGCGAGCGTCGTGTAGCAGATCTCGGCCTCGCGCGCGAGCTTGGCCTCCTGCAGATTCGTCATGCCGATGACGTCCATCCCCCATGCGCGATACAGCTTCGATTCGGCCAGCGTCGAAAACTGCGGCCCTTCCATGTTGACGTAGGTGCCGCCGCGGTGCACCGTCGCGCCGACGGACTCGGCGGAGTCGGCCGCCACCTTCGAGAGATCACCGCACAGCGGATGTGCGAAGGCGATGTGCGCCACGAGCCCGCGGCCGAAGAACGTGCTGATGCGGCCGCTCGTCCGGTCGAAGAACTGATCGGGCACGAGGATGTCGAGCGGCCGGTACTCCTCCCGCAGACTGCCCACGGCGCTCGCCGAAAGGATTCGCTCGACGCCGAGCAGCTTGAAGCCGTAGATGTTGGCGCGGAAGTTGAGCTCAGAGGGAAGAATGCGATGGCCGATGCCGTGTCGCGCCAGAAACGCCACCCGTCGTCCCCGCAGCGTGCCGATGACATACGGGCCTGAAGGGTCGCCGAATGGGGTCGTGAGGGTCTTTTCCTCGCGGTCGGTCAGCTCCGCCATGTCGTACAGACCGCTGCCGCCGATGATGCCGATCTCAATGCTCAAGAGACTGACCCCTTCCCACTTTGAGTCCTTCGTGTCCATCGTGCTTGCGTTCGACGTGCCGTCTCACGCTGCAACAATCCGTGGCTTGCCGTCGTGCTGCTGGATACGTCCCGCCGCCACCATCGGATCGTGCGGGAAGAACACCAGCGCTGTCCGCTCCTCGGCTTCCGTGATGAAGGCCTTCTTCGCAGTCAGCGTATCCACCGGATACAGGTCGATCCCCATAATCCACGGCGCACCCAGATGCGCCATCGTCGGCATCAGGTCGCCGACGTAGACCGCATGGTGGCCGTTCGACTCGATCCATACGGACTGATGATGCATCGTGTGTCCGCCGGTCCGGCGGACGCGCACCCCTGGCATGATCGTCTGGTCGTCGTCCACCATCTCGAGCACGCCGGCATCGGCCAGCGGCAGAAGATTATCGGGCGAGATAGCTGGCGCGATTCCGCTCGTGCGTGTGGAGCGCGTCTTCCCACTCGCCGCGCCGCACGACGTAGCGGGCGCGCGGGAACCTCGGCCGAACGCGGCCGCCCGCATCGCGCATCGTGAAGCCGCCAGCGTGATCGAAGTGCAGGTGGGTGGCGAGAACGATATCGATGTCTTCGGGCTTCAGGCCCGCCTCAGCGAGCGTGTGGTCGAGATTTCGCGCGCGATCGACCCCGTAGATCTCCTGAAACCTCGCGTCTTCCTTGTCACCGAGACCGGCGTCGATGATCATCGTGCGCACGCCGCGCACGACGAGCGGACGCATCGCCAGCGTGATCCGGTTGCGCTCGTCGCACTGCACCTTCGGTTCCCAGAGCGTTTTGGGCACGACACCAAACATCGCGCCCCCGTCCAGACGGAAAAAGCCGTCGTGGAGAGAAATCAACTCGAGATCGCCCAGGGCATAGCGCGTGGCGCGGACGTCGAGGGGACCGCCAACGGCCCGATCTGAAGGAACGAACCTGCGAGTGTCTTCGACAGCCCGAGTTGGCACGCCAGATGGACTCGGCCGGTCGGGCCTCGTCTGTTTCAACTCGACGAGAACGCCGTGCGCGCTCGAGGGATGGATGAACGCCACGAGCGCGCCCTCCGCCCCGTCTCTCGGCTGCTCGTTGATGAGCCTCACGCCGCGCGACTTGAGCTGGGCAAGGGCCGCCGCGATGTCTTCGACGCGCAGCGTGATGTGATGGATGCCCGGGCCGCGCTTGTCGAGGTACTGGGCAATGGGCGAATCGGGCGCCGTGGCCTCGAGAAGCTCCAGAGCGGATTCGCCCACGGGCAGGAAATGAGCGCGCACGCGTTGCGATGCGACCGTCTCCGACGCCTCAACCTCGAGACCGAGCGCATCGCGATAGAACGCCAGCGCCGCGTCAAGATCGCGGACCGCGATGCCAATATGATCGAGAACGGCTTTCATCGGCGAGTTACCACGATGACACGTAGAACACGACGCGTCCGCATTCTGGCATAAGAGGTTCTCGTCTCGGTGGCGCGGCCTGCTAGCCATGGGGATCAGAGACGGCCAGCGAGCGCGACAGGAGATCACCGACAATCGTATAAGGATCGACCTCGCGCGCGGCCATTCGGTCGACAAGGGCCTGCAGTTCCCCGGGCGCCAGCACGACACGCTCAACGTGGTCGAGAAACCGCTGCGACAACAGCTCGCGAAGCCGATACTCATTTCGCGCCCGACGCCGCTCCAATCCCGTCGACTGCGCATGCGTCGCGGTACTGCTCGATCGCCGCGACAAGTTCTGGCACGCCGCGTCCGCTGGTGGCGATTGTCTTCACGATCGGCGGACGCCATTCCCGTCGGCCATAGGTCTTGAGCGAGAGATGCGCCTCGATGGCCGACACGAGCCGATCGGTCCCTTCCCGGTCGGCCTTGTTGACGACGAAGATGTCGGCGATTTCCATGATGCCCGCCTTGAGGGCCTGCACATCGTCGCCCGTGCCCGGCACGAGCGTGACAATCGACACATCGGCGGTGCGGACGATCTCGACCTCGTCCTGCCCGACGCCGACGGTCTCGATGAGGACAATGTCCTTGCCTGCGGCGTCGAGCACAAGGGCGGCGTCTCCGGTGGCTCTGGCAAGGCCGCCCAGATGGCCGCGTGTCGCCATGCTCCGGATGAACACGCCTTCGTCGGCCGCATGTCCCTGCATCCGGAGACGATCGCCGAGCAGTGATCCCCCCGTGAACGGACTCGTCGGATCGACGGCGAGAATGCCAACCGTGGCTGGCCGGCGGCGGAATTCGGATGTCAGGCGATCGACCAGTGTGCTCTTGCCGGCGCCAGGGGGCCCAGTGACCCCGACCAGATAGGCATGACCGGTTCGCGCGAAAATCTGGCGGACCAGATCGGCACTGGCTGGCCCTTCGTCCTCGATGAGGGTGATGGCCCGGGCGACGGCGCGCGGATCCCCGGCGAGCACCCCCTGCGCGATCGAGGGCGGCATCATCAGGCGAACAGCTGACGCGCGATCACCAGTCGCTGAATCTCGCTGGTGCCTTCGCCGATCGTCGTGAGCTTGACGTCGCGGAAGAACTTCTCCGCAGGATAGTCCTTCACGAACCCGTAGCCGCCGTGAATCTGCACACAATCGTCGGCCGCTTTTGCCGCGACTTCGCTGGCGTAGAGCTTCGCCATGGAGGCTTCAATCGTTGTCCGAGCGCCCTGATCTTTGAGCGACGCCGCCCGATACGTCAACAGACGCGCCGCTTCAATCCGCGTGGCGTTATCGGCCAGCTTCCACTGAATGGCCTGGAAGCTGCTGATCGTCTTGCCGAACGCCTCGCGCTCCTTCGCATAGTGCAGCGCCGCTTCGTGTGCGCCCTGCGCGAGTCCCACCGAGAGCGCGGCGATGCCGATGCGTCCGGCATCGAGCACCTGCATGCTGTCGACGAACCCGTGTCCCTCCTCCCCGAGCAGCGCGTCGGATGGCAGACGACAGTTGTCGAACAGGACCTCACTCGTATCGCTCGCCCGCATCCCCAGCTTGTCTTCCTTCTTGCCTGGTGTCATCCCCGGCGTGCCCTTCTCGGCAATGAAGGCGGAGATCCCGTGGCGTCCAGCCGCGTGATCGGAGACGGCCATCACCACCATGACGTCGCCGACGCGTCCGTGAGTCGTGAATGCCTTGGACCCATTCAGCACCCAGCTTCCGCCAGCGCGAGTGGCCATCGTGCGCATGTCTGGCCGCATCACTGCCGGAGGTCGACTCCGTGAGACCCCACGCGCCGATCGTCTCGCCGCGCGCAAGTCGGCCCAGGTGCCGCAGCTTCTGCGCCTCCGTGCCGAACATGAGAATGTGAGACGCGCACAGGCCGTTGTGCGCCGCCACCGACAGGGCAACCGCTGGATCAACGCGCGCCAGTTCCTCGATACAGATGCAGTAGTCGACCGCCGACATGCCGGCGCCGCCGTACTGCTCCGGCACCTGAATGCCAAGCAGCCCGAGCGCTGCGAGCTTCGGCATGAGCGCGACCGGAAAGTGCTGAGCCTCGTCCCACTCACGCACATGCGGACGGATCTCCGCTTCGGCGAACTCGCGCACGCTCCGCCTCAGCAACCTCTGCTCGTCCGTCGGTCGGAAGTCCATCTATGTCAGCTTTCCGCTTTCAGGTTCAAGCCTCTGTCGACTGCGCCTCGTGCCAATTCGCTCGATCTCCAGCGCTCAGCCGCCTAGCCCCGCGTACGAAACCCTTGTGCGAAACGATCCGTTCATCGGCCTGGCATCGCGCACAACGATGGGCCCGCACCAGAGACGTTGGCCGGCGGCATGATGGGCACACCCGCGCTCATGAGTGCGACGCCGATGCTCAGGCATATACCGCAGACGCCCGATACGATGACGTGCCGACGGTCGCGTCGGTCTCGTTTCGGACCGGCGTTCATATACTATCGCTTGCGGAGGCTGCAATGAGCAGAACAGGTGTGACCCTGCTGACGCTGGCGCTGCTTGCTGCGGTGCCGTCGAACGCGTTTGCGGACGCAACCCTCTTCGCCGGCGTCAACACGACGCCAGCGAACCGGCTGGCCAAGGGTTTCGCAGTCGGCTTCGGCCTGCTCGTGGTGGCCTTTGAATTCGAGTGGACGAGCACGTCGGACGATGCGAAATCGGCGGCGCCGTCGTTGAACACCGGGATGGGGAACGTGCTCCTGCAAACACCATTCGAGATCTTCCGGGTCCAGCCGTACGTGACAGCTGGCGCAGGCGCCTATCGAGAGACACTCGAGGCTCGGGATCACCAGGAGACGAACGCCGCCTTCGGCACCGGCGGCGGCGTCAAGATCGGGCTCATCGGTCCCGTGCGCCTGCGGCTGGACTACCGGGTCTTCAAGCTGACGGGCGGTGCGCTGAACTCGCCGGCGCACCGCTTCTACGGGGGGCTGAACTTGAAATTCTAGCGCCCGACCTGAAGGTCGGGCCTACGTCTACTTCTGGCGTTCGACCTGATGGTCGGGCCTACGTCCACGTCTCCTCGCCAAGACCTGACCGGGCCTCCGCGAAGGTGAGGGCGGCCGGCCGAAGTTTGGTGCGGAGGCGGAAGGTCTGGTCTACTTCGAAAAGTCGTTCACGAGCGCCAGGTTGACCGGCTGCTGGCCAGTGCCGTACGCCTCCGCGTATTTCTTGTAGAGTTCGTTCACCTCGGCGGGCGGGAAGCTCTCTGCCAGGATGTTCGAAATCGTGTAATCGGCGTCCTTCACTGCTGGATCGATGATAAACACATAGAGCACGTTGTCGCCGGCCTTGTCCGGCGATTTGAAGACCTTCCAGCTCTTCGCCTGAGCATTGCGCTCCGGCTTGGTGCTTTTCATCAGCCCTTCCTTCACTTTCGCCATCACGGCCTCGAAGTCGGCGGTCTTGTCAGGCTTGATGAAGTTCAGGACCATCCCGCCGTCTGGCGAAAACGTTCGCGTGGTCGGCGCCTGCGCACTGGCAACACCTGGCAGGAGCACACCGGCCATGAACCCCGCTGCGATCAACAACAGCCGACCCACAAGAGCCGGCACAAAACGTCCAAACATCGCGGCCTCCTTCGCGAAAGTCTTCCCAAAGGGCTGCTACTGTAACGTACTTTCGAGATTGCGCGCTCATACGAAAACGGCCATCACCTCGTGAGCCAGAAGCATGCCCCGCCGCGTCAGCCAGAACCGACGGTCTTGTAACTGCAGCAGACCTTCCTCAAGGAATGGCTCGAGATCCGGCCCATAGCGTTTCCACACGTCCACGCCGTACCTGGTGTGGATCCAGTCAAGGTCTACACCGTCCACCAGCCGCAGGCCCATGAAGAGCGCTTCGCCCAAGCGCTCAGCCTCGGCGAGCGGCCGCACATCGGTCGCCGGTGACTCGCCACGGCCGACCGCCTCCACATACTCCGTGACGGACGGGACGTTCTTCCACCGCAGCCCTCCCCTGGTCGAGTGGGCACCACAGCCGAAGCCGAGCCATTCTCCGTCGGTCCAGTACTTCAGGTTATGACGCGAGCGGCGGCCCGGCCTTGCCACGTTCGAGATTTCATACTGCGGAAGGCCAGCACGCTCCAAGCGCTCCATCGCCGTTTCGTACATCCGTGCCACATCAGCGTCTGGCGCTTGTGACCACCGTGAGCGGGCCATCTCCTCTCGGAGAGGAGCATTGGGATAGACCTCGAGCATGTACAACGACAGATGTTCGGGGGCCAGATCGATGGCACGATCGACCGATTCCAGCCACTCGTCGACCCGTTGCCCGGGCAGCCACATCATCAGATCGAGGCTGATGTTCTCGAATCCCGCCGCACGGGCCTCCGCGACGGCGTCCCGCGCCCGCGCCGCGCTGTGCAATCGTGACAACCGCTTCAGTTCGTCGTCTCGAAAGGATTGGACACCGACACTCAGACGATTGACCCCTGCCTCGCGGAAGGCCGACAGTCGGGCCGCGTCGACAGACTCCGGATTGGCCTCGAGCGTCACCTCGCGGTCGGGAGCCATTCGGAACGACTCCTCGCAGGCACCGATAATGCGCGCGACGTCGACGGGCTCGAGCAGGGAGGGCGTCCCGCCACCGAAGTAGATCGTGTCAACCGTCGACGTGGCTCGGTCCGACGCTGAACGTTTCGAAGGGCTTGGAGTCAGACCCCGGAGCTCTTGGACCAGTGCGTCAACGTATCGCTCTTTCAGCGCGGCATCGAACAGCCCGCGGTTGAAATTGCAGTAGTTGCAGATGGCCGAGCAGAACGGGATGTGGAGATAGAGGCCCAACATCTACGATTTCGTGATTCGATCATCGATGATCCGCGGCCAGATCGGTCGGCGAGATCGTCGCTCAGCATCTCACAGACCGTCGACCGCCAGATCGACGATCGTCAAATCTAGCTCCCTGCCCTGCCACCGGGCCATTTCAAGTCGGCACGGCCGTCGCGGACGGACGGGTCGCGAAGCTGGGCACGGGCCTGGCGTCCGGACCGTGAGGGAGCCGGCAAGCCCTTCCTACGGGTCTTCCACAGCGTGACGAGATCGTCCACGCCGCCATTGGTCGGCAATTCGCGATAGTCGGCTCCGTCCATCGGCAGAAACTCGCACATCTCGTGGAGGCGCGAGCGCATCCGAGCGCCAATGCGGAACAGAAGCGAGTTCGGGTCCGTGTCGTCTGGAATGTCGGGATAGTTCGAGGTGAAGATCGTGAGACGGCGTTCGTTGTAACGCGTGTTCACGATGAGATTCAACGTCTCTTCGACCCACTCAGAGGTCTTCTCAGCGCCCAGGTCGTCGAGCACGAGCAGGTCGGCGCTCATCACGGGCCGGAGCACATCCAATTCTGTCGTCCGAATCGACGGATCGTACGTACTGCGAATGACGCGAAGCAACTCACGGATGTCGTAGAACAGACCACGCGCGCCGGACGTCTGGACAATCTCTTTCAGCACCGCGACCGCCAGATGAGTCTTGCCCACCCCGGGCTGCCCCTCGAGAAACAGACCACGAGCGACGACGGGAAACGCGTCGGCCACGCGCCTCGCCTGCGCCTGGGCACGCTCCAGGGTTTCGTTGTACACCGTGAAGTTGGCGATGGTGCAGTGCTGGTAGCGCTTGGGGATGTTCGCGCCCGCCAGCCGCTGACGCCCCACATTCTCGCGCCAGCACTCACAGCGGACGACTTGCAGCGGACGCGGAAGGCCGTCCGACGCTACGCCTTCGTCCACCGCTGGTTTCCAGCCGGTGTCATCACACAGCGGGCAGGCCATCAGGATCGATGGCTCCTGAGTGATGCGGTCGACACGCGAACAGCATACTCCGAAACTTCGATCAGGCGGACGGACTTTTAACTTTTGACTTTTGCGTTTTCGTTCTGAGTTGTTGGCGGCGGGGACGCGCGCACCAGCTCGGTTGGCGATGACTTCACGAGCGCGGTGGACAGACGCTGCTCCCAATCGCCGATACCACGCGACAGCTCATGCTTCACGTACTCCATGAACTCGTTGACCTCCTGCTGCATGCGTTCGATCTTGCTCCGCATGTTCAGGATGATTTCGACGCCCGCGAGGTTGACGCCGAGGTCCCGGGTCAACGAGAGAATGACTTCGAGCTGCTCGAGATCCTCGTCCGAGTACAACCGCGTGTTGCCGTCTGTTCTCGACGGCTTCAGCAGTCCTTCCCGCTCGTACAAGCGCAGCGTCTGCGGGTGGATGTTGTACTTCTGCGCCACCGCGCTGATCATGTAGTAGGCGGCCTTGCCGGGCTTCTTCATGGCGTTACAACGCGGTCAGTGTCCTTCGTGTCCTCAGGGTTGATTCAACTCCCGACGGATGCCCTCGTCCGCGTGGATCTTGCCGAACTCCCGTAGCAGTTCCTTCGATCGCTCATCCAGGAGCTTCGGCAGGACGAGCTTCACCTCGACCACGAGATCGCCGCGACGGCCGTCACGGGGCGACGGGACGCCGCGCTCACGCAGCCGGAAGCGCTGCCCTGACTGCGTCCCGGGCGGAACCCGCAGACGCGCCGTGCCATCGACGGTCGGGACGTCGACCTTGGCGCCGAGCGCCGCCTCGTGAATCGCAATCGGCACGACGAGATGAATGTCGTTCCCGTCGCGCCGAAAGAGCGGGTGGGGCTCCACGCGAATGGTAATGAACAGATCGCCGTACGCACCACCGTTCCTGCCAGCGTGCCCCTTGCCCGGCATGCGGATCCGGGCACCGTCGGCAAGGCCGGCGGGCACGTTGATCGTCAACGTGTCGGTACGCAGTTCGGTCTGCTGGCCTCCGCAGGCCGAACAGGTGACGTCGGTTTGTCTGCCGGTGCCGTGGCAGTGCGGGCACGATCTCGCAAACACCATGTGGCCGCGCGCCGACTGGATGCTGCCGGCGCCGCGACACGACGGGCAGTGGTGTTCAGCGGTCCGCGTCCGGCCCGTGCCCCGACAGGTCCGGCAGTGCTCACGGCGGGTGGTGGTGACCTCGCGCTGTCCGCCGCGCATGGCATCCTGGAACGCGAATTGGAGGGTGTGATGCAGGTCGGCCCCACGCTCCTCCGCGGCGTCGTTTCGATGTGGATCCTGTCGGAAGACGTCCGCGAACAGATCGCCGAAGGTCGGCGCGGCCGCCCCGCCCACACTCGTCGAGAAATCAAAACCCTGGAAGCCGACCGTTCCCGCCAGGTCGTGCGGTGCGCTCGACTCACCGGTATCGTACCGGCGGCGCCGATCGGGATCGCTGAGCGTCTCGTACGCCTCCGCGATCTGGCGAAACCGAGAAGCCGCCATCCGATCGCCCGGATTGATGTCCGGGTGATACCGGCGCGCGAGCCGCTTGTACGCACGCTTGATGTCGTTCAGCGTTGCACCTGGCGTCACTCCGAGCACGATGTAGAAATCCATGACACTGTGGATGGCCAATCGCTCATCGGACCCAGGCGCACGATGTGCGATTTACGACTTCCGATCGGCGATTTCCGAGTCTCTGCTCACTGTTTCCCGTCGTCCACCACTTCGGCGTCGATCACGTCTCCGCCGGCCGGCGCCGAGCTTCCCGAGGGCCGTCCCTCCGCATGGTCACTCGCCCCTGCCGCTGGACCGCCGGCCCCGGGCGCGGCCGCCTGCTGATAGAGATTCGCGGCGGCCTTGTGCTGCGCCTGCGTCAGCTGTTCCATCGCGCGACCGATCGCGGGCGCGTCGTTCGTTTCGAGCGCCTTTTTCACCGCTTCCGCCGCGGCCTCGATCGATTGGCGATCGGCCGCCGTCAGCTTATCGCCGCTGTCCTTGATGAAGCGCTCGGCGCCGTAGACCGCCTGGTCGGCATGGTTGCGTGTCTCAATCTCCTCACGCCGTTTCTTGTCTTCCTCGGCGTGGGCCTCGGCCTCTTTCATCATCCGATCGACTTCGTCCTTGTTGAGCCCGCTCGACGCGGTGATCGTGATCTTCTGTTCCTTGCTCGTGCCAAGGTCCTTCGCGGAGACATTCACAATGCCGTTGGCGTCGATATCGAAGGTGACTTCAATTTGCGGCACGCCGCGCGGCGCCGGCGGAAGCCCGATCAGATGGAACTTGCCGAGCGTCCGGTTGTCACGCGCCAGCGATCGTTCGCCCTGCAACACGTGCACTTCGACGCTCGTTTGGCTGTCGGCCGCCGTCGAAAAGATCTCGCTCTTGCGCGTCGGAATCGTCGTGTTCCTGGGAATCAACGTGGTATTCACGCCGCCCATCGTCTCGATGCCGAGCGAGAGCGGGGTCACGTCGAGCAGCAGCAGGTCCTTCACGTCTCCCGAGAGGACGCCGGCCTGAACGGCCGCACCAATCGCGACCACCTCGTCGGGATTGACGCCCTTGTGCGGGTCCCGGCCGAACAACTCCTTGACGATCTGCTGCACTTTGGGAATTCGCGTCGACCCGCCGACGAGGACGACCTCGTCAATCTTCGAAGGATCCAAACCCGCGTCGGCGAGAGCCTGCTTGGTCGGCCCCACGGTCTTCTGCAGGAGGTCCTCGACGAGCTGCTCGAACTTCGCCCGGGTCAGCTTCATCTGGAGGTGCTTCGGGCCGGTCTGGTCGGCTGTGATGAACGGCAGGTTGATGTCGGACTCCATCACAGTGGACAGCTCCATCTTCGCCTTCTCGGCCGCTTCCTTCAGGCGCTGGAGAGCCATGCGATCCTTGCTGAGATCGATTCCTTCGCTCTTCTTGAACTCGGTGGTAATCCAATCGATGATGCGGTGGTCGAGGTTGTCGCCGCCAAGGTGCGTGTCGCCGTTGGTCGCCTTCACCTCGACGACACCCTCACCGACTTCGAGAATGGAAATGTCGAAAGTACCACCGCCAAAATCGTAGACGGCAATCGTCTCATCCTTCTTCTTGTCGAGCCCATAGGCCAGCGCCGCTGCCGTCGGCTCGTTGACGATCCGCATTACCTCGAGGCCCGCGATCTGCCCCGCGTCCTTGGTCGCCTGACGCTGGGCGTCGTTGAAGTACGCAGGCACGGTGATGACCGCCCGGCTCACCGGCTGTCCGAGGTACTCCTCTGCCGCCTGCTTGAGCTTTTGCAGCACCATGGCTGAAATCTGAGGCGGCGTCAGCGGCTTCGATTGCCCGAGCACCTCCACGGCCACACGCTGCGCATCGGGCACCACCCGATACGGCACCATCTTCATTTCCTCGTTGACCTCGTCGAAGCGACGGCCCATGAACCGCTTAATGGAGAAGATCGTGTTCTCGGGGTTGGTGACCGCCTGACGCTTCGCGACCTGCCCGACAAGGCGTTCGCCGCTCTTTGCAAAGGCGACAACCGATGGCGTCAGGCGCCCACCCTCGGGGTTCGTGATCACAACGGGTTCGCCACCCTCCATGACGGCGACAACCGAATTCGTGGTGCCCAAATCGATTCCAATAATCTTGCTCATTGATGACCTCGAAGGACCGCGACGCGTGTGCGGAGGTGAGTCTCCCATCAACTATAAAATGTGAGTCTATCGTTGTCAATTTTGACGCCCTGCCCGGCCCCTTGCCGGCAGCGCGGATCGACAACGGTCAGCCCGCTAACGTGGACGGGGCACGGACGACACACCGGCGCTAGAATCGGGCGTTGGCTCATTACGTCATCAAAGTCGCTCGCGGCGCCGGTCTCGTCGCACTGTTTCTCGTGGCCGCGACAGCCGGTGTCCTCGGCGGCGTGCTCTTCGCGTACGCGGGCGATCTGCCACAGATCTCCGCGCTCGATGACTACGCCCCCAGCACAATCACGCGCATCTACGCGGCCGACGGCCGCCCGATCGGCGACTTCGCTACCCAGCGCCGGATTGTCATCGGCTACGACGACATCGCCCCGCAATTGCGGCAGGCCATCATTGCCGCCGAGGACGGCGACTTCGATCGACACTTCGGCCTGAGCATCTCCAGCATTGCCGTGATGGCCGCCCGCGACATCCTGAGAGGCATCAAAGACATGATCGGCGACCGCCCGTCGCGTCCCGCGGGCGCCAGCACGATCACGCAACAGCTCGCGCGTAATCTTCTGCCGGAAACCGTGGGCTTCCGGGTTGGGGACGTCAGCCTGGAACGCAAGATCCGGGAAGCGATTGTCGCGATTCAGATCGAGAAGCGGTACACCAAGCGCGAGATTCTCACCTTCTACGCGAACCACATCCTGTTCGGTCATGGCACGTACGGAGTCGAAGCGGCCGCGCGGCTCTATTTCAACAAGTCGGCAAAGGACGTCTCGCTGGACGAGGCGGCGCTTCTTGCCGGCATCATTCAGTCGCCTGGCCGCCAAAGCCCCTTCGTCAACCTCGATGCGGCCACGCGACGCCGCAACTACGCACTCCAGCGCATGGCCGATGAAGGCTTCGTGTCCCAAAGGACGGCGGACGAGGCCAAGAAGAAGCCGATCGTCACCTCCGGCCAGCCGCAGCAGCCACGATCGGCTGCACCGTATTTTGTCGAGGAAATCCGCAAGCATCTCGAGCAGCAGTACGGTGCGAAGGCGCTCTACGAGCACGGGCTGTCTGTGACGACGACGCTCGACGTCGAGCTCCAGGAGGCGGCCAATCGAGCGGTTGACCGTGGGCTCCGGCAGATCGACAAGCGTCGCGGCTTTCGGCGCGCGCAGTCGCATGTCGCCGCCCACGCCGCCTACAAGGACGAACGCTGGTCGCGGCCGATGGGCGTCGGCGACATCGTGCCCGCTGTCGTGGAAACGGTCGGCAAGCCGGCACCGAGCGGCGGTGCGCGCGTCCGGTTCGCCCGGTATCACGCCGACCTCGTCCGTGAGGGATTCGCCTGGACGCACCGAAGCGCGGCCAGCGATCTCGTCAGCGTCGGCGATGTCATCGAAGTCGAGATCACGAAGATCGACGAGGCCAGCGGTTCCGCATCGGTCAAACTGGAGCAGACCCCGCTTGTCCAAGGAGCGCTCGTGGCCATTGACAACCGCACGGGGCAGATCCGCGCCATGGTGGGCGGGTCGAATTTCACCCGCAGCAAGTTCAATCGAGCCATCCAGGCGTACCGTCAGCTCGGCTCCACCTTCAAACCCATCGTCTACACGGCGGCCATCGATCGTGGGCTCACGCCAGTCTCGACGATTGTCGATGCCCCCGTGAGTTATCCCGCGGGCAACGGACAGACGTATGCCCCGCAAAACTACGACCACAAGTTTGAAGGCACGATCACCCTGCGGCGCGCGCTCGAGGACTCGCGCAACATCCCGGCGGTCAAAACCATGAATCTCGTCGGTCCACCCACGGTGCTCGCATACGCCAAACGTTTCGGATTCGACGAGAATTTTCCGCCCTATCTCCCCATCGCTCTCGGCGCCGGAGACGCGACCCTGCTCGAAATCACGAGCGCATATTCTGTCTTCCCGAATCAGGGCGTCCGGGCGAAGCCGTTCGGCGTGCTCAAAGTCCTGGACCGCGAGGGGAACCTGCTGGAGGAGAACCGCACCGAGTCGGTGGATGCGATTCGCGCCGACACCGCATTCGTCATGACGAACCTGCTGCGTGGTGTGGTCGAGCGCGGCACTGGCGCAGCGGCCGCGAGTCTGAACTGGCCGCTCGCCGGGAAGACCGGCACGGTAGACAACAATACCGATGCGTGGTTCGTCGGATTCGATCCCAACATCACCGTCGGAGTCTGGACCGGGCTGGACGAGAAGAAGCCGATTGGAGCGAACGAAACTGGCGCCGTGGCCGCGCTCCCCATCTGGATGGATTTCATGAAAGCGTACATCGCGGCGCACCCTGACAAAGAGCATCCGCCGGAATTCGAGGCGCCGGGAAACGTGGTCTTTCTGTGGGTGGACAAAGCGAGTGGTGCGTTGCTGCCTGGTAGCGCGGGTGGAGGAATCCAAGAGGCGTTCATTGCCGGCACACAGCCAGGGGCGGATACGTTCGCCCATCAACCCTGAGGGTGGAAGAGCGATGTTTTCTGAAGCGTTCGACCTGAAGGTCGGGCGACGACAGCGACCCGCCGCTCGGGCCTACCTATTGGAGCCGTAGGCCCGACCTTCAGGTCGGGCGCAAGCTGAGGCACTACGCACCCGGGCGTTTGAGCCTGAGGCCACCAATTCCCGTGGGGATGCGCCACAGCGCGGTCGTGCCGAGATAGACCGCGACGTATGGTCCAATCACGAGCGCTGCGAGAATCACGGGGTGCAGCGACGCTGACGCTGCGGTTTTCGCGCTCCAGGCCACGCCGGCGGCAACGGCGGCCGCCGCCCAGAGTTTCGCGACGTAGCCGAGCGACAGCCCCGTGCGACCGATGCGTCGATTGAGCGCGCCCCGCAACATCAACATTTCGATCCAGCCCGCAACGCCCGCCGAAGCTGTGAGGCCCGCGGCACCCCACAGAGCGGGAACACCAAGCCAGCGCGGAAGCGGAATCGCGCAGACATAGCCGAGCGCCGTCGTCAGGGCAACACGCACCAGCGCGTAGCGCAAGGGCGTCCGCGTGTCGCGCAACGCGTAGTACACAGAGGCATAGAGGCGGCCACTCGTCGAGGCGATGAGTCCAACGGCTGACCCCGCAAGAATGCCCCATACGTAGAGCGCATCAGCGTGACGGAAGCGTCCCGTCTGCAGCAGGGCGGCAGCCACCACGTCGCCCAACGCGAGAAACGCCATCGCCGACGGCACGACGAAGTAGGCCATCTGCCGGAGTCCAGCATCAACGCGCTGCCGGAGCGCGTCGTGTCCGTCCTCCCCGGTCTGAGCCTCCCCGGCCATGGCCGGCAACTCGGCCGCGGCAATCGACATGCCGAACAGACTGATGGGAAGTGTGTACAGAAGTTGGGCGTTTGCCAATCCCGTGACGGCCCCCGTGGGAAGCAAGCTGGCCAGCAGTGCATCAACGTACGCGCTTATCTGCACCACGCCCCGACTCACAAACGCGGGAAGAAAATTACCCATCACGGTTCGCACGTGTTGCGACCGATCGATCACCAAGCGCAGATCAGGCGCGACGCGCAGGACGGCCGGCACCTGCACGGCGAACTGCAGCGCGCTGCCAACGACGGATCCCCACGCCAGCAGGACCGCCAGTTCCGGCAATGTCGAGCCGCGTCCGAACACGAGCAGCGTGCCAACCATCGCGGCATTCCACATCACGGGCGCCGCATAGGAGAGCAGGAACTGGTGATGGCTATTCAGGACCCCGAGGCACCAGGCCGAGAGCACCAGAAGCCCCGCACCTGGAAAGAGAATCCGAACGAGCACGATGGTCAGCGCACGTTTCTCCCCGCCGAAACCTGGTGCGATGAGCGCAGTCAGCCACGGCGTGGCGAACATTCCAGCCACGACCAGCAGCGACACCAGCAAGCCGAGCAGTGCGCCAACGGCGCCCGCCACACGATCGGCCTCGCGCCGCTCACCGCGCGCGACGAGCGCTGCGTACACGGGAATAAAGGACGCGGAGAGCGCACCCTCTCCGAAGAGATTCTGCAGAAGGTTCGGGATCCGGAACGCGGCGTTGAAGGCATCGGCCGCGTCCGACTGCAGGCCGAAGTAGTGGGCGAACGTGCGCAACCGGACCAGACCGGCCAGGCGGCTCAGAAAAATGCCGGCGGCGACGAAGAAGGCCTTGTTCGTCAATCACCAATCTCGTCGTCCGCCGCCGGCTCACCGAGCGTGCCGCTTGCCTTCTTCATCAGGAAGTTCTTGATGAGATCGTCAAGGTCGCCGTCGAGCACGCGATTGACATCGCCGATCTGCTCCCTGGTTCGATGATCTTTGACCATCTGGTATGGGTGGAGGACATAGCTCCGAATCTGACTCCCGAACGCGATCTCCCGCTTGGCGCCGCTGATTTGCGCGAGCTTCGCCTGCTGCTCTTTCATTTTGAGATCGAACAACCGCGCTTTCAGGACCTTCATGGCCGAATCGCGGTTGCGATGCTGTGATCGCTCGTTCTGGCAGGAGACGACCATCCCGGTCGGAATGTGCGTGAGCCGCACTGCCGAGTCGGTGACGTTGACATGCTGCCCGCCGGCTCCACTCGAGCGGAAGGTATCGATCCGGAGATCCTTGTCGTCGATCTCGATGTCGACATCCTCCGGCAGTTCCGGCCAGACGTACACCGACGCGAACGACGTGTGCCGGCGGGCCGCCGAATCGAACGGCGAGATCCGCACGAGACGATGGACACCGGCTTCAGCAGCGAGCAGCCCGTACGCGTAGTCGCCGGCGACCGTCAGCGTCGCGCTCTTGAGTCCCGCGATGTCGCCGGGCTGATAGTCGACCATCTCGCTCTTGAAGCCGCGCCGTTCGATCCACCGCTGGTACATGCGCAGGAGCATTTCGGCCCAGTCCTGCGATTCCGTCCCACCGGCACCGGGGTGAATCGCAAGGATGGCATTCCGGCGGTCGTGCTCACCGCCCAGCATCTTCTTGATCTCGCCGGCCTGGACTTCCCCATCGAGCTTATCCAGGCTCTCGGTGAACTCCGCGTCCACGGGCTCGCCGGCCTCGGCCCACTCCACGAGCACGGCGAGGTCGTCGATCCGTTTCTTGAGCGACAAGGAGAGATCGCGATCCTGCTCGAGCCGGCGGCGACGCTGCAAGATGCGTTGCGCTTCAGCCTGGTCTTTCCAGAAATCCGGCGCGGCAGTGCGCGCCTCGAGGCGGGTCAGTTCGTCGTCCGGTCGTGCGGCTTCAAAGATAACTCCGAAGGTCTCCGGCTCGTTTCCTCAGGTCTTCGTAACGTCGTTTCAGGTCGTCGACAGTCGCCATATGCGCGATTGTAACAGCAACACGAGGGAGATTGCCGCCGAGAAGTACGCGAACAGATCGCCGACCTGCGCGTAAACCGTGGAGACGCGCAGAAAGCGGGCATCACCCACGATCACGGCCGATTCGAAGATTGCGCTTTGTACCTGGGCACGTCCATAGGGATCAACGATGCCGCTGATGCCGGTGTTGGCGGCGCGGACCAGGTAGCGCCCCTCTTCGATGGCCCGCATCGACGCCATTTCAAAATGCTGATACGGCGCTGATGACCGACCGAACCACGCATCGTTGGTGATGGTGACGAGCAGTTCGCTCCCCTCGCGGACGAAGCGGCGCACGAGATCGGGATAGACGATCTCGTAACAGATCGAGGCGCTCGCCAGATGGCCATTGATGGGCAGCAGCACGGGCGACTCGCCTGGCGAGAAGTCGGAAACGGCTTCGACGAGCCTGCCGACAAAGAAGAAAACCTTCTTCAGAGGCACGTATTCACCGAACGGCACGAGATGCATCTTGCGATAGACGCCGCCCGTGGAGCCGTCCGCGCGCACGAGGAATGCCGCGTTGAAGTACTTGTTGGGCGTGCCTCGCTCCATCTGATTGCTTCCAAGCACAATCGGCACGTGCGCTTGCTGGGCCAGCGTGCGAATACGATCGGCGTCAGCACGGTCCTCCTCGAAGAAGAACGGCGTGGACGACTCGGGCCAGATCACCACCTCCGCGCCTTGACCGATGGCCTCGCGGGTCAGGCGGAGATGGTCGTCGAAAATGGCCGTCGCCCTCGCGACGTTCCATTTTTCCGCCTGATCGACATTGCCCTGGATCAGTCCGACCCTCACCGGATCGCCAGCCCGCGTCAATTCAGCGCGCGCAAGACGGAGGCTGCCCCACGCGGCGACGGCGAACACGAAAACGACCATCGCCGCGAGCGGGGCGTGGCGGCCGAGACGGCGAAGGCTGCTCCGGTAGTGCGTGTAACGTCCGGCCTGAGCCTGGCGTACCGGACCTTCGGTGCCACGATGCCCGACCGCGGCATTCGCCGCTGCGGCGCTGACGCCCGCAATCAGCGCGCTCAATCCGTACACGCCGAACACGCTCGCAAATTGCGCCACCGGAATGACCGGGAGCTGACTGTAGCCGAGCAGCACCCATGGGAAACCGGTGAAGAGATGCGATCGGGCCAGCTCGCTCGCCACCCACACGAACGGCGCAGCGAGCAGCGCCCGCGAACCGTGCGCCGCCACCAGGCTTCGAAGCACAACGGCGAAGAGCGCGGGAAACAGTGCGAGTAGGGCGACAAGCGCGACGTTCACCGGCACGGCCACCCACGGCGCGAGGCCCCCGTACATGACCATTACGCGGGACGTCCAGTAGATCGTACCGGCGAAGTACACGCCTCCGGCGATGGCACCCAGCGCAAACGCGCGCGCGAGCGCTCCGCGCTGCAACGCTACCATCAGCGGCGTCAGCGCGATCCAGGCGCAGGCTGGGTGCCCAAAGGTGGGAAAGCTGAGTGCCAACAGGACGCCAGAAGCGACTGCCAGCGCGTAGTCTGTGCCGCGAGCGGTCAAGTCTGCAACGCGTCGGTCACGTGTATGTGACCGGCCATCCTCATGAAAAGGTTTCTATCCGAATCGCGTCGGCGTGTCCAATGCGCCTGTGCAGGAACCGGGGCGTCGTGACCGCCCTTGCCCCTCACATCGACGACGAGGGTGCGGACGCGCGCCCCTCGGCTCGCGACGGGGCACAACGCGTAAATAGCGGCCGGGACGCGCGTCCGATTAGAATACGAGCTTCCAGGAGCCATCATGATCCGAGTCCCCACCTTGCGCATCCGACGGTCGACGACAGTCGTCACCTTGGCCCTGCTGGCCCTGGTGACCATGTCCATGTCATGCAACTCGGCCGGGCCGCCCGCAGCCACGTCGCAGGCGGGCCAGGCTCCAGCCGCCGGGGCACCCGTCACTGGGCCCCGGGCATACGTGACCAACGAAGTTTCCGGCGACGTCACCGTCATCGACCTCGTCTCGCAATCGGTAGTCGCGACGATTCCGCTCGGTAAACGCCCGCGCGGCATCCAGCTGAGTCCGGATCGCACGAAGTTTTACGTGGCGTTGAGCGGATCGCCGATCGCGGGCCCAGGCGTCGACGAATCGAAACTGCCGCCGGCCGATAAGGGCGCCGATGGTATCGGCGTGTTCGATCTCAAGCAAGGGAAGCTCGTCACCGTCCTGCACAGCGGATCGGATCCGGAGACGGTTGCCGTGAGCCACGATGGCAAGCAGCTGTTCATCGCCAACGAAGACACTGCGCAGCTCACCGTTATTGACCCCGCCGACGGTCGCGTGCTCGAGACCATCAAGGTCGGCGGGGAGCCGGAAGGCACGGGCATCACTCCTGACGGCAAGCGCGTCTACGTCACGTCGGAGGACGACGGGGCCGTGTTCGTCGTCGACACCGACACGCACAAGCTGGTGGGGTCCGTCAAGGTTGGCCCGCGGCCGCGGTCCGTCGTCTTCCTCCCGAAGCGGCTCGCGCGCGTACGTGCCCTCGGAAAACGGTGCGACGATTTCGGTGGTCGACACAGCCGCGTTGAAGGTCGTCGACACCATCCACCTGGGTGACGGGATGCGGCCGATGGGTGGCGTCGTCTCGCCCGACGGCGCGTTTGTCTACTTCAGCACAGGACGGAGCAAGATGGTGGTCATTGTGGACACCGCTACCAACAAGGTCGTGGGATCAATCGAGGCGGGCATCCGTCCCTGGGGTATTGCGATTTCGCCGGATGGGAAGACGCTCTACACGGCCAACGGACCGTCGAACGACGTATCGATCATCGACATTGCCACGCGTCAGGTGACGAAGAAGATCGGCACGGGCACCGGACCGTGGGGAATCGCACTGGTCAGCGAGTGACCCAGGGCTTCATGCCCATTTCCTTGCGAAGCTTTTCGGCCATGGTCTCGGCCTCGCCCTTGGTCTTGAAGCTTCCAACACGAACCCGGTAGATGGATGTTCCGGTGGCTGGTGCGACAACGAAGGCACTGAACCCCTTCGTCGTGAGGCCTTTGACAAACTCGTCGGCATCGTTCCGTGTATTGAGCGCCGCGACCTGCACCACCCAGCCATCTGATGCCGGCTTCGGCGGCGCAGCGGCGACCACGGCAGGTTTTTCAGGCGCGGCAGCCGGTGTTGGCGTCGACGGAGGCGCCGCCTTTTCAGGCTTGGAAGCCTTGTCAGACGCCGCGGACTTCTCGGCCTTTCGAAGCGACGGCCTTACCTCTTCTGTCTTCTTCGACACATCAGCTGCACCCAGAGGAGCACTCGGCCGGATGTCACCGATGTCGTTTGCGGGTGGAGGTGGTGGAACGATCGTGGGATCGGCGCCCGCGGTCGTCGGTCGGCCCGGGGCAAGTGTCGCCCCCGGGGGGGACGCTGGCTGAACGTCAGCCGATGGCGAGGCGCTCAGGACCTCAGCCTCGGCAACGGCACTTCGTTCGGCACGGACACCGCGCCCGACCAGGACGCCGCAGAGAAAGATCACGACCGACACGACCGTCGCCGCCATGAACAGGAAGAAGAGCTGCTTCCCGTTCAACTGAATCTCGTGAAACGCGTCGTCCTGTGTCGTGTGATGCGCCAAGTCGGAAGCGATTGTACCACGACGGTATGCACGTGAGCCCTGGCGAACGTGCTCGTTCATCGGATTTTCTCGAGGACCTGCCGGGCGGCGACCGAGGTCGTGTCGAGGGCAATCGCGCGTTCGGCCTCGCTGCGCGCAGCGGCCTCGTCTTTCAGTTCGAGGTAGGCGGCTGCAAGCACGGCATGCGCCTCCGCACTCTCGGCGCTCCAGAGTGAGATCTTCAGCGCCTCGATCGCCTCGTAGACGTGACCGCCCCGAAGATGAATGCGTCCGACGAACAGATGAGCCTCGCCGAGATAAGGAGACAGGAAGAGCGCCCGGTTGAGCTCAGCCAGTGCATCACCGTCGCTCTCCTGCTCGTACAAACGGCGCCCACGGTCCAGGTAGAACTGTGCGAGCTCGCGCTGATCGCGCTGACCGCTGGTCAGCGTGTCCTCCAGGCGGCGCGGGGGGAGTTCCACCCCAGCCTTCACGCGCTCCAGACCTCTCGGAACCACATCCGCCCCCCGCCGCTTCTCCCACCCCTCGTAGGTGGACGACAACCGGTGGGCCAGCTCACGCTCCCGATTCCCCTCCGGCACGGTGCCTGCGGCGGACAGGGCCGTCCCGAGCACGAAGTGCGCATCGCCATCGGCCGGATCACGCCGCACGGCCTCGCGCAGCCAGTAAATCGCAGCCTGAATGTCCCGTTCCAGCCAGTACGCGTAGCCGAGATTGAAAAAGTAATCGTGCTCACTACCATCGGCTTCCGCGGCCTTGTGGAAGTAGTACGTCGGGTGCCCAGTTTGTGGCGTGACCGTCCGATGCATCTGGGCGACACCGAGATTATTCAAGACCATCGGCGTCGGCTGCACATCGGCCAGCGCTCTAAACGTTGCGAACGCCTCGTCGTACTGCTTCAAGCTCAGCTGAGACAGTCCGGCAAGAAAACGTGCGCGCCGGTGCCACGGCGAGCCTGGGGCCACGGGCTGCACCGATGCGAGCGCCCGATCATGGGCATCCTGCTCGGCGTAGACATCCCAAAGCGCAAGACGCGCGCGATCGAAGCCTGGCTGAATCTGCAAGGCCTGAGTGAGATAGCCGATGGCGGTCTTCGGCGTGCCCGCCAGCAACCCCTTGATGTAATTCTCGAATGCCGCCACGGACCGCTGCTCGTGAGAGATTTCTTCGGACGATTGTCCCGCAGGTAGTGAGGCCGGTGCCAGCCTTCTGGCGATCCGCCCAAAGATCCCGAAGAGGTCCTCAATGGGTCCCACTTCGGTGACGTCGCTCTGAATGCGCGCTGCGTCGATGGCGATCGTCCGCGCGCGAACGACCAGGGCCTCACCCTCGAGTCGCAGCGTTCCAATGACGATCTGCATGGCCCCCACGAGCTGCCCGAGTCTGATGACGGTCGCATCGGTCAGCGTGACGGCACGCGGCACTTGCAAGCGTTCGAACGCTTCGCGACGCTCCTCACGCGAAATGGCAGCGGCCCCAAGCGCGTTCAGGTCGTCTGCCAGCAGAACGGCCGATGCCTCGCCGAGCCAGAAGATGCGGCTCTCCCCCGTGACGTTCTCGAAGGGCATCACGAGGATGCGGGCCGGAGCAGTCTGCGCCTCGACCAGTGCCGCGGAGAAGCCAAGGAGCATCATCGCCAGCAGGGCGCGACGCATCACGCGGGCTCCCTGTCCAGGCCAGCACGCGGCGTCCGAACCGCCAGCGTCATCGTCACGACGCAGCTCGGCTCGCCCGTGCCGCGGCACGCCACGACCCGCACGTCGGCGGGCAAATCGAACAGCGCGAGCAGGCGCGTGAATGCCGAGGCGTAGAACAGACACAACGGATGCGCGACCGGCTCCCGCACGTTGCAGAAGACCGATTCCCGGACATCCACTCGCGCGATGCCGCGACGCAACTTCGAAAAGGCCCGGCTGCCCGTGTAGCTGTTACGAACGAGTCGGCGGACGAGCCGCAGCAGCAGCCGCCCGCGCAGCCAGATCGGCAGAGCCTTCATGAAGGCGCGTCTTGTCGGCGGCATGGAGTCGACCGTCCACTGGGCAGCATATTCTCCCGCCCGCATAGTAATGAGTCCATACGCGTCAGCCTCCTCCTGACGGAGGAAGCTGAGTACCGCATACAACGGCGCCAACCCGATGGTGCCCTCCCGCAATCCCTCGGCGTGGAGCCAGTTTTCGTAGAAGGCGAGCCGCATAGGAAGGATGTCGGCAATGCCCTGGTGAAGGCTGGCGACGAGCACGCGGCCGATCCCCGCTTCGCGCATGTTTCAGACTGGAGGTAAGATTCCACTATGCCGAGCGCGGCCATTCTTGCCCGCGGTGATGCCGCGCGATTCGCCGGGGGCGACTAGATTACGCGCGTCGTCCAGGGCCGCTCGATCCTCGCTCGCCCGATCGAGAAACTCTCGCGAATTGCCGATGACCTCCTTCTTGTCGGTCCGTTGCGCCCTTCTCATGAGCCTGCCCGGGGCAAGTCGGTCCGTTGTGCGCCCGATCGCGTGTCGCGCGGCGGACCGCCTCGAAGGCTCGAGGCGGCGCTGGTTGCCGCCCGCCTCGATGCCTTCGTCCTCGTGGCCCGTGACATGCCGTTTGTGACACTGGCCCTGCGGCGCCATCTGTCGCTGACCACCGAGGCCGGTACCGCGGTGCCGCGCGCCGAAGACGGCTATCATTCCTTGTGCGCTTTGTACGCCCTGTACAGACACGCCTGCCACCCTGCTCGTTTGCAGCGGCTGACTGAGGGCCACTTGACGATGATCGGGCCCCTGAGTGACGTGCGGCTGCGTGTGATGGAGTGCAAGGAAATCGACGCGTTCGGCAATCCCGCGCGCCTGCCGGCGAAGGTGAACACGCTGGCCGCATATCGAGCGCTCTTCAGGGACACTGACGCTCTGCAGGGGCACCAAAGGTAATCGTATCACGAGCTTACCGTCATTCCATTTTTTGACCGACTGGAAACGCCGGGCCTGCGACGACCATGATTCTTAGCGTTCAACAACAACTCCGCGGCACGGTGACTGAAGCGATTCAGCGACAGTTCGGCCTCGCCGACGTTCCCCCATTTCCCGTCGACGTGCCGCCCAGTCGCGCCCTCGGCGACCTCGCGGTGCCTGTTGCGTTTCAACTCGCCCGATCGCTGAAGAAGGCCCCACGCGCGATCGCCCAGGAGATCGCAGGCGCACTCGGCGACATCCCTGGCATCGCCCGAATCGTCGTCTCACCGAACGGCTACCTGAACTTCTACCTGGATCGGCCGGCCTTTCTGTGCGCTCGAGCACGGGGCGAGGTCGTACCCCAACCAGTTGCGATGGACAAGATCGTCGTCGAGCACACGGCCATCAATCCCAACAAGGCCGCGCACGTCGGGCACCTGCGGAATGCGACCCTCGGTGACACGCTCGTCCGGGTCCTGCGGTTCCGCGACTCGCCTGTGGAGATCCAGAACTACATCGACGATACCGGCGTCCAGGTGGCAGACGTCATTGTCGGCTTCCGCGAGCTCGAACAGCACACGCTGGACGAGGTGAAGCGGATTGCCGACAGCACGCGATTCGACTACCACTGCTGGGACCTCTACTCGCGCGTCACTGAGTGGTACGAAAACGACAAGAGCCGGCTCGAGATTCGCGCCCGTGTCCTGCACGATCTCGAGCAGGGCGGCAACCCCACGGCCGAAATGGCGGCACTCATCGTGGATCGTGTCGTGCGCGCGCACTTGAAGACGATGGCACGGCTGAACATTTCGTACGATCTCTTGACCTACGAAGGCGACATCCTGCGGCTGCGCTTCTGGGCCCACGCATTCGAGATTCTCAAGGCCCAGGGTGCTGTCTTCCGTCAGACAGAAGGCAAACTCGCCGGCTGCTGGGTCATGCGCATCGAGGAAGGGGGCGCCGACGCCGCGGCATCGGACGCCGATAGGGGCCCCGAAGGCCCGAGCTCGGGCGACGAGGGTCGAGAGAAGGTCATCGTCCGATCCAATGGCGTCGTGACGTACGTAGGCAAGGACATCGCGAACCAGTTTTGGAAGTTCGGGTTGCTCGGTCGCGACTTCCGGTATCGGCGATTCAGCGAGCAGGACAGCGGCAAGATACTCTGGGCGACGACGTCCACCGAGGGGGAACCCGGCGCTCCACCTTTTGGCCATGCCCGCCGTATCTACAATGTGATCGACTCGCGTCAGATGTACCTGCAGGCGCTGCTCAGCCAGGCGCTGCGGACGCTCGGTCACCGAACGGAGGCCGAGAATTCGGTCCACTTCTCGTACGAGATGGTGGCGCTGTCGCATGCGACGGCGCGCGAACTCGGCTATCCAGAGGAGCCCGAGGGGGCGAAGAAACCGTTCGTGGAGGTATCCGGCCGGAAGGGACTCGGCGTCAAGATTGACGATTTGCTCGACCTGCTCGAGGACAAGGCATCGGTCGAGGTGGCGAAGCGGAACGCGGAGCTTTCAGCAGACGACGCGCGGCGTGTCGCCCGCCAGATTGCCGTCGCCGCCATTCGCTACTTCATGTTGAAATTCTCGCGTGGCACGCTGATCGTGTTCGACATCGAAGAGGCGCTCAGCTTCGAGGGGGAGACCGGTCCGTACCTGCAGTATGCGGTCGTCCGCGCCAACAACATCTTCCAGAAGCTGAAGGAGCGCGACGGTCTGACGGAAGCCGACGTGCTGGCCCGACTCGACTCGATTTCGCCTGACGAGCTCTCGACCGAGTCGGACGCAGCACTCTGGGCTCTGGCGCTGGAAGCCTCGCGGCTGGATGAGGTGGTCGAGCACGTGACCCAGTCTCTCGAGTTCTCCGGACTCGCCAAGTATGCGTTTGGACTCGCCCAGCTCTTCAACGCGTTCTATCATCAGTATCCGATCTTGAACGAAGAGAACGCCGACCGGAAGCAGTGGCGCGCCGTGGGCGTCGCCTACTTTCGATCACAACTGACGCGCGCGCTCGACCTGATGGGGATCGCCGTTCCAACCCGAATGTAGGACGCTGTCATGCCACTGATTGGAGTCACGGCGTGCCGCAAATTGGAGGACTACCGGCAATCGATCCTCCATGCCGGCGGCGATGTTCGCGTCCTCGAGCCGTCCATGAAGGTCAGGGACGCGCTCCAGGGCCTCGAGGGCCTGCTGCTGACCGGCGGAGAGGATATCGCACCGGTGTTGTACGGCGAAGCGCCTCATCCCCGACTGGGCGACGTCAATCCCGAACGCGACGCCTTCGAACTCGCGATGATCGGCGAAGCGCGCGCCCGCGACTTGCCGATCCTCGCGATTTGCCGAGGCGTGCAGATGCTCAACGTCGCCCTTGGCGGCTCCCTCGTCCAGGACATTCCGAGCGAGGTGTCGGGCGCCCTTCCGCATCATCTGACCGTGCCGCCCCACCAGCCGTTCGACCTGGCGCACGAGATCTGGCTCGAGGAAGACTCGCTGCTCGGCCGGCTGATGCGCGAACGTTTGAGCGACGCCGATTCCTGCGAAGTCAACAGTCGCCATCATCAGGCGGTCAAGCGAGTGGCGAACGGCTTCCGCGTGTCTGCGACCGCGCCGGATGGCGTCATTGAAGCCATTGAAGATCCGGCGGCACGCTTCTGCCTTGGCGTCCAGTGGCATCCGGAAAACTTCTGGCGTACGGGCGAGTTCCGTCCGCTTTTCGAGGGCTTTCTCGAATCCGCCTCGCGGAACGAGAACACGTAGGCCTTCCAACTCCTTCAATCCTGGAATGCGGCAATCTCCCGGTTCCTCAGGTCCCTCCACGCTCGAATCTCACCACGGTCTCCACGTGCGGCGTGTGTGGAAACAGATCGAACGCATCGATCCGCTGAAGCGTGTACCCGGCGTCTAGGATCTTGCGGGAGTCCCGCGCCAGTGTGGCCACATCGCACGAGACGTAGATGAGATGTCTCGCCCGTAAGTGAAGCGCGCCTTCGAGCGCCGCCTTCGACATGCCGGTGCGGGGCGGATCCACGATCAGCACGTCGGGGTTCAGCCGCGATCGCGCCGTGAAGGTCTCGACATCCTGGTGGACCGCTTCGATCCCGCCGCCCGCCGCCGCAGCGTTATCGTTCAAATCAGCCGCAGCCACCGGGTCGCCCTCCACAGCCGTCACCCTCGCCTCGCGCGCGACCGCAGCGGCGATCGCGAACGCCCCGACGCCAGCGTATAGGTCGACCACGGAACTCCCAGGCGCGATCGCGTTGATCACATGCGTGATCAGATCCTGAACCAGATACCTGTTGCCCTGAAAAAAGGCGAGCACGTGTCGACGAAGCGTGACCGGCCGATCGTTGATCGACACCGTGTCGGTCACGTATGGGTCGCCGCTCGCAACTATTGAAGGCGGTGTCACCGTCGCGCCCCACGCGCGGGAGGAAAACCCGGCAGCCCCTTCCTCGGCCCGAATCGGACGGCCGATCGTGACTCCGGTTATCCCCTCTATCTCTTGCAGACCGGCGAACGATCGCAGAGCACTCGTCTGGAGATGCACGACACGTTGTGAGGCATCGATGTTCTCCGAGATCTCCATCCCCTGCACCGCAACGACGCCAGCCACGCGAAGCACGTCTACAATCCGATCGATGGCGTCGTATGCCGAGGGAAGCAGCTGTCGGGTGGCTCGGGCGTCACACAGATCGTGGGTTCCCTCGCGGAGAAAGCCCGACCTCAGGTCAGGGCCGAGGACGTGGAGCCGCGCGCGCATGCGGTAGCCCTCGCCTGGAGACGCCGTCACGCGGGGCTCGCCAGCCAACGGGATGCGCCCGATACGAGCGAACGCGTCGGCAATGATCTGCCCTTTGAGCACGAGTTGCCGCGGATACGCGATGTGGGCGTAGAGGCAACCGCCGCAGAGGGGGTCGGTGAATGGCGGACGACGATCGACGGATGGATCGCCAGCCGACATCGTCTGCGCGTAGACCACACCTTTGCCCACGCGCTCGACGCGCGCCGAAACCACCTCGCCGGGAATCGCGCCGGCGACGAGGACGACCTGCCCGTCCAGGCGTGCGATCATCCGGCCGCCAGCCGCCGGCTTCTCGATCGTCAGTGTCACGGCTTGTCCCGGAGACAGCACGTCTACAGCCTAGCAGTCTCCCGACATGAACCACACTTCTTCAAGATGCCTGTTCTTCGTCAGGCATCTTGACCGCCGTCAGAGTTGGAACACGCTTTGAGCCTTGTCGATTCGCTTTCCGAATGAACGGCACGCACCCCAGAGGACAGACGCCACCAATCCGAAGCCCGGATGCCTCTGACCGTGGATGGCGTTCACAATGCTTCGGTACGCATGCAGCGCTACCCATTGCGCCAGCAGTGAAGCCGCCCCCGGGGTGCCGATCCTGGCATGCTTCGCGAGCGTCGCGCCCAAGCCAACTCCGTAGCCTCTCATGAGACGAGAAGCCGCCGCACCTTCGCGAACGCCCAGATGCACGACACAAAACTCGGGGGTGTGGATCACCTCGAACCCGGCGGCCAGGGCTCGAATCGTGAGGTCGATCTCTTCCGCCGCAGAAAATGATGCGCCGACGCCCAGTGCAATGTCGAACGTCCCGAGCAGGTCGAAGACGCGCCGGCGAATAATCATATTGGCGCCGACCCCCCAGGCGACGCCGACGCCTGGCAGCGTTCGTTGGAATAGCCGTTCGCTGGCAGGCACAAACTCAGCGGCGTAACCTCTTGCGCGGTCTTCGGGTGGAAGCCGCACACTGCCGAAGAGCAGCCCAAGATCGCGGTGGGTCTCAAATGCCCTTCGCAGGCGCGCTACCCAATCCGGAGGGACCCGGCAGTCGTCGTCGGTGAATGCGACAAGCGGGGCATGTGTGGCCGACACGCCAATATTGCGCGAAACCGACAGGCCACGGGTATCGCTCGCCAGCCACCGCAGTCGCGGGTCCCTTCCCGTCGCTGCCATTGCGCGATTCCTCGCGGCCTTCTCGCTTTGATCGACAATGACGAGCTCGAAATCGGAATCAGGATTCGCCAGGATGCTCTTGGCGCATTCTGCGATCGCATCTGGCCGATCGCGCGTGGAAACGAGGACCGAAACGGAAGGGATCATCCGCGCGCCCTCGACCATGACCCGGTATCCTGCATGATGCCGAGACGCACGAGTTGTGCATCGTCCTCGAAACGCACGGAGCCTTCGTAGCAGAAGGTCAGCAGCGGATTGGCACGGAGTTTCTCGGCGTAACGCCGAAATTCGATCGCGCCGTCGTAGTACTCAGCTCTCGCTATTTCCTGCGTGGCACGCTCGAGAAGGTCATGAAGAAGCTTGAAATGCAGGAGAACGCCCGATTCCTGGGCGAGCTTCTTGAAAGAGACGAAGTGATTGGCGTTGAGGTACCGCGACTGTTCGTCCCAGCGGACGAGCGGCACCTTGGTGAGGCATGGCGGAAACTGAGGACGCCGCGCCAAGATCCAAGCGGAATGGCGCACGAACGGGAGCGACAGAAGTCCCCGATGGTACAAGGTCACGTGAAGGTGTCTGCGCCAGCGCCGCGCCCTCGACTCCGGGTAGAAGACTCGCTCGCGCACTCCTCCGTACAGAAGATAGCCGGGACATTCAGAGTGCGCGAACCGATAATACGGTCCCTGGTCGAAGTACGGAGCAGCGGCGACGATGTCGTCGCCCGGAGCGTAAGAAGCGTTCCGGATCGGCCCCCCTGGGTACAAGTCGAGAAGGGGGCAGTGCATTGCTTCGTACCCACTGTCATCCAAGTACCTCGTCAGTGCCTCGAGCCCCGTGGTTTCACTGCCGGGATACCTCAGCAGTTCGTCGACGTCGACGGTGACACACCACCTGCCGACGCCATACTTCGCGAGGAGGGGGTTGAGCCATTCCGTGCCCGCACGCGCCGCACAAAGACTTCCCTCGGTGGTGAAGACGTACACGTCCGGCTGCTGACGCAAGTACTCGACGGAGCCGTCGCTCGATGCATTGTCCACGATGAAGAAACGCCGGACGCCGAGGCGCCGGTAGTGGCGAAGGAACGCCGGTAACCGCAGTCGCTCATTTCGACATTTCGAGAAGAGTCTGATGTCGAATGCGTGGTCGGCCTGCGGCCAGCTGCCGGGATTATCAAGCTGAGCAGATTCTGCGGACATCGGTCAGCTCGCGGAAATCAATCGTAGGCTACCGGATCGCGTTCAATTCAGGAATCACCACCCCGAAAAACCGTGAAGCAATCGTGGCGACCTGCCGGATGTCGTCCCTGCAGGATACGGACCATCCCCAGATGGCGGGTCTGGGTCCGCGAAGAGCATGAGGTAGGTGAGCCCATGCGCGCGCGAGCGCATGTAGAACAACGTGAGCTACCGAATGCCGGCGATGTGCGCCCCGGCTATGACGATCGTGACCCAGCTGGTGATCGCCAGACGGAAGGCCACTGCCCCGAGCCGGCTGCACGGTGACTCAGACGGGATACGGCAGGGGGTCAGCGACGGTTCTGTTCGTGGTGGAACTCAACGTCGATGACGTCGCCAGTCGACGGCATCCGGGAATATTTACGGCGACCGGTCATCGCCGCCCGGTGGAATTCGACGGCTCGCGATGGACAAAGCCGCACAAAGGCGTCGAGCGCGATCAGGATGACGCCAAGGTCGTCGAGCTGACCAAGAATCGGCAGCACATCCGGAACAACATCGAGCGGCAGGACGACGTACAGTATCGCGACGAGCGGCAGCGCCTTGACGATCAACGGCACGCGTGGCTCGCGGAGCAGCCGGATGGCCAGTCGCGCCTGCAAGACGAGCGTTCGCAGCAGCGACGGCAGGGACAGCCATGATGTGGTGCGAAGGCCCATCCCCGCAATTCTACAAGAGCCGGCCATGTGGGATCTGATCTCATGAACCTGATCCTCCTCGAAACCGATGAGATCGGCGACGATGGCCGGGTCAGCCTGTCGGGTGCCCGTGGCCATCATCTGAGGGCCGTGCTCAAAGTCGCGCCAGGGCAGCAGGTGCGTGTCGGGGTCGTTGACGGCCCGCTCGGCACCGGAACGGTGCAGTTCTCAGGCGACGACATCGTCGAGTTGCGGTGCACCTTCGAGCCGAGCAATGTTGTCCGGCCGGCCGGTGAGCCTCCGGTGTCGCGCGTCGACCTGCTGCTCGCCATTCCGCGGCCGAAAGTCATGCGCAGGCTGTGGGCGCAACTCGCGGCGATCGGCGTCGGGCGAATCATCCTCACGAACGCAGAGCGCGTAGAACGCAACTACTTCGACGCACATGTCCTCACCCCGGAGGTCTACCGGCCGCTGCTCATCGAGGGCCTGCAACAGGCTCGCGACACGGCGCTGCCGGAAGTGTCGCTTCACAGGCGATTCAAGGTACTGATCGAGGATGAGCTCGACGTGCTCTTCCCCGCCGGATGTCGTCTGGTGGCCGATCCGTCAGGCAGCATGTCCGTGAGCGCCGCAGTGCGTCCAGCCGAGCGAATCCTGCTCGCCATCGGGCCGGAAGGCGGCTGGAACACATTCGAGATCGCGCTGCTCGTAGCGCACCGCTTTCAGCCCGTCAGCATGGGCTCCCGCGCGCTGCGCACCGACACGGCCTGCGTCGCTCTTCTCGCGCTGGTGCACGAGGCGCTTCGATGGACCTTATAGACCTCCGCCGCAGGTCGCTCGAGTGCGGCAGCCGCCCCCGGGGTCACTCCACACCTCCTCCTCCGACGCAAGAACGAGCTTCGGACAATGAACGACTCGCACGCAGACCGGCAGAGGATTGGTCTCATACGCTCGACTGTGAATGCGACTCTCCTCATCGACCCAGGTGAGACTGAGTGCCGCTCTTCCTTCGAACGGCTTCACGCAAGACCTCAGCACTTTCGCATGTGGCCCACAACCTGCATATAGCTGAGCACTGTGAAGAACTGCGCGGCCGCGGCCAATGCGCGTTCGAGAGGCAAAACGGTGCAAATTTCACGCTCATTAGCCGTACTGACATTTTTCGTCATTGGCATCTGCCCCTCGCCAATCGCCGCGCAGACGATCAATCCGACTGCGGCTGAGTTCTCGCCGTCTCCCGATCACAACACGACCGCGGTGAGCTCTTACCAAATTGAGTTTTACCTGAGTGGCGCATCGGCTCCGTTTTCATCAGCGACGCTCGGCAAACCCGCACCCCAATCGAACGGCACAATTCGCGTTGACCTGACCACGATCTTTCTCGGGTGGCCCGTGCCAGGCACGGTTTATACGGCGACCGTTGCGGCGGTCGGGCCCGGCGGGAGCGCCCGCAGCGCTCCATCCAATACCTTCTCGTTTTCGTCCTGCACCTACGGTGTGTCGCCGGTTTCCGCGAACATGGCCGCGGGTGGCGGTCCGAACACGACGTTCGTCACCACGGCCAGCGGCTGCGCGTGGAGCGCGACGAGCAATGCCATGTGGCTGACGATTACCTCGGGCGCAGGCGGCAACGGCAACGGCACCGTCGCGTATTCGGTCGCGGCGAACACGGGTACGACCTCACGCACCGGCACGCTGACCGTAGCCGGTCGGACCGTGACGGTGACACAGCAGGGTGTCGCGTGCAGCTACAGTGTGTCGCCAACCACATTGAACCCCGCGGCGGCCGCGAGTTCGACCAGCGTCAGCGTCACCACGACGTCCGGGTGCGGCTGGACGGCCACCGAAACCTCCTCCTGGCTGACCATTACGTCTGGCGCAAGCGGCAGCGGCAGCGGCAGCGTTGCGATCACGATCGGAGCAAATACGAGCACATCGTCCCGCACGGCCACGCTGACCGTGGCGGGCCAGACTGTGACGGTCAACCAAGCAGCGGGCACCAACGTCCCGCCAGCACCCAAGAACCTTCGCATCTCCCAGTAGAGCGTGGAACTCCGACGCTCGCGTTCGAGGCGGGCTCGGGCTGGCCCGGGTGCTCGCACTCACGAGCCACCCACCGGATGCCTCACGCGCTGCGGAGGGGAATGCCTCGCCTCGAGACCAGGAGATTCCGTCACCCGTCACATTGCCAGGCTTGGCAGGCCGAACTGGTCACGAACCAGACGGTTGATGGCCGCTTCTCGCGCGCGATTGTAGGCGGCGTCCTTCATGCTCGCGCGGAATCCCGCGAGTTCCTCTTCCGCTTCCTTCTGCAGCGCCAGCCGCGCGGCCTCGTCGAGCGTCGCGCGCACGGCCAGCAGCAATTCCTCGTCGATGGCTTCGAGACGGGCAACGAGCGACTGACGCGCCGTGCCGCGCAGGCCGCGCGCGGATGCGCGAGCCGCGTCCAGTTCGAACGAGACCCGATCGATCAGCAGATCCGTCTCCGCGCCCAGCTTCCCTGTCGCCCGTGCGCCGGTGAGCTTCACGAGTGCGCGCTCGAGATGCGCCGGCAGCGAGGGTGCGCGGCGTGGAGCGCCGGCTTCAACGGCGGAATGGACGCCCGACCTGAGCGTCGAGCTCACGTCGGATACGCCAGATACGGCCCCGCCGTTTGCGTGGCCGACGTGAAGAACCGCCCTCCGCCACTCGTCGAACGCGTCGAGCACGTCCGCCTCGCAGAAGTCTATCCGCACGGGTCTTCGACGAGGCCCCTTGCGGTAGTACCGTTCGAAGTAGCGATCGACTCCTCGAAGCACGATCTTGAGGGGAACGCCGTCGGCCTGCCAGCGCGACACGAGATCGAACGAAGGCCCGACGATGCGGATCAGATGACCGTCGTTCTTCCGGCAGAGATACGCTTCGACCTCGCGGCAATAGTCTGCGGTGGGCAATTCCCTCTTTCCTATCTATTCCTCTCCCACACGATCTTCAGTCCCAGCAGTGTGATGTCGGGCTCGACGGCCGTGAAGACCGTGGTGTCCGGGACGACAAGAGGCGCAAGCCCGCCGGTCGCAATGGCCGTCGCGCGCCCGCCGATCTCATCGCTCATGCGCTTGATGAGCCCCTCGACCATTCCCAGATAGCCGTAGAACAATCCTGACTCGATCGCGCCAACTGTGGTGCGACCGACCACGTGGCTGGGTTTACGCACGTCGACGCGAGGCAGGCGCGCCGCTCGCTGAAAGAGTGCTTCTGCGGCAATCTGGGGGCCCGGGCAGATCACGCCGCCAAGATACTCCCCCGCCGCGGTCACCGCATCAAAAGTAGTGGCCGTGCCGAGATCCGCGATGATGAGCGGCCTGCCGCTCGTCCGGCCATAGCGTTCGTACCCAGCGATGCTGTTCGCGATCCGATCGGCGCCCACCTCTGCCGGATTCTCGTACAGGATCGGCATGCCGGCGTTGGAGGTCGGATCGACGACCAGCGCTTCGCGGCCGAAATACCGGCGCGACATCCCGCGCATGATGGGCGTCAGCGGCGGAACAACGGAAGACATGACAACCGCGTCAATGGCATCACGCCCGATGTTCTCGTGCGCAAAGAGGCCCGTCACCATGAGGCCCACTTCGTCGGCCGTGCGCTCACGCAGCGTCAGCAGGCGCCACGTGGTGAGCAGCTGGTCGCCATCGAAGACGCCGAGGACGATATTGGTGTTGCCGACATCGATCGCTAGGAGCATTCCTCGTCCCTAATCCCTAATCCCTGGTCAAGTCCAGACGACCTCACCCGCCACGATGCGCTCCACCCGGTCACCCACTCGGACGAGCAGCGCGCCCCGCTCATCAATCCCCGCCGTGATACCGAACTGTGGCCCCGACGAGGTTTCGCACACGACACGACGCCCCATACTGCCCGGCGCGCGGTCGCGCCAGGCGCCGAGAATAGCATCGAATCGTCCCCCGACCAGATCGTCATAGCGGCGCGCCAGAGCGACGAGCGTCTCGACACAGAGCGTCGTGCGATCAATCGGCCGGCCCAGTTCGACCTCGAGCGATGTCGCGCGACTGGCGAGTTCAGGCGGATACGCCACCATCGCGCCGACGTTGATGCCGTATCCCAGCACCACGGTGTCCGCGGCTGCTCCCTCGGCAAGAATGCCCGCGAGCTTGCGCGGCCCGACGAGCAGATCGTTTGGCCACTTGATGTCGGCGCGCAGCCCCGTCGTGGCGTGCACGCCCTCGGCGATCGCCACGCCTGCAGCGAGCGTGAGCAGCATCCTGGCCCTGTTCGCCTGACCGGCCAGGTCGCCGACGCTGTCTCCGGAGCCGTCAAATAGGGCGCGCCGCGGTTCGAACACAACCGACACGTACAGACCACTGAACGGCGGCGAAAACCAGCTGCGTCCTCGGCGACCGCGGCCCGCGGTCTGCGCGTCCGCCAGGACAACGGCTCCCTCGCCGATCCCGCTCTCGGTCAGTGCGGACGCTACGTCGTTGGTGGATCCGGTCGTTTGAAAATAGAACGTGCGCGAACCGATCGTTCCCAGGCGTGGCCGCGCCCGGTCGAGTGCCTCCGCAAGATCAGCCGGCAAGGGCTCAGATACGTATGACACAGCCGTTGAGGCTCCAAACGCAAGATGTCGATTGCAGATCGCGGACTGGCGAGGTGCGATTCACGATGGGCTACTCGCGTGCGCTTCCACAATCGGTTCAATCTCGAAGCTGATATCCACGGCCGGCGCCGAGTGTGTGAGCGCGCCGACCGATATGCAGTCGGCCCCAGTCGCGGCCAATTCGCCGATTCGATCGAGCGTGACACCCCCGGAGATTTCAATCCTCGCGCGACCGCGCGCACGCCGCACGGTCTCTCGAATGTCCTCAACCGCCATGTTGTCGGCCAGCACAATGTCGGCACCGGCCTCGAGCGCTTCATCGACTTGCAGGAGACTCTGCGCCTCGATCTCGATCGGCATGTGCGGGCGATGCGCCCGCGCCCGCGCCACCGCCGCCTTCACGCCGCCGGCCAGCCGGACGTGGTTGTCCTTGATCAGAATGGCGTCGAACAGTCCCATGCGGTGGTTGGTGGCCCCGCCGACGACGACGGCGTATTTCTCGAGCGCCCGAAGGGTCGGTGTGGTCTTGCGCGTATCCAGCACCGTGATGCGGGCACCCGCCGCGTCGACGAACTGGCGTGTACGGGTCGCAATTCCCGACAGTCGCTGCAGGAAATTGAGCGCCGTGCGTTCGCCGATGAGCAACGTGCGCGCCGAGGCGTCAACTTCAGCGACCTCCTCACCCGCCCAGCATCGTTCGCCGTCGTGTTTCCGAAGCGTCACGTGCATGTCCGGTTCGAGCTGGCGGAAGACCTCGAGGGCCACATCGATACCCGCAAGCACGCAGTCCGCCTTGACGACAAAGACGCCGTGGGCCCGCTGCCATGGAGACACCGTGGCATCGGTCGTCACATCGCCGCTGCCGTAATCTTCCTCGAGCGCGTGGCGAACGAGATCGCGGAATTGAGCGGGATCCAGGGGCTTCACGGCAGCACTCACGGCGTGGTCAACCGACAACCTCGTATCCAACCACCCGGATTTCGCGAGGTTCACCGACGGTGGTGTCAAATGCCAGGACGCGGAGCGCAGCCCGCAGATCCGACTCGACGAGCGGCATCAGGTCGATACTGTCCGTGCCAGCCCTGATGCTCACGCTGGTGATCGGGACCCGCAGCGGCTGCTTGGCTTCTGAGCGCTGCTTCCGTACCTCGTAGAGCACATCGGTGGCCCACTCGTATGTCGCCTGCTCCGACTGACGCGCGGAGTCTGAGTCGTGCGGGAGCAGCGTGTCGAGTTCGTCGGCGGTCGGCCACTGTGCTCGATGAATGGATCCCGCCTGCCACCACGACCACACTTCCTCGGTCACGAACGGCAGGAACGGCGCGAACAGCCTGAGCTGGACCGAGAGAGCGGCGACGAGCGCGGCATTCGCCGACGCCGCTCCTTCGGCGCCCTGGTCTCCGTACCGGCGCCCCTTGACGAGTTCCAGGTAATCGTCGCAGAACCGCCAGAAGAACGTCTCAGTCCGCTGCAGCACACGCGCGTAATCGTACTCCTCAAACGCCCCGGTCGCTTCCTTCACGAGCGCCGCGAGGTTCCGGAGCAGCGCGCGGTCGACCGCTGCGACGACGCGACCCTGAGGTTCGGCGGCGGCGAGCACGAATCGCGACGCGTTCAGCAGCTTGATCGCCAGCCGCCGGCCGACGCGCATCTGATTCGCGTCGAAGACTGTATCCGCTCCCGAACGGACGCTTGCCGCCCAGTAGCGCACGCCGTCGGACCCATGCTCCTCGAGCATCCCCATCGGCGTCACGACGTTGCCCTTCGATTTCGACATCTTCTTGCGATCGGAATCGAAAATGAACCCAGAGATCGCGGCATTGGTCCATGGCAGCGAATCGTGCTCGAGATGCGCGCGCAGCACGGAATCGAACAGCCAGGTCCTGATGATGTCGTGCCCCTGCGGCCGCAGATCCATCGGAAACGTTCGCGCAACCAGATCCGGGTCGTCCGGCCAACCGCAGACAATCTGCGGTGTCAGGGACGAAGTCGCCCACGTATCCATGACGTCCGGGTCCCCGGTGAATCCGCCCGGCTGTCCACGTTGGTCGGCGTGGTACCCCTCGGGCGCGTCGGTCGACGGATCGACCGGCAGTTGAGACTCGCGCGCGGCCATGGGCCGCTCATACTGGACGCGTCCGTCCGCGCCAATCGGATACCAGAGAGGAAACGGCACACCGAAGAACCGCTGCCGGCTCACGCACCAGTCGCCATTCAACCCGTTCGTCCAGTTCTCGTACCGTCCGAACATGTACGGGGGATGCCACCGGAGTGCGCGCCCGCGCTCGAGGAGCCCTTCGCGGAACTCGATCGTCTTGATGAACCACTGTCGGCTCGTAATGATCTCCAGCGGCCGGTCGCCTTTTTCGAAGAACTTGACCGCGTGCGTGATCGGCCGCGGCTCACCGACGAGATCGCCCGACTCGCGCAGCTGGTCGACGATCTTCGCCCGCGCCTTCGCCGCCGAGAGCCGCGTCAGCTGGTCGTAGTGGCGCTGGGCTCGGCTGGCATCGATCGACGCCCATCCCGGCGCTCCCCATTGCACGGGACCCAGAGTTCCGTCGGTCTGGATCACTGCGCGCACCGGGAGGTTCAGCTCTCGCCACCACGTGACGTCGGCGAGGTCTCCGAAGGTACAGATCATGGCGATGCCGCTGCCCTTTCCCGGGTCAGCAAGCGCATGCGGACGCACCGGCACTCTCACGCCAAAGAGCGGCGTGGTCACGTACTGGCCGAACAGCGGCTGATACCGCGCATCGTCCGGGTGGGCGACGAGCGCCACGCAGGCCGGGATCAACTCGGGACGGGTTGTATCGACCTCCACGAACTCTGAGACATCGACTGGGCGCTGACCGTTCGCGCGTGGGAACCGGATGCGATGATACGCGCCGGGTATCTCGCGATCCTCGAGCTCCGCCTGCGCGACCGCCGTCCGGAAGTCGACATCCCACAGCGTCGGTGCTTCGACCTGATACGCGGCACCTCTCGCGAGCAGGCGTAAGAACGCGAGCTGTGAGACACGCTGGGCGCGCTTGCCGATGGTCGCATAGGTCATCGACCAATCCACGGACAGGCCAAGCGACTTCCAAAGATGCTCGAACACGCGCTCGTCCTCGCCCGTCAGGCGATTGCAGAGTTCGATGAAGTTCGGCCGCGAAATGGAGACCGCCTGCTTGCCGGGCGTGGCGGGAGGTGCAAATGCCGGATCGTAGGGCAGGGATGGATCGCAGCGCACGCCGTAGTAGTTCTGCACCCTCCGCTCGGTTGGCAGCCCGTTGTCGTCCCATCCCATGGGATAAAACACCGCTTTACCCCGCATGCGATGAAAGCGCGCGATGACATCGGTGTGCGTGTACGAAAAGACATGCCCGATGTGCAGGGATCCGCTCACCGTCGGTGGCGGCGTGTCGATGGAAAACACGTCGGCGCGGGGACGCGCCCGGTCGAACCGATAGACGCCGCCTTCTTCCCAGCGGGCAATCCAGGAAGCTTCCAGACCTTCGAGCGCCGGCTTGTCCGGAAGACGGAGGCGCGCGGGATCCAGCGCGGTCAGGGGGCGCGTCGGCGAATCGGACATCAGATGATCGTAATACAGAAGGGACGATGGGCCGAGGCGAAGCGGCCGGCGCCGGGGACGCCTAGCACATCACGCTGTTACTTACCGCCCACGCCGCCGGAAATGGACCGCTTGATGCGCTCTATTTCTTCGCGCACCAGGCGTTCAGCAACGCTCGACACGACGTCTGTGACGGTTTCTCGAACAACACGGTCCGACAGCTGCTCCAGAACGCGCTGGGCCACCTGCTCGACAATGTCCTCGGGTACGACTGGCGAAGTGGACGCTGGCGGTCCTGCGGCCAGCGCGGCGGCGGGCCAGGCGGGGGGCGCGGCTGGAGCCGGAGCGGACTGCTCTGCAGCCAGAAGAGCGGTGAATGCATCAGCGAGCGACGAGAGCACCGGGCCGTTCGGTATCGGGTGCGTTGCCTCGGCTGGCGCGTGTCCCGGCCGCTCGGGGACGGCGCGCGGCGGGGCCTCGGAAGGCTTGAGCACCAGCGGTTCAGGGGCGCGGAAGTGCGAAAGTGCCGTGTCAAGGCGGTCCAGGTAGTTGCCCAACTCCGCAGGTGCCGCAGCCTTGGACCGACCGTCTGCTGGGCGCGCCACTGTAGCCGCCGTGGTGTTCGGAGCGAAGACCGGCGCGGCGCTGGAGACATCTTCAGGTGCGGCGTCACCTGGTCTGGTCGCGGGCGCGGCCACCGAGGGCATGGATAGCGAGGCTGGTTGGATCGAGGCCTCGACTCGTTCCGGAGCGACGACGTTGGATCGGGCGAGCAGTTCCCGCACGCGCGCGATCACGAGCTGCGGTTCGAACGGCTTCGCAAGCACACCGTCGCAGCCAACTTCCGCGGCTCTGACTTGATCGATCGGCTCAAAGGCGCCCGTCAGCAACAGGATCGGAATATGCGCCAGACGGGGCGACGTCTTGATATGCCTCGCCACCTCGTACCCATTCTGCCCAGGCATACCCACATCGGCCAGGACGATGTCGGGCGGCGTCCGATCGAGCATCGTAATCGCCTCGCTCCCGTCGCTCACGGCGACGACACGCACGTCCTCATCGGCAAACGTCAACTCGATCACGCGCTGAATTGTGACGCTGTCGTCGGCGAGCAAGAGGGTAGGCGGCACCTTGGTTCTATCGGATGTCAGCTCGTGGGGCTGTAGTTCATCTCTCGGCTTTCGGATCTCAGCTTTCAGCGTTCAGCGTTTCGACCGCTCGCACGTGGGTCTTGATGAAATCGACGATGTCCTGCAGGGGGGTGCCCGGGAGGAAGATCCCGTTGACACCAAGCGCCTTCATTTTCGGGATATCGACATCTGGAATGATGCCGCCGATGACCACCAGCACATCCGTCAGCCCCTTGGCCGCCAGCAGTTCCATCAACTTCGGGACGATGTAATTGTGAGCACCAGACAGAATCGAGAGGCCGATGACGTCCGCATCCTCCTGCAGGGTCGTGGTGACAATCATCTCGGGGGTTTGCCGAAGGCCAGTATAGATGACCTCCATCCCGGCGTCGCGCAGCGCGCGCGCGATCACCTTGGCCCCTCGATCGTGCCCGTCGAGACCCGGCTTGGCGATCACCACTCTGAGTTTCCTCAATCGTGCACTCCTGCCATCTGCAATCCTACAATTCCGCCCTTCTACAATCCAGCCATTTGCCCATCAGATAACCGGCGTCTCTTCGTATTCACCCCAGACGTCACGAAGCGCATCGCACATCTCGCCGAGGGTGGCGTATGCGCGAACGGCATCGAGAATCGGCGGCATCAGGTTCTTGCTGTTGCGTGCGGCCGCTCGCAGGCCGTCGAGCGCGCGCGCCACGCCATCGCGATCGCGCCGCGCTCTCAGTGCCTCGAGCCCTCTCAACTGACTGGCCTCGGCCGCCTCGTCGACATACAAGGTCTCAATCGGCGGTTCGTCTTCCTGGATGAAGTCGTTGACCCCCACGATGACCTTTTCTCTGCGGTCGATGGATCGTTGAAAGCGGTAAGCACTCTCGGCGATTTCTCGCTGCGGAAACCCCTGCTCGATGGCTGTGACCATGCCGCCGAGTCGGTCAATGCGATCGATGTACTCGGCCGCCTCCTCGCACATGTCCGTGGTCAGCGCCTCGAGGAAGTAGGAGCCGCCGAACGGATCCACCTCACGGACGACTCCGCTCTCGTGGGCGATGACCTGCTGCGTCCGGAGCGCCAGCGTCGCAGCTTCGGTCGTCGGCAGCGCGAGGGCTTCGTCGAGTGAATTCGTATGGAGAGAGTTCGTGCCGCCGAGCACCGCAGACAGCGCCTGCAGGGCCGTGCGAACGACATTGTTGTACGGCTGCTGGGCGGTCAGGGAGACACCGGCGGTCTGGCTATGGAAGCGAAGTTTCCACGAGCGTTCATCCCGCGCGCCGAAGCGATGGCGCATGGCGTCCGCCCAGATCGTACGGGCGGCGCGGTATTTCGCGATTTCTTCGAAGAAGTCGCTGTGCGCGTTGAAGAAGAATGACATTCGCGGCGCGAAGACGTCGACGTCGAGCCCGGCGTCGATACTCCACTGCACGTACTCGATTCCATCTCGCAATGTGAAGGCCAGTTCCTGCAGAGCTGTGGCGCCGGCTTCGCGGATGTGATAGCCGCTCACCGAGATGGTGTTCCACCGGGGGACCTCTTTCGCGCAGAACGCGAAGATGTCGGTGATGAGCCGCATGGACGGACGCGGCGGGTAGATGTACTCCTTCTGAGCGATGAATTCCTTGAGAATGTCGTTCTGAATCGTGCCCGACAGCCGGGCCCAGTCGACGCCCTGCCGCTCGGCCACGACGAGATACATCGCGAAAATCATCGCGGCGGGCGAATTGATCGTCATCGAGGTCGTGACAGTGTCGAGCGGAATGCCATCGAACAGCGTCTCCATGTCCGCCAGGGACGCGACGTTGACGCCGCATTTCCCAACTTCACCCAGAGAGAGCTCGTGGTCTGGATCGCGCCCCATCAGCGTGGGAAGATCGAAGGCCACGCTGAGGCCGGTCCCGCCCGCGGCAAGGAGCGCCTTGGTGCGTCGATTGGTGTCCTCCGGAGTTCCAAAGCCGGCGAACTGACGCATGGTCCACAATCTGCCGCGATATCCCGCTCGGTGAATGCCGCGGGTATACGGGAATTCCCCCGCCTCCCTTCCTTCGCGCACAGCGCCTGGATCGTCAGCCGTATACAGCCGATCGACTGGATGACCCGATAGCGTTGTGAACACACCCATCCGCTCGGGAGCCTGAGCGAGGGCTGGCGCGAGCGTCTCGCGCTCCCAGCGCTGCCTCGCCGTCTCCGTGAGGTGTTTCATCCGAGATCAATTATACGTGCCGTCCGGACGCCCTGGTGCGTCGGCCCGACCGTTGGGGCCGGGCGTGCACGGTGCGTGTGAAGGTCTGACGTGTATGTCGGACGTGCCCGGTGGGTACAATCGCACCCATGACAATGCACAGTTCGGTCTTTGGCGCAATGCTGGAGGAGTTTGACGGCGCGGCGCGTCTCCTCAACCTCGAGCCCGGCATCTGGAAGATCCTCACGCATCCCAAGCGGCAAATTGCCGTCTCGTGTCCCGTGCAAATGGACAGCGGCGAGATAGAAGTCTTCACCGGCTACCGCGTCCAATACAGCATTACGCTCGGACCGGCCAAAGGCGGTATTCGCTACCACCCGGGTGTCACGCTCGACGAGGTGACGGCGCTCGCCGCCTGGATGACCTGGAAATGCGCAGTCGCTCACATTCCGTTCGGCGGCGGCAAGGGCGGGATCATCTGCGATCCGACCCGGATGTCCAGGCGGGAGCTCGAAGCATTGACGCGGCGCTACGTGGCCGAGATCATCGATGCCATCGGCCCCGAGAAGGATGTCCCTGCACCCGACGTCAACACGAACGATCAGATCATGGCATGGGTGATGGATACCTACAGCATGCACGTGGGCCACACCTCCACGGCGGTCGTCACGGGCAAGCCGCTTGAACTCGGCGGCTCACTCGGGCGACGCGAAGCGACCGGGCGCGGTGTCTCGATTGTGGCCAGGGAGTCGGCGAAACATCTGGGCTTCGATATCAAGGGCGCGAGCGTTGCCGTCCAGGGTTTCGGCAACGTTGGATCCGTCTCCGCGCAGCTCCTCGCAGCGCTCGGCGCCAGGATTGTCGCGATCACCGATCATCGAGGCGGCGTCTACAATGCCAAGGGACTCGATATCGCGGCGCTCGGCGACTACGCCGCGATGCACAAGACCATCACGGGGTTCACGGGCGGAGAACCTGTCAGCAACCAACAACTGTTCGGGCTCGAGGTGGACATCCTCATCCCCGCCGCCCTCGAAAATCAGATCACGAGCGACAACGCGCCAGGGGTTCGGGCGAAAGTGGTCATCGAAGGGGCCAATGGCCCAACGACGCCCGATGCTCACCGGGTGCTCCACGAGCGGGGCATCTTCGTCGTCCCCGACATCCTCGCCAACAGCGGAGGAGTAACGGTCTCCTACTTCGAATGGGTGCAGGATCGGCACGGCTATTTCTGGACGGAGAAAGAGGTGAACGAGCGACTCGAGGCCAAGATGTGCGAGGCGTTCACCGCCGTGCTGCAAACATCGCTGAAGTACAGCGTCGACATGCGCGTCGCCGCTTATGTCGTGGCGATCAACCGCGTCGCCAGCGTGACCCGCCTCCGGGGAATGTACGCATAGGGATCAGCCCTTGAATCGCTTCCAGTCGATCCCGTACTTCCTGACGCGGTAGTTGAAAATCCTCTCGGTCGTCGACAACAGCCGAGCCGCCTTGGCGCGGTTTCCTCGCGTGCTCTTCAGCGCATCGAGCAGCGCATCCTTCTCGAAGGTCTCCAATGAGTCGCGCAGTGTTGAAGTCTGGCCGGTGCCGGAGGCCTCGGCCGTCTGCAGCGTGGGCGGGAGGTGGTGGGCATGGAGTACCTGAGCATCACAGAGCACCACCGCCCGCTCGATGGCATTGGCCAGCTCGCGCACGTTGCCCGGCCAGTGGTAACTCACGAGCATATCGATGGCCGGGGTCGAGATGCGCTTGATCTTCTTCCCGTGCTCGCGGGCGAACTTCTCGAGGAAGTGCTCGCACAAGAGCAGAATGTCCGGCTTTCGCTCACGAAGCGCCGGCACGAAGATGGCGAACACGTTGAGGCGATAGTAGAGATCCTCGCGAAACTGCGCCGCGGCGATGGCTTTTTCCAGATCCTTGTTGGTCGCCGCGATGAGCCGGATGTTCGCCCGGATGCTCTCTGTGCTGCCCAGACGCTCGAATTCCCGCTCCTGCAGCACCCGCAGCAGCTTGACCTGAGTCGCAAGGTTCAGGTCCCCGATCTCGTCGAGAAACAGCGTGCCGCCCTCCGCCAACTCGAACCGCCCCTTCTTGGAGGTCTGAGCACCGGTGAACGCACCCTTCTCGTAGCCAAACAGCTCGGACTCGATCAGATCCTGCGGAAGGGCCGCGCAACTCACCTTGATGAAAGGCCGCTTCGCGCGCGCCGAGTTGTAGTGCAGCGCATGAGCGATGAGCTCCTTTCCCGTGCCTGACTCCCCGCGCAGCAGGACTGTGGTATTGGTGGGCGCCACTTGCGCGACCTGCTCGTACACCTGCCGCATGGGACCGCTCGTGCCGACCAGGTTCGAAAAGTCGTAGCGCTCCTTGAGCTCCTGACGCAGGTGCGTGTTCTCGTCCACGAGCACCTGCCGTTCGGCTTCAATCAACTGATGCACCCGTACGGCCTGCGCAATCATCGACCCGACGACGCCCAGAAACTTCGCCGTGCGATGGTAATCCCGGTCCGCCTTGAACCGGAGATCGACAGCGACCGCACCCACGGTTCGTCCATGCAAGGCAATCGGCGCGGCAATGTAGGTCAGTTCCTGTTCGGCCAGCTCGGGCCGCGCCGCAGCACGATGCAGAAACTTCGGCTCGCGGCTCACGCGCGGCACGACGATCGGCTTCCCCGTCTGAACGACCTCGCCCGTGATGCCTTCGCCAATGCGATACCGCACGCGCGTTCCCGCGGTGATGGCCCCGGCGGAGGCCTCCACCTTGACATCGCCCGTTTGCTCGTCCAGCAGGACCACGGTGCTGCGGATCGCACCGTGATGACGGCCCAGGATTTCCAGAACCCGCTGCAAGCCCTCCTTCAAGTCGAGCGTCGTCAATAGCGCCTGGCTCGCTTCGAGGAGCGTTGACAGCTTTCTGATTTCCCCTGTGTGCGCTTCGGCCGGCTCCATCCAGTCCGCGACAGTGCTTCCTTTCGTCGACGCGATCGTCATGGTGTGTCGGAGTCCCGACGTGGTTCCCCTGTGCAAGCCTGGGTCCACGTTCTGAGCACGTGAAGGCTCGAAGAATCCGGTGCAATTCCACGATCTGGCGGGCATCGAGAGGAGGCACCTTCAAAAGACGACAACGGTGTCGGAATCGCGTCGGTACCGCGACAATGTTGTGTCTCTCACGCACATTGTCGGGGGTTGTACGTGCGCCGACTCAAAATCGGCGAGCGACGACGCCTCGGAACCCCCGCGCCGGACGCAGGAGGAAAGACAGACTTGTTGGCTCGAGGAGGCAATCCGACAGGAATGTCGGCATCATGCCGAGGGCGGAGTGGGCTACGGTGTCACGCGAAAAGTCAGGCGATCCTGAGCCTGGGCATCGCCGCTCCTCGCGAGCAGATCGATGCGGTACTCGCCCGACGCGAGCCCGGCAAGCAGGACGTCAATCGTCCTCATCTCCGATCCAGGGACCCGCGCAACCGGCAGGGTGCGCATGACCCGCCCCATCCCGCTGACCAGCCTGGCTGTGACGTCGACGGCCTCGTCCGAGGCGTACACCGGGATACGTATCAACAGCCGTTCATTGCGGCTGAACTGGCGTACCGCGATCGGAGCAGCCTCGGGATCGCGATCGAGCTCTCGAAATTCGCGGGCGCTGCGCGCGCGGAAGATGCGCGCAGTGCCTAGTGACACCGGCCCCGTGAGCCGAGCGACCAGCAGTTGGCGAACGTCAGTGTCGAGCACCTTCTCGGTGTCGTCCTCGATCTGAATATGCAGGCGCACTGGCCCCGGCTCGACATCGAAGACCGCCTGAGCCTGACCCGCAGGACCGACCACGCGTTCGACCAGAACTGTGCCGTCCGGACGAAGCACATTGAGGACGGTCCGAGTGGGCACGCCGGCCCCCGATCGGTCGCCCGGCACACGCGCCGCGGGCTCCCAGACGTATTGGACGCGGGTCTTCCCGTCCTCTCCACGGCTGAACCCGAACCACGGGCGAATGAGCGGGCTGGCATGCGACTGCATCGCGGGGGCCAGCCGCAGGGCGCTCGTGAGAGCGGCAGTGGGATTCGGCAGGGGCTCCCAGTAGCCCGGACGCGCCCGAAGGGTCACGCCCTGCCGTTTGACACGGATATCGATAGGGTGGAATCGGCCCGTGTCCTCGCCGCTTGCAGGCCGAAACGCGAGGACATAGTAACCGCTGGCGTCGCTCACGAGGCGTGCGATACCGTCGGGAAGATCTGCGCTCGTGAGAATCGCCTGGCCGCCGGTTTCCCGCGCGAGCGTCCGGATGGTCTCGAGGGTGGCCGTCCCGGCAGGGTGCACGGGAGGATTCAAGGGCGCGGGAGGCTTCACCTGGCTCAGCGGCGCGAGCGCTCGCGGATCGATCGGGTAAATGGAGACGCCCGATCGATTCGCGGTACGGACGACCGTGTCGATCGAGGGCAGCGCCGCCTCACCCCGCCGGTGGATCGGCCGCGGGAACCCTTCCGACACCACGACGATTGTCTTTCGACCGCCCTGCACCGATCCCAAGTGGACGGCAATGGCATGCAAGGCTGACGTCACGATTTGCGCTCTGACCGCATCGATGCGCTCGGGGTCCGGCGCAATGTAGTCCTGTTCGAATGCGGTTCGCGGTGTGTAATCGCCCTTGCGACCATCGAAGGTCGCGATCGCGTTGAGAATCGCGGTGCGGTCTCGCGTGAGACGAAGGCTCGGCAACGAGTCCAGCGGTTTGACGATGAGCACGAGATCGCGTGGGCCGAGACGCGTGTCGACGAACTCGGTGAGGGCCGCGCGCGCGCGCGCCACCGCCTCGGCACCCGCGTGGTATTCGTCCAGAAAGATCGCAAACACCCGCGTCCCGCCGCGCGCCGCCTCAACCCGCTCGTCCGCAGTCGACGCGATGGGTAGCAGAGGTTCGGTGGAAGGCCCCACGCCATCGGCGGTGACAAACTGCACGCTCTCCACGCGGCGTGCGGCTCCCTGCTCGATGATTTCGAAATCCTCGATCGTGAGATCCGCGACGGTCCGGCCGCGGGCGTCAGCCGCGACGGCATCGATCCGAACGAGATTCGCGTCAGGACGTTCTACAGTCCCTGACGCGGCGTGAACGCCGCCCGCGGCGGCAACAAGCAGTAGCACCAGGCCACGCATGGCGTCAGGGAACGACTCGGAACGCCACGAGCTCTTTCGCGTCGCCGCCATCACCCGTGGCGGTGAGCGCAATGGCGTACTCACCCGGGGAAAGGTTTGCGAGAGGCAACTCGATTTGCGTCGCTCTACGGGTCGCGTCCGGCGCTGCAACCGGCAGTTCGGACATCACCTGCCCGGTCCGGTTCACCAGGTGCGCCGTGAGTGCGGGGGTCGAGCCCGCGGGACCATACACGGGAACGCGAAGCATCAGCCGTTCGGTGCGGCTGAACTCGCGCGCGACCGCTGGCACCGGCTGCGGGTCGGACTTCAGCCGCTGGAATTCAGGAAGGGTTCTGGCTCGAAACACTTCGGGCGTACCAAACGAGGTCTGCGGCGAGGTCAGATCGGGCACGACGATCTCGCGGGTCTCGGAGTCGATGACCTCAGCCCCGGTTCCTTCCACGGAGAGGCGCAGCTGCATCTTGCCAGGCTGCGCGTCGAAGGCGACGCGAAATCCCGTCGAGGCGGTGGCTGCCTGGGTCCCTGCGGCGTCAGGAACCCGCCCGCGGAAATACTGCGGGCCGTCCGGACTAAGCGCTGTCAGTGCGACGCGAACGGCCCGCTCACCGTCGCGAACAGGCTCTCCGGGCAACTTCGGCATCGGCTCCCACACGAACGTCACACGCGTTCTGCCGTTCTCGCCTCGCTCCGTGCCAATCCACGTACGAATGACACGGCTGTGGTGGACCACGGTGGCCGCCAGCGACGCCTCCACGCGATTCGGTTTCGCGGTAGCCGCGGCGGTGGCAGCCGCTTCGAGCTTCGCCGCGTCCTCCGGCGTGAGCGCCCAGTAACCCCGCCGATGACGGACCTGAACGCCGGGCCGCTTCACCTTCACCGTGATCTCGTGGAACTTGCCGTCCGGCGCCGAGAGCGTGGAGTTGTAGCCGAGCAGATAGTAGGCGCTCGAATCGACGACGATCTGCTTCATCGCAATCGTCAGATCGTTGCGGCCCACAAGGGCCCGTCCATCGCTGTTGTCGGAAAGTACCCGCAGCGTCTCGGTCGTCGTCCTCAGGTACTGCGCATCGGTCCTCGCATTCACGGCCGGTTGGTCAATGGCAAATTCGGATGTGGCAAGCCCCCGCGGATCGACGGTGTAGATGGCCACGTTGTTGCGGTTCGCCAGATCGTAAATGGCCGCCAGATCGCTCTGGATATCAGCCGATGCGAAGAACTGACGGGTCTGCTCCATCGAGCTGTTTCCAGCGTGCGGGTCGACCGGCGACAGGCTTCCGGCCCCGAGCCCGCTCGCTGCATCCTGCAGCTGGGGAGGGAGCGTGTTGCTGAAGCCCTCGCTGACGAGAATCAAGGCCTTGCGTCCTTCTTTGAGAGATCCCATGTGCATGATGAGCGCCCTGATCGCCCTGAAGGACAGCTGATTGCGAAAGCGCTCGATCTGCTCGGCCGAGGCGCGGTAGACGTACTGCTCTTCAAGCTGGTTCCTCGGTCGGTAGTCGTACTTCCGGCCTTCGAACTCCAGGATGCCCCGCCGCACGACGTCGTGATTACGGGTCATGCGAACGGCCGCAAGGGACTGCAGCGGGTACATCAGCCCGATCATGTCGGAGGGCCCCAGCTGGGTTTCCACGAAGCGAGCAAGCTGCTGCCGCATGGCAAGGCTCGAATCCCGCTTGACGTGGTAATCGTCCAGAAACATGCCAAACAGCCGCACATCGTCGCGCGCGGCTTCAGTCTGTTCGTCGGCGTCGGAGCGAATAGGGATGGGAGGCCCATCGGACACTGGCATGAGGCCGCCATCGAGGGACACCAGCTTGAAGGTTTCGATCTTCTGCGCCTTCCCCGCCTCGGTGACGATGAAATCCTCGGGCTTGAGATCGCTCACTGGCCCGCCGCTCTTGTCGGTGACGATGACATCGACCCGGACGAAGTTGACGCCAGTACGAAAGATGGGCGGCTGCGATCGCTCTGGCGGCTGGGCCGCGCCATCTGGCGGAGCCTGCTGAGCCGGCGGAGTCTGCGGTGCCTGCTGAACCTGCGGTGCCTGCTGAGCGCGCCCCTGACCGGCGGCGGCCAGTATGCCGGAGAGCACGAGAAGAGCGGCGGCGCGAAGGGACCTCGCCATGAATCTATCTTAGACCCGAATGGCCGTGTCCTTTTGATAGGATTCGCACGTGTCGATCGATGCCCCCCGCCACCCCCCGCTGACGACCCTGTCCGAGGACGAGCAGCTGTTCCTGACGACGGTCCGAGAGTTCGCGGACCGTGAAGTCCGGCCGCTCGTCCGGGACATGGACGATCACGCGGCGATCCCTGCCGCGCTCATCGACAAGCTCTTCGGACTCGGGCTGATGGGCATAGAGATTCCGGATGCGTTCGGGGGCGGGGGCGGCACCTTCTTCCACTCCCTGCTCGCCGTAGAGGCGCTGTCGCAGGTGGACCCTTCCATCGGCGTCTTGGTGGACGTCCAGAACACGCTGTTCATCAACGCGTTGCTTCGGTGGGGGAACGATGACGTCAAGCACCGATACTTCCCCGCACTCGCCTCGAACCTGGTCGGCGCGTACGCCTTGTCGGAGGCCGGGTCTGGAAGCGATGCTTTTGCGCTCGCGACGCGCGCCGTGGAGCAAGGGGACCACTGGGTGCTCAGCGGCCGCAAGCTGTGGATCACCAACGGCCACGAAGCCGGGCTCTTCATCGTCTTTGCCAACGTGAACCCCGAAGTTGGCTATCGCGGCATTACCGCGTTCCTCGTCGAACGAGGGTTCCCAGGCTTTACCGTCGGGAAGAAGGAGGACAAGCTCGGTATCCGCGCCAGCAGTACCTGTGAGCTGCTCTTCGACGCCTGCCGCGTCCCGAAGGCGAACGTGCTGGGCGAGGTCGGCAAGGGCTACAAGACAGCCATCGAGACGCTGAACGAGGGCCGCATCGGCATTGGTGCGCAAATGGTCGGACTGGCACAGGGGGCGCTCGATCACGCCGTCAAGTATACGAAGGAACGGAAACAGTTCGGGAAACCGATCGCCGAATTCCAGGCCGTGCAGCACCAGCTCGCACGAGCGGCAACCGAGGTGCACGCCGCGCGCCTGACCGTCTATGAGGCAGCGCGGCTGCGCGGCGCGGGCCGGCCGTTTCTCACCGAAGCCGCGATGTGCAAGCTCTTCGCGTCCGAGATGGCCGAACGGGTCACGTCTCTGGCGGTCAACCTGTACGGCGGGTATGGATTCGTGAAGGACTACCCCGTCGAAAAGCTCTATCGCGACGCAAAGATCGGCCAGATCTACGAGGGCACATCGAACCTGCAGCTCGAGACAATTGTGAAGCAGGTGTTGAAGGTGTGAGATATCGCCAGGGCTACGGTTCCACGGAACACTCACCGTAGTACTGCTCCGGCCGTGACGTGAAACCGGGCAGCGACACCTCGGTGTACTCATGGCGGGTGTGAACGGCTTGCAGGTTCCCGTTGCGAGTTTCCTTCGGAAAGACCGTCGTGATGTACAGAGGGCCCTCCCTGAAGGACTGCACGAAATGCAGGGTTCCGAGCGATAGCTTCACGATGATGTCGGAAGGACCGAACGCGCCCTTCACTCGAGCCGTCCCATCGTCTACTTCGATGGCGTCGAAGCCAAGAGAAAGCTTTGCGGGCTTGGTCTCGGACTTCGGTTCTCCACCTTGCCACGTCCCAGTCGCCATCAGTGAGAACGCACACGTCAGACTCTTGGCATTGGCCAAACGGGCCTGAGCACGTGTCTGCCCATCAGCGGCACCAGACCAGACGAGCACGCCCAGTGCGCTCAGGGTCGCGGTCAGCCTGCTGATGGACACGGTCGCTCGTCTTCTCATCGCGTCGTCACTCATTTCTTCTCATCGCTTCCGCGTCCGGGCCTAATTTGACGGCGTTTCCGAGCGCCGGGATAATCGACTCCGGAACATGCGGATTCTTATCGTGCTCGGGTCACTACTCCTCGCCGGAACGATTATCGTTGGAGGCCAGGCCTCATCGGACGCCAGACTCCTTGCCGCGCTCAAACGCCTCTTCCCCTCGGCCTCGACATTCTCGCCCAAGTCAGGCGCGCCTCCACATTTCAAGGCGTATGTGACCGATCCCCAGTCCGGTTCACCGAAGCTCCTCGGTCTGGCCTTCTGGACGACAGAGCTGGAGCCGCTCGAACGTGGGTACGACGGTCCGATCAAGATTCTCGTTGGCCTGGATATCAACCGGATGCTGACAGGCATCGTCGTGACAGAGCATCACGAACCGTATGGCAACTTCTCGATAGATACACCCGCCTTTGCAGCGCAATTTGCAGGCAAGTCCATCAGCGACCCCTTCAAGGTCGGGGGGGACATTGACGCCGTGTCGAGAGCGTCGATCAGCATCACCAGCGCCAGTCGCGCGGTACGAAACAGCGCGCGGCGCGTCGCGCGACAGGTCCTCACGGAAAGTGCGAAGTGAGCGTCAGCCATCCGGCACATCTGCGGGCCCTCTCCCGTCGGGAGCAGGGTGCGCGACGGGTGACTCCGAGATTCGTGACATCCTCGAAGCGCCGGGGCAGCGCGTGATTCTGAGCAGACGCCGGTCGCCGTGAAGACGTCGACGCACAGGTCCTGGCAAACGCGTGTTCGAGGACATGCAGGTGCTGCCCGAGGGACGGTATCGCCAAGCCAGGGGTCAGACGTCGCGCAGGATGCCGGCGGCGATGATCATCCGCTGCGCTTCGGACGTGCCCTGATAGATCTCTGTCGCGCGCACGTCGCGGAATAGGCGCTCGACCACGGACCCGCGCCGGTATCCGGCGGACGCCAGAATCTGCATCGCTTTATCCGCGGCTTTGTGTGCGGCTTCTGAGGCGGCCAGTTTCGCCATCGACGCTTCGATCGTGCTGCGCTCCTGTCGATCCTTGGCGACAGCCGCCTTCCAGGTCAGCATGCGCGCCGCTTCGAGCTCGGTGGCCACGTCCGCCAGCATCCATTGAATCGCCTCGTGGTTTGCGATCGGCTGACCGAAGGTGTGCCGGCGTCTGGCGAACGCGACCGCTTCGGCGATGGCGGCGTCACCGATGCCCAATGCCTGTGCGGCCACACCGATCCGGCCGCCTTGCAGGGCCCACATCGCCAGATGAAACCCCTGATCGACCACGCCCAGTACTTGATCGTCGGCAACCTGGATATCGAAATCGAGATCCATACAGCCGAGGCCGCGAACCCCGAGCGAGTCGGCCCGCGCCGTACGCCTGATGCCTGGCGTGTTCATCGGCACGAGGAATGCCGTGATGCCCTGGCTGCGAAGCCCCGGACGCGTGCACGCGAATACGATCGCGAGCGAGGCCGCGTCGGCGTTCGCGACCCAGATCTTGCGACCGGTGATGCGATAGCCGTCGGCGCCCTTGATCGCCAACGTCTGCTGGTTGGCCGCGTCCGTTCCAGCCTCCGGCTCGGACAGTGCGAAGGCACCGAGCGCGTCGCCACGCGCGAGGCGTCGCAGCCATTGCTCTTTCTGCGGCGCGCTCCCAGCATGCGCCACCACCTCCGACACGAGTGAGTTGTGCACGACCAGTGAGACGGCCACGGTGGCACTCGCCCGCGCAATCGCCTCGATGGCCAGGGCATAACTCAGGTAGTCCAACTCGGCGCCGCCCCAGGCCCTGGGAATTGTCGCGCCCAGCAGACCAAACTCTGCGGCGCCGCGCAGCTCCTCGAATGGAAACTCGCCGGATTCGTCGATGGCCGCCGCGCCTGGGGCAATCACATCGCGCGCAAACGCGTCGATGGAGCGTTGGAAAGCTTTCTGCTCTGGCGTGAGGTCTAGGACCATATGTCTGGCGCCGGGCGCCCGAGCTGAAGCTCGGGCCTACGTCATGGTGAGCCTACGTCATGGTGACATGTCCGAGCCGAAGATCGGGCCTACGTCATGGTGACATGTAGGCCCGACCTTCAGGTCGGGCATGTTTCGTCCTGCAAACGCTCGAAGATCGGCCTCAAACGCGTCGCGGTCTCGCCGAGCTCCTCCGGCAGCACGCGGACGTTGCCCACGATCGACATGAAGTTTGTATCGCCGTTCCACCTGGGCACGACGTGAATGTGCAGATGGTCGACAATCCCCGCGCCCGCAGATTGCCCGAGATTGATGCCGACGTTGAGGCCGTTCGGCTGATAGGACTCGGTCAGTGCGATTTCCGCGTCCCGCGTGAAGCGCATCATCTCGACGAGCTCATCCGGCGTCGCGTCCGACAGAGTCGCCACATGGCGATTCGTGGTAATCAGCAGGTGGCCATTGTTGTAGGGATAGCGGTTGAGAATGACGTACGAGACACGCCCGCGGACCAGCACGAGCTGGCCACGCGTGCCATCGGACGAAGGATCGAGCGCGTCGCAGAAAACGCAGGCGGTCTTGCTGCCGCCGGTCGAGCCAGTCACGTAGGCCAGTCTCCAGGGCGACCAGAGACGCTCCACACTTACACAGCCATCGGATCCGGCGGGACCGTCGTCGCGGGAAGCGTGAGATCCGGCTCGCGGTTGATGAGCTCCTTGAGTTCCTTCCCAGGCTTGAAATACGGGACCTTCTTGGGCGGCACGTCCACCTTGTCTCCCGTCTTCGGATTGCGGCCCTTCCGTGGCTCGCGCTTCCGCAGCCGGAAACTGCCGAAGCCCCGCAGCTCGATCTTCTCACCGCGATGCAGCGCGTCGATGATGCTCTTGAAGACCGTGTCCACAATGACCTCGGAATGCTTCTTGGTCAGATCGGACACGCGCGAGACTTCCTCGACGAGCTCCGCCTTGGTCATGCTGCCGCCGGTCATAGGCATTCTCCGTCGTGATTAGGGATTAGGGCGTAGGGAATGGAAAATGCCTTTCCTAATCCCTATTCCCCAACTCTCTAATCCCTTCAGCGGTTCTTGAAATGGTCCCCGAGCGTCGCTGTCCCATCGCCGGCCGACTCCGAGTAGGTGTCCCAGTCGGCGCGGAACTCGTCCGACTTCAGCGCACGGATCGACAGCCCGATCTTCCGCTCCTCCGGCGCCAGCTTGATGATCTTCATCGGATAGGTTTCACCCACGACGAGCTCGATCTTTTCGTCCTTGCTCCCAGGGCCGCCCTTGCCCGGCGAGTCGTCCAGCTCCGAGATGTGGATCAGGCCTTCGATGTCTTCGTCGAGCTCCACGAAGGCCCCGAAGTTGGTCAGGCGCACGACTTTTCCTTCAATCGTGTCACCGACATGATGGCGAGAGAAGAAGTCGTCCCAGATATCGGTCGCGAGCTGTTTCAGACCAAGCGACAGGCGTTGATTCTCGGCATCGATATTGAGGACCATCGCATCCACGACGTCGCCCTTCTTGAGCACCTCCGAAGGATGCTTGACGCGTTTGCTCCAGGACATGTCGGAGATGTGGATCAGACCGTCGATGTCGTCCTCCACTTCCACGAATGCACCGAATTCGGTGAGGTTCCGCACCTTGCCCTGAATCCTGGACCCAACGGGGTACTTCTCAGCAAGGTCGTGCCACGGATTGATCTCGACCTGCTTCAGGCCGAGCGAAATCCGGCGGGCGGTCCCGTCAACGCCGAGCACCATGGCGTCCACGGGATCGCCGACGTTGAGGATCTTGGAGGGATGTTTCACGCGCTTGCTCCACGACATTTCGGAGACGTGAATCAGCCCCTCGACGCCAGACTCCAGTTCAACGAACGCGCCGTAGTCGGTGAGGCTCACCACTTTCCCGGATACCCGCGCCCCCACGGGGTACCGATCCATCGCATTCGCCCATGGATCGGTGACGAGCTGTCTGTGCCCGAGTGACACGCGCTCGGTCGCCGGATCGTACTTGAGCACGATCACGTCGATCTCGTCGTTGACCTTGAAGAGCTCCGAGGGATGACCGACGCGGCCCCACGACATGTCTGTAATGTGAAGAAGCCCGTCGATGCCGCCCAGGTCGATGAACGCGCCATAGTCGGTGATGTTCTTGACGACGCCCTTCAGGACCTTGCCTTCGGCGAGCGTTTCGAGCGTGTGCTTCTTCTTCTCGGCGTTCTCTTCCTCGAGCAGCGCCTTGCGCGAGAGCACGATGTTGCCGCGCTTCTTGTTCACCTTGATAACGCGCATGCGGAGCTCCTGTCCGCGCAGCGCGTCGAGATTGCGCACCGGTCGCACGTCGATCTGCGAGCCCGGGAGGAATGCGCGGACGCCGATATCCACGGCGAGTCCGCCCTTGATGCGCTCGATGACGCGGCCAATGACGACCTTCCGCTCCGCGTAGGCCTTCTCGACCTCGTCCCAAATCTTCATCTTCTCGGCTTTTTCGCGCGAGAGGACAACGTACCCTTCACGATCCTCGGTCCGTTCGAGCAGCACGTCCACGATGTCGCCGGCCTCAACCGTCACCTGGCCGGTTTCGTCCAGGAACTCGCTGACCGCGATAATCCCTTCCGACTTGTAGCCCACGTCGATCACGACTTCCGACGCAGTCACCTTGAGGACCGTCCCCTTGACGACCTCACCTTCCGCGATGTTCCGGAAGCTGGTATCGTAGGCCTCGAGCAGTTTGGTTAACTCATCGGGGTCTGTCTGATCGTCGTCTTCGCGCGGACGAATTTTCAGTCCGCCCTTGTCGCCGCGGCCGCTCTGTTGTTCAGCGCGTTCCGTGCGGTCGAGGGTCCCCGTGCTACCGCCCTTGCCCGGACCGGGAGTAGGCTCTTCTACGTTGGCCATGCCTTGCGAGTCCTCCTGTGTTGCCCTTCGATGGCGCAGGAAGACCTGAGCGCGTCGAATGGGTCGATCGATTGCCGGATGGTGATGGCGGGGACCGGCACCCCGTAAGTTCGGTCCGCCGCAGTCCGAAGGCATGAGGTCCCATGTGCATGAGACGTCATAGATTCGTGCTCGCAGATTTCCGATAAGCGGCAGATATTACAACACTTATCGCAACGCTGTCAAGGTTTTCGAAGGGAGCAGGACGTGGCTAAACGCGGCAAGAAAAAGGCCCGGCGAAGCGTCAGGAAGACGAAGATCGCTCGGAAAACCGGCGCACGCCGGTCCGCCAAACGGCCGGTCAAGAGCTCCAGACGCCCCGTGCCGAAGCGGACGATTCGCCGAAGCAAGGCCCGGGCAACCACGGCCAGCAAGACGACGGGAGGTTCCACGGCACAACCCAAGGCCAACGCCCGGCGCGTCGCCATGAAGACGCGAAAGCTCGCGCCGCGACAGAATGCGAGGCGTCCGGTGCAGTCCGCCACCAACCGTGCTCGTCTCCACCCGACACGGCTGGATCGCGTGAGGCGGACACTCGAGGAAAGCGTCCAGACTCCCCCATCGTCTCTCAATATGGATCGCCATGGATCAGCGGTGAGAACCGGACGCGCCGAGATGGCGGGGAGCCGCCTGGATCACAAGACCATGACTCCAGCCATCACGGGCGGCGATGTCGATGCGAGCATCGAGAACGCCTACTTCAGCGGCGATGAAGCACCCGGTGGAGATAACTCGACACCGGATCAGGACATCGTCGACGACATCGGGAAGGCGCTCGGCGTGGAGTATCAGGACAGCGAGGAGCTGCGCGCCAGCGACAAGGTTGTCGAGCGCGACAAACACCGGTGGGAGCTGGATCCAGCCTCTTCGGAGGATTACAAAGAGAGGAAGTAGGCCCGAGCTTCAGCTCGGGCGTTTCATCCTCTCCTCGATCACGTTCATCACTTCTCTCACCACCTGCTCGATCGAGCGTCCCGTGGTGTCGATGACCGTCGCGTCCGGAGCGGCATAGAGGGGCGAGGCCTTCCGGGTCCGATCGATCTCGTCGCGTTGGGAAAGCATCGTGGCGACTTCTGCCACCGCGGCGGGCCCGCCGGTATGCGCCGCATCGCTCGCCCGCCGCCGAGCGCGCTCATCGGCCGACGCGTCCAGGTAGATCTTCACATCGGCGTGCGGAAAGACGACCGTGCCGATATCTCGTCCTTCCATGACGATGCCACCGCCGGCGGCAAGCTCGCGCTGGCGCCGCACGAGCACGGCCCGCACTCTCGGCAGCCGCGCCACCGATGCCGCGGCGCGGTCGATCTCCGGCGTCCGTATGTCCCGCGTGACGTCGACGCCGTCGATCGTCACAGTCGAGCCAATCTCGATTCGGGAGCGCCCGGCAAGAAGCATCACCGCCTCCTCATCGTCGAGTGGCATCTTTGCCTGCAAGGCCTTCCAGCCGATGGCGCGGTACATCGCGCCGCTGTCCACGTGCCGGTACCCGAGCTTCTCCGCGATCGCTCGAGCGAGGGTGCCTTTGCCTGCGCCCGATGGGCCGTCGATGGCGATGATGAGTGTGCTGGCGGAGGCGGGGTCAGCAGGCACGGCTGACGTGCGAGTGTAGCACGCCCGTCTTGGCAATTCTCCTCACGAAAACGACAGTCAACGCAGAGACCGCGGAGAACGCAGAGCACACTTCCTGGATTGACTCCGCGAGCTCTGCGAGCTCTGCGTTGATCGTCTATTTCGTGTTCCCCGTGTCTTCGTGATACACAACGTTCGAAGATGGAGCGACTTCAGAAAATTCTCTCTCAAGCCGGCGTTGCGTCCCGTCGCGCCTCCGAGCAGCTGATGATCGAGGGCCGCGTCACCATCAACGGCGCCACCGTGCGCGAACTGGGAACGAAAGCTGACCCCTCGCAGGACGATATCCGCGTGGACGGTCGCCGGATCAAGATCTCAGAGCGGCAGCGGTACATCCTGCTGAACAAACCGCGCGGCTACGTCACAACGCGCTCCGATCCCCAGAGGCGGCCGACGGTGATCGACCTGTTGACCTCCACCCGCGGCCTCTCGCCCGGGGAATATGTCTATCCGGTGGGCCGACTCGATTTCGACTCAGAGGGACTGCTGCTCTTGACCAACGATGGCGATCTGGCGGCGAAGCTCACGCACCCACGCCACGGTGTTGCGCGAGTGTACGAAGCGCGCGTGCTTGGCGTGCCGGACGAACACGACCTGCAGCGGCTATCCCGAGGCATCATCATCGAAGGGCGGCGGACATCGCCCGCGCACGTGCTGGTTCGCCACGGGGCGCTCGTGATCACGGTCCGGGAAGGACGCAACCGCCAGATCCGCAAGATGTGCGAAGCCATCGGACATCCCGTCACGAACCTGACGCGTATCGCGATCGGTCCCATTCGGGACACGGCGCTGAAGACTGGGCAGTGGCGGGAGTTGACCGAGGCGGAGGTGGATCGCCTGAGAAAAACGGCGAGCGCATCGCCCCCACCCGCCGCGCAGCGCCCACGCAGGGGACGCCAACACGGGATACGCACAGACTGACAACTGAGAGCCGGGCGCTGATAGCCCACGCTCGCGGTCCGGCTAGTGCACTGAGCCGCTGGTATTTCCGACAGGTGGCTCGAAGTTCTGGTCGGCCTCGGGCTCTTCGACAGGCAACTGCTCCTCGGCGGGAGTCTGTTCCACGAGCAGTGGCGCCTCGAAGCCGAGGGCCGCGGCCATGTCCTCGACCTTCGGGAGATCGCTCAGGTCGTTCAGGCCGAAGCGGATCAGGAATTCCTTCGTCGTGGCATACATGAACGGACGGCCGACCACCTGCTTACGGCCGACGATCTTGATGAGATGCCGCTCGAGCAATGTGCCCAGCACGCCGGACGTATTGACGCCGCGCACCTCAGTAATCTCGAGCGCCGTGATCGGCTGCTTGTACGCGATGACCGCCAGCGTCTCGAGACCCTGAATGGTCAGCTTCTGGGACGTCCGCTCGTGGAACAGCTTGCGGACCCATTCGTGGAGATCCGCACGCGTGACAATCTGATATCCGCCGGCCACCTCGACGAGCTGAAGGCCGCCAGGACGCTCGTAGTCCTTCTTCAATTCGGCGAGCGCCGCCTGAATGTCTTCCTTCGGCTCCTCCGCCAGCAGTTTGAAGAGGGCTTTCGGGGTCAGGGGATCCGGCGACGCGAAGATCAACGCCTCGACAATTGCCTTCAACTCGGCCGCCACCCCTCGCGATTCGTCTTCCATACTCATCTCCATCCGACCCCACCTGCTCTACGCGCCCTACGCGCTACGCGCCCGACCTGAAGGTCGGGCCTACGAACCCACCTGACGGTCGGGCCTACGAACTCCACCTGACGGTCAGGCCTACGAACTCCACCTGACGGTCGGGCCTACGAACTCCACCTGACGGTCAGGCCTACGAACTCCACCTGAAGGTCGGGCCTACGAACTCCACCTGAAGGTCAGGCCTAACTCCACCTCGAAGGTCAGGCCTTCGAACTCGACCTGAAGATGGGGCCTACTCTGCCGGCTGCCTTGCCAGGCCAGCCCGCCAGTGCTCCTCCGCCCGCCCGGCCTGTCTGCCCGCGTTCTCATCTACGATGCGTCTCCGGATCGCCGATAGGATGTGGGGCATCGATGGGGCGCGCGCGTTTGTAGACGCGAATCGGCCCGAAACTGCCGGCTTGAAAGACTCTCACCAGCCTCAATCGAATCATCTCCAGCAGGGCCAGGAACGTCACGATGAGCCCAGCCCGATCCTGAACGTCCGAAAAGAGATCCTCGAAGCCGCACGCCTCGGTTTCCGACAATCGCGTGAGCAGCTGATCGATCCGGGCCTCGAGCGGTACCTGCTCGGGCGGGAGCATCACGTTGGGTCGCTGCCTGGCCCGGTCGACCACCGCCTGGAACGCACTCAGCAGACTGAAGAGATCGACCTCGAGCTCCGGCTCGTAGTCGTCGCCGGCGATGGCCGCAACGCGTTCGTCCGGCCTCTGCCACTGCGCCGAGCGGAGCTGTTCGCGTTCGTGCAGCATGTTGGCGGCCGCCTTGAACTTCTGATGCTCGATGAGGCGTCGCACCAACGCGTCGCGCGGATCCTCGTCCTCACCGTCGATACCAGATGCGGTCTCCGGTCGAGGCAGGAGCATCTTCGACTTGATATGGATGAGCGTCGCCGCCATCACGAGGAACTCGCCGGCGACGTCCAGGTTCAGCTCCTGCATGAACTGAATCGTGTCGAGGTACTGCGCCGTAATGAGCGCCACGGGAATGTCGTAGATGCTCACCTCATTCGTCTTGATGAGATGCAGCAGCAGATCCAGCGGCCCTTCGAAGTTTGCCAGGGTGATGGGGACGGCGTCGGCGGAGGATTCGAAGTCCTGGGAGTGATCCATCACGGTGCCAGTCCGACGCGCGGTGTCAGGTCCTTTGTTGTCTTTGCCACAGGCCGACACATGGTCTTCTACCGGTAGGAGATCTTCATCGCATCCCGCACACGTTGCAGGGTTCCCTCTGCAACGCCACGCGCCCGCCTCGACCCTTCGAACAGGATTTCCTTCAACCGCTCCGGCTTCTCGAGCATGGCCGCGCGGCGTTCGCGGATGGGTTCCAGATGGGCATTCAGCGCATTGGCCAGCTTCGTCTTCACTTCGACGTCGCCGACTTTCCCAGTGCGATAGCGCGCCTTGAGATCTTCGACTTCATCCTTGTTGGGATTGAACGCATCATGGTAGGTGAAGACGGGATTTCCCTCAACGGTTCCGGGAATGTCGGCCCGCACGCGCTTGGGATCCGTGTACATCCGCATGACCCGCCTCTTCACCTCGTCGGCGTTGTCGCACAGGTGAATCGTATTGCCGAGGCTCTTGCTCATCTTCTTGTCGCCGTCGAGCCCCGGCAACCTGCCGAATGTCGTCAGCAACGGCTGTGGTTCGACCAGGACTGCGGCGTCGGCGGACCCAAAGACGTTGTTGAATCGCCGCACGACCTCGCGCCCGAGTTCGAGATGCGCCACCTGATCTTCGCCAACCGGCACGAGGTTGGCGTCGTAGATGGTCACATCGGCGGCCTGCAACAGGGGATAGCCGAGGAACCCAATGGAAGACAGATCTTTGTCTTTCAGGGTGTCCTGCTGCTCCTTGTAGGTCGGCACGCGTTCGAGCCACGGAACGGGGACCACCATCGAGAGGAGGAGATACAACTCGGCATGCTCGGGTACGCGGGATTGAATGAAAAACGTGCTCTTCTCCGGATCGAGGCCCGCGGCGATCCAGTCGGCCACGTTTTCGTACGCGTACGTCGTGAGCTGGCTCGTGTCGGCGAAGTCACTCGTCAGGGCATGCCAGTCGGCCACGAAATAGAAGCAGTCGTACTTGTCCTGAAGGGGCACCCAGTTGCCGAGCGCCCCGACCAGATGGCCGAGGTGCAATCGGCCGGTCGGGCGCATGCCGGAGACCACGCGGGCCCGCCCTCGCCTGTCGAACGGAGGCCCGACGTTCGGGTCACCCGCAGGTCCGACCGCTGGGTCACTCGCAGGCCCGACCTTCAGGGCGGGCGTGGATCTGGAGGAGGAATCCGTCACGGGAGCCAGGAATACACGAAATTCGACGGCCGCACGACCAGGTAGTAGAACCCGTCGGTCAGGAGCAGCGCATACAAGAGCAGAAACCCATACGGCCTGATCGAATCGAATATCGATGCGATCGGCCTCGGCAGAAGTGCGCTGAGCACGTTGCCGCCATCGAGCGGCGGAATCGGCAGCATGTTGAACACGGCAAGCAGGACGTTGAGCCGCACGGCGAGGCCAAGAAACGCGGCCACCTGCACGGACGCGCCCGAGTGGTCGAGCGTCGGGGGCGACGCCGGAAGGATCGCGAGCAAGAGCGACACTCCGAACGCCATGATGAGGTTGCTCGCCGGACCGGCGGCCGCGACGAGCGCGTAGTCACGGCGATGATGCCGAAGACTGCGCACGTTCACCGGTACGGGCTTCGCCCATCCAATGATCGGCACGCCCGTGACCATCGCGACGAGCGGAAAGAGCACGGTGCCAATCGGATCTGCGTGCACGATCGGGTTGAGCGACACGCGGCCAAGGAGACGCGCGGTCGGATCCCCGAGCCGGTCGGCCGTCCAGGCATGCGCCGATTCGTGCACCGTGAGAGAAACGAGCAGGACGGCAAACCCGATGAGAACTGCTGCGACGTTGATGTCGGGCAAGAGGTAACAGGTTACGGCCGCCCTGCGAAAAACGCAAGGATGGCGTCTGCCACTTTGGCCCCCACTTCGGCGACGAGGTCTTCACGCGACGCCCGCCGAACTCCCGCCAGGCTTCCGAATTTCGTCAGCAGCGCGCGGCGGCGCCTCGGGCCGATGCCCGGCACGTCGTCGAGTTCCGATCGCAAGTCGCGCATGCCGCGCGCGCGACGATGAAACGTCACGGCGAAGCGGTGTGCTTCGTCGCGAATACGCTGCACGAGAAGGAGCGCAGGTTCGTCAACAGCCAACGCCACCGGCTGCTCGTGATCGCGCGTGTAGAGGAGCTCTTCCTTCTTCGCAATCCCGATCGCGACAAGGTTCGAGAGCCCGAGCGATTCGAGGGCGGCGTAGGCGGCAGACAGCTGGCCTTTCCCGCCATCAATCAGCATCAGATCCGGAAAGGGTCCGCCCTCTTCGAGCAGCGCACGATATCTTCGTGCCACGACTTCGTGCATGGCGGCGAAATCGTTGTTGGAAGCCCGTGACGCCGCGCCCAGGCCCTCTCCCAGGTCCTCTCCCACTCCCCCTCTGATCCTGTACTTGCGGTACTCCGACCGGCGCATCCGGCCATCCTCGCACACAACCATCGACGCGACCGTTTCGCTTCCCTGAATGGTCGAGATGTCGAAACACTCGATCCGCCGTGGAAAACTCGACAAGCCGAGCACGACTTGCAGGGTTTCGAGCGCTTCGTGCTGGGCGGCCGCCACCTCGTTGAAGCGCTGCTGGTACGCCAGCGCCGCGTTGCGGTTGGCCAGGTCCATCATCGCGCGCTTCTCGCCTCGTTGCGGCACAACGATGCGCACCTTGCGGCCGGCACGGCCCGACAACCAGACCTCGAGCGCGTCGCGGTCGCCGGGTTCAGCAGGCAGGTGAACCTCGGGTGGAGGATCGCGCCATTCGTAGAACTGCTGAAGAGCGGCGTCGAGCACCTCTCCTTCCGCGTCGCCTGACACGCCCGACCTAAAGGTCGGGCCTACGAGCGCCGAACCCGACGTCCCCGACGTCGAGGTCGGGCCTACGAGCGCCGAACCCGACGTCCCCGACATCGAAGTCGGGCCAACAAGAGAGGAACCTGACCTCCCCGACGGAGTGGAACCGAGCGGGGCCCACGCGATCTCGCTGCCGAGCTCGATGCGTTCCACCACACGTCCCCTTCTCACCTGGAACACAAGGACGACGGTGCCCGCGGGACCGAGCTTCAGGCCGAACACATCGCGATGGCTCAGATCCACGGTCGCCATCTTCTGCTGTCGATCGTGCAGCGTCTGCACCGTGCGAAGCGCGTCGCGCAGCTGCGCCGCTTCCTCGTAGCGTTCGCGCTCGGACGCTTCGACCATCCGCGTCTTGAGCGTCGTCACGAGCTCGTCGTTCTTCCCCTCGAGAAAGAGCTCCGTCAGGCTTACGGCGCGCCGGTACTCCTCAGCCGAACAGATAGTGTCGACGCACGGCGCGATGCAGCGCTTGATGTCGTACTCCAGACACGGCCGTTCGCGGCGCCCCGTAATCACCTCATTGCACGATCGGATGCCGAACAACCGATGCGTCAGTGACATCGTGTTCCGCGCGAAACGCGCCGGCAGGAAGGGTCCGGCGTAGACGTTCCCGTCGCGCTCGACGCGACGAGCGACCAGGACGCGGGGAAAGCCCTCATTGGTGGTGAGCTGCAGAAACGGGTAGTTCTTGTCGTCGCGGAGGAGGATGTTGTACCTTGGGCTCCGCTGTTTGATCAGATTGTTCTCGAGCGCCAAGGCCTCAACGACCGAGTCGGTGACGATGACTTCGAGACGCGCAATCTCGTCCAACAGCGCGTCGGTCTTGGCGTTGGTTCCATAGGCAGCCAGGTAGTTTCGGACGCGGTCGCGCAGCGATCGCGCCTTACCGACATAGATCGTGTCGCCCCTGGCGTTGAAGTACAGATACACTCCCGGTTGCTCCGGCAACCGTGCGATCTGATCCTTGAGTTCACGGATGGCCATACGCTACTATGTCGCGTCTCCACGACGTGCCTGAACTCTCCACTATACCAGCAGCCGCCCCTCACTCCCCTCGTCGAGGGCACACACCGCGGCAGCACGCGCCCACGACCGTCACCGGTCTCATCGGGACCATCTGCATGTTTCCGCTGCGCGCCATCATCGCCGCATGCGTGGCGCTGCGGATTCACCCGAACGTGCTGACCCTCGTCGGGGTCGTCATCAACGTCGGCGCGGCATGGGCGCTCGGGCTCCAACACTTCGTGACCGCCGGCGTAGTGATGATCTGCGCCAACATCTTCGACTTCATTGATGGCAAGGTGGCCCACCAGCTCCAGCTCCAATCGGCGTTCGGCGCGTTCTGGGACTCGACGCTCGATCGGTTCTCTGACCTGGCGCTCCTCGTGGGCCTCATCTACCTCTACTCCAAGCTCAACCGGAGCGACTACGTCATGGTCGCCGCCCTCACGCTGGTCTTCTCGATTATGACGAGCTACGCCCGCGCGAGAGCGGAATCGCTCATCGAGAAATGCAAGGTCGGGTTCATGGAGCGTCCAGAACGGATCGTCCTGTTCATGATCGGGGCGTTCACAAACCGTATGGCCGGCGTACTCTGGGTGATTCTCGTGCTCTCGATTCTGAGCGTTGCCAACCGGATCTACTACACGTTCCTCGTGCTGAACAAACGGCCGATGCCGTCACGCGAGGGCGTTATTGGCGTGTTCAACCGCGCGTTCTTCTGGACCGAGGAGCGCACAACCCTTCCCTACGATCTGTGGGTGATGGCGATTCTGGCGTTTGTCTGGCTCACACCGCCAGACTGGCTGGGCGATCCGACGGCGACGGGGATCGGCCTCGGCGGCTGGATGGTCAGAGTCCTCCGGCCCTGAGGCCCGGCGCATTGACCCTCGGCCCTGAGCCCTCCACCGTCTGTCGGCGCGCTGCGACTACGCTCGCTTCCGTCTGGCGACGGGCCTTGCGGCCGCGGTGGTCTTCGCCTGTGTCTTCTTCCCCGCGCTCACCGTATCGAGACTCTTGCGCAGGGCCTCCATCAGATTGACCACCTTCGGCGGCGTCTCAACAACCGGAGCCACCACGTCTTCGCCTGCGATCTTGGCGTCGATGATCGCCTGCAGGCCTTCGCGATACTCGTCCTTGTAGGTCTTGAGATCGAGCGGCGCATCGAAGGTCTCGATGACCTGCTTCGCGAGCTTGATCTCCTCTGGCTTGACCTTCGTCGCGACCGAGTTCAGTTCCTCGACAACATCGATGCTGCGGATCTCCGCGGCGTGATGGAGGGTGTACATCACGATCCCCTTCTGGTAGGGTCGCACGGCCACCAGGTACTCGCGTCCGTAGAGGGCCAGCTTGCCGATCCCGACCTTCCCCTTCATCCCGTCGCGCATCACGGCAAACGCGTCGGATGCGACCGCGCCGTCTGGCGCAAGGTAGTACGCGCGATCCACGTACATCGGATCGATGGCCGAGTCGTCGGCAAACTGCTTGAGATCGATGACGCGCGTCGATGCAGGGCGGACATTCTCGAAGTCCTCCTCGGCAAGGACGACATAGCGTCCTTTTTCGAACTCGTACCCCTTGACGATCTCGGCGTTCGACACCTCGCGACTGCAGTGCGGACACCACTTCTTCTGCTGAATGCGCGTCTGGCACTCGCCATGGAGCTGATTGAAGGAAATCGTTGCACTCGACTCCGTCGCCGGGAACACCTTGATCGGGATGTTCACCAGGCTGATCTTGAGGTACCCCTTCCAGGTTGGTCGTGCGGACATAAGGTGATCTCCCTCGCTCTCAGCTTTCAGCTGTCAACTGCCAGTCGTAGGCCCGACCTTCAGGTCGGGCGTTTGGCCCTCAGGTCGGGCCTATCAGGTTCACAATCCTGCAGATTATCGGTCCATTGTCGCCCGACCTGAAGGTCGGGCCTACGACCCCCGGGCGCGATCTGAAGTCGGGCCTACGACACCCCGGCACCGGACCCTCCTCGTAGGCTCCGACCTTCAGGTCGGGCGTCACACTGTCAGTCGTAGGCCCGACCTTCAGGTCGGGCGTCACGACGTGGCTCAGGCCTCGTCGCGCTCATCACGATCACCCAAGTCCAGTCCGGTCCCCGAAAAGTGAATTTCGTGCGCCCCGATCTTGTCCCGGAGCAGGCGGCGAGCCGCGCCATAGTGCTCGGCAGGCACAGCAAGCGTCTGCGCAAGATTGCGCAACCGTGAGATGACGATGAGCGACGCCGAATGCTCCCCTTCCCGCCAGCTGATCCCACCCACTTCGTTATAGGGGATGAACATCGTATCCGCCCAGATGCCGTCGTGGTAGAAGCCCCGCGAAATCCTCCGCGTCAGCGGTACCAGTACCCGTAGTACACGAACATCATGGCTTCGCCAAACGCCGGGACACGCAGAATCAGCGTCTTGTAGAAGACCAGGCAACCAATCGCCACGCCGATCGCAAGCTTCGTCCCGTAATACGGCGGAGGGGGCGCCGGCCACGTCAGCAGTGCGCCGCGGCGTCGCCTGATGAATCGACAGTACTCGAAGATGAGACGCGCGTTCGCCACCAGAAAACCGACGCCGAGGACCGCGAGGATTTCGGCGGCAAGGGTCACGGAGGGATACTACGAGAAAACCTTCCGAAACGGCTCAGACGCGCGACTGGTACTCGCCGGTCTCGGTGCTCACCCGGATTCTGTCGCCTTCGTTCACGAACGACGGCACGGTCACGACCAATCCCGTCTCCAACGTGGCGGGCTTCACCTGGGCGCTGGCCGTGGCGCCCTTGATGCCGGGAACGGTCTCCTTGACGACCAAGTCCACGGTCGGCGCCAGTTCGATGCCGACCGGCTCGACATCGTAGAACTCGACGCGAATAATCGCCTCCGGCACCAGATAGCCCGTTGAATCGCCCAGCGCCTCGCGCGAAATGTGAACCTGCTCGTAGGTCGACGTGTCCATGAAGTAGTAGAGGTCGCCGTCGTTGTAGAGATACTGCATCTCGCGCTCGTCCAACGTGGCGCGCTCAATGTCCTCCTCCGCGCGGAACTTCTCGTCGGCCAGCGCCAGCGTCCGGATATTCCGCAGCCGGGCCTGGATATGCGCTCGCTTGTTGCCCGGCGTGAGGTGATGCAGATCGAGAATGCGGAAGAGATCGCTGCCCAACTTGATGAGCATCCCCTTCCGCAGGCGGGTCGCTTGAATGGATGAAGACATGCCTGTATATCCTTTGGAGACTAGCACATATGGTCGAGCGCGGCCAACCCGTGCTAGCATGCGAGTGTGGCCTTCACGCGGTGGGATCCGCTACGCGATCTGCTCGCGCTCCACGATCAAATTGGTCAGCTAGTCGGCACCGACGCGCCCGGCTGGGCACCTCCGGTCGACCTCTATGAAACCGAGGGCGCGTTCATGCTCACCGCTGAACTTCCAGGCCTGACCCGCGAACAAATTGAGATCCACGCCGAGGAGAACCGCGTCGTGATTCGCGGCGATCGCTCATCCGGACAGGTGCCATGCGAGCAATACCACCGAGTGGAACGCGGTCACGGTCCGTTTTCGCGCGCGTTCGTCCTGCCCGAGCCGATTGATGTCGAAGCCGTATCGGCCGATCTCCGAGACGGCCTGCTGACGCTCACGATGCCGAAGGCCGGCGGTCGCGGCGCACGTCGCATCGATGTCACGTAGTCAGCGCCTTTTTCTTCCACTCGTCCTCGTCGTTGGGTGTATCGCCGGACTCGCGCTGGCCGGACGCCTGCGCGTCCGAACGGAGTCGATCGCAGATCCCCCGCCCCTGCCCCCGCCGGTAACGCTATCACCCGGCGACCCTCAAGCGGCGAAGTCCCCTGGTGTTCCCGCTGCACCTGTCGCAACGCCAGCGGCCATTGGCCCTGACTTCACCGGCATCGCCGGTCAGACTGTCAAGGGTGTCGCGAATATCTCTTCGCTGCAAGTCGTCGCGCGGACGCGCTCGCCCTTCGAGGACGACCCGTTCTTCCGCTACTTCTTTGGCGATCAGGACACATTCGGCCCACGAACCAGGCGGTCCCTCAGCCTCGGTTCCGGCGTGATCATTTCAGCCGATGGCTACGTCGTCACGAACAACCACGTGGTCGGCGAGAACATGCGGGAGATCACGGTTGCGCTGTCGGACAAGCGCGAGTTGCGCGGAAGGGTCGTCGGCACGGATCCTGCGACCGACATCGCGCTGCTGAAGATCGACGCCACCGGCTTGCCCAACGTGCCATGGGGCGATTCGAGCAGGCTGAAGATCGGCGAGTGGGTGCTGGCGATCGGCAGTCCGTTTCAACTGAGCCAGACGGTAACGGCAGGAATCATCAGCGCCACCGGACGCGCGAACATGGGCTTTGCCGAGTACGAAGACTTCATCCAGACCGATGCCGCGATCAATCCGGGCAATTCAGGAGGCGCGCTCATCAATACTCGTGGAGAGCTCGTCGGCATCAACACGGGGATCTTCAGCCAGAGCGGCGGATATCAAGGGATCGGCTTCGCCGTGCCGAGCAACCTCGCGAAGCATGTCATCGACGACTTGATGAGGTATGGCAGCGTGCGCCGCGGGCGAATCGCCGATGTCACATTCGAGCCGCTGAACGAGCGCTACGCTGCCGATCTCAAAGCGCCGAACACCAATGGGGCGCTGGTCACGTCGATGCAGAGGCGCTCGGCGGCGTACGCGGCCGGCCTCCGGCCAGGCGACATCGTCGTGAGCTTCAACGCCCAGCCGGTCGCGACACCGTCGGATCTCTACCGGTACATCGCGGACGCCAAGATTGGAACGACCGGCACGCTCAGGGTCCTCCGCGAGGGCCGGCGCGATCGACCTCCAGGTGCCAGTCACCGCGGAGGTCAGCACGAGACGGTAGCCTGGCGTCACTGACGCGTCCCTCACGCCTGATTGCTCCTTTCGAGCGGCGAATCCTGTGCGCCCGATTGCCCCAGCTACGCGGGGGCAACGTACCATGCCGGCACGACAATGTGTGGCATTGCCGGAGTCTTACACGCTCGAAAACGAGCGGCAGGCGGACCGCGCACGTTCCGCCAGGCTCAGCGGACAGGTCGAGCGATCAGGAAGCCCGCGCGCGTGAGTTCAGTAAGGAGCTCGACCACCTCGTCGATCGAAACATCGGGCATCCATGCACGGATATCGGCCAGCGTGAAGGAGTCGGCGTCAAAGACCTTGCGAATGAGAGTCTCGTCGCCGCCATCGAGCTGAATCTCAGCCCCCGCAACTGTCACGGCAACCCTCGTGTCGCCCGCCACCCGGTCCGCGAAGAAGTGGCGCCTTCCCGCGGGACGCTCGAAACGCAGTTCGCCGACGCGCAACGGCTCATCGAGCATGCTTGCGTTGTGAACCGGCTGAATGCTCGCGAGAGTGTCCCTGAAGAACCGCTGGAATAGATCCGGTTCGGCGAGCTTGGCGGCCAGTGAAACCCGGATCCTCTCCGCCCATTCCGCAAACGCTGATGGCTCCGCAAGCACGCCACGCGGTGTGGCTCCCGAAAGAAGAGGCACATTTGAGCGCCATGCGGATTCCTCCATCAGGATGCCGGTGAGCCAGTCGAGGAATGCCGACCCCTTTCTGCACGTGACACCGACCGTGACGTGAAGCGAGGTGGAATTCTGAGCGATCGCATAGTGCCAGTGTCCACGTGGCACGTAGAGGACATCGCCTCGACCTAGCACGACATCGACATACGGCGAGGCAGAGGTATGTGGCGAATCCTCCGCGCGCCAGCTGCTGATGGGCGCATCACCCGTGGGCCGGAACACGCGCCAGTGCTTCTCGCCAGCCACCTGAAGGACAAACACTTCGTGGAGGTCGTAGTGACACTGAAAGCCCTGCGTGTTGGCGGGTGAGCAATAGACGTTGGTGTGGACCGATTCCAGCAGCACGTCGTACACGCAATCGACGATGGCTCTGAGGGGCAGCCAGTGCGAGTCGGCGCCCGTGATCCCGAAGCTTGCGCCCTGCTGAAACAGACTCAACACGGCTCGTCCGTCCACGAGCCTCTGACCTCCGGCATCGACCGTAAACTGCTCGACGGGAACAGGATGCTCGCTGCGCGAGACTTTGATCTTCGGAAACGCGATATCCCCTGCGTTCAGAAGAGCATTCAAGGCATCCCAGCCGAAGTGATGGTCGAACACCCGACCGCCCTTCCGGAGGTGCACCGCTTCACGCGTCCAATACTGGGCGAAGAATCGCGCCGGATCGAGTGGCGCCGTGATATCGGCAAACGTGAGCCGGGGCGTCGCGACTGGATTCATGCGGGGCGGGGATTATAGACCGGTTTCCGCGTCCAGTGCCTTTCAGCTATGTTGTCAAACGGCGGCGACACCGCGTGACGTCGGCCTTCAGCGGCCTTCAGGGCCTTCAGCGGCCTCGACGGAGCGTATGGGGGCTTCGACGGATTGTGAGGAAAGTCGGGTCCACAGCGTAACCCTACGCGCGGCCGAGCATCTCGAGAATGACGAGCGTGAGCCACGGCACGTACGTGATGAGCAGGACGCCGATCCCGAGAATGGCCATCATCGGCAGCGCCGCCCGCGCGACCTCGAGCACGGGACGCTTGAAGCGGTACGACGCCAGAAAGATGTTGATGCCGACGAGCGGCGTCAGAAAGCCGAGCTCCAGGTTCGCGATGAAGATGATGCCGAGATGCACCGGGTGAATGCCGAACGCCGCGCCGAGCGGCACGATGAGCGGCACGACGACGACGATGGCCGCGAAGATTTCCATCAGCCAGCCGACGGCCAGCAGAAACAGGTTCAGCGCGAGCAGAAACACGATCTTCGAATGCGATGTGCTGCTGCGACCACGCGAGCATCTTGGCGGGAATCTGGGCGCCGACCAGATAGTTCGTCAAGCCCACCGCCACGCCGAGAATGACCAGCACGCCGCCGACCACCATCGCGCACTCGGTGAACACGCGCAACAGATCGCGCCGGATCGACAGATCGCGGTGGACCACCGCCTGCACGACGAGCGCGTAGAGCGCCGCGAGCGCCGCCGCTTCGACGGCGGTCGCGATCCCGCTGAACATCGCGACGAGCACGACGAACGGCATCGCCAGCTCCCACTTCGCGTCCCAGAGCGAGGCCAGCCGCCTCAGCCACGCGAAACCGCTGGCGCCCCGCTCCCGACACGATGCCCTCGCGCACGCCCCACGCCGCGATCATCAGCGTCAGCAGGATGCCCGGCAGGATGCCGCCGATGAACAGGTCCTCGATCGGAATCTGCGCGACGACGCCGTACAGGATGAGCGGCAGCGCCGGCGGCAGCAGCAGTCCGAGCGAGCCGGACGCGGTCATCAGGCCGAGCGAGAACCGCTCGCGATAGCCGTCCTTCAAGAGCGCCGGAAACAGCACGCCGCCGAGCGCGAGAATCGTGACGCCCGACCCGCCGGTGAACACCGTGAAGAACGAGCAGAGAAACGCGCACACCACGGCCGTGCCGCCGGGAATCCAGCCGAACCACGCGCGGAACACGCGCAGCAGCCGCGTCGGACGCGTGGCCCTCCGCGAGAAGGAACCCGGCGAGCGTGAAAAGCGGAATGGCCGGCAGCGTCGGCGAGACGCTCAGCGCGTAGGTTTCGATCAGCACGGCCGCCGGCGTCACGCCGTCGCTCATGAACAGCAGCACCGCCGCGCCGCCGAGAATCGCGAAGATGGGCGTCGCCCAGCACCGCCGCCAGCAGCACGATCAGCAGGCCCGGCCAGGCGTTCGCCCCTCGAGCAGCCCGGCATCCGCATGACGACGATGCCGACAGCAATGCCAACGCTCGCGATCGCGCGACCGCCCCAACCCGCGCTGGCCCGCCACACCAGACGCAGCGCGATCAGCGCGAACCCGACGGGCAGCACCAGCTGCGCGACCCAGGTCGGAATGTCCGCGCCAAGCGTGGACCCGGTCTCGCGCTCGCTGAGGACCAGCTCCACGCCGCCCCATGCCAGAATCGTCGCCGATACCAGCAGCCACCAGCGGCGGAGACGATCGTCGCTGGCGCGGCGCATCGGCCCCGTCGGAATGAACGTGCCGCTCGCGAGCGCCAGCAGCTTGCCGTCGCGCGCCGCGATCGCCGCGCCGAGGAAGCCGACCCAGAGCGTGAGGTGCTGAACGATCGGACCCGAGCCGGGAACGCCGACGCCGAACACGCGTCGAAGGGCGATTTCGAGCAAGGGGCAGGACGACCATCGCCAGCGAGCGCGAGCGCGGCGATGGCGTCTTCGACGAAGAGTGAGCGCGCGCGTCACTTGGGAGCGGTGGCGGCCTTCTGCTGTCGGTAGACGCGTCGCGTTCTTTGAGGGCGAGATCGAAGATGTCCGGCGGCACCATCTCACCGCGCATCGTCTTCGCCAGCAGCTCGCCCTCCTGCTTCCATTCAGGGCCTGTCGCCTTCGACGATCTTGAGCCCCTGCTTGCTCATCACGAGGACGGCGAGCGCATCCTGCTTCGGCACGTCGCCCTGCAGCCGCTTCTCCACGGCCGCCGCGATCTCGAGTCATCCTTGCGCGGTCGGCTTCCGAAATCGCGGTCCAGGTTTTCTTCGCAATGACCGTCGCGCCGACGACGGGCGCCAGGCCGATATCGAGCATGTACGGCGTCTGCCGGTACCACTGGAACGCCATCGCGCGCCAGCGGCGGCGTCGGCAGCCCCTCGATCATGCCGGTCGTGAGCCCGGTCAGGATGTCGGTCATCGCCATCGCGCGCGGCTGAAAGCCGTTGGCCTTGTACCACTGCGTCATGCGATCGTCGCCGGCCGACGTGTAGAGCTTGATGCCCTTGAGATCCTGAACGGTCTGCACCGGTCGCTTGGTGAACACCTGCAGCCAGCCGCCGTGTCCCCAGTGAACAAGCACGAATCCCTTCGCGTCCGCGCGCTTCTGCAGGACGGGCGTCAGCTTCGCGATGACGGCGTTCAACTCGTCGTACGATTCGAAGAAGAACGGGACGTTGAAGACGTTGAACGCGGGATCGATGCTGCGCGAGCCCGACGCCGGTGAGGGACGCGCCTTGAAGCGCGTCCAGGCGCATCTTGCGAAGCACGGTCGGCTCGTCGCCCTGCGAGCCGCCGCGAAGACGGTCAGCGACACGCGGTCGCCGGTCGCCTGCTTCCAGTCCTCCGCCATCTGCTTGAGGTTCTTGTCCCAGATGGAGTTCTCCGGAACGACCGTGGCGAGCTTGATCACGGCGCTCTGCGCGTGCGGTGTGCGCGGGAACGCCACGATCGTCAGGGCGACCACCGCGATGAGAGCCTGCGCGGGTCGCGCAGATAGCCGCATAGGGTCCCCTCAAGGAGTCGGCCAACCGTGTCCGCCAGGACCGCGACGGTCGCGATGCGCCATTCGCGGAGGCGGAGACACAAGTCGAACACGACGTGTGACGGAAGAGAATATCATGGCGATAATGGCCTTGGACGGAGTGCCCGCCCACGGAGGTTCCCGATGTACGCATGGCGTGTGTCCGCGGTGGTTGCCCTTCTGGCGGCCTCGACGCCCGAGCTAAAGCTCGGGCCTACGAGCGCATTTGCGCCCGACCTGAAGGCCGGGCCTACGGAGACGCCCCTGCAGCAGGCCCGACCCTCCTAGGCCCGAGCTTAGCCCGACCCTCGTAGGCCCGAGCTTCAGCCCGACCCTCGTAGGCCCGAGCTTCAGCCCGACCCTCGTAGGCCCGAGCTTCAGCCCGACCCTCGTAGGCCCGAGCTTTAGCTCGGGCGCCATCCCAAGCGCCGGCGCGCAGGCCACTGCCGCACAGCCGTATCAGGAGCGCGACTTTCTATCCCGCATCAGACGGCTGACGGTCGAAGGCCGGCGGGCGGGCGAAGGGTATTGGTCGCCGGATGGCAAGCGGCTCGTATTTCAAAGCGAGCGCGAGCCCGGCAACCCCTTCTACCAGATCTACGTGCTCGATCTCGCGAGCGGCGACGTCAAACGGATATCGCCCGGCATCGGCAAGACGACCTGCGCGTTCTTCCGTCCGGGCACCGACGAGATCCTCTTCGCCTCAACCCACCTCGATCCGAAGTCGAAGCAGTACCAGGATGAGGAACTGGCGCTTCCGCGCCTCGGGCAAGGAGCGGCGTTACTCGTGGGACTACGACCCCGAGATGGACATCTTCGCCTACAGCGAGAAGAGCGGCAGCCTCAAGCGTCTGACCACGGCGCGCGGATACGACGCCGAAGCGAGCTACTCGCCGGACGGTCAGTGGATCGCCTTCTCCTCGATGCGCGACGCCTACAATCGCCCGCTGAACGATGGCGAGAAGAAGGCGCTCGACGAAAACGCGAGCTACTTCGCCGAGATCTACATCATGCGCGCCGACGGCTCGCAGCAGAAGCGCCTGACCAACGTGCCCGGCTACGACGGCGGGCCCTTCTTCACACCAGACGGTTCCCGGATCATCTGGCGCCGGTTCGACGAGCAGGGGCTCATCGCCGACGTCTGGACGATGAAACTCGATGGGACCGATGCGAAACAGATCACCGACTTCGGCTCGATGAGCTGGGCTCCCTACGTGCACCCGTCTGGCCAGTACATCCTCTTCGCGTCGAACAAGCTCGGCTTCGAAAACTTCGAACTGTTCCTGGTCGACTTTCAGGGCACGAAAGAGCCGGTGCGCGTCACGTACTCCGATGGATTCGACGGCCTGCCGGTTCCGTCTCCAGACGGCACTCAGCTCGCGTTCACGTCGAGCGCGTTCTGGTGGCGGCGCCGGGCAGCTCTTTCTCGCGCAATGGAATCACACGAAGGCGCTCGAAGCGATCAAGAACGCCCCACCCCGCATTCCGAGTAAGAAGCGATGAAAGCCAGCCACACCCTGACAGACACTCTTGGGGGGCGGACCTCATGAGGTCCGCCTCGTCTGGTCATCGGCCGTCGCGACGCTGAGCGTTGGCATCGGGCTCGCGCAGAGCGGAAACGCGCCCTCGAGGACGCGAGCGCATGTGCGTCGCGCTCGCATCGGATCGCTTTGACGGCCGACTCACGGGCTCTGCAGGGCGAACGGCTCGCCGCCGACTACCTCGCGTCCGAGCTCCAGCGCATCGGCGCGAAACCGCTGCCCGGTGCGACGGACTTTCGGTTGCCCTTTGAGTTCACGGCAGGAACGCGGGACGGCGGCACGACGCTCGAGCTCACGTGCTCGAAGGACCCGACGCAGCCGGCGGTGTTCACGCCCTGCACGGCGGGCACCGCTGAACCGCCGACGGCGGGATCAGGGCGTTGTCGTTTTCCGACAACGGCGACACGTCGGGCCCGGCGGTGTTCGCCGGCTACGGCATCGTCGTTCCCGAGAGCCAGGGCTTCGGATACGACAGCTACGCCACGATCGACGTGAAAGACAAGATCGCCATCGTCCTCCGGTATTTCCCGGAGGACGCCGATCGTGAAGACGAAGAGCATCCTCGCGCGCTACTCGGACCTGCGTTACAAGGCGATGGCTGCGCGGCAGCGCGGCGCCAAGGCGCTGCTCGTCGTGACCGGGCCACGGTCGCCGAATGCGGGCGAGCTCGATTCCGATGTCGTTCGACACCGCCCTCTCCGGCTCGGGCATCGTGGCCGCGAGCATTAGCGGCAACCGTCGCGGAGACGATCTTCGAGGGAAGCGGCCATGACGCTCGAAGAGGCCCAGCAGGCGCTCGACTCCGCCAATCCACACGTCAGCGGGTTCGACATTCCCGGCAAGAGGATCGCGATTCATGCCGCGGTCGTCCGGGAGAAGCGCACGGGGCACAACGTGGTTGGCTACTTGCCGGCGACACTCCCGACCGCGGCCGTGCAGAAGCCCTGGGTGGCGCTCGGCGCACATTACGACCACTTGGGTCGTGGAGAGAACGGCAACTCGTTGGCGGACAAGACCGAAGCCGGACGCATCCATTTCGGCGCCGACGACAACGCATCCGGGTCGGCCGCCGTCCTGAGTATCGGCGAGATTCTGTCCTCTCAGCCGAGGCGCCGCAACGTGCTGCTCGAGTTCTGGTCGGGTGAAGAGATCGGACTGATTGGATCGACGGCCTTCGTCAATCACGCCGCCGCTCGCCCTCGATCAGATCGAGGCGTATCTCAACTTCGACATGGTCGGTCGGATGCAGGACAACAAGCTCACGGTGCAGGCGACGGGCACGAGCCCTTCGTGGGCGCGCATCCTCGAGCAGGCGAACATCGCGGCCGGATTCGACCTCCTGCTGCACGCCGACCCGTACCAGCCGACCGACGTCGACGAGCTTCAATCAGGCGAGCATCCCGTCGTCTGACGTTTTTCACGGGCACGCACCCGGACTATCATCGACCGTCCGATACCGCGGACAAGATCAACTACGAGGATCTCGATCGCGTCGCCGAATTTGCCGTCGTCCATCACGCGGCGCGTGATGCGACCTCGATCAGCCGCCCGCGTTCACAAAAGTCGAGCAGACCAACACCGGCCCACGGGCGGGCCTGCGTCTCTTCACCGGCACGGTGCCCGACTACTCCACTGAGGTCAAGGGCCTGCTCCTGAGCGGCGTGATCGGCGGCGGTCCGGCCGAACAGGCCGGCCTTCAGAAGGGCGACATCATCGTCGAGATCGCGGGACAGACGATCGCGAACGTCTACGACTACACGTACGCGCTCGAAGTGCTGAAAATTGGGGTGCCCGCGAAAGTGATCTACCTGCGGGCGGGACAGCGCAAGGAAACGACGCTCACTCCGGGGGCGAGGAAGTAGGCGCGCGAGCTTGTCAGCTCGGGCGATCGGGCGCCCGACCTGACAGGCTGCGGGCCTGACGATACGACGACGACGGAGCCTATTCGGGCCGGACGTTCCCGGCGCGTGGCCCCTTCGGGGATTGTTCCTCGTCGAAGCTCACCCGCTGCCCCTCAGACAAGTCGTCGAAGCTCCCCTGAACGGAGCTGCGGTGGAAGAAATATTCCTGTCCGTTCGTATCGCGAATGAAGCCGAAGCCCTTGTCCCGCTGGATCCGCTTGATTGTGCCGGTCGCCATCCGAGACTCCTTTTGGTACGAGCGCTCGTGAGACAACGAGCGCGCGTGTCGGAAGACAACCCGATAATAACACCACGGCAGGGCAGGCAGCCCGGGCAGGGCAGTGACTCCCACCCCCCCAGCAGCCTCACACCAGCCCCTCCAGCCTTCTCTGCCCCTCTGCCGAAGCTGGTAGAACGCACCATGTCTGCACTCTGCGCGGGCCGTGCGCCCAGCCGCCGTAGCATGTCGTGACCTGTCCGCGGTGGTAGCTGCGGTGGTTCACGACATGTTGCAGCATCCGGTCGAGAAGCGTCCGCACGTCGTAAAGATTCATGCGGAGGGTCGAACCGTCAGAAAGATATCGTGTCCATCACGGTTGACGAGCAAGAGAGCCGGACGGTCAGCACTTCGGCGGACCGCGGCGCGCAGCTCCTCGACGCTCTGCACCGCCTGTCGGTTGACCTGCTGAATGACGTCGCCGCGCCTGATCCCGGCTTCCGCCCCGCGGCTGTCCGGATTCACGTCCCGCACGAGCAGACCACGGACGCCCTTCGGAACATCAAACCGCTCGGCCAGGTCCGGCGTCAGCGGCGCAACCGTCACGCCAAGTGCTGATTTGTCCTCACGATCCGCCGGAGACGCGTTGGACGACACTTTGCCTGTTTCCTTCTCATCGAGCTTGACCGTCAGCGTTCGCTCGCTGCCGTCCCGAATCACCACGAGCGTCGCGTTCGAACCGGGCTGGCTCTCGGCGACCCGATTGCGGAGGCTGTTGGTGTCGTGAACCGGTTGCCCATTGAACGACTTGATGACGTCGTTCTGCTTCACGCCCGCGCGATCTGCCGCGCTACCGGGGGTCACCGCGCTCACGATGGCGCCACCGACCTGCTTCAGACCCAGGCTCTCGGCGATCTCCGAGGTCACACCCTGAATGCTGACGCCCAGCTGCGAACGGCGCACGCGGCCGCCAGTCTTCAGATCCTCCATGACACGCTTCGCCATGTTCGCGGGAATTGCGAAGCCGATGCCGATGTTGCCGTCCGATACCGACGCGATCTGGGAGTTGATGCCGATGAGCTCGCCTTTCGTGTTCACGAGCGCCCCACCGGAATTGCCGTGGTTGATCGGCGCGTCGGTCTGGAGGAACTCCTCATAGTTCTCTCGGTCCGTCGCCCGGCCCTTCGCGCTGATGATCCCCATTGTGACGGTCTGACCAAGGCCAAGCGGATTGCCCACCGCCAGCACGACGTCACCAACCTCGACGGCGTCCGAATTCCCTAGCGCAAGCTGATGCAGATCGCTCGCCTCAATCTTCACCACAGCGAGATCGCTCGGTTCGTCCGATCCGATGAGCTTCGCATCAACCGTCCGTCCGTCCGTCAAGTCCACGCGAATCCGGTCGGCGTGGTCGATCACGTGATTGTTCGTCAGGATGTACCCATCCCCGCTGACGATCACCCCGGAGCCAAGCCCGGATTGGCGCGGCATCCGCGGCATTGGTCCTGGCGCCTGGCGCGGGACGCCGCGCGGCGCACGGCCGAACTGATCGGGAAAGAACTGCCGAAAGAGATCGTCGTCCTCAAATCCAGTGGGGGCGATTCTGGCCCGGCCTTCGGTGCGAATCGTCACGACCGCCGGAGCGACCGTCTTGACGATGTCGGCGTACGAATCGCGGCCACCGGCAAATGTTCGGGACACGGTCGGTGTTTGTCCCACCGCCGCGGGGTCCGGACCCGGCGCGTTGCTCTTCGCCGAAACGCCGTGCCACGTCACGCCCGCTATGAGAACGGCCGCGGTCAGCGCAGCAAGACCCGCGCGAACGCTCCGTTGGTTGAGGTATGTGTGTCGGTCTTCCATGGGTTGTCCTCTCTCTTCTTGAGCCTTTCTCGCAACGGCGGAAGCCCTGCACCGCCGGCATCGGCTGCCGCATACATCTGATTAGACGTGACCCTTCCTGTCCGGGACGTTAACGGAACATTACATGTATGAAATGTTGCGGAACCGGCTGGCGAGGAGGCAGATTGGTTCAAGGGCGAAAGGCACAGGGCCGGCAGATTAGAGGACGGAGGACACAGGGCTTAAGGGCGGAGCGCAGGACTGGCCGGCAATTCGACGGCAAAAGTCGAGCCGCGGGCCGGCTCGCTCGAAACGCTGACAGATCCACCGTGCGCCTCCACGATGGCCTTGACCAGACTCAGGCCGAGTCCGAGGCCGCGCTCGGCGCGGCTCCGGTCGCCGCGAAACAGCCGGTCCCAGATACGCGGCAGCTCATCGGCGGGAATACCGATGCCTGTGTCGTGCACGCGGAGCACGGCGCGTCCGTCTTCGCGCTGCCAGCCGATGGTGACGCGGCCTCCCCGCGGCGTGTACTTCACAGCGTTGTCGATCAGATTGGCGGCCACCTGTTCCAGCCGCACCCGGTCGCCGAGGACGGTCACATCGGTGCCCGCATCCACGGCCAGGGCCACGCCCTTGGCATCCGCGACATCGCGGTACAGATCGATGGCACGCGAGGCGACCTCGGCGACGTTGACAGGCTCTCGCTGCAACGGCATGGCGCCGCTCTCGGCCTCCGAAATGTCCATCAACGTGTTGAGCATCGTCAGCACGCGGTCGGTTTCCTCGACGCAGTCGGCCAGCGCCTCGCGGTAGCGGTCGGGATCTTCGGGGGCCGCGAGCGCCAGTTCCGCCGTGCCGCGAAGCCGCGTCAGCGGCGTGCGCAGGTCGTGCGACACATTGTCGAGCGCGCCGCGCATGCCGTTCACCAGCCCCTCGATCTTGTCGAGCATCGCGTTGAACAACAGGGTCAGCTCGTTGATCGCATCGTCGTGCTTGGCGACGGGCACGCGCTCGTCGGTCCGTCCGGTCGCGATGATCCGCTGGACGGCGGCCGTCAGGCGGCGGATGGGCTGCAGCGCCGACTGGGTCGCCAGCCAGCCTCCGGTCAGTGCGATGGCGACGACGAGCAGCGTGACCAGCCCCAGCGTCGCACGGAATCTGGCCAGCAGATCCAGGCGCGCTTCCGTGCTCTTCCCCACCTGCACGAGCGTACCGTCGTCGAAGACGCGAGAAACCGTCTCGAGCGTCGTCTCATTCCACCCTTCCGGCATGCTGAGGACGAGCGCCTCGGTGCCGCGATCGACAACGCGGACGAACAGCCGTTCCGGCGCGGTGCGTTGTTCCGATGCCACCAGGTTGGTGAGACCGCGAAGCCCGTCGCGCGAGTACACGGCCGCGTACTCGCCGAGTTTCTGACCGATGATTTGCTGGTCGCGCTGCGCCAGCGACGCGGCCGTCAGCGAGTAGGTGACGAACACGATGACGATGGCGCCGGCAACGAAGAGGGTCGCGTACCACAGCCCGAGACGGAGTCCGAACTCTGGCAAGAGGGGATCATCGGATGACATAGCCGACCCCTCTCACGGTGTGCAGCAGTTTCGTCTCGAAGGGACGATCGATCTTGTCGCGCAGCCGGCTCACCAGCACGTCCACGATGTTGGTCTGCGGATCGAAGTTGTACTCCCAGACGTGCGACAGAATCATCGTCTTCGACACGACGCGTGCCGGCGTTGCGCAACAGGTACTCGAGCAAGGCAAACTCGCGTGGGCGCAGATCAATCGAGACGCCGGCACGCGTCACCTTGCGCGTCAGGAGATCGAGCGAGAGATCGCCAGCCGTCAAGGCCGTCTGCTCGGGCGTGCGCGACGCTCGACGGACGAGCGCTTGCACCCGCGCCAGGAGCTCCGAGAAGGCGAACGGCTTCGTCAGATAATCGTCGCCACCCGCGTGGAGGCCGCGGACACGATCGTCAACCGAGCGCCGGGCACTCAGAATGAGGACGGGGATCGACTTGCCGCGGCGTCGCAGCTCGTCGATCACTGACAAGCCGTCCCGCTTGGGCAGCATCAGGTCCACGATTGCGACGTCGTACGGCTGCTGAAGAGCGGCGGCGAGCCCCGACTCGCCGTCAGGCATGCGATCGACAGCGAAGCCCGATTCGCGCAGACCACGCGCCACGAAGTCCGCAATCGTCTGATCGTCTTCGATGATCAGTGCGCGCACGTGCGAATGATAGCGTGCAAGACGACGATTGCCGGAAGAACCGACCCCGTGCGCTCTGGGAGTGCCCCTGGTGATCGGTGCAGGCGTCGTCTCCTGCGGCCGCGCGCTACCTTGCGCCGCACCCTGTGGTGCGGCGCGAAGGTACTGCGGCGGCCATGACACGGCGTGCCCGAGTTCACGCGCGGCCCGCAGCGGCCAGTACGGGTCGCGCAGCAGTTCCCGGGCCAGGAGCACACAGTCGGCGCGTCCGCTGCGAACAATCGCATCAGCCTGCGCGGACGAGGTAATGAACCCAACGGCGCCTGTTGCCACGGCGGCCTCGCGTCGGATGCGCGTCGCGAACGGCACCTGGTAGTCAGGGCCAATCGGAATCTCCGCACGAGCCACGTTGCCGCCCGAGGAACAATCGATGAGGTCGACCCCCCGATCGCGCAGTCGTCGGCAGAGTTCCACGGCCTCGTCGACATCCCATCCGCCCGGCGTCCAGTCCGTCGCGGAGATGCGCACGAAGAACGGTGAACGCTCCGGCCAGACCCGCCGCACGGCTTCCACGATTTCGAGACAGAGGCGAACGCGATTATCAAACGATCCGCCGTACGCATCGGTGCGCGTGTTGCTCAACGGCGACAGGAATTCATGAATGAGATAGCCGTGAGCCGCATGCACTTCGACCACGTCGAAGCCCGCCGCAAGAGCGCGTTTCGCCGCATCAGCAAAGGCGCGGACAATCGCCGCAATGTCGGGGGCCGCCAGTGCCCGCGGGACCGGATAGTCATCGGCGAACGCCTCTGAAGTGGGCCCGACGGGCTGCCACCCGCCGGCCGCGGCCGGAAGGGCGCCTTGGCCCGACCATGGGCGGTAGGTGCTGCCCTTGCGTCCGGCATGCGCGAGCTGGATGCCGGCCGGCGCACCCTGCGCGCGCACGAAGCGGACGACCCTCCCAAGCGCGTCAGCGTGTCGATCGCTCCAAAGGCCCTGGTCCTCCGGGCTGATACGACCGTCAGCGGTGACGGCGGTTGCTTCGGTGAACACTAGCCCGGCGCCGCCCACGGCCCTGCTGCCCAAGTGCACGAGGTGCCAGTCGCCTGCGAGCCCGTCGACGCTCGAGTACTGGCACATGGGCGAAACAACAATGCGATTGGGGATTGTCAGTCCCCGAAGCGTCAGTGGATCGAACAGGTGCGGCATCGCGTATCATTCTGCCCTGAAACACGGCCTCGGCGATCGGTTCCTCATTCGGCCTCTGTCCGCAATCCAGCGCTCCTCCACCGGGCGCACACTGATGGCCATCAGAACGTCAGAGAGATTGCATTTCCATGCAATCCTCGTTGAGAACAGCGTGGAGTTCTCCTGCTTCTACCCCTGCGGCGTTGTACACTCTACACATGCGCGTTCGCGGCATTCTCGCAGTTGCGCTCATGCTGATGGGTGCCCTGACTGTGCGAGGCGCGCAGAATCCCGTTCTTTCCACTCCAGATGCGCGGCCGTCTTTTTCCGATTGGTTGAATGGCGTGCGCACCGAGGCGCTGTCGCGCGGCATTCGTCAGGACGTCGTCGATCTCGCACTGGCCAATCTGACTGAACCGTTGGGCGTGGTGATCGATCGCGATCGATCACAGGCGGAAGAAGTGCTGCCCCTCGAAACCTACATTTCGAGGAACCTGTCTGCAAAGGTGGCAACAGGTCGGAACATGTACGCGAAGCATCGCACCCTGCTCGAGCAAGTCGCAGGTACGTACGAGGTCCCGTCGCGCATCATCGTCAGCATCTGGGGCACGGAATCGAGCTTCGGGAGATTCAGCGGCGTACGGCCTACCATAGGCGCCCTGGCGACACTGGCGTGGGATCCGCGCCGATCGACTCTCTTTCGCGACGAACTGTTCAGTGCGCTCGAGATCCTGAACCGCGGCGACATCGACCTCACGAAGATGCGCGGATCCTGGGCGGGCGCCATGGGCCAGCCACAGTTCATGCCGTCGAGCTATCTTCAGTACGCGGAGGACTTCGATGGCGATGGCCGACGCGACATCTGGGCATCGCCGGCCGACATCTTCGCGTCGATTGCCAACTATCTCAAGGGTTACGGCTGGTCCGCTGGCCAGCGGTGGGGACGCGAAGTCAAACTCACGCCCGCTGTGGCGTCGCACATCGCAGGCCACGTGGCGCGCAGCGCAGGAACCGGACGGTGCCAGGCCACACGCGACATGACAGTTCGCCTTCCGCTCTCAGAGTGGCGCACCATGGGCGTGCTCGCGGCAAATGGCGGCTCCCTCCCGACGAGCGATCAGCCGGCCGCGCTGGTGTCCGGCAGGACACGTCACTTCCTCGTCTACGAGAACTACGATGTCCTGTTGGCCTACAACTGCGCGCATGCTTACGCGCTGAGCGTAGCCCTGCTCGCGGATCAGATCAGATAGCATTTCCGTATGTTGGACCGCGCTCGGCGGCGCGTGGCTCAGTTGGGCCGGTCGGAAGTTGAACGAGGCGGGCTGTTGGCAGCAAATTGACAGGGATAGCCGGCTTCACGCTCCGGTGCCGGAAAACCACTCAACTGAGCTTGCCGCGGCCCTTGAAGTTCCTCAGCTTTTTCGTCGCGCGTTTACGAACCAGCCGGTCGATGAGGACTGTCGGCATGTCGGTTCGACTCTTGACATCACGGCCAGCTCGGTCCGTGGCTCGGTCGTCGCCGTCTTTCCAAGGTCGAGTCGGTTCCGTTCTTGCTCGACCGCGCGTGCGATCGCCGCACGCCGGCTCGGTGGCCAGCTCTCGTAATCCTCGTAGCCTTCCCCGCGGTACGCCTCGTCGAGCGCGTTCTGGAGCAGCGGTCGTCTTCATCCTTGCTAGAATTCTTTTCGATGTCGTGGTTTACGCCGATGAACGACCGTACCGCAGTTAGTGGTTACGCGATGGCCTCGCGGCCGACTAGTCGTTAGACTGCTTCACCGACGTATGAGGACACAGACATGCGGAACGAAAGCATTCGAATGGCGCTTCTGCTCACAGCTCTCATGGCGGTTCCCGTCGGACGCCAGGGATGTGCGCCTGCGGCGAACGTCGGCGCGTCGGGCGCGCAGCCGGCCCCACTCTCGCCACGTGATGCGCTCATCGCTCGTGCGAAATCGTTCGAGCTCGACACACCGTATGTGCCACCGCCGGGCGATCCGCTCGAGCACCACACGGCTGGATTCGCCAAGATCATGTGTTCAGCGGTGTTTATCACTGGCCTCGATCCCGACTTCGCCGCCGAAAACGTTGGTTATTTCACGAGCCCGTACGCGGAACGCGCGAAGGTAGGGAAACCGGTGATCGATCGCACCGCCACGGCCGTGCACGTCACGATCCCGAACGGAGTGACGCTCACCGCTAAATACTTGGGGAGCCAAGGGTGCGTCACGCTTCCGGTCGGCAAGACTTCAGTGGAGTTCACCCCGATCGACGTGAAGAGCAAGCTACCCAATGCTTCGACGCAGCCATGGCCGATGGGCGATGTACTGCCGAAGGCCGCGCTTCCGCCGGAGATCGACGTGGCCAAAGTGAAGGAGGCCCTTGACGCGGCGTTCGAGCCGGCCGCTGAGCAGACTGCGGCTTTCGTCGTGACGTGGAGAGGTCGGATCATCGCTGAGCGTTACGCGGGAGGCATCACCGAGCACACTCCCCTCGAGAGTTGGTCGATGGGTAAGAGCGTGACAGCCACGCTGATGGGCATCCTGATCAAACAAGGCGTGTATGAACTGGCGCAGCCGGCGCCCATTCCCGAATGGCAAGGTCACGACGATCCGCGCGCGAAGATCCGCATTGCCGACATCCTGAATATGTCGAGCGGCTTGCGGATCAAGGCCCCGCAGGATCCCGACTATGACCCGGCGGGTACCTACCCGGATCATTTGTATTTCTATACGGGCACCGTCAACTCTTTTCACTACGCCGCCACGCGTCCCCTGCAGTGGCCGCCCGGCACGGTTGGTCGCTATCACAACACAGATCCGGTGCTCATCAATTACCTCATTCGTCTGGCCGTCGAGAAGCGCGGGGAGGAGTACTTGTCATTCCCGCAACGCGCGCTTTTCGACAAGGTCGGCATCCGCACGATGGTGATCGAAACAGACCCGTTTGGGGACTTCCTGACCCAGGGATACGACTTGATGTCGGGGCGTGATTGGGCGCGTCTTGGCAACCTCTATCTTCAGGATGGTGTCTGGAACGGCGAGCGGATTCTTCCCGAGGGGTACGTGAAGTTCGTGAGCACGTTGGCGCCCGCGTGGGAAGCCGACAAGCGGCCCATCTACGGCGGCTTCTTCTGGATCAACGGCGGTGGTACGTTCCCGGTCCCGAAGGAGGCGTATTACATGTCCGGTGCGGGCGGCCAGACCACGTTGATCATCCCGTCGCACGACCTCGTGGTGGTGCGCCTCGGGCACTTCAAGGGCAGCACGGTCGGGTCCACCGGATTCAAGAAGGCACTTGCGCTCCTCATGGACGCAGTCCCACAAAAGAAACAGTGAGGCCATCCAAGCGGCGACGCTCGATTCAGCGCGGCCTATCATGGCATGCAGCCGACCGGAGCCGTGGTACTCGCGCGCCACGGCTGATGCCTAGCCGTTAGACCGGCGATGAGTGAAGCATCGATTACGGTGCGTCGACGAATGGAGGTCCGATGAACGATCGACATCTCGCTCCATTGTTAGCCAGAGGGGTTTTGATAGCAGTTCTCGCAGTGACACCGATCGTGGTTGCGGCTCAGACGCCGCAGGCGAAGGCTGCGACGAAGACGTGGACTCCCACCCTGACCGCAGACGGTCAACCGGACCTACAAGGAGTGTGGTCGGACACGAGCGTGACCCCCCTGGAACGACCGCAGGCGTTCGAAGGAAGAGCCGTTCTGACCGACGAGGAAGTGGCTCGACTGAAGGAGCGGGCGGATCGGCTCTTCAACAACGGAAACAATGACTTCGTCGCCGGAGACAATCTGTTCCTCGCCCTGGTGACGAATCTCGAAACGTTACAGAATCCAAACGCGACGGGCGGTGCCTCGGAAATGGTCAAGAGGGAGTTTGACAATCGAACATCGCTGATTACGGATCCGCCCGATGGACGAATCCCTCCCTTGATGCCGGCGGGGCTCCAACGACAGGCTGCGGCGCAGGAAGCAACTCTGGCTATTCCGTGGCGGCCTGATCAGGACCCCGCGGCACAGCAGCTAGCGATGGCTGCGAAGCGCGGCCTCCCAAGCGGCCCGGAGGACCTGAGCAACGTCATACGCTGCATCTCCTGGGGCGTACCGACGATTGCCGGCAATGCCAACTACACGAGCCACTACCAGATTCTGCAGGCTCCTGGATACGTGGTCTTACTCAGTGAGGTGAACCACGAGGCTCGCGTCATTCCCTTGGACGGACGCCCGCACCTTCCACAGGGCCTGCGCCAGTGGCATGGCGACTCACGGGGCCGATGGGAGCGGAACACGCTGGTCGTCGAGACGACAAATTTCTCTCCGAAGAGCTACTTCAGGGGCTCGGCCGAGCGCCTTCACCTCATCGAGCGCTTCACGCGCGTTAGTCCGGATACGATCAGCTACGAAGTCACGGTCAGCGATTCGACGACATGGGCGAAGCCGTGGACGGCCGTGATTTACCTGCGGCAGACGCCGGACAAGATCTACGAGATGGCGTGTCACGAAGGGAATTATGACGTCATGCACGGCATCCTTGCTGGGGCTCGCGCGGAAGAGAACGCCCTTGAAGAAGCTGCCAGGGGTCCGAAGTAAGTCGCCGCGCTGACGCATCGCTGAACGGTCTGGTCTATCGCATCTAAGCCGGTGCGTCATCGACAAGCATCCGCGCGTAGGCCGATGGCTCCGCGGATTCTTGGCATCCTAGGTCGAAATTGGGGTAACGAGCCGTGTCGGCCTCGTTGTCGCGGCGCAGAGCGAGACAAGAGCTCAGAGTTCATGTGACCAACGTTGGCTGAACGGACGGGTTGATCGTTAACACAAGTCCGACGACATCGTTTACGCATATCGTGGTCTATGTTGGTTGGGCGCTTCTCGAACGGTCGCTTTGCATCGAGAGCAGCTGGCATGTCACTGACCCGCCGCGCCGAACAGTCCGTCCAATGCCGTCACAGCGTCGCGCGGTGAACCGATCTTCGCAGGAGAATCGCCAACTGATTCACCGGGCACATGGTGGGTCGCAGAGATGGCGCCGTCGAACAGCTCATGGATCACAATCTCGGCATCTCGGTACTGGGGACCAGATCCAGATGACCAAATGATCAGATGACCAAATTCACCTTCAGTACAATGGTCTTCATGACGCTGGAACTGGATGACCGTGGTCTCATCATCGCGTGCGAGTCATGCGCGCAGAAGAACCGGCTGGCCTGGGAGCGACTCGGTCACGCTGTCCGGTGTGCTCACTGCAAACACAACCTCGCACCACCATCGGTGCCACTCGAGGTCGCACGAACCGAGGACTTCGACACGCTGATTGCTCGCGCCCCGGTGCCAGTCGTCGTGGATTACTGGGCGCCATGGTGCGGACCCTGCCGAGTGGTGGGGCCCGAACTCGAGAAGGTCGCCAGCCGCAACGCAGGCCGATTCCTCGTTGTCAAGGTCAATACCGACGCGCTTTCCGATCTTGGTGAGCGTTTCGCGATCCGGTCCATTCCGACAATGGCCGTATTTGTCGGCGGCCGGGAAGTGACGCGCACATCAGGCGCACGGCCTGCCGCGGACATCGAGGCCTTCGTCAGCAGCGCCCGACCTGAAGGTCGGGCCTACGAACCGAATGACTAGATGACCAGATACGTGACCAGATCACCAGATCACCAGATGTCCCAATTCAGTTTCGCGTGGGGCTCTGCCACACGACGCGTCCCACGAAGAACGGTCCGAGCCGTTCCAGATACAGGGACGTCTGCTGCGTCTTCCTCATTGTCTGCACGATGGCGGATAGCGGATAGAGAGCTTTGCCGATCAAACCGACGATGAAGTCGTTGTCCTGCTTGTCGAGACCATGGCAGGCGAGCCGTATGTCGTGCGCATAGTCGCCTGCGCCGAACGACATACCGATCGCGCCGTGCTCAGCGAGGATGACGCGCTGCTCATCAGCGGGCAGCTGGGCAAACCGTCCGCTGCGTCGAAGCGGGTACCAGACGGCCCAGTTCCACGCGGGATTCAACACCGTGCGCCGCGGCCGATCGAGCAAGGTTTCCTTCAGATCCGGCTCGTATCCGATCGCGTACGTCCGGCCGAGCATCGTGTACTCGGGCTTCTGCGGCAGCAGGGCAAATGGCGCTGAATTGAGCAGGGGCCGCACGCGCTCGACGAAGTCGGCCGGATCTTGGCTGAACGTCAGGAGGCCGATGCCCCGTGGATCGTTGACATCTTCGTACAACACGCCTTCGATGCCTGTGCTCGCCAATCCCTGGATGAGGCGTCGTGGCTCGGGACAGCCGCCAAACGCGAGAAACTGCATGAACAGGCGATCATCGGACCGCTGGGGTTCACCGTTTCTGGGGCCTCCTTTCTCGCTGATGTCGGGCGCCTCCGGGCCGCGCCTCGTTTCCGTGGGCTGTGCCATGGCGCTCAGTATAGTCCGCGTCTCTCGTGGTGGCCTGCTGGAGGCGGGCGACACACGAACACACGTGGCGGAACCCCGGGGGAAGGGCGAATAGGACCTGCAAGGTCGGCATTGATCGCGCGGACCGTCAGGGTATAATTCACGAACTCGAGGACCTGTGTCCGGCTAGGTCGGACGTGTATCCACATCACATCACATCACGTAGCGACGGAGACTCGCGAGCATGCCTTTCATCATTACCGACCCCTGTATCGAGACCAAGGACACCGCGTGCGTCGACGTGTGCCCCGTCGACTGCATTCATCCACGCAAGGACGAACCCGAGTACGAACCGGCAACGATGATGTACATCCATCCGGAAGAGTGCATCGACTGTGGCGCGTGCGTGCCAGCATGTCCCGTAGCCGCGATTTACGAGAGCATCGACGCCACGCCATCGCACCAGAAGGACCTCATCGAAGCCAATGCCGTCTACCGTCAGGGCGATGCCGATTCGATGGCGAAGGCCGAAGCCATCGTCAAGGCGCACATCGCCGCACAGCCGGCGCTGATGGCGATTCCGGCTGCCGAGCGACAAGCCGCGCACGCGTCCCACTAGAACGCGGAATTTGGTCATTTGGTCATTTGGTCATCTAGTCATTTGCTCTAGTCATTTTTGCGAATGGCTAAAATGATCAGATAACCAGATGACAAGATGACCAAATTCAGTATCGCCACCTGGAACGTCAACGGTATCCGGGCGCGTCAGGCGCAGGTCCACGAGTGGATCGCGCAGGAGCGCCCGGATGTCGTCTGCCTGCAGGAAATCAAGGCGGCGTCCGACCAGATTCCAGGCGCACTCTTCGGCCTGGAGGACTATTGGTGCTATTGGCACGGTGGAGCGGGCTACTCCGGCGTCGCCCTCCACGTTCGCAAAGCCGTCGCGGCCGAACGTCCACGCTTCTCGCATCCCACATTCGATCACGAACACCGCATCGTCACGACGACGATCGGCGAGGTGACCGTCGCGTCGATCTACGTGCCGAACGGCGGGAAGGACTTCGCTGCCAAGATCCGGTTTCTGGAGGCGATGGAGTCCTTTGCGCGGCCGTACGCCGACGCGGGGCGTCCCCTCGTGCTCTGCGGCGATCTGAATGTCGCTCGAACCGATCGCGACGTGCACCCCAAGGAACGGAAGCCGCGTGCGATCGGCCAGCTACCCGAGGAGCGGGCGCTGCTGGAGCGCATCATCGCCTGCGGGCTCGTTGACGTTGGACGCGCGCTCGATCCCGAGAACGACGGCCTCTTCACCTGGTGGGCACCCTGGCGCAACCTACGGCAGCGCAACATCGGCTGGCGCCTCGACTATGTGCTGGCGAGTGCAAGCCTCGCGGAGCACGCGCGTTTCATGTTCTGTGCAGAAGGAAGTCGGCACGAGCGACCACGCACCGGTCCTCGCAACGTTTGCCTGACCGCCATTCGAGGCCTGACCTTCGGGTCGGGCGTGACAGCAGCCGAATGAGGCCCGACCTTCAGGTCGGGCGTGACAGCAGGCCAGATGTAGGCCCGACCTTCAGGTCGGGCGTGACAGCCAGAATAATGAGTAACGTCCTCGACCGTTTCCTCCGCTACGTCCGGTACGACACGACGGCCGACGAACGTTCGACGACCTATCCCAGCACGCCGGGCCAGCTGGTCCTCCTCCGCGACCTGGCGGACGAATTACGCACGATGGGCCTCGCGAATGTGACGTTGGACGAGCACGGCTACGTGATGGCGACGATCCCCGCGACCACCACCAGGCCGGTCCCGACCATTGGATTCATCGCGCACGTGGACACGTCGCCGGAGATGAGCGGCACGAACGTGCAACCGATCGTGCATCGGACGTACGACGGGCGGGACATCCGCCTGCCCGACGATCCAAGCCTCGTGCTGACCCTCGCGGACAATCCTGAGCTCGCCGAACAGATGGGACACGACATCGTCACAGCGTCCGGTGCGACGCTGCTCGGTGCGGACGACAAGGCCGGCGTGGCGGAGATCGTGACCGCCGCCGAACACCTCGTTCGGCACCCCGAGATCCCGCACGGCGCCATTCGGATTGCCTTCACTCCCGACGAGGAAGTTGGCCGGGGCACGCTGCACTTCGATGTCGCCCGCTTTGGCGCGGAGTGCGCGTACACGCTGGACGGCGGGAGCCGGGGCGAGGTCGAAAGCGAGAGCTTCTCCGCCGATGCGATGACGGTGACCTTTCACGGCTTCAACACTCATCCGGGCTACGCGAAAGGACGGATGGTCAACGCCATCAAGCTTGCCGCCGCATTCATCTGCCAGCTGCCGGGCGATCGGCTGTCACCGGAAACCACCGATGGGCGCGAGGGATTCGTGCATCCTTACGTCGTCCAGGCAGGCGTCGATCGAACGGCAGTTCGGCTGCTGATCCGGGACTTCGACCGTCGCGGACTCGTCGACAAGGAAGGGTTCGTCGAGAAGTTGGCGCGCGCGGTCGCCGCCCGCCATCCCGCGTCCCGCGTCGAGATCGACATTGAGGAATCGTACCGAAACATGCGCGAGGTGCTCGACGCGTCGGCCAGAGATCGCCGAGTACGCTGCTGAGGCTGTGCGCCGCGCAGGCCTGCAGGTCCGCACGAGATCCATCCGGGGCGGCACCGACGGCTGCCGCTTGTCGTTCATGGGGCTGCCGACACCCAACCTCTTCGCGGGTGAGCACAACTTCCACTCGAAGCTCGAATGGGTGTCGGTGCAGGACATGGAAAAGGCGACAGAAGTCATCGTGCACCTCTGCCGCCTGTGGGAAGAGCGGAGTTGAGACGCCCCGCCCGAGCTGAAGCTCGGGCCTACGAGCTCGGGCCTACGACTCGGGGGCTCGGGACCACGACTCGGGACTGAACGTAGGCCCGAGCTTCAGATCGGGCATGCAGCGTTCACCTACCTCCGGACCGTCACGGTGAACGCACCCGTATTGTCGCTGATGTTGTCGTCGTTGACGCCGAGGAACAGACGACCCGCCGCCGGCATCGTGATGTCGCGATTCCCAGCCCCGATGGCAAACGGCTTCCCGTCGCCGATCTTGGCGATGAGGCCTCCTGCACCCATATCGGGCACTGGGTAATCCGCGTTCGGCTTGGTGGGTCGGCGCGAACCGGGCCTGCCGCCGGACGCGTCCGCGGCGAAGCCGGGTACAACCTGTATCTGCCCGGTGACATTGAACGTCAAGCGGTCGCCGTGCCTCACTTCCAGCTCGGTGTCCACCCACGCCTGATTGCCGTCCACCCGCACAACGGTCGTCTGCCGTCCACGCGGATCTCGGCCCATCCGCGCAACCGCCCCTCCAGGCGAGGGAGTGGCGCCAAAGAATACATTCCGCGCAACGTCGGGGTTCAGGTAGAGGCGCCTGACACCGGCGATGGGATAGTCGTCCCGCCGACCTGCCTCGTTCACCCACTGCACGATGTCGCCTTTGCGAATATCGTGAAGAGTACCTCGCATGAGGGTGCCGTCGCGCATCACCATCAGCCCAGTGCCGCTTGGCAGGCTCTGCCGTTCCGCGGATGCCGGGGCGTCACCGACGAAATCAATGACCACGACGTCGGCGCGCTCGAACACCAGCTCGCTGCCCGACTGGTTCACGTGGAACTTGTTGTCAACGAGGTTATTGTCGCCACGGCCGTAGACGATCACTCCATTGTGTTTCTCGCCATTGGACAACACGTAGGTCGCCCGCGTTTGAGCGATGGCCGGCGCGACAGTCGAGGAAGCCATCAGGGCTGTGAGCATCAGTCGGCGTAACATCCAGTTACCTCCTTCGCTGTTCGTTCGGCCTCATGCCGATCTGGTGTCTTGTGAATCGGTGAGCAAGAGGCGGACCAATAGGGTTATCGGCTACTCCCCGCGCCAGGAATGGGCGCACCTGGCGGATTTTGGTGGTATTCTGAGTAAAATAGGTAAGAGAAATGGACGATTCCACTCACTCTCCCGAGCAACCGTTTCTTTTTCAGGACGCTAATCCTGAATCGGCGCAAGGTCTGACGGCGGACGTTGACGTAGCTCACTCGGTGGCTTCGCCGATTCTCGAGCCAGCGACGGACACCTTATCAGAGACGCCGGACGAGGAGCGGAAGTCCCCTCAGTGGCGCAGGATTCGGGACGACGTCCTCGCGACTGCACAGACGCTGCTGTCGGCAGCCGTGTATGCCACGTTGATTGTCACGTTCGGTTTCCAGGTGGCCCGCGTCGACGGGCTCAGCATGGAGCCTACCCTCGAGGATCACGACCGACTCATCGTCAACAAGCTGGTGTACGAGTTGGGCGATCCACGGCCGGGCGACATCGTCATGCTCTACTACCCTCCGAATCCCGAGAAGATGTTCGTCAAGCGCGTGATCGCGAAAGAAGGCGATTCGGTGCAGATCATCGGCGGGCGCATCCACATCAACGGCAATCCCGTGGCGGACGACTACCTGACGGACGAGTGGCGCAGCCACGACGACTGGGGCCCGGAGGTGGTCAAGCCGGGCTATTATTTCGTGATGGGCGACAACCGCAACAACAGCTCGGACAGCCGACACGTGGGGTCCCGTGCCGAAGAAGTACATCGTCGGCAAGGTCAAGTTCCGGTGGTGGCCCCTCCAAGACGCCAAGATCTTCGAGTAACCTTCACGTCCACGTCCTGAGTCCGTGTCACCTTCGTGTATCGTCCTCATCTCAGCGCCGGAGCGGCTGGACGCGGTAGTCCAGCGCGTGAACTCCGGGGGGGATGAAATCGTCACCTTCACCGATTCCGACTCCCTCCGTGCACTGGCAGTCATTGCCGATCGCCACCCCTCCGTCGTGGCGCTCGACCGTCTGTTTGCCGATACCGCTCGGGGCGCGGCTCTCATCACCCGCATCCAAGCCGACCCCGCGCTGAGCGGGTCGGAAATTCGCATCGTCTCGCACGACAGCGGGCACACGCGTGTCTCGCGGCGCGAGCCCGGCTCCGCGCACCCAGAGCGAGAACTCGATCAGACCGGCACCAGACGCGCGCAGCGTATCAGCGTGGACGAATTCGTTCAGGCGCTGATCGATGGCAACCTCGCCTCCGTCGTGAACCTTTCCGCGAATGGCGCGCAGGTCGTGTCAGCGACCGCGCTGAGACCCACTCAGCGCGTGCGCGTGTCGTTGTCGGACCAGGAGGCCGTGATCCGCTTCAATGCCTGCATCGCGTGGGCGACATTCGAGATCCCGAAGAACGGTGGCCCGCGCTACCGAGCAGGCATCGAGTTCCTCGACGCTGTCGCGGAAGACGTTCATGCCTACTCGCTGCGGCACCGAGCACCCTGAGTGGACCGACGGTCGCTCTGTCCGGATGCCGCTCAGGCGTGCACTTTGAGATTCGGGATCTGAAATTTCTGATCGTCTCTGACGATGGTGTGATCGCGCTCAGATCCGGTGGAGACGATGACCGCCGGCACTCCTGAGATGTCTTCCAACCTCGCGATGTAGCGACGCGCGTTGTCGGGCAGGTCGGAAAAACGCCGAACGCCGCGGGTGGGGGTCGCCCATCCCGGCAGGGATTCGTAGATAGGCTCGCAGGCCGACAGCTGCGCGACGTCAGACGGGAACTCGGTCAGCGTTCGACTTCCGCACCGGTAGGACGTGCAGACCTCAATCCGCTCGAGACCATCGAGCACATCGAGCTTGGTCAGCGCGAGACCGTCGAGTCCGTTGATCCGGACACTGTAACGAACGGCGACGGCGTCGTACCAACCGCACCGGCGAGGCCGGCCCGTGACGGCGCCATATTCATTGCCGCTGTCTCGCAGACGGTCCCCCATCTCGTCGAACAACTCGGTCGGTAGCGGTCCCTCGCCTACACGTGTCGTGTAGGCCTTCGTCACACCCAGCACGCCGCCAATGGCGCGCGGCCCGACGCCCAGCCCCGTGCACACACCGCCAACTGAGGCACTCGACGAGGTGACGTAGGGATAGGTGCCATGATCGATGTCGAGAAGCGTCCCCTGGGCGCCTTCGAAGAGAATCGACTGGCCGCGGCGCGTCGCGTCGTGCAGCATGAGCGAAATGTCGCGCACCCACGGCCTGAGACGGGCGGCGTACATCATCAGCTGGCTGAATACCGGTCTCCAGTCCATGGTCGAATCGTGAACCAGCCGGTTTCTGGCCAGGACGTTGTCCCGGACGTTCTGCTCGAGCGCCGTGGGGTCGGCCAGGTCGCCCACACGGATACCACGGCGGGCGATCTTGTCCTCGTACGCCGGCCCGATCCCGCGCGATGTCGTGCCAATCTTGCGATCGCCGCGCCGCGCCTCTGCCAGTAGATCGAGATCGCGGTGATACGGCAGGATGACGTGCGCCTTGTCGCTCACGATGAGACGGTCACCCACCTCGATGCCATTCCTGGCGAGTTCATCGACCTCGCCGAACAGCGCTTCCGGATCGACGACAACACCGTTGCCGATGACGCATGTGATGCCGGGATGCAGGATGCCAGACGGAATGAGCCGCAGCACGAACTTCGTGCCGTTGACGTAAACCGTATGCCCCGCGTTGTGCCCGCCCTGATACCGGGCGACGATATCGAATCGCGGAGCCAGAAGATCGACGATCTTCCCTTTACCTTCGTCGCCCCATTGAGCGCCAAGAACAGCCAGATTCATGATCCCAGCTGCAGATTCTACTCGACTCGCGCGCCGCCATCGCGATCGAACATGTTGGCGTGGAGGCGGCGCAAACCCGTCACCGTGCGCGCGGTCGTAGTCAAGTGAAAAAAATTCTTGATTTCGATTGACAAGCTCCGCGTCGCTTTCTAAGTTCTATTCTTCGCCGGCCGTCCCTTCACGTCCGGCGTGCAGATCATGCTCACGCCTCGCACCACGCTCTCACGCCGCGTGCTCGCGGCACTCGATGCTGCCCCGACGCGCATTCCGGTCCTTCTAGGAGGATGTGGCAGCGGCCGTTCCGTTCTCCTGCAGCAGGTACGCGAACGGATGGGCCGGACATCGGCCCAGTACATTGACGTTGAGCATACGGCGACCACGCCTGAGCGGTTTCTGCGGGCGGTCACCAATCAGTCGCCGTTTCCTTCCTTGGAAACCGGTATGTTGAGTGCGCGCGCGGCCTTCGACGCGACGCTGACCTTCTTCAGCCGGGTGCGGACCGGCGGCGGCGAACCGGCGGTCTTCCTGATGGACGAATTCCTGGAACTGCGGACGTTTGAAAGCTTTCCTGGGCTGCGTCGCGTGCTCCACGAACTCATGGATGGGTTGTCGGCCAGCACAAATCGCTTCGTCCTAACGAGCCGCTACACCGCGAGGGCGCTACGCCTGCTCCGGGATCGGTCGGCGCGGTTCGAAGTCGTCCACATGCCTCCCTTCTCCACCGAGGACACACTCGATGTGCTCGGGCCATCGGTCGCGCCCGGCGATGCGCACGATTCCGAGTTCGTCGCCAAGACGATTCACCTACTGACCGGCGGTCGCCCCTCATACGTTCGCGCCCTCGTTGACGAGCTCGCGGCGACGCGTGAGCATGGCGGCCACGGTGCCAGCGACGCCGTCAGCGCTCTGGTCGCGCTCATGGTCCCCGGGGGACGCATCGCCAACCAATGCCACTTCTCGTACGAGTTGCGCCTGCAGCGCGCGCGCGGGTACGGTGCGCTCAAGGCGATTCTCGACATCCTCGCCGAAGAAGAGGGGGTGACCCTCACCGAGATCTCACAGCGCCTCCAGCGCACGCCAGGATCCACGAAGGACTACCTGTCATGGCTCGAGGATGTGGACCTCGTGACCGCCCGCCAGAAGCGCTACAGCTACACCGACGCGCTGCTCCGCGTCTGGGTCCGTCTGCACTGCCGCATGTCGCCGCCGAGCGAGGACGATGTCGCGCGCGAAATCCACCAGTACGCGCTGCCACGTCTCCCGCAGGTCGAACCGGCGCTCGTCATGGCCACCGCGGGCCGCGGCGCAGGCGGCCCGGCCGGCGACTCCGGCGACAACGACAAGAAACCCTGGGGGATTATCGAGATCGATTAGATCGACGATGTGCCGATCGGCGATCTGACGAGCTATCGACCGATCCTCGATGACATTGCGAGTCGTGGGTGGCTCTAGGGTTCGCCGCGCTGAGCGACGACTGATGAATCATCTCGCGCGGGCAGTCGTAACTCGGATCGACTCGACCTCGTGCGTCTCTGCCACAGACGCAGTCCTCTCGAGCGATCATCGAGTCCGATCGGGCCGCCCGCTTGGGTGAAAGAACCCGGCCGGGAGCGCCGGTTAGTCCTGTGTTGCGCTTGCTCGCTTCCGTCGCTCCTCGACGATCCGCCGGTAGTCCTCCTCCGTGATGTAGATAAGCTGCTCGTTCAGATGAGCCATCTCGTCGACGGTCCGCGAACCCCCGGCCACCCATTGACGTGGATCCGGGTTGTTCTTGTTGGCAGCCGTGTTGTCGTGAATCGTCGTCACGATCAGCACCGTCCCCTTGGGGAAGACCGGCGCGTAGTCCGGGTCGTAGACGTAGTTGATGTGCCAGTTGTTGGTGAAGTGACTGGCCTGATTGATGACCTCACGTCGGCCGTCGGGATAAATCGCCTCGAGCGTCTGCGCCTTGCCCCGATAATGCATGTGCGGCTGGAAATTGTGCAGGATCGTCGGCGCCTTGAGCACCGTGACCGCCTGGTGCTCGGTCACGGTGTTGGGCGGAATCTGAAGCTCCGCTGGTAGGACGCGGCCCAGAGGCATGTACTCCACGCTGTACTTCGGCGTCTTCCCTTTCGGATGGAACCACCACCCCACTTCGATCGTATCGGTGATTTCCTCGCCTACGGCATGGTAGTGAATCCGGAAGGCGGCCTTCGTGCCCGGCATCACGAGCTTGCCGGCGTTCTCCGGATAGATCTCTCCGCCCTTGCCTTGGGCCCACTCGGTGAAATACTCCCGTTCGCCCGAAGACTCCGTCCGGCGTTGGTCGATCACGACGTCGGCGCCAGGCTGACTGGCCCGCGTCGCCCGCTCGGCCGCGATCGCCTCCGGCGTCTCGGGTCGACTCAGAAACACGTCGGCGTGGTGGGCGATTCGGCGGCCCCTCAGCGAGGGCTTCGTCTCGGACGCACGGACCCATCGCGGCTCAGTGAGCGGGAGCGCGACTTCCGCTTCGAAGTGGACGTCGGTCGATTGAGCCGGCATCGTGAACGGGTTGGCTCGGACCACGAGGTCGGGTGGCCCCAGCACGTCCTCGAGGGAGAACCGATCGCCGCTCGGCCACTGCTTCGGCGCCGGCAGGTCCTTCAGGTCGCCCCGCGGCGCGGCGGCATCGACCCACCGGACGATCGTCTCGATCTGGTCTCGCTGAGCGATCGATCATTGATGAACTTCTGGATCCCGACGCCCTTGTCCAGATGCCACGGCGGCATCTCCCGGCTGGCAACCCGCGTCTTGATCGAACGGACCCACGGGCGGACGTCCTCGTAGGTCACGAGCGACATCGGTCCGATGTTGCCGGGCCGATGGCAAACCTCGCATTTCTCTTGAAAGATGGGGGCGATGTCCCTGGTGAACGTCGGCGACTGGCCGCCGGCGGCCGACGTCTGAGCCGACGCAGACTGCGAGACAGCAGTCGTACTCATCATGAGAACCACCGCGATAATCAGGCGTGCCACGCTCTCAGCGCTCATTGTTCCTGTTCCTTTCGAGCGGGCGTGCCCGGTTCGCCCGTGTACAACAGCTCTACCGCACTTTATCCTAGCGCAGAAATAGCCGCGGCGTGACAGCAAATGCGGGCCGTTCAGCGGCCGGGCGCCTCCCCCTGCACGGTGACCTTGATGTAGCCGTTCGTCCAGCAGCACCTGTCTGCGGACCGCGAATCGATCGCCAGCAGGCGCAGCATGTAGTTCCCGGGTTCGCTGAAGGTCACCGTCGTGCGCGCTTTTCCCTGCTCGACGGTCGGCGCCTGGTCGCTGAAGCTCACCGCGCCCGCGCCGCGGTACACCTGCCAGCGCAGCAACAGGCCCCAGGAGCCCAGATGCAGGGACGCGACCGACACAGGCATCCGGGTTCCGGGTCGCTGCGGCGGCAGACCATCATCGGTCACCCAGACATCGAGCATGAGTGGACGCAACACAGTGGCCGTGCGGGTAGCGGCGATGCCGTGCGGTCCCTGCGCCGAGGGGCCCGCCGGATCGAATTTCAGCACCGGCGGGGTATTGCCGGGATAGCCGGTGCCGGTCTCCCGCTGCGGTGAGATGAGATACAGAGGGTCGAGCGACACAGGAATCGCAAGCGTCTGCCCGTTCGCGGTCAGGGTCCAGCTCACCTCGGTCCTGGGCTGATCCTTCGGCAGGGCGACCGCGAACACCCCGTAGAACATTCCCGGAAAGAAGCGCGTCGGCTGCCCTTGATCCGGAGAGCCGGGCGCCACATGGTTGTGAGGACCGATGGGAACGTCGACGATTTCCTCGAGGTTGCGATTGTAGTACGAGAACAACGCGTACTTCGTCCCGTCCACCTCGTACCAGCCCTCGTAGACAGGTGAGACCACGAGACCCCTGGCCGCCCGCACATCGGACTTGACCGCAGGGCTCTGCGCGCGCAGGTCGACACGAAGCGTCGACGCGAGCGCACCCATGACGCCGAGGATCACCACCAGAATGAGGAGTCGCACGCTACACGCCGAATCCGTCGCCTTCATCACGATCCTCTTTCCCCAAAGTTGCGAACAGCGGCCATCCAACGAGATGGAACAGGTCAATCGCCGTGGATCTTCTCGAGCGCAAGCCGCGCCGCCTCCTGTTCCGCTTCCTTCTTGCTTCCGCCCGTGCCCTCGGCGATTGTCTCACCTCGGACCAGCAGTTCAACGCGAAACAGCTTCTCGTGATCCGGGCCCGTCGTCCCCGCGAGGCGGTACTCCGGGAGAGGCGCACTCTCGGACTGCAGCACCTCCTGAAGCGCGGACTTGTAGTCCCGACCGTGCAGGCCATGGTGTTTGACATCGTCAACGAGCGCGGCGAACTCTCGCGCGATGAAGGCTCTTGCCTGCTCGATGCCGCCGTCGAGGTAGATGGCGGCAATCAGGGCCTCGTACGCATCAGCGAGCAATGCTTGCTTCCGGCGCCCCCCGGACTTTTCTTCACCGCGACCGAGCAGCAGGTGATCGCCGAGCGCAAGCCGCTCTGCTTGCCTCGCGAGCGTTGTCGTCGACACCAGCAAGGCCTTGATCTTCGACTTCTGCCCTTCGTTGAACGTGGGAAACTCGCGGAAGAGCATGTCGGCAATCATGAATCCGAGCACGGCGTCGCCGAGGAATTCGAGCGATTCGTTGTCCACGACGCCACCGCTGACGTCCTCGTTGGCGCGCGACGTGTGGGTCATGGCGTGCTCGAGGAGGCCGCGATCGCGAAATCGGTACTCGATGTCACGCTGCAGGGTCTCGAACTCTTCGCGCAGGCGGACAACGCGGTTCGTGGACAGCTCCGTACGATGGCTCTCGATGATCCGTCGCGCTTCCTCGGCGTCGCCCCGATGAACAGAGAGCCGCACCTCTCCCAATTCGTTGATGCTGATCGGAAACCGCGACGCGCTGGTAGACGAAGACAGGATGGACGGAAGGCCGTGAGCCTCGAGCAGACCCCGCACGATGCTCGCCTCTGCGTCTGACTGCGTCCGAAAGATGACGACCAGATCCATCAGTCGCCCGCCCGTCGCCCATCTTCAATCCACAAGAGGATGATTGTCATATCGTCGTGCTGGCGCGCGTCGCCAACAAACGCCCCCACCTCGCGATACACGCACGTTCGCCAACTCCTCGGTGGGACGATTCGCCTGGGCCTCGATTCACGCCGGCGGCGGCGATCGCCGGCCCGGTCACAAGACCCGGCCTGAGACCGTCCACGGACCGCGCGCCTTCATGATCACACGGTCGGCGACATTAGAACATGTTGCGAGTAAGTTGTGCTGGCTTTGCACGGCCCGTTTCGTCTCGTGCGGTCTTCTTCGACCAATCGCGGCGTCGCGTCGGTTCCCAGAATGGGACGGAAATGAGAAAGCAGACATGTCGCGAGTGACTTGTGCCGGGTTGGCACGGTTCGTCTCGTTTCGTGCGGTTTTCTTCGGCAAACCGACCATGTCGCGTCGGTTCAGAGAACGAGACGAGATGAGAACGGACCAGAAAAACGACGGCCCGTTGCCAACCCGTTAGCTGAGGATCGCGTCCATCCGCGCCGCCGCGCCCGCTTGGTCCGCGCGGCAAGGCGTAGGTGTGGATTCGGCGCGATCAGGGCGCATCAGCACGATGCGCTGCAACTCAGTGCGGACTGACGGAGCCGAGGTCGTCAGCCGGACGCCTGCGGCCGGCAGCACGAATCCGACGACGAACGCTGCGCCGATGGAAATCCAACCACAACACGTGACTGCGACTCTCAAGAGGCCCTGGAGACCTTACGAACGTGCTCTTCGGTGATCAGATCTGCCTTCGCCGGACGGGATCGCGAAGTCTCTGTCAAGAGGGCGTAGTGTCCGTCCGTGCTCACGCCCAGAAACTTCGCATTCACCAGTTCGTCAAGAACCATCTGGCAAATCGTTCGCCCAACGCCGCAGAGCCGCTGCGCCTGATCGGCGGTCAGTCGCAACCCAGGCATCTCCAGAAACTCGGCGCGAATACGTGTGCGCATGGTATTAACCGGCATAGGAACCTCTCAGTGTCGCTGCGACGGCGTGGGACTCGCTCGCAGTTCGCGTTCTGCTTGCAACCAGTCGTCCACGTCGTGTCCGTGCAGGCACCCGCGCTCACGATAGAGACGATATGCTCGGTGAGCGACCGCCCGCACGTCGCCTATTGTTGCGGCTACCTCTGTCACCTCGTTGCAGCAAGGTTGACAGTGCGTATCGAGCAGCAATGTGTTCAAGCGGTAATACAACGCATCGACGAAGAGACCAGCCGCCACCAGCGCAAATAGAGGCACCGTCGTGGTGGACACCACACGGGTCCGCGCGCCCGCTGATTGCTCCAGCCACGACGACAACTCTCGCTGCTGGTTGACAGACAGGGCGTCAACGTTACGGATGATGAGCGTCCTCACGTCGCCTGTTGACGGCAGCACCGTGTCGAGTGTCCAACACCAGACAGGTTGTTCGAGATGTGGCAGCAAGGCCGCGAGCGACCGTTCGACAGCATCCGCTATTCCCGTTACGAGCACATTACAACGGGCGGTCTTCAGAGTGTGCCAGTCCAGAGCCGAATGACTTGGTGGCGTGTCCGCGTTCGGGTCAGCAGCCGTTGCGACCACAATGTGGTTCGTCGGTGATTGTGCCGTCACGAACGACTCCTTTGTTCGACTGACTCCACCATGCCCCTCGGCGGGGACCAGCACGTCGCCACCTTCGCGGGCGTGCGCAGCGGCAGCACGACATCGTCACGCGCTGGCGCGTGTTTCGACGTGTCGTAGTTCGCGCTCAGACCGCAGCCAGTCTTCAACGTCGTGCCCGTGCTCGCAGCGGCGTCCAAGATAGAACCCGTAAGCGCGACGGGCGATGTCGCTATCGGTGACGGTTACCCGACGCGGCGACTTCGATGCGCGGTCAGCAGCCGTCGCGGGTCTCTCGCCTGTCTGCGCTCTTGCCATTCGCCAAACCTCGGGTTAGACGGACTCACTCTTTCTTCTCGGAACGTGCCGAGCAGCACGAAGTCCTCGTGGCCATTCGCAAACCACGCCCGCACGTGCTGACGTCTGGCAAACACAAGGGCTTTCGAGACGGCTTCGTCGCGGGTGCGGATCATGAACTGGTCGGGAGCCGCAGGTGTCCCAAGGAGATAGACCGTGGACGGATTGCCGTGCTTCTGCCGGATGACGACATCGTCGTTGTCGGGGTGGGACATCACGCACCGTCCTGCCTCTCTTTCGCGGCTAGTCCGGTGAGCCACCTGCGATGGTTCTAAGGGGGCAAGCTTTGAAGAAACGCAGTGTAACGAACCTGACAGTTTGAAGTCAAGAAGGACAACCCGAATCTTGCCATCGTACCGCACCTTGGATATAGCAGCCAGCCACATTCAACTCGTAAGGGCCAGAAGTATCGGGCAGAATGGCGATTCCTCTTGAAAGACGCAGCCCGATGTGTCGCCTCAATAGTGCTCTTCGGCCCACACGAAGGGCGTTTTCTTATTCGACTGCAACCTGTCACCAGGTGGAGCACCCTGCAAGTCGACGAAGCCACTCAGGGTCTGGTGAATCGCAGGTTCGGCCTTCTGGATTCTGCCCTGTCGATCGATGACGAGCCTGGCGACTGGATGCTCGAGGAGATAGAGGTTCCCATCGGAATTCATCGTCGCGATGCGGATTCCAAGGAAAGCCCCGCCTTCCGACAACACAAGCGCCCGTTCGGCATCGGTCGCATCCAACCGCGTCGACAACGTGACGATCTCAACGCCACCTGCTTTCACGACCGTCGGCGTCCGGGGGACTGCCACCGGGATATTCGGGTGCACCTTGTCCACGAGAGGCACCCATTCGGGATTTGACTGGCCGGCGCGGCTCCAAAGCGCCGGTTCCACGCGGAGCAGCGCAGCGTCCCGGTTGCCGGCATTCGCGAACGCCACCGTCATGTACAAACCTCCTTGACCCGTGACATACGACACTTCCGTAACCGTGACGTCGAGCTGTTGCTTCGTGTAGAGGTAGGTTCGGTAGAAATTCAGGCCGGAGATCGCAAGCGCCGACACCGCCACGATCGCCGTCAGATCCATCCTCGCCCGCCAGTTGCCGACGGGCTCTCCCTCGTCGTTCGTCGTTTTAGGCATATGTTTCCCCGACCATGTTATCGTGGCGGATCGTGAAGCTGAAGCCAAACGCGCGGTTCAGTACGGTCTGTGTACATGCCGGTCAGGAGCCGGACCCTTCGACCGGCGCCATCATCACACCGATCTATCAGACGTCCACCTACGTACAGGAGGAACTCGGCAAGCATAAAGGCTTCGAATACGCGCGCACGCAGAATCCGACGAGGATGGCGCTCGAGCGGAATCTCGCCGCGATGGAATCCGGCACGGCGGGTTTCGCCTTCGCCTCCGGGATGGCCGCGATCGGGGCCGTCGCGTCTTTCCTGAAATCCGGCGACCACGTCATCGTCTCTGACAATGTCTACGGCGGCACGTTCAGGTTCTTCGACAAGGTACTCAGTCGCTACCAGTTGGCGTTCTCGTATGTAGATACCGGCGATCTGGACCTCGTCGAGCGCGCCTTCAGACCTTCGACGCGGATGCTGTTCGTCGAAACACCCAGCAATCCGGTCATGCGGCTGACGGATTTGCGGAGGGCAGCAGACCTCGCACGCCGGCGCGGCGTCAAGCTGGTGGTCGATAACACGTTCGCGAGCCCCTGTCTTCAGCGCCCGATCGAGTGTGGAGCCGACATGGTCGTGCACAGCACAACGAAGTATCTCAACGGCCACAGCGACAGTGTTGGCGGTGCGGTGATCGCGGTGTCCGAGGAGGACATCGCGTGGATGACATTCGTACAGAACGCGGCGGGATCGATTCTGGGCCCCTTCGACGCCTGGCTCGTTCTGCGCGGCACGAAGACCCTGCCCCTGCGAATGGCGCAGCACAACGCGAATGGGCTCGCGCTTGCCGAGTTTCTGGAGGTTCATCGAAAGGTCAGCCGGGTCTACTACCCCGGGCTCGCGTCGCACCCGCAACACGCGCTGGCCGCTCGGCAGATGCAGGGCTTCGGCGGCATGCTCGCCTTCGACGTCGGATCGCTCGAAGCAGCGCGCCGAGTCCTCAACGGCGTCCGCCTCATGGCGCTCGCCGAAAGCCTTGGTGGCGTTGAAACTCTGATCTCCCACCCCGCGACAATGACCCATGCCTCGGTCCCGGCCGAGCGCCGACTGGCACTCGGCATCACCGACGGTCTTGTGCGAATTTCGGTGGGGGTCGAGGACATCGATGACTTGAAGGAGGATCTCCTTCAGGCGCTGGACAACGCGTAGACTCCCTCGGCTTTTGGCTCTTCGAGCGGGTTTGCAGAAACAGCAGCCTCCACGTCCATCGGGGGTCGCATTCGCGGTCACTGCGCGAGCGACGACGCGCCTTCAGCCTCTGGTCGCACGCCCTCTCCGGTGCCTCGCCCACTCGACGAAGACGGGCAGGATCGAGACGAGCACGATGCCGATGGTCACGAGCGAGAAATTGTTCTTCACCACCGGCACGTTGCCAAACAGGATCCCGGCGCCAAAACACAGGCCAACCCAGGCAACCGCCCCGATGAAGTTGTAGAACACGAACGAGTGCGACGACATCGCGGCGGCGCCCGCGACGAAGGGGACGAAGGTGCGCACGATTGGCACGAAGCGGCCGAGAATGACCGCCTTCCCGCCGTACTGCCCGAAAAAGGCGTGCGCTCGATTCAAGTGATCGCGGTTGAGCAGCCGATGCGAGATGCCGGACCGATCGGTCGCGCTGAAGACGCGTGGGCCGATCAGGCGTCCGACCGCGAAGTTCACGGCATTGCCGGCAAATGCGGCGATCGCGAGTAGGCCCGCGGCCGTTGGGGCGTTGAGCGCGCCGGTCGCGCAGAGCGCCCCCGTGGCAAAGAGCAGCGAGTCCCCCGGCAGGAATGGCGTGACGACGAAGCCTGTTTCCGCGAAGACGATCAGAAACAGCAGCCCGTACACCCACCGGCCGTAGTCCCTCACGAACTCGAGCAGGTGCGTGTCGCTGTGAAGAAGGAAGTCGAGAATATTCACTGCGCGGCTTTGCTCTGGGACGACTCATTCTGGACCCAGGTCAGGTAGTCGACCGAGCCGTCGACCACCGGAAGCACGACGAATTCAGGCAGCTCGTACGAGTGTAGCTGAGCTACACGGGCCTGGATCGCCGTCACGCGTTCGCGCGTCGTCTTGATGACGAGCTGACGCTCGACGTCGCGTTCGATGCGTCCGTTCCATCGATAGAAGGACGTCATTGGTGCAGACAGGTTCACGCACGCCGCGAGGTGCTCCTCGACCAGCGCGCGGGCGATCGCTTCACCCTGCTCCACGGTCGGAACAGTTGTGAGGACAAATACAACGTCGGTGGTCATTCTTCTGTGTACTTTTTGATACAGTTGTTGTAATGTCGTTGAGCGTGTTGAAACACCGCGCGTCCTCGGCGTCCCGTCAGCGCACCACGACGGCGAAGCGTGGCTGGCGGGCCCGTTCATTCGTACAGCTCGTGCTCCTTCTGTTTGCCGCGGCGATGGTCGTGGATGCACTCGTGGGAGACCAGGGCCTCCTGGCCAGACGACGCGAGCAGCGCAGGTACGAGGATATGGCCGCCACTCTTGCCCGCACGAAGCTGGAAAATGCGCGCCGGCGTGAAGAAGTGCAGCGGCTCGAGAACGATCCGCGCGCCATCGAGGACGCGGCCCGTCGCGACCTCGGCTTCATCCGTCGGGGCGAGAAGGTCTTCATCCTCAAAGACCTCCCGTCGCCTGCAAAGTGAGCTGCTAGACCTCCCGTTCGCCCGTGCGAATCTTGTAGCTCTCGTTGACCGGAAGGACGAAGACGCGGCCGTCTCCAATCTCTCCCGTTCGGGCCGCCTCGATGACGGCCTTGATGGCATCGTCGACCATCGAGTCGGACACCACGACCTCGATTTCCATCTTGGGCAGGAGACTCACCTGGTACTCCTGGCCGCGATAGATGGCTGTATGGCCCTTCTGTTTGCCGTGCCCGCGGACTTCGGTCACGGTCATACCGGAAATCTGGAGCTTCTCGAGCGCGGCTTTCACTTCATCCACTTTGTTCGGTCGCACAATCGACTTGATCAGCTTCACGGCTGTCCCTCCAGCACTCGTTGCAATCGTTCGGATATGTCCGCTTGCTGCTCCGGCGACAGCTTGACCCCGTTCCGCGTCAGATGAAACACGTCAATCGCCCGCCGTCCTTCGGTGGCGATCAGGACGAGATCCACGTCACACCCCGACTCGGACATGACGCGGCTCATGCGATACAGCAGCCCCAGCGCATCTTCGGCAACAATCTCGACAATGGTATAGCGTTTCGACGATTCGTTGTCACAGTGAATCACCGGCGCAAACCCCGGGAGCTTGCGCCGAAAAGCCCCTTGTTCGCGGCCCTTCAGCCGCGCCGCCAGGTCTGCGCGGCCCGATATGACGTCCTCCAGTGTTCGCAGGAACTGGGCGTCCCCGCCCGAATTGAGTTCCAGGAACCGTTCAACGTCGGTGAAGTGGAACATGTCGACGACAAGGCCGTCGGGTTTGGTGAACGCGAACCCCCGCAGGATATCCATCCCGTAGGACGCCAGCACTCCTGAGATGTTGGAGAAGAGGAACGGCTGGTCCCGCGTGAGCACGGTGAGCTCCCAGGCAGAGTTCTTCCGTTCGAGCCAGGCTTGGACCGACCCTGGCGCCAGGGCCCCGGCAAGCCGAACGTGCCGGTAGACAGCTTCTCCTGGGAACAACTGGAGATAGCGTCGGGGCAGCCCTTGGAGAAACGTCGCAATCTGGTCCCTCGAGAGGTCGCCCGGCCGCTGTTCGATGAGCTCGGCAATGGCCGCCTGCTTCGCGTCGATGACCTCGTCCCCGTAGGTCAGCGTCATGTGATTGTAGGTATCGACGTAGAGCCGCCAGAGCAACTCCTCTTTCCAGGGAGTCAGGGTCTCCGGGCTCACGGCCTCGACATCGGCGAGCGTCATCAGGCACAACATCTTCAGCCGGTCTTCGACACCGACGAGCGCGGCAAACTGACGCACGATCTCGGGGTCCTCGGTATCACGCCTGAAGGCGACGAGCGACATCTTGAGGTGCTCGCTCACGAGAAATTCGACCGCCGCCCTGGCCTCCCCTTCGATCTCCAGCCGGTCGAGCATCTTCGTGGTCAGCCGCCGGCTTTCGACCTCGTGGCTCTGTCCCCGGCCCTTTCCCGTGTCGTGGTACAGCAGTGAGAGAACGAGGAGCTCTGGACGATCCACCTCCGCGAGCAGCTGCGAGAACCGGCCGCGCACCGACGACGCCTCGGTCAGCCGCTCCAGGTTGCGAATGGTCAGCAGCGTGTGTTCGTCAACGGTGTACTTGTGATAGAAATCCCGGACCACGAGAAAGCTGATCTTCTTGAACTCCGGGAACATCTGACCGAGCAGCCCCGCATCGTGCATCTCGGACAAACGCGCGTAAAGCCCGGGGCGCGGTGTGAGAAACCGCAGCAGGGCGTCGCGGTGCGCACGCGTGGGAAAGAAGTCGGCGGCAGAAAAGCGTCCCGCGTTCTGCTCGACACAGGCAATCGCGGTGTCCGCCACGGCACACTCACCGTCGATCGCCGCCTGGAAAAGCGACAGCCAGGTCGCGGGACGGCCGGCCGCCTCACGAACGTCCACGAACCTGACGCTGTCGGCCGCGCGCACGAGATTGGCACCAATCGGCAGGGGCGCGGCTTTGCAGCGCCCACCGGACCGTGCGATCGACCGCGCGGGCGTGCCGGAAGTAGTCGCCCATGAGACGTTCCACGTTGTGCCGTGGCGATGCGCCTGCGTATCCGAGGCGCTCGGCTACCCGTTCCTGCAGCTCGTGGCCAAGGATGTTGTGGTGCCGCTTGGCCTCGAGGTGCAAGGTGGAGCGGACCCTGAAGAGAAATTCTTCCGCGTCGTCCAGCGTGCGCAGGCCGGACCCGCCCTGTGTGAGCAGCGTCGGATCGGTCAGTTTCGCAATCGTCTGCGCGCCAAAGAGATCGCGCAGTCCGCCCGGCGACTCCTTCACATCCGGCTCGAGCTGATAGAGCGTGTCGTTGAACTTGGCGTGGCGCTCGGCGATGAGGACTTTGAGCGACTCGAAGGTGCGCGAGGCCGTGCGCGAGCCGTCGGTGGCCCCGGTGAACTGGTCGAGGAGCGTGGCGTCGCCCACGACCGCACGCGCGTCTGTGAGCGCCAGCAGAAACTCGGAATTGTCCTCCGCGAGTTTGGATCCGTCGGTGACTTCCCGCACGTGATGACCGACCGTGAGGCCGAGGTCCCAAAGGGGGTTGAGAAATGCGTGCAGAAAGCGTTCGTCCGCGGGGGTGATCTCGCCGGCAAACAGAATGAGCAGGTCGATGTCGGAATGCAGACAGAGCTGGCGGCGCCCGTAGCCGCCGAGCGCGAAGACCCCCACCAGCTGTGACGCCGCCCCGGCCTCGGCAAACAGCTGCTGGATGACCGCGTCCATGCGCTGCGAATACTGCTTGAGGGCGTAACGCCCGCCCTCGCCACGCTCGGTCGCAGCGACGAGTTCCTGCCGGGCCGCCTGGAATCGTGCCGCGCGTACGGCGTGCGCCTCTACAGGCGAGGGACTGTCTGTCATCGGTATCCGCAGTGATCCGCGTCAGGTGAGCTCTGCACCGGAATCGGCGCCACAGCTCAACCACCATAGTACCGCGAAAAACTCAGCCGCGAATACCGCTCCGGGCACTTCCATCGGCCCGTTTGCCATCCTTCTCGCTAACGCCAGTTCGGCGGCAGCGCCGCGCGAAGATGACCGCCGCGAGGGCAATGCCGGTGGCCATGATCGCAAGGGGTGCGTGCGGCAGCATCGGCCCCGGGCGAGCACGGCCGCGCCACAGAGAAGCGATCACGTCAGTTGCCGCTGCCGAGACTCCTCCAATTGATAAGCGCCACGAGCGCAATCCCCATCGCCACGGCTTCCACGGGCGCGCCAACCTTGAACAGCAGACCCGACGATAAGATCGACGCGCCGAAGAAGTATCTCCAGCTCATGTCCACATCACCACAGCAACCGCGAACGTCAGTAGCCCCAAGAGGAAGAGCGCCCGCCCCAATGCGGAGGCCGGTGCGTCCCGCCGAACCCGGCGTGGATTTATCGCGCGGATCTCTCGGAGCTGCTTCCTCGCCATGGACAACTGAAGCGCATTCCCGGCAAGCGCCACTGCCTTGAGGGTTTCGTCCTCCGCGCTGTCGAGCGTTCGAAGGCGGTAGTGCAACTCGCCGTACTTGAGCCGCGCCCAGAAGTGCGTCGGCTCGACATCCATGGCGGTTTCGAGCGCGTCCATAGATTTGACCACGTCATGGTTGACCGCGTACGCCATACCCAGACACGTCCAGAGTTCTGGCGAGCCTGGGTTCTCACGACAGCTTCGCTCCAAGCTTCCGATGTAAGCCGTCAGATCGCGCGGCGAGACCGTATACGGATCTCGCCATGGAACGGCGGGGACCGACGAGTCGGAGCTCGGGGCGAGCGCTCCCGAGACCACCATCGCGTTTGTCTCCATCACGCTAAGCCCCTGTTCTCAGCGTGAAATCCGGATAGGCAAGCGCGCCCATTTCCGGAATATCGAGACCGGCCAGCTCGATTTCCGCCGACACGCGGTTGCCGATGATCGCGTCCACGATCTTGAAGAAGATGAAGAAGGTCGCGAACACCCAGACGAAACACGCCAGGACGCCGATGCACTCCGCCAGGAACTGCGCAGGCGCCCCATAGAACAGCCCCTTGACGGTGCCGGGCACACCGTTCCAGCCGTCGCCATACGAACCGTCCGCAAAAAGGCCGAGGGCGAGCACACCCCAAGCGCCGTTCACTCCGTGCACCGCGATCGCGCCGACTGGATCGTCAATCTTCAAGGTTCGCTCGATGAAGAACGCGGCCCAGATCACAAGCACGCCCGAGATGACACCGATCAGCACGGCGGCAGGCGCAGTGACGAATGCGCACGGAGCTGTGATGGCCACCAGGCCCGCCAGCATGCCGTTGACCATCATGCCGGGATCCGGTTTGCCGTATACCATCCACATATACAGCATCGCGGAGAACGCACCGCCAGCCGAGGCGAGCATCGTATTCGTGGCGACGACGGCGATGCGCAGGTCAGTTGCCTGCAAGGGTGGAACCGGGATTGAACCCGAACCAGCCGAACGCCAGAATAAACGTGCCGAGGAGCGCCATCGGCAGGTGGTGCGCCGCGATGCGTTTTGGCGTTCCCTGCTTTGTCGTACTTGCCGAGGCGGGGCCCGAGCACGATGCCGCCGGCCAGTGCCGCGACGCCGCCCACCATGTGGACGACCGATGACCCGGCAAAGTCGACGTGACCGTGGCCCAGGCCGAAGTTCGAGCCGAGCGTGGCCAGCCAGCCACCGCCCCACACCCAGTTGCCGAACACCGGATACACGATGGCGCCCATGAAGAAGGCAAACAGGCAGAACGCGGAGAACTTCCACCGCTCGGCCATCGCACCGGTCGGGATCGTCGCGGCCGTGTCCATGAACACCATCTGGAACAGGAAGAGCGCGAACACGCCGACATCGTACGAGTTACCGCTCAGAAAGAACCCGCCCGTCCCGAACAGCCCCATGGTTTTCCCGAAGAGGGTTATCGTGAACTCGTTGGTGAGCGGTGGCGTGCCACCGAGCACGGCGACCGCGCCGACACCACCCATGTGCAGGGCGAAACCGCACACCCAGTACCCGAGCATCCCCAAGGAATACACCATGAAATTCATCGACATCGTGTGCGCCGCATTCTTCGCGCGGGTGAAACCGGTCTCAACCAGCGCGAAACCGGCCTGCATGAACATGACAAGGAATCCGGCCACCAGCGTCCAGACGAAGTTGATCGAGATCTTGTTGTGGCCGACGGTGTCCATCACCTCCGCGAGCGTCGGAGCCTTTGCGTCCTTGACGGTCACGTCCTTCGCCATGCCGGTCGTCGCCCCCGAGGGATCGTTCAGCTGCGCGTTCGCGCCCTGGGCATGGACCCCGGTCGGTTGAACCACCGCTGTCAGCGCGAAGGCAAGAAGCGCGGCTGTCGTCAGTCTCCGTAACACACCTGCTCTATTCATTGGACGATCCTCCAGTTATGACTCCACAATCTCGCCAGTCACGCCATCACTACACCGATGCCTCGAAACGGACGCACCGAGCACACACTGCACCCGATAACATCGGAGCACTTGCCGATTACGTTGAAGGTGTCTGCCGGACGCGAGGCGGCGGGCGCTCCCGTGATGCAGGGAGACCCTCCAGAGGCGGAATCCCGCCTCAGATTCGCAGGACGATGTGGAAGGATGAGGAAGGATCTGGTGTGTTCGTGTCCTCGATCGGGTCGAACCAGACGTAGTGCCGCATGGGCGATTCAACGACCGGGAATGCTCGGTCAACGATGGCGTCGGCGGCGATCTTCATCGTGTCACCGTCACCTTGCGCGATCTCGGCGACGGCAGTGAGATCGAGCGTGGCAAACGGAGCGGTGAACGGTGACAGAATCAGGACTACGATCAGCAGAGCGAACGACCTGCAAATCGCCCCTCTTCGGAACGTCACGATTCGGCCGATGGTGCGTAGGGGGTAGGTCATGACCAACACACGTCAAAACCGGGGGTCGCTCCCCGGAATGCCGCTCGATGGCCCGACGACTGGCGTCGGGCAGACGGCCGCTGCGGCGCGGATGACGGGACGCGCCATCCGCGCCGCAGCCGAACGATCTATGCCTTGTTGAAGATATAAGCGACCTGACCGTGCTCGCCGATGTCCAGGCCTTCCTCTTCCTCATCCTTGCTGACGCGCAGACCGACCGTGGCCTTGATCACGTACCAGAAGATCACGGACACCACCAACGTGTAGATCCCGACCGCGACGATGCCCTTGAGCTGGGCCAGCAACAGCGTCGCTCCCCCTCCGTGGAGCAGGCCGTTGCCAGTCGCCGCGCCGGTGATCTTGTCGACGGCAAAGATCCCGACGCAAAGGGTGCCGAACACGCCGTTGAAGAGGTGCACGGGCACCGCACCGACGGGGTCGTCAATCTTGAGCGTGTCGAGAAGCTTCACGGCGCAGACGACGATGAGTCCGGCGAGGAGACCGATGACGAGCGCGGCCTTCACCGTGACGAACGCGCACGGTGCGGTGATGGCGACCAACCCGGCCAGGCAGCCGTTGACTGACATGCCCAGATCGGGTTTGCCGTCCCACGTCCAGCTGAGCGCCGTAGCGGACAGCAGCGCCATGAAGGCCGCCGTGTTGGTCGTCATGAAGATGTGAGAGATGGCGTTGGCGTCCGCGGCCATCGTGGATCCGGGATTGAATCCGAACCAGCCCAGCCACAGCACGAAACAGCCGATGACGCCTGACGTCATGCTGTGCGCGGGAATCGGGTTGACCGCCCCCGTCCGGTCCGTACTTGCCGAGCCGTGGACCGAGCACGAGGATGCCGGCCAGAGCCGCCCATCCGCCGACGCTGTGAACCACGGTCGATCCGGCGAAATCCCAGAAGCCAGCCGTCGAGAGCCAGCCACCGCCCCAGATCCAGTGTCCGGTGACCGGATAGACGAACGCCACCAGCAGGAACGAAAAGACGATGAACGACAGGTACTTGATGCGCTCGGCGACCGAGCCGGACACGATGGTCGCGGCGGTGCCGGCGAACACGAGCTGGAAGAAGAACTTCGCCCAGATCGGAACCCCCGTCCATGCGATCGACTTGTACGCGCCCATGTAGGCATCGCCCGTGGCAGGACTGTTGTCCGCGCCGCCGACCATCAACACGCCTTCCGACCCGAGCCAGCCCGTTCCGTTGCCGAACATCAGCCCCCAGCCGAACAGGTAGAAGGCCAGGCACGAAATCGCGAAGACGATGAAGTTCTTCGAAAGGATGTTGACCGTGTTCTTGGCCCGGCAGAATCCGGACTCCACCAGCGCGAAGCCCAGGTTCATGAAGAACACGAGCGACGCCGTGAGCAGAACCCAGATCGTATCCAACGCGATCGTCAGCTCCTCGGGGGTCTTCGCGGCGGCCTCTGGCTTCGCGCTGAGGGCAAACACCACCACCAACAGCAGACTCACCCAATACTTACGTCGTTTGAGAAGATTCATCGCCCCTCCTGAATAAACTCGTCGTTCTCATGTGGAAACATCGACACCCAGCCGGCTGCACGCGTCCCCGCCGCACGCACGTGCGGAGGTTGACAGTCATCGGGGCATTCTCAAATGCGCAGCACCACATGTGAACCTCGAGAAACAACCGGAGAACTATCTGCCGTCGCCGCCGATCCAACGACCACGTCGAACAGCGTCGGCGGAACCTGCGTTGGCGCCCACAGGGTCGTGGAACGACTGACCCTCAGTGTCGCGCTCGCCCGCACGGCATACGCTGACCGCGTGACGGCGACGAGACGATGGGAGGCAGAACGGCGTGCGGACCGACGAGACCGCCATGGCGATCAGCAGCGAAGTGAGAATCAGGCACATCACTCCCCGCTGCCCTGTCGTCCGCACGTCCGTCGATTGCAGATGCGTCATGGTCTGGCGTCATGGCCCTGATCTTCGTGCGAAACGTTCGCCTAGTAGCTGACGCCGATGCCGAAGAGCGCGATGAACTGACTGCTCTTGGTGCCGCCGTCTTCCTTGAGGTTGAACGACTCGGTCGTATCGCCGAACAGGAAGTAGTCACCGCCCGCATGAATGTTCCACGACACCAAAGCGCGACGACACGCCGGCTCAGGGGCACCGTCAGCAGCGCGCCGATATCGAAGAACCCGAAACTGTGGTCCTCTCCGCCCGACTCATAGTAGTTACTGAGGCTGAACCCGAACTTGACGGGCACGGCGACAGTGGCTTTGCTGCCAGCCAGCGGCCAACTCGGCCCCACGCCGAGTTCCAGGTAGGTGCCCCTCTCGGAGCCGCCGTCACTCGAGCCGTCGCCGCCCACCTCGAACGCGAGGAGGCCGTACGGATTCAGCATGTGCGCCTTCGTGACCTTGAAGCTCAGTTCCTGAATCGTGCCGAACCCGCCGTTCGGGCTGGTGTAGGCCGTGAAGGTCGTGGCGACACCTACTCCGCCGCCGAAGCCCAGGTTCAGCGTCGTGTAGAAGTCCTCCTCATAGTGGATACGTCCCGATGCTCCGTCGCTGCCGGACGTGCCGGTGTTCAGACTGTTCCACACTCCGAAGTTGATGCTGCTGCTCTTCAGGCCGCCCTTCCCGTCCGACGACAACGCGATCCCGATGTCGCCATAGGGGAAGAGCGTCAACTTGGCGTCGAATTCCTGGCGGATCCCGCGGAAGAAGTAGACGGACGGCACGTCGAGCCCGCCAGTGAATGTCAGAGCGCCGGGATTGGGATCGTCTGGCGCCTGCGCCTGCGCCTAACCCGCGCCAACGAGCGCCAGAACGGCCACGACCAGCCCTGCGAAACCATCTTGCTGCACGCACCCGAACACATCTTCTTGAACACGACGCCTCCTTCACAGGTTGAAAGCCACGCTTGATCCGGCAGATTCGCGTCCGAGGCGACTGCGCGTCACCGTGGCGTACCAGACGAGGTTGCAAGAGGAACGCCAGACTGCGACGACACGACCGGTCGCGCCGACACGGATGTTTTTGCCAACAGAATCAGTTCGCAAACGGCGCACGCCGACGACCGCTCTCAGGCCAATCGGTTCCTACAGAAGTGTGGGATACACGGCCTCAAACCAACATCGATGTCGCTTCCAGGTGTGACGTGGAGGCGCACGCAGGATCGACCTTTCTGACGTCCGCCCACCGCAACCCGCGGTAGCGCATCGGCGATCCGTGCGGATCCAACAAGGTTGTCTGCAACAGCCATTGAAGCCACATTTGTGTAGCTTCCTGCGTCCGCGCCCATGTCGGCCGCTGCACCATCAATACTCTTTGTTCCACACGTCAAGTGCCTTTGTACCTATCTGTTAACGGTGGACGTGAGTCCCAGGAGAGGTTGGCAGACGCTCGCCCTCGGTCCGCCGAACCGGCTCGGTCTTTGAAGGTAGGACGAATGATGCTCAACGTCACCGCTCAGGAAAACTCCGTCTCTTGGGGATCTTCGCCGACCGGCCCCGGCAGCACGACGGCCCCGCCGCCCGACCCCGAGGCCACGGTCATGCTCTCCGGACGGGCATTCATGACAGGATGCGTCGCGGTGGCGCTCGCCCTGCTTCTTGCCGGCCGCACGATGGCATTGCCCACGTGGTTGCTGGCCGCCGAGGTCCTGGTCACCATCCTCGGGCTGTTCCTGTTCGGATCCTTCAAGTATCCAGATCCACAAGAACGCGCTGACCTACGGCATGCTGCTCGTGATCGTCGCGACGTTCTGCGGCCTGGAGACGTCGCGTTGGCACGTCGAGATCGCGGAGCATGGCTGCGTGGTCCTGGCTGCGCGAGCACCTGCTCTCGTTCTCACGGTCTGGACGAGCTGATCCACGCCGACACGATGCTCTTCATCCTGGGCCTCACCTACTTCGTCTCGGTCATCGCCCAGACGCGCCTGCTCGAAGGGCATCACCCTCTTCCTGCTCCGGCGAAACCTCGGCGCGATTCTGCCGACGGTGATCGCCGTCACCGCCGTCGTGGCGGTCGCGTCGGGCATTCTCGACGGCGTGTCGATGATCGGCCTCACGATTCGCACGCTCGTCATCATCATGCTGCTGGCCGCGGCCCCCGCGTCGGCTCGGTTCGCTACGCCGTCATGGTCTGCACGGCCGTCACGACCATCTGCGGCGTCTGGCTCGCGTACGGCGAGCCGCCCAACCTGATCATGAAGGCGAACCTCCATCCGTATCTCGACAACGCCTTCTTCCTCTTACGGTGCGCGCCGGCGGCGATCGCCAGCTACTCGTGATTGCGTGGCAGCTGCGCGGGCAAGCTCCGGCGGCTGCGCGTCGACCTCGACACGATGGACATCATCGACGCCAACGCGGAGGATGTGCGGTTCCTCCAGGCGACGCGCCACGGAGAGGTCATGACGCCGTCGAACTCATCGAGGGGCACGCCGACATCCTCGATGGCAGGGCCGCAGCAGGTCATGGAACGGCTGCGCATGGGAGAGTCGCTCGGCATTGCGCTCATCCGCGCGGATGTCCCGCATGTCACGCGCCGGCTGCTCCTCGGTCACTTCGTCAGCGACGAGCTTGCCGACGGCCTGGACAACCACTACGTGCTCGACAACGCCGGACAGGACGAAGCCGCGTTCCGGGCCCAGCTGGCCGTGGACGAAGTGCTCGCGACATGGCCGAGGTCCGGCGCCGGGCGCAGAAGATCGGGGCGCTCGCGCTGCTGCCCTTTGCCGCGCATGCTCGTGCTCCACGGCATCTACCATCAAGTGCCGCTGTTCCTCGCGTCGTTCGCGGCGTTCCTCGCGGCGCTCCCGGCTATCGTGCGCATCTCCCGGATGCGCGGCCTCGCGCTGCGCGAAGCGCGTCTCAGGAGTACGCGGAGTACTACTTTCTCTTCCCGCTGTTTCTGTCGATCACGCTTCTGACGAACGCCGGATTCTTCGACTCGATGCAGGGCCTCATCCGCCAGGGCATCGAGACGCTGGGGCAGGGCCATGTCGCGTACGCGCAGTTCCTCGGCAGCACCTTCCTCTCCGCGATCCTCGACAACAACGTCGTGGCCGACTTCGCATCGCGAGCGCTCCACGGCCTCGACCTCGGCGCGCTGCATCTGTTCGCGCATGGCGCAGATTGCTCGGCTATGCGCTCGGCGGGTGCTGGACGCACATCGGATGCGCCCAGTCCGTCGTCGCCTACGCGTTCATCAAGCGCGACGTCGACGAGCACTACACACCGGTCCAGTGGATCCGCGATATGACGCCCGGTCATCGTCAAGATCCTCGTCGTCCTGACCGCCCTCATCTACCTCGAAAGCGCTCTCCTGACCTGGCTGCATAGAGACCGAGCGTCGCGCGCAATAAACCCGACTCTTAGTCGGCTTGTCTCGCAAGTGACAATGTCGATTCAATCCTGTCCGCTTCTGCCGTCTGGCAGAGCTGGACGCTCAGACAAGCCGGCTCATTTCAGGAGACCCACTTCAACAGCAGTGATGAATCAAGCAGATACAGCATGGATGTTGATTGCCACGGCGCTGGTGCTTCTGATGACGCCTGCTCTCGCCTTCTTCTATGGGGGCCTCGTGCGCTCCAAGAACGCCCTGAACACGATGATGATGAGCTTCATTTCGCTCGGCTTCGTCGGCATCGCATGGGCGGTCGTCGGCTATTCGCTGGCGTTCGCGCCTGGCAGCGACTGGATCGGCGACGCGTCGCAGGCCTTGCTCCGGACAGTCGGTCTCGAAGGCTACGGCCCGACCGACCATCAGATTCCGCACCTGTCTCTACATGTGCTACCAGGGCACCTTCTGCATCATCACGGCGGCGTTGATTTCCGGCGCCATCGTCGAGCGGATGCGTTTTTCGGCCTACGTCCTCTTCATCACGCTCTGGTCGATCGTGGTGTACGCACCGATCGCCCACTGGGTTTGGGGCGGTGGCTGGCTGGCCAAGATGGGCGCGCTGGACTTCGCCGGCGGCACCGTGGTCCACGTGAACGCCGGCGTCGCGGCGCTCGTGGCAGCCATGCTCCTCGGCCGCCGGCGCGACTTCAAATCGTCGGCGCTCATGCCGCATAACGTGCCGTTCACGCTGCTTGGCGCCGGACTGCTGTGGTTCGGCTGGTTCGGCTTCAATGCGGGCAGCGCGGTCGCCGCCAGCCCGAGCGCCGGCCTCGCCTTCACGACCACGTTCCTGGCGCCCATGGGCACGCTGGTCGTCTGGACATTGCTCGATTACATGCGTCAGGGCAAGCCGACCGCGGTCGGCGCCGCGACGGCCATCGTCGTGGGCCTCGTGGCCATCACCCCGGCGGCGGGTTTCATCGGCCCGATGAGCGCGATTGCGCTCGGTGCGATTGCGGCCTTCCCGAGCTACTTCGCACTCGTCTGGCGCGCGAAAACGCAGCTGGACGATTCGCTGGACGTCGTCGCCGCGCACGGCGTTGGTGGCACGGTTGGCGCGCTACTGACGGGGGTCTTCGCGCAAAAAGCGTTGAACGGCACGGCTGACGGGGTCCTCTTCGGCAACCCGGCGCAACTCGGCATCCAAGCGACCGCCGTCGTCGCTTCCATCGTGTTCAGTGGTGTCGTCAGCTTCATCCTGCTGAAGCTGGTTGGCGCGATCGTCCCGCTCAGGGCCTCGGAGAATGACGAGAGCGTCGGGCTCGACGTCAGTCAGCACGGCGAGGAAGCGTACGTGCACGGCGGGGGCAGCATCGGAGTGCTTCACTGAGACGTCACTCGTAGGCCCGACCTTCAGGTCGGGCGTGCACATCCGCAGGCCAGAGCCTCAGCTCGAGCGTCGTAGCTCCTCGACCGCCGGGCGCCACGCGCGGGTCGAGCGACCATCTGCGGGGCCGCGACGGCTGAATGCGGTCCGGCGATGCCGATTCGACGCGGCTCGGTCGTATCATTGTCGTTGCAGCCGCATCGGAAGTGGTCGCGAGCATCCGGATCGGCGCGCCTGTCTCGTGCACAATGGCGACAGCAGCGGCCGCGATGTCACGGACGTCGAACTCCTGGCTCAGCTCATCGACGATGACGCGCATGTGGTCGAGGGATGCACGCCCGTCGATTCCCGCGCCGGCCGTCGCCGCCACCAGATGCTGCCGCAGCTGCACGCGCGTCCCGTCCAGTTGCCGCGCCCGAAGGTCAGCTGCGGTTGGTACCGGGATCAGATCGATCTCCTGCCTCGTGAATGCCTCGATGTTCCGCATCAAACGCCGGTCTCGCGGGTCGACCAGCGTGATCGCCACGCCTTCCCGCCCCATGCGACCGGTCCGCCCGATACGGTGCAGGTACGCTTCGGGTTCGGTGGGTGCATCGAAGTTGATCACGTGCGACAGATGATCGATATCGAGGCCCCGAGCCGCCACATCCGTGGCGATGAGCAGGTTCGCCCTGCCGGCACGAAATGCCTGCATCACCTGATCTCGCTGCCGCTGTTCCATCCCCCCGTGCAACGCGAGCGATCGGTGCCCGCTCGCGTTGAGCGTGTCGGCGACGATTTCGACTTCCCGCCGCGTCTTGCAGAACACGATGGCCGCCTTCGGACGCTCAAACGCCAGGATGCGACCGAGCACGGCCGCTTTTTGCGGGCGCGTCACAATGCACGCGACTTGTCGCACCAGCGGCAGCGTGCCTGCCGCGGGCCGTTCGCGCACCACCGTCACGCGCCTCGGGTTTTTGAGGTGCCGCTCGGCGATCGCCGCGATTCGAGCGGGCATCGTCGCCGAGAAGAGCGCGGTCTGCCTCGTCTTCGGCGTGGCGGCGAGGATGATCTCCAGATCGTCGGCAAACCCCATGTCGAGCATCTCGTCGGCTTCGTCCAGCACGAGCACGCGCAGCGTGTCGAGTTTCAGCGTCGAGCGGCGGAGATGATCGAGGGCGCGACCAGGCGTCGCGACGACGATGTCGGCTCCGCGTCCTAACGCGCGGATCTGCTGGTCCATCGACGCGCCGCCATAGATCGGTACGACGGACAATGCGAGACCTCGCGCGTACTTCTGGATCGCGCCAGCCGCCTGCATCGCAAGCTCCCGTGTCGGGACGAGCACGAGTCCGCGCGTCGCATGCGCCGCGGACGCGGGGCCACCCTCCGCGATCCGATCCAGCATCGGCAAGGCGAAGGCCGCCGTCTTGCCAGTGCCTGTCGCCGCCTGTCCAAGGACATCGCGCCCCGCGAGCAGCAGTGGAATGGCTTCACGTTGAATGGGCGTCGCGTCCTCGTAGCCGAGCGCGGTAATCGAGCTGATGAGCGCGTCACTCAGACCGAGTGACGAAAAAACTGTTCTGCATGAATCCTTCGTTCGCACCAACCACTGTGCTTGCGCCTGATGTGCGGAACGAAGCAGGAATTGCTCGGTCGGCTCAAATTGCGGGAAAGCGTGGGGCAGATGGCCTTGAATGACGAAACACTAGTATACCCCACGACGGACCGCGACGGGGCTGCAAGCTGCCGCATGCGGGATGGCGTCCCAAGCCCGTGACTCGGACGTGACTGTGCGCTGAGGCCGGAAGGCGCGTGTCATAAGGCGCCTGCGAGCGACCGTCAATGGTCGTGGTGGTGCTTGATCTCGTCGATCTCTGCCTGCTGTTTCTCGCGCCTCACGCCTTCGCCCTGACGTCGCGCCTTGGCGATCGACTGCTGGCGAGTCTGCTCGGAGCTCACGACGATTTGAGAGATCAGCCGCTCGAGGTCCTGCCCTTGACAGAGAGGACACGCAGGTGTGTCTCCAGTCCGAACAAGTTGCTCGAACTGATGACGGCAGCTTCGGCACTGATACTCGTAGATGGGCATACGATGTAGACCCATCCTACCCGAATACGTGGGATGAAATTCAAGCCCGGCGCGCATGGCCTATGCGGGTCGGGTACGCGCGAAGGATATCCGCAGCCGCCGTGTGCGCTTCCCGGAATGTTGATGCGTCGGGAGCGGCGTTTGTGTACGATCTTTTGTTCGAGGCCCCCTGAAGGGCCATGGCGGCCATGGCGTTGCATCAGGCCACGAGCGCGTTGAGGAGGTTGAGAATGAACGACCGCTTTCTCCGTTCCGCAGGAAGAGCCGCCGCGGTGGCGCTGGTCCTGACGGCGACAGTTCCCATCACGGGTCAGGCCCCCACGGCTGGACAGGCGCCGGTGCCCGCGCCGAGGAAGACGGCCCCGGTACCGAAAGACTGGAAGGCGCCCCGCACGCCGTGGGGCCATCCAGATCTGCAGGGTGTGTACAGCAACAGCACCATCGTACCGCTCGAACGGCCTGCGAACATGGCCGGCAAGGCGGAGCTGACCGACGCTGAAGTCAAGGCGCGGTTCGAGGAACATCGCGGCCGCCTCTTCGCCCCGAGGAAGGGCGACACTGGTTTCTACAACGAATTCTGGTGGGAGTGGGGCCGGGACATTAACCGCACGTCCCTCATCGTCGACCCGCCGGACGGCAAGCTGCCGTGGACGCCGGCGGCACAGGCAGCCATGAAGGCGGGCCTGCAAACGTTTTACGGCCCTCCAAGTTCATGGGTGGACCTCAACATTCTGGACCGGTGCATTACACGCAGCCTGCCGGGCACGATGATGCCGGGGTTCTACGGCCACTACTACCAGATTCTCCAGACGCCGCACCACGTGGTCATCCAGATGGAACTGCTCCACGACACGCGGATTATCCCGTTGGATACCCAACCGCACATCGGCCAGAACATCCGCCAGTGGCTGGGAGACTCGCGCGGCCATTGGGAGGGCGACACGCTCGTCGTCGAGACGACGAACATGACCGACAAGCTGATCACGATGAGCTCGGCGACCTTCTTCTCCGTGGGCGCGGACCTGAAGCTCACCGAACGATTCCGGCGTGTGGACCCCGACACGATCGACTACCGATTCACCGTCGAGTCGCCAAGCTCGTTCACGAGACCCTGGACCGCGGCCATTCCCCTGTGGACGACCGACGAGAAGATGTTCGAGTACGCCTGCCACGAAGGGAACTACGCGATGCCGAACTCCCTCAGCGGCGCGCGCGCCGAGGAAGCCGCTGGGGCGGCTGGAGGGACGTCTCGATAAGTTGAATCCGGGCCTCGCGCGGCACCAGCCGCGCAAGGCCCGCTTCGCTGCTCCAGGAGCGGCGCCGCTACTTACCCGTCTGCCGGCGCAGATGGCCGTACATCAGCTCTTCAACAAACTCCACGCACTTGTACTCCAGCAACTGGGCGTTGCGCTCGACACGCCGATAGAGTGGCATGCTCATCTTCCAGGGGCGTGTGAACACCTTCGGATCCGAGATGGTGACTTCGTAGTTGAGCGTCTGCGGGCTGGTGGCCGTATATCGCTCGACCACCTTCAGCTCGTCGCTGTGGAAGTTGCCCGCCCGGTCGAACCAGGTCTGATCGTTGAAACCGGTGACGTCGATCACCAGCGTGTCCCCTTCCCAGCGGCCGACCGACCACCCCATCCATGAGTCGACGGGGGCCTCCTCTTTGCTGTTCATCCGCACCACGCGACTCGCGCTCGCAAACTCGTAGGCCATCAGGATGGTCGTCGGAGTCTGCACAATCTGGAACGGGTACGGCATGTAGGTCGCGCGGGGGATGCCCGGCATGTAGCACTTGATCTCGGGATCCAGCTTCAACCAGTTCGCGGCATTCTCTTTCTTCTTCGCGAGCGCCGCGGGTTGATAGGGGATCTCGTTGCCTTCGACCACGCCCTGGCCGGCGGGGATGCTGAAGGCCGCGCCGAGCGCGACGAGCGGGCCCTGGCGCGCCGGGTGGTCCTGAATGTCCCAATTGGCGGTATTGACCGCCTGCCAGATGCCGTTGAGATCCGGCTTGCCGTCTGCCGTGCGCGGGGCCTTGTAACCCGCCGGCGTTTGGCCTCGTCCGGGCACAACAAACAGTGACAGAACGGCCGCGCTCACAACAGCTGTCGTGACGGCGAACGTCGCAGTAGCAAATCTTTTTCGCATCGAGTGATGTCCTTTTATGGTGTGAAGCCCGACGCATTATCGCGCTGATGGCGTCGCGACGCAAACGAAACTCCAGCCCTTATCCCGGCCAGCAAAACTCGCCGGCCGGGAACGCCGCCGTCGCCAGCCGGAAGCGTCATTGGGAGGCACCGGCCAGCATCAGCGGTCGTGTCGCCGGGCTGGCGTCACTCGCCCCCCACGCCCACGGCTGCCCCACTCGCCGAACTCGGCCAGGCCGCCGGCTTCCTCGAACGCCAGGTGCGGCTGGAGCCAACGATGGGAAGGGTCCTTCCGCGCGATCCAGACTCACCGACGAGCAGTTTGCCCAGGCAGTCGCCGGGCGCCGCTCGTAGTACCGGATGTTCGACACATCACTGAAGGTCAGAGTACGCCCGGATGTCCGCTCTGCTCCTTTGCGCTAATCTCCGGCGTGCCACGGCAGACGGCCGGTGGGCGCCAGTAGTGGGGCCATCGAGACATTGGGCGCAACTTCCCCTAGGTGCTCACCCCTAGGTGCTCACCCCTAGGTGCTCATCTTGACACGGTCTCACGCGAAGTGAGATCGTGACTTGGCATTAGGTCAAATCAGGTGGTCAGGGAAGTCGCGGCGTCGCTGGGAATCGTCCTGCTGGCGAGCGCTGGCCTAACCAGCACATCTGCGACCCTTCGCGACGCAATCCAGACGGCCTCCCTGAATCGGTCTCTTCTCGACCAGTACTGCGTCGGCTGCCACAACGGCGGGCGACCCGTGGCGGCGTTAGCCTTGGACTCTGCGGACCTCGCGCGAGTCGGTACCGAGCCGCGCCTTTGGGAACGCGTGGCGCGACAGCTGCGAAGCGGCATGATGCCGCCGCAGGGGAGCCCCCAGCCCGACCGCGTCAGTGCCGAAGCTTTTGCCGCGGCATTGGAGGCAGAGATCGACCGGGTCACCGTGTCGCCACGGCCCGGGCGACCGGTGATGCATCGTCTGAACCGGGTCGAATACGCAAACGCCATCCGCGACCTTCTTGCCCTGGAGATCGACGCTCCGTCACTCCTTCCGGCCGACGAATCCCTCGCCGGCTTCGATAATATCGGTGGCGTACTCTCGATCTCCCCGTCCCTGCTGGACCGCTACCTGTCGGCCGCGCGGAGGATCAGTCGCCTCGCCGTCGGCGACCCTTCAATCGGCCCTGCCTTCGCCTCGACGACCTACCAGGCACCTCAAACGGTGTTTCAGGACGCGCGGATGAGCGAGGATCTTCCATTCGGGTCACGTGGCGGCATCGCGATGCACCACCATTTCCCGCTCGATGCTGAGTACACCTTGAGAATTCGGCTCCAGCGCAACATCCTTGGCTACGTGCGCGGCCTCACGGAGCCACATCATCTGGAGGTTCGGCTCGACGGGACTCGAGTGAAGGCATTCACGATCGGCGGCAACAAACAGTTCGCACCTGCCCCGCTCAGCTTTACGGGTGTGATTCCGGGCGATCCGCAATGGGAGGCATATGCCTTGACCGCGGACGACGGTCTTGAGGTCCGGCTTCACGCGACTGCAGGTCCGCACGTGCTCGCGGTGTCGTTCTTCGATGAGGCGTATGAAGCCGAGGGCGTCCTGCAACCGGAACTCAGAGGCCTGGGCCTGGCGTACAGCGAGTTCTCGAGTGCTCCTTCCGGACCCTGGGGACCGGCAATCAATACGGTCAGCGTCGATGGCCCGTATCGGACGACCGGCATCGGAGAGACGCCGAGCCGCAGGCGACTGTTCTCCTGCCGTCCCTCGACGCCGGACGGCCCCGACAGCGAAGCGTGCGCGCGACAGATCATTGCCACGACGGCCAGGCGCGGTTACCGCGGCCCGGTCGCGGACGCGGATATCACTCGCCTGATGAACTCCTACCGGGCTGGCACGACGAGCACGGGATCCTTCGAGAACGGCGTTCAGTCGGCCGTCGAGCGGCTCCTCGTGGACCCGAGATTTCTCTTTCGCATCGAGCGCGACCCACCGGGTGTGAAGCCCGGAGGCGCGTACCGCATCAGCGACGTCGAGCTCGCATCGCGCCTGTCGTTCTTCCTATGGAGCAGCATCCCGGACGACCCGCTTCTAGAGGCGGCGGAACGCGGTGCGTTACGGGAACCGGTCACGTCGGAAGCTCACGTCGCGCGCATGCTGGCCGACGACCGTGCGCGCGCGCTCGTGGAGAACTTCGCGGTTCAGTGGCTCGCACTGCGCCAGCTGCGCCCAGTGACCCTCGACGCAGAGATCTTCACGCAGTACGACGGCAATCTGCGCGAAGCGTTCCTGCAGGAAACGCAGCTGTTCATCGAGGATCAGCTCCGCCAAGACCATAGCGTGCTCGACCTACTGACCGCGAAGTACACGTTCGTGAACGAGCGGCTTGCCCGTCATTACGGGATGCCCAATGTGTACGGGAGCCATTTTCGGCGAGTCACTGTCGGAGACGATCGGGCCGGGCTGCTCGGGCACGGCAGCATCCTGACGGCGACGTCGTACCCGACGCGGACATCACCGGTGCTGCGAGGCCGTTGGCTCCTTGACAACGTTCTGGGTACGCCGCCACCTCCACCGCCACCGGGCATTCCGGATCTCCCCTCGAAGGGGGAGCGCGGCAGGCTCTTGACGATGCGGCAGCGGACCGAACAGCACCGGACCAACCCTGCGTGCGCCCACTGCCACGTGCGAATGGATCCGCTCGGGTTCGCATTGGAGAATTTCGACGCCATCGGCAGATGGCGCACGGCAGACGAGACGGACGATCCCATTGATGCCTCCGGCGCGTTCCCCGACGGGACGGCATTTCGCGGCGTGTCTGGCCTGCGAACGCTCCTGGTCAGCCGGCCCCAGGAGTTCGTGCGCGTCTTGACGGGCAAGCTGATGACCTACGCGCTGGGACGACCCGTGGAGGACGATGACATGCCCGCGATACGGGCCATCGTCAAGAGCGCCGCGTCGAGTCACTACCGTTGGTCAGCCCTCATTCTGGGCATCGTCCGCAGTGTCCCGTTCCAGATGAGACAGGCGGAATCATGATCACGAAGAAATCCCTGCCAAGGCGCACAGTGCTTCGTGGCCTCGGGGCGACCATCGCGCTCCCCTTTCTCGACAGCATGATTCCCGCACTGACGCCTGCGTTGAAGGCGGCTTCGCCCGTGCATCGCCTGAGCATTGTTTACGTGCCCAACGGCATCGTGATGTCCGAGTGGACGCCCTCGACCGAGGGGTCCACCTTCGCGATCACGCCGATTCTGCGGCCGCTGGCATCCTTTCGGGATCGCCTAATCGTGCTTAGCGGGCTGCGCAACGGGCCGCCCAACTACGCGGTACACGGTGCCGCGAGCACGAGATTTCTGACGACCGAGCCCCCCTTGGCCTCGACAGGTTCGGTCGTGGAGGCGGGAGTCTCCGCGGACCAGGTGGTCGCACGCCACTTCTCCCGAGAGACGCCGCTGGCCTCGCTCGAGCTCTCGCTGGAGTCGCCGTTCGCCGGCGTGTGCGATGTCGGATCGAGCTGTGTGTATACGGACACGATCTCGTGGCACAGCCGCACGATGCCACTACCGATGGAGCACAATCCGCGCGTCGTGTTCGAGCGGTTGTTTGGCGAGGCGGACACCACGGACCCCACGGCTCGATTGGCGCGTATCGCCGCTCGGCGCAGCCTCCTCGATTCTGTCGCGGAGGCCATCGCCGACCTCCGGCGGGGACTCGGAGTCGCCGACCGCGTCAAAGTCGACGAGCATCTCGACGCCATCCGTGACATCGAGCGGCAGATTCAGAAGACCGAGGAACAGGATGCTCGCGAGTTGCCGGGCCTCGAGCGTCCTGTCGGCGTCCCGGGCACATTTCCAGAGCACGCACGACTGATGTTCGATCTGCAGGTGCTGGCGTACCAGACCGATATCACGCGCGTCATCACGTTCATGATGGGCAGGGAATTGAGCGGCCGCAGCCACCCGGAAATTGGCGTCCATGATGGGCATCACCCGATATCCCATCACCAGAACGATCCCGGGAAGCTTGCCAAGCTGGCACGAGTGAACACGCATCACGCCGCCCAGTTTGCGTATTTCCTCGACCGCCTTCGCTCGGCAGCCGACGGCGACGGCTCGCTCCTGGATCACATGACCATCGTGTACGGCGGCGGCATGAGCGACGGGAATTCCCACTCGCCAGACAACCTGCCAATCCTTCTCGTAGGAGGCGGCTCCGGCCAGCTGAAGGGTGGACGCCACCTGCGCTTCCAGTCGGACACGCCGGTCGCCAACCTGCACGCGACGCTGCTCCCGAAGCTCGGCGTCTTTGTGGATCGATTCGGCAACAGCACGGGCACACTGGCAGGCCTCTAAATGCCTCGCGACCTCCGAGCTTCCGCTTCCCCGCGTCTTTCGGTCCCCTCGGCCCGTCGGATCCGCGTACACGCCCGACCTGAAGGTCGGGCCTACGACGATGGCCCGTGTCGGCGGGGTCGGGCCTACGACGGGGGCCTGTGTCGGCGGGGTCGGGTCCACGACCACGGCCTGTGCCGGCAAGGTCGGGCGTACGACTCGGGTCTATTGCGGTCTCGCGGTCGTTGTTATGTCGGCAATGGGGCTGGCAGCGGACGCCGATACACGCCTCGTCGAAGCCGTCAGGGGTCGGGACGCGGCGAAGGTTCGTGTGCTGTTGCAACAGGGCGTCGACGTCAACGTTTCGCAGGCCGATGGCACCACCGCATTGCACTGGGCCTCCCACTGGAACGATCTCGAAACGGCCGGCCTCCTCATACGCGCTGGAGCAAATCCGAATGCGTTCAACGAGCTCGGCGTCGCGCCCCTTTCGCTGGCCTGTACGAATGCGAGTGCTGCGATGCTCATCAAGCTGCTCGAGGCTGGCGCAGATCCGAACGCCAAGGGCTCAAGCGTCCCGCCGCTCCTGACCTGCGCGCGGACGGGCAACGTGGAGGCGGTAAGAGCGCTGATCGCGCGCAACGCGAATGTCAATACCCGGGAACCGCTGCGCGATCAGACGCCTCTCATGTGGGCTGTCGCCCAGAAGCACGTTGACGTGGCGCGCGTCCTTATCGATCACGGAGCAGACGTTCGTGCCCGTTCCCGAATCACGCGCGTGCTCGTCAATCGCGCCAACCCGACCGACATCTACACCGCAGTGGTGGGCACGGTCAGTCAGGGAGGGAGCACGCCGCTGCTCTTCGCGGCACGTCAGGGCGATGTCGAATCCGCCAGCCTCCTGCTTGCCTCTGGCGCAAACGTCAACGACCTGTTGCCGGATGGCACGAGCGCGCTCACCGTGGCTGCCCACGGCAACCACACGGCCCTCGCGCGGCTGCTACTCGACCGCGGCGCGAACCCCAACGTCATCGGATCGGGGTACACGGCGCTGCACGCCGCCGTGCTGCGCGGAAACCCGGACATCGTCAAATCGCTTCTCGCGCGCGGCGCATTCGTCAATTCCCGTATCCAGCACGGCACGCCGACCACGCGAGGCAGTCAGGAGTTCTTTCTGCCAGAAGCGCTGACGGGAGCAACACCCGTGTGGTTGGCGGGCAAGTTCCTGGAGCCCGATATCATGCGGCTGTTGCTGGAGCGCGGCGCCGATCCATCGTTGACGCTTCAGGACGGGACGACCATCCTGATGGCGGCGGCCGGTGTGGGCTCGCAGACCAAGCTGTTCGACCGGCGAGAGCGCATCGCCCTGCTCAGAGACTCTGATGAGCCGCTGGCGGTTGGGGCCGTAGCTCTGCTGGTGGAGCGCGGCGCCGATGTGAATCGTTCGAACGAGGTCGGCGAGACAGCGCTCCACGGCGCGGCGAAAATGAACTATCCAGTTGTGGCGCGCATGCTGGCCGAGCGGGGCGCGCGGCTCGAGCCCAGGAACAAGAAGGGCGAGACGCCGCTGGCCGTGGCGAGCGGCGACGAGGTTAAGGGCGTACTGCGGAGCCTTGGCGCGAAGGAGTAAACCCGCGGACCTTGGCACCCGGCACCCGACCTTGGGGGCTTAGGGTCCCAAGACCCGAGGTCGGGCCCGCGCCTACGACACCGATTCGGGCCGACGACTCAATTCCAACTTCGCGATGGCGTCGCGATGGACCTCGTCCGGGCCGTCGGCCAGGCGAATCGTGCGCGCGTGCGCCCACGCGGCCGCCAGCGGGAAGTCGTCGCTCACGCCCGCGGCGCCGTGCGCCTGAATCGCGCGATCGATCACGCGAAGCGCCATTCGGGGCACGACCACCTTGATCATCGCGATCTCCCCTCGCGCGGCCTTGTTGCCGACGGTGTCCATCAACTGTGCGGCCTGCAGCGTCAGCAGCCGCGCCTGCTCGATCTCCATCCGCGACTCGGCGATGTCGGCGCGGATCGTGCCCTGCTCGGCCAGCGGCTTGCCGAACGCCACGCGCGTCTTCACCCGCCGGCACATCGCTTCGAGCGCCCGCTCGGCGACGCCGATGAGCCGCATGCAGTGATGAATGCGGCCGGGCCCGAGCCGGCCCTGCGCGATCTCGAATCCGCGGCCTTCGCCGAGCAGCATGTTCGAGGCCGGCACGCGCACGTCCTCGAACAGGATCTCCATGTGGCCGTGCGGCGCGTCGTCGTAGCCGAAGACCGGCAGCATTCGTCTGATCGTGACGCCTCGGCGTCTCCATCGGCACGAGAATCATCGACTGCTGCTGGTGGCGCGGCGCTGACGGGTCGGTCTTCCCCATGAAGATGGCGATCTTGCAGCGCGGATCGCCGGCGCCGGAGATGTACCACTTGCGACCGTTGATGACGTACTCGTCGCCGTCGCGGACGATCCGCGAGCGCGATGTTCGTCGCGTCGGACGAGGCGACGTCGGGCTCGGTCATCGCGAAGCAGGAGCGGATCGTGCCCGCGAGCAGCGGCTCGAGCCAGCGGCGCCGCTGTTCCGCGGTGCCGTAGCGGACGAGCACTTCCATGTTGCCGGTATCGGGCGCCGAGCAGTTGAACACTTCCGGCGCAAACGCGGGCGAGCGGCCCATGATCTCGCAGAGCGGCGCGTACTCCGTGTTCGTCAGTCCTGCGCCGTACTCGCTTTCCGGCAGAAACAGGTTCCACAGGCCGGCCGCGTTCGCTTTCGGTTTCAGCTCCTCGACGATCGGCGTCGGCTGCCAGCGATCGCCGGCGGCGATCTGCGCGTGGAACGCCGCTTCGTTCGGATAGATGTGCTCCGTCCATGAACGCCGTGAGCTTCGCGGCCAGCGTGGCGTCTTCACTCATGAGGCGCATGATAGTCTAACGACCTCGACCGACGCCCGGCGCGTGACGCGACAGCGGGAGGCGTGCGCCAAGAGCGATATGTTGGGAGACACACGCGAGGTCCGTCCGACTGAGCAGCTCGATTGGAGCGCACTCGCCGCGTACCTCCGGTGGCACCTGCCGGCGCACAAAATCGCCGGCCTCGACCTGGAGCGCGACATCGAGGTCTCCCAGTTTCCCGGCGGCCACTCGAACCTCACCTATCTCGTCCGCTTCGGCGGCGCGGAGCTCGTCGTGCGCCGGCCGCCGCTCGGCCCGGTGCCGCCGAAGGCGCACGACATGGCGCGCGAGTTCAAGTGGCTGGCGGCGATCCATCCCGTGTTTCCGCTGGCGCCTCGCCCGTACCTGCTCTGCGAGGATCACCAGGTCATCGGTTCGGTGTTCTACGTGATGGAGCGGCGACGGGGCGTCGTGGTGCGGCGCGACGAGCCGCTGGGCCTCGCCAACCGCACGGATGCGCGCAGGCGGCTCAGCGAAGCGCTCATCGACACGCTCGCGGACCTCCACGCGATCGACGTCACGACCGGCCCACTCGCCGGACTCGGCAAGCCCGCCGGCTTCGTCGAACGCCAGGTGCGCGGCTGGAGCCGAACGATGGGAAGCGTCGAAGACTGGACGCGGTACCCGAAGATGGACGCACTCGCCGCGTGGCTGCTCGCACACCTTCCGCCCGATCCAGCGGAACCGACAATCGTGCACGGCGATTTCAAGCTGGACAACGTACTGCTCGACTCACTCGATGTCGGCCGCCTGGTCGCGGTCTTCGACTGGGAGATGAGCGCGCTCGGCGATCCGCTCGTGGACCTGGGCATCATGCTGGCGTACTGGACGCCGACGGCGCCCGAGGGCCACTCGACGCGTCACGACTCGGCCGGGCTACTTGACGCGGGATGAAATCATCGAACGGTACGCGACACGATCGGGACGCGATGTGTCGAACATCCGGTACTACGAAATGTTCGCGCTGTTCAAGATCGCCGTCGTGATTCAGCAGATCTACTACCGGTTCGTGAAGGGGCAGACCGACGATCCAAGGTTTGTCGCGTTCGGCGATCGCGTGATGCACCTCGCGCGTCAGGCGACGACGCTGATTGGCACGTAGGCCCGACCTTTGGGTCGGGCACGAGTTGATTGATACGTAGGCCCGACCATTAGGTCGGGCGCGAGTTGATTGATACGTAGGCCCGACCTTTAGGTCGGGCGTAGGTCGGCGCGAGTAGCTGTTTGGTACGTAGGCCCGACCTTCAGGTCGGGCGCGAGTTGATTGATACGTAGGCCCGACCTTTAGGTCGGGCGTAGGTCGGGCGCGAGTGATGCGAATCGGCCGCCTGAGCTGAAGCTCGGGCCTACGCTCAGGGCTGGCGTAGCCCAGAAACTCCGGTAGAATAAATACGATGTCCGCCAAGATCTTGCTGCCACGGGTCGTGCTGCTGGCTGGACTATTGGGACTGTCCGCGGTCCACATCGCGGCGCCCGCCGCGGCCCAGGCGGCGCGGGCAACGACGCCGGTTCAGCAGGCGAAGTCGGCGGCCGATGATCTTCCACCCATCTCCTACATCTGCACCATGCCGGGAGATGAAGCGATCCTCGAGGACAAGCCGGGGAAGTGTCCGAATCCGAAGTGCGGCATGGAATTGAAGCCCATCCGCATCGTGCGGGCGTATTCGTGCCTCAACAACACGGCGTTCATCCAGGAGAACCCCGGCAAGTGTCGAACCGATGGGACCGACCTCGTTCCCATCAACGTGTCGATGTTCTGGAGCTGCCCGGACGCACCCGACAAGCGCGAGCTCACGCCGGGCAAGTGCGCGGACGGCAAGGACCGCCTGAAGAAATATGAGCCGCGGCCGCACGGCGACCACAACCCGCGGCACGGCGGTCAACTCTTCATGGCGAGTGACGCGTGGCATCACATCGAGGGCGCGTATCCGAGCGCGGGATTGTTCCGCGTGTTCTTCTACGACGACTGGACCAAGCCCCTTGCGCCGAAGGGCTTCACCGCGCGCGCCGTCGTGAAAGACGTAGCCAACAAAGAAGTCGCGACCGTTCCGCTGAAGGCAGGCCGCATCGCGAACACGATGGACGGCCAGATCCCGGGCGCGAAGCTGCCGCTCATCGTCTCGCTTCGCGTGTCGTTCAAGCCCGGTGAGAGCGAGAACCTCTTCGATTTCCAGTTCAACGAGTACACGAAGGAGCCGGTTGCACCGGCTGCAACCCTGACAAAAGCTCAGCCCGCTGCAGCGACCCAGGCGCCTTCCCGCTCCCCTTCAGCAGGTCAAGGGCAAGGGACCGCGGCGACGGCTCAACCGGCTTCGCCTCCGGTTGCAGCTCCACCACCTGTAACCACGCCCGGCGGTTTGAAACCGGGAGATGGGACGGCGCCCGAATTTGTATCGGCGTTCCTCCCACAAGAGGCACCGATTCCATCCACGTCGAAAGAGATCCTGGTCCAGCTCGAGGCGAGCGAGAAACAACTGGCGGCTGAGATCGCGGAGGGCGCACCGCTGGGGCAACTCTGGGTCCCAGCGCTGCGGGGCAAGAACCTCGCCCTCGCCCTCGTCAATGATCACCTGACCGAGCTCCCCAGCCAGCAGCGTCTCCTCTGCGAGTCCGCGGTGAACCGGCTGCTTCGCGCCGCGTTTGCGATCGACAACTTTGGCGATCTTGGTGCGAAAGACAAGATCGTGGCGGTGCACGGCGTGTTTGCCGAGTCCGTCGCCACGTTGAAAGCTGCGTATGCTTCGGTCCGCTAACGGACGATTCCTCGGCGCTGCAGTGACCGTCGCGCTGGCGGTCACCTTCGTCGTCGCGACGGGACGTCGCGACACGGAAGCCCACAAAGCCGTCACGTCGCCGTACATGTTCAACAGGGACGTCTTTCCGATCCTGCGAGATAAATGCGGGCGCTGTCACATCGAGGGCGGGGCCGCGCCGATGGCGCTTCTCGCCTGGAACGACGGACCCGATTCCGCGACGCCGTGGGCTGAGGGCATTCGCGAGTTGCTCATCTCTGAGCAGATGCCGCCGTGGTACGTCGATCCCACGGGACCGGGTGTCAAGGGCGGTATCGCCCTCACACCGGCCGAGACCGACAGGCTCATCACCTGGGCTACGGGCGGTACACCGGAAGGCGATCCGAGCAAGAGGCCTCCGACCTTCTCGTACCAGAGCCGGTGGATCGCGGGGCCTCCAGACCTGAAGATTCAGATGGACGCCGAATATACGATGCCGGCTGGCACGACCGATGAGACAAAGGAGTTCGTCCTATCCACCGGGCTTACCGACGTGCGCTGGGTCAAGGCGGTCGACCTCCTGCCGGGTGCGCCGTCGATCGTGCGCAATGCGGTCATCTCGGTCGATGGCGGCCCCACGCTTGCGGTCTGGGTTCCTGCCGACGATGCGATCGCAGCGCCGAGCGGCTCGGCGTTCCGGCTGCCGGCGGGCGCAAAACTCAAGTTGCAGATCCACTACAAGAAGCAGTGGCAGAACGAAGGCAAGACGATCGCCGATCGCAGCACCGTGGGTCTCTACTTCACCGACGCTCCTGCCTCGGGCCGCGAGATTCAGGCGCTCACCATTGACGGCCCCACCGGTGAAGCGGCCGATGCCAAGACGTTTACGCAGACACTCGCCGGTGGTGCGCGCATCCTCGCGGTACGTCCCTCGTTCGATCACGTATACGGAGCGGTCACAATTCGGGCGGTGACGCCCGCCGGTACCAGGGTGCCGCTGCTCACACTACGCGTGCCGCGGCCCGAATGGCGACGCCGCTACTGGCTGACGGATCCCGTTGAATTGCCGGCCGCCAGCAAGATCGAAGTCTCTACGACACCTCCGCCGAGTTATATCGACCTCACCGGAATGCGCCTCACGAAGGGCGTTCCGCTCCAGATCGCGCTCGACTTCGTTCCGCTGCAATAGCCGTGCGGCTTCGGCCGGCGCGTCCAGCACCGGCGTCGTTGGCTGCTCGCGAGCTGACCTTCGCTCCAGAGCAGAGGCCGGCGCTTACTTCGCAAGCGCCGGCATGGCATCCTTGGCGAAGCGCGGCAGCATCTCATCACCCATGGCCAGCTGGTAAAGCACTCCGGCAATCGTGATCGCGTCCGCCTTGACGTCGGCCTCGAGCACGCGCTCGTAGTTGTCGAGGTTCGTGTGGTGCGTGTGCGAGTCGTACTCGATCGGATCCTGACTGAAGTTGATGCCGGGCAGCCCAGCGTTGTTGAACGCCGTGCTGTCGGTGCCGCCCACATTCCGACTCGTGTTCGGCAGAGCGCCGGCGACGCCGAGGTCCGCAAACGGTGCCAGCATCTCGCGCAGCACCGCCGTGGTCTCGGGCGGTCCGAACACCAGGGCGCCACGAATCCGGCCGGTGCCGGTGTCGAGATTCAGGTAGCCCGTGATTCGGGCATGGTCTGCCTTCTGATTCTCGAACGACCCGAAATGCTCCTTGACGTACGCCTGCGATCCGAGTATCCCCTGCTCCTCGCCGCTCCACAGCGCGACGCGAATCGTGCGCCGCGGTTGCACGCCAATGGCCTTGAGAATGCGCGCGGCCTCCATCATCACGGCGCACCCGACCGCGTTGTCGGTGGCGCCGGTCGCGGCGTGCCACGAATCGAGGTGGCCGCCGAGCATGACGACCTCGCTTCTCTTGTCGCTGCCCTCGATCTCACCGATGACGTTGTAGGACGTTCGCCCCTCCGGATAGACGCTGTTGACGATGGTGAATTCGAGCTCGACGGGCGTGCCGTCGGCGAGAATGCGCCAGATGCGGCCGTAGTCTTCGTTGCGCATGACGACGGTCGGGACGACCTTCGTCAGGTCGAACGTGCGGTTGTTGAATGCGATGACCTGTCCGTGCTCGCGCCGCGCGTCGTTGATACGGAGAAGCGCGCCGTTGGCGACGAGAAACTCGTCCACGCGCTGAACCACCTGGTTGGGCGTCAGCGGCCCCGGGCTTGGCGCCGGCGGCGCGCCTCGGCCTGCGGCGGGCGGTCGGCTCGGATCGTACTGATTCCGCACCTGCTCATCGTCACGGCGTTTGGCGGGCGGATTGAGATTCACCGGCGCCGGCACGGCCCGACCAGCAAGCACGATGCGCCCCTTGACCTGGCTTTTCACGCCGTCGAGAAATTCGGTCAGCTGCGCTGCCGTGGGGTTGGTCGGCAGATCGAGCGGGAAGGCCTGCGCGACCACGGTGCCATTCGTGCCGGGCGTCCACGCGAGAACCTCAGCGGTGAGCTGGTCCTTCACGGGCGAGATGATATGGGCCGAGAACCGATCGTTCGTCCAGCCCGGATGCCCGAAATCCCATGGTTCGAGATGGCCGTTGGTGAGGCCCCACGAAGCCAGCGTCCGGATGGCCCATTCCCCGGCGGCCTTCAAGCTTGGCGTGCCGGTGAGTCGAGGTCCGTAAACGTCGGTCAAGTAGTGCAGCGTCCGCATGATCTGCGAACGCGAATTGGCTTCGTCACGAATCTTTTCAATGATGTCGGGGGCGAGGCGCGTCTGCGCCTGCGCCGGAACGACGGCAGTGACGGCCAGAAGAGCGATGGCCCGCAGAAGGCTTCGACGATTGGTCGCTGCAGTCAACGGCGGCTAAATTTTACTCTGCGGTTGCCGCCGTTGAACAGCAGCGCTAGAAATCCACTCCCTGTTTGGTGTCTCTGAGGATCTCGACGATCGCCTGGCGATCCGAGGAAGACAGCTTGAGGTACCTCGGGGCTGTCTCCTCGCCGGAGAGGACCTGACGCATCCGCGCGTAGATCGCATCGCGCGCCTGCGCGGGCAGCCGGTCGAACTGCTCGCTGTAGATCAGGTAGCTGCAGGGATACCGCAGCAACCGGTGTCGGAGGTCGAGATCGCGAAGCGACCGGCCCTGGCGGTCGCGCGGGCCAGCGCTCGCAAACACCTCGGCGAAGCCCGACGAGCCTTCCACGACGCCCGCAAGCGGGGCCTCGTCCACGAACAGCATGTAGTCCACGATTTCCCGAGCGGCGTCGCGCAGGAGAGGGCCGAGCGTGGAGGGATTGGCGGCAAGAGCAACCCGGGTTTCCCACCCCACCCGGGTGAGGAGATTCATCATTCGCGTCTGGTGATCGAGCACCAGATGCGCCACGACGTCGCTGTGAACGGCCGGGTAGCTGCGCGTGTCGAACCTCCCGTTCAGAGACGTCATCTCGATAGCGGTCGTCGCCTCCAACACCGGGCGATCGGGATCCACCGCCGCGAGATTGCCCCTGTGAGGCATGGCGAGCTGCTTCGCGGTGACATACCAGCCACCCCACCGTTCCGCGATAGGCATGCGATGGTCCATGACACCAGGTCGTGCGTCGGCGACGAGGCCCGTCGTATCGGGCACGACGCTCGCAACCGCCAGCCCAGGCACGCCAAGCGTCGCGGGTGACACGTGGCAGGTCAGGCAGGTCGAGTCGTTTCGGACGAAGCTCGGGAAACTCGACGCCGCCTGCGACATCGTGTAGAAGATGGCGCCCTGCGTGGGATCAATCGCCGCCGCTTCAATGAACCCGCCGCGCGGCCACGCCACCGCGACAGCGTCGTTGAAAAAGATCGCGCGAGGGTTCGCCGGGGTGATGCGATCGGCCTGCAGACTGGTCCGCGCGAACACCGCGACCTGGGACTCGACGGGCACGTTCAACGCATGCAGCACCGCCTTCAGATAGCCGGACCCGGGCTCGAACGCGAGGCGGACCGCGCCATTGCTCAGCCGCCGATTGAGCCGTGCGATGGCATCCGTCGTGCGCGTGGCCGTGTACTGGATAGCGCGGTGATCCCGGGAGGCCGGAAACGGCTCCACGAAGGGGTCCTTGAGCGGCGTCGCTCCCGCCGGCGACGCGGCCGGCCGACTCGTGATGCACACCGCCATGGCGATGAGCGCTCCGATGGACGCGGTGCGCACCCGTCCAAGCATGGACCCAATGATATCCTTGCCGCTCACGTGACACGAGTGAAGGGCGCGCTACCGCTGATCGTCTTCACCTACCTGGTCCTGATTCGGACACACGCGATTTCGCGCACGTTCTGGCTCTTCGGCGACCAGATCCTCTACTGGCGCATCGCGCTAGGGCCCTGGCGCGACCTGCCGATCGGCGGGGGGCCCTCTCAGGTGGGCGGCACGACGCTTGGCCCGATTTTCTGCTGGGTCCTGTGGACGAGCCGGCACCTTGTCGGCCCCTTTACAGACAACCTGCCGCACGCAGGCGGTATCGGCCTGTCGATTCTCCAGTCGGCGGCCGACGCGTTCCTCTTTGTCGCGATCTGGCAGCGGTTTTCATCCCTTCCCCTGGCCATCGCGGTGACGCTCCTCGCCGCTTCGGCGCCGTACGATATGGCCCTTACCGCCACGATCTGGAATCCTCCGCTGGCCGTGGCCTGTGCGAAGACGGCGACGGCGTTCGTGCTCCTCGGCGGACGCAATCGATCGATGTGGTACAGCGTCGGCGCCATCGCCTCGGCGCTCTTCGCGGTGCAGGCCCACTCGTCGGGCCTCTTCTTTGCCGTGCCAGTCGTCGCGTCCTTCACGCTGCGCGAGCTCGTCGACCGTCGCTGGATGCGCGCCGCACTCGTGGCCGCCGTCACGGCGGCGACCCTGCTTCTGGTCGAAACCCCATATCTCGTCGACCGCGTGATGCACCCGGACAAGCCCACGAGCCCGGCCGTCATTGTGGACAGCGTGGCTTACACCATGACGCATCCTGCCGCGATCCGGCCAGCGGCTGCGTTCCGCGCGGTGGCGAACGCGAGCGAGTTCATCCTGCTGCGGCCCTGGACTGCCTTTGGCTGGATGGGACTCGTGCTCGTACTCTGCGCCCTGGTGACGACGTACCGTGAGCGCCGCGATGTCACGATCGTCTGCGCAACCGTGCTGCCCCTCGCCGCTGCCGTCGTCGGCTTCTCGTTCTGGCAGGGGATGTACGACCACTACTGGTACTTGGTTCTTGCCCCAGGCGCGGCCCTGACGATTGGACTCGCGCTGACCGCCTGGAAACCCGCCGAAACGTTGATCTCGATCGCGCTCGCAGCACTGGTCCTGTGGAGCCAGCCGGCGCGCATCGCCGACTCGATGACGTTCCATCGTCTTCCTGAGTACGAAGCGCTCGTGCGCGGAGCCCGAGAGATCCGCCGGTACACACCGGAGGTTCAGGCCATCCGGACGGACTTCGCACTGCCAGGAAGCGTCGACCCGTCTTTCCTGTACAGCGTGCTCGGGGGACGGTTCAACGGAGATGCCCGTTTCGTCGCGACGATTCGCCGTACGGGCGATGTCGTGTTTACTCCGGTTCCGCCCGCCGGGCGTTCCGGTCGTTCGAAGTAATCGTGATGCCGACACGCCTGCGCCTCGTCGTCCCGTGCTACAACGAAGCCTCTCGGCTGAAGGCGCAGCCGTTTCTGCAGCTCGTGGCCGCCAACCGCAGCGTCACACTGCTGTTCGTCGACGATGGCAGTACGGATGCGACACCGGCGATCCTGGCCGACATCGCATCCGGGGGCGGCGACAGGATTTCCGTCCGCACTTTGTCTGTTAATGCGGGCAAGGCGCGGGCCGTACAGCAGGGCGTGCTGGCGGCGTTCGAGGAGAAGCCGGAGTTTGTCGGGTACTGGGATGCCGACCTGTCCACGTCGCTCGACGAACTGCAGGGCTTCCTCGACGTGCTCGACGCGCATCCGATGGTGGACATCGTCATGGGAGCGCGCGTGAGAATGCTCGGTCGCCGCATCGATCGGCGTCCGCTGCGACATTACGCCGGCCGGTTGTTCGGAACGGCCGCATCGCTTGCGCTCGGCGTCGCGGTGTACGACACCCAATGCGGCGCGAAGATTTTTCGCGTGACGGACGCTGTGCGCCAGGCCTTCCGCGAGCCGTTTCGCTCTCGTTGGGTGATGGATGTCGAGATCCTCTCGCGCTACATCGCGCAGGTGGGGCAGCAGGAGGCCGGTGCGCGCATCTACGAAGTTCCGCTGCAGGCCTGGACCGACGTGCCCGGGTCGAAGCTCCGATTGGGCCCTGCGGTGCGCGCGCTCTGGGACCTCTTCGAGATCTGGCGGCGTCGCGAGGGCACCTCGTAGGCCCGACCTTCAGGTCGGGCGCCTCAGGTCTCAGGTCCGGCGTCGCGCCGGCGGCACCTCGTAGGCCCGACCTTCAGGTCGGGCGCCTCAGGTCTCGCGTCGTGCAGGCACCTCGTAGGCCCGATCTTCAGGTCGGGCGCCTCAGGTGTCAATCTTCTGTCGGACTTCAGGCAACGATACCCACAGGCGTATCTGCGACAAGAGTTGCTGTGCGGTCTCGTCGAACGCGCGCTGCTTGTCGGCGTCAGGTCCGACCGCCGCTGCCGGATCCTCGTAGCTCCAATGAATCCGCTCCGGGGCGC
>CAVQVI010000026.1:2500-182527 GCA_963717075.1 uncultured Acidobacteriota bacterium | reverse complement strand
CTACGTGGGATCGTGAGGCGCTTCCGAGGCTGACGCGAAGGCTCGCTCCGCTTGCAAAACCCGACGCCAAGAGCCCATCGCGCTCTTGACGCCGAGGTGATAGGCGAGCGCCAGGATCGCCTTGTGTGTGGCGATCGCGGCGTCCAGGATCCCGATGCGGCGCAGCGCGGTCGCCCGTCAGCTTCAAGGTCGCGATCCCGGAATGCGTGAGGGCATCCGACCAGCACAGCGCATGGACGGCCGCGGCGTTCAGCCGGCTTCCATTCACGAGATTTCTCAACGGATGGGCGCGGGGATCCCTTCCGAGCTTCTCGTAGATGTAGACGCCCATCCTGCCGTACTCGATAGCAGCGGCGGAGCCACGCGTCATAGGATCCCACACGCGAGCGGTGGATTGCCGCCGCCTTGACTGCGAAAACGAACCGACCTCCAGCAAACTCGAAACGCAGCCCAAGCTCGGAGTCCTCTCCAAGTCTGAGTTTCGCGTCGAACCCACCTACCTCCAGGTAGAATTCTCTGCCGAATGACACGTTCTGCGTGACGAGCGTGTACCCCCACGGCTCTTTCAACCCGAGTGCGAGAACCTCGTGCCACTCGAGCATGTGGCTGGTGCGAACAGCCTCATAGAGGGGCGCGTCCTTCCAGCCGTCTTCTGGAATCACCCGTCCGATGACAACAGTTTTGCTCCCGCCGGATCTAGAGCCCCGAGGTGCTCCGCAAGAAAGTCTGGCAACAGGTCCATGTCATCGTCGACGACACAAATCCAAGGGGTGGAAGCGCTGCAGATGGCGCGGTGCCGCGCGACCGACTGCCCGGCGTTATCCTGGAACTCGTAGTGAAGTGGGAACGGAACCTCGCGTCGGGCGCTCTCGAGGAGGTGTCGGTACTGGCCCTCGGACTCGTCGATGCCGTCAATCACCACGGCCACCTCGAACTCACTCGGCGGCAGTGTCTGTCGCTTCAAAGACGCGAGGACGGTCGGTAGAGCGTCCGGTCTCTTGTACGACGCGATGACGACCGTGATTTTGCGCGAGCACCCGGCTTTCGGTCTCGGCGTTCATTTGACGCGCGATAATCGCCAGTTCGCGACCGAACGCTGCCGGATGCCCGTTTCGGGGTCTCCATGATCCTCAGGACTTGACGGCTCGAGAAGCCTCGTTCGCCGGGGCGCCAGTGCTGAGGAGCAGCGCCAGGCGAGAGAACGAACAACGTGATGCTCTGGGCTGGCAGCGTCGCGGCAAGCGTCGTGCCCGAGACCGTCGCGTCCGCCAGGCGGGTGATCGCATTGCTCGAGGTCAGACGCCAAACCTGAGCCGCGCCCGAGCTCGTGAAACCAGACACGCGAAAGTTCACCGACGGGCTACTCGATAGATCCTTGTTTATCGCCATGATCGTCAGTGCGCCCGCTGGCGCCTCGCTGAGCTGCGAACACTGAAAGGGAGTCGGGATTCGGTGCGACGGCAGAGACGCTGGTGTCGCCGAACGCGGATCCCTGACCGTCGTAGTTGCGGTACAGCTTGATGGCCTTGTAAGTGGGGGTCGATCGCTGGCGGAGAGATCCAGATGGTCGCCAGATCGAGGCTCTCGCGCCCGAAGATGCCGAGAATGTCCGCCTGTGTCGTGGCGCCGTTGATGTGATCCCCTGCTCCCCAGTGATACTCGGTGATGCCGATCTTTGTCCCCGGATAGTACAGAGCCGACCAGGTTCTTCATGAGTGGAATCAGTTGTACCGGGGCGCCGATCCAGCTCTCGTCGACGTAAGCCGGGTCCCACAGGGCACGCGTCGAACGGTTCCGCAGTAGTTGCATCGCCGTGGACGTGTCGTTACCGTACTGCCCGCCCTGCGGATAGAAGTGCAGGCTGAAAATGTCGAGCAGACGCTGGCCCGCGGCCTGATCGCGCCGCCGCATCTGGTCGAGATACCACGGCACGTAGTCGGCGTTGCCGTGCGCCGTTCGATCCGGAAGGTTGTTCCAGCCGTGCGTGGCGGCCCACTGCTGGTCCGCCCCACTGTACCTATACCCGGTCCACCCCCACTCCTCCGGTCCCATGATCAGCGCCGTCGGGTCGACGGCCTTGATTTGCGTTGCGTAGGCAACCGCAGCGTTGAACACTTCATCCATCGTGGCACCGCGCTGGATGGACATCACGATGAGTCGAATGCCAGAGGCTTGGCTCGTTGTCGAGCGCGTAGTAGCGGACCCCGCCCGCTGGCCGCAGTTCCCCAGCGGCTCACCAGGTGCTGAATCCAGCCCCGCTGAAAGGCTGCATTCGATGGAACACTGGCATCGTTGGGGTCGTTGCCCGTAATGTTCCGGCCCGTCGCGGCGGAGACGCCGTTGCCGGCGTCCGGGAACGACTGCGTATCGGCACCTGTCTGCGCTCCGTACTTCGCAATCGAAAAGCTGGACAGATTGTTCCGGCTGGGACCAACTTTCGCGACCCATGGAAGCAGCGGAACCGTGATGAGCGGCTCGGCTCCATTGGCTCTTGACTGCAGAGATGAATGCATCTGCCGAAGCCCCCGCCACGGCGGGACCTTCCGGAATACTCTCGAAGTACCAATCTGAGGCTCTGTTGCTGACGTTCGCCTGCCAGTTATAGCGAGACGTGACGTTGCCGCCCCGGCGATTGAGCGGAACGCGCAGATCCACGAGCGAGGCAGCATCCGCAAATGCGACGCCGTAGATGCGCGCGTCAATCGGATGGCGGTGAGCAGACACGTCGATCGACACGTCGATGGCGGTCTGCGATCGGGTCACCGGTGCTGCCAGTGACAATGGTCAGTGCACAGGCGAACAAACGTCTCAGATGGAAGCGCCGCACTGGAATTCAGCATAGCAACAGAAGTGCCGCATCTGGGGCACGTCAAACGACGTTGACTGGATGTAAGATCAATTATGTGAATAGCTTATCGACACGACAAAATGCGAAGGACTTGCACCCCGCCGAGGCTGACGAGTATCTGGCACGACTTGGCCGCCGATATCGATGAGGTGTCAAGAAACCCGAACGTTCAATGATCAGAACCGTCACGCATGAGCTCCATGCAGGCAGAACGGGCTCTTCAGAAGCCTGCGCGCCACGGATGTACGTGTCTTGTTGAATCTTTCCAAAGAACAAAAGGCTGCCTAATAACGGACTTTAGGCGTGAGGGCTTGAAAATAGCTGCCGATCCAGCGTCAAGGCGGCAGGTCTCTTGCGAAAAGGCGGGGCTGAAAGGATTGATCATCGTTGGCTAGCGTTCTTTCCCAATCGTCCACTCCCGTCGCCCCGGAAACGACCCCTGCCGCCATCGCCGCGACGGACATCGCCGTCGTCGGGCGCGCCTTGCGCGTGCCTGGCGCGCGGACCGTACACGAGTTCTGGGAAAACCTTCGGCAAGGGGTCGAGTCAGTTCGAAAGCTGAGCGACAGTGAACTGCGTGCGGCCGGCGTCGATCCGGCGTTGCTCGCTGACCCTGCCTACATCAAGACGGGCGCGCCGCTCGAAGCTCAAGACATGCCGCTCTTCGATGCGGGCTTCTTTGGTTTCAGCCCCCGCGAAGCGGCGATCATGGATCCTCAGCATCGCCACTTCCTTGAGGTCGCGTGGGAAGCCCTGGAGGATGCGGGACACGTCCCGGAAAGGTTCTCCGGTCGCATCGGGGTGTTCGGCGGATCGGGCATGAACGCGTACATGCCCTACCACCTGTTTACGAATCCGAAGCTGATGGCGGCGTCGGGGTCTGTTCCTCGTCCGACACACCGGGAACGACAAGGACTTCCTGACGACGCGCGTGTCGTATCTGTTCGACTTGCGTGGCCCGTCCGTCAATATTCAGACCGCGTGCTCGACCTCGCTCGTCGCGATCCATACCGCCTGTCAGAGCCTGATAAGCCAGGAGTGCGACATGGCCCTGGCTGGCGGCGTGACCATCGAGATGCCGCACGGCCACGGCTACATGTACCACGAGGGAGAGATCCTCTCCGACGACGGGCACTGTCGGGCGTTCGATCGGCGCGCGAAAGGAACCATTTTCGGGAGCGGTGCCGGTGTGGTTGTTCTTCGGCGCCTCGAGGACGCGCTGGCGGACGGCGATACGATCTACGCGGTGGTGAAGGGCTCGGCGGTCAACAATGACGGCGGCCGCAAGGTCGGATACCTCGCCCCGAGCGTCGATGGGCAGGCGGAAGCGGTAGCCGAGGCGCTGCACCTCTCCGGGGTCCCGGCGGACACCATCACCTATATCGAGTGCCACGGAACCGGGACCCCGGTGGGCGATCCCATCGAGGTCGCCGGGCTCACGCCATGCGTTCCGGTCGCTGACCGATCGTTCTGGCTTTTGCGCGATTGGCTCGGTGAAGACGAACATCGGTCACCTCGACACGGCGGCCGGCGTCGCGAGCTTTCTCAAAGTCGTGGAAATGCTCAGGCATCGGACACTGGTGCCGAATCTCCACTTCCGGGAGCCCAACCCCGAGGTGGATTGGGGAAGGACGCCCTTCTTCGTCAGCGAGCGTGACTCGACCCTGGCTCTCCGAAGGTCCGCTTCGCGCGGGTGTCAACTCACTCGGGCGTGGGCGGCACGAACGCGCACGTGGTGCTCGAAGAGGCGCCGGAGGTCAAGACGGTGCCAGCCTGCGAGGAGCAGCACGGTGCTGCTGCTCTCTGCCCGCTCGAAGGCGTCACTCGATCGTGCCACGCGGCGTCTGGCCGAGCGCCTGGAAGCGGAGGGGACCCTCGATCTCAACGACGCGGCCTTCACGCTGGCGACTGGGAGACGTCGCTTCTCGGAGCGGCGCGCTATCGTCACCTCTTCCAGGGAAGACGCCATCGCCGTGCTTGGCGCTGGAAGCTCGCCGCGATGGCTCGGAGCGTCGAGCACGCAATCGGGTACGAAGGTCGCGTTCCTCTTTCCCGGGGGAGGCGCCCAGTACCCGGGCATGGCGTTCGATCTTTACAAGTCTGAACCGGTGTTCCGCGCGCATCTGGAGAGTTGTCTCGAGATTCTTCGCGCTCACGAGGGCCTCGACCTCCGAGCTGTGATGTTCCCGCCGGCGGGGGGCGAAGCGAGCGCCGCGGAGCAGCTGCTCCGGCCGTCGCTCGCACTGCCTGCTCTGCTGACGATCGAGCTGGCTGTCGCGCAATTGCTCCGCTCGTGGGGGGTTGCCCCGGTGGCAATGCTCGGTCACAGCATGGGTGAATACGCAGCCGCCCATCTCGCTGGTGTGTTCTCGCTGCGCGATGCGCTGGCGGTCGTCACCTGCCGCGGCCGTCTGTTCGAGACACTTCCTGACGGGGGCATGCTCTCGGTGCCGCTGACTGAGGCCGAAGTGACGCCGGAACTCACACCCGGCCTGTCGTTCGCTGCTGTGAATGGTCCCGGTCTGTGTCTCGTTTCCGGGGAAGTGGCGGCCATCGTCGACCTGGAATCGCGGCTCGCGGCGCGGGGAATCGAGGCACACCGGCTTCCGATTACGGTGGCTGCGCACTCGCACATGCTCGATCCGATCCTCGGCGAGTTCGAGGCGTACCTTCGCAAGCTGAGTCTGTCCGAGCCGACGCTTCCCTTTGTCTCGAACGTGACCGGCACGTGGATTCGAGCCGATGAGGCGCGCGATCCGGCGTACTGGGTCAGGCACCTTCGTCAGCCTGTCCGGTTCGCGGACGGCTTGTCGACTCTTACGGCGGAAGGGGGCCACGCGCTTCTCGAAGTTGGGCCTGGGCGCACGCTTACGTCTCTTGCGCAGGCCCATCCGACCGCGTCGGCCAACCGGCTCGTTGTGCCTTCGCTCCGGCATCCTAAGGATCCGGTGACCGACGCAGAAGCCCTTCTGGCTGCGACGGGCCGGCTGTGGGCGGCTGGCGTCGATCCCGACTGGAACGCGTTCTTTGGGGCTGGCCGGAGACGGGTGAGCCTGCCCACGTACTCGTTCGATCACGAGCGACACTGGATCGAGCCCGGCACGGGGTTCTTCCTCCGGCCAGAGGCCGCGAAGACGCTCGAGAAGAAGCAGGACCGGTCCGAATGGACCTATCGGCCGGTGTGGAGGCGAAGCGAGCCCGCTTCCAAGCGTCCCTATGCTCCACGGAACATTCTCGTGTTCGAGGACGCCTCTAGGGGTTGGTCGCGAACTTGCTCTCGACCTGCGAGCGGCCGGCCATCTAGTGAACATCGCGAAGGCCGGAGAGTCGTTTAGTTGTGATGACAACGGCTTTCGGCTTCGACCAGGCAGTCGCGAGGATCACCGCAGACTTCTGAGTGTCTTGGCCGAACTCGGCCAGACGCCCGCACAGATCGTGCATCTCTGGGGCTGTCGGTGAGTTTGAGCGGGCAGCTGCAGTTGAGACGTCGAGCGCCAATTACTTGTTGCCACTTGTGTGCCTGGCTCAGGCGCTTATCGACGAAGAGCCTTCAGGTTCAGTCGAGCTCATCGTCGTCACCAATGGCGCTGATGGCGCCGGACATGACGCCGTCCCGCGCTTTCCGATCAAGGCGCTCGTGCAAGGTCCGGTCCTCGTGATACCGAGAGAGATGCCGTCGGTCGCGTGCCGGTCGGTCGACTTGCCGGCGGTGCTCGGCTCAACCCAAGTGCTCGCTCGCTTGCTGTCGGCCGAGCTCGAGGGACAGACCACGGAGACGCGAGTTGCCTTGCGGGATGGCGATCGCTTCGTGGAAGCGTACGAGCGTTGGCCACTTGCTGAAGGCGCTGAGACATGGCGTCTGCGAAGCCACGGGGTCGTGCTGATCACGGGTGGTCTGGGTGGAATCGCGCTCGCTCTTGCAGAACGACTGGCGCGCACCTCGCAGGCCAGGTTTGTCCTGATTAGCCGAACGGGTCTCCCGCCGCGAGAGGATTGGGCCGACCTTGTTGCCCGACTCGATCCGGGCGACCCGACTGTGGCGCGAATCCAGGGCATTCAGGCGATTGAAGCAGCCGGAGGTGCGGTGCTCGTCGTGGCCGTCGACGCGGCCGACCCTGAGGCGATGCGGCGAGCGGTTGCCGAAGGCGAGGCGCGCTTCGGGAAGATCCACGCCGCCATCCATGCCGCCGGCATCATCGACGATGCCCCGCTTCATTCGAAGGAACCGGCGTGGTCTCGAGGCGGTTCTGCGTCCGAAGGTGTCGGGCGCGATTGCCCTCGTCGAGGCGCTCCGCGACAAGACCCTCGACTTCCTGGTCTTCTTCTCGTCCACGAGCGCCGTGCTTGGCCCGGCCGGCCAGGTCGATTATGTCGCCGCCAATGCATTCCTCAATGCGTACGCGCGGCAACTGGCCGCTGAAGGCCTTCCTGTCCGCGCAGTCGAGTGGGGAGCGTGGCAGGAAGTGGGCATGGCTGTGGCGGCGCTGGCGCCCTACTCACGCCGCCGGTGCCGAGAAAGTCGAACATCCGCTCCTGCAGAGGCGGCTCAACACCGCCCCCGACACCGTCGTGTTCTCCGCGATCCTGGATTCGCGATGGCAGTGGGTCCTCGACGAGCATCGCGTCCGGGGTGCGGATCCGGTCCTGCCGGGCACCGGGTTTGTGGAAATGGTGCGGGCTGCGCTCGTCAATTCGGGCGTCGTGTCGGCGGATGGGGCCATCGAACTGTCGGATGTCACATTCACGGCGCCGTTGATCGTGCCGGAGAAGACGCCTTGCAGCGTGGACATGGAGGTTCGCCGGGAGGCCGACGGGTCCGCCAGCGTCGCGATCAGGAGCGGAACGCGCCGCGACCCCACCATCGAACATGCGACGGCGCGAGGACGCGGACTGGCCGATTGGGTGCCCGGGCACGATCGATATCTCGGCGATCGAAGCCGCGCTGCACGCTGAGGCTCTCAGTCCTTCAAGCCTGGCGAGCAGCTTCTGCCCCAGGAACGGCTTCTGGCCTTCGGCCCGCGATGGAAAGCGGTGCGCAGCGTCGCATTCGGCCGCGACGAAGCGATTGCGCACCTGGAGCTGTCGGAAGCGCATGTCGGCGACCTGGACGTCTATGCCCTTCACCCGGCTATTCTGGACATGGCAACGGGCTTTGCGTTCACGCTGTTCGAAGGCGCTAATGCGGATTCCAGTCTGTTCGTGCCGTTGTCGTATGGTCGGCTACGGACCACCCAGCAACTGCCGCGCCGAGTGATCAGTCACGTACGGCGGCGGCCCGGATCAGGCGAAGGCGTCGGTGTGCTCGATGCGACCCTTGCGGACGAACAGGGGCACGTGGTTCTCGAGATCGAGGGGTACGTGGTCAAAGCCGTGGACCACAAAGTGCTCAGGGGCGCGCGCAGAAGTGACAGCCCCCCAACGCCGCTCGAGCGCTGGGTCGAGCACGGGATCCTTCCGGACGAGGGCTTCGATCTCCTTGGTCGCGTGATTGCTGAACAGACGGAAGTGCAGGTGCTCGTCTCGCCGCTCGATCTCCACGCGATGATCGCGGAGCTTGGTGCACCGGAGAAACCGGCGCCGGCCGCCGTCGCCTCCGTGGATGCAACGGCTTCTGGGGCTGGAGACGCGTCGCAGGCCGGTCGACCGCGCGACGAAATCGAGCAGAAGCTCGCGGGGTTCTGGAGCGAGTTGCTCGGCGTTGCCACGGTTCGCCTGCAGGACAATTTCTTCGACCTCGGCGGCCACTCGCTCATCGCTGTCCGGCTCTTTGCGCGGATCAGGAAGACATGGGGCGTCGACCTGCCGCTGGCCACGCTCTTCAGCGCGTCGACGCTCGAAACGCTCTCGGCAGAAGTGCGGGAGCGTCTCGGCCTGACCCTCGACCTGCCGGCCGCTTCCAGCGCCTCCAGTGCGCCGTCAGCCGCTGCGGCTGCACCTACACCCGCAAGAAACGGCTGGACGCCACTCGTGCCAATTCGCAAGGGAGGCTCGCAGGCGCCCCTTCTTCTGCGTGCACGGAGCGGGCGGAAACCTCCTCAACTTCCGCGACTTCGTCCGAGAGACTCGATCCGGAGCAACCCGTCTACGGGCTCGAAGCCCGCGGCGTCGACGGCCAGCTGCCGCCGGCGGAGTCAATCGAGGAGATGGCGGACTTATACCTCGAAGCCATTCGTGGCGTGCAGAGCCACGGACCGTATGTCCTGGGCGGCTACTCGGGCGGGGGGAGTGGTCGCGCTGGAGATCGCGAGACGACTGACCGCGGCCGGGGAGCGTACGGCCCGTGTGGTGCTGTTGGATACGTTCCACCCGTCGACCGTGGCCCGAGGCCTTGGGTGGCGCGAACGTGTGGATGGCTTCGTGGGTGGCTTCGCCGCGAGCGGGTTCGGCTTTCTGCGGAGGGTCGCGAGCGCGGTCGTCACCCGCCACGTCACCTGGGCGCGACAGGACAAGCGACTTCGCGAATGCCTCAGCCGCGGTGAGCCGGTGCCCCACGAACTGCGGGAGTGGTATATCACCACAAGTTTCGTTGAGGTCCTGCGTCGCCATACTCCGGCGCCCTACTCTGGGAAAGTGACGCTGTTCCGCGCCCAGGAGGTTGCCCAGGTCTACGAGCACATGGGCCCGCGCCTTGGGTGGACATCGACGGAGCTGCCGGATCTCGATGTGGTTGAAGTGCCCGGTGGCCACGATTCTCTGGTCCGTGAACCAAACGTACGCATTCTTGCCGAAGGCCTCGAGAACCTGCTCCGCCGCGGGTCCGAGGAAGGCCTCTCTAAGGGGAAGGTGACAGTTGGCGTCTAGCTCCTGGGTTCTTATCGGCGACGGTAGTCTTCTGGCCGGTTGCGGCGATCTTCTCCTCGGACTCGGACAACGGATTGCCGCTGTCGTCACTCGGGAACCGGCGATTGAGCAATGGGCTTCAGATAAGCAGATTCGAGTGGAGTCATCCGACACAGATCTTGCCGCCCTCCTCAAGGGTCTGGACTTCGATCATTTGGCGAGCATCGCGTACCTGTCGATCATTCCTGCTGACGCCCTCCGAGAGGTCCGCGGGCTCGCAGTCAACTTTCACGATGGCCCGCTGCCTCAACTTGCGGGTCTCAACGTGACGAGCTGGGCCATCCTCCGCCATGAAAAGGAGCACGGCGTCACGTGGCATGCCCTGACGGAACGCGCCGACGCCGGCGCCATTCTGGAGCAGCGACACTTCGAGGTAGCCCCGGATGAGACGGCGTTCCTGCTCAACACGAAGTGCTACGCCGCTGGTTTGGAGTCTTTCTCCGCGCTCGCCCGTCGCGTCGCCGCTGGAGAGACCAGCGGCCGCGAACAGGACCTGACGGCGCGGAATTATTTCGGTCGCTCCGCACGTCCGGCCGCGGCGGCGGTCATCGATTGGCAGGTTGCGGCCGAAGACATTTCGGCGCTCGTGCGCGCCCTCGATTTCGAATCACGAGCGAATCCGCTCGCCAGTCCGAAGCTGTTGCTCGGTGGAGACCTCCTGGCGGTTTCCCGAGCGACCGTCACCCTCCGCAGTGGAGCCGCTCCGGGAACCCTCGTGGCCATTCACGAAGATGGTCTGCAGGTGGCCAGTGGTACTGGGGATGTGCTGCTTGGCGGTCTGACCGAGCTGGACGGCACGGCAGTGTCCGTGCCGACGTCGTGCGACGGTACGGGCTGGCCCAGCGGCACGGTGCTGCCGTTGCTCACGCCCGACATTGCGGGCCGATTGACGGAACTGCAAACGAAGGCCGCACGCTCCGAGGAGGCGTGGCGGGCCGAACTCGCTTCAATCAGTTTCCCGGACCTCGATCTGCCGGTGCTGACGGGCCGCCCACGTTCGGCACTCTCGGAAAAAGCGATCGACCCGCTCCTGCTCGCACGTTTCCCGGCGGAGGATCGGGTCAATGCGCTTCTGGCGGCAATCGCCGTTCTCGCGGCTCGCCGGTCGGGAGCTTCCACATTCGACCTCCTCTATACCGACTCTGAGCTCGTTGCCCGCGTCGACGGCACGTTCGGCGCCTTCCCGTCCACACTGCCCCTTCGGGTGACGCTCGATCGCGGGGAACCGTTCGGAGCAGCCGTCACCGCGGTGTCGAACGCGCGCGACACGCTCCATCGGCGCGGGCCGCTTGCGGCCGATCTCTGGGGACGCGAGCCCCTGCTCCGTGAGGCCGTCGCGCGCGGCGGCCTTCGCGACGCCACGATTTCAGTGGGCGTCGGCGTGGATCCGCCGCCGGCCCGCCTCCGCTTCGCGATGTCGGCCGATGGCTCTGATTGCCGGTTGCTGGCGACCGACGAAGTCCACTCCTTGACCGGGCAGCTCGAAGTCGTGCTCGGGAGCGCGCTCGCATCGCCAGATCGACCCATCGCGCAGATTGATCTGATGGCCGCCGACGAAATGGCCGAAGCGCTGCGGACCTGGAACAACACCGGCCGTGCCGGTCCGCTGACGCCTGCATCCACGAGCTGTTCTCTGAAAAGGCTCGCCAGACGCCCGACGCTGTCGCGCTCGTATTTCAGGGACGTCGAATGAGCTTTCGCGAGCTGGACGAGCGGACGAACCGGCTCGCGCGGCACTTGCGCGGGCTTGGCGTCGGGCCGGGAGTGCTGGTCGGCATTTTCCTTCATCGGTCGTTTGCGATGGTCGAAGGAGTGCTCGGCACGCTGAAGGCCGGTGGGCGCGTACGTGCCACTCGACCCGACCTATCCGGCCGACCGACTCGCGTTCATGGTCGAAGACGCGGAGCTCGGTCTCATCCTGAGCGAGCAGAACCTGGTGCTTCGTGTGCCGCCAAGTTCGGCGAAGGTTGTGAGTCTCGACGCTGAAGAAAGCACCATCGCGACACTGTCCTCCGAATCGTTGGATCGGGCAGCGGGTCTGTCCGATCTCGCATACGTGATCTACACCTCTGGCTCTACGGGGCGCCCCAAGGGCGTGATGATCGAGCACCACAACGTCGCCAACTTTGGCGTCGGGATGGACGAGGTGATCGACACGAGCGGCGGTCAGAAGACCTGGCTCGCGGTGACCAGCCTGAGCTTCGATATCTCGGTCCTCGAGCTGCTCTGGACGCTCTCGCGTGGCTTCACGGTCGTGATTCACAGGGACGAAGATCGCGAGTCTTTTCTCGCGGCGGCCTCTCCGCAGCGTCCGGTCGACTTCAGCCTGTTCTACTTCTCGAGCGACGAGGCCGAACATGCAGCAGGGAAAGTACCGGCTGCTGCTCGAGGGGGCGAGGTTCGCGGACCGCAACGGGTTCGTCGCCGTCTGGACGCCCGAACGTCACTTCCACGCGTTCGGAGGTCTCTTCCCCAACCCGGCCGTGACGAGCGCGGCCATCGCGGCGATCACCGAGAAGGTCGGCATCCGCGCCGGCAGCGTCGTGAGCCCGCTGCACTCGGTCCTGCGAATTGCCGAGGAGTGGTCCGTCGTCGACAACCTGTCGAATGGACGCGTCGGGCATTTCGTTCGCCCCGGGCTGGCAGCCGAACGACTTCGTGCTTCGTCCCGAAGCCTTCCAGAAGCGGAAGGATCTGATGTTCGAACAGATCGAGATGGTGCGTCGCCTGTGGCGCGGCGAAGCCCTCCCGTTTGTCAACCCCACTGGCGAGACCATCGACGTACGGATTCTTCCGCGCCCGGTCCAGAAGGAGCTGCCGGTCTGGGTGACGATCGCCGGCAACCCCGAGAGCTTCGTGGCCGCCGCGCGCGCTGGCGCCAACGTGCTCACTCACCTGCTGGGGCAGAGCGTGAAGGAGGTTGGCGAGAAGGTCGCGCTGTATCGCAAGACGTGGCGCGAAGCCGGGCACCCCGGAAGCGGCTCCGTCACCATGATGGTTCACTCGTTTGTGGGTGACTCGGACGAGGCGGTCAAGGATGTGGTCCGCGAGCCGATGAAAGCCTACCTGCGGAGCGCCGTGGGGCTCGTGCGCGAGGCCGCGTGGTCCTTCCCCACCTTCAAGCAGAAGACGACCAACGCCAAGGGAGAATTCGACGCCGACCATCTCTCTCCCGAAGAGATGGACGCGCTCCTCGAGCACTCCTTCGAGCGCTACTACTCGACGAGCGGCCTGTTCGGCAGCGTCGATACGGCCCGCCGCTTCGTCAACGACCTTCGCGCCATCGGTATCGACGAAGTCGCGTGCCTCGTGGATTTCGGCGTGCCCACCGAACAGGTGCTCGCGCACCTGCCGAAGCTCGCGGAGGTCGCGCGGTCGTTCAAGCAGGAAGCAACGGCCTCAGGCCGTCTGCCGGAGCGAACCGAGCGGGAAACCATTCCGTCACTCATCGAGCCGCACGGGGTCACGCACTTCCAGTGCACGCCGACAATGGCGCACATTCTTCTCGAGGATTCTGCGGCTCGCGCCGCGCTCGGGCGCCTGCGTCAGATGCTCGTGGGTGGAGAGGCGCTGCCGGAGCACCTCGCGCGGGATCTCGCGGCCACGGTCGGAGGAGTCGTGACGAATGTCTATGGTCCAACCGAGACCACGGTCTGGTCCTCGACAGCCCGCGTGCTGCGTGACGGGTCCGACGTGACTATCGGTTTCCCGATCGCCAACACCAGCCTCCACGTGCTCGATCGAGACGGCCGGATCGCGCCGATTGGTCTCGCCGGCGAGCTGCACATCGGCGGCCAAGGGGTGGTCCGGGGATACTGGAAGCGTCCCGAGCTGACCGCCGAGCGCTTCATCCCGAATCCCTTCGGGGATGGTCGACTCTACCGGACCGGAGACCTGGTGCGGCGTCGCCCGGACGGGGCGCTCGAGTTCCTCGGCCGTCTCGACCATCAGGTGAAGATACGGGGTCACCGCATCGAGCTTGGAGAAATCGAGGCGCGCCTCAGGGAACACCTGGGGGTCAAGGAAACGGTGATCGTGGCGCGCGACGACGGCGCCGGGTCCGATCTCGTGGCGTACGTCGTCCCCAGACTCGGAGCGTTCGACGAGGCCGACCTGCGCGCGCATCTGCGAGCCCGCGTGCCCGACTACATGATGCCTCGTGCGTTCGTGAAGCTCGCGGCATTCCCGATGACCCCCAATCGGAAGATCGACCGCAAGGCTCTTCCCGCGCCGCAGCGGGCGGCGGTGGTCGTCGCGCTCGGCGCGCGGCCCGAGGGCAACCTCGAAGAGACGATCGCGACGATCTGGTGCGAGGTGCTCGAGCTTCCCGCCGTTGGCGTGGAGACGAACTTTGCGGATGTTGGGGGCCATTCGCTCGCCATGGTCCAGGTTCTCGGTCGACTGAAGGAACGTGTCGAGGCCAGCGTCACGCTCGTCGATCTCTTCCGCCACACCACCATTCGCGGACTCGCGCGATTTCTGGCGAACGCCGGTCAACCAGATGCGGCTCTGGACGCAAGCGCAGCGCGCGCCACCTCTCGTCGGGCGGCGATCGCGCAGCGCGCACGCGCTCGGGTTCGCTGACCGCACGTTGCCAGATTCTCGTCTCACGTGTCGTCCTGCGACGTCCGCGCTGCTTCGTGCGAAGGAGTAGGCTGTGGTTGGCAGAGGGGCTGTGCGTGGCGGACACCTTCGGAAGGCTTGACCCCGGGGCCGCATGTCTGACCAAGAAACGCCTTCAGGATTGGCGAAAGGCCATCAACGTGGCCGCCCCGAGCGCCGCGTCATCGGCTCTGGTCCGGCCGGCGTGGCTTGCGCGCAGGCCTTGATAGACCGTGGTGCCCGCGTGAGACTTCTCGATGCCGGGCTCTCTATCGAGCCGGCACGCGCGGAGGTCGCGGCGCAACTGCGGCGAACGCCCCAGGCGTCATGGACCGATGAACTGACAGCTCGGCTAAAGAAGGATCCGAAGCCAGCACGGCAGGAATCCCCTTGAAGCTGCTATATGGGTCAGACTTTCCCTATCGCGAGTGCGACGAACACTTGCGCGTGAGTTACGAGGGCGTCGCCCTTCGCCCGTCGCTGGCCAAGGGCGGTCACAGCAATGTCTGGTGCTGCGATGTTGCCGTGCCGGGAGCCGGACATTGCCGATTGGCCAATCCGTGTTTCGGAACTCGCCGAACATTACACGGCCGCTGCTGAACTGACCGGACTGTCGGCCAGACGGGACGATCTTGAGGGCTTGTACCGGCTCTATCTCAGAGAGCCGGCCGCGCTCGACTTGAGTCGGCAAGCGAGAATTCTGTTGAACCGGCTCGAGCGCCGCCGTGGCGAATTGGCGAGGGCCGGAGTTCACTTCGGCCAGGCCCGCCTGGCCGTGCAAGCCGCCCGACCGCTGCATTCGAATGGCTGTGTCTATTGCGGGCTTTGCATGTACGGCTGCCCGTTCGGCTACATCTACAATTCAGACACCACGCTGCAACAACTTCAGCAACACTCCAACTTCAGCTACGAGCGCGACATCGTCGTTACCACCGTGCGGGAATTGTCGGACGGCGTGGTCGTTGAGGATTTCATCGTATCTCTCGCGATCGATTCGAAGCGGCAACGGAGCGGGCCTATCTCGCCGCGGGCCCAATCGCCACCACTCAGATCCTGCTACGTTCGATGCGTTGCTACGATCAGAACGTGTGGATGAAAGACAGTCAGTATTTCTTGCTCCCGCTGGCATTGACGAAGGCCGTCGTTGATGCCGCCCACGAATCGCTGCACACCTTGAGTCAGCTCTTCGTCGAGATTCTCGACTCCACCATCAGTCCGCACACGGTCCACCTGCAGCTCTATTCGTACAATGATTTCTTATCGGCGACGATCCCAAAGACCCTCGGACCGGTCGCCGGGCCTCTCGAGGGTCTTACACGCAACCTGGAAAACCGGCTGCTCGTTATTCAAGGATATTTGCACTCCGATCACTCAGGGCGCATCGGCGTGACGTTGAGGAACGGTTCACCAGATCGTCGGAACTGAAAAAGGTCAGGGGACGAAACGAAGGCGACTATTCGCAGGATTGTGCGGAAGTTGTTCCGCATTGCCCGCCATACGGGCGCGTTCCCTCTCCCGCCACTGCTGCAAGTCGCGGAACCCGGGCGCGGCTTTCACAGCGGCGGCACCTTCCCGATGCGAGCGCAGCCGGGGACACTCGAGAGCGACAAGTTGGGCCGCCCAAACGGATGGAACGCATCCATGCCGTGGACGCCACGGTGTTCCCCAGTATTCCGGCGACGACCATCACGTTCTCGGTCATGGCGAACGCGCATCGCATTGGCTGGGAGTCGATGGACGCATAGTTCAGCAAATCATGACTGGCTCGGTACCTCAACAGACCTGTCTCGTGAGCGGGACCAGCGGCTATCTTGGAAGCCGGGTTAAATCTGAGCTGCAACAGCGCGGGTGGCGGGTAATCGAACTGACCAGGCGTCCCGGCGCGGGTTCGCTGGCGGTTGAGTTCCATCTCGGCGCGGATGTATCCCCATCGCCTCTGGCCGGTGCCACGGCGCTGGTGCATTGCGCCTACGATTTCACCCAACTGGACTGGCCGGGGATCCGTCGAGTCAACGTGGCAGGCTCGGAAAAACTCTTACGAGCGGCGCGTGACGCGAAGGTCGAGCGCGTGATCTACATCTCCAGTATCAGCGCCTTCGAAGGCTGCCGCTCGCTCTACGGGAAAGCCAAAATGGAGACAGAAAAATCAGCACTGTCGCTGGGGGCCACCGTGCTCCGGCCGGGCCTGATTCTGGGCTGATCCACCCGGCGCGATGTTCAAGAGTCTCGTGGAGCAGGTCACACACCCGATCGTGCCGCTCCTTGGCGGCGGCTCGCAAGTCCAATACTTGGTCCACGAACATGATTTGGTCAACGTCATCTGCGACTGCGCTGAGCAGCGCGGGGTGTCCCTACCCGGCGCCGATGACGATTGCGCACGAGGAGCCCTGGACGCTTCGTCACATTCTCGAGGAAATCGGCCACGCGAAGGGTGTTAGGATTTCCTTCGTGCCCGTGCCATGGCGGCCGGCTTGGGCGGTAATCAAGGCGGCGGAGCTCCTCGGTCTGCGGCTGCCCTTTCGCAGCGACAGCCTGATTAGCCTCATGTATCAGAACCCGGCGCCCTCGTTTGCGCCGCTGGCCGACTCGAACATCAAGTGTCGATCGTTTCGCCTTGAGCCGGCTTTGCGGTCAGGTCCCGTACCGGCGGTCGCCGCGACGACGTCTTCAAGCCAAGCGCGCTCATGAAGAAGCTGGAGAAGATCATCTGGATCCCGAGCACGACAAGGGTCGCCGCGGGAATGAGCTGCCTGAGATTGTCTTCCGCCGAGGTGAGCATGCCGTAGCCCGCCTGCTGCCAAATCCACAACGCCCGGCCAAGGATCGCCATGCCGGCAAGCAACACCGCCAGGCCGAGCACGATACCCTTCTCGAGCGTGAAGATTCTGAACAGGCGCGACAACCTTGGATCGTCAGGAAGCAGTCCTTCGGCGATCGCAAACACCTTCGTGAAGAAGGCAAACGCCACCAGCTGAAAACCGACGATGATGGCCATACACGCCACTGCCAGCGTGCCGACGTTGAAGAGGACCGGCTCGACGCGAATTCTCGCGCGCATCAGAGCGGCCGCGGCAACCAGACCTGCCGCTGACAGCAACAAACCTGGAATGAGAAACAACCATCGCGGCGAATACAACAACATGAATCGCAGATGCCGCCAACCGTCGCGCCACGGTTTCAAATGCGGCGGGCGCGAGCGCCCGTCCCTGTGCAGCGTGATGGGCACTTCGGTGACGTTCAGCTTCTTGAGCGTCGCTTTGATCACCATTTCGGAGGCGAACTCCATGCCGGTCGTCTGCAAGTCGGCGTCTACGAACGCAGCCTTGGTGAAACCTCGCAGTCCGCAATGGAAGTCGCGCGCCCGGAATTTGAAAAACACGCGGCCGATAAAGGAAAGAGCCGGGTTGCCGATCCAGCGATTCTTCCACGGCATCGCCCCGGGCAGGATCGTGCCCCCGCCGACCGGCAACCGGCACCCCATCACGCAGGTCATAACCTTCCCGGAACTTCTGGACGAAACCAGCGATCTCCGAGAAGTCATAGCTGTCGTCGGCGTCACCCATGATGATCCATTGCCCGTGCGCGGCTTCGACGCCGCCGCGCAACGCGCTGCCATAACCCTTCTCCTTGACGCTGTAGACGACCCTGCGCCGTTTTTGTCGCGATAGTTATGGAGTCGTCAGTACCACCATTGTCTGCAATGAGAATTTCGCCACGCACTCCGGCGCGTTCCATTCCGAGCTGTCCTTTACGGATGCACGCGGCTAAAGTGTCAGCCTCATTGAGACAAGGCATGAGAATCGTCAAGTCGATCGGCTCGCTCATCCTCAAAGTTTAACCCGCACAGGGGCGGGTGGAAGGCTGTAAACGGGGTAAGGGCCGAGGACATTGCCATAATGTGCACCAACCAGGGAGGCTCTCGCGCCGACGGCCGGTGCGGCCGATTCCACTGCCGCCGGTGTTCTCATCGATGGTTCCTGGTGAGTCCATTCTATTTCTTACGCGATCAACAACGCGGTGTCTCGGTGGCGGCTCCGCGTCAGCGGTCTGTATGGGGGGTCAGTCAGGAGCCGCCGCCAACGATTCCCGTAGATAATGATCGTTACGCTTATGGATGTCTCAAGTCCTCAGCTGGCCTCCATGGATGAAACACTTCGGTGACTATGTGGTGCTCGGAAGAGGACGGTCCTCGCGACCTGGCCTGGCAGACCGACACGGCCGATCGGAGAGAATCGCTGGGAGCGACCGAAGTCCGCGTCTGGTGGGTGCACCTCGACTGGCCCGCCGTGGACCTTCGCCGTTTCGAATCATCCCTTTCGCTCGAAGAAAAGCAGCGGGCGGAACGGTTCCAGTTCGATTCCGATCGTGATCGGTTCGTGGCTCGCAGGGCGGTGCTGCGTGCGGTTCTCGGCAATTGCCTTGGCGTGCCCGCTCGCGACATCGCGTTCGTTTATGGAGCGCATGGAAAGCCGGAACTGGCACCTGCCTGTAACCCACACCGTTTGTGTTTCAATGCCTCTCACTCGCAGGGTCTCGGAGTAATCGCGCTGACCGTCGATCGTGCCGTTGGCGTCGACGTGGAGTGGGTGAAGCCAGTCGCCGACTACGAGGCGATCGCCCGTCATCACTTCTCCGAGGCCGAGAACATCGCACTCAGCAACGTCGCCTCCGTCGAACGGCTACAAGCCTTCTTCAACTGCTGGACACGCAAGGAGCGTTCGTGAAGGCGCGCGGTGAAGGTCTCACGCTGCCGCTGGACTCGTTCGAGGTCTCGCTGGCTCCCGGCGAGCCCGCCAGGTTGCTGAGCTGCACACGAGCGGGCGAGCGCGAGCGGTGGTCGCTACATAGTGTCGACCCCGCGCCGGGTTTCGTTGGGGCCGTTGCCGCTGCCGGGAGCGGGTGGACGATGCGATCCTGGCGGTGGGAGTCTGTGCCGTAGCTGGCAGGGCGGCGTCAGCGAAAGCCTCTGGAATAGGAAAGCGACATCGCTGCGCGATAGCCCCAAACCCAAGGGGCTGGGGCCTGCTCGTGAGGTAGACAGAGGAATCCACCACCAAGACTCAGATTTGGTCTGACGGCGAATCGAACGGAGGCGTTAGCTGGCCCGTTGAGAACAGCGATCGGCGACAAGAGGACTGCGTGCTGCGCGAGTAGTTGCCACCGAACGCGATTGTCATGAAACGGTAAGTGAGCGTGTATGTCGCCGCCACCGTTTGCGTGACCTGGTTGCAGTCGAATCCAAACGCCTGCGCGACTGTGTTGCTGTAGCTCAATAGGATTGAATGAGTTCTGTTGAACCGCATGCTCCAGTCGACTGAGCTCACGGGGGTGAAGGTGTAGCTGTCCAGACCAGGCTGCGTGTACGCTCCGACCCCGCCCCTTGCGTTGAACGAGGCTCGTCCTTTCGTCAGTCGCCACGACGCGTCGACGGTTTGGATCGTCCTGCGGTGCCTCCATCGTTAAACGTTCGCTGATACCCATAGATCGATGCCGAGCGTCTGCGAGGCGGTTAACCGGTGTCCCAGGCCGACTGTCGCTGAAAAGTTCGATCCGTCGGTGAATATCGAGGAGTCGAAGCCGACGGTCTGCGATGCGAACGTCACGTGGATGTCCGTCCTCGGCGACAGGAGGTAGCCGAAACCGGTAGACAGGTCGTGACTGAGGGTCTCAACGTTTGGAAGGACAATTCCCGCGTCGGTAAGCAGCGTGTTGTTCTGCCCGAAGCTCGAACTGACTGTGTCGGTGATCGTCCAAGAGAGTCGCGGCGTGATGGCGTAGGCCCCGGAAGCGTCCAACCCGTACCACGACGTGTGTCCAGGTCGTAGAAGTCTCTGGACACATTACCTGACAGACTCAGGTTGCCGCGAGGGCCAAAGGTGATGTTGCGCGCGAGGTTGGCCTGGAGGGTGCCACCAACGTCACCGTGGCTGCTCCTCGCTGACGGCGATGTTCTCGTAGAACGTGCCCACCCCAGCTCCAAGCACCAAGGTTCACCCCTGCGCATCAGCGCTGCAGGGATTCAGGAGTGTCGACACCCAGGCGAAGACGAGCGTTGTGGCGAACCGCTTCATAACACCTAACCAACTCTGCAGTGAAACAGCTTCCCATCAGGAGGGTGGCTCCGACGATCGGTCCATGATTCGTCCAGACCGTGGTGAAAGCCATGTCCGAACGACGATGAGCGCGAATCGTGGATTCTCCACGAGGTAACGACGCCAGAGTCGTCGGGGCTCCTGAACCAGACGATAAGCCCACTCGAAGCCAATTCGAGATATCCAGCGAGGCGCTCTGCTCGAATCGTCCCGCCAGGAAGTCGAGCGACGCCCCGACACCAAGGCACACGGCTGGCCCAAGGGCGTGTTTCGCGGAATGAATCCAGAGCTCTTGCTTCGGTGGTCCCAAACCGACGAAGACGAGGTCTGGTTTCGCGGCTGCCGCTCGCGTTCCACTGAACCGCCTGTCGGGTCCGAGCCGTCGCTGGCAATGCGGGAATCATCCCAGCCCACGACGGTGACACCCATCTTATCGTTCAGGAGACGGGATACTTCAGCAGCGACGCCGGGGGCCCCTCCGAGCAGATAGACTCTCCAGTGGCGGCGCGCCGCGAGCTCGAGCAGGGGCATCAGGAGATCCGATCCAGCCACACGTTCCGGCACGGGGCACCCAAGCAACCGCCCGACCCAGACAACCGGCATCCCATCGGCCAGCGACAGGCTGACATCAGCATAGGCGCGTCGGAACGCATCGTTGCGGTCTGCCTTCACGATGTGATCGACGTTCGGCGTGAAGACCGTTCCCCCTCGTCCGGCCTCGACGAGTCGTCTCGATTTCGTGGAGCGTCTCAGCAAACGTGAGGGCGTCGACCCATAGCGGGCCAATGCGAAGTCGTCGACGTGGGCGCGTGGTCGGCGATAGCTCAGACAAGACTATCCGGTGTTGGGTACTTGGGTCCGCGCCCAGGGCGCACCGCAATAACGACGCTATACTAACAACGTATGCTCTCAACTGCGATCGGACTGAGTTTCGCGCGGATTCATTCCGCCCGGTTTACCAATTGGGTCGTCGCCTTGGCGATGGCTGGCTCCATCGTCGCGCTGTTTCCGGCGTGCGGCAGCACCGCGCGGATCGATCAGCGTCGACGTGTTTCCGCAGGAGCCGCCAGTCGGGAACGAATATACCATCGGCGTCGGAGACACGCTGAATGTCCAGGTCTTCGATCAGACCAACTTGTCGGGCACGGTGCGGGTTCGCACTGATGGCAAGATCACGCTCACACTCGTGGGTGAACTGGTCGCGGCAGGGAAGACGCCGGTCGGCCTTCAAGGCGAGATAGAGGCGAGCCTCAAGGCCGTCGTTCTTGTGCCGCGAGTGACCGTCGTCCTCGTCGAGTCGAGTCCGCTGACCATCCCCGTCTTCGGCCAGGTTGCGAGCCCGGGCGACAAGGCGTTGCCTCGTGGCCCGGCCGGTGTCGGCGTTGCGCAGGCGCTTGCCGCTGCAGGCGGGCTTGGCACGTTTGGCCACAAGGATCGGATCTACGTTGTTCGGCCCGGGGAGCCAAAACGCATCCGCTTCAACTATGATGACCTGCTCCGGGCCGTTGGCCGCGGACCCTCGTTCCGGCTGCGGCTCGGCGACTCGATCGTCGTCGAATAGCGACCGTCGCGATGTTTCTTGGGTCGATCCGAGGCGCGCTAGGGCTCAGGCCACGATTGCGTTCTCGCTCTGAGGCGCCGGACAACGGTCGAATGATCCTGGATACTGAACCCGCCGCCTGGTCGGTCAACCACGATGCTGGAACATGTGCTGCCTTGCCGCCAAGTGTGAGGAGCGTGGCTGTGAGGATTTTCGCGTCGAGCGCGAGAGACAAGTTCTGGACGTAGAGAAGGTCGTACTCGATCCATTGATGGAAGTCGCCAGCTGATCGGTTGTGGCGGCACACCTGCCAGAAACCCGTGATCCCGGGCCGCACTGAGAGCCGCGCTTCACGCCAGGGGACGCACACCTGGTTTTCCCGGAAGGGCGACGGGCGCGGGCCGACAAGGCTCATTTCCCCGACGAGCACGTTGAAGAGCTGTGGAATCTCATCGAGATTCAGTGCTCGCAGCACCTGGCCGACCTTCGTGACTCTCGGGTCGCGGTCCATCTTGAAATGTGGGCCGTCGGTCTGGTCGAGGGCTTTCAGTTGCAGTTGCGCGAGGTGAGCGCCGGTATACATGGTGCGGAACTTCCAGCACCCGAAACCGCGGCCCCCCATTCCCTCACGCTTGTCGCCGTAGAAGACTGGTCCTCTCGATTCCAGGCGTATCACCGCTGAAATCACCGCAAACAACGGAGAGAGAACGATCAGGCTGATGGCGGCCACTAGGAAATCGAGTCCGCGTTTCACGTTCAATTGCCAGCGGCGCCCGGCGTCCTGCTGCTCGGCTGGCGCACGACCCGGATCGAGCGTCAGCCGCGAGAGACGCTGGGCGTACGGCATCGGAAGATGGCCACCCGCTTCGCGGATGTCTTCAGACTCATTACGGAACCAGGCCCGATCGCGAACCACATGTTGGTGAGGCACGATGCTATCGGGACCGATCGTCGCGTGAGCGACGACGGCGCCCGAACCAATGCGGGCCCCTGCGCCAATGACTGCGGGGCCAAGGATTGTCGCGTTCTCTTCAATTCGTGCGTCGGCATGCACAACGACCGGTCCGACGAAGCGTGCGGTGCTGTGGATCGCGTGTCCTTCGCCGACATACAAGGGCGCGGGGGCAGCCGCATCGTCACGCTGCCGCTTGCGAGCCCTTGTCGCCTTGAAGATCAGCTGTTCGTTGGCCGCGAGCATCCCGACTTCTTCGTTGAGGTTGAATCCCGCACCCTCGACGGGCACGTCGCGGCTCGGAACACCACGGGTTGCCAGCATCTGCCTGAGCTCGATGAGCGATCGAGGGATGAGACCGTCGGCCGGAATTCCAGATGCGAACGGCACGACGGTCGCGCTGACGGCTTCGATAAACGGCCAGGTGGCGTGCTCGTAGTGCCGCGAGATCGCGCGAATTCTGCCACCCGCGTCGAAGTTGACGCGTTCCTTCGTGCCCGCGACCCCGGTTTCGAACGCCACGAGGTGATGCGAAACCCGCGGCTCCGACGAGTAATGCCGCATCAGCTCCGAAAACTCGAAGCCCGTACTCGGCATGAACCGCGGGTCGACGATGAGCAAAGCGTCCGAGAGCTCGTGGCTGGAAAGGGCCTCAGCGAATTGCTCGGAGGATTTCACGATCTTGGCCTTCGGATAGAGTCCGTTTACCCAATCCGCATACTTGGGATCGGTTTCCTCAGGGGCCAGGATCAACGGCGCATTTCCGGTGATCTCCTCGAGCGACGTCGCCAGATTCTCGATGAGGGTGTTCGGCCCAAGCGGCGAAAGGAGGAGCGACGTGCTTCGCCCGCGGCCGCGAAGATACGAAGGCTGTGAATCGAGGATGACGGGCCAGATTCTCATTGGGCCGCCGTTGACCTCGACCACGACGCGCCAAACAGGACGCGCCCTACTCGTTGCAGCAGATCGACGGAAGGTGCTTCATGAGGTGCAAGCGAGGGCGCGGTCATGATCTCCGGCTCGCCCAGCACGTTGGTCCACATGACCGCGCGAAATGCCTCCTGGCCCGCCGCGATCACCGTGTCGTCTGCCAGAATGCAACGATCCGCAATCGCCTGATCGTGCAGGATGCAACGGCGCCAGACGGCCGAGCGCGACACCAGCACACCCGTGCCGATGGTTGCCTCCCGTCCGATCGAGGTCGGTCCAACCAGCACCGCCCTCGAGTGAATGCGCACGCCGGGCCCTACGAGCACGGGTCCGACAAACACCGCGTCGTCCGCGACGACCGCGTCGCTGTGTATCAGGGCACTTCCCGATCTCAGGTAGCCCTCCGGGTGCGAACCGTTCAGGACCAGTTGCTCGACCGTCCATTCGTTGACGGCCAGGTAACTCGAAGAATCCAGCACACGGGGACTGGCGGCCGGCGTGGAGTGCGCGACCACCCGAGCCCCCATGCGATGCAGCTGAGGAATCAGGTTTTCCTTGATGTCGCAGAACCCCGTGGCGGGGACGGAATCGAGTGCTTGCCGGCTGAACACGTAGACGCCGGTCGGCGTTTCCAGATCGGGCCTGCCATCCCGGCCCGGCTCGGTATGAACCACCACGGTGATCATGGCGCCGGACGCCTTGTGGACTTCCAGGAGGTCTGGAAGGTCAACGATCGGGATGGAGGTCCCTTCCGCAATGACGAACGTGTCCGAGTCGCTGAGAAGCCCAGCGTCCCGGGCAGCGCCCGCGGCGCCCCGGGGCATCTGGTCCTCGTGATACGAAACCGTCAACCCGTCCGGGACGTGACGGACCAGGCGTGACTCGAGTATCTGGGTCTCCCTGTTGGCGCATACCGCCGCATGTCGAATCCCGCCGTCTCGGAGCCAAGACAAGGCGTACGAGATAAGCGGCCGATGCGCCACTGGAAGCAGCGTTCGTGGCATCAGCCGGTCGAAGGCTGTGCTCGCCCACGGATGCGTTCCAACGAGAACGATACCCGTCGTCTGATTCGGTGCCTGGCGCGAACTCATTACGTTTTTGTCGCTAATCGATGCAAGAAAATGCAGTTAACCGCCTTATGTAGTGCTATTACCGGGCCAGATCGGCCGGAATCAGCGAACTGCCCAAAATACACAGTGAAGGGGCCAAATCCGGGAGCCGAGCTCCTCGCCACTCGCGCTCGAGGTCCCGTAAGTCGCCGGTTTGATTGAATAAAGTCGTCCTCGGAGTGGATCGGGAGACTCCGGCATCTCGACGGTGTAACGACCGTTCGGACGAAAAGGTCGGAATCTCGCCTCCGGAAGGACAGGTCTGTTCCAGAGAATCGTGGAGCCCGGGAGGAAGGTCCGCGGGCAGAAGGAGCTAAGGACGGGTCAATCGATTCCGGAGGTCTGTGCCATTCCTGACCCTCCAAGGACGACGCTGCCGAGAAAGCGTTCACGTCCGATAACGTCGACGGCGGCGCGCGCTGAAGGAAGGAGTGATGCGCCCAGTCGGACGACGAGGAGAGCAGCGGAAGTCGCCCGCACGATGGCCATGGCGCTCGGATTCTCGACGACCGGATCGACCGCCACGATGATCCACTCGCCGCGCGCTGTCAACCCGGCGATAGACTCGATACTGGGTTGAACGTTCTTCAGATCCAGGTTTGTCGCATTCACCAGGGTAACCGGGCGCTCCCCGTGCAAGCGTCCGACCGCGACCAGAGCCTCGGCGACTCGAACCACATCCACCTCCGGATCGCTCGGGATGATGGCCAGTGATTGCCAGTTCTGTTGCCTGGTCGAAAACCAGATTCGTTGCCAGTCGTTGTCTGGCGGTGTCGCCTTCACAATTTCACCTCGCGCGGCGTCCGCACCCACTCGCGCGGACGCCGCCCTTTGTCCCGGAATCTGAGCGTCAGCTTCCAGACGATGTACACCGGCGCCCACAACAGGTCGAGCAGGCCTCGCATTCCTGCGCCGGATAGGGACCATCCTCGAGCGACATACAGAAGAATGCAGAGCAACGAGAGGCCCCAGACCCATGGCGCCACGACGGCGCCTTGCGTCGCGGCCACAACGCTGAGAACGAGGCCGAACACGGCGAGGACGGCCAGTTGCGCGAGGGGAGGCACCAGGAGGTCGAGCGCAAGGTCAAGGAGCATCAGGTCCTTCCGCTCCCATGCCTGAGCGAGCAGGCGTGGTACGTGTTGCCGAACGAGCGCCTGCCGGCCGCGCTCCCAGCGGCTGCGCTGCGAGCGGGACGCACTTTCTGTGACGGCCATGTAACCGACCACGGTTGCTTCATGGACGTACTGGATACGCGTGCCGGCGTATCCCAATTGGATGCCGTACTCCAAATCCTCGACGATCGAAAACGCTCGCGGTGGCTGGGCGCGAAGAACCGCTGTCGTGAACGCCATGCCATTGCCGCGCAGGCCGCACGACACGCCGAGCCGTTCGCGTGCGACCGACCGTACACCATGGAAGGCCGCAAGGGCGATGGTCATCATGCGAGTACGCCACGAGGACATGGGATTGCGAACGCCGTAATCGGCCTGCAGCACCGACGCACCCTTTTCCATTCGGCTCGCGAACGCACGAAGCAGATTTCCCGAGACCAGGCTGTCGGCGTCCACGACCACGATGGCATCGGCGAAACCGTCCGAGAGGCTCCGCGTGAATGCGTAGGCGAGCGCGTAACCCTTACCGCGATGCTCGGCATCGTTGCGGACCAGAACCTGCGCACCCGCGGCTGCGGCACGCTGCGCCGTGCGATCGGTGCAATTGTCGGCGACAACGAATACGCGAAAGAGATCTCGCGGATAGTCGACGGCCGAGGAGGCTCGCGACGGTCTGGCCGATCTCGTCCTCCTCGTTGTGCGCCGGCACGACGATGTCGAACCGGAGATGCGGCGTCCCGTGAATCGGGTTCGCCAGGCGACGGGAGAAAGCGGCGAGGCCGGCGAGGTAGAGCCCTGCAGCGCATACCGGCAGCCCGGCGAGGGTCAGGCCGAGATCAATCCATCGCACGTTCAACCCCGCGCAGTCTGGGCATGTCGTTGATGATGTCCCCATGCGCCGGTTGAGACGGCAAGCTTGCCGGCGACGGCGATGGCCGCACCGACGAGAAAGATGCTCCTTCCTTCCGAGAAGCCGATATCGCCCCAGCACTGAATCTCGTAAATCAACACCATGGCGATCGCCGCGAACGCGGCAGTGCGTTCGTCCGGAGATCGCGCCAAGCGATAACTGCGCGCGGCGAGGAACACACAGACGCTCAACGCCAGGAAAAGACCCGTGAATCCGAATACACCCGTGAAGGCCCAGAGTCCGAGGATGCTGTTGTGGGGCATGATAGAGATATTCCTTGAAGAACGAGATGTCGTAGGTTTGCACGACCTGGGTGAACGGGTGTCCGAACCCACGTGCCGACCCATGGATTCGATCGCATCGAGACGAGCAGATTGTAGTTTTCGGTCTCCCGAAACTGGGTTGAACTATCGACGCTCGGCGTCCTGCATCGATCGCAATGTCCTGACGGGCGCGAAGATCTTTGCGCTCGACGTCCAGCCGACCCCGACGTAGACGATCAACACCGGCAAGGCCAACAGCAGGCCGCGGACCACGAATCGTTTGAATCGCGAAGGCCGGCTCAGGACGAAGAACAGCGATGGCCACGGCGCCGATCTCAGCCCACGCAATGCGACGGTTGTTCGCCACGAGACCGCCACACCAGCAGCGGGAGAAGAAGAAGGCACGGCCAGGACGTTCCGTCGCGATGGGCTCCTCGGCGAAGCGAACCGCCAGTATGGTGACGGCGCACGCAACCAAGAGCGAATCACCGTGTGAGGTGGCGAACACCGGTTCCGGGTAGATCCCGATCACGTTCGACGACGTACATGGCCAGGAGTGCCTTGCTACAGGCTGCCGCGACCACGAGCACCGCGAGAATGCGAAAGTCCCGCATCCCCCTCAGCGATCACGGTGAGGAGGTAGCTCGCCACGAGAAGCAGCACATAAGTCTGCACCTGCCACCTTGGTCATCTGGAGGTCGCCGCCGCTTGCGTAACCCCACGCGCATCAGCGCGAGCACTGTCAGAAACGACCACGCGATCGCCCACAGGATCGGGCGGCGCAACCCCAATGCTGCCCATATCGTCGATTCGCGATCCCGACAAGCGACGGTGCACGTGAACCAAGAGAAGGTATCCGAGGATCGCCGGCCACTCCGGGAAGCGGCAGAGCTTCGACCGGGAACGTCTTGTTGACATTGTAGGGAAGTAAGCCGCCGAGCCAGGCGAGTGGAGAATGCCAGGGCCCTTCGCCCGTAGAGTCGATAGCCAAACTCAGGAATAATGAGGCAGAGGAGCGGAATCCGCAACGGCGCGTTCCAGATCGCCCACAAGGCCAACGAGCCCCAGGGGCGCCAAGGCGGCGAACAGGCTGCCATTCCCGACGACGACACCCGCCGCCGTGACGACGCTCGCGAGCAGCACCAGACTCGGAAACAGCCACCAGCGTCCCCCTGCGACCGCAGGCGGCAGGGACGCGGACGCCGTCGCGTTCACACGGTCTCCAGAGTGCCCAGAACGGGCAGCCCCAGCTGACGTTCAATCTGCCAGGCTTCGAGAATTCTGTTGCTCAGTAGGTCCTTGCCCACGGCAGCCAGGAGACCCACGATCAGGCTCGCGGCGAATCCGGCAATGAGGATCCTCTTCAGGTTGGGTTTGATCGGATCCTTTGGTATCTCAGCTGGCCGAATCACGGTGTAGCGATACTTGAACGCTGCCTGAGAGACGGTCAGCTCGATTTTCGCGCTAGCCGTTCGTTCAAGAACGCTCTCATATTGATTCAATTCCGACCGAAGGCGCAGGGTAGCGAAGTCGGCAGCGTCGCTGTTGGCTCGCCGGCTCGACGATCGGAACCGGCGGTGCTGATCTCCTGTTCGGCGGGCGTGTGCTGTCGCCTGCTTGCGAGGGCAGGTGGGGGTGGCGTGGCCGCCCGCCTTTCGAGCGCCGCCTTGATTTGCCGATCCGTCGCTTCGTTTTCGCGTTGCTTCAGTTCGCGCTCGAGCCTTTCGACATCCTTGCGAAGCGCAATGAGCTGTGGGGAATCTTGGGAAGCCGCCTCCAGGTTGTGCTGAGCTGTGATGACGGCGGGATACGACGACGTGTAGACCTGCGTTAGCCTGCTGAGCTGCGCCTGCAGATCCGCGATCTGTCGATCCTTCTCGGTCTCGAAGTCGCGACGATTTCCTGCTTCTTCGAATTGATTGTCGCTCCGAGCCGGGCAACCTCAGGGTCCGTGTCCAACGCGTCGCTGAGAGCGGGCAGACCCATCGCCGCTGCCAACGAGGGCACCGCGACATCGCCCGCCGGCGAAGGCGAAAGCCGGTTGACTGACTCGCGCGTCACCCTCCGACTGGTCGAGCCGGATGGACGACGGCTCTGAGTTCGTTCGAGTTCCGCGAGAGTCGATGTGATGTTTGCACTCAACTCTTGCGCATGGTCCTCGAGAATTCGAATCGACTCGTCGATCGCTGTCTTTTCTGCTTTCGCTCGGGCATCAAGGAATGATTGCTGCGCCTCTTCCACGAGACGAAAGCCCATTTCCGGGTCCCGCCAGTCGAGATCGATGGTGACGGTTCCATCGCCCACAGGTCCAGCGGTGACGAACATGCTGGCTTCGAGCAAGCCGATCATCGCGTCGCGTTTGTCCTCTTCGGTCGGCTGATAGCCGGTCACGGTCGCCATGATCCAGTCCTTGAGTCGGAGGATTGGCTCGCGCTTGCGCTCCCAATTCCGAATCAGGTCGGTCTTCTCGATCAAATCGATGAGGTTATCGCGCCGGAGGACAGTCTCCGCAGCTGCCCGGGTCGGCGCGTCCGCGTCCCACGGGATGGGCCTACCGGGATTGCTGAGGGACGTCATCACCGAGTTGCGCTGGGCCAGCATCTTGGTCGACACGTGGTAGGTCTTCGGCAGCGAGTACAGTGCCGGCGATTGTCAAGCCGAGGGCAAACGCGAACGCGCCCAGAGGCGAGGAACCAGTGGCGGCGGAGCGAGCGAGCCAAAAATCCGGCGTAGTCGAAGATTTGCCGGAAGTCGATGAGTCTCTCTTGCGAAGCAGGCGACTCTGCCTCACTCACCGTCTCCGCTCGATGGGTGTGTTGCGTCGGCGCAGCCGATGGCGGCGCAGCCGGTTCAACCGGGGTCGGTGCCTTCTGTCGAGCCTGATGCTTCGTTTCCACCGCGTGCGGTCCGGCGGCGACGAACGTGGTGACCTTTTCCTCGACCTCTGATGATTGCTCAGGAGCGTACCGTTCGAGAGCCGACATCGGCCGTGGATCGGCCGCGGCGCCAGCGATGCGTTTGAAGACGTCTTCGATACGACTCATCTTATTTTGACCTGCGGCCTGTGATCAGCGCCTGCCGAACAACGAGAACCGCGGGGATTTTGTGGGTGCAGCGAATATTTCGCGACGACGACCATCGAGCACGCGCCCATCGTCGTGGGCCGCGGGTTCCGGTGGTGCCTCACCTGGCACCGGGTCCTGGATGAACGTGTTGACAGCGATATCCCGAACTGCCGGGGCGAGCTCGGCTGGCTCCGGCTGAGGCGTATCCCGGTCCACCTGTGAAGAACCGGGATTGAAGGCTCGGGCCTCCTCGAGATCGAAGTCGCGCGCGACTTCGAGCACCATGCGGGAATCGACGCGCGTCTTGCCGAGCCCGCAAGCCGTGAGCAGGGCGTTGTCGCATATCACGTTGATCGTTCGCGGAATGCCGGCGGACCGCTCGTGGATCAGGATGACCGCTTCGCGCGTGAAGAGCCGGATGGCATCTCCGCCAGCGACTCTGATGCGTTGAGCGATGTATGCGGCCGTTTCCTGGTAAGTGAACGACGTGATCTCGCAGCGCAGCGTGACGCGCTGTTTCAACTGCCGCAACCCGGTTTCATTGAGGCGATCTTTCAATTCCGGTTGCCCGGCGAGCACCAGCGGCAGCAGCTTCTCGGTCGCGGTCTCGCTGTTGGCCAGGAGCCGGATTTCCTCGAGCAGCTCGCCGCTCAGGCTCTGGGCTTCATCGATGACGAGCGCGGTAATCTGTCCCCGAGTCCGCCGATCCCGAAGGATCGCATCGAGCTCCTGAAGCATCACGGTCTTCGAAGTGCTCGCGCGGGAGCTGAGCCCGAACCGGGACGACAACATCTCCACGAACTCGTCTCGGGTCAGCGTCGGGTTCATCAAGTGCACGCAGCTGACGTTCCGGCACCGCTCTGATTCAAGCGCCGCGTGAAGGAGAGTGGTCTTGCCAGTTCCGGCTTCTCCGACGAGCGCCGTGACGCCTTTTGCGCTGAACAGGCCGTATTCCAGTGTGCTCAACGCCTCGCGGTGCTGTTTCGTCAGAAACAGATACCTGGGGTTTGGCGTCAGCTCGAAGGGCAGCTCGTCGAGTTCGAAGAAGTCCTGGTACATGAGATTTCGTTTCGAATTAGGGGCGTCTCGTTCAAAAATACGCCGACGTCCCTGATTCAGCAAGACTTCTGCCGTCTTGCTCGGCCCTGGCACCTGTGAGAAACGCGCTTTTCAACGAGAACCGACGCCCTGCGCCATTTTCCGCGACTGTAGTCCGCTCCAGAGCTGACTTAATTGCCATGTGAGCCAGCATTTTCGGTTTCGGCGAAAAACGCCTCCAGGCTGGAAAGGCTTAACCCGCTCCACGAAAGTCCCCGACTCTATACACTTCGACCCTATTTTGCCTGGCATTTCGCTACGAGAATCCAGGAAAACTGATAGGGACGAAGATCGACCCTGGCCAACCACTAGAACCGCGACTGGACCAGACCACCCATCCGTGCGGACGTCGGCTGCGGGTTCGACCCCCTGCCGGTGCCCGAGTGCTGATAGACCTGTGAGTCTGATGTGTCTATGCGGATCATGTACGCGATCGGCAGGAACTCGAGAATGCTCGACACGGTCTGGATTAGCGCCGGAGCGAGGTTGTTCTCGTCTTCAGACGTAAGCGATGACGTAAAGCGAATGTTCATGTTGGGGAAGCCTCTGGTTTTCTTGCGCCCTAGGATTCTCCTCGCAACTAGCGTGCCTCGATTACATGGGATTTTGGGCCAGGTTGTCTGTACTTCCATGACCGTTTGTCACCTGAACCCGTACCTTGGCATCCAGGACGGATTTCGTCATCTGCTTGCATATGGGCATCAAACGAAGAACAATTGTCGATAATAGGATTGACTTCTTGGATCGAACAGCAGCAAGAATAGTCTCTTGTGGCATCATTAGTACCAAACAGTCCTCTCGACGTCCGTGATTCAAGGCCGTTCATGACCAAGCCGACGACGATGGTGGGTATCAGCGCCGCCATCCGCACCATCGAAGAAGACATTCAATACGCTTCGCGCTCGGATGCGAAGGTACTGATAACAGGGGAAAGCGGGGTCGGCAAGGAAGTTGTGGCTCGTCTGATTCACGAGCGCAGCCACCGCGGGTCTGGACCCCTCGTCACCATCAACTGCGCAGGATTCCCGGATTCCCTTCTGGAAACCGAGATGTTTGGTCACGTGAAGGGCAGTTTTACCGACGCCTACCGCGACAAACGGGGCTGGCTGGAGATGGCGCACGGCGGCACCATCTTCATGGACGAAGTGGGCGAGATGAGCCTGCGCATGCAGGCGCTCATGCTCAGGTTCCTCGAAACGGGCGAAATTCAGCGCGTCGGCTCGGATCGACAGGGAGCTGCGCTCAACGTGCGGGTAATTACGGCCACACATCGTCGTCTGCTGGAGCGCATCTCGGACAAGACCTTCCGCGAGGATCTGTACTACCGGCTCAATGTCATCCATGTCGAAGTGCCGCCGCTCCGGGAACGCAGTGAAGATATTCCGGTGCTGCTCGGTCACTTTCTCAAGGAAACCGCCCTCGTGCACCGCAGCCCTGAGCCCGAGTTGACAGCGGAGGCGGTGGCGCGGTTGGTGGACTATTCCTGGCCTGGCAATGTGCGCGAGCTGAAGAACGTCGCGGAACGGCTGGTGCTCCGACGCCACAACCACCTGATCGGTCCAGACGATCTCCCGGTCGAAATCTGGAGGGAGCGCCGCCCGCTACCAGCCTCAGAGCCGCACGAACACGCCGAACCGCTGGCCGAACGCTTATTCCAGCGAATGATTACTGCGGGGAGAGTCCTTCTGGGCGTGTGTCTACGAACCCTTCATGACACGGGATTTGACGCGCGATGATCTCCGTGAACTCGTCCGCCTGGGTCTCGAACACACGCGCGGGAACTACAAGATGCTCGTCGCCTGTTTCAACATGCCGCCGGACGACTACAAGCGGTTCATGAGCGTCCTGCGCAAACACCAGTGTCACCTCCCGTTCCAGCGGTTCCGTGTGCTTCGGCCCGATCTGGGAGGGAGCGGGAAAGGTGCGGCGCCCGACAGCTAGGCACCGAAGGCCAGGCCGGGCATTGCGTCGACTAGCGTCCGCCAGGTAAGTGCGGTGTCCACGCTTATCCATCGTCAACTCGGCGCCGCACGAAATGCTGCCACTGGCCGCGGCGTCGTCGCTCGGTAGCGGTGCTGTCCAAACACGCTGGACGACGCACGAGAAATTGAACACAGGGAGATGGACAGTGAAATGGGGGGGCAATGCGCCCGACGTGTGTTCTGCGGCTTCGAGCCGCAGCCCCTCATAGCTCACATCAAGAAGGCGCGCGGGAAGATCGTTCACGAACGCGTCGAGCAGGGGTACTTGTTTGCGAGGCGATCGCCTGGTGTGCCTGACCGTCGATAGAAGTTCTGTGACAATGCCTACGATCTCGTCGTGATTCGCCAGCGACGTGAGATACCTCGCGTGTTGCCGTCTTGCCTCGGCCTCGAGAACTGGATCGGGTTCCCCGATGATGATGGTCGGCGTCCCCTGGGCTCCTGCACGGATGGCCAGATGCAGCCCGTTGAACGCGCCCAGCTTCAGTTCGGTGATGAGGAGATCGGGGCCCGTTCCGAGAGCTTCTTTGGCCGAGGCGAAGTCGCTCACGACGTCTGGCTCGAAGCCGGCGGCCCGAAGGCTTGGCGCCAGCGTTCTCGTGATGCCGCCTGTCGGTGCAACGACAAGGACCCGTGGATGCGGACTCATCTGTCTCTTACAGTTCTGCAAGCGCGTTGCCCTGCGCGCGCCTGCTCGACGAATCCCTCAGACTTACCCGATTTGACAGCCTGATTCCGCCGGAAGTTCACAAGGATGCACACGCGGCTACTGTTGGGATTGCCCAGCGGGACGATGACAAAAACCCTCTCCTGAGGAGAAAACTACCTAGAAAAGGATTGAGTGTAGGATCGCAACGATGATGAGCCACTTTACAGCTTCACAAGGGGCAGCCACGCTTCTCGATTTGATCAAGTCCCGCCGCGCGAGAACTGGCGTGGTGGGTCTTGGTTATGTTGGGTTTCCGCTTGCCGTGGAGTTCGCGCGCGCCGGCTTCTCGACCATAGGGATCGATCTCGATCCGGAGAAGGTCCGCGCCATCAACGCTGGCCGCTCCTACATCGACGACGTCGCCGCGACGGACGTCAAGGAGCTCCAGGCCGCGCACTTGCTGCGAGCCGTCACGAGCTTCGATGTTGTGGCCGATCTCGATACCGTCAACATCTGCGTACCGACCCCCCTGCGGAAGACCAGGGACCCGGATCTGTCCTTCATTGTCTCGGCGGCCGAAGCCGTTGCGGTGCGCTTGCATCCGGGCATGCTGATCGTGCTGGAGTCCACCACCTATCCAGGAACCACTGACGAACTGCTGCTGCCTATTCTCGAAAAATCCGGGCTCAGGGCTGGCAAGGATTTCTTTCTGGCGTTCTCTCCGGAACGTATCGACCCCGGTAACGCGGCATTCCACACGCGGAATATCCCGAAAGTCATAGGGGGGCTGACGCCGGCGTGCACGGAGCTGGCATGCGCACTCTATGCCGGCGCCGTAGAGACGATTGTGCCGGTCAGCTCTCCTCGCGTCGCAGAGATGGTCAAGCTGCTCGAAAATACCTTCCGGGCGGTCAACATCGGTCTTGTCAACGAATTGGCGCTGATGTGTGACCGGCTCGGCATCGATGTTTGGGAGGTCGTGGCTGCCGCTGCGACCAAGCCTTTCGGCTTCATGCCCTTCTATCCCGGTCCGGGCCTCGGCGGGCACTGCATTCCGATCGACCCGTTCTACCTGTCGTGGAAGGCTCGCCAGTCCGGTTTCGAGGCGCGCTTCATCGAGTTGGCGGGCGCAGTCAACAGCGCCATGCCGCACTACACGGTATCACTCGTCGCGGATGCGTTGAACAGCATCAAATTGCCCCTGAACGGGTCGAAGGTGTTGATTGCGGGGGTGGCGTATAAGCGCAACGTGGACGATACTCGGGAATCTCCCGCCCTCGACTTGTTGCACCTGCTCCTGGAACGCGGGGTCGTGCTCTCGTACAGTGACCCGCATGTCCCCAGACTGTCCGGGAAACTCTGGCAGAACGGCGTCGATCTTGAACATGTCGATCTCAACGCTGCTGCGACGGGCGCGTACGACTGCATTGTCGTTGTGACGGATCATGCACTGTTCGACTACGACCACCTGCAACGGGCCGGCAAGGTGATTGTGGATACGCGGAACGCGATCCGAAAACCTGGCCCCCACGTCCTTCGACTCGGCGGACCGCGCCGGCCGGCTTCCAGCCTGGAGACCGCGCCCCAGTGACCCGAGTGCTCGTGACCGGTGGCGCCGGTTTCATTGGCAGCCATCTGGTCGATTCACTGCTGGCTGACGGTTATCACGTAACGACCCTCGACAACTTCGACGATTTCTACTCCAGAGCCGCCAAGGAACGGAACATCGACGCGCATCGGCGCCATCCGAATTGGCGTCTGGTCGAAGGAGACCTCAGAAATCTTGCCGCCGTACGCGAACAGTTAGGTGGCAACTATGCGGCGATTGTGCATTTGGCCGCCAAGGCCGGTGTCCGGCCGTCGATCGCGGATCCGAGCGTCTATCAGGATGTCAACGTTGCTGGAACGCAGAGCCTGCTGGAGTTCGCACGCGAGCGACAGGTTCCGCAGTTCGTGTTCTCCTCGTCCAGCAGCGTCTACGGCGTCAACCCTCGGGTGCCGTGGCGGGAGGACGATCACGTTCTGCAGCCGATCAGCCCGTACGCGAGCACGAAAGTCAGCGGGGAGCTGCTCGGCCATGTGTACAGCCATCTGTTCAACATGCGGTTCATCGCGTTGAGACTTTTTACCGTGTTCGGGCCGCGACAGCGACCGGACCTCGCCATCTCGAAGTTCGCTCACCTGATGCGTGCCGGCGAGCCCATCCCAGTTTTTGGAGACGGTTCAACGCGACGCGACTACACGTACATTGACGATGTCATCGCAGGCATTAGACGAGCCTTGGACTACGATCGCACGCGATACGAAGTCATCAACCTTGGCAACAACAAGACGATCACTCTCCGTGAGATGATCGCCGGGCTCGAGCGAGTCCTCGGAGTATCCGCCAGGATCGAGCGTCTGCCTGAACAGCCCGGGGACGTTCCCCAAACATGGGCGGGCTTGGAAAAGGCTCAGAAGCTATTGGGATACCACCCGCGAACGGACTACGAGGTCGGCGTTCGGCGCTTCGTCGAGTGGATGAACGAAGAGGCGACCAAACGTCCTGCATTCGAGTAAAGAAAGTCGCCCTTCAGCGAGACTTTTCCGGATCGGCTTCCAAGACTTGCCCAAGATAACCTGGGATGGCTCGGGCCCGGGATCGGACCGAGTCTTGCGGAGCACAGATGCGAATTTCTGTGACAACAGCCGCATCATCTCGTGTTCTGTGTGTTGATCTGGACGGGACACTGGTCGCCACAGACCTCCTTTGGGAGAGTTTTGTTTCGGTGCTCCGACACGCTCCCTGGCGGCTTCTTGGCGCTCCCATTTGGCTCCTCCGAGGTCGGGCATGCCTCAAGCAGAAGCTCGCGGACGCGGCGCTGGTCGATTTTGCCACTCTGCCCTATCGGCCGGAGGTTTTGGCGTTCGTGAATAGTGAGCACTCGCGCGGACGCCGCGTCGTGCTCGCCACCGCAGCTCACGAGTCGCTGGCCGCGGGTGTCTCGAAGCACCTGGGAATCTTTTTCGATGTGATGGCCAGCGACGGCGTGACAAACTTGAAAGGTCAAGCCAAGGCGACGTCATTGTCCAGCCGGTTTGGAGTCGGCAATTTCGACTATATCGGCAACGGTCGCGCAGATATCCCCTGCTGGGAATGTGCCGCCGACGCGATCACAACGACTTCGATCAGGATCGCCCGAGTGCCGAATCTGCGTACCCTGGGTACGAAGGAACCACGGTTGACAAGTCGGGCGCGCCTAGTCCTGAAAGCCCTGCGGCCGCATCAGTGGCTGAAGAACCTGCTGATTTTTGTACCGGTCCTGGCTGCGCACAGCCTGAACAGGGAGTCGGCGTGGGTGGCAGCCCTGGCATTCGCAAGCTTCTCGATCTGCGCATCGGGCGGATATGTGCTCAACGATCTGCTCGACGTGGCGGCGGACCGCCGGCACTCCCGAAAACGGAGCCGGCCGTTTGCCTCAGGTCGGGCTTCCAATAATAGCGGGGGTGTTCCTCGTCCTTGCGACGTGGATCATCGGTTTCGGCCTAGCGGCGCTCTTTCTGTCGGGTTCGTTCGTTGTGGTTGTCGGCATCTACTTGATGACGACCGCGGCTTACTCGATACGCCTCAAGCGCGAGCCGGTTCTTGATGTGATGGTTCTCGCTGGTCTCTATGTCATTCGCGTGCTCGCCGGCGGAATGGCGGGGAGTATTCCAGTCTCCACCTGGCTGCTGGCGTTCACATTGTTTGTGAGCTTGAGCCTCGCATTCCTGAAGCGTTTCATCGAAGTCAGCGAGCACCAAGGCAAGGGCATCGTTGAAGTGCCAGGTCGGGGATATCGAACGGACGACGCCGCGTGGCTCCATTCCGCCGGTCTTTCGTCGGCATTTCTTGCCACAGTGGTTCTTGCCATCTACGCCAACAATGCCGACATCGTTCGCCTCTACTCCCATCCCGAGCGCCTGCTGCTCATCTGCCCGCTGCTGCTCTACTGGGCGACGAGAACATGGTTGAAGGCACATCGCCACGAGATGCACGATGATCCGGTGGTGGCTGTGGCGTTGGACCCTGTGACCTATGTGATTGCCGCGATCGCGGCAGCCGTCGCACTGTCGGCTGTCTGAGGATGCCATCTCCAACGCTCTCGGGATGGGGCCACGTGCCCGTTGTGTCGGGCTATGAGGTTCGTTCAGAAGATCTCGAGCGCGTGACACTGAACGCGTCGCTCACGCGCGGCCTGGGTCGGGCCTACGGTGATGCCGCACTACCGGCTGCCGGCGATTCAAGTGTCGCGGGCACAATCCTCGGCAATCGGATTCGATCCTTCGACCCAGACACTGCGATTCTCCACGCTGAAGCTGGGCTCTCGCTCGACGAGCTTTATCGGGTGTTGCTCCCCAGGGGGTTCTTCACTCCGGTGACGCCCGGCACCCGATTCGTCACGCTCGGCGGAATGGTGGCTTCGGATGTGCACGGCAAGAATCACCATGTCGAAGGCTGCTTCGGCCGGCATGTCGTGGCGCTCACAATTCGTGTCGCCGATGGGTCGATCGTCACCTGCTCGGCGACGGAGCACGCCGATCTCTTCCGGGCGACGATCGGCGGGATGGGCCTCACGGGTCATATCCTCGACGTCACCGTGCGGCTCACACGGGTGCCGTCGCCGTGGATTCTTCAGGAAACGGAGCGTGTGGCCAACATCGACGTGTTCCTCGACGGACTGAAGGCCGCTGCCGCCGCCTGGCCCATGACGCTCGGCTGGATCGATTGTCTCTCACAGGGCCGCGAGATGGGGCGCGGCATTCTCTACCGGGGGCGATGGGCGGAGCCGGGTGAAGCACCCAAGACGTTTCCGGCGCTTCGGTCTCCCTTGACGGTGCCGTTCATGATGCCCGGCGCACTGTCGGGACGATTGACCGCCCGCGCGTTCAACGCCGCCATCTTCAGACGGCACCCGCGCCGGATGAAGCGGCGCATCGTCTCGCCGACCACGTTCTTCTATCCGCTCGACTCGTTCGGTGAGTGGTATCGGCTATACGGTCGAAGAGGGTTCACGCAGCACCAAAGCGTGCTTCCCGCGTCTGGCCGGCCCGGTGGCGCCCGCCGACTACTCGAGTTGGTGACAGAGTGCGGCGGCGCGTCGTTTCTGTGCGTCATCAAGGACTGCGGCCCCGAAGGGGAGGGCATGCTATCGTTCCCGAAGCCCGGCATTTCGATTGCCCTCGACATTCCCATGCGTGCCGGTACTCAGGCGCTCGTCGATCGACTGAACGAGTTCGTGATCGCTGAAGGCGGGCGCGTCTACCTTGCGAAGGACGCGCTCACCCGCCCCGAACACTTTCGAGCCATGGAGCCGCGTCTCGCTGAGTTTCTTCGGGTCCGCCGCAAATGGGATCCCGACGGCCGGATCCGTAGCGCGCAATCTGTTCGTCTGTTCGGGTGGTGAGTGAAGACGTGAAAGTCGTTTTTCTCGGTGCGACAAAAGGGATGGGCCGGGCGCTCGCCAGAAAGATGGCTCAACGAGGAGATCGTTTGTGCCTGCTCGGGCGCAACGCCGACGACCTCCGGAAGAGTGCGCTCGACCTCGATGTCCGCGGCCCATCAGGCATCGCTACCGGCTTCGCGATTTGTGATCTGGAACAGCCGAGCAGTTTTTCGAGTGCGCTCGATGAGGCTGCGAGGCAACTCGGCGGCTTCGATACGGTTGTTGTCACGGCCGGCCTGTTTGCCACACAAGACCGTCTCGAACAGGACCTCGAACTCACGCGACGACTGCTCGTCGTTGACTTTGCGCACACGGTTCTCTTCTGCGAACAGGTGCGCGCCCGGCTGATCGCCAGCGGCGGAGGCACGCTGTGTGTATTTAGCTCGGTGGCGGGCGAGCGCGGGCGGAAACCGGTCGTTCTCTATGGCGCGGCCAAGGCCGGGCTCACGCGATACCTCGAGGGACTGGATCACAAGTTCAGCAGTCAGGGTCTGCGAGTCGTCTGCGTCAAACCCGGTTTCGTGCGGACGTCGATGACTGAGGGATTGCCCGAGCCGCCGTTTGCGGGTAATCCCGATCGTGTGGCTGCAGAGGTGCTCGCGGCCATGGACCGCGGATCGCCCGTTGTCTATGTGCCGAAGATGTGGGCGCTCGTCATGTTGGTCGTGCGGTGGCTGCCGCGATTCGTGATGCGCCGGGTCGGCTTCTAGTGGACTGTCCGAGTCATTTCTACAGCAGCGAAGGCGGGTCCTGGCCGTGAACAGCCCCACCGGGTGCTCGGCGAAACGCGCTCTTCACGGGAGACGCCTCCGCGCCCGGCGGGGCGCCCCGTTCACGGCCACCCGCGTGACGCTGCTGTACTTCTCGCGCGGACAAGCCCCCTAGTCGCTTGGCGTCTAGTGAACGGTCTTGAGCGCGGCTTGTAGCATCACTGAGGCCGAGAGGCGCCCGCTGATCTGGTCGCGCTGCAAGCGGGCGCTGACGCCAAGGGTCGCCTGACTGGCGAGTCGCGCAGCGACCTCCAGTTTGCCCGCCAAGAGTCGTTCTTCGAACGGCGTCTCGACATGCAGCCGCTCGGCGGTCGCCGAGAACACGAGCCATTCTTCAGCCGCCCAGAAGACCTGACCGAAGCTGGCGCTCTGGCCAAAGGAGGCGGCCAAGGGCGACACATTCGTCCGATCGGTGAAGTCATGCTCGGCCAGAACGCCCCAGTTGCCGAAACCCATCCGCACATAGCCGCCTACCATTTGCCTGTCGCCGACTGGGGCCGTGCCGTTCAGAAACGACATGCCCACAACGGCGTGCTCCTGGGCGAACACCAGCTCTGCGAGCGTGCCCGCGCCCTTTTCGCGGGCATTGGAGTCCTCATTGTCGCCAGGCGCATAGACGAACGGCGTCACATGGACGTGGCCGCCGTTCCAGAACATCTTCACTTGAGCGGGTGCGTCGTAATATCCCAGCCGGTTCCTCGACCTCGTCCACAGCCCGAGATCCGGAAGGTAGACGCCGCTTGGAAGCAGATCCTTACCCGCGGCGAACTCGAGGGTTTGAACGGGCCGATAGCTGAGGAGCGCGTTGTTGACGAACACCGAGGGCGCTTGTGAGAGTGGAGCATATGGAAGCAACGGCCGTATCGCCGTCGCGGATTCCATTGTCACGGTCGCCGACGCGCGGAATCCCTTTCCGATCTCTGTGGCGTTGCGATACGCCAGCCTGGGCCAAAAACGCGTCTGCACCGACCCGCCCTGGACGAGGCTCCCCTGCTCCTGAAGCACGGTTCGGAATTCTTGCGTTGTGCGTCCGCCAAGCGTGAGCGCGCGTGTGAAATTGTCCGTCCCGACGGTGTATTCGCCGCCGCGCAGGCTTTGAGCGCGATCGATGCCCTTTCCATAAACAGTCAGGGGCCCACCGCCCTGAGGCGAGATGTGGCAGGCCGAGCACTCGCTGTACCCCAGCCGGATCATCGTCGGCAGCCCGAGGGCCGGTCGTGCGGCGAAGAGCGAAAGAGCGGTGACCCAGAACGCGACTGCCCGCGAACGGATCAACGATTGTCCCTCGCGATTTGATCCTCAACACGCCTGACGACGAAGTCCATGCGCAGCTTGACATCGTCCAGCGTCTTGACGCCGAGTTGTGAGGGAGGTGGGATGGCATACGTGCTGAGCCGTACGATCCCGTCGCCGGCGGCTCGCAACAGGCTCCCCTCGTCAGTCACTTTCAGAACGATGTCGAACGGGCGAGGCACATTGCGAATGAACAGATCGCCGGAGACTTTGCAGGTGTGCGAACCGCCGGTGCCGGAGCAGACGGTCCGTGCGGCAACGAAACGCATATCCCGCACCTTGCCGTCGGCCGTCGTGAAGACGTACTTGAGCATGTGTTCGTCCCGGAGAGCCATGCCCGTCTTCAGGGTGTTTACGGGCAGCACCGCTTCCAGGTGCTCGATGACCAGACCGTCCGATGTCTTGCGAATGCGCGCACGGCCTTCGAGGCGATCGGACTTCCCGCGAATCTTGACGGCCGGAAGATTTGTTGAAGCGTCGAACGTCGCCGTGCCTTCATGTATTACGACTGGCTGTGACTCGATACTCTGTGCTGCGGCGCCTGTCGACAGAAAGGCCACGAGTGCGATCGCCGATGGAAGCGCTTCAAAGCGCGATACGGATGCCATGTCGGGAATCGGGGCAAGAGTCAGGCCATGCCAGGCGAGGGTCTCGTGCGGGGTGATTTGCAGCCTCTTGCCAAGGACGGCTGCGCGTGTTGGGCCTGTTTTTCTCAGAATTGCCGGCCCTGGTTGGGCCGAATCGTATTGTTTTGTTTCACCGAACAGTTACCCGGTGGCTCGCCTCCTGAGGTGGTCACGGGGCCATGCCCCAGGAGTCGCGCTCGAATCTGGCTGGTGACGTGCGCGAAATGTCATTGTCTGCGGTCGCGAATCCCTCGCCTGGCATCCACCAGTTCCGCGGTCCACCGGCTCGTGCTGAGCGCGCACCAAGCACCTAGATCAGCCGCTCGAGCATCTGTACGTCGCCCATTTCGAAGTCGTACACCAGCGCGGAGCTGAGGGACTTGCCGAAAAGCATCCCAAGCTCCGCGTGCGCGGGGTGGGTCAAGTACGCCTTCAAGCCATCGAGATCGTCGAAGTCGAGCGTGGCCAGAAACTCGGCGGTGTCGGGCATGCCCTGCTCGTAGCCAGCACCGTGTTTCACGCGCACGCCGACACGAACGCCACGGACGCTCGGGATTTCGCGAACGGCGCGTTCAAACGCCGTGACGAATGCGCGACGGTCGACCTTGGTGAGATCGATCTTGGGTTGGAGCAGCACGCAATGGGTGATCATCGAGTGGAGGGAGTTTGGGTTATTCCTCTTCGGGCGGCTTGGATTTCTTTTCTTCGGGTTGGTCACGCTGCCATGGGCGTCGTTCCCGACGTTGCTCAGCGGGCCCAGCGGGCCCACCCGGTCGACCCGCCCCACCCGGCTTGCCCTGCCACGGTCTGCGCTGGTCGTTCGATTTCGGACTCCATGGACGTCGATTCGCACCGTTCCTACCCGGCCTACCGGCCTCACCGGGCCTACCTGTCCCAGACATCCCGCTCTGCCACGGTCGCCGTTCGTCCTTCGGTTTCGGTGTCCACGGACGCCGCTCTCCGCCTGCCTTGCCGGGCCCGCCTGGCGCGCCGGCCTCGACCTTCGGCCGCTGTGTCCATGGGCCCCGTTTTCCACCAGGCTTTGGAGTCCAGGGCTGACGGTCACCACCTGGCCCACCCGCCTTGCTGCTTTGCCAAGGAGGGCGGTTTCCGTCAGCCTTGCGTGGCGCGCCTGACTTGCCATGCCACGGTCGCCGTTCGTCCTTGGGCTTCGACGTCCATGGGCGACCGTCGCCGCTGGGCTTCGGGGTCCACGGCCGCGGGTTGGCGCTCTGTTCGCCACCAGGCCTCGCGGGTTTACCCGCCGCGCTTTTCGCGCTCTTCCCGTCAAAACGCGCGCGCGGATCTTCGTGGCTGCCACCCGGCCGCCAATCACGTCCCCGCTTCTCGGTTGATGCGGGTCTTCTGGAATGTTCGCGGGCCTGTTCAGGGGAATCCCACACACGCCCGTGGGCGAAGTACTTCATCGCGACATCTTTGTTCGTGCGGCGCAGCTGCGTGAGTGTCGGGAGCAGGTCGTCTTTGTCCTGCGCGCGGAACGCGGTCGGCTTGTTGTCGATCAGAATGGTCCAGTACACAAAGCGCGGAGGCATTGGCCCATTGTACGCAGGATTGCCGATCGCCCGACCTAAAGGTCGGGCCTACTTTCCTACTTCTGGAGGCGCTTGAGTTTCTCGACGAGGGTTGTGCGCTTGAGGTTGAGCAGACGTGCGGCACGGCCTGTGTTGCCGTTGGTCCGGTCGAGCGACCGTTGAATAAGGTCGGGCCTACTTTCCTACTTCTGGAGGCGCTTGAGTTTCTCGACGAGGGTTGTGCGTTTGAGGTTGAGCAGACGTGCGGCACGGCCTTTGTTGCCGTTGGTCCGATCGAGCGACCGTTGAATGAGGTCGAGCTCGATATTCTCGATGAGAGCCAGAAGATCGAGTCCCTCCTCTGGTAGCGAGACGGCGTCGCCAATCACAGGCCCGACTGGTCCTGTTACCTCGACGGGCAGATCTTCCACGTCGATTTGACTGCGGCCCGCGCTGAACGCCACGGCACGCTCGATCGTATTTTCGAGCTGGCGCACGTTGCCTGGCCAGGAGTACGCCATGAGGCGGCGCATGGCCTCCTGCGACACGACGAGCGTCACCGCCCCGATCTTGTCCGGTGGGGATATCGATGATTCGTACTTGTCCAGGAAATGCTGGACAAGGAGCGGGATATCCTCCTTGCGATCGCGGAGAGGCGGCAGCTGTACCGGGATGACGTTCAGGCGATAGAAGAGGTCTTCGCGGAACTGGCCCTCCGCCACCATGCGCCCGAGATCGCTGTTGGTTGCGGCGATGACTCTCACGTCAACTTTCGTCGTATGCGAGTCACCCACGCGCTCGAATTCACGCTCCTGGAGCACACGCAGCAGCTTCATCTGGAGTGCCGCGCTCATCGTGCCGACTTCATCCAGGAACAGCGTGCCCTTGTGCGCCTGCTCGAGTCTCCCCTGACGATTGCCGACAGCGCCGGTGAACGCGCCACGCACGTGGCCGAATAGCTCGGCCTCGAGCAGCGTCTCAGGAATTGCACTGCAGTTCAGCGCCACGAAGCGGTGCGCGCTGCGCGAACCATTGTGATGAATGGCGCGCGCGACAACTTCCTTCCCGGTGCCCGTCTCGCCGGTGATGAGCGCCGTGCTGTTCGTCGAAGCCACGGTCTCGAGAAGTTGAAACAGCCGTGTCATGGCACGGCTCTTCCCGATCAGGCCTTCGAATCGATAGCGCTGCTCGAGCTGCGCGCGCAAATAGGCGTTCTCCGATTTCAATCGCCGTTGCTCGAGCGCTGAATCGAGCACGTGCGTCAGCTCGTCGATGTGAAACGGCTTGCTGACGAAGTCCCAGGCGCCCCGTTTGATGGCCCCGACCGCATCCTTCACCGTGCCATAGCCTGTCACGACGATCGCCACGATATCGGGATACCGCTCGACGGCGGCGTCCACCACCGCAGAGCCGTCGATACCTGGGAGGCGTAAGTCCGTCACGATGACGTCGAACGCAAACTCGGAGAGCCGCGCCAGAGCGGTCTCACCAGAATCGGCCTGTTCGACAAGATAGCCACGGTCGCCAAGCTGCTCGGCAATGGCTTGCCTGAGGGGTGTTTCGTCCTCAACGAGAAGCAGATGTTTCGGCTGGTCAGGCATTTACGCGATCGCCAATATCTTGACACAACTGGGGAGTAGGGCCTAGGGGTTAGGGATTAGCAGTGAAAATGCCCCTGGTTACTGCCACATAGTCCCCAATCCCTAACCCCCAATCCCTAAACCCAGGCCCCTGTCCTTCCGATACGCACTTCGGAGGCAAATTGCACGTGGAACGAAAAACAATCTCAATCATGAAGGCGTGCGAGCTGGTGGGTGTGAGTCGCCGCACAATCTACAACTGGCTCTCGTCTGGCAAGATCGAATACGTCCGCACGGCGGGTGGTTCGGTCCGAATCTTCGTTGACACGCTCTGGCGCGATCCGCAGCGGGCCGATCAGCAGCAGGTTGCCTCCCCGCAGTCGGCGTGGCACGCCGAGGAGCGGAAACCTGCGTGATCAGACGTCCGCCGGACGTGGAAGAACTGCGCTCGCAGAGACCGATGGACGAATCTCCCGAACTGCGGCTGCTATTCCACCGACTGAACAACCAGTTCGGGATCATCCTCGCGCATGCAGAACTCCTCGAGGCGAAAGCCGCGAATGACACGCTTCGTGCGCGAGCGTCCCAGGTCGTCGCCAGCACACTCGAAGCCATGGGAACCGCCAAAGAAATCCGTGATCTCCAGAACCGTCTCTCAGAACGAAATCTGTAATATGTGCGTCATTCTGCTGACGCACTAATGGCAGAAATCGCCAATTCCTTGACGAAACCATCGACTATTCTATTCTAACCTCCAGATCTGATTCGATCTGAATCAATCCAGTAAGACCTGCATTTTCAATAGCTTCAACAAGATCTCTCGGTGGAAGTGCCCCAGCAAGGTACACAGATCCTGCTGTTGGTACCGCCGTTGCGATGCTGGGCAACCGTCGGAACGGTCGAGTAGTCAACGAGGACTCGACCGAAACCTTTCAAGGGAGATGTCATGGGCGTCCAGACTGTCGCTGCAGGTCAGAATCGCCGCATCGTTGGTGGCCTACCTTTCGTTGAGGCACTCGCCAGGCGGATGGCTTCGTCCATGCCGAACTCCATCGACATTGGCGATCTCGTGCAGGACGGAGTACTGGGCCTCATCGACGCAGCTCGTCGCTTCGACGAGGATCGCGGCATCAAGTTCGAAACATTTGCGGAGCGACGCGTTCGTGGTGCCATGATCGATGCCCTTCGCCGCGATGCGTGGCCGCGTGGGGTCCGGCGTCAGCGACGAGAACTGGACGCAGCGCGTGAGGCGCTGAGACGAGAGCTCGGGCACGAACCATCGATGGCCGATCTGGCCGCCCGGGTTGGCTCCGACGAAAAACGTCTGAGTCGAACGATCGTTCGCATCAACACGATCGAAGCGACATCGCCGCTCGCCACGGGCGAGCACTTCGACGAGAGCTGCCTGCCGACCGCGCTTGTGCCTTCGGAACCAGACGCCCCGGACACCGCCTACGAGAAGCTCGAGATACGTGCCCGCGTGCGGACGGCGATTCAGTCGCTCCCGCTGGCGAGAGCAGAAGGTCATCGGCCTCTACTACTACGGCGAAGTGACGATGAAGGAGATCGGCGTGCAGATTGGCGTCAACGAGTCTCGTGTGTCTCAGCTGCATGCGCGCGCGATTCGCCGGCTGCGCGACGCGCTGGGCGAACTGGGACCGGAGCAGATGGCCGAGATGAAGAACGCGCTTCTGACATTCACCGCCAGGAAACCGATGGCTCAGGCCGCAGTCCCAGCGGAACACACGGGGCAGACAGTCGAGGCGGCCAAGGCCGTTGTGCTCGCCTACAAGCCCTCTCAAAAGCGTGGGGTGCAGGTGCGCGCGACGCTGCAATCGGGCAACACAGGGAAGGTGGCGAGGCAACGGCAGGCCGTCGCGGCTGCGCGATAGGTCACGACAGCCCTTCCTTCACGGCCCGGAGAAGATCCGCGAGTCTGAACGGCTTTGCAAGCCACCGGCAGCCGCTTTCTTCCAAGAACTTCTCCGTTTCGGCTTCCGCCATGTCACCCGTGACGAAGATGACGTGTCGACTCAGGTCCGGCGATGCTGCCGCCAGCGCGCGATGGAACGCCGGACCATCGAGACGGGGCATCTTCAAATCGCAAATCACCAGGTCGAAACGACCAGTCCTCACGCGATCGAGCGCTTCCTCACCGTCCCCGGCGCGTTGCACGGCATAGCCGGCATCCTCGAGCGCATCGGTGACGGCAGCGGCCAGTGCCGCCTCGTCTTCGACGACGAGAATTGACGCGCCGACGACCTCGGCACTGTCGATTGACGGCTGACCCGCACGAGCGCGCACGGTCTGCGGCAGTTTCGCCCCCGTGACAGGCAGTTCGACATAGAACGATGTTCCTCTCGAGGGACGCGATTCGACCCGTATCCGTCCGCCATGCTCCTGCACGATGGCGTACGCCACGGTGAGCCCGAGCCCCGTTCCCTTGCCGACGTCTTTCGTCGTAAAGAACGGGTCGAAGATCTTGGGCTGCACTTCGTCGGGAATGCCAGGGCCGTCGTCGTTGATCTCGAGGAAGACGGTCTCTTGCGCGGCGTCGTGCCAGGATCGGACGACCAGGATGCCTCGTCCGTTCGTGGAGAGCATCGCCTGCTCGGCATTGATGACGAGATTGAGCAGGACCTGCTGCACCTGATGGCCATCCGCAAACACCTGGGGGAGGCCGGCCGCCAGGGCGTCGATGACCGTGATATTGCTGACGCGCTGCTCGTAGGCGCGCAGCGCAAGAGTGGCACGCACCACCTGATTCACGTCCACCATGGCCCGGGTGGTCTGGCGCTTCCGGGCGAATGTGAGAAGGTTGCGGACAATGCGGGCCGCTCGTTCGGATTCGCTCAGGATCGTCTCGAGCCCTCGCCGCAAGGATGGCTCGAGGGCTGGCCGTTCGGACAGACGTTCGGCCCAGCTGAGAATGGTCGCGAGCGGGTTGTTCAACTCGTGTGCGACGCCTGAGATGGTCTGTCCGAGCGCCGCCATCTTTTCGGCTTGCAGCAGCTGGTGAAAAATGTCGCGGTTCTCATCATCGAGCTTCTTGCGCTCGCTCACGTCGCGCACGAGCGCTTCGAGGCGCAGGGTGCCGTCAGCCGATGGCGGGTCAGCGCGCGCCGTCACCTCGACCCACACTGAACTGTGGTCCGCGCGGCGCAACCGGAGGAGATAGTCCGCGACGGCGCCATCGGTCGTCAAACGTTCGATCAGCGCTGAGCGTGCCTGCGGGTCGACAAAGCACTCAGCGTCGAAGGGACGGACGGTCTCTTCAGACGTCTCGTTGGAGTAGCCGAAGATGAGCTTGAGATGAGGGTTGGCGGCGATGGTGACACAAACATCGGGGCCGATGGTCCCGATATAGACACCTTCGTGAACTGCTTCGAACAGCCGCGCGAAGGCAGCGGCCCGTCTTTCCACGAGCGCTCGCTAGTGATCCCGGGAGGGCGGCTTGGGCGTGGGCGTCATCACGGGGGAGGTCGGCACGAACTCCTTCTCGATGGCGGCGCGGATATCCCGGACCGAGGCGCCGGACGCGTGCATCTGACGCGAGCGTGTCGCGACGTCGATGCAGACGGCGCATTCCACGCCGTGTTCCTCCCATTCCACGACATCTCCGTTGGCCGCGCGCGCTCTCACGAAGCAGTCGTGGTTGCCGCGATGGCCGCCACGCTCGCAGCCACAGAAGCAGGGAACGTAGCTCAAAATCTCGGGATGCTCAGCGGCAAACTCGTAGGCGGCGGTCACGACGGCTGGCGGACGCGGGGGCTCGTAGCCTCGAAACGGAATGGGTGGAAGCCGCGCCTGCTTGTGCGGCCCGAACGCGGCAGTGGCCCGGGCAGACGCCTCGGCCTGCGCAGACACTGAGGCGGCCTGTGGCGCAGGCGTGGGGGAATTCTCCGGGTTGGGCGATGACGCCGGCGCTGCGAGTGCCTCAGAGGGGTCCTTGGTGGCACCTGAACTCCCTCCGCGGAGGGCGAACACCGCAACGCCAACGACGGCCACGACGAGCGCGCCGTACAGCACGGGATTCCACCTCTTGGCGGGGGCCTGCGGGACTGATGGCGCGTGTTCCTTCGACGATGATTTTCTGCCCATAGCAGCCCTATCTTATCGCAGGAGCTGTTCTGCCGGGTCGGCTTATCGTTGTAGGCGTCAAGGACGCGATTGAGGCACGGCCCGCGTGGGGGTGTGTGGCGATAGATCAGCCAGAGACACGACCCGCGTCGGGTCGTTGTGTTTACGTGCCCGGCCGTTTCGGTTACAGTTCGAAGTTCGCCGTGAAGATCAGCGGTCGTGACGACCGGGTCCTGCTTGTCGGCTTCGTAGTCGCCACGATCGTGGTGTTTGCGAGGCCATTGCGCTATCTGCTCGATGTGGCAGCGGATGTTGAGCGCGCATCGGGGCTGGTACTGGTCCCGGCTCTCATCATCCTCACGGTCCTGTTTCTCTTCCATCTGCAGTCCAATCGTCAAGAGGCGAGAGCGCAGGCGCTCAAGGCCGAGGCCGAAACGATTCAGGCTGGTACACGTGCCGCCGAAATGGAGCGCCTTGTCGCGTTTGGTGAGGCGCTTGGACGTTCACTCGATCTGGAAGCCATCCGTGACGTGGTCGCTCAGCATCTGCCGCGAATTGCCGGAACAGACAACATCTGGGTGATCGTGCAAATGGACGGTCGCTGGCAAGCGCTGCTCGGTGCGACCGGAGACGGACGCCGCGAGGCTGAACGAACACGTCAGCTGATCGCTGATCGCTCGCTTGTGCCGCATCCGGACACCGCCTCTGTTGAGGCGACGGTGATCGATGGAACCCTGTGCCTGCCGCTCGTGGCAGGAGGCCAGGCGCTCGGCGTGGCGGGGTTGCCCGGGTCCGCAGAGGTGTCGACGGATGCACATGGGCAGCTGGCCGCGGCGCTCGCACTGCTCGCGATTTCCGTTCGAAATGCCCAGCTGTTTCGCGACGTGCGGGAGAACAGTTTTCGGGATGGCCTGACCGGATGCTACAACCGCATGCACGCCGTCGAAAGGATCGAAACGGAGCTCCGGCGGGCTCGGAGGTCTCAGGCGCCGACGTCGCTCATCATGTTCGACCTCGATCACTTCAAGCAGATCAACGATCGATATGGGCATCTGTGCGGCGATGCGGTGCTGGCCGAGGTTGGCAAACGCATGCGAACGACGCTGCGAAGCAGCGACCTGAAGTGCCGGTACGGTGGAGAGGAGTTCTTCGTGCTGCTGCCGGACACCCCGCTCACCGGTGCCAAGCACGTGGCCGAATCGCTGCGACGGGAGTTTGCGGACACGATGCAGATAGTCTGGGAGAACAAGTCGATCCAGGTCACCGCCAGCTTTGGCGTCGCGGCGGCGCTGCCGTCCGAGGTCGACGTGAAAGCGCTCATTGGTCGGGCGGACGCGGCGCTCTACCGCGCAAAAGATCAAGGGCGCAATTGCGTGCGGCTCGCCATCGAAGCAGCCGTGGCGTGAACGACCCCGTCCGTCCGTGACGCAACAGACCCGAGCCTATGCGGCCTGGCTTCTCGTCTGCCTCATCTGGGGCACGACCTACCTCGCCATCCGTGTAGCGATCGACACCATCCCTCCGCTGCTCATGACATCGCTCCGCTGGCTTTCGGCGGGGCTTCTGCTGATGGTCATGCAGAGACTCCGAGGGGAATCGCTGCCGGGCCGGTCGGCCTGGAAGTCGTTGGCGCTGCTCGGCATTCTTCTCGTCGGGTTCGGCAACGGCGCGGTCGTGCTCGCTGAGCAGGTCGTGCCGAGCGGACTGACGGCTGTGCTCGTCGCGGTCACACCGTTCTGGATGATCGGTATCGAGCGATTCATGCCCAGGGCCGAGGTGCTGACTCGCCGCCAGGTCATTGGATTCGTCCTTGGCTTCGCGGGCGTGGTGTTCCTGGTATGGCCAGAGCTGCGGGGCGGCAGCGGGCCGGCCTTTCTCGCCGGCGTGGCCGGCACCCAGCTGGCCGCACTGGGTTGGTCTGCGGGATCCAACTATGCGCGCTTCAGAGAGAAAGATCGAAGCGTCCTCGGCGCGTCTGCGCTGCAGATGGTCTTTGGCGGCCTGTTTCTTCTTGCGGTGGCGTTGATGCGCGGAGAGCGGGCCACGCACATCATCAGCGCTGAGTCTTGGGCGGCGGTGGCCTATCTGGTCTTGGTCGGATCAATCGTGGGGTTTTCAGCATACGCGTACGCGCTGAAGCACCTGCCGCTGTCGCTGGTGTCCGTGTACGCCTACATCAACCCGCTGATCGCTGTCGTGCTCGGAACGCTGATCCTCGACGAGCCGTTCACCCCACGGCTGCTGATTGCCAGTGCCGTGGTGCTCTGCAGCATTGCCGTTGTCAAACGCTAAGACCTCGACGCGCCGCCACCCCGCGCAGCGGGGCTGTAATAAATGTTCCTCTAGCGGGGCGGAGCCTCGACGGTCTGAGGCGGAGCCTCGCTAGGTCTGGGGCTGGTCGGACTGCGTCGGACCGAGCGCGAACGTCATCGTGCCGTCGATGACCCGCTTGCCGTCCACGCGCGCGATGCCCTTCAGCAGGCCCATGCGGCTGCGCAGACGCAGGACGACGGCCTCGATCTCGACGACGTCGCCCGGGTGCACGGGACGGCGATAGCGGACGCGCTTGATGCCCATGAAGAAGGGCAGGCGCTGGCGGTTCTCCGGCTTCGCCAGAATCAGGATCGCGCCGACCTGTGCGACCGCCTCGGTCAGAATCGTCGGCGGCAGCACCGGCGATCCGTTCGCCTCGCGCGACAGATAGCGCTCGTTGAGCGACACGTTCTTGATGCCGACGATGCGCTTGTCGATTTCGAGCTCGGTGATGCGATCGACGAGCAGGAACGGATAGCGATGCGGCAGAATCCGTTCGATCGCCGCGTAGTCGAGCGGCAGCGTCAGGTCCATGCAGCCTACAGATTATAGTCTGTGATGCGTCGGCCGCGTGGAGGCGGAAAGACCTGCGCTACACTGGACGTTTCCTGGATCCCTGTGACTGAACCCATCGCACCAGCGACCACGTCCGCCTCCGTGTCCCCCAGGGTCCGGGAGATCGTCCAGACGCTGTTCGAGCTCGGGCGCGAGGTGACCTCCGTGCTCGACCTCGACGAGCTGCTCCAGAAGATCCCGCAGCTCATCGCGCGGCTCACGAAGTTCCAGGCGTTCGCCGTCTACCTGCTCGATCCGAAGCGCGAGGAGCTGTCGATCGCCTACTCGGTCGGCTATCCGGAAGAGGTCGCAGCGCCGCTGCGGCTGAAGGTCGGCCAGGGCCTGGTCGGCGCCGCCGTCGCCGAAGGGCAAGCCCCTGCTCGTGAACGACGTGCACGCCGATCCGCGCTACGTCGAGGCGGTGCCGGGGTCGAACGCCGAGCTCGTCGTGCCGCTGCGCCGCAAGGGCCGCGTCATCGGCGCGCTCAACCTCCTGAGCGACACGCGTCGGCCAGTTCACCGAGACCGACGAGGCGATGCTGCGGCAGTTCGCCGCGCACGTCGCCGTCGCGATCGAGAACGCGCGGCTGTTCGAGCACGAGCGCGAGTACACCAGCACGCTCGAAACGCTCGCCGAAATCGCCCGCGAGTTCGGCGCCATTCTCAATCTCGACGAGCTGCTGACGACGCATCGCCAGCCTCACGCGGCGCGTCATCGACTACCGCACCTTCGGCATCCTGCTGCTCAACGAAGAGACCCAGGAGCTCGAGATGAAGGTGGCCGTGCGCTACGGCGAGCGGGTTGTCGCACCGCGCGTCAAGGTCGGCACCGGGCTTGTCGGCTACGCGGCGCTCCACAAGGAGCCGGTGCTCGTTCCGGACGTGTCGAACGATCCGCGCTACATCAAGGTCGTCGAGGACGCGCGGTCGGAGCTGGTGATTCCGCTGCTGCTGAAGGACCGCTGCATCGGCGTCTTCGATCTCGAAAGCCCGGAGCTCGACGCGTTCACGAAGACGCACGTCGAGATCCTGACGCTGCTCGCGAGCCAGGCGGCCGTGGCCATCGAGAACGCGCGGCTGTACGAGACGATTCGCACGAACGAGGTGCGGCTGGAGAAGGAGATCCGCTTCGCGCAGCGCGTGCAGGCGGCGCTGCTGCCGACCGAGCTGCCCAAGCGGATCAAGGGCGTCGACGTCGCCGCGCGATTCGCGCCGGCGCGCGAGCTCGGCGGCGATTTCTACGACTTCCTCGCGCCGGAGCCGAACAGCCTCGTCGTTGCCGTCGGCGACGTGTCGGGCAAGGGCGTGCCGGCCGCGCTCTACAGCGCGTTCGCCGGCGAGCTGGTCCGGTCGCGCACGTTCCGGCGCCGCTACGCGCCCGAGCGGTTCAGTCCGGCGGGCGTGCTGGCCTCGATCAACACGATCCTCCACGAGCGTCAGCTCGAGGAGTACTACTGCACGCTCTGCTACGCCGTCTTCGACTTCAAGCGCCGGACGCTCACGATGGCCAATTCGGGTCTGCCGTATCCGCTGCGCTGCAGGGGCACGCACCTGGAGAATGACCCGGAGATGAATCCGGTGCCGCTCGCGATCCCAGGCATTCCGCTCGGTCTTTTTCAGGGCTCGTTGTACGACGAGCTCGCTGTTGATCTTGTCCAGGGCGATCTGTTCGTGTTCTGCACGGACGGGGTGCACGACGCGACCAATGCCTTCGGCGAGCCATTTGGAGGGGAGCGGCTCAAGGATGTCGTGCGCACGTCGTGCCGGAAATCCACGGCGGCCCTCGTGGACGACATCTTCAGCGCCGTCGTGACGTTCCGTGGCTACGCGAGGCAGAACGACGACATCACGGTGGTGGCGTTGAAGGTCACGGGGTGAGCCGCGCCGGGAACGTGAGTGGAAAACGGGATACGGCGATGCCAGCGCCTGCCTGAAGGCAAGTACCCCGGTGTCCCCGACGCGACTCGCCGAAACGCACATCAAATCGCGTGCCCGAGCGTTCGGCTGAAAAGGCCGCGAAGATCGCGGGCCTTCTTCACCTGCCGTCCTAAACGGGAGACGGGCGGTTGACCTCGTCAACAGACAAGATCAGGGACGCGACTGGTCTTTGATCAGGACGGACTGGTCTTTGGTCGGGGTCTTCATCAGGTGACGTCGAGCTTGCCGGTGTAGAGCGCCATGCCGACGACGGCGTCAACCCCGTGCGCGTGGAGGTCCTCGATTTCATCGCGGGTGGTAATGCCACCGGCCGCCGTCACGCGTCGCGTCGTCGCGCCACGCACCTCCAGAATGGCCTTCATGTTCGTGCCGCCCATCAACCCCTCGGTGTCCACGTGCGTGTAGAGGAACTCCGCGCAGTAGGGCTCGAGCGCTCGGACGGCCTCAACAGCGGTGATGGGGAGGGGCGTCTTCCATCCGTGGATGACGACCTGGCCACCGCGGCTGTCGACGGCGGCAATGATCTGGTCCACTCCAACCGTGTCCGAGAGGCGGCTCGCAAACTCCAGGTCGGGGCGCCCGTGCCTGAAGAGTGAGGATCCGACGATGATCTGCCGAGCGCCGGTTGAAAGGATGTCTTGCGCCCGTTCGGTCGTTCGCACGCCACCGCCGACGCGGCACGACAACATCGGCGCGATCCGACGAACAATGGCCAAGTTGTCACCCTTGCCCATGGCGGCGTCGAGATCGATCACCTGGACCTTGGGGAAACGCTCGAAGCGCTTGACCCACCGCAGGACGTCTTCGTCGCGGATGGCCAGACGTTCGCCCTGAACGAGTTGAACGACGGCGCCACCTTGGAGATCAATCGAAGGTATCAGCATGTCATAAACGCACCGGGATGCCGCGTTGCTGCAAGTGTTCCTTCAGTGCGTGCACGCTCGTTTCCGCGTAGTGGAAAATCGATGCGGCGAGCGCGGCATCGGCGGCACCTCGAGTGAACACGTCCACGAAATCCTCGAGGCGGCCGGCGCCGCCAGAAGCGATGACTGGGATCGACACCGCCGTTGACACCGCTGCCGTCATCTCACAGTCGAAACCGACCTTGGTGCCGTCGCGGTCTATCGACGTCAGCAAGATCTCGCCTGCGCCACGCTCCTCGGCTTCCCGCGCCCAGTCGACGGCGTCGCGGTTGGCCGCCGCCTGGCCGCTCCGTGCATAGACCGCAAATCCGCTCCCGGTTCGCTTGGCGTCGATCGCGACAATCACGGCCTGGCTGCCATAGCGACCGGCGAGGGTGGTGATGAGCGCCGGATTCGACAGCGCCGCCGTATTGAGGCTCACCTTATCGGCGCCTGCGCCCACAGCTGCCGCCGCATCCTCCTCCGTGCGGATGCCGCCGCCCACCGCCAGCGGGATAAAGAGCTCTCGCGCCACGGCGCGGATGGTATCCGCGAGCGCGCGGCGCCGTTCGATGGTGGCGGTAACGTCCAGAATCACCAGCTCGTCGATGCTCTCTCGTGTTGTAGCGCCGCGCGAGCTCGGCCGGATCCCCGGCGCTCCGGAGGCCTTCGAAGTTGATGCCTTTGACGACGAGGCCGTCACGGACGTCGAGGCAGGCGATGATGCGCTTAGACAGCATCGGAAATGCTCCACCCCGTCTTCGGGAGAATGTTCTTGGAGCACGTCGCAGAATTAGCGTCAGGGGCGCCCCGTTCTCGGCCACCCGCGCGCACGCTAGTCTCGCAACGTGCTCCTTGCTCTATATTCACTGTGTTCCCAATGGTGGAGATTCGCCGGAAAGGCCAGCGCGACACTAGCCGGCGAACTGCAGAAAGTTGCGCAGGATCTGCAACCCGATGTCTCCTGATTTCTCCGGGTGAAACTGGACGCCCGCCACCTGGCCGCGCTGGACGACCGAGGCGAATGTCTCACCGTGCACCGTGGCCGCTACCGTGTCGCCAGTGACCGGCGCAACATAGCTGTGGGTGAAGTACACCTGCGATCCGTCGGGCACGTCCTCGATGATCGAAGACTCGCGACGGAATACCAGATTGTTCCAGCCGACATGCGGAATCTTGAGGTGGTCCGGGCCACCGCTGAGCCGATAGCACCTGCCGCCAAGCAAGCCGAGGCCGCGCAATTCCGGTGCTTCGTCGCTCGCCTCGAACAACCACTGCATTCCAAGACAGATACCGAGCAACGGCTTGCCTTCGCCGACGGAAGCGAGGATGGCCTCCACCCACGGTCGATCGAGCGCGCGAGTCGCTGCGAAGTGGCCGACGCCTGGCACGATGATGCCGTTCGCCTTCGAGAGATCCTCAGGTCGGTCTGGCGTGAACACCTCCGCCTGAACCGCGGCAAGGGCCTTACGCACGGACGTCAGATTGCCCGCCTTGTAATCGATCAGGGCAATCACAGGAGGCCCTTGGTGGAGGGCAGCATGCGCGCCATGCGCTTGTCTGTCGCACAGGCCACCCGCAGTGCGCGCGCGAACGCCTTGAAGACTGCCTCCACCTTGTGGTGGCTGGACCGTCCGTACATGACCTTCAGGTGGACGTTGCCACGGGCGCCAATAGCAAATCCCTCGAAGAAGTCCTGCACGAGCTCGGTCTGCAGGTCGCCCACTCGCAGAACCTTGACCTTGAGATCGACGACGGTGTGGGGCCGGCCGCCGAGATCCACGGCCGCGACTGCCAGCGTCTCGTCCATCGGCATCACGAAGTAGCCGGCGCGATTGATGCCACGGCGATCGCCGAGCGCCTTGCTCACCGCTTCGCCCAGCGCGATTCCCAGATCCTCGACGGTGTGATGCTGGTCCACATCGAGATCCCCCGTTGCCTTCACATCGAGATCGAATCCACCGTGGCGGGCGAACAGCTCGAGCATGTGGTCGAGAAACCGGATGCCCGTGCTGACGCGGTAGCGCCCCTTGCCCTCGATGCCAAGCGACAAGGCGATGGTGGTCTCAGACGTCTGGCGATTGATCACCGCGCGGCGCATAGCACTTCTTCCATGATGTCAATCGCCCGCTGCGTGTGTTTCACGATGCCGGTCGTGACCCGTACGCAGCCCTCGCAGCCTGGCTCTGACGATCGATCGCGCAGATAGACGCCGCGATCCGCGGCCCGTTGCACCAACGGCTCGACCTGAGAGCCCACCTTGACGAGAACGAAGTTGGCGGCGCTTCTCCAGTACTGAAGACCGAGGCGATCGCACGCGGCGTACAGCAGTGCCTTGGACTCGTCCACCTGGCGAAGATAGTTGTCCACGAACGCGCGATCCGATAATGCTGCTGTGAGCGCGGCCAGGGCGGCGACGTTGACACTGTAGACAGGAATGGCCAGGCGGAGCGGCTCGAGCGTTGCCGGATCACCCATGATGGCCCCGATACGAATGCCGGCGAGGCCGAAGGCCTTCGAGAACGTCCGTCCGACGATCACGTTGGGGAATGCGGGCAACTCGGGAATGAACGTGACATCAGCAAACTCTGCATACGCTTCGTCGACGAACACGACGGCTCCAGCCGGCACGCGGCGTGCGATGGTGCGAATCGCCTCCAAGGGGACCGTTGCGCCGGTAGGGTTGTTCGGATTCGTCAGGAAGACGGCACGAGTGTTCGGCGTGATCGCGGCGAGGACTCGTTCGAGCGCGAATGAGAAGTCGGGCCGGGGCATGACCGGTACGGGGCGACCGCCAACGACTTCGGTATCGAACGCGAAAATTTCGAAAGCGGGCTCCGGGATCACCGCCTCGGGAATCAAGCCAGATGGAGAAGGCCGAAGATAGCCGACAGCCAGCGCCATGATCGCTTCGTCGAGACCGTTCACGAGCGACAGACGGTCGGGATCGACCCGGAAGTAACGCGCGCAGATCTCGGTGGTGGCCTGATACGGGGGATAGACGCACATTTCGTCAGCGCGAATCGACGCCAGCGCCTCGAGGACGCGCGGGGAGCAGCCGCCGGTATTCTCGTTCTGGTGCAGGCGCAAGCCAGCATACATTTCTGCCGGCTTTTCGTACTTCTTCATCGCAGTCTCACCTCGATCGACTCGGCGTGCGCCTGGAGCCCTTCGGCGCGCGCGAGTGGAAGAATCGTTGGAGCCAGGCGGCCAAGTCCCTCCCTCGTCACGCGCTGCACAGACATGACGCGCATGAAATCAGCGGCGCTCAGGCCGCCGCGAAACCTCGCGGCTCCAGACGTCGGGAGCACGTGATTTGAGCCGGTCGCGTAGTCGCCGGCCGCTTGGGCCGTGAACGGGCCGACGAAGACAGCGCCGGCGACGATCGGGCCTCTGATGAGCGCCTCGCGATCGACGACGAGATGTTCGGGCGCGAAGCGATTGGCCAGCGCCATCGCTTCGGGGGCCGACCTCGTCACGATCGCGACGCCGTGTGCCGCAAGCGACTGCTGGACAATATCGCGGCCGGCCGCGCGTGCGGCGACTCGTGCGGCGACGCGCACCGCGAGTGATCGCCGCCACGTAATGAACGTGGAGCGGGCATCCGGGTCGTGTTCGGCCTGCGCGATGAGATCGGCGGCAATCCAGTCCGCTTTTCCGCCGCCGGCCACGATGACGATCTCTGTGGGCCCGGCGTAGAAGTCGATGGCGCAGTCGGCGGAAACACGTGCTTTCGCCGCAGCAACATAGCGATTGCCGGGGCCGACGATCTTGTCCACTCGAGGCACTGTGGACGTGCCGTAGGCGAGAGCGGCAATCGCGTGAGCTCCCCCCACCCGGAAAAGTCTGGTGACGCCAGCTTCGAGTGCCGCTGCCATGACGGCCGGCTCAGGTCGGGGACACACCGCGATGACGTCGCGAACACCGGCGACCCGTGCGGGAACCGCGCTCATGAGGAGAGAGGAGGGCAGCGGGAATCGTCCTCCTGGAACGTAGCAGCCCACGCGCCCGAGGGGTTCGACACGCTGCTCGACCGACACGCCTGGAATGACCTCGAGGTCGAAATGTCTGGGGATCTGTCTGGCAGCCACCCGCGCGATGTGCCCGGCCGCCGTGCGGATCGCGTTTCTTACCGCGGGCGGAACGCGAGCCGATTCGGCGCGCATTTCCTCGAAGCTGACCTCCAGCGGCGGCGCGATGTCGTCGAACCGCCGGGCGAACCGAAAGAGCGCCGTGTCCCCCTGCCGCCGCACCCGATCGACAATGCCCGCGACGCGACGATCGAGCGCCCGATCCGCCTCATGCTGGCGGGACAAGAGCCGGTCGATCGCTTTGCGGTTGGCCGCGTCGATGATCTTCACGTGAAACTCAGAGCACGATCTTGTTGAGTGGATACTCGACGATCCCCTGAGCCCGCGCGGTCTTGAGCTTCGGGATGAGGTCACGAACCGTGCGTTCCTCGATGATCGTATTGACCGCCACCCACTCGTCGTCGCTGAGCGCAGAGATCGTCGGCCGCTGCAGCGCCGGCAGCAATGAGAGGATGCTGGTAAGATCCGCGCGGCGCACATTGAGCATCAAGCCGACGCGCCCCTGCGCCTCAATCGCCGCCTTGAGCAGCAGTGCGATGTTCTCGAGTTTGGTGCGTTTCCACCCATCCGCAAGCGCGGTCCTGTTCGCGATGAGTTGCGTATTCGACTCCATGATGGTGTCGAGAATGGCCAGCCTGTTCGCGCGAAGTGTCGACCCGGTTTCGGTGGCTTCGACGATGGCGTCGGCCAGTACTGGCGGTTTGACCTCCGTGGCGCCCCAGGAGAATTCGACGTTCACCTTGAGATTCTGACGAGCGAAGAACGCCCGCGTCACGCGAACGAGCTCAGTGGCGACGGTCTTCCCCCCGAGGTCTCTCGCCGACTTGATGGCAGAGTCTTCCGGAGCAGCAAGGACCCAGCGGACCTTGCCAAAGCTCTGCTTGGCGTAAATCAGGTCCGCGAGCGAGTCGAGCACGCCGGTCTTGCCTTCGCCAAGCTCATGCTCGGCGATCCAATCTTGCCCGGTCAGCCCGGCGTCGAGGACGCCATCGGATACATAGCGCGCCATCTCCTGCGCGCGTATCAGCATGCATTCCACCTCGGGATCGTCGATGGCCGGGAAGTACGACCGGGAGCTGACGTAGATGCTGAACCCCGCGCGGGCGAACAACTGAATGGTCGCGTCCTGTAGGGAGCCTTTCGGTATGCCGAGTTTGAGTTTCATGACTCCTTCGTAACCTAGCCCGTGTCTTCCTCGTGCGCGTTGTGTTCTCTCAGTGGTGTTCGGTCAGCGCACGATAAAAGCACGTCCGCTCGCCAGTGTGGCAGACATTGCCATCGCCAAGGCGCCGGACTTTCAGCAGCACCGTGTCATCGTCACAGTCCGTGAGCATCTCGAGGACCTGAAGGCGGTTGCCGGACGTTTCGCCCTTCATCCAGAGCTTGTTGCGCGTCCGGCTGAAAAAGGTGGCGAAGCCGGTCTGGCGTGTGAGGTCGAGGGCTTCCTGATTCATGAAGCCGACCATCAGAACCTCCTGACTCACCGCATCCTGAATGACCGCCGGAATCAGACCGTCCAATTTCGAAAAGTCCATGTGAGATCCTTACAGCACACAACACAACAAAAAACCCCGCCGCGTGGCGGGGTTGCCGGTTGCTCGAGTCTCGTGACGCGATCGACTCAGACCACACGCAATTCCGCCCCCTTTGAGTGTGGCGAATGATGATGCACGTGATGGTGGCGGCGTCCGGACACGATAGTTGAGCGTAACCTTTGGCAATCGCTGCTGTCAAACCGGCCGGTCAGGGACGCCGCTAGGAGGCCGCCGGTACTGTTAAGAGCACCTTGCCGATGTTCACTCTCGATTGAAGGTAGCGGTGGGCGTCCGCGGCGCGTTCGAGTGGGAAGGTCTTCGCGATAACTGGTGCGAGCTGGCCGGTCTGAAGGTGTTGCAGAAGCATTCGCATTTCGACGGCGAGCTGTTCGCGTTCGTCCCAGAGGTGAGCGAGGTTCAGACCGAACACACCCCGGTTCCGGTTCATCAGCGACAGAGCGCTTGAAGCGCGGCAGCTGCATGAGAGCAGTTGCCGCGTGCCACCAGTTGCGACGCGTGCCCGGAGCGACGGCGGAGACCCCGTAGATGACGAGCCGGCCGAGAGGGGCCAGAAGGCGGTAGCTTGTCTCGAAACTCTTCCCACCCACTGGATCCAGCACGACGTCCGCTCCGCGGCCGTCGGTCAACCGCCGCACTTCGTGCAAAAGATCGTTGCCGCGGGTCGTCCTGGAGTCGATTGTGTGCTCGACGCCAAAAGACCGAAGGGTGTCATGCTTCCCGGGTGAGGCGGTGCCGATGACCCGAGCATGTCGGAGCCGCGAGAGCTGTATGGCGGCGATGCCGACGCCACCTCCGGCGCCGTGGACCAGCACGGTTTCTCCCTGCCTAAGGTTGGCCAGCCTATAGAGTGCCAGCGACGCCGTGAGGTAGTTCACAGGGAGCGCCGCTGCGGCGGTATCGGCAATGCCAGAGGGGATGGAAAACGCGTATGCCGACGGCACGACGACGTGGGTCGAGTAGCCGCCGAAGCGCGTGAGTGCCATGACGCGGTCGCCAGGCCGAAGGTCGACAACCCCCGGTCCTACGCTGTCCACCACGCCCGCAACTTCATAGCCTGGGACCAGTGGTGGTTTGGGCGCATCGGGGTACAGCCCCATGCGAGCCATGACATCCGCGAAGTTCACGCCAGCCGCTCGAACCGCAATCAACACCTCTCCATTGGCCGGTCTTCGATGCGGCGCCTCTTGAATGGCCAGGACTTCCGGACCACCGTAGTGGCTGAACGCGACCTGCTGCATGGCTTCGGATACTGGGTCTGACGCGAACCGCGGTGCGTCTGTATCGGTGGGGTGAGCCGGGCTCAACAGGAAGGGCGGGCCCGGGCCCGCCCTTCCTGCAATCCCGACGTCCTGCAATTCCCGCGTCAGTACCGGTAGTGGTCCGGCTTGTACGGCCCGTCCACTGGCACGCCGATGTACTCAGCCTGTTCTTTCGTCAGCTTCGTCAGCTTCACGCCGAGATGGTCGAGATGGAGCCGCGCCACTTGTTCATCCAAGTGCTTCGGCAGCATGTAGACCTTCTTCTCGTACTTCCCCTTGTTCGCGTGCAGCTCCATCTGTGCGATGACCTGATTGGTGAACGACGCTGACATCACGAAGCTCGGATGCCCGGTTGCGCATCCCAGGTTGAGCAGCCGTCCTTCGGCGAGCACCATGACACTGTGGCCGTCGGGAAACCGGAACTCGTCGTACTGCGGCTTGATGTTGATGCGCTGCACGCCGGGAAACTTCTTCAAGCCGGCCATGTCGATTTCGTTGTCGAAGTGGCCGATATTGCCGACGATGGCCTTGTCCTTCATCCTCGACATCTGCTCTGCGGTAATGATGTTGTGGTTGCCGGTCGCGGTGATGAAGATGTCGGCGCGCTCCAGGACGTTCTCGATGGTGTTGACCTCGTAACCCTCCATCGCCGCCTGCAGCGCGCAGATGGGATCGATCTCGGTCACGACGACGCGGCAGCCCTGGCCGCGCAGCGCCTGTGCGCACCCTTTGCCCACTTCGCCATAGCCACAGATCACGGCGACCTTGCCGCCGAGCATGACGTCTGTCGCGCGGGCGATGCCGTCGGGAAGCGAGTGGCGGCACCCGTAGATGTTGTCGAACTTGCTCTTGGTCACCGAGTCGTTGACGTTGATGGCGGGGAAAAGGAGCGTCCCGGCTTCCATCATCTGATAGAGGCGATGGACACCGGTCGTGGTTTCCTCGCTCACGCCTCGAATGGACGAGGCGAGCCGCGTCCAGCGCGACTTGTCCTTCGCAATCGATCCGCGGATGAGGTCCAGAATGACGCCCCATTCTTCCGGGTGGCCATGGGGATCGAACGGCGGGACACTGCCAGCCTTCTCATACTCGGCGCCCTTGTGAACGACGAGCGTCGCGTCTCCGCCATCATCGACGATGAGTGTGGGGCCGGAGCCATCCGGCCACTCGAGCGCTTCGCTCGTGCACCACCAGTACTCTTCCAGGGTCTCGCCTTTCCACGCGAACACCGGCGTGCCCCTCGGATCGCTCGGGCTGCCGCCGGTTTCGGGGCGCCCGACGACGACCGCTGCAGCAGCATGATCCTGGGTCGAGAAAATGTTACAGGACACCCAGCGGACGTCGGCTCCGAGATCGACCAGCGTCTCGATCAGCACGGCTGTCTGGATGGTCATGTGAAGGCTGCCCATGATGCGCGCGCCGGCGAGGGGTGCTTTGTCCGCGTGCTGCGCTCTGAGGGCCATCAATCCGGGCATTTCCTGCTCGGCGAGGCGGATTTCCTTGCGGCCGAACTCGGCCAGCGAGAGGTCCCTCACCTTGAACGGTTCGCGTCCGGCTGCCTTGGCAGCTGCAAACGCATGCAGACGGTCGGTTACAGTTGGCATGTCGAGTATCTTACCCTCTCGCCTCAGCGCCGTGCATGAAACCACCGATCCCGTTCCAACGCCGCGCATGTGGCAGCCGTTAGTCGATTCGCGTCGACCCTCGGCGGACTGCTAGAAGCCGGGTGCCAGGTTGAACTGGAAAATCCAGCCACGGTTGGGGCGTTGCAGAGGACGCGACCAGTCGAACTCACCGACAGCAAAGCCGAGCAGGTTGACGCGGACTGCTGTCCCGACGCTGGAGACGCCCTGCCGATCGCCGCCAAGAAACGTTGGTTTGACCGTGCTATCCCAGGCGACCCCGCCGTCGGCGAACAGGGCGATTTCGACCGGCACCGGCCCGTACATCCTCGAAGGCGGCGCACCAAAGGGACGCAGCAGCGGGAACCTGAACTCGAGGTTGCCCACCAGCATGCGGCTTCCAATCAGCCGTTCTTGGATCGGGCAAGCGCCCGTCAGCGTCGCACAGTCGGTCGCATCGAATGTGTAGATGTCGTACCCGCGCACGAGAGTCGGGTACCCCATATAAAGCGGAACGAGCCGTGGATCGTCGCCTCCCGAGCCGTAGCGGCCGTAGTGCAGCGCCCGCGCCGCGATCGTGTAGAACGGCACTGGCATGACGTAGCGACGGTAGTCGAGGAGTATGCCGGTGTAGTTGACCGTTCCAAATGTCGGCGACGTTTCAATGCGGTAGCGCTGCCCTTGGACCGGACTCGTCGCTCCGAAGCTCGCGGTGTCGAGGACCAGCGCCGCGGTAGATGTGGCGAGCGTCAGGGTGTCGCCGTAGGGCGTTTCGGCAGTGTTGTCGACGAGGGTGTCTCCGGTGTTGAGGTTATATGCGCGGGTTCGGACGCTCTGATCGAACGAGACCTGTGTCAGCCCCCCGACGAGCTCGATGCGCTTAGCGCGATTGAGCGGGTACGCCATTAGCGCATTGGCGCCCCGCTCGGTCTGCCGAAAAATGATGGTCTGCTCGATCAGCGCGGGCTGATTCTGGACGACGCCCACGCCCTGCTGAATGCCGCCGCTCGAATATGGAATCTGAGAGGCGGTGACCCCCCAGTTCCATCGGTGCGTCTGGTCGAGATAGGTGACGGCCGCGGCCGTGTCCTTGATGCTGAACGATCCGTTCGCTCCCGAGCTGAAATTCACCGCCGTGTCGACGTGCCGGTCGCCCAGCACGTCGCCGAACGAGAAGCTGATACCGCCTGCGACCGCGGCGCCGAAGCGGCTTGCCCCCACAGCGAATTGAGGCGTTCCTACCATCTCCAGCCCCAATTTGGACTTGTATTCCACCACCTCGCCGGTGTCTTGAGGTGGTGGGAGTCCGAGCCCCGGGTTCTCGAGCAGCTCGGACACCTCACTCGCGCGTCGATCGAGCGGTGGCAGCACGGCCGCCGTGCTGGAAGCCGGCGACAAATCGACGCGGGAGGTCGAGGGCACGCCCGCATCCGGCGCCGGGGTCGCGCTCAGTTGGAGCGTGTGGATGTTGTACCCGCCGTTCGTGTAAACGCTGAAGGCCGCGACGCCGGCCTGCGAAGCGACCGAAAGCACGGGGCTGGTGCTCGTGATGCCGCTCAATCCGGTCCGGGCGTTCGTCAACTGCTGAACGGCGCCGCCCGGTATCGAGACGCGGTAGAGATTCGGCACCCCATCGCGGTCCGAAATGAACAACACGCTCGCACCGTCTGGCGACCATTGCGGATTGATGTTCTTGCCGTCGGTGAACGCGCTTGCCTGCTGAATTGACCCGCTCTGTGGATCGATGAAGCCGATCCGGTACGTGCCCATGTTCAGTGTCGAAAGATCAGAGGAAAAGCGGTCGGTCGCAAACGCGATACGCCGGCCGTCGGGCGACCATGCCGGCTGCAGATCCGCGAATGCGTCGTGCGTCAGCTGTCGCAGGTCGGACGTCTTCAGATCCAGGACGTACAGGTCCGTGAGTCCTCGGCTCATTCCGGTGAACGCCACCGCATGCCCGTCCGGCGCCCACGTGGGATTGAAGATCTCGTCGACCGTCTTCAACTTGAACTCACTCTCTTTGTCGCCGGTTTGAGCGTTGAAAATAGCGAGCGCCGGCCGTCCCGATGTGATGGTCCCAATCGCGATTCGCTTGCTGTCGGCGTCCCAGGCACCGGCCGACATGATGAACTGAATGCTCGAGTAGTGCGGATTGCTGGCGGTGCTCGTCAATTTCCGAACCACGCGACCCGTAGCGGCGTCGGCCACGAACAGGTCGATGGACAGAAGACTTCGCTCGGACAGGAACGCAATCCAGCGCCCGTCCGGGCTGATCGCCGGTCCGACGTTCAGAGAGCTTCCCCCCTCGCCCTTGATCACGACTGACCCGATGTTCTCAGGTGCATCGGTCGTTACCGCGTACGTGCGTCGGATCGCGGCATGCCACTCCTCGGAGAGGTCGGCTGCTGCTGACGTCGAGTGTGCGACGGATGGCGAGCTCGACGTCGCCGGTCGAGCCGGCAATGTCCAGCATGTCACCGATGACGGCGTCGCCCCACTTGCCACCGACATACGCCCAGAACGCCTGGCCCCACCGGTACGGAAAGTACTTCGGATTGTCGAGGTCTTTGACGGAAGGCAGTTTGCCGTGGGTTTCTTCCTGGCGCACGGCGTCGCGCAGCCACATCGCCGTGTTCGAATCCACGGGCCCGATCGAGAGATACTCCGCCATGCCTTCAATGAACCAGAGAGGGAGACGCTCGGCGCCGTTCTGGCCGTTCCCCGGTCTGGCCGTAATGTCGAACTGAAACGCGTGAACCAGTTCGTGGCCAAGGACGTGATCCGTGTCGGCGATCGGGCCACCAAGGGGCAGGATCACCCGGCGTTTCACCGCCTCCGTCACACCACCCGTGCCTTCGCCGAGTTCTCCCTGGATCGCATTAGTCTGCTCGAAGTCTGGATGGGAGGCGTAGAGGATGAGCTGTCTGCCTTCCGCTCAGCTCGTGGTTGAGAAGGCGCTCGAGTCGCACGCGCCAGCGCTCCGCGAGCCGCGCGGCGATGTCGATCCCTTCGCGCTCATCAGGGTAAAAGTAGATATCGAAGTGCTCGGTTTTGAGCACCTGAAAGTCCAGCTTCTTGTACTGGACTTTGTTCCGACCAAAATACTGCGCCGACGGCGTCGTGCCGGAGAGGCACACAATAGCGGCGAACGCCAGCGCCGAGGCGACAAGGCGCGTTGAACGGAGCATATTCCTAAGCATAAGTAGTCCGGATGCAAGCTGCGGGCCGACTGATTATTCCTTATGGTGCGGGCGACGTCACACACATCGGGACGCCGGCCCCGCCGTCCGGCAGGCCGGCGCAATACTCGACGATCGCCCGAGTAACTTCAGCGTGGGCGGCCGCTTCCGCCCGCGCCCTGTCGGCAGCCTTGATCGCGTCGAGGGTCCGCCACCCAAGGTACTTCGTCAGGAGGGCCTCGAACGCGAGCGTCAGCAATTCGCCGCCGCTGAAGGCTGCGTACGGCTGCATCAGAGGCGTGCTGAGGGTGCTGAACATGACCCGTTGGGTTTCATAGTTGTAAATCCCGCCGCGGGGCGCCGGACTCGCTTTCTCGACAGGCAAGCGTAGAAAACAGTTCCTGAACGTGGTGCCGTTCTTCGATTTCGATCTTGAACGTCGGTCGCTTCAGCAGGCTCTGCTGCAACTGCGCTGGCCTCGAGAGGCGTTCTCGAATCCGGTCGAGCGAGATGGACGAGTCGAGTGGTGGCTCAGCCCCCGGAGGCAGGCTGGACGGCGTCGAGCCAGGATTGACGCTGGTTGAGGACACAGTGGCTGTCCTGCCCCGGCGCCGCGGCGGTCGTGGCCAGCATCACGAGGAACAGGAAAGTGAACCGCATACTATCCAAAATATTAAGACGCCCCGCAGCCAGCGCCGGTCCTGGCCGGCGCGCGGGCTCCATGGGTCCGAAGTCGCCAGCCGTTTCAATCATGCCTCATGCCAGAGCTTCCTGACATCATTGTTTACATCGAGTCCCTGAAAGCCCGGCTCGATGGGTGCCGGCTGACGCGAGCGCTTCTTCGGAGTGCGTTCGTCCTTCGGTCCGTCGATCCACCGCTCGATGCCATCAACGGGCGACGCGTCACAGGCGTCAGCCGCGTGGGCAAGCGGATCGTGCTGACCTTTGAGGACGACCTCTCTCTTGTCATTCATCTGATGATCGCCGGGCGTCTCCGGTGGCGCGAGCCGATGCAGAAGCCTGGCATCGGCGGGAAGCTGCTGCTTGCGCTGTTTGAATTCGAGAACGGCACGCTGTTGTTCACGGAGGCCGGCTCGACGAAGCGAGCGTCGATGCAGCTCGTCCGTGGGCAGGACCAACTGCGCGCCCTCGACCCTGGGGGCGTCGAGCCGTTGGACGTGTCGCTCGACGAGTTCCGCGAGGCCGTTACCCGCGAGAATCACACCTTGAAGCGCGCGCTGACCGATCCGCATCTCTTCAGCGGCATCGGCAACGCCTACTCAGACGAGATTCTCCACGCGGCGCGGATGTCGCCGCTCAAGCTGACCCGCTCGCTTTCCGGCGACGACGTCGAGCGTCTTTACCAGGCCGTGCGGTCGACGCTTCTCCTGTGGATTGAACGTCTCCGGAGAGACGCCGCCGGGGCCTTTCCGGAGAAGGTGACCGCTTTTCATCGGGAGATGGCCGTCCACGGCCGTTACGGTCAGCCCTGTCATGTCTGCGGCTCTCCAGTACAGCACATCGTCTACACCGACAACGAGTGCAACTACTGCCCGACGTGTCAGACGGGTGGGAGGCGGCTTGCGGACCGCGCGCTCTCGCGACTGTTGAAGTAGTGGCGCGGCGGCCTGTCCCGCGCGCCGCGAGGCGAGACTCGACGATTTGCAAATCACAATCAACAAATGTAGATTTATCGATATGCGTCAGGCGTCCGCCCTGTATCGGCTGCTCGGCGACGAGGCGCGGCTGCGCCTGCTGCGCGTCCTGCGTCCGCGAGCGGCTGAACGTGACCGAGCTGACGGGCATTCTCGGCCTGGCCCAGTCGGGCGTCTCGCGGCATCTCGGTCTCCTGAAGGACGCCGGCCTCGTCGTCGAGGAGAAGGACGCCGGCTACACCTACTACCGGCTCTCGCCGACCGTGCGAGGACGGCCATCGTGCGCTGTGGGCCGCGCTTCAGGAGCAGTTCGACCGGTCGCCGGACGACCCGGCGGTGCGCGCCGACGAGGCGCGGCTCCAGGAGGTGCTGCGGCTGCGCAAGGAGAACTTCGAGACGCACGGCGCCGACACGCGCGACGCGCGACAGCTCGTGCCGGGCCGGAGCTGGGCGGCGTGGTCGCGCGCGCTCGGTCTGCTGCTGCCCCCGCTCCGGGTCGCCGACCTCGGGTGCGGTGAAGGCTACCTGACGATCGAAGCGGCGCGCTGGGCGACGCGAGGTCATTGCCGTCGATCGGTCGGAGGTCGTGCTCGAGCGCGCGCGAGCGCTCGGCGCCGGCGGCGCCGCGTGTCGAACGTCGCTCTGGAAGCGCGGCGAGCTCGAGAAGCTGCCGATCAAGGACGCGACGGTCGACGTCGCGCTGCTGTCGCAGGCGCTGCATCATGCGCCGAATCCGGCGCGCGCGGTGGCAGGAGGCCGCGCGAATCACCGTGCCGGGCGGCCGCGTGCTGATGCTCGACCTGCGGCAGCACCGGAGGAATGGGTGCGGGCGAAGCTCGGCGATCGCTCGCCTCGGGTTCCGACGACGGCGAGCTGAAGCGGCTGCTGACGGCCGCCGGGCTCCGCGACGTCAGGGTCGGCGTCGGCGCGCGCAAGGCGGGCGATCCGTTCACCGTGCTGGTGGCGTCGGGAACGAAACCGCCGCGGATCGCACGAAGCCACGCGAAAGCACGAACGAGCATGCACGATGACCGACACGACTGACTCGAACTCTGCTCGCGAAGCGCATCCTCGTCCTCGACGGCGCGATGGGCACGATGATCCAGCGGCACAAGCTGACCGAGGCCGACTTCCGCGGCGAGCGCTTCGAGGATCACGCGCGCGACCTGAAGGGCAACAACGACCTGCTGGTGCTGACGCGGCCCGACGTCATCGGCGAGCATTCACCGCCAGTACCTCGAGGCGGGCAGCGACATCATCGAGACCAACACGTTCAGCAGCACGGCGATCGCGCAGGCCGACTACGGGCTCGAGTCGGTCGGTCTACGAGCTGAACGTCGAAGGCGCGAAGCTGGCGCGGCGCCGCCGCGGAATGGACCGCGCGGACGCCGGACCGGCCGCGGTTCGTCGCCGGGCTCGATGGGCCCGACCAACCGGATCCTGTCGATCTCGCCCGACGTGAACAATCCGGCGTTCCGGAACATGACCTTCGACCAGCTGTGCGAGGCCTACAAGGAGCAGGTGCGCGGCCTCATCGACGGCGGCTGCGATCTGCTGCTGCTCGAGACGATCGTCGACACGCTCAACGCCAAGGCGGGCATCGTCGCGATCGAGAAGTCTTCGAGGAGCAGGGCGTGCGGCTGCCGCTGATGATCTCGGTCACGATCACCGATCGCAGCGGCCGCACGCTGTCGGGACAGACGATCGACGCGTTCTGGGTGTCGATCGCGCACGCCAGGCCGTTCAGCGTCGGCATCAACTGCGCGCTCGGCGCGCGCGACATGCGGCCCGTACCTCGCCGAGCTCGCGCGCGTCGCCGACTGTTACGTCAGCTGCTATCCGAACGCCGGGCTGCCGAACGCGTTCGGCGAGTACGACGAGCAGCCGGCCGACACCGGCCGGCTTTCTGCGCGAGTTCGCCGACGAGCGGCTTCGTCAACATCGTCGGCGGCTGCTGCGGCACGACGCCGGATCACATCCGCGCGATTGCCGCAGCCGTGGCCGCGACTGCCGCCGCGGCCGGTCACACGGCGCGATCACTCCATGCTTCTGCGAGCCCCTGCAGTGGACGACGTATCACGCAGTTCGCCGGCCTCGAAACGCTCACGATCCGGCCCGACAGCAACTTCCAGATGATCGGCGAGCGGACCAACGTGACCGGCTCGGCGCGCTTCGCGCGGCTGATTCGAGCCGGCAACTACGCCGAGGCGGCCGCCGTCGCGCTCGATCAGGTGCGCGGCGGCGCGAACCTGATCGACGTCAACATGGACGAAGGGCATGCTCGACTCCGAGCAGGCGATGACCGACTTCCTCAACTACATCGCGACCGAGCCCGAGATCGCGCGCGTGCCGTTCATGATCGACAGCTCGAAGTGGTCGGTGATCGTGGCCGGCCTCAAGTGCGTGCAGGGCAAGCCGGTCGTCAACTCGATCAGCCTGAAGGAAGGCGAAGAGGACTTCCTGCGCAAGGCGGCGGTCGTCCGGCGCTACGGCGCCGGCGTCGTCGTGATGGCGTTCGACGAAGCAGGGGCAGGCCGACACGATCGAGCGCAAGGTGGCGATCTGCCAGCGCGCCTACCGCGCTGCTGACCGAGCGGGCCGGGCTTCGATCCGACCGACATCATCTTCGATCCGAACATCCTGGCGATCGCGACCGGCCTCGAGGAGCACAACGAGTACGCGATCAACTTCATCGAGGCGACGCGCATCATCAAGGCCGACGTGCCCGGGCGTGAAGATCAGCGGCGGCGTCAGCAACCTGTCGTTCTCGTTCCGCGGCAACGATGTCGTCCGCGAGGCGATCCACTCGGCGTTCCTGTATCACGCGATCAAGGCCGGCCTGGACATGGGCATCGTCAACGCCGGCCAGCTCGTCGTGTACGAGGACATCCCGAAGGATCTGCTCGAGCACGTCGAAGACATCATCTTCAACCGCCGGCCGGACGCGACCGAGCGGCATGGTCGAGTTCGCCGCGACGGTGAAGGGCGGCGGCAAGAAGGCGGAGCAGGAGCTCGCGTGGCGAGCCGGGACGGTCGAGGCGCGGCTCTCGCACGCGCTCGTGCACGGCGTCGTCGACTTCATCGAGCAGGACGTCGAGGAGGCGCGGCAGAGCTATCCGCGGCCGCTCGACATCATCGAAGGCCCGCTGATGGACGGCATGAAGGTCGTCGGCGATCTGTTCGGCGCCGGCAAGATGTTCCTGCCGCAGGTCGTCAAGAGCGCGCGCGCGATGAAGAAGGGCGGTCGCCTATCTGGAGCCGTTCATGGAACCGGAGAAGGCGGAAGCGCCAAGCGGCGAAGACGGAGGGTCGTCCGAGGACGAGCGCCGAAAGGCAAAGGCAAGATCGTGCTGGCCACCGTCAAGGGCGACGTCCACGACATCGGCAAGAACATCGTCGGCGTCGTGCTCGGCTGCAACAGCTACGAGGTCATCGACCTCGGCGTGATGGTGCCGTGCGACCGGATTCTGCAGACCGCGCATCGACGAGAAGGCCGATCTCATCGGCCTGAGCGGCCTCATCACGCCGTCGCTCGACGAGATGGTGTTCGTCGCGAAGGAGATGGAGCGCCGCGCAGATGCGGCTGCCGCTGCTCATCGGCGGCGCGACGACGAGCCGGCAGCACACGGCGGTGAAGATTGCGCCGGAGTACGGCCAGGCCGACGGTGCACGTGCTCGACGCGTCGCGCGTCGTCGACGTCGTGTCGCAGCCTGCTGAGCGACGACGCAGCGCGCCGAGTTCGAGCGGGCGAACCGCGGCGCGCAGGACGAGCTGCGCGAGCAGTACAGCGCGCGGCGCGAGCGGCCGCTGCTGTCCTACGACGCGGCGCTCGCCAATCGCCTGACAGATCGACTGGGCCGGCGGAGCCGCCGGCCGTGCCGTCGTTCATCGGGCCGCCGCGTGCTCGGCGATGTGCCGCTCGCGCGACCTCGTGCCGTACATCGACTGGACGTTCTTCTTCGCGGCGTGGGAGCTGAAGGGCCGCTTCCCGGCCATTCTCGACCACCCGCAGTACGGCGCCGCGGCGCGCGAGCTGTACGACAACGCGCGCGCGCTGCTCGATCGCATCGTCGCGCGAGCGGCTGCTGACCGCCCGTGGCGTCTACGGCTTCTGGCCGGCCGCGAGCGAAGGCGACGACATCGTCGTGTATCGCCGACGCGCGAGCGACGCGGCGAGCTGGCGCGCTTCAACATGCTGCGGCAGCAGGAGGCGATCGCCGACGGGAAGCCGAATCTGTCGCTGGCCGACTTCGTCGCCGACCGGCCCGCGCCGGCGTGCCGCCGACTATCTCGGCGCGTTCGCGGTCACGGCGGGCATCGGCGCCGACGAGCTCGCGCGGCGATTCGAGCGCGCGCACGACGACTACAGCGCGATCATGGTGAAGGCGCTCGCCGATCGGCTGGCCGAAGCGTTCGCCGCGTACCTGCACGCGCGGTCGCGCGCAGGAGTGGGGCATCGACGAGCGGCTGACGCCCGACGACATCCTGGCGGAACGCCACCGCGGCATCCGGCCCGGCTTCGGCTACCCGGCCTGTCCCGATCACAGCGAGAAGTTCAAGCTGTTCGATCTGCTCGAGGCGCGCGCGCATCGGCATCGAGCTGACCGAGCACGCGGCGATGACGCCGGCGGCGAGCGTCAGCGGGCTGTATTTCGCCCACCCGCAGGCGCGCTACTTCACCGTCGGCCGCCTCGGCGAGGATCAGATCGCCGAGCTACGCGCGGCGCAAGGGCCAGTCGGTCGAAGAAGTGGAACGCTGGCTCACGCTCGCAGCTCGCCTACGAGCCTGCCCGCTGCTGAACAGACTCGGAACTCCCGCTGCGGTAGACAGTGCCCCGTCCGGGGCCTTTGGACCCGTGTCGAACGGTCCAAGATGACCGCTTGACCCTAGGTACTTCCAACCACTCGATATGACAAGATAGTACTTTAGTTACTTTCAAGTGCTCTATTTTGACAATCTGTGCCAAGTTAGAACATGACAGCCTAATGCGAGAATTCAGGCCAGTTTTCGTGAATATCAGCCGATAGCTGGGAAGAGATAGCTGACTGTGCCAGAACAGCACAAGACCAGCTATCGTCCCTCGACAACCGATTCGACGATGAGCTGTAAGTTATTGATTATAAGAGTTATGTTACGGCTCGTCGTCGCTCTGGCACAGCATGGCCCCCCGCTTGCTCTAGTCGGAAGCGTGACTACTACTCAATCTTCGACTCAACGAACCAGCCGGCGCAAGGCCGTCTGGGGTCCCAAGCGAATCCTGGCGGCTGTTGCTCTGGTGGTTCTGGCGGCGCCCTTGAACGTGGCGGCACAGAGTTGGCGCCACTCCAACAAGCCGTCGCACACGCGTCGGGCGCTCAGGGCGAAGTCGGCCATGCCGAATTCCCTCGCCCGGGACTACAAGATCGACAAGCACCTGTCAGCGCGCTGGCAAGGAGTCTCAACTCGCAGGAAACGGCGACATGATCGTCACGCTGACCACTCCGGGCCAGCAGCTGCCCGTGGCGTTCAGGAGATACGTCTGCGGCACGAGGCTCGACATCATCAACGGCTACGCGCTGTGCGATGTGCCGCTGAGCAAGTTGAGCACCCTCGCGCAGTTCGTGGGCATCCATCGGGTGCACTACAACCGCGACGCTCACGAGTCGGATCTCCTGTCATCCGTCGCCGTGCAGGCGGACGTCCTCGCTCAGACGTACGGCTATAGCGGCGCTGGCGTCGACGGTGGCCTTCATCGATTCCGGCCTGATGCCGAGCGGGCACCCCGACCTGGCGAACACGTACGTTCGCAAGTTCGTGGACTTCGTGAACGGCCAGAACACGACTCGCACGACGAGAACGGGCACGGCACGCACGTGGCGGGCATCATCGCGGGCAACGGCGCAGCGACTCGAAGGTCGGCGGGCATCGCGCCTGGCGCGAAGGTCGTATCGTTGAAGGTGCTCGACGACAAGCGGCAAGGGCACGATCGCCGACATCATCGCGGCGCTCGACTGGGTGCTCGCGAACCATCAGACGTACAACATCCGCGTCGTCAACATGTCGGTCGGCGCCGGCGTCTACCGAGTCGTACTGGACCGACCCGCTGACGCTCGCGGCCAAGCGCGTCGTCGACGCGGGCATCATCGTCGTGGCCGCGGCCGGCAACTTCGGGCAAGAACGCGCGACGGCGAGCTGCAGTGCGGCGGCATCACCGCGCCGGGCAACGCGCCGTGGGTGCTGACGGTCGGCGCGTCCAGCACGAAGGGCACGCTCGACGCGCGGCGACGACACGATGGCGGGCTTCAGCTCGCGCGGTCCGACGTGCATCGACTTCGCGGCGAAGCCGGACCTCGTGCGCGCCCGGCGTCGGCACCGTCTCGCTCGTCGGCGCCGGGCAGCACGCTGTCTCGCGACGACGCAGGCGTCTCCGTCGTGGCTGCTCGGCGGCAATCCGAGCGACCGCTACAAGCCGTATCTCAGCCTGAGCGGCACGAGCATGGCGGCGCCGGTCGTGACCGGCACCGTCGCGCTGATGCTGCAGGCGAATCCGACGCTCACGCCGAACCTCGTGAAGGCGATTCTGCAGTACACGGCGCAGGCGTATCCAGGGCTACGAACCCGCTGCGCAGGGCGCGGGCTTCCTGAACGCGCTCGGCGCGGTGCGCCTCGCGCAGTTCTACGCGCACGCGCACGCCTGGCGTCCACGCTGCCGATCAGACGACTGTGGAGCAGGCACATCATCTGGGGCAACCACCTGCTCACGGGCGGCTGTCCTCGATCCCGGCGGCAACGCCTGGATGCCTGGAGTGGAACTGGGGCTGGGCCAAGACGCAGGGCGACGACGGCGACAACATCGTCTGGGGCACCGGCTGCGAGACGACGATTGCGACAACATCGTGTGGGGCACCGCGCGACGACGGCGACAACATCGTGTGGGGCACCTCCGACGACGGCGACAACATCGTGTGGGGCACCGCGCGACGACGGCGACAACATCGTGTGGGGCACCGCGGACGACGGCGACAACATCGTGTGGGGCACCGCCGACGACGGCGACAACATCGTCTGGGGCACCGGCGACGACGACGACAACATCGTCTGGGGCACGCTGCGGCGGCGACGGCGACAACATCGTGTGGGGCACCGTCGACGACGGCGACAACATCGTGTGGGGCACGGCCGACGATGGCGACAACATCGTGTGGGGCACCGGCGACGACGGCGACAACATCGTGTGGGGCACGCGACGACGACGACAACATCGTCTGGGGCACCGACGTTGTACGAGAACAACGTCGTGCTGGCGAAGCTGTCGATTCGGAGACGCCGTCTTCGGCGGCCGACCGACCACGGTACGGGAGGGAAGCTAGTCATGGAAAAGATGCCCTACCAGGACAGAGCTGGAAACGACTCACAGTGATTCCGTCAGCGCAGCAGCCCGAGGTCGTCAGCAGCGACTGGCGCGAGCGCTGCCGGTGCTGAGCGGCAAGCAGGTGACGCTGCGCGAGCTGCGCGCGTCGGACGCGCCGTCGCTGTTCGCGATGCTGACGACCGAGGAAGTGTCGCGCTTCATCTCGCCGCCGCCGACGACGGTCGAAGGGTTCGAGCGTTTCATCGCGTGGACGCTTCGGCAGCGGACGGCCGGCACCTACGTCTGCTTCGCGGTGACGCTGAAGGGCTTCGACACCGCGATCGGGATCTTCCAGGTGCGCGAGCTCGAGCCGGGCTTCGGGACCGCCGAGTGGGGCTTCGCCATCGGTTCGGCGTTCTGGGGCACCGGCGTGTTCCAGGAAGGCGCCGAGCTGGTGCTCGACTTCGCGTTCGAGACGCTTGGCGTGCACCGGCTCGAAGCGCGCGCGGCGGTTCAGAACGGCCGCGGCAACGGCGCGCTGCGCAAGGTGGGCGCGGTGCAGGAGGGCATCCTGCGCAAGTCGTTCCTGCGCAACGGCGAGTATCTCGACCAGGTGCTCTACGCCATCGTGAAGGAAGACTGGCGGGCGGGCCGCGGTGCATCGCGTCCAGCCTACTCCGCGAGCGTGCACTAGGAAGAACCGCAAGCCGGACGTCTTCTTACGCTTTCCCGTTGCGCTCGACCGAACGCGCCGGGTCACTTGACCACTCGCTCCACGATCCCGGATACAACCTGGCCCCTGATAGCCCGGCGTGCTCGAGTGCCAGGACGTCATGACAGGCCGTGACGCCCGAACCGCAATAACAGATGACGTGATCCGGACGAACACCGGCAATGGCGTTCGCGAGCCGCCGCCGGAGCACGTCTACTGAGAGAAACGTCCCCTCATTGTCGAGATTCTCCTTGAAGAAGTGATTCGTCGCAGAAGGAATGTGGCCGGCGACACGGTCGATCGGCTCCACCTCGCCCCGGTATCGTTCTGGCGCCCGCGAGTCCAGCAGTCTCCACTCCGGATTGTGAACAAGCCGGACGATGTCATTCGCGCTGACCGTCATGTCGGAGCGCGGACTCCCCGTGAACCTGACCGCTGACCGCGGCGCGGCCGTGGTGCCCGTTGCCGTCGGCCGGTGTTCGGCGACCCACTTGGCGAAACCGCCGTCGAGGACTGCCACATCGGCGTGTCCCATCCACCGAAGGAGCCACCAGAGGCGGCTCGCATACATGCCGGTATCCTGGTCGTATGCTACGACTTGGGTGCTGTCACCAATCCCAAGGCGCGTAAAGGTTGCTATCAGCGCGGACGATTCGGGCAGCGGGTGTCGTCCATTTGTCCCGTTCTTCGGGCCTGACAAATCCCGATCGAGATTGGCGAGCCTGGCGCCCGGCACGTGGCCCTCGGCATACGCGCGTGCTCCCCAGTGTTCATCGTCCAGTTTGAAACGGCAGTCGACGACGGTGAAAGTCGAATCGTGGAGACGATGCGAGAGCGTGTCGGTATCGATCAAAGTCCTAAAGGCCATGCCCCTACGATATCTTCAGAAGGTCTGAGTTACCATGTGCCGCGCATGCCAAGACCACCGACGTTGACCGACCTTGCAGGCCGTCTGGGCGCTTTCGTCACCGAACGGTATCCGTTCGCTCTCAGAGACGTGTTGGACGCGTTCACCGTCGCCAGCGGCCGACCGGCTCCGGCTGAGGGGGAGGCGATCGAGACCATCCGACCACGGTTCCGTGACGGACTCCTTCGCCGGCTTCGAGACGGAAAAGTCCCAGCGGGCCTGCCAGACGCTACCCCTGGAGTCAGTGCGGCGATGCGCCTCGAGCAGGCGTATGCCGAGCTGGTTGATGCCTGTGACGGGTGTCTGTGGCGGGCGGCCATCGAGGCGTCGCTGACGGCGGAGGAGCGTCGCGAGATTCTCCGCGGGATGATCCTGACGCGCGCCGTCGACAATCAGTTGAAGGCGTTCTTTACGAGCGGGGAAGTGCGCTACGGAGGCACACCGTTCCAGGGCAAAGGGTTTCGATCGCTCGGGCAGGAGGCCATCTACGCCGCGGGCATTCGCCTCCAACGCGGGCCCGGCCACCGCGGCGCCGACGGTCGATGGCGAGGAGATGTGGTTGCGCCGCTGATCCGCGACCTGGGCGTTGCTCTCGCGATGCGGTGCGAGCCCGCGACGATCAGGATGGCGCTGAACGCGCAGATGGCGAAAGCAGGGCCGCCGCACAACGGCAAGGACCTCAATATCGGCGATTTCGAGTGGGGCATCTTTCCGCCGGCGGCGCCCTTGACGATCGCGACCCTGACCGTCGCGGGAATGGCGCTCGCATTTCAACGCGAAGAGTCGCGGCGCGTCGTCGTCTCGTTCATTGGTGACGGCGGTTCCTCGCTCGGCGAATGGCATGAGGCAATCAATCTCTGCGCCGTGCGGCGTCTGCCCGCGGTGTTCTGCATCCAGAACAATCAGACGGCCTTGTCGACGCCCATCGCTGACCAGTCAGTGGCGCGCGTGTTCGCTGACAAGGCGGCCGGCTACGGCATTCCCGGACTGACCGTTGACGGCACCGATCCCGACGCGATTGCCGGTGCATTTGCCTGGGCGGCGGAACGGGCCAGGGTCGGCGCGGGCCCGGCGCTGATAGAACTCGTGACAATGCGGATGTGCGGTCACGCCCATCACGACGACATGCTGTACCTCGGTCGCGACCCGCACCCATCGTGGGAATACGCCCCGGCGATGGAGCCAGGTTACGCGGACCGGGAGCGGTATCACTACTGGGCCGGCCGCGATCCGATCGGCACGTATGCCGTACGTCTCGAGAGCGACGGCGTCATTGCGAAGGGCGAGTTGGACTGTCTACGCCACGAGGCCGAAGCGATGGTGGCCCAAGAGGCGCGAGCCATCGTGGACGCACCGTGGCCCGAGGTGCAGACGGCTGGGGTCGGCGTGTTCGCGGGAGAGAAGCCACGGGTTCATGTGGAGGTCTTGGACCCCGCGGTCCGGGTCAAGCCGGACGCTCACCTTCCCCCTCTCGATCCCGGCCCGCCGGCCGATCCGAAAGGTCGCACGTTCCTCGACGCCATCATGCTCGGCGTCGGCGATGCGCTGCGTATGGACCCCCGCGTCTTCGTCTATGGCGAAGACGTCGGCGGCCAGTACGGCAATGCGTTCCTGCTGTTGCGGCCGCTTCTGGAAGAATTTGCCGGTCGCATTATCAACTCACCATTGGCCGAAGGTGCGGTGCTTGGCGTCTGCGTTGGCGCTGCCCTCGCCGGGCAGCGGCCCATCGGGGAGATTCAGTTCAACGACTTCGTGGCGACCGGCTTCAATCAGCTCGTGAACAATGCGGCAAAGATTCGCTATCGGTGGGGTGGCAGCGTGCCAATGGTCGTCCGGATGCCGTTCGGCGGCCTGCGCCATGCCGGGCCGTATCACTCGCAGAACACCGAAGCGTGGTTCTATCGGACGCCAGGCCTGAAGATCGTCGTCCCGTCTACGCCGCACGATGCGCGCGCGCTTCTCAGGTCCGCCATCGCAGATCCTGACCCGGTGCTGTACTACGAACACATCGCACTCTATCGCGAGCCGCGAATCAAGCAGGCCTTGAGCGATGCGCCGCCCGCCCCCCTTCCGCTCGGACGGGCGGCGCTGCGCCGGTCCGGCGATGACCTGGCCATCGTGTCGTACGGCGCGTACGTCCATGTGGCGATGCGTGTCGCGGAGCGGCTTGCCGCCGACGGCATACAGACGAGTGTTCTCGACCTGCGCAGCCTGGTCCCGCTTGATCGGGATGCCCTCTTCGCCGTGACCCGGCACTGTCACAAGGTGCTCATCGTGCACGAGGATTCCCGGACAGGGAGCATCGGCGAGAGCCTCGCCGCGACCATTCAGGAGGAGGCGTTCGAATCGCTCGATGCGCCGATCCGGATTGTGGGCGCCTTGAACACCCCGGTGCCCTATTCACCGCCGCTCGAAGAGTTCTATCTGCCAAGCGAGGCTCGGGTGGAGCGGGCGGCCCGCTTGCTGGTGTCTTACTAGGTCTGACGTAAAATACGCAGTTCATGTCAGAGAAGCCTTTGCCTGCCGAGGCGGCGGGTCCGCTGGACTTCATTCGTGCCATCATTCAAGAAGACCTTGCTTCGGGGAAGCATCAAGGCCGCGTCGCGACGCGCTTTCCTCCTGAGCCGAATGGCTACCTGCACATCGGCCATGCGACAGTCGATCTGCTTGAACTTCGGCGTCGCGGCAGACTACGGCGGAACGTGCAACCTCCGATTCGACGACACCAATCCGACCAAAGAAGACGTCGAGTATGTCGACGCCATCATGGAAGACGTGAAGTGGCTCGGCTTCACGTGGGACGCGCTGCTCTATGCGTCGGATTACTTCGAGCAGTTCTACGCCTTCGCCGTTCTGCTGATCCGCCAGAATGAGGCCTATGTCGACAGTCTCACCGCCGACGAGATTCGACGAGTATCGGGGCACGTTGACGGAGCCGGGTCGGAACAGCCCCTATCGCGACCGTCCGGTCGAGGAGAGCCTGGATCTGTTCGCGCGCATGCGCGCCGGCGAGTTCGAGGATGGCCAGCACGTGCTGCGCGCCAAGATCGACATGGCATCCCCGAACCTGAACATGCGCGACCCCACGCTGTACCGGATCCGTCACGCGCACCACCATCGGACGGGCGACCGCTGGTGCATCTATCCGATGTACGACTTTGCTCATCCGCTCTCCGACGCGATCGAGCGGATCACGCACTCGCTGTGCACCCTGGAGTTCGAGGATCATCGGCCGCTGTACGACTGGCTCGTCGAGAGGTTCGTCGACCGCGATCGCCCTCGGCAGATCGAATTTGCACGCCGGAATCTCAGTTTTACCGTGATGCACAAGCGGAAGCTGTTGCAACTCGTGCAGCAGGGGCGTGTCTCGGGGTGGGACGATCCACGGATGCCGACGATCGCGGGCCTCAGACGTCGAGGGTATACGCCAGAATCGATCCGTGATTTTTCCGCGCGCGTGGGTGTGACGCGGAAGCCGAATGTCAGCGACATGGCGCAGCTCGAGCACAGTGTGCGCGAGGACCTCAATCGGCGTGCGCCCCGCGTCATGGCCGTGCTTCGCCCGTTGAAGGTGGTGATCACGAATTATCCCGAGGGTCAGGTCGAGTACGTGGACGTGGACAACAACCCGGAGGATCCATCGGCCGGCTCGCGCAAGGTGCCGTTCTCGCGGGTGCTGTACATCGAGCGTGAGGATTTCCGGGAAGACCCGCCGAAGAAGTTCTTCCGGCTGGCGCCTGGACGTGAGGTGCGGCTACGCCGGGCGTACTTCATCACGTGCGCGGAGGTCATCAAAGATGAAAGCGGCGACATCGTCGAGCTTCGGTGCACGTACGACGCCGCCACGCGCGGTGGCGAGTCGCCGGACGGGCGGCGTCCGAAGGCGACGCTGCATTGGGTGTCGGTCGCGCACGCCATCCCCGTGGAGGTGCGGTTGTACGATCGATTGTTCAAGGCTGAAGATCCCGAACGGGTGCCGGAGGGTCAGACGTTCATCGATCAGCTGAACCCGGCGTCGCTCGAAGTCCTGCGCGGCTGTCAGGGGGAACCGAGCGTCGCCGCGCCGAGCGCCCCGGCGAGGGTGCAGTTTGAACGCTTGGGGTATTTCTGTCTGGATCCTGACTCGAGACCTGGCGCGCTGGTCTTCAACCGGACGGTGTCCCTGCGCGACACGTGGGCCAAGATCGAGCAGAAACAGCAAGGGTGATTCGATGGAGTATCACATCACCCAGTACGAACTTGAACAAGGCGCGCTCGAGATTCAGTACATCGAAGAATACTTCGGCGAGTTCCCGCGCAAGAAGACGGCGGCGGAGATTATTCGCCGGCTGAACGGTCGTTCGCACCTCATTCTGCTGGCCAGCGCTCCGCTGCCAGACGAACCAGGCTCGGTCGTGCCCGTGTCCTTCAAGGTGGCCCATGAGATTCGCGACAGCGAAACCGAGCCCAAACTGGCCGATCTCGTGGCCCGGCTCCAGAACTATGTGCGGTTCGAGAACCGGCGCGTCCTCTACACGTGGATTGGCGGAACCCGACGCGACTGGCGGAGCCAGGGACATTTCCGCGCGCTCACCGAACAGCAGGAACTCTGGGCTATAGAGCAAGGGTTCGACGAGGTCGTTGTCAAGACGAAGAACAGGTTCTACGACATGCGGGCGACACTCGACAACCTGCGCTTCGAAGTCGTGAAGTACGAACCGCACGCGGCGGATAACGCGGAGTCGAAGGTGTACTTGAGCAAGAAGCTGCTGCCCGAGATCGTCCGCAAGCACCGGAGTGCCAAGACCCTCGTCCAGCCCCGCCTGTAGGGTCCTACTGTGACGCCCGACCTGAAGGTCGGGCCTACGACCGGGCCTACTGAAGGTCGGGCCTACGACCGGGCTCGATCCAAACCGACGGCGCGCGATTGCGGGACGGACTCTCGTCGGCCCGACAGTTCACGTCGGGGGTCAATTCGACCAGGCAGTCGGGCGTCAATCCTCTCGTAGGCCCGACCTTCAGGTCGGGCGTCAATCCGACCCAGGCAGTCGGGCGTCAATTCTCTCGTAGGCCCGACCTTCAGGTCGGGCGTCAATCCGACCCAGGCAGTCGGGCGTCAATCCTCTCGTAGGCCCGACCTTCAGGTCGGGCGTCAATCCGACCCAGGCAGTCTGGCGTCAATCCTCTCGTAGGCCCGACCGTTCACGTCGGGGTCAATTCGCCCAGGCAGTCGGGCGTCAAATCCTCTCGTAGGCCCGACCTTCAGGTCGGGCGTCAATCCGACCCAGGCAGTCGGGCGTCAATTCTCTCGTAGGCCCGACCTTCAGGTCGGGCGTCAATCCGACCCAGGCAGCCCCTCGGCCGTCGCGAGATACAGCGCGTTGAACAGCATCGGGAATGTCGCGTGCGTCTGCCCACGATGCTGCGGGCGAAGGCCGAACAGCACGACGCGGCCGGGGTTCATTTCGATCGACACCACCGCCGCGCGTCCAACCATCAGATCTTCACCTTTGAGCCAGCCGGATGCCACGACATCCCGATTGGGATAACGCGCCACGACGGTCGTCTTCTGTGAAGTGAAGCCTTCCACCAATGAGAAGAACGGGCTGTTGTTGTAGAAGCCGTACGTGTCGGCGGCGGTGCCGTAGCCGACGGGATGGTTTGTATCGACCTGAATGCGAAGGATGGCGCCAGGCGCAAAGTGCTCCTCGCGCCGCAGGCCGCGCTTGATGTTCCGTACGGGAATCGGCAGGCGATCGATCGCCAGATCCGAAGCCGCACCGAGCGTGATGAGGGTGCCGCCGGCTGCGACGAATTGCTGGAGGCTCACCACGCCGCCTTCCCCGATCCCGCCTCGGTACTCCGGTCTGATCGTCGACGCCGGCAAGCCATCGATGATTTCGCGCGGACTCTGGTCGGGAAGCACAAGGACGTCGAAGCGCTGACGCAGGCTCGGGTTGAGGAGGTCGGCGTTGTGCACGGTGGTGGCGTTGAATTCGTACTGATCGAGGACCCACCGCGTCCAGCCCTCATCCGTACTGGTGCCGGTCCAGGGCGAATACAGCCCGATGCGCGGGGTGCGGATCGTCAGCAGCTTCGGCGTGGTCGATGGATCCGGAGCGATGCCGGCGGAGTTCATCGCCGTGACCGACAGCCCCACGTCCTTCGCCAACGCCTCGACGCGATCTCGACTGACGTTTGTCACATGCACCTGTGACGCGGAATCGAAGGAGACCAACGCTCCGTCCCGCAGCAGGCGGTTGATCGCGATGGCGGTGTCCGGCCCCTTGTAGGAAAACGTGAAGCTCGAGCCACTGCCCGTGATGCGTCCAGGCGTTTTCCGCAGGCCCTCGACTCGGGCGAGCCTCAGTGAATTCGGCAGCGGCGATCCAACGAAATCGACGCGGACGCCAAACTGCAGGCCGAGCGACCAAGCCGTGACGTCGTACGGCGGGTCAGCAGCCCCACCAGCAGCGCGCCGCACCTCGGGGTATGTCTGCGCTTCAAGAAGGTCTTTCGCGTACCGGGCGAAGACCTGGGCCATGGGAATCACAAACGCTCCGGCGGCGTATCGCTGACCGCCTGCGTCAAACGCTCCTTCGGCGCGATACACTTCGACGCCCGCCATATCGAGCCGGCCGACGAGATGCGCCGCTTCGCGCGGATCGTGCTGGCCGTCGAGCGGCACAACGATCGCCGACAGCTCGCCGCGCCGCCCGTCCTCGACGGTCTGGCGGTTGACTTCGTAGATTTGCCGCAGAAGCGCCTCTCGGCGGTCGGCGCTCGTCTCGAGCAGACCCATCGTGCTGATGAGCTGATAGTCCACAATGTCGCGCAGCGTCCAGCGACCGCCGAGCCAGGGCCGAGGATATTCGGTGCGCGGCGTCGTGTCTGAAGGGGGCGGCAATACGACAAGCTCTGAATAAGCGGTGAGTCCGCCTCCACTGCTATTCGGGAGGTTCAACGGAACATCGTCGGCACGCCCCGCCGCGCCCCCGGTGGGGGCCGCGTTGCCAGGAGGCGACGTCGCAGCATCGGACAGCGAACCTGTTGCGGCACCCGATGCCGGAAGCGAGAGGGTCGGGAACCCGCTGCGTCCCGGCATCTGTGCGGCAAGGGGTGGACGCTCGGGAATCGGGCGCCGCTGATCGGTAGGGCCAGCAATGCGCACGCTCGCCACCTCCGTGAGGAGGCCAATCTGGTTGTGCCACCAGCCGCTCCACGCCATCGCGCCCTGCCAGAAGTTGGTAAAGGTCGAGTTGTAGATGATCCCCTCTTTGCCCGCGGCTTCCAGGGCCGCGGCCTGTGACTGGCCGAGGATCGCATTCCACCTGTAGATCAGGGGATGCACATTGGGATTGATCGGATCGGTCGCGGGCATGACGAAAATGCGCGGCCCGGTCTGGCCCATCTGGTGCTGGTCGAGCCAAATGGTCGGGAACCAGTCATGCCATGCAATCTGCGCCGTGTACTGACTCTCCTTCTGCGTGAGCGTGTACATGTCGCGATTGTTGTCATGCCCCACGTACGGGTGATAGAGATAGGGAAGAGGACTCGATTCGTACGGCGTGCCGACATTGCGATTGAACCAGTCGGTCACGAGAATCTGTCCGTCCGGGTTTGCGCTCGGCACGAGCACGACGATGACGTTGTCGAGAATCTTCCTGATCGCCGGCGAATCGTCCGTGGCGAGCCGGTGCACGAGTTCCAACGACATTTGCGACGGACCGACCTCCGTCGCGTGGACACTGCAGGTGATGAACACAACGGCCTTGCCGAGCCGGAATATCTCATCGCGCTCGCGAGGGTTCGGCGCTCCGCCCTGGAAGTACAGCTTCCGCTGCAGTTCTTTGTAACGGTCGATGTTCTTCAGGGTCTCAGGAGAACTGATTTCAACGACAATGAAAGGGTTCCCGCCGGTACTGGGCCCGAGCTCGCGATAGCGCACGCGGTCGGAGTTGGCGGCCGCCAACTTCATGTACTCGACGATCTTGTCCCAGCGAACGAGCTTGTTGTCCGTGCCGACCTTGAACCCGATAAACTGTTCCGGCGATTGGAGCGACCCGGCGGCGGTGATGTCGAGTGCTGGTGCGACGACCAGCAGGCCGGCGAAGAGGGCTGCGAGCCGGAACGCGTGACGGTGGTTCACCTTCACCACACTGAAGGATAGCAGATGGAAAAGCGGGTGATGCGGCGAAGGACGTGAACTAGGGAGGGTGGTGGCGCGAACGGATGAAGGGGGTGACCAGGTGAAGGAGCGAGGCGGGCAAACGGGGGAAGATCTGAGCATCCACGATGGGCTGCGGCGGGCGACCCGCATGGACCACATCCAGGCGCCTATTATTGCGGTCATCGGCGGGCTGATTCGTGAAACACCAGGGACCATCTCGCTCGGCCAGGGCATCGTGCACTACGGCCCGCCGCTGGCGGCCATCGACGCCATCCGCCTTGTGCTCGACGACCCGGCCACGCATGAGTACGGAGACGGAATGGGGCTGCCGCTTCTCATCGGGCGCATCACGGAGAAGCTGGCGACCGAGAACGGCATTGACGTCGCTGACGGCAGCCGCGTCATGGTGACGGCTGGCGCCAATATGGCGTTCATGCACGCCGTGCTCGCAACAACCTCTCCCGGCGACGAGATCATTCTGCCCGTGCCGTTCTATTTCAACCACGACATGGCCATCGAGATGGCCGGTTGCCGCGCTGTGCGCGTCCCGACCGACGATCGCTACCAGCTTCGCATCGACGCGATCACGGCCGCGCTGACGAGCCGCACACGCGCGATCGTGACCATTTCGCCCAACAATCCAAGTGGGGCGGTGTTCAGCGAGTCGTCACTGCGCGAAGTGAATGCAATCTGCCGCGCGCGGGGGCTGTACCACATTGCCGACGAGCCGTATCGAGTACTTCACGTACGGGTCGGCCCGACACGTCTCACCGGGGTCGTTCCCTGGGGCGGCCGGCCACACGATCTCCATGTACTCACTGTCGAAGGCGTACGGCTTTGCGGGCTGGCGCATCGGCTACATGGTGTATCCGGAGCACCTCGCCTCCGCGATGATCAAGAGCCAGGACACGATCCTGATCTGTCCGACGATTGCTGCGCAGGTGGGCGCCGCGGCGGCGCTCAATCGTGGGTCGTGCCTACTGCGAGCCGTACGTGCGGGAGCTTGCGTCTATTCGCGAGATCGTGCTTTCGAAGCTGTCGACGCTTGGGACTCTCGTGACCGTTCCGGCGGCTGAGGGCGCGTTCTACTGTCTGATGAAGGTCAACACGGCCATGCATCCGCTCGCGCTGGCGGAGCGGTTGATTCGTGACCACAAGGTTGCCGTGACACCTGGAACGGCGTTCGGGATGACCGACGGATGCTATTTCCGCGTGGCGTACGGTGCGCTGCAGAAGGAGACCGTCTCAGAAGGGATCGGCCGCCTCGTCGAGGGCGTGCGCGCGCTCTGCGGGTAGCCGGGGGCGCGGCGTGTCTCGGACCTACTCGACGCGAATCACGACCTTACCGAAATGCGCGCCGCTGGCCAGATACGCGTACGCCTGGCGCACGTCATCGAACGGAAACACGCGGTCAACAATCGGGCGCAGCTGATTCGCGATTAACGCGCGATTGAGCGCTTCGAACATGCGGCGAGACCCCACACGGACACCACGCACGCGCAGCACCTTCTGAAACACTCCGTAGGTGTTGACTTCTCCTCGTGTGCCCGTCAACACGCCGAGCAGGCTCATGGTTCCGCCGTACCGCAGTGCGGCGATGGATTGGTCGAAGGTTCCCGGTCCGCCGACTTCCACGACCACGTCGACGCCGCGACCCTCTGTCCAGGCATACGCGGCCTCGCCCCAGTTGGGCGTCGCCCGATAGTCGATGACGTGGTCAGCGCCGAGCGCTTGAGCGCGCTGCCGTTTCTCCGCGCTCTGGGACGTCAGGATGACTCGGGCACCGGCGGCCTTGGCCAGCTGCAGGGCGAAAATTGAAACGCCCCCCGTTCCTTGCACGAGAACGGTCATTCCCGGACCGACGGTGGCACACTCAAACAGCGCGTTGTAGGCGGTGACGCCGGCACAGGGCAACGTCGACGCTTCCTCGAATGAAAGGTGAGACGGCACGGGCACAAGGGCCTGTTCGTCGAGGACGACTTCTTGAGCCAACATGCCGTCGGAGGATCCGCCAAGCGCAGATGTTTGGTACTCGCCGACCAAATCGCCATCGATCCATTTCGGAAAGAAGAGGCCCATGACCCGTTCATCACGGTGAAAACGGCTCACGGCGCTGCCGACTTCGACGACTTCGCCCGCTCCGTCAGAGGCCGCGATGACCGGATGCGCGCGACGGTGAGCGCCTCTCGCGATTGTCAGGTCCCGATAGTTCAGCGAGACCGCTCGAACGCGAACGCGCACGTCGTGCGGACCAAGCGACACCGGGTCGCGAACGACGCGCGTCAGCGCATCGAAGTCAGGCTTGGGTTGCAGCTCGATGGCGATCAAGTGTTCTACGATCGGTTCTTCGGAGTGAACGACAGGAAGCGCCGGGGATTGTCCACGAGGATCTTGTGGAGGACCGCGTCCTTGACCCCCGCGTACCTGACCTTCGGCACGAACTGTGTCACCACGGACGAGTACCCCTGGCCCCAGTTGGCTTTGAGCTGCGGCACCGGCGTGGAATCGGCCGAAAACAACAGGTTGTTTTCGTACCCGGCCTCGAGGATTGCGAGGACGTACTTCACCTTGTGCGCTTCGGGTATCGCGGACCTGCCCATCTGATGACCAACCGTGTCGAATCCGAGGAAAGCGCCTCGCTTCGCAAGGGCCTTCGCGGTTTGACCGAGCGGTTCGGCGTTCGGCCGGATTGCCGTCAGATGCCCGATACAAACCCGTTTCGGATCGACACCCACAGACTCCAGCACATCGAGCTGCTCCAGCGCACAGGACGGACAACTCTGATGCGGTGTATGTGTGAAGATCGGTAGATTCGTCCGAAGGTGGGCCTGCCCGATCGCCCGAATCAGCTTGCGTTCCTCCGGCTGCATCTGCTGGGAAGAGGCGATCTCGCCAAATGCGCCCCACCGCTGTCTCTCCGCGTCGGCCACGAATTGTTCCACGAGCATCGCCTCTGGCATCTGGACGATGTCCGCCGGATATTTTGCGGGAATCGCAAGGTCCTGATAGTAGCCGCCGCCTACGACGATGTGCATGTTGGAACGCGTCGACATTTGTCTCAAGTTCTCGATTGTTCGATCGTCGCGACGGCCGGCGGACGCAGCGTCCACCAGACAGCTCACCCCGTCTGCGCGCGACATCTTGAGGTCGTCGACCATCAACTGCAAGTACTCCGCCTCGTTCTGGGGAGCGACGACACCCGGCACCATCTCGGAGCCAGCCGGCGGTGGCGGCGTCGGCGCGAACACGCCGCCGATGTGCTCGTGAATCTGCACCGACCCGGAAGTCAATGATTCTGGAGGAATGTCCTTGACGACGGTCCGGATCACTGACCCCTTCGTGAAGGTGGGCTTGTTGGGGCTAGTCGCGGCGAACCATCCTCCCGGCTGACCGAATGCAAAGGTGGGATGGTCTCGCAGCGCGCCGATCAGCGCCAGACCGGCGCTTGAACTCAAGAGCGCGATTGCATCGCGACGGTTCATGCGCATTGTTCGGTGACTCCGGATCATCATTCCCATCCTCCGTCGTGGCGTTGAACACGAAGCCGCCCGCGGCGGCTCGCCGAGCATAGTCGAATACGACAGGCCGTTGAAGCACTTCTTTCGCAGCGGTCGGATTTCGAAGCGCGGCCGAGTCTGGCCGTTCTCACGGGCTGTTGTTCGGTCGCTGGATCGCAGTGGCCGGACTGGTGGTTACACCCCGCTCGACGCGCACGAACCAGACGATTCCCAGTACGACCCCTGCCCAGAACAGCCACCAGTGAAAGTTCTGGGGTACCTGCTGCTCGATGGCGACTCTCCAGTCGGCAAGAAAGGACCCCACAATCATGAATGCCGATGCGAACAGCACGGCGGCGTCGGTCGGGCGGTAGACCCGCGGTCGATCTCCTGTCCAGAACAGATAGCTGCCGACTCCGACAAACATGGCCGCGACCGTCGCCGGAGCCCAGACCGGCGCGATCCATGGCAGCGGAATCAGGAACAGAATGTCCCACGTGGAAAGACTGGTGGGCCAATCGAGCACGATCTTGAGGACGCCGTAGTAAGTGAGATCCCAGATTCCGAACAGCAGAAGAAATGAACCGATCCGCGCGGCCCACCGACTACCGGAAAGCCAGCCGACCACGGCGAGCAGTACCATCGTGCAAAACTCACGAACAATTTCCACGCGCGCGAGACGGTCCGAGAGGAACACGACCGGAAACGACGGGGCATTCGGACCGGCGTTGTGAAAATAGAGGTCCCGCAAGTACACGACAACCGATCCTTCGATCCATCCGAACGCCACCGCAAACAGCACAAGGTTCAGATATATCGCTCGGCCACGATTTACTGCCGGGTTTCCAGGGTGAACGCTTCTCGCGCCATAGGGGATCTCAACAGCGACAGGGTCATTCTTGCACGTCGGGTAATGACTTGACGCACTGGGACCCCTGGACTACTGTCAGCGTCGATCGGATCGGCTCTACCGAAAAGAGCGAGAGAGGCGGGTTCTCTCGGCTCGCCAAGGAGAACACAATGGAGATGACCCGCTTCTCCGCGCTCTGGCTCACGATCATCACGGCTCTCACGACATCGGCGGCCGTCCACACCGTCCGGGCTCAGGACCAGCGCGCCGCCGCGACAGCTGCCGCGCGGCCGTCCTCTCGCGTGACGGAACTCGAGATCACCAGTCGCCGCGCCGCCTTTGGCGGACAGTCGTTTGGCGCGGTCGGTCCGTACGAAGTCCTGGTTGGCCGGGCCCGCGCGGTGATCGATCCACAAGCGCCCCTGAACGCCCAGATCGTCGATCTCGACAAGGCTCCAAAGAATGCCGCCGGCCTCGTCGAATACACCTTCGACGTGCACATCCTCAAACCGGTCGACCTGGCCAAGAGCAACAAAGTTCTGTCGTACGAGGTCAACAACCGCGGCAACCGCCTCGTGTACGGGTATTTCAATGAAGGCGGCGCCGGATATGAAGCTGCCAACGTCGGCAACGGGTATCTGATGAATCGCGGATACACCTTTGTTTCGAGTGGGTGGCAGCATGGCCCCTCGCCATCACCGGGTTCATCATCGTCCGGCGCGAACCCGCCGCCGCTCTTTGCGCAACTCCCGGTGGCGACGGCGAATGGTCAGCCGATCGTCGGCACCGCCCGAGAAGAGTGGATTCGTGATACCGCCAAGACGCTGACGACTCGGCTGACGTATCCAGCGGCCACACTGGATCAGACGAAAGCCACGTTGACCGTTCGCGTCAACGAGCGCGACGCTCGACGGCCTGTCCCTGCCTCACAGTGGTCATACGTGGACGAGACGACGATTCGCATCACGGAAACGCCCGGGATGGACGCCGGCGCGATCTATGAGTTCATCTATCAGGCCAAGCAGCCGATCGTGATGGGAATCGGGTTCGCTGCGATTCGAGACGTCGTCGCGTTCCTGCGGCACAGCGCGACCGACGACACCGGCCGCCAGAATCCCCTGTTCCTCGATGGCGAGCCGGTGCTCACGGCCGCGGTGGCCACCGGCACTTCCCAGAGCGGGCGGTTGCAGCGCGATTTCATCTATCAGGGGTTCAACCAGGATGCCGCCGGACGCCGAGTGTTCGAGGGCATGAACCCGATTGTCGGCGGCGCGCGCAGGACGTTCGTCAACTATCGGTTCGGTCAGCCCGGCCGCTTCACACGGCAGCACGAAGACCACATGTTCCCGATGGACGAGTTTCCCGTTCACGTACGCCACGACGACTGATGCGCTGACCGGCAAGACCGATGGCCTTTTTCGAGTCTGCTCCATCTCGAAGACGTGCCCCAGGGTGATTCAAGTCGACGCCGACTCAGAGCCGTATCAAGGGCATGCATCGCTCGTGCTGACCGATACGCACGGGCGCGACGTCATGCTGCCTGACGACGTCCGCTACTTCTACGTGACGACCGCGCATCTTCAAGGCAACGCGGGTTGTCGGGATGCGGCCAACGGCGTGTCGCCATGGCCCTATTACCGGGCCGCCTATGATGACCTCGTTCGCTGGGTTCGTGATGGTGTGATGCCACCGCCGACCAGTGCGCCTTCTGTCGCCAGAGGCACGTTCGTGACCCCAGACGAGCAGAGCAAGCAGTACCCGCGCATTCCGGGGAAGCCCTACAACACGACGATCAGCGAGGTGGGCGTCCGCGATTTCAGCGTGTTCCCACCGAAGGAAGGCGCGGTCAAGTATCCGCTGTACGTGGCACGCCTCGATCGTGATGGCAATCCTGCAGCCGGCATCATCGTTCCGGAGATCGCGGCACCCGTGGCGACGCTTTCCGGTAAAGCGGTGCGCGGCAAAGGCTTCGCCGAAGGCGATCTGTGCTCGGTGAATGGCTCGTCTCTGCCCTTGCCCAAGACGAAGGCCGAGAGGCTCGCGAGCGGCGATCCCCGCCTTTCACTCGAAGAGCGGTATCCGGGTGGAGAGCATGAGCGAGCAGAGAAGTATCGGCGCGCGGTGGAGAAGCTCGTCGCCGACCGTTACCTGCTGGCGGAGGACGGTGCGAAACTGATCGCCGCTGCCTCTCGTGAGACGAGCCAATAGAGCGTCACGCCGAGGGAGCGATTGTTAGGGCGATCCTCAGGGACATTGAACCCACCGGTGCGCGCGACGAGTCTGGCTTCGTCCGCAATCGACCGCGTGTGTCTGAAGAGTGTCGGTGCCGGTCGCCCCTCTCGAGCCTGCTTGATCAACGTATAATTCGCGCGGTGATCGCCTGGGATCGCTCCTGCACAGCGAGGTTACGATCGGTACACGTTGTCGGGGCGCGTCTTGCACCATGACGTTGGCATCGCCGGGCGTTGATTGATGGAAGATCGCACGTGCGGCTGAAGGGACCGGCGCTGGCGACGCTGCTGCTGATGCTCGTCATCATCGGTGGGACAGCCGGCTACGTTGCCATCGAGGGGTGGAGCGCATGGGATGCGTTCTACATGACCATCATCACGGTGACGACGGTCGGTTACAGGGAAGTGCACGAGCTGTCGAGAGCCGGCCAGGCTTTTACGGTGGTCTTGCTCATGAGCGGCGTCGGCGCTGCACTCTACACCTTCACGCTGATTGCAGCGATTCTTGTTGAAGGGGGACTCCCGAAGCGTTTTCAGTGGCGACGCAGGGCCTCGATGCTTGAAACCATCACCAACCATTTCATCGTGTGCGGATACGGCCGCATCGGTACGACCGTCACGCGTCAGTTCACCCGGGAAGGCGTGCCGTTCGTGGTCATCGAACGCGATCCCCGGCTGGTGCAGACAGCGCTCGAGGAGGGGCTCCTGGCGATCGAGGCCGATGCGAGCGGCGAAGACGCGCTGAAGCGCGCCGGCATCATGCGGGCCCGCGGCTTGATTGCGGCGGTGGGATCGGATGCTGAAAACGTGTATACCGTCCTGAGCGCGCACGTCTTGAAGCCCGATCTCGCGATCGTCGCCAGGGCTGAGACCGAGGACGCCATCACGAAGCTCAAGCGCGCTGGCGCGACGCGCGTGATCTCGCCGTATCAAATTGGCGCCGTGCAGATGGCGCATACAGCGCTGCGGCCGGCCGTCGTGGACTTCGTCGAGTTGGCAACGAGCGCCGAGAACCTCGAGCTCGCCATCGAGGAGATCCCCGTGACGGCGGCCTCGTCACTCTCCAACCACTCCATTCTGGAAGCCAATCTCCGACAGCGGTTTGGCGTCATCGTCGTGGGGATTCAGCGGCAGGATCGGACGATGGAGTTCAATCCCGAGCCGGATACGGCGATTAGAGCTGGCGACAAGCTGGTTGTGCTGGGGCGTCCGCATTCACTGAAGCGCCTGGAACTCGAAGCGCTCGCCGAGTGATCGGCGGACGTGCTCGCTGACGAGAGCGCCGAAGGTCATCTCACGAATACGGTCCGGCACCCAGACGTGGTTCTCGGCTAGACGTCCAGTTCTTCGGCTTCTTCGGCGCGCTCCATGATGAAGCGAAAGCGAGCGGACGCGTCCTTGCCCATCAGCTCGTTCATCACGCGATCGGTGACGAGCTGATCGGCGATCTCGACGCGGAGCAAACGTCGCGTGCGCGGATTGAGCGTCGTTTCCCAGAGAACCTTGGGCATCATCTCGCCAAGGCCCTTGAACCGGGTGACATCCGGAGTCGTGCGGTTCCCCGGTGTTTTCGCCTGGCTGTGCTGCTTCAGAATCGCCTCCTTCTGCGCATCGTCCAGCGCCCAGAATGTGTCCTTGCCAATGTCGATGCGGTAGAGCGGCGGCTGCGCGAGGTAGACGTGCCCGCCGCTTATGAGCTGCGGCAAGTGACGATAAATGAATGTGAGGAGCAGCGTGGCGATGTGATTGCCGTCCGAGTCGGCGTCGGCCAGGATGATGACGCGCCCGTAGCGGAGCTTGGAGAGATCGAAGTTGTTGCCCAGTCCGCAGCCGAGGGCCGTGACGAGATCGGACAGTTCCTTGTTCTCCAGCACTTTCGCGAGCGACGCGCTCTCGGTATTCAGTACCTTGCCCCGCAGCGGCAAGATTGCCTGGCGCGCACGATCCCGTCCCTGTTTGGCCGAGCCGCCCGCTGAATCCCCCTCGACGACAAAGATTTCGCTGCCTTCACTGGTGGAGTTGGTGCAGTCGCTCAACTTGCCCGGGAGGTTGAGCCGATACGACGTGGCGCTCTTGCGCGACACCTCGGCCTGAGCGGCGCGGCTTGCTTCGCGTGCGCGTGCGGCAAGAATAATGCGGGCGATGATGGCTTCAGCCACGCTGATGTTGTGATTGAGCCAATGCTCGAGCGAGGGTCTCACGACCGCGTCGATGGCCGAGAGAATCTCGGGGTTGTTCAGCCGGTCTTTGGTCTGCCCCTGAAACTGCGGCTCGGCAATGAACAGACTCAGGACGCCCGTCATCCCCTCGCGAATGTCCTCGGCCGTCAGCGTGACGCCCTTCGGCGTCAGGTTGTGCGTGTCGATGAAGTTGCGCACGGCCTTGCCGATGCCGGCGCGCAAACCGTTTTCGTGCGTGCCACCCGACCCGGTCGGAATGCCGTTGACGTACGATCGCAGATGCTCGTCGGTCGCTTCGGTCCACTGAAGCACGAGATCCAGGCGCAGCCCCTCGTCCTTGTTCAGGACGAACGGGACCTCATGCACAGGTTTCGCGCCTCGTTCGCTGACGATCTTTTTCAGGTAATCGACAATGCCGTCGGTGTGTTCGAAGCCCGATCTGGTTTTCGATACCTCGTCTTCGAAGACGACTCTCAGGCCCTTGTGGAGATAACTCGCGACCTCGAGACGCGCTTTGATGACATCTGGATCGAACTCGATCTTGGGGAAGATGGCGGCGTCGGGATGGAAGTAGACCGTGGTCCCGCTTCCTCGCGCGGCGCCGAGCTTCTTCAAGGGGCCGACCGGCCTGCCTTGCTTGAAGCGCATCTCCCACTGTGCGCCGTCCCGTTTCACGGTCGCGATGAGCTCTTTGGACAACGCATTGACGACACTGGCGCCGACGCCGTGAAGGCCGCCTGCAGTCTTGTAGTTGCCGTGCTCGAATTTGGCGCCGGCATGGAGGACGGTGAAAATCACCTCGATGGCGCTCTTCTTCGTCGTCGGGTGCTTGTCCACTGGAATGCCGCGGCCATCGTCTTCGACCGTGATCGACGAGCCGGCGGCGTGGAGCGTGACCTTGACGTTCGAGGCGTAGCCGTTCATTGCCTCGTCGATGGCGTTGTCGAGAATCTCCCAGACCAGGTGGTGCAGCCCGGCTGATCCGACCCCTCCGATGTACATGCCGGGGCGCTTGCGAACGGGCTCCAGACCTTCCAGAACCGTAATGTCTTTTGCTGTGTAGGTTGCAGACGCCATACCGTGAAAGATTGTACAGCGTCGCTTCTTTACGAGTGACAGACCTGAGCGTGCCGTGGGTATAATGCTCTCCTAAATAATTGGAAAATTTCAGCCATGCTCCGGGTTCTCCTGGCGCTCACTGCGGTGGTGGCTGGACTTGGCACGCGCGTCCTGGCCGCCGGTCCAACGTTCGAGGACATTCCCGTTCCCGGTGGCACAGTTGCGCTCGGCCGCGCCGCAGGCCTGGAGACGCCGCCCGGTCCGTCCCGCTTTGTGGCGGAAATCGTGCGGCTTACGTACGGTCTTCCTGACCGGAACAAAGATCATCCTTCGTCGTCACTGAACCGCCTCACCGCTCATCTGGATGTGGCCGGGCGCTTTCGGGCTGCCATCGATGCCCTGCCGAACGGAGCCATCACACTCGCCCTGGCGTCAAACGATGCCGATACCCGCGAGCATCTGAAACGGGTTCTGGATCTGATTGGCTTACGTCTCATGGAGAACCGCGGTACGTACACGGTTGCCTCGGCGAACGACAAGGCGGCCGTCGCACGGGTTCAGCGTCTCGATGCACTGGGCGTCGACGTCGAACATGTCGAGGCCCGGTTGAACGCGGGCGAGACAATCCATTTGACGCTGCCGACAGAACTGGTTCCCGTGCCGCTGACCACCAAGTGGTGGAGCGAGAGGGTGTTCAGGCGTGCGGTCCCTGCGCCCGATCTGTTCGCGGCGATACTGGCGAATCCATACGCGGCATTCCTGTGTCGTGGACTTGCCGGGCTGGACGACGAGACGCTCGAGTTCGTGGCGGAGAGCCACGAACTGGTCGAGCGTCACCTCGCCGGAGACATGGCGCCGGTGTTCGCGGCATTTGCCGGCAGCTTGCGGGTCCATGCTGGCCGGGTTGTGACACCGGGTGGCGACCTGGCCGTCCCCCTGTGGGAATCGGTCGTCGGCCACAAAACCACCGAACCAGATGCGTTCATCGGTGCGCTTCTTTCGCGAGACAGTGGCCACCTGGCGTATCTGTACGATCTCATCGCGGAACTGGATGCGCCGCGCGCAGCCTTCGCGCTCGGCCTGTGGATTCAGGGTGATCGCGCTCGGAGCGATCGGTTCAAGGCGCTCGTGTCCGCCGTTCACGCCGGCCTCGGAGAATGGCAGGTCCGGGACGTGCCGTTTCGCCGGCCACTCAACGACATCGCGTGGATGCTGCTCAACATGACGGTAGATGCGACAGGCGCACCACGGGGCCCCGTGGCGCGTCGGCTGTGGTCGCAAGTATTCGAAACGCTCGAGGTGCCTGTCGACCCTGCAGACGCGTTGAGGGCCGTTGAGCGGATCGACCGGGAGGGCTCCGTCGACGCGGCCTGGCTTGCCGAGACAATTGTCGCGGGCGATTCAAAACTCCGAGGGACGCGCCTGCGGCAGCTGGCGTTCGGCCTTCGCGTGTTCAGCGACGTCTCCGACGGGTTTGGCGATGTATTGACAGCGCTGCGGGCGTTGCCCAGCTATCCAGCTCTGATGCTCACGCTGGAACGCATGGCCATTACGGACCCTTCAGTCTATGCCGCCGCTTCGCGTGGGGCGTTGGGCCTGTCGGATCTTGACGGGACGGCGGCCTACATCGCGCTGAATCAGTTTCAAGGCGCGCTGGCCCTGCTCTCGGGCATGACGGCGGCGGGGAGTCTCGAGCCGGACCGTGCACGTGCGCTCGTCGCGAGCCTCGTCGCGGTTCCGATGCGCGATGGACGACGGTCTGGGATGGCGCTGGCTGAGTGGGTGCGACGTGAACTCCTGCCGGCGATTGCCATGCGAGACAACGCCGACGAAGCCGTGCTCGCGGCTCTGGCCGGCGCGAGGACCACGATCTCCACCGGACCGGTGCGAGTCGAGTGGGAAGGCGAACAGTATCGACTCGATCTGCCCGCCGTCGAAGAACGGCGGCTTCGGATGCTGCGCGAACGGCAGAAGGCATTCTCGATCGGGACGGCACTGGATCTCGAACGAATTGCGCGCGAGCTTGGCGATGCATCCCTCGATCTCCAGGGCATTCAGGTGGCGCTCGAGGCCTTGCGCGGGTTGCTTCCGACGCTGGCCCACGCAGCCACCGGCGTGGAAGGCGCAACCCTGCCTGCCGGCGAGGAGTATCTGCCGGATGCTCTCTCCGTGGTGAAGCGCGCGGTGAAGGATCTCTCGACGATCACCAGCCAGAAAGACGTCAGGAAAGCGATTCGGATAGCCGAGCGGTTGCGCGAACTCTCGGGTGCCGTCTTCGGCGACGCCATGAGCGGCGTCGCCTATGCCATTCATCTCGGCGACGCCTCCGGCGGGGCTCGTCTCGAGGTGGACCTGTCCCGCCGCCACGACTTCGGGCTGGGGCTCAAGGACAAGTCCGCGCGACGCTCGACCCCGTGGCTCGTTCCGCGTCAGGTTGTGGAACCTGGCGTCCCGAGACACGTGACGGGGTCGTTGCTCGGCCTCGATCTCGCGTTTGCGCAGCTGTCTCTTCGCCGGGTTGTCCTGGCGACGGCCGTGGACAAGTCGCCGCTCCTGTCCAACGATCGCGACACCTTCATAAAGTCGGTCGCCCTGTTGAACCCCCACTCGATGCGCGACGCCGATCGTGACGCAATTGCGACCGCGGTGGCCAGAGGCCGCGCGCGTGTCGCGGCCGCCGCGAGTGTCCGCACGGCGCCCGATGCGTTCGAGGTGCTCGCGGACGAGATCGCGCTGGACGGATGGCGTCGCCGCGCGGCGCGGTGGGAGATCGCGCACGATCCGAGCGGGCTCGCGTCGTTCTTCTCGCTGAATGAGCTGTTGGCGCTCGGTGGCGGCCACTCGTCTCAGCTGAATGGGTGGGGCATGGCTGCCACGCCTCTCTCGGGTTGCTTGTGCACGCGCGTGGCGGCGCCGAACGAGTGGCGAATCGTGAGTGGCCGACCACAGGCTGGGGTCATGAGTTCGTCGGTGCCAGACCTCAACTTCCAAGTCGCCGTGATGCTGTCGACGCTGCGGCTGCCGGCCTCTCTCGCGAAGTTTGTCCTCGGCGCGGTCGTGCAGGACTACATCGAACAGGTGCGGCCCAACGATCCGGACGACTGGCCTACCCTCGTCGGGGCGGCGTCTGTGGTATCACGCGAGCGTATGGAAGACTACGTGGCAGCGGCGACCGCCGACGGGCCGCTCGTACCGGAGAGCAGTTATCAGGAACAGCCGCGGTGAGATGATGATGCTGCGCGTTGTCGGGCTTCTGTTCATCGTGCTTGCCACCGCGCCCGGACTGAAGGTCGGGCCTGCAGCGGCGGCACAGGCCCCCCCAGCACAGACGCATGCGCCGGACGGACCGGCCGTGCCTGCCGAAGGGTCGAGGGAGCGCGCCGACGTGCACGTTGCCATCACCTCTCCCGACGCCCGCGATTTTCTCGTCGGCGCCACTGAACTGCGCGCTAACGTAACACCCGCTGCGGCCGTCAGGTCGCTCAGTTTCTCCGTGGATGGACGCGAGGTGTGTGTGCTCTCGAGCCCGCCTTTCCGCTGCGACTGGGATGCAGGCAGGGAAGTCAGGCAACGGCAGGTGCGGCTCGCGGTGACGCTCACTGATGGCACGCGTGTCTTTCGCATCCTGCGAAGCAGGGCACTCGGCTTTGTCGACACCTCTGACGTCGAGGCGGTGCAGGTCACCGTCACCGTCATGAAGGACGGTAAGTTCGTGCAGGGCCTGCCGCGCACGGCGTTCCGCATTCGGGAGGATGGACAGCCGCAGGCGATCAACAGCTTCGCCTCGGAAGACGTACCCCTCGAACTCATCGTCGCCATTGATATCAGCGCCAGCATGTCGGACGCCATGCCGAAACTCAGGGCCGCCGTGAAGGAGTTTCTGGCGGCTGTGCCTCCGACCAGTCAAGTGACGCTCCTTGGTTTCAACGACTCTGTCATTGCGGTCACGCGGAAGACCACCAACCCGGCGGAACGCGTCCGGGCGGTTGATCGCCTGTCGCCCTGGGGCGCGACGTCGCTCTACGACGCGATTGCGCAGGGGATCGAAACTCTCGGGCGACAGCCTGGCCGCAAGGCATTGGTCGTGTTCACCGACGGTGAGGATCAGGGGAGCCATCTCACCATCGACGAGGCTGAACGGCGGCTGCAGGCAAGCGATGTGACGCTCTACATGATCGGACAAGGCCGTGGCGTCTCGGCGGTGCCGCTGCAGAAGATCATGCAGAGGCTCGCCATTCCAACTGGCGGCCGAGCGCTGTTCACCGATAACATCGACAAGCTCCACGGAGCGTTCAACGAGATTCTGCTCGAGCTGTCGCATCAATATCTGGTCGGCTACCAGTCGACCAATCGCACACGAGACGGTAAGTGGCGGCAGCTGAAAGTCGAGGTCGATGGCCCGTGGCGTGTACGCGCCAGAAACGGCTATCGTGCGGGCCGGGCGAACTAGTGGACCGAGTTCGAAGATCGGGGAGAACAAGACATGAGGATGCAACTGGCACGGACGCTGCTCATCGTCGCCGTGATTTGTGCGCCGCAGCCCCAGGCGCGTCAAACATCACAGGAGCCCCGGCCTCCGACCTTTCGATCGGGCGTCGAATTGACCGCCCTCGACGTGACGGTGGTCGACGGCAGCGGGCGACCCCTGAAGGATCTCGCGCCAGACGACTTCACCGTCCGCGTCGACGGTAAGAGCCGTCGAGTCGCTCGCGTGGAGTGGATACCGCTCGGCAAGTCCGAGAGAGATCCCACGCTGCCTCCGCCTCCGGACGGCTATTCCTCGAACATCGGTTCCACGGGCGGGCGGCTCATCGTCGTCGCCATCGACCAGCCGAACATCCGTGCCGAGGGCGCGATGGGATTGCACGCGACGGTCAATGCATTTCTCGATCGGCTCGAGCCCTCGGACCGTGTCGCGGCAGTCGCCCTTGGCGGTGGTGTCTCGACGCCCTTCACGACGAATCGTGTGATGGTGAAGGAGGCGATCAGCCGGATGAGCGGAGAAATGCGGTTCGTCTCGGAGATCGGCACGAGCAATATTTCTGCGAGCGAGGCCCTCGACATCGTCGACGGCGGCCAGGCCACCCTTCCTTCGGTGTTGGGGCGAGAGTGTCGGGGCACTGGCACGGGCCGGGGGGGGATGAGCTCAGGGTGCATGAACGAGGTCATCGCGAACGCACGGGCCATTTCGTCGTCCCTCAAGCAGGAGACGAATCGAACCCTCGCGTCCCTGCAAGGTCTCCTCTCGGGCTTGCGGTTGACCGAACCGCCGAAGACGATCGTCCTGGTGTCGGAGGGTTTCACCGTCGACTCTCCGGGGGCGCTCTCACGGCTCGGTTCACTTGCCGCCGAGGCGCGCACCAGCATCTACGCGTTGAAGCTGGACGATCGAACATCCGAGGCGGCGGTCAAGCGGCTGTCGCCGGTGCGGACAGGTGATCGCGACATTCGCTATATCGGGCTCGAGACGCTCACGTCCGACGCGAAGGGTGCAGTCTTCGACGTGATAGGCACAGGGAGTGTGGCCTTCCAGAGGCTCGAACAGGAGATCGTTGGCTACTACTTGATCGGCGTGGAGTCGATGCCAACGGACAAGGACGGCAAAGACCATCCGGTCAGCGTACGTGTCTCGCGTGGAGGGACGATCGTTCGCGCCCGTCGTGAACTGGCGAGAGCGAGGTTTGCCCGTCCACGCGCGTCGCGCCCCGTTGAATCGATATCGGCGGCGCTCAACTCGCCGCTCCTCACCACGGCCCTGCCACTGCAGGTTGCGACGTTTTCCTTGCGCGATGAGGATCCGGCGAAGATTAAGGTGTTGATCCATGTTGATATCGGCAGCGGCTACACATCAGTGAAGGATGTCGCGCTCGGATACGTTGTCAGCGACAGCAAGGGGAGTGTTGTCGTGCAACAAACTGGTGAGGGCCGGCTGGCCCCACCCGGGAGCGTTCCGGCGGCCCTCGGGTATACGGTGAATGCGAGTCTCCCTCCCGGAGAGTACGAGCTCAAATTCGCGGCGACAGAGGGCGACCGCACCGGATCGGTCGAGCATCCCATCCACGCGTCGCTCACAGACGCCGGAGCACTCTCGTTGAGCGAACTGGTAACCGGCGGGCCGTTGGACAGTCTGGATCCGATGCGGCCGACGATCGGCTATGACGTGAACTTCGGCGAGGTCCAGGGCTACTTCGAGGCGTACGGGGCGGCGGAGAATCTGAAGACGCTGACGATGCGCTACGAGGTGGCACCGACGCTCGACGCGCCGGCGCTCGCGAGCGCGACGGTCCCCGGTCGATTGGCTGGCATCGACCGCTCCGTGTTCTCACACATCATGCCCGTGTATGAGCTGCCGGCAGGTCAGTACTACCTTCGCGCATCACTGTCGAGCGGATCCGGCGGTACACCAGTCAAGAGAGTTGCCCGTGTGTTCCGAGTGCCCGCTGGTGCTGAAACGCCTCGCGTGGTTCCTGAGGCCCGACGCGTGACTCCTGAGGCCCGCCCCGTGACTCCTGCCGCCATTCCGCCGGCCGTCGCCCCGACTCCCGCGCCAGTGGCCGTTGTTGTGACGCCGCTCGCGCGTCCGTTCCGCCGCGACGATGTCGTCCAGCCCGAGACACTACAGCGGTTCCGCAAAATCCTGGCGTCGGCCGCCAGGCAGGATTTCGACGTAGGCGTCGTCGCGTTGACCGCCGGCGACTTCGAGAAGGCCGAGCGGAGCTTCAAGAGTGCGCAGCGTGCTGGGTCGATAGATGGTAACGGCACGGCGCCACTGACCTATCTCGCCGCGACGTATGCCGCCTCCGGCCACGACCTCGAAGCGGCAAATGTTTGGCGGACCGCGCTCATTGACGGATCCGCGTATCCGCAGATCTACGAATGGCTCACGGAGGCGCTTGTTCGCGCTCGCAATCTCGAACAGGCTCGGGGCACACTGAAGGAAGCGCTGGAGAAGTGGCCCAACGACACGCGTTTCATCTCGCGGCTTTCTGAACTGGAGCGTGCGCAAGGCGGCCGGTGAGAGCGGCCGCCCTGCCGACGCCGACCGTGAGATGCGCGGAGAGTTAGTCGCCGCTCGAATGAACTGGTGCCTTGCGTGCGCGACCCGTCTTGCGGCTCGTCGTCACCTTCTTGGTCATACGCCGAGTCGTTGATACCGCCGCTCTGGCGCGCGGCCCCTTCGGTTTCGCGCGGCCCAGCAACTCCGCCGTCGTATCCACAACCATCGCCGGCACACTGTCGAGGCCGTCAGCGATATCCGCAACGCTGGACGTCTCGCCTGCATCGATGAGATTGCCAATGTTGTCCACATCGTCCGAAGGCTCGGCTGATTCTGAGAAGCCAGCGCTTCCGGTGGCCAGAGACTCTGAGAGCTGCGCTTCCGTCTGCGGCAGCGAGCGTGAGACGCCGACCGGACCGAGCGCGGATCCTGGAAAGAGTCTCAGGCCTCGTCGTCGATCCCGCTCGACTCGCATGAACCCCTCACGCTGGCACGCGCGCAGCAGGTCCATCAGGCCGCCAAACCCATAGCTGCGTTCGTCGAAGTTTGCCGCTCGCAGGAGTTGCTTGACGTTCCGGAGGTACATGGGCCAACGCGCGTTCGTCGCGGCCCTGAGAATGCCGGCCACCACACCGACGCCCTCGGCGTTGTCACCCACGATCTCAACGGGCGGCCGTTGGTCGCCGCCGGCTTGATATGTCTGGGGCGGAACGAGAGGCGCCGACTCCGTTGGTCGCGCGTCCCCTCCAACAGCGCTGATCTTCACGTCTGGCGTCGCCGCATCGGTATCTTCGAAGCTGTCGTTCAGCTCCACCATTACGCTCCGGCCTGCGTGCTTCAATTGCACCAGGCCGGCTTCGGCCAGCTTTTCTGCAAAATCCAGGAATGAGGAAGCGCCGTAGTTGCGCTCCGAGAAGGTGGAGTCGAGTTGCAGGAGCGTGCTCTTGAGAAGGCCGGTCTGCGGCGACACCTCGCGATCCGCGAGGATCTTCAGTGCGCGGCGCACGAGGGGAAACGCCTGCGCGATGGGCGACGAAGCGGCTGGAGCGGAGGGACGTCCTCCTCGAACGGCGGGCTTCCGCCCGAGGTTCTCGTACGCAATGAACTCATGACAGTTGCGCTGAAGGATGACACTGGTGAATGCGCGCCCGCCGACGACGAACACTTTCTTATCGTACTGTTTCAGCTTCTCGACGAGCGACAGAAAGTCGCTGTCGCCGCCGACGATGACGTACGCGTTGATATGAGGGTGTGTAAACGCCATCTCGAGCGCGTCCAGGGCAAGGTTGATGTCGGCGCCGTTCTTGTCGCCGCCAGGCGTCAGATTTCGCTGGACGAGCCGGATGGCGTGTTGTGTGAGCGCACGGCTGTACTCGCCGGCGCGAGTCCAATCCGCGTACGCGATCTTGGTCACCACTTCGCCGCGCTCTTTCAGCGCTTCGAGGACGATGCCGACGTCGAAGTGCTCGTGAAGGGTGTTCTTGACGCCAATTTCTATGTTGTCGAAGTCGATGAATACCGCGATGTTGACGCGTTCTTGTTGAGGCAAACCTGCTGACCTTTCAAATTCCGCCCGAGCTGAAGCTTGGGCCTCGGAATATGTCGCCTGAGCTGACGCTCCGGCCTACGTGTACGTAACTGCTACGTGCACGGAAAGTCGTCGCCCGAGCACGAGCTGGGCGACGACAAACCTATTGTACCGTACCGGGCAGCACAGGCGCCTCTGGCGCCGGCCAGACGATTCGAGTGAACTGACCCCGCTGGAGCAGCTCACGGCCCTTGCCGCCGCGGGCCGCGATCTCGTATTTGGCCGTGCTGATGGTCTGTTCCGCCCCTCGGCTCGTTTCGACGGTGAGCAGATCCCGGTCGCCATCCGACGCGATGAAGCCAAGCACGCGGTCGGTTTTCGACGATAGTTTGATAAGGATGACGCCCTTACCCGGCCCCGACAGGTAGTTTACTTCGCCAACACGGCACAGCAGGCCGCGCGCCTCGGCCGTCGCAACAATAAGGGTCTCCTTACCGGTGACTCTCGCCACGCCGACGACGTCGGCCCCAGCGGCGGGACGCGCGAAGCGACGGCCCGACCTCGTGCTGGGTTCAAGGAGCACTTCGAGGCTGAAGCGGAGTGCGTAGCCGTCGCTCGTGACGGCCACGGCGTGGACAGGAGGAATCGCTGGGCTGTCGGGGTCAGCCGCGTGTTTGACGCGTCCTGAAACGGTGGTCTGACCCCGTATCTCTCCCACGACGCGTGGGTCGAGGCTCAGAGCCGCCACGACCTTTTCCCCGTCCTTGAGCTTGAACAATCGCTGAATCGGCTCGCCATACCCGGTGGACGCTGGTACGTCGATGAACCGGCATGTGTAGGCCACGCCGAAATTGCTGAAGAAGACGCACGGGGCGCGGGTGCTGCCGGCGAATGCGGTCAGCACCGAATCGCCCTCGCGCAGCCTCGTCGTTGAGAGGTCCTTCACCTCCTTCTGCCGTTTCACCCAGCCGTCGCGCGAGACGATGACGACGTTGTCTTCCTCGACGATGAAGTCGTCGGCGGAGTACTCGGTCTCGTCCGTGTCGCTGGCGATCACCGTTCGGCGTTTGTCGCCGTACTTGTGCTGAATCTCTTCGATCTCGGTGCGCACAATCTTCCAGCGGCTCTCTTCGTCCTTGAGCAGACCGCCGATCTGGCGGGCACGTTTGCGTTTCTCCTCAAGCTCATTGCGAATGATGAGAATCTCGAGTCTGGCGAGGCGGTAGATCTTGAGCTCGAGGATCGCATCGGTCTGATCTGCGTCGAGCTCGAAGCGTTTCATGATCTTTTCGGCCGCATCGGCCTTGCCGTCGGATTTCCGGATGATCCGGATGATCTCGTCGAGCGCGTCGAAGATCTTCTCGAACCCTGCGAGGATGTGGACACGCTTCTTGAGCGCGGCCAGTTCGTGCTCGAGCCGTCTGGTGACGACCTCGAGGCGGAAATGCAGGAAATGCCAGAGGATCTGTTTGAGATCGAGGCGTTCAGGACGGCCGACCTCGGGCTGTTCGGTGGGGATGAGGCACGTGAGATTTACCGCGAAGTTGATCTGCAGCGGCGTATGTTTGAACAGATACGCCATGACCATCTTCTCATCGGCGTCTTTCTTCATTTCGATGGCGATGCGTACATCCTCGGTCGACAGATCCTTGACGTCGAGAAGGGGTGGAAGTTTGCGGCTGATGACCACGTCGGCGATGCGCTCGACGAGCTGCGCCTTGTTGACCGTGTAGGGAATGCTCTCGATGTAGATGGTCTTGGTTGAGCGCGTCTCCGGCCCGATATCCCAGGTGCCGCGTAGTCGAATGGAGCCCGAACCGGTCTTGTAGATCTCCCTGAGCTCATCCGCCGAGTTGAGAATCTGGCCGCCGGTGGGGAAGTCCGGGCCTTTGACGTACCTGGACAACTGGGCGACGCCGATGTCCTCGTTGTCGAGGAGCTTGATGAGCGCGGTCGACACCTCACCGAGATTGTGCGGCGGAATGTTGGTCGCCATGCCGACGGCGATGCCAGTGGCCCCGTTGACCAGCAAGTTCGGCAGCCGGGCCGGCAGTACGACCGGCTCGGTTTTGGTGCCGTCGTAGTTCGGCCGGAAGTGGACGGTGGTCTGTTCGATCTCGGCCAACATCTCGTCACTGATGCGGGCGAGGCGGCACTCCGTGTAACGCATCGCGGCCGCGCTGTCGCCGTCGAGTGATCCGAAGTTCCCGGAGCCGTCCACCAGTGGATAGCGCAGTGAGAACGATTGTGCCATGCGCACGAGCGTTTCGTAGAGAGCGGCATCCCCGTGCGGGTGGAAGCTGCCCATCACATCGCCGACGACCTTGGCGCACTTGCGGTGTTTGACATCGGCGGTCAGATTCTGCTGCCACATCGTGTAGAGGATGCGACGCTGGACCGGCTTGAGGCCGTCGCGCACGTCGGGCAGCGCGCGGGCCGTAATGACCGAGAGCGCGTAGTTCAGGTACCTCGACTGCGCCGCCTCATGCAGCGCGACGTCTGTCGTGCCGCCCGCGCCGCTGCCGGCGGCGATGCGTGTCTCGTCGGTTAGCGTCGAGATGGTCGAACAGGGATTGGTCGGAAGGCGTTCTGCGCTTGGCCAAGTCGTGGGTATCTTACTGAAAAAGCGCAAGGGCGCGGCGATGACTCACCGCGCCCCTGAGGTTGAGAGCTGATAGCCGATGCAGCAGCTCGCCTAAGGCGCTACGAGTGACGCCCGACCTGAAGGTCGGGCCTACTTGATGAAGAGCATCTCGCGGTATGTGGCGAGCGGCCAGATCTCGTGCGGAATGATCGTTTCGAGCTCGTCGCCCGTTTCCCGCAGCGCGGCCATCGCCGGAATCACGACGTCGCGAAAGTGCTTCGCGTGCTTTTCGGCGCCGCCGTCGCCTTCATGTGCCAGTGCCTTGGTGAGCTTGTCCGTATTGCGCTTGAACGTGTCTGTGAGCTTGATGAGGGCATCGAGCGTCTTCTTGCCTTCAACCGACTTCGCCCCGGCCGCCTTCACCGCCGCGACGCTCTGCGCCACCCGCTTCTGGTACTCCAGTGCGGCGGGCAGGATATAGCGGCTCGCGATGAGCGCCATCAGCTGTCCTTCGACGTTGACCGTCTTGTTGTACTGCTCGATCATGATCTCATAGCGCGCGTGCAGTTCGCGCTCATTCAGGACCTTGTACTTTTCGAATGCCGCGACGACTTCCTTGCTCACGAGTTGCGGCAAGGCGTCTACCGTGTTCTTCAGATTGAGCAGACCCCGTTTGACGGCTTCCTTCTCCCACTCTTTCGAGTAGTTGTTGCCGTTGAAGATGATCCGCTTGTTCTCTTTGATCACTTTCGGAAGGAGCTCTGAGGCTGCCTGCGCAATGGACTTGCCGGCTTTGGTGAGCTTCCCGAGTTCGGTCGCCATGTAGTCGAGCGACTCAGCCACGGCGACGTTCAGCGCGATGTTCGGATACGCGATGCTCTGCCCCGACGACACCGCGCGGAACTCGAACTTGTTGCCCGTAAACGCAAACGGACTCGTGCGGTTGCGGTCGCCTGAATCGCGCGGCAGCTTCGGGAGCACGCCGACGCCGGTATCGAGCGTGCCGCCGGACTTGGTCGATTTTGCGCCGCCCTTCTCGATCTGCTCGAAGATGTCGGTGAGCATATCGCCCAGGAATACCGACAAGATGGCAGGCGGCGCCTCATTGGCGCCGAGCCGGTGGTCGTTGCCGGCGCTGGCGATGCTGGCGCGGAGCAGCCCTTGGAACTTGTTCACTGCCCGAAGGACAGCGCTGCAGAACACGAGGAACTGCAGGTTGTCGTGCGTATTGGCCCCGGGACTGAGCAGGTTGTGCCCCTCGCTGTCGCCCATCGACCAGTTGAGGTGCTTGCCCGAGCCGTTGACGCCCGCGAACGGCTTCTCGTGCAGCAGGCACGCCAAACCATACTTCGGTGCCGTCCGCCGCATCGTCTCCATCGTCATCATCTGATGATCGGTGGCAAGGTTGGCGTTCTCGAAGACGGGTGCGATCTCGTACTGGCTCGGGGCGACCTCGTTGTGGCGCGTTTTTACTGGAACGCCCAGCTTGTACAGCTCGGTCTCGACATCCGACATGAACGCCAACGCGCGATCCGCAATCGCGCCGAAATACTGGTCCTCGAGTTCCTGGCCCTTCGGCGGTTTGGCGCCAAACAGCGTGCGGCCAGCGTTGATGAGATCGGGACGCGACAGGTAGAAATACTGATCGATCAGGAAGTACTCCTGCTCAGGTCCGCAGGTGGTGACGACGCGGTCGGCCTTCGAGCCGAACAGCTTCAGCACGCGCACCGCCTGTTTGGAGAGGGCCTCCATTGAGCGCAGCAACGGTGTCTTCTTGTCGAGCGTTTCCCCGGTCCAGCTCACGAACGCGGTCGGAATGACGAGCGTCACTGCGCCACCGCTATAAAGCAGCCACGGCGGGCTCGTTGGGTCCCACGCGGTGTAGCCGCGCGCCTCAAAGGTGGAGCGCATGCCGCCGGAAGGGAAGCTCGACGCATCGGGTTCTCCCTTGACCAGCTCCTTGCCCGAAAACTCCTGCACCGCCCGACCGTTGCCCGACGGGTTCAGAAACGAGTCGTGTTTCTCGGCGGTGATACCGGTCAGCGGCTGGAACCAGTGCGTGTAGTGCGTCGCGCCGTGCTCCACTGCCCAGTCCTTCACGGCCGAGGCCACGGCGTCGGCCACGGACGGATCCAGCGGTTCTCCTTGAGCGATCGTGCGCCGCAAGGCCTGATAAGCCGATTTGGGGAGCCGTGCCTGCTGCATCTCGTCGTTGAACACGAGGCTGCCAAACGCTTCCGCGGGCCGAGTACGCGGCTCCTTGCCTTCCTTGATCGACCACTCGCGAATTGCGCTGATCGCTTCTCCGAGAACTGCAGAACCCATTTGCTTTCGCTCCCTTTCGATCTAGTTCGGTTGTCGTCTAGTTCGGTTGTCGTCTGTTGGCGCCGCCGGCGGGCCGGGAAAGGGCATCATATCGCGGGGTTTGCCAAAGCATGCATTATTCATCAGCCGGCGCACAAATCGCAATAATTTTCCACAAACGTGTGGTGTTTTGCTTCAGGAAATGCACTGTGATAATCAGATCGTGCATGTTCTGCACGTTACGGAGATCGCCTGTCAGGCGGTCCCTGCCAGCCGAGCAGCGTCAGGAACTCGGCAAGCGCCATCGCCGTGGCGCCCCAGATCTCAACGCCCTCAACGAGGAAGGCCGGTGCTTCGAGTGCACGCCCGTCGCGCACCAGCGGCCGGGTGCCGTAACTGGCGGGATCCAGCAGCGTGTCGACCGCGATCTCGAGGATCCGAGCCACCTCGCTGAGGGCGGGCCTCAGAGTGGGACGCCGTTCGACCGCCGCCACGACGGGATGCAGGCGGAAGCCACTGACAGGGATGTCGAGCGGCGTAAGAGGGCCGATCGTTTGCACGTTGCCTGGCTCGAGGCCAACTTCCTCGTGCGCCTCGCGCAGCGCCGCATGTTCGACACTCTCGCCTGGTTCGATGCGGCCGCCCGGCAGGGAAACCTGACCGCCATGCCGTTCAAGGGCGTCCGCGCGAACGGTGAGCACCACATGGGCTCGATTCTCGAGCGGGAAGAGCAGCAGGAGTCCAGCTGCGTGGCGGAGATCTTCAGGCTTGAAGCCCGTCGGCCAATTCCGCCGCGGCCGGGGGGCGAGCAACTCGTGTGCAGCGGGGCCGGGCAGGGGGGCCATGAGCGCGGCTTGGATGGTCGCGACGGCGGAGTGAAAGGTCAGAGGCTCCAAGTCGATCCGTAATTTTGGAGCGAATCTCCGGTGCCTTCGGAAAAGGTGCAGCGAGAACCCCTGATGTGCCGCATGTCGTGACTAGAATGACACGTTCGAATCCAAGGGACTGGCGAAACTTGGGACTTGAGGACTTGGCTGGATGACGTTGCTCGACCGGTTCCGCACCGTCCCTCGCGACAAACATCCGGACCCGGCGGTCCGTCTGGCCCACGTCGCCGAAGTGCCGCTGGAGGAGAGCGCCGTCATCGGGGCGGTCGCGCGTGATGATGACGATGCGCGTGTGCGTCGCGCAGCAGTCTCGAAGCTGATGGACCCTGCGCTCCTTGGCCGCATCGAGCGCGAGGACGCCGACGAGGGCGTTCGCATGCAGGCCACGGCCATGCTCCGGGACATAGCGCTCGATCTCTTCGAGGGCATTGGCGAGGCTGGAGCGCTCGATGCCGTCGACGCTCTGCAAGACACGCGGACCCTCGCGCAGATCGCCAAGCGCGCGGCCCGCGAGATCGTCGCGCTGCGCGCCCTGTCGCGGATCGTCGAGCCGCGCGCATGGGGGTCGATCGCGCGCCACAGCCTTACCGAGGCGACGCGCCGAGGCGCACTGGCGCGGCTCGGCGAGCGGAGCGATCAGGACGAGATTCTCAGCGTGGCGATCAACGGGGAGTACAAAGATACCGCGGTTGCAGCGGTTGACCTTCTGTCCGATCGCGCGCAACTCGAGCTGGTCGCTGTGCGCGCGAAGAACAAGACGGCCGCCAGGCGCGCGCGAGGCCTCCTCAAGGATCAAGATGAGGATGAGAAGGCAGGCGAGGAGGGCACGGCGGGCGTGGAACAACAGGCAGGTGGCGCGCGCGTGCGGGGTGAGGCAGAGACTGGGGCGACCGAGGCACCTCGTGCCGACACTCGTGTCCCGCTCAGGCCGGATCCAGAACCGACGGCCCTGGAAGAGGCACATCGCCGCGAACGCGAACTGGCCGCCGAGCGCGCCGGCGCCGACGCGGCTGAACGGGAGGCCGGCCGCCGGAGGCGCACGAAGCACGGGAAGGCCTGGCGCGCGAAACGGCCCGTCGTCTCGCGCGCCTCTCCGAGCTGGCCGAGCAGGCTGCGAGCGCAGCGGATGCCGCGGATCTCGCGACGGCGCGCACGCACTTCGGTATCGCCCGCCGAGAATGGATTGCGCTGTCTGCGGGCGTCGGGGTTGAGGCGGGGTTGGCCGCTCGGTTTGCGGATGCGGCAGCGAAGCTCGCCGGTCGCGAAGCCCAGGTGCGCGACGCCGATGCGCGCGTCCGGCGCGAAGCGCTGTCGCGGCTGCAGCACCTACTCAGCCGGGTCGAACCGCTGGCCGCCAACGCGGATCTTTCGCTCAAGGCCGCCGAGCGCGCGATACGAGATGTCCGCATGGCGCTCGCTGACATGCCGCGCCTTCCCTCGAAGCAGGATGCGGCGGACGTCGTCGCGCGGCTGAAAGCGGCCCAGGCGGCGCTCACGCCGAAGTTGCAGGAATTGCGGGACGCGGATGATTGGCAGCGCTGGGCCAACGCGGGCGTGCAGGAACAGCTGTGCGCAACGATGGAAGCGCTGCAGTTGGTCGAGGATCCCGAACAGGTCGCGCGCCGTATACGTGAGCTGCAGGAACGATGGCGCAAGGTTGCCGATGTGCCGCGCGCTCAGGCAGATGCGCTCTGGCGTCGGTTCAGGGTCGCGCACGACATTGTCTGGCCGCGCTGCGAAGCGCACTTTGCCGCCGAAGCCGCCGTGCGCGCGGAACACTTCGCGAAGAAGACGGCGCTTTGTGAGAAAGCCGAGGCGCTCGCGGACTCGACGAACTGGGTCCAGACGGCGGAGGCGATCAAGGGTCTGCAGGCCGAGTGGAAGACGATTGGCGCCGTCCCGCGCGGACGCGAAAAGGCCATCTGGGAGCGATTCCAGATCGCCTGCGGTCGTTTCTTCACCCGTCGCCACGAGGACCTTGCGCAGCGCAAGGCCGTCTGGGCCGAGAACCTTGCGAGAAAAGTTGCGCTTTGCGAGAAAGCCGAGGCGCTCGTGCAGTCGACCGACTGGGAACAGACAGCCGGAGCCATCAAGCGCCTTCAGGTGGAATGGAAGACGATCGGTCCGGTCAAGAAGACGCGGTCGGAAGCCATCTGGCAGCGCTTCCGTGTTGCCTGCGATCGGTTCTTCGCCCGCTACGCGCAGCGTCACGACCTGGCGCGCGAGGAGCGCGTTGCAGCAAGGGAAGCGATCTGTGCCGAGCTCGCCGGCTTCGCACAGGAATCACCCGAGCGTCAGGAAGCGCCAGCCGACCTCTTGATGAAGGTCCGCGCGCTGCGCGCGCAGTGGCAGCAGGAGATTGCAGCGCGCGGAGTCGATCCCGAACGAGCGCGTCCACTCAATGAGCGCTTTGCTGCGGCGTACGCCAGCGTACAAGCACGCTGGCCGCAGCTGTTCGCGGGAACTGACCTCGATCCCGAAGCCAACCGTACGCGCATGGAATCGCTCGTGGGCCGTGTGGAAGCGCTTGCGAAGTCCGTGGCTGGACCTGCGGCGGACACGGCCGACTCTTCGCTCTCGCCAGCCACACGTCTTGCCTCGATGCTCAAGGAGGCGCTCGCCTCGAACACGATCGGCGGCAACGTTGCCGACGATAGTCGCTGGCACGCCGTTGAGGAGGAGGTGCGGCAGGCGCAGGCGAGCTGGTCGCGGATCGGCCTGGTCGCCGAGGAGGTTCGCGGGCCGCTGTCCGATCGCTTTTACCGGGCGTGCCGTGTTGTTCTGGATCGGGCGGGCAGGGCAGGCGGAACTGGCAAGGCCGGTGGTGCTGGCGCGCCAAGGAGAGAGGGCGCGCCGGGTAGGCCAGGCAGGTAGGACGAACCACGCGGCGCGCGTGGCCCAACCTGTCCTATCTTCCCGCGAGCTGTTCCAGCTTGCTCTTCAAGGCTTCGAGCTTCTGTCCGGCCTCCCCAAGCTTGCCTTCCGCGGTGAGGCGCTGATAGTCCGCCAGGTCGCGCGCCGCTCCCGCAATCAGTTCATTCACGCTGCGCGGCGTCCCTGTCGTGTCCCGTGTCCCGCCGACGGATGTCGCTGTGCCGGCTGGCGCGTGCGCCGCTGCCGTGGGCAGTGTCGACACGGCGCCTTCGAAGAGGCTGGCCATGGCCGCCTCGAACGTCGGGCCGTACGCCAGCCGATCCTGCAGCGCGAGCACCACCAGGCGCAGCTCGGGCATCGGGCTCCGATCGGCCTGCAAGTAGATTGGTTCGGCGTACAGCAGTGCCTTGCCGATCGGAATGACGATCAACGCACCGCGTCGCACGTGCGACCCTTGCTGATTCCACAGCGACAGCTGTCCCGACAGCTGCGGATTCTGATCGATGCGCGCTTCAACTTGCAGCGGGCCGTCGACGAGCCGGGTTTTCGGAAAATCGTACACGACAGCTTTGCCGTAATGTGGAGCGTCGCTCCGACCTGCGATCCAGCCGATCAGGTTGTTGCGGTTCGACGGCGTGAAGGGAAGGATTTCGATAAACTCCGGCGTGCGCTCGCCCGGCAACTTCATCAGCACGAAGTTCGCTTCCATGACTGCCGCCGCCGTTTCGCGCCGCTCGTTGGTGCTGACTTCGCTGGCCACGCTCCAGAGATCTTCGCGATTGTAGAACACGTCCGGACTGGTCATGTGGTAGAGGCCGTACACAGCCGCCTGCACGTCGAGCATCAGTTCGGGATAGCGGATGTGCTTGCGGAGCGTGGCCGGCATTTCTGACGCGTCCTTGAAGAGGCGCGGGAAGATCGCGCGGTATCTCTCGATAATGGGATCGGTGTCGTCGAAGACATAGAAGGCCACGGCCCCGTCATAGGCGTCCACGACCGCCTTGACGCTGTTGCGCATGTAGTTGATCCGTCGATTTCCCAGTCCGGTGTGTTTCGAGTATGGATACGTGCTCGATGTCGTGAACGCGTCGATCATCCAGAAGAGCCTTCCCTCGTCGCCGATGACCACATAAGGATCGGGATCGAACGTCAGAAAGTTGGCGAGCGTCTGGACGCGCTCGCGGATGTTCCGACGCATCAGCAGCCGGCTGTCGTGAGTGATGGCGTCGCTGAACGGGAGCTTCGTGAGGTCGCCGCGATCGAGCGCAATGAGCAACTTGCGGAAGAAGCCGCCGAGCACGATGCCGCCGTCACCCACGTACGAGGTCGTGCTGTTCGTTTCGCCTTGCGGGTAGTTGAACTCCTTCTGGCCGGTCCGTACGTAGACATCGCCGTTGGTCAGCTCGCCATAATAGATCTCGGGGCGGTTTACCGTGAGTGCAGGCACGGTGCTCTCGACCGGCATGTTCTTCACGAGCAGCGTCGGCAGACCCTCAGGCGTGAAGCCGTTCACGGTGTTCACGGTGATTCCGTAGCCGTGCGTGTAGATCAGCTTCTCGTTGATCCACCCGCGGCTGCTCTCGGGCAGGCGATCGGTGTGCAGCTCCCGCACGGCCAGCATCATCTGGCTGGTGACGCCGTTGATGTCGTAGCGATCGATGTCGATATCGGTGAAGTCGTAGTAGTTGCGGATCGCCTGAATCTGCCGCAGCGTATCCTGGAGCGCGCGCCAGTCCCAGAGTCGGATGTTCTGGAGGGTTTCCTGGTTGTTCGCCGCGTCCACGGCTTCGACGCTGCCTTCGGCGGGGAAAGGCTGCTGCTCGATGAGATCGAGCTGGTAGGCTTTTCGCGTCAGCTGAATGTTGTGCTCGATGTAGGGCCGTTCCTTCACCAGCTCGTTCGGTTTGACATCGAAGTTCGTGACATACCAGCCGATGAGACCGGCGCCGACGTAGCAGGCGGCGGCCGGCACCGCCGCCAGAACCAGCCAGCGCGCCTTGGGAGTGGCAAAGGCCGTCGCTGCGGCGACAACTGCTCCGGCCGCAAGCGCCCATGCGACCAGGAGGTGTCCCGTGAGGGAGACGTGCGCCTGCGTGTAGTTGATGCCGTCGAAAATTCGGCCGTTGTCGAAGATGCGGGCGAAGCGGCCGATGTAGACCTGCCACGCAAGCATCAGTAGCACCGCAGCGAAACTCAGGGAGACGGCGCGCAGTGATGGTCCTCTTGCGATGCCGGGGCGTCTCGTCAGGGCGCGCGTGCCGCCCGTCACGACGGCGACCACGATCGTGGCAATGCATATCAGCACCGCGAGCGTCGTCAGCCAGCTGCCCAGCAGCTGCCAGGCAGGAAGCGTGAAGAGATAGAAGGTCACCGGGCGTCCGAAAATCGGATCGACGACCGCGCCAGACGTTCCGCCTCGCCCGTCATGCCAGTAGAGGGCGAGCGTCTGCCACTCGGCCATCATGCCGAACCCCGTGATGACCGATACGAACAAGGCCACCCCACCTGCCACCAGTCGGAGCACAGGACCAACCGGAAGCCTCACCGGTTGACCGTTGATGAGAATCGTCCCGCCGGTCAGCTCCCCGATCTTCTCGGGGTTGAGCGCGAGCAGCGAACCATAGAGCAGCAGGAAGGTCACGAGCGCGAAGACCGCAAACACGACGCCCTGAGCGTTCAACGTCGTCCAGAACACGCTTCCGAAGCCGAGCGAGTTGAACCAGAGCGCGTCGACGTAATACGACAACGCGGTTCCACCGCCAAAGAGGACGACCGCGATGAGGGCGAGGAGGAGGACGCGCCCAAGGCGCCGTGGCGCACGAGATGGTTTCGGCGGGAGCCAGTTGATGGTGTTGTCCATGGGGAGGAAAACCTCTTCTTACCGTTCTGCAGTTCCCGCGGCTTCAGCGATCACCGGCGACGTCACGGTACGATCACGATCTTCCCGAGAGCACCCGCTACCGCCTTGTGCGCCTTGGGTGTACGCCGGCGGGGACTCCCGAACCGACAACGGCACCTCTTTAACGCGCGGGACATCGGGAGCGCCGAACTCGCGGGCCGCAATTGGGCGCATCGGGCACGATGCTATCATCAGCTGTCGGCTCTCAGCTGTCAGCTTTCGGCCTTCAGTTCTCGACGTGGCGCGCGTCGCCACCCCGGCTGGAGGGGTGGTGGGGCTGGGCCGCCTGAGAACCATGGCGAGTGTCCACTGAGCGCCGACAGCCGACAAGCTGACAGCCGAAACAAGCCACTTTGGATGTCCCGAATGATCCGGCTCCATAAAACTGTGGGCGTGAAAGTTGGTCCTGGAAGCGGCGTCCAGGTGGGCGGTGGTGCGCCCGTTGTCGTGCAGTCCATGACGATGACCGACACGGCAGATGCCAGGGCGACGGCCGAGCAGTGCATCGAGCTGACAGAGGCGGGGGCCGAGATGGTGCGCATCACCGTCAACCTGGCGGAGGCCGCGGCCGCGGTGCCCGAGATCAAACGGCGGATGCTCGACGCTGGCTGCACCGCGCCGCTCATCGGCGACTTCCACTACAACGGGCATCTGCTGCTGACGAAGTTTCCCGCCTGCGCCGAAGCGCTGGACAAGTACCGGATCAATCCGGGCAATGTCGGCACCGGCACCCGGCGCGATGAGCAATTCGCCACGATCTGCAAGGTTGCCGTGGACCACGGGAGGCCGGTGCGCATTGGCGTCAACGGCGGATCGCTCAACCAGGATCTCGTCGTGGCGAGGATGCAGGAGAACACCGACCGCAACCTCGGGAAGACGTCGGAGGAGATCATCAACGAGTGCATGGTGCTCTCCGCGGTGGAATCAACGGCACTCGCCATCGAGAGCGGACTGCGCAAGGATCAAATCATCATCTCATGCAAGACGTCGCGCCCTCGCGACCTGATCGCCGTGTACCGCGCGCTGGCGCGCGAAACCGATCAGCCGCTGCATCTCGGTCTCACCGAAGCCGGGATGGGTCTGAAGGGGCTCGTCTGGTCCGCCTCGGCGATGGGCGTGCTGCTCAACGACGGCATCGGCGACACCATTCGCGTCTCGCTCACGCCGAAGCCGAACGGCGATCGGCGCGAGGAGGTGTACGCGGCGTGCGAACTGCTGCAGGCGCTCGGCTTGCGGTCCTTCTCGCCCAGTGTGACGGCGTGTCCAGGCTGCGGACGGACGACGAGCACCACGTTTCAGGAACTGGCCGAGCGCACACAGGACTACATCCGCGAGAAGATGCCCGAGTGGAAGAGGCAGTACGAGGGCGTCGAAGCGATGACCCTCGCCGTTATGGGCTGCGTCGTCAACGGCCCTGGGGAGTCGAAGGCTGCCAACATCGGCATCAGTCTCCCGGGGACGGGCGAGGAACCCAGCTGCCCGATCTACATCGATGGCAAGCACGTGAAGACGCTGCGCGGCACGTACGCCGAACTGGCCGCCGAATTCCAGCGTCTCGTGGATGACTACGTCGAGCACACATACGCCCGGCGCTGATCCCCTCCTGCGGGACGTTCTCCATCGTGTCTGGGGCTTCTCCGATTTCCGCCCGCTGCAGCGTGAGGCGATGCAGGCCATCCTGGACCAGCGCGACAGCGTCGTGGTGCTGCCGACCGGTGGCGGCAAATCCTTGTGCTTTCAGGCGCCAGCGCTGGTTGAACCAAGAGGATTCGCGCTCGTCGTCTCGCCTCTCATCTCGTTGATGAAAGATCAGGTCGACGGCCTGCGCGTGGACGGTGTGGACGCCGCGTATCTGAACAGCACGCTCGGTTCGCGCGAGCGAGACGATGTGATCGTCAGCCTGCACGAGGGTCGCTGCCGGCTGCTGTACGTGTCACCAGAACGGCTGGTTGGCGAGGGGAGCCAGGGCTTTCGCCGCATGTTGCGGGCCTGCGGTGTCCGCTTTGTTGCCATCGACGAGGCGCACTGCATCAGCCAGTGGGGCCACGACTTCCGCCCCGAGTACCGCCAGCTCGGATGTCTCCGCGACGATTTTCCGGGTGTGTCCCTGCACGCCTTCACCGCGACCGCTACAGAGCGTGTCCGTCGCGACATCATCAACGAGCTGCGTTTGAAGGATCCGGCGGTGCTCGTGGGCTCCTTCGATCGGCCGAACCTCACGTATCGCGTGCTTCGGCGCAGCAACCTGCACCGCCAGCTCGTTCAGATTCTTGCCAGACACGAAGAGGAAGCCGGCATCGTCTATTGCTCCTCGCGGCGCGAGGTCGAGTCGCTCGCTGAGTGGCTGCGGGGCGAGGGGCACCGCGCCGTGCCGTATCACGCCGGCCTGCCTGACGAGATGCGAGCGCGCCACCAGGAGGACTTTCTCGACGAGCGCACCGATATCGTTGTCGCGACGGTCGCATTTGGGATGGGGATCGATCGGTCCAATGTACGATTCGTGATCCACGCCGGGGCGCCCCGGTCGCCAGAGCACTATCAACAGGAGTCCGGTCGCGCTGGACGTGACGGGCTGCCGGCGGAGTGCGTCCTTGCGTACTCGGGGTCGGATTTCATGCGGTGGCGGCAGATGCTCGCCTCGAATGGCGAACTCACGGAGAGCGCGAGAGTGCTGCTGCGCGACATGGAACGCTATGCGTCGGGCACACGATGCCGTCACAAGTCGCTCGTAGAGTACTTCGGCGAGCGATACGAGCGGACGGACTGCGGCGCCTGCGACTGGTGCCTGAAGGAACTCGACGTCGTTCCCGATTCGACAACGGTGGCTCGGAAGATTCTGTCGTGCGTAGCGAGGGTGAAACAGACGTGGGGCATCGGGCACGTCGCGGACGTGCTCGCCGGCAAGGCAAGCGAAAGAGTGGTGGCCGCTCGCCATCACGAGCTTTCGACCTTCGGGTTGCTGAGGGAAGAGTCTGGCGCCGCCATTCGCGGGTACATCGAGCAGGTCATCGGCGAGGGACTGTTGCTGCGTGATGGCGACCCCTATCCGGTGATCCGTCTGACAGCCGCCGGGCTCTCGATGCTCAAGGGAGACGGAGAATGCCCGCTGTACCGCGAGGTTGCTCCAGCGAAGGACAAGGGCGGCAAGCGACGAGGCAAGGAGCGCCGCGCCACATCGTTCGGCGTCGATTCCGAGTTGTTCGACGTGTTGCGCGAAGTGCGGCTGCGTCTGGCGCGTGAGCGGGGCGTGCCGCCGTATGTCATCTTCCACGACCGCTCGCTGCAGGAGATGGCGGACCAACGGCCCAAGACGATCGAAGACCTGCACGAGATCTACGGCGTTGGCGTGAAGAAGGCCGCGGATTTCGGGGACGCTTTCCTCGACGCGATCCGTGAGTTCCGTCGGCCGTACGAGAAAGCTCGGCCTCGTAGGGTCAAGCTGTGGATTGGTATCGTAGGCCCGACCTTCAGGTCGGGCGTGTAGGTTCTTTTAGTGGACCGTGTACGGCTCGTGGAGCGCGAACGGCGCAATCTCCACATCGAAGTATCCGCCGTCCTCGTCCACCATCTGATACGTCCCCCGCATGATGCCGGTCGAGGTATTGAGGTCGCAGCCTGACGTGTAGTTGAACGACTCGCCGGGTGCCAGCACGGGCTGCTCGCCTACTACGCCCGGGCCCTCGACTTCCTTCGCGTGCCCGGTGGCGTCAATGATGGTCCAGTGACGGCTCAGGAGCTGCACCGTCTCATCGCCCTCGTTGGTGATCCGAACGGTGTAGTGAAAAAACCACTGGTTCTGAAACGGCTGGGACTGCTCGGGCGCGTACTGCGACTCGACCTCGACACGGACGTTGTTCGTCACAGCCTCGGACGAGGACGCATGCATCTGCTGATTCTTGAACTCTGACATTCACCCCTCGCGGGAAGACACCTCCATGATACCAGCCTTTGGCCTCGCCCATGGGTGGCGGCGGACGCTAGTATGGAGGCATGGACCTCATTCGCGGCAGGGCGTTAATCTTCTGGGATCCGAAGGTGCCCGGGAAACGCAAGAAGCTGGACGCGATTGACACCGATCAGATCACGCCCGCCAGCGATTGTGTGTCGGAGAGCCTCGACGCCCTCGACGAACGCTGGAAAGCCGGTGCGTTTCGCTACCTGATGCCCGACTTCCGCGTCCGCGTCCACCGGGGCGACACGTTCCTCGTCGCCGGCGACCGCTTTGCCATCGGGTCGTCCCGCGAGATGAGCCCGGCCGGACTGAAGGCGGTCGCGGAAGAAGTCGGTCTCACGCTGGTGATCGTCTGCGGTCACAACATGGGGGACATCTTTCGGCGCAATGCGTTCAATCTCGGCTTGGAGGTTGCGCAAAGTCCTGAGGCGGTGGCGGATGCGCGCGACGGCGACGAGTTCAGCTTCGATCCCGCGTCGCGGAGGTTGACCAACGACACGCAGGGAAGGACGTATCAGCCGCTGCCACTCACGCCCAAGGAAGACGAGATTCGAAGAAGCGGTGGCATCGTCGCGATCGGGCGGCGCGAGGTGCGGGCAGCGATGGAGCGGCCGCTTCTGGTCGAGTGGCCTGATGCCGATCGCGCGCGCCGCATGACATCCACCGAACAGGTGATCTGGGCGCACCGCGTCGACAAGCGAGCGCATGCCGGGCGTGACGACGTCGACTTCGCCGCAGGTGCGACCTTGGCGGTATACGCGGACCTGCTCCCGGCCTCGGACGGCACGGCGCCGTTTGCGATTCACACGTTCAACCAGATCACGGCCGGCGAGCCGACGCACCCGAGACGGGCGGCCATCGCCAACGATCACTTTGTGTTCACGGGAAAGCCGGAGGATGAAAAGCAGACGAACATTGGACGCCGGTTCGCGGCTCTTCATGGGATCGAACGGCCATACTACGCAACGCCGGGCGACGGCATCTTTCATTTCTACTTTCCAGAGCAGGGACTGATTCTGCCGGGACAGTTGGTTCCCGGCGCCGATTCACACACGCGCGCGTACGGCGCCTACGGAGCCGTGGGCATTGGCGTCGGATCGACGACGCTCGGATTTGGATGGGCGACGGGATATGTGTACACCACGATGCCCAAGGCGCGCCGCGTGACGTTCACCGGCACGCTCCAGCCCTGGGTGAGCGGCAAGGACATCGTGCTCACGCTGCTCCGGCAATGGGGCGCGGCCCAGGCACAAGGGATGTCGGTGGAACTGGTTGACGCCCGTCGCCAGCTGCCCATTGCGTATCGCAACACGATTGCGAACATGATGGCGGAAGCCGAAGCGTTCAACGGGATCTTTGCCCCGGATGTCGTGACCGCCGCGTGGTACCGCACAAGAGGTATTGTCGATCTGCCGTACCCGCTGTTTGGTCCCGGCGCGGACGCCAGGTACGAGATCGACGAGACGGTCGAACTCACGAGCGTCCGCCCCATGGTGGCCCGGCCGTTCAGTCCCGGGAACGCGAGTGAGGCGGAGACAATCGCGCGCGAGCGAATTCCATTTGACAAGGCGATGATTGGATCGTGCACCAATGGCAGCTACTCGGATCTCCTCAGCGCGGCGCTGGTCATTCGCGCGGCGTCGGGCGCTTCGGGACGTCCGCTCAAGGCGGCCAGGCCGCTTGTGATCTTTCCTGGATCGGGCGGCGTGGCCCGGCAGATCGAACAGCCCGAAACGAGGCTCGGGGGCGAGTCGATCGCTCACGTTTTTCGCGCAGCCGGCGGACAGATTCGCGAATCCTGGTGCGGCCCCTGCTTCGGCCAGGGCCCAGACGCCTTGGCTCCAGGCGAGCGGGCGATTACGTCGTTCAACCGCAACTGGCAGAATCGTATGGGCGTTGGGGGCGAGGGCTATCTGGCGAGCCCTGCCGTCGTGGCCGCATCCGCGCTGGTGGGCTACATAGCGCCACCGAGCGAACTCGGTCTGCACTGGGATCCCGAGGTGTTTGGTGTCTGAGCCAGCATTCGATTCGCTGCGTACCATCGTCACTAGTATTGGCGTCCCGGTGGGGCGGCGGCACATTTTCCTGTGCTGCGATCAGACCAAGCCAAAGTGCTGCGAGAAGGCGCGCGGACTCGAGGCATGGGAGTACCTCAAGCGTCGGCTGAAGGAACTCAACCTCTCGGAGCAGGGAGGCATTCTCCGTAGCAAGGCGAACTGTCTGCGAGTCTGCGAAGGCGGACCAATCGCCGTCGTTTATCCGGAAGGCGCATGGTATGGCGCCTGCGATCCGCCCGCGCTCGAGCGGATCATTCAGCAACATCTCATCGGCGGTCGCGTTGTCGAAGAGTTGCTGATCGTCGCGCGGCCGCTTGCCTGAGGTCGCGTGACCGGCCGATTTCAGCCGGACAGTGGGCGTCTTTCTCAGCTCGCGTGAGGATCAACGCTACTTCTCAAGCTCCTGGCGGGCTTCGTCCTGAGTCTTCAGATTGTTGGTCACCTGACCGGCGCCCCCCTGCCTCGCCAGCGACGCCGCAAGTTTGCGGTCTAGATCGCTGTTCACGACACCGGTGAGCGTCACACGATTGCCCTGGACGATAATGTGGATCGATGGTTTCTTCTGGGTGGAATACTGCCAGAAGTTGGCATTGTTGTAGATTGAGTTGGCAATTCTCACTCGCAGGTCGTCGTCGAACTGGGAAGCCGGCAGTACTTCGATTTGATTCTGGACACCGCCAACGCCCCTGACGCGCTTGACGCGCTTCTCGATCTCGTTCCGCTTGTGTGGCATGGTGACTTTGCCGGTCAGTGTTACCGCGCCTTCCTTCACGTACACGGTCACGTCATCGAAAATGCCGTACTCATCGTAATCATTGACAGTGTTGAGAATGTCCAAAGCGATCTGAAAGTCTTTGCGCGGCGCGCGCTGCGCCACGGCATCCTGAACTAGCACACAGGCGGCGAGCAGCAAGCCAACGGTCAGCCTGGCTGAAATCATCTTCTTCATCCTACAGCTCCCACGGTCTAGGACTTCGATGTTTTCGCGGGCAAATGAGGTGCCAGAGGTCAACCCGAGAATAGCTCCAGAACCCGAGGCTGCCACCCGCTCAAATCCCCGACTTCTGTCCTGCCCCGAGGACGCAAGAAAGCTGCAAATGGAGTCGGATGCGGCTCTGACCCCCAGTCTAGACGCCAGCGAAGGCGACGCCGAGCCCGTAGGTGATGGCGGCTTCGATGATACCGACCATCGTCATTTCAGCGCCGCTGGCCCACCATGACCGGGTCGTGACCAACGACTTAGCGGCGCCAACGGCAAAATGCGCCACAGTACTGATAATGAACGAGGCAATCACGGCGGGCATGCCGACAGCGAAGAAGAAAGGGATGATCGGAATGAAGCCGCCGATGGCTGTCGAAACTGTCGCGGAGAGCGTGGCTCTGGCCGGATTGGGGAAGGTTTCCTCTGCAAGCCCCAGCTCTTCGTGGACGAGCGTGCGGAGAAACTGTTTCGGCTCCTTCTGAAGCCGTTCTGACATCGACCGCGCTTCGTCGGCGGAAAATCCCTTGAGCTGGTAGAAGAGCTCGAGCTCGAGGCGTTCTTCATGCGGGTCCTCCTCGATCTCGGCTCGCTCGCGAGCGATTTCAGATTCGTACACCTCGCGTTCAGATTTTGACGCCAGGTAGGCGCCGGCGCCCATCGACAGGGCGCTCGCCATGGTACCGGCCAGCCCGGCCGCGAGCACTACTTCGCTGCCGCCCGTGTACCCGGCCATGCCCGAAACGATGCCGAACACCGCACCGAGGCCGTCGTTCACACCGTAGATCGCGCTGCCGATCCAGCCCGTGCCGCGCACGTGCCAACGCTCGCGCTTGAGCATGGCGTCGAGCGCAGAGCGTGGCGTGGGCATGATGCCGCCGGCAAGCGTGCGCAGCACGACCGCGTGATCGCGCTCCTCGTGCATCGCCTCTTCGGCGATCTGGCGATCCGTCGGGTCGGTGAGCCTTCTCATCAGCTGGTCGTAATCGGCCTCGGCTCTGTTCTCCTCCTGCTCCAGCCGGTGGAGCACGACGTTCTGATCCGAGATCCGCTGGAACCAGGTGAGACCGCGCTCGACCTCGCCGCGGTCCGGCTGCCGGCCGGTCATTAACGCGATCCGTTCGGCCCATCGCGTCGCATGTTTGTCTTCCTGGTCGGCCAGTCGGAGCAGGATGCTCTTCCGCTGTTCGACAGGCTCTCGGTCCGCGAGATGGCGGTAGGTCGTTGCGGCCTCCACTTCGCGCCGCCACATCTGCTCGACGGTGTTCAGATTGTCCTTGTTCACAACCCGAACAGCCTTTCAGAGAGGACGATGGTCATCACGCCGGCACCGATGAGCACCACCTGGCGCGAAGCGCCGCCATCGACCTGGCCGCGGTGCAGATCGGGAATGAGATCGGCCATCGCGATGTACATGAGGCTCGCGGCCGAGAAGGCGAGCACGTACGGTCGGATGCTCGGTACGACCTCCACGGCCGCGTACGCGAGCAGTGCGCCGGCGATTCCCGATGCGCCAGACGCGAGGTTGAGGACGAGCGCGCGCTTGCGACTGTAGCCCGACGCCAACAGAATGGCGATGTCGCCGATTTCCTGCGGAATCTCGTGCGCCGCGACCGCAATGGCGGTGCTCATGCCGAGCGGGACGGAGGTGAGCACCGCCGTGCTGATGAGGGCGCCGTCGAGGAAATTGTGAAAGGCGTCGCCCAGGATCACGAGAGCGCCGGCGGCCCCGTGTACATGGCAGTCGTTCGTATGACAGTGCCGCAGCAGCACGAGCTTCTCGAGCACGAAGAACGCCAGAATGCCGACCAGTAGGGTGCCGAACACGCGCGCGGGCGGCAGCGTGGCGAGCGCCTCCGGCAACAGCGCCAGCATCGACACGCCAAGCAGCGCACCCACGGCGTAGCTGACAAGCCATGGGACGATGCGACTGCGCAGGCTGTCGTTGAAGAGCAACAGAGAAGAGGCGACAAGCAGACCGCCGCCACTGCCCAGAAGACTGAGCCCCAGGGCGATCGTGAGGAGAGGCACGCGGTATTCTAGCTTGCCACGTATCCGCGCCGCGCTCGCACGCGGTAGTTGCCGTTCCGCACTTCCACACGGATGGCATGCCAGCGGCCATCCTTCTTCCCGCTGGCCGGGTAGCCCAGGTAGTACTGCCGGCTGAGTTCGTCGGAGATACTCGACGTCGCGGGTCTCAGATCACGAGTATCGCGGATGATCTCGGTGCGCCCGCCACTGTCGTCGGTAAGATTGCGCAGCGTTGCGGGATTGACGCGTTCGTCCCTGCGCCGGCCGCGGGGTCCTTGCATTCCCTGCGGGCCTGGCCACTGCCACTGCGCAAATCGCAGGCCGCCTGGCCGGCGCGGGAACGGCGTGGGTCCAGGGAATCGCGGGGGGGAGGCGGCATAGGCGGGCGCTGTGGCGCAACGCCCGGACCTTCATCGCTGTCGATCCCGATGGCGTACACGAGCACCTCGGTCTCGCGAATCAGCCGCTGCACATCATCGGCTCTCGTACGGCCTGAGCTGTCATTGCCGTCAGAAACCAGGACGAGCGCTTTCTTGGCATTTCGCCCGGTCGTCACCAGTGGCACCGCTCGAGCCACGGCCTCGAACAGTGCCGTCCCACCGTCCGCCGAGATGTGCGACAGCGCTCGCGAAATGTCACCGCGGTCGGTCGTCCATCCTTGCAGAAGCATTGGAGCGTCGCTGAATTGATAAAGGAAGAACTCGTCCTGAGGATCCTGAAGCTCTTCGAGGAACTGCTCGAGGGCGGCCCGTGCCGCGCGGATCTTCGGGCCTTGCATGCTGCCGCTCGTGTCGAGCACGATGCCGAGGCTGACGGGCACGCGATCCGCGCCAAAGTGCGTCACGGTCTGCGGCACGTTGTCTTCGTACACAGTGAAGTCGTCTCTCGTCAGGCCCGACACAAATCGGCCGCCCAGATCGGTCACGGTGGCCGTGACGTTGACAAGCTCGACGCCACTCTTGAACCTGAAACCCTCCCTCTGATCTGGCGATGGTTCGGACGGTGACTGCTGCGCCTGCAGTGAGACGGCGGCCAGGAACACGAGAGCGGCCGAGAACCTATGCGCCATGGCGCTTGTCCACGTGCGGAACGACGTGGTCCTCCATGCTGAAGCTGACTCGATAGCGGCCGATGTCGGAGACGTGCGGGACGCTGACGGTGAAATGCGCTTCGCCGTCCGGCTCCAAGTCGGTCGTGTCCATTTCGGCACGCCCGGTGCCCGCAAACACGCCGGCCCTGTTGAACAGCAGCACCACCGCAGTGAGATGCGGCAGCGCCAATCCACTCGCTGGGTTGCGGACGACGCCGCGAATTGTCAGTTGCGTGCCGCGTTGCTCGTGAGTGAGCGAAACCAGCTCGATCGGTGCACCAGCGGCTGCGGGCTCGGCAGACGCGACTGGAGACGAAACACGAGGCGCATCGACGGAGCGGAACATCGCGGTCGCCCGGTCCGTCTGAGAGACGGCCACCGCCAGGACGATAACCGTGCCCACAATGACGCTGCTGGCGGCGACCGCGATCGGCATGCGTGAACGCAGCGTTGACCCGCGCTCCGTCGTGAAGAGATCGAGACCGCCAGCGAATCCAGCACTGAATGAAGACGGGGCGGGTGTCTGGATCTCCTCGTCGGCGATTTCAGCAGCCAGAATCGCCACGCGCGCCGCGGAGCGCCGACGTTCGCGGCGAATCGCGTGCCAGGCGATGGCGGCCATGGTCGCCGCCAGGCTCGCGGACAAGAGGGTGACGACGATCAAGAGAGTCAGCATGGCATCTCTCAACGCATGCGGAATTCCACGGCGACCTCAACAATCACATCGACCGGAGCACCCTGCCGCCTGGCAGGCGAGAATCGCCACTGCCGGACAGCCTGGCTCGCGCGCTCGTTCAGCGTGGCCGAGAGTCCCCTCAAGATTCTCACGTCGCCAACCGATCCGTCACGCCGCACCACGATTTCCATGTCGACCTCGCCTTCCACACGACCGAGACGCGCGTCCTCCGGATAGCTGGGCTTGACTTCGGTGATCAAACGAGGCGGTTCGATGCCCGCTCCGGGACGAAATGGGCCGCCGCCAGTGCCGCCGCCGGATCCCGGCCCGATGCCTGGGCCCGTCCCTTCACCGAGACCTGTCCCAACCCCTGCTCCCATGCCGGCGCCTCTGCCTGCGCCGTTGCTGCTGCGATCGGCGCGCGTTTCTTCGAGGATTCCATTGCGATCCTGCGCGTCGGCCGGAGCAGCCGCAACTGGCGCCACGATTGGCGGCAGTATCTTCGCCTGGAGCGGAGGAACTGCCGGCTCGGGCGCATGTACGGCAGGTTCGATCGGCGGCGGAGGCTGCCGGATAGGGAGAGGGCTGCTGATTGGCCGTTTCCCTTCGCGAAGACTCTTCGGTGGCTGCAGCTTCTGGAGTAATCCACCCCCACCCCCGCCACCAAGGGCCCCGGGTTTCTCCAGAAATACCAGCCGTATGCTCTCGGCGGCGCGTGGACTGGGACTGAGGGTCGATGCCGCGGGTTTCAGACTGAACGTCGTGACAAGGACGAGCGTGGCGAGGACGGCAGCGTGGACAGTTCCAGACAACGCGAACGTGACACCGCCACGGCGCACGGGCGGCATCGAGCTGAAGGCGGAGAACAAGGGGCGAGGGGTCAGGCTCGTGCCGCGGCGAAGGGCGCGGCCGAGCCGGACTGCCTCCGCGTGCGAGACAAGAGCATCCGCACTCCCAGCCGCGGCAATTGCGAGTTCCTCGGCAACCCCGGCAGCGTTGGCGATTTCCCGCGGCGAGTAGACGTCGGTGATGGTGCTGGAGCGCATACGGGTCTACCAGTACCAAGGCAAAACGCTTGCCGTGCCCTGTTCCGGCCATACGTGACCCCATCCGCCTTCTTGGGGAGTTTTTCGGGGCTCTGGCATAGGCTCTCCGCTCGACCGAAGCCAGACTGTGCTCTTGCCGTGACACCTGTCACCTTAACTACGCTTCCGGTGAAAAGGTGAAGAAGGACTGACCTCCTTATTCCTGCTCGCCGAAGTGCTTGATGTCTTCCGGACCTTCCTTCAGGACGACGGGACCCTTTCCCTGGACCTGTTGTCGAATGGTTTCCACAATGTCAGGGTTCGCGAGAGTCGTGACGTCCCCAGTGTCTATGGTGTTCGAGATGGCGGCAAGCACGCGGCGCATGATCTTGCCTGATCGGGTCTTTGGCAGGTCGGGGACAACGTGAACGTCTTTCGGCCGGGCGAACTTGCCGATCATCGTTTCCAGGGTCGCGACAATCTCTTCTGAAACGTGGCTTCCACCTGAGAAGCCGGGTTTCAGGGATACATACACAGCGGGCACGCGACCCTTGACCTCGTCAACGACCGGAACGACCGCCGCCTCTGCGATTTCCTTGATCGTTAGACAGGCTGACTCGATCTCCTTGGTGCCCAGGCGGTGTCCGGCGACGTTGATGACGTCGTCGACACGGCCCAGGATTCGGTAGTAGCCATCCGCAGGAATGACAGCCCCATCCGAAGCAAAGTAAGGCCAATCTCGCCAATCCTTGCTTTTCGGGTTCTTGCAGTACTTGGCGAAGTACTGCCTCACGAAACGGTCCTTGTCTCCCCAGATCGTCTGCATGATTCCTGGCCAGGGATTTCGAATGCAGATGTTTCCCGCTTTGCCCGAACCGGCCGCGACCTCGTGGCCGTCTTCGTCAATGATGGTGGGGAAGATGCCGAGTGCAGGCGGTCCTGCGCTCCCCGGCTTCATCGGATCGAGGGCGGGCTTGGTCGTGCACAGGAACCCCCCCGTCTCGGTTTGCCACCACGTGTCGACAATGACGGCCTGGCCCTTGCCGACGACCTCGTGATACCACCGCCACACGGCCGGTTCGATGGGCTCGCCAACCGTGGTCATGTGCTTGAAATGGTAGTCGTACTTCGCCGGCTCATCCGGGCCTGCCTTGCGCAGCATGCGGATCGCCGTCGGTGAAGTGTGGAAGATATTGACGTCAAGCTGCTCGGCGATTCGCCACGGCCGCCCGGCGTCCGGATAGTTCGGCGCTCCCTCAAAGATCACGCTTGTGCCGGCAAGAGCGAGGGGCCCATAAACGATGTACGAGTGGCCCGTGATCCAACCGATATCAGCCATGCACCAGTAGACATCCTCGGGGTGAATGTCCTGGTAGTACTTCGCGGTTCCGGTTACATAGGCCAGGTAGCCGCCGGTCCGGTGCTGGCACCCCTTTGGCTTGCCGGTGGTCCCACTCGTGTACATCAGGAAGAGGGGATCTTCGGCATCCATTGACACTGGATCGACTTTGACACGCTTGAAGTTCTTCAAGACCTCATCCATGAGGTAGTCGCGGCCCTGCACCATGGGTTTCGTGGAGAGACTCCGATCCTGGTAGCGGCGCCAAATGAGGACCTTGTCGACTTTCTGGCCCTCCTTCGCGGCAGTCTCAACCGCGACGTCGGCGCTCGGTTTGTGGTCCACAATCTTTCCATTTCGATAATAGCCGTCTGCGTAAATCATCACTCGACTGCCGGAGTCAGCCGCCCGAAGCCCGGCCGCCTCACCGCTGAATCCTCCGAACACCACCGAGTGAATGATGCCGAGCCGCGCACAGGCCAACATCGTGATCGGCAGCTCGGGAATCATGGGCATATGAATCGTGACGCGGTCGCCCTTCTTCAGTCCACAGAAGTCGCGCAGAACCGCCGCGACTTCGTTGACGCGGGTGAAGAGCTCCTGATAGGTGACCGTGTAGCCTTGTTCCTCCTCGAGTTCTGGGACAAATATCAGCGCAGCCTTGTTCTTGTATTTCGATAAGTGCCGATCCACACAGTTGTAAGAAACGTTGAGCTTTCCGCCCACAAACCATTTCCAGAAGGGCGGGTCGCTGGTGTCGAGGGTCGTATGCCAATAGCGATCCCAGCTCAGCAGGTCAGCGTATTCCCTGAAGCATTCTGGGAAATATTTCTCGCCGAACCGCTCCACGACCGCAGGATCCGCTAAGTTCGCCTGCCCGATGAACGCTGCGGAAGGGTGGACATACTCCTCCTCCCTCCAATGGACGGCAATCTGCGCCTCGTTTGTTTCGGTGACGCCTTCTATGGCCATAGTTCGACATCTCCTCATGTCTGCGTCCGCTCGGTGCAAATCCTCCCGCGAGGCGGTCGGCAGGTCACAGCAATCTTATGTGAAGTTCATCGGTTGGCAACAGGATCGGGAGAAGTCGTCGGGATCACGCGGACGAACTCCTCGGCTTGAGCGCTTCGACAAAAACGAACCCGTCGCGTTCAGCGAGCATGCGCACAGCCCCAAATCCGTTTGCCTGCAGCGGCGGTGCGGGGTCGAATGGTTTACTGGCTTGCGTGCGGGTCAGCAGTGCGCGGAAGCCGCTGCGCGGACCCGCGCCGATCATCATCGCGCGTCCACCCGGCCGCAGGATGCGCAGGAGCTCTCGGACCGTCGCCGTGCGATCCTCAGTATTCATGGTCGCGAACAGGCCGCCTGAATCATCGAGAATCGCCACGTCGAAGGCGCCGGTGTCCACGGGGAGTCGAGTCGGCGGCGCCGTCTCGATCTCGACAAGCACGCCGGCGCGTGCGGCTCCTTTTTGCGCGCGGGCAGCGGAAGAGGCATCGGGTACGATCGCGACCGCGCGTCCCGAGAGACCGACGCCCGCGGCGATTGCCGCCAGGCATGCGCCGTCTACGCAGCCGATCTGGGCGATCCGGTCGCCCATCTTCACGCCGACCATGCGGGCGACGAGGACGGATGACTCATTGCGCCGGCCGGGGAAGAGACTGAACATCTGGGGGAGTGTCGCTCTCAGCTGTCGGATTTCGACCGTCAGCTGACAGCCCTCAGCTTACAGTACGACATCTTCAGCCGGGCAGCTGAAAGCTGAGCGCGAGAGCTCGAGGCTCAAGGAGGCTGAACAAGACTGAAGGAACGAAGAGCTGACCGCGACCACCGCAGAGGTGACAGCTGACAGCTGAGAGCTATATAGTCTGTTCCCGATGTCTACGCCTGTTGAGATTACTCCTGCGCGCGGCAAACTTGGTGTACTGCTGGTCGGCCTTGGCGCCGTCAGCACCACCACGATCGCCGGCGTTCTGGCCATTCGTCGAGGAGTTGCCAAACCGATTGGATCGCTGACCCAGATGGGCACGATTCGTCTCGGGAAGCGGACCGAGGGTCGTTCACCAAAGATCAGCGACGTCGTGCCGCTCGCCGGCCTCGATGATCTCGTGTTCGGGGGCTGGGATATTTTCGAAGACGACTGTTACTCGGCCGCGAAAACGGCCGGTGTGCTGGAGCCCGCGCTCCTTGAACAGCTGCGACCTGAGCTCGAGAAGATCAAGCCCATGCCGGCGGTGTTCGACCAGCGGTACGTGAAGCGCCTTGACGGACCGAACGTCAAGAAGGGCAAGAACAAGATGGACCTGGCCGAGCAGGTCATCGCGGACATCCGCAAGTTCAAGGCGGACAACAATCTCGATCGCCTGGTGATGGTGTGGTGCGGCAGCACTGAGGTCTTCATGACCGAGTCGCCGGCGCACGCCACGCCCGAGAACTTCGTGCGCGCCCTTGAAGAGAATGATCCCGCAATCCCTTCGAGCATGGTCTATGCCTACGCGGCGATTCGCGAGGGCATTCCGTACGCCAATGCGGCACCCAACCTGTCGGCCGACATTCCGGCCCTCGTCGCACTTGCGGCGAAGACCGGCTCGCCGCTGTGCGGTAAGGACCTGAAGACGGGGCAGACGCTCATCAAGACGATCATCGCCCCGGGCCTGAAGGCGCGGCTGCTCGGTGTGGCCGGCTGGTATTCGACCAACATCCTCGGCAACCGCGATGGCGAGGTGCTCGACGATCCCGAGTCGTTCAAGACGAAGGAAGAGAGCAAGAAGTCGGTTCTCGACTACATTCTGCAGCCTCAGCTCTATCCCGACCTCTACCAGGATCTCTGTCACGTCGTTCGGATCAACTACTATCCCCCGCGTGGCGACAACAAGGAAGGCTGGGACAACATCGATCTCGTGGGCTGGCTCGGCTATCCGATGCAGCTCAAGATCAACTTCCTCTGCCGCGACAGCATTCTGGCGGCGCCGATCGTGCTCGACGTGGCGTTGTTTCTCGATCTCGCCAAGCGGTCGGGTATGCACGGGATTCAGGAGTGGCTCTCCTTCTACTTCAAGAGCCCGGTGCACGCGCCAGGCCTCTATCCAGAGCACGACCTCTTCATTCAGCTGATGAAGCTGAAGAATACCCTGCGGTATCTGAAGGGTGAGGAGCTCATCACCCACCTCGGCCGCGAGTATTACGACTAGAATCGGTCCGCCGATTACGGTTTGGACACGCAACAGCTTCCCGGCAGTGCACACCGTTGCGCGCGCTTGCCGCTCGATGCCCGCCTACTGACAATCCATTCACACACCGAGAATTGGGATGTGAAGTGGGTGTCACTGCGCGCATTTCTGACGGTCTGCCTGCTGACCGTGTCGGTGCAGGCGCAGGCTCCGACCCAGAGCGGCCAGCTGCCGACCTTTCCGCTGACACAGCTCGACGAACGCACATTTGCCGCGGATCTCGATAACCGCACCTTCACGCTGACCTTTGCGCAGCCGGTTCCCATTCAGGATCTGCTGCTTCTCCTCGTTCGCGGCACATCGCTGAGCATCGTGCCGGATCCTGGGATTGCCGGCACCTTCATCGGCGAGCTGAAGGGCATCACCGTCCGTCAGGCGCTCGGACTGATTCTTCCGCCGCTCGGGCTGGACTCTGCTGTGAGCGGTTCGTTCATCAGGGTGTCCCGTCGCGCGCCTGGCACGCGGATCTTCAACATCAACTATGTCGCGACCGAACGCACTGGCAGCTCCGTTGTCGGCAGTGCGCCCGACGCAGCCGGTAGCTCCGCGCGGGTGACGAGCACAACCAGCGGTGACGTCTTCACTCAGCTGTCGAACGCCGTTGCGACGCTGCTGTCTGAACGCGGTGTGTTCAGCATCGATCGCAAGGCGGGAGTGCTCCAGGTCACCGACTTTCCCGAGCGTCTTGACTCCGTCGCCCAGTATCTGGACGCGGTCCAGGAGCGCGTGCACCGCCAAGTGCAAATTGACGCGAGTATCGTCGAGGTCGAGCTGACCGAGAGCGCGGACGGGGGCACGCCGTCGCTCGACTGGGCGGCACTGGCAGGCGGTGCCGCGGACAATCCGCCTGGTGCGCGGGCGCTCGTGAACGGCCTGCGCGTCAGCGACGTGCCGCGTTTTCTGACGGCGCTCGGCCAGGCAAGGCAAGGTGACGGTGCTGGCCCAGCCGCGCCTTCTCGCATTGAACAATGAACCGGCGGTTGTGCGCGGCGTGCGGAAAGACCCCGGCGGTGAGGAGGAGATCACCCTCGGCGTCACCGCTCAAGGCGCGGACGGCATCGTCATGCTGAGCGTCAGTCCAATCGTCAACGTGCGCGAGGGCGATGCTGCGAAGAAGAACTCCATCGGGACGACGACGATTCGCGAAGCGGATACGCTGGCTCGCCTGCGGGACGGTGAGACGATTGTGTTGTCTGGCTTTGCGCGCAACCGGGCGATCGAGGCGCGGACGAGTGGGGGCACCCGCGGGGGATGGTTTGGCCGCACGACGGTGCGTAACGAAGAAGCGCGTGGAGCTGCTTGTTCTACTCACACCGCGAATTGTGTCCTGAAATGTACGAAGACTACTACGGACTCACCGAGAAGCCGTTCAGCCTGACGCCGGACCCGAAGTATCTCTATCGGAGTCAGTCTCACGCCGATGCGTTCGAGCTGCTGCAGTACGCCATCCAGCGCCGTGAAGGCTTCGCCGTCATTACCGGCGACATCGGCACGGGGAAGACGACGCTCTGTCGGGCGCTCCTCGAGCAGATCGATCGGACGACGTTCACGGCGCTCGTGCTGAACCCGTTCATCTCTGAAGAGGATCTGCTCAAGCGCATCCTGCTGGACTTCGGCGTGATCTCCCGCGACGAGCTCAAGGCTGGAGGTCTCGCGAATGTGACGAAGCAGGAGATGGTCGACACCCTCTACGATTTCCTGCTCGGCCTCATCCCGCTCAAGGCGAGCGCTGTGCTGATCATCGATGAAGCCCAGAACCTGCCGCTTCACGTGCTGGAGCAGATCCGCATTCTGTCCAACCTGGAGACCGACAAGGAGAAGCTGCTGCAGATCATTCTGGTCGGGCAGCTGAACCTGCGGGCGATCTTGCGTTCGACCGAGATGCGACAGCTCGATCAGCGCGTGTCGATCCGCTATGAGCTGCAGCCGCTCGACGAGGAGACCGTCGCGGCGTACGTGGCGCATCGGCTGACGATTGCGGGCGGATCGGCAGCCGTTGCCTTCACGGTAAAAGCGCTGACACAGGTGCACCGGCTGTCGGGAGGCATCCCTCGCCTTATCAATCTGATCTGCGATCGCGCCCTGCTCGCCGGTTTCTCGATGAAGGCGCAGCGCATTTCGCCGGACATGGTGAAGCAGGCGGCAAAGAGCCTCGACCTCTCGCCGGCCATCCTCCCACGCATCACATGGCTGCCGCGCGGCCGGCCGCTCACGGTCGGTGCTGCTGTGGTTTTGATGGCGGCGACGCTCGCCGTTGGCGCAACAGCATTGCTGTACGCCTACCTCGGGATGGACGCGCTCCAAGCCAGCACGCCGGTTCCGGTCGCAGCCGTGGGCGCATCGTCGTCGGGTGTGGGCGCTCCGTCGACAGGCCGGTCGGCGATCGATCGCCGGTTGCCAGCCGATCGGTCGCTGACCATTCTCGCCGGCTCCTATCCGGTTCCCAAGGGTGACGCCGAGCGACGATCGCTGACCGCAATGGCTCGAAACCTCGGGCTATCGCGTCTATTACGCCCAGGTGGATCTTGGAACTGCGGGCATCTGGCAGCGAGTGCTTGCAGGAGCGTACACTGACCGTGGCGTCGCGGAAGCCGAAGCCGCGCGTCTCAACGCTGCCGCACCGGCGCTCGAGGCGAAGGTTGTGACATCCGACATGGCAAGGGGAACGGGAACGCATCGGTGAGTGTGCTGCTGGACGCTCTCCGACGAAGGTCGGGTCGCGACGGCGAAGCCGACAGGGCAGCCCGGCATGAAGCCGTCGTGGCCGCGATGGGCTATCCAGCCGAGCGCCAGCGACATGACGGGAAGAGACTCCTGCTCCTGGCGGTCGGCGCGGTCGCGATAGGTTTCCTGGCCATTGCCATTCCGGTCAAGTACCTCTACTTTGCGCCCACGCCCGCCGGCAATCCATCAGTCGCGCCCGCCGCCAATCCCACCCCTGCGCCGTCTCCGGTTCCGCCCGCCAAGCCCGAACGAGCCGCAGCCGTCGAGCCGGTAGCGATCACAAAACCTGAAACCGCGCCGCCGGCGGCGGCGCCTCCATCGAGTGTGGTCCCACGAGAGAAGGCGCCCGCGCCCACGTCGGTGCAGGCCCCACCGCCTCCACCGCGGGAGGTTCCGCGGGCGAAGCCGCCTTCGGCACCCCGACAGGTGGCCGCGAATCGTCCGCCGCGCGCCGTGGCGGCGGAGCCGGTCGCCCCGCCGACCGCAGTCGCGACGAGCCCGACGGCTATCACGCCGCCGTCACCGGATCACTTCGGGCTGGCCCTGTACTACCAGCGCATCCGAGATTTTCCGAACGCGCTCGCAGAGTACCGAACGCTCCTCGAACAGAACGAAGCGAACCCGGAGGTGCACAACAACCTCGGTCTCCTGTATCAGGATCACGGCGATCTGGACGATGCGAGGAAGCAGTTTCAACGGGCGATTGCGGTGGAGCCTCGATACGCAAAAGCGCATAACAACCTCGGCGTGGTCTGGATGCGAGGGGGACTCCTCGAACCGGCGGCCGCCGAGTTCCGGATCGCATTGTCGATCGACCCGCGGAGCGTGGAAGCGCTGGTCAATCTTGCTCTTGTGCAGAAGACGGCGGGACACCCGGCCGAGGCGCGCGACCTTCTCCAACGTGCGGTTGCGCTCGATCCCAGTCACCCCGGATCTCACTACAACCTCGCGGTGGTGGCGGATGGCAGCGGCGACGTGGCAGTCGCCATCGAGCATTACCGCGCGTTCCTGAAGTTTGGCGCCGTGACCCACGCCGACCTGGCCGCGCAGGTGCGTGCCCGCTTGACCGTGCTTGGTTCGACCTAGGCCGGGAGTGCAATCATTCGGCAGCGTTCAGCGACCAGCCTCAGCGCTCGTCGAGTGCCGGGAATTGCCAAGGTCGGCACGTTCGCAACGAACAAGGCTCGTGTTCGACATGCGAGGCGACGAAATGCTGGGATGGGGGGCTGACTGCGTCACGCGCGTTCAGCCCGCCTTGGCCGTATTTCGCGCTGGCGGCGCAGAATGGCTTCTGCGTCGGCCATGAGCCGCTCAGGGTCGACAGAATCACCGGCGGCGACCTTCCGGCTGACGACTGCCGCAGTGATCGCGATGTGGACGGGTCGGCCCGATCGATAGTCGGTGAACTCGAGTCGATTCTGCACGGTTGTCCGCACTCGCTCCGCAAGATCGGCCGCGTGGCGAGAGTCCGTTCCAGTCATCAAGACGACAAACTGATCGCCCCCATAGCGCGCGACCCAGTCGTGCTGGCGGAAGAACCCGCGAATCAGAACGCCAAGACTTCGCAGAAGCTTGTCGCCCACGCCGACGCCGTGCTCCTCGTTGAGGGCGGAGAGATGGTCGACGTCGAATAGGATCAGCGACACGGAGTCTCCGACGCGACTCGCCCGATCCAGTTCCACGCCGAGCACGGCATCGAACAGTGGGCGGGTATGGAGCGTTGTGAGAGGGTCGATGATCGAAGCGCCTATTGCGTCGAGCCGAGCACGCTCGGCGCAGGCCGCCAACATGTCGAATGACGCGCGCCGCACGAGTTGGACAGCGAGTGGCCATGGCTCGGTTGTTACGCCGATGGCCTGGTGCAGCGCGAGATCGTCGAGCGCCGCCCGCTCAACGAGATAGGCGAACGCAAAGAGACGCTCCAGCTGAAGCGATCGCTCCTCCAGCAAACGGTGCAGAGCGGCGAGGAGATCGCTGTCGGCGGTGAGCCGCCCATCGCGGACAGAGCGAGTCAACAGTTGAAGGAGCAGCGTTCCGATGCGAACACAGTCTTGTCGGTCGAGCGTCTGAGCGCTACCGAAGGGGAACATCTGGGCCGCATCCGCGACGATCGAAGAGGCTCTTTCAGCCAGGACCGCCGAGATTTGCTGACCGAGGTCGTGCTGGAATTCTCGGACGTCGTCCGCCATCCAGGCCCATGTTGGTCTAACCAATTGGGTGGACGCAAGTTCAGTGCTACCGCCGGAGCGCACTTCTGACCGAGAATGGGGCTGGAGTTTCGCCAAACGCGCATGCCTGCACGAGTTGGTATTGAGCTGTCCGCCCTGACCTGTCGAATCGTTGAGCTCGACCGGACCTCTGTTTGGCGACGCAAGGTCCCCGAGACCTGCGTCAGCTCGTTCATGTCCCTGCCACTCATCGACCTGGACGGAGCACTCTCTTCCCTTCGCGGACGCCACGCTGTAGTGGTTCTGTGGACGCCGCACACGCACCATCAACTCGTTACTGTCTCGACCGGCCCGTACGGGCAAATGCGGGCTGAGGCACTGCAGGCGATGGCGGCCGCGGGTCTGGTCACGGTGCCAGTGCTGAGCGACATTGCCCCGACTGGCCTAAAGGCTGTGGGTTCGGATCGAGTCAACATTCTTGTCGCAACCGCGCCGAGCAATGAGGTGGCGGCTGCGCTCCGTCCCTTGAAGAACGCGGACATCGAGATCGATGCGGTGCTCACACCGGCTGCGGCACTCGCGGCGCTCGCGCGATTGCGGTGCAACGTCATGAGCCACAGGGCGCTCGAGGCGTACATCGCGTTCGAGGAAACCGAGTCAATGATGGCGCTGGTCCGAGACGGCCAGCTGGTGGCGGCGCGCATGCTGCCGTGGGGCTATCTGCGAGATGCACCGTCGCATTACGCCTTGCGCCCGCGTGATGAGATCGTGGCGCGCCTGGTCAACGACCTCTCAACGTGTCGCACGTCCGCACAGCTCGATGCGCAACCGTTGACGCAGGTCTGCGTGTGCGGCGCCCTGCCCGAGCTGCGCAGCATGGCGATTGCCCTCACGGAGCAGCTTGACGTCGAGGTCGAGCCGCTGGATACGCTGTTTTCCATTGATGCCGCTCGGCTGCCCGAACCGGAGGAAGAATTTCGAGAGCGTGCGGCCGGGTTCCGGCTCGCGTGGGCAGCAGCCGCAGCTGGTGGTCAGCCGGCCCTCGACTTGCTTCGCGAGCGGAGACGTCAGGCACGCAAGGTGGTGGCGTTCTCACAAGCCGCTGTTGTCGCTGGTGTTGCGGTCGGCTTGGGAGTGGGCTGGCTCGTCCAGAAGCTGTGGCGCCCGGTTGAATTGACGCGTATCGGACAGCTGGCGGTGGCTCCGGCCCTTTCGGCACCGCCAGTGCATCCGACGTCTCTCACGCCCCAGCCGTTGTCGCCACCGCGGCCCACTGTTCCCGCCGCGCAGCCTGTGATGGCGCCACGCGCGCAGTCATCGCTTGCGATCCCCGAGGCCCCGACGCGCCGCAGCGTTGAGCCGGCTGTATCGATTGAGCCAGAGACGCCCGTTGAACGACCACTGGCGGCCCTCGTGCCAACGCCGGCTCCGCGCCTTCCGGCTTCGGTTGAGAGGCCGCCCGCGCGTGTGCCGCTTCCGCCCGCGAGGCCGGCGCTCGTGACCGCCCCGCCACCCGCCGCATCCCTTTTGCGCCAGCAGACTCCTGCCGTCCCCGCGCCGCCCCTAGAGGCCCAACCCAGCCCGCTTCCGTTCGAGGCGACGCTCGGGACGATTCTCTATGGCCCGGAGCGGAAGCTGGCGATTGTGGACGGGCGAATTGTGCAGGCCGGCGACGATGTGCGAGGGGCCAGGGTCGTTGAGATCACGGCGACGTCCGTGTACCTCCGGGACGAGCAAGGACGACTGCGACGTCTCACGGCTGGAGGATCAGGCCGGTGAGGAGGAGGATCGGCGAGTGTCTGGTGCAGGCTGGCCTCGTTGCGGAGCACGACCTGCGCGAGGCACTGGTCGAGCAGAAGCATACCCGGGAGCACATTGGCGTCATTCTTGTCAGGCGGAACCTGGCGAGCGACAAACAAATCGCCAATGCGCTTGCGCTCCAGCTCGGCCTTCCATTCGTGAGTCTTGTTGAGAATCAGCCAGATCCGGAAATTCTTGCGCTCGTTCCGAGAGACCGTGCGCTCGAATACGCCTGCGCCGCGATCTGCCTCGAGCAGAACGTGCTGACGCTCGCGATGGCCGACCCCTTGCTGTTCGGCTTCGTCCAGGAACTCGAAGGCCGGACCGGGTACCGTGTCAGGCAGGTTGTCGCAACACGAAGCGAGATCGTCGAGTTGATCGAAACGGCGTATCCAGTTGAAGCCATCAAGCTGAAGTACGAATGTGGCGCCAGCATCGGAGGATGTCTCCACAGACGATCTGATCGATTCCATCGTGCAGGTCGCACGTGCCCGCGGCACAGAGGAGATCCACATCGACCGGACGGCGGCGGCGGTCCTTGTCCGTCGGCGTCGAAACGGCGAGCTCGAGGAAATGTTGCGACTGCCAGAGACGAAGCATCCCGAGCTCGTCGCCAGACTCAAAGCGCTCGCGGGCATGGACGTGACGGAGGAGCGGCTGCCGCAGGATGGACGCCTTTGTTTAGGCCTGGAGAACGGCGATCTCGACCTTCGCGTGTCGACATGGCGTACCGCGTTTGGCGAGAAAGTCGCGATCCGACCGATCAACGATTGTCACGTACCGCTGGCACTCGAAGACAGCGGTCTGTCGCCCGCCGCGTTCGAGACGGTCATGGGCCTGCTGCGCAGTCCCCATGGCCTCGTCCTCGTTGCCGGACCAGTCCGCAGTGGCAGGCCCACCACGATGCGCTCGGCGTTCGCGTCGATTGCGCGGGAACGGACAAACGCCGTCCTCTTCCAGGGCGATGCGAGCGTTGCAGGCGATCTGGGGGCCGTTCTGGCTCGTGATCCCGATGTGCTGCTATCCGGGGAGATTCGCGATGCCGAGACGGCAACACACCTCCTGCAGGCCGCACGATCGGGCCCGTTGGTGCTGGCGATGCTACGCGCCGACGCCGCGGCGCCCGCGGTGTCGCGTTTGCTCGACATGGGGATTGCCCCTGACCTTGTCGCCGGTGCTCTCGTCGGTGTCGTGGCGCAGCGGCTCGTACGGCGGTTGTGCGTCCGCTGCCGCTGCCCGAGCGCCGCGCCTGCCGACGTGCTTCGGGCGTTGCGATGGGAGCGTGGAGCTGAAGGGCCTTCGGTCTACAGGGCCGTCGGTTGCGATCAGTGCGCCTACACCGGATATCGTGGCCGCATCGGTGTCTTTGAGGTGATGCACGTCGGGGAGGCGCTCCGTGTCCACATTTCGTCACGGTCCGAGGAAAGAGTCCTTCGCGACGCAGCAATCGCGGACGGCATGGTCACGCTTGGGGAGGACGGTCTCGCGAAGGTCAGGAATGGGATGACGACGCCGGAGGAGCTCTTCCGCGTGATGACCGAGCCTGGCGAGTGCCGAACGCTCTGTTCGGGATGCGGTGGCGTTGTGCAGGAGGGCGGGGGCGTCTGTCCCCGGTGTGGGCAGCGACGAGAGACGGGGTAGAACCCTAGAACCTCTAGAAATGGCGAACCCTACGTTCAGTGTGTCATCGCGTAGACGAGCACGTTGATACCGAAGGCATAGCCAATCACCGAAAAGCGACGGAAGTACTCAGGGTCGTCCTCCTCGCGCTCGTAGGCATCGCCGAAATCAGTATTGTGACTGATGAGCACCATGACGCGACCGTGCTGATCGAGGATCGCGCGCGCGTGTGGCGTTGCGCTTTCGGCCCCGCGCTCGGACGTGTCGCCGTAGCGCCATCCGCGGTGGCCGATCGACGGAATCTGCGGAAAGTGGTCGACGTTGAGCACCTGATGGAAGATCGCATGGCTGAGCGGAAGATCGATGATCGGATAGGCGTTGGACGGAAGAACCTTGCGAATCTGACTCTCCCAGATCGCCCACGCGTACTCCCCCCAGAAGTCGTCGGCCCAGAGAAAGCCGCCTTTCAACAGGTAGTTTCGCAGGTTTGTCGCTTCGCGATCATCGAGATAGACGCTGCCCACCTCAGTCATCATGATGAAGCCGCAGCGGAACAATTCCGGCTGGTCTAGCCTCAGCAATAGATGGTTTGGTTCCTGCCGATCGTTGAAGCTGACCGGGGCCTTGGTCAGCTCGGACAGCCGGGTCGAAAGGTTCTGGTCGGCCCTGGGGAAGTCGACCGCCCAGTCACCGCCGTCACCGTTCGTCGCGCGCCGGAACTGAATTCGGCAGAACTGAAACTGTCCGTCGAAGCTGTCCTTGTTGGCGTAGTGCCTGGCGCTCGGCGACGCTTGGTTCCGCCACTGTCCGAACGTCACCGTCCCCATGGCCGCCATGAGCAGGACCGCCGCGGCGATTGCACCGCGGCGCCGAGTGGACCGCGGGCACGTCGTCGGACGCGTGGCCATGCGCCTTAGTCTACGGCAGTACCTGGTCGTTGGTCATTCAGGCGCCGGGATGGAGGCGCTCAGTCAGAGGGCGGCCCAGTGCCCGTCACCGACCTCCCTCAAGACTGCATCGCGGTTGAATGAGGCCGGATCCCAGTTCACTCGTTGGCGCGGTACGTCCGGATCGAGCACCGGAATCGAGGACAGAAGGGCGCGCGTATACGGGTGCTGCGGCGACGAGAACACGCCCGCAGTTGTGCTCAACTCGACCACCTTTCCCAGGTACATCACCGCGACTCGTCGGCAGATGTGTTGCACCAGACGGAGGTCATGCGCGATGAACAGGTACGTCAGGTGGAGCTGCTCCTGGAGATCCTGAAGGAGGTTGACGATCTGGGCTTGAATCGACATGTCAAGGGCCGACACGGGCTCGTCGAGCACAACAAATGATGGGTTGAGCGCGAGTGCGCGCGCCAGGCCAATGCGCTGGCGTTGTCCGCCGCTGAACTGCCCGGGGTATCTGTCGAGGTGCGCCCGGTCGAGACCCACCAGCCCGAACAGATCTTCGGTACGGGCCCGCCGCGCCGCGCGATCGCCCAGCCGATGGATGACGAGCGGTTCTTCCACGATGTCGCGCGCGCGCATCCGCGGGTTCAACGATGAGTACGGATCCTGAAACACGATCTGCATCTCGCGCCGCACCGCGCGAAGGGCGCCAGGAGAGAGGGCCAGCACGTCATGGTCCTTGAACCGTACGGTGCCGGAGGTCGGTTCGATCAGACGAAGAAGGCAGCGTCCCGTTGTCGTTTTGCCACTCCCGGATTCGCCCACCAGGCCGAACGTCTCTCCCTCATCGATGGTGAAGCTCACATCGTCCAGGGCAGTGATCGTCGTGGCGCGCTGCGAACAACCCTCCGCGGCGTACGAAGTGCTTCGTCAGGTGCGAGACCTCAAGGAGGGGCATCGACCTACGTGCTGCCGTTCTGGGCGGCGGCAAGGCCGGCTGTCGCGCCCTGCGCCGTGTCGTGCAGGTAACACCTGGCGAGGTGCTCGTCGCCAACAATGTACTCGGGCGGTGGCGCTGACGCGCACCGGTCGAAACGATCGGGACAGCGTGGGTGGAAGGCACATCCGGACGGGCGTGTTTCGAGGGCGGGAATCGAACCATTGACAGCCCGCAGGCGGTGATGCCCGCCGCGGGGCATCGATGCCAAGAGGCCCCGCGTGTAAGGATGCTGTGGGTTGCGAAGAATTGCACGCGTCGGTCCCTGCTCGACGATTCGGCCGGCGTACATGATGGCGACGCGGTCCGCGATTTCCGCGATGACACCGAGGTCGTGCGTGATGAGCAACAGGGACAGATTCAGGGAGCCCTTCATGTGGCGCAGCAGGTCGAGAATCTGCGCCTGAATCGTCACGTCGAGCGCGGTGGTGGGCTCGTCCGCAATCACCAGCGACGGTGTGCAGGCGAGCGCCATGGCAATGAGGACGCGCTGGCGCATGCCACCGGAGAGCTGATGCGGGTAGTCGAAGACCCGCTTCGCCGCGTCCGGGATGCGCACCGACTCGAGCAATGCGATGGCGCGGTTCCGGCTTTCGCGCCTGGTCGCACGTCCGTGAACCTCGAGCGTCTCCGCAATCTGGTCACCAATAGTGAACACAGGGTCGAGCGCCGTCATCGGCTCCTGGAAGATCAGGGCGATGTCGGCGCCGCGGATCGCGCGCATGCTGACGTCGGGGAGCGAGAGTAGTTCGCGTCCTTGGAAGCGCACGCTGCCGTCGGTAATGCGGCCAGGTGGCTGGATGAGCCTGACAAGGGAGAGGGCCGTGACGGACTTTCCACTTCCAGATTCGCCCACGAGGCCTAGCGTCTCCCCCCGACGCACGGTGAAGCTGACGTCGTTCACCGCTGGAAAACGTCCGGAGCGCAGGTCGAACACGGTGGTGAGATGCTCGACAGAGAGAAGAGGCGCGTCATTCATGTCTCTTGGTACGTGCCAAAGACAACCCGCATCGCGTCGGAGATCTCCCCCAGCGTCGCATCGGCCTCAACCGCGGTCACAATCACAGGCACCAGGTTGGTGCCATCGCGCGCCGCCTGCGAGACACCGGTGAGCGCGGTCGAGCAGGCCTCCCCGTTTCGCTTGGCGCGGAGTGCTCGGACACGAGCGATCTGCTGTTGTTCGACTTCCGGATTGACCCGAAAAGTCGGGGGTTTGATCCGGTCGGGCTGATGGTGGTCGGCCCCCCACATATTCACCCCGACAACGACGGTTTCGCGCGTGTCGATCGCCATCTGTGCCCGGTACGCGGACTCCTGAATCTCGCGCTGAATGAATCCGCTCTCGATCGCCGCCAATGTGCCGCCGGCACGTTCGATCTGTGCGAGCAGTTCCTCGGCGCCGCGCTCAACAGCGTCCGTGATCCGTTCGATCACGAGCGATCCGCCCACCGGGTCGACAGTGTTGGCGATACCGGTCTCGGCGGCGATGATCTGCTGCGTCCGCAACGCAATCCGCGCCGATTCTTCTGTGGGCAGCGACATGGCTTCGTCACGACCGTTGCAGTGCAGCGACTGTGTGCCGCCGAGGACTGCCGCCATGGCCTGCACAGCGACGCGAACGATGTTGTTGTCGGGCTGCTGCGCCGTCAGCGTGCTTCCAGCGGTCTGGGTGTGAAAGCGCAGCTGCTGCGCGCGCGGACTGGTCGCGCCGAACCGGTCGCGCATCAGGCGGGCCCACAATCGCCGGGCGGCGCGAAACTTCCCAATCTCCTCCAGAAAATCATTGTGCGCGTTGAAGAAGAACGAGAGACGCTGCCCGAAGTGGTTGACATCGAGTCCCGCGTCGATCGCAGCCTGCACGTACGCAATCGCATGAGCGAATGTGAACGCCACTTCTTGGACGGCCGTGGAGCCGGCTTCGCGGATGTGATATCCGCTGATCGAAATCGTGTTCCAGTTGGGCAGTTCACGAGCGCAGTACGCGAAGATGTCGGTCACGATGCGCAGCGAGGCCCGAGGTGGAAAGATGTACGTGCCGCGCGCCACGTATTCCTTGAGAATGTCGTTCTGGATCGTGCCCGACAGCTTCGCCAGCGGCACGCCTTGTCGCTTGGCGACCGCGACATAGAGCGCCAGCACGATCACGGCCGTCGAGTTGATGGTCATGGACGTGGAGACCCGATCCAGTGGAAGGCCCTCCAGGAGTGTCGTCATGTCTTCGATCGAGTCGATCGCGACGCCAACGCGTCCCACCTCACCCCTGGCCAGCGGGTGATCGGAGTCGTAACCCATTTGTGTCGGGAGATCGAAGGCAACGCTCAGTCCGCTGACGCCTTGCGCCAGAAGATAGCGGTAGCGGCGGTTGGATTCAGCCGCCGTTCCAAAGCCCGCGTACTGTCGCATGGTCCACAGGCGGCCCCGGTACATGGTTGGCTGGATGCCGCGCGTGAATGGGAATTCGCCGGGGAATCCAAGATCGCCCATGAGTGCCGGCAAATTATAGCGCGAGTCTTGGACGCGCGTGGCTGTAAGTGCTTGACAGTGTTAGAATTTGACCGTACACTCGTTCTACCTACAGAGCGACTTGTGTACGCGATTCAGGCGCCTGGTCCCTGTTCACCGCCTCGGTGCGTCAGGTTCGGACCAGGGGAGCGCCCCGGAACCCGGCCCGGCGGCGCAGGGGAGGAACGAGGATGGACGACGTCGTCAACCGGTTCGCCCGCGAACTGGCCGACGCGATCGCCGGTGCGGTCGCGGAGAATCCCCAGGTTGAAGCATGCCGCGAGAAGGCGCGCGCGGCGGGATTCGAAATGAAGGTGACGCTTGAAGCCGTCGTTGGGTTCGTGAGTCGATCACAGCAGGCTGGTGCGCTCGCCAAGGTGGCCGCGCCTCCCCGTCCGGTACGCGAGGCGACACCGCGTCGCGCGCTTGAAGTGACAGCCAACGACCGGCGTTTCCTCCGCTCGCTGAGGATCGCCGCCGATGAGGCAGCCGAAGAAGTGAACTAGACAGATTTCCGGTCGAACGCAGAAGCTCGGGGGGCCGGTCCACCGCGGTGGCACCGGCCCTTCCTATTTCTGCGCGGCCTGATTGGCGACGCGGGCGGCGGCCGCGGCACGGCAGAACGCGTTCGAGCGGTGGCTTTCAGCGACTCGGTGCGTGGCAACACCCTGCGCATCGAGCCCTCCGTAGCGTGGATCGCGTGCCGGATTGCGTTCGTCTCCGGGATCGAGCGCAGGGCGGCGGGATGTCGTAGCTCCGGCGCCAGATCTTGACCTGTGCCTCGCCGTGCCTGGCGCGGTCTCGGCCTTGTTCAACCCCTGTAACGCACCGTAGTGGCACTCGTTGAGCCGCCAGTGTTTCGTGACCTCAACCTTCGCCGCCGCGCTGATCGGCATCGTGCTGGTACCGCAGCGCCTGTGGGTCGAGCGCTGCGATGAGCGGCTCATCTTCTGGCGTCACCACGACGATGCCAGAGTCGGTGACGGTGTGACGCTTGCGGTCCTCGTCGAGGTCGTAACCGATGAGCGCGCCGCGTGGAATGAGGACGTCGCGATCGATAATGGCGCGCTGAATCCGCGCGTGCCGCCCGACCCGCACCCCTGGCATGAGGATGCAGCGCTCGATGCGGCAAAAGCTGTGCACGCGGACGTTCGGACACAGCACGCTGCCCACTACCGTGCTTCCCGAGATGATGCATCCCGGGGATATCAGCGAGTCGACGGCGTGTCCCAGGCGGCGCCCCTCATCGGCAAACACGAACTTGGCTGGCGGCGCCTGCGGCTGATAGGTGCGCAATGGCCATTCAGGATCGTACAGATTGAATTCAGGGCTCACGTGGCACAGGTCCATGTTGGCGTCGAAGTAGGCGTCGATGGTGCCAATGTCGCGCCAGTACTTTGAAGCCTTCTTGTTCTCGTCGTAGAAGCGGTAGGCGTACACTGGTTCGGTGTGGATAAGCGCCGGGATGATGTCCTTGCCAAAGTCATGGGTGGTTGAGGCGTTGGCGTCTGCTTCCAGGGCGCGCACGAGCACGCCAGTGTCGAAGATATAGACACCCATCGATGCGAGCGCGAAGTCTGGAGAGCCTGGAATCGGCGTCGGCACCTGCGGCTTCTCTTGAAATCCCGACACCCGCTCCAGCGCATCGATGGCAACGATGCCGAATCGCGGTGCGTCCGCCACCGGCACTTCGAGCGTCGCCAGAGTCACTGATGCCCCTCGCTCCTGATGGAAACGGAGCATCCGGGAGTAATCCATCTTGTAGACATGATCCCCCGACAGGATGATGAGATAGCGGGAGTTCTCGCGGAGGATCGAATAGAGATTCTGGTACACAGCGTCCGCTGTGCCTTGGTACCAGTGCTCGCTCACCCGCTTCTGCGGCGGGAGAATCTCGACGAACTCGCCAAGCTCCTCGGATACGACGCTCCAGCCCATGCGGACGTGCCGATTGAGGGAAAGCGATTTGTACTGGGTTGCGATGAACACGCGGCGCAACCCAGAGTTGATGCAGTTGCTCAGAACGAAATCGATAATGCGGTACGGACCCCCGAAGAAAACGGCCGGTTTGGCGCGATCCTTTGTCAAGGGGTGGAGTCGTTCGCCCGCGCCACCGGCGAGGACGATAGCGAGGCTGTCGTCGAGGAGGGCCGACACGGTCTGACTCGAGCGGATAATAGCATGCCGCGCCCGACCTTCGGTCGGCCTGACGAGATCCCCGCAGGCTGTCTGAAGTACTGATGGCTGAAGGGTTTGACTTGCTACGGAGGCGCGCCTATGATGAGCTGTTCACGTACTTCTCAGTCCGCGTGGAGATGTTCATGGTGATTGCCCGTCGCGCAGTTGTCCTTGCTTCCATTGTTGTCCTCTTTTTCAGTTCCGCGACGCTTCTTGCCCAGCGCGCCAAGGGAGCGGCTGGTCCTCCGAGCGAGGCTCAGCGAAAAGCGATCCAGTCGATTCTCGCCCTCGCCGATGACGCGGCAGCAGGACGCCCAACGCCGAACGATTTGGCGCTCGCGTGGGTTCATGACGATTTGCTGAAGGTCGTGCAGCAACAGGGTCACGCATTCGTGCCGTTTATCGTGACGCTGGACCCGGCCAAAGTCGCACCCGGCCCGGTATCCGTGTACTGGCGTGTGGTCTCGAAGGACGCCCCGGCTGCGGCTCCCCCGCCTTCGACGAATACCAAGAAGGACGACAAGAAGGGATCTCCGCCCTCCTTGTACGCGTATGAGTCTCTGACCCCGGCAACGATAAGTGCCGGGCAGCCCGTGCGTCTCAGCCGGTCGTTTACCACCCGCGCCGGGAACTACGACGTGTATGTAGTGGTCAAGGAAGGGTCGCCAGAATCGGCTGACAAGAAGCCCAACAAGAACGCGCCGCCCCCCAAGGCGTCCGTAATCAAGCAGTCGATCACCGTGCCCGACCTGTGGAATGGCGAGCTGAGCACGAGTTCGCTCATTGTTGCCGAGACGATCGAGCCACTGACTACGCCACCGTCAGACGAGGAGAAGGCCAGCCGGCCATATGCACTTGGTGCAGTAGAGATCGTGCCGTACATCCGTACGAAGTTCACGAAGAAGGAACAGCTCAACACGTTCATCCTTATCTATAACGCCCAGAACGACGCTGCGAACAAACCCGACGTCAAGGTGGAATTCAACTTCTATACGAGGCAGGCCGGGGGCGAGAAGTTCTTCAATAGAACCCTACCTACGAACCTGAATGGTCAAACCTTGTCACCACAGGATCTGACCGTTGGGCAGCTGCAGGCCGGGCAGGCCGTCCCGCTGGCATCGTTCCCCGAAGGTGACTACCGCCTCGAAATCAAGATCATCGACAACGTTGCGAAGAAGGAAGTCAAGCGCGAACTGAACTTCTCGGTCACCGGTTCCTAGCTGTGGAAGCCCCGTCGCGGGGAGAAGAACCATGAGAGGCATGCTCAGACTGATGTCGGCGGTGGTCGGCGGTTTCGTGCTTCTGGGAGCTTCGGCCGCGGACAGCGCACAGCTCGCGAAACACCCGACGAGCGACTCTGGCGGGACGGTTGCGGTGGCGACCGGATCTATCCAGGGTGTTGTGAGCGACGGGAAAGGCACGCCTGTTACCAAGGCCGTAGTCTCGGCTGCCGGCGGTGGAGTTACGACGTTCGCGGTCACAGATCGAAATGGCCGATTCGATCTGCTCGATCTCGCGCCTGGGCGATATCTCCTTCGCGTACACCTCGTTGGCTACACGGCACCCGCACCTCAGGTTGTTGACGTTCGCACGCGCGCACGCACCGTGTCTAACATTGCACTCCAACGAGCCGATATGGTCTCGACGGCGCCTATTCTTGCTGCTGGACTCGGCGGTTTGTCCGGAACACAGACCGCGTCCGGTCCCGAGATGCCTGGCGTTGAGTCCGACGGGGAACAGCGCACGACAGGAGATCCTGACGAAACAGCCTGGCGGCTTCGTCACGCGCGGCGAAGCATTCTGAAGGACACGTCGCTTTCAGACGCGTGGTCCGACGCGGGTCCGTTGAACGTGCTGGATGGCGTCAGGAGTGCCGCCGCTGCGTCCGTGCGCGTGGCGACGGACTTCGTCGTGGACACGCCGTTCTCTGGTCAGGTGAACCTCCTGACCGCCGGATCATTCGAAACGTCCCGTGAGCTTTTCTCCCAGAACGCCATGTCGCGTGGCATCGCCTACGTCGGTCTGACTGCCCCTGCCGGTGCGAATGCTGACTGGACAGTCAGAGGTGCGCTGACCCAGGCAGATATCTCGGCGTGGATTGTTGCCGGGTCGTACGCCACCCGCCAGACGGCTCCCCACCAACGCAGATTCGGTCTCTCGTACAGCACACAGCGCTATGACGGGGGGAATCCGCTCGCGCTTCGCGAAGTCACCGATGGCAGCCGAAACGTCGGTGAGATTTATGGATATGAAACGCTCACGCTGATGCCGGCACTGTCGATGACTTACGGCGGCCGCTACGCTCAATACGACTACCTTGATGGGCGGAATCTGATCAGTCCGCAAGTCGAATTAGTGCTGACGCCAGATGAAGGTCTCCGGATCAGTGGATGGGTGTCGCGTCGGACGCTTGCGCCAGGCGCCGAGGAATTCCTGCCACCGGGCGACGGCGGTATCTGGTTGCCGCCACAACGGACATTCTCGGCCGTTGAGCCGGGACAGCCGCTGACAGCCGAACGCATGGTGCATGCAGCCGTTGGCGTCGAACGTGACTTCGGGCGCACCACGGTGGGATTACGCGCCTTCCATCAACTCGTTACTGATCAGCTCATTACCCTGTTCGGCGTCCGGATGGGCGGTCAGCCGAGCGCTCAGCTCGGACATTACCTGGTTGGCAGCGCCGGTGACGCCAAGGCCACGGGTGCCGCCGCCAGCTTCGCAGCGTCATGCAAGAGGGTGAAGGGGTCGGTGGAGTATTCACTAACCAACGCTCAGCTACGCTCCGTCGACGACCTTCGCGACATCGTCCTGATGTCTTCCTCGGCCGGGCGGCCGGGCACGGAACACATCCACGACGTGGCAGCGAGCGTTGAAGCCCAGGTCCCGGAAACGGCAACCCGCGTGCTCATGCTCTATCGGATCGGTAATGCGTTCTCCCACGCGCCGGATGCGTTGGACGGTGGCAGCTCCCCGAGGCGGGCATTCAACTCACGGTTCGACGTGCAGGTCCGCCAATCGCTTCCTTTCATGGACTTCGGTACCGCCAAGTGGCAGATGCTGGTGGCGGTTCGCAACTTCTTCCGCGAAACAACGCCGGATCAGTCCATTTACGATGAACTTCTCGTTGTCCGGCCCCCGAAGCGCGTCGTCGGCGGCATAACAATGCTCTTCTAGAGTGGGGGTCGTGGCCTGTCGGACCGGTCAAAGCTGTTGGAGATCCATTTTTCCGGATCGACGGCAACTCTAGACGCAATAACGAACTTCTCCCGCGTTCCCCCGCGTGCCTGGGCCGACAATGTCTGATGTGGCGGTGTGCCCGCCGAACCTCAGCAGCCCACAAGGAGCGGAGTCTGAAGTTCGCGAGCGAGTCGGGGAACGTAACTTCATGAGCGGCATGGATCCGGCCGAATCGGCTTGGCTTGTCTGGGGGCGATCGCTTCTGGCGGTTCTGGTGGTGGCGGTACTGCTATCGCTCGGCCTTGCCAACATCGTGATGCGAGCGCGTTGGCATCCCATCGAGGATGGAGTGCTTTGGAGCGCGCGGACCGAGGGTCTCACGGCCGTCGAGATTGCTCCCGACTCATCTGGCGCGGCTGCCGGTGTCGAGCGCGGCGATGTCTTGCTCGCTGTCAACGGCACACCGGTTCGCCGTTGGCAAGACGTCCTTGCCTATCAGCAGCACGCACATGAGGGTACTCGTCTCGCCTACAGCGTTAACAGACTCGGGGAGACACGACTCTTCAATGTGTCCCTGAAGGCAGCGCCGCGGCCGGGATCACTCTACTTCGTGCTCGCTGGCGTGGGCTTCTTCACGCTCCTCGTGGGCGCAGCGGTCCGGTTGCGGCGGCCGCGCGATCAGGCGACGTTGCATTTCTTCTGGCTTTGCGTCGCGTTCTTTGGCGCTTTTACGTTTTCTTTCAACGGGCCCTTCGATCGATTGGATTGGGCGTTCTACTGGGGCGACGCCGTTGCTACGGTCATGCTTCCGCCGCTCCTGCTGCATTTCACCCTTGGGTTCCCCCAGCGGCCACCGTCTTACCGCCGATCGCTCGAGCCTCGGCTCCTGCCCGTCATTTACCTGCCGGCGCTTACGATTGCCGTCGTCCGGATCCTCGCGGTGCTGCGGGGTGCCACCGAGCGGGCGAATGTTCTCGCAGGTGATCAACCTGCTCGATCGGGCGGAGCTCGTGTATGTGTTCGTCTGTGTGGCGGCGGCGGTTGCCGTTCTCGCCCGCGCGTCCAGAGACATCGATTCGCTCACCGGGCGGCGCCAGCTGCGGTGGATCGTCTGGGGCACCGTGCTCGGAGTGGCTCCGTTCGCCTTTGGCTACGCGCTGCCGTGGGCGCTCGGGGCAAGTCCGCCCCTTGGCCTTCAGCTGACGGCCATTCCGTTCGGACTCGTGCCGCTCGCCTTCGCCTCGGCGATTGTGCGCTACCGCCTCCGTGACGTGGAAGTAATCGTCAAGCGCGGGCTCGTGTATGCGGCGTTTCTCGGCGCCAGCGCTCTGCTGTATCTCGCCCTGCGCAGAACGACCGGCTTCTTCTTCGGCAATGATGCGGATTCTCACAACTGGGTCATCGCGTTTCTCGCGACGATCGTCGTGGTGCTACTGGCGCAGCCGGTCAAGTTGGCCGTGCAGGACGCCCTCGATCGTGCGTTCTACCGTGATCGCTACGACTACCGCCGTGCGCTCGTCGCGTTCGCGCGAGACCTGAACAGCGATCTCAATGTCAAGCGCCTCGGCCAGCGGCTGGTGGCGCGGATTGTCGAGACGCTTCTGCTCGACCGCATGGCGCTGATGCTGGCCGACGAGCGAGTCGGCGACTTCGTGGCGATCGACGATTTCGGATTCTCCGGGGCCGTTCCGCGCCTGACGCGCACCTCGTCGTTCATCGCACGTCTGGACGCCGGCCATATCGTGGCGCTCGATGGGTCGGATCCCATCGCGGTCGCGCGGTTTGCGGCCGAGGAAGTTGAGTTCTGGCGCGATCAAGGCGTCGGTTATTTCGTGCCGTGTATTTTTGAGGGCACGGCGACTGCCGTCATGGCGCTTGGACGCGAGGAGACCGACGAGCCGTTCAACAGTGAGGACCTCGCGCTGCTGGCTGCTGTTGCCGGTCAGGTGGCCACTGCCATCGAGAACGGGCGCCTGTACCAGCAGCTTCATCTGAAGGCGGAAGAACTCGGCCGGATGCGTGAGTTCAACGACAACATCCTCGAGTCGCTCGACGACGGCCTCGTCGTATTCGATGAGGACGAGCGGATCGTTCGATGGAACCACGCGCTGGAGCGCTTCTATGGTGTCAGGCGGACTGAGGCGCTGGGGCGAACACTTGGCGAGCTCTTCGATGCGCCGTTCATGGACGCGCTGCGTGCTGCGCGGCAGGAGAATCCACGGGGCGCATCGTTGTTCAAAGTGCCGCTGACGTCGCGGCACGCCAGCGCCGACCAAGGGTTGGATCCGACACGGCTTCTCGTCAATGCCACCGCCGTTCCGCTGCGGAGTGGTGCAGATCCTGACGCAGTCACGGGGACGATCCTGCTCCTGGAAGACCTGACGGACCGGGTCAGGCTGGAAGAACAGCTGCAGATTTCCGAAAAGATGGCATCGATTGGTCTTCTCGCCGCTGGTGTCGCGCATGAAGTGAACACACCCCTCACGGGCATCTCGAGCTTCACGCAGATGCTTCTTGAAGGTGCCGAGCCTGGCGATCCCCGGACAGTGCTCCTGGAGAAGATTGAGCGCCAGACATTCCGCGCGGCGAAGATCGTGAACGGGCTCCTGACGCTCTCGCGCCCGGGAACGGGTGGTAACGAACGCACGGCCGTGGATCTCAATGAGGTCATCACCGACGTGTTCTCGCTGCTCGAGCATCAGTTCACCGCCGGCAAGATTCGAGTGCGCCGCGAACTGCTGCCATCGCCGGTGAAGATGTTGGGCATCGAGCACCAGCTGCAGCAGGTGTTCCTCAACCTGTTCCTGAACGCCCGCGATGCCATGCCGAGTGGTGGCTGGCTCACAGTGGTCACTCGGGCGGAGGGCGGTGCATTTGTCGTCGCTGAGGTGGCCGACACCGGATCGGGCATTCCGCCGGAGCAACTGGCGCGGATCTACGACCCGTTTTTCACAACGAAAGCCAATGGTCGTGGTACAGGGCTCGGCCTGTCGATTTCGTATGGCATCGTTGAAGAGCACGGGGGCTCGATCCGCTGCGATAGCGCGGTCGGACAGGGCACACGATTCACCGTGACGCTGCCGGCGGCCCGCGCCATGGCGCGAAGTGCCGCACAATGACATGACCACATCTTCTTCACCATCGCGACGGGGCACGATCCTCGTCATCGACGACGAAGAGATCATGCGCGAGATTCTCGAGACGCTCCTGACCCGAGAGGGCTACGACGTCCGATGCGCGGCATCTGGTCCGGAAGGCCTCGATCTCGCGCGCGCCCTGCCCTTCGACGCCGCCCTCGTCGATATCATGATGCCGGGGCTTGATGGCATCGCGACGCTCGACGAACTGAAGCGGGTCGATGAGGACCTGGCCGTGATCATCATCACGGCCTACGCGTCGGTCGGCAGTGCCATTTCGGCCATGAAGAGCGGTGCCTTCGATTACATTGCCAAGCCCTTCAAGAACGAAGAGGTGCTGGTTGTTGTCCGCAACGCCATGGAGCGGCGGCGCCTGGTTCACGAGAACAGGTCGCTCCGCCAGAACATTCAGGAGCGCTACCACAAATTCGCGAACATCATCGGCCGCAGTCCCCTGATGCGGCAGGTATTCGACCTGATTATTCAGGCGGCGCCAAGCCGGTCGACCATTCTCATTCAGGGCGAGAGCGGGACCGGCAAAGAGCTCGTCGCGCGCGCCATCCACGCCAACTCCTCGCGATCGGAACGCTCGTTCGTCGCCGTAAACTCCGGCAACCTTCCGCCTGAGCTCCTCGAATCGACTCTGTTCGGGCACGTCAAAGGTGCGTTCGCTGGCGCCGTCCATCCAAAGAAGGGACTCTTGGATCTCGCCGATCGAGGGAGCATCTTCTTCGATGAGATCGCCAGCGTGCCTCTTGACACGCAGGCCAAGCTGCTTCGGGTCATTCAGGAGCGTGATTTCATGCGCCTTGGCGGCATGGAAACCATCAAGGTCGATGTGCGAATCATCGCCGCGACCAGCATGGACCTGCGCCACATGATGGAGGAGGATCGGTTCCGGGAGGATCTCTTCTATCGGCTCAACGTCATCTCGATTCGGCTGCCGCCGCTGCGTGATCGCAAGGACGACATCCCCCTGCTCGTTCAGCACTTTCTCGCCAAGTACAGCGACGACAATCGAAGAGTCGATCTCGAACTGACCCCAGAAGCCACTGAGCTGCTCATGGCCTACGCCTGGCCGGGGAACGTGCGCGAGCTGGAGAACGTCGTGGAACGCGCCGCGGTGTTGACGACGGGTCCACGCATAGGCGTCGAGCTGATGCCCGAATACGTGCGGAAGCCGCCCAGCCTCGCGGTGCCGCAGTTCGTCATGCCTCCGGAAGGGATCTCATTCAAGGATGTCATCACCGATTTCGAGAAACGGCTCATCGAGTCAACGCTCGAGACGGCGGGCGGCGTCCAGAAGCGGGCGGCTGAACTCCTGCACATCAAGCCAACGACGTTGAACGAGATGATCAAGCGCCACGACATTCGCCCGCGCCGGAAGCGGGTGTCGAGCAGCAACGGAGGCGAGAATGGACGGGGTTCGCCGGAGGCAGAACAGGCGAACGTCGAGCCTTCTTCGGATACCGGTCCAGCCGAATCGGCGCTCGGCGAGAAGTAGTAGCCGCCGCCTGGTTACCTCGCGTTTCTCACCTTCGCGAAGATTCGCTCGTACTTCCCGAGCACGACATCCCACCGGTAGTTCTGTCGAACGTAATCGCGCCCGTTGCGGCCCATGGCTTCCCGGAGGCGCGCATCGCCGACCAACAGCTTCAGGCACTCGATGAACTCATCTCGATCGGCATAGTACAAACCGCCCTGACTCCTCATGCAGTGTTCGACCAACACCGCGCTGCGGGCGTTCACGAGCACCGGTGTGCCGACGGCCAGGGCCTCCAGCGCGAGCAGCGAGAGACTCTCATAGGGCGAAGGGCAGACGACGACGGTTGCCGCCTCAAGCGCCTGTAAACGCTCGCGATCGGAGAGCATCCCGGCGAAGCGCACTGATGGATCCTCCGGCAGTGACATGAGCTTGACGCCCATCAACGCCAACGTACCCTCGCCGCCTTCCTTGACGTAGCCATTGAAGTACTCAAGCAACTCTTCGCAGCCCTTGCCGGGGTCGATGCGTCCTCCGTACAGCACGATGGGCCCATGAAGGCGGTGACGTCGCCGGAACACCGATCCTTTGGCGAGTAGATGGGATAGGAACTCAGGCGCCGGTACCGGCTCATCCAGCGACCGGCCAGGGCCGCTTCCCGCCGCCGACACGGGCGGGTCTTCGTCGGCATTCACGGGGGAAGGCAACCGCGGATAGTGCTGCTGCGGCTGAATCTCGACACCGACGCCCACAACCTCCTCGATGAGCGGCCTGTCGGGAAATCGGCCCTGCACGAACTGTCGCTCGCTGTCGGTCAAGTAGCAGAGTGCGGCGGGGCGCTTGAAGACGTCTTTGTAGATCTCGAGCCGGATGGCGGGCTCATCGTGGGCGGTCGACACGACGACGCTCTTGCCCGGGTTGACGTCCAGGCCCATTACCGTCGGTGCGTACAGGTACGTGAAGAAGGTCAGCGCGTCGTACTCCTGCTCGTGGCGTCGCAGGTAGTCGATGAGAGACGGACACCACGGGCCCTGCTGCTGCAACCACTCGAGCTCGTCCGCCCGTGTGTGGGAGTTGTTGTAGATCCACTCCGAGTAGCGATCGAAGGCGTCGATGTCACGCTCGCGTGCGGTCGCGAAACGCCGCACGGTGACGCCACGAACGCGATCGGCGCCTTCCTGGTACTCGTTCTTCCACGTCACGTAGTCGCGGGCGCACGTCGTGAGAACATCCACGTCGTGCAGCGCGGCCAGCCGCTCGGCGAGGAGGCGGCACAGGTGCTCTGATCCGCCGAGCACGTCAGGCCCGTACCGCTGAACGATAAAGGCGAGCTTCATGATGCGGAGAAGGATCCCCCAGAGTAGGCAAGCATGGCGTTCATTTCCCGGCTGAGCCTCGCGTCGCCGAAGTCGGCCAGGCGCGCGCGCTGACCTTCGAGAACGCGGCGTCGCAGGTCGTCGTCGAATGCGAGGGCCCCTGCAAGCTCCGCAGCGTACTCCAGATCCTTGGGTGTGAACTGCACGCCGGCGCCGCCCAGCGTTTCGGGGACGGCGGCCGCACCGTACGCGAGGATGGGGACGTCGGTGGCCATCGCCTCGAGCAGGGGCGCGCAGAAGCCTTCGTGCTCGCTCAAGGAGATGTACACAGCCGCATGGCGATAGTAGACGGCGAGATCCTCATCCGGCACCGGGCCGGTGAAAATAAATCGTTCGTTGAGAAACCTGTAATCGGTCATCAGGGCGCGGATGGTTGCGTAGTACCGAGGCACGGCGTCGCAGCGGCCGACGAAGATGAAACGGTAGTACGCGTCGATGTAGCGCTTGTAGTGCTCTGCCAGGCGAATGTGGTCCTCGATCTTCTTGTTCGGCGCGATTCGCCCGACAAAGAGAAAGTTGACGAAGTCGTCGTCGAGAATCCTGTCGAGCGCCGGGCGCCTGGACGGCCGTGTGATTCGAGACAGATCGAGGGGAAGGGAAAGAACGCCCGTCGATTCGAAGCCGAGAGAGACGAGCTCCTGGCGATTGAACTCCGAGACGCCGAGGGCGAGATCCACATGGCCCGGCAGCGTGGCCAGCTCGCGTCTGGCCAGCAGAGCCAGACGAAAGAGCCCCGCGTCGTATGGTGCGAAGAAATGGGCCGGCGTGACGTTGTGATAGTAAAGCACACGCCTGCCGGAGAGTGCCCGAAACGCGGCCGTCATCGGCGACGGTAGCGCAAAGTGAAGAACGGTCAGGTCGCCGAGGCGGGCCGCCGGATCATCGAAGCGTCGCACATCGCCCTGAAGCTCGTCGTCGATGGTCAGCGCGTAGATCTCCCCGTCGTGCCCGGATGCGCGAAGCCAGGCGCGCATCTGGCGCGCGCTGTCGCCGAGGGCGTCGCCTCGATGAGCGGCGGGAACCCACTGATTCACGACCATGGCAGCGCTTTGTAGGCGGACGGCCGATCGAGCCGAACCTCCTCGAGTGCCTCGGCCGCATCGAACTGCTGCCAGAAGTCGCGGACGATCCTGGGAGGTGCCGCGCGGGGCGCGGTCAGAATGCGATCGACGAGTCCGAGCAGTGTTCCTGCGAAGTCCTTCGCTTGAAGTCGCCGAAGCGCGGCGGTCTGGCCGTCCACGATCGCGTCTTGAAGATCGCCGCTCGACACAATCGCGTCCATCAGACCGGCGACGAGGATGGGGTCCTTGACGTCGTAGAGCACACCGGCGCCATCCATCGTTGCCGGCACCGCTGTTGCGGCGTATGCGAGCACCGGCACCTCCGTGTAGAAGGCCTCGACGATCGGAACACAGAAGCCTTCGTGTTCGCTCGCGCAGAGGAACAAGTCGGCGATATCGTAGTACGCGACCAGTTCCTCGTCCGAGACGTGCCCGGAAAAGTGCACGTGCGAGAGTCGCAGATCCTCAATCAAATGAAAGAGCGCGGCGAGATAGCGCTCGAACATGCTGAAGGCGCCGACGATGAGCAGTCGTGAGCGGGGATTGAACACGGTGTGGTACGCGTGAAAAAAGCGGATCACATCTTCGATCTTCTTGTTGCTGATGACGCGACCCACGAACAGGATGTTGGTCCAGTCGTCGTCGTACTGAGCCGCGACGAAATCGTTGGGCGCATGTTCCAGGTGCTCGAAGCCAGGCACCACGGGCAGCACGGCCGTACGCGAAAATCCAAGGCTCTCGAGATCGTGTCGGTTGAATTCGGAATCGCCCATCGCGAGATCGCATCGATCGATGTACGCTCGAATCTCGCGCCGCCCTCTGAAACACTGCCGGGCCAGTGTGCGATGGATGCCGGCAAAGTACTCGGGCGGCGTAATGTTGTGGTAGATAAGCGCCATGCGATCGGGCAGCGCAAACGCCGTTCGCGAGGCCTTGGAGCCGATCGAGAAGTGATGCAGCACCAGGTTGTCGGGGTGACTCGCGTCGATGAGCTCGCGGTAATCGCGGGTCTGCGGCTCCAGCGTGCGATCGGCCGTCTCGACGAAGATCTCCGACTCGTAGCCTGACGCGCGCAGAACACGCTGGATGCCCAGCACTTCATGCCCGATCGCATCGCCGTAGCCGAGGGTGGCGAGAACCTGATGAACGGCGGGCGGGCGCGCGGCCACTAGGCGCTCCTTGGCCGCGAGGAGCCGCCGGGCCGGTGATATGGCCGGCGGCGATCGTGAACGGGCGGGCGAGGGCGATCCGCCGGCGCTGGCTGTGGAGCGCGGATGCGCGAAGGCTCGCTCCGAACCGGCGCCGTTCGTTCGATACTGACTGAGGGGCCGGACGGAGTCGACGCGAGAATCTCCTCGCCCGGCAGGCAGTTCTGCGATCGTCGTGACCACCAGCCGGGCAGGGGTGCCATCGTGTGCGTGGTCGTCTCCCTGGAGAGTCGCTCGAGCATATCCAGGTACTTACGCTCGATGATCGGCCATTCGTAATGGTCGCGGAAGAACTGCCGCCCGTTTCTCCCGAGCGCTCCACTGATCCAGCGATGCTGTTCGATGGCGCGCAATGTTCCGATGAACTCGGCCTCGTCGCTGTAGTACAACCCGGCATTGCTGCGGATGCACTGGCCCTTCAGTACGTCGCACTTCGCGTTGGCGACGACAGGGCGCCCGAGCCCCCACGCTTCGAGCGTGACCATTGACAGACTCTCGAAATACGACGGCATGACGAGCAGGTCTGCCGCGGCCATCGCGTCGAACTTGTCGGTGTCATCCAGGAACCCGAGGTGGCGAATTCGTGGATGGTTCGGGATCGGCAGGAGCGAGTTGCCAATGAGGACCAGGGACAACTGCCCCGCGTCCTGACGAAGGTACGAGCTGAAGAAGTCGAACAGCTGTTTGCAGCCCTTGTTCTCGTCGATCCGCCCCACGTAGACGGCAAAGGGCCCTCGAATAGCGTGCTTCTGTCTGAATCGCGCGGGTTGCGGGTTCAGCGGCACCTCGGAACCAACGCCGACAACCACCGACGGTACAGACTGATTGTCGGACACGGCCTGAATCATCGCCCGCTCTTCGGGCGAGTTGTACATCAACGCGCGGACCCCGCGGAAGATCGGTGTGAAAATCGAAAGACCAACTGCCGCGTCACGTTCAGCCGTCGGGACGAGTACCGCACGGGAGGCAGCGGCGCGTGCGCCGTGAAAGGCGTGGTAGTACCGGTAGCTGAAGAAGATGATGTAGTCGTACTCCTGCTCGTGCCGCGCGATGTGGCGGACGAGCGCTCGGCTCGCGGGTCCCTCGGAGTCCAGCCACGCAAGCTCGTTGGCGACCGAGTGGCGCTCTTGAAAGACATGTCGCGAGCGCTGGCCGAAAATGAGTGGGTTGCGCTGATGGGCGACGCGAAAGCGCCGGACCGCAACGCCGTTGATCCGATCGAGGCCCGGCGGAAGCTCGTTCTTCCAAGTGACGTAATCGGCCGCGCACGTGGTGAGCACCTCCACGTCGGCGTGGCGGGCAAGATGTTCCGCGATGTACCGCGCGTGCAGCTCGGCCCCGCCATTGATGCCATGGCCGTAGCGTTGTACGACGACGGCGAGTTTCACGGCTCGGTTGGATCCGAGTCGATGGACAGATTGTGCTCTCGACCCGCGTCCGGTGACGAGTCGTTTCGAGTCGCCGGTCTGTCCTGCCCCGATTCCGAGTCGGTGGCGCGGTCGGCGTTCCTCACCCCGTCGGCTTCCTGATCGGTTGCTGACCGGCCGGAGGCAGGATCGATGGGTCCGGATCCTGCACCCAGGAGCACCGTCGCGGAGCTGCCTCCACGGCGGCCTCGGCGCCGCCGCCGGCGCCGGCTTCGCTGGCCTGGCCCTTCGCTTTGCTGTCCGGCTCCCCCCGACGGTGAATTCCCGAGCGTCTGCGGCTCTGAGATCGTCGACGAACCCTGCGGACTTGGCGTCGTCGAGATCTGTGAACCGGGCAGACCTTGCGAACCGCGTGAACCCCTGCCGGGCTCTCCACCCTGGAAACGGCTGGACGACGGCTCGCCCAACGGTTCGTCATTCGAAGGCTTGTAGACGACCACGCTCTCCAGGGCGCGGGCGCGGCGCTCGTTGAACTCGAGTCTCCCGGTCAGCGACTCGACGCGCATCTTGAGATTCTTCACTTCGATGCTCGTGCGCGTGAGCTCGACGACGAGGTTGTGGAAGAGCTCGTAGTACATGTCGGCACGTGCCCGGGCATCGGCATCGTTGAGATCGACGATCGTTCTTGACACTGGTCTGAGAAGACGCCGCAGCACGCCGCGCAGAAACCAGCGAATCTTCGAGCGCGGAGGCTTGACACTGGCTTCTGGGGCAGCGTCGGGCCCAGCCGCATGTGCGGCCTGCATTTTCCGGAACTGCTGGAGCAGGTCGGATCGGACAGCGCGCGCGTCGAGGAACTTCTCCAGTTTCACTGCGGCCAGGTCGTGGATCTGCTGCTCGGTATAGTCCACGCCGCGCTTCTCACGGATCCGAGAGCGGATCTGCTCCATGATCTGCTCGACGTTGACCGAGTCGGAACGGACGGTGAAATCAGGCATATGTGATCAGGAGGGTTTGAGCGCGGCGAGGAACGCGGACGCGCTCGGCCGACACGACGTCTCGGTCCTTGCCGGGACGCCAGACATCGCAGAGTTCCGGAGAGATGCTGCGCGCCACATGCAGCGCGAGCGTCGAACTAGCGGCCTAGCCGGACCACCCGCTAGACCTTGGCCGATGCTGAGAAACTCCGGACAGCTTCGGTCTCTGAATCAAATGTTTCGAACACCGTGAGGAGTTTCGTGATTGACAGCAAGTCGGCAATGCGCTTTGTCAGGTTGAGCAGCTTGAGGCTGCCGCCCTGCCGGCTCACCGTGGTATATGTGCGCACGATTTCGCCGAGCCCTGCGCTGTCGATATATGGCACCTCCGCGAGGTTCAGAACGATTCTCTTGAAACCCTGGTTGAGGAGGCTGTTGATCTTGTCCCTCAGTAGCTCATCACCCTCGCCCAGGATCACCCGACCTTTCACGTCGAGTACCTTCACATCGCCGATGGCACGTTCCTCGATCTGCATGAAAAAGGCTCCAGAGAATGCGACATGAGGGAGCTTAACACACTCGCGAAGCGAGTACCGGTGAGCTAGACGCCGCCGGCTCCGGCGAACTTACGCGACTGAAAACATTCCTTGCAGAAGACCGGGCGGCCTTGTGTCGGCTTGAACGGGACGGTCGTTTCTTTTCCGCACGCCGAGCACATGGTCACGGTTTCCACACGTTCGCGAGCGACAGGGCCGGCTGGCCGACTGGCCCGTCTGCCTTTGCAGCCCTTGCAACGCTTGGGCTCGTTCTTGAAGTTCTTGTCAGCGAAGAACTGCTGCTCTCCCACTGTCCAGACAAATTCGGCGCCGCAGTCCACGCACCTCAGAATTCGGTCTTGGAACTCCATCGGTCGCTACCTCGTCGGGGTCGGTCTACTCCAACTCGCGCCGGAGCTTCTTTCGGTTCCGCTTTCGCGCCAGTGCCTGCTTGGCCCGACGCTTGTCGCCAGGTTTGAGATAGAAGGAATGTTTCTTGATGTCCTTGATGATGTCTTCCTGCTGCACTTTGCGCTTGAAACGGCGGAGTGCGCTCTCAATCGATTCGCCCTCCTGAATCTTGACTTCAGCCACGAAGATCAACCCCTTTTTGAGATAACCAAACGTGCTAGGCTATCACAAGTAGAGGCGGATTCTAGGCGGGAAACACCGGTAAGGTCAACGAAATAGTCCCCTCGCTTCTGCGCACCGTGCAATCCGATCAGTTGCTTCTAAATATCTGAATATATGAGAGTTATGGTCATCGGAGGCGGCGCGCGCGAACACGCGCTGGCCGCGCGACTGGCCACCGACCCTGGTGTCACCGAGCTTGTCTGTGCGCCTGGCAACCCAGGTCTGGCCGCGGTAGCCAGAACGATTCAGGCGGACCTGACAAGGCCAGATGCACTAGCAGCGCTCGCCGTTCAGGAGCGGATCGACTTCACCGTCGTCGGACCTGAGATACCGCTCAGCTTGGGCGTCGTCGACCGTCTTTCCGCCGACCATCATTTGGTCTTTGGACCTACCGCCGCGGCCGCGCGTCTCGAGTCGAGCAAAGCCTTCGCCAAGGCCTTCATGGACCGCCACGCGGTACCGACCGCCCGCTTTCGCGTTTTCGATCACGCGGATGAGGCGCTTGCCTGTGTGCGATCGGGCGAGTTCGGATTCCCGCTCGTGCTGAAGGCCGATGGGCTCGCCGCTGGTAAGGGTGTCGTCATTGCCGCCAATCGCACTGACGCTGAGGCAGCCGTCACCGCGGCCATGAGCGAGGGCCGTTTCGGCGACGCTGGCGCGCGACTGGTCATCGAAGAATGCCTTACCGGTCCGGAAGTGTCATTCTTCGTGGTGAGCGACGGTACTCACGCGGTGCCAATTGGGACGGCTCAGGATCACAAGCGCATTTTTGACGACGATCGAGGACCGAACACTGGCGGCATGGGTGCATTCGCTCCGAGCCCGCTGGTGGATGCGACGCTGCAGGCGCGCGTGCTTCGCGACATTGTCGAGCCCGTGATCACCGGAATGGCGGCGGAAGGTTGCCCGTTCCGCGGATTCCTGTACGTTGGGTTGATGCTCACAACATCGGGTCCCAAAGTCATTGAGTTCAACGTGCGGCTTGGCGATCCCGAAGCGCAAGTCATTCTGCCGCTCATCGCCGAACCGCTGCTCCCGGTGCTGATGGCTGCCGCGAGGGGCCGGCTGCACCAGTCCACCGTTCGCCTCTCGCACGACAAACTGGTGGGTGTGGTCATCGCATCGCACGGATATCCAGAATCGGCAGAGTCGGGAAGACCGATTCAGGGCGTGGCTGAGGCCGAGCAAACAGGGGCGGCCGTCTACCACGCCGGTACGGCGAATCGGGACGGCCAACTCGTGAGTGCAGGCGGACGGGTGTTGACGGTGGTCGGCCGTGGAACGACGTTCGCCGATGCCATCGAGCGCGCCTACGCTGCCGTCGCGAAGATTTCCTTCGACGGCATGCAGTATCGCAGGGATATCGGTAAGAAGGCTCTCATCGACGGTCGACGAGCTGGAGATGGACGATCTCAAGTGGGATTTCCAGAGACATCGTCGATCACCAAGTCGTAAATCATAGATGAGATACTCGGTCATCACTTTCGGCTGCCGAGTCAATCAGGCCGACTCCCTCGGTCTCGAAGAGGAATTGCTGGCCAGCGGCGCGACACCGTCGCCTGTCGAACAGGCCGACCTCGTGCTCGTCAACAGCTGCTCTGTGACCGCAACAGCCGACCAAGGCGCTCGCCAGACCATTCGACGTATCGCGCGTCAGAATCCTGGCGCCCGGATCGTCGTGACGGGGTGCTATGCCACGCGGACACCCGGCGAGTTGGGCCACCTGCCGAACGTAGCCCGCGTCGTCCCGAATGAGGACAAGCCGCGGCTCATCTCGATTCTTCGCGATGCCAGTATCGTGCGCGGCTCCGGCGCGTCGGTGAGCTTGGTCCGTGCTGAACTTGTCGAGGCTCCCGTTCACACGGATGCCTTCGAGCCGGACCTGATGTCAGCCAATCGCTTCGGTGACGGTGACGGCAGTTGCGGTGCGACGATCGAGCCCGGTGTTGCTGGGCGCACGGCCTTTACGCTCCGCGTCCAGACGGGGTGTGCGGAGCCCTGCGCCTACTGCATCATCCCGACGACGCGAGGTGCACCGAGAAGCGTGCCCCTGGAGACGGTGGTACGAGAGGTGGAACGCGTCGCTGCGGCAGGCTTCAAGGAAGTCGCGGTGACTGGCGTACATCTCGGCTCTTACGGCAGCGACCTGCCTTCGCGACTCTCACTGGCCGATCTCCTGACCGCGTTGGCACATCTATCGCTGCCGGGTCCCGTGCGCTTTCGTATCAGCTCGCTCGAGCCCAATGACTGCACGCCAGCCGTCGTCGGGTTGGTGGCGGCGAGCCGCTGTGTGGCCCCGCACTTCCACCTCCCTCTTCAACACGCGAGCGATCGTGTGCTTGCCGCCATGCGGCGTCCGTACACGATCGATCGGTACGTGGCGCTCGTCGACGATATCCGACGGCGAATGCCCGATGCGTCCATCGGCTCGGACATCATCGTAGGCTTTCCAGGCGAAACCGACGATGACTTCGAGCAGTTGACGTCATATCTCGAGACGTCGCCGTTGACGCACGTCCATGTGTTTCCCTACTCGGATCGGCCGGGAACAGCCGCCTCTGGAATGAAGGGCAAGGTACCCGGCGTCGCTGTCCGAGAGCGCGGCCGCCGCGTTCGAGAGATATCGGCACGGCTGGCCGCACGATTTCTCGACTCCCAAGTCGGGAAGGTGCATCGAGCGCTGACGATCGAAGACGGATCACTCGTGGTGACTGGAAACTATCTGAAGGTGAGAATTCCGCCTCGCCGTGCGCGCAACGAGTGGGTTGATGTGAGAATCTCGAGCGCGGAGCCCCTGCTCGGCGAAGTTGGATTCTTGAAATCCTTCAATCCTGCGATTCCTCAATCCTAAAATGTCTATTCACGCCGAGAAGCTGTCCACAGGCGGCTCTGATACCCGTCCTCGGCTGTTCCGCACTGAAGTCATGGAGAAACCTCGCTCGTTGGGCTAGCCCGGCAGAAGCGGGGTTGAAGGGCCATGCAGAGCAACATCAGCTGCGCGAGGAATACATGGTAGTTGGGAGCCGCCTGCTTTCCGAACAGAAAGAAGGCGAGGTACGCCCCCAACATGCCGAGGGCCAGACCGAAGGGACCGTCCGGTACTTTCAACAGGAGCCATGCGGCGGCGACGATCGCGAACACGAAAGATAACCAGCCGGATAATTTCCACCCGGTCAACGTGAACACAAGGGCGGGGATGGACATCTGGTCGGTCCGGAGCGGTGTGCGCCAGACCTCCAGAACTAAATCGTTCAGGAGGTCCCGCAGACTCCACACCACGAACGGCGCAAACAGGAGCGCCGTCAAGGCCAGCGCCTGAAAGAAGGCGCGGCGCCGCGATGGCGCCCACCGCTGCCCGATCAGCATCGGCAGGGCGACGATGCTGTACTGCTTCATCGAGAAGAAGAGACCTAGGCACCAGCCCCACCACCGTGTTCGTGACGTAACCAGGGACAGGAAAAACAGGGCGAGCGCTGAGGACACCAGAGGATCGGTCCACGCATTGTCCAGCGTGTCCAAATTGAGAGGGAGGAGGTAGTAGGCCGCAGCGAAGGCCGTGGCCGTGCGGGCTGTCATCCCGGACGCCCACGCGATCCTCCACAGGAGCATTCCGAATGCCGTCTGGGCGGCTAGCATCGCATAGCGGATGTCGCCGCCCACCGCGTATCCCATCGTCGTCACCACCAGGGACAGTGGCGGGTAGACGTAGTAGTCGATCGCGGCCATCTCGCGTCCCATGAAACGGCGGCTCTCCGCCAGCGAGTAGATGTTGGGATAGTTCTCCGAGTAGGGGTTGCGGCCCTCTAGAAAGCGTTGCGCTCCGTTCTGCTCGAACGCGTACGCATCGATGTGGGGCGTCGGATGTAGTGTGATGACAAGCGCACCTGAGCAGAAATAGAGCGCAGCGAGCAGATACGTCCAGCGAAACTCGGGCGTGCGAACGAAACGCAAGACGACGAATGCCGCGACGAGGAGGAGGAAGGTGACGAGGAAGATCATGCCAGCCAGCATGGTCCTCTGCTGAATGCCGGGCGTGTGGATGAGCGCGGCGACGCCCAGCCCGGGGACGCCGGTCAGAACGAGCGGACGCAAGGAGCGCTCCTCTTCATCAGAGGACTCGAGCGATGCGCCGGCGTTCCACGGCACGAGCAGAATTCCCAGAACGATGAACGGGAAGCCGAATCCCCGATGAAGGGTGAGCCCGAGGCACCAGAGGAGATACGCGGCAAGCCACCGCCCGCCTCGCATCCGTGGCCGATAGGCCGTCAGCCGGGCGGACAGACTTTTCATAGGCGTATCTTACGTACTCTCGGACACAACCGGCTTACCCATGCGCGAGGAGCAAGGTCGCTCCTTGAAAACACCTTCCATCCGTCCGGCGTTCAAGTCGGATCGCGGGGCATTCTTGATGACGAGCGCGAATTATTGGCGAGCCGCGCCAAAGGCCAGCGCGGCAAGTTGCTGAGCGGGCGACTTGCGCTGGCCTTCGACGAGAAGTTGGCCGCAGGCGGCCCGAATGTCCCGGCCTCGACTTTTTCGTACCGAGACGGTCACCCCGCGTTCGGCCAGAATCTTCGCGAAGCGGTCGATCGAGGTGTCCGACGGCCGCTCAAACGGGATGCCGACTGCGGCGTTGAGCGGAATGAGATTCACCTTCGATTTCACACCAGCCAGCAGTCTCGCCAGCTGACGAGCGTCTTCCGGCGCGTCGTTGACCCCCGCCAGAAGCACATACTCAAACGTGATGCGGCTGCGCTTCTTAAGAGGGAACCGCTTGCAGGCGTCGACGATCTCGCTCACGCCGTATTTCTTGTTGATGGGTACGAGATCGCCGCGCTGAAGGTCGGTGGGCGCGTGAAGCGAAATCGCGAGGTTCGGCATGATCGGTTCGAGGGCCAACCGCTCGAGTCCTGGAAGAAGGCCCACGGTTGACAGCGTCACGCGCCGGGGTGGTAGCGCCAGACCATGTTCATCGGCCAGAATCCGCAACGCCTTCATCGTGGCATCGTAGTTGTGGAGCGGTTCCCCCATTCCCATCAGGACGATGTTGAAGGTCTTGTCATGCAGGTCGAGGGCATCTGCCAGCACCCGAACCTGACCGACGATCTCGCCCGCGGTCAAGTTGCGGACCAGGCCCATCTTTCCCGTCAGGCAGAATGCGCATGCCATCGCGCAGCCGACCTGCGTCGAGATGCAGAACGTCATCCCCGGTGTGTCGGGAATGAAGACAGACTCAATCTGTCGTCCGTCCGCCAGGCGGAGCAGGAACTTTTCGGTGCCGTCGGTGGATCGTTCGCGGGTGACGATGGCCGGCGTGGTGAGAGTGAGTATCGCGGCGAGCGTGTCGCGCAGGTCGCGGGACAGATCCGTCATCATGCCGAGATCTGTGATGCCGTGGCGATAGACCCAGCGGAAGATCTGACGCGCGCGAAACCGTTCGTGTCCCCGTTCCGCAAGCACGGCTTCGAGAGCTGAACGATCGAGCTCGGCGATGTCGATGCGGGGGATTGGCGCCGTGGTCTTCGACACGGTATCTCTCATATTTCCAAGAACTTGGTCGTTTTTCTGATCGTAGCGCGAAACGTGTGCGGTCCTCCCGCGTCGCCGCGCTTGCCGGGGCGCGACGGGCGTGTTATAGTGTGTAGGGGCTGGTAATTCCTTTTCTGTCAACGGTTTACGGCATCTAGAGACGGCCCCTCTAGACCTGCGTTCCTGCTGCGAGCTTCACCTTGAATTCAGTGATTGTGAGAGACGCGCTCGATAACGGCCTTCGTATCGTCACCGAGCGCATGTCGCAGGTTCGGTCGATCAGCATCGGCGTCTGGCTGACGCGTGGATCGCGGCACGAGACGGCTGAACGCGGCGGTATTGCGCACTTTGTCGAGCACATGCTCTTCAAGGGGACGGCCACCCGGTCGGCCGAGGACATCGCGCAAGCCATCGACTCCATTGGCGGGCAACTCGACGCATTCACGGCAAAGGAATACGCGAGTTACTACATTAAGGTTCTCGACGAGCACCTGCCGCTGGCGCTCGACATTCTCTCTGACATCGTGCTCAACCCGAGGTTCAGCCCGGCTGACATCGAGCGCGAGAAGAAAGTTGTCGTGGAAGAGATCAAGATGGTGGAGGATACCCCGGACGATCTCGTGCACGAGATCTTCACGCAGGGCTTCTGGGAGAACCACCCACTCGGGCGACCTATCCTCGGCACGCGCGAGACGGTGGAGTCGTTCAACGCGGACCTGCTGCGAGACTATTTCTCGAAAGCGTACACCCCGCGGAATCTCATCGTGTCGGCCGTGGGGAATCTCGAGCATGAGCGCGTCCGCGATCTTGTCAGCGAGAAGTTCGGGTCGTTGGCCTCGGTGGGCGATCTCCTTGGCGAAGAGGCGCCGTCCGTGGTGCCGAAGGTGCTCATCCGCAGCAAGGAACTCGAGCAGAGTCACGTGTGCCTTGGCGCCAGCAGTTATCCCCAGAATCATGAGGGTCGTTATGCGAGCTACCTGCTCAACACGATTCTCGGCGGCGCGATGAGTTCGCGGTTGTTCCAGAACGTTCGCGAGAAGCGAGGGTTGGCGTACGCCGTCTTCAGCGGTCTGAGCGCGTATCGGGACGCTGGTTCGTTTACGATTTACGCCGGCTGCTCCAATGAAGCCGTTGGGGAAGTGGTCGACTTGGTCGTGGAAGAGCTCAAGGTCGTGAAGCAGAATCCGGTCACGGAAGCCGAACTGCAGCGCGGAAAGGATCACCTGAAAGGCAGCCTCATGCTCAGCCTTGAGAACACGGCCAGCCGCATGTCTCATCTGGCGCGGCAGGAAATCTACTTCGATCGGCAGGTCGGCCTGGATGAGACGCTCGAGGGGATTAACCAGGTGACGGCGTCGGACGTGCAACGCGTGGCGGTGGACCTGTTCGAGGCCAGCCCGCTCTCCGCGACGGTCCTGGGAAACGTAAATGGACTGGAGATTCCGACCGAGCGCCTTGCGCTTGATTGAATGATCGCACGTTACACGCACCCCGAGATGGGCCGTATCTGGAGCGACCAGCGTCGCTATGAGACCTGGCTGCTTGTGGAGACAGCCGCCGCCGAAGCGATGGCCTCGGCGGGCATTGTCCCGCCGGAAGCCGCACGGGAGATCCGCGATCGCGGCGGTTTCGACATCGCTCGCATTGAAGCGATCGAGCAAGTGACGCAGCACGACGTGATTGCCTTCACGACGGCAGTAGCGGAGAAGGTCGGGCCATCGGCGCGGTGGCTCCACTTCGGGATGACCTCGTCGGATGTCATCGACACCGCGCAAGCGCTTCAGATGCGCGAAGCGTGCGATCTGATTCTGAAGGATCTCGACAGCCTGTCTGAGGCTGTCCACGACCGTGCGATCGAGCATCGACGCACGGCGATGATTGGGCGCACGCACGGGGTCCATGCCGAGCCGATGACGCTTGGACTGAAACTGGCGTTGTGGTACGCCGAAGTCGACCGCGCCATCGCGAGAGTGCGTCGGGCGCGATCGACCGTCTCGGTCGGCAAACTGTCCGGTGCGGTCGGGACATTCGCGCACCTTCCCCCGTCGATTGAAGCCGATGTGTGCCGCCGGCTTGGCCTTGAGCCTGCTCCCGTCGCGTCGCAGGTCATTCAGCGAGATCGCCATGCGGAACTGCTCGCAACGCTCGCCATCACGGCGGCGTCGCTGGAGAAGTTCGCGCTCGAAGTGCGGGGGCTGCAGAAGACCGAGATCGGCGAGCTGCAGGAGCCGTTCGCGAAGGGGCAGAAGGGCTCGTCGGCGATGCCCCACAAGCGAAATCCAATCGCGTGCGAGCAGGTGGTGGGCCTCGCGCGCCTTGTCCGCGCCAACGCGCATGCGGCGCTCGAGAACGTGGCATTGTGGCACGAGCGCGACATTTCGCACTCTTCGGTGGAGCGGGTGATTCTTCCGGACAGCTTCATCGCCCTCGATCACATGCTGCGCCGTTTCACGCGGGTCGTTCGCGGAATGGTGGTGAACGTCGAGCGCATGCGCCAGAATCTCCAGTTGTCGCGAGGCGTGGTCTTTTCGGGAAGCGTGCTGCTGGCGCTCGCCATGAAGGGTGTCTCCAGGGAGCAGGCCTACGAGTGGGTACAGCGGAACGCCATGCGGTCGTCTGAGGAACAGACCGACTTCAAGGCACTGCTCCTCAGGGACGCCGATGTCGCGCGGGTGCTGTCCCCGTCCGATATCGACCGCGCGTTCGACCTCAACGAACAGTTCAAGCACGTTGACGACATTTTCGGCCGCGTCTTCCAGACGGCGGCTACGATGAGGCACTAATGCGTGCGCGAGTGTTCGTGACGCTCAAGCCGTCGGTCTTCGATCCGCAGGGGCGGACCATTGCCGATGCCCTGCATTCGCTTGGCTACGACCGTGTCGAAGACGTGCGACAGGGCAAGTACTTCGAGCTCGATTTAGCCACGGCCGAGGAAGCACAGGCACGGGCGCTTGCCTCCGAAGTCGCCGACAAACTGCTCGCGAATCCCGTGATCGAGAGCTATAGAGTGGAAATTGAGTAGTTGTCAGCTCTCGGGACGAAGGCTGATTCGAGAGCTGAATGTCGAAAGTTGAACGCCGAAAGCTGATCATGAAATTCGCTGTCATCGTCTTCCCTGGCTCGAATTGCGATCACGACGCGTATTACGCCGCCACGCATGTGCTCGGCCAGTCAGCCGACCTCATCTGGCACAAGGAAACCGATCTGAAAGGCGCCGATGTCGTGATTCTGCCTGGCGGCTTTGCTCACGGCGACTATCTGCGAACAGGCGCCATGGCGCGCTTTTCGCCGATCATGCGCGAGGTGCAGGTGTTCGCCGGGCGAGGCGGTCCCGTACTGGGCATCTGCAACGGATTCCAGGTGCTACTCGAGTCGGGCCTGCTCCCCGGTGCGATGCTGCGCAACCGCGGTCTGAAGTTCCGTTGCGAACACGTGCACGTTCGCGTCGAACAGACGGACACGCCGTTCACGATGGCCTGCCGAAACGGTCAGGTGCTACGCATCCCCATCGCGCACGGTGATGGCAACTACTTCGCGGAGCCGGACGTCATCGCCCGCCTCGAAAAGAATCGTCAGGTAGTATTTCGATATACAACGGCTGCGGGTGAGGCGACTGACGCGGCCAATCCGAACGGATCCACGGCATCAATTGCCGGTCTGTGCAATGAGGCGCGCAATGTCGTGGGCCTGATGCCCCATCCGGAACGGGCCTGCGAGTCGATTCTCGGCAGCGCGGACGGGCTGGTCATCTTCGAATCGGTCGTGCAGTCCGTGAAGGCGGGGGCGCTGGTGACGCGGGCATGATTGAGCCGCAGATCCTCGAACGGCACGGACTCACACGCGACGAGTACGACCGTATCAAGGCGCTCCTCGGCCGCGAGCCGAATCTGACCGAGCTCGGCATTTTTTCCGTGATGTGGTCGGAGCACTGCAGCTACAAGAGCTCGCGGGTGCACCTGAAGACGCTGCCGACAGAGGGGCCGCAGGTGCTGCAGGGGCCGGGCGAGAATGCCGGTGCCATCGACATCGGCGATGGCCTCGCGGCCGTCTTCAAGATCGAATCACACAACCACCCCTCCTTCATCGAGCCGTATCAGGGCGCGGCCACCGGTGTCGGCGGGATCATCCGCGACATCTTCACGATGGGGGCGAGGCCGGTTGCGCTCATGAACTCGCTGCGATTCGGGTCGCTCGACGCGCCCGGTACGCGACGGATTCTCGAGGGCGTCGTCGCCGGCATCGCCGGCTATGGGAACAGCATCGGCATTCCGACAGTGGGCGGCGAAATTGCGTTCGAGCCCAGCTACGCGCGGAATCCCTTGGTCAACGTGTTTTGCCTCGGTACGGCGAAGGCGTCCGACATCATCAAAGGTGTCGCATCCGGCGCCGGGAATCCCGTGTATTACGTCGGAGCCAAAACCGGCCGCGACGGCATTCACGGCGCGACCATGGCGTCGGCGGAGTTCGACGACAAATCTGCCGAAAAGCGCCCGGCCGTCCAGGTCGGCGATCCGTTCATGGAGAAGCTGCTGCTCGAGGCCTGTCTCGAAGTCATGCGAACCGATGCCCTCGTGGGCATTCAGGACATGGGCGCCGCGGGGTTGACCTGCTCGACCGCAGAGATGGGGTCACGCGGCGGCGCGGGCATCGAGATCGATGTGTCGCTCGTCCCACAGCGTGAGAGCGGCATGACGCCGTACGAAACCATGCTCTCCGAATCTCAGGAGCGGATGCTCCTCGTCGTCAAGAAAGGGCGCGAGCAGGAGGTCGAGCGGGTCTTCGGAAAATGGGATCTGCACGCTGTCTGTATTGGCGAAGTGACGACCGACGGGCTGCTTCGCGTGAAGAATCGCGGAGAGGTCGTGGCGGAAATACCGAACCGGGCGCTGACGGATGAAGCGCCGGTCTACCGTCGACCGATGGAACCTCCGGCCTACTTGTCGGAAGTGCAGGCGCTCGATCTCGACGCGCTGGGGAGCTCACCCGAGGCCTCCAACGGGAACGACACCCTGCTGGCGGTGCTGGCATCGCCCACCGTGGCAAGCAAGGAGTGGGCGTACCGGCAGTACGACCACATGGTCCGGACAAACACCGTCAATCTGCCTGGCCTGGGAGCAGGCGTCGTTCGCATCAAGGACACGACGCGAGCGCTCGCCATGTCGGTGGATGGCAACGGCCGCTATTGCTATCTCGACCCCTATCGCGGCGCGATGCTGGCTGTGGCCGAAGCCGCCCGTAACGTGGCGTGCAGCGGTGCCCGCCCGCTCGGGGCTACGAACTGTCTGAACTTCGGCAATCCGGAACGGCCGACGATCATGTGGCAGTTCGCGAAAGCGGTCGAAGGTATTGGGACCGCGTGCCGTGCACTGGACGTGCCGATCACCGGCGGCAATGTGAGCCTCTATAACGAGACCGACGGCAGCGCCATCTATCCGACGCCGGTGATTGGCGTCGTCGGGCTGCTGGAGCACGCCGATCGGGTGTTGAGCCGCCGCTTTCAATCGTCCGGAGACACCATTATCCTGCTCGGCACGGGACGAGGGGAACTCGGGGGGAGCGAGTACCTCAAGGTGATGCACGGGCTGGTGCGCGGCGCGCCGCCTTCACTCGACCTGACGGCCGAGCGAACCCTTCAGGCGTTCATCGTGTCACTAGCAGAGGCGCGATTGATTCGCTCGGCGCACGATTGTTCTGACGGAGGATTGGCGGTGACTCTTGCCGAGTCCTGCTTCGGCACTGGCGGAACGGGCGCAGAAATCTCCATCGGCGGAGTGTCTGTCGGGCGCGATGCCGGCATCAACGAGGCGGCGGCGCTCTTCGGGGAGTCCGCGAGCCGCATCGTTGTGTCGGTGGCCGGGAATAGTGCTGAGCCGGTGCTCCAGCGGGCGGCAGCGGGAGGTATTCCTGCTGAGGTGATCGGACGGACCGGCGGTCGTGTGCTGCGCATTGTGGTTGGTGGCCGGATGGCTGTGGACGTGCCGATAAGCGAGGTGGAACGTGCCTGGGCATCGACGCTTGAGCGCCAATTCGCGCGTCGCGTCGCGTAACATTCAATCAGTGGCTGAGTCGCATGCTCGATAAGTTCAAAGACGAATGCGGGCTCTTCGGCATTCTCGGTCATCCCGAAGCAGCCAACATGGCATACCTCGGACTGTACGCGCTGCAGCACCGCGGTCAGGAGAGCGCGGGCATCGCGGCCTCAGACGGCACGCAGGTCCGCGTGTCAAAGGCGATGGGTTATGTGGCAGACGTCTTCGACAGTGAAACCCTTGGTGGATTGCCGGGAGGGCTGGCCATTGGGCATGTGCGTTATTCAACCACTGGCGAGAGCCGGCTTGCAAATGCGCAACCGTTTCTGATCGATTGCGCTCATGGCCAGATCTCGATCTGCCACAACGGCAATCTGGTGAACGCCGACCAGCTGCGAGCGGAACTGGTGCGGCAGGGATCGATCTTCCAGTCCAGCAGCGACACCGAGGTCGTCCTTCATCTCTACGCGCGGTCGAAGGCTGCGACGATCGAAGAGGCGGTTATCGAATCGGTGTCTCAAGTCCAAGGCGCCTTTTCGTTCCTGCTGCTGTCGCGCAGCCACCTTATCGCCGTGCGTGATCCCCATGGCTTTCGTCCGCTGGCGCTCGGCCGTCTGGGCGACGCCTACGTCGTGTGTTCGGAAACATGCGCGATGGATCTCATTGGTGCGACCTATATCCGGGACATTGAGCCGGGCGAGGTGCTCGTGATCAACGCAGAGGGGCTGCGATCGCTGAAGCCCTTCCTGCCCGCGCCGCTGGCCCACTGTGTGTTCGAACACGTGTATTTCGCAAGGCCCGACAGTTATGTCTTCGGTAAGAGCGTGAACGAGGTGCGCACGAATCTCGGCCGTATCCTCGCCCGTGAGCAACCGGTCGAGGCTGACGTGGTGGTGCCCGTGCCTGACTCTGGTGTGTGCGCAGCCATGGGATTCCATGAGGAGTCCGGCATCCCCTTGCGGATGGGGCTCATCAGAAACCACTACGTCGGCCGGACGTTTATCCAGCCGCAGTCGTCGATTCGCCACTTCGGCGTCAAGGTGAAGCTAAACCCCGTGCACAGCATTCTCGATGGCAAGCGCGTGGTGCTGGTGGACGACTCGATCGTCCGCGGTACGACGAGCCGCAAGATCGTCAGGATGGTTCGTGAGAAGGGCGCCCGCGAGGTCCACGTGCGCATTAGCTGTCCCCCGACGATCTCGCCCTGTTTCTACGGCGTTGACACGCCGGTTCGCTCGGAGTTGATAGCTGCAACCCACACTCTCGAGGAAATCCGCACCTACCTCGGGGCCGACAGCGTCGGGTATCTGAGCTTGGAAGGCCTGATGAGCGCCGTCGGCACCGGTCAAAAGGGGTATTGCAGTTCCTGCTACACCGGCATTTACCCAGTGGAATTCCCTCGCGACGAGAAGACGTACCTCCAGCTAGCCCTGAAGCTCGACAAGGTCGAACCCGTCGTCAGCGGATCATGAGGTGGGGACATGGCGGAGTGGCCGGTGCTCTCTGTATCCTCGGCCTGCTGGGCGATGCAGGCTCCATAGCCGCGCAGGAGCCCGCGGCTCCCCAGACTGTTTCTCCGGCCGATCTTCAACGCGCGATCGATAAGCTCGGGGATCTCGATTACGACACCCGTACGGTCGCGGCACGCACGGTGCGGCGAACAGCGACGCCACAGGCGGTGGCTGCGTTGCAGGGGGCCGTGGCCGAGCATGCGGATGGCTACGTCCGGTACCGCTCGCTTGTACTCCTGACCGGGTTCAATGATTCGCGGACGAAGGATGCGATGCTGGCGTCCCTCAAGAGTCCAAACGATCGACTGCGGACGGTGGCTTACAGCTACTTCGAACACAACCCCGATCGTGGGATGGTATCGGATCTGCTCAACGCGCTGGACAAGGAGCTGGCCGAATTCGTGCGGCCGGCGCTCGTCCGCGCGTTAGCAGCGCTCGGCAACGATCCCCGAGTCCAGCGGACGCTCGTCCGCGAAATTGGTCGAGGCGAAGATTTTTTCCGCAGCGTGGTGATCGAAGCGCTCGGCGACTACAAGGCGCGTTACGCGGTAGAGGCGATCGACGCCGTTGCTCGAGCTCGACGGACCGCTTCAAGACGACGCGGCACTGGCGCTTGGGAAGATTGGTGACACCCGTTCGCTGGAAACCCTGGCGACGCTGCAGCGGACCGCGCGGCCGGAGCGTCAGCCGTCGATTGCTGCCGCGATCTGTCTCCTCGGAATCAACTGCGCCGTGCATGAACGCTATCTCGAGGAAGCGCTGAAGTTTGCCGAATTCAACGCGGGATACCAGGAACTGCTGCGGGGCGCGGCGTCAGGTCTGGCCGCCGTCGCGCTCGCCGGTCACCCCGAGGCGGCCGAGGTGCTATTCGAGATCGGTATCCCGTCGGTCGATCCGATGCGTGCGCGGGTGGCGTTGGCTGTTGCCACGATTGCGCTCCGGAACACGCCCCTGATGGTGACGATGCTCGAAACGCACCAGAAACGAGGGGCGGCTATCGATTTGGTCGCCGAAGGCTTTGACATGCTCGAGGAAGACCTGGACAAGGAGCGATTTTTTGCGTTTGCGCGCCGCGCGTATTGGTCGTCAGTCGAAGGGTCGCGGGCCCGCGAGTTGATGCAGACGCTCATCACGAAGCTGGACTTCTGATGGATTACCGTCAATCTGGCGTGGATATCGACGCCGGAAATGAAACCGTTCGGCGCATCAAGTCGCTTGCGCGCACGACGTTTACTCCCGGGGTGCTCTCCGAGATTGGCTCCTTCGGGGGTCTGTTTCAGTTGGATCGCTCGGCGTACGCTGAGCCCGTGCTCGTCTCGAGCGCGGATGGCGTCGGCACGAAGCTGAAAGTGGCCTTCATGACCGGCCGGCACGACACAGTGGGAGCCGATCTCGTCAATCACTGCGTGAATGACGTGCTGGTGCAGGGCGCGCGTCCGCTGTTCTTTCTCGACTATCTCGCCACCGGCCGGTTGTCTCCTGATGTGGCGGAACAGGTTATCACCGGCGTCGTGCATGGATGCCGCGACAACGGTTGCGCGCTCATTGGCGGCGAAACCGCGGAGATGCCGGGCTTCTACTCCGACGGCGAATACGATATCGCGGGGTTTATCGTCGGCGTTGTGGATCGATCTCGCGTGATTGACGGTAGGAATGATTGTGCCCGGCGACGTGCTGATCGCGTTGCCCTCGACCGGGCTTCATACGAATGGCTACTCGCTGGCACGCCGAGTGCTGTTCGACGAGGCCGGTTATGCGCCGGACACGTTCGTTCGCGAACTTGCCGCGACGGTCGGCGACGCTCTGCTGGCGCCTCACCGTTCGTATTTGCACGTCGTGGCCCCACTCCTCGAGGACGGACGTGTGAAGGGGCTCGCGCACATCACTGGCGGCGGGATCACGGAGAACCTGCCGCGCACGCTGCCGGACGGATGCGCCGCGGACGTCGATCTGCGATCGTGGGACGCCCCGCCCCTGTTCCGTCTGCTTCAAGAACGGGGTCGAATCACGCGGGACGAAATGCTTCGGACCTTCAACATGGGTGTGGGTCTCGTGGTGGTCTGCGGAGCGGCTGATGCGGATCGCGTCCTAGCCGACCTGGCGGGCGCCGCAGAGTCGAAGGCCTGGCGTCTCGGATCCGTCGTCGCTGGGGATCGCAGAGTCACGTATTGCGGATGACGGTGTCGGGAATCGTTGGTATCTCTTACGCAGCGCCGCGATCCCGAGAGACCTATGCCTGAAGCTGCCATCCACTCCCGACTCGCTCACCCGATCGCGGTGTTGATCTCCGGCCGCGGGAGCAATCTTCAGTCGATCATGGATGCCACCGCCCGGGGTGTGCTCGACGCAACCGTTGCCGTCGTTGTCTCGAATCGACCGGAGGCGGAGGGCCTTGTACGCGCCCGACGGGCTGGCATCGAGGCCCTATGCGTGAGCCAGCGCGATTACCCGGATCGTGACGCGTACGACCGCGCGATCGCCAAGGAACTCCGCGCCCGAAACGTGGAACTGGTGTGTCTCGCGGGCTTCATGCGGTTGGTTGGCTCGCCACTGCTCGAGGCGTTCCCTCAACGTGTGTTGAACATTCATCCGTCGCTCCTGCCCGCGTTTCCAGGGCTCGATGCGCAGCGGCAGGCGCTGACGTACGGGGTCCGCGTTTCTGGTGCGACCGTGCATCTCGTCACGGCGGAGCTCGATGCGGGTCCGATCATTCTGCAGGCGCCGGTGCCGGTGCTCGACGCCGACACCGTCGAGACGCTCTCGGCGCGCATCCTCGCCGAGGAACATCGTCTCTACCCTGAGGCCCTGCGCCTCGTGCTCGGCGGAGGGTGGCACCTCGAGGGTCGGCGGTTCATTGTGACAACCTGATCGCGCGCGCGAATCGGCCGAGACCGCCATCCGGGTGTGGAGCTTCGAGTTGCGTCATGCGGGCAGTTGTGGGTTGGCTGGTCGCAGGGTCAACACCGCCACTTCCGGCGGACAGTTGACCCTGACTGGTACGTAGACGGTTCCAACGCCGCGACTGACGAACACGGTCGTGTCTCCTCGACGCGCCAGGCCCGCGACGACGGGAAATTTCCGCGCCGCGACTGCCCCGAAGGCCGGCAGGACAACCTGCCCGCCGTGTGTGTGGCCGGAAAGGACGAGGGGGACGTTCAAGGCTTCGGCTTCTACGACGCGACGGGGGTCGTGGGCCAGAAGCACACAGGTTCCGGATGCGCCCCGCACCACCGACCTGATGTCCGCTGCGCGTTTCGTCCAGAATCGGATTCCGGCCAGTTCAAGCGCTTCATTCCGGATGGTCAGTCGGGTTCTCGCGTCTTTGAGCATCTCGACCCCGCGGGCGCTCAGCGCCGTCGGCATATCGTGATCATCGTCGTGGTTGCCAAGGATTCCGAACACGCCATGCGGAGCCGACAGTGGGGCGAGGGCCTCCGAAGAAGAGGCGACGTACTGCCGATCGCCCCATGTCACGTAGTCGCCGCCGAGCACGATGAGATCCGGACGCTCCGACATCAGCAATGTCACAGCTGCCGTAACATCGGCGGCCGATACCCAGCCGCTGCGGTGGACATCGGTCAACAACCCGATGCGCAGACCGCCGAGCGCAGGCGGGAGTCCGACGACCGGCACATCCGCGCGCGTGATCTCGATGGCCGTGCGTTCATACAGGTAACCGTACGCGCTGCCGGCCGACAACCGAGCCGAGTCCCGTGGCGGCGAACGCTTTGAGTGCGGTCCGCCTGCTGATGGCCATCGACTGTTATAGTAAACGGGTTTCCATGGCGAATCTCTTCGATGAGCTCTCGTGGCGAGGCTTGGTGTACGACGCGACAGAAGGCCTGTCGGATCTCATGGACAGGGAGCACGTGACCGCCTATAGCGGTTTCGATCCCACCGCGCCGAGTTTGCATGTCGGGAACTTGTTGCCGGCCCTCATGCTCGCCCGCCTGCAGCGGTTCGGCCATTCTCCGATAGCGGTTGTTGGTGGTGGGACCGGCATGATCGGAGACCCCAGCGGAAAATCGCAGGAGCGGCCTCTTCTCTCGCGCGAACAGATTGATCTGAACGTCGCCGGAATCAGACGCCAGCTGGGGCGGCTTCTCGACTTCGATCGCGGCGAAAATGCTGCGCGTCTGGTCAACAACGCCGACTGGCTGACGTCGACGAGTCTGATTGGCTTCCTGCGCGACACGGGCAAGCACTTCACGGTCAACTACCTATTGCAGAAGGAGTCCATCAGCCGTCGCCTTCAGAGCGAGGACGGCCTGTCATTCACCGAGTTCAGCTATCTCCTGCTGCAGGCACGTGACTTCGTCGAACTCCTCGATCGATTTGGCTGCACGGTGCAACTCGGCGGGAGCGATCAGTGGGGCAACATCACCGCCGGTATCGAATTGATCCGGAAACTGCGAGGCGCAAAGGCACACGGTCTCGTGACCCCATTGTTGACCACTCCATCCGGCGCGAAGTTCGGAAAGACTGAGACCGGGGCAGTCTGGCTCGATCCGCTGCGGACGAGTCCATTCCGTTTCTATCAGTTCTGGCTGAATGCGGACGACGCGGACGTCATCCCGTACCTCAAGTACTTCACGTTCCTTGGGCGAGAAGACGTCGCGGAGCTGGCGACCACCGTCATTGGATCACCTGAGAAACGCGAGGCCCAGCGCGCGCTGGCGCGCGAGGTCACGGCGATCGTCCACGGTGTGGAGCATGTGTTACGTGTGGAGCACGCCTCGGCACTGCTGTTCGGTGAGGACATTGCGAATTTGCCGGTGGAAGATGTTCTTGCCGTGTTCGACGACGTCCCGTCAACTGAAATGGCGGGTGGAGAGCTGGATGCCGGGGGTGTCGGAGTCGTCGATCTGGTAGCGCGCGTCAAGCTGGCCCCGTCGAAGAGTGAGGCGCGGCGGCTCGTCCAGTCAGGCGGAGTATATGTGAACAACCGGCGGGCGACGGATCCGGCGGCTCGCCTGAGCAGAGAGGATGCCATTGGTGGCCGGCTATTCGTGTTGCGGAAGGGCCAGAAGGAGAATCATCTCGTGCGCGTGACTTGACGATGCGTAGCGCGTACGCGACACTTGTGCCGCGTTCGGAGTGACGAGACCGCGGTGCGAGCAGCGGCGATTTGCTGGGTGCCCAGCGGGTTTGCTCTCCTCGGAAGTTCTGCCAGGTTCGTCGGAACAGGCCTTTTCCTTCAAGCTCGAGCGTTGAATGTGGCCTCATGTCGCTCAAAACTGGAAAGGTGTGCGACTTGCAATCTGTCGATTTTTGTATTGACAGGGAGAGGGCCAGCTAGTAACCTTAGAAGGTTCCCCTAGCGATGGCCGGCGTGCCGTGT
>CAVQVI010000025.1:0-229560 GCA_963717075.1 uncultured Acidobacteriota bacterium | reverse complement strand
TTCGAGTTTCTTATGGTCAAGCTACTAAGGGTGTACGGTGAATGCCTTGGCACCAAGAGTCGATGAAGGACGCGATAAGCTGCGATAAGCCCCGGTGAGCCGCAAATGGGCTTTGACCCGGGGATGTCCGAATGGGGAAACCCCCTTTGGCTAATCCCGAAGGATCCTCCGCTGAATACATAGGCGGTGTGAAGGCAACGCGGGGAAGTGAACCATCTCAGTACCCGCAGGAACAGAAAACAAGAGTGATTCCGCTAGTAGCGGCGAGCGAACGCGGAACAGCCCAAACCATCGTGCTTGCACGGTGGGGTTGTAGGGCCCGTCATACGGAGTTACAAACCAATAGCGTAGTCGAACGATCTGGAACGATCGGCCAGAGACGGTGACAGCCCGGTAGACGACATGTTGATTGGCTCCGACGGGTACCCTGAGTATCGCGGGACACGTGAAATCCCGCGAGAATCCACGAGGACCATCTCGTAAGGCTAAATACTCCTTGGTGACCGATAGTGAACCAGTACCGTGAGGGAAAGGTGAAAAGAACCCCTGTGAGGGGAGTGAAATAGTACCTGAAACCGTATACCTACAAGCAGTGGGAGGGCTATGCCGGAGCTTCGGTCCGGAATGCCTGACCGCGTGCCTTTTGCATAATGAGCCGGCTAGTTATTCTCAGTGGCGAGGTTAAGCGTAAGCGAGCCGCAGCGAAAGCGAGTCCGAAATGGGCGAATAGTCGCTGGGAATAGACGCGAAGCGAGGTGATCTACCCTTGGCCAGGATGAAGTACGGGTAACACCGTATGGAGGTCCGAACCGGTGTTGGTTGAAAACAGCTCGGATGAGCTGAGGGTAGGGGTGAAAGGCTAATCAAACCTCGTGATTGCCCGTTCTCCTCGAAATGCTTTTAGGAGCAGCCTCGGGAGGTCGGCGTTGGTGGTAGAGAACTAGATGGACTAGGGGGCTTACCAGCTTACTGAATCCAACTAAACTGCGAATGCCAACGACACGTATCCCGGGAGTGAGACGGTGGGGGCTAAGCTTCATCGTCGAAAGGGAAACAGCCCAGACTATCGGCTAAGGTCCCTAACTTTGTGCTAAGTGGGAAAGGATCTGAAGACGCTCAGACAACCAGGAGGTTGGCTTAGAAGCAGCCATCCTTTAAAGAAAGCGTAATAGCTCACTGGTCAAGCGGCTTTGGGCCGACAATCCAACGGGGCTTAAGCACAAGACCGAAGCCATAGAATAGACGAGGTCCTGCGGGACCTCATATTGGTAGAGGAGCGTTCTCACAGCCGTGAAGCCAGACTGTAAAGACTGGTGGAGTGGTGAGAAGTGACCCTGCCGGCATAAGTAGCGATAAGGAAGGTGAGAATCCTTCCCACCGTAAGCCTAAGGTTTCCTGAGGAAGGTTCGTCCGCTCAGGGTTAGTCGGGTCCTAACGCGAGGCCGAAAGGCGTAGCGGATGGATATCTGGTTAATATTCCAGAACTACCTAGAAGACGTTATCACGATGGGGAGACGCAGGAGGCTATGCGAGCCTACGATTGGACGTGTAGGTTCAGACATGTAGGGGGATCCGCCCGGCAAATCCGGTGGGTCGCATTCCCTGAGGTGTCATGGCGAGGGCCGCAAGGCCCGCAAAGTCGCAGACGCCACGCTGCCGAGAAAATCCTCTAAGGAGTCTTTTGGGTACCCGTACCGCAAACCGACACAGGTAGGCGAGGAGAAAATCCTCAGGTGCGAGTGAGAACCCTCGTTTAGGAACTCGGCAAACTCACCCCGTAACTTCGGAAGAAGGGGTGCTCTGTTAGCGTTAGGGACCTCGCGTCCCGAAGCGTGAGAGAGTTGCAATAAAGAGTCCCAAGCAACTGTTTACTAAAAACACAGGGCTATGCTAAGTCGAATACGACGTATATGGCCTGACGCCTGCCCGGTGCCGGAAGGTTAAAGGGAGAGGTTAGCCGCAAGGCGACGCTTTGAGCTGAAGCCCCGGTAAACGGCGGCCGTAACTATAACGGTCCTAAGGTAGCGAAATTCCTTGTCGGGTAAGTTCCGACCTGCACGAATGGCGTAATGATTTGGGCGCTGTCTCAACGAGGGGCACTGCGAATTTGTGGTACCGGTGAAGACGCCGGTTGCCCGTGATTAGACGAAAAGACCCCGTGCACCTTTACTACATCCTAGTAGTGAATGCTGACGCGTTATGCGCAGGATAGGTGGGAGGCTTTGAACCCGGGATTTCGGTTTCGGGGGAGCCAATGGTGAGATACCACCCTTAACGCTTCGGCGTTCTAACCTCGTTCTGTCATCCAGAACAGGGACACTGCTAGGTGGGTAGTTTGACTGGGGCGGTCGCCTCCTAAAGTGTAACGGAGGCGCGCGAAGGTTCGCTCAGGCTGTTTGGAAACCAGCCAGAGAGTGCAAAAGCAGAAGCGAGCTTGACTGCGAGTCCTACAAGACGAGCAGGTGGGAAACCAGGCTTTAGTGATCCGGTGGTTCCGCGTGGAAGGGCCATCGCTCAACGGATAAAAGGTACGCCGGGGATAACAGGCTGATCCTAGCCAAGAGTTCACATCGACGCTAGGGTTTGGCACCTCGATGTCGGCTCATCACATCCTGGAGCTGTAGCAGGTTCCAAGGGTCCGGCTGTTCGCCGGTTAAAGTGGTACGTGAGCTGGGTTTAGAACGTCGCGAGACAGTTCGGTCTCTATCTATCATGGGCGCAGGAGATTTGAGTGGGGCTGACCTTAGTACGAGAGGACCGGGTTGGACGGACCTCTAGTGTACCGGTTATCGCGCCAGCGGTAGCGCCGGGTAGCTACGTCCGGAAGGGAGAAACGCTGAATGCATCTAAGCGTGAAACCCTCCACAAGATGAGATCTCCCTGGATCGCAAGATCCCTAAAGGCTCCTGGAAGATGACCAGGTAATAGGTCGGGTGTGTAAGCGTGGTGACACGTTGAGCTTACCGATACTAATCAGCCGTGAGGCTTGACCATAACTTCGTTTTTCGCGACCCCGCAAAAGAGGTCGCATCAACAAAGCGTAATGCACGCAGAAACGCTGCGTGACCCGTGAGGTCGGTCAAACTACCGTTTGCAGGATATTCAGTTCGCAAACTGAATTTAGTCAATTGGTCATCTAGTTATCTGGTCAATGATTTAGTCGTCAATGATTCAATCAATGACCAAATGACCAGATGACCAAATGACTAGATGACCAGATGACCAAATTCAGAGCTCTTTGACAAGATTGTCTGGGACGACCCCGACTCCGCTCGCTTCGCGAGCTACGTCGCGGCAGGCCGACCAATAGGCTAGCCGCGCCGAAGCGCCGTCAGGCGCGAAGGCGGGGACCCCAGGCACAAATTTGCCGGTGGTCACAGGAGTAGGGTCACACCCGTTCCCATTCCGAACACGGAAGTTAAGCCTACTACCGCCGATGGTACTGCATGGGAAACTGTGTGGGAGAGTAGGTCGCTGCCGGCATTATCTCCAAGGCCCGACGTGAGCAATCGCGTCGGGCCTTTCTCATTGTGGGCCTCGTTCGGCAGGCAGGAGGAACCCTCGTTTCGGGACCCGCGTCGGAGCATTCATGACACACGGGAGGTATCATTCCGTGTCATGAGCGCCCAAAAACCCTTCGACCTCGAGAAGACGCCGGATGCGTGGAGGAACACGCTCACACCGGACCAGTTCTCCGTCCTTCGGGAGCATGGCACCGAGCGGCCTTGGAGCAGTCCGCTCAACGCCGAGAAACGTCAAGGGACGTTCCGCTGTGCCGGGTGTGGACAAGCGGTGTTTTCGTCTGAGACAAAGTTCGAAAGCGGCACCGGATGGCCAAGCTTCTGGACACCAATCGAAGGCGCTGTCGCTACCACTGAAGACCGCAGTCTCTTCATGGCGAGGGTGGAAGTACACTGCGCCCGGTGCGGTGGGCACCTCGGCCACGTGTTTGAGGACGGCCCGAGGCCGACCGGGCTGCGGTACTGCATGAACGGTGTGGCTTTGGATTTCGCGCCCGGTGAGTAGTTTACTGTTTGGGAATGAGGTGAACGTGTTCGGCAAATCATCCAGGATTCCGACTCCGTCCGAAGCCCTGCCGGGACGCGACACGCGCATGCCCGTGCCCCCCAAGCACTTCGTCAACGGCCATCGTCTGGAGCCGCCATTTCCTGACGGACTCGAGCGCGCAATGTTCGGAATGGGCTGTTTCTGGGGCGCGGAGCGAAAGTTCTGGCAGCTGCCGGGCGTGTATTCCACGGCCGTTGGCTATGCGGCCGGCCACACACCCAATCCCACGTATCGGGAAGTGTGCAGCGGCATGACTGGACACAGCGAGGTTGTGTTCGTGATTTTCGACCCGGCGGTCATCCGGTACGACGACTTGCTGAAAACGTTCTGGGAGAACCACGATCCGACACAGGGGATGCGGCAAGGGAACGACGTCGGCACCCAGTATCGCTCCGGCATCTACTACGACAGCGAAGAGCAACGGCGAGCGGCGGAGGCCTCACGCGACGCGTTTCAGGCGGAACTGACGCGGGCCCGTTACGGCGCGATCACGACGGAGATTCTGCCTGCGCCGGAGTTCTACTACGCTGAGGACTATCACCAGCAGTATCTCGCGAAGAATCCGGGCGGCTACTGCGGACTCGGTGGAACCGGTGTGACCTGCCCGGTAGGTCTCGCGACCGGAACCTAGCGCGCTCCTCAATCGGGCCCATCATTTCGCGTAAATCACGAACCATTTGTCGGTGAAGAGATCTCTGATCTCTTCGACCGGTTTCAGCCCGGCGGCCGCCATCCACGCGGTCGTCTGTTCCTGGCTCACCTGGAGTTCGGGTTGACCTCGATGGCCGCCTTGTTCGGGCTTGAAGTCGATGACCGCAATGCGGCCCGTCGGCTTCAAGTAGCGCGCCAGATTCTTCAGATAGGCCTCGCGATGCTCGATGTGGTGCAACACATCGTTGATGAACGCCAGGTCGATCGGCCCGGGAAGGGCCGGGTCGTCGTACTGGCCGTGGACTGTCTCGACGTTCACGATGCCCTGCTTCGTGGCCGTCTCCTTGATGTGGTCGAGAAGCTTCTCGTCGACCTCCACCGCGTAGACCTTCCCTCCGGGCCTGACCGCCGGCGCGAATCGAATCGCGAAGATACCCGTCCCCGCACCGATATCGGCCACGAGCTGTCCAGGCTGGACGCGGAGCCTTGCGATCGTTTCGGTGACTTTGAGGCCCTGAATTCTGTTGGCTGATTCGAGTGTCTTGATCCACTCCTCGGCGGAGCGGTTGGCGAGCTGTGCGGCGGCGGGATGTGCGAGGCCGACGCCGACAAGAAACGCAAAACCCGCGAAGGCCTTCCCGGCACGCAGGAGCACGGGCTGTCGTCCGGTCATGAGATACGGGTTGGGAAGAAGACGCGTTGAATGAACCAGAATGTCCCGGCGGCCATGACGACGACAGATCCGGCCAGCGTCAGCTGCCGGGCTGCCCACGCGCTTCGAGCTCTGAGCGTCGCGAGCAACCAGGCCATCGCCATGATGATCATCAGCTGACCAATCTCAACGCCGACGTTGAACGAAAAAAGCGACCAGCCGAGCGCTCGCCTTGGAAGATCCATCTCGCGCAGCACCGCCGCGAAGCCGAAGGCATGAATGAATCCGAAGGCGAGGGCAATCCAGGCCCGCATGTCGCGACCGTCGCGAACGAGCAGGTTGTCGATGCCGACGTACACGATGGTGAGCGCGATCGCCGGCTCAATGAAGCGTACCGGCGGCGCGAGAATGTTGAGCGCCGCGAGTGACAACGTGACGCAGTGTGCGACCGTGAACGCGCACACGACCACGAGTAGCTGGCGGCGAGTCCCGCCCAGCAGCAGCAGGCCGGCCAGGAACAGCAAGTGTTCGGGCCCCAGGAGAATATGCCGGATACCGTTCGGGATGAAGCGGCGGGCGGCGGCGACGACCCCTTGCCGGCTGCCGGCGAAGTACTCGAACTCGGCGCGGCCGGGGCTGAGGATCACCTGCGTCGCGATGGCACCCTTCTCGTAGACATTGACGAACGTCTGGTGTATCGGATCATATGGAAACAACCCGGCGGTCACCGTGAGGCGCCCGGGTGGTCGAGCCAGATCGTAGCGCGCCTGAAGCCTCACCGACTGACGTTCGGCGAGCGCATCGGGCGCGCCCCAGGCGCTCGCGGTCAACGGCTGGCCGTCGGCGTCAATCCGGACGCGGTCGCCAACGAGTGCAACTATCTTCGCTGCGTTCGACTGCAGGACGCCTGGATCGAGCAGGCGGTCCGATGGCTCTACGCCCAGGTCGTGCGCCATGTCAAAGACGTGGGCCACCAGCGTCACATCAACGGTGCTGCCCTCGAGGCGAACATCCAGATAACTGAATGGCACGGGATGCGCCACGGCGGTCGCGGCCATGCAGACGAACGCCATAGCAAGGGCGGTGCTGCCAGGGCCTTTCATGACCGCCAATGGTAACGTAAACTCATCCGGGTTCCGGGATCTGTACTATCCTATGCGGCGTTTGTCCGTACGGGAGGGCCGGATGCGATTGTGGACGATGCTGATGGCGACGCTGGCGTGGGCCGTGCCGGTGGCGGCCGCGCCGCAGCAGAAGCCAGAGTTCACGGCTGTGGCATTGGCCCTTGCCCTCGAGGAGAAGGGAACAGTCGCACTTCATGAAGTGCAGTTCGATGACGGGAAGGCGAGCATCAAGGTGGAATCCGCACGGACTCTGGCGTCGATCGGGGAGTTGCTGCAGAGCGATCCCACGCTGAAGGTGGAGATTCAGGTGCACACCGATAACGCTGGGACGCCAGCGGTCAACCTTCGACTGTCCCGAAATCGAGCCACGGTAGTGAAGACGTACCTCGTCGAGCACCTCGGCATTACTCCCGAGCGCCTCACGACGAGCGGCTTCGGCGATACCCGTCCGGTGGCGAGCAATGCCACAGAGGAAGGCCGCGCACGAAACCGCCGCGTCGAGCTCGTCAAGAAGTGATGGCGAGGTCAGATTAGAGTCTGATGGCGGACATACGCATCCCGGTTGAGTACGCGTCGCAGCGCAAGGTTCGCGATCGCAACAAACTCTACTATCGATTCAACCACTGGCCTGTCTGGATTTGGGCGTTTTTCATTCTGCCAGGTCCGCTGACTTTCAACCTGTTCGACCGCGGATTTGACTTTCGTCTGGTGACCTGGCTGGGGCTCGTGATGGTCGCCACCGCCATTGCCGGGTTGTGCCAACGGTTGCCCGGCACCGAAGCGCGGCCGCTGATCGTGCGCTTCGTCGAGGATCGCCCGAACCCGATCCATCGTCGCATTTGCTATACGGTCGCATGGAGCGAACTCGTCGCGTTCACCGTTCTCAACATCGTCGGCCTCGTGCTCGCGGTGATCACGGGGCAGTGGTATCTCCGGCAGGTGTACCGAGTCGCTTACTTTCCTGTCGCCGGCGCGGTCTGGGTCGTCGGGGCGCTTGGCTGGTTGCCTCGGGCGAAGGCATCGACGCGAGGTGAAGGTTACGAGCGCAGATATTTCTACGGCGCGGTGTGGGCCGTCTCCACGGCGCAGCCGCTCCTATGGCTTGTGTGGAAGGTTTTTCCCCAGACGAGGGCGTTCGACGCGCTGAAGCTCGTGATCTTTATCGGGGTGCTCGTGGGGGTCGGCACCTTCGCGTGGTTTGGCCGGTTGCCGCGAACGCGTCCGATCGTCGCCGACGAGTTCGCGATTTCCGCGTAGAGTGAACGCGAATTTGGTCATCTGGTCATTTGGTCATCTGGTCATTGAGTTCGAAATGACCCAATCAGTGACCAAATGTCCAGATGACTAGATGACCAAATTCATGATCCGTGAGGGCTGGCAGGGTTGGGAGCAGTATGCGCCGTTCTACGACTGGGAAAATGCGCAGACGCTCGGCCGGCGAGACGTACCGTTCTGGAACCGGACGACCGGTCGAGTTGAGGGAAGGGTGCTGGAACTGGGCTGCGGCACCGGCCGCATTTCGGTTCCGCTCGCTCGCGCGGGAGTATCGCTCGTTGGGGTCGACCGATCCGCGGCCATGCTTGCGCGTGCCCGGCGACGATCACTGAGACGCCGACCGGGTTCGCGCTCGACCGCTCCACTCGCGCTTGTTCGGGGCGACATTCGGACGCTGCCGTTCAGCTCGGGCCGGTTCTCGATGGTCCTCGCGCCGTACGGCGTACTGCAGTCCCTCCTTCGTGACCGCGACCTGTCCGCGACCCTGGAGTCGGTATCGCGAGTGCTCGAGCCGGGCGGAATCTTCGGCCTCGATCTGGTGCCCGACGTGCCGAACTGGCGGGAGTACCGGCACAAGGTCCAGCTGCGTGGTCGCGCCGAGGGAGGCGCGCATCTCACGCTCATCGAATCGGTCCGCCAGGAGCCGCGCCGGCACCTCACCACGTTCGAACAGTGCTACATCGAGCGCCGAGGCCGCACGGTCACGAATCACCGGTTCGAGCTGACCTTTCGGACTCTGCCCATCCGCGCGATGGCTCAGAAGATTGAGGGAGCGGGATTCGCGATCGACGCAGTGCTGGGCGACTACCGAGGCCGTCCGTGGGACGATCGGTCGGATGTCTGGATCATCCTGGCTCGGCGAAAATAGCAGCCTCGTCCTCGACGCTGAATCGGGGCGCCGCGCTCAACCGCCGACGAGACCCCGTCGATCCACGGAACTTCGCCATCGTCTAGCTGCTAAGAATTCTGATCTCGGCGTCCCGCCATGGCGCCTGCCGTGTGATAAGATTTCCACTCCCATCTCGTTGATTTCATGGAGTTTTGACATGTCCGGCCATTCGAAATGGGCTTCGATCAAGCACAAGAAGGGTGCTCTCGACGCCAAGCGCGGAAAGATCTTCACGCGCCTGATCAAAGAGTTGACCGTGGCGGCCCGCGCCGGCGGTGGCGACCCCGACATGAACCCGCGCCTGCGGACGGTCATCGCCGATGCCAAGGCGGCCAACATGCCTGCCGATAACATCAAACGTGCGATTCGCAAAGGCACCGGCGAGGAGCCCGGGGTCTCGTACGAGGAAGCCCAGTACGAAGCCTACGGGCCCGGCGGGGCGGCCGTGATCATCGACGTGCTCACCGACAACAAGAACCGGACCGTTGGTGAGCTGCGACACGCGCTGACAAAGCATGGGGGCAATCTCGCGGAAACCAACGCGGTGGCCTGGATGTTCACCAAGCGCGGCTACATTGTCGTTCCGAAGACCAAGGCCAAAGAGGAGGACTTGATGGCCGCGGTCATCGACGCCGGCGGCGACGATCTCCGAGACGATGGGGACAACTGGGAAGTGCTGTCCTCGCCCGAGGCCTTCCCTCAGGTGCTCGATGCGGTGAAGAAGCTCGGTATCGAGCCGGACGCGGCCGAAATCTCGATGCTCCCACAGAACTACCTCAAGCTCGAAGGCAAGCAGGCGCAGCAGATGGTCAAGCTGATGGAAGCGCTCGACGACCACGACGACGTGCGACACGTCTGGTCGAATTTCGACATCGAAGAGAAGGAGATCGAGGCTTCGCTGGCGTGACGGTGTTCGGCATCGACCCCGGCTCCGACCGCACCGGCTACGGCTGCGTCGAAACCGACGGTTCACGTCACCGCATCGTCGTGTCCGGCGCCATCGTCTCTTCGGCGGTCACATCCTTTCCGGCAAAGCTGCTCAGGATTCACGTCGACCTGGCACGGCTGCTGGAGAACTGCCGGCCGGATTGTGTCGCGATCGAGAACGTGTTCCATGGCGTCAATGCAAGAAGCGCGCTGAAACTCGGACACGCGCGCGGGGTGGCGATGCTCGCGGCGGTCGAGGCCGGCTTGCCTGTTTTTGAATACACACCCGCTGAAATCAAGCGCGCCGTTGTCGGCAATGGCCGTGCGGAGAAGCACCAGACGCAGCAGATGGTGAAGTTGCTACTGGGACTCGCCAAGATCCCGACGCCGCATGACGCTGCCGACGCGCTGGCCGTGGCCATCTGTCATGTTCACTCAATGGCGCCCGCTGCCGTTGCGGACGTCGCGGGCGGCCCACGCCCGAAGAGCGTTACGAGTTGGCGGCACTATCGTCCCGCACGACCGTGATCGCCCATCTCCGCGGACGCCTTCTCGACAAACACCCTAATCGCCTTGTCGTTGACGTGCATGGAATCGGCTACGACGTGGCCGTGCCGCTGTCGACGTACTACGGTCTGGGAGATGCCGGGAGCGAGGTGGCGCTGCGAATTCACACGCACGTGCGAGAGGACGCTCTTGCGCTCTATGGTTTTGCCACGCGTCTCGAACAGGAATTGTTCGAACGGCTGATCGGTGTCAGCGGCATCGGGCCCAAGCTGGCGCTGGCTGTCCTGTCGGGCATCGAGCCCGGCGATCTCATCCGCGCGATCGAAACAGGCGATCTCGCGCGCCTGACCGCGATTCCCGGCGTCGGCAAGAAGACGGGTGAACGGATTGTGCTCGAGTTGAAGGATCGACTGCCGCGCTCACGGACCGAGACAACGGTGGTCGATGCAATGGAATCGCCGGCGCTCAAAGACGACGTCCTCTCCGCGCTGATGAACCTGGGGTATCATCGGCCGCTCGCCGAGAAAGCCGTGGCATCGGCCATCAAGTCCGCGCCGGACGGCAGTTTTGAAGGTACGCTGAAGATGGCTCTTCGGGAACTGTCGCGGTGAGCGTCACGCCCGACCTGACGATCGGGCCTACGAGGAGACGTTGGCCGTAGGCCCGACCGTTAGGTCGGGCGTTCTGTTTTGGTTCCGACCATCAGGCCGGGCGTTTCTGCTGTAACCAATGACCGACCGCACCGTGACCGCAGCTCGCGCCGACGAGGACGCACAGTACGAAGCGGGTTTGCGTCCGCGCATCCTCGATGAATACATTGGCCAGGACCGCGTGCGCGAGAACCTTCAGGTCGCCATTGCCGCCGCAAAACAGCGCGGCGAACCCCTTGACCATGTCCTCCTCCACGGCCCGCCCGGTCTTGGGAAAACAACGCTGGCCTACGTCATTGCCAACGAACTGGGCGTCTCGATTCGCTCGACCTCTGGACCAGCCATCGAGAAGCCCGGCGACCTTGTGGGCATCGTCACGAACCTCGTGCCCGGGGAAGTGTTGTTCATCGATGAAATTCACCGGATGTCGCCTGCTGTCGAGGAGATTCTCTATCCGGCGCTGGAGGACTACGAGGTCGACATCATTATCGGCCAGGGTCCGAGCGCCCGGACCGTGAAGATGCGCCTCGAGCGGTTTACGCTGATCGGCGCCACGACTCGAACCGGGCTGCTGACCTCACCGCTGCGATCGCGCTTCGGGATCACGCACCGCCTGGAGTTCTATACGCCGGCCGACCTCGAGGAAATCGTTCGCCGATCGGCGAGAATTCTCGACGTGCCGGTTGAAGACGAGGCGGCCCGTGAAATTGCCCGCCGGGCACGCGGCACGCCGCGTATTGCCAACCGGCTGCTGCGGCGGGTTCGAGACTACGCGCAGGTCCGAGCCACTGGTACCATTACCCTGGCCGTCGCATTGGCGGGGCTGAAGCTGCTCGAGATCGATGAGTTCGGCTTCGATGAAGTGGATCGCAAGCTGCTCAGAACAATCATCGACAAGTTTGGGGGAGGGCCCGTTGGTCTCAACACCATCGCCGCTGCGATCAGTGAAGAGAAGGACGCCATCGAAGACATTTACGAACCCTTTCTGATCCAGATCGGATTTCTTGATCGGACGCCTCGCGGTCGTGTTGCCACACCGCGGGCCTATGACTACTTCGGGCTCAAAGCGCCCGGGAGGGATTCAACACTGTGGTGAGCTCGGCACATGATGGACCCCATCAATCAATACCAGGCAAAGCAAGATCGCAGGTCCGAACCAAACGCGGCTTGCGGTGCGGCGGGCGGCCGACGACCATCAGCTCGTTGGCGACCTACGTGCCGCCGCGCGTTCTGACGAACGCCGATCTGGAGAAGATGGTCGAGACCACGGACGAGTGGATACTTCAGCGAACCGGCGTTCGCGAGCGGCATATCGTGGATCCGGGAGTTGCCACGTCGGATCTCGCGAAGGAGGCGTCGTTGAAGGCCATCGAGAGGGCCGGACTGAGGCCGGAGGATATCGGGTTCATCGTGGTCGGGACGGTCACGCCGGACATGATGTTTCCGAGCACCGCCTGCCTGCTGCAGGTGAAGATTGGCGCGCACCGGGCGTGGGGATTCGACCTGAGCGCGGCGTGCTCCGGATTCACGTACGCACTCACGACCGCCAGCCAGATCGTGGCCAGTGGCGCCCACGACCATGCGCTCGTCGTCGGCGCCGACGTGATGACGAGCATCATCGACTACGAGGATCGGGCGACCTGCGTCATCTTCGGCGATGGGGCAGGCGCCTGCGTTGTGTCGGCTGCGCGGGACGACGATAGCGCGATTCTCGACTTCGAGCACGAGATTGATGGCAGTGGTGCGCCGGCGCTGTATATGCCCGCCGGTGGCAGCCTCCATCCACCGTCACACGAGACGGTCGACGCCCGCCAGCACTACGTCAAGCAGGACGGCCAGACGGTCTTCAAGTTTGCGGTACGGAAGACCGAGGAAATTGCCCGGCGGATTCTGGATCGGAACGCCCTGTCTCCGGACGACCTCGATCTGTTCGTATCGCATCAGGCGAACCGTCGGATTATTCAGTCGGCGACGGAGAAGCTCGGCGTCGATCCGAACAAGGTCATCATCAATATCGAGCGCTTCGGCAATACGACCGCCGCGACGATTCCCCTTGCGCTGAACGATGCCGTCTGCACAGGTCGGCTCAAGAAGGGCGACCTCGTCCTGCTCGCGTCGGTCGGCGCCGGTTTCACAGTCGGTGCGGTGCTTCTGCGGTGGGGGTTTTGAGCCGGATCTTTCTCCTATCGCCGGCTAACTGCGGCGGGGCACGCGCCAGGCAGATCCTGTCCCCGGGTGCCGATTTCCTCCTGGCCAGGCGCCTGGGCTCGCGCGAGGGGGCGGCCCTCGGCGATGTCTTCGCCTTCGTGAGTGGCCTCTACTTTCGCGGAAAACTCACGTACGCCAGACGCTTCGCGGCACCACCTCATCCTGAACGTGCCGGCGTGTTTGTCATTACGCCGAACGCGGGTTTGCAGGACGCGGACGCGCCGATCACACGCGCTGCCCTTCGGTCGTTCGGGGGCGCGGACGTGCACCCTGATAACGACGCCTATCGAAGACCCCTGGAACGGAGTGCAAGCGCGCTTGCCCGTGAGATCGGCGCTGAGTGCGAGGTGGTGCTGCTCGGCAGCATCGCGTCGCCCAAGTATGTGAGTATCCTGCTCGAGATCTTCGGCAGACGGCTCCGCTTCCCGCTGGAGTTCGTTGGCCGCGGCGATATGAGCCGCGGAGGCCTTCTGCTGCGCATGGCGGCCAGTGGCTGCGAGCTGGAGTACGCCCCGATTGCAGGCGCCGTGCTCCACGGCGCCCGGCCCCCGAAGTTGCCGTCCCTTCGACGCGCTCAGTAACATCGGTCTGTGGACGTCGCTGACTTCGACTTCAGTCTCCCCCCGGAGCTGATTGCCCAGGAGCCAGCCCTCGAGCGGGGCGCAGCTCGCCTGCTGCACCTCGCTCGCGACGGCGCCATCACGCATGCAAATGTCGCGGCGTTGCCCGGGCTCCTGCGACCCGGCGACATCCTCGTGGTCAACGACACGCGCGTGTTTCCCGCTCGGCTGCTCGGGCGGCGTGTGCCGAGCGGCGGCGCGGTTGAGTGCCTGCTCATCGGACGGCTCGCCGACGGGCAGACGGGGTCAGGCGAGCGTCTGATTCCGCTATGGAATGCCCTCATGCATCCTGGCCAGAAACTGAAGGTCGGATCGCGCGTCATCTTCGAGGGTCACGGCGCCGTGCTCCATGGCGAGGTTGTGGGTCGAGGCTCGTTCGGGCGGCGTGTGATTCGACTCTGGACGGATGCCGGGCCGCTCCCCCTGGGGCGAAACGAATCGAGCCAGGTCGACGCGGCGGTCGACGCCATCGGCCACGTCCCGCTGCCGCCCTACATCAAGCGCCATGATCGACCGGAAGATCGCGAGCGGTATCAAACCATCTTTGCCCGGCAGCGAGGGTCAGTGGCGGCTCCAACCGCGGGTTTGCACTTCGACGAACCGCTGCTGAGAGACTTGCGCGATCGGGGCGTCGAGATCGTCACGGTGACCCTGCATGTCGGCTACGGGACCTTTCAGCCCGTTCGCGTCGATTGCGTGGAAGATCATCGTCTCGAGCCAGAATCCTACGAGATTGCCGACCCGGCTGCCGCCGCCATCAACCGGGCACTCGATGAGGGCCGCCGCGTGATCGCCGTCGGGACCACCACGACGAGGACGCTCGAGGCGGTGGCGAAGGAGCACGGGGGGCGTCTGATTGCGGGAGCAGGCTCCACCGACCTGTTCATCTTTCCTGGCTTTGCGTTTCGCGTGATTCAGGGATTGGTGACGAACTTTCATCTCCCGCGGTCGTCGCTCCTGATGCTCGTCTCCGCGTTTGCGGGTCGCGAGCGCGTGTTGAAGGCGTACGCCGAGGCGATCGAGCGGCGGTACCGTTTCTACAGCTACGGGGACGCGATGCTCATTCTGTAGGGGTCGCCAATTTTGCTTCGTGTCGCTGAGACATCGTGATACACAAGCGTGAACATGCCCTTTTCCTACGAAGAATTCGATCTCTCCGGCGTCCAGACCTATCCGCTCAAGTCGCGCCCGAGCAAGGCGCAGCGTCGAGGATTTCGCGCGTCCCTGCGGTCCGGGCGCGACGGTTCACGAGTTCCTCGACTCGCTCCCGGAGATACTCGCCGCCGCCGATCTCAAGGCTGTCGCTCGGCGCCGTCGTCGATGCAAGGCGCGCGAGCGGTGTCGTGTGGGGTATTGGCGCGCACGTGATCAAGACCGGACTGGGGCCGGTGCTGATCGACCTGATGGAGCGCGGATTCGTGTCGGCCATTGCCACCAACGGCGCGGCGCGTGATTCACGATTTCGAGATCGCGCTCGTAGGGGCGACGTCCGAGGACGTCGATCAAACGCTCGGGCCGGGCAAGTTCGGGATGGCGGAGGAGACCGGGACGGCTGCTCAACGACGCGATCACGATGGGAGTCGGACGCGGGCTGGGCATCGGGCAGGCGGTCGGGGCGTTTCTCGTCCGACAAGCAGCCGCAGTTTGCGCGCAGCAGTGTGCTCGGCGGCCGCGGCCACGGCTCGGTATTCCGGTCACGGTGCACGTGGCGATCGGCACCGACATCATCCACATGCATCCTGCGGCGTCCGGGCGCGGCGATCGGCGAGGGCAGCCTGCGCGACTTCCGGTATCTTCGTGTCGAATGTCGCGCGGCTCGAGCAGGGCGTGTACATCAACTGCGGATCGGCGGTCGTTCTGCCGGAGGTGTTTCTGAAGGCCGTGGCGCTGGCGCGCAACCGGGGGATTGCGCTGGCGGGTCTGACGACCGTGGATCTCGATTTCATCACGTCTGTACCGGCCACAGACCAACGTCGTGTCGCGTCCGACGGCGGGCACGGGCCGCGGGTATTCGCTGGTCGGCCATCACGAGATGATGATTCCGCTGCTCGCGGCCGCCGATCGTACGTCGGACGGCCGAATCGACGCGGCAATGCGTGTTAAAATCAGAGGTTCCGGCCGGAGTAGCTCAGTTGGTGAGAGCACGCGTCTCATAAGCGCGGGGTCGACAGTTCGAATCTGTCCTCCGGCACCATCTAGCAGATCGGGCAGGTGAGCCGGGTAAGACAGGTGCGGGCGTGCTGTCGTCGACCGGACCCTACGCCGGCGCGCCTGCCTGACCTGCCTGACAGCAAAATGGAACTGCTCGATCGCGTCCGGCGGACGATTCGCCGCTATCGGCCTAGCAGAGCCTGACACGCGCGTCGTGGTGGCGCTGTCCGGCGGCCCCGATTCGGTCGCGCTCGCGCACATTCTTCTGCAGCTCGACGCGGGCTGGCGAACTGCTGCGTTGCAGGCATCGCACATTTCAACCATCAGCTTCGAGAGACGGCCGGGCGCGACGAGCGTTTCTGCTGCGACCTGGCGAATACGCTCGAGCGGCCGATTCTCGTCGATCGTGAGGAGGTTGCCGATCGCGCCAGGCGTCGAGCGCCGTTCGATTGAGGATGGCGGCGCGAACCGCTCGGCACGCCTTCTTCGAGCGCGCGCGCTCGCACTTCGACGCCGACGTCGTGGCGCTCGGCCACACGAGAGACGACCAGGCCGAGACGTTCCTCCTGCGTCTCGTGCGGGGCGCCGGGATGCGCGGCCTTGCCTCGATGCATCCGCGCCGCGGCGCGCTCGTCCGCCCGCTGCTCGACTGCCGGCGCGCTGACCTTCTGGCGTATCTCGCCGCCGAGCGTGTCGCCTATGTCCACGACGACACCAACGACGACCTGACCATTCCGCGCAATCGGATCCGCGCCGAACTGTTGCCGTTTCTCGAGCGCGTTCAACCCGGCCATCGTGGACGTGCTCGCCGACGAGGCCGAGATCGCCCGCGAAGCCTGGGAGTGGACGGACGCCGAGGCGGCCGTGCTGCTGCCGCAAGTATGCCGGCGCGTGTCGGACGAAGAGTGGCGGCTCGATCGCAGATGCCCTGGCACGACACCTCCGGTCGCTGGCTCGGTGGATCCTTCACCAGGCGATGACGGTCGCCGCTGGCGGCCGGACCGTGTCGTTCGCGCACGTGGAGCGCGCTCTTCAGCTGAGTCGCGGGAGGGCGTGGCCGCCGATCGATGCGCCGGGCCAGCGTGTGGAACGTCATGGGCCGCGAGATCGTCCTAAGAAGTAGGCCGGCCGGTTTGGTGGGTCGATGGGTGAATTCGCCGAACCCCGTGAACCTTTTCTCATATCCGTTGTCTATCCCTGGAGAGGTCGCACTTGCGGAAGCCGGGTGCACGGTCTCGGCGCTGGAGGCGGGTTCAGCCGGGGACGTGAGCTGTGCAGTTCTGGGAAATGGTTCAGCTGCCCGCGTCGTCATGGTTCAGCGCGACCGTTGCGGAGGAGCCCTTTTCGTTCGAAACCGGCGTCCCGGCGACCGGTTTCGACCGCTTGGCCTCGGTGGCGTCAAGAAGCTTCAGGACTTCTTCGTGGACCGGAAAGTGGCGCGCGAGCGTGCGCGATTCCGTGCCGCTGGTGGTTGACGAACAGGATCAGATCGTCTGGGTGGCGGGCTACGCCATCGACGAGGAGTTTCGCGTAACGAACCCCGCGGAAAGCCGTGCTAATCTTGAGACTTAACGGTGCTGGGAGGCCCTGCGTGAACTCGACGCTGAAAAGTCTCGTTTTTCTGGGTGGCGCTGGTCGTCGTCGGGGTTGTGATTTACAACCTTTCGACGAAGTTCCAGACGGCGGCGAAGCACCGTCGACGTTCAGCGACTTCATGGCGCAGGTCGAGGGAAGGCAAGGTCCCGCAGGTCACGATCACCGGTCAGGAAATCACCGGTACCAGGACGAAACCGAATCGAGCAGTTTCGCACTTACGCGCCAAGCCAGTACGAGGCGCTGGCCAACGAGCTGTTCGCCAAAGGCGTGCGCGTCTCGGCGAAGGAAGCCACCGCCAGTCCGTGGGCGTCGCTGCTCTTCTCCTGGGCGCCGACCCTGCTTGATTGTCGGGTTCTGGTTCGTCTTCATGCGTCAGATGCAGAGCGGCGGCAACAAGGCGCTGTCGTTCGGCAAGAGCAAGGCGAAGCTGTCGTCGAGCTCGCAGAAGAAAGTCACGTTCAAGGACGTGGCGGGCGTGGACGAGGCGAAGGAGGAGCTGCAGGAAATCATCGAGTTCCTGAAGGAGCCGCAGAAGTTCCAGAAACTCGGCGGGCGCATTCCGAAGGGCGTGCTGCTGATGGGCCCTCCCGGAACCGGCAAGACGCTGCTCGCGCGCGCGGTCGCCGGCGAAGCGAACGTTCCGTTCTTCTCGATCAGCGGTTCCGACTTCGTCGAGATGTTCGTCGGCGTCGGCGCGTCCCGCGTGCGCGACCTCTTCGAGCAGGGCAAGAAGAACGCGCCGTGCATCGTCTTCATCGACGAAATCGACGCGGTAGGCCGTCATCGCGGCGCCGGTCTGGGCGGCGGCCACGACGAGCGCGAACAGACGCTCAACCAGTTGCTCGTCGAGATGGACGGCTTCGAATCGAACGAAGGCGTGATTCTCGTGGCGGCGACCAACCGTCCCGACGTGCTGGACCCGGCGCTCCTGCGTCCGGGCCGTTTCGATCGTCGCATCGTGGTGAACCGTCCCGATGTGAAGGGCCGCGAAGGCATTCTCGCCGTCCACACTCGGAAGATTCCGATGTCGGACGATGTGGAGATTCCGGTGCTGGCACGCGGGTCGGCCGGCTTCTCCGGAGCCGATCTGGCGAATCTGGTGAACGAAGCCGCGCTCAGCGCGGCACGCATCAACCAGAAGGTCGTGCGGATGCGCGATTTCGAGTACGCGAAAGACAAGGTGCTGATGGGCGCCGAGCGGCGCTCGATGATCATCAGCGAACCGGAAAAGCGTGTCACCGCGATACACGAGGCCGGCCACGCGCTGCTCACCGTCCTGCTGCCGCATGCGGATCCGATTCACAAGGTGACGATCATCCCTCGTGGCATGGCGCTTGGCCTCACGCAGCAGCTCCCGGCCGACGAGAAGCACAACTACTCGCGCGACTATCTGAACGACCAGATTGCGATTCTGCTGGGCGGCCGTATCGCTGAAGAGATCACGATGGACAGCCTCACGACGGGCGCCGGGAACGACCTGGAGCGCGCGACGGAGATGGCGAGGCGGATGGTCTGCGAGTGGGGCATGAGCGATGCCATGGGCCCGCTCACGTTTGGCAAGAAGGAGGAGCAGATCTTCCTCGGGCGGCGAGATCGCGCAGCATCAGGACTACAGCGAGGACACCGCGCTCAAGATCGACCACGAAGTGAAACATTTCGTGACCGACAACTACAACAGGGCGCGCACGCTCCTCGAGCAGCACAAGGCGGTGCTCATCCAGATCGCCGAGGCGCTGCTCGCGCGCGAAGTGCTGGATGCCGATCAGGTCCGTCGTCTGGCCGCCGGTCTGCCGCTCGACGAGCCCGTCTCCGCTGCCGCGCGTATCGCGGTTGCCGACGAGTCTGGTGAGAGTGAGGCGCGTCCTCGGAAGGAACGCTCCCCCCTCGTCCCGGCGCTGAACAAACCGCTGCCGGCGGATTAGCGCGGACCGCACGACCCGAGAACCCGCTCTACAATCATCGGGTGTTCCCACCCCGGCGCCTCTACACGATTCGCCTCCCCGGCGCACACGCTCTCCCTCGGAGAGCGTGTGCTTGTGATGGGGATCGTCAACGTCACTCCTGATTCCTTTGCAGACCGTTTCGCAGCGCTCGACCCGGCAGCAGCCGTGGAACGCGCGCTGCGGATGGAAGCCGAGGGTGCCGACCTCATCGACATCGGTGGGGAGTCCACGCGGCCTGGCGCCGTGCCCGTGTCGGCTCCAGACGAACTGGCGCGGATTCTCCCTGTCCTTCGGGCGCTGGCCGGCCGGCTGCGCATCCCGATTTCCGTCGACACCTACAAGGCGGAGGTCGCGCGGGCGGCATTCGGCGAAGGTGCCTCGCTGGCGAACGACGTGAGCGGGCTCAGGTACGAACCCGCACTCGCGGGCGTTGTGGCCAGCGCCGGGACAGCGCTTGTCATCATGCACATGAGGGGCCGTTCCCGCACCATGTACGCCGAGGCAGACTACGGGGACGTGATCGCTGAGGTGACGAGCGAACTTCGCGAGAGCCTGATCGCGGCAGAATCCGCGGGGGTCTCCCGCGACAACCTGATCGTCGACCCAGGGATAGGGTTTGCCAAACAGCCGGCTCACAGCTATGGTGTGCTGGCGCGGTTGTCCGAAGTGTCTGCCGCGCTCGATCGGCCCCTTCTGTCTGGGCCGTCTCGCAAATCCTTCATGCGCGAGGCGCTCCAGGGCCGGCCGGCGGCCGAGCGCGACTGGGGCACGGCAGCGGCAGTCACCGCGTCAGTGCTGGCCGGCGCGCACATCGTGCGTGTGCATGCCGTGTCCGAGATGGCCCAGGTCGTCCGTGTCGCCGAAGCAATCAGGCGCCAGGGGTTGACAGCCGCAGATCGCCAAGAGTTGCGAGCGCTGGAGAATTGAAATCCGAAGGCTGACAGCTGAGACCGACCCATTCGTATGAAGTGGCTCACGTTCATTCCGCGGCCGCCGAGCGTCAGCTGGTGGGATCTGGTCGACATCCTCGTGGTGTCGTTCTTCGTCTTCCAGGTCCTCAAGTTCATTCGTGGCACGCGCGCGGTGCAGATGGCACTCGGCGGTGCCCTGCTCATCGGACTGTTCTACGGCTCGCGATGGGGGCACCTTCAGACTGTCAGCTGGCTGGTTCGCAACGTCGCTGGCTATGTGGTCTTCGCGCTGATTGTGCTCTTTCAGTCCGACATCCGGCGCGCGTTGGCGCATCTGGGCCGGGCATCGTTCTTCCGTTACTTCGCCGACGAGGCGTCTGCTGAGGAATCGATTGAAGAACTGGTCGTGGCGGCGGGTATGCTCGCGACGCAACGCGTCGGCGCCATCATCGCGATCGAGCGTCTCATTGGTCTGCGCAACTACATCGAGGGCGGCATTCCGCTTGATGCCGTCGTGACGTACGATCTGCTGGTGAGCATTTTTCAGCTCTCGTCGCCGCTCCATGACGGCGCCGTCATCATCCAGGAGAATCGCGTCGCGGCCGCCGCTTGCTTCCTTCCGCTCACGGTGAACCCGAAGCTCAGCAAGGAACTCGGCTCCCGGCATCGGGCAGCCATTGGCCTGACCGAGGAGAACGACGCGGTCGCCATCGTGGTGTCTGAAGAGACCGGCAAGATTTCGGTCGTGTCAGACGGACAGATCGAGCGCGGGCTCGACACCGACTCGCTGCGCCGGCGTTTGCAGGCGCTCATGCTGCAGCCGCGTCCTGCCGCGCGTCGCACGAAGGCCGTGGAGTATACGTGAGAATCGTCAAGCCGCTATCGCACATTGGCCTGAGAATGCTGTCTCTTGGTCTGGCCGTGCTGCTGTGGCTGATCGTGGCCGGGGAGGAAGTGGTCGAGCGTTCACTGCGAGTGCCGCTCGAACTGCAGCAGTTCCCGGCCGATCTCGAACTGCGGGGCGACGCACCCACCTTCGTTGACGTCAGGGTCCGAGGCGCGTCAACCGCGCTGAGCCGGATGTCTTCGGGAGATGCCATCGCCATGATCGATCTCCATACCGCGCGTCCCGGCGCCCGGCTGTTTCAACTGACGCCCGAGCAGGTGCGGACACCGTTTGGAGTGCAGGTGGTTCAGGTGACTCCCGCGAGCGTGGCCCTCACATTCGAGAACTCCAAGACACGGATGGTCCCTGTCAATCCTTCGTGGGAGGGCAGCCCGTACCAGGGCTTCACCGTCGGCAGGGTCACGGCGACGCCGACCATGGTGCAAGTGGTGGGGCCCGAGAGTTCTGTTGATCGCGTCACCGAAGCCGTGACAGAGGCGGTCTCCGTCGAAGGGAGGCGTCAGACCGTCACGGAACACGTCACGGTGGGATTTGTCGATCCCGCACTCCGCGTGAACAGCCCGCGGCCGGCCACTGTCAGCGTGCAGGTGGAAATCATCAGTGACAAGAACTGAATCTTCTGCGCGCCTGTTTGGAACCGACGGCGTGCGCGGTGCGGCTGGCGAGTATCCCCTCGATCCGCCGACCGTCCGTCGACTGGGCGCCGCGCTGGTCCGCGCGCTGCCGAAGAACGCCGGTCCACTCCGCCTTCTCGTCGGCCGCGACACACGCGAATCGGGAGGTTGGATTGAGGCGGAGATCGCTCATGGCGCAGTGGGCGAAGGGGCGACGGTCACAAGCGCCGGTGTGGTGCCGACACCAGCCATTGCCTATTTGACCCGCACCGAGGGCTTCGACGCGGGAGTCGTCATTTCCGCCTCGCATAATCCGTTCCACGACAACGGCATCAAGGTCTTTTCGGGAAAAGGCGAGAAGTTCACAGAGCGCGTGGAACGGGAAGTGGAAGAGATTGTGGCGGATGTGTCATGGACGGCGAAGAATGGAACGCCCGATCGCGTTCCCGTCGTCGATCTCGTGGACGCGTACCTCGGCCATCTTCGCGCGGTGCTGCCCGAGACAGCGCGACTGAAGGGGTTCAAGCTCGCCATCGATTGCGCGAACGGCGCCACGACGCCCATCGCCGAAGCGCTTTTCTCCAGTCTGGGTTTCGACGTGACCGTCATCGGCAACAAGCCGGACGGCCGCAACATCAACTTGCGTTGTGGATCGACCCACCCGGATGCACTCATGAAGACTGTCCTGAAGGCGCGATGCCGGATGGGCGTCGCGTTTGACGGCGACGGCGATCGTGCCATCTTCGTTGACGAATGCGGACGGGTGGTCAACGGCGATGCCGTGCTGCTGATGTGTGCGCGTCAACTGCAGCGCGAGGGGCGTCTGCGGGGCCACGCGGTGGTGGCGACCGTCATGAGCAACATCGGTCTGGAGATCGCGCTGAAGGAATTCGGCATCGAGCTCGTCCGGTGCGCGGTTGGTGACAAGCATGTCATGGAGGAAATGCTCGTCCGCGGTCTGTCGCTTGGCGGCGAGCAATCCGGCCACGTCATTTTTTCTGACTATCTGTTCACCGGAGATGGATTGTGCACGGCGCTCAGCGTGCTGCGCACGGTGGGTCTGACTGGACGATCGCTCGGCGATCTTGCCGCGGATTTGGTGAGCTATCCGCAGGTTCTCATGAACGTCCGTGTCCGAAGCAAGGTCGATCTGAAGAACCTCCCCGAGGTGGCAGCCGCCATAGCGCGCGTGGAATCGCGCGTAGCTGGCCAGGGCCGCCTCCTCGTGCGGTATTCAGGGACCGAACCGCTGCTGCGCGTCATGATCGAAGGGCGGAACGAGCACGAGATCCGCGCCTGGGGACAGGAGATCGTCGACGCGGTCAAGCAATACGTTGGATGAATGTGGTCATCTGGTCATCTGGTCATCTGGGCATCTGGGCATCTGATTTGGTCGTTGATTGAGTCAGCGACGCGTCAAGTCAGTCCGTCAACGAATCCAATCAATGGCCAGGCAATGAAATGACCAGGTAACCAAATGACCAGATAACCAAATTCATGATCCGCTTGTCGGTGAACGTCAACAAGGTCGCCACGTTGAGAAATTCGCGCGGAGGCGCTGTGCCTCGTGTGCTCGAGGCCGTTGCCGTGTGTCTGGATGCCGGCGTGCAAGGCATCACCGTGCACCCGCGGGCCGATCGCCGGCATATCACGGCGGACGATGTCCGCGATATCGCGGGCGCCTTGGCAGCCAGACGTCCGTCGGTCGAGTACAACATCGAAGGTGATCCGCGCCCCGACTGGCTGGCCCTGGTGCACGATGTCCGGCCCGATCAGTGCACGCTGGTGCCGGTTGTGATCGGCGAAATCACCAGCCAGGCTGGCTGGACTCCGGACGCTGACATTGAGCACCTGGCGGTCGTTGTCGGCGATCTGAAAAGGCGCGGTGTTCGCGTCAGCCTCTTTGTCGACCCGGTGCCCTCCGCGATCGAGCTGGCGGCTCTGGTGGGCGCCGATCGCGTCGAGCTCTATACGGAGCCGTTCGCGCGCGCCTTCGAACGGGGAGCGGAGGAAGCGCACCGATCGTTTGAGATGTATGCCGACGCCGCGCGGCTGGCCTACGCACGCGGAATGGGTGTCAACGCTGGCCACGATCTGGATCTGGACAATCTCGTGCTGTTTCGCGATCTGCCGCACCTGGACGAGGTGTCCATCGGCCACGCGATTGTTTCACGTGCCCTTTTTCGCGGTCTCGGTCCGGTCGTTCGCGAGTATCTGGAGGTTCTTGCCCCGGTGCTATGATCAGCTATCAGCTATTGGCTCTCAGCGTCCAGCGCTCAATGGAGCCACCACGACACCCAGAGCAGAGACCTGAAGGCAAGAGCTGAAGCCTGTAGCTGAAAGCTTCTTCTGAATGAGATCTGATTCCATTGCATTTGGCATCGCGGGCATTCTCTTCGGCCTGCTCGCCGGCTGGGTGATTGGCAGCCAGCAGGCGAAGATGGGTCCGCAGGTCCCCACGACGCCGCCTGCGGCTCAGGCCGCCGCACCTGCGGGCAATAGCACGCCGCCGCCCCTCGACGAGACGCGGGTCGCCGCGTTCAAGTCGGTCGCCGAGCGCGAGCCAACCAACCCTGCGCCCCGTGTTCAATTGGGCAACCTGTACTTTGATGCGGAGAAGTTCGACGAGGCGATTCGGTGGTACAGCGAAGGACTGAAGCTCGCGCCGAGGAACGCCGACGTGAGCACCGACCTCGCCTTGTGCTACTTCTACACCAATCAGTCGGACAAAGCTCTCGAACAGTTCAAGACATCGCTGGCGATCGATCCCAAACACGTCAAGACGCTGCTGAATCTTGGTCTCGTGCGAGCATACGGGAAGCAGGATCTCGCAGGTGCCCAAGTGGCCTGGCAGCAGGTCATAGACATTGCGCCCGACAGCCCGGAAGGGAAGAAGGCGAAACAGGCCCTCGACAGCATCAAGTCGACACACCCGAGCGTCGGGGTGGCGGCACCACCAGGCTCCTGATGGTCCGGCTTCTTCTGCTTCTCGTTCTCATCGTGATCGTCGCGCGCGCGTTCTGGCGGCTTTTCGATGGCATCGTCCAGGGAGTAACCGGGAATCGCCAGCCGCCGATGCATGTTTCCCAGCAGAGTGTCCACATGATGCGCGACCCGGTGTGCGGCACGTTCGTCGTTCCCGGGCGCGCGGTCACAATGTCCGAGGGACACAGCCAGCTGTACTTCTGCTCGGCGAGTTGTCGCGACCAGTACCAGGCTCGCCAGGCTCGACCTGCATGAGCATCGAATCCTCACTCCGCGCGGACATCGTCGAGGTGGGGCGACGTATGTACGCACGCGGCTACACCGCGTCCAACGACGGGAATATCAGCGTGCGCCTGGGTGCCGATCGACTCCTGATGACGCCCAAGAGCGTCTGCAAGGGGTTCATGTCGCCCGACATGATGTGCATCACCGATCTGCAGGGGCGGAAGCTCGAAGGTGATCGCGACCCCTCGTCCGAGATGTTGATGCACCTGGAGGTGTACCGGCACCGCCCGGATGTGCAGGCGGTCGTGCACGCGCACCCTCCCACGGCCACCGGGTTCGCTGTTGCGGGCATCCCGCTCGACAAGGCGGTTCTGGCAGAGGTGGTCACGACGCTCGGCAGCATTCCTATCGCCGAGTACGCGACCCCCTCGACCCAGGAACTCCCGGATGCGGTGCGCAAGTACATCAAAGCGCACGACGGCATGCTGCTCGCCAACCACGGCGCGCTCACGGTCGGCAGCGACCTGTTCTCGGCCTACTACAAGATGGAGACGATCGAGCACTTCGCGAAGATCAGCCTCGTCGCGCGGATGCTCGGGCGGGAGAACCTGATCGCCCGTGAGGAACTTCTGCGTTTGCAGGAACTGCGCGACAGCTACGGCATCAAGGCACCGGCCCCGATCTGCAGCACCGAGCCAGACGCCGACGCGGTGTGCCAGGTCATTCAGTCGCCGGAAGGTGCCGGCCTCCGTCTGGTCCCGGACTCGCCCGAGTGTGTCAGCCACGTGCCCAAAGCTTCCGGAGGTGAGGAAGCGGAAATTCGGTTAACATACCGCGAACTCTCCGCGTTGATCGAAGAAGCCGTGCGAAGTTTGAAATGACGGTCGAAGGCCCATCTTCGGGTCGGGGTGCCGTTCGTAAGTAGACCCGACCTTCAGGTCGGGTGTGTAGCTCGTAGGCCCGACCTTCAGGTCGGGCGTTGAGGAGATCCCAATGGGCGAGGCGCTGGGCATGATCGAAACGAAGGGCCTGGTCGCGATGATCGAGGCCGCCGATGCGATGGTGAAGGCCGCGAAGGTCACGCTGGTCGGCTGGGAGAAGATCGGCGCTGGCTATGTCACGGCGATCGTGCGCGGGGACGTCGCCGCCGTGAAGGCGGCGACCGACGCGGGAGCCGCCGCCGCGCGGCGAGTGGGTGAGCTCGTGTCCGTGCATGTCATCCCCAGGCCGCACGCCAACCTCGAAGACGCGCTGCCGATCGGCAAGGCGACCGGCGCCAAGGCATAGCCTGATACAGCTCGAGCCGCCCTCAGTGCGAGGGTTGCTCAGCCTCCATCATGATCCTGGCAAAAATCGTCGGGACTGTTGTTGCGACCCGCAAGGATCCGCGGCTTGTCAGCAGCAAGTTGCTTGTTGCCCGGCCCGTCGATCCTCGCGGAAAAGCCGAAGGCAGCTACCTCGTCGCCATTGACACCGTTGATGCCGGAGTCGGTGAGACCGTCCTCATCGTCAGTGGGAGTTCGGCACGCATGGCGTCGGGCATGAAAGAGTGCCCAGTCGATGCCGTGGTCGTCGGTATCGTCGATCAGGTTGAGATGAACGAGTAACAAGGTTCTAGGGTTTCTAGAACCTTGGAACGCCTAGAACCTAGGAACCTCTTACATGCAGTTAGGTCGGGTCATCGGTGACGTAGTGGCGACGCGCAAGGACGAGAACCTCATTGGTGTACCGCTCCTGTTGGTGCAGCCTCTGACGTCAGATCGCGAGCCGGCAGGGCGCCCCATCGTTGCCGCTGACTCGGTTGGCGCCGGCGTCGGCGAGGAAGTCTTCTTCGTACGAGGCAAGGAGGCGAGCTTCCCTTTCCATCCGGTGGAAGCGCCCGTCGATGCCGGCATCGTCGGCATCGTCGACCGCTGGGATGTGGAGACTTGAGAGATTGCAGGTAGATTGCAGGATTGAAGGGTTGAAGGACTTGGAAGACATGCGGATCTTGAACCCTCGGCGATTCTGCAATCCTGCCATTCTGCAACGCTGCAATGCAGGCATTCCGTTTCCGCTATGCTGATCGCGCGGGTGATTGGGACGGTCGTCTCGACCAGAAAGCACCGGAAGTTTGTGGGGGCCAAACTGTTGCTCGTGCAACCGTTGAACGCGGACGGTACGCCTCGCGGCGCGGCGATCCTCGCCGTGGACGGCGTCGGGGCCGGTTCGGCGGAGAAGGTGCTGATCGTGCTCGAGGGGCGAGCGGCGGGCGAAGCCGTCGGACAGAAAGGAGCTCCGGTGGACGCGGCAATTGTGGCCATCATCGATCAGGTCGACATCGATGGGTCTCTCTGAAGTTCAGCTGCGGGGGATCATCCAGGATTTGGTGGCGCGCCAGATCGCTCGCCGTCCTGCTGACACCGCTCACACAGGTGCTTCCACCAACGCGTGCCGCGAACATCCGAGCCATGCCATGGTATCGGTCGTACGTGGCGCCAACGCTGGTGACGCGTGCTTGATCGAGCCTGCGGTGCGTTGCAGCCACTGCGGATACTGCCAGTCGTACGGACACTGAAGTTCCCCCGACGCCGGCCCGAGGACGAAGGGCCGAGGCTGGAGCCCACGCGATTTCCATGGCATCAATCTTCGTCACGCGGACGCTGCCGTCCAGCATTATCTCGAGACTCGAAGCGGTTGGTACGGTCGAGGTGTTCAATGGCGATGGAACGATTTCTCCTGAGGAGTTGCGCGCCACGATCGCCGGCAAGGACGCCCTCGTCAGCATGCTCACGGATCGGATCGATGCAGGCATCATCGATGCGGCCACCCACCTCAAGTTGATCTCGAATGTCGCAGTGGGCTACAACAACATCGATGTCGCACACGCCCGCTCACGCGGCATCATCGTCACCAATACTCCTGATGTGCTCACCGAGTCCGTCGCCGATTTCACGTGGGGGTTGATTCTGGCTGTGACGCGGCGCCTGTCAGAAGGCGAACGTCTCCTTCGACGGGGCGCCTGGAAGGGTTGGGCGTTCGACTTCATGCTTGGAACCGAACTGAGAGGAAAGCAACTCGGTCTCGTGGGATTTGGGCGGATCGCGCAGGCCGTTGCGCGCAAGGCCCCTGCGTTCGGCATGCGGCGTGGCGTACGCCTCGAGGCGCGATGCCAATGTGGCTGGCGCCACATACCTGTCGATCGATCGGCTCCTCAACACCTCGGACGTCGTGTCCCTGCACGTTCCGCTCACTATGGAGACACGTCACCTCATCGATCGGCGCGCGCTGGCACGCATGAAGCGGTCGGCATATCTCATCAACACCGCGCGCGGCCCTGTGGTTGACGAAGCGGCGCTTGCATGGGCGCTGCAGCAGCATCTGCTTGCTGGTGCGGCGCTCGATGTCTATGAGAACGAACCGGAGGTTCACCCGGATCTCCTTGGTCTCGAGAACGTCCTGCTCGCGCCCCATTTGGGAAGTGGCACCACGGAAACGCGCACGGCCATGGCCGACCTCGCGGCCAGGAACGTCGTGGCGGTGCTTTCGGGCAGCCCGCCGCTGACACCGGTGACGCAGTGAAGCCGGTGGCGGGGCGGCCCTTATCAGGCCCCGGCACGGTGGAGCCCGTCATGCGCGCGCTCGCGAAAGCGATCGACGGCCTCGAGGTGCCTGCCGTCGAGAAGATCTCCGAGAGCCAGGAAGAAGATCCGTTTCAAGTGCTGATCGCCACGCTGCTGTCCGCCAGGACGCAGGATGCCACCACGCTGGCGGCCTCAAGGCGGTTATTCAGGCGGGCGCGGACGGCGCGGACCATGGCCACGCTCACGGTGAGGCAGATCGAGCAGCTGATCTATCCGGTGAGCTTCTACAGGCACAAGGCGCGGCACGTGAAGGCGACTGCTCGAATCCTCCAGGAAAAATTTGGCGGTCGCGTGCCGGCCACCATGGAGGAGCTTCTGACGCTGCCAGGCGTTGGCCGCAAGACCGCGAATCTTGTCCTGATCCTGGCGTTCAGCAGCCGACGCAACATCTGCGTGGACACGCATGTCCATCGCATCTCGAATCGTCTGGGGTGGGTTCGGACGCGTACGCCGGACGAGACCGAGCAGGCCCTGTACGCCGCCACCGAGAAGCGCTGGTGGTCGACGATCAATCTCTATCTCGTCACGTGGGGCCAGAATGTCTGCCGTCCGTTCTACCCGCGATGCGGCGACTGTGTGCTGAGCCCGATGTGTCCCCGCATTGGCGTGACGCGCGCGTCGAGCAAGAAGCTGATATGAAGTTATGGGCTGTCGTCGTGTGGGGAGCGGTGTCACTGGCCGTGCGTCCGGCTAGGCCCTTACTGGCGCAGGACATCGCGCCCATCATCGTCGTGGAGACCTCAAAAGGCTCGTTCTCATTTGAGACGTTCCCGAGCGAAGCGCCCTTGACGGTCGCGCACATCGTCGAACTGGTCAGGAACGGCTTTTACGACGGCCAGCGCGTGCACCGTGCGCTGCCTGGCTTTCTCGTCCAGTTTGGTGATCCGCAGACGAAGGACCCGTCGAGCCGGCCGCTGTGGGGCAGAGGTGCAGGAGCAGCGAGTGGCAAGCCGGTTGGTGTCGCCGAGATTACGACGAAGCGGACGAACCGGAAGGGTGCCGTTGGCGTGGCGCACCCGGGCAATCCGGCGAAGGCCGACAGTCAGATCTACGTCACGCTCGCCAATCGCCGGGATCTCGACGGTCAGTACGCCGTCTTCGGTCAGATCGTGGAAGGAGCTGGCGTGCCGGCGCTGCTCGAGGTTGGGGACATGATCACTCGCGTGTTCGTGAAGCCTTGATCTCCAGGACCGATGAACTCACGTCTGTTGCCGGCGAGACCGCGACGGCCAGCTCAGGATACCGCTCGAGCATTTCGGATCGGTAGTCGCCTTCGGTCGGCTCACCAAGCTGACGCTTGATCATCGCCGCATTCACGACCGATTTTGCCGAAAAGTGATTGTTCGTGTAGAGATAAGCCTTCTTCACGATTCGCCTTGCCGCATCGATGGTGTTCGTGAACTCCTGGAGCTCATCTGCAGAGTAGAGGTAGTCGTACCGATCTTCGGCCTTGTCGTGGCGCCACCAGTTCTTGGCATTGCGGCCATGAAGCCGCATGTAGTAGAACCCTTGCACGTTGGGCAAGAAATTCTGCCGGATTGAAAAGCTGAACTTCGGCTCGTCGATCTGCACCCAGGCGGCCTTGAAGTCGTTCAGCAGCGTCAGCGTGTCGCCGAATCGATCGCTCCAGCTCTTGTGGCGAAGCTCCACGGCGACGGGGTAGTTGCGAAATACGTCAAGGAGATCCGCCAGATACGCCCGTTCAGCATCTCCACCTCTGAAACTTGGCGGAAACTGGGCGAGCAACGCCCCCATTTTGCCAGCCTGTGTCAGCGGCTCGATGCCCCTCTTGAACTCGTCGAGGTCCGCCGCCGTCGGCTGGCCGAGGGCAGCAATCGTGTCGGCTCGCCGCGACTCCGTTGGCAGGGCGCGCGCGACACGTGCCTTGTACATTTCCGGATGCGTGAATTTCTGATAGAGCTTGACAGAGAACTCGAAGCGGGCCGGAGTGCGCTGGGCCCAACTTCGAGTGACTTCGGGGCGAGGCTGCCCATAAAAAGTCGAGTTCACTTCGACCGTGTCGAAGTGCTCCGCATAGAACGCCAACTCGTCGAAACTCTTGCTGCGGCTTCGAGCGGGTGGATAGAAGACGCCATTCCAGGTTCCTCGACCCGACGGGTAATTCCATCCCGATGTCCCGATACGGACGTCGCTCACACACGTAGCATAATAGCAGTCAGCTCTCAACACTCAGCCATGCTGACGATCAACGAGATCTTCTACTCGATCCAGGGGGAGTCGACGCGGGCCGGGCGGCCGTGTGTGTTCGTTCGGCTCGCAGCTTGCGATCTTCGATGTTCATGGTGCGATACGGCGTACGCATTTCATGAAGGCTCGAAGTGGTCGGTGGACGAAGTGGCGAAGAACGTGGAGCAGTACGGGTGCTCGCTCGTGGAAATCACGGGCGGCGAGCCGCTCCTGCAGGACGATGTGTATCCGTTGATGGATGTGTTGATGGCGCGCGGGTGTACGGTCATGCTCGAGACCGGCGGCCATCGTCCCATCGACCGAGTGCCGCTGGCGGTCATCAAGATCGTCGACATCAAGTGTCCAGGCAGCGGCGAGGCCGACAAGAACCACTGGGACAATCTGAACGCGCTGGCGCCACACGACGAGATCAAGTTCGTTCTTGCCGATCGCACCGACTACGAGTTTGCGAAGGACGTGTCTCGGCCGGTACGGCCTGGTGCCGCGAACTGCCGCGGTCCTGTTCTCGCCCGTCCACGGCGTTCTTGAGCCCCGAACGCTCGCCGAGTGGGTGCTCGCCGACCACCTGGCTGTGCGCGTGCAGCTGCAGCTCCACAAGTATATTTGGGCGCCGGACACACGGGGTGTCTGAATTTGGTCATCTGATCATCTGGTCATCTGGTCTTTGATTGGTAGATTTCGCTCGCGCAACACCAGACGGCCGAATGTCCCAGATGCACGACAAAATAGCCAGATGACCAAATGACTAGATGACCAAATGACCAAATGACCAAATGACCAGATGACCAGATGACCAGATGACTCGATTCGATATTCGGCGCGCCGTCGTCCTGCTGAGTGGTGGTCTGGATTCCTACACGGCTGCGGCGATCGCAAGAGCGGAAGGCTTTTCGCTCTACGCCATTACCGTACGCTACGGGCAGCGCCACGCTCGAGAAATCGAGGCAGCGCGCAACGTGGCAGTCTCGCTCGGGGTGAGCAGGCATTTGGAGATCGCTCTCGATCTCAGAGGCATTGGAGGGTCGGCGCTCACGTCGGATGTGCCTGTGCCGCACGGGCGCGATGTTCTCGGGCCCGGCATTCCGTCGACATACGTGCCAGCCCGTAACACAATCTTCCTATCGCTGGCACTCGCATGGGCGGAAGCGCTGAGCGCTCAGGATGTGGTCATTGGTGTAAATGCCCTCGACTATTCGGGCTATCCCGATTGCCGTCCAGAGTTCATTGCGGCGTTCGAATCACTGGCGAGGCTTGCGACGAAGGCTGGCGTCGAGGGCGGACGATTCACGATTCACACTCCCCTCATCAGCCTGTCGAAGGCCGAGATCATCGGGCGGGGTGCGGCGCTTGGCCTCGACTACGGTCTCACCCACAGCTGCTATGATCCGCCGCAGGGCCGTGTGGCCTGCGGTACGTGCGATAGTTGCGTGCTTCGCGCGAAGGGATTCGCAGAGGCAGGCATTCCTGATCCTCTGGTTCAGCGTTGATGACGTTCCAGAGCGCACCCGGAGTCGTGGAATCCGGCCTGTTTTCGATTCCGGTTCGCCGAGGGAAGCCCTCCAGGGCGCGATAGGGCCGGATTCGGTCAATCCCAGTGGAGCATGCGCCCCGGGTGTCACACCTTGTTACCATAGTGTTTACACGGATGTCAGGTTTCGGGCCCCGTTCCAACGCGGCACGCCGGGTACTCTGGGCGGCTATCTGGCTGGCGGTCGTGCTCGTCAGCATCAAAGCCTACTATTTGGGCGTACCCGCGCTGCGCGCCTTCGGAGACACCGGGGCGTATCTGCGCTCGCTCGCGGCGATTTCGTACGTTGATGTGCTCTTCGTGACGGTGGCGTGGCTCGGCGCGCGTGCGGCGCTGGTGCTCCTCGGCGCGCGCCCGCGCGCGGCATACGCAATCACAGTCGCCTTCTTCACATTGGCCGCGGTTTCGTGTATTTACGCCCTGGCCAGCGTCGTCGTCTTTGGGGTGTTCGGGGGATTTCTCACCTATCCGCTCCTCGCGTTGATTGGCGACGTGCGCATGCTCAGTTCGTCGGCCACTGCGTATTTGACCCCCGGAGTTGCCGCGGGCCTGGTTGCGCTGCCTCTTGCGTACATCGCGCTCGTGCTCGTGACGCTCCGCGTCGTACCGACGCACAGCGGGTCATGGCGTCCGCGCAACGGTGTCGCTGTCGCGTCGCTCGGTCTCTGGCTCGTCCTGGGACACCACACGTTTTTCACGGAATGGGCAACGAGGCAGGATCGACGGATCGCCGACAACCCACAATGGGTCCTTGTCTCGTCGTGGTGGGAGGTCATCACCGGAAGAAACATAGTTCGCATCACCGATCAATTTCCACCGAGCGATCTCAATGACTTCGCGCCTTTGGGGATGCAGCGTCCGCCGTCGCCGGCTGTCGTCCTTCGTCGTATCTCCACGCCGGTACGACGGGCCGGCATGAAGCCTCAGCCACCGCTCAATGTGGTCGTCATCGTGCTCGAGTCGGTGGCGGCGCGATGGACTGGGTTGAGCGGCGGTCTTTACGAGACGACGCCGAATCTCAAAGCCGAATCGGCACGGGCGCTGGTGTTCGACAACTTCTATGCGCACATCGGCCGAAGTTCGAACTCGCTCGGTGCGATGCTCCTCTCGACCTACCCCAAGCTCGACTTTCGCGACTTCACGGATGAGTTTCCGCATCCGGCTGGCACGTCACTTGCGGCAGTTTTTCGAGACCGCGGCTATCGTACCGCGTTCATGATGCCCAGCTATTTGACATGGGCGGGATGGGCAACATTCCTCCAAGGAGGCGGCTTCGCGGACCTGCGCGACTCGACCAGTTTTCCGTGCTCGCCGCCGCTGTCGTCGTGGGGCGTCGAGGACCGTTGCATGGTGGACGCGATGCTCCAGTGGCTGGATCAGGACGCGAATCGCCCGTTCTTCCTCATGGGATGGACCCACCAGACGCACCATCCCTATGAGCCGACGCCCGGCGTGCCGATGCTCGACCTATTGCGCGAACCAGGCCCGGATGACTGGGATCTCGGGCGGTATCTCAATGTCCTCCACGAAACCGATCACCAGCTCGAGCGGCTCTTCGACGCGATCCGCGAACGCGGACTTGCGGACAACACGGTCGTCGTTGTCATCGGTGATCACGGGCAGGCCTTCGGCCATCCGCACGACTCCTACATGCAGGGGAGCTCGGTGTACGAGGAGGACGTCCACATTCCATTCATGATCTGGTCTCCTCGTCTCTACCGATCGCCGATGCAGTCGAAGACCATTGGAAGCCAGGTCGATCTCGCGCCGACCATCGCTGACCTGACGGGAATCCCTGCCTCTCCTGACTGGCAGGGCCGCAGCATGTTCGATGCGCATCGTGTACCTCGTGCGTACTTCTACGTCGCCGAAGATCACTTTACGCTCGGCGTGCGCGAAAACAACTGGAAGTACACCTTCGACCTGCGCGAGGGTGTCGACGAGCTGTACGATCTCAACCGGGATCCGACCGAACAGCACAACCTGGCAAAGACCGATCCCGAACGCAGCGCTCGCTTCCGGCAGCGGCTCGCGGCATGGACCGAGGCAAACCGTCGGCACTACGAACGTGCTTCGCAATGATCCGCACTCCTGAAGCAGTGCGTGAAAAAGATCGCGGAAGAACAAGATGAGTGGTGATTCCGCCACAGGGAGGCTTCATGGCCAAGCGTAAGCGCGCAACGAAGAAACCACCCGCTCGGACTGCAAAGTCCCGCGCGAAGAAGCAGGCCGTCACAATCCGGAAGAAGGTGATGGGGTCAGAAGAGCGACGGCGCACTCCGGAGACACTTCGCCTGCGCGCGTTCCAGCCAGGACTGACAGTCGCCGATCTCGCGGCAAGCATGCGCTTCTACGCTGACGCCCTCGGCTTTGTCGTCGGCGAACGCTGGACCGATAAGAACGTCCTGCTGGGCGCGAGCCTCAAGGCTGGCGCCTGCTCGCTGGGATTGTCGCAAGACAACTGGGCGAAAGGTCGAGATCGAAGAAAAGGTGAGGGTGTGCGCCTGTGGTGTGAGACCGTTCAGGACATCGATGCACTCGCCGCGCGGATCAAAGGGGCCGGCGTCCAGCTGACCCAGGAACCCAAAGACCAGCCATGGGGCGTGCGCTTGCTGGAGCTCGACGATCCGGACGGGTATCACCTGACGATTTTCAAGAACAAATAGACGCCCGATCTGAAGGTCGGGCCTACGACTCTTGGGCTCTGCGGTCTCTGCGCCTCTATGGTTGATCGTTGGCGTTATCGGCGGGAGAACTGCGCGAGGCGGACCATGATGGCGTCCATGGCCCTGTCAGTGGCCTCCGATGACGCCCCGAAGTTGTTGACGAGCATCGAGAAGACCAGTAGTTCGCCCTCAGCGCTTCGGACGTATCCGGACATCGCCCTCGCGTTGGAGAGCGAACCGGTCTTCGCCCGCACATTGCCCTCGGCGGCTGTCCCTCTCATGCGCTGTGCGAGCGTACCCTCGCGGCCGGCAATCGGCAACGCGGCTTCGAACGGACCGCGGAGACTGTCGTTTTGTGCGACGTGCGTGAGAACCGACACGAGCACATCAGGCGTCACGAGGTCGTAGACCGATAGTCCCGATCCATCGACCACACGAAAATCTGATGCCGCAAGACCCCATCCCTCGAGCACCCCAGTTACAGCCGCGCGCCCAGACAGGCTGCTGCCAATCGCCCGTTGGGCTCCCATCGTCTTCAGCAGCGTCTCCGCGTAGAGATTCTGACTCAGCCTCATCATTGTCGATGCTAACTCCGACAGGGGAGGCGAACGATGGTTCAGGAGGACGTTGCCACGAGCGCGCGAGGGCGGGTCCGTAATGTCGTCGATGTCCACCGCGGGGCCCCGAACCTCAATGCCGGCCGCGGTCAGCGCGTCTCGGAGCTCGGTCACGAAGTACACCGTGGGATTGTTGACGGCGACATTACGAACGATCGTGCCGCTTGCGACAGGCAGAGATCCCCGCAGCTCCAGTATGGGGCTGTCGAGCCGACGCCGCACTTCGAGCGCGGTCGACGTGTGTGCAGTCGTGGTCGTCGTGAGATTCCGCAGTTCCAGCCCTGAGCCCGCGGGTCCGATTGTGACGATCGCGGGATCACCGGCGCGAGCAGCGGGCTCGAATCTGAGCTGTGCCGTATTCTGATTGAACTGCAGCGACCCGACGCCCGTCGCAAAGCTCCTGTCGAGATCGTCCCACGCCCAGCCGGATCCCCAGGGGTCGTCATCAAATGAGTTGTCGTCCCCCACGATGCGCCCATGGATGGCGTGGATCCCGAGCCTCTTGAGTGTCTCTGCCCAACTTTGAAAGAGGCGTGTCGCCGCGCCGTCCCAGTCGTCGATGGTCGGATCACCGGAGCCGACGACGACGAGGTCGCCCTCGAGCCCTCCGGCATCGATCGCTCCTGCACCGACGAGTCGCGTTTCGAAGGTATAGTCCCAGCCAAGACGATCGGCCGCTGCCGCGAGCGTCAGGATCTTCATGTTGGACGCCGGCACGAACAGCTTGCCGCCGTTCATCGAGTACAACAGTTCACGGGAAGCCGCCGACCGGACGACCACACCCCACGTCCCGCGATCGATCTCTGGTGCGCCGAGCAGCGCATCGATCTCACGCTGCAGCGTGCGAAACGGACCGCGCGAGCCGTCCGAACGTTGTAAGCCAGGGGAACCCTGCGAGCGTTGAGCCCCGAGCGAGAGAGAGCTGCAGAGAGGCGTGAAGAGAACGAACGTGAGGAGGGCGGCGCGCTTGACGATGCCCGCCTTAGAACGGGCCATGTTGCGCGATTCTCATTTTGAGAGCTCGTCGAGCGTCTTTATCGCCTCGTCGAAGCGGCTTGCTTCTATCCTGGCAGCGCCCGGATCGACGGTCGCAGCGTACACGTCCTTGCCGCTCCTGCTGAAACTGACGCGTTCTTCCTTCTTCCCTTCATCGAACTTCGCGACGACGATGAGTGCCGGCGAATCGAGGCCCGTGTTGGTCCTCGCGGCCGTGAACGACTGGGCCCGGATGTCGGCCAGCCCGGTCAGGAGCGATTCGATCTTGTCCTTCGCGGCGTCGGCCGCGGTCGGGCTGACCCGCTTCCAGGAATCGGGGGCGTTGTCTTTGCCTTTGACGCGTTCGAAGGTCACGGTCTTGCCGTCGCGCGTGAACTCCATGCGCGTGGCGTTGTAGGCGCGGAACTCGAAGAGATCCTTGAGGCGATAGTCCTCGGCGCCCTTCTTCAGGTCTTCGGCGAGCGACTTCTCGACCGTGGCGATGGTTGGCTTCGAGACGTCGCGTACGTAGACGTCGTTTTCTCCGGCCTTGCTGCCCACCGCGAGCGTGGCCTGCGCGCTCCCGAGTTTGAGGGCCACGCTCACCGAGGGGCTGTCGAGGCCGTACTTCTTGAGGTCGGCGGGCGTTGCGGCGTCCGTCACGATCGACTTCATCTGTGCGGTCTCGAGTCGGCCGATCAAGCCCTCGGCCGCTGACGCGTCCGCGCGCGTCGCGAGTGGCTTCGAGAGCTTCCACCCCTCGCCCGCTTTTTCCAGTTGCGTCACGTTGCCCTCCGCCATCACGTCGATGCTCGTCACCGCGCTGCGGGTGAACGTCATGAGTGTCTTGTCACGGAGATCGAACGTCGACTTGTTGAACGCGCTCTCCTGAAAGCTGGAAATCAGGACGACGCGCTTCTGGTCGGCGCGCTTCGCATACAGGTTGCTGCCGGTCGCGGTCTTCGCGCCGATCAGAAGATGGCCGGAGGTCTTGCCGTCGGCAGACTTGAACTCGACTTCGATCCGTGGCGTGTCCAGTCCATACGCCTTGAGATCCGTCGGGTTCTCCTCGAGGACCCTGGGGATATCCACCGAACCGAGCGCGCTGGTAATGCCGGTGACCTCGGTCTCGGATGCCTTGGGCGCGGCGGGAGAGACGATCTGCCAGCCGTTGGCCCCCTTCTTCACAGAGGTAACCTCACCCGATCCGGACTTGATCTTGATTTCGTCGATTGTGCTGGCATCGATGCCTGGGAAGACCTTCTCCTGCTTCGAGCCGCCGGCGCCGTCCTCCTTCATGCCGAAGTAGATATACCCGCCGAGCCCTGCCAGGACGACGATGAGCGCGAGCGTTGACTTGAGGCCCCGCATGCTAGCCGCGCCTCCGTCGCCACGAGTTGATGCCCATGCCGAACACGACCGCGGGAATGGCGAGCATCACGATCCAATTGATGTTCGACTGTTGCGCGGAGGTGAGCGTCAGTCGGCGATCCGACGCTTGTTTCGTGCGGATCGAAATGAGATTTTCCTGCTGCGAGAGCCAGCCGACCGTGTTCAGGAACAAATCTCTATTGCCGGGAATGCCCAGCGTCGCGTTGGCGGCAAAGTCGGAGTCGCCGTACACCACCACGCGGGCCTCCGGCTTCGGCTCTTTCGGGTCCTCGGGCTTGGCCGCATCGGCAGGCGGTGCGAATGAGACGGCGGCCGCCAGAGAAATGGGCCCTTGCTTGTCCCCTTTGGCCGTCTCCATGGCGACCTTGCCAGTGGACATGAGCGCCTTGAGGTCGGTCTCAGCCCAGCTCCGCGGGCTGGATTCGACAAACGTCTGAGCCGTGTGGCCATTCACGCCGCCGCTCACTGGCGTGACCGAACGGGCCATCGGATACGCCGTGAACACGTTGAAGCGTTCGACGATCGGGTGTTGCGGGTATTGCGCCGCCACAGGGACCGACGCATCGGTGCCGAGCAGTTGCCCCATCCCGCTCACGTCGACGACCACGTCGTTGCCGACATCCACGCCCCAATCATGGGCGAGTGCAACGAGATTGGTGAGCGGCGCTGTTTCCCCCTTGGCCGGCGGATCCAACATGAGGAGCAGTTTGCCATTCTTGCCGAGGTACGTCTTGAGCGCGTCAATCTCGGCCGGTAGGAAATCGTTCCGTGGTCCAGCGACAACCACGACCGATGCATCGTCCGGAACTGCGCCTCGCTGGACGAGAACGACCTTTTCCGCGGTGAAGTTGTCGTTGCCGAGTGCAGAAGAGATGGAGCTGTAGCCCTCGCGATCGCTGGCGGCGCTGTCCTTCTCGCCGTGACCCTGGGTGAAATAGACCTTCTTCTGCTTCCCCGTGACGACCTTGATGATCCCGTTCGTGATGTCCTGTTCCGTGTTCGACGTGATGCGCTCGGTGCGATCCTTGTAGTTGAACACGATCGTGCCGTACTGCGTGATCTGGTTCTGCTGGGCGAGTGTCGGCTTCTTGTCCGGATCGATGAGCTCCATCGACACCTGCTTCGATCCGTACACGTATTCCTTCAAGCGGTCCTGGTAGTTCTGGAACTCCGGTTCCTGTGCGAACGCCGTAATCTTCAGCGGCGCGTCGAGTTTCGAGAGGATGTTTCGGCTCTGGTCCGAGAGGCTGAACTGCTTGGCCTCCGTCAGATCCCAGCGCTTGTTCTGCCGCTTGCCGATGTAGTTGATGGCCACGAGAATGCCGAGCACGACGAGGATACTGACGCCCGTGAGCGTGCCATACCGGGCCGACCGCCCCGTGAACATCTTCGCGAACTCGCGCCACTGGCTCAGCATGTAGACCAGGATGCAGACCAGGCCGCCCCACGCCAGGTAGAACGCGTACTGGTCCCGGGCCGGCAAACCGAAGCGAATTCCGAGCGCCGCGACGATGAGTGCCGTCCCGAGCCATCCGACGATGTTGAAAATTCTAGTCACCATTATCCGCGCCACCGTTCACTGTCGACCGACTTGGCGGTCAGGAAAAGGCCGAACGTAATAAAACTGAGGTAGTAGATGAGGTGCGTGGTGTCAACGACGCCCTTGCCGAAGTCGTCGAAGTGGTCGACGATCGACAGGTAGCTCGCAACCGAGGCGACCGAGGGACTGGCCCAGCTCGAGGTGCTGATCCAGCTGATCACCCACAGGAACAGGAAGATCGAGAAGGTCGCCATGAAGGAGACCACCTGGTTCTTGGTCAGACTGGAGATGAACAGGCCGATCGAGATGAAACAGGCGCCGAGCAGGAGCAGCCCCAGGTAGGCCGTGACGATCGGTTTCCATTCAGGCCTGCCGTACACGAAGAGAAGGCCGATGTGAAGCCATGTCACCATGAGCATCAGCGCGTAAAGCGCGAGGGCGCCGAAGAACTTGCCCATGATGATCTGGAAGTCCGTGATCGGCGATGTGAGCAGCAGCTCGATAGTCCCCGAACGCTTTTCTTCCGAGTACGTCCGCATCGTCACGCCCGGGAGCACGAACAGTACGAGGATTGTGACGTTGTAGAGGAGCGGCCTGAGCATGTCCTGATTGATGTTCACGGAGGGTGCGCCGCCCATGGCGCCGGCCATCTGCATGCTCTGCCTGACGAAGTACGCCAGGATGTTGATGTAAAACCAGCCGAACAGGAAGGCCCAGAAGCCGATCAGCACGTACCCGATCGGCGACGAAAAGTATGATTTCAGCTCTTTCTGTGCAATTGCCACGATGTTATGCATTCGCCGTCTCTCCCCCGGCGGCTTCCGGCGCGCCAGTCTCCTCAGTGGTGAGCGAAAGGAAGATCTCTTCGAGGCTCATCCGCATGGGCCTGAGTTCCAGGAGGCCCCACCCGCTCGTGACCACCGCGCGCGCCAGGTCGCGACGGATGTCGTGCCCCCGCTCGCTTTCAACCTCATAGCCAACCCGCGCCTCTCGGCGATCCGTTTCAACGACGCGCGTCACGCCGCTGACGGTCGAGAGAACGGGCGCGGCGTTGCTGCCACCCGCGTCGACCTGGACATACATGGTTTCAGACCCCCGGAGACGGGCTGTCAGATTGTCCGGGGTATCAACGGCCACGACGCGCCCTTTGTTGATGATTACGACCCGCTGGCAGGTTTGTGAGACTTCGGGAAGGATATGGGTGCTCAGGATGATCGTGTGATCGCCTGCGAGCGCTTTCACGAGCTCACGCGTTTCGATGATCTGTTTGGGGTCGAGGCCCGCCGTCGGCTCGTCAAGAATCAGCACGTCCGGATTGTGAATGAGCGCCTGCGCCAGGCCGACGCGCTGTCTGTAGCCCTTCGACAGCTTGGCGCAGAGACGATTGGCCATATCGTCGACCCGCGTTCGCTCCATCACGGCCTTAACGCGCTGGTTTCTTTCGGGCCCCGCCACGCCTTTCACCTTCGCGACAAACTGGAGGTACTCGAGCACCGTCATGTCGGGGTAAAGGGGCGGCGTTTCCGGCAGGTAACCCGTGCGCCTCTTTGCTTCAATCGGCTGGTCAAAGACGTCGAAGCCGGCGACGATGGCCTTGCCTGCAGTGGCTGGCATGTAGCCGGTGAGAATTCTCATGGTCGTGGTCTTGCCGGCCCCGTTCGGACCGAGAAAACCGAGAATCTCGCCCCGCTCGACACGGAAGCTGACGTCGTCGACGGCGGCTACCCGCCCGTAGCGTTTGCTGAGGTGCTGGACCTCGATCACAAGTGACTCCTAAATGAATTGATAAAGTCAGACTGGGGCCCATTGGAGGCGCACCAACCGAAAATGCTATCCGAACCACCTCAAAATGTGTAGAGGACCGATGGTAGAAGCGACCTTCTCCCTCGACACGCTCCTCGGGCTCCCTGAGCGAGGCGCCGGGGCCCTCAAGGAGGTCCTCATGGCCGAGAGTCCCGGTCACTGCCCCGTAGTCCCACAGCGCGTGTAGGCGCCCGGAGCGAGCAACACGGCGTTCTCCAGCGTGACCGCGGCCACGGGAATCGCCTGGTCGCGCAGTACTGGGATGTCGCCCTGGGCCAACCGCTTCCTGAACGATCCATACAACGACGCGTCCATGAGCACCGGTCGCTGCAGTGACTGGTCGTAGAGATACTGGTGTAGCTTGAAGTCCGCCGGCGTCTCGTCTCGCTCCCACGGACGCAGACCGTGGAAGTAGTAGTAGTGCTGGTGACCGAAGGCGCTGGCTGGTCCCGCGACGTACAGACCGCGCCAGAGAGGCGAACCATCTCGGATTTCTGTCCGGACGCCCCACAGGCAATCACGAGCCGATCGCATCGGATGGTCCTCGATGACGAGGCGTGGCAGGGACGCGCGGTATGTCGGCAGGGGCAATAGCCACAACACCGCCACAGGAATGGTCAAGAAGCGTCCGACGATTTTCGACCCTCCTCCGAGCAAGCCGAAGACAACGGCAATGGTCCACGGCCTGAGGATGGTCGAGTTCTTGAGCAGCACCATATCGCCGACCGCGATCCGCACCGGACCGATCGCCAGGGTCCAGACCACAAGGGCGCCGGCAGCCGCGGAGATCGCCAGAAAAACGAGTCGTAGGCCCCGCCGTTGTCGGCCGGCCACCACGCCCGGCCATCGGCCGGTCACCCATTCATCGACTGCGGCAGCGGCTCGCTCGGCGAATGGCTGAAGGTACCGTGAGCCGCTCGCCACCAGATAGCCCGCCGCCAGCCCCACCGGCGGAAAAAACGGGTAGGCGTAGTAGTAGAGCTTCGAGGCCGCGAGCGAGATCAGCGCGAGCGGCAATGCGAACCACAGGAGGATCACAACGCCTTCCGACCATCGGCGTCGTATCGTGTCGATGAGTAGAAGCACACCGCCAGCGACCGTGATCGGCCAGACGTTGCTGAACTGCAGATTCCTGTACAGCTGCGAGAGGTAGAAGCCAGCAGGATGCACGTGGGACGGATCGAGCCCGACGGTCATGCGGTCGTACACGTGGATGCCGAAGATGACGTGCCAGAAGTGACTGCCAAACCTCTCGTGCGCATAGACGAACCACGGGACGATCAGCAGAAGTGCCACGACCATGGACACGCTCCAGAGCCGCCGGTCGCGGAGCAGGCGGGTCCGGTGACTTGGAAGCGTCAGGCTTGCGACGGCGAGGATCAGAGGCAGGAACAGGGCAGCGACAAACTTCACCATGAACCCAAGGGTGAAGTACAGCCCGACCGCGATCGTGTGCCAGCGGCGTCCGGATGCCCGTTCGGCGGATGCCCAGACGAGGTAATGGTAGAGACCACCACAATAGCTGAGAAAGAGCGGGGCCTCCATGTTGTTCTCGCGAAGACCGTGCTCGTACAGAAGCGGTCCATGAATGAAGAGGACCAGGACGGCTACCACGCCGCACACCGGGCCGGCGAGCCGGCGCCCGATGGCCATGATGTAGAGAAACGCCACGCCAGTGAACAAGACGTCCCAGAACCTCATGCCGAACTCGTCGTGCGGCAGCAGGCCGACCTTCATCGCACCGGCGACGATCCAGAATTTGAGCGGAGGTTTTTCGAGGAAGGGTGCGTCCTCGTGCGGGCTGCTCTTGGGGATCAGCCAGTCGCTGGTCTCGAGAGTACGATCGACGGCAAACGAGTAGAACGCTTCATCGCCGCGCAGGTCGGTGCCGCGCAGACCGGCGAAGAGCGGCAGGCAAAAGAGCGCAGCGACGACAACGGACCAGACGAGCCCGCTCAGTCGACGAGGCACGTCAGGAGCGACTAACGTCGCAGGATGTCCACCGGTCGTCGCGCACCACAGCCCAGCGAATATACCCTCGAAACCTCGACGAGATCCATGACGCAGGCCCGAGCCGTTGCAGGCGCGACCTTCAGGTCGGGCGCATCCCCGTCTACGGTAGACTGGTCATGTGAAGGAGGCATCCATCTCTATGTCGGCAGCTCTTGGATCGACGGCGCCGGATTTCACCTTGACCAACCAGGATCGTCAGCCCGTGACACTCAGCGCGTTGCGCGGCAGGCCCGTGGTGCTCGCGTTCTTTCCGGCGGCGTTCAGCTCTGTCTGCGTCAAGGAACTGTGCACGTTCCGCGACAGCCTGAGCCGGCTCGACGAGGCAAACGCGCAGGTGTACGGTATCAGCGTGGATACGTTTTTTGCGCTGAAGGCATTTCAGGACAGCCAGAGGCTGAAGTTCCCGCTGCTCAGCGATTTCAACAAGCAGGTCATCCGCGACTACGGTGTGTTCAACGAAGACATGGTCGGCCTGAAAGGAATCTCGAAGCGCGCTGTCTTCGTCCTAGATCACGAGGGAGTGGTTCGCCACCGCGAGGTGTTGGACGATGCCCGGAACGAGCCGAACTACGACAAAGTGTTTGAGGCACTCGCCACGATCGGGTTGTAGAGCGCCTGCGGCTGTTCGCCCGACCTGAAGGTCGGGCCTACGGGACGCATCGGCCCGAGCGTGAGCAGGAGTCGTAGGCGTAGGCCCGAGCTTTAGCGCGGGCGTGTCATGAAAGGTGATGTGGCTACTGCGTGCTCGGTCTGCGTGCTCCACACGGAATCGACCTTCAAGGTCGAGGGGATGGATTGCCGTGAGGAGGTGGCGCTGATTCAGCGCCGGTTCAAGCATCTCGCGGGAATCGAAGATTTCTCTGCCGACCTGATGGGTGGGCTGCTGCACGTCAAGTACGACGCGACGAAGCTCACGGCTTCAGCCATTGCAGCGGCGGTTGCCGACGCCGGCATGCGCGCGTGGCTCGAGCACGAGGAGCCGCTCGCTGCCGACGCCGGGGCGGGCAGCACGCGTCAGAGGCTGCTCGTGGCGTCTGGCGTTGCCCTGGGCTGCGGTCTGGCGGCCGATGCGTTGGCTGGGCCGCGGTTCCTTTCGCCCGCGCTGTTTGCGATCGCGCTGGCCGCTGGGCTTCCTCTCACCGTTCCCAAGGCCTGGCGTTCGCTGCGTCTCGGTGCGCTCGACATCAACGTGCTCATGCTCATCGCGACGGTCGGCGCCATCGCGATTGGCCAGTGGTCCGAGGGTGCGGCCGTGGTGTTCTTGTTCGCCCTCGCGCAGGCGCTCGAGGCCCGCACGCTCGAGCGCGCACGAACGGCCGTTCGTTCCCTGATAGCCCTGATGCCGACTGAAGTGCTCGTCCGCGATTCGGCGAGTGAGCGGATGGTGGCGGTGGATCGGGTGACGCCAGGCGCGGTCATCGTGATCAAGCCTGGTGAGAAACTCCCGCTCGATGGCGAAGTCGTGGCTGGGGTCAGCGCTGTGAATCAGGCGACCGTTACCGGCGAATCGCTGCCGGTGGACAAGGGACCGGGCGACGAAGTGTTCGCGGGCAGCATCAATGGCCGAGGCGCCCTCGACATTCGGGTAACCCGACTGCAGCGCGACACGACGCTCGCGAGAATCATTCATCTGGTTGAGCAGGCTCAGGCCCAGCGGGCGCCTGTCCAGACGCTCATCGAACGCTTCGGCCGCGTCTACACGCCAGTCGTCATCGGTCTTGCCGCCCTGGTGGTGCTCGCCGGCCCCGTCGTCATCGGCGGCGGCTGGCAGACGTGGTTCTACCGGTCGCTCGTGCTGCTGGTGGTTGCGTGCCCGTGCGCGCTGGTCATCTCGACACCTGTCTCCGTGGTTGCGGCGCTGGCTGGTGCCGCGCGTAAGGGCGTGCTCATCAAAGGAGGGGCACACCTCGAGCGCGCAAGCCGTGTACGGTGCATCGCGTTCGACAAGACGGGGACGCTGACGAGCGGCGTGCCAGAGGTCGTCGAGGCCATCGGCCTGGGAATCCCGCCGTCCGAGGTGATTGCGCTCGCGGCCTCGGTCGAACAGCGGTCCGAACACCCCATTGCTCAGGCGATTCTGCAATATGCGGCCGCTACGGAAGTGCGCGTGCCGGCGGCCGTCGGCGTGTCCGCGCTGGCAGGTCGCGGCGCCGAAGGCTCGGTCGGCGACGTGCAGGTGATTCTCGGAAATCACCGCCTGTTCGAGGAGCGACAATTGTGCTCAGAGGCCGTGCACGGTCGGCTCGATGCGATCAGCGCCCGCGGCCGCACGCCAGTCCTCGTGGCGCGCGGCGGTACGGCCGTCGGCATCATTGTCGTTGCGGATCAGATCCGCACGACGACGCGAGACGCGATCGATCTGCTGCACCAACAGGGTGTGGAATCGGTCGTCATGCTCACCGGCGATGGTGAAGCGACGGCGCGGGCGATTGCCGACCAACTCGGGATCGACGACGTGCGAGCCGACCTCATGCCGGAAGACAAGGTGGCCGCGCTGGACGATTTGCGGCGGCGCTTCGGATCAGTGGCGATGGTCGGCGACGGGATCAACGATGCGCCAGCGCTCGCGTCCGCCGATCTCGGGATTGTCATGGGGGCGGCCGGCAGTGACATCGCACTGGAGACGGCCGATGTCGCCCTGATGTCTGATGACCTGTTGCGGGTTCCCTACACGCTGCGCCTGAGTCGCTCGACCCTGCGCAACATTAGAACCAACCTCGCGATTTCAGTCATCATGAAGGCGGCGTTCGTCGTGGCTGCCGTGATCGGCGTCGCCACGCTTTGGATGGCCGTGCTCGCTGACACGGGGGCATCGGTTATCGTGATCGCGAACGCGTTGCGGTTGCTGCGGGCGGACTGACCGTGGGAACCTGAATCTGGGCATCTGGGCATCTGGTCATCTGGTCATCTGGTCATCTGGTCATCGTGGTCATCTGGTTATCTCGGCATCTGGTTATCTCGGCATCTGGTTATTTCGACATCTGGTCATTCGCCCATCAATGACCATCAATGACCAGATGACCAAATGACCACATGACCAAATTCACCGGTGTGTATCCTCTGCATCCGTTGTGTCCTCCGCGGACGAGTCTTTTACCGGTGTCGACAGCCACACCTTCGCCACTCGCAGGCCATCGATGGCCGTGACACGAAGTGTTCTGCCATCGAGGTCGAGGGTATCCCCGACGCGCGCCCGCCGGCCTATCCGGCCGAGGACGTAGCCGCCAATGGTGGTGTACGTGTCCTCGTCGATCGCGAGACCGAACTGTTCGTTCACGTCGGTGACGAGCGTCAGCCCTTCGATGTCTGCAGAGCCGTCGGGCTGCACCGAGATCCGTCCGCCGGGGCCCGCCTCTCCGCCGAGGTCTCCAACGATGCGTTCCATGAGTGAATCGAACGTGACGAAGCCGGCCGTGCCGCCGTACTCGTCGATGACCAGCGCTTCGCGAACCCCGCGGCGGCGGATGGCCGAGAGCAGGTCGTCGGCCCCGAGTGTTTCCGGCACGGTGAGGGCCTCGCGCGCGAGCGCTGCGGGATGGATGTCCGCGTTGCCGGTAATCCACTCGCGAACAAGATCGGTCACGTACAAGATGCCGATGACATTGTCGAGGTCCTTGCGGTAGACGGGAAGCCGCGCGTAGCCGGAACGACCGATGAGCTCGAGGATCCTTTCTTTGGGTGCATCAGCGTCGACCGCCACCAGTTCGGTTCGCGGCACCATCACCTGGCTCGCCGTGAGGTCTGCGAAGCCGAAGACGCGGTGGAGCATCTGTTCTTCTCGCTCTTCCAGGACGCCGGCTTCCTGGCTCGCCGTGACGAGCATTTTGAGCTCCTCCTGGGAGTGCACGAGCGCGTGACCCGATGTGGACATGCCGAGGAGGTTGACGACCGCCTGGCCCATGCCGTTCAACAGGCGGATGAATGGCCAGAGCGCTTTCATGAACAGCTCCGTCGGCTTGACGACGAGGAGCGCGGTGGCTTCGGAGCGATCGAGTGCGATCGTCTTTGGCGCGAGTTCGCCAAGCACGATATGGAGGGCGGTGATCAGCGCGAACGCGACCGCCACGGCTCCGGTGTGTGCCGTGGTGTCGGCGATGGCGATCGGCAGGAAGGCCACCATCGGCTGGAAGATCGAGGCGAGCGCCGGCTCGCCAATCCATCCCAGCCCGATGCTCGCCATCGTGATCCCGAGCTGGGTGGCGGCGATGTAACTGTCAGGATCGCTGACCGCCCGGCGCACAGCCCGCGCCCCGCGATGTCCTTCCGCGATCAACTGGTCGATGCGCGTCTTGCGCACCGTCACAATCGAGAACTCCGCGGCCACGAAAAAGCCGTTCGCGAACACCAGCGCCAGCACGCCAGCCAGACGCCACAGAATGCCGGCCAACGAGTACTCCATCTTCAGGTCCTCACGAATTGGGTCGGATCGTCCGCTGCGGTGACATCACATCTGTCTTTCGACGTTACGGACGGGCAGCGGCCGCCGAGTGCTCGGCGACGGCGATGTCGAAATCGACTTTGACTTCATCCTTCACTCTCACGGTGCCGCCCACGATGCTAATGGGCACTATCCCGAAATCGCTCTGCCGCAACGTGGCGGAGCCTTTGTAACGGCCGTTCTCGAGAGAGACGTTCACCGCCATCGGGCGGATCTGGCCATGCAGTGCCAGCTCACCCTGGACGCGCCACCGGCCCGTATCGAGCGGCGTGATCTCGAGAGAATGAAAACTGATCCACCGGAATCGGTCCACGTCGAGTACCTTCAGAGCCGAGCATTCGCGCCTGCACCGCCTGGCGGTCTCTTGCCGACAGGTGCGGATCCATCACCTGCATGCGGCGGGCATCGAACACGATCTGGACGTGGGGGGTTGCGGGGTCGTCGAGCGATCCGTCCATCGAGGGGGGCCTGAACGATGTGATCGTCCGCGAAGGCGCTGAACAGGCCCGACTTGAACACATGAACAGTAATGGTGGATCGCTCGGTGTCGACCAGACGGTCCTCTGCGGATCCAGGTGCGGCTGAGGTCAGCCCCCAGACGACGGCGATGATGGAGATGACACTCTGAGGACGCATAACCCTCGTAACCGACTCACCGGTGCGCCCGCGGCTATCGTGATATCCCGGCGTGCGGGTCTCGCCCTTGAGAATTGTCGCACGTGGTCGTCCGATGCGATTTGTCGATCGACGCTGAACTGTCGCGGCTCATGATGGCACCTGCCGCCGACCGCTGCAAACGTGTTCGGGCTGGGCCAGACAGCCTCGGGCATTCACGGCGCGGGGCGCGCCTTGACACGAACCAACCCGCAAGATTGGCGCATGTACGACCGCCGAATCCGCAGACTCGCCTCACGCCTTGCGATTTGAGAAGAAATGCGCGTCGACGAAGTTGTCGATGATCGTCTGATGTGCCGGATCGACGTTCTCGAACTGCACGCCCATCCCGACGCGCCGATCGCTCCAGGCAATGCGGCCTTCCGCGTCGATGTCGAGTTTGGACCCGGGCATCCGGAAACGCACCTTGATCTTGGAGCCGAGATCGAGGGGGCTGGTGGTGCGGATGGCGATGCCGCCGTGGCTGAGATTGAGCGTGAGGGCAGCGGCGATGGTGTTGCCGAAGCGATACTGGATGGGAATGCCGAGCACGACCCGCGGGCTGCTCCTGCGGTTGAAATTGTCGGGAAACAGGTGTGGCGCGAGCGACGGCAGGATGTGCTGCACCGCGCTGTACTCGTTGACATAGCCGGCCACGCCGAGCGCGGCGAGTTCGCGCACCTCAGCGGAGCTCGCGATCGTTCCGCTGAAGATCAGGATCGGCAGGCGTCCGTCGTCGAGCTTGCGTATGGACCGCACGAGATCGACGCCAGGCGCGTACGGGAGCCGCAGATCGAGCACGAGGAGATCGATCGACGGAAGATCCGCCCGCACGCGTGCCAGGAGTTCGGCCGCGCTCTTGACAGGAATGGCCTTGTGCCCGGCATTCTCGAGGGCCGTGCGAAAACGGTCGCGCACGAACGCGGTGTCGTCGGCGACGACGACGCTCTTCACGGACGCCAGAGTGCTGGCCATTGTACGAACTTATCGGACCGCGCGGTGCAGGCCGTCACGTTGCGTTGCAGATTCGCGCACCTTGTCGCTATAATTCGGACTCTCATCGACGCCGCGGCCCGCCTCGGATTTTGGCACGTGTTGCGCAGAATTGCCAACCAGACGGCGCGAACACCCCTTGGAGATGATCGAGACCATGGCCACCTGTCCCGAATGCGATGCCGAGATCGAAGTCGATGAATTCGATGTCGATAAAGGCGATCAGCTGACCTGCCCCGATTGCGGGTCCGATCTTGGAAGTGACCAGCCTCGCTCCCATCGAGCTCGATCTCGCCGACGATGACGACGATGACGACGATGAAGACGACGACGACGACGAAGATGAGCTCGACGACGATGACCTGGACGATCTCGAGGACGAGACGAAGAGGACGCCGACGAATGATCGAGAAGGAGGCCGCACTTCGCGCCCGGCTCTCGTCGTTGGGTGCTGTCGTCGTTGCCTATAGCGGCGGCGTGGACAGTGCGTATCTCGCCTGCATCGCCGCACGATACGCTCGGCGACCGCGCGGTCGCCATCACCGCAGACAGCCCGAGCTACCCCCAGCGGCACCGCGAAATGGCCGTTCAAATTGCGGCCCGCTTCGGCCTGCATCACGAGATCATCCGGACGAACGAGCTCGAGCAGCCGGCGTACCGGCTGAATCCCACGAACCGCTGCTACTTCTGTAAACACGAGCTCTACTCGCATCTGACGCGGATCGCCGCCGAGCGCCACGCGACGGTGGTGGATGGGAACAACGCCGACGATCGGGGCGACTACCGGCCTGGCCGTGAGGCGGCGCGGGAGTTCGGTGTCCGGAGTCCGCTGGACGAAGTGGACCTGAAGAAGGACGAGATCCGGGAGCTATCGCGTCGGGCGGGACTGCCGACGTGGGACGAGCCGGCATCAGCATGCCTGTCGTCGCGGATTCCGTATCATCGCGAAGTGACCGACGAGAAACTCAGGATGATCGAGCGGAGCGAAGAGGCGATCCGAGCGCTCGGGTTTCGCGTGTGCCGGGTGCGGCATCACGACGATCTCGCGAGGATCGAGATCGCACGCGACGAACTGCCGCGGGCTCTCGAGCCAGAGACCGCCGACGCCATCACGCGGGAGTTGAAGGCCGCCGGGTATCGCTACGTCACGATCGATCTGCAGGGGTACCGTACCGGAAGCCTCAACGAGGGGCTCGTGCTGCGGCTGGAGCCGGCGCATCCTGCCGGGCCGAAGCGCGAGTGCGCATAGGCGGGTGAAAGGGTCCGCTGGTGTCGCTGGCGTCATCGCGGCCGCGTTCCTGCTTCTGCACGTGCCGTTTCTTCCCGCTTCCCTCGAGGACATCGATTCGATCAACTTCGCCCTTGGCGTGCGGCACTTCGATGTCGCTCAACACCAGCCGCATCCGCCGGGATATCCACTGCTGATTGCAGCGGCCAAAGTGGTGCACGTCGTCGTGCCTTCCGAGGCGCACGCGCTCAGCATGCTGAGCATCGTGTCGGGCACGTTGTCGGTGCTGGCGCTGGGGGCGCTGTTCCGACGGATCGACCGCGACCCGCGCTCCGGCCAATGGGCGATGCTCGCAACGATCTTGTCAGCCACGGCGCCGCTCTACTGGTTCAACGCCAGCCGGCCGCTGAGCGACATGCCGGGACTTGCCGCTTCGATCGCGGTGCAGGCCTTCACTCTTGGCGCGACGACGCGCACACGTCTGGCGGCCGCCGCGTTTCTCGCCGGTCTCGCCGCGGGTATTCGATCGCAGGTGATCTGGCTCACGGTTCCGCTCCTCCTGGTCATGGCGGCGAGACGGCCGCGTCTGTCCCGGACCGCGGACGCGCTCGCTGCTCTGGGAACGCTGATCACTGGCGGTCTCGTCTGGTTTGTGCCGCTTGTCTGGCTCAGTGGCGGACCAATAACGTACTGGCGCGCGCTGTCCACGCAGGGGACGGAGGACCTTACCGGCGTGGGCATGTTGTGGACCACCCACACGCCGCGCCAGGTGGTGCTCGCGTTCAACAGTACCTTCGTGGCCCCATGGGGCACGCCGGTGCTCTCCGGCACTGTCCTGGTGTTGGCGTTGCTCGGCATCCTGCGGCTGATGAAGGGATCACGGTCCACCCTGGGGCTGCTCACCGCTGCCTTCGCGCCGTATCTGGCGTTCGATCTGCTCTTTCAGGAAAGCATCACGACACGATACGCACTCCCGGTCATCGTACCGCTCGCCTATCTTGGCGTGAGAGGTGCGGCGGTGTTTCCGCCGCGGATGGCTGCCGGGATCGTCGGGGTGCTGGCGACTGCCGCGCTTCTGGTGGGCGTGACGAGCGTTCAGGCATATGCCGGGCAGGAGGCGCCCGCGTTCCGGCTGCTGAAAGACATGCGCGCAGCCAGCCCGATCACAGGCGCCGCGCCCGTTCTCGCGACCCATCGCCGCGAAGAGCTCGATTTGCGACGGCCGATCACCTGGACCGGGGAGCGCATGCCGACCTTCTCGCAGCGCTTGCCGGCCACGCCGAAGCACGAGTGGCTCGAGTTGGTGAAGTACTGGAACGATGGCGGACGCGCACCGGTCTGGTTCGTCGCCGATCCGCTGCGGAGCGACCTTGCACTGGTCGACCACGAGCCGCCTGCAGCGTATCGGTGGCCGCTCAGGTTTCCGATTCTCCTGGGGGGTGTGCGCCCGAGCGAAATGGACTGGTACGTGTTCGATGAGCCAGCGTGGTACCTCGGCGAAGGATGGGCGTTGACACCCGAGACGGCCGGCATCGCTGACACGGGCAGCCGTGGCCGAGGGCGGGCGCCTGCCGAAGGATGGATCCGGCGTCCATCCGGGCCTTTGACGATGGTGATCGGCGGCCGCAATTTTTCCGGGGATGGGACGCCAGCGTCGCTGAGCATTTCGCTCGACGGCCGAGGTATCGGCCAGTACACAGTCGTGCCAGGGTTTTTTCTGCGGCTGATGACGGTCGCTCCCGGGATGCTGGCTGGCGCCGGCGACTACGGCGCGTTGGCCATTGAAACGCATGGGGACGTCGCAATTGAGCAGTTCGCTGCACAGCCGCCCGAGCGCGCCGTGTTCGGCTACGCAGAGGGTTGGCACGAGCGCGAGTACGACGCTCGAACCGGGAAGCTCTGGCGCTGGATGAGCGAGCATGGTGAGTTACGCGTGCGTCGGTACGGGGCAGCCGCTGTCGTTGACCCTTACGGGCGTGACCGAGACATTTTCGAGACCCTCTCACGTCACCGTCCGCGTTGGCGACCGCATTCTGGCGCGTCAGGAAGCGGGGCAGACTTTTTCCGTGCGCACCGAGATTCCCGTGGACGTTATTGGCGCTTCGGAGCAGGTCATTACGATCGAGACCGACCAGGTCTACATACCAGCCGACGTCAGATCTGGCGCTGCTGACAGACGCCATCTTGGCCTCAAAGTGTTCGAGTGCCAGATCGGTACGCGCCCGGGCCCGTGACGCTGTGGTGCCCGACCTGAAGGTCGGGCCTACGTGGTGTGGAGCGTCGGGCCCTACTGTGGCCCGCCTAGAGGTCGGGCCTACGTGTTGAGCGTCGGGCCCTACTGTGGCAGGTGTCGGCGGCGAGTCGTAGTGTCGGCGGCGAGTCGTGGTGTCGGGCGAGTCGTGGTGTCGGGCGAGTCGTAGGCCCGAGCTTTAGCTCGGGCGGCCACTGGGCCAGGGCTTCCTCGCCAGACAGAGGAGCGAGCTGCCGAACGGGTTGTCGAACACGCGCAGCCACACGCTCTCGAGCCTGAGCGCGGCTGTCAGCAGTGCGTTAACGGGGCGGGACGGAATGGTAATCTCCCCGGTGAGCTTCGTGTCCTCCATCGAGAGGCCTCTCAGGCGCTGGATGGAGCGGCCGATGAACATGGGGGGGAAGAGCAGAGCGTTCGTATATGTGAGGCGCACGATCGAAAATCCGACGCTGGTGAGCAGCTGTCGGAGGCCGGTCCGACTGTAACGGCGAACCTCTCGACTGAGTACGGAGTGGCTCCCACGAAGGCATTCCATGGCGGCGACATTGATGATGACGAATCCGCCAGGCTTCGTCACGCGGTACATCTCGGCGATTGCCGCCCGTTCGTCAACGGCGTCGAGCGAGTAGATCACATCGAATGACGTGACGACGTCGAAGGCGTCGCCCGGAAAGGGAACGGCCGTGACGGAGGCGCGGACGAGACGTCGCCGGCCCGATTCATGGCCAATCCTGAGCCCGGTGGCCGACACGTCGAACCCACAGGCGCGGCCGAACGTCTCGAGCCATGTCACGTTCGCGCCGGTTCCACACCCACAGTCCAGCAGGGAAACGTCCGATATACCTCTGGTAGCCTGTTCGAGAAGCGGGCCGACGAAGAACCTGAGGCCGCGAAACCAAAAATGCCGAGCTTCGGCATCGGCCGTGGCGCGGAGGAGATGGTCCACGCGGACAGCTTGTACCGCTCGACAGATGCTCTCCATGGACTGGGGCGATTGACACAGTACCGAGCCGACTTATAAGCTGCGGCATCTTCGAGGAGAGTGATTCATGATGCGTTTCCGCCACTGTGTCTCGATCGTGGCCCTCGCTGCAGCGCTTACTCTGACCGCCGCCGCCTGCAGCAAGAAGCCGCCGCAGGTCGCGGCGACGCCACCACCCCCCCCACCACCCCCGCCGCCACCACCCGCGCCGGCACCACCACCGCCACGGCCGCCGGCCCCGCCGCCTGCCCCCGCGCCCGCACCTGCTCCGGTGCCTCTGACGGAGGAGCAGATCTTTGCCCGCAAGACTCTGGGATCAGGTCAATCAGGAGCGACCGCTCGACGACGTGTTTTTCGATCTCGACCTGTCGACACTCCGCGAGGATGCGAAGGCGCCCCTGCAGAAGGATGCGGATTGGATGAAGGAGTGGCGAGAGTACCAGGTGATTGTCGAGGGTCACGCCAACCTGCGCGGGGCGGCGCAGAGTAAGATCTCGCGCTCGGTGCGCGTCGGGCCGAAGTAGTCGAGCATCTGGTGAGCCTCGGCGTTCAGGCCGCTCGAATCACGGTGATCAGCAAAGGTAAGGAGCAGCCGTTCTGCAGTGAGGAGGGTGAGGCCTGCTGGCAGCAGAACCGCCGCGGGCATTTCATCGTTTCTGCGAAATAGTGAAATAAGGGCAGGCCGGGCAGGTGGGGCGGGTACGGCAGGCGGGGCAGGTCGGCCGGGTGAGGAACGCTCTTACCCGCCCTACCAGGCTCACCTGTTTCTAGTGGACCGTCTTCGATGGATCGGTCCCACGCACGACGTTCACCGCTGATGCCCAGAGCACGCAGAAGATCTTTTTGGGCGTTTCTTCTCCTTTAAGCGTTCTTCTGCGAGCTCAGCAGATTCGCGCGGTGATAGCATTCTAAAGGCCGTTCCTGAATCAGTGAAGACGGCTACTCACCCCTGCCCGGCCCACCTACCTCACCAGGCCTGTCTATCTCTGAGTGAGTCGCAGCACGATCCTCCGTCACCGATGCTCGCCGCTTTCTTCCCGTCAATCATCAGTCCCAGAATTTCGAGGCCATAGCGAGCTTCGAGCTGTGGATCGGTCGAGATGCTCAACCTCTGCCAGCACCAGCGGAACGGCCCGTGCCCACTCGCGCGACGACAGCCTTCATCTCATCGCACAATGACGCCCGGGACGGAATACAGCGTGAGCGACCTCGCCCGATGCCAATCCTCGGCGGTCGGCTGCGATCCGTCAGCCGCTTCACGTGGATTAACGGCCGAGGTGATTGGCCGAGCCAATGACAAGGTCGCTCGCGCCCACTCCCAGTGCTCAGGGGCGGTCACAGTACGCTGCTCGTCGCCCCTTCTCGTCACCCGGACCACGGATTCCAGAATGACGATGATGAAGAGAATGTCCACACGTAGACGATCAGATCCAATCTTTCCCTCGGCGACGCCACGACGCCGTCCAGCTCCGCCTCCTGCGCGAGCACGGCCAGGCGTGCCACCTGGCCGTCACCGTGACGTGACACCCGTCTCGGCGAGTGCCGCATCGTCCAGGCTCGTCGAGCACGGTCACCGCGACGATGATGGGTGCCGCCGGTCTGGACAGCGAGCGGCTTCTTCATGTGCCGCGTCGCGCGCCGCTCGCATCATGGCGCTTCCCCCCGGAGGCGTGCGACGGTCACCATCCACACGCCGAGTCTCGTGGCCGACCTCACGGCGCTGGCCACCGTGTTCGGAATGTCGTGGAACTTCAGGTCGAGGAAGACCCGGTTGCTCCGCGGCCTGCGACTCTTCAACGATCGGTGGGCCGTGGCTGGTGAAGAGCTGTTCCCGATCTTGAAGCCGCCGACGCTTCCGCGAAGCTGGTCGGCGAGCGCGTGCGCCTGCGCCGCGGTATCGACGTCGAGCGCGACCAGGAGTTGGTTCATATGTCCTGACCGAGCCCACCGAGTCCGCCGATGCGCGTGAGTTGTGGCGCCGCATGTAATCGCTGATGCCGTCGGCCAGCTTCGGCCAGATCAGTGGATAGACGAAGTTCGCCGTGCCGACCTGGACGGCCGTTGCGCCCGCGATCGATGAACTCCAGCAGCGTCCCGCGCGTCCATCGATGCCGCCCATGCCGACGACGGGGATCTTCACCGCATCGTGGCATTCGTAGCACCATCCGCACGGCGATCGGTCGGATCGCCGGTCCGCTCAACCCGCCGAGCCGTTCGAGATCTTCGGCCGCGTGTCTCCACGTCGATCACCATGCGCGAGAAACGTGTTGACGAGCGACACAGCGTCCGCGCCAGCGTCCTCCGCCGCCGAGCGAAGGAGGCGACGTCGGTGACGTTCGGCGTCAGCTTCGGGATGAGCGGCAGGCGCGTGGCTTGCGAACGGCGCTCACGACGTCGAAGGTTCCGTCGAGGCTGCACCCGAACTGAATGCCCCCTTCCTTGATGTTGGGGCACGAAATGTTGAGCTCGATGGCCGCCACGCCTTCGGCATCCGACAGGATCCGCGACACCTCCACGTACTCGTCGATCGTCGTGCCGCACACGTTGACGATGACCGTCGCTCGCCGACGCACGCAGTTCGGGCAGCTTCTCTTCCACGAAGCGGCGCACGCCGATGCCCTGCAGGCCGATGGCGTTCAGCATGCCGGCGGGCGTTTCGACGATGCGCGGCGCCGGATGGCCCTCGCGCTGCAGTCAGAAACAACCCCTTCGAGACGATGCCACCTAGCGACGAGACAGGTCGACGAGGTCGGCGTACTCGACGCCGTAACCGAAGCAGCCGCTCGCCGCGACGAGCGGGTTCCTGAGTGTGAGCGATCCGATTCGAACCGAGAGATCCACCATCTCCATGCTGTTCCGCCGGCAATGAATGGTCGTCAGCTTCCCGCATATGTACGGACTGATACTCAGAGCCGAAGGCGGAAGGTATGTCAGCCGAAGTCGCGTCGCACTAGTCCCACATATCTGATCTCCAGGCCAGCACCGGTCCGGCCAGGCACGATCGGACGTGATGTCTCGTGCCATCGTCGCCTCGCATGGGCACGACGCAGCTGTAGCAGCCGCCGAGGCCGCAGCCCATGATGCGTTCGACCGACACCTGGCAGGGCCGCGCGTATGCCGGGCGACCTGGCGCCGCGGCCAGCATTCCCTCGGGTCCGCACGCGTACACCACGAGCTGGTGCGCCCGGACGTAGCGCGCAGCCGGCGGTCCAGCGGCGCGATGATGCGTCCGCGTTCTCCAACGGCTGCCGTCTTCCGTCGTCAGGACCAGCTCGACGCCGAGGCCGCGAAAAATCGAGGTAGAAGAGCTCGGCGCCGTGCGCGCGCCGTAGAACAGCGTCGCTGTCACGCCTGGCGCGCAGCGCTTCGGCCAGCGCGGCGAATGGCGCGAGGCCGACGCCGCCGGCGACCATCCACGCGGCGTCGGCGGATCGACGATCGGTGAACGGACGGCCGAGCGGACCGAGGCAGTCGATCGTGGTCTCCCGGGCTCTGGCGTACAGACAGGCCGGTCGACGACGCCGATGCGCTTGTTGAGCAGCGAAGCCGGTCGCCGCGCCGGCTGCGTCGCGCAGCACCTCGAACACGGAGAACGGTCGGCGGAGCAGTGGATCGTGACCGCGCCGCAGCCTTGACCATGACGAACTGGCCGGGCGACGCCGCCGCCGCGATTGCCGGCGCCGCCAGCGCGAGCACGTTGTAGTCGCCGACAGCGGCGTGTTCGCGATCACTTCCGCTGGCGGCGTCGAAGGGCATCCGGCCAGTATACACTGTCCAGCCCGTGCGCTACCTGCGGATGCTGAGCAACTCGATCCTCGCCGCGACGCTGGCCGCGTGTACGTGCTCGTCGCTCGTGCTGCAACTCAATCCGACGCTGCCGCTGCATCCGCGTCAGGCTGCGTGCCGCCTCGTCACGACGGTCGGCTTCTTCTATGCGGTCCACCTCACGGTCACCTTCTACATCCTGCTCGTGCGTGCGCCAGCTCCTCGCGCGCGACCGTTCTCGCCGGCCTGGATCAGCGTCGGCGTGCTGGCGTGGCTGGGCGCCGGCCGCGGCTGGCGGCGCGGCGCTGATGTGGGCCAACGTCGCACCTTCGCGCTCGTGCTCGAGCCCGAACCGCGCGCGCCACGCCAGCGGCTCGCTCGTCGCTGCGCGTCCGCGCTGTTCGTCTGTGATCGCGCGTTCGCCGCGCGCACCCGGCGCTCGGGCCGCGTGGCGTGGGCGGCGCTGTTCGTGGTCATCGCGCTCGGGCTCGGTCGCGGCGCCGCTGCGTCCTGCGTGGCACGCGGCGCTGCCGCTCGAGGCGCGCCCGTACGATGCCACGTCGATCTGCGCCGGCGCGAGCGGCCGGCGCGCGTCACGCTCATCGCGATCGACGGCGGATCGCTCGATCTCATCACCAGCGCCACCGCCGAAGGCCGGCTCCCGAACTTCGGGCGGATCCTGGACGCCGGCGCCGTGATGCACCTCGCGACGCTCCACCCCACGTCGGCGGAGGCGGTGTGGGCCGCCGTCGCGACCGGGAAGCTGCCGCAGAAGAACGGCGTCCGGTCGGCGGGCATCTACCGTCCGCCTGGCGGGCGACGGCCGATCCGGCTGCTGCCCGACTACTGCTTTGCGCATCCGCCTCGTGCGCTTCGGGTTGCTCGCTCGAGGAGCCGCACACGTCGGCGACGCTGCGCGACGCGGACGCTCTGGAGCATCCTCAGCGCCGCACGGCTTCCCCGTCGGGGTCGTGGGCTGGCCGTTGACGTATCCGGCGACCGCCGGTCCGCGGCTATCTGGTCAGCGACACCTATCACGGCGGTTGCCGCGCCGTCGGGCATCGACGACCCGTCGGGCTCTATCCGCCCGAGTCACGCGAACGTCCTTCGCCGCGTCGACGCGTCGGTGAGCCACCGACACCGTCCGCCGGGCTGCAGTCCGTCGTCGCGGCTCGACCCTCGCCATCAGCCGCCGGGCCGGACCGATCGCGCCTACGAGCGGATCGCCAGGCGCTGTCGGAGAGCCGGCCCACCGCAAGTGACGCTCATGCGGTACCAGAGCCTCGACCCGATCGGTCACTACTTCCTGCGCTACGCGATGCCGACCGAGTTCGGCGACGTCAGCGACGAAGAGCGCCGCCGGCTCGGCTCGGTGCTCGAGCGGCACTACGCGATGATCGACGAAGCGATCGGGCGCGCGATGGCGGCGCTCGGGCCCCGACGACCTGCTGCTCGTCGTGTCGGGATACGGCATGGAGCCGCTCGGGTTTGGCAAGCGGCTGCTCGAGCGGGCGATCGGCGATCCAGAACTCAGCGGCACGCACGAGGCGGCGCCGGACGGTTTCCTGATGGTGTACGGGGCGGCGGTGCCGAAGGCCGGCTCAGGCGCGCGTCGGTCGTCGACGTCGTGCCGACGATGCTCTATTTTCTGGGCCTGCCGATCGTTGAAGTCCTTCGCCGAAAGGTCGACCGACGCATCGGCCTTCAGGTCGGGCTTTCCATTCGGTCCGTATTCAAGCGGCCTGGGGACGAACGCCGTCCTCAGGCCCGACGCCCTTCGCGGCGCGCAGGTCGCCCAGGTGCGCCGCCACCATCATCACCTCGGCGAGGCTTCGAGGTCGAGAAAGTCCGCGGCGGACTGGTAGACCTCGCGGTCGGGCTTGTAGTGGCGGACGAGCTCGGCGCCCAGAATGCAGTCCCACGGCAACCCCGAATGTTTCGCCAGGTCCGTCATCAAGCGAGATATTGCCGTTCGAGAGCGGCGCGATGATGAATTTCTTCTTCAGCCGCGTGAGTCCGCCGACGGCGTCGGGCCACGGTCGCAGCCGATGCCACGCGCGATTGAGGGCATCGGTCTCGGCCTCCGAAGCCCGGTGAGCCGAAGTCGATCAGGATCTTGTCGAGGATCATCCGATGCAGGCGATCGAGCTTCGTCCAGGGCAGCTCGCCGCTTCGGACGCGATTCATGCTCGGCCCGTACTCGGCGCGCCAGGCGTCGGCGAACTTCGCCCCGTCCACGGTCAGACCCTTCCGCTTCGCCAGCTCCTCGACCTCACGCGCCACCGAGGTGCGCCAGTCGACGACGGTGCCGAACATGTCGAAGACGAGCGCCTTCACCGACGCCAGCTGGGGATCCGTCCGCCCGCCCGTCTGTGCCTGGCCGAACGCCATCGCGCGGCCGGCGTCAACCAGCTCTGCACCGGCCATCGCCACCGCACCCACTTGCAGACACTCGCGGCGTGAAACAGTCGCGAAGCGACGGGTCATGGTTCCTCCAGTCCTCTCGGTCCTGCGGGGGGCGGCGCGCTTCGGAGGCGAACGGCGGCGAAGCCAGCCTCAAGGCGGCAACAACGACGGCAGCGACCGGCACTGCGAGCCAACGAAAGCGCATCGTTCTCTTTCTGGGTTGAGCCACGGAGGTCTTTTAACGGCGGGCATCAGCCGCAGCGCGGTCGCGATCACGCGCGCTGTCGGCTGCAAGCCGATGTTATGCCGCCGCTTCAGTTGGCACCACCCAGCCTGGAAACACCAGCACGCCCGGATGGCACTTGAGCGCGCGCGCGAGCATCTTCGCCCGCTCCACGCCAAGGCGTACCCGGTCGTTCTCAATGGCGGAGATCGTCGCCTGGGAGATACCGGTGTGCTGCGCCAGTTCGTTCTGGCTCAGGCCCTGGAGTTCACGGATGATGCGGACCGACTCGCCCACCGACACGGGCACGCGCTTTCGCGCCTGACGATAGTTCTTCATCTACTGCCTCCGGTAGTCGTGGGGCGTCATCGACTCGATGTAGTACGTGAGGCGGTCTGGCACGACGCGGTAGATGACGCGCCATTGGTCACCCAGTCGAGATGACCGAGACCCCCTCCATTTCCCGGCCAAGGCTTCGTCGTGGAATCCCGTGATCAGTCGAAGACCCGGTGGCCCCGACAATCGGGCAATATCCTTCCACTTTTCGTACCGCTTGAGGACCTCGCGTGGTGCCTTGGCCAGCTGCCGGTCCAGCCGGCGGTGCTCCAAGAGCTCCCACATGTCCCAAGTGTGCCCATGTCATCTTTGGGATGTCAAGTTCGTTCCGAGTTCACGCGGCATAACGTCGCCACTGAGCCGCGGCGTCTTCACGATCTCACTGCCGTCGGCTGCAGGCGGTGGTGAGCAGGCCTCATCATTCGCGGTCGGATCGGGTCCGCGAAACACGGAATTATCGACTGAGTTCTCAGCCTGTCAATCGCAGCCGCGAAAGCGTGGCGATGTTCGGCCGACCATGGCGGCTTCAATGTCTGCCTGAGACCATTGACGAATCCCTCGACGTCGTCCGCCGTCACCTGCAATGCCGCGGCGGCCTTCGCCAGCTCCTCCCCGCGACGATGAAACACCACCCTCCAGTCACGCCGACGGGCTGCCACAAAGCGCCGAGTGATAGAGCATGCCATCCGCGCGACACGACGTGTAATAAGAACGATGAACCTCCGGACCGTCACCGGCAGCTGTGCAAGGGTGGTTGTCGAATGGTAAGGGAAGAAACGCGATACCGCGGCCACAAATCGGACGAAAGGCGGTCGAACGCAAGAGCGGTCCGCGCGGCAATCGACCGCTTCACCTTCCGCAGCAATTCTTCGGCCTCGGCGCACGGAGAGCCAGCGTCTCGTGATGATACAATTGGCTCGGCACACCCTTCTCGACAAGCCTCACACGCCGTCGATCGACGACGATCGGCTCGCCGTTCACGCTGCCGCAGAAACGAGGATCGCCCAGCCATTGTGGTCGGCCACGCCGACCACTACGGCCGTCCTTTGATCGCTTCGGTTTGCCGGCCGTAAGCTTATTGCCGTCAGTCGGGGGCCGATGTCCGTCGATCCGTTGCGAGAAGGCCGATGTCCGGAATGATCCGTTCTTTCTTGTCTGGCCAACGGTTGCGCATCACCAGCGGCGCGTTCATCGTCCAGGCCTGCGCGCCGTCTGGTACCATGTCAGACGGCGTGTCGTCTGTCTGAGTATTGATCTTCATGTGTTCTGTACTTTCAGACGCGCAACGACGTCGTCGACGTAGTCGCCGTAACCCCACCCGATGTTTTGTGCACGGGCCCGCATCCCGGCGAGGCGTTTCGCCATTGCCACTTGCGCGGCCGGCGAGAGGTCGGGCCACGATTTCGCGACCGCGTCGAGTTTGTGCTCAAGTATGCGATCGCTGTCGTCACCATAGCCGAGATCGGCTGCTTGCTCCGTCCCCGCCTCGATGAACGTCACCATCGTCGACCGTTCCATCCAGGTCGCCCGTGGAGGCACCGGTATCCCGCAATGGCGGCATTCGCGTCCCTCAAAGAGATTCGTCGGGTGCTCAGCGGGTCCGGGAACACGGCATCAGCGACCAAGCGTTGATACTTCGGCCAAAGCGGTCGGCGACCGCATGAATCGCGCTTCGAGAAAACGACGATTCGCCGGAGCGGCCTGGTAAAGATCGTTGGAGCAGACCAATGAGGCTTTTGCGATCCAACGTGTCAAGACGAGCTCGCACGTCTGTCCAGCGTGGTCGACGAGCCGAAGCAGCGGGAGGAGCCATTCCTCGTAGTTGTGTTTGATCGTGATGATGGTTCGGCGGTCTAACGCTCGCGCTGAGCCGCGCCGCGGCGACAGCGCAGGACCGACAACGGGCGCGTCAGGCTCCAGCACGATGTTCGGCCGCGTGTCGTATTTCGGTTAGATTGTCTCTAGTCGTCCGGCTTAGCTCGCCTGATGACGAACGACACCCCTAAATGTTTGCCCGCTCCCGTATCTCTTCTCTTTCTGAAATCAACCTCGTTTTATCTTTGGCGTGCGAGCCTTGAAGACCACGATACTGGCATCACTCGAAACACGTTTCTTGAGCAGAAGTGACGCAGAGACGTGTTTGCCGTTGAATTGAAGTTTCCAGCCGCGGCCTTTCGGCATCTGCTTTCTGCGCTTCGCCATCACGCCTCCTGAAAGTGTATGAGACCCGCAATGTTATCCCCCGGAGTTCTTGATTAGGGGATGTCCGAACTTCATATGGGTAGCGGGCGTCAATTGCTGGTCCCGCCCGGTCTGCTCCTGCTCGCGATCGCAAACCGCCCGCAACTTGCGCGCATTATTGCCGCCATTTCGTCCGGGGACAAGTCCTTCCTCCCTATGTGATTCAGCTGAATCCGACGCGCCGGAACCGGGAATTGGCGCTGGCGCCAATTCCGCCGGGAATCCGAGGATAGGCCGCCGGCGCCATTTTCCGATCAATGCCAACGCAGGTGTCAAACAGGCAACCGGGGTTAACACGAACGGGCATTCCATGTCGGGCCATCGCGTAACGTGCTGCCGGAGCCAGGGAACCGAGGAACCACGGGAGAGGCGTTGTGGCATACACGTTGCCCCTCCGGGCCGACGTGAAGCATGCGTGAGCTCGAGTCTTCATTGCAGGAGTTCGGCGAGTTCCTGCTCAAGGCCCAGTTCGTTCACGCCAGCGGCAAATTTCGTCCTTGGTGCGCTGGGTGCGGCGGTTCCCGTGCTGTCCGACCTCGGACGAGCCCCTGGTGGATCAAGTGCGAGCGTTTTGCGAGGAACTGGAGCGCAACGGCGCGACCGAGGACTGGCAGGTGCGTCAAGCAGACCAGACGCTGCGCATCTAGTCCCAAAATAAGCGCGTTTGCGGCTCGGCCGACGACGTGAATCGCGATGCGATCGCGGCGCGGACATCACCGTTCGGGACGATGTCCCGTCGCGGTCCTCGTTCGATTGTCGTCATCGGCTGATCCCTCCACGGCGCGTGATCGAGCGTTCAGTGCATCCGGGCCTCGCTATCCCGGTCTCGGCGGTCGACTCAGCACCGCAGCGGCTCGCGCAGGTGATCGAAGCCGCGGAGGAAGACGGCCTGCCACGGATTCCACGCGAGCAAGCGGAAGACGAGCCGGCGACTCGTGCGCACGACCTGCACCGGGATCAGCATGAACGCGTGGAGAAACGCTTTGAATTCCATCCGCAGCACGGCGGCCTTCTCGGCGGCGTAGCGCGCGGCCCAGCGGCCCGTCTCGGGCAAGCCGCAACGCAAACCACGCCTTGAGCGTCCACGCGAGCGCGGTCATCACCATGTAGGCCCAGTTGCTCAGCAACGTGTCGACCGGCATCCGCGTCGCGCCGACGCCGTGCTTGAGTTGATCGATCAGGTTCTCCTGGTTGCAGCGATCGTTGGCCAGGAAGACCACGTCGGCCGCCGCGGTCTCGTGATCGTTGGTGAGATAGAAGAAGTACCGAATCTCGTCGAACAGCCGCTGGTCGCCTTGCTCGACCGAGATATTCTTCCGCACGACGACCATCCGGTACGGCTGTCGCACACGCGACCGGCTGGTACGGAAACTCGGCGACCGCCTCCGCCTCCAGCCGCAGGTTCTTGAACTCGCGCTCGACGATGATGGCCGCTTTCACATTCGCGGGCCGCTGGCGCGGCTCGGTCTGGACCTCGTACGGCGGGCGCCGCACCAAGCGCGTCCACGCGCGCGTCGGCAAGGCGTCGGCCGCGCGCGATCAGATTCGCGCGGGCATCGTAGCCGAACACGAACCGCACGCCCGGCGGCGTCCCACCGATCCAGATGCTCCGTCTGGGTGAAGTCCGTATCGCCGCGGAACGTGATCGCGGCGAAACCCCGCGCTCGCGGCACAGCGCGCGCGCCTGGTCGAACCGCTCGGCCGCGCCTTCCGACGACGGGCCGATTGCCGCTGCGGTTGACCAGATACAACGGCTCGCCGCGTGTTGGCCAGCGACACCACCAACGGGTGATAGCCCCACACGCCGTTGTAGGCGATGTCCATCCCTTCCTTGCACTGCCCGGTGGTCTCGGCCAGCGTGCCGTCCGCGTCGATGATCGCCTCGTCGAAGAACGCCGCCGGCTGCGCGCGCCAGACGCGCACGCGCGTCTCGTTGATCGCCGTCTGCAACGCCTCGATGCGCGGCCTCGTCAAACCGCCGGCAGAAATCGCCCGCGGTCGTCGGGTCGGGAATCCGCTGCGCGCCCAGCGCATCGAGATACACCTCGTCCTGCCGCCGCAGCTCGATATCCTGCAAGCACGTCCCGCCGCACAGCACGTTGTACGCGATGCCGAGCACGTGATCCGATTCGTGGTACGGCAGGTGCACCTTCAAGACCTCCACGTGCCGATCGATCGCCGTCGACCAACCCCGTGTGCTGCGCCAGCCGATGCATCGCGCCGATGCCGCCACTCGCCAGCCCGCGCACCCGATCGCTGTGCTCATACTGCATGTTGCTCGCCCGATACATCGGCGTCGGCTTGCGCCGTCCACGTCCGCGGCCGCAGCCGCCGCTCGATTCGTCGTTTGCGCCGCGCCACGTTTTGATGTCTACTCGTCTTCACTCGAAATGTCCCTCCTGCGTGTCAGAGCTTCTGGTTGGCCGCCGTGAAACTCTGCTCTGAGGTACGGACATTTCGAGCGTTTCGCTTACACGCCGAGCCGCAAACGCGCTTGTACTGGGACTAGCTTCGCCACCCGGGCGTCAATTACTGGTCCCGCCCTGTCTGCTCCTGCTCGCGATCGCAAACCCGCCCGCAACTTGCGCGCATTATTTCCGCCATTTCGTCCGGGGACAAGTCCTTCTTCCCCATGTGATTCAGCCGAATCCGACGCGCCGGGACCGGGAATTGGCGCTGGCGCCAATTCCGCGGGAATCCGAGGATAGGCCGCCGGCGCCATTTCCCGATCAATGCCAACGCAGGTGTCAAGCAGGCGACCGGGGTTGACACCGAACGGGCATTCCATGCCGGGCCATCGCGTAACGTGCTGCCCGAGCCAGGGAACCAAGGAACCACGCGAGAGGCGTTGTGGCATGCGGCTTCGCCGCGCATCTGCTGCTGAACGGGGTGGATATCCGGCAGATCCAGGAATACCTCGGGCACGCGAACGTCGAGACGACGATGATCCATACGCACGTGGTCAAGGAATTCCGACACCCCGCGCGAAGCCCGCTCGACATCATCCACACGCGCACGGGGTCGTGACGCGGGGCGCTGGCGCTAACGTTCGGACGCCCGCCTGCGCATCGCCCAAGCCAATCCGGCTATTCTGCAGTCCTGCAATCCTGCAATCCTGCAATCCTGCAATCCTGCAATCCTGCAATCCTGCAATCCTGCAATCCTGCAATCCTGCAATCCTGCAATCCTGCAATTGAAAATGGTATGATCCTCTTCCGTTCTCTTTAACGCGCTCCCGCGAGAGCGCAAAGAGGTGAGGATGCCGCTCCACGCCTGTCTACGCCGCTCTCCGCCAAATTACCAAATTACCAAATTACCAGATTACAAGATCCCGGGTGTTCCATGTCCGTCGTAATGGACGCCGATCGGATGGCGCGAACGCTGACCCGCATCGCCCACGAGATCGTCGAGCGCAACCGAGGCGTCGAAGAACTGGCGCTCGTCGGCATCCGCACGCGCGGCGTGCCACTGGCGCAGCGGCTGGCGCGGTTGCTCGCGGACATCAACGGCCACGACGTACCCACCGGCGCGCTCGACATCACGCTCTATCGCGACGATCTGATGCGCCACGCGGTCGGCGCGCAGCCGGTCGTGCGGAGCACCGAGATCCCGTTCTCGATCGACGACAAGCGGATCCTGCTCGTCGACGATGTGCTGTACACGGGTCGGACGATTCGCGCGGCGCTCGACGCCCTGATCGAGTTCGGCCGGCCGAAGGCCATTCAGCTGGTCGTGCTGGTCGATCGCGGTCACCGCGAGCTGCCGATCAAGGCCGACTACGTCGGCAAGAACCTGCCGACCTCGCTGTCGCAGAGCGTGCAGGTGCACCTGCAGGAAATCGACGGCCGCGACGAAGTGGAGATCGAAGGATGAAGAAGGATCTCCTCGGCATCGCGGATCTCTCGCCGGAGGAGATCTACCGCATTCTCGACACGCCGAGGCGATGCGGGAGATCGGCGAGCGGCCCATCAAGAAAGTCCCGACGCTGCGCGGCAAGACCGTCGTCAACCTGTTCTACGAGCCGAGCACGCGGACGCGCACGTCGTTCGAGATCGCCGAGAAGCGGCTGAGCGCCGACACCCTGAACATCGCCGTCGCGGCGTCGAGCGTGCTGAAGGGCGAGACGCTCGCCGACACCGCGATGAACATCGAGGCGATGGCGCCAGACATGATCGTCCTGCGTCACGCCTCGTCCGGGCGCCTGTCATCTGCTGTCGCGCATCTGCCAGTCGCGCATCATCAACGCCGGCGACGGCATGCACGAGCATCCGACGCAGGCGCTGCTCGATGCCTTCACGATCCGCGAGCACAAGAAGCGCATCGAAGGTCTGAAGGTCGCGATCGTCGGCGACCTGCTGCACAGCCGCGTGCTGCGGTCGAACGTGCTGCTCCTGACGAAGCTCGGGCGCCGAGGTGTGGGTCAGCGGGCCGCCGACGCTGGTGCCGCGCGGGCATCGAGCGGCTCGGCGTGCAGGTCTCGCACGTCGGTCGACGAGGCGGTGAGCGACGCCGACGTCATCATGATGCTGCGCATCCAGCAGGAGCGGATGCAGGGCGCGTTCTTTCCGTCGCTGCGCGAGTACTTCAACGTGTTCGGGATGACGGCCGGCGCGCGTGAAGCGCGCGAAGCCGCGACGTGATCATCATGCATCCCGGGCCGATGAACCGCGGCGTCGAGATCGCCTCCGAAGTGGCCGATGGACCGTATTCGGTGATTCTCGAGCAGGTCGCCAACGGTGTGGCCGTGCGGATGGCAGTGCTGTATCTGCTCGCTGGCGGAGTTGAAGATGAAGCGGCTGCTTAAGGGAGGGCGAGTCGTCGATCCGGCGCAGCGGCCGCGACGGCGCGTTCGACGTGCTGATCGATGACGGCACGGATCGCACGGTCGGGGAGCAATCTGCCGGCCGACCGCGACACCGTCGTCGTGCAGGTTCCCGACGGACTGGTCATCTGCCCCGGGTTGATCGACATGCACGTGCACCTGCGCGAGCCGGGACAGGAGCACAAGGAAACCGTCGCGACAGGAACGGCGGCGGCGGTGGCGGGCGGGTTCACGGCGGTGGCGTGCATGCCGAACACGTCGCCCGTGAACGACAACGCCGGCGTCACCGGTTACATTCTCGGGAAGGCGGCCGAGGCGAATCTGGCGCGCGTCTATCCGATTGGTGCCGTCTCGCGCGGCCAGAAGGGCGAGCAGCTTGCCGACATCGCGGAGCTGCGAGACGGCGGGCTGCGTCGCGATCACCGACGATGGGCGGCCGGTGGCGACGGCGCTGCTGATGCGGCGCGCGCTGGAGTACGCGCGGCATGTTCGACATGCCGGTCATCGAGCACTGCGAGGAGCAGACGCTCAAGGGCGACGGCGTGGCGCACGAGGGATTCCACGCGTCGCGCGCTCGGGCTGCGCGGCATTCCCGGCGAAGCCGAATCGATCATGGCGCTGCGCGACATCTCGCTGGCCGAGCTGACGGGCGGCGTCGTCCACATCGCGCACATGAGCGCCCGGCAGACGCTCGATGCGGTGCGGTACGGCAAGTCGCGCGGGGCGCGGGTGACCTGCGAGGTGACGCCGCATCACTTCGTCCTGACCGACGAGATGCTTGGCGCGCCGGTCGCCTACGACACCAACGTCAAGATGAACCCGCCGCTGCGCGAGGCGGCCGACCGTGACGCGATGCTGCAGGGGATCGCCGACGGCAGCGTCGACGTGATCGCGACCGATCACGCGCCGCATCACTACGACGAGAAGCAGGTGGAGTTCGACCAGGCGCCGTTCGGCATCACCGGCCTCGAAACGGCCGTCTCGCTCTGCTTCGATCGTCTGGTCCACCCGGGCGTCATCACGTTGCCCAGGTTGATCGAGCTGCTGTCGGTCAACCCCGCGCGGATTCTGCGCGTGCCGGGCGGATCGCTCGTCGACGGCGCGCCGGCCGACATCACGATCCTTGCGCCCGACCTGTCTGTCCGCGTCTCCGTCAGAGGCATGCGGTCGAAGTCGAAGAACACGCCGTTCGATGGATGGCAGCTGCGCGGCGGCGTGGCGGCGACGCTTGTGGCAGGAAGAACGGTCTATGTGAATGAGGAGTGTACGGATCTGATGATCTGAGAATTGCAGGATTGCAGGATTGCAGGATTGCGGAATGGCGTGATGGTCGTGATGCTGAGCGCGGGTGATGCGGGTCGCATCGGTCTCGGAATGGATGCCGCCGTTCAGGGGGCCCCATTCGTGCTGAGGAGCGGCACCAGGTGAACTGGATCGGCGTGGTTGCTGTGGTTGCGACCGCGTCGGCGTTCTGCGCCCAAGACGACCGGCCCGCCCGACCGGTGCCTGCGACCGAAGGCGAGGCCGCCACGGCCCGGCCGCCGTCTGAGTTGGCGCCGGCCGCGCCGATCGATGAAGGTCCGAACTCTCTGACTGGTCGATGGAAGCTGGTGATGGGCACCATGACGTGGAGCGTCCAACTCGCGCCTCGGCCAGGGCTGCCTGGGGAATACATCGGTGTGGGCGCACGCGAGACTCGCGACGAGGCTGGTAAGCCCGTGACCATGGAGGTCGCGGCGGTCGTCGAGGGTTCGAAGCAAGAGACGCTTCGAGCTTGGCTCGGCCTTGGGGTCATCAAGTGCAAGGGTACGTTCCGTCCGGCCGGAGTGACGGAGGGGAACTGCACCGAGATGGGTGGTGAGGCCGCCGGGCCATTCAGGGCGGAACGGCTTCGCTGAACACCCAGGGACGAACCTCCGCCTCTCCATCGGCTGGTCGGCGAACTGGACGTGTCGAGCCCGGACTGCGATCGGCAGGTCCCGCAACTGCGAACTGGGGTCAGACCCCGTAGTAGGATCTTCTCGTAAACATGGACATCATCAACTTCACGCGCGGGGTGCCCGCCAACGAATCGTTTCCGGTCGACGAGGTTGTCGCCGCCGCCGAAGCGGCACTCAAGGCCAAAGGGACGGCGATGCTCCAGTACGGACCAGCGGCTGGCTTCCAGCCCCTGCGGGAGTGGCTGGCGGAATGGCAGAAGGTGAGCGTCGATGGTGTGCTCACGGGCAATGGCTCGTTGCAGCTCATCGAGTTTCTCTGTCTGCACATGCTGAAGCCCGGTGACGTGGTCTTCACCGAAGCGCCGACCTACGACCGCACGATCGGTCTTCTGCGCCGCCATGGCGCGAAGATCGTCGGCATCCCAGTCGAAGCGGACGGCCCGAACATCGACGCGCTCGAGCGTGCGCTCGCGAGGCAGCTGCCGAAGTTCTTCTACGTGATTCCGGACTTTCAGAATCCCGCCGGGGTGACATGTTCGGGGGTCAAGCGGCGCCGCATCGCAGAGTTGGCCAGTAAGCACGGGCTCCTGCTCGTGGAGGATGCGCCCTATCGGCTGCTTCGTTATCGCGGGAAAGAGGAGCCGACGCTGTACGAAATGGCGCCCGATCGAACGCTGCACATGAGCTCGTTCACGAAGCTCATTGCGCCAGGCGTTCGCACCGGATTCATGGTGGGGGAGCCGGGAATCATCGCGAAGCTCGCGAAGGTCGCGGAGGATACATACATCTCTCCGGGGTATGTGGCACAGGGGATTACCTGGGAATGGTGCCGCCGCGGACTGTTGCCACCGCAGATCGAGCGGCTGAAGACGCTCTATGGACCGCGCCTCGATGCCTGTGTGGCTGGCATCGACAAGTACATGCCCGACGCGACGGCGATCCGACCCGATGGTGGCTTCTTCATCTCGCTGACGCTGCCTGAGGGCGTCAACACCAGCGCCGTTCGGGCAAAGGCGACACCGATGGGGCTCAATCTCACCGACGGTCTCGCGTTCTTTCCAGATGGAGGAGGCGAACGGTTTCTGCGGTTGCCGTTCTGCGCGTTGACGCCGGCTGAAATCGATGAGGGCGTTCGCCGGCTCGCCGTCGCCGTTAAAGCCGCGCGGTCGTCGCTTCTCCTGCAAACCGAAAAGACGAGCCCGTGAGTGAGTACTGAACCCGAACCGTGGCTGCGCGGTCCGCTCGTTGGCGTCCCGTCGCTTCTTCAGCCTGTGGCTCACGCCTTTGTAATGGCGCTCGAAGACACAACGGCCGCGGCTTCGGGTCTGTCGCCAGAGCAACTCTGGCGTCGACCCGGTGGTGCGGCATCCGCGGGCTTTCATCTGATGCATCTGGCGGGCAGCACCGATCGCTTGCTCACCTACGCGCGCGGCGAGCGCCTGTCGCATACCCAGCGTCGTGCGCTTGCGGCGGAAGAGTCACCCGGCGAGCCTCTCCCGACCCTCGAGGCGCTGCTCGAGCGCTGGGCGGCGACGACGCGGCGAGCCATGGAACAGCTTTCCCGTACCGCTGAGTCGCTCCTTGGAGAGCCCCGCCTCGTGGGACGGGAGCAACTGCCGTCGACGGTTCTCGGATTGTTGTTCCACGCGGCCGAGCATGCCCAACGTCATACCGGCCAGCTCGTGACAACCGTGAAAATCGTGCGAGGGTTGGGTTCAACCGTCTCGCCGCGAGGTTGACCGAAATGTTCATCGGACATTTCGCCCTAGGATTCGCCGCCAAGCGTGCAACGCCTGGGATTTCTCTTGCAGTGCTCTTTGTGGCAGCCCAGCTGGCCGATCTCCTGTGGCCGCTCCTCGTGGCGGCGGGCATCGAACAGGTGCGTATCGATCCGGGCAATACGGCGTTCACGCCGCTTGATTTCATGAACTATCCGTACTCGCACTCGCTGTTCTTCCTGCTCATTTGGGGCGTACTCTTCGGGGTCGCGTACCGTCGATTGGCAGGAGAGCCGAAGGCATTTCTCGTGCTGGCGGCGCTCGTCGTCAGTCATTGGGTGCTCGATGTCCTCATGCACAGGCCGGATCTGCCGGTGTATCCCGGTGGGGCGAAAGTCGGCCTCGGGCTGTGGAACTCGGTCGCCGCCACGCTCGTCCTGGAACTCGCTCTGTACGCGGCGGGCCTGGGCATCTATGTTCGAGCAACGCGCGCGAAAGACCAGATTGGCCGATGGGGATTCGCGAGCCTCGCTGCGCTTCTTGTCGTGCTCTATATCGTCAGTTATCTCGGGCCGCCCCCTCCCACCGTCCCCGCTCTGGCGGGCACGGCCCTCGCGGGAGCGACCGTCCTGACAATCTGGGCCTGGTGGGCTGACAGTCACCGCGACGCGACCGGGACGGCCGGAGGTCGATCATGAAGCGTTGTGAGCCGTCCTCCTGGATTCGCGGAATCGCCGTTCGGTAGCCGATCATGGCTCTCGCTGTCATCCTCGACATGGACGGCTTGCTGCTCGACACCGAGTCGATCTCCCTGCGCGTCTGGAAGCAGGCGGCTCAGGATCTCGGCTATGAGCTGGACGACGAGGTGTGCGAGCGAATGATTGGCGTCGGCCAGGCAGGTAACAGGGTGCTACTCCTGCGCCACTTTGGGAACGAGTTTCCGGTGGACGAGCTGATCGGGTTGGCCCAGGCGTCCTATCGTGAGGTACTCGATGCCGGCGGCGTGCCCCACAAGCCCGGATTGTTGGAGTTTGTCCACTTTCTCGACGAGCGCGGGATTCCCAGGGCCGTTGCGACGTCCACGGCCACGGAACTGGCCAGGCACAAGCTGCATCAGGCGGGCGTGCTTCACCATTTCGAAATCGTTGTGGGTGGGGAGCAGGTCAACCGGGGCAAGCCAGAGCCCGACATTTTTTTGGAGGCAGCGGCGCGGCTCGGCTATCCGCCTGAGGACTGCGTTGTGCTGGAGGACTCCGGGCCTGGTGTTCGGGCTGCCGTGGCGGCTGGCATGCGCCCGATTCTGATTCCCGATGGCCGGGAGCCGAGCGCCGACGTACGCGAGGCCGCGCATGCCGTCGTGGAATCGCTCTCTGCCGCGAGGGTGGTCATCGAGCGGATGATGGCGCCGGTCACGATCGCAAGGACTGGCGAGTGACGATGCCGGGAGAGTGAGTCCGTCCCTTGGTCCTTGGATGCCCTTGGCTCGATTCCTCGAGTCAGATGTGCACCGTCACCGTCGATGGCGCAAGGACAAAGGACGGACCAGGAACGAAGGCCGGAGTCCCAAGGACTGCACGATGAGCAAAGGACGGCTCGAAGCGTTCAGCGACGGCGTGATCGCGATCATCATCACGATCATGGTCCTCGAACTGAAGGTGCCGCATGGCACCGACATCTCGGCGTTGCGACCCCTCATCCCGGTGTTTCTCAGCTATGTCCTTAGCTACGTTCACCTCGGCATCTATTGGAGCAATCACCACCATATGCTTCAGGCGGCGCAGCATGCGAGCGCGCGCGTGCTATGGATGAATCTTCATCTGCTGTTCTGGCTGTCGCTGGTTCCATTTACGACCGGGTGGATGGGCGAGAATCACTTCGCGCCGCTGCCGACCGCGACCTATGGAGTGGTGCTCCTGATGTCGGCGTTCGCATATCTCTCCCTGCAGCGGGCCATCGTCGCTACCGACGGCCCGAAGTCGCCGCTCGCACGCGCAGTGGGGGTGGACCGCAAGGGCCTCGTCTCCCGGCTGGCCTACTTCGTGGCGATTCCATCGGCTTTCCTCAGTCCTTGGATCTCCGGCGTGCTGTACGTGGCCGTTGCATTGCTCTGGATTGTTCCCGACCGACGGGTCGAGCGCGCTCTGACTCAGTGAGCATCTACGCCGCTCTGCTCAGGGGTATCAATGTCGCCGGTCACAAGTTGGTGACGATGGGAGATCTCCGCGCTCTTCTGGTCCAACTGGGGTTCACCGATGCGCAATCGTTGCTTCAGAGCGGCAACCTTGTGTTTCGCAGCGCTGGACGGCAGACGACCGCACGCCTCGAGGAGATGCTCGAGGCTGAGGCGTCACGTCGCCTCAACCTCCAGACCGACTTTTTCGTTCGCACCTTCGAGGAATGGGGGGAGATTGTTGCGGGTAACCCCTTCCGCGACGAAGCGCGACTCGACCCGGGTCATCTCGTTGTGATGTTCTTGGCGCGGGCGCCTGCCCGCAATGACGTCAAGCTGCTTCGGGCCGCAATCAAAGGGCCGGAGATCGTCCGCGTTGCGGGCCGGCAACTCTACATCACATATCCGAACGGCATTGGACCCTCAAAGCTCACCAATGTCGTGATCGAGAAGCACTTGGGGACACGCGGCACTTCACGCAACTGGAACACCATCCTGAAGGTGGAGGCTACCCTCCGCGGTATGTGAGTTGATGGCGCCGCTCCGAGGGGCCATCGCGACCTTCTCTGCGTCACGAGTGCCATGGCCGCGTACTGAATACAAGCGAAGAACGCTCTACGGCAAGCAGGCATACGCAGGGACGGTCAAAAAGTCGGCGAAATCCTCCGCCGTGGCCACCTGTTCGAAGATCTTGCGCGCCGTCGCATAGCGCGCCGGCTCGCCAAGCTTCGCCACCTCTTCGTCGATCACCGACCTGACAAAATCGAGCGTGACAATCCGGCCGTCGTTCAACTTCGTCCCGTTATGCAGCCACTGCCAGATCTGCGAGCGAGCAATCTCCGCGGTCGCCGCGTCTTCCATGAGGTTGAAGATCGCAACGGCGCCGTTTCCTCCAAGCCACGCCTGCAGGTACTGGATCCCCACGGAGATATCATTCCGCAGGCCGGCCTCAGTGACCGTCCCGGGTGTCTGCTCGATCGCAAGCAGATCGGCCGCCGTGACTGTGCCGGACGGCACGACCTCGAGCTGGTTCTTGCGGTCACGCAGTTTCGCGTCGAACACCTCGCGGCAGACCGGCACCAGGTCCGGGTGCGCCACCCAAGAGCCGTCGAACCCGTCGCGGGCTTCGCGCTGCTTGTCGTCGAGAACCCTGGCGAGCGCGTAGCCGCTGCCCTCCGGGTCCCGCCGGTTCGGGATGAACGCCGCCATCCCCCCAATTGCGTGGGCCCCCCGCCGATGGCAGGTCTGGACGAGCAGCGTCGTGTACGCACGCATGAAGGGGACCGTCATGGTGACGGAGTTGCGATCTGGAAGGACGAACCTGGGGCCACTCGCACGGAACTTCTTGATGATGCTGAACATGTAATCCCAGCGTCCGGCGTTCAGCCCGGCACTGTGCTCGCGGAGCTCGTAGAGAATCTCCTCCATCTCGAATGCGGCAGGGATGGTCTCGATGAGCACCGTCGCCCGGATAGTTCCGCGCCCCAAACCAAGTGCATCTTCAGCGATCACGAAGGCATCGTTCCAGAGTCGAGCCTCGAGGTGGCTTTCGAGCTTCGGCAGGTAAAAGTACGGACCCTTTCCCCGCGCGAGATGCCGCTTCGCGCCGTGGAATACGTGAAGGCCAAAGTCGAAGAGACTTGCGGAGACGACTGCACCGTCTACCAGGAAATGCTTCTCCAACAGGTGCCAGCCGCGAGGCCGGACGACGATCGTCGGGAGCCGCTCATTGGGGAGGAGGTGATAGGCCTTGCCTTCCGCCGAGGTGAAATCAATGCGCCGGTCGAGCGCATCCAACAAGTTGAGTTGGCCACCGACCTGGTTCTCCCAGAAGGGCGAGCTCGCGTCCTCGAAGTCCGCGAGCCACACCTTCGCACCGGAGTTCAGTGCGTTGATAGTCATCTTCCGGTCCGTTGGCCCGGTGATCTCGACGCGCCGATCCCCGAGCCCGGCCGCCGGTGCCGCGACCTGCCATGCGCCCTCGCGAATCTGCCGGGTCTCGGGGAGGAAATCGAGCATCTCGCCTGCGAGCAACCGCTGCTCGCGCACCTTCCGCCGATCGAGCAGTTCTTCCCGCCTGGGGCCAAGCGCTCGGTGGAGCATGGCGACGAACGCGAGCGCCTCAGAAGTGAGCACGACGTCAAACCGTTCGCCCATCGGACCCAGAACTTGCACTCCGTTGACTAGCGGCATCGCGTGCTTCCTCGTCATTCCGTAGAACAGAGCAAACAGTCCACTGAGCGAATTAGAATACAGAACCATTGTCAACGCCGTCTACACTGCCCAGGCGGCTTCATCTCTGATCGGAGGGCTTTCCAACTCCGGCCGCACGGAGCGCGTCTCTGCGCTCGACCCGAGGCGCTGCTCGCGGAAATGCGGCGGGTGGCACGGCAGTTCGCTGAGAAGGACGAGGCCTGACATTCTGGAGGAACCGTGGCAGCCATCGACCCAAAACTCGTCACAACGGCATTCGACTTGCCGGGGCACATCACGGTGAGGAACCTCGGCATCGTACGAGGCATCGTCGTCCGCTCGCGAAGCATCGTCGGCACTATCGGAGCGTCGCTGCAGACGCTCGTAGGCGGCAATATCTCCTTGTATACCGAGCTGTGCGAGAACGCTCGGGCGGATGCCTTTCGACTGATGCTGGAACACGCTGCGGAGCGAGGAGCGAACGCGCTGATTGGTGTCCGGTACGATGCCAACGAAGTGGCGCCAGGGGTGACTGAAGTGCTGGCCTATGGAACGGCGGTGCTCGTGGAAGCGAACGAAAGCCGCTGAGCGGACGTGCGAACAGGCACTGTGGTTGGTGTCGCGATTCTCCTCGCGGGCTATTTGGCCTGGGGCGGGGTCGTCTACACGAAGGCGGTCACACCTCTTCTCAGTTCCCTCTTCCTGTTCCTGCCTGCCGTCGCCGGGTTCGCCTCCTCATGGTTGGCTCCCCGCGGCAGGCTCGCGCCGAGCGTGTTGCTCGCCGTGCCTGCCGCCTGCTTCGCAGCGATGGTGAATCTCACCCTTCAGATGGTCGGGAGCGACGTCGGTTTTTTTTCCGGCCTCATCGGCGCCCTTCGAGTCGCCGGATTCACGCTGCTGTCGGCCGGCTTGTTCTGCGCGGTAGGCGGTCTCCTCGCCGTCATTGCCCGGCAGGCGAGGGGAACAGCCTAGCGGACAACATGTCGTGACTTCCTGGCGAGCGCTTCCGGCTTGTGCGGAATCTCGTGGCCCTCAACGACCCGAGCCCGCCCGATACGCTGAACGCAGCGCCCCGGGTTGCGATGGGATCTTGTCCGATCTGGTCAATGAGACATGTTCTTCGAGTGCGGGGCGTCCAACAAAGTCCCCGGTAGCCTCGGCCGATTGCTCTATGATTCGCGCATGAAGGCAGTCGCTGTTCTGGGCCTTGTGGTCGCATCGAGTGACACCGACGCGGTCGCCACGACGGCCCTCACTTGTCGGCTGCCGTCGCAGTACGGTTCTGCCAACAGGATAGGCAGGCAACGGACGTCTGACAGTGAACCCGAGATACGCTGCGTTCAGTTGGGTGGAGATCCGCCCGCCGGACGGCAGGATCGCCCTGAGCCGTGACGACCATCGACCGCCACTGCGGGTTGACACGCATGGCCTCAGTGACCCCGGTGTTCCCTGTGGATATTCCTCCCGAGCGCCTCGCCGCGTTCAAGCTCGTGGAGATGTTTACGCCTCCGGGCCCGAATCAGATTCGTGCGCCTGGTACAGAGGGCGGAGCGAACTACGGTCCGATTTCCTACAGCCCCCGGACCGGCTATTTGAACGTCAACGCGATTGACAGTCCGATCAACATAGGGCGGCCCGCGCGCGGATATTTTTCGGCGTTCGATCCGAGAACCGGTGAGCTCGATCTGGCAGCGATCCTTCGACGGCTGGGGGCAGGCTGGTTCCGTCGTCACGGCGGGCAGACGTCGTGCTTTGTCGGAAGCGGCAGCAACACGGCGGGGTACTTCTCTCGCGTACGACGCGAAGACCGGCGATCCGCTGTGGAAGTTCAATACCGGCTCCGGCGTGTTCTCGTCCCCGTCGGTCTACATGGTCAATGGCGAAGAGTTCGTGACCGTCGGCGTCTGGTGGCGGCGACACGTGCGAAGTGGAGCGCACCTGATCCTCAGCTTTGCTCTGCCGAAGTAGATCGGCGCGTCGGAGCCTGCCGTTAGCCGACAGGCTTGGGCACGAGGCGCAGGTGTCCCGTTGCGCCCGTCTCGATCGCCGTGCGGTCCATCCGCATCGGCAGGTGACGCACGTCACCCCAGTTCTGAAGTTCGTCGTCGTAGTGGGGCGAGAGAAAGTGGCCCGCTTGTCCCACCGAGCCAAGATAGCGGTTATCGTTCGCCGGTGAGAGATCGATGATCTGCCGGTAGCCGGGTATCTCGGTCTGATCGAACGGTCGAGTCACGTCAACCGCTCCCACGTTGACGCTGCTCCAATCTCCATGGTTCGCCACGGACCGGCTCAGGAGCCAATGCAGCCCCGGAACCGTGTCGAAGCCTTGATGTGGAAAGACGGCGCGGTGGGCCGCGTCCCACCGCCACCGACGCATGTCTGGTCCAAGCCGCTCGGTCAGCATGGCCACGCCTTGGTGCAACGCGGCCGTCACGCGTTCGTCGCACGATCCACCCGCAGGCCCGACCTTCAGGCCGGGCACTGTCATGGCGGTGCGTGCCGTGTCCGCAAAATCGGCTCGATCCCTTCTTCAGCAGGTTCGAGACAAAGCGCGTCACGAACGTGAATCGTCGTTCGTAGGCGATCATCGGACCGAGTTCATCCGCGACGAGCTGTGGCGCGAGTCGAAGAAACCACGCTTCGAATATCGCAGCCCCGGCGCTGTCACGTGTCGCGTTCAGATTCCAGCGACGGAGCAGATCGACCGCCTGTCGGTCGGAGCCGCTCTCCGGACGTACGCGCTCGAGCAGCAGTGGCAGCAGCTTCTGCGCATGGAGCGAAAAGGTATCGGACTGAATGGTCCTGAAGTCGTCTGGGGTCAGGCGGGCTTTCTGCCGGAGGAGGTCGGTGATGCGCTGAGCGCGGAACGGCTCGTGATAGTCGAACGCCAGCGCGTACTTATAGTCCGGCGGCACCGGGCGGTTGTTGGCTGTGACGATGAAGTGGGACGGTGGGTCGTAGGTGTGCGGCAAATCGTCAAACGGAATCCAGCCGGTCCATTCCATATCGCCGGTCCATCCGTCGGCCGGTATGAGCCCATCGCCTGTCGCGCGAATCGGCACGTGGCCCGGTGCGTAGTAGCCGATATGCCCGTCTGTGTCGGCATACACGAAATTCTGCGATGGGACGACGAACTCCCGAAGCGCGGCGGTGAACGCCGTCCAGTCTCGCGCGTCATTCAGACGCAGAAACGCGACGATCGTCCGGTCGTCCTCGTCGAGCGCTGTCCAGCGAAGTGCGAGTGGTTCAACCGCGATCGTTGATTCCGGGCTGACGCCGTTGTTGGCGTTGATGGCATCGGACACGAGCGGACCATGCCGGGAAATGCGAACATCCACGCGAACGTCTTCCCGTCCCTTGACCTTGATGGTCTCGGCGACGATCCGCAGCGGTTCCATCGCGCCCTTGAACTCCGCGCTCCTGCCTGAAGGGTCGAGACGCTCGTGATACAAGTCCTCGACGTCGGCGAACATGTTGGTTTCGCCCCACGCAATGAACCGGTTGCGGCCGATCGCCACTGCCGGAGCGCCCGGGATCGTCGCCCCGATGACCTCGAAGTCGCCGGCGCTCATGTGCGCGAGGTACCAGAGGGAAGGAACCTGCGCGCCGAGATGGGGGTCGTTTGCGAGAAGCGGTTTGCCGCTGGCGGTCAACGTGCCATCCACGACCCAGTTGTTGGAGCCCAGGCCCTCCGTCGCGCCTCCGCCGCCGAGAAGAAGGCGGCGAAGGGTTGGACTCGCCGTCGAGAAACTCCGCGCGAGCGCGTCTGTGTACGACACGGTGGTGTGAGCGTACGTATCGCCCGACCTGAAGGTCGGGCCTACGACAGAGGAAGTCGGGCCCGCGACGGATGCGCTCGATCTCAAGGTCTGGCCTACAGTGCGTCCGAGGGGCCCGCCTGCCGTCGTCTGTCTGTCCCTCGTCGTCTGTCTGTGCCTCGTAGGCCCGACCTTGAGGTCGGGCGCCAGGCTGGAAAGAATGTTCAGACCATCGGCCGGATACGGGGGCATGAGCTCCCGCGTGCCTTCGAGCCCGATTCGGGCCGCGACGTCGCGCCGGAGGAGCTCAAGTGAGTAGTTGGCGCTCAGGTCCCATGCCATCATCTTGACCCATGCAAGCACGTCTGGTCCGCCCCACGGTTCGGGCTCGAACCCAAGCAGCGAGAATTCCGGCGGCAAGCGGCTGCCGCGATGTGACGCGATGAATGCGTTCACTCCGCCCACGTACGCCTCGATCTGACCCCGAGCGTCTTCCGGAAGCCGATCCCAGGCCGCACGCGCGGAGCGCCCGAAGCCGACGGTTCGAAGAAACCGATCTTCCTTGAGGGTCGCAGTACCGAGCACCTCGGACAGCCGGCCATGGCCAATGCGTCGCTGAAACTCCATCTGCCAGAGTCGGTCCTGGGCGTGGACGAATCCAAGCCCGTACAGTGCATCGAGCCTGGTTGACGCGAAGATATGTGGAATGGCGTCGGCGTCGCGAACGATCTCGATCGGGCCTGCGATTCCGCCGACCTGGAATGTCCCACGCGTCGTCGGCAATGAGCGCAGCAAATGCAGATACCCGCCGAGGACCGCGACCGCGACGAACAGCAGGAATGCCGCAATTGCTTGAACGACGATGCGGCGCATGAAAGAGTCCTGATTATTGCAGAATTGCAGAGAATTGCAGGAGAAAGGGAGCTGGAAATTGCAGATCGCCGGTTTGAAAGGCCCGCTGGATCGACAGTATGCCGACTTCAACTTCGCGGATTCGGCGGCTGATCCGATTCAGATTGTTCGGCGTTTTGAGCGACCGGACGACCGCGAGATTGTCGGCTTCTGCGCGGCCGCGCTGGCCTTTGGGCGCGTGACGAGCGTGCTGCAATCCATCGAGCGATTGCTGGCCGTCATGGGCGACCGTCCCGCCCAGTACGTCCGCGCATTCGAGCCGGCGAGAGATCGGCGAGCGTTCGACGCGCTGGTGCACCGCTGGATTCGCGGCATCGACCTCGTGGCGCTGCTCTGGCTGCTGAGACAGATGCTCGAGACCTCGGGGTCACTCGAAGACTTCTTCATTGACGGCTACGACCCCGCGGCCGAGGACATCGGCCCCGCACTGGACGAGTTCTCAGCGCGCGCGCTCGATCTCGATCTCGACGCCGCCTACGGTCGCATGCCGCGTCGCCCCGGCGTTGGCTACTTCTTCCCGCGTCCGTCGGCCGGCAGCGCGTGCAAGCGGCTGAATCTGTTTCTCCGGTGGATGGTCCGGCGCGATGCGCTCGACCTTGGCGTCTGGTCGCGCATTTCGCCTGCAAAGCTCGTTGTGCCGCTCGACACCCACGTCGTCCGCGTGGGCCGCTGCCTGCGGCTGACGCGATACACCAGCCCCGGCTGGGCGATGGCGCGCGACATCACGGCATCCCTCCGCGCTCTCGACCCCGAAGACCCGGTGAAGTATGACTTCTCGCTCTGCCACCTCGGGATGATGAATGCCTGCGGTTTCAACCGTGCGCAGAGGGACTTGCAGTGTCCGCTTCGTGGGGTCTGCCGGCCAGTCGCGCGTACACGGCGGCGGTCTCGGCGACCATCCGTTCCACGGTAAAGCGCTCCCGCAAACGAGCGAGTCCGGCGTTGCCCATTCGCCGACGCAAGCCGTCGTCTCTGAGCAGACGCTCGATGGCCTGCGCCATGGCGTGATGATCCCGGGGCGGTACGAGCAGGCCGTTGATGCTGTCTTCAACGACTTCCGGAATGCCACCTGCCGATGTCGCCACAATTGGCTTGGAGCAGGCCATGGCGTCGAGGAGCGATGTGCCCAGGCCCTCCGTCACGGAGCTCATGACGAAGAGGTCGAACCCCTTGATGCACCCGAGGACGTCGGTGCGAAATCCCGGGAGCAGCACGTGCTTCTCGAGGTGATAGTCGCGGATCTGGCGCTCGAGGTGCTCTCGAAGCTCTCCCTCGCCGAGAATCACAAACCGCACATCCGGGAGGTGCTGGACGACGAGGTGAGCCGCTTCAACGAGATGCCGCTGGCCCTTGTGGGGCACGAGCGCGGCCACGTTGCCGACAACCGGCGATCCGTGCGGCAGCCAGAAGGCCTCGTGGACGTTGACGGCGGGCGCCGCCAGTACGTGGTCGAGATCGATCCCCTCATGCACGGTCACGGTCCGGCCCGGAGGTATCCCGTCAGCGATGAGCATCTGCCGAATCGCTTCCGACGCGGCAATGAAGCAGTCGACCTGCCGGTTCTTCCAACGCGAGAACGAATTGTTCTTGAGGTGAAAGTCGACGCGGCGACTGGCGACGAGCGCCGGTGCGCGGTTCCGCAGCGAAGAAGCACTGAGAGACAAGGCCAGCGAGGCCATCGCGACCCCGTGGGGATCGTGCGCATGAATGATGTCTGGTTTCAGCCGCTTGATGACGCGCGACAGCCTCCATGCCGTCGGGAAGTCCGCCTCAGACCGAGGGGCGATCGGGATGAGATCGAGCCCTTCCGCCGCCCGGCGTCGCAACTCGCCGTCGGGGTGCGCGACGAGCGTCGCGCGATGGCCCATCTCGCGCAGGCCGTTCACCGTCAACAAGACCTGGTTCTGGCCTCCGCGCCAGGAACGAGCCGTGTCGATGTGGAGAGAGAACATTGGAGAAGGTTCCAGGGGTTCGACGTTCTCTAGGTTCTAGGGTCTAGAGGTTCCCGGTTCAGGTGGCTCGGCCGAACCTTGAACCTTGGCGTCAATCTCCCAGAGTTTCGCGAACTTCAGAAAGACGTAATACGCATTCATCGCCGAGATGATGAGGCCAGGCACGCCGTCTCGGAATCCTCCGCGCAGGACATAGTTTCTGAAGAAGGCCAGCGGCGGATGGCCTGCGAGCTGGAGGAAGTGTGCGCGGCGTCCGCTCTCGTACATCTGCCGCGCCGAGTCGCTCGTGTAGCGGTTGATGGTTTCGAGGTGATCGGCAATGTCGCGATACGGAAAGTGCTGAAGCTCGCTATGAAGCTGGCCAATGCTGCCAGTGGCTGTCAACGTTTCATGGACATATCGGCCCGTCCAACGGGCTGCGCGACGATCGTACAGGCGCAGCTGATGGTCGGGATACCAGTCTGTCGTGCGAATCCAGCGGCCCAGATGCCAGGACACCCGAGGGATGCGATATGCAACGTGCGGCGATGCGCCCGAGACGAGGCCTCTGATTTCACTGGCGAGCGCCGGGATGACGAGTTCGTCGGCATCCAGCGAGAGGATCCAATCGTGGCTCGCCAGCGACGCCGCATGATTCTTTTGCTCGACGTAGCCGGACCATGGCCGGACGAACACGCGATCGGTGAAACCGCGCGCGATGGCGGCCGTGTCGTCGGTGCTCTCCGCATCCACAACGATGATCTCATCGGCCCAGGAGACGGACCCGAGAGCGGCAGCGATATTCGTTGCTTCGTTCCTGGTGATGACCGTGACCGAGACCTTCGGCACTCGGCGAGTGTAGCAGACGGAGGCACCGCGACTCCCGAACAGGAAGTTGGAAATCCAACGGCGTACGCGCTGAGAGAATGGTTCGTGCAGCCAGGACAAAGCCGCCCTCACGATTGGAGAAGACCTCGACATCGAGCGTGGAGGTTCGAGCGATACGGCGAACCTCGAAGCAACGTCAACGGTCATCCGCCCTCGACGGGGATTGACGGGTCTTGTGCATTCGCCGCGGAGCGCGGGCGTTCGGTTCGGGCCGCGAATTGTATACTACGGCAGCCAAGGGGCTTCCCGACCTCTTGCACTCAGAGGTGCCCATGCGCGCTTCCGCACGTCTCTCGTACAGCGTCGCGGCGCTTGTGCTGATGCTCCTCGCGACGGGTGGCCTTCGCCGTGCCGCTCGCGCGCAACAGGCGCCCACGCCCGACCCGCGCCCCACGGTTCGAGCTGACAGTCGACGGCATCATGCGTGGACCCAGGCTTGTCGGTTATCCGCCGAGCGATCTCCGGTGGTCAGGAGACTCATCGCGCCTCTACTTCGAGTGGCGACGATCAGATGAAGACAAGACCGGGACGTGGGTCGTCGCCAAGGATGGATCCGGCCTTCGCAAGTTGTCCGAATCGGAACGGCGTTCGGTTCCGGCCGCCGCCTCAATCTGGGACGCCGCGCATCGGCGTGCGCTCTTCGTCGCCGATGACGATATTGTGCTGGTGGACTCGATCACCGGCACCCGCCGCAGCATCACGCGCACCACGGCGCGTGAGGCCAACCCACGGTGGGCGCGCGGTGAAAACGCCGTCACGTTTACGCGCGAAAACGATCTGTACATCTTGCCGCTCGATGGCGGTGCGCGCGCGTCGGACGCCGCGCATGGGCTGGTCCAGCTCACCGACGTACAGCCGCGCAAGGTGGATCCGCGCGAGAGCGAGAGCCAGAAGTTCCTCCGGGAGCAGGAGCGCGAGCTCATCGACCACACGCGTGAGGAAGCGCGGAAGCGAAAAGAGAACGACGCAGAACAGCGGGCCCGAGCGTTGCCCAAGTTTGAATTGCGCGATCGGCAGTCGGTGACCGATCTGCTGCTGATGCCCGACGAGACGCACGTCCTGCTTCTGGTCGTCGAGCGCGGCGATTCGAGGCGGCCGGATGTCCCCAACTACGTCACGCAGTCCGGGTACGCCGAAACGGCTCCTGCCCGACTCACCGTCGGCGAGGCGCGCGACAAGCAGCTGTTGGCGGTCCTCAATCTGAAGACCGGTGCGAGCCATTTTGCCGACGCGTCATTTGCCGGCGATGGACGGGAGGTTCTGTGGGCGATGCCAATAGTCTCGCGCGATGGCTCGCTCGTTGTGACGAACGTCCGGGCAGTGAACAACAAGGACCGCTGGATTGTCGCCGTGGATCCCGAGTCTGGCAAGACGCGTGTTATCGAATGGCAGCACGACCGAGCATGGGTTCGCGAGCCAGGAGCCACCAGCAACGGCGAGCCGTTGTCGCATGGTTGGATGCCCGACCAGAAGCATCTCTGGTTCCTGTCGGAGCGTGATGGCTGGATGCACCTCTATGCGGTCGATGCGACCGCCGCGGCCAGCGAGGCGCGACAATTGACGCGCGGGGCCTGGGAGGTGATGTCGGCGACGGTGTCTCCGGACCAGACCCGGTTCTATCTCGTGACGAACGAGGCGCATCCGGGCGAGCGCCACATCTACTCGATGCCGCTCGAGGGCGGCGCGCGCACGCGCCTCACGACGGCGACCGGCAGCCATGAGGGCGTCGTATCACCGGACGGGAAGGCGTATGGTCTCGTGCATTCGTATGCCAACCGGCCTCCGGACCTTTTCCTCATGGCGAACCAGCCGGGAGCCGCTGCCAGACAGGCGACCGTATCGCCTACGGACGAATGGCGGTCGTTCACGTGGATCGATCCTCGGATCGTGACGTACAAGACGCGGGATGATGTCAGGGTGTACGCGCGTCTCTACACGCCGGAGATGATTGGCGCGCGCCGCGATCCGCTCGCGCCCGCCGTTGTGTTCGTCCACGGGTCCGGCTATTTGCAGAACGCGCACAAGTACTGGTCCAGCTACTTCCGCGAGTACATGTTTCACCACCTCCTGGCCTCGAAAGGCTACGTCGTGCTCGATCCCGACTTTCGTGCGAGCGCCGGCTATGGCCGGGACTGGCGGACGGCCATCTACCGCCATATGGGCGGCAAGGATCTGGATGACGTGATCGACGGTGCGAAGTTCCTCGTCGACGAGCAGAAGATTGATGCGAAGCGGATCGGCATCTACGGTGGGAGCTATGGGGGATTCCTCACGCTGATGGCGCTCTTCACGTCGCCCGACACGTTCGCCGCTGGGGCGGCCCTGCGACCAGTGACGGATTGGGCGCACTACAACCATCCGTTTACATCCAGTATCCTGAACGAGCCGCAAAACGATCCCGAGGCGTATCGGAAGAGTTCGCCGCTCTATTTTGCTGCGGGTCTCAGAAAGCCGCTGCTCATTGCGCACGGCATGCTCGACACGAACGTGCTCTTTCAGGACACCGTGCGACTGGTGCAGCGTCTGATCGAGCTGCGGAAGGACAACTTCGAGCTTGCGCCGTTTCCGGTCGAAAATCATGCGTTCGAAGAGGAAACGAGCTGGGCGGATGAGTTCACGCGTGTGCTGAAGCTGCTCGACACCAACCTGAAAGGAAAACTGTGACGCGCGACGAACTTCTCGATCGCTTTCGACGGTTCGGGGCGCTTCTGGACGGGCACTTCCGGCTGTCTTCCGGTTTGCACAGCTCGGGCTATCTGCAGTCGGCGCTCGTGCTTCAACATCCGGCCGAAGCGGAGGGGCTCGGCCGCGCCATCGGTGAGCGCGTGCGGCACCTTCGCCCGAGCGTCGTGGTCTCGCCTGCCCTTGGTGGTGTCGTGATCGGTCACGAGGTGGCCCGCGCGCTCGGCGTGCGCGCCGTGTTCGTCGAGCGGCAGGATGGTGTGTTCATGCTGCGGCGCGGCTTCATGCTTGGAGAAACAGACCGGGTACTGGTGGTGGAAGACGTCCTGACGACCGGAGGCACGACGCGCGAGACGATGCAGGCTGCCGTGGCGGCCGGTGCGCACGTCGTGGGCGTGGGTGCCATCGTTGATCGCAGCGGCGGCCGGCTGCGATTCGACGTACCGCACGAAGCGCTCCTCGATCTGACGTTACCCACCTATCAGCCCGACGAGTGCCCACTGTGCGCGAAAGGGGTGCCGGTGGTGAAGCCCGGTTCACGACCCGTGGTCGCTTGAGCGACTGCGGACCTGGGGACGTCACGGGCGCACTGGCTGTCGGGTCCTCATGCCAACCTTCAAGCTCACGCTCGCCTACGACGGAACAGACTTCATCGGTTGGCAGCGCCAGGCGTCGGGCCGTTCCATTCAGGGTCTGCTCGAAGATGCCTTGCGGGACCTCGACGGCGGAGATGTCGCGGTGACGGGCGCAGGCCGGACCGATGCGGGTGTGCACGCGCTCGGACAGGTGGCTGGTGTCACGTTGAGGCGCGCGATTGATGCCGCCTCGCTGGTGCGCGCGGTGAACGCGCGGCTGCCGGAGGCCGTGCGCGCGCTCGAGGCGTCAGAAGTCGCCGAGACATTTCACGCGAGGTTCCAGGCGCGCGCGAAAACCTATCGGTATCGCGTCTGGAACGCCGAGGTGCTCAGTCCCTTCGAACGGCACTATGCCTGGCACATTCCGGCTCCGAGGTTGGATGTCGATGCCATGGCGGCCGCTGCGCTGCTGTTCGAGGGACGCCACGACCTTGCCGCGATGCAGGCCGCCGGCGGCGACGTGCAAACCACCGAGCGCGTGGTGTTCGCCTCTCGAGTCGCGGACGAGATTGCAGGAGCCGCGCGACACGCCGTTGATCACGTACGAGATCTCGGGCAACGGTTTTCTGCGCCACATGGTGCGCAACATCATTGGGACGCTGGTCGAGGTTGGCCGCGGACGATATCCCGTCGAGTGGGTTCGCGCGGTCCTGGCGTCGAAAGACCGCGCACGCGCAGGCCCGACGGCGCCGGCGCAGGGGTTGTTCCTTGTGCGTGTGGAGTACGAATAGTGTCGAGGACCACGGAGCATCGGGCGGAGAGCCGCGCGAGTCACGGCTGGTGTAAACGTCCGACCCACGATTCGGCCTGCTGATACAATCAACGTTGACTGCGAAGGATCACGAATGTCGCTCGATCAACTCCTGGCGTCGATTCCTCCGGGATCGCCGGACGAAGCGCTCGCGCGTCAGGTCAACTTCGAACAACTGCCCGCCCATGTCGCCATCATCATGGACGGCAACGGCCGCTGGGCCGCGCAGCGCCATCTGCCGCGCGTCGAAGGACACCGCGCCGGAATCGATTCCGTGCGCGACGTCGTTGAGACCTCGGCGCGACTGGGCATTCCGGTCCTGACCCTCTACGCATTCTCGGTCGAGAACTGGAAGCGTCCCCGGGCCGAAGTGAGCACGCTGATGATGTTGCTCAAGCGGTATCTCCGTCTCGAGCTCGATGGACTGAACAGGAACAACATCCGATTCCAGGTCATCGGTCGGTCCGAGGACCTGACACCCGATGTGCGGCATGAGCTGGAGATCGGCATTCGCCGGACGGCTGAGAATACGGGGATGCTCTTCAACATCGCCCTCAACTACGGCGGCCGCACCGAGATTGTGGACGCCGCGCGTCGTGCTCTGGCGACCGGCATGGCGCCGGAGGATCTCGACGAGCGGCGCTTCGGCGAGCTGCTCTATACGGCGGGACAGCCCGATCCCGATCTCCTCATTCGCACGAGCGGCGAAATGCGCGTGAGCAACTTTCTGCTATGGCAGATAGCCTACGCCGAGATCTGGGTGACCGAGACGCTCTGGCCCGACTTCCGGCGGCGGGATCTCCTCGAGGCGGTCCTGGCCTATCAGAAACGCGACCGTCGGTATGGCGGGATCAAGCCCTCGACTGTGGCGCTCGGTGCGAAATGACTCGGCCATGACGCGCGTCGTGAGCGGCGCCGCGCTGCTCGCACTGGCAATCGCGGTCGTCTGGTTTGCGCCAACGCTGCTGTTCTTCTTTGTCGCGGAAGCCTTGCTCCTGCTCGCATTCACCGAGTACGCCTCGCTTGCGCGGGTCAGCGGCACTCCGGTTCCCGACACACTGAGCGGCGCCGCGGCCGCCCTCACATGCGCCGCATTCGCGCGGTTGACGTTCGGCAGCATTCCCTGGCTGTCGCTCGACGTCATTCTGATGGCCGCGCTGGTCGCGCTCGGGATGATGACGCTGACCGTGTGGAGCGGGGGCCACGATGCGCTCGCGCTCGTGTCGGCCGCCGCATTTCCGGCGCTGTATCTGGGCCTGCCGATCGGAGCCATGGTGGCAATTCGCGAAACCCATGGACGCGAGGCGCTGGCCCTCTTGATGCTGACGGTGATCGTCAGCGACACCGCGCAGTACTATACTGGCCGGACTCTCGGAAAACGACCGCTGGCGCCGACGATCAGTCCCACGAAGACGGTTGAAGGGGCCATCGGCGGTTTTGTTCTTGGACCACTGGCGCTGGCCATTGCTGGTGCCTGGTGGCTGCCGCACGTGGCTCTCCCGCTTCGGGTGGCGCTTGGCACCGCGGTCGTCGCGACCGGGATCTCGGGCGATCTGTTCGAGTCCATGTTCAAGCGGAGTGCGGGCATGAAGGACAGCTCGACGCTGATACCGGGGCACGGGGGCGTCCTCGACCGCATCGATGCGCTGCTCTTCGCCGCACCGGTTTATTACATTGTTCTCAACTACGTTTAACGCAGGGGTCGCAGAGAGCCCGCAGAGGGTCTTTTTGAAAAGCATTCTCCGCGGATCTCTGCGGTCTCTGCGTCGAGTGTCGTGACCTCGTGAAACGTATCGCCATCCTCGGATCGACCGGCTCGATAGGCCAGAGCGCGCTGGCGGTCATCGATGCGCACCCGGACCGGTTGCAGGTTGTCGGGCTTGCCGCGGGCGAGAACGCCGAGCGCTTGGCAGAGCAGACCGCACGCTACCAACCGCGTGTCGTGGCGATGGCATCGAGCGCTGCGCTGGACCGCCTGCGACAAGGCCCCGGGATCCCGTCCACCGTGCGCGTGGCGCCAGCGGGCCCCGAAGGTCTCGTGGCAGTCGCCTCGCATCCCGAAGCCGACATCGTACTCTGTGCTTCGTCCGGCACCGACGCGCTCGAAGCCGTGCTGTCGGCCATTGGGCAGGGCAAGACCATCGCCTTGGCAAACAAGGAAATACTCGTGATGGCGGGCGGCATCGTCATGGAAGCCGCTCGGCAGCACGGCGCAGCAATTCTTCCGGTGGACAGTGAGCACAACGCCATTCACCAGTGCCTCCACGGACGTCGCGCTTCTGAGTTGAAGCGGCTGGTGCTGACGGCGTCGGGCGGTCCCTTCCGGGGGCGGCTGGCATCACAGCTCGCAGGCGTCTCCGCTGCCGATGCGCTCAGACACCCGACATGGCGGATGGGCAGGAAGATTACCATCGACTCGGCCACGCTGATGAACAAGGGACTCGAGGTCATCGAGGCCCACTGGTTGTTTGGCGCTCGGCCGGATCAAATCGACGTCGTCATTCACCCGCAATCGGTCGTGCACTCGATGGTCGAGCTTGTCGATGGATCGCTAATCGCGCAGCTCGGCGTCACAGACATGCGCCTGCCGATTCAGTACGCCTTTTCCTATCCCGAGCGCTGGGCCGGTCCGGTGCCGTCCCTTGATCTCGCTGGCGCCGGAACGCTCGAGTTCGAATCGCCGGATATGGAAGCGTTCCCGTGTCTTGCGCTGGCGTATCGTGCGCTGCAGACGGAGGGCGATCTGCCCGTCGTGTTGAATGCGGCGAACGAGGTGGCTGTTGCGCGGTTTCTCGACGGAGCGCTCGGGTTTTCGGCCATCGCGTCTGTGATCGAGCGGACGATGGATGCCCATCAGCCGGCAGCGATTGGCACGCTGGCAGAAGTGCGCAAGGTCGATCGCTGGGCCCGCGAGTATTCTCAGGAGATAGCTCGCGAGGTAGAATCAGAGGTCTGAGGTTCTCTTGCTGAACACCCTGCAGACGATTGTGTCGTTCCTGTTCGTGCTGGGCGTGCTCGTGTTCGTTCACGAACTCGGCCACTTCCTGGCCGCCAAACGCGTCGGAATCAGGGTGTTGAAGTTTCAGCTCGGCTTCAACCCCACGATCTTCAGCTTTCGCCGTGGCGACACCGAATACGGCATCGGCGCCCTGCCGCTTGGCGGCTACGTCAAGATGGCGGGCGAGAGTCCGGAGGAAGAGCGCTCCGGCCAGTCTGACGAGTTCCTTTCCAAGAGCAAGTGGCAACGCTTTCAGGTGCTCTTCGCGGGGCCGGCCATGAACCTGATACTGGCCATCGTGGTGACCGCCATCGTGCTGCACCAGGGCGCGGAAGTTGCGGTCTTTGAAGATCAGGCGCCCGTTGTTGGCGCCGTCTCCACCGGTTCGCCCGCCGAAGCGGCCGGCATTCGGTCGGGCGATCGCATTGTCTCTGTCAACGATCGCGCCGTGAACACCTGGCGAGACTTGTACATCGCGATCGGCACGAAGCCCAATCGCGAGGTGACGCTCAGAGTCGAGCGCAACGGGCGCGAAACGACGCGGAAAATTACGCCTGTGAAGTTGCCGGGCGAGGAGCGGTTCGAGATTGGGGACATTGGCGTTCTCCCGAACGTGCACCCGCGGCTCAAGCTGGTTGATCCCGGCGATGCGGGCGATCGGTCCGGCCTCAAGGTTAATGATGTTCTGCTGGCGGTTGACGGGAAGCCGCTGACGTTTCAAACGCAGTTTCGGGAGGCCATTGCGAGTCACCCGGAGCAGCCGATGTCGGTGTTGATTCGCCGTGACGGTGCGGAGCAGGTCCTCACCGTCATACCGGGCAGGAAGGGAACCACGGGGTTTCTCGGCGTGTTGCCAGTCGACGAGACCAAGAGCATCACGCCTGGGCCAATCCAGGCCGTTCAGATGAGCTTCCGGGAGAACGTGAAGACGGCAGGTCTCATCTTTCAGACCATCTGGGGACTCATCACGCGAGAGACGTCTCCCAAGCAGCTCATGGGCCCCCTGGCCATCGCGCAACTCTCTGGTGAATCAGCTCAGCTTGGACTGATCCCGCTCTTGAGCTTGCTGGCGTCGATCAGTCTTAACCTCGGACTGCTCAACCTCATGCCTATTCCGGTACTCGACGGCGGGCACATCACTATCATGGCGCTCGAGGGGCTGGCACGGCGCGACTTCAGCAAGAGCGTCAAGGAGAAGATGGTGCTCGCAGGCCTGGCGGTGCTCATGATGCTCATGGTCACGGTCATTTATAACGACCTGACCCGCATCACGTGGATCGAACGTCTGATGCCCTGGCGGTAGCTAGCCGTCGCACGCGACCGGGCCCGTTCAATGACGCGTCCCTGTCTCGAGGTTCAATGAATTCGACAAAGACGCGGTGACCTACTTCATTGGCGAGTAGTCGGTCGGCTCGAAGTACACGGAGGCGACCTTCACGTCGCCGACTCCGGACTCCTCTCTCGCTTTGACCCACCCTGGATCGGCGCGAAATGCGTCCCAGCTCTTCTTGGCGGCCTCGCGATTGGGATAGGCCAGGAGATACAGCATCGTGTTCTGCGACAAGGGCGCGTCGAGCGGTTTGCCGTAGAACACGCTCGTCATGCCGTGCTTCTGGAAGAACGTGAGCGTGTGGTTCCTGAAGCGCGCGTGGAGCAGATCGAGCTTGCCTTCGCCCGCCGTGTAGGTCCGCAGCTCGAAGACGCGGTTCCCCTGGGCGAATGCCACGGACTCGCCGGGCATCGACCCGCGCGCCATGTATCCCATCGAAAATGCCGCAACGAGTGCTGCCGTGGCGATCAGTGTGTTCTTCATCGGACTCTCCTCGAGAAAGCGTGGGAATCGAGATTCCATCAGTTGGGGGTGATCCTACCAGCAATGCCGTCTACATTTCGGCAGCCAGGACCGACTCACCTGCGTCGGGCTTGAACGAGGCATCAAACCGTGGCATGCGCCACGCCGCAACGACGGCGAGCCCGGCCGCGACCGCAGTGCCGTAGAAGGCGTGCTCCAGCGCGATGACGAACTGCTGTCGCAGGGCTGGGCTCAGCGTGGCGATGCCGCGTTCCAACACGCTCAGGTCGGCCGCCGAGCCGCCGAGTCCGGCGGCAAGAATCGCACCCATGATAGAGACGCCGACCGCCCCGCCAATGCTGCGCGCGAACATGTTGAGTGAAGTCGCCAACCCCAGCTCGGTGCGGGACACCGAGTGCTGGACGGAGAGAAGAAGCGCCAGCATCGAGAACCCCAGGCCCGTTCCCATCAGCGCGATATCCGCAAACACCCAACGACGGGAGGCAAGGCCGGCTGTCAGCGGTAGCCCAGCGCAGGCGATGAACACCGCCGACGTGCCGAGGACGGTGGACAGTCGCGGGCCAATGCGGAACAGCAGCCGCGCGGCCACGATCGACGAAAGCACCCACATAAGGTAGAGGGGAGTGAGGATTTGGCCCGCTCGTGTTGCCGAGACACCGGTCGACACTTGTACAAACAACGGGACGAACGCGAGCGTACCGAAAAGGGCCACACCGGCCAGGAACCCAACGGTCACGGCAACCGCAATGGTCCGATTGCGGAGCAGCGTCAGCGGCAGGATGGGATTCGGCGATCGGCGATTCGTCTGGGCGAACGCGACGCTTGCCGCGATCGCGGCTGCCGCCCATATCACGCTCCATTCAGAAAACGCGACGAGTACAAGCGTCGTCGCGAGGAGCAGCAGCAATGCCGCCGGCCAGTTCAAATACACGCCGTGAGGTGGTTCGTGGGTTTGGGGCAACGAGCGGTGAACAATCGTTGCGGCCAACAGCCCGACTGGCAAGCTGATGAAGAAGACCCATCGCCAGGAAACAGTATCAGTAATCACACCGCCGATGAGCGGCCCTGCAATCGACGCGACGCCCCAGAGGCTGCTGAAGACAGCCTGCATCCGAGTGCGCTCAGCCAACGTATAGATTTCTCCGATGACGGTCAGGCCCAGGGGAATGAGCCCGCCCCCGCCGAGCCCCTGCAGGAAGCGAAAGAACACCAGCTGGCCCATCGACTGCGACATGCCCGAGAGCATCGAACCTGTGAGGAACAGCGCAATCGCCGCGAGATACACGACACGGCGTCCGTACACGTCGGAGAGCCGGCCCCACAGTGGCACCGTCGCCGTCGATGTGAGGAGATACGCGGTGAAGACCCAACTGTAGTGGTCGATCCCCCCGAGGCTCGCGACGACGGTCGGCATGGCCGTGCTGACGACTGTGGCTTCGAGTGCGGCGAGGAACATGCCGAGCATCAGCCCGGCGGTCACAGCTGCACGACGCCGTGAGGTGAGGGAGCCTGCCCCGAGTTGAGACGTAGACACACTAGAATCTTATCTTCGACCGCCTCACACGAGACAGCGTCAACGGTGCTTGACAAACGGTCCGGTCTCGACGCGGAGTCATAGTGTGACAGTGCACTATCAACATTGCGGCTGGCGGGCCAGTGATGTTCCGTGTCGGCCTTCGGCAGACGGCGGGGTGTCGAATGGTCGGCGTTCTGTTGGCCCCAGGCCGCTGGTGTTTCCAAGGGATGGGCCTTGACATCGCTGCCGCGAGGGTGCTGAACTGCCACGTTGAGCTCACCGCGCGGCGACATCCGGTTGGTGGATGTGTGTGCGAGAGGGATGCCGTGCTTGATAGTGCGGTCCCGAGAACGGATCAGGACGTCGAAAGGAGAAGGAACATGCAAAGGCCTGGTATCGGAGCGGTGCTCACGCTCGTCTTGGCGCTTGCGGGTGTGGCTTGGCTGTACGCACGCGACCCCAAGGGCGCAACGCTCAGCCCGCAGGACTACGCTGAGATTCAGCATCTGACGGCACGTCTGAACCAGGGTGCCGACTTTCACGACGCGGATCTCTGGGTGTCGCTCTGGACGCCAGACGGCGTGTGGACATCCGCAGAAGGTCGCGCCTACACCGGTCACGCGGGGCTGACCGAATATCGACGAGCGAGAAAAGCGGAGCTCGGCGGCCGGTCCGACATCCGCCATTGGACGAACAGTCTGGCCATCACGCCCTCCCCCGAGGGCGCCACCGGACGCTCCTACTACATGATGATGCGCGTGAGCACCACGCCGCCGACGCCGGCGTCTGCCGGCCACTATGACGACGTCTACGTGAAGACCGTGAATGGATGGCGGATCAAGCGCCGCACCATCAGTGTGTATCCGCGCGACCTCGCGACCGTGCCTTAGCATGCCCAGCTGCTGCACCGCCTGAGGTGAATCTGCGGCGGCTCAGCAGGCGCCGGTGAAGGGGGACCGTGCCCCCGAGCTCGAGCCCCGCGGCGAGTCCTCGGCGCCAGGCGGTCGACTTCGCTCGCGCGTCCGTGGAAACTGCAGGTTGATACACCTGCAGGAGCCTGGCGACATCGTGCCACGTGGGCGGCTCGATGCCCACGTTACGCAGTCAACGGACTCCGCACGTCTTGAGTTCCGCACTTTGTCCGTGTGTGCTATTGTCCGCCCCGCAGGTGTGCGAAAGGATAGCTATGGTCATGACACGACGGCACGCAGCGCTCCTCACTGTCGCGACGGCGACCCTGTTCGGAACTTGGACGGTTGCCGGACAACAACCGCAGCCACAGGCACAGGCCGCCCGACAGTCGCGGCAGAGCAGCGTCAGCAAGGATCAGTTCGAGAAATGGGTCACCGAGCTCTCGAACTGGGGCCGCTGGGGGAAGGACGATGAGCGCGGCGCGCTCAATTTGATCACCCCGGCAAAGCGACAGCAGGCGGCGGCGCTGGTGAAGGCCGGTACGACGGTCTCACTGTCACGGCCGGTCCGCCGAACCGATCCGTCCAAACCGCTTGGAACGAGCGGTGGCTTCACGAACCAGTTCTTGATTGAACGAGGCTATATCCTCGAGCGACAGCAGGTCGACTTCCACGGCGGTACGCTCTCGCATTTTGATGCGCTGTGTCACGTATCGTGGAACGGCAAGAACTACAATGGATTCAACTTCGCCGATATTGCGGCGGTTGATGGCGGCTGTAAGAAGCTCGGTGTCAGCACGGCAAGGGACGGAATCGTGACGCGCGGCGTGTTGCTCGACCTGCCGGACACGCGCGTCAAGCCCGAGGACATCGCCGCCTGGGAGAAGAAAACGGGCCTTCGCATTTCCCCAGGCGATGCGTTGCTGCTCCGGACGCGCAAGCCTGGGTCGGCCGGCGCGGGCGGCGGTTATGACCCGGCGTTGATCCCGCTGTTGAAGCAACGGGACGTGGCGCTCCTTGGCAGCGACATCGCTCAGGAGGGAGGGGACATTCCGGGCGTTTTTCTCCCGATCCACGTCTTCACCCTCGTCTCGCTCGGTGTCAATCTCCTCGATAACTTGGCGCTCGACGACCTCGCCGCGACGGCCGAGCGCCTGAAGCGCTGGGAGTTCATGCTGGTTGTGGAGCCGATAGTTGTGGAGAACGGTACAGGCGCGCCAATCAATCCAGTGGCGATCTTCTAGCGGGTGAACGCGTCCTTCAGTTCTTCGTCAGTTCCCGCATGGCCCCCCTTGCAGCCTCGATGGTCTTGTCCACATCCTTCACGGTGTGCGCGCCAGACAGGAACCATGCTTCGAACTGCGACGGTGGGAGGTAGATGCCGCGCGCGAGCATGCCTCTGAAGAAGCGCGCGTACTGATCCGTGTTCGCGCTAGTGGCCGAGCGATAGTCGCGTACCGGTCGATTGGTGAAGAAAGGCGTCAGGATCGAGCCCACTGCGTTGACCTGCAGGGGGACACGAGCCTCGCGTGCCGCCGCGGCGAGTCCCGTCGCCAACCGCGTGCCCAGTGAGGCAAGGTGGCGGTAGAGCGTCGGCTTCAACTGATCGAGGCACCAGATACCAGCCGTCATGGCGAGCGGATTGCCCGAGAGGGTTCCGGCTTGGTAAACCGGTCCAGCCGGAGAGACGAGCGCCATCAGATCTGCGCGTCCGCCGTATGCGCCGACGGGTAATCCGCCTCCGATGATCTTTCCGAGGCAGATGAGATCGGGGCGAACGCCTGTCACTTGCTGCGCGCCACCGCGTGAGGCTCGAAATCCGGAGATCACCTCGTCGAAAATCAGCAGTGCGCCGCTGGCGTCGCACGCTTCCCGCAACCCTTGCAGAAAACCGTCGGCGGGGGGCACCACGCCCATGTTCCCCGCAATCGGTTCCACGATGACCGCCGCAATCTGTTTGTGATTGGCGCGGAAGACACGCTGAACGGACTCGAGGTCGTTGTAGCTCGCAAGGAGCGTGTCACCGGCGGCTCCATGAGTGACGCCGGGGCTCGTGGGCACACCAAGCGTCAGCGCGCCGGATCCCGCCTTCACGAGGAACGCGTCGGCGTGACCGTGGTAGCACCCTTCGAATTTGACGATCTTCTCCCGGAGCGTGGCCGCCCGCGCCACACGCACGGCGCTCATGGCCGCTTCAGTGCCGGAACTGACGAATCGCACCCGCTCGAGAGATGGCATCAAGCGCCGGACCCGCTCGGCAAGGTCAGTCTCCAGCGGACTCGGGGCACCGTAGCTCGTGCCGTTTCTCGCGGCCACAGTCAGCGCTCTGATCAGCGCTCGCGGTGCGTGCCCGTGGATCAGCGGGCCCCACGACATCACGTAGTCGATGAACTCGTTGCCGTCGACATCCTGCAGGCGCGCTCCGTGCGCGCGGCGGATGAAGAGGGGCGAGGCGCCCACCGATTTGAACGCGCGGACCGGACTGTCGACCCCGCCCGGGAGGATCTTGAGGGCGCGCGAGAAGAGACGCGAGGATTTCGTGGTTTTCATGTTGACGATCGCCCGACCTGAAGGTCGGACCTACGAGATCGCGCGGGCGGCCTCTCGTGCGAAGTAGGTGATGATGATGTCGGCTCCGGCACGGCGAATGGCGGTCAGTATCTCGAGCATCGCGCGCGGCTCGTCAATCCAGCCGTTGCGGGCGGCCGCTTTCAGCATGGCGTACTCGCCGCTGACATGGTACGCCGCGGTTGGATAACCGAAGGTCTCCTTCACTCGAGTGATGACGTCGAGATAGGTCATGGCCGGCTTGACCATGACGATGTCGGCCCCCTCGGCGATGTCCAGTTCAACTTCGCGAAGGGCCTCATCGGTGTTCGCCGGATCCATCTGGTGCGACCGGCGGTCGCCGAACGCTGGCGCCGACCCGGCGGCATCGCGGAAGGGACCGTAAAACGCGGAACAGTACTTGGCGGCGTACGACATGATGGCGACATGCTCGTGCCCGCGTTCGTCGAGCGCCTGGCGGATCGCGCCAACGCGCCCGTCCATCATGTCGGAGGGCGCGACAATATCCGCACCGGCGGCGGCGTGCGACACCGCCGCACGGACCAACTGCTCCACCGTCGGATCATTGGCGATCTCGTTCTCGATGATGATGCCGCAGTGTCCGTGGTCCGTGTACTCGCACAGACACACGTCGCTCACTACCAGCATGTCGGGTAACTCGCGCTTGATCGCGCGAATGGCCGACTGCACCGGCGCCCGGGGATCGAACGAGGCCGAGCCGACGGCGTCTTTGTGGTCCGGGAGTCCGAAGAGCAGCACGCTTCGGATGCCATCGGCCTTGGCGGCCGAGACTTCTCTCACCGTTTCGTCGACCGACAAGTTGAAGACGCCGGGCATCGACGGTACTTCCCGGCGGATGCCCTCGCCTTCGCACACGAAGAGCGGCAGGATGAACATGTCCGGTGACAGCCGCGTCTCGCGGACGAGCGCGCGCATCGCCTCCGAGGAACGCAGGCGCCTGGGCCGCTGCGGAAGGGTCAGTGCGGCGCGCGTGTGGGTGGTCATCGTGATCTCCCCTGCTGAACGCTGACCGCTGAGCGCCGACGGCTGCGGTTGCAGCTCTCAGCGTTCAGCGTTCAGCTTCTGAAAGTATTCCACAATGGCGCCCGCGAGCGCCGGAATCGTGTAGTGGGGCGGCATGATCGTCGTGTGAATGCCCAGTTTGGCTGCAGCCGTGGCCGTGACGGGGCCAACGGCAGCGACGACGGTGGCGCCGAGCAGATCGACGGCAGGTTCCGGCCCCAGGATGTTCACCAGCGTGCGAACAGCGGAGGCGCTGGCAAAGGTGACAACGTCGATCCGACGGTCGAGCAGAAGGCGATAGATATCGGGTTCGCCTTCGCGATCCGCTTCTGTGGCAACGGTACGATAGGCGACGACCTCCAATACCTCGGCGCCCCGCTTTCGGAGGTCAGTGGCGATCATTTCGCGGCCGATGTCGGCGCGCGGCAGCAGCACCTTCAACCCGGCGACCGGGCCCTGCTGCGCGATCGCCTGGCTCACGCCCTCGGCGTGGTACTCCGTGGGGATGAGGTCCACCTTGAGGCCGTGCCTGGCGAGACGTTCGGCGGTTGCCGGCCCGACCGCACACAGCTTGGGACCGTGCAGCGCTCGGACGTCAAGCGGAGACGCCTGCAGGCGCGCCATGAAGACGTCCACCGCATTCGCGCTCGTGAATACGATCCAGTCAAAACGGCCGGCGTTCGCGCAGGCCTCGTCGATCGCGCCGTAGTCGTCTGGCGGAAGGATGCGGATCATCGGCGCCTCGATCGTCTCAGCGCCGAGCGACTCGAGCAGATCGACGAGCTCGGGCGCCTGATCCTTGGGACGGGTCACGAGAATGCGCTTGCCGAAGAGCGGTCTGGTGTCGAACCATCGCAGATGCTCTCTGAGTGCGGCCACTCGTCCCACGACGAGCGTCGCAGGCCGGCGGTCGCTCGACTGGCGAACGGCTCGGGCGAGCTCATCGAGCGAGCTGACCCGCGTCTCCTGCGTCGGCAGCGTACCGTTGTAGATGAGCGCCGCAGAGCTGTCCGGAGACCGGCCGTGTGAAATGAGCGCTTGGAGTATGCGCGGCAGCTGATCGGGGCCCGCAAAGCAGACCATCGTGCCATCCAGTCGAGCGAGGCTCGCCCAATCCACCGATGGAGGCGCGTCGCTCTCGTTTTCATGCCCGCGCACGAACGTCAGCATGTCGCCACTGTCCGGGTATGTCAGCGGGATACCTGCGTAGCTGGCGGCGCCCAGAGCTGGCGGAATGCCGGGCACGACTTCGAAGGGCACCCCGTGCTGGTGCAGGAACAGCGCTTCGGCACCGCCGTGATCGAAGACAAACGGGTCCCCCCATTTCAGGCGCGCGACCGTTTTTCCCTCGCGTGCCTTCTCAGAGAGGAGATAACAGATGGCTTCCTGTTCGAGTGGCTGCGGCGAGGCGAGGCCCACGTCAATCAGCTCCGATCCCCGGCGAGCGTGTCGAAGCAGTCGGGCATGCACCCAGTGGTCGTACAACACGACGTCGGCGGACATGAGGCATTGCAATCCGCGCACGGTGATTAAGCCCGGGTCGCCCGGACCAGCGCCGATGATGTACACGATGCTTCGCATTTAGTGTTGGGCGTCTTCCACGGTGTTCGCCCTGATGCGCACGTCCGCGAGAATCTCCGCCGCTCCGTCCGCCAGGAGTTGGGCGCCGACACGTGCCCCGATCGCGGCTGCCTCGGTGTGAGGCCCGCGGGCCCGGGCGCGAACGGCCCGGCTGCCGTCGAGCGCAATGACAGTAGCCACGAGGTCGATTGTTGCTTCGCTGCCGGCGCCACCATCCACCGGAGACGCCAGCGCGCCAATCGGCGTCTGACACCCGCCGCCGAGCGCATTGACCAGGGCCCGTTCAGCCGTCAGCGACGCACTTGCCCCCCTATCATTGATCCGAGCGACCACATTCTGTACCTCCGTGGCGTCGGCACGGATTTCGATGGCGACGATTCCCTGTCCGGGTGCCGGCACGCACGCCTCTGCCGGCAGCGCGAACGAGATGCGCGACGCGAATCCAAGGCGACGCAGACCGGCTGCGGCCAGCACCAGCGCGTCGTAGGGGCTGACGGGGTCGCCAGCATCGAGCTTGTGAAGACGCGTGTCGAGGTTGCCGCGGATGGCTCCAAAGCGTGCGCCGCGAAACAATCGCATCAGTTGTGCGATCCGCCGCACGCTTGCGGTCCCAATGAAGGGCGTCTGTCCCAGCACCCGAATGAGGTCGTCGAGATCCGAGACGCCGGTGACGCCATGTTCGGCCTTCAGCCCTCTGTGACCGGCCCCTTCGAGCGGCACGGCCGCCTTGGCGGGCAGTACCACTGCGTCCCGCGGATCCTCGCGCGGCAGTACCGCGCCAATCGCGAGGCCATCGGGGAGGAGCGCCGGCATATCCTTGCTGCTATGGACGGCGATGTCGATCTCATTCTTGAGAAGCGCGTCTTCGATCTCCTTCACGAACAAGCCCTTGCCACCAATCTCGGAAAGGGGCGCGTCCTGGAGGCGATCGCCGGAGGTCTTGATCACGATGATGCGGCATGGCGGACCGCCGGTCTCCGCAATGCGGGTAGCGACTGCGTTTGCCTGCCACAAGGCCAACTGACTGCCTCGCGTGCCGAGTCTGATCGCAGATGCGGAAGGCACGTGGGAGGAAGTCAGCGTCCCGAGCCGCCGGATCGGCTCCTTGGCCCCGGGAAAGGCTCGACCCGGCCTCGCGTCGGCCGCTCCCCCTCGGCACCGTCAAGGCCGAAGAGGCGCGTGAGGGCCTCGGAGTACGAGGTCAACGTTTCGGTGTCGCCGCCGAGCGCTTTCAATTGCTCGGTGGGTGTCAGGAGCAGTTTCTCGACGACGAGACGCGTGATGTCCTCCACGCGTTCCTTCGCATCCGGGGGCAAAGCAGCCATTTTGGGTTCGAGTCGCTCGAACTCGGAGCGCCAGACCTGTTCGAAGTGCTTCCGTAGAGCGACGACTGTGGGAATGGCGCCGCGCGATCGAAGCCATCCGGCGAACCGGTCGACTTCCTCGTTGACAATGACCTGCGCCCTGGCGATCTCACTCTCTCGTCGCGCCATGTTTTCGCGGACCGTCGTCTGCAGGTCATCGATGTTGTAGAGAAAGACCTGTTCGATCTCTCCCGTGTCGGCCTCGACATCGCGAGGCAGAGCAATGTCGATGATGAACAGCGGCTGATTACGGCGAGGCCGCATGATGCCCTCGACGCGACTCTTCGTGAGGATGGGTGATGCCGCTCCGGTCGCTGTGATGACGATGTCGCTCGCGCCGAGAGCGGCATCCATTTCCTCCCAGGGCGCGACTGACGCGCCGCCGATGGCTTCAGCCGTTCGTGTCGCGTGCGCCATCGTCCGGCTCATGATCGTCACACGGCTGACACCCTGCGACCTCATGTGGATCGCGGTGAGCTTGCCCATGTCACCGGCGCCGACCACGAGGACGTTGCGACCCTTGAGGTCGCCGAAGATCTTGCGCGCGAGCGCGACGGCTGCGAAGCCGATCGAAACAGCGCCTGCCCCGACGCCGGTCTCCGTGCGCACCCGCTTGCCGACGCCGAAGGAGGAGTGAAACAGCCGGGTGAGCAGCGGTCCGGCCGTGTGCGCGGCGGTCGCGGCCGTCAGCGCGTCTTTGACCTGACCTTGAATCTGCGGCTCGCCGACGACCAGCGAGTCGAGCCCAGACGCCACGCGAAAGAGATGGCGAGTCACATCGAAGTCGACGAGGTCGTAGAGATGCGGCTGGAGAGCCGTTCCATCCACGCCATGGAAGTCACTCACGAAACGGACCAGCTCGTCGCGCGCCTGGTCGACGTCGTCACAGACGGCATAGATTTCGGCGCGATTGCACGTAGATACCACCACCGCTTCGCGCAGGGACTCGCGGGAGGCGAGCGCGCGCAGCGCCGCCGGTACGCCGCGCACCTGGAAATCCAGGCGCTCCCGCAGTTCAATGGGCGCCGTACGGTGGCTGATGCCTATGAGGAGGAGGTGCATCTGAATTTGGTCATCTGCATTGGTCATCTAGTCATCTCTAGTCATCTAGTTATCTGTCATCTAGTCATTTGGTTATCGAGTCATTGATTGGGTTACGGCTATGTATATGGTCACGAGTGTGCCTAGGGGTACTTCGCCTCAGTAATGACCAGATAACCAGATAACCAGATGACCAAATTCACGTTTCAGAAATCGTGGCTGTTCGTCACGAAGTAGCTGATCGGGACGAAGTTCAGCAGCACGATCGCGAAGCCGACGGCCGAGAGATAGGCTGCGCGCCTCCCGCCCCAGCCGATGCGCCGCGCCGCAAGCACCTCGAAGGAGTACACGACCCAGCAGACGAGCGCCAGGAAGATCTTTGGATCGAGCAGCGTGATGGCCTGGACGCGCGGGTCGCTGGCGGCGTCGATTCTGGCTTGAGGCGTCCAGACGGCGCCCACAATCAATCCGATGGTGAGCGAGATCCATCCCACTGCCACGGCGCGCTGATTCATCGAGTCCAACACCTGCAGCGAGGGCAGCCGCGCGTAGAAGAAACCCAGGTGCTTGGCTTTGATCTCCTTGAAGAGCAGTACGTAGGTGAAACCAATCACACAGGCAAGTGCGAAGCTCGCATAGGCGAACAGCAGCGAGGAGACGTGCACCGCAAACAGCGGGCCCTGCAGGACGGGGTCGGGGCTGCGGACGACGGGCCACAACGCGGGAATGAACTGGAACACCACGAGGAGCGGGAGAATGAATGCGCCCATGGCGCGCTCGTCCGTGGTCATTTCCGTGTACAGGTATGCCAGGGCCAGCAGCCAGACAAACGTAGAAATGGCGGAAGTCGTACCGGCAATTGGGATCTGGCCTGCCCGCATCGTCTCCATGCCGATGACGAACGTATGCGCCAGAGCCGCTGCGACGAGGAGCGTCGTCGCCATGCGGCCGACGCCTGGCTGACGGCGGGCGAAGTGCCAGACATAGAAGGCACAGGCGACAACGTAAAGGGCCAGCGGAACAACATTCATACGGCGTTCTATTGAGTCGCTAGCTCTTGACGGCGAAGTAGCCCTGCTTCGTGCGCGGGGCTGTCGTATTCGGCCGTGTGACGCGGACGACGACTCGCCGCCATGTGCCGTCTCGGCGCTGATTCTTTGACGAGTACCCGAGTGTGTACTGGCTCGACAGCTCGTCCGCGATCTCGCCGTAGACGCTGGACAGGTCGCTGATCTGCGCAGGAAAGAACGAGCGCCCCCCTGTTTGCTGCGAGAACTGACGCAGGTAGAAGTCGCCTTCCTTGAAACCCTTGGTGTGCGGCTCGTTATTGCGAAGGCCGATGGTATAGACGGCGGTCTCCGACCGCTTCACGATGTCGAGGATGTCGTCGAAGGAGAACAGACTCGTCGTGTCCTGTCCATCCGACAGCAAGACGACCGCCTGACGACGAGGTGCCTCGGTGGAGATGTCTGTTTTCCTGAGTTTCTTGAACTCGCTCATCGCGATATAAAGGGCCTGAAACATCGCTGTTGGGCCGCCTGCCGACGTCCGCCGGATCGCATGCTCGAGTTTCGGGACGTCGTTCGTGAACGCCTCTGAAACGATGGCCCGGTCGTCGAAATCAATGATCTCTGCCAGGTCCTGCCGGCGCAATTTCCGGACAAAACCGATGGCGGCTTCCTGCGCCGTCGGGAGTTTGGATTCCATGCTGGCGCTGCTATCGATGAGCAGCGCCAGCCCGATCGGAGAGTTGGTCCTGTTGAAGACCGAGATGTCCTGCTTGACACCGTCCTCAAAGACCTCGAATTCGGATTGCGTGAGGTCGGTGACATAGCGTGGCGCGCCGACGCCCGCCTCGGTTACGGTCACGTTGAGCGACACGACGTCGATGCTGGATCGAAACGAGGGAATTTGTGGTGTCTGACCCGCGGTCGAAAGAGCCAGCATCCCGACAAACGCCGCGAAGGACGCGGCGCGGAGCCACGCTGGTGTCAGGCGAGGGGAAACAGCGCGCATTACCGGGGCGCCTGCGGCCGCTCTTCCCTCGCGGCCGTCCCGCGGACCGTGAGGCCAGGCGTGGTAACGGACACCGAGAACGCGTCTGCGGGGATCAACGACTGCGGACGTACGTACGTCACGCGGTACTGATGCGTCAGATCGAAGGCGATCTGTTTCATTCTGGCTGTCAACGCGGAACTGACGAGCACGTCCTCGTACCGCCCACCTGTTGTCTGCGTGCCTCTATCGAGCACGATGGACCGATCGACGGGCATGGCCAACGACCCGCCGATTTTGACGACATGCAGCGAAGCACCGGAGCGTTTGAGCGCATCCAGGACGAATTGGTAGGTGCGATGATAACTGGCGTCCTCGGACGAGTCGGGGAAGACGGCCACGAACACGGGCCGGGCCGTCGAGCGTTTGACGACTCCGTTACTCGTCTCGACGATGGCGTCGAGCAGATACGCACCCGTGTCCGGCATGGCGAAGATGCTCCGCGCGCTCTTCAGGAGCCGGGCCTGATCCGACGTGTAATCCTGCAGAATCGTCGGCCGGCTTGAAAACGTGATGATCGCAATCTGATGCTTGCCATGGGCTGGCGACGGATTGTCCGAGGTGACAGTAGTGATGAAGGTTGACAGGGCTTCCCGGTAATCTCGAATATGGCGCTCGGCTGCGTCGCTATTGTCAACCAGCAGCGCTATCTGCATCGGTTCGTCAGCAAGCGCGACCTCGAGCACCTCGCGAGAGACGTTGTTTTCCCGCACCACGAATGCGGACGGGGCGACATCCAACACCGCGTTCCCGGACTTGTCGGTGACGCTCACGTACACCGTGCGCCGCATGGTCTGGGCGCCGACCAGGGTCCCGGCGGCGATGATGGTGATGAAGAAGAAGCCGAAGCCGGCCGCGCGGGAGTAATGCTTCATAAGGTGAGTATAGGTCCCGGTTTTGAGGACGGTCAAGCGTCTTTGAGACAAAAACTGGTTTGAAATCTGTAAGTTGCGGGAAATCACCGGGTGCGGGGCCGTTTCTTGACACCCCACAAGTCGCGTGTTATAAACCAACCGCTTTTCCTGAGGCCGCGTGATCTGGCGCGGCGAGCCGCATCCCCATGCTTTCAGCGTATGTCCCGATCGCCATCTTTGTCGCCGTGGCGACAGGCTTTGCCGTGTTCACGCTGGTCTTCACGAGCCTCATTCATCCGAGCAAGTACAACAAAGTAAAGCTGGAACCTTACGAATGCGGTATCGAGCCGCTGACAGACGCGCGTGACCGTTACAGCATTCGCTACTACCTGGTGGCCATGCTCTTCGTCATCTTCGACGTGGAGACGGTGTTCATGTTTCCGTGGGCGGTCATCTTCGACAAGCTGCTGCTGTTCGGCTTGATCGAGATGATCGTCTTCATCTTCATCCTGGTCGTCGGCTACTACTACGCCTGGCAAAAGGGCGCGTTGGAATGGGCGTAAATGGCTGACGATTCAGAGAAGCCACCTCCACCTCCAGCGGCGCCCGCAGCGAAGCCAGCGGAGGCGGCGACCGCGGCAGCAGTCCCGAAGCCGGCCACGGGTGCCGAAACGGCGCCGGCGAGCCCGGTCGCGAAGGCGGCTCCTGCTCCAGCCGTCGCCAAGCCTGCGGCCGCCAAGCCTGCGACTGGGGGGCCCGAGCATGCGCCGAAAGCTGCCGCGCCCACGGGCCCGACCGAGCCGGCACCGCCGGCCGATCGTCCGATTCCGTCATTCATCCAATCGCTCCAGTCGGCGATCCCCGGGTCGGTCGTCCACGTGAGCTATTGGGTGGGCGACTGGACGATTGTCGTGCCGGCCAGTCAGCTGCTGGAGATTACCCGGCACTTGCGCGAGGCCCCTGACGCGGCGTTCGACTTCTGTTCGGATATCACGGCGACAGATTGGCCGCCGCGCGCTGAACGCTTCGATCTGGTGTACTGCCTCTATTCGACGCGGCATCGTCATCGGGTCCGCGTCAAGGCGAGAGTGGCGGACCAGCAGCCGGTGGCCTCGGTGACCCCTGTGTGGCCGTCGGCCAACTGGCTGGAGCGCGAAGTCTTCGACATGTTCGGCGTGAATTTCACGGGGCATCCCGATCGGCGCCGCATTCTGATGCCGGACGACTGGCAGGGGTATCCGCAGCGGAAGGATTATCCGCTCGAAGGTCCCGGCGAACTGTTGATGGAAAATCCGCTCGACTGGCTGAAGTTGAGGCAGGCGCGCGAGGAATCGGATATCGAGTGATGGCGACACCAGCGGTTCATCACGGCGCAATGTTCGACACCAACGAGCTCGTGCTCAACATGGGCCCGCAGCATCCCAGCACGCACGGTGTGCTGCGCGTCGTGCTGCGTCTCGACGGCGAGAAGGTGGTCGATGCCGATGTGGTCATTGGCTACCTGCACCGCGGCATCGAGAAACTGAGCGAGAACCGCAACTGGACGCAGATCATCCTGCTGACCGATCGCATGGACTACGTGGCCGCCGCGACGAGTAACGTCGGCTATTGCGAGACGGTCGAGAAGTTGATGGCACTCGAGGTGCCACGGCGTGCCAAGTACGTGCGGACGATTCTGTGTGAGCTTCAGCGGATCGCGAGCCACTGTCTCTGGCTTGGCACCCACGCGATGGACATCGGTGCGATGACGGTGTTCCTCTATGCGTTCCGCGAACGCGAGCTGATTCTGGACCTGTTCGAGGAGTTCTGCGGCGCGCGACTGACGTACAACTCGATGCGCATCGGCGGCCTGCCGCAGGATCTCCCTCCCGGTTGGGACAAGAAGGTGCTGGAGTTCTGCAGAATCATGGACGGCAAGCTCGAGGAATACGAGGAGCTGCTCACCCACAACCGCATCTGGCTGGAGCGGACCAAGGGCATTGGGACGCTCACGGCGGCCGAGGCGATCGATCTCGGACTCAGCGGGCCGCCGCTTCGCGGCTCCGGTGTGCCGCGCGACATCCGCAAGGATGAGCCGTATGCGGCCTACGACGAAATGACCTTCGACATCCCCATCGGCACGGCGGGTGACACCTACGATCGCTACCTCGTCCGGCTGGAGGAGTTCCGACAGTCGCTTCGAATCATCCGCCAGGCGACCGAGGGCATTCCGGAAGGCCCCATCGTCGGCAAGGTGCCGCGTCTCATCAAACCGCCGGCCGGCGAAACCTACCATGCGATCGAATCGCCCAAGGGCGAGCTCGGCTACTTCATCGTGAGCGACGGTAAATCGACGAACCCGTATCGTTTCCGCGTGCGGCCTCCGTCCTTCTGCAATCTTCAGGGATTGCGCCGCATGGTGCGCGGCCATCTGGTGGCTGACGTCGTTGCGCTCATCGGCTCGCTCGACGTCGTGCTCGGCGAGGTCGACCGGTAATGGACCTGTTCGTCATTCCCCTGCTGAAAATCCTGATCGTGCTGAACGCGACGCTCGTCGGCGTCACCTACATGGTGCTCCTCGAGCGAAAAGTCATCGCTTGGGCACAGTCCAGGCTTGGCCCGATGCGCGTCGGCCCCTACGGCATCCTGCAGCCGATCGCGGACGCGGTGAAGCTGATGCTCAAGGAAGACATCACACCCGTCCGCGCCGACAAGTGGGTGTTCACGGCGGCGCCCATCATTGCCATGGTGCCGGCGCTCATTGTCTATGCCGTCATTCCGTTCGGCGACAAGGCGACGCTCTTCGGCCGCGAGATCACCCTCTATATCACTGACATCAACGTTGGCCTGCTGTACATCGTGTCGGTTGCCTCGGTGGGTGTGTACGGCATCATCCTCGCGGGCTACGCATCGAACAGCAAGTACCCGCTCCTCGCCAGCCTGCGGGCCTCCGCGCAGCTCATCAGCTACGAAGTCGCGGTGACGTTGACGCTCGTGAGCGTCATTCTCGTGGCTGGCTCGCTGAGCATGGTGCAGATCGTTCGCGCGCAGGAAAGCGCGGGCTTGTGGTTCGTGTTCGTTCAGCCGCTGGCGTTCGTGATTTTCTTCATCGGCGGTCTCGCCGAAACCAACCGCGCGCCGTTCGACCTGCCCGAGGCCGAGCAGGAGCTCACGGGCGGCTTCCACACCGAGTACAGCGGGATGCGGTTCGCGCTCTTCTTTCTCGCCGAGTACGCGAACATGATCGTCGTCTCATCAGTCGCGACGACCTTGTTTCTGGGCGGATGGCTGCGGCCGTTTCCGGGCGTCAGCGCCCTGAGCTTCCTGGACGTCATTCCGGGCTGGACCTGGTTTCTCATCAAGTCGTTCGTGTTTCTCTACATCTTCATCTGGGTTCGCGCGACGTTGCCGCGCTATCGCTACGATCAGTTGATGCGAATCGGCTGGAAAGTCTTGATCCCGCTCGCGATTGCGAATCTCGTCGTCACCGGGATCATCAAGGTGATGCTGCTCTAATGGGGGAAGCCATCGCGTTCTACGTTCTGTCGTTCTTCATCCTGGTGTTCGCCGTGCTCGTCGTGACGACGAAGGACACGGTGCACAGTGTGCTGTTTCTCGTCCTCGATTTCCTGTTCGTGGCGGCGCTCTATGCGCTGCTCGGCGCACCCTTTCTCGCGGCCATTCAGGTGCTCGTCTACGCGGGCGGGATCGTCGTGTTGTATCTGTTCGTGGTCATGCTCGTGAACCTCAAGCGGCCGCCGGAGGCGCACGAGGATCCGCATCGCCGGACGAAATTCGGGTACGCACTGTCGGTGGCGGTGCTGGTGGAGCTTGGCGTGATCGCGGCCTATAGCCACGCGATCCCGGCTCCCGTTCTGGCGGGGGCGCGGGCGGCTATCCCCGTCTCTGGCAATACCGAGGAGGTCGGATGGCTGCTCTATACGAGCTACCTCATACCGTTTGAGATTGCCTCGATGCTGCTGCTCGTCGCCATGATCGGGGCGATCGTGCTGGCTAAACGTGAACTGTAGGTGCATTGTGAGGCGTTCAGCGTTCGCCGCTCGGCGTTCAGCACCCTGCGGGTTGCCGAGAGCCCAGCGCGCAGAGCCGAACGCTGCTGAACGCTGAGAAAGCTGAGAGCTGAGAAACGTGATTACCCCGACCCATTACATGCTCCTATCGGCCGCGCTGTTCATCATCGGCGTCATCGGTGTGATGGTACGCCGGAACATCATCATCATCTTCATGTCGATCGAGCTGATATTGAACGCGGTCAACATCAACCTGGTCGCGTTCTCCGCGCAGTTGCAGAACGCCGTCGGGCAGGTATTTGCCATCTTTGTGATCGCAGTGGCCGCCGCCGAGGCGGCCGTGGGCCTCGGGATCATCCTGGCGTTCTACCGCAACAAGGAAACCGTCAACATCGACGAAATGAATCTGATGCGCTGGTAGGCGCTCGGGTGACCAGGCCGTAAGGGCAGGCGAGGCGGGCGGGGAAGACACCGCAGACATGGATTCATGAGATACATCTGGTTAATTCCGTTGTTGCCGGGTATCGGGGCCGCGATGAACGGCCTCGTCGGCATTCGCAGTTTCTCGCGCAAGACCGCGGGCACGCTCGCGTGCGCGACGATGGTCTTCGCCCTGGGCCTGTCGCTGCTGGCGTTCTGGCAGTTGCTCGGCTTGCCGGCCGGGGAGCGTGCGTACGACGTGATTGTCGCCGACTGGTTTCCGGCCATCCCGCTGCAGACGCACGATGGGATCGGGAGCTTCCGCGCCCCGTGGGGATTCCGGCTGGATCCGCTGTCCGGCATGATGCTCCTCGTCGTCACCGGTATCGGCACGCTCATCCACGTCTATTCCACGGCGTACATGGTGGACGAGCCGCGCGGCGGCTTTGCTCGGTTCTTCTGCTACCTGAACCTGTTCTGCTTCTTCATGCTCATGCTCGTCCTGGGCAGCAACTTCCTGGTGATGTTCGTGGGTTGGGAAGGGGTGGGGCTCTGTTCGTACCTGCTCATCGGGTACTGGTATGAGAAGAAGAGCGCGAGCGACGCCGGCAAGAAGGCGTTCATCACCAATCGCGTGGGCGATTGGGGGTTCGTTCTTGGCGTCTTTCTGATTTTCTTCACCTTCGGGACGCTTGACTTCCGTGCGGTACAGGACGCTGCCGCGAGGATGCCGATCGAGGCGGGACACTTCGGGATCCTGTCCGCGATCTGCCTGCTGTTGTTTGTCGGCGCGATCGGGAAGAGCGCGCAGATTCCCTTGTACGTGTGGCTGCCGGACGCGATGGAGGGCCCGACCCCGGTGTCCGCCCTCATCCATGCGGCCACGATGGTCACGGCAGGCGTCTACATGCTCGGGCGGAACGCCGTGCTGTTTTCGCACGCGCCCGAAGTGATGACCATTGTCGCCGTCGTGGGCGTGCTGACGGCGCTCATGGCGGCCTCGATCGGGCTCGTGCAGTACGACATCAAGCGCGTACTGGCCTACTCAACGGTCTCGCAGCTCGGATACATGTTCACGGCCATGGGCGTCGGGGCGTTTTCGGCCGGTGCGTTCCATCTCATGACACACGCCTTCTTCAAGGCGCTGCTGTTCCTTGGCAGCGGCTCCGTGATCCACGCGATGGCAGGCGAACAGGACATGCGGGGAATGGGCGGGCTGAAGAAATACATGCCGGTCACGTTCGCGACGATGATGATCGGCACGCTGGCGATCGCCGGCATCCCGCCGTTCGCGGGCTTCTTCAGCAAGGACGAAATCCTGTTCCGGGCGTTTCTGCAGAACAAGGTGATCTGGTCGGTGGCAGTGCTCACGGCGCTGATGACGGCGTTCTACATGTTCCGCCTGATGTACATGACGTTCTATGGCACGTATCGCGGTCCGGCGTGGGGAGCCGCCGGCCACGGACATGGGCATGACGCTCACGGTCACGCTGCGGCGGTCCATGACGCTGCCGCATGCGAATCCGGCTGCCAAGGATGATCACAGCCATGGACATGGGCCGTGGCACGGGCCGCACGAGTCGCCCACGCCCATGACGCTTCCGTTGATGGCGTTGGCGGTCGGCGCCGTGGTGGCGGGCTTCCTCGGCATTCCTGCGGCCATCCTGCCGAGCGGGAGCGTCATCGAGCGATTCCTTGAACCGAGCTTCACCGCCTCGGCGGCGCACGGCGAGTCGGTGGGTGGAACCGCCAACCTCGCCCATGCCGCGGAACCTTCAGGCGAGCATGAAGCGGGCGAGCCTCATATGTCGCGCGCTGGCGAGATTGGGCTCATGGGCTTCTCCGTGTTGATCGCCCTGGCGGGGATCATGGCTGCCCGCAAGTGCTACGTCGTCAGCCCGGAGGTGTCGGAAGGACTCGCAGAGCGATTCGCCGGTCCGCATCGAATTCTCTCCAACAAGTACTACGTGGACGAGCTGTACGACGCTACCGTCATTTCCGGTACCAAGGCGGCGGGCCGCGGCTTGTGGACGTTCGATCGCAACTTCGTGGACGGGGCCGTGAACGGCGCCGGATGGGTGACGCTCTTCACCTCATGGCTCTCGGGTCTGACCGACAAGCGTGTCGTCGACGGCGCGGTGAATGCGATCGGCTGGAGCGCTGAAGAGTCGAGCTACTGGTTCCGACGGCTGCAGACGGGTCTCGTTCAGAATTATGCGCTTCTGATGGTGTTCGGTGTGGCCGCGTTTCTCGGCCTTTACTTGATAGTACGGGTGATATGAGTCACTACCTTTCGATCATTCTGTTCGCGCCGCTGGCGGGAGCGCTCCTCCTGCTCTTTGTCAGCAAACAGAACGAGAATGCCATCCGCTGGATCGCGAACGTCGTCGCGTTTGTCGGGTTTGCGATCTCGGTTCCGTTGTGGTTCCGGTACAACCCGCAGAACCCCGATTTCCAGTTCGTGGAACGGGCGTCGTGGATTCCGTCCATCGGGGCTGAGTACTTTCTCGGGGTCGACGGCTTCAGCACGCTGCTCATTCTGCTGACCACGATGATGGGCTCCATCGCGGTGTTGTCGTCATGGACGGCCATCACCGAGCGGGTGAAGGAGTACTACATCTTCCTTCTCGTCCTGCAGACCGGCATGCTCGGGGCGTTCATGACGCTCGACTTCCTGCTGTTCTTCCTGTTCTGGGAAGTCATGCTGGTGCCGATGTACTTCCTGATCGGTATCTGGGGCAGCGCAAACCGTCTCTACTCCGCGATCAAGTTCTTCCTGTACACGCTGGTCGGCAGCGTCGTGATGCTGCTCGGCATTCTGGCGCTGTACTTCTACAACCACAGCGTGACCGGAATCTACACGTTCGATGTCACGCAGTTCCACCGGCTGAGTGTGCCGTTCGATCTGCAGTGGTGGGTCTTCCTCGCGTTCTTCCTTGGCTTCGCGATCAAGGTGCCGATGTTCCCATTCCACACGTGGCTTCCGGATGCGCATACCGACGCGCCGACGGCCGGTTCGGTCATTCTGGCCGCCGTTCTGCTGAAGATGGGCACGTACGGGTTCATTCGCTTCAGTCTGCCGATTCTGCCGGAAGCGACCCGCTACTTCGTGCCGATGGTCGTTGGGTTGTGCATCATCGGCATCGTGTACGGGGCGCTCGTGGCGCTCGCGCAGAAGGATTGGAAGCGGCTGGTGGCGTACTCGTCGGTCAGCCATATGGCGATGGTCATGATCGGCATGTTTGCGCTGAACCCGGTCGGGATCACGGGCAGCATCGTGCAGCAGCTGAATCACGGCATCTCGACGGGTGCCCTCTTCCTTCTGGTTGGCGTGGTCTACGAACGCAGGCACACGCGTGAGATCTCCGAATACGGCGGCTTGTCGAAAGTCATGCCGGTGTATGCCGCCGTATTTCTGGTGATGACCATGTCGTCGATTGGACTCCCTGCGCTCAACGGGTTCATCGGCGAACTGCTGATCCTGCAGGGTGTGTTCGTGGCAAACAAGATGTGGGCGGTGGTCGCGGCCAGCGGCGTGGTGCTAGGCGCGGCGTACATGCTGTCGCTCTATCAGCGGACGATGTTCGGGAAGATTGAGAATCCGAAGAACGAAAAGCTTGCCGACCTGGGGCTCCGCGAGTTCGCGACGTTCGCGCCCTTGCTGGTGCTGGCGGTCTGGATAGGGCTGTATCCAAAGCCCTTCTTGGACCGTCTCACCACGTCTGTCGAGCACGTGATTGCCCGCGTGAGTCCGGAGTACGCAAAGACCGCGTCGGCCAACTGCGACCCAACGCCGACCCCGGAGCTCGTGGCCACCAATGTTGCCGCGCAGTTCCTTTCGGCCGCTCCGTGCGGGCCGGACGGAAAGCCCCTCGTCGAGGTGAGCACGCCGGCCACGCCAGCGCCGGATGTTGCAGCGACCCCTGCTCCTGTGCCAGTCGTGCCGGGGCCTGCTGAGGCTCAGCGCTGATGCAGCTGCCACCCGGGGTTTCATCGAGCGACTTCTACTACCTCCTGCCGGAGATCGTCCTGACGGCAGGAGCGCTCTTCGTTCTCGTAGCCGATGTCCGGTTGCCGCGCGGCAGTCGTCTGCTGCCATGGCTCACGATCGTGGTGCTCGGTGCCACCGCCGCGGCCCTGCTGCCGTTCACCCACGAGCACCGAGCGATCGCGAGCGGGCTCATTGCCATCGATCAGTTCGCGCTGTTCTTCAAAGTGGTCGTGCTCGCCGCGGCAGCGATGACCGTGATGATGTCGGTGGGATACCTCGAGATCGAGGGGGCGAGTCCGGGCGAGTACTACTTCCTCATCCTGTGCTCCACGCTCGGCATGATGATCATGGCCGGGGGCATTGATCTCATCACCATCTTCATCGGCCTCGAAACGATGGCCGTGTCGTTTTATATCCTGGCTGGCTTCATCAAGCCCAACCAACGATCGAACGAGGCCGCGGTCAAGTATTTCCTCCTCGGCGCCTTCTCGCTGGGCATCCTGCTCTACGGCATGTCTCTGATGTACGGCCTGTCGGGCACGACGAATCTTCGCGCCATGGCGACGATCTTCTCGGGGCAGGAGCGGGATCCGCGTCTGCTCTTGGCGGTGATTCTGGTCGTGGCTGGCATTGGGTTCAAGATTGCCGCGGTGCCGTTTCATATGTGGGCCCCGGACGTATACGAGGGCGCGCCGACACCGGTCACTGCGTTCCTCTCGGTGGGGTCGAAGGCCGCATCCTTCGCGATGCTGCTTCGGATCTTCCTCGAAGGGCTCCCAGTGATGGACGCGGACTGGCGCTTGCTGTTTGCGGCGCTCTCAGTCGTGACCATGACCGTTGGCAATCTGGCCGCGTTGACGCAGTCGAACCTGAAGCGCATGCTCGCGTACTCATCGATCGCGCACGCCGGATATCTCCTCATGGGCGTCGTTGCGGGCTCGTCGCGCGGCGTGACGGCCATGCTCATCTACCTGATGACCTATGCCTTCATGCAGCTCGGGGCGTTCGCCGTCGTCGTCATGCTTCGGCGCAAGGACGTCGTCGGCGATGAACTGAAGGATCTGAGCGGCCTGTATCAACGTCAACCGTTTGTGGCGTTTGCCATGCTGCTGTTCATGCTCTCACTCGGCGGCATTCCGCCGACCGCCGGCTTCATGGGCAAGTTCTGGCTGTTCGGCGCCGCGGTTGAGTCGGGCTACATGTGGCTTGCCGTGATCGGCGTGCTGAACAGCGCGGTCTCCCTCTACTACTACATCCGCGTTGTCGTCTTCATGTATCTGAAGAAGGAGACTACGGGGTCGGAGCCGGTCTTGAGCCCGTTGTTGGGCGCGACGCTCGCGATTGCGGTGGTTGTGACCGTCGCGATGGGTGTGTATCCACGACTGTTGTTCGAGCTGGCCGACATGTCCGCGCAGACGCTGGGCGCCCGCGGCGTGGCCGCGCTGATTCGGTGAGCGGTGGCTGACTGCTCCCGTCCGCCCGCTTTTCGCGCGGAAATGGCGCGGTTTCTCTGGTTGGTGAAGTTTTTCACAAGGTACGATATACTGCCCAGGCATTTCGGGGCGGGCGATGGCCTCTAGAACACCTCGCAGCGATCGCGGTTCCCCGCTCGAGCGGTCGACGAAGAGCTTTCAGGAGAACGTTGTCCGTTCGGGCCCGGTGGCAGCCGCGAGTTATACGCTCGTCGGGGGCATTCTCCTGCTGGGCGGCATCGGTTACGGGGTCGACGCCTGGCGCGGAACGTCGCCGTGGTTTCTGCTGACGGGACTGCTCCTAGGCATCATCGTCGGGTTTTATGAGCTCGCGAGAACCGTCTGGCGGCCTCGATCGTGAGGCAGCCTGGCGTGTGGATGACGGGTGCGAGCGTCGGCACCTGGCTCGCGGTTGCAGCGTTTGTGGATCGCGAGACGGCCCTCGCCGCATTTGCGGGCATGATTGGGCCGCTCGCCGTGGCGGTGGGTTCGTGGCTGCTCATGGAGCAGACCTTTCTGCAGCGTCCGGATCGCCTGACGACGTGGATGGTGACGGCGTTCGGCGGGAAGATGGTGTTTTTCGGAGCATATGTGGGCGTGGCCTTAGGTGTGCTGTCCCTGCGTTCCGTGCCCTTCGTGGTCAGCTTCACGAGTTACTTCATCGCGCTGCATGTGGCCGAGGCCCTGTGCTTGCGACGGTTGTTCGCACGCGGCGGACGCATGAACGATTCGCTTACGACCAAATAGACGATGATTCAGGAGCACGCAACGGAGCACGCGACGGCCGCTGTCGCTGGAGCCAAAGAAGGCTTCGACGCCGGTAAGACGATTATCGAGCACGTCTCCAACAATCTCGAGCACCCGATCATCCATCTGCCCCGCGTGTGGGGTATCGATTTCTCAGTGACCAAGCATGTCTTCATGCTGTGGCTCGTGGCTGCCTTCGTGTTCGTCCTGGTGACTGTGACGGTACGCCGGTATCTCAAGCAGGATCGACGGATTCCGTCGGGATTCATGAACGTGCTCGAATTTGTGGTGGAGTTCGTACGCAACGACATGGTCCAGCCGAACGTTGGCAAGAAGTGGGTCAACACCTGGACGCCGCTCGTCCTCACCTTTTTCATCTTCATCTTTTGCGCGAATGCCATCGGCCTGATTCCCATCTTCGATGTCCTGGCTCTTCTGGACCACTGGGGGCTGCACACCGGCGAGCATTCAGTACTGAAGAGCATCATCCATGGTGGCACAACGGCGACAGCCAACTACAACGTGACCGCCGCGCTCGCCACCATTACCTTCGTCGCTATTATCATTGCCGGCACGAAGGCGCACGGGTTCGTGACGCACTGGAAGAACATGGTGCCGCACGGCCTGAATCCGGTGCTCTACATCATCCTCATTCCCATAGAGGTGATGGGCATGTTCGTTCGGCCGTTTGCCTTGACGATGCGACTCGCGGCCAACATGACGGGAGGCCACATCGCGATTCTGGCGATTCTGTCGTTCGTCTTCCTCTTTGCGGAAATGTTCGGGCGGGCCGCGGCGGGAATCGGTGTCGGGCTTGCAGTGTCCATCCCGATGGCCGCCGCAATTTCCGGGCTGGAAATCATCGTCGTTCTGGTTCAGGCTTACGTGTTTTCGCTTCTCACGGCTGTGTTCATTGGCATGGCCATTCACGTTCATCACTGAGAACGTCTTTCACAGGAAAGGACAGAGGAATGAGTAGAGCAGGCTTCGTACGCAGAGCGATGGTGGCCGGACTTTTCGCCGTTGCCCTCGCGACAATCGTTCACACTCCGGTCATGGCACAGGGCGCGGCTGCCGAGGCCGCCAAGCCGGTGTGGCACTATCTGGGCGCCGCACTCGGTCTGGGCCTGATCGTGATCGGCGCAGGCGCCGGCATCGGCAAGCTCGCAGCGGCAGCCGCGGAGGGCATCGCCCGGCAGCCGAGCGCAGCCGACAAGATCACCGGTGCGGTCAACCTGCCGCTGTTCCTTCTCGAAGGCGTCGCAATTCTTGCCGAGGTGTTCGCGCTGTTGGTCGTGTTGATGAAGTAGTTTCGGCCCGTCACGGGCGGGCGCAGAAGGACAATCAGAGGACGCTATGGATAACCCGTTGGTCCAGCCGGATCCAGGACTTTTCATCTGGACCATTCTGACGTTTCTCGTACTGCTCGCTGGCTTGGCGAAGTTCGCCTGGCGGCCCTTGATGCAGGCACTCGATTCCCGCCAGGAGACGATCAGAAAGTCGCTCGACGATGCCCAGTTGGCGAAGCAGGAACTGGAGCGATTGCATCAGGAATCGGCACAGCTCCTCCGGCAGGCGCGGGCGGAGGGGGAGTCGATTATTGCCAGCAGCCGGGCGGACGCTGAGAGACTCAGGGAAGAGATGAAGCAGAAGGCGCGGGCGGAGGCGTCCGGACTCGTCAAGACCGCGGAGCGGCAGATCCAACTGGAGGCGGAACGCGCACTTCAGCAGATCAGGCACGAGGCGGTCGATCTCTCAGTGATGATCGCGTCGAAGCTGCTTCAGCGTAATCTGACGAAGGAAGACAACGACCGCCTCATCCAGGATGCGCTCAATCAGGTCGAAACCCGCAAGCACTGAGCCCTACTGCGCAACGCGGCCAGCGGGCTGTTGCGCTGGCTCGAACAACCGTCGCGCTTCGGCACGAACAGCCGCGGCTCGTCGCAGATCGCCGAACGTTTCCCAGAGTTGGGCCGCCATCCGGTAGTTGCCCGATGTTGGCGAGACGCGTGTCAACTCCGACAGCGCCTCGCCCGCCTCGTCCAGCCTGTTTGTCTTCCGATAGACCGTCACGAGTCCGATGCGTGCGCGGCTGTTCTGGGGGAAGAATTTCAGTTCCTCGAGGAATGCCCGCTCGGCCTCCGGGTATCGCCTCAGCCGAGTGAGCGCGTCCCCCATGTAGTAGTGCAGTTCTGCGATCGGAGGCACGCCCTGCGTCCGACGTCCTTCGGTCGCCGCCTTGTCGAAGAAGGGCAGTGCGCTGGCCAGACGTCCGTGGTCGTAGAGCAGACGCGCCTCGACGTAGTCCGGCATCGGGATCCGTGAGTCCGCTTCCGCGGCCTGGAGGGCTTCCTCGCGAGCTGTGCCGGCATCTCCGCGGGCGAGGGCGACTTCCGCGAGCAGCACGTGAGCAGATGCCTGGGCGCGCGCCCCCGGCTCGAACGCGGCCTCCACGACGAGCGCCGCCTGCTGCCGCGCCTCTTCGAGCCGGCGAAGTTTGAGCAGCGAGGTCGCCGCGCCCAAGCGGGCTGCCGTGTTGTCTGGGTCAATCGCCAGGATTCGCTTGTACGCCACTGCCGCCTCGTCGTCTTTACCGGCGAGCGATGCATACGTCGCGATCGTGAACCAGAGATCTGTTCTGTTGGGTTCGGCGCGAAGCGTCGCTCGCAGCAGGTCGTTGGCCTGCTGCCACTGCCGACGGACGCCCAGTCGGACGGCCGAACGGTACGTCTCGAGGACCGCTAACTTGTCCTTGGGATCGACCAAAGGTTCAGCGGGCTCCCCCCCGTTTCCGACGGAGCCGAGCGCCTCGAGTCGTTCGCGTTCCTCGGCGGAGACCCCCACTGGGTCTGGGAGGCCGACGCCGGCGCCAAACTGCTCCAAGTCGAGCCGCAGCCGGCTCATAACAGCCGGAATCTCATCGGGCGTCTTCGCGGCGAGATTTTCCAATTGTCCTGGATCGATCTGCGTGTCGTACAGTTCCTGGCGTGGGGCGCGAATGTAGCGGTACCTGCCATCGGTTACGGTCGTGAGTTCGCTCCAGCCGAAATGGTAACGGCCATACGCGGATTCCGAATAGATGATCCGCGTGTCCAGCTGTGCGCTTCCCTCGAGGACTGGCGTCAGTGATCGCCCGCTGAGGTTGCGGGAAGCGGGTGCCTTCGCGAGGTCCAAAATAGTGGGCACGAGATCGATGTGCTGCACCGGAAAGCCCACGCGGCGGCCCGCGCTCTCGGCTCCTGCCTGTTTGATGACGAGGGGGACGCGCAGCGCTTCCTCGTACACAAGCAATCCGTGCCCCTGCTCTCCGTGGTCGCCGAGCCCCTCGCCGTGATCGGAGACGAGGATGATCGTCGAGCGGTCGTAGAGCTGATGAGCCCTGAGATAGCGCATCAACCGCCCGATGGCCTCGTCGGCTCGAACGATCGCCGCATCGTACGGCGTGTACTCGGCCACGCCGCCGTCGGCCGCATCGCCAACAGCAGGCTCATAGAGATGTAGGAAGAGAAACAGACGCGACGTATCGGTGCTTTCGAGCCACTGCTCCGCAATGTGCTCGGATGTGTCGCCGCGGCGCCACAATCCTCCAATTCCGGAGTCTGGAGCACCAGACGCCATGTCGTCGTCGAAGAACGTGAAGCCCCGGTTGACGCCGGTTCCCCGGCGGAGCTCGTAAGTGGAAACGACGGCTCCTGTCGCAAAGCCCCGGTCGCGAAGCATCTCGGGCAGCAGCCGTTCTTCGTCCTTCAGCACGAAGCCAACGTTGTCCCGCACACCCGTTTCAAACGGCAGGCGACCGGTCAGCAGTGAGACGTGGGCCGGGAGCGTTTGCGGCGTATGGGAGTACGCGCGCTCGAAAACGACGCCATCGGCGGCCAATGCATCGATCGCCGGGGTGCGGATTTTATGGTATCCGTAGATCGGGAGGTGATCGGACCGGAGGGCATCGACCGAAATCAGAATGATCGGTCCGTTCACCGGGGCTGAGGCGCGCGCGTAGCGCCAGCCGCCGACGGCGGCGAGGCCAGTTGCCAGGGCGACCAGCCCGATGATGAACGTATGTCGGAAGGGGCGAGACACTTACTTGCTCAATTCATCAAGGGCGGCCTTTGCCAAGCCGGCCTCGGGGGATGCCGGGTCTGCCGCGATCGCTTTCGTCAGGAAATCCGCTGCGGCGGTCTTGTCACCTTGCTTGATTGCACCCAACCCGAGCTTGTACCAGGGCTTTATCCACGATGGATCAGCGGCGGCGGCTTTTTCATACAACCGCATGGCTTCGACAATGTCACCCTTCGCGAACTTCAGATCGCCGAGTTGGTAGAACGACTCGCGCCCTGCAGTGGGGCTTTCTGTCGCTTCCTTCAGCGCGGCCTCGGCGGCCGCCATGTCACCTTTTTCGGCGCTTGCGGAGCCGATGCCGATTCTTGCCTTCTCACTGTTGGGATCGGCGCGGAGCAAATCACGATACGCGGTAATGGCGGCGTCGAAATCCCCCCTAGCGCGGTGCGCCGCGGCGATCTGCAAATTGATCGCGGTGAGTGAAGGCACCTTCGCCAAGATCGTTCGATAGGCCGTCACGGCCTCGTCCCATCGTTTCTGATTGAAGAGCGCCTCGGCCGCCGTGAGCTCGGCCTGCAGATCGCGCGCCGCGACATTACCCAGAGGCCCCATCAGGGCGCCGCTCCGCCGGATGGCAATGGTCAGCGGCGGGTTTGTGTTGTTGCCGGAGCGGAGCTGTACCCTGCCTGCCTCTGGAAGGTACCCCGGTGCCGACACGACGAATCGCCACTCGCCGGGCCGCAGGCCAAGCATCATGAAGTGGCCTTTCTCGTCCGTGGATGCCGCAAACGTCACTCCATTGGTCGCGTTCAGAGCCGTAATGGTCGCCGCTTTGATGGCCTTGCCTGCGTCATCGACGACCGTTCCCGCGACCCTCGCTTGAGCGGACGCGTGTGCGGCCAGACCGCCGATGAAAAAGAAGAGGAGCACGATGCGCAAAGGATGCAGACGCGGGGGCATTGTTCCAAACCTCCACGATGCCCATCGAGAGGCGTCGCTTGATCAGTATAGCTGAATCAGAGCAGCCAGGTCGGTTGGTACAGGAGAGTATAGACGAGCACGCCCGTGACGGACACATAGAGCCAGATCGGGAATGTCCACCGCGCGATCGCGCGATGCTTGGAGTAGCGCTCCTTCAATCCGCGCGAGAGCGTGATGATCGCCAGCGGCAGCACAGCCATGGCGAGGGTCACGTGGGTGATCAGGATCGAGAAATACAGCGGTCGCACGAACCCATATCGTGGGAACGGCACCGACCCAACCTGCGCGTGGTAGACGAGATAACACGCCAGAAACAGCGAAGAGGTGATGAATGCCGCGATCATGCAGGCGCGGTGCTGCCGGCGGTGGCCTGTTCGGATGAGGACGTAGCCGATGAGCAGTAGAACGCCCGACAGGGCGTTCAGGCTCGCATTCACGGCGGGAAGACTGTGGATAGCCATACCGCGTGGGAGGTGCTTGCTCCTGCCTTTCAGCTTCCAGCTCTCCGCTGAGCGCCGCGGGCATCAGCGGGTCGACGAGCACGCGTGCGACGAATCAACCCTGAGACCGAATGGGGCTGACAGCTGAAAAGCGGCTTAGTGAAACGCAATCATCGCCGCCCAAATGAGCGGCAGGTAGACAATCGAGCCGAAGAACAGTCGACGGGCGGCTGTATCGGATCGGGTTGATGCGAAACGTGCTGAGAGCCAGAGCATGACGATGCCAAGCGTCAATGCAATCCAGACGTACGGCCTGCCGCTGATGCCAACCATGGTCGGCAGCAGGCTGGCCGGTATCAGCGCGGCGGTGTACAGAACGGCCTGCCGACCCGCGCGCTGACCATCTGGTTCGATGACCGGGAGCATGGGGAACCCCGCCCGTCCGTAGTCGTCGCGGTACATCCACGCTATCGCCATGAAGTGAGGGATCTGCCACAGAAAGACGATGGCGAACAGAGCAAGCCCGCCCCGGGCGATCATGCCATGCGCCGCCGTCCAACCAATGAGAGGCGGCAACGCTCCCGGAACAGCGCCGACGAGCGTGGCCGCGGAAGTCAGCCTCTTCATCGGTGTGTAGACAAACAAATACACCACGATGGTGAGGGCGGTGAGCGCGGCCGCGAGCAGGTTCGCCGCGAGCACGAGACTCGCAATCCCGATGGCCGCGAGGGCGACGCCGAAGATGGTCGCGTCCCGTGGCCCCACGCGGCGATCTGGCAGCGGCCGCAGGCGAGTGCGGCGCATCAGGGCATCCGTCTCGCGTTCGTACACCTGATTGAGCACCGCCGCGCCGCCCGCGACGAGCGCCGTTCCAGCGACTGCCGCGGCCATCGGCAGCAACTGGATGCCACCAGGAGCTCCCAGGTAGTAGCCGGCCGCGCTTGTTGCCACCACGAGGACATTCAGACGCGGTTTGGTCAGCACGATGTAGTCGCCAATCGTGCCGGGGCGCCACACGGCGACAGGGACGGACGAGACGTCGGCCCGGGCATTCTTCACGCGCGAATCCTCATGGGAGTCTGATCGGCGCGGAGCCGGACACGACTGGAGTCAATCGCATCGGAGAATCGCACCCGCCAGCTTCGCAGGGTGATGACGAGGGACGTGGCCAGCACGAGCGCGCCGCAGACGACGTGCACGCTGTTAATCCACATGTTCCGTCCGCTGAGCACGGTCAACGCGCCAAGCGTGACCTGAAGGACGACGAGAGAAACGATGAGCATCGCGGGCCGGGTCAGCGCCACGTGCGGCCGGTGATGGTACCAGATGTGCCCTGTTGTTGCGATGACGCTGAGCACGACGAGGATCGCGCCGACGCGATGAGCGAAGTGCACCGCAATCCCCGAGTCCCAGTGATCGGGCAGCACATGACCAAACATCAGCGGGAAGTCTGGAATCGCCAGACCCGCTCCGGTGTGCCGCATGACGGCGCCCACGAGAATCTGTGCGTAAATCAGCGCCGTCGTCGCGGTGGCTGCACCGCGAAGCGCTCGGTCGTCCACTCGATCGTCACCGCGAATCCAGGCGGGTGATGTAAAGAGCGCGAGGGACACGGTGAGGCAGAAGAAGATCTCTGCGAGCCCGGCGTGGGCGACGGAGATGGCGTCCGGCAGGAAGAAGAGGACGGTCAAGCCACCGAGCAATCCTTGGAGGACGACCGCGCCGAGCGCGATCGCGGCAAGGTGCCTGATCCAACGTCGTGATTCCGCCGTCCACAACCACGCGGCGAGGACGATCGTCAGACATCCGACGGCGCTGGCAATGAGGCGGTGCCCGTGCTCGTAAAAGATTCCGCCAACCCACTTCGAAGGCGGAAACGTGAACATGTTCCAGCCGTAGGTTGTTGGCCAGTCTGGCACTGAGAGACCTGACCCTGTGCTCGTGACAAGGCTACCCGCCAGCACCAGCAACAGGGTGCAGCCGGCGACGAGCTTCGCGAACGTGTGGAGCATGTTCAAGGCCGTCAGACGGGTCCCCCCTTCTGGGGGGAGGCAACCCACAACCTGACGGCAGCCATTGTGCGGCGAGGTGGCGCGTCTGTCGCCTGCAGGGGCGCCAGCCCCGCCCGTCGGTTCGCGGCTCAGTTAGTCGCAGCGGCCGGTACCTTGAAGGTGAAGGAAATGTCCTTCGTTTCCTTCTCGGCGAGCGTCACGCTCTGCGTCTGCGTGCCGAACTTCTCGTGCCAAGCCTCGATCGTGTACGTGCCAGGCGGGCAGGCCCTTGAGCTCGAACTTGCCCGAGTCGGTTGTCGTCGCGAAGTACGGATGATCGAGCACGCCGACGTACGAATTCATCCAGCCGTGCACCTCGCACTTGAAGGGCACCATGATTTCCCTCTTGTTGAAGGTCTTGGTCATCTTCATGTTGATCATCGGCTGGGCCTGGTTGAACTCGGGGTTGTCCTTCGGCATCGCATGAATGTTGTGCAGCGTGGGATCGCTGTTACTGATCTCGATCTGCTGGCCGGCGCGCACACCGAACACGTGCGGATGGTAGCGGCAGCCCTTCTGGTCGATGTGGGCGACTTCGGTCGGTGCATCGAACACGTAATCCCCCAGGCCGTCCTTCACGTAAACAAAAACGTTGCCGAGCGCCTTGCCGTCAGCGCCAACCATGTAGGTCTCTTGCAGCTGCGTTCCCGTGGCTTCTTTCAGGCACGTCGGGTCGGCGTTCATCTTGATTGGCTGGTTTTTTGGGGCGACGCCGTCGATCGTCACGGTGCCGCCGATGTTGCCCGCTGTCGCGGCGTCAACCTTCTTGCCTCCGGCCGCCGGGGCCGTGGCCGACTTCGACGCTTCCTGACTTCCACCGCCCCCACCGCACGCAACCATCGTCGCGGTCAGGGTCAAACTGAGGGCGTACACTGAAACATCACGTAGACGCATTGAAACTCTCCTCACGGAATTAAGCGCACAAACAACAGTCCGAGGCGACCCTCAATCATACTCTACCGAGCCGCAATTGGGCTCCCGCCGGCTTCCCGCAGCTTGCGCTCGATCCGGTCCTGAATCCAGTGTGAGTCCCACCACTCGACGGGATTGACCGGCTGGCCGTGGACCAGCATCGTGAAATGCAGATGATCGCCTGCGGCCAATCCCGTCATGCCGCTTTTCCCAATCACCTGGCGCTTGGTGACCGTATCGCCAACTTTGACGTCGATCCACGACAGGTGTCCATATAGCGAGGCGACGCCCATGCCGTGGTCAATCACCACGCAGTTGCCGTAGATGCCCAGCCAGTTCGTGTTGACGACCTTGCCGGCGTTGGCCGCGACAACGCTGACTGCAGAGGTCACCGCAAGATCGAACCCGAGATGCACTTGTTGATCGACGACCTTGCCTCGATAGATGTAGGTTCGTTGATCGGCGAACCGGGCTTCCACCTGTGAGTTCCCTAGCTGGACAAACGGGCCGTTCCACAAGATCGAAGGGGAGGTCGGATTCGTCAGCTCTGCAATTCGTTCAGCATTCAATCGCCGCAGATCGCCGTTGATGCGAAGAAACCGTGGCAGCAGATCATCGGCCGAATCCGACTCCGCAGGCCCGGGCTTGACAGCGCCTGATTCCGCGGGTCCGAGTTTCAGTTCGGGCGAGTGGCTGAGGATTTCCGGCACCACCCGCCGCAAAAATCCGTCGTTCAGTTCAATCCGGCTCTTTTTGAACGGCTTCTTGAACACGTCGTTCACGAATGAAGCTGTGGCCTCGTTACCGGCCTCGTCGCGGGCAAACACCGAGACGGGGGTTGACAATGGCTGTTCGGGCAGCAACGCAAAGAACGCCACCTTGAGCGACGCATCGGCGTTTCCAACTCCCGCTCCACTCGCGGGATACCCGGGATACTCCAGCGTCCCGACGCGAACACCGGATGCCACGTCGGGCGGCAGCGCTCGGTAGACGACCATCTCCGATCCGCCGTGGTTGACATAGTGATGCGTGGAGACCACCGCGACTCGTGGCGGCTCGAGGCGCACCTGGATGTCTTTTGCGGTGCTGCTGGAGAGAGTCCGCAGGCCGAGCAGCGACGGGCGTGACGCCTGGACGACGATGCGCCCCGTGCCTTGCCGAAGTTCGGGCGCGCCGCGCTTGCCAAAGGGGCGAACAATGCGGAGGCCCGCACCTCCCTCGCCCGGCGTCACGACAGCCGACTGGGGCGTGTCGAGCGCGAAGAGGGAAATGTCGCGACCTTCCTGTTGGAGCGTGATGGTGAGCGTGGCGGGGCGCGGGCCCTCGACCAGCACCTCGAGCGTGCCTTCCTGTCCGACGAGGCGATCCGGCTTGATGATGACGAGCCCCGGCGGAGCGCCGCGTCCGGCAACGACGTAGAGCGCGCCGATGGCGATAATTGTGAGAATGAGGAGTCGAACGAGCCACCGGATCATGGACTCAATGATACAAAGTTTGTTAAGTTTGAGGTTCCGGCTTGTCGGGGCGGTATCGTCTAACGGTTAGGACGGATGGTTCTCAACCATCAAATCGGGGTTCGATTCCCCGTACCGCTACCAATCTGGTTTGCAATCCGGCTGCACCTGCGATGAGTCGGCGACCGCGAGCTCACCCTCAACGCAATTCTTTCAAAATTGCAATCGCGTTGGGGGCGGTGGTGGCGCTCACGCGCGCGCGAAATGTGTGGATGGGTCGATGTTGGTCGGCGGGGCGGTGTTAGCTGGAGCGGACGACGACGATGCAGCGCGTGTTCGCGCAGGACACCGTCGTCAAACGCTACCGTCTGACGCCTTCGTCGAAACGGATTTACTGGTCGTACCTGAGGCGTCTCAACGACGTGACCTTCGCCTATGGACCCGAGCTATGGCGTTTCCCGTGGCGCGGTCAGCGGAGACGTTCACGGATGGACGATCGCGTGCGGCTTGCGACGTGGTTGGCGCCCTTTGAATGCGAGTGAACTATACGGAGGTGGGCGATGGCGCAGAATCGTCGACTGCTGTGTGTTCGACGTGCGGTCCGTCTCGTCATTGTGCTTGGATTCTTGGCGTCTCCAGGCAGAGCGTTCACGCAAACGGTATTGGGAGAGCCGGATCAAAGTAGCTTGCCGATCGTCGGAGGCAACATCGCCGCGCTATCGGCGGTACAGACTGGGTACAGAGTGCGAATCGTTTATCTGATTCCTTCGAATCGCGAGCCGCAGCCCAAGGCGGAGCAAACCCTCCAGCGGTATGCGTTGAGGGTCCAAACGCTGTATCGGGAGAACATGGCGCGTCAAGGTTATGGCGAGAAGACATTCACCTTCGAGACTGAGCCGGACGGTATCATGCCGAAGGTGCACGTTGTGCACGTTCCCCAGACTGATTCCCAGTTTCAGAACCCGGATTACGGCACACGATGGGCAAACATTCTGAACGGAGTCGCGGCGGCCGGTTTTCCGGCTTTCCAGCAGGGAGAAGCACTCTGGGTGATTCCTGAAATGCACCAGCAGCTCCCGGACGGAACCTTCCTGGAGAGCGGCGAATTCGTGGGCGGGACGGGAACCGGTACGTCTGGGCTCGCTGCCGTGTCGAGCGATTACATGGCACGCATGCCAGCAAGCTTTCTCACGGACAACAGAAACTATCAGGGGCTTGTTATCCCAACTCTCGGACCGTTTCCGCTCGTCAGCGCGTCCTTTCCCTCGTTTGAGGGAACCACGGTCAGCTCGAACAGCTCCAGCGCGCAGGGCGCCGCCGCTCACGAGCTCGGCCATGCATTTTCGCTTCCGCACGATTTCACAAACGATGAGAATTTCTTTGGGAATCTGATGGGAAATGGTTTGAGAGGCTTTCGGGGCTTCTTCTATCCAGACCGATATCCGGATTCTTCCGTCGATCTGTCCGCGAGTTCCGCGCTTCATTTGAACGCCAGTCCCTTTTTCAACACGCTGACGCCGTCGGGGGGAGGCCTGACTGTATCGTTCCCGGGCGCTCGGACGGTCGACGGTTTGGTTCGATTCGACTTCGGAGCCTCTGGAAAGGCGTTAGCTGGAGCAGTCCTGTTGCGGAACGGCAGCGCCGTCGCGTCCATTTCGCTCAGCGGCACGTTGGTGACGACGTCCATCGCCACGTACGACTACACACCAGGGGTTTTAGATACCTGGGAAATAGTTGTCTACGATTCTCAATCGTTGTCTTACAATGCGTTGCGCACAACGTTTGCCCCGAGCGTCGGCGTCAATCGCGCCCCGTTTCCCTCGATTCGCGTCAGCAAGGCCAGCATCGTCACTGGAGAACCGGTCGTCCTCGACGCCACTCGCTCCTTCGATCCGGACGGCAACACGTCACGGATCCAGGTTGAATGGGATCTGAACGGCGATGGCATCTTCGATACGCCGCCTTCGCTGGCAAAGCAATTGACAACCTCATTTGCCTCTCCGGGTACCTATCAGGTGGTCGCTCGCCTGACCGACGAACGCGGAGATTCATCTGTTTCGTCGCCCATTGGCGTACCAGTCGAGCCTGGGATCGTGAATGACCTCGTGACGTTTGACGTCACCGATTCTGGATTCAGCGCTGACGCGACCGGCTGTCCTTCCGAATATGCTGGGAAATTCTTCATCAACGCGTTGTTGACGAACCGCAGCGAGCAGGACCTGTCTCCCATGCGAATAGGAATCGCCAGCCTCACCGAAGGCGTTCTGTTGTTGGGTACAAAGACGGTGTTCGAACAAGGAGAATTCCTGGATCCGCCGAATGTATCGAATCAACACCTCGCATCCGGTGAGGCCTCAAGCGTTCCGTTTACCTTGTGTTTGGAGAAAAGAGAACCGTTCCAATTCTTCGCAAACGTGCATGCCCTCACGAATTAAGTCCTCCCGGAATCTCCCTGGGTCACCAGCGAGCTGGTTGGCGTCGTTTGAATGCGAATGAGCTGGGAGCGGAGGGGCAAGATGGCTTCGACGTGTGATCGACCGCTGCGTGTTCGATGTGGCGTTTCTGTCGAGGCGACCGTCGTCATCCTGTTTGCGTTGTCGTTCCTCGACGCGTCTGGCGAGGCCTTTGCCCGTACGCTCTTTGTTGCGGATCCCGGTTAGATGACGTTGATCCCTACGCCCCTCAGGTAATCGAAAGTCTCGTCGTAAAACTGCGGCAAACGCGTTTCGTCACCTGGGTCGCTCTGCGGAACGAAGATTATCATCCCCTGCCGTGCGCGGGTGAGCAGCACCCGGTACGCGTTGCGCAGGTAATTTCGGCGATCCGCCGTTAGTGCTGTTCATCCCTTCCGTGGGTCAGTGACGAGTCGGCCAACGGCCAAACGCGGACCACCGATCATGTATGACGACTCGTTCATGGCGATCCTGTCGGGATCGCCACGTCCGCACGATGGGCTCGTTCGATCAGTGTTCGGACATCCGAATCATCAAGTTGATGCCCGCATACGGATAATCCGTCGACCAGCCGATGCCCATGGCTTCAAATCGCACGCTCCTGTACTGGAGCTTGCAGATCATGAACGAACCATCTTCGAAGTCTTTCGGGGGATATCGCGGGGGATAGGCTCCCGCGCCTTCCGGGAGCCGACGGTGCGGCTCGAATCCGCTCTGCGCGAACGCCATGGCCGCCAGGGCGCCCATCAGTAGCACCGTAGCCGTGATCGGGCGCCGGCGGAACGACTTACGCGCGTTCATGGACCGTTGCCTCGCGGATTCTCGCGCGCCAGGCTCGTTCCCTTCAGTGCGTCATCGCGTAGACCAGCACGTTGACCCCAAAGGCGTAACCGGGGACAGAGAACCGTTGGAAGTACTCGGGGTCCTCAGCTTCGCGCTGGTACGCATCGCCGAAATCGGTATTGTGCGTCATCAGCACCATGATGCGCCCCCGATCGTCATCGATCGCGCGGACGTGCGGTACGGCGCTGTCCATGCCGCGCTCCGAGGTCGAATGTCTGCGCTGCCAGAACCCAATCGCGGGGATTTGCGGAATGGACGACATGTTCGTCATCTCGTGGAAGATCGCGTGGTCGAGGGGAACGTCCACGATCGGGTACGCGCCCGTTGGCAGCACCTTACGGAGCTGACTTTCCCAAAACGTCCACGCGTACTCGCCCCAGAAATCGTCGGCCCAGAGAAATCCGCCTTTCAGCAGGTAGGTTCTAAGTCCCGCCGCCTCCTGCTCGTCAAAAAACGCCCCGCCCGGCTCCGTCATCATGACGAACGGGCACCTCGAGAGCTCCGGGGCGTCCAGTCGCACCAGTAGATGCTTCGGCTGCCTGTTACTGTCCAGGCTCACCGGGACCCGTGTCAGTTCTGACAGCCGGATCGAGAGGTTCTCGTCGGCTCGCGGCCAGTCGACGTTCCAGCCGTCGCCGTCGCCGTCGCGAGTGCTACGAAACACGATGCGGCAGAATTGAAAGCCGCCGTCGAAGTCCGCAGACGTGGCAAATGTGGCTGCGCCAAGACCCATTCCGCCGCGCCACCCCTGACTGCCGCGGCCAACCTGGGCGGCGGTCCCCGACGCCATCAGCAGTAGAACGCCCAGGAAGGCACCGACCTCCAGGCGGAACGTACACACGGGAAACGAGATGAGACGACGTCGAGGAGAGGGGGTCAATATGCACCCAGTCTAGAAGATCGATCCGTAAAAAGTCCGGATCGAACGCGCGGCGCGATGCAAGTCGACGATTCAACATCTGCTGGGAGTGAGACTGCCCGATCTGGTCGATGGGGAAGTAATCTTAGGCGATGACCTTGGTGCATTTCGCGCAGCGTAACCGCCGGATTGTCGGCAACGAAGGACTCTTCGGAAACATCTCGGTCGTGGAGCGCCTCGAGGATTTCCGAAAGCGCATCATCCGCGCGCTCCTCGCCGTTGCCGGTGGTGTGGTGGTTGGGTTCGCCTTGATCGATCGCATCGCCGCGTTCATCCTCGCGCCGACGCGGCGTGCGCTGCCCCCCGGTACCACGTTGGTCTATACGCAGCCGGGCGAAGCGTTCGGGCTGTACATTCAGATCGCGCTCATCGCCGGCATCGTATTCGCCATGCCGTTCATCATGCATCAGCTATGGCGACTGGTCGCGCCGCTCGTACCTCCGAGCGCACGGTGGTTTGCTCTCCCATTTGTCGGATTCACGACGCTTGGCTTCGTGGCGGGCGCGGCTTTCACCCACTACATCGCATTTCCGTACCTGATGGTGTTCGCCGCCAGCTTCAACACGCCCAATCTGATGTTCATGCCGCGGCTCGAGCATGTCTTCGACCTCTACATGAAGATGGTGCTCGGCATGGCGGTCGTCTTCCAGATGCCCACGGTCGTCTTCTTTCTCGCAAAGCTGGGCGTGGTCACGGCGCGATTCCTCTGGCGCAGCTTTCGGTACGCTGTTTTGCTGATTTTTGTCGCCGCCGCGGTGATCACGCCCACCGGCGACATGGTGACACAGACGATTTTCGCCGCGCCGATGCTGGCGCTCTATCTCCTCAGCATCGCCGTCGCGTGGGTGTTCGGCAAAGCCAGACCAATTGAGCAGGCGGATCCTGACGAGTAACAGGCCACGCCCAGTCATGAATCGCCCACAATTCTTGCTGTCCACTCTTGCTGTCCACGAGGACTCGGCTCCCGTCAGCAAAGTGGGCGTCGCCTTGACCGAACGCTTGGCTCGTCAACTGTCCTATGCCGCGCGTTTTGACCTCGGTTCAGAGGCCTACAGAAGCCGTCCCGAGTGGCGTACCGCTACAATGGACTCATAGATTTCCTCTAGACAACAGGCCCGCAGTTGCGCGGCTGTTTTTTTGGTACGATGCGGCCGCAATGATTCTCGGCGCCGCATTGTTCGCTCTCGCGATTGTGCTTCGCGGCGCTGTCGCGAACCGTCACCTCCGCGGCCGCCTCCTGGCGTCGTCGCTCGCGTTTGGGGCGTACGCCGCAGCGGGCGCGGCGCTGGCCTACTACTGGCGTCAGCCGTATTCTCCAGCCCCGCAACAGCTGCATGACACAGTGCAGCCACTGCTCATCGTGTTCGGCCTGGTCAATCTGATCGTCGCCCTGGCCATCAATCCCTGGCGCGTCGACCGGTTACCCGACGAGTTCCCTAAGATTGTTCAGGACGCGATCGTGATCGGGATCTTCGCGATCGCCGCGACGGTGATGCTCCCAGAACGGGTCTTCGCGACGACGGCGGTTGGCGCCGTCGTCATCGGTTTTGCGCTTCAGGACACCCTCGGCAATCTGTTTGCGGGGCTGGCGATTCAGGTCGAGAAACCCTTTCGCATCGGCCATTGGGTGAACATCGCCGGGAAAGACGGGCTGGTGGCAGAGATCACCTGGCGCGCCACGAAGATCCGGACCAAGGCGGGCAACTTTGTCATCGTGCCGAACAGTGTCCTCTCGCGCGATACGATTACCAACTACTCGGAGCCAACCTCGGAGACGCTGATTGAGCTGGAGGTGGGAGCGTCGTATGACACGCCGCCCAACGAGGTGAAGGCGGCGATCCTAAAGGCGATCGCATACGAGCCGTTGATCCTGTCGACCCGGGAACCCGAAGTTCTGGTGGCGGATTTCGCCGCGTCGGCGGTTACATACAGGATTCGGGTCTGGACCGACGACTTTTCATCGGATGAACGTATTCGCGATCGGATTCGCTCGGCCGTGTACTACGCGTTCAGGCGCGCGAGGATTGAGATCCCCTATCCCGTTCAGGTTCAGGTCCACCGGGAACGGCCTGAGGTCGAGGAGGGCTCGGCCGACCTTGTCGAAGCGACGCTCGGAAGCGTGGGCATCTTCGCCTCGCTTGACGACAAGACGCTAACAGCGCTGGCGTTGGCCTCGCGTCGGAGCCTGTACGCGGCCGGCGAAGCGATCGTTCGACAGGGCGAGGCGGGAAGCTCCATGTTCGTCCTCGCAAGGGGCGAGGCCGTTGTCCTGTTCGAACCGGGAGGTCAGGAGATCGCGCGGTCCGGCCCGGGTGGTTTCTTCGGGGAGATGTCGCTGCTGACTGGCGCTCCACGCTCAGCGACGGTGAAGGCCGTGAGCGACTCGGTGGTTCTGGAGATTACGGCCGAGGCGTTTCGTGAGCTCGTGCTCGCCAATCCCGGGGCCGTCGAGCAGATTGGCCTGGCGGTCGCCATGCGAGCCGCGGAACTCGAACAGCATCGAGGTGCCGGTGTTCCGGGAGGGCAAGCGGAGCCCTCCCAGACCTTTCTCATGCGCGTACGACGGTTCCTGCGGCTCAACGCCACGCCATAAGTTCCCGTCAACCAATTCTCGCCCAAAACCGAGCAAACCCATGCGCTTGCGCCGCTTGTGCCTTCTGCATACAATCGCACGCGCGGCCTTCTAGGACGGGTCGGCGATCTCGAATACTGAACGAAGTAAAGGAGTCCTGCGTTGGACAACGTGGCGACCATTGGAACAACCGCGCGCGGGCACGCCCATGACCATGCCCATGGCGAACATGAGGAGCTCGGATTCTGGCGGAAGTACGTCTTCTCCCAGGATCACAAGGTGATCGGCATCCAGTACGCGATCACGGGTCTTCTGTTTCTCCTGTTTGGCTTCACCCTGATGATGATCATGCGGTGGAATCTCGCCTACAACGGCGCGCCGATTCCCATCATCGGTCGGTGGCTCGGCGAAGCGCGTGCACCCGGCGGCATCATGCTCCCGGAGTTCTACAACCAGCTCGGGGCCATGCACGGCACCATCATGGTGTTTCTTGGAGTCGTCCCGCTGGCGGTTGGCGGCTTCGGTAACTTCGTGATGCCTCTCCAGATCGGCGCCCCCGACATGGCGTTCCCGAAGATCAACATGGCGAGCTACTGGGTGTATTTCCTGGGCGGGGTCGTCATGCTGGCCAGCTTCTTCGTTCCCGGCGGCGCCGCGCAGCTCCGGCTGGACATCGTACGCGCCGCTCTCGGTCACCTCGATCGGTGGTGGCCAGACGATGTGGCTGTTCGGCATGATCTTCCTCATCACCTCGTCGCTGCTCGGCTCGGTGAACTTCATCGTCACGATCGTCCAGCTGCGTGCGAAGGGCCTCACGTACTTCCGCCTGCCGTTCTTCGTCTGGGCGCAGTTCGTGACGGCGTTCCTGCTGCTGCTCGCGTTCCCGCCGCTCGAGGCGGCCGGCGTGCTGCAGCTGATGGATCGGCTGGCCGGGACGAGCTTCTTCATGCCGAGCGGGCTGGTGGTGGCCGGTAAGCCGCTCACCGTGGCGGGGCAGGGGAATGCGCTGCTCTGGCAGCATCTGTTCTGGTTCCTCGCGCACCCCGAAGTGTACGTCCTGATTCTTCCGGCGATGGGTATCGTCTCGGAGATCGTCGCCAACAACACGCGCAAGCCGCTGTGGGGCTATCGCGCGATGGTCTACGCGATCATCTTTCTTGGCTTCCTGTCGTTCATCGTGTGGGCGCACCACATGTTCATGACGGGCATGGGCACGGTCATGAGCACGTTCTTCCAGACCACGACGATGATCATTTCGATCCCGTCGGTGGTCATCCTGACTGCCCTTTTGCTGTCGCTGTACGGCGGTTCGATGCGGTTCAACACGCCAATGTTGTTTGCACTCGCCTTCCTTCCGATGTTCGGCATCGGTGGGTTGACGGGGCTGCCGCTGGGTCTGGCGGTGACCGATATTCCGCTGCACGACACCTACTACGTGATCGGTCACTTTCACTATGTCGTGGCGCCGGGGACCATCTTCGCGCTGTTTGCGGGCATTTATTACTGGTTCCCCAAGGCGACCGGGCGAGTGATGAATGAGACCCTGGGCAAGATTCACTTCTGGGGATCGCTCGTCTGCATCAACATCGTCTTCATGCCGATGTTCATCCAGGGCCTGGCCGGCATGAACCGCCGCATGTACGACGGTGGCGTCTTGTACGCGCACAACGCGGGCCTGCCACTGAGACTGAACATCTACATGGGCATGGCGGCGTGGACACTGGGTCTCTTCCAGTTGCCCTTCATCATCAACTTCTTTGCGAGCATCAAGTGGGGCAAGAAGGTGGGCCAGAACCCCTGGAATGCCACGACGCTCGAATGGTCGGCGCCGTCGCCGCCCGGACACGGCAACTTCCTCACCGAACCGGTTGTCTACCGCGGCCCCTACGAGTACAGCGTTCCGGGCGCTAAGACGGACTACACGCCGCAGTTCGAGGCTTAGGACTGGCAACGATGCAAATTCCCTACACGGTTGAAACGCGACCGGATACCGGTCTGGCCAACGGCAAGCTTGGGATCTGGCTCTTCCTGGCTTCCGAAGTGATGCTCTTCGGCGCGCTCTTCTCGTCGTACATCATCCTTCGGATGGGTTCTGTCGAATGGCCGCACGGCGAGTTGAGTGTCTGGCTTGGCGCGGTCAACACGGTCATCCTCATCAGTTCTTCAGTGACGATGGTGATGGCCTGGGCGTCGCTGAAGCTGAACGATTTCGGCAAGCATCGCCTCTACCTGGGTGCGACGTTCCTGCTCGCGGCTGTGTTCCTCGTGAACAAGTACTTCGAGTACTCGGAACATCTGACGCACGGCGAGGGCCCGTGGCGCAGCACGTTCCTCGCCATCTACTTCACGCTGACCGGATTGCACGGACTGCACATCCTGGGCGGGATGGTGGTGATGCTGTACTTCCTCGGACCCGGCGCCAGCATGTGGAAAACGAAGCCGGAGCAGTTCACCAACCGCATCGAGTACACGGGTCTGTATTGGCATTTCGTCGATCTGGTGTGGATATTCCTGTTCCCGGTGTTGTACTTGTTGTAAATCCGGGTGAAGCCGGACACGGTGTTCGCGTGTCCGGGGCAGGTCCGGGTACGTAGACGGGTAGATCGTGTCCGCCATCAGGCGGGCTGGAGAACGCGATGCATTCAGACGCGGCCGAGATCAAGAAGAGCGTTCGCAGTTACATGATGGTTGGTGCGGTGCTTCTCGTGTTCACAGGGATCACCGTGGCCGTCAATCAAGTCCACCTGGGGTCGGTGGTGATCAGTGTCACCGTGGCGCTTCTCATCGCAATCATGAAGGCATCCATGGTCGCGGCCGTCTTCATGCACCTGTCGCACGAGAAGCGCTGGATTTACGGGGCGCTGCTGTTGACGGCGGTCTTCTTCATCGCGCTGATGTCCGTGCCGCTCTTCACGACGCTCAACGGTATCGGTACGCCGATTCCGCCGCCGCATGCGGCGTCCGCCGAGGCCGGACACCAAGGGGGGCACTAGAAATGTCCCTCCGCCGCTTTCATCTGCTCTTTATCGCCCTGTCGGTCGTGCTGGCGGCGTTCGTGGCCGCGTGGGCAGGCGGACAGTACCGACTCGCGCACGAGACGGGATTCGCGGCGACCAGTGTGGTCGCCGTCTTGAGTGGGGTGGCGCTGGCCGTGTATGGCGCGAAGTTTCAGCAAAAAACGAAGAACCTATAGCGTAGTCGCTGCCATGAGAACGATTCTCTTTACGATCATCGCGCTCTGCGCCCCCCGCGCTGCTCTCGCCTGCGCGGTCTGCTTCGGGCAGAACGATTCGGCCATGGCGGTGGCCACTAACTGGGGCATCGTCACACTGCTCGTCATTATTGTCGGTGTGCTGGCGGCCTTCGCCAGCTTCTTCATCTATCTCGGTCGGCGCGCGCGACTCGCCGAGACGCCGGGCCCCGCTGAAGCCGTGCGCTTCGCGGGATCCGACCCGCAGAAGGGGATCGCTCAATGTTGAACTACCTCGGGCTGCCCATTCAGGCATCCACTCACGCCGCTTCTGTCGACCACATGATCAGCCTGGTGCACTGGCTGATGCTGGTGCTGTTCGTCGGGTGGGGCGCCTTCTTCGTATACGTGCTGTTCCGCTTCCGGAAAGGCGCGAGTCCGAAGGCCAGTTACGAGGGCGCGAAAGGCAAGTTCGCGAAGGGCACCGAGCTCGCGGTGGTCGTGGCCGAGATGGTGTTGCTGTTCGGGTACGCCATTCCGGGATGGGCGACGCGAGTCGGAGCGTTTCCGTCAGAAACCGAGGCCGTCGTCGTGCGCGTGGTGGCCCAGCAGTTTCAGTGGAATGTCCAGTATCCCGGCCCTGACGGTAAGTTTGGACGCACGGACATCAAGCTGATTTCCGCGGAAAACAACCTGGGCATCGATCGCAGCGATCCGAGTGCGAAAGATGACATCGTCACCATCAATCAGTTGACGTTGCCCGTCGATCGACCCGTGCTGGTGCGCCTGACGAGCGTGGACGCTATCCACAGCTTCGGGCTTCCGGAAATGCGCGTGAAGCAGGACGCCGTACCTGGCCTCGAGATGCCAGTATGGTTCATCCCCAACCGGATTGGGGACTATGAAATCGCTTGCTCGCAGCTCTGTGGTCTGGGCCACTTCCGGATGCGTGGCTTCGTCAATATCAAGAACGCGGCCGACTATCAGCGCTTCCTCGCCGACGCGGGGAAAGAACTTCAGCAGCCGTAGTCAGACGCTTCACTTGGCCGGTAGGACCGGCGAGGCGGACAGCGCAGGAAGGATACGCCACGGTCTCCTCGACGCGCTCTGTCTACGAGGCGCTGACCGCCGCAAGCACTTCTTCGGCGTGGCCGTCGACTTTCACCTTGTCCCACCGCCTGGCAACTTTTCCATCTGCTCCGATCAAGAATGTCGTTCGTGCAATGCCCATGTACGAGCGGCCGTACATCGAGCGTTTCTGCCAGGCGCCGTACTTCTGCGCGACCGCGTGATCTTCGTCCGCGAGCAGCGGAAATGTCAGGTTGTACTTGTTCGCGAACTTGGCCTTGCTCGCCTCATCCAGGACGCTGATGCCAAGCACGACCGCTTTGCCGGTGTTGAAGCGCGGCAGGTTGCTCTGGAACGCGCACGCTTCTTTGGTGCACCCCGAGGTGTCGTCTTTGGGATAGAAGTAGACCACGACGGGGCGTCCGGCATAGTCGGACAGGCGGTGTGTCTTGCCGTGCTGATCTTTGAGGCTGAAGGCCGGCGCCTTCTGTCCAGGCTCGATGAGTGACATGGTGCGGCTCCGAATATGGTGGTCAGAACGTTTCTGACACGCCCGTGCTAACGCTCGAATCTACGATCGGCGATTATAGAGCCGCCAGTGATTGCGCTGAAAACGATTGATGCCCACGTAGCTGGTCAGCCATTGCGACTGATCGTCGATGGATTTCCCTCGGTCCGTGGCAAGACAATGCTCGACAAGCGCGACTGGGCCGGGCGGCATGCCGATCATCTACGCCGCATCCTGATGCTCGAACCGCGCGGCCACCAGGACATGTGCGGCGCGTTGCTCACAGAGCCCGTTTCGCCCGCTTCGCATGCCGGCCTTCTATTCCTGCAGAACGATGGCTTTGCGACCATGTCCCTTCACGGAGTGATCGCGGCGACAGCGATTGCGCTGGATCGCCAGCTTCTCATGCCCGGGGGAGACGGCGGGACGGTTGTGTACGACACGCCATCCGGAACGGTCCGCACTCGCGCGCGGCAAGTGGCGGCGAAGGGTTGGGCGGTCAGCGTCCTGAATGTTCCCTCGTTCGTGCTGTCGGGTGGACTTCCGGTCGCGCTCGGCAGTGCAGGAGGTCGCCAGATTCGCGCGGACGTTGCCTTCGGCGGCGCCTTCTACGCCATCGTCGACAGCGAGGCGGCCGGGTTGGCGATCGATGCGGCGCATCTTTCGGAATTGCGGCGTGTGGGCTCACATCTCGCTCGAATGGTTGACGAGGTCCATCGCGTCGCACATCCGCTCGAGTCGCGGCTGTGTGGCATTGCGGGTACTATCTTCACGGGGCCACCGGCCGACGAGCGTTCCGACCTTCGGAGCGTGACCGTCTTCGCACATGCCGCAGTGGATCGATCGCCGTGCGGTACCGGGATGGGTGCCGTCATGGCCGTGCTGAGCGCGATGGGGCTGCTGTCCGACGAGCAGCCGTTCGTGACCGAGAGCCTCATTGGCACGCAGATGTCAGGACGGGTCGTGGGTCGGACAACGGTTGGAGAGTTCGAAGCCATCACGCCGGAGATCACGGGGGCTGCCTGGATTACGGGCGAGCACACCTTCTTCGTTGAAGACGATGACCCCCTGTCCCAGGGTTTCTACCTCGGATGAGTCGAACTGCACATCCGAGTTGGCTCGAGCCTACGTTTGAGAAGGCTGGGACAGAAACTCCCGGGTAAGGCGTTCGAGCAGTGTTGGCAAGGTTTCGGGGCCCAATGCGAACATGCCGGTCTCCTCCGCCCACGAGAGCTTGAAGCTTCTCGACATTGCCGAGACCCAGATCTGTCGGACGGGGGCATTCGGCGAAATCACGAACTTCGTTTCCTTCGGCTCCTCGAACACGAGGTCCAGAACGCCGTTCTGGAGTTCAATTTCGAAGCCTTCCGCGTCCGCGAGGGGCAAGAGGGCCTGCCGGGCATCCTGGAGCGCCTGATCGCTTTTGACGCGGAATTCCTGCTCAGATAGCGTGCTCATGCCGGCTACTAAACCTTTCCCCGCGGCGGCGCGTCTAATCGAGTGTTACCCGAATTATTGAGACTGTCCGGCAAACGCGGAGGATGGACATGTATGAGTGGTCGTTTTCGGCAACAGCGGAATGGGTAGTCGGCGTTCTCCTGGCGACAGTGATCGTAGTGGCGCTTTTCATCTGATGTTGAGCGCCCGTCTCTTCTACTTGTCGTCTCCTGCCGCCTGATCTTTCGCGATGTAGCTTCGGCGCGCCCGCGCCATCATTCCCGGCTGTTTCAACTTCACGACAAGCTTGTGCGATTTGTTGTCCAGGACTGCCGGCGTGAAACCGAGCGTGTACTGGCTGTGCAGTTCCTGAGCGACCCGCGTGAAGGTCGAGCCGAGTTCGGCACTTTTTTCTAACTGGAAGTATCCGCCGCCCGTTTCCGCGGCGAGCTTCCTGAGGCCGCCGTCGGGTTTCGTGCGGACGCGCGCGACCCCGTTGAAATAGACGCTCTCCAGCCCGATCGCGTATACCATGCTCTCTTCCTCTCGCGCCCGGTCGAGCACGGCACCCATGCCCGTCTTGCTTCCTTCGTCCATACCGTCCGTGAAGACGAGCACGACTCGTCGACCGTCGACCTCCTTCAAGGCACCGAGGCTCTCGATCATCGCGTCCCAGAGATGCGTCCCGTTCCCGAAGTCCAGGTCGTGAACCTGGGAAATGAGGGCGTCGCGGTCCTCAGTGAAGCGCGCCATGATTTGGATCTTGTCGTTGAACGCACCGACCTTTCCCTTGTCACCCGGGAACATGCGCACGAAGAACTGCTCTGCCGCCCTTCGCACGAGCGGCAGATTGAGCTCCATGCTCCCACTGGTGTCGAGCATGACCACAACATGGATCGGCCGCGGCGTGCTGTCGAATACGACGAGCTGCTGCAGCTTGTCGTTGTCGTAGATCTCGAAATCGTCCCGGACCAGGTCGGTCACGAGCCGCTGCTGGGCATCGGTGACTGTCACGAACACCGGCACCACGGTCTGCGTGGACCGAAAGGTGGGCCGTTGCTGGGCCACGGGTGAAACGGCCAACAAAAGGAGCAGGACGGGCAGTGCTGTCACGAGGATGGGGCGACGGGAAGGCACATAGAGAGCTTAGCCCAGGCTGCCAGCCGATTCCCATCAATGACCGACTTGACCGGTCGTATATCACGAAGTAGACTGGTCCATCTTGAGATTGGTTCTCGTTTTCGATCAAATCGTCGGCCCGCTGGTCAGGGCCTAGGGCGCGTCATGTTCCTACCCGCTTTCGTCATTACCCTTCGAGAAGGCCTCGAGGCGTTTCTCATTGTCGCGATCAGCCTTGCATATCTGCGGAAGAGCGGGCGACACGAGCTCGTGCCCGCTGTGCGGTGGGGAATCGCTCTGTCGATCCTGCTCAGCATCGGCGCAGCGTACCTGTTTCAGCGGGCGAGAAACCAGGCGTTATGGGAAGGGTTACTCGCCCTCGTCGCCGCCGTGTCGGTGGCGTCGCTGACCGTCCATATGTGGCGAACGGCCAAGAGCATCAAGAAGAACATTGAAGGGCACCTCCACAGTTCAGCGCTCAATGCCGGAACGAAGGCCTTCCTGGGTGTGTTTGCCTTCACTCTCTTGATGATCTCGCGTGAAGGCATGGAGACCGCGCTGCTCATGGGGACGCTGTTGTTTCAGCAGGGCATGCAGTCGATGACTGTCATTGCGGGAGCTGTGCTGGGCACGCTGGCGGCGGCTTTCGTCGCCTGGCTCTGGTCGCGCTACGGACACCGGGTCAATCTGGGGCTCTTCTTCCAGGTGACGGCAGTATTCCTCCTCGTGTTCGTCGTTCAGCTTCTGATCTACGGCTTTCATGAGATGACCGAGGCCAATATCTTCCCCTACAGCGAGCCGTTGCATTGGGCGACTGAACCGTATGGCCCCGACGGCCAGTACGGCAAGTATCTTACGTACCTGTTGGTCATGATGCCGCTTGGCTGGCTGATCCTCAGTGCCCTCATGTCCCGGCGCGATCTCGCACGCCAATCGACGGCGCGGTAGACGATCGCTCGCGGGGCGCACCCACCCTCACCCTCCAATCCCTGCCAGACGCTCGAGTATGCCGCGCCGGGGCTCCCTGGGGTCCCCTGGGCTCCCTTTCCGGCATGAAAATGTTGCAGGATTGGGCAATCGACCACGCGCACGGCGCATGATTATAAACCTTGTCTTATCAATAGGTTATGTGACATCATGCCCTGAATCGCTTGGGGCAGATGAGCGGGACGCGGCGAAAAAACCGTTGAGATGCCAGTGCTCCGGTCGGTAGAATCGCTGTTTTGACCCTCACCCGTGCTGGGGCCCCAGGCAGTCGGGACCTGAATCTATGATCAACGTTGCCGCGATTCGTATGCAGCAGTTCGGCGTGCAGTTCTATCAGGCATCATTGACGGCCAGTGACATAGACAAGCTGGTCAGATTCGAAGTTCTCAACTACGGTGACACGGCACAGCCACCGGTTCGTGGCAGCAAGCCCCGCGAAGGTGTTGCCCCCTCGAAAGTGAACTGGGACTTGCTCGAGCGACGCATTGCCTCCAGTGAGAAGGCGTATCAGCGCCAGATCATTCGTCGGAAGATCGACGAGCTCGTGCAGTACTACGAGCAATGCCGACAGGCCCGCGATCTTCCATCGATTCCGGGTGCGGTCATCATCAGCTGCGACGAGAAGCTCAACTTCCAGGCGACGAGCGAGGATCCGCGTGTTGGGATTCTGAAGGTGCCCGAGCGGGAAGGTGTCCTGCGCGCAATCGACGGACAGCACCGCCTCCTGGCGCTTCATGCTGATATCGATCACTTCCAAGGTGAGGACTTCAGCGTGCCGGCGATCATTTTCGACCGCCTGCCCGAGGATCACGTCGTGCAGATGTTCGTCACCATCAACGCCAAGCACACACGGCTCAACGCGTCGCATCTCGTGAGCCTCTCCGGCCGGCAACTGTACCGGGATGAAGCCCTCGCGACGGCGCACGACGTGGTGCGGGCCCTGAACGACCGCGAAGACTCGCCGTTGTACGACGAAATCAAGCTTCTCGGCGTCGGACGCGGCCGCGTGGCTCAGGCGCCGCTCGCGCAGGAGCTGAAGAAGATTTTCGCCGCCACGGACGTGTTTGGCGGCCCGCGCAAGGCGGACTATCACGAAGAGGCGAAAAAGTTCTTCGTCAACTACTTCAAGCAGATTGCGCTCGTTTTTGGGGGTGCCTGGAACGGCCGGAAATACAGCATCCGATCGGCATCGGCCCTTCGCGCGTTCATTCGCGTCGCGCCGGACGCGATTCGCCGTCTGGACCAGGAGCATGTGGATCGCACCGACTTCCGCGCGATCGGACGGGTGATTGCGCCCTGGGGCCGCCGCATCGGCGATCTCCGCTTCGAGACCGAAGGCGCCTGGAAGCGCTCAGGGACAACCGTCGATTCTCTGGCCAAGGAGCTGAGGCTCGCTCTCCAGTATCCTGAGGGAGCGGCGGTATAGGCACTCTTCTCATCACTGGTGGCGCCGGGTTCATAGGGTCAAATTTCGTCCACTACGCTCTCGCCCACACCGCGGACCGCCTGGTCGTTGTTGACAAGCTGACCTATGCCGGCAGCCTGCTCAATCTGGAGCGGGTGCTCGGTGATCCTCGGGTGCTCTTCGTGCACGCCGATATCGCCGATCGGGAAGCAATGGCGCGCTTGTTCGCCGAACATCGCCCCACCGCCGTCATCAATCTTGCAGCTGAGACGCACGTTGATCGCTCCATCGATAGCCCCCAGCCGTTCATCGACACCAATGTCGTCGGCACGTGCGTACTGCTCGACGTTGCGCGGCAATTCCTACGTCAGGCGGACGCCGCGGACGATCCCGGTGAGACCGACGCCTCGAGCTTCCGCTTTTTGCATGTGTCCACCGACGAGGTCTACGGAGCGCTTGGGCCATCCGGCCAGTTCAGCGAAGCGACGCCGTACGCGCCGAATTCCCCCTATGCGGCCAGCAAGGCGTCAGCTGACCACTTCGTGCGCGCCTACGGCCACACGTACGGTTTGCCGGTTCTCATCACGAACTGTTCGAACAATTACGGACCGTATCAGTTTCCGGAGAAACTGATTCCGCTGATGATTCTGAATGCCGTGGAGGGCCGCCCTCTGCCGATCTACGGCGACGGTGGCAACGTGCGAGACTGGCTGCATGTCGAGGACCACTGCGCGGGGCTTCTGCTCGTCCTTGAAAAGGGGCGCGCGGGCGGCAAGTACAATGTCGGCGGCGGCAACGAGCGCACCAACCTCCAGATCGTGGACGATGTGTGCGATGCGCTCGAGGAACTACGCCCCGCGGAGTCGAACGCGGCCCTGAGCCACATGGCGAAACCGATCAGCTATCGTGCGCTGAAGACGTACGTGCCGGACCGGCCAGGCCACGATCGCCGGTACGCGATCGACGCGAGCAAGGTTTGCCGCGAGCTGGGCTGGGGGCCTCGTCACTCTTTGTCGGCCGGCCTTCGGCAGACTGTGCAATGGTACCTGGAGCACCGGGATTGGTGTGACCGGGTGCAGGCTGGCCGATACGATCGGCAGCGATTGGGGTTGGGCGGTTGAAGGGCATCATCCTCGCTGGCGGATCGGGGTCGCGACTCCATCCCCTGACGCGCGCAATGAGCAAGCAGCTGATGCCCATCTACAGCAAGCCGATGGTGTACTACCCGCTATCGATGCTCATGCTCGCCGGGATCCGAGAAATCCTCATGATCACAACCCCTCGCGACCAGGCCGGCTTCCGGCAACTGCTGGGCAACGGGTCGGAGATCGGAATTCGCATCGACTATGCGGCACAGCCGGAGCCCGAAGGACTCGCCCAGGCATTCATCATCGGGCGAAACTTTGTCGGAGGCGACCGCGTCGCCCTTGCGCTTGGCGACAACATTTTCTACGGTGCGCGATTGTCGGACTTGTTTGGCAACGCCGGATCCCGTCTCGTTGGCGCAACAGTGTTCGCGTACCAGGTTCGCGACCCGGAACGTTATGGCGTGGTCGAATTCGACGGACAAGGGAAGGCAGTCAGCCTCGAAGAGAAGCCTGTCCGACCCAAATCGTCTTACGCAGTGACCGGTCTCTACTTCTACGACAATCAGGTGCTCGATATTGCCGCAGGACTTCGGCCGTCGGCTCGCGGTGAGTTGGAGATCACCGACGTGAACCGCACGTACCTCGAACGCGGACAACTCCACGTCGAGAAGCTGCCGCGCGGCGTTGCGTGGCTTGACACCGGAACGCACGAGGCGCTCCTGCAGGCCGCCAACTACGTTCAGGCAATTGAGGAGCGCCAGGGGCTGATGGTCGCGTGCCTCGAGGAAATCGCGTTCCGGATGGGGTTCATCGGATCGGACGATCTCGCCGCCCTGGCGCGTTCCATGGCCAAGAGTGCCTACGGCCAGTATCTGATGCGCCTGCTCGAACAGGAACACTAATGTTCGTTGTTCGTACCAGCCTGCCAGACGTTCTCGTTGTTGAGCTGGATATCCACCGTGACGCGCGCGGTTTCTTTCTCGAGACGTACCACGCGGAGAAGTATCAGGCTTGCGGTATCACCGCCACGTTTGTTCAGGACAACCACTCCAAATCGGTGAGGAACACCGTGCGCGGTCTTCACTTGCAGGTCGGCCACCCGCAGGCCAAGCTCGTGCGCGTCATCGAAGGAGCGATCCGCGACGTTGCCGTTGACGTAAGAAGGGGATCGCCGACCTTCGGGCAATGGACCGCTGTTGATCTGTCAGCGGACAATTTCCGCCAGTGCTTCGTGCCGGTCGGTTTCGCGCACGGTTTCTCGGTGCTCAGCGATACAGCGCAGGTTGAGTACAAGTGCAGTGACTTGTACCACCCGGCGTCAGAGGTCGGCATTGCGTGGAACGATCCGGCGCTCGCGATCGACTGGCTCGTTGAGGAGCCTCTCGTGTCTGATCGCGATCGTCGGCATCCCCGGCTTGCCGAAGTGATGAGCAGGCTTCCTGACTATCAGCCGTAGACAAATTTGTCATCGTGCTGACGAAACGGGCGCGAAAAACACTGAGCACCGAGAAGAAATCCCATCTTTCCAAGCGTCTCGGACGCGGGTACATCCCTTGCGATGCCAAAGGGCAATCGCCGGTCTGATTACGGCAGGGCGCCGTGAATGCTGGGGGAGCCAGGCCGGTGAAAAGGGCATCGCATGTCGCGATGCCCTTTCGTTTGTACGGGCCGCTCAGGCGCCAGCCCGCCGCGAAAGATAGCTAAGAGCTGAGAGCCGAACGCTGTAGCCTATAGCTGAACATGCGCATCGACCTGAATGCTGATCTCGGCGAATCGATCGGCGAGGATCCCGCGTTGATGCGGTCGATTTCGTCTGTGAACGTTGCCGCTTGCGCTCACGCAGGCGACCCCTCCATCATGCGTGAGACCATCCGGCTCGCGAAGGCGGGTGGAATAGCCGTAGGAGCGCACCCGGGGTTTCCGGATCGCGAGGGATTCGGCCGACGAGAGTTGCGTGTCACGCCGTCGGAGGCCGAGGATTTCGTGCTGTATCAGGTTGCCGCCGTGGCTGGCGTAGCCGCGGCTGAAGGTGTGCGCTTGCAGCACGTCAAACCTCATGGCGCCCTGTACAACATGGCGGCGCGCGACCAGAATCTCGCGGCCGCGATCGTGCGTGCGGTGGCCGCGCTCGACCCCGCGCTCCTCGTGTTCGGTCCGGCCGGTTCGCAACTGCTGGCTGTGGCACGCGCGGCCGGACTTGGCGTGGCTGCGGAAGCCTTCGCCGATCGTGCCTACCGCCAAGATCGATCGCTTGCACCGCGATCCGACCCAGGCGCCATCATTCACGATCCGCGAGTTGTGGTTGGACGCGCGGTTCGGCTGGTCAGAGAACGAACGATCGTCTCGACAGACGGTTCCCTTTTGTCGATTGAGGCTGACACGATCTGCGTCCACGGAGACACGCCAGGCGCGGCCGCACTGGCGGCCAGCCTCCGGAGCGGCCTCGAGGCCGCGGGCATCGTCATTAGAGCCGTGGGCGATCGCTGAACGACCCCTCCCTCCCAGTGGGCGATCGCTGAACGACAGTCACTCGTAGGCCCGACCTTCAGGTCGGGCGTCTTGGGTTCCTCGGAAAATCCATCGGTCCGCGACCCAGAAGTTCGCGAGGCTCGTGAGTGCCACGGCTCCGATGTTTGCGGTGACCACGCCGACGTGCAGGGACTGCACGCCAAGTGTCGTGAGCGCGAGGTTGCCGGTAATTGATATGCATCCTGCTCCGGCATGAAAGCGCAAGAGTCGCGTGGAGACCGCGGCGTCCAAGGGGCGACGTCTCCGCCACGTCCACTGCTCGTGCCACCAGAAGTTGTGCAGGATCGCGGCCTCGACGGCCGCCATTGTCGCGGCCCAGTATGGCCAATGAGCCAGCGTCGTGAGCGACGCAACCACGCCAATCTGCACCACGAACCCCATCGCGCCGACTACGGCGAACACCTTGAAGTCGTTTCTCATGCGACCTTGGACCCGCTTCTTCGCGATGGAACTGGCTCGGCGGCGTACAGAGCACGCGTGTTGCTGAGCGCGGAGACAAGGAACACCGCGAGCAGGCCCACGGTCGCGATCGTGCCTCCCACGTCGAAGAGACGAACCGGTCCGAGGGTGGCGAGTGAGATCTGCGGAGCGTGCGCCGCCTTCAAGGCACCTGCGGCTAGCAGAATTCTCAGCTCTGTCGGTCCAAAGCCCCAGATAGACACTCGAAACACGCCCGTCGCATGGGTCGCGAGATAGGTCTCCGCACAGACCAGGAGATAGGCCGCGAGCAGCGCCATCGCCAGGAGTGAGCTCATCAGGCCGGACCAAGCGAGTCCACCGAGCAGGAATACCGCTCCCGCGACATCGATGACATGATCGACGTAGAAGCCGTAGCGGGGCCGCTCGTGCCCCCGAGTGCGCGCGACAGTACCGTCCAGACTGTCGCCCAACCAGTTGGCGGCTAAAGACACCACCACGCCCAGCGCGGCCCAGCTCGTTGTCTGGAATACGGCGAAGCAGATTCCTGCGGCGAGCATGGACGCGAGTCCGAGCCCAGAGAGATGATCCGAGTGAATGTGCTCGGGCAGCCGCACAGCAATCCAGGTGAGCGCCCGCTTTTCAGCGGCTGCGAGCAGACTTCGATGTTCGCGCACATGCCGGCCGGAAATGTAGGACATGGTGAACGCCTCCGATGACTAATGCGGGAAGCGGCCACCAACCGGCTCACGACCTGGCACGTGACCGCTGGGCTAGCGGCCCTACTGGTCCTTGAAGGCCGCGGCCGTGGTTGAAGGTTCGAGGATCAGCCTGGCGAGCGCCAGAGACGCGCTCAGGGACACGATCAGCACCGCGGGGAGGGGGGTGATCGACGCGATGATCGCGCCGTCGACCGCAAGCGCGAGCGAGATCAGGAGATCCACGCCCATCGTGACCGGCCGCGTCCGCCGCCGTTCCGCCGTCAACCTGGAACCGTTCATCCTCTCCGTGAACAGCAAGTGGCCTCGAAAGACCGTGGCGACCGTTGCCGAGACGCCGATCGCCAGGAACACAGCCGTTGTCACACCGCCGTGCAACTCCCTGACCCGCCAGGCCGCGATTGACGCGACGAGGTACAGGCCGATGATGATGAACTGATGTGCGCGCCACCAGGTCGCGACTCGAGCGCGCGGGGCGGTGCCATCCTCTCGGGCCAGGCACTCCACAATCTGCACGGCGGAGGGGAACCGATCGGCGGCAAGTTTCCGCAGACAGCGCTCAATGACTATTCCAAGCGCAGACGGCAGATCGGTGCGGATCTCCTCGATCGGCCGCACGTGCCCCTCGAGCACGCGCGCGGTCATGCCGACGGGCGTTGACGCGTCGAAGGGATGCGTGCCGCACGCGTACTCGGTACATGAGCACGCCAAAGGCGAAGACGTCCCCTCGGATATCCCGGGCGCCGCCGTTCAGTTGCTCGGGCGCCATGTAGCCCGGCGTGCCCACGATCATGCCGGGCTGTGTATCGCTGAGCGTCTGACGTTCGGGTGAGGTTCGCCCCTCGGGACGTGCCAACCCAAAATCGAGGATCTTGAGTCGGCCGTTGGGGATGCGCATGACGTTCTCTGGTTTGAGGTCGCCATGCGTCATGCCGGTTTTGTGTGCAACCGCCAGAGCTTCCGCTATCTCGCGGGCCGTCGCCAGGAGGTCTGAGCCGGTTGGACGATCGCCGCTCGCTATTTCCTGCCGAAGCGTCCGGCCCTCAATGAATTCGGTGGCGATGAAGAGATGGTCGTCGATTTCCTCCAGTGCGTAAACCGTGCAGATTCCCGGGTGCGTCAATACGGCTGCAGCCCTTGCCTCGCGCCGAAGCCGTTCCCGTTGGGCGGGATCGGTCAGCGCTCGCACCGCCTTGAGCGCGACGATGCGTCCAAGGCGCGCATCGGTTGCCGCGTAAACGCGCCCCATCCCGCCGCGACCTGCTTCGCGAACGATGGTGTACGGACCAATCACGCGTCCGGGTTCCAATGGCGGATCGTCGGCCGGATCGAGCTCGATGTCGGGAGGTTCTGTGAGAAAGGCTCCCGCGCGCCTGTGATGCTCGAGAAGGGACATCACCTCGGCCTGCACGTCGAGATCGCCGTCCGCTTCGCGATCGAGCCAGGCGCGGACGTTCGGAGGGTTCTGGTCGATCGCGCGCTCGAACAGATCGCGGATGCGTAGCCAGTCGCTCTGCCTCATGGCTGTGAACGGCGCGGCTCCCCGCTCAGCTCACGAAAGAGCCAGGCTCGCGCCAAAGACCATCGTCGTTTGACGGTGGCTGGCGACAGGCTGAGCGCGTCGGCCGTCTCGTCGACGCTCAGGCCGATGAAGTAGCGGAGCTCGACGATTCTGGCCTGCTCGGGATCGACTTGCTCGAGCCGCGTGAGAGCCTCATCGAGCGCTGGCAGCATAGCGTCGCCGTGCGCCGCGCCTGCGAGTGACTCGGTGAGCGTGACGCGATCCAGGCCGGCCCAGCGTTTCTGCGCACCCCGCGCGCGGGCACCATCGACGAGGATCTGCCGCATGGCTCGCGCTGCAATGCCCAGGAAGTGGCCCCGATCGGTCCAGGTGGCATTGGCGTTGGCGAGCCGCAAGTACGCTTCGTGTACCAGTGCCGTTGCCTGCAGCGTTTGTCCGCGACGCTCGCGCTTCATGGCGGCCGCGGCCAGTCGGTGCAGCTCGTGGTAAACGGCCGTCCCGAAATCGGCGTTGTTTCTCGGCATGACGTGCGGTAAGTCTAACCGGGTTCCTTCAGCGCGCGCCGCAGCACTTTGCCGACCATCGTCTTCGGCAGCTCGGTGCGGAACTCGATCGTGGATGGAACCTTGTAGGACGCGAGCCGCTCGCGGCAGAACGCGCGGATTTCAGTGTCGCTCGACTGCTGACCCGCTCGCAGCACCACCCAGGCTTTGACCGCCTCGCCCTGTACAGGATGTGGAATGCCAGCGACACCGCACTCGGCAATGGCTGGATGAGCCGAGAGGGCTTCTTCGACCTCTCGTGGCCACACCTGGTAGCCGCTCGTTTTGATGAGGTCTTTCAGACGATCCACGATGAAGAGATAGCCATCGTCGTCGAGGTACCCGAGGTCGCCAGTGTGCAGCCAGCGCCTCGTTCCTTCCGCTCCAGGATGGTCGCGAAGAACGCTTGCGGTCTCCGCGGCATTGTTCCAGTACCCCGTCATCAACTGCGGCGCTGAGAGACAGACTTCGCCGACGGTCCCCACCGAAACGGGAAGCGTGCCTTCATCGGGATCAACGATGGTGACGGAGACGTCTGGCAGTGGCATGCCGACCGACCCGATCTTGTTCGGTCCTCTCACCGGGTTGACGCAGGCCGCCATCATTGCTTCAGTCAGTGAATACCCTTCGACAATCCGTCCGCCTGTCAGAGACTCGAATCGCTGCTTGGTGTCGGCCATGAGGGGCGCGGCGCCGGAAAAGCAGAGTTTGACGGACTTGAAGTCCGCTCTGCCGGACTGCACGTCAGGATGCGCCAGGAGCGCCACATAGAGCGTCGGCACGCCGTTAAAGAAGGCCGGCCGGACGCGGCGAACAGTCGCCAGCACGTCCGAAAGATCGCGAGGATTGGGCACCAGCGCCAGCGGGCAGCCTGCAACCAGCGCAAGCGACTGTGCGCCGGCGTTCGCGTAGACGTGGAACATCGGCAGCGGCAGCAGAATCCGATCGCCTGGTCTCAGTATTGACCGGAGCCATGCGTGCACCTGTTGCCCGGACATGACGTAGGCGCCGTGCGTACCGATGACCCCCTTGGGCGTTCCGGTGGTACCGCCGCTCATGAGGAGCACAGCCGGATCGTCGGCGCCTGGATTGGACCGCGCAGCCTGCCCCCCTCGGTGAGCGTGCAGGAGTCGAGCGAAGTCGTGATCGTCGGCGGCCAGATGGACGCGATCGCCCTCGCGCTTTTCACGGATGAGCGTGAACAGCATCCGCAGAAGAGGCGGGAAGTACTCTTTGATGTTGGCTGCGATCACGCGCTTCAACACTGTCCGGGGTTGCACGCGCTTCACTCGCTGGTAGAACCGTGTCAACGTGACGATTGTTTCGATGCCGTGTTCGAGCAGAGGTCGCTCGAGCTCGTGTTCTGTATAGATGGGATTCAGGGGGGCAACAATCGCGCCGATCTTCCACGCTGCAAACTGCGCGATGAAAAACTGCGGGCAGTTGGGAAGCAGCAGCGCCACCCGATCGCCACGACCAATGCCAAGCCTCTGGAATGCCGAGGCGAGCGCGTCGCTCAGCTCTTCCAGTGCGGCCGTGGTAACGGTGGCGCCTTTGAAAAGGAGCGCGGCATCGGTCGGACGCGTTCGAGCCGCGTCGGCGAGATAGTCGAGCAGTGTGCGATCGGCATATGGCGCCAATGTTTGCGGAACGCCCGCGTCGTAGTGGGCGAGCCAGGGCGCCGTCGGAGGCATTACACCTCGGCGGGTGAGAGTAGGACGATCAAGAGCGCCTTCTGGCAGTGGAGGCGATTTTCAGCCTGATCGAACACGATCGACGCTCGCGACTCGATGACCTCGGCCGTCACCTCCTCGCCGCGGTGCGCGGGGAGGCAGTGCATGAAGAGCGCGTCCGGTTTGGCGAGCGCCATGAGTTCCTCGTTCACCTGGTACTTGGCGAATACGTGTCGCCGAAGGTCGGTCTCCGCTTCTTGGCCCATCGATGTCCACGTATCGGTGTACACGGCGTCTGCGCCATCGACAGCATCAGTCGGGTCGGCAAAAAGGCGAAGCCGCGCGCCATGGCGCGCCACGCTCATGGCCTGCTGCACGGCTGCGTGGGGCAGTTGATAGCCCTCCGGACTGGCGACGTGCATGTGCATGCCGAGCATGGCGGCGGCGTGGGCCAGCGACACCGCGACGTTGTTGCCATCGCCGATGTAGGCAACCGTCCGGCCCCGCACCGATCCCCACCGCTCGCGGAGGGTCAGGCAGTCGGCGACCGCCTGGCACGGGTGTTCCTCGTCGGTCAGGGCGTTGATGATGTGCAGCCGTGTGGTGGCCGCGGCAAACTCCTCGAGCAGTTGCTGTCGGAACGTGCGAATGACCACCGCGTCCACCCAGCGCTCCAGATTTCGGGCCACGTCCGCAACCGGTTCCCGTTCTCCCAGGGCCGCTTCCGGCTTCAGCTCGACGACGTCGCCGCCAAGCTCCCGGACGGCAATCTCGAACGTTGAGCGCGTGCGAAGCGACTTCTTCTCGAACAGCATTGCCACGTGCCACCCGGCGAGAAGCCGGCTTGTTGGCGCGTCGGATCGCAGAGATCGATCGGCCTTGGCGTGCGCCGCCAAATCCAGACAGCGCTCCAGATCCTCGGGCTGGAAGTTGAGCACCGACAGAAAATCCTTCGGCGAAGAGGCGGAATGCGGCGTGAACTCTCGGCGTCTCGCGAGCAGTGTCATGTTCTGTACTCGGCGTTGATTCTTACGTATTCCGCGCTGAGATCGCACGTCCACACCGTTGATGTGGCGGTTCCGGCGCCAAGGTCGACCGAGACGTCGATGTCGGTACTCTTGAGATAGTCGGCCACCGCTGCCGCGTTCTCCTCGTGCGGCTGTCCATTGGCGAACAGCACGATGGACCCGATGGCGACGGCCGCTCTGGACAACTCGAACGCCACGCCCGCCCGACCCGCGACGGCAATCAGGCGACCCCAATTCGGATCGCCGCCGTGAATGGCCGTCTTCACGAGCAGCGAGTTGGCAATGGCCTTGGCGGCTCGTCGTGCCTCCGCGGCGGACGCCGCGCCTGTGACGGTGATGGTGACCAGCTTGGTCGCGCCCTCGCCGCCACGCACGATGCCGAGGGCGAGATCGCGGCAGACCGCGCGGAGCGCGACGGCAAAGGCATCGTAGCTCGCCGCGTCCACGACAACGCCGCTGGCGCCGTTGGCCAGCAACATGACGCAGTCGTTCGTGGAACATTCGCCGTCTACCGTGATGGCGTTGAACGTGTCCTCGACGGCTTCGCGCAGCGCGCGCTGCAGCAACGGCAGCGGCACGCCCGCGTCGGTCGTGATGAACCCGAGCATGGTGGCCATGTTCGGCTCGATCATGCCCGAGCCCTTCGCCATGCCCCCAATCAGTACGTCGCCTGCCGTGGATGGGCCTTCGAGCCTGACGCGCACGGCCGCCTCCTTCGGAAACGGATCGGTGGTCATGATGGCGCGCGCCGCCTGCGGCCCCTGGTCGACACCGAGGGCGCTCAGCGCCACCGGTAGTGCCCGTCTGATCTTTTCGAGGCTCAGTCCGACGCCAATGACGCCCGTCGAAGCCACCAGCACTTGTTCTTCAGGGCATCCGATGCCGCGCGCGGTGTCGGCCGCCATACCGCGCGCAACGTCCAGACCGGCGTCACCGGTGCAGGCGTTGGCACAGCCGCTGTTGACGACGATCGCGCGTGCCACACCGCCCGAATGCGAGAGATGATCGATCGAGACGAGCACCGGCGCCGCCTGGGCGCGGTTGGTCGTGAAGACCGCGGCCGCGGCGGCGGGTCGATCCGATACGAGCAGCGCCAGATCCAACCCCCGCGCCTTGATGCCGGCGCTCACGCCAGCGGCCCGAAAGCCCTGCGGTGTCGTCACGCCGCCCTGAATCGTTTTCACCACGGTAGCGAGCGGCGCGCTCATGACTGGTCAGCGGACACGACATCCGCGGGCACAATGCGGGGCTCCGAGCGCCTGAGGATCGTTTGGCCCGTGGGGGCCTCGATGAAGCGCTCCGCCTGCACGGCGATCTCGCGGAGCGCCCGGGGATGGAGCCGGCGCTCCTCTCCGTTTGCGGCGACCAAAGCATGCAGCCGCGGCGCGTACGACGCGTCAGCGATGCGGAGGCGGATCCGGGCGGGTGCGCTCAATTGGTGCGCCCTCCGTTCGCCGCGGCCACGACGCCAAGTGCCGTGTCGAGCTTGTCCAACGCTTCGGTGGCTTCCTCCTCCGTGATGACAAGCGGCGGAAGCAGCCGCACAACCCTCTCAGCCGTGCGATTGACGATGACCCCCTGTTCGAGAGCGGCGGGCACAACAGGTGCTGCGTCGCAGGTGAGCTCGAGGCCCCAGATCAGTCCGCGGCCCCGCACGTCCTTCACGATCGGTCGTTTCGCCGCAATGGTCTGCAGCCGCTGCTCGAAGAATCGTCCCAGCTGGCCGACGCGCGTCATCAGTCCGCCGCCGACCAGTTCGTCCAGCACGCAGATGGCCGCGCGGCAGGCGAGAAGATTTCCACCGTACGTGCTGCCGTGATCGCCGAACGAAATTGTACTGGCGACGTCTTCGCCCACAAGCGCCGCGCCGATCGGCACGCCACCGCCCAGGGCCTTGCCAACCGAGACAAGGTGCGGCCTCATACCCAGAGTTGCGAAGTGGAACGGACTTCCAGTGCGCCCGAGTCCGCTCTGCACTTCGTCCGCAATGAGCAGGGCGCCGCTTGCCCGGCACGCGTCGCCGATGGCGGTCGCGAATTCGGGCGTGAGCGGGCGCACGCCGCCTTCCCCCTGTATTGGTTCGGCGATGATCGCGGCGGTCGTTTTCGAGACCGCCGCCAGGAGCGCCCCGGAATCGTTGGCCGGTACGAAGCGGATGCCCGGCAGCAACGGCTCGAAAGGCGTCCGGTAGTGGGCGTCCCACGTCACCGAGAGCGCGCCCATCGTTCGACCGTGGAAGGAGCCCTCGAGTGCGATGATCTCCGCCCGTGGTTCGCGGCGAGTGTACCAGTACCGGCGCGCGAACTTGAGGCACGCCTCGACTGCTTCCGTGCCGCTGTTGCAGAAGAATGCGCGCGGCAATCCCGACAGGTTCGCCAGGCGCTCGGCCAGTTGGCCCTGAAGCGGGTGGAAGAACAGGTTGGATGTGTGCAGCAGCGTCTTCGCCTGATCGGCAATCGCACGCGTCAATCCAGGATGCGCGTGTCCAAGGGCGGCGACGCCAATGCCGGAGAGCAGGTCGAGATACTCACGTCCGTCTGCATCGAACAGCCGAACGCCTTCTCCACGCACGAACGTGACCGGCTGACGCCGGTACGTCTGCAGCACGTACCGCGATTCCAATGCCTGAATGTTGTCTGTCGTTGTCGTCGTCATATCTCAGTCCTCGATCGCCGACGCGCCTGGCCTGACGGTCGGACGGTCCGACCATCACGGGCGAGACGCACGTCCTGCCCTACGGAGTTCGTCCGACCGATGCCACGAGGCGCGTGGCCCCTGGCGGCATCGAACCGAGCGCCGCGGCTTCAAGGGCGATGCCGTCACGGCCGTCAACGATGACCACGTCTCCGACCCCCTGCGAGAGCGCATCCGCGCAGGCGTTCAGCTTCGCGATCATGCCGGCCGTGGCCGTCCCTCCCCTGATGAGCGCGTCGACCGCTTCCGAACCGGCGAGCGGCACTGTTTCTCCACGTTCGTTCAACACGCCTGGCGTCGTGCCTGCAATGACGAGGCGGGCTGCGCCGAGACGACCCGCCACATGACCTGCGAACGTATCCGCGTTCACGTTGAGCAGGCGGCCATCCGAGCCGATCCCGATGCAGGCCAGGACTGGCACGAAGCGATGGGCGGTCAGCGTGCTCAGCAACCGCACGTCGGCGTGGATGTTCGGAATCCCGACGCGCCCGAGATCGACCACCCGCCCGTCGACCGCGCGATGCGGTGGCGCGGCATCCGCAAGCCCGCATTGCCCGTCCGCACCTGTGAGGCCGACGGCTGGGACTCCCGCATGCGCCAGCGCGGCCACGAACCGCGTGTTCACCGTCCCCGCCAGCACGGCCACAACCGCATCGAGCGTCGCCTCGTCGGTGACGCGCAGACCATCCACCTGACGCTTCTCGATGCCGGCGCGCGTAAGCGCCGCATCGATCTCCTTCCCCCCTCCGTGGACGATCACGAGCGGCGTGCTCGCAGCCACCCGCGTCATTGCCGCAACGACAGTCTGAAGGCACGATGGATCCTCGAGGAGTTCGCCGCCGAACTTGACAACGATCACAGCGATCACAGCAACCCCAGGCGTTCGTCGACCCCGAGCATGACGTTCAGGTTCTGTACCGCCTGACCCGAGGCGCCCTTGAGCAGGTTGTCGATGACTGACACGAGGATGACGCGCCCCCCAGGATCCACGCGCCAGCCGATGTCGCAGAAGTTCGTGTGCGCCACATGCTTGATTTCCGGCAGCGAGGTCCCCACCAGCCGCACAAACACCTCGTCTCCGTACGCCTGTTGATACAGATCGCCGATCGCTTCTTCGGTGGTGCCAGGCGGCACGCGCACATAGATGGTTTCCAGAATCCCTCGGTGGATCGGCAGAAGATGAGGGGTGAAGGTGACCGGCCCGCCGAATTCCTCCTCGATCTCGGCGCCGTGGCGGTGACCGAACACACCGTAGGCCGACAGGCTTCCGTGAACCTCTGAAAAATGCGTGCGTTCGGACGGCGTCTTGCCCGCGCCCGAAACGCCCGACTTGGCATCCACGATGACGTCTACGCCAGGCACAAGCATGCCCGCGTGCGTGAGCGGCAGGAGCGCCAGCAGCGCCGCGGTGGGATAGCAGCCCGGGTTGGCCACGAGACGGGCTGATTTCACCGCCGCCCGAGTGATCTCGGTCAGCCCATACGCCACGCCGTCCGGCACCTTCGTCGTTTCCGGATACCAGCGCGCTCGCGCGACGTTGTCACGGAGCCGGAACGCGCCCGACAGGTCGATGACGCGTACGCCAGCGTCGATGAGCCGCGGCCCCAGTTCCGCCGCGCTCGAATCCGGGAGTGCCATGAACACGACGTCGGCCTCGCGCACGAGCGCATCGGCGTCGAGCGGCGTGATGGAGCCTTCCCAGAGGTGCGCAAGCGCCGGCAGCTTCCGCGCAGATGTCACGCCGGAAGAAGTCGCGACCGTCACTCTGACCGACGGATGCCGCGACAGGAGCCGTAGCAGTTCCTGGCCTGTGTACCCGGTGGCGCCGGCGATGGCAATGCGGGGCATCGCGGCTCCGTCGGAACCCTTACTGGCTGCGGCAGGCGTGGCCATTGTATACATTAGAACGAATATTTATACATGAAAACCTCGTTTCGATCAATTAAAATCGATGAATAAAAACTCGCAACGGTCGCAAAATCGTGTATTCTGAGAACCAGCAGATTCCGATGAAGGCGCGGCGTCAAGGTCTGATTTTGGAGCTCGTGGATCGCGAACCGCTGCAGAGCCAGGAAGCGCTGCGCCGGCGTCTGCATCAGCGCGGATTTGAGGCCACGCAGGCCACGATTTCGCGCGACATCAAGGACCTCGGCCTGGTGAAACGCGCTGCTGACGGAGCCTATCAGCGGCCGGGCGCAGAGGTGGCCAGTCCGCCAGTGGTGATGAGCGCGCTCGAACGGCTGGCGGTCGAGTTTCTCCGCCGTGTCGATCGCGTGCAGCAGCTCGTTGTCCTCCGTACGGGCGCCGGACAGGCGCAACCGCTGGCCCTCGCCATCGATCGCGCCCAGTTACCCGAGGCGGTCGGCACGATCGCCGGCGATGATACGATTCTCCTGGTCGCGCGCGACGAGCGGCGCGCGGCCGCGCTGGTCAGGCGGCTGGAAGGGTACGCAGGGCTGTAGCGCATGCAACGCATCGTTCTCGCAAGCCGCTTGCCCTTGACGCTCACGCGCCGGCCGCATATCGTGCCGGCGACACGTACGACCACGCGGCCGGCATCGGTCCTGTCAGAAATGCCGGCGTACCCGCGGCCCTCGCGGCGCGGAAGACGTCCGATATCGGCAGGAAGAAGCGGCTCGTGACGAAATGACGACGCTCTGGTCAGGCCGATTCGAACAGACGCCCGACGCGCATGCCTTCGAGTGGGGTTCCTCCTTCAGCTTCGACCGGCGCCTGTTCGAAGACGATGTGACCGGCAGTCGCGCGTGGGCGCGGGCGCTCGCTCGGGCGGGTGTGCTGCGCGAGGGAGACGCACGTCAGATTGATGAGGCGCTCGGGGACATTCTTCGTCGCGGCCTCGCTGATCCGGCCTTCGTGAATGGTCCGGACGAAGACGTCCATAGCTTCGTCGAGCGGTTACTGGTCGAGAAGCTGGGGGACGCCGGCCGGCGTCTGCACACCGGCCGCTCCCGGAACGAGCAGGTGTCCCTTGACCTCCGGCTGTACCTCCGGCGCCGCATCCCCGGTTTGCAACGCGGCCTGCACGGGGTGATTGCCGCGTTCGCGCGCCAGGCCTTGGCGGCGCGCGATGCCCTGATGCCCGCGTTCACGCACTTCCGGCCGGCGCAGCCGGTCCTCGTCGCGCACTACTTTCTTGCGCACGTTGCGGCGCTGCGGCGCGATCACGCGCGCCTCGACGCCGCCCGCGCCGAAGCCGACGCGCTGACCCTTGGTTCGGGCGCGATCGCGGGCACGAGCTACGCGATTGACGTCGACGCGCTCGCGCAGGATCTTGGCTTCGGCGGGATCGTCGCAAACAGCATCGACGCCGCGTCGGACCGCGACTTTGCCGCGAGCTTCCTGTATGCCTGCGCCCTGACGATGGTGCATTTGAGCCGTCTGGCGGAGGATCTCGTCATTCTCTGTGGCGATGAGTTCCGTTTCTTTGAGCTATCCGACGCGCTCAGTACCGGCAGCAGCATGATGCCGCAGAAGAAGAATCCCGATCCCTTGGAGCTCGTCCGGGGCAAGACGGGGCGCGCAATCGGCCATCTCATGGCGCTCTTGACGACGATGAAGGGGTTGCCCAGCGGGTACAACAAGGATCTGCAGGAGGACAAGCAGGCGGTGTTCGATGCCGAAGACACGGTCGCGGGCTGTCTCGCCGTCGTGAGGTCGGTTGCCGACGGGCTCACGCCGAACCATGTACGCATGAACGCGGCCTCGTCCGGCTTCTTGTTGGCGACCGACGCGGCGGATTACCTCGTGGGGCGCGGGTTGCCCTTCCGGCGCGCCCACGAAATCGTTGGCGCTCTCGTGCGGAGGCTCGTGGCCGAAGGCCGGGAGCTCACGTCGCTCGAACCGGCCGAATGGCGAGCCGCCAGCGAGCTATTCGACGCGGACATCGTGGACCGCGTCACGGCCAGCGCGTCCGTGGCGGCGAAGCGCACACCGCAATCAACGGCTCCTTGGGCCGTGCAGGCTGCGCTGGCGGAGGTCGAGGAGTGGTTGGCCGGCGCCGGACGCTAGTTCCCGGTTGATCTTGCCACCTCAAAAGCCGCTCTGCTAAGATGACGCCGCCTTTCGTTATCCTCCTCCCTTCCAACGAGGCTCTTCGGGAGTTCTTGATGCAGCAGCGCCAGCTTCGGCTTGGTGACATCCTGGATGACTACTGTCCGCGCGAGCGGCGGCTGACCAACCACGCCGTGGTGGCGATGATCGGCGTCGAGGTCAAGCAGACCCGCTGCACGACCTGTGAGGCCGAGCACGAATACAAGCACGCGAAAGTGCCCAGGCAGCGCAAGAAGGGGGAGGAGTCAGCCGCGCTCTATTCGCAGGTCCTGGCTGCCGGTCCAAAGCGGGTCACCCACGAAGCCGTGGCGCCGGCGCCTGGGGACGTGGCGCCACGTGCCGTGCCGCCACGTGACGTGCCGGGACAAGCGGCGGCGAGCGGCGGCGAAATCGCCGCGGCGTCCGCCGAAGCGCCAGCGTCGGTGGCCGGTCCCGATGCGATTGTCCTCGACGGGGGCGACAGAAACGAAGCCGAAGAGGGGCCGGTTCATCGGCCTCTGATTCGCGCGACGTTACCGCGGCAGGAGGGGCAGGCACCGCCAGCCAGACCTGCTCCCGACTTTACGATTCGCCAGCCAGGGGGGCGTCACAATCGTTTCCGGGCCCGCAACCAGCGCGGGGGCCCGATGTTCCAAGGTAATCGGCCGCCCGGGTCCATGGGTGGCGCGTCGGGCCGCCAGACAGGCGGTCGCCCTTCCCAGGGGCCGCAAGGTTCGCGGGGTTCACCGTCGTCGCGCCTCGCACGGCGTCACAATACTGGCCACAAGCGGTCCAAGTAAGGCGTGTCCACTCTTACGGGAAAACTCGGGCTCGTTGTTGGTGTGGCCAACAAACGATCCATCTCCTGGGCGATCGCGCAAGCCGCGGAGGCGGCCGGCGCTCGGCTCGCCCTCACATATCCCAGCGCGCGACTCGAGGAAAACGTGCGGGAACTGGCAGAGAAGCTGCAGCATCCCGTTCTGCTACCGTGCGACGTGGCGAGCGATGAACAGATTGCAGACCTGGCGACGGCTCTCGATCGCGAGTTCGGCGGACTCGATTTCCTCGTCCATGGCGCGGCGTTCGCCCCGCAGGCTGAACTTTCCAGCCCGTTCGTGCACACATCGCGCGAAGGCTTCCGGATCGCCCTCGACGTCAGCGCCTATTCGCTCATTGGCCTCACCCGAGCGGTTCAGCCGCTGATGGTGCGTCGGGGCGGGGGCAGCGTGTTGACGCTCACATTCGTCGGCAGCGAGCGGGTGTTCCCGAACTACAACGTGATGGGGGTTGCCAAGGCGGCGCTCGAATCGTCCGTTCGCTATCTGGCGGCCGATCTCGGCCCGCAGAACATCCGCGTCAATGCGATCTCCGCCGGGCCGATCAAGACGCTGGCGGCCGCCGGGATATCGGGCTTTTCGAGCATTCTGCAGGTCTATCGCGACCGGGCACCCCTTCGGCGCAATGTCGAACTTGCCGAAGTCGCCGACGCGGCGCTGTTCATGCTCGGGCCTGCCTCGCGCGCCATCACCGGCGAAGTGCTCATGGTTGATGCCGGGTATCACGTGGTGGGACTCTAGCCCATTCCTCGATTCGAATGCGGTTCGTGGCAACCCCGCACTGTCCCAGCAGCTTCGGCATCTCATGAACGAGTGCCAGCGGCCCACAAATGAAGCAGAGCGTTTCGGGGTCGTGCACGAGTTGCCCGATTGCAGCAGATCCGAGCCGCCCCACTGCGCCGCTCCACTCTTCCGTCGCGACTTCACGCGTCACCGTCTGCCGCAACTCGATCCGACCATGTCGAGCCAGATCCTGCAGTTCGTCTCCGTACGCGAAGTCGCTCAACGTGCGCGCGCTGTAGAGGACGCCAATGCTTCGGTGCGGAACATGGAGCGCGCGGTGCAGCATCGACCTGAGTGGAGCGATGCCTGTGCCGCCGGCGATGAAGACGAACCGGTCGGTATCGGGAGCATCGGGAAACGTGAAGCGCCCAAGAGGGCCTTCCACATCAATGAGTGCGCCTCGCTCGAGCGTCAGATCCGATCCAGGGGCTCCATGGGCGTTCAAGCCAACGAGCAGTTCGAGGCAATCCTCACGCTCGGCATCTTCCGGCGCGCTGGCAAGCGAGTACGGGCGGCGTGCCTGGTGATCGTGCGTGGCGACGAGCACCGCCTGCCCGGGGCTGTAGGAAAAAAGCGCACCGCGCAGACCAATCCGCACGACCCGCGCGCGTGGTGTCGCGGGAACCACTTCGCGGATCGGAAGTGTCAGCAGCATCGCGCAGTATGGTATCAATTCCATGTGATACAAAGGCGTGTCGCGGCATGCACATTCTCAGAGAGAAGGTGTCGCTCCGGACGTGGGCAGAGAGACGTGCGGGCGCGGTGTCAACAAACACCGAAGGCCCGTTCCGCTACACTTCAGTTGAGACGGCATGCGTGGAAGGATTCCGCGTTTGTGGGTTCCGACACCATCATTGCGGGTGCCGCGGGTATTGTGGCCATGTTGTATCGTATCTGCTCTTCGACCTCATAGGCGTACTTCTGCAGTCACGATGGCGTCGTTGTGGATATGTTGACCATCAAACATGTTCTGTTTCCCTTTGATTTCTCCGCCCAGGGAGAGCAGGCGGCCCCGTTCGTGCGGGCCCTCGCGAACAGCTTCGGCGCCAAGACGACTCTCTTGAGCGTGATTCCTCCGGCGTTTGAGGCGATGCCGGCTGGCATGGCTTCGAGGATCAGTGAGAATCCCGCAGAACTGGTGGGGACGCTGGAGTCTCATCTCGAGAAGGCATTGACCGACAAGCTCGTCGGTCTCCGAGTCGACCGCGTAGTCGATACCGGAGATCCCGCATTCAGGATCACTCAGTTCGCGCGTAGCCATGATGTCGACTTGATCATGATGCCGACCCATGGGCTCGGCCTCTTCAGGGCGATGCTCGTGGGATCGGTCACGTCGAAGGTGCTGCATGATGCAACGTGTCCGGTCTGGACGGCCGCGCACGCCGAGAATCAGACGACGAAAGACCTTCCAAAGACCGTTCTCTGTGCGGTGGATGGAACGCCGGCGACACCCGTGCTCGCGCTGTGGGCGGTCGAATTCAGTGCGAAGATGGGAGCCAGGTTGGACCTCCTACATGTTGTAACCCCAATCACCGATTGGCCGTCATTGGCGCGGGAGCGACGGCTGCAGGATGCCATTCGCGAAGGGGCGCACGTGAGGATATCGTCGATGGTGAAATCGGCCGGTGTCGATCTGCCGATTCGCGTGGCTGTTGGCGAGATTGTCCCCACGGTGACGGAAGAGGCGACTCGGACGGGTGCCGACCTTGTGATAGTCGGGCGTGGGTCCGTTGCCGAGCCATTCGGACGTCTCCGCACGCACGCGTTCGGGATCATCCAGCGCTCGCCTTGCCCTGTGCTGAGCGCGTGACCGCGTCGGCGTTGGGCAGCACGCCGCGGCGAGGGTCCGTGCTTCACAGGACGCTGTCTATGGTGCGGTATGGCTGACTGGTCGGCAAAGATCTCCTGAGGCCAGAAGGACCCTGCGCGGACGCCCCCGACAGGCCAGCGTGAACTCGAGTCACGCCGTTACGGCACGAGCACGGCAGCGCCGGACAGCCGTCCCGCTCGAAGGTCGCTCAGCGCGCGATTGGCATCCGCAAGAGGATAGATCTGCACATGTGTGTGAATCGAGACCTCAGCGGCGAGGGCGAGGAACTCAGTTGCGTCAGCGCGCGTCAGATTGGCGACGGAGCGGACGGTGCGCTCCCCCCAAAGGAGACCATAGGGGAATGTTGGAATGTCGCTCATGTGGATGCCGGCGCAGACGACGATACCACCAGGTTCTGTGCGCGAGAGGGCTTCGGGTACGAGCGGACCGACAGGCGCAAAAATGATTGCGCTGTCGAGTAGCACGGGCGGCGGCTGATTCGATGGCCCGGCCCACGTCGCCCCACACTGAAGGGCAAAGCGAATCGCCTGGTCATCTCCTGGTGCGACGAAGGCGTACACCTCGCGCTTCTGATGGACGGCGACCTGCGTGATGATGTGCGCGGCCGCGCCGAACCCGTAGATGCCCACCCGCCTGCCCGCGCCTGCCATTCGATAGGCGCGATAGCCAATCAGCCCGGCGCACAGTAGGGGGGCCGCGTGCCCGTCGTCGTACGACGCCGGCAATGGAAAACAGAACCGCGCATCCGCGACGGCGTACTCCGCATAACCGCCATTGATCTGATATCCCGTGAATCTGGCACGCGGGCAAAGGTTCTCCCGCCCCGACCGGCAGAAGCTGCAGGCCCCGCACGAATGTCCCAGCCACGGGATGCCGACGCGATCCCCCGGCGAGAACGCGTGCACGTCGCCGCCGACCTGCTCCACGCGACCGACGATCTCGTGGCCGGGAACCACCGGAATCGCGGGCTCGGGCAGTTCGCCGTCGACCACATGCAAATCCGTACGACAGACGCCGCATGCCAGCACTTTGACTACGACATCGCCGAATCCTGGCTCCGGTCGATCGAGGGTCACTTCTTCCACGGTTCCGGAACCGCGTCGGGTCAGTGTCATTGCGCGCATGGAATGCTCATTCTTCCGAACGGTTCGGTGTAACAGGCGGGAGGTTGACGCCGATGACTTTGCAGCGGCGACGCGAAGAACCAGGAGAGTCTTGAACAGCGGGGCCGGGTCAGCAGCACGGCGCACTATGGTATCAATTCCCATGTCCTTCACCAGGCGCGCGCGTGGCGCCCTCCTTCGTCTTGTTCGACGTCCTCGGCACGCAACGGCACTGGGGCTCGCGCTGGCGGCGCCAGCCGCCTGGGTGGAGTTTTCCGGGAGTGATTTCGCGTGGTGGGTGCAGGGGCTAGCGCTCGTTGGCGGGGCGACCGGCGTGGCGTTGCTCTGGACAGGGCTTGCAGGCCTCGGGCCCGATTGGATCGACGACGAGGATTATCGGTGAAGGCGCCGAGTCGGCGTTGCCCGCGGGAAATATCCCGCCACGTGTGCGGATTCCAGCCGCGTTGCGGAGCGCGCCGCATCACGCGCACCGGAGCCTGCGTGAACGTGGTGGAAATTCATCGATCGCGCGAGAGCATGGTGAGCGAGGCTGGTGGAGAGGTCCAGCGGACCTCGGTCGCTCCAGGACAGTGCGACCACCGCTAAGGCTAAAATGGCCGCGCATGGATCATGCCGCACGCAACTCCCTCCTACTGAAGCGAATGGGGATCGACACGCACGAGGAGCCCATCGTGTACATGCAGGCCAACTGTCCCGTCTGCCGATCCGAAGGCTTCTCAGCACACTCCCGTCTCATGGTGACAACCGCGCGCTCGTCGATCATCGCGACGCTCAACGTCGTCCGCGACGGATTTGTACTGCCGACCGAAGCCGGGCTCTCGGAAGCAGCTTGGCGACTGCTCGACGCCGCACCCGGAGAGCCCGCGAGTTTTTCGCATCCGCGGCCGGTTGAGTCGCTCGGTTCGGTTCGGGCGAAAATCTTCGGCCACGCCTTCAAGGAGGCCGAGCTCATGGCCATTCTTCGCGACATGGTCGCGGGCCGTTACACCGACATCGACCTGTCGGCGTTCCTCACGGCCTGCACGGCTGCCGGCATGAGTCTCGACGAGGTCGTCTGGCTGACCCGCGGCATGGTCCAGGTGGGCGAACGTCTGACGTGGGACCGTCCGATTGTGGCTGACAAACATAGCGTCGGTGGTCTCCCCGGGAACCGGACGACGCCCATCGTCGTGTCGATTGTCGCGGCCGCAGGTGTATGTATTCCGAAGACCTCGTCTCGCGCCATCACATCGCCAGCCGGTACGGCCGACGCGATGGCAACGCTGGCTCCCGTCGATCTCGATCTCGCCTCGATGCGGCGCGTTGTCGAGCGGGAAGGCGGATGTGTGATCTGGGGCGGCGCTATTCATCTCAGTCCCGTGGACGATCTGCTGATTCGCGTCGAGCGCGCGCTCGATCTCGACAGCGACGCGCAGTTGGTCGCCTCGGTCCTGTCCAAGAAGGTCGCCGCGGGCTCGACACACGTGGTGCTCGACATCCCGGTCGGACCGACCGCGAAGGTCCGCACGGTCGACACGGCGCACTCGCTCGCTCGCCTGCTCGAGCGCGTCGGCGGTGAAATGGGATTGTCGGTTCACCCAATCGTCACGGACGGTACGCAGCCCGTCGGCAGGGGCATCGGGCCCGCGCTCGAGGCGAGGGATGTTGTTGCGGTGACCAGAGGCGACTCCGATGTTCCCAACGATCTGCGCGAGCGAGCCATACTTCTCGCAGGCGAAATCCTCGAGCTCGCCAGCGCGTGCGCGATCGGGGACGGGACCGCGCAGGCCCGAGCCATTCTGAGCGACGGGCGCGCATGGCGGAAGCTGCAGGCGATCTGCGACGCCCAGGGCGGCATGCGGACACCCCCGACGAGCTCGCAGCGATTCGAGGTGACCGCCCGCGTGAGCGGTACGATCAGCGGCATGGACAACCGAAGGCTGGCGCGCGCAGCCAAGCTGGCCGGGGCGCCAGCCGACCCCGCCGCTGGCATCGACCTCCACGTCCGCATCGGCACCGAGGTCGCCGGTGGGCAGCCGCTGTTCACGCTGCATGCCGAGAGTGTTGGGGAACTGCAGTACGCCCGGGATTATCTCGCCACGCATCCCGACATCGTCGTCATCGGAGAAGCAGGGTGAGCGCGGTTGTACTTGTCCTCCAGGACAGCGAGGCCCTCGGCCGTCGGGTGAGCGATCTGGCGGGGATTCCGCTGGGCGTCGTGGAATCGCGTCGCTTCCCTGACGGTGAAACCTATCTTCGCGTCGACGCGGAATGCGCGCAGAAGAGCGTCGTGCTCGTCTGCTCACTCGACCGGCCGGACCACAAGCTGCTCCCGCTTGTGTTTCTGGCTGACGCGGCGCGCGAACTCGGTGCATCCCGCGTGGGCCTCGTCGCGCCGTACCTTGCCTACATGCGTCAGGACCGCCGGTTCCACCCCGGCGAGGCCGTCACGTCCCGGACCTTCGCCGGGCTGCTGTCGCGCTATGTGGACTGGCTGGTCACGGTCGATCCGCATCTCCACCGCTACCGCTCCCTCATGCAGATCTACCGGGTGCCGAGCCGAATTGTGCACGCGGCGCCGGCCCTGGCAGAGTGGATGACCGCGCACGTGGACCGTCCGGTAGTCGTCGGACCCGACGAGGAAAGCGCGCAGTGGGTGAAAGACGTCGCGGATCGCGCTGGCGCGCCGTTCGTCGTGATGCGGAAGGCCCGGCGGGGCGATTTCGCGGTCGATGTGTCCCTACCAGATGCCGACACGTACGCGGTCTACTGGAGGCACACACCCGTCGTCGTGGACGATATCGTGTCCTCGGCCGAGACCATGGTTGAAACGGTGAAAGCCCTCGTTGCGGCACGTTTGCGCGCTCCGGTTTGCCTTGGCGTGCATGCGCTGTTCTCGGCGCGCGCAGAGCAGGCGCTTCATGACGCGGGCGCTTCCGCCATCGTGACCACGACCTCCGTGTTCCACCCGAGCAATCGCATCGACATTGCCCCGCTCCTGGTCCCGGCTATTCGCGAGCTGGTTCACAGCCCCAGTCCTGCGGAAGGCTCGCCACGCCCACCCGCATAACTGGCGGATCTCCCAACGCGCAAGCCGCGGCTTTTTCCGAGCACAACACTGCAAGAGTCAGGAAGCGACCGAACTTCCTCCTGATGATAGACCGTCTCGAACCCTCGGTTGGCCTTGGTTGTCAGTAGGCTTTCTTCTCGTCGCACCAGCCGAATGGCACAGAGCTAACCTCGGTGAACGCGTCCGGCTTCTGCATCCGGCGCGCTGTCTTGTGACGCCGCCACCGGCTTCTGCTGCTTTTTGCGGCGGGTCTTGTCCCGGTACATGCGGCTGTCTGCCGCTGCCAAGAGCGTTTCGTACGAATCGCCATCGTACGGGAACACGGCCGCACCGATGCTGATGGCAATCGGCAGGGCCTTACCGGGCTGCGGCTCGAAATGAAGCTCGTCGACCGCGCGCTGTAACTCGAGGCGCTTCCGGTCCGCTTCGTCGCTGCCGCATCCCGAGAGCACTACGATGAACTCGTCGCCCGCGTAGCGGATGCAGATGTCGTACGGCCGAATGCCGGTCCTCAGAACGGCGGCGACGTCGCGCAGTGCGTGGTCGCCGACGTTGTGGCCGTAGGTGTCATTGATCTCCTTGAAGTTGTCGAGATCCATCACGAGGAGCGAGACTTCGGTCTTCATTCGATGAGCGCGCGACAACTCGCGCGTCAGGTGCATGAACATGAAACGCGTGTTGGGTAGCCCCGTCAACGGATCGGTCAGCGAATCTTCCTGTGTCTGCTCGAACACGATGGAGTTGTAGATGACCGCGGCGGCCTGCTCTGAAATGCGATCGAGCAGGCGCCGGTGATCGTCGGTGTAAATCGAGTCTCCGGTGTCGTAGACGGCAATAGTGCCGATGAATCGTTCGTTGAACACCAGTGGACACACCAACGCCGACTGGAGCGTGGTCTGGATGGCCATCCCGCCGGCCTCGAAGTCGGCGATCGGTCGGGCATTGACCAGGGGTCGCCGGTTGCGCGCCACCCAGCCCGTGAGTCCAAGGCCGTTTTTCATCGTGAGTTGATGGACGAACTCGGAATCGACGCCTGTGGCAAACCGGCAGCGAAGGGACTCGGTGTCCTCGTTGTAGAGAAACAGCGCGCAGCAGGAGAACGGGACGATGTTGCTCAGCTTCGATGAAATGAGCGCCATTGTGTCCGATACGCCAAGGCTGCTGCCCATCGCCTGCGCGATCTCGTACAGCGTGTAGATCTCCCGGTGTGCAAGCGCGATGTCCTGGAATACGGTTGTGCGCGCGACTCCCTCGTTCACGAAGCCGACCGCGGGCTTGGCGGCGGGCGCATGCGCGGGAACGCGCGTCAGCTTACGCGCCGGTTCCTGCGTCGCCTCGGCTTCCTCCGTCAGGGACGGATACATCTCGATGAAGGTCGCGACGACGTGCGGGTCGAGAGCCTTGCCGCTTTCCTGCCGCAGCAGACCGACGGCGTCGTCGAAGCTCATGGCCTTGTGGTAGGGCCGCTCGGACATCAGCGCATCGAAGTAGTCGACGACCGACAAGATGCGTGCACCCAGGGGAATCTCGTCGCCCTTCAACCCGGCGGGGTACCCCTTGCCGTCCCACCGTTCGTGGTGGCTGAGAATGAGGGGCGCGACTGGATAAGGAAATGGCACGCCGCTGATGATCTCGGCTCCCACCTGCGGGTGGATCCGGATCTTCTGGAATTCCTCCTGCGTCAGCGGGCCGGGCTTCGACAGAATGTGTTCAGGTACCGCGAGCTTGCCGATGTCGTGCAGGAGCGCGGCCGTCTTGACGCCCTGAATATCCGTCTCAGGCATGCCTAGCGCGCGCGCGAGGCCCGCGGCGTACACCTGGACGCGTCTGATGTGACTCTGCGCGGTCTGATCCTTGGCATCGATGGCGAGCGCGAGCGCCTCAATGGTGGCGAGGTGGAGGTCCGAGACCTGCCGCACGTGCCGCTGTTGATCCTGAATGCGGCCCATGTAGACCTTATAGGTCCGGTACATGAAATAGAGCGGCGCCATGGCAAGCGCTGCCATCCAGTAAGCCCCGTTGCCGCCACTCTTGACGGCGAACGCGAGGCCTGCCGCCACGGTCGCTCCGACGAAGTAGCTCGGTGCGCTCCACAGGAAATTCCCGTTCCACACGCGCAGGATGGGCTGGCGGGTCGAGAGGCCGATGGCGGTGGCGACAAAGGCCGTGTTGGAAAGGAAGTAGACCGTGGCCGCGACCATGAGCGGCCGGGCGATGCTCGCGAGGGTGAAGTCCGTCCCGAACGGAGGCCCGCCCAACCGCGTGTAGATCGCTCCAGTGGCTTTCACCGTCAGTACGAGTGACGCCATGCTGAAGAGCGTCCGATACGCTGGGGGCCGTGTCTGCGCGCGGAACGTACACTGACTCCACCCGCTCGCCGCGGAGACGATCATCGCCGCATCCGCCCCAAGCAGCAGAAGCGCCGCGAAATCAACGGCATACGACACCGACATCGTCGAGCCGCTGCGGGTGAGGGGGAGGCTCACTTTGAGGGCTGATGCGGTGGAAGACAGAAGCAGGAGCGAGAGGAAGAGCAGCGGGTGGCCGAGTGATCGAGGAGCAAAGACAGCGACTGTGACCGCCCCGCCCAACAGGACGGCAGACACGTACAGCCGCGCTGGAACTGGAAGGTTCTTCATCTGATGCGCCGACGTGTCGTGAGCCCGGCCGCGTCCAACATCTTCGTCATTGTCCCACAGGGACCCGCGACGTTCAGATGCTGGCGTCGCGGCCCCGGCGGCTCGAAGCCTGCTTCTCGGGCTCGAGGCCGTACTCGACGATCTTGCGGTACAGCGTGCCGCGGCTGATGTCGAGGACTCGTGCAGCCTCCTTCTTGTTCCAGTCCACGGCTTCGAGCACCCGCACGATATGCGCGCGCTCGGCATCGGCCAGCGTGGGCATACGGTCGCCGGTTGGCGCGGTAGGCGGAACGGTTGCATGCAGAAACTCGATGTCGGACGCCCGGATGGCCCGGCCCGGCGCCGAGAGCGCCGCCCGAGACACGGTACTTTCGAGCTCGCGAATGTTGCCCGGCCAGTGGTAGTTCACGAGCAGTTCGATCGACTCGGGTGCGAACGTCTTGCTGTCGAGCGGCATGCCCTGCGCGGCGCAATAGCGTGCGAGGAATCGCTGGGCCAGCACGGGAATATCGACCTGGCGCTCCCGAAGCGAGGGGAGGCGAATGGCGAACGCATTGACGCGGTAGTAGAGATCCTCGCGGAAGCGCCCGTCCCGCACGAACTGCTCGAGCGGGCGATTGGTTGCCGAGATCAACCGGAAGTCAACCGAAATGGATTTATGCCCGCCCAGGCGCTCGAAGCGCCGCTCTTCGAGCACGCGCAGTAGTTTCGCCTGGGCAATGAGCGACATGTCGCCGATCTCATCCAAAAACAGGGTGCCGTTGTTGGCCAGCTCGAGCCGCCCAGGTTTACGATCATGCGCCCCGGTGAACGCACCTTTCTCGTAGCCGAAAATTTCCGACTCGAACAGGGTGTCGGGCAGGGCCGCGCAATTCACCGCCTGAAACTTCGCCGCGCTGCGGCGGCTCAGCTCGTGAATCATGCGTGCGACGACCTCCTTGCCGGAGCCGGTCGGGCCGAGGATGAGCACGGAGATGTCGGATTTGGCAGCCGTGCGAATCCACTCGAAGACGATCAGCATCTTCTCGTCGCGGCCAATCATCTCGCGGAAGCGCTGCACCGAGGGCGACTGGTCTTCCGTGCTGACGTTGGCGGTCCGTTCGAGGAAGTGGTCGAGCAGGTCAGCCATCGCGAGATCGGCCGGACGTTCGGCCGCGTACTTGGCTGGCGTCCCGCCCGTGATGCTGGCGACACCGAAGTCGGCCAGTTCGCGGACGCAGTTCTCGACATCCAGCCGGAGTCGTCCGAACGTCTGCATCAGCGCTTCGACGTCAAACGCTTCGCCCGGTCGCGAGTTCAGATAGCGCAGGATGCCGGCCCGCAACGGCGACTGCACAAGTGTGCGAAAACGTGCATCTGCGTGTGTCGGCTCGGCCGTCCCCACAGAAGCGCCGACGCTAGCGCGGCGGGCGCTGAAGGTCACATCGTCCATCTTGGCTCTACGATTATCGGCGGCGGGGCTCTGTTTCGACAGAGGAAGCGGACGGGCGGTTGGTCGTGTAGTAGGCGTGCTGGTGGCGTTCCACGATCGCCTTGATCCGAACCGCATCGCTCTTCTTGTGCCCGTGACACCGGATCGGGCTGGCGCCCCCTGTAGTCTCGATCAAGACATCCGAGAACATCAGGCCCGTGTCGATCTTGACGGACGAAATGTGGGCGATGTGAATCGATTCCTCCTGCTTGCCAATCCAGCGGGGCTTGAACTGCACCACGTTCGACTCGGTGATCAACACCTGCGTGGGGAAGAGGCGGTTGCCGTCGCTCAACCTGCTGGCTCGAAAGACATCTCCGGGCGCAAACGGACGGCCCTTTCGCCATACCCACCATCCCACGAGGACGAGCGCGATCGTTGCGCCGGTCAGCGTCCACGAGATCCAGGCAGATTCGCCACCCATGACCGTCGATGTTAAGCTATTTTCAGACTGGGCGCCGACCGGCCATCTGCTCAGAACGTTGTCCCAAGGAGATCGCCTCTTGCCGCATCGTGCTCCCGGATCACCAGCGCCGTCTGGTGCGAAGTTCCTCTCCGGCAAGCCGATTCGGTACTATCGACCCAAAGGCAGTCCCGAGATACTCGACGATTGCGTTTCCCCTGTTCTGCGAGTACGTCATCGGGTCGCCGCATGGCGTCCGTCGCCGCAAGGATCTCGTGCACCACAGGGATGAGCTCGTCGCGGCGCTGACGCGTGAAGCAAAGGCCGCGCGTGAAGCGCGGGCGGTGGAAGTGTCAAGCAAGAAGTGAGTGTGGCATCGTAGTGGGATCGCTCGCCAGTGAACTTGCCTCGCACGCGGAGCGGCTGTCGCCGCAACCACGGATCTATGCCGACGCGAACGTGCCGGCGGGTCTGGTGGCATACATGCGGTGCCGACTGTACTGGGACGTGTTCTTCGTGCTCGAGGACGAGGATCTGCGTCGGGCGCCGGACACGAGGCACTACCAGCTCGCGCAGCAGCTTCGCCGAACGCTTGTCACTCTCGATCGCGACTACCTCGATGACCGCCGATTTCCTCCAGAGGAAGGCGCGGGTGTGCTCGTTGTCCAGGCGCCGGACGAGCGCGGACTGTCCTCGCTCCTGGCGCGAGTCGACCGCGCCCTGTTTCGTCCTCCCGACGGCCCACCCGTTGCCCTGCCGCTCGACCGGCGGAAGTTGCAGATCCATACCGACTGGGGCAGAGATTTCTTCGAGCCGTAAGCCCGAGCTTCAGCTCGGGTGACCCGGACGAGTTGAAGGAGGGGCCTGCGCAGGCGAGCCAAGATCAGTGCGTGTACGTCCGGTCCACATAGTCCGTCGGATCGGGTGCGTCGGCCTCCAGGAAGGCATCGTGACGCTCCCGGCACTTGCTGCACATGCCGCAATGACGTGGAAAAGGGTTCACGGTTCCGGGTTCGGTCAGGTTGAGGACTGGGTTCATGCACGAGAGCGTCAGGTCGAGCGGTAGACCAAGGACCACACCCCGTCTGATGACTTCGGATTTTCCGACGCGCGCATACGGAGCATCGATTGTCAGTTGCTGGGCCAGGCCAAGCGACAATGCCGATGCCATGGCGAGCCGAAATGTCGGAGTGGCATCCGGAAACGGATTGTGATCGAGCGTTCCGAGCACGAGTCGATCGAGGTGCTCAGTGGCGCAGTAGATTCCGGCTTTCGCGAGCAGGACGATGTTGCGGCCGTGAAGGTACACGTCATGATCAGGCGTGTGATAGCCAGGCGGGTGCCCGCGAAGGGCCCAATGCGTGGCCGGATAGACATCGCGCATGTCCACCGAGAGCGATACGAGCGGCCCGACGCGCGGTCCAAACGCGGCAGCCGCCAGAAAGCGTGCAATCGCACAACGCTCCGCTTCCTCCCACGACAGACCGACGCCGACATAAATGGGTTGGACCCTGGTCGCAGGAGAGCGAAGGGCTTCCTCCGCAAGGAGGACGGCGCTGTCGAGGCCGCCGGACAAGAGCACCGCGGTTGGCATTTGGTAATTTGATAATCTGGTAATCTGGTCATTGAACTTACAATCCATCTTCCAGACTCAATTACCAGATGACCAAATTACCAGATTACCAGATTACCAAATGTACTCTGTGACCAAGCGCATCGAGTTCTGCTACGGCCATCGCCTACTCGACTACGATGGCATCTGTAAGCATCCACACGGCCACAATGCCGTTGCGGAAATCGAGGTCCGGACCAATCACCTCGACAACCGCAACATGGTCTGCGACTTCAGCGACATCAAGCGCATCGTCAAGGGTTGGGTCGATCGTGAGCTCGATCATCGCATGGTGCTGCGGCACGACGATCCGCTCGTCGCGCCCCTGAAGCAGCTCGGCGAACCGATGTACTTGCTCGACAGCAATCCGACCGTCGAACGAATCGCTCGCCTTATTTTCGACTACGCGGTCAGCCAGAACCTCCCCGTCGTGCGGGTGAAAGTGTGGGAGACGCCGACTTCGTTTGCCGAGTACGGAACCTCCGCGTGAAGCAACGCGCGGGCGCGTTGTGATGGACACCGGACACTTGCCATTGCCATCGTGACGTCGGGATTCAGACTCATCGTTTTTGACCTCGATGGCACGCTGGTCGATTCCCTGACCGATCTGGCCGAGTCGGCAAACGCCCTCCTCGTTGAATGCGGCGGTCAACCGCTTCCGCGCGAGTCCATCGGCCGAATGGTGGGTGAGGGCGCGGCAACCCTCGTCGCACGCGCGTTCGCCTCAGCAGTCATTCCGCAGCCGCCGGATGCACTGGCCCGGTTTCTGAGGATCTACAACGCGAGACTCGTGAAATGCACGAGGCCGTATCCCCGCATGCGCGAGACGCTTGATGTCCTCTCTTCGCGCGCGACGCTGGCCGTGCTCACGAACAAACCGCTCGGCGCCACCAGGAAGATACTGGAGGCACTCGAGCTCGCCCGTTTCTTTGATTCCGGGCACGTGCTCGGCGGCGACGGGACCTTCGCGCGCAAACCAGACCCCGCCGGTCTGCACCATCTGATGAAGAACGTCGGCGCCGCCGCCACCGATGTCGCCTTGGTGGGCGACTCCGTCATCGACTGGCGCACCGCTCGGGCCGCAGGGACGGCCGTGTGCCTTGCGCGGTACGGATTCGGATTCGACGGATTTCCTGTGGCGGAGCTCGATGGCCACGAGCGTCTTGTCGACGAGCCAATCGAGTTGCTGACAGTTCTGTAGGGTTCCTGTACGGTTGCCAGCGCGGCCGTCTGCCTGCGCTGCAGGCAAGCGGTCTGTTGCTCGGAATCACTGGATAAACCGGTGGCACCGCCGTTGCTGGTGTGCGTACATCGCGGCGCATCATCCGGCAGCACAAGGGGTTGAGTCGAGCGGCCCCTGAAGGAACGAATCGATGAGGAACGTCGTGCGTTCACGCGTGCTCGTGGTTGACGACTATGCCGATGCTCGTGAGATGTACAGCGAGTATCTCCAATTCTCAGGATTCGACGTCGTCGAAGCTGCCAACGGCATCGAGGCGTTGCAGCGGGCCGTCGAAGACCAGCCTGACATCATCCTGATGGATCTGTCGCTGCCGGTCATGGACGGCTGGGAGGCGACGCGCCGCCTCAAGGCAGACGGACGAACCGCGTGTATACCGGTCGTGATGCTGACCGGTCACACACTGGCCGGAATTTCTGAAGGTGCCATGAAGGCTGGCTGTGAGGCATTTGTCACCAAGCCGTGCCTGCCTGAAGACCTGGTCAAAGAGATCAGAAGGGTGCTCGCCGCGCCGACGGGCGTCTGACGGGCCGCCGCGACACAGCCAACGCCCCTTTGACACAGCCAACGCCCCTACGTTGACACGCGCCGGGCTTCATCCTAGACTCTCCTGAGTTTTAAGTTTTACTACTCAAAACCGATGTTTCTAGTGACTGAATTCCTGGCGTCGTTGTGTCTGACACTGGCGGGGGCCGAGTGTCGACCCACGCCTGTCAACGTCCGACCGTCGACGCTGGCGCAAGCCGCCAGCGCCTCCCCGGGGGACGGGCCCCAAACGGGACCGCTGTCCGGCTACATGGACTTCCACTTCAACAACCCGACAGGTACGGCCCCGGCCATTCTTGATTTTCACCGGTTCGTCCTGCTCGTTTCGCACCGCTTTTCAGATCGCGTGCGATTTGTCGGCGAGCTCGAGTTGGAGCATGCGGTTGTCGCAGGTTTGGAGGAGGGTGGCGAGCTCGAGCTCGAGCAGGCCTACCTGGATTTTCTCGTGAGCCCGGCCATCAACTTCCGCGCCGGGATGATGCTCGTGCCCGTCGGAATCATCAACGAGCGACACGAACCTCCGGTGTTTCACGGTGTCGAACGACCGTTCGTCGACACCGTGATCATTCCGACGACCTGGTTCGAAGTGGGCGCCGGAGTGACAGGCAGCCTCCGGCGAGGGTTTCGTTACCGGCTGTACGCGATGGCGCCGCTCGACGCCACCGAGTTCAGCGCTGAGGAGGGTCTTCGAGGCGGCGCTCAGCACGGTTCCGAGGCGAACGTGAGCCACGCGGCGCTGACCGGACGCCTCGAGCACGTCGGCATTCGGGGACTGCAGATGGGCGTGAGCTTCTGGCGCGGGAATACCGGATTCAACGTGCCCAGCGTCCATACGACCGTCGGGCTCGTTGAGGTCGATGCTCGGTTCTCGCGCGGTCGTTTCGAGACCCGTGGACAGCATGCGCAAGTTTTTATTACAGGGGCGGGAGAACTGAATGAGGCCATGCAGCGCATGACCGGCGTCAACCCGAACATCGCCCGGGAGCTACGCGGCAGCTATCTCGAGGCCGCGTATCGCATTCTTCCCTCGGGGTTTCCACACGATGCGGCGGTGTTCCTGCGCTACGAGAACTTCGACACCCAGTACCGGATGCCGGCGGGCTTCGTCAAGCTGCCGCAGTTCGATCGCGACGCCTGGGTCGTCGGCGCGACGTATTGGGTCGATCCCGACGTCGCGATCAAGTTCGACTATTCGCACGTCCGCAACAAGAGCACTGCGGTGCCGGCGCCGCAGTCGATTAACGTCGGTCTCGGTTGGTGGTTCTAGATGCGGAACGCGCGACGGGCCTCGCTTGGATGGATGGCCGTGCTGGCGACTACCACCTTCAGCGCGCATCAGGATCGGCCGCCGGACCGCGTCGTGCACGTGGTGGCCGAACGCTTCGTCTTCACCCCTCCAGAGATCACCATTGACGAAGGCACTCGCGTTCAGCTGCGAATCACCAGCGAGGACACCACGCACGGGTTCCGGCTGCTTGGCCCCGGCGATGTCAATGTCGAGATCCCTCGCCGTGGACGCGGCGAGGCGCGTGTCGATCTCGAGGTCAATCAACCGGGGACGTACGCGTTCGAGTGTTCCCGCATCTGTGGCGCCGGCCATGGCTTCATGCGCGGAACGCTGCGCGTTCGCGCCAGGACCACCGGACCATGATGCAGCCGCGCTCGCTTCTGCCTTTGGCAATTGTCTCGTGCGGCCTGCTGGTTTTCCTTGGTGGAGCTCGTTCCACATCGGTGCAATCGGTCGGTTTCGGCGACCCGCTGTCAGGACTGCTCCCTGCTGAGTTCGAGCGTTTCCGGGTGGGGCTCGAGGACTTCCTCGAAGTGGAAACCGTTGAGGAAGGGCTCGGTCCCGCGTTCAACGCGAGCAGCTGCGGCGTGTGCCACAATGTCCCTGCCATCGGAGGTATCAGCCTCGTCTCGGAAGTGCGGGCCGCGTACCGCGACGGCGACGGGCGCATTCGCCCGCTCACCGGGCCAGATGGTGCGCCGCTCGATACACTCTTTCATCTGTTTTCCACGCCGACACATAACTGTCAGCCCAGGATTCCGCCAGAGGCCAACGTCATCGCCCGGCGGATTCCTATACCGGTTTTTGGAGCCGGACTCGTGGAGGCCATCCCGGACGAGGTGCTTCAGGGTCTTGCCGATCCGGACGATCGCAACGGTGATGGAATTAGCGGCCGTGCGGCGATCGTGATAGACGTCGCCTCAGGTCGTGCGCGTGTGGGTCGGTTCGGCTGGAAGGCTCAACACGCCACCCTCAGAACGTTCAGCGCTGATGCCTATCGCAATGAGATGGGGATCACCAACGCACTGTTTCCGCAGGAACTGGCTGCCGGCATCGCACCCGAGCAGTTGCGGCGCTGTGATCCGGTCCCGGATCCGGAGGACGTACCCGATCGTCGAACGCAGCTGACCGCCATCGACAATTTCGAGGCCTTCTTGCAGTTTCTGGCGCCGCCGCCGCGCGGTGTCATCACCGATGCGGTTCAGGCAGGTGAGCGCGTCTTCGTGCAGATTGGATGTGCTACGTGCCACGTGCCGGCCCTCGAAACGGGACCATCGCGGCATCCGCTCTTCGACCGGAGAACCGTTCCGCTCTTCTCGGACTTGTTGCTTCACGATACCGGCACTGGTGACGGCATTCCTCAGGCGTCTGCACTGCCGCACGAGATTCGGACGCCAGCGTTATGGGGCCTTCGCGTGCGGCGGCCGCTCCTGCACGATGGAAGCGCGAGCACTCCGCAGGAGGCGATCGAACGACACCGTGGCGAGGCCGAGAGCACCCGCCAACGCTTTGAACAGCTCGATGGTGCCGCGCGGGCCCAGCTGCTGGCCTTTCTCGGATCCTTGTAGCTCGGGCTCGAGTAGCGCCCGACCTGAAGGTCGGGCCTACATCTTGTCGGTGGGCGGTGTCTTGTCGGTCGGGCCTCCCTCCTGTCGGTGGGCGGCGTCTTGTCGGTCGGGCCTCCCTCCTGTCGGTGGGCGGTGTCTTGTCGGTCGGGCCTCCCTCCTGTCGGTGGGCGGCGTCTTGTCGGTCGGGCCTACGTCTTGTCGGTCCTGCCTACGACGTGCCCATATTCGTAGGCCCGACCTTCAGGTCGGGCGTTGTCATCATGACGCCGCCTCGACGAGCAGCTTGGATGCGGCTCGCGCACCGATCGTGATCGCCGCCTCCTTGCCTCGTCGGACCTTGACAGAGTCGGCCGCGGCATCCCGCGCTTCAACCTCGACGGCTTGCCCGGGTTTGAGGTCGTTGTCCTCAATGAATTGCAGAAAGGCGGGATCCTGATCGGTGATGCGCATCACTTTGAGCGGCTTGCCGACCGGGCACGTCAGTAGGGTCTCGCCAGAGGCGGACCTCATCGTGCCTTCCGCCGTCGGAATTGGGTCGCCGTGAGGATCCCGTGCTGGACGTCCGAGCATTTCGTCGATGAGCTCGATGAGTCTATCGGAGACAGCGTGCTCGAGCTGCTCCGCCTCGTCGTGCACCTCCGTCCAGCTCATACCCATGACTTGGACGAGGAAGAGCTCCACCAGGCGATGCCGCCGCAAGACGCGTCCGGCCAGCTTCTCTCCGGCGCGGGTCAGCCGCACACCGCTATACGGCTCGTATTCCGCCAGCCCGGACTCAGACAGCGCCTTGACCATTGTTGTTGCCGTTCCTGGCGTCACGCTGAGCGTCGAAGCCACCTGTCCCATCGGTACGAGACGAGCGCCAGCGGCGAGTTGCAACTGGCCCTGGTAGATGGCTTTCAAGTAGTTCTCGACCGTGCTCGATGGAAGCATGCGAGGCTATTATCGCCAGTCTGATCTGCCGATGTCGATTCACGATCGAATTGCCACCGCCGAAGGCAAGCGCCGCTACGTTCGTGCGCTGTTTGCGACCATCGCGGATCGCTATGATCTCATCACGGTCCTTCTTTCGTACGGCCGCGATCGAGCCTGGAAACGGCGTCTGGTCAGGCTTGCCGCGCCTGTACCGGAGACCCTGGCGCTCGACCTGGCGACGGGAACAGGAGACATCGCCTACGCTGTGCAGTCTCGTGGCGCGCACGTCGTCGGGCTCGACCTCACACCGCGCATGATCGAGCTGGCAAGGGCCAAGGCTTCCGCCCGTGGCCCCGCGTTTCTGGTCGGAGACATGCAGGCGCTGCCATTCCCGGCTGGGTCCTTCGATCTGGTCACGACCGGCTACGGTCTTAGAAATGTTCCCGATCTGTCCGGTGCCATCGATGAGATGCTGCGAGTTCTCAAACCAGGCGGACACGCTCTGTCTCTCGATTTCGATCGTCCGTCCATCGCGATCGTGCGCGGGACCTATTTGTTCTACCTGGCCGTGGTCGGCGGTGCCCTCGGGTGGGTGCTTCATGGAGATCCGGACACGTATCGGTATATTTCCGCGTCGATTCGCCGGTATCCTGGAGCGTCGGCCGTTGCACAATTGATGGAGGCGAGAGGATTCGTCGATGTCCGTCGCCATCGAGTGCTCGGCGGACTGATGGCGATCCACGAGGGTCGGAAGAGGGAAGCTGACATTGGAAAGCAAGAGTCGGAAATAGCGGATCGGTAACGGCATCACAAGAAGCCGCCGGACGAAGATCGCGTAGATGGAAGTAGACACCTCGAAATGGTCGGGCGAAGGGACGTTCACGCAGGTGCTGGTCAATCACCTACAGGCGCTCGAGGCCATCGTCTTCATACGCGTCGAGGACGCACCCGCGAGCCGTTCCGAGGCCGACTACAATTTCATGAGCAACGAGATCTTCGTCGCGTTTGCGACGCGAGCCCGCCGCGAGCGAACGCGGCGCTTCGGCATCCTTCCGGCCGTTCGCGTGATCAGCGACCCGATCATGACGATGGCGGGCCTCGAGGAGCGGCTGGCGGCGATCCCTGATGTCGGCGCACCAGACTATTCCGACGCGGTCATGCTGCAGTACTTGCGCGCTGAGCGCGTTGTGCCGCCGTACCAGACGAGGGGCTACAAGCTCGTCGAACTGGTCAGAATCTACGAAGTAGGCACCTCGTCTGCGGAGTTCTCCTAATGCGCACTGTGACCTGAGCCGACATTGAAGCTATGCGGGTTCCGCTGTGGCAGGTGCAGCTCTGCGCAGCCCTACGCAGGTGAGGTCCGCGGCCAAGCGAGCGCAAACATCATGACTCTGGTTCCGTCACTCCTTCAAGCGATCATCCGCCTCGAGGGCGAAGCGGTCGTCATGCACGTCGGCGACAGGCCGTACGTCGTGACGCCGAGCGGACAGGTCGATCTCGCCACACGCGGATTGACGTTCGACGCCGTGACGGGCATCGTGAACCAGCTGTTGCCCATCGAATCACAACGCGCGCTCGACGAGATTGGCGCGACGCAGTACGAGTTGCCGGCAATGTCCGAGTTCCCCGGCGAATCGTTCACGATTGTCGCCGCCTACGGCGGGGATAACGACGTGTGGGCGGAGATTCGGCGTCGCCGGGCGGCCGATGAGGGCCCCATGCCCGCAGCACTGCTCCAGCGCGAGGCCGAAACCACGACGCTAGCGCAATCGGCAGCGCCCCAATCCGTTTCCACCACGGCGCAGACGCAGGAGATGTCAGACGACCTCTCGTTGCCGGATGCGACGACGCTGTGGCCGGATGTGCGCACTGTCACGCAGAGCCCGCCTGTCGCGGGCCGACCGGCGTCGCCCGGGCTTACGTCAGCAGTCGCGGTCATCGAACCTGTTCCCGTGGCCCCGACGCCCACGTCCGCGCCGGGTATTCCACGCCCGGTTATCGAGGAACCTGCGCCGGCCGAGGCGTCCATGGAGAAGGCAGACGATCTGACGCTGCCGGATGCGCAGACGCTCTGGCAGGATTCCAGTGCGGTTATTGAGCGCCCGTCCGTTCCGCGCGCGACGGCCTCAGCCGAGTCTGCGCCGTCAGTTCCGGCCGTCCAACCTGTTCCCGTCGTTCCCGCGCCCACGTCCGCGCCGGGCATGCTGCGCCCCGTTATCGAAGAGCCTGCACCGCCAATCCCGGCCATTGAGCCGGTCGCCGCAGGCCCCGCGCCCATTTTCGCGCCAGGTGTTTCAGGCCCCGTCGTTGAAGGGCCCGCGCCCGTCGCAGCGGTTACACCGATTCACCCGGTTCCCGTGATCCCCGCGCCCACGTCCGCGCCGGGCATTCCGCGCCCCGTTATCGAAGAGCCTGCGCCGGTCGTGGCGTCCACGAAGAAGGCAGATGACCTGACGCTGCCGGATACGACGGCGCTCGCGGGTCATGTGGTCCTTGAGCGTCCGTCCATCCTACCCGTGACGGCCCCGGCCGAGCTTGCGCCGCCAATCCCGGCCATTGAGCCCGTCGCCGCGGGTCCGGCGCCCATTGTCGCGCCAGGTGTTTCACGCCCCGTCGTTGAAGGGCCCTCGCCGATTACGGCGGTTACACCGATTCACCCGGTTCACGGGATCCCCGCGCCCACGTCCGCGCCGGGCATTCTGCGCCCCGTTATCGAAGAGCCTGCGCCGGCCGTGGCAACCACGAAGAAGACAGAAGATCTGACGCCGCCGGATACGGCGCCACCCGCACCCGCGGCGGACTCTCGTGCGGTCCTTGAGCGCCCATCCATCCCGCCCGTGACAGCCCCGGCCGAGCCTGCGCCACGAGTTGCGGCCACTCAGCCCGTTGCCACGGGCCCAGCGCCCGCGTCCGCGCTGAGCATTCCGCGCCCGGTTGTCGAAGAACCTGCGCCGGCCGCAGCGGCCACGAAAAAGCCGGACGATCTGACGCTGCCGGATGCGACGGTGCTTGGGCAGGACTCCCGTGCGGTTGTGGAGCGCCCATCTGTCCCACGCGTGACGGCCTCAGTCGAACCTGCGCCGCCAGTCCCGGCGATCCAACCTGCTCTCGTGGTCCCCGTGCCCACGTCCGCGCCGGGCATTCGACGCCCAGTTGCCGAAGAGCCTGCGCCGGCCGTGGCGACTTCGAAGAAGGCAGACGACCTGGCGCTTCCGGACGAGCGGCCGTTCGGTCCGGCCGTTGTTCAGCGTTTGCCGGTTGCCGGCCCATCGGTGTCATTTGTGCAACCGCCGACTCCAGTCAAGACCATTCAGCCCGCCTCGGGAGCCCCCGCGCTCACTTCTCGGCTGGGTATTTCGCGCCCAGACGTGGGAGAACCGGTGCCGATCGCTCCGGTTCTTCCTCTGGTGAGAAGCGCCATCAGGCCCGACGCGCCGCCGCCCCTCGCAGAGCAGGCGCTCTCGACGCTCGATCAGCTGCTCCGCCTTGCCAGCGCCCGGGGCGCGGCGATGCTCTATCTCTCGTCGGAGGCCCGGCCTTCGGTCCGGGTTGACGGAGAAATTTTCACGCTCGATGGCGCACCGATCCTCGGACCAAACGACGTGGAATCGCTGCTGCTGACGTTGATGCCCGAGCGCAACGCCGAAGCGTTGCGGACCGGCGTCGCAAGCGAATGGATCTGCGATCTCCCCGATGTCGGGCGCGTCCGATGCTTGAGCTTCCGCGATCATCGCGGACCGGGCGGTGTATTCCGGATGATGCCCGTGCGCGCCGTGACGGCCGAACAGATCGGCCTCTCACGGGAGGTCGACGTGCTGATGACCGAGCCCGAGGGACTCGTCCTGGTTGCCGGGCCGCGTGCGAGCGGGAAACGCACGCTGATATCGGCATTTGTCGACTACATCAACCATACGCGCCGCGATCATGTCATCTCCATTGAAACGGAGATCAACGTCGTGCACGAGCGCGACGGGTCGTTCATCAGTCAACGCGAGATCCGCGGGGGCGTCGACGAGATGTGGGCGGCGGCGCGTGGCGCCCTCAGAGAAGACCCCGACGTGCTCGTGCTCGAGGAAGTCCGGTCGGCGGCGCTGATGAACGTAGCACTGGAAGCGGCGGCCTCAGGGCAGCTCGTCATCTGCGGCTTCCCGGCGCGCGATGCGACCGGCGCGATCGATCGCATTATCGACTTGTATCCGGCAGAATCGCGCCGGCAGGTGCAGCTGTCGCTGGCGCAGAATCTCCGCGGAGTCATCTCGCAGGTCCTGCTCAAGAAACATGGCGGCGGCCGCGTCGCGGCGCGTGAGATGCTGCTGAATACGCCGGCGGTGGCCAGCGCCCTGGCCGAAGGCCGGACATCGCAGCTGCCCCTCGCTATTGAAGGTGGCCGAAAGGCAGGGATGATGTCCCTGAACGACGCGCTCGTCGCCTATGTCCAGTCCGGCCTCGTGGAAGTTCAGGAGGCGTATCGTCGATCGGCCAATCGTCCCGGCTTCCTGGCCTTGCTCAAGCGGCAGGGTGTCGACACGTCCGCTCTGGAGAGGCTTGCGTAGCTCTCTTATCTGCTATCTGCCAAAAAACGGCTCGAGCTCCGTCGCCAGGAAATCGAGTACGTCTTGCTCCGTGAGATCGCGAATCGAACCCTGGCCGAGCTGACGCTCGGATTCGATCACGCGACGACCTCGCGCGCGGCTCGTCGATCCCATTACGACCGGTCGATCGCCGCTCGTGTCGAGCGACAACTCGATGTAGTCCTCCGCGTGCGCCTCCGACATGAGCCGCACGCTGCCGCTGGGCGTGAAGACGCGAAACGCATAGTTCTCTGCTTTGAGGACATTGGCGACCTGTCGGAAGAGCGGGACCGCGATCTGTTCGAGGAAGGTGCCGTATTCGCGGGCTGCTTCGTCGTGACGCGCGCGCCGGTCTGCGGCTCCGCGTCTTGCCCGATCGATTGTCTGAGTGATCTGCCTTCGAACATCCGAGGTTTCCATTACACGATCCCTTTCGCTCGCAGCACGTCGATATCTCCGGGCATGACACCGAGATCGCTCGTCAACACCGATTCGGTGTGCTGGCCGAGTGTCGGTGGTGGCGTGCGAACGCCACCCGGCGTGCCCGACAGTTTCACAGGCGTTCCGAGCACCCGCATCAGTCCAATCGTAGCGTGCTCGATTTCCTGCACCATGTCGCGGGCCGCGACCTGGGGGTCGGCGAAGAGTTCCCGCAGATCGCGAACGGAGCCGCAGGGCACACCAACCGCCGCCAGGCGCTCAATCCAGAATCCGCGCGTCTCGGTCCGAAGGCGGTTGTCCAGGATTGGTCTGAGCTCGCTGTACAGCGTGACACGCTGCCGATTGGTCGCGAACCGTTCTTCCTGGCTGAGTCCAGCGACGAGGCAGAAACGGCGCCATTGGTCGTCGTTCCCGACCGCAAGGACGAAGTCGCCGTCGGAAGCACTGAACGTTTCGTACGGCACGATGGTCGGGTGTCGATTGCCCATGCGCGACGGGACCGATCCGGTGGCGAAGAAGATGCCGGCCTGATACGTCAGGAGTGCCACCGCCGAGTCGAGCATGCCGATGTCCACCTCCTGCCCCCGTCCGGACCGCTCCCGCGCGAAGAGCGCCGTCGAAATGCCCTGGGCGGCGAACAACCCCGACACGATGTCGACAATTGCCACGCCGAGTCTGAATGGCGCGCCCTCGGCCGCGCCAGTGATGCTCATGAGGCCGCCTTCCGCTTGCATGACGGCGTCATACCCTGCCTCTGCCGCACGCGGGCCGGAATGGCCGAAGCCGGAAATCGAGCAGTACACCAGACGCGGGTGCCGGGCTGCGAGCGACGCATAGTCCAGCCCGAGCTTGCGCAATGTACCAGGCCGGAAGTTCTCAACGAGGACATCTGCCTTCGCGATGAGACGATCGAGAATGGCCCGGCCCTCAGGCTGTTTGAAATCAAGGGTGACGCTTTCCTTGTTCCGGTTGATGCTGAGGAAGTACGCGCTCTCGCCTTCGAGAAACGGCGGTCCCCACGCGCGCGTGTCATCGCCCTTGCGCGGGTGTTCAACCTTGATGACGCGCGCGCCCATGTCCGCGAGCAGCATGGTGCAGTAGGGGCCCGAGAGGACCCGAGTCAGATCGACGATGGTAATGCCGTGAAAGGGCGCCATATGGATGCAGTCGGCGTGAAGATCAGGCCATGGTCAAGCGCAGCGAATCTACTATACTCACCGCTCGGTCCTGAATATCGACATGTCGGCACAGTATGACTCCAGCAGACTACGCACGCGCGCGCCGACTCCTCATGCGGCGCGATCCGATTCTTGGCGCCGTGATCAAGCGCATCGGGCCCTGCGGCATGGCCGGCAGGCAGCATCAGCATCACCTGAGTGCGCTCACGCGGTCCATTGTCAGCCAGCAGTTATCGACCAAGGCGGCGGCGACCATCTACCAACGCTTCTCCGCGCTCTTCCCCGACAACGTCGTCACGAGTGCGGAGGCAATCGCGCTCTTCGATGATGCGACGCTTCGGGGTGTGGGTTTGAGCGGACAAAAAGTTGGGTACCTGCGCGACTTGTCGGCGCGGATCATGGACGGTCGACTGGTGCTCGATGATCTCGAGGTGCTTGCCGACGAAGACGTGATCGAACGGCTGACGTCGGTGAAGGGTTTTGGCCGGTGGACCGCCGAGATGTTCCTGATGTTCCGCCTCCACCGCCCCGACGTGCTTCCGGTCGGCGACCTGGGAATTGTCAAGGCCACACAGCAGGTGTATCGCCTCAGGTCGAAGCCGAGCCCGGAGCGGCTGTTGAAAATCGGCGAGGCCTGGCGCCCCTATCGGTCTGTGGCGTGCTGGTACCTTTGGCAGACTCTCCACCGGCCAGCACCTTCGCCCAAGGCCAAGCCCGGAACTCGCAGAGTGCGCAAAGCGATTTTAGAGAGTTGACTCATGGTCTCTGCGCGTTCTGGGGTTTGCGACCGATCGTAGGCCCGACCTTCAGGCCGGGCGGCCGACAGCTGAGAGTCACAGTGCCCGTTTCACCCAAAGCAACGCAAATCCCGCCGCGATCGCGATGAGGGTTCCGCGTTCACTGAAGACGGTGTGGCGCCAGGAAAAAGAAAAACGCTCTCGGGATTCGGTTTGCGAAGGTGTCGAATTGCTCGACGGTATCCAACGCGGCACACACGCGGCATATGCCCGATAGGCTTCACCCAGCCGCGATTCCAGAATGCCTTCTTCCCACCGGACGATCGCGTGGTAGACGAACGCGAGGAACAGCACAACGGGCGGAACAAGCCAGGGTAGGTCGGCGGAAAAACAGAAACCGGTCCACAGGGCCATGTTGCCCAGGTACAGCGGGTTGCGAACAATTGCGAACGGTCCGGTTGAGACAAGCGGACCAAGGCGATCGCTTCGAGTCCGCGAGATCACGCCGATCTGACGGACGGCCCACAGTCTGACGAGCTCACCCGCTGCGATAAGGACCACCCCTGGCCATAAGAAAGTCCAGGGAGCAACGCGCGAGGGGATGGTGAGCAGCGACAGCGCGATTGGAAGGGGAAGCGAGGTCCGCCAGGCGAAGAGCCGCCCCCCGAGCCTGACGATCCAATCTGGATCTTGCTGCTGCGCTTGGGCTTGCACAGAACGCGGCGGGCTCATTCGGGCTCTCAGCATACAGCGAACGGATTCTTCGCAGGCCCCGGCTTTAGCTCGGGCGCCAGCGCCGGCGGCCTCACGCCCGAGCTGAAGCTCGGGCCTACGCATGGCACCCTGATATAATCCAGACTTCTTCGGTCGCATATCGAGCGGATCCCAATGTCTCCGTCGCAGATTCGGTCTCAGCGTTCGAACCGCATGGTGGGAGGGCCCGCCGGCTCAGTTGTCGATCTCATCGGCAGGACACCACTCGTGCGGCTTCGGCGGTTCGAGCGGGAGATGAGGGGTGTCGAGCTCTATGCCAAGGCGGAATGGCAAAACCCTGGGGGGTCGGTTAAGGATCGCGCCGGCGCGCGAATGATTGCCGAGGGTGAAGCGTCGGGCGCGCTGAGGCCCGGCCTGACAATCGTCGATGCGACATCGGGGAACACCGGCATCTCCTACGCGATGATCGGGGCTGCGCGCGGGTACCCCGTCAAGCTCTTTCTGCCGGGGAACGCGAGTCCGGAACGAAAGCTGATTCTCCGCGCCTTTGGCGCTGAGCTCGTGTTGACCGATCCACTCGAAGGCACGGATGGCGCGATTCGGGCGGTCCGACAGCTTGTCGCCACAGAGCCCGGGAAGTACTTCTATCCGGACCAGTACAGCAACGATGCCAATTGGCGGGCGCATTTCGATGGGACGGGTCCGGAGATTATCGAACAGACGGAGGGCCGCATCACGCACTTCGTGGCGGGACTCGGCACGAGTGGGACGTTCATGGGCACCGGGCGCGCCTTGCGTCAGTTCAATCCATCGATCAGGCTCATATCGTTTCAGCCCGACTCCCCGTTTCATGGGCTCGAGGGGCTGAAACACATGGCCACGGCGATGGTGCCGGCGATCTACGATGCGACGCTCGCCGACGAAGACATTGCGATCAGCACGGAGACAGCGCATCGTTTCGTTCGACGGCTTGCGCGCGAAGAAGGGTTGCTGGTCGGCATCTCCTCCGGCGCTGCACTTGCGGCGACGTTGGACGTCGCCCGACGAATCGAGCCGGGAGCGCCAGACGTCCCAAGAGTTGTGGTCACGGTATTCCCGGACGGCGCCGAGAAGTATCTGTCCGAGACATTCTGGACAACTGAGGAGTGAGCGTGGGTGTGCGGAGCATGCAGTTGACGGCCCAGGTTGATGCGGCGATTCGAGCGCATGGCCGGGAAACCTATCCGCACGAGTGTTGCGGCGCACTGGTCGGCACCGGCGACCGCATCAGCGATGCGGTTGCGTTGCCGAACCTGACCGAGGAGGGACCGCGCCGGCGTTTCCTCGTACGGCCGTCCGACTATCGGCTGGCGGAGCAGCGCGCACGCGAGCAGGGTGCCGAGCTGCTTGGTTTTTATCACTCGCACCCCGATCACCCGGCGCGGCCATCGCAATTCGATCTCGATCACGCGTGGCCGAACTTCGCCTACATCATCGTGGCCGTGGCCACCGGCCAGGCCGGCGACATGACAGTCTGGTTTCTCAAAGAGGATCGATCCAGTTTCGAAGAGGGCGACTTGAATGGCGACTAAGATTCTGATTCCGACTCCGCTGCGACCCTACACGGACAAGAAAGACGCGGTCGACGCCGACGGAGCGACCGTGGGTGAGCTTCTTGCGGACCTGACGAACGAAGCACGCGGGCCTCAAGGCCCATTTGTACAACGATCAGGGTAAGCTGCGGAGCTTCGTGAACATCTATCTGAATGACGAGGATATTCGTTACCTGCAAAAAGAAGAGACGAAGGTCTCCACCGGCGACACGGTCAGCATCATTCCGTCAGTGGCGGGAGGCGACCAATGAGCCTCACGGATGCGGCCGTCGATCGCAATGTCCAGCGTCAACTGGACACCGAGCTCCCGCAGCTCACCAACGACGAGATCAAGCGCTACAGCCGGCACCTGATCATGCCGGAGGTAGGCGTGGATGGTCAGCGCAGGTTGAAGGCCGGGAGCGTGCTGTGCATCGGCGCCGGCGGTCTCGGGTCGCCGGCGGCGATGTATCTGGCGGCAGCCGGCGTTGGGCGCATCGGTGTCGTCGACTTCGATGTGGTCGATTTCAGCAACCTGCAGCGGCAGATCATCCACGGCACGCCCGATGTCGGACGCTCCAAGCTGGCCTCCGCGAAAGATCGGCTGGCGGCGATCAACCCGCTCATCCACGTGGACACTTACGAGACGGCGCTGTCCTCCGAGAATGCCCTGGATCTGTTCGAGCCGTACGACGTCATCCTCGATGGTACGGACAATTTTCCGACGCGGTACCTGACGAACGACGCGTGCGTCCTGCTTGGGAAGCCGAACGCATACGGCAGCATCTTTCGTTTCGAAGGGCAAGCATCGGTATTTGCGACCCAGGACGGCCCCTGCTACCGCTGCCTCTATCCGGAGCCTCCGCCTCCTGGACTCGTGCCGAGTTGCGCGGAGGGCGGTGTGCTGGGTGTGCTGCCTGGCGTCATCGGCGTCATTCAGGCGACCGAAGCGATCAAGCTGATCACCGGAATCGGTGAACCGCTCATCGGACGCTTCCTGATCTACGACGCCCTGCGCATGCGCTTCCGGGAGCTGAAGCTGAAACGGGATCCCGATTGCCCCGTTTGCGGCACGCACCCGACGGTGACGAAGCTGATCGACTACGAGCAGTTCTGCGGCATTCACCCAGCCGCTCCCGAGTCAACAGCTGTAAACGCTGCCGACACTGGAACGGAAATCACAGCCGTGGACCTGAAGCGACGGCTCGATCGGGGCGACAAGTTGACCCTGGTCGATGTGCGGGAATCCAACGAGTACCAGATCAACCGGATTGCCGGCGCCGTCCTCATTCCACTCGGCGAAATTCCGCGTCGGTACGCCGAGCTCAACAAGAACGACGAGATTATCGTGCACTGCAAAGTGGGCGCAAGAAGTGCGAGGGCGGCCGATTTTCTTCGGTCGGTAGGGTTTACCCGTGTCCTCAACCTCAAGGGCGGGATCCTGGACTGGATAGATAAGGTTGATCCGAGCCAGCCGAAATACTAATATAGGACCCAGCTGGTCGGATATGTTGAGATTGTCGAAAAAAACGGACTACGCCCTGATGGCCATGAAACACCTGGCTCTGCTGGGCGATCGCGGCTCTTCGAGCGCGCGCGAGGTTGCCGAACAGTACGACATTCCGATCGAGCTGATGGCGAAGGTGCTGCAGCGATTGGTGCGAGGGGGACTGCTGGCATCGCAGCAGGGCACGCGGGGCGGCTACCAGCTGGCGCGGTCCCCGCTGCAGATTTCGGTGGCTGACGTGATTCAGGCCATTGACGGTCCGGTGACCGTTACGGCCTGTTCGACCGATGAAGGCACCTGCGATCAGTTCGCGAAATGCAATGTGCGTGATCCGTTGTGGCGGGTGCGAGAGCGCATTGTCTCGGCATTAGGCGAGTGCACAATCGCTGAACTGGCGGCGGATGTGCCGGTCGCATCCACGCCGCGGAGGGCGGTGCTGCACACGAGTTTGTGAGAAAAAACATGGCTGTGAAACTCCCCATCTACATGGACTACCACGCGACGACGCCGGCCGATCCGCGCGTGGTCGAGGCGATGCTGCCGTACTTCACGGAGCATTTCGGCAACGCCGCAAGCCGCAACCATCCATTCGGCTGGGAAGCCGAGGAGGCGGTCGACAAGGCGCGTAAGCAGGTGGCAGACCTCATTGGCGCCAACGCCAAGGAGATCGTCTTCACCAGCGGCGCGACGGAGTCGGACAACCTGGCGATCAAGGGCGTCGCCGAGATGTACCGCGAGAAGGGTAATCACATCATCACGTGTGTCACGGAACACAAGGCGGTGATCGATACCTGCAAGCGGCTCGAGAAGGACGGCTATCGCGTGACGTACCTGCCGGTTCAGAAGGACGGCCTGATTGCGCTCGATGACCTCCGGAACGCCATCACGGACAAGACCATCCTCATTTCGATCATGACGGCCAATAACGAGATCGGCGTGATTCAGCCCATCGCCGACATCGGTGCAATCGCGAAAGAGAAGGGCATTCTGTTCCACACAGATGCCGTGCAGGCCGTTGGCAAGATCCCGTTCAATGTCAATGACCTGAAGGTCGATCTGGTTTCGATGAGCGCCCACAAGATGTACGGCCCGAAGGGCGTGGGCGCGTTGTACGTCCGGCGCCGCAACCCTCGCGTGCTGCTGGCTCCGCTCATCGACGGTGGGGGACACGAGCGCGGCATGCGCTCCGGCACGCTCAACGTCCCGGGTATCGTCGGCTTCGGGAAGGCCGCAGAGCTCTGCCGGCTGGAGATGGCCGCAGACGCCGAACGTTTGAGGACCCTGCGCGAGCGCCTCAACAAGAAACTGCACGAAGGGCTCGATGAGATCTACATCAATGGGTCGACAGAGCATCGGCTTCCGCACAACCTGAACATCAGCTTCGCCTACGTCGAGGGCGAGTCGCTGCTGATGGGCATCAACGACGTGGCCGTTTCTTCGGGTTCCGCCTGCACATCGGCGAGCCTTGAGCCGTCCTACGTGTTGAAGGCGCTCGGTGCCGGCGATGATCTCGCGCACTCATCCATCCGATTCGGCCTTGGCCGCTGGACGACGGCCGAGGAAGTGGACTACGTCGCAGACAAGCTGATCAACGTCGTTACGCGGCTGCGCGAGATGTCTCCGCTGTACGAGTTGGCGAAGGAAGGCGTCGACCTGTCAACCATGCAGTGGGAAGTGCACTAGATCGCCCGACCTGAAGGTCGGGCCTACGACGGATGAGCGATGAGATGTCGGGCAGATGGTGTCGAGCGATGAGGTCGGGCGTACGAGGCGGGATGTGGAATTGCAGATCGCAAATTGCAGAAGCGAATTGGAGAGCGGTAAATGGCTTACTCGAACAAGGTGATCGACCACTACGAGAACCCGCGCAACGTCGGTTCGCTGCCCAAAGAGGATCCGAACGTGGGTACGGGACTCGTCGGCGCGCCGGAGTGCGGCGACGTGATGAAGCTGCAGGTCAAGGTGAATCCGGCGACTGGCGTGATCGACGATGCGAAGTTCAAGACCTTCGGCTGCGGGTCGGCGATTGCGAGCTCGAGCCTGGCCACCGAGTGGCTCAAGGGCAAGACGGTGGACGAAGCGCTGGCGATCAAGAACACCGACATCGTCAACGAGCTGAGCCTGCCGCCGGTCAAGATCCATTGTTCGGTGCTCGCGGAAGATGCCATCAAGGCGGCGATCAGCGACTACAAGAAGAAACAGGGTGTGACCGACAAGAGGGCAGACACGCACGCCCAGCCGACAGCGTGAACCTGACGGAGGTTAGATTGCAGGATCAGTTGCAGGGACTCAGTCGAACCTATCCTGCAATCCATCTGCAATTCACATGATCCAGATCACCGAAACCGCGGCGCGGAAAATCCGGACGCTGATGGCCAAGCAGGGCATCGCCGAGGGAGGACTTCGTGTCGGCGTCAAGGGCGGCGGCTGCTCCGGTTTGAGCTACACCTTCGCGTGGGAGCGGGAACCGCGTTTCGGCGATGACGTATTCGAGGGATTCGACGGGGCCAAGATCTTCGTCGACAAGAAGAGCTTGCTCTACTTGAACGGCACGGTCCTCGACTACGACACGAGCCTGATGAGCAAAGGGTTCGTCTTCAACAACCCCAACGCGAAGTCGAACTGCGGCTGCGGCAGCTCGTTCGGGGCGTGACGGCTCCAACCGTCCAGGTGTGCCGCGACTGCGGCGGGGGCGCGCCCGTCGACGCTCATTTTTGTCCGCAGTGTACCAAGATCCTCACGCTCGGCCGCCACGGAGACTACTTCGCGTTTCTTGGCGTGCCGCGAAAACTCAATCTGGATGTTGCCGATCTCGAGCAGAGATTTCGCGGCCTCAGCCGCCAGTTTCATCCAGACTACTTCTACAACGCGCCGCTTGGGGAGCGCCGCGCCAGCCTGGAGCGATCGTCCTATCTCAATGACGCATACCGGACACTCCGTCAGCCGATTGCAAGAATTGAGTACCTCTTGGAGCTGGAGGGAATGTCGTCGGGCCAGGAGCGGTCTGGCGCCGAGGCCGCGCAGTCGGGAGCCGTGCCACCGGCGCTTCTCGAAGAAGTGTTTGCACTGAACGAGGAGCTGGACGAGGTGCGCGCGCTTCGCGAGGCTGGAATGGCGGAGCGCGAGTGGAAGGCGCGCCTCGAGCGCGCGCGTCAGCCCATCGACACCAAGCGCGCGCAGCACGAGGAAGATTTGAAGGAATTGTCGGCGAAGTGGGACGCGGTTGTCGACAATGGTGGAAGCGAGGCCGAGCGCCGTGCCGTACTCATGGCGCTGCACGAACGGATGCTCGAACGGAACTACATCAATAATCTGCTCGCAGGGATCGAGCGAGAGTTGACAACGTAGAAACACAGCGAGCTGATCGGGCGCATGGTGACTCGCCCATGAATCGTCGCAGATCGAGCACAGTCAGCGCAGGGATCGTAGGCCCGACCTTCAGGTCGGGCGAGTCAGTTGCACCATGAGTAAAGTCGTCGGCATCGATCTCGGCACCACGAATAGCCTCGTCGCCTACGTGAAGGACGGCGTGCCGGTGGTGATCCGCGACAGAAGCGGGGATGGTCTGGTGCCATCGGTCGTGTCGGCGTCCGCCGAAGGCACGATTTACGTGGGCCGCGAGGCGCAGCGCCGGCTGTTGACCGATGCGGGCCGCACCGTCTATTCCGTCAAGCGGTTCATGGGGAGAGGAGCCGACGATGTGCGGGAGGAGGCACAGCTCTTCCCCTTCAAAGTGACGGCGGCGGCCGAGGCGAAAGGAGGAGGGACGCCAGGCCAGACGGAGGGCGTCCTGCGCATCGGGCTCGGGGACCAGGAGTTCACACCGCCCGAGATCTCTGCGTTCATCCTTCGAGAGCTAAAACGCCGTGCGGAGGAGTTCTTCAAACAGCAGGGCGAGTTCGATCCCGAAGTTGATCGCGCCGTCATCACCGTTCCTGCCTATTTCAACGACGCGCAACGCACAGCCACACGCGACGCAGGCCGCATCGCCGGGCTCGAGGTGCTGCGCATCATCAATGAGCCCACCGCGGCATCGCTGGCATACGGCCTCGATAAGCGGCACACCGGCGTCATTGCCGTATACGACTTTGGCGGCGGCACATTCGATATTTCGATTCTGCGCGTTGAAGACGGCGTGTTTCAGGTGCTGTCGACCAACGGCGACACGCACCTCGGGGGCGACGACATCGATCGGCTGCTCGTCGAGCATGTGCTTGCGGATCCCGCTCTTGCTGCGTCACGGTTCGAACGGACCGCCGAAAGCGTGCAGGCAGTTCGCAAGGCGGTCATTCAGGCGAAGCTGGATCTCTCCGAACGCGAGGAGACAGAAATCGTTCTCCCCGCATACAGAAGGAGAATCACACGCGCGGAGTTTGAGACGCTCATCCGTCCGATCGTGGACCGCACGTTGGCGCCCTGCCGCGAGGCGCTGAAGGATGCTGAGCTGACTCCCTCACAGGTGGACGAAGTTGTGCTGGTTGGTGGCTCGACGCGGGTGCCGATGGTCTGGCGCCTGGTCGGCGAGCTGTTCGGGCGATCCCCTCACAGCGAACTCAACCCCGATGAGGTTGTCGCGCTCGGCGCCGCCGTTCAGGCCGAGAACCTGGTCACCGGCAACCGCGACATGCTGCTGCTCGACGTGACACCGCTGTCGCTCGGTATCGAGACCATGGGTGGCGTGACGTCGAAGATTATCCTGCGCAACTCGACGATTCCCGCAACGGGGAGCGAGATGTTCACCACCGGAGTCGACCATCAGACAGCCGTCGACATTCATGTGCTGCAGGGCGAGCGTGAGCTGGTCGCCGACAATCGGTCGCTGGCGCGGTTCAAGCTGCACGGGGTCCCGCCGATGCCGGCCGGGATGCCGCGCGTGCAGGTGCGGTTCCAGATCGACGCGAATGGCATTCTGAGCGTCACGGCCAGCGAACTTCGGACCGGCATCGAACAGACCATCAAGGTCACACCCTCTTACGGATTGAGCGACGAGGACGTCGAGCGGATGTTGGTGGAGTCGTTCGAGCACGCGGAGGCCGACTTCACCGCACGCCTCCTCATCGATGCACGCAACGAGGCCGAATCGGTGATCATGCACACCGAGAAGTCATTGCGCGCTCCCGAGTTTCCAGAGATCGTGAAGACCGAACTGGGCCCGGATGAGCAGAGGCGGATCGAGCAGGCGCTGGCAGGCCTGAAGCAGATCCTCCATTCCACCGATCGCGACGCGATTCTCGGAGCGACGCAGCTACTCAACGAGGTGACCAGGCACCTCGCGGAAGTCATGATGAATCGGTCGGTCCACGCGGCGCTCGCCGGGAAGAACGTCGATCAGATCACGTGACGGTCGTAGGACCGACTGCTGACAGCTGAACGCCAGAAGTCATGAGCACCGCCGAGAGCAGAAACACCAGATAGCTGAGCATCAGACATGCCTAAAGTGACCTTTATCATCGACGGGGAAACCGAGACCGTCGAATTCGAACACGGCAAACTTCCGTACTCGAATCATGGCAAGGCCGAGTCGTTCCTCGACGTGGCCAAGAACTTTCACATCAGCCTCGAACACGCATGCGGGGGGAGCTGCGCCTGCACAACTTGTCACGTGATCATTCGAGAGGGAGAAGGGCACCTCAGCGAGATGCAGGACGATGAGGCCGATCGTCTCGACACGGCGTGGGGCCTGACGGCGCAGTCGCGTCTTGGCTGTCAGGCGGTCATTTCCGGCGACGTGGTCTGCGAGCTGCCGATGTACACGCGCAATTACGTACAGGAAGGCGGCGGCATTCAGCTCGGCAAGTCCACGCGGTCTGATCGCAAGCCGCAGGAGACCACACCGTGAAGTGGACCGACGCCGAGGACATCGGCATCGCGCTCGCGGAGAAGTTTCCTGGTGTGGATCCCCTGACCATCCGATTTACGGATCTCCGCGCGCGTGTCCTCGCCCTCGAGGACTTCGACGACGACCCCAAGACGTCGAATGAGCCGAAGCTCGAGGCCATCCAGATGGCGTGGTACGAGGAGTTTCAGAGCCAATAACCTGAACTGGACTGACGGGCAACCGCGGGCAACAAGGGCCTTCCATTTCAGAGCATGTTCAGAGGCCGGACTGTCCTTCGCGGCGGCCGGCTGTCTGCCGGCCCTATCGATCCGGACGCTCACCATTGTGACCGTCTGGCGCCGGTCATCTGCGCGGTGTCCGGAGGGTCCCCGAAGCCAGGAGAGGCGGCGCAGAATCCACGATAACGATCAGCACACCGGCTTGTGGTATGAGTGAAGGTGATGCCTGGCCTGCGGATGAGAGAGGATTCATGACTCGGTTCCTGGCGTACGGCACATTCGCCGCGTGTATCCTGGGCGTCCTGGGCACAGCGGCATGGCAACAGCCGGTGTTTCGCAGCACGGGTGACGCCGTGCGTGTCTTCGTGACCGTGACCGATCGAGACGGCCGGCTCGTGACGACACTCGAGCAGGACAACTTCGAGGTACGCGACCAAGGAAAGCCGCAGTCGATCACGCTGTTCGACAAGACTCCCCAACCAATCCGGCTCATCATCATGTTGGATGTCTCGGGCAGTATGGAGGGCAACCTGCCGCTTTTGCGCACGGGCGCGGAACAGATCTTTGCGCGGCTCCGCCCGGACGATGTTGTCCGGGTCGGCACCTTCGGGCACGAGGTTGCCATCAGTCCTACCTTCACGCACGATCCAGTGGAACTCCGGGCCGCGCTGCCGCACACGATTGCGCCTGATGCACCCACACCGCTCTGGCGCGCGATCGACGAGGCGTTGGGTTCGTTCGGGGAGGAGAAGGAACCGCGCCCGGTGGTCCTCGTACTGAGCGACGGCAAAGACAGCGGTCCCATCAGTTTCCGCAAGCCTTTCGTCAGCCAGGCGGAGGTCATCGACCGCGCGCGTCGCAACGACGTGATGGTGTACGCCATCGGCATGCGCAGCCGCCAGCGGCCGATGGCGGGAATCGGTCCGGGGGGTCTGCAAGCGGCGCTGACCGCAGACCTTCCCGACCCGGGCCTCGCGGTCGCAGCGGAGCAGACCGGCGGTGGGTACACGGAGATACGCTTCGGGCAGGATCTCGGCGCCGCGTTTGCGCGAGTCGCCGACGAGTTACATGGCCAGTACCTCATCGGCTTTGCCCCCCCAAAGCGCGATGGCAAGGTGCACGAGATAGACGTACGGGTCACCGAGAGGGGACTGAAGCCGCGCGCTCGCAAGAGTTATGTCGCTCCCAAAGAGCGAGGATAGCCGTTGCGCCCGGTGACACCTTCGAGCACAGGCGTGCCTTACGGTGTCGCAATGGGAAACGATATAATATTCCGGTCGGTCAATTTCCTCCGTTCGCGAGGAGCGGACCCAAGTCGATGGACGCTCTCAAGTGTCCCGTGTGCGGCACAGAGTCGCTCGTGACCGCAGTCTCCAGGAGCCATGAAGGCGGGCTGCGCCAGTTCTGCCCGGAATGCGAACGCCGACGCCTCTGGGATGAGCGAAGCGGCGTGCGCGAGATCGCCAGGGGCACGTCCAGGATGCTGATCTACGCCGGCATCCTTCTGGCCGCACTGACGCTCACCGTCGACCGCCTTTCCATCAGTGGCAAGACCGGTTTCGGGTGGTGGCAGATCTCGGGTGCGGAACTGGGCATCTTGTGCCTCGTGCTCGGCCTTCTCGTCCGGCGCGGCCTGCTCGGGATGGCAGGGCTCTTCTTGCTGGTACTGTCACTCTGGGCTGACGTTCTGCATCTCGGACATGCTCCCGGATTGGGCTGGCGCAAGCAGACGGCATTGGCCGTTTCCAGTCTGCTCCTCGCCGGAGGCATGCTCTGGCAGCTCGCGCTGAAAAAGCAGGGGACTGGCCCGCCCGAGGACGAGAGGACAGGACCGCGGCATTAGGGTTGGGGGCAGATCACCAGAGTTGCCAGAACCCCCCGAGAAGTACGGCCGCCGCAATCAGGGCGTTCGTCGTAACGTGCGCAGCAATGGCATCGCCGATTGAGCCTCGCCGGACGACGGCGAGGGCATAGACGACTCCAGCGAGCACAGCCGGTAACCATCGTTCACCGTGGAGTGCGCCGAAGGCAACTGAAGAGAGCAGGACAGCGATCCAGGAGACCGACTGCCACCTCACCGACTCGAAATCGCGTGAGGCGAACTGTCGCAGCAGAAACCCGCGAAACGCCAGTTCCTCGGCGATGGGTACCGTGACGACTGCCCCGAGTACTCGAATGGCTACCCACGCGACCCTGGCAAAGGCGGGAGCCTCGCTCAGCGGGATCGGCATGCTGGCCTGCGTCGGAATGACCAGGAGTTCGAAAGCCATCCAGATCATGAACACGAAAATGCCGAGCGCGATCGCTGTCCATCCAAATCGCCAGTTCAGCGTGCGATAGCGCTTTCGGAAGTACCAGAGAGCGGCCAGCGAGGCAACGACTCGGATTGGATACAGCCACTCGAACCCACCCGAGGCGAGTTGCGCGAGCATTGACGCGGCAAGAATCGCCAGAAAGGGAACCAGATAGGCCGCGACGGGATTCGTGACGTCCGACTCGGAAGGGTGGGCGGATCGCGCGTCCTTCAGAAGCCATGGCACGCGTCGAGCGCCGAGGCAGATCCCGAGAGCCACGGCCGTGAATCCCATCCATCCGGCCTGCGTGTGAAATCCTTCGACGGCAATATCCGGGGAACCGGCAATTCCGACGAGCACCAGCGCGGCGACCCGGACGCAATTGATCAACCAAATGGCCGCCAGACCGACCGGAATCAGGAGTAGCGCGTGGGGAAAGCGCCACTCTGCGCGGTGGAACCAAAGCCATGCGACCGTGAAGACGAGCATCAGCCCGAGGCCTTCGTACCCCGAGCAGGGCGCCCCGATTTCCACGTGGAAGTCTGACGCACCGAGCATGAAGTTGGCGGGATCGATGACCAGGTGAGGTACAAACGGCTCAAGCATCGCGTACGCCACACTCATCGTCCCGCGACTCAAAGGCTGCCAAAGGGTGAGCGCCAGTTGGCTCGATACAAAGCCACCCGCACTCACAAGGACCGCAAACGCCAGAACATGGCGCATGCTTCGGAGCACTTCGACCCAGAAGGTGGCAGGCAGGAACGCGAGGACCACCAGGCCACCCGCCGCCGCGCCCGTAACGAGCCATCCGCCGGTGAGGGCGAAGTCGAGCGGCCGCGAGAGGCGGGCATCGAATAGAAACGAGGACAGCGCGACAAAGAGTGCGGAGAGGGCCAAGTGTGCCAATAGAAGCCGCCAGTTGATCGGGCGGCGGACGAGATCGACGAGCACCCGCCTTGGAGCAGCGGTCACTCTGGCATCAACGAACGCCAGGGACACGAGGGCGAACGCCACCGCAAACCGGACAACGAGAAAACGTAGCGTTCCCGGTCCGCGCTGGAGGAGGAGTGTCGCGAACGTTTCGTGAGCCTGAGCGGCTGAAACATCGAGCCACTGCCTGAGAATCGCGAGTTCGAGCACGAGGAGGACGAGGAGACCTCCCACCCGTTGCGCGACGCGCCGGTCGGCCTCTAGGTCAGGTATGGCAAGCTCGTTCCCGTGTTCCCACAGCTGCACAGACACGGATCTCGGCACCGCGGCGGATGCGGATTAGCGTCTGCGCCCGCGGATGACGAGGATGCAGCCTGTGAGCAGGGCGAGCGCCGTCGTGGCAGTGGCGGGATTCAGTTCCGGTGCGCTTCTCCGAGGGCCAGGGTAGGGTGATGACGGGTTGGGCCAGCGTCTTGGCTGGGCGCTTACAGCGGCCGACATGGCAACTACAGCAACGGTCGCGACGAGTAATCTGGAGATCGACATGGTTTCCTTTTGAGCTGTCCCGCCTGCGACAGCGCGTTCTACTCTTGAAGAAAAAGGCAGCAAGAAATTTGCCGCGCGCGGCGTTACGCGCATAAGGAAGAAACCTAGGAAAGCGCTGAGCTCCGGTTCGAGAAGCCCCCTTCAAGGAGACTAATGTTCATTGTTTTCGGGATTGCCTTTGGAGTCGCGTGCGTAGTCGCATGATAGGTCAATAAGCGACACTATGTTCGATACCGGTCACTTTCTATCTATCTCCTTGCGTTTCAGCGATTAGAATACGTACGAGCATTGTCGGGATGTATCGTTACGGCACACTGCCAAGTCTATCCATGAAGCCGGTTGATCAGCTAATTAATTGCGACGTAAAGCTTTAATAGAATCATCCATTTCGGATCCCACCTTGCAGTGCAGTCTGTACGGAGGGCGGTCTGCCGGCTGACTGGCTCAGCGTGTCGGCGCAGCGTCCGAAAGGGTCCCGGACGAACATGTCGTACGTGCTAGCGATCGAGCCGCATCAAGGCCAAGCTGAAATCCTGCTCCACGATGTTGGTGCCAGGGCCGGAGCCACGCTGACGGTTGTCGACTCGATGGATGCGGCGCTGTCGGCGATCGACGCCGAGGTCCCCCATCTAATCCTGGTGAGTGCGCTGATGCCGCCGCCGGAAGAAGGAGCGCTGCTCGCTCGCTTGCGCGGCCTACCTCAGGACACCGCTCCTCAGATTCTGATCACCCCGTCGTTGGCATCTCCAGAAACGAAGCAACCACGCCGGCGCCTCTTCGGTCGACTCCGAGATCGAAGCGCCGCTCCTGCCGGCTGTGCTCCTGCCACGTTTGCCGATCAGCTTCTGGCCTACCTTGATCGTGGCGACCGGAGCTCCGCGCACATATCAGTCAGACAGACCGAGCTGGTGTCGGTGTCACCCATGAGCGGGGCCGACAGGCGGACGGCCGTCAGAATTGAGAATGTCGACTGGGCGAAGGTGCTGGTCGACGGCGCCGGCGTTGATCTTGTCGACTTGTCCGTCACGGGTGCGCAAGTGCTCGCGCCGATGGTATTGCCGCCAGGGCGCTCCGTCCAGGTCCACCTGTCGGGGGAAGTGCATGTTGTTCGGTGCGAAGCCGACATCGTGTGGGGCGGCTTCGAGATTGTTGTCCCGGAGCAGGCGCCGTTGTACCGGGCAGGCCTGAATTTCAAGGACGCGGACCGAGCCGCAGTGGAACGATTCTATTCCGCGCAGGGATAAGCGCGGGTGCTCAAGCCGCGCGATTATTGAGAGAGGATCGTACGTTGGGAGTGACAGCCCCAGTCAACGAGACCGAAGACGAACCGCGGGTCCGGCAAGTAGCGGCAAGGGGATCCGAGGAGTCTCTCACGATATTTCGCAATCCGGCCGAACGGCGGTTTCGCGCCGAGCGCCGGGACAAAGCCGCTGTGCCCTGGCTCTCTACAGTCAAGCTCCCGTGGGGCCTCGAGGTGCGTCTGTTGAACATCTCGAGTACGGGGTTGCTGATTGAATCAGGGTCGAAATTGACCCCTGGCAATGTCACCGAGCTCAAGTTGTGCGGCGCCGACACCGAGCTCGTCATCCCGGTGTGCTTCGTCCGAAGCGAGGTCGGCGCGGTTGATCACCTGGGCGTCAAATACCGCACCGCCGGGACGTTCGAGAAAGCGTTCCCGCTACTCGACCCAGCTCCCGAATTGATCCGCGCCCCCTTCCACGCCTCCTCTCCAGCGGCGCCACTCAATCGCCTCATGATGATGGTATCGGCCGAGCTTGATCGCAGCTCGCCGGCCGGCGTGCGCACGGCACTCGAGCGCGCGGTCCGTCAGGCGGTGACGGCCCGCAACATTCAGATCCGCGATGTCCCGATTGTGCCCAACGATGGCAGCGAATCGATCTACTTCACGGTGCCGACGGGAACGGCGTCCCCCACGATTCTGCAGGCGATGTTTGTGCCTGGCTACGAGCCGACGGAGCTGGAGTTCAGGCTCCTGAAAGCGGCCGCGGGCCTCGCTGCGGTGGTGCTGCAGTTCGAAGAGCATCGTTAAACGACCCCGAGCGCGCCTCCCTTCCAGCATTTCGACTTTCCGCTTGACAGCCTGGTCGGATTGCAACCTACTTATCCAATTCCGTCGCTCAGCTGTCGGAGTGTTCCTTGGGAGGAACGACTTGTGAACCTTGCCGTCACGATCACGATCAACGGGCGCACGTTCCAGCGCCACGTCGAGCCGCGTCTCCTGCTGGTCCATTTCCTCCGCGACGTTGCAAGCCTCACCGGCACGAAGGTCGGCTGCGACACGAGCCAGTGCGGCGCGTGCACGGTGCTCGTCGACGGTCTCGCCACGAAGTCCTGCACGCGCCTTGCCGTTCAGGCCGACGGCGCGACGATCACGACCATCGAGGGGCTGGCTCACGGCGGCAGGCTGCATCAGATGCAGGAGTCGTTCTGGGCGAAGCACGGCCTGCAGTGCGGCTTCTGCACGCCTGGCATGATCCTCACGGCCGTCGCGCTGCTCGAAGACACGCCGCAGCCCACGCCGGAGCAGGTCCGCCACGGGCTCGAAGGCAACCTGTGCCGCTGCACGGGCTACCAGAACATCGTTCGCGCCGTGTGTCGACGCGGCTGCCGCGGGAGGTGGACGATGACGCGCTGCAAGGTCTTCGGTTCCGGCATCCGACGCCGGGAAGATCCGCGGCTCATCACCGGCACGGCGACCTACACCGACGATCTCGTGCTGCCGGGCATGGTGCACGCGGCGATTCTGCGCAGCCCGCACGCGCACGCGCGGATCAGGACGCATCGACACGTCGCCGCGCGCGACAGGCGCCCGGCGTGGTCGCCGTCTACACGGCGCGGACACCGAGGCCGTGCTGAAGCCGATGCCCTGCGCGTGGCTCATCCCGAACTCCGAGCTGAAGATCGCCACCTATCCGCAACTGGCCAAAGACGTCGTGCGCTACGTCGGCGACGCAGTCGCGGTCGTCGTCGCCGAGGACCGGTACCAGGCGCAGGACGCGGTCGATCTGATCGACGTGGACTACGAGCCGCTCGCGGCTGTCGTCGATCCGCGCGAAGGCCGCGGCGACCGGCGCGCCGCAGCTTCACGCCGACATTCCCGGCAACCAGGCCTTCCACTGGACCGTCGCCGGCGGCGACGTCGACGCCGCGTTCGCGAAGGCCGACGTCATCGTCAAGGACCGGATCATCCAGCAGCGGCTGATTCCGACCGCGATGGAGCCGCGCGCCGCCGCTCGCGCAATGCGTGGCCGCGACCGGCGAGCTGACGCTCTGGAACACGACGCAGAACCCGCACATCCTCCGCTTCCTCGTGCTCGCTCGTCACCGGCGTTCCGGAAGACAAGCTTCGCGTCGATCGCGCCCGAAGTCGGCGGCGGGTTCGGCAGCAAGATCGCGGCCTATCCAGGCGACTTCATCACCGTGTTCTGCTCGATGAAGCTGGGCCGTCCCGGTCAAGTGGACCGAGACGCGCCGCGAGAACTATCAGGCGACGACGCACGGACGCGATCACGTGCAGGACGTGGAGCTGGCGGCCACGCAAGGACGGACGCATTCTCGGCCTGCGCTGCACGGTCTGGGCCGGCATGGGCGCGTACCTGTCGACGGCCGCGCCGGGCATCCCGACGATTCTGCACGGCCTGATGCTGTCGGGGCCCTATCAGCATCCCGGCGCGTGAAGGAAGACGTCTACGGCGTCTACACGAACACGACGCCGGTCGAGGCGTATCGCGGCGCCGGACGTCCGGAAGCGACGTTCATGCTCGAGCGGATGATCGACAAGCTCGCCGACGAGCTGAAGATCGATCCGGCGGACATCCGGCAGTCGGAACCTGATTCCGCCGTTCGACAACGGCTGCGCCGTGGTCACCGGCCTGAGTTACGACAGCGGCAACTACCAGGCCGCGCTCGACAAGGCGCTCGACCACGTCGACTACGAGGACCTGCGGGCCGAGCAGGCGCGGCTTCGCGAAGCAGGGCCGCTACATCGGCATCGGCGTCGTGCACCTACGTCGAGATCTGCGGGCTCGGTCCGTCGCAGGTCGCCGGCGCCGTCGGCTTCCAGGGCGGTCTCTGGGAGAGCGCGATCGTCCGCTTCCACCCGAGCGGCAAGGTGCACGTGTTCATCGGCGCGTCGCCGCACGGCCAGGGCGAGGAAACGACGTTCGCGCAGATCGTCGTCGGACGAGCTCGGCGTGGACGTCAACGACGTGAAGGTCGTGCACGGCGACACCGACAACACGCCGATGGGATGGGGCACCTACGGCAGCCGCACGACGGCGGTCGGCGGCGCGGCGCTCGCGACGGCCGTCCGCAAGATCAAGGACAAGGCCAAGCTCCTGACGGCGCACCTGCTCGAGGCGGCGCCCGAGGACATCGACTACGCAGGACGGCAGCTTCTTCGTGCAAGGGATCGCCGACTCGCGCCAAGACGATCCAGGACATCGCGCTGATGGCCAACGTCGCCTGGAACATGCCCGCAGGGCATGGAAGCCGGGTCTCGAGGCCACGAGCTTCTACGATCCGCCGAACTTCGTCTTTCCGTTCGGCGCGCACGTCGCCGTCGTCGAGGTCGATCGGAGACACGGGCAAGGTCGATCTGAAGCGCTACGTCGCAGTCGACGACTGCGGCCCGCAGATCAATCCGATGATCGTCGAAGGCCAGGTTCACGGTGGCGTCGTCCAGGGCATCGGCCAGGCGCTCTGGGAAGGCGCCGTGTACGACGACAACGGTCAGCTCGCTCACCGGGTCGCTGCTCGACTACGCGATTCCGCGCGCCGACGTCCTGCCGGACATCGACGTGCTCTCGACGGTGACGCCGTCGCCGCATCATCCGCTCGGCGTGAAGGGCATCGGCGAAGCCGGAACGATCGCCTCCACCGCGACGGTCTACAACGCGGTCATCGACGCGCTGCGAGCCGTTCGGCGTCGACAACCTCAGATGCCGCTGACGCCCGAGCGCGTGTGGCGCGCGATGCAGCGCTGAAGGGAGCCTAGTCATGTATCCCGCTCATCGTTCGACTACTTCCGCGCGACGTCGCTCGCCGATGCGCAGCACCTGCTGCAGCAGCATCCTGGCGCGAAGCTCCTCGCCGGCGGTCACAGCCTGATTCCGCTGCTGAAGCTGAGGCTCGCATCGCCGGCCGCGCTCATCGACATCGGCCGCATCGCCGAGCTGAAGGGCATCGCGGCGACGGGCGGCGTCATTCGCATCGGCGCGCTGACGACGCACGCGGAGCTGGCGGCATCGCGAACGCTCAACGCCGAGTGTTCCGATGCTTGCCGAAGCAGCGGCGGCGATCGGCGATCCAGCAGGTGCGCAACTGCGGCACCATCGGCGGCAACGTCGCGCACGCGGATCCGGCCTCCGATCTGCCGACGGTATTCGTCGGCGCTCGAGCGCACGCCTGATCGCGGTCGGACCAGCCGGCGCGCGCACGATCGCCGTCGACGACTTCTTTCAAGGGCATGATGGCGACCGCGCTCGGGGAGCACGACATCCTGATGGCCGTCGAAGTCGCGTCTCGGAAAGCGCGGCGAGGGAATGGCGTACGTGAAGTTCGTTCATCCGGCGTCGCGGTACGCGGTCGTCGGCGCCGCGGCAGTTGTGGCGGGTCAGAGATGGCGTATGCTACGCGCGCGCGTGTGTCGATTGGCGGTCTGGTCCGTCGTGGCCACCCGCGCGCAGGCCGTTGAGGCCGCTCTGGTCGGCGCGCGTCCTTCCGTCGAGACGATTGCCCGGGCCTGCCGAGCGCGTCCTCGCGCATCTGGATGGCGATCGTCCTCGAAGACATATACGCGTCAGCCGAGTATCGAAAGGCGATGGCCGTTGTGTTCGTGAAGCGCGCGCTTACGGCCGCCGTCGAACGGGCGGCGTAGTGGAGCGTCCTCAATCGGTCGAGGAGCTCGAGCGTCTGCTCGCCGGACAGTCGTACGTCGCTGACCGAGCGCTCGCGCTGTCGATCTACCTCGCGCTGAAGCTCCGGCGCCCGCTGTTTCTCGAAGGCGAGGCAGGCGTCGGCAAGACCGAAGTGGCGAAAGCCCTTGCGGCCGCGCTCCGGACCGAGCTCATTCGACTGCAGTGCTATGAGGGCCTCGACGTCGCGCACGCGCTCTACGAGTGGAACTACCCACGACAGCTGCTCGAGATCCGGATGATCGAGGCCACGCACGAGCTCGAGCGCGCCCGCGCGGCGGAGCGTCTGTTCACCGAGCCGTTTCTCATCAAGCGTCCGCTGCTGCGCGCGCTCGGTCATGCACCGGGCGAGGCCCCGGTGCTGCTCATCGACGAAATCGATCGCGCCGACGAGGAGTTCGAGGGCTTTCTGCTGGAGTTTCTGTCTGACTTTCAGGTGACGATTCCCGAGCTCGGCACGATGATGGCTGCCGAGCCGCCGGTCGTCATTCTCACATCGAACCGGACGCGCGAAGTGCACGACGCGCTCAAGCGGCGTTGCCTGTACTTCTGGATTCCCTACCCCGACTTCGACAAGGAATATCAGATCATCGTCGCGCACATGCCCGACGCACCGCGGCGGTTGGCCGCGCAGGTGACCGCATTCGTCCAGGAGCTGCGGTCCGCGGATCTCCACAAAGTGGCCGGCGTCTCGGAAACGCTCGACTGGATCGCGGCGCTCGTGGCCCTGGATCAACGCCAACTGGACGAGGCCGTCGTCGCGGACACACTCGGCATCCTGCTCAAGGATCACGACGACATCGATGCGATGCGTGGCAGCCGGTTGGCTCCCCTCGTGGACCGCGCTGTGGCTCGGGCCGATTCGCTGAACGCATAGCCGCAGCATGGAGAACAGCCTCCCGGCGAACCTGGTCGTCTTCGCTCGCATGTTGAGGGCGTCTGGTATCCGCGTGCGGGCCGGCGGCGTCGCGGACGCCATTCGCGCGCTCGAGGAAGTCAGCGTCAGGCGCAGGTCCGACGTGCGCGACGCACTGTGTGCCACCTTGATTTTCCGACACGAGGATTTCGCGGGGTTCGACGAAGTGTTTCAGCGCTTCTGGCGCGTCTGGCCGGAGAAGCCGGGCACGTTGCCGCGGCCGATGGACGTCCCGGTCCGGTCGCGCACCACCGTTCGCCTGCTGGCGCCGGCGGAGGCCTCGGTTGCCGGCGGGGATGCCGGAGAAGAGGTGCCTGTCGACAGACCGGTCGCCGTGCGCACGTACAGTCCAGACGCCGCGTGGAGGCAGAAAGACTTCGCGTCGTTCACACCCGACGACGTGGAACAGGCGGAAATCGCCCTGGCCCATCTGGCCTGGAGTCCTGGCACGCGCGTCACGCGGCGATGGATTCCCGGGCATGGTGGCCGCGTCGATCTGCGTCGGCTGTTACGCGCGAACGCGAAGTACGGCAGCGAGCTCGTGACCATCCCGCGCCGCATGCGGCGTGTTGCTCCGAGGCCGCTGATTCTCATGTGCGATGTCAGCGGATCGATGGACCCGTACACGCGCATGCTCGTCCTGTTCGCCCACGTCATTGCGGGCCGCCGGCGGCGCGTGGAGGTGTTCGTGTTCTCCACCCGGCTCGCGAGGGTGACGAGGCAGTTCGCTGCTGCGAGAGTGGACACTGCGCTGGCGCGAGTCGCGCGTGCCGTCGGCGACTGGTCTGGCGGCACGCGGATCGGGGAAGCCATCCATACGTTCAACGTGGAGTGGGGCCGGCGCGTGTTGAGCCGAAGTCCGGTCGTGCTGCTCATTTCCGACGGCTGGGATCTGGGCGAGCCGGACTTGCTCGCCCGCGAAATCGCGCGGCTCCAGCGCAGCGTGTTCCGGCTGGTGTGGTTGAATCCGCTGCTGGGGTCGCCGGGTTACGAGCCGCTCGCTCGCGGCATGCGGACGGCGCTGCCGTTTGTCGACGATTTCCTCCCGGTTCACAACATGGCCAGTCTCGAATCGCTGGCGATGCACTTGAACATCTTGCCCCGCGATCGCCGCGATCGGTCGTCATGGAACTGAAGGCGCAATACACGTTTGATGCCCCGCTCGCCCGCGTGTGGGATCGGCTGATGGATCCCGCGACCATTTCCGCGTGTGTGCCGGGCTGTCACAGATTCGAGCCGATTGGCGAGGATCGTTATCAGGTGGTGCTCACCGCCGGTGTGGCGGCCGTGACGGGGACCTTCGAAGGAACGGTCGCGCTCGTGGACAGACAGCCGGAAACGTCCTACCGGCTCATTGTCGAGGGTAAGGGACGTCCCGGATTTGCCAGGGGTGAGGTCACGATCGTACTCACGCCCCGAGAAATGGATGTGATGGTGGAGGTCGCTGGCGCCATGACGGTCGGCGGGCTCGTCGCCCAGGTCGGTCAACGGTTGCTCGGCACGACAGCGCGGACGATGATGGACCGCTTCTTCAAGTGCATGCAGTCGAAAGTCGCCGCTGATTAGTCGGCTGCCAGCGTTCGCCCAATCCTTCTCACTGCTTGCTTCCTACAATCCTGCAATCCTGCAATCCTGCCATTCTGCAATCCTGCGATTGTGCTATGTTGATGCCGCGTTCAGGTGCTCACTCCGAGCATCAAAGGGAACCCCGTGAAAATCGGGGACGGTCCCGCCGCTGTAATCGGGGACGAACGCCGCACGAAGCCACTGGTCCGGTACGCCGGGCCGGGAAGGCGCGGCTAGTAGAACGATCCGAGAGTCAGAAGACCTGCCTGGGCGCTCAACCGTTGACCCTTCGTGGATAGAGGGTGCCGGCGTTGCCTGTCCGCTCGCGCCCGGTGTCGCTACCGGACGCTCGTGTTGGTCCGCAGCCCCCTTCGCCACGAACAGGAGGTGCTGCGTGCGACAGATACCACCCCCGCTCCGTTCCGCGTTCACCGTTATCACGGTCATTGGCGTCGCCATCGCGTCCCCCGCACGGGCGCAGACCCCAACGCCGCCTCGTTTCGAGCAGCAGATCGTCGTGACGCCCACGAGGTCCGAAAGCACCCTCGATCGCGTGCCGGCGTTCGTCACGCTGCTCGATGCGGACGACATCGCCCAGTCCTCCGCCCAGGACGTCGCAGACCTGCTGCGCCAGACAGGCGCGCACGTGACCGACGTGTCCGGCAATCGACGCAGCTACCGCGTGGACCTGCGCGGCTTTGGCGCGACGGCAGGGCTGAACACGCTGGTCCTCGTGGACGGACGGCGAGTGAACCAGCCCGATCTTAGCGGAACCGACTGGGCCCAGATTCCGCTTGCACGAGTTGCCCGCATCGAGGTGATCCGAGGTTCGGGGGGGACCGTGCTGTTTGGAGACAACGCCACGGGCGGCGTCATCAACATCGTCACGAAGAGCGCCGACAAGAACGAGCAATTCGCGAGCGTATCGGGCGGCACGTATTCGTCTCTCTCCTCGGAGGTCACGTCGACCGGCAAGCGCGGCGAGATGTCCTACGCGGTGTCGGGCCGCTACGGTCGATCCGACGGGCATCGGGAGAACGCCGACACGACGGGTGGCGATGTCGGCGGACAGTTCTCGTTTCACGCCACCGAACGATTTCAACTTGTGGTGGATGCCGGGTACCACGGAGACAAGACGGGCCTTCCTGGAGCGATCACCGAAACAGACGTCGACTCGGGATTCGATCCCGGCGCCAGCAAGACGCCCGAGGACTTTGCCGACATCGACGACGCGTACGTGATGCTGACACCACGTGTCACCCTCGGCTCACGAGGCTACGCTTCACTCGACTTCTCGGTCCGGCAGCGGGACTCCGTATTCTTCAGCTCGTTCTCAGGCGGCGAGTTCACCGGCGACACCGGTACCCGTACGGTGGCGGTATCACCGAAAGTTGTGGTGCAGGTGCCCTTTGGTACGGCCGTCAATCACATTGTGGCCGGGTTCGATGCCTCGAGCGCCGAGGAAGACATCACCAACACCGTTGTCTTTGCCGGTGTTCCCGACACCGGTCTCTTCACGCTCAAGAAGGTGAGCCGCGGGTTGTATGTGCAGGACGAGCTGCGGGCGGGCCGTACCGCACTCACGGCCGGCTATCGATACGATCAAGGCGACTACTCGTTCAAGCCAAGTACCCCGGATCAGCAGGACTACGACGCACACGCGGGCAGCCTAGGGGCGACGTTTGCAGTGACGAAGCAGGCGACGGTCTTCGGCCGCGTCTCGCACAGCTTTCGCTACCCGGTGCTCGACGAGCTGTTCGACTTCTTTGGCAACACCATCCAGACGTCGCTGGTCCCGCAGCGATCGACCGACTTCGAAGGTGGCGTACGTCTTGAGTTGAAGGCCACGCAGGCGAACATCAGCATCTTCCGCCTGAATGCCGAAGATGAAATCTTCTTCAATCCCGTTGGCGGCGCCTTTGGCTTCGGGGCAAACGAGAACCTCGATGGCACGAGCCATCGAGCCGGACTCGAGGTTGCCACGTCGAGTCAGTTTGGCATCGTGCAGGTCGGAGGCACGCTCACCTTCGTCAAGACTGACATCGACGGCGGGCGCTACGACGGTGAAAGGATGCCAGGCGTCCCGGGTTGGCGGGCGACCATTCACGCTCACCTGCCGGTGACCAGTCGGCTGTCGCTCGGCCTCGAAGGACTGTTCGTGGGCCAGCGCCGCTTCGAGGGCGACTTCGGCGGCACATTCCCCGAACAGGACGCGTACTTCGTGCTCAACACCAAGCTTGCGTATCGGCAGGGTCGCGCCCGGTTGTTCATCGATCTCAAGAATCTGCTCGATGAAGAGTACAGCGAGTACGGTGTGCTGGGAGGCTTCCCGACCCAGCGCGCGTTCTATCCGTCGCCGGGTATGCACGCGCTCGCGGGTGTGGAGGTTCGATTCTAGGCTCCAAGAACACGTGGCTCCCCGCCGCGCGTGGCTTGCGCGGATTGGGTGGCGCGGTGGGACTGTTCGAGAACAGGATCCGCCAGACGTTGATTGTCCAACCTGCTCTAAGTCTTGAATTTGTGCAGGTCGGCGGGGATGTAGTGGACGTACGCGTTCAGCAGCGTAATCGCTTCGCGCTTCTCATCGAGGTCGGCCGCGAGCACGTCGCGCAGCGACGCAATGCCGGCAAGGGCGCCGTTCTCCAGGACGATCAGATGCCGGACATGGGATTGCTGCATGCGGCCCAGACACACGTCATAGGCTTCATCGGCCTCGGCGACGATGAGGTTGGACGACATCACCTCTCCAACTGGTGTGGCGACAGGATTACGGCCTGCCGCGACCACGCGGTTGAGCACGTCGCGCTCCGAGAAGATGCCGACGAGGCGGCCGTTGTCGAGAACCGGGACGGCCCCGATCTGATGCCTCGTCATGAGACGGGCCGCGTCGGCAACCGAGGCCCCGTGCTCCACTGTGAAGGTCTCGCGCTCGCCGAGGATCGCTCGAATCGATTTCATCGCGGTGCCTCCGGTCGCATTCTACGCTCCCAGAAACCCGTGTGCTAGACTCGCCCGAATGAGCATCCGCGCGATGTTTCGCCCGGGAATGCGCGCGTACATCGTCCCGCTCGTCTCTGGAATCGCGCTCACCTCCAGTGCATTTCTGCCGTGGGTTCACGTGGGTGAGGTCGCGCTCGAGGGCTCGACCGAAATGGCGGCTCTCTGGGTGCTTGGACTGGGCGGGCTCGCGGCGATCCTGGCGACGTTGAGTCTGATCACCCGCAAGAATTCCAGGCATCCGCTCTTGGTCATCGGCCTGGTATCGCTCGGCATCATGTTCCTGTCCTGGCGCATCATGCCGCGCATGGCTCTCGAGCGCGCACTGACGCGTTCGCAGGCGATCGCCATCGTGGAGGGAGGGCCGATGGCCGACGCTCCGGTCGCGCGGGTTGGAAACGGCATCTACCTGGGCCTGGCTGCCTCGGTCGCCCTTGTCGGGTTCGGCCTCACGATTGTCATCAAACGCGCCTCGCAGCCCTACATCGTCGCGACGAGCGACGACGACGTCGAGTAGGCTCGCTGCATGCATATTCTCATGGTCGCCGCGACCAGTGGCGAGGTGGCGCCTGTGGCCGGCAGGTTCGGCGAGTCAATTGGACCTGGTGCCCGGCTGTCCCGTTGCATTTTCGCCGGTCATGACGTTCATGTGCTCATCACCGGCGTGGGGATGGTCGCGACAGCCGCATGGTGCTCGCGTGCGTTGACGGAGCAGGCCTACAATCTGGCCTTGAACGTCGGGGTGTGTGGCAGCTTCGATCGTGCCCTCGAGCCAGGACGAGTCGTGCACACCGTGTCGGATCGCATTGTCGAGCTCGGTGCCGAGGACGACGAGAGATTTCTGTCGATCGAGGAGCTGAACCTCCCCGACGTGGCTGCCGCCGCTCCATATGCGCGCGCCGAGTTGGTCAACCTGTCGCCGCCCGGCAACGCTGCGCTTCGCGAGCTGCCGTGCGTTTCGGGAGTCACGGTGAACACCGTGCACGGCAACGAGCGATCGATTGCCGCATTCATGCAACGCTTCAAGCCGCAGGTCGAGACGATGGAGGGCGCCGCGTTCATGTATGCCTGCTTGATCCATGCGGTTCAGTTCGCGCAGGTGCGCGCCGTGTCCAACTTCGTGGAGAGGCGCAACCGAGATCGGTGGCGCATGTCTGAGGCACTGGGCAGTCTTGGAATGGCGACGGCGAGGATTCTCGAGGCGCTATGACGCTTTCGCTCGGCGCCTCGCCGTGCCCGAACGATTGCTTCATCATTGACGCGATCGTCCACCGGCGCATCGATCTGGAGGGCCTCGAGTTGTCGATGCAGCTTGCCGACGTTGAAACCCTGAACAGGGCGGCCTTCGATGGCCAAGTCGACATCACGAAGCTCAGTTATCACGCGTACGCCTACTGTGCGGATCGGTACGTGGCGCTCGATGCAGGGAGCGCGCTCGGGAGGAATTGCGGTCCGCTGTTGATCTCGCGGCGAGAGATCTCGATGGAGGAGGTCGCCTCGGGCAGGCTGACGATCGCGATTCCTGGACAATACACGACGGCGAACTTTCTGCTCGGCCTGGCGTTTCCTGAAGCACGGAATACGACGGAGCTTGTGTTCTCTGAAATCGAACCCGCGATCCTGAACGGGGAGTTCGATGCCGGGCTGATCATCCACGAGAGCCGATTCACCTACGAGGCCAAGGGCTTGAGGAAGATTATCGACCTCGGGGAATACTGGGAAGGCGAAACGGGATGCCCCATTCCGCTCGGGGGGATCGTCGTGAAGCGGGCGTTACCCGAGGAGGTGAAGCGCACGGTGAACCGCGTGCTGCGGCGCAGCGTGGAGTACGCCTTTGCCAACCGGGCGGCCAGCCTGCCGTTTGTGCGCGCGCATGCACAGGAGATGAGCGAGGAGGTCATGTATCGGCACATCGACCTGTACGTCAACCAGTACTCAATCGATTTGGGATCGGAGGGCAAGCGCGCCGTCGAAACGCTCTTCGCGAGAGGCACGTCGAGCGGCATCATCCCCTCAGTGAAGGAACCGCTGTTTCTCGCGTGAGACCAGAGCCCTTTGAATTTGGTCATCTGGTCATCTGGTCATCTGGTCATCTGGTCATTTGGTCATTTGGTGAATCTCGTCATTTCTGGTCGTTGCGGCGGGCGGTGCCGAGGGAACGGCCAATGATAGCGCGGAGCTCGACCGCTTCCTGTAGCAATGGCTGCACGTCATTGCCACTGAGATAAGGAACATCAGCGATCATCTCCAGCCAATGAACAGACTCGTCTGCCTCCTCGTTCGCGACTCCCAACTTGGCGATGAACTCCGCACGTGATCGCGCGGTGCAGGCGGCTCTGTAGTTGGCGCCTACCGATGTGGCGCTTCTTGCCAACTGGCGCGCAACAATCTGCGCTCCAGTCGTCGGTCTCAACCGATCGACTAGCCGTAGCACGCTGATCCCAAACGTTCTTGTACGGTCCTTTAACTGTTCGCTCTCAACGCTCATGCAGCACTGCAGGCATTCGGCGTGCCAGCCGCAGCAACTCATGATCCACAAAAGCACACAAAAGGCGGTCAAATGAAAACGGACGGTGTCTAAGGGGAAAGCGAGCCGGTGAGCCACCCCTGAGACGGGTGTACGGCGCGCGCCAAAGGGAGGCTGCGGATGCTGAGACAGTGGATGACGGTGGCGGCGGTGCTGGTGTCGGTCGGAACTAGCCTCAGTGGCCAGAGCGCAACAGTCGCGTCCTCAGAGGTGAACGCCTTCTTGGGAACGTGGGTGATCAACATGACGGAGCCGAAAGGCGCGCTGGAGACTGTACGCATTAGGGACAACGGGGGCCGCGCTGCAGCGACCGTTCAGGCCCAACAGTTCCCGCCCCTCGCCTGTAGCGACGTCGCAAAGATGGGCAAGCGTCTCGTACTTGCGGCGACACGTTTCGAGAACGGGAAACCGCTTCAAGCGATTGTGATCCTCACCATTGAGGGTGACACCATGAACATGATTCAAGAGCTTGAGGGGAGTACCATTACAAAGCGAGGCTCAGGGAAACGGCAATAGCCATATCGGCTGCAATGCGGGTCATAGCGTAGGTTTGCGAACAGGATAATTACCAGATGACCAGATGACCAGATGACCAAATTCATCTGTCACCGAGGGTGCAGCACCGTTGCGAACGCTTCCGCCGCGGCGACCACACGAGGCCCGGGTACGACGAACTCGTCGCCGGGAAGGAGGTACACGCGATTGTTCTTGACGGCTGGAACAAACGGCAAGATGTCCCAGGCGCGCCGCTCCGCGTCGAGATTCTCCCGGCGAAACGAGCTGCCGTAACGAAGTTCGATGATGACTTCTGGCGCGCGCGTCAGGATCATCTCGGTGCTCATCTGCACCGATTGACGCCGCGTGTCAGCCAGTGCGTCTGACCCTCCCGCCAGTTCGAGGAGATCGTGGAGGAACCCGTACCCGCCACTGGCATCCACCTGCCGCAGGACGCCGGGCTCTCGTCCAAAGACGAGCAACGTTTTCGGCCTGGGCCGCCCGGCCACGCGATTCTTCACCGCGGCGAGCTGCTGTTCGACCTGCAAGGCGGCCCTCTCGGCGGCGGCCTTGGCGCCGACCCGCGCACCGAGTGCGCGGAGCGTCTCTGTGATGTCGGCGAGATCGCGATGCTCGTAGCGAAACACTGCGATGCCCGCCCGCGCAAGCTGCTGCTTCAGGTCGGTTTGCGTGTCGTACACGAGGACAAGATCCGGCTTGAGCGACAGGAGACGCTCGACGTTCGGATCGAGCAGGCCTCCGACGCGCGGAAGCTGTTCGACGGCCGGTGGAAAATGGTCGTAGCTGCTCACGCCGACGAGCCGGTCGCCGGCGCCCATTGCAAACAGCATTTCCGTCGTTGCGGGAATGAACGAGACGATACGTCGAGGCGTGGCCTGCGCGGCTCCGCCGGCCTCAGACAGCACCGCGGCGAGCAAGGCAACCGCGAGACCGGTTACGCGCGGCGGAACAGCAGCCATAGAAATACCGGTCCTCCAACGATGGCCGTTACGATGCCGACAGGCAGTTCCACCGGGGCGAACAACGTGCGGCCGACGAGGTCGCACGCGATGAGAAAGGCGCATCCGAAGAGCGCCGAAGCGGGCAACACGAAGCGATGATCGGCGCCGACGACCAACCGGACGAGGTGCGGCACGATGATGCCCACAAACGCCACTGGTCCGCCGAGCGATACTGCGGCGCCGACGGCAAGTGACGCGCTCACGAGTGCGACGCGCTCGCTGCGGACAACGCTGACGCCACGTGCCGCGGCCGATTCCGTGCCGAGGCTCAGGAGATCCAGCACGCGCGGCAGCGTGGCAAATCCGATCCAGGCGGCCGTCATGGGCACGAGCGCGGTGACAAGCGGCGCGTACGACGCGACATCGAGTGACCCCATCATCCAGCGCGATGTCTGAAACGTGGCGTTGAAGTCGGCAAGGTACTGCACGAAGCGCACGACGGCCGAAAGCAGTGCTGTCAACGTGACGCCCCCCAGTAGAAGCACCATCGATGAGGAGCCTCGCCGCCGCGCGATTGAGAGGGCGTAGACAATCGCCAGTGCGCCGACGGAGCCGGCAAAACTGGCCAGCGGCACCGCCGACACACCGAACAGCGTGAAGTCGGCATGGAAGGTAATGGCCAGCATGGCGCCAAGCGAGGCGCCGGCGGAGACCCCGAGCGTGTCTGGCGAGGCGAGGGGATTCCGGAGCAGCGCCTGGAATACAACGCCGGAGAGGGCGAGCGCGCTTCCTACGAGACCCGCGGCAAGTACGCGCGGCAGCCGCGCCACGAAGAAGATCTGGGCGTCAACGTTCTCGGCGAAGGGCCGGCTTCGGTCGAAGGCTCTCACCAGGCTGATGGGCGTACTCCCGGCGAGGGGTGCCACGAGAATGGCCGCGGCTGCGAGGCTGCCGAACAGGAGGAGCGTCTCGAGGAAGCGGCGCTTCATGGGGTCCCGCCGGAGCCTGATCGCGCCACAGGGACCACGGTGAGGTGGCCGGCGCGCTCGTGGAACTGTACGTCGGCGTCCACCTCGTACACCGCTCGAATGTTGGCTGCAGTGATCACGCTCCGCGTGTCGCCGTCCGCGATCGTGTGTCCGTGCTTCAGCAAGACGACGCGAGTGCACAGCGCCGCGGCGAAGTTCAGATCGTGTGTTGACACGAGGATGGTCGCGCCGCGATCGTGGTTCAGGCGCCGCAACAGCGAAGCAATTTCGAACTGGAAGGCCAGGTCGAGCGACGAGGTGGGTTCGTCGAGCAGCAGCACGTCCGATGCCTGGGCCAGCGCGCTGGCAATGACCACGCGCTGTTTTTCGCCGCCGCTCAGTGTGGCGAAGGTTCTTGTCTCGAGGGCGGTCGTATCGGTGGCGGCGAGGGCGGCGCGGGCAATCTCGAGGTCGTCGTGGCCCTCCAGCGCGAATGCGCCCAGGTGCGGATACCGTCCCATCAGTACGATATCGAGCACCGAGAAATCGAATGTCGAGTGCGTTTCCTGGGGAACGACCGCAATTTGGCGGGCCAGCGCGCGACGGGTCAGACCCTCAAGCGGTTCGCCGTCGAGCGTGACGCGGCCCGACCGGGGTCGCAGCATGCCTGCCAGGATCTTGAGCAGCGTGGTCTTGCCGGATCCGTTCGGGCCGAGGAGCCCCACGATGTCGCCGCGATCGATGCCGACAGATACCTGGTCCAGCACCAGCCTGGGGCCGGCGCGATCGCTGGCGTAGGCAAACGACACCTCATCCGCTCGCAGCATTCCGCTCCCTCAGCCCGTACAGGTGGTGGCGCACTGCGGAACGGTCGTTGGCGCCACGCCAGGACGTGTGGTCATGCAGGGAAACGGCGGGTCACAGTCAGCCGCCCCGGGGCAGCGGGGTCGCATCCATGCTCCTTTCGGCGTCTCACGCGCCGACAAAGGACGCCCCCGAGTGGCCAGGTTTCCTGACTCGCGGGTGAACACGCTCCGCGCGTCTTCCCGGACCGGAGGCCCAGTGACGGCCCGGAGCGGACTCCAGGCCTGCGCGAAGCTGGCCGCTTACAGTGGCGGGACCGTGTGGGCATTTCACCCACTTCCCTTAGCCGCCGGGGCGGGCGTCAAAGTGGTTTCTGTCGCTGGCGAGTATAGCCCGGGACGTGCAGGTTGCTCGACCGCGGGTTTTTGCATAACATTACCGACTAGTACCAAGGCAGTCCCACCAGCCAAGAGGAGCGCATGAGCAAGAGTTCGACCGTGACCGTTCGCGAAAGGCCTGTTGAAGAGGTCGCTTCCGCGAATGTCGGCGGTCTCACGATTCACGGCGAGACATTCGTGATTCAGACTGATCAGCGCATCGAGCTCGTCGATCTCACCAACCGCGTCATGGAGTTCGTCCGGCGCTTCAACATCCGGGAAGGTTTCGTCAGTCTCTGGTCAATGCACACGACCTGCTCGCTCTTCATCAACGAGTTCCAGACGGCGCTGCTCGCCGACATCCGGCGATTTCTCGAGCAGATGGTCGCTCGCGATGCCGAGTGGATGCACAACAACCCGGATCACTCCGATTGCGATCGGATGAACGCGGACTCGCATCTGCGCGCGCTGCTGCTCGGCCACAACCTCACCCTGCAGGTCAGCGGCGGGGAAGTCGTGCTCGGTCAGTGGCAACGCATTCTCATGGCCGAGCTCGACGGCCCGCGCGCCCGATCGTTGCGAGTGCAGATCTTCGGCGTCTCCTGACGCCGCGAGGCGTCAGGAATCTGATCATCTGGTCATCTGGTTATCTGGTCATCTGGTCATCTGGTCATCGAGTTATCTGGTCTCTCGCCATGATTGAGTCAACCTGGCATTCATTGCCAACAAGATGGCCAGCCGTCATTGACTGGATGACCAATTGACCAGATGACTAGATGACCAAATGACCAAATTCAATGATCTCCCGTGTAGCCCGCGCCGGTCTCGCTGACATCGCGGAGAAGGTGGACGTCGGCGCACGCCTCGACAGAAACGAGGGCGTGCGGCTGTTCGAATGCCCGGATCTCCTTGCAGTCGGCTGGCTCGCGAACCGCGATCGCGAGCGTCGACACGCCGGGCGGACCTACTACAACCACAACATCAGGCTCGAGGCGACAAACGTCTGCGTGGCGAGCTGTCTCTTTTGCGCGTTTGCGCGGCTGAAGCCGGGCGATCCTGGCGCCTACACGATGTCACTCGAAGAGGCGTGGGACAAGCTGCGCACACGCCGTCATCAGCCGCTCACCGAAATCCACATCGTCAATGGGCTGCATCCCGACCTGCCGTTCGACTACTACACGGACCTGCTGCGAGGTTTCAAGCGCATCCGCCCGGACGTCCACCTCAAATGCTTTACGGCGGTTGAGATTGCGTTCTTCGCCGATCTCTATGCGATGACCGACGAGCAGGTGCTGCGCGACCTCATGGCGGCCGGCCTCGACTCGCTGCCTGGAGGGGGCGCCGAGATCTTCGCCGAACGCGTGCGCCGCAAGATTGCGCACGACAAGTGCGGAACCGAACGCTATCTCAACATCCATCGCACCGCGCATCATCTTGGCCTTCGATCGAACGTGACAATGCTCTATGGACATATCGAGACGGCCGAGGAGCGGATCGATCACATGGAGCGCGCGAGAGCGCTGCAGGACGAGACCGGCGGCTTCCAGGCGTTCATTCCGCTCGCGTTTCATCCCGACAACAACCAGATGCAGAAGCTGCCGGCGCCGAGCGCCGCCGACTCGCTCCGGGTGCACGCGGTGTCACGGCTGATGCTCGACAATATCCCGCATGTGAAAGCGTTCTGGATCGCGACGGGCGTCGAAGTGGCGCAGGCCTCGCTGTGGTTTGGTGTGGACGACCTCGACGGCACCGTGCAGGAGGAAAAGATCTACCACATGGCCGGCGCACGGACGCCAGAGGCCATGACGACGCGGGAGATCGCGCGGCTCATCACGGTCGCGGGACGTGAGCCCATCGAGCGCGACACGCTCTACAATCCCGTCGTGCACTGAATTTGGTCATCTAGTCATCTAGTCATCTGGTCATCTGGTCATCTGGTCATCTGGTCATCTGGTCATTTGGTCATTCGTTGCACTGGGGCATTGAAGCGCTTCAGATTCAATGACTCGATCAAATGACCAGATAACCAGATGACCAAATGACCAAATGACCAGATATACTGGAATCAGCACCGTGTCCACCCTCCTGCCCTTGCTGACCGTCTACGAGAAGGAACATATCTCCGAGCGCCAGCCGCTTCCGGAGCGATACCTCGGCCTGTCCGACGAGGACATGGACGTTCGCATCCAGGCGGCGAAAGAGCAGCTCGGGCGCCGGCTTGTCATTCTTGGCCACCACTACCAGCGCGACGAGGTGATCAAGTTCGCCGACTATACCGGCGACTCCTACAAGCTCGCAAAGCAGGTCGGCAAGCATCCCGAGGCCGAGTTCATTGTCTTCTGCGGCGTGCACTTCATGGCCGAAAGCGCCGATGTGCTGAGCGCCCCGCATCAGCAGGTGATCCTGCCCGACCTCGCGGCCGGCTGCTCGATGTCCGACATGGCGGCGCCCGATCAACTCGAGATGTGCTGGAGAGATCTCGGGCAGATGGGAGCGTTGACGCCTGAGACGCCCGATCGCGCGCCCGATGTGACGCCCGACCTAAAGGTCGGGCCTACGGACGGGCCTACGGGTTGTCCGCCCGAGCGATCAGATGCCGCTCCACTCGTAGGCCCGACCTTCAGGTCGGGCGTCGTTGCGCGAGCGGGCGTGATTCCGGTCACATACATCAATTCAGCCGCGGCGATTAAGGCATTCGTTGGCGAGCATGGCGGCGTGGTGTGCACTTCCTCGAATGCGGGAGCGGCGTTGCGCTGGGCGTGGGAGCGCGGCGAGCGCATTCTGTTCCTTCCCGATCAGCACTTGGGCCGCAACACCGCCTACAAGTTGGGTGTCCCGCTCGATCGGATGGTCGTGTGGGACCCTGACGAAGTCTGGGGAGGCCTCACGCCGGAGGCGGTGCAACAGGCCCGCATCATGCTGTGGAAGGGTCATTGCTCGGTGCACGAGAAGTTCACCGTGCGCCAGATCCAGAGTCTCCGCGCACAGCATCCAGGAATCCGTGTCATCGTCCATCCGGAAACGACGTGGGATGTCGTGCAAGCGGCGGATGATTCGGGCTCGACGGAGTACATCATCAAGACCGTGAAGAACAGCCCAGTGGGTTCCATCTGGGCGGTGGGCACGGAAATCCACCTCGTCAATCGCCTTGCCCGCGAAGTGCAGCCAGCACGTACCGTTCTGTCGCTCGACAGCTTTGGCTGCCTGTGTTCAACGATGTTCCGCGTCTCGCCGAACCACCTTCTGTGGGTCCTCGAGGGTCTCGTCGACGGGGAGGTCCACAACCGCATCGTCGTCCCGGACGCGCAGAAGCATTGGGTGAAGGTCGCTCTCGATCGGATGCTTTCCATACCCTAACCCTAGCGCCAGCTGTCAGCTCTCAGCGTTCGGCCAACGATTCGCTGAGCGCTGAAGGCGAACGGCTGCGCCCAGGCGCACGCTTGCGCTCTTCTCCCGCACAGAAGTACGATCCGACGTTCTGCCAATCGATTGACCCTTCGACGTCGCTCGGTGTTGTCCCGAGCAGAGTTGGAGATCAAGGGAGGAATACTCAATGGCTCACTCGCTTCCGCCTCTTCCGTACGCGCACGACGCGCTCGAACCGCACATCGACAAGCAGACGATGGAGATCCATCATGGGAAGCATCACGCCGCCTATGTGAACAACCTCAACGCCGCGCTGGAAAAACATCCCGACCTTCAATCCAGGAACATCGAAGACCTGATTCGCGGCATCAACACGGTTCCCGAAGACGTCCGGACGGCCGTGAGGAACAACGGGGGCGGGCATCTGAACCATTCGATGTTCTGGCAGATCATGGCCCCCAACGCCGGTGGCGCGCCAACAGGCGCGATCGCGGACGCCCTGAAGGCCTCGTTCGGGAGTTTCGACGCGTTCAAGGAGCAGTTCGCGAAGGCTGGCGTGGGCCGCTTTGGCAGTGGCTGGGCGTGGGTGATCGACAACGGCGGCAAGCTCTCGATCGAAAGCACCGCCAATCAGGATAGCCCGCTGATGGAAGGCAAGAAGGTGGTCTTCGGCATCGACGTCTGGGAGCACGCGTACTACCTGAAGTACCAGAACCGTCGGCCGGACTACATCGCCGCCTGGTGGAATGTCGTCAATTGGGCCGAAGTAAATAAGCGCTTGGGCAGGTAAGGCAGCCGGGCGGGCAGCCAGGCAGGTGGTCCTCTACCTTTTCCTCGCGCACCTCGGCATCGGGATCGCATTCGCGCTCGCATTCGTCTCGCGGCAAGCGGGCGTGAAGTTCTTCCGTTTCAACGCGGGCCTCGTCGCGATCCTCATCGCCGTCGCCATGGCGTTTCGTCCGGCAGACGAGACCCTGACGTTTGCGGACCCCGACTTCATCGTGCTTGCGGTGACCGAGGTGGCGGTCCTCCTCTATTGGGCGACCGTCGGGCGGACGCTCGCGGCCATCCGGCCCGTCATTGCCGGAACGGCGATTGTCGGCGGCGTCGTGACGCTGGTGTTGCAGGCGCTTGCGGCGGCGTCTGGGCACGCGGCGGCGGCCCAGGCGCTGACCGTCGCCAGCTTTGTCAGTTCGTCAGCCATGCTCGGCGGTGCCTGCACCGCCATGATTCTTGGTCACTGGTACCTCGTGCTGCCGTCCATGGAGGTGTCACATTTGCAGACCATCGTGAAGGTCCACATCGGATCGATGGTGGTGCGGATCGCGGTCGTGGGAGCAGCCGTGTTTTTCGCCATTGCGACCTGGCAGCCAGGCCTCGGGCCGAGCTTCCGACACTACATTCTGTCGGTCAGCGGCATCTTCTTCTGGCAGCGCGTCCTGTTCGGTCTTGGGGCGCCGGCGCTGCTCTCGTACCTCACCTGGGAAACAGCAAAGATCCGCTCGACGCAGTCGGCCACCGGCATCCTCTATGTCGACTTCTTTACCGTTGTCGTGGGCGAGGTGCTGGCAAAGTACGTGTTTCTCGCGACGCGCGTGCCCGTATAGTAAGATTCAAGGTCCGTCTGAGGCGGCAGTGCTTGCGGATTGCACCGCGGTCCGGAACCTGTGCAATTTCAGCCTACGAACCGCGTCAGGGCCGGAAGGCAGCAGCGCTAAGTAGATCCTGACATGTGCCGCAGGCTCCTCCGGGCCGCGGTTCAATCTGCAAGCGTCTTCGGGAGTCCGGTCTGAACCGGACGAGCAGCGTGCGATCAGCGTTCTGAGATCCTCAAGTTCTCGCGTCAACATGTCCTATCAGGTGATCGCGCGCAAATGGCGGCCGCAGCGGTTCGACGACGTTGTCGGGCAGCGGGCAGTGACGCGCACGCTGCGCAATGCGATCGCAAGCGGACGGTTGGCGCAGGCGTTCGTATTTGCCGGACCGCGCGGCGTGGGGAAGACGACCACCGCGAGAATTCTCGCCCGCGCGCTGAACTGCGAGAAGGGCCCGACCGCCGACCCCTGCGGCACCTGCGACGCGTGCATCGAGATTGCGGAAGGGCGCGACATCGACGTCCTCGAAATCGACGCGGCCACGCACACCGGCGTGGACAACGTGCGCGAAGTGATCATCGCCGGCCTCGGCATCATGCCGGTCCGCGACCGCTACAAGGTGTTCATCATCGACGAGGTGCACCAGCTCTCGAGCGGCTCGTTCAATGCGCTGCTCAAATCGATCGAAGAGCCGCCCCCGCACGTGGTGTTCATGATGGCGACGACAGAACTGGAGAAGATCCCAGAGACGGTGCTCTCCCGATCGCAGGTCTACGAATTCCGCACGATCAGCGCGAAGGTCATTGCCGATCAGCTCCGCCGGATTGTCGACGCCGAGCAGATCGCCGTTGGCGACGACTCGCTGCAGCTGATTGCGCGCGATGCGGACGGCAGCATGCGCGATGCGCAGAGCAAGCTCGATCAGGTGATCGCGTTCACGGGCGCGACGATTGGACCCGATGACGTGTCCACGGTGCTTGGACTCGTCGGGCGCGATCTGCTCCTCGATGCCGTTCAGGCGGTCGCCGATGAGGAGGCGTCTGCGGCGTTCGCGCTGGCGGGGCGGGCTGTCGAGATGGGGTACGACTTGCGCCTCGTGTGCCGCGAGTTGTCCCGTGTGGTGCGAGACCTCGTGGTGTTATCCGTCGATCCTTCGCGCGTCACCGACCCCGAGATAGCCGCCGAAGGGGAGCGTGAGCGGCTGGCGGGGCTTGCGAAGCGGTTCTCGCGCGAGGATCTCCTGCGCGCTTTCGATCTCCTCACACGAGCGGAAGCGGACATTCGCGGCGCAGCCCAGCCGCGTTACCACCTCGAGATGGCGTTGCTGCGCTGGATCTACTTGCGCAAACTGGTCGCGATCGAAGACCTGATCGCCGGCACGGGGCCCGCGCCAGTGGGGCGACCATCGCAGCCGGCTCAAAGCCCGAAGCGATCTGTAGGCCCGAGCTTCAGCTCGGGCGCCCAGCCATCCGGAGGCCAGGGCGTTGGCACAAATGCACAGCCGTCCGCAGGCCCGAGCGCTGCCGCGGGCGCGCGGCCATCCGTAGCGCAGCCATCCGTAGGCCCGAGCTTGAGCTCGGGCGTTTCCGGTTTCAAAGACGCCCTCCTGGCGGAGATCCGAAAGTCCAGGGGCGTCTTCTACAACACCGTCGTGGCACAGGCCCAGAAGATCGAAGTGGCCGGGGAGCGTGTGACCTTCACCTTCTCGCAGGCACAGCGGACGCTCCGGGACATGACGGAGCAAAATCGAACATGGCTCGAGCCACTCGCTCAGCAGGTGAGCGGGCGGAAGATGACCGTCGTCGCTGTACAGGCCGTTCCGGAGGAGCCGACCGTTGCGGCGGTGCCCGCGGCCGATGCCGGCGAACGGCCACGAGAAGAAACCCGCGAACGGAAAATCGTCCGACAAGAATGCGCTGCGGGAGCAGGCGCTCGCCGACGCGGGTGTGCAGGCGCTGCTCGAAGTCTTCCCCGCGGAAATCCGCGACGTGGAGGAGATGTGAACGCATGAATATCCAGAACATGATGAAGCAGGCGCAGCAGATGCAGGAGCGCCTCCAGCGCGAGATGGCCGAGCTCAAGGTCGAAGCCACCGCCGGTGGCGGCATGGTCACTGTCGTGGTCAATGGTTCGAAGCAGATTCATTCACTCAAGATCGATCCCGAAGTCGTCTCCAAAGACGACGTGGAGATGCTTCAGGATCTGATTCTGGCCGCCGTGAACGACGCGCAGCGCAAAGTGGACGAGGAAATGTCGCGCAAGATGGGCGGCATGCTTCCCCCGGGCATGAAACTCTAGGGCAGTGCTCCCGGATCCCATCCTTCGTCTCATCGAGGAACTCCAGCGCCTGCCGGGCATCGGGCCGAAGGGCGCGCAGCGCCTCGCGTTCCATTTTCTCAAGACGCCGCGCGAGCAGGTGGACGCGCTCAGCCGAGCCCTGCGCGACATGAAGGAGCTCGTCACCTATTGTTCGGTCTGCAACAACATCACCGCCGAGGATCCGTGCACGTACTGTTGCGATGAGGGCCGCGACCAGCACGTCATTTGCGTCGTGGAAGAGCCCCAGAACGTCGCGGCGATCGAGAAGACGCGCGAGTTCAAGGGCACCTACCACGTGCTGATGGGGGCGATTTCGCCGCTCCAGGGCATTGGCCCAGACGACCTCAAAATCAAGAGCCTGCTGGCGCGCATCGACACCGCCAACGGCAATCGTGTCACCGAGGTGATTCTGGCCACGAACCCGAACGTGGAGGGCGAAGCGACCGCCATCTATCTGGCGCGGCTGCTGAAGCCGCTCGGCGTCCGCGTGACGCGCATCGCCATGGGCGTGCCGGTGGGCAGCGACCTGGACTATGCCGACGACGTGACCATTCACAAAGCGCTCGAAGGCCGTCGCGAGGTGTAGGACGCGTGCCGATGCTGCCAGCGTCCTACGCCATGCCCTTCGCGATCGTACTGGTGCTCGGCGGAGCCATCGCCTGCTTCGCCGGCTACCGTCTGTTCCGGATCGTGTTGGCGGTGTACGGGTTCATCCTCGGCGCGATGATCGCGAGCTCGCTGATGGCCGCGTCGAATGCGGTCGGCATGATCATCGCGGCCGTTGTCGGCGGGATCGTGGGCGCGCTGATTCTTGTCTTTGCCTACTTCATCGGCATCGCCCTCATCGGCGCAGGGCTGGGGGCGCTCTGTGCGAACGTTGTGTGGGGCCTGTTTCACAGGGGCTCTGGCGGTCCGGGCGGACTTGGCGGACTTGGCGGAGATACGCCGTGGCAGCTCGCCGTTGGCGCGGCCGTCGTCGGCGCCATCACCGCGATGGTGCTCCAGCGTTACGTGATCATCGTCAGCACCGCCTTCGCCGGCGCGTGGACGCTGCTCATCGGGACGATGACAATTGCCGGCGATCGCGCGACTGCCGCGGCGGTCTCTGCGGCGGACGTCTGGATTTTCTATCCGATCAGTCCCGCGCCGGGTAAGTGGTGGGTCACGTTCGTGTGGGTCGCGCTTGGTCTCGTCGGTACGGGCGTGCAGTTGGCAATCACTTCGAACAAGAAATAACGTCGTAAGCCCGGCCTTCAGGTCGGGCGTTAACCGGAGGACTCATGGCGACATTCGAACGCAACGTGACCGTCGACTGGCAAGGCTCGGTGATGGAAGGCAAGGGCGAGGCGAAGGCCGGTACAGGCGCCTTTTCGCTGCCTGTCACATTCCCCGCGCGCATCGGAGAATCAGGTGGGAAAACGAGTCCCGAGGAATTGATGGCGGCCGCGCACGCCGCCTGCTACGCGATGGCGCTCAATGGCACGCTGGGACGAAAGGGCGCGTCCGCCGAACGGACGGTCGTCAAGGCCGTGGTGACCGCCGACAGAGGCGAGGCCGGCATCAAGATCATGTCGTCCAACCTGACCGTGACCGCGTACGGCCTGAAGGGTGTCGAGGCCGCGCAGTTTGCGGAGATTGCCAAGGAAGCGGAAGGACGCTGCCCCGTGTCGAACGCGTATCGCGGTTCGCTGTCGATCGGCCTCGAAGCCAAGGTCGGTTAGTCGAACGAGAGCAATGCTTCGATGAGCGCCTCGCGGCGGATGGTCTGAGCGTCAGCCGCGAGGCGACTTGCCAGCGGGCTTGGATGTCTTCGCCGCGAACTTGAAGGTGAGCCCAGCGTTGAGGACCAGGGTGGCGCTGTTGGCATCTATTTTCGAGAGCGTTCGTCCAAGGCTGCCAAAGATCATGACCGACGGCCGCCACGCGTATGCCGCACCACCCGAGAAATCGACACGAGCGGCGTTCAGGCCCATCGCGTCAGCGACTACGTCCTGCTTGAGCGATCGGGCCCATGTGAGCGCCGCAGTTGTCACCAGGCGTTCGGTTGCCGGCACCTCCATCGCCCCGCCGCCAAACAGCACACCCCGCGAGAAGTAACCAGTGGAGCCGTAGAGGCGAAACGACGCCATCCGGGTTTCGGCATTGACTGGAAGCGCCCAGAAAGCTCGTTTGCCGGTCAGCGGGTCGGGATAGCTCAGGACTTCGAGGAGCGGAGTGATGGCAAACGTCCCTCGACGCGTTCTATTTCGCACGTCGCCGAGCGCGATTTTTGAAGTCAGGTACACGTCGCCGCGCCCGCTTGCTGTCGTGCCATCAAGCGCGCTGAACCGGGAGTAAGGCACGGTCATTCCGAACTGAACGCGGCGTGTCAACCCGACCGCTCCATCGAAGGACGGAACGTCGGTCTGATGGCCAACCGGACTGAAGTAGCGCCCCACCCCAATCGAGGCCCACCCGCTACTTGGATCGGCAAGCGTCGCATCGTCCAGCCAGGCGCCGAACTCGCGAGCGCCGACGTTGATGACGCCGCTGGACGTACCACCGGCGCTCGACGCCACGGTCGGTGGTGGCGTCTGCCGGCCCTTGCCGAATGCGTTGCCCCGGCCCTGAGCGGCGGCCGATGCAGCGACGAGCACGAGCAACAGAGTCGCGGCTGCCCTCACCCCGACGCGGTTGCTATTGGGCTCCACCGTTCGCGATCTGCTGGCTGGCCAGCGTCTCCGCCCTTTGCGCCTCGGCGGTCCCGTCGACGCCTGGCTTCAACGTCTGAATCGCCTTCCCGAGCGACAGCATCGGCTGACCGGTGGACACGCCGTTCATGTCGATGCCGGTCATCTTCGCCTTCAACGCCGCGAAATCGATGCCGAGATTATTCGACACGTTGGTTGCCGCCACGAATTGGCCGAAGTTCTTGAATCCAGCGGTGGCGGCGTTCAGATCGGTTCCGGCCGGTAGCAATCCCTTCACGCGCGCGAGGAGGTTAGGCTTCGTGGACAGCTTCTGAGCAACCGGATTCGTCGGAGTCCATGTCGACGTCGGCGTTCCTGTCGTCGTCGTCCCCGATGTCGTTGACGTCGTGCTTGCGGTCGTCGTCGTCCCCTTGGAGCCCTTCGCGTTGGTCGACTTCGGCGCTGCGCCCTTGCTCGTACCCTTCGGCCCCGAGGTCTTCATCGATCCCGGAGTGGTTTTCGTGGTGTGAACCCCGGCGGATGCTGGTTTGCCCACTCCCGCTGGCTTTGCTGCGAGCGCTGGAACTGCGGTGAGCGCGACAACAGCTGCTAAACTCGCGAGCGTATCAAGTGTTCTTTGCATACCAACCTCTTACGTTACTGGTGCAAGGGCTATGCCCCAGCCTCGCTCCGGCCCCGACAACGATCGCGCACGCAAATAACTGCAGTACAACAAGTTTCCGATCGGACGGCCGAGTTGTCCGAAGTATGGGAATTTCAGAAATCGACGCGGATCGCGCTTTTGCGATGGTGTGAATTCATCGGCGGCGAGCTGTGCAGATCGTGAGTGTTGCCGACATGGAGGGCTTCCTGAGTTTCGCGGCAGAAGAACATCTCTCTACCGCCGGGCACCGGAAGCAGCATACTTGCGTGGGAGGAGTGGTGCGATGCCAATTGAGTCCATCCATTGTCACGTTCTCGGTGCCCACGTGACGCGGATTACCAGCCTTGAGGGCGAAACCCTCCGCATCATCTGCGCAGAGTACGACGAACCCACGGGAAACTGCCGGCTGAAGAAGGGTGGCCGCGAGGGCGGGCCGCTCTCGCAGCTGTTGGAGCGCGTCTCCGAGGAGGCGCTCGACACCAAGAGCGTTCGATGTCATTTGTGCGCGTGATGAAGGCCCTGGAGGCTGACTGGGAACACTTCGCACATGGCTCCGACATCGGGGTCCGCGGAATCGGGCCCACGAAGGAGGCGGCCTTCGTGCAGGTGGCGTTGGCGCTGACCGGCGTCATCACGGATCCGAAGGCCGTGCACGCAACCGCAGTCGGTTGAAATCGAGTGTGAAGCGCCAGGTGACGAGCATCTGCTCGTGGACTGGCTCAATGCGCTGGTCTACGAGATGGCAACGCGACGCATGCTGTTCGGTGCGTTCGTGGTCGCGTTTGAAGGTCCGAGGTTGAAAGCGACTGCATGGGGAGAAGCCGTTGATCGCGCGCGGCACGAGCCAGCAGTTGAGGTCAAAGGCGCCACGTACACGTCACTCCGGGTGGAACGCCGGGGCGACGGCATGTGGCTCGCCCAGTGTGTCGTGGATGTCTGAAGCCGAGGTCAGCCTGCGAGAACGACATGAATCTGCGAGCGCTCACGCGCAAGTCTGACACGGAGTGGTGGATCGAGCCGCGCGGCTCGATGCGCGTGCCGGGCATCATCTACGGCTCTGAATCGCTCGTGGCGGACATGGATGCGAAGGTGTACGAACAGGTCGCCAATGTGGCCATGCTTCCAGGCATCGAACGGGCGTCCTACGCCATGCCGGACGCGCATTGGGGCTACGGCTTTCCGATCGGCGGCGTCGCGGCGTTCGATGCGGACAAGGGCGGGGTCGTATCCGCCGGTGGAGTGGGCTTCGACATTTCCTGTGGCGTTCGCCTGCTGTCCACCGGACTGATCGCGGAGATTGTGGAGCCCGTCAAGAAGCGCCTCGCTGACGAGTTGTATCGCACTGTGCCGGCCGGGGTCGGCAGCGTCGGACAGCTCCATCTCGACGCTGCCGGGATGAACGCCATGCTGACAGGCGGAGCCCGGTGGGCGGTCGATCGCGGATACGGCACCGCGGCGGATCTGGATCGGATCGAGGAACACGGGTGCATGTCCGGGGCGAAGCCGGAGGAGATTTCTGATCGCGCCAAGACGCGGCAGCGTGACGAAATGGGGACATTGGGGTCTGGCAATCACTACCTCGAGGTGCAGAAGGTGGCGAAGATTGTCGATCGACCGGCGGCTGCCGTCTTCGGACTGCGCGAGGGCGACATTGTGGTCAGCATCCATTGCGGATCGCGGGGACTCGGCCACCAGATTGGTACGGAGTTTCTCCGAAAAATGGTGACGGCCGCGCCTGACTATGGCATCGAGCTGCCGGATCGGGAGCTGGCCTGCGCGCCCATCGACTCGCCGCTCGGTCAGGCGTACCTTGGCGCGATGCGTGGCGGCATCAACTGCGCGCTGGCGAACCGCCAGATCATCACGCATCTCGTGCGGCGCGTGTTCGCCAGCATTTTTCCACACGCCGAGTTGAGACTGCTCTACGACGTGTCGCACAACACCTGTAAGGTCGAGGAGCATCGATTCAACGGAACGACGAAAAGGCTCTTCGTCCACCGGAAGGGCGCGACGCGAGCGTTCGGTCCAGGTCACCCGGATCTGCCGGCCGCGTTCGCTTCGATCGGCCAACCGGTCCTGATTGGCGGAACCATGGGGACCGCGTCGTATGTGATGGTCGGTACCACCGACAGCCAGGCGCGGTCGTTCGGATCGTCGTGCCACGGTGCCGGACGAAGCATGAGCCGGCATCAGGCGGTCAGACTGTGGAAAGGCCGGCAGCTCGTTGATGAACTGGCGCGCGCGGGCGTGCTCATTCGAAGTCCTTCCTCTCGCGGCATCGCGGAAGAGGCCCCAGGCGCGTACAAGGACGTCACCGCCGTGGTCGATGCCGCCGATCGGGCCGGCTTGTCGCGAACGGTGGCACGGCTCGAGCCTCTCGTGTGTGTCAAAGGATAGGCCGTCACCTGAAGTGAAGACATGACCGGAGGCCCTGCGATGGTTGAGATTCGATGCATTCTGTGTCCGGTTGACTTCTCCGATACCTCACGGCGTGCGATCGAACACGCGGTCGCGGTCGGGAAGTGGTACGGGTCGAAGATCGTGGGTCTGCATGTCATGAGCCCGCCGCTCCTCGTCGGACCGCCGATCCTGCTCGCTGGATTCGCCGATCCCGCGGCGCCCGAGTCGGGCCCCGCGGCAGACCGTCTGATGCACGAGTGGCTGCGGCCGGCGACGGAGGCTGGACTGCAGACCGAGGTCCTCGTTCAGGAAGGTCTGGCGGCGGTCCGCATTCTGGAAAGCGCGGCGTCGCTTCGCGCCGACATAATTGTCATGGGCACGCACGGTCGCGGCGGCTTCGAGCGGTTCTGGCTGGGGTCGGTGACCGAGAAAGTGCTGCGGAAAGCGTCCTGTCCGGTGTGGACGGTGCCGCCGCCGGCCGCGACGCCGGCAACGTTGCTGTTCAAACGACTGCTGTGTCCTGTCGACTTCTCAGACTCGTCGCTGGCGGCGCTCAGGTACGCGTTCTCGATCGCCAAGGAGTCCGACGCGCACCTGACGCTTCTCTACATCTCTGACTGGCCGCCCGAGAACGAGTTGCTCATTGAACGGCTCGACACGCCAGAGCTCCGTGCGGCGGTCGAAGAAGAAGCGCGGGAGCGATTCGCGCCCTTGATCACAGACGAGGTGCGGACGTGGTGCAAGCCTGAGGTGAAGGTGGCCTTCGGAAAAGCCTATCGGCAGATTCTCGAGCATGCCGAGAACGAAGGTTCCGATCTGATCGTGATGGGCGCCCGCGGCCATCATGGGCTCGACCGGACGATCTTCGGGTCCACCACCAATCAGGTCGTTCGGCGCGCGCGGTGTCCCGTTCTGACGCTGACACACTGATGTTCGTGC
>CAVQVI010000024.1:0-14247 GCA_963717075.1 uncultured Acidobacteriota bacterium | reverse complement strand
CGCGCGAAATGTGCCGCGCTTCTCGGCGACATGATCACGCGGACCGGAAGAAGCGTCGGCTCCATTTCGATGTTGGGCGGCCAAGTGGCTTAAGTCGCCAGAATGAACAACATTTGAGGGGCGACTCTTGACGTCACAAAAGATCGATGCGGTACACCGGATAACGCTCCGCGATTAATTGGAATTCGGATAACGGTGCGCCGACGGCTACTGGGAAGTGGTGACGGCCACTCGTGGCCACATGCACGTACTCCCTAAGGATGGGGGCCCGCTCGCCTGTCGGCACGGCCACCAGGTGGACGGCGCGCTGACCTCCCTGACGGAGCACAGCGTCGCCCTGCGCAGCCTCGACGTTCCTCACCCACTCAGACTCCGGGCCGAGCATCGATACAAGGTAACGCTTGCCTTCAACGGTGGCGACCACGACGGGAGTCGAACGTCGCTGGCCCGATGCGCGACCGCGGACTTCCAGGACGGCCATCTCCTTCGACGCCAGCCCAAGGCTGGTCCACCATTTCGCAAACCGGTTGACCCAGCGACCCATGCGCGTCGGCCGCCAGTCTCGATAGAACAGCCGCAAGAGTGGGCTGCGTTCCGCGGGATCAGCAAGCGTCGAGTCCTTCAGGGTTCGTTCTCCTTCTGTTTGTTCCGGTCCGCCCCACGCCTGCGCTTCAGCCGCGGCGCCTCATGATCGCGCCGAGCGCCGTCGGCGGCAGGCGCTTGTTAGACGGCGCGCTCCGCACGAACGAGCAGGAGAAGCGGACGATTTACGTACTTCTGCGCCCAAGGCACCTCCTGAACGAGTCGATCATCGACTTGGTAGTCACGCCAGTCGAGATTCCGAAAGCCGGCATCTGAGATGTGGTTGAGATAGTCACTGATCGTGTAGGGTTCGGCTCCCAAGCGATACTCGGTCCCATTTTGCTCGAAATTGGCTTCGATGCCGGCCCGCGCTAATTCGGGATGGAACGCGGAAAACACCAGACGCCCACCCCGTCGTAAAACGGAAAACGTCTCCGTGAAGAACCGTCGGAGATCGGCGAGGTGCTCCGAGACGAGGGCGGAAAGTACAGCATCGAAAGCGTGCCGCCGAACCGGGAAGTCACGATTCAGGTCCGCTTGGACCAGAGCGGCGCGGGGTACTTTCTGCTGCGCAACGCGCAACATGCCGCGTGAGAAATCGAGCCCGACTGGTCGACTGTGCGCCCTGCAGATGGAGGCGAGATGCGCGCCGGTGCCACAGCCCGCATCGAGCACGCGCTCGCCGATGCGTGGCCCAAGCGCGGCCAGCGTGACACGCCGATCGAGCGCCACGAGCGGATTCAGGGTCGTATCGTAGGTCTTGGCCCAGAGGTCGTATCCCTTGCGGACTCCAGGTCGCTTTACTCGTTTGCTCATGATTCTCTGCGCCGTCAACGGTTCAGATGAGCCGCGTTCGCCGGCCGGAGAGAGCCGGCCAAGGACGTCGGCTCCATATATTGGTGTTAGGCGATTGTCATGTCTGGCGTTCCCTATCATTCGTCTCGTCAAGAGGAAAGAAGAGTTCGTTGCCATCGGGATCGGCGATCCGGATCACGTCGTAGCCCCACCGTGCTTTTTCGGTTGGCACTGAGCGCTCCGCAATCTCGTGGCGAAGCTCATCGATCCCATCCCGGTTTAGCTCCACGAACAGACGGCCCTTATCCTGGCGAGCCGCATCCTCACACAGGATGATTTCGCACCCCCCACGGTTGACTTGGCAGACTGTGCCCTTGCCATCGGCTGTATGCCATCGTTTTTCAAAACCCAGCTTGTCGATGTAAAAGCGGAGGGCGGCCTGAAGGTCGGACACGAAGAGCACGGGCCGCAAGTCCCGGTCCTGAGCGACCTTTTCGCTGACAGGTGACTCGGTCATGTTCAGATTCTCATCCGCTTAATGCTGCGCTTCAGCCGCGCCGCCATCATGATCGCAGCGGGCGCCGTCGGCTGCAAGCGCTAGGTTAGGCGGTTCTCACATGTTGTTTTCGAGCGCGGCGAACGGGTCAGTCTCGTTCGCGGAATGCTGGGTCCTAGTCGCGGGTCCTACGGCCACATGGAGTCGTTCTTTACCAGCAGGTATTCCACGCGCTAGCGCCGCTCGATAGTCGAACGCCACTCTTTCTCGAAGACTTGTAGCGATTTCTGATACGTTTTCTCGTAGTCGCCGCTCTCGTACAGGGTCCGGAACTGTGGCAGGCCACGCTTCTCAATCAGAAATTCCACGAATGACCCGGCCAAGAGATACCCAATGCGCTCATCGATGACCGTGCTCAGCGGTCGTGGAAACCTCACGCTATTCAGGGCCTCCAGCGAGCGCACCGACGAAAGCGCACTGCCGGCCAACACGTGCAGCTTCCGCCCGAAGTTTGGAAACGCAGGATTCCCACCAATCTTTTCCTGAAGGTAAACGGCCAGACCCTCCTGAAGAAAACGGTTCGCGTTCGGCGCGTAGCTGTGGGTGATCTCGTGCAACAAGGCACCTCTCCCGTCTCGTACTCTGGCGAGCGGCATCTCGGTATTGCCGGGCTTCCCACCATTGGTGACCAATGACCGGGCAATCGTAAAAGAACTGCTGACTTGAATTCGGATTGGTTCCTGCCACGTGGCACCCCAAAACTGCTCGACCTTCTTTCGCTCGCCGGCTGCATACCGGCAGTACTTCGCGGCTTCGGAACGCGTCAATTCGTCCGAAACGACTTCAATGCCCTGACAACCGACGGACACTTCCCGAACAGAACGCTGAGCGGCAGCGGATTCCACGCCGAGGACCGATAACGCTACAGCGACAAGAACGTAAGAAAGGCGTCTTGTGTCAAGGGTCATTGGTACGCCTCGCTAATTGACGATAACGCCTTCTTGCCAGCGCATGTATATCAACGTCCGCGTTTCAGCCGCGGCGATGATCACACCAGCCGCCGTCGGCTGCAAACGCCTGTTGGGCGGCCCGTGTTCGCCGCAGCACGGCCTTAGGCAGATAGCACATCGTCGATCGCGCAGGGTCGCTCAGTCTCGATCGTCTGACACGACAGCCCTGTTGGCGTCTTTCTCATACACACGCCGGCGAACGGCTCGATAGGAACCCATGGTGGAGGCTCCACGGAAGTCGGCCTCGCGTCACGAGTCTGGTACAGCCACTTTCCCTCGACAATCGCGACGGTGGCTATGTGTTTTGATGTTGCAAACTCGATTGCGCCGGTCTGAAAGCCAGACGTTGAGAACAGCATGGCCTTTTGCGCGTTTACGTCACGGAGCTTAGACTCGAGGACCATCACTTCGTCACGTTCCACTGGGCGAACCTGGTGCTTGCACTCGACGAGCACGATGAAGGATGCCCCGCCCAGCGCGTTGAAAGTTGCGAGAACATCGATTTGTATTCCCCGCCGTCGCCGCGAGCCACCCCCAGATGCCTAGTTCGATCGCCTGACGTTGCCGCTTGGCGGCTTCGCGCAGCCATCGGAGTACCAGCTTCTCAAATTCCTCAGGTGACAGACTCACCGGCACTCGCGGGTTCCAAGGCGAATCCGGATTCCGATTCATCGTGTGTTCATCTTGATGTCGTGTATCGGTCCGCCCAACGACCGCGTTTCAGCCGCGGCGGCTCACGATCGCACCAGCCGCCGACGGCTGCAAACCGTGTTAGGCACCGTACGAATCGCTCGGCCCGCTAATTCTCATCTACTTTCGAGCGGCGATGCCGTCCGCCGCATCCATCTTTGGTATGAGCTGAGTCAGATTCGCTTTCGCGAACGCGACGTTGGCGGGCGAGGCGATGATGTTGGGGCCAGTTGGGAGTCCCTGCGCCACCATCAGCGCCATTCGCAGCGTTGGCACGCCCACGAGGTAATCCTGCGCCGTCAGACTGTTCTGCTTGAGGATGGCCATCGCCTTCGGATCCTTTTCTAGTTGCGCGCGCCGTTCTGCGGAAGTCATCTTCATCGACTTGACCATCCGGTCCTGAAAATCCGGCAAGCCCACCAGATACTTCGTCATCGCCTCCATCGCCGAGATCAGCTGGTTGGCGCGCGGCAGCGTGAGTTGGTAGTCGAGGACTGCCTGGCGCCCGTCGGCCGAAGTCTGGGAGGCCTGCCCTGCAGCCAGCTCGCTCGCAAGTCCGAGGGACACGACGACGAGAAGAACTACCGTGTTGCGCATGGCTGCTCCCTCTGCTTCCGGTCGTGCATAATGCCGCCAACGCCGGGGTCACCCAAGTCCGAAGATCGCTGGTGAAGTCCCGCTTGTTTGCTCAGGTGCCTAGACAGTATGGCTGTGGGAGCAGAGACCTGCCTCACGTAGTAGATCGTGGGTTACGCGACGCCGATGAGGGTGACGCGCAGAGCCACATACAACGGAGGCAGGCCATGGCGAAACGTAGCATGTTCGTAGGGATGGATGTCCACAAAGAATCGATCGACGTGTCGCTCGCGGAGGAAGGGCGACACGGGGAAGTGCGACACTACGGGGTGATCCCCGGCGACCTGGAGGCGGTGGCCAAGGTCGTCCGGGCGCTGCGGGCGCCGAGCCGGCGGTTGCGCTTCGGGTATGAGGCCGGCCCGTGTGGGTTCGGCAGTCACCGGTATCTCACCGGCCAGGGTGAAGAGTGCGTCGTCGTCAATCCCTCGAGCATGCCCAAACGGAGCGGTGATCGGAGCAAAACCGACCGGCGGGATGGCGATGCCTTGGCCCGGTTGCATCGCGCCGGCGAACTCACGGCGATCTATATTCCAACGCCCGATGATGAGGCCCTGCGTGATCTCGTGCGCGCACGCGAAGACGCGGTCGGCCTGAGCACGCAAGCCAAGCATCGGTTGAAGGCGTTCTTGCTCCGCCAGGGTCGCCGCGATCCGGGACGCGCCGGATGGACGCGCCCGTATCGCCGCTGGCTGGCCGATCTCAGTTTCCCACTCGCCCCGCAGCACATCGCGCTGCAGGAGTACCGCGACACGATCGACGAGACCGAGCGCCGGGTCGAGCGGCTCACCGACCAACTCCGACAACTGACCCCGGCATGGCGCTGGGCACCGGTGGTGGAGGCGTTGCAGGCGTTGCGCGGGGTCTCGTTTGTCACGGCGGTGGGCCTCGTCACCGAGATCGGCGACATTCGCCGGTTCACGCATCCGCGCGAGCTGATGGCGTACCTCGGCCTGGTCCCCTCGGAGTCCTCCAGCGGGCCCAGCGTCCGCCGCGGCGGGATCACCAAGGCCGGTAATCCGCACGCACGGCGCTTGCTGGCTGAAGCGGCGTGGGCGTACCAGGGCGTGCCGCGCATCGGCCGGCAGATGCTGTATCGCCAAGAAGCAGTAGCGAAGACCGTGTGTGACATCGCGTGGAAGGCCCAGCTGCGCCTGACGTCACGCTTTCGGAAACTGGTCGCGCGCGGGAAAGCGAAACCCAAGGTGGCGACCGCGATTGCGCGCGAGCTGACGGGATTCATCTGGGCGATCGCCCGGGAGGTGCCGCCGCCACCCGCGTAGCGGCGCGGCGATCAGGTCCGTCAGGTCGGCGGCATCGCGGCCAGGTGGAGAACCCTCGAAAACGTTATGGACATCAGCACCACCGATACGTCCGCGCCTAGGGCGAGGCAGCTCCGCGACGAACCACAGTCTGGGCGGTACTCAACCCGCGGATATCAGCAGCGTCAACCGTCGCTAGAACGCGGTGCCGCCGACCAGATGGACCTGAAGAACGACGAGCACGGAAAGAGCGTGCTGAGAAAGGAACTCACAATTGGTGAGGTCGGGAGCGGTCTGCCCAGTTGACAGAAGACAGCCATATCAACGTCTGCCGCTTCAGCCGCGGCGATTCAGAATCGCACCGAGCGCCGACGGCTGCAAGCGCTTGTTGGACGGCGCGTCGGGATACCGTTATGCGGTCTTCTGGAGCTTCAGTTCCATGAGGACCATGTCGAAAACCCCAGTCGAAAACTGTACGTCCCGCCGGTTGATCGTTTCGAATCCAAAGCCTCGATAGAAGTCGACGAGGAACCCCACGCCGTGAACGCAGTCGAGATATAGGTGATCCGCACCCCTGGCGGAAAGCGCACCGATTGCCTGCCGTACGGCAAGCGCGCCGAGACCGAGGCCGCGGTGGTCTGGAGCTGTGGCAAGCTTTGAGAGCCACCATACGGGCGTCCTGAAGCAGTCTGCCCACTCAGCCGGGAGTTCCCAAGACAGCGTCATCGTCACGGCCAGCTGGCCGTCGGATATCAACCCGTAGTTCCAGCCTTTTTCCTGGCAGGCTCGATACAGCTCCTTCGGATAAGCAGTAGTCCACTGGCGGATACCCTTAGAGATGAGCCAGTCGGCCGCGCTGATGAGGATGCCATGAGCGACATCGAACTCCTCAGCCCGAAGTTTCCGGAGGAGGGGTTCTTCCATTGCACGTTGCTAGCCTTTGGTTGTCTCGATTAGTGCCGTCCGTCCAACGGTCGCGCTCACTTGCGACGGCGCATTGCTTTGTGCGTGCCGTCGTCAGGTGCAGCGCGTTGTTCGGCAGCGTGCCTTGTCTTTTGGACGGACCGCCTTGGCCGTGTAGAACTGCAGCAGCTCAACCGGTGCTCCATCGTCAAGTATGAACGCAACACGAACTCCAACCGATGGCTCGGTCGGTGCGATCAAAATCTCCCTACCTTTGAGGGCTTCGTCCAAATCGTCGACGGCAAAGGCGATGTGCGGAACGATTCTGACGATCTCGGGCACGTGGCAATGCGGCTCGAACCGGATCCACTCGATCCCGTAGGGACTGGTCTCAAAACCGGCGACGTGAACCCCGAGGTGCGCGACATGATGCTCCTGAGCACGAGGCTGCGTGTGTGGAATCCCGATGTGGTGGTACCGCCATCCGAGCTTCGCTGTCACGGCAGGCGGCTCATGGTTCAGTCGCTTTCCGCTAGTCACGCCTCTCTTCATCGATCTCACTCACCGATTGCGATCATTTGGTCTGTCGAGTCTGCCGAACGCGCGGCTTCAGCCGCGGCGGCGCAGCATTTCCCCCGCCGCCGCCGGCTGCAAGCCGATGTTGGGCGGCGGCTGACACTACCGTCGTACGGGTCGAGTGGCTCAGCGTGCTGCACCGCCGGTGCGCCGCTGCGCTCGCGTGAACGCTTCCTGCGCGGCCGCCAGCTCGTACACGCCGAGTGCCTCGAGCTGCGCCACAGCCGCTCGACTGGAGTGTCGCCAGTCAGGACCATAACTCGGAAATCGATCGACGTCGTAACCTCCGTCCCACTCGGGCGTGTAGAGGCTGGCAAAGTACGCCTTTGCCTGACTCTCGGCCTCACGCCCCACGGGAAGATGGAGGTAGTCCACCCTCCATTGCCGGCGAATCCCACCCCCGGAACTCGCGTGGAAGACGTGCTCGTTGAGCAGGATCATGTCGCCGGGCTCGGTGGCCACGACATGGCCGGGCCACGCCGGAGCTGCCAGTCCGGCGTCCCCGGACCCGCGGATCGCATCTCCGAACTGTGTGTGATGTGATCCAGGGAGCACTCGTAGGGCACCGGTGTTCGCGCCGACAGGGTCGAGATATGCCAGACAACCCACACTCGTGAGCGGAGAATCGGAATCGGTATGCCACGGTGTATCGCCGAAGTACCGCACGCCCTTGGCCCGGGTTGGCAGCACCGGACCACCGAGCATAGCGGCCGCGACAATCCCGGCTCGGTCAAGCAGCGACAGGCTGGCCGGCGTCTCAGCGGTCATCATCGGCACGTACTGGAATCGGATGTCGCCGCTTCTAGAAACGTCCGTGTCAAGGCCGACGGCCATCACGCGATCGAGCTCCGCCGCGAGCGGACCTGCCTCGAAGAATCGGTGAAGCATGACGAATCCGAACGTCCGAAACGCCTCGACCGACTGCGGTGGCAAATCGCAAGTCACATCACACGATACACTGGTTGTCCGTGTTCCGCGTTCTCGTCCGCCCAACGTGCGCGTTCACCCGTGGCCGCTCATGTTCGCATCGGCGGCCGTCGGGTGCAACGCGATGTTAGGCCGTCATTGGTCCACTCCTTGTACTCACACTACCCGGAGGTGCGGAGCAAGGGGGCCTTCGTGTACACGCTTGGGATAGATACGATCGGTTCGTCCAGGCGTGCCTCGAGCCGACGGCGACCGACGAGGCGCACGTAGCCAAGATAGCCGCCTCGGTCTGCTTCGAGAGCCTGGATCTCCACGATATTCTCGGGTGAGGCCACCACTTGCCAGTCCCTCCAGAATTGCCAACCGTCCGGAAGGGTGTCGGCCAAGTCGATATCGAGGATACCGGTCCGCTCCCAGTGCCGACGCCACCACCCGGCGGAATGAAGGCAGCCCATGCTCGGCTCCCACCACGCTCGTAGATGGTCGGGAACGCAAACGTCGATCTCCTGCATCAAGCCTGCCCCTGCGACACCCAATACGCCACCGGGCTTGATGAAGCGAGCAAGATAGTTCAGATACAGGTCGTCCGTCCCGTAGTAGACGAACGAATCGACGCACACGACCGCGTCGAAGAACTCCGAGGCGAACGGCAGAGACCGCGCATCCGCATGGATCGGAAACACACCATCGTCGACGTTTGCATCCCGAACGCGCTGCAGGTTGTCCGAGGCACTGAACCACAAGTCCGTGGCCCAGACCTGCACGCCGAATTCGCGGCGGAGGAAGACCGACGATGCTGCCAGGCCGCAGCCGAGGTCTAACACCCGCATGTCCGGGCGCAGGTCTAGGGCTTCGGCGAGCCACTCGGTGAGCCACAGTGCATTGGCCCCTCCGCTGGCGCTGGCCATGACCCATTCGGGATGGTAGTTCGACGACCGAGGGAATCGATTGGTATCCAGTTGCTCGCCTGCAGTCATGCAAATCTCATCGGCCTAACGATCGCGGCTCACGCGCGGCTGCACAAAAGAGCAAGCAGCCGTAGGGTGCAGCCGCTTGTTGGGCTGCCCAGCCGGGTCTAGAATGGCTACATGACGTCCCGAGCGCAAGAACTTCTTCGTGAAGCATTGGCGCTGCCCATCGACGAACGCGCTGACGTAGCGGCCGAGCTATTGGCCAGCTTGGATGATGTTGGAACCGAAGATGCCGCCGAAGTCGAGGCGGCCTGGGCCGCTGAGATCGAGCGCCGAGCTCGTCGCGTAATGTCCGGAGAATCGTCGGGTATTGCATGGGAGGACGTCCGGCGCCGCGCTGAAGCCGAATTGCGTAAGCGGTGAGCTCGAAGGTTCGGGTTCGAAGACGAGGCCGATGCCGAGTATCGCAATGCCGGACGTTGGTACGAAGATCGTCGCACCGGACTTGGCGTGGAGTTCTTGGACGAGGTCGATGCTGTTGTCCGTCTGATCCTGGATCTACCTCGCTCCGGAGAGCGAGTGCCGCGTATGCCCGCCGACTTGCCGGTGCGCCGCCTCGCTGTGAAGCGCTTCCCCTACCACGTCGTCTACTTGGAAACGCCATCGGCGGTTCGAATCTTGGCTGTAGCGCACGACCGTCGAAAGCCTGGCTACTGGAAGAATCGTCTGAAGTAGAAGCTACGTGCTACGACCACCGTCAGCCCAACGTCGGCGCTCACCCACGGCCGCTCATGGTTCGCACCTCGGCCGTCGGGTGCAGCGCATGTTGGGCAGCCCGGCTAGATCTCATCCGTGCCTCGCCACGGTGCTGAGGGCTCCCCACCAGGAAATCCCTACCAGCCCCACACGGATCCAATTGAGCCCAATCCAGCGGTGCGCCTCGACCTGCAGGCGTTCGGCTGGAGTGTTCCCGCCTCCCTCTTCAAGAAACCGTTCGATCGTGGGGCGAAAGTACACCAAGGTCCACGCAACGCCGGCGACGGCGCATACGGCAGAAACGATGAGGGCCGCCCCTTGACTTCCCGTCCAAAGGGCAAGCCCCAACGCGGCGAGCCCGCTCAGTGCGTACAGCGGGGCCACGGGCACCCAGAACGCCGGGATATTCATGCGGCTGACCGGCGTTCCAACGAACCCGCGAAAGGACTCGGGCGGCTTTCGGCTCCACGCGGGATGCACGACCAATGTTTCGTACACACTCGCACCGAAAACTATCGATACCATCACGGCATAGAACCACAGAACCGACGTGTAGAGTGTCATCCCACTATCTCCATTGCTGTCAGCCCAACGTCGGCGTTCAGCTGCGAGCGGCACATCCAGAAGATGCCGCGCGCGAAGGCGCGCGGCCACGAGCTCGCCGCTCGTCAGCTGCAACGCCATGTTATGCCGCGTGTCACTTGCTTGCGTCGTCGTGCGCGAGCGACGAGGACAGCGCCCGGTGGGCGTTGGCCTGGGCGAGCAACTCCTTGGCCTTCTTCTCGAAGGTCTCGACGGCGTCGGCGCCGGCGGGCCAGCGCAGCGGGGGCTCGGCCTGGCTCGCGAGTTGGACCAGCGCCTTGGCGAGCTTGGCGGGGTCGCCGCCTTGCAAGCCGTTCATTCCCTTCCAGGCGGTGACGGTCTGCCTGGTTTTCTCGGCGTAGTCGTCGATCGAGGGCTCGGGCCACTTCGTCGACTCGTCCGTGAGCAACTCGGTGCGGAAGAAGCCGGGCTCGACGAGCATCGTGCGGATGCCGAACGGCGCGACCTCGGGGGCCAGCGACTCGATCCAGCCCTCGACGCCGAACTTCGCCGCGGAGTAGGCCGAGACGAACGCCTGCCCGGAAATGCCGCCGGTCGAGGAGATCGTCACGATGAGTCCGCGGCGCTGGGCACGCATGACGGGAAGCACGGCACGGGTGACGTTCACCGGGCCGAACAGGTTGGTCTCGATCTGTGCGCGGAAGTCCTCGGGGGAGATTTCCTCGAAGAACCCGGCGTAGAAGTTGCCGGCGTTGTTGACGAGCACGTCGATGCGGCCGAAGCGTTCGACGGCGGCGGCCACCGCTGCCTTGGCGTCCTCGGGACGGGTGACGTCGAGCTTGACGACCAGCAGGTCGTCGGCCTCGCCGAGCGCCTGGTCACGGCGTCGGTGTTGCGGCCGGTCGCGACGACGGCGTGGCCTGCGGCGAGCGCCGCCTTCACGATGTCGACGCCCATGCCACGGCCGGCACCGGTCACGAACCAGACGTTCTTGTCAGTCATGGCAAATCCAGTCGCCGAGAGTAGCGGCATAACGACCGGCGCTGAGCCGCGCGCCACGGCGACACGTTAACACGGGACCGTTAGGCGCGACGGCTCCTGCGCCTGGTTAGGCAGACCTCGTCCATTTCCCAGGATCTTGTGGGCCATAACCCTGTTCCAAAGCAAGGTTTGCAATTCGTTCGATGAACGGAAGCTTCGCCCCTGTGTACGCTTCGCGGTCGAACGGGTGTTGCTGAGCCAATCGTTGCTTCAAGGCCTCGTATTCAGCCGCAACGCCACCATGCTCTCGAAGGTAGTTACGAAAGGCGATCGGCCACACCCACTGCGGACTCCCGAACGGAACGAGATGAAGATGATGCGTGCGAAACGCCGGAGAGGGCTTGCAGAACCAATGTTCCAGGTGTGGCCTGTACGGTGAGTAGCAATAGCCCAACCTGGTTGCCTCTTGAATGGCCGGCCTAGACCCTTCGAGCGTCTGTACCGCCGCCATGATGTCGATGACGGGTTTTGCGCTCAGCCCGGGAATCGCGGTGCTACCGATGTGTTCGATGGGACCAGCCAGCCATACGGCTAACGCCCGATGAAGCACGGCCTGTTCCTCGACAAATCGTGATGGCCACGATGGATCGTAAGGCACGATCTCAACGGGAGCTTCAGTCATGCACGTGGTTGTTGTCCGGATTGGTTCTGCCTAGACAGAATGACTTCGGCAGCAGTACACGGCTGACCTCCGGTGTGATCGCGGGTTAGCCTGTCGGCCAGAGCCGCACGCCGCATGGTCCGCGGCGCTGTGTTCCCGGAGGTCAGCCATGGCGCAGTCTACTCCACTGTTCGTCGGTCTGGACGTCCACAAAGATTCCATCGCCGTCGCGCACGCCGCCGGCGGCAGCGCCGAGCCGCCCGTGTTCGTCGGCGCCATTGGCCCGCGCCAGGCGGACCTCGATCAGTTGCTGCGACGCCTGCAGGGCAAGACGCGCGCGCTCACGTTCGCCTATGAGGCGGGCCCGAGCGGCTACGGCCTCTACCGGTATCTGACCGGGAAGGGCCTGCCGTGTCAGGTCGTCGCGCCGTCGCTGATCCCGAAGAAGCCGGGCGACCGCGTGAAGACGGATCGGCGCGATGCCGTCGAGCTCGCGCGGCTCCTGCGCTCGGGCGATCTCACCGCCGTCTACGTGCCGTCGGTCGAGGACGAAGCCCTCCGCGATCTGTGTCGCGCGCGCGATGCCGCGCGGGTCACGGGCAAGGACGCGAAGCTGCGGTTGAAAGCGTTCCTGCTGCGCTTGGGTCGGCACTACGTCGGGCGCGCGACCTGGAACGACGCGCACCGCCGCTACCTCGCGAAGGTCGTGTGTCCGACGCCGGCGCAGCAGATCGTCTTTCAGGAATCCGTGCGAGCCGTCGATGAACAGGTCGATCGCCTCCAGCGCCTCGACGCGGAACTCCTCGAGCGCGCGCCCGCGTGGCGCCTCTATCCGGTCGTGCAGGCGCTGCAGGCCTTGCGCGGCGTCCAATTCCTCGTCGCGATCACCGTCGTCGCCGAGCTCGGCGATCTCACGCGCTTTGACAACCCGCGGCAACTGGCCGCCTTCGTCGGCCTCATTCCGTCGGAGTACTCCAGTGGTGGGTCGCGGCGCCAGGGCGGGATCACCAAAGCGGGCAATGGGCGCGCGCGGCGCGCGTTGATCGAAGCCGCGTGGGCCTATCGCCATCCCGCGAAAGTGTCGGCGCACATTCAACAACGCATCGATCACCTCCCGAAGCCGTTACAGGACCTCGGGTGGAAGGCGCAGGTGCGCCTCTGCAAACGCTTCCGGCGACTCGTCGCGCGCGGCAAGCATCCCAACGTGGCGGTGACCGCGGTCGCGCGGGAACTGATCGCCTTCATGTGGGCCATCGCCAAGGAGGTGCCGGTCCCGGCGTAACGCGATCGGCACGGACCTCGCGGCAGGGCAGGGGCGTGGGCCCCGGTATCAGCGCAATCCTCGACGACGTTAAGAGGCGACGCGAGTCGACCCTCGTGCCTAGACCGAGGCAGGCGCTCGACGGAGCACAGTACGGTGGTACCCAACCCACGGATATCAGCAGGATCAACCGTCGGTCTTACTGGTCCCGCTCCTGCCCTGCCGCGGCGTCCATCTCGCGACGAATCGGTCACGACGGTCGCGCCCTCTGACCCGGCCGCCTGCGCGGACCGCTGTTGGGTGGGCGGTCTGCTCGGCGGCCTGGACGGCGCCTCACACGCCGTCACCGAGAGCCAAGTCGTCGGATCGATCAAGACAAGACGGGTGTGTCTCGCACGTGAGTTACTTGACAAGTCGAAGTCATATCAACGGCCCGGCTCACCCGCGGCGCCGCGCGTTCCGCTCAGGCCGTGGCGAATCGCGCGCCCGGACCGCTCGACCCGATGAGAACGAACGCCCGATAAGCCGTTTACGATGAACCGACCCCGATGCCGCACAGTATCGCACCGCCGGCGATTCGCCGCAGCCTGAACCTGAACAACGCCCGCGCGGTGCTGTCAGGTGCAGCCGGGGGTTATACCGCACCAATGGAGCCCTGCACCCACTGAACGACCGATCGAGAAGATGGCGGTCCATTGAGGCCCAAGCGGCGCGTCTCGGACCACCACGAACGATCGATGGTGTCTGAACAACCGACACGGCACCCCTGTTCGGCGCCGCCGCGCGCCGCCGTCTGAGCAGACCGCCGCCCCGAGCCTGACACCCACGTGCTGCTGATGAGCCGATTGGTCGAAGGAGCCCGATGGCCTCCGGCGCAGAAACTTCGAAAGCAGCTCGATGCGTCTATGAACCCAAGTCTGGAAGAAGCTCGAGAGAGATGTGTTCTTTCCTGGCCGGTCTAACTAGTACATGGAGTAGACCGGAATCCCCTTCTGACTTGCGAACCGCTGCCGACGTGACCTAAGCCCAATCCGCTCGATGTCCTCGGATGCCGGAATGTTAGCATGCGTTGGTTGCGCCAGAGACGGTCACGGTTTACGCGCGGCGTCGATGGTTACGCGCCACGCTGGCGCGTAACCGAGACTCGTCGCAGGTCTCGCCGTCATTTCAAGGCAAGCCGTTAGAAGAATTGGCGCCAGACTCATAGACGCAATCCCCCGTGGTTCCGCGCCACGGACGCGTGACAACACCGTTACAACC
>CAVQVI010000023.1:0-150347 GCA_963717075.1 uncultured Acidobacteriota bacterium | reverse complement strand
AAACTATATCCGGTCCGTCGAGAGGACGCTCGGCAGGGTCCCTGGCAGAGCAGGGTGATCTAGTCGGCGCGGCCGCATACTGGTACCATGTCGCGCGTCGCCGTTCATGGCCTTCTACCATCCGCCTTCTGTCCAATGTCAGCACGCTCGTCCGACTGGCACTGACGCCTCGAGCGCAGCTGGCGGCTGAGAACCTGTTTCTCCGGAAGCAGCTGGCGCTCTACCAAGAGCGCCACGTCAAGCCGAGACGGCCGGATCCGGCGACGCGAGTCATCCTCGTCCTGCTCTCACGCCTGCTGGAGTGGCGCTCGCTCCTGACAATCGTCCAGCCAGACACGCTCATCCGGTGGCATCGTCAGGGCTGGCGGCTCCTCTGGCGGTGGACGTCGCAGCCAGGACGGCCGCCGATTCCGAGGGCCTTGCAGCGACTCATCGTGAGCATGGCGCAGGCGAACCCGACTTGGGGTGAGGAACGGATTGCGAACGAACTTAATGTCGGCTATCGTCCTACGGCGTGAAGACGGCGGCCTCGCCCTTCTCCTTCGCGAGCTTCTCAAACTGGGCGACGATCAGATCGCGGCGTTTCAGGATGGACTGCGACCCGTCGAGCACGAGCTTCCCGATCTTCGCGTCGAGCGTCGCCTTGTCGAGCGCTTTCAGCCGCGCGAAGAACGGCCGATCAATGCCGCTCATCTGCTCGAACACCATCTTCGTCGTGTTGGTGAAGGCGCGGGAATGATCGACCAGCACGAGCTGCCAGTTCGGATCGCGGAGGACCAGCAGATTGCCCTCATTGGGATCGATGTTGGCGACCAGGTTGTGAAACACGATCCACCGGCGCGTCTGGCGGACCCAATCGGAGGGGTTCGGTGGCTGCTGGCCCTTCAGCGAATTTCTCTGGACGACGCCGTCCACCCACAGCTGCGCCGACACCGTCTTCCCTTCGAACAGCCGCTCGACCGTGACCGGCACCATGTCCAGCGCCAGCAGCCTGTCCACCTCGTATGCGGCAATTTCCGACTGATAGCTTTCGAAGTATCCCGTGTCCCGACTCGGCCTCAGCGCCTTGATGGCCACCCCGCCGACAGGGCTGCCCGGCGCGAAGAAGCCATGCCTCGGCCGGGTGACACCAATGGGGATGTCTTCGACCCGAACGATCGGCGCCGTCTTGAGGAAGGTCTCGAATTCCTCATACCGCCCGACCCAGATCTTGGGGCTCTTCTCGACCGCAACTTGCGCGGCGACGACGACGAGCTGGCAACAGATCAGGCACGCTAACGGAACGCCGAGCCGAATATTGCGACGCATGGCATGTCTCCTTCGATCCTGATGACCGGTCTCGCCACTCTCGGCGGGTGAAGTATACAAGCGGTGCAGTCCACGTCGTAAGATGGTTGCATGCTCGCGCCATCATCTGGCCGCAGCCGCCACAGCCTCATCGCGCTGGCCACGATCACGGTCCTGCTGCTGGTCCGGACCACGCCCGCGCGCGTCGCGCAGGATCCGGCCGGGGCGTCGTGCGACGTCCAGACATCCGAGCGGATTGTCGCCGTTGCCGATGTGCACGGCGCCTACGACCGCTTCGTCGCGATTCTGCGCGCGGCCGGTGTCATCGACGGCCGCCAACGCTGGTCTGGAGGGCGCACCATCTTCGTGCAGACGGGCGACGTCCTCGACCGCGGGCCCGACTCGCGCCGGGCGCTGGATTTGCTCCGGCGGATGGAGGCCGAGGCCTCGCGCGCCGGGGGACACGTCTACGCCCTGCTCGGCAATCACGAAGTGATGAGGATGCTCGCAGACCTGCGCTATGTCAGCGCCGGAGAGTATGCGGCATTCCGCGCGGTCGACTCCGAGGAGCTGCGCGAGCGCTACTATCTCACGGTCAAGACCGATGCGGCGGCTCGCGCGAACGCCGGCCAGAAGTTCGACGAGCCTGCCTTTCGCACCGCGTTTCTCGGCCGGACGCCGATTGGCTGGGTCGAGATGCAGATCGCGTTCGGACCCAAGGGCGAGTACGGTCGCTGGCTTCGCGAGCACGACACGATGGTCAGGATTAACGGCATCGTCTTCGTTCACGGCGGGATCAGTCCGGCCGTCGCGGCGCTGGGGTGCGCGAAGGTCAACTCGACGGTACGGTCGGAGCTCAGCACGATGCCCGCATCGCTCGATGCGGGGCCGGCCATGCTCCTGGCGACGAGCGAAGACGGCCCGTTGTGGTATCGCGGTCTGGCCCTGGAGAACGAGTCGGCGATCGTTGCGGAAGTCGACGCGACGCTCCTCAAGCTGAACGCCCGCGCGATCGTCACCGGCCACACCGTCATGGGGGATGGCCGGCTGAAGACGCGCTTCGGCGGCCGCGTGATTCAGCTCGACACCGGCATGCTCGGCGGCACGTTTTATCCGTCCGGCCGTGCCTCCGCGCTCGAGATTCGGGACGGCCGGTTCACGGCGATCTACGAAGACAGACGCGAACCGCTCAGGGATACGCCGTCCGCACAGTGAGCCGCGCTCCGACTCGACAACCTCTCGACCTTCACGGATAGAGCACAGCGGCCTCGCCTTTTTGCTCGACCGTTCTCTTCGCGAGGGCGAGGATCGCGTCCCGCCGTTTGATCAGGGTTCGAATCTGGTCGGGCGTCAGGAGATTCCCGACGCGCGCGGTGAGATCCTTCTCCTCCAGCTTCTGGATTCCCGAAAGCAGTGATCTCGAAAACCGGGTCAGATCCTTGGGCGTCTTGAGCGTGTCGAACGGACGGAACGAACGATCAGGCGGATCTCGAAATCCTTCGTGATCAGGATGTTGTTCAGTGGCGATCGGTGTTGTAGATCAGGTTGTCGAACAATCGCACCTTGTTCATCGATCGATTCCACACTTCCGCGTCAGGGGCACTGATCTTCTTCTTGATCCGTTCGGCCTCGGGCATCATCGAGGTGACCCAGAACTGGAGCGATCCCTCCTGACCGCTCAGCACTCGCTGGACCGTTGCCGGCACCATCCCGAGACCGATGATCTTGTCCACCTCGTAGGCTGGGATTTCCGTGCGCCAGCTGTCCTGGAAATTGATCTCGCCGCCGCGCGCCAGTTCGGTGTAGCCGCTCTTCTTCTCGTCAATCGTCTTGAAGGCCGCGTCGTGCGTCACGCCGTTCAACTCGAGCGTCGCCCGCCTCGGAGCGGTGACGCCCTGCGGAATGCCCTTGAGGGCAATCATCCGCGCCTTCAGTAGGAACTGCTCGACGGCTTCGCCTTGAAAGACTTCCGCCGCTTGCTGCGCGACGAGCGCAGTCCACGACAGCAATCCGATCGCCAGCAGGAAGACGACGAGCAAGCGGTTCCTCATGTCACACCTCCACATCCGCAGCATCACCGCCGATCGCCCGACGACGCGACCCGAGGCACGTCGGTCGGCGCCGTCTCGGGCTCGTTGGCGCTCAACACGCCGCTGAAGAGCCCCTGAAGCAAGTCGATGTGATCGGCCAGCAGGTCGAAAAGATCGTCGCGCTCGATTCGGAGCGCGTATCCCGCGTGTCTCACCGTCGCGCGGCGGCCCAGCGGGACGCCGGCAAGGGCTTCCGACAGACCCATCGTGCAGCCGGAACCGGCGACGAGCGCGCTGAATCGGTCGGCCTCGAGGTCGACCTCGCCCGTCAGCACGTGATAGACGGCGGGCTCGTCGATCTCGGCGAAGAGCACGCTGCCTGCCGCGAGCGGGACTTCCCGCGTGATGGCCGCCAGATCGAGCAACTGGACGACAGTCGCGCGCCGAAGCAGTGGATTCTGGCGCAGCAACAGCACCTTCTCAATCGGCTGCAGCGGCAGGTTGCGCGGCGCCACCGAATCGACATGCGGCGGCGGGGTATAAACGATGCGCCAGGCCCGCGCTTTTGGCCGGTCCAGGAGCATGCGGAAAAGCCCCTGCGCCAGCACGATGTTGTCCGACAGCATCGTCAGGAATTCGCTGCCACCGAGTGCGACCGTCACCGCCCGATCGTCGGCGCGAATCGTGTGGCCGAACGGACCGCCTTCGAGCACCTCCTCGAAGGCCATCGCGGCCGGCGCGGCCATGTCTCGAGACGCGCCGTTCTCGCCGGAAAGCTGCACGGTGCCTTCGAGCAGAAACTGCACGTCGGTGGCGGGAGCGCCCTCACGGCAAATCTCACGGCCCGCTTCATGCCGCATCTGGCGGCACGCGCTCGCGATGCGGAACAGTTCATCGACCGAGACGAAGTCGAAGATCGGAATGGCGCGCAGCCGGTCGGCCAGGGCAACGACCGGCAGGGGGTCCGTCCAGAGATCGACACGCCGCTCCGCCATACGATGCGCCGCGAGGGCCCACGACGCGGCCTCGGACGCGTAGTCCCCTGGCGGGCGGTGTGCCACGGAGTACTCGAGGTCGTTCACCAGCGACCACAGTCGCCGCTCGTCGACGAAATGCACGGCGGACGCCGCGACGACCGCGTCGTCGTCGTGCACGAGCTGGGCGAGCGTGTCCTCGAGATCGCGCGGGCGGCTCTTGAGGACCGAGTTGGCGTGACGAACCTGCTCCTCGGGCGATAAGTCCTCGATGATTGGCATGATGCGTTTTCGAACGGCGCCGGCGAGCATGTTGTCGATGTACTCGATAGCCCCCGCACGCATGCGGCCGCTGAAGTGCTCGATCGTGTAGCGCGCCGCGCTGATGTCCTTCCACGGGTAGATCAAGCCGAGCAGCCGGTAGAGACGGTCGAGCGTCCGATCGAGCTTCTCCTCGAGCGCGCGTGCGAGCAACGAAGGGTGGGCGTCGGCGTCCTGCTGCACGATGTTGAAGCGCAGCGTCAAATAGCTGTAGTAGCGCAGGCCTTCCCTGAGCACGAGGGCTTCGACCGTTCCCCGCGGGACGACGAGAGTTGGATGATCGTGGTGGAGCCGCTCGATCGCCGCCACGACCTTGAAGCGGAGAAACCCGTCGGGGTCGTCGAGCACCTCGAGCAGGGCATCCATGGACCGCTGTGACGGCACGAGTGCAAGCGTTGCCGGAATGTGACGGCGAACCCAGATGTGCTCGTCCCGATCCTTCAGGAAGTAGGCGAGCGAATCGAACACCTCGTCGCCGTGGCCGACCAGCACGGCGCGCGCGGTTTCCTTGAGCTGGCGGTGGCCGAGGAGCGCGACAAGCCCCGGTACGAATAGCGTGTCGAGCGATCCACCAGCCGACCCCAGGGCCTGCACGCTGCGGATGGCTTCGCGCGCCACGTCGACGTCGCGGTCGCCCATCAGAGGGAGGAGGAGCGGGCGAAAGCTGCGGTTCCGGACGCGCCCGAGCGCGACGGCGGCTTCTATGCGAGCGCCGGCCGCCGCATCGCGCGTGTCCTCGATCAGGCGTCTCAGCGCAGCTTCGGCCGCGTCGCACGTCGGCCTCGTCGACCGAGTCTGCCAGCGCCACGGCCGCCGTCACGGCCACACGAGGCGCCGCGTCGTCCAGGTAAGGCCGCATCAGCGTGGACACGTCTTCCTTGCGCAACGCCGCCAACGCGTGAACGGCCGCGGCGCGGACGCCCGCGTCCTCGTCCTTCAGCATGCGCTCGACAGCCGGCGTCCACCGTTCGGCCACCGAGGGCCGCGCCGACTCGAGCGCGACGAGCGCGCGCGCCCGCACGGCCGGGGATTCGTGGTGCAAGAGCAGCGGTGTGATCAGATTGCGTTTGTCGAGCGCCTCGAGCATGTCGATGGCGTACAGACACCGCCGACTCGTCCGGGCTGGCAAGCTCCTCGACGAGCGTCTCGATTGTAGCGGGATCGGCGACATCGAGGCGCACGGTCGCCGGCGTCACGGCGCGCCCTTCGATGCTCTGCCGGAATGCCCTCAGGTACTCGCGGCGGGCGAGCGCCGCCATGAAGATCCACGCGGCGGTCACGACCAGGCTCGCGTAACTCAGGCGCTGCCAGCCCAGACCGAGGCCCCACGGCTTGATGAGCACCAGCAGCAGCAGCGCGCCCAGCGCTTTCGCAAACCGATCCGCCGTGACATCGACAAACGGCTTGGCGCGGAACTTCAGGTCGGCCGGCAGCGGCAGAAACAGCACTTCGCGCGTGGTCTTGTCGAGCGTATATCGGAGAGAGGTGTCGATCACGCGCGCGGCCGCCGGCGCCCAGAGCGCGCCGTTCAGCAGGATGATCGTGGCGGTCGTGCCCAGGCTCACCGGCAGGACGAGCAACGCGAACACCATGCCGAGCGTGCGGTGAATCCGGCTCGTCAGCGCGACCTGCACGACGAAGCCGATGATGGACAGGTAGAAGGTCACCTGCGCCAGAAAGCCCGTGATGGCGTCGGTGGCCGCGGCACCTTTGATCGCCTCGGCCGCCATATTCAGTTGCTGGTCGATGATGGCGGCGCCGAGCGCGGCAAAGCCGATGACCATCGCAATCACCTGCAGATGGCGGGACCCGCGCAGCAGGCGGATGGCCTCGCCGCCGCCAACGCCTCGTTCATCGACCGGCGCCAGATCGCCCGTGATCGGCTGGCGCTTCACGATCACGGTGACGACGACCACGGAAACGCTGAGCACGGCCGCGCTCACGAGCAGCAGATTGTTGGTGCCGACCTCCTCGACCGCAAAGGCGGTCAACGCCGCGCCCATGGCGCCGCCAAGGCTTGCGCCTCCGCCGATGAACCCGAACAGCCGGCGAGCCTGGCGCGGATCGTAAATGTCGTTGGCCAGGGTCCAGAACTGGCTGATGAGCAGAATGCCCAGCACGAGGCCGAGCACGTAGAAAGCGACCGAGACCCAGTCTGCGCCCGTCCGGAACAGCACCCAGAACAGCACGAGCAGCAGGACCTCACCCGCCTGCGTCACCGGAATCACCCAGCGGCGCGGCAGCCGCCCGATCGCTCCGCTGTACACCTGCATGAGCACGCCGATGATCAAGCCCGCGGCCAGCTGCACGTAGGGCAGGTTGTCGGCGCCGAGCGCGGCGATGAACTTCGACCGCGTGATGGGCTTGAGGATGTTGTACGCGGTCATCGCCAGGAAGGAGTACGCGAACATCAGCAGCGCCGTCGCGCCTTCGCCGTCCCGCAGTTTGACCAGTTTGCCGACAAAGCGATCGAGGCGCGACGTCATAGGGCGGACATCGAGATGAGCGGCGGTCACATCCTATGTCACCGTGCGACGGCGGACAATGGAGCCGAGGGCAACAAACGAGTTATTCTTGGCGCAGGAACACCGTCTGAAGCAGCTGAAGGCTCTGCCGCTGTTGACCGATGGGCTATCAGCCTGAAACCCCGCACCGGAACCGCTCCCGAGACTCGGTAGGTAACGAGTAGTCGTTCTAGTCACGTAGTGGCGACCTATCATCGTCGCGCACGCGCCGCACCAGCGCCGGCGGTCCGTCCGCGTGGCGGATCGTGAACTTGAGATGCACCCGCTTGCGCTCGTCGGCCTCCCGGGCTGCTGGCCTGCTCTGCTGCGATGTCGTCCGTGGATGACCGTGTCCAGCGAGTACCAGCGCAAAGAGTCATTGCAACGGCGGTTCGGTTGGGGGAGTATAGGCCACCTATCGAGCTTGGAGCGTCGGTGGTTGATCCCGGCCGTCTCTCACCGGGGTCGGACCCCCGGAGTTGAGGACCCGCGATGAAGATTACTGAACGAACGTCTGGTGATGTGACCGTTCTCGATCTCGACGGACCGCTCGTCGGGGGGGCGGCACGCAGTTGCTGAAAGACAAGGTCAACAGCCTCGCGTTGCAGGGGCGCACCCGCGTCGTGATCAATCTGGGCGCCGTCGCGCAAATCGACAGCTCCGGTCTCGGCGAGATCTGCTCGTGCCTGACCACGGTCTCGAAGGCCGGCGGCGCGCTCAAGCTGTTCAACCTCACGAAGCGCAACAAGGAACTCCTCTCGATCACCCGCCTCGTGACCGTGTTCGACACGTTCGATTCAGAGGCCGAGGCTGTGGGCAGCTTCGGGCCCGCCACGGTCGTATAATCGGAGCGGGGCCCACGAACAGGATCCGTCCTCACGCGCGGGCGGCGGCGCAACGCCGAGGGAGACTGCCATGGTCATGACGCGCGACGAGATCGTCGCCCTGTTCTCTCGCCGCGGCGACGCTTGGCGTCGCCACGATGCGGGGGCGCTCGCCGCCGATCACACCGACGATTGCATCCTGCAGAGTCCCATGGCCGGACAGGTCATCGGGCGCGACGCCATCGAGCGTGTCTACCGCGCCTGGTTCGACGGCTTTCCTGATTGCGCGCTCGAGATCGACGAGCTCGTCGTCGACGGCGATCGCATCGTCGAGGTCGGCACGGCGTCGGGCACCGACACGGGGGGCTTCATGGGCCTGCCCGCCGACAGGCAAGGCCTTTCGCGTGCCCGCGGTCTTCGTCTACGGGCTGCGAGACGGGAAGATCGCGCGATTTCGATCCGTCTACGACTTCACCGGCATCCTGGTGCAGACCGGCCTCATGAAAGCGAAGCCGGTGTGAGGCGACATTGACGCATCGACCGATCGACGAGCGAACGGATTGATGGACGCACGACTCCAGGTCACCGACACCCGCGGGCGGCGAGTCGTGCCCCTCGACAAGCCGCTCTTCACGATCGGCCGCGGCAGCGGCTGCGATCTGCGGGTGTTGAACACCGACGTCTCGCGCGACCATGCCGACATTGCACACGTCGGCGGAGCGTTCATTCTCCGCGATCGGGGGTCGCGCTGCGGCACCTTCGTCAACAACGAGCCGATCGCGGAACGCGTGATGGTGCACGGCGACTGCATCCGTCTCGGGCGCGTGGATGCGACGGAACTGCTCTTCCTGACCGAGCCCGAGTCCTCGGGCCTCCTGCCGGACGTGAGCGGCTCCGGCGCGCCCGACTTCCGGCAGCTGGCGGCGCTACTCGACGGCCTGCGCGCGCTCGGATCCGGCCGGGTCGTCGATGAAGTGCTGACGACCGTGATCGATCTTGCGATTGATGTGACGGGCGCCGATCGCGGATTCGTCATGCTGGCGGACGCGGGCGGCGCCCTCGAGTTCAAAGTCGCACGGACGAAAGACCACACCACGCTGGCCGGTCAGGTATTCGAGACCAGCCGGAAGGTTCCCGAGCAGGTCTTCCACTCAGGGCGGACGCGCGTCGTCGGCGATTTGGCCGACGACAGCGAGGTGGGCGGCCATCTGGGGACCATCGCGTTGGGCATTCGCCACGTCCTGTGCGCGCCGCTGCAGGTGCACCACGTCACGAAGGCCGGCGGCCCGGAGCAGGAGCGCGTGATCGGCGTGCTGTACCTGGACGGACGGCAGCGCGGCACGCTGCTGTCGCACGGGACCCAGGAAGCCCTGGAAGCCTTTGCCACCGAGGCCGCGTTGGCGATCGAGAGCGCGCGGCTGTACAGCGAAGCGGCTGACAAGGCGCGGCTCGACCACGACCTCAACATCGCCCGCGAGATTCAGCAGGGACTCCTGCCGAGGCCGGAGTACAGCGGGCCGACCTTCGATCTCGCGGCGACGTCCATCGCGTGCCGGACGATCGGGGGTGATTTCTTCGACTATCTGGATCTCGACGACGGGCGATTCGTGTTTTCATTGGGCGACGTGGCAGGGAAGGGCCCACCAGCCGCGCTCCTCGCGACCGCGGTGCAGAGCCTCGCCGCGGCGCAGGCCACCTCAACCACCGACCCGGCCGCCGCGCTCGCGCGCATCAATGCGGGGCTGCTCCGCCGCGCGATCCAGTCGCGGTTCGCGACGATGTTCTATGGCGTGTTATCGCCGGACGGGTCGCTTCATTACAGCAGCGCCGGCCACGAGCCGCCCGCCCTCGTGACTCGGGACTCCGTCCTGTCACTCGAGGCGGGTGGCCTCGTGCTGGGCCTCTTTCCCAATGTCGCCTATGAATCGGGCATCGTCGCGCTCGCGCCTGGCGACGTCGTCGTCGTCTGCAGCGACGGCGTCACGGAGGCGCGGAGCACGGGCGACGAGGAGTTCGGGCGCGAACGCTTCATCGCCAGCGTGCAGGACGCCCATGGACAGGAACCGGCTGTCGTACTCGAGCGGTTGCTCCGCGACGTGCGCGAGTTTACCGCGGGCGCACCGCAGGCGGATGACCTGACGGTGGTCATCGTCCGTCAGCGGGTCTGAAGCGAACGTCTGAGAGCCCTTCCGCTTCCAGAATCCCGCAGACTTCGCGGCTCGACTGGGAGCGAAGATTACCCAACTATCCATGGCGGCCATTTTCTTGAAGCCTCTGGACGATCTCCTCGAGGCATCGGTGCTCCCGCGCTGCCTGCACCGACGGCTCGGCGGGCGAATCACAGCGCCAGCTCGACTGGGTCGATCGAACCGGCAAGCCGGCCGCGTGGCTTGGTGAACCGGGCGGTTACAACCACATCGAGCTGTCTCCGGATGGGAAGCAGGCGGCCGGGGATCGTGTCGATCCGCAGTCACACCGCACGGACATCTCCCTCCTCGATACGTCCACCGGCCCGCCTCGGCGATTCACGTTCGACCGGAAGTACGCCTATCCACCTTGTCTACGAAGGGCGATCGTCTGCTCTTCTCGATCGAACTCAACGCCGGAGGTCGCCCGGGACTTTACCAAAAACCGTCGAGTGGCGGGGCTGAAGAAATAGGCCCTACCAGACGGTGCGCACGCCGGCGAATCCGCGAATCCTGCCGTCCTTCGTGACGATCGCGGCGGATTCGAGCACGGCCGTTGCCGCAATCAGCCGATCCGCTGGGTCTCCAGGGAACATCGCAGGAAGCTCCGCGGCCTTGACGGCGATGGCCGGCGTGAGCGGCAGCAGCTCGACGCGAGGAAGCGCCAGCGTGTCGTGTATCCACTCGAGCGTCGGCCGGTCGAGGCGGATGCGGCCGCGGGCCGCGAGCACCGACACCTCGAGACAGCAAATGGCCGGGATGCCAATCGTTCGCGCGTGTTCGATGTCCCGCCGCCCCTTGTTCCCAAGACGCGCCGGATCGCTCACCCACCAGATCCAGGCATGTGTGTCGAGGACGATCACCGGTCAGCGTTCCACGTCCCAGGTGTCCAGCACCGGGCCGACGATGTCGCCGAGGATTGTGACGCTGCCTCGAAGCGGCCGCGGCCGGGCGCGTTTGCGAATCGGAACGACTTCAGCCACCGGACGGCCCCGCTTCGTGACGACGTAGGCCTCGCCGGTCTCGGCGACTCTGTCGAGCAGGGACAGGCATTCGGCCTTGAATTGTCCGGCGGCAATCGTCCGCTTCTTCTCCATGGTCACGATGATATGACCATGTCTGGGGATCGTCAAGACAGAGGGTTGGCGGGAATAAATGATGACCACGCGCCGACGTTTTCTCAACGCCCGGTAGGCATCAACTCGTATGCGCCACAACGTCGTCCGTGGCTACCTCGGTGGCATCGCTGGACGACGGGCCGACCAGTGACCCGGACTCGCAGTATAGTGACCGCATGACGACTCTTGAAGCGGCCCTCGAGCGCATCGTGGCCGTGGCCAAACCGGATCGCGTGATCCTCTTCGGATCGGCCGCGCGCGGCACGGCCGGTCCACACAGCGACCTGGACTTTCTCGTGATCAAGCGCGGCGTCACGAGCCGGCGACGGCTGGCCCAGACCATCTATCGTGCCCTTGTCGGTATTCGGGCCTCGGTTGACGTGGTGGTCGTGACCCCGGAGGACGTCGAGTCTCTCAAGAATGGGGTGGGTACCATCGTCGGCCCGGCCATGCGTGAAGGCCGGGAAGTGTATGCCGCTTGAGAGCGGGAGCCCCGGGGATCCGCGCGAGTGGTTGCGTCGGGCGCGGAGCAATCTCGCCAGGTCGTCGCAGGGTCAGGTGACCCCCGACGTGCTTTTCGAGGACGCGTGCTTCGATGCGCAGCAGGCCGTGGAGAAGGCCCTCAAAGCCCTGCTGGTCTCGAGGGGCGTGCAGGTGCCTCGGACGCATGCCATCAGCGAACTGATTACGATGCTGGCGGACTTGGGATTCGACATTCCTGCAGACGTGCAAGAAGCGTCCGCGTTGACTGACTACGCCGTCGCTGCACGTTATCCTGGACCGTCCGAGCCCGTCCTCGTCGAAGACTACGAGAAGGCGGTCGCGATGGCCATAGCCGTCGTCTCGTGGGCAAGCGGCATCGTCACCGCGTCGTTCGAGCCCTGAGGTGGCCCTCACCCCCGGCTTCCGTCTCGGCGTTTACGAAATCACCGCCCAGATCGGCGAGGGCGGGATGGGCCAGGTATACCGGGCCCGCGATACCAAGCTGGACCGAGACGTCGCGATCAAAATCCTGCCCGAGGCGTTCGCGCACGATGCCGAGCGGCTCGCGCGCTTCCAGCGTGAAGCCAAGACCCTCGCCTCGCTGAATCATCCTAACATCGCGATCATTCACGGGCTCGAACAGGCGGGTGACGTTCACGCGCTCGTGATGGAACTCGTCGAGGGCGACGATCTGTCGCAGCGCATCGCGCGCGGAGCAATTCCGGTCGATGAAGCACTCCCCATCGCGAAGCAGATTGCCGAGGCACTCGAAGCGGCGCACGAGCAGGGGATCATTCACCGCGATCTCAAGCCTGCGAACATCAAGGTGCGGAGTGACGGCACGGTGAAGGTGCTGGACTTCGGCCTCGCGAAAGCGATGGACGCCCGACCTGAAGGTCGGGCCTACGGAACGGCGGACGCTGGAGGTCGGGCCTCCGGAACGGCAGACGCTGGAGGTCGGGCCTACGACCCGCCGGGGCTGTCACAGTCGCCGACCATCACGACGCCCGCGATGACACAGGCGGGGATGATTCTGGGTACTGCCGCGTACATGAGTCCGGAGCAGGCGAAGGGACGCCCCGCCGACAAGCGGAGCGACATCTGGTCGTTCGGTGCTGTGCTTTATGAAATGCTCACGGGTCGACGCCCGTTCGAGGCGGACGATGTCTCGGATACGCTCGCCGCAGTCCTCATGAAGGAGCCGGACTGGAGTCGCGTACCCGCGACCGTGCCGCCAGCGATTCGTGCGCTCCTACAAGGTTGCCTCGTCAAGAACCGCAAAGATCGCGTGGGCGACATCGCGAGCGCCCTCTTCGCGTTGCGTCATCTCGCCAGTCTAGACTCGGCGTCCCGCGAGGCAGCCGTCGCACCCGTGACCTTGGCACGCCCCCGGTTGACACGCGCGCTGCCCCTCGCCACCGGTGTCGCCCTCGGCGCCGTACTTGCGGGCGTGGCTGCCTGGCGTGTGACGCCACCTGCGCCGCTCGCGGGCATCATGATCCGATCTACGATCATGCCGCCCCAAAACACGGTCTTCGATTTCAACGTCGTGACGGGTCCCGCCGTCATCTCTCCCAATGGGCGGATGCTGGCCTTCGTCGTGCGCTCGCCGGATGGCCGGACGCAGTTGTGGGTTCGCTCGCTCGACTCGTTGACGGCCAGGGCGATCGAAGGAACGAACCTGGCGCGGTTCCCCTTCTGGGCCCCAGACAGCCTTTCCCTTGGGTTCATCGCCCGAGAGACCATCATGAGGGTTGCCGTGGCAGGCGGACCACCGGTGCCCGTGGTTGATGCGATTTTCGTGCGTGGAGCGAGCTGGGGGAGGAACGGCTACATCGTGTTCGACTCTGCGAACGAAGTGATCAGCGCAATACCTACCGCCGGAGGCATGGCGAAGCCAGTGACCGCGCGCCACCAAGCGAGTCAAGAGGGCGCTCACAAATCACCATCGTTCCTGCCAGATGGCCGGCACTTCCTGTACTGGGTTGCAGGGCTGAATCAGGTCCGGGTCGGCTCAATCGACGCGGAGACCTCACAGGTGGTGACCAACGCAGCGTCCAACGCCATCTATGCGGAGGGTCACATTCTGTTTCTGCGCCAGGGCACGCTCATGGCCCAGCCCTTCGACGTGAGGCGTCTGCGCGTGTCCGGAGAGGCCGTTCCGGTGACTGATGGCGTCCAGATGCTCGTTGGTGAGCCGCGTGGCGTATTCAGCGCGTCAGACGACGGCACGTTGGTCTACCAGGGGGGCGGCGCGAACGCCGCCTTCAGCCTCGCATGGATCGGTCGCACAGGCACGCCTCTCACGACCGTTGGCGAGGTCGGCGATGCTCAAGGGGTCTTTCTCTCCCCCAACGGGGAGTTCGCAACGGTCGGCATCACGGACGAAGGGCGTAAGCGTCGGGACATTTGGCGGTTCGAGCTGGCGCGCGGGCTGAGGACGCGACTGACCCTCGGTGAACCGGCAGCCGGAAACTATGCAGTCTGGTCGCCCGACGGTGGCAGCGTCATCTATACCGTACCGCTCGATTCCGGTGTGGCACTCGCTCGTAAGCCCTCCACCGGCGCCGGGGCGGAGCAGCTTATCAGCGTCAACACTGCCAACGTGCGACCGGAGAGCGTATCACCGGATGGGAGAACGCTACTCTACTCTGGTAGCGGTCTGTGGACCCTACCCCTGACGAACCAGGCGCCACGGACAGAAACAAGGGCGACCCAGTTCGCAGAGGGAGGAGCGCAGAACGGCCAGATTTCACCGGACGGACGATGGGTGGCCTATCAGGCGTTGGCTGGGGACAACCTCGGACCGGGCATCTTCATCGACGCGCTTCCTGCTGGCGGGAAGCGACAGCTGGTCGCCAGGGCCTCTACTTTGCCGCGCTGGCGCAGAGACGGGAAAGGGTTGTACTTCATCTCGGAATTGAACCTGACGTCCGTCGACGTGTCAGCAGCAGGAGACGGCCTCCAGTTCGGGCTGCCGAAGACGCTTTTTGGTCCCATCATCACTGGGCGCGGCTACTCTTACGACGTCTCGCCAGACGACCAACGGTTCCTCGTGCTGAGGACGTCCGACCAGCACACCGCGCAAGCGCTCACGTTGGTACAGAACTGGACAGCGGCGTTGCGGCGCAACTGAGGACGTTGGCCGGCTCCCTCAAAGCGGGCTCATGACACCGGAGTCAGGCCGGAGCTTCGAGTGATCCTCAGCTGGGTTAGAAACTGAAGCGCCTCGTGCCGTCGAAGTAGGCGTGCGTCCGGGCGCGAGTATCGTCGCATTTCTCCTCTGAAGTCGCTCGCGTTCACTCAGGAGTAATCCGTCCTCTTTCGAGTCTCGGCCCGTATAATCACTGCGTTCCCTGTGGCCCTCACTCCCGGCACCCGTCTCGGCGTCTACGAAATCACCGCGCAGATCGGCGAAGGCGGCATGGGCGAGGTCTATCGGGCGCGCGACACGAAGCTCGATCGCGACGTCGCGATCAAGATCCTGCCCGAGGCGTTCGCGCGCGACGCCGACCGGCTCGCGCGCTTCCAGCGCGAAGCGAAGACCCTCGCCTCGCTGAATCATCCGAACATCGCGCACATCTACGGCCTCGAAGAGAGCCGGCGGCGTCCGCGCGCTCGTGATGGAACTCGTCGAGGGCGACGATCTGTCGCAGCGGATCGCGCGCGGCGCGATCCCGCTCGACGAGGCGCTGCCGATCGCGAAGCAGATCGCCGAGGCGCTCGAAGCGGCGCACGAGCAGGGGATCATCCATCGCGATCTGAAGCCCGCGAACATCAAGGTGCGCGCCGACGGCACGGTGAAGGTGCTCGACTTCGGGCTGGCGAAGGCGATGGAGCCGCGCAGCGGGCGCTGCGGTCGGCCGAGCGCTGTCGATGTCGCCGACGATCACGACGCCCGCGATGACGACAGGCGTGGGCATGATTCTCGGCACGGCGGCGTACATGAGTCCCGGAGCAGGCGCGCGGCAAGACCGTGGACAAGCGCGCCGACATCTGGGCGTTCGGCTGCGTGCTGTTCGAGATGCTGACGGGCACGCGGGCGTTCGAGGGCGAGGACGTCACCGACACGCTCGCCGTCGGTCGTCAGCAGCGGAGCCGGACTGGAGCGCGCTGCCGGCCGAACGCCCGCCGGCGTCTCCGTCGGCTGCTGCGCGCGGTGTCTGCAGAAGGATCGCGAAGGCAGCGCATGCGCGACATCGGCGACGTGCGCCTCGCGCTGGAGGGCGCGTTCGAGACGGCGCACCGGAGGACGTGCCGACCGCGGTCGCCACGCAATCGGCAGCCGCGCAGCGTCCACTCTGGAGGCGCGCCATTCCTGTCGTCGCCGCGGCCGTCGTCGCCAGCGCGATGGTCGGCGCCGCCGTATGGACGCTCAGGCCACCCGCGCCCTCATCGCCGGTGACGCGCTTCGCGCTCGCGCTCGGCGAGGGTCAGCAGTTCACGAGTGTCGAACAACCAGATGCTGGCCGTCTCCCCGGACGGCACGCAGCTCGTGTACGTGGCCAACAACCAGTTGTACCTGCGGTCGATGTCGGACCTCGAGGCGAGGCCCATCCCCGGCACACAACAGACGCCGAGCGCCGTATCGCCCCGGTGTTTTCACCAGACGGCCAGTCCATCGCCTTCTATTCAGCAGGTGGACCGAGCGGTCAAGAAGATCGCCGTCAGCGGCGGAGCGGCGGTCACGATCTGTCCGGCCGACGCTAACCGTTTGGCGGATGACCTGGGACGCCGGCGGGATCGTCTTCGGTCAGGCCAGCAAAGGCATCATGCGCGTCTCGGCGAATGGCGGCCAGCCGGAGGTGCTCGTCAGCGTCAAGGACGGCGAGGTGATGTACGGCCCTCAGGTGTTGCCGGGTGGCGAGTGGGTGCTGTTCACGATCGCCACGGGTGCCACGGCCAGTGCCACGGCCGATACCTGGGACAAGGCGCAGATCGTCGTGCAGTCGTTGAAGTCGTCGGAACGAAAAACGCTCGTCTCGGGCGGCAGCGACGGCCGGTATCTGCCGACCGGGCACCTCGTGTACGCGCTTGGCGGCGTCCTGTTCGCCGTGCCGTTCGATCTGCCGCGTCTCGCGGTCACGGGTGGACCGGTGCCCATCGTCGAGGGCGTCCGGAGATCGGCACAGCATCGGCATCCGGGGTCGCGCAGTTCAGCGTCTCCAGCACCGGGTCCCTCGTGTTCGTGCCAGGCCCGGTGTCGACGTCGGCGTCTCAGATGAGTCTCGGCCTGTTCGATCGCAAAGGCGGATCGGAACTGCTGAAAATCCAGCCGGGCCCCTACCAACTGCCGCGCATGTCTCCCGACGGCAAGCGCATCGCGTTCGGGAGCGACGACGGCAAAGAGGCCAGCATCTGGATCTATGAGCTGTCCGGGACGAGCGCGATGCGACGGCTGACGTTCGAAGGACAAGGGCACAACCGGTTTCCGGTCTGGTCCGCGGACAGCCAGCGCGTCGCGTTCCAATCGGATCGCGAAGGGGACCTGGGCATCTTCTGGCAGCGCGCGGACGGCACCGGGACGGCGGAGCGGCTGACGAAGGCCGACGAGGGGGCCTCGCACATTCCGGAATCGTGGGCCGCGGTGGCGCTGATGGCGAGCGCTTGCTGTACAACGCCGGCAAGGGCGGGGCGACGGCGCTCTGGGTGTTTTCGCTGAAAGACAAAAAGGCCGCCCGTTTCGATGCCGTCGAGTCGCCGGCCACCACGCTGACCGGCGCCGTGTTTTCTCCGGACGGGCGCTGGGTGGCCTATGCCTCGCGGGAGGGACGCACCTCGAGTGCGGTCTACGTACAGCCGTTTCCGCCAACCGGCGCGAAGTATCAGATCTCCAAGAATGCCGACGACGGCCATCATCCGATGTGGTCGCCGGATGGCGCCGAGCTCTTGTTCACGCCGGGCCAGGGTCCTCGATTGAACGCTGTCCGCGTCACCACGCGACCGAGCTTCACCTTCAGCGAGGCCATGCCGGTGCCACGACCATTCCAGGACCTCGGCCCCCTTTCGAACGGCCGTACGATATCAGCCGGGATGGCCAGCGCTTTCTCGGGCTCATCGACGCAGCGCAGACGCAGGCCGGCGCGCCCGCCGCTCCGCAGATTCAGGTCGTGCTCAACTGGTTCGAGGAGCTGAAGGCCAAGGTGCCGACGAAATAGCCATCAGCCAGCTGAATCATGAACACGCTTGCCGACGTCTTCCGGGAGCTCAACGGACTGAAAACGGGTGGTCTCGTCCGTGACTGCGCCATTGAGCATGGCAGGAAGCCGTGGCCGGTCGAGCCGTAGGCGCGGCCTCGGCCAGTCCCCTCCTGCACCTCGCTCTTACGGGATAGTCCTCCGGTCGCGCGGGTAGAACCATCCCCGATCACTGTCCGCTCGTCCGTCGTGGATGAAATCCGTGACTGCCATGGCAGGATCGCGATGCATACGCGAGTTCTGGCGCCCGCTCGAGCCCACTGCTAGAATCGTTCGCATGGCTCGAGCAGCCCGAATCGTGACGTGGAACGGCAAGGACCTTCCGGCGGAGATGCGGGAACTGCCGGCAGGCCGTTATCTCGTCGAGCCCGTCGATATCGAGGCTCCGCCTCTGTCCCCTGAGGAGGATGCCGGAATCGAAGCGGCTCTGGAATCGTACCGGCAGGGGCGCCTCGTGGACGCCAGGCGCGCCCGCGAAATCATCGACGCCGGCCCTCGGGCGGTGAATGTCACCTACTCCGAAGAAGCGATCGCTTCATGCGCGTGTATCACCAGACGCGCTGTCCGATTGCAATTGCGCCCGTAGCTCAGCGGATAGAGCACCCGCCTCCTAAGCCGTCTGCAATGATTCCCGCCAGTTCCCTGGCGTGCTTTTACAGGCCTTTTCGTGCCCTCGCATCTGCCGCGGGCACGCCAGAGCACGCCACGGCACGACTCCGTTGTGATCCGTTGTAATCACGTGGGTCGACGGTCGACGAGCTGCCGTGCGGCCATGGTCGCCATGCTGCCGCGTCCGCCGCGCTCGGTCTTCGTCAGCAAGCCGTGGCGGCGCGCGGTGCTGAGCCACTTGCCGATGGCGGCGACGGACGCCTCCGGGTAATACCGCTGCTGGAGGAGCGTTCTCGTGCTCATGCGTGGCTCGCGCCGGCGATGATGTTCTATCGCGTGATAGCGCACGGCCAGCCGCGCATAAAACATCGCTGGCAGACGGGGCCGACCGGCGCCGCGCCCCTCGTGGGCGGGCTGGTGACGCCGCGCCGGATGACCGAACGCCTCGAGGGCCCTGTGCCGTTCGGCGTTCGCCCGCGTCGCACTGAGTGCCGCATTAAAGAGCTTTTCCGTCACGCCGCGGCGCAGCCGTTCGAAGGAGAACGCGGTGGCGGCCGGGGTGACGGCCCGCCCCAACACGGCCGCGCTCCAGTCACCGGCGGTGTGGTCGGGTTCGTCCGGGAACACGCGTACTTCAAGAATGCGTGTCCGCGGGTGTTCCGGCGGGCCGACATGCGCGAGGCGATACGCGGCCAGCCAGCCATCTCCTATCGGGACTTCTAACCAGTCATCGACGATGAACGCCTGGCCGACGAACCTGGACAACGACGCCTGGGGTAGCAGGGTGGTCACGTCGAGGGCGTAGCGGCGCACGTGGTCGGCCGTGACGGGGACGTGGTGCACGTGCTGTCGAAGCATCGGGGACTTCATACCTGCGATGATATCGCCTGACGGGGAATAAAGTCACGGTTTACTTTCACCTATGACTATTCACGCGCTAAGCTCCCGCACCAGGATTGGAGGAGCGCATTCCATGTTGAAAGTGAAGGCGGAACGGCTGCGCCGCGACTGGACGCAGACGACACTCGGGTATCGACGCCCGCTTGTCCGCGTCGGAAATCTCGCGCATTGAATCCGGGCGGATGCGCCCCTATCCCGGGCAAGCCGCCCGCATCGCGAAAGCCCTCGGGATGCAGCCGTCCGAACTGCTCGAGCCGGCAGACGCCGGGAAGCGGTAACGCCGATGCGCTGGACGGATGTCGATGGCCTGCGCCTGCACCTCAGCGACGGGCGCACGAAACACAACGCGAAGACCGGCGAGGACGAGCCCGCAGTCTCGCGAAAGACCATCTACGGGATGGTCGCCGCGGGCATGAAAGTGGCGCCGCGTGGCGACGGCGGCCAACGGTTTTGGTTTGCCGTCGAATGGGCGGACGCAATTTCTCGCGCAGCGCGCGACGCAGGCCGGCGAGCACGTTGACCGTGTCGACGCGGCGGCGCGCGTGACCGAGAAAACGAACCGCCGCGCGGGTGCGAACCGGGCGGCGGTCTTAACGATGCGGACACGACAACGATGGGAACGCACAGCTTAGCACGCACCCCGCTCCTGATGGCTATTGAACAGGTGCGCGACCAATTACTTGAGGCCGACCGCGCGCTCGATGCAGCCGAACCGCAACGCAGACCGCGCCTACGCTGAGGCCGAACGCGCACGCCTCGAACGCAACCGCCTCGCGCATCACCTGCGAACAACTCGTCGCGTGGGCGACCGACCGCCAGGAAGGCGGCCGCTGAACAACGACCTACGAGCATTCGATACAGCGAAACGACGAAGAGATGTTAGCCGGCGTCCGCCCACGCGCACGCCTCGGCTCGGTCTCACGATTCAGTCTGAGCGCGGCACCAGCCGCGGATTGCGTTCTACCTATGCGCGAGACCGACGATGACTGGGTCCGGATAAACATCTCCATGGACTGGAGGAACTCGAACAGTGGGTCCGCGATCCTGGAGAACGTCATTGCTGACCCAGACGCAGTGAAGCTGTGCATTCGCGCGAGTCGAGAAGCCGCTGTCGCACGCGCTGGAGGACGAACGACGGCAACGGGCCCGGCCTGCGAAGTAGCGCGAGGCGCGCCGGCCCATCTCTCAACTGTGCGTATTGCAGGAGCCGACAGTCTGGCGAAGAACGCCTCCCGTGTCGGGCCGGAGGACATCGTTCCTGACGAGGGGTATCCCGGGGTCCACAGCCGCTGTTACGAGGCGTTTTGCGAACGGAACTGGCGCAGACATGAGGCTCGCCTCGCTGCCTATTCGCGAGCGGAACCGACGCAGCCATGATGCTCGCCTTGCTCCCTGACGGTCAGCGCGTCTCGGCCGCGCGCGGACTGAGCGCCCATTGTCCGCAATGTGACGCGCCGGTGCGCCGAAGTGTGGCCGGCTCGTCGTCCATCACTGGGCGCATCTCGCGAACGACTGTGACCCGTGGTGGGAACCGGAAAGCGCGTGGCATCGACGCTGGAAACGATATCTCCCCGCTGCGCAGGTCGAAGTCTCGCGCGCCGGCCATCGTGCCGACATCGTGCGCGCCGATGGCACCGTCGTGGAGCTGCAGCATTCGCCCATCGACCCGGCCACGATTGCCGACCGTGAGCGCGCGTATGGTGTCGACTCTCTGGTGTGGCTCTTTGATGGGCGCGACATTCGCGACGACCATCTCGAACTACGCGACCGCGGCGACTATGTGAGTTTTCGCTGGAAGCATCCGCGCAAAACGTATGGCTGCTGTCGCGCGTGCGTGTTCATTGACTTAGGCACGCAGGTGCTCGCGCTGCGACGGTTGCATCTCGACGGGCCGCCCTATGGCGGATGGGGCTATCTCGAACCACACGCGGCGTTCGTGTCGTGGCTCACTGAAGGTGCGGCCGCCACGAGGGCGAGCGCATGACGACCGAGCACGCCGCTCGACCTCGCGCGTCAGTTTCTCGCGCGCGGCCTCAGTGTGATTCCCATTCCACGCCCGCGGCCTGGCGTGCCGGTCGGACACCCTGGCGATGGGAAAGTGCCGGCCATCGCGTGGAAAGAATTTCAAGACCGACTCCCGACGGATGACGAACTGGTGCAGTGGTTCGGCGGCGAGCCGATGAACCTCGCGATTGTGACCGGCGCCGTGTCGGGCGTGGTGGTGATTGATGCCGATTCACGCGACGCCCTCGCGTGGTGGACGAAGCACCTGCCGTATACGCCCTGGCAAACATTAACTGGCCGCGGGTTGTTTCATCTCGGGTATGCCCATCCCGGCGTGCGCGTGGCGAACCGCGCGCGCATTGATACGCGCGACGGCAAGCTCGCCCTCGATGTGCGAGGTGATGGGGGCTATGTGATTGCACCGGGCAGCGTGCATGCGAACGGCACCGTCTACGGATTCGCCGGCGATTGGACGGTCGCGCGTGAGGCCCTGCCGCGGTTCTGGCCGGGATGGCTGCAACGGCCGAACCGCCCGACGCCGCCACGGCCGCCCCACCACCCGACCGGTAATCTTGTCGACCGCGCGCGACGCTATCTGGCCGCCATCCCTCGACCAGAGATTGGCGCCGGCAGTGATACCGCGACATTGTCCGCGGCGTGTCGCTTGGTGCGCGGGTTCGGTCTGACGGCCACTGACGCCGAATCGTTGCTCTGGGAATGGGCCGGTAACCGGCCGGGTTGGTCGTTTGAGTGGGTCGCGCAGAAGGTCGCGCATGCGGAGCGGTATGGCAGCGAACCGATTGGGGCCTTGCGATGACGCCCAGCAGCACCGATGCGTGGACCGTGGCCGACCCGACCGCGTGTCCCGTCTGCGGGCGCGACAGTTGCGAGGACCATTTCCCGGCGGACGCCACGAACACGAAGGCCGACCGGGCGGCCGCCACGCTGCACGCGGTGCGCGCGCTCGACCTCCTCGACACCCCGGCGCCCGCGTCCATCGTGGCCGACATCGCGAACGCCGGCCAGGTGACCGTGCTCCCGAGTGAATCGGGCGCGGGGAAAACCTACGTCGTGCTCGACCTCGGCGCGGCGGTGAGTGATGACGTGCCCTGGCACGGGCGCGCGGTGTCGCCTCGGGTCCGTGGTCGTATGTCGGATTTGAAGGCGACGCGTTGGGGCCGCGGTGTCGCGCGTTGCGCGACCATGCCGGGCGCCGCCTCGAGCACCTGTATGTCGTCCGGGCGAGCGACCCGCTCTCGCCCTGCGTCACGCGCGAAGGGGAAACGACCTCCCGCGGCGAACGAGCGTTGCGCGACGCCCTCACCACGTTAACGCAGGAGCTCGCGACCACCGCGCGGCCGCCGATTGTACTCGTCATCATCGACACCGTGCGCGCCAGCTTGGCGGGCAACGAAGACAGTAGCGAACACGTCGCCGCCTATCTGCGGGCCGTGCGGCGCCTCCTGCTGTGCGTGCCGGGCGCGGCGGCGCTCCTCACCCATCATGCCGGCTGGCAGGATGGCGACACGCCACGCAAGCGCGAACGCGGCTCCTCCGCGTGGCGCGGGAATGTCGATATCACGCTCTACCTGGAAGCCGGCGACTACGACCCCGACCGCGGCGAAGCCTGCCTGACGTTGCGGACGTGTCGAAAACCCGCGACGCCGAGAACCCGGCCGACTTGTCCTTGCTGCGGCGGCGCGTCGAGCTCGACCTCCGTGACCGGCAGGGGCTCCCCGTGACCTCGTGTGTCATTGCCCGTCGATTGGCGGACGCGCGAGGACCGCGCCGCGGCCCGAGCTGACACGGTCGCGGCCGCAGACCGGGAGACGGACCGCCGGGTGCTGGGCGCGATGCGCGACTATCCGACCGCGACCAGCATCAGCCGACTGCGGCCCTACCTCGCGCTACGGAACACCGTCGTCACCGACGCGGTCGGGCGCATTCTGCGGGCGGGCTGGGCCACCGAAGGCCGACGCGGGCAACCCTTTACTGTGACAGCCAACGGACAACGCCCACCATCTTAACTGAGCCAGTTCATGAACAGTTCCCAACGATTCCCAACGATTCCCGGAATCGTTCCCGCGAACGATACCCGTTTCCCTCTCTTAAGAGGGAACGGTATCGGGAACTGTTCAGAAACCGATGGCCACGACGAACAGTTCCCGACCTAGTCGACGCTCACCCGTCGGAGCGACCGGTGCGGAGACTGACGAGCCGTGACGAGGACCACTAGCGATTCCGTTGCAACGGAATATGTGAAAGACGCTAAGTCATTTGTTGTCAATTGGTTGGGGGCGTGGACTTACATGTTTTTAAGAACGACGCATGAAGCGAAACCGAGCTGGACCAACGCGCAGCATTTCGGCGCACAACCGGCGGTTTTATGACAGTGAAAATCAGGAGCGGCATGCAGTGGCAAGGCGTGACGAAGCGGGCGACGTCCGCAAACCGGTCGAGGTGCATTATGCTGAACGGCACGTGTCGACCCGAGCGTGCGTGGGACGCGTGCCGCCGAGCCGTCATCGGGAGCTAGAACAGTCACCACAGCCGGCGCCTGAGCCCGGCCGCCCGACCAGCCTGCGCGACCGCGGCTAGCAGGCGGCGGGACGCGCGATTCCTGGCCACGCGTGACGCACTGCACCGACTGGAGACGTAGCGACCTGCTGGTCCTGCGCGAGGCGCCGAGCCCGCGGATAGCCTCGTCGAGTATCAGCGTCAGATTGCGGCGGATGGCGTTCGCCCGATTGATTCGGGAACGTGATCAGACCTCGAGGCGCCGCGCGCGCGTCCGACGGTGCGCGTGGCGCTCGCGTACGCGATGCGAACTTGCGCGCGACGCTGAGCCGCGTTAACAGCGCTTGCAGAATTGAGTATGCGCAGCACACGGGCGTCCTACCGAGCAGGGGCTGCCCGCGCCGGCGTGGACCTATGCAATTGCTCGTCGGCGTCGACGCCGAACTGTCCGATTGCCAGGATGGCCCGCGCAGCTGTTTAAGCGCAGCACCGGTATGGCGAGCCGACCGCCGCTGCAGGTCTGGGCGCTGCTATCGAGGCCGCGCTCCGTCGACGAAGCGGCGCAGCATGGCTTCACGCCGCACTACCTGACGAAGCGGACGCCGACAGGCGCCACCTTTCGCGGAATGGAGAGAGCGGTTTCTGCAGCAGCATCGATATTGATTCGCGTTCGGAAGTGCCGTCCGCGACCGGACCGCCCGGCGCCTCGGCGCTTCGAGGCGAGAGACGAAGTGATGCCCTCATGGAATTCACGGAGCATTCGGAAAACGCCACGCACTTGTATCACTCAGGCGACGTGCAGCGCCGCGTTCCGACAAATCGGACGATTGCGGCGGGTGACTCGCCTATCGGCCTTTGCCGAGTCCGAATCGTCCGCGCTCTTGGCCGACGACGTCGCCGAGTTGCGCGACGTGATAGCACGTCAGAACGGGCGCGGCGACAAGACGCACAGGCCGCGATACAGGCCTGCCGAGCGATACGAAGCACGTTACGCCGGCCTCGACGCCGGTCGCGCCTGCGGCGCCGGTGGTGGCGGACGACGTCGCGATGGACGCATCGACTCGACCGACGGGTTCGCCAAAGGGATGCATCGCCAATGAGCTCGACGTGTCGGTCTGGGACGCGGCCGTCGACGAGCAGCCCGCGACACCGCCGTCACGTTGGAGGCGATTTCCGACGCTCGCCTGACGCAGCCCTATCTTCAACAGTCAATGCGAACAATCGCGCGCGCAACAACGCGCCTTGATATCCCGCGAGGCGCGCGTCGTCGTGCTCGAAGTCGCAGATTCAGACGCGGCGCGCGCGACTCCCGAAAGAACTGGAGACGCGGCGCCAGCGATTTTCTGATGAAGAGATTTGGCGCAGTTCGAACAACGCTGCGTCTCGGGCATGCATTGAACACCATCGACGTGCGCGTATTGGTGACGCAAACATTCGCATGTGGCTGTCGATGCGGGCGACTACAGGCCAGGCCGCGCGGACGGCGCGAGCTATTGGCGCATGGTCAGTAAAAGTAAATCAGGCGCGCCGGAGTCGGGAGACGGCCGATGACGCCGACGCGCCCGGCGATGAGCGGCCAAGTCCGACCGCGCGATTCACGAGGCGGGCCACGCGCTGGTCGCTTGCCATTGGGGCTATCGCCTCGGCACGGTGCGCCTGCTTGAGCCCGGCACCGGCCCGCTCGACGGCTGGTGTCTCGTTTGCGAAAAGCTCGGCGAGGTCGAGCCGGACGAATGGACAGCTCTATCTCCTCGCGGGCGAGCAGGCGGTACGCGTCTTAGACCGCGACGCCATTGCGGACGGCGAGGCGCGGCGCGGCGCGACCGAGGACATCCGTCGATGCCGCGAACTGCTCGAAGCCATCGACCCGTCGACTGCTGACCTCGAATATCGTCGTGCGGCAAAACGCGGCGTGGCGGCTAGTCATGAAACATGCGCAGTTGATTCACGCGCTCGCCGTAGCACTCGACGCGAGGCGCGTGTTGAGCGGGGACGACGTGCGCGCGTGCATTCGGGATTACGCAGAGAGGAGACACACCGATGAGAGACACATTCGCACAGCCGCACGATGACGACGTGCCGAACCTTGACCGCGATACTCCGTGGGAAGCCCTGCCGCGCATCATCGACGCGTTTGCGCAACTGGGCGTGGACAGCGCCAGGGCGCAACTCGAGGCCAGCCCCGACCCCTGGTTTGAGCAGCCCCGTGCTGATGCCCAAGGCGTTGGCCGCGATTGAACAGAGCCTGCGGGCCGATACGGAACAGACCGTGCGCGAGGCCTGGTTGCAACTGCACGAGGATTCGAACCCGATTCAATGAGGCCCACATGCTGAAGGATGGAGCGTTACAAACAGACGAGACGCGATGGTGTTCGCGCGGCACCACGGTATTCAAACGTCCGAGCGACACGCTGCGCGTCGGGTTCGGCGCGCACGAGGACGCGGCCCTGCGCGCGGGTGCCGCGATTGCCCTGAGCACGTGGACGGCGGCGCCTGTGAATCCCCGCCGCGTGGCGACCGATGTGCGCGTCGAGGCGGCGCGCGTCGAGGGGACCACGACCACCGCCAGGCTCACAGGCGGATGCGCGGGTGAATTTGCCGTGGTGACAAATACCATTCGCACGGCCGCGGGCACGCGGATTGATGGGCCCTCATCGTGGTGTGCGTCGCCGGGGCCTGAATGGCGACCCTCGTGGACTCTCCGTTGGTCGCGCAACTCCGAAAAGAGAACAGCGCCCTCACCGCGGCCCTCGCGCACGCGCGGCAGGTGGCCGAGGCGGAACGGCAGGCCGCCGTTCTCGCGCGAGAAAGTGCGGCGCGTGCGTGGCGCGTCGCCTTCGCGCCGCGCCGGGAGACGGACCGCACATGAAGCGGCTGCTCGTCGAGCTGTGCGCGTCGTTCGCGGCGGGTCTCATCGTCATTGTGCTTGTCGGTTTAACCGCGCTGCACTGGCGTGAGTTGCGGAGCCTCCTGCCGTGGTGACTGCGCACCGGACTTGACAGACCGAGCGTCTATTACATAAGCTTACATAACCATGACGCCAAAGCGTCTCTACACGTTTGCGATTGACGCCGACCTCGCGGCGGCGTTGAAAAAATACAAGGCGGTCTACGGGACTGGCGAGAGTGAACAGATTCGCCGGGCCGTGCGCACGTGGTTGGAGAAGCGAGGCGTGTTGAAGAAGGCCCCGGGCTCGCGCGCATCATCGCGCAAGCCCAGGTAAGCCGCACCGAGCAGTGATTCCCTGCCGGACGTGCCTCCGTGTAGTGTCGCACGGAGACCCGCCGGCTTCTCAATTCGGAGAAGCCCCACGATGACCGCCCCCGGGTGGAACGTAACCGGACATTCATGAGTGCCTACGTCTTCCCCCACGGGCCGTACCGGGGACAGCCCATCGACCGTCTCACGGCCGCGGCCCTGGACGATGCGCAGCGCACCTGCCCGATGGACGATGCGCAGTTTACCGAGAGCCGGCGCGCGATGGCGGCGGAGCGCGAGCGCCGCGCAGACCTTGAGCGTCGAGCGCGGAAACAGGAAGCGCGAGCACGCGCCGCGGCGAACCGGCAAGCGAACCCGCGTGCTGCACAGGCGGCGCGTGACGCCAAGGACGCCACACGCGCGCGCGCCGCAGCCGTACGGGAAGCGCGTGTGCAGCGGCAGACGCAGCTGCTTGCCGTGGCGACGCCAGCCGAGCGCGCCGCCTTCGAGGCGGCGACCAGTACGAGGCGCGCGGTCCCGCCGGCTGCGCAGACATTGAACGGCGGGTGGCGTTCGAGCAGCGGCAAGCGGCGTATGCCGCCGCACGGCGCGAGCAGGCGGAGTGGCTGCGCGCGTACCGGCAGGCCCACCCTGACGCGGACGCCTGGACTGTGCTCCATGCCCGTCGCCAGTACGAGCAGGCGCGGGATGCCTCCCCGAACCGGCCCAATCCCTTGACGTCGCGACATGCGGACCCGCAGATGGTGCGTGCGCTGCTCGACGCGGGACGCCGTGCGCTCGCGGTGAAGCACCATCCCGACAAGGGCGGCGGTGACGGCGCCGCGATGAGTGCGGTCGAACACGGGCGACCGACTGGCTCGTGCGCCTGGTGGACCCTGGTCACCGGACAACACCGAAAGGCGGCGCGTGATGGCGTTGAAGCTGTGGGCCGACCCCGACTGGTCCCGCCAAATCAGTGAGACGTTGCACGTGGGGCGGGTGGACGATGACCAAGGCGCCGGCCCGGAGAAGCCGTGGTTCGTGAGTCTGACGCAATCCCCCAATCGGCTACAGGAGATGGGCGGCGCGCGGGGCACGCCACCAGGGACCACGCTCCTACTCTCCCATGATGACGTCGTGGCCCTGCTCCCCTATCTGTGGGACATGGCGCAAGAGTGGCACTTAGACGAACAATTACGGCGGCGTGCGGCCGCGAAGACACGCCGAGACGCACACCGCCAAGAGGCACCAACCGAAGACGAAGACGAAAGGCACGGCGTGATGAGACATCAGAATCGTGGCCTGCGAAAACTGTGTGGCTGCGCGCGGCGCACCTGGGCGAAGTGTCCGCATAGCTGGTATATCAACTTCAAGCCGCGGGGCGGGAAGGCGTATCAGTTCTCGCTCGACGTGGAGATGGGCAAGCACATTGCCAAGAAGGAAGACGCGCAGACGGAAGCGGACCGCATTCGCGGCGAGATTCGCGTCGGGACCTTTGTCCGCGCCGCCGAACGACGCACGATGGCGGCTGCCTGCGGTGCCGACCACGGCGGACGCGCTGACGCTCGAAGCGTTCGCGGAGAAGTATCTCGACGAACAAAGTGCAGCCCTCGCGGGAAAACGACGTGGACGAACGATAAGCACATGCTGGCGCAGTTGGCCGCGTTCACCCGACGCGACGGCATCGCATTGGGCAGTGTCGCGCTCGGCACCATCACCGAAGACGACCTCGAACGTTCCACGCAAGCCTTCGAGCCAAGGGGCGCGCGGTCTCGACGCTCAATCAGTATGTGCAGGTGCTGAAGGATGCGTTTCGCTGGGCCACGAAGAAAGGCTATCTGACGCGCAATCCCATCTCCGAAGACTCGGGTTTGAAGCGCGGGAAGATTGCCCAGCGGGCGCGACGACTCGCACCCGACATGCTCGACGACAAGGGCAAGCTGAAGGACCCCGGCGAAGAACGGCGCCTGCTGGCGGCGACGGCGAAGAATCCGGGGATGCAGCGGTTAATCATCGCGGCGCTCGAATTGGGCGCACGCCGGGGCGAACTCCTCACCCTGCAATGGCTCGATGTGTCCCTGGAGCGGCGCGAGGTGCGCATTCGTGGCGAGCACGCGAAGGACGGCGACACGCGCGTGCTGCCCATCTCGCCGCGGCTCGCCCGCGTGCTGGAGATGGCGAAGACCGACCCGGCGGGAAGACACCTACACATCGACCGATTTCGTCTTCGGGGACTGCGGGCAGCCAGGTGCAGAACACGAACGAGCGCGCCGTGGCAGAATGCCTGCGCGCCGGGCCGGGATTGTCGATTTACACTTCCACGATTTGCGGCACGAGGCCGGCTCGCGCCTGCTCGAGGCGGGTTGGCCGATTCACCATGTGCGGGAGATGCTCGGACACGCGAACGTGTCGCAGACGAGCACGTATCTGCAACGCGGGAAAGATGGGACTGCAGGACTCGATGCAGCGGTTTGACGTCCCCCCGTTGTAATTCCGTTGTAAGCGAGACGCAGGAGGAGCACCCGACCGATTACAACGCGCCCACAGCACCGAGCGACAACGTCCGAGTAAACTAGGACTTCCACCGACGACACGCGCCCGTAGCTCAGCGGATAGAGCACCCGCCTCCTAAGCGGGGGGCCGCCGGTTCAATTCCGGCCGGGCGCGCCATATTTCGAGATTTTCTTGCAACGAGATTGCAACGGAAGCAGGGAAGGGCACTCAACAAACCGGGTGCCCTTTCGTTTTTGATGCGACGCACCTGATCAGCGGAGCTTTGCGCTTTCGCCCAGCATGAAGACGACAATCACAGGAGAGGATGCACCGTGATAGAGCGCCGAAAGAATGTCGTGTGCTTCTAGGGCGCGACTGACAATCGCACCAATAACCAGACTGGCGGCGACAGCAGACAAGAACGACCAAGTTCCGTCATACGGCGCGATCAGATTGACGGTCCCGTGAAGAGCTACGCGGAACAAGAAAGGAAACGTGCCGCCGACGGCTCCCCAGAAGAGCTGGTCACCCCGTTCGAAACTCTTCGCCAAGCGTGATTACGGGAACAGAAACGATGAGATGCTCTTTACGTAGGCGGCAAAATCGGCAGATGTTCGAGTCAACACGAGCGAGATCGCGACAAATGTCACGAGTCCCCACCGGAGCACGTGCGGTTCAAGCAGAAGGTCAAACACGCCCGTTCCGTGGCGGACTCCGGCACCGGCCCGGTCACGACGAGGCAACGCGCGCGCGGTTTGAGACATGCTCTGATTCCTGTGTGCTTAACCCCTAGTAGGAAATAGACACCCTGTCTAGACCAAAAGCCTGACAGTGATTTTTATTGTTGTCAAGAATAAGGGTTCACCTCCGCACCGGCCCGCACAACGACCCCGCCTCGCGCCCTGGGCCGCCGGTTCAATTCCGGCCGGGCGCGCCACTTTCCATCGATCGACACGGGATGACACGCGGGGTTGCAGGCTCCGAGTGTCAGCGCACGCGTAAAACCCAGTTGGTCTTTTATCAACATTCCATGTCGCACGCTACTGACATTTGGGCTTCGAAAGAACATACTAACTGTCACACCCTTGCCCGGTTCTGGGTTTGCTGCACGGGCGCGCGTGACAGAGGAGGAAATCATGACGCGAGTGGTCATGTTATTGGTCGCCTGGGTTGTTGCCCTGCCCGCGGTGCCCTGGACGCAGGAGAAAACGGACTTCTCGGGCGCGTGGACGTTTCAACCGGGTAAGAGCGACAAGGCGCCGGCCGGCGCAGGTGCTGTCCTTTTTGCTGCCGCATTGACGTTGCTCGATGTCAAACAGAGTCCGACCCAACTGGCCATAAGAGGGGAGGCGACCTACAGCCTCGATGGTCGCGAGAGCGTCAATGGGGTGTATGGCGGACAGTCCAAGACGAAGGCCACCTGGGACGGCTCCAAACTCGTCCTCACGTCAGTGGTATCCGTATCTGGCGGTGGTGTGGGGAACGACGCCGACAGCACCAAAAGAGAGTTCACAATGACCGATATCTGGAGTCTGGACACGGGAGGCATCGTGTTGACGATCGAGCGAAGTTTTACCACGCCGGCGGGACCGATCACGCGCAGACTGGTCTATGTCAAGACGCGCATGATTCAGTAACAGTGGCAGTCACGGCGGCCGCGGCCGCGATCGGTTTTTTGCATAGGAGGTTGAGATGAGCCATCGACGTCTTGCACCAATGAGCGCGTTGGGGGCGGTAATCGCGGTCGTGTCGCTGGCGCCAGTATCTATCGCGGGCCAGACCCCAACGGCCCCGAAGGGGACGGATCCAAAGTCGACGGCCGCAAAAAACGCTGTGGCGCCGAAGACGAAAACCCGGATACCGCCTCGTACGGCGTGGGGCGACCCAGACCTCCAAGGTGTGTGGTCGTTCGCCACGCTGACCCCCCTGCAACGCCCCGCGCAGCTGGGGGAAAAAGAGTTTCTGACGGAGACGGAGGCGGCGGCGGTGGAAGAGGCGGGAGCCCGAGCTCGCATCGATCAAGATCGTCCTCCCAGAGAAGGCACGGGTAGCAACACTGGCACCTACAATCAGTTCTGGTTCGAAACGGGAACTAAAGTCGTCCCGACCAAGCGAAGCTCCTTGATTGTCGATCCGCCTAGTGGAAGGGTGCCTCCGCTCACGCCAGAGGCGCAGAAGAGACAGCAGGATCTCGCCGCGCTGAGACAAGCACATCCCGCCGATGGCCCGGAGGATCGTTCTACGCCCGAGCGTTGTATCGTGGGATTCAACGCGGGACCGCCGTTCGCTCCGGGCGCCTACAACCAGAATGTGCAGCTGCTGCAAGGGCCGGGGTACGTGGTGATTCTGAACGAGATGGTCCACACCGCGCGCATCGTCCCGGTCGACGGGCGTCCGCACGTCGCACCACAAATGCGCCAATGGAAGGGCGACTCGCGTGGCCGATGGGACGGCGATACGCTGGTCGTCGACACCACGAATTTTTACGGCCGAACCGGCTTCCAAGCATCGGGTCCGAATATGCATCTCATCGAGCGCTTCACGCGCGTCGACGATGACACACTACTCTACAAGTTCACCGTCGAGGATCCGACGACCTGGACGAGACCTTGGAGCGCTGAAATTCCCATGCCGAAGAGTGACGGTCGGATATATGAATACGCGTGTCATGAGGCCAATTACGCCATGACGGGTATGCTCGCGGGAGCTCGCGCTGAAGAGAAGAAGGCCGCCGCGGAAGCCGCCACGAAGGGAGCGCGGTGAGTCAACTCTGGAGAGGACGTCACAGTGTCAAACTGGCTTAGAAACGTTGCCCTCGCGACCTCAACGACTGCGGTCGTGGTCACCTTCGCGCTGGCCGCGTTCCCAACCGCGGGTCAAGCGCCGGGGTACCGAGCCCGGCGGACGGCCGATGGGCACCCCGATCTGAATGGCATCTGGCAGGCCGTCAATACAGCCAATTGGGACCTTCAGACGCATTACGCCCGCCCAGCGCTCGCGGTCAGGCCAGCCGGGGTCGAGGCCACCATGGTTCCTGCAGCGCCGGTGCTCGCCTTCGGGGCAGTCGGCGGCATTCCCGCTGGTCTCGGCGTCGTCGAAGGCGAGGAAATTCCGTACCTGCCGGCCGCCGCTGCGAAGAAGAAGGAGAACGGCGACAACTGGCTCGCGCGCGATCCGGAAATCAAGTGTTTCCTGCCAGGTGTGCCGCGCGCCACGTACATGCCCTACCCGTTTCAAATCATTCAAGGGACGAACACGGTCACGATGGCCTACGAGTTTGCCAATGCTGTACGGACCATCGTCATGGGCGGCAAGGAGAAGGCCAATGCCGATTTGTGGATGGGCTGGTCGAACGGCCGATGGGAAGGTGAGACGTTGGTGGTCGACGTGACCGACTTCAACGACGAGACGTGGTTCGACCGGGCCGGAAACTTCCACAGCACTGCCTTGCATGTCGTGGAACGGTACACTGCCGCAAGCCCGAACCATCTCATCTATGAAGCGACGATTGAAGATCCGAATGTGTTCACTCGCCCGTGGAAGATCAGAATGCCGCTGTATCGCCGGTTTGAGCCCAACGCGCAGGTCTTCGAGTACAACTGTCCTGCGTTCGTCGAAGAACTGATGTATGGGAAGCTTCGTAAAACGCCGCTTCCCGTCGTCGAAGACTTTCGGAAGTGGTACAACGACGTCCTCCCAAGCGATAGGAGAAAATGAGCCCCGACCGGCCGAACCATTCGGCACTCGGTTGCGAGCGAGTTCAAAAGACCGAGGCCTCCACACCAGGGAGTTCGAGATGCCTTGTCGAACGCTGGCATTCCTGACGATCCCGGCGATAGTCGCCGTGGCGCTGGCGCCGCAGGTCACATGGAGCCAATCTGGTACCCGCACGGCAGCGGGCAGTAGCTCGCGCGAGGAGGCCGCCCGCCCGGTAGCTTCAACACCCTGGGGCGATCCGGACCTCCAGGGCGTGTGGACCAGCGCCACGAGAACCCCGCTCGAACGGCCGGCCGAATTTGGCAATCGCGAATTCCTGACGGATGAGGAAGTCGCAAAAATGAACGCGGATCTGGCGAAGCAAAATCATGACGACGAGACGGCCCCCTCACCCAGGCGCGCGGGCCAAACGGGTGGCGGCCCCGAGCACTGGTACGAACGAGGCCGGCTCGCGTCACGCCGCACGTCGATCATTGTCGACCCCCCGAACGGGCGGCTTCCAGCGCTGACACCCGAGGCGGCCAAACGACATGAAGCCGAACAGAAGCGGTTCCTGGCGCCGGCAACCGCCAAAGACCTGGGCGTCTGGGTACGATGCATCGGCCGCGGCATCCCCGGCTCGATGCTGCCCACGGGCTATAACAACAACTATCAGATCCTGCAGGCTCCAGGCGTCGTTGCCATCCTGTACGAGATGATTCACGATGTCCGCGTGATTCCCCTTGACGGCCGGCCCCAGTTGCCGTCGACCGTGCGGCAGTGGATGGGGAACGCGCGCGGCCGCTGGGAGGGGAACACGCTCGTCGTCGAAACGACCAATTTCCGCGACGAGCATGTTCCAATCAGCTCGAGAGACGGCCTGGGATCGACGACCTCGGCCTTGCGCGTCGTGGAGCGATTCACGCGCACGAGTGCGAACACCATCGAATATCGCGCCACCGTCGAGGATCCGAACACGTACACGAGTGCGTGGACGGCTGTCCTTCCGCTGACGCGGGGCGGCGCCTCCGACCGGCTCTTCGAGTATGCGTGCCACGAGGGCAACTACGCCGCCACGAACATCCTCACGGCCGCGCGGGCGGCGGAAGCATTTGCGGAGAAGTGAGCCGGTCACCTGGCGATGTGGACCTTCCGCATGTCACCGGTGACCGAGTGGTGAATCGGGACGGCAAGTCGATAGTTTCAGAACTGGAGGTGTGACGTGTGCAGTCGAATGGGCAAGGGCGCCGGATTCGCTGCCGGCGTTGCATTGGTTACTGCGCTCTTCGTCGTCGGTGTTGCGGGCCAGAATTCGCCGACGCGGCAGCCGCCGCCGACTGCCAAAGCGGGACCCGCGCCAAAGACCGCATGGGGCAGCCCGGACTTGCAGGGCATCTGGACCGACGAATATGCGGTTCCCTTGCAGCGTTCCGCCAAGTTCGGGAACAAAGAGGTCCTCACGGATGCGGAAATTGCTGACCAGGATAAAGCGCGAGCGGCATACCCGACGTTCAGTGTCCGCAGCCGGCCACTCGGAACAGAACAGGACGTGGCCGGTGCATACGGCGACGAGTTCCAGTCGGTGAGACGAACGGGCCGGCGGACGTCGCTGATTGTCGATCCTCCGGATGGAAGAATTCCTCCGTTGACCTCGGAAGCGCAGGATATGAGCCGCAAAGCGGACGAGTATCGTACCGCCCTGTTGCAATCGACTGAAGTGTGCAGGAACGGGGCGAAGGATGTGCCGAACTGCGCGGGAGTGCAGTTTACGGGGAGAACCTCACCCCGTCGCGCGGAGGTGCCACCTGATTACCTGTTTACAGCGGTCAATCGCTCGGACGGACCCGAGGATCGTGGTCTAGGCGAGCGCTGTCTCGGGGCTGGCTTGCCAAATTTCAATGGCTTCCAACGGATTATCCAGTCACCCGCTTCGGTGTCGATGTTCTATGACATCGGCCAAGGCCAAGGCCGCATGCGTGTGATTCCCATCACCACGGCGCCGCATATTCCATCCAGTATTCGCCAATGGTGGGGTGATTCACGTGGGCGCTGGGAAGGCGATACGCTGGTTGTCGACGTGACGAACTTCAATGCGAAGCGAAACTTTCAAGGGTCGCGTCAGAATCTGCACCTGATTGAGCGTTGGACTCGGATCAATGCGGGTACGCTCGAATATGTCGTGACGATCGAGGATCCAACCACGTGGACCAAGCCATGGACGGTCAAGGTCGAATTGCAGAGACAGAACGATCAGGAGAATCGGATCTATTACGAACCTCGTTGTCACGAGGGGAATTTTGCCATGCCTACGATGTTACTGGGGGCGCGTATGGACGATGAAAGGTTTGCGAAGGGCCGAGGACCTGACCCGGCGACCAAATGCTATATCGTCTGCCTCCCGGCGGTTGACGAACCCAATCCTAATCGCTGATACAAGGGTCGACGCGTCCCCTGCCAACGGCTGGGGGGAACCTTTCGAGGGGAGATGCGATGGCGAGATGGGTCACACGCGCGACGATTCTTACAGCCATCATCGCTGCGGCCATAGGCGCCATGGTTTCGATGGTGCTGACGCGAAACGCCATGGCTCAGGCACCTGGGAGAGCAAGCAAGATCGACGGGAAGCCAAACCTGAATGGCGTATGGCAGGCGCTCAACGAAGCGCACTGGGACCTCGCGGCGCATGAAGCTCGAGCGGGAGCCGTGACTCAGCCTGGGTATTTTCCGCTCGAGTACGCAAGGGTGCCTGCGGCGCCAGTCCTCGCCCTCGGCTCGGCGGGAGGCGTCCCCGCCTCCCTCGGTGTCGTTGACGGCGACGGCCAGATTCCGTACACGCCAGAAGCTGCCGCGCAAAAGAAACTGAACGCTGAGCAGTGGATCGATCGCGATCCGGAGTTGAAATGTTATTTGCCTGGGATCCCCAGAGCGATGTACATGCCTTATCCCTTCCAGATCGTCCAGAGCACCAACAAGATCGAAATGGCCTTTGCCTTCTCGTCAGCGGCTCGCACGATCCACCTGGACAAGGTCAATGGTCCTCCGGACGACTTATATATGGGGCACTCGGTTGGTCGGTGGGATGGCGATACGCTGGTCGTCGATGTCTCCCACTTCAATGATGCGACCTGGTTAGACCGCGCGGGAAATTTTCACAGTGATGCTTTACATTTGATCGAGCGCTTCACGCCAATCTCGCCGGACGCACTCAATTACGAAGTCACCATCGAGGACCCCAAGGTGTTTACGCGGCCATGGAAGATCTCGATGCCTCTCTACCGGCGCCTCGAACCACACGCGCAACTGCTCGAGTATCATTGCATCGATTTCGTTGAGGAGTTCTTGTACGGCCATTTGCGCAAGCAGCAATTGGTCAAGCGGTGGGAAGGGGAAACCATGATTGTCAACATTACGAGGAAGATTCCGCCCGTTGACAAGATCCATGAACGGATCGGCCGGTAAGGCCCGCGTCCTTCACACTACAAGATGGTCGGCGTGCCAATTGCCCTGGAGTGTTCTAAGGGCGCAGCAGGAGCGGAGATTCACATGACGCGCAAACTGGCCGTTGGCGTACTCGTTATCGGTTTGGTGTTGATGGGGAGAACTGGATCGGTGTCGGCACACCATGCGTTTGCGGCTGAATTCGACGCAAACAAGCCTGTGAATTTCAAGGGCATGATTTCAAAGGTGCTGTGGGTGAATCCCCATTCCTGGATCTACGTCGATGTGAAGAAGCCGGACGGAAAGATTGAAACCTGGGCGGTCGAAGGTGGCACGCCGAGCGTTCTTTTCCGCCGTGGTTTGACAAAAGAGTCACTCAAGGCGGGTACGGAGGTCGTGGTCGAAGGATACCGGGCAAAGGACGGGTCGTTGCGGGCAAATGGCAGGTCCGTCACGCTGGCTGACGGTAGCAAGTTGTTTGTTGGCAGCTCCGGGACCGGAGCACCGTATGAGCTCGAGCTGAAAGCGCGTGACAAGAAGTAGCCGCGCGCTCCTTTGAGAGGATGGCTCATGGACACGCGTGACACTATCGTGAGGGCGGCCTGGCGTTTCCTCTGCACGCATCGGCGGTTTGTGACTGCGGGCGTCCTCCTGCTGCTCCTTGCAAGCATGGGAGGCTGGAGGCCCACGGCGCAAACGCCTGCGGGGGAGGGCGCGAAATACCGCTTTGATCCGAGCTGGCCGAAGCCGCTGCCTGCCGTCAGGGACGCTCAGGGCGAGATGCGCCCACAAGTCTCGGGCGGGGTTGGCACGCATTGCATCGACTCGCAAGATCACACCTTCCAGTTCAACCGGCGTTACATCGAATTGGGGCTGGTTGGCCTTCGTCCCGACGACCCACGCCGAAACCCACGTCCCGGCACGGTTGCCGCCGCTCCCGTCGTAGAGTTCGATTTCAACGGCAACGTGGTGAATGCCTGGGGCGACGCGTCGCTCACACCACAAGGCATGTCTGCCGTGTTGCCGCAGGGCACTCACGGCTGCTTCGTCGACTTCGAGGGCAACGTCTGGGTTGGGGGAAATTCCGACGGCATCGTTCAGAAATGGTCGCATGACGGCAAGAAGATGCTGCTCCAGATCGGCACGAAAGGCGTGTGCGATGGCCCGCCCACGATCGCACCCAAGGCGCCCTATCCAACATGCGGAGCGCCGGGAACGAATACCAGCCGTACGCTGCTGAACGAACCGGCCAAAGTTGCCGTGGATCCGAATCCAGATCCGGTGACCGGCGAGCGAGGCTCAGTCTACATCGCTGACGGGTATGGCAATCACCGCGTCGTCGTCTTCAACAGCCGGGGACAGCACGTGCGCCAGTGGGGATCAGCCGGCACAGGCGTCGGGCAATTCTATCCAACTGGTGGCGGACATCCCCACTGTGTCGTGCTCGGAAACGACAGTCTCGTCTACGTCTGCGATCGTTCTGGGAATCGCGTCCAGGTGTTCGACAGAACGGGGACGCTGAAGCGGGTGATGTATGTCGTTCCAGCGGGTACTTCTGGATCAGGCGATACAAAGGTGGAAAGGGCTGTGTCGGATATCGCGTTCTCGCCGGATCGAGAGCAGCGCTATATGTTCGTGCTGTATTACGGATGTGGCTGTGATTCACCTGAAGGTGGCCGGGTGTTCATCGTGTCTCGCGAAACCGGCGCCATCCTCGGCACGTTTGGTGCGCCAGGTCCGGGGCCTGGTCAATTCCTGTCCGCCCACTCGATTACAGTCGACTCAAAGGGGAATGTCTATGTCGGCGAAAGTCCAATGGGCCAACGAACACAGCGATTTCTGAAGATCGCGGGCTAACCGCGGATAGCACGCCACCAACGCGGAAATAGCTCAGGGATAGGCGAGGTTGGATATGAAAGCGATGGTGTGCGTCGCAGCCCTGACCCTCGCGACCGGCCTGGCCACCGTGTCCACGCAGGATGCTCACGTCCCCGGCGGGCAGACGGTGGTCGTTCGCTTGGATCCGGCCCCCGGCGGGCAGGCGGCGGTCGTTCGCTTGGATCCGGCATTGGACGAGTTGATCGCTCCCGACGCGAAACTCGAGCTGATAAGAGATGATCTTGGCGTAACCGAAGGTCCTGTGTGGGTTCCGGAGGGAAAATCTGGTTATCTGGTGTTCACCGACATTGCTGCGAACGTGATCTACAGGATGAACGGCGACGGTCGCTTTTCTATCGTGGCGGACCGCGCCGGCTATGCGGGCTACGATCCTTGGAACGCGGGTTGGGACACCAATAACGGCAAGGATGAGAAGGACCCCCTCTACAGAAGGTACTTCCTGCTCGGCGCGAACGGCCTCGCGCTAGATCCACAGGGCCGAATCGTGGTCGCGAGTTACGTCGGGCGAACCCTATACCGACTCGAGAAGAGCGGCACGCGTACGCTCTTGGCCGATCGATACGATGGCAAACGGTTACGTGGTCCGAACGATGTTGTCTTCAGAAAAGACGGGTCCCTCTATTTCACGGACACGAATGGCGGGATCAGAGGCCGCGGTCACGATCCGACAGAGCCGCTGCCGCCGATCGGCATCTATAGGATAAAAGACGGCAAGCTGACGCTGGTCGTGAGTGATATTGCCAACACCAATGGATTGGCGTTTTCGCCGGACGAAAAATCGCTGTATGCGACTGCGGGGCGGTCGCTCCGCCGCTATGATGTTCAGGCTGACGGGACCGTCACCAACGGTCAGCTGTTCGTCGGCATGGAAGCCGACACCACGCCAGGCGTGCCGGATGGCGTCAGAGTAGACGTCAAAGGAAATGTATGGTCGACAGGCCCAGGTGGGATATGGATCATGTCGCCGAGCGGAAAACACATCGGCACAATTCTCGTCAACACCCCCGGTGAAAATGCTGCGAGTCTTGGATTTGGGGACCCCGATTACAGGACTCTGTACATCACCTGCCGGCGCAAACTTCTGAAAATCCTGGTGAAGACTCCAGGCTATCACGTGTTTTGAGCTTCGGAGTCCCCCACAGAAGATGTCGATATTCGACCTGACACAGCTCAGCGACGACGATTTGCGGGCCGCGCTGTTCGATGCGCTGGTCACACGCCTCGACGTACAGGCCCTGGAGGATCCCTCGATCACCGTGGTGAACCGGATGCCGGCCGCCTTTGCCATCAGCAGGCGGGGCAATCTCTTGACGCTGACCCAAGGCATCGGCATTCGGCTGCTGCGCGGCGATCTCAAATGGAAGAATCGTCGCGAGCCGAGAACCTTCAGCGTCAGCCGAGGGACGATTCAATCCAAGCTGGCCATCATGCCCGACCGCATCGAAGGCACGCCCGACGAGATCCTCGACCGGATCGTGATGATGTTCCAGGAGTGGACGGCTACTGCCGGAGAGGAAAGCCCGCCAGCCCCGGTCGAAGTGACAGACGAAAGCCAGCCGGCGCCTCAGTTAGCGGATAAGCCGAGCGAGGTAACAGCCGCACCTCCGCGTCCGGTACCGATTCCGGAGACGACGACGCTCAACTTACGAACGTACCAGCTGCTGTTCGAGACAATGCGGCAGGAGCTCTACTTGGCGGAAGCGGTGCCGGGCAGCAGTAGGCACTTCTTGATCGGCGCGGGGGTGTTCGTCGCCTTGACCGCTGAAGCGTTCTTCAACGATCTCGGATCGCGCGTGATTCCATCCTGGTCCCAGCTGCAGCGGCTCGATCCGCGTGAGAAGGCGGAGGTGCTCAGCATCGAGTTGTTCAACGTCAAGGTGGACTGGAGCGTCCGTCCGTTCCAGAGCATTGCCGAGGCGCTCGGCTTCAGGCGCGCGCTCGCGCATGCACATGCCGAGACGCTCTCGTTCGACCAAGTGCGGACCGATCGCAAGGAGAGCGAGGTGCCAAGGACGCGGCGGACCACCTGGCAGGAGCACTGCGACGTGGCGACGATTCAACAGTGGGTCACCGACGTCCGTCTCCTGATCGAACACTTTTCCAGGGCTCATGACCCGACCGAGGTCGCCATCGGCATGCCGGAACAACCATCGGCGAGTTCGCCAGACGACGCGATCACGCGCAACAAACTCCGGCCGGGCGATGGCCGGTGACCGCCGAACGCTCGCCAAACGAGCCATGCAAGTGCCAAGGCGAAGATAACACGAATGTGCTATTCTCCCGGCCCTCATGGCCGTTCGGACCTGCACCGTGTCCTTCATGGACCGCGGCAAGCGCGAGTCCCTCGAAGTGTGGGCGGCGTCGACGTACGAAGCGGCCGTGCTCGCGATCAAGGCCTTCGAAAAGGTCCGCAGCATTCGCGGACCGAGTCGACACACCGTGCTCGAGGTCGAGGTGAAGCAAACGCGTCAGTTCAAAGTCAAGGTCGGGGACGTCCTGGACTGGCTCTATGATCAGCCGGCGCGGTCCCCGACCGAGCGGGCGCAGAAGCAGAAACTGAAGACGATCATGGCGTCAGACGATCGGCGCGGGTAAGCCCTTTTCTCGGAGCGACGCTGCTACACTGGGTCGGACACTAGTACCCCTCCATGCACGAGCGGGAGCTGATCGAGAGCATATGAAGAGAGCGGAACGTCATCACCTGAAACATAACGAACTGGCCACCTTCGCGGTTCGCGCGCAGCAGCTGGTCGAGAAGCAGGGCAAACCATTAGCGGCGCTCGCCGTGGTCCTCGTCGTCGTTGTCGTGGCCGTGCTCGGTTACCTCGCCTGGCGTGGGCGAGCCGAAGAGCGAGCCGGTGCCGTCCTTGCCGACGCGACGCTGCTCGACGAAGCGAGGGTCGGCCCTGCCCCGGCCGAGGGCGGTCCCGCCAGTAGTGGGCCGAGTTTCGCGACCGCGCGCGAGAAAGCCCAGGCGCAGCTCACAAAATTCAAAGTCGTCGCCGACGAGTATCCATCCACGGATGCCGGCATCTTCGCACGATACCGAGAGGGTGCCACGCGGATGGCGCTCGGGATGCCCAAGGAAGCGGCCGAAGCGTTCCAGCAGGCCATTGCGGGTGGGGGCAACCCGCTCTACACGCAGATGGCGCGACTGGGGCTGGCGGAAGCGCAGGCGCGCGCCGGACAGTTCGATCAGGCGATCAGCACGTACAACGAGCTGGCGCAACGCAAGGACGACCAGCTCCCCATCGACGGCGTCCTCATTCAGCTGGCGCGAACGTATCGCGATGCGGGGAAGCGGACCGAGGCCGAGCAGACCTTCAATCGCCTCATCGCGGAATTTCCAGGGTCCCCGTTCAGCGACGAAGCGAGACGCGAGCTCGAAACCCTCAAACGGACGTAGCGGCCCGGACGCTCCCCGGCGAATCGGTACGACAGGATCTTGTAGACGAGCTTGGCGCACAGAAACGTCGGTGCGACGTTGCCGGGCATGGGGCAGAGCTCCACGAGGTCGCATCCGACGACACGGCGCGATTCGACGACGCGCCGGAGCAGCGCCAGCGTTTCATACCACGAGAGCCCGCCAGGCTCCGGCGTGCCGACCGCCGGCATGATCGCGGGATCCAGACCGTCGCAATCGATCGTGATGTAGACCGTCTCGCCGAGCGAATCCACGACGCGGTCGATCCAGTTCGGATCCTGCCGCATCTTGAAGTCGTAGAAGATCGTTCGTCGGCAACGCCGGAATGTCCGCCGCTTCCTCCGGCGACAGGCTGCGAATCCCCACCTGCGTCGTCCTGGCGTACTCCAGCACGCGGCGCATGGCGCACGCGTGGTTGTAGGGCGTCCCCATGAAGGACTCCCGCAAATCGGCGTGCGCGTCGATCTGGAGCACGGAGAGGCCCGGGTGCTTCGCCGCGAGCGCCGACACGACGGGGGCGGTGATGGAGTGCTCGCCGCCGAGCACGAAGGGAAACTTTCCGCGGGTGACCAACTCCGACGGCAACCCGCCGGATTTCCGCGATCACCTGCTCCATTGAGGCGTACGGAAACTCCATCTCCGGCAGCGTGAAGATGCCGATGCTGTGCACGTCGGTTTCGGTTTCCTCGTCCCAGAGTTCCATGTGCGACGAGGCCACCAGGATGTCGTGCGGGGCATTGCGCGTGCCGGCCACGTACGAGGTCGTGCGGTCGAGCGGGATCGGCAGAATCACCACGCGTGCCTTCTCGAAGTCCGTCGTGGTGGGTGTGGTGCCGCCAAACTCGCCGACAGCGACGCGGTCGTACTCAAACGGGAGATTCATTCACTTCCTCGAACCGATGGGAGGGAACCGCGTGGCCGTCGATCGTCATGACGCGGGACGCCAAGGTGAAGACCGGGGCCTGGCGCCGGGCCAGCACGGGTGGAGCCGTCGCGGCCAGCGCGCTTGCCAGGATCGGCAGCGCGATCGTCGCGTCGGCCTGAACCGACACGCGAGCGCGAGTCGGTCGCCAGCTTGCCCCAGCTCTGAGCCTCCTCGAGGCTCGATCCCGATGCGCCACCGAAGTGAGGCACGTCCGTCACGATTTGGAGCGCGTAGCGATGACCCACAACCTCCGGACTGTAGAACTCCGCCTGCACCGTCGCCTGATTGATGAAATTCTTGGGCGTTCCTCCGCCAAGGACAACCGACGCCGTGCGAGGCCGCCGAATCACCATGTTCGCCGACTCGACGATGTCACCGATGATGTCGATGAAGCCGGCTCCGGCGATCTTCTGACGGGCCTGCGACAACCCCATGCCGATCGACGAGTCGGCGATGGCCGGACAGAAGATCGGCACGTTGGCGCGATAGGCAGCCGTGAGAATGCCGTCGCGTCCGGTGGTGCGCCAGAGGTGGCCGCCCAGCCGGTAGAGAAACTCCCGCGTCGTGTAGGGCCGGAGTTCGAGCGTCGCTGCGAAGTCCGCAATCCAGATGTCGTTGTCAATGAACTCGTCCTCGCTGGCGTACGTGTCGTACACGCGGTCGACGCGCTCGTCGGCCAGTGCCGCATCGTCGGCGTGCGGCGAGCCAACGTAATGATGCCGGCCGCGGGTTTCGTGCAGGTCGTGGTACAGATTGGCGCCGGTGGAGACGAGACAGTCGACGTACCGGTGGGTGATGAGGTGGGCGACGATCAAACGCAGGCCGCCGGCGCTCAGGGCCCCCGCCATCCCAAGGAAGATCGTCACATCGTCTTCTAGCATCTTGTGCCACACACGGTGGCGGTCGCAAGGTTGCGGCCCTGGAACGAGATTCGTTCCATGCGCGAGAGCAGGGCATCTGCACTGAGGCCACCGTCGACCAAGAACGGCTCAATCGGTGTCTGCAGGAAGCGAGACGTCTTCTTCTTCATTCGCGACAATTAGAGCACAAAAGCGCGCGGCGCTAGTTCGCGGCCGCTGGAACGCGCTCGACGCCAGGGAGGAAGAGAAAGTCGGCTGTGGGGGAGAGATGCACGCCTCGGAGCGAACGCTGCGCAACGGCATAGTTGATCTTGTTCCAGAGACTGATATAGGGCACCTGTTCGGCGAGGCGCTGTTGCACCGCCACGTACAGATCCCGCCGGCGCTTGTCGTCCTCCATGCGGGAGGCCTCCTCGAGAAGTGCGTCCACACGCGCATCATGGAAGAAACCGCGGTTGAAGCCGACCGGAGGTGCCTGGCCCGAGTGAAAGACGAGCCGCAGGATGTCCGGATCGACCAACGCGCCACCTACCCACTGCAGCACGAACATCTGGAAGTTCCCCTTCACCACGTCCTCGTACAACGTCGCGAACTCGTACATGCGGATGTCGAGCGCCACGCCCACCTGCCTCAGGTTCTCCTGAATCACCGCCGACTGCAGGCGATTGAACTCGATGTTCGAGGTCTTCAGCGTCAATCCGAATCGCGGCTGCGGGCCGTCGCCATCCGGGTCCTGGTATCCGGCCTCGTCGAGCAGCGCCCGGGCGCGGGCCGGATCGTAGCCAAACGTCATGACGTCCGGGGAGAACGCCCACGATACGGGCGGCAGCAGGCCGACGGCCGGCGCCGCCAGGCCGCGACGCAGATATGTCGACGATGGCATCGCGATCGATGGCATACGCGAGCGCCTGCCGTACGCCGAGGTTGACTCAGCACGGGATCGCGCAAGTTCAACCCGACATACTGGTAATCGATTCCGGGACTCGTCGTGACCGACAGGCGATCGTGCTGCTGCAGCTGATGCACAACGTCCGGCCCGATATCGTTCACGACCAGATCGATCGTGCCTTTCTGCAGCTCCAGTCCCCGCATGACCTCGTCGGGGATGACCCTCACGACCAGGCCGTCATTGCGCGGACGCCCGCCGTAGTAGCCGCGAAAGGCGTCGAGCTCGAGGCGATCGTCTACCGCATAACGCACGAACATGTACGGTCCGGTCCCGACAGGATGATCGCGCAACGACGGCCCCGCAGCGTCAGGGACGACAGGGAGCACCAGACTGCTGGGAAACGAGGAAAACGGCTCCCTGAGCGTGAAGACGACCGTGTAGCGATCGCGGGCGTCTACCGACGCCAGGCTCTTGAACGCGCCTTTCCGGGACGAGATGAACGCCGGATCGAGAAAGCAGCGGAACGTGTAGACCACGTCCGCGGAGGTGAGCTCGTGGCCGTCGTGAAAACGCACGCCCCGGCGCAGTGTCGTCACGTACGTCAAGGGATCGGGATGGTCCAACCGCTCGGCGAGTCGAGGCTTGATGCGGAGGTGGTCGTCGAGCTCCATGAGCTCATCGAAGATCAACTGGTGGATCTTCTGCGAGGTATCGTCGGTACCAACTCGCGGATCCAGGTTGTTGGGGCCGCTCGTCACGCTGACCACGATGACGTTGGGGTTCGACGTCGGCCGGTCCAGACATCCGACCGTTCCCATGATGAAGAACAGGACCATCACGTTCGCAGGCCCGCGCCAAAGGCTGACACCTCTGTCGCCCGACCTGAAGGTCGGGCCTACGACCGCTTGGACACGGTCGTTCGGCGACGTCTTCTTCGTAGGCCCGCCCCAAAGGCTGACGCCTTCCTCGTAGGCCCGACCTTCAGGTCGGGCGCTACCGACCGCTTGGACACGGTCGTCTCGGCGACGTCTTCTTCGTAGGCCCGACCTTCAGGTCGGGCGTCGACGGCGTCACGTCTCAGTCTCTCGCTTCAGCTCGGCGAGGAGCGTCAGCGCCTCGATCGGTGTCATGCGATCGAGGTCAAGCATGGCAAGCCGGGATCTGAGGCGCATATCCGTGTCGACCGCTGGCGCCGGCTGAAACAGGCCAAGCTGGCGTTGCGGGTCGTTCGGCGTACCGCTCGCCGTCGGCCGGCCTCCGCGGGTCAGCTCGTCGCGCTCGAGCGCTGCGAGAATCTCGCGGGCGCGTTCGATGACCGGCATTGGCAGGCCGGCGAGACGCGCGACCTGAATGCCGTAGCTTCGGTCCGACCGGCCCGGGATGATCTTCCGCAGGAAGACGATATCGTCTTTCCACTCGCGCGCCGCGACATGGAAGTTGACAACGCCAGGTGTGGCGTCCGCCAGGTCGGTGAGCTCGTGATAGTGCGTGGCAAACAGCGTCTTCGGCCGGACGCGCGGATGCGTCGCCAGATACTCGGCGACCGCCCACGCGATGCTCAGGCCATCGAATGTCGCCGTTCCGCGGCCGATCTCGTCGAGGACGACCAGACTGCGCGACGTCGCACGTGTGCAGAATGTTCGCCGTCTCCTGCATTTCGACCATGAACGTCGAGTGTCCCCGCGCGATGTTGTCCGAGGCGCCGACGCGCGCAAAGATGCGATCGACCAGCGGCATCTTCGCTTCGCGTGCCGGCACGAACGAGCCCGCCTGAGCCATGACCGAGAGCAGCGCCGTCTGGCGCAGGTAGGTGGACTTGCCGCCCATGTTGGGCCCCGTCAGCACCATGAGCTGAGCGGTAGTGCCATCGAGCGTGATGTCGTTGGGCACGAAGGGTTCGCCCGCGGCTGCCGTTCGGCGTTCGACCACCGGGTGACGCGCATCGAGCACTGACAGCTCGTCGCCATCATGCACGTGCGGTTTGATGTAGTTATTGACGGCGGCGCCCTCAGCGAGCGCCGCCAGCACGTCGAGCGTGGCCACAGCCCGCGCCAGCGACTGAATGCGCGGCGCTTCCGCGGCCACGGCCAGGCGCAGCGCGCCGTACAACTCGAGTTCCCGTTCGACAATGCGTTCGTCGGCCCCGAGAACCTTTTCTTCGTACTCCTTGAGCGCCGGCGTGATGAAGCGCTCACCGCCCGCGATCGTCTGCTTCCGGTGGTAGTCCGGCGGAACGGCATGCAGGTTGGATTTGGTGATCTCGATGTAATAGCCGAACACCCGGTTGTAGCGGACCTTGAGCGACGCGATGCCCGTCCGGGCGCGCTCACGTTCCTCCATGTCGGCGATGATCTGCTTGCCGGACCGGCTGATGGTCTTGAGGTCATCCAGCTCAGGGTCGATACCGTCCCGTGTGAAACCACCCTCGCGGACGAGCGCCGGCGGGTCGTCGATGATCGTGGCTTCAATCTGCCCGCGGACGTCCGCAAGGTCGTCGAGCTGCGCGGTCAGGACGCGGAGGAGCGGCGCCTGCAGGTCGACCAGCAGCGTCCGAATGCGCGGAACGGCAGCGAGCGACTGTTTCAAACCGACGAGATCGCGTGGCCCGGCGGTGCCGAGTGCCGCTCGCGCCACGAGCCGCTCCACGTCCTGCACGGCTTTGACGGCGTCGCGGAACCTGCCGCGATCCGTTGTTCGAAACGCCAACTCTTCGACGGCATCGAGTCGTTCGCGGATGGCGTCGAGCGACAGCAGCGGACGCAGCAGCCACGTCCGAAGCAGCCGGCTCCCCATCGACGTCATCGTCCGATCGAGCTCGTCGAGCAGCGAGCCGGGCCGACCGCCCTCCGAGCCTTCCAGGATTTCCAGGTGTTTGAGCGTCGTCTGATCGATCAGCAACGCCTCGGCGCGCTGCCGGAAGCTCACTCCCCGTACATGAGCAAGATCGACCTTCTGCGTGGTCCGGAGGTAGTGAATGAGCGCACCTGCCGCCGAGACGGCTGCCGGCCGCCGATCGAGTCCGAACCCTTCGAGCCCGCCCGTCCGCAGCTGCTCCAGCAATGTGCGTCGAGCCGTGTCGCTGTCAAATGCCCAGGCGTCCACGGGCGTCACCGCGATGCCGGCGGCGTCGAGCATCCGGCGGTAGGGAAGAGGCTCCGCTGTGTCTGGCGCCGCCGGCACCACGACCTCGCGCGGCTTGAGCACGGCCAGCTCGTCGCCGAGTGCCTGAAGCCCTTCAGCGCCCGAGTACTCGGCGGTCGTGAACTCGCCGGTCGAAAGATCCAGCAGCGCAACGCCGATTGTCTGGCCGTGGGTCGCCACCGCCATGAGGAACGCCGGCTCGCGCGCGTCAAGGTATCCGGCATCGGTCAGCGTCCCCGGCGAGACGACGCGCACGACCTCCCGCCTCACGAGGCCCTTGGCTTTGCGAGGATCTTCCACTTGCTCGCAGATAGCGACGCGAAAGCCCTTCTTGACCAGTCGGGCGATGTAGGTGTCGGCCGCGTGAAATGGAATGCCGCACATCGGAATCCCGCCGCCATTCTGGTCTTTCGAGCGCGAGGTGAGTGTCAGCTCGAGCGCCCGCGAAGCCACGAGCGCGTCCTCGTAAAACATCTCGTAGAAGTCGCCCATTCGAAAGAAGAGAATGGCGTCGCGCTGCTGCTGCTTCGCGTCGAGGTACTGACGCATCGCCGGCGTGGCCGACGTGGACATAATGGTGTACTCGTTCAGCGGTCAGCTCTCAGCAATCCGGGCCGTTTGTCGGCGGTCGAAATCCAGGAGCCCTCGGGCACTCAGCGCGGACAGCCGAGAAGCGAGCGCCAGGCACTGTAGACTGTACCTACAGTTTATCGCATGCGTGTGCTGGCTTTGGACACGACAACTCGCGCCGGGAGCGTCGCGCTCGTGGACGACGATCACATCGTCGCCGAACGAGAGGGCGACGGAGCGAGCTCGCATGCGGAGCGGCTGCCAGGCGATCTGGTAGCGCTGCTGCGGGATGCCGACGTCAGTCTTGCAGCGATCGATCTGTTTGCAGTGGCGTCGGGGCCGGGATCGTTCACCGGTCTGCGCATCGGCATCGCCACACTGCAGGGGCTGGCGTTTGTGCGTCAACGACCGATGGTCGCGCTGTCTGCACTTGAAGCGCTCGCCCAGATGGCCGCGAGGGATCTGACGCCGGGCTCGATCGTCGCGGCGTGGATGGATGCCCACCGGCATGAGGTGTTCAGCGCGATCTATCGTGTGACGGGCGCGCCACCATTTGCGGTGGAGCGCGTGGAGTCCATCGGCGCCGCCGCGGTCGAGAGTCCGGCCGCCATACTCTCGCGTTGGAAAGAGCAGGACGTGCCGGAGGTGGTGATTGGCGACGGCGCAATCGCCTATCGAGACCAACTTGACGGTCTCACGCGCGTCAGCGCTGCGCCGCTGCTGGCAGGCGCCCTTGGCATGATGGCTATGGCGCGCGCGCGCGCCGGACTGGCCATCGGTCCTGCCGCGGTGCAGCCGCTCTACGTGCGACGGCCGGATGCCGAGATCGAACGAGAGCGACGGAGGGCCGCCATCACGGGGTGATCGCTTGATGGGTACGAGGGGGTGAGGGCAGTGGCCTGGGGAATCGAACCCGTGACGACCGTTGCGGGAATCGATGAGATTCTTGCAATCGAGACCGCGTCTTTCACCAACCCCTGGACGCGCGAGATGTATCTGTCGGAGCTCGAACAGGAGGGGCGGTCGTTTCTGTATCTGGCGAGAGACGAGCGGGGTCACGCGGTCGGGTTTTGCTCGTTGTGGCGGATTCTCGACGAACTGCACATCAACAATCTCGCCGTGGCGCCGGGCTCTCGGCACTTGGGGGTAGCGAAGGCCCTTCTGGCGCGAGCGCTTGGTGACAGTCTCCGCCTGGGCGTCCGACGCGCCACGCTGGAGGTCCGGCGTTCGAACATCGCGGCTCAGCAGCTCTATCGCACATTTGGGTTTTCGGTTGCCGGCGTGCGGCGCGAGTACTACAGCAACCCAGTGGAGGACGCTCTTATCCTCTGGTGCGAGCGTCCCGGGGATGGCCGACCTTGAACCCGCCCCAGGCCTTGTGTTACGGTCGGGCTGTGTAGACCAGCGCTATGCAGCCACGCGCCGCGCGACTCATCGTTTCGAACCCCGTGTCACTGAGAAGGGAGGGGCGGCATGAATGAGCAGTTGCAGGACCTCAAAGGGAAACTGATAGCGAGCGACCCGGAGTTTCACGACCTCGCCAGCAAGCACCACGAACTCGAAGGCCGGCTGCACGAACTCACCGAAAAGCACTACCTCTCAGAACCCGAACAACTCGAAGAAGTCACTCTCAAAAAGCGCAAGCTGCAGATCAAGGACCGCATGGAAGACATCCTGCGGCGCCACCAGCACCAGCAATCGCACTGACCCTCGTCGCGGTTGTCCGGTCGTGATTAGATAGGCGTCGATGAGATTCATCCCCATCGATCCTTCAGGGTGGCCGTTTGTCTTCGGTGCGCTGGGCGTGGGGGCCCTCGCCGGCGGGGCGATCTCATGGGTACTGGCGTGGCCGTTTCTCGCCGTGGCTGCCGTGTTTCTGCTCTTCTTCCGAGACCCGCGTCGCGAGATCACAGCCGGAGCCGATCTGGTCCTGTCGCCGGCGGATGGCCGGGTGCTCATCGCCGGCCTCGCGACGCCGGATGCGGCGCCCCCCGGCGCGTGGCAGCAGGTCAGCATTTTTCTTTCACCGATGGACGTGCACGTGAACCGCGTGCCTACGTCGGGCCGTGTGACGCAGGTCAGCTATCGGCCAGGGCGATTTCTTCCCGCGTATCACCAGGACGCCGCATCGGCCAACGAGCGGAGCGAGATCTGGATCGATCACGGGGGCCAGATGGTCGTCGCTCGACAGATTGTCGGCGTCCTCGCCCGGCGCGTCGTCTGCCGGCTCGAGCCAGGCGCCATGGTGCGGGCGGGCGACCGTTACGGTGTCATGAAGTTCGGTTCGCGCATGGACGTCTTCGTGCCGCCGACCGCCGACATCCGCGTCTCGGTGGGGGACAGGATGAGAGCGGGCGAAACGATCATCGCGGTGCTACACTGCCGTCATGACGGTGAAGGAGTGGCAAAGCGTGAGGATAGATGCAAGACGTAGCGAACGCGTGAGAGGGCAGTGAGGCGGCAGACGTGAGAACGCGGAAAGGCGAGGTCGGCATGAGCGGTCGCAAGAGGCGAAGGTGAAGACCGAACTCAGAAAGCAACGGGAGGAAGCCGCGCGCCTTCGGTTTCTCAGGCAGACAGGCGATCGGCGTCCTACGCGGCTTCGACGCGGAGTGTCGCTTCTGCCCAGCCTGTTCACGATGGGCAACCTGTTCTGTGGGTATGCGTGCGTGGTGTATGCCATGCGCGGCGAGTTCGAAACAGGAGCGATGCTCATTGGCGTCGCCATCGTGCTCGACATGCTGGACGGCCGGATTGCGCGCCTGACCGGCACGTCCAGCGACTTTGGCCTGCAGTTCGATTCTCTCGCGGACGTGATCTCGTTTGGGATGGCGCCGGCCGTACTCGCCTTCCAATGGGGCCTTTCGTCGCTCGGGCGTCTGGGATGGGCGGCCGGTTTTTTCTTCGTCGCAGCCGCCGCGCTCCGTCTATCCCGGTTCAACATTCAGAGCGCGAGCGGTGGAGACAAGCGGTACTTCGTGGGCATGCCGAGTCCGCCGGCCGCTGGCATCCCCGCCGCGACCGTCTACCTGTATCCGAGTGGCCTGACGGACTATCGAGCTGCATTGCCCATCTTGGCCATGGTGCTGGTGCCGGCGATCCTCATGGTGAGCACGATCCGGTTCCGCAGCTTCAAGACCATCGACCTCCAGGTCCGGCGCTCCTACACCGTGCTGCTCCTCATCGCCGCGGGGCTCATGCTCATTGCTACGCACCCACGCATTGTCCTCGTCGTCATGGCCTATTCATACCTCGCGTCCGCCTTCGTCGAGATGGCCATTGTGCGGCTCCGCCATCGCGGCAACCCCGCCGACGACACGCCACCGGTGGATAACCCGGACGAGACGAAGAATGCGGACCCTACATCAGGTCGGCGCTTCGATGACGCGCGTGCGCACTGAGGGCCGCCCGTTTCCACGCCCGTCCTTACTCCTGTAGATCCTCTGGCCTGCGATCGATGGGCAGGATTATCGTCACCGTCGTACCCGTCCCGCGCTGGCTCTCGACCGCGATCGTTCCGCCGTTCAACTCGACATTCCGCTTGGCAATCGTCAGCCCGAGACCGGTGCCGCTCGCCCTGGTTGAGAAATACGGCTCGAAGATCTTGCCGAGCGCTTCCTGATCCATCCCAACTCCAGTATCTGCGATCGTCACCACCGCCGCCGGCATCCCTCCTGTCGACATTCGCGACGTGATGCTGAGACACCCCTGGCCCGGCATGGCATGGAGTGCGTTCTCGATCACGTTCGTGAGTGCCCTGGAAAACAGCGTGCGATCCAGCGTGATCGACGGGAGCGCCGGATCAGTCTGAACGTCAATACTGATTCTCCCGGATAATCCCATGCGATAGGGTTCGACGACGCCCGCGATCACGGTGGACAGATCGCTCGGCTCCAGGCGTGCGGTCGGCGACGAGGCGAAGCTGGAGAACTCCGCCGAGATCTGGCGCAGCAGTCTGACCTGATTGAGGATGGCGGCAACGCACTCCTCGAGGACGGGCGACAGCGGGCGGCCGCGATCGAGGTTGACCCGCAACGCATGCTCGGCCGAAAGCTGAATGGGCGTCAGCGGATTTTTGACATCGTGGGCCACCTGGCGCGCCATATCGGCCCACGCTTCGAGACGCTGCGTCCGCTCGAGCTCGCTGCGCTGCCGTTTGAGATCGGCCGCCATGTGATTGAAGTCCTCGACGAGACGCCGCAGTTCGTCGGAAGAGCGTGGTCGCCGCAATGCGCGCATCGAGGTCGCCACGCGCGATACGGCGGGTCGCACGCGTCAGGCGATTGACCGGATCGGCAATCCGTTCCGCCACCCAGTAGCCGAGGCCGGCGCCGAGCAGCACGAACAGCACGAATGCGGACAAGACCCGGCGATCGAGATCATCCCGTTGACGATCGAGCTCGCGCTGACGCAAGGTCAGCGAAATCGTGACGATGCGCTCGCTGTCGCCTGCGCGAACGGGCGCTGCCGCCAGCAGATACGAGAAGCCTTCGACGTCCTCGACGCCGACAAACGTCGGCATCCTGTCGATCGCCACGCTCCGGTAGACGGGCGCCGGCGTCCGCGTGGACAAAAGGCGCGAGGCGAACAGGTCGCGCTCGCTCGTGGCCTGCAGGGTGGCGCGATCGAACAGATTGACATCCTGGCCGATGGCGCGCTCGACGAGCATGAGAATCTGATCGTCGATACCCTCGAGCGCGCGGCCGCCTCGCTGCTGCAGCGTCGCATAGTCCTCGACCAGGCGCTGGGCGACGGTGGCCGTCTTGACGGCCGATTCGTTCACGCTGTCGCCGAACTGTCGAATGAGCCGATCGCGGGTGGCGATGGCGAGGATCGTCGCCGGTACGATCGCAACCGCCACGAAGGCCAGGAACAGTTTGCGGTAGAAGCTCGATCGCACCTCGCGCAGCAGCGCGCGCCCGGTCGCCGGCCGCGACGAAGCCGCCGCGTTGAACAGAGACGCGCCGATGAGGAGCAGTACGTAGAGCGCTCCAGCGAGCACCACGAGTTCAGCCAGATTGATGACATGACCAAAGAGCGTGAGAATCGGGTAGCCAAGCGCGTAGATCCCACCCCGGTCGTTCAGAAAATACACGCGGAACCTGTCGCCGCCTCGAGGGATCGTCTCCCAGAAAGGGACGCGCGAGTCGACCAATCGCCGAAACACGGGATCGGGCAGGCGCCAGACCGCCGTGCCGCCCGTGTAGATCGGCGCGCGACTCCAGCCGTACGCCGCAAATTCCACGTCGTTGCCGGGCGACTCTTCGGGCGACACGAATCGTTCGGACCGCGGCGATTCGAGGTAAGGGCTCGCAGACGAAATAAACGGCAGCGTCCGATAGTCGAGCATCACGCGCACGACGACGGCACCCAGCTGACGCCCTGTCGGCGAGCACACCGCGCGACTGGCCCGCAGCACGTAGGACGCCTCTTCGATCTCGTCCCAGCGCGTTGGCGCAGCAGCGCTCGACCGGCAGCCCGTGGTGACCGGGAGTGACGCGCCGTACTCGGGCAAGTTGAGAGCGAAGCGACTGATGAGCGCGCCGTTGGCGCCAAACAACTCCACGGCCGACGTGAGGCGGCTCGCCTTCAGGACCGTGTCCGACCAGACCGCGAACGCTTGATCGGTCGTGGGCGCAGCCGTTCTGGGGGTTGGCGCCAGGAGCAGGTCGAGTCCCTGCTGCGCGTCAATCTGAGTGAGCGCCTCGTGGAGCTGCCGCTGCAGGTCCTCTCGAATGCTCCCGGCCTGCGGCCCGAACGTATCCGCCACGAGCGCCTCTTTGGCCTGCGTCGTAAAAGCAAGGAGCGACGGATACGTGGCCAGAGCGGGCACGAGAAGCGCCATGTACAAGCCGAAAAACCGCGCCGCCTGAGAGGCTCGCCGGATCGGGCCGCGCGGCCGCGCAAGCGCGACTGCGCACAAGCGCCGCCGCCGAAACCGCGATGACGAGCGGGACGAGAGGGACTGGCGGAGCGGCAGCCCACACCGATCGCGTCGCCGTCAAGCCCGCGGCAACGCCGGCTATCCACGACGCGACCGGGATCGCCCGCGATCCCCCGCGGGGAAGCCGCGCGACGAGTGTTGCGAGACGTATCACGAGCGCCGCGCCCCAGATCACGCTGACATGCAGCACCAAGAGTCCGAAGAGGAGTGCCAGCCGTCCTCGCGTCAGCGGATGCAGCGAGAAGCGGAGCAGATCGAGCGTGGAACTCGAGACCACGCCCTGCAGAAAACGCTCGTACGCCCACAGCACGGTCACGTCCACGACGCCCGCCACGAGGTGCACGGCCGCCTGTTTCAGCCTGGGGCCGGCTGCCGCCGGGAGCAGACGACGGCCCGGACGTGCGACTCGCCAGCGCTCGACCACACTGAAGGCGAGACCGACCATCGCGGCGAGCAGCAGCGCATTGAAGAGCAGTTCACACGCCGCGAAGAGCGGCGCGGACATACGGCGAACGTCGCGGCCCGCAGAAGGAGACGGGCGCTCACGAGCGCGACGACGAGCGCGGCCCCCGCCAGCACGGCGTTCCGACGCGATCGGGCACGCCGCCAGAAATCGGTGAACGGCGCGGCGGCGAAGAAGAGCGTGACCGCCCCGATCGCAAAAACTACGGCGCGTGTGCGGGCGCGCCAGCCGTCGCGCGCCACCGCAATGTCCGCCGGCTTGATGCGGGCTTCGACGAGCAACTGGCCGCCACGCGAGGGGATGATGAACGAGTGCTCATTCGACGCAGGACGCGGGCTCAGACTCGTCTGCAAATCCACAGGGACGAGCGAGCCGGAGAACACGAAGCGGTTGGCGCCGGGTGCGTCCTTGGGCTCGCCCAGCAGTTGTTCCGCGACGACAGTACCGATCCGGGCCGATCCGGGGTGATTGGCGTCGACCACCGGCTCAACGCGAACAAGGAGCGGCCCGAATGCCCCGGGGGCGACGTACTGAACCGCGGGGCCGTCGACTCGTTCCCGATTGATATCGGACACACGGCCGGACCAGGCGATGGGAACCGCATTCGCGTCGAACACGCTGATCGCGGCATCTCGTGCGCGTTCGAGGGCGAGCGCGCCATCGAGCGTTTCAAACAGGTGCCCTGCGGATGTCCTGTCCCGACTTGCCGTACGAATGAGGTCGCCGGATGTGGCCACCCTCGACGTGAGCGCGCCGAGCGTGGCCGCGCTCGCATCGAAGCGCTCGCGCAACTCCCGTTCGATGCGAACCAGGGCATCCTGGTCGGTGGGGCCAAGGCTCGCCCGCTCGAGCACGCGCCCACCGATCGCGGTCAGCACCGCGAGGGCGAAGCCGGAGGCGGCGGTGCGTTTCAACGTCTTCCAGCTGTCGGCGGAAGTCCCGGACCGTATCACACTGGACCACAGAATACACGGTATAGTGACATCGACTTGGACTGGAAACTCCTGCTCAAGCGCGGCGCCCTCCTCGCGGCCGCCAACTGGCCAACGGTGGCCATTCAGTTTGCCGCCGAGACGACGTTTCAGGTGATGCTGGCCGTCCCACTGGTCGGTGCCGCCGTCCTGGTCGCGATGCTGCTCGGCGCGGATCTCGGCAACCTGCTGCAAGGCGGTCTCAACGAAATCTTCACGACTATTGCTCGCGCCCTGATGTCCGAGCCGCTGGCGCTCGGCGCGTTCGTGGCATCGTTTGCGATAGTCCTGTTTGGCGGGTCAGTGCTGATGTTCCTCGTCAAGGGGGGCATCGTCGAAGTGCTCATGGCCTCGAACGCCGTCGCCGGTCCGATCGAACGCGAGCCAGTGACATGGGACGGTATTCGGTCCGTCTCTCGATTCACGTTGCAGGGCTTTATGGACGGCTGCACGCGGCTGTTCCGTCGATATCTGACTCTGGGGCTGCTGCTGATGCTGGTGTATGCACTCTCAGGGAGTGGGTATGTGGCGTTCCTCGTCTACGGTTATCGCGCCGCCGGCGATCGGACAATCTTCATCGGATGGGCCTTCGTGGCCGCACTCGCCGCCATCCTGCTCGTCGTCTGGATCACGGCGGTCAATCTCGTGTACCTGCTGCTCCAAATCGCTGTCGCAACGGAAGATGTCGGCGTCATGGCCGCCTTCCGCATCATCGCTCGGCTGATCCGGACGAAGGGGCGCGACCTCGGGGGCGTCTTCCTTGTCATCCTCGTCATGATCGTCAGTGCCACGTTTGCCTCTGCACTCGCGTGGTCCGGCGTGGGCCTGATTGCATTCGTACCGCTGGTGGGTCTTGCCGTCTTCCCGCTGCAGATTGCGGCGTGGCTGTTTCGCGGGCTCGTGTTTGAGTACATCAGCCTGACGGCCCTCGGCGCGTATCTGACCCTCTACTGCCGCCACGTCGAGAGTCTGGGAATGGGGATGGTGATGAAGCGGTCCGACAGCCCGTCAACTGGCGTCTCGGCCTCCTTCCCCTGATGCGTGATTGCTGTGATCGAGGCGCCCTTGACAACGTCGTCAGTGACGGCGATGAGCAGCGGCGGGGCGCTCGCTGATGTGTAAACGACGTACGGGTCCGCGACAATGGTACCGCTTGCCGTCAGCTCTCCAGCCAACCGGCCATCGCCCGTCGCGTACGCGGGCATGACAGGCCCGGAACCGCTCACAACAATCGCATCGAGAAGACTGATGGGACCTCGCGTTGGTCGAAGCGGCAACGCGCGGCGCCACTGCTGGCTGCCTGATCGCCGGGCCATCGCGCGCAGGACATTGTCACGCGACACGAAATACACTCGGCGTTCGTCCACACTCGGCAAGCCGATCACGTCACCCCCGGTGCGCCATCGCCAGGCGACCGTTCCGTCGACCGTATTGAGACAGTAGAAGAAGTTGTCCTGCGAGCCTGTGTACAGCCGATCGTCGAGCGCGAGGATGTCGTTCGGCGGGCCGCCGAGCTTCCGCTCCCAGACCGGCTCGCCGGTCTCGACTCTCAGCGCCACCACGCGTCCATCGCTCTCCGGCAGGTAGACGCGATCCGCCGCGACGGCCGGAGGCGCGTGAAGGGGCGACCCCATCTGCCGTTGCCACATCAAATGACCATCGGCAGCGCGAAAGCTCATGATGGTTCCAGCTTCCGTCGCGGCGATGAGCCACCCATTGTCCCAGACGAGCGGCACCGCGAGCGGGACGTCGAACGGCAGGCTCCACGCAGGCGAACCGTCGGCGGCGTACCGCGCTCCGATGGCCGTCCGCCCGGCGATGAAGACCAGACCATCGCCGCTCGCCGGCGTGGACAGCACATCGGCTTCCGCGATCCAGGACTGTCGACCGCTCGTCAGGTCGTAGGCTGCGAGTTGGCCGCCTGCCATCGGAAAGTATCCGGAACCCCCACTGAACGCCGGCGGCGCGCTCAACGTACGATTGAGCGACTCGGTCCAGGCGATGCGAACCGGAAAGAAGGAAGTCGGCTGCGAGGAGACGCGGACCGGAGCGCAGCACAACGAGGAGCAGCAGACCGCGACGAGGACGAGGGCGCTACAACATCTTGTGGTCCGAAGCATCGACACACCGCTATAATAGCGTCGATTTCTGAGACCCTTCGTCCGGACCTCTTTCGTGAACCATCAGACCATCGTCGTTCTCGACTTCGGATCGCAGTACACGCAGCTCATCGCGCGACGGTTACGCGAGCTGTCGGTCTATTCGGAGATCTGGGCACCCGAGACGCCGGCGGAGAAGATTCGTGCCAGAAAGCCGGCGGGCATCATTCTGTCAGGCGGGCCGAAGAGTGTGTCGGACCCGGGGGCGCCCCACTGCGACGCGGCGCTGTTCGATCTCGGTACTCCGGTGCTGGGCATCTGCTACGGCATGCAGCTGATGGCCTCTGCGTTGGGTGGCACCGTGCGATCCGCCGCGCAACGCGAATTCGGGCATGCGACGGTGACCGTCCGGGAACCGGGCGCGCTCTTCGATCGCGTGCCGCCCGAGATCCAGGTCTGGGCGAGCCACGGTGATTTCGTCGACGGCGGCGCCTGCTGGATTCGAGGTTGTGGCGACGAGCGTCAGTGTACCAGTCGCCGCCATGGCCAATACCGAGCGCCGACTCTGGGGCCTGCTCTTCCATCCGGAAGTCGCGCACACGGAAGGCGGGCTCGAGATCCTGAAGAATTTCGCGTACGGTGTCTGCGGCTGCACCGGCGACTGGACCATGGCGTCGTTCGTGGAGGAGGCGACCGCCAGAATCCGAACACAGGTGGGTGAGGGGCGGGTGGTCTGTGCGTTGAGCGGCGGCGTGGACTCCACTGTGGCCGCACTGATCCTTCATCGGGCGGTCGGCGACAAGCTGACCTGCGTGTTCGTAGACAACGGCGTCCTACGCCTCGATGAGGCGGCGCAGATCCGGAAGCGCTTCGCGCGACTTCAGCTGCCGCTGCGGTTCGTTGACGCGTCGGAACTCTTTCTCGGCCGCTTGGCCGGCGTCACGGATCCGGAACAAAAGCGGAAGATCATCGGCGCGACGTTCATTGAGGTATTCGAAGCGGAAACACCGACGATCGGCCAGGTAGATTTCCTGGCGCAGGGGACGCTCTATCCAGACGTGATCGAATCGGTGTCGATTGTCGGCCAGTCGGCGCTGATCAAGAGCCATCACAACGTCGGCGGCCTGCCCGAACGAATGCGCATGACGCTCGTCGAACCCTTGCGGGAACTGTTCAAGGACGAGGTGCGCGCGGTCGGACGCCAGTTGGGCCTCGACGAGGAGTTCGTGGTCCGGCAACCGTTCCCAGGCCCTGGCCTGGCGGTCAGAATTCTCGGCGACGTGACAAAAGCGCGGCTCGATCTGTTGCGCAGGGCCGATGCAATCGTATCGGAAGAGGTGAAGCGAGACGGCTGGTACGAGAGCCTCTGGCAGAGCTTTGCGGTGCTTCTGCCCGTGCGAAGCGTTGGCGTGATGGGTGACGAGCGCACCTACGAGTACACCATCGCGATTCGAGCGGTCGAGAGCCGGGACGGGATGACCGCCGACTGGGCCCGCCTGCCGCACGAACTCCTGGCACGCATCTCGTCCCGCATTGTCAACGAGGTCCGGGGCATCAACCGCGTCGTCTACGACATCAGTTCGAAGCCGCCGTCGACGATCGAATGGGAATGAGCATGAATCGATCAGGACTTGAGACGTGGAGGATCAGACCTCCAAGGATCCGAATCCGGATCCGAATCCGACTCAGCCGTGGCTGAATTCGTCCACCTTCATCTGCACACCGAATACTCCCTGCTCGACGGCGCGTGCCGCATCGATGAGGTGCTGGACCAGGCGGTCACGCTCAAGATGCCGGCGCTCGCGGTGACCGAACACGGGAACATGTTCTCGTCGGTGATCTTTCACGATCACGCGCGTGCGCGAGGACTCAATCCGATCCTCGGCTGCGAGGTGTACGTCGCGCCGGGCAGCCGCCACACGAAGAACGGGAACCCGGGTGAAACGCAGAATCATCTGGTACTACTCGCGGAAACCAACGAGGGTTACCGCAACCTCATCAAACTCGTCTCTGCCGGCTACACCGAAGGCTTCTACTACAAGCCCCGCATCGACAAGGAGCTGCTGGCCCAGCACGCGAAGGGGCTCATCGGCCTGAGCAGTTGCCTGAAGGGTGAGGTTGCCGAAGGTCTCTCGCACGCGCAGACACGAAAGGCCGTGGAGGCAGCCGGCGCCTATCGCGACATCCTCGGACCTGGCAATTTCTTCCTCGAGATGCAGTGGCACGGCATCGAAGAGCAGCGCATCGTGAACGCCGGCTTGCCGGCGATCGCGCGCGACCTCAATCTGCCGCTCGTCTGCACCAACGACGTGCATTACCTCCGCGAGAGCGACGCCCACGCCCACGACATCCTGCTGTGCATCGGCACGGGCAAGGCGTTCAGCGATCCGCAAGCGGCTTCGGTACGAGGCGAAACAGTTTTTCCTGAAGACGCCGGAAGAGATGGCGGAGGTCTTCAAGGACAGGCCGGAGGCGCTCCGGAACACGGTCCGAATCGCCGAGCGCTGCAACGTCGTCCTTCCCCAGGGTGAGAATCACCTGCCAAATTTCGACGTGCCCGCGCCCTTCGCGCTCGACGAGTACTTCGAACACGTGGCGCGTGAGGGCTTCGCCGAACGGCTGCCGCGGCTGCGGCAGCTCGCTGCCACGGGGGCGCTGCGCCACACGATTGACGAGTACGAACGGCGACTCTCGTACGAAGTCGACATGATCAAACAGATGAAGTACGCCGGGTACTTCCTCATCGTCTGGGACTTCATCCGCTACGCCCGCGAGCAGGGCATTCCAGTCGGGCCCGGCCGCGGGTCGGCGGCCGGCAGCCTCGTGGCGTACTGCATGCGGATCACGGACGTCGATCCGCTTGGCTTCAATCTGATCTTCGAGCGGTTCCTCAACCCCGAGCGCGTCTCGATGCCCGACATCGACGTCGACTTCTGCGAGCGGCGGCGCGGCGAGGTCATCGAGTACGTCACCCGGAAGTACGGGCGGGAGAACGTCGCTCAGATCATCACCTTCGGGACGATGAAGGCGAAGGCAGTGGTGCGCGACGTCGGCCGCGTGCTCGAGATGCCGTTCGCCGACGTGGACAGAGTGGCCAAGCAGATTCCGCCAGCCCTCGACATGACGCTCGACAAAGCGCTCGAGGAGAGCCAGACGCTGAAGGAGTTCGAGCAGAACGATCCGAAGGTGAAGGAACTGCTGGCCGTCGCGAGACGCCTGGAGGGGATGACGCGCCACGCTTCAGTACATGCGGCGGGCGTCGTGATCGCGCCGCGCGCCATTATCGAGTACGCCCCGCTCTACAAGGGGGCGCGGGACGAAATCACGACACAGTGGTCCATGAAGGAGATCGAGCGCATCGGTCTGTTGAAGATGGACTTCCTGGGCCTGAGCACGCTCACGCTCATCTTCGACGCCATTCAGGAGATCAAACGCACCACGGGAATCGATCTCGACATCACCGCGCTGCCGCTGGACGATCCGGAGACCTATCAGGTCTTTCAGGATGCGCAAACCTACGGCATCTTCCAGTTCGAGAGCAGCGGGATGCGGGACATTCTGCGGAAGGCGAAGCCGCAGTCCATCGAAGACCTGATCGCGCTGAACGCGCTGTATCGACCAGGCCCGCTGCGGAGCGGCATGGTGGATGATTTCATCGCCCGCAAGGGCGGGAAGGTCGAGATCAAGTACGAACTGCCTCAGCTCGAGCCGATCCTGCGCGAGACCTACGGCGTCATTGCGTACCAGGAACAGGTGATGCGTATCGCAAGGGAACTCGGCGGCTTCACGCTGGGCGAGGCTGACATCCTCCGAAAGGCCATGGGCAAGAAGAACCCGGAGGTCATGGCCCAGCAACGCGGCAAGTTCGTCGAGGGCGCCAAGAAGAAGTGGCATTCCGGAGAAGAAGGCCGGGCCGATTTTCGACCTGATGGAACACTTCGCTGGATACGGCTTCCCAAAGGCGCACTCAGCGGCCTACGCGCTGCTTGCCTATCAAACGGCCTACCTCAAAGCGCACTATCCCTGGCATTTCGCAGCGGCGCTGCTGACCATCGAAGCGCAGAACACCGACAAGCTGGCCCTGTATCTCGGGGAATGCCGCGACCGCGGCATTCCGGTGCTGCCGCCGGACATCAACGAGAGCCAGCTCCGGTTCACCGTGGAACCCGATCGCGGCGTGCGCTTCGGGCTCACCGCCGTCAAGAATGTTGGTGAAAGCGCCATCGAGTCATTGCTCGATGTCCGGGCCAAGCGCGGCCGCATAGGATCGCTTCACGCCCTGTGCGAGGATCTCGACCTCCGGTTGGTGAACAAGCGTGTCTTCGAGAGCCTGGTGAAAGCGGGCGCGCTCGATACGCTGTCACAAGGCGACCCCGCGCTGGCGTCGTTGCCGACGCTGGCGCTTCGGCCCCGACTGCTGGCAGCCGTTGACGCGGCCTGCGAGCACAGCATCAGGCTCCAGCGGGACCGGAATGAAGGACAGGCGCAATTGTTTGGGGCCGCTCCGGGCCTCGACGAGGATGGCGCCGGTAGTCACGGAGTGGCATTGCCAGAAACGGTGCCATGGACGGAAACCGAACAGTTGGGGTTCGAGAAGGAAACCCTTGGCCTCTACTGGAGCGGCCACCCGGTCGATCGCCACGCACCCGAGCTGAAGGCGTTCGGCGCACGAACCACCGGAGAGTTGGCCGATCAGCCCGTGAGCGGGTCGCGCGGCGACGCCTGGGGTCCCGGTGGCCCCAAACCGATCGCGCCCGACACGAGCGTCGGCGGCATCGTCGCAGCGTGTCGACTCCTCAAGACGCGCAAGGGCGACCGCATGGCGGTCTTCACGCTCGAGGACGCGCAGGGGAGCGTCGAGGTCATTGCGTTTCCGGAGGCGTATCAGCGGGCCGCGGCGCTCGTTGAAACAGGTCGCATGCTGCTCGTCCGAGGCAAGCTCGAACGAGACGATGAGTCGGTGCGTCTGCTCGCATCAGAAATCGCCGGCATCGAAAGCATGGGCGAACGCCTTGCGCACGAAGTGGCCATCCGGGTGACGACACCTGCGGATCGGGGCATGTTCGAGGCGCTCGGCGAGATTTTCTCCCGTCATCGCGGCGATCGCCGGGTATCGTTCGAACTGGAGCTGCCTGCGATGTCCGGACGGCTTCGTGTCAAGGCCGACGTGTCGTCGCAGATTCGCGTCCGGCCTTCATCGACGTTGATTGCCGAAGTGGAACAGATCCTGGGAGCAGGAGCGGTGTCGCTGCGGTGAGGGACGATGGCCTCTGACACCCATATGCTTCCTGAAACGCTCGACTTCGAAGAGCCGATCGCGCGCCTCCTGAAAGAGATCGACGCCCTGTCGGTGCTGCCCCGAACCGATGCGCGCGATCGGGAGATCGAGTCGTTGAATCGGCGTCTGCGCGTCGGTCCGGGTGGATCTCTACGCAGCGCTGACGCCGTGGCAGCGCGTGCTCGTGGCCCGTCACCCTGACCGCCCGGGCCTAGAGGATTTCATTCAGCGCCTGTTCCACGGATTCGTCGAGATCCACGGAGATCGGAGGTTCGCCGACGACCACGCGCTCATGACCGGCTTTGCCGAGTATCGAGGACAGCCAATCCTGATCGTCGGACACGTCAAGGGCCGCGACACGAAAGACAAGATCTTTCGCAACTTCGGGTACGCGCGGCCCGAAGGGTATCGCAAGGCACTTCGCGCCATGAAGCTGGCGGAGAAGTTCGAGCGGCCCATTGTGGTGTTCGTCGACACGCCAGCCGCGTACCCCGGGATTGAGTCGGAGGAACGGGGCGTGGCCGAGGCCATTGCCACCAACCTTCGCGAAATGATGCTCCTCGACACGCCAATTATCGTCATTGTCAGCGGCGAGGGTGGGAGCGGTGGCGCACTCGGCATCGCGGTCGGCGATCGTGTCCTGATGCAGGAGTACGCCATCTACAGCGTCATCCCGCCCGAGGGGTGCGCCGCCATTCTCTGGCGCGATCCCGCCAAGAAGGTCGAGGCCGCAGCGGCGCTGAAGCTCACAGCGCCCGATCTGCTCAAGGCCGGCATTGTCGATGAGGTCATTCCCGAGCCGGTCGGCGGGGCCCACACCGATGCTGCCGCAGCTGCCGCGCTTGTCGACCAAGTGCTGGCCCGGGAGCTGAGGGACATCAACGCGCTCAGCCAAGAATCCCGTCTGTTGCGGCGCTACGCCAAGTTCCGAAACATGGGACGGGCCGGCCTGGACTTTGTGGAAGAGGGGTAGGGAAAGCCGGCAGGAAAACGGCGGGGGAGACGGGGAGGGGTTCTCTATGCGTCCGTTCTTCATCTGGCTCGAGGCGACGCCGCTGAGCACATGGATTCGTGAATCCACCTCCGTGCTCGCATTCCCAGCCATTCTGTCTGCTCATGCCATCGGCATGGGCCTCGCCGCTGGCGTCAATGCCGTGCTCGCCCTCCGGCTGCTGGGTGCAATGCCAGGTGCTCCGACGGGGGAGCTGAAACGTTTCGTTCCCGTCATGTGGCTCGGCTTCTGGGTCAACGCCGTTTCGGGGATTCTGCTATTGATTGGCTACCCGACAAAGGCCCTGACCAATCCTCTCTTCTACGTCAAGCTGCTGCTGATCGGCGTGGCGATGTGGTTCTTCTTCAGAATGGCCAGGCACATGTTCCATGGCGAAACGGTGGTTGCCTCGTCGGGCTCGAGGGGCCGTCTTCTTGGCGCGGCGTCGCTCGTATGCTGGGCCGGCGCGATCACCGCCGGGCGATTTCTTGCGTACACCGCCACACGGATTCTCGCGACCTGGTAACGCGGGTGGTTGACTTCCAGATCTGGATGGTCCGCACGCTCGGCCGCTCCGGCGCGGTGGGAGAGATGATGCGGTCGCGCTGGGGGTGGCCGATTGCCGAAAGCGTGCATTTCATCGGTCTGTCCCTGCTCGTCGGCGCGATCTTTCTGTTCGACCTGCGACTGCTCGGCGTCGCCAGGCGCATTTCAATCGGCGCTCTGCACAAGCTGGTACCGTGGGGCCTATTCGGATACGGACTGACAGTCGTCACGGGCGCACTGTTCGTCGTCACCGAGCCGGATCAGTACCTCTACAACCCGTCGTTCCACTTCAAGCTGCTCTTCATGGCAATGGCGGGGCTCAACGCGTCCGCGTTCTATCTGTCCTCATTCCGACGAGCCACCTCGCCGGGCGCGCCGGCTGACGCCCCTCGGTCGGCGAAGATCATCGCGGCGACGTCCCTCGCTCTCTGGATTGCCGTGATCATTGCCGGCCGTCTTCTGACGTTCTACCGCCCGCCGCCGTGCGGTCCTGATGGGCCGGGCGTGCTGGCCGAGTGCATCCCTGACGCCCACCGATGAGGTAGCTCGGCGAGGGTCACGCAAGTCGTTGAGAACGCGGGGTCAATTCCGTTTAGAATTCCCAGGAAGGAGATTACGTGATGTCCACATCCGTCAAATTGCTGCTGGTTGCGATTTTGAGCCTCGCGACGTCAGGCGTACCGTCGGCGGCCGGTTCCTCGGCGACGACCGGCGTCACGCCGTCGTTCAAGCACATCGCCAAGCTCGCCTTCGGCCCAGAAGGCGTGCTGTTTGCCGCCGACGCCCAGGACGTGTCGATAACGGCTTTGCAGCTGGCCAAACAGATGGCAGGCGCAACGCCTGGCACCAAGGACACTCCGGCCATCGACCAGAAGATCGCTGCGCTTCTCGGTATCGATTCGAAGAACCTTCTGATCACCGACATGGTGGTCAACCCCAAGACACGCAACACCTACGTCTCCGTGATGCGCGGGCTGGGAGCGGGCGCGACGCCGGTCCTCCTGCGAGTGGACGGTGCGGGCAAGATTGAGGTCGTTGCCTTCAATGACGTGAAATACTCGAAGATCGGGCTCCCCAATCCACCGCCAGCGGAAACGCCGCTGGTCCTCAGTGGCGGCAGGAAGATTCCCGTGCCAAACTATCCGGACAAGGTGGATCCAAAGGGCCTCATGGGCGTGCAGACAATTACGCACATGGCCTTCATGGATGGAAAACTCTATGTCTCTGGTCTGTCGAGCGAGGAGTTCGCGTCCAAGATGCGGGTGATTCCGTACCCCTTCGCGACCGCAGACACGGGTTCGAGCGTCGAGATCTACCACGGCTCGCACGGTCAGCTCGAAACCTTCTCGCCGGTTTTCACGTTCGTGCCCTACAAAATCAACGGCGAACCTTCCATCGTTGCCAGCTATCTGTGCACGCCTCTCGTCAAGTTCCCGGTCTCGGCACTCAAACCTGGCAGCAAAGTCCAGGGCACGACCATCGCCGAATTCGGGAACCGTAATCGCCCGATCGACATGATCGTCTACACGAAGGACGGCCAGGACTTCATCCTCATGTCGAACAACCAGCGCGGCGTGATGAAGGTCCCGACCTCACCGTTCGGCAAGGCGCAGCCCATCACGACTCAAGTCCCGACCACGGCCGGTGTGCCGTTCGAAACGATCGCGTCCATGAAGGGGGTTCAGCAACTCGATCTCCTGGATCCGTCGCACGCACTGGTGCTCGTCGACGCCGCGGGCGGTGGGTTGAACCTCGAAGCCGTCGCCCTTCCGTAGAACGATGCGGCACACGGCCGGGACCGCCACGTGCGTGGCGGTCCTCCTGTTTGCATCGGCATGCGTTCGCTCCGCCGAGCAGTCTTCGGCGACGACCGGCGGAGCGCCTCGCATTCAACTGAATCTCGGTCCCTCTGGCTTCGGCACCATCGACGTCATCGGCCTGTCGGCCGATGATCTTTCCCGCCTCCAGCGCGACGCGCCAACCTTCGACCAATGGACGGCGTTACTGCGAATCGTCGTCGCGAGCGACAACAAACCCTCATCGGATCGCCCCGCGGTGCTCGGAACCTATTCGGTCAGTGAAGGCATGTTGCATTTCGCGCCCCGGTTCCCCTTCGACCCCGGTCAACGTTACAGCGTGCTGCTGGACCAGTCCCTGCTGCCCTCGGCTCGCGACCGTTCAGTGTCATCGGAATGGGGACGCATCAGCACGACGGTAGAGGTTCCAGCCCCAGATCGTGCCGCGACGACCCGGGTCGTGCAGGTGCACCCCACGGCTCAAGTAGTTCCGGAAAACCAGCTCAGGCTGTACATTTCGTTCTCCGCGCCGATGGGTCTCAGTGGTGGATTCGGATATGTCCACCTGATCGATGAGGGGGGCCAGGCTGTTGTCGATCCGTTTCTTCCCCTGGATGTGGACCTGTGGAACGAGGACCGAACTCGTTACACCGTGCTGTTCGACCCGGGGCGCGTCAAGCGTGGGATTCTGCCCAACGAAGAGATGGGGCGAGCGTTGGTCGCCGGCCGAAAGTACACGCTGGTCGTCGATCGTGACTGGCGCGACGCCGCCGGTCAGCCGCTCGCCGCGCCATTCCGACGGGAATTCCGGGTGGGGCCACCGGAAGATCGCGCGATCGATCCCTCCGAATGGCACCTCGACGTGCCGCTGAATGGCACTCGCGATCCGCTGACCGTGTCGTTCCCGAAACCGCTGGACTACGGCCTGCTGCAGCGAGCGCTCACCGTGTCATCCGATACGGGCGAACGATTGCAGGGCGAGATCCAGCTGCAACGCGAGGAAACACGCTGGCGTTTCGCGCCGCACGACGTGTGGCAGCCGGGCGAGTACCGGCTGGTCGCCGCATCGATTCTCGAAGATGTGGCGGGCAACCGCATCGGGCGGCCGTTCGAGGCTGCGTTCATGAATGGGCGGGGTGCACAGGCGACCGGGGTCGCGGTACCGTTTCGCATCCTCGCGTCGAGGGTTCGGCCCTAGCCCGATCCCGCGAGTGCACCGCTCGCTCCGCAAGAGCGCGAGAAGAGTCAGTTCAGCGAGCAGGAACCCGGACCGCGCGGGTCGCCGCAGGTGCCGCACGGGCCTGCCGGCGTGGACGTCGTCGCTCGGGGGCCCGCGCTCACCGCAAACACGGAGAGCTGTTTCTCGAGCGCCTCACTCGAGCAGGACGGGCACGAGGGCGTCTGGCCGGCGCGGGTCAGATATTCGAACTGGTGACCACAGTCGCGGCAAGCGTATTCAAAAAGTGGCATGTCCCTATTGTGACAAATTCGCCCGCGACTTGCTCGCTCACGGCATTCGAGCCATGAGCGAGCCTGGCGTCCGCCTTCGCCGAGGAACAATCTGTGCACGACTTCCTCGGCGCGGTAATCGCCGATGGTCCGGGGCTATTTGATCTCAAACGTCTTGTCAGGGAGCTGCTCGCGATGAGCCATGTGACAGCTGCCACAGGCACTCTGCATGGCCTTGCGCGATTCCGCTATTGACGTGTCGTTCTTCGCCTTCGCCGCCTTCTCCAAATTGTCAGCTGCAGCGTGGGCCTCGTTGCATTTCTTCAGCGCGGCCTCGCTCTTATGGTCGGTAAAGTACTTGCCGACTGGACCCATGAAATTCTTCTTCAAGGTCGCGGCACCAGCCGCTATGGCATCGTAGTCTTTTGCCTCAATGTCCTTGGCGATTTTTTGTAGGGTCGCGCCGTTCTCCTTCATCGCTTGCTGAAAGTCTGCGGGTGGTTTTTCGTTTGCCGCGACCGAGAGGCCGAATATCGTCACGATCGCCAGTCCCAGCGCTACTCGCATACGTCCTCCTGAAGACCAAGTGAAGATTGCCGAACGTTGCCTCGCCCCTTGCTGCCGATATCCACGCGGTACTCCTTGAACGTTCGTGCTCGCCCAAGTCGTGGAAGGTCGCACGATACCATGAGCGCCACCCGGTTCGCATCATTTGCAGGCGACCTTTCGGTCGGCGTCCGAGAGACGCCGTGAGGGGTCCGACGAACGAGCACTCGTCTGCCTCAGGCCGCCAATGTGCCTTGATTCCTTGACCACCCTCGAAGGCGCATAGTACCGTAACGCGTTCCGGTCACGCGATCAGTCCCGCACCCTCATGGATCAGGCCCACGCCACCGAGACGCCTCTCAAGAAGACGCCGCTCAACGCCCGTCATCGCGCGTCGGGCGGAAAGATGGTTCCGTTTGGCGGCTGGGACATGCCGGTCGAGTACTCCGGCATTACGGCCGAGCACACCGCGGTCCGCGAGAGGGCGGGCCTCTTCGATGTCAGCCACATGGGCCAGATCGAGATCGCCGGGGGCGATGCCCTGGCGCTGGTACAGCTCATCTCGTGCAACGACGCCTCGAAGCTCAATGTCGGCCAGGCACACTACTCGGGGCTGCTGTCGCCCAGGGGAACCTTCGTCGACGATTTGCTCGTCTACCGCCTCGCCGCACGGCACTTCCTCCTCGTCGTCAACGCCTCGCATATCGAGACGGACTACGCGCATATCGTCGCGCACGTGGGATCTCTCAACGCGGCGGTGGTGAACGCCAGTTCGCGCTACGCGCTGCTTGCGGTACAGGGGCCGCGCGCGCTGGAGGTGCTGCAGCCGCTCACGGGCGTGGACCTATCGTCGGTGAAGTACTACTGGTTCGCGCACGGCGAGGTCGCGAACGTGCGGGCCACTGATCTCCCGGACGGGGTACACGGGCGAGGATGGCTTCGAAATCTTTGTGCCTCCTCCGTCGGCCGACCGTGTCTGGCAGGCCATTGTGGAAGCCGGCGAGCCAGCAGGCCTGATTCCCTGTGGGCTTGGCGCGCGAGACACGTTGCGCCTCGAGGCCGGCATGCGCCTGCACGGGAACGACATCGACGAGACGACGACGGTCCTGGAAGCGGACCTGGGCTGGATCGTCGGCTGGCACAAGGGCGAGTTCGTCGGATCGGACGTCCTTCGCCTGCAGAAGGCGGACGGTGTGGCGCGAAAGCTCGTCGGATTCGAGATGCTCGAGCGGGGCATTGCGCGCCAGGGCCACGACGCCTACGTCGGCGATGCGAAGGTCGGATACGTGACGAGCGGCACGCAGACGCCGACATTGAAGAAAGCGATCGGCATGGCGTACCTGCCCGTGGCGCATGCGGTGCCCGGCGCCGAGTTCGACCGTCGATATCCGAGGGCGGCGAACGCGGGCAGGTGTTGTTCCGATGCCGTTCTACAAGCGGCCACGGGGATCGTAGGCCGGGCGTGGTTCGGCACGGCTGACATCGGTTCGCAGGGCCCGGCCGTTCGGTCGGCCGAGGGGACGTAGGCCCGCGCTTCGGCTCGGGCGTTCAGGAGAGAGCATAGATGGCCTATCCAGAGGCATTCAAGTACACGAAAGATCACGAATGGATCGAACTGGCCGGCGATCGCGGCCGGGTCGGCATCACGGACGTATGCGCAGCAGCAGCTCGGCGATGTCGTGTATCTGGAGTTGCCGGAAGTAGGCGCGATCCTGAAGGCCGGCCAGTCCTTCGGCAGCATCGAATCCGTGAAGGCGGTGTCGGATCTCTTCGCGCCGGTGTCGGGTGAGGTCGTTGAGGTCAATACCGCGCTGAAGGAGAAACCAGAGGTCGTCAACACCGACCCGCACGGCAACTGGATGATCGCACTGAAGCTGTCCAATCCGAGCGAGACGGGCGCACTCCTTGACGCGAGCGCAGTACGCGGACCTCATCAAGACCTCAATGACGTAGCGAGGGGCCTTCGGGTCCGGAGCAACCCCGTAAGAGCACCATGACTGTCGATTCAGAATCATTTCGTTTCCGCCACATCGGTCCGGACGAGACCGATGCCGCAGCGATGCTCGAAGGTCGATCGGCGCGCCTTCGCTGGACGCGCTCATCGACGAAGCGATTCCCGCACGCATCCGTCTGCTCGACGCGTCTCGACTTGCCGGACGGACAGCCGGAACACGACTTTCTGCGAGGACTCCGGGACATCGCCGCCCGCAATCAGCTGTTCAAGTCATACATCGGTCTGGGCTACTACGACTGCGTCACGCCGAGCGTGATCCTGCGGAATGTGCTCGAGAATCCCGGCTGGTACACGCCGTACACGCCGTATCAGGCCGAGATCGCGCAGGGTCGCCTCGAGGCGCTCCTCAATTTTCAGACGTGGTGTCCGACCTGACCGGGATGGAGGTCGCGAACGCGTCGCTGCTCGACGAGGCGACCGCCGCCGCCGAGGCGATGACGATGCTGCATCGCGTGCAGACGCGTCGGGTCGAGCACGGTCGTGGTCCGGCGCAGTTCTTCGTCGCGGACTCGTGCTTCCCGCAGACGATCGATGTGCTGCGTGCACGGGCCGAGCCGCTCGGCATCGAGCTGGTCGTCGGCGATTTTCAGAAGACGGATCTGGACGACCGCATGTTCGGCGCGCTGATCCAGACGCCGGACGAAGCGCGGCACCGTGCACGACATTCGCGCGTTCATGAGCCGGGCGAAAGCCGCCGGCGTGCTGGTGGCCGTCGCCACCGACCTGCTGAGCCTTGTGCTGCTGACGCCACCGGGTGAGATGGGCGCCGACATCGTGTTCGGCAACTCGCAGCGCTTCGGCGTGCCGATGGGCTACGGTGGTCCGCACGCGGCCTTTTTTGCGACGCGCGAGAACGCACGTCCGCCAGACGCCGGGCCGCATCATCGGCGTCTCGGTGGATGTCCACGGTAACCGAGCGTACCGGATGGCGCTGCAGACACGCGAGCAGCACATCCGCCGCGAGAAGGCGACGTCGAACATCTGCACGGCGCAGGCGCTGCTCGCGAACATCGCCGGTTTCTACGCCGTCTACCACGGGCCGAAGGGCCTGCACCGTGATTGCGCGGCGCGTGCACGGGCGGGCCGTTCTTCTGGAGCGGAGCGCTTCGAAGACTCGGTCTTCGTCAGCTGAACGAACAGTTCTTCGACACGCTGCTGCGTGGAGGGGGCGCCGGCCGATCGCGTTCGTGAGGCCGCGCTGGAGGCCGCGCCTCAACTTCCGCTATCGAGACGACGGAACGGTCAACGTCGCGCTTGACGAGACGACATCAGTCGCCGACGTGCGAGGCGATCGTCGGCGGTGTTTGCGAAGGCGGTCCGCAAAGTCGCCGGCAGCGATGACGCCGCGCAGCGAATCACCGGTCGCGGGGTATCCGGACGGCCTGGCCCGCACGTCGCCGTTTCTGACGCACCCGGTGTTCAATCGCGCATCACTCCGAAACCGAGATGATGCGCTACATCCGCAGCCTCGAGCGCAAGGACATCGGCCTCGACACGTCGATGATTCCGCTCGGCTCCTGCACGATGAAGCTGAATGCGGCCTCCGAGATGCTGCCGATCACGTGGCCGGAGTTCTCGCGCCGCATCCGTTCGTGCCGGTCGATCAGATGGCGGGCTATCAGCAGATCTTCCGCGAGCTCGAGACGGCGCTTGCGAAGATCACCGGGTTCGCGGCCGTGTCGCTGCAGCCGAACTCCGGCGCGCAGGGAGAGTTCGCCGGCCTGATGGTGATTCGCGCGTTATCATCGCGACCGCGGCGACGCGTCGCGAGATGTCGTGCTGATTCCGGCGTCCGCGCACGGGACCAATCCCGGCCAGCGCCGTCATGGCCGGCATGCGCGTCGTCGTGGTCGCGAGCACGAAGGACGGCAACATCGACGTCGACGATCTGCGCGCGAAGGCCGCGCGAGCACCGCGATCGTCTCGCGGCGCTGATGGTGACCTACCCGTCGACGCACGGCGTGTTCGAGGAGAGCATTCAGGACATCTGCGCGATCGTGCACGAGCACGGCGGACAGGTGTACATGGACGGCGCCAACATGAACGCGCAGGTGGGGCTGACGAGCCCGGCGGCGATTGGCGCCGACGTCTGCCATCTCAATCTGCACAAGACGTTCAGCATTCCGCACGGCGGCGGCGGCCCGGGCATGGGGCCGATCGGCGTGGCGGCGCATCTGGCGCCGTATCTTGCCGGGGCACCCGGTCGTCAGGACCGGGGGAGCGAAGGCGATTCACGCGCTGTCGGCCGCGCCGTGGAGCAGCGCGAGCATCCTCCTCATCTCGTACGCCTACATCAGGATGCTCGGTGGCGACGGCATGACCGAGGCCACGCGGTACGCGATCCTGAACGCCAACTACATCAAGTCGCAGACTCGAGCCGCACTATCCGGTGCTCTACACGCGGCCGAACGGCCGTGTGGCGCACGAGATGATCTTCGATCTGCGGCCGCTGAAGCAGGCGAGCGGAGGAGCCATCGACGAAACCGACGTCGCGAAGCGGCTGATGGACTACGGCTTCCACGCGCCGACGGTGTCGTTCCCGGTCGCCGGGCACGCTGATGATCGAACCGACCGAGAGCGAATCCGAAGGAGGAGCTCGATCGGTTCTGCGACGCGATGATTGCGATTCGCGGAGAGATTCAGGCGGTCATCGACGGGAAGGCCGATCCGAAGGACAACGTGCTGAAGAACGCGCCGCACACCGCCGCTGCGGTGGCGGCGGACGACGTGGTCGCATCCGTATTCGCGCGAACAGGCGGCGTTTCCGCTGCCGTTCGTCCGCGCGCACAAGTTCTGGCCGAGCGTCGGCCGCATCGACAATCCGTACGGCGACCGCAATCTGATGTGCGCCTGCCCGCCGGTGGACGACGTACGCGTAGGCCCGACCTTCAGGTCGGGCGCATGAGGGTCGAGTCCTCGACGCCCGACCTGAAGGTCGGGCCTACGTGCAGGCGGCCGGCGACTGCGGGTCGCGCTGGCGTGCGCGCGCTGGCGGAAGCCGGCCAGGAGCGCGTTGGTCACCGGCCCTGGCTTGCCGGTCCCGATCGTCCTGTCGTCGACCTGCACGATCGGCACGACCTCGCGCGTCGTGCTCGTCAGAAACGCTTCGTCGGCGCCGAACAGATCGTCGTCTCGCAGCACCTGCTCGCGGACGGGAATGCCGATCGCCGGGCCGATCTCGAACAGGAACTCGCGCGTGATGCCCGGCAGCAGGCCCGCATCGATGCGGCGGCGTCAGCGCCACGCCGTTCCTTCACGACGAAGAGATTGGCGGTCGTGCACTCCGCCAGCTCGCCGCGATAGTTGCGCATCACCCCTTCGAACGCGCCGCGCCGGAACGCCTCCTGCATCGCGAGCGCGTTGTTCAGCAGGTTGTTCGACTTGATGAGCGGGTTGACCGAGCCCGGATGATTCCGGACGATCGGGACGAGCGCCACCCGGACGCCGTGCTCGAACACCTCGGCAGGCGGGTCCACCTGCGGCTTGACGATGACGACGACCGACGGCTCGGCGCAGGCTGCGGGATCGTAGGAGAGTTCGCCGACGCCGCGCGTCACGAGCACGCGGATGTACGCCTCGTGCAACCCGTCGCCCGTTCCGAGTCCGGCGGCCCTCATCGTGTCGCGAAAGCGCGCCGCGATCTCGGCATCGTGAAAGCGGAACGATCGAGCGTCAGCATCTCGGCCGATTGGCGCAGGCGCCGCATGTGGCGATCGAAGAGAAACGGCTGCCCGTTGTAGGTGCGCAGCGTCTCGTAGACGCCTTCGCCGTACAGAAACCCGTGGTCGAAGACCGAAATGACGCGCGTTCGCCTCGTCGAAGACGCGCCCGTTGACGTTGACGGTTGCAGCCATCATGTCGAGAGTACCATCACACTCTGCCGCCGATCCATCACAAAGGGCACCATGAACGCAGAGACCTTCCGTTAACGTAGTATCCTTCGTGTCCTGGTGATAGTGAGGCTGGTGACATTGGCCCGATGCGCGTCCTGAACTCGGCTCAGATGCGGGAAGCCGATCGCCGGACGATCGAAGAGATCGGCATTCCGTCGCTCGTCCTGATGGAGAACGCCGGCCGTCAGGTCGTCGCGGCGATCGAGGCGGTCCACAGCGATCTCCTCGAGCGACAGGTCGCTGTGCTCTGCGGCCGCGGCAACAACGGCGGCGACGGCTTCGTCGTGGCGCGCACGCTGGTGCAGCGCGGCGTGGACGTCTCGGTGTTCCTGATCGGACGTGTCGCCGAGATTCGCGGCGACGCGCGAACGAACCTCGAGATCCTGGGTCGGCTTGGCCTCGCGGTCGTCGAGATTGCCGACAGCCAGGCGTGGGAGCTGCACTTCTACGGAAATTCGCGACTGCACGCTGATCGTGGACGCGATCTTCGGCACCGGCCTGAACGCACCGTTGTCCGGTCTGATGGAAACGGTCGTCGCCGACGTCAACGGATCCGGCATCCCGGTCGTCGCCATCGATCTGCCGTCGGGTCTGTCGGCCGACTCGCACGAGCTGATCGGTCCATCGATCGAGGCGGACATGACCGTGACGCTTGGGGCGCCGAAGCTCTGCCTGGTGCTGCCGCCGGCCGAAACGCGCGCCGGCGACATCGTCATTGCCGACATCGGCATTCCGTCCGAGATTTTCGACGCGATCGACGGCCCGCGCGTCGACCTGCTCACGCGGGGCTCGATGCGCGAGCTCATCACGCCGCGTGCCGCCGATACACACAAGGGCGACTACGGGCGCGTGCTCATCGTTGCCGGGTCGCGGGGGAAGACGGGCGCGGCGCACCTGGCGGCCGTCGGCGCGCTGCGGTCGGGCGCCGGGCTCGTGACGGTGGCGACGGCGCCGGCTGTCAAGCCGTGGTGGCGTCGCTGGGCGCCGAGTACATGACGGAGGCGATTGAGGAAGGCCATGACGGGCTCGATCCCAGGGCCGTCGATCGAGTGCTTGATCTTGCGCGCGACGTCGTCGCCATTGGCCCGGGACTCGGCCAGGGCCGCTCCACGCGGGCATTCATCCAGGCGCTCCTCGATCGCGCGACGATGCCAGTCGTGATCGATGCAGACGGATTGAACGCGTTCGCGGACGATCCGGACCGGCTCACTGGACGTGAGGGGCGGGACGTCGTCATCACCCCGCATCCGGGTGAAATGGCACGCCTCGTCGGCATGTCGACCGACGAGGTGCAGTCCAGCCGCCTGGAGATCGCAAGGAATTTCGCGGTCGCGCACCACGTGTACGTCGTGCTGAAGGGGCATCGGACGCTGATTGCGACGCCCGACGAGAAGGTGTTCATCAATCCCACGGGAAACCCTGGCATGGCAACGGGCGGCACCGGAGATGTCCTGACAGGGATGATCGCCGCCTGGCTCGCTCAATTGCTCGATGCCGAGGCCGCCTGCAAGCTCGCCGTGTACCTGCATGGCCTGGCCGGCGACCTTGCTGAGGACGACGAGGGCGAAGTGGCGATGACAGCAGGCGATCTCGCGGCGCATCTCGGCGACGCGATCATGGACCTCACCGGGCGTCGGAAGGCTGAAGACCGGGGCGGATCATTCTGAAAACGACAATCACCGCGGAGGCCGCACATCGCGCAAAGTCTCACGTTTGAGATCTACGCACCTGCGGTGATCGTCGTGAGCAGGGGTCCTAAGATGTCACGGATCCTCACGACCCATTCGGAATCCGAGACCGCGTCAGCCGGGCGAGCAGCTGGCGACGACCCTCGAGGGCGGGGCGGTCGTACTGCTCTCGGGCGACCTCGGAGCCGGTAAGACCGCCTTCGTTCGAGGTCTCGCCGAAGGCCTTGGCATTGATCCGGGCGAGGTCAGCAGTCCGACGTTCACGGTCATACAGGAATATCGGGGCGGACGCCTCGCGCTGTATCATGTCGACCTGTACCGCCTGCGGCCGTTCGAAGTCGACGACCTCGGCCTGGATGAACTGACGCTTGCGGGAGGGGTAACGGCCATCGAATGGCCGGATCGTCTTCCGCGGCCGTTTGCGGACGCGATCAGCGTCGAGATCGCCCACGGCGACGACTCGACGCGGACCATTCGGATTATCGACGGGTGACGCCCGACCTGAAGGTCGGGCCTACGACGCAGCTGTCTCAGGCATGATCGTAGGCCCGACCTTTAGGTCGGGCGCCAAATGCCTCACGCCGGTGTCCGACTACTCCGATCGATAGTTCGGCGCTTCCTTGGTGATCGCGACGTCGTGCACGTGGCTCTCCCGAAAGCCGGCGGGGGTGACGCGAATGATCTTGGCGTCGCGCTGCAAGTCACCGATAGTGGCCGTCCCACAATAGCCCATGCCGGCACGCAGTCCGCCAACGAGCTGGTGAACCATTGCGGCGACGCTGCCCTTGTGGGCCACGCGTCCTTCGATGCCTTCCGGTACCAGCTTCTCGCTGCTGCCTTCTTCGGTCGAGGCCATGCCGTCGAGATCGAACTCGTCCTGAAAATATCGGTCGCGGCTGCCGCGCCGCATCGCGCCGATCGATCCCATGCCGCGATATTCCTTGAAGCTGCGCCCCTGATACAGGATCAGCTCGCCCGGACTCTCATCGGTGCCGGCAAAGAGATTCCCGATCATCGTCGTGCTGGCGCCGACCGCCAGAGCCTTGATGATATCGCCCGAGAAGCGGATGCCGCCATCCGCAATGATCGGGATGTCGCGAGCCTCGGCGGCCCGGGCGCAGTCGATAATTGCCGTGATCATCGGCACACCGATGCCGGCGACGACGCGCGTGGTGCAGATGGACCCGGCGCCGATGCCGACTTTGACCGCGTCCACGCCCTGGTCGATGAGCGCCAAGGCGCCATCGGCCGTCGCGACGTTGCCCGCCACGAGGTCGACATCTGGGAATCGCTGCCGCACGCGTCCGACGATGTCGAGCACGCCCTGGGAGTGACCGTGCGCGGTATCGATGACCAGTACGTCGACGTTCGCGGCCACGAGCGCATTGGCGCGTTCGATCGTGTCTTTGGCCACGCCAATCGCGGCACCGCACCGTAGGCGTCCGAGGGAGTCTTTCGACGCGCCTGGATACTTCACGGCCTTCTGAATGTCTTTGACCGTGATGAGGCCCTTGAGGCGGAAGTCGCGATCGACGACCAGCAGCTTCTCGACCTTGTGTTGGTGAAGCCTCTCGCGCGCCGCGTCCAGGGTTGTGCCCGTCGGCACCGTGAAAAGCGGATCGCGCGTCATGATGTCGCCGATCGGGCGGTTGACGTTGGTTTCGAATCGAAGATCGCGGTTGGTCAGGATGCCGACGAGTTTCCCTTCCTTACTGCCATCGTCGGTGATCGGCACGCCTGAAATTCGGTACTTTCGCATCAGGTCGAGTGCTTCGTAGATTCGATGCGTGGGGGACAGTGTGATCGGGTCGACGATCATCCCGCTCTCGGAGCGCTTCACCCGGTCGACCTCTGATGCCTGCTGCTCGATGGACAGGTTCTTGTGGATGACGCCGATTCCACCGTGCTGAGCCATGGCGATGGCGAGCCTGGATTCGGTGACCGTGTCCATCGCCGCGCTCACGAGCGGCACGTTCAGACGAATACGGCGGGTCAATTTGCGTGCTGACGTCAACCTGATACGGCAGCACCGTCGAATGCTGCGGCACGAGCAGCACATCGTCAAACGTCAGCGCCGTGGCGAACCCCGCCGCCGTATCGGTCGACACACGCACCGGCGATTCAGTCTTGAACGGCATGCGTGCTCCTAGGCAGCTGCACCATGACACTTCTTGTACTTCTTCCCGCTGCCGCACGGGCAGGGGTCGTTCCGTCCGACTTTGGGTTCTTCGCGCCGGATGGTCTTCACCGGCGCATCGTCTCCACCGACGCGGGGCGGCTGCTGGCCGCGCGGCATGCCTTCCGGCACGCCTGCCCCGACACCTTCACGCCGAGGAGCGGCAAACGGAGGCAGCGTCTCGGCGGCGCCTCGGCCGAGGATCAGGGGCGTTCTGGGGGCCCGCCGCACAGGCTGGGCGATCGGGGAGGCCTCACCGTCTTCGTTTCTGATCGGACGCAGGCTCCACAGCACGCGGACGACTTCCTCGTCGATGCGCTCCTTCATCGCCTGAAAGAGCGCGAAGCTCTCCTTCTTGTACTCGATCAGTGGATCGCGCTGGCCGTAGCCACGAAGGCCGATGCCCTCCTTGAGATGATCGAGGCTGTAGAGGTGGTCCTTCCACTGCGCGTCGACAATCTGCAGCATGATGTCGCGCTCGACGCGCTGCAGGATCTCGCGGCCGACGAGCTTTTCCTTTTCGCTGTAGGACGCAAGGATCGTGTCCCACAACGCCTCGCGGATCTCGTCGGACGTCAAATCGTCGAACTCGACGTCGCCAGCGTCGACCGAGAAGAGACGCGTAATCTCCACTCTGAGCGCGTCGAGGTCCCACTCGTCGAAGTTCGCCGTTCGAGCCGCGTACGTCTCGACGGTCGAGTCGAGAAGGTCTTCGGCGAGCGACATCAGATACTCGCGGGTGTCGACCACTTCCTCTTCGGTGATGCGAATCCTGCCGTCGAGGATCTCGCGACGCAGCGCGTAAATGCTCTCGCGCTGTTTGTTCATCACGTCGTCGTACTCGAGGAGGTGCTTGCGGACCGAGAAGTTCTGCGCTTCGACCTGCTTCTGAGCGCGCTCGATGGCGCGCGACACCATGCCGTGTTCGATTGGCACGCCTTCTTCCATGCCCAGCTTCTGCATCAGGCCCGAGATCCGATCGGACCCGAAGATGCGCATCAGGTCGTCCTGGAGCGAGAGATAGAAGCGCGATGATCCGGGATCGCCCTGTCGACCGGCACGGCCGCGCAGCTGGTTGTCGATGCGCCGCGACTCGTGGCGCTCCGTCCCGACGATGTGCAGCCCGTCCAGTCGAACCACCTCGTCGTGCTCGGCGTCGGTCAGCTGCCTGAAGTGCTCGAAGATGCGCTCGTAATCGGCCTCGAGGCACGCGGTAGAACGCGTCGAGGTGGAAGAAGTAGACGTGCTGCTCATCGTCGACGAAGCGCTCTTCGCCCTTCGGCAGCCGTTCGGCGATCTGCTCGGCGAGGCTCTGCTGCCGCGCCATGAACTCGGCATTGCCGCCAAGCAAGATGTCCGTCCCGCGGCCGGCCATGTTCGTGGCGATGGTGACGGCGCCCTTTCGGCCGGCCTGTGCGACGATCTCGGCTTCCTGCGCGTGGTACTTCGCGTTGAGCACGACGTGCTTGTCGAGTCCGCCACCGGTGGCCGTCCCGCGCTTGAGTCCGCGCCGGTCGAGCATGGTCGAGATACGTTCGGACTTCTCGATCGAAACGGTGCCGACGAGCACCGGCCGTCCCTTCTGGTGCTCCTCGATGATCTCGGTGACGATGGCGTCCCATTTCTCGCCTTCGGTGCGATAGACGAGATCGGGATTCTCGATGCGGGTGAGCGGCCGGTTCGGCGGAATGACGATGACGTCGAGATTGTAGATCTTGGCGAACTCTTCGGCCTCGGTGTCGGCCGTGCCGGTCATGCCGGAGAGCTTCTTGTACTTGCGAAAGTAGTTCTGGAACGTGACCGTGGCGAGCGTCTGGTTCTCGCGCTCGATCTTGACCTTCTCCTTGGCCTCGACCGCCTGATGCAGACCGTCGCTCCAGCGGCGCCCCGGCATGAGACGCCCGGTGAACTCGTCGACGATGACGACCTCGCCGTCCTTCACCATGTAGTCGACATCGAGCTTGAACAGCGCGTGCGCCCGCAGCGCCTGATCGACGTGGTGCTTGATGTGCGCGTTCTCGAGGTCGTAGATGTGCCCGCCGTTGAGACGGTGGGCGAGCATCTGCTCGGCCTTCACGGTCCCGCTCTCGGTGAGCGTCACCGTCTTGTGCTTCTCGTCGACGAGATAGTCGCCGGTCTCTTCGAGTGCCTCACGCTCCTCGGCTTTGGCGTCGCCGCGCGTGACGGCGCCGGCCTTGAGCCGCGGAATAATGCGATCGATCTCGTAGTAGAGGTCGGTCGACTCTTCGGCCGGGCCGGAGATGATGAGCGGCGTGCGCGCTTCGTCGATGAGGATGCTGTCGACTTCGTCCACGATGGCGAAGTGATGCCCGCGCTGCACGTAGTGCGCGAGCTCGAACTTCATGTTGTCGCGCAGGTAGTCGAACCCGAACTCGTTGTTGGTGCCGTAGGTGATGTCGGCCGCATAGGCCACCTGACGTTCGGCGTCGTTCAAGTCGTGCTGGATGACGCCGACGCTCATGCCAAGAAAGCGGAAGATCCGGCCCATCCATTCGGAGTCGCGCCGTGCCAGGTAGTCGTTGACAGTGACGACGTGGACCCCGTTGCCGCTCGAGCGCATTGAGATAGGCGGGGAGCGTGGCGACGAGCGTCTTGCCTTCACCCGTCTTCATCTCCGCGATCTTGCCCTTGTGAAGCGCCGCGCCGCCGATGAGCTGCACGTCGAAATGCCGCATGTTGAGCATGCGCCGGCCGGCCTCGCGGACCACGGCGAACGCTTCCGGAAGTAGATCGTCGAGCGTCTCCCCTTGGCTGAGGCGCTGGCGGAATTCGCCGGTCTTGGCGCGAAGTTGCTCGTCGGACAGCGCCTGGAGCGAAGGCTCGAGCGCGCCGACCTCCGAGACAATCGGACGCAAACGCTTCAAATCGCGTTCGTTTTGAGTGCCGATGACCTTGGCGAGGAGCGTTTGGATCATCTACGGCGTGGGCGGCCCCGTGGGTATCCCGTGATTGTAGCAGATGTCACTGCGGCGCTCTGTGGCGCCCGACCTGAAGGTCGGGCCTACGAGTCGTCCCAGTGGCGCTCGACCTGAAGGTCGGGCCTACGAGTCGTCCCAGCGTCAGCCAGTGTCGTAGGCCCGAGCGTCAGCCAGTGTCGTAGGCCCGAGCTTCAGCGGTCGGGCGTTCAGTCGGACGCAGGCCCCACCTTCAAGTCTGGCGTCAGCGCTTCGCAGGTTGTGTGAGCAGTTGCAGAGGGTTGAGCAGCTGACCGTTCGCGAGAATTTCGTAGTGGAGATGTGTGCCGGTCGAGCGACCGCTCGACCCGACGTATCCGATGGTGTCGCCGCGCTTCACCGACGAGCCGACGCTGACCTTGAAGGAACTCAGGTGCCCGTAGCGCGTCGCCAGACCGAAGTCGTGCTTCAGCACAACGAGGTTGCCGTAATCGCCAGTGTAGGACGCCGACTCCACGATGCCGTCGGCTGTCGCGTAGACCGGCTGGCCCTTGCCCGTTGAAATGTCGAGACCTTGGTGGAACCCTGGCTCGCCTGTGAACGGATCCGACCGGCCGCCAAAAGTGCCCGTCAGCCAGCCATGGGCCGGCCAGATGGAGGGCGTGGCCGCTGCCAAGCGTTCCTGGCGCTCGACGTCGCGTCGGACGTAGCTCAAACGGCTCTCGAGGCCGCGGAGCAGATCGCGGAGCACGCCGAAGGTATCTTCCGGGTTGGTCAGCGATGAGAAGATGCTCGAGACCACGGCGTTCGGTTGCGCGCTGCCCCCGGCAGCCCTTGCCTTGACCAGGGCCGGGAGGCGCTGCATGGCGCGAGCCTGCTGTGGATCGACCGATGCTCGCGCGCCAAGATCGTCGATGACGCTCTCGAGCGACTGAATTTGTGTCGTGAGTTCGCCGGTCGTGGCGCGGAAATTGCCGTTCTCCACTCCAAGTGCGTAATTCTCTGTGCGCAGCTGGCTGATCTCTCCCAATGCCTGCCATCGTGCGCCAAGACCAATCAACACAGGCAACAGGACAACAACCGCCGCACCGGTCAGCACCGCACGCAGACTAATCGTGACGCGGCGGAGAACGCCGGTCGAACGATCCGCGATGAGCACTGTGTACCGACGAGAACGCATACCCATACTGAAAACGGTCTTTCGCCTCCGCTCCAAGTTCTCTAACGATCGGAGATTAGCGAGACGAGGTGCGATCCGGGCAGCACCAAAGAGGCAAAACTGTATCACAGGGAAAACCCTCGTCCAACGAGAAAGTGGCGACAAGCGAACAGCTGGCGAAAACAGCCCGACATGAATCACCCGCCGTCCTGAGGCATGCCCACGCGGACTGCCACCAACTTCGCCACTTTGGCGCGGCGTTGCGCGCAGTGTCCGTGGAGTCCACCCAACCAAAGACCGCGCACGGCTGGCACCACACGGGCGAAACGAGGCCTACGGCCAAAAGGTCTCCGACTTACACGGGCATACGGAACTGCAGGGCCTCGGCGAGATGATCGGCGTCGATGGTGTCTGAACCCGACAAATCCGCGATCGTGCGCGCTACCTTCAGCACGCGATCGTACGCCCGCGCGCTGAGGGCCAGCCTGGCGACTGCAGCGGCCAGCAGAGTAGCGCCCGACCGATCGAGCTGGCAATAGCGAGCGAGGAGCGACGGCGTCAGCTCAGCGTTCGTTCGCACAGTCGCGCCGCTGTAGCGCTCTCGCTGCCGCTCGCGCGCCGCGACCACGCGCGCCCGGACCGACGACGATGATTCGTCGCCGGACGTCGATCGGCCAAGTGCATCCGGCGCCACGGCGGGAACCTCCACCGTGAGGTCCAGCCGGTCGCGCAACGGGCCCGACAGCCGGCTCCGATAACGCGCGATCTGCTGTGGTGTGCAGCGGCATTCGCGACGCGGGTCGCCAGCGAAGCCGCACGGGCACGGGTTCATGGCACCCACGAGAACAAACCGGGCCGGGAAGATCGCGGTTCGTACGGCACGGGCAATCGTCACCGTGCCTTCTTCGAGCGGCTGACGCAGCACTTCGAGTACCGATCGACTGAACTCGAGCATTTCATCCAGAAACAGTACCCCGTGGTGTGCGAGGCTCACCTCCCCAGGACGCGGCTGCGCACCGCCGCCGATGAGTGCCACATTGGAGATGGTGTGGTGGGGCGCGCGGAACGGACGCTCCGAGACGAGGCCTGCGCCAAGCGGCAGCAGTCCGGCGACCGAATGCACCGCGGTCACTTCGATCGCCTCCTCGAAGGTGAGTGGTGGGAGAATGCCTCCCAGCCGCCTCGCCATCATTGTCTTCCCGCCGCCAGGTGGACCGACGAGCAACAGGTTGTGAGCGCCAGCTGATGCGACCTCAAGGGCCCGGCGTGCGAGCAGCTGCCCGCGCACATCGGAGAAGTCGGGCGTACCATCGGTCCTGGCTGGCTGCGACGGGAGCATGGGTGGCGGGCTCGGGGCCGTGCGGGGATCGTTGAGCGCCCTGACGGCCTCGGCCAGCGTCGACACCGCGAGGACGTCCAAGTCCGCGACGACTGCCGCCTCGCAGGCGTTTCCCCGCGGGAGCAGAATACCTCGCAAGCCTTCGCGGCGCGCGGCAGCCGCAATGGGAAGAATGCCGCGCGCCAGCTGAATCGAGCCGTCGAGCGACAGCTCGCCGACCACGACGAGGTCGTCGATCGCACGCCGCTCGACGACCCCCTGCGCGGCAAGAACGCCGAGCGCAATCGGAAGATCAAATGAGGACCCGGCTTTGCGCACGTCGGCCGGCGCCAAGTTGACCGTGACACGGTGAGGCGGAAACTCGAAGCCGGAATTGCGAATAGCGCTCTTCACGCGGTCGCGGCTCTCGCGCACGCTCGCATCCGGCAGCCCCCCCATGGTGAACATGGGCAGACCGAACGAGACATCGACTTCAACGTGCACGGGGGAGACCTCAACCCCAAATAACGCTGCGGTTCGCAAGCTCGCGAGCATGCCGGGCAAGGTGCAATCGGATGCCCACGTCGCCCCTCAAGCCACTCAACGAGTTACGAACTGGTCGGAACGCGCGATCGCAGGAAATGCACACTCGGGGTGTTCGCAGGGTCCGGATCTGCGCGGCAGACGTGTCTTGTGTGAGGACGGAAGAGACGCCTGACCTGTAACGGGCGGGCCGGCGTGAACCCGCGCTGACTACCGGGCGATAGACGTCGGGTGCCATCTCGCGACTTGCGTGGACGTCGGTCGAGCCGCCGATGGACAGGTTAGCGCAGGGACAGGTTAGCGCGCCGAGGAGTAGATGGTGAGACGTGCGCCAGCCCGAATCGTGTTCCCCTGGAGCCGGTTCCAGTTCCTGATGGAGGCAACGCTGGTGCTGAAGACGCGCGCGATAGACGAGAGCGTGTCCCCCTGCTTGACCTCATAGATGATCTTGGCGCGCTCGGCGTCGGCGCGGTACGTCTCGTTCGTCGCGACCGCGGGAACGGCGAAAGCTGCCTCAATGGCGCGAGAGTCCGTTGGGGGAATTGGGCGATCCGTTTGCGCCGCCATCAAGACGGTCGGCTGCTGAGGAACCACGAGCTGCTGGCCAACGGTCACTTTCGAGGCGACCTTCAGAAAATTCGCTTCGGCAAGATCAGTCCGGCTCACACGCAATTTCTTTGCGATCGTCGCGAGACTCTCGCCGTTCTTCACCGTGTACCATTTGAGCGAGGCCAGCACGGCGTCGTTGCCGCTGGTCGACTCGTCGAGCCGCGCGTTCACGACGTGCGCCACCCCCACGGGCACCTTCAGCTCATAGCCCGTGTCCTTGACTGGCGTCGTCCAGCGGCGCAGCTCCGGATTCATCGACTGGAGCTCGTCGATGGTCGTGTCCGCCCACTCCGCCACACGGCGCAAGTCGACGGGCTTTGGCAACACGACGGTTTCGTAGGCGAGTGGCGGCTCGGGCTCGAAACTGAACCCGTACTGCTCGGGATTCTTCGCGATCACCACGGCCGCAAGAATCATCGGCACGTAGTCGCGGGTCTCGCGCGGAAGCAGGTTCCTCTTGGAAGCGATCACCCAGAAATCATCCGATCGGGCGTGCCTGGCGGCGCGCTGAACACACGCGGGGCCGCCATTGTAGGAGGCCAGCGCCAGGTGCCAGTCGCCATCGAACATCTCAGCAAGCGTGCCGAGATACTTCGCCGCGGCGAGCGTCGCTTTCTCCGGATCCGATCGCTCGTCGACGTACCAGTCCTGCCGCAGCCCGTTCTCGAGCCCGGTGCCACGCATGAACTGCCAGACGCCCTTTGCCTTCGCACGCGACAGTGCGTTGGGCTTGAACGCGCTCTCGACGAGCGGGACGTACGCGAGGTCGAGCGGCAGACCCTCGGCGCGGAAGACCTTCTGAATCATCGGCAGATACTTGCTGCCCCGCTGCATCCCGTCCTGCAGGAAGTTGTGAAGACGTCCCTGGAATAGCTCGATGAAGGCGAGCACCCGGGCGTTGAGCGGAATTGGAATGTCGTGCTCGGCGGTCCGCAGCTGGGCTTCGATTGCCTCGTGCAGTTCGGGCGTCGGCGGCGGCTGAATCAGCGTCGCAGAGAGCGCGAGCAATTCGTCGATCGACGCCGGTTCCGATTTCTTCTCCGTGAAGCCGTCGCCTTCGGCGAGCGCCTTCACTTCGTAGGTGCTGATGCGATCGATGAGGCGATCGAAATACTCGCGAAGCCGCGGTTCGGTGCGTCCGCCAAACGGCGACTCCAGCAGAACGGTGACCGCCTTGTCGAATTCCTGACGGGCACCTTCGACGTGTCCCTGATGCAGTTCCAGCTGGCCGGCCTTGAAATGCTCGTCTGAAGTGGCGATGAGCGTGACAACCGGATCGACCACCAGCGCAGGCGGAGGGGTGACCGCTGGCTCCACGGGGGCGGCAACCTGCACGGCCGCGGGAGCGATCGGCGAAACCGTCGCGGCACCCTTGTTGAGGCCGGAACCGCAGGCCGCGACGAGGCTACAGGCGGCGCTCAGAGTGGAGACGACTAATAGTCGACGCATCGGGCGCTCCGCGATCGGCCAACCCCTGCAATCTCACAGGAGCGCCGCATCGTAAGTCGCCCCCCTGACGGGGGCTCCGGGTTATCACGTGGCTCGGTACACTGACGTTTATCGTCCGAACCGTGTGTCGCGCGGAGGGCTCAGAGGCCCCCGCCGGGTCGAAGGTAGCGCCTTCGGACTCTGGCATAGGCATCCTACCATCACCTCATGGACGGGTCAACAGTAAGTCTAGTTGATGTAAGTCTAGTTGGGTCTTCAGATAAGCGTGAAAATCCGACTAGCGGAAGGTCAGCACCCCATGCTGCTCGCCCAAGTCCCTGGCCGATGGTGTGATGATCGCCTTCTCCGAGACGACGAGCTGACGGCCCGCCTTGATAGCAAGACGGACGTCTTCCTCGCACACGAACGTCAACGGCGGCGCCTCAGACGCTGTAGCGCCCGAACCTGTGGCGCCCGACCTGAAGGTCGGGCCTACGACCTGATCGGACATTTCTTCGTAGGCCCGACCTTTAGGTCGGGCGGGCGCGCCGGAGCCTGTCGCGCTCGAGCTGAAGCTCGGGCCTACGTACCCCCGTGACCCCAGAAACTGATCGATCCGTTCGGTCAGCACGGCCGCGCTGATGTCGCGGGGAGCCGCCGAGGCTTTGGAGCACGGCTTCGAGCCAGTCGCGCCTGAGCTCACGATGGGGCTTACGGCAGCAGGTGTGATCTCGTAGGCGAGGCGCTTGATGTTCAGCAGATGCCGCGGCGAGATGTTGTCCGAGGTGATGTTTCCGCCGTAGCCGCCGCACCCGAGCGTCATCGCCGGATCGAGGCCCGTCGTCAGCCCAATCGACCCGTGCGTGGTCGGCGAGTTCACGATGATGCGGAAGGCCGGCTTCTTCAGGCCGAACTCGAGAATGACTGCGTCGTTCTGCGAGTGGATGGACATCGTGTGGCCCATGCCGCCGTAGCGCAGGATCTCCTTGCAGCGCTCGCAGCCTTCGCGCCAGTCACGGACGACGTAGAGCGACAGCACGGGGCAGAGCTTTTCGATCGACAGGGGGAAGTCGCGGCCGACACCCTCGAGGGGCGCAATCAGCACGCGCGTGTCCGCCGGCACCTGAACGCCGCACTTCTCGGCGACGATAACGGCCGACTTGCCGACGAGCGCCGGGTTGGGGAGCCGCTGAGGCGTGACGAGTACACGCGCCACCGCGTCCATCTCAGCTCTTCGACAGAAAATAGCCGCCGCTGCGCCAGAAACTCCGTTTCACGACGTCCGCGATCGGCTCGTCGACGACACCGAGTTGGGCGACGAGCAGAGCACGCCGTTGTCGAACGTCTTGCCCGTCACGACATCCCGCAACGGCCTTGCGCACGTCCGCGGTCCGCTCGATGTAGCAGGGCGCATTGCCGGGGCCGACGCCATACGCGGGTTTGCCCGCGCTGTACGCCGCGCGCACGAGCCCCATGCCGCCGGTCGCGAGGATCACCGCCACATCGCGGTGCTTCATCAACTCCTGCGTGCCCTCGATGCGTGACGGTCGTCATCCAGCTGATCGCACCGTCGGGCGCGCCGGCACGGCGGGCCGCTTCCTCCATCACCTCCGCGACACGCGTGATGCACTTGACCGCAGAGGGGTGAGGGCTCAGCACGATCGAACATCGCGCCTTGATCGAGATGAGGATCTTGTAGATGGCCGTTGATGTCGGGTTGGTGGAGGGGACAACCGCGGCCACCACGCCGAAGGGCTCCGCGATCTCGATGACACGGCGATCGTCATCACGGGCCACGACGCCGACGGTCTTCATCGGCCTGATGAAGTTGTAGACCTTCTGGGACGAGAAGAGGTTCTTCTGAATCTTGTCGGCGACGATGCCGTAGCCCGTTTCTTCGACGGCGAGGCGCGCAAAGGCCTCAGCCTGCCGCGGTGGCGGCCACCGCCATCGCGTCGACGATCGCGTCGATCTGCTCCTGGCTCAACTCGGCGAGCGTCAGCCACGCGTGTTTGGCGCGCCGCGCAAGGGCGCGCGCCTGGGCGATCGAGGTCAGGTCGCGATCGGTGTGGTTCTGGGTGCTCTCGGCCATGGTTCTGAAGCGCGTCTACCGCGGAACTCGCAGATCGCGCAGGGAAACCAAATGGAGCTGGCACGCCCTGCGGTTTCTGCGCTGTTACGTCGTGGCGCCCTTGGGGAGAATGCGCTCAACCTCGCTGTGCGGGCGGGGGATGACGTGCACGGACACGAGTTCGCCCACGCGCCGCGCGGCAGCGGCGCCGGCGTCGGTCGCTGCCTTGACGGCGCCGACGTCGCCACGGACCATCACCGTCACGTAGCCAGCCCCGATGTATTCCTTGCCGATGAGGGACACGTTCGCCGCCTTTACCATGGCATCCGCGGCTTCGATCGATCCGATCAGTCCCTTCGTTTCGATCAAACCCAATGCGTCCTGTGACATGCCCGTTCCTCCGGCGGCGAGAACTGTAGCATATGGATGCGCGGGATGGTCTATGATTGCGCGCATGACTCGACTGTTCGGAAGCGGGGCTGGGCGGTGCCTCGCGCTGCTCGTCATGGCAAGCTTGGCCGTCGGCTGCGGACGCAAAAAGGCAGAAACCCCACCCGTTGCCACGCCGAACGTCACCCTCGATCACAATAAAGTGGCCGCTGGTGCCGCGCTTGAAATCACCTACAAATTCGTGGTCGCCAACGATGCACGCTTCGACCAAGACTACCGGGTGTTTGTGCACGTCAAGGATTCCGACGGCGAGCGGATCTGGGGCGACGACCACAATCCTCCCGTTCCGACGTCTCAGTGGAAGCCGGGCCAGACGGTTGAGTACACGAGAACGATTTTTGTTCCCGTGTTTCCCTATATTGGTGATGCGACGATCGAGATGGGACTCCATACAACCACGGGCGAAGACAGACGACTGTCGCTCAACGGCGAACATGTCGGCCAACACGCCTATCGCGTCGCCCGCCTCGAGTTGCAGCCACAGACCGAGAACCTGTACACGGTCTTCAAAGAGGGCTGGAACATGGCCGAATCGTCTCAACATGACAGCCTGGTCGAGTGGCAGTGGACCAAGAAGGAGGCGACGCTGGCGTTCAAGAACCTGAAGAAGGACGTGACCTTCTACCTCGACCTCGACAATCCGGGAAGCCCGTTTGAGTCCCAGCAGGTACAGGTCATGCTAGAGGGTACGACCGTGGACACGTTCGCTCTGGCGCCCGCCACGCGGCTGCTGCGAAAAATCAAGCTGCCGGCCTCCCTAATGGGGTCCGATGAGATGTCAGAATTGCACATCGTGGTCGACAAGACGTTCGTGCCCGCCCAGACGACCCCGGCCACCTCGCGCGACAGCCGCGTGCTCGGCGTTCGGGTGTTTCACGCGTACGTGGATGGCAGGTAGGCCGATGGATCGAATGAAAGTTCTGGCCGCTGGATGGATGATGTCCATGCTGGCGGTTCCCCCGTCGGCGCGAGCAGAGATCGTCGTCTTCTCGACAGGCCGTACGATGTCCGTGAGCGGACACGAGCTGCGGGGTGATCAGGTGGTACTGCGGTTGCGTGGCGGCGGCGAGATCGTCACGGCATCTTCCGTGATCACCCGGATCGACGCGGACGAGGTCCCTTACGTCGAGTCGCCCGATCTCGCACTTCCAATGCCCGTTCCGTCGACGCCGGTCGAGTCCCGCGTCTTGGTAACAGCCAGGCCCGAGGTTCGCTACCACGACATCATCGCGAGGGTCGCAGCCGAGCAGGGTGTCGACGCAAAGCTTGTCCACGCCGTGATCGAGGTCGAGTCGAACTACCAGGAGCGCGCACGGTCGTCCAAAGGGGCAAAGGGCCTGATGCAGCTCATGCCCGAAACTGCACGCCGTTACGCCGTGGCCAACCCCTACGATCCGGTCGCCAACATTGAAGCGGGCATCAAACACCTCAGGTCGCTGCTGGAGCGCTTCACCCAGAACGTACCGCTGGCGCTCGCCGCGTACAACGCCGGCGAGGCCGCCGTGCAGCGCTTCGGAGGCATCCCACCATTCCAGGAGACTCGCGCCTACGTCTCTCGCATTCTCAGGCTCATCGGCTAGAGCTTTTCCTGCCCCCCGACGTCTAACCTTCAGAGGCCTACAGACCGATTTCTAGAGCAGAGTTAAATCCCGGCTATTGGTATAATCACGTGCCACTAATGTCCACGCTGACAATCCCTTGCAGCCGACCACCGCGAGCGGAACGGCTCAGGGCAGGTGCCTGAGCCGTGGAATTTCGATGCCGCATCGCGTCGCCCTCCGGCGAAATCAGCGAAGGGGTGTATGTTGCCGACAGCGAGGCTCGGCTCAGACACGACTTCGAAGAGAAGGGGCTGTTTGTCCTCGCGTTGCACGAGAAGGGGTCGGTGGCCGGGCTTTCCGTGCGGCTGCCGCACCGCGCGACAGTTCCGTCACGGGAATTTCTCATTTTCAATCAGGAACTCGCGACACTGCTGAAGGCCGGCATGCCGCTGGTCCAGTCGCTCGAACTGCTCAAGCAACGTGTCGAGTCTGCGGCGTTCCGGAGCATTCTCGAGGACGTGCACGGGAAGGTGCGGTCGGGCGCGGCGCTCTCCGAGGCCTTTGGCGCGCACGAGTCGGTGCTGCCGACGGTGTACACCGCCTCGCTCCTCGCTGGAGAGCGCAGTGGCAGCCTCGACAGCGTCCTGCGCCGGTTCGTCGAGTACTCCAAGATCATCGAGACCATGAAGCGCAAGACGATCTCCGCGCTCGTGTATCCGGCGATTCTCACGGTGCTGGCGCTGGTGCTCGTCGTCATCATCGTCCTGAGAGTCGTCCCGGCGTTCTCCGATTTCTACTCGAGCTTTGGCGCCACCGATCTGCCGATCATGACCAGGGTCATTGTCGGCTTCTCCGACCTTGTGCGCGGGCAGTTCCTGTTTCTTGTCGCTGGGATCGCGTTGCTGCTGGCCGGCGGCATCACGTGGATGCGCCAATCGGGACAGCAGGCGCGTTTCGATCGCGCCATTCTCACCGTCCCGATGCTCGGCGACGTGGCGCGGAAGTTCTCCACCTCACAGATGGCGCGCACGCTCGCCACGCTCCTCGGCGGCGGGCTGCCGCTCGTGCACGCACTCGACATCGCCACCAGATCGATGTCGAATCAGTTCCTCGCGAAGCAACTTGCGATTGTGGCCACGCGTGTGAAGGAAGGCGAGTCCTTCTCGGCAGCTCTTCAGGCCCGGCACACGTTTCCGGACGTCGCCGTGAAAATGGCGGAAGTGGGCGAGTCGACAGGAGCCCTGCAGGAAATGCTGAACACCGTGGCCGACTTCTACGACGAGGAGATCAACACGAACATGGAGCGGTTCGTGACCCTCGTCGAGCCGGTGTTGCTCGTGATCATGGGCCTGGTGATCGCCATCCTGCTGATCGCGTTGTACCTGCCGATTTTCCAGCTCAGCTCCGTGCTGAGCTCGTCGGGGGGACAGTGAACGACGTCGTAGGCCCGAGCTTGAGCTCGGGCGAACACGCCCGGACCCGTAGCGCCCGACCTGAAGGTCGGGCCTACGACAGCACCGGACAGGAGGGGCTGCGTTGAACGCTGACACGCCGCGATCCGCGTCGCTTCACACCGACACCGAGGTCGGCGTCGAGGATCACCGTTTCGAGGTCGAACAGGCGCGCCGGCTGGCCGAGCGTTATCGGCTGGACTTCATCGACATGGAGACGTTCCGGATCGACCAAGAGCTGTTCCGGTCCATCCCCGCCGAACTCATGCTCCGCTACGGCTTTGTGCCGTACCGTCGGGAAGGACCCGACGGCAAGACGTTGGCCATTGTCGTCTCCGACCCGACCGACCTGCCGATGATCGACGAGCTCGGCGTTCTGCTGGCGACGCCGATCAACGTGATGGTCGGCCCGCGCTCGGCGATCGAGTCGATCCTCAAGAAGAGCGAGAGCTCGCAGCGGGTGCTTGAAGACGCCACCGAGGGCTTTCAGCTTCAGCTCCTGAAGGAAGACGACAACGCGGAGGATCGTCTCACCGTCGAGCGGCTGACGAGCGACATCAGCCCGGTCATCCGGCTCGTGGACTCGACAATCTTCACGGCTATTCAGCGTCGTGCGAGCGACATCCACATCGAAACCCAGGACGATGCGGTGCACGTGAAGTACCGGATCGACGGCGTTCTGCAGCCGGCGATGCGGCCCATCGCGAAGCAGTTCCACAGTTCGATCATCTCGCGCATCAAAGTGATGGCGGAGCTCGACATCGCCGAGAAACGCGTGCCGCAGGACGGGCGCTTCAAGCTTCGCATGCCCGGCAAGACCATCGATTTCCGCGTCTCAATCATGCCGAGTGTGCACGGCGAGGACGCCGTCATCCGTATTCTCGACAAGGAGTCGCTCAGCGAGCAGTTCACGGAACTGACCCTCGACATCCTCGGGTTTCCGCAGGCGGAATTGAAGCGCTTCCGCAAGTACATCGCCGAGCCGTACGGCATGGTGCTCGTCACCGGCCCGACGGGTAGCGGCAAGACGACGACGCTGTACGCGGCGCTGTCCGAGATCAAGTCGGTCGAAGACAAGATCATCACGATTGAAGACCCCGTGGAGTATCAGCTCAAGGGCATCACGCAGATCCCAATCAACGAGAAGAAGGGCCTCACGTTTGCCCGCGGTCTGCGTTCCATTCTCCGGCACGACCCCGACAAGATCATGGTCGGCGAGATCCGCGACAACGAGACCGCTCAGATCGCCATCAACTCGGCGCTCACAGGCCACCTGGTGTTCACGACCGTGCACGCCAACAACGTGCTCGATGTGCTGGGGCGTTTCCTCAACATGGGGGTCGAGGCGTACCAGTTCGTCTCGGCGCTCAACTGCGTCCTCGCGCAGCGGCTGGTCCGTGTCATCTGTGCGCACTGCAAACGTCCGGTGAAGCCGTCGCGTGCGCTCCTCGAAGAATCGGCGCTCGATCCGGCACGCGTTGCTGGCCATACGTTCTACGAAGGCGTGGGCTGCATCGAGTGCAATGGCACCGGCTTCAAGGGACGGCTCGCGATCTGCGAGCTCCTCGATCTGACGGATCACATCCGCGAACTGATCCTCGAGAAGCGGCCGACATCGGAAATCAAGAAGGTCGCCCGCGACGAGGGAATGCGCTTTCTGCGCGAGTCGGCGGTGGAGCGCGTGCTCGAAGGCGTCACGACGCTCCGTGAAATCAACAAGGTGACGTTCGTCGAATGAAGAGGTTCGGGGCCCTCGCGCCCGCGGTAGCCGTCGAACTGGCGTCGCATCGGGTGTCGGCCGCGGCCATCGAGATCCGCGGCGGGCGTCCAGTGGTGGCGATGCACGCGACCGAAGCGCTGCCGCCGGGGGCGCTCGTGCCGGCGCTCGTCGGCCCGAACATGCCTGACAGAACCGCCGTGGCATCCGCGCTCGGCCGCGTGCTCGAGCAGATGGGCCGGCCGCGCCGCATCGGTCTCATTCTCCCGGATCCGGTGGCCAAGATCTCGCTCGTCCGTTTCGCCCAGGTGCCGGCCCGCACGCAGGATCTCGATCAGCTGATCCGGTGGCAGGTGCGCAAGGCCGCACCGTTTCCGATTGACGAGGGACTGGTCAGCTACGTCCCTAGCGTTCATACCCCCGACGGCCACGAGTTCATTGTGTCGGTCGCGCGGCGTGCCGCGATCGAGGAGTACGAGGCCGTGTGCGAGGGTGCCGGCGCGCACGCTGGCCTCGTCGATATTGCCACCTTCAACCTGATCAATGCGCTGCTGGCCGGGTCAGCGCCCCCGAGGGCCGACTGGCTGCTGATCAATGTGGCAACCGACTACACGTCGATTGCGATCATGCGAAGCGCCGATCTGATATTTTTCCGAAGCCGGGGAGCCGATGGGGAGGGCAGCCTCGCCGATCTCGTGCATCAGACGGCGATGTACCTACGAAGACCGGCTCGAGGGCGCCGGCTTCACCCGGGTCGTCCTCGGTGGTGCGTTCGCCAACCTCGACCAGCCGGCAAACGCCGAGCACGTTCGCCGGAGTCTCGAGGAGCGGCTCGGCACGGCGGTCGAAGCGGTCGACGTCCGGGAGACGGCGGCGCTGACCGACCGGATTGGCGCGTCGGCGGCACTCGTCGATACCCTGACGCCGCTCGTCGGCCTGTTGCTGCGCGAGAGAGGCGCAGCCGCATGATCCGGACCAATCTCTCGACGCGGCCGTTCTACAACGAAGCGGCCGTCCGGTTCTGGCTGGGCGTGATCGGTGCACTCGTGGTGGCGGCCACGATCTTCAACGTCCAGCGTCTGATTCATCACTCCAGAAGCGACACCGAGCAGGCGACCCAGGCTGCACGCGACGAGCAGCGCGCGAGGGATCTCCGCGCCGACGCGACGCGCCTCCGCGCAAGCGTGGACACCGCGCAGATAGAAGCCGCTTCAATCGAGGCACGGGCAGCCAACGAGCTCATCGACCGACGAACATTCTCCTGGACCGAAGTGTTCAATCGCTTCGAGGCCACGCTGCCGGCGGACGTGCGAATCACCTCGCTCCGGCACACCCTCGACCATTCGCGCGGCATCCTGCTGACCATCAGCATCCTCGCCCGCGATGTGGAGAACGTCAACCAGTTCATCGAGAATCTGGAGGCCACAAAAGCCTTCTCCGAAGTCCTGGCTGCTCAGGAACTGGTCAATCCCGAGAACGGTCAGCTGGAGGTCATCCTGCAGGCGGTCTACCATCCATCGATCGTTCAGCGGCCTCCGGCCGTCGAGACGGCGGCAACGGTCAAAACGATAGCAAAGGATGTCGGGCGATGACGCCGCTCGTGACGCGCATCCTGACCGAGAAGCGCCACCTCGTACTGCCCCTCGCGGCCGCGCTGTTTTTGAACCTGGTGGCCTACGTACTGGTGGTTCGGCCCCGTGGTGTCAAGGCGGCGGGCGCGACGGACCGGGCCGCAGTCGCCGCCGCCGCGTTGCGCACGGCCGAGCGCGACCAGGCCGCCGCGCGCGGCCTGGTCACCGGGAAGGCGAGCGCAGACAACGAGTTGAATGACTTCTACGAGAAGGTCCTTCCCGCGAGCCACGAGGCGGCCATCCGTATGACGTACGCGAGCCTGCCCGCACTGGCACGCAAGAGCGGCGTGATGTTTTCGCGACGCACGTCTGAGATCGAAATGGCCGGGTCGCAGAAGAACCAGAAGCTCGGGCACCTGGTGATGACCATGGTGCTGCAGGGCAGTTATGAGGACTTTCGAGAGTTCATCTACGCGCTCGAGAGCGCGCCGGAATTTCTGATCGTGGACAACGTGCTGCTGACTGAGGGAAACCCCAACGAGCCGCTGACGTTCACTGTGACCATGTCCACCTATTTTCGCCTGCGGGACCATGGAGCCTAAGCGCCGCCAGCAGATCGCGCTGTCCGCACTCGTGACTGTGCTGCTCAGCGCGGCGCTGTATGTCTACTGGCCGCGACCGACGACCGCCGCCGCGCGCCCGGCGTCTAAGGTGAGGAGTTCGACGTCCGGCGCATCGGCGCCGCCGATGACAGCGCCTGACGTCCACCTCGAGGCGTTGAACGCCGCCCGGCCGAAGCCGGAGGGTGTGAATCGAAACCTGTTCCGGTTCAAGCCGAAGCCGGCGCCGGCGCCCCCCCCGGCGCCAGCTGTCCCGAGGCCAGCTCCAGCCACACCTTCCGTGCCGTCTGGACCGCCGCCGCTGCCGGACATCCCGCTGAAATTCGCGGGCATCCTGACACAGGGGCCGGTGAAGATTGCGGTACTGATTGACAGCCTAGGGCATTCCATCTACGGCAAGGAAGGCGACACGATCGAGGGGCGTTACAAGATCTGGCGGATTGGCGTGGAATCGATCGACATCTCGTATCTCGACGGCCGCGGACGAAAGGCGATCCGGATGAGCGGGTCGTGATCCTGGAATGGGAAAGTGCAGAGTGTGAACACGGAGCATCCCGCTCTGGCGATTGGCACATCGGGAATCGGACATCGCGAATTGTAGGAGCACTGTGACGACACGCTTCAGAGCACCAGGGATATGGCTGGCGGCGGCGCTGCTCGCATCCGGATGTACGGCCAGCAAGGCGATGCGCCAGGGCGACGACGCGATGAAGGCGGGCGATCTCGATCAGGCGGTCGCGCACTACCGGCGCGCCACCCAGTCCGACGCCGACAACGCCAATTATCAGATCGCGCTGCAGCGCGCCATGCTGGCGGCGTCTCGGGCGCATCTGGAGCGCGCCAAGGAATTTGAAGCGCAGGATCAGCTCGAAGCGGCTCGCGGCGAGTATCGCCTCGGAGCGGAATACGACCCGAGCAACCGTCTGGCCGAGGCCAAGGTCGCCGCGCTCGATCGGACCATCAGGGATCGCATCGAAGCCACGCGTCCCCGGCCCTTCCAGGAAATGCAGGAGCGCGCACGAGCCACATCTCCGGTTCCGCTGCTCAATCCCGCCTCGCGGGAGCCCATCACGTTCAGCGCGACGAACACCGCCGTGCGCGACATTCTCAACGCGCTCGCCAATTCGGTCGGCATCAACATCACCTTCGACCGCGATCTCGAGGTCACGGGCAACCAGGGCGTGCTTCGCCAGACCTCGGTTCAACTGGAAGGGCTGACGATCGATCAGGCGCTCAATCAGATCATGACCGCGAATCAGCTGTCGTACAAGGTCCTGACCCCTCGCATGATTCTCGTGTTTGCCGACACTGCCGCCAAGCACCAGTTGCTCGACGACCAGGTGATTCAGACGTTTCCCGTCTCGCATGCGAACCCGACAGAGCTTGCGGCGCTTCTCAGCCAGCTCGTCCGCCCGACGGGCATCGGCGTGCAGCCGCTGATCTCTGCCAGTCCGTCGACCAACACCATCGTGGCGAAGGCGACGGTTTCGATGATGCAGATCATCGACAGGATCATCAAGCTGAACGACAAGCCACCGGCTGAGGTCGTCATCGATGTGGAGATCCTCGAAGTCAATCGCGACCGCGCCAAACAGTACGGGCTGAAGCTTTCGGACTACGCCATTGGGACCGTGCTCTCGCCGGAAGAGAAGCCAGGGCTGCAGAGGACCGCCGGCGGGACCGACCCGATTACTGGCCAGTCGCAACCTCCGTCGACCGTTGTGTCGCCGGCCCTCTTCAATCTGAACACGCTTTCGAAGGGCGTGAGCGCGGCTGATTTCTACCTCGCGGTGCCGGCGGCCGTCGTGAAGTTTCTCGAAACCGATACACAGACGAAGCTCATCGCGAAGCCACAGCTGAGAGGCACGGAAGGCACGAAGCTACTCCTCCGCCTGGGTGACAAGGTGCCGCTGCCCTCCACCACGTTCACACCGATTGCCACGGGGGGCGCCAGCACGAATCCGTTGACGACCTTTACCTATACGGACGTTGGTGTGAATCTCGACCTGACACCACGAGTGACGGTGGAGGGCGATATCATCCTCGACCTCGTCATCGACAACAGCTCGCTCGGCCCCAGCCTCGTGGTGAACGGCGTCAGCTCTCCAACGATCGGGACGCGTTCGGTCACCTCGCGGCTGCGCCTGCGCGACGGGGAGTCGAACCTGCTGGCCGGCCTGCTGAAAGAGGAGGAGCGGAAGAGCCTGACCGGATTCCCCGGTGCCATTCATGTTCCATTTCTGAAGCAGGTGTTCTCGTCGAACGACAACAGCATCAAGCAGACCGATATCGTCATGCTACTGACGCCGCACGTCGTGCGCAGCAAGGAGATTTCCGCGGAGGATCTACGGCCAATCTTCCTTGGATCGGGCGTGAACTGGTCGCTCGGTGGACCGCCGCCGCTCATCAGCGTGCCGGATGCGCCTCCGGCGCGACCGCGGCGCCAGCGCCAGCTCCGGGCGTTGGCGGTGGCGTCACCATTGGGCCACCGGTCGGGAGTTCTCCGGTGCCTGGCACTGTCGCGACGCCTGTTCCAACCCCGGTCCCGCCCGTCGCCCGCTCCTCCGGCTCCCGCTGTTCCGGTTCCTGCGCCCGCCCCAGCCGATCCTGCGGCGGCGCCCCCGCCGCAGGCCGGCCAGTTGCCGCAGGCTCCACCAGCCGTATCGGATCCGCCGATCACGACCGCTGGAATGGGGTCGGCGCTCATCGTGCTCACGCCCCCGGCCACGCCATTCCGAGTGGGCGGTGGGCCGTACAACGTGCCAATTACGGTCAGCAACGCGTCGCGGCTGTCGACGATTTCGATCACCGTCGCGTTTGACCCAGCGCGCCTTCGCGTGCGGTCCGTCCAGGAGGGGAGCTTCATGCGATCGGGGGGCGCGAACGCCACCTTCAGCCAGCAGCCAGGCACCGGGCGCGTGGACATCGTCATCACGCGTCCCAATGACAGCACGGGCGCATCCGGCGCGGGGTTGCTCGGTTCGATTCTTTTCGACGCGATTGGCGGCGGCACCGCGCCGTTGACGATCAGCGGTGTCGCGACCGGGCCCGGCGGCACGCCGATGGGACTTCAGCTGCGACCCATCACGCTCACGATTCAGCCGTAGTGTCCATCTTCATGTCTGAACAACGATCACCGCAGAGACCGCAGAGAACAGTTCGCCCCGTGAGCTCTGCGCGCTCCGCGGTGGTCGCTGCGCATTCCCGAGGGCACGCCGGGTACACCTTCGTCGAATTGCTCGTGGTGTCGACCATCATTCTGATCCTGGCGTCGGCGGTGATGCCTCTGGCCAAGGTGACGGCGACGCGGCAGCGCGAAACGGAGCTGCGGCGGGCGCTGCGCGACATCAGAACCGCGATCGACAAATTCAAGGATGCCGCGGACCTCCAGCAGATTTCTCCGCTGGATCTCAAGGCCGGGGCGGAGAACTACCCGCCGAAACTGCAGACGCTCGTGGACGGCGTGGCGGCCAACAACGACGCAACTGGGCGAAAACTGAAGTTCCTGCGCCGCGTGCCAATCGATCCGATGACGCACAGCACAGACTGGGGCCTCCGCTCCTACCAGGACAACCCGGATTCACGCAGCTGGGGCGGACAGAGCGTGTTTGACGTCTACACGACGTACGACGGAACGGCGCTGGACGGCACGAAGTACAGGGACTGGTAAGGGGAACGGTGAATTTGGTCATCTGGTCATCTGGTCATGTGGTCATTGAGGGAGTTCGGCACCGAGCGGCGCGCAGCGCCCGTCGCGGCGCCGGACGTGTTGCCCAATTACCAGATGACGAGATGACCAGATTATCAAATTCACGGAACCAGCGCGGCTTCACCCTCATCGAACTGATGGTCGTCATGACCATCATCGTCGTCCTGGCATCCATGGGGCTCGTGCAGTACCGGCGCAGCATCATCTTTTCCAAGGAAGCGGTGCTCAAAGAAGACTTGTTCCGGATGCGTGACGCGGTCGATCAGTATTTCGCGGACAAAAATGAGTACCCGCCGGCGCTCGATTCGCTCGTGAGCGAGGGCTATCTCCGGACCATTCCCAAGGATCCATTCACGAATTCTGAAACCACGTGGCAGACCTCGCCCGCCGAGCCCAATCCCCGCACTCCCACGGCAGCGCCCGGCATCTACGACATCAAGAGCGGCTCGGATCAAACAGCCTCCGACGGCACTCGGTATTCTGAGTGGTAGCAGCTCGCTGAAGACCTCTAGGGGGAGATCGTCCGCCCGAGTGTCAGCTCGGGTCTACTACATCACGGCGTGACGAAGACCGAGCTGCTCGCCGTCTGGCCGGTCGTAGCGGTGGCAGTCACGGACACATTCTTCGAGCCCGATCCCACTGTGTATATATGCGTGGTCTGTGAAGAGGTCGTGACCACGGACGGACTGCCGTCTCCAAAATTCCACGTGTAGTTCGATACGATGGTCGTGGCCGGGGTCACAGTCGCGGTGAAGGTGAAGTTTGCGTCCGTGCCGTTCACCGTCCTGGACGACGAGATGACCACACTCATCGGAGCCTGTGGCAACACGACGATCGCGGTGGCTGCCGACGTGGTGGCATTCAGAAAGTCCGTCGCGGTCACGCGCACGGTGTAGTTGCCGCCCGAGGCATACGAGTGTTGAACATTGAGATTCGTGCCGGACACGGCGCCGAGATCGATACTCGCCCCATCCCCGAAATCGATGCCGACGTTACGAATCTGGGTCGAGCTCCCCGCGGCCGGCTGGGCGGAAATCGTGAACGTGATGGGAGACCCCGCCGTCAGGGTGCCGCCTGGCGCGCTCACGGAAACGTTCGGCACCGGATTGACGGTCACCGTCACGGTCGCTTGCACCTGCCCGGATGTCGATCCGCCCGCGCCAGTGCCCGTGCCCGTGCCTGAGGAAGACACACCCACCGTGGCCGTGACCGTTGCGGCCACCGACGTGGTCAACGTCGTCGTCGCCACGCCAGACGAGTTGGTATTGACGACCGCACTCCCCAACGCGCCCGCTGATGTCGCAAAATTCACGGGAACAGAGCTGAGGATGTTGCCATTGATGTCGGCGACATTCGCCGTGATGGTCGCAACCCCTCCGTTGGCCTGGATGATATTTGGATTGGCAGTGAGCGTCACCCGGCCGACGGCCGCCGCGCCGACGGCAATCTTGACCGCGCCATCCTTGGCGACTGTCGCCCCGCCCGAGAATGCGGTGATGGTTGCCGTGCCGCTTGACGATCCGGACTGGAACGTCACCACCACCTGCCCGGTAACATCGGTGTCGGCGGACGCCGGCTCAATCGTGCCGAGAGACGTCGTAAAGGTGACGCGCGTGCCGCTGTGCGGCGGCGTTCCGCTGGACTCTACGACGTGAGCCACGATCGGGAGGCTGCTGTTGGTCGGCATGGCCGTATTCGCTGCGGTAATCACGATGGTCGACCCGGTGGGCGCGAGCAGCGGCACCGATTCGCACGACAGCGCGGCCAAGGAAAACAGGAGAGCCAGACTCAGAACGACCAGGCGGCCCAGGCGTGATACCATGAATACTTCTAACATCTTAAGTCCCATGGAGTTACGCGGTCAAGCTGCGGGCAATCCTGAGCAGGGTTATGCGATGGCGGCGCTTCTTGTGGCCCTGAGCGTCACGGCCGTCCTCATGACCGCCCTCATGCCGGTCTGGAAGCAGATGACGCAGCGCGAGAAGGAGACTGAGCTGGTCTTCCGCGGCCAGCAGTACACTCGCGCCATCGGTCTGTTTCAGCGAAAGACCGGGCCCGGTGTCCTGCCTCCGAATGTCGACGTGCTCCTCGATCAGCATCTTCTTCGCCGCAAATACAAAGACCCCATCACCGGTGAGGATTTCCTGTTGATTCCTGGCGCGGTCGCCGCAGGTGCCCAGACGCAGATACAAGCGGCTCAGAGCGCCAGTCAATCCATTGGGCGGCAGACCGCGTCCACGACGACATCGGCGTCCTCGGCGGGACAACGCGGCGCCTCGGCGGGACAAGGTGGCACCTCCCCTTCGTCACCGTACGTCGCTCAGGGAGGACCATTTGGGACCAATGTTCCCGGGGGTGTGATTGGCGTGGTGAGCAAGAGCGCCAATGCGTCACTCCGCCTTTACAACGGGCGCGGGCACTACAACGAGTGGGAGTTTCGGTTCATTCCACCACCCACGCCACCATCTGGGCCGCAAGGTGGACCCACCGGTGGCCCGCCGCAGCGTGGAGGCCTGGGTGGCGCCATCGGGCGGGGCAGGGGCGGTCCGGATGGGGGCCGCGGAGGCCCCGCCGACGGCCGCGGTCGAGGCGGACCCATCGATCCGGCTGGTCGGGGAGGGCCTGCCGGCCCGCCTGGCCCTGGAATGGGACCTGACGGCTTCGGCGGACGTGGGACTCCAGTCGGACGCTAGCATGCGGGTAGGACGTCACGCCAGACCCGAAAGTCTGGCCGACGCCTCCAGCGGCACGGCATGACGCCCGACCGACGGTCGGAACTGCAACTCCGCGGTGCCATGACCCTCGACCGTGAAGGTCGAACCTCGAGCAGCATTACAACCGAACGAGTGCGTCGTGGAAGGCGCGGCGCACCTCGCGCATCTGGTCGAGTGTTCCACCGCCGCACGCGCGGTTGGTGAGCAGGACAAAATAGCGATCGAGGATCGGATCAATCCAGAGCGATGTGCCGGTGTAGCCAACGTGTCCGAACGCGGCGAACGACATGCCTGCTCCGCACGATGAAGTCGGCAGCATCGTGTCCCACCCAAGGCCGCGTGAGCTGCCAGGCACGGTGCTCTTCCGCGCCATCGCCATCACCCATGGATAGGTGAAGGGCGGGAAAAGCGACGTGTCCTCGCGCGCACCGCGCAGGATGGCCCGCCCGAAGGCGCCCACGCCGGCAACGTTACCGAACAGCCCCGAGTGCCCGGCGACACCGCCGAGGGCGGCCGCATAGTTGTCGTGCACGGCTCCGGTCAACACCGAGCCACGCCGAGTGTCGTCGGCAAGAGGGAGCGTCGGAGCAACCCGTGATCGCACAACCTCCGACACCGTGAAGCTGAGCACGCCTCGAGCATCGCCCCTGTCGCGGCCGTGATCGTGACTGCCGACGGCCGTTTCTCCCGTGGCCGCGTTGAGCCGCATCCGAATCGCCTCAAACTGAGTCGCAAGCGGTGCACCTCCTCGGTCCTCAACAGTAAACCCCAGCAGGATGAATCCCAGATCGCTGTAGATTGATGTCGTCCGCGGGGCGTACTCGAGCGGCATGCGGCAAATTTCGTGCTCGAACTCGCGGCGTCCCTGCGGGGGTTGATCGACGAGCCGCCCCGGAAGTCCGGCTGCGTGCTCCAGGAGATCACGCACCGTCGCACACTCGCGATCTGGGCCTCGCCACTCGGCAAAGCACGCTGATACCGGCTCATCGAGTTCCATTCGTTGCGCCGAGACGAGCTGCAGCACAACGGGTGTCGTGGCGATCGGCTTGGTGAGCGAGGCCAAGTCGTAGATGGTCGAGATGTCCGCAGCCGGTGAGTCCTCGTCGAACGTGACTCGGCCAAACGGCTCGCGCCAGAGAACACCGGTGCTGTCGCCAGTTTCCGCGACTGCGGATGGAAAGATTCGACCCGCGATCGCGTGTTGCAGAAGGGTCCGAGCCAGATCGACGCGGGCATGGTCGGCCATCACGACAGGAACAGCGCGCATAGGGCCAACTTCACGTCTTTTCTGAGATTCCGCCTCCGCCCAGCAGTTCTCTCAATCGTGGTTCTGCCTCCTCGCCGATGGCGTCGGTGATGAAGTCGTGAGCCTTTCTGAGGCGCGCGACTGCGCGCGCGTAGTTGAGGCCCGACTTCTGCATCACGATCGCGGCCTTCACGTTCCAGTGCGCGCTGCGGAGCAACTTGTCGGCGGCGTCGTACTCGAGCCCCGTGATCATGGTGATGATTCGGCGGGCGCGATCACGAAGTTTCTCCGATCCCATCTGCACATCGACCATCAGGTTGCCGTACGTCTTCCCAATACGGATCATGGCCGCCGTCGTCAGCATGTTGAGCACGATCTTCGTAGCTGTGCCCGCCTTGAGGCGCGTGGATCCCGCAATCACCTCCGGACCGACCGCGGGTGCGATGGTCACGTCCACGAACGTCTGCAGTTCCGTGCGCGGGTCGCAGGTCACGAAGATGATCTTCGATGCCGCCCGCCTGGCGCGCGTCAGCGCCCCGCGCACGAACGGCGTCATGCCACTGGCCGACACGCCGATCACGACGTCTTTCTTCGTCGGGCGCAGACGGTTGATGGAGCGTGCGCCTTCTTCGTAGTTGTCTTCGACGCCTTCCTTGGCCCGCACGAGCGAGTTCTTGCCGCCGGCGATGATGGCCTGGACCATGGTCGGGGCTCGTGCCGAAGGTCGGCGGCATCTCCGCGGCCTCGACGACGCCGAGCCGTCCGCTGGTGCCCGCGCCGACGAAGATGATGCGTCCACCCTTACGGAGCGCCTGGGTGATGATGTCAATGCCGACGGCAATCCGCTCCTTCTCGCGCTGGACCGCCATGAGCATCTTGCGGTCCTCGTTCAGCATGCCCTCCACGATGTCAGCGGGGGAGAGTTTGTCGATCGCCAGCGTCGACGGATTGATCGCTTCAGTGGGAAGGGACTGCCATTTGGAACGCAGGGGCATGCTTGGAACAGACCTCAGGAGAACAAACCGCGGATGCTAGCATAGTCGACGGCCAAGGGCCAACGGCAATGACCAACATCCAACAATCAATGACCACCCTCGATTCGTACCTCGACCACCTCCGCATCGAACGCCGTCTGGCCACGCACACGCTCGAGAGTTACGCGCGCGACCTGCAGGCGCTGGCCGCGTTCGCGGCGTCGCGGAAAGCTCGACCGGAGGCGCTCGATCGCAGGGCGCTCGAGGCGTTCGTCCGGCAGCAGATGACGAGTGGGCTGTCTCCACGGTCGGTGGGACGGGCTGTTGCCGCGGTGCGCGGCTACTATAAGTATCTCGTCGTCGATCGACAGATCGCTCACAACCCCGCAGACGATCTGCATCCGCCCAGGGCCTGGGCCGCGCTCCCGAAGTTTCTGTCACTCGAACAGGTCGATACCCTCATCGCGGCACCCGACACCAACGCCCTGCGCGGGCTGCGCGACCGCGCGATGATCGAGCTGCTCTACGCGACCGGCATGCGCGTCTCAGAACTCGTTGGACTCCGCGCCGCCGACCTGCATCTCGATGCGCACTACGTCACCTGCATCGGAAAGGGAAACAAGGAGCGACTGATCCCCGTCGGCGAGCAGGCTGCCGACTGGATGCGCCGCTACCAGCGTGATGGAAGACCCGTGCTCCTGAAGAAGGGCACCGGAACAGGGCCCACGCCGCGGCTGTTTCTGAACGCGCGCGGTCGGCCGCTCAGCCGTGTCGGCTTCTGGAAGATCCTCAAGGGCTACAGCCGGCAGGTCGGCCTCGGCGTATCGGTCAGCCCACATGTCCTCCGTCACTCCTTCGCCACGCACCTGCTCGAGCGAGGTGCCGATCTCCGCGCGATCCAGACGATGCTCGGGCACGCCGATCTGTCGACGACGCAAATCTATACGCACGTGCTCGAAGCACGGCTGCGTGCCGTCTATGATCGTTTTCACCCCCGCTCTTGATCTGCTAGACTTAACCGTTTGACTCGTCCGTTTTCTCGGACATCTTTGCAGAGTCCGGCCCCGGCCGGACCTGACTAGGAGCGCTGCATGAGCCGTAGTGGACGGCATCTCTTCACATCCGAGTCTGTCACCGAAGGACATCCCGACAAGATCGCCGACCAGATTTCTGATTCGATCCTCGACGCCCTCATTGGCCAGGATCCTCAGAGCCGCGTTGCCTGTGAAACGCTGGTCACGACAGGAATTGCCTTTATCGCAGGAGAAATCACCACCCGCGCGGTGATCGATTACCAGAAGGTCGTCCGCGACACGATCACCGACGTGGGCTATACGCGCGGCAAGTTCGGGTTCGACGCGGAGACGTGCGCCGTGATTTCGTCGATTCACAGCCAGTCGCCCGATATCGCGATGGGCGTGGACACCGGGGGGGCCGGCGACCAGGGGCTGATGTTCGGGTACGCCTGCCGGGAAACCGACGAACTGATGCCGCTGCCGATCATGCTCGCGCACAAGCTCGTCAGGGGGCTATCAGCTGCACGCCGCAACGGCGTGCTCGGGTACCTGCGTCCCGACGGCAAATCGCAGGTCACCGTGGAGTACGACGGCAACACGCCCGTGCGCGTCGACACCGTCGTCGTTTCGAGCCAGCACAGCCCGGATGCCACGAACGAGCGGATGCGCGCCGACATCATCGAGAAGATCATCAATTGCGTCATTCCGGCGCAGCTCATGGATGCGCAAACCAAGGTGTACGTCAATCCGACCGGTCGGTTCGTTGTCGGAGGTCCTCACGGAGACGCCGGCGTGACGGGCCGAAAGATCATCGTCGACACCTACGGAGGCGCCGCGCCGCACGGCGGCGGCGCGTTCTCGGGAAAAGACCCCACCAAGGTGGACCGATCGGCCTGCTACATGGCCCGCTACATCGCCAAGAATGTGGTGGCGGCTGGCATTGCCGATCGCGCGCTGGTGCAGCTCGCCTACGCCATCGGTGTCGCGGACCCGGTGTCGGTGATGGTACACACCGAGGGCACTGGGCGCATTCCCGAGGAGCGGATCACCGAGCTGGTACGCGGTCACTTCAAGCTCACGCCGCGCGGCATCATCGACGACCTGAACCTCCGGCGGCCGATCTACAAACAGACCGCGGCGTTCGGGCATTTCGGACGTTGCGAGCCGGAGTTCACGTGGGAGCGGACCGACAGGGCAGCAGCGCTACAGTCGCAGGCGAGGCTCTAAGAGTCTCGACGTGAAGCGGGTTCTCCTGGCAGCGGCGGCCCTGGTGGCCGCCGGTGTCCTGTGGATCGCGTCTACGCTCCCGCCCGTCCGCATGGCGCTTCCCCATGCCGAGGACGATGGCACCGTTGCTGGCGTTCTTCACATTCACACGAACCGATCCGACGGCTACGGCTCGCCACAGGATGCGGCAGCTGCCGCGGGTCGGGCCGGACTGAAGTTCATTGTCCTGACGGATCACGGGGATGCCACCCGCACGCCAGATCCGCCCTCGTACTACGGTGACGTCCTCACTCTCGACGGCGTGGAGATCAGCACCGCTGGAGGTCATTACATCGCCATCGGGTTGCCGGCGGCGCCTTATCCGCTCGGCGGGGAGCCACGGGATGTGGTTGAGGACGTGGCACGCCTGGGCGGGTTCGGCGTTGCTGCGCATCCCGATTCGCCGAAGCAGGAACTGCAGTGGCAAGGCTGGTCCACACCGTTCGACGGCATTGAAGTCGTCAATGCGGATACGAGCTGGCGCGTTCACGCCAGTGGCAGCCTACGATCGCAGCTGCGACTGCTCGAGGCGCTGGGCGGCTATCCGTTCAGGCCCGCGGAGGCCATCGCCGGGCTCCTGAGTGATTCGTCACGGGTGCTGGCGCGATGGGAGACGCTGACACGCACACGCCGCGTCGTGGCGGTGGCCGGCACCGACGCCCACGGGCAGATAGGGGCGGTTCCCATTCCGAGCTACGAATCGGCGTTTCGAATGCTCTCGGTGCGGGTCACACCCGAGAGCCTGCTCTCGGGGAATGCGGTCGCGGACGCTGCAGCCATTCTCGGTGGACTCCGTGCGGGGCATGTCTACACGGCGGTGGACGGGTTTGCGGGCCCACCGTTCTTCACGTTCTCTGCGGTCAGCTCCGTTGGAAGCGTGGGACAGGGCGACAATCTGCCCGCGTCGGGCCCGGTCACACTTCGCGTGCGGAGCAATGCGCCGCCGACGTTCACGACGACCGTCTGGCGAGACAATCAGATCCTCGAAACGGACCGCCACGACCCCTCATTCACCGTGACCGCACCGGAAGGACCGGCGGTGTATCGGGTCGAGATTCACGCATCGGATCGCCGCGATCGGCCGCTGTGGATTGCCAGCAACCCGATCTACGTTCGTGGGTCCGTGAATGCCGGCGCGGCGTCAGCGTCGGCACATCCGCCGGCTGTTGAAACCGCGTCTCTCTTCACCGGACGAAGCGCATCCGCGTGGCGTCTGGAGCACGCCGCTTCGTCGACGGCCGAGATGCACGTCGTTTCGAGCGCGGAGGGCAGGGGGGAGCTGCACGTCCGCTACCGGCTGGCGGGCGACCAATCACAGGACGGCCGGGTGGCGCTGCTCGTGTCATTTCCCCGATCGCTCGTGTCCTACGACCGCACCGCGTTTTCCGTGCGCGCCGATCGGCCCATGCGAATTTCAGTCCAGCTGCGCACCGAAAAGGCCGGCGTCGCTGAAGAGCGCTGGCAACGGTCTGTCTATGCCGACACGACACCGCGGACACTGACGCTCTTCTTCGACGACTTCGTGCCCGTGGGCGAGAGCAGGCACGAGAGGCCGCCGCTGGCCGACATGCCATATGTCATGTTCGTCGTGGACACCGCGAGCGCCGGGCTCGGCGCGTCAGGCGAGTTCTGGCTCTCGGACGTCAGCGTGCAACGCTAGCGCCAAGCAGGTTCACAGGTTCTATGTGCGCACCGTAAGAATCATGTAGAGCGCCGCGGCGGAGAAGAGCAGATTGGGCGCCCAAGCGGCAAGTGTCGGCGTCAGAAACCCCCCGGACCCCAGCGCCCCGAACACGCTCATCGTCACGAAATATCCGAGCGCGAGCAAAATGCCCACTCCAATCCCGTACAGCGCGCCGCGGCGGCCGCCACCAGCGGCAAACGGCACGGCCAGCAGCGTCATGATGACGGTCACAAGCGGAAAGGCAATCTTGCGCTGCAGTGCCACGGTGTACGGGATCACGTTCGCGCCGCTCGCGCGCAACTGGGCAATATAGTCGCGGAGCTGATTGAAGGTGAGCATCTGATCGTAGGTCATCTGTTCTGTGTCAACCCAGCGGCTGCCGAAGTACTCCGGCGACTCGAGCGTCAGCGTGCGCTCGGGGTAGGTCTTGTAGGTGACGCCGATTGCACGGCTTTTCGGCCCTTTTGCCTGGAGAAACTGCGCGGGTCCAGCCGTTTCGCGCGGTCCAGCGTGAGAACTCTGGGGTGTGCTCCGGCGATGGGCCCGCGAGGGTGGCCTCGCTGGCGTACGTCATGGCGCTCAGCCGCCAGTTCTTCTGGGCCACCTGGTACGTCCACAGGTGCTGGAAACGATTCTCGTTGGAATCGAAGAGGTCGTAGTGGTAGAGCGATCCGTTGCGGCTGATGGTCCATCGCTGATTGAAGGGAGATGTCTGCGGCCCGTACCCGCGCACCAGGCGGTTCAGTCGATCCGCCTCGCGATTTGCGACCGGGAGCAGGCGCTCTTGCATCAGGAACAGCGCGCCAGCGACCAGGGCGGCAAAGAGGACGAGGGGACCGGCGGTTCGATAGAGGCTGATGCCGCAGGCACGCATGACGATGAGCTCGCTGTTCTTTGTCATCAGCGCCACCGTCACGAGCGTGGCCACCAATACAGACATCGGGATCACGTAGAACACGAACTGCGGCGTCTGAAAGTAGAAATACCGCAGCACGGTTCCGAGCGTCGTCTCCTTGCGAAACAGTTCGTCGGCCAGATCGATGAACGTCGAGATATAGAAGATCCCGAGGAGAGACACCAGACTGAGGAATACAATCCGCCAGTATTGGCGCGCAAGGTAGACGTCGAGCAGCCTCGGGGTCGGAATGTTCAGGTGGGGGAGTCGGATGACAACGAGGACACGCCCGGGTTGCGCTCCCGTTGGAGCCGCGCCCTCCGCTGGCGTCTCCTTCAGCACGTCTCGGCGCCAGAACGCCGGGACGCTCAGTCGAATCGGCTGATCCGCCGAGCGCGAGCGCCACGCCAGCAGCAGGAGGCCGGTCGCCGCCATGATGATGTTCGGGACCCACGGCGCCCATTCAGGGCTGAACCGGCCTCCCATCGCCAGGGCGCGAAACACATAGAGGAAGATGTAATACACAAAGATCACGCCGAACCCGAGGACGAAGCTGGCGAGCTTGCCGTCTTTCCGGTTGCTCGCACCGAGGCCGAGGCCGATGAGCGCGAGGATCGGACACGTGACGGGCAGTGCCAGCTTCTGGTGCGACATCATGCGGTACTGGTAGCCTGGGTCGCCGTGCGCGGCTGCTTCCGCGATCCGTTCGCGCAGCTCGGCGAAGGTCATTTCCGGCGCGCCCTTGGCTGGCGGCGGTGGAAAGACCGTGCGGGGGTCCAGCGAGATGACGAAGGTTTCGAATACCTGCTCGTCGTACTTCTCCGGTTTGTCCGTATAGGTCGTGTGGGACGTACCGTCGAGGAGCTCGAGCTGAACGAGGCGGTGCTCGCGGTCGAGGCGGATGTGCCCCTGCCGAGCGAAATACACAATCGTGCGGCCGGGCTGCGTGGTGTCTGCCAGAAAGACGTCCTCCCATCCACCGGCTGTCGGCAGATTGCGGACGTAGATCACCCGATTCGGGAAGTCTTCGAAGAACACCCCCGGCCTGACGCTCCGCTCGACGCGGGAGGCCACGACGCTGTAGGTGATTTCCCGAAATGTCTGATTGGCAGCGGGGAGTGCGACGATCGTTTCGTAGGCTGCGAAGAGGGTCGCCAGCACGGAAATGAAAACGAGCGGCCGGAGGAGTCGTCCGAGGCTCACGCCGCAGGCCTGCAGGGCGACGAACTCCCGATCGGATGACAGGCGACCGAATCCGATCAGAATGCCGAGGAGCACCGACATCGGAATCGTCAAACTCAGCTGACTCGGCAGGAGCGTGAGCAGGACGCGCGCGATGGTCGACCACTCGACGCCTTTGGCCACGAGAGCCTCGCCCTGTCGAAGGATGACTGGGATCTCCAGCACGAAGGTGAGCACCAGCAACCCGAGGGCGAAGGGCAGGATGATCTCGCGCAGGATGTAGCGGTCGATAGTCTTGAACATGGAGATCTATGGCTTGTCGGCTCTCAGCGTTTCGTCCCGGTTCGCTTTTCCCGCTCTTCAGTTCTCCGCTTCGGCCTTGGTTCCGGCTGCCATGGCTGCGCAGGACGCCACAATTTTTCCAGGACTGATCCCCGGCTGGAGCTGACAGCTGAGAGTTTCGCCAATCCCAATTAGACTAACACCCTATGACTCGCGTGGCGCTTCTCTGGCACATGCACCAGCCGTATTACGAAGATCTCGTCACCCGTGAACACATCCTGCCCTGGGTCCGACTGCACGCGCTGAAGGACTACTACGGCATGGTGGCGCTGCTGCGCGAGTTCCCGGGGGTCCGCATGACGTTCAACCTCGTGCCCTCGCTCCTCGTCCAGCTCGAGGCGTTCGCCGGGAACCAGGCGCACGACCGCTACCTGGACCTGACCCTCAGGCCGGCGAGCGAGTTGAGCCGAGCCGACGCCGCGTTCATGGCGCAGCACTTCTTCCATGCTCACCGGCAGCGCATGATCGAGATCCATCCGCGCTATGCCGAACTGTTTGCACGGCGCGGGCCGATCACGACCGCCGCCGATAGGGAGCGCGCTGCCGGTTGCTTCACGGTCGATGACCTGCGCGACCTGCAGGTCTGGCAGAAGCTCGCCTGGATCGATCCGTTCTACCTTGAAGGAGACGCTCGCGTGCGAGATCTCATCACGAAGCAGCGGAACTTCACCGAAGCCGACAAGGGCGTCCTGCGCACGGTTGAACTCGAGCTCCTCAATGCGGTGATTCCCGCATACAAGGAGGCCGCGAACCGTCAGCAGATCGAGATCTCCACGTCGCCGTTCTACCATCCGATTCTCCCGTTGCTCTGCGACAGCGACGTGTACAAGCGCACGCATCCCGAGTCGCGAATGCCGCGGCAGCGGTTCGTGCATCCCGAGGATGCCCTCGAGCAGCTGATCCGGGCCTCCGACTGCCATGAGCGGCTGTTCGGGGCGAGGCCCAGCGGGCTGTGGCCGTCCGAAGGATCCGTGTCGGATGCCATGGTGCCCCTTGTTGCTCAGGCGGGCTTCAAGTGGATGGCCACTGACGAACAGGTGCTTGCCAGGACGCTTGACACGACGTTTGCCCGAGATGACGTCGGGGATCTGAATCAGCCCGACCGGCTGTACACGCCGTATGTCATCTCGACGGGCGGCGCTCGTGTCGCGTGCGTATTTCGGGACCATGCGCTGTCGGACCTGATCGGGTTCACCTATGCAGGATGGCCCGCGGAGCGGGCCGCCGACGACTTCGTCAGGCGTCTGGCCGAGGCCGGGCGCCACTTTGCGGCGCGAACCGGCGGAGGAGAGGCAATGATTCCCATCATCCTCGACGGCGAGAATGCCTGGGAGCACTTTGAAGGCCAAGGGCGCCCATTTCTCCGGGCGCTTTACGGCCGTCTCTCCAACCACCCCGAGCTGCGAACGGTGACGATGGGAGAGGCCTGTAAGGGCGGTGGACCCGAGCTTCGGAACATCTTCCCGGGGTCTTGGATCGATGCGAACTTCTACATCTGGATTGGACACCCCGACGACCACCGCGCCTGGAGTCAGCTGGCCGACGCGCGCGACGCCATCGGGACCGCCAACAGCGTCGAGCCGACGGCCCTCGCGCGCGCGCGGGAGGAAGTCCTCATCGCGGAGGGCAGCGATTGGTTCTGGTGGTATGGCGACGATCACTCATCGGACCACGATCTGGAGTTCGACGATCTTTTCCGCCGCCACCTGAGGAACGCCTACCGGCTGCTCGAGAAGCCAGTGCCCGACGAACTCTTCGTCACGAACATCTCGGTCGGCGCCGCCCCGGCATCCTACAGCGAGCCGACGGCGCGACTCTCGCCGACGCTGGACGGGGAAGAGACGAGTTACTTCGAGTGGCTCGGCGCCGGCGTGATCGAGCCCCGTGAGATCGCCGGCGCGATGCACCACGTCGACCGGCCGCCCGCGCTCCTCACAATGGTACGCTTCGGGTTCGACGCCGAACACCTGTACGTTCGACTGGACGCGAACCGGCCCATGAAGGACCTGCTCGCCGGTGGGTATGAGGCGTCGTTCAAATTCCTGGCTCCTGAAGGCGTGCGCTTTTCCGTGCGCGGCGACCACAACCGGGTCACAGGCATCTTCTGGGACTATCGCGACGAGGTACCACGCTGGCGGGAACGCGGCCCAGGAGCGGCGACGATCGGCCTCGGTCGCGTGCTCGAAGTCGCGTTTCCGTTGAAAGACCTGGCGGGTGTGCAGGCGGTCTCGTTCTTCGTGGCGCTCTACAACGCAATCACGAACAAGGAAGTCGAGCGTCACCCGCCGCACCGGCCGATTGAACTGCGGGTGCCAGACGGGCGGTTCGAAGCGCTGCACTGGACAGCATAGAGGGTCCTCTCCCAAACATTAGTTAACATAACATTCATTATGGGACCCTGGCCGAAGGGGGCTCCCTTTCGACCGCAAAGTATTCCGGACGCCGCCTCGAGGGCCATCGGACGCTCCTGCGGCGCCCGCGGGGTCCGCACCCTTTTCGTGGCGCGTCATCTCGCGCTGGCGGTGACACGCGTGTTGAACCGAAAAATTCGCTGCGTCCGAACCAGGGCCGCATCCGGCCTGCGATGCGCGATTCAGTAACGTGTCGGGTCCCACCCGAGACCGGCAACCCTATTTCTACTTGCCGAGGTCGTCGACGTGGCTTCCAGGGCGCCGATGATCTCGTCGCCACGGACACGAGTCTCCGCAAGGCTCAGCTTTCTATTGAACAGCTTGGCTGGCGGTCGATAGGCAAATGTTTCTAGTGCTTCGGGCGACCGGTCGTTGGCTTCGTCGTGGCCTCTCGAAGCTGCTTGCGTGTCGTTCCACCTCCCTGGCCCGCCATCTTGTCGACGAGGGCGGTCATTTTCTCAGGAGTCTCTTGCCTAACAACCCATAAAACAGAGACTTAGCAGAAATGTCGGCCAGCCGACAGAGACTTCTCGCCGCGTCAGGCATGCCGTTGAGGGCCGGTGATTCCGTGTATGGGACTCTGACCGAAGGGGCGCTTCCCTTTCGACCGCGGACTACTTCGGGACGGGCCGGCTCGAGAGCCATCGAACGGCTCGTGCGCGCCCGCGGGGTCCGCACCCTTTCGCTGGGCGCGTCATCACCGCGCTGCAGTAACACGCGTGTTGAACCGAAGATTCCCTGCGTCCGAACCGGGGCGGATGGCATCCGGCCTGCGACGCGCGATTCAGTAACGTGTCGGATCCCGCCCGCCGGCGGCCGAACCGACGGTGGCGAGACCGGCAACCTTCTGTTCCGGATATTCCGGACGCCGCCTCGAGGGCCATCGGACGCTCGTGCGGAGCCTGCCGGTCCGCACGCTTTCGTGGGCGCGTCATCTCGCGCTGCAGTGACGCGGTGTTGACCGAAAGATTCGCTGCGTGCGAGCCAAGGGCGGCCGGTGTCCGGCCTGCGATGCGCGATTCAGTGACGTACCGCGTCCACCCGCCGCCGGCCGAACCGACGGTGGCGAGACCGGCAACCCTATTTCTATTTCTGCTTGCCGAGGTCGTCGACGTGGCTTCCAGGGCGCCGATGATCTCGTTGCCGTGGACGCGACTCTCCGTAAAGCTCAGCTTTCGATTGAACAGCTTGGCTGGCGGTCGGTAGGCAAATATTTCTAGAGCCTTCGGGCAACCCGTCGTTGGCTTCGTCGTGGCCTCTGGAAGATGCTTGCGTGTCGTTCCGCCTCCCTGGCTCGCCATCTTCTCTACGAGAGCGGTCATTTTCTCAGGCCTCTCTTGCCTAACAACCTGTAAAAGCACAGACTTAGCAGAAATGTCGGCCAGCCGACAGAGGCTTCTCGCCGCGTCAGGCATGCCGTTGACCCGGCGATTCCGTTTGTGGGACTCTGACCGAGGGAGGCTTCCCTTTGACCGTGGACTACTTCGGAGCGGAAATGTCGGCCAGCTGACAGACCGCGTCAGGCATGCCGTTGAGGGCCGGTGATTCCGTGTATGGGACTCTGATCGAAGGGCGCTTCCCGTTCGACCGCGGACTACCTTCGGGACGGGCCGGCTCGAGCGCCATCGAACGGCTCGTACGGCGCCCGCGGGGTCCGCACCCTTTCGTGGCGCGTCATCTCGCGCTGGCGGTGACACGCGTGTTGAACCGAAAGATTCGCTGCGTCCGAACGAGGGCCGGCATCCGGCCTGCGATGCGCGATTCAGTAACGTGTCGGGTCCCACCCGCCGGCGGCCGAACCGACGATGGCGAGACCGGCAACCCTATTTCTATTTCTGCTTGCGAAGGTCGTCGATAATAGCTTCGAGGGCGCTGATGATCTCGTCGCGGTGGACACGACTCTTCGTAAAGCTCAACTTGAGATTGAACAGCTTGGTTGGCGGTCGGTAAGCAAATGTGTAGTGCTTCGGGCGACCCGTCTTTGGCTTCGTCGTGGCCTCTCGAAGCTGCTTGCGTGTCGTTCCACCTCCCTGGCTCGCCATCTTCTCGACCAGAGCGGTCATTTTCTCTGGAGTCTCCTGCCTAACAACCTGTAAAAGCAAAGACTTAGCAGAAATGTCGGCCAGCCGACAGAGACTTCTCACCGCGTCAGGCATGCCGTTGAGGGCCAGCGATTCCGTAATGGAGGTGCGAGACTTCCCGAGGTGGCGTGCAAGATCCTCGTGCGTGTACCCGCACCGCTCCGCGAGCCCATGCAGCGCCTCGGCTTCCTCGAACGGCGTCAGGTCCTTCCGCTGCAGGTTCTCGATCAAGGCCAACTCGATGACCTCGGTGTCGTCCACTTCGCGGATCACGACCGGCAGTTCACGCAGACCCGCCCGGACCGAGGCCTGATACCGGCGCTCGCCGGCGATGATCTGGAAACGGTCGCCGCGCTGGCGAACGACGAGGGGCTCGATCACGCCCTTCTCGCTGATCGAGGCGATGAGCTCGGCCAGGTCCCCCATGACCTGGCGGGGTTGGTTTGGATTCGGGTCCATCAGCTCAATCGGCACCATGCGGCCGACCGGCGTCCCGGCCGATGCGGCCAGTGCTTCCACATAATGCTCGTCGTGACGCATGGAAACGAAATCCGGCAATCCACGTCTAGGCACGGTCGATGACCTCCTCGCACAGCCGGTAGTATTCCGTCGCGCCCGTCGAGTCGGGAGCGAACGTGAAAATCGACTCCTTGTAGGCAGGGCTTTCCTCAAGGCGTACGCTCTTGGTAATCACGGTCTTGAACACCTTCCCGCCGAATACCTTCTGAATCTGCATCCGGATGTCCCTGGCCAGCGCCGTCCGCTTATCGTGCATCGTAATGACCACACCCAGAATTCGTAGAGCCGGATTGGGCCGCGCTCGCACCTTTTCGATCGTCTCGAGCAAATCGTCGGTGCCTTCGAGCGCGAAATAGGATGACTGAATCGGAATGAGCAGATGCGTCGCCGCAACCAGGGCGTTAACCGTCAAGAGACCGAGCGTCGGGGGGCAGTCGATGACAACTTGCGGAAAATCCGCCAACAGGGGCTCGAGCTTGTCCTTCAAGCGAAAATGGGCGTCCATCTCCCCCACGAGCCGCGCTTCGAGCTTGGCGAGCGCGATGCGCGACGGCGCCACCCACAGGTTCTCGATCGGCGATTGGAGCACCACGTCCCGCAGGCTGGCGGCCGGATCGGCAATCGCGTCGTAGACCGTACGCGTCACCTCGGGCATTTCGAGGAATGACATCGTGCTGTTGGCCTGCGGATCGAGGTCGATGAGCAGCGTGCGTTTGCCACGCAGCGCCAGCGCAGCGGCGAGGTTGATGGCGGTCGTGGTCTTACCCACGCCGCCCTTCTGGTTGGCGATGGCGACGATCATCGGGACAGGGCCGAGAGGATTCTAGCAGATGTCGTGCCGTGCCGACGTGTGAAATGCGGCCTCTACGCGCGCCTCTCGCTTCCTTCCCCGTCCGTTACATCTTATATTTGCCGAGATCGTCCGGATCGAGACTCTCGAGCCACCTCTGAAGGCGCTCGGCGTCACCCTTCTCCCCAACGAAGTCGACCGTCTTCGCATGGTCGATGACGGCATCCTCAACGAAGATGGGCGCGCGGGTGCGAAGCGCCAATGCGATCGCGTCGCTTGGACGTGCGTCGATGGCCACGGTGCCTCCGGCAAGCGAGAGGTAGATCAATGCGTAGAAGGTGTTCTCCTGAAGGTCGCACACGACAATCTTCTGCACCGAAGCCTTGAGGTCATGAATGACGTTGCACAGGAGGTCGTGCGTCATGGGTCGCAGCGGAAGGACATTCTCGATTTGCTGCGCAATTGCGTTCGCCTCGAATACCCCCACCCAAATCGGAAGGACGCGCTGGCCATCCTTGTCGCGCAGGATCACGATTGGCGTGTTCGTGAAGGGGTCGACCATCAGTCCCTTGATGCTCATTTCGATTTGCATGCCATCACCTCAGGCCAAACCCGGTGCTCACCCCATCCCGGACCGTCCCCCAGACGCTATGCGGGCCGGCACGCTCGATCCGCACGGTCACCGTGCGGCCGATCCAGTCCGCGGGCCCTGGAAAATTGACCACGACGTTCTGACTCGTCCGTCCGGAGATCTCCGTGTCCCGACGCCGGCTCGCCGCGTCAATCAACACGCCGACATCGCGGCCCACCAAGGCCGCGTTCAGGTCGCGTTGAATGTCGCGCTGGAGCGCCTGCAGCGCCACGATGCGCTCGGTCTTCTGCTCCTCGCTCACATCATCCCGCAGGCGCTGGTCGGCCAATGTGTTCGGTCGCGGCGAATATTTGAACGAGAACATGCTGTGGTACCGCACGGCCCGCGTAAGTGAAAGGGTATCCTCGAAATCGGCGTCCGTCTCTCCGGGAAACCCGACGATCATATCGGTCGAGAGCGCCACGTCCGGGAGTGACGCCCTGATCCGTTCGGTCAGGTCGAGGTAGCTCTCCCGGGAATAGCGTCGGCGCATCGCTCCCAGCACGCGAGTAGAACCCGACTGCACCGGGAGGTGGAGGTGGCGGCAGATCTTGGGAAGATGCGCCATGGCGTCGAGGAATCGTAGGGAGCAGTACCGGGGGTGCGGGCTGGCAAAGCGAATGCGCTCGACGCCCGGTACCTCGTGAATCGCCTCCAGGAGACCCGTGAAGTCGCACGACGGGTCGTCCGGCGCCACATAGTGGTTGACGATCTGACCGAGGAGCTGCACTTCCCTGCGTCCTTCCTGCGCTGCGTGTCGCACCTCTTGGAGGATGTCGGCCTTCGGCCGCATCCGTTCGTGCCCCCGCGTATGAGGTACGACGCAGAAACTGCAGAACTCGTTGCAACCCTCGATGATCGTGACATATGCCTTCACCGGATCGCTGCGGCGCGTCACGCCCAGCGGAAACGTCACATCGTCACGCGGATCGAGGTCGATAAAGCGTTCAGACCTGGTGGCGGTTACCTGGTCGACCAACATCGGCAAGCGTCGAATGGCCTGAGTGCCGAGGACGATATCCGCGACGCCTGGGGAGCGTTTGAAGATATGCTCGCCCTCCTGCTGAGCGACACAGCCGGTGACGGCGACAATGGGATTGTGGCCGTGCTCGTCCGACATCACGCGTAACTCGCCGAGGCGCGTGTACAGTTTCTCTTCCGCGCGCTCACGAACGCTGCAAGTGTTGATGACCACGACGTCCGCATCGGCTGCGGCGTCAGTCGCCTCAAATCCGGCCTGTTCCAACAGGCCCGCCATGCGCTCTGAGTCGTGCACGTTCATCTGGCAGCCGAAGGTTTCGATCAGATACGTCCGCGCCACGGTCTCACCTTTCGCCTGGGGACTTTCGCCTTTCGCCTTTCGCCTTCGTCTGTCCCGCGGGTCCGCCCAACTCGTTCACAGGTCCGACCTGAAGCTTTGACCTGCGGCGCGTTGCTGTCGGCCGCGTCAGCATTTCGCGGGCGGATGCCCGAACCGCCTCCGTCACCGCTGCTCCGCCAAGCATACGACTTAATTCGTCCACGCGCGCGGATTCATCGAGCCGCCGAACCGATGTTCTGGTCCGACCACCGTCGACGTGCTTCTCGATCTCGAAATGGGTATCCGCAGCGGCAGCGATTTGCGGGAGGTGCGTGATGCAGAGCACCTGGAACGCCGAACCGAGCGCGCGCAGCGTACGCCCTACGACATCCGCAACCCGTCCACCGATCCCGGCATCGACTTCGTCGAAGATCAGACCCGGCGCGGCGGCGTGCGCCGGACGCTCACCCGCGCCGCGGTCGCTGCATCTGGAAATCGCGGTGAGAGTCTTGACGGCCAACATGATGCGGGACAGCTCACCGCCGGAGACGATGCGCGCCAGGGGTCGAAGCTCTTCGCCTGGGTTCGGCGACACGTAGAACTCGACTTGGTCGATGCCATGCGCAGTCCAGGAGCCCTCCCGCAGCGGCTCCCCGAATCGCACATCGAAGGTCGTCCGCTCCATTGCCAGCTCGGCGAGCAACCGTTCGAGTTTGGGCGGAAAGTCCTTCGCCGCATCCCGCCGGGCCGCCGAGAGCCTCTCCGCTGCGGCTACATAATCAGCGCGGACCGTGGTGTGTCGACGCTCCAACTCTGCGAGCCGCTCATCGCCACGTTCCAGCTCCGAAAGCTCCTGCCGCAGCTCCTCCCGTCTCGCGAGGACATCTGCCAGTGACGGCCCATACTTGCGCTTCAGCCGCTCGAGCAGGGCCAGTCGCTCTTCCACTTCCTGCAGCCGTTCTGGCGAGGCTTCGATCCCGTCGGCGTACCGCCTCAGGAAGAGTGCCAGGTCCTCGAGTTGCGATTTGATCCCGTTCCGTGCGTCGAGGTAGGGCTGAAACTGCGGATCCATGACGGCGAGATCGGCGACGCGCCGCCAGACGCCACCGAGTACAGCCAGGGCCGCCCCATCGTTGTCGTAGAGCGACGCATAGCTCTCTTCGCACAGGCGCTCGACGCGTTCCGCGCTGGCCAGTACCTTCCGCGTCGCGGCCAGGGTCTCGTCTTCACCCGGCCTAATCGCCGCCTTCTCGAGTTCAGTCAGTTGAAATGACGCGAGCTCGAGTCGGGTATCACGGTCGCCCACCGAGCGGCGCGCGTGCGCGAGTTCATCCGCCACCCCGTGCATGACTCCGAATGCGTCTTCAACAGCGGCAACGAGCGGAGCCAGCTCGCCGAACGTATCAAGCACGTTCAAATGCGTGAGCGGATCGAGCAGCGTGTGATGCTCATGCTGCCCGTGGATCTCGATCAACCCTGCTGACAACTCCTTGAGCGCAGCGGCGGTCACGAGTGCGCCATTGATGAAGGCCCGGCTCCGACCCTGCGACGAAATTTCGCGGCGCACGTGGATCTCTTCCCCACCGTTCTCGAAGATCGCCTCGATAGTTGCGAGGTCCTCGCCGGTCCGCACCAGGTCGCCCGAGGCGCGCCCCCCGAGCAGGAGCCCAACGGCCTCAATGAGGATCGATTTCCCGGCACCGGTTTCCCCGGTAAGTACGTTGAAGCCAGAGTCGAATTCGACCTCGACTGCGTCAATGACAGCCAGACGTTTGATGCTGAGGAAGCGGAGCATCTCAAAAGGCGAGAACTTCAATCATAACATAGGGTTGACAGGTGTTTGCACGACCTGATACAGTTCTGCGCATCCTAGATCCGGGCCCCGCTCAGTCGGGACCCCAATCCCGGTGGCGCTGTCCCAGCGGCGCAAAGTTGTCAGCCCGGAGGTCGTTTGTACACGCTTGGAGGCTCGTTTCTTGCCCTGTTGCTTCAGGGGGACGGCGGCGCCGCGCCCGAAATCGCGACATTCTCGGTTGTCGAGGCCCTGGCCAAATCCACATGGGTGGCCAGGAGCGTTTTGGTCGTCCTTCTCCTCTTCTCCATCGCATCCTGGAGCATCTTCCTCTACAAGTGGTGGACATTCCGCCGCTCGGAGGGTCAGACCGCCCGTTTCCTCGATGTCTTCCGGCGCAGTAGCAAGTTCTCTGAAGTGCAAGCTGTCTGTCGATCGCTCGGCGACAGTCCGCTCGTCGGCCTGTTTCAGGCTGGCTATGCCGAACTGACGGCCCAGCTTCGCCAGAACACATCCTCAACAACTGACGCTGCGGAGGGCCATCCAAGAAATCCGCCGCCGCGTCCAATTGTCAAGAGTCTCCCGGCCGTCGACCGCGCGCTGATGCGAGCATCGGTCGTCGAAGTCAGTAAGCTGGAGCATCGGCTCACCGTTCTCGCGACGACCGCAAGCGTTACCCCGTTCATTGGTCTGCTGGGAACGGTGTGGGGCATCTTGATCACGTTCGGCACGATTGGAGAAATGGGATCGACGAATCTCGCCGTTGTCGCGCCAGGCATCGCCGAAGCGCTCATCACGACAGCCGCAGGGCTTTTTGCGGCGATTCCCGCCGTCGGTTTCTACAACCATCTCTCGCATCGCGTAAAGAATTTTGCGTCGGAGATGGACGACTTCTCAATGGAATTCCTGAATATCGCCGAGAGGAACTTCACCTAGTGCCGAAAATCCAGGCCACCGGCGCCGCCGGCTCCTTCCGTCTCGGGCGTAGCCGGCGTGTGTCCACGACGCTCGCGGAGATCAATGTTGTGCCGCTCGTCGACGTCATGCTGGTGCTGCTCATTATCTTCATGGTCGCGGCGCCCATGCTTCAGAGCGGCATCGACGTCAAGCTTCCTGTCGCCCGCCGGGCCACGGCCGTCGAGGGCGCCATGCTCACCGTGACGATTCCGCTCGCCTACCGGCAGGAACAGATTCTCTACCTCAACGAGGAGCCCGTTCGATTGGCTGTTTTTCAGGAGCGAATCCGGCAGAAGATGGAGGGACGGACGAATAAGCAGGTGTACTTGCGGGGCGACAGCGGCATCCAGTATCAGGACCTGATGAATGTGATCGATCGCCTCAAGGACGCCGGCGTGGTGAATGTGGGTCTGCTTGCGACCGAGCCAGGTCGGAAATGAATGTGACGGATGTTCTCCGCAGTCGGATGGAGGAGCCTTCGGGGCTCCAGCGTATGGCGGCCATCTCAGTGCTCGTTCACGCCTCAATGGTCGCCCTTGTCATCGTCGGACATGGCCGACTGATGCCGCATCGGCAGGACCGGCCACGGTCGGTGATGACCATCACGCTTGGAAGCGGCGCCCCGGGTCCCCAGAGCGGAGGGATGACCGCAATGGGCGGCCGCGCCGTTCAGGTTGAAACGCCTGAGGCCACGCGCGAGCCCGTCACGCCGCCGGCCGCGAAGACGCCCGAGATGACGGTGCCGCTCCCGGGAAAGGCGCAGATCAAGTCGGCCCCGACACCGGCCGTGAAACAGGCGCCGGACGTGGCCCGCAGTCGAGCCCCATCCAAGGGCCGGGAAGCGATCGCCGGCAGTACGGTGGCCGAGACGAACGTACGCGGTCAAGGATTCGGGCTTTCAACCAGCGGGGGCGTCGGTACGGGTGTTCGGCTGGACGTGAGCGATTTCTGCTGTCAGGGCTATCTCGATGTGATGAGCCAGCGCATTCGACAGCAATGGGACCCGATAGCCGAAGCCCCCAGTCAGGTGACGATTGTTTTTACAATCCAGCGCGACGGCACGCTCGGTCCGGCGACCGTCGAAAAATCAAGCGGCTCCGCACCGCTCGACATTCGCGCCCAACGCGCCATCCTGACAACACATCAGCTTCCACCCTTGCCAGCGGAATTCCTCAATCCTACACTCACCGTTCATCTCACTTTTCAGTACATACGATGATGCGAATACTCTGTGTGGCCCCAGTCCGATGGTCTGCGGCGTTTGCAGTCGGTGTCTTCGCAGCGGCAACGCTCGGCGCGCGGCAGCAGACGCCAGTGCCGCCTCCTGCATCTCAGCAGCCGACTGAGGTGAGCACCACGATCACGGGCGATCAGCCGGGCGCGGCGCCTCGGCTCGCCGTGCCCGAGTTCATCGCGTTGTCGAACGACAACGAAACGGTCGAGGCCGCCAAGACGATTGGCCGGGTGCTCTGGGACGATCTGAACTACGAACGCGAATTCGCCCTGATCCCGCGCGATGTTGTGACGACGGTGCCGGCCGCCACGTCGATGACGACGGTGCCCTTCGATCGGTGGCGTGAATTGAACGCCGACGGCGTTGTTGTGGGAACCGTGCAGAAAACTGCCTCGGGCGTGCACGTTGAGGTGCGCCTCTTCAACGTGCGGACGCGTCAATCGGCCTTTGGCATGACGTACAACGGCGGCGTGGCGAACACACGCATATACGCGCATCGGGCGTCCGACGATATCCACCGCCAGCAGCGAGGTCTTCAGGGCGTAGCCCAGACGAAGTTGACCTTCAACTCGGACCGATCCGGCGAACGCATGACCGGATCGATTGAAGCGCGCGGCGTCAAGGACATCATGATCTCGGACTATGACGGCGAGAGCGTGAAGCAGGTGACAACCGGACGCTCGCTGAATATCAGCTCGGTGTGGTCACCCGACGCCAGGTCGATTGCGTACACCCGGTGGCAGAACAACGCCCAGGCCAATATTTTCGTGGCGAACATCTACGAGGGCACCGGCGGCTGGCTCACCGATCTGAAGAGTCAGAACATGTTGCCCGCCTGGTCTCCGGACGGCTCGCAAATTGCGTTCACGTCGTGGCGCGACGGAAATGCCGAGATTTACGTCATGAATCGCGACGGTTCCAACCTCAGACGCCTGACGAACAACCGCGCGGATGACATCACACCGACGTGGTCACCAAATGGTGCCCGAATCGCGTTTACGTCAGACCGCACGGGGACCGAACAGATCTGGGAAATGGACGGTGACGGTCTCGGCCAGCGGCAGCTCACGCACGAAAACAAGGCCGATCGTGCTACCTGGTCACTTGCGCCGTTCAACGAGATCGCCTTCGCCGCGCAGACGGGCCCGGGGTACGACATCAAGGTGCTCGACGTGACAACGGGCACAGTGCGCCAGCTGACCTTTGGCGAGGGTTCGAACGAAAGTCCGACCTTTGCGCCGAACGGCCGACACATTGCCTTCACATCCACACGTGCCGGCAAGGAGCAGATCTTCACGATGGATCGGGATGGCAAGAACGTGCGACAGGTCACCAAGGGCGGCAACAATCGCATGGCGAACTGGTCGCAGGTGCCCCGGAACTAGGGACTAGGAAGACTGGGGATTGGGGATTGGGAAAAGAGAACACGTCTGGCTCGGCCGGACCGATGATGGAGTGCACATGATTGAATCCGCGGTTTCGAGGGCCGCAGTCCTGCTCGCGATGCTGGGAACATTGGCCGCTGTCGCGTGCGGGGGCAAGCAGGCACCGGTTGCGCGGCCGCTGCCGCCGGAGGGTGGTGCTCAAGCGCCCCCGCGGATTGCGGCGGCGCCGGCGACACCCTTTCCGCGTCCACCTGCCCCGCCCAAGCCGGCAGCCGAGCCGCTCCCAGTGCCACCTGAGCCCCTGCGGGAAGAGACCATCTCGTCGGCTTCGCTGGACGACTTGAATCGCAGCTCACCGCTGAAACCGGTCTTCTTCGAGTACGACAGCAGCGAAATCACGCCTGATGGGCAGATGGCTCTCGACGAGAACGGCGCGTTGCTGAAGCGCAACCCAACCTGGGCCGTTACCATTGAAGGGCACTGCGACGAACGGGGAACTGCCGAGTACAATCTGGCGTTGGGCGAACGGCGCGCGGTTGCGGCTCGTGCCTATTTGATTTCTCTGAGTATCTCAGCGGATCGACTGCGCACGGTCACCTACGGCAAGGAGTTTCCGTTCGATCCGGGACACGAAGAGGCATCGCACGCAAAGAACCGGCGCGCCCACTTCGTCATCACGGCAAAGTGACTGTCATGAAACACAGAGTGTTCGCGATCAAGATCTCCGCGTGGCTCAGCATCGCGCTCGTAGCCGGGCTCGTCATGATTCCCGGGCCCGGCACGCGGACCGTGCTGGCGGCCGACAAGGAAATGCGTCAGATGATGGCCGACATCCGCATGCTGCAGGAACAGCTACAGCAGCTGCAAAACCTCATCGCCGCGATGAGCAAGGCCATGGGCGACGCGCTCGATGCTGCCACGAAGACGGTCAACGCGCGCGTCGATGCGAAGCTCGAGGAGCAGAACAACAGCACGACCCGGGGCTTCGCCAATCAGAAAGTCAGTATCGATGCGATGACACGCGATGTGGTCGTCCTGCGCGAAAAGATAGACGAGAACAACGTGCGCATCGGATCGCTCACGCAGGAAGTCACGGCGATGCGCCAGCTCGTCACTCAGATCAATGCGGGGCGATCCGCGGTCGATCCTATCCTCGGCCCGCCCGACGGCGCGCTGACCGCTCAGCCGGTGGCCACCAGCATCGGCATGTCACCGAAAGCTGCCTGGGACCAGGCGTACAGCGACTACACGGCCGGCCAGTATGATTTCGCGATTCAGGGCTTCGAGGCGTACATCAAGAGCTTCCCCAACGCGGAGATGGCCGACGATGCCCAGGTGTACATCTGCAGCACGTATCTGCAGATGGGCAACAATGCCAAAGTCATCGAGGCATGCGACGTCGCCATCAGAAACTATCCCACCAGCAATAGACTGGCCGAGGCGTACTATCGAAAGGGGCAGGCCTTCAAGAACATGGCGCGCATCGATGACGCGCGCACGGCGTTCGAGTATGTCGTGAAGACATTTCCAAACAGCCAGGAAGCCAGCCTCGCAGCCACGCAGCTCGCATCGCCGCAGCTCGCTCGGAAACCCTGACTGCGGACGATGTAGAATGCGGACACTATGGGAAGCGTGAACAAGGTGATTCTGGTCGGTAATCTCGGGCGGGATGCCGAATTGCGGTACACACCCGGCGGTGCAGCTGTTGCCACGATTAACATGGCCACCACGGAAGTCTGGAACGACAAAGCCGGTCAGAAGCAGGAAAAGACCGAGTGGCACCGTGTGGTGCTCTGGGGGAAATCTGCGGAATCCCTCACGGAGTACCTCACCAAGGGCAAGCAGATTTACGTCGAAGGACGTTTACAGACGCGCCAATGGGACGACAAGGACGGGAATAAGCGCTACACCACGGAAATTCGCGGCGACCGGGTCGTCCTGCTGGGCGGTGGAGGTGGGCGCGGCGCGTCAATGGACCGGAGTGGCGGCGGCGAACCCATGGGCGGTGGGCACTCCAGCCCACCGGAACCCTCAGAGCCGTTGAACGACGACGACATTCCGTTCTGATCTTGAAATTGCAGGATCGCAGGATTGTAGGATTGTCCGAAAGTCCTGCAATCCCTCAGCTCTTTCTATCCGCCCTCCCGTATCTGTCGTCGAGCCTCACCACGTCGTGCAGTTCCGGCGTCGAGACTTCGAAAATATCGCTGTCTTCGATGGCGGTCATGCGGTGGATCGTCTTCGGCGTAATGTGCACCCGCTCGCCTGGCTTCATTTCACGCTTCATGAGCGAGTCGCCTTCTTGAATCTCGAAGAGGAGCCTGCCTGAGTACAGCAGAATCGTTTCGTCCTTGATGTTGTGATACTGAAGGCTCAGCGCGTGGCCTGCGTTCACGTGAATGATCTTCCCGACGTAACGATCGGTCTTCGCCCAGTGCAATTCGTAGCCCCACGGCTTCTCCACGCGCGTCATCTCGGTGTCCACAGAACTCTCCATCCCTACGCTAGTTGTGCTGCCCGACCGAGATCCGGCCGACTGAGGCCAGCAGCTCCCGCTCCATCTCCTCGACCGTCGGCAGTCTCAAGATCCGCCGCGCGAGCATGCGGAGGCTGTCGGTACGCACCTCCGAAAGCACCTGCTTGGCGACGCCGATCGCTCCGGGCGTCATGCTGAACTCTCGCAGTCCGAGTCCCACAAGCAGCGTCAAGAGCGCCGGGTCGGACGCCATCTCCCCACAGAGCGACACAGGAATACCCCGTCGTGCGGCGGCCCGACGGACCATCGCGATGACCCTGAGCATAGCCGGATGCAGCGGCTCGTACAAGTGAGAAACGCGTTCATCCGCGCGATCCACTGCAAGGCAGTACTGGATCAGATCGTTCGTCCCGATGGTGAAGAAGTCCACCTCACGCGCGAGCAGATCCGCCGTGTATGCGGCCGCGGGAATCTCAATCATGACGCCAATCGGCACAGACGGCACCTGTTCACCCCGGCGCTCGAGATCGGCGGAGGCCGCGGCAATCATCCGCCGTGCCTCACGCACCTGAGCGACGCCGGACACGAACGGAAACATGATTCTGAGTCTGCCGTGACGTGCTGCGCGCAGCAGCGCGCGCAGCTGAGTCTGAAAGAGCTCCGGGCGCGTCAGGCTGAGGCGGAGTCCGCGAAGGCCCTGCCGGCCCGTCCGTTCTTCTCCAGTGGCCCAGCCGCCTCCAAGCACGGACGCCGCCGAACGCATCGTCATCTGGTCTTCGTCCACATCGAACGTTCGAACAGTGACCGGTCGGGGCGCCATCCCCTCGAGCATGCCGCGGTAGATCTCGTACTGCCGGTCTTCGCACAGACCAGCGTCCGACCCTGACGCCAGGAGGAACTCGGAGCGATAGAGCCCGATTCCTTCGGCGCCAGCGTAGCGAGCTGACGCGAGATCATCCGGAAACTCGATGTTGGCTTCCAGGCAAATCTGGACCCCATCGGCTGTGGCGGCCGGCCGCTGCCGTCCCGCGTCCGTTCCTCTGGCCGGACGCTGGTCTTCGGTGCTTCGGGCAACGCGTGCGATGACCTCGTCATCAGGATCCAGGATGATCTCATTCGCCGCGCCGTCGATGACGACCAGCTGTCCAGGCCGCGCGAGGCGGCTGGCATCGTGCAACCCGACCACGGCGGGCACGTCGAGCGATCTGGCGAGAATCGCGGTGTGGTAGGTCCGGCTGCCCGCGTCGGTCGCGAACCCGCGGACCTTCGTCCAGTCCACCTGGGCGGCCAGCGATGGCGTGAGCTCGTCGGCAATCAGAATCGACGACTCTGCCAATTCGCCCAGCAGGTCGCGGGGCGCGGACGCACCCTGGCGAAGGTTCATGCGGAGCCGTCCCACGAGGTCGGCGACATCCCCCTTTCGCTCCCGCAGGTAGGGATCGGCTACCTCGTCGAACACGCTGCAGAATTCCTCGAAGACCTGCTGAATCGCCCACTCCGCGTTGATCGCCTCGGCGCGCATCAGGTCGGAGGCTCGAGGCAGGAGCATCGGATCGTCGAGCATCAGCAGCTGGGCGTCGAAGAGCGACGCAATCTCGCGTCCTCGCCGGCATTCGACACGCGCACGGATGCCGATCAATTGCTCCCGCGATTTCAGGCGGCTCCGCTCAAGTCGATCGATCTCGTGCGACAAGCGCTCCGGAGCCACATGATAGCGAAGCACCTGAGCCCGCTGAATCAAGATGACCGCCTTGCCGCAGACGGACGCCGGGAGATACACCAATACCTGCTAGGCGCTGCATGCGTCCTCGCCAAAGCCGGCCTCAACCAACGCGGCCAGCGCTTCGATCGCCGCCTGTTCATCTGCACCATCCGCGGTGATCGTGATGATCGAACCTCGCGCCGCCGCCAGGAGCAAGATCCCCATGATGCTCTTGCCGTCCATTTCCCTCCCGTGGCGGCCCACGCGGACCCGCGATTCGAACCGCGTGGCAAGGTGCACGAACTTTGCGGCCGCGCGCGCGTGTATACCCAGTTGATTCACAACAGTCACGTTTCTGGCGGTCATTTCAAGGGTTCATGAGGTGCGGAACCTACGTCTTCTCACCTCTCAGAAGGTCCGACGCCACCCAGATCGCGTTGCGTCCATGATCGCGCATTTCGCGAGCCACTGCGAGCAAATCGGACGAACTCCGCAGCGAAGCCAGTTTGATGAGCATCGGCAGATTGACGCCCGTGATCACCTCGAGGCCGTCGCGCTCGAGAAATGTCAAGCCGAGATTGGACGGCGTGCCGCCAAACATGTCGGTCAACAGCAGGACACCCGCGTCGCTTTTCACCCGCTCGATGGCGTGCGCGATGTCTTCCAAGGCGTCATTCGCTTCGTCGTGCCATCCGATGGAGACTGCCGTGAACTGCGGCAGGTCCCCGACGATCATCTCCGCGGCATTGACGAGCTCCGTGGCCAGCTGTCCATGCGTCACGACGACGACGCCGATCATGGCTGCGCTCTCCCCCTCCGATCCAGGCGCGCACTGGTTGCCGCCCGGCGGTTAGACATGGGCGATGTCCCGGTGCCGGACGCGGACGCGCGTGACATCCGCGGCGGCAAGTGTACGGCGAAGCCGCTCCGCGATCATGACCGACCGGTGCCGCCCACCGGTACAGCCGATGGCCAGCGTGAGGTAGCTCTTCCCTTCGGCCACATAGAACGGCAGCACGTACTTGACATACTCCTCGAGCCGCCGGATGAACTCGCGAGTTGACGGCTCGCGGTCCATGAACGCCGCCACGGCCCGATCGCGCCCCGTCCGAGGACGCAGCGCCCGCACGAAATGCGGATTGGGTAAACACCGCACGTCAAAGACCAGGTCCGCGTCGACAGGCAGGCCGTACTTGAATCCGAAACTCAGGATCGTCACGACCAGCCCGGATCGCGACCGATCCCTCGACAGGCCCATGAAGAACTGCCGCAGTTCGTGGACCGTCATGTCCGACGTATCGATGATCTCGTCGGCCATGGCCCGGATTGCCGCCATGTGAGTCCGTTCGGCGCGAATGCCCTCGCTCGGTGATCGATCCGGCGCCATCGGATGCGGCCGCCGAGTCTCGCTGAACCGGCGCAACAATGCGCTGTTGCTGGCATCGAGGAAGATCAGCATCGGATTGAGGCTGCGCATCCGCCGAAGCCCCCTGAAGACCCTGGCGAATGACGACAGAAAGTTCCGCTCTCGAACATCGACCACGATGGCAACCTTCTCGATATCGCCCCCGACCGAAAGCTTCGCCATGGTCGGCATGAGGGTGGTGGGCAGATTGTCCACGCAGAAGTAGCCCAGGTCCTCGAGTGCACGAATCGCGTGCGACTTCCCCGCCCCGGAGAGCCCCGTCAGCACGATGAACGGAAACCCTTTCTGATTCCGCCCCTCTTCCGTCGTTCGCCTCCCTTTTTCCGTCTTGTTGCGGGTCACCGCCCTCCTCCGGACTCGATCTCCTCCTCGTCGTCCTCATGCGCCCCGAGGCTCATGGGCCCGCCGGGGCTGGCCTTCGTACCGCCCGCCGCGCGGAGTGTGTCCTCGAGACGCTCGGCGAGCGCACGGGCTGCATGATGGCCGCGGCTGCGCAGGATCTGATTGCGAGCCGCAACCTCAATGAGGATGGCGATGTTGCGTCCCGGCGCAACCGGCATGCTGATGAGCGGCACGCGGAGACCCAGAATGTCATGGAACGAATCATCCAAGCCGAGTCGCTCGTACTCGCGGCCGGGATCCCAACGCTCGAGTTGCACGACGAGCTCCACGCGCTTCGACGACCGCGTGGAGGCGATCCCGAACAACTCTTTCACGTTGATCACCCCGAGCCCGCGCAGCTCCATGTGATGGCGCGTCAGCTCCGGGCACGCACCGATGAGGATCGTTTCCGAGCGGCGCCGCACTTCGACCGTGTCGTCGGCCACGAGGCGATGACCGCGGACGATGAGATCGAGCGCGCACTCGCTCTTGCCGATGCCGCTCTCACCTGTGATCAGAATGCCGAGCCCGAGCACGTCCATCAGCACACCGTGGATGACGGCCCGTTCGGCCAGCCCGTCCTCCAGGATCGAATTGAGCTTGGCGATCGCCGTCGGAGTCGGGACGCTGGTCTGGAGCACCGGAAGCCCCGCGAGGCCGGCCTCGATCACGAGTTCCCGGGGTGGCGGAAACCCACACGTCACGAGCACGCAGGGCAGATCCGTGGTGAACGCCAGTCGGAGGGCATCGGAGCGCGCGAGCGGATCGAGGCCCTCCAGGTAGCGGACCTCGCTTTCACCGAGGATCAGCACGCGTCCGGGTTTGAGATACTCGTGAAATCCAGCAAGGGCGAGCCCGGTCTTCTGGACGTGCGGGCTGGTGATACGGCGTTCGAGGCCGGCGGCGCCGGTCAGGACCTCGAGCACCAGCCCGAAGGCATCAGGCCGGCTGTTCAGCAGCGTACCGACGGCGATTCCACGGACTGGGGGCACGAATCCGCTCAGGGTTTAGCACTCAGCTTTCGGCAATCGACTTCAGACTGTGCGCCACAGGCCGCACGCTCAATAGAGCACCTTCCGCTGATTCGACGTCGGAATCTTGAGTTCCTCGCGATACTTGGCAATGGTGCGTCGGGCGAGCACGAGCCCCTCCCGCTGCAGGATGCTGACGATCTTCGAGTCGCTGAGCGGCTTGCGGGGATCTTCGTTCTCGATGATCTTGCGAATTCGCTGCTTGATCGTGACCGACGACACACTCTCGCCGTACGAGCTGCTGATGCCGCTATGGAAGAAGTACTTCATTTCAAACACGCCTTGCGGCGTGTGCATGTACTTGTTCGTGACGACGCGGCTCACGGTCGATTCGTGCATGCCGATGTCGTTGGCCACGTCGCGCAGGACCAGCGGCCGCAGGTGCTCGATCCCGTGATCCAGGAAATCTCGTTGAAAATTGATGATGCTGTTGGCGACCTTGTGGATCGTCTTCTGACGCTGCTCGACCGACTTGATGAGCCAGAGTGCGGACCGGAACTTGTCTTTGACGTAGGCGCGAGTCTCGTCGTTGTTGTCGGTCGCGCTTTTGTCGAGCAGCCGGCGATAGACCGGGCTGATGCGCATCTGCGGCAGCCCGTCCTCGTTCAGGACGGCCACGTACTGATCCTCCACCTTGACCACGTACACGTCGGGGATGACGTACTGCGACTGTGAGGGGTTGTAACGGCTTCCCGGCTTGGGATCGAGGTTCTTGATGACCTCGATGTGCTCCTTGAGGTCGTCGATCGTGAGCCCGAGCTTGCGGGCGATCTCCGGCACCTGGTGATTCTTCAGAAGCTGCAGATGGTCAGTGATGATCTTTTCGGTCGGCGTCCCTTCAAGGCCGATATGACGCAACTGCAGGAGCAGACATTCTTGCAGATCACGCGCCGCGACCCCGGTAGGATCGAAGCTCTGAACCAGGCGAAGCGCACGCTCGACCTCGGGCAGCGGCCACGGACCCATGCTGGCCAGTTCCTCGAACGAGGCCACGAGATAGCCATCGTCGTCGAGGTTGCCGATGATCGCGGAGCCGATTTCGCGCATGAGCGGATCGTCGGTCTGCATTGACAGCTGCCACATGAGGTGATCGGAAAGCGACGTGGACGTGGACAGCGTGTTCTCGATGGGCGGGAGCTCTTTGACCTCCTGTGGCGCGCGCGGCCGATAGCCGTCGTCCAGGTAATCGCCGAAGAAGTACTCGTAGTCCTGTTCGTCCCATGTGTCGGTCTTGTTGGCCTGCTGCTCCGGCTCGGCCTTCTCCGCCTGTGCGGGGGCCTCAGCGGGCTGAAGCTCCTCGGTCGGCACCTCCTCGAGCATCGGGTTTTCGACCATCTCCTGGTTCAGCAGGTCCGACAACTCCAGCGTGGACATCGGCAGCAGCTTGATCGCCTGCTGCAGGGACGGTGTCAGAATCAGTTTCTGGACGAGCTTCGTGTGGAGTTTCTGCTGGATGCCCATCGAGACGCCGTGTCAGCCAAGTCCTTGTACAGTGCGCACTTGCGCACAACAGTTGCCTATGAACGCCAGACTCACGCCGGTGGTTGTCTCTGCGGCGTGTCGGCGGATGCAATTACCAGGCCTATTTTAATCCAATCGGAACTCAGTCCCCAGATAAATCCGCCGGACCTCGTCGTCGGCGGCGAGGAGATCAGGCGTTCCGCTCCTGAAAATTACGCCGCCGTGGACGATATACGCCCGGTCGGTGATCCGGAGCGTCTCGCGGACGTTGTGGTCGGTAATGAGGACCCCGATGCCGCGGTCGCGAAGGTGGAAGATGATCTTCTGGATATCGCTGACGGCGATGGGGTCGATGCCGGCAAACGGTTCGTCGAGCAGCACGAACTTGGGCGAGACCACGAGCGCGCGCGTGATTTCCGCGCGGCGGCGTTCCCCGCCCGACAGCGTGTAGGCGGGAGACTTGGCCAGAGGCGTGAGGTTCAACTCGCCGAGCAGTTCCCGAAGGCGGGCGCGCCGCGTCGCCCCGTCTATCGGCAAGGTCTCGAGAATCGCCAGGATGTTCTGCTCAACGGTGAGACCTCGAAAGATGGACGGCTCCTGCGGAAGGTAGCCGATGCCCTTCCGGGCTCGCACGTACATCGGTTCCTCAGTAACGTCCACGCCGTCGAGTTCCACGCGTCCCGAATCGGGCGCCGTGAGACCAACCGTCATGTAGAAGATCGTCGTCTTCCCCGCGCCGTTGGCACCGAGGAGGCCGACGATCTCACCGGACGCCACGTCGAGATTGATGCCGCGAACGACTGTTCGCCCTCCATACGATTTCGTGAGCTCGATTGTGCGGAGTGTCGCCATGGTGGGGATTGCCCGACGGACTGACGCCGCGGGCTATCGGCAGTTCGACCCGTCGCTTTTCGTGTGTGTAACGTTTTGCGGGCTGCCGTTGAGGATGATCCTATCGGTGGCTCTGAAGAAGGTCAACGTGAGGCCCTCGTTCTTGCGGGCGCACTCGTCGACAATGGTGACGGGCTTGCCCTTTATTTCGTAGCGCTCGTCGGCACTGAAGTAATGGAGCTCGTCACCAGTGGCCGTTCTCCGCTTCTCTACCACCGTCACCTGCACCTGTCGGCGCGCCTCCACGCGCTCGATCTCGTCGCCGGAGGGCTTGAGATACACGTCGATTGTTTCGGCTCTCAGATCGCCCTGCGCATCGATGAGGCTCGCGGTGCCCTCATAGGTCGCGCGACGCAGCGACTCCTCGTACCGGAAGTCCTTGGCAGAACCCCTTGACGACATGCGCGTCTTCTTGTGGTCCGTGTCTTCCTGAACAAGCATGGCGTTCGTGGTTACGCCTCCTGCGGCCGTCAGATCCCCGGTTTTGTCGTCGATCACGATCGATGCGCCCTTGATCTTCGTTTCGCCCTGCCAGAGCGACGCATTTCCCGAATACGTCGCTCGCGATGCCTCGCCGTCGTATTGGAGGTCATTTGCGGTGACCTGCACCTCCTGGTCTGCCTTCAGCATTGATGGAACTTTGGGATCAGACCCGCCGGAAGCGGTGCCCCCGGCCTGCTTCCTGGCAGGCCGCAACGTGCTCCCGACGTTGCCCGACGCGGTGATCTTCGGGACGTCGAGCACCACGTCGATGCGTGCGGCTCCCACGTCAATCCGTTCGTTCCGGAGGTGGGGGACAAGAAAGCCCGGCTCGCTGCCGGTCAGTTCCAGCGTGCCCTTCTCCAGGATGTACCGCGCCGCCGCAGCCGTGGCGGTGAGGCTCCCTTCCTGGAACCGCACGCCACGCGAGAACCTCGCGTCGTCGATATTACTGAGACCCTGGCCCATATTCACGTCGAGTGCCGCCGACCTGGCCGTCCGCGTCCGGTCCGCGCCTCGTTCGACAAACTGCACGTTGCCTGTGAAACGGGCGGCCGTCAGCCCCTGCCGTTCCGTGCCCGTCCCGTCCATGGCGTCGGCGGTGATCGTGCGAGCGGGGGTGCTCTTGTCGGCTGGCATCGTGAGCTGGACCCGCTCGCGCGCGATGACCGCTGTGGGGGTCGAGCCATCAGCGGCAAGGGCGACATCAATCGAACTCGCGCTGATCTGCCGATTCATCTGGTTGCGCTCACCAGCCACCTCGAGTGAGGCGCCTCCGGTGACATGGGCTCGCTCGATCGACCTCCCATCCGAGCGGTACCTCAGATCCACATCCCGTCCGCTCAACGACTTGAACATGCCGGGACCACCCCGCGATCCGGTGATCCGCGATCGTCCGCGCAGTGCGAGGGCTTCCAGCCGCTGCTCGTCGCGGCTCAGCTGTCCAACGCCTGCATCGGCCTCCGTCACCTCGAAATCCCGCGTCACGTTGATCCCGCGATCGAAACGGACCGTCTTTTCAGGACGTGTGAACACCGCCGTGCCCGATACAATGTCAATGCGATCCGTGCCGTGCGCATCTGGCTGCATGTGCACGACGGCCTGGTCGAGGATTGCCAGGACGTCGCTGTTCTTGTTGTACGTCATCCCCACGCCACTGCCAGACATCCGATCGCGCGAGAAAGTGACGGCGCCGTCGGCCCGCACCATCCCCTCGGCGTCGGTGTACGTCGCCTGTTCGGTGCGGACCACCAAACCGTCGCTTACGGACATGCGGACGTCGCCCGACACAGTGATGTCCGCATCGTTCTTTCCCGCCTTTCCTTCTCTCGCCGTGATCGTGAATGTCCGACCTTCGGATCGCTCGGTCACGACAGTCACATTCGACATCTTCGTGGAGCCGTCCTCATAGCCCGTCAGGCGGTCGTATTCGATCCGGACATCCTCGTGCTCGATATTGACGCGAGACGAGCGTCCCTTCGTGCTCTCGATGCTCGCGCTCGGATCGCTCCGTGGAACCGCGGCAGATTCAGGCGCTGGCTCGCGGCGTTGGAACTGCGACGCGACAACTATGGCAAAGGCGACCCCGGCCACGGCGATGACGATGCGTGTGCGGCGCTGCCATCTGGTCATTCCGATCTCTTCATGTCCGAGAGCGTGAGCTCCACGTATGTCTGTCCGTTGTACTGATTCTGCTCCAGCGAGAAGGCGACGTCGAGGCGGGCCCTGTGTTCCGACAGGTACTCGTGGCGCTCCGCAGCGCGCCACGCCACCGCCCGAAAGATCCGCCCTTCCTGCTTCAACGCCATCTTGAGATGCCGTTCCTTGAGCTTGCGCGGACCGTCGACGATCTCGACGCCGCGTGCGGCAAATACTGGCCGCGGATTGCCCGTGCCAAAGGGAGCCAGGGCCGCTATCCCCGCCGCGACGTCGCCGGTGATGGTCCGGAAATCCAGATCGGCATCGATCCGTAGCCGCGGCATCAAGTCATCGGGCCCAATCGTTTCGTCGGCCACGTCGTTCACCGCCAACCGGAATTCTCGGATGCGTGCTGCTTCAATGGTCAGTCCGGCGGCCTGCTTGTGGCCTCCAAACCTGACAAGGCGGTCCGCGCACCGCTCCAACGCGTTCAACAGGTCGAAGTGCGGAATGCTCCGACACGACCCCTGCGCCAGGTCGCCTTCCACGGACAACACAATGGCCGGCCGATGAAAGGCGTCGACCAGCTTGGAGGCCACGATCCCTATCACCCCGCGGTGCCAGCCTTCACCCGACACGACGAGGACGGAACGCGCGCCGACGTCAGGATCGCTCTGCACGATCTTTTTCGCCGCCGCGACGATCTCGGCTTCCTCTTCCTGGCGTCGAATGTTCTCGCTGTCGAGGCGCAGCGCGAGCCCCCGTACCTCCTCCTCCATTGCATCGTCGTTGGCAAGCAACAGACGCGTGGCAATATCCGGCGTGCTCATCCGCCCGGCAGCGTTGACACGTGGAGCCAGCATGAAGGAAACGTGAAAGCTGTCGATCGTCTTTCCCGAAAGGCCCGCGACGTCGAGCAACGCGCGTAGACCCACTTTGTGTGGACCGCGCGTCAGAAGGTCGAGCCCGATCTTCGCGATGACCCGGTTCTCGCCCACGAGCGGCACCACATCGGCCAGCGTGCCAATGGCCGCGATCTTGATGAAGCCCGGTAACCAGCCCTGATGCCCGGTTCTCTCGCACAGCGCCTGCACCAACTTCAACGCCACGCCGGCCCCGGACAGATTCTTGTCGGGATACGAACAGTCGCGCCGTTTCGGGTTGATGATCGCGAGAGCGTCCGGCAAATCGATGTCGGGTTCGTGATGGTCGGTGATGATCAGATCGACGCCAAGCGCTCTCGCACGGGACGCGGCCTCGGCGCCACGAATGCCGCAGTCCACCGACACGATCAAGGCCACTCCACTCCCATGCAGACGTTCGACGGTCGAAGGCTGCAACCCGTAGCCGTCCGTGAGGCGCTCCGGGATGAAGTGCGTGACGTCGGCGCCCAGCAACTCGAGTGCCCGCCGCAAAATCACCGTCGAGGTGACGCCGTCCACGTCGTAGTCCCCATGCACGGCGATCCGCTCCCTGCGTGCCACGGCTGCAAGGATCCGATCCACCGCCAGGCCCATGTCAGCAAGCGCCAGCGGATCGTTCAGATGCTCTATGGACGGGTGCAGGAAGCGCGCGGCCTTCTCGGGCTCCCCTAAACCACGCTGACACAACAGACGCGCCACAATCGGCGGGATGCTGAGAGCCTTGGCCAACTGCAGCGCCGCAGCCTCGTCACAGCTCCAGGTTTCCCACATCGGCGGGGTCGTGGCCATCAGTGGCGGCTCATGGCGGCGCTCAAGTCTGTTGTCGTACGCGGCGATGAAGGCGGCGTATCCTTCATGTGAACGAACGGCTGAACCAACGGCGTACATTCCGGCTGGTCGCCGGAGAAAGAAATACCACTCATGCTGAGCGTAGTCGAGAAGTCCTCGAAAGCAAACCAGGATCTGTGCACAGGAATGTGTGGCGCGTCAGGAGAGAGACAGCACGACGTGCGATATCTCGGACGACCGATTGGATGGGCTGTCATGTACTTGGCATTGACGGTGTGGCTGTCCTCATGCGGAAAGACCGAGAACACACAGACCGCCAGAACAACCGCCCCCGCCGCCACGCCACGGAACGCTCCCGAAGCACTTTCCATGGGAGGTGCAAAATCCGTGACGAGGTTCTTCGTCACGAGCCGTGGGACTGGAAGAGGCGGCAATCTCGGAGGGCTGGCTGGGGCGGACGCGCACTGTCAAGCGCTCGCGAAGGCCGAAGGATCTGGCGACCACACCTGGCGTGCGTACTTGAGCACGACGGCGACCCAGAGTCAGCCGGCCGTTCACGCGCGCGACCGGATTGGCAAGGGTCCCTGGTACAACGCGGAGGGGCTCTTGATGGCGACCAGTGTCGAGGAACTTCATGGCGGCAACAACAGACTCAACAAAGAGACGGCGGTCACCGAAGCGCTGAATGCCGTGAACGGTGTCGGCGACGTCCCGAACACACACGACATGCTCACGGGATCACGGCCGGATGGGACGGCGTTCGATGCCGGATCCGATCTCACCTGTGGGAACTGGACGTCAAGCGGCGCCGGCCGCGCGCAAGTTGGCCATCATGATCGCAAGGGACAGGAAGATGGGATGAGCTCATGGAACTCCGCGCACGCGTCGCGAGGGTGCAGTCAGGAGGACCTGACAAGCACGGGTGGCGCCGGGCTGTTCTACTGTTTTGCTGTTGACTGAGTGGGTCGCTACGCGACGCCTGACGCAGAATCGCATCTACCCTCCTGACCGTGTATGTTCGCGTCAAGACCGCATGCTGCCGAACACGCTGCGGCTCGGGCCTAGACTAGCGGCTATGCCGCGCTTAGTGCGCCAGGGCGGCCGTTGTTTGACGGCCGCGTGAAGGAGCGCGTTGCAGGTGGCGGGGCTCGGTGCGATAATTGCGCCACCTCGGCAGCACGGCCCCGTGCAAAAACCGATGGTTGCGGTCATATCCCGGTGCTGCCGTCATATCCCACAGATAGCATGGCGGTGGCGGCGGACGCACAAGGAGACCTTCATGAAGTCCCGTGTTCCGATGCTTACCCTCGCAGCGTTCGCGTTGGCGGCTTCGGCCAACGCTCAGGGAAATCAGTCGCCCACGCCGCCGGAAGGCGCGATCAGCGCGTCCGCACGTCCGGCGTTCGATCGGCCGCAGGTCCTGGAAGCGGGCGGGCAGCTCGTCCGGGTTGTGCCCATCACCGGCTTGACGGTTCCCTGGGCGCTGGCCGTTCTTCCGAACGGGGACATTCTGGTCACCGAGAAAGCCGGAACTCTTCGAATTATCCGCAACGGCGTGCTCGACCCTACGCCGATCGCTGGCGTCCCCGAAGTGAATACCGGCGCCGTGAATGCGGGTTTGATGGACATCGTGCTGCACCCGCGGTATGCGGAGAACAAGCTCGTCTATTTCACCTACTCGAAGCCGATGGCAGGAAATCCGCACCCGGATCTCACCGGGAAGAAAGATGCGGCAACCTGCACCCTGGCTCGCGCCCGCTTCGATGGCGGTACCTCCCTCACCGATGTCCGCGACATCTTCGTGGCCGACGCGTGGTCGCAGGGTACGTCTGGGGCGCGCATCGCCTTTACCCGCGATGGGAAGATCATCATGACGGTGGGCATTCCGACCCGTCACAAGATCGGCGTAGCGGACGACGCCCAGAATCCGGCCAACCACGCTGGGAAGATCCTGAGGCTCAACGAGGACGGAACAGTCCCATCCGATAATCCGTTTGTCGGCCGGCCCGGATATAGGCCTGAGATCTATGCCCTTGGCATTCGCAACGCGCTTGGTCTGTTCGTCCACCCGGACACTGGAGAGATCTGGGAAACCGAGAACGGTCCGATGGGCGGCGATGAGATCAACATCGTCAAGCCGGGACGCAACTACGGCTGGCCGGTCGTCTCGTACGGAACGGACTACAGCGGCGCGCTCACATACGATCCCAAATCTGGACCGACCGGTCCCGGCTATCTGTCCGGGCCCACCTCGCCAAAGCTCCGGGCAGAGGGATTCGAGGATCCGTTCATCTATTGGGTACCTTCGCCCGCAGTCACCGGCATCATCATCTACACGGGTGATAAGTTTCCGGCTTGGAAGGGCAACATCATCGTTGGTGCCATTGGGGGCGCAAACTTAGGGGCACGTCAGCTTCATCGCATCTCGCTGAGCAGAACCGGGCTTCCCCAGAGAGGGATGGACCAGCCAATGCTGGCCGAGCTCAAGCAGCGAATCCGTGACGTCAGGCAGGGCCCGGATGGTCTGTTATATCTGACGACAGACGAAGCGCAGGGAGCTGTCTTGAGAATCGAGCCAGTCGAAGCAAAAGCCACTCACTGAAAGAGGCCAGCACACCCCGGGTCGCCGGTCGCCTCGAGCACGCGGCAGGCTTCGCGCTTGTTCCCCTGGCAGCCGTCGAGGACGGCACGCGCGTAGCGACTGCCCCGCGCCCGCATGGTCTCGGCTCGCTGGCGCGTCGGCTCCAGCGCGACGGCGAGGGTACCGCGAAGAACCGCATTGACGGTTTCATACCGGACGCGCACAATGGCCGTTCCTGCCCTTTCTCGCGGCAGGCCCGTTCGGGGGGGGACCCCAGGACGGGCACATCGAATTCTGGGTGCCTACACTCGTCGCGCTTGGGACAGCGTGCATGACGCAAACAACGTGCAACACGATTCGGAGGAGCGCTGATGTGTAATCGATTTTTCATGCGGCTCGCGATTCCGTCGGTGCTGTTTCTTGGTGTGTCGCTTGCGAGCGTGTGGGATGGTGCGCCCGTGTCCGCGCAGCAGAAAGCAGTCGCCAAGGACAGCTATAAAGTTCCCCGCACGCCGTGGGGCGCACCAGACATGACGGGCATCTGGGGACTTGGCTATGTGTTCACCACGATCGAGCGCCCCGACGAATTCAAAGGCAAGCAATTTCTGACCGATGAGGAGGTGGCTGCGCTGGAGAAGGGGCAGCGCGAACGTGGCGGTGACGGAACTGGTGGAAGAGCGCGCGCGAAGCGAGGGACCGTCGGCGACGTCGAGGGCGCATATAACCAGGCGTTCAGCCAGTCAGGGCAGCACGAACGGGTCGTCCGAACGAAACGAACGTCGTTGGTCATCGATCCGCCCGATGGAAAAATTCCGTTCACCAAAGAGGGGCAGAAAAGGGTCCAACTCTCCACCGTCCGCGGCGGTGACGAAGAATCAGAGAAGCAGCCAGGTCAAGTCGCCACACAGCGAACAAGCGCCGATGGTCCAGAGGATCGTCCCGCCGACCGTTGTATTGGCGTCGTCGTCCCGTTTGTCAAGAGAGCCGGGTCATTTCACCGAATCGTCCAGGGCCAGAACTCGATCGGTATTTTCATGGAGGATGGTCTCAAGGGGACGGCCTATCGGGTGGTCCCGTTGGATGGGCGCCCTCACCTCCCATCGCATGTGCACCTGTGGCTTGGCGACTCCGTGGGTCGGTGGGAGGGTGACACGCTCGTCGTCGACACGACAAACTTTACTGGTAAATCGATGTTTCAGGGTGCCTCAGACAAGTTGCATTTAGTGGAGCGCTTCACGCGAGAAGGGCCGGACCTGCTGATGTATCGCGTGACATTTACAGACACCGTCTCCTATTCCCGCCCGTGGACCATGGAGATTCCCCTGACGCTGGCGGACAACAGAAAGAACCAAATATATGAGGGTGCCTGCCACGAGGGAAACTATTCGATGGCGACGATACTCGCAGGCGCGAGATTGCTCGAAAAAGGGGGCGCAGCATTCCAGGAGAAGCGTGTGCCGTCGTTTGATGAAAGAGATAAGCGTTGAGGACCTCTCGACGGCCCGAACCTAAGAATGTGTGATTGCATGGCAACCATGCGCGACCGGAGGCATGTTTTATGCGCAGCCCGCTAAGAAAGGTAGTTGTCGCGCTCTCGGTCGGAGCCGTCGTGTCAATTCTCCTGTTCGCCGCGAACAGCGCAAGCAGTGGTCAGACGGTAACATCCACAGTCGCAAGATTGACAGGGACAAACAAACCAAACCTTGAGGGCGTGTGGCAGGCACTAAACACCGCCAACTACAACATAGAGGCCCACGAGTGGGGGCCCGGTCTCGCAACACACGCCGGCGCTCCAAACGGGGCTCGAGTTCCAGCGGCTGCAGTGCTGGCGCTCGGCGCAATCGGAGGCGTGCCGCCCGGCGCGGGTGTCGTGGAAGGCGAAATACCCTATCAGCCGTGGGCCGCCAAGCAGAAGCAAGAAAACATGGCGAACGCGCTTACCCGGGATCCGGAAGTCCGTTGTTTTCTTCCAGGAGTGCCCCGCGCCACGTATATGCCGTATCCATTTCAGATCATCCAGAGCGCGGACAAGATCATGATCGTCTACGGGTTTTCGAACGCCGGACGAACCATCCATCTCGACGACGTGGAAGCGAGTGGCGTGGAGTCATGGATGGGACACTCGGTGGGCAAATGGGAGGGGGATACGCTGGTCGTTGATGTCACGCAGTTGAACGAGAAGACATGGTTCGATCGCGCTGGCAATTTTCACAGCGACGCGTTGCACGTGGTCGAGCGGTACACCCCGATATCACCGTACCACCTCATGTATGACGTCACAATCGAAGATCCAAAGGTATTCACGCGCCCCTGGAAGATGAAGATGCCCCTGTATCGCCTCATGGAGGCGAAGCCGCAGTTCATGGAGTATCGCTGCCTGGAGACTGTTGAGGAACTACTCTATGGACATTTGCGGAAGGAGCAGTTGGTGAAGCGTTGGGAAGGTGACTACGGGCGGCGAGGTGGGACCTTGGTCCTTGAGGTGACGCGAAAGCCAACCACTCGTGAGGATGAGCCATGAAGACAGTGCGCATTCGGGTCAAGGGGATAATTTCCATGCGATTCAATCGAGCCATTGGCGCGCTCATGAGCGTGGCTCTATTCACAGTCACGGTTCCGCTCATGGCCCACCATGCATTTTCTGCTGAGTTTGACGCCGCGCGGCCAATCCTGTTGCGAGGGACAGTCGTCAAAGTGGAATGGATCAATCCTCACTCGTGGTTCCACATTGACGTCAAGGACAAAGACGGAAAAATTGAACGCTGGATGATCGAGGCAGGCAACCCGAACAACTTGTTTCGTCGAGGCTGGTCGAAGGAAATCATTTCCCCTGGGATGGAGATTGTCGTCGACGGCTATCAGGCCAAGGATGCGTCGCGACGGGCCAATGGTCGTGATCTCACATTGCCAAGTGGGCAGAAGTTGTTCATGGGCTCGTCAGGTACGGGTGCTCCTCGGGATGGAAAAGATCCCACGGAGCTCCGCTGACACCAGTAGCCATCGACCAACATCTACTAGTGGACTGTCCGCGTCATTTCTACAGCAGCGAAGGCGGGTCCTGGCCGTGAACAGCCCCACCGGGTGCTCGGCGAAACGCGCTCTTCACAGGAGACGCCTCCGCGCCCGGCGGGGCGCCCCGTTCACGGCCACCCGCGTGACGCTGGGGTACTTCTCGCGCGGACATGCCACTAGTCTTCCCAGGCTCGACGCGAGAGAGAGGCATGGAGTGGCGGGTGCGGATTCATACTCGTGGGCAGCCCTCCACGAAGCTGGTGTCGAATAGCGGAGGTGTATGTGAATGTCAGACTTATCGGCCGAACTGGCGTGGCGTTGACGCTCGCCGTACTCGCGCCTAGTGAGCATCCATCTGCCGGGAAGGCTGCCGTCGCGGCGACGAATCAAGGAACGAAATGGACTGCGCCTCGCACACCGTGGGGCCATCCTGACCTGCAAGGGGTCTGGACGACCACGGGAATGCGATTCGTTCCTCTCGAACGCGCTCGCCAGCTGGGGACACGAGGCACTCTGAACGAGCAAGAGTACGCTCGGAGGGTGGCGGCGAATCCCGACAAGGGTGAGACGATCACGACCGGCATCGCCGAGCGAACGTCACAGATATCCCGGCAAGCCTCTCTGGTTGTGGATCCGGCGGATGGAAGAATCCCATTGACGCCTATCGCCCTCGAGGCACTCAAGAAGAGAGAAAAGGAGCTGCTCATTGAAAACCCCGAACGGTCGTCCTCTGGCATCGGTGAGATGACCGACAGCGAATTGAGCGGACGCCCGCTGTTTCGCGGGGACAATTGGGAGCCTGCGTCTGCTGCTGACATGGACCTATGGGACAGATGTATCTCGCGTGGGTTGCCTGGCGTGATGGTTCCTACCGCTTACAACAACGCCGTGCAAATCATTCAGACACCTGACCACGTCGTCATTTGGTATGAGCTGCTCACCAAGCGCATCATACCGTTGGACCGGCGTCCGCATCTCAACAGCAGCATTAGAACGTGGGAGGGAGACCCACGCGGGCGTTGGGAGGGCGACACACTCGTTGTCGATACCACGAATTTCACGGAGCAGAGAGGCCGTGTGCGGCAATACGGGTCATTTGACGGCGGCAGCAGCGAGATGCACATCGTGGAGCGGTTTACGCGCGTCAACGCCGACACGATCAAGTACGAAGGCACCGTGATGGACCCGACGGTGTTCACCGTGCCATTCACCCTCGGGCTTGCGTTGGAGAGAGACGCAGGTTATCGCCTGTTCGAGTATGCGTGTCACGAGGGCAATCGTTCGATGGAGGTGAGGCTGAGCGGAGCTCGTGCGGAAGATGAGAGGACGAAGAAGGTGACAAAGTGATCACAAACGGAATGTGACATGTTTTCCCCTGGAACTTTCCGGCACAGTGTGAGGGCACTGCATATAGAACGGCCCATCGGATCCAAGGCCGCACGGGGCTGATGACCGCCGAGCGCGAGGAGCTCGCCCGACCGTGACTCTGTGCCGTGAAAGGACCTCTCGTCTGATGGTGCCGCAATGAGCAACTCACATTTTCGTCGTCTCGTGTGTTTTCACGCTCTCTGCACTGGCGGTGACGCAACCGGTCGCCAATGAGACCGGTGACTGGCCAGCCTACGCAAGCAGCAACGCGAGCACCAGATACTTGCCCCTCGACCAGATCAACAAAGACAACGTGAAGAACCTACGCATCGCGTGGCGGCAGTCGGTCACGCCCATGGAGGTGCGGCAGCGATTGCCGGACGTGCCGCCCCCGACGTCGACTCAGAACACACCGTTGAAGATCGGGAATCTGCTGTATATCAGCTCCGGGCTCGGCGCCGCCGTGGCTCTCAACGCCGCTACGGGCCAGCTCGTGTGGTTTGACCGTGTCCCCCCCGAGCCGACGGGTAAGCGTCGCCGCACGCTCGGAGGGCCGCAGCGGGGTGTGGCGTACTGGCGAAGTGGCAGCGACGAACGCATCATTGCCATCACGGGCGATTACCTCGTCGCGTTGAACGCAAAAACCGGCGAGCGAATTGCCAGCTTCGGCGAGCGAGGCGCCGTCGATCTCCTCGAAAGCTATTCGAAACCGGTTGAGGTGACTGCAGGAAGCTCCGCTCCAGTCATAGTGCGCGACGTGATCGTGGTTGGCGGCCTAGGCGGCCTTCTCGGCGACGGTGCCGGCGAGGACGTACTCGCCAGGAAAGAAGGCGTTCCCGGCGATATCAGAGGCTTTGACGTCAGGACCGGAAAACTGCGTTGGACGTTTCGCACTGTTCCACGACCCGGCGAGTTCGGCAACGATACATGGCTCAAGGACTCGTGGTCGTACACCGGCGATGCGCAGGTGTGGGCACCATTCAGCGCGGACGAGGAGCTCGGGTACGTCTATTTGCCGATCGCCACGCCGACGGGCGACTACTGGGGCGCCGAGCGTCCGGGCAACAATCTGTTTGGTGAAAGCCTCGTCTGCCTCGACGCGAGGACCGGCAAGCGCGTTTGGCACTTCCAGGCCGTCCACCATGGGCTGTGGGATTACGACCTCGGCACCGCGCCGGTGCTTGCCGACATCACGGTGAATGGCCGCAGGATCAAAGCGGTCGCGCAGGTTTCCAAGCAGGGCTTCACCTACGTCTTCGATCGTGTGACCGGCGAGCCGGTGTGGCCGATCGAGGAGCGGCCCGTCCCCAAGGGCGACGCGCCAGATGAATGGTATTCCCCCACACAACCGTTTCCCACGAAGCCACCCGCGTATCTTCAGCAGGGTGTGACCGTGGACGATCTGATCGACTGGACACCTGAGTTGCGGGCAGAGGCGCTCGCAATCATCAGCCAATACAGGTACGGGCCGTTGTTCACACCGCCCTCGCTCGTCAACGGTCCCGATGGTAAGAAAGGCACGATCTTCGCGCCCGGAACCGCCTCGGCCCTCTGGCATAGCCAGGCATACGACCCTGAGACCGGCACGCTTTACGTGGCTAGCTCCACCTCGATTCAAGTCATCGAGCTCGTTCCGTCAAAGCACCCAAAATCGAACCTCCGATACGTCCGCAAAGAGGTGTCATATCTCGCGGGACCTCGCGGACTTCCGAGCCCGTTCAAGCCGCCGTACAGCACGCTCGTGGCAATCGATCTCAACAAGGGGGAAACGCTCTGGACGTTCGTCAACGGAAACGGCGCACGAGATCACCCCGCGATCAAGGACCTCAATCTTCCTCCACTCGGCCAGGGTGTCCGTGCGGGGCCACTCATTACGAAGACCCTCGCGTTCATCGGCGAGGGCCCCGATCGACGCAAGGGAATGGGCGGAAAGATGTTTCGGGCCCTCGACAAGCTGACTGGAAAAGTCGTGTGGGAAATGGAACTGCCCGGCGGCACGAGCGGCGTGCCGATGACGTACATGGTCGATGGCAAACAGTACATTGCGGTCACCGTCGGGTGGAGCGGTATGCGGGCGGAGGTGGTCGCGCTGGCACTGCCCTAGCAGATTTCCAGTGGCGTCTTCTCCATCGTTCAATGTCTAGCGAGGCTCCGCCTCAGCCGTCGAGGCTCCGCCCCGCTAGACGAACATTCATTACAGCCCCGCTGCGCGGGGTCGTCTTGACCGGAAAACTTGACTCATGCGGTGCAAGTTTCAGAGGTCAAGACTCTAATCCAGTGGCCGCAACTTTGATGGCCGAATTACGGTACGGGACTTGACCCCGTTGCCACGATGCTGCCACTGCCCAGGTCGATTCCCGACGACACCTCAGGATCTAAGTTTAGGACGTCACCTTCCTGCAGCATGAGGTCTACGCGCTCTCGAGAGCGGTCAAGGCATCCGGCGGCTCCCCATCGGTAGCGATCGGCCGTGGCATCCAGGGCGCTGAGCCCGCAGCGTCGTGTTCCGGGCCCGGAAACTTCAGGTACGAAACCAACGTGTGATAGCTGATGTCGAGCACCCGGCAGGCTTCGCGCTTGTTCCCCTGACAGCGCTCGAGGACGGCACGCGCGTAGCGACTGCCCCACGCCCGCATGGTCTCGGCTCGCTGGCGTGTCGGCTCCAGCGCGACGGCGAAGTCGCCGCGAAGAACCGGCGGCAGATCCTCCAACTCAATCACGTCAGACTCGGCAAGGGCGACCGCACGCTCGATCAGCCGCTCGAGCTCTCGTACATTCCCCGGCCAGTCGTGGGCCGCGAGCGCATCGGCGGCGGCGGCTGACAGCCGCAGCGGTCGGGCCGCGCGATGTCGATCGAGAAAGTACCGCGTGAGCTCCAAGATGTCGGCCCGACGGTCGCGGAGCGCAGGCACGCGAATATCCACGCCGCTCAAGCGGTAGAACAGATCCGGCCGGAACAGTTTCCGCTCGACGAGATCGCTGAGACTGCGGTTCGTCGCCGCAACAATCCGGATGTCCACGCGATGCACGCCGTTTCCCCCCACGCGCTCCACCGAGAGATCCTGAATGGCCCGCAGGAGTTTTGCTTGCGCCGACGGAGATAAATCGGACACCTCATCGAGGAACAGCGTGCCGCCATCCGCGTGCTCGAATTTGCCGCGACGGCCGCGCACGCCTGTGGCGGTTCGATCCTCGATCCCGAATAGCTCGGCCTCCACGAGCGTCTCAACCAGCGCCGCGCAGTTGAGTGCCACAAACGGCCCGCTGCGCCGCCGGCTCAGGTCGTGTAGGAGACGAGCCACCAACTCCTTCCCAACGCCACTCTCCCCTTCGATGAGTACCGTGAAGTCTGTGCCGGCCACCCGTTCGATCGTGTCGCGGAGCACCTGCATGACCGGGGTCGTGCCAATGAGAGGCGCCGCGCCGTCGCGCCTCTTCGGGGCTGGCGCCCCCCGGGTGAGCCGTGCTCGACACCGTTCGATCTCCAGAATCATGGCTCCGATGTGCGCCGCGGCACCCAGCGCCTGAAAATCCCATTCGCCGAGACAGGAGCCCTGGTCGAGCGTCGCCTCCAGGACGCCTCGCGATCCAGCGTCCGACCCCCCCGGCACGTCAAACACGATCGACTGTGCGGCATCGGGCCCCTCGGGGGCTCGACTCGTCCGACGGTTGGAGGAGTCGCGCAGCCGGACCGAGCGAACCGGCACCACACGGCGCACGGTGTCCTCGAGTCGCCCGCGAAGAACCCACGGATCGGATCGATCGCCGATTGCGCGCGACACCGCCACGATCAGATCGCCAATGCCCAATCTGCGATCCTGTTTGCGAGGCACCAAAGTCGGAAGCTTGGACTCGGGCTCGGACGAGTCGGATGTTTGGGTCATGGACGCTCCTCAATCTGTCGCCGATGCCATAACCAAATGCAATGCCAGCACACGCCCACCTGAAACCGATGCAAATTTGATTTCGTTCGACCATCTCACAGGATGAGTCGGGAACTCCGTCCCCGCTCCGTTGAATGCCGCTGTGTTTCGGGCATGGGCACCAGATACCCTCGTTCCGCCTGGTCGATGAACCACGGATGGTGACCGTCAAAGCCAATCGCGCTTCGATACCAGATACCGCCCACGCGCAGTCTGGACACCGAGCACCGCAGGACGCGACCGCGTACAGCGATGCCACGCTCGTCGGCCGCCATGTGCACTTCGATCGAGGCGCCGGGACACAACTGGTGTTCGCTCTCCACAAGAGCCCCGGCGGCGCACACGTCGATAAGCACAACCCCGCACCCGAGACGCCCCGGTCGCACACGAATGCTGACGACGCCGTGCTCTTCCAGGGTGCGGCGTCGAGGCGATGCGCGTCGTTCAAGTCGTTCAAGAGGTTGGCTCATCAGCGCGCCGTCTCCAGGCCGCACGTTGCTCGACTCTTTCAGGTCTCTCACACCCTTCATAAACCCTCCCATCGTCTGGCGTGTGCGTCGAATCTGAGAATTCGGGTCTTGCCGGTTTCGGCGAATACCCGAACGACATACTGGGTGCCTCGGGGGCCCAGGATGTACAAACTGCCCGGCGTGGACGTTCCCAAGGGCGTGAATGCCACCATGTTGCTGGCTCCGAGCGCGAGAGGGTCTGAGCCCGGCGCGGTACTCGACATATCGACGGCCGGCAATCCGGGCAGGGTCGCGAAATCGACGCCAGGGAATTGTTCTGGAAGGCGCTCGTCCCGCCCGAGCGGCTCGTCGATGCCGCGCTGAATATCCTCGCTTCGAACGCCGTCTCCGTCGCCGTCTGCGTAGATGCTGTAGCTGTACGACGCACCTGTTGCGGTAAATCGTATGGCCACGTTGACGCCTCGAGACACGGCCTCCATGCGCGTCCGCTGCAACCGGGCCGAGATGTAGCGGACTCCCCCGAGGGTCTTCAGGTCGTCCAGTCCGGCCAGAATCCCTGGTGCGGCGATCCCGGCGATCGTCATCGCAAGTCCCATGACAAAGAGCAACTCCACGAAGGCGTAACCAGGGGCGGCGCGAAGATTCGTCATGATCGTGGAAGCGGGCCTCCAGATCCGGCATACACGGATCTGGAAGCCCTCAAGCCTCATTGATTACGGCGTGTTGGGCTCGGCCTTGGCCGCAACTGTGAGCTGCGCACGGAGCTTCAGAAAGCTCTTCTCACCGATCCCCTGTACGTTCATGAGCTCCTCGATCTTCTTGAAGGGCCCCTTCTTCGTCCGGTAGTCGACGATGCGCTCGGCGGTCTTGGTCCCAATGCCCGGCAGCGTCTCGAGCTCCTTCACTGTTGCGGTGTTGAGGTTGACGACGGCCGCGATCTTGCCAGCGGGCTGAGAAGCCCGGGGACGCCCTCGGGCTTCGACTGTGACGTCTGCGCATACGGATACGCGACGACTAGAGAGACAACGACGACGAGGACGACCACGAGGGATGCGAGCATGCGAATCACGGAATCCTCCTTGTGAAGTGGTGGACCCCGATCGGCTCGTCACGTGGGCGTGGGGAGGTCGGGCCCCGCGAGGCGAACGAAGCGACCAGGGTCGCTATTCCCCATGGCAAGGTGTGCGCCGTTCGGTCGCGCGTCAGGCCGCAGCCGTAACGTGCTGGGGCGAATGAAGATTGGCCTCACAGGTCCGAGGAACGCCGTGGTCAGCGTTCGTTGGTGTCGAGAAATGACCCCTTGAGTTTACGGGCCGAGCCGCAGGAACCCCGGCCTTCGTCAGTCAACTCGCTGGCTTCTATGCCCAATCTTCCCCAGAAACCGCTCGTGCTCGCTGGAAGGAAGGTTCGAATCCGGGAGCGAATGACTCCGTCGGCAAATGAATCGTCCCTTGACATCATTCAAGGCGTGGTACCTCGATCACGTGTTATCATTGTGTTTTCTGCACATTACGGACGCATCGACGCTCCAGATTGATCGCAAGGTGACAGAAATCAGCGCAGTGCGCACGCGTTTCGACGTGCCGACAAAGCGATTGCCGCGAATCGCTTGCGATTCAGTCGAGCCGCTCAGCTGACAAGAGGTCGTATATGAGAAAACAAATACTCGCGTTGAGTGGAGCGGCGGCGATCCTCGCCCTGAGCACGGTCGTGTCGAGTGGTCAGGTTCCAGGTGCGACACCCCCACCGAAGCTGGGCATCACGAAGCCGTTTAGTCAGCGCACCCCCTGGGGGGATCCGAATCTCCAGGGCATTTGGGCCAGCGGCTATGTGAATACGACGATGGAACGTCCGAAGGAGCTAGCGGGCCGCGAATTCATGACCGATGAGGACGTGAAGGCTGAGATCAAGCTGATTAAGTCGCGGGAGGATC
>CAVQVI010000022.1:0-17477 GCA_963717075.1 uncultured Acidobacteriota bacterium | reverse complement strand
CGTGGATCGTTCGGTGTCAGATGATACGTTCGTCCGCAGCGCTGGGCACAGCCGAAGCCAGACCGCAGACAACGGCGACGATAAGGAGCACATTCTGAGCTCGCATCACCCTCGTAACCCGCTCACTCGCCCTGCCAGCGGCCCTCTTGATACCACGAAACCGCGCGAGGACCGACGTGACGCGCTCACTCGCCCCAGTCCCATCACTCGCCTTGCGATAGACCCCAGGTCCATCCTGATCCGAGCGGAAATTCACCGATCGCCCGTCAGGCGCCCACGTCGGGCGGTAGGCCGGTGTCTTGTCGAACGTCAAGCGTTGCAGCGTCTTTCGGCTCAGCTCATAGACGACGATGTGGGTGTTCACGGGGTTCTCGACGTGGGCCACGACGCGCGTGCCGTCCGGGGAAATGCGAGGCACAGCATACGGCTGCGGTTCCGCACCCAGCGGCTCTTCGTGCCCTTGCCGATCGACCCACACCAGCGTGCGCGGGGTCGCTCCTCCCGCGGTGCCCGGGACGTAGATGAACGTGCCATCGTGGGACACCCCGAAATTCGCCGCCCCCGCGTTGGCACCGGTCCCTGTCGTGCGCATCACCCCTTCCGCGATCGGTACTGGACCACCCGTCACTTCCAAACGCTCGAGCTCGAACGGAACCGCCAGGAGATTGGCGCCAACGGCGTAGAGGATGTGGCCGGTCGACACGTAGCGGGCTGCGCTGCCGCCGTGAATGAGAACCTTTCGCTCTCCGGTCTCGCGCGAGGAGACCGCGATATCCGCGCTGTCCCACCGATTGATCCCCGTCGCCTTGGTTACGGTGAACAGCACGGTATTGCCGCCTGGCAGGATCTGCGGGCTGTCGGCCGTTTCGCCCGGAGACGTCTTCACCCACACTTCGGGTTTCCCACCGGTGGCGGGAACCGCCAGAATGCCCGCACCAAATTGACCGAAAACGATCGTGTCGCCCTCCCAGGTCGCGCCGAACGGATTGGTTGCCGCGCACAACAGCACGGCTGCCCCACCGGTTATGGCGATCTTCTTGAGTGTGCTGTCTGTGCTCGACCAGAAGCCGACCCACTGGCCATCCGGCGAGAAGAACGGGACGGAGACGCCCCCATTCGTCCCGAGAATGGGCCGCGGCTCCAGATCCTCCATCCGCCGCAGGTACAGCTGGTTGTTCGCCACGTACACGACACTCGCGCCGTCGGGAGATACAGCCACGAGGAGACGGCCGGTTCCTGTCAACTGCCCATCCGCCAGCGCGAATGAGAATCGGGTTATCTTCGCCGCAGGGATTGGAGGGCGCAGTCTCCACAAGACTCCAGCCGACATCGCAGAGCCTACGACCGTGCCGAGCAAAACCAGCGCCGCGATCTTCCAAGCAGGCTGCGGTGTTGTCAGGGGCCCTGCTTGAATTTCGATCCCGCGGGGATCGGTCAGGACCGCTTCAATCTCGACTCGCAGATCACCGACGGCCTGCCAGCGCTTCTTGACGTCCTTTACCAGGCACCGGCGCAGCAATCTGTGCATGCTTGCGGGCGTTGCTGCCGGCAGCGCGCTCCAGTCAGGCTCGCCGCGAACGATCGCGGCCAGCGTATCCGTCACATCGTCTCCCTCGAACGCGCGCTTGCCGGTGAGGATTTCGAAGAGCACGCACCCGAAGGCCCAGATGTCGGTCCGCCTGTCGACCGCCATGCCGCGCGCCTGCTCGGGGCTCATGTACGCAGCGGTCCCGAGAATGACGCCCGCACGCGTCATGGCGGCTGGACTCGTGATCGTGGGCGACTGCGAGAGCACCCCACCTGCCTCACCCGCCCCACTCGCCTCATCCGCCGTGAGCTTGGCGAGCCCGAAGTCCAGCACCTTCACGGTGCCGTCAGCGTTGAGCTTGATGTTGGCCGGCTTCAGGTCGCGGTGGATGATGCCATGCTCGTGTGCGACTTCGAGGGCTTCGGTGATCTGCTTCGCGATGGCCAGGGCCTCGTCCAGAGGAATCCGTCCCTCAGCGACGCGGTCGGCGACCGTCGGACCGTCCACGAGCTCCAGGACAAGCGCCTTGAGGCCGTCGCCTTCTTCGAGGCCATAGATGGTTCCGATGTTGGGATGGCTGAGCGAGGCGAGGACCTGCGCCTCGCGCTGGAATCGCGCCAAACGTTCAGAGTCGCTCGCAAAGACCTGAGGCAGAACCTTGAGGGCCACATCGCGGTGCAGCTTCGAATCGTGCGCGCGATACACCTCGCCCATGCCACCGCACCCGATGGCCGCGAGAACTTCATAAGCGCCGAACTTCGTTCCGGGTGCAAGCGTCATTGGCATAAGCGTGGCGAATCCCGCTAGACGTGCCAGATTGTCTTCCATACTGGCTTCCGCGGTCTAGACTTAGGCTTGGCGGTTATGCCTTGCGATTTGAGAAGAAATGCGCGTCGACGAAGTTGTCGATGATCGTCTGATGTGCGGGATCGACGTTCTCGAACTGCACGCCCATCCCGACGCGCCGATCGCTCCAGGCAATGCGGCCTTCCGCGTCGATGTCGAGTTTGGACCCGGGCATCCGGAAACGTACCTTGATCTTGGAGCCGAGATCGAGGGGGCTGGTGGTGCGGATGGCGATGCCGCCGTGGCTGAGATTGAGCGTGAGGGCGGCGGCAATGGTGTTGCCGAAGCGATACTGGATGGGAATGCCGAGGACGACCCGCGGGCTGCTCCTGCGGTTGAAATTGTCGGGAAACAGGTGTGGCGCGAGCGACGGCAGGATGTGCTGCACCGCGCTGTACTCGTTGACATAGCCGGCCACGCCGAGCGCGGCGAGTTCGCGCACCTCAGCGGAGCTCGCGATCGTTCCGCTGAAGATCAGGATCGGCAGGCGCCCGGCGTCGAGCTTGCGTATGGACCGCACGAGGTCGACGCCAGGCGCGTACGGGAGCCGCAGATCGAGCACGAGGAGATCGATCGACGGAAGATCCGCCCGCACGCGTGCCAGGAGTTCGGCCGCGCTCTTGACAGGAATTGCCTTGTGCCCGGCATTCTCGAGGGCCGTGCGAAAACGGTCGCGCACGAACGCAGTGTCGTCGGCGACGACGACGCTCTTCACGGACGCCAGAGTGCTGGCCATTGTACGAACTTATCGGTCCGCGCGGTGCAGGCCGCCACGTTGCGTTGCAGATTCGCGCACCTTGTCGCTATAATTCGGACTCTCATCGACGCCGCGGCCCGCCTCGGATTTTGGCACGTGTTGCGCAGAATTGCCAACCAGACGGCGCGAACACCCCTTGGAGAGTATCGAGACCATGGCCACCTGTCCCGAATGCGATGCCGAGATCGAAGTCGATGAATTCGATGTCGATAAAGGCGATCACGTGACCTGCCAGGATTGTGGGTCGACCCTGGAAGTGACCAGCCTCGCTCCCATCGAGCTCGAGCTCGCCGACGATGACGACGATGACGATGATGATGACGACGACGACGATGATGATGAGCTCGACGAGGATGACCTGGACGATCTCGAGGACGAAGACGAAGAGGACGCCGACGAATGATCGAGAAGGAGGACGCACTGCGCGCCCGGCTCTCGTCGTTGGGTGCCGTCGTCGTTGCCTATAGCGGCGGTGTGGACAGTGCGTATCTCGCCTGCATCGCCCACGATACGCTCGGCGACCGCGCGGTCGCCATCACCGCAGACAGCCCGAGTTACCCTCAGCGGCACCGCGACATGGCCGTTCAAATTGCGGCCCGGTTCGGCCTGCATCACGAGATCATCCGGACGAACGAGCTCGAGCAGCCGGCGTACCGGCTGAATCCCACGAACCGCTGCTACTACTGTAAACACGAGCTCTACTCGCATCTGACGCGGATTGCTGCCGAGCGCCACGCGACGGTGGTGGATGGGAACAATGCCGACGATCGGGGCGACTACCGGCCTGGCCGTGAAGCGGCGCGGGAGTTCGGTGTCCGGAGTCCGCTGGACGAAGTGGACCTGAAGAAGGACGAAATCCGGGAACTATCGCGGCGGGCGGGACTGCCGACGTGGGACGAGCCGGCATCAGCATGCCTGTCGTCGCGGATTCCGTATCATAGCGAAGTGACCGACGAAAAGCTCAGGATGATCGAGCGGAGCGAACAGGCGCTCCGGACGCTCGGGTTTCGCGTGTGCCGGGTGCGTCATCACGACGATCTCGCGAGGATCGAGATCGCACGCGACGAACTCCCGCGGGCTCTCGAGCCAGAGACCGCCGACGCGATCGCGCGGGAGTTGAAGGCCGCCGGGTATCGCTACGTCACGATCGATCTGCGGGGTACGTACCGGGAGCCTCAACGAGGGACTCGTGCTGCAGCTGGAGCTGGCTCATCCTGCCGCGCCGAAGCGCGAGTGCGCGTAGGCGGGTGAAAGCGTCCGCTGGTTTCGCTGGCGTCATCGCGGCCGCGTTCCTGCTTCTGCACGTGCCGTTTCTTCCCGCTTCCCTCGAGGACATCGATTCGATCAACTTCGCCCTTGGCGTGCGGCACTTCGATGTCGCTCAGCACCAGCCGCATCCGCCGGGATATCCATTGCTGATTGCAGCGGCCAAAGTGGTGCACCTCGTCGTGCCTTCCGAGGCGCACGCGCTCAGTCTGCTGAGCATCGTGTCGGGCACGTTGTCGGTGCTGGCGCTGGGGGCACTGTTCCGACGGATCGATCGCGACCCGCGCTCCGGCCAGTGGGCGACGCTCGCAACGATTTTGTCGGCCACGGCGCCGCTCTATTGGTTCAACGCCAGCCGGCCGCTGAGCGACATGCCAGGACTCGCCGCTTCGATCGCGGTGCAGGCCTTCATAGTTGGTGCGACGACGCGCACACGTCTGGCGGCCGCCGCGTTTCTCGCCGGTCTCGCCGCGGGCATTCGATCGCAAGTGATTTGGCTCACTGTTCCACTCCTCCTGGTCATGGCGGCGAGACGGCCGCGTCTGTCCCGGACCGCGGACGCGGTCGCTGCTCTGGGAGCGCTGATCATGGGTGGTTTCGTCTGGTTTGTGCCGCTTGTCTGGCTCAGTGGCGGACCAATGACGTACTGGCGCGCGCTGTCGACGCAGGGGACCGAGGACCTCACCGGCGTGGGCATGTTGTGGACCACCCACACACTCCGCCAGGTCGTGCTCGCGTTCAACAGTACTTTCGTGGCCCCGTGGGGCACGCCGGTGCTTTCAGGCATTGTCCTGGTGTTCGCGTTGCTCGGCATCCTGCGGCTGATGAAGGGATCACGGCCGACCCTGGGACTGCTCACGGCTGCGTTCGCGCCGTATGTCGCGTTCGATCTGCTCTTTCAGGAAAGCATTACGACACGGTACGCACTCCCGATCATCGTACCGCTCGCCTATCTTGGGGTGAGAGGGGCGGCGGTGTTCCCGCCGCGGATGGCTGCCGGGATCGTCGGTGTGCTGGCGACTGCAGGGCTCCTGGTGGGCGTGACGAGCGTTCAGGCCTATGCCGGTCAGGAGGCGCCCGCGTTCCGGCTGCTGAAAGACATGCGTGCAGCCAGCCCGACCACAGGCGCTGCGCCCGTTCTCGCGACCCATCGCCGCGAAGAGTTCGATTTGCGACGGCCGATCACCTGGACCGGGGAGCGCATGCCAGCCTTCTCGCAGCGCGTGCCGGCCACGCCGAAGCACGAGTGGCTCGAGTTGGTGAAGTACTGGAATGATGGCGGACGAGCGCCTGTCTGGTTCGTCGCCGATCCGCTGCGGAGCGACCTTGCACTGGTCCACCATGAGCCGCCTGCAGCGTATCGGTGGCCGCTCAAATTTCCGATTCTTTTGGGGGGGGTGCGACCGAGCGAGATGGACTGGTACGTGTTCGATGAGCCAGCGTGGTACCTGGGCGAAGGATGGGCGTTGACACCCGAGACGGCCGGCATCGCTGATACGGGCAGCCGTGGCCGAGGGCGGGCGCCTGCCGAAGGATGGATCCGGCGTCCATCCAGGCCTGTAACGATGGTGATCGGCGGCCGCAATTTTTCCGGAGATGGGACGACAGCGTCGCTGAGCATTTCGTTCGACGGCCGAGGTATCGGCCAGTACACCAGTCGCGCCAGGGTTTTTTCTACGGCTGATGACAGTCGCTCCGGGGATGCTGTCTGGCGCCGGCGACTACGGCGCGTTCGCCATTGAAACGCGTGGGGACGTAGCGATTGAGCAGTTCGATGCACAGCCGCCCGAGCGCGCCGTGTTCGGCTACGCGGAGGGCTGGCACGAGCGCGAGTACGACGCTCAAACCGGGAGACTCTGGCGCTGGATGAGCGAGCGTGGTGAGGTACGGGTGCGCGGTACGGGGCAGCCGCTGTCGTTCAGCCTTACGGGCGTGACTGAGACATTTTCGAGACCCTCTCACGTCACCGTCCGCGTCGGTGACCGCATTCTGGCGCGTCAGGACGCGGGGCAGACCTTCTCCGTGCGTACCGAGATTCCCGTGGACGTCATTGGTGCTTCAGAGCAGGTCATCACGATCGAGACCGACCAGGCGTACATACCAGCCGACGTGAAATCCGGCACTGCTGACAGACGTCATCTTGGCCTCAAGGTCTTCGAATGCAGGATCGGTCCGCGCCCGAACCAGTGACGCTGTGGCGCCCGACCTAAAGGTCGGGCCTACGTGGTGTGGAGCGTCGGGCCCCACTGTGGCAGCTGTCGGCGGGAGTCGTAGGCCCGAGCTTTAGGTCGGGCGGCCACTGGGCGAGGGCAGCTGTCGGAGGGAGTCGTAGGCCCGAGCTTTAGGTCGGGCGGCTACTGGGCGAGGGCGGCTGTCGGCGGGAGTCGTAGGCCCGAGCTTTAGGTCGGGCGGCCACTGGGCGAGGGCAGCTGTCGGCGGGAGTCGTAGGCCCGAGCTTTAGGTCGGGCGGCTACTGGGCGAGGGCGGCTGTCGGCGCGAGTCGTAGGCCCGAGCTTTAGGTCGGGCGGCCACTGGGCGAGGGCGGCTGTCGGCGCGAGTCGTAGGCCCGAGCTTTAGGTCGGGCGGCCACTGGGCGAGGGCGGCTGTCGGCGCGAGTCGTAGGCCCGAGCCTTAGGTCGGGCGGCCACTGGGCGAGGGCGGCTGTCGGCGCGAGTCGTAGGCCCGAGCTTTAGCTCGGGCGGGGCGAGGGCTTCCTCGCCAGACAGAGGAGCGAGCTGCCGAACGGGTTGTCGAACACGCGCAGCCACACGCTCTCGAGCCGAAGCGCGGCTGTCAGCAGCGCGTTAACGGGGCGGGACGGAACGGTAATCTCCCCGGTGAGCTTCTTGTCCTCCATCGAGAGACCTCTGAGGCGCTGGATGGAGCGGGCGATGAACATGGGGGGGAACAGCACAGCGTTCGTATAAGTGAGGCGCACGATCGAAAATCCGACGCTAGTGAGCAGCTGCCGGAGGCCGGTCCGACTGTAGCGGCGAACCTCTCGACTGAGGACAGAATGGTCGCCACGAAGGCACTCCATGGCGGCGACATTGATGATGACGAATCCGCCAGGCTTCGTCACGCGGTACATCTCGGCGATTGCCGCCCGTTCATCAATGGCGTCGAGCGCGTAGATCACATCGAATGACGTCACGACGTCGAAGGCGTTGCCTGGGAAGGGGACGGCCGTGACGGAGGCGCGAACGAGACGTCGACGGCCCGAGTGGTAGCCAATTCCGAGCCCGGTGGCCGACAGATCGAACCCATACGCGCGGCCAAACGTCTCGAGCCATGTCACGTTCGCGCCGGTTCCGCACCCACAGTCCAGAAGCGAAACGTCCGATATACCCTTGGTAGCCTGTTTGAGAAACGGGCCGACGAAGAACCTGAGGCCGCAAAACCAGAAATGCCGAGCCTCGGCATCAGCTGTGGCGCGCAGGAGATGGTCCACGCGACAGATTGTACCGCTCGATAGATGGTCTCCATCGACTGGAGCGATTGACACGGTACCGAGCCGACTTATAAGCTGCGGCATCTCCGAGGAGAGTGATTCATGATGCGCTTCCGCCACTTCGTCTCGATCGTGGCCCTCGCTGCAGCGCTCGGTCTGACGGCCGCCGCCTGCAGCAAGAAGCCGCCGCAGGTCGCGGCGACCCCACCGCCGCCGCCACCACCGGCGCCGGCGCCACCCCCGCCGGCCCCCCCACCGCCGCCGCGGCCGCCGGCCCCGCCGGCCCCTGCACCCTCACCTGCATCGGTGCCTCTGACGGAGGAGCAGATCTTTGCCCGCAAGACCCTGGATCAGGTCAATCAGGAGCGACCGCTCGAAGACGTGTTCTTCGATCTCGACGAGTCCACGCTCCGCGAGGATGCGAAGGCGCCGCTGCAGAAGGATGGCGATTGGATGAAGAAGTGGACGAGCACCCAGGTGATTGTCGAGGGTCACGCCGACGCGCGGGGCAGCGCAGAGTACAATCTCGCGCTCGGAGCGCGTCGGGCCGAAGTAGTCAAGCAATACCTGGTGAGCCTCGGCGTTCAAGCCGCTCGAATTACCGTCGTCAGCAAAGGTAAAGAGCAGCCGTTCTGCAGCGAGGAGGGTGAGGCCTGCTGGCAGCAGAACCGCCGCGGGCACTTCATCGTTTCAGCGAAGTAAGGGCAGGCTGGGCAGAGGCAGTAGTAGGCCCGACCTTGAGGTCGGGCGCGAAAGCTGGCCGGCAGCGTAGACGGCGAGAGACCTTTCCGCCTGCCTAGCCTGGCCCGTCCGCGAGTAGTCGCAGCAGCGCTCCCTCCGTCACACGGAACTTCGCCGCTTTCTTCCCGTCAATCATCAGTACCGGAATTTCGAGGCCAAAGCGAGCTTCGAGTTGGGGATTGGTTGAGATGTCAACCTCTTCCAGCGCGAGCGGAACGGCTCGTGCCACCCGCGCAACGACCGCCTTCATCTCATCGCACAGATGGCACCCGGGACGGGAATAAAGCGTGAGCAACCTCACCCGACGCGCGATCCTCGGCAGTGCGCCGTAATACGGTCGACCGCTTCACGTGGATTAGCGGCCGAGGTGATTGGCCGGCCAATGACAAGATAGGTCGCACCCACTCCCAGTGCTTCGGCGGCGGTCGCCGTGCGCTGTTGGTCGTCCTTCTCGTCGCCCGGCCCACGGATTCCTGGAGTGACGATGATGAAGGAATGTCCACACGTCGAGCGAATCAGTCCAATCTCTCTCGGCGAAGCCACGACGCCGTCCAGCCTCGCCTCCTGCGCGAGCGCTGCCAGCCGCTCCACCTGAGCCGTGACAGTCGAAGTGACACCCGTCTCGGCGAGTGCCGCATCGTCCAGACTCGTGAGCACGGTCACGGCGACGATGATGGGTGCCGCTGGCCTGGACAGGCGGGCGGCCTCCTCATCTACCGCCTCGCGCGCCGCACGCATCATGGCGCTTCCCCCGGAGGCGTGGACGGTCACCATCCACACACCGAGCCTCGTGGCAGACCTCACGGCACTGGCCACGGTGTTGGGAATGTCATGAAACTTGAGGTCGAGGAAGACGCGGTCTCCGCGGCCTGCGAGCTCTTCAACGATCCGTGGGCCCTGGCTGGTGAAGAGCTGTTTGCCGATCTTGAAGCCGCCGACACTTCCACGAAGCTCGTCGGCGAGCACGCGCGCCTGCGCCGCGGTATCAACATCGAGCGCGACGAGGAGTTGGTTCATATGGTCCTGACCGATCCCACGAAGTCGCCGATGCGCGTGAAGTTGTGGCGCTCCATGTAATCGCTGATGCCGTCGGCCAGCTTCGGCCAGATGAATGGATCCACGAAGTTCGCCGTCCCGACCTGCACCGCGGTCGCGCCCGCGACAATGAATTCCAGAGCATCCCGCGCGTCCATGATGCCTCCCATGCCGACCACGGGGATGTTCACGGCGTCGTGGCATTCGTAGACCATTCGAACGGCGATCGGTCGAATGGCCGGTCCGCTCAACCCACCGAGGGCGTTCGAAATCTTCGGCCGGCGTGTCTCCACGTCAATCACCATCGCGAGAAATGTGTTGACGAGCGACACGGCGTCCGCGCCGGCGTCCTCGGACGCTCGCGCGAAGGAGGCGACGTCGGTGACATTCGGGGTGAGCTTCGGGATGAGTGGCAGCCGGGTGACGTGGCGAACGGCGCTCACGACGTCGAAGGTTCCGTCGAGACTGCACCCGAATTGAATACCGCCTTCCTTGATGTTGGGGCACGAGATGTTCAGCTCGATGGCCGCCACGCCTTCCGCATCCGAAAGGATGCGGGACACCTCGGCGTACTCGTCGATGGTCGTCCCGCACACGTTCACGATGACCGTGGCTCGCCGACGCCGCAGTTCCGGAAGCTTCTCTTCCACGAAGCGGCGCGCACCGATGCCCTGCAGGCCGATGGCGTTGAGCATGCCGGCTGGCGTTTCAACGATACGAGGCGCGGGATGGCCCTCACGCGCGTTCAGGAACAACCCCTTCGTGACGATGGCACCAAGCGACGAGAGGTCGATGAGGTCGGCGTACTCGACGCCATAACCGAAGCAGCCGCTCGCGGCGACGAGCGGGTTGCTGAGGGTCAGCGATCCAATTCGAACCGAGAGATCCACCATCGACATGCTATTCCCGCACGTGAATGGACGTCGCGTTCAGCCATCGGATGTCAGCTTTCAGCATGCATGCGGACTGATCACTGAGAGCCGAAGGCGGATGGGTATGCCAGCCGAAGTACGCGTCGCGATCAGTCCCACAGTATCTGATCTCCAGGCAGTACCGGCCCGGCCAGGCACGATCGGACGTGATGACTCATGCCATTGTCACCTCGCATGGGCACGACGCAGCTGTAGCAGCCGCCCATGCCGCACCCCATGATGCGTTCGACCGAGACCTCGCAGGGCCGCGCGTGCGCCGCGGCGGTCCTTGCGCAGGCGGCCAGCATTCCCTCCGGTCCGCAGGCGTACACCAAGACCTGGACGCCAGAATCGAGAGAAGCGAGGCGGCGATCGAGCGGCGCGATGATGCGCCCGGTTTCTCCAACGGATCCGTCTTCGGTGGTGAGCACCAGTTCGACGCCGAGGCCGCGGAACAGGTCGAGATAGAAGAGCTCGGCGCCGTGTCGGGCGCCATAGAACAACGTCGTGTTGACCGATCTGGCGCGCAGCGTTTCAGCCAGCACGACGAACGGAGCAAGGCCGACGCCGCCCGCGACCATCCAGGCCGCCGTCGGCGGCTCGACCACGGTGAATGGCCGTCCGAGTGGCCCGAGGCACGCGATGGTGTCTCCCGGCTCTGCGTAATACAGCAGGTTCGTCGAAATGCCGATGCGCTTGTTGAGCAGCGAGAAACTGGTCGGCGCACCCGCCTCGTCGCGCAACACTTCACAGATGGAGAATGGCCGCCGGAGCAGCGGGTCGTGACGCGCCGCCGCCTTCACCATGACGAACTGGCCGGGCATTGCAGCGGCGGCAAGTGCTGGAGCTGAGAGCGCGAGGACGTTGTAATCTGCCGACAGCCGCGTGTTCGCAATCACTTGCGCGGCGGTGTCGAAGGGCATTCTCGCCAGTATACACTTCCGGTTGCGTGCGCTACCTTAGAACGCTCAGTAACTCACTCGTCGCCGCCACGATTGGCACCTGCTACGTGCTCGTGCTCTTCCTGCAACTCAATCCCAGACTGTCGCTTCAGCCCGCGCGGCTGGTGCCCCTCGTCACGACCGTCGGTGTCTTCTACGCGGTGCATCTGACGGCCGTCTTCTACGTCGTGCTCGTCGTGCGTGAGTTGCTCGCGGTCTCACCGTTCTCGCCAGCATGGGTCAGCGTGGCCGTGCTCGCGTGGTTGAGCGCGGCAGCCGCGGCGGCAGGGGCCGCGCTCATGTGGGCCAACCTGCGGACGTTCGGCATCGTACTGGCGCCCGAGACCGTGGAGGCGATCACGAGAGGCGCGCTCGTCCTGGCATTGTCGGCGGTCCTTTTTGCTGCCATCGGCATTGGCCGGCGCGCGACCGGACGCTCCTACCGCTGGGCGCGGGCGCTGAGTGTCGTGTTCCTTGCGGTTGTTTCGGTGGCTGGCCCACTGCTCCTGAGGGGCCCCGCCCGTATCCTGCCGCTCGAGGCGCGCCCGCTCGATACCATGACCGACCTCGCGCCCGAAGAGCGGGCAGCGCGCGTGACGCTCATCGCTATTGACGCGGGATCGCTCGAGTTGATCACGCGGGCCACAGCCGAAGGCCGATTACCGAACTTCGGCCGCATTCTCGACGCCGGCGCGGTCATGCATCTTGCGACCCTGCATCCAACATCGGCCGAGGCCGTCTGGTCGGCTGTGGCGACAGGCAAGCTGCCGCAGAAAAACGGCGTGCGATCGGCCGGCACCTACCATCTTCCGAACGGCGTCGAGACGATCCGCCTGCTGCCAGATTTCTGCTTCGCAAACCGTCTCGTGCGCTTCGGATTCCTCGAGGAGGAGCCGTACACGGCGACGGCGATTCTGACGCGGCCGTTCTGGAGCATTCTGAGCCTGCAGGGCCTGACGGTGGGTCTCTTGAACTGGCCGCTGACCTATCCGGCGCCCACCATCCGAGGTTTCATCGTCAGCGACATGTACTCGCGGCTGGCGCTCACGACGGCTGGCTTCGATGACCGCGCGCTGCTCTACCCACCCGAGTTACGCGAGGAAGTATTGCCGGTCATGGGGGCGGTGACGAGCGACCCTTCTGCTGTAGTTCCAGTCCGATCGGATCGCGTGCTCGACGAACGCTACCAGTCGGCCGGCCGGACGGATCTGCTCTACGATCGGGTCGCGCGCGTGCTGGCGGAGCGCCGGCCCACCCAAATGACGGCCATCCGCTACCAGAGCCTCGACGCGATCGGGCACTACTTCCTGCGGTACGCGGTGCCATCGGCGTTCGGCGACGTGTCGGAATTGGAGCGCAGCATGCTCGGTTCGGTGCTCGAGAGTCACTATGCGCCCATCGACGACGCTATCGGCCGCGCGATCGCGGGCCTTGGCGCAGCCGATCTGCTGCTTGTGGTGTCAGGGTACGGTATGGAGCCGCTCGGCTTTGGCAAGCGGATGCTCGAACGCCTCATTGGAGATCCGGAAATCAGCGGAACGCACGAGATGGCGCCCGACGGTTTCCTGATGGCCTATGGCGCATCGGTGTCGAAGGGCCGGCTCAGGCGTGCATCGGTCGTTGACGTCGTGCCGACGCTCCTGTACTTCCTGGGCCTGCCGATTGGCCGTGATATGGACGGTTACGCCAGAACCGATCTGTTCAGAACTGAGTTTACCGAGGAGCGGCCCATCGCTTTTATCCCCACCTACGATCGATAGCTTGCGTGGGCTACGCTCCAAGTTGCCCAGCGAGATCGTTGAAATCCTTCGCCGCCACGTCAACCGATGAGTCTGGCCTCAAGTCGGGCTTGCCGTCTGCTCCAAACTCGAGGGGTCTGGCCACAAACGCCGTCCTCAACCCCACGCCTCTCGCGGCGCGAAGGTCGCCGAGATGTGCTGCGACCATCATCACGTCGGCGGGTCTGAGATCGAGCAAGTCCGCAGCGGACTGATAGACCTCGCGATCTGGCTTGTAGTGGCGAACGAGCTCGGCTCCCAGAATGCAGTCCCAAGGCAGTCCCGAGTGTTTCGCGAGGTCGGTCATCAATGAGATGTTCCCGTTCGAAAGCGGGGCGATCACGAACTTCCCCTTCAAGCGTGTGAGTCCCTTGACCGCGTCGGGCCAGGGCTGCAACCGATGCCAGACACGGTTCAGGTTATCGACCTCGCTCTCCGACAATCCGGTGATGCCGAAGTCGGGGAGAAGTCTGTCGAGAATCATCCGATGGAGACCGTCGAGTTTCGTCCAGGGTAGTTCACCACTTCGGACGCGGTCCATGCTCGGGCGATAACCTGCCCGCCACGCATCGGCGAACTTGGCGGCATCCACAGCAAGCCCCTTCCGTTTCGCCAGGGCGTTCACTTCCCGTATCACTGAAGTGCGCCAGTCGACAACCGTGCCGAAGACGTCAAATACGAGCGCCTTCACCGATGCGAGCGACGGATCGAGCTGCGCGCTGCTCCGCACCTGGCCGGATCCCATCGCGCCAGGGGCTGCCAGGAGCCCTGGAGTGAGGATCCCAACCGTACCGGCGCGTAGCCATTCACGGCGTGAAACGGTGACAACCTGACGTGTCATGGTTCCTCCAGTCCTCTCGGTCCTGCAGGGGCGGAGGCATGGGTTCGCTGGAGTGATTGATATCTCTTCATCTCTGGCACGGCCGATGTCTTCACCGCCTTCGGCACTGACACGCGACCGCGCAACACGCCATCGCGCGCTTCTTTCCGCCAGCGCGACAACATGAACGGATGAATCGCGAGGGCGTCCGCCACAGCCTGGACTTCAACGCCCTTCAACCGGCTCAGTTTCACGGCCTTGAGTTTGAACTCGAGACTGTACTGGCGGACTTTCACCGGACCGACGCGACGTGCCATCGACGCCTCCCAGCGTTAGGTGGAAGTGTCTACTTTATCGAGGGAAGATCTCTTGCGCCATCGAGACCGCGGCCCGTCGCGACTTCCGCAGATTATCACGGCGCGACAAGCCCGCGGTCGGTGAGCTCGAAGAGAGCATCAGCGGGCCTTCGTCAGCTGAAAACCCTAGTGTCTCGCACGTGAGTTACTTGACAAGTCGAAGTCATATCAACGCGCCAAATGAGCCGCGCGCCTCGGCGACATGATGACACCAGACAATCGGCGCGCCGGCTCCATTCGCGGGTTAACAACCTGTCACCCATGTCCCCGGCCGCTCATTCGCAAATCCTGCATCTCAACGGAGCGCCCACCGAGGCACTAGCGTTGCGTCACAAGCTTCGCCTCGCCATCGACGTCTTTCTGCCACGCCGCAATCAGCGGCGCCAGTCGTCGGGCGATTTCGGGCCGCTCCCTCATGAGATCGTTCCGCTCCCCCAGATCCGTGCGCACATTGAACAGCATCGCTCTTCCGCCGTCGTAGAGCAGTTTCCAGTCGCCCGAACGGACCGCTTGTTGCGGCCGCGCGCCTATGACACGCCAGAACAGCGTCCGGTCGATTCTTGGGACCCGTCCCTCGAGCACCGGGAACAAGTTGATCCCCTCGAGGCGCGTTTCAGCGGGCACTGGCGTTTCTGTGGCTGCGAGAATGGAAGCGGTCAGGTCCATCGTGATCCCGACTTGGCCCGAAGTGCTGCCCCGCCGAATGTGTCCCGGCCAGCGGAAGATCGCAGGCACGCGAATGCCGCCTTCCCACACCGTCCCTTTATGGTGGAAGAGCGGCGTGTTGCGTGACAACCATTCGCCGCCGTTGTCGTTGGTGAAGATCACAATCGTGTTCTGTCTCAACCCAAGGCGGTCGAGGACGCCGAGGATCCGGCCGACACCTTGATCGGCGCGCTCAAGCATCGCGACGTAGTCCGCCCGCGTGCCCGTCGGATTGTCAAACGGTCCCAAGTGTCTGGCGTTGTCGCGTGCGGTGGACGGGTGATCGGGCGGCTGGTACGGCCAGTGAGCAGCGTTGTACGCGACATCAATGAAGAACGGCTGGCGGGCATGCTCCTCGATGAACCGAATAGACCGCTCAGTGATAAGGTCCGTCATGTAGCCTTGGACCTCCACAGGCCGGTCGTTCTCGAACAGATCTGCCTTCAACGGCGAATCGCTACCGGCAGTGTGCTGGTAATAGTCAACGAAGCCGCTCTTGAACCCAAAAAAGTAGTCGAAGCCGTGGGCGCCAGGGCTGTATTCACTCTTCCATCCTAAGTGCCACTTGCCGACGAGCGCGGTGGCATAGCCGTTGTTTTTCAGGAGTTGCGGCAGGGACCGCCCGCTCGCCGGTAGTCCCCGCTCCCAATCCGCCTCGCGTCGTGCGCCGAGCGGGTCCTCCAATCCGAAGCGCTGTTGATACCGCCCGGAGATGAGACCTGTTCGCGTTGGCGAGCAGGTGGGTCCGTTGGCATAGAAGTCCGTCAGCCTGATTCCGTCCTGTGCCAGCCCATCGATGTTTGGGGTCTTGATGTCCGGCGCACCGTAGCTGCCGAAGTCGCCATATCCCACATCGTCTGTGATGACGAGTACGACGTTCGGATGCTGCGCATTTGGAACCTGCGCCTGTGCCGACGGCACGGCCGCAACAGCAGCTGAGAATGACAGCAACAACACGAGCCGACGCATGTTGCCTCCTTGAATCACCAATCCAGCCGTGGTGCCCTTCGAGGAACCCCACCGACAACCTGACGCCCACGAGCTCTGAATGCCGCTTCAATTCCGTTCAGGGCTCTGCGAGTTTCGAAGTCCGCCTTCGCAGTTCTTCTGGCTGTCAACGTTGTCTGAATGAGCCGCGCGCCTCAGCGACATGATGGCACCCACGGATTGGCGCGTCGGCTCCATTCGGCGTTAGCCTGCGCTATTTGACGAAATAGCCGACGACACGCCACTTCCCGTCCGATTCTCGAATCGTGGTTAGGGTCTCAAGGGCTGCCGCTTTTTGTTCAAAGCTGGTGTTGAATTGAAAGACCACGCTACTCACCGTCAGGTGCGCCGGGCAGCGTCTTGGTCGATGTGACGCTTTTCACGACCCGCGATTTCAGCGAACCGAGAGGATTCCGTGCGGTCTGTGCTGCTTCTTGCCACTTTTCTGCGGTCACGGCGTTTCTGAAGAATGCGGCGGCGGCCCGCCAGCTTTCCGCGTAGTGCTGGCCATCGACGAGCGCAAGCCACGACTCAGCCGAAACCCGTGCCGCCGTGTTCGATTCTTGGCCGTGTATTGATCGCAGGTCGACGAAGAGGGCGAGCAGCACCATGATTCCTACGCTCACGTTTCTGATGCTCATTTCAATCCCTCTCATCGAGAGGCCTAACGTCGCAAATGAGCCGCGCGACACAGCGACCGAATCGCACAGACCGTCAGGAGCGTCGGCTCCATTTGCAGGTTAGCGGGCCTGTGTCTTTGCTCAGGCCGTGACAGGCGTGAGTCGATAAACTCGGCTGGCAAGTCGTGAGGCTCGCTTGACGTCGCCGGCTCGCAGGGCCTCTCGCACGTCGTCGAGTTTGTTCGCGTCGTCCAGCGAGAGGTAGGGCGCCCAGCCGCCCTCGGCGTCCACGAGATTCACCTCGACCTCCGCGGCAAGATCTCCTTCACGCACGAGCTTCTTGGTGGCTTTGCTCTTCATGATCGTCTCTTTTGCCACGTCTCGTCCCATTTGGCCGGGCCGGGTCGATAGGCGGTGACCACGACCGCTGGCGAAGCCTGCCCCGCAGGGATACCCCAGACTACATGAATCGGTTGACGGTTTCTATCGTGTTCCAGAACCAGAACGCACGGCCCTTTCGGAAAGTCCGGATAGTCTTCGACCACGGCAGCGCGGCCAGACCGTCGACCACGTCCCGAACTAGCACGCCGTCCGCGGCGAGTTCTTCATAGCCGTGATCGGATACACGCACCTCGCCGCGCGTGACCAGCGATCGCACCCGCTCCAGGGTCTGGCTCAATTTCTTGATCCATTCGTGTTCTTGATCATGCTTGCGAGTGTTCGTGTCGTCCCGCT
>CAVQVI010000021.1:0-6152 GCA_963717075.1 uncultured Acidobacteriota bacterium | reverse complement strand
TTTCACCATCAATCTTGAGCGGTTCTCGACTGGTCGCAAGAATTCTCACATTGGGAGTAGCCTGCAAGAGACTGTCGACGAGCGATGCGCAGGCTTCAATGAGATGTTCGCAATTATCGAGGACGATGAACGAGCCTCGTCTGTCAACGACGCCAGCGAGATTCTGTACTATTGACCGGTTTCCATAGTCACGAACATCCAGTGTATTTGCCACTTTGTTGGCAACTAGAACGGGATCCGAGAGCGGGGACAAATCAATCCACCACACTCCGTACGCGATACTCTTCAGGAGCTGTGAAGCAGCCTCAATGGCGAGACGCGTCTTGCCCACACCGGCGGGCCCAACCAATGTAACGAGACGACCAGTTTTGAAAAGCCGCCTAATCCTGGCAAGCTCACGTTGTCGTCCGATGAAACTTGGGGTGGCGACCGGCAGGTTGTTTGTTCGAACTGGTGCCACAAAACGATAACCCCGTCGCGGTCCCGCCTCAATGAAGTGCGGCCTGTCGGCAGGATCTCCGAGAACACGACGAATCTCGGCCACGCAATTCTTCACCACGGCGCCGCCGACATGAGTATCGGGCCACACAGCTGATAGCAGTTCCTCTTTCGTGACGAACCGCCCGGCTTGACGAGCAAGGTAATGCAGTACGGCGACCGACTTAGGCGCGATCTTCAGCCTCTGCCTGCCGATATACAGCCCCTGGTCAGCTGGGCTAATCCGGAAGCGACCGAAGGTGCAAGGTTTCATGGCGGTCACGCTCACTCCGTGACGGCGCTAGAGTTTGCTGAAGCGCCGCGCGGTGTCAGAGCCGCAGACGAAAGCAGCCGGGTCGAGAAGCACATTACCACGTACCTGGGGTTAGACGTGCACAAGAAGGACCTCTTTATCGCGATGTGATCGGGGACCAGATGATGCCGGGCAATCCTCAACTTTGCGGACGCCCTGACCGAGCTCGTTGACCGGCAGCCGAACACCCTGGCGCTCCCTGACGTTCGGCCTCCCAGGCCGATGATCAGGTGATTGCTGCCTGGATTTGCAGCGACACGTGCGCGCGAAAGTAGAGGTTATGCACTGGAGAGACCTCCACGACACCTGTGCATGGCGAATTGCTAGGTTCTCGAACATTTCTGGGCGTTCGCAACGTCGTTAGGATTGGGGCATGCGACCTGGCCGTCCTGTTCCTCCAGTTATTGACGACGATCGCCCGACTGGCCGGTCCCGGCGGCGCACGGGCCGTGGTCGCTGAATCCGTGCTCGTCAAGCACCAACTGCTGATCCTCAATCGGTCCCGGCCCCGTGCGCCCAATCTTCGGCCAGCGGACCGCATGGTCGCCGGCGTGTGTGCACTCCTCATGCGCCCCGGCCGCCTGATTCGGGCCGCGATCGTCCTGCAACCCTCGACGCTCGTGCGTGTTCATCGCGCGCTGGTCCAGCGGAAATATCGCCGCCTGTTTTCGTCGACGATGCGGACGACGCCGGGGCCCAAGGCCCGCAGCCCGACGTGATCGCCGCGGTCGGGGCCATGAAGCAGCGGAATCCGACGTGGGGCTGTCCAATCGGTTGGCCTCAGCGCGGGCGCGGCGTGCGGCGGCCCGCACGGGCCGTCAGGTCTGCTGGAACCGCGTCCCCTCTGCCGAAGTACCCAACGTCTGGGCCTACCTAGAAGAAGAGACGATGGGCGCGATGCATTGCAGCGTCTGGGTAACCCCGCAACCCGGAGAGTGGACGAGGTGCCCGTCTCCAAAATGTCTCCATGACCGCGGAGGATTCACGAGGAGTCGAGCGGACGTGCGCGGACGAATCGAGCTGCATAACCTGCCGAGAATCAAACCCTTATCGCCAAAAGTCACGCGCTGTCACCACTTAGAGAAACGCGCTCTTTAGAGTTCGACTCCCGCCGCCTCCACCACTTATAAACTGTTGATTATAAATGACTTAATTAATCAACAGTTGTCACTGTACCTGATTTGTACCGAAATCGCGGTAAACTCGGCCGTTGTGTCCCACAACTCGGCCGACCTGTTGTGGCCGGCGAAACACTCCTGCTGTGATATAACCTCCCGCTCGTGATCGCCCCTTCGGCCCTCCAAATGCTGCTGCTGGTCCTGACCGGCTGGCTCGAGCGCCGCGAGCGGGAAGCGCTCGCGTACCTGGTCGAAGAAAACCGCCTCTTGCGCCGGCAGTTGGGTGGGCGGCGTCTGCGCCTGACCGATGACGACCGGCGGCGGCTGGCCGTGCGCGCCTTCCGGCTAGGCCGTCACGCCTTGCGCGAGATCGCCACGATCGTGACGCCGGATACGCTGCTTCGGTGGCATCGGCAGCTCATCGCGCGGAAGTGGACGTACGCGACGCCCCGGTCGAGTCGTCGCGGGGTGCTCGCCGAGATCCGGCGCCTGGTCGTGCAGATGGCGAACGAGAATGCCACGTGGGGCTACACGCGGATCCAAGGCGCGCTGAAGAACGTGGGGCATCGCGTGGGTCGGTCGACGATCGCCCGCATCCTGAAGGCGCACGGCGTTCCGCCGGTGCCCGAGCGGCCGACGTCGTGGCAGACCTTTCTGCGGGCGCATTGGGGCGCGATCGCGGGCGCGGATTTCTTCACGACCGAAGTCTGGACATGGCGCGGCATGGTGACGTACTACACGGTGTTCGTGATCGACCTGGCCTCGCGCCGCGTGCAGATCGTCGGATCGACGCCCCATCCCCACGACGTCTTCATGCACCAAATCGTGCGCACCATGACAGCCGCCGATAACGGGCTGCTGGTCCAGCATCGCGTGCTGATCTGTGACCGCGACACGAAGTGGAGCGCGCCCGTGCGTGCGCAACTGGGCGAGGCCGGGATCCGCGTCGTGCAGACGCCGTATCGAGCGCCGAATGCGAATGCCTACGCGGAGCGGTTCGTGCGCTCCATCAAGCAGGAGTGTTTGAATCGGGTGATCCCGTTCGGCGAACGCCATCTTCGGCGGACAATGGCGGAGTACGTTGAGCACTACCATCGTGAGCGGAATCATCAAGGCCTGGCGAACGAGTTGATCGAACGTGCATCGGCGGTCGAATGTGTCGGTCGCATTCGTCGCCGTCCGCGACTCGGCGGACTGCTCAATTATTACAGTCGCGCCGCGTGATGAGACGCTGGGTCGACTCGAGGGCTCGGCTCACGAATGAGACATTTTGGGCCAAGGAGCCGCCTACGGATTACCGCGCCAGTTCCCGACCCTCCAACCGCAAGTTCTTGAACTACGGGTACACGGTCTCGGGCACGGAGACCTTCGAAGCGCGCCAGCAGCGGCTCTGCCTCGAGGTGTTTCAGGCGGCCGAGATCGGCAAAGACGACGTCCTCATCGACGTCGGCTTCGGGAGCGGAGAACAGGACTTCCTCCTATCGAATGCGTGCGAGTTCAGGCGCCTGATTGGCTTCAACATCTCCGAACGACAGATTCGCTACGCCAACGAGCGGGCGATACGCGAAAACCTGGCACACAAGCTGTCGTTCCGCCTGGGAGAGGCCGAGCGTCTTTCCGGTGTCGAGGGATCATCGGTGGACCGAGTGCTGGCGATCGAGTGCGCGTTCTACTTCGATAGACCGCGTTTCTACGAGCGCGCGGCGCAGGTCCTGAAGCCGGGCGGCCTGGTGGTCCTGGCCGACATCGCCTTCGCCGATCGTGCCTCGTTTCTGACGCGACGCGCTGAGGACCTGCGACGGGTCGGCACCCACTCGTCGAACCGTACCGCGTGGGAGAGGCATTTCCGCACCCGATCCGTGCGCCGCACAATGAGCATACCCGGCCCGGCGCGCCAATGACCGTCTGGCAGATCCTCAAGACCGCACCTTACTCGCGCCTGAGCGCCGCCGAACGCCGCGAGTGGCTGAAGATGGCGTGCTTTTCTCAGCTCGTCGCGCTCGGCTTGCAGGTCAGCTTCATCCAGTACGATCTGATCGTGCTCCAGAAGACGTAATCCGTCGCTGGCTCATGCGTCGGCTGGAACGTGCCGAACAGGCGGTCCCAGATCGTGGTGCTGATGCCGAAGTTCACGACCTGTCGATGGTGATGGAGGTGATGGAGTTGCTCGAGACGTCGCACGTAGGCGACGCACGCGAGGTCCTTGCCGCGATGGTGTTGCCGGTGGTGCACGAGGGCGAAATAGTTGTAGCCGGCATACAGCCCGAAGACCAGAAGGGCGGCGAGTCCGGCCGGAAGCACGAGCCCGAGTAGCCCCCAGATGGCCAGCGCCCCGGTCATGATGACGAAGAGTGGCGTGCTGATGAGCGCTCTGGGCTCCGCGTGGTGTTGCGCGTGGCCACGCCTCGCCAGAGAGGGTGGGCCGTGCAGGACCCACCGATGCACGACGTACTCGAGCAATCCACAGGACATGAACCCCACGAGAACGACGCCGCCGGCGAGGACCCACGGGCCGGAGAATCGATGGAGTCCGAGGGTCAGAAACGCCAGCGCCGCGGCCAGGTCGCTCAGCATCACCACCCAGTAATTGGCAGGGCTGTAGACCATCCGATCCAAGGCGCCGAGCAGGATTCTTCCGGACTGAGTGGCCATCAGTTCATCCACTCTATACTCATTGGGGACCGTTCGCTGCTAACAGCCTACGATTTCACGCACGACCTCGCGGGCCGAGGAAAGTTGGTACGGACGTGAGCTGGGTTGTCGCGGCGCACGTAAAGGTGTATTCGGTTTCTAGTGTGGCCAGAATTCGCGGGCCAATGTGCGAAGCGCTCGCACGCACGCCACCACGAGCAATCCGAGAATGGCGAGCAGGGCGGCGATTGGGAGGGCGACCGTTAGAAGTCTGTACAGCATCTCTCTATCCATCTGGGTCGATGCGTCCCATCATGCCAGAAACGACCCTTTAGACCCGCACGCTCACACGTCTCGGCCGAACGCCCCTCGCAGAACACTTGGAACGGCGCACTTTCGAAGAACCTGGTTTGCAGCGCGGAGAGCACCCGTGCTTCGAGTTCGTCGCGTCGCATGGTCAGCCGGCTCGAGTAAATGCCACGCTCGCGCGTCCCGCTACAGCCCAGGCGGTGCACTGAGTAGACGACGTAGCTGCTGCCGCACTCGCCACAGCGGATCAGGCCCGAGAACAGGTGAAGGGGACGGAGCGCCCGACCGATGTTTCCCGACGCCGCCCCGACCTGACGGACCTGCTGCTGACGACGCTTGGCCGCTTGCGAGGTCTCATCGCGGATGGCATCGGATCGGGGATGATGAGGTGCCCCGATGGCGATAGCGAGCTTTCACGGACTGCGCGTGTTGGCGCTCGAGAGCCGCCGCGCAACGGAGGTCGCCACCCTCATCTCGACCTACGGCGGTCAACCCCTGGTGGCGCCGGCCCTCCGCGAAGTGCCCCTCACGTCGAACACCGACGCCTTGGAGTGTGCGGCCGCGCTGTTGCGCGGCGAGGTCGACATCGTCATCTTCCTGACCGGCGTGGGGACGCGCGCGCTGGTCCGCGTGATCGAAGGCACCTATCCCCGCGATACCATCATCGCCGCGCTCGCGCGCACCAAGGTCGTGGCGCGCGGCCCGAAGCCGCTCGCGGTGCTACGCGAGCTACAGGTGCCGGTCTGGGTGGCCGCACCCGAGCCGAACACGTGGCGCGAGGTGCTCGCTGCCCTCGACGCGAAGGCGGAGGAACAGCCGCTCGCCGGCGCGCACATCGCCGTGCAGGAATATGGCGTTTCCAACACTGAGCTGTTGGAGGCACTCCGCGCGCGTGACGCCGTGGTGACGCGCGTGCCGGTATACCTGTGGGCGCTGCCGGAAGGATGTGGAGCCGCTGAAGAACTCGGTGACGGCGATCTGCCGCAACGAGATCGACGTCGTCATGTTCACGACCAGCGTGCAGGTGGTACACCTGTATCAGATCGCCAGGGAGATGCGTCTGGAGGACAACATGCACGCGGGGCTGGCCCGCTCGGTGGTCGCATCTATCGGTCCAACGACCTCGGAGGAGTTGCGGCGCCACGGGCTCGCGCCGGATCTCGAGGCGTCGCATGGAAAAAATCGGGATTCTGGTGAGACAAGCCGCAGAACGGTCCGCAGGGCTGCTTCGCACGAAGCGGAGCGGATGAGTCTCGCGATGAGCATTCAGGGGACGCCGTTCGAAAGTGGGCCACTGCTGGCCG
>CAVQVI010000020.1:0-6437 GCA_963717075.1 uncultured Acidobacteriota bacterium | reverse complement strand
TCTTCGCCCCGCAGCCGCTCAGCAAGAACGCCAGGATAGCTAAATAAGTGACGTGCGGACGACGAGACGTCATTGGCTCCCTCCGCACGAGGATCGAAATGGAGTGGCCAGCTTACGCGGCTTCGGGGGTGACGAGGAGATTTTCGTCGTCAGGCGTAACCGCCGATCCAAAGCCACGCGCTCACGGCTGCAAAGATGACGGCGATGAGGAGCCAGGTCTTGCTCGCAGGACCGATACGGCGGTCGTCGCGCACGTAGCGAACCACAGCCGAGGCCAAGAATACGACGGCTAGGACCGCGAGGATGTACTTGGCGGCGATCGGGTCAGCTCATCTGCGCCAGCAGCGCCTGCTGGCGCCTCGCCGGTGCGCTCGTGTTGAAAAGCGGCGTACCCGGAGACAGCAAGCACAGATAGTGGGCGGCAAGAATGCGCTGTCGCTGATAGCCGTTCTTGAGTACCGCGATACAGTGCTCGCGCGTCACCGGCGCGCCCATGAAGTGGCGCGCGCCGGACGTGAACCGAGAGCTATTGGCCTTCCACCACTTCTCGATCCTTGCAACGTCCGGCCACGGCAATCCATCGTCCGGATCCATCTCGACGTTCGGGTCATCGGGATCGTCATTCGGCCCCGCCTCGAAGCCTTCGGGTGCTGGACGGTCGAGGGCTGCCTGTCCGAGATGTACGCCGGCGATGGTGGAGAACGCCTCGCCGGCCAGTCGCGCCGTCGGAAGATCGCCCATCTTCTGAATGAGCCAGGGAACGTAGGCGGGATCCCCGACGATGCCACTGCCCTGGATCAACCATCTCGCGCCCTGCGGGTTTCTGGCTAGCTGCTGCAGCACGCGATGCGCCGCGCTCGTGTCCATCACCTGCAGCGTGAGCCGAAACGCTCGCGCGCTGTGCCGCCCCGGCGATAACCCGCTCCGTGTTAGCGCGTCGAGGCCGCGATCACGATCACCGAGGAGCACTGCTGACCACGCGGACCAAAAGCGACAGTCCTCGTCCTCGTCGGTAAGTGCCGCCACGCACGACGGTCTGGCATCCGACAAACCGAGTTCGCCGGCTGCCCTCAACGAGCGCGAGCGGACAATCGGATCGGCGTCACGAAGCAGCCCTCCCGACGCGAGCCCAGGGTCAACCCGGTGCGTGGCGCAGGCGGCGACACCGATCATCCTCCTGAACCCGTCTCGTTCACGAAGCAGGCTCGCCACAATGCCTTGCAATCGCGCACGCTCGACCCAGTCGAATGCCGACAAGAGCCCCGTGCTCGTTTGCGGCACTGACTGCGACAGTGCCAGGATCCTGCTGAGTCTCGCGTTGTCCCGCTCCTCGAGAGCTCTCACGGTGACGGCGAAGATCGAGCCTGGTGACGGGGTCTCGAGAGCGCCCCCGCAAAGGGCCCAACCTTCCTCGCCAGACAAGCCCAATCCAGCCAGGTGGGCGGCGAGTCTTCTATCGAATTCAGCCAGCCGGTCGAGCCGCGCATGCGATGTCTCGACCAGGAAGAGACGACTTGCCGCGAGCATCGCGGCATCGTCCGTGTGTTGCTGAACAATCGATGCGACAATCATGTTGACTCGAGTCAGGCTTCGGCCTCGTCGGTCCGCTCAGCCGGAGGCTCTGACAATTCCGCTCCGGGAAAGGCAGCGAGCAGGTCTCGTACTGGCTCCTCAGTCGCCTCGAGACTGTCCCCACCTATCTCGAGTTCGACAAGGTTCCCAGTGTCGGAAACAGAGATCAGTACACTGACCGACTCCCGCGTCAGACAACCAACACGCCGCAAATCCGGCAATGCCGCGACGAAGCCCGATCGAGTCAGTACGTCCACGGCAGCATGCTTTACCTCGGTGCCATTCCGCGAATCTCTTCCGAACACCACAATGTCCGCACCATATCTCTTCCGATCTACATCGAGCTTCTGGAAGATATGGTAGACGAGCCTCTCGACCAAACTGAGGTACTGCTCACGGAAGTCGTCAGTGGGCTCAAACGGCGTCTCGAACATCACGAGCGGAGCATCGTGTCCGTCGGAACGAGTCAGGTCGAGATAGATGTCTAAGAAGGTGACCGAAGACTCGTCACCTTCAAACGCCACCTTGAAAAAGCGCTTGGGTGGATAGCCGTCCGGCGGTAGCTGCTCGATCAGTTCGGAGAAAGTGTGAACCTGGGTTTCACCGAACGGCTGGAGCTCCCCACTGTTCTCTCCCATCGTTCGGATGAAATCCACGTAGACCGACGGAAGAGTGATCCCGTATTCGACTTGGAGCGCATCGATTTGATTCGGCCTGACACCCACGAAGGACGCCGCGAGCGCCGCATCCCGGCGCGCAATGAAATCGATCACCCGGGACCAGTCTATTTGCATTGACGCTTTGGACAAAGCGTGAGTGGTAGCAGCTCCTGGCAAGTATGGCATGAAGCGACCGTTGGACCCCAAGGAGTCTTGGGCGTCTTCTTCACGGCCGGCCCGAACCAAGGTTTCGATTTGCCTTGACGCAGCTTGCCGTCCACCCGAAATCTGTATCGACCCGGCCAGGGCTCGGTTCCCGGTGGGGAGAAGAACATCTCGGTCATCTGAGACGGAGCATGGTCGCTCTTGGCGATCAGATATTGCGCGGCACAGGTGCCCAGCTGCGAGTAGCCGTCGCGCCCCGGACGATCCTCGATTTTCTTCCATCGCTTGTCCATCTCGTCGTCCAGTTTCTGGGCCATTTGGGGCTGTTTGGCGACAGTTCCGGAACGGTTTGCTGCCTTGAGATCGCCCTTAGTCACTCCGCCGCTGCTCGGAAGGATCACCTTATCCACCAGCCCTGTGTCCATGGCAATTTGTTCGAACTCGGGCACCTTCTTGTACCCTGACATGGCGGCGAAGACGCGCGGCTTCGAGCCGTTCGGATGCTTGCACACCATCACACCGACCATATAGCCATTAATCCTCGCCCCTCTTTTCTTCGCCACAAGATACTTCTCATCCCATTCCAGTGCGTTGAATCGATTTTTTAGCCCTTCAATGATCTTCGAGCATATGCGGGCACTGTTGACGGTCTCGAGAATTGCGTGATTGTCGGGTTTCTGATTGCAAACGGGGCACTTCCCCTTGAAGTCATCGCCGTACGCCATCCCGGTCTTGCCGGGACTGATGAAGGCTGTGTTGAACGAGTTGCCGTTGTGGAAGTCCTGGTCGAGAAAGCGGACGACGCTCTTGCCCTCCGCCTTCACGTCGAGGCTACCCATCTTCCACGTCACGGTCCCCTTGATCTTGCTCGAGATGATCCCGCCGCCCGCCGAACCTGCCTCGTCCCCCGTGCTGGTCGAGATCTTAGCGCCCACGTTGGCGACCGGATTGCCTTCGATCTTCACGGTTTCGGCGCCATCCGTGATATCGCTGTCCATCGCGATATTGACGTAGGGAATCGGAACGGGGCCGCCCGGAGTAGGAGTCTTGCATACGTCAGGCACGGCGCATGTATGTGTCATGCCGTGGCCCTTGTGCAGGATACTGCGGCCATTCGCATCGACGTCTTGACCCATAGCTCGTTCCTCCGATTACGCGGGCGTGCTCCACGCCCAGGATGTCGGTGCACCGTCGATGATCGCGGCCCCGACTTCCCCGGTATCCGACTCGCTGTACACGAGCGCTCGCCCGTGGCTACCCCGCGCGTCGACGACCATTCGATATGTCGCAAATGCAAGACCGAGAATCCCCGCCGCCGCTCCGACATCGCCGACGAGATCAGCGAGTAGCTCGAGTTCCAACGGCTCAGGCATCAAATCGACTTCTCTGAGGTACGCGTGCGCGAAACTGCGGCCGAAATATCCCTCGCCGCTGTGCGCGGCGATCACGCGGTCGACGCTTCGCGAGCCGCGCTCGCGAAGCGTCGCCAGCACGGTCGCCAGCGCATCGCCGGAGGCGCGGTCCCTCTCGATGAAAGGAGCCGGCGCTCGATGTAGAGCCGGCGCCTCTAGCACGACAGCGGTCGACTCCTTCGCAACCGGATCATCCGCTCTGGCGAGCAGCGCGAATACTGCCGCTTCTCCCGGAATCGTCCCTTCGGTATGCGGGCCCAGCACCCGACCGAACTGGACGAGTCGATGAACCATTTCGTAGCTGCACAGACTGTCGATCCCGCCGACCAGGACAAGCCGATGCGCGCCACCCTCGATCAGATCCAGGGCGCGGGCGAGAGCAGCAAACGCGCTCGCGCGCCCGTACGGAAACCATGCGGTCTCCGGCTGAATGATCGGGCTGTTTGCTAGCTCGGCGCGCAGCGTCGTCTGTTCGTCGTCATCGAGATCAGGCGGCAGTCCGATCATTAGCGGCGCGTGCGGTACGCCTACAGCGCCGAGCAGTGCCTCGAGATCAGCGAGCCCGAAGCTGACCAGTGCCCTGAGGCGCTCGAATCGCGGGAAGTCTCGATCAACGAGCGACGCCGCCATCACAGGCGTGTCGAAGGGGCTCTTAAGCCCGGTGTCGGTAAAGTTGCTCAGGCCGGCCCCCATGGCCGCCAGAGTCGGCCCGAGCGAATACCCGAGTGATGAGCATCCGGCGAATCCGACGATGCTGACCGATGCTGCTGCGCTCACGCGAGGACCTCGTCTTCGCCCGGGCGCAGCACATGGACCGATGTCTGCCGATGCTTGACGAGCCCGAGCGGCGCTGGCACGGACGCGCGGTAGTACATCGTCAACCGGCGGGCGTCGGTCTCGATGAGGACGCCGTCGAGGATGGGAGTGCGCGGCGTCGGTTCATCGTCAAGAAAGTGGCTGAGAGACCGCAGGCGCAGCGTCGGCAGGCGGAAACGGATCAGTCCGTTTGGATGCAGACCTTGGAGCGCGACGTCCTCTCCGCCGGTCAGGTGCGGGGAGGCTTGCAGATAGCTCGGGGCGCTGCAGAAAAAGCGCTCGTTCAGGTCGAGCGGCCATAACGGCGCGCGCCGACGCTTCCACGCGTCGTCGTAGGTGCCTGCGTAGCTCACGCGCGGCTGCCAGTGGCGTGCGATCGGCCCGACGCCGACGGGGCGCGGTCGGTCGCTGATGCTGCTCAGTGGCTGCCGCGGATCCTCGATATTCGGGACAGGCTTGCCGATCGCATCTTGTCGATCGGTCTCGAGGCCGCACCCGATCGGGTTCCGCGGCTCGAAGGCCGGACGTTGCACGGTCGAGCTCTTGGCGACGCCGCCGAAGGCGCGCTCCCAGACGAGCGGCATCTTCGCGAACGTCGCCGGATCCGACGGCCGGACGCCGAGCGCCGCCGCACGCTCCCACACGCGATCGCCGTGGACGCGCAGATCGACCCCGCACGGACCGACCCGAATATTCACGTTCATCGCGGTGACCGGGTCGCCGTGCGGGGCGCACGCTTCGCCGCAAATGTAGATGTCGGTCGCCGGCTTCGTGTACGACGACTGTCCATCGCGACGGATGCTGCTCTGCCCGGGCTCGCCGACGTACTCCTCCGCCATAGGTGGCGGTTCCTGAGTCGATGACAGGCCAAGCGGCAAATCGTCCGCGCCCGGCTCGGGCAACTCGAACTGGGCAGACACCACGATCAAGAGGAGGTCCATTCCGTCGCGGTCCGCTGACGGCATGACCAGGACACCGAAGGGTGTTTCGTTTTCGAGGTCAGCCACACCCGGCCTCTCAGTTGATCTGGACCGAGCCGCCCTTGATGCGTAGGACTCCAGATGACTGGGTGGACACGTACGCGCCCTGGAGAATCAGCTTCCCTTCCCTCGTGAGCGTGATGCTGGCCTTTCCACAACGGAGCACAATCCTGTCTCTTGCCGACACTGTCAACCGATCGCCGTCGGCATCGACGACCACCTGCCCAGTCGAGGCCGCCAGACGGTTCGAACAAGCTTCCTGCACGCAACCCATGACGATCGGACGGTATGGATCGCCCTCCTCGAACATCAGCACCACTCGTCGGCCGATATGAGCGCCGTCAAGATCGACGACTGAGTGAGCGGGCAACGCGGCCATGCCCGGCTGATCATCGTACGTGACCAGCGGGGTCGAACCGGCATCCGAGAATCCAACCAGCGCCCCGATCACAACGCCGCCGATTCGCCGATCGGGGCTAGAAGAAACCGCGGCATCGAGCGGAGCGTCGAGCAGCTGCGCGAGCTCCTCGCTGGGCGAATCGTTCGACAGGACACCCCGAGCCGTAGAGCGATCGTTCATACCCGCATCCTCAGTTTTGAACAATCTTCGAGCCCTTCATTATGATGTCGCCTGACGCCTTGACGTTGATCTTGCCGCTACCCTCGATCGTGATGTCCTTGCCCTTGATCGTGATTGAGCCGTCCTTTTTCATTATGATGCTGGCGTCACCGGTCTTGATCGTCACCGATTCCCCGGCCGTGAAGGAAAGGTTCTTCTCGACATTCAACGTATCGTCCTTGGCGACGCTGGACTGGCGCTTACCTGAGACCGT
>CAVQVI010000019.1:0-7797 GCA_963717075.1 uncultured Acidobacteriota bacterium | reverse complement strand
TTCCTCGACGGTCACCGGCACCGGCGGCGGCGGCGTGGACGCTGACTGCGCCATTGGCGTGCTCGGGGCGACCGGCTTCGGCGTCGGCGCCGATGACTGGCCCGGCGAGCGTTGCGGCTGGGCGGCCGGCGCCGCGGCGGGCGTCGACGCGGCCGGCATCGCGGTGGGCTCGCTGGTCTTTGTCCCGCAGCCGCTCAGCAAGAACGCCAGGATTGCGAAATATGTGACGCGCGAACGACGAGGCGTCATTGGCTTCCTCCGCCCGAGGGATCGAAATAGAGGGGTCAGCTTACGCGATTTCGCGGGTACGGAGCAGAGGACCTACGGTGCGACAAAGAGCCGATGTACGAACTGCAGACCGAGGCCCACGATCGTAAAGATGATGCCGACCCGGAGCCGCACGCGCTGGGCCACCGGACGATCTCCGCGCATGAAGTCGCGCAACGCGATGGCGAAGAAGAGCGCCGCGATCGCCAGAAACAAGAGGCCGATCAGCGCTGAAGTCGCCATTAGCAGGGCTGTCCCGCGAAATACCATCGCCCCGCCTCGAACGGGACAGGGCATCCGTAGCGAATCACGAGCTCTTCGGCGGCTAGCTGCCTCATCTGATAGGTGCTCGTCGCGTCGAGCAAGTGGTCCAGCAAGGCGCGCGGCGAGTAGTGCTTGCCGTTGCGGTACCGGGAGTTGGCATCGAAATCCTTGGCGTGCCCAGCGAACCACGCCTTCCATCCTTGATGAGAGCGCTCGCGGCCGCTTGCCCGCCGCTCCGCTATCGCGAGGTTGCTTTCGCGCGTTCCGTTGTAGTCGGTGTGCCCTTCGATGAGGATCAGGTAGCCCGGATTCTCGACGTTCCAGCGCGCGTTGTTCCTCATGACCCAGGCGCCCGCGCGGCCGATGTCGGCACGGCCGGCATCGAAGAAGACGTCTTTGAGCGCTGGCTCGTCGGTGAAGTCTTCGATGGTCAGCGGCGCGGGCGCTGCGAGCCCAGGCTGGGCCATGGGCGGGCTCGCGGCGACCGCTCGCGGCAATGGGCGCCTCGGCCGCCCGGCCGGCGGACGCTGCTGGGGCGCCGGGGCGGCCGTGGGCGCGGATGCGGCCGGCATCGCTGTCGGCTCGTCGGTCTTTGCGGTCTTCTGCCCGCAGCCGCTCAGCAGGACTGTCAGGATGGCGAAGATGGGTGGCCGCGTCCTTGGCCGATCGAGTTGGAAGTTCTTGGGGCTCTCATGGCCGACATGCTAGCGGTAGAACATTCTGAGACGTCTCCCCTGTAGCTGCTTGCGGAGAATACGATTCTCTTCGATCAGGTACGCGATCGTATCCTGCTGGCGTCGATTCAACCAGCCAACCGCCGCGGCGAACATCAGGCGGAAAGGAAATGCGTCGACCACGGCGGGAGAGTCTATGACATCGATAGAAATCTTATCGTTCCAGTGAATGGGCCAAGGCGTAGGACACTACGCGGACGACTTTCGCCAGCAAATGCAGAAGGAGGACCGCCAGATCGCGCACTGCTCGATCCTAGCAAGGCCGCGATCCGCAACAAATGCTCACGAATTTTGGAATTCGCTATGCACAGCCGACAGCAAGGCGCCACCGACCATTCCCTCGTCCGATGACGAGACGACCACGGCGCTCTGCGCGCCATCTCTTCCATGCCGGTAGTCGCCGAAGTCACTCAGCGCCCATGCCACTCCGAGCGGAAACGCCGCCGCACCACAGTCCCCCAACACATTGGCAACGTGGCGTACCCTCATCGGTTCCGGCATCAACTCTATATTGCGCAGGTAGGCCGTCGACAACTCGGTCGCCCAAAAGCGTTCGGTACTCTGGGCCGCCACCACTTCTCCGACGCGCCGGTCCCATTGGGATCGAAGATTCGCGAAGACCGCCGTCAGTCCTGCCCCCGAAGCGGGTGCTGCTCCGTCGAACGGTTTGGGGTCACGGGCGCGCGCCACCGCGTGTATCGCTCCGAGTTGTTTGAGCCCGCGTGCACCGGAGCGGCCCAGAAGCACGAACGCAGCACCCTCTCCTGGGAGTCTTCCATCGCAGTTCTTCAGTCCGAGCAGGAGATTCCGGCGAGACAGATCGCGGATCGCCTCGCCGGCGACCTGGCAATCGAGGCCGCCTGCAAGGGCTAGCGGAGCGCTGTCGAGCGCACGCATGGCCGCCTGAACCGCCGCAGTCCCTCCCGCTCGCCCTTCGTCGAAAAATCCGCCGTGGACCCACTCGAGTCGCACGCCCGGTGGAGCAGCCGACCGCAATTCGGCGGTAAGACGATTCGCTGCGTTTTCATGACCATCGAGGCCGGACACTGCTACGTACACCGGCACTCGAACGTCGGAGAGTTCGGCGATCGGAAGCAAGGCTTCAGTGGCAGCCCTCCGGGCAAACCACACCGCACGCTCGAAGGCCTCGTCAGTCTGTAGCTCCGCGAGCCGACAGCCGCGGGCGGGTTGACCGGCTTCGTCGGCAACTCCGTCGATCTCGGCGAACACGCGCACTCCGGCGTTCGCCGCGGCAAAAGCCGCCGGTGCCGTCAGGCCCAACGGGCACGCCACCCCGAATCCGTACACGACGGCAGGATCGCTCACGCGGCCTCTTCCCACGATTCCAGCTCGCGCGCGACGATCGATCCTATTGCGGCGAGGTCCTTTCCAGTCCGCAGGTAGGAACGCCAGATGGCGGTGCAGCGGCCATTGTCAGGCTCGACGATCAAGCCGTCGAGTACCGGTCGAGACTCGAGGAGACGACCACGCATGTCCACGCGAATACGAAACCGGTGCGAGGGCACGTTGAAGCGAAGCTCGCCATCTGGATGGCAACCGATCACCACCACTGGCTCTCCACCGCGAAGGTGAGGAATGGCGCAGAGAGAACCAGGGGCCGCGCAAAAGAAACGCTCGTCCAGGTCGTCCGGCCAATGCGGAGCCCGCGAGCGCACCCATGTGTCGTCATAGGTGCCACTGTAGCGGCGACGTGGAAGCCAATGCCGGGCCATGGGACCAAATCCGACCGGGTGCGGCAGGTCCCTGGGGTCGCCAATCAGGTGTTGCGGATCCTCCAGATTCGGCAAGGGCTGAGCCGCCGCCTCCCCGGCCGATATCGCGAGCCCGCAGCCGACAGGATTCCGCTCGCTCGCCTCCATCAGCCGTCGAGGACCTGGGCCGCACGGCCCGCCGAAGCACCGCTCATACCGCAGCTCGATGCGCTCAAACGCCTCGGGAGCCGATGGTCGCAGGTCGAGTAGCGCCCGTTTCCAGCGGCGTTCCCCGAAAACTGTTGCCAGTTTGCCCCACGAGCCGACCTGGATGCCGGCCGTCGCTTGCCGCACCAGATGACCGCGCGGTGCCCAGGCATGTCCGAGCAAATGAATATCAGTACCAGGCTTGATATAGGCAGTCTGCCCTTCGTAGCGCAAACTCGAGCGCCCAGGTTCTCCCCAGTACTGGTCGCTGACGTGCACCGGCGGTTGCTCTTCGTCGATCGCAAGTGCGTCAACGGACGTCCGCCCGGGCGCCGGCAATCGGAAGGAACCAGCGATCACCACGAGTAACAACTCCTCGCCGTCCTTGTGGACGGAAGGCATTGCCACGGCGGCAAACCTCGTGAGGTTAAGAAGGTTTTCCACCTCAAAGGCCCAACAGTTTCTTCCGGTGGTCAGTCACCAGTTCGCTGAGTATTCGCTGCTCCGTCTCGGAGCGCGCACGCAACTGGAGGAGCGTCCCGGACATCTTCGGACCGGGAGCGGTGATCAGCGCAAGTGCTCCTCGTCCGGAATCCTCGACGGGTACGACGTTTCGCGACGCTCCGAGGTCATTGATCGAGAAGCCCAGACGTTGAAGGAAATCGTAGACTCGTTGGACCATCGTCGTATCGCGTCCGAAGCCAACTGTCACGATATCGCGCTTGGACTCCAGGTCGAGTCCAAGTTTCAAGACAAACACGCTTCGCAACAGATCGGAGAAGGTGGCAAACGGGGCATCGGGACGTCGGGTGCCTTCGAGGAGGTCGACTTCACGCACGCGAAGGATGGACGCGTCGAGCCAATCGGGTGTCGGACGCGCCAGATCGAAAAAGTCATCGGGATGTCGACCGTTGTAGTCCTCCTCACCGATGGCGAACTTGAGATATCGCCGGGGGTCCGGACGGCGGCGCTCACGGTCTTCGAGGTCCTCCAGGAGATCTCCGATAGCAGTGGTCCCCCACATGAGAGTGAACCCACCTGTCGAGCTCCCCATCGTCTCGAGAAAGTCCCGGTACACGGGCGGTAGCTTTGCAATGCCACCGCTGTGCTCCGCCAGTGTGGCAACCTGATCAGGCGTGGCCGGCACCAGGCGCTCGGTGCTCCCGGGTGCCCACCGCTCCATGAAGGCGAGCAGACCGGACATCGGCACGGGCGCCGCATCCGCGATTTCTGACCATGCCATCAGCACTTGTCCTTGAGATCACACCTGACCATGAACAGGGTGTCCTGGCACGTCTTGCAGGAGGGTACCGTCGTCCCAACCCGACGTCGCATGGGCCGCTCGTCCTCCATCTCGTAGAGGTTCTTGCCCGCGATGTCAGCGGCTGTCGGCGCCGTCCATGGGCTCGTCCCCGGGGCCAGGTCCGCGGGTCCGCGATAGATGACGCTGAACGTCTGAGCTGACAACCCGCCCTTGTACGCGAAGTACACCTCGGTCATCGTCTCGGCGACGTGGCCGCTCTTGCCCAGAAGCTTTGCGCCGGCACACGTGCCGGGCTCGTTGTTGTACCCTTTGGCACCCGCAGTGTGTTTCGTCATCGCCGCATCCCAGTGGGCGTCGATGTCTGCTGCCCCGGCTGGAGTCGCGCTCCTGGGATTGATCGCCTTGATGTCATCAACAGTTGCGGCATCCTTTATCGGCGTGCAGCCGTGGTTGCCGGCTATGGACTCGAATCCGGGTGGCATCTCGCCCCCCGACACCGCCGCCCACTTCTGGGAGCACTTGCAGACCATGACACCGAACATGTAGCCATTCGACTCGCGGCGATGGTCCATAGGAAGAGCGTCGCGCGCAGCCTCGAGGGCCTTGATTTGGCCCTCTCGGACGGCGACGGTCTCCGCCCTGATCGGACTCTTCAGGAGCCGCCTCAACTCTGCTTGCGCATCCACAACCTTCTTGTTCGCCTCCTTGAACGCGTCCTCGCGAGCGTTGAGATCGGCCATGATCCTCTGGACAATCTCTCCACTCGTTTCAGCCGTCACCTTCTCTTTGACCGCGTGCTTCTCGGGAGAAGCGTTACAGATGGGGCACTCCCCCTTGAAGTCGTCCGCGTACGCGAAACCGGTGCCGCCCTGTTCGATGAACACGCAATTGAAGCTGTTGCCGTTGTGCTGCGTCACGTCCATGAACCGGACGACACCCTTCCCCTCGACGATGACATCCGAACTGCTGGAACCCCAGGTCATCTTGCCCTTGAACTTCGAAGACATGATGCCGCCGGCCGTGCCGGGTTCGTCCCCGGTGCTCGTGCTGATGTTCGAGCTCTCGAGCGCGATCGGGTTGCCTTCGATCTTCGTCTTCGTACTGCCTTCGGCGAGTTGGCTATCCATCGCAATGTTGACGTACGGGATGGGGATCGGGCCCCCGGGTGAGGGCGTCTTGCACACGTCGGGAACGGCGCACGTCTCCGTTTGGCCGGAACCTTTGTGGGTAATTTTCCGAGAATTCGCAAAGACGCTCATGTCGGTCTCTCCCCGGGGACGCGAGTGGCGCCGTTCAAGAGTCGCTGCTGCAGGGGGCTCCGGGCCCTGACCTCGAACAACATCTTGTCCTCACCGCGCAACGCGAGCTCGATCGCAGCCGACGCCCGCTGTGTTTGCGTTCCGGTCGCGAGCACATCCCTGGCCGACTCGAGACTCAGCGGGCGGCCGGCCAGGTATCGAGTGCCGGGAGCGAACCGGTTACGATTCTCGTCCCACCATCGCACGATGAGCGGCGGAGAGGGCCACGGCAGTCCGCTGTCGTAGGCTGCGTCCTCTTCAGTGGCAGGCAATTCGGTGATGTCGTCAGGATCCGGCACATCCTTCCCGGTCAGCGCCATGTCCTCGAGCTCGGCGCCGGTGATCATGGTGAACGCGTCTCCCGCGACGCGGGCCACTGTCGGCGACTCCATCATCGTGATCAGCCAGGGCACTGCAGCCGGGTCCCCCAGCAGGCCCGTGGACTCCATGCCATGGCGCAATTGCAGTGGCTCGCTCGCAAAGGTACGAATCCAGCGACGCCCCTCGTCGAGTGCCATCGCCCGCATCGCCAACTGACGCGCATGACGGCCATAGTCGTCCGTCCGGCTCAGCCAGGGTTCCAGTGCCCGAAGCCCCTCCGGCTGACGAAAGAGCACCAGCGTCCACGTTGCCCAGAAGCGACAACCCTCGCTCGCATCCTCGAGGCCGTTCAGCGCGAATTCCTGCAGGTCGTGGCGTCCAAGCTCGCCGACCGCGCGGAGGGCGCGGGCTCTCAGCTCCTCGTCGGCGTCTCTCAGTGCTGCCGTAAGCGCCGAGCCGGGATCCTCTCGCCGGATGGCGAGGGCCGCGATCCCAACCCGTCGATGAACGGCCGATCGGGCCTCGACGAGGCGTTGGATCCACCGCGAGGCGACGCTGCCATCCAGCCAGGCGAGTGCGGATACGAGCCCGGACAGCAGTTCGCGCGACGCACAGCCGATCTCGAGCGCCTGCAGCATCCTCTTCCGATCGGCCGCTTCGAAGGCTAGCAACCCGAGCACAAACACGGCACCCGCCCCGCCATCCACGAGATTGCCTTCACAGAAACGCCATGCGCTCTCGCCTGCGACTCGCAGGCCGTGCAGATGCGACTCCAGCCGCTGGTCCAGCCTGCCAAGTTCGGCCAGGGTCACACGTGGATCGCGAGTGGCGCGATGCCTCGTCGTCCAGAGAAATGCCGCTTCATCCGTGTGCTGAGACAGAACGGCAGCGATGGTCATTGATGGATCCGCACCCGTCAGTTCACCTGAACGGACCCTCCTCGGATGCGATTGACACCCGAGGCATGACTCACGAGATGAGTACCCCGCGCGACGATCTTGCCGTCAGCCGAGAGCGTCAGGCTCGCCTTCCCGCATCGCAGCACGATCTGATCACGCGCAGACACGACGAGGCGCTCGCCATCCGCTTCGACCGTGACCTGCCCAGGTACGGTCGGCAAATCCGAGTCCGCTGGGCCACGCACGCAACCAATGACGATCGGCCGGCGGCGATCGCCGCGCTCGAACGCGAGCACGACGTCACGGCCCAAGTGTGACGCGTGCAAGTCCACGATGGTCCGCGCAGGCCGAGCTGACTCGTTCGTCGGGCCGCCGCAGGTGACCAGCGGTGTGATCCCATGGTCGGCAAAGCCAACCAACCTCCCAACGACGACTCCATCGGTCCAGCCTAAGCCACCGACCTCTCCCTCCCAGCCACCTCGCGGATTCGACATGGCCTCGCGTTCAGACGCGTCGGCATCTCGTTGCATCACGTCACTCGCTATACAGCGCTCACTCATGACGGCCCTCAGTTCTGTTTGATCGTCGAGCCCTTCATCACGATGTCGCTCGACGCCTTGACGTTGATCTTCCCGCTGCCTTCAATCGTGATGTCCTTACCCTTGATCACAATCGTGCCGTCTTTCTTCATCGTGATGCTGGCATCGCCCGTCGTGATTGAGACCTCATCTGCGGCTGTGACCACTAGGTTCTTTCCAACAGTGAGCGAGTCGTTTTCAGCAACGCTCGTTTCCCGTTTGCCGCTCACTGTCCGAGATTCATCCTTTGCGA
>CAVQVI010000018.1:0-21636 GCA_963717075.1 uncultured Acidobacteriota bacterium | reverse complement strand
CGCGCTCAAAACGGCCGCGGACCTGAAGAAGGCGTTCCGCGCCGGCAAGCCGCACCTACCTGCCCGACAAGACTGTCTTTCTCTTCTTCTTCGACAAGTCCACGCGCACGCGCAACTCCTTCGAGGCCGGCGCGACGCAGCTCGGCGCGCACGCGCACTTCATCTCGGCCGAAACCTCGCAGGTCGCGCACGGCGAGTCGCCGAAGGACATGGGCATCATTCTCTCGAGTTACGGGCACGCGATCGCGATCCGCCACGACCTGGTTCCGGGCGAGGGCAACGCCTATATGCGCCAGGTGGCGGAGCACGCGAAGGTCCCGGTCTTCAACATGCAGTGCGACATCGATCACCCGTTCCAGACGCTCGCCGACCTGATGACCATCCGTGAGGAATTCGGGAAGAACCTCAAGGGCCGCAAAATCGCCGTGACGTGGGCGTACGCCCCGAGCTACGCGAAGCCAATGTCGGTGCCGCAGGGCCTCATCACGTTGATGCCGCGTTTCGGCCTCGACGTGGTGCTGGCCCATCCGCCCCAGTGGAAGCTGATGAAGGGTCCAATGGAGTACGCGCGCGCGGCCGCGAAGGCGCACGGAACGAGATTCGAGGTCACCAATGACATGGATGAAGCGTGCCGCGGTGCGGATATCATCTACGCGAAGTCGTGGGGCATCGAGGAGCTGTTCCACAAGCCGCAGGAGGCGCTCGAACTCTCGAAGCAGTACAAGAGCTGGATCTGCGACAAGCGCCGCATGAAGCTCGCGAAGAAGGACGCGATCTACATGCACTGCCTGCCGGCCGACCGGAACAACGAGGTCAGCGACGCGGTGCTCGACGGCCCGCAATCGCGTGTGTTCCCTGAAGCCGAAAACCGCCTCCACACGTGCAAGGCCGTGATGGCCTTGACGATGTAGGCCGGCTCTTTAGAGCCGGCGATTGCGGCTCTCTCTGGTAGGCCGGCTCTTTAGAGCCGGCGCATGCGGCGCACGATTGTCATGTCGTCTTGGTGATGCCGTAGGGGCGACCCGGCGGGTCGCCCGTTGAGGTGAGACGCCGACGCGGGCGACCCACCGGGTCGCCCCTACGGTGCATGGCTTGATTCGAAAAGGCTTATACCCGTGATTGATCACCGCATTCATGAACATCCCATCCTGACGCCGCCTCGAGGCGAGAAATTCGAATTCTCGTGGGCCGGACGGGCCGTGACCGGCCGTCCCGGCGAGACCATCGCGTCCGCGCTCTTCGCCAACGGCGTGCGCGTCTTCGGCCACCATCACAAGGACGGCGCGCCCCAGGGGATCTACTGCGCCAACGGTCAGTGCGCGCAGTGCGCGGTCGTCGCCGATGGTCTCCCGGTCAAGTCTTGCATGGTGCCGGTCGCTCCCGGCATGCTCGTCGAGCCGCTCGACGGGAAGCCCGAACTGCCCGATGTCACAACCGGCTGGCAGACGCGCCGCATCGAGACCGTCGAAACCGAGTGCCTGATTATCGGCGGCGGGCCATCGGGCCTGACCGCGGCGATCGAGCTGGCGCGGGCGGGCGTGCGGACGCTCATCGTCGACGACAAGCACCGGCTCGGCGGGAAGCTCGTGCTCCAGACGCACAAGTTCTTCGGGTCGATCGACGCCTGCTACGCGGGCACGCGCGGCATCGACATCGCCACGCGCCTCGAGACCGAGGTGCGGGGCTTCGAGAACGTCCGCGTCTGGCTGAACAGCACCGCGCTCGCCGTGTTCGCCGACCGGCGCGTCGGCGTGTTGCGCGACGGCCACTATTTCATCGTGCGCCCCGAGGTCCTGCTCGTCGCCGCGGGCGCGCGCGAGAAGTCGCTCGTCTTCAGCGGCAATACGCTGCCCGGCGTCTACGGCGCGGGCGCGTTCCAGACGCTCGTCAATCGCGACCTCGTCCGCTCGGCCTCGCGCCTCTTCATCGTCGGGGGCGGGAATGTCGGCCTCATCGCCGGCTACCACGCGCTGCAGGCCGGGATCGAGGTGGCGGGCCTGTGCGAAGCGCTGCCCGAGTGCGGCGGATACAAGGTGCACAGGGACAAGCTCGTGCGCATGGGCGTCCCGGTCTACACCTCGCACACGATCCTCAGCGCCAACGGCACCGAGGACGTGCGATCGGTGACGATCGCGAAGATCGACGATCGGTGGAAGCCGATCCCGGGAACCGAGAAGACATTCAGTTGCGACACCGTGCTCGTGGCCGTCGGCCTCGACCCGGTCGACGAGTTCGTGTTCAAGGCGAAGGAGTTCGGCCTTCCGGTCTACGCGGCGGGAGATTCGGAGGAAATCGCCGAAGCGTCGGCCGCGATGTTCACCGGCCGGATCCGCGGGCTGCAGATCGCGAAGGCGCTCGGCCGTGACGTCGGAGAGGTGCCGCCCGAATGGCACCGGACGGCCGAGATCCTCAAGTCCCGACCAGGTGCGACCGTCAGCGAGGACATCCCCGAGAATCCGAGCGGCGTCTTTCCCGTGCTGCACTGCTCGCAGGAAATCCCGTGCAACCCGTGCACGTCGATCTGTCCCCAGGGTGGCATCCGGATCGAAGGCGACGACATCATGGGGCTCCCGGAATTCGTCGGGGACTCGTGCGACGCATGCGAGAAGTGCATCGCGATCTGCCCGGGCCTCGCCGTGACGCTCGTCGATACGAGGAAGGACCCAGCCAATCCGATCGTCACCATTCCTCACGAGTTCAGGGCGAATTCGATAAGGCCGGGCGACACGGTGACGGTGCTCGACACCGAGGGCGGCATGCTCGGCAACGTGGAAGTCACGCGCGTCCGCTCGGCGAAGATCGCGGACCGGTGCCTGCTCGTCCGGGTGCGGGCCCCGCGCGAGATCGCCACGAGGATTGCCGGCATCCGCGTCCAGGAGCCGTGGGCCGAGGACCCGGCCGTCCTGACGATGGGCGAGTTGCCCGATGAACAGATCGTGTGCCGGTGCGAGCGGGTGACCGCGGGCGAGATTCGCGCGCTCATCCGCGGCGGCGTGCGCGACCTGAACCAGTTGAAGGCGGTCACGCGCGCCTGCATGGGCGCGTGCGGCGGGAAGACGTGCCCGAATCTCATCAGGCGCCTGTTCCAGGAGGAAGGCGTCGCGGTCGGGCGAATCACCGACTTCACGCGCCGTCCCCTCTTCATGGAGGTGCCGCTCGGGGCGTTCGCCGGGGTCGTCGCCGACGGGGAGCCGCCGACAGACGTCGCGCTCCGCCACGCGACCGATGCCGACAAGGGAGGTCTCTGATGTCCACCGAGACCTTCGATGTCGTCATCGTCGGCGCCGGAAGCGTCGGGTTGCCGACAGCGCTTTTCCTGGCGGAGGAAGGCCTCCGCGTGCTCGTCATCGATCAGTTCGCGAGCCCCGGCCAGGGCAGCAACAAGGCGGCGATCGGCGGCATCCGCGCGACGCACTCGACGCCGGCCAAGATCCACCTCTGCCTGGAATCGCTGCGCGTGTTCTCGACGCTCGAGCAGCAGTACGGCGACAACATCGAGTGGGCGCAGGGCGGCTACGTGTTCGTCGCCTACCGCGAGCGCGAGGAGCGGGCGCTCAAGACGCTCCTGAAGATCCAGCAGCAGGCCGGCCTGAACATCGACTGGCTCGATCGCGACGAGCTGCTGGCGGTCGTGCCAGCTCTGAATCGCGAGGGCCTGCGCGGCGGGACCTATTCGCCGGAGGACGGATCGGCGTCGCCGATGCTCTCGGCCCACGCGTTCTACGCCAACGCGTCCAGGCTCGGCGTCGCGTTCAGGTTCAACGAGCGCGTGACCGGGCTCATCCGCCGCCGCGGCGCCGTCGTCGGCATCAGGACCGACAAGGGCGGATACGCGACCGAGACCGTGATCAACGCCGCCGGTCCGTGGGCGCGCTCGGTTGCCGCCACGGCCGGGCTCGACGTGCCGGTCGTGCCGGACAGTCACGAGGCGGGCATCACCGAGCCGGTTGCGCCGTTCATGCAGCCGATGGTCGTCGACATCCGGCCGGCCGAAGGGTCCGCCAACTACTACTTCTACCAGCACAAGCCGGGCGGGGTCGTCTTCTGCATCACGCCGGACCCGCCGATTGTCGGCACCGACCGCCGTGAGACGTCGACCTACCTGCCGATGATCGCGCGGCGGATGGTCGACCTGATGCCCAAGCTCGCCAACATCAAGGTGCGCCGCACCTGGCGCGGGCTCTATCCGATGACGCCCGACGGCTCGCCGATCATCGGTCGCTCGAAGGAAGTCGAAGGCTACATCCATGCCGTCGGCATGTGCGGGCAGGGCTACATGCTCGGCCCGGGCGTCGGCAGGCTGCTCACCCGCATGCTCCTGCACGCCGAGCAGCCCGAGGATCGCGTCGCGCTCGACGAGCTGACGCCGTATCGCCCGTTCGGGGCGCAGGAAGCGCTGAGGTAGTTCTTTCAGCGCAACTTGCCGCACGGAAGCCGCGTGGTGTGCTAGGATGCGCGCGACGCCGGCTCGCGGGAATCCACGCCTCCGTCACAGTATCGTTTTTGATACAGATCGCCGTCGTCGTCTTCTCCGCTCGTGCCCAGCCCCTTGCGTGCATACCGCGTTGCGCCGCGACCGCCGCCGCGTAATGCTCCCGCGCCGCGTTCGTCGATCGTGTTCAGTTTGAGTCGGTTAGGTCCGTGTCGGGCTCGATCGGGCGGCGGTGCTATTTTGCGGCGCCTGAAGCATGACGCGGTCGGTCAGGCCCGTGCCGCTGCAGCTGAATAACAAGTTAGGCCGTCGAGAGCGCTATGAACGACGAAGAGCTGACACCTTTCTCCGCGACGCACCGGGGACTAAGCCAGCAAGTCGATGGAGATTTCCCGTTATCCGCGCGAGTCGGTCTGCGCCACCTGATGTACGACCTCGTCGAGAAGAAGTACATCCCCGGTTGGCGTGAACTCGCCCGGGAGTTGCAGCGAATTGGCCGGCTTGACCCAGGGGTGTATCAGAAAGGCGAGGGTGACCGTGCGAGAACGGACGCGGAGGAAGCGCTACTCGGGCTCGATTGGGCCCGCGTATACGACTTCTGCGAGCGGCTTTATCAACACCTGGCGCAGGAAGTCAGCGAGCCTGACGGCGGCTGGAGCGTGCGGATCGTAGCTGCGCGCAGTGACGTTCAGCAGTACATCCAGAAGGAGATGCAGCGACTGTTCATAGAGGAAGGCCTGGCCTTTGAGTTCGGCAACGGCACGGTTCGGCGACGCGGTCGGAGACACACCGTAGACCGCATCGCCAGAGCCGATGTAGTTCTTGCCGACCGTCGACTTCGGACCGCACGTGGACACTACGAAAAGGCGCTTCACTTCTTCCGAGACGCCTCCAAGCCGGATTACGAGAATGCGGTCAAAGAGTCCGTGTGCACCGTCGAATCAGCTGGAAGGGCCCTCTTCCCTGGAGTCGAAGGCAGCCACGCTGGGCGACTTGGTGAAGTGGCTGGTCAACCACGCTGAGATCAAGTTGCCCAAGGCTCTCGGCCAGACCCTCTCGGGGCTGTACGGCTACAGAAGCGGCGGCGATGGCATTGGTCACGGTGGGACCACCGGTGGTGCCGCGACGGCTGCCGTGGCTGAGTATGTGCTGGCCGTGTCGGCGTCACAGGTCATCTACTTGGTAGACCTGGCGAATGCGCAAGAGGTGGACATTCCGTTTTGACGCGATCGCGGCCTAACAGCGCGATTGAGCCGACCGCGTGACCTGATCCGTCGCACGCGGCGGCTCATCGCGGCCGTTAGCCTGACAGAGACTAGCAATGGCACAGCCACAATTCACACTACGAGATCTCTGTAACTGGACTTCGGCAAGGCGGCGTCGATTTGGAGCCAGCTTGACGAGGGCCTTCTTGAGCGTGTGTCGGTGACCCAAGACGGCGGCAAGGAACGCACTGCCGGAGCGAAGCTCGGCATACCTGGGGTGGCCGAGGCAACGCTAGGCGTCGAATACGCCCAAAAGCGCTCGACCCTTGAGTCAAAGACGCTGCATCACGACATCCTGACGCGCATCGAGCAGCGCCTCGCATCCGCGGGATTGGTCGCGGATTTGACGGCGGAAGTGCACAAACATGAGGTATCCCCACAGGTGATACGGAGCACGATCGGCGGCCGACCGGACCTGCGGGCGGAAGGGCAGGCCGTCCTTGAAGACTATCGCCGCATCATGGCGATTTCCGAGAAGTTCAACGAGATCGTCTCTTTCATCGTCAAGTCCGCCAAAGAGGGCGTCAAGAAATCGGCCGAGTTCGGGCAACTGCAGCAGATGGTGGTTGCCGCCAGAGATGCGGCAAAGGCTCTGCCTGACCGGAACCAACGCGCGATTCAGACGGCCAAGATCAAGGAGCTGAACATGGCCTCCAGGTCATGACGGCGCCGAAGCTGAACACCGTGGATCCGTGGATCATCGATGGAATGCGGACGTTCATCAACACGTTCATGCCGTCGCGGATCAACTTCCGAATCTACCCCTTCCCGGGGTGTCTGTCTTTCCAAGTTCTTTGCAACTTGAAGCGGGAGTGCTTTGTCGAAGATGATCTCGAACATCTCTTCTACGGTTACGGCAACCGGCCGAACGTTCCTCTCGCGGTGTTCGGGCTTGTAACGTCCATCCCGGGTGAAGGAGAGAGCGAGTTCGATCCTCTCAAGGAGTTCGACAGCACCGTTGAGTCCTCTGAGCGCGTGTCCTTTGAGCGAGCGTTCCGTGGCGTGTTCGGTGGAATGGAAGGGATGGAGGCGATGTTCCGGGTCCTCTCGCTACCCGAATGTAACGGTGCATCCGATAGCCGTCTACAGGTCTTTTGCGGGACAGGCAGGCTAACAACCGCATGCACCCGCCGGCCGCCGGGCCGACGCACGGCGGCCGCGGGTGATGCGGGATCGTTCTGCGGACCGCGAATGCCGCGAAAGGGAGGATCAACGGTGGCCGCTCTTCTGCTTCTGATCGTAGCGCTCCAAGCGACACCCCCCGCCAAGTCGGCCGCACCACATCCAGCTCAGGCCGGGCCTCCGTCCTGCCCATTGGGCGAGGAGTGCGACGCTCGCCTCTATCTCTCCGCCACCGAAGTCACTGGGTTTAACAGAACCTACGCAGAGTTCGACGAGAAGAGAGCCGAGAAGGACTGGCAATGGAAGGACGTGGATCCCCTTGGGCTCTTGACGCCGGCAGAGAATCGACGGCGGCGGCGAGAACTGTTTCTGCTCGAGGTACTCGGCGAGCGCGATGCCGGCAACAGATGGACCGACGGAGGAACAGGCCGCTTTTCGGCACGTGCTGGAAAGGCAGCATCCAGATTCAACGGTCTTGGTTTCGCACACCGCGCTCAAGCTCATCGTTCCCTACACCGAGGACTACGATGATCGGCCTCCGCGAGTCTCGAACCTTCTTGAGAAGGTGTCTCGCCTCGGCCTTCAGTGGGCGCAGGTGGGTGGAACCAACCTCTACCTCTACAATGGGCCGATTCTCATGGCCCGCTACCGCGCTGGATACGTAAGCGTGGCGCCCGTCGATGTCGACCGTCCACTACGGCGGAACAAGCGCGCGGCCAGAAAGTAGTCTCACGGTTGCAAGAGGCCGCAGAACTGCGAGATGCAGCGAACGAAGCCGGCGCAAGCGATGGAGCTTCGCCGCCGATCTCAGCGTTAGCCGGACGACACGCGTCGGGCAAGCAGACGAGTAGGCTGGCGTTCATCATGGGAATGAAACCGAAGACGGCAGCAGCGCTGATGGCCGCGGCTAGCACAGCAGGATTTCTGTGGTCACTCGTCATGATGGTGATGGACGTCACACGAGGGCCCGAGCGGACACGACAGGCCGTGGCCAGCATCAGTGGTTGCCGCGTCCAGGAATTCCCGATGCCGCGTAGACAGCGGGCAGATCGATTGGTGTTCATTTACATCGACTCTCCACCGTTCGAGATTCGGTATCGCGATCCTCAGCGATTTGTCGACGCCATCCTTGAGGCCTGCGTTCCAGGCCAGGCGGCAACCGTTCGGTACACCACGGTTGGCTCCTTGTCGGGGGCTGCCCATTGGCTCAGGTCTCTTACCCTGTTGCCTGATGATCGACAAGTTCTCAGTGAAGCAGGTATGGCCGCCTGGCGGAAAACACAGAGTCGCGCATGGCCTCTCGTCGTGGTGATGTTCGGCGGGTTCGCGACGTATTTCGGATGGGCCTATCGGAGTGCGTGCGCCACGCCATCGTGATCAGTCATTCCACGGCATCGTGATCACCCATTCCAGCGCATCGTGATCACCCGTTCCACGGGTCGTGATCACCGATTCCACGCATCGTGATCACCCGTTCCACGGGATCGTGATCACCGCGGCGACGCGGGGCAACGACATCTGCCATCGTGCCCACAGGGCCATGCGGGCCCGTGGAGACGACGATGGCGACGGAACGATTGCCCATGCGCACGATACGCGAGATTCTGCGATTGAAATGGTCCCTGTCACGGAGCCACCGTGAGACGGCCCGGAGCCTGGGCATCAGTGCGGGCGCCGTGGCCTCGGTGGTGACCCGGGCGGCGGGCCTGGGCCTGACCTGGCCGACGGTGGAGCCGCTGACCGAGGACGAGCTCGACCGGCGCCTCTACGGCCCGCGGCTTGCCGGCGCAGGCCAGCCGCGCGGAGCCGGACCCGGTCTGGATCCACACCGAACTGCGCCGGAAGGGCGTGACGCTCGAGCTCCTGCACCTGGAGTATCTGGCCGACCATCCGGACGGCTTCCGCTACTCGGCCTTTTGCGCGCGCTACCGGGCGTGGACGCGTCGGCAGCGCCTGTCGATGCGCCAGGTGTACAAGGCCGGCGAGAAGACCTTCGTCGATTACGCCGGGCCAGCAGCCGCACCTGGTCGACGCCCGACGACGGGCGAGCTCATCCCCGTCGAGCTCTTCGTCGCGGTGCTCGGGCGCGTCGAACTACACCTACGCCGAGGCGACGCTCAGCCAGCAGAGCGCCGACTTCATCGCCAGCCACAGCCGCGCGGTGGAATTCTTCGGCGGCGTGCTCGGCGATCATCGTGCCGGACCAGCTGCGCACCGGCGTCGGGCGGCCCGTGCCGCTACGAACCGGGCCTGCAGCGCACGTACGCCGAGTGGGCGCGGCACTACGACACGGTCATCATTCCCGCGCGCCCCCGGGCCCCTCGGGACAAGGCGAAGGTCGAGGCGGCGGTGCTCGTCGCCGAGCGCTGGATCCTGGCGCGGCTGCGCCACGAGGTCTTCCACACGCTGGGCGCGCTGAACGCCCGCATCCGCGAGCTGCTGACGTGGCTCAACGACCGCCCGATGCGCAGCTACGGCGGGCAGTCGCGCCGGGCGCTCTTCGAGCGCTTCGACCGTCCGGCGCTCCGCCCGCTGCCCACGACGCGCTACGAACACGCCGACTGGCGCCAGGCCCGCGTCAACATCGACTACCACATCGACGTCGAGCACCACTACTACTCGGTGCCCGCACCAACTGCTTGGCGAACAACTCGACGTCCGCGTCACCGCGACGATGATCGATATCTATCGGCGCGGCACCCGCGTGTACGTCCACCGCCGGAGCTTCACTGGTCGGCGGCGTTCACCACGATCCCGGAGCACATGCCGAAAGCGCACCGGGCGCACCTGGAATGGAGTCCGACGCGCCTCATCAACTGGGGCGCGACGGTCGGCCCGCAGACCGCGACGCCGCGCGCTCCACCATCATCACCAGTCAGCTCCCGCGCGCTGAATGGCACGTCGCCCTGGGCGACCCGACGATCGCGGATGCGATCCTTGACCGCCTGGTCCATAATGCTCACGAGTTTGCCCTGACGGGTCCCTCGCAACGAGGAGAACGCACCACGCCGACGAAAAAGTGACCGCCACACAGCCCACGTCGCTGCGCTCCGATCACGATGCCGTGGAACAGGCGATCATGATGGCGTGGACGGGCTGATCACGATGCGTGGAATGCGCAGGAGGGCTTCACGGACGGCTCTGCTAAAGCCGGGCCGGCCGCGAACTGGCTGACGACTTTTGCAGATGAGTCCATGAACAACTGGGACCGCCTGACGCGGACCGTACCCGCCTACGGCCTAACAGGCGGCTGCACTTGACCGCGGCCGCCGTAGGATTCGGGCCATTCGCCGGGTCGGCGTGCGACCGCGGCAAGTGACCCGCAGACGTTAGCCGGACGCAACGACCAGAAAACCATGGCCCGAGCACTCATACCAGTCGTGACGCGGACCGCAGTGCTCACCGCCTGCCGTCGCCGATGCGCCATCTGTTTCGGCCTGAATCGGAACACGCGCATCGCTCCCGGACAGATTGCCCACCTGGATCGCAACTCCGCCAACCCTTCTCTCGACAACTTGGTGTACCTGTGCCTCGACCATCACGATCAATTCGACAGCAGGACCAGTCAGAGCAAGGGTCTCACGTCTGCCGAGGTGCGCCTGTTTCGTGACGAACTCGTGGCAGCGATTGGCCACGCCTGGCGACAACCTGTCACGATCGGCGAAGCCCTGGTGGAAATACAGCCACAGGACGGGATGTCCGGCCGCTGGGTGCGCGGAGCCGACTTCGACTCTGCAGAGATTGAGGTTGAGATCGTCGGTCATTCTCGCATCCGTGTCTGCGGCTTCGCGCTTCACGGGAAGACTTGGCAAACCGGGCCGAATCTCGGCGACGTCGAGTTCGAGAGCGATGTCGTCGATGGGACCGCGTCCTACAAGGAGCGACGCCCTGGCGGCAGAGAGTACGCTCTGGAGCTGCGGTTCAATGGCGCGAGTATCATCGCCACCGAGGAAGGCGCATTCGGCCGATTTGGGGCGGGGGCGCACTTTGGCGGCGAGTACCGACGCCCGGAGTTCCCACACGGCAGGGACCTCCACGCCATCAGAAAGGCGCTCGGTTAGCAACGGGTAGCAACGGCTTGCACCCGACGGCGCTTGGTGCGATCGTGAAGCGCCGCACGTGAAGCCGATCGTTGCTGGGTAAGGAGATCAAGGGCATGAGACGCAAGCCACGCTGGGGACGCCCCGACTTCTCGGACTACGTCGTCCACTTCACGAAGGACGGTCCGCCGTGCAGCAAGGCCAAGGACGATCCAACTCTCGACCAGATACGCGGGCTGACGGCGAAGGACCGCCTATTTCGGATACTCGAGACTGGCGAGCTGCAGGCCACGAGAATGCCGTGGACGAACAAGCCCGCTGCCTGTTTCACCGAGTGCACTTGGGGCAGCCTGCTCCACCATGCGCAGCGATACTCGTGCTTCGGCGTGGGCTTCGAGAAGGCCTTCCTGTTTGCGTGTGGTGGTGGCCCGGCGATCTACCTACCGCCTGGCCTCATGGAGCATCAGAAGAGTCACGTCGGCGCTGACACTGATCCGTTCCATCCACATTTGTTCTCCTTCGTGACACCGTTCATGCCGCCTTACGCCCCCGCCGATTACCGGAGCAAGTTCTGGGCCGACAAGCAGCCCATCGACTTTTCGCACGAGCGTGAGTGGCGCGTACCCCACGATCTCAAGTTTGCGCCGACGAAGGTTGTGTTCGTGATCGTAAGGACATACGAGGACATGGCCCAGGCGCCCAAGGGATTGAAAGATGCAATAGGTCGTGAGAATTGGCTGATCATGGACAACTACGAGAGAATCGAAGAGCTGTGGCCCATCCACCGCGTGCCGGAAGGGGCCAGCTAACACGCGGCTGCACCCGCCGGCCGCCGCTCATTGATGCACTGCGGCCGCGGGTGAGCCGCAGCCGTTGCCTGACGCCGACAATGGACTTCGAGGATCGATCGATGGACTCAACCACCTTGGAGAACCAGGGCTTCGGAAACTGGAGTCGATTCGATCGATCTGCGGAACGATCCCTTGATGCCAGTCTTCCCAAGGAGTTCGGCGTGTACGCCGTCCTATTCTCGGAGCAGCAACCGCGGGAACAGGGTCGGTCGGACATCGCCTACATTGGGCGGGCCGCAAATCAGAACGGCCTTCGCGGACGAATTCGCCAGTACTTCCACCCGGGTCCGACCCAGACAACCAACATCGCGATGAAGAGGCGGCTCTCGGAGCCGTCCATTGGGCTCCGGCTCGGATACGCTACGACTGCTACCGTGGCAGGTGCGAAAGCGCTGGAATCGGAACTGATCCTTGGATTCAAGGTGGAGCACGGCGAACTACCTCCGTTCAATCGGGCGCGGGCGCTTGACCTTTGACCAAGCGTCGAATCAAACGAGGCGCTACGCGCTGGATATAAACGCGTTGCACCCGACGCCAGCTGGCGCGAACGTGAGCCGGCGCGGGTGACCGCGGATCGTCTAGCCGGACAATACGAAAGGGTGGTCCAACGATGACAGATCCGATAGACCAAGAAGTGGAAGCGATACGCGAGGTGTTGGCGGCATTGACCCCGTTGTCGGAGAAGGCGCGAGTCAGCGTCTTGGAGTACGTTACGAAGCGACTAGCGATCGATCCGGGTTACACCCGCCACGTGGCGGTCAATCCACCTCCCGAATTGCCGCCTGTCGACGGAGCCGTGTCCGCACCCGGGTCAGTTCCCGTTCACATCAAGACATTGAAAGAGCAGAAGAAACCGCGGTCGGCCAACGAAATGGCCGCGCTGGTCGCCTACTATCTCGCGACTCTCTCGCCGGCGGACAAAGCCAAGAAGACGGTCAACCAGAAGGACATTGAGACGTACTTCAAGATTGCAGAGTTTCCCCTGCCGAACCAAGTGCGAGTGACACTGGCCAATGCCAAGGGCGCCGGCTACTTCGATGCTGCGGGGAGCGGTGAGTACAGGCTGAACGCGGTCGGCCACAACCTCGTGGTCCACAGCATGCCGCGCGGCATTTCGAAGAGGCCCCGCACGGCAAAGACGAGCAGCACCAAGCCAAAGCGACGGCGGCGCTAGTCTGGCGGTAGAAGAGACGAACAGCGATGCTCCAGCAGCTCCTGGACCGTGTGGCGGCGCTGCAGGCGAGGATCCGGCGAAGGTCGTCGGTCAATGTAAACGACCGGGAAACGAAGGCTGAGGTGGTTAGCCTGGTGACGGCCTTCTTCTCCGAATGCCGCGGTGCCTTGCCTTCTACGCTGCAGAATTCGGACGGGCTCCTCGCTGCGGACCGATCCTGGCAGAACCTGCTCCGCCTAGCCCAGGGCAACAGTTCTCGCAAGACGTACAACAGCACTCTCCGTGCGCTCAAGGCACAACTCGCTGAGTTGCATGTCACCTTTCTGTCCAGCGTCTCGGACAAGGGAGTCCACGGCAGTTCCTCATCAGACCTCTCCGCGGCGGAGCAGCTAATCATCGATACCCTCGAGCGCTCTCTACCCACTGCGGCGGCTTCGTACAGACAGGGCATTCTCGACCTGCGGGCGGATCAGCGTCTGTCATATCGAGGAACGGCGTCGGAATTCCGTGAGGCACTGCGAGAGACGCTCGACTATCTGGCGCCAGACGTAGACGTCATGAAGCAGCCTGGATTCAAGGCCGAGGAGGGCCAGACAAAGCCGACGATGAAGCAGAAGGTCCGGTTCGTGCTGAATTCTCGCGAACGAAGCAAGACGCAGCGCGAGACGGTTGAACGCTCCATCGAACTCGTCGGCACTCTGGCTGGTGAACTGGCGCGAGCGGTCTACAACCGCGCTTCTCTGGCGACCCATCTTGAAACGACGCGAGGAGAGGTACAGCAGGTCAAGCGGTACGTCGACACGATTCTGTATGACCTGCTTGAGATCACGGAGAGGGCCGGCTAACCAGCGCATCCGCCCGACCGTGGCGAGGGAGGCAGTCGCGGTCAACAGGCCGACGGCCGCGTGGGCGCCACGGCTGAACGCCGGCCATTGCGCCGACGGCAGTTGTCGACTTCGACTGGAAAGGGACTAGGATCGGGAAATGATCTGAGATTGGGACCCCGAGAAGGCGGCAGCCTAGCTGACGAAGCGCCCGATGTCCTTCCGCTAGGCGGGGAGCGTGCTGTCGGATCCGTCCGTTACGCAGGGCGTCGTTGACGACCTTTGGACTGAGTACGACCTGACCTTGTGGAATGTGTCGCGATCGGGGCAAGTATCGCTCCCGGGCGACGGCTGGAACCACGTCGGTACTGCTCGACCGAGACGTGGCCGAGGCCTTCCCGACCGGTACGGCCGTGAGCCGGGCGCTACGGTCGTTGTTGCAGACCGGCCGAAGTGGACAGTCCAAGAACGTGCTGCAGCCGACGATCACTGCTGCTCGACGCGCGAAGTCGAAGCCGGGCTACCGCGCGGCCAGGCGTTGAGCGGCGTTCGTGGGCCTGCCACTCGCGAGACCCTAGATGAAGACCCGTTCCGCCCTGCTCGTAACGATCGTGCTGGCTCAAGGCGCCGCTGGTGTCAGCTTCGAAGTTGAGTTGTGGCCCGGAGAGGGGCGCCCGAAGTTCGTGGCGGCGGCCACCACCATCCATCCGAGGGCCGCACCCTCGAATCAAGCGGCGGCCATGCCAGCTGTTCAAGTCAGGAAGGGCGAGGCGGTCGAGTTTGGCGCGACGGTGTACCGAACGACGAAGCCGGGCCGCCTGCGCGCCTTGGCATCCGCGACGGTCACGGGCCGGCGCCTCGGGCCAATCGTCCGCCTTTCGCGAAACGACTACTACTCCGGCAAGTTCCCTGCGGCGGCAGTGCCCGTGACCGCGGGCGAGCTGATCGAGTACCTGCAATGCCGGGCCGAAGGCACATGCTTCGTTCGGATTCGCGGCGACGTCATCGACGCGGGCCCGTGCCCCAGGAAGTTACCACTTCGTTCGCGCTGGAAGTGAAGCCGGAACTCGAGTGGTGGATCGAGTATCTCGTGAAAGGCACATCACAGGGGTGGCTGCTTCTCGATGGCAAGGAAGTCAAGGAGAGTGGCCGGACATTCCAGCCAGGTAGGCTGGCATCGCGGTGCACGACACGGGCGCTGACGGACTCATAAGCGCGGCGGGCGTGCCGAGGCGGATATCCCGACGAAACCGACAACCCCGGACTGAGGTCCCCGAAGGTCACATGGATCCAAAGCGTCAGCTCGTTCGTCACTTCCTGGCAGCGTTAGCCTATCGAACAGAGAAGGCTCTGCGCGACGCGCCGGAGACGTTCCCCGATTTCAGGGCGATGGCCAACGTGCGGACGCCGCACGAGATCCTGTGGCACATGACGGGTGTGCTGGGATACGCGAGGACCTTCTTCGTCGGTGGCGTCTGGCGACCGGAACGGATTCCCTTTCCCGATGAGGTGTTTCGATTCCACGACATATTGCGGGATTTCGATCGGCACCTGGACGGGGAATCGGCCCTGAACGGGATGTCTCTCGAACAATTGCTGCAGGGACCGCTTTCAGACGCCATGACACACGCTGGACAGTTGGCCATGCTGCGACGATTCGCGGGCGCACCGGTCCCTTCCGAGAATTTCGTTTTCGCAGACATTCGGACAGGGAACCTGGGTCCGGAGCAACCCTTGCCCGCCGCACCTGACCTGGATTGGACTCGGGATCGGCCGCCACACGCACCTGGAACGCGGAAGGGCCCCTGACACGCCGCTCGGCGGACACCATCCATACATGCGCGTCACCATCCAGCGCTCGAGACCGGCCTGCTTCGTGCTGTTGGTGGTGACGGTGGTGTCCGGGCTGGCCTCCCGGCGGTGGGCCGCGTCGCTCCCGGCCTTCATCGCGAGCTACGCCGGCGATGTGCTCTGGGCGAGCATGGTCGTGTGGGTGCTGGCCCTCCTCTGCCCTCGAACGAGCACGCTCCGCCTCGCCTCGAGCGCGCTCGCGATTGCCGTCGCCGTCGAACTGACACAGCTCTACCACGCACCGTGGATCGATGGCATTCGCGCGACTCGGTTGGGTGCGCTCGTGCTCGGCCAGGGGTTTCTCTGGAGCGACCTGGCCTGTTACGCGGTCGGTGTCGGTCTTGCGGCGTGCCTCGATTGGTGGCTGCTGCGGCCGGTGGACTGATGCCCCTGCGGAACCTCACGTCGTCGCGACGCTAGAGCATCGCGACAAACGGCGGCCCTGAAGGACCGCCCTACATCCACGGAACGCACGACGACCCGGAACGGCCGCCCTACATCTTCGCGAGCAACTGCGGCCCCGTGGAATGGCCCGTGCGCTGTTCGTCGGATCGGCGTGGCTCTTCCGGCCTGCTGCGTACTCACGAAGACGGATTCCGAACGCTTCTCGTCGAGAAGTGCTCCTCCAAGGCCAGTACCCTTCGGTTCGTACCACCGGACGGCTTCGGTGATCTCGAGGGATGCTAGCGAGTGGATCCGGAGCGACAGCCTCACCGGCCGAGGATGTTTCGTTCGATGCGGCGACGGACCTCGTCCCAGGGTTCGAGAGTGGCCGTACCGGCCTCGATCGCGGCCACCCGCCGTACGATTCTCGGCGGCCCACTGGGCCTCGGCATCCGGATCGGCGGGTCCGTCCAGGCTGGCGAGCAGTTCGGCGGCCAATTCGGCCCGAGCGTGCTCGTCGAGTCGCAGGGCATCGGCCAGGAGAGCGGCTGCGGCTTGGGTCATGACAATCGCAATTGTACGCCTCGACAGACCGCGCAACAAGCGCCCGCAGCCGGCGGCGCATAGCGCGACAGTATCTCGTCGTCGCGACGCTGAAGCATCGCGACAAACGGCGCCCCTAAAGGGGACGCCCTACAGCTTCGCGACCTACGGCGACGCTGAAGGAACGCCCTACATCAATCCCTATCACGGCCGACGATTCAGAACGGGTACCCGAGGCTCGGGGACATGTTCCGGCCGGGCTCTCGCACCCGCGTCCCGATGCGGAACGGATCGCGCTGATACGACATGTCGACATACACGTGCTCGCCCGAGAGCCCGCCTTCCTAGATCTTCAACCAGGTCGCGACGGCCAAGGCGACGGCGAGCGTCGTGTTGGTCGCGAGATTCCAGCTGACGTTGCCGGCCATGTACGGGATGGGCACCGGTTCGGACGGTGTGGTCAGCGCCCATCGCACGGCCGGGTAACAGAACTTGAACGGGAGCGCCGCGACGAGCGCCAGCGGGGGCAGCATCCCGAGCGCGACCGCCGCGATGATCCAGAGCGGCGTGGCGATGGCCGCCAGCGCGTAGAGCAGCGCGGCGATCCTGCGGCCGAAGATCAGCACGAGATTGTGTCGGCCGCCGGCGCGGTCGGCGGCCTCGTCGGGAAACTCGTTCAGCAACAGCAGGTTGAATGTCATGAAAAAGGCCGGCGCCGCGGCCATCCAGGCTGCAGGACCGATCTGGCCGCGCTGCACGAGCGCGGTGCCGACGATCGGAAGCGCGCCGAGGCCGAGACCCGCAAAGAACTCCCCAAGGCCCAGTCGCGCCAACACCTCGGTGTAGGCCAGCACCGAGAGCGCGCCGACGGCCATCACCGGAACGAGGGGCCATCCGATCCGTGGCAGGAACCAGACCCCGATGCACAAGCCGATGCCAGCGCAACCCAGGCCGGTGGCGGTTGCCGCCCGGACCGAAAGCGCGCCGGAGGGCAGCGTGCCGCTGCCTCCGCTGAACGGCGTCCGAACCGTGTGCTGATCGATACCCGTTCGCATGTCGCTCGACTCGTTGAGCGCATTGACCGCTGCGTGGAGCGCGATCAGGCCGATGAGGGCGAGCACCGCGTGCAACGCCTCGACGTGATCGTCGTAGGCCGCGGCGGCGGCGCCCGCTGCCACGAGCGTCACGGGCAGGAGCAGGAACGGGGCGCGCACGACGCCCAGATACGCGTTCAGTCTCGACACGAAGCGGCCTCCATGACCGGGGATCGACAAACCGGCTCCCGCCGGCGCGGGCCATTGTAGCGCGACCTCCCGGCGCCGCGCTCGCGGTCCGCCACCCCGAGCACCCGGCCGGCCAGGCGCCGAACGTCTGCGGCCGACGGCCCTCCGGATGACACCCCGTCGGCCCGTACGCCAAGATGTGACGATGCGCGGCCTCTTCCGCGGTGAACTCCGCCCGATGATCTCGCTCGCCTTCCCGGTGGTGCTCGCCGAGATCGGCTGGAGCCTGATGGGACTGGTCGATACGCTGATCGTCGGCCCGCTCGGGCCGGCGGCCATCGGCGCCGTCGGCCTCGGCAGCATCGTGTTCCTGGCCGTCGGCATCTTCGGCATGGGATTGCTGCTCGGGCTCGACACGCTCGTCTCGCAGGCGTTCGGGGCGGGCCGGCTCGATCGGTGCCACCACTGGCTGCATCAGGGCGTGCATCTCGCCTTGATGGCGAGCGTTCCGCTGACGGGCCTGCTCTTCGCCGTTGTGTGGTCGATGTCGTCTTGGGGACTCGCGCCCGAAGTGCACGCCCTGGTCGTGCCCTACCTTCGGACGATCGCGCTCAGCCTGCCTCCCCTGCTCGTCTATACCGTCTTCCGGCGCTACCTCCAGGCCATGAACCTGGTGCGTCCCATCACGTTCGCGATGCTCTCGGCCAACGTGGTGAACGCCGTCGTCGGCTGGAGCCTCGTCCACGGCAGGTTCGGCCTGCCGGCGCTCGGCGCAATCGGCACGGGCTGGGCGACCTTCTTCTCGCGGTGCTACCTGGTGGCCGTGCTCTTTCTCGCGATCAGGTTGCGCGAACAGCGCGCCGATACCGGGCTGGCCGCCGCGTCGAGGACGATCGACTGGGCCGGCATCCGGCGGATGCTCGGGCTGGGCATCCCGGCGTCGTTCCAACTGAGCTTCGAGGTCGGCGTCTTCGCGGTGGCCACCGCGCTCGTCAGCCGGCTTGCTCCCGCGGCGCTCGCCGCGCATCAGATCGCGCTCAACCTCTGGTCGCTCGTCTTCATGGTCCCGCTCGGCCTGAATGCGGCCGGAGCGGTACGCGTCGGGCATGCCGTCGGTCGCCGGGATTCCGACGGCGTCCGGCGATCGGGATGGACGGCGCTCGCGCTAGGCGCGATCTCGACCGGCGTGGCCGCGGCGGTCTTCCTGACGGCCGGCCGCCTGCTCGTCTCTGCCTTTACCCGAGACGAGGCGGTGCTGGCGATCGGGCCGTCGCTCCTGAGCATTGCCGGCCTCTGCCTGATGTTCGACGGCACGCAGACCATCGCCACAGGCATCCTGCGCGGACACGGCGAAACGCGCATCCCGATGATCGTGAACCTGGCGGGGCACTGGGGCATCGGGCTTCCGCTCGGCTACGCGGCGTGTTTCTGGCTCGGATGGGGCGTGCGCGGACTGTGGAGCGGCCTCGCGATCAGCCTGACCATCGTCGGCTCGACGTTGATGCTGGTGTGGGCGCGGCGGACCGCGCCTTCACGTGTTCCCGCCACGCAGGCAGAGGCGGCGGACCTGGGCGGCAAGCTCCCTACACGCCCAGCGTGAACTCCCACGTGCAGGCGCCGCTCGCGTTCGCTTCGGGCGGACAGTTAACGCAGTGCGTCTTGATGCGAGGGTCGATGGTCGTGGCGAATGAGTCGAACTCTACCTCGCCCACCGGCCGGCACGGGAACGGCGCGAGGCCCTTCCGGCGCCGGGCCTCCTGGACGCGGCACCCTTCCGTCACGAGGCGCAACGTCCGTTCGCCGTCCAGCCACTCCAGTTGCTGCTGGTTGAGCAGCGTGTACATCCTCAGGGAAAGCGCGCGCCTCAACGCCTGAAGTCCCCCGCCGTGCGGGACGCCGAACAACTCGATGAGCCGGCGCGCCTCGACAACGGCGAAGCGTTTCCAGGCGGCCGCGTCGAGCTCGATCGCCGTCGCCATTCCGAAGCGCTCCTCGGCCGCGAGGAACCAGCAGCCATCGTGCGCGAGCCAGTTCCTGGCAAACGCCTTCAGCGCCTGGAGCAGCTCGTCGCGCGACATCGTCTCGAACGGCATCATCGGCTCACTCTCCCGTCAGGGTACCCAAGGAGCTCCGAGGCAGCGCTCGTGCCCGTGCTCAGGATTGTATCCCCTCCGGGAAGCTGCCGCGCGGAACTCGGTCCGGGACTCCGACGCCCTGCTCGCCCGCCGCAGCCGATCAACGGACGCAATCTTCAGCTTCGTCGGCCGACATCAGCTCCCAAATCATGTACGGGCTTCGACCGGGATCGAACTCACCGCGGGTGTAGTCACCCCAGAAGTGCAGGATGCGAAGCCCCGCGTCCGCCGCCTCATTCTCGAACTCCTCCCGCGGAATGAGCGCGTAACGCAGCGGGAGTTCGCGGCGCTCCAGCACCCGGTCATCGGATGCGCGAATCTCGTACTCCTGGAGCGCGTCGACGATGCCGCCGGCGTCAGGCGCGCGGCCCGTGAACCACACCTTGAGAATCGCGTCCCGACCTGGAATCGCCCGATCGCACAGCCGCCGGCGCGTGCCGTCGAGACCTGCGGATTGAACGACCGGGTTGTGAAGGGTGACCACGAATCGGCCCCCGGGCGCCAGATGGCTTCGAATGGCGGCGAGCGCGAGCGCGCGATCGCCGGCCTCGACGATTTCAGAGAGCGCGTGAAACGGCAGGATGATCAGGTCGAAGACGCGGCCAAGGTCGAGAGCCCGCACGTCCTGTTCGTGGAGCACGGCCGAGAGGTGGTTCTCGTGCAATCGGCGGTCGAGCACTTCCAGCATTTCGGCCGAGTAGTCGACGCACCTGAGGCGAATACCTGACTTGAGCAGAGGGATCGATAGCCGGCCCGTTCCGCACATCAGCTCGAGGACGTCTCCGGCCGCGGCCGCACAGATCTCGGTGAAGAACGGGATGTCCAGGTCCCACTGGACGTAGACGTCGTAGAGATCGGCGACTGGTCCGAAATCGATGTTCTTCTTCATCGGCGGCTCGAAGCGAGCTCACCACGCCGGATCGCGACCACGAGATCCCGGCGATCGACTACCTCGACCGGCCGGCCCATCGCGAGGCTGTCGAACGTAGCATCCCTCGCTGCATCGCGTTGAGCTCGAGATCCACGTCGAACGCAGACTGGACGATGCTGCCCGCGTTGGCCAGCCGCACGAATTCGTTGAACGAGATCGTGGCGGCCACCGAGCGGCGGGCGTTCAGCCTCGCGTGCAGGGGCATCGCTGCTTCGTCGACACGCATCGACATCGACGGCGACGCGTCAGCGGGCTGATTCTCGGTGACGATGATGTCGACAACGCTCGGATGGGCCGGGCGGCCCAGGCCCGGCAGGCGCGTGATGAACTCGATGGAAAGGGTCGGCCCGCCGTCGCGACCGTTGAAAGTCAGCGTAGTGGTCTCGATCGTTTCTCCACCGTTCGTCATGGACGTCTTTCCGCCGAAGCGATCTCCAACGAGGTGCCTGCGCTCCGCAGGCTGCGCGAAGGCCAGGTTCCCTGCGCCGAGGACGGTCAAGACGCCCACGACAAGGGTCGCGTGCCGCATAGGTCCTCCTCGCTGGCGCTAGTTTCTGCGCGTCTCCGGCCGGCTTCAATTTCGACGCCGTCCGCGCCGTTATGGCCTGACTGTCTCGAGGCTCTCGTGCGGTGCGCCCGTCAGATCATCGTTATGCGGCGCCCGATCGGAGCCGCTCGATATTTCGATTGGACAGGCGGGCAAGCATGGGATACCCCAGGGCCTGGAGGCGGTTGAACGCAGGGTACCTGGCTGAGGCGAAATAATCGGATGGATCGTTCCACACGCCGTGATCGTCCACCACGGCGCCCATGTGGACGAAGCCCTTCTCGCCGAAGTTGAAGTCGCAGCTCGACTTGCCG
>CAVQVI010000017.1:0-6087 GCA_963717075.1 uncultured Acidobacteriota bacterium | reverse complement strand
TGCGATTCCGCTGGAGCACACGACCGCCAGGCAACGGGAGGTCGTGGATCTGACGGGGACACAAGACGCCGCTATGCTTGCGGGAGAGGATCTTGTCAGCGGCGGCACCAGCGACGGACGCTTCTGTCTGCCGGCGCCGGGTGTCCTCGTCGTCGGGCACTGCCGCGGCCGGTCCCGTCGACGCCGCGGGCTGCGGCTCGTCGAGCGACAGGCCCCTCACCATCCGCCGCACCTGTTCGCCGTCCAGCACTTCACGCGTGAGCAGCTCGTCGGCGATGTTCACCAGGACCGCCTTGTACTCGACCAGGATCCTGTGCGCGCGCTCGTAGTTCGCGCTGACGATGCGCTTGACCTCCTGGTCGATCCGCAGGGCCGTGTCTTCACTGTAGTCCTGGTGCTGCGCGATCTCCCGGCCAAGGAAGATCGGCGCTGCCTTCTTGCCGAAGGTGAGCGGTCCCATCGCCTCGCTCATGCCCCACTCGCACACCATGCGGCGTGCGAGCTCGGTCGCGCGCTCGAGGTCGTTGCCGGCGCCCGTCGTGATGCCGACGGTGGCGATCTCTTCCGCGATGCGGCCGCCCATCAGGATCGCGATCTGATCGTCGAGATCGTCCTTCGAGTAATGGTGCTTCTCGTCGACCGGCAGCTGCTGCGTCAGCCCCAGCGCCATGCCGCGCGGGATGATCGTCACCTTGTGAATCGGATCAGCGTGTGGGAGCAGCACCGTCAGCAGCGCGTGGCCGGCTTCGTGAGTGGCCGTGATCCGCTTCTCCGCGTCGCTGATGATCATCGACCGTCGCTCCGTGCCCATCAGGACCTTGTCCTTCGCGAACTCGAAGTCGATCATCCGCACGGCCGTGCGGTTGTCGCGCGCGGCGTGGAGCGCCGCCTCGTTCACCAGGTTCGCCAGGTCGGCACCCGAGAAGCCGGACGTTCCACGCGCCAGCACCGCGGTATCGACATCATCTGCCAGCGGACTCTTGCGCGTATGGACCGACAGAATGCCTTCGCGTCCTCGCACGTCGGGGCGGTTGACGACAATCCGCCGATCGAAGCGGCCCGGTCGCAGCAGCGCCGGATCGAGCACGTCCGGACGGTTCGTCGCCGCGACGAGGATCACGCCCTCGTTCGACTCGAATCCGTCCATTTCGACCAGGAGCTGATTGAGCGTCTGCTCCCGTTCATCGTGCCCGTCCCCGAGCCCGGCCCCTCGGTGCCGGCCGACGGCGTCGATCTCATCGATGAACACGATGCAGGGGGCGTGCTTCTTGCCCTGCTCGAACAGGTCGCGGACGCGGGAGGCCCCGACGCCGACGAACATCTCCACGAAATCCGAGCCGCTGATCGAGAAGAACGGCACGTTCGCTTCGGCGGCGACCGCGCGCGCCAGCAGCGTTTTGCCGGTCCCCGGAGGGCCCATCAGGAGCACGCCCTTCGGCATGCGTCCGCCCAGCTTCTGGAACTTCTCCGGCTCTTTGAGGAACGCGATGATCTCCTGCAGCTCCTCGCTGGCTTCGTCGACGCCCGCGACGTCCTTAAAGGTCACCTTCTTCTGCGAGCTGGACGACAGCGTGGCCTTGCTCTTGCCGAACGAGCGCAGCGCGTTGCCGCCGCGCTGCATCTGCCGAACGAAGAAGATCACAACGCCGATGAGCAGCAGGATCGGCGCCCACGAAGACAGCAACGAGGCCAAGGAGCTCTGCGTCGGCTCCTTCGCGGTGACGGGAATGCCGCGCTCGATGAGCTGGTTGGCCAGCCCGTCGTACTGGCTCGGCGCGTAGGTCCGGAAGCGTTCGTTGTCGGTTCGGTAGATCCCGGCAATCTCGTGGCCGGCGATCGTGACCTGCTCCACCTTGCCGGCGTCGACGTCCGCCATGAAGTCGCTGAAGGCCACGGGCCGCTCGTGCGTCTGGAACGTGGTGGAGAACGTCCACACCAACATCCCGAGCACGACAAGCCCCATCCCGAACAGCACCCGTTTCAACGTGGAGTTCACCCTGGGCCTCAGAAATCCATGAGTCTCAAGACTACCATGGCTTCCGTGCAGTCCCCGTGCGACGAAAATCATCTTCGGGCGCGTCTTCCATCGGCTCGGCGATCGCGAGCACAAGCACAAGAACCGGATGAAGTTCCTCATCAAGCAGCTCGGCTGGGGCCGCTACCGCGACGAGTACGAGAAGGAACGGGAGCGCATCCGTGTCGAGGGCGGCGCGAAGCTCTCCTTCAGTCCGAACGATCCGCCCGTCGAACACGCTCCCACCGGGGCACGCGGACCGCTCCGTCTCCAGCGGACGTCGCCACGCGAGCCGCGAGCTCGATGGTCCGGGGCCCCGGCATCACGCCGGCAGTCAACGACAAACTGAATCGTGGCCGAAACGTTTGGCGAAGAAAGAGTCGAGCGGGACGACGGGCGCGAAACTGTCCCTACCAGATATTGAGCGCGAGGTCGTTTGAGTGGGCCGCCGCCGGACACCATCAGACCTCGGTTGACGTGAAAACGTTCGGCGGCGCATCGTCGTGCGCGCTCGGCGGCGTTGGCGGCGCGATCTGCTTCGTCGCGGCGCGCTCGATCCGATAGCCACCCCTGCGTGCGGAATGGGGTCGTCATACGTATCCTGATGGCGTCGCTCGCTGCAGACCCTGCGAAGCCTAATGTTCCATTCCGGGCTGACAAATAGAGGTTGTCAGTAACCATTCCGCGGGCTGTACAACCTCCAATAATCGGCGTACCGTAGGGGAATGAATGGGCGGGCGACGAAGCGAGCGACGAGCGAATTCGCATGAGCATGGCACGTGAGTTGCGATCATCCTTATAGCTGGCCGCGCATGCGGCCTTCACTACCGAAACAGACGGTCACGCGGAGGTGTCATTGGATCCGCTGGGGGAACTGCTCGCGACCGATCATCGGCAGGCGCTGGAGTTCTTCTTCCTGGGCCTTCAGGACGTATCCGAGCCCACCGTCGATCGACAGGAACTGCTCTACAACGCCAGCGTGCTGGCGCACTACGCTCAGGTATCCACACAGGCCGACGTCGATTGGCCGGCTCCCGCGAATCTCAGCGTGGTCTTCGACCATTTTGTCTCCGACACGACCCTGCGGCACGACAGCCTGATGATGGAAACGGCGGGCGCGCAGTGCCTGCTGCTGGCGGGGTTCTTCGAAGATCAAATGCGCCGGCGGCACAACATCCGCTGGTATGCCGAGCTGGGCGCGAGTTTTTTCAGCCGGGCGGCCGTTCAGGAACAATCCCCGCCGAAAGCCCGGCTGCTCAACACGATCGCCAGGCGCTTCGAGCCCTGGCGCCAGCGCCACGCGCGGCTGAGCCGCGAGCTGCGCGACCGGCCGTATGTGCTGATCCCGCCCAAGCCGCCCACCCGCATGTCGTAGCGTGCTGGCATGGTCAAGTTGGCGCAAGATCTCCGAACTGAGGCACACATGTCTCGTGTTCGCAGCGCCCGATCACAATCTCTTGGGGGTTGGTCAACCGACTGTTCGTCAACTTGACCGTGTGCTGTGGCTCTGGAGTCCACTCGACGTGGAATGACGCCCAGTGACACCTAATCGTAATGGCCCTGCATCAACTACACGATGAAACAACAAGGGCCCGGTGGGATTCCCCCGCCGGGCCTTTGTTGTTTCATACAGAGCATCCTGCAATGTTCTGCATTGACGTGCGTTAGTACATGCCGCCCATGCCGCCCGGACCGCCGGCCTGCGGCGCATCCTTCTTCTCCTCGGGGATGTCGCAGATGAGCGCTTCGGTCGTCAGCAGCAGCGAGGCGATCGACGACGCGTTCTGGAGCGCCGAGCGCACGACCTTCGCCGGATCGATGACGCCCACCTTGACCAGATTCTCGTACGTGTCGGTCAGTGCGTTGAAGCCCTCGTCGTCCTTCATCTCGCGCACTTTCTGCACGACGATCGATCCTTCTTGGCCCGCGTTGGACGCGATCCAGCGCATGGGCTCCTCGATGGCGCGCGCGACGATGTTGACGCCGATCTGCTGATCGCCGCCGAGCTTCAGGTGCGCGAGGACCTTCGACGCGCGCAGGAGTGCCACGCCGCCGCCCGGCACGATGCCTTCCTCGACCGCCGCCTTGGTGGCGTGCATGGCGTCCTCGACGCGGGCTTTCTTTTCCTTCATCTCGGTCTCGGTCGCCGCGCCGACCTTGATGACCGCGACGCCGCCGACGAGCTTCGCGAGCCGTTCCTGCAGCTTCTCGCGGTCGTAGTCCGATGTCGTGTCTTCGACCTGCGTCCGGAGCTGCTTGACGCGGCCCTCGATGGCGGCCGAGGAGCCCGCCCCTTCGATGATCGTCGTATTGTCCTTATCGATGGTGATCTTCTTCGCCTTGCCGAGGTCTTCCATCTTGATGTTCTCGAGTTTCAGGCCGAGGTCCTCGGTGATGGCCTTGCCACCGGTGAGCGTGGCGATGTCCTCGAGCATGGCCTTGCGGCGATCGCCGAACCCGGGCGCCTTGACGGCCGCGGCCTGCAGCGTGCCCCGCAGCTTGTTGACGACGAGCGTCGCGAGCGCTTCACCCTCGATGTCCTCGGCGATGATGAGCAGCGGGCGGCTGAGGCGCGCCACTTGCTCGAGCACCGGCAGGAGATCCTTCATCGAGCTGATCTTCTTCTCGTGAATCAGGATGACCGGGTTCTCGAGCACGACTTCCATGCGCTCGGGGTCCGTGACGAAGTACGCGGAGAGGTAGCCGCGGTCGAACTGCATGCCTTCGACGACCTCGAGTGAGGTCTCGAGCGTCTTGGCCTCTTCGACCGTGATCACGCCGTCCTTGCCGACCTTGTCCATCGCATCCGCGATAATCTTCCCGATCGTTTCGTCGTTGTTCGCCGAGATGGTGCCGACCTGGGCGACCATGTTGCCGCTCACCGGCTTCGACATCTTCTTCAGCTCCGCGGTCAGCGCTTCGACGGCCTTCTCGATGCCGCGCTTGATGTCCATCGGATTCGCGCCGGCCGCGACGTTCTTCGCACCCTCGCGGTAGATCGCCTGAGCCAGCACCGTGGCGGTGGTCGTACCGTCGCCCGCGGTGTCCGAGGTCTTACTCGCGACTTCACGCACCATCTGCGCGCCCATGTTCTCGAGGGGGTCTTTGAGGTCGATTTCCTTGGCGACCGTGACCCCGTCCTTGGTGATCGTCGGCGATCCGAACTTCTTGTCGAGGACCACGTTACGCCCCTTGGGGCCGAGTGTGACCTTCACCGCGTCGGCCAGCTGGTTGACGCCGCGCAGGACGGCCTGGCGCGCCTGGTCACCATACACAATCTGCTTTGCCATGACGTTCGTCTCCTGTGTTGCTCAGCTGCCCACGCGGTTACGTCTTCTTCTTTTTCTTGGTTTTGCCTTTGATGGCGATCTTCTTGGTGTGGCCTTCGATGACCGCCAGCACGTCATCCTCCTTCATGATGAAGTACTCCTCGCCATCCAGCTTGATCTCCTGGCCCGCATACTTGCCGAACAAGATCCGGTCGCCCACTTTGACATCGATGGGGACGCGCGTGCCGTCGTCGTTCACCTTCCCGTTGCCGACCGCGATGACCGTGCCCTGCTGCGGCTTCTCTTTGGCGGTGTCCGGGATGATGATCCCGCCGATTTTCTGCTCGCCCTCTTCAAGACGCTGAACAATGATGCGGTCGTGCAGTGGTCTGACGTTCATGCGGTGTACTCCGTCTGGCGTAAAGGTGGAGGTGCCTTCCCGTGGACTTCATCAAGACGGCCCCGGGCGGCTAGCAGTCGCCTGAGGTGACTGCTAATCATACGTCGATGACTGGCAGAGTCAAAGGTGCGAGTGCCGAGCCGGGCGGGCGGGAAGGGGCGGCGACCGCGACCGTCCGGTCATCGCGTCGGCGGATCCGAGTAATATGTTGACAACGCACAAGATCGAGGCCGTTGTGCGAGGTGACGATATCGTTTCGCGCCCCTCCGTTTTCGGCCAAAAGAGTGCCCGCCGAACCCGGTGTGGCACGATGCCGCATCCTGCCTGGCCGCACCGTTCTTCGATTCAGGAGGGGGGACGCGAGGCGGGCCTTGTCAGGCGCGATCTGTTATGGGCGAGGGACA
>CAVQVI010000016.1:0-385109 GCA_963717075.1 uncultured Acidobacteriota bacterium | reverse complement strand
CTAGATCATCCTGCTCTGCCAGGGACCCTGCCGAGCGTCCTCTCCACGGACCGGATATAGTTTTTGCGGAGCACAGGTGTCTTCGGGAATCGTCACGAAGTTATTCGTATGGACGTCGAGCTTCTCGAACGAGATAAAGAAGAAACTGTGGTCGCGTCGTATCGGGCCGCCGAGCGTGCCGCCCCACTGCAGCTGTTTGTACGGCGCCTTCTCGCGCTCGATCCGATCGCCGAAGACGTTGAACTTCTCGAAATGGTCTTTCGCGTTAAGCGCTTCGTCACCGAAGTACGTGAAGAGCTTGCCGTTGTAGGCGTTCGTTGATGACCGTTTGAAATCGTGGTGCGCGCTGGGTCAACGAGCGCAGCGTTCGTCGTAACGGTGATGGTTTCCGCCTGGCCGGCCAGCCTGAGGCTGAAGTCCATTTCAGCGGTCTGCCCGATCATGAGCCTTATCTCATCGCGCGTGACCTTCCCGAAACCCGCGATCTCTGCGGTCACCCGATAGCGGCCCGCAGGCAGGGCCGCGACGAGATACCGTCCCTGTGCGTTGCTGACGACCGTGCGTGATGTATTCCTGTCGAGGTCGACGACGGCCACGGTCGCGCGTGGCAGCACGGCGCCCGTGGTGTCGCGGATCGTGCCGAGGAGATCCGCCGGTCGTGACGGTCTGGCCGGCCGCCGTCAGCGGCAGCAGCATGGCGAAAAATGAGCACGGCAACCCGGCGAACCATGGTGGCCTCCTGGCTGTTCACAATCCACTCCGCTCTCGTTATATGAGGCAGCGACGGCAATTTCGCCGGTCGCGAAGTGGGAGAGAACGAAATGAAGACACGATACATCGTCACGACCGCCTGCGCCGCCACGATCTTCGCGCTTGGGCTGGGGCAACACACTGAGGCGATGATGAATCCAGCGAGGACGATGAAGATCACGTTCAGTCAGCCGGTACGGCTCCCGGGCGTCGGACTTGACGCCGGAACCTATATCTTCGAGGTGGCCAATCCCGAGACGTCGGGCGACGCGGTGCGGGTTCTCAGTGGAGACCGCAAGACGGCCTACTTCCAGGGGTTCTCGCACAGGGTGCAGAAACCGCGGGGTTTGCGGGACGACGCGGCGGTTTCACTGAGCGAAACCAGGTCGGGCGTCGCTCCCGCGGTCACCGTCTGGTGGCCCGAGCGCACGGGTTATCAGTTCATCTACCCGAACCAGTAATGACAGGCGGTGACGGAAAGCTCACCGCGCTAGTGTCACCGCCGGAGAGCTCTGCCGGCGGTGACCTGTTTCCGTCGCCTGGAAGATGCGCTTTTCATTGACCCGCCCCATCCGTATGTATAGACTTGAGTTTAGACATCTGGGCAAGGAGTGGTGTCATGGCCGAAGCCGTGTTGGATATCAAACAGTGGGGCAACAATCTGGGTGTTCGCTTGCCGGCTGCGGTGGCGAGGGAAGCGCACCTGCATGTCGATCAGCGCGTGCGCGTGTCGGTTGAAGGTGATCACGTCGTGATCACGCCGGTTGATGATTCGCAGTTGACCCTGGAACAGCGCCTGGCGGCCTACGATCCACGGCGCCACGGCGGCGAGCAGATGGCCACGACGAAAACACTTGGCGCTGAACGGTGGTAGCCGCCAGGCCAGCCGCGGCGGACACCCGTAAGCGTTGGGTGCCGGACCGGCAGGACATCATCTGGATCGATTGCAGTCCGCAGGTCGGGCGCGAAATGCGCGATGTGCATCCGTTTCTGGTGCTCTCGCCGCGCGTCTTCAACGACAAGACCTCGCTGGTTATCGGCTTACCCATGACGACGGCGGAATACAATTCGGACAATCCCTTTGCCGTCGCCGTGGGCAAGGCGTCTGGACGTAAGTTCGCACGCACCAGCTATGTGCTGTGCCACCAGCCCAAGTCGTTCGATTGGCGCCTGCGCAAGGCCAGGAAACACCCTCTCGGCGCGCTGCCCACCGCGTTGTTCGTGCAGGTGTGCGAGCGGCTCGACCAGATCATTCAGGTTGGAGGAAGACCGCCGCAGGGTGGATGAACGGAGATTCCCGGCGCTCCGGCCCGTTCACGACGTCGCTCCCGTACTGTCCAATAACTCGATCGAGCCGTCCCGTCGGGCATTCAGATCTCGTCTACTCCCAGCCAACGTCTGCGGCGAGCGGGCTATCGCGGCGGACGAAGATCGCATCACCCAGACGCAGCCTCTTGTCTCGGACCCGCGCGCCCAGCGTCGCGAAGTCGTAGAGTTGGAACCCGCTCGCCGCCAGGAACGCGGCGATGTCGTCGAACGACGGGCGACCACCGCGGTTGATGTCGAAAAACCGGACCTCGCTGAGAACCACTTCCACGACTTCGAGGAGTCGGACCGACCCCAAAAGCGCCGGGAGCTCGTGTCCTTCGATGTCGAGCTTAAGAAGCGCGCGGTCCTTACCTTCGACGGCCGAAGCGAACAATTGATCGAGGGTAGCGGCGTCGGCTTTCAAGTCGACGGCAAACGGCTCATCGGCGGCAACGACGAAGGCGCCCGTGCTGCCCTCCGCGCCACCGCGATGCATGCGGACCTGAGCGACGCCAGGTTCTGTCACCGCCACACGGTGCAGATGCGACCTCCCACGCTCGCGCACGAACCGCTCGAGGGCGGGCCAGCAATAGGCCTGCGGCTCAATCAGATGAATGGTCACGTCGGGAAAAACCGTCGTGACAAGCTCTGCGAACTGCCCGCAGTTGGCGCCGCAGTCGATAACGGTCGCAGGCCGGTATTCGGCTTGACGCAGCAGGGTGAGCGCGTCGCCCGTCGCGTCGAACCGATTGGCCGGCCAGCGGTGGACGATCAGACCGGCACGCGCCGCGAGCCGATGCACCGTATCGCGCCATGTCATCGGCGATAGTGTTGCATCATTTGGACGTGTGGTCCGCAAATACTACATCCGCCCGTGGATTTGAGCCGGCGACGAGTGCCGTCGCCTCACGCGAGCGACCGCCGAGGCCGCGCGACTACTGACCGTTCTTCAGCAAGGTAGTCCAGTTCAACGCGACGCTGAGCCTCAGATCGTCGCCCTTAGAGCGTTTTTCATAGCTGTACAGCGAACCGATAGCCGCAGTGTCGGACGTAATTCCGACACTCGGCCGGCGTGAAGAGGGCGAGCGCGGCAGCGGTGAGCGCGATGACGTGATCGAAGGTGCGCGGTCGCGCCGCACGCATGAACGCTTTTAGTTTCGCGAACGCCATCTCGATCGGATTGAAGTCGGGACTGTAGGGCGGCAGAAATCGGATCTGCGCGCCGGTGGCTTCGATGGCCGCGCGGACCTCGGGCTGTTTGTGGACGGCGAGATTGTCGAGGACGACGACATCGCCCGGGCGGAGGGTCGGGACCAGCACTTGCTCCACGTAGGCGAGAAAGCTGGCGTTGTCGATCGGGCCATCGAACACGGCCGGCGCCGTGAGGCCGTCGGGCCGCAGCGCCGCGACGATCGTGTGCGTCTCCCAATGGCCGCAGGGCGTGTGATCGCGCAGCCGCACGCCGCGGAGACTGCGCCCGTATCGACGCAGCAGATCGGTCGTGACGCCGCATTCATCGAGAAAGATGTACTGCCAGGCGTCGCGCAGCGGCAGCCAGTCGCGCCAGCGGCGTCGCTCAGCGGCGACATCGGGCCGCCGTTGTTCGTCGGCGTGTACCGTTTTTTTTGAACGTGAGATCGAGCTGATTGAAGGCGCGCCAGATCGTCGTCAGACCCGCAGACGTCCGCAGTGCCTCGCGGATCTCCGAGCGTGGCATCAGGCCGCGCGGCGACCAACGTCGCCAGGCGATCGAGGTCAGTCGCGGCGAGCGCCCGCCCGCGAAACTTCGTCGGCTTGAGTGGCGCGAACCCTCCGGTTTCGCGTCGCCGCTGCTTCAGCGCATCGACCCACGCCCGGCTGACGTGATACCGCTCGGCGAGCTCCTTGGACGAGAGACCGGCGTCCGCATCCTTCAGCACGCGCGTCCGCAAGTCCATTGAATAGGCCGCGGCCATCGGCACCTCCCGAGCGGGAGAAGTACCCGTGGTCGCGTACTAGTACAAGTGGAAAATGCTCTAGGCGCGCGGTCTGAGACGTCGCGGACGAAGAGAAATCGGCGGCCGTCTGGAGCAATGTCGAAGGTGGGTGTCCGAGGAGCCAAGCACACTGGGCGCGAGACTCTCGATCGTGGCGCGTGTAAGAAAGCGCGGACAGTCACCCGGATGTAACATGTGTGGGGGCACAGGGGATCCGACCGACCTTTAGTAGAGCGCGTTGCGAAATCAAACGCGTGCGCGGGTGGCCGAGAACGGGGCGCCCCGCCGAGCGCGGAGGCGTCTCCCGTGACGGGCGCTTTTCGCCGAGCACCCCGGGGTCCCCGCCGCGCGTGGTTTGCGCGGTGGGGTGGCTCGGTGGGGCTGTTCGAGGACGGGCCCCGCCAGACGTCAATTCTGCAACGTGCTCTTAGATCCCGCGGCGGAGAACCGATGACGAAGAGAGTCGCCAGCACTCCGACGCAGACGATTTCCGCTGAGCGTGCCGCCGGATTCGTCAGATCCGGCATGTGGCTCGACTACGGCACCGTCACTGTGCCAGCCCGATGTCTTCGACAAGGCGCTTGGCGCCCGCATCCAGCGAAGCTCACCAACGTCAAGATCCGCCATTGTCTGACGATGCGCCCGCGCGCCGTGCTGGACGCCGATCCCGACGGCCATCATGTCTACTGGTTCAGCCTGCACTACTCCGGCTACGACCGGAAGAAGCACGATGACGGACGCTGCAACTACATCCCGGTCAATCTCGGCGAAATCCCGGACTACTATCGGCGCTTCATCGACCCGGTCGACATCGTCATCCTCAAGACCTGCCCGATCGACGAGGACGGCTACTTCAATCTGAGCGCCGCCAATCTCTGGCATCGCGCGATCGTCGAGCGCGCCCGAATGGTCATCGTCGAGACGACCCGCGGACTGCCCTACGTCTACGGTGAACAGACGGGCGTGCACGTCAGCGAGGTCGACTACGTGATCGAGGGCGACGACGCCCCGGCGCCGGAACTGCCGAATCCGCCGCCCGGCGAGATCGACGCGCGCGGTGGGGCGGCTGATCGCGGCCGAAATCGAAGACGGCGACTGCCTGCAGATCGGCATCGGCGGCATGCCCAACGCCGTCTGCGCGCTGCTGCTCGAAAGCGGCGTGCGCGATCTCGGCGTGCACACCGAGATGATGACCGACGGCCTCGCCGACCTCTACAAGGCCGGACGCATCACGGGCGCCAGGAAAACGCTGAACCCGGGCAAGATCGTCTACACGTTCGCGCTCGGCTCGCGCGATCTCTACGCGACGCTCGACCGCAATCGCGACATGCACTGCTGCCCCGTCGAGTACACCAATCCGCCCCACATCATCATGCAGAACGACCACGTGATCTCGATCAACAACACGACGCAGGTCGACCTGCAGGGACAGGCGGCCTCCGAATCCGACGGTCACCGCCACTCAGCGGCACCGGCGGGCAGCTGCAGTTCGTGCGCGGCGCCTACGCGTCGAAGGGCGGCAAGTCGTTCATCTGCCTCTCCTCGACCTACGACAAGCGCGGCGAGCGCCGCAGCCGGATCGTGCTGAACCTGACGCCAGGCAACGTCGTGACCACGCCGCGCTCCGACGTCATGTTCGTCGTCACCGAGTACGGGATGGTCAATCTGAAGGGGAAGTCCGTCGCCGAGCGCGCCACGGCGCTGATCGGTATCGCGCATCCGGACTTCCGCGAGGGCCTCGAGCGCCAGGCGTACGAGCACCGCCTGATCCCGCGCGGCGTTTCGTTCTGACGGCGTGCTCGATGTCGGCGGGCCGGGAGCAGCGCGAGTCGGACTCAGATCAGAGATCCACATGGACAGGGGCACGCACATGACATCGAATGCCACGACACAGACCGAGGCTCTGCTGCTGTCCGAGACGAAGGACGGGATCGCCACGCTGACCCTCAACCGTCCCGGCCAGTTCAACGCGCTCTCGACGGCGCTCATCGACGAGCTGCAGTCGACGCTTCGACCGCCTCGCCGCGGACCCGACCGTCCGCGTGGTCGTGCTCGCGGCGAATGGCCGTGGATTCTGCGCGGGGCACGATCTCAAGGAGATTCGGGCCATGGGCGACGTGCCCGACGTCGAGTCGCTCTTCGCGCGCTGCAGCCGCATGATGATGACCATCACGACGCTGCCGCAGCCGGTCATCGCGAAGGTGCACGGCCTCGCGACGGCGGCCGGCTGTCAGCTCGTCGCCACCTGCGACCTCGCGGTGGCATCCACGGCGGCGACCTTCGCCACGCCGGGCGTGAACATCGGCGCGTTCTGTTCCACGCCCAGCGTCGCGCTCGGCCGGGCGGTCGGCCGCAAGCACGCCATGGAGATGCTGCTCACAGGCGAGATCGATCGGCGCCGCGCGTGCCTACGAGATCGGACTCGTCAATCGCGTCGTGTCGCCCGAGGCGCTCGATGTGGAGGTCGAGACGCTGGCGAGACTGTATCGCGTCGAAGTCGTCGGCCGCCATCGCGTCCGGCAAGCAGGTCTTCTACCGTCAGCTCGAGCTATCGCTCGGCGACGCCTACGGCCTCGCCGGACACGCCATTGCCTGCGACTTCTTCACCGAGGACGGCAAGGAAGGCGTGGACGCGTTCCTCGGGAAGCGCGCACCCCGGTGGAAGCACCGGCATGAAACGATCTAGCGTTCAACCGTCGTTGGGTGCGATTCCTCTACCCTTCGCGACCCAAGTTTCGGCAGTTGGTCCGAAATGGCGGCCGGCGAACCGACGATGCTGCCACGATGCTCACCGACCTCAACGTGCCTTGCGTTGCTCGGCCCCTTCGGGCTCCGGCCTTGACGCCGGCTGCTCGCCTGGAGCGCTTCGAGATTGGCGCTGGCATCTCGCGGGACGGTGGGCAGGTGCCTGCACAAATGGCGCAGCCTGGGCAGTTGGAGCGTCAGAACACAAGGCCCGCGTCAGGTACAATGCCCGCAATGACTGCGATGCTGACGATGCGACGGGATCAACTGGTGGCGTTGTGCCAGAAGTATCGCGTTCGACGTCTCGACGTCTTCGGCTCCGCGGCGCGGGACGATTTCAACGAACAGTCGAGCGACATCGACTTACTGGTCGAGTTCGACGACATGCCATTCCCTGATCGGGGCGATGCCTATCTGGGTCTCCTGACAGAGTCGGAAGCGTTGCTGGGGCGTCGCGTGGATCTTGTCGAAATCGGCGCTGTTCGCAATCCCTATCTTCGCCAAGGCATCGAGTCGTCGCGGCAACTGTTGTATGCCGCGTGATCCCAGGGCGTGGTTGTTGGATATCCTCGCGGCCTGCGACCTGTTGGCGGACTTTACGCGAGGGAAGACCTTCGAAGACTACGCCGACGATGCCCTCCTGCGCTCCGGCGTCGAACGGCAACTCGAAATCATCGGCGAGGCCCTCCGCGTCGCCGTGCAGCACCGGCCCGTTCTCGCCACGCAGATTACCGACGTCCCGGCCATCATCGCGTTCAGGAACCAGTTGACGCATGCCTACAGCGCCATCGACTATCGCACCGTCTGGGGCGTGCTCGAACGGCGAGTCCCGCTCCTGCGATCGGAGGTTGAGCCTCTACTGCGGAGTCTGCAAGCGGAATAGCCTGCGCCGCCGGAACTGTCGCTGGATTTTTGTGCAAGTTTTGTGCAACTTTTTCGGAAATAGCGAGCCTCAGTAGGGCACAGGCGAGTCGTCTGTCGGACAAAAAGCCTAACAAATCCGCACGAAGGGTCAAGGCGAGTGCCAGCTACGAGGGCCATCCTCACCTATGAGTGGGGACGCGTTGTTTCAGCTCCTCGAACCAGTTTTCGACGATCACGATCTGGCCCGCGGACTCGCCGGCCTGGCCAGCGTTCTTGAATGATGCGGAAGCCATTTGCACGGTGCCGTTCGTCACGGGTCTTCATCTGAACCTCCGTCTACAACAGGCGGCTGACCGCCTTGATGAACTGCTCAAAGTCGCCGAGGTCGTTTTTGAGCGCGCGGTACACGAGGTGGCGATCGATCTCCAAGTATTCATGAACCAGGATGTTGCGGAAGCCGGCCATCGGTGCGAGCCGCTTGGCCAACCGCTGCGGCAGAACCTTGTGTTTCGCGAGCAGGCCGAACAGCTCGTTCGAGTCAGCGGGCAGGTTCAAATTCATGTCCGAGACAATGTGATTGCTGATGTCCAGGACGGCCTGAATCGTCAGTTGCAGATAGCGTTCGGCGTTGCCGTAGATCAGCGGATCTTTGACAAACGTCGCCTGATTCGCCAGGCCGCGGACTTTCTTCAGCAAGGCGACGTACTGACGGATCTTCGCGATTCGGGCCCGAACGACGTATCGATCAACCACCGCTTCGGTCCCCTCGCGCGTGCTTCTTCAGATAGTGGATTTGCGTCTCAAACATGGGCACGAGATCTGAGTAGAGGCCGGCGGTTTTTACTTGAAATCTGACGCGGGCCGACTTGGACCTTTCGAAGGCCAGCCTACCCTTCGACAGGACGCGGTGAGCCAGCAGAGGCGACGCGTCGTTGAGGATGATGACGTCGACATCGGACCGGTGAAGAGCCGCCCCAAGTTCGTTCATCAATGCGAGTCGATAGGCAGTTGACCGCCTTGCCTCCAGCGGGCGGGCAAGCAGAACGGCGACATCGAGGTCGCTGTCGATCCGCGCTCGTCCCGTGGCCCTGGAGCCGAACACGTACGCAACCTGGACCTCCCGTCGGCGGGAGAGGCACCGCGTGATCGCCCGATCGACAGATACGTCCCCAGCCGCCATGGGAGCATTTTAAGCAATCCTGAACGTGGGAGAAGCGGTTTCCAATTTGGGCCAGCCTGAAGCCTTACAATAGCGCGGCATGGCGCTCGCAATTGGTGCGCGACTAGGGCCTGTACGAAATTGTGTCGCCGCTCGGCGCGGGCGGCATGGGCGAGGTCTATCGCGCGCGCGATACGCGCCTCGATCGAACGGTCGCGGTGAAAGTCCTGCCCGAGGCGCGCGAGGGCGACGCCCAGTTCCGCGACCGATTCGAGCGCGAAGCACGCGCGATATCGCAGCTGAATCACCCCAACATCTGTACGCTTCACGACGTCGGTCACGAGCAGGGCACGATGTTTCTCGTCCTCGAGTTCCTCGAAGGCGAAACACTCGATCAGCGCCTGGCGCGAGGTCCGCTGGAAATCGACGAGTCGCTGAAACTCGCGCTGGAGATCGCGTCGGCTCTCTCGGCCGCACATCGCGCAGGCATCGTCCACCGCGATCCGAAGCCCGGCAACATCATGGTGACGCGTGCGGGCGCGAAACTCCTCGACTTCGGCCTCGCCAAGTCAAGCGGTCCGGTGATCACCGGCGCCGGCATCTCGATGCTGCCGACGACGCCGGCGTTGACGGCGCAGGGAGCCATCCTCGGAACGATCCAGTACATGGCGCCGGAACAGCTCGAGGGCAAGGAGGCCGATGCGCGAGCCGACATCTTTGCATTCGGCGCGGTGCTCTACGAGATGATCGCCGGCAGGAAGGCGTTCCAGGGCTCGAGTCCGGCGAGCGTGATCGCAGCGATCATGCACATCGATCCGGCTCGAGATGGTCGACTTCCTGACTGCGCAAGAACCGACAGTTACGGCCGATGGGTGAACGGGTCTAGCGCCGGCGCCGGTGCGTTTTCTTAGGCAGTTCGTCACCGGGAAGGGGTGGGTTGCCTTTGCCTGCCCGCTTGAGTACCTGAAGTGCCTTCCCGACATCGCCCCGGGCGGCTCGTTCCGCAAAATACTCTTCTGTGCGCAGCGCCGATACCTTCTCCGCAACGGCAACGTTGATCAGTTGGTTCACGGCCACGCCTTCGGCCTTCGCGACCTTTTTGGCTTCTTCCATCAATGACGGTTGAAGCCTCAATGCAAAATTGCTCTTCTTCACACGCGACTCTCCAGTCGTCGCACTGCTTCCGCCGGCGCCAGGATCTCGACTCCGAAGCGGGCGGCAGCAGGTTCGAAATGCCGCCGATTGAAAGTGATCACTACTTCCGCAGACCCGTTCACGGCCGTTTCGAGCACCAGATCATCGTCGGGATCTGGCAGCATCGGCCGCCACAAATACGAAATCCGAACCTTCGTCGCCACGAGGGCGATTGCGTCGAGAAGAACCTGGACGTCCGCCTCCGAAATACCCGCAGCGACCAAGTGCTCGGAACGAGTCAGAACCGACTCGTATTGGAGCATCAGAGGCACCGACGCCAGGAGCTGGTAGCGCTGCTCCAGCGCGGCAGTCAGCATCAGTCTGGATGCCCCGCGGTCGCTGCGAACGGCTGCCACGACGACATCCGTATCCAGGACAGCGGAACCAAGCACACACATATCATATCGTATGCAATATCACTCTTGAGAGTTGAGCTCATTCGACTCAGAGGGACGGAGAAACCGTCGGCAGACGGGCATCAATCTTAGTCATTAAGTAATCGCGTAGAATCGTCTCCGCTTGGGAATCGGTCCTGGCGCGCGCGTAGGTCCCTATGAGGTGGCGACCCTCATCGGAGAGGGTGGGATGGGCAAGGTGTATCGGGCGACCGACACCAGCCTGAAACGGACGGTAGCCATCAAGGTTCTGCCGGAGACGGTAGCAACCGATCCCGATCGGCTGGCCCGCTTCCAGCGGGAAGCAGAAGTACTCGCCCGGCTCAATCATCCAAACATCGCGCAGATTCATGGCCTGGAAAAGAGCGACGGTACGACCGCCCTCGTCATGGAACTGGTTGAGGGACCGACCCTGGCGGACCGGATCGCCCTCGGTGTCATCCCGATTGGCGAAGCCTTGCCCATTGCGAAGCAGATTGCCGAGGCGCTCGAAGCCGCGCACGAGCAAGGAATCATTCATCGGGACCTCAAGCCAGCCAATATCAAAATTCGTGCTGACGGGACAGTCAAAGTGTTGGACTTCGGACTTGCGAAGGCGATGGACGCCCGACCTGAAGGTCGGGCGTACGACCCGCCGGGGCTGTCACAGTCGCCGACCATCACGACGCCCGCGATGACACAGGCGGGGGTGGTTCTGGGTACTGCCGCGTACATGAGTCCGGAGCAGGCGCGGGGCAAGACCGTGGACAAGCGCGCCGACATCTGGGCGTTCGGCTGCGTGTTGTTCGAGATGATGACCGGGGCGGCCCCGTTCGTGGGGGAGGATATCGCGGAGACCATTGGCGCCGTCATTCACAGGGAACCGCCTTGGTCCGACCTACCAACCGCAACGCCTCGGCCGGTGCGGGCCATCTTGCAGCGCTGCTTGGACAAGGACTCGAAGAACCGATTGCGTGACATCGGCGAGGCGCGCATCGCGCTGGACGGCGCTCGGACCGTGATCGACGACCCCCCAGCGACGTCAGCGGCCTCCCGATTCAGATGGTTCCCTTGGGCAGCCGCGGCGGCGGCAACGGTGGTGGCTGTGCTCAGCGTTTTTTGGCAACGAAACTCGGATCCTGAAGTCGTTACCCGGTTTTCATTCGGCGCACCGGAACACAGCACCTTTCCCATTCCGGCGCCGATGATGGCCATCTCGCCCGATGGACGGAATCTCGCGTTTGTCGCTGTCGATGAACGGGGCAAGAGCGCACTATGGTACCGGACGCTGGATGCGTTAAACGCCGTTTCTCTTAGCGGGACTGATGGTGCATCGGACCCATTCTGGTCGGCCGACTCTCGATTTGTCGGATACTTCGCCGATGGCAAGCTGTCCACCGTTGACATCTCGTCAGGGCGGCTCCAGAAAATCTGGGATGGCAACGGCCTTGGAGGTACGTGGCGCGGTGATGGCTTGATCGTTTTCGGCACAACGAAGGGTCTCTTTAGCGTGCACGCATCGGGAGGAGAGCCATCGACGGTAATCGACAATGTCCGTGCGCCAGGTCAAAGCAACTGGCATTCGCCGAAGTTCCTGCCCGATGGCAGACACATTCTGTACATCGCTCGCGCGCAGAACGCTCCGAGCTACCAGGCTTACGTTGCGGCGCTTGATGCCGGCGCGCCGCAGTACTTGATGGACGTACAGTCAAAGCTCGAGTACGTAGAGCCCGGTTGGATCTTCTACGTGGCGAACGGTAGGCTGCTGACACAACGGTTCGATGCGCAAAAGCTGGTACCCAACGGGGAGCCGATCGCGCTCGCAGGGGACCTGCTGGGAAGCGCGCGCAACGGACGAAAGGCATTCACCGCATCGAGTGGGGTTCTGGCCTTCAGAGAGCGTCGCGGGAACAGCAAGCTCGAACTGCGTGACAGGTCCGGCAAGGTGCTCAGCCACTTAGGCCAGACAGGAGACCTTTATCCGGTGGCATTCTCCGCGGATGATAAGCGACTCCTTTTCAGAAGAAACGAGGACGTTTGGATCCTCGATTTATCCGGCGGCCAAGAAACGCGAATTACATTTGACGCCTCGGGAAACGTGACACCGGTCTGGTCACCCGACATGGCGTGGATCGCCTTCCGTCGTGGCGGGCGAGTCAAGCGCATACGAGCTGATGGGAGCGGTACCGAGGAGGACCTCGGCGAGGCGGGTGGAGCCCTCACCCAATGGCTCCCAGATGGGACAGGCCTTATATCCGAGGCTCTTCCTCTTAGCGCCGGCCGATTGAGCGAAGTCCGCCTCCAAGGGCAAGGAAGCGTGGAGCGCGTCTCAGGTGTGCCGCTCGGTGCGCGAGAAGGACAGGTGTCTCCAGACGGCAAGTGGCTTGCGTACGCTTACGCCGAACGTGGCGATTCTCAGATCTATGTGCAATCGTTGACAGTTAGCGGCGGGCGCTCGCAGGTCTCGCAGAACGGCGGGCGTCAGCCCAGGTGGAGGCGTGATGGGCGGGAGCTGTTCTATCTGTCAGCCGACGGGAACGTCACTGCCGCCGAAATTCGAGCCGAAAAGGGATTTACGGTCGCTTCTACTCGGGCCCTGTTCGACATCGGCGCAGGCACGGGACTTCCCAACAACATTGGCTTCCACTACGACGTTAGCTCCGATGGTCAGCGGTTCGTGTTCAGCACCGAGTTCTACCAGCAGATTCAAACACCCATCACCTTCGTTCTGAACTGGCACGAACTCGTGATGGCGAAGGACCGCTAGTCGACCTCTGGTAACGATGTGCGGCGAAGTCGCGACATAAGGTCCGTGAACCAGCGATAGCTCTCCCCCTTTCACTGCATGTCCTCCGAGTGTTCCGCTTGCGTCACACGCGAGTAGTGGCATCGAACGGCCTTCAGGCCCGACTGCGTCTGCTCAAGGACCCAGGTCTCGCTATAGAGGAACTCGGTCGGAGCACAGCCCGCAGGCCGAAACGTGACTCGGTTCAGACATCCCACAAGCACGACCTTATCCCCGATGGGCGTGATCTCAAACTGGGATAGCGTGCGTTGCCGCGGCGGCCATGCCGCGGCGTTGCGAATGCTGGAAAGCACGGCGGGAATGTCTGTAGTGACGCCATCGTCGTGAATGATCTTGGCGCTCTGTAGGAAGGCTCCCTCGATCCCAGCCACATCGCGCCTGTCAAACGCATCGAAAAAGGCCTGGACAAACAACTCGGCAAGATCGCGAGTCTGCTCCGGGCCTGGCCGAGGGTGGTTCGCGAGTCGGATTTCGCCGCGCTTACGCATCGACGTCGCGTTCGATCGCGGCAAACTCTGCGTTGACCCGCATGCTCTCGCCCCGGACCTTGCGAGAGGCGTCACGGAGGCGACGAGCCCGCAGACGGGCGCGGGTCTCGCGGTTCATCTGTTCGAGCGCGCGCCGCATGTACTCGGCCCGGGTGAGCCCCAGCGCGTCCGCACAGCGCACTGACGCCTCGAGAAGGTCTTCGGGAAGCTTCAATAGGCGGGGGCACTGGCGGACCGTCGCCGGGGCCGAGCGTTGCGACGAGGCCTGACACACAACCGCGCTTCAACCGCGCTAGACTCAGACTCGCCTTTACATGAATGTCGCTGAATTGCCCGCGACGGCGCTTCGTCCTCCCCTCAAGTGGGCTGGCGGGAAGCGGTGGCAAGTGCCCCATCTCCGGGCGTTGTGGGAGCGCCACGCCGCGCGGCGTCTCGTCGAGCCGTTCTGCGGCGGTCTGGCAGTCACGCTCAGTCTGATGCCGGCTCGAGCGCTTGCGAACGACGCGAATCCGCACCTCATCAACTTCTATCGGTGGCTTCAAAAGGGATTGCGCGTCGATCTGCCGATGGAGAACGACGAAGCGCTCTTCTATGAGTACCGGGATCGCTTCAATGTGCTCCTGGCGACGCGCAAACGCACGAACCGAGAGGCCGCCGCGTTGTTCTATTACCTCAACCGGACCGGGTTCAACGGGCTTTGTCGCTTCAATCAGTCGGGCATGTTCAACGTTCCGTTCGGTCGCTATGCACGGATTGCGTACATGCGAGATTTCACCCCCTACCGGGAGGCATTCGCGAACTGGACATTCACGAGCACCGACTTGGAATCGGTTCCTCTCGAGCGCAGTGACTTCGTGTACGCGGATCCTCCTTACGACGTGGAGTTCACGCAGTATGCGAAGGCGGGGTTCACCTGGGACGACCAGCAGAGGACGGCCGAATGGTTGACGAAACATCGCGGACCAGTGATCCTCGTGAACCAGGCGACCGACCGTGTTGAGAGATTGTACCGGCGGCTCGGCTATCACGTGCAATTCCTGAACGCGCCGCGGCGCATCAGTTGCACTGGAGATCGCGCACCGGCACGCGAGATCATCGCCACGCGAAACCTGTAACCCCACGCTCGACACTACGGCAGCGGACCGATCGCCCGACCTGAAGGTCGGGCCTACGACCACTTGACGTGAACGTCGGGCCCATACGACCACTTGACGTGAAGGTCGGGCCTACGAGGCGAGCAGCGCATCGAGGACGTGGGCGCATTCCCCAAGGTCAGCAGCTTCAACGAGACGACCGCGAGCCGGCGGCGCCTGCAGCGCCTGGAGCGCCTTGGCTGTGCGAACGTATTCCTCGTAGCGGCGCTGGTATCGCTCGAGCTTTTCCCGCTCCACGGCGTCCAGTTGTGCGCGCAGCAGGGGCGTCGCGCCGGCCACCGTCATCTCGCTCTCCGCAGCCGCGGCTTTCAGCTTGAATTCGGCGTCGTGTGCTCGTTCCCACGCCAGCCAGTCGGCAGTCCATCGCGCGTGGGCCGCTTCCAGCTGATTGGTGTCGAATGGAAACGTCGCACCAGCCGCCGCATCGAGGGTCGCGCATTCGTCCGGAAACAGCCGGCGCACGGTCATCGCGAGCGGCTGCCACACCAGGAGCGTCCGAGGGTCGTTGATACAGGCCAACATGCCTGGCGTCAGGAGCGTCAGAATCTCCAGCGAGCGTGCGCGCGAGGCGGCCGCGCGGGACGCCTTGATCTCGCCGGCCACAAGACGCCCTGCCCAGACAATTGCTGCGGCAACAACGAGCGCGGAGACGATGGCTGCGGCGAGAAGCGACACGCGAACCGCTCAGTACTTCAGAACAACATGCAAGCGCTCGTCACCAAGCTTGGCGCGGCCCGGGAGGAACGTGAGCTCGATCAGGAACGCCAGCGCATGCAGTTGCCCGCCAAGTTGCTTCACCAGGTCGCACGTCGCTTTTGCCGTGCCACCGGTCGCCAGCAGATCGTCGACAATCAGTACTCGTTGGCCCTTGCTCACCGCGTCGTGATGGACCTCGAGGGAGTCCGTGCCGTACTCGAGATCGTAGCTCACCTTCATCGTCCTGGAAGGCAGCTTTCCGGGTTTCCTCACGGGAGAGAAACCGGCGTCAATGCGGTCCGCCACCGCGGCGCCCAGAATGAAACCGCGGCTCTCGATGCCCACGACGATGTCGATGCCCTGGTCCTTGAACGGTGTCGCCAGGCTGTCGATCGCCGCGTGGAAACCCGCGCGGTCCTGGAGCAGCGTCGTGATGTCGTAGAACAGGATGCCGGGCTTCGGGAAATCCGGAACGTTACGAATCTTGGCTTTGAGCTGGTCTGCGTTCATGTGGCCCTATCGGATCGTGAATCCTGCTTCGAGCAGGAGGAGTGTCTGATCGGTCGCGTCGGTCACGTCCACGCGATCGACTCTGGAAGCAGGCGGCCCCTGCCTCAGTTGGCGTTCGAATTCGAGGAGTGTCTCGCGCTCTCCCTCCGCCAGGGCCTCAACGTGACCGCTTGGCAGGTTGCGGACCCACCCCTGCAGACCGTGACGCTCGGCGGCCTCATACACGAAGAAGCGGAAGCCAACGCCTTGCACTCGTCCGGTGATGAGGAATCGGCGGGTCAGGCGCATTATAGTTCACCGTGAATGACGTCGCTGTCAGCTCTCAGCGCATCGCGTACCGACTGACAGCTGAGAGCCGATGGCCACGTCAACAGGCCGGTACGGGATCAAGACCTCCACAGTCTCACCTGATGCAGGCTATGTTCGCTGGCGAGGACCAGCAGGAAGAGCAAGAGCCACGCGAGGGGCAGCAGGAAGGGGCCCCGGTCGTGCATTTCGACCATCGACCGGTGAGCTTATCCACGGCACGATCGAGCGTCAAGAAACCGCTGCGAAGACTGATACCATTTCGGGCGACGCATGCGACGAACTCTTCGACGTCTGGCGCGCGGTTGCGTCTACGCCATCATCACCTGTTTCGCCCTGGCCGGGCTCTTCTTCGGAAGCCTCGAGACCTCCTGGGGCAAGAATCAGCTCCGCCGACTTCTGGTCCGGCAGGCCAACCAGTACCTCACGGCGACGCTCGAGATCGCCGAGCTGCGCGGTTCGTTGTTCCGCGATCTCGAACTGAACGGTATTCGTCTTTCGCGCGATGGTCAGGCCATTGTCACCGTTGACCAGGCGTCGCTCGGTTACAGCATCCGTGAGTTGATAGAGGACGGCACGCTGGTCCGACGGCTTCGACTGATCGGCCCGCAGATTGTCGCGGAGCGGCAAGCCGACGGCCGCTGGAACCTGGCGGCGCTCCTGAAGCCGCGAGCATCAGAAGACAATCGCGCGGCACCGCGCCCGATCGAGATTCAGTCGCTCGAGGTGGTGAACGGATTGGTGATCCTCAAGGATCCCCTGACGTTCGGAGCGGTGCGGGCACCCGGGCGATTCGAACGACTGCAGCTGTCGCTCGCCTTCAAGCGGGCCCCTGATTCCTGGCGGGTCGCGATCGCCAAGGGATCGTGGCTTGGCGGGCCGTCCGACCTCGCCATGGATTCCCTCGCCGGTGCGATCGCCGGGACTCCAGGGACGCTGTCGTTCGATCAGTTACGCGTGCGCAGCGCGCAAAGCGCGTTTGCCGTCGACGGTCGAGTTGCGCGCGGCGGTCGGCCGGCTACGCCTGTCACCCTTGACCTGCACGTGGCCGCCGAGCGTTTCGTGTTTCAGGAGTGGGCGCGGACGCTTCCCGCCCTCGCGCGGTTTCCGATCGACTCGAGATTCGACGCGCAGCTGAGGGGTCCGCTGGCCACGCTCGCCGTTGACCTCGACTTCCATTCGAATGCGGGCGATGCGCGCGGCCCGCTCGTGCTGGATACAACGATTCCGGGATGGCACGCCGCCGGCACGCTCAACCTGACGCATCTGAATCTCGCGCCCTGGTTCAACAACGCCGCCCGGCGAGCCGACATCTCCGGGCGCGCCACGTTCGATCTGGCCCTCGAGCTTGGACACGGAGTGCCGCGTGGCACGTACGCGTTCAATGGGTCGCATGCGGCGTTCATGGGCTACAGCGCAGATCGGGTGCGGGTGCGCGGGCGCATCACGAGCCGCGAGTGGCTGATCGACGAAGGAACGGCACTCGCGTACAGATCGAAGGTCAGCCTGTCCGCCGGCACAATCGCGATTCAGCATCCGTATGCGTTCCAGTTTCAGGGCACCGCGCGCGAGGTGGATCTCCGCGCGATTCCTGTCACCATCCCGGTTCCACACGTCGAGAGCATGCTGGCCTTCGACTACGACGTCGCGGGCGAGTTTGCGCGGCCGGGCATTTCCGGACAGGCGACGTTCGAAGAATCCCAATTCATCGGTGCTCACATCGGAGCCGGCACGACGGGCGCCGTCAGCACGCCCTTGGAGTACTACAAGGGCGAAGGCGACCTCAGTGGCATCGACATCAACCGTTGGGGCCGCGAGCTGAACGTCGCCTGGATGCAGGAGCATCGCTACGCTGGATCACTGGCAGGACACTTCCGTACGGAAGTGTTTGGCGTTGACGCTGCGACCATGACGCTCTATGGCGGCGGGCACGTGACGCGCGCCGACCTCTTCGGTGGTTCCCTGACCGATGGCGAGGTCGAGGTCACGATCGCAAGCGGCAGCGTCGAAGGCACGTACAACGGCCATTTCGCCGGCATCGACCCCGCCGTGGCCTTCGACGACGACCGGTACGCGGCGTCGCTGAGCGGCGCCGGTCTGCTCACCGTCAAGGCGCGGGATCTCATGCGGCGTCCCACCTCCCTCGACGACTACAACGTTGTCGGGACGCTGACACTGGAGCGGTCCGAGGCTCGCGGTGTGCAGGTCGACAGCGCGTCGCTCGAGGCTGGGTTTGTCGGAGGCCGGATGCTCTCGTTCCCACGTATCAGCGTCAAGGGGCCACAGGTCGAGATGTCGGGCCGAGGGGTGTTCGCCCTGGACCATGGTCCAGAACACACGGACTTCGAGTACGACGTCACGCGAGCTGATCTGGCGCTCTTCAAGGACAGCCTCGGTGAGGTGTCTGGCGAGATTGCAACCACAGGCGAAATCCGGGGCCCTCGCGCCGCCCTCCATGCTGTCGGCGATGCTACCGTCAGCCGCTTCAACGCGTTCCGCGTCTCCGCCCTCAGCACCACCGGGAAGTACGACATCACGTTTCCCCTGGACGATCCGACCGCCGGCGTCTTCTCCGTCGATGCGCGGGCGTCGTTCCTCGAAGCCTTCGGTCAGATGGTCACCGAGGCTGTCGGCACGGTTGCGTACGAGAAGCACGCCGTCACGACTGATCTCAAACTCACACGAGGCGACGGACTGGCGGGCACCATCGCCGGCAACGCGGTGGTTCACACGGGCGAGCGCGCCCTCGACATTGCCAGTCTCAATCTGTCGATCGGAGGGGTCGCGTGGCGGATGCCTTCGGCCGAGCGCGCACCCGTGTTGAGCTGGGACGACACCGGCACGACGCTGTCCCCTCTAACGCTTGTTGAGGCTGGCAACGGTCAGCAACGCATCGATCTGTCAGGCACCTGGCGGCCAGACGGCGGTGGCGAGTTTCACGTCAACGCCGCGCACGTGTTTCTCGATACGCTCACCGGCACGCCGGATCGCGCCGCCGCTTATGGCGGTCTCGTGAATCTGAATGCCACGCTAACGGGTACAACCGAACACCCTGTCGTCTCGGGCCAGATTTCCGTGACTGAGGGGCGAGTGAGGAGGCTCACATACGAGCGGCTGGCCGGACAGGTGGACTATGCCGATGGCGCCCTGCAGATCGACCTGCGCCTCGATCAGGCGCCCGGCGTCTGGCTCACCGCCAAGGGTAGCGTTCCACCGGCCTTCTTCGACGCCAATCGTCCGGAAGCGCCCATCGACGTCGTCCTCGTTTCAAGCGATGTGAGCCTCGGCCTCCTCGAGGGGATTACCACCGGCGTCCGGGAGGTGACCGGGCAGATGCGAGCCAATCTGCATGTGACGGGGACCAGGAGGTTGCCGACTTTCGCTGGAACGGTGGACATTGCCGGCGCCGGATTTCAGGTGACGGCCAGCGGCGCGCGCTACAAGAATGGCATTGTTGCGCTGCACATGGTGCCCGATCGCATCAACGTCTCCGCCTTCCATCTGGAAGATCGAAACGGGCATCCGCTTGAAGTGCGAGGCAGCCTCGGCACAGCGGAACTGCAGGTCGGCGATCTCGAGGTGGATATCAGGGCCAGACGCTTCGAGGTGCTTCGCAATGCCACGGGCAACGTCGAAATCGATGCAAACCTGAAGCTCCGTGGACTCTTCCAGGCGCCTCGCCTCCTCGGCGATGTCGCCATCGCCGGCGGCGAACTGAAGATCGACGAGCTGCTCGCGCGCACGCTCTTTCAGCCGTACTCTACCCACGCGATCGCGAGCACACCGAACGTGATCTCCGCTCTCAACCCCTGGGACCGGCTCTCGCTTGATATCGCCGTTCACTCGCCCGGCACGCTCCGCATCACCGGCGAAAACCTCCGGGTGAGCGAGCACGCACCGCTCGGAGTCGGCAGCTTCAACCTGCGAGCGATCGGCGACCTCTTCGCCTACAAGGCGCCGGCACAGGCGCTCTCTATCACCGGATCGCTCGACTCCGTGTCCGGCTCGTACTCATTCCAAGGCCGGCGGTTCGAACTGGATCCCTCGAGTTCGATTGACTTTCGGGGTGACCTCAACCCCGGCGTCTTCATCTCGGTCAACCGAGTGATTTCAGGAGTTGAAACTCGCGTCACGATCAGTGGAACGCTGGGCGAGCCCGAGCTGGCTCTCTCCAGCACTCCGCCGCTCGATCCCTCAGAGATCCTTTCGCTCATTGTCTTCAACACCTCGACGAACGAGCTGTCGGCAGTTCAGCAGCGAGAACTCGCGATTCGCGCGGGCACGCTGGCGGTCGGGTTTCTGACCAGCAGTCTCACCGCGGCCCTCGAGCGATCGATCGGCCTCGACATTCTGGAGATTGAGCCGGTCACGGGTGTGGCCGGTGGCGCGAAGGTCACGATTGGCGACGAGATCGCACCCGGGCTCATGGCTCGCTTCAGCCGGCAGTTCGGGGTCGACCAGTACGACCAGGCGACCATCGAGTACCACATTTCACGCATTCTCCGCCTGCGCGCGACCCTGTCAGACGCCCGCACGCAGCAGATCACGCGGTCGCCTTTTCTGAGGCTCGAACGGGCGGGTATCGACCTCCTGCTGTTTTTCAGCTTCTGACAAGCGGGCCAACTCGTGGGACAATCGGCCATGCGCGGACGGATCAAGAGTTTTGTGCGTGGCCAGGGCACCGGGTACATTCGGGACCAGGCAGGCCGCGATATCTTCTTTCACAAAGGCGACGTCGTCGACAAGGGGTACAACGATCTGGAGGTCGGTGCCGAGGTGACCTTCGATATCATCGACGATCCCATTAGCGGCGCACGCGCTCAGAAGATCAAGGCGATACGCCGGACCAAGTAGCCAACCCTAGAGCGGTTCGTCCTCCAAGGACTCGTCGCCAAGCGGTCCCCATGGTGAAGGCTGAGGACCGGGCACGATCCCGGCGATGTCTGGATCTTCCCCGTCGGCGCCGGTGGCTTTCGGACGGCTCTTGGCTTCGAGCCGGCGAGCGGTCTTTTCTTTCTGCTTTTCCTGACGAGCGCGTTCACGCGCCCGCTTGTGCTGTGTGGGTCTGGATTTCTGCACGGTGCCTCCCAGAGGCTGCGGCGGCCGCGACCGGTCCGCCGCTGCGGGTCTACCAGCGCGGTTCGCGGCGCTGGCCTCCCGGCCTGCCACCACGATCACCCCCGCCGGCGGGTTTTGGACGAGCTTCGTTCACGGCGAGCTTGCGGCCGTCGAGCTCGGTATCGTGCAATTGCCGAATGGCGGACTGGGCGGCCTCCTCGGTCTGCATCTCGATGAATGCAAACCCGCGCGGGCGTCCGGTCATCTGATCGCGAACAATGTTGACCGAATCCACCGGGCCGATGGCCTGAAACACGTCCTGCAGACGGCCTTCGTCGGTGCTGAACGAAAGATTACCCACGAACAACTTGCGACCCATATCCACTCCTGCCCATCCGGGCCCTTAAACGACTGACACCAACTCGCCAGCAGGGTCGAGGAGGGGATGGAGCGGGCCTCTCAGCTCGCGTCAAACTCGCATCAACGGTGCAGCGGGAACTCCGTAACGCGCAGAGTAAGTATATCGCCCGGCGTCGCTTTCGGCATAGCCCACCCGAAAATATCGTCCAAAGACCGAATAGCCTCCACTTCCGGCGGCAGTTCGCAGGACACGAGCGCCAGCAGGCACCATGGGCAAGTGGTGCTTTCGGCTACCGAGTCCGGGCAGCGGTAAGATCATGCGCGTGGCCACGCCCCAGACGTTTCTCGATGTGCATCCGGAGTACGCGGCCACCAGCACGCTCGATGCACTCCGCACGGCCGAGTACGGCCGTCTGGATCGACATGGGCACGTGTATCTGGACTACACAGGTGGCGGGCTGTATGCAGCGTCGCAAGTGAGAGAGCACGTCCAGTTACTCGACGATCACGTGCTTGGCAATCCGCACTCCGCAAGCCCAAGTTCAGCAGCGACGACCACGCTCGTCGAGCGGACAAGGGCGGCCGTGCTCGCGTACTTCAATGCCACGGGCGATTACACGGCCATCTTTACGCCAAATGCATCCGGCGCTTTGAAACTCGTGGGAGAGGCTTATCCCTTCGAGCCAGGCGGGCGGCTGCTTCTGACGATGGACAATCACAATTCGGTCAACGGCCTCCGCGAGTTCGCCCGAGCCAGGGGCGCCGACGTCACGTATTCGCCGCTGACCGTTCCCGACCTACGCATCGATCGTCCAGCGACCGACACACTCCTGAACACGGCCGACCGCGTTCGCGCCAATCTTTTCGCATTTCCCGCGCAGTCGAACTTCTCAGGCGTGAAGCATCCGCTCGATCTCGTCGCTGCCGCGCGCGATCGCGGCTGGCACGTACTGCTCGATGCGGCGGCCTTCGTGCCGACCAATCGCCTCGATCTGCGGGCATTGTCACCTGACTTCGTCGCGATGTCCTTCTACAAGATGTTCGGATACCCCACGGGCGTTGGCTGTCTGCTCGCCCGCAAAGACGCGCTGGCCGTTCTGAAGCGTCCTTGGTTTGCTGGCGGTACCGTGAACTTCGCCACCGTACAAGGGCGCCTTCACCTGCTCGCACCGGGCGAGGCCGGCTTCGAAGACGGCACCTTGAACTATCTGAGCGTTCCGGCCGTGGAGATTGGCCTCCGCCACCTGGACCGCCTCGGCCTGGAGACCATTCAGACGCGGATTCATTGCCTCACCGACTGGCTGTTGACTGGTCTTCTCGCCTTGAAGCACACGAACGGCCGGCCCATGGTTCGTTTGTACGGACCCGCGACGATGGTGATGCGAGGCGGGACGATCACGATGAATTTCTACGATCCGGAGGGGCACTTGCTGGACTACCGGCGTATCGAGGAGCTTGCGGCTCTGGAGCGCATGTCGCTCAGGACCGGATGCTTCTGCAACCCGGGCGCGGGCGAAACCGCTGAAGGCCTGACCGAAGCCGACATGCGCGCTGGGATCGCTGCCGACGCGGACATGACGCTGCCCCGCTTCGTCCAGGTCATTCAGCACCGCGGCGGCAAGAGCGCGGGCGCCATCCGCGTCTCGCTCGGCCTTGTCAGCAATATCGCCGACGTCGAGCGGTTCCTCCGCTTCGCGGCCAGCTTCCGCGATCAGACATCGCTGACGATTGGCGCCGTGACGTTCGATATCGAGTCGTGTCGGGTGATTCGCGACGGCAGCTAGCGGCGTGTCTGCCCGATTCGGCGCTGTCAGGCTCTGCCATCTTCCTTCCCGTTCTTCCGACGGCCACATCTCACCTGCGATGTTGTCCCTGCGGCTCAGACGAGCGTTGCAGTTCCAGGCCTTGACACCAGGCCTTTGCGCCACTTGACCGACTGATTCGGTCGGGTATATGCTGCCTTAACTTGAAACTGAGACTCAGTCTCATACAGGCCAAACGCCCCGCGCTGGGAACACCAGCGGGTCCAGGAACGCGATCCGAGTGAGACCGTTGTCATTCGCCTGTGCGCCTGACGCGTCCGACTCCTGCATTCTCGCGAACCGGTGCGCCTGGCGCGACAGACAGAAGTCTTATATGCATCGTGCCCTGCTCGCCCCCTTGTTCACGCTTCCCCTCCTCTTGGTCCCGTCTGTCGCCACTCCGCAGGCCGTCGCTGAAGTCAACCCGGCGTCGTTGATCCGGGGCACCGTCCGCGACTCCTCTGGCGCAGCACTGGTCGGCGCCACCGTTAGCGCGGTGGCACCCGATCAGAGGTCCATCGGAACAACCGTCACGGACGACAGAGGGCTTTACACGCTGACGGTGGCGCCCGGCCGATACTCGATCCGTGTCGGCTACGACGGCTTCGAGGAATCGGTGCAGGTCGTCACCGCAACACCCTCAGCGACCCTCGAAACGAACTTCGTGCTGCAGGTCGCCGTCGTGCGCGAGTCAGTGAGCGTGACGGCCTCAGCTGGTTATCAGAGCCTCGGCACCCGCACCGCCACCAAGACGCTCACACCGCTGCGCGACATACCGCAGGCGGTCACCGTCGTGACCCAGGCGCTCATCAAGGATCAGATGATGATGAGCATCGGCGACGTCATGCGCTACGTGCCCGGCGTGATGGTGCACCAGGGCGAGAACAACCGCGATCAGGTGATCATTCGCGGCAACAGCTCCTCGGCGGACTTCTTCGTGGATGGTGTGCGCGACGACGTTCAGTACTATCGCGATCTGTACAACCTCGATCGGATCGAGACGCTCAAGGGGCCGAACGCGATGATCTTCGGCCGCGGCGGCGCCGGCGGCGTCGTGAACCGTGTTTCCAAGACCGCGGGATTTCAGGCCGGCCAGGAGATCTCGCTGCAGGGCGGGATGTTCGGCCACAGCCGGATCACCGGTGGAGTCAACCAGCCTGTCGGCGAGAAGGTTGCCCTTCGTCTCGATGGCATGTTCGAGAATTCGGACAGCTTCCGGGATTCGGTCGGTCTCGAGCGCTACGGCGTGACTCCTACGCTCACAATCGAGCCCAGCAATCGGACCAACATCACGCTTCGCTATGAGTATCTGGACGATTCGCGGGTTGCCGATCGCGGTATCACGTCGTTTCAGGGGCTGCCCGCTGACGTGGATATATCGACGTTCTACGGCAACCCGGATGAGAGTCACGTGAACGCAACCGTCAACATGGCGTCAGGCACCGTCGAGCACCAGTTCGGCGCGCTGAGGCTCCGCAACAACACGCTGGCTGCCGACTACGATCGCTCGTACCAGAACTTCGTGCCCGGCGCAGTAACGGCGAACAAACAGCAGGTGGCGCTCACCGCCTACAACAACGCCACCGGGCGAACAAACGTGTTCAACCAGACGGACCTGACCGCGACGGTCTCAACCGGGCGCGTCCGGCACACGCTGCTGGCCGGCGCAGAGTTCGGGCGTCAGCTGACCGACAACTTCCGCAACACGGGGTACTTCAACAACACCGCGACGTCGTTTCTCGCTCCGTACTTGAATCCCACGATCTCGACGCCGGTCACGTTCCGGCAGAGCGCGACCGACGCCGACAACCATCTGACGGCGACCATCGCGGCCGCGTACGGCCAGGACCAGGTGGAACTGTCACGTCACCTCCAGGTTGTCGGGGGACTGCGCTTTGATCGATTCAGCCTGACCTATCACAACAATCGCAACGGCGACACGCTGGAGCGACCCGACAACCTCGTGTCGCCACGGGTCGGCGTCGTCTTCAAGCCGACAACGCCGCTCTCGATTTACAGCAGCTTCAGTGTGTCCCATCTGCCCAGTTCGGGGGATCAGTTCTCGTCTCTCACGAACGTAACCGAACAGATGAAACCCGAGCAGATCCGCAACTATGAGGTTGGGGCGAAGTGGGATGCGGCGCCAGGGCTCTCCGTGACGACGGCGGTCTACAGGCTGAATCGCACGAACACGCGTTCCACCGATCCCAACGACCCGACCCGCATCGTCCAGACCGGCAGCCAGCGGACAAACGGCTATGAACTCGGGGCGAACGGGAATCTCACGTCCCGCTGGAGCGTCGCCGGGGGCTATGCCTATCAGGATGCATTCGTGACGAGCGCCACAACGGTGGCCGCGGCCGGCGCACAGGTGGCGCAGGTGCCGCACCACACGCTGTCGTTCTGGAACAATTACGAGTTCCATCCGCGACTGGGCGCAGGGCTCGGCGTGCTGTCGCGCAGCGACATGTTCGCTGCGATCGACAATACCGTCCGCCTCCCGGGATACGCACGGGTGGACCTGGCCGCATTCTTCACGCTCTCGCCGCGCATGCGACTGCAGGCCAACGTCGAGAACCTGTTCGACAAGACCTACTACATCAACGCGGACAACAATACGAACGTCACTCCCGGGTTCCCGCGCGCCTTCCGGGTGGGCCTCATCGCGCGGTTCTAGTCGCTGTAGATCGGGATTTTCTGCAGCGCAATGGGGTGCCATTCCGGTAGGTGGACCTCGAGCGAGCCCCCCTGCGGTCCGCGAAACGGCGGCGTCGTGCCTGGACGTTTCACATCTGTCGTCGCCTATGGTTCAGAAAATCGAGGACTCGCGCGTCCACGATTCGATGTTGGCTGAAGCACATGTCGTGACTGGACCGCGGCACCAGTTCGCCTTGGACGTCAGGAAACAGCCGACGCGCCCGCGCCAATGCCGTTGCCGGGTCGCAGATGACTTCGTGGTCGCCGATGAGCAGCAATGTCGGAACGCGCATCGCCCGCAGTTGCTCGTCAGAGAACATCGTGGGCATGACACGCAACGTCTCTAGCGGCACTCGAAAATGCTTCAGACCGAGATACATCAAGTCAAGCACGAGCCGAGCTGCCGTGTCACCGGGATGATCGTGTGAATCCCAGCCAGCGCATGAACGAGTTCACCGTGAAGCGTGTCGGGAACGACACCATCAGCATCCCGCGCAGGCTGAACTGTTTGGCCATCGGAACGAAGCCTCCGCCCGGAGACAGAAGCACAAGCCTCTGAACGCGCTCGGGCGCGGCAATCGCGAAGTTGAGTGCGAGCCACCCGCCGTACGACATGCCCACGAGAGAGACGCGGTCGAGGTGCAGCCCGTCCAAGGTCGCCGTCAGCCACGCGGCGTAATCTGCCGCATTTCGTATCGGTTCCTTGGGAATGCTCTTGCCTGGTTGCCCCATGACGTCGATGGCATAGACGCGATAGTCCTTGCTGAAATCGGCAATGTTGGGCGACCACATCGTCGATGTCGCCATATACCCGTGCAACAGCACCAGCGGTGGAGCATCCTTCGGACCACTGGCGACAACGTGGGTCATCCCAAACCGACTTGGAATGTCCAGTTCCTCGTACGGAACAGGCCACAAGCTTCATCGCGGCGTCATACGCAGCCAGAAATGCCGCTTCACCTTCGGGAGTCTTGAAGGCCGATGGGTTTGCCACGGTTCCTCTCCCCGCTGCACGCTGTGGACTGATTTGAGTCTGACAGAACAGTAACGATGCCTCGACCGTCAGGGAGCATCTGGAGATCCAGCGGTCGTTGACTTTTCCGGTGCCGCGATGGTCCCAGTATGGGAATAGGGGCTTCCGTCCTACCCCGTCATCGCCCTTCGGGAATCAGAATTTTCTACTGTCCGCGTGGCACCCTGTGGCAGCTTGGCAGATCGCAGACCCATCGCGCATGATGCCGCATTTGGGTTCTGTCCAGAGACGCAGCAGCCCGGCGCTCATCAGCTCGCGCCGCTCGCCCGCCGAGGGAGCGGAAGTGAGGGCGGAGTTCCGCCTTACTTTGGAGCCGCCTTCGCGGGCTCTTCTTGGGCGCGAGCTCCGGAAAGCATGTTCGACAGGCTGTAGTTGCCCTCGTGGCAGGCGTACTCGTAGAGCTTCTCGTCTGTCCTCACGAACGGGAACTCACCCGAGAAGGGCCGGGTCCAATGGGACGGGTCCTCGATCGTGAAGCGGTAGTTGATGGTGTTTCCGTTCACCCGAGTGAAGCGCTCGACGACGCGCAGCGCATCGTCGGTCCGGCCGTTCGAGGCGCGCGTTTCGATTTCGTCGTTGCCCTGGGCGCCCCCCTCGCCCTCGGTGCGCCGGATGTTGGTGGTCTCGACGACCAGAGTGTCGCCTTCCCAGCGGCCACGCATGTCGCCGAGATACTGACGGATGGTCGGCGAAAGGTGTGGCCGTCCATCCAGCGGGATGATCCGAACGTCGTGAATCATTTCGACCAGAATGGCGACGTAGTCAGGCGTTTGGAAGATCATGTACGTGTTGTTGTACGGGCCGGGCATCATGGGTGGACCCGCGGACCAGACGATGCACCGGTCGTTGAGTTGAAAGTCCAGCCAGCTGTCGGCCAACCCGTTTCCAGTCACGACCCAGCCTGTCTTGGGGACACCTCGCGCGAGGATCTGCTCGCGGCGTTGCGCCGTATGCCGCGCGAATTCGGGCGTCACCGGCGGAATGCGTCCGTTTGGGGGGTCGACGATGAGCGACGTTCGCCCCGTGGACTTCGTGCCCCAATCCAGCCAAAAGTTGTTGTAGTATCCCGTTGCGGATCCGTCTCCCCTCTCGTGCGCACGACGCGTAGCGGCGCCCCCGGCTACTGTCCGCTCCGCCGGCGCCTCGTCCAACCGCCTGTTGCGTTCGACACGTTCCTGTTCGACCTTGGCAATCTCCTCTTTGGTGAGAAACTCGCGGTCGCCCAGTTCGACCGGACGTTGCACCGGCGTGAACGTCTTGTTGGTATAGGTGCCCATCAAGTCCGGGTCGCCCCATGGCGTTCGGGGAACGATCCCCCGGGAGTCTTGCCCAGCTGCCGACAAGGGCGCCAGGATGACCAACGCGAGCACGGAGGACAGCGTTGTGAGATAGCGGCGATCCATCAGACACCTCCCCCTGAATTGCTTCATTCTACGGTCTCCAGAGCACAATTCAGAGAAATAAGTGCGGCAACGATGAGGTCTGGGAGCCCTCGCGCATCTTTCTCAGTCACGTCTTTGCGGGCCAGAACGTCGGCGTGACGCAGGTCGCCGAGCGCATCTGGCTCGTCACCTTCATGCCGTATGACTTGGGCTATTTCGATGATGAGGCGGGGGTCGAACCAATCAACAATCCGTTCGGTCCGAAACTGTTACCCATCCGCTCGGAATGAAGTGTTACCTATCCGCTCAGAATAGACCGGCGAAAATTGGTCGGGGCGAGTGGATTCGAACCACCGACCCCTCGGTCCCGAACCGAGTGCTCTACCAGGCTGAGCCACGCCCCGACAGGCGTCATGTCGCGATTCTACTCGACAGCCAGGACACTGCGAGCAGCACGAACGGCTAGTCTACTACGGTGGGCCAGACCTGTCGCGCCCGACCTGAAGGTCTGTCAACGCGAAATAGAAATGTCCCCGTTCTTAGCGAAATAGAAATGTCCCCTTCCCCGTGTTCCGTCTTCGTTCCGAAAGAGAAGCCCCAGGGGCCTGTGGACGCTGTGCGAAACGCGTCTGCGCGTTTTGCATGGCGCCCATAGGCCTTTCTCAGGGGCGGGCCCGCTCGACGGCACGCTGCTGTCGCTCGTCGAATCCCCGGCTCCACGGATGATCAGCACTTGGCCGGACGGGGCGGCCGGTGGTCATTGCGGCGGGTGCCGGGACGCGGGCGACCGGCGCGGTCAGGGACCGTCGAGGCGGCGGCGCGGGAATCTCCCTCCAGCGCATCAGCCGCCCGCGATAGCGAATCTCGAGCGCCCCCGTGACCGCCTCCCGCACCACCACCGTACTCCGGGCGGGCGCCTGGTGGCTCTGCCGCGCCACTTGAAAATATCGGGTCGCGTAGCGGACCACCCAGTCGTTGGACAGGACGCGCGTCTCCTCGAGCTGGAACGCGCGATCGAGCGCGACCCGACTGGGCGTCCGCCGATGAAAGTCTTCAGGCGACGCCGGTGCCTGCGCGAAGCGGGCATTATGCTCGGGCAGATACGTCGTCTCCAGGAAGGCATTCGCCGCGGTCGCGTCCGCGATCCCCAACCGTCGCAATTTCTTCACGAGGCGATCCTGGTGGGTCCCGTGATTGCGCTCGACCCGGCCCTTGGCCTGTGGCGAGTTCGCCGCGATGATCTGAATCCCCAACGACGCGCACATGCGGCCAAACTGCGTCAGCGGCACGGCCCCCGTGACCTGCTCCTCCGCAGTCGGCACCCGCACATAGACATTTTTCCAATCCGTATAGAGCGCCAGCGGCACGCCGTAGGCCTCGATCCATCGGCGCACCACGTCGGCCGCCGCCCAGATCGTTTCTTCGTCCCCCAGCCGGCCGAGTGTCCGGCCTGTCGCATCATCGACCAGGGTCATCAGGCACCCGCGCGGGGCGCGTGTCTCATACCACAAGTGGAAACTGCCATCGAGCTGCACCAGCTCGCCAAAGTGGGCCTTGCGCTCGCGCCGCTGGCGATGCGGGGATCGCTGGCGCGCCCGGCTCCACAAGCCCGCGGCCAGCATCCACCGCCGCAACGTGTCGTGATGCACCGTGACGCCGTCTTCGCTCGCCAAATGCTCGGCGGCCAGCGTCGGCCCAAACCGCGCATCGATCGGCCCGCCATATTTCTTTCGGATCAACGCGAGGATGCGGGCGTGCTCGGCTTTGGGGCACGCGTGATTCGACCGCCGCCCCGCATTGCCGTGCCGCAAGCCCTTGGCGCCTTGCGCGCGATAGCGGCGCACCAACCGCTTCGCCTGGCGGTAGCCCACCTGAAGCAACACCGCCGCCGATTTCACACTCAACGCGCCCACCTTCACCCGCGCCAGCACCTCGACCCGGGTCAATTCCCTCGCACTCATCGCCGTCCTTCCCAATCGGTAACCTCCTCAGAGGCCACCAGCTTAGGGGGACATTTCTATTTCGCTCGCGAGGGGACATTATCAATTCGCTACAACAGCCCGACCTGAAGGTCGGGCCTACGAGGTGCCTGTCGCGCCCGACCTGAAGGTCGGGCCTACGAGGTGGCCGGTCGCGCCCGACCGAACGATCGGGCCTACCTCCCGGCCGCCGACCGCACCACCAACCCTTTCACGGGAAAGCCCTCGCTTCGACACTCGACGCGCGCTGTGCGTCGTGACATTGGCCTGCAGTGCCCGGAGCCCCTCACCAGTCACTCGAATTTTTCGGTCATCGTGCGAGAAATTCCTCAGGCGGCCCCTCAGTGCCGCCAGGCGTAAGGCCCAACCGAGGTTCCCGTGTTGCGACGTGTCGACCGGACACAAGCTCGCAGCGGGCCGCTCGATGACGGCAACATCTGTGCATCGACATGCAGCGTGCTCGATATGTCCGGCTTTCTCGCGACCCGCATGCAATCTCCACCTCTGTGTTGGAGCGATGAAACGCGTCGAAACGAAAGGCTCCCTCAGAATGAGTAGCAAGACGATGAAACGCGCGATGGGAATCCTTTTGGCCCCCCTTGCGCTCTGCCTGGGCGCTCCGGGCCTACGAGCGGGAGCTGATGGCCAGGCGGACCAGGGCCTTAACAGCCGGTACACGGTGACAGATCTCGGCACGTTGGGTGGCCCCAACAGCGAGGCATGGGGGATCAATAATGCCGGCCAGATCGTCGGGCGCGCCGATCTCGCCCCCGATCCCGGAGGCCCTGTCTATTACCATGCCTTCCTCTATCAGCAGGGCGTCATGACCGACCTTGGCGTCATTGGACCTGGCTGCAACCCTGGCAACAGCTGGGCGTTCGATATCAATGACGCCGCCCAGGTCGTCGGGAGGACGTGCTCGACCGGGATAAGCGTGCCCCGCGCGTTTCTCTGGAGCGGCGGCTTGATGGCCGACCTTGGCACATTGGGTGGCACCGGCAGTTCGGCGCGGGGGATCAACAACGCCGGCGACGTTGTGGGATCAGCCGCGACGACGGGGGATCTGGGTCCGCACGCATTTCTCTACCGCAACAACGCCATGCAGGACCTCGGGACCATCGGTGGCGGCGGAATCAGCGAAGCGTACCACGTGAACGACACCGGCAAGATCGTCGGCTACTCCGAGCACCTTCCACCACCGAACAGGGAACCGCACGCCTTTCTCTACAACGGCACGACGATGACCGACTTGTTCCCCGGCGCCCCCTGCTGCAGCTATGCCTGGGGCATCAACAACGCCGACAAGGTCGTCGGCACCGCGGCCGGCGCGCCCGGTGGGCACGATATCGGGTTCCTGTACAGCAACGGTTCGGTGATCGACCTCGGTAGTCTCGCAAACAGCGGGACCGTTGCGACGAGCATCAACAACCGCAACCAGATCGTCGGCTACTCGTCGCTTGGCCCCGGCCAGCCTTACCACGCCTTTCTGTATGAGAACGGCGCCATGGTCGACCTGAACATCCACATCCCGGACAATCCCGAGTGGGACCTGAATTTCGCCACGGCCATCAACGATCGCGGGCAAATCGTCGGCATCGGCACGGTCGGCGGCCACACGCGCGCCTTCCTGCTCACCAAGAGGCTGAAAGCCGATCTTGCTATCGATTTCGGCGGCGCCGGCTTGTGGGCCTTGTACAACGCCAGCTCCTACGCCCAACTGCACACGGCCAGTCCCGAAGCCATGGCGACCGGAGACCTCAACGGCAACGGCCAGGACGAGTTGATCGCTGAGTTCCAGGGCTACGGCCCATGGGTGTACACCGACGCGCCGGGCTGGTACCAGCTGCATCGCGCAAACGCGGGCATGATGGCCACCGGCGATCTCGACGGCAATGGGCTCGCAGATGCGTTGATCGACTTCCCCGGGTTCGGCCTCTGGGTCTGGTTCAATAACAACACCTGGGTGAACCTGCATTCGCAGAGTCCCAGCCGGATCATCACGGCGGACCTGGATGCGAACGGCCAGGACGAGGCGATCGTCAATTTCCCCGGCCACGGCGTCTGGATCTGGACGAACAACTCTCGGTGGGTGCAGCTGCATACGTCGAACGCAGCAGCGTTGGTCGCCGGAGACTTCGACGGCGATGGCCGCGACGACGTGATCCTCGACTTCCCCGGTTTCGGCCTCTGGGTCTGGTGGAACAACGGTAGCTGGTCGCGGCTGCACGCCACGGACGCGACGACGGTGGGTGTTGGCGACATCGACGGCGACGGCCGAGACGACGCGATCATCAGCTTTCCTGGCTACGGCATCTGGGCCTGGATGAACAACACCGTGTGGACACGCCTGCACAGCTTGGATGCCGCCATCATCACGGCCGCGGACATCGACGGCAACGGCCGGGAGGACGCGATCATCAGCTTTCCGGGCTACGGCATCTGGGCCTGGATGAACAATGCCGCGTGGACGCAGCTCCACACGCAGAATCCGGAGGCGATTGCGGCCGCGGATTTTGACAGAAACTAGCCGGAGATCAGGTGGGTCTGGCAGGTCACCGCGTCTCCAGCTCTTTGGCAGGAAACAACTCCTCGACGGCGTCAAGCACGCTGTGCGCCGTGAGGTCAGGCTGCAGCGGCGTGATCGAGACAAAGCCGTCGCGCACCGTCTGATAGTCCGAACGTTCGTGCGGATGCCACTCCGTCTGCCCTTCTTCGAGCCAATAGTACGGGCGCTCCTGCGGATCGTGCCGCTCGGCAACCGACGTGATGTGATTGCGGCTCGCCTGCACGGTCACGCGCCAGCCCTTGGGCTGCCCCTTCGGCACGTTCACGTTCAGAAACGTTCGCGACGGAAGGGGACGTGCGAGCATCCCCTCAGCCAGCGTGGCGGCAACATCGGCCGCGTAGCTGAAGTCGTAGGCGCCGCGGGTCTGACGCAAGGACACCGCAATGGCGGGCACGCCAAGCAGTGCGCCCTCGAGCGCCCCGGACACCGTTCCCGAGTACGTCACATCGTCCCCGAGGTTCCATCCTCTGTTGATCCCCGACACGACGAGATCGGGAAGCCGCTTGAACACCTGAGCAATCGCGACGTTCACGCAATCAGTCGGTGTGCCGTCAACACTGAAAACGCGATCGCCGACGTGCTCGAGCCGGAGCGGCCGCCGAAGCGTGAGCGCGTGCCCAATCGCGCTCGACTCGCTCGTCGGCGCCACGATCGTCACATCGCCGACGCGTGCGAGCGCGCTCGCCAGCACGTGAATGCCTTCCGAGCGATAGCCGTCGTCATTGGTGACGAGAATGAGGGGCATGGAGACCAATAATTATAGCCACAGCGCTCAGCCGCCAGCCGTCAGCGCTCAGATGTGGCCGAACGCTGAGAGCCGAGATCTGAGAGCCGTTAGCTGACAGCGGCTCGATCACTATGAGGCACGACGACGAACAACAGGGCCGCTGCGGTGATCGCGAGCGCCGCACCGGTGCCGAATGCGGTGCCGGATCCGAGCGCGTTCCACACGAGGCCGAAGATGACGCTTGCGGCAAGGCCGCCGACACCCTGTACCGCGCTGTAGATCCCAAACGCGTAGCCGCGTCGCGAGACGGGTGCCAAATCCGCTACCAGCGCCTTCTCGACGCCCTCGGTCAGCCCGAAATACAGACCGTAGAGAAGAAACCATGTCAGCAGTACCGGCAGCGTCGTGCTTGTCGCAAATCCGGCATAGACGACGGCGTACACAATCCAGCCAATGGCGATAACCGCGCGGCGTCCGATCCTGTCAGACAAGTTTCCCCCAATAACCGATACCGTGGCCTTGACGACGTGGAGCGCGGCCCACATCAGTGGAACAAGCCGTGCGCTTCCGGCGGCGTTCGTGAGTTGCAGCAGCAGAAACGCGTCCGTCGAGTTGCCGAGCGTAAAGAGCGCCAGGATGACGAGGAAGGCCTTCAAACCTCCAGGGATGGGCTCTGTCCCGATCGAGCTCTCGCTCGTCATCCGGCTCGCGCTGGATACGTCGTGCGATCCATCGGCTGGCGAACTGTGCCTGGCCGCGGGTCTCACTTCTTTGATCAACAGGACCAAGGCCACCGCAACAGTCCCGGGGATGATCGCGAGCGCAAAGAGCGTGCGGTACTCGCCCGGACGGTAGAACAGAAACACGGATGCGACCACCGGCCCGACCACCGCGCCGAGATGGTCCATTGCGCGGTGGAACCCGAACACCGTGCCTCTCGTTGCCGGGGTCGCAAACGACGCGAGCATGGCATCGCGCGGCGCGCCCCGCACGCCCTTTCCAGTACGATCGATGAGACGGACGGTGAGGACATGCGTCCACGTCTGGGCGACCGCCATCAGGGGGCGCACCGCAGACGACAGGGCGTAGCCGGCAAGGACCAGCCACCGTTTCGACGCCGCACGGTCCGAGAGGCGGCCGGCCAGGACCTTGAGCGCGCTGTTGGCCGCCTCGGCCGCCCCTTCGATGATGCCGAGCGACACCACACCGGCGCCCAGAACCTGGGTCAGAAAAAACGGGAGAAGGGGATAAATCGCCTCGCTCGCTGCGTCGGTCGCGAGACTGACCCAGCCGAGCAGCCATATGGGCCGCGACAGACCGAAGAGATGGGAGCGCTCCATGTGCTTCCAGGGCCGCGTCCGGCCTATTGTCTCCGCATTTGGCCTCCGCGGCGTTCGGCGCGCTCCTCGCTGCTTTGCTAGTACAATTTCCGACAGCGTGCACGACCTTCTCCATCGACCCCTGCGCAACCTGAGGCTTTCGGTCACCGACCGCTGCAACCTGCGCTGTCAGTACTGCATGCCCGAGAAGGACTACGTGTGGCTGCCGCGCGAGGACCTGCTGCATTTCGAGGAGATCAGCACCCTCGTCGACGTTTTCATCTCGCTCGGCGTCGACCGTCTGCGGCTCACCGGCGGTGAGCCGCTGCTCCGCCGCGACCTTGCCTCTCTGGTCGCGATGTTGTCGAGGAAGCCTGCCCTCAGGGATCTCGCGCTGACCACCAATGGCATATTGCTCGCAGAGCAGATCCACGACCTGAAGGCTGCAGGACTCCGACGCGTGACCATCAGTCTCGACACGCTGCGCGCCGACCGCTTCGTGACCCTGACGCGTTGCGATGAGCTTGCCCGCGTCAAGGACGGTATTGCGGCGGCGTACCGGACGTTCAGTCGACTCAAGCTTGACGCGGTCGTCATTCGCGACATCAACGATGACGAGCTCGTCGACTTGATTGAATACGGGAAGACGGTGAACGCCGAAGTGCGGTTCATCGAATACATGGATGTTGGTGGCGCAACGCTGTGGAACCCGGCCCGCGTCGTCTCACGCCGCGAGATGGTCGAGCGGATTTCCGCGCACTACGGCGTCATCGAACAAGTGGCGGAGGCCGGGGACGCCGCCGCACAGTCGGCGCCAGCCGATCGCTTCGCACTGCCCGACGGCACGACGTTCGGGATTATCTCCTCGACCTCGGAGCCCTTCTGTCGCAACTGCGACCGCAGCCGGCTGACCGCCGACGGCCTTTGGTACTTGTGCCTGTACGCGACGCACGGGACCGATTTGCGGGCGGCGCTGCGCCGCGGTGCGACTGTCGAGGAATTGAGGGAACTGGTGGCTTCTAGATGGCGGGCACGAGACGACCGCGGGGCGGAAACACGTCTGGCGCTCGCCGACCGACGCGCATTCGTTCCGGTGAACGACCTGCGCCAGGACCCCCACCTGGAAATGCACACCCGCGGCGGGTAGCCTGCACCGCGCGACATGCGGCGGCGCCTCAATTGTGGCGCGAGTCTTCAGACCGGCGCTGGCGATGTCTGATTGATGGTGCCGATCGAGAGGAGCGAAACAGCTTCGAGCAGTCCCTTGACGCCGCATGGCTTGTCGAGGAACGCCTCATCCTCCCACAGCGTGACCTTGTCCTTGAACAGTTTGTCGGAGTACCCGGTGAGGTAGAGCACTTTCAGGCCGGGCTGAGTCTGCCGCAGCCGGCGCGCGAGCTCGTCGCCGTTCATGTTCGGCATCATCAGGTCGGTGACGAGGAGATCGAACGGCTCCTCTTTGGCGGCGGCTCCAATCGCCGACCGGCCGTCTTCTGCGGTCACTGTCTGATAGCCGACCTCCGTCAGCACCCGCGACACGAACTTGCGAACGGCCTCCTCATCGTCCACGACCAGGACACGCCGGGGGCCCCTCTCCTCGGGCCTCTCGCCCAGCGCGCGCTTCATTGATGAGAAGATCGACGAGCCAGTCATGAGCGTCATCCTCTTGGTCGGGTGAGTACTTCATGCACCTTGCTGAGCAGCACCGACGATTGGAACGGCTTGTTCAGAAACGTGATATTCGGGTTGCCGACATCGAATGGCGAGGCGACGTCCACATAGCCCGACATGAAGAGCACGCGCAATTCCGGATCCAGGGCCGCGAGGCGTTGCGCCAGGGCCGGGCCATTCATTTCAGGCATCACGACATCGGTGAGCAAGAGATCGACACTGCCGTCTTGTTCAGAGAAAATCTCGCAGGCCCGCGCTGGAGTGGGCGCGTCGAGCACGACGTAGCCCTGGCGCCGGAGCATCGTGCCGGCAATACTACGCACCGCGTCCTCATCCTCCACCAGCAGGATCGTCGCCCGCCCGGCCCCTTGCTCGCCTTCCCTTGACCGCGATGCGAGCGACTCGAGAGAGGATTCCGTGACCGGAAAGTGGATCTCGAAAGTCGTCCCGCGTCCGAGCTCGCTCTCCACGTCGATGAAGCCGCCGCTCTGGCGCACGATGCCGTAGACAGAAGCCAAGCCGAGCCCGGCACCGCGCCCGCCGTCCTTGACCGCAAAGAACGGCTCGAACAGGTGTGCACGCGACTCGGAGGGAATCCCGACTCCATCGTCCATCACGCGCAGCCTGACGTATTCGTCCGCCGGAACATGCACGTCCAACGGTACGGTCACGCTCGAGGCCGCCAGGCACGTGATGTCGATGAGGATCCTGCCGGTGGTGGCAATCGCGTCGCGGGCGTTGAGCACCAGATTGACGATGATTTGATCGACCTGCACAGGGTCTATGCGAATGACGGCCGGCCGCGACGATGGTTGGAAGCTCACGGTGATGTCGTCTCGCACCAGGCGCCTCAGTCTGGCGTGGAGGCTCGCCACCGTCTGGTTGAGATCGACCTCCACAGGCGCGAGCACCTGTTTCCGACTGTATGCGAGCAACTGCTGCGTCAATGTCGCGGCGAGCTGTCCCGCCTGTCTAATCTGCTCGAGACCGGGACGATCCGGATCGTCCGCCGCGCGACGGTCCAGCAGCAATTCGGTGTGTCCGAGAATGGCCGTCAAGAGATTGTTGAAGTCGTGCGCGATTCCCCCCGCCAGTCGGCTGAGGCTATCGAACTGTTCGGCTTGCGCGGGGTGCTCTTCCGCGACATTGACGCCGAGCGCGCGGTCGAACGGATCGTCGTGGCCGTTGGTCATGACGTCCTCAGACATTCCGGCCCCACTGCTTTCCCCGGCTTCTAGGCGCCGGATACGTGATGTGATGGCGCTCGAGCCGACGGTACAGGGCGCGCCGGCTGATGCCGTTGAAGACGTTCTGCATGACGGGGCTTCGTCCCACCATGCCGCAGAATTCGGCGTGTTTGGCCATCCGCGTCTCTAGAGCGAAGAAGTGCGCACGTGCGCCCGCTTCTTCACAGAGACGGTCAATGACGTGCCTCGAGCGTTCCGGGTCAAGTGGCTTTGCGATGTACTCACGTGCGCCATGCTTGAGGGCCCGGATGACGCGATCCGCCGTGGCGTGTCCCCCCATGAGCACGACTTCACAGCCCGGCGCGTCAGCGCGAATCCGGTGCAGCAGGTCGAGCCCATTCACGCCAGGCATGCGCATATCCACGAGCGCCAGAACAGCCGGGCGTCGTACAACCATATGAAGGATATCGGTCACACCAGGGCAGACTTCCACTTCGAAGCCCAATTGCCATGCCAGCCGCTCGACGACGGCATGTACGGCCACATCGTCGTCCAGGACGAGCAGGAGCGGCCGGTCCATCGGACCGGTGGATGTCGGCGCGGGTATGAGTCCGCTGCCTGCGTCCACTGACGAAACCGTCAAAGAACCGTGGAGAAACGACACTCTTTGCCGTCCGGTAACAATTTTCATACCGGCGCGTTCGCTCAAAGAACAGGCGAAGATCGCGCGGACTGTGCGCCGCCCCACGTGCGATTTCGCACGTGGCCGGACATAACTGTGCCGGGAGCGCACGTTCCTTGGGGGTGATCCCCTCTCAGGGCCTGACCGCGTATCCCCTGAGGGGAGCTCGTGAGTGAACCGGGCGGCGGTTATGGTCGGCGAAGTCTGCGGCGCTCGGGTTCATGAGTCGTCAGGCGAGAAGGTACTGACGCTTCAGCATGTGCGCGCGGTCTGACGCCAAATCCAATGCTCGTCGTTGGTCACGGGTCAAGGTTCCACTGGACGGTTCTAGGGTTCCGGGGTTCTCGGGTTCAGGCCCTCGGGGTGAGGGCCTGGCGCATGGCGTAGGCGAGTACGGCTCCGAGTGCGGCGTATGAGATGACCAGGAACAGGGCTGGCCCTTCCTGCATGAAGTAGCAGAGCGACCCACCGACTGTGCCACCAAGTGCGGCGGTGAGCAGCGTCTCTCTCCATCTGGTGAATCGTCCCTTCGGACAGCGATGGTTGTCCGTAAGGGCACCCTTACAACGTGGACAGGTGGCCATCTGATATCTCTTCTTATTTCTAATGCAGTCGCGCTGCCATCGTAGCACGCTGGCGCGACGCCCCTGGCTTCACGCTTTCTCACAGGATCGCCGGACGACGACGAATGCCCGGAGTGGCTGACAAGCATTGGACGCGGAGCACGCGGAATCCGCAGGGGCAGGACTCGACGAGTAGGTCTCGGTCGCTTGGCGGCGTTCGTCGGATCGCGCTTCGTCTCAGCGGACCTCTGCGGCAGTGTACATCGTCATCGTACCCGGTTGTATCGATTTCACCGAGACACGCTCCTCGTACCCCAACTGCCCCGCCAGCCGCTCGTTTGCCCTCCATCGCGAGATGTACAGGAGCGCCCGGGCATATAGGTAGTGGGATCGCAAGACGGGTATGATGAGTCTCACCTGCTGGTCGGGTTGACCGTCGCAGGCCTCGCGCCACGCGCGTGGGTAGCACGAGTAGCCGCGCGCGCCTCTTCGTGAACGCGCCGGAGATCAAACTGGTTTTGCGAGGACCTCACAGACCATTGGTCAACGTTATTTCAGTGGGGCACAACTGAGCGTGGAGTTAACGATGGGAGCGCGACGCAAGCCTGGCGTTACTCGCGAGAGCAACGCCCACCGGCAGATGCGCGATCAGGAAGTCCTTCGCGCGAACAGGGAGCTGGCGGCCTATTTCAAAGGGCGCCGCACCGAGCGCGAGGCGCGTGCTGCTCTGAAGATCATCAAGGCGTTCGTTCGCGATCGGGAGCGCAGGGACGAAAGGAGCCGCCCGCCGCTGCCGGGCGCCGGTCTGGCGAAGACGCCGAAGGAGGTCAGGAAACGTAGGGTCTCTCCTGGTGGCGAGCGGCCACGGCGGAAACCGCGGCGTCAACCACGAGACACGTCGTCAAACCGCGTGACTGCATCGATCGACGCGCAAGCAAACCCGGAGGCTCCGCAACCGTCGGAATCAGACGAGCGCGCACACGAATAGTTCGGAGTGGTCGGGATGGCGGAAACTCGCTGATTGCTCGACTGGATTGCCTGGCTGCTGATCGCATGTGCGCCATGGAGCAACATGCGGAGAGACCGTTGGAGACAACAATCGAGCAGTGGTCAGTCACTGCGAGCGGCTCTTTACGTGATGATGGCGCTCGCTGACTCCAAGAATGCCATAACCATCGGAACCAAGAGATCCAGCCGTTGCATGAAATTGAAGTGGCTCGTCCGCGGCAGCACCGCAAAATTTGCGCGGTCGACGCGGCCCATCGCGCTGGGGCTGGTGTCGCCGCCCAGCAACCTGAACATCTCAAGGCCGTGCCCCACTGGGGAAGTATCCGAGTCGCCCGCGACGATCAGCACCGGGACGGGAAGCGCGGCAACCTGAGCTGACCAGTCGTAGTCCTGAGACAGGAGCAGCCGCATCTTCTCGACGAGGGCCGGCCATCCGTCAAGCGAACCCGCAGCTCGGGCATAGGCATCACGGTTCGCGCGGAGCATCGGGTTTTCGGGCGCGAACGTCGATTCCATTGCGCGGATCTCCTCGGTACTCGCCGTCGCCCTTGAATGCGCCTGAAAGGAACACGAGTTTGCGCACGGCCGCGGGATGGCGAATCGCCGTCTGCAGTGCAGTGCCTGCACCCACCGAGAACCCGCAGACGTCAGCGCGCTCGAAGCCCAGCTCTGCGATCACCGCGGCCACGTCGTCGGCCATGTGTTCGTAAGTCATCGGTCGGTCGATGTCCGTTGTGCGACCGTGCGCTTGCGGTTCGACGGCAATGACCCGACGCGTTTTCGCAAGTGCAGACATCAGCCCGCCCATCTGCTCGATCGTCATCAGCCCGCCGGGGATCACGACGATGGGTGATCCGGCTCCGCTGACCTCGTAGTACATTTCGAGCCCACTCGCGGTCTTGCGCGCTTTCGGCATCCACGAGATTATAGTGGCTGTTCAACCGCTGTTACGTAAGCGTTGCGTCACATGTCAACAGCACTTGCGAGTATCTACGATCGGGTCGATCGACGTTCAAGTCTAACGTTGAGGCGGTGAATGGCTTCAGGCACTCGCCGGACGTCATAAAGACTTCATAGGGGGCGACCAACTTCTCCTGCGCTGGTGACATCCAGGTTCATTGATTGTTCGAATGAAAGGGCTGTCAATGTCACGACATAGAGTCACGCGTTTCGGTCAACCGGCCTGGGTCAGAGTGGCGTGCACGCTCGCGTTGCTCACCGCCGCGGCGCCCTCTCAGGCCAAAGTGAAGAAGATCGTCATCGACAAGAAAATCTCGCCGACTCCCGAATTGTCGTCTCCAGGTGTTGCGGGCCCGTATGAAACACTCGCCGGTCGCGCCTACGGCGAGCTCGACCCGAACGATCCGCACAACGCGATCATCACGGATATCCGCCTCGCGCCGAAGAACTCGAACGGCAAGGTGGAGTACATGGCGACGTTCTTTCTGGTCAAGCCAATCGACATGTCAAAGAGCAGCCGTCTGATGTGGCAGGATGTGCCAAACCGTGGTGGGAGGATCACCCTTGGTGCGTTGGAACGGAGTATGGGGGACGTCGGCCTGAGTAGCGGCTGGCAGGGCGACAACATGGGGACGACGGTGCAAACCTTTCCGAACACCGCCGACTATGCCGTGGTACCGATCGCGAAGAATCCTGACGGTTCGCCCATCACCGGCAAGGTCGTGGGGCGAATCTTCAACGCGAGCCGCGCCGAGTCGCAGCGGATGCTAGTGTACGCGAACACGATGCCATACCAGCCCGCCAGTCTTGATACCACGAAGGCGACGATCTTCACACATGCCGGGGAGACGATGGACGGCGTCGTCAGCGGCGCCAGCGCGATATCAAGCAGTGATTGGGCCTGGGCGAACTGCAGCGTGGCAAATCCATTTCCTGGTACTCCTGATCCGACCCGGATCTGCCTGAAGAACGGCTTCAACCCCGCGCTCAGTTACTACGTCGTCTTTACAGCCAAGGATCCGTATGTCCTTGGTATCGGCTTTGCTGCGTTCAGGGATGTGGCATCGTTCTTCAAGAACGACGCGAAGGACGACTTCGGGACGCCTAATCCGGTGGCGAATGGGATTTCCTGGGTCATCAGTCGAGGCCGTTCGCAGTCTGGCAACTTTCTGAAGGCATTTCTGCACCAGGGCTTCAATCAGGACGAAGCCGGACGGCAGGTCCATGACGGATCGTGGCCGATCATCGCAGCCGCGCAGTTGCCGCTGAACGTGCGCTTTGGCCTTCCGGATGGGGTTCCGAGGCTGTACGGATTCGAGAGAGAAGCGCCGCAGTGGTGGGCCCACTACCGGGATCCTGTCCGCAAGCGACCGGCCAATGGCATTCTCGATCGGTGCGCTGCGACGCACACGTGTCCGAAGATTGTCGAGACGTTCGGCGCCGCCGAGATGTGGTATCTGAAAATGCCTCCGAGCCTGACGGGAACCGCAGCCGATGTCGACATCCCCCTCCCGGACAACGTCCGTCGGTACTGACGTGGCCGGCTCGCCCCACGGCGGCGGCCCTGGCGGGTTCAACGTCGATCCGCTGCCGTTGCCGAACGGCAGCGGCGCGAATTGGGGGCCATGCGTACTGCCCGCCAACCCGATGCCTTACACGCAGACCAGCAACGCGCTGCTGGTCGCCTTCCGTAACTGGGTCATGCACGAGACTCCGATGCCGCCAAGCCGCTACCCGACATTGCGTGAACACACCTTGGTCGCACCGACGAAGGAAGCCCTCGGATTCCCGGATATTCCGGGCTTGCCGCCAACGGTTCCGACAGGTCTCATCAACCCAGCCCTTGAATACGACTTTGGACCCGACTTCAATCCAAACGACCAGACCGGCATCATCACAATCCAGCCGCCAACCATCAAGCAGGTCATGCCGATGGTCGTCCCTAAAGTGGACGCGGATGGCAACGAGCTCGGTGGAGCACCAGTCGTGCTTCGCGACGCGCCGCTTGGGACATACCTCGGCTGGAATATCACGGGCGCCGGATTCTTCAAAGACAAGATTTGCAGTTTTACCGGTGGCATGATCCCATTCGCGAAAACCAAGGCGGAGCGTGTGGCCAAGGGGGATCCGCGTCTGTCGCTCGAAGAGCGCTACTCGAATCACGATGGATATGTGGCGGCCGTGCGCGCTGCTGCAGCGAGGGCCGTCGCCGAGGGCTTCCTGCTGCGGAATGACGAGCTCGCGCTCATTGAGCAGGCGACAGCGAGTAACGTTCTCAATCCGTAAGGGACGCGGCTCCCCTACTTCATCAGCGAGCGCTGGTTCCACAGAGTTTCGCGAAATTCTCGGCGTCCAAGACGCGTGCGGGGAGTTCTCAATAGGGGGAGGACGTTTCCTGATGTGCTCGGTGTTGGTCCCTCGTCGGATTCACTTGCCGATTCCGTCGCGCCCCTGGGGAGACGGCCGGGGGCCCGTAAACCGAGCCCCTTGTATGGGTGTGACCCGGCCTCCTGGGTGACCCACGGCTGACCCCCGCTAGAAAATTGGTCGGGATGGCGGGATTCGAACCCACGACCCCTTGACCCCCAGTCAAGTGCGCTACCAGGCTGCGCTACATCCCGACGCTGAGACGATCTTATGCTGAACGCTTTCGGCGCGCCGAACTCGTGCTGCGCGCCGACGCCTTGCCAGGCGCCGCCGATTTTGCGCGGCCGGCCGCGGTAGTCCGGTTCGCGGCAGCCCGCGGCGGTGCAAACCGCAGCCGCTCCCGGTGGTCGCCAGGGGGCGCGAAGCAACTCCAGAATCGATCGCAGCCCGCGCTTGACCTCCGTGAGGCGCTCGCGCGCGTTCTGCCCGATCAGCTCGTCGATGCTCGGCGCATCGACGGCGACCGGCGCCGCTTCTTCTTCGAGCCGGCGGCGCGCACCGGCAAGCGTGAGGCCATCGACGAGCAGCAGGTGCTTGATGCGTGCCACCTGCTCGACATCGGCGCGACGGTACACCCGCGGACCACCGGCCTTCGAAAATCCAAGGGCCGGAAACTCGGCTTCCCACGTGCGCAGCACGTACGGCTGCACGTGCATCAATTCGCAGACCTCCGCGGCTTTGAACAGCGCCCGCCGCGGAATCTCCACCGGTGTCGTCACCTCTGCCATCAGCGTCATCTGGCCGTGGCCAGCACCCCTAGCGCTACCCTTCAGCGTCGGCCTCCAGGCCCGCGCCAGTATAACATCCGCCTCTGGCGCGCCGAGCGCCTCACGAAGTCGCGGTGGACACGAAGCCCTCTCAGCTCAAAGGTGACCGACCGACCTGCTCTCTTCACGTCTTCGTAATGGACGAGCTGTCAGCGCCGGGCGACTGGATCCTGCTTGCGACGGCGGACCTGAAGGCGGATGGGCGTCCCCACGAAACCGAAATGCTCCCGCAGCTGATTCACAAGAAACCGCTCGTAGGAAAAGTGGAGCGTCGTTGCCACGTTGGTGAAGAACACGAACGTTGGCGGCGCGACACCGGTCTGCGCCGCGTAGAGAATGCGCACATGCCTGCGCTCCTTGGCTCACAGGCGGATGCGCGGCCGTAATCGACTGCGACGAACCGGTTGAGCGCCGGCGTCGGCACTCGTTTTCGGCGCGATGCCGCGACTTTGTCGATCGTCTCGAGCACCTTCGAGACCCGCTCTCCCGTCAACGCGGAGATATGCAGGATGGGCGCGTAGTCGAGGAACCGCATGCCTCCGCCGCAGCTTCGTCGTCGAACTTCTTGACGAAGTGCGCGTCGGCGGTCTTCACGAGATCCCACTTGTTGGCCACGATCACGACGCCGCGGCCGGCGCGATCCGCTTCGCCGCCGATCGCCGCGTCCTGGTCGGTGGCCCCTTCCTTCGCGTCGATCATGAGCGCCACGACGTCGGCGTCGAAGATGGCGTTCTTTGCGCCAGCGACGCTGACAAGCTCCACCTGCCCACCGTCGCGGACGCGGCCCGGGCGCCGCATGCCCGCTGTGTCGACGATCCGGAACCGCCGGCGATGCCAGGTGAGCGCCGCGTCAATCGCGTCTCGAGTCGTGCCCGGCAGCTCGCTGACGAGCACCCGTTCCTCTTTGAGTAAGCGATTGAGCAGCGACGACTTGCCGGCAGTTCGGGCGGCCGACGATGGCGACGGTCGTCTCGTCAGGGCCTGATGGCGCAGGGATCGGAGGTGCTCGATATCCGGGTTGGCGCCGAGCACCTGGCGACGTCAGTCTCCAGTCCCTGTGCCTGCCAGCCCTAGCCGCTGACGATCTCGTCGAGGAGCTCGGCCACCCCCGTCCCGTGCTCGGCCGATATTTCCAGGACCGGATCGAACGCCAGTTCGTAGAACTCGGGCGTACCCAGCCTGGGCGCGCTTGTCGTCGGTCTTGTTGACCGCCAGGATCACCGGAAGCCCGCTCCGTCTCAGCTCACTCGCAATCTGCTGGTCGCCGGACGCCAGGCCATCACGTCCATCGACAACAAAGACCACGAGATCGGCGCCGGCAAGTGCCCGCTGCCCCTGGCGCACGACCAGGTCGTGAAGCGGATCCTCGCTCGCCCCGTAGAGACCGCCGGTATCGAAAAGGTCGAAGCTGGTCCCCTGCCAGGACACCGGCCGCGAGAGGGCGTCCCGAGTGGTTCCGGCGATCGGCGCGACGATGGCCCGCCTGGAGCCAGTCATTCGATTGAAAAGGGTCGACTTTCCGACGTTTGGGCGCCCGACCAGTACGACCGATGTTCTTCTTCGCGGCATACAGAGATGCAGTTAGCCTTAGCCTTGACAGTGTAAGTTACACAATCTATAGTATTTATAAGACCTCAGGAGACCCTAAGCATGATCAAGGTCGACATCGTAAACGAAGTGTCGAAACTCGCCGACATCACCAAGGTCAAAGCCGAGGTGGCGGTGGACGCAGTCTTCGACGCGATGCGCACCTCCATGCAGCGTGGCGAACGAATCGAGCTGCGCGGATTCGGGGTCTTCCAGGTGAAGCCGCGCAAGCGCGGCATCGGCCGTAACCCACGCACTGGCAAGGAAGTACGAATACCTCCTGGACGAACCATTCGCTTCAAGCCTGGCAAGGACCTCCAGAACATCGGATGAACGAGGAGTCGGCGGCGCGCGCCAGCGCGCGCCATGAGAGCGGCTGGCTGCGAGCCGGAGATCGGCTCGCACGCCCGGCCGAAGTTCCAGGACCGCCGGTGGCTGCACCTCCTCCTGCTGGTGATGACCTTCGGCTCGACATTGCTCGTCGGGAGCCTGCACTACGCCGGGTTCCAGACGGACTTTCTCGAACCCGAACCGGGCCCGATGGGTCTCGCGTTTTTCGCCCACGGTCTATGGTACAGCCTCACCATCCTTGCGATTCTCGGTTGCCACGAACTCGGTCACTATCTCGCGTGCCGCTACTACAACGTGGACGCGTCGCTGCCGTTCTTCATTCCGATGCCGTTCCTGATGACTGGGACCATGGGGGCCTTCATCAGGATCCGCGAGCCCATCCCGAGCAAGCGGATGCTGTTCGACATCGGCATCGCCGGTCCCATCGCGGGCTTCGTCGTCGCCGTGCCGACGCTGTTCATGGGTCTGGCGATGTCGCACGTCGTGCGGATTCCAGAGAATTTCGGCGGACTGTCGCTCGGAGAACCGCTGCTCTTCAAGGCGGCGTCATTCCTGCTCTGGGGACAGCCTCCCGAAGGCTACTCGGTCAACATGCACCCGATGGCGTTTGCCGCCTGGTTCGGGTTGCTGGCAACGGCGCTCAACCTGTTCCCCGTCGGCCAGCTCGATGGCGGCCATATCTCCTATGCGGTGTTCGGCAGGCGTTCATCCATCCTGACGCTGGTCATGGTCGGTGTCGCCATTGCGCTGACCTATGTGTCCTCGAGCTGGCTGGTCTGGACGGGGTTGATGATCGCCATGCTGCTGAGATTCGGGCGGCACCACCCACCCGACGTTCGATGAGGACGAGTCGCTCGACCGAACGCGCGTGTGGCTCGCTGTCGCGGCGCTCATCATGTTCGTCCTCTGCTTCACGCCTGCACCGGTCGAATCGCTCGACGTCATAACACGCTGAGCGGATCGACATCGATCGCGGTCCGTCGCGCAAGCTGGGGGTGTTCGGCCATCGTACGCTTGAGCGCTTCCCGCATCTGGCGGCGGTTCGACCCCTTGACCAACATCTGCGCGCGGTACTGCCCTCGGAGCTTGGCGAGGGGCGCCGGGGCGGGGCCAAGCACGTGAAAGCGCTCTCTCCCGCCGTCGATCCGGGCGAGCGCGGCCGCGAGGTCGCCGGCGTCCTTCATTGCGGCTGACAGGTTTGGCGCCCGCACAATCACGTTGATGAGCGACACCCGAGGGGGATAGCGCATGGCCCGGCGGAACTGCAGTTCACGTGCGTAGAACGCCGGATAGTCCTGGCGGCACGCGAGCTGAATGCTGTAGTGATCCGGATAGACCGTCTGGATGATTGCCTCGGCCCGGCTGCTCGCCGCGGCCGGCCCGACCCGCCACCTGGGTGAGCAACTGAAACGTTCTCTCCGAGGCGCGGAAATCCGCCATCCCGAGGCCGACGTCGGCCGAGATGACGCCGACCAGCGTCACGCGAGGAAAATCGTGTCCCTTCGCAATCATCTGCGTGCCAATGAGCACGTCGATGTCGCCTGTGCGAAAGCGCGCGAGCAGCGCGTCGAGCGCGCCCTTCCGTTGAATGGAGTCGCGGTCCAGCCGAGCCACCCGTGCGCCGGGACAGACACGCTTGACCTCCGCCTCGACCCGCTCGGTGCCAAACCCTGCCTGCTCGAGATACGGCGCGGCGCACTTCGAGCATTTTGGAGGCACCGACGTCGACAGGTTGCAGTAATGGCAGCGGGCCCGTCGCGCCCTCCCCTCGCCATGGACGACGAGCGAGACGCTGCAGTTCGGGCAATCGATGGTCCCGGCGCACTGTCGACAGAACACGGCGGTTGCAAATCCCCGTCGATTCAGGAGCACGAGCGACTGCTCGCCTCGCGCACGTGTCTCCTCGATCGCCGACTGCAGGGACCGGCTGAGCACGACCTCGGGCCCCTCGGCGGCATATTCGTCGCGCATATCCACCACGGTCACCGAGGCAAGCGGGCGAGACAGCACGCGTTGTTCCAGCGCGATGTGCTCGTACTTCCCGTTCACCGCATGGTGATAACTCTCCATGGACGGCGTCGCGGATCCCAGCAGAACGACCGCGCAGGCTTTCTGCGCGCGAACGATCGCGACGTCACGCGCGTGGTAGCGGGGGCTCTCGTCCTGCTTATACGAACTGTCGTGCTCCTCGTCGACGATGATGAGGCCTGGATTGGCCAACGGCGCAAAGACGGCTGAGCGCGTGCCCACCACCACGTCGATCTCGCCGCGTCTGATGCGCTGCCATTGGTCGTGCCGCTCGCCGTCCGAGAGTCCGCTGTGTTGAATGGCCACGCGATCGGCGAACGCCGCGCGGAAGGCCGAAGCAATGGCCGGCGTGAGCGCGATCTCGGGCACCAGCATGAGGACCCGGCGGCCAGCGGCCAGCGCCGCCCGGGAGAGCCGCAGGTAGATCTCGGTCTTGCCGCTGCCCGTCACACCGTGCAGCAGCGCGACGTGGAACGCGGCGTCCGACACGAGCGCGTGCAGGCGCAGCAGCGCCTCGCGCTGCTCGTCGGTCAGGACGCGGTCGCCATCGCCGGTGACCGCGGCAGGAGGCCGCGCGGCGAATGGATCCCGGTTTAGCCGGTCCTGTCTGATGGTCACGAGGCCGCGTTTGGCAAGTCGCGAAACCGTCGCGGACGAGATGCCGCACGCCGCAAGAGCGGAGGCCGGCTCGCCTGCCGGAGTGACAGCGAGAAGCTGCAGCGCTTCGCAGGACCGACCCTTGGGTCTGTGCTGTCCGTTCGGGTTCTCGCCCGACCTGAAGGTCGGGCCTACGACCGCCTTCGCGGTACCCTGTCGACCGCCTTGGCCGTGTCCTCGTAGGCCCGACCTTCAGGTCGGGCGTCCCCCATGGCCCTCAATCCGCTGTCCGTGATCGCGACCACGCGCTGCGTCTTGTGCGCATCGGCTCGAGTGCCACGTGTCTTGGGCGGCAGCGCGGCCATGATGGTCGCGCCAGTCCCAGCCGCGTAGTACTCGGCTGTCCAACGCGCTAACTCGACGACCTCCGCCGGGAGGAATGCAGCGTCATCCAGCACGCGAACGAGCGGCTTGATCTCGATCGCTGGTCCGGCGGCGTCCGCCGCCCCCGCGCCCTCGGAAACCGCCGTGTCGGTATCGGTTGTTTCGACCACGATACCCGTGACGAGCCTTGAACCGAGTGGTACGACGACGCGCGCACCAACGTGCGGAACAGTGGTGCCCTCTGGTACCCCATACGTCAGGAGATCGAGCTGTGGGACGGGAACGGCGACGCGAATCAGCACATCAGCAGCGTTCTGACAACCTTCATGTCTTCCCACACTTCGCGCTTCGAGGCGGGGTTGCGGAGCAGGTACGCCGGGTGAAACGTTGGAATGAGCTTCGCGCCGCGAAAGTCGAAGGTACGACCGCGAAGCCTCGAAATCGGCTCCTCCGTGCGTAGAAGTGTCTGGGCAGCGAACTTACCGAGGGCGACAATCACCTTCGGTTTGATGACGTCAATCTGCCTGAACAGAAACGGCTCGCAGGTGTGGATCTCATCCGGCTCGGGATTGCGGTTCTGAGGGGGGCGGCACTTGATGACGTTCGCGATGTACACGTCCTCTCGAGTCAGCCCGATCGCTTCGATGATCCTGGTGAGCAATTGACCCGCGCGCCCGACGAAGGGAACGCCCTGAACGTCCTCGTCGGCGCCAGGGGCTTCGCCCACGAACATGAGGTCGGCGGCAGGGTTACCCACGCCGTACACGATCTGACGGCGCCCCAGCATATGGAGCTTGCAGCGCGTACAGTCGCCGATCTCCGTTCTGATGGCAGCTAGAACATCAGCCTCGCCACCGGAGACGGAAACCGGGATCCCCGCTCGGTCGTCACACGGATCGCCAACACCCTGTGCGGGCTCGGCGCGCTGACGCCAGGCCGGATCCCGATTCACACCGGGAACCCCAAGCGCTGCGGCGAACCGCAGGTGTTCTTTGAGGTGTTCCAGGTTCATTATGCCGGCTGGCGTTCGGTGAGCAGCCGCTCCACTCGGTCCAGAATGTCCATCGCCACCCGCGCTTTGCTGTGCAGCGGCAGTGCTTCCGATCCCTCAGGTCCGACGATGGTCACGGCGTTGGTGTCGACATCGAAGCCGGCGTCTGACCTCGATACGTCGTTGGCGACAATCAGGTCGACGTGCTTGTTCTCGCGCTTGGCACGCGCGCGTGGGACCACGTCTTCCGTCTCCGCGGCAAAACCAATCAGCACCGGCCCCTTGCCCGACGCCAAGCGGCGTCGGCCAAGCTCCGCAAGAATGTCCGGTGTCTTTCTCAGCACCAGCGTCAGCGTATCAGCGTTCTTCGCCGCCTTGTGCATCGCCGGTTCGACTGGTGTGTAGTCGGCCACCGCCGCTGCCATGACCACGACATCCTGCGTGTCCATCCGGGAGAGGACGGCGCGCTCCATGTCAGCGGCACTACGCACCCGCACGATGCTCCCCACCGCGGGCGGCTCCACGGACGCCGGGCCCGTGACAAGGGTCACGTCGGCGCCGCGGCGCTGGGCTTCCGCCGCAAGAGCGAAACCCATCCGTCCGCTGGAGCGATTGCCGACATAGCGAACCGGATCGATGTCCTCGAGCGTGGGTCCAGCCGTGATGAGTACGCGCTTCCCGCGCAAGGGGCCGTCAGGACGCAGGATGGCCTCGGCTGCCGCCACGATCTCGTCGGGTTCGGCGAGCCGGCCCTTGCCGATCCACCCGCACGCCAGATAGCCCTCACCGGGCTCGACGATGCGGACGCCGCGCGCCGTGAGCGTGTCCAGATTCCGGCGTACCGCTTCGTGCGCGAACATTTGCGTGTTCATCGCCGGAGCCACGAGCACCGGCGCGCGAGTTGCCGTGTAGAGCGTCGACAGAAAATCGTCGGCGAGACCATTCGCGAACTTGCCGAGGATGTTGGCGGTTGCCGGTGCGACGACCAGCAAGTCGATGGAGGACGCCAGCGCGATGTGCTCGATATCGGCATTCGCGCCTGCCTCGTACTGGTCGGTGATCACCCGGCGGCGCGTGATAGCCTCAAATGTCAGCGGCCCGACGAAGCGGGTGGCGGCGGTCGTCATGATCGCGACGACCTCGTGGCCGCGTTTCTGCAAACCGCGCACGACTTCCACGGACTTGTAAGCGCCGATGCCGCCGGTCACACCGAGAGCGATGAGCATGGCCATGGCTCAACTACCGGATTCCGCCTTCTCGACCTTCTCGACCTTCTCCACCGCGCCCGTGACAACCTCCTGTTGAGCGACGGTCGTCTTCTTGTGATCCCCCACGATGACACGCGGCGCCGATCCGGCGAGCAGTTGCCGTGCGCGTGCGCCGGCCGTCACCACGAACTCGAAGGAATTGGCTAGCTTGCTGCGGTCGATCATGTGAATGTCCTCACGATGTCCGCCGCCACGGCCCGCATGCGGTTCAGGCGGGCGCGCTCGGCCAGAACGATGGCGCGCAGTCGATCAACGGCGGCCGCGAGTTCGTCGTTGACCACGATGAAGTCGTACTCGTCGAACGACCGAACCTCTTCTCTCGCGACGGCCAGGCGCCGCTGCATGGCGTCTTCGGCATCCTTGCTTCGTCCGCGAAGCCGCTGCTCGAGGATGGCAGACGAAGGCGGCATCACGAAGATCGTGGACCCGCTCAGGCCGCGTCGCCGCACGTGCCGTGCGCCCTGCACATCGATCACCAGCACGGCGTCGTCACCAGCCGCCAGCAGGCGCTCGGTGTCAACCGCAGAGGTGCCGTAGAGGTTGCCGAAGACGTCGGCCCACTCCAGGAACTCGTCGGCGGCAATCATGGCCTCAAACCGGGTACGCGTCACAAAATTATAGTCCACGCCATCGGCTTCCCCATCGCGAGCGGGCCGCGATGTGTAGGAGCGGGACATCCTGAGTCCAGGCGTGAGGTCCACGAGCCGTTCAACGAGGGTCGTCTTGCCGGCGCCGGAAGGCGCGGACACGATGAACAGCAGCCCACGGCGTTCACTCGACATTCTGGACCTGTTCGCGCATTTTCTCGAGTTCGGCCTTCACGGCGATGATGAGCTCTGACACCCGGAGGCCGTCGGCCTTGGACCCCATGGTGTTGATCTCTCGGTTCATTTCCTGGAGAAGAAAGTCGAGCTTCCGTCCGCACGGCTCGGCGCTGTCGGCGAGCGTCGTCCAGTGCGAGACGTGCCCCCGAAATCTCGACACCTCTTCACTGATGTCGGAGCGCCCGGCGGCTCGGACGATTTCCTGCGCGACGGCGATCTCGTCCGCCTGTAGCTCGGTGCGGAGCTGCGCGACGCGATCCGTCAGCCGCTGTTCCATGGCGACGCGGCCTTCGTCGGCCGCGACTGCGATACGTTCGACGAGCTCCGCGACGAGCGCCCGGCGCTGGTCGAGGTCCGTGCGCAGATGTTCGCCTTCCCGGGACCGCATGGAGTCCAAATCGCTCAGGGCGGCATCAACCGCCTCTCGGGCGCGATCGGCCACCGCCTGTATCGAGGCCTCGTCGGCCTCCGCCGCGCGCTCCCGAATCGTCAGCGCCTGCGGGAGACGAAGCAGATCGCCGGGCGTCAGCGCGCCGGTCACCAGGCCGCGCGCACGCGCCTGCGCGAGCGCGGCCTCGAGCGCCCGCCCGAACTCCTCGTTGAATTCCACCTCTACGCCTGGCGTCTGCCTCAGCTGCAGCGACACGCTCAGCTCCACGCGCCCGCGGGCCACATGTCTGCCCACGAGCGAACGGATGTCGCCCTCGATGCCGGCCAGAGGCAGCGGCACGCGCAGTTGCAGGTCCAGGTGCCGATGATTCAGTGCTCGGATCGTGATACCAATGGTCGCGCGCTCGTCCTCGCGCGTAATCGAGGCAAAACCCGTCATCGACTTGATCATGAGGTTACCGCGCGCCGTTCGCCGGTCTTCCGCGCTTCGAGGCGCTGCATCTGATACAAGGCGGCATAGGCCCCGGACGGTTTCACCAGCAGTTCGTCGTGGCGTCCCATCTCAACGACGCGTCCCCGCTCGAGCACGATAATCGCATCCGCGCGACGAATCGTCGACAGCCGGTGTGCGATGACGAACGACGTCCTGTTCATCATCAGCGTCGCGAGCGCCTCCTGCACGAGCAGTTCCGACTCGGTATCGAGCGCCGAGGTGGCCTCGTCCAGGACGAGAATCGGCGCGTTCTTCAACAGGGCGCGCGCGATCGCCAGCCGCTGCCGCTGTCCGCCCGAGAGCCGCTGCCCGCGCTCGCCGATGAGCGTCTCGTATCCGCTGCGGCAGCGTCGACGATGAACTCGTGCGCGTGTGCCGCGCGCGCCGCGGCTTCGATCTCGTCCGGCGTGGCCCGCGGCGCGCCGTACGCGATGTTGTTCGCAATGGTGTCGTCGAAGAGCACCGTCTCCTGCGTCACGATGCCGATCTGCTGCCGGAGCGACGGGAGCGTGACGTCGCGAATATCGACGCCGTCGATCAGAATGCTGCCGCCGCTGACGTCGTAGAATCGCGGCAACAGATTCACGAGCGTCGTCTTGCCGGCGCCGCTGCGTCCGACGATCGCGACCATCCGGCCGGCTTGCACGCAGAACGACACGCCGCGGAGAATGCGCCCGCTGACCCTCGTCGTAGCCGAACGCGACGTCGCGGAACTCGATCTCGGACCGGAACGGCTGCAGCGGCGGCGCGTCCGGCTTCTCTTCCACTTCCGTATGGGTGTCGAGCATTTCGAAGATCCGTTCGGAGGCCGCGATGGCCTGCTGGATGTTCGCGTTGACCCGGCTGAGCTTCTTTGCGGGACCGTACATCAGGAGCAGAGCGCCGGTGAACGAAGTGAAGTCGCCCTGCGTCAGACGCCCGGACGCGATCTGTCCGCTCCCGTACCAGAGCGCCGCTGCCATGCCGACGCCGCCGAGCACCTCCATGAGCGGCGGCAGGCTCGAGAGCGCAGCGGTGACTTTCATGTTCGTCCGAAACAGATGGTGGCCGGCTCGGCTGAATTTCTCGACTTCCGTCGCCTCGGTGCCGAACGCCTTCACGATGCGGTGGCCCGTGAACGCCTCTGCCGCTGATGTGGGAGATCTGCTCGAGCGATTCCTGGCTCCGCCGCGTCGTGCGGCGAACGCGCTGTCCGAGCCGGACGAGCGGGTAGACGACGAGTGGTGCTCCGGTCAGACAGACGATGGCCAATCGGGCGTCCAGATAGAAGAGCAACGCCGCATACCCGACGAGCGCCAGCGACTCTCGCGCCAGATCGCCGACGGTTTCCGAGACGACCTGCTGGATCTGGTTGACGTCGTTTGTGATCCGCGACATCAGCTGGCCGGTCGTGTTCCGGGCGAAGAAGCCGGCCGACTGACCCAGGATGTGCTGGTAGAGCGCATTGCGCACGTCCATGACGACCCGCTGCCCGACATCGGACATCAGATACGACGAGACGTACGACCCGATACCCTTCAGGAGGTACAGCGCGACGATCGACCACGCGACGAGGCCCAAGCGCTGCTGGTTCCTGAGCACGTTGTCGAAGATGGGCTTGATTATCCAGGCCAGGCCGGCGGACCCAGACGCGTAGACCAGCATACCGGCGACCGCCCAGGCAAGGCGGACGGCGGTACGGCTCCGAGTAGTGAAACAGACGTCGTAGCGGATGGAGGTCGCTCACGGATGCGCCGCCGGCCGATAGCCGGCCGGATGCGTCTGAGCCACTGCCACGCCGTCCGGACGATCGTGTCCAGGTCGGCAAAGGCGGGCGTCCAGTCCAGTTGCGTGCGGGCCCTGTCCGGCGCTGCATAGAGCACCGCGGGGTCGCCAGATCGGCGCGGCGCCAGCGTCCACGGCACGTTGCGCCCGGTAACGGTTTCAACAGCGCCGATGACGTCTTTCACCGAGTGAGGATGGCCCGTGCCCAGGTTGTAAGCGCTGGACGGGCGCTCCGGCAGCGAGCGCGTCGAGCGCCTTGACGTGGGCACTCGCCAGATCGGACACGTGGATGTAGTCGCGCAGGCAGGTGCCGTCTGGCGTCGGGTAGTCGTCGCCGAAAATCAAGAATGGGGAGCCGGTTGACCGCCGAATCTATCGCCCGCGGGATGACGTGAATTTCCGGCGAGTGATCCTCGCCAATCTCGCCGTCCGGATCCGCGCCTGCGGCGTTGAAGTAGCGTAGCGCGGTCCACCGTATTCCGTACGCGGTCTCGAAATGCGGCAGCGCCTGCTCGATCGCGAGTTTCGACTGGCCGTAGGCGTTGATGGGGCGCTGTGGGTGCGTCTCGGCGATCGGCGTCTCCTGCGGCTCGCCGTACGTGGCGCACGTCGAGGAAAAGACGAAGCGCTTCACCTGCTCGGCCGCCATCGCCTCGAGCACGCCCAGGGCGCCGCCGACGTTGTTGCGGTAGTACCTGGCCGGATCCCGGACCGACTCGGCCACGTCGAGAAAGGCAGCGAAGTGCATGACGGCTGAGAGCTGGTGCTCGCGCAGTGCCGCGCGAACGGCGTTGACGTCGGCGATATCGCCCTCGACCAGTGGACCCCAGCGCACCGCGTCGCGATGCCCGGCGACCAGGTTGTCGAACGCCACCACGCGATAGCCCGCGCGGCTCAGTGCCTTGCAGGCGTGGCTGCCGATGTAACCGGCCCCGCCGGTGACCAACACGCCGCGTGATTCAGCGCCCAATGGAGAAGTACCGAGAAGCCGAGCGTGTGCATCTGTTCGGGCGAATAGATGTTTCGGCCGTCGAAGATGATCGGCGTCTTGAGGAGCTGGCGCATTCTTCTGAAGTCTGGTTCTCGGAACTCGTTCCACTCCGTGACGATGGCCAGCGCGTCGGCGCCGCCGAGCGTCTCGTAACTGGTATCGCAGATCGTGATGCGATCGTCGAACAGCCGGCGGGCCGTCTCGGCGGCTTCCGGATCGTAGGCACGGACCGTTGCTCCGGCAGCAAGAAGCCGTTCGATGACCACGATCGCCGGCGCCTCCCGCATGTCGTCGGTTCGCGGCTTGAACGCCAGGCCCCACACCGCGATCGTCCGGCCACGCAGCTCGCCGAAGTGGGCTTCCATGCTGCGCACGAGCTTCGATTTCTGGCTCTCGTTGACGGCTTCCACCGAGCCGCAGAATCCGGAAGTCGTAGCCCTTGTCTTCCGAGCGACTTGACCAGCGCCTTCACGTCCTTCGGGAAACAGCTGCCGCCGTACCCGACCCCGGGAAAGAGGAACGAGTTGCCGATCCGGCGGTCGGATCCGACGGCTCTTCGCACATGATCGACGTTCGCTCCCACGATCTCGCACACGTTCGCGATCTCGTTCATGAACGAAATCTTCGTGGCGAGCAGCGCGTTCGCCGCATACTTGCTCAGTTCCGCGCTCGCCGTATCCATCATCATGATCGGCGCACCCGTTCGCGTGAACGGTCCGTACAGCTCCTTCATGATGCCGGCCGAGCGCTCATCGTCCGCGCCGATGACCACGCGATCGGGCTTCATGAAATCCTCGATCGCCGCTCCCTGCTTCAGGAACTCGGGGTTGCTGACCACGCTGAAGGGCTGGGTCGTCTCCTTGGCGATGGTTGCGCGGACCTTCTGGGCGGTTCCGACCGGCACCGTGCTCTTGTCGACGATCACGGTGTACTTCGTTGAGGGCGCGTCCGACGTCGCGGGCGACGGCGAGAACGTGCTGTCAGGTCGGCGGCACCATCCTCGCCTTGAGGTGTTCCCACGGCGATGAAGACGACCTCCGACGTCGCCGACGGCGGCCGGAAGGTCCGTCGAAAACATCAGGCGATGGTTGGAATGGTTCCGCCGTGACCATCTCTTCGAGCCCAGGCTCGTAGATCGGCACTTTGCCGCCATCGAGCATGGCGATCTTTCGCCTCGTCCTTGTCGACGCAGGTGACATCGTTGCCGTTCTCAGCCAGACAGGCGCCAACGACGAGACCGACGTATCCTGTTCCCACGACAGCGATTTTCATTTCACAATAAGATACTGACTCGGAAAGACTTACACAAGTGCGGGTCCTAATCGACTATCGGTCGGCGCTGCGCGGGCGCAGCGGCGTCGGCGAGTACGCATATCAGATGGCGCGATCGCTCGTCGCGTGCGCAGGTCGATCGGTGGATCACCCAACCGCCATCACGCTGTTCTCGAGCTCGTGGAAAGACCGCCTTTCGACGTCGGAGACGAGCGGTGCAGCATCGGTTGACCTGCGGGTGCCGGTGGCGTTGCTCAATTTTGCCTGGCATCGCCTCGGCTGGCCTCCGGCAGAAATGCTCACCCGAGCGTCGTTCGATGTAGTCCACTCGCTCCACCCTCTGCTCATGCCGGCGCGACGAGCGGCGCAGGTGGTCACCATTCACGACCTGAACTTCCTGACGCATCCCGAACGTACGCGTGCGGAGATCCGCCGCGACTATCCCCGCATTGACGCGCGCACATGCGCACCGAGCCGACCGCATCATCGTGCCATCGCGTTTCACGGCAGGCGAAGTCGAGCGACTTCTGCAGGTGCCCGCGGGATCACATCTCCGTCTGCTCGCCCGGGCGCGCCGGACTGGGAGCCCAGGGCGTTGCCGCCTTGCGGGGGCTACATCCTCTTTCTCGGCACGCTGGAGCCTCGGAAGAATGTCGGCACGCTTCTCGACGCGTACGAGCGGTTGATCGCGGCCTCTGACGGAGGGTGTGTTGACGTCGGACCCCGCGTGCCATCAAACGGACCGGGTGCCGTTCCGGATCTGGTGCTGGCGGGAGGGGTCACGTTCGAGTCGCAACGCTGGCTCGACCGCATCGCACGAGCGCCGCTGGCACGACCGCGTTCGCCATATCGGCTACGTGGATCCGGCCGATCGCCGGCGCGTCTATGAGGGGGCATGCCTCCTCGTTCAACCGTCCTTCGAGGAAGGGTTTGGCATTCCCGTTCTGGAGGCGATGACCCTCGGCGTCCCTGTGGTCGCCGCGAACCGCGGCGCGTTACCGGAAGTCCTCGGCGACGCCGGGCTGCTCGTCGAACCCGAGGACGCGGCGAAGATGGCCGAGGCCATCGTGCGCATCGCTCGCGGATGCTGCGTTTGCGGCATCGTGCTCGTTGAAAGGCGCGCTGCGTTCGCATCAGTTCCGCTGGTCCGCTACGGCGGAACGCGTTATCGAGGCCTATCAGCTTGCGATTGCGCACCGCGCGATGCGTGATCAGGTCGACCGAGGGTAGCGGAGATGCGTATCGGCATCGACGTGCGCGAGCTTGGCGGGCACTCGACGGGGGTTGGCCGGTACCTGCGCGGGCTTCTGTCTGCCTGGGCGTCTGACGGAAGCGTCCGGCGGCACGAGTATGTGCTCTACGCGCCTGAACCGCCCGCTGTGACCCTCGACTCGCCCCGCTTCCTCACGCGGAATCGTTCCGGGATCTGGAGGCTCGTGGTGGGAGCAGGTACGGCTGCCAGCGGCGGCAGCCCGCGATCATCTGGACGTGTTCTTCGCGCCGGCATACAGCGCTCCCCTGCGTCTCCAGATTCCGACGGTCGTCGCGCTTCACGACTTGTCGTTTGTCGCGCACCCGGAGTGGTTCAGCGCTCGCGAAGGTGTGCGTCGGCGCTGGTTGGCGCGACAGTCGGCTGCGCGAGCCAGCGCCGTGATCACGATCTCGGACTTCTCCAGGCGCGAGATTCTCGATCGGTTCGGCATCGCCGACGAGCGCATTCACGTCATTCCGCCAGGCATTACCGCGCCTGCCACAGCGAGCGCATCGTCGTTCACTGGCGGTGGCTTGCGACTCCTGTTCGTGGGATCGATCTTCAATCGTCGCCGGCTCCCCGATCTGATCCGCGCATGTGCTCCACTTGCGCGCCGGGACCCACCGCGTCCACCTGGACATCGTCGGGGACAATCGCACGTACCCGCGGCAGGATCTCGCGCGGACGATTGAGGCTGAGGGGCTGTCCAGCCAGATCCGGTGGCGGCCCTACGTCCGAGAGGACGAGCTGGTCGGCCTGTTCGGAACGGCTCGAGCGTTCGCCTTCCTTTCCGAATACGAAGGCCTCGGGCTGACGCCCCTCGAAGCCATCGCCGCAGGGGTCCCTCCGGTTCTCCTCGACACGGCTGTTGCCCGCGAAAGCTGCGGCGCGGCCGCGCTCTATGTGGCGGCTGGCGATCTCCAGGCGACAACCGAAGCCCTTCGCGTCCTGCTGTATGACGACGAACGGCGGGCGACGCTCTTGGCGGCGGCGCCGGCGACGCTGGGCAGATACAGCTGGCCGCGGGCCGCGCGTGAAACGCTGGCGGTGCTCGAGAAGTCGGTGTCCTCGGTGACCTCTCTGGCGAGTCGCCTGTGACCGAGCTCTCGATCATCATTGTCAGCTACAACACCCGCGCGGACCTGGAGCGGTGCCTGGCATCGATTCATGACTCCCCGCCGGCGCTGTCACACGAGATTATCGTGGTAGATAACGCCTCGAGTGATGGCAGCGGGTTGGCGGCGCGACGCTGGAAGGATGTCAGGGTTATCGAGGCCGGAGCCAACCTCGGCTTCGCGGCCGGCAACAATGTCGGCATCCGGGCGAGCGCCGGCGAGAATCTGCTGCTGCTCAACAGCGACACCGTGATCCCTGCCGGTGCCATCGATGGACTCATGGTCGTCCTCCGGGCACACCCCAAGGCGGCCGTCGTTGGTCCGCGGCTGGTCGATGAGAGTGGTCGTGCTGAACTCTCGTTCGGCCCGATGCTGTCGTTTCTCAGCGAGCTGCGGCAACGTCGACTGGTTCGCGGTCACGAACGGCGGGATCCAGTCATATCGCGGCGGGTCGAGGAGATGGCGAGGCGAGAGCAGTGGCCCGATTGGGTCAGTGGCGCCTGTCTGCTCGTGCGCCGAGCCGATGCCGAGGCTGTCGGCCTCCTGGACGAGCGTTACTTCATGTATACGGAGGACGTCGACTTCTGTGCGGCCATCCGGTCCCGCGGCCGCGGTGTCCTGTTCGCGCCGGCTGTCGAGGTGGTCCACGTGCGGGGCCGGTCGGCTGCGACCGCCCCGGCGGCAACCCGCGAGGCCTATCACCGGAGTCATCTTGCCTTCTACGAGAAGCACCATCCGCTCGTCGCGCCGCCTCGTGCGGCTGTACAGACTGTTCCGGAGCTGATAGGATGCGGCAACGCCACGCATGCGCATCGGCATAGACGCGCGGAAGCTCCACGACTTCGGCATTGGCACGTATATCCGGAACCTGCTGCGCCAGCTCGCGCGGCTGGATCAACAGACGGAATTCGTACTGCTCTGCCGTCACGGCGATGTGTCTGCACTCGAGGCGCTCGGCGAGAATTTTCGCGCCGTGAGCGAACCATCCGCCAACTATTCGGTCGGCGAACAACTGCGAATCCCGTGGGCCCTCAAGCGGGAAGGCGTGACGCTGTTCCACGCGCCCCACTACGTGCTGCCCCCGCTTGTGCCGATGCCGATCGGTCGTGACGATTCACGACTGCATCCATCTCGTGTTCCCTGACTATCTGCCAAACCGGCTCGCGCACGAGTACGCGCGGGTGTCGATCGCGACTGCGGCGCGCCGGGCGACGCGCGTCATGACGGTCTCCGAGAGCTCGAAGCGGGACATCCTTCGCTATGTCGACATTCCACCCGAGCGGATCGACGTCATCTACAACGCCTACGACGAGCGGTTCGCGATCGAACCGCGGGAAGAGGACGTCGCGCGCGTCCGCGAGCGCTATCAGCTTGACGACCAGTTCGTGCTGTACGCTGGCAACGTCAAGCCCCACAAGAATCTGGAGAGGCTGATTCACGCGTTCCATCTCGTCCGTCAGCAGGGGCTCGACCACCTCAAGCTGGTGTTGATCGGTGATGAAATTGCCCGGTACGCGCAGTTGCGGCGCGCCGTTCACCATTATCAGCTGCACAAGTACGTGCGGTTTCTGGGCTATCTGCCGGAAACGACGCTGGCGATCATGTACCGCCTCGCAGGGGTGTTCGTCTTCCCTTCCTTGTACGAAGGATTCGGCCTCCCCCCGCTCGAAGCCATGGCCAGCGGCACGCCGGTTGTGACCTCGAATGTGTCATCGCTGCCAGAGGTTGCTGGCGATGCGGCAGTGCTCGTCGATCCGTATGACCCCGAGGCGATTGCGGAGGGGATCTACCGCGTTCTGACCAACGACGAACTGCGCGACGCCCTTCGCCGGAAGGGGTCCCTGCGCGCGCGGCAGTTTTCGTGGGAGGACTCGGCTCGGCGGGTCCGCGCCATCTATGATGTGGCGGCCGAGTCGGGCGAGGCGAGCACGTAATGCGGCTGGCGCTTGTCCACGACTGGCTGACCGGCATGCGGGGGGGCGAAAAAGCCCTCGAGGTCTTATGCGAGCGCTTCCCGGAGTCGGAGCTGTTCACGCTCCTTCATGTTCGCGGTTCGGTGTCGCCCGCGATTGAGCGGCTGCCGATTCACACGTCCTTCGTTCAACGCCTCCCGTTCGTCGCGCGCCACTACCGCGAATATTTGCCGCTCTTCCCGATGGCGGTCGAGCAGTTCAATTTCGAGCGCTTCGACATCGTGCTGAGCATCAGCCACTGTGCAGTCAAGGCGATCCTCAAGCCGCCGCGCGTCCGACACATCTGCTACTGCCTCACACCGATGCGTTATGCCTGGGACCAGTTCGACGCGTATTTCGGTCCGGGTCGTATGAGGCCGCTCGGCACGCGCGTGATGCGTTCCATCATGGCCAGACTAGCGCGCTGGGATCGGGACACGGCAGGTCGCGTGGATCGCTATGTCGCTATTTCTCATCATGTTGCGGACAGGATTGGCCGATACTATAATCGCGAGGCCAGCGTCGTGTATCCGCCTGTCGATACCGCATTTTTTCACCCCGATGGCTCAGATCCTGAGCGATTTGCGCTCATTGTCTCCGCGTTAGTCCCCTATAAACGAATCGAGTTGGCGATCGATGCCTGCCGGCAGGCCCACGTGCCCTTGAAGATCGTTGGGGACGGTCCCGGACGTGCCGCGATTGAACGTCTGGCCGGCCCGGACACGCAGGTACTTGGGCGTGTTCAGAACGAGGCGCTTCGCGAGCTATACCGTCGGGCGGCCGTGGTGTTGCTGCCCGGCGAGGAAGACTTCGGCATCGTGCCGCTCGAAGCGCAGGCGTGCGGCCGGCCAGTCGTGGCGCTCGGGCGCGGCGGCGCGCGCGAAACCGTGCTTCCGGGCGAAACCGGACTGCTCGTCGAGGATCCCACCGTCGAGGCTTTTGCCGCAGGCGTCGTCGACGCCGTTCATCGGCGCTTCGACTCAGGAGTCATTCGACGTCACGCCGAGCGATTCGGTCGCGAGCGGTTCGGCGATGAAATGGAAGCGCTCGTGCGCGGACCTCGGCCAGCGGAGCGCGCCTCGTGATCCGGCACAACCGGTTGCTCGTCGCCTTTCATCTGATGTCCGACGCTGTGCTGGGCATGTCAGCGTTCATGATCGCCTACGCCATCCGGTTCCATGCCGTCGATCGACTGCTCCCGGTGTCCAAGGGCCTTCCCCCGGTCACGCAGTACATCAACCTTCTGCCATTGGTCGCCGTGCTGGTCCCGTTCGGGTTTCACCTCCAGGGGCTCTATCGTCTTCGGCGCGGCCGCTCGCGCGTGGATGATTTCTTCGCCGTCTTCGTCGGCAGCGTCCTGTCCGTAGTCTTCGGCATCATCTCGACGTTGTACGTGCAGACGTACTTCGCGACCAGCGCGCAGCGCGACCGGGGTGTCTTCGAGGTGTCGCAGGCGGCGTGGGCGATCTTTCTCGTGCTGAACGTCCTTCTCACATTCTCTTCGCGCGAGCTGATGCGCGAGGTGCTCGAGCGCCGTTGGCGTGCGGGCATCGGCCTCAAGCGCATTCTCATCGCCGGATCGGGCGAGCTCGGACGCCTCATCGCCGACAAGATTCTGGAGCACCGGGAACTCGGTTATCAGATCGTGGGCTTCGTCGACGACCGCGCGGGCGGCGATCACCTGGGCTATCGCGGGCTGCCGTTGCTTGGCACGATCGACGAAGCGGCCGAGATCACCGCGCGTGAAGCCATCGACCACCTGTACGTCGCGCTGCCGCCTGAGCAGCACGTGCGAATGCTCGAGCTGCTGGACAACACCAGCCGCGTGATGGTGGACGTCAAGGTCGTGCCCGACCTCCTCCAGGTCATCGCGCTCCGCGCCCGCCTCGAGGACCTCGACGGCGTGCCCGTCATCAACATCAACGACATTCCTCTGCAGGGAGTGAACAGCGCGATCAAGCGCTGCGTCGACATCGCGCTGTCGAGCGTGGGACTGCTCTGCCTCGCCGTGCCGATCGGTCTCACGGCGCTCCTCGTCAGACTGACGTCGCGCGGGCCGGTCTTCTATCGTCAGGAACGGATGGGCCTCGACGGCAAGTCCTTCTCCATTGTGAAGTTCCGCTCGATGTACGACAACGCCGAGCACGACACCGGTCCGGTATGGACGGTGCCGAACGATCCACGAGTCACGCCGTTTGGCCGAGTCCTGCGCCGATCGAATCTGGACGAATTGCCCCAACTGTGGAATGTCTTACGCGGCGACATGTCGATTGTCGGGCCCCGGCCCGAGCGACCGCACTTCGTAGAGCAGTTCAAGCACCGCATTCCGCAGTACATGCTGCGCCACAAGGTGAAAGCTGGACTGACGGGGTGGGCCCAGGTCAACGGCTGGCGCGGCAATACACCCCTCGAAAAACGCATCGAATACGACCTGTACTACATCGAGAACTGGTCCGTCAGACTCGACTTGAAGATCATGTGGCTGACCCTCCTCAGAGGTTTCTTCCACAAGCACGCATACTAATTTGGACCTGCAGCCTGTCAGCTCCCAGTCCCCAGGTGTCAGGTCGTGACCGCTTGCTCTGAGACGAGCCAGAGGCGGTGATGTCTCAACGCTGAGAGCTGATAACTACTGGAGTCTTCCCTAATGAAACAACGCATCGTTGTCACCGGCGCGGCCGGCTTCATCGGGTCACACCTCTCCGAAGCCCTGCTCGATCGCGACTACGAGGTTATTGGCATCGACAATCTTCTGACCGGGGATACCGCCAATATCGCGCACCTTGCGAACCGCGGGTTCACGTTCATCAAGCACGACGTGACGAACTATATCTACATCGACGGTCCCGTAGACTACGTCCTGCACTGGGCCAGTCCCGGCCAGCCCGATCGATTACCTCGAGCTGCCAATCCCGACGCTCAAGGTTGGCGCCCTCGGCACGCACAAGGCGCTGGGGCTCGCCAAGGCCAAAGGCGCCACGTTCGTTATTGCGTCGACATCGGAGGTGTACGGCGATCCACTCGAACATCCGCAGAAGGAAACCTACTGGGGCAACGTGAATCCGGTCGGCCCACGCGGTGTGTACGACGAGGCGAAGCGTTTCGCCGAAGCCATGACGATGGCGTATCACCGTTACCACGGCCTGGATACGAAGATCGTGCGCATTTTCAACACATATGGTCCGCGCATGCGCCTGAATGACGGCCGCGCGGTGCCCGCGTTCATGTCGCAGGCGCTGCGCCACGAGGACGTGACAGTATTCGGCGACGGCACCCAGACGCGCAGCTTCACCTATATCAGCGATCTCGTAGACGGCATCATTCGCCTGATGCTGTCGAAGGAAAACGATCCGGTCAACATCGGGAATCCCGCGGGAAATGACCATCGAGGAGATCGCGCGGACGATTATCCGCATGACCGGTTCACGGAGCAAAATCGTCTACAGGCCGCTGCCGACCGACGATCCCAAGATCCGACAACCCGACATCACGCGCGCCAGGACGCTGCTCAAGTGGGAGCCCAAGGTGCAGCTCGAAGAAGGGCTCGTCAAAACGATCGAGTACTTTCGAACGAAGGTGTAGTTATCGGGTCAGTCTCCGGTATTTGATCCGGTGCGGCTGGTCAGCGTCGGAGCCAAGACGACGCCTGCGGTCGGCCTCGTAGTCCTGATAGTTCCCCTCGAACCAGACGACCTCGCTCTCACCCTCGAAGGCGAGCATGTGCGTCGCGATGCGATCGAGAAACCACCGGTCATGGCTGATCACGACGGCGCAACCCGCGAAACCAAGGAGCGCCTCTTCGAGTGCGCGGAGGGTGTCCACGTCGAGGTCGTTCGTCGGCTCATCGAGCAGCAGCAGATTACTCCCCTTCTTCAACAGCTTCGCGAGGTGCACACGGTTGCGTTCGCCGCCCAGAGAGCGAGCCAACTTTTCGCTGCTGCGTGCCACCCTTGAAATTGAACCAGGAGACGTACGCGCGTGACGCCACTTTGCGCTTGCCGAGTTCGATTTCGTCCTGTCCATCCGAAATCTCTTCCCACACGGTCTTGTCGGGGCTGAGGGCGTCGCGGCTCTGATCGACGTAGCCAAGCCGCACCGTGTCCCCCAGCCTCAGGGTGCCTGCATCGGGCTGCTCGGTGCCGATGATCATTCGGAACAACGTCGTCTTGCCGGCGCCGTTCGGACCGATCACGCCGACGATCCCTCCGCGCGGAAGGGTGAAGTCCAAGCCATCCATGAGGAGGTGATCGCCGTACCCCTTCCTGAGGCCGCGCGCCTCGACGACGACATCACCGAGCCGCGGTCCGGGAGCGATGTAGATCTCGGCCGTATCGATCTTTTGCGCCGTGTCCTCACGAAGCAGCTCCTCGTAGGCGTTCAGGCGGGCTTTGCCTTTTGCCTGCCTGGCCCTGCGGCGACATCCGGATCCAGTCGAGTTCGCGCTCGAGCGTGCGCTGTCGCTTGGTCTCGGCCTTCTCTTCCTGCTTGAGCCGTTGCTGCTTCTGGTCGAGCCAGGACGAGTAGTTCCCTTCCCAGGGGATACCGCGCCCTCGATCGAGCTCGAGAATCCAACCCGCCACGTTGTCGAGAAAATACCTGTCGTGCGTGACGGCGACCACCGTGCCCGCGTAGTCCTTGAGAAACCGTTCGAGCCAGGCCACGGATTCTGCGTCGAGGTGATTCGTGGGTTCGTCGAGCAGGAGCAGATCGGGCGACTGCAGGAGCAGCCGGCAGAGCGCAACGCGACGACGCTCGCCGCCGGAGAGCGTTGTGACATTCTCATCTGGGGGCGGCAGTCGAAGGGCGTCCATGGCCAGCTCGAGGCGTGAGTCGAGATCCCAGGCGTTGGTCGCATCGATCCGATCCTGGATTTTGGCCTGTTCCTCGAAAAGCTTGTCCATCTCTTCGGGCGAGAGGTCTTCGCCGAGCTTGGCGTTCACCTCGTCGTAGCGCGTCAGGAGCGCCTTGATGGACCGAACGCCCTCCTCGACGTTGCCAAGGACCGTCTTTGCCGGGTCGAGACGCGGCTCCTGCTGCAGAAACCCCACGGAAATGCCATCCGCGGCAAACGCCTCGCCGAGAAACGACGTGTCCTCTCCCGACATGATGCGAAGCAGGGAGCTCTTGCCCGCGCCGTTCAAGCCGAGCACCCCGATCTTCGCGCCGAAATAGAACGACAACCAGATATCGTCGAGAACCCTGGTGTCGGGAGGATGCACCTTCCCGAGACCCTTCATGGTGTAGATGAACTGAGGCATGGAGATAGGAAACCCTGAAATTGCCGATGGCGAATTGCAGATTGATGGTTGGGGTAGAACCCGAAGATCCCACGAACTGAACTGAGAAGATCTTACAATCGAAGGTCGCCAATCTGCAATCCGCAATTGGCAATCCGCAATTCCAATGGTCAGAAGGATTGTGCACATCGACATGGACGCGTTCTACGCGTCGGTCGAACAGCGCGACGATCCGTCGCTTCGAGGCAGGCCCGTGGCTGTCGGTGGAAGCCCCGAACACCGCGGCGTCGTAGCGGCCGCGAGCTATGAGGCGCGGGCGTTCGGCGTGCGCTCCGCGATTCCCATGGCTCGAGCCGTCAAGCTCTGCCCATCTCTGGTGATCGTACGGCCGGACTTTCCTCGCTACAAGGCGGCGTCGAACGCCGTATTCGGCATCTTCCGCGAGGTGACGCCTCTTGTGGAGCCCCTCTCGCTCGATGAAGCGTACCTCGACGTCACCGAGAACGCGTGGAACGAGCCGAGAGCCACCAGGGTTGCCGGGCGCTTGAAAGAACGGATCCGCGCCGACGTGGGCTTGACAGCCTCGGCAGGCGTCGCACCCAACAAGTTTCTGGCCAAGATTGCGTCGGGGTGGAAGAAGCCCGACGGGCTGACCGTGATCAGCCCAGATCGGGTCGAGCCTTTTCTGCAACAACTGCCGGTCGATGCCCTCTGGGGCGTCGGCCCGGTCACCGCGCGCAAACTGCGCACACAGGGAATTGAACGGCTCGTGGATGTCAGGACGTGCGACGCCGCCAGGCTCACGATCGATCGTCGGGAGTCTTGCGGGCTGGCTGCATCAGCTCGCGTCCGGTATCGACGAGCGGCCGGTGGTGCCCAATCGCAAGTCGAAATCCTCGGGATCGGAGAACACGTTCGCCGAGGACCTCACGGATTTCGATGCCATGCAGACCGAGGTCGCCGGGCTGGCCGGGCGCGCGGCGCAATGGCTTGCCAGCAGGTCGCTGCTGGCGCGCACGATCACACTCAAGGTCCGCTACGCCGACTTCACGACGATCACGCGCAGTCAGACGGCCGATCCGACCCGCGACGGGAACGTCCTGGTCGCAAGAGCGATACAATTGCTCCAGCGCACCGACGCACAGACAAGGCCGGTTCGCTTGCTGGGGGTCAGCGTCCACAACTTCTGCAACGAATCGGCGCTCCTCGATCCGCCGGATTGGTTGCCATTTCGCGAAGGACCGATTTCCTAAGATGCTCAAAGGCACGCGCGACGGACTCCTCAAGAAAATTCAGCCGGTCAGTATTCATGGTCAGGTGTCATGGGACATTTTCTTTACGGACGTGGACGATCCTGACGGCCAGACGCACGTTGCACGGCTCGGACCTGAAGCTGTCGCCAAGAACCTCGAGCCCGGGGACCGTATTCAGGTCGAATATCTCGTGGGCGTGGCGGTGAAGGTGTCGCGGGTGGTGCCGAAGAGTTGACGCGCGTCCGCCGACGCCAGACGCCCGACCTAAAGGTCGGGCCTACGGTTTCACGCGCTCGACGCGGACGGTCTTGAGTTCGATCCGGCTGTTCGGCGTCTCGCCTGTTCGTGGAGCCGCTTCAATGGCTTCCACGACCGCCATCCCCTCCACGACTCGACCGAACGCGGTGTACTGACCATCCAATGCCGGTGCATCACCTGTCACGATGAAGAACGACGTCGTCGCGCTTGCCCGGTCGTCACCGCGCGCCATCGACACGACGCCTTTGACGTGTTTCGTGTCATTGAACTCGGGATTCAGGTTCTGAACCAGCTTCTGCTGTTTGTCGGTCAGCGGCGCTTGGCGGCTTGAAAGCGCGCCAGACTGAATGACGAAGCCGGGCACCACCCGGTGGAACGCCATGCCGTCGTACACACCGGCCTGCGCCAGCCGCAGGAACTGCCGCACATGCCCGGGCGTCCGTCTTGGTGTCAGTTCCACAGTGATCGGCCCCACGTTCGTCTCCAGAACCGCACGGTACGTGGACAACTCCTCGACCGATTCCGTCGAGAATGGGTCGGGGGCCGGCGGTGGCGTGTCGCGGATCGTGACGCGACGAATCTCGACGCGCTCGGTCGTCAGTCCCGCGGCATCGACAGACGTCTCCGAGATCTTCTGCACGACCTCCATGCCTTCCGACACATGGCCGAACACCGTGTACTGTCCATCGAGTGCGGGCTGGTCAGCGAGGACGACGAAGAACTGCGCGCCGGCGCTGTCGGGCCTGCCGTTGATTGTCACGGCGGCGACCGACCCGGCTGTCATTTTGGGCGCTCGAGCCTCCGCCTTGACGGCATTGAGTCCGCCCGTGCCGTAGGCGCTTCGCTTGCCGGGATCCTTTGTGAGGGGATCGCCCCCCTGCACCATCCCGTACTTCACGACTCTGTGAAAGATCGTTCCATCGTATCCGCCCTCCTGCGCGACTTTCGCGAAGTGCGCGACGTGATTTGGTGCCACGCCTGGCATCAAGTCGACGACAAAGACGCCGATCGAAGTCTCGACGACGGCCTGTTTGGGCGCGCTCTGCGCGTGGGCCGCGCTCGCGAACGCGCATGCCATGACGAAGGCACGAAAGGTTCGACACGCGGTGCTCATGGCGTCTCGATGATGCGGGCGGCGTACCACATGTAGTGGAGGGCTGAGACGATCGTGATGGCCAGCGATGCATAGACGAAGACGTGCACGATCGACGAGGCATGCCCGCGGTAGTTGAAGAACATCGCCACGACAGCCGTCACGATGTATGTGGCGGTCGCGATCTTGCCGAAAACGGACGGCCGGAACGTGCGCGGCCCAATGGCCAGGTTGACCACCGCAACCGTGAGGACAATGCCCACGTCGCGGCTGATGATCAAGACCGTCAGCCAGATCGGCAGTTGGTTCGCCAGGCCCAGGTTGGGGACCGTCAACACCACGAACGTGCTCACCAGGAGCAGCTTGTCAGCCATGGGATCCAGCCATGCGCCGAGGCGGGTCTTCTGACCCGAGCGGCGGGCAATGAGCCCGTCCAGCGCATCGGTCAGTCCGGCTGTGGCAAATACGACGAGCGCCCACCCGAGGTGGCCGTAGAGCACGAGAATCACGAATGCGGGAATGAGCAGCATCCGAAGCAGCGTCAACTGATTGGCCGGCGTGAGCGCAGTCATCGTCGGCTGTCCTCGTGGACACGCGGAAGACCGGCCAGCTGCTCAAGGCGGTGAACGGCTTCGACCGCTTCCGCGCCAGTCACGGAACGCGAGGGCTGGAACGCAGCCGTCTGACTGCTCGTCATGACACCCGCGGCAACCGCAGTAGAGGCCGCCACGTACGCGAGATGATTTTCCGCCATGTCGGAGAACGTCAGGCGCGCGTTCTCCCAGGGTCTTGGCTTTGTCGGCGCCAGGGCCGCGATTCGTTGGAGCACGCGGCTCACCGCTTGCGCGAGATCCACGCGCTGCACGATCGCGCTCGGCTGGAATGTGTGATTCTCGTAGGCATCCATCACGCCCGCGCGTACGATCGTCATGATCCAGGGCTCCGCCCATGTGGAACGACCATCGGTGATCAGCACGGAGGCGTCGGACCGCAGCGGCTCAAGAAGAGCCCCAAGTCTGACACCGATGAGCGCGGCGAGTTCGGCCCGTGTGACCTGCAGCGCTGAACCAATGGCGCGGTACTCTTCCGGCAGGCGGGACAGCGCCACCCGTGCGCGCACAACGTCGCGTCGCGCCTCGATGGGGCCGCTGGGCTCGATGGAGAGCGCCGACCTGTAAGCCGCCAGCGCGGCCTCATCGTCGCCACGCGCCTCGAGCAGTTCACCGATCAGCCCGAAAGAGGCCGCGTCGGTTGGGTCGAGTGTCGTCGCGCGTTGGAGATGCTCGAGCGCGCGATCGGCGAGGCCGCGCTGACGCTCCACGACCGCCAGTTCGCGATACAGGAACGCGCTGTCCGGCGAGTTGCCGATCGCGACTTCATAGGCGCGAGCCGCCTCGTCCAGGTTTCCGGCGCGCGCAGCCTGACGCGCGGCCGCCAGGTTCTGTTCAGCGCCACGAAATTTGAGAACGTCGACCTGGCGGCGGAGGTCGCTCAATGACGAATCGATGGTCAGCGCGGATTCGAAGGCGGCGACAGCCTCAACCTTTCTGTCGAGCATGATGAGCGCCTGGCCTCGTCCGATGAGCGCCTCGACGTATGTGCTCAGGTGCCCCAGCGCCCGGTCGAAGTGTGTCAGGGCAGCGGCGGGATCACTGCGCGCGAGATCCAGGTAACCCCACCCGGTTTCAGCTGGATAGAACGACGTCGAAGTACTCAAAGCCGTGGCAAACGCCCGTTCTGCACTCTTCAGGTCGCCAGACTGGAAGAGACTCCAGGCGAGATTGTAGGAGGTGGAAGCGGAGGAGCCCGCAAGCGCCGCCGGTACCGGAGGCTGGACGTACTGCGGATACCTGGGCGCCGTGACGACAGCGGGTTTGCTGGTCGCTGGCGCGCATCCGGAACCCACTGCGATCTGCCCGCACAGCGCGAACACCGCGAGGACCGTGCGTCTGCGCATGACCAGAGAGTTTACCTCGCGCTGGGCTGAAGGCGGGCCAGAAGCCGCCGCGGCACATCGGCCACGATGGAAACGCGGCCGTCCCAGGCCTCGTGAACCAGGACGCGAGCGAGCCGATAGACTTGCGCGATTCGGTCGCGGTCGGTTGGCTGGTCCGGATCGAACGTGAGCGTGACGCGCTGCACGTCCAGCGCGAGACGGAATGTGAGCGTTTCCACAAGCTCATCCACGCCCTCCCCGCCGACCGCTGAGATGCACACGGCGGCCGGATCCGACTCCTGCAACCGTCGACGCTCATCGGCCGTGAGCTGGTCGCACTTGTTGTACACCTCGACAAGCGGAATGCCGGTGGCGCCAAGCTCTTCGAGCACGCTCTGGACCGCATGAATCCGTCGATCGCGGTCGCGCGCCGAGGCATCGATGACGTGAAGGATGAGATCGGCTGCCGCGACCTCCTCGAGCGTGGCGCGAAAAGCCGCCACCAGCGCGTGGGGCAGGCGATCGATGAATCCGACGGTGTCCGACACGAGGAGTTCGCGGTTATCGGGCAGCCGCACCTGGCGCACGAGCGGATCAAGGGTCACAAACAACGCATCCGACGCGTCGGCGTTCGCTCCGGCCAACAGGTTGAAGAGCGTGGTCTTTCCAGCATTGGTGTAGCCGACGAGTGCGACCGTCGGCACGGAGGCCTTGTGACGCCGCTCCCGCAGCTGCGTACGGCGCCGACGCACGGCCTCGATGTCGCGGCTGATTGCATGGATGCGCACGCGAATGCGGCGGCGATCTGTTTCCAGTTTGGTTTCGCCAGGCCCACGAGTGCCGATGCCGCCGCCGAGTCTTGACAGAGCGTCACCGGCGCCGACGAGCCGAGGCAGCAGATATTTGAGCTGCGCCAGCTCCACCTGCAGCTTCCCTTCTCGCGTTCGGGCGCGCCGCGCGAAGATGTCGAGAATGAGCTGCGTCCGGTCGACGATCTTCCGCGCCAACTTTCTCCTCGATCTGACGCAGCTGGGCCGGGGTCAGCTCATTGTCGAAGATGACGACATCCGCGCCCGTTTCCTCGCACGATAGCGCGAGCGTGGTCACTTTACCCGAACCGAGAAATGTCGACGGATCTGGTTTGGGCCGCTCCTGGAGCACCCGCAGCACGACGTCCGCGCCAGCTGCATGGGCGAGCCCGGCCAACTCGTCGAGCGACCGTTCGGCGTCGAGCCGCCGGGCACGTCCCGAAACAAGGCCGACGAGCGCGGCGCGTTCCCGATGAGCGGCGCTGCCCGAATCCCGACCAGCCATTGCACCAGACCCGCGATGGACCAGGCCCGACCCGCGACTCGCGGCGACGCCAGACCGAAACGGGGGGCCTACGTGTTCAGGCATGTTTGTATCTCTTCCCACGGGATGGCTCCTGCCCGCACGAGTCGTGCGACGTCCTCACTCATGTCCACGATCGTCGACGGAGGTCCGCCGGCAGTCTTGCCTGCGTCCAGCAGCACATCGATCCGGGCTTCCTCGCCGGACAGGGCGGCGAGGACTGCGTTCGGATCCGGCGATGCCGGCTGGCCGCTGATGTTCGCGCTGGTGGCGGTGAGCGGCCGGTCGCTGGCGCGACAGAGCGCAAGCGCGACATGATGATTCGGCACGCGCACGCCGACCAGGCCCGTGCCGCCGGTCGTTTCACTGGCGAGGGAATCCGGCGCGCGAAGTAGCAGCGTGAGCGGACCCGGCCAGAAGCGGCGCGCGAGGCGCTCGGCGGCCGTTGAGAGCGCACCGATATGCCGAACCACCTGCGCCGTGTCGGCCGCAATCAATGGCAGCGGCTGTCCGGCGGCACGGCGCTTCGCCGCGAATACGCGGCGGACCGCTGTGCGGTTGAACGGATCGGCGGCCAGGCCGTAGAGCGTATCCGTGGGCAACACGACCAGCCCGCCCGCACGAATCGCTGCCGCCGCGGTTTCAATCGCGGTGGGGTCTGGAGAGGTCGCGTGGACGACGACCCGCACCATCCGCTCAGAAGTGAATCTTGACGTCGCTCGAGGGCGCCACGTGAATGCTGTCGATGAAACGAATCTGATGGGGATTGTTCTGCATGATCACCGAACTCGTGCGAATACCGTCGCCGAAGAACCGGACGCCGCGCATGAGCGTCCCGTCCGTCACGCCGGTTGCCGCGAAAATAATGCTGTCGCCGCACGCCAGATCCTTCGAGCGGTAGACCTTCTTGAAGTCGGAGATCCCCATCGCCCGGCAGCGCGCTTCGTGCTCGGGCTTCGTCACCACGAGTCGGGCGAAGATCTCCCCGTTCAGGCATCGCATGGCCGCCGCGGTGAGCACCCCCTCCGGCGCCCCACCCGTCCCCATCACGGCATGGACGCCGGACCCGACGACAGCCGCGGCAATACCGGCCGACAGATCGCCGTCACCAATGAGACGGATGCGCGCACCCGTGGCGCGGATATCCGCGATGAGCTTCTGGTGGCGATCCCGCTCCAACACGATCACCACGAGGTCTTCAATGGTCCGGCCCAGGCACCCCGCGATGGCCTTGAGATTCTCGTGGACGGGCGCGTCGAGACTCACGTGGTCTTTCGAGCTCGGCCCCACCACGAGCTTCTCCATGTAGAGGTCCGGGGCATGTAACAGGCCGCCGCGGTTCGACGCCGCGAGCACCGCGATGGCATTGGGGGCGCCGGTCGCACACAGGTTCGTCCCTTCGAGTGGATCGACCGCAATGTCCACCGGCTCGAAGGTGGCCCCCTTTGTCGACTGGGCCATGCCGACCCGTTCGCCGATGTAGAGCATCGGCGCCTCGTCTCGCTCGCCCTCGCCGATGACGATGGTCCCGTCAATCGGCACGGTGTCCATGACACGCCGCATGGCCTCGACGGCGACCTGATCGGAGTGATGGCGGTCGCCCTGCCCCATCGTGTGCGCGCACGCGATCGCGGCCTCTTCGACGACCCTGAGAAACTCGAGTGACAGATCAGAATCCATTGTTCAACTCAGAACTGACAGTGCGAATGGTTTTCAACTCTTGCTTGCCCCCCGGTATGGCGGGAGCTCGCATCTGGTCGGCCGGTCGGTTCGATACCCCAGCAGGTAATCGGCCTGCATCAGTTTGTGGATTTCTCGCGTGCCCTCGTAAATCACGGCTCCCTTGCAGTTGCGATAGAAACGGCCCACCGGATACTCGTCCGAGTATCCGTTCGCTCCATGAATCTGCACGGCATCGCCCGCGGCCCGTTCGGAGGCCACGGTGGCAAACCACTTCGCCAGCCCGGTTTCCCTCGTGTTGCGCTGTCCGACGTTCTTCATCCAGCCCGACCGAAGCCACAGCAGCCGTGCCGCCTGATAGTCGGCTTCCATCTGCGCGATCATTTCCTTCACGAGCTGATGCTGCCCGATTTCCGCGCCGAACGTCCGGCGCTCCCTGGCGTACTTCACGCTGGCGTCGCGGCACGCCCGGATGAGCCCCGTCGCGCCAGCGGCCACCGTAAACCGGCCCTGGTCGAGCGCGAACATCGCGATCTTGAAGCCCTCTCCGGGTTTCCCGAGAAGATTCTCCTCGGGCACTTCAACGTCGTCCATCTTGAACCAGCCGGTGTTGCCGGCGAGGATGCCCCACTTTTCCTTCATCGGTCCGCTCGAGAACCCCTTGAAGGTGCGTTCGACCACGAAGGCGCTGAGACCGCCCGGGTCGCGCCGCGCCTTCTTCTCGGTGTCGGTCCATGCGATGACGATGAAATGATCGGCAACATCGGCCAGCGAGATCCACGACTTCTCGCCGCTGAGCACGTACCGGTCGCCTCTCTTCACCGCCGTCGTCTGAATGGCGCGAGCGTCACTCCCGGCTCCAGGTTCGGTGAGTGCATACCCGGAGACCTTCCGGCCCTGCGCCTGTGGCACCAGATAGCGCTGCTTCTGATCCTCGGTGCCCCACGACAGCAGGGAGAGACAGTTCAGCCCGGCGTGCACCGACATGATGACCCGCAGCGATGTGTCCACGTACTCGAGTTCTTCGCTCGCCAGACCCAGGCAGACATAGTCCATGCCGGCGCCGCCGTACTCCTGGGGAACCGAGATGCCGAGAAGTCCGAGCGCCGCCATGCCGCCAAGCACACGGTCGCGATCGAACCGATGCGCTCGATCGGCCTCTCGAATGTAGGGCGAGATCTCTCGCGCTGCCCATTCACGAACCGACTGCTCGAGCAGCCGCTGTTCATCCGTCAGTTCAAAGCTGATCATGGTATCACGGGGATTCTATGCGCGAAGGCTCCGGAGTTCTAACGTTCTAAGGTTTCAAGGTTCTTGGTTCGGAGGTTCTGAGCTCCCGGCCATGTTACATGGACCGACGTGCCGCGGCCGGCTTGAAGTTGACTGGCAGCGCTCCCGCCGTTGATGGCAATCTCCAGATGATCTGTGCTGTTGAACAGTGCACAAATCGCTGCGGCCTCGCTTTCGGCGTACGTGGAAACAAGGTTGGAGACCTCGCGATCAGCCACGTGAACGCCCATCGTGCCCCCCGCGGCGGGCATGGGCAGCATCGCGCGCGTGATATTCGTAATGAGATTGCCGAATCGATCGACGCGCACGACCTCACCCTCGATGCGGCCGTCGGTCAGCCTGGGCGTTGGACGAGAGAGGCGACCAGTGAGCGCGACCGGTCGCCCGAGCCGGGCGAGGTCCACCCCGGAGGCCAACCAGGCCGCGGCCGGAGCAAAGCGATCGCGGCCTTCAAAGGTCCGGCCGACGCGGGGCAGCTGGTAGCGCGCCTCGGTGAGGTCGACAATCCGGCTCGGGGGCGCGGTGTCGAAGACCAGAGACAGGACGCCATTGTCGGGCGCCACGAAACGGTAGCCATCCGCCTCGGCCGCGACGGCGTTGCGGGGAGAGCCCACGCCCGGGTCGATCACGGCGAGAAACACGGTGGCGGCGGGAAAGTAACGGTACGCGGCCTCGAGCTCCAACGCGCCTGCCATCACATCCTGCGGCGGAATGTCGTGAGAGATGTCGACAATCGTGGCTTCCGGGCAAATTCCGAGCACCACGCCCTTCATCGTGCCGACGTAGTGATCCTGAAGGCCGAAGTCCGTGAGCATGGCAATGAGAGGATGCGCCACGGGGGCCTAGAGGGCAGGTTTGCGAAAGAGGATCTCTCTGAGGTTGTTCTTGAGCAGGAACGAATCCGACACCCGCAAGCCACCAAACAGCCTGATGATGTCGCGGTTCAGCAGGGCGGCTTGACGGCCGCGCGCAGCCCGGTACGAGCGGTACTTCAGGGTCACGTCATTGATGATGATGTATTTCGTGTAGCTGCTGTCTGGGATCTGGACCGTGCCGAAGAATCCCAGGAGTGCGCCTTCGGGACACAGCACACGCATCAACTGGTCGGCCAGGGCATGCGCCGATGGCCGGTCGAGATAGTCGATGAAGTCCCAGCAGAGAATGCCGTTGACTGACCCGTCGCGGTGGGGAAAACGCTTGCTCAAGAATTCCGGTAGCGTGTCGAGCTTGCCTTCACGCACATGACGATCGAGGTCCGCAAAGATGTCCTCGACGATGATCTTGCAGCCCAGTTGCTCGCCGAAGAAGCTGACGTTGCTGCCCACGACGGGTCCCAGATCGAGAAGGACCGGTGACTCGCGGGCGGTGAGCGCGGTGAGAAACTTGCGGAGCGCCTTCGTCGCGAAGACGGGCGCGTCAACGATCACAGCCGGGGCTGATGGCTCCGGTTCGCCTCTGCGCGGCGCGATGCGATCCAGCAGTCCCATACGGAGGATCTTGGAAGGAAGAAGTCAGAACGTCAAAGTTCTTCTTCCTTCTCCCTCCCCTCTCCTGTGCGTCGCCTTCCGATCCCTAGGCGCGGGCAGCGGCGGCGGCTTGCGGAACGGGCGGCGGAGCAGCCGCGGCTGTGCCCTGCACCGGTTTTGCCGGTGCGGCGCCAGCCTTGCGCTGCATATCCACACTGCCGCGGAAATGCGCGCCCTCGGCGATGGCCACCCGTGGCGAGACGATGTCGCCGTCCACGGATCCGTTGTCGCGAATGTCGACTTTCTCGCTCGCGGTGACGTTGCCCGTCACTTCGCCAAGGACGATCACCGACTTGGCGAAGACCTGCGCCTTGATGCGCCCGTTCGGCCCGATCGTCAACACGTGATCTCGAAGCTGGATCGTACCCTCGACATGACCCTCGATGGTCAGATCCTCACTGCCATTCAGTTCACCCTTGATGACGACCGACTTGCCGATGTTCACGATGTCCTTCTCCATAATGGTGATCGCCTCGTTACGAGGAACTGGAGTTCCCGTTGTGCCCGGCGCGGGCTGCGGCGCAGCCGGCTGTTGTCCACCGAGGGGTCGGACCGCTTCATCCCGTTTCCACATGTCATCCTCCGACTATCCACCTTCCACGGCCGGGCGCTCGGGTTTCTGCCATCGTGAGGCGGGGGGACCCCGAAGTCGAGCCAGTATATGGAAGGCCTGAAATCTTGTCTAGTCCTTTTGTTACCTACGGTTAGCGGTTTCCAGTAACATGTAACGTTCACGCATGCGTGTCTACTTTGACTACAACGCCACGACGCCCCTCGCGCCTGCCGTGGCCGACGTCGTGAGCCAGGTCTCAAGGGATATTTTCGGCAATGCGTCGTCGGTTCATTACTTTGGCCAGCAAGCCAAGACAGCAATGGACGAGGCACGGTCGTCGGTCGCGGCCATGATCAACGGCGATCCCTCCGAGATCGTCTTCACAAGCGGTGGGACCGAGTCGGACAATTTGGCGATTCGGGGCATTGCGGAGGCGCTCGAACCGACCGGGCGCCGACATCTCGTGACTACCGCCATCGAGCACGAGGCCGTCCTCAACACATTCAAGGCGCTGGCCAAACGTGGATGGCAGACGACGGTCGTCTCACTGGACCAGTCCGGGATTGTCTCGCCCGACCGAATCCGAGAGGCCCTCACGGAGACGACCGCCCTCGTCTCGGTCATGCACGCGAACAACGAGATTGGCACGGTTCAGCCGGTTGCGGAAATCGCCGCCCTGGCCCACGAATGTGGGGCGCTCATGCACACGGATGCAATCCAGTCGGCGGGCAAGATTCCGATCGACGTGAAGGCGCTTGGCGTCGATCTCCTCGCCCTCTCGGCCCACAAGTTCAACGGGCCCAAGGGGGCGGGCGCGCTCTGGATCAAGCGGGGCACGCGCATGATGCCGATTCTCACCGGCGGCAAACACGAACGCAATCGTCGCGCTGGCACCGAGAACGTTCCGGCTCTGGCTGGGTTCGGCTTGGCGGCGCGGCTGGCGCAGGAGAAGATCCAGTCCGAGCGGAAACGGCTGAGCGCCCTGCGCGATCGACTCGAGGAACAGATTCTGCAATCGGTTCCAGGGACCGCTGTCAACGGCTCGTGCTCTGCCCGAGTGCCCAATACGACCAACATCAGCTTCGAGCGCATCGAGGCCGAGAGTCTGCTCATTGCTCTCGATCTCGAGGGCGTGGCGGTCTCGACAGGGTCTGCATGTTCATCTGGGACGCTCGAGCCTTCCCATGTTCTGCGCGCCATGGGCTTTCCAACCCACAGAACCCAGAATTCCCTGCGATTCAGCCTGGGACTGTTTTCGACCGACACGGAGGTCGATCGCGTGGTCGCCGTGTTGCCGGGACTCGTCGAGAAATTGCGAAGCTTGAGGGGCCGAGCGAGCGCACAGTCAGCGGGGCTCAGCTAACGGAAATGTTGTTGTTCTTCTTCGTGCCCGTCGCGATAGGGACGGTCGTCGACGAGATGGAGCGATGCGTATAGTTGTGGCGATGTCGGGCGGCGTTGATTCGTCGGTGGCCGCGGCGCTGCTCGCCGAGCAGGGCCACGAGGTCATCGGTCTGTCGATGCAGCTTTACAATGTCTCCGGGGTCTCCGGGGGATCGGATGATCGCGCCTTTGGCAGCTGCTGCTCCATTGAGGACCTCCACGATGCGCGGCGTGTTGCCGCCGCCCTCCGCATCCCGCACTATGTCCTGAACTTCGAGCGGCAGTTCGACGAGCAGGTTGTCTCCAATTTTGTTCGTGAGTACTCGGCTGGCCGGACCCCTCTCCCCTGCGCTCACTGCAACAGCGACCTGAAGTTCGCCGCTTTGGCGGATCGCGCGAGCGGCCTGGGCGCCGACGCGGTGGCGACCGGCCACTACGCGCGCGTCGAGCGCGATTCGGTCACCGGGCGGTACCGGCTGAAGCGAGGCGTCGACCCAACGAAGGATCAAGCCTACTTTCTCTTCTCCTTGACGCAGGATCAGCTGTCGCGCGCGTGGTTTCCAGTCGGCGATCGCGACAAGGAGGCCGTCCGCGCGTACGCGCGTCTGCGCGGGCTTCCCGTCGCGGACAAGCCGGACAGCCAGGAAATCTGCTTCGTTCCCGACAACGACTATCGCACCTTCGTCGAAGGTCGTACGAGCAGCAATGCCAAGGCTGGATCAATTGTCGATGAGTCGGGGCGCGTGCTCGGCCGTCACCAGGGCATTCATCGATTCACTGTCGGGCAACGCAAGGGGCTTCACCTCGCGACCCTTCCGACGGGGTCGGCCGAGTCGGGACGTCCGAGAGGATCGTCAACCGCACCGATGTACGTGCTCGCGCTCAAGCCAGCCGAACGGCAGGTCGTCGTAGGACCCCGGCAGTCGTTGGAGCGGACGACGCTAATGGCGTCGGGCGTCAACTGGATGATCGATGCGCCAGTGGCTCCCCTGGGTATTACTGCGCAAATTCGCCATCGCCACCAACCAGCGCCGGCAATCGTCCGCGCGCTTGGCGCGGGGCGGGCCGAGGTCGTGTTCGACACCCCGCAGCTGGCGATGACACCCGGTCAAGCCGTGGTGTTCTACAACGACGATGTCGTGTTGGGTGGTGGGTGGATCGAGTAGTCGACGATATCCGACGTGGTGAACGACGATCTATCTGGACAATGCAGAGCGGGATCGACGATCTCGAAATCGTCGATCGTGGAATCGTCGATGCTACCCCTCCAGGTACCGCTCGGCGTCAAGGGCCGCCATACACCCGCTGCCGGCCGCGGTGACCGCCTGCCGGTAGACATGATCCTGCACATCCCCGCAGGCAAACACACCCGGGATGTTCGTCTTCGGGCCGTCGTGCGTGACAATGTAGCCGTTCGCGTCGGTCTCGAGCTGTCCACGGAACAGCGATGTGTTCGGCGTGTGTCCAATCGCCACGAAGACCCCGGTCACGGGCAGCTCGGTTCGTTCTCCACTCCTCGTATCGCGCAGCACCATCGACGTGACCTCACCTTTGCCCGAGTCGTTGATCGAATCGACCTCGGCGTTGAGGCGCCACTCGATCTTCGGATTGGCCCGTGCTTTGTCCTGCATGATCTTCGAGGCACGGAGCGTCTCGCGGCGGTGAACCACGGTGACCTTGCTAGCAAACTTCGTGAGGAATACCGCTTCCTCCATCGCGGAATCTCCGCCGCCCACGACAGCGATATGGTGGCCGCGGAAGAAGTAGCCGTCGCAGGTCGCGCACGTCGAGACGCCGTGTCCCATCAGGGCACGCTCCGATGGGAGCCCGAGCAGCCGTGCCGACGCCCCCGTGGCAATGATGAGCGTGCGCGCGGTGTACTCCGTCTCTGTCGTGCGCACCACAAAAGGCGTCGCGGAGAGATCCACGGCCGTGACGTAGCTCTGGATGAGGTCAGCCCCGAATTTCTCCGTCTGGGCCCGCATCTCGGCCATCAGATCGGGACCCATGATCCCGTCGCGATGACCCGGGAAGTTCTCCACGAGCGTGGTCAGCATCAACTGACCGCCAGCCTCCAGCCCCTCGATAACGAGCGGCTGCAGGTTGGCGCGGGCTGCGTACAAAGAGGCAGTCAGGCCGGCCGGGCCGGACCCGATGACGATCACGTTGCGGGTGATCACAGGTGTTTGTCGATGACCTTCTTGATGTCGTCCTTCGGCGCGAGGCCGACAACCTGATCCACGACCTGCCCGCCCTTGAACAGCAGAAGCGCCGGAATGCCTCGAACGTTGAACTTGATGGTTGTATCCGGGTTTTCGTCCACGTTCAGCTTGCCAATGGTGACTTTGCCGCCATAGTCCGCAGCAAGCGCATCGACGGTGGGTCCCAGCCGCTTGCAGGGGCCGCACCACTCCGCCCAAAAGTCGACCAGCACAGGGCCGCCCACCTTCAGTACCGAAGCCTCGAAATTGCCGTCAGTGAACGTCTGTACATTCTCAGCTGCCATTACGCTCCTATCTGTTTGCGGATCGTCCCGCGACATGCGCTGGCCGCGACCTGCGGCCCCGGCGCCGGGTAACCCGGAGGTCATCAACTGCGGCCCCGGCTTATCCTTTCATATATTCTGACGTACTCCCGCGCCGAACGGTCCCACGAATGATCCTCGGCCATCCCGGCGGCCTGAAGGGTTCGCCATTTGGGCTGGTTCCGGAAAGCCGCCAGGGCCCGCTGCAACGCATTGAGGAGCGCGGCTGGTGAGTATTCCTGGAACACGAAGCCCGTGACACCGTCGCGAACCGTGTCCGCCAGTCCTCCGACAGCACGGACAATCGGCACCGTGCCGTACCTGAGACTGTACATCTGATTCAAACCGCAGGGTTCGAAGCGTGACGGCATGAGAAACATGTCGGCGCCCCCCTCGATCAAGTGCGCGAGCGGCTCGTCGAAGCCAATGCGAGCCCCGATCTGCGTTGGATAACGGGCGGCGAGCGTGCGCCACATGTCCTGATAGCGTGGCTCACCAGTCCCGAGGACGACGAACGCGGCATCGAGCATTGGAAGTCGATCGGCGAGCGCAGCGAGGAGATCGAGTCCCTTCTGATCGACCATGCGCGAGATCATGCCGACGAGCGGACGCTTCAGGCTCGCAGGATCGATCGGCAGTCCGTAGCGCGACAGGACTTCGGACTTCGCGGTCCTCTTTCCCGTGAGATCAACGGCACCGAATGGCGCCGGCAGGTGACAATCTCGTTCCGGATTCCACTGATCGATGTCGATGCCATTCAGGACACCGAGCAGATCGGCCCGACGCGCGCGCAGAACACCGTCGAAGCCAAAACCGAGTTCCGGCGTCTGGATTTCCTTTGCATAACGCGGGCTCACGGTCGTGATCGCCTCCGCGAAGGAGATTCCGCTTTTGAGAAAGCTCACCTGGCCCCAGTACTCAGGCCCGCCCTGTGCAAAGACCGTTGCGGGGATATCAATCCGTGGCGCCCAGTCGGCGCTGAACACACCCTGATAGGCCAGATTGTGAATGGTGAATACGCTCGGCGTATCCCCGAGCGTTGGATGCCCGGCATATAAGGATTTGAGATAGAGGGGCGCAAGGCCGGCCTGCCAGTCGTGCGCGTGCACGACGGTAGGCGGCGTCGGGCGGCGCGCGGCCCATTCGAGGGCCGCGCGCGCCAGCAGCGCAAACCGCCGCGCGTTGTCGGGGTGATCTTGTGTGACGGATGCATAGAGTCCGTCGCGGTCGTAGAGTTCCGGCACATCGAGGAGCACGGCTCTCGCCACGTGCGGGGCATCCCCGATCGGTGCTTCGAAGATCCCGACAGTCAGCAGCTCCCCGCCAATCGTGATCGCGAGCCGCTCCACAAACGCGCCGGCGTGGACGCCCCGGTATCGCGGCACGACGATCGTGACGTCCCAGCCCAAACGTGCGAGCGCCAACGGAAGTGCGCCGAGGACGTCGGCAAGGCCGCCCGTCTTACAGAACGGTACGGCCTCAGATCCAATCATGAGGACCGATCGAACGGATTTCGCAAGGGTGACGGGCATATCGGGCCGCGCAATTGTACAATCCTCGCCGTGACCGAACCTTCCGCACCTTCTGTCAGGGTGCCTCGCGCGGATCCGCGCGAGGTCGCCGAGCTGAAAGCCCTCAGGATTTCAAACCCGGAGCTGTCGTCCGCCGTCGATATGCAGCTGGAGCTCGTGGAGGCGCAGCGCCGCATCCAGGGGCGGGTGCCGCTCCCGTGGATTCAGTCAGATCGGGAATGGCTCGCGTCTCGGCAGCGGGCCGGACGCCCCATCGTGCGCTTCGCCGATATTCCACTCAACTGGAGCGATTTTCGCCTCACCTTGCGGCAGACCGCCGACATCCTCCACCGCCACGACGTATTGGACCGGACCGAGCACGAGCAAATCCTCATGCTCGCGCGGGACGGACACACACTCGAACCGATCGTGAGCCGGTGGTACGAGGCCACGGCGCGCGATCCCGGCGCCAGCCCGACTGACCGCACGCCCAAGGGCTCACCGCCCAGCCTCGATCACGTGCTCGTGCTTGCAATGCGCCCCTTTCTCGTTCGTTGCGCCGAAGCGCTGGCGCAGGTTGTTGACTCGAAGATCTGGGTGCACGGTCACTGCCCGTTCTGCGGCTGGGAACCCGACTTTGCGTGCATCACACCGAGCGCGGAGCGCCGGCTGATCTGCGGGCGGTGTCTCGCCCAGTGGGCGTTCGACGCGCTCGCGTGCCCCTTCTGTGCCAACCGCGACCGCTCGCGCATCACATCGTTCGCGACAAAAGACGGGCGCTACCGCGTATACGCGTGCGATGTCTGCCGGCGTTACCTGAAGGCGTACGACGGCCGGCACACGACTCGACCGGTCCTCGTGTCGGTGGATGCGATTGCCACGCTGCCGCTCGATGCAGCGGCCATTCAGCGCGGATATACGGGGTGAAGGGGCGCGTAGGCACGACCTTCCGCCTTCGCGCGGAGCTTCGGCGGACCGCCGGGGTTCGCTCCATCCTTCTATCTCCGTCGCGGCAACGGGCGGACGGATGAGAGAATGTTGACACGCAAGATCGTGCGACGCTTGCCCTTCTTGTCGCGCTTGACCAGCGATCTGGAACGGCTGGAGGCTGAACATCGTCGGGTCCAGGCGGCGCTGACGCACTCCGAGGAAGCGCTCGCCGAATCGCGTGACACCATCAACCACCTCAGCCGCCTGGTATTCGCCGGGCCCGAGCAGGTCGCCTCGTGGAGCGACGGCATCGGTTCGGACGGCTTGCCGGTTCCACCGAGCGGCTTGCGGTTCTTGGTGGCAGGCACCGCGGACGTCAACTGGTTTGTCGAAATTGGCCGCAAGGCGCGCGAGTGCTTGATCGACATCCTTGCTGACCAGGGGCTGGCTGTCGATCACTTCAAGAACGTCCTCGATTTCGGCTGCGGGTGCGGGCGCGTCCTGCGACATTGGCAGCATGAGACTCAGGCCACGTTTCACGGATCCGACTGCAACGCGCTGGCGGTGGCATGGTGTGTCCGACACTTGCCGTTCGCGAGGCTGTCCACCAATGGGCTGTGCCCCCCGCTGCGCTATCAAGCGGGCAGCTTCGATTTGATCTATGCGTTCTCGGTGCTGACTCATTTGACGGAAGAATTGCAGTTCGCCTGGATGGCGGAGTTCCATCGCGTCTTGCGGCCGGGCGGCTATCTCGTCCTGTCGCTGCACGGCGAGGCCTATCTGCAGAATCTGACGCCCGAGGAGCAGGAGCAATTTCGGCGCGGGCAGCTCTTCGTGCGCCGTCAGGACGTCGCCGGCCAAAATGAATGCGCCGCGTTCCACTCGACTGCCTATGTGCAACGCACGCTGGCGCACAACTTCAAGATCGCGGCCTTTCGTCCAGAGGGAGCCAAAGGCAACCCAGTTCAAGACCTGTATCTCTTGCAGGCTCAGTAACGGGAAAGAAGCGGCCGAAGGAACGGTGGGCGTGCGGCCCGAAAGACGTCTGGCCTGCGAGGTCTAGCGCTAATCCTGTGGCGTCGTGGTCGTCGTGAGGATGCTCGAGGCTTTGTTCGAGAGCCAGCTGAAGAGATTCTGCGTTTCGAGGAAGCGGCCGGCATTCGACCGCGCGCCGAGCACGACGACAGCCACCTGTTGTCCACCCTGCGGCAATTGCAGTAGCGTGGCCAGACAATAGCCGGCCTTGGAGATGAAGCCCGTCTTGCCGGCGCGCACGTCTGTACTCGCCCCGGCCGAGCAGCTGATTCGTGCTGTGGAAGTTGAACGTCCGCTTCGCGGCATGTACCGTGTATTCGGGCGTGCGCATGATCGACGAAATCCGGTCGTCGGCCGAAGCATACGCAATCAGCCGCGCCATGTCGTACGCCGAAGAGACGTTGTCCGACAGTAACCCGGACGGATCCGCATAGTGAGTGCTCACGAGGCCCATCTCGGCGGCTTTCTCGTTCATTCGCGAGACGAAGCCGGCTGAGCCGTGCGGCGAGATGCGTGCGAGTGCTCTGGCGGCGGCATTGTCTGACGGGATCAGCAGCAGGTGGAGCAGATCGTCCACGGTGACACGATCGTTGGTCCAGAGCTTGGTCGTCGATGCCTGATACATATCGCTGCGAAGGATTGTCACTTCCTGCGAGGGATCGGGATTGCTTTCGAGGAACACCACCGCGGTCATCACCTTGGTGATACTGGCGATCGACCGTTGGCTCTGCGAATTTTCCTCCCAGAGCACTTCGTTTGTCTGAGGGTCGAAAATAATGGCCGCGGCCGCCCGGAGATCTGGCACCAGGTCCCCGCTCGCGTCGACTTTGTAGCGCGGAAGAATCGTGGTCGCAAACTCACGCGCACTGGCGGTGGCGCGTGCGCTGGCCAGTCTGGTCTTGCGCGACTGGGACCGCGTCGCTGAATACGCAGGCTTCGAGGCGGCCGGTTTGTCGGACGCGGCCCCTCCCTCGGTCGGCTTTGGCGCCGGCTTGGGGGTCTCCGCTGCCCTCGCACTGACACCCGTGCCGACGAGGCCAACAACCGCAAGAGCTGTAATCCAGCGCAGTAGTGTTCCGATCACGAATGCAGTCTCGGAGTCAGAGTTCTTGTGTAGACGGAAAAAGCTTATCAGATAATCCATGAACCGCAAGGCAATTATCGTCGACTTGGGGCGTGCAATCCCGTGAAGTGCGGGTCGCGCCGGCGTCCGGGGCGGGACTGGATGTCTGTGCCACAATGGCGGCCCCGGCCGGTGCGCGGTCGCTGCTCGCGTCTGACGGGTTATCGGCTCGCCCATCCCGCCACAGGAGTCAGGTGTGACACCGCGTGAGATCGAGGAATATAGGGCCCTTCGCGAGACGATTCGCCAACGGGGCACACAACGCGTCTGGATCGCGTTCGCCGGTCTTGCCTCCTGGGGTTCACTCGTCGTCGCCACGATTGCGCTCGCCCCTTGGCCGGTGGCGACGCTTCTCCCGCTGCTCCTGTTGGCGACCGCCTTCGAATGCATTTTTGCGCTCCATACGGCCGTCGAGCGGGTTGGGCGCTATCTGCAGGTCTTTTTTGAAGACGACGAGTCGGTGCGACGGTGGGAGCATCAGGCGATGGCCTACACCACCGCGTTTTCGGAAGGTGGCCCCGGGGGCCCCGGAAGCACAGATCCTCTGTTCGCGGCCCTCTTCGGCCTTGCTGCCATATTCAATTTCATCCCCGTGGTTGTGGCGGGAGCGGTCCCCATAGAGTATGGCGTGACGGGGGCGCTCCACCTGATCTTCCTTATGCGAGTGCTGCAGGCGCGTCGACAGGCAGGTCGCCAGCGCGCCATCGACCTCGAGCGATTCAAGCAGCTGCGGGACCGCCAATCGTAGGCCCAACCCCAGGCGTCAGGCGAGGCCCAACCTTACCAATCGTAGGCCCGACCTTCAGGTCGGGCGAGTAGCGTGCGTCTCAGTAACGCCCGACCTGAAAGGTCGGGCCTACGATCGGGGGGAGCGTCGGCCCAGTCTACGGGCGTGCCAGTGCGATGGTCAGCAGAAGGGCGTGCTGGGTTCCTTTCCATGCGTCGGTGCCGTCAAATGATTCCGTGAGGGCGTGGGCATCGGCGCCACTCCCGCCGCCGCCGATCGTGACGGCGGGAATTCCAAGACTGATCGGCAGATTCGCATCGGTCGATGCTTCCGACAACTGTGCGGTGAACCGGAGCGCGTTTGCGGCGGCAAGGGCGGTCTGAACGATCGGGCTGCTCACCAAAAGTGATCCAGCGGGCCGGTCGCCAACAAGCTCCTGAGAAGCGGTCACGACGTCGGGCCGCTTCCCCCACCGTCCGTTCTCCTCGGCAACCGCGGACTCGACGGCCTTTCGCATTTTCAGATCGAGAGCGTCGAGAGACGCCGGTTCCTGACTGCGAAGGTCCACTTCCATCCACGCCTCGAATGGAACCGCGTTGACCGACGTGCCTCCACCAATGCGGCCGACGTTGAACGTTGTTTTCGGTTGGTCGGATACCCTGATCTCGGCGATCTTCGCGACCGCCCGTCCGAGCGCACCGATGGGACTCGCCGTACCGAACGCAGCGTAGCTGTGTCCGCCGGGCCCCTTGAAGGTGACGCGATAGCGGCGGCTGCCGACAGCCACATTCGCGACATAAAGGCCGGGACCGTCGATTGAGACAAATCGATCGATCCCCGCCCGAACCTCGGCGGCGCTGGGCGGAGCACCACGTTTGCGGACGCCGAAGAGCTCCCTGACGCCCCGCAGATCGCCCAGTCCCTCTTCTCCGACGTTGGCGACGAAGGTAACGAGCCCCGTGGTCTGCACCTGAGCCGCACGCATCGCGCGGACAACGGCGACGAGAACCGCGAGACCTCGACAATTGTCGCCAATGCCTGGGCCCCTGAGCGTCGCCCCTAGACGCGTCATGGTCGCTTTCGTCTCTGGAGGAAAGACCGTGTCGAGATGTGCGGCGACGACAAGCCGAGGACTGGCCGCGAGCCCGGGCCGATCGCCGAGGACGTTGCCTTCACGATCCACGCGCACGTTCTGCAGACCGAGCTGGACGAACGCGCGCCTCAAGAGCTCGCCTCGGGCCATCTCTTGAAAGGGCGGCGCGGGCGTCTCGCAAAACCGAATCTGGTCGGCAATCGTGAGTGACTCTGTGTTCCTTGCAGCATCGAGCGCGCGTCGCACCGACGCGTCCTGAAGAAGCGCCCCGACGCCGGATGGCTCTTGAGCACGCATGGTGGTCCTGACGCCGGGTAGTCCGTATTGAACGCCGACACACAACATGGCGAGCAGGACGACGAACGGCGGTCGCTTCATTGGCCTCTTTTTCTCCTGTCCGTGCCGCGCCCGACCTAAAGGTCGGGCCTACAAATACCCACCTGCTGAAGCTCGGGCCTACAAGCTCCCGCCCACCTCGCTCCCCCATTCCGGATCGACGAGACTTGCGTCTCGCCATCCGTGGACTGAGTTGATCAGCCAGATGTGCGACGCCCGACGCAACTGGTCCAGCGTCACCAGGCGCTCACGTGCTTCACCTCGGGCCAGAGCTTCCGCTCGGCAGGTGCCCGCGAGCAGCCCACAGTCGACAGGCGGCGTCACCAACAACCCGTCCAACTCAACGACGATGTTCGCAGTCGTGGCCTCTGTCACTTCTCCTCGAGCGTTCCACAATATGGTCTCGTCGGTCTCGCCTGCCCCGCCCGGCTCAGCCGTCCTGCCTTTCCCGGTCGAACGCGCCCGCTCGTACATCGCCCTGTTCGTTGTCTTGTGAAACAGAAATGGACTCTGGATATCGACGGGCTCGGTTGCCATTCCAACTCGCAGCGGTGTCCGAGACGGGTCGAGCGGGCGATGTTCGATCCGGATGTCGCCCTTGCGAGAGAGGAGCAAGCGAACCCGATGTCGGCCCTCGGCGGTTTCGTCGGCCGTCCTGAGCGTTCGAGCGACCGCCTCCAAGGCCTCACGAATGCGGGCCTCGTCGTACGGAAACCCGAAGTACTCCGCGGACTCGCTCATCCGCTGAAGGTGTCGCTCTATCAAGAAGAACCCCTCTCCGGCGGCCCACCGCATGGTTTCCAGCAGGTCGAACGGCACGGGCCGGCGTCCCAGCACGGAGCCCTTGAGCAGACACTCGTCATATTCCGCCCCCGCCTCAGAGTCCCACACGATGCCGCTGCCAATGCCAAAGCTGACGCGCTGCGACCGACGGTCGACGATCGCCGTACGAATTGCCACATTGAAGTGCGCGGAACCGTCCGGCGCGACATACCCAATTGCGCCGCTATAGACGCCACGCGGCTGGTTCTCCAGCTCGCGCAGGATCTCCATCGTCCGCACCTTGGGGGCGCCCGTGACCGAGGCCGACGGGTGCAGTACGCCGAACAGGTCCTCGATGGACGCGGCCGAGCGCGCGGTCACGAGCGAGGTCATCTGCCACACATTCGGGTAGCGCTCGACTGCGAAGAGCTCCGACACCCGGACGCTGCCAACCTCTGCAACCCGCCCAAGGTCGTTTCTCATCATGTCGACGATCATGACGTTTTCCGCACGCTGTTTGGCCGATGCCCGGAGCTCGTCGCGCGCGACCCGGTCTTCGGCCAACGTTCGGCCCCGAGCGGCGGTTCCTTTCATGGGCCTCGTTGACAGCGAGGTCCCGACACGCGCGAAAAACAGCTCGGGTGACGCCGAGCAGATGGCGTGGGTCTCGAGGTCGATGAACGCGGAGTGTCCACCCTGCTGCGCCTCCACGAGATCCATGAAGAGCGACCTGGCGTGTCCTGCAAATGCTCCCTCCACGCGAAAAGTGTAATTGACCTGGTACGTGTGACCATCGGCGAGGTCGGACTTGATGCGAGCGAACGCCGCGTCGAATGCGGCTCTGTCGAGCGACGGTATCAACGCACCAAGCTCGTAGGGTTCCTTGTGGGCGGGCAGTTCGGGCAGGAGATCGACGTGTGCCGAATGGAACAACCCGAACCACACCAGCGGCAATTGCTGCCTGTCCAGCGCATGGACTGCCAGTCCAAACGCTGTGGCGGCCTCGTACGACACGAAGCCCACCCCGTAACAGGCGGTCTCCCGCGTCAAACGGTCCACTTCAGTCAGGGCGGACCGCACTCCGCCCGGTTCCCATGCTTCAATGACCCGCACCGGCTCGACAAACCGCAGCCATCCTTCTCCTGCAATTTGGATCAGGGCCTCGATCTTCCGCACGTTGTCCATTATTTTCTGATTCCCGAAGATAACTTTCACCCATTCTGCCGATATTCTGTGGAAGGACGCCCCGCGCACAGAGCTGCGATTTATCGGCACAGAGTTTGCTCCAGATCGGGTTGAGGAATTGAGTCAATGAGTCTTGTTCGGCTTCTCGGATTCACGACTCTTGGCTGCGGCTGTGTCATCGGCCGGTATCGCGAAGTGGCTACGAGCCGCGAGGTCAATTACGTCGAAGAGAAGGGCAGGACCTGCGCCACTCACGGCCATCGCCGGAACCATACAGTCGCGGCCGCACGTCCACCCGCGACGGGCCCCACCGCCTTTGTCAGCAAGGCCTCCTAGCTCCTTCGACTAACGCCGCCAGGGGGCACGGCCGAAACATGGGCTGATGCCTGTTCTGTTGAAACCGCATGCAATTGTGCCTGGCTCGCGGAACTCGAGTTCCCGCTTCTACTTAGCGGACTGTCTCGACGTCCTCAAACAGCTGCCGGTCCAAAGCGTCGACGTCATCGTGACCTCGCCGCCCTACAACATCGGCATTCAGTACGGCCGGTATCAGGACACACTCTCTCCGTCTGAATACCTGGAGTGGACGAACGTCTGGGTGGCCGCCGCTGCGCGCGTGCTGCGCCCGGAGGGCTCGCTCTTTCTGAACGTGGGCGCCAGGCCCTCAGACCCGTGGACCGCCATGGACGTCGCCCAGGGTGCACGAGCCCATCTGCATCTGCAGAACATCATCCACTGGGTGAAGTCGATCGCCATCGAGCACCGCCTTGCGGGGGCAGCCGCAGGTCTTCAACGCGATCTGGCGGTTGGTCACTACAAGCCCATTAACAGCGATCGATTCCTGAACGACTGCCACGAGTTCGTGTTTCACTTCACCCCGAAGGGCGAGACACGGCTCGATCGGCTGGCGCTCGGCGTGCCCTACCAGGATCAATCGAACACGGCGCGTTGGAACGCAGGAGCATCCGGCGTCCGCTGCCGCGGGAACACCTGGTTCATTCCCTACGAGACCATCCAGCGGCGCGATCGCGACCGCCCGCATCCCGCGACGTTTCCGTCGCGGCTGCCCGAACAATGCCTGCGCCTGCACGGTCTCAGCCGCATCACCACTGTGCTCGATCCGTTTCTGGGACTCGGCAGCACGGCTGTTGCCTGTGCCCGCCTCGGCCTGAACTTCATCGGAGCGGAGATCGACGAATCCTATCTGAAGGAAGCGATCGAACGCGTCAAGGTAGGGACCATGGAGAGCATCTCGCCGCGTCGAGACGCGGCGAAGATGCGCAAAGCCAGCCTGCGCGCCGGCAGCGTCAGGGGCGCGGATCGACCTGCGTAGGCTTGATCAGGTACTCGCCTCGATCCGTTACCGTGACACCCTTGCGTGTAACCTTCACATCGATCCTGCGTCGGCGTCTGGTCCGATCGGGGTTGCTCGAGTAGTACCCCAGCACGTAGTAGTCGCTCGACTCGTTATCCATCCTCTTGAGCCCTTTGTCGTAGTCGTTCGTGTTCACGAGCGCGGTGCCGCCCGTTTCCTCCGCAATGATCCGCAGCGTGTCCTGCGACTTGCGCACGTAATCGGCCCACTGCCTGGGATCGACGTTCTGATCGATGTCGGGGGTGCCCACCAGACCGCGCGGGTCGACCGTGAAGATCGTCGTGTTGGCCCGGTTGGCGATCCGCGTCACCTCGGCGATGTCGCGGAAGAGGTCGGCGTCAGAGAACGTTTCCCGCTGCATCTGCTGCCGGGCCGCTTCCGAGGGCTGAGTAGTTCCGCCTGCGCCCGTTCCGGATTCCGTACCGGCGTTGTCGAGCATCTGCCCGAGGGTGTTTTGCGTGAACCCCGAGTTGGGTCCGAGCAGACCGAGCCGCGACGCTTGATACGGATTGTAGTCGTAGCCTTCACTGATCCACACGAGCACCTTGCGGCGATTGTGCACCCCTTCGAGTTGTTCGAGGTTCTCACGCATCGTCTTGAACGCCCCATGCGCACGGAACTGCAGCTCCGTTGTGCTCTGACTCTGCTCGATGAGCTCGGTGGGCGACAGGCCGTCGCCCGTGATCCTTTCACCCGCCTGTTCGAGCCGCTTCCGGTCGTAGGTCATCCCCAAAGACACGGTGGACGTTCCGCTCGTCACAACGGAGAACATATCGCCCTCGTGCAGCAGCTCTTTGCCGATCTTCTTGAAAATCTGCCGGACTTTCGGCGAATTCTTGAACTGCAGGTTGGCGTCGTCCACGAAGATCAGGAAGATGCGGCCGGATATGTCGTTCACCTTGCGGACCGGCGGAAGAACGATGCCCTCGCGCGGCGGCGGCGGCGCCGGCGCCAGGACGTTCGAAATGCGACCGCCGTGCGACATGGTCATCGATACGACTTTCTGTCTGACCCCGTCCTCGTACACCTCGAACTCGTCCTGCGTCAGGTCATCCACAAATGACCCGCGCTCGTCCTTGATGGTCACGTCCGTTGTGACAAGGTCCACCTGTACACGGAACGTTGGCTGCTGCGGCTGCTGCGGCTGCTGCGGCTGTTGCGGCGTTTGCCCGGCAAGGGTCGCGGTCAGCGAGGCGAATATCGCGAGCGACCAGAACCTGTTGTGTTGGAAAGCCATAGCGTCCGTAATTATATGCCACGTCCTGCTGGACGCGCGTGGGATTAGGACGTCGAATCGGAATCTCGGGTCTCGTCGTTCTCTCCTTGGGGAAGCGTTTCGGCGGCTTCGGCCACTTCGCCTTCCGCCTGCGGTCCCGCTGGCGCCGGAGGTTCTGCCGCAGGCCAATCGACCGGTCCGGCTATCACGGATGGTTGCATCGCACCGCCCCGTGTGCCGCGTCGCCGCCGGCGCCCGCCACGACGCCGGCGTCCACGAACAACGACATGCGTCGTTGGGACATCCGCGGCCGCAGGTTCCTTGCCGCGCGCGCCCTGGTCATCAGCCAGTTCGTGCCGCTCACCGGACTCGGCCGGACCATCAGCGAGGGCGGACTCGGATTCAACCACCGGCTCGAGGATTGACGCCACGGTTACGGCCGGAAGCGGCTCGGCCAGCACGAGAGCCGTCGAGGAGATCTCCGATTCCTCGGGCGCGGGCTCGGCCGAGACCGCGACCTCCCGGGAAAGAGCCGTGCGTTCCTGCTTCGCCGATCGCTCGGCGCGCCTCCGCTCACGCCATTGCTCGACCTCGGGAGGTGGGGGCGCCTGTGCCTCGACGATTCGCTTCCACTCGAAACGCAGTTCGGGATACTGGGCTTCGAGCGCCTTCTGAACCTGATCGTCGAACGGCTGGCGGCCCACTTTCACGTCCGGCGGCGTTCGGTACCAGTAAAGAACCCTGGCGCGAGGCGCACCGCGTCCGCCGCCTGCATGAACGAGATAGACGTGTTCGTACCCGCGTTTGTCCCGCGAGAACCTGACAAACGGTGCGGCAGGGCCAGGCATCAGCTATTTGCGCTTTTGCGTGCGGGCGGATTTCTTCGCGGACTTCGACCGCGACACGGCGTTGGCGCCGCGGCTCTTGACACGTCCGCCCGGTTTCCCTCGCCTTGCCGCTGCCTTCTTCCCTTTCGCGGCCGACGTGCCTTTCGGGGCCGACTTGGTCGTCGTTTCCGTGTGTCGCGGTTGTCTTGTGGGCCCCTGCCTCGCGAGCGCGGTGGACGAGCGTGAATCGCACTTCGTCGCCGACCGTGTGATAACTCCAGATCTCGTTCACATGAATCTGGTTGTCCTCGCACAGCCGGCGGGCAACATCCACCATTCCGGATGGCACATACAAATGGAAGTCGGCCTTGAGCTTGGAGAAGTTCGCCCACTGGGCCAGGGCCTCGAGGTGGTTCACCGACTCGCCCGTTTCAACCTCGACGACAACCCGCAGCCGATGGCCCCGCTCTTGAGAGAGAAGGACCAAGTCCGGAAAGAGAGCGGACGCCCCACTGCCGACGGCGGCCTGTTGTTCAGCGCCAAGGTTTATACCGGCTTCGTATCGGCGGCGAAACCTCGCCTGCAAGAGGCGAATAATACGGTCGTGCTCGAGCTGTTCGCGGACCGGCCGTACCAGAATGGGACTCACTAGGCGCCTCCGCCTGAGCAGTCACCGGGCATTCCCAGAGCCGCGGCAGTGGTGAACGTCTGGATACTCACAATAGGGAAGTTCGAAAACCCCTAAGTGTAACATGCCTTCTCGTGCTGCCCTGGTCTATCAGCACGTCCACAAAGCGTCTAAATTCTGTGGTCTGTTACAATAACCGCGTGTCAGCTCTTGCGTCGGAGGTGAAGAACGGATCGATCCTTATCATCGACGACGACGAGAGTGTGACGCACAGTTTTGCACGAATTCTCACGCTGGAAGGATACAAAGTATTCATCGCGATGAACGGGTCATCTGGGCTGAAGCAGGCGGAGGCGGTTCGGCCAGATGCCATTATTCTCGACTTACGGATGCCAATCGTTGATGGCCTCGTTTTTCTCCGTCGACTCAGGGCGAACACCCTACAGGCTGAGACGCCTGTCGCGATCGTGACCGGCGATTACTTTCTCGACGACCGTATCTCGGCCGAACTGCAGAGTCTGGGCGCCGCGCTCAAGTTCAAGCCCCTATGGCTCGAGGATCTCGTGGATCTCGCCCGCACGCTGCTCCTCCACAAGGTGACCCACTGAACGAGCCACGCGCCAGATTTCTGCGCGCCTGCCGCCTGCAACCTGTCGATCGGACGCCAGTCTGGTTCATGCGCCAGGCGGGCCGCTACATGAGCGAGTATCGTGCGCTCCGCGAGCGGTACTCCCTGCTGGACTTGTGCCGCACGCCAGATCTTGCGACTGAAGTGACGCTCCAGCCGGTGCGACGCCTCGAGATCGACGCGGCCATCCTGTTCTCGGACCTGCTGCTGCCCCTCGAGCCCATGGGGATCACGTTCGATTTCATCCGCGGCGAAGGTCCGGCCATCGAAAATCCGATTCAGACGGAGGCCGACATCGATGCGCTTCGCCGCGTTGATCCGCGCGAGGCGCTGGCACATGTGCTGACCGCAATTCGACAGATACAGACCCAGCTGGGCGGCCGTCTTCCCCTGATAGGTTTCGGTGGTGCTCCGTTCACGCTCGCGTCGTACGCGATTGAGGGTGGGCACTCGAACAACTTTGCACGGACCAAGGCGCTCATGTACGGCTCACCGGCCGCGTGGCATCGCCTCTGCGGGCGCCTGGCAGAGGTCACCTGCGACTACCTCAACGCACAGATCGAGGCTGGGGTCGATGCGGTGCAAGTCTTCGATTCGTGGGTGGGCGCGCTGAACGCCCGCGACTATCGCGAGTTCGTGCTCCCCCACACCCGCAGAATTTTCGAGGGCCTCGCGCAGAGCGGCGTGCCGACGATTCATTTCGGTGTGGGCACGGGTTCGATCCTCGCCGAACTGCGCGAGGCTGGTGGCGACGTGATTGGGATCGATTGGCGCACACCGCTCGACGAGGCATGGACGCGCGTGGGCCACGATCGCGCCGTGCAGGGCAATCTCGATCCCACGCTGCTGCTCGGCCCGCTCGATCGCGTGCTCGCGGCCGCTGACGACGTGCTGACGCGGGCGGCGGGACGACCGGGGCATATCTTCAACCTCGGACACGGCATCCTGCCATCGACGCCGGTCGCTCATGTCCAGGCACTCGCCCATCACGTGCACCAGCACTCACGGAACCAGGAACGTTGAACGCTAGAACCCTAGAACCCGTAGAACCCAGAGCCATCTGAGAACCTTAGAACTCCAGAACCTTAGAATCTCAGTCGATGAAACCGGTCCTCATCGTTGGCGGCGGCATCGCGGGACTCTCGACAGCCTACGAATTGCATCGCCGCGATATCCCTTTTGTATTACTCGAGGCGGCGAACCGGGCCGGCGGCGTGATTCTGAGCGAGCAGATTGATGGGTACACCATTGACGGGGGCCCTGATGCCCTGCTCATCCAGAAGCCGGAGGGCATTGCTCTGTGCCGCGAACTGGGACTCGGCGGCCGACTGATTCCCACCAGTCCGCCACGCCTCAGTTACATTCAGCGCGGCAATCAGTTGCACGCGTTGCCCGCCGCGTCTGTTCTCGGAATCCCGACGCGCATCGGCCCCTTCGTGCGCACGCGACTATTTTCGTGGCCGGGGAAACTCAGAATGGCCGCGGAAGTCTTCGTGCCGCCTCGGCGCGACGAAGGCGACGACTGGGACGAATCCATTGGAGCGTTCATGACGCGCCGTTTCGGCGTAGAGGCGACGGCGTACCTCGCAGAACCCCTGCTGGCAGGTATTCATGCGGGAGATGTCGATCGCCTCTCGCTGCGGAGCCTTGTTCCCGCGCTTCACCGAAGCCGAGCGGACGCATGGAAGTCTGCTGCTGGCGTTTCGCCGTCAGCGACGCGGACGGTCACCGTCCGAGGGCGTGTTCCGCTCCCTGCCTGACGGTCTGAGCGAGATGGTCCGGGCGCTGGTTGCCACGCTGCCCGCCAACGCCATCCGGCTGTGCACCCGCATCGTGAACGCGAGCATCGTCAACCCGCTGAGCCCTGTCAGCCCTGTGAGTCCTGTGAGGCCTGGGAATCTCGTGAACTTTCGCGTTGAGACGTCGCTGGCTGAGATGCTGGAGGGATCGGCGCTCGTACTTGCCGCGCCGGCGTACGTCACCGCACGCATCCTCCGCGCCGCAGACGAAGAGCTTTCACGTCTGTGCGACGAGGTGCCCTATGTCTCGACCGCGACGATCGCGATGGCGTTCGCGCGAAGCGCGGTGCAGCACCCGCTGAACGGATCTGGGTTTGTGGTCCCCCGCGTTGAGAAGACCGGTATTCTGGCGGCCTCATGGCTCTCATCGAAGTGGGCGCATCGCGCTCCGGAGGGCCGGGTGCTTCTGCGCGTCTTCGTGGGCGGCGCACGCGACCCGAAGGCGCTCGAACAATCCGACGAAGAACTGACAACGCGGGCACTGGCAACGATTCGGCCCCTCCTGGGCATTGCAGGCGATCCGATCCTGACGCGCATCTATCGCTGGGACCGTGCCAACGCGCAGCATGAGGTCGGCCACCTGGCCCGGATGAAGAAGATCGAGCGCGCGCTGGCCGCTCACCCAGGACTGTTCGTCACGGGCAGCGGATTCCGGTGTGTCGGTATTCCTGATGGCATCGCCGACGGGCGCGCCACGGGCGCGGGCGTTGCTCGATTTCTCAATGGGCCAGTCCCCGCATGACCGAGTTGGTTGTCGTCGCCGCGACGAGGTAAGAGGTGAAAGGTGGCCGTTGAAACCTGTTGACCTGATTGGCGTACCGCTGGACCTGGGGGCCGGGCGACGAGGGGTCGATATGGGACCATCGGCGTTCCGCATTGCCGGTTTGCGGGAGCGCATTGCGGCCCTCGGGTGTGCGGTGACCGACAAGGGTAATCTGCCTGCGCCGATTCCCGAAATTCGGCCGGAGCGCCACGAACGGAAGAAGTACATCACCGACATCGCCAAGGTCTGTCAGCGGCTCTACGATGTCACGCTTGCCTCACTCAAAGACGGTGCCGTGCCGATCGTGCTCGGCGGCGATCACAGTCTCGGGGCCGGGTCGATCGGCGCGGCGGCGGCATGGGCCAAGAGCACGCACGGGCAGCCAGTTGGTCTGCTCTGGGTCGACGCGCACGGCGATATGAACACCCCGGTCACGACCGTGAGCGGAAACGTCCACGGGATGCCGCTGGCGGCTCTGCTTGGTCAGGAACCGTTGGAACTCGCGCAGATCGGCGGCTTCAGTCCCAAGGTTCTGCCCGCTCACACTGTGCTCATCGGCCTTCGCAACCTCGATGAACGCGAGAAAGTGTCGGTGCGCGAGTCGGGCGTCCACGTCTTTACGATGAAGGATATCGACCGACAGGGTATCGCCACCGTGGTTGAAAAGGCCGTCGCGCTGGCGGGAACCGACACAGCGGGTGTGCATGTGTCGTTCGACATGGACGTGTGCGATCCGTCGATTGCGCCAGGCGTCGGCACACCCGTGAAAGGCGGCCTGGACTACCGCGAAGCGCACCTGCTGATGGAGATTGTCGCGGATTCGAGTCTCCTGACCTCGCTCGACCTGGTCGAGGTCAACCCGACGCTCGATATTCGCAATGCGACCGCTCAGCTCGGCGTCGAGCTGGCGCTCTCGGCGCTAGGAATGAAGATTCTGTGAGCCCGTGCCGGCGGCGAGCATCTGCTCGAGCGCCTCGACAAGGAGCACGAGCGAGTAGGGCTTCTCGATGAGCCGCGTCCCGGGCCGCACGCGCTCGAGTTCAGCGGACTCCGATGGCACGCCCGAGAAGATGATGACCGGAATCTCGGGGGGCGCCGCCACGACGACATCGCGCCCGCTTCCGCGGCGAAGCCGCAGATCCACGACGGCCGCGACGAACCGCTGCCGCTTGAGTGCCTCGAGCCCCTCATCCGACGTCTCTGCGGACGTGACGGCGAAGCCGTGCATTTCGAGAAACTTGACGAGTGGTCGGCGGACCGATACATCGTCTTCCACAACGAGCACGAGACGCACGGCGTCTTTCGTCACAGGGGTCACAGCCACAGAGTATCACGTCAAAAGGAGACGGATCGATTCGAGCGCAGAGTAGAATACCTGACTGCCATCGAACGACCTGGTAGCTCAGTGGTAGAGCATCTGACTTTTAATCAGAGGGTCGCGGGTTCGATCCCCGCCCGGGTCACTACTCTTGTTCAGTAATTGCGCTGATCTTGAGAACCGGCCGACATGTACGTAACACATAGGTAACACTGCGCCGAGACATGAGATGGGCACCACAGAGGCAGAACTTCGAGAAGGCGCCGCCTTGCTCCGACTCGAACTGCGCGTCGTAGGTCCGGATGCGTTCGAATTATTCGACGACGAGGACGACGAGGACGATGAGCGCGAACCCCTGTTCACCGGCACTGCACAGCAGGTGTCCGAGTGGTTGACGGACCTGCAGCGGAAACTTGGCGCCGACTCAGCATGGTTTCAACGCGAACCTGAACCGAACGACTAGACAGCTTAGCTATAGCTAAGCTCGGCGTTCATGCCGCGCCGTTGTCGTGAACCCCAAGATGTCGCACGTTCTCTACGCACTCAACCCGACGGTTCGTACCACGTCCACGAGCACACCAGGCACCACCACCGCCGCAGTGCAGCATCGAACTCGATCAAGCGACGTTCACCGCACCCGGGACACGCGCGCATGACGCCCTACGTCGACGGTGTCCCGTAAGACTTCAACCAGAAGTGTTCGCGGTTCCCTGTCAGGACTTCGGCGACATCATCAATCGCGCCTTCCAGGGCGGTGACCCGTTTGTAGAGGTCGGTATCGAAGCCCGTATGCCGATGCGCTTCGACGCACGCGCCCCGGCATCTGCGCAACGCCTCAAGCAATTCTCGGCGGTCCATCTCCCCGAACACGAGGCGCCGGATCACCATGATGGCACCGCGCGAGGGGCCTCACAAATATGAGTGAATTTGGAGACTTTCGCCCTTTTGTTCGCTTTCATGTCCGCGAACGATACCGCCCCGGTTCCTGCTGGTTCAAGCCCCAAGATGTGGGAGGTCTTGGGCGATTACCCTGCTAGCCGGATTCGCTCAACACTTAAGCGTGGCGAGGCGTGGATATCTTCAGAATGTTGCACAAGTGTAACGTTTCCGCGCGCGGTGTCAGAACGGGGGCGCCCGCCGCGGCCAGGAGCAGCCCGGCGTACAACGAAGTGCGTTTCATGCGCCAGGCGCGTATCTTAGGCGCCCCGGGTGGAGACGCGTGCGAGAAGCCGCTTCAAGTGCCTACCGCTGCGCAGTGCGCCGAGGCACCTCGGCACGGATGGTGGACGCAAGCACCGCCGCGGCCCACCCCGTGGCCATCGACGAGATCCATTGATCGTGCCCGTAGGGGAACCCGCCCTCGAAGTAGGGTTGGAATTTCGGCGATCGGCTCCGCACGTACCATGACCCGTCGGCGTGCTGCGAGGCGAGCAGGTAGTTGACGGCGCGTGTCACCGATCCATCTCCGGCGGCAACGCCTGCTTTGAGGAGTGCGAAGAGCGTGAGACTCGTGGAGTACGCATCGCTCTCGAGCGTGTCGTTCTGAGACCAGCCGCCGTCCGAACGCTGCTTGCCCTGCGCGTCTTTGACGAAGGCACCGAGATCCGCCGCGGACGCGCCTCCCCAGAGAAGGCCCAGCAGTCGATACGCCCGATCCTCGGCGGTGATCGGCTTCAGGGCGCGCAGGAACGTCATCGCGCGCTGCACGCGATCGTTCATCTCCGCCCGGCGTCCCGGTGGCCCATAGGTGGTGAGCGCGCGTACGCCGAGCGCCGTGATCGACGTGTCGCCGTCAGACAGCGGCGCGCGGCCGACGCCTCCCCGATGCCACGAACCGTTCGCGTTCTGCTGCGCGGTGACATTGAAGACGAGCGCGTCGGTCGCTCGATCGGCGGGATGGCTGGCAGCCGCGAACCCCGCCAGCGTGTAAAGAGGAATGTCGACGACGGGCGCATCGAGGCGCTCGAATAACTTCGTGGCGATCGACGCAAATTGCGCGGCGGCGCCGGCGTCGCGCTGCGCGGCGGCAGCCTCATCGACAGCCAGCCCTGCGGCGCGCGCTTCACCGACCGCGATATCGGTGATGTTCTGTGCGTGGCAGGCACCGCAACCGCCGTTGGTGAAGAAGGCGCCGGTCGCAGGCTGGAGGAGCGCCAGGCTTTTCTCCGCCGCCGCGCGTGCTGACGCCGCGCGCGAGATGGGCGCGACGGCCGCAGCTACAGCAGGTGCCGAGGGAGTTGCTCCAGCCGCTTTCAACGCCGCCACTCGCGACGTCTGGCCGGACTTGAGCGCCCAGTCCATCGCCGTCTCTCCGGCGAGACTCTTCGGATCCAGTTTCGCGCCGGCGGAGAGAAGCGTGCTTACAACCGCGGGATCTCCGTGGTCATTGGACACGGCCAGCATCAGCGGCGTCATGCCGCGCGCGTCCTTCACGTTGACGTCCGCGCCGGCGGCAATGAGGCTCTTCACGACCGCGTCCGGTCCGTACGCCGCTGCCAGCAGCAAGGGCGTAAACGTGCCGAGGGCGACGGTACCGTTCTTCACGGTTGCGTTCGGTGGACCGGTCACTACGTTGGCTTTGGCGCCGCGCGCCAGCAGCAGACGGACCGCCTCGACGTTGCCGGCCATGGCGGCATATGTGAGCGGGGTGGCGCCGCTGAAGTCGCCGACGTCGGTGCCCTTGACGGCTTCGTTGACGTCCACGCCGGTTTCAACCAGCAGCCGGATCGACTCGGTGTCGTTTCCGAGCGTCGCGGCCAGAAGGGTCGTGACGTTGCCCGCATCGACAGCGCGCGCGTTCGCACGGTGTTCCAGCAGATAGCGGACGATCGGACCGGCGCTCCCGCCCATGGCGGCCAGTTCCAGCGCAGTCCGGCCGGTCGCGGTCGCCGCGTGCACGTCTGCGTTGCGCTCTACCAGCAGACGCACCCTGGCAAGATCGGAGACGGCGGACATCAACGCGGTCATGCCGCGATGGGTTTTGGCGTTGACGTTCGCGCCCCTGTCGAGGAGGAGGCGCATCGACTCGAGCGACCCGACCGCAGCCGCGTGAATCAGTGGCGTGGCGCCGCCACGCCGCTCGACCAGATTGACGTCAATGCCGCTGTCGAGAACAGCCCTGACCTTCGCGACATCACCGCTGCGGATGGCGTCGTAGAAGCGCTCGGCCTCCGGCTGTGCCGGCGTCGTGGGAATCTGCGCGGTGAGCGCGCCCGAAACGGCGAAGACGTAGGCGCTCACGAACATGAGGAACGGAGCGATCACGCCGCGATGTTGAGACATGGTTTGCTCCTGGTAGACCGCTATTCTAGCCGCTTCGTGGCTATTCGAAACACGTGCAAGGATTCCCCAGCGACAACGACAATCCTCGACATGACGGAGCATATCCTCAATGATAGATGCGGTGGAGTGCTCACGCTGACGCTGAACCGGCCGGAGAAGTGGTCGACGACGCGCGTCACGGTTTGCCCAAAACGCGGGACCCGAGAGTCCGCATCCCAAGGCCGCCCACTTGAGCCAGACGTCGTCGGACAAGGTAACCGTCCGGATGTGCCCGCAGGTCCCGTCCATTCGAACCGATTTCTCCGTCAGGATGGACGACGAACTTGGGATCGTCGCCCGTCGGGAGTTCTTGTCCAGCTGCCTAGCCTTCTCGAACGCCGCGAATGACGCGACTCGGGCGCGGTTGCCCATCCCCGTCGGTGCTGGAATGCTCTTCATCACCGGCTTGTCCGAGCGCGCACGATCCTGGCGCGGGGGCCTTCTCGAGCACGACGTCTGTCGAACAGGGATACACTCTGGCTGGATGGTGTCTTGGTGATGGCTGAACGCCGCCCGTTGAAGGAGTCAGTCAGCATGATGACGTGCGATGCGATTCCACGATTCGTCGCGGCCAGTGTGGTGACCGTCGTGCTTGCCGCTGGACCGGCAGCCGCCCAGTCTCCAGCCTCGGCGGCGCAGCAGGGCGCCTGGAACCCTCCTCGAACGGCTGACGGCCAGCCCGACATCCAGGGCATGTGGCAAACGCAAGGTGGCGGCTTGACGGTGAGCGTGGAAAAAGATGCCGTCGCCCTCTTGGAGTCCGACAGAGTTGGCTACTCCGACGTCGGGACAGGTTCATCCCCGCGCGGGAGAATCGGCATCGTGGACCCCGCGGACGGGAAGCTGCCCTTACAACCCTGGGCCGCGGCCAAACGCCAGGAGATCGCGGCCAACTACCGGGATCCCAGAGGAAATCTTGCGTATATGGACCCGAGCGCGCGCTGTATCGCGGCGGGTGTCCCCCGGCTCAATTACAACACGCCGTACAACGGCTATCAGTTTCTGCAGATACCGGGCCATGTCGTGCTCTTCGCCGAGTGGAACCACGAGGCCCGCATCGTGCCCGTAGACGGGCGTCGCCACGTCTCCCCGGCGATCCCTCTCTGGAATGGGGATTCGCGTGGCCGCTGGGACGGCAACACGCTGATTATCGACACGACAAACTTCAACGGGAAAGCGTGGTTCGATTGGTTGACGTTTCACAGCGATGCCCTGCATGTGGTCGAGCGGTTCACGATCGCGAATCGCGACACGCTCGACTATGAAGCCACGATCGACGATCCGAAGGTCTTCACGAAGCCCTGGAAGCTGGCGTTCTCGTTCAAGCGAGCGGCCCCTGGGTATCGCCTATTCGAATACGCCTGTCATGAAGGCAATCACTTCATGGACAGCGCCATGAAGTAGCCGGTCGCTGGCTGGTCTGCGGGTCGCCGGTCATTTGATCTCGAAGACGTAGACGCGCTCGAACCCGCGACGCCCTCATCGGTGTGCGTCTGTCTGAGCCAGGCGATGTCCCAGACCTGGACACGATCGTTGTCGAGTATCTTCGTCGTGCCCTGACGTGGGTAGGGGGGCGGCAGCGCGGCGGCCTGCGCGCCGAGCGTCACGGCAATCACGATCCAGCGCATGGCGCCTCCTGAACGGCACGTCTCGGCGGCCGTTCACGTGGTGAGCCTTCATTGTCATGGGCGAATGGCTCATTCGCAAGACCTGTGGGCCGTCTTCACGATCGTGAGGCCGTGGCGATGAAGTTGATTGCAGCAGTCCATTCAATCCCGTATGCTTCGCTCCATGAGTGACACAGGTAACCGCCGGCAAGCGACGACTCCTTTGACTTCCTCTGTGTCGCGGCGCAGGTTTCTCTGCAATGCGGCCGGGGGTGTGAGTCTCGTCAGCGTGATGCAGCTCGCCCGCGAGGCTGGACTCCTGGCGCAGAGCAAGGTCGGTACGGCACGGGACCCACAGCGCGTGTTCCAGGAGGCGGTTGACGCGGCCATCGCCGAAGGCGAGGTCGGCCTCCAGTTCGCCGTCTATAAGGAAGGCAAGCTGGTCGTGGATGTGTTCGGTGGCGTCGCGGACAAGACGACCGGACGGAAAGTCGGCAAGGACACGCTGTTCAACGTGTTCTCCGTCACCAAGGGCATCACCGCGACGGCGCTTCACATTCAAGCCGAGCGGGGACTTGTGTCATACGACGCACCGATCGCGAAGTATTGGCCGGAGTTCGCCGCCCACGGCAAGGACAAGGCGACCGTTCGCGACGGTCTCACTCATCGCACGGGCATTCCGTCGATGCCAGAGGGCGTCACGCCCGAACAGATGGCTGATTACGAGTGGATGGTGAAGGCAATCGCCAATCTGAAGCCGGTTTTCGAGCCCGGCACCACTAACGCCTACCACAGCTACACCTGGGGCTGGATCATCGCGGAGATCGTCCGGCGAACGGATCCAAAGAAGCGCGAGTTCCGTCAGTTCGTGATCGATGAGATTACGAAGCCGCTCGGCATCAAGGATCTCTGGCTCGGGATCCCCGCCGAAGCGGAACCGCGGGTCGCCAGAATGGAGAACGACCAAATCTCCGTCTTCGACGCGAGCACGCTTCGTGGCAAGTCGATGCCGACACAGGTCGCGGGCACCCAGGCCGTCTTCGGGCGATCGATCGTGAGGCGCGCGTGCATACCGGGAGCCGGTGGCATATTCAATGCGCCGAGCTGCGCCAGATTCTGGGCGATGATCGCGAACGGGGGGCAGCTCGACGGCGTGCGCCTGCTGTCGGCGGAGCGCCTTCACGCATGCCTGGCGCCGCGTCCCGACACCGACAAGGTCGATATCGGCCGCGGCCTCGTCACGCGCGTCGGAATCGGCGGCTACTGGCTCGCCGCCGATGGCGTCGTCGGCAAGGGCCGCATCCTGTGTCACCCCGGCCTCGGGGCCTCCGTCGGCTGGGCCGACCTGGACAATCGCCTGTCGGTCGCGATTTGCCACAACCGCCACGGACTGGCCTTCGCAAAGCCGCTGGCAACGGCAATGGGTCAGGCCTTCGGGATCGCCTGATCGCGCGCGGCGTGGTCCATCCGTTGTCCCTGTCCCTGGGCAGCATCATGATCACGCCGGCGCCAGAGGGGGCGGCGGGCACGCCCTACGTCATGCAAGTGAACGCGGCAGAGCCCAAGCTCTCGACGAGCGGCAACAGATACGAAGACGTCATCGTGAAGGGTCCCGATGGCTGGGCCTTCAAGAAGCACACGGTGGTCCCGACGCCTCGCGAACCCGCGCCAACCGTTCCGCGATAGCTGTTGTATCCTCTGGTGAGATTCGTCAGGGGACATTATGCGAAGATGGACGGTTGGCTCGTCTCTCCTCTGGGCATTGCTCGGCACCGTCGCCGTGCTTGCCACCGAGCAGTGGCCGCAGTTCCGGGGGCCGCACGCCGGCGCCATCCCCGACGATCCCCGCCTGCCTGACACGTGGAGCGAGACCGAGAACATCGTCTGGAAGACGCCGATTTCCGGCTTAGGGTGGAGCTCTCCGGTCGTCTGGGACGACCACATCTTCATCACCTCCGCGATCAGCGAGGGCCGTGAGAAGGATCCGGTCCCCGGCCTCTACGACGAGCACGATCACGTCAAGGCTGAAGCGAGCCAGCGCTGGACGATCTACGACGTGGACTTCGAGAGCGGCAAGATCCGCTGGGCGCGCGAGCTGCACAAGGGGTATCCGCCGCTGCTCCGCCATATCAAGAACAGCTACGCCTCCGAGACGCCGGTCACCGACGGCGAGCGCGTGTACGTCTACTTCGGGTCGGTTGGCGTCGTCGCGGCGCTCGACATGAACGGCTCCCCCGTCTGGTCGAAGACCGTCGAGGCCTACAACACCAGCACCGAGCTTGGTCCCGCCGCTTCTCCCCTGCTCTACAAGGACCGCTTGTACATCCTTCACGACAACACCAAGCAGTCGTTCCTGATGGCGTTCGACAAGCGAACGGGGCGGGAGATCTGGCGCGTCAACCGCTCGGAGGGGGCGGGAATCTGGGCGACGCCGATCATCTGGGAGAACGATCGCCGCACCGAGATCATCGCGCTGGGGTCAGGTCCGACCGGCAGGATCCGGTCGGTACGATCTGGACGGCAAGCCGTTGTGGTCGATCACCGGCATGTCGTCGCTGACCATCCCAACGCCCTTCGTCAAGGACGGCCTGCTCTACGCCAGCTCGGGCTATCCAGGCGGCGAACTGCGTCCCGTCTATGCCGTCCGCCCGGGCGCCAACGGCGATGTCTCGCTCAAGCCCGGCGAGACGAGCAACGAATACATCGCCTGGTCGCAACCGCTGCTCGGCACCTACAACACGTCTGCCCTCGTCTACCGCGGCCACTACTACACGCTGCTCGATCGCGGGTTCCTCCTGTGCCACGACGCGCGGACCGGCGCACAGATCTACGGACGCAAGCGCATCTCCGTCGAGTCGAGCGCCTTCACGAGCTCGCCGTGGGCGTACAACGGGAAGATCTTCGTGCTGAGCGAAGACGGCGACACGTTCGTGATCCAGGCGGGACCGGAATTCAAGCTGCTCGGCAAGAACTCGCTCGGCGACATGGCGCTGACGACGCCAGCGGCGCTGCGCGGCAGCCTGATCTTGCGCACGCGGACCGCGCTCTATCGAATCGCGCGAAGCCACCAGACACAACAGGGGCAACAGTGATCGGCGTCTGGCTCCGGGGGGCGGCGGCCTGCGGTGTGATCGCGTTGCTGGCGGCGATTGACCTGGCCCCTCTGGCCGGTCAGACGCTGCGCTTCACGCCGGCGGGTTCGATTCCGGGGCCGGTCGACCAGGTGACCGTGCAGGGACGTTTCGCCTACCTGGCCGCAGACCGCGAGTTCAAGATTGTCGACGTCTCGACGCATGCGGCGCCGAAGCTCGTGGGCGCATACACCTTTCCTGAAAAGATCTGGGGAATCAGCCTGCGTCTGCCGCTCGTCTACGTCGCCGCCGACTTCTTCGGGCTCGGAATTCTCGACATCAGCGACCCGGCGCGGCCGACGCTTCGCGGGTCGCTCAAGATGCCAGGACAGGCGAAGGCAGTCGCGTTGGTGGGCACGACGGCGCTCCTGACGGATCACGTTGCGGGAGTCGACTTCGTCGACGTCGCCGATACCGCAAAGCCCACATCGCTCGGCTCGGCCTTTCTCGACGGCTACGCCCGCGATGTCGTGTCTGTCGGAACGACGGCCTACGCGGTCGACTCTCCCACCGGTCTCTACGTCTTTGATTTGTCGAAGCCGTTCGATCGCTCGAAGGCCGAACCGTTCGAGCCAGTCGCCAGCCAGCAGTCCGTCACCGGCTCACGGGTCATCGACGTCGCGCCCGCGCCCCAGGCGTCCGGCGTCCATCTGGCGGTGATGACCGGCGGACCGGCGCTCCAGGTGTACGACGTCGCGAACCCGAAGATGCCGCACAAGCTCGCCAGCCTTTCCGTGCCCGGCGGCACGCAGCGCGCCGCGCTCCGCGGCTCGCTCGCCTACGTGGCGGCCGGCCCTGAAGGACTGCAGGTGGTCGACCTCTCGACACCGGCACAGCCCAAGATCGTCGCGGTCTACAAGACACCGTCGCCGGCGCGCGACGTGGCCGTCGGCGACGACGGATTGGTCTTCGTCGTGATGGGCAAAGTGGCGACCCGCTACCAGGGCGACGGCGAGGTCATGATCCTGCGGCAGAATCCCTAGTGGACCGTCTTCGATGAATCAGTACCACGTAGCGCGATGTACAACGCAGCAACCACAGAGCACGCGGAGGATTCTGTCGAAGGAGGAAGGGCTGAGAAGGCTGGGCAGCGACCGAGAACGGGCGTTATGCTAACCGCGAGACGGCCCTAATGCTATCGTCTGTCCGCTGCGCCTTGATCTCCGTACGCACGCATCTCGTGCTGGGACACGACTCGGCGCACACCGGTCCGGCGGCACGCAAGTGCGTACGCATCTATTCTTTTGCCGAGCAAATGCGGCTCCTCCGTGGGATGGCCATCAAGAAGCGGCCATAGAGCATGTGGAGCAGTCCATGGCGCCCAGCGCAGATACGGTTCGGGGCGCCACGACAGCCGGCGTGTGCTGAGCCGGGCGTCTCGGACGCTGACGCTCGCTGACCGAGGATTCAAAAGAGGAGCGGCACGAAAGCACTGATGACGATGCCAACAATAGCAAAGGTCCACCACCTCGAGTGATGCTCATTGTTTGGCGTTGCCTCCGCCGTAACCGGCGCCGATTGGGGCGTCGGCTCCGTTGGAACCCTTTGGACGGCCGGTGCGGCGGGGGGAGAAGACCGGCTGCCTCGACCGCTCATCGCGAAAGGCTCGCTGAGCGCACTCCAAGGCGATTGGCCAAATCGACCCACGACACTCAACCTGGCGACGTATTCGCCATCGGCCAAGCCGTCGAGGTCGTTTCCGAGATCAACTCGCAGGCCTCCCTTACTTCCACGTGAGGTTCCTGCGAGATAAATCACCTTGAGCGGCGGGGTGGCTTTCGTCACTGATTCGCTCGGGTACACCTCGACCCAGTACCCGACGATGTCTGAAAGTCCCTCGGCTGGGAAGTCGAACTCAACCGCACGAGGGTTTACCGGTGTCGAGGGTGACTGCGCCAATGCAGTCGTACCCCAGGTCAAGAGCGTCGCGACGATCCAGAGCGATCGGACGCCAGCAATGACCATGACTCGCCTCCCCCTCCAACCTGCGAAACGGTCACTTCAAAAGGCGATACACGGGCAATGGCGCTGATGCACCGCTGTTGAAGAAGCCGCAAACATCTTTTGCTTTGCGCGTCGCCGGTCAGCCGGTGGTGCGAGTGCAGTCGCGGCACGATCACCGAATTGAGCGATGTTACGATCCAGGTACCATCAGGTGGGCAGTCGAGGTGCCCGCATCCATGATCCATACCCCACCCTGCTTGGGGTTGTCGGGCAATCCCAATGATGCGGTCGTCGCACCTGGCACCGCAATGGTGGTGTGCGGCCGGGCGTGCTCCTGGTCTGGCCCCCTCAGGTGGTACCAGACAGAACCGAACTCGGGCTTTGCGCGCGTGCCATCTTTTTCCGCCGCGTCGAGCGCCGTCTTTCTCTTGGCTCGGTCGGGCTCCGCCTCGAACTTCAAATTCTGTGCGACCCGATCCAGGTTAGCGATGCTTGTGCACTCAACCGAGAACGCCAGCTGTCCGGCCATGCCGGATATATCGAAACAGACCAGACGATTGGTCCCCTTCCTCACCGTGTCGTAGGTGTAGTCCGGTTTCCACTTGATGATGGTCGCCCCATCTCGCAGATTGGCCGGGGCGGCGAGCAAGGCCGGGTCCATTGCGGCTTGCCCTTGCGCGAACGCGCTCGGTGAGATCGCCAGGGCGCCGAGGAATAGGAAGGCAGTTGGTTTCATGTGAAGGCTCCAGCAAAAGACGGCTCAGATTTCGCGCACCGGGGGACGACTGGAGGATAACAGATTCGCGGCCTGCGAGAGCGTGGTGATTGCAGGACCGCGGGGCCGAAGCCCGAAGGCACCCGTCGGGCTCCGGGATGGGGCTCGCCATCGCACGCGGCCTCCTGGTGGCTGAGGGAGGCCGTGTGTGGGCGGAGCATTCACCAGACGCCGCCGCCCGCTTCTCGCTCTTCATACCCGCAGACCATCACCCTCCGTGAGCGCCTCCTGGCACGAGAACCCGTCACGTGGCCGTCCGCCGTCACGGAACATCCAACTCCCCCGTACGAATCTTGTAGCTGTGCATGACGGGAATCACCACTACCCGCCCATCCCCAATTTACCGGTCCGCGCCGCCTTGATGATGGCCGTGGTCACCTGATCCTTGAGCGTGTCGTCCACGACGATCTCAATCTGCATCTTGGGCAAGAGGTCCACGGTGTACTCCTGCCCCGATCAATGGCCCGTATATCCCTTCTGCATGTGCCGCAATCAGCTCAGAAGCACGAAACCGCCGGCCAGGATTAGCACGCCACCGACGATGGTGCGCCACGGCAGGGATTCCCCGAACATTACGACCGCAACTACCTGAGAAACGAGAAAGAACACCGCGATATAGCCGCCCAGCAGACGCCCGAAATCCACCGTGCCCTGGTTGACCAGGACTCCATACGCGACGAGGCACAGCGAACCGGCCAGCAGCCAGGACGATCGGTGCTGCAGGCCCCGTCTGATTAGCGCGTCACCACCAACTTCCAGGATCGCGGCGCCGACGAGAACGACAACGGTGCGGACGATATTCATTAGGGAACCTCCAAACCCCCCGATACGGCTTTTCGAAACACCATGATGTGCTGGCGTGGCAATCCCGGAATCAAGCGATCAAATGTGAAACCTTCCGCCTCCACTTCCGTTCGCGCGTCCGCGACGCTCATACGGTGCGTGTCGGCAATCGGAATGGTTGGGTCCTCCTTGCGGTACTCCACCAAGACCAGTTCTCCGTTGGCTTTGAGCGACCGCCGGATGCTTCGAAGCATTTCCTGCGGATGCCACAATTCATGATAGACGTCAACGAGGAGGGCAAGATCAATGGCGTTTTCCGGGAGACGGGCATCGGTGTCGGTGCCCCGAACGATCTCGACGTTCGACAGGTGTTCAGTTCGTGCTTTGTCCTGAATGATCTGAAGCATCGCAGGCTGCACATCGTTGGCGTACACCTTTCCGGTCGGACCAACAATGCGGGCGAGCCGTGTGGTCATGTAGCCGGTGCCGGCCCCCACATCGGCGACAACCATCCCAGGGCGAATCCCGACGAGTTGCAGGGCCTTCTCGGGCGCTTCCTCCTGTTCGCGCGCGCCGCGCTCGAGCCACTTCGCGTTGGTGGCGATGCCGGCAATCTGCCGGCCTGTGAGCGGGTGTGTCGGCGGCGCCGGCCTGGCCGTGAAGAGATGCGTGCCGGCATAGAAGGCCGCCAGGCCCAGCACGACAATAACAATGACGAACCGGATGCGCCGCGCGGCATTCGGCGTCACGATCGCCGGCCTCGCATCGGGATGGATCTAAGGAAGATGGGCCTGGCGACAATCGACGTCCGAGGCAAATCGCTCATGCGGCCGCGTGGCGAGTTGCGCGATCGGCAACGACTGTCACCTGCATGTTCCGGGCAAGATTCACGATCCGTTGCACCAATGCCGAGGCAAACCATGAACGCAGCGCCGTCGGCTTCTCACGCGCGACGAAGATCTGCGTGACGCCGTGCATCCGCGCGAAATTCACCATCGTTTCGGCGATGTCGGTGCCCTGAAGGATCCGGGTCTCGATCTGCAGGCCACGGGCGAAATTCAGGTGACGTTCGAGGCTCTCCCGCTCATCGGGGGTCAGGTCTGGAAATCCGGCGTCTTGGTCACATACACGGCGAAGCAATCGGCCTGAAGGATAGTCGGCCACGCGCCGCCCACGACGGATCAGCGCGGCACTCGAGGGATCCGGGCCGACCAGCAGCAGGAGGCGTTCGTGAGTCTGCGCGTCAGCCGCTGGCGTGCCCACCGCTCCCGACGGCTCCTCGCCAGGCAGGCGGCTTTCGATCGCATATGCCGCCTGACGCATCGCGAGTTCGCGAAGCGCCACGAGCGTCGACTCCTTGAAGAAGTTCTGCAGAGCCGCCTGGGCTCGTTCCGGCGCATAGATCACCCCACGCGCGAGTCTGTTGAGCAACGCACGGGGCGTCAGATCGACCATCACGACCTCGTCGGCCTGCTTCAGGACCCAGTCGGGGATCGTTTCGCGCACGCGGACGCCGGTGCTCTGCCAGATCTGATCGTTCAGGCTCTCCAGGTGCTGCACGTTCATCGTCGTCAGCACGTCGATGCCGGCGTCGAGCAGGACGTGAACGTCTTCCCAGCGCTTGAGTCGTGACGATCCCGGCACGTTCGTGTGCGGAAACTCGTCAACGACCGCAACCTCGGGATGACGGCGCAGGATGGCGTCTGTGTCCATTTCCTCGAAGCGGGAACCTTGGTACTCGAGGACCTTTCGCGGAACCGCTTCGAGGTCCTCGCTCAGCGCGATCGTCTCCTTCCGACCGTGGGGCTCGAAATAGCCGATGACGATGTCGACGCCACGTCGTTTCAGCTCGTGGGCTTCGGTCAGCATCTGGTAGGTCTTGCCGACCCCCGCGGCGTAGCCCAGAAACACCTTCAACCGGCCGCGGCTTCGCGCGTGGTTTCCCCAGGCGCCCCGGTCACTGCGGAAACACCCGAACGTCGATGCCCTCGGCATCGCGAATCAAGCGATCGAGCGGAGTGCCACCCAGGCGATCACGCCAGCTTCGGCGAAGGTTGTGGCCGACGAAGATCTGGGTGATGCCCTCTTTCCTGCGCGTACTCGAGAATCGTCTTGATCGGGTCCTTTCCTTCCAGAATCTCGACGTGCGCCTGCTGGGCGCGGGCGAGCGTGGCATTGCGCTCGAGCGCCATGCGATCCTCAGGCGTGAGGTTGTCCTGAGTCACGTAGATAGCGAAGAGCTCGCCGTGGAAGCGATCGGCGTTTCGCCGGCCGCTGGCCAGCATCTTGGCCGCGTTGGCCCGCGGCGTCATGCACACGAGAATCCGTTCCTGCGTTCCCCACGACGACTGGAGACCGTGCAGCCGAAGGTACGCTTCGAGCTGACGATCGACGACGTCGGCCGTGAGCAGCAGCGCACGCTGCCGAAGCTGCGAAAGCTGGTGCGCCTCGATCGCCGCGTCGGCCTCAGGCGGTGCGTCGACGACGACGACTTCATCGGCGCGATCGATGAAATCCTGCGGCACCGTCTCGGTCTTCGTCTTGCCGAGAACGCCGCGCACGAATTCCTGCTGCTCGGCGATGTACTCGAGATTGATCGATGTGAGCACCGAAATCCCGGCCTCGAGCAGTTCCTCGACGTCCTCGAAGCGCTTCCGGTGCCGGCTGCCCGGGGGGTTGTCGTAGGCCACGCCGTCGATCAGACAGACCTGCGGACGACGTGCGAGGATCGCCGGCACGTCGATGACCGGCACGCCTCCGACCTCTCGTGTCGGAATGGTCTCGAGCGTGCGAATCACCTGCAGGACGTCGGGAGGCGAATCGGGCTGCGTCGCAGCGACCACGACATCCTCGCCCCGTTCGTGGCGGCGCCGCCCCTCGTCGAACAGCCTGAACGACTTTCCGACGCCCGAGGCGTAGCCGAGAAAGATCTTCAGCTGTCCGCGGTGTTCCGCTCGCTCGGCTGCCTCGATCTGCCGGAGCAACGCTTCCGGGTCGCGGTGCGCGGAGTGTCTCGTTGTCGTCAGTAGCTCATCGTCGAATGATCCCGAGGCGATTGTATCTGACGAGGATCGAGCCGCCGTGCACGATCCGATTTCGATTGATCGTGCTCGGCCCGCAACCATAATGTGAATCGGGCGTCGTGAGCGTTCGATCTGCCGTTCACGTCGTGCTGGTGGGCGCCGCCGTTCTCCTGCTCGCGGGAGGGCTCGCGCTGTCGCGCGGCAGCCCGGGCCCGTTCGACGAACTGGGCTGGCTGGCCCTCGGCCTCGCGATCATCGTCACGGCCGCCCTGCTCGGTGGACACCTTGCGGCGCGCATCGGCCAGCCTGCCGTCCTCGGAGAACTCGCTGGCCGGCATGCGTGCTCGGGAACCTGCCCGGCCTCGGGAGACTCCAGTTCGTCGGCGCCGATCCGTACCTCGACATCCTGTCGCGGGTCGGCATGCTGCTGCTCCTGTTCGAGGTCGGTCTCGATCTGTCGGTGCGCGATCTCTTTGCCGTCGGGCCATCGTCCTTGCTTGTCGCGGTGATCGGAACGGCGTCGAGCCTGGCGATCGGCACGGGCACCGCGGCGGTGTTGATGCCGGACGCGCCGATCGCGACTCACGTGTTTCTCGGCGCCGCCATCACCGCGACGAGCGTCGGGATCACGGCTCGCGTCCTCAAGGACATGGGGGCCTCGCGCAGCGGTGAGGCCAAGATCATCCTGGGCGCCGCGGTCGTCGACGATGTGCTGGCGCTCGTCGTGCTCGGCGCCGTCACCGCGTGGGTGGGGGCGGGACCAGAGCGCCGCGGCGTTCCGCGCGACGTCGATCGTGGCGCTTGTCATGAAGACGGTCGGCTTCCTCGTGCTCGCCATCGTGCTCGGCATGCAGGCTCACGCCGGCCTGGTTCCGCCAGGCGGCGCGGCTGCGGACGGACGGCGCGCTGCTCGCCGTCGGTCTCTGCTTCTGCTTCTTCCTGTCGTGGGCGGCCAGCGCGATCGGCCTGGCGGCCCTGGTCGGCGCCTTTGCCGCGGGTCTGGTGCTCGAAGACACGCATTCGGAGGTCTTCGTTCAGCGGGGCGAGCGACCGCTGGGCGAGCTCCTCCAACCGATGACCTCGTTTCTCGTGCCCGTATTCTTCGTGCTGGTGGGGTTCCGCACGAATCTCGCCGCGCTTGGACGCCCGGCTCTGCTGGCGTTCGCGGTTGCGCTCAGTCTCGCTGCCGTCGTGGGAAAGCTGTCATGCGCGATCGGCGTCGCTGAACCGCGGCGTCAGAAGGCTGACCGTGGCCATCGGCATGATTCCGCGGGGTGAAGTCACCCTCGTGTTTGCGGCGTTGGGGAGCGCGCTCCGAGTCGGGCAGGCGCCGCTGCTCGACGAACGCGGCTACACGGCCATCGTGACCGTGGTGATCCTGACGACGCTTGTGACGCCTCCGGCGCTCAAGTGGAGCATGAGAGCGAGGACCGGATCGCGCGGCGTCACGAGACCGGCAGCGTGAGCCGGACGGTCGTGCCGCGCCGAAACGCGTCCGTGTCGCTCTGAACCTCGATGTGCCCGCCATGGGCGGCCACGACCTCCCGAACCATCGACAACCCCAGTCCCACGCGTGGCTGATCGGGCCCGACGCTGAACAGGAAGCGGAGCTTGTCGGCGGGGATGCCGGGGCCATCGTCCTGGACTTCGATCGTGACCTCAGGGCCGGCCGAATTGTACGTCGACCCGCACGGCGATCGACCCGCCTGGCATGACCTGCGATCCGTGGTGCACGTACCGGAGCGCATTCCCGACGAGCACCGTCGTCGCCCACGCGATCTTCTCGGCATCGAGTGACACGACTGCCGGCACGTCGTCGTCGACGGCGACGTTCAACGTGACATCGAACGCTCTGGCCTGCCGCTGCATGACGTCCAGGGTCGACCGCAACAGGGCACGAAGATCCGTCGGCACGCGCCGGAGCGGCAGCGCATCGACGACAGTCAGATGAACGGCGACTGCTGGACCGACGGCAGCGATACCGACGCGGCAACTGGAGCGGCCGAGTGGTGCGCGCGCGACAAGGACCGTGCGTCCAGCCTCCTTCAGGTCCTCTGGAACATCGTCGCGGTCGTCGAGCGCGTGTGCCGACCCAGGATGCCGGCGCGCCGTCCGTCGCCGCCAGCACGGTGCCGTCACGACTGAGGACGAGATGCCAATCGGTCAGCCATTGCCGATGACGTCGCGTGCCAGACTCGCCGAACGGCTCGGTCACTTGCGCGGGAACTGCTCGTCCAGCGCCAGATTGAGCTCCAGGACGTTCACGGGCGGCTCGCCGAGGAAGCCGAGCGTGCGTCCCTCGGTGTGCTGCGCGATCAGCCCCTGCACCTGGTCCACCGACACTCCGCGCGCCTTCGCCACCCGGGCCGCCTGCGCCTGGGCATTGGCCGGACTGATGTGCGGGTCGAGGCCCGACGCCGAGGCCGTCACCGCATCGGCCGGGATCGGCGTCTTCGGCGTGAAGACCAGCGGCGCCTTCTCGTCGTTGAACGCCTTGATCAGCTTCACGTCATCGAGATTGCCCTGGGCGTCCTTGAACGCGTCGAGCGGCATCGAGAGTCGTACGGGATCTCGTTGTCGAGGCAGTAGTGCACGATGCGATCCTTGATGCCGTCGAAATCGACGACCTCGTTGCTTCTTGTCGTCCATCTTCGTCGTCCCGTTGATGAACTTGGCGCTCGTCGGCCCCAGGTTCGATCCGGCGCTGGCGGTCGGATCGTAGCCGCCGCCCGCCGCCGATGGTCGCGGCTGGAAGTACTCGGGCTTCGTGAAGTTCTGGCCGATCAGGCGGGAGCCGATCACCTGTCCGTTCGACACGATCAGGCTGCCATTGGCCTGATCGCGAAAGACCACCTGAGCGATCCCGGTGATGACGGCCGGATAGATCAAGCCGGTCAACACCGTCATGACCAGCATCATCATGAATCCGGGCTTGAGTTCTTTGAACATGTGAGTCCACCTTTACTTCATCGGCGGCGGGGCCCCACCCCCGCCGCGAGCTTACGCTGATGCCTCGCCTCGGATCTGCTCATCCTCGGCTCGGCATGGCCGCAGGCGCTGCCGCACTGCGACCACGTCACTGCATGCCTCCTACGCCAGATGCAGCAAGCCGAGAATCCGGTCGATCGCCCAGATGCACGGGAACGGCGCGATCAGGCCGCCGACCCCGTAGATCAACAGATTGCGGCGCAGCATCTGCGCCGCGCTCTGCGGCCTGTATCTGCACGCCTCGCAGCGCGAGCGGCACCAGCGCGACGATGATCAGCGCGTTGAAGATCACCGCGGCGAGCACGGCGCTTTCCGGCGTGCGCAGGTACATGATGTTCAGCTTGTTCAGCGCCGGATACGTCGCCATGAACATCGCCGGGATGATCGCGAAGTACTTGGAGACGTCGTTCATGATCGAGAACGTCGTCAGCGCGCCGCGCGTGATCAGCAACTGCTTGCCGATGGCGACGACCTCGATCAGCTTCGTCGGGTTGCTGTCGAGATCCACCATGTTGCCGGCCTCGCGGGCCGCCGTCGTGCCGGTGTTCATGGCCAGGCCGACGTCGGCCTGCGCGAGCGCCGGCGCGTCGTTGGTGCCGTCGCCGGTCATCGCGATCATGCGGCCGCCGGCCTGCTCCTTCCTGATGTACTCGAGCTTGTCCTTCGGCGTCGCCTGCGCGAGGAAGTCGTCCACGCCGGCTTCGGAGGCAATGGCCGCCGCCGTCAGCGGGTTGTCGCCGGTGACCATCACCGAGCGAATGCCCATGGCCCGAAGCTGCGCGATGCGCTCCTTCATGCCGACCTTGACGATGTCCTTGAGGTGGATGATGCCGAGCAGCCTCGCGCCGTCGGCCACCGCGAGCGGCGTGCCGCCGGTCCGCGAGATCTTGTCGGAGAGCTCCGTCACCTCCGACGGGATTCGCCCGCCTTGCTCCTTGACGAACTTGACGATCGCGTCGGTCGCGCCCTTTCTGAGCTGACGGCCCTCGATGTCCACGCCGCTCATCTTCGTGTAGGCCGAGAACGGGATGAACTTCGCGTTGTGCGCGGCCACGTCGCGGCCGCGCAGGCCGTATTTCTCCTTCGCGAGGACGACGATCGACCGCCCTTCCGGCGTCTCGTCGGCGAGGCTGGACAGCTGCGCGGCGTCGGCGATCTCGCCCTCGGTGACGCCGGACGCCGGCAGGAACGCCACCGCCTGACGGCTGCCGAGCGTGATCGTGCCGGTCTTGTCCAGGAGCAGCGTGTTCACGTCGCCGGCCGCTTCGACCGCCTTGCCGCTCATGGCCAGCACGTTGTGCTGCATCACGCGGTCCATGCCGGCGATGCCGATCGCCGAGAGCAGGCCGCCGATCGTCGTCGGAATCAGACAGACCAGCAAGGCCGTGTAGACCGCGATCGTCGGCGCCGTGCCGGCGCCGGCCGAATTGACGCTGTAGATGGCGAACGGCACGAGCGTCACGACGGCGAAGAGGAAGATGATCGTCAGTCCGGCGATCAGGATGTTCAGCGCGATCTCGTTCGGCGTCTTCTGCCGCTCGGCGCCTTCGACGAGCGCGATCATCCGATCGAGGAACGTCTCGCCGGGATTCGACGTGATCTTGATCTTGATCTGGTCGGAGAGGACCCGCGTGCCGCCGGTCACGGCGCTGCGATCGCCGCCCGACTCGCGGATGACCGGCGCGCTTTCGCCGGTGATCACCGACTCGTCGACCGTCGCGATCCCTTCGATGACCTCGCCGTCGCCGGGAATGACTTCGCCCGCGCTGCAGACCACGACATCGCCGGCCCGCAGCTTCGACGACGAAACCTTCTCGATTCGCCCGCCCTCCGCGAGGCGATTGGCGATCGTGTCGGTCCTCGTCTTGCGCAGCGACTCGGCCTGGGCCTTGCCGCGCGCTTCGGCCATCGCCTCGGCGAAGGTCGCGAACAGGACGGTGAACCAGAGCCACAGATCGATCTGCAGCTCGAATCCGATCTCGCCGGCGCCGGTCGCGATGTCGCGAACGAGGAACAACAGCACCAGCGCGGCGCCGACCTCGACGACGAAGATCACCGGATTCTTCATCAGCGTCACCGGATTCAGCTTCACGACCGAATCCTTCAACGCGCGGCGGAGAATCTCCGGGTCGAACAGCGGCCGCGCCCGGACGAGCTTCTTCGGGATGAGCGATCGTCTCGTCCACGGGCGTTGGCGCGACCGGAGTCGGAGGCGTGGGAATAGCGGTTGTGGTGGCCATGACTTAACTCCAGATCGGGAACGACACGAACATCGTCGAGAAGAGCTTGCCCTGGTGCATGAGGAAGTGCTCGACGATCGGGCCGAGCGACAGCGCCGGGAAGAACGTCAGCGCGCCGACGACGATCACCGTCGCCACGAGCAGGCCGACGAAGAGCGGGCCGTGCGTCGGCAGCGTGCCGGCGGATGTCGGCACGACCTTCTTGCTGGCGAGGCTGCCCGCAATCGCCAGCGCGGGGATGATGAAGAGGAACCGTCCGAACAGCATGCAGAGGCCGCCGACAAGGTCGTACCACGGCGTGTTCACCGTGATGCCGGCGAACGCGCTGCCGTTGTTCTCCGTCTGGCTCGTGAACGCGTACAGGATCTCGCTCAAGCCGTGCGGGCCGGCGTTGTTCAGGTTTGCGATCGCAGGGCCTCCGGGGTTCCAGTAGCTGCCTTTGGCGAACGGCATGACGGCGCTGATGCCGGCGGCCGCGAGGATGAAGAAGGCGGTCGCCAGGATGGCGAACAGCGCCATCTTGACTTCCTTCTGCTGGATCTTCTTGCCGATGTACTCCGGCGTCCGGCCGACCATGAGGCCGGCGATGAAGACGCCGACGATCGCGTAGAGCAGCATGCCGTAGAGGCCCGCGCCGACGCCGCCGAAGATCACCTCGTCGGTCTGCATGTTGAACAGCGGCACCAGCCCGCCGAGCGGCGTGTAGCTGTCGTGCATGCTGTTGACGGCGCCGCAGCTCGCGTCGGTCGTGACGGTGGCGAACAGCGCCGACGCGGCGATCCCGAAGCGCGTCTCCTTGCCCTCCATGTTGCCGCCCGACTGCGTGGCGGTCGCGGCGCTTTCCACGCCCAGCTTCGCCAGGATCGGATTGCCGGCCTGTTCCGCCGGATACGCGACGAACACGCCGATCAGGAACATCACCGCCATCGCCCAGAAGAGCGCCCACCCTTGCCGCGTGTCCTTCACCATGTGGCCGAACGTGTAGGTGAGGCCGGCGCCGAGGATGAAGATCAGGAGGATGTGCACGAGGTTCGTGAACCGTTCGGGCTCTCGAAGGGGTGGGACGAGTTGGCGTTGAAGAAGCCGCCGCCGTTCGTGCCGAGCTGCTTGATCGCCACCTGCGACGCGACCGGACCCTGCGCAATCGTCTGCGTCGCGCCTTCGACCGTCTTGGCGACCGTGTACGGATGGAAGTTCTGGATGGCGCCCTGCGAGCACCAGCACGAGCGCGGCGACGACGGAAATCGGAATCAGGACGTACAGCGTGCCGCGGGTCAAATCGACCCAGAAGTTCCCGATCTTGTCGGTCTCGTGACGGGCGAAGCCGCGGATCAAGCGCAATCGCGACCGCGATGCCGGCTGCCGCCGACACGAAGTTCTGGACGGCCAGCGCCGGCCATCTGCACGAGATAGCTCATCGTCGACTCGCCGCTGTACCACTGCCAGTTCGTGTTCGTCATGAAGCTGATGGCCGTGTTGAACGACTGGTCGGGGCTCACCTGGCTCGCGCCGAATCCCTGCGGATTGAGCGGCAGCAGGCCCTGGAGACGCATGAGCGCGTACGGGAACAGGAAGGCGAACAGGCTGAACGCCAGGACCGACGCGGTGTACTGCGTCCAGCGCTGTTCCTGATCCTCGCGGACGCCGCACAGCTTGTAGACGAGCACCTCGATCGGCCGCATCACGGGATGGAGGAACGTGCGCTCGCCCTGGAACAGCCGCGACATGAACAGCCCGACCGGCTTCGTGACGAGCAGGATCAGGCCGAAGAACACGAGAATCTGCAGAATGCCAATGCTAGTCATTTTTCCTCACGCTCCAGCCGCGGCGCTGCAGGCCTCAGAACTTCTCGGGCTGGAACATCGCCCACCCGAGGTACACGAGCAGGAACACCGCCACGATGCCGGAAATGATGTAGTCGAACATGGTGACTCTCCTACGCGCGGTCGCAGGCCTTCGTGATGCCCCAGAGCGCCAGGAATCCGACGACTCCGATCACGAGGTAAAACAGGTCAAGCATGGATGTTCTCCTTGGCGGCCGGTCCGAACTGGATGACTTGGCTCATGACTGCTTCACCAACCGTCCCACTGTAGAGGGCGGGACCTTAGGAAGTCATTAGACCGCTATTAGGATTTCCGCCCAGCCTTCGCGTTCAGCGGCAGCCGCCTGAGCCTCCACAGACCCACGATGCGGAGCAAATCCTCAGTCGATCGGAAGAAATCCCCAACGTTCAACGGGTTCCCCTGTATTGGCGACGCCCTTACTCAAGGTCCGTGCCGTAATGTCTGCGTAATCCGAGCGGACTACCGCGGCTGGCGGGCGATCACCGGGGCTCGGATGGCAGATGAAAGCGGTAGCCAACCCAGGGCTCCGTCAGGAGATGCGTCGGAGTCGATGGCTTCGCTTCGATCTTCTTTCGCAGTTGGTTCACGAAGACGCGGAGGTAGTCCACCTGATCACCGTAGTCGGGCCCCCAGACCGCCTGCAGCAGCTCACGATGCGGGAGCACCTTGTTCGCGTGCGTGACGAAGTAGCGAAGAAGCTCGAATTCCTTCGGGGTGAGACGCACGTCGCGGCCGCGGGCGGTCACGTGGCGGGTGTCGAAATCCACTTCGACGGCGCCCAGGGTCAGGCGTCCGCTCGGCCCGTGGGTCCACGGCGTCCGTCGTAAGCTGGCCCGTATCCGCGCCAGCAGCTCTGGCGCGTTGTATGGCTTCGTCACGTAGTCATCTGCCCCGGCGTCGAGGGCGTCGACTTTGTCGACCTCGCTGTCTCGAACGGTCAGCATGATGATGGAAATCTCGGACTGCGCGCGAATCGCCCGACACGTCTCGAGTCCGTCCATGCCGGGCATGTTCATATCGAGCAGCACCAGGTCGAACCGCTGGTCCCGAAGCTTCTCCAGCGCCGCCTCGCCACTTCTGGCGTCGTCCACCTCGTAGCCCTGGCCCGTCAGCGTGACTCGCATGACCCGCCGAATCTGGGGGTCATCGTCCACCACGAGGATTCGGCCGGCGCTCACGAGGCCGGACCTCCGCGCGGGAGCGACAGCGTGAACGCTGTTCCTGCCTCGGGCGAACTCGAAATCGTCAACGTGCCCCCGTGGACGCGCGCGATCTGCTGAACGATCGCGAGGCCCATCCCGGTTCCAGGAATATGGTGGGCCTGTGTGCCGCGGTAGAAGCGTTCAACAACCCGCGGCTGCTCGCGTTCCGGAATGGTCGAACCCGAATTGCGGACGGTGACTTCCACGGCTCCATTGCCCCGCGCCTGGAATCTCGATGGTCGATGTGGGAGGCGAGTATTTCAACGCATTGTCGAGCAACTGGCGAAGGGCCAGTCCGAGCAGCTCGCGATCGGCGTCGACCATCAGGTTCTCGGGAACCTGTTTGAGGAGCGAGTGGCCATCGAGACGCCTCTCGAACTTCTGCACCGTCGTGGCGACGATATCAGCGAGTTTGTGACGGTCGAGATGCACGGCAAAGTTGCCGGCGTCGATTCGCAACATCTGCACCGCGTCGGTCACAAGTGCCTGGAACCGATCCAGATCTTCGTCGATGATCGCCACCAGCTCGCGATCGCGGGCGCTGGTGGACGCGCTCGCGAGCAGATCGCTCGCCGCAGCCTTCATCGACGTGAGAGGCGTTTTGAACTCGTGCGCCAGAGCGTCCAGCACGGTCGCCCGCAACTCGCTGCTCTGCTGCGCCGCTTCGGCACGGGCCGTGGCTTCCTGCGAACGCGCGCGTTCGAGCCCGATGGCCGCCAGGTTCGCGATCGAGTGCAGCACCGTGTCGCTGAGTCCCACGTCCATGATCGCCACACTGCCAATCGGTGCCCCACCGAGCTGAATCGCCATCACGACCAGTCCCGTCTGGATCGCGCAGCGAGGTCGCGCGCCTGGCGACCTCACGAAGCTTCGTCTCGATCGCCGGCAACTCCGTCGAACCGGCCCACGACACGGTGTCGGCGCGCTGATCGTAAAGACCGACGACTGTCAGCTCGAATGTCTCGGCAATATGACGCGCAATCGATCCGGATGCCGACGTGCCGCCCTCGGAGAGAAGAAGCGCCCGGCTGAGCGCGTACAGACGCTCCAGGTCGCGCTGCCTCCCCGACGGCGTCGACTTCCCGCCGCCGCGCCCGGCCCGAGAGCTGGCTGGCGACGATAGCCGTCACCAGGAACGCGACAAACGCCACCCAGTTCTGCGGATCCGCGATCGTGAGGGTTCCCGCCGGAGGCAGGAAGAAGAAGTTGAAGCACAGAACCGCAAACACCGATGCGGTAGTCGCCTCGACGATGCCCCATGTGGTGGCGATCGAACAGAATCGCAACCAGATAGGAGAGCGCGACCGTCGTCGGGTTGACGAGAAGCAGCTGCGGAATACAGAGCGGTGACGAGCGCGACTGCACCAATCGAAGCAGCGACACGGCCGATCGCGATGAGGTTACGCACCCAGTGAGGCTACTCAACGCAAGCCGGCCGGTCAATTTCCTTGGGACTCGATGTCCTTGGACTCGACGCTGATGCCGGTGGTCAGGAACGATCGAGGCGCGAGACAGGCGCGCGCTCGAACGCGCGCACCGCGTCCTCCGTGGTGCCGACGATGTCGAAGACCCGGTGCATGCGCACGAGCTCGAACACCGCTCGCACCTGCTTCGACATGCCACACAGCTTCAGGTCGCCGCCCTTGGCGTTCAGTTTTCGGAGGCAGGAAATGAACGCGCCCAGGCCGGAGCTGTCGACGAAGCGCAGGCGGCTCATGTCGAGCACCATCTTGGCGTTGGCCTCCAGCAACGGCGCGATGTCGCGCTTGAACTCTCCGGCGTTGCTGGCGTCAAGTTCCTCCACCGGCACAGCCGCCACCGCCACATCGCCGACTTTCTCGAACGCTATTTGCATTGCGTTGTCCTTCGCGTATTTGTCCTTCTAGGAGTTGAGAACCTTGACGAGAGCAATACAGTTCCTCCCGCGTTCGTCGCGAGAGTACCGAACATCGTCCACGCTCTTGGTGATGAGATAGACGCCGAAGCCCGACTCCCGCGAGCCGTCCAACGCGGGCGGCGAGACGGCGGCCGGGTCGAACGAATCTCCCAGATGATGCAGCCGGATCGACAGACGGCCTGGAAACGCGTCGGCTTCCAGCTGAATGCGCTGATCGGCACGGCCGTGATACGCATGCTTCATGATGTTGCTGGCCGCCTCGTTCACCGCCAGCTCGAGCTCTGCGACGTCGTCCTCATCGAGAAGCCCTTCGGGAACCATGCGGCAGAAGTCGCGGACGAATTCGCGGGCGCGGCCCAGATCCTTGAGGTCGCTGCCAATCTCCAGCTCGGAGCGCGCAAGCGGTCGCTGCGCGTCGCCGACTCTTCACGGCCACGCAGGTCAGGTCGTCGGTCAGCCGATCGGATTGGGCAAACGCCACGGCGGCATTGCGGATGGCATCCACGAGCGCCTTCGGGCTCGAGTCCGCGGTTGATCCGAAGGCACTCCGAGAGGCGGTCCGCGCCGTAGAGCTCTCCGGCGAGGTTGCGCATTTCCGTGATCCCATCCGAATAGAACAGGAACAGATCTCCCGGCTCGAACGTGACGACGATCTGGTCGAAGATCTCTCCCTCGCGGATCCCCAGCGGGAGATTGTTGCCGTGCAGGATCTCGCACAGCGCCGCGTCCTGGCGCGCACGATCATCATCCCCGTATGCCCGCAGTCGACGAGGTCGAGATGCCGCCGGCTCAGGTCGAATCTGGCGTAGCTCAGAGTCACGAAACTCTCGAGATCGATCAGCTGCCGCACCATGTCCGCATGGGCCAGTGTCACGATTTCCTTGGGCTCTGGCAACTGCGCCGCTCCTGGCTCATCGCGATCAGATGGCACAACGCTTCGAGAAAATTGCTCTTGGTCGCCCCTGCCAACAGTGCGGCTGGAATGCCCTTGCCCATGACGTCCGCGACGATCACATCGAGACTCTGGTTCTCGTGTTTGAAGAAATCGTAGAAATCGCCGTCGATCCGCTGAGAAGGAATTGTGAGCGCGGCCACCTGCAGCCCGGCCACGTCGGTCGGTGGCTGCGTCAGCAGCAGCATCTGCTGAATCCTGAAGCCCACCTGACCTTCACGCTCGTGAGCGGCTTCGAGGTCGGCGGTTCGCGCGCGGACGCGCTGCTCGAGCTCGGCATTCAGCTGTGCGGATCTCCTCCTCCGTTCGCTGTTGCTCGGCTCGGGCGCGAAGCGTCGTGACGCCGTAGCCCAGGTCGCCGGCCAACTCGCTCAACAGCGTCACTTCTTCGTCGCGGAACGCTTCGGTCTCCGCCGCGTAGATGCTCAGCGCTCCGAAGGGTTCGGCGTCGACAACGAGCGGAATCGCAATCATCGAGGCGTACCCGCGCTTCAGCGCCTCGGCGCGCCACGGGGCGAACATCGGATCGGTTGCCGTGTTCTTCACGATCTGCTTCTGTCCCGTCCGGATGCACGTCCCCGTCGGTCCGCGGCCGCGGTCGGTGTCTGCCCAGGTGACGTTGACGGCCTTCAGGTAGCCCTCGTCGACCCCGGCCTGCGCCACTGCCGTCACGGCCTTCGCCTCGTCGTGTTCCGCACGGCCCACCCAGCAGAAGCGATAGCCCGCCTCGTCGACGATGATGCGGCAGACCTGATCGAGCCAGGCGGATTCCTCGGTGGCGCGGATCAAGGCCTCGTTGCAGCGGCTCAATGCGCGGTGCGCGCGATTGATCCGGAGCAGCTCGTCCCGCGCGCGTTTGCGTTCGGTGATGTCCTGAACGGTGCCGATGCCTTCCATCGCGCGCCCGTCCTTGTCGAACTCAATCTCGCGCCCGTTCTCGAACCCATTTCAGCGCGCCAGATACGACGATGCGGTGTTCGATGTCATACGGGGCACCGCGCATCGCGGCCGTCCAGGCCTTGTCGACGGCTTCTCTGTCCGCGGGATGAATCGAACCGAGAAAAGACTCGTACGTGAGGGGCGTGCCTTTTGGTACCCCAAAGATGCGAAACGCCTCATCCGACCATGTGAGCCGGTTGCGTGTGACGTCCAGATGCCAGCTGCCGATGTGCGCGATTTCCTGTGCCCGGTTCAGGCTGGCCTCACTCTGTCGCAATGCCTCTTCAGCTCGTTTGCGCTCGGTGATGTCGTGAATGTAGCCGGTAAACTGCGCAGGACCGGCCGAGGCGATGCGCGCGATCGCAAGTTCGACCGGAAATTCCTCGCCGCTCGCTCGAATCGCCGTCAGCTCGACGCGGCGACCGAGAACCGTGGCCACGCCCGTGGTGAGGTATCGGGCCAGCCCTTGCCGGTGGCGGTCGCGCAGCGAAGGCGCGATGATGACATCCGCGATCTCGCGTCCCAGGACATCCTCCCGACGATGGCCGAACATCTCTTCGGCGGCCGGGTTGAACTCCGTGATGCCGCCGCTCGCGTCTATGGCGACAACGGCATCGAGCGAAGTCTGCACGGTGGCCGCGTGGCGTGCTTCGCTGCTTCGGATCTCGGCTTCGTCCCGCTTGCGCTCGGTGATGTCATGGACGGTGCCTCGCACGAGCACGACCCGGCCGCGCATCACGCTCCGCCTCGCCACGGCTCGTGACCCATCGGAGGCTCCCGTCGGCACGAACCATCTCCAGCTCCAGCGCGAAAGGTGTCCCAGTCTCAACGGCCTGTTCCACTGCGGCGGTCAGCCGCGCGAAGCTTTCGGGCGTGTAGAAACGGAAGTGCTCCCTGAGGCCCGGAGGCGGCATTTTCGGATCGCTGCCGGCAATGCGATACAGCCCTTCGGACCACGTCACGGTGTCGGTCGTGGGATCCCACCACCAACTGCCCATTCGCGCCAGACGCTGCGCCTCTCTCAGCTCTTCCTCGCTTCGATGCAGCGACCCTTCCGCGTGTCGGCGTTCCGCGTCGCTGCGATCGATGCTTTGGCCGCTCCAGACCGTCAGACCGGCCAGCAGCGTGATCATCGCGACGATGATCACCGCGATCTCGCTCCACTCGGAGAACAGGCCGGCGGAATACGCCTTCCACGACGCCGTGCCAATCAACAGCGGAACGACGATGGTCGCGGGCCACAACCGTCCGGGTGAGCACGCCGCCGTCACTCGAACTGGCGAGCAGCGCACCGAGCCCCCAGCCCGTGCGCGCACACGCCACACCGAAGGACAGCACAAACAACGTGACCGCCGCCTGCAGCGCGATGTGGGTGTAGGACGTGTGAGACGCGAGAATGAAGTCCAGGAGCCCGACGATGGCGCCCGTGTTGGCCGCGAAGGCCAGGAACTGCGCCGGCTCATAGCGTCGCGACCTGAACACGATCGTCCAGTCCAGACACAACAGCGCGAGCCCAATCAGCAGGAAATCCAGCGCGGTAACCGGTGCCATCAGGCCCGGACGAACGCTTCCGAACGCCTCCCAGGGGTTCTCATCACGGAAGAACAGCTGATCGATACCGAGGTTCCAGCCGACGAGGTGCTCCGACAGGCTCAGCAGACCCACCAGGGCGACGACCAGCGCCAGCACCTGACCGACGAGCTTCCTGATTGCCTGTGGGGGCTGCGCGTCCCTGCTTCGCAGCAGCCACAACGACCAGCCACACAACACGAGAATGATGGCGGCGTTCGGCTTGATGATCACCTGCCCTGGGATGACGCTCTTCAGGACCGCGATGCCGAGCGTCCAGCCGGCCAGACTGAGCAGTCCGACGGCGATCGAAAAGAGACTGGCGAACGCGACGAAGCGGTTCAGGCTCCGCACGACGGCAGGGTCCGATAGCGCGATCGCGGGCCTTCCGGCGGACGTTGAAATGGATCGGGCCGCCGCCACCACCCCAATCACCTTGCCGCCGTCATCGCGATGGAGCGACGCGTTGTAGAGCACGGAGGTCACATGCCCGTCAGGGTGGCGAACCTCCAGCCGCCGATCTCGGACAAAGCCCTCGCGAAGAACCTCACGATAGGCGGCGCGAGCCTTCTCCGGCTCGGTAAAGCACTCCGAGAAGTCCGTGCCGATGAGAGCGGCTCGTGAACGGCCGGTCAGGGTCTCGATGGCGGAATTGACGTCGTTGATCCTGCCGTCAGACCCGATCGTGACGAGCGCATCGAGGCTCGCTTCGAGCAGGCTTCGATTGTGGGCGCTCGCCAGCCTTGTCTCTGTTCTGACCGCCTCCGCCTCCGCCGCGCGCCGTTTGGCCAGTTCCGACAGCTGGCCGGCCGTGACGGCGGTGACGAAAAACGCGGCGAGCGCGACCCAGTTCTGCGGGTCCGCAATCGTCAGCGTGTAGACGGGCGGCAGGAAGAAGAAGTTGAAGCACAGCACGCCGACCAGCTGAAGCCATCAACGCCGGCCAGCTGCCCCAGGCCGTCGCAACGAAGAGCACGACCAGCAAATAGGCGAGAGCGACGGTCGTCTCGTTCAGTGTCTCGCGAAACGGCGCGCACACACCCGTCACGATCGCGATACCGCCCACGGCGGCTGCGTAGCCCACCCACCTGCGCTGGAAGATGCTGGTCAGATGGCACCTATCTATAGGGACCGCTCGTCAGCAAGGGAAGGCGCTCCCTCAGGGAACGCCATGGAAATCATCCTGATCGTGCCACTCATTGTTCTCGCCGGCGTGTTTGCCATGGCGGAAATCGCGTTGGTCTCTGTTCGAAAGCCGCGGCTTCAACAGTGGGCCGCCAAGGGAACACGAGCGCCCAGGTGGCACTCGATCTTGCGAACAAGCCGGAAACATTCCTCGCGACCGTTCAGATGGGCATGACGCTCGTCGGCATCTTTGCCGGAGCGTTTGGTGAACGCACCCTGTCAATCCGCATCGAGTCGTATCTGAACGGGATTCCGCGGCTCGCGCCTTATGGACACGTGATCTCGCTCGTGACCGTCGTCGGTGCCGTCACGTACGTCACGCTCATCATTGGAGAGCTCGTGCCGAAGCAGATTGCGCTGCACAGCCCTGAGCGATTCGCCAGCGCGCTCGCAAAGCCGATGATGGTGCTCTCACGGGTGGGCGCGCCCATCGTGACCATCTTGAACACGTCGGCCAGCGTGGTCCTGCGCGCGTTCCGCATCCGGCCGTCGGAGGAACCGCTGGTCACAGAAGAAGAAATCAAAGTCATCATGGAACAGGGCGCCGAAGCCGGCCTCCTCGAAGAAAGCTGAGCATGAAACGGTCAGACGCTTGTTCAGATTGAGCGATCGCGCCGTGATGGCGCTCATGAAACCGCGTCACGACATCGTGTGGCTCGACGTGGACGCGCCAACGGAACAGACGATGAAACAGGTGGTGGCGTCATCGCATTCGCGCTTTCCCGTTGCGCGGGGCAGCCTGGACAACGTCGTCGGCATGGTGAAAGAGAAGGACCTGCTGGCCTGTTGCATGAGCGGCAGGCCATTGAACCTGACCGACGCGGCACAACCGCCCTTGTTCGTGCCCGGCGCGATTCCCGCATTTCGCCTGCTCGAGATGTTCAAGAAATCCCGGACGCACGTCGCGCTCGTGGTCGACGAGTACGGCGACGTCGAAGGGCTCGTCACGATCAACGATTTCTTCGAGGACCTCGTCGGCGAGGTCGCGTCCGCCGACGTGCCCCAGGAACGACACGCTGTGCAGCGCCCTGACGGCTCGTGGTTGATTGATGGAAAGATGCTGGTCCATGACTTCAAGGAACTGCTGAATCTCGGCAAACTGCCGGGCGAAGAACGAGGCAGCTATCTGACGGTCGGAGGGTTCGTCATGATGCAAATCGGCCGCATTCCCGTGACCGGCGACGGTTTCGAAGCCGCTGGGCTCCGCTTCGAGGTGGCCGACATGGATGGGAAGCGTGTCGACAAGGTGCTGGTCCAGCCCCTGCCGTCATCCGAAAGCAAGAACGGGAGGAGTCTGATTCCGGGTGCGCCTCGTGACCGTTGTCGGCGGGCACGGAAGGAGTCGCTCGCGCGATTTGCCACGGCACCAAAATGCCACGTGGTAAGATTCGTGGCTCTTCGTCCTGCTTTTCTGAGCCTGCCGCCGCCGCTTACGCGGAAATGATCGGCTCGCCCACAGACTCCCCAAAGCCAAACGTCGCTGCGAGTTGAGAGCATCAGCCCCATGTCCATGAAACGTGCGTCGTCTCTTCGACCGCCCGCCGAGCGACCGCCGCCGCCCGGCCGACCGAGGAATCATCTGCTCGCCGCGCTGCCCGCCAAGGACTTCCGTCGCCTGTCGCCGTATCTGAAAACCGTTCCGATTCGCTTGAAGCAGGTGCTTCACAAACCCGGCGAACCGCTCCGAGCCGTGTATTTCTTGAATGGCGGTGTCGCGTCGATTGTGACCACGCTGTCGGACGGCACGATGGTCGAAGCGGCGACAGTCGGTGATGAAGGCATGCTCGGCATTGAAGCGTTTCTCAGCGTTGATGCGGTCGCTCCTGGCACAGACCCTGATGCAGGTGCCTGACACGGACGCCGAGATGCTGAGCGTCGTGGATTTCCGACGCGAAGTCGCGGCACGTGGCGCACTGCACGACTTGATGGGGCGCTACACACAAGTGATCATCGCGCAGATGATGCAGTCGACGGCGTGCAACGCGATGCATCAGGTGCCGCAACGCTGCGCCCGCTGGCTGCTGATGACCCACGACCGGATGCATCGAGCAGGACTTCAATCTGAGCCATGAGTTTCTGGCGGTCATGCTCGGTGCGCGGCGTCCGACCGTCAGTATCGCTGCCGCCACCCTGCAGGAGGCTGGACTGATCCGCTACACGCATGGGCGGGTCACGGTGCGGAACCGCAAAGGGCTGGAAGCCGCATCCTGCGAGTGCTATTCCATCATCCGCGCTCGCTTTCGACCGGCTGCGACAGTAGGCGACGCAGGTTCGGCTGGTGGTGAACGTCAACGGACGCGACCTCCTGACTTCCGGAAGGTCACGTTTCCGTGATGGGGTAAGCCCGGCTTGATTCACAACTGTCAGTTACATTACAGTTGTCGTCACCGCCCTCCGCTGGCATCACACCGACGATCGTTCTCTCGCCAAGAGAACGCCGCTCTGGACGGGACATTCCGTCCGTCGTCGTCTTCTTCAGCCGCGAAGTTCGCGAAGCATCGCATGGTTGCACACCTGGTTCCCGAAGAGCGGCGATGTTGTCATCCGGCAGAAGCGCGGCAATCCCTCGCACGGTTTACCTGCTTGGAACACCGTTCCGCTCCCGACCAGTTCATGCTCGCGCACTCGCGACGAAGCCGTCTCGCAAGCTCTTGCGTTCGCCAGGCGTGCAGCACGGTGCGGGCACTGGTTTGCCAACGGCGACGACGACCTTCGTGCTTGCTCGGCACGTTCCAGCAGATCGTCATGGCGAATCCGCCACCTTGTGACGAAGCCGCCGGAGAGTACATGCCGCACACGCGCACTGCTCGACGCGCATCCGTGCCGAGTATCTGGAAATGCCCGGGTCTGCGCTTGACCAGCGAACAGGCGCAACGGCTCTGCGGCGCCGAGCCGATTGCTGTGTCAACGGTGCTCGACATGCTCGTTGACATGAAGTTCCTCTGTGTCAAACCGAACGGCAGCCTATGCGCGGCTCACCGACGGTGCCGAGAGTCCGTGGCCGCATCTCGTCAAGGCAGAGCGTGAAACCGGCAAGCGGCCAATCCCCAGATGACAGCTTTCCGACCTGAGGATGAGATCGGCGGCATCCTGGCTGCGATCGTCGATGCATCCGACGACGCCATCATCAGCAAAGATCTGGATGGTGTCATCCGCTCCTGGAATCGCGCAGCTGAGCGCCTCTACGGGTACACGCCGCAGAGGTGACAGGACGCTCCGTCTCGCTGATCCTCCCGCTCGACCGCCGAGATGAGATCGCGACCATTCTGGACCGCATCAAAACCGGCGAGCGTGTCGAGCATTACGAGACGGTCCGACAGACGAAGGATGGTCATCTCGTTGACGTGTCCCTGACCGTGGCGCCAGTTCGGAATGCGGCCGGATCCATCGTCGGCGCCACGGCCATCGCGCGAGACCTCACGGCCCGCAAGCGCGCCGACGTGGAGCTTCGCACGAGTGAAATGCGCTGGCGGTCGATCGTCGATTCGGCCGTCGACGGCATCATCGTCATCGACGCTCACGGGCGCATCGAAGCGTTCAACCCGGCAGCAGAACGCCTGTTCGGATATGGCGAGCACGAGGTCATCGGCCGGAACGTCAGCATGCTGATGCCTTCACCGTACCACGAGGAGCACGATGCCTACCTCGCCCGGTATCTCGACTCGGGCGTGCCGAAGATCATTGGCATTGGTCGGGAGGTCACGGGCCTTCGGAGAGACGGCACCACGTTTCCGTTGCACCTGTCGGTCGGCGAAATGACGGTCGCCGGTGAACGCAAGTTCACCGGCATCATCCACGACCTCAGCGCGCGCGTGCGTATCGAGGAGCAGCTGCGCGAACACACGGCCCTGGCGAGGCTCGGCGAGATGGCCGCAGTCATCGCCCACGAAGTGAAGAACCCGCTGGCAGGCGTGCGCGGTGCGATTCAAGTCATCGGCGCGCGTCTGCCGAAGGAGAGTAAGGACGCCGCGATCGTCAAAGAGATCGTGGCGCGCATCGACGCGCTCAGCGGCCTGATGCAGGATCTCCTCTTGTTCGCGAGGCCTCCGCAGCCAAAGCCCGAGCCAGTGGACCTGGCGGCGCTCGTGACGATGACCGCGGACCTGCTCAGTGGCGATCCGGCGCGCAAGGAGATTGAGATGATCGTCGAAGGCTCAGCCCCGCCTCATCGAAGCGGATGCCGGCCTCCTCAAAATTGTGTTCGAAAATCTGCTGGTCAATGGCGCGCAGGCGATGCAGGGGCGTGGCACGATCCACGTGTCGCTCACGTCGATGGATGACACCTGTCAGATTAGCTTCAGCGACAATGGTCCCGGGATTCCCGTGGAGGTGCGGGAGAAGATCTTCATGCCTTTCTTCACGACCAAGACCCGCGGCTCAGGTCTCGGCCTCCCGACAGCCAAGCGCCTCATTGAAGCGCATCGTGGGCGCATCAGCATCGCCTGCCCACCTGGTGGAGGCACGACTGTCACGATCCAGCTTCCCGCACAAAGCGCCGCCACGGGGTAGCGCCAGGCCACATCATGCCGTTCCTTGCCAGGCTCATCGATCTTTATTCGTTCGTGGTCTTGGTCGCCGTCATTCTGTCCTGGGTACCGCTGGATCGGCGAAATCCCCTGGTGACAATTACGCACGGTCTTACTGAGCCAGTCCTTGCGCCGATTCGCAGGGCACTCCCACCGATGGGAGGTCTGGACTTGTCACCGATGGTTCTGCTGGTCGCGCTGCAGATACTGAAAGGGTTTCTCGTCTGAAGGCCGCTTCGGACCGTCTTGAGGCGCGCCTACACGCCCGCGATTCCCCAGATATCCCTCGCGTATTCCTTGACGGTTCGATCGCTCGAGAACCTGCCGATCCGCGCCACATTCAGAATCGCCTTCGACGCCCACGCCGCCGGCTGTCTGAACAGGTCGTCGACCTGGTGTTGCGCATCGATGTAGGCCGGCAGATCCGCGAGATGAAAATACGCGTCTCCGCGGTCGAGCATGGACTCGACGATCCAGTGAAACAGTCCGGGCTCCCTTGGAGAGAACAGAGTGGAGTCGAACGCGTCGACGATCCGCTTCAGGCGCGGGTCGTGCTCGTACAGATCTCGCGGTCGATAGCTCACGTGCTCGCGCAGCGCCTGGATCTGGTCTGCGGTCAATCCGAAGATGAACATGTTCTCCGCACCGACCGCCTCGAGCATCTCGACGTTGGCGCCGTCGAGCGTGCCGATCGTCAGCGCGCCGTTCATGGCGAGCTTCATGTTCCCCGTTCCAGACGCCTCAGAGCCGGCGGTTGAGATCTGCTCGCTGAGGTCGGCGCCGGGGATGATCGTCTCCGCCAGCGACACGCGGAAGTCCGGAACGAACACGACCTTGATCTGCCCGTTCGCACGCGGGTCGTTGTTGATGACTGAGCCCACGCTGCAGATCAACTTGATGATTTGCTTCGCCGCCCAATAGCCCGGCGCCGCCTTCCCGGCGAAGATGTATGTCCTGGGCACGGCCGGTTGGATGCCGTCTTCGATGAGGCACAGGTACTCGTGAACGATCCGCATGACGTTGAGCAGCTGCCGCTTGTATTCATGGATGCGCTTGACCTGAACGTCGAACAGCGAATCCGGATCGACGATGACCGACGTCGTCTGCAGAATCACGCGGGCGAGTCGTTCCTTGTTGGCGCGCTTGATGGTGCTGAACTCCTGCCGGAATGCGCCGTCGTTCGCGCATGGTTCCAGCTCTCTGAGCCGTTCGAGGTCGGTAATCCACGTGTCGCCGATGGTCCTGGTGATGAGTCCGGCCAGGAGCGGATTGGCCTGCACCAGCCAGCGGCGCGGCGTGACGCCGTTGGTCTTGTTGTTGAAGCGTTCCGGCCAGAGGGCGTAGAAGTCCCGGGCGAGCGTCGTCTGGACGAGGCGGCTGTGCAGGGCCGAGACGCCGTTGATGGAATGGCTGCCAACGATGCTCAAGTGCGCCATGCGCACCTGTTTCGAATCGCCTTCATCTATGAGAGACATCCGTTCCAGACGCCCGTGGTCGCCGGGCCAGACGGAGGCGACGTGTGCCAGGAAATGCCGATTGATCTCGTAGATGATTTGCAGGTGCCGTGGGACGACGTGCTCGAGCAAGGCCACGGGCCACTTCTCCAGCGCCTCCGGCAGCAGCGTGTGGTTCGTGTACCCCATCGTCGCTTGCGTCATCTGCCACGCGGTGTCCCAGGGCAGGTCGCGCTCGTCGACAAGGATGCGCATCAACTCGGCGATGGCCAGCGCGGGATGCGTGTCGTTCAGGTGAACGGCGACCTTTGCCGGAAAGGCGTCGAAGGTCTGATGATCCCGCTGGTACCGGGCGACGAGGTCTCGCATCGCGCAGGCGACGAGGAAGTACTCCTGGAGGAGGCGCAGCTCCTGCCCCGGCGGCATGGCATCGGACGGATACAGGACCTTCGAGATGGTCTCGGAGGCGATCTTCTGTTCCACCGCTTTCAAATAGTCGCCGGTGTTGAAGATCTGCATGTCGAAGTCGCGTGAGGACCGCGCGGAGAACAGCCGGAGGAGATTCACCGTCCGCCCTCCGTAGCCGACAACGGGCACGTCGTGCGGAACGCCGACGAGCAGCCGCCATTCCAGCCACATCGGGTTGTAGCGACCCGATCGATCGATGCCGTGTTCGATCCGGCCATAGACGGGAACGAGGCAGGCTTCTTCGGGCCGCTCGATTTCCCAGGGGGTCCCGGATGCCAGCCAGTTGTCCGGCCTTTCCTTCTGGTAGCCGTTGTCGATCTCCTGTCGGAACAGACCGTACTCGTAGTTGATGCCGTACCCGTATCCCGGCATGTCGAGCGTGGCGAGAGAGTCCAGAAAGCAGGCCGCAAGCCGTCCCAACCCGCCGTTGCCGAGCGCGGCATCGCGCTCGGCCTCCTCGACCGCTTCCAGCGAGGCACCCATCTGGCGAAGCGTGTCCCGGCACAGATCGTAGATACCCAGATTGCTCAAGTTGTTGGTGAGCATTCGCCCCAGCAGGTACTCGATCGACAGGTAATACACGTGCTTGGCGTCCGCCTGCCGGTAGCGCCGCTCGGTTTCGAGCCGGCGATCGACCATGAGATCCCGCACGGCCAGACTGACGCATTCGAACATCTGACGGGGGGAAAGGCTCTCCCAGGGCTGCGCCAGCGAGTATCGAGCATGTCGCTCGATGGATTCGCGGAGCGCGGCGATGGATTGGCGGGTTTCCGTCAGTTTGGCTGGAGACACAAGTGGGCACCATCTTCGCACATCGGCTTGCACGTTGCGGTAATCTCCAGTCGATGTCCAAGAACTTCAGCGTTGCTTCGGGCATCGGATTCCTCGCGCCAGCGAGACGCCGCTTGAAACCCAAAGAACACACACACCTGGCATATGCTTGGTCTCGTCGCCAAGGCCCGAGGCGCTGGCCATATGAACCGAGAGAGTGCAGCGCAGTATCTCGCCTTTGTCGTTCTTGTCACGCTCACGACGAAGCCGCTCGGTGGATATCTCCACCGCGTGTTCACGAGACAGCGGACGCTCCTCGACGGGGTGTGTCTGCCCCTCGAACGGTTGATTGGTCGTCTGTGCCGCATCGACCCGGCTGACGAGATGACCGCCGCCCGCTACGTCGGTTGCTTCCTGACACTGGGCGGCTTCGGAGCGCTACTCGTGTACACGATCCTGCGCCTGCAGCAATTCCTGCCGTGGTTCTTTCCTGCCTACCACACAACGGCCCTCACTCCCGACCTTGCCTTCAACACAGCCATCAGCTTCACAACGACGACGACCTGGCAGGCGTACGGGGGCGAGAACACGATGAGCTACTTCTCGCAGATGGTCGCTCTCACCGTGGGGAACTTTCTTGGTGGCGCGTCTGGTCTGGCGGTCGGCATTGCGTTCATGCGGGGGTTCGCGCGGGATCGATCGGAGGGACTCGGTAACTTCTGGGGCGATGTCACACGCGCGCTGCTCTGGGTTCTCCTGCCCGGCGCGCTCCTCGGCGCGATTGTCCTTGTCTGGCAAGGCGTTCCCCTGAACTTCAACCGCTACGCCGTCGCCACGAACCTCGAACACCAGACGCAGGTGATCGCGCAAGGTCCCGTCGCCGCGCTCGAGATCATCAAGAACCTCGGGACAAACGGCGGCGGATTCTTCAACGTCAACGGCGCGCATCCTTACGCAAACCCGACACCCCTGACCAACTTTCTTGGCATGCTGGCCATCGTGCTCGTGCCGGCGGCTCTCACTCACACCTTCGGGCGGATGATCGGCCAGCCGCGGCAGGGATGGGTGCTGTACGGCGTGATGGTTGTGCTCTTCGCCGGCGGCGTTGGCGCGGTCGACTGGTCCGAGATCCATGGAGGGGCCCATCGCCGGCTTGGATCGACCGCTCAGGGTCCGGTGGTCGCCGGCGGCAACATGGAAGGCAAGGACGTGCGATTCGGCGTCGGCGGATCGGCGCTCACCGCCGTGGTCGCGTCCAATACGGCGACCGGATCCTACAATGCCATGGCCGACAGCTTCACCGCTCTCGGCGGGATGGTTCTGCTGCTCAACATGCTGCTCGGCGAGATTGTGTTCGGCGGGTTGGGGACCGGTATGTCGAGCCTGTTGATGTTCGCGCTCGTCGTGGTATTTCTCGCGGGCCTGATGGTGGGACGTACGCCCGAGTATCTCGGCAAGCGAATTGGACCAGGCGAAACCAAGCTGATTCTGTTCTACGCGCTCATCATGCCCGCAACAGTCGCACCACTCGCCGGCGTGGCCGTCTTGACGAAGGCCGGCCTGGCCGGCCTCGTCGCGAACGAGGGTCCGCATGGGTTGACGAGCATTCTGGTAGCCTCCGCCTCATCTTTCGCCAACAACGGCCTCAATTTCGCTGGCCTCAATGCGAACAGCGTTTTCTACAATGGAACGACGGCCGTTGCGATGATGCTGGGGCGCTACCTGTTGACCATTCCCGCCCTGCTTCTGGCCGGCCGGGTCGCGACGCAGGGCCGATCGCCATCAAACGCCGGGACGCTGCCAACCGACTCGGTTCTGTTCGCGGGGTTGCTGGTCGGCATGGTGCTGGCCTTCGCGGGCCTGAGCTATCTTCCGGTGCTTTCCCTTGGGCCCATCGCCGAACACCTCCTCCCCTTCTCGGGCTGAACGCTCAGTGAGGGTCCCGGATAGGCGCAGGCCGCGTCATGCCGTTTCTTGGCAGGCTCGTCGATCTCCCTCGCCGAAGCCTGGAATGTCGCGGGCACTTGGATTTCGATGAAACGGAACGAGAAGCCTGCGTTGTGAACAGAGCACGTGCGCGGTCGGGTCGCGCCCTCCGCGATCCTGCCGCTGATTCTCCAGCGCGAACGCCGTCGCTGCCAGCGCATGCAGCGGACGGCCCACCGTCCGGGATTCCACACCGATCCAATAGTTGCTGTCGGCATCTCGACTCTGTCAGTCGATGCCATCGCGAGACGCCTCTATTCCCCGTAGACACTGCACATGCGAGTGGGTGCTGCCGCCACTGCGGTCAGTGCTTCCGATCCAGGAATCCTGATGTCCCGCTAAGGACTTCCTAATGCTGACGCTCGTAATGTTCGACCAGGCCGTCGAGACGAGCGGCGGCAACTTGGATTTGGGTGGAGTGGTCAGCGGCTCGCGAGTCTGTGCCGGCGTAGGAGGCTTTCATGTTCGACTACAGCATTTCCGGGATTGTGTCGGTGTTCCTGCTCGTGTACCTCGGGTGGGCCATGTTTCAACCTGAGAAGTTCTGAGGCCAGCGATGACAACCAACGGAGTCCTCCAGATTCTCGTGTTCTTCGCCACAACGGTGCTCGTCACGAAGCCGCTGGGGCTGTTCATGTCCCGGCTGTTTCAGGGCGAGCGCACCTTTCTCCACCCTCTCTGCCGGCCGATCGAGAGGCTCGTCTACAAGCTCTGCGGCGTTCGCGAGAACGATGAACAGCGCTGGACGCAGTACACCGGGTCATTGCTGGCGTTCAGTCTGGTCGGGTTCGTGTTCACGTATGCGCTCATGCGGCTTCAGGGCTGGCTGCCGCTGAATCCTCAGGGATTCGGTGCCAGCCAGGTGAGTCCCGACCAGGCGTTCAATACGTCCATGAGCTTCATGACGAACACCGACTGGCAGTGGTACAGTCGGCGAGTCGACGATGAGTTACTTCGTGCAGATGGCCGCGCTCGCCGTGCAGAACTTCGTGTCCGCGGCGGTCGGCATCGCCGTGGCGATCGCCTTGATTCGCGGCTTTGCTCGCGAGGGGACCGATCGGCTCGGAAACTTCTGGGTCGATCTGACGCGCACGGTTATCTATATCCTGCTTCCCCTCTGCGTCGTCACCGGGCTGTTCTTCTGTTCGCAAGGCGTGATCCAGAACTTCCACCCATACACCGTCGCGAAGACGGTCGAAGGCGCCACGCAGACGATCGCGCAGGGGCCGGTCGCCTCGCAGGAAGCCATCAAGCAGATCGGGACGAATGGTGGCGGCTTCTTCAATGCCAACTCTGCGCATCCATTCGAGAACCCGAGCCCATTCACGAACTTCTTCGCCGAAGCTGTTCATGTTCGCCATCGGGGCCGGCCTCACCTACACGTTCGGCCACATGGTCAAGGACACGCGGCAAGGCTGGGCCCTCTTCTGGGCCATGGCGGTGATGTTCCTGATGGGCGTCTTCGTCGTGTATCCGGCCGAACAGGCGGGCAATCCGATCCTGGCGAAACTCGGCGTGGAAACTGCGGCGACGGCCACGCAATCAGGCGGAAACATGGAGGGCAAGGAGACGCGCTTCGGGATCGCCACCTCTGCGCTCTTTGCGACGGGCACCACCGATGCGACCTGCGGCGCCGTCAACAGCATGCATGACAGCTACACGCCGCTCGGCGGGCTCGTGACCTTGTTCAACATCCAGACCGACGAGGTGATCTTCGGCGGTGTGGGATCGGGTCTGTTACGCCATGCTGCTGTACGCCATCGTCGGGATCTTCATCACCGGGCTGATGGTCGGCCGCACGCCGGAGTACATCGGCAAGAAGATCCAGCAGAAGGAAGTGAAGATGGCGCTGCTTCGCCATCCTCGTGACGTCGTTTCTGCATCCTGGTCTTCTCGGGGATCAGCGTCGTCGCGCCGTTCGCGAAGGGCGGCTATTGGAATCCGCCGGGCCGACGATCGCCAATCTCAACAATGCCGGTCCGCACGGTCTGAGCGAAGTGCTCTACGCGTATTCGAGCGCAGCGGAGAACAACGGCAGCGCCTTCGCGGGAATCACCGTCAACACGCCATGGTACGACCTGACGCTGGGCCTGGCGATCCTGTTTGGACGATTCCTCTTCATCATCCCGGCGCTCGCCGTCGCGGGTAGTCTGGCAGCCAAGAAGAGAGTCGCCGACTCGGCGGGGACACTGCCGACACACGGGCCGCTGTTCGTGGCGGTGCTCGTGACCGCGGTGATCATCGTCGGTGCGTTGACATTCTTCCCGGCACTCTCGCTCGGTCCGATCGTCGAGCATTTCCTCATGCACGAGGGTCGTCTCTTCTCGACGGCCTTCCATGCATTCCCGTTCTGGAGCTGACCCATGGCAACCACGATGACCTCGACTCGCGAGTCCGGCGGCCCCGCCGCCCGCGATGAAGACGAGCCTGATGCCGAAGAAGCTCGTGCGCGCGCGGCCCCTGTTCGACCCGGAGATTTTGCGCCGCGCGCTGAAGGATTCGGTCGTGAAACTGAATCCGGTCACGCTCATGAAGAACCCCGTGATCTTCGTCGTCGAAGTGGGCGCGGTCCTGACGACCCTGTTCCTCGGTTCGCGACATCGCTGTCGGCGCCGGCGGAATTGGGTTCGAGATCCAGATCGCGCTCTGGCTCTGGTTCACCGTGCTGTTCGCGACCTTTGCCGAGGCCATGGCCGAAGCCCGGGGCAAGGCCCAGGCCGAGTCGCTGCGCAAGACCCAGACGGACACCATCGCCAATCGCCTCGCCGAGGGGGGACGGGTCGAGAAGGTGTCTTCGTCCAAACTGCGAGCTGGTGACGTGGTTCTCGTCGTAGCGGGCGAGGGAATTCCTGGCGACGGCGAGGTCATCGAGGGAATTGCCACGGTGGACGAGTCGGTGATCACCGGGGAAAGCGCGCCGGTGATCCGCGAGTCGGGCGGCGATCGCAGCGCCGTGACCGGCGGCACGCGGGTCCTCTCCGATCAGATCAAGATCAGAATCACCTCGAATCCCGGGGAGACGTTCCTCGACCGCATGATTGCGCTCGTCGAAGGCGCGGAGCGGCAGAAGACGCCGAACGAAATCGCCTTGAACATCATGATCGCCGGATTGACGATCATCTTTCTGTTTGCCGTGGCAACCCTCGTCCCGTTTGCCATCTACAGCGTCGCGTCGGCGGGCGCCGGCACGGCCGCGACGATTGCCGTCTATGTGGCGCTCCTCGTGTGCCTGATTCCCACGACGATCGGCGGGTTGCTGTCCGCGATCGGGATCGCCGGCATGGACCGCGTGATGCAGCACAACGTCCTGGCCATGAGCGGCAAGGCGGTCGAAGCAGCCGGCGACGTCAACACGCTGCTCCTCGACAAGACCGGCACCATCACGCTTGGGAATCGCCAAGCCGTCATGTTCGTGCCCGCTCTCGGCGTGACCGACGCGGAGATCGCGGATGCCGCGCAACTGTCGAGCCTGCCAGACGAGACTCCGGAGGGCCGATCGGTCGTCGTCCTCGCCAAGGAAAAGTACGCTCTGCGTGGGCGGGAGATCCCGAACGATGCGCAGTTCATTCCGTTCTCGGCCTACACAAAGATGAGCGGCGTGGACATCGACGGGCGACGGCTGCGCAAAGGCGCAACCGAGGCAATTGTCGCTTTCGTGAAGCAGGAGGGCGGAACCATCCCGGCGGGAGTGGTCGAGTTGTCCGACGAGATTTCGCGGAGTGGGGGCACGCCGCTCGCTGTCGCGGACGGCCCACGGCTGCTCGGCATCATCCAGCTGAAAGACATCGTCAAGGTGGGGATGAGGGAACGGATCGCGCAACTGAGGGAAATGGGCATCCGGTCCGTCATGGTCACGGGTGATAACCCGCTGACAGCGGCCGCCATTGCCTCCGAGGCAGGTGTCGACGACTTCATTGCACAGGCGACGCCCAAAGACAAGCTCGAGTACATCAAGAAGGAGCAGGCGGGCGGCCGCATGATCGCGATGACCGGCGACGGGACCAACGACGCCCCGGCGCTCGCGCAGGCCGACGTCGGTCTGGCCATGAACACCGGGACGACTGCCGCGCGCGAGGCGGGCAACATGGTGGATCTCGACAGCAACCCGACCAAGCTGATCGAGGTGGTCGCCATCGGCAAGCAGCTGCTCATCACGCGCGGCGCGCTCACGACGTTCTCGATCATGAACGACGTCTCCAAGTACTTCGCGATTATTCCGGCGATGTTCATGACGACGTATCCGGCGCTGGCGAAGCTGAACATCATGTATCTGCGCACGCCGGCGAGCGCCATCCTCGCGGCGGTCATCTTCAACGCGCTGATTATCGTCGGGCTGGTGCCGCTCGCACTGCGCGGGGTGCAGTACAAACCGCAGAGTGCGGCGCAGATGCTGAGACGCAACCTCTGGATCTACGGGATCGGCGGCCTCGTCGCGCCGTTCCCGTGCATCTGGGCCATCGACCGGGTCCTCGGCTGGTTCCATCTGGCGTAACTCACCATGGCCATTTGTGTTGGCTATTTCGAAGAGCGCTGGCCCAGAGCGCTTCGCGCTGAAAACCTGACCGCCTTCGACGGGCAGGACTTCGTGCGAGGGACCGGCGAATTGGGCGACCTGGCGAATCGCCTATCCCAGCGGGCTTCCTACGAACGCCAGTTGTTGGATCGTGAGCATCTATTGAGAATCTGCGAGGCGTTGTCGGTCGGGCATCGGCCAACCGCGAATCGACTCGAGGCGGCGCTGTGATGGCAAGCAACAGAATCCCGGTCACCGTGATGCTCGATCCGGACACCCTGAGCCGTCTGGACGCAATCAAGGAACGCCTGGGCCTCTCGATCTCCGAGCAGTTGCGGCGAGGCGCGCGGCTCTGGGTCGAATCGAGGGAGTGGCCGGGACGGCACCGAGCGCGACTGGAGTGTGTCGAAGAGTCGAGGCGCGTGGCCGAAGGTCGCAAGGAGCACGGGATCAGACTCCCTAATAATGCCTCACGAGGACTGTGATTCTTCGCATGCGCTGGATTCTCTTCACCGTCGCCGGAGCCTTGTTCGCGGCCATCGTCGCGTTTCTCACCCGGCTCACCCGCGCGCGGCGGGATACTGGTCGGGTCAGCGACCAATGGATCGCGGAGCATCGCGCCGATGAGCCACCGCTGAAATGACCTCGACGCTCGCGGATGTGCTATAAACCTCCGAACCTCGAGTATCGGCCCACCCACCGGCGGTCGGCATGGCGTGATCTCGGCCGTGAACATCCAGCACATCGAGTGAGCCCGCATGATCTTTGGACCGTCGGCGAGATGCCGCTGAGATTTGGCCGGGCGATGCGATGAAGCTGCGCACGAAACTCCTGCTCGGCTACAGCGGATTCATCCTGGCACTTGCGGTGCTCGGCGGCTGGAGCGCCCGCACGCTCAATCAGATGAGCGCCGTGTCCGGCCGCATCATCTCCGAGAACTACGACTCGGTCGTCGCGGCGCAGAACATGAAAGAAAGCCTGGAGCGGCAGGACTCGGCCGCCGTGTTCGAGCTGCTCGGGCAACACGAACGCGCCACACGGCAGGCCGCTGAGCACCGTGCGAAGTTTGACGCGGCCTTCGCCCGGGCGGCATCAAATATCACCGAGATCGGCGAACCCGAAGTCATCGAATCGATTAGACGCGGGCGCGAGGCATACTATCGCCTCTTTGACGACTTCATCAGCGCGGCCAGGACTTCGAGCGCGTCCGGAGTGTCCGGGGCGTCCAGCGATCGAACCGCCGAGTATTTCCGCGTGCTCGAACCACAATTCAATGCGGTCCGTGCCGATTGCGACCGGCTCCTGCACCTCAATCAGGAGGCGATGCGGCACAAAGCCGACGCCGCATCCGCGACCGCGCGCCGATGGTTCTACCTGACGCTCGGCCTGGCGCTCGTGCTCATGGTCGTCGGGGTGGCAGTCGCCTTCAGCCTCTCGACTGCCATCCTGGGACCGGTTCGGCAGTTGACGGCGGCCACCACGAAGGTGGCGGCCGGCGACCTGGACGCCGCGGTTCCCGTGCAGTCGGCCGACGAAATTGGCGCGCTCGCCGAAGGATTCAACCGCATGGCCGGACGAATCCGCGAACTGCGTCGATCGGACCTCGGCAAGCTGCTCATCGCGCAACAGACGACTGAGGCGGCCATCGACTCGTTGTACGACCCGGTCATTGTCACGGACAGCGAAAGGCGTGTTACGCGCATCAACGCCGCGGCCGAACGTCTCTTCGGGGCCCGATCGGATATCCTCGGCAAGCCGGTCGATCAGGTTGCGAACGACACGAGAATCGTTCAGGCGGTGACCGACGTGCTGCGGTCCAGACAGACCGTTGCATCCGAGAGCGCGGCCGCGGTGCTGCCGTGGGCCGTCGATGGATCCAGTCGGGCGTTTCGCGTGCGCTCGACGCCCATGAAGGATGGCGACGGCCAGCTGGTGGGCGCAGTCACGCTCCTCGAGGACATCACGCACCTCAGCGAGATCAGCCGCTTGAAGTCCGAGTTCGTCGCGGCCGCGTCGCACGAACTTCGCACGCCGTTGACGAGTGTCCAGATGGGCATTCACCTGTTGCTCGAGGGCGCTGCAGGCCCGCTGGAGGAGAAACAGCAGGAGATCCTCAAGGTCTGCGGCGAGAATGCGGAACGGCTGGAGCGGCTCATGCGCCAGTTGCTCGATCTGTCCAAGATCGAATCGGGCGTCGGCGCGCCAACGTGCCAGCCGGCCCAACCCTCAGCGCTCGTGGGGGAAGCGATCGACTCACTGCGCTTGCAGGTCGAGGGAAAGGGACTCCGGCTCGAAGCCGACGTCGCGCCCGACCTGCCGATCGTTCTCGCGGACCGGGACCAGATCGAACGCGTCATCGTCAACCTGGTAACCAATGCGATACGCGCCACACCCTCCGGCGGCACCATTACCGTCGCGGCGGCGCAGCGCGGCAGCGACATCGCGTTCTCTGTGACCGATACTGGCTCCGGAATTCCGCGGGACTATCTGACCAGGATTTTCGAACCGTTCATCCAGGTGCCAAACGCCCCCGCAGGCGGCACCGGCCTCGGGCTCGCGATCTCACGACGGATCGTCGAAGAGCACGGCGGCCAGCTCACCGTTCAGTCCGAGCTCAATCGAGGCTCGACGTTCACGTTCACCGTGCCCGTTCGCAACGAAACCCGGTCACCGGGCCACGGGCACGCGCGTCAGAATCCCACGACCGAATCAGGGGTACAGAGATGAAATTGTTGATCGTCGACGATGAGCCGCACATCCGACAGATGATGCGGCTCACGCTCGAAACCGCGGGTTACCAGACCGACGAAGCCGCCTCGGGGGAAGAAGGCCTGTCAACATTCGGTGACGGGAGCGGCTACGACGCCGTGCTGCTGGACCAGAAGATGCCCGGGATCGACGGGCTGCAGACGCTCGTGCGGTTGAAAGAGCGGGCGCCGGGGGTCCGCGTGATCATGGTGACCGCGTTCGCGTCAATTGAGCTCGCCGTCGATGCCATGAAGCTCGGCGCGACCGACTTCCTGCGAAAGCCGATGACGCCCGAGACCCTGCGCGGCGCGGTGGCGGCGGCGCTCGCCAGCGCCCCCCGCACCCCCACTGTCAAGGAAGCCGCCACCCCAGTCGGTCGCCCGAAGCCTCGTATCGAAATGCTGACGCTCAATGGCTTTCGTCTTTCTCGATCGCCTGAGCCCATGGCGTCCACGGCGCGAGACCACGTGTTCCATGTGACGCACTTTCCGGACGGCAACGAGTTCATCGTCACCGTCACGATCGATCCGGAGGCCGATGCGCGCGTGGCGCGGCTCACCGGCCGGCAGCTCCTGCCGGGCGGGGCGTTCTGGCGCGATCAGGCGCAACGGCTGCTATCTGCGTTCTTATGGACTGAAGGCAAACCGCCGGCGAACGGGCGGCTCACCGTCCGCGACGTCGCGCGAGAGGATCTCGACGTCGCCGCCGTCTGGAAATTCGACTGAGCCTGTCGGACCAGGCACAAGATACGCCCGACCTGAAGGTCGGGCCTACGATTTCCCGCCCGCCGACGACACTTCCCGCCCGACCTGAAGGTCCGCCTACGAGTTCACGCCCGCCTACAACACTTCCCGCATGTCGAAGCTCAGTGTCGAAGATGGAACGGCACACTCGTCACGACGGTTCGCCGCTTGAACAGGAGGGCCCCCTTGATGAGCAACGCCCGTTGATTGTGGAAGAAGTGATGCCACCAGCGGGCCGGAACGAACTCCGGGAGGACCACGGTGATGTAGTCGTCCGGATGCTCGGCTGAAATCTGACTCGATGTACTCGAGCAAGGGCTCCATCAGCGAACGGTACGGCGATTCGAGCACGATGAGCGGCACTCCCTCCCCCCAGCGCTCCCAATCGGTTCGGACTTGCGCCGTCGCAATCGCGTCCACGTTCACATAGACCGCCCGGACGTCTGTCGACAGCGACTTCGCGTAGTCGAGCGCTTCGACAACCGAACGGTGCACCCCGCCGATCGGCACCAGCACGGTATTGCGCCGCGGACCCGGCGACGTCCAGCCCTTGAGCGAGAGCTGCGCTGCCACGCCATCGTAGTGGCTCCGCGTGACGCGGAAGAAGAGGACGTGGAGCGGGATCAGCAGCAGAATGATCCACGCGCCTTCGTGCGCTTTCGTCACGGCTACCACGAGGAGCACGATGCCAGTGACTGTGGCGCCGATCCCGTTGACGAGCGCGTGCCGCTGCCACCCCCGTTCACGCAGGTTGCGCCAATGCATGACCATTCCCGCCTGAGACAGCGTGAAGGAGACGAACACGCCAATCATGTAGAGCGGAATCAATGCGTGTGTGTCGCCGCCAAACACGACCAGAAGAATGCCAGCGAAGACGCTCAGCCCCACGATGCCGTTCGAGAACGCGAGACGATCGCCCTGGTTCATGAACTGGCGCGGCAGGTACCGGTCCCTGGCAAGGATGGACGCCAGTCGCGGGAAGTCGGCGTATGCGGTATTGGCCGCCAGGACGAGAATCAGCATCGTCGCCGCCTGCATCAGGTAGTACGGGACGCCGCGCGCGCCAAACACACCGCGCGCCAGCTGCGAGATCACCGTCTCCTGTTCGCTCGGCAGAACGTGGTACGCCTGCGCGAGGAGCGTGATACCGAGGAACATCGTGATCGCCAGGACGACCATCATCGTCATTGTCGCCGCCGCGTTCTTTGATTCAGGCGGACGGAACGCCGGGACGCCATTCGATACCGCTTCCACTCCGGTCATCGCGGTGCAGCCGTTCGAGAACGCCGTCAGGAGCAGGAAGAGCGTCAGCGGCTGGCCCGTGGAGCTCACAGGAGCGACGGTCGTAATGGCGTGAACGGTCCCCGTCAGCACATGCCACGCACCGACGCCGATGACCGTCAGAGTTGCGATGACAAAGAAGTACGTCGGCGCAGAAAAGATCCGTCCGGACTCCCGTATGCCGCGCAGGTTTCCCACCATGAGCAGGAAGACGAAACCGAGCGTCATCTCGACCCGGCTGACGTGCAGGTCTGGAAAGGCCGATGTGATGGCCGCGACGCCGGCGGCGATGCTGACGGCGACCGTCAGGACGTAGTCGATGAGCAGTGAAGCGGCCGCGACAAGCGCCGGTATCTCCCCGAGATTTTCCTTGGCCACGATGTAGGCACCGCCACCGCTTGGATACGCATGAATCGTCTGGCGGTACGAGAACACCACGATCGCCAGAATGGCCGCGATGACAAAGGCAATCGGGCTCACGAACGATAGCGCGCCCACGCCGACGAGGATGAGCACCCGAAGGACTTCTTCGGTCGCGTACGCCACCGAAGAGAGCGCGTCCGACGAGAGCACAGCCAGGCCGGTGACACGCGAGAGCCGTTCGTGATGGGCGAGGTGCGACGGGATTGGCTTGCCGACGATGAAATGCTTGAACTGGTAGAAGACGCCTTCTTCGGACACTGCATCCTTCCACAGCCGACGGGGTTAGCTGACGGGCTCGAGGTTGGAAGTCCTCTACCGTTCGCCGGGCATCGGCGAATCGGATGCGCCCCATTCTTGAGGTAGGTCGGGGAGGCAGGCTGCCTTGCCTGCCCCACCTGCCCTGCCCGCCTCAATCAAATGGTTCCCCCGTGCCGCCCCGGTGGCCCGGACGGCTTAGGTCATCTGCAACAGAATCGTAGATCCTGGGACAATACAAGGGCTGGCGCTATTATGGACTTTTTTAGGACTTTCCTAGACGGGTCCTCAGTAGCGGACCCGTGCCTTGAGAGAGAGGACGCGTCCAGGCTGGGGCAGCCCCCAGGCCAACTGGTAGTTGTCATCGTTCAGGTTCTTGAAGCCCAGCCCCACCACGACATTCCTGACAAGCGCGTATTCCGCCGTCAGGTTGAAGAGTGTGTATGCACCGGTCCGCACATAAGGGATTGCGGGCACCGCCGGTGCGGGGTTCACGTCGCTCCACCGGTCCCCTGCCAGGTCGAGGCTCGGTGTGATCGAAAGGCGCTTGGTTGGTTGCCAGGCGGCGAAGAGAAGCCCCTTGTGAGTTGGCACGCCAGTCGGACGCAGATTCGGCTGCAAGGCATCATGAACGGTGCGGCTGATGTACGTATAGTTGGCGCCCACCCTGAGCTGCTCGACCGCCTGCGTGTCGGTGGCGACCTCCACTCCGTAGAATCGACCATCGCCCACGTTCTGGGTCTGCGTCGTGGCGTCGGGCAGAACGACTGTCTGAATGAGATCCCTGACGTTGCTGTAGAAAACCGCCGCTTCGACACGCGTGGCACGAGCGGCGGTCGCTTTCCAGCCGACCTCAGTGTTCGTCGCGTGCTCCGGGCCGAGATCCGGATTCGGCGTCGCGGTGCCGAAACGCGTGCTGTATAGCTCAAAAAGCACCGGGAAGCGGGCGCGATCCGACACGCTGGCATGGAGCTGGGCCCTCTTGCTATACCGCCAGATAGCCGCGCCCTGCCAGTTGAACGCATCGGAGCCGCCTTGTGGATACTCGAAAACGCCACTCGCGGCGGTGAACCCCTCAGCCTTGGTGACGTCGTACTTGTCGTAGCCGATGCCTCCCACGATGTCCACGACCGGCGTGGCGTGAAAGGTGTTCTCGGCGGCGATCGACCAGGTGTTCTGGGATCGTTCCTGTTCGGGATCGGTTGAGCTCAAGGTTGGATGGGTCGGCCGATTGAAGGTTTGCTCGGTGTGTACATCGGTGCGATAGTGCGCGGCTGCCTTCAGCGTATTCGTCGCCTTGTGCGTCGTACCGATCTCGACGTCGGCGCCGTAGGCGTGATCGTCGTACAGGCTGTCGAATCGACCATTGGCCGACTGGGTCGTGTAGGTAATGTCGTCGTATGCCTTCAGACCATTGGCGAACGTGCTGAAGTACGCCTTCGTCTTGACATAGGAAGCGGAGCCCAACTGTGTCTTGGACAGGAAGGCGGTGTTCTGCACGTCCCAGTACGGCCAGCGCCAGTAACTATTGGCCGGTACCGGTGGGTTGTTATAGACGTTGAGCGGGGCGCCCTTGTCTCCAATCTGCTTGATGTAGTTGACCGTGTATTCGTCGGTCTCGTTCGGCGTAAACGCTGCTTTCACGTTGTACCGGGAGTCTCCGCTGTCTGAGCTCAGGCGTTTGCCGCTCTGTTGAAGCGACGAGGCGGTCGGCGCGTAGTTGCCCGAGAGAGTCCAAAAATCGAGACCGGAATAGTTGGCGCTCCCCTGGACGTAGTACTTCCTCTGAAGCGTGCCTGCCGACACAAAGCTGCTCCATCCTTCGGTCTCGCTTCGTCCACCGAACGAGGCGCCGCCCTCCGCCTCGAAGTTCCTTGCGGGTTTTCTGGTCACCAGATTGATCGCGCCGCCCATGGCGCCCGGTCCGTCGAGCACCGACGCGTAGCCTTTCTGTATCTGAATTTCCGCGATGTCAGCGGTGAGAAAACGGCTGAAGTCGAGTCGATTGTCGGCTGGCAGATAGATGCGCACGCCGTCGACCATCAGCGGCACCTGCCAGCGCCCGAAGCCGCGCACGAAGATGTCGCTCTCGTTGCGGCGGCCATTGGCATCGAGCGTACTGACCACGCCGGGCACGACATTGACCGCTTGATCGAGGCTGTTCCGATCGAGAAGCCTCATCGTATCGCTCGACAGGACAGAGCCGCCGACGCCCGCCACCCAGTCCGGCGTGCCAACCACGACAACCGTTTCACCGAGTCTGAAGACGGACTGCCGGTCGGAGGCGGGCGTCGTTGCGGCGCCTTGCGCGTCGGTACTCGGCGCCGGTTGTGGCTCAACCTGCTGGGCGGCGGAAGTCGTCGAAAAGCCCGCCACGAGGGCGGCCAAACACCAGACGAACGGGGTCACGCGAAGACGCATCGAATGTCTCCTCCTCATGCAGATTGATCCTGGCTTGCCACGAGTCACGTATAATAATCCATGAGCATATATCGAACATAATCACTAGTAGAATCGATGTAAAGCGTTCTGAATCGTTCACCGCAGTTTCGGCTAGGTACGTCCACGGGAGCGGGAACAACGCATCTTGGATCGGGAAATCATAACGGTCAGTGTCGACCTGCAGCAGGCGCCACAAGTCGGACCACTATGAAGTGAGAGCGATGCCCTCCAGACACGCGCTCCCAATGAAGACGGTCACACGGCTGTTTGTGGCGCTTGTTGCGTGGTACTGGTCCATCGCGGGCGTGCCGGCTGCGGCACAGGACCTGACGATCGCGGCCGCATCGAGCCTCCAGCCGGCGTTTCCATCGATTGTCAAGCGGTTCGAGCGCGAGACCGGCCGCCGCGTGACCCTGACGTTCGGATCCTCGGGAAACTTCTTCTCGCAGATCCAGAACGGGGCGCCGTTCGATCTGTTCTTCTCCGCCGACCTCGAGTACCCCACGCGGCTCGAGGCGAGCGGACTGGCGGCGCGCGGAAGCTTGTACCGGTACGCGAATGGCGTGATCGTCCTCTGGGCGCGCAAGGATTCGCAGGTCGACGTGGCACGAGGGCTGCAGTCGCTCCGCGATACACGGATACGACGTATTGCGATCGCCAACCCGCAAACGGCGCCGTACGGGCGGGCGGCGATCGCCGCGCTTCGTCACGAGCAGCTGGACGAGTCGCTTCGGGAGAAGTTCGTCTACGGTGAAAACGTCCAGCAGGCGGCGCAATTTGTGCAGTCTGGCAATGCGGAAGCCGGCATCATCGCGCTTTCGGCCGCCAAGACACCGGCACTCGAGGAGATCGGCCGGTACTACACGATTCCCGCGTCCTTCTATCCGCCCATTGAGCAGGCAGTGATCATCGTCAACGCCTCCCCCAACAAGGAATTGGCCCGGCAGTTCCTCGAGTTCATCAAACGGCCGGAGATCGGAAGGGTGATGGCTGACGCCGGCTTCGCGGTCCCATGACCGTGCGGCCGGAGTCGCTTCCATAGCACGCACCGACGCAACTCTTGGTACACTCACTGCCCCATGGATTGGCTCGCGATCTGGCTCAGCGTGAAACTGGCGACCATCGTTGCCTTCATCCTGCTCGTCCTCGGCCTTCCGATCGCGTACTGGCTGACGTTCTCCAGCTGGCGGGGCAAGTTCCTCGTCGAAGCGGTGGTGGCGCTGCCCCTTGTTCTTCCTCCGACGGTGCTTGGCTACTACGTGCTCGTGACCATCGGATCTCGAAGTCCGGTTGGACGAGCCTGGACGGCGTGGACGGGGCACGGGCTCGCGTTCACGTTCGAAGCGCTGGTTCTCGCGTCCATTCTCTACAGCCTCCCGTTCGCCGTGCAACCGATCGTCGCCGCATTTTCGCAGGTGGATCTGACGCTGCTCGAAGCGTCTGCGACGCTTGGATCGTCCCGGTGGCGCACGTTCCGAAGCGTGATCGTGCCGTTGTCCGCGCAGGGAATCCTGGCGGGTGTGGTGCTCAGCTTCGCCCATACGATCGGCGAATTCGGCGTGGTCCTGATGGTCGGTGGGAACCTTCCCGGAGTCACTCGCACGGTGTCGGTGGCGATTTACGATCACGTACAGGCATTTCAGCAGGACGCCGCGAATCAGACCGCGCTGCTGCTGCTCGTGTTCTCGTTCGTCGTCCTCGCGACCGTCTACGCGCTCCTGCGAAAGCCCTGGTCGGTCTCGCCACTTTCATGATGCTCACGGCAGCCATTCGGAAGCGGTTCTCGGGGCAATTCACCATTGACGTCGCCGTCTCTGCAGCGCCCGGCATCACGATGCTCTTTGGTGCGTCCGGCTCCGGCAAGACGACGCTGCTTCGCTGCCTGGCTGGGCTGGCGAGGCCGGACTCCGGTCGCATCGCGCTTGGCGACGAGGTGCTCTTCGACTCCACGCGGGCCCATAGTGTTCGCCCGCAGCACCGACGGGTCGGCTACGTGTTCCAGCAGTTGGCCCTCTTCCCCCACATGTCCGCCGAGACGAACATTAGCTACGGACTGTCGCATCTGCCACCGGGCGTCAGGCACGAGCGTGTTCGCGCAATCGCCCGCTCACTCCACATCGATCATGTTCTCTCGCGCAAGCCTGCGGCCATTTCCGGTGGTGAGCGTCAGCGAGTGGCGCTCGCGCGGTCGCTCGTGACCGATCCGTCGCTCCTGCTGCTTGACGAGCCCCTCTCGGCGCTCGACTATGCTACCCAATCGCGAATCATCGCGGATCTCCGGGTGTGGAACGCCGAACACCGCATTCCCATTCTCTACGTCACGCATTCGCATAGGGAAGTCTTCGCGCTCGGGGAACGGGTCGTGGCGCTCGATCGGGGACGGGTTATCGCCGACGGCACACCTCATGACGTCATGGAGACTCCGGCGCACGAGCCGCTGGCCCAACTGGCCGGATTCGAGAATTTCTTCGATGGCACCGTCGTTCTTCGACGCCCCGACGCGGGCACGATGCAGTGCCGGCTTCTCGACAGCGGCCTCACGCTCGAAGTGCCTCTCACGCAGGGGCCGGTGGATTCGCCGGTTCGTCTGGCCATTCGAGCCGGGGACATCCTGCTGGCCATCCAGGAGCCCCACGGCATCAGTGCCAGAAATGTTCTGGCCGGGCGCCTTGCGTCGCTCGAACGCGAAGGCGCGACGGTCGTCGCCGCGGTCGATGCCGGGGAGCACTTTGTCGTGCACCTCACGCCAGGCGCGCGCGAGTCGCTCAAGCTGGCGGTCGGCGATCCCGTCTGGCTGATCGTCAAGACACATTCCTGTCGAATCGTTTCGCTTGAACCCGACGCCCAACACGAGGGGAAACCGGCATGAAGCTCTTAACCGTTCGCGCGGCCGCCGAGCAGCTCGGCGTGGGATATTCGACGCTCAAGCAATGGATCTACCAGGGCAGCGTCCGAACGACCCAGACCACCGGTGGACACCACCGCATCGCAGAGGCCGAGATTGAGCGTCTGCTGGCGCGACGAGACTCACCCCCTGCACCAGGATCACGGGGGGCACGCGGTTCTCGGAAGTCGACCCGCGAACCGGCCACCAGCGGGCTGATCGTGGCACTGAGCGGGCGAAATCGCCTGCGCGGCTTCGTCGACGAAGTTCGAACCGATGGACTGCTCGGCCAGATTCGCCTCCGGATCGGCGGCCAGACGCTCACCGCCGTCATCACGGGCGATGCCGTGGCGGAGCTCAAGCTTCGGCGCGGAGACGATGCCATGGCCATCATCAAGTCCACGGACGTCATGATCGCCCGCGAAGCCATCCAGCCTGCGGGCGTCCGGTCGAAAAAACGGCGAGGGTAGGGTTATGCTTGCACGAAAGGCTTTCATCGGAGGCCGTTATGGATGGCATTGCAACCAATCGCGTCGTCGCACTGCTGAGGGATCCCGCGCTGTTTCGCGAGGCGTGCCTCATCGACGGGCACTGGACAACCGCGTCGGCTGGACGAACACTCGCCGTTGACGACCCTGCAACGGGCGCGATCATCGGTACGGTTCCAAAGTTCGGTCGCGACGAGACGCGTGACGCGATTGCAGGAGCGGCCGTCGCCTTCCCTGCCTGGCGCGCGAAGACCGCGAAAGAACGTGCGGCTGTTCTTCGTCGGTGGTTCGACCTGATCATGGCCAACCAGGAGGACCTCGCGGTCCTCCTGACGCTCGAGCAGGGCAAGCCGCTCAGCGAGTCACGTACCGAAGTGGCCTACGGCGCGGCCTTCATCGAATGGTTCGCAGAAGAGGGGAAACGAACGTATGGCGATACCATTCCCTCGCATGCGCGCGACAAGCGTCTCGTCGTCGTCAAGGAACCCATCGGCGTCGTCGGGTGCATCACGCCGTGGAACTTCCCGGTCGCGATGATCACGCGAAAAGTGGGGCCCGCGCTCGCGGCTGGTTGCACCGTCGTCGTGAAGCCCGCGTCTCAGACGCCGTTTTCCGCCCTCGCCCTTGCAGTGCTCGCCGAGCGCGCCGGTGTCTCACGGGGCGTTCTCAACGTGGTGACTGGATCCGCCGCAGCCATCGGCGGCGAACTGACCTCCAATCCGCTGGTCCGAAAGATCTCGTTCACTGGATCCACCGAGGTCGGCAAGGTGCTCATGGCGCAGTGCGCGACAACCGTCAAGAAGGTGTCGCTCGAGCTGGGCGGCAACGCCCCGTTCATCGTGTTCGACGACGCGGATCTGGATGCCGCCGTTGAAGGGGCGATCATTTCGAAGTACCGCAATACGGGGCAGACGTGTGTGTGCGCCAACCGCATCCTCGTCCAGGCGTCGGTGTACGACGCCTTCGCCGACCGGTTCGCGCGCGCGGTCGACAAGCTCAAGGTCGGTTCGGGACTCGAGGAAGGCGTGACACAGGGGCCCCTCATCGACATGGCGGCGGTGGAGAAAGTAGAGGGTCATATCCGCGATGCTGTCTCGAAAGGTGCGACCGTGTTGCGTGGCGGTCAGCGTCAGTCGCGCCAGTTCTTCGCCCCCACCGTATTGACTGGCGCCACCACCGCCATGGCGCTCGCCCATGAAGAAACCTTCGGGCCGGTGGCCCCACTGTTCCGCTTTGACACGGAGGCGGATGCGATCGCGCTCGCCAACAAAACGGAGTACGGGCTCGCGGCGTACTTCTACGGGCGCGACATCGGGCGCGTCTGGCGCGTCGCCGACGCGCTCGAGTACGGCATCGTCGGCATCAATACCGGGCTCATTTCCACAGAGCTTGCGCCCTTTGGCGGCATGAAGGAATCCGGCATCGGACGCGAGGGGTCCAAGTACGGCATCGAGGACTACCTGGAGATCAAGTACCTCTGCATGGGAGGGCTGTAGGCGCCCGACCTGAAGGTCGGGCCTACGACTCCCGCGCGCCCACCTGAAGGTCGGGCCTACGACTCCCGCGCGCCCGACCTGAAGGTCGGGCCTACGACGCCCCCTCATATCTTGCGTGAAACTGCTCGCGCAAGGCCGATTTCTTGAACTTTCCGACCGATGTCCGAGGAATCTCCGCCGCAAACTCGATCGCGTCCGGGAGCCACCACTTGGGAAACTTGGGTGTCAGAAAGGCCAGGAGCTCGGTAGAAGTTACCGCCTGATCGGTCTTGAGCACCACGACGCCCAACGGACGCTCACCCCACTTCGGATGAGGCACGGCGATGACCGCCGCTTCGGCAACTGCCGGGTGCCCCATCAGGGCCGCTTCGAGCGCGACTGAGCTGATCCACTCGCCTCCCGACTTCACAAGGTCCTTCGAACGGTCGGCGATCTCGATGCAGCCGTATTCGTCAATCGTGACGATATCGCCCGTCCTGAACCAGCCATCGCCGGTAAACCGATCGTCTGAAGACCCCGGCGTGTTGAAATAACGGGAAGCCACCCAAGCCCCCCGCACTTCGAGTTCCCCCATCGTACGCCCATCCCACGGAACGAGCCCCTTCTCGGCCCTGGCGCGAATTTCGACAAACGGCAGCGGCATCCCCTGCTTCGAACGCAACCGCAGCTGCTCCTCGAACGGTGTGCTGCGTACGGTCTCAGGCAGCGGGCGCATGGTGCCGAGCGGCGACATCTCGGTCATGCCCCACAGATGGACCACGTGGAGTCCGTGCCGCTCCTCGAAGTCGCGAATCATCGCAAGCGGTGCGGCGGCGCCGCCCACGACGATCGCGCGAAGGTGCCCAAGATCGTACTTACCTGGGTTCGTGTCGAGCTCCCGCAGCACGCCGAGCCAGACGGTCGGCACGCCGGCGGTCAGCGTCACCTTCTCTGAGACCAGAAGCTCCAGAATGCTCTTCGCGTCCGTGATGGGCCCGGCGAATACCTGACTACAGCCGAATATCGCGCAGGTGAACGGAAGTCCCCAGGCATTGACGTGGAACATCGGCACGATGGGCAGCACCGTGTCGTCCTGTGCCAACGCCATGGAGTCGCGCAGGCCGTGGGCGAAGGAGTGCAGCACGAGAGCGCGGTGCGAGTAGAGCACGCCCTTCGGCCGTCCTGTCGTGCCCGACGTGTAGCACATCGCGGCGGCCTGGTGCTCGTCGCCCTCCCATTCGACGAAGCTCGATGGATCGCTCGCCGCGAGGAGTTGTTCGTAGTCGATGAGGGCGCTGGCGGCAACGCCCGACCGGAACGACGGGCCCACAACAGGAGCCTGGTCGGCACGTTCCGAAGGCCCGGTCTCCAGGTGGGACGTATTCGGTCCGCCGATCACGATCACGTGCTCGATGTTGACGTGGGGGCGGACACATTCCCAGAGCGGAAGCAGACTCTCGTCGACAATCAATACGCGATCGCCGGCGTCGTTCACGATGTACGCCAGATCGTCGTGGTGAAGGCGGAGATTCAACGTGTGCAGCACGGCGCCGATGGTCGGGATGGCGTAGTAGGCCTCGAGGTGCTGATGACCGGCCCAGGCCAGTGTTGCGACGCGATCGCCTGGCCGAACACCAAGTTGCAGCAGGGCCGCACCGAGGCGCTTCACGCGGTCGAGAATCTCGAGGTAGGAGTGCCGCACGATCGTCAGGTCCGGACGGCGTGTGACCACCCGCCTGTCGCCGAAGAACGTTTCGGTCCGCCGCAAGACGGCAGGAATCGTGAGCTGATACTCCATCATCAATCCGCGCATGCGGCGCACCATACCTTAGAACGGTCCTGGGGTTCTAGAAGGTTCTAGCTAGGGTTCTAACGAGGTTCGGAGGGTTCTACGGTGGCGACCACTTGAAGTAGGATTGTGCTCGCCGTGAACAAGGACCTCGTCGACGCCATCGCATTTCACAAAGCCATCATCGCCGAAGGCAGCAAAGCGCTCGTCGGGTACGACACCGCCAAGGCGCTCGCCAACATCGTTCTGCTCTCGGAAATACCAACGACATACGACAAGAGCGAACAGCGCCAGGTCAACGCCGGCAACCTGCTGCTGCGGGGCGTGCCCGGCGTCGGCAAGACGTTCTTCGGCGTCATCCTGGCCGCCATCAGCAACGCGAAGTTCGCCGGATCCAGGGCCGTGCGGACCTGCAGCCGACCGAAGTGGTCGGATTTCAGATGATCAACCCCGCGACGGGCGCACTTGTCACAGAGTTCGGTCCCGATGGCGTCGGCTGAAGTCATTCTCCTCGACGAGATCAACCGCATCCCGCTGAAGTCGCAAAGCGCCTTCCTCGAGGGCCTGCAGGACCGCACCATCACCGTCGGCAAGACCACGTACGAGCTGCCCGCCTTCAGCTTTGCCATCGCCACCATGAACCCGGTGGAGCTCGGACAAGGCACCTTTCCCGCTGTCGGAAGCGGCGACCGATCGGTTCGCGATCATGGTCAACATCGGCTACCTGCCGGCGAAAGAGGAAGAGAAGCTCGTCGCCTTCGATTTCAAGCACATGCGCCTCAACCCCATCATGTCGAAGGAGCGCATCATCGAGCTCCGCGGCATCATCAACGAGCAGGTCTTTCTGCACGAGCGGCTCGGCAAGTACATTCAGCGACTGGTCGCCGCCACGCGGCCGTACAACAAGGACACCGACTGGCTCGTACCGCTCGCCGTCGGAACTGGTCGAACGGGGCGTCGATCTCGGCGCCTCGCCGCGCGCGATCATCTGCTGGGGACGTCTCGCGAAGGTCTGGGCGCTGCTGGAGCGCGGCCGCACAGAAGTCTTTCCGGAAGACATCCAGGATCTCGCGCCCTACGTCCTCGGCCATCGCATCTGGCTCGGCCCGCACGCCGCCAGCCATGGCCTGACGCACGGACGCCGTGATCGAGGACGTGCTGCGAGCGCGTGCCCATCCCATGAGGGAACTGCACACGGCGACGGCACCAGAAGAGGCGTCGTATGTCAGCTTTGCGGACCTCACCGAGATCGAGCTGATCATCCTCAAGCGCATGCGGGAGGTGACGATCGGCGACCATCGGAGCCGGTCGCACGGGTCGGGGTTCGATTTCCTGGGGCTTCGCGACTGGCAGGCCGGTGACCGCCCCTCGTCGATCGACTGGGCGCAGTCCTCGCTGACGAATTTCTCGCCCGCTCGTCGTGCGCGAGTTCGAGCAGCCGAGCACGGCCACGGTGATGGCCGTGGCCGACGTGTCGCCGTCGACGCAGTGTGGCGTCAACGGCGTACCCATTGCCGCCACCGTCGCCCGGGCGATTGCCACGATCGGCCTGTCGGCGACGTTCTTTCAGGATCCGTTTGGTCTCGTCACCTTCGACGCGGGCTTCGAGCACATGGCCACGATCCGCCCACGCCCCGGCAAGAGCCATGTCGTGCACTGCGTGGATGCCTACCAGTTTCAGCGGGGGCTCCAGCCGGTCCGGCGCACGGGGAGCATCGGCGACACGCTCGCCGGGTTTCTGCGAAGCCGGGCGCTGCTGCCGATCATTTCCGACTTTCTCTTCGACGATGCCGTGACGATCCTGGGCGATCTGGCGATGCTGAACGCGACGCACGACGTGTTCCTCGTCCTCATCGACAGTGCGTTTGCCTTCGACCTGCCGGCCGTCTCGGCGGGCTGGATTGACACGGTCGATGTGGAAACCGGTCGCGCGCGGACGATCTCGCGTGCGACGCTCAGGCGCCTGGCGGACGAGGCTCGCCGGTGGCAGCGCCGCGTGCAGGACGCGGCGAAGGATGCCGGCCTCGACGTCGTCGAGATCGGCCTCGATCGGACGCAGGCCGATATCGCCCTCAACGAGTTCGTCGCGGAGCGGCGGCTGCGGAAAACATACTCATGACATCTGCTGCGCCTGCTTCTGCTGTGCAGCGTGTGTGGACTCTTCGGCGTTGGCGCTCGCCGCACCGGCCCGGGCGCAATCCCCGGCGCGAGCGGAACCAACCTCCGCCAACGTCGAGGTCGATCCGATCCGGTGCTGGTGGCGAACGAGCGCGGGCGCTGTGCGAACGGGCGAACACTTTACGGTGGTCCTGACGTGCGCGGTGCTCGATACCGAAGCCGTGCAGATCATCCCCGACGAAGCGCCGCTCGGGGTGAGCGTCATCCAGATGGCGCCATTCGAGACGGTCACCGGATCGCACCCGGCCGACCTCCGAACTGCGAGTCGCCGGTTCTTTCAGTACGACGTACACGCTGCGGATCATCAATCCGGACTTCATCGGCAAGGACGTGCCAGCTGCCGGATCTCATCCTGCACTACAGGGTGAACAGCCGCCTGCGCCGGCAACACGTCCCTGCAGGGACGCGATCAGACTGTACGTGCTGCCGCCGCTGCAGGTGCGCGTCCAGTCCATGGTCGGCGCCGACGCGTTCGACGTCCGTGATGGATCCAACGAGACGTTCTCGGCCATCGAAGCGCTCGACTACCGTGCGAGCCTGCTTCGAATCGTTGCCGTCACGCTGTTGGCACTGAGCGCATTGCTCGCCCTGGTTTCGATTGCTCGACTGTTCGGGCGAACGAGGCGACGTGCACCGGTCAGCGAGCACGTGCTGAGCCCAAGGGTCGTGCTGAACACGGTGGCCGACGAACTTGCATCGGTGCAGCGCGAAAGCGAGCAGGGTTGGACCGACGCGCTGTCGGGACGTGCACTGGCCGCATCGCGCATCGTGGCAGCCTGCGCGATGGACCACCCGGTGAGCCAGCGGATCGTGGATCGCCGCGACCAGGCCGGCGAGGGTCGGTTGACGCGTCGGCTCGAGGCGCGGGACGACGGCCGTTCTGGAGTACGGTGACGGCGGAGGCCCTCACCGACGACCGGTTGACCGAACGCGCGACGCCCGTGACGCCCGAAAAGAGTCAGCTCCTTGATAGCCTCCGGACGTCGTTGACGACGCTCACCGCCGTCCAGTACGCCGCCACGCCCGTGCTCGATCGCGCCTCGCTCGACACCGCACTTTCGACGAGCGTCGAGGCCGTGCGAACGCTCAAGACCGAGCATGCCTGGCCCAAATCTCTACTTCGCCGCTGGTTCGGCAGGAACCCGGCGCCTGAACACCTCCCGTGATCTCGCTGTTGGACCTGTCCACGCTGGCGCGCAACATCCTGGCCGACTGGCAGAGCTTTCGCCTCGTCGACCTGCTGTTCTGGCATCGCGGCGAAGCCCGGCTGATGCTCGTTGGACTGTGCGGGCTCGCTGTCCTGCTGTTCGTCGCACGTCTCGCCGTTGGCCGGCGCCCCGGCCGCCGGGTCGCTCTGCCGGCTCTGCTCAGGTACGTTCCGCGATCCAGAGGCTCGCTCCTGATTCACGTGCCCTTGCTGCTGTTCCTGGTGGGCGTGCCTTTCTTTGCGATCGCGCTGGCGGATCCGTACACGGCGCTCGTCAGTCGCGAGGTGTCGTATCCGGGCCGCCGGATCTCCCTGATGATCGACGCGTCCACCAGCATGCGGACACCGTTCAAGGCAGAGCATCTCAACACCCGCGGCGGCCACGGATGCGACGTTCTTCACCACCGTGGCCGCCGCTGAACGGTTCGTGCAACTTCGCATCAAGAGCAAGTATCGCGACCTCATCGCCCTCGTCGAGTTCGGCAACCAGTCGTACGTCATCACACCCTTCACGAACGACTACGACAACATCCTCCTGAGTATTTCGCTCATCGGCGATCCGGTCGAGTTCTCGATGTTCCCCGATCAGGGCACGCTCATTGCGCAGGCGATTCACGAAAGCGTCCAGCTGTTCAAGGCATTCAAGTTTCTCGATGCCGCCGGCAACCTGCTCGTGATTTTCACCGATGGCGAGGACACGCACGCTGTCGTGAACGGCCGAAAGCTGGACGACATCCTGAAGTCGGCGGTCGAGACGAAAATGCCGGTGTACATGGTGAGAACGAACTACGATCGCGGTGCGGGCGAGTTGATCCCGGACGACATCTGGATACCCGCCATCCAGAAGACCGGCGGCAAGTTCTTTGCCGCGAGGGATGAAAAGAGCCTCCTTTCGGCCATCGCGGAGATCGATCGCGTCTCGGCAGGGACGATCTCGGTGCGGCAGTACACCAGCCAGCGCTTGCACTTCGGGGTGTTTGCGCTGATTGCCGTGCTGTGCTGGACCGGCGCCATTGCTTCGAAGTTGATGGTGCCCTACTTTCAGAAGTTTCCGTAGACCTTTGGGGGAGTCATGAAATCGATTGCAGGCGGATTTGTGGTTGCGCTCCTGCTGTTGGCCGCGGGTGCGGTGCTCTGGTCGCAGGCCGGCTTCTCGAACCGTGTCGCCGAGGCTCATCGGCGCCTGGCGGTTCTGCAGTACGACCCAGGCGTCGCCATTGACAGCACGACGGGATCGTGGGACGCGCGCCGATGGCAGACGGGAATGCTTGCAGAGGACGTGCAGCGCCATCGCGCGACGGTGACGTACTGGCTCGCGCGCTACGACGCGCTGACCCCGCTGTTGACGCGCACGGGGCCTGAGGCGGTGAAGGACCCTGTGGTGCTGTTTGCTGCGGCGAACGCAACCTTCCGCACGAGCGCTCCCGAAGTGGGTGACCGCAGGGAGGCCACCGAACGGCTTGACCGCGTGATGCAGGCCTATGCCGACGTGCTGCGCGTGGATCCCTCCCACGTCGATGCCGCGTACAACTACGAGTACGTCGCGCGTGTCAGAGATACGATCGCCAAGGGCAGAAAGCCTCTGCATCCAGTGCCGAACCCCACGGACGCGATCCGCGCGGATCTGCCGATCGGGCCGACCGTTCACGGGCGGCCGGGCGCGCCACCGCCCTCGGTCGATCTCAGCGAGTTCAAAACACTGACGCCCATGATGTACAAGGAGCGCGAGGAGCAAATGAAACCCGGGAGGGGCGGCCCCCAGCGCCGCAAGGGATAGCACACCGGTGATCCCCAAGATCGATCTCACTCAGCTGGAGTTCGGCGAACCAGGCTACCTCTGGCTTCTCCCGATTCCCACGCTCCTGCTGTTCGTCTGGGTCTGGCGCTTCGTGCAGCGACGATCGGATGCTCGGCGGATGATGCGGACCCGCGTGGTGCCCGTGCGCGAGCGGTTCGCCTTCATCGGGGATTCCCCCTGCTGGCTGTGTCTCATCGCCGCTGTGGTCATGCTCATCGTCGCGCTGGCGCGGCCGCACGGACCGGCCACAGTAATCCGTCAGGGCGGCGTCGACCTCGTCATTCTGGCGGATGCCTCCGCGTCGATGCGTGTGAAGGACGTCGCCGGCGACCGCTGGCAGCGGTCCATGCGCTTCGCGCGAACCCTGGGGGACGCATTGGCCTGGAAGAGCGACCGCATCGCGATGACCATCTTCGCGCACATCGCCGCTCCGCAGATCCGGCTGACCAGGGATCCGAACACGTTCTTGTTCTTCCTCGACCATCTCGACGAGCAGCCGCCGTTCCGCATCGAGGAAGCCACGACCTGGGACACCAACATGGAGCTCGGCATCAACTGGGGGCTCCGCGTGATCGAGCGCGACGAGGAACTTCACGGGCCGTCGTCGAACGCAAGGATATTTCTCCTGATTTCTGACGGCCAGGCCTGGAGCGGCGAAGTCGCCCAGGCGATCAAGCGGGCCAATGACGCGCACGTTCCCGTCTTCGTGGTCGGTGTCGGCACGCTCTCCGGTGGCGCGTTGCCCGTGCTCAGGGACGCCGCCGGCGCCGTCATTCAGGACCCGGACGTGCCGCTCAACTCACGGCTCGACCGCGAAGCCCTTCAGCGTATCGCCCTGACCGGTGGAGGACAGTACTTCGAGCTCGACCGTGAAAGCGACCGGCGCATCGCGAACGCCATCATCGACGCCGGCAAACGGATCGCGCCGTCGCTTGGCGCCGTTCAGGAAGCCGAAGAGCTCTACTGGTACTTCCTCTGCGGCGCGGCTGGGCTGGCCGGCCTTGGCCTGTTCTTTCTGCGCGAGCGCGGCGACCTCTGGCTGCAAATGGCCGGGGCCGCGGCCATTCTCGTGGGCATGATCGGCATCCTGGGCTAGAGTCTTGACCTCTGAAACTTGCACCGCATGAGTCAAGTGTTCCGGTCAAGACGACCCCGCGCAGCGGGGCTGTCATGAATGTTCGTCTAGCGGGGCGGAGCCTCGACGGTCTCAGGCGGAGCCCGCTAGATCCTGAAGGGATATTGACGAGGCCCCTGGCGTGGTGCGACCAGGGGCCGGCGAACTCGGGTTGTTTACGCCGTGAACCGCCGGACGTCGATGGCGTACTTGCGGACCTTGTAGTTCAACACACGTTCGGTGGTGTCGAGCAGGCGAGCCGCCTTTGCGCGGTTCCCGCGAGTGGTTTTCAGCGCATCCTGGATCAAGTCCTTCTCGAACCCCACGACGGCTTCGCTGAGCGATACCCGGGTCACCGTTCCTGAGGCCTCCGCCGTCTGCAGCGACGGTGGCAGATGGTGACCGTGAATGACCTGTGAGTCACACATGAGCACCGCGCGCTCGAGCGTGTTCTCCAGCTCCCTCACGTTGCCGGGCCAGTGATAGCTCATGAGCATGTCAATGGCCGGTGTCGAAATGCGCTTCACGGCCTTCCGGTGCTCGCGCGCAAACTTCTCGATGAAGTGATCGACGAGCACGAGCAGGTCCGCCTTCCGCTCCCGGAGCGGCGGGACGAAAATCGTGAAGACGTTGAGGCGGTAGTAGAGATCCTCGCGGAATGTGCCGGCGGCGATGGCGCGCTCCATGTCCTTGTGCGTCGCGGCAATCAGGCGGACGTTGATCTTGACCGTGTCGGTGCTGCCCAGCCGTTCGAACTCCCGCTCCTGCAGCACGCGAAGCAGCTTCACCTGCGTGGAGAGGTTGATGTCGCCGATCTCGTCGAGGAACAGCGTCCCTCCCTCGGCCATCTCGAAGCGGCCCTTCTTCCTGGTCTCGGCTCCTGTGAAGGCGCCCTTCTCGTAGCCGAAGAGCTCGGACTCGATCAGGCTGTCCGGCAGCGCCGCGCAGCTGACCTTGATGAACGGCTTGTTCGCCCGCGGCGAGTTGTAGTGCACGGCGTGCGCGACGAGCTCCTTGCCGGTGCCGGACTCTCCGCGAATCAATACGGTCGTGTTCGTCGCGGCCACTTGAGCCATCTGCTCGTACATCTGGCGCACGGGCCCGCTGCCGCCAATGATGCTGGAGAAGTCGTACTTGTCGCGAAGCTCCTGCCGCAGGTGGATGTTCTCGTCGACGAGACGCTTCTTGTCCTCCTCCACCAGGCGCTGAATCTTGATCGCCTGGGCGATGGTGGATGCGACGATGCCGAGGAACTTCACGTAGCGTTCGTAGTCGCGATCCGGATTGAACTTGAGATCGACGCCGAGAGCCCCAACCGCCCTGCGGTTGAGCAGGATCGGTACGCAGATGAAGCTGAGTTCCTCGCGTTGGAGGTCGGGACGCTTGGCCGCACGATGGAGGAAGGCCGGCTCCTTGCTCACCCTGGGCACGACGATCGGCTTGTTGCTTTCGACCACGCGGCCGATGATGCCTTCGCCGACGCGGTAACGCACGTTGTGCGAGGCGGCGTCGAGGCCATCGGCGGCCTCGACGCGCAGCTCGTTGTTCTCGTGCAGCATGGTGACGAGACTGCGGACTGTGCCGTGGTGCTTGGCGAGGATCTCGAGCGCACGGTGCAGCGCCGCGCGAAGGTTCAGCGTGCCGGAGAGCGCTTGGCTGATCTCCAGCAGCGTCGAGAGCCGGCGCAATTCGCGTGCGTGGGTGGCGGCCGAGTCGGCCGAACGCGACTTAGCCATTCCGTCGCGAACCGGCGCCGATCGCTTCCTCTTCCGGAATGGTCACGGGCTTGAGAAACGGCATCATCTCCCGCAGCTGTGCGCCCACCTGCTCGACCTGATGTGCGCGCTCTTCGCGCCGTTTGGCCTCGAACCAGCGGCGGCCGGTCGCGTTCTCCTCGATCCAGCCCCGCGCGTACTGGCCGCTGCGGATCTCGTCGAGCATCTTCTTCATTTCTTTCTTGGTCTCGGCGGTGACGAGGCGTGGACCGCCGGTATAGTCGCCATGTTCCGCCGTGTCGCTCACCGAGTAGCGCATGTAGCGAAGGCCACCCTGATAGATGAGATCGACAATCAGCTTCAACTCGTGCAGGCATTCGAAATATGCCACTTCAGGCTGATAGCCGGCCTCGACGAGCGTCTCGAATCCGGCCTTGATCAGCGCGCTCACACCGCCGCACAGCACCGCCTGCTCGCCGAACAGATCCGTCTCGGTCTCTTCCGCGAACGTCGTCTCGATCACGCCGGCGCGTGTCACGCCGATCGCCTTGGCGTACGACAGTGTCAGCTCCTTGGCCTTGCCCGTGGCGTTCTGATGCACCGCGATGAGCGCCGGCGTGCCTGCGCCCTCCTGGTAGAGCTCGCGCACGCGATGGCCGGGCGCCTTGGGAGCCACCATGGCCACGTCCACATCGGGGCGAACGGTGATCGCACCAAATCGGATATTGAAGCCGTGAGCGAAGAGCAGCAACTTGCCCGGTGCGAGATTCGGCGCGATGGCCTCCTGGTACAGCTTCGCAGCGGTCGTGTCGGGCACCAGCACCATGATGACGTCCGCCCACTTCGACACGGCCGCCACTTCGTCCACCTCGAGCCCGGCCGCCTCAGCCTTGGCGCGCGACCGGCTGTCGGCCGGCAACCCGACCTTCACGCTGACCCCGCTGTCGCGCAGGTTGAGAGCGTGTGCATGCCCCTGAGATCCGTAGCCGATCACGGCGACCTTCTTGCCACGGATGAGGCCCAGGTCGGCGTCCTTGTCGTAATACATCTTGGCCATCAAAAACTCTCCCCAAGAAAAGCGCTGGAACCACTCTTTCTCTACACAGATCCGCTGCTGACGTCGTCGCCGGCGTCAGGCTCGGCGGACGGCCGTGTCATGCTCGCCACCTCGAGGCCGTGGGGGACACCGCCCCCGCGGGCCATGGCCACGCGGCCGGTCCGCACCATCTCAATCACTCCGTACGGACGGAGCACCTCCAGCAGACTGTCAATCTTATCTTCAGCCCCCGTTGTTTCGATCACCAGCGATTCCGGGCTGACATCCACGATGCGGGCCCGGTAGACGTCCACGAGTTGCATCACCTGCGTGCGGGCATCGCCGACCGCCGAGACCTTGATGAGCGCGAGATCGCGCGCAATCTGCGGTGCTCTGGTGATGTTGTCGACACGTCGCACCGAGATGAGCTTGTAGAGGTTGGCTTCGACCAGTCGCGCCCCACGCTCGTCGGTGTTCACGACGATCGTCATGCGGGAGAGGCCCTCCAGCTCCGTATGACCGACGGTGAGCGATTCGATATTGAATGCGCGGCGCCGAAAGAGCGATGCCACGCGATTGAGGACCCCTGGCTTGTTGTCGACGTAGACGGCAAATGTTTGCATGTTGATCCCGACGTGTTTTCAATGGCGCTGGGGCCCACCCCCAGCGCGAGCTTACGCGGATGCCCGCCTCTGACCTACTCGTCCTCGTCTCGGCACGGCTGCAGGCGCATCTGTCGCAGTTCATGAACTGCCCTGCCCGCCACACCTCCCCACTCGGTCGACTCGCCCTAATCTGCCGCGGTCTCTGCGATCGGCGACGGACGCCGAATCATGTTGTGCAGGTCGGCGCCGGCCGGCACCATCGGGTACACCGTATCTTCCTGCTCCACGCGGAAGTCGATGAGCGCTCCGCGCCGTTGACGGGCGGCCTGCACCGTCGGCTCGACTTCCCCACGCGATGTCACGGTTGCGCCCCAGATGCCGAATGCCTCGGCCAGCTTCTTGAAATCCGGCCCGGTGATTGGCGTTGCCGCGTAGCGGCGGTCGTAGAAGAACTCCTGCCACTGCCGCACCATGCCGAGGTAGCCGTTGTTGATGATGGCAATCTTGACGTCGAGCTCTTCCTGCGCGAGCGTGGCCAGTTCCGGACAGGTCATCTGAAATCCGCCGTCGCCGACCACGACCCACACCTCGGCGTCGGGTCGTCCCATCTTGGCGCCAATCGCCGCGGGCAGCGCGAACCCCATCGTGCCGAGCCCGCCCGATGTGATGAGCGATCGCGGCGTTTCGTGCTTGTAGTACTGCGCCTCCCACATCTGGTGCTGACCGACGTCGGTGACCACGATCGCACGGCCTTCGGTAATCCGCCAGATATCGTTGATGACGTGCGCCGCATACAGATGGCCGTCATCGGGCAGATTCTGGATGTCGCGCACGGCCGAATCGCCCTTCAGCTCAGTAATGTGCTGCGAGCCACTTCGAGCGATCCATGCTGGCGACGCGCGGCGTCCACCCGCGGACGACCGATCGCCACGTCGCCGGCGATTGCGGCATCGACCTTCACGTTCTTGTTGAACTCGGCCGGATCGATGTCCACATGGATCTTCTTCGCGTTGGGCGCATACGTCTTGAGGTTGCCGGTCACGCGATCGTCGAACCGCATGCCGAGCGCGATCAGCAGGTCCGCTTCCTGAATGGCGGTATTGACCCATGCTTCGCCGTGCATGCCCATCATGCCCAGATTCAGCGGGTGCGACGCGGGGAAGCCGCCGATGCCGAGCAGCGTCATCGCCACCGGGATGTGCGCCTTCTCGGCGAACGCCTGTAGCGCCGCCTCCGCGCCGCCAAGGATGATGCCGTGGCCCGCGAGAATGAGCGGGCGCTCAGCGGCGGCGATCAGCTCGAGCGGATCCGTGCCGCTCGAGTAGCCGGAACGCTGCGATCGCCGCCAGATCGGGCGCCGCGGCGTCCCAGTCGAACTCGCACTTGCCCAGCTGGGCGTCCTTCGTGATGTCCACGAGCACCGGACCTGGCCGGCCGCTCGCGGCCACGGCAAACGCTTCGCGAATCGCCGGCGCGATGTCGCTGGCGCGCGTCACCAGGTAGTTGTGCTTGGTGATCGGCAGCGTGATGCCGGTGATGTCGGTTTCCTGAAACGCGTCGGAGCCGATGAGCGCGCTGCCCACCTGGCCGGTGATGCAGACGATCGGCGAGGAATCCATCATCGCCGTCGCGATGCCGGTGACCATGTTCGTCGCGCCAGGGCCGGACGTCGCGATGGCGACGCCGACCTTGCCGGTGGCGCGCGCATAGCCGTCGGCCATGTGCGTGGCGCCCTGCTCGTGCCGTACCAGCACGTGATGGATCGGGATAGTCGAGCATCGCGTCGTACGCGGGCAGAATGGCGCCGCCCGGATAGCCGAACACGACGCTGACGCCCTCGCGCACGAGAGCAGTCCCAGAGAATCTGCGCGCCGGTCATTGTTTTCTTGTCCATAAGTCCACTCCCACCACGACGATCAACGCGGAGTCCGCAGAGACCGCAGAGAACATTTCTTTTCGGACACTAACCAAGAGACGCTTCTGCGTGCTCTGCGCCCTCCGCGTTGAGTGTCGTCGTCAGCCCGTGATCGCTCCCGTCGATGCCGACGACACCAGCCGCGCGTACTTGGCGAAGACGCCCGTCTCGATACCGCGGCGTCGGCGCGGACCAGCTCGCCAGCCGCTGCTTGATCTCCTCAGCTGCGGATATCGACCTCCAGCCGCCGCTTCTCCACATCCAGCACGATCGGTGTCGCCGTCGCGAATGGTGGCAATCGGCCCGCCACGCGACGCCTCGGGCGACACGTGGCCGACCGTGAATCCGCGGGTCGCGCCCGAAAAGCGGCCGTCGGTGATGCAGCGCCACCGAGTCTCCAAGGCCGGCGCCGACGATGGCCGCCGTCACGCCGAGCATTTCGCGCATGCCTGGCCCGCCGTTCGGCCCCTCGTAGCGGATGACGACGACGTCGCCGGGCTTGATGGCCTGATGCTGAACGGCGTCGAACGCGGCCTCCTCGCTGTCGAACACCCGCGCCGGACCGCGATGCAGTGCGCGTTCCGTCCCCGAGAGCTTGAGCACGCCGCCTTCAGGAGCCAGATTGCCCGTCAGGATGACGAGGCCGCCGTGCGGCTTGAGCGGATGGTCGACCGGACGCACCACTTCCTGTCCGGGTGTCTCGACCGCCTTGGCGGCCTCCTCCGCGAGCGTGTGGCCAGTGACCGTTGGCAGCGTCCCCGTTGATCGCGCCAGACGTCGATGAGCCGCTTCATGACGAGCGGGCTGCCGCCTGCGTTGTGGAGATCCGTCGCCATGAACCGGCCCGACGGCTTCAGATCCGCGATGAGCGGGGTCTTCGCGCTGATGCGATCGAAATCGTCCAGCGACCAGCTCAACACCGGCTTCCTTTGCGATCGCCAGCAGGTGCAGCACGGCGTTGGTCGATCCGCCGGTGGCCGCCACCACCGCGATCGCGTTGTCGATCGCCTGACGCGTGAGGATGGTTCGCGGCCGCAGGCGTTGCATGGCGACCTGTCACCACCTGCTCGCCGACCTTGCGGCCAACTCCCGCCTTTGCCGGATCGATCGCCGGAACGCTGCCGCTGCCGAGTGCCGCGATGCCGAGCGCCTCGCACACAATGGCCATCGTATTCGCCGTGAACTGCCCGCCGCAGGCGCCCGCACCGGGGCACGCCACGTTCTCGATCTCGCAGAAATCCTGATCCGTCATGCGCCCCGCCGCATGCGCACCGACGGCTTCGAACACGTCCTGAACGGTCACTTCACGCCCGTGAAACTTCCCTGGGGCAATCGAGCCGCCGTAGAGGACGATGCCCGGCATGTCGAGCCGCGCAAGCGCCATGATGCCGCCGGGAATCGTCTTGTCGCAGCCGACCAGCACGACCAGGCCGTCGAAGCCGTTGCCGCGCGCGACGAGCTCGATCGAGTCGGCGATGACCTCGCGGCTCACGAGCGAGGCACGCATCCCTTCGGTGCCCATGGTGATGCCGTCGGAAATCGAGACGGTGTTGAATTCCATCGGCGTGCCGCCGGCCGCACGAATTCCCTCCTTCACGTGCTCGGCCAGCGTCCGGAGATGGAGGTTGCAGGGACCGATCTCGATCCATGTGTTCGCGACGCCGATGAGGGGCTTCCGCAAGTCCGCGTCGGTGAACCCTGCAGCCTTCAGCATGGCGCGCGCGGGTGCGCGGCTCGGTCCGGTCGTCAGAGGATTTGATGCGCTGGTCACACGTGTATCTCGGAAGGGCGGGCCGCCACCTGATTGGCGGACGCGGGTTGACAGCTGGGATACGAGCCAAGCACCCGCAGCATCGGCGCGAACTCCGCGAGATGCGCAAGCGCCCGGGAACAGGCGACATCGTCTTGAGCGGCCGCCAGATCGGCGTAGAACAGGTATTCCCACTTGCGATCCGGGACCGGCCGCGACTCCAGTTTGGTCATGTTGATGCCGCGCAAGGCGAAGACGCTCAACGCCTTGAAGAGCACCCCCGGTTCGTTGGCGAGCGTGAACACGATGCTCGTCTTGTCGGCCACGGTCGAAGGGAGCGGCTGACGCCCGATGACGAGAAAGCGGGTCGTGTTGCGCTCGAAGTCCTGAATCGACGACCTGAGCGTGCGCAAGGCCAAACACCTCGGCGGCGCGAGCCGAGGCGACGGCCGCCGCATCTTCCAGCCGGCCATCGGCAATCATCTTCGCGCTGCCCGCCGTATCGTAGGTCGCAATGATGTCGACGCCCGCGCAGGGTCCGCAGAAACCGATCGCACTGCGCCAGCGCCTGTGGATGTGAGTAGACACGCCGGATCCGATCGAGCGTCACGCCAGGCAAGGCCAGGAGGTGGTGCACCACCGGCTGCTCCACCTCCCCGACGATCGGCAGGTCGTGCTGCGAGCAGCAGATCGAAATTACGGTGAATGCTGCCGCCGATGGAGTTCTCGATCGGCAGCACGCCGCAGTCGACCGCGCCGCCGTCGACGGCCTCGAAGACATCCTCGAAGGTCTTGCAGGGCGTCAGCTGAGCGGTCGGCATCGATCTGCCGCGAGGCGGCCTCGCTGAACGCTCCGGGTTCTCCCTGATACGCAATGCGCATTGGTTGATCCACACGCTGCTCGCCCGACCTGAAGGTCGGGCCTACGACCCGAGCTACCGGCATGCCCATCCGACGGTCGGGCCTGCGACTCGACGCCCTGTCGCCCGACCTGAAGGTCGGGCCTACGACCCGAGCTACCGGCACGCCTATCCGAAGGTCGGGCCTGCGACTCGACGCCCTGCTCACCCGACCCGATGGTCGGGCCTACGACCCGAGCTACCGGCATGCCCATCCGAAGGTCGGGCCTGCGACTCGACGCCCTGCTCACCCGACCCGATGGTCGGGCCTACGACCCGAGCTACCGGCATGCCCATCCGAAGGTCGGGCCTGCGACTCGACGCCCTGCTCACCCGACCCGATGGTCGGGCGTACGATTCGGGCCTACGAAAACGAAAAAGGCCATCACCCGTGTCTCCCTCGGATGATGGCCTCGAAATCTCGTCTATCTGACTGCCATCATCCGGTGGGCTGATTCCCCACGACCACGACACCAACCGGAACATGGACCAAGGGGATCACAGGAACTCCAGGGAGCACGCCGCGAAACACGCTCGCCGGCAGCGTCGTTGCGAACGCCAGAACCGTGCTCGTCTCGCGCGCGCCGTGGTCCAGTATCGACAACATGTCCATGAATTACACAGGCTTACCGTCTGAGTGTCAAATCAGAAGTTCTTACCAGACCATAATCATATCTAATGAGAAGACAGTTTGCATAAACGAAGTCTATAAATGCGAGAATGACCTCGATGCGCTACGTCACATCCGTCATCTTCGCCGTGACTCTGACACTCGTTTCGGCCGCCTGCGGTGGGATTTCGGATCCCTCGAAGAACACCAACCAGGATTTCACGGATACGATCCGCCCGGGTGAAACAACATTCCACGTCTACGAATTCGACGTCAAGAAGACCGGCGAATACAGCGTGACCATCACGGCCATGGCACCTGACATCGGCACTGTTCTGACGATGTATCTCGGTCAGATTGTCAACAGCGTCTGCACGGCCATCGTTCAGCCCAACTTGGCCGTCATCAACCGGGTCGCTCTGGGCGGCGCCATCCAGCAGGGGCACTACTGCATCGCGGTGTACGACTCCCAAGGAACCGTCACCAAACCGGAAACCTACACGATCCGCGTCTCGCATCCCTAGGTCGAATTGCAGGATTGCAGGATTGCAGAAAGTGATGCTTGCAATTCCTTCCTGCCATTCTGCAATCCTGCAATCCTCCAATCGCTGTGATACCGTCTGACCATGTACAGCCTGGTCCTCATTCTTCACTCCTGGCTTCGCTGGGCCGCCGTGGTGGCTGGTGTCGGCGCCACGCTGGCAGCCCTCACGGGCCGCCAGTCAGTGTCCCGGCCTGACAGCTCGGATCGATGGGGCCTTCTGTTCCTCATCACCATGGACCTGCAGTTCCTGATCGGCCTGCTCCTCTACTTCGTGCTCAGCCCGACGACGGCAGCCATTCGACAGGACTTTGCCGCGGCCATGCGCGACCCGGGCGCGCGCTTCTGGGCGGTTGAACACCTCGGCACGATGCTGGTGGCTGTCGTCATGGTGCACGTCGGACGTGTTCTCGCTCGAAAGGCGTCGACGCCGGGCGCCAAGCGGACGCCGCCTGCTGATCTGTTTCGCTGTCGCCACCGTCGCCATGCTGGCGGCTATTCCGTGGCCCGGAATGGTCAGCGGCCGCCCGCTGTTTCGGTATAATTAGGCCTTCAGTGCCCACATTCGATGGTGCGGCGGTTGCCTGGGTGACCATCGCGATCTTCGCCGCGATCATCGAAATATCGATTCCCCATTTCGGCGTGATCTTCGTCAGCCTGGCGGCGGCCGGCAGCGTCGCTGCTGCTCTGCTCGGCCTCGGTATCCCCATTCAGATTCTCGCCTTCATCGTCGTGCTGGGCTTCTCATGGTTCTTCGTGCGGCCTCGCATGCTGGCGCGTCTGGACGCCGCACCTGGCGTGCCATCGCGTACCGAAGCCCTCGTCGGCGCGATCGGCATCGTGACGCAGGACATCGACGCCGCTGTCGGCGCTGGCCGCGTGAACGTCGGCGGTCAGGACTGGGCGGCGCGCAGCGCGGCCCCCCTGGCCTCCGGCACGAAAGTCCGCGTTGTCGGCGCTGACGGCATCGTGCTCGAGGTGACACCAGCATGACGACCTACGCACTCTTCGTCGTCGCCCTGTTCCTGCTCATCGTCCTGATGAAGGCCATCAAGATCGTCCCGCAGAAGCAGGTGAAGATCATCGAGCGGCTCGGCAAGTTCCATCGACCCGCCGAGGCCGGCCTCAACACCATCTTCCCGTTCTTCGATTCGGTCCGCGACACGATCGACCTGCGCGAGCAGATCACCAAGATCGAGCCGCAGTCGGTCATCACCCGCGACAACGTGACGATGGAAGTGGATGCGGTCATCTACTTCGTCGTCGTTGATCCCGTCCGCGCGACGTACGAGGTGCAGAATCTCCGCTGGGGCATCGAGCAGCTCACGCTGTCGGCGCTGCGCAACGTGATCGGCGCGCTCGATCTCGATCACACGCTCACCTCGCGCGACGCGATCAACTCCCAGCTGCGCACGGTGCTCGACAGCGCCACCCAGCAGTGGGGCATCAAGGTGATGCGCATCGAGCTGAAGAACATCACCCCGCCCGAGGAGATTCGCCTGACGATGGAAAAGCAGATGACCGCCGAGCGGACGCGCCGCGCCGTCGTCACGACCGCCGAAGGCGAGAAAGTCGTCTGCGATTCTGCGCGCGGAAGGCCAGAAGCAGTCGCAGATCGTGAACGCGGAAGGGTCGAAGCAGGCCGCCATTCTTGCGGCCGAGGGCCAGGCCGAGGCGCGGTTGCGCGTGGCGACACGCCGAAGCGCAGGCGATTCAGATGATTGGCCAGGCGATCGGCACCACAGGCAGCCCGGCGCAGTACCTGATCGCGCAGAAGTACCTCGAGTCGCTCGGCCAGATCGCGACCGACGCCGACAAGCTCGTATTCCTCCCGTACGAAGCCAGCGGCATCCTTGTCGTCGCTCGGCGGCATCAGGGAGTTGTTGACGGCAACCGCACCTCCCCCCAAGTAGCGATCGGCCGACAACCGTGGCTGGACGAGCGACATGGGCGCGAAGGGCCGGTCCGGCCATTTTGACGCTGACACTCGTGGCTCAACCAGCATGTGAGAAGCCCGCGCCGGATCCAGCGCCTGGTGTTCCGCTGTCGGTGGCCGACGCACGTAGCCGTGGCATTCGGAACCTGCGGTATCACGTCGCGCTCGATATTCCCGAGGCAGCAACAGCACCGATCGCCGGCACCACTGAGATTCGCTTCGTCGCGGCTGACCTGTCCCGCCCCGTTGTGCTGGACTTCGACGCGGGGCCAGACCACCTGACATCGATACGGATTGGTGGCAAACCCTCAGGATACCGGGAGGTCAATGGGCACATTGTCATCCCCGCACAGGAATTGACGCTCGGCGAGAACTCGATCGAGATCGCCTTTCGAGCCGGCGATGTGCCGCTCAATCGCACGTCAGATTTTCTCTACACGATCTTCGTGCCGGCTCGCGCGCGCGAGGCGTTCCCCTGCTTCGACCAGCCCGACTTGAAGGCGCGGTTCACGCTGGAGCTCGACGGTGCCTGCTTCCTGGCAGGCCGTCGCGAATGGCGTTGAGGTGACGCGTCAGGAGGCTCCCCGGAACCGACTCCGCGTTCGATACGCCGAAACGGAGCCGATCCCGACGTACCTCTTCGCGTTCGCCGCGGGCCGCTTTCAGATCGAGTCCGCCGAACGCAACGGACGCACGTTCCGGATGTTCCATCGCGAAACGGACGCCAGAAAGGTCGCCCGGAACCGCGACGCGATCTTCGATCTCCACGCGGCGGCGCTTCGATGGCTCGAGACCTACACGGCGATTCCCTACCCGTTCGGCAAGTTCGACTTCGTCCTCGTGCCCTCGTTTCAGTTCGGCGGCATGGAGCACCCGGGCGCGATCTTCTACAACGCCGGCTCGGTGCTCCTCGACGAATCGGCGACGGAGAACCAGATGCTCGGCCGCGCGAGTCTCATCGCCCACGAGACGGCCCACATGTGGTTCGGCGATCTCGTCACCATGCGCTGGTTCAACGATGTCTGGATGAAGGAGGTGTTCGCGAACTTCATGGCGGCGAAGATCGTGAACCCGTCGTTCCCGAAGGTGAATCACGAGCTGCGCTTCCTGGTCTCCAACTATCCCGCCGCCTACGCGGTCGATCGCACGGCGGGGACGCACCCGATTCGCCAGGAGCTGGCGAACCTGAATGAGGCCGGCAGCCTGTACGGCGCCATCATCTATCAGAAGGCGCCGATCGTCATGCGACAGCTCGAGCGACTCATGGGCGCCGAGGAGTTGCAGGAGGGACTGCGCGCGTACTTGAAGCGAGTTTGCGTTCGCCAATGCGACGTGGCTCGATCTCGTGCGCGTGCTGGACGAGCGGACGCGCGCGCGATCTCGCCGCGTGGAGCCGTGTCTGGGTCGAGGAAGCTGGCCGGCCCTCAATTCGGACGGAGGTCGAAGCCGGCTCCACGGGTGGACCGACTCGCGTGGCATTCCTTCAGCGCGATTCGCAGAGTGGCCGGTCGCTGCGTTGGACGCAGCAAATCGAGGTGCTGGTCGGCACCATTCACGGCACGCGATCCGTTTCAGTCGAGCTCGCGGGCGATCGCACGAGCATCGACGTCCCCGCGGACCGGCAGTTCGTGCTGCCGACTGGCGGAGGCCTCGCATACGGCTCGTTCGAGCTGGATCGATCGAGCCGCGCATTTCTCATGGGACACGTCGACGAGCTGAGCGACCCGGTTGCTCGCGGGGCCGCGTGGGTGACGCTCTGGGAGGAGATGCTCGAGGGTCGCATCCCGCCGCGGGATCTCCTGAATACCGCGCTGCGCGCGCTTCCCCGCGAGTCGACTGAACAGAACGTGCAGCTCATCAGCGGTTATGTCGAGAGTCTGTTCTGGAGGTTCGTCTCTGAGGACACCCGACGCACGCTCGCTGTCGAGAGTGGAACAGGCTCTCCGTACAGGCCTCTCACGCTCGTCGTCCTCCAGCATCAAGTCGACCTACTTCTCCGCATTTCGATCGGTCGTCACCACAGCCAACGGCGTGGCGTTTCTCGAACGCGTGTGGAGACGCCAGGAGAAAATTCCCGGGCTCGTGCTTGCCGAACCCGACGAGGCGACGATGGCGCTCGAGCTGGCCGTCCGGTCAGGCCGGCTCGGCAAGCCGGCGTCGTGGGCGGCGGGCGTGCTCGATGAGCAGCGGCGCCGCTTCACAAATCCCGATCGGCGGGCGCAGTTCGAATTCGTGATGCCCGCGCTCTCGGAGAGCGCGACGACGCGCGAGGCGTTTTTCAGCAGCCTCATCGCTGTAGCGAACCGCCGTCGCGAGCCGTGGGTCACCGAAGGACTGCGTTATCTGAATCATCCGTTGAGAGCGGCGGACGCGCGACAGCATCTCCGAGCCTCTCTCGATCTCCTGCAGGAGATTCAACGCACGGGCGACATCTTCTTTCCGAAGAACTGGCTGGACGCGGTGCTCGGTGGCCACAACACTCGCGCTGCAGCGGACATCGTGCGCGCGTTTCTCGAGGAACACCCGGACTACCCTGTTCGACTTCGCCGCATCATTCTGCAGTCCGCCGACAGCCTGTTTCGCGCAAGCCAGCACATGGAGTGATGGGCGTCATGTCGTTCGCGGGCCGGGACGCTCGGGTATCTTGGCGATCAGGCCTCGCAGCAGGCGCAGGTTCTTCTGGAGGGACGGCTACGCGATGCCTCTCAGTGGTGTGCGTCAACGGACGGAAACAGCACGGGCTTCAGGAGAAACTCCACCACCTCGTTAATCTCGCGAAATGCTCGGCTCCCGGAACGCAGCTCCACGCGGTCCGACGCATCCGCGATGAACTCCAGGCTGAAGGGCCATTCCACGATCTCGCTCTCGAGATCGGCCGTGCGGGTCATGTTGCAGTACAGGGCATGCATCTCGTAGTCCGGCCGGCACTCCAACCCCACACGAGGAGACGTGACCCTCGTCACGGAAAAGCCTTCGCGAGGCAGCAACTGGAATTCGACATGGCCCGCGCCAGCTGCGTGCCGGTACTCGTCGATTACGGCCTGGACCTCAGCGAAGATGCCGCGCATCAACTCGGGCCCCTTCTCCCTGATGACCGCCGTCCGATGATGACGCTGTTCGACCGCGACACGTTGCCCCTCGGCACGCTCCCTGGCATGCTGCAGCCCTTCGTCAATCCAACCGCGCGCCATCAGCTCACCTTACAGGCACTGTCGCGCGGCGTCAACGGGACGTGGAACGGGCCTGATGCAGAGCACGCTCGAAGCAAGCGACTGGCGCCGCAAGTTGACCCTCGCCTGAGTTGCGGCAGCGTGCTATTGTTTCCCTAGAGAAGAGGGAGGAAGCTCGATGAAGCACACGTCATGGCTGCTGGCGCTCGCGCTCGTTCTGTCCAGTTGGCTTGCGCGCCCGGCCGTTGCCCAGACCACGAGCGCCGAGCTCAAGGTCGGCGACATGGCTCCGGACTTCACGCTTCCGGGCACCGATGGCAAGACCTACAGCCTCAAGGAGTTGCGTGGGCACTGGGTCGTGCTGGGCTGGTTCCCGAAAGCGTTCACCGGTGGTTGAACGGCCGAATGCAACTCGCTCCGTGAGAGCGGGGAACTGATTCGCAAGTTCGACACCGCGTATTTCATGATCAGCGTCGACACGCCTGAGGACAACAAGGCGTTCGCGCTGAAAGAGCACGCAGACTTTCCGATGCTGTCGAATCCGGACAAGAAGGTCGCGTTCGCCTACCAGGTGATTCCACCCGACGCGCTGCCCGAACGCCAGTTCGCGAGACGGTACACCTTCTACATCGATCCAGCTGGCAAGATTGCTCTCATCGACAAAGCGGTGAAGCCCGCCACGTCCGGCCAGGACATCGTCGCCCACCTGACCGAGCTGAAGGTTCCCGATCGGAAGTAGGATGGGTCCCTACAGAAGCGCCGTGATCTCCGCCTCGAAGATGCTCTTGATGGTCTGGGCGTCTGGATGCGTTGTCGCGGTCGCGGATGGCAGGCCAAGATGCTTCTGGCAGATCCGGCCGTCGCGTCCGATGAGGAACGACATCGGCAACCCAAAGAGCGGCCCATACGCATCGTCGATCGCGTCCTGCTGCTCCTCGCCGTTGAGCACCGGATAATTCATCTTCATGGCGTGCGCGTAGGGCTTGGCATTCTCGAACCTGTCCAGCAGCAAGACGCTCACCACCTCGAAGCCCTGGCGCTTGTACTTCGCGTAGAGGTCGATGAAACCCGGAATCTCCAGCTTGCATTCGGCGCACCATGTCGCCCAGAAGTCCAGCAGAATGACTTTGCCTTTGTAGTCGGCCAGCTTCACGCTCTTGCCGTCGAGATCTTTCAGCGTGAAGTTGAAGTTCGCCGGCTTCGCGTCGGCTGGACATGCAGCCACGCTCGGCGCCCTCAGGCCAGTGCGCTCTCGAAGCGCAAGAGCCGCCACCGCTGAGAGGGCGAGAGCGGCTGCCGCCGGCAACATCCATCCTTTGCGCATCACGAGCTCATCCCTCCGGCCATCATAACGTTGATTCCGATTGGCATGATCGTACGGGTACCTCAAGTGGTGTTCAGTCCCCAACGATGTCGGCCAGGTCTCCCATGGGAGTCGAGTTCAACGCGAGCAATGTGGAGCACCGCCAGCTTGGTTGGCTTTCAGGCAGTTCGCGGAGCCTGCAGTGGGCCGAAGGCGGCGCGATCTCCCTGACCCGGTCGATTGTGGGGGACCTTGCACCGTCGGATACAATCCAATGCGGGAGGGTTCATGGCGAAGAACGGGTTGGTACGGTCGACTCGCCGCCTGGGGCTTGCGCGCCCCGGCTCGCTTGCGCTGATAGCGATCGCACTCGCTGTCTCGGGACTCCCGGACAATGACCTGGTGCACGCCGGCGCGATCGACACGCCGGCGCTCCGAGGCCTGCGTTCCCCGGAGCGCAGCCGCGACGTCGAGCGGGAGCTGAGCCGCTGGGACGCCATCCAGGTTCAAGAGCTCCGATCGCGGGCCGAGCACGGTTCCGCTCAGGCGCAGTTCGAGCTGGGGTTTCTGTACTTCAGCGGCAACGGTGTCGAGCAGGACTTCACAGTGGCAGCCTCCTGGTGGCGAAAGAGCGCGGAACAAGACTACCCATCCGCTCAATTGAATCTCGCTGTTCTGTACGAGAACGGCGTTGGCGTGCCACTCGATATCTACCAAGCCGTGAGTTGGCTTCTGCGCGCGGCTCAAGGCGGAGACGAGACCGGGCAACTGCGTCTCGGCGAGGCCTACCAGGACGGTATCGGCGTGACACAGGATCTCGAACGGGCCGTTTCGTGGTGGCGCGAAGCCGCGAAGCAGGGAAACGCCGCCGCTCAGAATTACCTCGGAGAAGCGTATCGAAGTGGGTCTGGCGTTGCGCAGAACTACGAGCAGGCCTTGGCGTGGTACCAGAAGGCCGCCAACCAGGGACACCCGACCGCTCAGACGAATCTCGGTTTCATGTACCGCTACGGTGAGGGGGTCGTGCAGGACGAGGTGGCTGCGGTGAGGTGGTGGCGACTGGCTGCCGAGCAGGGCAACATTACCGCGCAGTACAACCTGGCCGTCTCCTTCCACAACGGAGACGGGGTGATGGAAGACCTCATCGAAGCTCGCAAGTGGGCCGAGATTGCCGTGGCCAACGCCTCGGGAGAAAGCAAGGTGAAATATGCGCGTCTCCTCAGCGTGTTGACCAGACGAATGAATCCCGAAGCTGCCGCCGAGGCGCAGGAGCGCGCCAGGCAGCAGATCGACGACCTCAACCGCCGAAAGGCCGGTGACTCAGACGCCTGGAAGTTGTAGGCGTAGGAAATGTGACGAAAGGAGGACGATTTCTGATGCCCTCCTTTCGTCGTGTATGAGCAACTTGCGTATCGATCAGAACTTCACCATGATCTCCAGTTTCAGGAACCGCCCCTGGAGCGTTTGCGTCGGCGTGTAGAGCGTCGATCCAAATACCGTGGTCTCTAGCAGGACCGGAACGACATTGAACAGGTTGTAGATCGCAAATCCCGGCTCCAGCTGCACCTTCCCGGCGTGAAACGTGCGCTTGATGTTCATATCCAGCTGATTGATCCGATCCAGGTACTGGGACCCGGGCGGATTCAACGGCACGGTCTGCGCTACCGTCCGGCCGGCCGCGCCGCCGGGATAGAGAGCTGCGGGCACCGCATACGTGACGGTGACAAACGGGAGGGGTGCCGCTACGCCGGACGTGATACCGCCGTTCCCCGGCAAGCTGGCGAACTGCAACGAGCCCCGGAAGTCCCACGGCAGCGGGGACGTGGCCGCCACCTTGAACTCGTTCTGGTACGGCAGCGCCGGCACCACGCCCTGGTCCTGATACAGCTTCCCCGTCTGGTCGCAGTAGCGCAGCAAGTTCGGATCGTTCGTGTCGCAGGTCTGCGCAAGCGAAAGGTCGGTATACCATCCGCCCGTCACCACCGCGCCCTTCCCCAGTCTCGCCTGCACGGAGAACTCGTAACCGGTGTACGTCTGGGTATTGATGTCTGACGACCGTACAACGTTGTCGACCTTCCCTTGCGCGCTTCTGTTCAGGTTGTAGACGGTGATCATCTCCGAAGGCGTCATCGGGTTCACGATCTGGAAGGGCGTGTAGTCGTTCACCGTCAACGCCTGGTTTCTGTTCGCCTGCAGGTTGCCGTACTTGCTGTAATACCACGCGCCGACCACCGCGATGCGCGGGACCAGCTCGTGCTGGATGCTGACGGAATAGTCCCAGTTGTAGGTGCGGGCGAGATTATCGTCCGCGCGCCGGGACGGCGTCGTGCCGAAGGGGTTGATATTGGCCGGCCCGATCTCGTTGAGCTGCGCAATGTTGTCGCCGTTCGTGGACAGCACGCGGCCCGAGCAGGTCGAGGTCCCCGGATTGTAATCGCAGTCGACCCAGTTGCGCGTATCGCTGGTCCGGCTGATCGGGTTGTACGGGCTCACATACGTGGTGCCGTACTGGGCCACGTACCGGCTGGCGTTGGCCTTGAGGGCGGTTTTCGCATTGCCGAACAAGTCGTAGACCGCGCTCAACCGCGGGCTCACGTCCGAGAAGGAGGGCAGCGGATTGAACCTCTGCACCGAGCGCGCCGGGACGAAGCGGCCGGCGGCCATGTTGGTCTCCCCAATCACTCCTTGGAAGTAATCGAACCGCACCCCGGCATTCACGGTCAGGCGTTTGATGGCCCAGGCATCCTGCGCGTACACACCCACGTCCGGATCGATGATGGCTTTGGTCCAGGTCGGCATCGCCGCGACCGACACGCTCTCGGGCACGCCGTTGCGATACCGCTGTTTCAGCGAGCCGTTCATCTCTTCGGTGGTCTGATCGAGCATCGCCGTTCGCCACGAGGCGCCCGCCTTGAAGCTGTGCGACCCGGTCACGTAGGAAACCGCCCCTTGATACACGCGGGTCGGCTGTTTGTACATGTCGCAGCAGAAGTTGTCGTTCGCCACCGTTTCAATGTTCGTCGCGAGATCGATGCGCGCCGACGTGGCGAACCATTCGGGCGACCCGGGCGTCTTCTTTATGCCCGGCTGGGGAATGTTGAGTCCGTTCTTGTACCCGAAGCGTGCATACCCGGCCTCGAGCAGCAGCCGGTTGCTGACCGGGGACGTCCACTTGATCGTCTCGATGTACTGATAGCCCAACGGCAGGGACGTGGGGACGCAACACCAATCCCGAATCGTGTTGCCGCCCTGGAAGTGCGATTCGTACCGGACGTTCTGATCGTGGAAGAACGTGATCTTGTTCCGCTGGCTCGCCTGCCAGGTGATCCGCCCGGAATAATTGTCATAGTGGCGGTTGTTGTACCCGGGCTCGCCGGTCGCGAAGTACGTGGCGCCCGCCGGCGCCAGCACCTGCCGGTTCCACCGCGTCGATCCGAAGAACCACAGACGGTCGCGAATGATGCGCCCGCCATACGCTGGACTCGTCTCCCACAGGTACCGCGTGCTGGTGGCCGTGGGCAGCCCCTTGTCCTTCAACTCCTGCGTGATGTTGTTGGCCTGCCAGTTGTTGTTCATTCCCCCGGCATAGAGCTCGCCGGCGTAGTTGTTACCGCCTTCCCGCGGCACCATCGAAATCCGCAAGCCCCCGCCGGACGCCTCGGCCGAGACCGCGTTGGTCTGATACGTGACCTCCTGCGCCATCGTATAGTTGGTAATCGGCTGCTGACCGTCGCCCCGCGACGACCGGCCGTCCAAGCCGTCCACTTCCATTGTGTTCTCTTTGTTATCCCGACCGCGCGCCATGAGGTAGGTCGAGATCAACGATCCCGCGCCGCCCATGTTCGGGCCGGTCGACCTGAGGCCCGGCATGATGATCCCGGCGGTGATGTAGTTCCGCGCGTTGGGCAGCGTATCGAGCACTTCGCGGTTCAACACGGCGCTCTGCCCGGCCCGCTGCAAATCGACGACAGGCGTGGCGCCCGTCACGGTGATCGTTTCCGCGACGGTGCCCACTTGCAGTTCGATACTGATGGGCACGGTCACGTTGGCGGCCACCTCGACCCCTTCCCGGCGGACCGTTTGAAACCCGGTCAGCGTAAAGGTCACCGTGTAGACGCCCGGCCGGATGTCGACGATGCTGTAGCGGCCCTGGCCGTCGGTCGTGGCCGAGCGAACCTTTTCGATGAGGGCGGGGCTCGCGGCTTCGACCGTCACGCCGGGGATGACGCCGCCGGTCGAATCACGCACGGCGCCCGCGATGGCCGACTGCGCGGCCGCCACGCCCGGCCAGAGCAGAAGCAATACGGCCAGCGCCAACCAACTGCTCTGTACACACCGCCTCGTAACGACTGTCCATGATCTCCACGAACAAGGAATCAGAACCATGAGTCTCTCCTTGACTACGCCGTGATCATTTCGAGTTCAACTGAGTCGACGCGCGGCGACAACTTCAGAAACACGAGAACAGCGGGGCCCCTGACGTCGAGCATCTTTCGACTTCTCTGGACCGTCGACCGTCAACGAAGACCCCTTGCGCTGCTCGATTATCAAAGAGCGGCGGCGCGGTGAGCGCGCAGACGCCGCGACCCTAACACAAGGCTGTTAGGTGGTCAATCTCCCGTTCCGCCGAAGTAACCTTTTTTAGATCTCCTCACTAACTAAGATCCGACTCCTTGGATCCGACTCCGACTTTCGCGATGTTAGACCCGGTCGAGGCCACCGGACTCCGAAGGTGCCGGCTGCGATGTGTTCGGCACGCCCGATCGCAGTTTCGTGCACGTCTACCTCGGTTTGCACCTGTTCGACAAGACGTATCTCTCGATGCGCGCCGGCCCCACCGAGGGCCTGTCGTCCGCCGCTGAGAGAGGGGACGTAGGCGCTTACTCATGCTCGTATGGCTGTCGGGTGTCGCGGGAGTTTCGGGTATAGTTCGTGGGCTGCGCCGGATTCGCGGCGCGACTGCTTGGCGCCAGGGAGGTGTGTGTTGAAAACAGCCAACATGCTCTGCACGTCGTTGGTGTCGTTGTTCACCTTCATGCCGGTGCCGGCCGGCAGCCAGGATCGCCCGACTACTGCCACGAAGTGGACTCCGCCTCGTACCCCCGATGGACAACCCGACATTCAGGGGTTTTATAGCCATATGGGATTCGGCACCGGTAAGGAAGAGACGCGGGCCCAGCTTTGTCCGCCAGTCGCCGCCAGCACGAACGCCGGGCCGTCTTCTTCGAACGGGTGCTACGACACGGTCTGGGGAGCAGACATCGGGAGCCGACTGAGGGTCAAGCTCCCCACGGACATCATTGATCCGGCCGACGGCAAGCTCCCCCTGCAGCCGTGGGCCGCCGCCAAAAAGGAAGAGTACAAGCGAGAGCAGGGCGACCCGCACCATCTCGAACATGTGGATACCCAGACCCGCTGCCTGCACAATGGCGTGCCGCGATCGGACTGGGCCATCGGGTACGTCGGCTATGAGATCGTCCAGGGGCCGGGATACGTGGCGTTGTACACCGAGTACAACCATCAGTTCCGGTTCATCCCTCTCGTTCGACGCACCCCGCTCGGGCCCGACATCAAGCTGTTTGGCGGCGACTCGTTCGGCCGATGGGACGGCAACACGCTCACGGTCGAGACCACCAATATTGCGGTGCCGCCTGCGACCGGCTTCGGATTCCTCGACATGCAAGGGACGATGGTCAGCGACGCGCTGCGTGTGGTCGAACGCTTCACGGCGGTCGATCCCGACACGATTGCGATTGAAGTCACGCTCGACGACCCGAAGGTGTACACGCGCCCGTGGACGACGGCCGGCGCGTGGATGCGCGGGCCCAAGGAATTCCGGGTCTTCGAGTACGCCTGCACCGAAGGCAATGTTGGCATGGAGAATCTGAGCTTCCGTATCCCGAAAAAGAAGTAACGCTGGCGCGAGGCGCTGGAGGCTGTTGGAGGCGACATGCGGAACGCGATCGGCGGCTTCATGGTTGGCGTTGTGGTGTCCGCGGTCGTTTCGATCGCGGTCTTGACGGCCGGTAGCGCGATACCGGTCCAGGCGCCCGCTGGGGCGGCCGACGCATTCCCGCGCACGAAAGACGGCAAGCCGAATCTGACTGGCGTGTGGCAGGCGCTCAACGCGGCAGCGTGGAACATCCAGGACCACAGGGCGCGGCTGGGCGTGCCGGCCGGTCAGGCCGTCGTGGAGGGCAACGAGATCGGGTATCTCCCCTGGGCGGCAGCCAAGAAAATGGAAAACTACGAGAAGCGAGCGACGGACGATCCCGAGACCCGGTGTTACCTGCCTGGAGTGCCCCGCGCCACCTACATGGGATTTCCGTTTCAGATCGTCCAGGGCACGAACCACATCGCGATCGGCTACGAGTACGCGCATGCGGCACGGCGCATCTACATGGACGGCACGCCGCACCCTGAAGCGCTCGACTTCTGGATGGGCGAATCACGCGGCCGCTGGGAGGGCAACTCACTGGTGGTCGACGTGCGGAACTTCAACGACAAGACCTGGTTCGATCGCGCCGGGAACTTCCACAGCGACGCGCTTCGTGTCGTCGAGCGCTACACGCCGATGACGCCTAACCACCTGATGTACCAGGCCACGATCGAGGATCCGAAGGTGTTCTCGCGGCCGTGGAAGATGCGCATGCCGCTGTACCGCCGGATGGAGCCCGATGCGCGGATCCTCGAGTACGAGTGCGTCGCGTATCTAGAAGAGGAGACGTTCGGAACAGCCGCGGCACGCTAAGCGGCACAGGTTCGCGATCCTTGGCTTCGTCGTTCGTGCGACGTCCCTGCTTCAACGATCGCCTGCGTCAATCTCAGGTTGACCGAACATTGTCAAGAAGTCGGTAGGGTTGGAGCTGTAGCCGTAGCGCACCGGATGACAATCTCAGGAGGCACACATGTCACGCACAGCGTTCTCAAGGCTCATGGGCATCTCGATCGCCTTGTGCTTCGGTCTTCTGCACGTGGCTCCGACGGCGCAGTCAGGAGGCGGGGCGCCGAAGGCGAAGGTCCGTCTGAACCAAATCATCGAGCAGTTCGAGCAAGGCAAGCCTGCGTACATGAATGAACACTGGCAGTTCATCTCGCTGGAGCACACCCTTCTTCTCGAAAATTACGCAAAGGCCATGGCGAGTCTGCGGCCAACCGATGGCGCTGTGCGGCCTCGGCTGACGCCGATTGTGCGGATTGCACAAAGCGCAGACGAGGAGTTCAAGTCCGTCGTCAAGCAGGTGCTCGACGACGGGGCGTTTGGCATCATCCTGCCGGACGTGAAGACGAAAGAAGAGGTGATGCGGCTCGTGAGCGCCATGCGGTATCCCCAGCAACCAGGCAGCAAGTACCCGCGCCCTGAAGGGGTCCGGGGATGGGCTCCCACTGGAGCGACACGCATGATGGGGGGGATATCGAACCTCGAGCACCACTACAAGGCGGATGTGTGGCCATTGAATCCGGACGGGGAGCTCCTGGCCATCGTGATGATCGAAACCCGCGAAGCCATCAAGAACATCCACGAGATTCTGAGTGTCCCGGGACTTGGGGGGGCGATCATTGGGCCAGCCGATCTCTCCCTGGCCCTGGGCGTTGGCACTCCGGCACCCAACACCACGGCGCCTGCTGTCGAGGCTGCCACGGCGACGGTGGCGAAAGAGTGTGTGGCCCTCAAGAAGCTGTGCGGCTCGTTTGAAGTGTCCGATGTCAAAGCCAGGGTGGCGCAAGGGTTCATGTTGATCCCGGCCGCATCGAAGTGACGCCTGTGGGCCGGTGCAAAGGCTATTTCGAACGTGGGGCTTTCAGGTCGACCTGTCGGCTAACCTGGTCGGCCCCGGACGTTGAAAGCGAGCCTGGTCACGGGAACCCACGAGCGCTAGCGAATGTTCGCGCGATACGTGATCGTCTGACCCGGCACGACGCGCACGTCGAACGCGATGGGCGGATAGCCCTGCTCATCGAGCTCGATCTCGATGTGATGCGGCCCGGCCTCGAGATTGAGGTGCTGGAACACACCGTCGTAATCGTCGACCACACCTGCATAGTAGCCGTCGACGAAAACGTGGGCCGCAGGTGGCGCGTCCACAATCCGGACGGCACCGTAGGGATGTTCAGGCGCGATGGCGTAGTATCCATAGGCCGCTGGCGGATAACCATACGCGGGATAGCCGTAGGCTGAGTACGGCCGGCCGAAGTACAGGTTCAGGCTCCAGCCCGGACGATAGCCGTACGGCCGGTAACCATAGGGAAGCACGTACGACCGATTGACATATGGCCGGTAACCGTATGGTCGGTAACCGTATGGCCGGCTTAACGACCCGTTGCCACGCGAGCGGTAATCATAGGCCTGGTGGCCGTACGCCCGGTTGTTAGACCCACGGTAGGGCTCGACACGCCTCCCGGACTCAACCCGCCCCTGCGGCGCGACACGTTCCTGCGGCGCAACCCGCCCCTGCGGCGCGACGCGTTCCTGCGCCGCAACCCGCCCCTGCGGCGCGACGTGTTCCTGCGGCGCAACCCGCCCCTGCGGTGCGACGCGTTCCTGCGCGCAACCCGCCCCTGCGGTGCGACGCGTTCCTGCGCCGCAACCCGCCCCTGCGGTGCGACTCGCCCCTGCCCCTCCACGCGTCCACCGGACTCGCCGCCTCGATGTGGTCGGGCCCTGTCAGAGCGGTCGGCGGCGCGTTCGCGTCGTCCACCCTCGCTGCCGTTTCGCCGGCCATCCCCTTGAGCAAATGAAGGGAGTGCCGTCAAGGTGAGGCCTGCGATAAGCAGCGCAGCTGTTCGGACCTGGAAAGATGACATGGGAGGTGCCTCCGCGAAGGTGTGGGGCAAACTCCTTGCCGCCGGGTCCAAGAGGAATTCGTAAGGATTTTCACGAATGCTTCAGAGGTCGCAGCTGAGGCATCATCCGCGAGGGACAGTCCTGATGGGCGAGAGGGGACAGAAAGTGGACGCCATCCAAGCGTCTTTATGTCTTCGTGACGCACGGCGCGCATAATGAGCCTCTTTGAAAGGAGTGCTCGCATGAATCGCTTCCGATTGTCTACGCTCCTCGCGCTTGCCTTGGTGACCCTCTTGTGGAGTGTGCCTCTGAGCGTCGCGCAGACCAACCCGAAGCCGACGAAGCCGGCCGCCAAGTCGCCAGCGGCAAACGATGCGCTCCTTGATATCAATACCGCATCGAAGGCGGAGTTAGCCGCCTTGTCGGGCATCGGTGATGCGTACCTCTCAGAAGATCATCGATGGCCGACCATACGCACGAAAGGACGAGCTCGTATCGAAGAAGATCATCCCTCAGGCGACCTACAACAAGATCAAGGACCGGATCATCGCAAAGCAACCGAAGAAATGAGCGCCCTGTTCAGCGATTGGCCACAGGCTCGGTCGTTGGCGACGCGAAGCGGCCGCAGCCGCGCTGCATCCCCGCCATGAACCGCTCGCGCTCCTCGGGGGACATCTGCTCCCAGCGCTCGCGCATGCGATGGCGCCAGTGCATGCCTCGGCCCATCCGACCAGAGAACCCGCCGAGCAGTAGGCGACTCAAGACGAGAAGCGCAAACGCCCGGCCCAACGTGAGCACCGGCAAGCCAAACGTGGCTGGCATCACCCAGTTCCAGAGCGTCATCACCACGACGCTGGCACCCATGATTGCCAGCGCCAGGAACACAACGAACTTCCCCCCCCGTGCGAGCCAGGATCGCCTCATCGCCGCCCTCCTTCTTCGTCGTGAAACATCGCGTGAATTGCCTGAAGCCGACGACGGAGTCGCCGGACCGCATAGTGCTTGCGCGCGAGCAGGGTGTTGACGCTCAGCCCAGTCTCGGCGGCCAGATCCTTGAAGCTTCGTCCCTCGAGCTCGTGCGCGACAAACACGAACCGCTGCTCGGTCGGTAACTCGTCCAAAGCCGCGGCGAGCTCGTTCAGCAACACCCCCCGCGCGTACGCCGCCTCTGGCCCGCCGTCGCGCGCCGGGAGCAAATCCTCGAGGAGCACACGTTCCCCGTCGGACTGCGCTGCCGGCTCACTCGTCGAGCGGTCGTGTCGTTGCGTGCGGAATCGGTCGATGATGCGATTCCTCGCGACGCGGACCAGCCACGCGCCGATTTGCTCAATGGGGCGCATCGCCCGGGTCGCCTCGACCAATTCGAAGAGGACGTCTTGCAGGATGTCCTCTGCGTCCGAGATATCGCCCACGCGGCGTCGAATGAAGCGCTCCAAACGAACGGACTCGCGCGCGACGATCTCCGCGATATGACGGTCTTGTTCGACGGCGTCGAGGTAGCTAACCAGGAGTGGCTCCTACTCCCTTAGACGCGCGGACAGCCCAAATATTGTCGGCGACCGGCAGCAGGGGGACGGAACCGCCTCAGGCGTGGTCTTCGGCCAGGGCTTGCCGAGTGGCCACGGTTGCGCGCCGGCGATCCGGCACAGCATCGTGCCCGCGAGTACGAGCATGCGGATTGGAAGGCGACGCCTCGACCGTATCATAGTGCCTGATTCCACACGTGTCGTAGCCGATGCCTTACGTCTCCGTGGTACTTCTCGTGCTGGTCGCCACCGCCGGGTGGCTGGCCCTTCGACTCTCGCGCGTTCTGGCGATAGGGTCGGCGTACAAAGCCAAGGTGCTCGGCACGCTCATCTTCGGTACCGATCGCGCGATCGATCCGGCGCGCGAAGACGAGGTTGCGTCCGACAGCTACCGCCTGCTTCGCATTTTTCGTGCACACGTGGACACGACGGCAAGAGTGGTCACCGTCTCGTGTTTCGGATTGCGCGCGCGTTCGGCAATCTATCGCGACGGCTACGGAGCGACGCTGGCACAACCCCATGACCCGCCATCGCCGATGCCGGCCATGGCCCCGCACGTGGCGACGTTGTCGGGCGGATGGCAACAGGCGCAGGGCTCGGCGAGACTCGCGGCGCTGGTCCGCGATGCGTTTGGCGAACCGAATCCGAAGCGGTTGCGTCGCACGAAGGCCATCGTCGTGGTCCACGACGGACGAATTATTGCCGAGGAGTATGCGCGGGGATTTCGCGAGACGACGAGATGCGTCGGATGGTCAATGACGAAGAGCGTCACCGGTGCGCTCGTCGGAATCCTCGCGGGTGAAGGGCGGCTGGCGCTGCACGACAGCGCGGTCATGTCCGAATGGCGTGCTCCGGATCCCAGGGCGGCGATCACCGTCGAGGATCTGCTCCGGATGCGGAGCGGACTGAAGTTCTCGGAAGTGTATTCGGACTTCTCGTCAGACGTGATCGAGATGTTGTTTGCGCAGCGCGACACCGCGGCCTACGCGGCCCGCCAGCCGCTGGTGTCGGCGCCGGGGACGACCTGGAGCTACGCCGGCGGAACGACCAACATTCTATCGTCCCTCATCCGCCGCATCGTGGGAGATCGCGAGTACCCACTGTTTCCGCGTCGCGCGCTGTTCGACCGGCTGGGTATGGCCAGCGCGATACTGGAGCCCGACGCGTCCGGCACGTTCGTCGGGTCGTCGTTCATGCTGGCAACCGCGCGCGACTGGGCGCGATTCGGCCAGCTGTACCTGCAGGACGGCAGGTGGGACGGTCAGCAGATTCTTCCCGATGGGTGGGTCGACTTCAGCACGACGCCGACGCCGCAGTCGCCAGACGGCATCTTCGGCGCGCACTGGTGGCTCAAGCTCGGGCCGGAGCTGGGCGGTGCCACCCGAGAGGCCGCACACATCGCCCCTGATGCGTTTTTTGCGATCGGCCATGAAGGCCAGACGCTCACGGTGATTCCGTCGCTTCGTCTGGTGGTGGTTCGTCTCGGCGTGTCGATCCACATCGACGCCTGGGATCACGCGGCGTTCAGCGCTGCCGTCCAGGACGCGTTGCCGTAGGCAGAGGGCATCACGTTCAATTGGACCCTGGCGACCAGCGGCAACACGCGCAACATCATTCCAGGGAATCCGCGTGGACACGGCACGCGTGTTACGATACCGCCTTCGTGGACTTTTCGCGCGTCGTGTCTCGTTGTCACTGAGGGAGGTCTGAGTTGACCGACGGCCCAACCTTCCTGCCAGCTGCGCCAACTGCAAGGACATGGTTGCGTCAGCTCCGTTCGTTCGTCTCGTGCGTGGGGATATCAGGGACGCTGTTGATGGCGAGCATGGCGTCCCAGAGGCCGATGTCTGCGCAAAAGCCGGACACGGCTCGGCCAACAAATGGTGTGACCTGCCGCACCGAGTTTGCTCGGATGCGCGACGGCACATTACTCGCCACGGACGTGTATCTGCCGGCCTCACCGGGGCCTCATCCCGTGATCATGCAGCGATCGCCGTTCGGTGGCCGACTAGGGCATGCGTGCTTTGGGGGGTCCAGCACCGTCATGGCGTTCTGGGCGGAAAATGGCTATGTCGGATTGACGCAGGATACGCGGGGCACGGGACGGTCTCAGGGGACGTTTCAGCCCATTTTCCAGGAGCAGGCCGACGGGTACGACGCGGTCGAGTGGGCAGCGGCTCAACCGTGGTCGACCGGCAAGGTCGGCATGCTCGGCACACAGTACTTCGGCGTCACGCAATGGCAGGCGGCGCTGACAGCGCCGCCGCATCTCGTCGCGATTTCGCCGGGCCAGACCGCCACCGACTATCACGATCACTGGACCTACGTGAACGGCGTCTTCGACCTCTGGTTCGCGCAGAGCTGGACGTTGAATTACCTCGCGCCAGACACACATCAACGCAACCTGGTCGCAAACGGCATGTCTGCAGACGAGGCGCGCAAGTCAGGCGACGAATATCTGGCCCGAGGCAAGCAACACGTTTTTACCGAATGGGTTCACCAGGTGCCGTTGACGGCGTTTTCTGAGTTCAAAACGTTGGCGCCGTACTATTACGAGTGGTTGGCGCATCCTGACTACGACGACTATTGGGCCAGGGTCGACGTCGAGGCGCAGTGGGACAAGATAAAAGTGCCGGCGCTCATCCACGGTGGATGGGGCGACTTGTTCGTCGTGGGAAGCATTCGCTCCTTCGAGGGGATGCGCACGCGCGGAGGGTCGGCCCTCGCGCGGAATGGCACGAAGCTCGTCATGCAGTCCGGAGGGCACGGTGGAACCGGGGTGTTGACGTACTCGCACGCGAACGACGTCGTCTTGCGCACCGTGCAACTTCGATTCTTCGACCATTATTTGAAAGACATCGACAACGGCATCGACAAGGAGCCGCGTGTCCAGCTCTTCGTGCAGGTGCCCGCCGACAGTGGCACGCAGGCCAGCGGCTTCTGGACGACCGGTGAATCCTTCCCGCTGCCCAACACTCGGAATGTCAGATTCTATGTGCACAGCAAAGGGCACGCGAACACCCGGTCGGGCGATGGAGTGCTGGTGGAAAACCGACCGTCGGAAGGCGCTGACGACACCTTCGTCTTCGATCCCGGGAAGCCTGTGCCGTCTCTCGGGGGCGGTCTGTGCTGTACGCCACTCGGTCCGTACTTCGCCTCTGGCGCGCAGGACCAGTCGCGTCTCGAACAGCGAGACGACGTGCTCGTCTATACGAGCGAGCCCCTGACCAACGACATGGCGCTCATCGGGCCGGCGAAGGTCAAATTCTGGGCGAAATCGTCGGCGCGGGACACGGACTTCACGGCGAAGCTTGTCGATGTCTACCCTGACGGCTTCGCGCAGAACGTGCTGGACAGAATCGTGCGCGCCCGCTTCCGGCGTGGCTCCAAAGTCGCGCCTGCTCTCATCACCCCAGGGCAGGCCTATGAGTACGAAATCGACCTGGGATCGACCGCGACCGTGCTGAAGGCCGGTCACCGGCTGCGTTTGGATATCTCCTCATCGAATTTCCCCCACTTCGCACGGAATCCGAATACAGGTAATCATCCCGGACAAGACGGACAGCTGCAGGTGGCGACGCAAACGATCCTGCACGATCGGGAACACCTCAGCTATGTCGAGCTCGCTGTGGCAACCGACGTGAAATCAGATCGACCCTAGCCGCTGGCAAGAGGAAGCCCGATGAAAACACTGTGGCTGACCGTTGCGGTGCTGTGCGCGGGCGCTGGGCTCGCGCGCTCACCGCTCAACGCGCAGCTCCCGTTCCCAAGCGGGCAAATCCACCATGCCAGGGGCCAGAACGTGGCTCCCGTCTACGAAGGGTGGTACATGGCGCCCGATGGCACGGTTCGCGTTTCATTCGGCTATCTCAACAAGAATTACGAGGAAACGTTGGACATTCCTGTCGGTCCCAACAACAAGATCGAACCGGGATCGCCTGACAATGGCCAGCCCACGCACTTTCTGCCCCGTCGCCAGTACGGCGTGTTTGCCGTGACGTTGCCGAAGGACCAGCCGAAGATGGAATTCACCTGGACGCTCACCATTCGTGGACGGTCCGAAGCGGTGCCGGCGACGTTGAATCCCCTCTACATCATCGATGCCCTGAAGCAAGTCGGCGGAACCTCGGACGGGATGACGCCGCCACTGCTACGGTTTAGCGAGACGGGTGCGCCCGCCGCAGGCCCGAGCGGCGTCACGACGAGCCTGACCACGGCAGCGTCCAAGCCCCTGGCGCTGGATGTGTGGGTATCCGACGCAGGTGCGCCAGGTGCCCCGTTGCAGCCAGTCCGGTCGGTCCGTCGCCCGCTCCCGTTGAAGGTCATGTGGACCAAGTACCGCGGCCCAGGACCTGTGCAGCTGAGCGCAACCGCCCCGCCAGTTCAGGACGGCAAAGCGAGCGTCGTCGCCACCTTCACCGAACCCGGCGACTACGTCCTGCGTGCGGTGGCGTTCCGGGGGGCGGGTGTCGGCGGGCAATGCTGCTGGACGAACGGGTATGCAAAAGTCACGGTCGAAGCCGGCGGGCAGCACCGGTGACAACCACTGACCGAGGTTGACACGGGCTCTCGAGGCTGGGAGGATACTCGAGGAGCGTGTCATGATCCGAGTCGAGTGTTTCCCGTGGTCGTGCCGCAGGATCGCTCTCAGCGTCCTGACGGCCGGCATAGGAGTCGTGGCTCCGGCAGCAGGTCTTGCTCAGACGTCCGCCCAAGGAGCTGATGCGGCGCGGCAGGTCACGTTCGCCAGGGACGTGGCTCCCATCTTTCAGCAGAAGTGCCAGGAGTGCCATCGTCCTGGAAATATCGCGCCGATGTCGCTCGTGACCTACGAGGAGTCGCGGCCATGGGCGCGCTCGATCAAGGCGCGCGTCGCTGGGCGTGAGATGCCGCCCTGGCATCTCGACAAGACCGTCGGCATCCAGGAGTTTGTCAACGATGCGTCCTTGAGCGATCGCGACATCGACACGATCGTCAGGTGGGTGGACGGTGGCGCGCCACTCGGGGATCCGAAGGACATGCCGCCGCCCAGGCAGTGGGCGAACGACAATCGATTCCGCCTCGAGGACACACTCGGGCCGCCAGACCTGATCGTCAAGTCGAAGCCTTGGACGATGCCCGCAGTCGCGCAGGATGTCCACTTCCGTCCCGTCGTGGAGCTTGGCTTGACGGAGCCCCGATGGATACGCGCCGTGGAAACGAGGCCGTCACTCAAGGGTCGACGCATTGCCCATCACGTCACAAGTTACCTGCACAGGGTCGAGACACCTGAAGCCGGGAGCAGCGCGGCGTCCAGCCGCGCCGACGATCCCTCAGGGGAATTGCGGGAGATGTTCACGGAGTGGGCCCAGGGCAAAGGCGGGGAGATCTATCCGCCAAACGCCGGCAAGTTCGTGAAGCCGGGAGACAAGATCGAGTTCGAGACACACTACCATGCTGTTGGGGAAGAGGTCACCGATGTCATCGAAACCGCGTGGTGGTTCTATCCGAAGAACGTGACGCCGAAGTTCAGCGTCGAGTTCGTGCCGATCGGGACGAGTATCGGCCAGGGGTTGGAGATTCCACCCAATACCATCACGCAGCATCAGGGGTCGTACACGCTGTCAGCCCCGGCGATTCTCCACAACTTCCAGCCGCACATGCATATGCGGGGCAAGGCGTTCCTGATGGAGGCCATCTATCCGGATGGCCACCGCGAGGTGATCAACTACGCCGACCACTACGACAACACCTGGCATATCAACTACATCTACACCGAGCGCGCCGCACCGGTGTTCCCGAAAGGGACGACGCTCCAAATTACCGCGTGGCACGACAACACGTCAGCCAACCGCAACAACCCGGACCCCCGGCAGTGGGTGACGAAGGGTGGTCGGACCGTGGACGAAATGGCCCACGCCAATACCCAGCTCATTTGGATCACCGAGGAGGAGTACCAGCGGATCACGAAGGAACGCGGGAAACGATCGGCCAACTAGCCCACTTCCTGGATGAGGGGCTGGAAGCGTGGCGGCCGCGGCGTCCGGCGCGCCCGCGGCGCTCGCCTCACCCGACGGCCAGGGAACACGCGGCGGGATGTCGGCCGATCAGGCTGCCAACCAGGCGCGCGCCTCGGCGAGCGCGTTCTGCGAGGAGAAGAACTCCACGGGCGCGCGGCGCAGATCCGTGGACGCGAACATCAGCGTCTCATTTCGCCACCGTTCGTCGCCGACGATGGCGATGCGGTCGATCGAGTCGCCGTGGGCCACGTAGAAGCTCAGGTCGGCCCAGTTCGGATTCTGCTCCCAGCCCTCGAACTGCGACAGGACGAAGAGCAGCCTGACGGGGCCGATGCGGCGTATCTCCGCCGCGAGCGACTCCTGACAGCGATCGAACTCGGACTTGCCCAATCGCCCGCTCACGTCCAATCGGTAGATGTTTGCGCGCTCGTGCTGCATCGTAATTGGCATTGATCACTAATCTACCTGCGAAAGTCGCGAAGTGCCAGCGCGACGTCAACTTCGCGGACAACTTCACGGGCACGGGCCCGGGGTGGATCGAGCGCGTCTGGGTGGGGCACGCGAGGATCCAGAGCGGCAAAGGGACACTCGCCGGACGTGCTACACACTGTTACCATCGACAAGTTGCAAGCCTGCACGCCCTTCGCGAAAGAAACGAGGCTAATGGATGAAGGCCACAGTCATGATGATCCTCGTGTTCGGATTGATAGCCCAGCAGGGCAGCTGGGCGCAAGGGGGCAAGCATCCGTTCATGTTCTACGGACCCACGGAGGACTCCTGCGGATTGTGGCTGTCCTCGACTGGACCGGCAAAGGAGGTCCTTCAAGCGTGGATGTTGGGGTTTGTCTCGGGCGCTGACTTTTTAGGTGACACCCCGCTGGCAGAAACGGACCCAGACGCGATACACGCCTGGGTCGACAAGTATTGCCGCGAACACCCGGTGGTCTCCATTGCCACAGCTGCGATGGTTCTGGTGGCGGAGTTGGGCGGTACAACAACCCCTCGACGTCAGGCGCTAAACCGGACGCGGTTTGACAAAGGACAGTAGACTTACGAGATCCCTTTGAAGATGAGCCGCTGCACCCGCGAGCCTACCGGCTTCGGCTGCGTCTCGGCGGTCCACAGATTCCCTTTCGAGTCCGCGTCGATCGTGTGGAGCCCGAGGAATTCTCCGCGCTTCTCGCCCAGCTTGCCGAACGATCCGACCTGCTTGAGCGCCTTCCGGTCCACGATATGCAACTGCCCGTTCTCGTAGTCGGCCACGTACATGAACTGCTGCTGCGGATCTGCTGAAAACGCGATTCCGCTCGCCGTCCTGGAGGCCTTCGCGGTGGGGTTCACGAACACCTGGTCGACATATTTCCCATCGATGGTGAACACCTGAATGCGTCGGTTACTCCGGTCGCCGACGTAGACGAGTCCGTCGTGCGAGAGTTTGACTGCGTGCACGGAGTTGAAGTCCTCGGGGCCTTTGGGATCCGTCGTGGTCACGATGTTACCGTTGACGCCACGCCCCAGCGTCGGAGGCGGCTGCTTGCCAAAGGCGCCCCACATCCGCTTGAATGCCAGCGTCTCTGCATCGAGCACGAGCACGCGCCGGTTCCCGTACCCATCCGCTATGAACACTTCGTTCGTTTTCGGCCACACGACTGCCTCCGTCGCGAGATGCACGCTCGTGGTGTCCGTGCTCGCCCCGACCCCCAGCGGGTGACGGTCACGACCGCCAAACTGCCGGAGGAACTTTCCCTTGGTCGTGAACTTCAGGATCATGTCGTCGGTCCGCTCCAACGGTGCGGACCACGATCGTTCGAGCGGGTTGTGGAAGGTCAGCCAGACGTTGTCCTGATAGTCGACCGACAGGCTATGCTCCATGTCGCCCCACTCGTAGCCTCCACCCGGTCCACCCCACGCCTGCACGAACCTGCCGGCCGCATCGAACTCGAGCACCGGCGGCGCGGCGCGATCTTTGTTTTCGACCGGCACCTGCCGCGGTCGATGCAACACCCATACGTGATCGTGTCGATCCACAGCGACCCATGTCACGACGCCCACGACCCAGTTATTCGGCAACTGTGGCGGCCACTGCCAGGACAGGTCGGCCTCGAATCGCGGCAGTCGTGCATGTGAGTCGTTGGAGGTCTGTGGAGTCTCGTAGCCTTGCAACCCGTCGGCGAGAAGAAGACCCAGCACGATCAAAGCAAGCGGTGAGTGTTTGGCGAGCTTCGTTATCATGTCCGTGCTCTCCTGGACGCGCCGGTCCAAACCAGGACTGCCCCACTCTTGTTCCGCCACAGGTCGGGGCGAAAGAACGCGTTGTGACGAAGTTGGAATTCAGTAGTGTTATACCCCAAGGCTCGATCAGGACAATGCCTCAGATGAGCCGGTCGCGTTGCATCGCCAACCCAGCAGTGTAAATTGCCCACACATGCCCCCTCGATCGTGTAGAGCCGTGATATACATTGCGTTGGCAGAGGTTCTGTCACTTCGCGATCCGAACGGAGGGCGATCCGCATGGATGTCCAGCCCGACTGCGATAATCCCTCAACAGGATCCGCTGCCGGAGAGCCACTACAGTACGGCGAACTCCCGCTGAATGGTCCGTCTTCGGCGACCGACGTCGGCGACCCTCCGGATCCGCGCATCGGGCCCGAAGTCGACTCTTTGTCGATTTTCGTTTCCGAGCAGGCTTCGCCGGGACGACGTGACAGCGTTCCGCCCGCCGTGTTGACTCAGGCACAACCACCTCGTGCCGGCGTGGCCTCGCCTGCCAAGCGGCCAGACGACCGTGGTCGGTCTTGGTTGTGGCGCTTGCGATCATCGAAAGCATCATGGGAGACGACGCACCTCCAGCGGGGCGCTCACGCCGAACCGGTGACGACAGAAGCGATTAGCCATCTCGAGAAACATCTCGCGGCGCTGGCCATGCTTCCTGACCTCTGCGCGAGGATCGACCAACGGTTGGCGCGAGTCGAAGCGGTGAGCGGACCGATTGACGATGACACGATTGACGAGGCACTCGACGATTTGCGCACACAGATCGACGACCGACTGGTGCGAGTCGAGGTGGCGCTCCAGCGCACCGACGTGGCCGACAAGACGCTGCGCGAGCTCTGTGAGAACATCGATGCACGGCTGGTTCGGACCGAAGACACGCTCCGACGGCCCGAGGGCATCGTTGCTGGATGGCTCCAGCTCGAGAAACATCTCGCGGCGCTGGCCACGCTTCCCGACTTCTGCGCGAGGATCGACCAACGGTTGGCGCGAGTCGAAACGGTGAGCGGACCGATTGACGGTGACGCGATTGACGAGGCACTCGACGATTTGCGCACACAGATCGACGACCGACTGGTGCGAGTTGAGGCGGCGCTCCAGCGCACCCAAGAGGCCGTGGCCGACAAGACGCTGTGTGAGCTCTATGAGAGCATCGATACACGGCTCGTTCGGACCGAAGACACGCTCCGACGGACCGAGGGCATCGTCGCGGGATGGCTCCAGCGGGTTGCAGAAGCCGAGGAGACGATTCAGCGAGTCGAACGGGTCGTCTCCAGCGGGGCGACCGAGCAGACCCCTTCTCAACGGCGGGCAGTACGAATCGATGGTCGTCCCGTCCAGACGGCGCAACAGCTCGAACGGTTGCTCGGGGACGTCCCGGCAGACGTCGATCTCCGTTCCCGGTCCTACGCGACCACCGAGAGTGGGAAACGGGCGGATAGAGGTGTTCTGCGCCGCTTCGTGAACACCAAACAGACGATCCGTGCCGTCCGGCTGCCGTGGATGGTCAGAGTCCCTGTGCCTGTCATGGTGATAGTGACTGCTGTCGCAGTTGGAGCCCTGATCAGGACAAGCCGTGGCGCGACTCCGGAGACTGGTGTGTCGCTCGCGTCCATCAACCAGATGTCGATCTCTGCGGCGCCAGCAACGACGCCGGGGGATGCAACTCTGTCCGCAGAGTCGGTTGCCGGCCAACCTCGCGCGCCGTCCACCACTGCGCTCAGGGCCAACGCCTCTCCGTCAACCGGCGGGGGACGAGTTTCTGCGTCGGAGCAGAGATCGGGGGATCGAGAGTCGGCGATCGCCAGCACGCCGCGTACGTTCGTCGGGACTCTGTCGATCACTTCTATTCCACCCGGAGCCTCGGTCTTGATCAACGGCAAGGCAGCGGGCGTGACGCCGTTCAAGGTACCCCGGCAGCGAGCGGGTTCCCTGGCAGTTCAGATCACGCAAGACGGATTCGAACGATGGTCGGCAGCGGTCCACGTGCCCGCCGATCGGCTCACGGAAGTCACTGCAAAGCTTCGCCCGATCGATCCGTCGCTGCCCTCGGATTGGCAACAAATTGGCGTCCCTGCACCGGTTCACACGGGGCCCATCCCGAGGTCTTCATCTCAGAACTTCAAGCCGAAAGCGTTAGACCAGCCGTAGTCGTTAATTGGAAAATCCCCCCTGCGGCTTGCTCTCGTAACCGCGGACGAATTCCGAACGCTGCTGTCAGCCCGCTGCGAATCGATGTGCTGCAGATCGACGCCAGCGGCGCGCGGCGGGTGGGGCGGGATGTGAAAAAGGCTGTGCGCGCGGGGTTCAGTGAGAGTTACTCGGCGATGAGGTGCTCGAGGCACTTGGGGCACCACGCCTCCGCACCGGGTTTCGGTTCTTCGCTCACCGCCGGGGGCGTTTTGATCACATAGGGCTTGTCGGAGCGTCGAAATGAGTCCGGAAACGGCAAGACCCAACGAATCTGGCTCTTGTCGAACTTCCGGGAGCAGCTCCAACACTCGATTTGTTGCTCCACGTTGGGTGCGGGTTGTCGCAGGTCGTGGAGCGGAGGCTCCTCCTGCAAACGTTGCAAACGTCTCACCTCGTCTTCGAGCCCGGACATCACTTTCGTTGGCTCCTCGGCGACGTTGGCAAGGAAAGGGAGCAGAGCGGATTTATCGAGCGCGACAATGAGCGAGAGGTTCTTGAGGATGGCGCAGCGGACCGAACAACAGCCGGTGTGGTTGAGCGCTGCCCAGTCGGCCGCGTTCGAATAGCCGCCTTTGGGACCAATCATTTCTTGTTGGCATTCGAGGCAGGTCATCTTCCGATAGTGGCACGAAACGGACACGCCGGAAGGATTTGTGAGGGAGTCATAATGTGGAGGTCGGAAGAACGGGATCGCCACGATCGCCGCCATCTATGCCCGCAAGTCCACCGCCCAAGACGCGTCGCCGAAGACGCCAAGTCCGTCATGCGCCTTAAGTTAGGCGGGGTCAATTGCCTGCCAGACCTGTTGAGCCCGAGCCCAGAGCGTCTTTCCCTCCGCTCGCTCCTGCCGAGCTTGCCCCGCCCACGACTCCTGCTCCCCCGCCATCTTTGGTGTTGATACCGTGGTTTTCGATGGGACGGAATCAACCGGGGAAGGCCTGACGTGCAACATCGAGTACGGTGACGGGATGACCGGAATCGAGCCCAGACCATCAAACTCATCCGGTCTGTGCATCGCCAACCCAGCAGTGTAAATTGCCCGCACATGCCGCCTCGATCGTGTAGAGCCGTGATATACATTGCGTTCGCGGAGGTTCTGTCACTTCGCGATCCGAACGGAGGGCGATCCCCATGGATGTCCAGCCCGACTGCGGTAATCCCTCAACAGGATCCGCTGCCGGAGAGCCACAACAGTACGGCGAACTCCCGCTGAATGGTGCGAGGTCGGCGACCGAGGTCGGCGACCCTCCGGATCCGCGCATCGGGCCCGAAGTCGACTCTTTGTCGATTTTCGTTTCCGAGCAGGCTTCGCCCGGACGATGTGACAGCGTTCCGCCCGCCGTGTTGGCTCAGGCACAACCACCTCGTGCCGACGTGGCCTCGCCTGCCAAGCGGCCAGACGACCGTGGTCGGTCTTGGTTGTGGCGCTTGCGATCATTGAAAGCATCACGGGAGACGAGGCAGCCCCAGCGGGGCGCTCACGCCGAACCGGTGACGACGGAAGCGATCAGCCAGCTCGAGAAACATCTCGCGGCGCTGGCCACGCTTCCTGACCTCTGCGCGAGGATCAACCAACGGTTGGCGCGAGTCGAAGCGGTGAGCGGACGCATTGACGGTGACACGATTGACGAGGCACTCGACGATTTGCGCACACAGATCGACGACCGACTGGTGCGAGTCGAGGCGGCGCTCCAGCACACCGACGTGGCCGATAGGACGCTGTGTGAGCTCTGTGAGGACATCGATGCACGGCTCGTTCGGACCGAAGACACGCTCCGACGGACCGAGGGCATCGTCGCGGGATGGCTCCAGCGGCTTGCAGAAGCCGAGGAGACGATTCAGCGAGTCGAACGGGTCGTTTCGAGCACAGCGACCGAGCAGACCCCTTCTCAACGGCCGGCAGTACGAATCGACGATCGTCCCGTCCAGACGGCGCAACAGCTCGAACGGTTGCTCGGGGACGTCCCGGCAGACGTCGATCTCCGTTCACGGTCCTACGCGACCACCGGGAGTGGGGAACGGGCGGATAGAGGTGTTCTGCGCCCCTTCGTGAACATCAAACAGACCATCCGTGTCGTCCGGCTGCCCATGGTGTTAGTGGCTGCTGTCGCGGTTGGAGCCATGATCTGGACAAGCCGTGGCGCGACTCCGGAGACCGGTGTGTCGCTTGCGTCCACCAACCAGATGTCGATCTCTGCGGCGCCAGCAACGACGCCGGGGGGTGCAACTCTGTTCGCAGAGTCGGTTGCCGGCCAACCTCGCGCGTCCACCACTGCGCTCAGGGCCAACGCCCCTCCGTCAACCGGCGGGGAACGAGTTTTTGCGCCGGAGCAGGGATCGGGGGATCGAAAGTCGGCGGCGATCGCCAGCAGGCCGGGTACGTTCGTCGGGACTCTGCCGATCACTTCTATTCCGCCGGCGGCCGGGTTTCGTGACCTCAGTAAGACGTCTGCAAGCTCCGCGGCTTCTACGCGGGCGCCAGATGTTGCTCCGCTAGCGGACAGCTCCACGGCGAAAGCCACAGATGCCGCCTCACCCGTCAGACAGCGTGAGACCCCACTACCGCCGGCTCCGCCGCAGGTGACCGAGCAAATCGGCCAGAAGCTCGTGTCGACCCAGGATGTGCCACCTTCATCGCCGGTCGCCGCAAAAATGAAAGCATCGTCGTTTTCTCCGGGCCAACCGGACTCCGATCTTAGTGGCCCCACCGCACAACCCGAATCAGCGTTAGGTCAGGCGCCAGTGGATGCGTTTCTGGCGCCACGGTCTTTTCCCGCCGTGACGCCACCCAGTAGCGAGACGGGAGCCGTTCAGTCGGTTCTTCATCGGTTCCAGCGTGCATATACGGATCTGAATGCCGGCGTGGTGAAGGCAGTGTGGCCGTCGGTGGATGAGAAAACGCTCAGGAGAGCTTTCGATCAACTTGAGCAGCAAGAAGCAGTTTTCGATGGCTGCCGAATCGATGTCACTGGCGTCCGAGCCGTCGCAGCCTGTGACGGTTATTCGAGGTATGTCCCCAAGGTCGGCAGTAAGACCCCCCAGATCGTGTCACGCCACTGGAGGTTCACCTTGGAGAAACCAGGAAGCGAATGGACGATAAGAACCGTTGAATTCCGGTAGTTACGTGTTGCCCACCTTGCCGATGCTGTCGCACCCCGATCGGAGGTGTTCGATGTAAAATTGGGGCTTTTCAGTTGAACCTCATGCACGGACTGCGCTCGATGACTCTTCTTCGCGACCTGCGTGCCCTGTGGTGTCCAGCGATCGCCTTGGTGTTGGCCACGAGTGCCTGCACGTCGTCGAACGTCTCAACTGGGACTGGCCCCTCCCCGCTGAAGTGCCAAGTCTCGCTGACAACATCCACTCCTCCTTCCATCGAAGCCAAGGGCGGGACCGGCAGCGTCGCCGTCACCGCCGAACGAGAGTGCTCCTGGAGCGTCACCTCTGAGGCGAGTTGGATCACCATCGCCTCATCGACGTCGGGCCAGGGAGACGGCAACGTGGACTATCGGGTCTCAGCCAATCCGAACACGGTCACGCGGAAGGGAGCGATTGTCGTCAATGACCAGCGGGCAGAAATCCTTCAGGCTGGGGGGGACTGTCAATTCACTGTCGGGCCTCTCACCCATACGACCGGCGCCACCGGCGCGACCGGCAGTGTGGTCGTCACCGCGGCCGGGAACTGTTCCTGGAATGCGGTGACGACGACAAGCTGGATCACCATCACTTCAGGCGGGAGTGGCAGCGGCAACGGGACGGTGAATTTCACGGTCGCGGCCAATTCGACTGGCCTTCCCAGAGCTGGCACGCTGACGGTTGCCGGCCAGACGGTCACCGTCTCGCAAGAAACGCCCGGTTGTTCGTACTCCATCAACCCGACTTCCCAGGCAGTCGCCGCCGCCGGGGGTGGTGGCACTCCCATCACCGTCACCACTCTGTCTGGGTGCGCGTGGATCGCCGCGAGCAATGTTTCCTGGCTCGACATCACCTCGGGCGCGACTGGCAACGGCAACGGCACCGTAAACTTCACGGTGGAAGCCAATCCGACTGGCACTCCCCGCACCGGAACGCTATCGGTTGCCGGTCAAATCTTCACCGTGAATCAGCTGGGTCTGGCGTGCTCGTATTCGATCAACCCGACCTCCCAGTCGGTGCCCGCCGCCGGCGGCGCCGGCACCGCCATTGCGGTCACCGCGACGCCAGGATGCTCGTGGTCGGCCGCGAGTAACGCCTCCTGGATTACCGACGTCACGCCGGCAGGCGGCACCGGCAACGGGACCGTGAACTTCACGATCGCGGCCAATCCAGTTGGGACTACGCGGACCGGCATGCTGACGGTTGCCGATCAAACCTTCACCGTCAATCAACAGGGTGCGGCGTGCTCGTACTCCCTCAATCCCACGTCCCAGTCAGTGGCCGCCGCCGGCGGCGCCGGCACCGCCATTGCGGTCACCGCGACGTCGGGGTGCTCGTGGACGGCCGCGAGCAACGCCCCCTGGATTACCGGCGTCACGCCGGCAAGCGGCAGCGGCAACGGGACCGTGAACTTCACGATCGCAGCCAATCCAATTGGGACTCCGCGGACCGCCACGCTGACAGTTGCCGGTCAAACGTTTACCGTCAATCAGCAGGGTGTGGCGTGCTCGTACTCCATCAATCCCTCGTCCCAGTCTGTGGCCGCCGCCGGCGGCGCCGGCACCGCGATCGCGGTCACCGCGACGTCGGGGTGCTCGTGGACGGCCGCGAGCAACGCCAGCTGGATCACGGGCATCACGCCGAACGCCGGCACCGGTAATGGCGCCGTGAACTTCACCGTCGCGGCCAATACCGGGCCTCTTCGTACCGGCACGCTCACGGTTGCGGGCCAGACGTTCACCGTGACGCAAGCAGCCGGGTGCAGCTTCACTCTCGATCCGCCGACCGGGCAGACGGTTCCAAAGAAGGCGGACTCGTACCGCGTTGACATCACAGCCAACAACGCAAGCTGCGGGTGGACGGCCAGCGTCACCACGAACTTCCCAGGTGGCGGACTCAGCATCAGTGGGGCATCGAGCGGGACCGGCAACGGCTCGGTGAGGTTCGCTGTGACGGCCAATCTGGGCGCGCAACGGGTGGGCACCCTAACCATTGCGGGCCGAACCTTTACGGTCACGCAGAACCAGGGACCGTAAGGTTGGCGCGCGGCATGTGTAACTCATCGCAAGTTCGTCGTGGCCTCTTGGTCGCAGGCATCGCGATCATGATGGTCGGCGTGTCAGAGCGGCCAGCGATCGCACAGGAGTCGGTCAGCGACGTCCTGTCGTTTCTGCTCACGAATCGTTCCATCCCCACCGGTGATTTCGTTCAGGATGCGCGGGCTGCGGCAGCAACGCGCGATACCATCTCGGGGTTCCTGCTGCTCGAGCTGGCCACCTCGCCGGTGAGCTCGTCGTCAGGAGGATTCAGCTATCGTCTGAATCCGACGCTCGGGACGGTCGAACGTTCGAGCGACAGCTTCGGACCATTCCTGATGGAGCGCTCGCTGACCTCCGGCACACATCAGGCGACGATTGGGCTGAGCTATCGGCGCGTGAGCTTCGATAGGATCGATGGACGCAGCCTCCTGGACGGCACCCTGATCGCGACCGCCACGAAGTTTCGGGATCAGTCGCAACCATTCGATGTCGAGACGCTGTCCCTCGAGCTCCAACTGGAAACATTGACGCTGCTCGCCGATTACGGCTTGACGGATCAAGTCGATATCGGGGTTGTTGTGCCATTCGTCACGTTGAACTTGGGCGGGCAGCGGATCGACACGTACCGCGGGCAGACTTTCGTTCAGGCGAATGCGTCGGCGTCGGCTTATGGCCTGGGCGACGTCGGACTCCACGCCAAGTACAATGTGCTCGGCAGCGGCGGCAACGGGCTCGCCCTCGGCGGCGAGGTCCGGCTTCCGAGCGGGGACCGAGAAAACCTCCTGGGCGGAGGCAAGTCGGCCGTCAAGCCGCTTTTCATCGGGTCGGTCGAACAAGGCCGCCTCGCCGCACATGTCAACCTTGGATACACTTTCAGCCCATCGTCGAATGAGTTCAACTACGGCGCAGCCGTGACCTTGGCGGGCGCCAAGCGCTTGACGTTGGTGGGCGAGATAGCCGGACGACATTTGGATAAACTTGGCAAGCTTACCGAAGTGAGTGAGCCGAATCCGCAAATCGTTGGCGCCGATACGATTCGGCTGCAAACCCTCGGCGGCGGGACCGAGAGCGTCATTGCCGTCGCGGGCCTCAAGTGGAATTTTGCGACGACCTGGCTCTTGGACTGTAAAGTGCTGGCACCCATGACCACGGCCGGTCTGACGGCTCGCTGGATGCCGAGCCTTGCGGTCTCTTATTCGTTTGGGCTGTGACGAGGCATTGAAATACTCGAATTCTCCGCAGCTCAATACCGTATGCTCAACGTCGTGCTGTGGACGGGCGGCGACACGTTGCGGGGTGCACTCGCGCGGCGTAGACTTCCCTTTCGGCGCCCAGGGCATGCCACCCGAACGGTCGGCTTCCGCGCTGACCTGCCGCCCTTTCAACGAGACTCAAACACATGGCACGGAAAGAACAAGATCAAAGGCCCTGTAGCTTCAAGGGATGCTGCGGCATCATGACCTTCAGCTCTCAGACCCTCCCGCCCGGCAGCCGAACCGCATTCGCCAATGAGGACGGACTACCCGTCGGGATGGCTGAACCAGCGCCCGGCTGGTTGTGCAACAACGATCTCACGCATTTCGAACCCGAGGAGAAGCGGAAGTAGTCTGTCCACCGTTCGACGATCGCTCGGCTGACATCAATACCAATGGGGTTCCTCACACCGAGACGCCTCGGCGACGTCTATCGCCGCGATGGCGGGTCACTGATGTGAGGTCTGTTGGTAGATGCTCTGCGGTGTCTTTGACGGAGGCGTGGAAAGTGTGTGAAGGGCATCGGGTGGGCAGCTGTAGCTTTCGATGACTACGCGAAACCAGGCCCCGAAGCTCGGTGGGCAGTCGGTGATGGGCGAGGAGCCCGGGCACTCGGAATCGTGTCGAGACATCGTCATCCGCGAGAGGACAAGCAAGGCGTTGGCTCCAGCGGCGCCGGCCTCGTTTCGCTCCACGCGAAACGGATCCTTCTGCCCCTCCATGTCGAGCTCGGGCATCGACACGGGCGGTTTCCTGGTTAGCAAAAGGCACCCCGCCGGCATGCTGCGCTGAAATGGCGGGCCATCCAACGGCGCGCGGTACACCGACACACGTGCTCCCTCGGGCATCAAGGTCACACACCCACACGCGAAGACAGCGGGCAGCAATGTGGACCACCGCATGTTTCCTGCGACTATAACAGTAGCAACAAGAACCCCGCTCGGCGTTCTTGCCAGAAGTCACGATTCGGTCGCGCGGGCGGTTGGTACCACTCGTCGCGCTTACGCCGCCAGTTTCGCGCCGATCGAACATGGTTCCGTCATGGTCGCGATACGGCCTTCCCGCGTGGGCGACGACAGCGACGGCGATGGGCATCGATGACGGTGACGTCGTGGTGATTCCGCACGTCGGTGGCTTGCACCACCGCTACGAACGCCCCGCCGCGTAGCATCGTTGCGGCATGGCTGTCGGCATCGCATACGGCCCGGTTGGTCACCTTTCGGAATCCCCATGCTTTCTGGCGGGTCTTCTGAGGCTCAGAGCAGGCGCGGGCGCCGCAGAATCCTGATCCGTTCTTAATGACTTACTGATCACCTGCAGACTACATTCGCCTTGAACGCGAGCTCATCATCATTCCTGAGGTACAGACGTGTCTCAATCACACATGGGGATTTCTCGAGTGGGTCAGACCCTGGCGCTGGCGCCAACCGTGTTTATCGCGCTCTTGTTTGTCCTCGTTGCACAGAGCGCCAGCGCGCAATCGACGATTTTCAATGTTCCGACCACCGATACCGTGGAGAAGGGGAAGGGCTATTTCGAGCTCGACTTTCTGCCACAAGCGCCGGGACCGGATACGGGAGCCAGCATCATCATCTATAACCCCCGTCTCGTGGTGGGCTTACCGCACGACGCGGAAGTCGGCGTCAACGTTCCTATCTACCACAACAGTGACTGGGATCCATCGAACCTCGCGTATATTCAGCCCAATCTGAAGTGGAAGTACTACAAGAACGACGATAGGGGCGTGGCGGCTGCCGTTGGCGTGGTCGCGAACGCTCCCTTGAACAGTCGAGACTCGCAGTTGGCGTGGGCCTACCTCTACGGCAACATCAGCAAGAAGGTGAAGTCGGGGAACTATGGCCCTCGATTTACTGCCGGGCCGTACGGCGTCATCGCCAAACAAGACGACCCTTTCAAGGTCGGCTTCCTTGGTACTCGAGGGGGCGTGCTTCTTGGCTACGAACAGCCCTTGAGCGGCAAAGTCAGTTTCGTCGCCGACTGGTTCAGCGGCAAGAACAGTATCGGCTACTTCACCCCAGGCATCTCGATCACGCTTCCACATAGCGGTCTGTTCAATGCCGGCTACAGCATCGGCAACGACAGCTGGGAAGACTCGAACGCGACCAAGAACCGGTACGTGTTCCTCTATTACGGCGTGACGTTCTAGAATCGGCGCCTGGAACATCTAGGCCGGTGTGGTCCGTTCTTCCGGGCCTTCCCTCCCGCGAGCCCCTTTTACATTGTCCGGTTCGGTCGGGCGACTTGACCTTTGGGGCGGAGCCAGAAATCGTCGAGCGGACACGAATCCGTCATCGACTTTCAAGTCGTCCTCTGATACTGAATCAGCTGGCGCGGCACTTCGCTTGCACCGGGAAAGGACGTGAACGCCGATAGGTTCAAATTGGTTCGCCGCGTCCTGCTCGGAGTTGTACTCGTCTACGTCCTGAAGGGATTGGTGGTCAACTACTCTGGCTTTGGGTCCTGGTTGATCCAAAACAAACGCACGCAGGATGCGGACCTTGCGCGGCGGCAGGCGAAGCTCAGCGCATCCAACCTCGAATCGATGTTGCGAGAGGCTAAGCAGGTGCCCCCGGATTCCCACCTTAGCTGCGCATCGGCCGCTCAGGGTTGGGACTACGTGTGCAGTTACATGCCGACACCGACGCAGTCTCGCACGCGGCTGCGGTTTGGCGTCACCGTCGATTCCAAGCGTTGGGTGGACGTATCGCGCACTGTTCCAATGGAAGCTGACGTGCCGGTGCCGCGCCGCCGATAGCGTCAGACTGTGGCCTGCTTCAACGTGCCGCACAATGGAACGCCGACCTCCGGGCCGAACCGAGGGTCGCGCTAGAATTCCCTTTTCACTTCGACGGCTCCTGAAGACCCGGTGTTCCGCTCCTGCTGTCGTCGATTCCCTTCTCGCGGAGCTGCTTGCGGAAGCAGCCACACTTACGTCGGGCGTCGTTCTGACGCTGGTGAAGTCCCCCTCGCTTCGCGCCGATAGAGACCGCACAGCCTCTGCAAGCCCTCCGGTCGTTGCCGCGAGCGTGTCAGGGGCGGAGTTCCGCCATGCCATCCGCGAGCCGGTCGCCTTTGCGCCGCGTCTTCGTTCCCGTCTTCGCCCTCGGCGCGCTGCTGGCCACGGCCGTGCCCGTCTCTGCCCAGGGTTTCGGGCTTGGCGCGCGCTTCGCGTGGGTCAGACAAGACGTGGATGTGGACGTTGATTCGGTACGTTTCTTCGGTCTTCACATGCGCGCCATCGGAGGCCGTTCGGGCTTCGAGCTTTCCTTCGACCGCCATACCGAGTCGTTCGAGCTCGTCAACGAGAAAGTGATCGAGACCCCAATCCAGGCATCGCTCCTGGTGCGGCTGGCCCAGGGCAGTTTTGCGCCGTACGTGCTGGGCGGACCCGGGTGGTACCGGCGCACGGTCGAGCCGATTGACGGCCCGGAGGATTCGGGCGACAGCACGACGGAGTTCGGCTGGCATGCGGGTGGCGGCCTGGAGATCCTCGCCGGCGGGCACTTCGGCGTCCACGTGGACTACCGGTACACATTCCTCGACTTCGGCGGCGACGATGAAAAGGACGAAGGGTTCATCGGCGGGCTGCTTCCGGGTTACAAGGGGTCGATGTGGACGCTGGGGGCGACCTTCTACTTCTGAGGCAGCGCTTTCAGTTCCTCGTCCGCCGATCGCCGGTTGTAGATGTGGTGGTCCGCCAAGCGCGCCTTGCTGAAGTCCGAACGCGATGACCTGGCGACGCACTCCACTCTGCCCTCCTAATCAGTACCGCTCAATCCCAAACTTTTGTCCTCCCACGCTCGCCTCGTACATGAGTCCACCGATCGCCATTGTGATGACCTTCACCCCATCCGAGTACTTTGCATTGGCGGCGGCGCCAGATGCAGCCGCGACGGCACTCGCTTGAGCGGCCATCGTGAACTTTCCCTCCAGGAACCGATTGAGAGCTGTCTCGTTCTCGAACAGAATCAGCTCAACGTACTTCTGTCCCCCAAGCTGCAGTCCAACGGTGACTTGCGTCAGGGTCGTCTTCGCAATCGGTTTGTCTCCTGAGATCACTTGACCGGTGCCACGGGCACCACCGACAAGAATCCCTCCTTTGCCGACACCGGGAAAGATCGCGTATCCGGCAGCCTTGGCGATCTCTTCCTTGAGACTCGGGTCGTGCTTGATCAGTGCCGCCGTGGCTTTTTGCGTGTCCTCCGTGAGACGACCGCGTTCGTCGGCCACCCCTGGCGCCACATAGCAGATAGCCATTGCCGCGACTATCACGGGCAAACGATACCAGGACGTACGTGCTCTCTGGTTCTGAGTCATCGGTCGGCCTCCAGGAACGTGTGGTTATCTTGGAATGTTATCGCCGATCGAGCCCGCGACGTCCAGCTCGGGCCGCGATGTCGCCCTGAAGACCCCCGGTGACGATTTTATCCTTCGATCTCCAGTCTTCCATGCATGGGCGACGACACCGACGGCGATGCGCATCGATGACAGTGACATCGTGGGATTCCGCACGTCGGTGGCTTGCACCACCGCTCCGAACGCCCCGCCGCGTCGCACGCAACTGTTCACGCATCCGCACCGTGCGACTTCCGCTAGGCGGAAGAACGGCGAGAACGCGTCCGCCCCCTCTCGATGTCTTCCTCGACTGTGTTTCAACTCGAGTCGCGGGGCGCGTGACGATCACGCCACCCGCCGCGAGCAAGTGGAACTTTCAAGGGATCGGCACGCTCGCCGGGTTACTTAATCGGCAGCGGAAAAACGTCCTCAATTAATTAGGGAGTATTCGCGCCAGTCGGAAATCTACGCACAATTGGGCGGAGAATTACTGAGCAACGAGTTGTTCGCAGACCGGCAGACAATCTGCGCCACCGAGCAAATCTGTCTCTGCCGCGTGATTTGGACGGTCTACAATCGACAGACTCAAGGTGATGTTTCTCTTTACCGTTCTCTCGCCGCCGGTGGGGTTCTGGAGTAGCACGCGGTGGCGCGTCGCAACCGTGTCGCCGAACGAACTCATTTTCTGGCCAGGAAATACTGCCAAGGTATCTGCCGTCACTGGCAATGGAACCCAGCGTTTTTGGCAAAAAATCTGGGTGTGGACGTTATCTCTGCACCCTGCGAGGCCAGTAACATATTTCATATCGACGTGTGGATTGCCGATGATCCGATGATCGTCAGGTACTGACTTTTCGCTTGATGCGAGCATTCTCTCATTCAGCACCTGCGCGAAGTAGTTGATTCCCGGTACCAGAGATGTTACGGAGAATAGGTCTCTAATGACTTTCGTGTCAAAGATACCGGCTGCTGCTGCTTTATTCGCGTCAATGCGATGGCCAAGTTGTGCCCAAAAACCAGCAGAATCTGCCAGCAGGGTATGAAGCTTCTCGATCTCAGCACGGGAAGGAGGATAAACCAAAACATCAACCTCTACTGCGTAAGCTAGCGTGTGTGCGCCCTTTGGCAGCGCGCTGCGAAAAACCTCAGACATCACATTCCACGAGTCTTCAATGATGTCGTGAGGCACAGGAACTCGTCGATCCTGCAAATAGAATGCATTTGGGAAAGCCTTAAGAGATTGATCGTCAGCACTTCGACACACCACAAATTTGCGAGCGAAATGGCCAAACAAACTAGGCACGAAACGTAACATATCGCCCGCTCGGAAATTTCCTTCCTGATGATTTCTGGCGAGATCGAGTAGGTTCATCTCGAAAGAGGAATGTCGGTCTCTGGCGTTCCCGGTGTTGAGGCCGAGCCAGTCCAGCACTGATCTAAGCAATCTGGAGACCCGCGGGTCTCGATGGAGAAGAACCGCTTGTCCCTTCTGGAACAGCCCTGACAATTCTCCTCGCGCGACTTCGCGGGGCGTCACGTTGAAAATGGACAAACTTATACCTTCGTTGTGCCAACTGCCGAGTGCCCACGCTGCAATTAACGCGCCGAGGTGTGACCTTGCGATTCGACTGTACAGTCTGTTCAAACAGATCCCCAATAGCCCGAAAGAGTCCATTTTTCAGGTGGGAAGGCTAAACCAAAATCGATTAAGAAAGGTCGACTGCCAGATTACTTTAGTCAACAACTTCAGGGCGGCTGGCGACTCAGATCGAGGCTGTCCTGGACAGCCTCGATAATAATTATCCGTGCACTACCGCAAATACAGTGTAGAGGCGGCGATGAAACCGGCTAAACACATGTTAATCGTCGGCGTTAGCGCTGAAGGCTGCGCTGTGTTACCGCACGATATGTGTTGAGGGCGAGGCTCTATTCGGTGCGCACAATCATCCACAACTTCACACAAATGCACGTATATCCTCTGAGTAACTACATGCGCGCCATCGAGGCCAATCAATGGCACGACGCCGGCCGACTCCTGCTCAGATGCGCGAAAATACTCTTCGATGCCGGCGCGGAAGATATTGATCTGCCCAGATAATACAGTTCATCAGACACTAGAGTCTTGACGTCTGAAACTTGCACCGCATGAGTCAAGTTTTCCGGTCAAGACGACCCCGCGCAGCGGGGCTGTAGTGAATGTTCGCCTAGCGGGGCGGAGCCTCGACGGTCTGAGGCGGAGCCTCGCTAGATCTCGTGCGTGAGCAATCACCGACGCAGTGGCTACACATCGCTGACGAAGTGAGTGCAGTCGCGACGAACCGCCGTGCTCGGGGCTCGCGCGGCGCTACGGCGCGACATGGTCCCTCACGCACCAGGAGTCGATCCAGGGAACGCCGTGATGGAGCCGCCGCCGGAAGCGGTGGAGGCCACTGACGACGAGGGTCCCGCGCGTCGAGGGCATCTACGTCTGCGCCACCCACCGCCGCAAGCCGGGCACGTGCACGAACACGCTGACGTTGCCGATGGCGGCGACCGACGACACCGTGCTGTCGCTCATCGAGGGCGAAGTGCTCGGCACGCGTTTCATCGACGAACTGCTGGCGTTGGTCGACCAGGGCGAAGCCGATACGAGCGCGCGGTTGATGGCCGAGCGCGACCGGTTGCAGCGGGAAGTCAGCAACCTGTTGGACCTCGCCGCATGTCAATGTTGCCTGGCGAGCGCCGGCCAATTCAGGACAACCGTGAGCGGAGGCGGGTTCGCATCGGCCGCAGGCATGAGCACAAGGAACCGTTGTCCGTCCGGAGCAACGTCGTATCCAAGTCCTGCCGTCTCGAACAGGGCGCGAGGAGTACCGACGTCAGCGGTTGGACTCGTGGACATCGTGACCGCCATCAGCTTCCGATCGAGACTTTCGAAGAACAGTTCGCGACCATTCTTGTTCCATCGAGGCGCCGTGCCTCCCGATGTCGAGATCTGTATCTTCCGAGCCGGTTGCGGAAAGCTCGTAACGTAGACCTCGTTGCGCCCCGATTCGTTCGATTGATAAGCCAGCCATTTTCCGTCCGGGGAAATGCGGCCGCCGTTCTCGTTCGCATCGCTCTGCAGCAGCGGCGTTCGCTTCTGCTCTCCCTTCAGCGTCACCATCCACAGGTCCGTGTTGATGTTTCCCGTCGAGCGCTGTGAGTAGACGAGCAAGGTCCCATCCGGGCTCCATGACTGCGCGTCTGTCTGAACGCCAAAAGGGAAAAGCTGTTCTTCAGCGCCTGACCCGCTCGACGCCTTGATATAAATGTGAGGTGGATTGCCCGACGAAAAGGCGATCCGCGCGCCGTCGGGAGACCACACCGGCGCTTGGACGTATCCTTGGAACGGGAACTTCGTCTGTGTTCCACGCGTGGCATCCATCAGCCACAATCCTGGGACGCCCTTCGAGTCGAGCCGCATCAGCGCGATAGCAGACCCGTCAGGAGAAAACGTCAACGTCCCGTAGGCGCCCGAGGCACCGAGCGCGCCAAGTGCCTTGCCATCGCGTCCCATCCACGTTGCCTGGGTGACGTTGCCCAGCACGCCTGTCCAGTACACGAGCACCCCGTTTTGCGACGCCGAGAAGGCCGAGCGGCCTGCACCAACCGCCTGTACGCCGTCAGCCAGCCGAATCGCGTCGCCCGTCAGCGTCAGTGCCTTCTCGTCCAGCGTCTGCGCCATGAGCACGCCGTCGCGCACGAAGAACAGATAGCCGGATGCAAACACCAGCGTCGACATCTGGCTGGTCGCGTCCATGGCGATCAGCCGCCGGCGTTCGGTCGGGGTATCGAGTGACGACACATACACGCCCGCATCGTCCAACCCGGCGACCTGGAAGACGAAGTGCCGGCCGTCCGACAGAAATTGCGGCCACAGGTGAATCGTCTCTTTGTGCGCGCGATCGAGTGCCGTCAGCGTCCTCGGCATGCCGCCGGACGCTGGCACCTGCACAAGCTGATCGGTAGTCGATGACTGGCCTCGCGACACGACGATGATGTCGTCCTTGTTCCAAGTGCCACCGCCGCTGACATTGTCGATGACCGTGCGCACCGGGCCGCCCGTGGCGGCAATGCGCTTGAGCGTGCCGCGCACGAAGAACCCGATCGACTGACTGTCGGGCGACCAGAATGGCGCGAGGCCATCTTCGGTCCCGGCCAGCATGTGCGCACCGACCGCGTCGAGCTCTCGCAACCACAAATTCGTCTTGCCGTCAGCGCCGCGCGCGACAAAGACCAAATGCCGGCCATCGGACGACAGGGCCACCGGATAAGCGACCGAGGCGAGCCTCTCCTTCTCCGGCAGATCGACGGAGAACTGTGCGGACTGATTCAGCCACTCCGGAAAGGCGGGCGCTCGCGACGATCGCGACCAGGCAATGTACCGAACGGCAAGGATCAGCACCGAAACGGTTGCGTACATCGCGTAGCGCTGCCATTGTCGCGATGGGACGTGAGACACGGATTGCGGTGTGAGCGCCGATTGATGATCGAGGACGAAGCGTGCGGCCGCCATATCGCCGATGCGCTTCTGCGGATCCTTGACCAGGCAACCTCTCAACAGCTCCCGTACCGCGGCGTGCACTTCGACGGGAAGGAGGTTCAGCGGCGGTTCGCCTTTCACCACCGCCGCGATCGTTTCGGTCGCATCCTCGCCGCCAAAGGCGCGCGTACCCGTGAGCATTTCGAAGAGCACGCAACCGAACGCCCAGACATCGGCGCGCTTGTCTACCTTGCGGCCGCGTGCCTGCTCCGGACTCATGTAGGCCGCGGTGCCGAGAATCATGCCCGCCTGCGTCATGGCGGGTGTCGTGATCGTGGGTGACATCGACATGCTCGGCGACGAGCCGGCCGCTGGCTCCATTGCTTTCGCGAGCCCAAAGTCGAGCACCTTGACCGTACCGTCGCTGCGCACCTTGATGTTGGCTGGCTTCAGATCGCGATGAATGATGCCCTGCTCATGCGCCGCTTCGAGCGCCTCCGCGATCTGTTTCGCAATCGGCAACGCGTCGTCGATCGGGATCGCGCCGCGCGCAATCCGTTGCGACAGGTCGTCGCCGTCGACGAGTTCCATCACGAGTGCGCTTGACGCCGTCCGCGTCCTCCAGCCCGTGAATAATCGCGATGTTCGGATGATTGAGGGAGGCGAGGACCTCGGCTTCGCGCTGAAACCGCGCCAGACGTTCGGGGTCGGCCGCGAGCAACGGCGGGAGGATCTTGATCGCGACTTGACGCTTCAGCTTGGTGTCGGTCGCGCGATAGACCTGCCCCATCCCGCCCTCGCCGATCTGCGCGGTGATTTCGTAGTGGCCGAGTCGGGTACCGAGAGTTAGAGCCAAACGGCTGGAAGTATAGCGGTTAGGGTCGCAAGGACGCGATCACTCCTCTGTGATGCCGCAGGCGCTTCCGACCAGTCGTCGCGCACGTCGGAAATCCCTTGGCGACTTATCTAGGGTAATCGGGCGGCCTGAACCAGGCGTACGCTGCGAAGAACTGGTGAAAGGTCATCCCCGGTTTCGCTTACGCTTTCTCAGCACCCGGTGTCCCAGCAGAAATCCCATAGAATGTCGGCTACTCCGTCGGGAGTGGACATCATGTATTCGAACCTCTTCCAGCTCGCTTCGCTCGCCATCATCGGGTGGATCCCGCTGATCTTCTTTCCCACTTGGAGTGGCTCGCGCCGGTTGGCCGAGAGCGCGTTCTTCCCGATCTACATCGCGGTGGTCTATGCCTTCGGCGTCGGCGCGCTGCTGATGCAGTTCGGGCCGGGGTTCATCGCCGACTTCGGGACCGCCGACGGCGTCGCCCGGCTTCTGGCACGCCGGGAGATTGCCTGGGTCGCGTGGCTGCACATCCTCGCCTTCGACCAAGTGATCGGGCTGCTCATCTACCACGAGAACATGCGCCGACGCTACGTGCCGCTGCCGGTGCAGTCGGCGCTGCTCTTCCTCACGTTGATGTTTGGTCCTCTCGGGTACATCACGTTCGCTGCAATCCGGGTGGCGCGGCTCGGCGCGCGTGCGTTTAGTGCCGACGAAGATGGTGCCCGCGAGCCGGGGCGGGTGGCAGCGTCCGATACGCCTCCAACGATCCTACAGATCGTCGCAACCTTCCGCGAGGAGCGCGGCGTCACGATGACGACGCTCGCCGGAATCGTCCTGGGTGGGGTCGCTTTCGTCGTCGCCGGAGTTCGCGGCCCGTCGATTCCGCCCGAGGGTGACCTCATGAAGCCGGCGACATTCGATGTCGCGGTGGGACTGTTTGTTCTGTCGCTCGTTCCATGGCTGTCCGTGTCGGGTTTCAGCGCAGCGGCGCACCGGCGCTGGCGCAAGTGGATGGTCGGCCTGCTGATCTACGTGTTCGGGATCGAAACGATCCAGCAGTTCCGAGGCATCGATCCACGCTTCTCACAGGCCGAGCCGGGAAGCCAGATCTTCGGCTCGATCTTCTTTGTCGCGGCGCTCGGGATCTTGACACTCTCGGTGGCACTGGCGGCACGCGCGTTCGAGGCACGCACGGAGGGCCGATGCGGGTTGCTGGTCGTTGCGGCGCGCTGGGCCGGCCCGTCGATGCTCATAGGATTTCTCGTTGGCATCTGGCTCAGCGCCAATCAGGGGCGCCTCGTCGGCGAGGCGGGGAATCTCCTGCCGCTTCACGCGGCCGGCTTTCACGCCGTGCAGGCGGTGCCGCTCGTGGCGTTAATGCTCGCCTGGTCGGCCGTGCCCGTGGAGGTCGCACGGCGCTGGGTGCACATCGCCGGCGCCGCGTGGCTCGCGGCCTGCATCGCCATGTGGTTGCAGACCGCGCGGGGACGCGCCGTGAGCGATCTCGCCAGCGCCGGGGGGATCGCCGCCATCGCGCTGCTGGGCGTCTGGACGCTGGCCGCGCTGCGTGCGCTCGTGGCATGGCGCACGGCGCCGCCCGCGGGTGCGTTTGCCAGGACGCCCTAGCGCCGACACCTTAACTCCAGAGTTCCTCGTCATTGATCCGGGTTCTGCGAGTTGGCGCGGGTGCCGTGTTTCGACTTGTCAGATGATTCTCACGTCACGTCGAGCTGCGCGCGAACGCGGGTAGCCCACGGAAGTGTTCGTCAGCATCTGAATTATCACGGTGCTCACGCAAGGGAGAGACGTCCTCTAACCGCCGAGAATTACGGGGAGATGGAAACGACAAGCCGGATTGCCCATGCAAAACGCCGCACCATTCACGTTAGGTCGCGATGGACGCCGAAGGGGCCACGAAAGCGGTCGGGTGTCGGTCGACTCGCCGTCGCGTCCGACACCGGTCAGCCTGCGCCGTCGGGGTTTGATACAGGCTCTAAGGTTCGGCTCCTTACCGGGACACCCGGACCTGTGCTCTCCTCTGGACGCCTGGTTTCCGTGCGCGGCCTGACCAGGCGCTGGCGCCCCATAACGTCACGAGGAGCGTCCCCACCGGGATTCGAACCCGGGTTTTGGCCTTGAAAGTGAGAAGAAGGGTGATCCGCCGGATGAATGAAACGCGCGGCTTCTCCGCGTATCGTTCACGCGCTCAGCGGGTTAGCCATCGTCCGCAGCATCACTGGCTATCACCAGAAATCACGCTCTGAGCCCCACAAACCGGCACAAAAACCGGCACAGCGACGCTGCGCCACGCGGCACGGCTGACGCTACAATGGTTCCGGGATTGCCCATGCCCGAAGACACCTTGCTCCAGAAGATCCACAGTCTGCCGCCCGAGCGAGTGGCCGAGGTCGAGGACTTCGTGGACTTCCTGACCACGCGAACGCAGGACCAGCGCCTGACGATGGCGGCTGCCCGCCTCTCCGAGCAGGCCTTCGCCGCTGTCTGGGACAACGCCGACGATGCCGAATACGACCGGCTTTAGCTTCGGCGACATCGTCCTCGTTCCGTTTCCGTTCACCGACCAAACAACTTCAAAAAGACGCCCCGGCGTCGTGGTGAGTTCTGACGCGTACCACCGCCACAGGCCCGACGTGATCGTGATGGCGGTGACGAGCCAGGTCGTCCGTCCGGCTGGGGCTCCCGGTGAAGTTCTTATCGGCGACTGGCGCGGAGCAGGGTTGTTGAAAGCCTCGCTCATCAAGCCCGTCGTGACCACCATCGAGCACGGGCTCATCCTCCGAAAGCTGGGAAGCCTGCGGGAGACTGACGCCCACGCCCTTCGCGCCGCGCTCCGAGAGATATTCGGCTGATTGCTGGAACGGCAAGCTGGCGTCGCAGGCAGGTGGAGGGATAGAGAATGCGCACACCCCGGAAGCCAGGAGGTGTTCCAGCAAGCTGACATTCGACCTTCTCCGCGGAGACGCTGAATCAGTTCGTCGCCGAACACACGGTCGGCTCGGTCGAACGTCGCGAACCATGAAGCTTTTCAAGCGATGCGGCTGCAACACGCATCCGCGGTGCGAGCATCCGTACTGGTATCGCTTCTGGCTTCACCGCCACGAACATCGCGGATCGACGCACACGGCAAACCGCGACCTCGCCCATCGCATCGCAATCAAACGTCAGGGCCACACGCTCGAAGATCACGAGAAGCTTCGCAAGATCCAGGCCCCGAATCTCTCCGAGCACACGAAGAGCTACGCCGACTGGGCCGGGAAGACGAATCGCAGTTCGCTCTTGAAGGACCCCCGTGTCCTGAAAGGTTTTCTCGCAACCGTCGGCGATCGGCCGTTGGACGAAATCACGGCCTTCCACGTCGAGCGCTGGAAGACGCTCCGGGCCAGGCAGGTCAGCCGATCCAGCGTGAATCGCGAACGGTCGATAACGTGCGCACGCGGGTGCTGTCGCCCTACGAAATCGAACATCTGCTCGCATCCTGCCCGCCGGCGCTCGGGTTGATTGCCAGAACGACGCTGGAAAGCCTTCCACGGCTGTCTGAGGTACTCAATCTCCGTGTCGAGGACCTCGGGCCGGACTACGCCACGATCGTGCAGGCGAAGAACGGCAGGAGCCGTCGCGTCCCGTTGACGCCTGAGCTGCGGGCGGAGCTGCTCAAACACGCCCACAAGCGCGGCTACATCTTTGGCTAGGGTAACGACGGCAGGCCGCCGCTCCAGACGGCGATCAGCGTCGCGTTCGGCCGGCTGATGCGCGGGATCGGGCTCGGTGGCGTCACGCATCACGTCCTGCGGCACACTGGGCGCGTCCGCGATGGTGGCCGCGGGAATTTCACTGCGAGTCGTGCAGGACATTGGCGGCTGGTCCACGCTGCGCATGCTCGAGCGCTACGCGCATCCGAGCGGCGCGGACATGGCGCGCGCCGTGCGCGTGCTCACGGCGTACACGACCGGCACAAAAACCGGCACAGCGGAGAAAGCCGACTCACGGTCTTCGAAGAGTGGCGACGCCGAACGTGTTGGAAAAAAGGAAGTTACGAAGTGGCGTCCCCACCGGGATTCGAACCCGGGTTTTGGCCTTGAAAGGGCCACGTCCTAGGCCTCTGGACGATGGGGACCGTCGGGTCGGCAGGAACCCGAGATAATACCATGGTCATGACCGTCCGCAGGCAGCTCCTCGAGCTCCTCACGCGAGAGCCCCGCTCGGTGTCGAGCCTCGCGCGCGAGCTCGGGCTCACACGGCGCGACCTCGAAGACAGCCTCCGTCACATGATTCGGACCGCACGCGCGGCCGGACATCGAATCGTCATCGTTCCAGCGCGCTGCCGCGTGTGCCAGTTCGTCTTTGATGAGAGCAGGCTGACGAAGCCCGGGAAATGTCCGTCGTGTCGCAAGTCGCGGATACTCGAACCGCAGATTGTCATTGAGTAGACGCAAAAAGTCGCGCAACTCAGCGCCGCGCGGCAGTCATCGACGCTGAATTGTGCTACTGTCCGCGCAGCAGGAACGCCTTCAGGGAAGTTGAACGATGCCGGAGACCACACACAGTCGAGCGCGGAAGGTTCTCGTCGTGGACGACGATGTGAGTGTGTTGGCGATGATCTTGCGGTGGCTCTCCGACGCCGGCCTCGAGGCGGTGACCTGCCAGACCGTCGAAACCGGGAGGGTGTGCCTCGAAGCATGGCGCCCGGACGCGCTGGTGACCGACGTGCGCGTCAACCTGACGAACGGCCTCCATCTCGTGGTGCTGGCGAGGCAGCGGCTCCCCACCATCAAATCCATCGTGATGAGCGGGTTCAACGACCCCGTGCTCACCGAGGAAGCCAGGATCCAGCACGCGAGTTTCCTGCTCAAACCGCTCTCGCGCACGCAGCTGCTGGGAGCGATTCTCGGACCAGAAGACCCGTCAGTGTCACCGGAACTGGGCTAGCACAGCCTTCTCGATCAGGCAGGAAATCGTCTTGGCCTTGCCGACGAGGTCAAGGTTGATGTCGCCGGTCGCCGCGAATGCCGGGTAGTCGAAGGTAAAGCGCCCTCCCCCACTCCCGTCGAGGGACCGATCCACTGGCACGACCACTCGTGCGCCACGTTTGAGGACGAGATCGCTAAAGGGATTCTTCGAGCCGCGCACGGGCGTGACGCCAATCGTGATCCGGGTCTGTTGCGCCTCCTGATAACTCGGGGTCGGGGCCGGCTGCTTCTGTCGCACGACTCGCCACACTTCGTAGGCCACCATCTTGTACGGCGTATAGAGCGTCAGCGCGAAATCCTCGTTCTTGCAGAGCCCGGTATCCCAGAAGACGCATGGAGGGTCTGCGCCACCCTGCTTCCCGCACTCGACAGCGTTCCAGTAGCTTTCGGCGCTGATGGGCAGAATGCCCTTCTCCCAGGCTGGCGTCGGTGCGCTCCGCGCCTGTGCCTTGAGTTGGGCGTGCACGGGCATCGGCTGCATCAGCGCCAACGTGCCTGCTACAAGCACCGCTGGCGCGACGCGAGGACGAAGGAATGCGTTGGTGTTGCTCACGGACTCGCCTGAACCTCCTACTTTCCCCCGAGTTCGGCGTACAGCTGTGTGATGAACCGTTCCGAGGTCATGGTCCCCTGTGGGACCCTGGCGTCGTAGTCGGCCGTGGGCTTTGCGGCGATGACCTCCGGCAGCGTTTTGCCCTGTTTCACGAGCGCGTCCACACGATCGCGAATGGCCATGGCCATGTCGCGGTGCGTGGCGACGCCCGCCTTGGTGACGATCTCACCGTGTCCCGGAACGATCTTCGTGTTCGGACCCGCCGCTTGAATGAGCGCGTTGAATCCCTCGAGCATTCCCTTGAGCGAGCCTCCGTTGTTCCGGTCGATGTTGGGATAGCCGAGCGATCGATAGAAGTCGCCGCACATGATGACGTCGTTGACCGGGAACCGAATCATCGTGTCGCCGCTGGTGTGGGCAGCCGGAACCGGGATCAACTGGATGCCCTCGCCGTTCATATGGAACGTGACGGATCCCGAGTACGTCACCATGGGCAGTGCCGCCGGCTTCGTGGCCGCATTCCTGGCGAGTCCTGCCCTCAGTTCATCACGCGATACAACCGCCACGCCAAGATTCGCGAGATTCTCGTTGCCGCCCGTGTGATCCCCATGCAGATGCGTGTTGACCACGAAGCGAATCGGCTTGTCGGAGACTTTCCTGACCGCCCCGACGATCTTGTCGGTGAGCTGCGCAAATTGCGAGTCCACCATGAACACGCCGTCTGGTCCGGTCTGGATGCCAATCATGCCGCCGGAGCCTTCGAGCGTATAGAAGTTCGGACCAATCATCGTTGTCTTGATCTCGATCTTGCTGAAGTCCTGGGCCGCCGCGGGCGCGGGGGCCTGGCCGCCGCGCCCCGGCGGCGCCTGCTGTGCCACGGCGGTTCCAGTGAAAATCGCCACGCCGACGAGCACCGCCAAACGCCATCGAATGCAGAATGCGTTCATGTCACACATCGTCTCCGCCTTCCTCCCCGTTCACGCGCGCCACTATAGCCCTACGCGCACGGATTCGAAAACAGTTCTTCATGGTCACGGTGCAGGGGCTGTGCACGCCGCGGCAAGCAGAGCCAGGTATTCCTTACGGGGCACGTCGATCGCGCCGAGCGATGCCAGGAAGTCCGTCCGCCATTGCACGTCGAGAAGCGTCATGCCGGTATCGCGCATCAACTGCACGAGCGACATCAGCGCCACCTTCGATGCGTCCCGGCCCACATGAAACATCGATTCGCCCGCGAAGAGCCCGTTGACGCGCACCCCGTATAAGCCCCCGGTCAGGCGTCCCTCGCGGTCGAACACTTCCACGCTGTGTGCCCATCCGAGCGTGTGAAGCACGCTGTATGCCTCGCGAATGTCGTCGGTTATCCAGCCGTTCTCGCGCGAGGGATTGCCGCACCCACGCACAACCTCTTCAAAGCAGGTGTCCACGCGCACCGCGTACTTCTTCGCGCTTTGCCGCATCGATCGCGTCACGCGCAGTCGATCGAGCGGCAGAATGCCTCGCGGATTGGGAGACCACCATCCCAGGACCCCTGCCGGCTGATGGAGGCCCATCGGGAACACGCCCCGGCGATAGGCCGCGACAAGCGTCGCCGGCTCGAGATCCGCGCCCACGGCAATCAGGTCGTGCGTCGGCCAGTCGGCAATCGGCGGAATGAACCACAAGCTCTCGCCGACGGCCTGTGGCTTCGAGAGCCAAGCCGTCATGTCAATAGGGGCGCCGCTCGCCAGCGAAGCATGACCACGGGCTTCTCTGGCACGCGTCCCCCATGGATTGGCCGTCGACCTGACCTACCGCTGCCATCTACGCTCTCAAGTCGTAGCACAGGAGCCGCGGACCCGTCTCCCGAAAGATGTCCCGTGTATTCTGCACGACGTACAGCAGGCCGTGGCTGAGTACGGGAAGCCCCCACGACTCGCGCGCCGGGAACAGCCACGCCCGCGACACTTGCTTGTAGGAGGTCGGCGTGAGATCCAACCACAGAAGGTGACCCAGCTCTCCGAGACACAGAAACTGACCATCCACCGCGAGCAGCGATCCGCGGTACGTGCTCACGACTTCCGGACGCCTGCCGCTCCGCCCCTCGAACCGCTCTGTCCATTCGGGAGTCTCGCGCCAGACCACTTTGCCATTCGCCGCGTCCACGCACGCCAGAGAGGCGTCGGGCTCGTTGCGGCCGTCGAACCCGTACAGGTATCCATTGCGGTAGATTGCCGTATTGAAATGCAGGCCAAACTCCTGCGTGGTCCACACGACCCTGTGCGTGAAGTCTGGCCGGATGTCCAGCAACGCGCTGCCCGTGCGGTAGCTTGCCGAAATGAACACCCTATTGTCGAACACGACCGGGCAGGACGCGTTGACGGACTCATGGCTGCGGCTTCGCCACGGGAACACGAAGTCGATCTTCCCCGTCGCCGGGTCGAGCGACATCAGCCCGCCGGTGGGAGGTTCCGACTCGCCGCCCGCGAACACAAATACTCGCCGCTTGCCGCGCACGTCGGCCGGCACGGGAGAGGCGTAGCTTGGTCCCCACTCGTTGCCCGCACGCCAGACTTCCCGCCCCGTTGCTTTGTCGAATGCCACGACGCACGGCCCTCGCGGCGCACCGACGTTGAGGATCAACAGTCGGCCCTCCACGAGAGGTGTCGACGCGGTGCCAAAAAAATCCTGCCGCACTTTGTATTGCGCCCGTAGATCGCACCTCCACGCCAAACGGCCCGTTCCGAGATCCAGGCAGTGCACCTTCCCTTCTGCCCCGACCGTAAACACGCGGCCTTCATCGATCACCGGACTCGCGCGAGGTCCATTGTTGTACCCATAGCGATCTTCGAACTCGGTCGCGTAGCGAAACTGCCAGTGGCTCGTTCCTGTTTCGGCGTGCAGGCATTCCACGATCTCCTCATCAGCCAATCGATGCATGAAGACCAGGTGCGTGCCTTGGATGGCCGGGGTCGAGTAGCCGGTGCCCTTGGGAAATTCCCAGAGCAGTGGAGGCGGAAGCGTTCGAGTCAGGCTCGTCTCAGTGGAAACCGCGTTGTGTGACGGCCCAAGAAACGAGGCCCAGTCGTGGGTCACCGCGCCTCGCGCCAGTGGCTTCGGTGTCCGATATGCGCGAGCCTGGCGCGGTTGCCCAGGGGCGCTGCGGAGGGTGATGGCGTGCGCTGGCAGCGCCGCGATCGCCTGCAGCAGCGCACGCCGCGACAGTGGTCGCGTGCTCACGAGCGCATCGCTCCTTCGTCGTCCATCTCGTTGCGGCGTTTCAGCGCTGCTCAAGGCGGCGTACGCCGCCAGCCGTCGCAGACAGTGTAGCTGAAGGTGTTCCTGAATGACCGCCCTCAGCCCATCGGACGCTCGACGCGCCGCGAAGTCGACAGATCGACACGTTGGCAGGGCAGGCGCAAAAGCCTGGCCCTTAGCGACGGCGCTCCATGAGCGCCCGGTGAACGCGTGCGACGATGTGCATGTAGCCGCCCGCTTGCGCGAACCGCGGATCGGCGGCAGCCCTGATGTGCTCGAGCGCTCGCGTGCTCTCGCCCAGCGCTTCTGCGTACAGCCCCACGTACAAATGAGCGTAAAATTGAGCCTGCAGCCGATTCCCAGCCGCCGCCAGCACATCGTCCGGTTGTAGAACACCTCGAAACATCTGATAGATCTCGCGCATCGGCACTCGCGCGTCCGAACCGACGGGCAACAACGCCGCCTTCGCTGCTTGCGGCGAGTCGTCGCGAGCGACGCACAGAAAGTGCCATGCCGCATTCTCGACGTCACTCGGGTTCACGGTGCGGTGCGACTCGAACTGCGCGCGACAGTCCCGGTAGCGGCCGGCGTAATACAACGCGATACCGCGTTGCCACAAATATGGCGCTTCAGCGGGGACGAGACGAGCGAGCCTGTCGAATTCCATAGCGGACTCCTCCACCCGTCCGGCTGTGAAGGAGGCCACCGCGCGGTCGAGGATCGCGCGTGGGTCCTGAGGTTGCGTGGGCTCGTGGTTGACGAGGGAGACGACAGGAAGGACAGACGCAGCCACGACCACAAGAGTGGCAGTCGGGATCGGCGCGACCGCCCTCACCAGCAACACCGAGGCGCTCGCGAAGCGCTTCACAAATGCCATTATGAATGATCGAACACGCTCACGGCACCGCGACATGCCGCGTGATAATTCCTACCGCGCGAGCATTGCGTGGCGCTTTTGTGAGCCGTGTGCGCCAGCAGAGCTCAGACTGCCTCTCGGCAGTCGTGATTCGTGCACAGCGTGTGGGCAGGGATTCCCCCGCGGGGCTACCTTACCGCACCTGGAGCGTCATGGTCATTGGATGACGCAATGTTGTGACGGGATGGCCAGAGAACCGAGCGGACTTCGACTCGCCGGTCCATGACCGCTGCTGAGCGTGACGATGAACCCGTCCGAGCTGGCGAGACTCGGACATCTCGGTGCTGTTGGTGTTACCGAGCGAACTGATCCGCTTCCTTCCGCTTCCGCCGCATCTTGATCCAAGCAAATGCTACGCCCGCCGCCGCAAACAAGCTGATTGCCGCAATCATGAACTGCCTCCTGTCTGGTAGCAAAGGCAACGCGTGTGCCTCCGAGAGGCGCCTGCCGCCTAATGTATTGAAACGATGGGTGTTGCCCTTCGCCGTGCCTTGCACAACCGTGCAGGCGCGCCTCGACGGAAGCGCGTCTTTGTGAGCCACTTATTTCGGTTCTGTTCAGTACTTTCAGTTCTGTTCAGTTCGCGTCGCTCGCCCAGGCCCTATCTTTGGCGCCTGCTTGCGGTCCGATTTACCTCCCCGGCGATATACTCGTCGTGTTCACGCGAGTTCGCATAGTCGAAGCACCGATATTTCATGCGCGTTATTCTGTCCAGTACCGCACTGCTCACGCTCCTCCTCACGCAGTCCGCCGGCGGTCAGCAGCGACCTGTGCGGCAGGCCGCCGCTGACTGGCCGTCGTACCGCCGCGACTACAACGGCACGGGGTACTCGCCGCTCTCGCAGATTACGACGTCGAATGTCGCCAACCTCGCACAGGTCTGGACGTATCGCGTTCAGAGCGACGCGCCGCCAGCCGGTGGGCGCGCCCTCCCCGGTTCTCAGGCTACGCCGATCGTCGTCGGTGGCGTCATGTACCTCCCGGTTTCAAACGGCGTGGTCGCACTCGAGCCGGAGACGGGGAAGGAAATCTGGCGTACCCCAATCAGCGGCGGGGCGCCTTCGCGGCGAGGCGTCGCGCACTGGCCGGGCGATGGCACACTTCCGGCGCGAATCATCTTCACGGTGGGACGACGGCTGGTTGCGCTCAACGCCGCGACAGGCGCGGTCGATTCCGGATTCGGCAAGGCTGGTGAAGTTGACATCATCGTGCCGTACAACTCCGTTCCCCTCATCTACCGAAACATTGTTGTCGTCGGCGCCAACACGGTGCCTGGGCCCGTCGGCGCGTCAGGCAATGCGCGGGCATACGATGCGCGGACCGGAGCCAAGGTATGGGAGTTCAACTCCGTTGCGCAGCCGGGAGACGTAGGTCACGACACGTGGGACGGAGACAGCTGGAAGAACAGGGCCGGCGTCAACGCCTGGCCGTTCTACTTCACGCTCGATGAACCGCGCGGCGTCCTCTACATCCCGTTGGCGTCGCCGATTCCCGGCGCGTTCGGCGGTGACCGAAAGGGTCACAACCTGTACGGAAACTCGGTAGTAGCCGTCGATATCCAGACCGGGAAATACAAGTGGCACTTCCAAACCATTCATCACGACCTGTGGGATGCCGATCCGCCCGCGCCGCCGGCGCTCTTCGACGTCATGCGCAACGGTCGGAATGTTCCGGCGTTGGCGTTGACGACAAAGTCGGGATATTTGTATCTCCTGAATCGCGAGACGGGTGCGCCACTCTTCGGCGTTGAAGAACGGCCCGTGGCCCAGAGCGATGTGCCGGGCGAGTGGACGTCTCCGACGCAGCCCATCCCCGTCAAACCGCCCCCGATCGCGCGGGTGAGCTACAGGGCAGAGGACCTGGTCACGGCGGCAGATACAAACGCCGAGCACGCCGCCGCCTGTCAGGAACTGGTCAAGACACTCGGCACCGTCTCGAACGCCGGCCCCTTCACGCCTTGGCGGTACAAGGCCGAGGGGGCATCGCCGATGACGACGCTGGTGTTTCCGGGTACGCTCGGCGGCGCGAATTGGGGCGGAACGGCATTCGATCCGAATTCACAATTCATCTTCCTGGTGACGCAGGATGTCGGCGCGCTGGGCTGGGTTGAGAAAGCGCGAGCGGACTCAGCCGTCCCGTACGAGAAGACGACCGGCGGCCGCGGCTCATTTGACGTGCGGATGGGGAGTACGAGCTGGCCGTGCCAGAAACCACCATGGGGACGGCTCATGGCGATCGACGCTTCCACGGGAGACATCGCGTGGCAGACTCCACTCGGGATTACCGAGCAACTGCCTGCAGACAAGCAGAACACCGGACGCCCGGCGCTCGCGGGGCCCATCGTCACCGCCAGCGGGCTGTTGTTCGTTGCCTCGACCGATGACAATCGCTTCCGTGCGTTCGAAGTAAGAACCGGGAAGGAGCTCTGGGCGACGAGACTCGAACGGAGAGGGAATGCCGATCCCATCACCTACCAAGGCAGAAACGGCAAACAGTACGTCGCGATCGTGGCCACCGATACGATGGCGGTCTATGCGCTGCCGTGACCGCGACTGCTGCCCGCCACCCCGGCGTGCCCGAGGTGGGCCGAGGCGTGTACCGCTACATTGCCGCCCACCGCACCACGACGACGTGCAGACTTGGAGACCGGTCTCCCCGTCCGAGAAGATCACCCACACGCCCGACCTGAAGGTCGGGCCTACGTCCGCGCTGGAAGGCGGGCCCACGCGAAGGCCAGAGACAGTACCCAGAATTGCAGTTCGATTACACAGAATCGTGAGTTCTGCACCACCGGCCCCGTGACATCGCGCCGGATCGTCCCGGCGCGAAACTTGCTCCACGGGAACGGATGCGTCGCCCCGTCAGCCCAATTGCTCTTGCGGCTGTCTTGCTCACCGCTCTCGTGGGCGTCCTCTCGGGTGCGGCCACACTCGGCGGCGCGCTTCCGGGGCCGCTGCCGCTTTTCCCACGCGATAACTGGTGGAACCTCGACATCCTGAACGCGCCTGTTGACCCTTCATCGGCCAGCTTCATCTCTTTCATAGGGACAAGCCGAGGGATGCACCCGGATTTCGGCGGTGATGTGTCGCCAGGGAGCGCACAAACGTACGGTTTCCCGTACATCGTGGTTGACGGGAGCACGCCGCTTCAAACCGTTCAGTTTCAGTACGCGGGAGAGAGCGACGGCGTCACCCACCCGGGGAACCAGAGCTATCCGTTCTATCCGATTCCCCCGGAAGCGGAGACGTTTCCCCACTGGATTGAGGGCGGCGATCCTGGCGACGTCGATCTGCGCGCGACGAGCGATCGGCACATGCTGATCGTCGATCGCGATCGACGGTACCTGTACGAGCTCTACAACGTCTTCTTCGACGGCAGCCGGTGGCACGCGGGATCAGGGGCGTTCTTCGACCTGAACCTGAATGCGCGGCGACCGGACACCTGGACGTCGGCCGACGCGGCCGGCCTCGCAATTCTGCCCGGCCTCGTGCGCTATGACGAGGTCTTCGGCTCCGGAGAGATCGAGCACGCCTTTCGCGTCACCGTTCGATCGACAAACGGCTATGTCTATCCCGCCTCGCATCGCGCCGGATCAACAGACGGGGCGCTCCCGATGGGGGCACGCCTGCGGTTGAAGTCGACCAGGAACCTGTCGGGGTTCCGGCCCGAGATCCAGAAGATCTTTCGGGCGATGCAGCGCTACGGCCTGATCGTCGCGGACAATGGCTCCGACATGTACGTGAGCGGCACCTACGATACGCGATGGAACAACGGCCAGCTCAATCCGGCATTCTCTGCGCTGACTGCCAGCGACTTCGATGTCATTCAGCTCGGCTACCAGCCCCCTGCAGGTCCACCTCCCTCACCTCCGTCACGCCTCCGCTTCGTCGCGCCGTAGCAACACTCACGCGGTAGCGCCTCTTCGGCGTCCCAGCACTCAGAACAGCGGCCAGCATGAATGACGCGCGTGACAAGCAGGCTGCTGGGGAGATTGGTAAGGAACGCAAGCGGATGCTGAGCGCATCGTACCAGGGATCGTCTGGTAGAATCTCCTCGCTTCCACCAAGGAGGACGCATGCCACTCCGTCTGATGCTTGCCTGTCTTGCGGTCGTGTTCGCCGCCTGCGGCTCTTCGTCCGAACAGAAGAAGGCCGAAGCGGCCGCTGAACAGGCCAGCCAGTCCGCGACCAACATGGCCAAGGGGCTCGAAGACATGGCCAAAGGCCTGGGCGCGCTCGGAGGAGACCCCAACGCGAAACCGGTCGACCCCGTGAGTTTCCGCGACCTGCAGGCCACGTTCGGCGATCTCCCCGGCTGGGAGAAGGGCAAGCCTACCGGCGAGAAGATGAGCACGCCCGTCAACTTCTCACGAGCCGAGGTCAACTACACGAAGGGCGACTCGCGCATCAAGATCGAGATCAGCGACTCTGGGTTCAACCAGATGCTGATCATTCCCTACTCGATGTTTCTGACCTCCGGTTATGAGAAGGAAACCGAGAGCGGCTACGAGAAGTCGACGAAGGTCGGCGAGCATCCGGGCTGGGAAAAGTGGAACACCGAGAACAAGAACGGCGAGCTGAACGCGATTGTCGCCAAGCGCTTCATCGTGCAGGTGGAAGGCCATCAGCTTGACGACGTCAAGGCGCTGCATACCGCGATGGCGAGCGTCGATCTGAACAAGCTGTCGGGCCTGAAGTAGTCGAACCGGCGCAAGAGAGAGGTTTTAGGGTGCTGGGGTTCTAGGTGCTGGGGTTCTAGCGGTGCTGGCACCGACAATAGCTCCTGTGTCGCCGCTTCTCACGCTGCTCCCTCAAATCGTTGTCATCGTAATTGCTGCCCGGGTGGTCGGGGGACTATTCCACCGTCTGGGACAGCCCGCCGTCGTCGGCGAGATGGTGGCGGGACTGCTGCTCGGTCCGTCGCTGTTCGGTCAGCTTGCACCGAGGGCCGCCGCATTGCTGTTCCCGAGCGAGAGCCTCGACCTGCTGAACGCATTCAGCCAGTTTGGCATCGTGCTGTTCATGTTTCTCGTGGGCGTCCGTCTCGAGGGCGGCCACCTTCGGAGTAACAGCCGGGTCGTGCTGACCACGAGCTATCTGAGCATGTTGGTGCCGTTCGCCTTGGGCGCAGCGCTCGCTTACCTTTTGAGCTCACGATTCGGCGTCGAAGAATCCGCGCGTCTCCCCTTCGTCCTGTTCGTCGGTCTCAGCCTCAGCGTCACCGCGTTTCCGGTCCTCGTCCGAATTGTCGCGGAGCACGATCTGTCGACGACACGGATCGGAACCATCGCCGTCGCCTGCGCGGCTTTTGACGACGTGACCGCCTGGGTGGCGCTCGCGCTGGTGACCTCGCTGACTCGCACGGGCGAGGCGCCCATTGGCGCGTCCCTGCTGTGGCTGGCGCTGTACGGACTTGTCATGCTGCTCGCGGTGCGCCCGGCGTTAAGGTGGCAACTCCGGCGCATGCGCGATGGGGACGGGCAGCTCGCCCTGCTCCTTGCCGCCGCGCTCGCTTCGGCCGCCGTCACCGAATGGCTCGGAATTCACGCGCTGTTCGGATCGTTCTTCCTCGGCACCCTGATGTCACGCGACATGACCGAGCGGAGCGACCAGCGGATGCGCGTCGAGCGAATCGAGCCCGTGGTGGTGACGCTGCTGCTTCCGCTCTTCTTTGCTTTTACGGGCCTTCGCACGAACGTGTACCTGCTCGCGTCGCCCGCACTGCTCGCGCAGACGGCGGGGGTCCTCGCCATCGCCGTACTCGGCAAGGCCGCCGGACCCATCCTTACGGTGGGACGCTTCTTTTCACGACGGGAGACGATGGCGCTCGCTGCACTGCTCAACACGCGCGGACTCGTGGAACTGGTAGTGCTGAACATCGGCCTCGAGATCGGTCTGCTTCCGCCGAGGCTTTTTGCCATGCTGACGTTGATGGCGCTCATCACAACAGCGATGACCTCTCCCATACTCACGCTGCTCGGCTACCCGCGAAGGTGAGTTATGATCCGCCGCATGACGCCAGCCGAGAGCATTCTCTTCAGTGGTGGCGCGCCCGGCGCGGAGGCCGCGTTCGGCGCCTGCGCGGAGAAGCGCGGGATCGATGAAGTCAATTTCACGTTCGACGGCCATGAGATCGTCCGAAGGCGGGGCGTCCGAGTTCTCAATCACGAGGAGCTTCAGGCGGGCGACATCAGCCTGGCCTATGTCGCGCGGCTCATGCACCGTCGGTACACGGACAGCCCGGTCATTCGCAAGGTCCTGCAGACACTCTGGTATCAGGTCAACAACGGGCAGGAAATCTACGTCGTCGGCACGATCCTTGACGATGGGACGGTGCGAGGCGGGACGGGTTGGGGTGCGGAGTTCGCCAAACTCTGTAACAAACCGCTCCATGTCTTCGATCAAGAGAAGAGCCGTTGGTACTGGTGGACAGGCGACACGTGGCAAGCGACAGAGCCAGATGGCCCCGTCGTCAGTCACCCGCACTTCACGGGCACGGGTACTCGGTCTCTCCAGAAGAACGGTCTGGCCGCGATCGACGAACTGTTCACCCGGTCCTTCAAGCAGCCGGTGTGAACTCGGGAGACTTCGCAGTCCCGAGAGTCGTGCAATGCTGTGAACCGCGGAACGCGTCCGAACACTTCCAAGAAGGCTAACGGTCGCCCCGCACCCGGCCGATATCACGGCCGGACATGGCACCAGGACATTGGCTCCGAGTACTTCTCTATCAGGATCTGCCAGGCATCTGGATCGCCCGCAGTCTCGAACACGACATCGCTGTCGAGGGGACGACCATCGACGCGGCGGTCGATGCGATCCTTCGGATCGTCGTCGCGCATGTCGAGTTCGACAAGCGTCATGGCCGCAGCCCACTTTCCGCCTTCCCGGAAGCGCCTGGGCGCTATTGGAGTGCCTTCGAGAGTGCGACGCCGTTGCGCACCGTCACCTGCAGTCGCCACGGTGACCGGAGCGGGCCGGACCGCCCGATACTGATTGCCTTCACGCACGAACGCCCGGTCGCCACCGGCCTCGTCTCGCGAAGCAAGTTCCGAAGCCTCCCCATGCCAGCGGGTGCGGTCGTTCACGCCATTCCCGCGCGGTCGCTCTCCATCAACTAGCCCCAATCGAGCCCCAGCGGCCACGGAAATCTCCCGTTTCGGTCAGACCACGGGAACAAATGTCCGTTGTAAAGCGGCTGGCCCCCGATTTGCAGCCCGACCTCAACCATGAGATCGTTGAGGTTGCCAACCCGGTGACTCCGACTGTGCACGCCAACGCTGCCGAGTTGCAGCAGCTCTCTTCGTTTTATCGCCTCCTGAATCAGGCGGCGGCGGCGAGATCCGAGCGCGAGATCATCCGCGTCCTGGTCGAGGCATTGGCCGTGTGGCAGGACGTCGAGTCCTGGGCCTACTTCGCGGACGTCACCGGCCGATTCGTCCTGGACGTCTCTTTGCCCGGCTCCGATCTGACGCGCGTCCCGTCGGTCATCGACCAATCGCGGCTGCTCATCGGTGTCTCGACGCCTGGCACGGTCTCGCTCAGTGAGCTCGAGGCGCCCGGATTCATCGGCTTCCCCCAACTGCTCATAACCCGAATTCAGGTGCGAGGAGCGGCCGACTGGTTGGTCGTCACCGAAGATCATGGAGATGTCGACGCCGCAGCCAGGCTGGGCGTTTACGTACAGGCCATCGTTCAAACGCTCAGCGAGGCAGACGCCATTCATGCGTCGCGGCTCACATGGGCGATGCTGGAACATCTGCTTCCCGCCGGGGACTCGCTGGTTCACGCCGCACAAGGCGCAATCGACGCGCTCGCATCGAGCGTCGACGCTGCAGCGTGGCTGACGGTCGTTTCGAAGGATGGTGCGCCCATGCTCACCGCTGGCGACTTCATGAGCGTGCTGGCGCGGCCCGAGCCGACGCGAGCGCCCACAGTCCTCGCTATTCCCGTCGACGTCATGGGGCCGCATCGCGCGACGATCGGCATTCGACGCCTGGACGATCGGCCGCTCACCGGGCGTGACGAACAGTTGCTGCGCCTGGCGGCATCGACGCTGAGTACGTGGCTGAGTGGAGCGATCGATCGGCTATCGACCGAGAACGAACGCCGGGAGCATCCGCGTCCCTTCGATCAGGTGCTGAAGCGTCATATCGACGATGCGATGGTACAGGGACAGCACATCTCGGTGATCGTGGTGTCTCTGGGGCCCGACTTGCCCCGAGCCGACGTGGTCCACGACTATGTCGCCCGAATTCGCCGCGAGCTTCGGCCCGCCGACATGGCTGGGCGGCTTTCGTCCGGGCTCATCGGCGTATTCCTACCGGGGACGACGGCTGGGCACGCTCGGGTTGTGATTGAGCGTCTCCGGCACGTTCTGGGCGCTGATCCCGGTGCCGGTCTGCGTGCTTCGATAGCCTTGGCGAGACTTCCCGGCCCAGACCTGGAACGATTTCCGCCCGAACACCCGGCCTTTTGACCCCCGTCAGGGCCCACCCCGGCGCGATTGTTGCGACGTAGCCCATCCACGCGCACGAACTACAGCTCAGGCACGCGAAAGCGGCTTCCGGGCGGCACAAAGTCTGCCGCCCCGCGGATATCGCTCCGGGCGCTCGGGTCTAACCCGCGCTGGGCGCGATGGCTCGCCGCGTCACTAACAGATTTGGGTGCATGGTGACCTCCTCGGATTCCTCTGTCGGCGCGATGTCGGCCGCACAGGAACATCAATTGCTGTCTGTGCACCGGGACCTGGACCTCCAGAGCGGCAACGACGAACTACTGACCGAGTTGGCGAACCGGATTCAGACGATCCTGTCAACGCGGTCGGTGATGCTCACCCGTCGTTTTCACCAGTGGATGATGGTCGGGTCGGCAGTGCCGGGGTCGGCCGCGCCCACCACGCGCGTCTTGTTGGACTGGGCGATCCACTCCCAGCCCGTCCTCGACCAGTTGGCTTCTGGCGCCCCGGCGGTCATCGTGGAGCGCAGCGTCGAAGACGACGCCCCGTGGACCTTCGTCGGCTGTGCGACTCGTCCCCCGTTGGTGCTGGCGATCCGCGGCGAGTGGACGGGGGCGACTCATGCCTTGGCGATCCTGTCCGACACCATGTCCCGTGTGTGGTGTGGGCGCGCCGACACCGATCGCGCGCGATCGGGCCTGATGGCGCATCGACTCGCGCGGCGTCTGTCGCGCGCCCGGGGGCTTCGGGAGGTCCACGAGATCATCGTGCACCGCACGGCGATGGCGGTCCACGCGCGGATCGCGGCACTCGCCGTGCCCGATCCGACCGACGGGCGGCTGGTCATCGTGGCGACGCACGGGTATCCCAGGGAACTGGTCGAACACCTGCGCATCGAGCCGAGGGCCGGCGTATTTGGATCGGTATTCCACAACCGCCGCGTGCTGCTGGTCCAAGGCTTCGAGAACTCGCCCGCACGACACCGGCGTCCCCGCTATCGAACGGACTCCTTTGTCGCGCTGCCACTCGTGGCCGGCCGCGATATCCTCGGCGCAATCTCAGTGACCGACCGGATTGACAACAAGCCATTCACCACGCGGGACGTCTCGATCCTGCGCGCGATGGCCGCGCCGGCCGCTCTCGCGCTTGGCCGCGAACTGGCGCTCGTGCAGGCGGAGGGCTATGCACTGACGGCCGCGATCGATCCGCTCAGCGGCGCTTTCAACCGGCGGCACTTTCACGTGCGTCTAGAGGAGGAGCTGCAGCGTTCGAGGCGCCACTCGCTGTCGCTCGGCTTCCTCATGATCGATATCGACGACTTCAAAGTCGTCAACGACTCCTACGGGCATCTGGCTGGCGACGCGATCATCAGGGACGTCGCCGAGATTCTGCGACACTCGGTGCGTGTCTTCGACGTCTGCGCGCGCTTTGGTGGCGAGGAGTTCGCCATCATCATGCCCGGCAGCGTCGTCGACAGTGCCGCGGTGGTGGCCGAACGTATTCGCGAACGCATTGAGGCATACCGCCCGACGGAACCGGGCCTCGAGAATCTCGCGCTGACTGTCAGCATCGGTCTTGCTGTGTCGTCACCAGGCATGACTGCGCACGATCTCATCGAAAGCGCGGACCGGGCACTGTATCTGGCCAAGCGCGCCGGCAAGAACCGCGTGCGAATTGCCGATACCACCACATCAGACCTGAGCGGCGACGGGGCGTAGTATTCTCGCTGGAGTCGGACTTTAGTCGCCGTGCCGGGCATCCTTCCGGTGGGGCGGTTCGGAAAACCCATGTTTCGTCCCCGGATGTCTGGTACAGGCTGGCACAATTCTGGCGATAATACGAGATTGCTCAAGAAAGGCGAAGGAATCCACTGATGGGCGAAGACTCCAGCCGCGTTCGCGACACGTCGGGACCCTTCCCGCCGAGCGTAAAGCCGGTCAGCGGCGCCAATGCGTTGCTCGCTTTTCAGTCCGAGGAGAGCGAAGGGACAGCGGGCGCCGTGTCGGTGGAGGACAAACCGACCACGAACCTCATCCCGACGACGGAGCCGCCAACCCGGCACGATAGCATCCATGTTATCGAAGTACGACGCCGTCGTCCGCCCGTCCCCGCTGCTCGTCGGCGCCAGCTGGCGCGCTGGTCGCTGCTCGCTGGAGCGGCAGCCGCCCTGACGCTGGCCATCGTGACCTTCTTCGTGATGCGTCTGCCGGAACCAGCCAGGGCCACGCCCCCGAGCAGCGCTCCGGGCCATGTGACGCTCGATACCGTCCCGCCGGGTTCTGAGGTACTGATTGGCGGCCAGCTCCGAGGCGTCACGCCGCTCACGCTTTCACTGGCCGCTGGACACCACGATGTCGTGCTACGCCAGGGCGGCGAAGATCGACCCCTTTCGCTCGAGGTCGCCGCGGGTGCGCAGCTCATCCAGCGGGTTGAGTTTGCCCAGCCACCGGCAGCCCCGACGCCCGAAGCCCGCCTTTCCGTGACAACCGAACCGCCCGGCGCGCGCGTGACCATCGACGGAGCGGCGCGGGGCGTCTCACCGGTGACGGTCGGCGAACTCTCGGTGGGGCGACACAAGATCTCGGTGGCCGGCCCCGGTGGCGTGTCGATCGACCGCACCGTGACCACAGAGGCAGGCGTCACGACCTCGGTCGTGTTCTCGCTGCCGAAGACGCCCCCACTCACGGCCGGCTGGCTCACCATCACTGCGCCGTTCGAAGTCAGAGTGGTTGAAGGCGATGAGGTCATCGGCACGAGCGCGGTAGCAAAGATCATGATTCCCGCCGGAAGCCACGAACTGGAACTGGTCAACCCCGGCCTCGGCTACGAGAGCCACCGCAAAGTCGACGTCGAGGCTGGCCAGACCGCGACCGTCCGCGTTGACGCGCGTGCGCCATTGAATGTGAATGCGAGGCCATGGGCCGAGGTCGTCATCGACGGCGCTCCCGCAGGTGTGACGCCCATCGCGAATTTCGTGCTCCCGCTGGGCAATCATCAGGTCATCTTCCGTCACCCGACCTTCGGCGAGCGCCGGGAGAATGTGGTGGTCACGCTGCAGGGACCCAATCGCATCTCCGTAGACATGACAAAATAGGCCCAGCACCATGGGCGCCCTGCTGCGCGTTCTCGCCGCCGGCTTCGCACTGCTGGCCGCGGCCTCCCCAAGGCTCGCGCAAGACCCGATCAGCGCAGCCAGGGAGCTCTATGCCTCGGCGGCCTATGAGGAGGCGCTCGTCGCGCTTGAAGCCGCCAAGGAGCGCGGTGGCCCGGAAGTGGCTCGCCAGGCCGACGAGTACCGCGCCTTCTGCTTCCTCGCGCTCGGACGAACCTCGGAAGCCGAGGCCGCGGCGGAGTCCGCCATTCGACAGAATCCCCTCGCCTCCCTCGATTCTCGCGACGCTTCGCCACGGATTGAGGCGATGTTCGCGGCACTGCGCAAGCGCCTCCTCCCGGGCCTCATACGCGACGCGTTCCGGGCGGCCAGGGACAAGATGAACAACGGCGATTCGGCGGCCATCGCGGAACTCGGACACGTGCGGCTCATGCTCGACGCGGCTCGATCGGCCGGCATCTGGGACGACACGTTGGGCGATACGCTCGTTCTCGTGGACGGATTCCTCGCTCTCGATCGCGCCGCGGCGGTTGCGCGGACACCGCCTGCCGCTGCGCCAGCAGCACCGCCACCGGCGCCAGATCCACCCGCGGCGGAAGTTGTTCAGCCGGCGGCGCCCACGGTGGGAAGAGCGCGGGCGTTCAACGCGGCGGACACCGACGTAGTGGCGCCGGTCGTTCTGCGGCAGGATGTTCCGAGGATTCCACTTGCTTTGACGGCGCACAGTTCAACAAAGACGGGCGTCCTGGTCGTCAGGATCGATGAACAAGGACGTGTCGAAGAAGCCTTCATGCGCGAATCCATCAGCAGTGCCGCTGACGCGGAACTCGTGAAGGCGGCGTTTTTGTGGCGATACCGCCCCGCGACCAGGGCCGGTCGTCCCGTACCGTACGTCAAGTTGATCGCCGTAGATGTCGGCAATTAGCATGGAGCGCCGTCGCTCAGTGTTCCGGGCAACTCGCAGACACTCTTGTAGCTATTGAAACATCGCGCACCGCCTGTTATTCTTAAGGTTCCCTGGGCGGCCCAATCTCTCATCCATCACCACATCAAATTTCAGAGCATCGAACATGTCCCATTTTGAATCCGCCGGCGAGGATCTCTCCGAACGCGACGAACTCTCCAGACCGGTCCGCGAGGGATTGCCGGCATCGTACAGAATGCGCGCAGATTCGCACTATGTGGATCTCCTCACCGCGCGGCCGTCGGCCGGACGCGAGCCGGTGTCGCCGGGCCAAGGCGAGGAGACGACTTCCCTCGCCGAGGTGGCGATGCATGTGGATGGCGAGCTCGAGAGAGCGCTAGGCTCGCTCACCGCCTGCGCCGATTTTCTTGCCCGATCCGACTCCGACCTATCCCGCACAATCGCCGACACGCTGCTGCGGGCCGAACTCTGGCGCGCATCGTGCCTGCTCAACTCGGCCCGTGTTCTTCGCCAGGAGCTACCAGCCATTCGCATCCCGCTACCGGTCCGAAGGGTCCTCGATCGGCTCGTCAACGGCTTCGTTCCCGAGCGGCGCCTCCGCATGGTCGAGTTCGACGTGAAATCCTCTCTTCCGTCTGACGCCGTGATGGTCGCGGACGAGCGTTTCGTCCTCGCTGTCCTCTCGAGCGCCGTCAGAGCCGTCCTCAGCCTGTTCAACGAAGTCGCGGGGGCGACTGTCCGCATCGGTGCGGCCAGGGAGGCGGGTGACACAATCACGTTCACCATCTCACAGAATGCGGTTACGGTTGCTGATGCCTGGATCACCCGGGCGTTCGACAGAACATGGCTGGATCGACCCGGGGGGCTGCCGACGCTGGCGTCGATGCTCGCCCTCAAGCAGGGCGCAGAGGCGCTTGGGGGGCAAGTGAACGTGACGGCGGTCGGTCGCGGCTCGGCGATTACGATCAGCATCCCGGCCGGGATCTAGCCGGCAGCTGGCACCCAGACCTTTGTGGTGACACCGCGCCGCTCGCGGGCGCGTCCCTTGCACTCCCCGGGTCAGGCGATCTGAAGAATCTCCCGACTGCCAGTGATATAGAGCTCGGTGTAGCCTTTCATCTTCTCCCGGAACGCCGCGTTCGTCGCGTAATCGCGCATGCTATTCTCGAACTCCTGCAGCGACTCTGCCTCGTACTCGAGGATGACGCGGTTGAAGTCGCCGGTCAGATCCGTGAGCACGCGATGCTTCCCGAGGGACGAGACTGCGGCTGCCTCCTTGAGCTGCGCGGCCAGCTTGCTGGCATTCCCGGGCTTGGCGACGAACGAGTTGCGGACAACAATCATCTGCGGTCTCCTTTCACCTGCAGGGCGGCAGGCCCAGAGTCATATTGTGCGCAGGCACGCGTAAAGGCGCCATCAACGGGCAAACTCGAAGGCTCGACCGTTCACGCCGGGCACCTCGCGGACTATGCAGACTTTTCCAGGCTCATGGGCGGTGGGACGGCGAGCTCCGGCATCGGAGCGGCCATGAACAGTCGGCGGGTAGTGGGCCCCATCCACTTGGCCCAGCGCGCCGACCGCTGCACGCGCGCGCTGTCGGTGGCGATGCCCGTGTTGGCGTACATCTGTCGATACAGCTTCGACACCATGATGAATGCAAGCCGTCCCTTGACCGACTTGAGCGCGCTCGATCGCCGCCAGATGCGCCGCCAGCTGTAGAAGCTGTCCCACGCGCTCTGCGTGCCCATGCGAATTTCCTCGAGCGACATCGTCGGATGCTCCGTAAAGAGCTTCGGGCGCTGTCCCTGCGGAATCAGCCAGTGGCGGGTGACGGGCACGCCGTTGACCGTGACGCCCTCGCGCCCCGACTCTTTCTCCCACTTCTCGAAGTCGATCGTGCCCGGAAACGGCGTGAGCAGTACGAACTGCGCAAACGTGACATCGGCCTTGTCGGCGAGCGCGACCGTCGCGTCGAAACTATCGGCACGATCGCTCGGCAGCCCGAAAATGAACGACCCAAGCACGTGGACGCCATGGTGGCGGAACGCTCGCAGCCGTGTCACGAGCGCATCGCCGGCCAAATTGAATCCCTTGTAGACGTCCTTCAGGCCTTCCTGCGTGACCGATTCGACGCCGACGAGGGCACCACGAATGCGCGCCCTGTTCATCGCGTCCAGAAACTCCGGATCTTCGCCGGCCTCCATCGTGATCTGCGTATAGAACACGAGGTCGCTCGGCAGTCGCTCGAGCTCCGCCATGAGTTCGAAGCGCTCGCGCCTCATTTGCTCCAGTTCCTGGAGCCGCGCCGGATCCTTTCGCCGGCGGGCTTGCGCGAGATCGTCGAGCGTCACCGGATAGAAGTTGTCGTCGGCAAGCGCAATGAATCGGAACCCGAGCCGTCGTAGTTCGACGATCTCCCGGATGACGAGGTCGACACCGCGCTGGCGGGGCTCCTGCCCGTCGGTTCGCCAGACCGAACAGAAGGAACAATGCTTGGGGCAGCCTCGCACCGTCTGCACCGAAGCCCACATGTAGCGCCCTTCCGGCAGCAGATCCCACCGCGCCGGAACGAACTGCTCGCCCGACACTCGGCCGCCGTCATAAACCCGCGCCGGACAACCAGCCAAACAATCGCTGACGACCTTCTCCCAGACCAAATCGCCGTCGCCCTTGACGACGGCGTGCGCGAGTCCCTGTTCGTGCGCCTCGTCCGGATACAGCGTGGCGTGAATCCCGCCGTAGACGACCCACGCGCCCCGCTCGCGCAACGCGCGGCCGACTTCATAGCCCCGTAATGCGTTGCCCGTGTGAATGCCAATCCCGACGACATCGCCCGCGGCGATCGTCGCGAAATCGACCGGTGCCAGCGTCTCGTCGACGATCACCGGATCGCCCCACTGTCGCCCCGTGGCGGCGGCAAGGACATACAGCCACCGTGGCGTGATGACGGCAACCCCGAAGGAAACGTGGCTTGGATTAATCAGGTGAACGCGAGCGCTCATAGGACACCCCAGGACAGGTTCACATTTGCGCGGTCGCGACCTACGACCTAAAGAAATGCGAAGGCACAGAGTATACCCCGAGTAACCCTATTCGTACGAGGGGGGCACGGGATCGGTCGGCTCAGGCCAGTAGACGCGCGACAGGTAATGGAGCGCGATGCCCATGCCCCATCGATTCCGCGCGGTGCTGAACAGGAACACCCCCATGATGATGAACGCCGCAACAGCCGGCACGGGATGCGCGCGGCCGATCCCGAAGTAAATAGCCGCAATTATCACCGCTACCGGCAGCCGATCGCCGATGATCGTGAAGGCCCATGTGTCGCCCTGATTGCGCTCGTAGACGAGCCCGCAGACCTCGCACCGGCTTAGGTGCTCCCGACCCCGAAAGAGCGAGCCCCGCCCGCAGTGCGGGCAGCGCCGGCGCAGGCCCCGTCCCAGAGCGGTCAGGATGAGGTGGGAGCCTCTTCTCATGCCGTCTGGAACAGGATGGCATTGCCGGAGGGGTCGCGAACCCGCAGAGATTGCCCATCGACGTCTGGCGCGTGTCCTCCCGCTACCAGGCGAGCCCGCACACTCGCGAGAGCGCCCCGGCTCGGCACGCGCACCACAAAATGCCGCAACCCGATCGCACCTGGCGGAGGAGGCGGGGCGCCGACGCCGGCCCACGTGTTGAGCCCGATGTGATGGTGATAGCCGCCGGCCGAGACGAAGAGCGCGGCGTGGCCGTAACGCTGCATGACATCGAAGCCGATCACGTTGACGTAGAACTGCTCCGACGTGTCAAGGTGAGCCACGTGGAGATGCACATGTCCGACGACCGTCGTCGGCGAAAGACCAGGCCATGACGCCGGCTGCCCGCGCAGTTCGCTCAGGAGGAGGGCGACGTCCAATGGGGCGGTGCCCATACGAAGCTGTCCGCCGCGGCGCGGCCACTGCTCGGGCGGACGATCGCGGTAGACTTCGATGCCATTGCCGTCGGGATCCGCCAGGTACAGCGCCTCGCTCACGCCGTGATCGGCGAATCCCTGCATCACCGTTCCCATGTCCATGAGGCGACGAAGCGAATGCGCCAACTCGATGCGCGAGGGGACGAGGATCGCGAAGTGATAGAGGCCGGTCACACCGTGCGCGCGGCGCGCCGCGCGCCCCTCTGTCAGAACCAGGAGGTCTGCCCCGCCTGCACCGAGACGCGCCGTCACGTTATCGCGGCCGTGAAGAGTGCAACCGAGATGTGTCTGATAGAACCGCACCGAGCGATCGAGATCCGCAACCGTGAGGTGAACCTGGCCGATGGCGGTCCTGGGGTCAAGGGGCATACGCTCCACCCTAGCCCCATCAACGGACGATAGGCAACCGCAGTTGATGGCTACACGTTATTCTTGTGCGTCACCCTCTTGCGAAACCTCAGCCGCTCACGCCGCTTCTCGCCAGCGACCGTCGTCGTTGCCTGTCTTGTGCTGGCGTCTTGTCAGTCTCAATCTGACCGAGACACTCGTCGTAAGTCTGTCAGCGGAACCCATCTCGTCGAGAACACCTACTTCACGATGGGGTCTGCCCTTCATCTCGTCGCCTGGGCAGCGGACGAAGCCGGCGCGCGTACCGCCTTCGAGGCGGTCTACAGGGAATTCGACAGGCTCGACGGCCTCATGAGCATCTGGCGCGAGGGCAGCGACGTTCAACGGGTGAATCAGGCCGCTGGCGCGCATGCGGTGACGATCAGCCAGGAGACAGTCGAGGTCCTGCGCGCGGCGCGCCAGGTCAGCGAGTGGACGGAGGGCAAGTTCGATGTCACGTTTGGCGCACTGTCCGACATCTGGAAGTTCGACCACGATCAGGACAACCGCGTACCCACCCCTGACGAAATCCGCGCGCGTCTGCCGTTCGTGCACTACCGCGGTGTGATCGTCGATGAACACAGGCGCACAGCGATGCTGGAGCGGCGTGGCATGCGCATGCATCTGGGCGGCATTGGGAAAGGCTACGCGATCGATCGCGGCGTCACGCTGCTCCGCGGAATGGGCATCGACAACTTCATGATTCAGTCGGGCGGTGACTTCTATATCTCCGGACATCGTGGCGATCGGGCGTGGCGCGTGGGCATCCGTGACCCCAGGGGCCCCGCGGATCGGATATTCGCGGCGCTCGACCTCGCTGACGGAACGTTCAGCACGTCCGGGGACTACGAGCGTTTCTTTTTCAAGGACGGCCGCCGCTACCATCACCTGCTCGATCCGGACCTGGGCGAGCCGGCGGTCGGCTGCCGCAGCGTCACGATTGTCACCAACCTCGCGACGCTGGCAGACGGGCTCTCCACCGGGGTGTTCATCCTCGGTCCGGAAAAAGGCATGGCGTTGATCGAACGGCTGCCGGACGTGGAAGGCGTCATCGTGACGTCGAACAACGAGGTCCTCGTGTCTTCGGGCTTGCAAGGAAAGCTGCTGATGCTGGCGCCGCCGACGAACGCGCCCTAACACCCTCGCTCACATCCGGACTGACGTGGGGACAGGCTGACGTGGCGGCTTCTTCTTCAGGATGATGATCCAGTGCGGGCACTTCTGCTCGTCTGCGTAGAGCCGCTCGCAGTCGTCGCACCGGACGCACTCCGACTTCACGATCTCCGGGCCGCGGATCGCTCCCCACTCGCAGACCTTCTCACACAGCTTGCAGGTGCTGCATTCCTTCCAACGCTTGATGGGAAACAGGGTCGATATCCTTGAAATCACCCCGAGGAATGCGCCCACCGGGCAGAGAAAGCGGCAGTAGAGGTTTCTGACGAACACCGTGGCGACCAGCAGGAAGCCCAATGCAACCCACAAGGCAGGATTGTCGGCCCAGTCGTACACGCCGAACATCCAGAACGGTTCGACATACCGGTAGACGTGGATGTCGTTCGTCAGCACAAAGTAGGCCAGCACCGCGACAAGCACGAGGTACTTGGCGTTGTTGACCCGCTTCTCGACCTGGAGCGGCACGTCCACACGCAGCTTCGCCGGTACGACGCGGTCCATGAGCTGCGTCAGGGCGCCGAACGCGCATATGCGGCCGCAGTACACCCGCCCCCAGAGGACGGTTGAGACAAGCGTGAACCCGATGAACAGGTACCAAGCCAGGTTGTACCTGAACAGAGGCAGGTGCCATGTCAGCAGTGAGAAGATGTTCACGATAGAGACCAGGTCGCTCTTCATGAACCCGAGGTACCCCAACGCCGCCGCCATCGTCACGTACTTGAGCCCGACACTCTTGCGAAAGAAACTGACGAGCGCCAGCGTGAAGAACGCGGCGAGGAGCGCGAGATCGAGCCACTGTGGTCCGAGAAGTTCCGCCCAGGTTTCTTCCATCACCTCGTGTCCCGAGGACAGGCTTCGAGCTTCTTCATGGCATTCACGGCTTCTCGGGCAACGCCGGGGTGATGAGACGGGAATTGGTCAGAAACCGTCGATAGCCCGAATAGGTCTGCGTCACGCGCATTCTCGAATAACCGGCCCCACGGAAGATCTTCACCAATTCGATTGATGCGGGTAAGTTGAGCGTCTCGTCCGGATCGCTGAAATGCACCGGCGCGTAACGAACCTCGTAATCGGCGCGCTCGAGGGTCATCCACGCCGGGCTGATACTCCGCGCCTGCTCGAACGGCACCCGGACCTCCACCATGCCGACGAGATGCTCCTCGAGCTTCATCACCACGTCGGTTTCCGCGTCAATCCAGATGCGGCCCCTCGTCCGCCCTTCGAGAGGAATACTCACGCAGTCCTTCGTCCAGGTCGGTTGGGTCGATCCAACCGGGAGCGAAATGTAATCGACCGTGGTCAGCAGCCGATCGTTCGCTCTCTGAGGCCGGCCGAGCGAGAAACCGAATTCGCGGCGATGTTCCGGCAGCAGCATGAACAACGGATCGGGAGACACGGCCCGCGGATCCTCGCACTCGGGCTTTTCGGACGAACGAGGCTCCTTGCCGTTGACGGTCAGCAGCCTGCGAACCACATTCGGGTCTCTCACTGTCCCCGACGCATCCGGCGCGCTCCACTCCATGCGAAGCTCATAGACGAGACGCCGCGCCGGGCCGTCCAACGACAGCCCCGGGCCGAGGGGCTGCATCCGGACGGTCTCGGTGGCAACGATGCTTTGAGCCCGCTCGTAGTACTCCAGAACCTTGCCGCCGATGCGATCGAGCGTCGCTTCGAGTACGGGATCGGCCGCGGCGCGTGCCGGCGCTGCCTCGCCCGCAGTCAACGCGAGCGCGAGGGCGAATGTCAACCGATTGGCCACGCGGATCATCACAGCACATCCTAACAGCGTCCCCACGCCGATCCCCGGCGCGCACGTGCCTGGGAGCCTCGTCCAGGGGTCACGGTGCCATCGCATCGGGCACCACTCTCATCAAGGCCGTGGCAGTCGTGAGGTAGATCGCGCCGTCCCGTCCACTCGAGACCGCGCGAACATTCGCTGTACTCCCATCGAACAGCCGCTCAGTCGAAACGACCTTCAACGAATCCGACGCGTCGAACCGCACGCGCAGGAGCCCTCCTTCGCCAGCAGCAACGAGCAGGTCGCCCCGAAACGCTGGGATGAGGCTTCCTCGATAGAACGCAATCTGCGCGACCTGGACACGCTCCGGGAGCTGGTACCGAATGGCCACCCGTCCCCGGCGTTCCCCCTCGCGCACCGGGGCGTCGCGCAGAACGCCCCTCAGTTCGCCTGGCCGGGCCGCCTCCCCGCTCGTTTGCGCGATCCAGAGCGGGCCCTCAATCGAGTGCCAGTCCAGACCCCGAGGCACGTTCACGTCGGGCACGTACACCGGCGTTCCGCCGGCTTGGTCTGTGGGCGTTGTCGCATCCGCATTGAACCGAAGCACCTTCCCGCTGAACGATCCAAGGTCTCCAGCGCGCCGAACCTCTCCCCCATCGTCAAGGCCAAGATACAGTTTGTCGTCCGGACCGAAACGCAGCACGGCGGCCGGATCGGGACGCAACGAAGGGAGGCCGTCCAGCAGAATTATCCGATCGAGGAATGCATCGCCAACTTGACGGAATCTCGCCAGGCGAAAGCCTGCGGCCGATGTATAGGCGACATACACGAACCCGTTACGATTGAATGACGGGTCGGGCGCCAGCGCGAGCAACTCCACTTGCCCTCGTTCATCCGCACCGTTGAGGATCGATACAGCTTCGGATGACTGCAGCCGGTCTCCCTGCACAACTCGGATTGCCCCTGCACGTTCGGCCACGAGTGTGCGGCCATCCGGAAGAGAGGCAACGTCGGTCGGATCAGCCAAACCGTCCACCACCGTCTCGATCCGAAGACGTACTCGATCGACCGTCGTCAAGCCGCGGGGGAACCGACGGGGTTCGCTTGGTGCCACGGACGAAGTGGGCACACTGAGAACCACCGACAGAGGCGCTGACGGCGCGCTTTCAAGGAGGCCGTCAGAAGACTTGGCGACGACCTGGAGGCTGTGACGTCCGGGCACCATGGTCGGCAGCGGCCCACTGCAGGCGAATCCGCGTGGCCCGGGCGTCGTGCCGCACGTCGCGCCCGCGATCTCGGACGGCACGCCATCGACGTAGATGACAAACCGCAGCGCGGATGCTTCCTCGGCGGTCGACGCCTGCTGATCCCACCCGAGGCGTTCGCCACCAAGAATGCGCTCAATCGGCGCATCTGCCGGTGGACTGGAAGACCCGCCGCATCCGGCCGCGAGAGCACAGACCAGCGTCAGACTCGGCATCCAGCGCATGACAGGATGATACTGTAGGGCGATACGGCGCTGAATGACGGTTCCCGCGCCTGACTGAGGGAGCACACAGCAGAAGGATGAACCAAGCCTTCCTCGACGAACTCGCGCGAGTGGTCGCTCCCGAATCGCTCTTGAGCGATCCAACCGATTTGCTCACCTACGAGTCCGATGCGCTGGTTCATCTGCGCGCGGCGCCGGGACGGGTCGTGCTGCCGGCCAATACGGCTGAAGTGCAGGCAGTCGTCCGTCTGTGCCATCGCGAGGGCGTCCCCTTCGTCGCGCGCGGCCATGGCACGGGCCTCTCGGGGGGGGCTCTGCCGGTCCCGGAGGGTGTGCTGATTGGACTATCGAAGCTGAATCGCGTGCTCGACGTCGACATTCCAAACCTCCGCGTCACGGTGGAGCCGGGTGTGACCAACGCCGAGATCACGCGGAAGGTGGCGCCGTTCGGCTGTTACTACGCACCAGACCCTTCGAGCCAGATCGTTTGTTCGATTGGAGGGAACATCGCCGAGAACTCCGGCGGTGCGCACTGCCTGAAATATGGCTTCACCATCCACCACGTGCTGGACGTCGAGGTCGTCCTGCCGAACGGCGATCTCGTGCACCTCGGGGGGCGCGCGCTCGACGCGCCCGGGCTCGACCTGCTCGCCGCCATCGTCGGTTCGGAAGGGACACTGGCCATCGTCACCAAGGCCACTGTGCGCATCCTGCGGCGGCCCGAAGCCGTGGTGACGCTGCTCGCTGGCTTTGAATCCATCGATGCCGCGGGCGAAGCCGTTTCTGCCATCATCGGATCGGGCATCGTGCCGGCGGCAGTGGAAATGATGGATCGGCTCACCATCCAGGCTGCCGAGGCCGCCGTCCATCCGCGATTTCCGGACACCAATGCGGTACTCATCGTCGAGCTGGATGGCCCGCGCTGCGAGGTCGAGGAACTCTTCGCCGTCGTGGACGCCATCTGCCGGCGCGCCGGTGCCCGCCCGATCGAGACTGCGCGCGACGATGAGGAACGCGCGCGGATTTGGAAGGGCCGGAAGGCCGCGTTTGCGGCCATGGGTCGCGTCTCCCCCAACTACTATGTTCAGGACGGCGTCGTGCCGCGCACAAGACTGCCCGAGGTGCTTCGGCGCATTCGTGAGCTCGAGGCACGATCACAACTGCGGATCGGCAACGTCTTTCATGCCGGCGATGGCAATCTTCATCCGCTCATCTGCTACGACGAATCGATTCCTGGCCAGGCGGAGCATGCGGAGGCCGTCGCATCGGAGATCCTCGGCTACTGCATCGACGCCGGCGGATCGATCACGGGCGAGCACGGCGTCGGCGCCGACAAGAAGGCCTCCATGGCGAAGATGTTCACGTCCGACGATCTCGACGCCATGCAACTCCTCCGTTGCGCGTTCGATCCCCGCGGGATCTGCAATCCCGGCAAGGTCTTCCCGACACCGCGCCTCTGCGGCGAGGTGCCCGGGCCGTACCGCCAGCACCCCCTCGAACGTAGCGGACTCGCGGAACGTTTCTGATGAGTGATCACGATTCCCCGCCCACGCCGCCGGTCCTCTCTCGAGTGGGCCCGGCTTCTGTCGAGCGGCGTCCCTCCGATGTGGCCGAACTCGCGACCACACTCCGGTCGGCCAATCGCGACGGGTTGACGATCTGCGTGGGACGACCAGCACTGGACGCATCCGCCGACGTGGTACTCTCGCTCGAGCACCTCACCGCGCCGATCGATCACTGCGCGGGCGACCTGGTCGCAACGGTCCCAGCGGGGGCGACGCTGGCGGACGTCAACGCTGTGCTGGCACACGGTGGTCAATGGTTGCCGCTCGACCCGCCAGCCAGCGGTGGCCGGACGATCGGCGCGATCGTCGCTTCGAACGACAGTGGACCTCGGCGTCATCGCTATGGCGCCCCACGCGATCTCATCATCGGCATCGAGGTGGTGCTGGCTGATGGACGACGCGTCAAGGCCGGCGGCCGCGTCGTCAAGAATGTGGCCGGGTACGATTTGGCCCGGGTCATGTGCGGATCGTTTGGGAGCCTCGCGATCATCACGAGCGCGACGTTCAAACTATCGCCACTCGCTCCCGCATCCCGAACGCTGGTGGTCACCGGTCCCCATCGGAGTCCACTGATCGAGCTGGTGCACGCGATTGCCACCCGCCCGTGGACACCGTCGGCGCTTGAACTCGAGTCGCCGCCGAATCGGCTGATGGTGCGGTTCGAGACCACGCCGTCCGCGGCCGACCGACAGGCCGCCGCGGCGTGCGATCTCTGCGCGCAGCATGGTGCGACGGGTACGATTGTCGCCGGAGATGAGGAGGCGGACCTGTGGGGTCTCTACGAACGGCGTATCTGGCAGGAGTCGGGCACCCTGCTGAAGGCGGCTGTTCTCCCCACGGAAGTTTCCACAACCCTCGATGCTCTCAGCGCGGCGGCGAGCGCCCGCGGCGTGCGGTTCAGCGCCGGCGGACGCGCGGCACTGGGCGTGCTTTACTTCCATCTCACTGGGAATGCCGATCGCCACCGAGACGTCCTGGTTCAACTTCGCCGCGCGGCTGTTGACCGAGGGGGGAGCGTCGTCGTCGTGAAGAGCGACGCTGCCGCGCCTCTGGACAATGTAGACCGCTGGGGCAACATTGGTGATGGATGGTCATTGATGCGGGCGGTGAAGGCGCAGTTCGATCCGAAAGGGACGCTGAATCCGGGCGCAGGTCCCGGCGGGTTGTGACATCGCCAGCTGCCCCCGAGGCTCCGGCGTTCTCGGCTTCCGGGCCCGCGACTCACGGGGTCTCGCCTCGTGGGACCGGGCGTCCGTCTCCGCCGGACGCATCGGCCGACCGCCGCAGTCCTGGCGCAGGCGGCCACCCCGGGCGCTCTGCTTTCACCGGACTCGCGACGCTCGAGCCGCTTATCGATCAGTGCGTGCATTGCGGGTTCTGCTTGCCTGCATGCCCCAGCTACCTCCTGCTGAATCAGGAGATGGACTCGCCACGCGGACGCATCTACCTCATGAAGGCCGGCGTTGACGATCGCACGTCGGTCACGGATGCCTTCGTTCAACACTTCGACAGCTGCCTCGGGTGCATGGCGTGCGAGACGGCGTGCCCGTCAGGTGTACGCTATGCCCCACTCATCGAGGAGACTCGCGCAGCGATCGAGCATCACCATCGCCGCTCGCTTGCCGACCGCCTCTTCCGCAGCGTGCTCTTCCATGTGTTGCCCCACTCAACACGGCTTCGCGTGGTGTCGCTGCCGATGGGGCTCGTGCGGTGGGCACGCCGTGCGCCACGCCTGATGTCGTGGCTTCCAGAAAAGGTTCACAATCTGATCGCACTTGCGCCGCACGTGAACGTGTCCGCGATGTGGCGCACGCTTCCGGAGCGAACAGCGCCGGCCGGCGTCTCCCGGCTGCGCGTTGGCCTTCTCACTGGTTGCGTGCAGCAGGTCTTCTTTGGACACGTGAATGAAGCAACCACGCGAATACTTGCGGCGGAGGGTTGCGAGGTCATTGCCCCTCGGAGCCAGGGTTGCTGCGGGGCGCTTGCGCTGCACGCCGGGCGCGATGAAGACGCCCGGGCGTTTGCCCGGGCACTCATCCAGATCTTCGAGACCAAGGATGTCTCGCAGATCGTTGTCAATGCCGCTGGCTGCGGATCGACCATGAAGTCGTACGGAGCGCTGCTCGAACACGATCCGGCGTGGGCCGAACGGGCGCGAGCATTTGCCGCCAAAGTGCGAGACGCCACCGAAACGCTTGCCGGGCTTGGCGCCCCACGATCGGCGCGACACTCGATTGACATGCGCATCGCCTACCACGACGCGTGTCACCTCGCGCATGCGCAGGGCGTGCGGAACGAGCCCCGTGCGCTGCTCTCAACCATTCCCGGGCTCACGCTCGTCCCGCTCGCTGAGAACGACATCTGCTGTGGGAGCGCCGGAATCTTCAACCTCGTTCAGCCGGCGATGGCTGGCGAGTTGGGCCGGCGGAAAGCCGCGCGCATCGCGGAATCTGAATCCGACGCGGTCGTCACATCGAACCCTGGCTGCATCTTGCAAATCCAGGCCGCCGCCCGCGCAAACGGCCGACCGATTCGCGTTTTTCACGTGCTCGAGCTGATCGACGCGTCTCTCAGCGGGCGGACACTCTAGCTATAGCTAAGCCGCGGCGATTCTACGACTCGTGACGCGACCGGTACCAGAAGAGCGCGTAGGCCAGCGCACCGCCGAGCACAACGGCGATGAGCACCCACACACCAGTCAGTCGCGCCACACCGAGCAGAACCTCGGCGAGTCCTGTCGGGTCCGATGGCGGCTCGATGAGCTTGACGACGATCCCAGGCTCCTGCGCCAACCCTAGCTGGCTCTCCACGAATTGGATGTGAATGCCAGTTCCGCCAGCGTCCGCACCGCGACCCCGCTCGGTCCCTTTGGCTGGTAAGGTTTCGGATCCTCGACCCACGCGGTGCCGGCAATGTCGATGTGCGCCCACGGCTGGCCACCGGCGAATTCTTTGAGAAACAGCGCGGCGGTAATCGAGCCTGCGGCACGACCACCCGTGTTGGTGAAGTCGGCGATCTCACTCTTCAACTGTTCCCGGTAGTCCTCGAAGATGGGCAACTGCCACATGCGATCGCCGGCGCGCTCCGCAACCGCGCGCACCTGGTTCACCCACCATTCCGGTGTGCCGAAAATACCGCTCGTGGTCTTCCCGAGCGCGACGACAATGGCTCCTGTCAGGGTGGCGACATCGACGAGGTGGGTCGCGCCGAGCTTCCTGGCGTACCAGAGACCATCGCCAAGAACGAGACGCCCCTCGGCATCGGTGTTGAGCACCTCCACGGTCTTGCCTTCCGCGCTGCGAAGAATGTCCCCGGGCTTGATCGCCCTCCCGCCCGGCATGTTCTCCGCTGCCGGCACGACACCCACGACACGAATCGGCGCACCCAGCTTCGCGATCGCGCGCATCGCGGCCGCAATCGCCGCGCCGCCCGACATGTCGTCCTTCATGCGATCCATCGCCTCGGCAGGCTTGATCGAGATCCCGCCAGTGTCGAACGTAATGCCCTTCCCGACCAGCCCGAGTACTGGTCCTTTGGGTGCGCCGGGTGGATCGTGACGAAAGACCATCAAGCGAGGCGGCTCGCTGCTCCCTCGGGCGACGCCAAGCAGCAGGCCCATGCCGAGAGCTTCGATTTGCTTCTCGTCGAGGATCTCGACACCGGAGCCGCCGCCAGCGATCTGTGCTGCGCGGGCAGCAAACTCTCGGGGCGTCAACGTGTTTCCAGGTTCGTTCGCGAGCTCGCGCGCGAGGTTGCTGCACTCGCCGAGCAGGCGTCCCCTCTCTACTGCCGCGTCGACACGAACGCTGCTCTCGGGGGACGTGTCTGGCAGCTCCTGAAGCACAAGCGTATATTCGACGATCTGCGGTAGCGCCGGCTCGCTCGTCTTGTACGTGCCTCCGCTGAACTCGGCGAGCGTCAGTCCTTCCGCGACGGCCTGTGCAAATCCCGCGATATCGAGATCACCCGACGGCTCGGCCAGACCCGGACGAAGCACGAACCCTATTCGCTCGACCCGGCGCTGCCGGCCGGCCAGCGCCGCGGCCGTGGCCAGCCTGCGCGCGACCGCGGTCGTATATTCGGCCAGCTGGCCGGCGCCCAACAGGGCGACACGCCTCGCCTTCCACGCGGCGTCCATGACCGGCGTGACAAAGAGGTCATACGGACGCGAAGCAAACTCCTTCGACGACAGCGACCGGGCCATCTCTGTTCCGGTGGCCTGATTCAACGCCGCGAACGCGCCCAGGCTTTCCCCTTCGAACCAGGGGACCACGAGAAGATCGACATCGAGATGCGACAGAGGTGCGGTCGTGCATGAAATAGCCGATGAATTCGTTTGAGTGGCCATCGCGCTATTATCGCTGAAGGTGGTTGTTCGCCGACAGCCTCGACCGTACAATAAACAACAAAGGAGGGCGGCCGAACATGCGCACGAGATGGATCACGGCCACGTGCGTGACCTTCATGATCGCGACCTCCACGGTGCTCATTGGCCAGAAAGCCGGCAGCGACAAAACGCCCGAAGCCAGACGCCCGAAAGTCAGACTCAAGGCCAGACCCGACGCTGGTATCACGCCCATGCGCGTCGTCCTCACTGCGGAACTCGAGGGCGGTTCGGACGATTTCGAGGAATACTATTGCCCGACCATTGTGTGGGAATGGGGCGACGGCGGTGCGTCGGAGATCAGCAGCGATTGTGGTCCGTACACGCCCGGCGAGAGTCAGATCAAGCGCCGGTACACCATCGAGCACACCTACAAGCGCTCCGGTCGCATCCGCGTGTATTTCGCGATGCGACACCGCGACAAGGAGACCGTCGCGGTCGGTGTGAACATTGTCGTGCAGCCGGGCCCTGGCGACACCTTAGAATAGCGTCATCGGTCGCCGGCCACCACCACCAACGGCACGTTCACGAAACCGGCTGGCATGAGTCTGAACAGGCGGGCGCCGGCTGCGCCATCCACTTGATCCTGTCCGAGTCCCACAATCAGGTAGAGGGAGTCGGGATACGAAGCCTCGGCGATGTCCACCGGCGATGGTTCGGGGGCCGAATGCGGATGGGAGTGATAGAAGCCGAGCACACTCAGTCCGCGAAGGCGCGCCGCTCGCCGTGCGTCGATGTGCACCTTGGGGTCGATCTCGTACCGATCTGGAGCGGTCGACCGATTCGGGCTTCTGACGGCCTCGAGGATGTCGGAACCTGCGCCGATGAGCACGCCGCAACATTCCTCCGGCCGCGCCTCGAGCGCGTGCGCCACGATGTCACGGAGCACCTCAGCCCTGCAGTCCACGGCTCGACGTGTCACCGCAGAGCGCGGCACGCGCCAACGGCATAGGCGTCATGCCTGCATAGCAGGTTCACGCAGGCCCTCCACGACCATTGCGATCCCCATGCCCCCGCCCATGCAGAGCGACGCGACACCGTACCGCCGCCCCCTGATGCGCAACGCATGGACGAGCGAGGTCAGCACACGGGCACCGCTGGCTCCAATCGGATGACCGAGCGCGATCGCTCCGCCGTTGACATTCACCTTCCCCGGTTGCAATACCCACCTCGCGGATAACGGCCAGTGCCTGGGCAGCAAACGCCTCATTCAACTCGAACAAATCGACGTCGCTGATCTCGAGGCCGGCTCTCGCGAGGGCCTTGCGAATGGCGGGGACGGGACCCATGCCCATGACCTCCGGATCGACGCCCGCGGTCGCATACGAGAGGATGCGCGCCAGCGGCGCTTTCCCGGACTGACGTGCCTTGCTCCCACTCATCACCACGAGCGCGGCCGCGCCGTCGTTGATGCCGGAGGCGTTGCCCGCCGTCACCGATCCGTCCGCCTTGAACGCCGGCTTGAGCGCCGCCAGTTTTTCGGCCGTTGTCGAAGGCCGTGGATACTCGTCGACCTCAACCGTGATCGGATCGGCCTTCCTCTGAGGAATCGTCACGGCCACGATCTCTGACGCAAAGCTCCCGTCCTGAATGGCGCGACCGGCCCGTTTCTGGCTCTCCGCGGCAAACGCATCCTGATCGGCTCGCGATATGTGGGACCGAGCCGCGATCTCCTCCGCCGTGATGCCCATGTGATGCGAGTTGATCGCACAGGTGAGGCCTTCCTGGATCATCGAGTCGATGACCTCGCCGTGCCCCATGCGATAGCCCCATCTGGCGTTCTTCAGCAGGTACGGTGCGTTCGACATCGACTCGGTACCGCCGGCGACTATCGTGTCGACGTACCCGACGCGAATCGCCTCCACAGCGTGTGCCACCGCCTGAAGCCCGGAGCCGCACACCCGGTTGATGGTTTCGGCCGGCACGTCGACCGGAAGACCTGCCTTCAGCGCCGCCTGGCGAGCGACGTTCATCCCAGCGCCTGCCTGAAGCACGCAGCCAAGGATCACGTCGTCCACCTCACCTGGCGCCACTCCGGCGCGCGCGATCGCCTCTCGGACAACGATAGCGCCGAGATCCACCACCGATACGTCTTTGAGCGATCCGCCAAACGTGCCGATCGGTGTCCGGCAGGCGCTCAGGATCACCGCGTCCAATTCGCCGCTCAAAACGACCCCACGTTGCTCGCGACGGTGAGCCTCGCACCAGTGGCGCGCTTGACCGCCTCGAGCGTCGTATCCGACGCGATCTCCCGCAGCACCAGGCCCGCAGGCGTCACCTCGATCACCGCCATCTCGGTCACGATCATGTTGACGACTTTCAGGCCGGTCAGGGGCAGCGTGCAGCGCTCGACGATCTTGTGGCCGCCATCACGAGTGGTGTGCTCCATCGCAATGATGACCTTCTTTGCGCCGGCGACGAGATCCATGGCGCCGCCCATACCTTTGACCATCTTGCCCGGGATCATCCAGTTGGCGAGGTTGCCCTCACTGTCGACCTGCAGCGCGCCGAGCACGGTGAGGTCGATGTGTCCGCCGCGAACCATCGCAAACGAATCCGCGCTGCTGACAGCAGGAACTGCCCGGCAGTTCGGTCACAGTTTCCTTGCCGGCGTTGATCAGATCGGGGTCCACCTCGGCCTCACGCGGATAAGGCCCGACGCCCAGCAGGCCGTTCTCGGAGTGGAGCGTGATGTCGACGCCGGGCGGAATGTGATTGCCGACCAGCGTCGGCATGCCGATCCCGAGATTCACGTAGTCGCCATCCTTCAGCTCACGCGCGACTCGCGTGACGATCCGATCGCGTAGATCCATGTCCTGCTCTCCTAATCGGGTCGCACCACGCGCCGTTCGATGCGCTTCTCGTACTTCTCGCCCTTGAAGAGATGCGTCACGAAGATTCCTGGCGTCACGACGTGATCCGGGTCGATCTCGCCAGGTTCCACGAGATGGTCGACTTCCGCGATCGTGATGCGCGCGGCCGTCGCCATCATCGGATTGAAGTTTCGCGCCGTTCGGCGGTACGTCAGGTTGCCAACGCGGTCACCCTTCCAGGCACGCACAAACGCGAAGTCGGCTCGTAGAGGCATCTCGAGCACGTAGGGCTTGCCGTCGATGATGCGTGTTTCCTTCCCTTCGGCGACCACCGTTCCGTAGCCGGTCGGCGTGAAGAAGCCGCCAATGCCGGCGCCCGCCGCGCGGATCCGCTCCGAAAAGGTTCCTTGCGGGATGAGCTCGACGTCGATCTCCTTGGCCAGGAACTGCCGCTCGAATTCCTTGTTCTCACCGACATAGGTCGCGATCATCTTCCTGACTTGCCGCGACTTCAGGAGGATGCCGATGCCGAAGTCGTCGATGCCGGCGTTGTTGCTGATGAGCGTCAGATCCTTCGTTCCGCGCGCGTGCAGCCCCTGGATGAGGTTTTCCGGAATGCCGCAGAGCCCGAAGCCGCCCATGAGGATCGTTGCGCCGTCCGGAACGAGCGCGATGGCAGCCGCCGCGTCGCGAAGCACCTTGTTCATAGTTTCGGAATTATAGTCCGACCTATCTGGTCAGGCGTTCGCGCCATCGTGCGGCGATCTGGAAGACTTCCGTCAGCCGATTGCCCTCCATCAGGTCGTCGCGCAGTTCCTGCAGAAGGGTGATAAGTGTATCAAGGGCCACGCCGATTTCATCCGCGTTGGTTGTCGCGATATCCTTCCAGATCTCCGCCGGGCTCGAAGCGAGCCGCGTGGTATCCACCAATCCGCGGCCGGCAAGCGCAAGGTCCTCCTCGCCCACGGCCTCTCCGACGGTCTGCATGAGCGCGCTGGCCGTCAGCTGCGGGAGGTGGCTCAAGAATGCAAGGAGTCGATCGTGCGCGTCCACCCCGATGAGTCGGGGTGCCGCGCCCAGCGCCTCGGCAAACGCCAGGAGCTTCTCGACAGCTTCTCCGCCCGCCTCCCCGGACGACGTGAAGAGCCATGGGCGCCCCTTGAAAAGGTCGGGCCGCGCGTGCTCCAGGCCGCTCGCCGCCGAACCACCAAGCGGATGACCGCCGACAAACGTCAATCGCGGCGGAAGGCCGCGCGCCGCCTGCACGATGGCCCGCTTCGTGCTCCCGACGTCGGTGACGACCGCGGGCGTGCGGACGTTTTCGTCGAGTTCCTCGAGAATCGCGAGGTTCTGTCGAACGGGAGCAGCCAGAATCACGAGATCGGCTTCCGCGAGCACGATGAGATCGTCGGCTGCGACATCGATGGCGTGCAACCGCATGGCCGTCTCGAGCACATCCTTGTTGTCCACGCCAATCACTAGCGACGTCGGCCAGAGCTCACGCGCCGCCAGCGCAATCGAACCGCCGATCAGCCCCAGACCGACGACACCGATTTTGGCAAAGACAGGCGTCCGGGGTTCAACAGGACGCCCTGGTTGGATGACAGGTAAGATCGTCAAAGAACGCTCATCGGAAATCGGAGATCGGACATCGCAGATTGGGTGCCTCTCCAATGTGCCATTTGCGATCGGCAATGTGCGATTCTCATGCTTCTCACGATCCCCATCCCCTTCGCACTGCCGGCTCGACGCAGATACTGCGGCCGATGGCGGGGGCGATGATCCGCAGTTCGGCCATGAGGCGGTCGAATTGCGGCGGGAACATCGACTGGGCGCCGTCGCTCAGCGCGCGATCGGGGTCATTGTGCACTTCGATCGAGCAGGCCGTCGGCGCCGGCGGCGACCGCCGCGCGGGCCATGGGCGCCACCATGTCGCGGCGCCCGGCGCCGTGGCTCGGATCGGCGATGACCGGCAGATGACTCAGTTTCTTGACGACCGGGATGGCGGACACATCGAACGTATTTCGCGTGGCCGTCTCGAACGTCCGAATGCCGCGCTCGCAGAGAATCACTTCGCTGTTGCCGCCGCTCAGCACGTACTCGGCCGACAGCAGCCACTCTTCGATGGTCGCCATCAGTCCGCGCTTCAGCAGCACGGGTTTTCGGGCGTGCCCAAGCTCGCGCAACAGCGTGTAGTTCTGCATGTTGCGGGCACCGACCTGAAAGATGTCGCAGTACCTGTCGACGAGTGCGATCTGGCTGACGTCCATCACCTCGGAGACGAGCGCCATCCCCTCGGCGCTGCTCGCCTCGCGCAGCAGTCGCAGCCCTTCTTCGCCCAGGCCCTGGAAGCTGTACGGGGAGCTCCGAGGCTTGAACGCGCCTCCCCGAAACACCTTTGCCCCCGCCCGCCGGACCGCGGCAGCCGTGACTCGTACCTGCGTCTCGTTTTCCGCCGAGCAGGGCCCGGCCATGACGATGACTTCATCGCCGCCGATGCGAACGTCGCCGACGGTGACGACGCTATTGTCCGCTTGAACGTGCGGCTCGCCAGTTTGTACGGCTCCGATATGCGCACGACTTCCTGCACGCCATCGAGCAATCTGAATCGTGCCCGGGTCCGGACGGTTCTGTCCGACCACGCCCAGAACGGTTCGCGTCGCGCCAGTGGAGCGATGCACGTCCATCCCCATTTGTACCAGGCGCGCCACAACGAGCTCGATCTGCTCCTCGCTCGCTCGCTCCTGCATGACGACAACCATGAGTCCTACTTCCCTCCCCGAGCACGTTCCAGAATTGACGTCCGACGTCCAAGCCCCAACTTCTGCGTTCGAACCTTCAACCGTTCTTCCCCGCCTCCATCTCCCCGTGCACCACACGCCGTTCGAGTCGTCGCGCTTCGTCGATAATTCGCTCGAACAACCTCGCAATCGCGTCGGCGCCCAACGGTCCCTCCCCTGCAATCGTCCGCACGTGCGTGAGCACCTCTTTTTCGCGGTCCGGCTGGTACACCTCGATGCCCTGGGCCTTCTTCAACTCGCCGACCGCACAGACGCATCGGGCGCGCTCGTTGAGCAATCGCACCAGCACCTCGTCCACGCGGTCGATGTCTCGTCGCAAGTCGTCGAGCGTCGCCATGTGAGTTATGCCCGCGGGATCAGACAGGCGCCCTTCAGTGAGCGCACGTAGTCTTCAACCCGCTCGATGAGCCGAGGGGATCCGCTCGCCTCGGCAATGAGTGATACGAGGGCGCTGCCCACGACCGCGGCGTCGGCGTACGCACCCACCTCGGCCACGTGCTCGGGACGCGAGATGCCGAAGCCCAGTGCAATCGGCAACGTCGTGTGCGCGCGAATCCGACGCACGAGCTCGCTCGCGCCGATCGCGACGCGATCTCGTGCACCAGTGACCCCGAGCCGGGAGATGCCATACAGGAATCCGCGACCGAGTTCTGCCGCTTTTTGAATTCGTTCGTCGGTGGTCGTCGGACTCAGGAGAAAGATCGTGTCGACCCCGGCCGATGCCAGCGTCGCACGGAAGTCGCCCGCCTCTTCGATGGGCAGATCGAGCGCGAGCACGCCATCGACGCCCGCCGCGGCGGCGCGGCGGGCAAACTCCGGAATCCCCATCTTCAGGAGCGGGTTCGCGTAGCTGAACAGGACGATCGGGGCCTTGACCTCTCCTCGCACCTGCTCGACGAGCGACAGCGACGCACGCAGGTTGCTGCCTGCGGCCAGGGCGCGCTCGGTCGCCCGCTGGATGACCGGGCCGTCGGCCAGCGGATCGGAGAACGGCACGCCAAGTTCGAGAACATCGGCGCCCGCGCGATCGAGCGCTCTGAGGATTTCGGCCGATCTCGGCAGATCGGGGTCGCCAGCAGTCACGAACGTGACGAGCCCCGGCTGTCCTTCGGCCCTCAGGCGAGCAAACGTCCGTTCGATGCGGCGCACGTTCACCTCTTCACCGTTGACCTGGAAGACACAACCGATGAGCTCCTCTACGTCGAGGCAAGGCGTTTCTCCACCGTATGTACGTCCTTGTCTCCACGGCCAGACAGATTCACCAGGACGGTTTTCGAGGAGCCGAGTTCGCGCGCGAGGGGCTGCGCGTACGCAATGGCGTGCGACGACTCCAGCGCGGGCAGGATGCCTTCCAGCCGGGCGAGCGTCTGAAACGCAGCCAGCGCCTCACCATCGTCTACATGGACGTACTCCGCGCGTCCCATGCCCCGCAGCCACGCGTGTTCGGGGCCGATTGCCGCATAGTCCAATCCGGCGGAAATGGAATGGGTGAGCTCGATGTTCCCGTGGTCGTCCTGCAGCACGAACGTCCGAGTGCCTTGCAGCACACCCGCCGTGCCGCCGGCAAATCGTGCGGCATGCCGCCCGCGGACGATCGCCTCCCCGCCGGCCTCAACACCCACCAGCCGCACGCTCGCATCGTCAATGAACGCGTCGAAGATCCCCATGGCGTTGCTGCCGCCACCCACGCACGCCACGATGGCGTCTGGGAGCCGGCCCGTCAGCTCGATCATCTGCGCGCGCGCTTCCCGTCCAATCACCGATTGAAACTCGCGCACCATCAGCGGATAGGGATGCGGGCCAAGCACCGATCCCAGGAGGTAGTATGTCTCGTTCACGTTCGTGACCCAGTCGCGCATCGCTTCGTTAATCGCGTCCTTCAGCGTGCGGCTCCCGGCATCCACGCCCACGACTTTCGCTCCGAGCAGCCGCATGCGGAAGACGTTGAGCGCCTGACGTTCCATGTCATCGGTGCCCATATAGATGTGACACTCGAGCCCGAGCAGCGCACAGGCCGTCGCCGTCGGCGACGCCGTGCTGCCCGGCCCCGGTCTCGGCCACAATCCGCCGCTTGCCCATCCGGACCGCCAGCAACGCCTGTCCCAGCGCGTTGTTGATCTTGTGCGCGCCGGTATGCGTCAGGTCCTCGCGCTTGAGAAAGATGCGGGCGCCACCGGCCGACTCGGTCAGTCTCGCCGCTTCCCACGTCGGAGTGGGCCTTCCGACGTAGTGTTTCAGGAGCCGATCGAGCTCGAGGTGAAACGACACATCGTCGCGCGCCGCGTAATACGCGCGTTCGAGCGTCTCGACCGGCTCGACGAGCGTCTCCGGAACGAAGCGTCCGCCAAATTCGCCGAAGTAGCCGCGCGCATCGGGATCGCGTCTCGTGATCACTTTTCTACACCTGCGCGCGGGGCCCCACCCCCGCGCGCCAATGGCTCCGCGCTCGAGCGTAGACTCTCGCGCTCCGCTGTCGCGATGGCGTCGAAGAACGCTTTCAGCTTGTCGTGGTCTTTCACGCCTGGCGCGCTCTCGACACCCGAGGACACGTCGATGCCGAACGGGCGCACCAGGGTGACCGCATCCCCGACGTTGTCAGGCGTCAAACCGCCCGCCAGCCACACGCGGTGCCGCCGCGCGAGCGCCGCCGCGGCCGACCAGTCGCCCGTCGACCCGGTCCCGCCGCGGCGAACCGGGTCGTGCGCGTCGACCAGCCACATGGTCTCCGCCGGCCAGCTCTCGATCGACGGCGCTCCCTCGCACAGGGTCGTCGCCTTGATCACTGGACGCGTCATCTGTGCCGCGAACTCCCGCGTTTCATCGCCGTGCAGCTGGATGTCTGTCAGCCCCATCAGAGCGGCTGTCTCGTTCAGCCACGCGACAGGCTGATTCACGAAGACCCCCACCTTCATGACGCCTTCCGGCAGCGCTTCCGCGATTGCTCGTGCGTTCTCGCGATCCACGTACCGAGGGCTTTGCGGCCACAGCACGAAGCCTATCGCTCGTGCGCCGAGCGCGACGGCTGCCTCCGCATCCTGCAGACGCGTGATGCCGCAAATCTTGACCAGCATCAGGCGCACGCCCCACGGCCTGTCGTGCCCTGCGGTCGTTCGGCTTTCGCGCACCTGCTTCGCGCAACAGTTCTTCGAGCGCGCGTCCTGGATCCACGGCCCCCATGAATCGCTCGCCGATCAGGAAGGCGTCATAGCCGAGCGCAGCCAGCCGGGAGAGGTCGCCGGCCGTTCGCAGTCCGCTTTCGCTCACAGCAACCACGCCCGGCGGCATGCGGGCCACGAGCGCTTCCGATGCATGGACATCGACGTCGAGCGTCCTGAGGTTCCGGTTGTTGACGCCGATGATGCCGGCTGCCGCGTCGGTGGCGATCGCAAGTTCCTCGGCGCTGTGCACCTCGACCAGGGCATCCAGCCCGAGCGCCGCCGCGCGTCCAGCCAGATGCCGCAACGCGGCTGGGGTCAGCGCCGCCACGATCAGCAGAACGGCATCCGCGCCGTTCGCCCTCGCTTCAAGGAGCTGATACTCCGAGATGATGAAGTCCTTCCTCAGCAGAGGCGTCTCCACGGCCTCACGCGCGGCGCGCAGATGATCGAGCGAGCCGTCGAAGAATGTGGGCTCGGTGAGGATCGAGATCGCTGCCGCTCCCGCCGCGGCATAGCCGCGTGCGATCCCTGCCGCGTCAAAGTCGGCCCGAATGACGCCCTTCGACGGCGACCGACGTTTGCATTCGGCGATGACGTTGACACGACCCTTACGGGCCAGCTCTCGGTGAAACAGGCCCGGTCGCGGGGTTCGATCCTCGGCCCGTCGGGCCAGCCGGTGGATCGGCTCTCGCGCCTCTCGCACCTCGACAATACGGCGGGTGGAGGCGACGATCGTCTCGAGTAGGTCGGACATCGCGGTCAAACCCCGGCCTTCCGGCCGGGGTTCGACCCCGGCATCTGCACAGCCTTGCCGCCTGGGTCCGACCCCGGCAATTCTGACCCCGACACATGCACCAGCTGGCCCAAGGTACGACGAGCCTCCCCGCGGTCGATTGCTTCAGCCGCGCGCGAAATCCCATCCTCGATCGATGTCACCGCGCCGGCAATGAAAAGCGCCGCGCCGGCATTGAGCAACACGACGTCACGTGGCGGTCCTGTCTCGCCGGCGAGTACCCGTTCGATAATTCGGGCATTCGCGCCCGCGTCACCGCCTTTCAGTGCCCCAAGCGGCGCCTTGGGGAGCCCGACATCGCCCGGGTGCAGGTAAAACGTATGAACGGCGCCGTCGCGGCACTCTGAAATCTTCGTGTAACCGGTTGTCGAGATCTCGTCGATGCCATCTGCGCCGTGCACGACCCATGCACGCTCCGATCCGAGCAACATCAGCGCGCGTGCCAGTAGTTCGGTGAACTCCGGACGCGGCACGCCCACCAATCTGTCTCGCGGCGCGCGCCGGATTCGTCAGCGGACCGAGCAGATTGAACGCCGTGCGAACGCCGAGGGCTCGGCGGGCGCCGGCCGCATGACGCATCGATGGGTGGAATGTCGGCGCAAAGAAGAACCCGATGCGCGCCTCGGCCAGACACCGCTCGACAATCGCCGGCGGCGCGGATGTGCGAACCCCCAGTGCCTCGAAGACATCGGCGCTCCCCGCACAGGCTCGAGACCGACCGATTGCCGTGCTTCGCGACCCGCACGCCACATGCCGCCACGACCAGCGGCAACGCAGGAGGAGATATTGAAGGTGCCCGACCGATCGCCGCCGGTGCCGCAGTAGTCGAAGACGTCCTCGTAACTCGTCGATAGCGGCACCGCGTGTGCGCGCATCGCGCGGGCGAGCCCCACAATCTCGGCTGGCCGCTCGCCCTTCATCGCGAGCCCGATGAGCAGACCCGCGATCTGCGCGTCAGCGGCCCGCCCCTCCATGATCTCCGCCATCGCGGCGGACGCCTCTTCACCCGTGAGGTCCTCGCGGCGCATCAGCTTCTCGATGCAACGCGCGGGAAACATGGCTAGCCCAGACGTCCTTCGAGAAAATTCCGGAGAATCTGCCGGCCCTCGCCCGTCAGCACCGACTCGGGATGAAACTGCACGCCGTGAATCGGGCAGCGTTCGATGGCGCAGTCCCATGATCGATGCCGTCCTCGCCTGCGTGCGCGCCGTCACCTCGAGCTCGGCCGGGAACGCCCTCCTCGGCCACGACCAGCGAGTGGTAGCGCGACGCCTCGAAACGGCTCCGCTGATGCCCGGTGAACAGGCCGTGGCCGTCGTGCTCGATCGTCGACGTCTTGCCGTGCATCGGCACGCGGCGCGCGCACGACCGACCCGCCGAAGACCGCGCCGATCGCCTGATGTCCCAGACAGACGCCCAGAATCGGCGTCGTCGTGCCCGAGACGCCGAATCATGTCCATCGTGATGCCCGCGTCCTCGGGCCGACCGGGCCCGGGCGAGATGACGATGTGATCGGGCGTCAGCGCCGCGATGTCATCCACCGTGACCTGCGTCGTTGCGCACGACGCGCACGGTCGGCGCCGAGCTCGCCCAGATACTGGACGAGGTTGTAGGTGAACGAATCGTAGTTGTCGATGACGAGAACCATGATGCTCACAAGCCTTGCCTGCGCCAGTTCGAGCGCCCGCATCAGCGCGCGCGCCTTGTCGCGCGTTTCCTCGTACTCGGCGGCCGGATTCGAGTCGGCGACGATGCCGGCACCGGCCTGCACGTACGCGCGTGCCGCTCCGACATGATCACGGTGCGGATGGCGATGCAGAAATCGAGGTTGCCGGCGAAGTCGAGGTAGCCGACCGCGCCAGCGTAGAGGCCGCGGCCGACGGGCTCGAGCTCGTGCGATGATCTCCATCGCGCGCACCTTCGGCGCGCCCGACACGGTGCCGGCGGGAAAGCACGCGACCAGCGCGTCGAGCCGATCGCGGTCCTCGGCGAGCTGCCCTTCGACGATCGACGTCGAGATGCATGACGTGCGAGTAGCGCTCGAGCGCCCATGAACTGCGGCACCCGCACCGTGCCGTACTCGCACACGCGACCGACGTCGTTTCGGCCGAGATCGACGAGCATCACGTGCTCGGCGCGCTCCTTCTCGTTGCGCTTCAACTCCTCGGCGAGCCGCAGGTCCTCCTCGTCGGTCCGGCCGCGAGGACGCGTGCCGGCAATCGGATGCGTCTCGACGCGCGACCCCTCGACCCGCACGAGCATCTCGGGCGACGACCCGACGATCGACACGCCGCCCATCCGGATGAAATACATGTACGGCGACGGATTCACGTGCCGGAGGGCGCGATAGACGGTGAACGGGTCGGCGGCGACGTCGGTCTCGAACCGCTGCGACAGGACCACCTGATAGATGTCGCCCGCCGCGATGTGCTCCTTCGCCGTCCGCACCATGTGCTCGAATTCTCGCTGCGTCTGGTTCGATCGGATCTCGAGCGGCGCCGCCGCCTGCGCTTTCGAGCAGCGACAGATTCCGTTCGAGCTCGCGTTCGAGAAACTCGATTTTCGCGCACGCAAACTGATAGAGCGACTCGAGGTCATCGTCGGCGGTGATGCGCGCATTGGCAATGATCAGAATCCGATGCTGCACGTGGTCGAACGCCAGCACCGTGTCGAAGAGCATGAAGCCGGCCTCGTCCGCGCCGATCGTCCGCCGTGCCGAGATCGCCGAGAACCGGCTCGAACCACGACGCCGCGTCGTATCCGAGATAGCCGACGGCGCCGCCCGTGAAGCGCGGCAGATCGGGCACGAACGGCGAGCGGAAGTCGGCCATCAGGCCGCGGAGCGTGTCGATGAAGGCGTCGCGCGCTCTCTGTGACCCTGCCGCCGCGCTCGATCGTCGTGCGGCCATCGCGGCCGCGAAGAATCAGAAACGGATCCTTGCCGAGAAACGAATACCGACCCACATGCTCGCCTCCTTCGACGCTCTCGAGGAGGAACGCGTAGTCGGCAGTGTTCGGCAATCTTGAGGAAGGCCGACACCGGCGTCAGCAGGTCGGCGACCAGCTCCTTGCACACGGGGACGAAGGTCCCACGCTGGGACAGCTCTTTGAATTCTTCAAACGAGGTGATTTTCATCGGTCGCAAACTCCGAAAGGCGATCCAGCGCCGCCGCGCGCATCACTCCCGCCTCAGGCTGAATACCGGTCCACCAGTGAAATTGCTCGCCGGCCTGCGCCACCAGCATGTCCAATCCGCCGATGGTCTCGCAGCCCGCCTCCGCCGCTTCGCGCAGCAACCGTGTGACCTGCGGGTTGTAGACCAGGTCGTACACGAGGCGTCCCGTCAGGAGTCGGGCCGGCACCGGCGTTTCATCCACGCGCGGGTGCATGCCGACAGGGGTGCAGTTGACCAGCAGATCCCAGCTCCCCTCCTCCGGGGGCCACGGCCCGACGCGCCCGCCGACCCCGCTGACCACCGCCTCGGCTCGCTCCCTGCTGCGGGCGTGCACGTGCACGGCCACTCCCTTCGATGCGAGGGCGATCGCCACCGCGCGTGCCGAGCCGCCCGCACCAAGAATGGAGCCACGCAGACCGCTGAGTGCCACACCGCGATCTTGCAGTGGGCGAAGAAACCCGGCGACATCGGTATTGCGGCCCATCCACCGGCCGTTCACAACGCGCACGGTGTTGATCGCCCCGACACGGCGAGCGGTGGCATCAAGGTCATCGAGGCGCTCGGCGAGCGAAACCTTGAAGGGGATGGTCACGCTCGCCCCTTCCACGCCCAGCGAACGCGCGAATGTCACGAAGTCATCGGGATCCGCCGCAGGAAACGGCAGGTACACCGCGTCGAGCCCGGCCGCTCGAATCGCCGCGTTGTGCATGGCCGGCGACACCGAGTGTCCTATCGGAGAACCTGTCAGACCGTAGACGTGTGTCGATTCGCTCAAGGAACGAAAACGGTACTGGTCAACGAGCCGCGCCGCGCTCACCTGCCCGATCTGCCCCAGGTCGCCTGCATACGTCCAAGCGGACCCGAATCGCCGTGCGAGCACACGCGTCACGATCCCCTGCTCGCCCATGGCGACGAGCACTGTGCCGCCAGGCGGGCCAAGAGATGCGGCAAGATCGAGCAGGCGCAGACAATCGGTGAGGTGATGCACACGCACGGCAATCTTGATCACGGCGGCGCCGGTTTCCCGCATCGCGTGCGCCCGTTCCTCCAGATCGGCCGGCACGCCTTCGAAATCGTGCATCGACAGGACGATGCCCCGTCCCCCGGTCTTGGCGATCACATCGCCCAACCCGGCCCGCGCCTCGATGTCGACGTACTCGGCGCCCAGCGCCAGGGCCTCTTCGAGCAACTGCCGCCGCTGGCTCTCGGATCCGCTGAATTGTCCTCCCTCCCAGACGGGTCTGCAGGTGACGATCACCGGACCGCTACGAGCCTCCAAGGCGGCGCCCACATTCGGATCGCGCACCGAATCCAGACGCAACTCGACCAGATCGGCGTGGAATTCCTTCACCGCGGCATCGCGCCGCTGGCGGAGTTCCGCGGTCGTCGGCGCCGTGACGGTCACGCAGAGAAGTGATGATTGAGACATAAAAAAAGCCTCTTCAACCGGCGGCTGAAGAGGCTTGGAAACGTCGCTGCGCTGGCGGCTCAGGCCAAGGCGGAAGCCTCTTCACAAGTGCCGAAGTACCACCACGTTGACGGACGCACCACGGCCCGGCCTTTGGAGCCCGCCAAAGAAGAGGCAAACGGTGTTGGGAGCAGCCTCGACATCGATACAACTCTTGGTGAAAGGACGATACCAGAGGGCCGTTCAGACTGTCAAACAACGGCCGTTTCTCCTTGACCAGTCAGCACTTTTGCTTCTATAACGGAATAGAAGTGATGACCATGCAACGGTTGACCGTTTCGCTGGCAGTCGCGCTCACCGGCATCGCACTCGCGGTGGGTCGGCCGCACCTCTTGGCCGCCACACCGATCATGCCGGTGTCTGAAGTCCGCGCCGGACTGGTGGGGGTCGGGCGGACGGTCTTCAATGGCACGCGCGTCGAAGACTTCAAGGTGCACATCCTGGGCGTGATTGAGAACGTGACGGGCCCCCGACGGAATCTCGTGCTGGCGCGGCTCGAAGGTGGTCCGCTCGCCGAGGCCGGCGTGATTGCGGGCATGAGCGGCAGCCCCGTGTACGTGGACAACCGCCTTGTGGGCGCCGTGTCCTACTCCCTGGGCAGTTTTTCAAAAGAACCGATCGCCGGCATCACGCCGATCGAAGAAATGACGACGGACGCCTCCGTGGAGACGCCCCGCGCAGCCGCCGCGCGTGTTCGTCTTGATCTGCCGGTCACCCGCGAAACGCTCGTCGCCGCCTTCGACAACGCACTGACATGGAATAGGCCGTTTGCCAATCGGTCCGCCGATGCACGCTTCTCGGGCGTGGGCGCGCTCTCTGGCATCAGCGGGTCCGAAGTCGGCACCCTGCTGCGGCCGATTGCCACACCACTCGTCATCTCCGGCTTTGATGCGAACGCCACGGACCTTCTTGGCGCGGCATTCCGGGGTCAGGGGTTCATCCCCATGGCGGGCGGCGCCCTGGGCAAGCACGGCGAGATGCCCTTCGACGGTCCGCTGAAACCCGGCGACGCCGTGGGCGTCAACTTCGTGACCGGCGATTTCCTTCTCGGCGCCACCGGCACCGTCACGCACGTGGACGGCGATCGCGTCTTCGCATTCGGCCACCCGATGTACAACCTGGGGCCCACCGAATTCCCGATGACGCGCGCCTACGTCTACACGGTGCTGCCGAGTCTGTCCTCGTCGACCAAGCTCGCCACCACCGGCGACACGATCGGCACCATTCACCAGGACCGGCCCACGACGATTGCCGGCCGCCTCGGGCCCGGCCCCAGAATGATTCCCATCACCATCTCGCTCAATTCGGATCACGCACCCGATCGCACGTTCCGCTTCAACGTCGTGAAGGATCAGCTCTTTACACCAATCATGACGGCGTCGGTGCTCGTCAATCTGTTCGCGTCGTACGAGCGGCAATTCGGTGCATCGACGTTTGCCGTGACGGGTCATGTTGCCGTCTCTCGGCACGGCACGGTTGGGTTCGACAATCTCTTCTCGGGCGACAACGCGTCCATGGGTGCGGCATCCTCGGTCATCGCGCCACTGGCCGCGCTCGTCTCCAACGACTACGAGCCTGTCGATATCGAGAAGCTCGAGCTAGTCGTCACATCGACCGAACAGGTGCGCACCGCGACGCTCGAGCGCATCTGGATCGACGACACACGGCCGCGTGCCGGACGGACGATGCCGCTCAAGGTCCTGCTGCGGCCACACCGCGGCGACGACCTCATCCGCAGCGTGTCGATCGCCATTCCCGCGAACGCCTCGGGGAACCTCTCGCTTCTGGTTTCCGACGGCCGCCGGCTCGCGCAGGCTGAGCAGCGCGAAGCACGGCTCTCGCAGCCGCGGAGCATGCCTCAGCTCGTTCGAGCCCTCAACCGTGAGCGGCGTAACGACACGCTCTACGTGAAGCTGTTGAGCTCCCAACCGGGCGCCGTCGTCAACGGCGAACTGCTGGCGTCGCTGCCCCCGTCGGTGCTCGCGATTATCGAGGCCGACCGCAGTACAGGTGGTACCAGCAGCCTCAACAGCGCGACGATCGGCGAGTGGGAGATTACGACTGACCTCGCCGTGACCGGCGCTCGGACGCTGACCATTTCGGTCACGCCCAACTAATCCCCCCTCCGCATTCTTATGACTCCTTTTCGACCGTGCGGCTGCACGCCCGACCTGAAGGTCGGACCCACGAGAACCGCAGCCCCGACCGATGCCACGCGTAGGCCCGGCATCCAGGCCAGCCACACACGCAGGCCCGACCAGGCCAACCACATGCGCAGGTCCGACCAGGCCAACCACATGCGTAGGCCCGACCAGGCCAACCACATGCGTAGGCCCGACCAGGCCAACCACATACGTAGGCCCGACCTTCAGGTCGGGCGTGTAGGGATCGGTTTCGTGCTCCTCACGGTCGCGCTGGTGGTGGCGACGCTACAGGCCTCGTCTCCGAAGTTCTTTCAGGCCGCGACGCAAACCGATTTCCTCAAGGGTGACATTGAGAATCTCTCGATCGACAGCCGCGGTCAGCTGATGCTCGGATCGGCCACGGAGATGGTGTACGAAACACCCTCGCCATTTCTCTGGACGCTGTTGCCCGGACCTGACGGCGTGCTCTTCATCGGAACCGGGAACGAGGGCCGTGTGTTCCGCGTGGACGCCCAGGGCCGTGGCACATCGTTCTTCGACGCCGGGGAACTCGAGGTGCACGCGCTCGCCAAGGCACCGAACGGAGGCCTTTACGCGGCCAGTTCGCCGAACGGCAGGATCTACAAGATTGATCGCAACGGCACGGCAACGACCTTCTTCGATCCCGAGGACAAGTACATCTGGGCGCTCACGACGGATTCCCGAGGAAACGTCTATGCGGCGACCGGCGACGCAGGGGTCGTGTACAAGATTGCGCCCGACGGCAAGGGGGCGCCGTTCTACAGGACGAAGGCCACGCATGCCACGGCGCTTGCGTTCGACAAGGCGGGGAATCTGCTCGTGGGCACCGGTTCCCCCGGGCGCCTGCTGCGCGTGGATGCGGAGGGCCGTGGTTTCCTCCTGCTCGACACACCGTTCGAAGAAATTCGAGCGCTGCGCTTCGATGACAAGGGCATGCTTTACGTGGCGGCTGTCGCCGGCCGCGGCACGAGTGGCAGCGCACCAATGCCTGCGATCGATACATCGCGACCGACCGGTGGCGAACCACAACGGTCGGGAGTCCCGACGGTTACTGTGGAGGTGAGTGCTGCGGTTGCTGTCGATTCGTCAGCCGGCGGTGCAGGCGCGGCTCCAGACGCTCGACGCCAGGCACGCGGCGCCCTGTATCGCGTCGCACCGGACGGCCTGTGGGATCTGCTCTGGGAATCGCACGAGGACCTTCCTTACGACGTCATCACGGATAACACGGGGCGCCTCATCGTCGCCACTGGCAACAAGGGAAAGATCTACCGTCTGGACGGGGATCCGCTGAAGCCCACGCTGATCGCCAGCGCCGGCGCACAGCAGGTGACGGCGCTTCATAAAGACTCGCGAGGCGCGGTTTACTATGCCACGGCAAATCCCGGCAAGCTGTTCCGCCTCTCTTCTGATCTCGCACCGCAGGGCAGCTACATCTCGGATGTGCAGGACGCGAAGATGGTAGCGACGTGGGGAGCCGTCACGTGGCGGGGCACCGCGGGCGCCGGTGGGCGCATCGACATCTTCACCCGCTCAGGCAACGTCGAGACCCCGGATGACACGTGGAGTCCGTGGTCGTCTCCGTACGCCGTGCCGGGTTCGGCCATCGCGAGCCCAAAAGCTCGTTACCTGCAGTGGCGCATCGCGATGAGCGGCAAAGGGCAAAGCCCGGTTCTGACATCGATCACCGCCGCGTACTTGCAGCGAAACGTGAGGCCCCAGGTGCGATCGATCACCGTGCATCCGCCTGGCATCGTGTTTCAGAAGCCGTTCCCGTCGGGCGACCCGGATCTCGCGGGCTTTGAGAATCAAACGACGCCGGATCGGAAACTCGCGGCGGAAGCCGGCGGGGCCGGATCATCGGCCTCTCCGTCGCTCGGGCGAAAAGTGTATGCAAAGGGCCTGCGGACGCTCATGTGGAAGGCCGACGACGAGAATGGCGATGATCTCGTGTACGACGTCGAGTATCGTCGCGAAGGGGAATCGACGTGGAAGGCGCTCCGTCGCGGCATGCCCGAGTCGATCTACGTCTGGGATACAACGACTGTGCCCAACGGGACATATCTGGTCCGCATCAGAGCATCCGACCTTCCCTCGAACGGCGTCGAGGCGGCACTCTCCGGCGACCTCGACGGCTCCCCCTTCGAGATCGACAATGCGCCGCCCACGTTCTCCGTCCCTGTCGTTCGGGTTGAATCGAACCGGACCGTCATTGCCTTCGACGTGATCGACGATCAGTCACCGATTCAGCGGGTGGAATCGTCACGGGATGGAGAGCAATGGCTGGCCGTCTTTCCAAAAGATGGCATCGCCGATTCAAAAGTCGAGCATTACGAGATAGTGGTCGACGGAGCGATCGGTCCGCGCGGGCTCAGCCTCCGCGCGATCGACTCGATGAACAACGTTGCCACTACGCAGGTCGAGGCGCCCGCCCGTCGGTAGTGTCGGTGACGATCGTCACGCGCTTCTTGGCGACGATGGACACCGGTCGGGCGAGCGGATTCTTCGAGCCGTGCACGGTCGTGTGAGCGACGAGCCAGACCTTGTTGACCGCGACCGGGAGGCCATTGACGCGCGCCGGCGCATAACGGTTACGTGCTACGGCACCCATCAACTTCTGCAGCGCTCGTGCCTCGTCGGTACCTGGCGCGACAGGTTGCCCGTTGCTGGCATGTACCAGTTCCAGATTCACGACGCGTCCTTGGCTCGTCACGACGCCGGTGAGCGCAAACTCCGCGTCGACGTCGTGGAGGATCACGTCGGCGTCTGAATCGGCGGCGAAGGTGGCGCCGGACGACCGTGGGAGAAGCAGCCGGGCCGCCTCCACGACAGGCCGGCTGGAAGCGATCGGCTTCAGCAGGCGCTGGCTGGCACCGGCAGCGGCCATGTTCTTCACGATGGCCGCCAGCGAATTGGTTTGCCGATCCTCCGTGACGGACCGCATCACGTTGAGCATCATCAGCACGCAGGCCATTGCCGCAACCGTGGCGCCGAGCCCCGCGTAGACCAGCCGCATGTCCTCGAACATGTCGGGAACACGCGAGCTGAGCGACACGCTCTGCTCCGCAATCAGCCGGCTGACCACGCTGCGCTGGAAGCCATGATCGTCCTCATCAGAAAACGTCATTCGTTCACGACTCGCTGAGCGGACGACCGACCGCAGTACCTGCAGCTCCGCAAGCGACGACGCGCACGCCTCGCATTGTTCCAGGTGAGCGTCCACCGCAATCCGGTCCGAGAGCGGCAGTTCGCCGTCGTGAAACGCCTGGAGTCGACGCCTGGTCGCCGAACAGGTGAGCATCTTCATAGGATCTTCGCCTCTCGCAGTTCGAGGCGGAGGGCCTGGCGGGCCCGCGTCAGGCGCGACTTCACGGTGCCCACAGCGACCCCCAGCGAGAACGCAATCTCTTCGTAGTTCATTCCGTCCACTTCACGCAGGACAATGACCGTCCGTTGATCGAACGGCAGGTGATCCAGCGCATGCTCGAGCCGCGACGCCAGTTCCTTCTGAGCCAGCACGCGATCCGGGCCGGCTTCGCCGTTTGACGCGAGTTCGCCGTGGGCAGCGATGTGCACGTCAAGCGAGACCTGATCCGCACGGTGACGTCGCCGCCAGAAACGCTGACGATTGCGTGCTTGATTGACAACGATCCGGTAGATCCACGTGCGAAGACTTGACTGACCGCGGAAGCGTTGAATGGTTCGAAAGACGCGCAGAAATACTTCCTGGGAAAGATCGAGTGCCTCGTCGCGATCCCCGAGCAGATTCACCGCCAGTTGAATCACCATTCGTTGGTGTTCAGCCAGCAGCTCGGCGTAGGCGCCTTCATCACCACTGGCGCACCGCTGGACCAGCGCGCTTTCGCGACCCCCGACATCCGACCAGACGGTGACGCCAGCTTGCTTCACGCGGAAGCTCCCAAACGGTGCGACATCCGAGGCCACTGCTACTGCTCCCACTATAGACAATTTAGACCCCCAACCGGCCCGAAAGTTCCGCGTAAGATACTCCTTTGGAACCAAGGCCATGAGACGCATCGCAGCCCTCCTTGGGCTTCTCCTGCTCGCTGCCGTGTGGGTCGGCCTCACGTATCTGGTGGCGGCGGCTCGCGAGCGGGACTACCGCAACCTGATCAACAGCGGGGATGCAGCTCTGCAAGAGGAGCAGACCTTCCAGGCCATTGAGGCCTACAGCAACGCCATCTACCTTCGACCCGACTCGATGCTGGCACACCTCAGGCGAGGTGAAACCTACCGGCGTCGCGGTGACCTGGAAGCGGCGGCGCGCGACTTTCGGAGCGCCGCAGACCTGGATCCATCCGCCACCCGGCCGCTCGAGGAGCTCGGCGATGTTCGATACAAACAGGAGCGCTTCCGGCGGGCCGCCGAGACGTATGAGCAGGTGCTACGGCTCAACGACCGTTCGTCCGGCGTTGCCCGAAAGCTCGCCCTGGCGCGCTATCGCGATGGCAACCTCGACGGCGCCATGACCGCCCTGACGCAGACGGCGTCAACCGGCAAGCGCCTGCCGGACGACTACTACCTGCTCGGTGTCTGCCTGCGGGACAGGCAGCGTTGGCGCGAAGCGGCCACGGCCTTCGAGCAAGCAGTCTCGCTCGCTCCCGGTCTCATTCCTCCTCGCGAAGAGTTGGCGGATCTCTATGGGGTCCTCGCTCGGCCAGCCGACGAAGTCGAGCAACTTCAGGTACTCGCGGGTTTGGACGGAGACCATCCCGAACGCCAGGTGGCCCTCGGGCTGGCATACGCTCGGGCTGGACGCGTGGAGCTGGCTGTCGACACGCTTCGCTCTGCGCTCGAGCGCGCACCGGATCGCCCCCAGATCTACGGGGCCATTGGTCGCATCTGGCTGGACACATCGCTGGCGCGCGACAACGATCCATCCGCACTGAGCAAGGCACTCGAAGCGCTCGAGCGCGTCGCAACGACGGCCGGCGCGACGAGCGACATGATGACGCTGTATGGCCGGACGCTCCTCATCGTTGGCCAGTCGGAGAATGCCGAGCGCGTGCTCAAACAGGCCACCGAGCGTTTTCCGGTCGACCCGGAAGCGTTTCTCGAGTACGCCACGGCGGCTGAACGCCGCGGGCACACGCAAGAAGCCAGGACGGCGCTGCTCCAGTACGGGGCGCTTGTGCCGGACGAGCGGAATCCCGCCGTGCGAGCCCGCCGGATTGGCGTACTCTCGCTCCGGTTGAACGAGCCCAAAACAGCCGTGCTCTGGCTTCAGCGCGCAGAGGCAGCGACGCCCGACGATACGAGCGTGTTGGCGCCGCTCGCAGACGCGCTCCTCAGAGTTGGCGACCGCGTCGCAGCGCGATCCATCGCGGAGCGCGGACTGAGGCTGGAACCGACGAGCGTCGTCTTGAGAAACGTCGAGCTCAAGACGCGGGACTGAATGGTGAAAAGCTGAGAGCGGTCAGCTCTCAGCCCTCGGCCCACCTTCAGTTCATTCTCGAGTTCCAAGATTGGGAGTCCGGATCCACGAGATCGCGCAGACCGTCGCCGACGAAGTTGAACCCCAACACCAGCAGCGCAATGGCGACGCCTGGAAAGATGGTGAGATGCGGCGCGTCGAGAATGTGCGCGCGTCCGCCATTGAGCATCGTGCCCCAGCTGGGCGTCGGCGGCTGCACGCCCAGCCCCAGAAAGCTCAGAGCGGCTTCGCCGAGAATGGCTCCCGCCATCCCAAGCGTCGCCTGCACAACGACCGTGGGGAGCACCGTCGGAATGATGTGGCGCCACAGAATCCGCGAGGGTCCCGCACCCAGGGCGCGGGCCGCCTGCACGTACTCGAACTCCCGCGCGCGCAACGCCTCGCCGCGTACCAGGCGCGCATAGCTCACCCATCCGATGATCGTGAGCGCGAAGAGGACATTCGTCAGACTGGGCCCCAGCACCGCGACGAGGGCAATCGCCAGCAGCAGTCCCGGAAACGCCAGCAGCGTATCCACCACCCGGCTCACGACATCGTCGAGCACACCGCCGAAATAGCCGGCCATGGCGCCGAGCAGCGTCCCAATGGATGCCGAGGTCGCGACCACGGTTAGGCCCACGAGAAACGAGATACGTGCGCCAGCAAGGACGCGAGACAGAACGTCTCGACCGAGTTCGTCAAGCCCGAAGGGATGCGTGAGCGTGGGGCCTGAGAGACGGAGTGCCAGTTCCTGCGTGGCGGGGTCGAACGGCGAGAACACGGGCCCGACGAGCGCCGCAAGAGCGGCCAGCAAGACAATCGCGATGCCAGCCTTCAGCATTCAATCGTACCGGATGCGCGGATCCAGGAAGCCGTATGTCAGGTCGACCAGCAGATTCATGGCGACATAGATCACCGCGATGAACAGAATGCACCCCTGCACAGTCGGATAGTCGCGCGCCGTGATCGACTGGATGAGCAGCCGCCCGACGCCGGGCCACGCGAAGATCGTCTCGGTGACGACGGCGCCCGTCAGGACGCCGCCGAACTGCAGGCCGAGAACGGTCACGATGGGGATCAGGCTGTTGCGGAACGCGTGGCACAGGACCGCCCGTGCGCGTGAGACGCCCCGCGCCATGGCGGCAAGCACGTAGAGCTCGCGCAGTTGCTCCAGGAGACTCGCGCGCATCATGCGCGTGAGCCCCGCGGCCAGCGGCGCACCAAGCGTGATGGCCGGCAGAACGAGGTGTGCCGTTGTGCCCCGCCCTGACACCGGAAGCCAGCCCAGCGAGACCCCAAATACGATGGCCAGCAACGGACCCAGCCAGAAACCTGGCATGGAGATACCAACGAGCGCGAACGTCGTTGCTGCGTGATCGACGGCCGTTCCGGCCTTGACGGCCGCGATGATCCCGAGAGGGATGGCCACGAACATACCCACGGCCATCGAGGCCAGTGCGAGTTCGAGCGTCGCGGGCAACCGCTGCACGATCTCGAGAGCGACGGGGTGGTTCGTTCGCAGCGAGTTCCCGAGGTCGCCGCGGGCGACGCCCTTCATGAACGCGCCGTACTGCGTCAGCAGCGGTCGGTCCAGGCCCAGTCGTTGCCGCAACGCCGCGACATCCTGCGGGGATGCGCTTTCGCCGAGCATCGCCTGAACGGGATCGCCGGGCACGAGGTGAATGAGCAAGAAGACGAGCGTCGCGATGCCGATGAAGACCGGGAGAGTGAGAAGGAGGCGTCTGAGCAGAAAGCGGAGCATGCTTCTGGCCGGCGACGCTTCATTCTAGTCTCTGACGTCCTGGCACTGCTTTGGCACCGACCTCCCCCACGACGCGCGTCGGCCCGCCGCACGATTGGGGCTGCCGCCTCGGTGTGCCAATTTTTGGATCCTTCATATCTCGTTCGTGCGGCGCTATTTCGGAGCCCCGGGCCGTTGTCAGGCGCCAGCGCGTGTGCGTCGGGGGTAGGGAAGTCTCTGTGAAACGACGTCGGTTTTTGTGAAATGACGTCGGGTTCTGTAAGCGACACTCTTGTCTGGAGGAAGCATGAGCCGCACTTCAAGGACCGTGACGCTGCTCTTCGGGGCGATTGCAACACTGCTGGTGTTGCACGCGACGCCCATAGCCCAGCGCCAGGCGCCTCCAGCCGTGGAGCTCGTCAACGGACGCGAAGCGCTTTCAGGAGAAGTCCTCGTCAAGTTCCGTGATGGGTCGCGCACGAACGCGCTGAACGCGGTCCGCAGCCTCGCCGGCGCCGACGCGATGCGGCCAGTCGGACGAAACGGCCTCCAGCGCCTTCAATCCAAGTCGATCTCAGCCGCTGCCCTGCTTCAGCGACTCGCAAACCATCCGGACGTGTTGTACGCCGAACCCAACTACATCGTTCACGCGTTCGCCGAGCCCAACGAGCCGAACTTTCCGCAACTCTGGGGCCTGCGCAATATCGGCCAGGCCGTGAACAGCGGTTTGCCCGGAGTCGCCGGCGCAGACATTCACGCCCTGTCAGCGTGGGAGATCTCGTCCGGCTCCACCGCACAGGTCGTCGCAGTGATCGACACCGGCGTCGACTACACGCATCCCGATCTCGCGGCCAACATGTGGTCGGCGCCCGCGCCGTTCGAGGTCACGCTTCAAGGCGCGACGATCACCTGCCCGGCCGGGACGCATGGATTCAACGTCATCGCCCTGACGTGCGACCCGATGGACGACCACGGACACGGCACGCACGTGTCTGGAACTATTGGCGCCTCGGGGAATAATTCGATCGGCGTCGTGGGCGTCAACTGGATCACGCAGCTGATCGGCATCAAGTTTCTCGACTCGAGCGGAAGCGGATCGATCGCCGACGCCATCGACGGTTTCGACTTCGCGATCCAGGCCAAGCAGGCGTTCGCACAGACGATGGCTGCCAATGTTCGCGTGTTGTCCGCGAGTTGGGGCGGGACGGAATTCTCGCAGGCGCTCCTCGACGAGATCAACGCGGCCGGCGACGCCAGCATGCTGCTCGTGGCTGCCGCCGGCAACAGTGGAGTCAGCAACGACACCCACCCCACGTTTCCCGCCAGCTACGACGCGCCGAGCATCATTTCAGTGGCGGCAACGACGAACACCGACGCCCGGGCGTCGTTTTCGAACTACGGCGCCGCGTCGGTTCACCTGGGAGCCCCTGGAACCGACATCCTGTCGACGCTGCCAGGCAACAGTTACGGCTTTCTCAACGGCACTTCGATGGCGACGCCGCATGTCTCCGGCAGCGCCGCACTTGTGCTCTCGCAATGCGCACTCGACACCGCAGGCTTGAAAGACACCCTCTTGAGCACGGTCGAGCCGGTTTCATCGATGGCCGCGATCACTATCGCCGGTGGGCGTCTCGATGTGAACAGCGCCATTCGGTCCTGCACCGCTCCGCCGTCTGCTCCAACCGCCCTCGCTGCGGCGGCTGGAGACGGCAAGGTCACGCTCACCTGGAGCGGCGCGACTGGCGCCTTGAGCTTCAACGTGAAACGGAGCCTGACGTCTGGAGGCCCCTACCAGGTGATCGCGTCCGGCGTGAAAGGCAAAACCTACACCGACACGGCCGTCGTCAACGACACGACGTTCTACTATGTGGTGTCGGGCAGCAACCTGCTCGGCGAAAGCGGCGACTCCAACGAAGCGTCGGCCACTCCAAAAGTCGCGTCTGATCTCGTCGTATCGGTCCTGACCGTTCCCTCCTCGGGCGGCGCGGGATCCGGCGTTCTTGTCTCGACCACGATCAGGAACCAGGGCGGCGGTACCGCCGGCCCGACGACGACGAACTTCTATCTCTCGAGCAACTCGACGATTGGCGTCGGCGACGTCCTGCTCGGTAGTTACCCTGTCCCTTCGCTCGCACCCGGTGCGGTGAACGCAGCCTCGGTATCGCTCGATATTCCGTCCGACACAGCGGTCGCCACCTATTACATCGTCGCGAAGGCCGACGCAGACAACGTGGAACCCGAGGCGCAGGAATCGAACAACACGCTGGCGCGGTCGCTGTCGATTGGTCCTGATCTCGTCGTGTCCTTCACCATGCCGGCGACGGCAGCTCCAGGGGGCGCCATTGTCATCACCGACACCGTGAAGAATCAGGGAGGGGGCTCGGCGGGCGCAACCAGGACGAGGTTCTACCTCTCGGCCGATGCCCGTCTCGATGAAACCGACCTCGTGCTCTCTGAGAACCGAACGGTGCCCGCCCTGGTGGCAGGCGGCACGAATTCCGGCTCAACGTCGGTAACCATTCCTTCGACGGTAGCCACGGGCAGCTACTACGTGTTCGCCAATGCCGATGACGACAACGTCGTGATCGAAACCCACGAATCGAACAACAACAGTTTGAAAGCCCTTCAGGTGGGCGGCGATTTGATCGTTTCAGCATTGACGGCGCCGTCCATCGCGGGCGCCGGCGCGGCGATGGCCGTCGGCGACACAGTCACCAATTCCGGAGCCGGCCCAGTCCCGGCCTCGGTAACGCGCTTCTACCTGTCGACCAAGAGCTCGCTGGATTCGTCTGCCATATTGCTGTCGGAGAGTCGGGCCGTGCCCGATCTGGCGGCCGGCGGCGTCAGCGCCGGATCGACGACGGTCGTCATCCCGTCGACGGTCACGACCGGGACGTATTTCCTGATCGCGAAAGCGGACGGCGACGATGCCGTGCAGGAGACGCGTGAAACCAACAACACCGCTTCGCGTTACATGGCGATCGGAGGCGACCTGGTCGTCTCCACGCCTACTGCTCCGGCTGCTGCAGGCGCCGGTTCGGTGATCACGATCGGCGACACGACGACGAACCAGGGCGCCGGCTCTGTGGGCGCGTCGACCACTCGCTTCTACCTCTCGGTCAATGGGTCGATCGATGCGTCGGATACGCTGCTTTCGGGTGGCCGCGCTGTTCCGGCTCTTGCCGCAGGGGCGAGTAGCACCGGTTCGACGACCGTGACGATTCCGTCCACGGTGACTGCGGGGAGCTATTACGTGATCGCGAAGGCCGACGCCGACAATGGTGTGGTCGAAACCCAGGAAGGAAACAACACCGGGTTGCGGAGCATCACGATTGGCGGCGACCTTGCCGTGTCGGCATTCACGGTGCCGACCAAAGGCGGCGCGGGCATCCCGATCGTCGTCAGCGACACGACCACCAACAAGGGTGCCGGCGACGTCGTGGCCTCCACCACGCGGTTCTACCTGTCGAGCAACTCGTCGCTCGACACAGCGGACACCCTGCTCTCTGCGAGCCGCACGGTGCCCGGTCTCGCGGCCGGCGCCAGCAGCAGCGGGTCGACCACGGTCACGCTCCCGTCCCCACTCGCCGTTGGCAGCTATTACGTGATTGCCAAGGCCGACGCCGACAACGCGATCGATGAGAGCCTGGAAACGAACAACACGCTGGCGCGCGCGATCACGATCGGGCCCGACCTCAGGGTCTCGAGCGTGTCGGTGACGTTTACCGTCCCAGCGGGGTCCACGGTCTCGGTGACGGACGTCGTGCAGAACCAGGGCGGTGAACCGGCCGTTGCAACGACGACCAGATTCTATTTGTCGACCAACGTGTCGCTCGATGCGACCGACGTCTCTCTCGATGCGAGCCGGTCGGTGCCGGCGCTGGCGGCGGGCGCTTCGAGTACTGGCTCAACGCCGGTGACCATTCCTGCGGGAACCTCTCCCGGGTACTACTACGTGATTGCCGTGGCCGACGCTGATGGTGTCGTGGCAGAGTCGCAGGAAACCAACAACACGGGAACGCGAACGATTAACGTCACCGCTGCACCGTAACCGTTCCCCCGGACCAGCGCGCCACTCTGTGAGGCCCTCGGCCGGCTGGAATGGGGCCGTCGCCGGCTAGTGCTGTTTGGAAGGAACGCGTGTGTCACTCCGACGCGTTGATACCCAAGCGCGTCATCAGCTTGGCCAGCCCCTGGCGGGTCACGCCCAGCTGCTCGGCCGCCTGGGTACGGCGCCCTGCCGTTCGCACGAGCGCCGCGCGAACGAACCGCTCCTCGAACAATCGGCGAGCGGCGTCCAGGCGCCAGCTCTCCGCGGAGGGCGCGTTCGCGAAGGGCGGCGGCAGCGCCGTCGGCGGGATGACGCCCCGCTTGGGACTCCTGACGGCGAGCGCTGCGAGCACGTTCTGCAGTTCGCGAACATTGCCGGGCCAGTGGTAACGGGCGAGCGCGCCAAGTGTGGCTGTTGAGAGCCTCGCGTGGCTGCCAATCCGCGCTGTCGTCTCCTGCCAGAACCGATCTGCGAGGACCGCGATGTCCTCGCTCCGTTCGCGCAGCGGCGGCACGACAATGCGAACGACGTCGAGGCGATACAACAGATCGAGGCGAAAGCGCCCCGCCGCCGATTCCCGCCGCAGGTCGCGGTTGGTCGCCGCCACAATCCGAACATCCACGCGCCGCGCGAGGTTCTCGCCGACGCGCCGCAGTTCGCCGTCCTGCATGACCCTCAGCACCTTCGCCTGCGCGCGCGCGGAGAGCTCACCGATCTCGTCGAGGAACAGCGTGCCGCCATGCGCTTCCTCGAAGACGCCCGAACGTGCCGTGGCTGCACCGGTGAACGCGCCACGCGCATGCCCAAACAGCTCTGACTCGACGAGCTCGTCGGGCAGCGCCGCGCAGTTGATGCTGCAAAACGGGCGGTCATGCCGCGGACCATGCCGATGCAGCGCCCGCGCAACCAGTTCTTTCCCACTCCCGCTCTCCCCTTCGATCAGCACAGCAAATGGAGCGGCGGCCGCGCGTTCGATCGAGCGTCGCACATCGTCCATGACGGGACTGAGCCCGAGAATTTCCCCCAACGCCGGTGCCGGACTCTGCCGGCTGCGCGCAATGGCCTCCGCGGCGGCTGGTCCCGCGGCGGTCGCGGCCACGGTGATCGCCATTGCGGCGCGTGAGGGATCGTACGGCGTGCCGACCGCCCACCGGCCCACCAGCACGGCGATGGGTTCTCCACCATATCGAACCGGAGCTCCACCCTCGATGGTTCCATCGCAGAGGTGTGGAGCAATCGTCTGGCCGGCCGCCAGCACACGCTCGGCCATCCGCGGTCCAAGGCGGCCGCCATCGGACGCCAGCACCATACCGTCGGGAGCCACACACGCGATCGCAACGGCACTCACCCGTTCGCGAAGCCGGGCGACGACTCCGTTTAACAGGGTGCGTCCCTCCTCGGCGCTTTGGCAGCACCTCATGATTTCCAGAACATCATCCATCGCCGCCTGTTCCCTTTTGTGAGCCGGAGCGACACATCCTGGAGCGAACAGCGCAAGGGCGTGCAGCCCCGTCGCTGACACATGTCGCGCGACCACCTCCTCGACCGACCCGGAGGCCGACATCAGATCCATGAGCATCGCGCACCGCGCTCGGATGGTTGACGGGAGATTCGAGGCGGGGATCCTGGCGATGCGACTAAGAAACGCCGCAGAGGTGTCCGACCGTCCGCCTCGCCGGTCTTGCTCTACCCCAATCAGCCGCGCTCTGAACCCACATAGCGGGTCCCGTGCTGCTCTCGCAGACTGCAGACAGAGCGAGATGTCGCGCTCCATGGCCACCCTGTCGCCAACGACCAGATGGGCGAATGCCGATCCATACGCCGCTTCTGCGACCGCCGCGGGCTGTGCCAGTCGCTCCGCGCCTTCCAGAGCTCCCGTCGCCAACGAGATGGCAGCTCCGAAGTCGCCGCGACCGATGGCGATTCGCGAGGCGGCAACGGCTACACGAATCGAACCAGCATCCCCGCAGGTCCGGCCTGCTCCGGGGTCGCCCTTCACGACCGTCCGATCCGCCTCGTCGTAGCGTCCTCGCCAGAAGAGGCAGCGCGCAAGCGCCAGCCGCGCCGCGGTGATTCGGCCAGCATCCCCGATCGCGGAGGCGGCCGACACGGCTCCATGCAGCGTGCATTCTGCTTCGTCGAGTCGTCCCCTATCGGTCGCGGCGCCGCCAGCCAGAACGGCCGTGTCGACCCACAGCGGCGAATCCGTGGCCGCCGCGCGGGCGACGTACTCCCGCACCTTGTCCAAGGCTACCTGGGCGTCGCACGGGCGGCCCCGTCGCAGCAGACATCGCGCCAACGCCAACCCTCCGCGAGCCGCCGATTCCCAGTCGTGGCGCCGCGCCAAGCTGCCTGTGGCCTGCCGAAGAGCGCGCTCTCCGGGTTCGTAGCGTCCGCGCTCGATCAGGCCAACGGCCGCGTCCATCCGTTGGCGAAGCCTCGTCAGTTCACGTGGGTCTGGCCACAACGCGCAACCCGACCCGCGAGCAGGCGCTGGTGGCCGCCGATCCTGGTCGCCCTCGCCATAAGTCGTCGGCTGTTCGGCCGCTCTCGATACGCGCGTGCGATCAGTCGGCGCATCGTTCGCTGACGCGCCGCCCCATAGCAGTCGCACGAACCGTCCAGGACTGCCCTGCGCCCGACCCGCTGCCACGTGAATTCGTTGTCGCTCCCCCTCGTCTGTTGGCGACGGCTGAATCGCACCTGCCAAAACACTGGCAGGCAGCGGTTCGAGTTCCAGTCCATCGACCAGCGGCACTTCTCGGCGTGCGACGAAGAGCAGCACGTGCGGCATCGGGCTGCGCAACGACCACTCCACGAGGCGAGCCCAGCCCTCGGCTGAACCTTCGTCGACAATGAGACAGAGCGACCGCCCGTGCACAAAGGTCGCGATATCCGTCGTCCACGTGTCTATCATCGAAGGTCGGAGGGGAATGAAACCGTGGATCCGCGCAATCCGCGCGAGGTCATGCACGGCCGTCTCGACTCCGGTGCCAGGTGGTCCCCATAGCGCCACAGCACGCGGGCGGGCCCCACACGTGTGGACGAATAGCTCTGCGATATTGGCAACGACACGGCGGGGCGCCAGTTCGAGGCCACAGTCTTCCAGACGAATGTTCGCGGAAGCAGGCGCAACGGCCGCCCAGTCCTCGTAGCCGCACTCGTGGTCCGGCATGACGACGGGCCTCCCATTACACACGCCAACGGCGTCGGGTTCGCGCGTGCTCGTCGTCACTCCGCTCGCTGCCAAGAACGCCGCGGCGACTCGCGCCGCCTCGTTGGCCTCTGCTGGTGCGCCGCGCCAGGGGCCTTCGCCCCGCCACGCCTCGAATCGCCGCAGTTGACCGCACACACCGAAATCGACCAGGCGAGCGATATGTCGATGCCGCAACCGGAAGAAGCGGTCGCATCGCGTGACCCACCGCGCTTGTTCCGAGGGACCGCCCGCACTCGACGCGACCAGCCGCACCTCGTTTCCGCTGGCCAGGTCGATCGTTCGTCCATCGTCCAGGATGCCGAATCGATCTGCGAAGAGATCCATGTTCGCCCCCATCGACGTCATGCGACGTGACCGCTCTTTGGCCGTGTGCAAGATCGCGGCCCATGCCGTTTTCTTCGAATCGCTTGAGCGTGCGCGACCGGGCGATGCAATTTTTTCGGATAGAATGAACGCTCGATGTTGCGATTTCTCACCTCTGGCGAATCGCATGGACAAGCGCTCGTCGCCATTCTCGAAGGCATGCCGGCCGGCCTGGCGATTGACGTGGATGCGATCACGGCCGAACTTCGGCGTCGGCAGACCGGCTACGGCCGCGGGCGTCGCATGCTGATTGAGTCTGACCGCGCGCAGCCGCTGAGCGGGATCCGTTACGGACGCACGACCGGCGGTCCGATTGCGCTGCTCATTCCCAACAAAGACTGGGAGAACTGGCAGCGGACGATGGCCGTCGATCACGAGCCGTCGAGCGAGACGCCGGGCGTCGATCGGCCCCTGGTGACGCGGCCGCGCCCCGGCCACGCCGACCTCGCGGGGGCCGTGAAGTATGGGCATGACGACATCCGCAACGTGCTCGAGCGCGCCAGCGCGCGGGAAACCGCCGCGCGCGTGGCGATTGGGGCCATCGCGAGGCAGCTATTGCGGCAGTTCGAGACGGACATCGTGAGCCACGTCGTGTCGATCGGGTCGGCGTCGCTCCCCGATGCGCTCGCGATTTCGTACGAGGACGTGCTCGGGATTGCTGCCGAGTCAGCGCTGCACTGCGTGGATGCGGACGTCGAGCAACGCATGATCGCCGAGATTGACCGAGCCCGCGACGCGGGCGACACCGTGGGCGGCAGTTTCGAGGTTATCGCGCGGGGCGTCCCCGTCGGCCTTGGCAGTCACGTCCAATGGGATCGCAAACTCGACGGACGCCTCGCCCAGGCGCTCATGTCGATCCCGGCTATCAAGGCGGTTGGCATCGGCCGGGGACCGATGGTCGCGTCGCTGCCGGGCTCCCGGATTCACGATGAAATTCTGCCGGCGGCCGAGACTCCACCGCGACGCGGCATCAGTGTCGCTCGTCCGACCAATAACGCGGGCGGCCTTGAAGGCGGGATCACCAACGGTGAAGACGTTCGCGTGTCCGGCTATATGAAGCCAATCGCCACGCTAATGAAGCCCCTGCGGTCGGTCGACCTCACGACAATGGCCGAAAGCCCCGCCGCCATCGAGCGCAGCGACGTCTGTGCGGTGTCTGCCGCCGCCGTGGTCGGTGAAGCGATGGTGGCGATCGTGCTCGCGGATGCCGCCACCGAGAAATTCGGCGGCGACTCGATGGACGAGATGCTCGAGAACTGGCGCGCCTTCAAGGCCCGCACCGCGGCGCGCTTTACCCGTACCTGACACACGACGATAAACGCAGAGAGCGCAGAGACCGCAGAGTTAAGAATCTGAGAGCCTTCTCAGCGGGGTGAACCGAAATGGCCCGATTTTTCAGTTCCCCAGATTGGTAAGGACGAGCGGCTACGGCAAGGCGGCCATTGGAGTTTGCGGAAGGCGAGCCGCCTGAACTTCTCAGTGTTGCTTATCTCCTGTACCAACCTATGAAGCGGCACGCTGCGTGAGAGCGAAGGCCGAACTGCCAGAAGCCTGGGAGGACCCGATTCCCGACACTGCGCGATAGAAGACGGCGCTGAGCAACAACGCCAGTCATTGTCCTCATGGCTTCCGCCGCTCAAAGGCTTCCATCCAATCCTGCGCCTTTGCAGTCTATCGGCTGTCCTTCGAGCGGTGACAGTCATTTCGCTGAGCACTTATACAGGAAACAGACGTCCGCCGGTTGTTGGGAGGGACCCTTTGCGTTTCTCGTAAAGGATGCGGCACTCGGCGACGTCGGCGATCACATTGCCTTCGCAGCCATCGGTGAGGCAGCCAAGGCCATCTGCGACGACTATGAGGACTTATTCGGGCACGCGCTAGGAGAGGCATATTGCGACCTGACGAAACCATGTCTCGTCACCTTCACGCGCCCGGGGAACTGGCACCCCGCAGTGGCTTCGGCGCTGAACTACGCCTATCGAATGGTCGGAAACCTCCGGTACGCGCGCGAATGCAACACGTGTTTTGATGGTAAGGGCGTCGCCGTTCCGCGCGAATGGATCGATGACGTCCAGTGGCTCACCGGAAAGACGCAGGTGAAGCGATGAACCATTCAAGAAAGCCAATGTGGTGGCATTTGTAACGCCGGCGATGGAGGCCAGCATTACAAAATCACGTCTGGAACATCGAAGAGATGGTTTGTCTATTGCATAAAAGGGGCGGAAGGCCGCCCGAACGTGACAACAATACCCACCCGTCAATCCAAATGGAGGTATTTGCAACATGTCGGAAACCAATGCTGGAGACATCATCGTCAGTTTGAATCGTCAGACCCGCGAATTCTCGTACGAGCGGGTTGTAGACCCACAGGCCGGCCCCTTCGGACGGAAGCTGCTTGGTATTGGTGCGACGAGCCTTGAGGTCGCCTGCGCAGGAGCAGTCTGTGGAGTCTCAGGTTCGCAGCGGGTTTGGATTGCCGACGAACGGAACCGCCTTCGGGAATACGCGGTTCATATTTCGATCTGACCGCTGCACGGTCGTCAGATTGAACCATTACTGGAATTTGAACGACTGTTACCTGTGGTTCGCACGCCCTATAATTAGCCGTGCCCGACCTCGACCTCGTCAACCGCTTGGGAGCCCTCTCGCGAGTCACGACTGCCCACGTTGAACGCCTCCAGATCGACATCTGGTGGCGTATGTCGCCGCTGGAAGAGGCTGAAATCGTCGCCCAGACCACAAGAGACGGTCGATGGACGAAATGCTCGAGAATGCGCGCGCCTTCAAAGCCTGCACGACCGCGCGTTTTACTCGTACCTAAGCACACGACGATAAACGCAGAGGGCGCAGAGGTCGCAGAGTGAAAGTTTTGAAAGCCCGGTTGGCAGGCCTTACAGAACTGGACCACTCTCGCGTGTGATCGGAGGCGCCGATTCTTGCATTCGCGTTGGGCTATGCAAGACCGCCTTAACGCACTGACGGAGACGATAATCGCCGCCGCCTTGGATGTTCACAACGAGCTCGGGCCAGGAATGCTGGAATCGTCTTACGACGCCTGTCTGGCATTCGAACTTCTGCGGCGTGGTCTTTCCATCGAACGACAGAAGGCCCTACCCCTCACGTACCGCGGACAGAGGCTCGATTGTGGCTACCGTTTGGATCTTCTCGTTGAGCAGGCCGTCGTCGTAGAGGTGAAGGCCATCGAGCGACTCGAGCGGGTCCACGGGGCACAACTGCTTTCGTATCTGCGGCTTTCAGGCTGCAAAGTGGGCCTCCTGCTCAATTTCAATGTGAGATGGTTGGTCAAAGAAGGCCTGAAGCGAGTCGTGAACGGCTTCCCTGAGTAATATCTCTGCGTTCTCGGCGGCCTCTGCGTTCCAACGTTGTCGTGATACTGCTGAAATGATTAGGCCCATTCTCAAGTACGGCGACTCCACGTTGCACGACCCGGCGCAAGCCGTCGACACGCTCTCGACCGATGTCGATCGGCTCATCGGCGACATGATCGAAACGATGTACGCTGCGCCAGGGATTGGACTTGCTGCCCCCCAAGTGGGCGTGCCGCTGCGGATCTTCGTCGTCGACTTGTCCATCGGCCACGATTCGAAAGACCTCATCGTAATGGTGAATCCCGAGTTCGTCGAACGGGATGGCGTGCAGCTCGAGGAAGAGGGGTGCCTGAGCGTGCCGGGCTTCAATGCGACCGTGGTCCGCCCATTGCGCGCGGTTGTCAAAGGCCTCGACCGCACCGGCTCGCCGCAGCGGATTGAAGGGACCGAACTCCTCGCGCGCGCCTTTCAGCATGAAATGGACCATCTGGACGGCACGCTGTTTGTTGATCGTCTTCGCGGAATCAAGCGCGACCTCATCGTGCGAAAGATCCGCAAGCTGACGCGCGCGGGCAAATGGTAGACGCTCTCCGTGTCGTATTCTTCGGCACTCCCGCGTTTGCCGTTCCGACACTGAACGCACTGCTCGTTTCGCGACATCAGGTCGTTGCGGTGGTCACACAGCCCGATCGGCCGCGCGGTCGCGGACAGAAAACGACCGACACCCCGGTCAAAGCGCGCGCCAGACTGGCCGCCCTTCCGATTCTCCAGCCGCCCGTACTAAAGGATCCGGGCTTCGTGTCCGCATTGGCCAACCTGCACGCAGACCTCGGCGTCGTGGCCGCGTACGGCAGGATCCTCACGGAGGCGGTTCTGGCCGCACCTCGCCTCGGCATGGTGAACGTGCACGCGTCGCTGCTTCCGAAGTATCGAGGCGCCGCTCCGGTCCACCGGGCCATCATCGCGGGCGAGCGCGAGACCGGTGTGACCATCATGCGCATGGTCAAGGCGCTCGACGCAGGTCCTATGCTCGCGACGGTTCGACGAACGATCGCCCCCGATGACACGAGCGAGGACGTCGAACGCGCCCTCGCCACCCTCGGCGCCGCGCTCCTCGTCTCGACGCTCGATGGACTCGCGGCAGGGACGTTGCCAGAAATGCCACAGGACGATTCCGCGGCGACCTACGCGGCTCGCCTGACCAGGGCCGACGGCATGATCGACTGGACTCAGAGGGCAGCTGACGTGCACAACCACATTCGCGGCCTGCATCCATGGCCGCACGCGCACGCATACGTCAACGGCATGAGACTGATTCTCCTGCGCTCCGCGTTGGACGACGGCAGCGCGGGCGCGGATCGGGGCGACACGGCACCGGGGACCATCGTGGACGCCAGCGGCGACGACCTGCGCGTTGCCTGCGGCCAGGGAGTCATTCGGATTGTGCAGCTCCAGACCGAAGGCACGCGCCCCATGTCCGCGCGCGATTTCCTGGCCGGCCATCGGCTCCCCGCCGGGGAACGATTGACATCCGCCCCATGATCGGCCCGGCACGCGTGGCCGCCTACGACATTCTCATGGCGGTTTCGACCGGCCGCACCGATCTGCCGGCGGCAATCGCCCACGCACGGGCGTCACTCGCCGATGACCGGGATCGCGCGCTCGCCAGCGAGATCGCCACGGGCGTCCAGCGCTGGCGTGCGTCCCTGGACCATCTCATCCTGGAATTCTCGAAGCGGCGTTTGGATCGACTCGATCCGGAGGTCATTGAGATCCTGCGCATCGGGCTCTATCAGCTCGTGCATCTCACCAGAGTTCCGGCGCCTGCCATCGTGGACGATGCGGTTGACCTGACCCGGAGGGCCGGCAAAACGAGCGCGAGCGGCTTCGTCAACGCGGTTCTGCGAGCCGCAGTCCGACGTCGACGGACGCTGCCCCTACCGCCCAGACCGCGCCACGCAGAGGATCGCGAAGCGGCGCTCGAGTATTTCAGCATCACCCTGTCACACCCACGATGGCTCGCGGCCCGCTGGTACGATCGCCTCGGGTTCGAACGTGCCGAGGCGTGGCTGCAGTTCAACAACACCCCCGCTCCGCTGACGCTTCGAACCAATCGGCTGCGGATGTCCCGGGACGAGTTGCAAGCGCGGCTCGCGTCCATCGGCGTGCGGACGCGGCCTGGCCGCTTCGCGCCGGACGCGCTCATCGTCGACGAAGGGCGCCCTGTTGGCGAAGGTTTCGTGATTCAGGACGAAGCGTCCCAGCTCGTCACGCTGCTGGCGGGCGACGCCCCGGGACCGCTCGTGCTCGACGCGTGCGCCGCGCCGGGGGGCAAGACCACCGCCCTTGCGGCCGCGATGCTGGGCTCAGCACCCGCGCGAGAGCGCCGCACGCGGCTCGTCGCGTGCGACGTTCGTGCACGCCGCATGGCCCTGCTGCGGCGCACCATCGCGCTGACAGGCGCGGTCGGCATCGACCTCGTCCAGGCTGATTTGCTCCATCCGCTCCCCTTCTCCATTGAATTCGACTGCGTCATCGTGGATGCTCCCTGCTCGGGTCTGGGGACGCTCCGCCGCGATCCGGACATTCGCTGGCGGCGGACCGAGTCCGATCTGCCGGGGTTGGCGGCGGCCGAATTGCAGATGCTTCTTCGCGCAGCCGACCGAGTGGCTCCTGGTGGACGACTCATCTACGCGACGTGTTCGTCCGAACCGGAAGAAAACGAGCAGGTCGCCGACCAGTTTCTTCACGTCTCGGCTGGATTCACCGTACTGGACGCGCGGCGGGCGCATCCGCTGCTCCCGGCATCAGTGGTCGACGGTCGCGGCCATTTGCGCACGGCGCCGGACGCGCACGGCCTGGAAGCGTTCTTCGGCGTGGCCTTCGAAAGAGATCGCCCGACCTGAAGGTCGGGCCTACGACTTCAACGACCCTACTCAAGGTCGGGCCTACGACTTCCGCGACCTTACTTGTAGTACGATCGCGCATCCAATGGCCCTTGGAACGCGCGTCTGGGGCGCGGGCAAACTCCTCGCGCTTGCCGGAGCACTCATCGCGACCTTCTTGCTCTTTGCCGCCGCGTCCATGCGCGTCGCACTGCGTGCGCGGGAGGTCAAGGTTCCCGATCTCGGCAATCGTACTGCCAGCGAAGCGACGGCTGTCGCCAACAACCTCGGTCTGACGATCAGAGTCGACGAGAGCCGACGGATGGATCCCAAGATAGCTGCCGGGCGCGTCCTCGCGCAGGAACCATCGGCGGGCACCCCGACGCGACGGCAGCGAAGCGTCAAAGTGTGGCTGAGTGCCGGTCCACGCGCACTGAAGGTGCCGTCGCTCGGCGGTGACACCGAACGGATGGCCGCGTTGCGTCTCGCACAGGACGGCTTGCGCGTGACCGGCATCTCGGAGATTCGCTCGCCCTCCTATCCGTTCGACGTGGTCGTGGCCCAGGATCCACGCCCCGGGTCGGGTGCGGCGGAGGTCGCGCTGCTTGTCAACCGCACCGCACCGGGGGGCACGTATGTGATGCCGGATCTCATCGGCGTCAGCGGGGATCGTGCCGCCACACTGCTCCGGGGGCACGGGTTCCGAGTGGCCATCATCGGATCGACTCCCTATCCCAGCGTCCCTCCTGGTGTGGTGTTGCGCCAGAGCCCGCAAGCGGGGTTCCAGATCGGCCCCGGCGAACCCATCTCGGTTGAGGTGAGCAGGTGAGCGTGCTGATTGCGCCGTCGATTCTGTCAGCCGACTTCGCGGCGCTGGGCGACAGCGTGGCCGCCGTCGAGCGTGGCGGGGCCGACCTCATTCACGTCGACGTCATGGACGGACATTTCGTCCCGAACATTACGATCGGGCCCGTCGTCGTCAGGGCGCTCAGGCGCCGGGCCAGGATTCCGCTCGATGTTCACCTGATGATTACGGATCCCGACCGCTACATCGAGGCCTTTGCCGAGGCTGGCGCCAGCATGATCTCCGTCCACGTCGAGGTGCTGCCTCATCTGCACCGGACCATCCACGCCATCAAGGCTCTCCACGTCCAGGCAGGCGTCGTGCTCAATCCGTCAACACCAGTCGTCGCCATCGAGCAGATTGCCGGTGATCTCGACTTCGTCCTCGTGATGTCGGTCAACCCCGGCTTTGGCGGACAGACGTTCATTCCACGCTCGGAGTCTAAGCTCCGCGACGTGCGCGCCGCGCTCGATCGCGCCGGGAACACGACAGCCTCCATCGAAATCGACGGAGGGATTGACATGAGCACCGTCGACCGCGTCGTCGCCGCCGGTGCGCGAATTCTCGTAGCCGGGAACGCTCTCTTCAATGCGCCGGATCCTGAACGCGCAACCCGCGAACTCAAGGCTGCCGCGCTGGCAGCCCTTCCAACGCCCGCTGCCCGTTGAGCGCCCACGCGTCGGTTTCACGCGTTCGGGTGCGATACGCCGAAACCGATCAAATGGGCGTTGTTTACTACGCGAACTACCTGGTCTGGTTCGAAGTGGCACGAACTGATCTGCTGCGCGAGGCGGGATGGACGTATCGCTCCATGGAGGCGGAAGGCTTCTCGCTGCCCGTGACCGAGGCGCACTGCGACTACCGCCAATCGGCGCGGTACGACGACGAGCTCGAGATTCACACCGCGGGAACGCTGGTGTCGCCGGTACGGATCCGCTTCAATTATGAGGTCGTTCGTTCGTCGGACGCCGCAGTGCTCGCCACAGGCTACACCGTGCATGCGACGCTCGACAGGAGCGGCCGGCCTTGTCGGGTGCCGGTCCGCGTCAGACCGATGCTCCGCACGCCCGAGCGCAGGGTGCGGTAGTGAGCAGGCGAGCGCAATTCCGCAGCGTGGGTCCTCTGTCGACTCCGGGCGTTTGTGGAAATACTGTGGTACGACGCTCCAAGGCCAGCTCTGCCGGCTCAGGATGTTCTCCTGGCTGTGTACAATGTTTCTCATCGGTAGATGGAGAAGAGTGGTGCGCGAAACGGGTGCAGCGGAATACTGATGACTGACCGACAGCTCGAGCCTTCACGACCCGCTGCGGCGCGGTGCGTTCATCTCGCAACCGTGGCGATCTTGCTGCTGTGCACCGTCAACTGCGCGAAAGGAGCTAGCGGGCGCGTCGTCCCCGCGGGCACAGCCCAGCCCGATCAATTCCTGTACGACAAGGGCATGGAGTCCCTTGCCAAGGAGAAGTGGCTGACGGCGCGCGAGTACTTCAAGCAGCTCAACGAAACCTACGTGCAGAGCCCGCTCCGCCCCGACGCCAAGCTGGGGGTCGGTGACACATACCTCGGCGAGGGCGGCACTGCGTCGATTGTCCTGGCCATCAATGAGTTCCGGGAGTTCCTCTCCTATTACCCGTTGCACCGGCGCGCCGACTATGCGCAGTTCAAGCTGGCTTCCGCCCACTTCCGGCAGATGCGCGGTGCGCCGCGTGACCAGACCGAAACGAAGGATGCCATCCGGGAATTCGAAGCCTTCATCGTGCGCTACCCCAGCAGTAACTACCTGTCCGAAGTGAAGGAGCGGCTCCGCGAAGCGAAGGACCGGCTCGGGGAGTCAGAATTTCGTGTTGGCCGTTTCTACTATCAGCAGGCCAAGGCATATCCCGCGGCGATCGAGCGGTTCAATGCACTGCTCAAACAGGACCCGGAGTTCAGCGGGCGCGACGGCGTCTACTTCTATCTGGGCGAATCACTGCTGAAGTCCAAGCGTGAAGCTGAAGCACTCCCGTATTTCGAGAGGCTCGTCAGAGAATTCGAAAAGAGCGAGTACCTCGACGAAGCCCGCAGGCGGATCACAACATTGAAGGCACAATTGGACGCGAGGTCACGATGATGATGCATACACGACGACTGATCGTACTGGCTGCGGTGCTCTATGGAGCTGCTGCCAGCCCGGCTCGGGGCGCCGACATTCCTCTTGGTATTCAGAACGCCGCGCGATGCGCGCCTCGGGCGACCAGCACGACGGGACCGACCGACCCCCTGCGCATCATCGGCGCACAGGACAGTGCGCCAAGAGGCCTGTTCGGCACGAGAGACCTGCTCATCATCGGCGCGGGCACCGGCCGCGGTGTCGCCCTTGGCCAGCAATTCGTCATCCGCCGCGCCCCCGCCTCCGGTTGGCACGTTGACGGCCCCAGAGCGATTGTCACCGCCGGCTGGTTGCGGATCGTCGCTGTCAACGAGACCACCTCCATTGGCACGGTGGAATTCGCCTGCGATGGCATTCTGCGGGGCGACTATCTCGAGCCGTACTTCGAGCCCGTTCTTCCGGAGCATCTCGATCGGACCGACACGACCGGTGAACTCGACTTTTCCATGCCTGCGCGCGTGTTGTTTGGAGACGAGGAGCGCCTGACGGGCGGGACTGGAGATTTCATGGTGATCGACGCAGGGCTGAGCCACGGTGCGGAGCCTGGCGCCCGGTTCGCGATCTATCGCGACCTCAACGTCAGCGGTCTCCCCCTCGCGCCGGTCGGCGAAGCGATCGTGGTCCACGCGAGCGCCGACACCGCCGTTGTCCGTTTGACGATGACGCGTGACGCGGTGCAAAGGGGCGATCTGCTCATTCCCCGCAAGAAGGCGTCCCAATAGGGACTAGCCGGCCGTACGGTCGGTGTGCGGATTCACGGCGGCCGGGATGCTTGACGGGCGCGGGCCCGTCAGCCAGCTGAAACGCCGGAAGTAATCCGCCGCCGACGCCAGCGCAGCCACGACCGATACCCACAGCGCGATCTGCCCCACCACGACAAACCCCTGCAGGTGCTTCTTTCCGAGGATGAGTGCGATGATCGCGACAATCTGCGCAACCATCTTGATCTTGCCCAGTGGCGATGCGGGCATGGCCACGCCGCGCGTGTAGGCATAGCTGCGCCACGCGGTGATCGCGAAGTCGCGACCAAGGATGATGGCCACCATCCAGGCTGGCGCCAGCCCCATCTGCACGAGCGAGACGAAGGCCGCGACGGTCAACAGCTTGTCGGCGAGCGGATCGATGAACTGACCGAACGCGGTGACCTGCTGCCGTCGCCTCGCAAAGTACCCGTCGAGCCAATCAGTCAGCGACGCGATCGCGAAGATCGCTGCACCCACGAGTTCCTTGGGCACGCCGAGGATCATGCGACCCTCGAAGGTGGTAAAGAGCACAACCACGAGGAGCGGAACGAGAAAAATGCGCGTGACCGAGAGAGCGTTCGGCAGGTTCATGCGCGTAACACATGATATCATTGCGAGTTGCGATGAAGGCGATTCTCCTCGCCGGGGGCAAGGGCACCAGGCTTCGTCCGTTGACCATTCACACACCCAAACCCATCGTTCCAATTTTCGATCGACCGTTTCTCCATTACCAACTCGACCTGCTCAAACAGGTACCGGAAATTGACGAGGTCATTCTCAGCCTGAACTATCAGCCACGGCGGATTGAAGAGATCTTCGGCGACGGCAGCGAGACCGGTCTTGGCATTCGCTACGTCGTGGAGCCGGCCCCGCTCGGCACCGGGGGCGCTATTCGCTATGCCGGCGAGACGCTCAGGGAATCGGTTGTGGTCTTCAACGGCGACGTGTTGACGGAGGTCGATCTGGCGTCGGTCATTGCCCTCCATCGCGAGCGCAAAGCGAAAGCCACCGTCGTGCTGACACCGGTGGAGAATCCTACGGCCTACGGCCTCGTCGAAACGGATCCGCACGGCAACGTCCGGCGCTTCCTGGAAAAACCAAAGCCTGACGAGATTACGTGCGACACCATCAATGCCGGCATCTACGTCCTCGAGCCTGACACGTTCGACCGTATCCCAAAAGACACACCATGGTCGATCGAGCGCAGCTTTTTTCCGTCACTCGTGGAGCGCAACGAGACGTTCGTCGCGTACATCGATCGCGGATACTGGATCGACATCGGCACACCCGAGAAGTACGCACTGGTGCATCACGACATCATGGACGGTCGTTTTCGTTCGTCGCTGTTTGGCCATACGAAGGCAGTGGTCGTTTCGCCGCAAGCCCGGATCGACGAGGGCGTCATGCTCGAGGGCCCGTGCTTCGTGGATGAGGGTGCGGTCGTCAAGACCGGTGCGCGGATTGGCGCCTACAGCGTCATCGGCCGCCACTGCCACATCGAAGAGCACGCGGTCGTTGAGCGGTCCATCGTCTGGGCCAACACGCGCATCAGTCAGGAAGCGTCCGTGCGCCGCTCCATTATCGGGCGCCACTGCCACATCGGGAGAAACGCCATGGTGGAGCCTGGAACCGTTCTTGGCGACAAGTCGGTCGTTACGGACTACAGCACGATTTCGGCTCCTCAGCTTCAGCTACGGCTTCGCGTTCGCCGTCGCAGACGCGCTGAGCAGAGGTGCCTCACCGCTGGGAAGCCACGGAGATCATCGAATGAACCCCGCCATTTTCAAAGCCTACGACGTGCGCGGCACCTATCCCGATGAGATCGACGAGGACACGGCGCGCCAGATCGGCACCGCCTTCATCGCGTATCTGAACGCGAAGCGAGTGGCCGTCGGACGAGACATGAGGCTGTCGTCTCCTGCGATTGCTGCCGCATTCATCGAAGGCGCACGATCGCAGGGCGCGGACGTCGTGGATTACGGAATGATTCCGACCGACATGCTGTACTTCGCGGTTGCCAAGGACGGGCTCGATGGCGGCGTGGAGGTGACCGCGTCCCACAACCCGAAGCAGTACAACGGGATGAAGATGGTGCGGGAGCACGCGTTCCCCCTGAGCGGCGACGCCGGCATTTCGGATATCCGCGACATGATTGCCGGTCACCGGCTGCCGCCGCCGACGCCACACCGCGGTGCCCTGACGACCAAAGATGTGCTCGATGCGTACGTCGAGCATGTCATGTCGTTCATCGATCCCAGCCTGGTACAGCCGTTCAAGGTCGTGCTCGATGCCGGGAGTGGCATGGGCGGACTCGTCGCGCCCAAGCTGTTCGATCGCCTGCCATGCCGGACCTCCAGGCTCTGCTTCGAGATTGACGGGCGATTCCCGAATCATGAGGCGAATCCGCTGATTGAGGAAAATCGTCAGGACATCGTCGAGCGCGTCATCGCCGACAAGGCCGACATCGGCATCGCCTGGGACGGCGATGCCGACCGCTGCTTCTTCATCGACGGCGCCGGCGAATTCATCTCTGGAGACTTCATCACGGCGCTTCTCGCCGAAGCCTTTCTCCTCAAGGCCCCTGGCGCAACCATCATTTACGACCTTCGCGCCAGCTATGCGGTGAAGGACATCGTCGCCACGCATGGCGGCACGTCGCTCATGAACCGTGTCGGGCATGCGTTCTTCAAGAAGCGCATGCGTGAGACAAACGCAGTATTCGGCGGCGAGGTCACGGGGCACTACTACTTCCGGGACAACTTCTACGCCGACAACGGCTTCATTCCGGCGCTCCTCATCCTCGAGCTGATGTCCAAACGCAAGCAGAGCCTCCGGCAACTGGTCGATCCGCTCCGCCAACGCTACTTCCTGTCGGGCGAGATCAATACCACGCTTCCGTCGATGGACGATGTCGCGGCGAAGCTCGACGCGCTTGCGACCCGTTATAAGGACGGACATCAGTACACGCTCGATGGCATTTCCGTTGAGTACCCGGACTGGCACTTCAACGTGCGCCCGTCGAACACGGAGCCGCTCTTGCGGCTGAATCTGGAAGCCACCACGCCGGCCATGATGGCTCAGAAACGGGAAGAGGTGCTGGCGCTGATTCGCGCGTGATAAACTTTCTGTGGTTCGGGCCGTGACCGGCGGACCTCCGAGGGCGGGCTTAGCATAGTGGTAATGTCCTGGCTTCCCAAGCCAGTTAGACGGGTTCGATCCCCGTAGCCCGCTCCAGCCTTCGCTGGCCTGCGACTGCGCGCGAGCTACGGCTCGGCGAGCCAACCCTCATAAATACACACGAAGGCTGTCGCGACGTAGCGGCGTCAGCCGCGGAGGCGGACCTCAGCACTTCCCCACCGCCCCTGTGTCTAAAATATCTCCAGACTTCTCGATCGATTCGAGTCCGGATTGTCGTCCATCGAGCAACCGAATCGCGTCTTCGGTCGCCGCCGGACTCAGGTGCCGCCAGGCGTAGAACCCACTCGGTGACACGCCGAACGTGCGACAGAGCGTACTCAACGGATAGCTGGCCCTCTCCGTGTCGATCTAGCTCGCATCCGAACCATCAGGTATTGACGCGGGAGACCTCAGCGAGATCGCGCACAACGCGAGCACACGATCGAGGTCACGAAGAATTGCTAGGGTGACGGGCGGACGCTCGGAGTCACTGAGGAACAAGAGAACACGGGCAGCAGCCAGCACTGGCCGACTGCTGCCCGTGAGGGCTGCGATGGTCAGAACTTGACCGTGATGCCGGCGTTGAGTTCTAACTGGTTGGCGTACTGCGCATCGCCCACCACGTAGCAGCCCCAGTACGGGTCGCACCAGTACCCGACCGCATCGGACTTGATGTAGGTCGGGGTCCAGCGCACGCCGAAACGGCCGCCGACCTTCGATCCGCCGTACACTTTCACACCCGCGCCCCAGGTGCTCGAGAACTTCGTCGAACCGCCAACCTCGGCGCTCGCACCGTTGATTCGGGTGTAGCTGACGCCGCCGAAGCTCGAGGCGCCGAGACCCCCCATCACGTATGGACGGACCTTGGCGTTACCCTCACCGAAGTTGTACGTGAACGCCGCATGGTACGTGTTGACGCTCATGTCGCCCACTTCCAGGTCCGAAGTGCCGAGCGTGCCGCCGAGCAGAAGCTTCGAGGGTTGGTTAGCGTAGAGGAAGCCGACTTCGGCGTTCGGCCCGACGAAGAACCCAAAGTCGAGGCCCCAGAGAAACGAATCCTTGGGATCGACGCGGTTGAAGCTTCCTACGCCGGGGACGGTGATAGCGTTACCGTCGACGCCGTCACCGTAGGCCCAGCCGAAGGTTACGCCGACCTCGGCTTTCGGATCCTGGGCGAAGACGGGCACAGCCGCCAGCGACAGGAGCGAGGCCATGACGATGGTACTTTTGAGCATAGTTCGTTTGAGCACAATGGTTTCCTTTCGATGAAATCCTTGTAGATGACCTTTCGAGGTTATCGCGTGTAGACCCCGGAATGGGTCTCTGAAACAGTTGGATTGCACGCTCATCAGCGCGCAATCCAAAATCCCGTACCATGGCCGCCTCGGATGAGATCCATGGTTCCTTACCGTGTACTCGCAAGCGGTGTACCAGAAAGCGGCCAACCCTCTTGCGCGTCTGCTTAGTGACTTATGCAGGGATCGGTCGAATTCGCCGGCGGACGGCGTTGTACCTCCGATAATTCGGAGAGCCAGCACGAAAAAATTATGCAGTGACGCAGTACAGGCCGGCGTTCTCGCTCACGTTCCACTAAGCGGAGAAGCCGCCGGCAATTGTCACCGGGAAAGCACCTGTGGATAAACGAGCGCGGGCGATTCCCGAATCACGAGGCGAATCCGCTGATCGAGGAAAACCGTTACTTCACCTCCGCCTGTCGCATCCCCGGCTTCCACTCCGAGAAGGGAGGAGGCACGTACCCCTTGCGATTCGGCATCTGCACCTGGGGCAACGTCTTGGCGTCCATGACGTCGGTCTCCGCGATGATACCGTTGAGGTGCAGTAGGTAAGCAGTCAGGCTATAGAGCTCGTCCGGCTTGAGATAGCCGCGTCGCTGGAGTGGCATCGCCGTGTTGATGAAGCTCCAGATCAGCGGCGCAAATGGGAAGTTTCTGATGCCTCGCCCCGGCCAGGTGGCCCCTGGGTAGCCGCCGGTGCTCGCTGGGTAGTGATCGGCGCGAGCAGGTCCGACCAACGGCGGGGCCGGACCTTCAACTCCGGTGTGGCCATGGCAACCGGCGCAACCTCGCGTCATGTAGATCGTCGCCCCTTGTTTGGCTGTCCCACTGCCCCGGGGAAGCCCCTCGCCATCGATCCCGATGGCCGCGTCCCACGGCTTGAGCTCTCCCTCGGTCGCGGTCCTGCCGAGGCCGTAGGTCGGTCCCTGCGCTACCGCCACGGTGCCGCAGGCGAGGACGACCGCCGCAACGAGTGCGCAGCTACAGCGCATTGAAAATCTGCCCGTCACTGGTCACCCTCCAGGGTTGAATGGGATTTCCGTGCGGCGGTCTTTTGTTACCCCAGAAGGCAGCATGCCCGTTCTGCGAGGGCTGGACCTGCCCCTTGTCATCGGTGCACCGCGACTCGAGCACCGTCTCGCGTCCGTCCCACGTCCACGGGTACTGAAACCGGGTCAGGGCCATCGGCAGCGCCGGCTCCTGGATCTGCGCGTCCTTCCAGGTCCGGCCCCCGTCGGTTGACACCTCCACCCTGCGGACGGCGCCGCACCCCGACCAGGCGAGGCCACTAATCGTGTAGAACCCTTTCCCGTTGAGGGGTTGTCCGCCTCCGGACGGAAAGGTGATGACCGATTTCGGCCCCTGCTCAAGGTAATAGCTCATGGGCTCTTCGCCGGGATAACTCGTGAAGTGGCTTTGTTCCCAATACGTCGCGTACGGCTTGTCCACAACCTTGACGTGCTTCAGCCACTTGACGTGGTACTTCCCCTCGAAGCCCGGGACCACGAGCCGCAAGGGGAAGCCGTTCTGAGGCCGCACGGGCTCCCCGTTTTGGGCGTAGGCCACGATCGTGTCGGCCATCGCCTTCCCCAGGGGTATGCAGGTGCCGAGCGTGATGCGGTCGGCTCCCTCTGCAAGAATCCAGGTCGCCCCGTTCCGCACCCCGGCTTCCTTGAGTAGCACCGACAGGGGGACACCGGTCCACTCGCTGCAGGCGATCATGCCGGCCACTTCCTCGAGCGTCTTGTCCCTCCGGCTCGGCCGGTTGGCGATGCACTCGATGTAATGAATCCGGGAGACGAACGGCAGACGCTTGAGCTCGTCCATGGTGAACACGAGCGGCCGGTCCACCATGCCGTCGATCATCAGCCGGTGTTTACTTGGATCGATGTCCTCGGGAGCGTTGCTGTGCTGCGACACGTAGTGCAGGTCCGCTGGCGTGATGATGCCGCTCAGCTCACCGAGGGGCGTCATGGCATCGAGACCTCTAGGGTCACCGTGCATGTCCATGTGACCGACTTGCGACATCGTTACCCGCTTCGTCGTGACGTAGCGGGAGCGCTCGCCGTGCGCCATGATGTCGCCCGAGTCTCCGAGCAGCCGTCCTTCTCCGAGGGTCTGACCGCTGACGGAGCGGGCAGCGACTGCCAGACCGGTCAGCGTCACACCTTCCTTCAAGAAACGCCTTCGAGCGACTCGCGTTGCGGGCATGTGCGCACCTCCTTGGTCCACTTGATCTGTGGACGGCTCGTGTCAGCTGGGTGCAGCCGAGGGCTCTAAGTGAGCCAGCCACTCCTATCATGCGTTCTGACGCTTGTCAACGCTAACAGTTAACAACACGCTAACGTCGGAACGGCCAGGCTGAACCGCGACCTGTTACAGGTGGTTCAATGAGGGTGTAACGCTCTCTCGAAACCGCGGTCATCGGACTCTACAAGACCGAGGTCATCGGTCGCCGTGGCCCGTGGCGGCGTGCGGAAGCCGTGGAGTTCGCGACGCTCGAGTGGGTGGCCTGGCTCAACCACCGGCGGCTCCTCGAGCCGATCGGGCACATGCCACCGAAGGAATGTGAACAGCAGTAATATCAGGCGCAGGAAACTCTCCCCATGTGGCCGGAGTCAAGTCACGAGCTCTCCGGAAAACCCGGGGCGGTTCACGCGAGGTGATCATGCGAGCCAACCATCAAGCGTACATGCCGTGGGCAGTGTGCGTTCTCCTCCTCGCACTCATGGTGTTGGGCCTGGAGCGGCCGGCTGCACAATCTCCCAGCGGTGCCGTCCACGACGGATTCGTCGACATTCCCGGCGTGCGCCTTTTCTACCGCGACAGCGGCGGCGCCGGCGTCCCGGTGGTGTTCCTGCATGCCTACACGGCGGACAGCCGGGGCTGGGAGCACCAGGTCCCGGTGTTCACAGCCGCCGGGTACCGCTTCATCGCATTCGACCGTCGGGGCTGGGGGCAGTCGGTCATCGACAAGAACGGGCCCCAGCCAGGTACCGCGGTCGATGATCTCGTGGCGTTACTGGATCACCTGAAGATCGATCGCGTGCATCTCGTGGGCACGGGCGCCGGGGGATTCGTGGTGCTCGACGCGGCCCTCTCGATTTCGTCGCGTCTGGTCAGCGTCGTGGTCGCCTGCACACAGGGCGGCATCCAGTACTTCGACCAGCAATTCCAGGACATCATCCAAGCGAGACTGCGGTCGCCGGAGTTTGACAAGCTGTCGGTCGAATTCCACGAGCTGGGTCCGTCCTATCGCGCGGCCAATCCCGAGGGCACGCGGCGATGGCTCGAGAACGAACAGGCCAGTCGCGTGCCCGGCAGCGGTCCCAGTCAACGTGCGCTCCGCAACCGGATCACGCTTGCCCAATTGGGCACGATCCAGGTGCCCCTACTCTTCATCGCGGGCGGGGCGGACCTCTATGCCCCGCCGCCCCTGATGCGGCTGCTCGCGGCTCGGGTCAAACACTCTGAGTTCGTGGTCGTGCCCGAGGCGGGGCATTCGGCCTACTGGGAAGAGCCCGACCTGTTCAACGGCGCAGTGCTGTCGTTCATCAAGAAGCACTGACACTTTTCGGGGTCCATGGCAATCCCGTCCAGCGCCACCCCGCCGGCCCCGAGCTCCGTTGTTCCAGGCGGGTGCGGATGACAATCGCCGTCAGTTCTGCGTCTGGTGTCGCTTCTTCCGTTCCTCGACGATCCGCTTGTAGTCTTCGTCTGTGATGTAGATGACTTGCTCGTTCAGGTGAGCCATCTCGTCGACCGTCCGCTCTCCACCGCTCACCCATTGGCGCGGGTCGGGATTGTTCTTATTGGCGGACGTGTTGTCCAGCACCGACGTGACGAGAAGGACGGTCCCCTTCGGGAACACCGGCGCATCGTTCGGATCGTAGATGTAATTGATGTGCCAGGTGTTCGAGTAGCGACTGACCTGGTTGATGACCTCACGGCGGCCGTCCGGATAGATTGCCTCGAGGGTCTGAGCTTTCCCCCGATAGTGCATGTGGGGCTGGAAGTTGTGGAGCATCGCCGGCGCCTGCAACACCGTCGTCCCTTGGTACTCGACGACAGAGTTGGGCGGGATCTGCAGGCGGTTGCCGCTGCTGCTGCCGATTGACGCGTATTCAGCGCTGTACTTGGGGGTCTTGTCTTTCGGATAGAACCACCAGGCGACCTCCATGGTGTCCGAGATCTCCTCATTGACCGCATGGTAATGAGTCTGGAATCCCGCCTTCATCCCCGGTATGACGAGCTTGCCGACGTTCTCCGGATAGACCTCGCCGCCCTTCCCCTGCGCCCATTCCGTGAACAGCTCCCGTTCCGACCCGGGCGCACTCTGGCGTCCGGCGAACACCACGTCGGCTCCCGGCTGTCCGGCTCGGAGCGCCTTCTCAATGGCCATGGCTTCCGGTGTCTGCGGTCGGAGCAGATAGCTGTTCGAGTGGTGGGCAATCCGCCGTCCCTTCAGCGAGGGCTTCGTTTCGGCCGCGCGTACCCACCGCGGCTCGGTCAGCGGAATATCCACTTCGGCTTCGAACAGGACGTCGGGTCCCTGGGCAGGCATCGTCCAGGACTTCGACCGGACGATCAGATCGGGCGGGCCGAAGACCTCCTCGAGGAAGAAGCGATCGCCGCTGGGCCACTGCTTGGGCGACGGCATGTCCTTCATGTCGCCGCGTGGCGCTCCCGCATCGATCCATCCGACGACGGTGTCGATCTCTTGATCGCTGAGCGATCGATCGTTGATGAATTTCTGGATGCCGACACCCTTGTCAAGGAGCCAGGGCGGCATCTCACGGCTGACGACCCGTGCCTTGATGGATCGAATCCACGGACGAACGTCTTCATAGGTGATGAGCGACATCGGTCCGATGTTGTCCGGTCTGTGGCAGACCTCGCACTTTTCCTTGAAGATTGGCGCGACGTCTTTTGTGAACGTCGTGGTGCGAGCGGGACGCGCGCCCTGCGCCCAGGCCGCAGGTGCTGCAGCCGCAACGCCTGCCACGACGATGGCAACGGTAAACAATCGGGCAAGGCCACAATTACCAGACATCTTGTGCTCCTTCTCGCGCAGAGCGCCCAATGGCGACCTAAAGATCGTGGCGCCCTCGATCCCCGTGGGCGTCAGCCCACCCGAGGACACGCCCATATTATGCACCCTTCTCCCAGAAACCCAGTCACCTGGGGCTATCAGCGGCCTGCACGAGGACCTTGACGTAGCCGTTGGTCCAACAGCACTTGTTGCCCGTTTGCGAGTCTTGCGCCAGGAAGCGCACGATGTACTCGCCTGGCGCACCGAAGGTCGCCGTGGTGATTGCCCGCCCTTCCTGAACCGGCGGCGTTGGGTTGCTGAAGCTCACCTCGCCTGGCCCCCGGTACACGGTCCAGCTCGGGCTCCAGCCGCCGCGCCGCGGACGACCGCCCGGCGACCCGCGAAGGGCTGGTGCCGGACCCTTCGCGCCCGGCTGTGGCGGTAAACCGTCGTCGGTGACCCACACCTCGAGCGCGAGGGGACGCGACACGGTGGCCGACCGGCTGACCGTGAGGCCGGCCGGTCCCTGTGCCGATTGACCCGAGGGTTCGAACTTGATCGTCGGCGGCGTATTGCCCGGATAGGTTCCCGCCTCGTCGCGCTGCGGCTGGATGAGATACAGAGGATCGAGCGTCACCGGAATCGAAAAAGTCCTCCCGTTTGCGGTGAGTGTCCACGTCACGTTGGCCTTCGCGCGATCGTTCGGGACCGCGACCGCGAAAACGCCGACTTGTTGTCCCGGGAAGAACCGGGTGGGCTGCCCCTGGTCGATCGGGCCCGGCTCCATCTTGTTGTCGGGTCCGATCGGAACGTTGACGACTTCTTCCAGATTGCGATTGAAATAGCCGAACAAGCCGTAGGTCGTGCCGCCAACCGAGTACCACCCTTCGAAGGTTGGTGAGACGAGATCCCCCTTCGCGGCCGACACGTCGAACTTGATCGCCGGGGCCTGCGCGCGAGCGCCGGGGCTGAACACCCAGGACACGGTGCTCAGGACGACGAACATTGTGACTCGGAGACTCATACCTTGCCGGTCGAGGACGGCGGCACGAACGCTAGGAAGCGGCGGGGATTGTCGACCAGCATCTTCTGGAGTGTCGCCTCGCCAACGCCCGCGTGCCGGAGCTTCGGCACGAACTGCACGATCGCAGCGGAGAAGCCGGTGCCCCAGTTCGACTTGAGATCGAACGAGCTCGAGAAATCGCACGAGAGCAGCACTTGATCTTCGAACCCGGCCTCGAGCACCGCGAGCAGGCGCCTGGCCTTGTCGCGATCGGGAACGTCGCGGAACTCAGGCAGCTTGCCTGGCGTGCCCGGGTTCGCGCCGCCGAGCGCCCGCCCGACGGTGTCGAACCCGAGGAACGCGCCGCGTCGCGCGATGGCTTTGTGCGTCTCCGATGTCGCGTCCTGGTCGGTGGTGATATCGCTCAGGTGCCCGATGCACAGGCTGCCGGGCCTGACGCCCTGCGCTTCGAACAAGTCGAGCTGCTCGAGGGCGCACGGCGGGCACCCCTTGTGGTCCGTGTGCGTGAAAATGGGGATGCCGGTGCGTTTTTGAGCTTGACTGAGAGCCGTCAGGAACTTGCGCTCGTCGGCGTGCATCGGCTTCGACGTCCCGATCTCGCCAAAGGCGCCCCATCGCTGGGCGGCGGCGTCGGCCACGAGCTCGTCGGCGATCTGGCTCTCGCTCATGCCAGTGACCGTCTTCGGATAGGGCGCCCCGTAATAGCCGCCGGCGACCACCACGTGCACGTTCGAACGCTTGGCCAGCTCCCGGAGGTTGTCGAGCTGCCGGTCGGGCCGCCGGCCGAGGGCGGCGTCCACGATACACCCCACGCCATCAGCCGCGGCCATTCGCATCTCGTCGGAGATGAGGTCGATGAACCGCGCCGTGTCTTCGGGCGTGGGTTGGACGTCGAGTCCTCGTATCGGCGTCGGCGGGCTCGTGTAGTATGCAAACCCGAGCTGCAGGTGCTCGTGGAAGAGCGTCGCCTTGGTTAAAGCGGAGGGAGGCAAGTCCCCGAGAATCGTGCGGATGATGGCGCCCTGAGGGAAGCTTGGTGTCCTTGGCTGGGGCGACACGCTCGGCCCGCTCGCCGCGCTCTCGTTGCTTGCCGGCGCCGCACCGGTCCGACAGGCGGCTCCCACACCCAAGCCCAGGGCTGAAAAGAGACGCAGGGCGTCGCGACGGGTCACGCTTGAGGCGAAGTACGGCCGGATCGTCATGGCAGTGGCAGCCGTCCCCCGATGGCTTCCGATCGACGCGTTTTCCTCATTCAGCCGAGCGTCGGCCGCCAATTCTACCCCTTACCATGTACGCCATCAAGGATCGGAGTCGGCGAGCCACTCCGCTCCGAGCCGATTCGATGCGACAGGTCGTCACCCTCGACCAGTTCCACACCAGAAAGGGAGCATCACTGCCTGCCCCGCCCGCCCAGCCTGGCCTTCCAGCCCGTAGATCGCGGCGATGTTCGGATGATTCAGGGAGGCGAGGACTTCCGTTTCGCGCTGAAAGCGCGCCAGTCGGTCGGCATCAGGCTACGACGATGAATTTGGTCATTTGGTCATCTGGTTATCTGGTCATTGGGTCGTCTGGTGATCTGGTCATTGGGTCGTCTGGTGATCTGGTCGGCGGTGACAGACGATGCTGAGCATCGGCGCCAGCCTCGGGTCCCATGAAGTCGTCGCCCAGTTCGGGCTTGCCCAATGCTGTAAAGACGGAGTATCTTTACGATATGACTTCGAGGCTGGTGAACGTCCGGCTCGATGAGGAGCGACTGCGGAAGGCGCGGACGCTGCGAGAGAGCGGCGTTGCTCTGTCCGATCTGGTGCGCAAAGCCATTGATGAACGATTCGATGAGGTGTCGGGCTCGGGAACCGCACAGGACCTCAAAGCCGTCATGGATCGAATCTTCGAGCAGTACCCTGACCCGCCCGATCTGCCACCGCGCGGATACGACGTGCATGACAGGGACGAGGCGCGCCGCGCGATCACCGGGAAGCTTCGACGCGTGCGGCGATGATCCTGATCGACACCACGCCTCTCGTGGCGCTTTGTGATGCCCGCGACTCACGGCATCGCGTGGCGCTGAAGGACTTGGAAGCCCTCGCCTCGGCGCGGCTCGGCGTGTGCGAGGCGGTCCTCATGGAGGCCTGCTTTCATCTGCCGAGCCGCGCGCAACGTCACAGACTTCGAGCGGTGCTCGATCGGTTGCACATTGCCGCGTTGGCACGCACCGACGACCGCGGGTTCTGGCTCGACGTGCTCGACTGGCTGTCGAAGTATGCGGACCACGAACCCGACTGGGCCGATGGATGTCTTGCGGTGCTGTCCGGGCGCGACGCGAGCCTGAAAGTGTGGACGTACGACCGCGAGTTCCGCACGACCTGGCGACGCCCCGACGGGACCGCGATTCCAATGGCGGTCCGCCGACGCTGAAACCGAACCCCTTGGACCCGCCTGTTCGGCGGACGCGGATGTCTGATGTCTCACGTCAGCACCGCGACGCTTCCGCGGCCGAGATCGTAATAGCCAGCGGCGATCTTCAGCTTCCCTGCCTTGATCAGGCCGGCTATCACGGGCGACGCGGTGGCGATCAGCTTGGCCTGAATCTTGGCGTTCGCTTTGATGGCGGCGTCAAGATTGTTGCCGGCGGCCTCGACCGCTGGTCGGATGGGCGCGTAGAGCTGACTGATCTGGCCCGGCACATCCTTGCCGTCAATCGTGGCCTTGACTGCACCGCAGTTGCCGTGCCCCAACACCAAGATGACTTTGGTGCCAAGCACTGCCGCGCCATATTCCAGACTAGCGATGATTTCGGACGTTGCGACATTGCCCGCGACACGCACGACGAATAGATGGCCGATGCTCTGATCGAAGGCCAGCTCCACCGGCACGCGGGAATCCGCGCAAGACAGCACCGAAGCGAATGGCTCCTGCTTCTCGACCGTATTCTGTTTCAGGATGGCGAGGTCCTCATCAAATGAGGTCAGGCGCTTGTCGACAAAGCGCTGGTTGCCCGCCAGCAACGTCTGTAACGCGGCGTCTGGCGAGAGCGCGGTTTGGGCGATCGCACGTTCCGGCCACGCCGCGTCAAGCGCCGATGCAACCGCGGCTCCCTTGATGCCGGTCCAAAGGAAGTCGCGGCGGGACAGTAGCGTGATTAGCTTCGTCTCGGAATCCGTCTCGTGCATAGGTCACCTCGTTCTCCCCTCGCTCAGTAGCTCCAGCCAAACGAAAGGACGACACACGCGTCGTTGCGCTCGGCGCTCTCTGCGGGGAAGGTACGCTCGTCATGGCGTCCTCGCGAGACGGACGCCAACGTGATTCGTCCCCGTGCTGCCTTCGCCCTTGCCGCGCGTGCCGACCATGTCGCGTGAACAGTACCGGTCGGTGCTGAGGAACGATCCACCCCGGTGCACCCGCTTCTTCTCGGTCGGCTCACTCGGGTCGTAGGACGTCTCGGGGCCTTGCGGGTTTCGTACGACGCTCCCTGCCGAAGCGAGCTGAGCGTAGTAGTCGGGTCGATACCAGTCGCTTACCCACTCCCATGCGTTCCCGGCCAACGTCGTAGAGGCCGTAGCCGTTCGGAGCGAACTGCGCGTTGGTTACCTCGGTCTTGTCCATCCAGAATCCATCCACGTAGACCCGATGAATCGGCCTGGAGTCGGTGGTGGCCTCCATGCCGACCATGTTCATGTCGGGGAATTCGGCGGCGCCCATGGAGAACTCGCCTCCGGGAATCCAGACCATGCCCGGCGGCGGCTCCCTTCCGGTCGGGTTTCTGAGGCGCGCAGGCGCACGACGCACCACAGCGCCAACGCCACATGCAATACAGCGGCAGGCCAGAGGCCGATGGCGGACAGTCTCAAACCCAGGCCCGATACAGGAGCACCCCCACCGGCGCTGTGTTGTAGAGCAGCATGGCGGCAACCAATCCTCGCGCAGCGCCGCTCCGGCCATCATTGCGCGCCACCCAGCAGGCGACGCCGAGCGCCAGCAGCGCCGCGCCGGCGACGCGCGCCACCAGCCCGCCAGGCGTATCGAGCGCCGCGCCGATCAGCAGCGACACCGGCAGCGCAGGCGACACCGTCATCGCGACGCCGGTGAAGGTCTCGAGCAACGCCATGACGACGAGCAGGTTCTTCATAGCCCTGGCGCGTTGTTGGCCGGCAGCAACGCCGCGCTTGTCACTGCGGGATCAGCGCGCCGCTGCCAGATCGGCCAGCGCGCGGCGGACCTGCGCCTCATCGTCTGCGTTGAGCTTCTCGTCCCCGAGGCGGATGAGAACTCGGGTCAGCGTCCCGGTAAACTTGAACGGTACACGGTAGTCCTCGCTGACCGGCGTGCCGGTGTCCTCGCCGATGTCGAGGGTTTCGTCGAGCGCCATGCGGAAGGGAATCGTGCGCTCGATGCGACCTTGCGCGACGGGCTTGTCGGCCACGCTGATGGTGGCCGTGCCGCCCTTGCCGAGCCCGCCGCCGTCGTACTTGAAATCCACCAGGACGGCGTGCCGGCCTGGTGCCAGCTTCTCCTTGGCCGCGATGGTGAAATGTTGAACGCCCGCGAGGTTGTAGTGGAAGACGAGCTTCCCGCCTACCACGTACAGGCCCCAGCCGGCAAACCGCCCGCCCTGGGTGGCGACGACACCGTCCGCGCCGCCAGCGGGAATCTCCACGTCCGCGCCGATCTTGAACGACTTGTTCTTCATGTCGGGCGCAGTGCCTTCGGGAATACGCGTCTGGCCGGCGTAATACGTGAATACCGAGCGACCGCGCGTCAAGCTCGGGCGGATGCTGACGTCGAATCGCTCGACACGGCTGTTGTCGATCGGGAGGACGTTGTATTTCGCCGCCTCGGTCCAAAACAGACCCTGGAGCTCGCGCAGCTTCGCCGGTTCTTTCTCGGCGAGGTTCACCGCTTCGCTGAAGTCGTCCGCCACATGGTAGAGCTCCCACTTGTACGCGTTCACATCGATGGGCTGCGCCACGCTGACCCACGGCGCAATCGGCGGCGTAGTCGCCGCCACCCAGCCGTCGTTGTAGATCGCGCGATTCGCGAGCATCTCGAAGTACTGCGTGCGATGACGGGACGCCGCCTTGGCGTCGTCAAACGTGTACACCATACTCACGCCTTCGATCGGCTTCTGCGCCACGCCGTTCAACACCGAAGGCGCCTGCACCCCGACGGCTTCCAGAAGCGTCGGGGCGATGTCGATCACGTGGTGGAACTGCGTCCGGATGCTACCCCTCTCCTTGATGCGCGCCGGCCAGGAGATGACCAGCCCGTTGCGCGTGCCGCCGAAGTGCGACGCGATCTGCTTCGTCCACTGGAACGGCGTGTCCATGGCGTGCGCCCAGCCGATGGGATAGTGGTTGTACGTCTTATCGGTCCCGAGCTCGTCGATTCGCCGTAGGACCTCTTTGAAGTCCTCGGGGATGGCGTTGAAGAACGTCATCTCGTTCAGAAGTCCCTGGGCGCTGCCCTCCGCGCTGGCGCCATTGTCGCCTTGGATGTAGATGACGAGCGTGTTGTCCAGCTGACCCGTTTCTTCGATCGCGTCGAGGATACGGCCCATCTGGTAGTCGGCATGCGAAAGCGCGGCCGCGTAGATCTCCATCATGCGGGCGAAGACCTTCTTGTGGTCGGCATCCAGCGAATCCCACGCGGGAATTCCCTCCGGTCGGGCCGTGAGTTGCGCCTCTTGCGGAATGACGCCCAGTTGCTTCTGCCGCGCGAACGTCTCTTCACGCACCTTGTCCCACCCCTGATCGAACTGCCCCTTGAACTTCGCGATCCAGTCTTTCGGCGCGTGGTGCGGGGCGTGCGCCGTGCCCGTGGCGTAGTACTCGCAGCCACGGCTTGTCCGGCGCCATCGCGTGCAGCATGCGGATGCGCGCGATCGCGTGGTCGGCCATGTCCCGGTCGAAGAAGTAACCCTTCGCATCGTGCGGCCGCTCGCGGGGCGTGGTGTTTTCAAACAGGGCCGGGTCCCATTGATTGGCGTCGCCGCCGACGAAGCCGTAGAAGTACTCGAAGCCGAGCCCGGTGGGCCACAGGTCGAACGGCCCGGCCTGGCTCGAGTGCCAGTCGGGAACGTTGTGGTTCTTGCCATACCACGCCGTGTTGTACCCGTTTTGCTTCAGCACCTCGGCAAACGTGCCGGCGCTCTTGGGCATCAGCGAGTTGTAGCCGGGGTAGCCGGTCCCGAGCTCCATGATGACGCCGGTCGCCGCCGAGTGGTGGTTGCGGCCAGACAGGAGCGCCGCGCGCGTCGGTGAACAGAGCGCGGTCGTGTGGAACTGCGTGTAGCGCAACCCGTTCTTCGCCAGGCGCTCCATTGTCGCCGTGGGAATCGGGCCGCCGAACGGGCTCGACGCGCCGAAGCCGACATCGTCGGTGAGGATGACCAGGATATTGGGCGCACCCTTCGGCGCGGTGGTTTCTTTCGGAAAATCGGGTGTGGACTCTTTGACGATCCGACCGATCTTGCCGCCGAACGGCTGCTCAGGCCGCGGCAAGACGTTCTCCGGCGTCGCAGACTGTTTCTGTCCGCACGCTACAGCAAGCATCAGGGCGAACGACACGGCGATCTGTTTCATGGCGGTAGTTCCCCTACCTCGACGAAGGCCGAGATTCTGACGTGGTTCGCCGATTGTCATCTTCATGGTTGTTTTCATTCTCTGCTCCGCCTAGCGTGTCACCTCGACGCGCATCAAGAGTACATCCGCACCGGTCACAAGTGTCTTCATTTCTCGCTCCAATGAAACGTCAGCGAGAACGCCGGACCGTACTGCGTCACGGCGTATTGCGCGTCGTTGATTGGCCCGCTCCCGCTCTTGGGCACGTTGCCGGTGTCGATGCGGAGTGCGTTGTAGCCCGCCGCCAGCCCCATCCAGGGCTTGACGAGGAACGCCACGCCGCCGAGCGCACTCCAGGTGAACGCCGACCCGCCGCCGATGTCGGCCTGCATGAGCAGCACCACGTTGTCACCGAGCTTGGGCCGGTAGATGAAACCGCCAACGGCGGCCACCTTGGTCGTGCTGATGTCGATGTCGGCCAGTTGTCCGCCGACCGGACCCGTAAAGTGCGCGGTCGGCGACATCGTCACGCTGTGGATGCCGCCAGTAAGGTGGAACTTCCTATTAGGCGTCACCTCGTAGGTCACTTTCCCGTTAAAGAGGATCTGGTCCAGCTTCAGCGTGCCGGCGATCGGCGCGTTGATGGTTGGCGTGGTGTAGCTCACGTCGGTCGACAGACGGATGAAGTTGATGTCGCCGAGAACGCCCCACCGCGCCTTCCGCGCCTCGCCGTGGAACGAGAACGCGCCCGCCAGCTTCGACTTCGCGTCGGCGAAATCCATGTACACGGGGATGCTCTTGGTGCCGTTGATGGCCAGGTTGCCGTCGGTCGTCGCGGCCCAGAAATACAGTGGCGCGACATCGACCTCCCACTTGTCGGTCTGGGCGAAGGCGTGAGCCGGCGTCCCGAACACGCTGCAGACGGCCAGCGCCAGCGCGCACACGCGCGAGACGACCACGTCCTTTGCCGGCTTCGCAGGCCTGTACAGTTCAAGACCACCGATGTGTCCGAGACCGTCGAAGCTGATGTCCGGAGGTGTTACCGATAGGTTGATCACGGACAGAAGGAGGTGGTGGGATCAGCGCCCTTTCCGGTCCATGGCAATTCCGTCCAGCGCCGCCCCGCCAGCCCCGAGCTCCGTTGTTCCAGGGGGGTACCCGTTCGCGCTCAAGACGTAGGCAAGGATGTCGACGTACGTATCCTTGGCGAGACTGCCTGCCGCGTTGGGGGGCATCGTCGTACGCATCGTGAGGAGGATGTCGCCCACCGACCGACCGGCCCAGCGACTCAGGAATTCGGGCCCTGAGAGGGACGGTGCATCCCCGGAGGCGTCGTCCATGGCCGGATGGCACGAGTTGCAATCGGCCGTAAACGACGCTTGACCGCGTGATGCCTGTTGGCGGGTGTACACGCCCTCAGACGCCGCTCGCGCCGGTCCCTGCGCGGCCACGACAGGCACGCGAATTCCATCCAACCAGGATGCACCGAGAACCGAGAACGCCAGCACGGCAGCGGCAATTCTCATGGCGCCAGGCTTACGGCAGCGCAAAGGCGATGAGCTCAGGCGGATTGCCGCCGACCGTCAGCGCGATGTACTGCTTCCCCCCAACCATGTAGGTCATCGGCGTGCCAATGGCGCCGGCCGGCAAGTCGACGGAAGCGAGCACCTTGCCAGTCGCCTTGTCGTAGGCGACCAGGCTCGGGCCGCCGTCGCTGCCGCCGGTGCTGATGGCATTGACGAGAAGCGTCTTCGTAATGAGCGGACCATTCCTGCCATCTCCGCCCAATGGCGGCAGGTTGAGACTCTTCAGCAGCGGATGATTGCGAATGCGATCGCCGTTGCCGAGCGGCACGAACCACGCACGCTCGCCGCGGTTCATGTCGATGGCTGTCATTCGGGAATACGGTGGTTTCACGAGCGGGAGTCCTTGCGGCATCTGTGGGAAATTCCCTCGCTCGCTGTCGATGCGCGTGAAGCGAAGATTAGTGCCTTTATTCGTCGGCACGCGGAGCCCGATAACCGTAGGGTTGTTGTTCGACGGGACATACAAGATGCCGGTTTCGGGATCGACGCCCGCTCCGTTCCAGTTGGCTCCACCATTACCGCCGGGCCTGGTAATCGTGCCTTTCGTCTTCCCTTCCTCGGGTAGCATGGGCGGCTGGAACAGCGGGCCGAGCGTGTAGTCTTTTACCGCCTCGATGGCCATCTGACGAATCTCCGGCGTGAAGTCCACCAGGTCATCGATCGTGACGCCTTGATACTCGAACGCCGGCGGCTTGGTCGGGAAAGGTTGCGTCGGAGATGGCTCTTCCCCAGCCAGGTTTGTTTGGGTTGGGACGGGGCGCTCCACAATCGGCCATACCGGCTTGCCTGTCACGCGGTCGAACGTGTAGACAAAACCCTGTTTGCTCACCTGTGCGACGGCCTTGATCGGCCTGCCGTCGACAACGATGTCAAGCAGGATCGGCGCGGTCGGAAAGTCGTAGTCCCACAGTCCATGGTGCACCGCCTGAAAGTGCCAGACCTTCTTGCCCGTCTTGACGTCGACGCAGACCAGGCACTCCGCGAACAGGTTGTCCCCAAGACGGTGACCGCCGTAGTAGTCATTGGTCGGGGTCGTCGTGGGCAGGTAGACATACCCGAGCTCCTCGTCACCGCTCATGGGGGCCCAGACGTTCGCGTTGCCCGAATACGACCAGGAATCGTTCTTCCAGGTCTCGACGCCCTCTTCACCGGGCCGTGGAATCGGGTTGAAATCCCATTTGTGTGCCCCAGTTCGAACGTCCCATGCACGCACCAAGCCCGGAACGGCCTCCATTGTGATGCGCCGGTCGGAGACCGACGAGCCGTTGATCACCACATCGCCGACAACGATCGGAGGCGACTGGACCGAGAACAGCATCGCGTTGTTGTAGTCGCGATCTTTTCGGTTGCCGCGGGGGACGCCGGTGTACAGGTCAACCCGCCCTTTGTTGCCAAAGTCCGCGCACGGATGGCCGCTCTTCGCATCGACGCAGATCAGGTAGCCGTTGCCGGTGCCCCAGAAAATGCGTTCTTCCTTGCCGTCCGTCCAATAGGCCACGCCACGCTGCCGCCACGTGACCTGGTTCGACGTCGTGCCCTCCTCGTAACTTCTCGGGTTGAACATCCAGCGAGTCTGTCCAGTACGCGCGTCGACCGACGCGCCTTGTGACAGCCCGGTGTTGAGGAACAAGGCGCCCCCGATCATCAAGGGCGTCGCCTGAAAGTTCGACATGGTCGGCGGTTCCTTGGGGCGATAGAGATTGGGAGTCTCTTTCTCCAGTTGCCTCACGATGTCCGCGAGCGGCGCCGACCACTCGCCGCCATCCGGCGTCCGCTTGCTCAGAAAGGCGTCGGGGTCCTTCCATCGCCAGGCCATCTTGAGACGGGCGAAATTGCTGCCGTTGATCTGGTCGAGCGGCGAGTACTTCGTGCTTCCCTTGTCCGCGCCGTACGCCCGCCACTCGCCGTTCTGCGCACCACGCTGCGCAACGAGCAACTTCTCGCCGGAAGTCACAAACAGGAGCGATATCAACACGAGAGCGAACGTCACCGCAGCACGGGCGCGCATAGACCCTCCCACCATCTCGTGCCGGTCCCAGCGGATTTCACGAATCCGGCAGAGTATACAACGTCGACAGAAGAACGAGATAAACGCACGTTCGAGCGGTAGACCGGTCAGACTGCGGGACGCAACAGCGTCACGAGGATCAACGCGAGCGGAAACACGACGAGCGCGATGAGGTACGTGTACCCCATGATGTCTCGGGCCTTCACCCCGAGAATCCCCAGGATCGGCAGCATCCAGAACGGCTGCAGCAGGTTCGCGACGGCCTCGCCGAGGTCGTACGTCACCACCATCCATCCGGCCGACACGCCGAGCGTCCGCGCCGATTCGAGCACGTAGGGCGCCTCGATCACCCACTTGGCCCCGCCCGAGGGCACGAAAATACCGAGGATGGCGGAGTACGTGAAGATCATCGCCGGGTACCACGTGACCGACGACACGTGGACGAACACGTTCGCGATAGCCGCGGACAAATGCGTGCCGGTCATGATGCCGAAGATCCCTGCGTAAAAGGGATACTGGAGCAGGAGGCCTCCGGCCGCCGGCGTGGCGTCACGAACCGATCGCATGAGCGAAGCGGGCGTCCAGTGGATCAATGCGCCGAGCATCAGCAGGAACAGATTGATGGTGTTGAAGTCGAACGCGTTGACGGCGGAGGAAAGGCTGGACGATCGCGCGACGATGGAGCGAACGAGATAGATGAACCCCACCGCGACGACCGGCACCAGAAGCAATGGTGTGTGTTCGAGCCGCTCGCCCTTGCGTTCCGGAAGTGGCAGCGGGGGCGCGGTGCCGGGGCCGAGGTCAATCCCGAGGCTCGCCGCAGACCGGGCGCGCGCCGGTCCTGGCGCGATCATCCATACGACGAGAGTCACGACGACCAGCTCGATGAGCACGCACACGCCGCTCTGCCAGCGGAAGATGGTGTCGGTCAACGGGATGATGCCAGTGATCTTCATGAGCGCCGGCGGCATCGAGCCGGCGCTTGCCATTTGCAGCGCCGCTGAGCCGCTGAGCCCCTGCGCCCAGACAGTGCCAAGTCCCAGGCAACTGCTCGCGCCCAGGGCCCGATAGTCGGCTTGCGGCCTACGCCGCGCCACTTCGCGCGCGAGCACTGCGGAGAAGATCAGGCTGAATCCCCAGTTCAACAGCGAGCTCACCATGGCTACGAATGCCACCAGAACCACGGCACCCTTGCCCGTGCTGGGCACCTCGGCGAGACGCTGAATCAATCGGAAGACCTTCGGCGAGGTCGCCAGCACGTAGCCGCCAATGATCATCATCGCCATCTGGAGCGTGAACGGAATCAACGACCAGAAACCGTTGCCCCAGGCATCGACAATGCGTAGTGGCTCCGCGCGCATGGTGCCATCGACAAGGAAGGCGGCCACGGCGATCACCAAGGTGCCGCCCAGGGCGAAGATGAACGCGTCCGGCATCCACTGCTCTGTCCAGGCAGTGCTCCGGGACGCAAAGCGTTCGAGGAACGCGACGACGTTCGCATCCCTCTCAACGACGCTGGCGCGCGATTGTGACGTGGTGTTGGACACAAAACCCCCTAACGCTAGTTCTTCCCCGCCCTTGTCGAGATGCTCGCCAGGATGGACCGCTCCGGCCTGCGGCCCGCAAGACCGACACCGCTGTTGCTCAACGCTCCGGGAGCGAGAAGACCCAGACCGCTCCGCCTTCAGGCACTTCCGGGAAGTTCCCGGGCGACAGGGCGTTCAACCGCTGCTGCATGACTCGTGAATCGACACCCCAGCCGGATACCACCGCGACGTACTGCTTGCCGTCCAGCGTGAAAGAAGCCGGTGGTGCGAGGATCCCGGAGTTGGTGGGAAACTCCCACAAGAGCTTGCCGGTCGATGCGTCGAACGCGTGAAACTTGCGATCGTTGGTTCCACCGCTGAACACGAGCCCCCCGCCGGTGGCGAGCATCGACCCCCACGTCGGCGACGTGGCGTATTTGTGGGTCCACGTGCGGATGTGCGTATCCACGTTCCACGCCTGCACCTCCCCGATGTGATCCGCGCCCGTCGCCAGCACGAGCGTCAAGCGCCCCCCGCGCGCCTGCGGGTCGCCGTTGGCGATCATGCAGAGGTTCTCGTTGGCCGGAATGTAGATCATCCGCGTCTTCGGACTGAACGCAGCCGGTGGCCAGTTCTTGCCGCCCCACACGGACGGACAATACGGTATCGTCGCACCGGTTCTCGGCTTGTGTTCAGGGTCGACATCGGGTCGGCCGGTCTGGGGATCGATCTCCTTGAAGACGTTCTGCTTCACAAAAGGCTGGGCGTCGACGAACTTGATGGGTCCGTCCGAGCGCTCGAGGAACCACAGATATCCGTTGCGCCCCGGGTTGATGAGGCCTTTCACGGTCCGGTTTTGACGCCTGTAATCGACGAGCATCGGCGGCGACACCTCGTCCCAGTCCCACGAGTCATTCGGATGATATTGGTGATAACCCTTGATCTGCCCGGTGGCCACGTCGATGGCGACCGTAGACGAGGTGTAGAGGTTGTCTCCGGGGCGCCGGTCTCCCATGAAGGGATAGCCATTCGCGGTGCCCCAGTACGACAAATGCGTTTCCGGATCGTAGTTGCCGGCAATCCAGATTCCCGCGCCGGCCGTCTTCCATTCGTCCCCCATCGGCCACGTGTCGCTTCCCGGTTCTCCGGGTGCGGGCACTGTGTAGACTCTCCACGCTTCCTTTCCCGTATCGACGTCAAACGCCGCGACGAAGCCACGAACACCGCGATCCGAACCGGACGTGCCAACCATCACCTTGCCTTCGGCGACAAGCGGCGAGAGCGACATGTAGTAGCTCAGCTTGTTTTCCGCGACCTTGACCGCCCACGCCTCCTGGCCCGTCCGGGCGTTGATGGCGACGAGCGTGGCGTCACCCGCGGCGAAGAAGACCTTATCTCCGAACAGCGCGACGCCGCGACTGGTTTGGTGCGCCACGATGGCGTCCTCGGCTATTCGCCGCCGATATCGCCACAGGAGCCGACCGGTCTTCGCGTCGACGGCAAGCACCTGGCTCGACGGTGTCGCGACGAACATCACTCCGCCGTGCAGAATCGGTGGTGCCTGGTGACCGCTCGTCACGCCTGTCGAGAGCACCCAGGCCGGCTGGAGACGCGTGACGTTGGCGGGAGTAATCTGCTCGAGCGGGCTGTATCCCCAACCATCGTAAGTCCTTCGGAACATCGGCCAGTCGCCGGGCGCAGGGTTCAACAGATCGCTGGCCACGACCGGCTTGTACTGCTGGAGGATTTGCGGAACGGGCTCTGAGGCCGGTGGCTGTTGGGCGATTCCCCGGAGGGTGGCGCACACGGCGCCCGCAAGGATGCCAGCGACGAGTCTCGTGCGCACGGTCATGATGTCCTTTCTATCGAAGTCGGGTCTGGCCACTAACCCGCTTCGAATCCCACCCGGTCGGTAAATCCGCTCGCGACGACGAGCGTGCCGTCTGAGATGCGGAGCGGCAACGCTGGCAGATTCCGCGGCGCCGGACCATCGACGACGCGGGCACCGTCTTTGGGATCAAATGTTGTCGAATGGCAGCTGCAAAACAGCAGTTGCTCATCGGCCATCCAGTCGGAGACGTCGCATCCGGAATGCGTGCAAATCCTCGTGTAGGCCACGATGCCATCCACGGCGCGAGCTCGCGTCTCCGCGCTGAGCCTCGCCACGTCGAGCTTCAGCACCAGCACCTGGTTGAAGCGCGAGCCGTTGCGAACAAGTCGCTCCACCGGATCCATCGGCCAGGCAAGGAGAGGCGGGCCGGGGCGCACGTCAGACACCGTCAAGGGCACGGCAGCCGAGGCGTCCGCTCGCACCAGCAGGTCTCCCGGCTGCGGCCTGCTCGATGCCGGATCGCCTTGAGCAAAGTTGGCGACCTGGAGAAACGTCAGCTCCATCGTGGCGCCAACCGCGCCCTTCAGCAGCGTGCGCCGCCCTGTCTTCAGGGCCACACATGGCCGGTCGGGGTTGGCGCTCGCGCGTTTCATCCCGCGAATGATATCCGAATCCTGAAGTCTTTCCGTCTGGATAAGGAGAACAAGGAGACGGTCGTCAGCCTTGACAGTCGCCATTCCCGGCGTGCACGATACGCTGCGTCGTGGCCGGGCAGCGACGTGTTCAAGGGAGCTCGAAGAATGGTGGGGCCGGCCTCCGCCTCGCCCGGTTCGCTTCCCGGGCGCGGGATCAGCGCCCCAACCCCGAGGATGGAGGTCTCGCGTGAGCGAGGAGGAACACACATGAGACGAATCGGAGTATTGACCGTGTTGATCGTGACCGGCGCCGTGTCGATGGCTGCGACCGCGGCACAGCAGAGTGGACAGCTGCCGCGCGCCAAGATGCGCACCATTCAACGCGTCAAGGACAACCTCTACTTCATTCCGGGGTCCGACCAGAACACGTATCCGATTCCCGACTCGCGATACGACGCCTCCGCAAAAACGGCGACGACGGGAGGTAATACCGCTGTCTTCGTCACGGAGGGCGGCGTGGTACTCGTCGACACGATGAACCCGGGATCGGGTCCCGAGATCCTGGTGCAGGTGAAATCGGTTACAGCCAAACCCGTAACCATGATCATCAACACGCACAATCATTTCGATCACACCGGCAGCAACGTCGACTTCCCAGCCGACGGTGGAGTTTGTGGCGCACGAGAACGCGAAGGCGAATCTCTCGCAGGCCACATGCCCATCCGTCACCAACTGCGACGCGTTCAAGGGCGACAACGCGAAGTTCCTGCCCAAACGGACGTTCGCCGACAAGCTCACGCTCCTCAAGGGCAAGGACCGGATCGACCTCTACTACTTCGGCCGCGGTCACACCAACGGGGACACCTGGGTCGTCTTTCCCGCCCTTCGCGCGATGCACACCGGCGACATGTTCCAGCGGAAGAACATGCCCTTTATCGATGCGGCCAATAATGGCGGCAACGCGCTCGAGTTCGCCCAGACCCTCGACCGCGCTGCTGCCACCATTCAAGGCGTGGACACCGGTGATCCCAGGTCACAGTCCGACGCTGATGACCTGGAGCGACTTCAAGGATACACCGGGTACTACGGTGAGTTCGTGGCAGCCGTGCGCAAGGCTGTTGAATCGGGCAAGAGCGCGAGCGACGCCGCGAGCGCATACAGGCCCTCCGAGAGATACAAGACCTACGAAACCGACGAGGCTCGCATCAAGCAGAACGCAGAGTCGATCCACGCGAGCCTCAAGCGAGGCCAGTAGCAGACCGCGTCACGTCGGATACTCTGAGTCGCACATTCCCGGCGGACTCGTTGTTGCCATCGATGGCAGGACCGGAGCGATCAAATGGGCCTTCAACATGATTCCGCAAGGTCATAGCGACGAGGGCTGGGAGATCGCGCCCTCGCCTCAAGTTGTGAGCCCTGCGTCATGGGCGGGCTTGGAACGACGAGCGGGCCGGACGACACGGTTCCACCACATCAGCACGCCCGTCACGAACATGACCGGCGGGACGAGCGCGACCAGCGCCCAAATCAGCTTCGTCGTGGAGTTGCACAGCCCCCGCCCGCAGCCCGGGATCCCTCGTCCGCCGAGCCGCCCGAAATGCAGGTAGCCCAACCAGTACTGAATCTGGTCAACTAGCCGCTCGCCAGGGTTGCTCACGTCGAATGGCTGCACATGATCGAACGCGTCTGCGACGACCTCTGGAAACGCGAGGTAGGTTCCGGTGAGCCCCCACATCACGAGGAAAATGAAGGACCAGAAGCCGAGGGCGCTGTGCAGGCTCCAGATCAGTCGCTTCGATTGCGGCCTGAGGTCGACGTTCAGGCTTCGGCGCCAGGTCTTGACCCCCGGCCACCAGATGACGGCTCCAGTCGTGCAGAGGAGGAGGAGAAACAGCGCCCCGATTCCATTGACCTTGCGGCCGGTCGGTCCCGACAGCAGATTGTCGTGCAGGTCGAGCAGCCACGCGGTCATCCGGAACCCTGCGGGGAGCGGATCGCCTAGGTCGTCTCCGGTGTAGGGGTGAAAGAGTCGGCGTCGGGTCTGCTCGCCGCGCGTCAACGTGATCTCGACGGCGTGGTTCGGCGTCTCTCCCGCCTGCACGTTTGCAATCTCGTAACCCGAATACACGCGACGCGCCGCACTCCTGAGCTGATCCTCGGCCAGCGGATTGCCCACGCCCTGCACGATGACAGTCCTAGGCGAAAACGCAGTGTAGAGTTCGTTTCGGTACACCAGCACGCTGCCGGTCAAGGAGATCACCAGCACGTACAAACCGACGGCCAATCCTGACCAGAGGTGAACCTGAAAGAGTGCCTTGCGAACCAGCAGGCTTTGCGGCTGCCGCAGCCAGCGCTGGAGAATCGACATCACCTGGGCTTCTGAGGTGTGTCACCTTGCCCAAGTGCGTGTCGCACTGCTGATACCGCGTCCTGGTCAGTCGGAAAGCCGTTGGCGTCTTTGCCTGCCACCCGCTCGCTGTCCACCCAGACGGTGAACTCGCCGCGCCCGCCTGCCACGAGCTCGACATCCACGCCCATCTCATCCTTGATCAGCGCCGCCACACGGGCCGCGCGAGGAAGGTAGTTTCACACTTCACAGTAGCGGATGCGGACACTCATTATCGCAATTCCCTCCCGCGCGTAAGGATAACATCACCGAGCCGCGTCGCCCGGCTGCACCGCCCTTTGCGCGATCCATCTATCCCTTGGGATTGAACCGATACCCCACCCACGGTTCCGTGACGAGGTAGCGCGGGTTGGCCGGGTCTGGCTCGAGCTTCTTGCGCAGCTGTCCCATGAACACGCGGAGATACTCCGGCTGTTCTTGCGATGCTTCCCCCCAGACCGCTTCGAGCAGGGCCGCGTGCGCGATCACACGGTTCGGACGCCTGGCCATGTATACGAACAGATCGAATTCCTTCGGGGTGAGCCGAACCTCGCGCCCGCTGACCAGCACGCGTCGTGTATCGAGATCGACCTTGAAGTCGCCCGCCTCGAACGACGAAGGCTCGGGATCGGTGGAGACCGGCCGCCGCCTGAGCGCGGCTCGGACCCGCGCCATCAGCTCGTCGATGCCGAACGGCTTCGTCACGTAGTCGTCGGCGCCGGAATCGAGCGCCTCGACCTTGCTGCGCTCCTCGCCCTTCACCGACAGCACGATGATCGGGACGCTCGAGACCGCTCGAATCCGGCGGCAGAGCTCCACGCCGTTCATGTGCGGCATGTACAGATCGGTGATGACGAGTTCCGGATTCCATTCCTTGAAATCGGTCAGCGCCGCTTCTCCTTCGGCGGCAGTGCGCACCTGGTAGCCCTGACTGGTGAGCACTGTCTTCAACACGCGGGTGATCTGGGACTCGTCGTCCACGACGAGCACGCGGGACTTCTCGATGGACAAGGGTTGAGCCTGCACGATTGTGCTCTCCATTCTCACGCAGCGCCCGACCTGAAGGTCGGGCCTACGACTCTCACGCAATGGCGCCCGATGAAGTCGGGCCTACGACTCTCACGCAGTGGCGCCCGACCTGAAGTCGGGCCTACGACTCTCACGCAGTGGCGCCCGACCTGAAGTCGGGCCTACGACTCTCACGCAGTGGCGCCCGACCTGAAGGTCGGGCCTACGACTCTCACGCAGTGGCGCCCGACCTCGACGTCCAGTGGCGCCCGACCTGAAGTCGGGCCTACGACTCCACGCAGTGGCGCCCGACGCGAGGGTCGGGCCTGCGACAGTTACGCCCGACCGACGCGCCGAACGGCAGGCCCGAAGGTCCGCCCTACAGAGCTGTAGCGACTGGAAGATGCATACCTTCCTGTTCTCGCGTCTCGACGCCGAGTGGTAGCACCAATACCACCGCCGTGCCGCGTCCCGACGGAGGCGCCTCCATCCAGATGCGTCCCGCCTGCGCTTCGACCAAACGTCTGGCGATCGACAATCCCAGCCCAATGCCGGCCGCTCGGTGGGGATCCGCGGCCTCGCGCCCGGGCACGCGAAAGAACTTCTCGAACACTCGCTCGCGCAGCTCCGGCGCAATGCCCGGGCCTTCGTCCGTAATCACAATCCGAGCCTGACCGTCGTCACCGCGCTTGGCCGTCACGTGAATTTCGGTCCCCGTCGGCGCGTATTTGCTCGCGTTGTCGACCAGAATGTAGATGACTTCGGCAATGACGGCGGCGTCGACCGACAACGCCGGGAGCGTTTCGTCGATGTCGACGCGCACCCGGTGATAACGCGTCACGGTTTCCGCTCGCACGAGGCCGGCCTTCACGATGTCCCGCAGGCTGACGGGGTTTGCCCCCGACCGCTCCGAGGGATCCGAGCGATCGGTCGCCGACAGCCCTTCGATGAAGCGATTGAGACGATCCGACTCCTCATCGATCACCTGCAGCAGTTCGCGGCGTCCTTCGGCGGAAAGCGCCGGTACGCTCATTCCAACCGGTTGTCCCCATGAGCGCCGTGACCGACGCCTTGATGGCCGTGAGCGGCGTGCGCAAGTTGTGCGTCAAGGCATCGAGCAGCGCCGCCTTGAGTTGCTCGTTGCGCCGCGCCGCTTCTGCCTCGCTCGCCCGATCGAAGGCCATCTGCAGTTCCCGGTAGAGCCGTTCGATTTCACGGCGTCCTTCCTGCGCTTCGAGGTGGCGACGCTCCGCCCGTGCCGACAGCTCGCCGACGATGATGGCGGTGCCGGTGAAGGTGACGATCGCGGCCCAGTCGTTGGGGTCTTCGAAACGCCCCAGCCCAATAGGCGACAGGAAGTAGTACGAAAGCCCGCCAGCGGCGAATACGGATGCCAGGAGACCCGGGCCGGTTCCCCAGTTCCGCGCAATGATGAGCACGGCAAGCAGCAGGACCGGCGCCGCGGCTACGTCGGTGATCGCAGGCGTCATGCGCAGGACGGCCACGCACAACGAAATGATGACCAGCGCCAACAGGTACCCGCGCGCACGTCCCATCCCTTGCATCCTGAACCCTGACGGTCATTATAGGCGGCCGTGCCTCATCCGCTCCTTTCGATTTTCTTATAGAACCTGGCGCACAAACGATCGCTCGTCGTTATGATGAGTCTCCGTGCCGGAACACAGTCCCGCCCACGTGCTCTTGACCGCCGAGCAGATTCGGCAGCGTGTGGTCCAGATGGCGGGCGAGATCGCCTGTGACCACGCGGAGGGTGTCCACCTTGTCGCCATCCTGAAGGGGGCATTCGTCTTTCTGGCAGATCTCGTGCGTCAGATGGACATCACCGTCTCGCTCGATTTCGTCGCGGTCTCGAGCTACCGGGACAGGACATCCAGCTCGGGCGACGTGCACCTGCTCGGCACGCTCGATGCGCCCATCGAGGACCGCGACGTCGTGATCGTCGAGGATATCGTGGATACGGGGCTCACACTCGCCACACTCCAGCAGATGCTGCGGACGAGAGCGCCGAGGACACTGCGGACGGCGTGCCTGCTGAGCAAACCCTCGCGGCGACGGGTGGAGGTGAAGCTCGACTACGTGGGATTCACCATCGAGGATCACTTCGTCGTCGGCTACGGGCTGGACTACGCCGACCGCTACCGCAATCTCCCGTATATCGGGGTACTTAGCTGATTCCGGAACATCAGGATGGGCTCTCGGCTGTCAGCCTTCGGCTTCCACAGCGCTCATATGCGCACGACAAAGAATTGAACGCCGGCAGCTGAGAGCGCCTGCCTCTCAGCTATGATGGGGGCGCCATGTCACAACGCACTACGACCGAAACGGATCGCCGTACGGAGGTGCACGCCAGCTCCGATCGGTGGCAGAGCGCACTGACTGCCATCGCGCCGAACTCCATCCTCATCCGCGGCTACGCGGTGGACGAGATGATGGGGCGGCTGTCGTTTGCCGACGCGGTGTACCTCTTGTTGATGGGTGAACTGCCGACGCCTGCGATTGGACGGATGCTGAATGCGGTACTCGTCTCATCTCTCGACCACGGCGTGACGCCGCCCTCGACCCTGGCGGCGCGCAACATCGCCACCTCTGGCGCACCGCTCAAGGATTGTGTGGCGGGAGGCATCCTGGCGTTCGGTCGGCATCACGGCGGAGACATCGAATCGTGCATGCGGTTTCTCGATCGCGGGCTCACGCTCGTTCGAGGCGGCCAATCGATGCAGCAGGCGGCCGACGAGATCGTGGCCGACTACCTGCGCGACGGGCACACGCCACCGGGCTTCGGCCACCGCTTCCACACGCGCGATCCGCGCGCAGCGCGGCTGTTCCAGATGGCGCTGGAGCTCGAGCTCGAAGGCGAGCACGTGCGGATGATTCGTGCGGTGGAACGCACGCTCAACGCCCGGGAAGAAGAAATCGGCCGTCACCTCCCGGTCAATGTCGACGGCGCGATCGCCGCCGTCTGCGCCGACCTCGGCTTCGCGTATGAACTGGGTAACGCCGTCTTCCTGATTTCGCGTCTGCCCGGCCTCATTGCGCATGCGCACGAGGAGCGGGCGCGTCAAACACCCATGCGCCAGATCGATCCGAAGGATCACCATTACGACGGCGCGGCCGCGCGGCGCCTGCCGGAAGGAAGAAAATAGTCCATCAGGGGAGGCGGTACATCTCGAGCGCTGGCATGCTCAACACAAGGTGGCCGCTATCGGCCAGGATCCTGCGGACCTTGGGCTCGTCGAAAGAATGCAGGAGCACCGCAAAACGAGCGCCTTGCTGCCAGGTCTTGCGAATGTGCGCTTCGTCCGCTTCGTGAGCCGCGAGCAACCACCCCTTCCGATCGATACAGAACAGGAGCGCCGGGCTCCCGCCGCCGATAATCACGACCCGATCGGCAGCATCGCTCATGGACTGAATCGATCCGCACGCCGCCAGGTCATCATTGCTGAACTCGTACCATGAGTGCGCGCTCGCTGCCCTCACAAAGCTCGCCGCAACCGCCACACCGAGCGCTGCGGCCAGCAGTCGATCGCGGCGCTCCGACAATCCCCTCCCGAGCACCTCGCTGACGTGCACAAGCCCGACGGCGGCGAGGACGGTGCCAATCGGCATCAACGGGAGCTGGTAGTAGTCGTGCTGCAGGTTGCCTTTCGCGACGAGCAGGAGGTAGGCGCCGAACCCAGCAATCCCGAGAACCTCGCACCACCGGCGATCGCGAACCGCCACCCATAAACCCGCCGCCGCTCCGAGGAGGCCGACCGGCTCGAGGACATCTTTCACGAGCCGCTCCAACATCCGCAGCGGGAATAGCCATGAAAAAACGATCCCCGCATCGAAGAGTTTGTCGAACATGCCGAACGTCAGACCCGTGGTCTCGGCCAGCTGGTGGGCGTGTAGATGCCAGGCGCCAGCGACCACCAGATTGACCAGCATCATCGACCAGAGCTCCCAGCGCAATGCCGTTCGACGACCGTCTCGTTCGATGAACAAGCCCATGACGGGCGCCCAGATGATCAGATATGGAAGCTTGACCGCCGCAATCAGAGACGAGGCCGTGACGAGCGCCATGAAGCTCATCCACGATGAACGATCCAGATAGCGCTGCGTCTCTCGCAGGCAGACGAACGATAGAAAGATGAGCAGAGACTCGTTCATGAACGCGCGTTCGATGAACGCCGAGAGCGGGAACGCAAAGGCGTAGAGAAATGCGGCGACGAGCCCGCAACGCTCCCCATAGCGCCGGGTCACGAAGCTCCACACGAGCAGAGTTGACCCGACGAAGAAGAGCGCGCTCAGGAGGCGGCCGGTCTGGTAGTGAAAGCCGGTGACTTTCGAGATAGCGGCCACGAGAAACGCGAGGAGTTCGAGCCCCGTCTCCACGTACCCATACGGCTGCGCACCACGTTCATCGATTTGCGGATAGAGGATGTTGAAGCGCTCGCGGTAGAAGTTCCTCGCGATTGACGCCGTGTCCGCCTGACGCCAGGCGTGGTGGTCGAGGATCGGGGTCTTGTAGGTCGCGGCGCGTGCACAGAACCCAAACAGCACGATGAAGCCGAGGGCAATCCGCGTGCTGAGTTGTATCATCGGTCGTCAGACGACCGCGCCTAGCGGACGTCCGGACGCGTATCACTCACAAACCCGTCGCGGTTCGGCATCTTCACCTTCGGAAGGCTGGTCGCGTCCATGACGCCGCTCTCCTCGATGATGCCATTCAAGCGCAGCACGTACGCCACTGCCGCGTACACTTCCGACGGCTCCAGCACACCCGGACGATCGAACGGCATGGCCCGATTGATGTAGTCCCAGAGCGTCGTCGAGTACGGCCAGAAGCTCCCGACTGTCTTGAGAGGCCGCGGTGTCGCGAGTGAGCCTTGGCCGCCCACGAGCCGCGCACCAACGTCGCCCTCCCCTGCGGGTCCGTGACACCGCGCGCACTGCGCAGCGAACAGGGCGCGTCCCGCCGCAACCGTCCCCGCGCCCTCCGGCAGGCCAGTGCCATCGGGTGCAATCGCCGACCCAAGCGCTCGAATCTCGCCCGGAGTCGGCGGTCTTCCCACTCCGTATCGAGGCGATTGTGCCGACAGCGTGACGGCCGCCACCAAGAACAGCGCGCTAAGCTTCCACATTCGCCACGGTCCCGTCGGCGCGCACGTGCCAGACCTTGATGCCGTTGTAGTGGTAGATGGAATTGGTTCCACGGGCCGCTATCAGAGCCGCGCGCGTCGGCTGGACGTAGCCGGTTTCATCGGTGGCTCGTGATGCGATACGGGTGTCCTGCCCGTCGAACCGCCACGACAATCGGAACCTGGTCAGCGCCAAGGGCAGCCGCGGCTCCTGCAGTTCTGCGGCGGACCATGTTCGTCCGCCGTCAGTGGTCACGTCGACCCGATCGATCCGTCCGCGTCCCGACCAGGCGAGACCGGTAACTTCGTAGAGCCCTCGCGCCGGCAGCGTCTGCCCGCCGGAAGGAAACGTGATGACCGACTTGGCTTCCATCGCGTAGGTGAAGATTCTCGCCTTGCCGTCAGGCATCAGGTCCGAGTACTTGGACGTTTCATCCCGCGCCATGTAAGGCTGGTCGGTGACCTTCAGACTGTGCAGCCATTTCACATTCGTGTTGCCCTCCCACCCGGGGTTGATGAGACGCAGTGGGTACCCCTGTGCGGGTCGCATGGCCTCGCCGTTCTGGCCGTATGCGAGCAACGAGTTCTCGAGCGCCTTCGCCAGCGGAATGCTGCGCATCATCCGGCAGGCATCGGCGCCTTCGGCAATCACCCAGGAAGCGCCCGGCCGCACGCCCGCTTCAGCGAGGACGAGCGACAACGGGACGCCTGTCCATTCGCTACCGCTGACAAGCCCGTAGCTGCGCTGGACGTCGGCGCCGCCGGCGCCCGCCCATTCTCCGGCGCTATTACCACCGCACTCGAGCGCCAGGAGACGCGTCACCGACGGCAGGCGCCGGATCTCTGCCATCGAAATCGAGAGCGGCCGATCCACCAGGCCGTGCACGATCAGGCGATGTTCGGCTGGATCGATCGTGGGGATGCCCGAGTGATGACGCTCGTAGTGGAGCGCTGAAGGAGTGAGAATGCCGACCGAGTCGTGGAGGGGCGTGAAACTCGAGCCGGTCTCCATGGTTTGCGACTCTCGTCGCCAGCGGATCGCCTTCTCGAAGCGCGACCGCTCACCGTACGGGCCGAGAGGCTCTCCGAGTTTCCGCGCCTCGGCTTCGAGGGCCAACGCTTTCCGATCCGCAACGAGGCTTCCGCCCACCGCCGCCCCCATCTGCAGGAGTTGCCGCCGGTTCGGCCTGACGAGCTTCATGGATCTCCCTCCCCCGCAATTCTATCTTGGTGCGAGCGCCATGGGCGCGGTCGTTTTTCGGTCGCCCCGCTATAACCCCGTTACAGAAGATGGCCGATCCAGCGGCCCGAGAGCAGAACGCCGATCCAGAGAGACAGCGAGCATGCCCCTGCGAATCGAGCGGACGCCGTCGTCGTCGCGCTCTGATCCCAGTGGGCAATCCCTCGAGCGGTGGACAGGTGGAAGACGGCCATGTTCAGAGCAGCCAGAACCAGCAACACCATCTTCACTTGAAAGGCGGTGTTGGCGACGTAGTGGCTTGCCCGGCTGGCGAACAGGCCGGCGCCTGCCACGACCGACAGCGCGCACGCGCCATAGGTCCAGGGCACCACCTCTTTCACGATGCGGCTCACAGAATAGCGTTGTCCCGCCAGGCCGAGCAGGCGCAGATCCACCATCAGGATCGATCCGACGACAAAGGTTCCTGTCAGGACGTGCACCGACTCCAGGAGGGGGAACCACCAGGTCTCACCAATGTAACCCGCCACGGGGAGCATCTCGATCCACGACCAGAAGTCAGCCATAGGCACGCGTCACTCCGGAAACAAGTAGTCGGCGTACGCGATCCAGCGGCCGGCCAGAACGACACCGATCCAGAGGAACAAGGACACCGCAGCCATCGTTCTCGCGAGCACGCGACGCGCTTGCAGCCCATTTCCTGGACCACTGTTCGCATTCACAGACGCGCTCATCCGGTGGAATGCGCCGGCCAGAGCCACGGCGGGCAGGAGCATCCCGAACTTCAGTCCGACCACGGGGTTCCGGAAATAGCGATGAGGGCGCGCGAGAATGAACACCAGCCCGGAGGCCGCCAGTACCGGCAGCGCGCACCACATCCACGGCATCAGTCGCCGGACCAATTCGTCGGAGTTCTGACTCGGCAGGGCCAGACCAAGAATCTTGAGATCGACGAGGACGATCGAGCCCATGATGGCAGCGATGGCCACGAGATGAACGGTCTGGATGAGCGGTGGAAATCCTGGCACCTCTCTCAGCAGATGCGTCGCGAAGACATGAAGGCGGCTGGCATCGATGGCCTGCGCGACGTGTTCCAGCGTTTGCGTCATGCGAAAGGCACAGAGTCTTCCTGCAGCGTGCGCGCGCGATCGCCGCTGCGGCCACAAGAAGACCACAAACTGATGGAATTGCGCAATCCCCTGGGGCGCTTAGCTCAGGTTGGTTAGAGCGCGTGCTTCACACGCACGGTTGCCGTGGCATGATCAGGCGCCAGGCCCGCGTCGAGGTCATGCAGGGTCGAGTGCTCGCAGAGCGCGTCGCAAGGGTTGCGCGTATTCGAGTTTCTCGGCATTTGAGTCTACAATTCGCGGGTGGGGCGTAGAATTCAGAGCCGCAGCGAGCGAAGGAGCGCGTCCCGCGCCTTGTCCGGTTCCCCAGTCGGCGGCGTTTAGCAACGCAAAAGGGGACCCCTGTGTTCACGTCAACACGACTCGCCGCTTCGATCTGGTTTCGCCGCGCAGCGTCCACGACCGCCCGTTGGACCGTCGCGGGACTGGCCATCGTCCTGGTCTCATGCAACACGCCGGGACCGTCCGCCCCGTCCCCGGCGAACACGCCTTCCCCGCCAGCACGACCCCCATACAGAGGGGCGGAGGTGTCCAACGTGTACGGCGTGGCGTACGAGCACACGGCTGCGCAGAGTCGACCATTGGCGGGTCTGCAGCTTCTGGTGTCGGGCTGGCGACCCGGACTTGGCGAAGTCACCATGAATGTCGTGACCGATTCCGCTGGCCGGTACGACGTCGCCGGATTGCAGCGGGAGTACCTGGGGGTCAGCGTCATCCCGCAGGACGCCTATTTCTCGCCATGCAGCATCCGAATGTGGCTGTGGGGCGATGGTTCCCGGGACATCCATGTCGTTCCGCGGGGTTCGCTTCTCGCCAACGGGCTGCCACAATCAATGCGATCGTTTAGGAGCCTGTACCCAGGCGTGAACCTTTGGTCGCCCTACCCGGAGGGGGTTTTCTCGGGGTTCATCACGGAAAGGACTGCCACGGGCGCACAGCCGGTGCGGGAGGCGTTGGTCGAGCACCTCTACGGCGACGGTCGATCCGGCGACCCGATGGGCTTCATGCTGACCACCGCAGATGGTTACTACGCGCTGTGTGCGTACCTCGATGACTACGGGCAATCCTTGCGCGTCAGCAAGAAGGGATACCAGACGGCGATTCAGTGGATCGGACCCAACGGGAACCTCGACTTCGAGCTGGTTCGTGAGTGATGCAAGAGTTGGGGGTACGCTCGCCTAGGAGACAGCTGGGCACCGCTTGTCCGTACGATGAATGATGCGGCCGGGCGATGGCCGCAACCGCGGGTGACGCACGCACGAAACGGAGGTTGTTCCGCAAATACAGTCCGGCGTACGCACGCATGTGGTACTGCGAACTCAGCGTTTCTTCCTCGCACGCCCGAAGGATCGCGGCGTAGGCTGCGGCATCGGATCTTCCCGCGTCTACTCGACTCGGGTGAGCTTCCTGACCCCGCCTTGTTTGTTTGTCATCGTGACCGTTTTGCCGGCAATGTTGAAACTCCACACTTCAGTGTAGCCTGGCGCGTGCATGTACGGGTGCTTCGCAGCCTCCGGGTGCAACGTGACCATCGCACCCGATAGAGTGTATGTGCCGGCGTGGGCACCGAACGTCTCGAAAACCGCAACCTTCTGCCCATCTGTCGCCTCAGCCGGCGACGTGTAGTTCGGACGTGTGCCGAAGAATACGATCCAGCTATAGTGCCGACCCGTGAAGATCATCATTCCGCGGGGGTTCTCGCGCACGGCACCGCTGGGGAGGGTCGTCCCCTCCGCAACAACCCAAACACCGACAAGCGGGTTCCTGGCTTGTGCCGATGCCGCGAGCGCCGACAACGAGAGCAAAACCACCGCCACCGCCAGGCTAACTGGGCGCATAGGACACGCTCCCTTGTGGGCACGCTGCGAGGCCGGGTTTCCGGGAGTGAGGATCATATCCAGAAACCTGCACCCGCTTCACCTCCGGCTGTGAGGCGCAGGGCATCGCGATGCAGGATCCGGCTCGTCATTCCTTCTACGACGGATGCTCAGGGCCGGCCTGGAGCTCGTCCTTGTCCGCGGACTTCGTCGTAGATCATCCGCACAAGTAAGAGATTTCGCTCCGGATCGTGCAGGTAACCCTTGAATCGGCCAGGTATCTTGTAGGACTTCGCAACCTCCTCCGCGCTTCTGCCCGCCTTGATCCCCTCCTGCGTGGCCTTTACGAAGTCCTCCAGGACCTGCACATGTTCCGTCACGTCGGCCCACGTCGTGACGGGGCTGTGCCCCGGGATGACGGTGTCGACGTTCTTGATCTCAGCCACCGCCCTGGCCAACGTCCGAGGAAATGTCACGGCCGATCCGCCGCTGCCGGGATCGATGAACGGCAGCCACTTGAGCTGGTACATGTCGCCGGTGTGCACCGCGCGGGCGGCTGTGAACACGACGAAAGCGTCGCCGTTGGTATGGCCCGGGCCGAAATAGTAGAGATCGATCTGGTCGGCGCCGCTGAACAGCGACATCTTGTCCTGGAACGTGCGTTTGGGCAGGAACTTGGCGTTCTCTCCCTTGAAGGCGGCGCAATTGGTGACCGGCTCGCAGGTGTCTCTCGCCATGTTCGCACGGGTGTTGGCGTGAGCCACGAACTCGACGGTCGCCGGGAACTCGGTGTTGCTGCCCGAGTGATCGAAATGCGTGTGGGTGTTGATGATCGTCGTCACCGGCCGGTCGGTGACCGACTTGATCTTGTCGAGAATCATCTTGCCCCACCCCGCGAATTTCGTGTCGACGACAACGACCCCCTTCGTCGTCACGAACACCGCGGTGTTGCCGCCGCTGAATTCTTTTTGGGCGTTCGGGTTGGCGCCGCCAATCACGTACAGGTTGTCCCGGACCTTCACGATGTCGGGAACCTTCACACCTGGCGGCTGCTGTGCCTGAAATGCGGCACCGGCCCACGCAATCCCGCCACACGCCAGCAACAGTCCCAGCACGATGTCGCGTCTCATATCGCACCTCTGAGTGACAGTTTCATCAAGGCGCCAGACGGCTCTTTTATCGGCGAGGCGGAGAACTGATCATCCACAGGGCGGACAGCCCTCCCAACGTCTCTCGTTTTACGGTCTGGCCAGTATAGCTGTGATACTGGTGGGTTTCCGACTCCATCTTTCGGCCGTCGATGCTGACGGCCACTTCAACTTCGCTTTGTTGCCGTTGCACTCGACAGGATCGCCGCCGGTGTGGGGCCGATCTCTCCAGCCAGCTGTCGCAGCGACGCTTCGAGTCGATCGAACTGGCGACGCATCGGGCCCTCGAGCCACGGCCATGGACCGCCGCCGTGAGAGATGAAATACGTCGGAAATGGAGATCGAGTCATGGTGCCCCTGCAAAAGACTCGAGGTTTTCAGCGCACTCCGACAGGCACTCGCTTCGTACGGGCCCACAGCACGATCGCCGCCAGTGCGCCGAGAACGAGATTGATCGGCACCACTCCGGCCTCTCCGCGACTGAGGTGGAAGAACGACGCCAGCGCCATGACGACGATCAATCCTCCGGCGGCGATCGGCGTCAGTCCCGGCTTGATGCGCGTGGCGACGGGCAGGATGAGTCCGACGGCGCCTAGCAGCTCTGCCAGACCGATGAAACGTACCAAGGTGGCGGGCACGTCGCCCGGCCAGACCATGTTCTGTGCCAGCGTGTCGATCGGCTGTGTCAGCTTCATGAAGCCCACCGCGCCGAACGCGAGCGCGAGCAGCACCTGCACGATCCACGCGGCGATTCCAAACGCCTTGGACGAAGCCGCTGCGGGCGCGGGGGTTCTCATCTGTTCGATCCTTTCATGATTGGCGCGATGTATCTTTCAATCGCTCAATAATATTTCGTTACCTGCACTAGAATAGGAAATATTCGTACTGCCTGTCAGATCGATCGCGCGATTTCCGGTCAGAATCGGTGAATCATGCGAGTGTCGTGAGTTTTGCATGTTCGGCTTCGTCGGCGTACAAAACGCGAAACGCGCAAATCATCGAACGATTTCAGCGATCTGACAAAGTAGTATTAGGCCCTGCGCGCTTCGCCCCACTGCACACGACGATTCAACACATCGACGTGCAGCGGCGCGACAGCGGCGAAGCAGCAAAATGGGAGCAGCTGGCAGAATTGCGGAAGAATTTTCCGCAGGGGCCACAAAAAGGGCCACACGCTGATAGAATTGCTCGTCAGCGTGAGGTCGGAAAAACCGCAACCCCACCTAGAGTCAATCGTTTGGGCGCTTAGCTCAGTTGGTTAGAGCGCGTGCTTCACACGCACGAGGTCATAGGTTCGAGTCCTATAGCGCCCACCACAATGGGGCTCGGCCACTCGGGCCAACATAGCGGTCGCCGGCTATCTGAACATCAGTCGCTACGGCAGCGCGAACGCCACAATCGACGTCGCGGCGGCGATTGCCACGTACTGACGGCCGTTCGCCTGATACGTGATGGGGCTTGCCCGGCTGTTGCCACGAAGGGGCGCCTTCAGGATCTGCTTGCCGGAGCGCGCATCGAACGCGTACAGGTCGCCTGCCACGCCCTGGAAGACAAGGTCCCCCGCGGTCACAAAGTTTCCGCTATTCGTGGTCGCGGGTATCTCAACGTACCAGATCAAGTCGCCCGTGCCCGGATTGTAAGCCGCCACGGTCTGAGAGGGCTTCATCCCCAGAGGTCCGCGTTCCGCGATGTTGCCCGAAAAACCAATGGCCGGTTTTCCGGCGCGGATGCTATCGCCGACCGGCTTCACCTTGATCGAGAACGCGTCATTCTTGCCGGTCACGTAGACAAAGCCTGTGCGAGGGCTGAACGAGGGCGGGCCAAAGTTTGCACCGCCTGTGTTACCCGGCGCCGTGATGACGAACTCCTTGGACAGGTAGGGATGGAAAAACGGCCGCACGCGCTTGGCGAGCTCCGGATCGGTGACGATCGGATACTGCATGCAGAACGGCTGCTGAGGAACTCCCCGTGCCGTGTATGGAATGGGCTGCGTCGGCGACACGTGCTCGCCCGGCACGTCGGTGAATGTAGGAACCGGCGTTTCAACCATGGGATTGATGGGTTGGCCTGTTTCGCGGTTCCACACGTAGAGAAAGCAGGTCTTTCCAGGCGTGCCGATGGCCTTGACCGTGCGCCCTCCGACCTGCGCATCGAAGAGTAATGGTCCGCTCACCAGATCCCAATCCCAGACGTCGTGGTGGATGGTCTGAAAGTGCCACGCGAGCTTGCCCGTCGCCAAGTGCAGCGCAATTGTCGAGTTCGTGAAGAGATTATTACCGACACGAGCCGAGCCATCAAAATCCGGCGATGGATTCGACGCGTTGAAGTAGATCATTCCCAGTTCTGGATCAATAGCGGGCTGCGTCCAAATACCGGCTCCGACCCGCGCTCCGCCTTTCCATGTGTCTTTGGCGAGCTGCCAGCCCTCGTCGGTCGGCACCTGCGGAACCGGGTTGAACGTCCACTTGATGGCTCCGGTGGTGCCGTCGACGGCGGCCAGGAGCCCGCCCGGAATGTGGCTGTCGCCGTGGGACAAGCCGAAGTACAGCGTGCCGCGATAGTAGGCCGGTGGCGTGGTCAACGAGAAGTAGCCGAGGCTGACCGGATCCACGTTCTGCTCGTACTTGCCCGGATACGCAAAGTCCAACATCTTGTTGACGATCTGGAGCGTGCCCTTGGTGCCGAAGGATTCGATGGGGTTGCCGGTCTTCGCGTCCACCGCGAACAGGGTGGTCGCGCCGTACGCGTAGATGCGGCCATCACCGTAGGCTGGGCCGCGTCCGGTCGGTCCGAACGCCGGCTGGATTTCCGTCGTCCACAGACGCTCGCCCGTCGCCCCGTTCACGGCGAACACCTTCGAGCCGGAGTTGAAATACATGATGCCGTCGACGACCAGAGGGGTCAGTTGTCCCAGCGCGGCGCCGGCATCGAACGACCATTTCTGCGCCAGCGTGCCGACATTCGACGTATTGATTTCATCGAGCGCGGAAAACCGACCGCTGTACAGGTCGAGACTGTGGAGGGGCCAGTCGCCGTTGGCTCCCGCGCTTGCGGGAGACGGACCTTGAGCAGACATTCCCCGGTCGCTTGCCGCAACCATGACGCACAGGGCGACGACGCCCCAACGCAGAACGAGTGGCGATCTCATTGGCACCTCGCTTCGAGCAGCGTCGCGTGTTTGCGACGCTTCCAACTCGGACGTGACCTTGCGACTGCAGGTCGGGGACGCACGCGTGGCTGACTGACCGAGTACATCCCCACCACGTCGTCGGCTCGGATCCCAGTTGCGCAACCAGCGCAAACGCAGATCCATCGCCATCGTCACCTCCTCTCTCAGAGAGGATTTAACCATGGCCAGCGTACTGCGTACAAGCCAAAATCGCGCTAGCCTTCTCAATCATTCCGATTTCGACGAGGTCTTCAAGATCCGCCCCGGCCACACAGTCCGCAGGTCGTCACGTTGGCCCTCACTCCCTACGGGCCGAGGGTCGATACGCATCGGAGGCCAGATTTTCAAGCCAGGCGCGTAGGTACTGGTCTGGTTTCAGTCCTGGACCGGTCCCGACTGCCGGCGCTATAATCCGTCCAGCGAATCAACCGTCGGAAGAAGGAGTTCCAGATGGGAATACGGCCTTTCGTCGTCTCGAGCGCTCTTGTCTGTGTGGTCGCGGCATTGCTGCTCGGAAGCGTTGTTCATCCCGACGCTCAGACCCCCACGGCTACGACGAAGAACACGAGCCCGGTCGCCCGCACGCCATGGGGAGATCCCGATCTCGGGGGCATTTGGAGCCCGGGCTACTACCTGACGGCGATGGAACGGCCGAACAAGTACAGCGGCAGGGAGTTCCTCACCGATAAGGAAGTCGCCGAACTTGAAAAACAGGCGGCCACCGCGCCTGGTCGCAACGCTCGCCTCGAGCGAGGTTCGGTCGCGGACGTCGAGGGTGCCTACAACGACGCGTTCACCGGCCGGGGGACACGGGTTGTCCGGACAAAGCGGACCTCCCTGATCGTGGAGCCCGCCGATGGCAAGATTCCGCCATTGACACCGGCGGCGCAGAAACAGGCGGAGAGCTCGAGAAAGGCCCGGGCACTTGCGACGCCCGCGGAATTGGCGAACGCGTTCGTCGACGGCGACCGGACAGCCACGCCCTACCCGGTCGATCGCACCATGGGTGGAGGCACGGCGAACCCCGAGGACCGTCCAGCCGATCGGTGCCGCGGTGTCAGTATTCCCTTCATGGGTAGTTCTGGCACGTTCAGCCGATTCGTGCAAACCCCCGGATGGATCAGCATTTACCACGAGGATGGTCATCGCGGAGGTGCCTATCGAAGCATTCCGCTCGACGGCCGCCCCCACGTTTCAAAGGACATCCGCCAGTGGCTTGGAGACTCAGTCGGCCGATGGGACGGCGATACGCTCGTCGTTGACACGACGAACTTCACGGCCCAAACCGATTTCCACGGCTCTCGCGAGAACCTCCATCTGGTCGAACGCTACACGCGCGTAGCGCCGGACATGATCGTCTACCGCGCGACCATCGAGGATCCGACCACCTTTACGGCGCCGTGGACCTTCGAGCTCCCACTATCGAAGGGCGACGAGAAGCGGAACCAGATTTTCGAGGCGGCGTGCCACGAGGGGAACTATGCCATGACGAGCATTCTGGCGGGCGCTCGTCTTCAGGAGAAGAAGGGCGGGAGCGCGCCGACGAGCGGGAACGCCCCGAAGACCGGAAGCGCCCCGACGAAGACCGGGAGTGCCCCGACAAAGACCGGGAGTGCCCCGACGAAGTGATGCTGACGCGGCTTTCTGCCCAGTCGTGTCACACAGGGACGAACGCCAGAAACTTCCTCGGGTTGTCAACCAGGATATGACGAAGGGTTGCTTCAGGAACACCGGCCTGGAGCAACCTCGGTCCGAAGACGGTAACGGTCTGCGCGAACCCCGCACCTCCATTCTTCTTCAGCGCTGCTTCCTGGAAAAAGTCAGAGGACAGTAGAAGCCGGTCTTCGTACCCGGCTTCGAGGAGCCTCATGATCATGATGACTTTGTCGGCATCGGGCAAGATGCCTTCGAGCGTCACCCGGTCGAAGCCAACGAACGCGCCGCGCTTCGCCACTTGTCGGGCGACGGCTGCGCTCGGCTCATCGAGACAACAGAGGTGGCCGATCGCGACGTGATGAGGTTCAACGCCGACCGATTCAAGAAGATCGAGCTGACGAAGGGCTGAATCTGGCGTCACGCGCGCCGTTCGTTTGCCCATATACGCATTGTGCGTAAAAATCGGCAGCCTCGTGCGGGCGTGCGCCTTGCCAACGGCCTGGAATACGCGTCGCTCGTCGGCAGTCATCTCACCTTCCTGCCCGATCTCGCCGAACGCTCCGTGGTGCTGCTCCGCCGCATCGCGCACCAGTTCATCAGCGAGCACGTCGACGCTTTTCTTGCCGATGTCTGCCGGAAAGAGGCGCTGTGTGTAGTATCCACCGCTCGCGACAATCGGAACGCCTGAAGTGGTGGCAATCTGCCGCAGCGCGCTGATGCTGCGGCCGATGTCCGGATGACTCGCATCGACGATGCAGGCCACTCCATCTTTTCGGCTGGCTTTCACCTCTTCGGCAATCAACGCGACATCATCGCTGAAGTGCGTCGGGCGGCCCCAACGTACCGAGAGGTGTTCGTGAAACAGCACGGCACCTTCGCCAAGCGCGTTCGGCTCGAAGTCCTTGAGAACAGTCCGAATGATGGCGCCAGGAGGAAACGCCGTGCCCTGGACTGGACGCCGGGCGTGCAGCACGCCCTTCCACGGAGACATGATGCCGACCATACCGGTTGCGGCACTCGAGCCGAGAACGCGGAGGAGTTCCCGGCGGGTGACGTTCCGCTTCCGATCATCTGTCCGGATCATTCGACCCCTTCAACGTGGCCAGACCTGTTCTTGGACGCTACGCGGGCGCAGCGTTCAACAACCTGGCAATGGACTGTCCCCAGACTCATGCGACATTACGGAAGCGACAACGCGACGAGCTCGCCGGGCACGTCCTTACTGCCGATCGCCACCACGAGGTATTGCTTGCCGTTCAGCAGATAAGTCATCGGTGCGCCGGTGGTGCCGGCGGGCAGCTCCATTTCCCAGATCACCTTGCCATTTGCCTTGTCGTAGGCGCGGAACATCCTGCCACCGCCGTACTTGGGCAACAGCGGCACCCCGTCGGTTCCGCCTTCGCCAAGAAACAACATCGTTTTGGTCACGAGCGGCGACGGGCGGCCCGGTTGCCCGAGAGGCGGCAGGTTCAGATGCTTTATGGCCGGATGATCACGCGGCCCGTTGCCGTTCGGGACCGTCCACAGGAGATCGCCCTTCGTCAGGTCGATGGCCGTCAACCGTCCGTACGGCGGCTTGAAGATCGGAAGCCCCTGCGGCCCCTCGAGCTGGTTACCAAAAAAGCTGCTCCCCCGTTTGGCGTCCCAGGGTTCTCGCGATGTGGGATCCTGCGGCTTGACCATCTCGACATACGCGGGAGAGTGGCTCGAAGGGACATAGAGGATGCCGGTTTCCGGATCTGCGGCGGAGCCAAGAATTGACGCGCTCACGATGCCCGGCATGACGATGGTGCCCTTTGTCCCACCAGGCCGCGCGTCGGCGATCGACGGGGGTGTGAAGAGTGGCCCGTAGCGATACTGACTGATGATCCGAATGGCCTCCTGCCGCAGCTCGGGCGTGAAGTCGATGAGATTATCGATGGTCACACCCTGCTGATCGAAGGCAGGCGGTTTCGTGGGAACCGGTTGCGTCGGCGGATACCACTCCCCCGGAACGTCGCCCTTGGGAACCGGCCGTTCCTCGATGGGCCAAACGGGCTGGCCCGTCTGTCGATCGAACACGTAGACGAAGCCGATCTTGGATACCTGGGCGACGGCTTTGATCACTCTGCCGCCGATGGGCAAGTCCAACAGAATGGGAGCTGCCGGCAGATCGTAGTCGAAAAAGTCGTGGTGAATCGTTTGGAAGTGCCACACACGCTTGCCGCTCGTCGCGTCGAGACAGACCAGACTATTGCCGTACAGATTGTTCCCGGGGTGCGATCCTCCATAGGAGTATCCGCTTGGCTGCTTGTGCGGAATGTACACATACCCGAGCTCGTCGTCCGCGCTGAACGGCGCCCAGGCGTTGGTGAATCCCGACGTTTCCCACGAGTCGTTCGCCCACGTGTCGCTGCCGAAATCGTGCCCGCGCGGCGGCGTATTGAACGTCCATCGCCGCTTGCCTGTGCGCACGTCGTAGCCGCGGATATCGCCGGGCGCGGGGCGGTTCTTCACCCGCAGGCTGTTCGACCCCACAACGACCACGTCGCGGACGACGACTGGTGGGGATGCCCAGCTGTACGTGTCCACGACATGATCCTCGTACTCGCGCAGATCGACCTCACCATCCACGCCGAAATCGCGGTAGCGCGCACCGGTCGTCGCATTCAGGGCGACGAGCGCGTTCCCGACGACAGCGAGAATGCGCCGGTCCTTTCCGTCCGTCCAATAGGCGACCCCGCGGGTGGCGCTTCCACGGGCTTGCGGCCGGTCCTTTCTCGGCGGCACCGTATCGAACCAGACGACGTTGCCCGTGGCTGCATCCAGGGCGGCAACCGTGCCATACCCGGTACTGATGTACAAGAGGTTGCCCACCATCACGGGAGTGTTCTGGTAGTTGGGCAATGCCGGCGGCGCCGGCCGCCCCTCGCGAACCGCCGTCGGTGTCGCCGACTGACGCCAGGCGATCCGCAGCTGGTTCACCGTGCTCCTGTTGATTTGATCGAGAGGAGAATACCGAGTACTCGCGTTGGTCCGCGCGTAGGCCGGCCACTCGGCATCGAGTGCCGGCGAACCGCCGGCAAGTGCCACTGTCGTGACAGCCAGCAGTGACAACGCGAGCCAATTCCGTCGATGAAATGTGCGGGGCATTCTTCCGGCTCTCTCTAAGAGCGCGTTGCGAAATCAAACGCGAGCGCGGGTGGCCGAGAACGGGGCGCTCCGCCGAGCGCGGAGGCGTCTCCGTGACGGGCGCTTTTCGCCGAGCACTCCGGGGTCCCCGCCGCGCGTGCTTTGCGCGGTGGGGTGGCTCGGTGGGCCTGTTCGAGGACGGGCCCCGCCAGACGTTAATTCCGCAACGTGCTCTAAAACGACCGATGCGATGCGTCAGCGCCGCGCTCCGGTCACTTCGTACTTCCTTCCCTCGCCTTCTCTTCAGCGCGGGCGCCTCTGAGGATGTTGGGGAGCGCATAATTTCCCTCGTGGCACCCGTATTCGAAGATTGGACCCTTGATTTTGCGCATGGGGATTGAGGCGGTCCATGGTCGTGTGAACGTCGCCGGATCGGTGACTGTGAACCGGTAGTCGATCGTGTCGGCGCTGACACGGCTGAAACGCTCAACCACCGTCGTCTGTCCACTTCCTCCGAATACCGTGTTTGAACGTCGTCGCTCGTGGACCCGATCGGTCAGGTTCGTGGTTTCCACGACGAGCGTATCACCCTCCCAATGGGCTCGTGAATCCCCGAGCCACTGCCGAATGCCCTGTGAAATATGGGGTCGACCATCAAGTGGAACAATTCGGTAACCGGACATTTCCACATTGAAGGCGACGTAGTTTGGGGTCTGGAGGATCTCATAATTGTGATTGTAGAACCCGGGCATCATCGCCCCCGGCATGCCGCGCGTAATGCAGCGCTCGAACCAATTCAGATCCTCCCACGAACCGGGAGGCTCCCGGCGAGCGGCCTCCAGCGCGTCTTCCCTTCTTTTCGCCTCCGGCGTGAGGGGCGGAAGCTTGCCGTCCGGGGGATCGACAATCAGCGACGTCCTGTTCGATGCCAGCCCAGTTTCCAACCAGAAACTGTTGTACGCCCCGGTGTCCCCTGGTCTCGGAGGGCGGTCCGCATTTTGTGCAGCGCGAGCGTCCAGCGCCGTCCGTTCCTCGTCTGTGAGCACGTCTTTGGCCGCCATCTGTGCGGGTCGCTCGAGCGGCGTGGTTGTCGCGTTGGACCAGATGCCCTGCAAATCCGGGGCGCCCCACGAGGTTCTTGCCGGTTTGTCCTTCTGTGCGGGCTTGGGGGCAGAGGACGGACCCTGACCCGCGACCGCTATCAGCGATGACGCCAAAGTCACCGCAATCGCCACTCCAGCGCCTACGATGAACGTCCGCATTTTTCGACCTCCTATGCCCCGTGACGCTAACTCTATGTCCGATCACGATCCGCGTGCAATCTCCCCCGATTGCGGGATGACGAGTCGGGTTTGCTCACCCTCGATACCCTGTCTTTGCTGATTCAGTAACGGCAGATCACAACGATCACCGCAGAGCGCGCTGAGATCGCAGAGAAATCATTAGCCAAGCCCGACCTTCAGGTCGGGCGAGCGATAGAATCGTAGAATCGTAGGCCCGACCTTCAGGTCGGGCGAGCGATACCCCTCTAGCGATGAAAAAGGGACGAGCAACCGTGTCGATCAGTAGGTCGGCCGCGACTCTGAGTGCGCTCGGTGTGCTCATGTGGTCTGGCACTGCCGACGGGCAAGCGCGTGCCCAGGAGCGTTTGGCGAATGCCAAGATCCTGAAATGTACGTTCTCGCTGATGGCGACGGGAACGTGGAAAAACGGAGAGCCTCAGGCCCAGACGAAGCCCGCGAAGCTCTCGCTTGGCTTCGACGCCATCGAGATGGAGGACGGAACTGCCAGAGCGATCGGCACGTACGGCCCCTCGGACATCATCGTGAAACTGTCGCTCGGAACCCTGCATTTCGTGGAGTCGTTCAGGGAGGGCCCCGTGTACGTCACGACGATCTTCCCCAAGGAAACTCGCAAGGGAAACCTGGAGGCCGTTCACACGCGCCATGTGTACACGGACGTGCCGCCTTGGAAACCGGCTCGACATCGAAAGATGTCACCACCGGCTTTCACATCCCAGCCCGAGCAGTACTACGGTGAATGTGCGGTAGAACCGTAGTCGGGGAGCCTCTGCGCCTGGTGATGATTGAACACCCGCGATATCTTAATGTCCAGTGTTTTGGCGTCGACGCCAGAAGACGACACGTGTTTCCAGCATTGAAAGCCGGCATTGACCAAATCCTGGGCCAGCACACTCGGAGGTCTCGAGCAATGAAGCTGCGAACGTTCGTCGCGATCGTCGTTCTCGTGAAAAGCACTGCAGCCTCGGGCCAACCCTCACCGGCTGCGGAGTTATTCGACAGTCGCTGTGCCGTCTGCCACAGCGGCGCGGCTGACTCCCGGGGCGTTGGTGGCCATGGCGCGCGCTCACGACAGGCGTCATGCAGCCGCAAGGTGCGAGCTCACGAGGAACAACGGCGGTTGATTTGCGCCAAGCCGCGCCACACTTGCCTTTAGTGCACCAGAAGCAATTGTGCGCGCGCTCACGACCGGTGTCATGCAGCCGCAAGGTGCGACGCTCACTGAAGTACAACGGCGGTTGATTGCCGAGTTCCTCGCTGGGCGCCGGATCAGTGAAGAAGGACCAGCCTCAACATCAGGTCGCTGTGGGACATCGCCGCCACTGTCCGACCGAGACAACGCCCCACAATGGAACGGATGGGGAGCGACGGTGACGAACACTCGATTCCAACCCGCCGCGCGAGCCGGACTGGCAGCGTCCGAGGTGCCGAAGCTCAAACTGAAATGGGCATTCGGGTTTCCTGACGCCACGTCGGCATGGTCGCAACCCGTCGTTGTCGGCGGGCGGTTGTTCGTCGGAAGCCAAAACGGTCACGTGTATTCGCTCAATGCGAAGACCGGGTGCACGCATTGGGACTTCACGGCCAGCGCCGCCGTTCGCTCGGCTGTGACGATCGCGCCGCGATCCGCTCCGCCGGGAACGCTCGCATATGCCGCGTACTTCGGCGACATGGCGGGGAACGTCTACAGCATCGATGCGTTGACAGGCGAGCTGTTGTGGCGTCGCCGCGTTGACGATCACCAGATTGCTCGCATTACCGGATCGCCGACGCTCTATGACGATCGTCTGTACGTTCCCATCTCGTCGCTCGAGGAGGCGTCCGGCGGGAATTCCAAGTATGAATGCTGCACGTTCCGCGGCAGCGTCGCGGCACTCAATGCCGCGACCGGTGCGACGCTCTGGAAAACGTACACCCTCGATGAACCCAAACCGCTCGGAAAGAATGCGGCCGGCGTGCAGAGCTGGGGACCCTCGGGCGCCGCGATCTGGAACGCACCATCCGTCGATGCGAAGCGTCGTGTGGTGTACGCCGCAACGGGTAATCAGTACACCGGTCCGGATCGTCAAACGAGCGATGCCGTGCTGGCGTTCGACATGGACACGGGCGCCCTCAAATGGTCGAAGCAGCTGCTGCCCAAGGACATCTTCGTCGGCGGGTGTGGAGCGACTGCGTCGTCGTATCCGCGCTGTCCTGAAAAGCTGGGCCCCGATTTTGACTTCGGCAACTCGCCGATCCTCACGACGTTAGGAAGCGGCCGCGATTTGATTGTGATCGGACAGAAATCTGGCATCGGGTGGGCGATTGATCCGGACCAACAGGGCGCCGTTGTGTGGGAGTACCGCGCCGGAAAAGGGGCGCTCTACGGAGGGATGGAATGGGGCTCGGCGGTCGATCAGGAACGGGCGTACTTTCCTGTCGCGGACTTTCCGTCGTCGCAGCCGGGCGGCTTACATGCGGTGCGGCTCGATACTGGCGAACGCGTGTGGCATACACCGCCACCGGTTCCAATGTGCGGTGGTGGTAAGGGGTGCGACGCGGCGCAGCTGGCGGCTGTTACGGTGATTCCCGGTGTCGTGTTCTCCGGCTCGAACGACGGCGCACTCCGCGCCTATGATACGAACAACGGGACCATTATTTGGGAATATGACTCGAACCGCGAGTTCAAGACGGTCAACGGCGCAAAAGGCAACGGAGCGTCGATGAATGGTGCAGGTCCTACGATTGTGGACGGCATGCTCTACGTGAACTCCGGCTATAGGGGTGGCTCCGGCAGCTTCAGGGCCGGGAACGTGCTTCTGGCATTCGGTATCGACTGATGAAGGAGGCGGCGATGAGAGACCTCCCCGCGCTAACGGGCGTTCATGACGCGCACCCAGTGGAACGTTGGCGGATTGTGCTCTTGCCTGCCGTGACGGCCACCTGGCTGATCGCGGCAATTCCGACCGTAGGCCGGACGGCCACGATCGTGCCACCGATTCCAACAGTGACGCGCGTCCCGACCACGGCCGACTCAGTGCCGTACGGGTCCAACGATCCAGACGTCGCCAACCTCGCGACGTTCGGTTACGTCGAGGAAGAGTTCTTCATCTCCAGCACGATCGGCGGCATGCCCTACACGACGCGAATCCTCGTCCGCCGCCCGGCGGATCCCAAGAAATTCAGCGGTATCGTCCTGGCGGAGTCGATCCGGTCAACGGCGGTCCGCAGCATGTGGGGCCTGCGTACCTATCTCATGCGAAGCGGCCACGCCTACGTGGAGCTGGGCTCGAACCGCCGCGGCATACTCACGCTCGTCAAGCCCTCCAATCCGACGCGCTATGCGGCGCTGAACATTCCCGACGTGGACCCGGGGGGCCGCGTCTTCGGACACGTGCAGGAGATCATCGCGCAGGGCGGGATGCTGCTGAAGAGCAATCCTCCCACCGGCCCGTTCGCCGGATTTCGCGTGAGAAAGGTCATCCTCGGGGGCTGCTCGGAGCAGGGCGTCATCGTCCGGATGTACATGCGCGACTCCCATCGGCTGTACCGGACGGCTGACGGTCACTCGATTTTTGATGGATACTTCCCGTCCTGCGTGGCGGACTGGCCTGTCGAGGTAAGGTTTGACGACGGACGCGTGATCGAAAACTTCACCTCGCCCCCGGTGGATGTCCCGGTTATCAATCTCACCGGGCAGCAGGAGCCGGAGTCGTGGCCGGAATCCGGGCGCCGGTACCGGCGCCCCGACAGCGACACGCCCGATGACCGGTACCGCCTCTATGAGGCTGCCGGTATGCCCCACGGCTTTGGTCGCCGCAGGAGCGGAACCGCGTGCGGGGACCACCGGGCCACCAGCTTCCCGGGGAATCATGTGGCCAATAACGCGCTGGACAAACTCATCCAGTGGGTTGATCGAGGCGTTGTGCCGCCGCGAGCGGAACGTCTCGCGACCGCCAGTCCCGCCGGTGCGATCCAGACAGACGCCAACGGGAACGCGATCGGCGGCGTGCGCACGACGTACCTCGATGTTCCGATCGCGACGTACCACACCTGCGCGCTTTCCGGTTACGAGGTCCCCTTTTCTCGGCAAGAACTAGCGGAACTCTATCCGAGCCCCAGTGACTATGTGAGTCGCGTCAATCGTCGCCTCGACGAGCTCGTCCGGCAAGGCTGGTATCTGAAGGAGGATGCCGACGAGATCCGGGCAGAGGCTGTGGACATCGCGAAAGAGATGAAATAACAAGGTGGGGCGGCGGGCGGACCGGTCAGCGGTGAGGCGATCCGGACGCCCGCAATTCCCATCTGGCGCAGGCCCTCAGCCACGAACGCCGCGCGACGTTCGAGATCGAGGCCCCGACCGTGCGATTGAAGTCATCGCGCGTGGGTCAGGAATCCTTGCCGAGACCGTCCGGCTCCACTGTCGGCATCATTCGGGACGGTACCCGCGCCACATCCAGACCAGGGTGTCCGCCAGCGTCTGCTGGAACACCGTGGCGTCGCAATGCTTCGTCCCCTTGGTGAACACGAAGCGGTAGTCGTACCCCTTGGCTTTCAGCGCGGCGGCCGTACGCTCGTTGGCCATCACCCAATTATGGTTGGTGCTTTCCGGATCGTTGGCGCGAAGGTCGTTCTCGGAGACGTGCGTGAAGATGCGCAGCGGCTTCTTCTCGCTGTTTTCGATGAGCTTCATCCCGGAATGGTACTCCCACGCGCCGAGCGGGAACTTTGCTTCCTCCGGGGCGTTGTCCGCCTGCTGGTCCACGAACGTGCCGGAATAGGTGATCAGCCTACGGAACAGGTCCGGACGGAACCACCCGATAGTGAGCGCCGCCGCGCCCCCCGAACTGCAGCCCATCACGGCTTTGCCCCAGGGGTCGGACGTGAAGGCCAGCTTCGGATACGCCGCCCGGACGTTCGGATCGGCGAGGACCGCCGGCAGCACTTCGTCATTGATGAACCGGGCGTGTCGGTCGGACATTGTGTCGTATTCCAGGCCGCGCTCGCTTCCCTTGCCGTCGTTGCCGCCACTCTCCACGGCGATGACGATAAAGGCCGGCAGGATACGTTCCGGCGTCTGCGAGACCGTCAGGTTGTCCAGGGCGTTTCGAACCAGGTTCATCTGGCTGGGCCCGTCGAACGTCACGAGGAGGGGCGCCTTCACGCCGTCCTTGTACGCCGCCGGCATGTACACGAAGATCTTCCGCTGCTTGCGGACGGTCTTCTTCGGGTCCAGCGTGCCGTCGTCGCCGCGGAAGATCTCGCTGTCCGCCAGCGTCATCACGAACTCGAAAGACTGTCCCTTCGGGTTGCCGTTGTCCTTCAGGTCGGGATCGACCTCATAGTCGGGGCCGATGACGATATCGCCGTTGCCGATCGCATCGGACTTATCCTGCGCCTCTCCGGCGCCCCCGAAGCCCGCAAACAGGAGACAGAAGCCGCAAAGCCAGACGCACAGCCTGATGTTTCGGTCCATCTTCGATTCCTCGAATCCTGCCCCCGAGCATACCGGAAAGGCCGCGGGACAAGCCTCAGGCTGACAAAGACTTAAAAGGGCGTCAACGACGCTCGCCTGAAAGGCTCGCACTCCTCCTTTTACTTGGGCGCGAACGGCCCGACCTCGGGCTTGCCCTGCGTGTTGGCCAGCGGGCCGAGCTCCGCCGCGACGCCGCGCGCGATCGCCGCCGTCTCGCTGCCGGCCTGGAAGCACGTGAAGTCCGGCCGGTCGCGCCACGCGAGCGGACCGCACAGCCGGACGCCGGCCTTGATCGCCGCGTCGTGGACGATGTTGATCGCGCGCTCGTAGTCGGGCGTGCCCTGGCGGTAGCCCGAGAAGTTGCCGAGGTCGCCGCTGGCCGCGAAGACCGCGGTCACGCCCGGCACCTTGGCGATCTCGTCGGCGTTCTTGCAGGCCCTTCGAGCGTCTCGATCATCAGGATCAGCACGACGTTGTCGTTGATCGTGTTGCGATAGCCGCCGGGCACGCCGCCCCACATCGCGGCGTCGAACGCCTGGCCGCCGCCGTTGCTGCGCCGGCCGAGCGGCGGGAAGTACGTCCAGTTGCGCGCCTCGATCGCTTCGGCTCACGGTATCGACGGTCGGCACGACGACGACGAGCGCGCCGGCGTCGAGCGCGTGCTGGATCTCGCGCTCGTCGGTGTAGGCGACGCGCACGCCAGGCACCGCCTTCGCGTGCGGGCAGGTGCGCCACATCCGCGCGACCGCCTCCCAGTCGCGCTGGTCGTGCTGCATCTCGGTCCAGATGAAGTCGTAGCCGGCGTTGGCCATCGCGCAGTAGGTGGCCGGATCGGTGGCGCTGAAGAGCGTGCCGCCGGTGACCTTGCCGCCCTGCATCATCTTGAGCTTGACCGGATTCCAGATCTTCGAGCCCGGCGGGCGGGTTGAAGGCCGTGCCGTACTTCCAGGTGGCCGGGATCGAACGGTCCCTGATTCACCGCGCCGGGCGGCGCGATCGTTCTTCGCGTTGCTGTCCTTGCCGGCCGGCGCCGCGAGCGGGAACTGCGTCCTGCCGGGGTCGGCGTTGTTGGCGTACGGATCCGCGGTCGGCGGCGGCTGCGACGGGCGCTGCGGCGTCTGGCCGGCGAACGCCGCGATCGCGAGAGTCCCCAAGAGCATGCCGGCAACCATCAGATATTTCACGTCTATCCTCCCGTCCGGCTGAACCGGACCCTACAGTGAGCGAGCCAGATCCTCGAAGACTTCGTAATTGTCGCGAACGAAGCGGTACAGTTCGCTCTCGAGAATCCGCTCCTGATCGCTGTCCATGCCGTAACCCTTCGGGCCGTCCTCGCCGTCGATCGCGGCGCCGATGCCGAAGTACGCGATTGAAGCGAAGCACTTCAGCGGGCGCAGGCGGGCGCGACCATCTCCATCGCGCTGATGGTCATTCGCTGCTCCGTCGGCAGCTTGATGAGCAGGCCTCTGACGTACATCTTGTGTCCCTTGTGCGCCTCGGGGTTGTACGCCATCGCGTCGAGAAGCCGGAATGTCGAGGCCCCGGGAGCTTTGGCGCCGAGATCGGTCGGCGGCTTTGGCGTCGCGCCGTTCACGACGACACTAATCGGATCGGTGGCCGACGTCAGCGTCCACATGTTCCCGACGTCCGCTGTCAGACATCCCACGACTTCGACGTACGAGAAGTCGCTGACCGGCGGCGGCGGCTTTGGACGGCCCGGCAGGATGCGGACGCCATCGAGTCCTTCGGCTCCCAGTTCGCTGGCTCCCGCCGGGAAGCCGTTTTCCCGCAGCACATGCGCCACGAGATCGAGATACACGTCGTCTCTCAGGCTCGCCGGCGCCGTACCCGGCATCGTCGTCGCGATCTTCGTATAGAGCGTTTTCAGGTCTTTTCCGGCAAAGGTTCGGGAGAATCGATCCCCGCGCAGCGCGGGGCCGGTGGAGCCCCCCATGTCCCCGCGATGGCACAGGCTGCAATTCGCTTCGTAGGCCGCGGCGCCTCGTATCGCTTGCGCCTCTGTATAGACGCCAGCCGCAACCGTCTTCTCGCCGTCCTGAGCACGGAGAGCACGATCGGCAACGCACACCGCCGCCACGAAAACCAGTACGGACGCCAACGCTCGACCTGTCACGAGTTCTCTCCGCACTTGTACATTTACATTACATTCGCAGGGTTCACAATCCTGGTTGCGGCGGCTTCTGATCGTTTGATCGTTCGACTAACGCCTCGCAGGAATCTTCGGCTTATCGCCGCGCTCCGTTATCAGCTTCGCCAGCAGATCGACGGGCGGTCCAGCGGCCAGTGCCATCGGCGTGCGTCCCGCAGCGTTCATCTCATCGATCTTCGCGCCGTGATCGGCGAGGAACTGGATGAGCTCGATGACTTCCGGTTGCGTCCGGCCGTTGAGGTTGACGACGAGGTGCATGGGCGTGTTGGCCGCCGGAGTCGTGACGACGTCGACCTGCGGATTCAGCTCGTACGCGTACTTGAACGTGTTCATGCGCGCTCCGGCCGCGGCAGCCATCAGCAGGTTGGCTCCGTCCTGCGCGCGCAGGGACGGATCGGCACCGGCATCGACGAGGGCCTTCATCACGTCTCGATGATCGGCTCGCGCAGCCATCATCAAAGGCGTCTGCTCACCGCTCGCGGGCGGACGGAGTCCGCCGCCGCCGCCGCGCCCTCCCGCCGCCACGCGTGATTGCGGCGTACGCACGTTGGGATCGACACCTTTGGCCAGAAGCTTCTCGACGACCTCGAGATCGCCTTGCGTCGCCGCGACGTGCAGCGACGCGAGACCGGCGCGATCTCTGGCGTTCACATCCGCCCCGCCGTCGACGAGGGCCAAAGCGGCTTGCGTGTTGCGGTACGCCGTCGCAACCATCAGCGGCTTGTTGCCAGAAGGCAGGGTCACGTTCGGATCCGCTCCAGCCCGCAACAGCGTCTTGATCGACGCCACGTCGTTTTTCGTTGTCGAGAAGATCAACGCCGTGAACCCTTTTTTCGAGGCCGCCTTCACGTTCGCGCCCATTTCCACCAGCGCGCTGACGACCTCGCTGTGCCCTTCCGCAGCGGCCCACATCAGGGCCGTTTGCCCGCGGCGAGGATCGGCGATGTTCACGTCGGCGCCATGCAGCGCGAGCTGACGGACGGCGTCGACGCTGCCGCTGCCGGCGGCAATCATGAGTGATGTCTCCCCGTTCCATCGCGCTGCATCGGCCTTCGCTCCAGCTTTAATCAATCGCTCGACGAGAGCCGCGTCGCCGTTACCCGCCGCCAGCGTCAGCGGTGTCTCGCCGTACTCGTCGGTGGTATTGACGTTGGCGCCGGCGTCGATCAGCGCTTCGGCCATTTCGCGCTGGCCGAGATGAACGGCCCACGCCAGCGCGGTCGCTCCGTCTGGCTGCGCAGCGTTAATATCGGCTTTCGCGCGCAACAGGGCGGTAACGGCTTTCTGATCGCGCCGTTTGACGGCTTCGAGCAATCGGAGATCGCCGCCAGGCGTCGATTGGGGGCGTTGGGCCGCGACTGGAACGAGTGCAGGGACCGCCAGCAGCGCCGACAGTCCCAGCACAGTGACGGCGCTCTTCATGACTAATCAAACGCCGGTCAGACGGCCCGTGCTGTCGCCGAACTGCGTGACAGGCGCCAGGCCGGCGGCGTCGAACATGGTCAGGAACAGGTTGTTCAGCGGTGTTTCCTTCGGATAGACGAGATGACGGTTGCCCTTCACCTGGCCGTTCGCGTTGCCTGCCAGAACGATCGGCAAGTCGTCGTGCGTGTGGATGTTCGATTCGCTCAGGCTGCTGCCGAAGACGATGAGCGAGTGATCGAGCAGCGTCCCGTCGCCGTCCTGGGTTTCCTGAAGCCTTTTCAGCAAATACGCGAACATGGCCACGTGGAGCTCGTCGATCTTGATGAGCTTATCAATTCGATCGGAAACGCCCTGGTGGTGCGAGAGTCCGTGATGTCCGTCGGAAATACCGATCTCGCGATACGGCCGGTTGCTGGCGTCGCGGCCCAGCATGAACGACGCGACGCGCGTCATGTCGGTCTGCCAGGCAATCACCTGCAGATCCATCATCAGGGTCGCGTACCGCTTGTAGTCGTCTGGCGCCGACCTCGGGCGTTCCATGTGCGGAAGCTGGATTGTCAGGCTCTGCTCCTCGGCGAGCTGAATGCGGCGCTCAATATCGCGCACCGATTCGAGGTATTCGTCGAGCTTTCGCTTGTCGCCAATGCCGACGCGGCGTTGCAGCCGAGACAAGCTGTCCGTCACGTAATCGAGAACGCTCTTCTGGTCTTTCAGCCGCGCCATTCGGGCCGCCGGGTCCGTGCTCTCGCCGTCGCCGAACAGCCGTTCGAACACGGCCCGCGGATTGACCTCGGCGGGCAGCGGACTCGTCGCTGCAGCGCCACGACATCGACATGTACGCGCAGGTGTAGCCCGAATCGCAATTGCCGGCGAGCGACTGAGGTTCGAGACCGAGCTCGAGCGACGACAACTGCGTGAACCTTCCAAGCGCTTGGGCGGCGATCTGGTCGGCGGAAATCCCCAGCTTGAAATCGGCGCCCCCGGTCTTGTACGGATGCACGCCGGTGAGGAATGTCGCCGTCGCCGCGCGTGATCGCCCGGACCGTCGCCAAGCGCTCGTCCGGTCACCTGTGCGAGGCCGCTGAACACGTTGACATTGTTGCGGAATGGCTCGAGCGCCTTCATCGTCGGACTGAAAGCGAAATTTTCGCCGACGGTCTTCGGCGTCCACATGAACGGTCGTCGGGCTCTTTTCGCAGGCGCCGATGATGCCGTTCGGCGTATAGACGTATCCCAGCCGGACCGGGGCCTTCGCCCGCGGCCGCGACGCGCGAGAGGGCCGGCATCATCGAGTCCAGCAGGGGCAGAGCCAGCGTCGCTCCGACGCCTCGCAGGAACGTCCGCCGGGGCAAGGCCTTAGTTGGTGAGCATCATGACTCCGAAGCCCTCCTCATCTGGAACGGCACACTCTTCACCACGCAAGAATCAGAGACGAGATCCGATAATTATCGCGTGCCGCCTCCCGTGAAATCGCCCGTATGGTCGGGATTGTCGTAGTACTCGACGCCACGGCCCGAGAGCATACGTCAACAGCTTCTCGGTGGCCGTGCCGCACGAAATCTTCGCGGTACTTGGTCAGCAGCGATCTGCGTAAGCCCCGCCGGGCCCTGAAATTGTGTCCCGTCGGGCAGCTGCCCGCTGGCGTCGATCGGCACGCCTGCATCCTCGACGCGCCACTTGCCGACGCCGTCGTAGTTCTCGAGGGCGAACCCAATCGGATCCATACGCGCGTGGCACGCGGCGCACACCGCATTGGCACGGTGCACCTGCATCTGCTCGCGCAGCGAGAGTCTCTTGCCGTCCCTCTGCGCCTCCAGCTCGGGCACGTCTGGCGGCGGCGGCGGCGGCGGCGTTCCCAGCAGGTTCTCGAGAATCCACTTGCCCCGCTGCACGACCGAGGTGCGATTGGGATAGGAGGTCACCGTCAGGATGCTGCCCTGGCCGAGCAGGCCGCGCCGATTGGCGATCGGTCACGCGTCACACGCCGGAACTGGGAGCCGTAGATTCCCGGAATGCCGTAGTGCTCGGCGAGCCGCTCGTTCACGAACGTGTAGTCGGCCGTCAACAGGTCGAGCAGGCTGCGATCCTCGCGGAAGAGGCTGCGGATGAACAGCTCGGTTTCTTTCGTGAAACCCTGCCGGAGCGCCTCGTCGAACGGAAAGATCACCGGGTCGGGGCTGCTCAGTTCAATACTCCTCAGATGCAGCCACTGGCCGGCAAAGTTGGCGACCAGCGCATCCGCGCGCAGATCGTCGAGCATGCGACGAACCTGCCGCTCCAGCACGATCGGATCGCTCAACCGCCCGCGCTCCGCGAGATCGAGCAGTTGATCGTCGGGAATTGTGCTCCAGAGGAAGAACGAGAGCCGCGAGGCGAGCTCGACGTCGCTGACGCGATACGCCGTCGCCGTCTGGCCCGCAGCCGGATCCTGCTCGATCCTGAAGAGAAATTCCGGCGACACGAGCAGTGCCTCGATCGCCTTCTGAATGCCGTTGTCGAAATCGCCGGGCGCCGTGCGCCCCGATCGATAGAAAGATTCCAGCGGCTGGATATCGGCGTCGGTGACCGGCCTGCGAAACGCGCGTCGCGTGAGATTCAGCAGAATGGTCCGCGCGCATGCCGCTTCGTCTTTCGGCGCTGCAGGACGGCAAACGAAGATCTTCGTGCGGCTCGCGGTCGTGCCGCGGCTCGTGGGGGCGAAGGGACCTTCGATGATCAGCTGGCCGACCTCGGGCCACGAGCGATCACCGGACAAGAGCGGCAAGTGTGTGCCGCCGGACACGTCGAATCGCTTCACCCGGGCGCCGTTGATGCGGAGATCGACCGGATACGGCAACTGGGGATTGCTACTACGACTGCCCCCCGCGGCGCCACCTCGTCCTCCGACCGGGACTTCGCTTTCGATTTTGGGGTTTTCGCGCGGAGACGTTACGCCAACGGTACGCAGCCCGGCGTTCACGGGGACTCGAATCTGGTACGGATCCGTGTCTCCGGCGTCGCGGGGTGAGCATACCGAGGAACCGAATCCTGAAGAGATACTCGGCGTCGACCGGAAAATAGTACCGAACCGAGATGCCAGCGCGCGAATCAAACGGCAGATCGTCGCTCAACTGCTCATTTCGCGAACCTTGGAACGGATCGTTCTTGGCGTCGATGATGTCTTGGACCGGCTTCAGGGTGAGGTCGCCGACGGCGAGCCGGCTGACGCGGCGCGCGGCCATCATATAGCGCTCGAGCAGCGCTGGAGAGGTCGACAGCACCGCCGCGATGTTGTCGAACCCATAGCCAGAATCGTCGACGGGCAGCCAATCACCAGGCGTGACGTCGACCGCCAGCAGATCGCGAATCGCATTGCTGTATTCGGCGCGGTTCAAACGATGCGCGGGCGCCCGCCCAGGGTTGGGGTGGGCCGCCGCGTCGCGGTCGAGCGTCGTCTCCAGGTAAGAGACGAGCGTTGCCGCCGTCGGTAGGTCGAGCCGTGCGCGAGACGTGACCGGCGGCATTTCACCAGAGCGCACCTTGCGCATGACCTTTTCCCAGACCTGCGCGTGCGCGGGCACATCAGTGAATTCGAGACCTTGCAGCGAAAGCCCCGCGGTCTTCAGTCTGTCGTTGTGACAGCTGACACAGTACTTGTCGAGCAGTGCCGCGTCCGGAGCAGGCACGGAGGCAACCGACACCTGACGCTTCAGCGCCGGTGTCGGCGCGGCAGGAGCCGGCCGCCCGGACTGGGCGGTTGGTTTCTGCGCGAACGCGGGCACATCGTGTCCGTACATCGCGACACAGACTGCCACAGCCGACGCGGCTCCTAAAGGGCGTCGATACCTCATTTCACCTCTGATACGACCTGTAAGTATTTTACTCGTGCTACTGTTGGTTCGATAGGTTTCTTGTGGCAAATGTAGCATTGGAGAGACTGGCCCCTCAGGAGCGAAACGTGACGCTTGTGCTCGACGTGGCGTAGTCGTGTCTGGCGTGACGAACGTGGCGAAGGTGACCAGACAACGCATCCGCTTGATCCTCGTGATCCTCGCGGCGGGCCTTGCCGGTGGTCACGCCATTGCCAGGCAGGCGTCAGCTACTCACGGCATGCTGACGCCAAGCGCCTCCTGCACGTCACTCGAAGGGCGAAAGATTGCCGCGAGCGAGATGGGACTGCCGACGACCGGCGCATCTGTGGTCTCGGCCACCCTCGTTGAGGCGACCGGGCAGCACGTGAGCAACGGGCAAGTCGTCCTAGCGACTCCGGAATATTGCAGGGTAAAGGGCATCATCGCGCCGGTTGATCCCCAGGCACCGACCATCAATTTTCAGGTAAACGTGCCCACGTCGTGGAATGGCAAGCTGATCCAGCTCGGTGGCAGCGGCCTGAATGGCGGCATTCCGGTGGCCCTCACGACCAGCATGCAGTGGGGCCCCGAATCGATTCCACCCAATGCGCCGTACGCGCTGTCGCGTGGATTCGTCACCTACGGCAGCGATTCCGGTCATACAAACGCCGGCATGCGCGTCGGCGGTCCGGGCTTCGCGGTGGACTGGATGTCCAATCAGGAAGCGCTCACGAACTTTGCGTCCGCGCAGATGAAGAAGACGCACGATGTCGCGGTCGTGCTGGTCAAGACGCTCTACGGCGTCGGGCCCAGGCACAGCTACTTCATGGGCACGTCTCAAGGAGGCCGCGAAGCGCTGATGGTTGCACAGCGTTTCCCGCAGGACTACGACGGGGTCTTCAGCCAGATCCCCGTGTTTCCGCACGTGTACTGGATCATGCTGCAGGAGACGTTGCGCGCTCAGACGCAGGTGGGCGATGCGTGGATCCCGCGCGACAAAGTCACCGTCATCGGCAAGGAAGTGCTTCGTCAGTGCGACGCACTCGACGGCATCGCCGACGGACTCGTCAGTAACTACGTGGCCTGCAATCGCAGGTTCGATCCCGCGGTATCGCCCAACGCGCTCGCGGCGGTTCGATGCGAGGGGGGCGGCGACACCGGCGCAGCGTGTCTGTCGGATGCGCAGATCAAGGCGGCCAACGCGGTACACGCCACCGTCGAGTTTGGCTTTTCACTCGCCCACGGCTGGACCAGCATCCCTGGTTGGACGACGGGTAGCGAACTGGCGACGAACTGGAAGTTCGTGCCCGCCGCCCCCACGCCGGCCACGCCGCTCGGCGACGTCCTCGGGAGTCTGGTCGCTCCCCCCTCGGTGACGCTGCTCGATTTCAAACCCGCGGACTACCGGGTGCGCCTCCAGGAATTGTCGGCACTGCTCGATGCGAGTGATCCCGACCTGTCAGCCTTTCGGAGACGTGGCGGCAAGTTGATTCTCAAGGTCAACACCACCGACTACACCGCCAATCCCCGATGGTCCTACGCCTACTACGACAAGGTCGTGGCCTTGATGGGACAAGGCGGCGTCGACCAATTCATGCGTTTCTACGTGGCGGTAGGCGTCTTCCACAATCGCAATGTCGGACGCAATCCGATCACCAACGAGATCGTGCCGTCGTACGTCGACTTCATCGGCATGCTGGACGACTGGGTCGAGAGGGGAAAGGCGCCGGCCGATGCGCCGGTTCTCACCAGTATGGACGCGGCCCCACCCTTCAACGTGACCTCCAGCATGCCAATGTGCCGGTACCCACGCTATCCGCGGTACAAGGACCCGGGCGATCCCAAGAACGCTGGCAGTTACACGTGCGCGAAGCCGTAGGGCGCTGTCACTGCCGCTCGGCGTTCCGCAGATAGTGCCTGGCCCCACGAGCGTTTGAAGGACGGCAGCATGCTCAGGCCGAACGTGACCGGATCGCCCTCGCCGCTGAAGGGCGGTTCATGTTAGCCTCTTGCTGCCCGACGCCAGTACGCGCAGTAGTGCACCCTTCCTTGTACGGAGGTCCTATGAGGCTAAGCGCCGTAGCTGCAACGCTCACAGCTTTCAGCACGCTGTGCCTCATCCACGCACAGCAACCTCCTCGCAAAGTTGGGATCACTCCCGTTGGACCGCTGATCTCCATCTTCAGCAAGCAATATTTCTTCACGGAACTGTACTTTCTGAGCGATGGCGGGGCGAATGCCCTTGCCCTCGTTACCGACGAGGGCGCGGCGCTCATTGACGCGAAGCTTCCCGGCTGGGGCTCGGCGGTGCTCGAGGCACTGCGACAGGTGACCGATTCACCAGTCACAACCATCATCAACACCAATCCGCTCGAGGACCACGTGGGCGCCAATGCTGAGTATCAAGGCGCCGTCCAGATCGTCATGCACGAGAACAGCAGCAAGCGTCTGGCGCGGAGCGCTGGCCCGGGCAGGACGTTCAAGACGTTCAGTGACCACCTGCCGTTGACGTTCGGAAAGCGGGTGGTGCACTTGTACCATTTCGGCAAGGGGTACACCGACGGAGATGTCATCGTCGCGATTCCCGATGCCAACGTGGTGTTCGTCGGCGACCTTTACAAAGAGAAGGCGGTCCCGATCGTCGATCCGGCCAATGGCGGGAGCGCACTGGCGCTGCCGGAGACGCTGGCGCGCGCTACCAAGACGATTACGGGCATCGAACACGTCATCACGAGCCACGGGCCCGGACCGAAGGGCCGCCAGCGAAACTGGCCGACCTGGAACGACTTCCAGGAGTACGCGGAGTTTACGCGTGAGTTCGTCGACGTTGTCACAGCCTCATGGAAGAACGGCAGAACCGCCGAGCAGGCCGCGGCTGAACTCAAGCTGCCGGACCAGTACAAGAACTACCGGTTGGACGAGGCCAAGGCGACAATCGAGATGATCTTCACCGAGCTGAAGCAATCGCCGGCCGCAAAGCCGTAGCGCCGATCTCAGGACGCGTGCTACCGCCGGTAGTCGTCGGCCGCGAGCGTGACGGCGATGAGCTCCTCGTCGTTGCGCGCGTAGATGTGCTTGTTCGCGTAGGCTGGGTGCATCCAGTTCACCGCTCCCAGTTTACGCCGGCCCCGGGGATCCGTGGTCGGCTTGATGAGCGGCGTGCGGCTGATTTCCTGGTACCCCGCGGGAGTCAGGCGTGCCAGGATTATCTCACCCCGATCGTTCGTGATCACAACGCGGTCGCCGTGCCGTACGATTTGCGCCGACGCCCACCGCGCCCGCTCCACTGTCGCCGCCTGGGATTCCCAGATCCGCTCGCCCGTCCTCGCGTCGAGCGCGCGCATCTGACCGTAGCTGCAGATGCCGTAGACGAAATCGCCGTCGATGATCGGCGTCGTGAGCGTCGCATGTAATTTGTCAGTGTCGATTTCGCTCTTGGCGTTACCCTTCCAGGCGACGCGAGCCGCCGGCCGTTTCTCGTCAAGCTCGAGCATCAGCGGCCCCTCGTAGAAGGTGCTCACCAGAAGGCGAGTGCCGCTATGCGCCATCGCGATATTCATGCTGCTCCGAAATGGTTGCGTCCAGTACGTCGCGCCCGTGGACGGATTCAGTGACGTGACGGCGGCCGTGTCCCAGACGATCAATTGCCGCGTGCCCCCAGCATCGATCAGGATCGGCTGGCTGTCCCCGATTTCTCCAGGGGTCTTCAGTGCCCGCCAGATCTCCTTGCCCGTGACCTTGTCGAACGCCATGACCTTGCCATCCGGCGTGTGGCTGACGAGCGCGATCAGGCGATCGCCGTCGATGATCGGCGCGTTGCTGAATCCAAACGTGCCGTATTCGGCGCCCAGGTCCTTGACGAAGTCCTTCTTCCAAAGAATCTGGCCGGTGACAGCGTTCACGGCCACCAGATTCCCAGCGGTGCCGAGCGCGTACACGCGATCGCCGTCGACGGTCGGCGTGGCATTCGGCCCGTTCGTGAATGCAAAAGCCCCATAGCTGGCGTCCCATTGCTGTTGCCAGAGCAGCTTGCCCGTCTTCTCGTCGAAACAGAGCAAACGTTCGCTGCCCCGCTGTCCGGTGGCATCAGTGGCGACGAAGTCGGTGAGAAAGACGCGTCCACCTGCGACGGCCGGCCCCGAATAGCCCGCTTTCACCGGAACGCGCCAGAGAACTTTCAAGCCCTCGGCGGGGAACCGATCGATGATGCCTGTTTCGTTCCACACGCCACGCCGCCCTGCACCGCGGAACTCGGGCCAGTCGTCCGCAAATGGAGTGGCAGCTGCGAGCAGAATACCCGCAACGAGCAAGAGCAGTCGCAGCGGAGGCGACGGGCTCATCCGACGCGGGCACGTGTACGTTCCGCACACGGCCATACTGACCTCCCCGGCGCACTCGCCGCACGCGAACTCACGGAGACCGATCTATTGTCAACGCCAACCCAGGCACTTCGTCGCCCCCTTGGGCTCGAGCGCAACGTGTCGAACTCCGCGTATTTTCTGTGAATCTTCCTTGAGACACAAGATTTTATTGGGAACACATGGCGAAAAGCGCGCTCCCAGGTCCTTGTGAAAGCGTTCTGAGGTGCGTAAGTAGACCGCGGGTTGCTGAGGGAGCTTCGGGTCTTTTGACGTCCTACCGCGGACCCGCAATGGAACCCGCACGAAAAAGCATTGCCTTAGGCCTGATTTTACAAGAACATTCCCGTACCTTGAACTGCGGCTGCGTTAAGAGCTGCGGCTGCGTTAAGAGCTGCGGCTGCGTGAAGTTGACCAGCGTGAGCGGCTCTTGTGCGCTGGTGTGGCGTTGGCTGATGTCCGTCAAATCAAGAAGTGCGGCTCCGCGAACCGCGCATGCCTCTGGAGGAGCTTATGAGCCACGATATGCCTCGTCGTGATTTCTTCCTGCGAACCGCGATTCTTTCGTCGCTGGGTTTTTCGAGCACCGCTGAGGCAGGCGAGCCGCGCCCCCGTGCGAGCGAGCAGAATAGCGCGAAGACCCCTCTGGATTTGCAGGGAAAACCTACGGAGCAGTTGCCGGACGTTTTGGCCACGGGTCAAACCAGCGTCCGCTTTGTCTACATCTCGTTCTCGGCGCGTGATCAGAAGGGGCGAGATGCAGACTATATCGAATGGCACTCGATGGATCATCGTCCCGAACAATATCGTCTCCCGGAGCTGCGAAACTCGCTGCGGGTGGTATCGACGCCGGAATGCCGCAAGGCGCGTGCGGCCAGTGTTGGCCCGTACGACCGCGTCGATCACGTGATGACGTACCAGTTTACGAGCGCCGACGGCATTCCAGCTTTCAACAAGCTTGGAGGCGCCTTGAACGCAGCCGGTCGCATGCCGCACCGCCTTCCGAGCGTCATGTACTCGACGGGCAACGTCGCGGGCAAAGCGGCGGCCGCCCGCGCGGTTGCGGGCGCGGACGTCATTCCGTGGCGTCCAGCGGTTGGCGTGTACTTGATTGTTGAAGAAGGTCAGGCCCCCGCGGGGGATCTGGTCAATGTTCCCGGTGTCGCCGGTGTGTGGTGGTACCACGGCACCGCATCGACGCCGCCTTCCAATTCAGACGCAAGCGGCCGCCAGTTCACCTACTGCTACATTGACCGCGACCTTCTGGCGACTTCACAGCTTTTGGGTGAAGCCATGCGCAAGCGCTGGGCGTCCGGTGCGGTGAAGGGCCTGTTGGCCGCGCCGTTCTTCTCCGTCGTGCCCTTCGAGTGGAACCGGCACCTTCCTGGGTGAGCGCGCTCGCACCGCCTCCGATTCGAACACCCGGTGACGCCGTTGAAGGATACTTCCCTTCTTGTGTGGCGGACGGAATACCGGGCTGGAAGCAGACCGGCCACGGGCTGAAAAGAACAGTGCCTTCCTGTTTGCGCTGGGCTTAGAGGCGTAAGTTGCTGGAAAGGACGTCGTGATGACTCGCGCGAGATCGATGGCGTGGATGCTTGTTGGGGTGGTGTACGTGACGCTTCCTGGCAATGCGCAGCAGCAGCCGGCGGCGCCGCCCGCCAGAGCGCCGGTTCCGACGATTCTCCAGAACTACAAACCGGTCGTGGCCGGCGATTTGTTGAAGCCGGACGCCGGTGACTGGCCGATGATCCGTCGGACGTACGACGGCTGGGGATACAGCCCCCTCGAGCAGATTACTTCCGCGAACGTGGCGCGTCTCCAGCCGGCGTGGGTGGTCTCGACGGGGGTGACGAGCGGTCACGAAGCGCCGCCCGTGCTGCACGGCGGGGTGATGTTCGTCGCAACGCCGATGAACCAGGTGATCGCGCTCGACGCAAAGACGGGCCAGATTCTTTGGCGCTATCGGCGGCGAATCCCCGAAGACACCGTCACGCTGCATCAGACGAGCCGTGGCGTGGCGTTGTACGGCGACAAAGTGTTTCTGGCCACTGCCGACACCGTGCTCGTCGCCCTCAACGCCCGCACCGGACAGGAAGCATGGACGACAAAGGTCGAGGAGAACAAGAAGGGGTACTACATGTCGCTCGCGCCACTCGTGGCCGAGGGCAAGGTCATGGTGGGTGCATCCGGGGGCGAGCAGGGCATTCGCGGCTTCGTGGCGGCGTTCGACGTCGAAACCGGGAAGGAGGCCTGGAGAGTCTACACAGTGCCCGCCCCCGGAGAACCTGGAAGCGAGACGTGGCCGAAGGGAGACCAATGGAAAACCGGCGGCGGCCCGATCTGGATATCTGGCAACTACGATCCAGAGACGCACCTGGCGTATTGGGGGGTTGGGAACGGCGGCCCGTGGATGGGCGATCAACGGCCAGGAGACAACCTGTACACGTCCTCCACCATCGCCATCGACGTCACGACAGGGCAGCTCAAAGGCCACCACCAGTATCATCCCAATGATTCGTGGGACTGGGACGAAGTGTCGCCCCCAATCCTCGTCGACTACAGACGTCAAAACCGGACGGTGAAGGGTCTTATCGATGTTGCGCGCGACGGGTATCTGTGGTTCCTCGAACGCACGGACGGTCCCATCAAGTTCGTGGACGCGTTCCCCTTTGTGCAGCAGAACGTGTTCAAGAGCATCGATCCCAAGACCGGACGTCCTGATGTCGACCCGGAGCACAAACCGGGAACCGGCAAGACCACGGCGTTCTGCCCAGGCGTGTGGGGCGGCAAGAACTGGCCGCCGATTGCGTTCAGCCCGAAGACTCGGATGATCTACATTCCAGCCAACGAGAACCTGTGCGCGACGATTGTCGGCATGGAGCTCCAGCCATACCGGCCGGGCACTACTTACATGGGGGCGCGCTCCACCCTCACGCTCGTTCCCGGCGCCGATCATATCGGTGAGGTGCAAGCGTGGAACGTCGATACGCATACCCGTGCGTGGACACACAAGTATGCCGGTTCGCCCACTTGGGGATCGATGCTCGCGACCGGCGGCGGTCTGGTGTTCACGGGTGGCACCAACGATCGCAAGTTCCACGCGTTCGACGCATCGACCGGCACGCTCGTATGGGAATTTCCCACCAACTCGGGGATCCTCGCACCGCCCGTGTCCTTCATGGTGGATGGCAAGCAGTACATCGCCGTGCAGTCGGGCTGGGGCGTCGATTCACGAGTCATGCAGCAGCGGTTGGACCTGCTGTCGCCCGGACACTTCCCAGAGGTGCCCGAGGGCGGCGCGATCTGGGTGTTCTCGCTGCCGGGGAATTGAGTGCGCTATTCTGACCAAAGAGCCTCGGGTTACCTCTACGAACCCGGTCGGGACTGGGTGGAACCTCACCGCCACCGTCTATGCGGAACGCAACGGCCGGAAGAACGTTCGCAGATCCTCGACCAGAAGCTTGGGTTCCTCTATCGCCGGAAAGTGACCACCGGTCTCGTGGTAAGACCAGAGCTTGACATGCTCCGGTACCTTATCGACGAGCGACTTGGGCGGCCGAGCGCGTGAGGTGATGCCGTAGAAGTCGAAATACCCCTGTGGCACACGTGTGCCACTTGCCTGCTGTTGCGCCTGTGTCGATCCCCGCCCAGCCGCGGCCGTCGCCCCTCCAGCGCCCCTCGCGCCGCCCCTTCCCCCGGTCGTAGGCGTCCGTCCCACTCCGTTTGAATAGTAATACCGCACGGCGGTGCCGAGGCTGTTCGTATGCCAGTAGATCGATGCCAGCGTGAGAATCTGGTCCTTGCTGAACTTGGTCTCGACGTCGCCCTTGCAATCACTCCACGCCCGCAGTTTCTCCACGAGCCAGGCCGCGACACCGGCAGGCGAGTCCGTCAAGCCGTAGGCCAGCGACTGCGGTTTGGTACCTTGGATGCGCTGATACGCCGTTTCCCAAATGGAATACTGCTCCATGCTTTCGGCATACGCCCGCTCCTCGGGGGTTCGAGGTTCACGCATGGCGCTCGGCGGGGGGCCCGGCGTCGCGGTGCCGATGAGCCGATCGGGAAACCGCGTGCCGAGCTGAGTGGCGATCGGACCACCAAAATCGCTGCCGTATGCGCCGTATCGCCGGTAGCCCAACCTGTCCATCAGGGCCGCCCAGAGTTCCACGGTCCTCCCCATGGTGGTGCCATCGAGCGGCGCACCAGAAAACCCGAACCCCGGGATGGTCGGCACGATGACAGTGAATGAATCCGTTGCCGCGCCCCCGTTTGCGGCGGGATCCGTCAGGGCCCGCACCGATGGGAGCATCTCCCAGATGGTGCCCGGGTAGCCGTGCGCCATCAGGAGCGGCATCGGAGACGTGCCGCGTCCCTTTTGATGAACGAAGTGAATCAACTGTCCGTCGATCGTCGTCGTGTAATGGTCGAAGGTGTTGAGGGCGGCTTCCTGCGCGCGCCAGTTGTATTGTCTTTCCAGTACGCCATCAGCTGCTCGAGGTAGGCACGATCGGTTCCCATCGACCAGGGCTTCCCGGTCGCCGCCGGCGGCCATCGAATATTCGACAGCCGGCGGCGTAGGTCGGCGAGCTCTTCGTTGCTGACATGGATCTTGAAGGGATTGACGCCGGCCTGCGCATCGCCCGCGGCGGGAGACAGGACGGGCCACGCGCCGGCGGCCCCGACGATCTTCAAGAGGGTACGCCGGTCGATCGTGTTCTCTGGTATTGCCATATCAATTTGTACTCTCTCTCTGCTAGAGAGGTTTTCGAACGGTCACCGTGGGCCTGTTGCGGGTTCGGCAAACGAACTCTCCAGCAGCTCGACGAGCCGGTTTCCTTCGTGGCACGCGTACTCGAGCATGTCGTAGTCCGCGGGTGCACGCTTCCACACGTCGAACTTCATCGTCCAGGGCCGCGTGAACACATGTGGATCCTCGATCGTCACCTCGTAATCGATGTGATCCGGATCGACAAGGATGAACCGTTCGACGACGCGCATCGCCGGACTGTGGAAGGAGCCGGTGGAGGGGCCTTCGCCGCCCTGCTCGCCGGTCACCCAGGTCTTGTCGGTGAAGTTGGTCACCTCGACGACCAGCGTGTTGCCCTCCCAGTGCCCGCGAGAATCGCCCATCCAGAGTTGGAGAGCGCCATTTATTCGGATTGGTCACGTTAGAACCTCACTTTACAATTCGCCTCGGTTCAAGCGCAATCCACCAGAACCCATCACCGACTCTGTGACTGGCCTACCGCCGTGCGAATGTGCTCCAGCGCAAGTGTAACTCTTTGCTCAACCAGAATTTTCCCAAGTTCCGGGGTCACCACTTTGGTCACCGCTGACGGGATCTTGTCCCTTCGCGCCGCCTGCTTTCCGAGGAAGGAGGCTTCCGAAGAATCATCGATGGACACGCTGCAGGTGTTCTGTCGCTGCTGTCGACACATCTCTGGAACATCCAGTTTCGCCACGTACTTCAGCATTTCAGCCTTGGATTCTTCGTACACGGGAAAAAAGAACACGCGCGCACCCTTGGTGGACCCATCGCTATCTAACTCTTGGACCACTTTCTTGAGCACGTCCTGATTACGACCGCCATGATCGCTCAAGAAAATGACGTGCTTGAAACCCGTTGTGACCGCGCTGCGCACAAGATCTCTCACTACAGCGGCAAATGTCTCTTCCTTCAGACTCACCGTGCCACGACCGAGCGAGCTCTCTTCATGAATGCTGAAGGGAAATGCGTTGTAGCCCAACGCGTTGCCAAGCGTTTCGGCGACGCGGCGGACAACATAGTTCGACACCAGGTTGTGAAAGTCGGTGACGACAACATCGCCCCACTCCTTGTAGTCGTAGGACTGCACGCCTCCCACGCCATAAATCACGGTCGTTTTCCCCCCCGCCACCGCTGCCTTGACTTCGCTCGCCGTCAGGTCGTTCACCATGACGGACTGCTGAGCGCGGGCCACACCGCTGAAGAACAGCATGAACATGAACAAGAAACCCGTTGTTCGCATACTTCGCCTCACGTTCAGTAGGTCGGGGACGAGCATCGCGTACTCCTTCGTCCAGAGAACATCAGGTACGTTCTCCCGCAGCCTCCCCTCCCTGATCGTTTGCAGAAAGGCGGCGTGGAAAATGCGCTGTCACAAACCTGGCTTCAGCCCGTCCGCCGAAGGTATTCCATTGGGTGCGGGAGCCGGTTACCTCAGATCTCGGAAAAAGGACCGCACGTCGTCGACGTAGAGTTGCGGCTGCTCAAATGCCCCGAAGTGACCACCGCGCGGCATGATCGTGAACTGTTTGAGGTTGTACCCTCTCTCATTCCACAGCTTGGGTGTGAAATTGACATCCTTTGGCCACGCGGCACACCCCGTGGGGACCCCGTTACGCCGAGCGGCATTCCCCCGCCCTGTCTGATTGCCTGTCTGATTCCCCCGGCCCGTCTGATTGCCTGTCTGATTCCACCGCCCGGTCTGTCCATAGGAGCGGGCCGACGAAGCGCCCGTCTGCGTCACCCAGTAGACCATGACATTGGTGAGCAGTTCGTCCTTGGTGAACGTCTTCTCGACACGGCCATCGGAATCGCTCCATCTCTGGAACTTTTCGACAATCCAGGCAGCCAGTCCTACCGGCGAGTCGTCTAGCATGGCGCCGAGTGTTTGAGGCTTGGTGCGCTGAATGACCTGATAGGCCGTTTCCTCAGCGGTAAAAAATGCCTGGCGCTCCCGCATCCTCTCGAGTTCCAACGGCGGGACACCCGCGGTGGGGTCGGGCATATCGGGTGGCGGACCGCTGCGGCACGTCTCTGTGTGCAGTCCGACCACATGGGCGGCATCCGTGGCAGCCATCGAGGCAATGACCCCCGCACCCACATCTGCGCCCTGCAGACCATATCGGCTGTAGCCCAGGCGCGCCATGAGCTCAATGAACGCGGCGACAGTCTGTTGGTTCGAGTAGCCGCGCTTCAGCGGCTTGTCGGAAAAGCCGTAGCCAGGAATCGACGGGATCACGACGTCAAAGGCATCCTCGGGGCGACCGCCGTAGGGCACCGGATCGGTGAGCGGTTCGATGACTTTGTGGAACTGCACGAATGAGCTGGGCCAACCGTGCACCATGAGTAACGGCATCGCGTTCGGTTGCTTGGACCGCCGGTGAATGAAGTGGACATCGAGCCCATCGATCTTCGTTTTGAATTGGTCGAACTGATTGAGGCGGCGCTCCTGTTCACGCCAATTGAATTTCTCGCGCCAGTAGGCGACCAGTTCTTTCAGGTAGGTGACGTTGGTTCCAGCCTCCCAGCCGACTCCCTCGATCTCGTCAGGATAGCGCGCTCGCGCCAGGCGTTGTTTGAGATCGACCAGCACCGCATCGGGCACGTGAACGGTAAAGGGTCTGATCGCCGCGCCGCTCGCTGACTGCATGGCCGGAACAGCGGTCGCGCGATTCGCGGCGCCTGCCACATGCAGTGTTCCCGGAGCCACCGCGACTCCGATCACCACCAATACGAGAGCGATACGCAGCAGCCAAGCACGAGTGAAGCGCTTTTCTGCGACTTTCACGGCACGATATCCTCCGTTTTGCGGTTGCTAGAGTCTAGTACCCCTGTCTTTGCTTGTTCAGTAACGGGCAGATCACAACGATCACCGCAGAGCGCGTTGAGATCGCAGAGAAATCACTAAGCCAAGATCCTCTGCGTGGTCTGCGACCTCTGCGGTGTACGTCGTGAAGAGTAGTACTGATTCATCGACGACGCTCCAGTAGTCTGCTGGCGGAGCCTCGCCGCGATATCAGCCGAGCGCAACCCCCAATTGCAGAACTCAAGAATGCGGGCGGGACACCACCGCGAGCACGCCTCCTCGACTCGCTGACACGGCTGATGTTCACCTCGGCTTAACAGCCGCCGCCATGTGACAATCTGTGCTGCTTTCGTGCTCCCACGCGCCATCCCAGTACGGCGTGGTACAGTCGCCCGTCGACCGCGCGCAGCAGGACATGCAGCGCCCCGACGCCGCTGCTGCACGCCGTCACGGCACCGGTAATCGGGATGGCTTCGTCTTCCACCACCGGCATGCCCAAGGATAGAAATTCGCTCCATTCGGTGCCGTTCCAGAATTTCTGAAGGAGGTCGCCGCGGGGGCCGCGGACGAAGACATCAATCCGATTCGGTCCCCAGCTGCAGGCAGCCGGAGGCCCCATGAGCGGCGCCGCTATCCTGATAGCGGGGTACGACGGGTCCGGAATCTCAGGCGAACCGAGGGATGCATACTGGCTCCATGTGTGACCATCCCACCACTTCATCACTAGATCGCCGCGCACGCCGCGCAGGAACACCGCCGTCTGAGAATCGCCGCACGCACACGCCGCCACTGGATCGACGATCGGAACAGGCTGTTCGCCTCCAGACCACCTCATGATCGGACACCCGAGCGATTCGAACCCGCCCCAGCCGCCTTCCGTGCGACGCGTGTGCAGAAGCTCGCCGTCTTGTCCGAGCGCGAACACGTCCAGGCGACCCGACTCCGAGCTGCACGCCGCGGGCGGACTCGTCAGGCCGACCGGTATGCCGACATCGCCTGCCATCTGCGCAGGTGAGCCGATGCACTCGAACGCGGCACAGGTGCCCGGCATGCCGCTCATGTGAAGCAGATCGCCTTCCGGACTGGATGCAAACACCTCGATGTGGCCAGCCGTTCCGCGGCACACGGCGAGCTGCCATCCCACTGGCACCGCCAGCTCAGAGCCTGTCGTGTGCGCGACGGGGACACCGAGCGACTGCCCGGGTTTCCAGCTCAAACCGTCTCGCTCTTGATAGAAGAGCTCGCCGGTCGCGGCGCGAGTGAACAGGCCGACCTGTCCACTCCGCAGCGATACGGCTGCCGGACAGAACAGGCCTCTTCCGATAGCAGTCCATCGGGGCACCAGCGAGTTCCTCGACCTTACACGTTGGTGCGCATCCAGCCGTAGCGCGTATTGCTGCGTTCGCCGCCGGTCGCTGCGTACTTCTCCTTGAACTTGAACATGTTGTCGGCCGTATACCCCGGGAATTCCATGATCGTTTTCAGCTCGTTCGAGATGCGGCTTTCGTAGTCCTTGGGGACCGGACGGTAGGTCTTGTCCTTTGCGCCGCCTTCCAACGGCTTGATGCCATAGAGCTTCGCCGAGTTGAGCCCCAGGATCTTCCGTTTCGCATCCTGCGTGAGCTCGGGATAGCCGTACTTCTTGCGAATCTCCTCAGGAATCTGAAAGCGCCAGAGGGCGTCGATTTGCCACTGCGGCGACCCGTACCAGACACAGTCCGACCCGAACACGATCCGGTCCGGGCCGAGGTACTTCATGAGTTGCCCCATGATGTGCGCGGCGACGGTCGGAAACGTGATCACCGACGATCCCCAGGTCGTGCCAATTTCCGCGTAGCAGTTCCTGAATGGCGCCACGAGCTGCGCGTACTCCGTCGTCCAGATGATGTCCGGCACACCTTGCCTGAGCTTCTCGGTCTTGATCGTCTGCAGCGAGTCGGCGTGAAAGCCGGTTGACTGAATGCACGCGTGATACGTGATGAAATTCAGATTCGGCCAGTCTTTGGCCGCCTTCGGCAGATCGGCGGGGTGTCCTCTCACGGGATCAGCCGGCCCAGGGGCCAGCCCCTTGTGCACGCAGATGTTCTTGAAGCCCGGTTTCGAGCCCTTCAGCTTCTGGTAATACTTCTCAATCAGCTCAAACGTGGGATAGGCGACCTGCTCATCGTCGTGGCGCCATTGTCGCATCGGACTCATGGGGTCGTTGTCGACTTTCGCGGCGTACGAGATGTTGTACCCTTTCCAGGAGTCCGGCTTGTTCTTTTCGATCTGCTCTTCGATGTACGGGAGGTTCCCCTTTCCGACATACAGCAGGCCGTGGGCCAGCATGCGCGTGGACCCGGAGACCTCGTTGACGAAATTGCGGGCCGCCGCGGTCTGACCCGCGGTGATGGTCTCCGCACGGATCGCCTCTTCGATGTTACGGGGTGGACGTTCTGGCTCCGCGCCACGGGCGCCCCGCTGGCCAACGGGCGTCGCAGACATGGCCGTGACGTTGCTCAAGAGTCCGATGGTGACCTGGCTGTCGAGATACACGTCCTTGATGAACTGGACGAGTTGAAAATTCGCTGGGGTCATCGGGAGACCGACGAGCGCCGGACTCCAGACCCCCCACACCTCACCATGCTCGTCCATCAGGCCCTTGGGGTTCATCGGGTTCGACTTGAACATTGGCGCGGCGGTCGCCCCCTGTGCGGCCGCCCGCAGGGCATGGCCGCTCTGCGTGTTCGAGCCCCGCACGAGATGGAGCTGATCGTCGAACACGAACAGATCGCGCGGTGCGCCACTCTGCGCGTACGCGGCCGGCTCGAACATCTCAATCGGATCGACGTCGAAAAAGTGTCCGAACACTTCGTTCATCGCGAGGAAGGCCGCCGCCATCCCGCCCGTCCCGGTCAGGAACCTGCGGCGGTCGATGCCGAGCTTCTTACTGGCCGACTCGGTCAGCTGCTGGATTCGAGCCTCGACCTGCTGCTGCTCCCTGGTCTGAGGGATCGGCATGTACTCGCCGTTCGAGATCATCCGAGTTGGAACTGGGGATCGAAACGTGTCGGCTTCGTCTGCCCGCGCGCAGAGCGCGACTTGCTCATCGTCCAGTAGACCATGGTCGGCTTCCCAAACCTTGCCTTCTTCGTTCCACTTCTGGGCCATCTGATCGTCTCCTCTTCGGTTCACGCGGTCAGTTGCGCGCCACGCCAACAGGCTGCATGCGACGAGTTCTCTTCATCAAACTCATCGCAAGTCTTTGAAGAATGCGCGTACGTCGTCGAGGTAGAGCTGTGGCTCCTCAAACGCCCCGAAGTGGCCGCCGCGCGGCATGAGCGTGAACCGTTTCAGGTTGTACTGGAGCTCGTTCCACTTGCGGGGCGTGAACCCCACATCTTTTGGCCATGACACGCACGCTGATGGCACTTCGACACGCTGAGGAGTGCCGCCTCGGCCCCCCCCACCTCCCCGTCCCGAACCGGTTCGGATCGGATGTCGGCTCTCGTAGTAGAGACGGCCGGCGGAGTTGGCGGTCTGGGTCACCCAATAGATGGTGATATTCGTCAGGAGCTCGTCCTTTGTGAACTTCTTTTCGACGTTCCCGTCCACATCACTCCAGCCACGAAACTTCTCGACAATCCATGCGGCGAGGCCCACAGGCGAATCGTTCAGCGCGTAGCCGATCGTTTGCGGCTTCGTACCCTGAAGGCGGTTGTACGCTTGCTCCTCCTCGGAAAAGAACCCCTGGCGATCACGCATCCGCTCGAGCTCGAACGCGGGCACGCCAGCCGTCGGATCCGCTTGGCCAGGTGGCGGGCCGGCACGACAACTCTCGGTGTGGTAGCCGACGATGTGAGCGGCATCCATGAGCGCCATCGCACGAATGACGGGCGCACCAAAGTCCGAGGCTTGGACACCGTATCGGGTGTAGCCGAGGCGCGCCATCAGCTTGATGAACATCGTCGCGATTTTTTGTGGATCGTAGCCGCGCTGACGTGGGATGTCCGAAAAGCCATAACCGGGGAGCGAGGGGACGACGACGTCGAACGCGTCTTCCACCCGCCCGCCGTGACTCGCCGGATCCGTCAACGGCTCGATCACCTTGTGGAACTGCATGAACGAGCCCGGCCAGCCGTGGACGATAAGCAGTGGCACGGCATTTGGCCGCTTGGCGCGCCGATGAACGAAGTGGACGTCCAGGCCGTCGATGTTCGTCTTGAACTGCTCGAACCGATTGAGGCGACGCTCCTGCTCGCGCCAATCAAATTTGTCGCGCCAGTAGGCGACCAGCTCCTTCAGATAAGCGAGATTGGTGCCGTAATCCCAGCCAGCACCCTCGATTTCATCAGGGTAGCGCGCTCGCGCCAGACGGGCTTTCAGATCCGTGAGGACATCGTCAGGAATTCGAATCGTAAAAGGGACGACTGCTTCAGCGCGAGATGCTTGAACGGGGGCCCCGCGTCCCACGGCTTCGACCCCAGGGAACACGCCGACGTTCCCGTACGCACCCGCACTCGCGACAAGCGTGAGACCTGCCAGACCGACGATACCGCCGAAAAATCGCCTGCGCACGCTCATCGCCCGCTTGCCGGGAAGAGCATCTCTAACGTTCCGAAACCTGCCGTCCCGCGCCGCTTACGGTGACCGTGACATCCTGAGTTCTCTGCAGGCCGCCGTCGTGCGCCATGGCGCGGATCACGTAGGTGCCGGGACTCCGAAAGGTGACGTTCACGGGGAACTTCCCGTCGGGGGGGAGTGGCGGTGGCGTCCACCCGGGGGTCCACCAGGAATTCATGTTCGGCCTGTAATCCGGGTAGGCTTTGGCCTGCTCCGGATCGAAGCCGACGTCGCGTGCCGGGCCGCGGTGGACGAGCCACGCCACACGGAGCCCTAACGCCGGTTGGCGACCTGGCGGGATGTTCCAGTTGCCCTTCGGCGCAGGTCGCGGCCGCGGTATGCCATCATCACTGGCAATGGCAGTGAGCGTGAGCGGCTCTCCGACTTTCGCCGTTCGGCGCGTGTCGCCTTCGACGCTGATCACTGGCGCTTGGTTCATACGTTCTTTGTTGTTGGTGTGCCCGAAGTCGCCGACGTCGAACTGCTGGAGCTGCGGGTCGGTGATGTATTCGGGCCTGAGCGTGGCGTATGCGCGCTCCGTCTTCCCGTTGGACGTCAGCGTCCAGACGACTTCCTTTGTTCCAAAGTCCTTCGGCACCTTGATGCGGAAGACAAAGCGATTCCGCCTCGGGTAGAAGTGGGTCGGCTGCCCCTGGTCCGGCCCCCCGGGCTCGACGTTATTGGCCGGGCCCACGGGAATATCGAACTCTTCGTCCCAGTTTCGATTGAAATATCCGAACACCAGGTTGAACGTACCGTCGGGGTTTTCTTCCCACCCGTCATACGAGGCGGCGATGTTCTGCCCGCTGGAGTGCAGCACCTGGCCGCTCGGGTCGCGCTGCGCTGCGGAGTACACCCCGAAGGCAAGCGTGGTGAGCACCGGCATGACCGACCAGCGGCCGACTGCAGCCAGGTAACCGTGTTGGTTCATTGAGCGCCCTTGCGGCTCACGGATGGTTGCTGCGCCTGCGCGCTGGATGTCTTGAGCCGGCGATTCGCCTCGCGCCGTTCTGTTTCCTCCTTGAACTGCGCATCGGTGAGACGCACCACTCGAGGGAGGAACGCGAACATGTCATCGATCGACCGATTGCCGTACCCCTTCCAATTTCTCGGGTCGACCACTCGAGGATTCTTGGCCGTATTGTCGTACCACGGCCTGATCTCGCAGAATGGTCCCCTGCGGCAGCAACGGTGCAACGTCGTCCTCGTAGGCGTACACTTTCACCCAATTGTGGTTATACCCGGAACAGTTCAGCATCTCGCTGCTCCCATTCGGGTAAACCGCCTCGACGCACATGCGCTTGCCACTCGAGTGCAGATGGGGCTCGAACGTCGTCATCATCGCCGGGTAGGGCACAGGCACTGCGCCCTCGAGCTTCACGTTGCTCTCGTTGGCGGGGATATCGAGATCATACGTCGGGAACACGCCGAACACGCCACCCCCTGCGAATTTTGGCTGGTAGCCCTTGGGATGAAACTTGAACCCCACGTCAATCCGCATCGGCACCTCCGTGCCGACCGAATGCAGGTGCACGTCCCAGTTCACCGCCGAGCCCGCCGCCAATTTGACTCCGAGCGCGTCGGGATAAATCGTCGCGTTCTGGCCCACCTCGTACACCACGTTGAATCCCCCGCCGGCGCGGGCGACCTGAGTCACCACTTCTGCTTCTGGGTCGCTCGACGGAGGCGCGTCCAGGGCTCGCACTGGCCCACCCGAGATCACCGCGTGATGCACGAGGAACAAGTTGAGGTCGCCCGAACGGCGCGCCGCGGTGTCTTTCTTCAACCGCACTTCCTTGACCTCGACCGCCTTGACATAGCGATCCTCCGTCAAACCAGTCGGCGAAGAGTCGAGGATGCCGTAGAAATCGGCCGCCACCGCCTTGAGGACGTGCACAGGCGACGACACAATGAGGTCCGGCTTGCCGATCGTCCACTCCGACTCGTCGGTAAACTGACGCGGAGGTGGGAGATCCGCAGGATTGCCGCGGGGAGCCCCATTGTCGCTCCATCGGGCAATCGTCGCGATCTCCTTGTCGCTCAAGGACGGATCGTCCTTGAACTGCTGGATGCCGATGTTCTTCTCGATGAACCACGGCGGCATCTCTCGAAGGGACGTCTTCGCCTTGATGCTTCTCGCCCACGGACGCACATCCTCATACGTCAGCAAGCGACATCGGCGCGATCGAGTCGGGACGATGGCAGTTCTGACAGGAACGCTGCAAAATCGGCGCGATGTCCTTCGTGAACGTCACTGCCGCTCGAGGGTCGGCCTGGGCGCCCTGGCCGACCATCTGGGTCATCGCCCACGCCGTCCCAACGATCAATCCCAGCAGAACGTACGGTTTCGGTGTCATCTTCATGTTTTCCAACCTCACCACTATCTTGCTCCAACCCCACCATCATCAATTCTACGCCCGCGGGCGCGCCGCCGCGCTCAAAAGCTCAGGCTCCCCCCGAACTGAATGAAGCGCGCGTCCAAGACGGCGGTCGGTTGTTGCCACGAGGCCCGTACGTGTTGTTCAGGGTGAGTGACAAACCTGTCTCGGCCAAGCTTAGCGGCCCAATGATTGCGGTTGAGCGGATAAACTGGCAAACCCTATGTCCGACCCCGCTCCTGAGGCAATCCCCAGATTTAGGGATGCTTTTCCCTTGCCGCTGTGGGGCGCTCCTTCTACTATGGATGGGCTCTTGGGCACCTTGCGCCAGGTATGAACCGCAACCTTTTCGGCTCGGTTCGGAGGGACGTTCTGGACCTCTGCGAGTCGGCGTCCGAACCGCTCGAATTCATTCGCGAGGTTGGAAGCCTGTTCGCACGAGCCGTTCCGCGCGATGCATGGGCCATGCACGCCGTCGACCCCGCAACCTTGTTGCCGGGCTGCGGTGCGGCCGACGTGTGCTTCAGCAACGATGTCAACTGGGAAATTGCCAGAAGAGAATTCGTCGAGCGCGACGTCAACATGTTTGCGGACCTCGCGCGATCGACGAGGGGTGTCGCGGCGCTCCAACTCACGACCGCAGGCGTGCCCCAAGCAAGTCTTCGGTTCAAGGACTTCGAACGCCCCTTCGGAATCAGCGATGAGCTTCGCGTGACATTCGTCGCCAATTCAGCGTGTTGGGGTATCTCGACGTTCCTCCGGACCGGCCGCGTTCCCTTCTCTGCTGGCGAGGTTGATTTCATTTCCAGCCTGACGGCCTGCATCAGCAGCGCATTGCGACGGGTGGCGTGGGTAGGAGCGGAGGTGAGAGCCCCCCGCTTCTCGCCGGCAATCGTCATTCTGAACAACGAGAATCGTATTGAAGAGGCCACGTCAGAAGCGGTTACATGGCTTGAAGAGTTGAAGGTGATCGGGGCGTTCATGGAACCTTCGCTTCCACTGGTAGCGACCATCGTCGCCGACCAGACACGCGGGTCCGTTGAACAGCATCTCCCCGGTGGCGACTTTCGGCGAGTGCGGACGACCAGCGGAACTTGGGTGTCACTTCGCGGTGCCCGACTACGTGGCACAAATGGGAATGGGGATGGAGGCCGCGTCGCCCTTACCATTGAGCCGGCGTCAAGCGACGAAATCGCAGAATTTCTTCTCACAGGGCACTGTCTGAGCCCACGAGAGCGAGAGATTGCGTGGCTCCTGGCGCACGGCCGTGCGTCCAAAGACATCGCCCAAATGCTGCACGTTTCGCCTCACACCGTCCGCGATCACGTGAAGAAGGTCTTCGAAAAGCTCGCCGTCCATACCAGGGCGGAGTTGATTGCTAAGCTTTTCCTCGATTCCACCCGCTGATCCACCCGCTGAACGAATATGGCCGAGCTTCGGCGAGGGCCTCCTCCCCTCCATTTTGGGGGATTGTGTCAGGAGGATCAGGACGTGTCTACTCTAGCCTTATGGAATCATCGGCAGACGGCGTGGGTGTGGTTAGCAGAATGGAGTAAACCCGTGAATGCCATACGACATATGAGGCTGACGCCGCTCGTTTTGGGGATGGGGCTCGCCGTTGCCGCAATGTTTGCTCCCGTGGCTGCGTTCGGCCAGAGCGGCTCTCAGGAGCAGGTGACGTTTAGCAAACACATCGCGCCGATTCTCCACCGCTCCTGCGTCAACTGTCACAGGCCAGGGTCCATCGCGCCAATGTCCCTCATCACGTATGACGATGCGCGTCCCTGGGCGCGAGCGATCAAACAGAAGACATCACGCCCCCCGGACGACCCAGCGCGGATGCCACCCTGGTTCATTGAGACCAACGTCGGGATTCAGAAGTTCAAGGACAACCCGTCGCTGACCGATGAGGAAATCGCGTTGATCGGCAAGTGGGCCGACAACGGCGCCCCGCGAGGGAATCCTGCTGACATGCCGGCCATCCAACTCGCCGATCGCGCATGGAGCATCGGCACACCGGATCTGATCGTCTCGTCGCCGAAAAAGACACTTCCTGCGGTTGCCCCGGATTTCTACGGACGCATCGGGCCCGCTCCCACCGGATTGACCGAGGACCGATATATCAAGGCGGTGGAGTTCCGTGAAGTACGGCACGACATGGGAACGGTAGAGCGCAAGGCAGGCGATTTGAACTATTTCTCCGTACACCATGCGGTCATCGCGGCCACGGCCGGGCGGAACGGAGACCCGGAGGAAGTTGTCGACCAGGCAACTGGAACGACGGCTGCCGAAAGCCGCGGCGGCGCTCGCTTCAGTGTTGTCTGGGAGCTTGGGCAAAACGCCACGATCTACCCAGACGCGCTCGGCGTCAAACTGGGGTCGGGCTCGGCGCTGAACTTCGATCTGCACACCCACTCGGTCGGCACCGAAGCCACGTTCTCGATTGAGGTCGCCTTCAAGTTTCATCCCAAAGGGTACACGCCAAAATACACGAACGCGGGGTCGTTCAATTCGCTCACCTACGACCTTGATATTCCGGGGAACAAGGAGACCGTTGTCGAAGCGCTGTATCCGATGTCCCGCGCGGGCCTGGTCCTGAGCTTCGAGCCGCACCTGCACTCCAGCGGACGGCGAATGTGTGTGGAAGCGCTGCACCCGAGCGGCTATCAGGAGACGCTCAACTGCGCGGGATACAACCACAACTGGGTGAAGGTCTACCACTACGACGACAGCGTGGCGCCGCTCCTGCCCAAGGGCACGGTGATCAAGGTCACGGCGTGGTACGACAACACGGCATCGAACCCGCGCGTCGCGGACCCCCGCAACTGGAAGGGATGGGGCAGCCGCTCCATCGACGACATGCTGTTCCTGCTCTCGAGGGTCGTCTGGCTGACGGACAAGGAGTACGAGGAGGCGGCGGCTGCCAGGTCGAAACCCGCACCCGCAGGCACGCAAAGCAGCGGCAACCAGGACTAGGCATCGATTTGCGGAATTGTCCGATGCGTCACGCCGCCCTCGCTGCCCTGCTCGCGTTCAGCACGCTGACCGTGGCAACGGCCCAACAGATGGCGCTTTCGAGCGGCCAAACAGTCGCTCCTGCGTTTGAAGGGTGGGAAAAGAACGCCGACGGCAGCTACGACATGGTGTTCGGGTATTTCAACAGGAACATAGACGAACACGTCCATGTCCCTATCGGCCCGAACAACAACATTGAACCGGGCGGACCCGACCGCGGACAGCCGACGTACTTCTTTCCGAGGCGCAACCGGTTTCATTTCAGGGTCCGCGTTCCGGCGGACTTCGGCAAGAAGGAACTCGTCTGGACGCTGACGACGCAGGGACATACCGAAAAGGCGTACGCGACGTTGATCCCCGAGTACATCATCGACAAGCAACTCTCGATGCTGGACGTCGGCAACTTCGGGCGCGATCCAGAAGGCCGGGATCTGTCGAACCAGGCGCCGACGGTGCGGCTCGAAGGGCCGTCGGAACGACGTGTCGCGGTTGGACAGCCGCTCAGCCTGAGCGCGACGGCCAGCGACGACGGGATGCCCGCACTGAAGCCTGCGCCACGCGGAGGCGCTGGGTCGCCACGCGGACGAAGCGACGCCTTGGGACTGCGCGTCGCGTGGTTCGTCTACAGAGGTGACGGAGCGAAGGTTTCCTTCAATCCGCCGCAGTTCAAGATCTATCCGGACTACCGTCTCAACAGCAACTCGCCTTGGTCCCCACTCTGGGCAACCCCGCCGTTGCCCCCGGACGGCAAGTTTCCCGTAACAGTCACGTTCAGTGCGCCTGGGACGTACGTCATTCGCGTACTGGCTCACGATGGCGGGCTCTCGAGCACACAAGACGTGACCGTGACGGTCACGAGCTAGCAAAGGTCGCGTTTGCACACATCTTTCTCCGCAACACGCGCGACGCTTGTGGTTCTGGCGCTCATGAGTGCCTTGGTGGTGTCCATTGAAGGACAGCCCCAACAGGACAATACCCCTTCCACTTCCTCCTATGCGCCGAAGCGCCTCCCCGATGGTCAACCGGATATTCAGGGAATCTATCTTCCCAGCGTCACTGGCAATATTGGCAGTCCCATTGAGCGATTCACGAAAGAAGAGCGCGAATCATACAAGCAGCAGATGGAGAAGGTGCGCGGGCAGGATGTTCCCGCACACGGACAGGAGTGGACGGAGGGAGCCCTGCGCTCGAAGGGATCTCGTCTGAAGATGGGGACGGTGCTGGTTGTGGATCCGCCGGATGGCAGGATCCCGTGGCAGCCGTGGGCCCTCGCCAAGCGAGACTATATTCGGGACCATCCCTACGAACGGTCCGAATTTCTCGATTCCCGCATCCGGTGTCTACCTGGCGGAACCCCGCGCGAGATGCTCGGGGGCGCGACCAATGCGTTTCACGTGCTTCAACCGCCTGGCCACGTCGTGATTCTCAACGAAAACAACCACATCTTTCGCGTCATTCCGATCGACGGGGCGCCTCATCCCGGACCGGACGTCCAACTGTGGATGGGTGACTCGCGCGGTCATTGGGAGGGCACCACGCTCGTCGTCGATGTGACGAATTTTACCGACAAGACGTGGGTCACCGGCGAACAGGGAGGCGAGGGCATGTCCACGGGCTCTTTTCACAGCGCGGCCATGCATGTGATCGAACGCTACATCATTGTGGACGGCGATCATATCGACTACGAGAGCGTGATCGAGGACCCGAACGTGTTTACGCGGCCGTGGACGATGCGATTTGACGTCTGGAAACGGGCGCCGGCAGACTATCAGATGCTGGAATACGCTTGTCATGAGGGCAATAAGTTGCCGGAGCTGGTTGAGAGCTCCTTTGCCGAGTCCCCCGCGGGCCACCGCTGACTGGACCAGGATGCGAGCATCTCATCTCGTCAGCCTCTGCCCGTCAATGTGATCGTCACGCAAGCACAACGTTCATCAAGCCTCCGCCACGACCATCACGTCAGCCTTTCTCGTGCCCCACGAGCAAACATGAAACCCTGTCGCGTCTCGTACTTGCAGACCGCGCCTCAGGACATAGACATAGCTGCGCGTGTGCACAGCGCCCTTCCGGTATAATTTGCGTGAGCGATGCGAGTTCTGCCCAGGGAAATGAGGCGCAAACGAGGAGACGCCGACTCAATCGCGCGATCGATCGCGAGGCCATGCGCATCTGTGTGACGCCGCTGCAATCTACGTAATGAACTAGGCCTCGGTCAATTTACGCTTATCGGACGCGCTGACCCATACCTGACCCTCGGCGACCCAGGATTGGATTCCGCACATGCGACGTTTTGGGAGCGCAAGAGGGCTCTACCCGCTCGACAGCACAGCAGCACAGCGGGACGGGATCAGTGCCGGGTCGTTCAGGGCCGTCGAAGGAAGCCGCGTCAGCCGCGCCCGGGTATGCCGGTTGTTCGTCCATTGAGGAGTCTTGCCCATGAAAGTCATTCATTGGCTATTCGTCGTCAGCGTCGCGCTCTTCGTGAGCGGCATCGGATTCGTGATCGTTGGCGCGCGGACGGCCCGGCAAACGCCAGCCGTCGACCACACGGCGAGTCGCCTGAGACCTGTCGCGAGCGTGAAGCAGATCATGCGTGGCATCGTCACCCCCGCAGCCCGGGTGGTGTTCGCCTCGGTCGGCACCGTGATTTCGTTGAAGGGCATCGACGAGACAGCGCCAAAAGACGACGAGGAATGGGAAGCCGTCGGGAACAGCGCGGCGGCCCTGGTCGAATCGGGCAACCTGATGCTCATGGGGAGCCGCGCGGTCGACAACGGGGACTGGGTCAAACACGCTCAGGCGCTCATCGACGCGGCCAAGGTCGCCTTGAAGGCGACCGAGGAGAAGAACACCGAGGCGCTGTTCGATTCCGGTGAAGCGATCAACGAGTCGTGTGATGCCTGCCACCTCACGTATCAACGAGGGTCCTAGCATGCGAGCGCCAGCGGTCGTCGTCTTCACCATCGCATTGCTGTCGGTCGTATGCGTGGGTCACGTCAGCGCTCACGGCGTATCGGGCAAGGACGCCGTGTTCCTCCAGTCCATTCAAGGCGCGGCCATTGGTCCGCTCATGTATCTCGGCGCCAAGCACATGGTGACCGGGTACGACCACCTGGCATTTCTGGTCGGCGTGATCTTCTTCCTGTATCGCATGAAGGACATCGTCCAGTACGTCAGCCTGTTCACAATCGGCCATAGCCTGACGCTGCTCGTCGGCGTGCTCGGAGGCGTCAGAGCCAACCCGTACATCATCGACGCCATCATCGGGTTCTCCGTCGTGTACAAAGCGTTCGACAACATGGACGGCTTCACACGCTTCCTGGGCTTTCAGCCCAATACACGCGTCGCCGTGCTGGTGTTCGGGCTGTTTCACGGTTTCGGACTCGCGACGAAGCTGCAGGATTTCGCCCTCTCGCCGAACGGCCTGGTGGCCAACATCGTGAGCTTCAACGTCGGCGTGGAAATCGGTCAGGTCGTCGCCCTGACGTTCGTGCTCATCGTGCTGAGCGCCTGGCGGACCCGCCGCGGATTTCTCCGACACGCGTTCGTGACCAACGGCGTCTTGATGGCGTGCGGCTTCCTCCTCGTGGGGTATCAACTGTCCGGTTATTTTCTGGAGGCGTGATGGCGACTGAGATGAATCCTGTCCTGGCCAGGGAGCGGATCGCGCTCAACGCCGGGGCGGCGTTGCTGGTCTCGGGGCTGCTCCTGGTCGTCGCCGTCTTGCCGGCCGAATACGGCGTCGACCCGCTCGGGGTCGGCCGGAGGCTCGGCCTCACCGCGATGAACGACGTCAAAAAAGGCATGGACGCCTTCCAGGCCACGCGTGCCGCCAGCGCGGGCGGCGCGCCGACGGTTGCGCCGCAGGAGCGCGGCTATCAGCACGAAACGGTCGACTTCAAGCTGGGACCTCGAGGATCGATCGAATACAAGTACCGCCTCGAGAAGGGCGAAGCGCTGCTCTATTCATGGAAGGCCACCGGCCTCGTGAACTACGAGTTGCACGCAGAGCCAGACGGCGCGCCCCGAGGCTACGCGGAGAGCTACGAAAAAGTGAACGCCAAGGACGCGGCATCCGGCACGCTGACCGCTCCGTTCTCAGGCATCCATGGATGGTACTGGGAGAATCCCAGCAATGCCGACGTCACGGTGACGCTCTCCGCCGCGGGCTTCTACAACATGTCGCACGAATTTCAGGGCGACGCAGCCCCGAAGACAAAGATGTTTCCGTAGCGGAGGCCTTGAGGGGTGGCGCCGCTCACTCCACCAGAACAGGACTCGGCTCGACAGATCTCGTCACCTTGCCCGAGGCGACCTCCAGCTGGGCCATCATGGTGGCTTTGTGCGTCCCCTCCATCCGGGGGATACATCCGCGCACCAGTTGCGCGGCCCGAAGGCCTGAAAGAACGGCGAACTCGAAGGCGCTGAATTCGGTTGGACGATGGATCACACCAGCCTCTTTTCCTGAGAATACGAAGTGGGCCGTCGGCGCGCACCCGCGTGGGGGCACTACTCGAACGCTGGCTGGCTCAGTGCGGTAAGGACAGTACTGACTATACACGATCTACCCGAACAAATCCGCGCGTACACGGTCGCGCTCACGCGCGATTTGCTCGGGAGTCGCGCCGAGCCGGTGAAGCATGTCTTCGGCGAGCGCAAACGCCAGTTCCCCCTCGCCCGAGTACACGCTGTCCGCGCCTGCTTTCTGGAGAGCCGCGCGGTCTCGCAACTGAGCCGTCCTGGCCAACACATGGATCATCGGGTTCAGCTCGCGTGCAATCCTGATCACTTCTGCGCTCTCGTCCATCCCCGCCGCACTGAGAATGAGACTGCTCGCCTCCGCCACACCAGCAGCCTCCAGGGTCTCCCGATGGCTCGCCTCGCCGTACACGGCGGCGGCGCCCTCGTCGTGCAGTTGACGCACGGTGTCCATGTTGAGCTCAACCACCGTTGGCTCAATCCCATTGTCGCGAAGGAGCCGCGCCAACGTGCGTCCAGTGGGGCCGTACCCCACGATCACCGCGCGACGCACCGGGTCGGGCCGAACGGCTCTCGGATTCGCCAGACCTGATAGCCGCGCGTCGCGTGCAGGATTGACGATCTTCCGCAGCCACGGCCGCCCTTCGACCCACCGTTCGACCGGCCCCACGGCGCGGTAGATCAGGGGATTCAGCACGATTGACGCGATGGACACGGCGACGATGGCATTCATCGCGCTGCTCGTGAGAAGCCCAAGCTCCTTGCCGAGCGCGCCAAGGATGAACGAGAACTCCCCGATTTGTGCCAGCGCCACCGCGACCGAGAGCGCGACCCCGAATGGGTACTTCAGAAGAATGACCACGGCCATGGCGATGAGCGGTTTGCCAATCAACACAACGCCAAGGGTGGCAACGATCAGCGCGGGTGAGTCGACGAGCGCGTGCGGATCGAGCAGCATACCGACCGACACGAAGAACAAGACCGCAAACGCATCGCGCATTGGCAGCGCTTCCGACGCCGCTCTTACGCTGTAGTCAGAACGACCGACGACCATTCCGGCGAGAAAGGCGCCGAGCGCCATCGACACTCCGAACACCGAGGCCGATCCCACAGCAATGCCGAGCGCGATGACGAGCACTGCGAGCGTGAACAACTCTCGCGACCGTGTCGACGCCACACGATCGAGAAGCCAGGGAATCGCGCGCTTGCCGACGGCCGCCGTAAAGATCACGAAGCCGGCCACCTTGACGCCCGTGAGGGCCAGAGCCGCGCCGAGTCCCGCATGAGAAGCGTTCGCTCCGAAGAGCGCCGGCATCAGGACCAGCACGACGATGGTGACCAGGTCTTCGACCACGAGCCAGCCGACCGCGACATGGCCGATGGGCGTGTGCAGATCGTGATTGTCAGAAAGCACGCGAATCAGGACAACTGTGCTCGCCACTGCCAGCGCCATGCCGAACACGATGGCCGCCGGCCACTCCCAGCCAAGGAGATGCGCGACGGCGGCGCCAAGCACGGTCGTGACGGCGCTTTGCGCAATCGCGCCAGGGATGGCGATGCGGCGCACGGCCAGCAGTTCATCGAGATGAAACTGCACGCCCACCCCGAACATGAGCAGGATGACCCCGATTTCCGCGAGTTGCTCCGCGAGGCGCGCGTCGGCGACAAAGCCAGGCGTGTGAGGTCCGACGATCGTCCCGGCGACGAGATACCCCACGAGCGGCGACAGTCCCAGGCGCTGCGTCACATAGCCGAGCAGCAACGCGGCCGTCAGACTTCCGGTCAGTGTGAGGATCAGATCGAGGCCGTGCACCGGCTCGATCTTATCCGACGCGTGGCAGGACGCCGGCTGGAGAGCGGCCGGCGGTGAATTTAGTCATCTGGTCATCTGGTCATCTCGTCATTGATTTGGTCATTGACCAGATCAAATGACCAGATGCCTAGATGACCAGATGACCAAATTCAGGTCTCGTACACCTTCAGCACCTCGTCGCCGTAGTGGTTGATGACCTTGACGGCGATCTTGCCCGGTCGCGGGCGGGGCGAACGGGCGGCTGACGGTGCAGTAGAGCGTCGACCAGGCGGCCTCGTCGATCTCGGCGCGCAGGGCGCGCTTGAGCTTGTCGTAGGGCTCGTCGGCGCCGGTGAAGTAGGCGTGGCGGACGAAGAAGCTCTCGCCGTTGTAGTCGGTGTCGATGAACCAGCAGGCGATGTCGTCGGTCGACGATGCTGCGGATCTGCGCCGGTGGTCGGGTCGTAGACGTCGACGCCCTTGATCTCGACGACGAGCTTGCCGTCCTTCTGCTTCGTGATCGTCGACGTCCGGCTCGCCGAAGACCATGAACAGGTTGCCGGCGCCGGTCTTCTTCAGCAGCTCGTCGCCCATCGCCAGGTCGGGGTTCATGCGGGCGGGCAGGACGGTCAGCTTGCCGTAGCGCTTCGCCTCTTCGGACACGTGCGGGTCGAAGGCGAAGCCGCAGACGACGAGCAGGTCGAAGCCGACGCCCTGGACGGCTTCCTTGGCGGCCTCCTTCACCTGCTGCGGGCCGACGGTGCCGTGCTCGGGGCCGATGGAGACGGCGACGCGGCGCGACTTGCCGTCCGCGTCGGTGTACTCGCCCGCGGCGTGGAGCCACGGCCCGGCGTAGCGGCTCGAGCCGGTCGAAGGTGAGCCGCTCGTTCTTCGCGCGTGTTCTGGACGCCGGCCTTGCGCAGGTTGTCGAGGATCATCGTGCGCGAAGTCTGCCGCGTGCGGCGCTTCGCTGCTCGGCTCGCTGTGCCGTCGCCGGTCGCTCGTCGTCGGTCGACAGCACGCGGTGCGGCGACAGGCTCTCGACGGTGAACGGCCCGGTGACGCGGACGCGCTTGTTGTCCTCGTAGGGCTGGTCGTAGAGCAGTCTCGGTGTCGGCGTGGCGGGCGATGGCGGCGTCGATCTCCTCGCGCGTCATGCCTTCCTTGATGTCCGGGTTGTTGGCGATGGACTTGAGCGTGACGTGCGGCACGCGCTTGTAGACGAAGCCCTTTGCGGATGTCGCCTGTCGGTCTTGTAGGCGGGCGGCATCTTGCCGGTCAGCTCGGCTTCCTTCTGGACGCCTTCCGGCGAGTCGGCGAGCAGGTAGTAGGGATACTTCGCGGCCATCAGGCGCGTGCGGGCCAGCGCGAGCGCGACGCGGCTGGTGTCGATGGTGATCCAGCGGCGGCCCCACTGCTCGGCGACGTAGGCGGTCGTGCCGCTGCCGCAGGTCGGGTCGAGGACGAGGTCGCCGGGGTCGGTGGTCATCAGGAGGCAGCGCTCGATGACCTTCGAGTTGCGTCTGGACGACGTAGATCTTGTCGGTCGCCGAAGCTGCCAGACCGGTGTCGGTCCAGACGTTCGTCAAGCGGGAACGCCGGGAAGTCGTCGAGATAGCGGACGTAGCGAGAGCGTAGTCTGCCGGCATGCAACCGAGTCGCCGCGCATGCAGCAAGCTTGCCATCCCATTCTCGGTTGGTCTTCCAGCGCGACCTGCACTTCGAACACGGTCGTCCTGCAGCTCGACCGGAACACGTCGTCTTCCGACGTCATGTCGGCGACGTCAGATTGTCGAGACATGAACGAGCCGTCTGGCGACGCTGCGCAGACTCTCAGCTCGGCAGCCGTGGCAGCTCGTCGCGTGTCCGTCGGGCAGCTCGACCCAGTCGTGTACGCTGCCGCGCCTGCACCGCCGAGCTCGCTTTCTCGAAGTAGAGCTGCCGGTACTTCGACGTGCTCGATGTCTCTTCGCGTACCAGAGGAGGTAGTCGCGTCGATGCCAGGCAGTACGTCCGACTGCGAAGCTGCCGCACCGCTCGTCTTCTTGAACGTGATCAGCGACACGAAGTTCTCGCTCCCGAACACCTCGTCCAGCACGCAGCGCACCAGATGCACGTTCTCGTCGCCGATCTGCACGAAGATGCTGCCGCGTCTCGGTCAGCAGCTCGCGGGCGACGACGAGCCGGTCGCGCAGGTAGGCGAGGTAGGAGTGGATGCCGAGCTTCCAGGTGTCGCGGAAGGCGCGGATCTGCTCGGGCTGGCGGGTCGCGTCCTCCGCCTTGCCGTCCTTCACGTCGCGCTTGCGCGTGCTCACCTGCCAGTTGGAGCCGAACTTGATGCCGTAGGGCGGGTCGATGTAGATCGTCTGGACCTTGCCCTTCAGCCCTTCCTTCTCGGCGAGGCTCGTCATCACCAGCAGCGAGTCGCCCAGGATCATCCGGTTCGACCAGTTCTGGTCGTGGTGGTAGAAGTCGACCTTCTTGTCGAACTCCGCTCGTCCAGGCCGTTGAAGTCGCCGAAGAGCGTCAGCTCCGGCTCCGGCTCGCCCGCCTTCGCCGTGTCGCGCAGGTTCTCGATGAGCGCCTGCGGGTGGATCTTCTCCTGGATGTAGATGGGCACGGCCGGCACGGCGAGCGGCTGCCGGTCCTGCTCGTCCTTGCCCTTCCACACGAGCTGCGGGTCGAGCGACGGGTCGCGCGGGTAGAGCATCGTCTTCGGCGTCTGCTCGTCGTCGGCCACGAAGTCGCGCAGCTCCTCGGTGGGGATGTTGACGCGCGTGTCCTTGTGCTTGATGGCCTCGACGGGCGTCGGGCCTTTCGCGGTCTTCGGTCGCTTGGGCATGCTTTCTGGTCCTTGGTCCTTCGGCCTTGGTGCTTC
>CAVQVI010000015.1:0-8541 GCA_963717075.1 uncultured Acidobacteriota bacterium | reverse complement strand
TCGCCGGCTTGGTCGGCGGTCAGGCGTCCGTCGTGATTCAGTTTGGGTGCCGGCGGAAAGTCCAGAATGCTCTCGAACTCGCTCATGAAGTGGACTTGGCTGCCGCGCTCCAGGACATTCACGCCCTTCGTCTGCGCCTGGATCGGGTCGCCATCGAAGTACGCCGCGCGCTGCTCGAACTCCGTGAAGTCCTCCACGGTCTTCAGCGCCCGCTGTGATCCGAACAGCCGCTGGACGTTCACGCCGCGGAGCGTTGGCGTATCGATTCGGTGGCGGTGCTCATTCGGTCGGATGTCGCCTACCGTGTGCGTGGCGGCGGTGGTGTGCCCGTTGGCGTGGCAGTCGAAGCAGGTCACGCCCTGGTGGGCCTTGAGCGCGCGCCGATCCATGGTGGCGTTGAACTGCGCTTGTGCGAAAGGCGTGACGAGCAGGCGGAGGCCCTCGAGCTGCTTCGGATTGAGCACGTCCTTGAACAGTTCGTAGTAGTTCTCCAACGTGACCAGCTGGCCCTTCGACACATCACCGAGATCCGGCCGCGTCGTCAGGTAGATGGGCGCGGGGAACTCAGGGAGCAGGTGATCGGACAGATCAAAGTCGAGGTCGAACCGCGTGAGGTCGCGTTCGGTCTGTCGCTTGGTCTCATCGATGAGGAACTTCGGGAAGATCATGCCGCCCGCCTCGTGGTGCGGATGGGGCAGCGGCAGGAAGCCCGCCGGCCAGAGGTTCTGGGCCTTGATGGTCTCGGGAGTCATGGAGGCGAGACTCTCCCAGGTGACGTTAGCGGGGAGCTTGACCCGCACGCCGTCCTGCACCGCCTTGCCTCTCGACATCATCACGCCGGGGGCGGCGCGGTCGGCCAGGTCGTAGCGGGCAGCGAGCAGGTCCTGTTGCCGCTTGGCGAACGTCGGCTTCTCCTGCTGAAGACGCGACACCAGCGCCGCGAAGGTTTCCGGCGCCGCGCTCTGCGCGGCGATGACAACCGCTCCGCACGCGAGTCCGACGGCGCCGCCCATGAAGAGCGATTTGATCCTTCTCTGGACGATGTCTTTCACAGGCATAGAACCTTCCTTGAGTCCCGGTATCTATGATCTGAGTTGGTACACCGTTGCGCAAACCCGCGGACTTGCTCGGTCGAGAGTTGAGTTCGCACGCAACAAGCGATCCGGAATCGGCGGGGTGACAAGAACGCACCCGACTGCCGGCGATCAATAAATCTCTAGTGCCGATGCTCGAACGGGTAAAGGCACTGCTTGGCCTGGAGACTGCATCATACGTTCCGTCCGGACGACCAACTGAAGCCTCGACGCTTCGGCTGGCCAGCCGCTGACAATGCCGAAGACCAATCCGGGGGGATTGCGACTGAAGCGGGCTGGGTGCGGGAATTTCGGCATCGAACCGACGCGTTCGCCGACAAACCGGCGGCTCAGACGAGTTGGTTCGGCGCCGGCTACCGATTCTGAGACTCGACAAGAGTAATTTCGGGGGCAATCGTAGGGACCGCCTCGCATTGTTCCCAAAGCAAACGATAATCATTCTGTGCGACGAACGGGTCTCGCGTCGTTCGTTGTTGTCCTGCTGGTGGCACCGTCGCAAATCTCGGCTCAGGCGCTTCAGTCTTTCGAGGACCTCGCGCTTCGGGTCAACATCGACGATCACCTTCGCGTCGAGGATCGGTCGGGAGCCAAGGCCACCGGGCGCCTCACGCGCCTCACGCGCGATGTGATCGCAGTCCAGACCGAGACCGGCGAGAAACGTTTCACGCGCGACACCGTTCGCGCGGTCGCCGTGCGCGGCTACGCGCTCCGCAAGGGTGCACTCATTGGGGCCGGGGTGTTCGCGGTCCTTGGCGCGGTGGCGAACTGCTCGCACGAAGGTGGTGCGGGCTGCGCCATTGTTGGACTGCTCGGTGGCGCCCCGATCGGCGCGGGTGTCGGACTGGCTATCGCCGCTCTCATCCCTCGGATGAAGCCTGTCTATCGCGCGTCAGAGGCCGTCGCTTCCGTTCAGCCGTCGCCGGCCGCCAGCGTTCAGACCAGCTTGCTCGAAGACCTTGCGCTTCGGGTCAACCTCAATGATCGGCTTCTGGTCGAGGACGCTTCGGGGGGCAGGGCGGCCGGTCGTCTGACGCGCCTCACGGCCGAAGAGATCACACTCCAGACCGACGCCGGCGAGAAGCACTTCACGAGGGAGACCGTCCGGCAGGTCGCGGTGCGTCGCCAGCCACTCCGCATGGCTGTGCTCATCGGGGCCGGCGCGGGGGCCGCCACAGGCGCAGTGATCGCTTGCACTGGCCCGAACCACGAAGAGTGCACAGACGCTTCGATCATGGCCGGCGCATTAGGTGCGGGTCTCGGACTTGCCGTTGGGGCGCTCATACACAAGACGACGGTCGTCTATCCCGAGCCGGAGAAACGGACATTTGTTAGGCCTGCAGTCTCGCGCGCCGCCGTCGGCGTCCAGGTCAGCCGACGATGGTAGTGGCAGGCTGGGTTGCGGTTTTGAACCTTTAGTCAGGAGTAAGCCTCGCCGCCGATGGTCGCCGTCTCGATCTGGTGATCGAGATCTTGTCGTTGATGTGGCTGGCGGAAAGGTTCTTGGGAAAAGCCTGAAGACGTCCTCATGACACTCGTTCGACGCGTCATGTTCGTGGCCGTCATGACCGGGTCGCTGGCGTGCACCCGCAGCTCGGCGCCTGCGCTCACCGCGCTCGAACAGCTCGGCAAGTCGGTGTTCTTCGATCAACGGCTCTCACTCGCCGAAAACCAATCGTGCGCCTCGTGTCACGCTCCCCAGGTGGGATGGACAGGAGATCTTCCTCTCGTCAATGCCGGGCCGGCGGTCTATGAGGGCTCTGTCAAGGGCCTGTTCGGCAACCGCAAACCTCCGACCGTGGCGTATGCCATGGCACCGGTGCTTCACACCGTCGTGGAGGACGGCGAGACGCAGTTCGTGGGTGGCAACTTCTGGGACGGCCGCGCGACGGGCGAAAGACTTGGAGACCCGATCGCTGAGCAGGCGCAAGGGCCGTTCGTGAACCCGGTGGAGCAGGCGCTGCCCGACACCGGCTGCGTGGTCCGACGCGTATGCAGCGCCGACTATGCGGCCGCCTTCGAGGCACAGTACCCTGGCAGCTGCAGCATCGCGTGGCCACCGGACGTCGATGCTGCGTGCACCGTTGCCGACGGGTACCCTCCGGATGGATCCACAGGACCGCGCAACGTCCGATCGGGCCTACGATCACATCGCAACGGCGGTGGCTGCGTACGAGCGCTCGCGGGAGGTCAATCCGTTCTCGTCGAAGTTCGATCGGTATCTGGCCGGCGAGGCTGCGCTGACGACCGAAGAGAAGACCGGGCTCGACCTGTTCGTTGGCAGAGGCAAGTGCGCCAACTGCCACATCCTCGACAAGGGGCCCGACGGGCAGCCGCCGCTTCTCACCGACTTCACGTTCGACAACCTCGGGGTGCCTCGAAATCCCGAGAACCCGTGGTATCAAGCCGGCGCGCTCAACCCTGCCGGTGCCGCGTGGGTCGACAACGGCCTTGGCGCGTTCCTCGCCACGCGGCCGGAATGGCGCGGGTTCGCGGAAGCGAACCTGGGCAAGCACAAGGTCCCGACGTTGCGCAACGTGGACCTCCGCCCGACCGGAACGTTCGTCAAGGCCTACATGCATAACGGCTACTTCAAGACGCTGAGCGGCCTGGTGCACTTCTACAACACACGCGATGTGAAGCCCGTCTGCAGCGAGTCACTCACGGAACGCGAGGCGATCGCCCGCAACTGCTGGCCCGCTCCGGAGGTCACGGCGAACGTCAACAAGGACGAACTCGGCAACCTCGGCCTGAGTCAAGTCGAGGAGAACGCCATCGTCACCTTCATGAGAACGCTGTCAGACGGCAATGCACCGGTTACGGGACAACGGTGATCCTCCCCCTCGCGCGATGGCTGCGATGCTGAGCGGCCTGGGCTGAAGCCGGGGGCCGTCACGGCGGCCGGGTCGCACTGGCTGTCTCAGGCCCTCACGCGCGGCCGGCCTTGGTCGACTGGCGCTCGCGCTCATAGAAGCGCCGGGCCTTGGCGCGATTGCCGCAGCTCTGCATCGTGCACCAGCGGCGGCGCTGGCTGCGGCTCGTGTCGAGGAACAGCCAGCCGCAGCCGGCGGCGGCGCATTCGCGGACGTGGGTCACGTCGGCGGAGGTAAGGAGCTCGGCGGCGGCGAGGACGATCGGCCAAAGCAGGCGCGCGACAGCGGCGTCGGGAGCCACCGCCGTGCCCCAGACATAGTCGACGCCGCGCACTTCGATGCGGCGCGAGCGCAGCGCCGCGGCCAGGAAGGCATTGAGCCGCCGCAAATCGCGGTCGGCCGGCGCGACGTGCTGGCTGGCGGCGGTGAACACGCGCGCCAGCACCTCTCGCAGCCCGCGCGCCCGCGCCAAGGCACGCGCCGCGACCCTCCTCCCGTCGCGCTGGCCCGCACGCGCCAGCAGGCCCGCCTCGGCGGCAGAGACCAGCTGCGCCTGTCGCGCCCACGCCACCAGGTCGCCAACGTCGCCGAGCTGGTCGGCGCGGCGCTCGGGATCGGTACGCCAGTCGATGGTGTTGACGAAGTCGAGCGCGACGTGGCCGCCGACGAGATGGAAGCGCTGGGCTTGCACCACGCGCCAATAATAACCCCTATTGTCGACTTGACCGGTTATGCGAACGACACATACTATCTAACCGTATAGAGGCTAGAAGAAGGTTAGTCTGGTGAGTGAAGTCGATGTCGACTGTCAACGTCCGGCTGCTGCTCGCGTTCTTCGCCATCTACGTCATCTGGGGATCGACGTATCTCGCCATCCAGGTCGCGGTCGAGACGATTCCGCCGCTCGCCACCGCTGGCGTCCGCCACCTCGTCGCCGGCATCGTCCTCTATGCCTGGGCGAGGGCGTGGCGCGCCCGCGTCACCTGGACTGAATGGCGGGCGAGCCTGGTCGTTGCCGTGCTGTTCTTCCTGATCGGCCACGGCACGCTGCACTGGGCCGAGCAGATCGTGCCGTCGGGCATCGCCGCGCTCCTCCTCGCCACCGAGCCGGTGTGGATCGCGATGCTGATGCCGGCACCCGGCGCGTCACGCTGGAGCGCTCGCATCATCCTCGGCCTGGCCGCCGGTTTGATCGGCGTCGCCCTGCTGGTGCCGCGCGAGGCGCTCGCCAGCGGCTGGGGACAGGGGACGCAGCCGTTGTGGGGCGCCGGCGCAATTCTGATTGGCGCGCTGTCGTGGGCGGTCGGTGTCCGCTACGCCGCCACCGCGCCGCTCCCTGCCGATCCGTTCGTGCGCGCCGCGACGACGCTGCTGTGCGGCGCAATGCTGCTGCTGACGGCGAGCGCGGCCATGGGCGAGATCGCGCGGGTCGACGCCCAGGCGGTGTCGCTGCACTCGCTGCTCGGCCTCGGCTACCTGATCGTCTTCGGGTCGGTGCTCGCGTTTTCCGCCTATACGTGGCTGCTGGAGCGCTGCTCAGCCCCGCTCGTCTCCACGCACACTTATGTCAACCCAGTGATTGCGGTGTTCCTGGGCTGGCTCTTCGCCGGAGAGGCGGTGACGCCGCGCGTGCTCGGCGCCACCGCCCTGATTCTGGCGGCCGTGCTGCTGCTCAAGTCGGGCGCATCGCCGTCGCCGCGCCAGGCATCGCGCACCGCCTCCGCCAAGGGTTATGACGTGCCCCGAATTAAGCGCGCGATCGAGTCGCGGTGAACGCGGCGCCCGCGTCCCGTAGCCCGTAGCGTGCAGGTCTCGGTACGCAATATACTTAGGAATCTCGTCGCGGTGAGGTGGCCGAGAGGCTGAAGGCGGCGGTTTGCTAAACCGTTATACGGGCCAAAACCTGTATCCAGGGTTCGAATCCCTGCCTCACCGCCAGTTAAGTTTTCTAGCCATTGATCCTTCCGTGGGGAGACTCTCCCCGTCCCCAAAATGTCTCCAAAACTCTGTACGGCCAACGGCTGATCCAGCAGGCGAATCGCGCTGTCCAGCGCCGCTGGAGTCAGGTGCATGTAGCGCTGCGTCATGCCGAGTTCGCGATGACCGCCGAGCTCCTGAATCGCCCTCGGCGGCGCTCCGCGCATCGCCAGGTGCGAACAGAACGTGTGCCGCACCGTCAGGATGTTGTTGACTGTCTTCGCCGCCTTCGTGCTCAAGCGGCCCTTGAGATGTTGCACGTCCTCGCTTTTGATCGCGTCGAGCCTCTTGTGACCCACTGCGGGCACGAGGTGCACGCGGAGGATCATCTCCTTCGCCGCAATCTCGCTCGGTTTCTGCCGATTCGCCCGCGGGTGGCCGTCGAGGAATCTCGACACGAATTCTCGTAGGGTGGCCACCTCCTTGGTGGTGCGTTGTCCTGCGGCGGCTTCATCAGTCGCTCGAACAGCACCCGGTGTCGAGATTCACGCGAAGGCGAACGGATCATGTCGTACGAGTGGGGACCTCGCATTTCCCCGAGCGGCAACGACTCGGGGCAGCCGAGGGCGGTCCCTGACCTGCCTGCGTCCAGCACGCGGGCTCTGCCTTTCCGATCTCGGCGCAACTTCCTCCGGTGCGACCCTCAAGAGTTGTCTGTGACAAATCGCGAAGCTGCACTACAATATCCGCCGAACTGACGAGCACGCCTAGCATCAAGTGGCGCGTCGTTAGCCCGCTTCGCGGGGCGCAACCGCGATGGTTCAAGGAGGGCAACGTGGCGAAGAGAGCAGTCAAGAGAGCGGTGGCAAGACGTGCCTTGAAGAGGCGCGCCGTGAAGCGTGCCGTGAAGAGGCGCGTCGTGAGGAAAGCCGTGAAGAGGCGCGCCGTGAAGCGTGCCTTGAAGAGGCGCGCCGTCAAGAGGGCCGTGAAGCGCCGCATGGTCAAGAAGGCCGTCATGCGTCGTGCCGTCAAGCGTGCTGTCGTGAAGCGCGCGGTCCGGCGCGCCATCGTCGCCCGCCTGCTCAGCGAGTCGGGCGGTTTGAAGGAGTAAGCACGGTCATGCAACGACTGGGAAGACCGGCGGTCGGAGTCCGCCCTCGGCCTGGACATCGAGGATAGGCGATATTGGGGCCCAATCGCGGGGCGCGACCGCCGCCGATTCGGCGGACCATCAGGTCGGTGGCGGTGTTGTCGCTCGTGATCACCATCTCAGTGATGAGGTCGCGGTGTGTTCTCGCCTCGTCTCCAAAATGTCTCGACGACTTGGGTAGAATGCAGAGGACTGGCGGGGACTCTCGGACGATGACAAGCTCGTAAGTAGCTGGAATTCGAACCCTGCTCACCAGAAGTCGCGCGCCATTACCAAGTTGGAAACACGCGCTCGTAGGGTTCGAATCCCTGCCTCACCGCCAGATTTCCACGGTGTAATCCTTCCTCCATCACCGACGGATCCAGCCGCTCGCCGCCGAAGGCTTCGACAAAAACAGGCCGCCGTATCTAGTTGAGCGGGCTCTCATCGACGGGCCGTTCGTCGATGTCCGAGTAGCGATAGACCATCCGGAGCGCGGACGATCCCAGCAGCCTCAGCTGTGCCGTCGTCTCGAGCGAGACGGGCATCAGTACCCCTTCGATCCGCCTATATCTTCGAACCACGTCGAGGCGGGTGACCCAGAACGATGGACTCTTCGCGAGTCGCCCCTCGACACGCACGAGATCGCCATCGATCGGGTTCAGGAACATCTGTCCGACAATGAGGGAGCGGGCGTTTCGCAGCGGCAGCAGGCTCACCACGGCAAGGCCTTCCTCGTTGACGCGCTCGGGCTGGAACCGATAGTTGTCGGTTGAAATCGCCACGTGCGCCACGCCTCCGCGCTCGGTGAGGCGTCGTTCTTCGTCGAGCAGCGAGCGCAGCACGCGAGCGCGGATGTAGCCCGAACCGCCCTCGGCCGTCACCTCGTAGACCAACCCCGATGCCACGGTGAAATTGGTCTGGACATCGAGCCACGCCCGTTGTCCAACGCCCGACGCCTCCAGGCGTCGCGACGCGCGGTACTGATGGGCCATCGTGGGGCGCGCGAGGAATTTTTGCATCGCCGCCATGGCACCGGGATCCACGCGTTCGGCCGCGGAAAACGGCGCGGCGAGTGCCGACACTGTGAGCGTCGCTGCCAGGGCGCCGCAAGCACGGCGACGAGCGGCGCACGGGACGAACGAGCGGCCCATTTGATCCTCCCGTGAACTGGAAAAAGACCGTCAGCCAATCTTGCAGATGCACGCCGACTAACATGCGCGGCGCAGTCCAGCTCGGCACTATCTCTTAAACAATTAAGAGATAGAGTGAGCGTATCTGCGCGCATCCGTTCAAGCAACTAAATAATTAAGAGTTCAACCGCGAGCCGGTCGGTCACAAACGACGCAGGGCAGGAAGTTCCTCGCGTCGCACAGCTGATTTTGAGACTGGTTCCAAAGTTTGGGCTTCGAGCCAAGTCAGGGTAGCGTGGGGCCGACCTGTGTCTCCGCGAGGGTGATGAGTGCAACCTCGATCGTTCAAGGCGCGTCGTTCATCGATCGGTTGCATCGCGCTGCTCTCCCTTTCGATA
>CAVQVI010000014.1:0-14092 GCA_963717075.1 uncultured Acidobacteriota bacterium | reverse complement strand
GCCAAGTTTCTAAAGCCTGATCTTCAGAAGAGTTAAGTTCGATTTCGCTCTCCGGATTAGCCTTTCCTTCATCGTCGCGATCAGCCGAATTCTTGACAAAAACTTGACAGTTTGACGGTCCGACGTTCGCTCGCGGCGGAGCCTCGAACGTCTTGCCGCTTTCGAGCTTCGCAGCCGCGAGTTGCAGGTTCTCGAGCTTCTGGTTGTCGTAGCGCTCGGTCGTGGTGATCGAGGCATGACCGAGCAGATCGCGCACCTGAGCAAGCGGTACGCCCTTCTCGACCAGGCGTGAGGCGTATTCGTGCCTCAGGTCATGCCAGTGCAAATTGATACGCCTGAAGTGCGCAGCGCACTCCCGGGTCAGAGCTGTCCAGTGGTAGGACTTCCATTCCGGCTTGACGCCGTGAGCTTTCAGGACAGCCGTTACCCATGCTGTTCGGAATCGCCCGACCGGTTCGCCCACCTCGTCACTGAACACCAGCGCCTCAGCCTTCTTCTCCTTGCCGTCTGCCTCGAGCTTGAGCCATCTGAGGACCGCTTGGAGGCGAATGGTCGAAATAGGCACGGCTCGCGTCTTGCGGTTCTTTGTCGTCTCTCCGCGCAAGATGATTACCTGCCGGTTCCAGTCGACGTCTCCGAACCGGAGCGCCAACATTTCACCTTGACGCATGCCCGTGTCCAGGGCTGTGATGATCATCGAGCGGAGAAACGGATGGGCAACTTCCAACAACCGGGTTTCTTCCTCCTCTGCCAGCCGTCGCCGCCGTTGATTGTCTTCGGGCAGTTTGCGGACTAGTGTTTCAGTTCCCCGACGGAAAGGTGTCCGGTCGAGATACTCGCGGCCGACGGCCCAGTTCAGCATGTGCCGCAGCAATTCAATCGTGCGATTGACCGAAGCGTTGGTTAGCGTCCGATTGGGTTGACGATTGACGATCCTGGGCTTTCTGAGCTCGGCGATGAAGTCCTCGACGTCGGCCGTTTTGACCTCGGCAATTATCCGATCGCCGAAGTAATCAATAAGCGGTTTTAGGCGATAGTCGATCGTGATCCCAGTCGCGAGAGCCTTCGCGAAGACATGTCGCTCCTTGTAGACGTCCGCCAGTTGCCGAAACGTGAGTAGACTCACCTCTCGTGGTGGTTCGATGCCACGCTTGTCGAATGTCCTGGCGCGAACGGCGTTCTTCAGATCATCCAAGACCGCGTTTGCTTCGGTCTTGGTCCGGATTTCCCGACTCGCCCATTTCTCAATGCTGACACGCACGTGTCGGAACCGTGCCCACCATGCGTGCTCGCATCGATCACGGGCACGACCCTTATGTCGGCAAAGCTTGTACAGCCCCATCCCTCACCACCGGATCATGTCCTGATCATTCATCGTCGAGACGGATTGTCAACACACCGACGTGAACGGTCATGCTCCGCGTGCGTATTGGTCCAACCACGCGTCGATCCATTCAGCGCGCAAGCGTATAGCGCGTCTGCCACCGACGCGGACGTGCCTGAGCTCGCCACGTTCGCACGCTGTGTAGATTGTGTCTACGCTCAGGCCGGCGTGCTGCGCTGCTTCTGCAACAGTCAGCCACCTGTTCGATCTCTCTACCGCCGCAATGCGTGTTTCGTGCCTGGGTTCTGCGCCACTCAGAGCCCTACCCTCGTCCTTGGATGAGATCAGCATGCTGTCCTCGCCTTGGTTTGGGACGCGACCTGGTCAGGAACGATCGTTTGTCGAAGTGGCGCCATCGCAAGTGCCCCTTCGATCACGGCGCGCAGGCGGGGGCAAGAACGGCGCAGCCGCCAAGCGTAGCGAGGGAATTCTTGACGTCGCCGAGCACCGTGATGTCATGTTCTGGCGATGGCGCTGTGGAGTGGTCTTGCGCTGCAGCAGACACGATTCGAGAGTCGATGTTGGCGATCAGGCATGTCTAGTACGCGTCGTCGGTCTGCACCGATTTGACATCGAGCACATGACTTGATCTTGTGCTGCGTCTAGGCCGCGCTTTGGCGGCTACGCGATCAAGGCGAGGGGAGAGCGACCCCGGCGCCAGCGTGACCGGCCTTCGGGGCCACATCGAGCTGCCGCAGAAGGGGGTCGCTCTCCCCTCGCTCATGGCCCACGTGATGGCCCAGAGCGCGGCCCAATGCGCCGCTTGCCCGCGTCGAACCACCTCGGCGAGTGGCTGTAACGTCTTCGGGGATCGCTCGTTGCGGGGTCGAGATCGGCGACCATGGCGATGAGCCTGTTGCCCCGAGGGACGCCAGCGATCCCCGCTGTTGAGTAGCCATCGTTCCCCTGAGCACGCTGGCCTCCCAAAAGTGGCCCAGAGCAGACGGGCGTCTTTGATTGAACGAATGACAGGGGAGGGACTTGCTGCGTTCCGTGACCATTCGAAGAGAGCACGCAGTCAAGAAATCGGACGGCGCCGGCGTGCGTGCTCTGAATCACAGGTTATCCGAGGCCGCGCCTAACGTCCGTCTGGGACAAGACACTGTTGCAAACAGGCACGGAAGGCTATCGAAAAGGAACAACAGCACGACAGATTTTTCTCATCCGCATCTCGACATACCGTATCCTCTCCACCGGTCGTCCGACCGACACCAATGGAAGGGTGGGTAGCTGTCACTCACAGCGATTGGTTCGATTTCCTTGCGTCCGAACGGCAACGCGAGGAGGTGAACTTCTGGAGCCCCTCGGACTACTACGCCTTTCATGGCACACCGGGCGCGCCGTTCTTCTTTAAGCTCAAAGCACCACGCAACGCGATTGGCGGATTCGGCTATGTCGCGAGTTTCACGAGATTGCCGGAATGGTTGGCTTGGGAGTGCTTCGGCGAGGGGAACGGCGCGGCAAGCCTCGAAGATCTGAACGTGCGCCTTGGTAACCTCCGCGAGCGTAACGAACTGCGTGGCGCTGGCGGTCCGTCACAGATCGGGTGCATTGTCCTGGTCCAGGCCACTTTCTTTCCACCGGAGCAGTGGATACCGCAACCGACCGACTGGCCTGCGAGAAATCTGCGTTACAAACGCTATGACCTGACGACGGGAGAAGGTGCGCGGATCTGGAACGCGTGCCTGGAGCGGGCAGCCAGTGTCGCTCTGATGAGGGCTCCGCTGGTTCGCGAGGAACCGGCGCGCTACGGTGATCCGGTGTTGGTTAAGCCGCGTCTCGGGCAGGGCGCGTTCCGGGTTGCCGTCACGGACGCATATGAGCGGGCCTGTGCGGTGACCCAAGAACATTCGCTGCCCGTGCTCGAAGTGGCTCACATCGTGCCGTACGCACACGGCGGACTCCATGATGTGAGTAATGGCCTTCTATTGCGTTCCGACCTCCATCGTTTGTTCGATCTTGGCTATGTGACGGTTACACCCGAGCTGCAGCTCGAGGTGAGTCCTCGGCTGCGCGACGACTATGACAACGGCCGGACCTACTATCCCCTCCATGGCGTCGACCTCACTACGCCATCACGAGTTGGCCTCCGGCCTGATCCGAAGCTCTTGTCGTGGCACCAAGAGCACGTGTTCCGAGGCTAATGTCCTCTCCAGCTTCTGCCTACTATTCCGCGCCGATTGACCTGTTCGTAGGGGCCCAGCCGTACGACGTCCTCGGCGCTCTGACGGCTGCGCACACCCACGACCTTGAAGTCGATCAGCGGCTGGCGTGGGAAGAGGAAATCGCGATTCTCCGGTCTGCTTTGACGGCGCTTGCGGGCACACTCTACCTGGAGTTCGATATCCCGCGGCTCGGCAACCGGGTCGATGCGGTGGTTGTGTCTGGGGCCGCTGTCTTTCCGATCGAGTTCAAGTGCGGCGAGCATCAGTTCCGTCTGGCTGACTACAACCAAGCGTGGGACTACGCGCTTGATCTGAAGAACTTCCATGCGGCGAGTCACGAGGCCCCGGTTTTCCCAATCCTCGTCGCGACCGAAGCAGACGTCGCGGATGCGGGCTGGCAAGCAGCATACCCAGACGGCGTGCGACCACCGTATCGTTGCGGCGCGCAGCACCTTCGTGGCGCGATACAAGACGGTCTCGCAATAAGCAGCGGACCAACTCTAGACGGGCACGCATGGGGCTCTGCACCGTACCAGCCAACGCCGACGATCATCGAAGCAGCCCGGGCACTCTATGCCAGACACTCCGTTGAAGCGATCTCGCGCAGCGATGCGGGTGCCAAGAACCTACGCGTGACGTCGCTCGCCGTCGACGACATCATCGAGCGCTCAAGAGTAAACGGCGAGAAATCCATCGTTTTGCTCACGGGCGTGCCCGGCGCCGGGAAGACGCTGGTGGGTCTGAACGTGGCGACACGTCGACGCACGTTGGGTGAAGCGCGCGCGGTTTACCTCTCCGGGAATGGTCCGCTGGTGGCCGTGCTCCAGGAAGCGCTCACTCGGGACGAATTGGCGCGCGTTGGTAACACTGAACGTAAAGGCGTAGTCCGCCAACGAGTGAAGCCCTTCATCCAGAATGTGCACCATTTCCGAGATGAGGGTGTCCGCACGACCAGCGCGCCATACGACCACGTCGTCATCTTCGACGAAGCGCAGCGTGCGTGGACGCAAGCCAAAACGGCCGATTTCATGAAGCGCCGCAAGAAGATCGCGAGTTTCACTCAGTCGGAACCGGAGTTCCTCATCTCCTATCTCGATCGGCACGATGCGTGGGCCGTCGTCATCTGCCTCGTCGGAGGCGGGCAAGAGATCCATACAGGCGAAGCGGGTATCGGCGAATGGCTCGAAGCTGTTCGGCTGCGGTTCCCGCATTGGCGCGTTCATGTGTCGCCGAATCTCACCGACTCTGAATACGCGGCGCAGTCGCCTCTCGAACGCCTCGGCCACGTCGCGTCAATCGTCTGGGATGATCGGCTCCATCTCGCCACCTCGATGCGATCGTTCAGGTCGGAGAAAGTGTCCGCATTCGTCAAGGCCGTTCTCGACTGTGATTTGGTCTCAGCGCGAACGTTGCTCGGCGAGGTCACGCAGCGGTATCCCATTGCTATAACGCGCGACTTGGCACGTGCAAAAAATTGGATCCGTAGCAAGGCCAGGGGTTCGGAGCGATACGGTCTCGTTGCCTCGTCGCAGGCACAGCGTTTAAAACCGCACGCGATCGATGTCCGGGTTAACGTCGATCCGGTTCAGTGGTTCCTGAATGAGAGACATGACACGCGATCGAGCTACTATCTGGAAGACGCTGCAACTGAATTCCAGGTGCAAGGATTGGAGCTCGACTGGGTGTGCGTAACATGGGACGCGGACTTACGGCGCCAGGCGGAATCATGGCGCTATCAGTCGTTCCGAGGCGATGCGTGGACGACGGTCCGGAAGGAAGACCGGAAGCGCTATCTACTGAACGCTTACCGCGTCCTATTGACGCGCGCCCGCCAGGGAATGGTGATCTTCGTACCACCGGGCGACGAATCAGATCCAACGCGCACGCCCGCGTTTTACAACGATACGTACGAATACCTCACGGGACTGGGCATCGCAGAAGTCTCGTCGAGCTTCTAGTCGTCGTAGCCCGGTTGTCGTGATTGAGGCGTGGCCGGGCAGGTCGCGCACCTGCGAGAGCGCGACGCCACGCTCCAGGAGGCGAGATGCGTCTTCGTGGTCTGGCGAGGTGCCGACGTCGCTGCCTTCCTCAAGTGCGTCGTCATTGCCAGACAGATCTCGGCCTCGACGCAATCAAGCCTTAAGTGCGCTGTTGTTCCTGTACGACCGTGTCTTACAGCAATCCCTCGGTGCAGCGACTTCCCGCCGCACGCGAAACGCCCGTCGCGCGGACCGGGGTGCTGAGCGTGGACGAAGTGCGAAAGGTCCTGAGCCAGTTGGATGGCACCGCGTCACTGGTGGCGGCCGTCGTACAGCGCCGGAGCCGCCGCGGTTGAGCGCCGCTGACAATCGCTTGCAGCCAACGGCGGGCGTGTCATCATGTGAGAGCTCTCAGGAACGACCCGCCGCGGCCGAAGCGTAGGCGTTAGGCGGACTCGCGTGAGGGTTGAGTATTTGCGTGATCATTATTCGTGCGAGCCAACCGAGCGACTCCGCAGCGATTGCGAACTTGATCAACCGCGCATACGAGGTCGAGCGCTTTATTGTTGAAGAGCCTTCCACCACAGCTGAGTCCATTGATCAAGATCAACAGCGAGGAACGTATCTCGTTGCGGTAGCACCGTCCGGAGAACTGATCGGCTGCGTTCTAGTGCTTCCCTGTGGCTTCATCCTTCGCTTGGCGGTCGAGCCCAACCTGCAGAGACAGGGGCACGGGAGCCGACTCATGCAAGCCGCAGAACAGAGCCTACACGCCGACGCTTGCGACGTATCGTATGTCTCCATCCTCAGCGCTCGCTCTGAGTTGCTGGGGTACTACGAGCGACTGGGTTATGTCCGGACCGGACAGACGCGCAAGCTCTCTGGCGACTCACGGCCTCTGGTCCCGTGCCATTTGATCAAGATGGCGAAGAATCTCGGGCGCACCGGTAACGCCACCTAACGTGAATTGAAGATGGCACTTCCACTCGCAGGCACGTTCAAATACACCGGGATCGTTCCGGACAGCCACGTTCAGTCTTCCGGCAAGTGGAAGTTGCGCGACGAGTCTGGAGCTGAATTGTTTGCGTTCGGCGACCCTCTGTTTCACAACCGCCTCGTTGGACTGCGGCCATCGCTCCAGATCACAGATGCGGGCACCACACCCGGCGTTCAGGCTTCGCCATACACTGGCAATGTCCGCCCGAGAGTCCAACTGAGCCGGCTGACACTGAAGGCGAGCCTCATTTCGCGGGCCACCGTTGCCGAGTTTTCGTTCTGCCTCGATCAGGCGCTCACGCGATCGTGGCAAGTCGACGACGTGCTGCACATCGCACGTACTGGTTGTGCAGGGCTGGGGCTGTCAGTCGTTCGCGGCAATCGACTTGTGACGGCGATTGGCGCAGTGACCGCCGTCCCTCATGACGGACTGACGATTCGACTTCCCTCGGACGCCATTCGTGAAGCGGAAGCGGTGTTCAACCGGCTCGATCCGGAATTCGAGTTTCTCGAGCTGCCGATCGAGTTTCACATCGAGTCCGAAAGGCGTGTCTTGTACCGCGGGCGGTCGCGCATCGGAGGCTACGACGTGTTCGTCGAGCACGGGTTCTATCGCGGAATGCCTGGCGTGTCGGAGTGCGCGGCCATTTCCCTCGTTGGCAGCTGCCCTCACATAGCGGCGGTCTGTTCGGCACAGTTGTTAGAGTATGCAGATGTCTCGGAATGAGTTCGAGGGTGAGCTGGCTGCCGTCTCACACGCGTTGCATACGGACGCTGGCGCGATCGTGCGCAGTCCCTGGTGACCACTCGACGTTAGCCAGTCAGAGGCTATTGAATGTGCGCGTTGCGTGTAACCGGACGGAGGTTCGATCTGGAAAAGTATCTTAGCCCGTCAACGCTTGCGCCGTATTCTGTCTTCCGTGCCGGCGAGCCGAGATTCGCGTCTGCCAGGTCGTCGACGCCATCGCCTTCCTAAAGAGACATGGTCAGACACTCGCGAGGTTACGATCATTCTTGAGGTGGAAGACATGCGGCTCGACTTCCCGATCGAGCTTCGGATCGATCGGGAACACACCTTCGCGCAATTCGACTACTTTCCGCCAGAACTTCTCGCTCTCGCCGGAGCCTTAGGCTGTGGGCTGGACCTCCATTTATCTGAAGGATCTTGGCGAACGACCCCGTCGTCAACGGAGGTCGCGCAAACGGTTGAATGTCGCCTTACGTAGACGGACACGAGGCAAGAAACGACCGGCTGGCTAACAATCGTCAGACTTGATCTCATCGGGATTCAATCGGGCAACTTGTGAATCGAACGAAGACGACTTGAAAAAAACCCTGAAACTTTGCAGGCGAAAGGGCCGTCTCCAACCGGCGACGACCGAAGACTCCGCGCGATTTCCTAATAAAACGACGCAACCCGAAATCACCGACGCAATGCCACTAAGAAGCGTCGGCTCGCTGATTTGACCGAGTTGTGAAGCGAACGCCCGCGACTGGATACAGGAGTTCGTCGTCGATTTGACCGCACAATGCCGCCGCCAAAATTCTTGACAAAAACTTGACAGACTGCGCACGAAACGACCCATCGCGACCGGAGACGGTCCAACGATCCGCGCGATTTTCCCAACAAGAACGAAGCGACCCAAAATCACCGACGCTTCCTGGGCCGCCTCTGGACCATGGTATCGGGGTTCGAATCCCTGCCTCCCAGCCAATCCCTTCGAAGAGCCCGAACGCCTTGTAGAGCAAGAGATTGGGCGTTCTTGCTTGGCTGCCTACTCCAGCGCGGCAAGGCGCGTCGCAGTGTCCGGACCCCACGAACGTCAACGTCGTCAACAGCTTGGCGCGAATCGGCAAGAGTTCGAATCCCAAGGAGGTCATGCAGCTCAAAACGTTCGGCGATGCGTACCTGAATCCCGCCTCGTAGAGTAGATTCTGGCGATGCCCCCTTTCGTAGGCTCCCGACTCGGTAGGTACGACATCATCGCGACGCTCGGCGCCGGCGGCATGGGCGAGGTGTATCGTGCGCGGGACAGCCGCCTCGGTCGTGACGTCGCGCTCAAGGTACTGCCTGCCGGCGTGGCCGCGGACGCGGAACGACTGGCGCGGTTCGAGCACGAGGCGCGCATCGTCGCCGGCCTCAACCACCCGAACATCGTCACGCTCTACTCGATCGAGGATGAGGACGGCGTACGGTTCCTGACGATGGAGCTGGTCGAGGGTCAGGGGCTCGATCGACACGTGACACCGGGCGGGCTGTCCATCGCGCGCGTCATCGAGTTGGGCATCGCGCTCGCGGACGCGCTCGCGGCGGCGCACGACAAGGGTGTGGTGCACCGCGATCTCAAGCCCGCGAACGTCATGCTGACGAACGACGGGCGAGTAAAGGTGCTCGACTTCGGACTCGCCAAGCTGGCGGACGCGAGCGGCAATCTCGAGGCCGCACAGACCGCGACGATCGAGTCGCCGGTATCGGCTGCGGGCCAGGTCGTCGGCACGGTGCCGTACATGGCGCCGGAGCAAGTGCGCGGCGAGCCCGTCGACAGCCGCACGGACCTGTTCGCGCTCGGCATCATGCTCTACGAGCTGACGACCGGGCGCCGGCCGTTCGAAGGCGCCACGCAGGGACTGATCAGCAGCGCGATCCTGCGCGACACGCCCAGGTCGCTGTCGAGCGTGCGGGCCGACGCTCCGGCCGATCTCGATCGCGTCGTCGCGCGCTGTCTCGAGAAGGAGCCGCGTGCGCGTTTCCAGACCGCGCGCGACGTGAGCAACGAACTGCGGCGAGCGGGAACGACCAGGGATGCCGCCGCGCCGATCTTCAAGCCGCCACCGGCGCCTTCCACGCCGATGCTCGGCCGCGAGGAGACACTCGACGCCGCCGCGAACCGCGTGCGCGGCGGCGAGCGCCTGCTCACGGTGACCGGCTATGGCGGCACCGGCAAGACGCGCTTCTCGATCGAGCTCTTCCACCACTTGGCGTCGCAGTATCCCGGCGGCGCCGCCTTCGTGTCGCTCGCGTCAGTGACGGCAGCCTCGGCGGTGTTGCCGACGGTTTGCGTCGTTCTGGACATCCCCGAGGCGCACGGCCGCTCGGCGCTCGATGCCCTCTGCACGGTGATCGGACAGCGCCGCATGCTGCTCGTACTCGACAACCTCGAGCAGGTGCTCGATGCCGCCGAAGACATCGCGGCGCTCGTCGCGCGATGCCCGGCGCTTCAGGTAATCGCGACGAGCCGTGCGCCGCTCAAGATCGGCATCGAAACCGAGTTCAGCCTGCCGCCGCTCGAGCTACCGGCGCCGGACATGACGTCGCTCGACGCGCTTCGCAACTGCCCGTCGGTCGCGCTGTTCGTCCAGCGTGCCGAGAAGGTGAAGCAGGACTTCGCGCTGACAACCGCGAACGCGGCGGTGATCGCCGCAATCTGCCGGCGGCTCGACGGCCTGCCGCTCGCGCTCGAGCTCGCCGCGGCGCGCGTGCGCGTGCTGGATCCGGCGGCATTGCTCCAGCGTCTCGATCACGCGCTCGACCTGCTGACATCCGGCGATCGCGACCTCCCGCTCCGCCAGCGTACGCTGCGCGCGACGATCAGCTGGAGCTACTCGCTGCTCGACGCAGCGGAACAGCTGCTGCTGCGCCGGCTATCGAGCTTCCACGAAGGCTGGACACTCGAAGCGATGGAGCAGGTCTGCTACGGCGAGGACGAGCGTCATCGCGCGCTCGACGAGCTCGACTCGCTCGTCGAGAAGGGCCTGGTCCGCGTGGTGGGCTCGGGCGAGCGCTATGCGCTGCTCGAGACGATCCGCGCCTTCGCGGCCGAACAGCTCCACGCGGGCGGCGAGGTGGATGCCACCCGGCAGGCGCATGCCGACTACTTCCTGCAATTCGCGGCTGGAGTGGCGGCAAGCTTCCGCACAACGCGGCAGCTCGAGGCTGTGCGCTCCGCCCGCAACGAGAACGCGAACACGCATGCCGCCATCCAGTGGCTCACCGCCGGCGCCCGATCGGGGGACAAGGCCGCGCTCGAGAAAGGTTTGCTCCTGTGCGGCCACTTGAACTGGTTCTGGCACATCGGCGGGCAGCATTTCACCGCCCGTGTGCTGCTCGACGCGCTGCTCGCGCTCGCGGATGCTCCGCCGAGCCGTGGCCGCGCGCTCGCGCGCATTGCCGCCGGGATGGTCTCCACCGCGACCGGCGAATGGGAGCGCTCACTCGGCGAGTGGACCCGCGGCTACGAAGACGGCAAGGCGATAGGCGACGCGGCAGTGGCGGCCGAAGGCTTGATGGGTGTGGGCTACTGCTGTCTGAGCCTCGGGCGGATGGAGGACGCCGGTGCGGCGCTCGATGAGGCGATCGCACGAAGTGCCGGCGGCGTCTGCGACTTCCTGCAGGCGATCTCAATGACGATCAAAGGGATGCTGCTTTTCGTGACCGGCGGCCTTGAAGCCGGCATGGTCCTCGTCGAAGAGGCGCGTCGGATCCAGGAACGCCTGAACGATCGTGAAGGCGGCGGCATGGCGCTCAGCTTCCTGGCCCAGATGTCGTTCGCGAAGGGCGATCTCGCAGGTGCGATCGCCCTCTACGGCGAGGCGCTCGAGTCGCTCGCCACGATCGGCGACCAGCCCGAGGTCGCGCGCGTGCACTGCGAGATGGGCTGGACCGCACTCGCCGCCGGCGATGCGCCTGCGGCGCAACGCTCATTCCGCCTCGGCGTGCTGGCGAACGAAGGAGTCGGCAGCTCGCGGGGGACCGGCCTCGCGCTCCTTGGGCTTGCCGCTGTCGAAGCTGCCGAAGGGCGCTCGGAGCGCGCCGTCGCGATCGCCGCGGCCGCGCACGCATTGAGCGAGCGCACCGGCGTCGTGATCGAACACCCGATGGACCCGGGAGTCGTCAATCGCATCGATGCGCTCAAGGCGTCGATTCCGAAGGGCACGCTGGACGGGCTCGTGTCGAACGCGAGTGTGCTGTCGCCGGCGGCGGTACTGGCGATGATCAGCCCCGTCGTCGGTGGAGAGTCTGGCCTGCTTAGGTAGGAGGATTGAACCACTCAAGCGGCGTTCTGCACGAACCAAGTTCGAAAATCGTCCCTGACACCCAGCCATTCGACTCGCCTTCGGCTTCGCTCATGGCTGCTCGGCCCATCTTCAGGCCACCGCGCGCCTCTCGGCGCGACTCGGCTCGAATCCCTGCCTCCCAGCCAATCTCCTTATTCACTCTCGCTCAACGCGTTAGGTTCTGTCTGCTCCGCGTGTTTGGCCGCTGCTTGATCGAGGCGACTTTCGCCTTTCCCTGAAAGAATCTTGAAACTTTGTCGGTATCATCGACGCAGTGGCGCCGGTCGTGTCGAATGATTTGCCGCTCTCGAGCTTGCCGGCGGCGACCTGGAGATGCTCGAGCTTCTGATTGTCGTAGCGCTCCGCGGTCCGGAACCTGCCGACCGGAACCCCGCTTTCGTCGCTGAACACGAAGACGTCATCCGCCTTGTTCTCGCCAGCGGCGTCGAGGTGGAGCCACTTCAGAACTGCGAGCAGTCGTGGCGTGGCGATCGGAACCATACGGGTCCTGCGGCTCTTGGTCGTCTCGCCGCGAAGAACGATCAACTGGCGACTCCAGTCGATGTCGTCGAATCGGAGCGCCAGCATCTCTAAACGAGGGCCTGAGAGTACTGGACTTGAAAGAGGGCCACACCGTCACATTGGCTCGGCTTCAAGACGAGTCGAAAGACGGCGGATTCGCCTCTGACCGCTTGGGCCTAGGCGGATTCATGTGATGGGCATGGCGGGCCGGGCCGCACCCCTTCCGACTTCACGCGCCAAGACCATCAGGAGCCCAGCCCGCGCGTCAGCGTCTGGACGCACCATCGTCGATGCTCGGTCGACAACCCGATGGTGCGGCTGGTGGGACGGGATCGGCCGCGTGTGGAGCGGGACGTCAGGGTGCAGCAGGCGCTCGCCGTCGTACATCGCGGTAGTGCCCCGCCGATTCGAAAGGCTGGCCCTCGAGGGGCACGTACCGGGCGAGACGCGGTGAGTCCCCGACCGTGACGGCAACCAGCGTGCCCGGCACCGGCTCGTGTTCGGGCACCTGCGGGCTCGACAACTAGAGAACGCGATCGGCGGTGAGCCCGCGTCGCAACGCGGGATCGAGATAGAACACCAGCGATCCCGGGCGTTGCTCGACCATCCACAGCTCCGGCGGGAATTGCGCCGAGCGGTTGATCGCCTGGGCCAAATCGCGCGCCGTCGTGATGGTCGCACCGGCGGCACCAGTATCGCGAGTGACACGGCGAGCGTCGCCGCGGTCAGCGTGGCGCCGAGCGCCGCTGCCCTGTCCAGTCGACGTGCCGCCAGACGCGCAGCGATCCACCAGCCGCCGGCGATGGTCAGGGCCACGACCCACATCCACGCCACGTGCGGGACCGGGAACTTTGCGGGCGCGAACACGAGCGCCGCGGGGAGGATCATTGCGCCGACGCCGGCCTGCACGACGCGCATCCGCGCAAACCAGCGAGAGGGATGTTGTTCCCCCCGCTCGAGCCACGCGAGCCACGCCACCGCCGCCAGCAGAGCGATCGCTGGGAACACCGGCAGCGCGTAGGTGAGCAGCTTCGACTTCGCCAGGCTGAGGAACAGCGTCCCCGTCAGCAGCAGGCTCCAGCCGAGGCGCGTGGCGCCGCCGAACCGCTGGTCCGTGGCGTTGTCCCGCGCGCGCGACCGGAGACGGGCGAGCGAGAACGGCGCATAGAGATTCCACGGCAGGCCGCCGCCGAGAACGACCGGCAGGTAGTAGTGCCACGGCGCCGTGCCGTGGCGCTGCGTCGTGGTGACGGCCCCGAGCACATGACGCTCGAACAGGTAGTACTCCAAGTACCCAGGCTGCGCGTGTTCCATCGCCAGGAAGAACGGCGCCGCGACGGTCGCGGCGAGCGCGAGCGCCAGCACACCGCCAAGGACGACCACGACACTGACGCGGCGCTCGAGGAGGCAGCACGGTGGCGTGCGCCAGGCCAACGATCACGACCCCGGAGAGCCCCTTGGTGAGCATTGCGAGTCCGAGACACCCGCCGGCGGCCAGAGACCAGGCGAGCACGTGCGACCGCGCGATGGCTGCGTGCAGCGCGCCAGAAGGTGATCAGCGCTCCGTTGGTGAACGGCACGAGCGCAAGGTCGTGCACCGGCATCTGCATCAAGCCGATGGGCAGCGCCAGCGTCGCGTAGAAGATGCCTGCGAGCCATCCGCCCCGCCTCCCGAGGATCGTCCCTGCCAGTAACCCCGTGGTGATCGCACCGAGCAGGCCGAACGCCAGCCCGGGAGCCCGTACGGCCGGCTCGGAGAACCCCAGCACCCGGAGCGAGCCCGCCAGCGCCCAGAAGAAGAACACGGGCTTGTCGAGAAACGGTTTCCCAAGAAACCGCGGCGTGATGTAGTCATCGCGCTCCACCATCTCCTGTGCGATGGCCGCGTGGAGGCCCTCGTCCGGATCGATCAGCGGGTGGTGCAACGTGAGCGGGAAGATGAAGAGCGCAACGCCGAGGAGGAACAGGGAGGCGAAGAGAGCCCGTCCGGT
>CAVQVI010000013.1:0-45993 GCA_963717075.1 uncultured Acidobacteriota bacterium | reverse complement strand
CCGTCATCGCGGGCGACTTTGACCAGGACGGGTTACTGGACCTGGCGACCGGTGACTACTACGCCAGGACGGTCTCCGTTCTGATCAACACGAGCGAGCCGGACCGGCGACGCAAGGATCGGCGGCGCGACGATGACGACGAGTACAGATAAAAGGGCAGGTGGCAGTGAGCCCGGGGACACCGGAGCAGGCGCCATACACCCAACAACCGGTGTCCGAGCTTTTCCTTCTTCGTTTTCAGGCAACGTCGCGTGGAATCCGATGCCCGCGCGTCAACAACTGCGGATGAAATATGGCGATCACGGGTCGGCGCGTCGTCATTCTCGGTGCCGGCGTGACTGGCCTGACTGCCGCCGCCGAGTTGTCCAAAGCGCACGACGCCGACGTGATGGTCGTGGAAAAGGAGGCCGCCGCGGGAGGTCTCGCGACCACCCTGAAGAAGGACGGATTTACCTTCGACACGGGTTCGCATCGGCTCCACGACGATTGCGCCGCGGAAGCGCTGACCCTCATCAAGGATCTGTGCGGCAATGATCTGTTGCGGCGCGAGCGCCGTGGCTTGATGTACCTTCACGGACGAGGGCTTCCGTATCCCCCTTCGGCGTTGGATGTCGTGTTCGGCTTTGGCGCCGGGGATGCACTCCGCTTCATCACAGATTTCACGCGCACCCGCCTGCGGCGGCGTGCGGCACTCGAGGAGACCGAGAGCTTCGAGAGCTTCATCGTCGCGAAGATCGGTCAAAGCTTGTACGAACGGTTCTACAAACCCTATGCCGTCAAACTCTATGGGACGTGTCCTCGCACGATCTCGATGGACGCAGCGGTCACACGGGTTCGCAAGTTCACTCTCGTGGCCATCTGCAAAGAGCTGAAGGCGAACCTGCGGAAGCGGCGTGCAGAGTATCTGTATCCCGCTCGAGGGATCGGGCAACTCGCTCACGCGCTTCAGACTCGTTTTGAACAAAACGGCGGTCGGCTGTTGCTTATCTCGCGGATCAACCAGCTTCAGATCGACGGTGGACGCATCCGTTGCGTGGACGTCACGACACAAGACGGTCGAAGCGTGAGCTTGCCGGCGGACGTGGTGATATCCACAATTCCACTGGATACGCTGCACCACCTGGTTGCCCTGCCTTCCGAGAATGGAAGCCGTCCGACGTTCGACCTCCAATGGCGGAGCTTACGTCTCCTCTATATGACTACTCGCGATCAGATCCCCAGCGATCACGAGACTTTCTATTTTCCAGAGCCAGAGATCCTGTTCGGACGGGTGTCGGAGCTGCGTAAGTACAGTCCTTTCCTGAATCAGGGTCCGGGCCCTGCAGCCTTGGCGATCGAGATCCCCTGCTCGTACGGGGACGAGACGTGGAATTGCACGGATGAGCGCCTCGGCGAACGCTGCATCCGAACGCTTCAGCAAGTCGGGATTCTTCGCACTCCGGCAAACGACACCAGGGCGCTTTTCTCGACGAAGTTGAGAACCGTGTATCCGGTGTACGACCTTGGTTGGAGGGAACGTTTCGGCAGGATTTGCCGACGGCTCGACGCGGTCGAGAACTTGTATTTAGTCGGCCGTACGGCGCTGTTCCTCCACTGCAACATCGATCATTGCATGACGATGGCGTTGGAAGTGAGCAGGCACCTGGTCAACGGGCACACGGCCAAAGACGAGTGGAATAGAATTCAGCAGCGCTTCTTGGATTACCGGGTTCGAGAGTGATGCGACCATGCGGTCCCGACCTCGGTGGTGCTGAAAGGGCAGGCGGGTGAGTATCGATTTCCGTGTTCGTGACTTCCGCTACCCGATTTCCATACTGCAATTACGCGAGCTGTTTGAGCGTAGCCAGTGGTGGTCTCTCGACGAATTGGTCGGATATCAAGAGCAACGGCTTCGACAAGTGGTGTCACACGCGTATCAGCACGTTCCCTATTATCAGGATCTCTTCCGGGCCCGCAAGCTGACTCCGGCCGACATCAGGACCGTGTCGGACCTGGAGAAGCTGTCACAGCTATCCAAGGCGACTGTTCGTCGCGAGTTCAGCCGCCTGCAGGCGCGGAACAGCAGGCGTTACCGACCGCGCGTGCACCACACGACGGGCACGACGGGTGAGCCGGTGCATTTTCTCTTGGACACGCCAGCAAATGTTCTCGAGTTCGCGCATTACTGGCGCCACTGGAGCTGGGCAGGGTATCGACTCGGCAGCCGTTTTGCCGAGTTCAGCAGTGACTACTTCCTTCGCCGCGACCGCCTGGCTGACCAGCCGTGGCGCTATCAACGCGGCTTGGGGCGTCTGGTCTTGAACAGCATCGCGCTCACGCCTGCATCGGTGGACGAGTGTCTCAGCGCCCTGCGCAAGTACCGGCCTCGGTTCCTGAAAGGCCTCGCGTCCGTTCTCTATGTGTTTGCGCTCTTCATCGATCAGCGGCGTGCGGCGGACCTGACGTTTTCCGGTATTTTCTCGACGGGCGAGGTCCTGCTACCCATGCAGCGCACGCTCATCGAGAAGGTGTTTCGCACCAAGGTGTACGACTCGTACGGCCAAATGGAACGAACGGTCGCCATTACGGAGTGCCCATCCGGAGCATTGCACATCAATCCTGAATATGGCGTCGCCGAGCTCGTCGACCGCTCGTCGGCCTCTGTCGGCACGACTGCAGGATCAGAACGCACCGACGTCGTCACGGCACGCATCCTCGGCACGTCCCTGCACAACTTCAGCATGCCGCTCTTGCGCTATGAGATCGGCGATCTGATCGAGACTCGCACCGCACTGCAGCCATGCGCATGCGGGCGGGCGATGCCGTGCGTGCAGCGCATCATCGGGCGGCAGGAGGACGTGATCACGACGCCGGATGGTCGTGTCGTACCGTCGCTCTTTCTCGTCTTCAACCATGTCGCCGGAATCGCGCTGGGACAGGCCGTGCAGCATGCTCCCGATCATCTTGTGGTCACGGTCGCGCGCTCTGCACTCTACACGCGCCAAAGCGAAGCCGATCTCCACTGCCATGTGAGGCGATTCGTCGGACCGGCCGTGCGCATCGAGGTTAGGTATGCCTCGCTGGACGAGCTGCGTCCGCGCACGAAAGCCAAGTTCAGAAGCGTCATCTCGCACGTGCCACACGGCGGGGGAATTCCGTCGCGCGCGTCGCACGGCGAACTCACAGGAGCATAGGTGCATGGCTCTTCCATCCGCGCGAGGCGTCCTCGGCACGGTCTACAAGCACCCCCTATACATGCAGCATCTCATCGTCAGCAAGCTCGCGGCCCGCGCGCGCTACCGATGGGCAGAGCGCAACCCCGACAAAGACGATCGGGTGCCCGCGCCGCTCGGCTACAAGCTGGTCCTGACGTACAAGTGCAATCTGCGATGCATCATGTGCTACGAGTGGGGCGAGGTCGGCTGGTGCCATGAGCATCCGAAACCAGCGATGGCCAAGGAGCTGGACTGGGGTGTGATCGAGCGCCTCTTCGCGGAAGTCCGTCACTCCCAACCTTACTTCATCCTGATCGGCGGCGAACCGCTCCTCTACTCCAGGTTCGGAGAGCTGGCGGCTTTGCTGCGTACAACGAAATGCTTCGCGATTGTCTGCACCAATGGGCTGTTGCTGGATCGGTTCCACGACGCGTTGACGAACAATCCCTACCTCACGTTCCTGATCTCACTCGACGGCCTGGAGGAACAGAACGATCTCTTGCGCGGCCGAGGCGTGTACCGCACCGTCACGCGAAACATCGAGCGCTTGAAGGCACTGAAGCGGCCGCCGTACATCGGAATCGAGTTCACGATTCGTCCAGAAAACGTCGGCACGATGTACGAGTTCTGCAGAGACATGGTTGCGAGAGGCGTGGACTGGATCCTACTGAATCCTTGCTGGTTCGTCTCGCAGGAACAGGCGCGCGAGTATGAATCGTTCATGCAGAAGCATTTCGACATCACGCCGACGACCCATCGCGGATACTTGATGCCGTACGACCTCGACAAAGAGGAGTTCATCCGTCAGGTCGAGAAGATCAACAGCGAGAGCTGGCCGATTCAAGTGTCGTGTTACCTGCAGAAGCCAGAGGACATTCATACGTACATCGACACGCCTCAGATTCCGCCAGGCAACAGTTTCTGCTACAGGCAATGGTCGCGCATGGACATCACGCCAGACGGCGACGTGACGCCCTGCATCCTCTATCCAGATCTCATGGTCGGCAATCTGCAAAGGCAGGGCGTGACAGAGATCTGGAATTCGCCGGCGTTCGCGGGGTTTCGACAGCTGCGCCGTAGGGAAGTGCTGCCGGTGTGTGCCAAGTGCAACGCCCTCTATTTGCACGATTCGAAACGCAAATATATCTGAGATGAAATGACGCCCGAACCGGGCGGTCGGGGTGACGATGCCGAACGAGTCTGCGTTCGATCTCGAAGCGATTTCCAGCCGTCTGTCAGCACCCGTGCTCATTGTGAGCACCGTCGTTGGTCGCGGCATGTACTCGCTCGGAGAGGCGTTTCAGGAACGGTTTCGTGCATCGGCCGATGTCGAGCACATCGCGATAGAAGATTACCTCCCAGCGAACGCGGTCAAGGAGGATCTGCGACGCTACAAGTGTATTTCAAACCGAATGCCGTTCCTGCTGAACTTGGTCTATCGCGTTCCACTGTTCTATTACCGCAAGTATCTCCGCGAAACGTCGTCGCGAGCGTCAGATCTTCGGGCGTTGAAAGAGCGGATCGAGGCGAAGAACCCCAGGACCGTTCTGTGTATCAGTCACAGACCGGCGTTCTGGGTGTCCAGCTTGAAGAGAAGAGCTCACATGCCGTTCAAGCTGTGGGGCGTTCTGGGTGAATTTGGCGACACGCTCGGATGGAGGTATGTGTTCTGGGATCAAATGGATGGCTTTTTGTCACCGGTTGATCGTCAGGAGCTGAGATGCCGCTTTGCAGACTCGCTCTGTTTCAGCACGATTGAACTCCCAGCACGGCGGTCGTACTACGCTCTGGCAGGCCGGCCCGGACGGCAGAAGTCGGTACTTCTGGTGTGTGGCTATTGGGGGCAGGGCCCGATCGTGCGGCTTGTGCGCACAATCCTGCAGGTAGATTCCGCCGTCCATGTGACTGTGGTGTGCGGCGAAAACACGAACGCCTTCATGGCGGTGCGCGAGGCGTTTGGCAGTCGTCCCAACGTGCGCATTCACGGCGTGGTCGATACGTTGGTGCCGTTTCTGGCCGAGTGCGAGTGCGTCGTCACCAAACCCGGCGTCTCGACCATTCTCGAGGCGCACGCCGCGCGCCGGAAGCTTTTCTTGTTGAAGGGTATGCCAGTCGCGGAAGACAACAATGCGCGGCACGCGTTGCGGCATTTCGGAGCGGACTGGTTCACGAAAGAGAGTTTTCAACGATGGTGTCGTGCCCACGCTGAGCCCGTGGACGGCTCTGCACGCACGACGGTGATCCCCTCGCAGGAGCCCATTCGCTAGTATGGAGCCGGACCTGTCGTTACGAGTCGATTCGCGCCTGGCTCGGGAGAGCGCCTACTGGAATGACATGTACCAGTGTGATGGGACCGAACACCACAAGTATCTCTGGGTCAAGGAGGTCGAAAACCGATCGTATGTGGGCCAATGCTTTCTGCGTCTAGCCGCCCGCTTTCGCAGGAAGCAGATTCTTTCCCTCGGCGGCGGGATAGATTCGCTCGCAGTGGCCCTGGCCAAGGCTGACAATCGAGTCGTGTCGGTTGACATTTCGCCTGTCGCTGTTGCCGCCACGGTCGAATTGGCCCGTCGGGAGCATGTGGCTGACAAGGTGACCGCACTGGTCAGCGCCAGCGAGACCATCGATCTGGAAGACGAGTCGTTCGATGTCGTCCTTTCGAAACGGGCGCTTCATCACATGGACGTCGAGCGGACGGTCGGTCGAATACGCAATCTGCTCGTTGATGGCGGCGTGTTCCTGGCCGAAGAACCGATCTGCTTGTCTGCTGGCCTCGAATGGGTTCACCGGAGGTTCCCGTTTCACCCGACCGCTCCACGCACCCGCGACGAACGAGAGTTGACCCACGACGATCTCCGTTTGATTCGACACTCGTTTCGCGAGGTCCGATTGTGCTGTTTCGATTGCCTGGCCCGCGAAAGCGTCGCGTACGTGCTCTCCAAGACCAGGATGGATTGGCTCTTGAACCCGCTCGGTCGAGTGGATCATGTCCTGCTCAACAAGTGCCTGCCTATCCTCCGTGGCGCTGCGACCTACGCCATCATCGAGGCGAGCAAGTAGAGGCAAACGTGCCCATCGATGTCCTGAGACGGCTGCTGTCTCTGGCGCGGATGGGCCGCCAGAGCGGGACACTCGACGCAGTGACACTGGGTCATCGCTGACATGCTTGGCGAAGCTGTCCTGATGACCGTATTGCTCGTCGCGATTCTGGTCACGCAACTCGTCGCATGCAAGTCGACCTACTTGCTTACGCGCAACCTCTCGCTCGACGAGATCATCACGGAGATGTTGGTGGTCGATCCGAATGTACGCCATTCGCTCCGTGCCATCATCGGTGGGCTTGACACCAATCCTCCCGCGTACCATCTTCTACTTCGCCCGTTTCGACTTCTCATTGCCCGTCGGACCGAAATAGGGTTACGGATCTTCTCGGTATTCGCTGCGATCATCGCGCTCATCGGCCTTTACGTGAATCTGCGACAGGTTTACGGGCCGCTGATCGCGCTGGCCGCGGTACTTGCAGTGTGGAGCCACCCGTTGCTTCAACGCTGCGCGTTCGAAGGCCGGATGTACACGCCGTGGCTGGCCGCCGTCGTGTGGTTCTCGTATCTGCTGTCGCGCTCATGGAGTTCCCCCGCGGATCTGTCGGTACACATCCTCCTGGCCTGCACCGCGGTTCTGACCTGCATGCTGCACACGTTAGGACCTCTGAGCCTCGGGCTGGTACTAGGCGCTCATCTGGTGTTCAACGACTTCCAACCGTGGAGCGGGCACGCGCTGATGTGGGCGAGCGTCGGGCTCATCCTTTTTGTGGGGTGGATCCCCGTTCTGTGGAAACAGAACGTCGCGAATCCCGTGACCTGGGTGAGCCCCGCAAGCAGGCGCAACGTGGCCAGTCTCGCCCGCGCAGTCGTCATTCCGCCGCATATTGCGACAGTGCTCCTTCTCAGCGGCGGATTCGCGGCCTTTCTTCGAGTGTCTTCCCCGCTAAATTCTCTCGGCGAAGGCCTGACCGACGCGGCGGCTCTGGCCGGCTTGGCGGGTCTCCTGGTCATGCCGCTCGCGTTAGCCGTGCTTTCGTATGCTGTGGAGCCGCTCTTGGTCGATCGCTACGCAATGCCGGCCGTTGTGGGCTTTGCGCCCGCGATAGCCGCGGTGATCGCGCCACTCGCACCGTTCTGGATGGTGCTCCTCAGTGGCGCACTCATGACGATCGGTGCGTCCCACCTGCAAAGCCTCCGCGCACGTTACTGGGAAAGGGACAAACTCACCGCCGAACTGATTGACGCCATTCATCGACACACTGGGGAGAGCCCCGTCTTCTTTGAAACGCTTCACGAGCTCTCGGTCGTGTCGCGCTACACAGAACCGCCGTCACGACGTTACGTCGCGCTCGATTTCGACGACGATGCGCCTGACGCAGGGGAAGTCGTGCGGGTGTCAACCAGGAATCAAAAGCGGATGATCAGCATGTACTACGGCAGCGTGACGCTGATTCCCTGGCATGCCGTGCGGACATTGCCAGAACTCTACGTTGTCCCATCCACAAGTACGTCGCTCGATCGAGAGCTCGTCGAGCTGGAGAAACGGTATCCTGAATTTGCCGTGATCCCGCTGCAAGCGGGTCTCTATCGATTTGTCGCGCGACGTGACGTCATCAATCCAGGCCACGCACGTCTTGCGACGATGGCCGGCACTTCGCCATCAGGGGCTGGATCAACGAGCGAAACTGTGACAGAAAACGCTCGCGGCTGAAATGCCCTGCGCGGTCACGAGCCGCCTCGGACATCTGCGCCCGCGCTCGATCGTCGCGAGCGAGCAGTCGCGTGTACTCTTTCATTTCGTCGAGCGTGCTCCAGCGAAAACCGCTGACGCCGTGCTCGACAATCTCTCGTTGCCCTCCCTTGTCGATCACCACAGGCACGCATCCGGCTCCCATCGCCTCCACCGTCGCGATGCCGAAGTGCTCCAAGTGATCGGGATGCACCTCGTCGTCTTCGCCATATCCTGTCGCGTGCCAAAACACTTTGGCCCGCGCATACAGCGTCTCGAGGTCTGCCCGGGGAAGGTTCGCGACAACGCGCACTCGAGCGCCCGCTGCGAGCGTCTGTACGGCCGCAAGGAACTTGTGGTCGGGCGGCCGTTCACTCAGTGCGCCAACGCACCTGTACTCCCACGTCGGCAGTTCGTGTTGAAAAGCGCGGAAGGCGGCGACCATCTCCGTCTGCTTCTTCTGATGCCATCGCGTGGAAAACCGTCCAACACTGAGGATGGTGTCCTCTTTGGTTTCGTGGCGACAGGCACCGTCGGCCGGCGGATACAGCACGCGGCTATCGACGTTCCACCACCGGCGCGTCCATGTTTGGGTGAATCGTGAACTTGCAAGCGTCAGATCGTAGCTTTCGATCCGGCGCCGCCACTCCCACCTGTCGTACGCGCGCACGTAGCTGCGAAGGCCCAGGCCGATATGCAGAGGCCGGAAGAATGGAAACAACACGAACAGGACTCCCTGCCTGGCGTGGCAGAACGGCGGCAATCCATGTGCAAGGTTGATGAAGAGGTCGTAACGCTCGCTGAGCGATGCGTGCCACTGCTGTGCCGCCCTGTACCTCCGCCACGGCGTCAGCGGAAAGCTCTCAGTGTCGCGACTTAGAGGAACATGGCGGAGCCTGACGCGCTCCAAGTTCAAGCCTGCAAACCGGGCGAGCGCCCCGACGCCGAGCGCAGGACAGTGATTGACGATTTCGACGTCGTACGAATGCTGCAGTGCGTCCGCCAGTATGGCGACACAGCGCTCCGCGCCTCCAGGCTCGTCTCCCTCGCCCAGCTCATGGTAAATACCGACGTTCATCTCGCCGTGACTCCAGGAAGGTGGCGGCGGATGTGTCAGCGGACGCCGTCCCGTCTAAGCAACCTGTTAGCCCTGTGCTCCGCAAATATTACATCCGCCCCTCGATCCGAGCCCGCGATGACTTCCGCCGCGTAGGCAAGCGACCGCCGAGCGCGTGTGGTTACGATACGGGTGCCATGTCGAACCGCCGGCCTTCCTTGCCCGCACACCGTCTGCCGTCTACTGGAGGATCTTCTCACGCTGGTCCGCCTTGTGCTTGCGTCCCGGACCCACCTAGCGGCGGAAAACCTGTCAGTGGCGAATTCGCAATTGGCTGCATTGAACGCACTGCGGATCGGCGCGTCGCACGTGTCCGCAGGCGCCACACCCACGCGTCACGCCGCCCGCGGCGTCTGATAGAGCCCGCGACAGTGCGGCTGCCACCGATACGCACGGAGACTGCACCTGGAAAGAAACGCGTAGCGAACGGAATTACCAGGGTCTCGACAATACCCTGATCATGGGTACCCCAGCGGCCGACCAGGCAGGCCGTGTGCGCCGTCGCTGGCGGCTGGGCGGATTACTCAACTACTACGAGCGGGCGGCGTGATCAGCGGTTCGGCTGAGAAGTGGAACATTACGGCTGCAGTTCGAAGTCGACGCTCTCGTCGTGTTCCACCGTTATCTGTTTGACCTGCGCGCGAAATCCGTCTCGCGCCGCGCGCATCGTTGTCTCGCCCGCAGCGGGCAGGAAGTAGTGTCCACTTTCGTTCGTCGTCGTCCTGTATGTTCCGGAACGCGACGAGAATTCCAGGGTGGCCTGCGCGAGCCCCGGAAATCCTTTTCCCAGTGCTAGGACCCATCCCTCCACCAGGAAGGCACCGGCAGGGACGACCCGAATCTGCCTTCTTCCCTCGACGGTGAGGTAGATCGCAGAAACGTTTCCCAAGCCGTACCCAGTTGCCGTGATGAGGCCGGGCCCTGTAATCGCCACCATCCCCCCTGCGATCACGCTCCACGACGCCTCGGCGGTTACGTCTCGCGACGTGTTATCCGAAAACGTCGCCGTCGCGGTGAGCCGGCCTGTGTCGCCGGCATGGTCGAGCGACGTGGTGCCGCCAATCGTCATCGATACCAGGCTTGGGGAACCCGGAGTTGGAGCCGGGGAAACCGGATTGGGCTTCCCGTCGCAGCCCGCCAGAGCCAGAGCACCGAATGCGAACAGAAGACGCACCACGACGAACCTCCAGGGGGTAGTCGAGGCGATCATGAGCGCAAGGCGGACACGATGACGGATCATGCAATGCCCCTTGAGAGTGGGTGACGACAATAGGCGCGCGTGCCTGTCCGCCCCTGCCCTCTCGCGAGTCGCGATTAGTCTCACCGCATCGAACCCGCGACGTTATTGTCAGGGGGAAGGCAATGCAGAAAAATGGACAATGCCTTGATTCCTCCTTGAATTGTGCCTACCGTCCATCTGCTTGAAAAGAAAGTGTTCACGCCGATTGACCTCCACCTGACTTAGCGTTTACGCTGTCCTGTGAACGCATACCGGCGGTAGTGGGCAAGATTTTCCACTTCGACAGCTTCGAGATTGACCTCGCCGCCGGACAACTCTACAGGCGAGGAGTCAAGGTCGGCCTCCGCGAAAAATCCTTCCAGGTCCTGGCATCCCTGCTCGAACAGCCCGGCCAGGTCGTCACGCGCGAGCAGCTGCAGCAGCGGCTCTGGCCGGCGATGTCTTCGTGGACTTCGAGAACAACCTGAATACGGCGGTTGCCCGACTGCGGGAAGCCCTCGGCGACTCGGCGGAGCATCCACGGTTCATCGAGACGCTCCCCAAACACGGCTACCGCTTCATCGCAGCCGTCGCCGAGCGCTCGTCCGCCAAGCGCCACGCCTCTGTGCCGGCAGCGAGAATCGTAGTGCTTCCGTTCCTCAATCTGAGCGGCAATCCCGCCCAGGAGTACTTCAGCGATGCGATGACGGATGAGATCATCACCGAGCTCGCGGCGTTGGCGCCGGAAGCTCTGGGCGTGATCGCCCGGACAACCGCGATGCGTTACAAAGGCAGCCACAAGGACGTCGCCCGAATCGGCCGCGAGCTCGGGGTCGAGTACGTCGTCGAGGGTGGTGTTCGCCGCACCGAGGACAGGATGGCCCTCAACGTACAGCTCGTGCGCGCGAGCGACCAGACGAACGTATTCGCCAAACGATACCAGGCGGAGTTACGCGACATCTTCAAGACAGAGAACTCCGTTGCCCGAGACATCGCCGCACACATCGACAACGTCCACATCGTGGAAGCGATTCGGACGACGCAGTCCGTCAGTACGCCCCACAGGCGACCACGTACCCAGAACCTCCGCGCGTACCGACGAGTACATGCAGGGCCGATCCCACCTGGGCCGTGTAACCCCGGAGGGTTTCGAGAAGGCACGACAGCACTTCGCGGAAGCCGTTGCGCGCGATCCGGGGTTTGCCCTCGCGTACGATGGGCTGGCGGAGATCTACTGGTACCTGGGGTATTTCGGCTTCATGGCGCCCAAAGACGCATTCGCGACAGGCGTCCTGTACGCGATCCGCGCACTGGAAATCGACAGCTCGCTCGGCGAAACGCATGCGCTGCTCGGCCTCTACCACAAACAGCTCGCCTACGACTGGCCTGAACTCGCGAGGGAAATGGCTCGCGCGCTGGAACTGAGCCCCACCTCGCCCATCGTCCGGGAGCGTTACGCGTTCAACGTTCTGATGCCGCACGCACGCCACGACGAAGCGGTGGCACAGCTCGAGCTCGCGCTCGAATGGGATCCGCTGTCAGTCTCCGTGCGAAGCCATCTGGGGGCGGTGTTGCTGTTGTGGCGTCGCTATGATCGAGCGATGGAAGAGGCGCGGCGGATACTCGACCTCGAGCCGCGGTCCTATTGGGGTCATGCCCTGATGGGATCGTGTTTTCGAGATCAGAGGATCTTCGACAAGGCTATCGCTGCGTATCGAACGGCACTCGAGCTTTCCGGCGGTTCGTCATCCATGTTGGGATGGCTCGGCATGTCGTTGGCTCTCGGAGGAGAGGCAGCCGAGGCGCGCACCCTGCTCGAGCGCCTTCACGAGCGGGCGTCAAAGGCATATGTGCCGCCCACGAGCTTCGCGTGGATACATCTTGGCCTGGGAGAGATTGACAGCGCTTTTGAATGGCTTGATCGCGCGATCGACGCTCGCGATCAGTTCATCATGCCGATCAAGAGCTATTGGTTCTTCGATCCGATTCGGTCCGATCCCCGCTTTGCCGCACTTCTGCACAAGATGCGTCTGGACGCGTGAGCGTCTGCGCAGTCCCGTCACTCGTGGGAGGCTGCAACCGCCCGTCGGGATGCTGATGTCTGCTTTGGCGGGACCTTTAGTATGTGGAAGAGAATGCAGGAAGAACTCTCACTAGATTGCATCCGTAACCTGCTGCGACACCAACGGACCAATGAGGTCTTCTGATCGATCTGCGCTGCACTCACACAGGTAGACCCCGTAATGTCTCATTGCTCGGCCGAGGGCCTCTTGGGGCCCGAGATCCGGTCCGTGGTATAGACTCTCCCGCCGTGCTCGACGCGATGTCTCTTCGCCTGCTCCTGGCCGCGCTGGTCGGCTGGCTCGACCAGCGGCAGCAGGAGGCGTGGCCTACCTGATCGAAGAGAACCGCATCCTTCGCGGGCACGTGCGCGGCCGGATCCGCCTGACCGATGAGGAACGCCGTCGGTTGGCGATGCACGGACACCGGCTGGGCCGTCGTCGGCTTCGTGAGGTCGCCACGATCGTCACGCCCGACACGATTCTCCGCTGGCATCGGCAGCTCATCGCGCGGAAGTGGACGTACGCGAAGCGGCGGGGCGGTCGTCCGGGCGTGCTGGCGGAGATCCGGCGCCTGGTGGTGCGCATGGCCGAGGAGAATCCCACGTGGGGCTACACCCGGATCGTCGGCGCGCTGAAGAACGTCGGCCATCGGGTCAGTCGGTCGACGATCGCTCGGATCCTGAAGGCGCACGGGATTCCGCCGGTGCCCGAGCGGCCGACGTCGTGGCAGACGTTTCTGCGGGCGCATTGGGGCGCGATCGCGGGCGCGGATTTCTTCACGACGGAGGTCTGGACGTGGCGCGGCTTGGTGACGTACTACACGGTGTTCGTCATCGACCTCGCCTCGCGTCGCGTGCAGATCGTCGGATCGACGCCGCATCCCCACGACGTGTTCATGCAGCAAGTCGTGCGCACGCTGACGGCCGCAGATGACGGGCCGCTGGTCCAGCATCGCGTGCTGATCTGTGATCGCGACGCGAAGTGGAGCGCGCCGGTGCGCGCGCGACTGCGCGAGGCGGGCATCCGCGTCGTGCTGACGCCGTATCGGGCGCCGAACGCGAACGCCTACGCCGAACGGTTCGTACGCTCAATCAAGGAAGAATGTCTCAACCGCGTGATCCCGTTCGGCGAACGTCATCTCCGGCGGACGATTGCGGAGTACGTCGAGCATTACCACCGGGAGCGGAATCATCAGGGGATTGAGAACGCCCTGATCGATGGGCGTGCCAGCGACCAGCACCGTTGGCCGGATTCGTCGTCGGCCTCGGCTCGGTGGGCTGCTCAATTACTACGAACGAGCCGCGTGAAGGGGTACGGCTGACCAATGAGACATTACGGGTACATGCACCTCAGTCCCGCGGCCATCGAAGGCGCGATTCGGCTGCTGGATCGGGCCGGATCCAGGGAAAATTTCGGAGACATTTTGGAGACGGGGTCTACCGAGATTGCTAAGTCATTTCAGTAGAACAAGTTAAGTGGTGGAGGCGGCGGGAGTCGAACTGCGCAGACCCTCGTCCTGTCAACAGTTAGGCTTGATTCGTGTCGCTCAAGCCCGCTCAAATCGCTCAAATAGCTGGATAGAGGTACAAATCAGGTACACCCCGACCGTTGCGTTCGTCGTGAGTGGGGTGGGGTGGCTACGAGCAGCGTGCGCGATTGCAATCGGTCACGATGGAAATTGATTCGATTCGGCTAGTGCCGCCCGATTGAGCTCGTTGAAGGGCGCCTTGGTCTTGTCGCGCCCTCAAGGTCGCCATTCTCTCAGCTTCCGGTGGGCTGACAAACGCCTCGCAGGTCAGGTCGGTCCGCCTGAGTCTTCCTCAACTTGACAACACCTTGGTGTCTGCCCCCCCTGGCTTAATGGCGACCTTCACTGCATCTTCCATTGGGTCTTTGAAGGGCACTTCGATTCGGAGCAATCCGTTCTCGTAGACCGCTTCGGCTTTGGCAGGTTTCACCGGCCAACCCAAAGCCAGTGCCGAAACGTAATCGATGTCCCTTGCTGGTGCCAATAAATGGACGCTATCTTCGAGGATCTTTACGTCGATGGTCTCCGTTGGCGCTCCTGGGATGGCGAACTCCACTATTAGCTTGTGGTGCTCCGCGTCGGCATACGCGACGGTATCGGGCGCAACCTTCATCCGCGCTACTTGCATCTTGACACCCTCCTCACTCATTGACGATGTGCAAATTTGTCAAGATTGCTCATTCCGATGATGCCGGCGAATTCCGCTGATCGTGATCACTGATTGGGACGAAGCCGATCACGCATCGGAGTGACGCGACGGGTGCGATGGCTAGTCTGACCGCCTGGTTCGTAGCATCGCTAATATGGGCGTTGTCCCGTTCTGGGCAGGCGGTCGTGGATTGGTGAACCGGCGCACTAACGTAGGGACTGTTCTCGGGGCCATCCAATACGCGAGGGGCTCTCGATGGGAAAGCGGCGTCACGACGGTAAAGCGATTGTGGAACATGCTGCCTCCAGTCGTCGAGTAATCGACGCTTTAGTGCGGTGACTGCCGTGCGATGAGAGCAGGCATCAGGAAAGCTCCGATTCACTGTGTGCTCTTACCCGAGGAATGTCACGGTTAATCGTCGCTGAGCTGGCGAGGCGACTTGTCGGTTTTGTGCGCACGGCCGCAATCTCCCTCTTGAGACCGACATGATTCGTGAGAAACGTGCGCCACGTCTGTGAGGGCGGCCGCTGGTGCCGGGGCATGCACTTCGCAACAGTGGCCTGACTGACGTCAATTCCGAGCTTCAGGAGTTCGCCGTGAATTCGCGGCGCCCCCCATACGGGCACCTTCATTCCAGTGGCAAGTTGCGGTGGAAAAAGCACACTTCCACAAACGGCTACATTTTTCGTCTGGCGACAGCCGAGTCACGCGCTTCGTCTTTTCTGCCTGCGCAGGTCGCGGATGTAGGTGGTCGTGCACCATCTGGAACCGCGCATGCGCTCCCGATGCGACCGGCTACGGAGCCCCACGAGCCCGTTTGGACGCGGTGGCGATTCTGCTAATCGAGCCCGCACAACGTTCGACCGTCAACGCTTTGCCTCGCAATTGTGCAGAGAGCGTCACTATAGTCTATGAAGAGCCTCACGCGAACATAACCACGAGCTTGTTCTCGACTTCAGACACGCCGGGAGCGGACCACGCAGCGCGTCCGGCTTCCTCATGCTCTGCCCAGGAGCCTACGCTGCCACGAAGAATCACCTTACTCCCTGAAATGTCCACCTGAATCTTGTCGGCATCCAATCTGGCATGCCGCTCAAAGGCGTTCTCGATTTTTGTCTTCACCTCGAATGCTTTCGCCATCGGCATCGGCGGTTTGATCGTGATGGAGTTGGTCACGCCCCAGACCCCTACCAAGTGACGGACGGCATCCTCTGCACGCTGTTTTTCGTGATACCAATCCACATCGCCACTCAGCGTGACTCGACCGTCCTGCACCATCACTTTGATGCGGTCATGCGGCACCCACATATTCCATTGGAGAATGTTTGACGCTGCCCGGGCAATATCTTCGTCGGAGCGCTTGTAGGTGCCAGCCAGCTGGACTTTGACCTCTTCAGCGACGGCCTTGACGCCTGCAACCCGCTTGACCGCATGCTCCGCAGCCGCCTTCTTCGCGTAGCTGTCAACATTGCCGGACAGCGTCACCACGCCATCCTTGACACCCACACCAATCTCCGCGGCATGGAGGGTCGGCTCCCACTTGAGCTCATTCATCACGTCTTGCTGCACTTGCGCGTCGGTCTTCATAGCACTTTCCTCCTACTGACGGATTGAACGGTGAACGCCGGTATTCATCGAGGGCGAGCGTCGAGAGCATGTTGTTCTGTGGGCGCCACGTCCAACGTTGGGTGTGTCGTGGAGTCAACGTGAGTAGTCACGAAGCCCTTACGAAACGCGGTTCGGTCTTGAGGTCCGCCCTCGCGGGCTGGGGACGCTGAATCGTTGCGTCCGTCAGGCGTGCGTAGGCGCCGTCCGACGTCACGCACAGGAACTTCATATCAACGAGCATGTCGAGCACCCGTTGGCACAGCGCCCGCTCCACGCCGCAGAGCCGCTGCGCCTGTGCCAGTGTCAATCGCAAACCTGGCATTTCCAGATACTCGGCGCGGATACGTGTGAGCATGATGTTGTGCGGCATAGCACCCTCTCAGCGGCCAGTGATTAACATTCTTGGTCGATGTGGAGTTCGCGTTCTGCCTGTAGCCAGTCCGCTACGTCGTGTCCGTGTTCGCAGCCACGCGCAAGGTAAAGGTCGTAGGCGCGACGGGCAACGTCGCTGTTCCTGAGGGTCGCCTGGCCCCGCTGGAGACTTCGGGGGGCGGTCGGCAGCGGTTGCGGTTCTCTCGTCCGTTTTCGTTTTTGCCATCGTGACACCTCGCTCGTTTAGACGAACTCCACCTCTTCTTCTCGGAACGTGCCGAGCAACACGAAGTCGTCGTCGCCCTTGGCAAACCACGCTCGCACGTGCTGACGCTTGGCGATACGCCAGGGCTTGCGAGACGGCTTCGTCACGGGTACGGAGCAGGACTTGGTCGGGCGCGGACGCCGCGTGCAGGACGTAGACGAGCGTCGCTTCCGCGCTTACCTGTCGGACGACAACATCACCATCTTCTGGAGCTGAGCGTCCAGCCACCATGCTTGCTCTCGCGGTAAAGACCGCGACGAGGGGCTACCGTCCAGAGCGACTTCCGCTTGGCGAGAGGACGGTCTCGTCGGTGTGGTAGCTGAGGAAGGCGGCAACGGACGACTGTAATGTATCTGACAGTCGTCGAATCAAGACCAGATTTGCAGAGTTACCGAAGATTTGCACGTTCCTGTCGGTCAGTGGAGAGGGGTTTGGTGAAAAAATCCCGAAGCCGGAACGGGGCGCTCTGTCTGGTAGCGGACAGTCTGTTGTCAGACGAACCTGCTGTCGCCTACTGTCGCAGTCGGTCGAACTGGGCGCGGGTCATGGAATAGCATTCGCACGATGCCCCTTTCAAACCTTTGCGACTCCGCACCGTGACGCGCCCATGCGTGTAGCGAATGAGTCCGGCTTTTTGCAGCGTGCCAGCGATGACACTGACCGTTGGACGCTGCACACCGAGCATCATCGCCAAAAACTCATGGCTCAGGTGGAAATCCTGCTGATGCATGCGGTCGTGCGTCATCAGCAGCCAGCGAGCGCATCGTTGCTGCACGCGATGGAGGGCGTTGCACGCCGTGGATTGCATCATCTGCGCGATGACGACTTGGGTGTAGCGCCCCATCAAGTCGTGCAGTGCGCCGTGTTTTCGGACTTCGCGCCTGAACGCTTCAACGCTCAACATCTCGGCGTTCGTGTCGGGCACTTGCATGAAGGCTTCGCCCGGTGCGACCGCATCGGCGCTCAGGAAGGCTTCAATGCCGACCATGCCTTCATCCCCGACCGTCGCCGCTTCCACCATCGTGCCGGTCGAGAGCACGGTCGTGATGGAGCAGACGCCGCCGTTCGGGAAATACACCTGATGAATCGGTTCGCCTCGCTTGTGAAGAATCTGCTTCGTGCCAAGCGCAACGGTTTTCAGATGGGGAGCGAGGCGGCGAAAGTCGTCGGCAGGCAACGCGGCGAGCAGATGATTCTTCGGGCGTCCGGGCATCGACGGTCGCAGGGACGGTGCACGTTTTTGGGACATCGGCTGAGACTCCCGGTTGCAGCGACGTGTGGCCTTGGGGAGTCTGTGCGGAGCCGGTTCCCGCGTCAAGCGGCGGCGGCAGGCTCAGGAAAGCAGGCAAAAGGACACTCCACATTACCACGCTTGGATCGGGTCCGGCAGTTTTCGGTCTGGCGACCTCTTGAGCGAGAACGAGGTCAGAGGTTCGAGTCAGCGCCCACGACCTACAACCTTCGAAGGCACCGCGTTAGCAGGACAAAATGCACCGAAACGCGCACATGAGATCCCCAAGGGGTAGGCGGACCTGATTCTCTCGCCGGCGAGCGGACGCGAACCGTGCAGTAGACGCGCGCGTGGCCGCGAATCAACACTTCAGGAGAGCAATCTTCCCATCCTGGCGGATTTGGAAACCGTGCGGAGCTTCACGCGCGCGCGGGCAGTGGGCTAATCTTGAGTTGCTCGGCTGAGCAACTCGGCTCGCGCTTCATCTCGCGAGTCAAACCACTGGGTCGTTGAACCTCGCAACGGAAGTCGGTCTCCATCTTTATAGTCGTCGGGCAACTCGATCACTGCCCACTTGCCGTCTACGTTGCGCTGGTACATCGCGCGCTTTGGCATCTGAGACTTCAGCGGTACGCTCACGACCTGCGCGCAGTCGACCTAAAATGTTTCACCAGCGGGCGACCCCATGAACACTCAGCCGCGCTCGCAATTCCTTCAGCGTCCCGCAACCCCATACGGGTGCGACGAACGCGCGGCCTGCAATTGACCTGGTGGGGCCTCGTCGCGCTCGCGGTGGGCCTCTGGGCGCTCCTGCGGCGCGGCGGAGGCGGCGACGGACCGGATCTCGGCACCATGAGCAGTCAATGGCTCGCTGAACACCGGGCGCACGAGCGCGAGTCCGACAAGCGCTAGAACGTCCGCAAGGTGGACGTTGAGAACGAACCGGAACGCCAAGGGGGTGGTGTGCTCCGCAAAAACTATATCCGGTCCGTCGAGAGGACGCTCGGCAGGGTCCGTGGCAGAGCAGGGTGATCTAGTCGGCGCGGCCGCATACTGGTACCATGTCGCGCGTCGCCGTTCATGGCCTTCTACCATCCGCCTTCTGTCCAATGTCGGCACGCTCGTCCGACTGGCACTGACGCCTCGAGCGCAGCTGGCGGCTGAGACCTGTTTCTCCGGAAGCAGCTGGCGCTCTACCAAGAGCGCCACGTCAAGCCGAGACGGCCGGATCCGGCGACGCGAGTCATCCTCGTCCTGCTCTCACGCCTGCTGGAGTGGCGCTCGCTCCTGACAATCGTCCAGCCAGACACGCTCATCCGGTGGCATCGTCAGGGCTGGCGGCTCCTCTGGCGGTGGACGTCGCAGCCAGGACGGCCGCCGATTCCGAGGGCCTTGCAGCGACTCATCGTGAGCATGGCGCAGGCGAACCCGACTTGGGGTGAAGAACGGATTGCGAACGAACTACGCCTGAAACTGGGGCTGACGGTGTCACCGCGCACGGTCGGACGGTACCTGCGGACCCTGCGGCCCCGGCGCGGCGGACAGCGGTCCCAGCCGTGGGCGACGTTTGTGCGGAATCATGCGCACGCGGTCGTCGCCTGTGACTTCTTCACGACTGTGACCGTTCGCTTCCGCGTTCTCTATGTCTTCGTCGTCATCGAGGTCGGCACACGTCGGATCCTCCACTGGAATGTGACGGAGCATCCCACGGCGGAGTGGACCATCCAGCAGTTTCGCGCGGTCATCACCCCTGAGACGTCCCACCGGTTCGTACTCCACGATCGGGACAGCATTTATGCGGTAACTGTCGACCGGGCAATCGCGTCGATGGGGCGGCATGTGCTCAAGACCCCCGTGCGGACACCGCAGGCCAACGCGTTCTGCGAGCGACTCATCGGCACGATGCGTCGGGAGTGTTTGGATTGGCTGATCCCCATCCACGAAGGACATCTTCGATCCATCCTTCGCGACTGGGTGACCCACGATAACCGGGCTCGTCCACACGCCAGCCTGGGACCCGGGATTCCCGATCCGTTGCCCGAACGGAACCAGCTCGTGTCCACTGGTCATCGCCTCCCTGAACACACTGAGGTGATCGCGGCGCCGATTCTGGGCGGGTTGCATCATGAATATCGCCTTGCACACCACGCCGCGTGACCCGACTGAAATGTGCTCGCCGATGAATTTGCGGAGCACAGGGCCCGCCCATTTCATGTATGGCAGCGGGAAATTGCACGCGGCGTCCGCCAGGCGGCCGACAAGCTGCAGACGCGAGCAATCATACGGCGGCGTCCAGAACGGGCGTGTCTTCTACAGCCAAGCGCATCTCGATGAAAAAAACGCAGCCCTTACCAGGCAGGTTGCGAAAATGGATTTCCCCACCGTGCATTCTGACTGCCTTTCGGGCGATCGAGAGGCCGAGGCCGAGACCTGTCCGGTCGCTCCTGCGCCGTTCGGCGAACGCCTTGAACGGGTCGACAGTGCTGCCGGGAATGCCGCCGCACTCGTCCTCAATTTCGATCCTCACGCGCCCGTCGTCGCACAGTGCCCGGAGCACCACGCGCCCGCCGGCGCGCGTGTACTTAAACGCATTGTTCAACAGATTCATCACGGCGGACGCGAGGAGCTGCGGGTCAGCGTTCACGGCGAGCTGAGGGTTCACCTGGTCGAAGGCGAACTGCAGGGCGCGGGACTCGGCGTGCAGGTTGGCTACCACGGCGATTTCGCTCAGGAAAGCGGCGACCGGCACCCGCTCGCTCCGTTGTATGTTGGCGGCCATCCGCACGTCGGACAGGGTGTTGTCGACAAGGTCGCGCAGGCTCATGAGGCTGCGGCCGAGTACGGATCCAGGTACTGCCGTTCACGGCAACGGTTCCCAGTTTCAACGTGTGGAACGCGAGGAGCGAGGTGTTGAGGATGTCGCGAATTTCGTGAGCCAGTTGTCCGGATCGCTCGATTTCTTCGGTTGATCTCGATTCGGTGGTGATTCGCGCGTGTTCCGTCACGGCTTCCGCGATCGCGGTGTCGAGGCAGCGATTCAGCGTGTGAAATTCTTCGGTCGTGATCGGAAGGTGCCGCTCGACGGCGACCTCGGTGATGGCTTGACAGACATCGCCGTAATCGTGGACGACCTGAGAAATGTTAAACCCGAGCTCCCGCAACTCACGCCCGTGCTTCACCGCTGACGCACCGATGGTCTTCTGGGGAAACGGCGTTGGCGTCGTCTCCCACCGCAGAGTCTCGGAGAGCTGACTCAGGAACAGCGGTACTCCGTGCTCGAGCTCACTCGTTGACACAAGCGGCCAAGGCCGATCGGTGAGTTTCTCCCTCGCCCTCGTGATGATCGCCTCACGATAGGTTGTGATGAATTCGTGGAGCATGGAAGCCTCATCTCTGCTGCTCAAGAAACGCTTTTCGCTCTGACGGTCTGTGCTTCTTCTCTGGAGGCTGACGGTACCGAGGGCTCAACGTCGCTTTCTGTGGAGCGAACGTGCCGGCACCCTCGGGGGCCGACTCTTTCCAGGCGCCGGCTCACCAATCACCTTGTCAGTTGCTGCGTTTTCTCCTCTGGAAACGTCTCCCTCGGCAACCCTCTTCACGACATCGATGGGCACCTGCTCGAAATGCGTTCGCGACTCTCGCGTGGCACCGTTCGTTTTTCTCATCGATGAACAGTACCTGAGCGCACGTCATGCGGGTCACCTCTTTAGGAAACCAAGTCGGACTCTTTAGCACTGGCTACTGTGCGCGATTTGGGGGCACTGTACGCGACGTCGTCCAAGCGCCTCGTGAGGGGGGCGGACGCTTTGTTTAGTGGGTCGGGTGTATACTCGCGGCTCTCGTTATCATGCTCATACGATTACGTCACGTTAGTTTAACGATTGTGCTTGCCCGAAAGGAGTGTGGGCGATGAGCGGTCGGAGCAAGACGGTGCCGATGAACTTCAAGGGCATGGCCCAGGCGGATGTTCCGCAAGGTCGCAATGGAAAGCACAAAGCGATTGTGACCAAGATCCTCTCGGATCTCGATCAGATACAGGAGGGCGTCGCGCTCAAGGTGCCATTGGCACAATTGACAGCCGGCAAGGAGAACGTACGGTCAGCGTTGAATCGCGCGACCCGGAAAGGCGGACGCACTGTTGCGACCGCGAGCGATGGTACTTTCTTGTATGTGTGGAACGAAACGCCGTAGAGGACGATCGCTGCGCGATTGAAAGATCCTGTAGTCCGCAATAATGATGCGCGCTGCTGTTTTCGACGTCATGCGGCCTCGCGGATCAGATGATATTCATGGTGCAGCCCGTTCAGCACCGGCGTCGCGATCACGCGACTGCCCATGGGTAGGCAATGGCCGGTGGGCGCCGGCTGGATCTGTGTCGGTGACGGCTCGGGCATCCCGGGGCCCAAGCTGGCATGCGGACGCCGCCGAGTGTCGTGCCTGACCCACGCGTGCAGGATCCCGCGCAGGTGACGTTCGTGGAACGGGATCAGCCAATCCAGACATTCCCGCCGGATCGTCCCGATGAGCCGCTCGCCGAACGCATTCGCCTGCGGCGTTCGCACGGGCGTCTTCAGTACGCGCAGCCCCATCGATCGGATCGCGCCGTCGACGGCCGGGGCGTCGATCGCGTCGCGGTCGTGGATCAGGAAGCGATGCGCGGTCTCGCCTGTGATCGCGGTACGACACTGTTGGATCGTCCAGTTCGCCGTGGGATGCTCGGTCACATTCCAATGGAGGATCCGGCGCGTGCCGACATCGAGTACGACGAACACATACAAGATGCGGAAGCGGACCGTGATCGTGGTGAAGAAGTCGCACGCGAGGACCGCGTGTGCGTGATTCCGCACGAACGTCGCCCAGCGTTGGGCAGGCCGACCCCCGCGTGGCGCCCGCAGGCGCCGGAGATATCGGCCCACGGTGCGGTGTGACACGATGAGCCCCAGTTTCAACAGGAGTTCATCGGCGATGCGTGCTTCACCCCAGGTCGGGTTTGCGCGGGCCATCGTCATGATCAGCCGCTGCAGATCGATCGGAATTGGCGGCCGGCCGGCACGGGAGTTCCAGCGCCCAAAAAGCCGCCAGCCCCGCCGATGCCATCGAATGAGGGTGTCCGGTTGCACCACCGTGAGCAGGGAGCGCCAGTCCAGCCATCGTGAGAGCAGCACGAGGGTGACGCGCGTCGCCGCGTCGGGCCGCCGAGGCTTCGTCCGTCGCTCCTCGTAGAGCGCCACCTGTTTCCGGAGGAACAGGTTCTCCGCCTCCAACTGTGCCCGGGAGGTCAGTCCCAGCCGGACCAGGGCAATGAGGTCACGCAATAGGCAGCGGACGGTGAGAAGCCAGGAAGGCCGACGGCTCGACATGGCCCGTATCGTAGTCGTTCGGGCTCGGCGGCCGTTCCCGTCACGCCATGGAACGTGTGGCCGGTTCAGATCAACGGGCAGATGTAATATTTGCGGACGACAGCAGATCGCGAGCACATTGGAGAAGGCGCCCTTCGAGACGACCAGATGCCGCTCGGCGTTGCCTCCCTCGGCCATCACGATCGTCAGGCGCTTTCTCAGGAAGTCGTAGGGGATCTCGTCGATCTTTTTGTCGCCGGAGATGGAGAGCCCCGCCTGTTCTCCCGCCGTCACGATCGCCGCATCGATCGGGTTGTCCATGCCGGTCTCGAAGGATGCGTTGAGGAACGCGAGCTGCCGGACCGCGGCCGACGTACCCCCCTCGGATCTGTCGCGTCGGCGAGGACGATTGTCCCTTCGGTCAAGGTGCCGGTCTTGTCGGTACAGAGGACGGTCATGCTACGCAGGTTCTCGATCGCGTCCAGGCGGCGGACGATGACCCCCTCCTTGCTCATGTTCCGCGCGCCGGCCGAGAGCGTGACGCTCACGATCGCGGGTAGGAGCTCGGGCGAGAGGCCGACGGCGAGGGCGACAGAGAAGAGCAGCGACTCGACGATCGGACGGTGGAGCAGGAGGTTCACCGTCAGGACGGAGAGGACGATGACGACCATCTTGGATGCGCGTGTACTCAATCGCACAGACACGTCGTGGGCGATTGACGACAATGTTTCGCGGGATGAACCCGAGGAGATCAGAAGTGCCAATGCTGAAGATGATATGCGCCGGATGCGGCGTGGGCCTGTTCAGTCTGGTGACCGTGCTGCCCGTCAGGGCACAAGAGATAGCGACCGTGGTGCTTCGCGACGGCCAACGGCCGAGCGGCGAACTGGTGGACTGAACGCCAGCGGTTTCACGTTGCGAGTCAACGGCCAGGATCGGACAATTCCGGCAAGCGATGTTGCCGCTGTGGAGTTCGCCGGCGGCTCGCCAACCGGGAGGGCTCAGGCCAGGATTGACGATGGCCAGGCGCTCATCGTGCTGCGGAGCGGCCAGATTATCGACGGCCGGCTCGTCGACATTGGCGGAACCCGTCCTCTGCGGCTCACCGTTGACACCCCCAGCGGGCGACGAGAGTACATGTCGAACGATGTCGCACAGATCTACTTGTACGCCGCGCCCCGCGCGGCGGCCTCGGCGGGCCCTCCGGCCCAGGCGGAGGCGGCCGTCGACGCCATCTTCGTTCAGGGCAACCAGCCGTGGACCGATTCCGGGTTCAGCGTGAAGAAAGGTCAGTCTGTCGCGTTCTCTGGGCGCGGCGACATCATGATCGCGGCCAATGCGAGTTCAGGCGTCGGAGGCAGTCCGGCCGCGACCAGTCCCCTGATCCGTTACCCGCTACCAGGCACGCCCGTGGGTGCCCTCATCGCCAGGATCGGCAAGGGCAAGCCGTTCGCAATCGGCGCGAACACACAGCCAATGGCAATGACGGCGACCGGGCAGCTCTTCCTCGGCGTCAACGACGAGCACTTCGAGGACAACACTGGCACCTACACGGTGACCCTGAAACGTTGAGCCAGTGCGCGCGGCGAGAAGATCGGCGCGTGGGGTCTCACCGCTCCGTTTGATTGACCGCACGCCTGGGGAGAGCTTCGTATCGACGTAAGGCAAAGCGAGAACTGCCGCAGAGACGGTGTGCCGACCCATTGACAGGTGGGCCCGCGCATTCTACAAGGGCATCGCGCTTGTGCGTTCCCGCAAGGCACAGGAGGACCAATGGGCCTGCTCTATTCGATCGTCGTCGGACTCGTCGCCGGATGGTTGGCCGGACAGGTGATGAAAGGCGGAGGATACGGGGTGCTCATGGACATCGTCCTCGGAATCTTGGGGGGTGTCGTTGGCGGATGGGTGTTTGGCGCCCTTGGCATCTGGCCTGGAGCCGGCATCATCGGGGCCATCATCGTCGCCTTCGTAGGCGCGGTGATTCTGGTGGGTATCAGCAGGATGTTACGGAGAGCGTAGCGGTGCCCTGGCCTTGCCAGCTCCTGCCGAGATCTCGACGGCCAGCCTGACCGACGCGGTGGATCGAGAGGCAGATGTCTTGCCTGCGCGTTGGACTTCGGAATCCCGTCCTCTCGGGACTCGAAGATGAGGCTGCGTGAGCGTCCCTGACACCGCCGCGCCGTACTGGAGCCGTGAAGTCGGCGACGTCAGCACTTCCCTTGGCTCGGGTTCGAACGGGCTCACGGCGGCGCACGCCGCCGAGCAGCTGGCTGTCGTGGGCCCAAACAGCGTGGAGGACGCGCAGCATCTCGGCCCGCTGCGCTTGCTCTGGAGGCAGGTCGAGAGCCCTCTCGTCCTCATCCTGATCTTCGCCGCCCTGGTCTCGCTCGTCCTCTCCGAGTGGGTGGACGCGGCGATCATCCTCGCGATCGTGATTGGATCCACGCTGCTCGGCTTCTACCAGGAGTACCGCGCCTCCGCGGCGGTCGAGGAGCTGAAGAGGCGCCTCGCGCTCACCTGCCGGGTGGTACGCGACGGCGTCGAAGGGACTGTGCGCGCCGACGGGCTCGTGCCCGGCGACGTCCTCGTGCTCTCGGCGGGTAACCTGATCCCCGCCGACGGACGGATCCTCGAGGCGAGGGACTTCCTCGTCAGCGAGGCAAGCATGACCGGCGAGTCGTTCCCGGTGGAGAAGCAGCCCGGAGTCGTACCCGCCGACGCGCCCCTCGCCCGGCGGACGAACGTGGTGTTCCTCGGGGCTTCGGTGCGCAGCGGCACGGCGAGGGTCCTCGTCGTCGAAACGGGGCCGCGCACGGCGTTCGGCGCGATCGCCGCTCAACTGCGCGCCCGGGAGGCCGAAACCAACTTCGCCCGCGGACTCCGGCAGTTCGGCTATCTGTTGATCCGGGCGAGGTTTATCGGACCGGCACCCTCGCATCCATGGTCCGCCTGAGTCTGACAGACAACTTGGCGCCGGCGGCCCGCTCGGCATCCAGTCACCGGGCATTGGCAAACTCTGTCCTCTTGTGTACACGTCCCAGGCGGAGGCGCGTGCCACACTGCCAACAGTGAACGCCACCAAGATCACACCGCTCGCCACGGGCCCGGAACGCGATGGTGATATCGAAGAGGGAGCCGAATGAGCACGACCACCATGCGGCGGCTGTGCCGATCGCGACGACTGAGCTTGCTCGCGATCGGCGTGCTGGCGTTGTCGTCCTGCGCGTCCAAGACCGTTAGACCGGCCCTTGCCGAGCCGCCCAGCGGTCCGGCCGTCATTGTGCCGTCGAACAACAGGTACACGCCGGCGGAGGACGTCGAGCTTGGGCGACAGGCCGCCGCGGAGGTCGAGCAGCAGCTGCCGATGCTGCGCGATGAGCGGGTGACGCCGCTCGTCACGTCGATCGGGCAGCGGCTGGTCCAGGCGATCCCGGAGGAACTGCGCCATTCCGAGTTCCGCTACTCCTTCCAAATCGTCAATGTGCGCGAGATCAACGCGTTCGCGGTACCTGGGGGACCGATGTACGTCAACCGCGGCATGATTGCGGCGGCGCATACCCAGGGCGAGGTCGCCGGCGTGATGGCTCACGAGTTGAGCCATGTCGCGTTGCGACACGGCACGGCCCAGGCCACCAAGGCGACGAAATACGAGGTGGGCACGCTCCTCGGCGCCGTCGTTGGCGCCATCATCGGCGGCAACGTCGGCAGCGCCGTGGCGCAGGGCACGCAGTTCGGTCTTGGCACGGCCTTCCTGCGCTTCAGCCGGGAGTTCGAGCGCGAGGCCGACCTGCTCGGGTCGCACATCATGGCGGCGGCCGGGTACGACCCACGGGAGATGGCCAGCATGTTCCAGACGATCGAGAAGCAAGGCGGGCCTGGCGGGCCACAGTGGCTGAGCGACCATCCCAATCCTGGAGACCGCTACGCATCTATCACACGCGAAGCGACGGTCCTCGTGGTGCAGAACCCGGTGCGCGACACCCAGGCATTCACAAACGCGCAGGCCCGGTTGCGCCAGTTGTCGCCAGCGCCGACCACCGAAGAGGCGACACAGAAGACGGCCGGCCGCGGCACCGTGCCAGTCGCCGACGGACGTCTCGAGCCTGATCGCGTCGCGCCGCCCTCGTCGGCGTACAGCACGTATGCCGAAGGCGACCTGTTTCGCGTCAGCGTGCCCTCGAACTGGCGAGAGTTGCCTGGCAATAGCGCCGTCATCTTCGCGCCAGACGGTGCGTATGGCACGACGGGTGGCCAGGGGGTCTTTACCCACGGGGTGGAGATCGGCGTGACCCGAAACCAGATGCATGACGTGCGAACGGCGACCGACGAGTTCATCGCCTCGCTCGCCTCGGCCAATCCGGACCTCGGCCGCCCTTCCGGATACAGCGAGACGAAGGTGGGTGGACGGCAGGGACTTTCCACGACCCTCTCGAACCGGTCGTCCGCCAACCAGGACGAGCGCATCGCGGTGTTCACGATGGTGCTCGATGACGGGAACCTCTTCTACGTGCTCGGGGTCGCTCCACGCGACCAATTCTCGGAGTACCAGGGGACGTTCCGCAAGGTCGTCGGATCAATCTCGCTCGTGCGATGACACGTCGCGGTGTCGCGGACCCCTGTCGCCATGGTGTTGCCGGCCGTTGGTGGCCGCGACGCGATGCACCGAGGGCGGGGAAGGCGGGCACGCAGCACAGCGGGCGTCAGGCTGGCGGCGGTCGTCACGGCTCGAGCGACGTCGAGTCCGGTTCGGCGAGCGCGCTGCGGAACGCCGTGCCGAACATATCCCACGCGGTGACGAAGAGCGCCGCCAGGATGGGGCCCAGGATGAAGCCCATCGCGCCGAAGAACAGGAGGCCGCCGAGCGTGGAGAAGAAGATGAGCAGTTCGTGCATCTTGATGTCCTGGCCGACGAGCCGCGGCCGCAGCACGTTGTCCACGCTGCCGACGACGAGCGCGCAGAACACGGCGAGGGCGATGCCTCGCCAGACCTCGCCTGTCGCCGAGAGGATGATCGCCGCCGGCACCCAGACGAGCGCGCCGCCGACGCCAGGGATGATCGACAAGACGGTCATCACCGTCCCCCAGAAGATCGCGCCATCGAGACCCACGGCCCAGAACGCCAGCCCTCCAAGCACGCCCTGAGCCACGCCGATCAGAATCGTGCCCTTCAGCGTCGCGCGGGTGACCGACACGAACTTCTCCAGCATGCGTTGCTTGTCGGCCTCGGTGAGCGGCAGATACGCGAGCACCGCGCTGAGCAGGTCCGGACCGCCGGTCAGGAAGAAGAACATCGTGTAGAGCAGCACGAAGAAGTGAAAGACGAAGACCGCCGTGGCGCGTGTCGTGGCGGAGAGCGCGGCGAAGAGGAAGGCGCTCGTGCTGCCGACGAGTTCGCCGGCCTTGGTGAGGATCTGTGCCCGGTACGGCTCGATGCGAGCGTAGCCAGGGAGGGCGCGCAACCGGCTGTCGAGCTCGCCCGGCTGATCCGACGAGTTGCTGGAGGCGCGGCCCGATGGTCTCGGTGACTCGCAGCGCTTCATTCGCGCCGGCGCCGAGCACCGCGAGCAGTGGTGCCATCACCAGCGACCAGCAACAGCACGAGCGTCGCGATCGCCGCCAGTGCCTCGACGGCCACGGAGGCGGCCGAGCAGCCACTGATACACCGGATAGCTCAGGCCCGTGAAGATGGCCGCCAGCAGGATCGTCAGGAGGAACGTGCGGATCATCGCGACGAACGCGGCCGAGATCGCCGTGACCAGCAGAAGGAGAAAGGCTTGGCGGAAGCGGGTCTCTGTCATGTCCAACGCGTGAGTAATAACCGGTTCGGCGATCCGGTGTTGTCAGCTACTCGGATGAACTGAAGGTCAACGACTCGCTCCTGGCGCGCACCAGGTCTCGATCTTCGGCATCAGTGGCTTGCCTCGTCGTCACGGCCGGGTAGTCGACTCGCTTCGTCGTTTGAAGAAACGGCCCCTGTCGAAGCCGAATGAAGGGTTGTTTCGGTTTCCACTGATCTTGACGGGGATCTCGGTGCCTCCGCCGCCTGGTCGTTCGAAAATGGGATCGACGACCTTGAGCAGCTTGCTCCTGACCCCGGTGGTCATCTGCGAGATGGTCGCATCCGTGGAGACCGTGCCGGTGAAGTCAATCGTCTCGGAGACCAGGGCGTACGTGCCGCTCAGACGTACAAGAGCTCCCGGCACGTTGAAGGTGACCGTGACGATCTTCAGAGTCCCACCATCCAACTTGAACGTCCCGTTGAATTGCGAGGCCACCTGCTGAGCGTCCTGGTCCGTAGTTCTTCCCTGGCTTCGCCGGCTCAACTCGTTGATCTGCTTTTGTACGCCAGGGTCAGTGAACCGTGTGTCTGCCATCGCGAACTGACCGTCGAGACGCAGCCGTTCCATAACGTCCCGGTCGTCGCGAGGCAGCACGAACTTCGTCGTCAGCCGCAGCGTGCCGGTCATTGGGGGCTTGGCCGCCTTCAGGGCAAGCGTCAGGACGTCCTCGATGTGCGCCGGGTTCATGGTGATGTCGAGTGTGACCACACGACCGCTGTGTCCAGGCGTGTCGACGACGCTGCCCTTGGCGACCAAGGACGTATTCAGGAACGACCCATCCACGCTATCCAGAATCGTGTTGCCATTCGTGCCGTCCACGATGGCGTGATACGCGGTGCGAAGCGGCACCGGATTGCCGCCCACCGCCAGGCTGAATGTCGGTATGTCCGTCTCGCCATGAATATCAATCCGAGCGAGTGAGCCGACGAAGGTCCCGCGGGCAGATAGGAGGCCTGAGAGGCCCTTGAAGAAGGCGAGATCGGCACGGTCAAATTCGAACCTCCCATTGAGCGGCGTCTGCCCAGGCTCTTCGGCATTCCACGGGCCAAACGATCCGCCAATGGCGATCTCGCCAGGCGGGACGGCGTTTGTCAGCGTCGCCTCAAACGGCATGGCCTGATCCGCGCCGAGGTTGTGCATGCGAAGCCGATGAATCGCCAATGCGCCCGCAGAAAGGTCTGCCACGACGTGGGCCGCTCGGGCACCGGCGGAACGCCGTGCGCCTTCAAGATGCGGGCGATCGTCGACCGACCCACGCGATGCCCCACGTTTCTTCAGCGCGCCTTGGATCCGCGTGTAGCCCCACGTGGCATTCTCGTTCGCCATCTGCACGACCAGGCGCCGGATCTCGACGAGCACCGCGCGACGACTCGACCGGGGCGTCGCATACGTCCACTTCCGCGCAATGAGCTGCCGATGCCACCGAAGCAGCGTATCCGGCGTCACGATTGTGGCGATCTCGCGCAAGGCGTGACGGCCTAGCCGGAAGGCGCGCACGGCCAGCCGCCGCCGGTCGTCATCGGTCAGGCGCAGACGCCGCCCACCCAACTGCCGGCGCAAGAGGCGGTTTTCTTCGACCAGGTACGCGAGCGCTTCCCGCTCGCGGCGCTCGAGCCAGCCGGTCAGGACCAGCAGCAGCATTTGGAGGGCCGAAGGGGCGATCACGAGCGGGAGGTTATCACAGCAGGAGTGTTTCGCCGGCCACAACAGGTCGGCCGAGTTGTGGGACACAACGGGGTCAACATCCCGGTCTGGGCTGGTGTCGGGGCGATCGTGGTCGGCGGAGCCCTGCTTCTGGTTCGCACGGAGCGCTAGAGTCGTTGACTCCATCGCACTCGCAGGGCCGGGGGCTGGGTGAATTTGGGAGGAATCAACCTCGTGTGCGGTTGACCAGAACCTTTAGCGCAAACCAGATCAGGAAAACCGCCATTACCAGGAGAATCAGCCTCGTTATGGTCATCGATGTGTCCCATCCGCGATGCTGGCTTTCAACCGGTAGATAGCCTTTGTGGAAATTGGGGAGCGGCCTAACGCTTGAGCCGCCTGGCGGCTCGCTCCAGGGATTTCCGGCCACGCTTGACGGCCTTCCTCGCACGCTTCACCGCGTTCTTCGCCGTGCGAGTCGCACGGGCCATCGGCGTACTCTTCGGACGCACCCGGGTTGCCGCTTCCTTCGTCCGGCGCACCACGGCCTTCGCCTTCTTGATCATGGCGGCAGCGCCTGTGCCGGCCTTGGATGCGACGGCAGCCAACGTCTCCTGTCCGACGGCCACCGCCTCGCGCGCTTCTGCCACAGGATGCGGATGCTCGGCCTGGAACGACTCAATCGTGCCCGCGATGCGACCGAGCGCATGGCCAACCCCTTCGGCGGTCCGATCAACGGCGCTGGGACGCTTGCTCCTGCTTCTTGCCATGAATCCTCCCAGTCTTGACGAGGCCGAGTATATCTGACGGACCTCGCGAACGCGGTGCCGCCCGCTAGCGCGCGCTCAGATCCTCCGCAGTCAGCCGGCACACGCCGGCATCAACGTCCGCCCCGACGGCTCAGAGTGTCCCAGAAGTGGAGTGTGTGTCCAGGCCCGACTGGAACTCTTGGAAAGGCCAGCGGAAGCGGCACACCTTCATGCAGTTGAGGCTTAGCCTGCGCGCGACGTAGAAAAGCAAACAGCAAGGGCGGCGCGATCGGATGCGCGCTGAGCTGTCAACGTCCAGCACAGGCAGCGCTTCGAATCGCCATCAGGTGGTCGGGTCGCGGGCGCGGAAGAACCAGCGCTTGGCCACCTCGGTGGCCGCCAGGTAGGCGATGACGATGCCGACGACGGTGCCCATCTCGACGGTCGAGAGCGGCACGAAGCCGAACAGCCTCGACCCGGGCCCGAAGAACGGGACGGCGAGGGCGAACACCGTGGCCGCGACCGTCGTCCAGAGCAGCAGGGAGCTCGGCCGGCTGCGCCACGCGGGCCCCCGCGTGCGCAGGACGAGCACGACGCCGAGTTCGGTGAGCAGCGACACGACGAACCACGTCGTCTGGAACGTGGCCTCACCGGCACGGAAGAGCAGGAGAAGCGCGGCGAAGGTCAGGAGGTCGAAGGCGGAGCTGACGAGTCCGAAGACGATCATGTAGCGCCGGACCTGCTTGATGTCCCAGCGCTGCGGGTGCGTCACGCGCTCGGCGTCGACCCGGTCGGTCGAGATCGCCATCGACGGCACGTCGGAGAGGAAGTTGTTGAGCAGGATCTGCTTCGCGACCAGCGGCAGGAACGGCAGCAGCGGCGTCGCGAGCGCCATGCTGACCATGTTCCCGAAGTTCGCGCTCGTCGTAATCGAGATGTACTTGAGCGTGTTCGCGAACGTCCGCCGCCCGTCCTCCACGCCCGTGCGCAGGACGTCGAGGTCGCGCTTCAAGAGAATAATGTCGGCGCTCTCGCGCGCGACGTCCACGGCCTGGTCGACCGAGATGCCGACGTCGGCCGCGTGCAGCGCGGGGGCGTCGTTGATCCCGTCGCCGAGGTAGCCGACCGAATGGCCCGTGCGCTGAAGCGCGCGCACGATACGCTCCTTCTGCTGCGGATCGATCTCGGCGAAGAGTGACGTCCTGGGCGCCGCATGCCAGAGCGCCTCGTCGTCGAGCTTCGCCAGCGCGTCGCCCGTGAGCATCGACGTCGGGTCGAGCCCGACGGTCTCGGCGAGGTGGCCCGTCACGAAGCGGTTGTCCCCCGTGATGACCTTGACCTCGACGTTCAGCGTCGCGAGGTCGCCGAGCACGCGCGCCGCGTCAGCCTTGGGCGGGTCGAGGAACAGCAGGAAGCCCGCGAAGACCATCTCCGCCTCGTCGTCCCGCTGATAGGCGCCCTTGGCCGAGACGGTGCGCGTCGCCAGCGCGAGCACGCGGAGGCCCGCCTTGCCCTTGGCCTCGTAGTACGCGGAAAGCTCGGCGCTAGACGGCGTCCGTCAGCGGGATCACGGCGCCGTCGCGCTCCACCTGCGTGCAGATCGCGAGCACGTTCGAGAACGCACCTTTCGTGACGACGAGATGCCGCTCGGCGTCGCCTTCCTCCGCCATCACGATCGTCAGACGCTTCCGCAGGAAGTCGTAGGGGATCTCGTCAATCTTGGCGTGGCCAGCGGTCGAGAGCCCCGCTTGATCCCCGGCCGTGACGATCGCCGCGTCGATCGGGTTGTCGATACCGGTCTCGAAGGCGGCGTTGAGGTACGCGAGCTGCCGGACGGCAGCCGACGTGACCCCCTTCGGATCCGTAGCGTCGGCGAGGACGATCGTCCCTTCGGTCAGCGTGCCGGTCTTGTCGGTGCACAGGACGGTCATGCTTCCCAGGTTTTCGATCGCGTCCAGGCGGCGGACGATGACGCCCTGCTTGCCCATGGCTCGCGCGCCCGCCGAGAGCGTGACGCTCACGATCGCGGGGAGGAGTTCCGGCGAGAGTCCGACGGCGAGGGCGACCGCGAAGAGGAGCGACTCGACGACCGGACGGTGGAGCAGGAGATTCACCGTGAGGACGAAGAGGACGATCACGACCATCGACCGGATCAACAGGTAGCCGAACTGCCGGAGCCCGCGGGCGAAGTTGGTTTCGGCCTCCCGCGCGCGCAGCCGTGCAGCGATCGCGCCGAACGCGGTGCGCCGTCCCGTCTCGACGACGATGACCCTCGCCGTGCCGCTGCGCACCGACGCGCCGAGGAACACGACGTTCGTCCGCCGAGCGAGCGGTGCGTCGGCGGGCACGACTCCCGGCTGCTTCTCCACGGGGAACGACTCGCCGGTCATGCTCGCCTCGCTGACGAGGAAGTCCCTCGCCTCGAGAATCCGTCCGTCGGCGGGGATCAGGTTGCCCGCCGAGAGCACGAGGACGTCGCCGGGGACGAGCGTGTCGGCACGCACCGTTCCTTCGACGCCGTCGCGCACGACGCGGCAGGTGAGCGCGAGGCGCTTCTTCAGCTCCTCGACCGCCGCGGAGGCGCGGTACTCCTGGTAGAAGCCGAGCAGCGCAGGAGCCGACCACGATCGCGAGGATGATCCCCGCGTCGACCCACTGGGAGAGGCTGAGCGACACCGCGGCGGCGAAGATCAGAATCAGGACGAGAGGGTTTGCGACCTGCCTCCAGAGCAGGCGCAGCGGCCCGAGTCGCTGCGCGTCCTCGACGCTGTTCGGGCCCACGACGGTCAGCCGCTGGGCCGCGCGCGCCGCCGTGAGCCCGTCCGGACCCGAGCCGAGCGACGTGCTGAGGTCGCCGACTTCACGATTCCAGAACGGCGTGGTGGTGTCAGGGACGCTCAAACGACCTCACGTTCGCGTCCAGAGAGGATAGGCAGCATTCGGCACGGTCGGGGGGAACGCCCCCTGATGCGATGCAGGTTACCATCACACTGCACAGGCATGCCGATAGATCGACGGATCGTTGAGCAACGACCATGTCCGGGACGGGCGCGGCGCGTTGCGCCGCCGACGCGTGCACAACAACGACCAAATACGGGCGGTTGCGACCTGCTACGACGACATGTCGTTCACACAAGTTCGCGACAACAGCGCGTCTTCCGATTCACACTGGGTCGCCGGTCGCGAGCGCCGGCAGGTGCCAGGATCCCGCGCGAGCCGGGTGCGTACGTGATGGACGCGCAGCTCGATTCTGCCGCGAGCCGGATTCTGCAGCGTCAGCTGGAGCAAATGGGACTTCAGATGCTGACGGGTCGGAGCACAACGGCGCTGATCGGCGCCGGGAGCGTCAACGGCGTCCGTTTCGCGGACGGTCGACGCTCGCGTGTGACATGGTCGTCGTCGCAGCGGGCATCCGTCCGAATATCCAGCTGGCGCAAGCCGCCGGTCTGACGGTGAAGCGCGGCATCGTCGTTGGCGACGATCTCGCCTGTCACGGGGCGGATGATGTCTACGCCATTGGCGAATGCGCGGAGCACCGCGGTCAGCTGTATGGCCTGGTGGCCCCCTTGTGGGAGCAGGCGCAGGTGCTCGCCGACCGCCTGTGAGTGGCGGATTCGCATTTCGCTGCATTGAACGTGCGGCGGATCGACGCGTCACGCGGCCCTGGGCGTGTGATACAGCCCCCGACAGTGCGGCTGCCACCGATAGGCTCGGAGACTCGCCCGCGCACCGCTCGTATCCGGGCTCGAATCCGGCGGGCGCCCCGCCCGGCCGGCATGCGCGCGATGCCCGTTGTAGTACTGCTGGAACTCGAGGAGCTTCCGCTCCAGGTCGGCGGCCGTCCAAAACAACAGGCGATCGAGGCATTCGCGCCGAAGCGTCCCGATCAGCCGTTCGACGACGGGATGCGAGCGCGGTACATACGGCACGGTCTTGATTTCCCGGATGTTGAGGATCCGCAAGTTGGCCTGCCACTGGTGAAACCGATACAGTGGGTCATGGTCCGCGCTGAGGTAGCGAGGCAGGGACTGGCCGCGCGTCGCGTGATTGAACATCCGGCACAGCGCCGCGCCGTCCACGACACCGCGGTGCACGCCGAAGCCTATGACCCGACGCGTCCAGTGGTCCATCACGACGAGCACCCAGTGGGTCCGCAGGGTGGCCGATTCACAGCGAAACAGATCGAGACTCCACAGGCGGTCCTTCGCGTGTCCGAGGGTCGTGAGCCACGACGGGCCCGCCGAGTCTGGGCTCGGCCGATACCGAGCGGCAAGAATGCGCCGCACGACATCCTTGTCGAGGGGAATCCCGAACGCCAGGGCGATCTGCTGTGCGATCCGTGGACAGCCCCACGTCGGATTCCGCTGCTTCATGGCCACGACCGCGGCGATCACGTCGGGATGCGGGCCCTTGGGCCCCGGCGTCTTGCGCATCGTCGACGAAAACAGGCGGCGATATTTCCGCTGGACCAGCGCGCGATGAAAACGCACGAGCGTCGAGGGTTGCAGGACGATCGCGGCCCGGATCAGGCGGCCGGGGCGCATGAGGAGTGCACACCCGCCGGCGACCATGCGGTCCGCCGGCCGAAGATTGGGCGCACGGGGCCGGGACCGATTGAGGATCAGCAGTTGGTGCTTGACGAGCACGGATTCAGCGACCACGGCCCGTGCGCCGCCGGGACCGGCCAGTCGGGCGATCGTCGTCAATAGATGGAGGAACAGGACGGCCAGGTCACGCATGCTGCCCCAATCCTAACGACGTTGCGAACGCCCAGAAATGTTCGAGAATCTAGCAATTCGCCATGCACAGGCGGGTCCTCCAGATTTTCTTCTCGGTCGTGCACGACCCGACTGAGTTGAACCGGCAGGGCCCGGATTCCGGCACCCAATATCGTTCGGCGATCTTCCCAGCCAACGCCGAGCAGGCGGACGTCGCCAAGGCCTACATCGCCCAGCTCGATCAGGCGCACGGATTCAAGAAGGCGGTCGTCACCCGAATCGAGCCGGGCCGCGCGTTCTATCCGGCGGAGGCCTATCACCAGGATTTCCTGGCGCACCACCCGCACTACCCCTACATCGTCGTCAACGACCTCCCGAAGATCGAGGACCTGAAACAGATCTTCCCTGACCTGTACCGGGCGACTCCGGTGCTCGTCGCGGGACCGCGATCGTCGAAGTAGTGGCCATCGCGCGGTTTCTTCTACCCTTCCACGTGAAGCTCCTACCGAGCGCTTCGCGATAGGGCAATTTCGCTAGCAGACCGAATCGTGTCGAAGCGTCTCCCGATCACCGGCCTGGTATGCCGGAGGTCGCTTTACGAACCGCGTCTCAAATGGCGTCGTGTCCACACAATGACTGCCCTGCGCGAACTCCGTCGTACCGCCGAGCTCAGCGATGCAGTCAAGGCAAGTCGGAGGCGATTCTTAGCATTCTTCGGACAGCTGGATTGTCACAGGCTGACCTTGAAACGATCCAGCGAATCAATCGACGGTCGGTCTAACTCTCCAACCGGAGCCGACGCGCTCACGGGGCTGTGCGATCATGAGCCGCAGCGCACCGCTCATTTGAGTGTTATGCCGACGAGATGATATGACCGAAGATCCCCGGGCGAAGGTTGCGCGGTTCTATGACTTGGATCGGGAGCCGCTGAGGGATGTTCCGTTCTACGTGCGCGCACCGGGATAGAGAACGCGCGCATTCTCGAACTGGGGTGTGGCACGGGCCGAGTCACCCTCCCCCTGGCGCAGTGCTGCCGCTCCATTCATGGAATCGAGCTCTCGGAGGCGATGCTGTCGATTTGTCAGGCAAAACTCCGAGAGGCCGCCATCTCTCCAGGTAACGTCGTCGTGGAGCTCGGCGACATCACGCGCTTTGATCTTCGGAAGACCTTCGATCTGATCATCGCGCCATTTCGCGTCCTGCAGAATCTGGCAACCGATGACGAGGTCGCAGGGCTGCTGCGCTGCATTCGGACATGGGTGGCACATGCATTCTCAACGTCTCCAACCCGCGATACCCGGATCCTGAGGCTCTTGTTCGCGCGTGATCGAAGACAGAGGAAATCCTTGACTGGGAAGTCGTTTCGGGCACGGAGATCGTTACGTGCCACGTGCGGAGGGGGAAAGTCGATCCGGAGAAACTGGTCGTGCATCCGGAGTTGATCTATCGGGTGTTCAATGGGAGCGATCTCGTAGAGGAGGTTGTCTTCAACCTCGTCATGCGGTGCTATTTTCCAGGCGTGTTCGAGAGCCTCATAAGGGACCATGGATTTGAAATCGTAGACCGGTGGGGCGGGTATGCCGGCGAGGCGTACGGACGCGGTCCCGAGCTCGTGGTTCAGTTTCGCCGGGCGGCATAACGTGAGCCAGCATCATAGGCAACACATCTAATGGTGGACATTGCTATCCGCCAGGCGAGTCATTCGGATGCACCGCGCATACACGAATTGCACCTTGCCTCCGTGCGCGCTCTTTGTGCCGCGTCCTACGACCCTGCAGTCGTTGACGGCTGGTTGACTGGCCGTACATCCGAGTTGTATCTCGAAGGCATTTCAACCGGGGCTACTTTCGTCGCAGAAACACGCGCCGAAATCATTGGCTTTTGCGAAGGTGTTCCAGGTGAAGTGCGTGCCGTCTTCGTGGATCCTGAGTGGGTCGGCAGGGGTGTGGGGGCCACGCTTCTCTCGCACGCACTCAGTCTCGCCGGCGCTCAGCACGCCGGTCCAGTCCGCCTACAATCGACGCTAAACGCTGTAGCGTTCTATGAGCGCTTCGGATTTCGGGAGGTCAAGCGTTCCACCCTCCGCCGTAACGAGGTCGAAGTTCCGGTCGTGCTCATGGAGAAGCTGAACGTCTAACTGCCGGCTGACCGACCGGCCGTCGACATGGTGAGTTGCCGCGGTTGGTCGGAAACGTGGCTCGGCTTGGACCGCTTGGATTGACTTGACTTGTCATGTGACCGCCGCATGACAGATTGAGCTGCAGGCCGGACTTCGCTCTTGTCGCCTTCCCTTTTCGCGCCACGCGGCAGCTCCTCTAAACTGCGGCGTTCACGAGAGTCCGTGCGAGTGTTGTTAGCCCGAGTGACCGCTGTTGCGAGAACCGCGCCGTTTTCTTAGAACCGCCAACGCATTGCGTCGAACAGAGTTGGAAGCCGACAAAGCCGTCGATTTTTCTTGGCTGCCCTTCTTGGACAGGTATCGAACTCAGTGCACGGCACCGGGGGCGGAGTGGGTGCGTCTGCTGAAGGAAATCCGCAGCCTTTCGGTCGCGGCCTGATCCGGAAGGGGCCGACGCGCTGACGCGGGGCAATCTCGCATCCTGACGAGAATCTGCTGACGATGCGGCGTTCGGAGTGGGCAGAGTCTCCCATAAGCCGTGCGGCCGGAGCATTGCGACCCTTTGCTCAAGGCCCAGCCGGCCGTAGCGACACGGCCGGACCGTACCTCCGCGCGACCGCTCCACGAGACAGAGGGTCAGCGCCGCGACAATCGTGTATGAGGGGGTCTCGCCCCGTCAGACCGGTGCAGGCGCATCGGCGCCGCGCCACAGGTTGGACGTGCCCAGCTCTTCCCGTCCGCAGGCTTTGAGGTACAGGAACAGCTGCGTGCGATAGGCCGCGCACCCGCAGAGCACCAAGTTGATGATAAACGCACCGCGCGTCGTCTTGCCACCGTCGAACGTGGTCATCTCGGAACGGAAGTCGGCGTCAGTCACGTTGGCCAGCAACGTCGCGTACTCGTCGGCATGCGCGGCAATGGCCGCCAGCGTCTGATCGAAGTTGCGCGCCTCCGCCGCCTGCGCGACCTTCGTCCAGCCGTCGCGGTCAAACGCGCCGTCCTTCGCCAGGGCGTACCGAATCATCATCGGTCCCATCATGCTCAGGTACTTCAGCAACTCCAACGTACTGCGTTGCTTCGGCGTCGGGCGGTAGTCGAGCATCGAACGGTCGATCTTGTTCCCGAGATGAAGAAGGATGCGGACTTCGTTCTGCAGTGACGTAATGAGCTCGGACTTGGTCAGGACCATGATTCCTCGTTGTGAAAAGGTACGGGACCCAGGGTATCACGCACGGCGCCGCCACCTACCGTCTGCTTCCCGCTCCCTGCCGCCTGTCCTTGGTGATACATCAGGACCACTGTCGGGCCAGCCGCTTCGGTTTCATTGATGTCTTACCTGGGCGGCGATCACGCTTCGCTCGGCCTCCGCGGCATCCAGATCCGCGACGCCCCACCACCGGCCAGAGCGAGCGTGAGCGAATTCAGGCGCTTCACGAGGGTGGCCGGGTCCTCGAGCTCGCCGCCCTCGGCGAGCAGCGCCTGATCGAACAGGATGTGGCACCAGTCGACGAACCGCGCCGCGCCCGATTCCAGCTTCAGCCGCTGCACGACCGGGTGATCCGGGTTTGATCTCAAGGACGGGCTTGCTCGCTGGCACACGCTGGCCCGACTCGCGCAGGATCCGCTCCAGATGGCGGCTCATGCCGTGCTCGTCCCCAACCAGACACGCAGGCGAATCAGTGAGCCGTACACGGCCGGCGCAGTCCTTCAGCACGTCCTGGACGCGTGTCAGCAGATCCTTGTACATTTTGGCCCCACCCCCCTTGGCGTTCCGGTTCGTCCTTAACGTTCACCTTGCGGACGTTCTGGCAGTTGCTATTTGATCTAAAATTTCAAGTATTTCAAATGCCGGCCGCGCGTTCGTCGCGTCCGTTGGGGTTGCGGTCCGCTCATGGGGTTGCGAGCGCAGCCGAGTGTTCATGGGGTCACCCGCCCGTTCACGGGGCTACCCGCGGGTGCAACATTTGCGATCGACCGCGCGCGCGCTCGGTCGCAAAACATGTAGAGCACCTGGTTAACGCTCACCGCGGGAAACCCCGCCCCCCCCGCACGGGGCATCTCACCGGCGACCGGCCGATTGGTTCATAGCGACGAGATTCACATGGCCCTACTTCAACTGTGGGAAGACAGCTTCGTCGAAGGTCGGTGTCCGAACTGCGACGATCACGTGCATTCCGCCCGGAGCGTGCGTAGCAGCAAGATGATGTCCTTCGACAATCCCCTCACGGTCGTGCGCACGGAAATCCTCACCTCCACTACGCGCGCAATCGCGATCGTGGACGGCGACGCCTCGATGTGTCACCTCCGGTCCTGCTTAGGGCGGAAGTGAACCGACGCCACGCACAGTCCGCAAAGCCGTCGTGCGCGAGAACCTGTGAAAGAAGTAGTCGCGACCGGCGCCCTTCAATGATCGCAAGCGATTGTCGGTCGTCAGCTCGCCAATGGCTCCTCGCGAATAGGTGCTCACGATGACTGCGGCGCGTTTGCGCGTTTGCCGCTTTGCTTTGAACGAGACACCCAGCCACATGCGGGCGTGTTGGGTCTACACGGTTCGCGCTCCGCTCGCCGGCCAGAGAAATCAAGCCCGCCTATCCCCCTGGCCTGGCAAACAACCGACCGGTGACATGACAAGCCGGCCGGCGGCCCGCGAGCACCGCCTCGTCCGTCATCGTCGGGGTTCCACTGAGGGTCGCCAGAATTCTGGCAACCCCACAGGCGCGTGCGAGGGTTGGAGGGAGTACTTGCATCTTCTTCGCCCGCGGCGCACCGGGCCGCCCGCTGCCCGTTCGCAAGGAATAGGATATTATTGATAACGTGACCCGGAAGCGGGTGTAGGGAGCTTGCGCTCCCCTCAGGCCTTCCAGCTGACGGCTCCGAGCTGATGGCTGAGCGCTGACGACTTTTATCTGGTCGAAGGCACCGTCGCCAACAGGGCGCCCGGAAGCACCCCCGTACTGCCATCTCGCCACGCGCGTCATCGATCAACATGCCGGACGAAGATTTCACCTCCATCGAGGCAGCCCTCCAGGTCGTCGAGAAGTTTGCCAGTCGTCTCACAGTTGGCGACTCGGAAGGACACGTGCGCCGCTCGGTGGATGAACTCCGTGCGGCCGTCACAAAGAAAGAAGGGATTGAGCCAGCGGTCGATCGGCTACTGCGCGGCTTACGAGGTCTGGATGACGCCCGTACCGCCAGACGTCGCCGCGATTTTGGGCGCGAGTCGCCCGCGGTCGATCGCCTCCTTGACGCTGTTCAGGAAGAGCTGTTGCCGGCGCTGAGGCGCGTCGGCTATCAAGTCTGACGTGGGCTGGGAGGGCAAAGCCAGATGAGGCGAGCGTTGGCGTCGATGCTGGCGGTAAGCGAGACCGTCCCGTGGATGCCCAGCCGGGTTGGCTCTCTGGCTATTCCTCGTTATCAGGCAGCTTCGCCACTCGCCTCGATCGGGCGAGCGCAGCGCAGAGACGAAGGTATTGACTGATATGACGGATCCCGTGCTTGCGCGATCATCGCCTTCGTCGTGGCCTCCATAGCGACGGCATCCTGCACCAATGACGCGGACGTCCTGCGGAGTTCGCCGGCAAACCGGAAAAGCTTCGTCAGGCATTGACCAGCCCCCATATGCTCGCACCTTTCACCGTGGTAACGGCTGTGCAGGGCCTCCTTGAGAGTGCCAGCCGCTCAAGCTGAGAAGAAGCCAAGCCGATCACTGTCAACTTCTGAAAATCGGGGTCAGCGGTGACACTCAAACGCTGTTCGCTCCCGACTGAGGCCTGTCGTTCGCAAAAATCAGGTCGCGATCCGCACGGGTTGATTCGTGAATCAAATGTGCGACACGATTGTGACCTGCTGCGCAGACCATCGCCACGCTGGCGCGCCGTGGGCTATTCGTCTGGGCTCGCACGGTACGTCGCAACGACCGCCGTCCTTGCGGTAGTAAACGGCATATGCGGACAACGCAATGCGACTTACGAGGCGCATCATGGATGTCGGCGCGCAACTACGCCGGGCACGATGTTACACGCCGAGAAGGGAGCTACTTCTTCGGCAAGCCACCTATCTTCTGCAGCTTTGCTTCCAGCGTGGAACGCTCGTGCGCTGGCGCGTTCGCCAGCTTCGCTCGAAGCTTCTGTCGCTTTTCCTTCCGGTGACGCCTCCTGCGGATTTGGCTTGGCCGTCGACTTCCACTCATGGCATTCCCTCCATTCAAACCACGACAAAGCCTGGCCGAGCGGTCGGACAGACCCGCCAGAGGAAAAAGGCACGCACCACACTGCCCGTCAGGCATTGTCACCCTACTGGATTTTCCCTTCCCGGGACATCGGGTGCCGCATGAACATGCTCGGAAATCCGGAGTTTCGATCTTACTGTGTAGCCTTTTTCTGGTCGGATTTCGCTCAAGTTGACAATGCCGCCGCACCCGCTCAGGACGGGCCGGCGTGAGGCCAATACTTCCGCAGGATCGCGTTCATGTCGACATCCGCCACGCGGCACCAAAACTTCAGGTGTGAGTTCGAGACGGTCAAGAACGCGCGCGCGGACTCTCCCGCCCGCACGGACGCTCCTCCCGCCCGTGTCGGCTTCTCTAAGTCCCGGACGGCCGACACGATCACGGCCGCCGCCAGACGTCGATAGCCACGCTCCTGCGGCGGTTCTCCGTGACTTCGCTCGCCCACCGCGCGCACGCCACGTCGCATCATCACCCTGTCAGGTCGTCACCGCATCGACGATCGCCCGTCGAGCGCGCGTCCTCGTGAAACCGTGGCGTCGGCCCAGTTCGCGCGAGGGCACCGTGTCGAGCGGCTCTTCGAGAATGTCGACGGGCGATGGACATGTGAGTGGGGCGCGCGGCATGTGCGCTCCGACAACACGGCCAAAGTTGGACCTGTCGGCGCGCACCCACTTATCGAGGGGCACTACTCGAACGCTGGCTGGCTCCGTTCTGGAATGAGGCTCGAGTATAGACCCTGTACGGCAACTTCAGATCCGAAAAACCACCCGCAGGTCATCGAGGTGCTCCTGACTGAACTCGGCCAGCTCGGCCTAGGCTTGCTTGGCGCGCCGCGCGAGCGCACGCGCCTCCGCCATCGAGGCGAGGTCGCGACCGGTGTGCGCTGCCTGGGCTTTGACCGCCATGGGAGCTTACGTGGTCACGGGGTCTTTGCCGCCCTTGGGAAGAATCTTTTCGACCTCGGTGTGCGGGCGGGGAATCACGTGCACTGACACGAGCTCGCCGACGCGCCGCGCCGCCGCGGCCCCGGCGTCTGTCGCCGCTTTCACCGCGCCGACGTCGCCACGTACCATCACGGTCACGTAGCCGGCGCCGATGTATTCCTTGCCGACCAGCACGACGTTGGCCGTCTTCACCATCGCATCGGCGGCCTCGACCGCCCCAATGAGACCTTTGGTCTCGATCATTCCCAGCGCTTCGAATGGCATGCGAGCGGAACTCTAACAGATTGCAGGAGATGCCCGCCATTCGATGACGACAAGCGCCTTCGAATGAAGCCTGTTCGGCTGACCTGCCCTTCTGAGATGAGTCGCGACGTGGTCGACCAGTTGCAGGTGCCCGACCATTACATGCCCCCGCGAGAACGGGTTCGTTGCCGACTTGAACGCACACGACTTCGGCACGGTGAGCGTCGAGAACCGCAGCGCTTCGTGAGAGCGTGCCAGTCAGATCACCGCTCGACCCACATGAGAAGACGACGTTAACGGTGGATTCGGTGAAGATGCTCGCCGCGAAGTGCCGCTAGCGTTCTGAGTCTGAGGACAGCGCCTTTATCGACGAAACGATTCGGGATCCGCAAGCGTGCAACGGGCGGGAGCCTCCCGCCCCCGCGTATGGAGCATCGATGAGATCGCCGGGCTATTGGACAAACGGACTGAACGAGCGGCGTAGCAGCAAGAGGAGAGGGACGGCTCGTGTGTCACTTCAGCACGGCGACGATGGACAGGAAGCTCTATTCGCTCGGTTGACAAAAAAAGTCGGAGGGTCACGATCTAGTGTCCCGAGTTAGAAGTTCGTAAACAGTTCATCGGTGTTCCTCGTGCTCCGAGACAGGAGCACAAAGATGCGTACATCGATGCCACCAGGGCCTCGTCCCCCGACCGTGATCCTCTCTGACACCGAACGCGAGACGTTGGACCGCTGGAGTCGCCGACCCACCAGCGCCCAGGCGTTGGCCGAGCGCGCGCGCATTGTCTTGGGCGCCGCCACCGGTCAGAGCAACACGGCGTTGGCGGCGCCGCTACAGCTGACGCGGCCCACGATCATCAAATGGCGCGGCCGGTTTGTGGCGCAGCGGCTCGACGGGCTGCTGGATGAACCGCGACCGGGCGCGCCCTGGCAGATCAGCGATGCGGCGATCGAGGACGTGCTGACGCAGACGCTGGAAACGGCCATCACCTCCCCGAGCGTTGTCGAGTCGTCGCGACGCCGATTCTGCGCGGGCTGCACCATGAATATCGCGTGGCGCGCGAGGCGGCGTGACCGGCGACAATGAGTTGCGTATCATTCTTGCGGCCCTGGCGACGGGCTTCGGCCTCGCGAAAGTTCTCGATCTCACACCGTCGTCAGCGTAGAACTCACTCACCGTCACGAGTCATAATGGCGAAAAAGGAGCAGGCATGGGAGACAAAGGTGGCAAGAAAGACAAGGAAAAAGGCAAGCAACAGCAGGTGAAGAAACAGAAACAAGAGGAACAAAGGAAGCAGGATAAGAACCGCCCAAGGACTCCGTAGCAGGAAGCTAGCCCCGCATCCATCCGGGGCCCGCTCGCAACGGTGACTCTCGTCCTTGCGCGCCGTGCGACAGCGCCGATGGAGCCGTCGCGCCCGACTGGATACACGCCCCCGAGGTGTCACTCTCCGTACGGAGAGAGGGCCAGATTCACGCCACCGCCGAACTGGAAACCGAAATAGGTCCGGGATTCACTGACGCTCTCGCCACCGCGCCGAGGCGTTTCTTCGCGCCTTCAGGTCATCCTTATTCAGCCCGTGCGCGCGCTCGCCCGACAACCCAAGCCGGGGTCGAGCTAGGTGACATCTCCGAGCACGATCTGCACATCGTGGATGCGGGCGTCGTCGACCAGAGGAATCGCTGCTGGATTCACCGCTGCGCCGTCAAACGTGGCCTTCCCGACGCCTCTGCATCGGCGCGTCGGATTAGACACCGTGATCTCGTAGCGGGTGTCGAGGAACCGCGAGAGGATCTGGCACTCCGGCCACGACGACGGGACGCAGGGATCGATCCGCGCGTCTCATCGCCATGGCTACGAAGGGCGTTGACATGCCCACACGAAAGGACTTACGAAAGCACAGTCGTGTGTGTAGCGCCGATGAAGCGCTAGGTTTGGCCATCAAGGCTGTGCCCGCCTTGGAAATCTCTCACCTCGAACATCTAGAGCAACTGTTCGACGAACCGATCGTTCACTGATTGCTCAAAGAGACCGGAGTCGACCAGAGCAATCGATCTTCGGGAGAGATGCCGGCGCGCATTGCCCGTTTTGTTCCCTTTGGGGTTGGCGACTGGATCGGGCATCGCTTCTGCTTTTGGACCAGTGAAC
>CAVQVI010000012.1:0-7756 GCA_963717075.1 uncultured Acidobacteriota bacterium | reverse complement strand
CGTGAGGCGTACCGCTCGTAACCGATTGTGCGCCGCTGATGGCACACCGCGCGGCGGCCGCGCCTCCACGCCGGGAAATCGACCTCCGCTTGTACTCTGCCGGTGCCCGCGCGTCTAGTTGCTGACTCGTGACGACATCCGCTCCGCGGCTCAAAATGTCCAGAGCTGGTTCGACGCAACTCGAACGCATGCCGGAAGACGCGCGGAGGAATCGCTGCGGCCAATTTCCAGCTACGCGGTGAGCTCGGCATGGTCGCACGCGTCCGCCACGCGGCATGTCCGCAGCCACAAGCGACGTCGGTCAGGCCGACACTTGTGTTGGCGTGGCGAATCCGTGTGGAGACTCCCCACCATTTGTCAAACAGGGATTTGCGCGAATTGCGAAGGGTCATACAGGGTGCCTCTTCTGAGCATGGCGACCAGAATACGGAGCCACCGATCCGCGACACTGCGGAGCGCTCGCGCATGACCGTGACCGCGCGCCCGCACCCGATCGTAGTAGGCGCGGGCCGCCGCGTCGTGTTGCAGGCTCGTCCGGGACCAGTGATACACCGCCTGGCGCAAGCGGCGCTTGCAGGCATAGCGCATGTGGACGAAGAAGGCGCGTTTGCCGCTCCGTTTGGTCACGGGTGCGGCGCCGGTGTGCGCCCGCAGCGTGGGATAATCGCGCGCGGCCAACGGGCCCGTGGCTTCCGTGAGCATCGTGGCGGTCACCATTCTTCCGACCCCTGGCAAGGACTGGAGAATCTCGACGTCACGATGCTCACGCGGCTCGCTTTCGGGGACATCGTTGGTCCCGAGCCGTTCCAGCAGCCGGTCGATGCGCCGTTCGGCAGTGAGGCGCTGTTCGTGAATGACCCGCAGCTGCGGCACCACGGCCGCGATGCGAGTCGCGACAGCTTCCGCCACCCCCGGCGCCACCGTCAGCCGCGGCTGCTGCAGCGCGGTCAGGATGGCGTCGGCGCTCACGCGGCGAATGCGGTGGGTACGCAGCGTGGCCGCCACGCGTCGCCGCGCCATCTGTGCCCACGTGGCCGGGTCGGGCGCCTCCGCCAGGATGGTCCACAGCCACGCCTCGTCAGCAGCCGGGCTGAACGTGAGCCAGGCGGCATCGACGCGGTAGAGTTGATCGCGCAACCGATTGGCGAGGCGCCGCTCGTCTTCCTGCAGTTCCTCGCGCAAGCGTGTGACTTCTCGCAGCTGAATGATCAGGGGATCGTCGGGCCGGACCGGTCGAAACGCCCGTCGATCAGTGCGCAACCCGTCACCGAGGACATGCGCATCGCGCTGGTCGTCTTTGGCCCCCGCAGCCGTGAATCGGTCGCGAAAGCGATCAAGCTGCTTCGGATTGATCGCGAAGACGCGGAAGCCCACCTCGATCAAGGTGTCGACCAACACGCCACGCGGAGTCTCGATCGCCGCAGCGATCGCCGACGGCGCCGCGCCGGTCAGCTCACGGACCCACTGCACGGCCTCGTGCACCGCTGTCGCCGTATGTGCGACCGTGCGCGTCCCGCGGATCGCTCCCGCGGCATCCAGCAGACAGAGCTCGTGCGCCTCGCTGCCCCAATCGATTCCGAGAAACCATTCGAACGTCTCCGGCACCGCTGCTCCTTTCTCGCTCGACCGTCCCGTGAGCCGCATCACCCTTGTACTGGCGCTCGAGGCGCAACTTCCCACTGGATGTCACTCACGGTCCACGTCGTCGGGGCGCTCGTCTCCACAGGGCGCTCCACGCGCGTCAGGCCGATGGCACTCCCGACGAAGTGGCCGAGCTCGGTCCTCATCGTACTGATTGATTTCCACAGTCTGTGGAAGCTGGCAGAGCCGTGGACGCCACGAACGCGTCCACCGCTCTTTGGAAAACGCACAGAACGCGTTTCCCACAGCTCCCACAAGACACACTCTTCCCCTCGAGTGAAAGAGGATAAGAACTCTGGAAATGGTACAAGGTCAGGCCGACACGGATCGCCTGACCGTGCGAGAAGCCAGTGGGCATCAGCGAGGTTGAGCGCTCATCCCGTCAACCGGCGCGACCCGAGCGTCCAGCGGCCGACGACGGCATCGCAGCGCGTGTCCGGCCACCGGAACCGGATTCGCGACGGCAACACAAGTGGCGGCCGTTCACCAGCGACGGACACAGCGTCGGTCGTACGAAGCAAGGGCCGCCCGAAGGCGGCCCCCGCGATTCCTGATTCCTGATTCCTGATTCCTGATTCCTAAAAATCGAACGCCCAGCTGAACTTGATCAGCCGCGCGTTGAGGATCTCGACCGGGCGCAGATACGACAGGTAGGCCTGGTTCTGCACGATCATCGCGTTCGAGTTCAACGCGTTGTACAGGTCGATGCTGACGACCGTTCGCGTGTTCGAGAACCTCAACACCTTTCCGATCCGCATATCGAGCTCCTGGCGGCGCTCGGTATACGCCTCGTTCGGCTTCTCGATCCCGATCACCATGTTCGCAGCGGTCCCCGAGAGCGGGCGGCCGAGCGTCGACGACGAGGTGAGGATGGCGTTGGTTGCGGTGTAGCCCACCGAGAGCGACGTGCCCGGCGTGCTGCGGAACGAGCCAGACACCTGCACATCGATCTTCGGGATGATGTAGATGGCGAGCGCCTTGAATCCGGTCAGCATCGGCTCCTCGCGATGGCAGAACTGCGCCGGCCGCCACTGCGCCGGCGCGTTCGCGGTATTGGCCGCAGCGGCACCGCCCAGATTCAGCATTTCTGGCAGCTTGGCGACGATCTCGCAGTTGTCCTCGATCTGCTTACCGGTGCCCATACCACCCTGGAGCGTGAGCCCGTTCTGCAGGCGCGCATTGATACTGATGTCGAAGCCGTTCCAGTGGTCGATCTGCTTCCCGTAGTTGTCGGACAACGTGTTCAGGTTCTGGACCTGGCCGAACTTCGTCGGAATGACGTTATACAAACCGGTCAGCGTCTGGCCGCTCGTCGACAGCCGAGAATCGGCGGGCACCGTGAGGCTGAATTGCGTGAAGTCCTCCGGAGTCAGGAGCAGATTGTCGGTCACCTGGAAGTTCTTCCACACGCGGCGGAAGTAGCCGGCGTCGAGCGCGACGCGCGGGATGATCTCGCGCTGCACGCCGACGGAGAACTCCCAGTTCGCCGGTCGATGGCCCCAGCCAGTGGTCAGGTCCTTGCCGTACAGCTCGCCGGCCCGGTTGGTGCCGAACGTGAAATCCGAAATCTGTCCGCAGGGATGCCCGCCGTTGTTCGCCAGCGGATTCAGCAGGTCGCACTGCGGAACGAAGTCGCCATTGGTATCGGTCCAGGACCGATTGACCGCCTGCGTGAGCGCCAGCACCGGGTTCGGATTGCGGCCGATGCCGTTGAGCGTCTGTCCAAGCAGGTACTTGTTGAGGGCAACCTTGAGCGCGGTCTTGCCGTTGCCACCCAAGTCGTAGACGAGCCCGGTGCGGTAGCTGATGTCCTTCCAATTCAGGTTCTCGGTTTCGGGGAACGTGATGTTGCGATTTGGCACGAGCGGCGCTGATCCGACCGTCTGCTCAGGGAAGCTGGTCTGGAACACATCGAAGCGCAGCGCCAGATTCAGCGTGATCCGGTTCATCGTCCAGCGATCCTGGGCGAACATGCCGAGATCGTTGTCCATGTTCGAAATCGCCGTGTACAGGCCGTTCATCAGGGTGATCTGATTCGGCACCCCACCGAGGAAACGGTAGCTCACCGGGTTCATCGCGTACTGGTATTCCTCGAGGAACCCGTGCGTGCGGTTGAAGCCAACCTTGAACGCATGCGTGCCGGTGACGTAGGACATCGCCGCGCGATACGAGAAGTTCGGCACCAGCGTGTTGTTGTTGATCTCGCGCCCGCGGTAGATCAGGTTGTTGCTCTGCTCGGTCACCGAGATCAGCTGCGGAAGCAGCGCCTCGAGCGCCGGATCGTCGAGCGATCCACCTTTATGGCGGAGGTGCATGTCGCCCCAGCGCTCGAAGAGGTGCAGACCCACAGCCTCGAACAGCAGCTTGTTGGTGATCGGCGACGTCATTTCCGCGTGCTCCTGCCGCAGCCGCGGGAAACGCCGATCGCGGGCGGCCTCGGGCGCACGTGTCGCGCTGATCTGGTTCGGACAGTTGCACCACTTGTCCGCTTTGTACGTGCCGGCGACTTTCACCTTCGGGTTGATTTGCCACGTCACGCGAAGGCTGTTGTTGAACTGCTGGCCCTCGTTGACCGCCGGTGTTGTCGTCGGGACGTAGAGCCACTGGTTCGTCTTGAAGGCATTGGCGTTGGTGAAGATGCCCGCCTCACCCTTGACCGAGTTGAAGCGTGTCGAGAACCAGAACCACACCTTGTCTTTCTTGAGCGGACCGCCGAAGGCTTCGTTGAGGTCGAAGTTGTTGACGATCTTCGTCGGCGTCGCGAGGCCCGCAGTGCGCAGCTCGTCGGAAAAGTTGTCCCCCTGCAGACCCTTGGTCGCGAAGGTGAAGAACGCGGAGTTGGCGAACTGGTTGCCGCCGTCGCGCGGGATGAAGTTGATGCGCACGCCGCCGGTCGGCAGGTCGGCCGACAGCGACGTCGTGTCGATCGAGACCTCGGCCGCCGAGCCGACGTCCGGGCGTCTGGCCACCGATGTTGCCGCCCGCCTGCAGCGTCATCGTGTTGATGCCGTTGGCGGTCACGCGCTGATCGGTGGTGCGGCTGCCGTGCACAGTCAAGCTACCGCCGACGTCTTGAATCAGTGACCCGCCGACGTCGTTGGCACCGTTGCCGCTGGCATTGGTGCCGGAGACCATGCGTGCCAGGGTGACGTAGTTGCGCGCGCTCGGCAGCGCATCGACGACATCAGAGCTGAGCACCTGCTGTCTGGTGAGCGTATGCGTATCGACGACGGGCGCTTCGCCGGTGACCGTGATCGTTTCTTCCAGCGATCCGACGCGCAGATCGGCATCGACGGTGTTCGCGGCCGTGCCGCTGAGAACCACGCCATCACGCCTGAAGGTGTTGAACCCGGTCAGTGTGAATGTGACGGTGTATGTCCCGGGCCGGAGATCGACGATCTGATAGCGACCGTTGCTATCAGTAACGACCGTCCGGCTCTTCTCGATCAGCACTGGGCTGGCAGCTTCGACTGTCACGCCGGGAGCACCGCCCCTGACGTGTCCTTGACGTTGCCGGTGATCGACGCTTGCGCGAGCGCGATCGACGGAACCAACAACACCAGCGCTCCGGCGATGGCGCCGAGCTTCCCGAGTATCCGCATACCTAACCTCCTAGTGCCTTGACGTGGTGTCCCGCGTGACAGACCCAGTGACCCGATGTCGACCAACGAAGAATCAGGACGGCCGAAATGAGGAGGATTGGAATATCAGTGCGGCGTTAGATACCCGAGGTCCACGGCCCAAAGTCAACTGGTTTAGGTTTAGGGCGTTTGGACACTGCAATCGTTGACATTCGAACTTTCCGGGACGTAGATTGCGCCACCATGTCGCGAGGAACACCCAACCGGCGCGTCGTGCTTTTCGCCCTGATCTGCGCAGCTGTCATGGCAGCGCTGACCGGTCATCGGGCGTTCGCGCAGCAGACTGCGTTCGCGCAGCAGACTGCGTTGGCGCAGCAGACGGCATCGTCTGGACCCCGCTCGCCGCGCACGGCCGCTCCCGTCGATCTCACCGGCAACTGGGTCTCCGTCGTGACCGAGGATTGGCTGTGGCGGATGCGGACGCCGAGGAAGGGCGACTACACGAGCATCCCGCTCTCAGATGCAGGCCGCCGTGTTGCCGATCAGTGGGATCCATCGACGGACGGATCGTGCAAAGCCTACGGCGCCGGCGGGCTGATGCGACTTCCCACCGCCTGCGGATTTCCTGGCGCGGTGATGATGCGCTGAGCGTCGAGACGGATGCGGGACAACAGACCCGCGTCTTGCGCTTCGATCGAGCGGCGTCGCCGGGCGCGCGTTCGCTGCAGGGCCACTCGCTGGCGGAATGGAACCGATTGGCGGCCCACCCGTGCTTCGCAACGGCAGGGCCATCGGCGCCCCACCTCCGCAGGGCGGCACGCTGAAAGTCGTCACGACGAACATGGGCGAAGGCTGGCTGCGCAAGAATGGCGTCGCCTACAGCGAGAGCGCAACGCTGCTCGAGTATCGGGATCGCGTGGCGTTTCCCAACGGTGATGTGTGGCTCATCGTCACGTCGGTCGTCAGCGATCCGCGGTATCTCCAGAACGACTACACGACGAGCATGCACTTCAAGCGCGAAGCGGACGGCTCGAAATGGAAACCGACGCCATGCAGACTCTGAGGCATCGAACACTCATCGCGACGACCGCGGCACTGCTGGCCGCCGCATCGCTCACCGCGCCCTCCTCCGCGCAGGACCGGGGCCAGGCCGCGCCGCCGACGATGGTCGATCTCGCCGGCTCGTGGACGATGTCCAACGAGGAAGAACTGTTGATTCGAGTCGATCCCGGACCAGAGCTGGGCAACTTCACCGGCTTTCCGATCAATGCCGCCGGCCGTCAGAAAGCGCTCTCCTGGAACTCGACGATCCAGGCTGTGCCTGAGCATCAGGCGCGGCCGCACCCCGCGCAGTATTCGATGCGCCGTCCGGCCCCAACTTCCACATGGGCGAGATCATCGACCCGGTCTCACGACGTCTGATTGGCTACACGATCACCGGGTTGTTCGAGAACGCCAACCGCACGATCTGGCTGGACGGCCGTCCGCATCCGTCGGAGTTCGCCGAGCATCTCTGGAACGGGTTCTCCACCGGCGTGTGGGAAAACGGAATGCTCAAGGTCACCACGACGCACATGAAGCAGGCGTTTCTGCAGCGCAACGGTATCCCGTCGAGCCCGTACGCGGTGATGACGGAGTAACTTCATCCGCCACGGCAACCTGCTGATGATGATGTCGCAGGTCGACGATCCGATCTTTCTCGATGAGCCGATGGTTCGAACCCAAACGTGGAGGTGGAATCCGAATCAGCGTGAGCCACCGATCGGGCAAGTGGAGATCGCGGAAGAACTGCCTGACCTCAAGCCTGGTGACGTGCCGCACTATCCGCTCGGCACGCGTCATCCCGAGTACGCCGACGCCAACGGCTTGCCGCTCGACGCGACGCTCGGCGGCAAGGAGACACTGTATCCAGATACGTCGAACGTCTGAAAGAGATGATGCGTGCGATGGAGAAGAGGGCTCGCGGTGAAGCCGCTGACCTTCGCACGGATCGCGGCGGCTCTCGGGCTGTTTGCGCTCGGCGTCGACATCCGCGCGCAGCAGAATGCCGCTGCGCCGACGTATCGGCCGGGGCGTCCAACCTACGCGAGCCGCGGCGACATTCAGATCCTGCCGGTCCAGGGTTCCGTCTACCTGCTCGCCGGTGCGGGCAGCAACATCACCGTGCAGGTCGGCCCGGATGCGGTGATGGTGGTCGATTCCAACGAAGCCGCGATGTCGCAGAAGGTATTCACGGCGATCCGGTCGCTCTCGCCCGCGCCGATTCGCTACATCGTCAACACCAGCAGCGACCTCGATCACGTCGGCGGAAACGCAGCGCTCGCCACGTCCGCCGAAGGAACCGTGAATGCGATCCTCGGCCAAGGCGCGCGCGTCTACGCGCACGAGAACACGTTTTCGCGCATGGCCAACCCGCGCGACGGCTCGGCGGCAATGCCCACGGCGATGCTGCCGACAGATGCCTTCCTGGCTAGCAAGAAAACGATGTTCGTCACCGGCGAACCCGTCGAAATGATCCACCTGCCATCCGCCCA
>CAVQVI010000011.1:0-367205 GCA_963717075.1 uncultured Acidobacteriota bacterium | reverse complement strand
GCTAGGACGATGTACTGCCGGTCGTTCAACATATAGATCGAGCGGAGCATAGCGAGTATTCGCGAGATCGCCTCCGTAGCTTCGCCACTCGCCATTCTTCGCGCCTGACTGTGCGAGCACGTGCCATCCTGCCCCCAGAAGGACCGCGGCAAGTGTGCTCGCTCCCACGAAGTAAGGTGCCGTGTGTCCCTTCATAACGTCCCTGATCCGTTCTTGCCGGTTACCGAAGAAGACGATGGACCCACTCAACTCGAGGGCACGGCCCGTGCTGCGCGCTGGCGAGGTGCTCGAGCACGTGCCGGGATGTGACGAACTCCGACAGACGGTTGGAGTCTACAGCGCGAAGCGGCAAAAATCATCGGATGGTGGCTTTTCGTTATGTCACTGCCCGCAATTAATGTATAAGAAGGGTCGCTTGGAGGCGCGATGAAACGCAGACTTTTGGTGGGCGGGGCATTTCTCGTGGCTCTTGCCGGTCTAGGCGTGACACAGTCCGTCCTTGGCGAGGCTGCCGAGGCGCAGAGCCGGAATGCGGTGAAGGCGCCCCGCTTTGAGGTGGACCCGTTCTGGCCCAAGCCGCTGCCGAACCACTGGCTGCTGGGCAACTCCATCGGGGTCTGGGTGGACGACCAGGATGTGGTCTGGATGGTCCACCGTGGTGCCGCCAACCTGGACCGAAACGAACGGGGGATTGACAACGGATTCGCGGAGTGCTGCACGGCCGCGCCGCCGGTGCTGGCCTTCGACAAGGCCGGCAATCTCGTTCATCACTGGGGTGGCCCTGGACAGGGCTTCGACTGGCCCGCGTCCAACCACGGTATCTTCATCGACCACACGGGCGCGGTGTGGATCGGCGGCAACGGTCCGGGCGACTCGCACATCATGAAATTCACGAAGGACGGCAAGTTCCTGGCCCAGTATGGCAAGCCGAACGCGCGGATGACCGCACCCGCCAAAGACCCGAAGTCGAAGCCCACGTTCACGCCGAACAGCAACGATCCGGACAACTTCGGCCAGGTGGCGAAGATCACTGTGGACGCGAAGGACAACGAGGCGTATGTCTCCGACGGCTACTTCAATCACCGTGTGGCGGTGCTCGACGCGGCAACGGGGAAGATGAAGCGCTACTGGGGCGCGTACGGCTCGAAACCGGATGACACGCCGCTCGGCCCCTACGATCCCGCCGCGCCGATCGCGAAGCAGTTCCGCAACCCCGTCCACTGCGCGGATCTCTCCAAAGACAGACTCCTCTATGTCTGCGATCGCACGAACGATCGCCTCCAGGTGTTCCATCCCGATGGCACGTTCATCAAGGAGGCGATCTTCGCGAAGAATACGAAGGCGGGTGGCTCCGTATGGGACATCGCGTTCTCCCGCGACTCGCAGCAGAAGTACATCTACATGGCGGATGGTGCGAACAACCGTGTGTACATCATCCTGCGCGACACGCTGCAGTTGCTGACGAGCTTCGGCGATGGCGGCCGGTATTCCGGTCAGTTTTTCGGTGTCCACAGCATTGCCGTCGACTCGCAGGGCAACATTTACACGACCGAAACCTATGAGGGTAAGCGGATCCAGAAGTTCGTGCATAAAGGCGAGGCCACGGTGACGAAGGAACATCAGGGCCCCCCCTGGCCGCGCTAGACCCCGGGGCAGACGGGTCGGTGGGTGCTTGCAGGTCGGCTGCGATCGCGGCATAACCTCGGCTCCTCGCGCTGGCCGCCTTTGGAGCGTCGCCCTTCGCTGCGGCGATTCACATCAACCTGTGTGTCTATGATCAAGAACCGTCGTCAGAACGCTTGCCCGATGCAGCGAACGCCGTCTGCGAGCGTCCCTTATCAGCCAGAGGTCCCTACGCGCACCGTAGCGGCCGGAGCTCGTCGGCGGTACGTGTGGGGTGTGGGCGTCATGGCGATCGCGTTTTTTGCCGCCATCGGTCGCGCGCAGCCGGTTTTCAGTCCGGAGGATCTCGAGCGCGCCATGAAGGCTGTCGGTCGATACATTGAGTTGACGCACAGCGCGATCGGCGCTGGCGACTTCGAGACTGCAAAGACACGGGTCGCGCGCGCGCGTAATCAGCTTGCCCCGACGATAGCCTTCTGGCGGAACAACAAAGAAGCGGACGCGGTGAAATTGCTCAGAGACGCTATTGCGGCCCTGGATGAGCTGGATGTATCGCTTTCCAACGAATCAATCGATCGGGCCGCGGTGGGAGCGGCAGCCAAGAAGGTGGACGCCGCGTGTCAACGCTGCCACGCCGTGTACCGTGAGCAGGATCCGAAGACGAAGACATTCGTGGTCAAGCTGCGCCGATAGGTTCTTTCATTTTGCAAGAGGTGAGTGTCAGGAAGCGTTCAGCCGGGCGGGAAATTCTCAGGTTTCTGGCCTAAACCAGAGATTTCTGGCCCAAATCTAGCGACCGCTCGTCCCCGCCTGCTGGCCGAGCACAATCGCGCAGGCCCCTATTCGGTACGAGTCGGATATCTGCAAGAGGAGTATAATTTTAGGTGTTCTTGTGTGCTTGAGAACGCATTCATCTTGAGGGAAGCCATGTTCCCGATGTCTATACGATTGGCTCGTAGCGGTGTGGGAGGGCTCACACTGTTGTTGCTCTTCGCTGGTGCGGCGGCGCCGGCCGATGTGGATCTCCGTCTGGTCAACGCTGCGGCAGAGCAGAATTGGGCTGCGGTGGGAGGGTTGCTTCGCGCGGGTGTCGACGTGAACCAATCTCGGGCCGACCGGACAACGGCTCTGATATGGGCGGCCCACTGGGATCACCGCGAAACCGTCGAGTTGCTCCTGAAAGCGGGAGCCAAGGTCAATGCCGCCGAGGACCATGGGGTCACGGCATTGACACGCGCATGCGAGAACGCCAGTGTCGCAGTGGTCGAGACACTGTTGAAGGCCGGGGCCAACCCGAATTTGGCCCAGACGACCGGGCTCACGCCGCTGATGATTGCTGCAAGGACCGGCAATGTGGCCGTTGTGCAGACGTTGCTGTCGCACGGGGCAGACGTGAACGCGCGGACGCCGAGCACCGGATCGACCGCGCTGATGTGGGCCGTATCGGGTCGTCATCATGACATCGCGCAGGCGTTGATTGCCGCAGGCGCGAACGTTCATGTGTCTTCGGACAAAGGGTTCACGCCACTGTTGTATGCGGCGCGAATCGGAGACATCGAAGCGGCCAAGATGCTGCTGGCTGCTGGCGCCGGCGTGGACGAAGCCGGGTCCGACGGGACGCACGCGCTGCCGCTTGCGGTTGTCAACGGTCAGGACCAGTTCGCCATGTTCCTGCTCGAGCGGGGCGCCGATCCGAATACGACGATCGATGGCGTGACAGCGCTACATGCTGCCGCCGGAGACGTCGGCCCGTGGGTGTCCGACTGGTTCCGGGAGCACGGAGGCCAGCGGAGAGGAGGCCCAAGGAACCTCTCCGCTGATCGTCGGCTCGCGCTCGTCAAGGCTCTCGTCGCACGGGGAGCCAATCCGAATGCGCGCATCAGCACGTCCGCCGTTGTGCTCGGGTACATCGCCACCCCGCGTCGCGGTGCCTTTGCGGGGAACGCCTGCGGCACTGGGGACGTCGGCGGTGCCACGCCGCTCTGGGTCGCCGGCTTCTCGCTCAACGGGGGCGGAAGCTTCGGTGTCGACTACAAGCCGCAAATCAGCAGCAGCGCGGAAATTGTTCAGGAGCTACTGACGGCCGGCGCCGATCACCGCATCACCACGTTCGACGGGACCACCGCGCTCATGGCGGCGGCCGGAATCGGGCCGCGATCGTATCAGCCGGGAAAAGCGCGAGGAGACCGCCTCGCGGAGGCCGAGGCGGCGGTGAGGATTCTGGTTGAGGCCGGCGCGGACGTGAACGCGATCAATGAGGGGGACTTTACCGCGCTGCATGCCGCAACCTATCGCGGGTGGAACGAGGTCATACAGTACCTCGTCGAACACGGTGCCAATATCAATGCGCGGGACTACCGCGGCCGCACGGCGTTCCGACTGGCGGAGGGAGCCAAGCAGTCGTTTGAGTACCAAAGCTGGCCCGAGACCGCAGAGTTGCTGCGTCGATTGGGCGCGGACACGCGGCTGGGTATTTCAGGGCTCATTTTCGAGCGCGCGGACCGCGATCTGGTCACTGGCGGCAACCAGTAGAACGGCAAGCAGTAGAAGAGGACGCCATGCGCAGAGGACTATTCGCTGTCGGGTTGGTGGTAATGGTTTGTGCGGCGGTGCGCTCATCGGCGCATCGTGCCGATGTACCTGCCGTTGAGCCAGCGCGGCTTTCGCGTGCCCCGTCCTCCTTGGCGGTGCCAACGCATCGGGCGTCAGCGCACCGCCCCTCGGCGCCTCCTCTCACCGCTCTACGGCTGATGCAGCCAGGGGTTGCAAGCGCAGCGTCACAGGGGCCCGGCGCAGGCTCAACTCAATCTCAGACCGCCGGTACGCCCTCCCGCGAGCTTCTCGATCGTTATTGTGTGGGTTGTCACAACAAGCGGATCCAAGGACGGGCAGCGTTCGATGAGCTGGATTTGACACAGGTTGGAACCCATGCCCCTGTTCTTGAAAAGATCCTGAAGAAGCTTCGAACCGGACAGATGCCGCCCGACGGATCGCGCCGGCCTGATCAGCCCACCATCGACACGTTTGTGGCGGAGCTCGAGGCGGCGCTGGATCGCGAGAGCGCGCGCGCGCCGAACCCCGGCAGAGTCGCCTCGCGCCGGCTGAATCGGCTCGAGTATGTCAACGCCGTCCAGGACTTAGTCGGGCTGACGATTGATGGTACCCAGCTGCTGCCTTCGGACATGTCCGGATTCGGGTTCGACAACAACGCCGATGTGCTCTCAATCACACCCGCGCTCATGACTCGCTACATCGCGGCGGCGACGAAGGTGAGTCGCGCGGCTGTGGGGAGTCTCGACAACCGGCCGCTCCAGCAGCTGTACTCGCTCGGATCCGAGCAACAAGACGCCCGCATGGGCGAGGACATGCCGTTTGCGACTCATGGCGGGCTGGCGGTGAAGCATCTTTTCCCGCTCGATGGCGAGTATGCGTTCGCGATCCGCTTGAAGGGCAGTGACAACAGCGGCATCGGCGGCATTGAGGACGAGCACGAGGTTGAGTTGCGGTTGGATCATGCGCTTGTGAAGCGCTTCAAGATTGGCGGTCAATTCAAGGGGCCGGATCCAGGAACGACACTCGCGATTGATGACGATGACGTCGAAGGGCGTCAACTCCACGAGTACCGCATCACCGCCGATAAGGCGTTGGAAATTCGCGTTCCAGTCACCGCGGGCGTCCGGCTCGTCGCGGTCACATTCACCGATTCCTCGCCGACACCGCTCGAGGGGGCGGAATACGGACGGCCCGCCATCGACAAGTTCTTTGTCTCGGGCCCGTTCGACGGGACCGTGCCGAAGGATACGCTCAGCCGGCGCCGCATTTTCATCTGTCGTCCAACCGGCAGCCGCGACGAGGACGCGTGTGCGCAGCGAATCATCACCACATTGGCCCGCCGCGCTTATCGGCGGCCTACGACGGACCGCGACATCCAGCCACTGATGGCGATGTTTCGAACTGGCCGGCAGGAGCAGGGTTTCGACACCGGCATTGAGCGGTCGATCGAAGCGCTCCTTTCGATGCCCGCGTTCCTGCTCCGCGTCGAACGACAGCCGGCCGGTGTCCAGGCACCGTATCGACTGACCGACTTGGAGCTGGCCTCGAGGCTGTCGTTCTTCCTCTGGAGAAGCATTCCCGATGACGAGCTCGTCGACCTCGCGGCGCGGAATGAGCTGCAGAACGAGAAAGTTCTCGAGCAGCAGGTGCGCCGGATGCTGGCAGACCCGCGTGCCACGCGCTTCATGAACGATTTCGTCGGGCAATGGTTGGAAGTGCGGAATCTTTTCGGACAGACGCCGGATCCCGCGATGTTTCCTGCATTCAACGACACATTGCGCAAGGCCATGGTGCGGGAAACTGAACTGTTCTTTGAGAGTCAGTTGCGCGAGGACCGGCCAGTCCCGGAGCTTCTGCGTGCCAACTACACATATCTCAACGAACAGCTGGCCCGGCACTACGGAATCCAGGGGGTCTACGGCAGCCGATTCAGACGCGTGGAGTTGTCCGACGATCGGCGGGGCGGTGTCCTCGGACAGGCGAGCGTTCTGACGTCGACCTCTTACGCCAACCGTACGTCGGTTGTCCTGCGGGGAAAGTGGGTTCTCGGGATTCTGCTGGGGACGCCGCCGCCCGAACCCCCGCCCAATGTGCCACCTCTGGCGGAGAACAGCGCCTCGAATCCCAAGACGTTACGCGACCGCATGCAAGTGCACCGCGCCAATCCCGTATGCGCGAGCTGCCACACGAAGATGGATCCGCTTGGATTCGTGCTGGAGAACTACGATGCGATCGGCCGATGGCGCGACAACGACAGTGGCGCGCCTATCGACGCAAAGATCTCGCTGAACGGCAAGGACGTTGACGGCCCCAACGCGTTTCGCGAGGCGCTGGTCGCTCGATCCGACCAGTTCGCCCGGACCGTCACCGAGAAGCTGCTTACGTATGCCTTGGGACGCGGAGTGGAGTACTTCGACCAGCCAACAGTGCGGCAGATCGATCGTGGGTTGGCCGCAGACGAATACCGATGGTCGTCGCTCATACTCAGCATCGTCCGGAGCATGCCGTTTCAGATGCGCGGAGCGTAGATTAGGAGCCTGTTATGGTTATCAGAAAGATGCACCTTGACCGCCGCACCGTTCTGCGTGGAATGGGCGCGTGCATAGCGTTACCGTTTCTCGACAGCATGGTGCCAGCGCTCACAGCGCAAAGTCGAACGGCTGCGGCTCGTGTGCGGCGACTTGGCGTGTTCTATGTTCCCAATGGCATGTCGATGCCCTACTGGTCTCCAAAGACCCAAGGGCCGCTCGCGGAGCTGCCACCGACGCTGCGGTCGCTTGCCAAGTTCAAGCAGAACGTGCTCATGTGCGGCGGCCTCGACTCCAAAGCCGCAAGCCTGGTCAAGGGAGGAGGCGACCATGCTCGGGCAGCGGGCACCTTCCTGACCTGTTTGCCTTTCAAGCTCACCACCGGCGCGGACGTGGAGGCAAGCGTGTCCTTCGATCAGCTTGGCGCGCGTGAGTTGGGGAAGGAGACGCAGCTCGCGTCGCTCGAGCTTGGAATCGAAGCCAATTACATGCTGGGCGCGTGCGATACGGGCGCGAGCTGTGTGTATACGAACACGATCGCATGGCGAACACCGACGACGCCGCTGCCGCCTGAAAACGACCCGCGCGCCTTGTTCGAGCGGTTGTTTGGCACGACGGGCAGCACCGATCCACGGATACAACTCTCGCGCATGCGCCGTGACCGCAGCATTCTCGACGTCGTGATGGGGGAGCTCGGCGACCTTGGGAAGGTCATCGGGCCAGGCGACCGCGTCAAGCTCGACGAGTACGTTGAAGCCGTGCGAGACGTCGAGCGTCGGATTACGCTCGCAGAGAAACAGAACTCCAAGGAGCTGCCGCTGTTCGAGCAGCCCCTTGGCGTGCCGAGCGACTACAGCCAGCATGCCAAGCTCATGATGGATCTCCTCGCGCTTGCGTACCAATCCGACCTCACGCGCATCAGCACCTTCATGTTGGGCCGTGAAATCAGCAATCGTGCGTATCCAGAGATTGGTATCTCGGATTCGCATCATCCGCTGTCCCACCATCAGGACAAGCCGATCAATCTCGAAAAGCTGTACAAAATCAACGAGTACCAATTCCAACAGTTTGCATATCTCGTGGAGAAGTTGGCGGGACTGCCTGAGGGAGACGGTTCGGTCCTCGATTCCAGTGTGCTCTTCTACGGTGCCTCGATCAGCGATAGCAACACGCATTTCCACTCGGATCTGCCGGTTGCGCTGGTCGCCGGCAAGGCCACCGGGATCAAGGGCGACCGATATGTCGTAAATCCCAAGGGAACACCGATCGCGAATCTTTACATCACACTGCTCGACCGGCTCGGGGTACATGTCGACAAGTTCGGGGACGCGACGGGACTTGTCCAGAATATCGACGACCAGATGGTCTCGAATCTCTGATGTGATCGCCAGTGGCGCGCGTGAGCGAACACGTCGGTCAGTTTCGAAGACCGTTGTGCGGCTGACGGGCTAGACGGGAAGACATCTGTACGACACGCCTGCGCCGCGCACGCGCTGACGGTAACCTGGTTGCGGTCAGCGGCGCGTTGGCCCAAGAAATCGTAGACAACGCTCATCCGCGCTGGTTCGCATCATAAAGGTAGGCCGGGGCTGAAACGTCTCTACTAACGCCGCCTGCACGAAACAGCCGGCCCTGTTTCCGTCACCAGAAACTCTCTCGCCCAGTACTCCAACCAAACTGACGCATTCAGCGTCAGGCGTGTGAATTCCCACGAGTCTCGCGCACACGCTGACGTCGAGGGAAGACCCAGAGCTCGGCGTCGCGCTCGCGAACCTACGCCCCCAACCTCGAAACTGACGCGAATGCAGTCGGTGCAGAAATGCAGTCCGTGCGTTCGCACGTACACGGGATGAAGCGCCTGTGCCAGACCAGCAGAAGCGGCACGCGGAACATGGTACAGGGAACTGAACTGTTGGCGGCGCGGAGGAGACGAAATGTAATCGCTCCGTCCGCTGCCGGCTGTGTTAGAGTTCCCGCGATTCGCGTAGGCTCGCACTTCCGGTCGGCATCAGGTCCTCGCGATGTGAAGTGTGAAGGAAGAAGGCGATGGCCATGCCGTTGGGTTCGAGATGGAGCAGGACACCGGTGGCCGCGCTGGTCCTCGGCGCTCTTTGCATGCTCGCCGCGGCTCAGGCGGGCTCGATCGCCGGCCAGATCGCGAAGTGGGATGCTCCGCCAGGCAGCGATTTTCCTCTCCCAGGTGGGGGGTACACCAATCAACGCTACTCCACGCTGGACCAGATCAGTACCACGAATATTCGGCAGCTCGGTGGCGCCTGGTCGATTCACCTCGAGGAGGAAGGCCCGGCCCTCGGGAGTTTGCAAGCCACCCCGATCGTCATTGACGGCGTGATGTACGTCACGGCGTCGCGTTCCCACGTGCTCGCGATCGATGCGGCGACTGGCGCGGTCAAATGGCGCTATCGCTCCGGGCCCGGCACGCGAGCCGGTAGTAGCAGGGGTGTCGGCGTCGGCGGTGGCAAGGTGTTCGTGGGGCGGCGCGACAACGTGCTCGTCGCGCTCGATCAGCAGACGGGGCAAGTCGTATGGGAGAGGAAGCTGACGGATCACCCGGCAGCCTACACGTCGGCGGCACCGGTCTTCTACAGCGGGCGCGTGTACATCGGCACTGCGGGCAGTGACAATGGTGCGCGCGGCCAGCTTGGTGCATACGACGCAAACACCGGTCAAGAGGTCTGGAAGTTCTACACGATTCCAGGTCCTGGCGAGCCCTTCGCGGACACGTGGGAAGGCGAGTCGTACAAGATTGGGGGCGGCGGAGTCTGGACCCACGTGGCTGTCGATCCCGAGCTCGGTATGATCTTCGTGGGCGTTGGAAACGCGGCTCCGGACGTGTGGGGCGCGTCGCGCGGCGGCGACAACCTTTTTACGGCGTCGGTCGTGGCGCTCGACCTGAAAACGGGGGCGCACAAGTGGCACTTCCAACTGGTCCATCATGACATCTGGGATCACGACGCCAGCTCGTCGCCAGTCCTGGCTGATATTCAATATCGCGGTCGACCGCGCAAGATCCTGCTGCAAGCGGGGAAGACGGGTTTCCTGTATCTCCTCGATCGGACGAACGGCAAGCCACTCATTGGAATCGAAGAAAAGCCGGTTCCGCAGGAGCCACGGCTCAAGACCGCTAAGACTCAGCCGTTCCCCATCGGCGATTCGTTCGTGCCGCTGTGTCCAGAGCAGCTCCTCGAAGGGTTTGAGCGAGGATGTCTGTTCAGTACGTACTGGAACAAGCCGGTCTTTATTTTTCCGGGGTCGTCGGGCGGTAATTCGTGGGCCCCGATCACATACAGTCCGAAAACAGGCCGCGTCTATATTCCCGCGAATATCATTCCGACAGCGTTTACGGCGAAACAGGAGCAGTGGGACGACGCGAAGAAGAGACTGGTGCCGACTGGCGATTCACAGGGGTTCTATAAGCCCGCGGGGATGATCCGCTCGGGAACGCTCACGGCGATGGATCCCACGACGAACAAGATCGTGTGGCAGAAGAGGACCAAGTTCCCGATGGGAGGCGGCAGCGGCCTATTGAGCACCGCTGGCGGGCTCCTCTTCCACGGCGAGTCCGACGGGAACCTCGTGGCGTACGACATCAACAACGGCGAAGAACTCTGGAAATTTCAAACCGGCGCCGGCGCCAACGCACCGGTCTCCACGTATGCCGTGAACGGCGTACAGTATGTCGCGGTGATCGCTGGTGGCAATCCCCTCTATGCGTCACAGCGAGGCGATTTGTTGTGGGCCTTGAAGCTCGGTGGGACGGTGCCGCCAGCGGCGGCCCCTCGTGAGCCACCAGCGGTGCTGGGTGAGACCCAGTACGTAAGGTAGACGCCGTTTTTCATCGGGGCTTCGAGCCATACACACATTTCCCAAGGAGGAGGCATGAAGATCGTTCTTGCCGCGGCGCTGTCGTTCTTGGTCGCGACGTCCGGATCCGCGCAGGGGCAATCGGTGTGGCTCGACGAGCTCACGACGAATGAAGTCCAAGCTGCGGTCGCAGGCGGCAAAACCACCGCCATCTACTACACCGCCGGCATTCATGCCAACGCGGGATGGGTGGTCCTCGGAAAACATCTGATTGTCGCGCGCCACGTGGCCCAGCGCGTGGCCGAGGAGATGGGCAACGCGCTCGTGCTGCCCGTCAACGCGTATGCGCCGGCCGTTTCAGGTGGCGATCCGAATCCGCCCACCCGAGTGGGCACGATGCGGCAGGCGGGAACGCTCACCATCACCGATGCCACGTACGCGGCGATGTCGCGGGAGATTGTCACGAGCGCGATCGTCACCGCCGGCTTCAAGAACGTCCTGATGATGGGCGACCACGGCTTCGGTCAGGATACGCCCGGCAAGAAGTTTCCCGACAACTTCGACGGCGGCGCCCTCCGGAAGGCCGCCGAAGAGTTGGATGCGGAGTGGAAGCCACGGGGAGTGCGGGTGTACTTCATTCCCGTCGACCGGGATGTCGACCACATCCAGATGCGCGAATACTTCGCGAAGCAGACTGTTCCGGAGAACATCCAAAGAGTGCTGAAATCGTACGGGCCCGACGCCATTGACGACATCGTAGAAGTCTGGAGCATCAACCCGAAAGAGGTTCGCCAGGACAAGATCCCGCCGGACATGCGCCCCATCACTACCCCGGAGCTGGGGAAAATGTTTATCGAGCTCAAGGTGAGCAATATCCTGCAGCACGCTCGGCGCCTGGGTTTGACGCGGTGAGATCAGTTACGAAGCCCTTGTCGAATCGGGCGTGGGCCGGGCCGAGGGACCGGACGACACGGAAGTAACCCTGACCGAGGGGTTGTGTCTCTGATGGCGACGCTGGTCACTTCGCCGAACGGAGCCCCTTGTATAGGAACCGCTGCACGCGGGTTCCGCCCGCGCTCTCGCTGACGTACACGTTGCTCTTGGAGTCGACGGCCAGGTTGTGCGGGAGCGTGAACCCACCGCCCCAGTGACCCGAGTAACCGAACGACCCGATGATCTTCATATCGCTCCGCCGCAGGATCACTATCTTCTCGTTCCGGCCGTCGGCCACGAACACCCAGCGCTGCTCCGGATCGCGAGAAAAGGCCAGGTCGAATACGGAGCCCATGGGCAATGGCACGTTGCCGCCCCTGCCGCTGTTGGTGTTGATGATCACCGGCACGATGCCGGGCTGTGCCGGTCCGACGAAGGCTTCCTTGACAAAGGTGCCGTCCTTTCTGAACACCTGAATCCGCGCGTTGGATCGGTCGCACACCCACACGAAGTCGTCCTTGTCGATCTGCACGCAGTGGACCGTGTGAAACTGTTGTGCGGGCGGTCCCCCAGGCTTGATGTCGACAGGAACCGAATCGTCGGGCTTCTTCCCGTAGGCGCCCCAGTGGCGCTTGTAGGCGCCGGTGTCGGCGTCGAACACGATGACGCGACGGTTGCCGTAGCCGTCGGCGACGTACACCTCGTTGGCTTTCGGATCGACGGCAATGCCGGTCGGACTGCCGAACGCGTCGGTGTCGTTGCTCCCTTGCCCTTTCGCCCCCGGACGGCCGATCTGCAAGACAAGCTGGCCCTGGCGTGTCAGCTTGAGAATGTGCGAGCCGCCGTAGTTACCCAGCCAGACGTTGTCCTTGGCGTCCACGAAAATGTTGTGCTCCGACGCCACCCACTCGTAGTTCGACGGGGGAGTCCAGGTCATCTTCGGAGGGGCGGCCCCTCTCGGCCCACCCCCGACCCACCGCTCGGCGCTCGGCCCGCCCCACGCCTGGACGAAACTGCCGGCCTGATCGAACTCGATGACCGCTGGCGCCGGCGCGCAACACTCGCCCTGCGTGCTGGAGAGCGATCCGCGCGGCCGTTGCACGACCCAGATGTGATCCCTTGCATCAACGGACACGCCGACCACGGCGCCGACCACCCAGTTGTTCGGCAGCGCGGCCTGTTTCGGCCAGGTCGGATCCCAGACGTACACCGGCACCTGGTCCGCCGCGCTTGCCGACTTGCTTTGGGCCGTTACGAGCGTCGGCCCCGGCACGGCCAACAGCACGAGAACGCCGGCAAGAATCCAGTAGAGTCGAAGTGGTCTGACCATGATCTCTCGGGATGGCTATCGAGACCTATCCTTCTTTTCCAGGGCTTCCTTTTCCCGAGCTTCCCGAGCCCGAGCGTCTCGAGCGTCCCGCACCTCCCGCTCGGCGAGGTTTCCCTCGCGCTGGACCTCAGGGCCGCTCGGCTCGGCACCCAGTGTGCGGAACAGCTCCGCCATCTTGTCCGAGCGCGTGTCGCTGCCCCCGAAGTAGATGCCTTCAGCAATCGCCAGCGGCGTCCATCCAAACGCGTCCTTGACATTCAACTTCGCGCCATGCTCCACCAGCAGCTGGATGATCGTGTTTGATCCGCTCAGTCCTCGATACGCCGTTCCGTGCAGGGCGGTCTCACCTAAGGCATCGACCGCATTGACGTCGTTGCCCAGCTCCAGACAGATCTTGACGGCTTCGACGGCGTCTCGCTCTGGCACCGAATGGTAGCCCCGCACGCCTAACCCGGCGGCGACCATCAGCGGCGTGGTCCCTTGACCGTTCGGCATCCGAGGATCGGCCCCCGCTGCCACGAGCAGGCGCATGAGGGTCACCTCGCCGGCCCTGGCCGCGACGAAGAACGGCGTCGCGCCAGCCAGGATGCCGCCGCGCGCCGGCCCGCCGCCATACTGCGGCGGGTTGCCTTTCGCTCGCGCGTTCGGATCGGCGCTGTGCTCCAGCAGGAGCTTCACGAACTCGGATTTTGCCGGCCCACGCAGCCCTTCGAGTGGCGTCCACTCCGTGTTCTCCGCTCGAAGCGTCGACACGTTGTCGATGCCGGAGCTGCCCCAGCTGCCCGCGGCCCAATGGAGCGGCGTAAAGCCGGGTCCCTTGTTCGGGTCTGCGCCCTGCTCGAGCAGGAACCGCGCCAGACTCGTGTGGCTTCTGACGGTCGCAATCACGAGCGCGGTGGTGCCGTCAGCGGCCGCCTCGTTGACGGTGGCGCCGGCTGCGAGCAGGAAACGCACGAGTGCCAGTTCGCCCGTCCGCGCGGCAAACAGCAGCGGCGTGAACCCGGCGTTCGAGACTGCGTGCACGTCCGCCTTCCGCTCGATCAGGATCCGTGCGACGTCCAGATGCCCTTCGGCCGCCGCCCACATCAGCGCCGTTTGACCTCGATGCGGTTCTTTGGCGTCGACGGCAACCCCGTGGTCCAGCAGCAACCGGACAATCTCGACGGCTCCGGTTCGAGAGGCGATCATCAGCGGTGTTTCACCGGTCACCGAAGACGCGGCGTTGGGATTGGCGCCGGCCTTCAGCAGCGCGTCGGCAATGGCCGCATTCCTGTTCGTGCAGGCGAGCGCCAGCGGGGTCACGCCGTAGTCGCTGGCCACATTCACCGCGGCGCCGGCGCGAAGCAGCCGATTGACCAGTTCGAGGTCGTCCCACTGGACGACCCAGTGGAGGGGGGTCACGCCGTCCGGGTGTTTCGCGTTGACATCGACCTTGAGCGTGAGCAGCTTCTGGACCGCGTCCCGGTCGCGGTTCTTGGCCGCCTCGACGAGGCGAATGTCCTGTGCGGCCCCATGCGCGACCGACAACAGGACTGCTGCGATCACTGCCGCCGTGATGGCTGCGTGGCTGCGCATGTGCTCCTCCGTGCGGTTAGAGCGCGGTGAGCTTGCCGGTGCTGTCGCCCAGACGCTCCACCGGCGTGCCGAGTTTGTCCAGCAATGTCACATGGAGGTTCGCGACGGTGGTGTCCTTCGCGACGCGGATGTGACGGCCGCCTTTGATTTGGCCGCCGCCGCTGCCCACCACCATCATCGGGAGCTCCTGATGCAGGTGCATGTCCGGATTGCTCATGCCGGATCCGTAGACGATCGTCACTTGGTCCAGCAGGCTCCGGTCGCCCTCCTTGGCGGCACTCAGTTTGTCCAGGAAATACGCGAACAGTTTCATGTGGAAGGTGTTCAGTTTCGTCAGCTTGACCAGCTTCTCGGGACGGCCCTGATGGTGCGACAGCGGATGGTGCGGCTCGGCGATGCCGATCTCCGGGTAGCTCCGGCCGCTCTTTTCGCGGCCCAACATGAACGTGGTCACCCGCGTGAGATCGCACTGCCACGCCAGCACCCAGAGATCGAACATCAGCTTTGCGTATTCCTCATAAGACGCGGGCACCCCGGCAGGCTGCGCCACGATGGGGAGTGCTCGATTGCTCTGCTCCTCAGCCCGCTGAATCCGACGTTCGATGTCGCGCACCGATTCGACGTACTCTGCGACTTTGAGGCGGTCGGACGTGCCGAGTCCCTTATGAAGCTGTGCGAGCCGCTCGTTCACCATGTCGAGGATGCTGCGCTCCATCTTGATGCGAGCCAGCCGCGCCTCCCGCTCGGTGCTGCTGCTCGAGCCAAACAGCCGTTCAAAGACCGCCCGGGGATCGTTTTCCATCGGCAGCGGCGTCTTGGCGGCGGCCCAGGCAATCGTGCCCGTGTACGCGCAGCTATAGCCATGCTCGCAGCCGCCCGCCATGTCGTTGGCCTCGAGGGCGAGCTCGAGCGACGCGAGTTGCGTCTGCTTGCCGAGTTCCTTCGCCGCCACCTGGTCCATCGAGATCCCGTTTTGCAGGTCGGCGCCCTCCGTCTTCTTCGCATGGGCGCCCGTCAGGTAACCGGCGGATGACCGCGAATGGTCGCCTGATCCTTCGCCTGGCAACTGGTCGGCCGCATTGTTGGCCAGGCCCGAGAGCATCACGATGTGGTCACGATAGGCGGCGATCGGCTGAAGGATCGGCGTGACCTCGAGGGCGGCTCCCTCCAGTTTCGGCGTCCAATCCGGCATGTTCATGCCGTTGGGCGCATAAATGGCGCCGAGACGGAGCGGCGAGCTGGTGGTCCCGGCGGCGCTGCCGGCAAACGCCGGGACCATCCCGTCGAGAAACGGCAGCGCGAGCGTCGCCCCCATGCCGCGAAGCAGGGTACGGCGAGGCAGATATTTCCGGGTGACGAAACTCATGGCTGCAGCCTCCCTCGTGTGACGTCAGACGATGTGCCGTTGACCGCGACGCCTTCCGGTTCGTGTCCCCGCGCGATGCGCATCCGGAATGGCGTGCTGTTCACGACACCGAGAATCAACGACGACCACCGATACTCGTTGGGCGCCGCGTCCCGGACGATCCGCCGAATGGCGGGCTGGTCGAACGAGTCGACGCCCCGTCCGAGGGCGTACGTGAGGAGCTTTTCCGTCAACGTGAGCACGAACTCGTCACGGCGGCCAAGCAGCGTCTCCCGCAGGCCGGCCGGCCCCTCGAACGTGATGCCGTCCGGCAGCACGCCCGTCGTGTCGATCGGGACGCCGAACTCACTCGTCCGCCAGTTGCCAATCGCATCGAAGTTCTCGAGCGCGAAGCCGATCGGGTCCATGCGCGCATGACAGCTGGCACACACGGGGTTCTTGCGGTGCGCCTCCATCCGGGCGCGAAGCGTCGCGGCCTGTCCCCCGTCCTCGCTCGGCTCCTTGAGCGCTTCCACGTTCGGCGGCGGTGGCGGCGGTGGAGCACCCAGGAAGTTGTCCAGAACGAACTTGCCGCGCTGGACCACCGACGTGCGGTTCGAGTACGACGTGACGGTCAGCAGGCTGCCGTGGCCGAGCAATCCTCGCCGATTGGGATTGGTGACCGGGACGCGCCGGAAGTGACTGCCGTACACATCCGGGATCCCGTAAAAACGGGCCAGTCGCTCGTTGACGAACGTATACTCCGCGTTCAACAACTCGATGACGCCCCGGTCTTCCCGCACCTGGCTGTCGAGGAAGAGCTCGGTCTCCCGCTGGAACGCCTCGCGGAGGCTGTCGTCGAAGGTGGGGAAGATGACGGTATCGGGCGCCGCCACGCGCAGGTCGCGCAGATAGAGCCACTGACTCGCGAAATTGGTGACGAGCGTCGAGGACCGGCGATCCGCAATCATGCGCCGGACCTGCTGCTCGAGGATCCTCGGATCGCTCAGCTTGCCTCGTACCGCGGTGTCCAGCAGCTCATCGTCCGGAATGCTGCTCCAGAGGAAGAACGACAGGCGCGACGCGAGGTCGACGTCGCTGAGGCGATACACGGCACCCGGCGCTGCCTGCGGCGGATCCTGCTCCACGCGGAGCAGGAAGTCTGGCGACACCAGTAGCCCTTCGAGCGCGAACTGGACCCCTGACGCAAAGTCTCCGCCGCTCGCCCGGCCCGTCCGGTAGAAGCCCACGAGCGGCTGCAGATCGCGGTCGGTGACCGCGCGACGGTACGCGCGCCGCGCGAGCGTGGCGAGAATCTTCTTGGCGCACGGCTCCTCGTCCGCGCGCCCTTGCGGCTGACAGGTGAAAATGCGCCGGCTGCTCGGCGTATCCGGCGGCGCGGCGGCGAGGCCACGCGAGCCGGGCGCCGACGCCGCGCGCGCCGCGTCTCCGCCGGAGGGGTTCTCCTGCGCGCCGATCGCGGGACTGAGCGGGCCTTCAATCTGGACGCTCTCCACGCTCATGGGCGCATCTTCGTTCCCTCGGAGCTCGGCCGTCGGGCGTCGAGCGGGACCCGCCCCTTCCGTCGCGGCGGCCGAGGTCTGTACAAATGAGACCCCGATCTGCCGCGGCCCGGCCTTGACCGGGAACCGCACCTGGAGCGGTTGGTCGGCGATTTGTTCGTACTCGGACACCGGCACGATGCCTGGTGGTTTCACGCACCGCGGCTCTTTCGAGCCCACACACTCGCCGCCCACCTGGAACACGGTGATGCGCGTGCGATCCAGCCGCACGTCGAGCTGCTCACGCCGGGCCAGTCCCTGGATGGCCTCGTTGTCGAACCGTCGCCCGAGTCGAATCCGGAGCACATACTCGCCGTCGCGTGGAAAATTATGCCGAATGACGGCGCCGCCGCGCGATCCAAAGGGGAGGTCGTCGCTCAGGCGATCGCCTTGGACGAGATACTGGGAGAACCGGTAGTTGTCAATCGAGGGCCCGAGCGTCGGATCGCCCACCGCGAGGCGACTGATCTTCCGGGCCGCGGTCATGTACCGCTCGAGCAGTCCGGGCGAGAACGCGAGCACATCGCCGATGTTGTCGAAGCCGTAGCCGGACTCGTCGGTCGGCAGCAGCGCACGGCCGTCCACCTCCAAGGCGAGCAAATCGCGGATCGCATTCGTGTACTCGAGCCGATTCAGACGCCGGACCACGGGCCGCCCTGGATTAGGCCGGACGTCGGCCGCTCGATCGAGCGCTGTTTCCAGCCACCCGGCGAAGCTCTCGTACGTCGCCTTGTCAGGTCGTGCCGCGCCAGCCGGCGGCATCGCACCGGAGCGGATTTTTCGGACGACCTTTTCCCAGATCTCGGTGCCCTCACCGATGCGCTCGACATCGAGCTCGTCGAGCATCAACCCTGCCGTCTTGAGTTTCTGATTGTGGCAGCCCAGGCAGTAGCGTTTGAGCACGGCGCGCTGCGCGTCGGCCGTCGAGTGCTCAGCGGCGGCTGCACGCCCCTGGAAGTGAGCGGTGGGGGGAGTGACACGTGCCGAATCGGTCCGGCCGTTGCTGCCGCCGCGGAGGGCGTGGGAACCGCTTGCATCGGCGGCGCCGCCTGAAGATGGAGATACGTCGCGGTCAGCGTCAGACCGAGCCCGCACACCAGCACTCGCTTCATCGGCATGGCTCCCGCATGAACGCCGGAGGAAAGCCCGTGCGACCACACGACGACACGGGGCGGGCCTTCAGTGACTCGCAACTATTCAGCAGCCATTATGACATCTCAATCTGGCAAGATGACAGCAAAATACCGAAGCAGAGGGCCCATTCCAGACGGAATCCTTGCACAATCTGAAGGGCGCCGCACGATGGCCTGTGATACGATCGCGGCCGGCCTACGCCTCATCCCGGACGCGAGGCGACAGTGAGTAGCAATGACTAAACAAGCTCTACGATGCAAGGCGCGTGTAATTGCCATTGGTCTGGTTTCGACGCTGGTCTCGGTCGCGGTTTCCGCACAAAGCGTGTCGGGTAGCTCGTCTGCGTCTCGGGGAGCGCCGAAGCGGACACCGTGGGGCCACCCAGACCTTCAAGGCGCATGGACGAACACGACCACGACACCGTTGGAACGACCGGCTGGGCAGGAAGGCAAGACTACACTGACCGAGGCGGAGCGTGCCGCGCTCGATGCCCGAGCATTGCGCGCTGGCGACGGTCCACCACGACCCGGTGACACAGGTGCCTACAATGCTTTTTGGTTCGAGCGAGGCAGGTCGTTGGGCCAGTCATCACTCGTCGTGGATCCACCGGACGGGCGGCTTCCTCCGTTGACGCCAAGGGGCCAGGCGGAGGAGAAACGGCTTAAAGCGACCAGAGAAGAAATCGGCGGCCCTCCGCCCAACTCGTATGAAGACTTCGACGTCTACGACCGCTGCATTACTCGCGCGTTGCCGGGCGCGATGCTGCCGGGCTTCTACAACCACAATTATGAGATTCTTCAGACGCCGACATACGTGGTCATATGGGTGGAAATGATTCACGACGCGAGGATCATTCCAGTGGATGGACGTTCGCACGTGTCTCAAGGGATTCGACAGTGGTTTGGCGATTCACGGGGCCGGTGGGAAGGCGACACGTTGGTTGTCGAAACGACCAACTTCAGGGACGGCGCCCAGGAGCGGGGAATGGCAAACACTGTACTTGGCGGCAGTCGAGATATGGTGCTTGTCGAACGCTTCAAACGTGTGGACGCCGACACGCTCGATTACAAGGCCACGGTCACCGATCCGGCAATCTTCACCGCGCCCTGGACGGTGTCGGCTCCCATGGTCAAACTGAATGGACATGTTTATGAGTACGCGTGCCACGAGGGCAACTACGCGCTCATGAACATGCTCAAAGGTGCGCGCGCGCAGGAGAAGGCTAGAGAAAGTGGTGCGCGGTAACGGACGGCGGCAGATCACGGCAGGCCTCCCGCGCCCCGTTAGCGTTCGATGGGTCGCATCATCGAGTCATTTGTGAGGGTGTGTCTGGGCGTGTTGGTCCGCTCGGTGTCGCGGAGGGAAGCACGATGATGTCGAAACGCACGGCGTGGCGCGCCCGCGGCCTCCTCGCGGTCGGTGTCGGCCTGGGCGGCCTGCTGGCGGTGGCGGGCGTGCAGGCCCAACGCCCGGCGGCGTCGAACGGGCCGGCGGCGGTGACGTTTACGAAGGATGTGGCGCCGATCTTCCAGCGCGCGTGCCAGAGTTGCCACCGGCCGGGGGCGATCGCGCCGATGTCGCTGCTGACGTATCAGGACGCGCGGCCGTGGGCGCGGGCGATTCGGCAGAAGGTCGCCACCCGCGAGATGCCGCCGTGGCATATCGACCGCAATGTCGGGATCACCCAGTTCAAGGACGACCCCTCGCTCACGGATGAGGAGATTGCGACGATCGTCCAGTGGGTGGACAGCGGGGCGCCGCAGGGCAACCCGGCCGACCTGCCGCCGGCGCGCGCGTTCAGCGAGCTGGCGCAGTGGTACATCGGCAAGCCGGACATCATCGTGACGATGGACCAGCCGTATGTGCTGCCGCCGACGGGGCCCGACAACATCGTGGACGTGCTCGTGGACCCCGGCTTCACCGAAGACCTGTACGTGATGGCCATCGAGAGCAAGCCGGCCGACGCGCGGAGCTTCAAGGTGGTGCATCACTTCACGACCAACCTGGTGGAGGATCCGGTGGAGGATCCGGTGGGGCTCTTCCTGAACGAATACGCGCTGGGGAAGAACGGCGACATTTTCCCGCCGAACTCGGGCCGGTTGATCAAGGCGGGGACGAAGATCAACTTCAATTTGCATTTGAACCCGCGCGGCGAGACCACGCCGGTGGCGGTGAAGCTGGGGCTGAAGGTCTACCCGAAAGGGCAGGTGCCGAAGTACGTCGCCTTCACGCAGCACATGGGGGACGCGCCGGACCTGGACATCCCGGCGGGGGGCCTCTCGCGGCACGACGGGTATTTCCGGCTGCCGCGGCCGACGCTGCTGTCGTCGTTCCAGCCGCATCTGCACAATCGGGGCAAGGCGCAGTGCCTGGAGGCGATCTACACGGATCAGCGGACGGATTCGGCGCGGCCGGGGCCGGCGCGGACGGAAACGATCAGCTGTGTGAGCAACTACCAGTTCGGGTGGCACATCACGTATCCGTATGCGGACGAGGTGGCGCCGTTACTGCCGGCGGGGACGATGATGCATGTGATCTCGTGGCACGACAACACGTCGAACAACCGGTGGAACCCGAACCCGCGGAACTGGGTGGGGTACGGCTCGCGGTCGATCGACGAGATGAGCTTCGCGTGGGTGACGCTGACCTATCTCGAGGAGGCGGATTTCCAGCGGCGGGTGGAGGAACGGCGGACGCGGCAGGCGCGCCAGTCCACGCAGCCATGAGTGCCGCGCCCCCCCGGCGGGCGAGCGATCGCCTCCGCGTGCTGGTGGGGGGCGTGGCGGCCGTGGTGGTGGCGGGCGCGGCGCCGACCGGCGCGCAGGCGCCCACGCCGCTGCCCACGGAGATCACGGCGATCCACTTCAACGCGGGCCAGGCGGTGGTGCCCTATTACGAGGGCTGGATCCGGAACGGGGATGGCACGTTCGACCTGGTGTTCGGGTATTTCAATCGGAACTACCGCCAGGAGTTCGCGATTCCCGTCGGCCCGGACAACAAGGTGGAGCCGGCCGGGCTCACCGGCGGGCCGCCCACGTATTTCCTGCCCCGCCGGCAGCGGTTCCTCTTCCGGGTACGCGTCCCGGCCGACTTCGGCAAGAAGGAGGTGGTCTGGACGCTCACCGCGAACGGGCGGCCCGAGCGCGGCTACGGGACGCTCCAGCCCGCACAGGAAATCACCGAGCGCGTGGTGATGACCAACGGCAACTTCGACCCGGGGCACAACGACCCAAACCAGGCGCCCACGATCACGATCGCGCCGTTCGGCCCGGTCGCCGCCAACGCCCCGGTCACGCTGACGGCCCTGGTCACCGACGACGGCCTGCCGAAGCTGCGTGAGGCGGCGGCGCCGCCGCCGGCCCGCCCCGGCGCGGCGAATCCGTTCCAGGCGCAGATCGCCAGGTCCGACGCCCCTCGGCTGCGCGCGTTGAACGTGACCTGGCTGCAGTACGGGGGCCCGGCGAAGGTGGTGTTCGGCCACACCGAGCCGATCCTGGTGCGCGACGGCCAGGCGGTCACCACCGCGCGCTTCCCCGCGCCGGGCTCCTACACGTTGATCGCGACCGCCACCGACCCCGGCCGGCTCGGGACGAAGACGACGGTGGTCGTCACTGTTCCCGGCGTCGCCATCCAGCTCCGGCCAACCCTGACGGCCACCGCGGGCTTCGAGTAACTGCGGAGCGTCGCGTGGCTCGGGCTCTCCGCGCCGGCGGGGAGAACAGCGCCTCAATCCCGGAGCGCGAAGGCGAAGATGGCTTGCCCCGCAATGATCGCGACGTACTGCTTCCCCTCCACCATGTAGGTGATGGGCCCACAGGTGATCTGCCCGCCCAGATTGGTCTTCCAGAGGAGCGTGCCCGTCCGCGCGTCCAGCGCCTGGAAATAGCCTTCGCGGTTCCCGGAGAAGAGCACGTCGGCGGCCGTGGTCACGATCCCGCCATCAGCGACGTCGGTGGTGCTGTACTTCCATTTCTCCTGGCCGGTGCGCGGGTCCAGCGCTTTGATGGCGCCCTTGCCCGCCGCCTCGGTCCAGTTGTTGATCGGCCCGCGCCGAACCTGGGGCACTGTCGGGGCTTCGGGAATCGGCGCATACGGGCGGTTCGCCCCCCCGTCCCACTGCGCCCATCACGATAGGCCACCGGATTCCGGACCCCGAAGTAGTAGGCGTAGTCCTCCCAGGCCGAGAAGTAGAACAGGCCGGTGTGCGGGCTGTAGGAGGGCGAGTACCAGTTCGTCGCGCCTTGCACGCCCGGGTACGTCGGGGACCCCAGCGGCTGGGGCGTCGCGATGGGCCGGCCGGTAGCCGTCAGACCGCTGGCCCAGTTGACCTTCGTGAACGTCTCTCCGCGGAGGAACTTCCCGTTCGTGCGATCGAGCACGTAGAAGAAGCCGTTGCGATGAGCCCAGAGCATCAACTTTCCGGCGGTCCCCGTCCAGGGCATGTCGACCAGGACCGGGATCTGCACCGCGTCGTAATCGTACATGCCGCTGGGCGTGAACTGGAAATGCCACCGGAGCTTCCCGGTGTCGGCATCGAGCGCCACCACTGATTCGGTGAACAGGTTGTCGCCGGGGCGCTGCCGCGGATTGTAGTTCGGCCACACGTTGCCGGTGCCCCAGTAGGTGAGATTGAGCGTGGGATCGTAGGACCCGGTCAGCCAGATCGCGCCGCCCCCATGCTTCCACGCCTCCGGATCGCAGTACGCCGGGTCCGTCAGGGACGACGTCCCCGGCGGGCAGGCCTCCCAGGTCTCATGGCCCGCCTCCCCGGGCCCGGGCACCGTGTTGAACCGCCAGGCTTCTTTGCCGGTCTGCGCGTCGTACGCGGCAATGAACCCGCGGACGCCCGTGTCGCCCCCGCTCACGCCGACAATCACTTTGTCCTTGATCACCAGGGGCGCCAGTGTCACGGCATACGAGGCCTTGTAGTCGGCGACCTGCACGTCCCAGAGGTGCCGTCCGGTCTTGGCGTTCACCGCCACCAACCGCGCATCGAGCGTACCCATGTAGAGCGTGTCGCCGAGGATCGCCAGGCCGCGATTGTTCGCCCCGAAACCTCCCCGCTGGTCGGGGGCCGGCACATACCGGTAGACCCAGAAGGCGCGGCCCGTCTTCGCGTCCAGCGCGACGATGTCATTGGGCCGCTGCGACACATACATGATGCCGTCCACGACGAGCGGCGTCGCCTGCCACGTCCCCACCGCCGACGCCTGGTAGACCCACTGCTGCTCCAGTTGCTTGGCATTGGCCGGGGTGATCTGGTCGAGCAGGCTGTGGCGCAGGCCCGCATACGTCCCCGAATAGGTGAGCCAGTTCCGCGGCTCCTTGGCCGCGTTGACCAGCTGGTCACCCGTCACATTCGGCGACCCCTGGCCCGCGACCCGCCAGCCCGCCGCCATCCCCACCAGGCCCACCACGACCAGCGCCGCCCGCATCCGTCTCCCCATCGTTAGGACCCCTTCAAGGAAAGGAGATAGGCCACCAGATCCGCCACCTCGCTGCCACTCAGCTTGCCCTTGGACGAGGGCATCGGCGATTCGACCAGGATCGTGTACTCCCGCAGATCGGCCTTGACCAACGACACCAGGCGCCCCTGGTCATCCATGAGCTGCACCGTATAGGTGTCTTCGTTGACGCGCCGCCCATTGACGACCTTCCGGTCTTTCGTCACCGCGCGGATGGGCCGGTTGATCGGGATCATCGCGCGGCTTGGGTCGAGCACCGAGGTCTGCAGGGCCGACGCGGTCCGCAGCGTGCCAATGTTCCCCAGATCGGGCGCCATGCCGGCCCCCCGCCCATCCACGCGATGACAGGCCGTACAGCCCCCCTTGCCTTCAAAGAGCGCCTTGCCGCGCGCCGCGTCGCCCAGCGGCACCGCCCGCGCGTCGAAGGTGGCCATGTTGCGGAGATAGGCGACCAGGCCCGCCAGCTCCGCGTCATCGAGCTTGAACGGGGGCATCCCCGCCCCGGGGATCCCGTTGTTAATCACCCCGCGCAGCTGGAGATCGCTCACGGCGTTCCGGAACCGGCCACTCCGCAGGTCCACGCCCGCCACCGACGCGCCCGTGGGCCCGTGACACGCAATGCAGTGCACCCCGTAGAGCTGCGCGCCATAGCCAATGTCCGCCGGCGCATACTCGACGCCGTGGTCCTGCCGCGGCGGCTGCTGCGCGCCCACCGGGCTGCCCCCCACCAGCCACAGGACGACCGCCGCGAACACCCCGGCGAGCCACCGCGCCCGGCGCCCCCGGCGGGGGGCCTCCCTCCGCGGTGGCCCGTCGGGCGCGGGCGAAGCGGCGCGCGCCCCGCTCACGCCTGCGGCCTGCGCCGGGCGGATGCGTCCCTCGATGTGCGACACGGCTGGGTCCTCCGTCATCCCCGGGAGTAGCATGAGTTGCGCGCGCGTACTGTGGATCATCTGTGAGCTGATAGCCATATTCACTGACCCATGCGGCCGTTCCCCATCGTCATGGGGTGTGGGAGCGCGGCGGCGCCGACGGCAGCGCCAACACGACGACGGCATTCCCGTACGACGGGCGGGTCAGTTCTGGGGTCGTTTGCATCGGGATCTGGTTGGACCAGCCCGAGGCCCCGGTGCCGACCACCACGGCGAGATACTGGCGGCCGCGCACGGCATACGTGATGATGCCTCCCTGCACCGACGCCCCGGCACGCGTCTGCCACAACAAGTCGCCGGTTTTCGCATCGAAGGCGTCGATGTAGCGATTCCAGTCGCCGATCAGCGCAAGGCCGCCCGCCGTCGTCAGCGTCGTGGAGTTGAACGTGGCGCGCTGCCGGTACTTCCAGAGCACCTTGCCCGACAGATCCATGGCCAGGAATTCGCCCAGATTGCCGCCGCTCTTCGGGTGAAGGTACGCCTGCGCTCGACCCAAACCGGCTCCGCCCCTACCCTCCACCTTCTTCACCTCGGCGAAGGTGACCGTGGTGCACGTCAGCTGCAGCGGCCCGTAGAGCGCGCGCGTTTCAGGATGGTACGCCATCGCGCGCCAGCTGTGGAGGCCTGCGAGGCTCGGGCAGAGATCCATCTGCTTGCCAATCACCGCCGTCATGCCGGGCCGGTAGGTGACCTTCCCGGTCTTCGGGTCGACGTCGACGACGTTCTGATACCCCGTGTCGATAGCGTTGAGGAACTGACCGGTCTGGCGATCGGCCTCCCAGAGAATACCCAGCTTGCCCATCTTGAACATCGACTTGTGGCCGTTATGGTCGATGAGGATGTGTTCGAACACCTCGTCCATGTCATTCTGCTCGCCGGGAATCCACTGCCGGTACCAGACGATCTTCCCGTCGCGGGGATCGAGCGCCAGTGTCGTGTTCGAATAGAGAGCATCGCCGTCAGTCCCGCGCTGCGCGCGCGTCCAGGGCTTGGCTTGGGCGGTGGACCAGTAGATCAGATTCAGGGCGGGATCGTAGCCGCCAGTAATCCACATGTCGGCGCCGGCGCGGAACACGGCCGGTAAATCTCCCCACGTGTCCCCGCCGGGCTCCCCCGGAAGCGCGACCGTCCGCGTGCGCCACAGCTCCTTGCCCGTTTTCGCGTCGTGTGCGGTGATCGCGTTCTTCTCCTGCACGAAGTTATTGTTCTGAAGGCCCGAGATCACCATGCCCCGGACAATCAGCGCAGCGGCCGAATAGCGAAACCCTTGCTTCGGATCGGCCACCTGGACATCCCAGACCTTCTTCCCGGTCCGCATGTCGAGGGCGATGATCCGGGCGTCGGCGGTGTTCAGGTAAATCTTGTCCTCGTAGATCGCCAGGCCCCGGATCTCGCGACGCACCGGCGGCAGCTCCGCCTCATCGCGAAACTCCCACAGCAGATCGCCGGTTGCCCCATCGAGGGCTTGGACGATGCTATTGGGGTTGGCCAGATACATGACGCCGTCGTGAACCAGCGGCGTGGTGACCTGGCTTCCCGGATTCATACTCCACGACCACGCAAGCTGGAGCTGTTGAACATTGCGGCGATCGATTTGCTTGAGCGGACTGTACCCCCACCCGTCGTAGGTGCGCCGCCAATGCAGCCAGTCGTCCGGGCTCGGCTCTCGCAGCATCTCGTCGGTGACCGGACGCAGATCGCGCAGGATCGGTTTGACCTCGCTCACCTGCGCCCCAACGACCAAGGCGCCCACCACGATCGCGACCGGGGTGAAGACCAAGCGGATACGCAGCACAGTACCTCCTCGGTCCGATAGGGAAGGGGGCCCGTTGTTGACGGCTCGACCGCTCACGCCTGGACAGCAGGCCGCGCACGTTTTGTATCACAGTCCGGCGCCGGCCGGTCAATACCCGTGCAGGGGCGATGGGCTGGTCGCGAACACGCGCGGACCAGTACACCGGTCCGACCTGGTGGCCTGCGCCGCCGCACAGGGCAGCCGAGGCCGTTACTTGACGGCCACGCCGAAGGTGTACTTGTCTTTGTTGTCCTTCACTTCGGGTAGGGGCAGACCCTGCGCAATCATCGCCTCGCGCAGCAGCAGGGCCGCTTCCGGGCGATAGCTGCCCAACATGCCGAGGCCACCCATGGCGAGCTTGTACGGCGTGTAGCCCTCCGCGCTCACAATGCACCCGGCAGAGTACGCCTCACATGTAATGGGTTTGTTCTTCACGTCCAGCCTGGCGCCGCGTGCGATGAGAAAGCTTGACCGCGTCGGTCGTGGCTCGAAACACCGCGCCGTGCAAGGGTGTATTGCCTTTCTTGTTCTGCTCGTTGATGTCGCCGGCCCCGAGCGCCATCGCCAGCTGGAGGGCCGCGAAGCCGTCCGCGTCGGTGCCGCTGTCCTCGTTCGGGTTGAACATCTCCACGCCGGCCGCCGCCATCACCGCCGTGGTCCCATTGACGTTCACCGCGTGCACGTCGGCGCCGCGATCGGCGAACACCTGCATCAGCGGCACGTCGCCGCCCTTCGCCGCCATGAGAAACGGCGTGGCGCCCAGACCGAAGGCGCCCCGATGGAAATCCGGCCAACCCTTCGTGGTGCGGGCCTCGAGGTCAGCGCCGTAGTCGATGAGCAATTCTGCCAGCTCGGTGGCGGTCATGCGGCCGCTGGGCACGGGCGAAAAGAACTGGCCGATGTTCAGCGTGCGCACGCGCACGAGCTGATGGAGCGGCGTGAATCCGGCCTTGGCCTCGTTCACGTCCGCGCCACTTTCAGCGAGTACCGCGGCCAGCTCGTAGTGCGCGTTGGCGATCGCCAGCGTGATCAGCCCCATCCCCTGCGGCGTCACGTCGTCGAGACTCGCCCCGGCGTCGATCAGCGCCCGCGCGGCCTCGATCCGACCCGCATGGACCGCGAACTGCAGCGGCGTAAATGTGTCGAGACGAATCCGGGGGCGCCTCATGCGCGTCTGTCCCAGAACCTGCGCCGATTCGGGGGAACTAGCGGAGCCCTCTTTGGCGGCAGGGGGGTCTTTGCCGGCGGCCCGTGCGACAGGGCTTTCATGTCGGCCCCCGCCTCGACCAACGCACGGATGACATCGCCGTGGCCCTCGGCCGCCGCCCACATGAGCGCGGTCTGTCCCCGCAGGGCTTCCCGCGCGTTCACGTCCGCGCCGTGGACCAGCAGCAGGCGCACCGCGTCGAGCCGGCCGGCGCGCGCCGCCGTCATCAAGACCGTTTCGCCGCCCGGCCCGGCCGTCTGGGGGTCGGCGCCGGCCTTCAGCAGGCGCTCGACCACCGCCGCATTCCCGTTGGCCACCGCCAGCGCCAGCGGCGTGGCCCCATAGCGATTGCCCGTGGTGGCGCGCGCTCCCGCCTGCAGCAGCAAGTCGACGACGGCCTGGTCGCCCTGATGCGCCGCCCAATGCAGCGCCGTCGACCCATCGGCTTCCGGCGCGTTCACGTCGACCTGTTGCTGCAGCATGGTGCGCACCGCCGCTAGGTCGCGCTGCTTGACCGCCTCGACCAGCGATACCGATCGACCAGCCGCCGCCACCGCCACCGGGAGCAGCAGCAAGGCTACCGCGATGTGCGCGCGTGTGCGATACATGGTGGTCGTTCTCCTTCAGAGGTCGGCGAGCCGCCCGGTGCTGTCGCCCAGGCGGTCCAGATGCACGTCCACCTTGTCGAGCAGACTCAGACACAGGTTCATGAACGGCGTATCGAACGTCGCCCGCACGTGCCGGCCCGGGGTCAACGCGCCGCCGCCGGACCCCACCAGCACGGTCGGCAGATTGTGCGGGCTGTGCAGGTCGCTGTCCCCCATCGCGCCCGCCGACCAGCAGGATCGAATGATCCAGCAGCGACCCGTCGCCGTCGGGCGTCGACGCCATCCGCGCGATCAGGTGCGAGGTCAGCTGCATGTGGTATTGGTTGATCTTCGCGCAGCCCGCGATCTTCTCGGGCGCATTCCCATGATGGGAGATGGCGTGGTGCGCCTCCGAGACGCCAATCTCCGGATACGATCGCCCCCCCAGCTCGCGCCCGAGCTGGAACGTCACCACGCGCGTCAGGTCCGTCCGAAACGCCAGATACATCAGGTCGAACATCAAGTGCGCGTGGTCGGCAAACAGCGCCGGAATCCCGAACGGTTTCGCGAGCTCCTCGGGGCTGGCATCGGCATGCGCGGCCGTCTGCTGCACCCGCCGCTCCACGTCCCGCACCGCGTCGACATACTCGTCCACCGTCTGGCGATCGCCGGGGCCGAGCGTCCGCTGCAGCCGGCTGAGCGACCCGGTCACCGCATCGAGAATGCTCCGATCGCGCCGCAGCCGCGCCAGCCGCGCCGCGCCGGTCGCCCCGTCGCCGAACAGCCGCTCGAACACCACCGCCGGATTGGTTTCCATCGGCAACGGGCGATCGGGCGCGATCCACGAGAACGTATTGATATACGTGCAGCTGTAGCCCCCCTCGCAGCCGCCCACCGTGAAGTTGGGTTCGAGCGCCAGTTCCAGCGAGCGCAGCGGCGTCTCCTTGCCCAGCTCGTCGGCCGCATACTGATCCATCGTCCGCCCGGCGCGCAGATCCGCGCTCTCCGTGTGCTTGACCCGCACCCCGCTCAGATAACACCCGCTCGTGCGCGAATGCGGCCCGCTGCCCGCATCCACCGGATCGCCCGCCACGTTGGCGAGCCCGCTGACGACGGTCAGATGCTGGCGGAACGGCGCCAACGGCCGCAGGATGGGCGTGATCTCGAACGCCTCGCCCGCGGTCGGCGGAATGAGATCCCGCACGATCACCCCGTTCGGCAGGTACACCACCCCGAGCCGCTTGACCGGTGTGGCCGCCGCCGCGACCGACGTGAACGCCGGGACCATCGCATCGAGCCACGGCAACGCCACCACAGCCCCGAGCCCTCGCAGAATCGTGCGGCGGGGCAGCGCGCGCTTGGTCACCACCATCACCGACCTCCTACTGGCCGCTGCCAGCCGTACGCCTCATTTGGAAGGGAACGCTCTGAACGATGCCGACGACCAGCGCCGATAACTTGAGCCCGCCAGGTTTGGCCTCGCGCACCACACGACGAACCGCCGGCATATCGTACGACTCCTCGAGGCCGCGACCGAGCGCGTACGTCATGAGCTTCCGCGTCACCGTCGTGGCAAAAATTTCCGGGTCCTTCAGCAGTGTGGCCCGAAACTCATTGAGTCCGGTGAACTTCGTACCGTCGGGGAGCACGCCCGACGAGTTGATGGGCGCCAACGACTCGTCTGTCTCCCGCCATTGTCCCACCGCGTCGAAGTTCTCGAGGGCGAAACCGGGCGGGTCGATCATCGAATGACAGCCAGCGCAGACGGCGTTCGCGCGATGCTGCGTGAGGCGCTCGCGCACGCTGACCCGGTTGTGATTGGTGCCGTCGTTCTCCTTGAGCGAGGGCACGTTCGGCGGCGGTTCTGGCGGTGGTGTTCCGAGCACGTTTTCAAGGATCCACTTGCCGCGCTTCACAGGCGACGTGCGATTCGCGTAGGAAGTCACGGTGAGAATGCTCGCCTGACCCAACAGGCCGCGCCGGCGCTCGTCGGTCAGTTGGACCCGCTGAAATTCGTCCCCATAGACCCCCGGAATCCCATAATGCCGTGCGAGCCGTTCATTGACGAACGTGTAGTCCGCTGTCAGCAACTCACCCACTGCGCGGTTCTCACGCAGAACACTTCCAAACAACAGCTCGGTTTCCCGGCGCGCTGCCTGGCGCACGCTATCATCGAAGTTCGGAAACAACGGAAGGTCCGGCCGAACCGCCCCGAGGTTTCGCAGCAGCAGCCACTGCCCGGCGAAATTCTCGATGAGCGCGTCCGCACGCCGATCGCTCAGCATCCGGCGAATGTGGCCACCCAGGACGGCCGGATCCTTCAACCGCCCGCGCTCAGCGGCCGCGAGCAACGCCTCGTCGGGGATGCTGCTCCAGAGGAAGAAGGACAGGCGGGACGCGAGCTCCAGATCGCTGATGCGATAGTTGGTGCCGGCCGGTAAACCTGTGGGGTCGCGCTCGATGCGATACAGGAAGTCTGGGCTGACGAGCAGAGCCTGTAACGCCGCCTCGATGCCGCCCTCGAACCCACCTTCTCCGGCATCCTGACGGTACACCGCCATCAGCAGCTCGAGATCCGCGTCTGTAACCGGCCGCCGGTACGCCCGTCGCGCGAGCGTACGCAAGACCGTCCGTGCGCACGAGTCCCACTTGGACCGCTGCTCCGGATAGCACGTGAAGATCCGCTGCCGCGTCGGCGTCTGGCCAGGCCCCGCGGTCCCAAACGGCCCAACTATCCGAATGACGTCCAGGAACGGTTCATAGACCGTGTGGTGAGGCTGCCCGATGGCACCGTTGTTAAAGTAGGGGCGCAGAAACCGCTGGTACGCCGAATCGACCTCACGAAAGGAGGGCAGCTTGGCGAACGTGACACCGATCGCATGAGGTCCCGCCTTCAGCGGCACGCGTACGCGCCAGGTGCGCTCGGCAGGTGGCCGCAGCTCCGTGCGCGGCTCCAGGATGAACTCCTTCACCTGCTCGTCATCGACGAGCACCAGGAGGCGATGCTCGTCAGGAAATCCTATGCTGCCGTCGCATTCACCGCTGGTCCGGCACAGGAGATCGATCTGGAACTCGTACTCCCCGTCCTCCGGGAAGTAGTGGTGCGCGACCATGCCGCCGCGCGTGCCGAATGGCAGGCCGTCGATGCGCTCGTACTGTTGTATGGCCTCGGCAACGCGGTACTCGTGGGCTTCAGGACTTGCAAGACTCCCAATCGCCGTACGGCTGATATGCCGTGCCACCGTCAGGTACTGCTCGAGCCGGGACTGACTGATCTTGAGCACACCTGCAATGTTGTCGAATCCATAGCTCGCATCGTCGGACGGCAGCAGCGGCGTCATGTCCGTCTCGAGTCCGAGCAGGTCACGAATGGCGTTGCGGTACTCGGCGCGATTCAGACGATGAAACGCCTCGGTGCGGCCCGGGTTCGGGGCGACCGCCGCATGTCGATCCAGCTCGGTTTCGAGATACCCGACCAGCGCGGCGCGCGCGGCGGCCTCGGGGCGCGATCTGCCGGCCGGCGGCATCAAGCCGGCTCGCAGCTTCAGGATCACCTTTTCCCACACCTCGGCGTCCTGGCCGACTATCGCCAGATCAACCGAATCGAGCGCGAGCTTGCCGGCGTTGGCCTTGTTCCGCTCGTTGTGGCAAGTAATACAGTACCGTTTCAGCACGGCGCCGTGCGCAGCCGCCGCGTCGGTGCCCGGCGCAGGTGTCTGGGCGACCGCTGTTGGGGTGCGTTGCGACGCAGTGGAGGTGGTACTTTGTGACGCGGTGGAGGTGCTTTGCGACGCCGCGAGCACCATCACCACAGACACGCCCGTTACCAGGGCAACGACCCTCATAAGCGCCCTTTGCGGCTGAAATACGTCAGTCGCCTAGTCTAAACAATCAATCGCGCGTGCTGTCCTGCCAGGCCGAACGACGTCAGCACAAGGACAATCCCAGAGCTAAAGTTTACGCCCGGCTGTGGTTCGCCGCAACTGGCAATCCCGGTCACATTTGCGAAATCCCGGCCATGCTACCTGACCGAAATGCAGCCGGCGGCGACAAATCCATGCCGACGATCACGAGGTTCGGGAGGTACCACGATACCTACGTGCGGACGCCTCAGGGCTGGCGCATCAAGCGCCGCGAGTTCCATCAGCAGGCACCACCGGAGCAGGCGTCCCAACCCTGATCGGCGTCTGATCCCACCGGCCAGAATTCACGCAATCCACCGCCCCGTTTGAGACTCGTGGCAATTACGATGGCCGGTCGCCAGCCTGGCGACCGGCCAAGGTGTGCTGTTCTGGGTGGTCGATTGGAGACGCGTGAACTTCTCGAAGACTAACGGCTGCTCGTCTTCTTCTTCTCGGCTTCCGCGGCCTTCTCCATCGCGCGGGCGCCGCTCAGCATGTTCCTCATCGAGTAGTTACCCTCGTGGCAGGCGTACTCGAATATCCGATAGCTGTCGTCCTTCGCAGCGGGAATATCCATTGTCCAGGGTTTCAAGAAATCCTCTAGATCTTCCAGGGTCACCCGGTATTGCATGACGTTCGGACCCGTGCGCGTGAACCGTTCGACGATATGCTGCATCTTGCCGCCGCCCCGATACGGTCCCATTGGCTGCTGATTGCCCTTCGTCTTGTCGCTGAAGTTCGTAATGTCGACGACGAGCGTATCGCCTTCCCAGTGGCCGCGCGAGTCTCCATACCACTGTCTAACGGACGTGTCCAGATGGGGCCGGTTGTCGAGAGGAATGATGCGAACGTCGTGAATGACTTCGTAGAGAATCGCGACGTAGTCGGGAGTTTGGAAGATTCGGAACGCGTTGTTGTAGCCCTGCGGCGTCATCAACGTCGGCATCCCCTTGATGATGCAGCGATCCCACAAATCGAAGTCGGTGTAGGAGTTGACGTTATTGCCCCGGCTCTGAATCCGCCAGTCTGCGGACCGTTTCCGCATCTCCTCGGTCAGCGGGATCTGGCCATCCGGCGGATCGACGACGAGCGACGTCCGACGGGAGGTCTTCCCGTGCTCGTACCAGTGCTCGGGCCCATCGCCCGTCTCGCCTGGTGCCAGTTTCCTCCGGTCTGCTTTGTCGTCCTTGTCTCTTTTTTGGAGCTCCTGTTCGCGGGCCGCAAACTCCTCATCGGTCAGCAGCATTCTCGTGCCGAATTTCGCGGGGCGCTCGATCGGCACGCCGACGTTGTCGTTGACGTGATAGATGCCTTGCAGATCCGGGTGGCCCCACTGCGTTCGAGGCGTTGACCACGTCGAACTCGCCTCGCCATTTGACGAGCCAGACGTCTGGGCCTCGACTGGTGGCGACGCGACCAACACGGCCAAGATGCCTGCCGCCACGATCCCGCCATAATCACTCAGTCGTACCTGCATAACTCCTCCCCGAACTCCAGCGCTGTTCCTCGGCATGGGCTGTCGGTCTACTACTTCTTGTTTTGCTCTACACTCTTGCGTTACTTCGGCTACTTCGGCGGCTGCTTGAGATACTTACCGTATAGTAGCTCTTCCGCGAATTCAACGCATTTGAATTCCAGAAGTTGCGCATTTTTCTCCAGGTGTTTGTACAGAGGCATGCTGATCTTCCAGGGCTTCGCGAACACCGTTGGGTCCTCAATCGTTGCTTCGTACATGATGACATCTGGCGTCGTCAGCGTGTACCGCTCGACGACATGCAATGAATCGCTCGCGTAGTTGCCTGAACGATCGAGCCAGGCGTTGCCATTGAAGCCCGTCGCGTCCACGACGAGCGTATCGCCCTCCCAGCGTCCGCTCGACTGTCCCATCCATGTGTCAACGGGAGCCGGCTCGAGACGACGCATCTCGATCACACGCGCCGCCGTGGCAAATTGGTAACTGATCAGAATCGCGCCGGTTGTCTGAATGATTTGAAACGGGAACGGCATGTAGGTGGCGCGTGGCACGCCTGGCATATAGCACTTGACTGCCGGGTCGTCGGTCATCCTCTTTGCGAAGTTCGCTTTCTTCTGCGCCGCAGCAGCCGGCAGATATGGAATCTCGTTGCCCTCGACGACGCTGAGGCCGGGGGGGATGGCGCCCAACGCTCCGAGATCGGGCCGGCCCTGCTGAGCGGCGTGGGCCTGGAGATCCCAATCGGCCGTGTTCATGGCCTGCCAGATGCCATTGAGATTCGGTTTTCCATCAGGGGTTCTCGGGATCGACCCGGCCGTTCCCTGGCCCGAAACCGTGACGACCAGGCCGAGAACGCCTCCGAAAATGGCAGCAGCGGCAACGGACGCGAAACAACATCTCATCGGGACCCCCTCAGGTCAGCTTTGAGCTCAGAAACTCGCTCGCGGAGTCTAACATCGGTGATTTCCCTCCACAACCGAGCCTTGCCGCTGATGTCAAAGCCTTGCCGTTGACCGCATGGATTCGCATCGTCACGAAAGAACACGCGTTCTGATCGACGGGCTCGACACTTAGCACACCGCCGTGGTTCTCACCACCAATCGACTCGGCCAAGGCGACCAAACCGGCTCGATCCCATAGACTCGTTGCGAGGCCTGTCGAGCCATAAGTAACTGTTACCGAACGGCGCGAGGATGCCTTCGGCTCCGATATCGTGTAGACTCTGGTCTTTACTGGGCTGAGCGCGCCGCTCTGTCGGCCGCTTCCACCGGGCTTGATGGAGGGGTGCATGGGTCATCGAAGTCTCCAGGTCGCAATCGCGGCTTTGGCCATGATTGCGCTGTTACCAGGCACTAGCGCTGTGGGGCAGTCCGGGGAGTCGGGCGCCAAGGCCAAGACCAAAGCGGCGACACAGTCTCGAACGCCGTGGGGCGACCCGGACATCCAGGGCATCTGGAGCAGCGGCTACATCGAAACCACCGTCGAACGTCCCGACCGCTTCAAGGGCCGGGAGTTTCTCACGGACGACGATGTGCGCGCCGAACAGAAGAGTTTGGCCGACAAGCAGGATCACTCGACAGGCGGTACCAAGCCAACCGCTCCGCCCAAAGGATTCACCCCGACGGAACCCGGCAGAACTGAGGTCGACTTTCAGCCGTACAACACAGCCTGGAGCGGGCGAGGTCGTGAGGTCATCCGCACCAGGCGAACCTCACAGATCATCGATCCCCCTGACGGCAAAATACCTTGGAAAGCTGGCGTGGATCCGAAGGGCGTGCCTGCGGTGAAAGCGGTCGGGCGACAAGGTGGCCGCGACGCGTTTGGAGGAGAGTTCGCTGGCACCGGCGGGGCTGGCAGCGACCGCGCCAACCCCGAGGATCTCGGGTCCGAGCGGTGTCTCGGCGCCATGCTGCCCGTTCGCTTCGGCGATGTCGAAACCGGAGGCGCCCTTCATCGCATCGTGCAGTCGCCTGGGCTGGTTTCGATCTATTACGAGTTCGGGCCGCATGGCGGCGCGTACCGCACAATCTGGCTCGACGGGCGCCCGCACCTGCCAGCCAGCTTTCGGCAGTGGCTTGGGGATTCAGTGGGCAAATGGGAAGGCGACACGCTCGTCGTGGACGCCACGAACTTCACCAATGGGGCGCCATTCTGGGGATCGGGTGCGAACATGCACCTTATCGAGCGTTTCTCTCGAACCGCGCCAGACTTGATCATGTACCGCGCCACGATCGAAGACCCGACCGTTTATGCGCGACCGTGGACGATCGAAATTCCTCTCTCGCTGAAGGACGCGAAAGCCAATCAAATCTATGAAGCCGCATGCCACGAAGGCAACTACGGTTTGACCGGTATTCTCGCTGGCGCGCGCGTCAAGGAACGAGAGGCGGCGGCGAAGTCGGAGAAACGATAAGAGTCACGCGATAGGAAGTTCAGACGCGCGGTTGCGAACCGGCGCCTGAAGCCCACCCGAAATCTCACACGCAGCGCGCCACCTTTGCGCGAATTCGCGAACCTCCGTTTCGAAATCGGTCGACTCGCCGCCCCAGAGTTCTATGCGTGTGGCAACGCAATCCCCCGGTTCACGTCATCGATGCAAGGTTCCTGCGTGATCGACCAGGACGGTGAGCTATCTCTTTCAACGATTTGAAGTCCGATGCAAATAGTATAGTTGCCGCAATGGATCCCGCCGGCGTCATCGAAATAGTCTGAGGAGCGGCTCATGCATCTGCGGTTGAAGCAACTCTCAATGCTCGTGGCCATCGGGGGCGTTTGCGCTGGCAACCCATTCCGTGTGACCGCTCAACGTGCAGCACGAGCACAAGAAGGAGAGTGGCGCTACTACTCCGGCGACACCCACGGGACGAAATACTCACCGCTCGATCAGATCAACAAGGACAACGCAAAAGAGCTCCGCGTCGCTTGGCGTTGGCCGTTCGCCGATCGGGACCTGCAGACGTCGAATCCTCTTTTGCGCACGACACGCACCCAGGAAACGCCCCTGATGGTCAACGGCGTTGTGTACATGGTCACTGGCCTGGGGCTCGTCGCGGCGCTCGACCCTGCAACCGGTGAGACCCGCTGGGTCTACGATCCGCAGGGTTACAAGTCCGGCAAGCATTCGCAGGCAAGTTTTGTTCGACGCGGTCTAGCCTACTGGACCGATGGCGCCAGGGATCGCTTGCTGGTCGGCACCGAGGACGCCTATCTGGTCTCGGTCGATGCTCGCACCGGGAAGCCGGATTCGGGCTTCGGAGACGGCGGCAAGGTCGACCTCACGGTGGGGATTCCCAGTGTCGTTCGAGCGACGAACTTTACATCGAGGGTCCCCCTCGTCGCCGGCAACGTCGTCGTCGTCGGCAGCTCGATCCAGGACAACGTGCTGAACAAGGAAGAGCCCCCAGGCTACCTCCACGGCTTCGACGTGCGGACGGGCAAGCGGCTATGGACGTTTCACACTATTCCCCGTCCGGGCGAGTTCGGGTACGACACGTGGCAGGAAAACTCGGCCGAGTACACCGGAAGCGCGAACATATGGGCCGGCGGGGTCTACGATCCGGAGCTCGATTACCTTTACCTCGCGACGTCCACACCGACCAACAACTATTACGGCGGGCATCGGCTTGGCAACAACCTGTTTGCCGAGAGTCTGGTCTGCGTTCAGGCGAAGACGGGCAAGCGCGTGTGGCATTTTCAAGCCGTCCACCACGGCCTCTGGGACTACGACTTCCCCGCGCATCCGATCCTTGGTGAGATCACGGTTAACGGCCGGCGGATCAAGGCCGTCGTGCAGATCAGCAAGCAGGGGTTCACCTACGTCTTCGACCGGAAAACGGGGGAGCCCGTCTGGCCGATCGAGGAGCGCGCCGTGCCCGCATCGACGGTGCCCGGCGAACGCGCCTCGCGGACGCAGCCGTTTCCCACCAAACCGCCGCCATTCGATCTGCAGGGTTCGACCGAGGACAACCTCATCGACTTCACGCCGGAGTTGAGGAAACAGGCGTTAGAGCGGTTGCAGGCGCTGGACCATGGCGCGCTGTTCACCCCGATATCGACGGAGAGACCGTTCGTCCTTCTTCCAGGTGCGGCGGGCGGGGCAAACTGGGGTGGTGCGGGGTTCGACCCCGAGACCGGCGTCCTCTACGTGCCATCGCGGATGGCTCCCTGGATTCTGCAACTGCGTCCGCTCGATCCGAAGGAAGGAAACATGCGATACGTCCGCGGGCCCATTGGCAGTGGACTCGATACCCTCGATGGGCTTTCCATCTTCAAGCCCCCGTACACGCGCGTCACCGCCATCGACCTGAACAAGGGCGAGCTTCAGTGGACGGCCCCGGTGGGCAATGGGCCGCGAAATCATCCGCTCCTCAAGGACCTGAAGCTTCCTGCGCTCGGTGATGAGAATCAGATTGGCGTCGGCGTCATCGTGACGAAGACGCTGCTCATCGCGAGTGCACGGCCCACTGGCGCGAAGTGGCATGATGCCGAGGCAGTTCGACGACTGCTGTATGTTTTTGACAAGTCGTCGGGCGCGCTTCTGCGCGCCATTGAGTTGGACGGCTTGACAGCCGCTCCGCCCATGACGTATCTGCATCGCGGGAAACAATACATCGTGACGGCAGTCGGCAGCGGCCCTGCGTCGGAGCTCGTCGCTCTCAGCCTGCCGTAAGGCTGCGAGCAACTACCGGCCGAGCTGCTTGTGTCGTTGCTTGATGAGGATCTCGAGCGCGGCGCCGCTCGTTGTGCCGATGTTGTTGACCCGTTCGATCACTCCCACTCCCACTTCCGGGTGGCTTGATTCCAAAGCGCCCAGCAGTCCTGTGCCAGTCCCGTCGAGATGAGCTCCGGCGGCAGATTGGAGTCGCCCGCGTCGGGTAGCACCTTGTGGTCATCTGCATACCACGATGATTTCACGATGCCCTTGTACGGCTTGTTGGGTTCACCGTTCGGCTCGATCACGGCCGAATCGAGGTGCACCCGCCACTTGGCCGCGCCGCCCTCGACGGCAGGTCCGGTGAAGCGCAGCTCGTCGCCGCTTTGCTGGAAATCCTTGACAAACGTGTTCACCGCGAGCTGCTGCGCGAACGACTCCCGAAGATCGTTAACGCTGGGTTTTGGTTTCCCGCATCCGACCGCGATGAGCGCCCCGATCGCGACCGCGAACACCTCTCTTCTCATCATCCAACGACTCCGCGGCTAGCATAGGGGCCTGCTGGAGTGTCGTCAACCGAAACGGCCGGTACGCAAAAAATGTCGAGTTTTTGAATCGCTGCTCCTGTAGGATTCCGTGTACCGCGACGAGCCGCTGGGAATCCGATTGTTCCGTCCCGTTGACACTGGAGACGCACGATGAGTCCAGACCGGCAACGCTCGAGATTCTTCGTCGCCGTTGCCCCTCGGGTACTGGCAATCGCTGCCGTGGTCGCCGTCCTCGGTGGCATGGGGACGGCGCAGCAACCATCAGGGGAATGGCCGAACATTACGGGCGGCAATGCCGCCACGCGGTACTCGTCGCTCGACCAGATCAATGCCGCGAACTTCTCCAACCTCAAGGTGGCCTGGGAGTGGCGGGGAGAGCGGGACGCCGGCGTCAAGCTGGGCGGAGAGGTGAACGCCCGCGGTCTGCCCATTTACGTTGACGGGATGCTCATCACCGTCTCCGGTCCGCGCCGCACCGTCGTCGCGCTCGATCCGGCGACCGGAAAAACGTTGTGGACCTTCCAGGAGCCAACGACCGGTCGCCTCGAGTACTCGATGCGGGCGAACCACGGCAAGGGCGTCGCGTATGCGCGCATCAATGGGCGCGGCGTGGTCTTCGTCACGACGCCGGCGTTCTTTCTGCACGCGCTCGACGCCAAGACTGGCCAGCCATTGCCCAACTGGGGCGGCGCGGTGCCGATCATAGGTTTCCCGAAGACGGGCTCCGTGGACCTCGTGAAGGACCTCATCGCGGACTGGGAGCCGTGGCTGAAGGCCCGCAAGCAGTACGACCCGGACTCGGGCATCCCGCTCGAGCTCGGCTACATCACCAGTTCCTCGCCTCCCATCGTCGTCAACGACGTCGTGGTGGTGGGCAACTCCGCCGAGCAGGGCTATCACCAGACCCGCATCGAGAACGTCCCGGGCGACATTCTGGGCTACGACGCTCGGACGGGGAAGCACCTGTGGAAGTTCCACGTCATCCCGCGGCCTGGTGAGGTCGGGCACGAGACATGGGAGAACGATGCGTGGCGCTGGACGGGCGACGTCTCGTCGTGGGCGCCGATGTCGGCCGATCCGGAGCGAGGAATTGTCTACATCCCGACCAACAGCGCCACCATCGACTACTACGGCGGATTCCGGCCGGGTGACAACTTGTTCGCCGCCAGCGTGATTGCCCTGGACGTCAAGACAGGAAAACGCGTCTGGCATTACCAGTTGGTGAAGCACGACATCTGGAACTACGACACGCCGACGGCCCCGGTGCTCCTCGACGTCAACGTCAACGGCCGTCGCATTCCCGGTCTGTTCCAGGTGACCAAGCAGGCGTTCACGTACGCGTTCAACCGAGAGACCGGCGAACCGATCTGGCCGATTGAGATGAAGCCGGTGCCTCCGTCGAAAGTCCCAGGGGAGAAGCTCTCGCCGACGCAGCCACATCCGACCAAGCCGGCGCCATTCGAGTTTCAAGGACGAACCGAAGATCACCTCATCGACTACACCCCCGAAATCAAGAAGCTGGCGCTCGAAGAGGCGCGCCGAACCGAGTCGCTCGCGCCGTTCTTCGCCCCGCCGAACCATCGGGGAAACGCCGAGGGCGCGCGCCCGACGCACAACTGCCCCGGCGGCTCCGGCGGTGTGAACATCACCGGGCCGCCAGCGGCGGATCCGGCGACGGGTGTCATTTTCATCACGTCGACGAGCAATTGCTTCCGACTGCAAGTGTCGCCCGGGCGCGAGTACGACACGCCCAAGATGACGGGGAAGACGGTTTCGCCGTGGGCGGCGCCGCACGCCGCCAGCGTTGGGACGACACCTGCCTTGCCCGCCAACAGTCCCCTCCGGGGCATCCCGAGCGTCTTCAAAGGACCGCTCGGCCGCATTACGGCCATCGACCTCAATACCGGTGAGAAGCTGTGGATGATTCCCAACGGGGACATGTCACAAGAGGACCAGGACGCGTTTCGAAATAATCCGTTGATGAAGGGCCTCCAGTTCGACACCAATCTGGGACGCGCCAATCATGCCGCCATGATGGCCACGCCAACGCTGCTCTTCGCGACCGGGCAGACTGCCGACAACCGCCCACATCTCTTCGGCATCGACAAGAAGACCGGCAAGCGTGTGGCCGCGGTCGCGACGCCCGCGCCGAGTCAGTACGGGTTGATGACCTACATGCATCAAGGCAAGCAGTACGTCATTCTGCCGGTCGCTGGCGGATACACGGCGATGGCGCTTCCCTAGAGTCTTGACCTCTGAAACTTGCACCGAACGAGTCAGATTTTCCGGTCAAGACGACCCCGCGCAGCGGGGCTGTCATGAATGTTCGTCTAGCGGGGCGGAGCCTCGACGGTCTCAGGCGGAGCCTCGCTAACCGTTCGACGCGTGCCGGCTCGCGCGATCGGGCCGGCTTCTCGGCCGAGCCATGACCAGCGCTCAGTCACCACGTGCGGGCCAGACGCGTCGAGCAGGGAAACATCGCCTCGGTCTGTTCTGGGTGCCGCTGGCGCCGACGCTTGCCCTCCTGGCTCTCTCCTTCCTGCCTCGCGTCCAGCTCAATGACGTCCTGGCGCGGTCGTTCTCGGGTGCGACCGCCGTGCTGTTGCTGTGGCAGGTGGTGCTCTTCCTGCGGATGAAGGAGGCCGGCGTGCGGCCTTCGCTCGTGCTCGCGCGTCCCCGCGCCCAGCATTACGTGCAGGCGATGTGTCAGCTATCGGTGTACGTGTACTGGGGCTGGTACTGGCGGCCCGTGTACGACTACGCCTGGCTTCTCGTCGCGCAGCTGATGTTTGCGTACGCCTTCGACATGCTGTTGTCGTGGTCGCGACGGGGCAACTATGTGCTCGGCTTTGGTCCTTTCCCAATCATCTTCAGCACCAACCTGTTCTTGTGGTTCAGGGACGATTGGTTCCCCTTGCAGTTCCTGCTGGTCGCTGTGGGCTTCATGGGAAAGGAATTCGTCCGCTGGCAGCGTGAAGGGAGGAATGTACATGTGTTCAACCCGTCGGCGTTTTCGCTCGGGCTGTTCTCGCTCATCCTGATCGCCACCGATACCACCCACCTCACCAGGGGACAGGAGATTGCGACGACGCTGAGCCTGGCGCCCCATATTTACTTCTTCCTGTTCCTGGTCGGCCTCGTGGTCATGTACTTCTTCTCGATCACACTCGTTGCCGCGTGCGCCGCTGCCACACTGTTCGGGATGAGCGCGCTGTACTCGTCGCTGACCGGCGTTCCGTATTTCCTCGATTCAGAGATCCCGACCGCGGTCTTCCTCGGGCTGCATCTGCTCGTCACGGATCCCTCGACGTCGCCGAGGACGCCCTTGGGGAGACTCGTGTTCGGCATCCTCTACGGCCTCGGCGTGTTCAGCCTGTACTCGCTGCTCGGAGCCATCGGCGCGCCGACGTTCTACGACAAGCTGTTGTCGGTGCCGCTGTTGAACCTGAGCGTGCCCTGGATCGATCGGACAGTACGCGCGATCGGCGAGACACCGCTCCTCGGTCGCCTGGGCCTTGCCGGGCCGCTCGGACGTTTCAATCTCGCGCACATGGCGGCGTGGGTCATTGTCTTCGCAACCATGACGACGGTCGGTGCGACCGACGGGATGCACCGAGGCGACTCGGTGCCCTTCTGGCAGCGGGCCTGTGCCGAGGCGCGGACCAGCGCCTGCACGCGGCTCGTGGCGATCGAGTCGTCGTACTGCGGCGACAATGCCGGGTGGGCGTGTAATGAGCTTGGCGGCCACTATGCAGAAGGCAGGATCGTCGCCGTTGATGCGGAGCGCGCGCTGTCGTACTTTGCGAAAGCCTGCGAGCTCAGGTTTCAGGCGGGCTGCTTCAATGTGCTGGATCCCCAACACTTCACCGCGGCGGCTCCCCGGGTTTTCGACCTGCGGCTCCTTCTCCGTGAACGTGGCCCGAACCTGATAGAGATGCGTGAGCCGGATCTCTATGCGCGGGCGTGCGGGCATGGCTGGGCCTATGCGTGCGACAAGGGCGCGCGTTCATCACAATCGATCGTGAGCAGGCGAGAGATCGGAACGGCGGTTGCGGCGCCCCGTTCCACTCAACCATCGCGACTCAGCACACCGGCCGCTCTGCCCGCCTTCGTGGAGATTGGAGCCGGCCCGTTCGTGATGGGGAGCGATCCCGTGCTCGACCCGCTGGCGTTCGACAACGAAACGTGGTCTCGCGATCACCCTCAGGGCACGGTCGATCTGCCAGCGTTCTACATCAGTCGATATGAGGTGACGGTCGACGAGTTCCAGGCCTTTGTCGACACCACGGCCTTCAAGGTCGATGCCCAGACACTTCGCGGCCGCGCGCGCGATCCGGTGACCCATGTGTCCTGGCCCGACACGTTGGCGTATTGTCGCTGGCTCGAGAAGGAGTTGCGGGCCTCGCCGCACACGCCCGCGCCACTTGGCCAATTACTGCGCGACGGATGGCATGTCACCCTGCCAAGCGAAGCCGAATGGGAGAAGGCGGCCCGCGGAACCGACGGGCGGATATTCCCGTGGGGCAGCTCGCCACGAAAGGATCGCGCGAACTATGAGGGGTCCGGTGTAACGCCGGTGGGTTCCTTCACCTGCTCTGAATGTCCATACGCGTTGTCTGACATGAGCGGCAACGTCTGGGAGTGGACCAGGAGCCCCTATCAGCCATATCCCTATGACCCGACCGCTCGTCGGGCCGACCTCGAGGCTGACGCCCTTTGGGTGATGCGGGGCGGACATTTCGGCGATCCTGCGAGGAACGTGCGCGCTGCCACTCGCGGTGGCGCTGATCCGGGCGCGCGCCGTGCGTTCATCGGCTTCCGTGTCGTGATCTCACGTTCTTGACACCCGCCCGACCGCTCGTCGGGCCGACTTCGAGGCTGACGCCCTTTGGGTGATGCGGGGCGGACATTTCGGAGATCCTGCGCGAAACGTGCGCGCCGCCGCTCGCGGAGGCGCTGACCCCGGTGCGCGCCGTGCGTTCATCGGCTTCCGTGTCGTGATCTCACGTTCTTGACGCCCGCACGACGCCGAACACGCTCTGCGTTTCGGTTATCATAGGCCAGGAGGGTCGATGAGAGCCTTGAGTCGGCGTCAAGCCCTGGGCGTGCTCGGAGCGTGCGCGGGGGCGGGTCTCGCGACCGCCCTGCGGGGCGGTGCCGCGTCAGCGGCGCAGCAGACCTTCAAGAGCGTGCAGCGCATCACCGTGCCGAAAGGCGCGATCATCCGCACGATCCTGAAGGACCTGTCGCCGGATGCCCTGACGGGCGGCGCGACGCTGATTCACGAACATCTGGGAAACGATGTCGATCTGATGGTGGAGGAGCTCAGAGGCGCCGCGGCCGACGGGCTCGGGTGTCTCGTGAACGCCACGACGAGTCGACACTCGGACGAGCAGGTCGATGCCGTCAAACGCATTGCCATGCAGTCATCGGTGCACATCGTCGTCGCGGGTGGCTACCTCGAGGATCTGGGGTTCGCGCCGTATCCGCCACAGATTGCCAAGATGTCGGAATCGCAGCTCGTCGACGAATTCGTCTCGGACGCGGGGAGGCAACGCTGGGGCGCGTTCGGAGAGATTGGCACCTCGCTTCAGATGCAGCCGGACGAACGCAAAGTGCTTCGCGCGATTGGCCAGGCGCAGGTCAAGACTGGAATGCCGATTTTCACGCACGTGCCGCATGAAGGGTGTCCGACCTGCGCGCTCGAGCAGCTCGACACGTTTGAATCGCAGGGCGTCGATCCCAAGCACGTCTGCATAGGGCACCTGGCGACGATTCAGGTCGGGCAGGACGCCAAGATGGAGACGCATCAGAAAATCGCGAAGCGTGGCGCGTTCGTCGATTTTGGACCGGTCGGCCACGAGATGGCACGGTCGCATGTCCCGGAGGCGGAGAAAGTGAAGCGCTTCATGCAGCTGCTCGATGCCGGCATCGAGGACCAGCTGTTGCTCACCTCGGACATGGGCAACCCGACCCACTACAAAGCGAACTGGGGCAACGGGTTTTCCACCGTGATGGTGCAGTTTGTGCCCAAGCTGCGTCTGGCGGGCGTCAAGGAAACGACGATTCGAAAGGTGCTCGTGGACAACCCGCGGCGATTTCTCGCATTCGTTCCGAAATCCGCGTAGATCTCGAATTGTGCGACCCGCTGGCGTATGGAAAAATGGTAGTCAGGGACGGATCGTCATAGAGACAAGTGAGAGGAGTACAGACATGAGACCCCGACTTCTGGCGGTGTTCGGCATCACGATCGGCGTGTGCGCGTTGACGGCCCCGTTCTCCCTGCACAGCGCCGCGCAGGGCGCGCAGGCGGCGTCGACATCGGCCGCGAGTACCTGGACGGTGCCGCAGACGCCATGGGGCCATCCGGACTTCCAGGGCGTGTGGACAACGGACCTCGAGATCGGGGTTCCGCTCGAACGGCCCGTCGATCTCGGCGAGAAAGCGACGCTGACCGAGGCGGAGTTTCGGCAGCGCGCCGAGGCGCTGAAGAAGAAATACCGCGATGACAAGACGGATCGTCGGCCGACCAACAGCACCGAAGCTGGCCCTGAGCACTGGTATGAAGGCGGCCAGCACGTCTCCAATCGGACATCGCTCGTGATCGATCCGCCAAACGGACGCATTCCGCCGTACACCGCCGAGGCCCAGAAGCGCGTCGTGCGTCCCGGGACAGAGCTCGGCTTCGTGGGAGGGAGCTTCGGGAAGGGCCCCTATGATGGTCCCGAGGACCTGGCCCTGACGGATCGGTGCGTCACGCGGGGGCTGCCGCAAACGTGGTTCCCCAGCGAGTACAACAACGGCTTCCAGATCGTGCAGTCGGCCGACTACGTCACGGTCTTTTACGAGCGCTTGCACGAGGCGCGCGTGATTCCGTTGGATGGGCGTCCGCACCTCACGGGACAGGTCCGCCAGTGGATCGGTGACTCGCGCGGCCGGTGGGAGGGCAACACGCTCGTGGTCGACGTGTCGAACTTCGGCGAGCAGACCAGCTTTCGCAAGTCATCGACGACGCTGCACTTGATTGAACGGTACACGCGGGTCGATGCCGACACCGTGCGCGTCGAGGTGACGGTCGACGACCCCTCGACATGGACCAAGCCGTGGACATTTGCGGTCACCGGCAAGAAGGATCCGGCCTACTGGCAGATCTTCGAGTACGCGTGCCACGAGGGGAACTACGGGATGCGGAACATGCTCAGCGGTGCACGGGCGGAGGAGAAGGCCGCGCGCGAGGCCGCCAGGAAGAAGACCAACTAGAACGCCAGCGACCGTTCGCGACGGAGCTCGGCGAAATAGTCACGTGAGGGAGGAGCGTTTCATGGGACGGCGGAACGTGTGCTCGATTCGCATCGCGTCGGTTGTTGTGCTCAGCGTACTCTGGATGGCCGTGGCGCCCGCGAACGGGCAATCAGCGGCCCCGCAGAAGGCCGACGGACGACCGAATCTCAACGGGATTTGGCAGGCGCTGAACACGGCGAACTGGGACATCGAGGCTCACGAGGCGCGACCGGGGCCGCCGAAACTCGGCGCATTGCTGGCGGCGCCGGCCGGACTCGGCGTCGTGGACGGTCCGATCCCCTATCAACCCGCGGCGGCCGCCAAGAAGAAGGAGAACTTCAACAAGCGGTGGACGGAGGATCCGGAGGCCAAGTGCTATCTGCCCGGTGTCCCTCGCGCGACCTACATGCCGTTTCCGTTTCAAATCGTGCAGGGCACCGACAGGATCATGATGGTCTACGAGTACGCGTCGGCAGGGCGCACGATTCATTTGGGAAAAGTTCCTGAGAGTCCGGTTGAGACCTGGATGGGCCACTCAGTTGGGCGATGGGATGGCCAAACGCTCGTCGTAGACGTGACCAGTTTGAATGGGTTGGCCTGGTTCGATCGCGCCGGCAATTTTCAGAGCGACAGCCTGCATGTGATCGAGCGGTATACGCCGGTCGGCGCGAATGTGATCAATTACGAAGCCACGATCGAGGACCCCAAGATGTACACGCGCCCCTGGACGCTGCGGATGCCGCTCTACCGTCGGCTCGAACCGGGCCTCCAGCTACTGGAATTCCGGTGCGTGCCATTTTCCGAAGAGCTGCTATACGGCGATCTTCGGAAGAAGCCCATCCGCTGAATGCGGGGTGGGTTGTTGGCTCCTCACGCGTCAATCGGCATCAAGCCCGCGTAGTCCTGGCGAGCATCAATCGCTCTAGTTGGTCTTCTTCTTGCTGGCCTCTCGCGCGGCTTTCTCCTCGGCCCGTGCACCGCTGAGCATGTTCCGCATCCCGTAGTTCCCCTCGTGGCACGCGTACTCGAAGATCTGCCAGTAGGCCGGATCCTTCTTGCCGGTGACCGCAAATGTCCACGGCTTGGTCCATGTCGAGGGGTCGTCGACCGTCACCTCGACGCGCACGGTGTCGGCATCGACCCGCGTGTACCGCTCAATCAAGTGCAGCGTCGACGATGACTTGCGAAAGCTGGTCTGCTCGCCGAAGTTCGACACATCGACCACGAGCGTGTTGCCCTCCCATCGGCCGCGCGAGTCGCCGATCCACTGGCGGACCTGCCCCGTGAGGTGCGGACGCCCATCCAGCGGAATCACGCGCGCCTCGTGCAGCCGCTCGTAAAAGACCGTCACGTAGTCGGCCGACTGCACGATCTGGAAGCCGTTGTTGTACTCGCTGGGGAACCAGGTTTGCGGCAGCCCCCGCGTGACGCACCGATCCGTCAGCGCCAGGTCCTCGGGACCGTTATAGGGGCCCTTCCCGAAGCTTCCTCCCACGAAGCCGAGCTCTGTCCCGGGACGCACGACGCGCTTCTGGGCCTCGGCGGTGTACGGCGGGATGCGTCCGTTTGGCGGATCGATCACGAGCGACGTGCGATACGAGACGTGCTGGGCGCCTTCGTACCAGTGTACCGGACCCTGCTCATTGCCAATCTCCCCCGCTCGACTCCCCTTGTCATCACTGTAATGTTTCTTCAACGCCTCGGCCCGCTTCCGGTACTCGGCCTCGGTCAGCAGCTCTTTCTCGCCGAGATCGACGGGTCGCTCGAGCGGAACCCCGATCTCGAGATCGGTTGTCCACACCCCCTGCAGATCCGGATGACCCCACGGTGTCTTAGGAGCCGTCCAATTGCTGGCTGCCGATGTGTTGGATGCTTGCGCGCCTCGAGCAGCGGTGCGGACGGAGAGCGAACCCACCAACGCGCATAGGCCCACGGTAACGCCGAACGCCACCAGGAATCTGTATCTCATATCCGCTCCTCTGAACCGTGTCCAACAAATCACCGCCAGCCCTGCCACGTCACCAGCTATCAGAATAGCAAAATTCGACGTCTGGCGTGATGTCGGCGTAAATCGAGACACGTCGCGGCTTGTCCAGGACTGTGGACTCCACGTGCGCATACCGTTGCGCTGAGTCGCCAGAGAGTGCTCGACGCCGCCGCCGCGGGCTGGGAGTACGTGTCAGCGGGGCCGCCGCCGCACGATTCACCTGGGAAAAGTTCCTGAGACCAGCTAAAGGAGGAATGTAGGCTGGATCCTGTGGACCCGGCCTACAGGCCGGATCCACAGGATGCCCAGGGATCGCTGCTAAAGGACCCTTAGAACTTCAAGATTGCACTGAGCTTGAAGAGACGTCCCTGCAAGGTGGAAGTCGGTGCACCCCATGTCGCCCCGAAGTTCTGATTCTGGCCCAGTACCACAGCGGAGTTCATCAGGTTGTAGACTTCGAGTGCCGGCTGGATCTCGTAGCGCCCGCCGAAATGGAAGCGCCGCCGGATGCTGACATCGAACTGATTCCACCGCTCGAGGAATTGCGTGCCTGGCGCAATCAACGGCGTGGTCACCACTTCGGCTCGAGTCATACCGGCAGCAGTAAAGACGGCCGCAGGCACCGCCCAGTTGTTCTGCAACCCTGGCCAGTTTCCTACTGGCGGTCCGCCCGTTACTGGGAGAAGCGCGGTAAAGAGGCCGCCCGGATAGCTGATGAATGACGCGCCGACAAGGAGTTCCCAGAAAAGCGGCTGTGAGCCCGCCAGCTTGAACTCCTGACGGAACGGCATCGAGGGCACCACGCCGAGCTCTTGGTACGTCGCGCTCGTCTGGTCGCAGAAGCGAAGCTGATTCGGATTGGGCGTGTCGCACGTGACGCTGCGCGTTCGTTCGGTCGACCACCCTGCCTGAGCCCTTCCCCCCTTCGCCCAGCGGGTCTGGACGCTCACTTCGTACCCGACGTAATCGCGGTGGTTGATATCGGAATTCGTCACCAAAGTGTCGTTCTTGCCTGCTTCTGTTGGACCCAGGTTGTAGTTGTAGAGGGTGATCGTTTCGCCGTTGAGCAACGGATTCGGCACCTGGAAGGATGCGTAGTTCGAAATGCTCCGGAATGTGTTGATCGTGCGCTGCGTGTCGTACGACCTCGTCTGGTACCAGGCACCGATCACGGAGATGTGCGGCGTGAGCTGGTGTTGTATGCTCGCGTTGTAATCCCACGTGTACTCGCGTCTCAGATCCGGATCGGCACGCTGATCGGCCGTGATGCCGAATCTGTTGTTGGAAGTTGGTCCGATCTCGTTGTCCTGTGCCACTTTGTCGCCGTTGGTGGCGAGGGCCCGGCCCTGCAAGTCAACATCGCCCCAGGTACGTGTCTCGAAACCCTGGCTGAGCGGGTCGTACGGACTGTAGTAGGTCGCGGCCAGCTGCGTGACATATTTGCTGGCGCTGAACTTCAGGGCTGTTTTCGCGTTCCCGAAGAGATCGTAGACGGCGCTGAGACGGGGCGCCATGTTCGAGAACGGGTTGACGGGGTTGACCGCTCCGGTCGATCGTGCCGGCACGAACCGGCCGGCGGGCGATGAGGTGGGATCGACGCCGCCAGCGATGTAGTCCCAGCGGATACCCGGGCTTACGGTCAGGCGTTTGAGCGTCCAGTTGTCCATCGCGTAGACCCCGGTTTCGTTCGCATGGAACCGGGCGACATACGGGACTGCGGTAGACGACCACCGAATTCGGCACGCCGTTCGAGAACTGTGTTACCAGGTGCGAGTTGCCGCCCGGCGCTTCGTTCTGCACGTACTGATATCGATACTGAACGCCAGCCTTGAGGTTGTGCGATCCGGTCACATACGTGGCGGACGTGCTGAATCCATAGCTGGGCTGAATCGCGATTTGTTCGCTCACGGAAGGGGAGCCGACGAACGTGTTCCGCCCGAGATCGCGGACGAGCCCTCCGGCGTACCATTCGGGTGTTCCGTACGGTTTGAGGATGCCAGGCAGCGGCAGGTTGTACTGCACGTTGAAGACGTTGAAGGGCGACCCGGCCTCCAACAGAAGTTTGTTCGTGACCGGCGATGACCACTTCACGTAACCCATCGTGTAGTTCAGGGGAGGGTAAGTCGATGTGGCGGTTCCCCAGTCGACGCCGGGGGCGTTGCCATCGCCCGTGGTAAATACGATCGTGTGGTCCTGGCTCTTGAATGCTTTGTCGACATAGCCGGTGAACTTGTTGCGCTGCGTGGGCTGCCAGGTGACTCGGCCCGAGAGATTGTGGAGGTCGTTCTTCGTCAATCCCGGCTCATTGGTCGCGAAGTAGTGCGCGCCCGCTGGCTGCACCTGGAGCTCATTGAAACGGCCGGATGCGAAGAACCAGGCCTTGTCCCTCTTGATCGGCCCCCCGAACGATGGGTTGGCGTCGATCAAATACTTCAGCGAATCGGGGGTGGGAAGACCCTTGGCTTTCAGTTCAGGCGTAATGTTGCTGGTCTGCCAACCATTCGACCCGCCAAGGTAAATGTCGCCCTTGAAGGTATTACCTCCGTCGCGTGGAACCATGTTGATCCGGATGCCGCCGGCCGATGAGTCTGCACCTATCGCGCTCGTCTGGTAACTCACATCCTCGACCATGGCGAAGTTGTTATAGCCGGACTGGCTGATGCCGTTGGAAATACGCACATCCATGCCGTCGACCTCTATGGCGCTGTCGTTAGAGGCCTTGCCGCGCGAGCTCAAGTACGAGCCCTGACCGACCTGAATGCCGCCCATGTCGGGCCTTGTGATCTTGACCGACGGGATGATGGCGCCCGTGGAGAGATACGAACGCGCACTGGGTATGGCGTCGAGCGTCTCGCGCCCGAGCACAGCACGCTGAGAGGCCTGTTGGATGTCCACCATCGGCGTCTCGCTCGTCACCGTGATGGTCTCACTGATCGCGCCGATCTTCATTTCAGCGTTCACCGGGACGCTGACGTTGGCCGCGACCTGGATCGCTTCGCGCCGCACCGTATTGAAGCCGGTGAGCGTGAACATCACCACGTACTCCCCGGGGCGCAGGTCGACGAAGGTGTACCGTCCCTCTGAGTTCGTGTTAGTCGAGCGGACCTTTTCGATGAGGGCCGGACTCGAGACTTCGACGGTGACACCGGGCAGCACGCCGCCGGTTCCGTCCGTGACCAAGCCGGCGATCACACTTTGCGCCGAGGCGGGACGGGCGAGAAACGAGAGCGCGATGACGAAGCCAGCGATCACCAATCTTCGGACACTCATTCACAGCCTCCTTGTGAGGAACGGCTAAGCGATCACTTCGGAAACAAACGACTGCGCGGCCTTCCGCGCGGTGAACCCCATTGCCGCAAAATCCAAGTTAAGCGGCGCGTGCTGCCAAGTCAATGAGTTCCGCGGCCTTTTTGAGCTTTCGCGCTCGTCTAGTTCAAAAAGATGGATCTTGGCGCGCGATGATTTCTTGGCCGAGTCGCGGATCGGGGGAGCGGACGACCTCGTTGACTTCGAAGACATTGAAGGAGTAGGACTAAAGCGGCATTTTCGTGCAGACTGAGGAGGGCCGTGATGCGTATGGCGTATCGTCTGTCCTGGTGCGGTCCGTGGCGCGGCGTCGTTGTGGCTCTGGTGATCGCCGGAGCGATGCTGCAGCCCGGAACGGCGGCGCAGAAGCCCGATCAAAAGACCCCCATCGTCGTCCAGAAGTCCGGCGTCAGCTGCCACACCGAGTATGTCGCGATGCGCGATGGCGTGCTCCTCGCCACCGATGTGTACCAGCCGATCGTACCTGGCCGCTATCCGGTGATCATGCAGCGGACGCCCTATGGGTTGCGCCTTGGCCACGGGTGTTTCGAGCGCACAAGCGGCAGTATCGCGTTCTGGGCCGAACACGGGTACATCGGCATCACGCAGGATTCCCGTGGCACCTTTCGATCGCAGGGGACCTTTCATCCGATCGTGCAGGAGCAGGCTGACGGCTACGACGCTGTTGAATGGGCAGCCGCGCAGCCATGGTCCAACGGTCGGGTGGGAATGGCCGGAACCTCCTACTATGGCGTGACCCAGTGGCAGGCGGCCCTCACGAGCCCGCCGCACCTCCTTGCCATCGCGCCAGGTCAGACGGCGACCGATTACCACGATCACTGGACATACGTGAACGGTGTGTTCGACTTGTGGTTTGCGCAGAGCTGGCTCCTCAACTTCTTCACCCCCGATGAATTCCGGCGCCGCGAGATTGCCCGAGGGCAGTCGGCTGACAGCGCGTTGGCAGCCTCCGATGAATACTTGAGCCGCGGCAAAGAGCAGATTTTCTCGAAGTGGTCGTCGCAGATTCCGCTGACGGGCTTCGACGGATACCGCACGCTTGCACCGTACTACTACGAGTGGCTGGCGCATCCCGACTACGACGACTATTGGGCGAAGGTGGACGTTGAAGCGCACTGGGGCGAGGTCAAGGTTCCGGCGCTCATCAGCGGCGGATGGAGCGACCTGTTCGCGCTCGGATCGGTGCGCGGCTTCATCGGGCTCAGAGCGCACGGCGGATCGCCAGCCGCGCGCAGCGGGACGAAGCTGATCATGCAGCCAGGCGGCCACGGCGGCGAGGGCCTCATCGACTACGGTTCCGCAAGGAACATGGACGTCAGGGCTGTCCAGCTGCGGTTCTACGATCGGTACGTGAAGGGGACCAACACCGAGCCCGATCGAGACCCAGCCGTGCAGCTGTTCGTGCAGGTCCCCCCCGACAATGGCACGAAGGGCCATGGGTTCTGGCTGACCGCCGACTCGTTTCCGCTGCCCGCGACCGAGAAGATCCGCTTCAACCTCCGCAGCGGCGGCCATGCGAACTCGCGGCGGGGCGACGGCATCCTCGATGCCGACAAGCCGTCCGAGGGGCCGGATGACACGTTCGTCTACGATCCGAACCAGCCCGTGCCATCGTACGGCGGCGGCCTGTGCTGCGTGACGCTTGGCTCGTATTTCGGCTCTGGTGCGCAGGACCAATCGGTCATCGAGGTGCGCGACGACGTGCTGGTGTACACGAGCGCACCATTGACGAAGGACGTGGCGGCGATCGGCCCGGTAAGCGTGACCTTCTGGGCACGGTCCTCTGCGAGGGACACCGACTTCACCGCCAAGCTCGTGGACGTGCATCCCACCGGGTTTGCGCAGAATGTTCTGGACCGCGTGGTCCGAGCGCGTTTCCGCGAGGGGTCGAAAAAGGCGCCGTCGCTCATCGAACCAGGCAAGGCGTATCAGTACACGATCGATCTTGGCTATGCGGGGAGCGTCTTCAAACGGGGCCACCGAGTCCGTCTGGACATCTCCTCGTCGAACTTTCCGCACCTGGCGCGAAACCACAACACGGGCGACGATTCGGCGAAGGACGCCCGCTTTGTGACCGCAACTCAAACCCTGCTGCACAATGCGCAGCAGCCGTCGTACGTGGAGCTGTCCGTCGTGCCGCAGGTCAAGATTCTCCAGAACTGAATGGATGTGCGTCCGACGGTCACCTCCACGGACGACCGCAAAGAAATGTGCGTGTGACGTGGGGGCCATGGTTTCAGGAAAACGGCAGGAAGACGCGAATCACGATCGCGGTTCCGCCGTTGGTCGCGAATTCGACGAATCCATCTGCCGCCGTGACGATGTCGTGCAGGAGCACCAGTCCCAGGGCAATCATGCTGCCTTCCGGGATGTCGAAAGGCGGTTCGAAGAGGCGCGATTCGGCCTCGAGCGCCTCGTCGAACGATGCGTTGCTGATCTCGACGACGATGAAGCCGGACGAGAAGGGGCGGACGGGGTTGCCCGGCACTCCAGAATCCCGCGTGTTGATCGAGATCGTGCCACCAAGCGGCATGGCCTCGTGCATGTGGATGACCAGATCCATCACCGCCAGCTCGAGGTTTTCCTTTTCCACTCGGGCGACCGATCGGGTGGCGCCGAGCGCGACTTTCAGCCAGGTGGTCCGCCCAAGGATCCGCCGCAACTTGTCGGCAAGCCCCGTCAACATCTCGTGCAGATCCACTGGCGTCGAGAGGACTCCCGTGGTATCACTGAACGCCATGAGCTGCCGGCTCAACGCTCCGGCGGCTTCTGTCGCCCGTTTCACCGCCCGCAGACTGAGCGGAACGGCTTCCTGCGACTCTGCCGATTCGATCACGTTTCTGACATGGCATCGAATCGTGTTGATGAGATTGTCCAGGTCATAGGCAACCGTGACGGTGAGCCGGCCCAGCTTGGTCAGCTTCTGCGCGTGGCGGAGGCGCGCCTCGAGGGAGTGGCGAGCGCCGATGTCGCGCATATGCACGAGGCCATAGAGCGTAAGGTTATCGATGATCCCGCGCACCACGCACTCGATGAGCCGCCAGTCTCCGTCGTGGGCGCGGACCCGGACTTCCATCACGGTCGACGATTCCAGATTGCTCAGCGCCCGGTCGAACGTGGTTCGCAGGCGAGCCACGTCCGCCGGGTGAACGAACGCGAAAAGACTTTGACTGCTGTTCGACTCGGGGGTGCCGAAAATCCGCGCAGCCGCCTGGTTCGCGAACATCAGTTGGCCACGGCGGTCGACGGCGAGGATGAGCTCGCGCGCGTGGTCGACGAGCGCGCGATACACGCCGATCGAATCGTCTAGAGGAGAGTCGGCCACGTGTGAGTAGAGAGCAGGCTCCGTGCCGGATCGTGCACCTCCACCGCAGCGTGCCAAGCACTTGAGCATCAGTGAGTTGGCGCGAAACGAACGGACGGTTATCGTTTGACATCCCTGTCGGAGTGACGTGATATCGTCATGTGCCGACGCGCCGGCTGTGCACGTTTCAGGTGACGCGCGCCCCCGAGGTGACGATGGAGCTGGTTTCCGCACCCGACGCACTTGCCCGGTACGACGCGTTGCTGCGTGTCTCGAGTGCGCTGGCCGGCCACAGGACGATCGCGGAGCTCTTTCGGGTCCTCTCTGTAAACCTCCACGCAGTCGTTCCGTTCGACTACCTCGCCCTCATTCTCCACGATGCCCAGACTGACGAGATGCGGCTCACCCTGCTCGAGCCGGAGAATTTCCCACCCCCGCCGGTCCTGTCGTTGCCGGTGGAGACGGAGGGACCAGGCGCGTTGGTCTGGCTGAACCAGACACCGGCGGTCATTTCCATCCCGGCGGAAGGACCCTTGCACCCGGCACTCGAATACCTCCGCGAGCACGGTCGAAAGGCGACGTGCTGGCTGCCGCTGACGACCAAGCAGCGGCGCCTTGGCGTTCTCAGCTTCGGGAGCTGTCACCCCGACGACTACCCGTCGAATGCGATTGCATTCATGACGCATGTGGCCGCGGTAGTTGCTCTTGCGCTGGACAGCTCGATCAACCTCGCCGAAGCGGAGCGCTACGCGGACGAATTGCGAAGGGAGAGAGACCGGATCCGGCTCCTGCTCGAGATCAGCAATGTGCTCGTGTCGCAACTCGACTACACAGCCGTGTTGGCGACGATTTCAGCGTCGCTGAACCGCCTGATCAAGCACGAGCACGCGAGCCTGGCGCTCCTCGATCGCGAGTCAGGGACCCTTCAACTGGCCCTGACCTGCGACGAGGGGCGAGGCGTCCTGACGCCCAACACGACGGTCCCGTTGGACCGATCTCCGGTCGGTGTGGCCTTTCAGCGGGGAGTTGCGTCGGTGTTCGAGCGGGCGGATTGGGAGCACCTCAACGCCGACGCGATAAGCGGATCGTTCGGTCTGGAAACGCTCTGCTGCGTGCCGCTCATCGGGCGCCACGGCAAGATCGGAACGCTGAACGTCGGCCGCCGCCGCGCGCCGCACGCGTTTTCCGAGCAGGACGTCACTCTGCTCTCCGAAGTGGCCACGCAAATCGCGATTGCCGTCGAGAACGCCCTCGCCTACCGGGAGATCGAACGGCTCAAGGAACACCTGGTCGAGGAGAACCTGTATCTCGAGGACGAGGTCCGGCACGAGTTCGGCGAGATTGTCGGTAAGAGTCGGGCGATGAAGCGAGTGATGAAGCTGGCACAGACGGTCGCCTCCACCGATTCAACGGTGCTGCTCCTCGGCGAGACCGGCACCGGAAAGGAGCTCATTGCTCGCGCCATTCACAATCTCAGCCCGCGACGCGATCGGACGTTCGTCCGGATCAGCATCCCGGCCGTGCCCGCGGGGCTCGTTGAAAGCGAACTGTTCGGACATGAGAAGGGGGCCTTCACCGGCGCCGCCATGCGCAAGCTGGGCCGGTTGGAGCTGGCTCACGGGGGGACGCTGTTCCTGGATGAAATCGGTGATCTTCCGTTGGAGCTGCAGCCGAAACTTCTCCGCGTTCTGCAGGAGCGCGAGTTCGAACGCCTGGGCAGCGCGCAGACGGTCCGCGTCGATGCCCGAATCGTTGCGGCCACCAACCGGGATCTCGAACGCCTCGTTGAGGAGGGACTCTTCCGAAGCGACTTGTACTACCGCCTCAAGGTCTTCCCGATTCACATTCCGCCCTTACGCGAACGGCCCGAAGACATCCCGTTTCTCGTCCGCCATTTCGCAGACCGCTTTGCGCGCCGGATGCACCGCCCCATCACGACGATCCGGGCGAGCACGATGGCCGCTCTCTGCCGGTGGAGCTGGCCTGGTAACATCCGGGAGCTCGAGCACGTCATCGAGCGGGCGGTGATCCTGTCACCGGGGACCGACTTGCGCGTGGCGCTCCACGACCTTCAGCCGAAGAAGGCGCTTGCACGGGTTGGCGAGGGGAGGACGATGAAGGATATCAATCGTGCAACAATCCTCGAGGCCCTGAGGGGCACCCGTGGTGTGGTGGCCGGACCAGACGGTGCCGCGTCCAGGCTCGGGCTGAAGCGGACCACACTCCAATCCATGATGCGCAAGCTCGGCGTCCGACGGCCAGACTACTCGTAGAGAGAACGTTGAAGTGTCGATGACTTCGCGCGCTACTGAACGATCCGAAACCCGGTTGGCGCCGGCGGAGTCGGCGAGACCATTGGTCCGATGTACGACGTCGCTGCGACCACGTTGTCGTACCATTTTCTGGCCAGAGCCAGGTTGTTATCCCGGACGTGGAGATCGATCGTGAAGCGGTCGATCTTGAGCGCGCTCGTCTCGCGCAGGCGCAAGTTCGGAAAGTCGGCGATCAGCTGTCCGTCCAGCCAGAAGGCGATTCGCCCGTCGCGTTGGCCAGGGGTGTTGGCCTTCACCATCAGCTCGTAGCAGTACCAGCGACCGAGCACAGGCGTGACATCCGGGCGGGACACGAACGTCGGGCCGAAATCATACGGCACGCTCGAAAATGGCAGGACCGTTCCCGTGGGAAAGAAATGGTCGCCCCATATGTCGCGCTGGTCCGGATGGTAGATGTAGGCGTTGAGCCTGCCGGGATTGGCTGTGGCCGTGCTGTCGCGCCACGCCTCGTAGCTGACCAGGAACTTGTTGAAGCCGTCGGCGCGTACGCCGGGGCAACAGTAGTGAGCGGAGATGGTGCTGCCGGCGTGGCTCGACCCCAACACATTGAACCCATCGTCGAATCTGGAGTAGTAGCGCAGGAACAGCGCGTCCCGTTCAGGGCCGACCACCTTCGCGACGGTGTTGGACACTTCACTGCTCGTCTGAGGCACGGTGAATTCAAGTGACTTCCCGCCGGCAAAGACGTTGCCCCTCTCGGTCGCGATGCGGATGTTCGCGGTGTGGTACGCCTCGTTCCACTTGTTCGTCAGGCCTGCCACGCCGCTGTAGGACTCGAAATCGTCTGCAAAAATGACGGCAGGGTCTGTCGCGATCCCGGCATCGGAAGGATATCGCGACGCGATTCCGCCGTTTCCGTCCGGGAGCGGAGCGGCGCGTGTTACTTCGATGAGCGCCAGTCCGACTATCAAAGGCAGTGACAGCGCAGTTCGAGTTGCCATCCTTGCTCCGATCGCGGCCCCAAATGTGCGGATTGGAGTTACAAATCCGTTGTGGACAATCGCCTGGATGAAGACTCTTTCCTCAAGATTTCAAGGCGTCTCTGCAACATGGGTCCAGGGCGTCTGGATGAAGCAACGATCAAGCCGTTTGCGCACGGGCGCGCACATAGCCCCCTTCAGTCGCCTTGGTCAGCACTCCAGCTGAGACGAGCGCGCTGAGGAGTGCATTGGCGACCATTGCATCAAGTTCCCACAGCTCCTCGACTTGTGATTGCGTCAGTCGCAGATCGGGATGCTGGTCGTACTCGGCGCGGATCAACTGCAGCCGATCGAGCAGGGACGCTCGATCACTCGCATTGCGGACTCCGTCAAGTCTGTGGGCGGGAAGCAATGTTGCCGGATTGTATGCGGTGCGTGTAACACACGCGTGAACGGGTGGCTCTCGTACGCCGCTGCGGCTACGGCGGTTCCGCGGTCCAGCGAGCACCTCTGGGGCCGCACGTCTCGTGATCACCGTCGCACGCGGGGTCTCACTCAGGGCTCGCTGGAAGTTTTTTCGCGTTACGTGATCGTCACACGTCAGAACGATTGACGTATCCGCGGTAGTCGGATGGTGCGATGCTGGTAAGCGGTTTGCGGGAGGTCTTGCCATGAGCGACATCAAGCTGGTGATCATCGGCGGTGGTCTGGCGGGTCTATCGGCCGGGTGCTATGCGCGCGCGAATGGCTTCGACGTCACGATCGTCGAGCACAATCTCGAGCTTGGAGGCGTCTGCACGGCCTGGCACCGTGGGCCCTATCTCGTGGACGGGTGCATCCACTGGCTCACCGGCGGACCATTTCTTCGCTTGTACGAGGAGTTGGGCATCGTTCCCGACGTTGAACTGCGCCCCCTCAAGGCGTTCGCCACATACCGGGATGCCCGCGATAAATGGGAGGTGACGCTCACAGCGGAGCTGCGACGCACCGAAGACGCCTTGCGCGGTATCGGTCCGGAGGATGCCGACGAACTCGCCCGCCTGTTCGAGGGTGCCAGCCTCATGGCTGACCTGAACCCACATGTCGATCGGCCGCCCGAGCTCGCGACGCTGAGCGACCGACTCCGCAGCTTCTGGGATCTCCGAGACAGCGTCGGGACATTCCTCCATTTCCGCAAGCCTCTCGGGACCTGGATCAACGACGGTCTGTCCAGTCCGCGGCTGCGAGCGCTATTCCGGCGTCTGCTTCCGGCCGAAACGCCGACCTTGTTCTTGTTGCTGGTCCTGGGCTATCTGGCGCGAGGATGGCTCTCGCGGCCGGAAGGGGGCACCGCGCGATTCCGCGATGCGCTCATCGATCGGTATCGGCGACTGGGCGGCGAGACGCTCCTGAACACAACCGTTGAAGAAATCCTGGTCTCGGAGGGTCGGGCGCGAGGGGTGCGTCTCACCGACGGCACGCTGGTGGACGCGGACATCGTGGTGTCGACCTCCAGTGCGCCGGAAACGGTCTTTCGTCTGCTCGCCGGTCGTTTCGGCGCACGCGAATGGCGAGCGAGGATGGACACGTGGAAGATGTTCCAGCCGATCGTTCTGGCGAGCTACGGCGTCTCGGCACCGCTCGACGGCCAGCCTGCAATGCTCCTCATCGACTCAATCGATCCCCTGATCGTCGGCAGCCATCCCAACGACTATCTGTATCTGCGCCTTTACAACGATGATCCCGCATTCGCGCCGTCCGGGCACGCGGTGGTTCAGGCCATGCTCCAGACCGAGTACCGACTGGTGGGCGACACGTGGGGCTCGCTATCAGCAAGAGAAGGACGCGGTGGCCAGTCGTGTGCTCGCCTGTCTCGACCAGCACCTGCCGGGTGTGAAGGCCGCTGTGCAGATGGTGGACATCGCGACACCCCTTACGTTCTGGCGCAGCGCCAGGGCTTGGCGGGGAGCCTTCGAGGGCTGGCTCCCAACATCGGATGCGTTCAAGCACGTCCCCAAGCAGTTGCCGGGGCTGGACCGTTTCTACATGGCCGGACAGTGGGTCGAGCCCGGTGGAGGGGTGCCCACCGCCATCATGTCGGGCCGTCATGTCGTGGAGCTCATGTGCGCGGCCCTGCATCGCCCCTTTGTGCCTCCGGTTACGAACGGCGAGCAGGACGAGCAGTGCTGAGGCGCCTGTTGGAATCCAGCCGACAGAATTGGCGCAATGTCGAAGCTCGACGCGCGTACTGACGCGAGGAACGAACTGAGGTAGGCTGACGCGCGTGACGCAGGCGACGAACGAACCTTGGCCAGCCCTACCGTACAACGCGTGGAAGGACACGTACGCGACACTCCACATGTGGACACAGGTCGTCGGCAAGATCGCGCTGGCCCTGGCGCCGCCGCTGAATCACAGCTGGGCGGTTGCGCTCCATCTCACCCCCCGTGGCCTCTCGACGCGACGCCTGTCGCACGGAAGCCGGTCGTTGACGCTGGAGTTCGACTTCATCGCCCATCGGCTCGTGATCCGAGCGTCTGACGGGAGCGAACGTGCACTCGGTCTCGAGCCGCGAACCGTGGCCGACTTCTACCGCGAGGTCATGGCGGTGCTACGCGAGATGGGGCTGCAGGTCTCGATTTGGCCGATGCCGGTCGAAATTCCGTCGCCGATCCGATTCGACAAAGACACCGTGCACGCATCGTACGATCCGGTGTTCGCGAACCGGTTCTGGCGCATCCTCGCGCAGATCGACGAGGTGTTCACGACAAGCCAGTGCGCCTTCATCGGCAAGTCCAGCCCCTCGCATTTCTTCTGGGGCAGCTTCGACCTGGCTGTCACCCGTTTTTCCGGACGACCTGCGCCGCCACGGGAAGGTCCGGCGTTCATGCGCGACGCCTATTCGCATGAGGTGATTAGTCACGGTTTCTGGCCCGGCAGCGGGCCAGTGTTGGAGCCGGCGTTCTACGCCTACGCGGTGCCCGAGCCACCGGGACTCAAGGACGTCAAGGTCCGGCCCGAGACCGCGTTCTATCATCGCGAACTGAACGAGTTCATTCTGCCGTACGAGTCCGTACGAACGGCGAGCTCGCCCGAGGCCGAGATCCGCGCGTTTATCGACTCCACTTACGAACAGGCGGCCGATCGTGCCGGGTGGGACCGCCAGATTCTGGAACGTATGCCGGCGCTAGGAACCATGCGATGACTGAGCAATCCTGTGCGCACATCGCGGCAGTGGAGACTGTGAAACATCCGAAGCGCCGGGAATGCGAGGAGTGCGTGAAGACCGGCTCGCGCTGGGTGCACCTTCGCACCTGTCAGGAGTGTGGAATGACGCTCTGTTGCGACAACTCACCGAACCGTCATGCCACCAAACACGCGAAGGCAACTGGGCATCCGGTCGTCGCATCGGCCGAACCTGGAGAGCGCTGGTTGTACTGCTATCCGGACGACGAGGTTGCGGAGTATTGATGCAGCAATCCAGCGGACTCAGGACGGCCCGGGATAATCAGGCACAGTTCGCCGAAGACGTCGCGTACTACCTGTCCCTGACCCCTCGTCAGCTGCCATCGCAGTATCTCTACGACGAGCTGGGGTCGGCCCTTTTCGACGCAATCTGCCAGCTGCCCTGGTACCACATCACACGGCTGGAACAAGAGCTGCTGAAGCTCCATGCGAACGATATCTTCACGCGACTGCCGACGCTCTCGACACTGGTCGAGCTCGGATCCGGCAACGGCGACAAGCTCGCCACGCTGATGGACACACGCGCGCGTGGTCCGATTGCCGTGCATCTGGTTGACGTGTCGCCGAATGCGCTGACGGCCGCAATCCGCGCCCTGAGCGTGTACCCGGACCTCGCCATCGTCGCGCATCACGCGACGTATGAAGCGGGACTGGCGGAGGCGGCGCGCGATACGCGAGCCAGTGGCCAGACGCTCGTATTGTTCCTGGGTTCGAACATCGGCAACTTCGATCCGCCAGGCGCCGACGCGTTTCTCCATGGCGTGCGCGCCGCGCTGACGCGCGGCGACGCGCTCCTCCTCGGCGCGGACCTGGTCAAGCCGGAACGCGAGTTGTTGCTCGCCTACGACGATCCCCTTGGCGTGACTGCGGCGTTCAACAAGAACCTCCTCGTGCGCACGAATCGTGAGCTCGGGGCCGATTTCGACGTCGACGGTTTTGCCCATCGGGCTGTCTGGAACAGTGATGCGTCACGGATCGAGATGCATCTCGTCAGTCGTCGCCAACAGCACGTTCGCGTGCCGGCCGCGCGCCTCGACATCACCTTTCAGCCGGGCGAGACGATCTGGACGGAGAGCTCCTATAAGCACCGCCCCGTCGACGTGCTCGCCATGCTCGATCGCGCCGGTTTTGCCGCGCTCGATCAGTGGACGGTCGACAGATTCACCCTGACCCTCGCCCGCGCGATCTAGCACAGCATGACTGGGTCGACGGTCGTGCAATTCGAGAACGTCGGCTTCTGCTATCCGAACGGCGGTGCCATCGTCGCTGGCTTCACGCTCTCGGTCGATCCTGGTGATGTGGTTGTGCTTGTCGGGCGCAGCGGTGCTGGAAAAAGCACGATCCTCAAGCTCGTGAACCGCCTGGTGCTGCCTCGATCCGGAACGGTTCGGGTCGAGGGGCGCGATACCCGCGAATGGGACCCCATCCGGCTGCGGCGGCGAATCGGCTACGTACTGCAGGACATTGGTTTATTTCCCCATATGACTGTCGAAGAGAACGTCGGCCTGGTGCCGCGTCTGGAACGATGGCCTGCCGATCGAATCCGCACTCGCACACACGCGCTTCTCGACCTGGTGGGGCTGCCACCAGGGGTGTTCGCCTCGCGCTGGCCCTCAGAGCTATCGGGAGGTCAACGCCAGCGCGTGGGAGTCGCCAGAGCACTCGCGGTTGACCCCCCGATTCTCCTGATGGACGAACCGTTTGGCGCCTTGGACCCAGTCACGCGTGTCGAGCTCCAGCGAGAATTCTCGAGGATTCAGCAGCAGCTCAAGACGACCGTTATTCTCGTGACGCACGACATGGCCGAGGCCTTCGCCTTGGCGCAGCGGATTGGCGTCGTCGACGCCGGCGCGCTCGTCGTGTGCGACGAGCCTGGCGCTGTCGCACGTTCGCGGGATCCGCGCGTGCAAGTGCTGCTCGATACGCTGAGCACGGCGCCGGATGTCGGGGCCGCACCGTGAGCGGTCTGCTGCACTTCTGGCAGACACACGCGGCCGAACTCACAAGGCTCGCTGCGCAGCACATCCTGCTGGTGGCGGTCTCCACTGCGACCGCAGCGCTCGTTGGGATACCCGCGGGCATACTGGCGTTCCACCGGCCGCGGCTTGGGCGTCCGCTGCTGTTCCTGGCAAACGTCGCACAAACAATTCCCAGCCTTGCATTGTTCGGATTCCTTCTGCCGCTTCCATTCATCGGCGGCGTCGGGCCCCGCACCGCCCTCGTCACCTTGACGATCTACGCGTTGCTGCCGATCGTCCGAACGACCGTCGGTGGATTGCGCGGGCTCGACCCGTCGGTTGTCGATGCCGGCATGGCCATGGGGATGACCCCGCGTCAGTTGCTGTTGCTGGTGGAGCTGCCGCTGGCGATGCCCTCCATCGTGGCCGGGCTGAGGGTGGCTACGGTGATCGGCGTCGGCACGGCCACCATCGCGGCGGCTATCGGCGCGGGCGGGCTGGGCGAGTACATCTTTCGCGGGCTGTCGATGGTGGATACCACGACGATCCTCGCGGGCGCGATTCCTGCGGCTGCGCTGGCGCTGGCAGCCGACGGCTGCCTCGCGTGGCTGGAGCATCGCCTGCGGCGGCGTCGGGGCCGGTTGCGCGGGTCGTCGGCTGTGGCTGTTGTCGCGCTGTCGATCATCGGGCTCCTCGTGTGGTCCGTCACGACACGCGCATCACGATCGGCCGTCGTCGTCGGCTCGAAGAATTTCACCGAACAAGTTGTGCTTGGGGAACTGCTGGCGCAGGCGATCGAGGCCGAAGGCCTCCCTGTGGCGCGCAAGCTCAATCTTGGCGGCACATTTATCTGCGATCGGGCGCTCCGATCGGGCGACTTGGATCTGTATGTGGAGTACACGGGGACGGCCCTGACGGCGGTGTTTCACCAGGATGTGACCCACGATCCGCGAAGGGCGTTCCATCAGGCGCGCGAGCTGTATGCGCGCGGCGGAATTACGGCGCTCGACGCGTTGGGGTTCAACAATACATTTGCGATCCTGGTCAGAACTCGCGATGCGCGACGCCTTGGCTTGCGATCGATCGCAGACCTGCGGACACCGGCGGCCGGGTGGACGCCGGGATTCGGTTACGAGTTTCTCGAGCGTGCCGACGGCTATCCGGGGCTGAGCCGGACCTACGGGTTACAGTTCGGCGGCGCGCCGCGTGCGATGGACCTGTCCCTCATTTACAAGGCGCTGGCCGACGGCCAGGTCGACGTGATCGCCGGCGACGCGACAAGCGCTCAGATCGATGCGCTCGATCTGACCGCCCTCGACGACGGCCTGCACTATTTTCCGCCGTACGATGCGGTGCCGGTTGTGCGGACCGCCGCGCTGCTCGGCCGTCCGCAGATTGGACGGGCGATGGCGAGGCTCGCCGGACACATCACCGAGAAGGATATGCGCGCGATGAACCGGGCGGTCGATGTGGACCGCCGCGACCCTCGCGACGTGGCTGCAGGATTTCTCGCTGGTCTCAACTAGCGCGCGTCTCGCGCGCAGCGGAACGTCGCATACACGTAGGGGTACCGCGCGCGGAACCAGTTGCGAAAGGTTGGACGCAGCAGTTCTCGAGCGGTCACCGGCGACGCCCCCTTCATCACGAAGTGCTCGGCGTCGAAGAAATCAGCCGAATACTCCGGATAGGAAGGCATTGGCGTGAACCCGACGAACGGTGCAAACACCGTATTCGTCCATTCCCAGCCGTTGCCGACCAAATCGTCGATGCCCCAGGCGCTCCGGCCCGCAGGGTGGCTTCCGGCCGGGTGCGGATCCCATCCTGAGAAGTCGAACGCCCCTCGTTCGGCGGTTGGCATCTCATCCCCCCACGGATGCATGCGTTCGACTGCCGATGGTGTGCCGAAGGCTGCCCGCTGAAATTCGGCCTCCGTCGGGAGCCGCGCTCCACGCCACTCGGCGTACGCCCGCGCCTCGGCGTGGCTCACATAGACCGGCCAGGAGAGCGGCAACGGTATCAAGTCGAACATGCCCCGCCAGTACCATGCCTCGTTGTGCCGTTCCCAGAACAGAGGATGCCGGACATCCTCAGCCTGAACCCAGTTCCAGTCCTCTGGACGCCACCATCGCGGATCGCGGTAGCCGCCGGCCTCGACGAATTCAAAAAAGGCTGCGTTCGTCACGTTGTGGCGTTCGATGTCGAAGGCCGTGACGGAGGCGCTCGCACCGGGACGCTCGTTGTCCCAACCGAACACAAGGGAGTCGCGGTTGAGGCCGAGGGTTACGAGACCGGCCGGAACCTGCATCCATTCTTCGCGCGGAACCGAGCCGTCGAGAGGCGCGACATGACCTGCGGGAGGTTGCTTCTGATGAAACGGCAGCCGATGCCACATGTAGAGGAGCGTTTCCTGGTGCATCGCTTCGTGTTCAAGAATCGCGAAGACCGCTTCCCCACGGTCGAGAAGAGGATGACCGGGCTGGTCGAGGTCGGCATGCTTCAGCGCATCGAGTACCTGCCGGTCGGCTTCATCCGCGAACCGCCGGACGACGTCGCGGGTGGGCCATCCCTCGTGCGTGCCATGAACGGGTATCGCGTTGTGGTCAGACGATTCATGCGGATCGATGCCCCGGGCAAACAGCGCTTCGAGCGAAGCGTCGATGCTTGGCCGCCCAAGACCGCGCTTTACCAGCGTGTTGAAGCTGAAACCTGGCAAATGCCCCTCGTAGAAAACAATGGGATGGCGCAAGGCGATGGGCCGGCTGTAGTACGCGGTGTCCTTCACCAGATCGAAAAGCATCTTCGAGCGTGCGCGGTTGCGCAGATACCAGTCGATGAGGACCTGACGGTTGGTCGTGGACACGTCTCTCAATTATCACGAATCCGCGACGTAAAGGAACCCGTGTGATCAGAGCAACGCGCGCGGCCGGACCAAGCGCTATGGTGCCATGCGGTAGGTGCGCGCAAGTTCGACCAGCCGGGGTATCAGTTCGGAGTGAGCCTGCACGTGGAAGATGTAACGCGGCACGTCGCGCCCGGAGGTGCGAGCCATGAACGGCTCTCCCCAGAAGCTGAGTTGCGCTTCGGCCTGGCCGTCCGCGTCGCGGTCGCCGAGCACGAACGATACGCTTTCATGCAGCGTGCACCATCGCGGCTCGACCACTTTCTCACGCCCGCGACACGCGGCCAGCTTCGGCACGACGTGGTCGCGCCAGTTCTCGCGTTCGCCTTCGTCCAGCACGAACTCGATGCGCGTCACCCGGGGATTCTCCACAGCCGGCCTGAGCAGGCAGTCGAAGAGTTCCTGCGGCCGGAACATCATCAGGCACACGTTGAACCACACCATGTCCCCGCGAGCCTGCCGGGCGAACGCTTCGCTCGCCGCACGCAGGTGACGTGGGCCGACGAGCACGACCTCGGGTGCTTTGAGCACGTCGTGCAGCCTGACGATCAGCTGCTCCGTCCGTCCGGCGATGTCTTCAACGCGTTCCTCTCGCTCCTCGTGTCGGAGCTGCCGGAGCAGAAGGAGCGCGACGAGCACGAGCGTGAGGGTCAGCAGGATGTCAGAGTGGAGAATGTGCAAGAAGTGCAGGATCAGCGCGGCCGCAGCGGCCATGATGCCCGCGATGGCGTCCCAGTCGTAGCGCCGCAGCCAGTGCTTCTTGGCCAGAGTAAGGCATCCTTCAGTGTGTGCCGTTCTCAGTCACCGTGTCGAGCACCCCCACGCTTCGCTCAGACGCCGCCGTGCTTACCGTCGTGACACTCAAAGTCCCACGTAGAGCGTAACGTGGTGGCCAGAGGAAGGCCGAGCGAGCCTGCTACTGACCTCCTGCAGATGGACCGGGAGGCACGTGGCCATTCCGGAACGCCCACAGCGGATAGTCGATGCCGGCAAGCCGGTTGATCACGATCGCCTGCAGCGTCAGGATGGCCACAGCGACCTCGATCACGAGCAGATGGAACGGTCTGGTCACGATCCCGAGCGAGATGATGAGCGTCGTCGCGCCGGCGGGAGGGTGCGCCGCTTTCAGCAGGATCATCAACGCGCCGGTCGAGGCGAGCGACAAGGCCGCCGCACCGACGCGCGCAGCCGAGACTCCCGTTGCCATCGCCGGCGGCGCGTGCTGCAGGCCGAAGAGCCAGAGCGCGCCGTACCCGCACAGAATACCGATCGCGTGGCCGTAGATCGTGTGCCGCGGACTTGCAGCGGGCGCGCGCGGCGTGAAGAAGAACAGAAACGCGGTCGGGCCGAGCGAGGGAAAGACGAACGGCGTGCGGGACACCATCGCGACCGCTGCCAGCAGCGCGATCGTGACGAACCCGTTCAGAAACATGAAGAGCGCCCAGACGTGCCGCTCCGAATAGTGCGTCAGCAGCTGTGCGATCTGGAACCGCGTCACGGCGCGTGACCTCCGGTTCCTGAACGACGAGCGGGCGACGCGGATCGGCACGGTCAGCCACGTGGGCCCCACTGGCGGAGGCGCGCATCGAACGAGACGACGTACCACAGCAATCCGCCGCTCAGCGCGAACAGCATCGCCGACGCGATAGCCGTCGGCACCAAGACGACGAACTGCCGCGCAGACAGAGCATCGAGCGCCGCGGCGACGAGCCACAACTGGATGACCACGAGCAACGCGATGAGGACGAGCACGGCGGAGAAGAGGGTCGAGCCCTGCTGCCGGGTTTCCACATTACACCTCGATGCCCGTCGCCACGAGATCGGTGCCGCGCTGCTCGATCACAATGCGTGGCAGGCGCCGGGTCGGAGGCCCCGCCAGCGGGAGCCCTTCGCGCGCAGAGAACGACCCTTTGTGGCAGGGACATGCGAGCACGTCGTCGCCTGGCCGGTGGACGACGGCGCACGACAGGTGCGTGCATACCTGCGAGAACGCGTCGATCCGTCCCGTCGCGTCGCGGACCAGAATGCACGGGTCATCGTCCGTAGGATAGCGGAACAACAGCGACCCTCCCGGCGCGATTGCGTCGGCGGCGGCGATTCGCCGGACGGGCGGCGCCGGGGTCCGGCCCGACAGGCCGACGAAGGCGATGAGGACGTTGACGCCGGCCAACAGGCCCGATCCGAGCGTCAGAAACTTCGCCAGCTCCCGCCGGGTCATGTAGTTGTCTTCGTCCCATCGGACGGGAAAGTCCTCGCGCCAGCGTGGACGCTCTGTCAGCCATCAGTGGCCCTCCAGCAGCGCGGCCACGTCGTACGGATCGGCCGGCGGCTGCGGTCGCCTGAGCGAGCTGAGGGGAATCACGGCCACGTTCACGTGCGTGACCTCCGTTGGGACGAGGACGAACACCTTGGTGCGCACGTGCTGGTCGCCGAACTGCCAGTCGTTGACCGCCCGCCCCTGTCGCGTCCGCATGATCTCCTCGATCGTCGTGAACGCCAGGGCTCCCGAGGGGCACACGGTCGCGCACATCGGGCGCCGGCCCGTGCTCGTGCGGTCGTAGCACATGTCGCACTTCATCATCTGATCGGCGTCGCCGTCGTACTTCGGGACGCCGAACGGGCACGCGAGCACGCAGTTCGAGCAGCCGATGCAGCGCGGCTTGAGCGAGCTCTGGACGACGCCGTCGGCAGTCTGCTTGATGGCGTCGGCGGGACAGACCTGCGCGCAGATCGGATCCTCGCAGTGCATGCAGACCTGCGGCGCCGTCTGCACGCTGTCGCGACGCTCGATCGTCTCCAGATGGATGAGCGACCGCCCGCGGTGGGTGTCGCACTCCTCGCACGCCTGCACGCAGGCCTGGCACCCGATGCAGCGCGAGTAGTCGATGAAGAAGGCGAGTTCGCTCACCGGACGCCTCCGGCCGCTGGCTCGAGCGCGGCGATGTCGCCGGTCGGCTCGGCCGCCTTCGACACGCGCACCGCGCAGATCTTGAACTCGGGGATCTTCGAGACCGGATCGATCGCGCGGATCGTGCAGTTGTTCGCCGACCGGTCGAGCGGCCAGTGATACGGGACGAACACCGTGTCGGGCCGGATGGTCTTGACGACCTGCGCGCGGACGACGATGGCGCCGCGGCGGCTCTCGACGCGGACGAAGTCGCCGTCGGCGATGCCGAGCGACTCCGGCGAGGCGCGGATGGATCTCGCACTGCGGCTGCGGGTACTGATCGACGAGCGCGCCGATGCGGCGCGTCTGCGTGCCCGACAGGTACTGCGACACCACGCGTCCCGTCGTCAGCACGATCGGGTACTCAGCGTCGGGCTCTTCGGCGGCGGGCCGCCAGTCGGCCGGCTGAAAGTGCGCCTTGCCGTCGGGGTGGCCGAACTGCCAGCCTTCGTAGAGACGTGGCGTGCCGGGATGATCGAGCGACGGGCACGGCCAGAAGACGCCCATCTCGCGGTCGATGCGCTCCCACGTGATGCCGGCGTAGTCGGCGACGCCGCCCTTCGAGGCGACGCGCAGCTCCTCGAAGATGTCGTGCGTCGACTGGTACGGGAACTTGTCGCCGGCGCCGAGCCGCCGTGCGAGATCGCAGATGATCCGCCAGTCCTCGCGCGCGCCAGCGGGCGGACGCACGACCTGCCGGTGATGGATCACGCGCCCCTCGACGTTGGTCGTCGTGCCCTCGTCTTCCTCCATCAGCGAGCCGGGCAGCACGACGTCGGCGTAGCGCGCCGTCTCCGACATGAAGAAGTCGATGACGGCGAAGAACTCGAGGCGTTCCAGCGCTTCGCGGATGAAGTTGCCGTCCGGCAGCGAAACCACCGGATTGAAGCAGAGAAGCAGGAGGCCCTTGATGCGGCCGTCGTGGATCGCTTCGAGGAGCGGCACGGCCGACAAGCCCGTGTGCGGGATCGTCGATTCTTCGACGCCCCAGACGTCGGCGATGTACTGCGCGATGCGCCGGGTTCTCGAGATCGCGCGCGCCCGGCAGCTGATCGCATTTCTGGCCCTGCTCGCGCGCGCCCTGGCCGTTGCCCTGGCCGGTGATCATCGCGTAGCCGCAGCCTTCGCGCCCGATGCGGCCGGTGGCCACCACCAGGTTGATGGCGGCCATGCAGTTCTCGACGCCCTTCGAGTGATGCTCGATGCCGCGTGCGTGCAGCAGGAAGCTCGCTCTCGGCAGGCCCCCACATTTCCGCGGCGCGGACGATCATCGACGCGGGCACGCCTGCGATCGTCGCCGCGTACTCCGGCGTGTAGCGCGCGACGAGCGCCTCGACCGCGTCCCAGCCGGTCGTGTGCGCGGCGATGAAGTCGCGGTTGATCCAGCCGCGCTCGATCATCACGTGGAGCATCCCGTTGAAGACGCCGATGTCACCGCCCGAGCGCACCGGGATGAAGAGATCGGCGGTGCGGGCGATCGGCGTCATGCGCGGATCGAGCACGATGATCTTCGCGCCGTTCTCCCGCGCCTGCCAGAGGTAGTCGGTCGTGATCGGCGCGCACTCGGCGATGTTCGCGCCGGCGACGAGGATCACCTTCGCCTTCGGGATGTCGCTCCACGGGTTGGCGCTGCGGTCGATGCCGAGAATCTTCTTCGAGGCAGCGGCGGCGGACACCATGCAGAGCCGGCCGTTGTAGTCGATGTTGGCGGTTCGCAGGGCGACCCGCGCGAACTTGCCCATCAGGTACGCCTTCTCGTTGGTCAGCGAGGCGCCGGTCAGCACCGCGAACGCGTCGCGACCGTAGGCCGACTGGATGCGCTGGATCTCGCGCGCGGTCCGGTCGAGCGCCGCGTCCCAGTCGATCGGCTGAAAGCTGCCGCGCGCCTCGTCGCGTGCGAGCGGCGACAGCAGGCGATCCGGATGCTCGTCCTGCATGTAGCGCTTCACGCCCTTCGGACAGAGCTTCCCCTTGTTGAACGGGAACTCCTCCCACGGCTCGAAGCCGACGACCTTCTCGTCCTTCACCTTGAGCTGAATGCCGCACTGCTGGCCGCAGAAGCAGCAGTGCGTCGGCACGATCCGGTCGGGCTCGCCGTGCGTGGTCCACCCGCCGGCCGGCTCGCGATGGAGATGCGGGCCGAATTGCGCCACGAGATCGGGAATGGAGGCCGGGAGTCGGGCCATTACGCGCCGCGCCTCCAGAGGGCGTCCTGCGTGAGGGCGAGACTCTTGCGGCGGCATGCCGGGCAGACGTCCTGGTAGTGTGCGGACCTATCGGCCGTCGTGTCGGCTTTCGGGCCGGCCGTCTCGTACCTGATGCCCAGCTCGCGCTCGACCTGTTTGAGATCGTCGACGTGCATTCGTGACGCGAACGGTGCACCGCAACGCGCGCAGTGGGCCGCCTCACCTTTGGCGCCGGCCTCTCGATAGAACGCTACGCCGAGCTGCGCGGGCCGCTGAAAAATGTGGAAGAACTTGCCAAACGGCAAATACAGGAGCGTGAAGATGACGGTGACGGCATGCAGCTGGGACAGGAAGACGTAATGCAGTCCCCCCATTGCGTGCGTCGAGACGGTCAGGAAGATCCCGGTGACGGACACGGCGAACAACATGACGAGTGGTGCCAGGTCGTTGCCGAGCTGTTGAATGGCCAGTGCACCGCGATCGCGGCCGCGCCGCCACATCGCCAGCGACACGCCCAGAATCACCAGCGCCGCCGAGATGTCGAGGATATTGAAAACGAGCGGCGCCAGTGGGCCCGCGAGATCGAACGTGAATACGGGCAGGCCGAACACGAATGCTTGATAACGTCCCTGATCGGCACCCACGGTTTCGAAATGAATCCAGCCGAACGACAGCGGGAACGTCACCGCTGCGGCGAGGATGCAACCCCAGAAGATGCACCAGTGCGCCGCCCACCGAAGAAACGATCGCTTCTCGATGAACCGCTGCGCGACGATGTTGACCGCGAACAGCACCGCCAGTCGCGCGAGGTTCTGCAAGGCGTGTGACGGGGCGAAGAATAGCCGCCACCCGCGTCGCCAGTAAAGATGCGTCGGTGGCTTCGTCAGCCACATCGAGTAGCGGTACCCGAGACCGAAGGCGGAAAACACACTGGCGCCTGCGTATGGGACGAGCGCCGCGTCGAAGTCCCGCAGACGGCGACTGCCGAAATAGATGCCGGCGAGCACGAGCGACGCCACGAACACACCCCATCCGGTGGCGCGAGCGATGTCGGCGCGAGGAGAGCGAGCCAGAGCGAAAGTATAGTCTCGCGTGAACGGCCCCGCGCGAGCCGCCGTCTGCGGACGATGTCCAGCGATGCCTGCTCCAGTGGGGACTCTTTCACGGTTGCATGCTGAAAATCCCCGACGCGACCCGAATACATCCTCGCGAACACCCATTTCTCACGATCGCACCCTGGGCATCACTGGCATTGCGCTTGCCAGTCGTTCACGGACGTAGGAGTGCTGACTCCACAAGATTCGAGACATGGGCAGATTCAGAAGGAGCATTCAATGAACATCACGACGCTAACGGTCGCTTCGTCTCTCGCCGCGGGTGCCTTGCTGCTCGGTGGCTGCAACGCCCCCACCCAGCCGCCAGCTCAGCCGGCTCAGCCGGTCGTGAAGGCATCCCCGCCGCCATCGGGGCCCCCGGTGAGCATCAACGCCGAGATGGTAGCCCTCGTGGACCACGCGGGTCACGGCCTGTGGGATGCTGAGATCAAGGGCAAGGCTCCCAAGACTGACAATGACTGGGAAAGCATCGCGGAACACGCGACGCAGCTGGCTGCGGCCGGCAGCCTCATCATGCTTCCCGGCACCGGACCGAATGACATCACCTTGACCCAGCAGCCCAACTGGCAGAAATGGTCGCGAGCCGTGTCGGATGCGGGCATGGCGGCTCTCAAGGCGAGCCAGGCCAAGGACATGAAGGCCCTGCTCGCCGCCAACAGCCAGCTCGTGGAGGCGTGTGAAGGCTGCCATAAGGAATACAAGCCGTCCCTGCCAAGCGAGGGCATCACCCACAAGCACATGCACTGAGCGGCAGTCGACAAGGAGAGCTTCTTCCATCTTTGTGTTACCTTACCCGCACTTGCGAGGGGTTCCGCGCCACTGATCAAGCGCGGCCGCTCGCGGGGGCGGCCCACCGCCCTGAGAGCGGCTGGTCCCCAGGTCTAATAAAAACTGGAGGGAGAGTCATGCGCAGGATGAATTCAGTGTTCGCAGTGTTGGCGCTGGCCGCACTCGGCACGCTCGTCGCGTTCGCACAGGCGCCGCAGGCGCCAGCGGGCCAAGGCGCTGGGCGCGGAGCGCCCGCGCCCGCCGGGCCGCCGTCCTTCTTCATCACGAGCGTCGGGAAAGGCGACGGCGCCAACTATGGTGGCCTCGCCGGAGCCGACGCCTACTGTGCCCAGATGGCGACCTCTGGTGGGATCGCCACGCCTCCGGGACGAACGTGGAGAGCCTATCTCAGTCAGCCGGCCACCGGCGGCCAGCCGGCCGTGAACGCGCGCGACCGCATCGGCGCGGGCCCCTGGTTCAATGCCCGCGGCACGCTCATCGCCAACAACGTGGCCGATCTCCACGGTGACGTCCAGCGCGATCGCAATGCGATCAACAAGCAGCAGGCGCTCAGCGAGAAGGGCATGCCGGTCAACGGTGTGGGTGACACCCCGAACCAGCACGACATCTTGACCGGATCCGACTCGCACGGGCGTGCGATCGCCGGTGACATGGACACCACGTGTGGCCAGTACATGAGCAACGGCGATGGGCGTGGCAGCGTGATGCTCGGACATCACGACCGGACTGGCGGAGGCAACACGTCCTGGAACTCGACGCATGGCTCGCGCGGCTGCAGCCAGCCCAACCTGGTGGCCACTGGCGGCGCCGGGCTCCTGTACTGCTTCGCGGCAAACTGACGAACGTCCCGCTATCGGAGAGCGACGCTCACCGTTCGACCCCTTCACGCCCTGGAATCGGGGCGCTGAAGGGGTCGGCGCTCCTCAGCGTCCTCGATGCGCGAGCGGCGGATTGCACGCGCCCAGAATCGCGCACAACAAGCATGAGGGATGCGACTTCTTGTTGCTGGAAGATTTCCGAGTGGTACAATCGCTCTCGGGTTCTGCTTAGAGGTTTCTATGCCGCACAACAGCCTGCTCAAACGCATGCGCGCCGAGTATCTGGAAATGCCGGGTTTGCGACTCACCCTTGGACAGGCGCAACGGCTCTGCGGCGTTGAGCGGGCGCTGTGCCAAGCGGTGCTTGACCGACTGGTGGCCGACAAGTTCCTGTGCGTGAAGGCGGATGGCGCCTACTCACGATTGACGGATGGAGAGATTTCCCGTCCACGTGCGCCCAAGACAGACCTGAGACACGAACGGCGTGTCGCAAAGGCGTCGTGATTCTGCCTGCGGAGTGACTGCCAGCGGTCACACATCAGGTTCTTTGCGTTTCCTGTTCTTCCCATCACCCGGTTCCCCCGGTGTCGTCTGCGTTGCGGGCTTCCCAAGGGTGCCAGCCGTACTCGCGGAGGCCAGATAGTCGACGGCGCTGTCGAGGCTGTAGAGACGCGGATAGTCGACTTCGGGAATGTCGATGCCCAACCGCTCGTGCAGGGCCAGCACGAAGTTGAGAAAATCCATCGAGTCGATGATCGAGCTGATCGCGGAAGCTCACACCAGCTTGAATAGATGCCTGGTCGACTTCAGGCGCGACGCGCTTCAGCGCGTCGAGGATCACCTGTCTGATGTCGGCGGGCGTCATAGGCGTCTCGGGCGTCTGCAACAGTCGATCGACGGCTGTCAGAAATACACCGCCACGATGTCCGTCGGTCGCGCGGTGATCGGCCGACAGCGTCGCAGTCAGCGAGCGGCCGTGCTTCGATCGCCGCCGACCGGACCCAGGGCCGCTCCGAGATCCTGCCAAATCCGACCAGCGCGACCTGCGGCGGGTAGATGATGCCGAAGGCAGCCTCGACGCCCTGATCGCCGAGGTTTGTCACGGTAATCGTCGGATCGGAGAGCTCCGAGCTCTTCAACGATCCGGAGCGCGTCCGCGCGACAAGGTCCGCCAGTTTGCGCATCAGCGTCGCGAGATCCATCCCGTCGACATCATGGAGCGCTGGTGCGACCAGGCCACCCCCGCGCAGCGATATCGGCACACCCGACATGGATGCCCGCGCCCGGTCGAAATGCGCCGTCGACCCAGTGGCCGTTCAGCTCTGGCACCTCGCGGAGACGCCAGGCCAACCGCCTTGATCAGCAGTGCGACCGGGAGCACTCGTTCGGTGACGGCCCGCTTCTCGTTCTCGGCGCGCAGCCAGGCGAGGGCCATGCTCATGTCAATTGTCGTGGAGAGGTAGTAGTGCGGGATCTCGCGTTTCGATCGCGCCATCGCTGCCGCGATCGCTGCGCGCATGTCACCCAATCGGGCGGTCGGATGCTTCGGTTGCGGCAGCACGGCCGGCTTCAGCGCTCGCGGCCGCGCGCTCGACGTCCTCACGCGTAATCGCCCCCTGTGAGCCGGTGCCTTCGATTCGCGTCACGTCGACACCAAGATCTTCGGCAAGTTTCCGCGCCATGGGAGAAATGCGCAATCGCCTGGATTCCTCGTGAGGAGCGGTCTGCGGCCGCTGTGCCGCGGCCGATGGAGGCGGAACTTCTGGAACCGGTGCCCGGACAGGAGCGGCGTCGGCCGCGACGAGTGGCTGATCCGCGCCGGCGCCGCGGATCGAGCGCGAGCACGGTGCCGACCGGCACCTTCTCGCCCGGTTTGATCCGCACGCTCTCGATCGTGCCGTCCTCGAAGACTTCGATCTCGATCGCGCCCTTCTGCGTGTCGACCACGGCGATGATGTCGCCGCGCTTCACGGCGTCTCCCGGGTGCTTCAGCCACTCGACGAGCGTGCCCGCCTCCATGTCGGCGCCGAGCGACGGCATGCGAAACTCAGCCACGCCGACCCACGACGTCGCGCGCGGCTGCGACGATTGCCGGCGGCTGCGGTACGGCCGCATCTTCCAGATGCTTGGGATAGGGAATCGGCACTTCCGCGCTGCAGACGCGCGCCATCGGTGCGTCGAGGTCGTAGAAGGCGTTCTCGACGATGCGCGCCATGATCTCCGCCGAGAGACTGCCGCTCTTCCAGCCCTCGTCCACGATCACGACTCGATGCGTCTTCTTAACGGATTCGAGAATCGTCGGCGTATCGAGCGGGCGCAGGCTGCGCAGGTCGATCACCTCGGCATCGATGCCTTCAGCGGCCAGCGTCTCTGCCGCCTGCACCGTCTTGCCCAGTGTGCCGCCGTAGGTGATCAGGGCTGACATCCTCTGCCCGGACGCCGGACGACCGCGTGATCGATGTCGACCGGGCCGGCAGTCATCGGCCAGCGAGCCCTCCATGTTGTACAGGGTCTGATGCTCGAAGATGAGGACCGGATCGGGATCTTCCAGCGCCGTCCAGAGCATGCCGCGCGCATCCTCCAGTGTGGCCGGCGCCACGATGCGGATCCCGGGAATGTGCGCATACCAGCCCTCGAGGCTGTGCGCGTGCTGCGCTGCCAATTGCCGACCGGCGCCGGTGGCCATGCGGATGACCAGGGGGATGCTGAATTGCCCGCCCGACATGTGACGGATCGTCGCCGCGTTGTTGACGATCTGGTCGAGCGCCAGGAGGCTGAAGTTGACGGTCATGACCTCCACGATCGGTCGCATGCCGCCGAGCGCGGCGCCGATGCCGGCCCCGACGAACGTCGACTCGGAGAGCGGCGTGTCGCGAATCCGATCGGGCCCGAACTCGTCGAGCAGTCCTTTGCTCACTGCGTAGGCGCCGCCGTACGCGCCCACATCTTCGCCCATCAGGAAGACGCGAGGATCCCGCACGAGCGCTTCTCGAAGTGCGGTCCGAATGGCTTCCCGGTACGTCGTCTCCATCACGACGCGCTCGCGGGATGTTCGACCGGCGTGTAGACATCCTTCAGCAGGTCTTCGACCGGTTCCCACGTGCCGCCCTCCGCAAAGCGCACCGCCAGGTCGATCTCGTCGGCCACGGATGCGTCGAGCGCGGCCAGAATGGCGTCGTTCGCCTCGCCGCGTTCCCTGAGACGCGAGGTGAACGTCGTGATCGGATCGCGCGGCTTCCAGGCCTCGACTTCGGCTTTGTCGCGATACAACTCGGCGTCGAACATCGAGTGCGCGCGAAATCGATAGGTGCGACACTCGAGAAAGGCCGGTCCTTCGCCGCGCCTGACGGCGTCGGCGGCGCGCCGTGTCGCCGACTCCACGGCGAGCACGTCCATGCCGTCCACCGCCTCTGCGGGAATCCGGTAGCTCCGAGCCTTGGCTGTGAGATCGGTTTGGGACTGCGCGCGCTCGAGCCTGGTGCCCATCGCGTACAGATTGTTCTCGCACAGAAACAGGACGGGCAGTTTCCAGAGCGCCGCCAGATTCAGCGACTCGTGAAACTCGCCTTCGGCGACTGCGCCGTCCCCGAAGAAACACGCCGTCACCCGGGGCCGCTGCTGCATCTTGTCGGACAATGCCAGGCCAACAGCGACAGGAAGGCCACCGCCGACGATGGCGTTGCCGCCATAGAAGCGGGTGTGCGCGTCGAAGACGTGCATCGAGCCGCCACGGCCGCGGCTGCAGCCCTCGCGCTTACCGTACATCTCCGCCATCAGTCGGTCTGTCGGAATGCCGCGCGCGAGCGCGTGGCCGTGCTCGCGGTACGTGGCGACCACGGCATCGTCTCGACCGAGTGCCTGCATGGCGCCAACGGCAACTGCTTCCTCGCCGATGTAGAGATGCAGGAAGCCTCTGATCTTGCCCGCGCTATACCGTTCGGCGCATTTCTCCTCGAAGCGGCGGATGCGAAGCATGTCATGCAGCAAGAGCAGATCGTGATCCCGATGGCCGCGACCACCGTTTGTCTCGTCCGCTTGTCGCCGGACGTTCCTCCACCGGTAAACTCGTTTTGGCTGGGTCGGTCGTCATGACGTCTCCACGGTCGAGAAATCCGATCGGCTCCTGCCCATGCAAGAGCCCTGCTCATTCCACAGCTTCACGGGTGGAATTGCAATTGCTTAACGAGGACAGGAGATCGCCATGAAGCATTGCACCACGATTTTCGCCCGTGTGCTCCAGGCAGCCCTGCTCGTGTCGGCGCTGCAGCCATTGGCCTTTGGGCAGACGACGGGCCAGCGGAACCCGCCACTCGTCATTGCATCCATGTCGGGCCGGGATTTGTTCGAGTTCTATTGCGCGTCCTGCCATGGACGCGATGGAAAGGGCGGGGGGCCGGTGGTCCCGTCCCTCAAGAGTCTACCTCCGGATCTCACCACCATTGCGCGGCGCAATGGTGGCAAATTCCCACGGGATCGCGTGGAGTCTCTTGTCGCCGGCGACCGGGAATGGTCGACGACCGTGCACGGTTCGAAGGAAATGCCTGTGTGGGGTCCGATTTTTCGTGGCCTCGACGCCAGCGATACTATGAACAAGGTTCGCATCGCCAACATCGTCGGTCACATCGAGGCGATGCAGGCGAAGTAGAGAGTCCGATCTGGCGGAAGGCGGCGTGCCGGGATTTTTCACGCGGTTGTGCGGAAATTCTCGGGCCAGACGACCATCACCCGACTACCTCGCCACTGATGCGGCAGTCTCAAGTCGTGCGCGCTGCACCCATTGGCTGAGGTCACGCCTGTCCCCAGACTTTTCCCCTGTGACAGGATGAGTTGTGGTTTCGAAAAGGGCGTTTCGGCCAGTCGGCAAACCGTCGCTGGCCATTATCTTGGTTCTGCTCACCTTCCTGGCTTGCTCCGACCAGCCTGTCCCGTCGACTGCGCCACCGAAGTCGGCCATGGCACTCGGACCGTCGAATCGCTCGACCACTCGTCCTCCCTCGGCTCAACCCTCTGCCGGTGAAGTCTCGAGGGCGATTCAGGCGCACCTGGTCAATGGTGGCGATCCGGTCTTCGGTGCGCTGACACGCGCGGAGCGGACCGAACTGCCGGCGCTGTACCAAGCGGGCGGCGATTCACCGCTCTGGATCGATGGCCGGGGTCAGCCCACGCGCCAGGCGCAAGGGTCCCTTTCGGTGTTGAACGACGCGCGGTCGGAGGGTCTCGATCCCGCCGACTACCGGCACGACAGGCTCGTGAGTCTGGCGGCGACCTTGGCGACGGTGACGCGACCGCTCCTCGACGACCGTGCCACCTTCGACCTGGCGTTGAGCCGTGCGATGCTGCGCTATTTCCGGCATCTGCACCTGGGACGCATCGATCCGCGCACGATCGGATTCCGATTGAAGGTCCCTGCGGAAACCCACGATTTCGCGGCGCTGCTCCGCGCCGCGCGTGCGGACGATCGAATTGCCGAGACCGTCGGGGAGTTGAGGCCACCGCTCGCGCAATACGACGCCTTGCGCGCCATGCTGGCCAAGTACCGATCGCTCGCCGCCGCGAACATCGAGGCGCCGCCGCCCGCTGTCGCCACCGTGCGACCGGGAGAGCGGTACGTCGGCCTTGCCTTTCTGAATCGCCAGCTCATGGCGTTCGGCGACTTGCCGGAGGGCGCGTCGAGTGTCCGTGTGCCTGAAACGTACGAGGGTGCCCTCGTGGAGGGCGTGAAACGGTTCCAGATCCGACACGGCCTGGAGCCCGACGGCATCCTGGGCAAGAGCACGCAGGACGCCTTGCGGGTCTCGCTCACATGGCGTGTCAGACAGATCGAACTCGCCCTCGAGCGGTTGCGGTGGCTGCCGGATCTCACCGGTCAGCGCCTGCTGGCTCTCAACATCCCTATGTTCCGAGTTTGGGCGTGGGATTCGAGTCCGCCCAACGGCGAACCATCGCTCGCCATGGATGTGATCGTCGGCCGCGCGCTCAGCACGCAAACACCGGTGTTCGTCGACGAGATGCTCGAGGTGATTTTCAGGCCGTACTGGAACGTTCCGCGATCGATCCTTCGCAACGAGATTCTTCCGATCCTCGAGCGCGATCCGGACTATCTGCGGCGGGAGAACATGGAGATCGTGCGGGGGGAGGGCGACGATGCCCAGTCGGTCGACGCCACGCCGGAGAACCTTGTACTGCTCCGGCGGGGAGCGTTCCGTGTACGGCAGCGTCCCGGGCCGCACAACGCACTCGGTCTGGTCAAGTTCGTGTTTCCCAACGAGGAGAACGTGTACATGCACGGGACGCCGGCGCAAGCGCTGTTCAGCCGAAGCCGCCGCGACTTCAGCCACGGCTGCGTACGCGTGGAAGATCCGGTCGCGCTCGCGGAGTGGGCGCTCAAAGAGCGTCCGGAATGGACCCGCGATCGCATTGTGTCCGCGATGGAGGGCACGCAGTCCCTCCACGTCCGTCTTCCGCATCCGATTCAAGTGATCCTGTTCTACACCACCGCGGTCGTCATGCCGGAAGACGGCACGATGCATTTCGCCAACGATATCTATCGCCACGACGCAAGACTCGCCCGAGTACTGGCGAGTCCAACCGCTTCGCGTGAACGTGGTTGCCCACACCAGTCCCTTCCGCCGAAGCTCTGCTTCGTACAGCTGATTCGCTGCCAAAGCATCTCGAAAACGTCGTCGAGACCGCGGTCATCAGAAGAAGCGCAGGGCAATGGGATAGTCGCCTGATAGCTCGAATGGCTGAGGCAAACCGCCGCAAAATGCGCGGGTCCTTGTTGCCGGGTGCCCCGGCGCACTATGCTGCGCACTGCCGGATCGGCCCTGGCCTTCCAGCGACAGGCACGCCAGGTCGTGGCGCTCGACACCGTCGGGCAGTCGCGGGTCACGGTCCGTGCCTATGGGGAGTCACACACGATCATGAGCTTCTGCGACCACTGTGAAGGTCAACGGTTCGATCGCGCACGCGTCCTTCGGATCCTGCGAACGGCGCGACAGGAGGCGCGTGTTAGGAAACCTGCGGGAACGGCGGAGCAGGCTCTGCTGTCGGCCATTGAGGCGGTCCGCACCATGGACATTCCACATCTCGAACGACTCAGCGACGAGGTGGTGGATGGGGAGGTTGTGCACTGACAAATCGCCATTGCATCCTTGTGACGCGTTGAATGCGTCCTCGCCGAGACAACTGGCTTCTTCTTGATCGCGATCAGTCGTGCTGTGCGGCTACGGCTTGATGTTCTGGTTCATGTGGAACAGGTTGGCCGGATCGTACTTCTTCTTGATCGCAACCAGCCGATCGTAGTTCCCCTTGTAGTTGTCTTTGATCCGATCCTGATCGTCGCCGGCCATGAAGTTCACGTACCCACCGGCGGACGAGTGAGGATGGACGGCGCGATAGTAGTCCTTCACCCACTTGATGTTCTTCTCGTTGTCGGCAGCCTCCGGCCACATGCCGGCGATGACGGTCGCGAACTTCGCATCGCGATAGGCGAACGCCGTCGCATCGGGGCTCACGCGATTGCATGCGCCGTTGATGGGATAGATGTGCATGGTCGAGCTCACCGCCGGCACCTTCGGGCCGTGCTCGAGATGCGCCTTGATCGCGCCGTCGGTGAGCTCGGTGGCGAAGTCCGCCTTCCAGTAGTGCTGCAGTCCGGCGGGGAGCAGCGGATCGAACATCCCGTTGAGCACGGGATACGGCATCGGGGCGACCATTTGTGCGACGACGGGCGCGACGTTGCGGATTGGGGCGAACACGTTCTCGGCGCTGTCGGCTCGCCCGGCCCAGCAGCAGACGAGAATGCAGAACGTCTTGCCGTGGTCTGCCTCAGCGATGAACGGCAGCGGCGGCGCGATTTGGAACGCGGGGAACATGCCCAGTTCCTCTGGCGCCGTCTCGATGAAATCGCGATAGAACTCGAGCACATCCCGCGCGCGCGCCGTCGGAAAGAAGAAAAGGCCCGCGACGATGTCCTTGACGGGATGCAGTTGGTACTCGAACGACGTCACCACGCCGAAGTTGCCGCCGCCGCCACGTAACGCCCAGAACAGATCCTCGTTCTCTCTCGCGCTGGCGACGAGAAACCGGCCGTCAGCCGTCACCACGTCGGCCGACAGCAGGTTGTCGCACGTCAGGCCGAAGCGTCGGGTGAGATATCCGATCCCGCCGCCGAGCGTCAGTCCAGCGATGCCGGTTGACGCGATGATCCCGCCGGTTGTCGCCAGCCCGAAGGCGTACGTCGCGTGATTGAAGCCGCCCCAGGTGCAGCCGCCTTCCGCGCGGACGGTTCGCGTCCGGGGATCGACGCGGACGCCGTTCATCTGCGCCAGATCGATCACGACCCCATCGTCGTTCGTCCCGAAGCCAGGCACGCTGTGCGACCCGCCACGGATAGAGAGATCGACGCCGTGCTCCCGCGCGAACTCGACCGACGCCATGACATCAGCGACGTCCGCGCATCGCACGATCACGCGGGGACGCCGGTCAATCATCCCGTTGTAGACCCTCCGGGCGGTCTCGTAGTCGGCATCGCCTGCCGCGATGGTCTGGCCGTGGACGCGGGCCCGCAATTCCTCGAGAGTCGGTTTCGGCATCAGCGTTCCCCCTGTTTCTGCATACGCTCTCACGAGCGCCAGCGGTCGCGCAAGACCCGCGGCCGTCTGTGGCCGTACTTCCAACGGCGCGCCTGTGGCTACGGAAATAATCGGGCCCCTATGAGGTCTGAGCCGATGCCGGTGCTCCATTAGATCGGCTCGAACGTGGTTTGCTCGTTTGCCCTGAGTCGCGGACGCCGGCCTTGCGAAGGATCGTCATCATCGGACACCACTGCGTAAACGCCGACTGGAACAGGTTCAGTCCGACGAACAGCGTGAACCACAGGAAGTTCGGGTTGACGTAGATCCCCAGCAATACGCTCGCGGCCACGAAGCCGCCGGCAATCATCCGCAGCGAACGTTCAACAGTCATGATGCTCTCCTCATGTGAGTTCCACGTGCGATAACAGCGGTCCGCTCAGGCGCGACCTCGATCGGCGCCGCCACTGTCACGTGGTCGGCGCGTTCGTGGCGCTTCGCCATGTAGTAGAGGACCGGCACGGCCATGCGCGACAGCAGGAGCGACGCCACCTCGCCGGCCATCAGCGAGATCGCCAGGCCCTGGAAGATCGGATCGAACAGGATCACCGCCGGCGCCGACGATGACGGCGGCCGCGGTGAGCGCCATCGGCCGGAACCGCACCGCGCCGGCGTCGACGACCGCCTGCTCGAGCGGCAGCCCGTCGCGCAGCCGCAGCTCGATGAAGTCCACCAGGATGATCGAGTTGCGCACCACGATGCCGGCGCCGGCGATGAAGCCGATCATCGACGTCGCGGTGAAGAACGCGCCCATCGCCGCGTGCGCCGGCAGGATGCCGACCAGCGAGAACGGGATCGCGGCCATGATGAGCAGCGGCGTCTTGAACGACTGGAACCAGCCGACGACCAGCACGTAGATGAGCAGCAGCACCGCCGCGAAGGCGAGGCCGAGGTCGCGGAACACCTCGATGGTGATGTGCCACTCGCCGTCCCACTTCATCGCGTACGTCGACGTGTCGAACGGCTGCGTCGCGTTGAAGACCTCGAGCCCGTAGCCCTCGGGCAGCGTCAGGCGCGCGATCGGCTTCGTTCATCTGCGAGGATGGCGTAGACCGGGCTCTCGTTCTCGCCCGCGAGGTCGCCGGTGACGTAGGTCACCGGCCTGCAGGTTCTTGTGATACAGGCTCGGCTCTTCCTGCGTGCGCACGGCGCGCGTGAGCTCGCCGACGGCCACGGGCCTGGTCCCGCTCAGCCGCAGCGACTGGATCGGCCTCGAGGCTGCGGTCGGCGCGCGGCAGGCGGAGGACGATCGGCACGTCCTCGCGCGCCTGCGCGTCGTGCAGCAGCCCGGCGACCTCGCCCGAGCCGGCCATCCGGACGACCGACGCCACGGCGGCCGGCGAGAGGCCGGCGGCCGCGGCTTTCTCGCCGTCGACGGCGAGCGTGACCTTCGGCGTGCGGCGCCTCGACGTACCAGTCGGTATCCACCACGCCGGGCGTCTGCTCGAAGATCGCCTTGACCTGCGCGGCCACCGCCGTCCGCCGCGTCGGCATCCGGGCCGTAGACCTCGGCGACGAGCGTCTGCAGGACGGGCGGGCCCGGCGGCACCTCCGCCACCTGGAGCGTGGCGCCGAACGATCGGGCGATCGGCAGCAGCCGGTCGCGCACGCGCCGGGCCACGTCGTGGCTCTGCGCCGAGCGCTCGCCCTTCGGCACGAGGTTCACCTGCAGATCGGCGAGGTGCGGCGCGCGCCGCAGGAAGTAGTGACGCACGAGGCCGTTGAAGTTGTACGGCGCCGACGTGCCGACGTACTGCTGGACGTTGACGACGGTCTCGTCCTCCAGCGTGGCCGACGGCCAGCGCCGAGGCGACGCGCGCCGTCGTCTCGAGCGCCGTGCCCTCCGGCATGTCGACCATCACCTGGAACTCGCTCTTGTTGTCGAACGGCAGCATCTTCACCGTGACCAGCTCGAGCGGCACGAGCGCGATCGCGGCCAGCAGCAGCACCGCCACGCCCGCGAGGAAGAGCGCGCGCATCCGGCCGCTCGCGATGAGCGGGCCCATCACGCGGCGATAGAGCCGCGTGAAGAGATCCTCTTCGCCGTGGTCGTGATGCGCCGCCGGCTTCAGGAGCCGCACCGCCGCCCACGGCGTCACGACGAAGGCGACGACGAGCGAGAAGACCATCGCCGCCGACGCGCCGACCGGAATCGGCCGCATGTAGGGGCCCATCAGGCCGCCGACGAACGCCATCGGCAGAATCGCCGCCACCACCGCGAGCGTCGCCAGGATGGTCGGGTTGCCCACCTCGTCCACGGCGCGAAGCGCGATCGGCGGCCAGCCCGTTCGACTCGCCGGTGCTCAGGCGCGCGTGGCGGACGATGTTCTCCACCACGACGATCGCATCGTCCACGAGGATGCCGATGGAGAAGATCAGCGCGAAGAGCGTGATGCGGTTCAGCGTGTAGCCGTAGAGGTAGAACATGAACAGCGTCAGCGCCAGCGTGACCGGAATCGCGATGAGCACGACCGCCGCCTCGCGCCGGCCGAGCACGAGCCAGATGAGCGCCGACACCGAGAGCACGGCGAGCAGCATGTGCCACAGCAGCTCGTTGCTCTTCTCGGCGGCGGTCTCGCCGTAGTCGCGGGTGATGGTGAGATGCACGTCGGACGGGCACGAGCGTGCCCTTCAGCGTGTCGAGCTTCTGCGTCGACGTGGTGCGCGACGTCGATGGCGTTGGTGCCCTTGCGCTTGGCCACGGCGATCGTGACCGCGGGGTGCGCGCCGGCCGTCGCGCGACTGGAAGGTGACGTACGACGTGGGCTCGGCGTCGCCGTCCACGCACCTCGGCCACGTCGCGCACGAGCACGGGACGGCCGCTCGCGGCGCTGACGACGACGTCGACGCACCTCGTCGGCCGTGCGCAGCCGGCTGCCGGCCTCGAGGCCGGTCGATCTGCCCGCCCGCGACGGGCCCCGACGCGGCGCCGCGCGCGTTGGTCGCGCGCGATCGCGCGCTGAACCGCCAGCGGATCGAGCCCGTAGGCGGCGAGCCGCGCCGGGTCGATGTCCACGCGCACCTGCCGCGGCCGCCCGCCGATGAGCGTCACCTCCGACACGTCGGTGACTTCCGCGATGGCGTCGCGCAGTTGCGCGGCCAGCGCCCGCAGCTGGTCGTCGCCGTAGCGCGCCGACCACAGGTCACGGCCAGGATCGGCACGTCGTCGATCGAGCGCGGCTTGACGATCGGGCCGATGACGCCGGGCGGGATGCGATCGGCGTTGGCCGCGAGCTTCTGATTGAGCCGGACGAGCGCCGCTTCTTCGGCTTCGCCGACCTTGAAGCGGACGACGACCATCGACTGCCCGGCGCTCGACGTCGAGTAGACGTACTCGACGCCGGGCACCTCCCAGAGCAGCTGCTCCATCGGCCGCGTCACGCGCTGTTCGACGTCGGCCGGCGTCGCGCCGGGCATCTCGACGAACACGTCGACCATCGGCACGATGATCTGCGGCTCCTCTTCGCGCGGCAGCGCCACGACCGCCAGCGCGCCGAGCGCCATCGAGGCGAGCGATGAAGAGCGGCGTCAGCTTCGAGTGGATGAACGCCGCCGCCAGTCGGCCGGCCGCGCCGTAGGAGGCAGCCATTACCGGCCTCCTGCCGTGACGCGGCGTCCGTCGGTCACCGTCGGCGGCGCCGCGACGATCACCACCTCGCCCTCGGACAGGCCGGCCAGCACCTCGGTCCCGCTCACGTTCACGAGCCGACGCGCGCGATGCCCTTCTCGACGACGAAGACCGACGTCATCTGCCCGCGGTGCACGAGCGCGCCGGCGGGAACCGTCAGCGCGCGCCGCGGCGTGGCCGCTGAAGTCGCGCCCGGCCGAACATCCCCGGAGCGCAGGCCGCGGTGCTCGGGCAGCGTGATCTTGACGAGAAACGCGCGCGCGTCGGCATCGACCGCGCGGCCGATTTCCGCCACCGTGCCGCTGACCGTCGTCGTGGCGCCGCCCGTGCCCGAGTCGAGCGAGACGGGCACGATGGCGCCGGGTGCGATCTGTCCGATCCGCGACTCGTCCACGCGGACGTCGAGCCGGAAGCCGCGCGTGTCCTCCAGGCGCATCAGCGGCGTGCCGGGCGCCGCCATGTTGCCGGGCTCGACCATCTTCTCGGTGACCACGCCGTCGAAGGGCGCCGTGATGCGGCGCGAACGACTCGGTCGTGCCTGCCGCCTCGCTGGCGGCGCGCGCGCTCTCGACGCCCGACACGGCGGCTTGCGCCCGGGCGGCCGCGCCGGCGGCGCGCGCCTCGGCCGCGCGCAGCGCGCCGGTGGCGTCGTCGAGCTCCTGCGCCGTGGCCGAGCGCTTGGCGTGCAGGCCGGCGATGCGTTCGTGCGTCGCGCGCGCCAGCGCGAGGGCGGCGTCGGCCGCCTGTTGCTCGGACGCCGCGGCGGTCGACGCCCTGATCGGCCGCCAGCGCGGCCGCGCGCGCGCTTCGCGCATGGGCGGCAAGGTCGCGTCCGTCGAGCACGATCAGCACCTGACCCGCGCGCACGCGATCGCCGGGCGCCACGCGGACCTCGCGGACCGGCGCCAGAATGCGCGCCATGATCGTGGCCGTCGTCCGCGCCTGGACCACGCCGCCCGCCTCGAACGTGTCGGCGACGTCGGTCATGGCCACCGTCGCGACCGTGACGGGAATCGGGCGCTGCCGCGTCGGCGGGCGGTCGTCTTCGTGCGGCTCGAACAGGCCGGCAGGACGAGGCCGCAAGAGCGCAGCGGCGACGCCGCGCGCGACGACGTGATGTCTTCGCGGCATCATGTCGTCATCGCCTTCCCAGGGTTCGTTCGCAGCGCCGCGGTTTCGGTGAGCACCGCCACCTGCGCCGCGGTCTGTTGTGTCTCGGCCTGCAGCCACGGCTTCGGCCGCGCGCAGCAGCGACGCCACGTCGGTCAGGCCGGCCTCATAGCGGTCGCGGATGATGCGCCGGCTCTCGCGCGCCTGCTCCACGGCGGCGCGGCCGACCGCTTCGCTGGCACGGGCGGCGTCGAGCCGAGCGACGGCGATGTGCACGTCGAGGCGCGCGGCGGTCTCCGCCTTCTCGCGTTCCGAGCGCGCGTCGCGTCGCCTGCTCGCGCGCTTCGGCGAGCCGCGCCTTGTCCGCGAATCCATGGAACACGTTGATGCGCGCCACGGCCCCCACGACCCAGCTCGAGGCGCGCGTGTTCCAGGCGCCGCCGTTGAATTCCCAGCCACCCTGCGCCGCCACCTGCGGGAGAAATGCGGCGCGCGCCGCCGTCTCGGTCGCGCCGGCGAGCTGTTCCTGCAGCGCCGCGAGCTTCACGTCGGGCCGGTTCTTCGAGCGCCTCGGCCTCGAGCGACGCGAGATCGGTCGCATCGATCGCGGCCGCCGTGGCGGGACGATCGAGGGCGAAGGCCTCGCCAAGCGGTTCGCCCATCAGCTGATTGAGCTGCGCGCGGGCGATCCGTTCGTCAGACGCCGCCCGAATCTGCTGCTCGCGAGTCCGGGACACGTACACGTCGAGTTGCAGGACGTCGGCATCGGTGACGAGTCCCGCGTCACGCCGGTTGCCGGCCAGCTCGCGATCCGCGCGCGCGGTCTCGACGGCCGCCGCGGCAGACTGGCTTGCGGCCGCCGCGACGAGCACACGTCCATAGGCGTCGGTCACGCTGGCGGCCAGGTCGTGGTCGACCATCATGCGACTGGCCGTCGCCATGTCGCGGCCGATGCCGGCCGCGGCGACGTTCGCCCTGGTGGCGCCGTCGAACAGCGACTGCTCGACCATCACCGCCGAGCGGAAGTTGTCGAGGGCATCCGGATGATTGAGCGCGTCGAGCGCGAAGTCGGCGGCCGTGAACTGGCGCTGGGCCAGCAGCGAGCTGAAGACGAACACCGGCTGATTGCCGCGCTGCCACGACTCGGCGACGTCCACCCTGGGCAGGTAGCCGGCCCGAGCCTGCGTGACGCGCTGCGCCGCCTCGCGCTCCGCGGCCGCGCGTGCTGCCGGCGTCGGGGTTCTGCGCGCGGGCGCGGGCGATGGCCTCCGTCAGGGTCAGCGGGGTTTGGGCCGCCGCCGGCGCGGCCAGCCCCAGCGCGGCCACGAGGAGGCAGGTCGCAGGGCGGCGTATCATCTCTCTGACAGAGATTCATGAAACAGAGAATGGTGACAAAGACGGGTGGCGGCAGGCGTGTCACCAAAACGCCAGCGGATGAATCCTGTTCACGAGGAGGGTTCGGCGGACCCGGTACAGGACGAGTACGCGGATCTCGTCCGCTCGGCCGCCGCCGGCGATGCCGAGGCGCTGGATCGGCTGCTGATGCGCGCACAGGAAGTCGCCTGGCGTTTCAGTACGTCGGTGTGCGGGCATGCCGACGATGCCGAGGACGCGATGCAGGAGGCGCTGATCAAGACGTATCGCTACGTCGGACGCATCCGCGAGCCTGAGGCGTTCCGGCCATGGCTGTATCGCACGGTGCGCAACGCCTGTCTGATGGGGCGACGGAAGAAAGTCGGCGAGCCGGCGCGGCTGCAGTCGCTGGACGAGGTGCTGCCCGGCCACGATGGTCCGACGCGCCCGGACGCGCCGGATCCAGGGAAGAATCCGGAACAACTGGCGGACAACGCCGGGCTCCGTCGCCGCCTGCGAAAGGCGCTGCGCACGTTACCCGGCCCCTACCGCGCCATCGTGTTCCTGCGAGAGATGGAAGGCTTGTCGACGCGAGAGGTCGCGAAGGTGATGGGGATGTCCGAGGACAACGTCAAGACGCGCCTGCATCGGGCTCGTGTCCAACTCCAGGCGGACTTGGGGAGAGGCGCGAAATGACCGTCCCGACCCGCCCGTCCGCGCGCTGCCGCACGCTGTTGCTGGAGTTGTCGCGTTATCTGGACGGCGACCTGACGCCCGCCCGTCGTCGGACGGTCGAACGGCACATCAACGCGTGCGCGTGCTGTGGGACGATGGCCGCACGCTTGCGGAGGACGGTGGCCGCCTGCCGCGCCGAAGGGAAGAGGCGGCCGCCCCGCGCCGTGATGTCGCGCGCGGCGGAGCGGATCAGGGCGCTGGTTGCGCGAGAGGGGCGACAGCCAGTCGCGATCGCTCAGCGTCGGCGCAGCGCATCCGGGCCGGCTCGGCGCTGACAATCGTACGGCCCACCTGCAAACCAACGGCGCCTGAAGCCGTGTCAGAAGATGGTTAACCGACGTAACAAGACCTGCATCGAGCGTGTGGAACAGGACGCGAGTTTCTTTGTGTTACGGGATCTGGCGTTGGATCTCTGCCAATCCAACCTCATGCCTGCCGTCACGACACCCCGATCGCTCGACCTCGTCCATCTCCGATCGGCACTCTGGTTTCACGCCGGCGAGCAGATCGATCGGTTCGTCACGATGGGCGGTCCGCAGGAATAGGCCGCCAGGGAACTGGGTCTGCCGGTGTGAAGCAGACGTCATCAACGCTCCAGAGCTTGTTGCTGTGGTTAAAGCCGAGCCAGCGACTGCGGCAATTTCGGCACGGGGTGGGGGAAAATCCCGCGCACTGGTGCAGCTCATCGCCAAAAGTGCTGGGTAAGCGGTTGTTCTTGGGGTTTAGGTCTGCGTGTGAGTTGGCCTCTTTTGTGCCAATATCTGCGAAAGCGTCATGTTTCGAGCACTTGCATTTTCCATCGCACTGACCGTAGTAGTTGGGCAGAATGGCTCGCTGCTGTGCAAAGTATGGTGCGGCCCGCATGAGACAGCCGCGAGCGGATGCCATCACAGGGACTCCGGCCGCACTTCGCCACGCGTAGCCGGCAATACCGGTTGTGACCACATCGTGCCCGACCTTTCCGCTTTCCTCAAAGAGGAGCCTCCGCGTAACGTGTTCGCTCCAAACGGCGATCAGGCCATCGCAGTCGCGCGCTGTCAACCCGCTGTTTCGACGATCGACGCCCGCCGCGACCATGAACCAGGGCACTTGTGGTCGCTCCAGACGCGCCCACCCGTGACGGCTCTCCGGATCTAAACCCTCGCCCCCTGGTTGCCGCACTCGGTTCCTCAGGAACTGTCGCGCGGCTACGACTTCCACACAGTCGAGTAATGACGTGCGCGTGACGAACACGCGCGGTCTTGAAGTACACGTTTCGCTGTGACTTTGGTCACGAGAAAGGTTGGTCCGTCATGAGAACGCTTCAGATCCGTTCACTATCGCTTCCTGCGCTCGCATTTCTGGTTCTTCGCAGGGAATGCTCCAGCACAAGACAAATCCCCGGCACTGCTGAACACACTCGAAGTGCAGCAGCTCGTCAAGCGGGCAGAGCCGGGCGATAACGCGCGCCTCGCTGCACACTTCACGGCTCTCGCCGATCGCTATACCGCCGAAGCCAAGCGGCACACGTCGATGGCGCAGAGCTTCGTCGGCAACCCAAGCCGCAATCTTGGGACAGGCATGAGCGCGCACTGCAAGCAGCTCGCGGATCTCAACACGAAGTCGGCGACTGAGCTGCGTGAGCTCGCCACGTACCACCAGAAACTGGCGTCTGGTGCCGCAGCGACGCCGCCGGCTGGGGGCGCTCGCTTCGAGGGAGGCGCAGGTGCGCCAGCGCCGACCGATCAGGAGCTCAACGCGATGGCGGCCAAGGCGAGCACACCCGCCGATCACCGCGCCCTCGAGGAGTACTTCCTGACGTTGGCGAAGCGGTACACGGCGGACGCCAATGAGCACGCCGCGACGGCGAATACCTATCGGGGCACAAAGATCGCCCAAGCGGCCGTGCATTGCGACCGTTTGGTCAGACTGTCGAAGGACGCGGCCAAGGAAGCCACCGCGGCGGCGGCGATGCACAAGCAGCTTGACGACTGTCTTGCGCGGTAAGGAGCGACCGATTCACCCGGGCTGGCGATGTGTTGCCAGCCCGGTCCGACGGTCACATAGGCGATAGTCGACAACAAGCAGCGGCCCTGTGACTTGAGGTCACGAGAGAGGTTGGTACGTCATGAGAGCAATCCGTCTCGGCGTATGGTCCGCAGGTGCGCTGGCACTTCTTACATTCGTCGGCGGCGCGGCGCACAGACAACATCATCGGCGGTTCTGAATTCCCTCGAGGTGCAGGAGCTCATCAAACGCGCGCAGCCTGCCGACCATGCGCGGCTCGAAGTGCATTTCGCCGTGCTTGCCGCGCAGTACGCAGCCGACGCCAAGCGCCACAGCGCCATGGCGCTGGCGTTCATCGGAAGTCCGATAGGACGGACTGCCGCTAACTCGGCGGCCGATCACTGTAAGCGTCTCGAGCAGCTGAACCTGCAGTCCGCCGCCACGCTCCGTGAGCTCGCGGCGCATCACGAACGGCTGGCGGCAGGTAAGGCGTCACCGGTACCACGTGGCGCGGCCCCGTTCGAAGGTGGTGCCGGCGCTCCCGCACCGACCAAGAGGAACTCACCGCGCTGGCGGCCAAGGCGAGCACGCCCGCCGATCACCACGCCCTCGAGGAGTACTTCCTGACGTTGGCGAAGCGGTACGCCGCGGACGCCAACGAGCACGTCGCGATGGCGCAAGCCTACCGGGGCACGCGAATCGCCCAGGCGGCCGTGCACTGCGACCGTCTGGTCGCGCTGTCGCGGGACGAGGCCAAAGAAGCGACCGAGGCTGCGGCGATGCACAAGCAGCTTGCTGGAGTGGCTCGGTAAGCACCGACCCTGCTATCCGGGCCGGCGCGTGTCGCCGGTCCGGCCGAACGGGCATGAAGCACGCGGTGATCGTCATGAACAGTCTCACGGGTCTTCGATTCGCTCTTCTCCTCACGGTGTGGGCCATGACCTCGCCGAGTCCGGCGGCGGCACAGACGACCCCAGTGCTTCCGTCGCCCCTGAGCCTCGGCGACGTCATTCGGCTCGCCAGCGAGCGGCGAGACGAGATACAGGCGGCGCGCGCACGCATTCGCGCCGGCGAGGCACGGCCCACCATCGTGTCCGCACTCGAGGACCCGATGATTTCGCCCTCGCTCGATCACCTGCCCTTCATGCTGGGCGGCGCGGACGTGAGCTTCACGATCGAGCAACAGATCCCGTTGTCCGGCATTCGCGGGCACCGCCGCGCATCCGCCCTGGCGGATGTCGATCGGCTGCGCGCTGAGGCGAGCCGGACCACCTTGGACGTCGGCATACAGGCGGCCAACGCCTTCCTGATGGTGCAGGAGCGCCGGCGGACCGACGGCGCTCGTCTCCGAGCAGCTCGCGTTCGCGCGCGACGTCGTCAGCGCCGCGAATGCCCGATACGCCAGCGGAACCGCGCCGCAGTCCGACGTGCTGCGCGCCGAGGTCGAGGTGGCCCGGCTCGAAGCGCTTGCGCGCGCGCTCGTGAGCGAAGTGCGCGGCGCAGAAGCCATGCTCAACACGAGCCTCGCGCTGGACGCGGACGGCCCCGTGCCGGCGCTCGCGTCTCTCGCGTTCGCGCAGCCGCCTCCTTCCTGGTCGGCCATCAAGGCGGCGCTGACGTCCCGGCCGGAGCTTGTCGCCGGACGCGCCGAGATCGTCCGCGCCGAGGCGGACGTGCAGGTGATGCGCGACATGTTCCGGCCGATGGCGACCATTCGCACCGGGCCGTCCTACACCATGGCCGAGGGACGCGGCTGGATGGCGATGGTCGGCATCAGCCTGCCGATCTGGCGCGACAAGCTGCACGCGGGCGTCGCCGAAGCGCGAGGCGATGCGCGCCATGTCCGAAGCCGACCTGCGGGCGATGACCCGAATGATCGAGGGGGACGCGGCGGTCGCGGTCAACCAACTGCAGGCGGCGCGCGATCGTCAGGCGGCGCTCACCACCGATGTGCTGCCGCGCGCGCGCATGGCGATCGAACCGGCCGTCGCCGGGCTACACGTCGGGCCAGTTGCCGCTCGTCAGCGTGATCGAAGCCGTGCAGGCGCTCTGGCTCGTTCAGGCCGACCTGATTGCGGCTGACACGGAACTGGGTCTCGCATGGGCGCGTCTCGGGCGCGCCATCGGATCGTATGAGGCGATGATCCAATGACAGCCTTCCCTCGACTTCGACGTATCGGCGCTCCGATCGCGTCCGCCGTCGCGACGGCTGCGCTGTTCACCGGCGCACTGTGGGTGCAGCACGCGCGCGAGGCGTGGCCGTTCGCGCCCGAGCGCCAGGCCGTGGCTCCGCTGACTGGTTCGGCGATGCCATCGGCCGCCGGCACCGACCTCCACGCATGACCGAGTCCCGGTGGACGTCAATGCGGCCACGGTCCAGGAGCTCGGACATCCGCCTCGAAGTGGTCGGACGCGAATCACTGACGCAGGCGGTGCGTGCGGTCGCGACCGTCGTTCCCGACGAATCGCGGATCTCGCACGTGCACACGCGGGTGGCGGGATGGGTCGAACAGCTCGACGTCAACACCACCGGCGAGATGGTCACGGCGGGTCAGCCGCTCGCCCGCATCTTCTCGCAGGAACTGCTCTCGTCGCAGACCGAGTACCTGGCCGCGCGACGGAACACCGCCGCGTCAGGCATTGCGAGCGCGGTGATCGCCAGCGGGCGGACGCGCCTCACCGTGCTCGGGATGACACCGGCGGAGATCGACGCGATCGAGCAGACCGGTGAACCGAAGCGCCTGGTCACGGTCGTCGCTCCGCAGGAGCGGCGTCGTCGTGAACCGAGGGGTCACGGTCGGCACGTCGGTCGATCCGTCGACGACGCTGCTGACGATTGCGGACCTGTCGCGCGTCTGGGTGCTCGCCGAGGTGCCGGAGGCGAACATTCCGGGCATTCGCGTCGGCACGACCGCGCAGCTCGACTTCCCGGCGTCAGGCCGTCCGCCGTTCGCGGCACGCGTCGATTTCGTCTATCCGACGCTCACCGACCGCACGCGCACGCTGCGGGTCCGCTTCTCGGCGGCCAATCCCGGCGGCGCGCTCAGGCCGGGCCTGTACGGCACCGCGGCCTTTGAATCGACCGGACAGCAGGTGATCACCGTGCCGCGTGACGCGGTGGTGGACACCGGCGTGCAGCAGCACGTGTTCGTCGCCACCGGCGATCGATTCGAGCCGCGCGTCGGTGACGCTCGGCGTGCAGTTGGCGGATCGCGTCGAGGTCCGGAGCGGTCTCGACGGAAGGCGAGCGGATCGTCGCCGCGGGCGTGTTCCTGCTCGATTCGGAGAGCCGGCTGCGCGCGACCGGCGGTGCTGGTGGGCACAGCCACGGCGCGCCGACGACTCCGCAAGACACGCCCTCGGCGCCTGCCACCGATCCGCACGCAGGGCATGAGAAGACACCGGCCGCGCCGGCGATCGACCCGCACGCCGGGCATCGGGAGTAACGGCCATGGTCGAACGCATCATCGAGCTGTCGGTCCGTCACAAGTGGGTCGTCTTCGGCGCGGTGCTCGTGCTCGCGCTGTTTGCGGCCGATTCCGCGCGCAAGACGCCGCTCGACGCGCTGCCGGACATCTCGGACCCGCAGGTCATCATCTTCACCGAGTGGATGGGGCGCAGCCCCGATCTGGTCGAGGACCAGATCACCTACCCGCTCGTGCGCGCGCTGCAGAGCACGCCGGGCGTGCGGACGGTCCGCGGCTACTCGATGTTCGGCATGAGCTTCACCTATGCCCTCTTCGGCGAGGGCACCGACATCTACTGGGCGCGGACGCGGGTGCTCGAGCAGCTGGGGCGCGTGCAGCAACTGCTGCCGCCCGGCGTCTCGCCGACGCTCGGGCCCGACGCGAGCGGTGTGGGCTGGGTCTATCAGTACGTGCTGAAGGACAGCACCGGACGGATGGATCTCGCCGAACTGCGGGCCTTGCAGGATTTCACGGTCCGTCCCGCACTGCAGGCGGTCGCGGGCGTGGCGGAAGTCGCCTCCCTCGGGGGATTCGAGCGTCAGTACCAGATCGTGATCGATCCGGACAAGCTCGTGGGCTTCGGGCTCACGGTGACCGACATCACGCGATCGGTCCGCGATGCCAACGCGGAAGTGGGCGCTCGCGTGCTCGAACTGGCCGGTCGCGAGTACGTGCTGCGCGGGCGCGGCTACGTCAAGGAGCTGAAGGATCTCGAGCAGAGCGTGGTGACGGTCGGTGCCGGGCGGCACGCCCGTCCGCCTCGGTGACGTGGCGAGCGTGGGCTTCGGGCCGGAGATTCGTCGCGGCGCCGCCGACTGGAACGGCACCGGCGAAGCCGTCGGTGGCATCGTCGTCATGCGCATCGGCTCCAATGCGCTGCAGGTGATTCGGGCGCTCGAGGCGGAGATTGCGACGCTGCGCCTCCCGGACGGTGTCCGCCTCATTCCCACGTACGACCGGTCGGAGCTGATCCTCGGGTCCGTCGAGACCTTGACCGACACGCTGATCCAGCAGGCGATCATCGTCACGATCATCTGCCTGGTCTTCCTGTTCCACGCGCGATCGGCGCTGGTCGTGATGATCGTGCTGCCGCTCTCGGTGTTGATGTCCTTCATCGGGATCCGCTACCTGGGCCTGTCGTCGAACATCATGTCGCTCGGCGGCATCGCCATCGCCATCGGCGAGCTGGGCGATGCGGTCATCGTGCTGATCGAGAACGCGCACGTGCGGCTCGCCGCGGCGCCGCCGGGGTCGGATCGCCAACGGATCATCGTGGACGCGTGCAAGGAGGTCGGCCGGCCGATCTTCTTCTCGCTGCTGCTGATCACCGTCAGCTTCCTGCCCATCTTCACGTTGGCCGGCCAGGCGGGTCGCCTGTTCATGCCGCTCGCGTACACGAAGACGTTCGCGATGTTCGCCGCCGCGATGCTCTCGATCACGCTCGCACCGCCGCTGATGGTGCTCCTGCTGAAGGGACGATTCCGTACCGAGGCGACCAATCCCGTCAGCCGGCTGCTCAGCGCCGTCTACCGGCCGATCGCCGTGCTGGTCGTGCGCTTCCGGATCCTCGTGGTCGCGGCCGCGGTCGTCCTCATGATCGCCACCGTGCCGACGTTTCAGCGGCTCGGCTCGGAGTTCATGCCGCCGCTCGACGAGGGATCGCTCCTCGTCATGCCCACGACGTTCCCCGGTATCGCGATTGAAGAGGCGCGCCGCGCGTTGACGGCGCAGGACCGCATCATCATGCGGTTCCCCGAGATCGCGTCGGTGCACGGGAAGGCGGGCCGCGCCGAGACGGCCACCGATCCGGCGCAGCTCGACATGATCGAATCGGTCATCGCGCTGCGTCCGCGGGCCGACTGGCCGACGCGCTACACACCGCGCTGGTACAGCACGACCGCCCCCGACTGGGCGAAGCGCGGCCTGCGGCGCGTGTGGCCCGAGCAGCAGGCGCGCACGCTCGCCGAACTGTCGCGCGATCTGGATGTCGCGCTCCGCATGCCCGGCTACCAGATGGCGATCGCGCCGCCGATCCGCACGCGCATCGACATGCTGACGACCGGTGTCCGCACGCCGGTGGGGATCAAGGTCTTCGGCGAGGACCTGAAGGAGATCGAGCGCATCAGCATCGCCCTCGAGGGCATGCTGCGTCAGGTGCCGGGCACGCGCAGCACGTTCGCCGAGCGGCAGACGGGGCGTGAGTACGTCGACATCGTGCCCAACCGCGAGGCGATCGCCCGCTACGGCCTCACCGTGCGAGATGTCCAGGACGTCGTCGAGGCGGCGGTCGGCGGCATGCCGGTCTCGACGGCCATCGCCGGGCGCGCGCGCTTCTCGATCAACCTGCGCTACGCGGCCGATCAACGATCGGACCCGCAGGCCCTCCGCCGCATTCTCGTGCCGGTCCAGGCGACAGGCAGCGTCGCGGATCTCGGTGGCGGCAATGCGGGAGCCGGCGCGAGTGCGCAGGCCGGCGGCATGGTCGCATCCAGTGCCAGCGGCGCCGGCGGCGGCATGGGATCGATGGGAAGCGGCGGCGGACAGTCGGGCATGTCGCGTCAGGCGGCACGTCCGCGAGTCTCGCGGCGCCGCCGATGGGCGGCTTCTCCGCATCTCCCGACTTGATGGAGCAGTGGCGCCAGCCCGGTGCGGCCGTGCCCCTCGGCCAACTCGCCGACGTGCGCGTGACGACCGGCCCGCCGATGATCAAGGACGAGAACGGTGTCCTCGTCGGGTACGTGTTCGCCGACATCGACCAGACCCAGCGCGACCTTGGCGGCTGGGTGGACGACGCGAAGGCCGTCGTCGCGTCGCAGCTCGACGCTGCCTGCGGGATACCGGCTGCAGTGGACCGGTCAGTACGAATTCCTCGCGGAGATGGAGGCCCGGCTCCGCTACGTCATCCCGCTCACGCTGATGCTCGTCGTCGCGCTGCTCTACCTCTCGATGCGCGGCTGGCCGCAGACGTTCCTGGTGTTGTCCAGCCTGCCGTTTGCCGTGGCGGGCAGCGTCTGGCTGCTGGCGTTCATGCACTACAACCTGTCCACGGCCGTCTGGGTCGGGCTCATCGCCGTCGCCGGGCGTCGCGGCGGAAACCGGCATCGTCATGGTGGTGTACCTCGACGAGGCGTTCGAACGGTACATGCGTGAAGGCCGCATTCAGAAACCAGCGGACGTGGATGCCGCCGTCGTCGAAGGCGCCGCGGCCCGCGTTCGCCCGCTGATCATGACGGTCGCCACGACGGTGCTCGGTCTGCTGCCACTGCTCTGGGAATCCGGCGTCGGAGCCGACGTGTCGGCGCGGACCGCAGCGCCCGTGGTCGGCGGACTGTGGTCGTGCATGCTGCTGACCCTGCTGGTGCTCCCGGCTGCGTACGCCATGTGGCGCCGACATCAGGTGCGCATGGCCACGGCCGTGTCACTGCCACACGACGCAACAGCGGCATCAGAAGGTGCCGCGTGACTCGACTGAAGGTCGCTGAGCTCACGCCCGACGCGAACCGTGGTTCTCCATCGCGTGTCGCGGCCGGCCTTTCCTCTGCCGAAGCGCAGCGCCGACTGACGGAGTTCGGTCCAAACGAAATCCGGCGCGAGCAGGCCACCACGCCCCTGACGTTGCTGGGGCGCCAGTTTGCGAGCCCGGTCATCTGGCTCCTGCTCGGTGCCAGCGTGCTGTCCGCGGCTCTCGGGGAACTGCTCGATGCCATCGCCATCGGCGCGATTGTGATCGTGAACGCGGTGATCGGCTTCTTGCAGGAGCATCGGGCGGAGCGTGCCGTGATGGCGCTGCGCTCGATGACGGCGCCACGCGCACGCGTCATGCGGGACGGCCACAGCGTCATGATTCCTGCCAGCGCGATCGTTCCCGGCGATGTCCTCGTGCTCGAGGCCGGCGACGTCGCTGCCGCAGACGCGCGACTGCACGCCGCTCACGCGCTGACCACCAATGAAGCGCCGTTGACGGGCGAAAGCACACCAGTCGAGAAGACGACGGCGCCGACGGGACCCGAGACACCGCTCGCCGAGCGTCATGACTTCGTGTTCATGGGCACGTCCGTCGCGACCGGGACCGGGCTCGCGGAGGTCGTCGCGACGGGGATGCAGACCGAGCTTGGCCGAATCGCCCACCTTCTGGCGACCGCCGAGGAGAACGTCACCCCACTGCAGCGGCGCCTTGCGCGAGTCAGTCAGACCCTCTTGTACATCTGCGGCGGAATCGTGGCTGTTGTCGCCCTGGCAGGGCTGCTGCGCGGGTGGCCGCTCATGCAAGTGTTCATGGCGGCGGTCTCGCTGGCGGTCGCGGCGGTTCCGGAAGGACTGCCGGCGGTGGTCACGATCGCACTCGCCGTCGGCGTGCAGCGGATGGCGGCGCGCCACGTGCTCATTCGCCGGTTGCCTGCCGTCGAAACGCTCGGCTGCGCAACCGTCATCTGCACCGACAAGACAGGCACGCTCACGACCGGCGTCATGCGCGTGCGCGAGCTCTGGGGTCGTGATCACACCCGACTGTTGTTCGCAGCGGCGGCCTGCTGCGACGCCGAGATTGGCCGCGACGGGCAGAGCGGCATCGGCGATCCGACCGAACTGGCGATCCTGATGGCGGCTGCCGAACGCGGGATCCACCGCGACGACATTGAAAGCACTGCTCCACGAATCGCCGAGGTCCCATTTGACGCGGCGCACAAGCGGATGTCCATCGAACGCGCCGATGGCCACGTGTATATCAAGGGCGCTGTCGAAAGCATCCTGCCCATCTCCGTCGCGGGCGTCGATGATGCCACGCAGGCCAACACGCAGATGGCCGAGCGCGGTCTCCGAGTTCTCGCGGTCGCCGTGGCGCCAGCTGGCGAGGAAGAGCGAGCGACATTGCTCGGACTGATTGGTATTGCGGACCCGCCCCGCACCGAGGCGATTGAAGCGGTGGCTGCGGCGCGTGCGGCTGGCATCACGACGGTGATGATCACGGGCGACCATCCCGTGACCGCCCGCGCCATCGCGCGCGAGCTCGGCATCCTGTCGAGCCAGCGAGATCGAGGAAGACGTCGTCCACGCGCGAGCGACGCCGGAGGACAAGATCCGGATCGTGCGCGAGTGGAAGGCGCGAGGCGCGGTCGTGGCGATGACGGGCGACGGTGTCAACGACGCCCCGGCGCTGCGCGAAGCGCACATCGGCATCGCGATGGGCCGGACGGGCACGGAGGTGACCCGCGAAGCGTCGGACATGGTGCTGGCCGACGACAACTTCGCGAGCATCGTCGCCGCCATCCGCGAAGGTCGCGGCATCTTCGACAACATTCGCAAGACGCTCGTCTACCTGCTGTCGGGCAACACCGCCGAGCTCACGGTGATGCTCGTGGCGCGCGCTCGGCGGCCTGCCGCTGCCGCTGCTGCCGCTGCACCTGCTCTGGATCAACGTCGTCACCGACGGACTGCCCGCGCTGGCGCTCGTCGTGGATCCCCCGGAAGACGACGTCCTGCAGCGGCCACCGCGTCAGCCCGACGAGCCGATGCTCGGCCGGGCGGAGTGGCAGCTTCATCATCACGACCGGCCTGCTGCAGGCGGCCGCGACGCTCGGCGTGTTCGTCTGGGCCTTGAACGCCCGCGATCTGTCCGAGGCGCGCAATCTCGCATTCTCGGTGCTGGTCTTCGGCGAGCTGTTCCGGGCGTTCGCCGCGCGCAGCACGACGCGCGTGTTCTGGGAAGTGGGGGCCTTCACGAACCTGCGGCTGCTCGCCGTCGTCGTGTTCTCGGTGGTGATGCAGCTTGGGATCCACCACATGCCGGCTGCGCAGGCCGTGTTCGAGATCGGTCCGCTCTCGGCCGCTGACTGCGCGTTGACGCTGCTTGTGGCGATGGCACCTGTGACCGTGATCGAAGTCGCCAAACTCGTCCGGCGCTGGCATGCGCGTGGCGCAGTCGGAGCCGTGGCGTGACGTGCGCGGCGGTGGCGATTGGCGATGCGATCGAGGCCCCGGTGTTTGAGCGCGGTGGAGGAGGATGTCGCACTGAGTCCGGGCACCATCACGCGGGTCAGTATGCCGAGCACCTTGCTTCTGGGATACGGTGGCGTCCGTACACGACCAATACTGTGGGCGCGCCTGTCGTACTTCTGGTAAATGAACGCAAGGCACGGAGGACAGTGTGACGACTCGTGTGGATCCGGTCTGCGGCATGCCCGTCACGAGGGAGAGCGCGGTTCGGCTCGAGGAGACGCACCTCTGGTTCTGCTCGGAGTTCTGCCGGCAGCAGTATCTCAGACACCCGCGAGCGTACGAGGCCGACGTTGCGCGTCTACCACAGACAGTCGACTGGCCGACTCGCCAGATCGCCTATTTCTCAATGGAAGTGGCATTAGCGAACGAGATCCCAACGTACGCTGGGGGGTTAGGCGTGCTCGCGGGCGATACGCTGCGCTCGTGCGCCGACCTGTGCGTGCCGGTGGTCGGGGTCTCGCTGGTTCACCGGCAGGGCTATTTCCTTCAGGAACTCCACGACGATTGGCAGACGGAGCGCGACGCGTCATGGGCACCCGAGCGTCTGCTGCAGGAAGTGCAGCCTCGGATCACCGTCGCAATCGAAGGGCGGGAGGTCCAGCTCCGTGCCTGGCGCTACGACATCGTCGGATCGAGCGATTACGTCGTTCCTGTGTTGCTCCTGGATACCGATGTGCCCGCGAACGCGCCGGAGGCTCGTCACATCACCGATCATCTGTACGGCGGCGACGCCCGCTGTCGTCTCATGCAAGAGATCGTGCTCGGGGTCGGCGGGGTTCGCCTGCTCCAAGCGCTGGGCTGCACTGGACTGCGGACGTTCCATCTGAACGAGGGCCATGCAGCGCTTGCTCCTCTCGAATTGCTGCGCGCGTCGGATCACACTGATGGATGGGACTTTGGTCCGGTGCGGAACCGAACCGTGTTCACGACCCATACGCCTGTCGCCGCCGGACATGATCAGTTCGACCGGAGCCTGGTGTCGCGCGTACTCGGAGAGTTCGTGCCAGGAGACGTTATCGAGATGCTGGGCGGGCGCGAGCGGCTCAACATGACGCAGCTCGCACTCAACCTGAGCCATTACGTCAACGGCGTTGCGTTGCGACACCAGGAGGTGTCGAGCGAACTCTTTCCGAAGTACGAGATTCACCAAGTCACAAACGGCGTGCACGCGCGCACCTGGACGAGCAGTTCCTTCAAAACGTTGTTCGATCGACACATTCCCGGGTGGCGCGACGATCCTCTCATGTTGCACAACGCCCTCGCACTACCTCCGGGCGAGGTTATGAACGCACACCAACGTGCCAAGGACGCCCTCATCGACGTCATCGTCAAACGGACCGGCCGCCAGCTGCGTCCCGACGCGCTCACTTTGGGCTTTGCCCGCCGGGCGACAGCTTACAAGCGTCCGGAGTTGGTCCTCAGCAATCTGCCGATGCTCCGAGCGATCGCGAAGACACGGCCGCTGCAGTTCATCTTCGCCGGTAAGGCGCACCCGCAAGACGAACCAGGCAAACAGCGCATCCGATCGATCCTTCGGGCGGCGCAGGAACTGGGTGACGAAGTCCCCGTGATTTATCTCGCAGAGTACGACCTCGAGCTGGCGCTGGTTCTGGTGGCCGGCGTCGATGTGTGGCTCAACACGCCGCTGAGGCCCTTGGAAGCTTCCGGGACCTCAGGCATGAAGGCAGCCCTGAACGGCGTGCCCAGCTTTAGCGTGCTCGACGGATGGTGGGGCGAAGGGTGTGTAGAAGGGGTGACCGGATGGGCCATCGGGGGCGCAGATCTAATCAGCGGTGAAGAGGCTGCCCGTGGCGACGCCGAAGATCTCTACCGGAAGCTCCAGCACGTAATCGCACCGCTGTATTACGAAGATCGCGACGCGTGGATACGCATCATGCGACAGTGCATCGCCCTGAATGCGTCGTTCTTCAACACCGATCGCATGGTGCGCCAGTACTTACTCCACTCGTACTCGGCGGAAGGATGGGAGTAAAAACAAACCGTGAGGCCGCTCAGGATTGCGCAATGAGGACATCGTTTCAAGGAGCACGCAGATGGACTGGTCGACTCTTGTCTCGGTAGCGGCGACTCTCGTCTTCCTGTGGCTGATGATGCGGGGATGCGGCGGCATGATGGCGGGCGGTGGGTGCGGCATGGGCAGACACGCACACCCGAAGAAATCCGATCGGCAGTCAAGGAGGCCTGACGATGGCTCGCAGACACACGGCTGACACCTGGTGGTGGGTACTGGTGGCCCTCCTCGTGCTGTGGCCACTGATGATGCTCTTCATGAGGCCAGGCGGCGGCCTGCTGGCAGGGCCGTTCTGGTTCTGGCTGCTGTTGCTCGCCTGTGTCTGGATCCTCCTCGGGATCGGCGGCGGCGAGCCCGTCCCAGCGACCGAGGAGACGGGGCCACGGATGCTCCACGAGTCCGATCAGCCCGCCGTCGTGCGTGAGGTGATGCGAGTCGACGTCGCGACGGAGCAGCCGGAGGGGACGCGGATCTTCCGCGGACGCCTTAAGCAGCCCGCGGAGTCAGCGTACGCGCGCCTTCGCGCCGGTTTGGGCGGTGCCGCCGTGCCCCTGCTGCGGCAGGACGAGACCGCGCCGGCGGCTATCGTGTTGATGCCCACGCCCATCGAGCGTGCGACCCTCGAGCGTCCGATTCGTCCGTGGGTGCACTGGCTGCTGTTTGTGCTCACCGTGGGAACGACGACATGGGCGGGTGCGGCGCACCAGGGTGTGAACGTGATCTCAGAGCCCGGACGGATCATCGCCGGGCTGCCGTACTCCCTGACGTTGATGGCGATTCTCGGCGTACACGAACTGGGGCACTATTTCACGGCACGCCATCACGGCATCCGCGTCACGCCTCCGGTACTTCATCCCCGTGCCGATGGCCCTCGGCACATTTGGCGCGTTCATTCAGATGCGATCGCCGACCGAGAATCGGCGCGCGCTGTTCGATGTCGCGGTGGCGGGTCCGCTGGCAGGCCTTGCGGTCGCCATTCCGGCGCTGCTCGTCGGGTTGCAGACGTCGACGATCGTCCCCGGCGACGTCTCGGCGCTGCCGACGATGAGTGGGACGAGCGCCGGGTCGTCAGCGCTGTTCGCGCTCCTTGCGAAGACGTCGATCGGGCCTGCGCTCGAGTACGGCCACGCACTGCAGTTGAGCCCACTCGCGTTCGCCGGGTGGCTGGGTCTGCTGGTGACTGCGCTGAACCTCCTGCCCATCGGGCAGCTGGATGGCGGCCACATCGCGTACGCGATGTTTGGCCACCGGATCGGTACCGTCGTGAGCACCGTCGCGATGTGGAGCCTGCTGCTCCTCGCAGTCTTTGTGTGGCCAGGGCTGACGATGTGGGCGATTCTGATCTTCTTCATTGCCGGCACGGCGGTACCCCCACTGAACGACCTGACGCCGCTGACGCCGGGTCGCACCGTACTTGGGTTCGCGACCTTCGCGATCCTGCTGCTGATCCTCATGCCGTTGCCACATACGCTGTGGAGCGCGGCGGGACTGCACTGCCCCTACCTGTAGGAACAGGTCACCATCAATACCGCGCTCGGGATCGACACGGCGTTGATGTAATCGGAGCACACGAATGAACGCGACCTCGCCGGAACCGCACGATCACCATCACGCGATGCCGCACGCTGATCGACGGGTCTGCGCAGAGGCCATGAACAGCACGAACCGACGGGGCACGCCGGTCACGGCGAGCCGGGCGCGCACGACCGGCATGAAGGGCACAGCGTGGCGATGTTCCGGGATCGGTTCTGGATCACGCTGCTGCTCAGCATCCCGACCCTGGTGTGGAGCGGGATGGTGCAGCACATGGTTGGCTTTTCGGCGCCGGCCTTCCCGGGGTCTCCGTACGTTCCCGCGCTCTTCGGCACCGCCGTCTACCTGTACGGCGGCTCGGTCTTCGTGAAGGGCGGACTGCGAGAGCTGCGCGATCGACTGCCCGGGATGATGACGCTGATCTCGCTGGCGATCACCGTCGCCTTCGTCTTCAGCCTGGCGGTGACGCTCGGCTATCCCGGCGAGGCGTTGTGGTGGGAGCTGGCCTCGCTCGTGACGATCATGCTGCTCGGTCACTGGATCGAGATGCGTTCGATCTCGCAGGCGTCCGGCGCGCTGCGCGAGCTGGCCAGGCTGCTGCCCAGCACGGCGCAACGCATCGTCGGCGAGACCATCGAAGATGTCGCGATCTCGGCGCTCCGTGAGGGCGACCTCGTGCTCGTGCGACCGGGTGCCAGCGTGCCGGCCGACGGCATCGTGCAGAGCGGCAAGAGCGACGTGAATGAATCGATGATCACCGGGCGAATCGGTTCCGGTGGCAAAGGTCGAGGGCGCGAAGGTCATCGCCGGAACCGTCAACGGCTCCGGTTCCCTCCGCGTGAAGGTGACGGGCACCGGCGAGCGGACGGCGCTCGCCAACATCATGCGGCTGGTTGAACAGGCGCAGACGTCCCGGTCTCGTGCCCAGGCCCTGGCTGACCGCGCAGCGTTCCTGCTGACGATCGTCGCGGTCGTCACGGGCGCCCTCACCCTTGTCGTATGGCTCGCTCTCGGAGCGACCGGGGCATTTGCGGTCGAACGGCTGGTCTCCGTGCTCGTCATCGCCTGCCCGCACGCGCTCGGGCTCGCCGTGCCGTTGGTGGCGGCCATCTCCACCAGTCTAGGCGCGCAGTCGGGACTGCTCGTCCGCGATCGACGTGGTCTCGAGGAGGCGCGCAACCTCACCACCGTGGTCTTCGACAAGACCGGCACGCTGACGCGGGGTGAGTTCCGGGTCGTCGACATCGCGACCGACGGGAGCCTGACCGCGGACGAAGCGCTTGCGCCTTGCGGCGGCGGTCGAGCGCGATTCCGAGCACACGATTGCGCAGGGGATCGTCAAGAGCGCCGACGAGCGGAAACTCAGCGTCCCGAAGGCCGAACAGTTCGAAGCGATTCCAGGGCACGGCGTCCGGGCCGTCGTCGAGGGCAAAGAGTTCTACATGGGTGGACCCGCGATGCTGAAGCGCCTCGCGCTCACGCCGGCAGCCGCCGTGCGCGAAGCGGCCGACCGGGCGGCGGCGCGTGGGCAGGCCTCCGTCTACCTCCTGACGTCGAAGGCTGCCGTCGCCGCGTTCACGGTCGCGGACGCCGTGCGGCCGGAGTCACGCGAGGCCATTCAGCGGCTCCATGAGCAAGGGATCGAAGTCGTGATGCTGACCGGCGACGCGAAGGCCGTGGCCGACGCGGTGGCAGCCGATCTTGGGATTGACACCGTGTTCGCCGAGGTGCTGCCGGGCGACAAGGTGGACAAGATCAAGGAGCTCAAGGGGCGGGCAAACGAGTCGCCATGGTGGGCGATGGCGTGAACGACGCGCCCGCGCTGCTCACCGCGGATGTCGCGGTCGCGATCGGCGCAGGCACGGACGTCGCCGTCGAGGCCGGCGATGTGGTGCTCGTCCGGAGCGATCCGCGAGACGTACCTCGAATCATCGCGCTCAGCCGGGCCAGCTACCGAAAGATGATGCAGAACCTCTGGTGGGCCGCCGGCTACAACATCGTGGCGATCCCTTTGGCGGCCGGCGTGCTGGCGGCGCAAGGGATTCTCCTCCCGCCGGCGTTTGCCGCGGTTCTGATGTCGGCAAGCACGGTTATCGTCGCGGTCAACGCGCAACTGCTGCGTCGCGCTGAACTGTAGACCTTCTTGTCGATTGCCGTGAGTCCATTGAGCTCCTCCGGCGCGAGAAATCCATTGCCCGCCACATTATCGAATATCGACTACGAATCTGTAGTGCTATGATGGGCCGGTCATGCGCGATCCTGTCGTACGCGAGTTCCTGCTCGCTTTCTGGAAGGTCCACATCCTCCACCACGCCGCCGAAGAGGGCGTCTATGGTCAATGGATGCTCGATGAGCTGCAGCACCACGGGTATCGCGTGAGCCCTGGCACGCTGTATCCGATGCTGGCGCGAATGGCCGAGCGGGGCTGGCTTCGCGCGGCCGAGCCGAAGCGCTCGAAGGCGCCACGTGTGTATCGACTCACGCCCCGCGGTCACGAGGTCCTCACGCAGATCCTCCACTCGCTGGACGAGTTGTATCGTGAGGTTGGCAAGCATCGTCCGGCGCCGCGGCGGTCGGGCGTGTCGCGGAGTCACGCGTTCGAGGTCCACGGATCGCTCAGCACATCCTGGACGTCTCAGGTAACGCACGAGACTCACGGTGAACACCTCATCGGTTGACACGCCCTGATCTCCAGGCCTACTATTACGAATTCCGTAGACGAGGCACGTAAATAGCGGGCCACATGATGCGGTCGACGTCGCACGTAGAGTGCGAGATCGAGTCAGAGCGCCGACGACGCAGGCTTGTACTCAGGTGTGATTCGATCGTCAGTAACCGATGGTGCGTGAGACTGCCGATGACTCGAAGATGTGCACACATGGTCGTACTCGTGGCGTATGCTGGCGACACCGGTCGGTCTGTGGGCGCAGGCGTCCACGACCGGACAGGCCGCGGCGCCCCACGTGTTCACGCTCGATCAGGCGATGCAGTACGCCGTCGATCACTATCCGACGGTGCGAGCCGCGCTCGAGCAGGTGAACGCGTCAACCGCCGGTGTCGAGCGTGGCGCGCGACCGCGTATCTGCCCCGGCTCGATTCGCTGTGGCAGTCGAACCGCGCGACCGCCAACAACATCTTCGGACAGGTGCTGCCGCAGTCGGTGATTCCGGCGATGTCCGGTCCGGTGCTGCCGTCGGCGTCCGGCCAGAGCGTCTGGGGCAGTGCGACGGGCGCGCTGTTCTCCTGGGAACCGTTCGATTTCGGCCTGCGAGACGCGACGGTCGTCGGGCGCGGAGGCGGCGGTCACGCGGGCGCGTGCGGGCGAAGCGCTGACGCGGCTCGACGTCCAGAGCGCCGTCGGCGCGGCGTTCCTGGGCATTCTGGCGGCCCAGCGCGCCGTGACCGCGGCCCAGGCCGACGTCGAGCGGCGCGACGTGCTCGCGCGCACGGTCCACGCGCTCGTCGACAATCAGCTGCGACCCGGCGCCGAAGCCTCGCGTGCCGACGCCGAACGTGCCGCGGCGCAGACGCGGCTCATCCAGGCACAGGCAGCCCTGACGCTGGCGCAGACGACGCTGGCGCGCGTGCTCGGCATCACCGACGGGGACGTCACCATTGACGCGGCGAATCTGCTGGACCAGTCTGCCGCCAGCGGATGCGACGCGGCGCGGCGCCGACCGCACATCCGCTGGCGCAGGTTCGCCAGGCGGCCGTCGATGTGGCGCGCGCGCAAGAGGAGGTGCTCGCGCGGACCGATCTGCCGCGCGTGTACCTGCAGTCGAGCGTCTTCGCGCGCGGCAGCGGGGCGAATCCCGAACGGCGAGCTCGACGGCGGCGTCGGTGGTCTGGGCCTCGATCGCGCGAACTGGGCGGCCGGCGTGCAGGTCGTCTTTCCCAACCTGTTCGACTTCTCGAGCCTGCGCGCCCGCAAGGCTGCCGCGGCGGCGTCGGCACGGGCCGAGACGCGCTCGGTACGACGAAGCGCTGCTGACGATCACGAGTCAGCAGCAGGCGGCTGCGGCGATGGTGCAGGCGGCGCGGGCCGTCGCGGCGAACACGCCGGTGCAACTCGCGGCCGCGCAGCAGAGCGAAGCGCAGGCGCGCGCCCGCTATCAGGCGGGCCTCGCGAGCATCGTCGAAGTCGCCGACGCGCAGAGCCTGCTCGCGCAGGCCGAAGTGCAGGACCAGCTCGCGCGAGTCGACGTGTGGCGGGCGCTCCTGGCGCGAGGCCGTGGCGCAGGGCAACCTCGCGTCCTTTCGTGGCGCTCGTTCATCCGTACGCGGGAGGTCGTTGACCATGTGGTTGATTCGCGCCGCGCTCCGTCGTCCGATCACGATCCTCGTCGCGGTGATCGCGGTCGCGCTGACGGCGGTCTTCGCCGTCAGCCGGATGCGCGCCGACATCTTTCCCGATCTCGAATCTGCCGGTCATCTACGTGGCGCAGCCGTACGGCGGCATGAGCCCGGCGCAGATGGAGGGGTACATCACCTACTACTACGAGTACCACTTCCTCTACATCAACGGCATCGAGAGCGTCGAATCGAAGTCGATTCAGAACACCGGCCTGCTGAAGCTGACGTTCCATCCCGGGCACCGACATGGCGGAGGCGCTGGCGCAGACGATCGGCTACGTCAACCGCGCGCGCGCGTTCATGCCGCCCGGCACGGTCGGCCCGTTCATCATGCGGTTCGACGCGGGCACGGTGCCGGTCGGCTATCTCGTGTTCTCGAGCGAGAGCCGCAGCCTCGGCGAGATTCAGGATCTCGCGCTCAACCGCGTCCGGCCGCAGTTCGCGACGCTGCCGGGCCTGACCTCGCCGCCGCCGTTCGGCGGCAGTCAGCGCACGATCGTCATCCGCGTCGATCCCGATCGGCTGCGCTCGTACGGCATGTCGCCGGACGAAGTGATTCGCGCGGTGACCGCCGGCAACGTCATCATGCCGTCCGGCAGCGTCAACATCGGCGACGAGACGCGCATCTCGCCGATGAACTCGGTCGTCGTCGAACATCAACGATCTCCTCGAGCTGCCGATCCGCACCGGCGCCGGGCCGACGGTGTCCATCCGCGACGTCGGCATCGGTCAGCGACAGCACCGACATCCCGACGGCCTACGCGCTGGTGAACGGCCGGCGGGCCGTCTACATTCCGGTGACGAAGCGTCCCGACGCGTCGACGCTTGACCGTCGTCAGCGAGGTGCAAGGCGAATCTCGCGCGGTTCCAGGCGCTGGTGCCCGACGACATCACGGTCAGCTACGAGCTCGATCAGTCGCGGCAACGTGTCCGGCGCGCTCCAGTCCGTGCTGCGCGAGGCGGCGCTCGGCGCGCTCCTGACCGGCCTGATGGTGCTGCTGTTTCTGCGCGACTGGCGCAGCGCGGCCATCGTCGTCGTCACGATTCCGTTCGCGCTGCTCGCCGCCGTCGTCGCGCTGTGGGGCGCCGGGCCAGACCATCAACATCATGACGCTCGGCGGCCTGGCGCTGGCCGTCGGCATCCTCGTCGACGAAGCGACGGTCGCGATCGAGAACATCCACACGCACCTGGCGCGCGGCGCGCCGGTCGCCCGCGGCGTGCTCGATGCGAGCGGCGAAGTGGTCGTGCCGCGACTGCTCGCGATGCTGTCGGTCGTCGCCGTGTTCGTCCCGTCGTTCTTCATGACCGGCGTGTCGCGGTCGCTGTTCGTGCCGCTGTCGCTGGCGGTCGGCTTCGCGATGATTGCGTCGTTCTTCCTGTCGAGCTCGCTCGTGCCGGTGCTGTCGGTCTGGCTGCTGGCGAAGCATCGGTCCGTCGCAGGAGCCAGAATCGCACGCCGACGACTGGGTCGAGCGGCTTCGCGACCGCCTGGCGCGGCTGCTGCAGCGGCTGGCGCCCGGCGCGGGGCCTGCTGGTCGCGGCCTACCTGCTCGTGACCGTGGCGATCGTCGTCGCTGTCGGTCTCACGCTCGGACGTGAGATCTTCCCGCCGGCGGCGCCAATCAGTTCCAGCTGCGATTCCGTGCGCCGGCCGGCACGAAGTTCGAGTCCACCGAACGGCTGGCCAGCGACGTGCTCGACGAGATCAAGCGGCGCGGCCGGCCCGAACAACGTGGACATCACGCTCGGCTACGTCGGCGTCCAGCCGTCGTCCTATCCGATCAACACGATCTTTCTCTGGACCGGCGGGTCGCACGAAGGCGTGCTGCAGGTGGCGCTCAAGCCCGAGGCGCCGCTGTCGGCTCGGCGAGTTCGAGGAGGCGCTGCGCGGCCGTTTCCACGACCGGTTTCCGACGGCGCAGTTCTCGTTCGAGCCCGGCGACATCGTCAGCCGGATCATGAACTTCGGCGCGCCCACGCCGGTCGAAGTCGCCGATCACGGGCCCCGACTTCGCCGCCAGCCGGGCGTTTGCCGACGAAGGTGCGGGACGAGCTCGCGCCGGATTCCGACGCTGCGCGATCTGCAGTTCGGACAGGCGCTCGACTACCCGGCGATTCAGGTGAACGTGAACCGCCAGATGGCCGGGCAGCTCGGTGTCACCGTCGACCAGGTCGGTCGATCGTTCGCCGCGGCGACGTCGTCGAGCCGGTTCGTCGCGCCGAACTACTGGGCCGACCCGCGCACCGGCATCGCGTTCCAGGTGCAGGTCGAGGTGCCGCAGCCGCGGATGACCAGCCTCGACGATCTGCGTGTCGTGCCGGTGAGCGCGGACCGCGGCGTCGCATCCGCTGCTCGGCGATGTCGCGCGCATCGAGAACAGCACGATTGTCGGCGAATACGATCGCGTCAACGGCCAGCGGATGGTCACGCTGACGGCGAACGTGGTCGGGGAGGACCTGGGACGGATGGTCGGCCGTGTGGATCAGGCGATCGCGCGCGCGGGGACGCCGCCGCGCGGGGCGGCCGTGACGGTGCGCGGCCAGATCGCGGCGATGCGCGAGACCTTCACGAACATCACGGCGGGTCTGGTCGTCGCGGTCGTCGTGATCTTCCTGCTGCTGGCCGCGAACTTTCAGTCGCTGCGTCTCGCGTTCGTCGTCGTGTCCACGGTCCCGGCCGTGCTGGCGGGCGTGGTCCTGATGCTGGCCGCCACGCGGACGACGCTGAACGTGCAGTCGTTCATGGGCGCGATCATGGCCATCGGCGTCGCCGTCGCGAACGCGATCCTGCTCGTGACGTTTGCCGAGCACGCACGCGCGCGCAGGGCGGCTCGCCGCTGCACACCGCCATTCGACGCCGCACGGGCCCGCATGCGGCCGGTGCTGATGACCAGCGCGGCGATGATCGCCGGCATGATTCCGATGGCGCTCGCGATCGGCGAAGGGGCCGAAGCGACCGCGCCGCTCGGACGCGCGGTGATCGGCGGCCTCGCTGCCGCCACCGTCGCCACCTTGATCGTGCTGCCGTCGGTGTACTCGCTCGTGCAGCAGTCGGCAGCGGCCGCGTCGCCGTCGCTGGATCCAGACGATCCGGAGAGCGCGTATCGCGCGCAGGGAACAGTATGAAGACGACCAAACGTGTTCGGTACGATCCGCTGCGTGTCGCGGGCGCCGTCGCTCTGTCGCTCGGGCTCGCCGCCTGTGGAGGCAACGGCGCCGCCCCGGCAGACAGCCGAGAAGGCCGCGGCCGCTGGACCGCCGACGATCGAGGTCGTCCGCGTCGTCGAGCAGCCGGTCAATGTGACGTTGTCGCTGCCGGGCGAGTTGAACCCGTACCAAGCCGTCGCGATCTACCCGCAGGGTGACGGGATTCGTGAAGAGCATCGGCGTCGATCGCGGCTCGCGTGTGCGCGCCGGCGATCTGATCGCGGTGCTCGAGGCGCCAGAACTGGGCCGCGCAGCGGTCGGAAGCGCAATCGAAGCTGCAGAGCGCGGAAGCGCAGCTCGGTGCTGTTCGCTCGAAAGCCGACGCGGACGCGAGCACCTACGAGAAGCTGAAAGCGGCGTCCGCGACGCCTGGCGTGGTGGCCGGCAACGATGTGGTGCTGGCGCAAAAGGCGGTCGAGGCGGATCAGGGCCAGGTCGCGGCGGCGCAGCAGAATGTCGAAGCGGCCCGCCAGGCGCTCAACTCGATCAGCGAGATGGAAGGGTACCTGAGAGTCACGGCGCCGTTCGACGGCATCGTGACCGAACGAAACGTCCATCCGGGGGCGCTCGTCGGTCCCGCCAGCGGACCGGGCGCAGCCACGCCGATGGTGCGCCTCGTCGAAAGCGATCGACTGCGTCTCGTCGTTCCAGTGCCCGAAGCGTACACGGCTGGGATGACGGTGGGGACGGAGATGCCGTTTTCAGTGGCCGCCTATCCCGGGCAGACCTTCTCTGGCAAGGTCGCGCGGATCGCCCAGGCGGTCGACGTCGAACACGCGCACGATGGCCGTGGAACTGGATGTGATCAACACAGACGGACGGCTCGCACCTGGCACGTTCTGTCAGGTCCGCTGGCCCGTGCGTCGGACCGGGCCGTCGCTGCTCGTGCCGAGTGGGAGCGTCGCGAGCACGACCGATCGCACGTTTGTGGTGCGGGTGACGAAACGGACGCACGGAATGGGTCGACGTGAGGACCGGGCTGGCGTCGGGGCCGCTCGTCGAAGTGTTCGGCGACCTCCACGCCGGAGACGAAATCGCGGCGCGCGGGACGGACGAGATTCGTGCCGGCACCGAAGTCCGTGTCAAGGAAGTGAAGCCCGCCGCGTCATAGGCGCGAAGGCGGCTTCTTGCTGTCGATGTCCTTGAACCCGTCAGCTGACGCGCTCGCCGCGATGGCCGATGGTGGGCGAGTTCCCGACCAGTGACCAGACGGACCACGAGGCGGGTGCCAATACATGCGCGGTGAGGTCACCGCGCGTTACGATCGTCGGGGGTGACGCATGTGGCCCTACATGGGATCGATGGGCTGGTGGATGGCGCTGTGGTGGGTGGCGGGCATCGCCGTCCTCGTGCTGCTCGTGCGACTGGTTGCCGGAGCTGGTGGCGGATTCCCGCCGCGGGGCGACGAAACGCCTGAGCAGATCCTTAAACGGCTTCGGTGCAGGTGGTGGGCAGGCTCCCGGTCGCAGGCTCCGGAAGAACGGTCCGGCGAGTCCGCCGAACAAGGACATGCTCTTCGAGGCCCAGGCGCCGCGGCGGCGGAGGAGTCCGCGATGACGCCGGTCGGTGCCCTCGAAATTCGTCCGCAAGGCACGCGCTCATTCACTTCCATCGACTGGCACCATGGCTTGGTGCCGGTGCCATTGGGCTGATGGTCGGCTGGCTCCTCGCGCGGCGTCGATGACCTCGGCGTCGATCCGCGTCCTCACGCTCGGCCCCTGGCGTGGGAGCGTCTCATGACGATCTTCTCAACGCGTCCGCGCCTTACCGCTTCAAAGTTTCGAAGCGTCGCTCCTGGCCGGGCAGGCGATCCGATGTCAGCGTGTCCATCCACGCTGGATACTCCGGAGCGAGCGCGCTCACCTCGTTGGCGCGCGCATCTCCTCCGCGGTGAGCGTGAGATCCGCCGATTTGATGTTGTCCTCGAGCTGCGAGATCTTCCTCGCGCCGATGATGACGCTCGTGACCGCAGCGTTCGCCAGAATCCACGCCAGCGCCGTCTGCGCGACGCTGACCGCGTGGTTGCCCGCCACGGTGGCGAGCACATCGAGAATCCTGAAGCCCTTCTCCCTGTCCACCGGCGGAAAGTCGAATCTCGCACGCCGCGCCGTTTCGTCACCGCTCGTACGCGTGAACTTTCCGGACAGGAATCCGCCCGCGAGCGGGCTCCACACGAGCAACCCGAGACCCTGATCCTTGAGGAGCGGGATCATCTCCCGCTCGAGCTCTCGGCCGGCGAGGGAGTAGTACGACTGCGTGCAGCGGAAACGTTCGAGCCCCAGGTCGTGGGACACGCCGAGCGCTTTCATCAACTGCCATGCGGCAAGGTTGGAGCACCCGATGTAGCGGACCTTGCCCGCGCGCACCAGGTCGTCGAGCGCCCGCAGCGTGTCTTCGAACGCCGTGAGGGGATCGATGCGATGGATCTGGTACAGGTCGATGTAGTCGGTGCCGAGCCGCTTCAAGCTCGCGTGCACGGCATCCATGATGTGCAGGCGCGACAGTCCGACCTGGTTCGGCCCCTTGCCCATGCGGGCGCGGACTTTCGTGGCCAGGACGACGTCCTGGCGGCGTCCGGAGAGTGCCTTGCCGAGCAGGATCTCGGACTCACCGGCCGAGTACACGTTGGCGGTGTCGATGAAGTTGATGCCCGCGTCGATCGCCCGATGGACGATCTCGTCAACCGCCTTCTGGTCGAGGCCGGCGATGACCTCCCACGATCCCCTCGCGGCCCCCGAAGGTCATGGCTCCGAGGCACAGCTCCGAAACGAACACACCAGTATCTGCCAATGGTCGATATTTCATGAGGCTAGTCTACAGCGCGCGCGGTCCACTGAGTGTTTGTAGTCTTGGTTCACGACGCCAGGATCACGAACGGCCCGTTCGCGCTCGACACGAACACGAATACGCGTCAGTGTGTCGTCTCGCCACACCGTCACGTGCGAGGCGAGGACTCGTGCTCGGAAGCCATCGTCAAGGGCTCGACGTCAGGATGGTGTCGCGGCTCTCCAAGGCCAATCTGCACATGGTGAGTTCTGCCGTCGTTGACAAGGGGAATCGCTGCCGCATTGACAGGCGCGCCGTCCAACGTGGCCGTTGCGACACCTCGGCACCGGCGCATGGGGTTCGACACCGTGATCTCGTAGCGGCTGTCGAGGAACCGCCAGGTGATTTCGTAATCGGGCCACGACGAGGGAATGCAGGGGTCGATGGCGAACGTCTCGCCGCGTCGCCGAAGGCCGAGAATGCTCTCGATGCCCGCGCGATACATCCAGCCGGCCGACCCGGTGTACCAACTCCACCCGCCCCGTCCGGCGTGCGGCGGCCGGGCATAGACGTCGCCGGCCATCACGTACGGCTCCGTCTTGTAGCGAGCCACGTCCGCAGCCGTGCGGCCATGGTTGACCGGATTCAGCATGTGGAAGAATTCCGCCGCCTCATCACCGCTTCCGAGTCGGGCCAGGGCCATGACGACCCAGACGGCCGCGTGCGTGTACTGGCCGCCGTTCTCTCGGACGCCCGGCGGGTACCCCTTGATGTAGCCAGGGTCCTGCGCCGATCGATCGAATGGCGGATTGAGCAGCAACAGCAGCTGCGATTCGCGCGCGACGAGCGACGTGCGAACCGCGTCCATCGCGCGCTCCGCAAAGCGGATCGGGACCGCGCCGGAGAGGACCGCCCACGACTGCGAGATGGAGTCGATGCTGCATTCATCGTTCTGGGCAGAACCGAGCGGTGTGCCGTCGTCGTAGTACCCGCGTCTGTACCACTCGCCGTCCCACGACCGTTCGAGCATGGTCGCGAGCCGCCGCGCCTTCGTCCATGTACCGGCTTGCCCGGACGCCGTCCTTCCGTGCGCGGCAGAGCGGCACGAAGTTCGCTGAGGACGCTGTGAAGGAAGAAACCCAGCCATGTGCTTTCGCCTCGTCCCGCCGGCCCGACGCGGTTCATGCCGTCGTTCCAATCGCAGCTGCCGATGAGCGGGAGACCGTGAGCGCCGACCGTGAGGCCCTTGTCGATCGCCCGCACACAGTGTTCGAAGAGGGTCCCGTCCTCGGCGGACATGCGCGGCTGGCCGTACGCTTCCTGCGCGTCTGGCGCGAGTGCCGGCGCCTCGAGGAACGGCGCGCGCTCGTCGAGCACGCCCGCGTCGCCAGTCGTGCGGACGTACTCCGCCACCACGTAAGGCAGCCACAGCAGATCGTCGGAGCAACGTGAGCGCAGGCCGCGGCCGCTCGGCTCGTGCCACCAGTGTTGAACGTCGCCCTCGACGAACTGCCGGCCGGCGGCCCGAAGCAGATGCGCCCTGGCGAGTTCCGGCCGCGCCAGGAGCAACGCCAGGACGTCCTGCAATTGATCGCGAAAGCCGAAGGCGCCGCCGGGCTGGTAGTAGCCCGCACGCGTCCAGAGACGGCAGCTCACGTCCTGATAGACCAGCCACCGATTGATCAACACGTCAAACGAATCGTCTGGGGTTCGAACCTGGATCGTCTCGAGCGTCCGGTTCCAGAATGCCTCGACCTTTTGCAGTGCGGCCACGGCATCGTCGACCGTTCGATGACGTGCGACGAGTCGTTCGACGTGATTGGTGTCCGTGCCCTGACCCAACAGGAACAGGACGCGGCGACACTCTCCGGGATTCAGGACGATTTGCACATGCAGCACCGCGCACGGATCCAACCCCGCGCCAAACTGTGGCTCGAGCGTCATGTGGCGCAGGGCTGCCGGCCGAGACAGGGAACCGTTGCGGCCGAGGAATGCGAGACGGTGGGCCGTCGCCGATCGCGGCGCCTCGCTGGCGTGCACGAACGCGACGCGACGCGCGAATTCGTCGCTGTAGCCATTCTGCGCGAGGATCGTCCCGGTCTGCGCATCGTAGGTCGTGGTGATGTGACCGGCCTGACTCTCCCTCGGCGGGCCGAGCACCCAATCGTTGTAGGCAAAGAGACTCAAACTTCGAGCGGTATCGTCGTCGTTGGTCAGCGTGAGGAGCGAGAACTTCACCGGATCGTCGACATCCACGAACACGTCGAGCTCGTGGCGAATGCTTCGGGTCACGCGCGAAAAATGCGTGACGCCGGCCGAATGATGGACGATGAATTGCCCGCTCGTCGCATGCCGTGCCATTGGTCCTGGCGTGGGCGACCATGCATCCCCCGAGTCGTCGTCGCGAATGAACAGCGCTTCGGCCGTTGGGTCGACGACCGGATCGTTGGCGAATGATGTCAGTCGGTTCTCTCGACTGTTCTCCGACCAGGTGGTCGCGGAACCCGACGCCGTCACGACGGTTCCAAAGTGGGCGTTCGCGATGACGTTCGCCCATGGCAATGGGGTTTCCTGGGCGCCCTCCAGGACGATCGCGTAGGCTCGCCCTTCGTCTGTGAACCCGCCGAGGCCATTCGACAACTTCATCGGCACGGGGGCGATCGGCGGGGAAAGGCCGGGCTCCGACGATGGCGCGGCCGCGAACGCCGGCTGCCGGCTGTCATGGGCGGGATGCGGTTTGTCGAGTTGGGCGCGAAGGTCGCCCCGGTCTCCACCGAGGACCGCCCGCGAGACGGCCTCGATCAACGTGCGCTCGGCCTTGCCGATCAGATCGCCACGCAGGAGGTAGGCACCGCCGGATCGGTGTTTCCACGTCCGCCACGGCCCGTCATCGAGGAGGGCCGTGAGCTGTGCGTGCATCTCGTCCAGATAGCTGGTCGGATCCTCGTTGAGGATGACGACATCGGCGCTCAGCCCCTTCAGGCGCCAGTACTCCTGCGCCTGAAGCACCTGACGCACGAGCGCCACATCTTCGTTGGTCCTGACACCAGTGACGCGCACGAGCAGGATGGGCAGATCGCCGGAAATACCGTGTGGCCACAGACTGGCCTGACCGAGCGCGTTCGACTGAATCGTGTCCGGACCCGCCCGCAGCGAGCCATCGGCGAAGAGCACCCTCGACGCGAGACGTTCAAACAGCACCGCCTCGTCGTTCGAAATGCCCAGATAGCGCAGTCCGCTCTGCGCGTGCGTGAAGGCGAGCGCGAATGTGCGCGACGCTGCGCTCGGGTCGCGGTACTTCTGCGCGAGCGCTGCGGCGGTCTCGCGATCGGATGCGATCCCCGTGGCGAAACAGAGCCGCACCGACGCCCCTGGCACCAGCCTGATCCGCTGGCGGAGGCTGAAAATGGGGTCGAGCACGATGCCCGTCGTGCCCGATAACGCGCGCCCGTCCAGTGCGGCCGGGCTGTCGGTGTCCCGACCGCGACCGAGGAATCGTGCGCGATCCGTTTCCCATTCGACGGGCCCCTGCGGCCGACCCTCGAGGCTCAGGACGTGCACCGCCCACACGGCCGGCTCCCGAGGATCCCGGGCGCGCCGGTGGCAGACGAGCGCCGCGCTGTCGGCCACGTATTCGGTTTCGAGAAACAGTTTGCCGAAGGCCGGATGCGCGAGATCGTCGGCTGGCGAAGCCAGGACGATTTCCGCGTAACTCGTGACATCGATTTCGCGGATCCGGTTGCTCTGATTGATCACCGTCACGCGTCGGACTTCAACATCGTCTTCGGTGGACACGGCGACGTCGAGCTGCGTGGAGATCTCGTCGTCGTGGCGGCGGAAGGTCGCCCGGTCGGCGCGGAACTCGACCACGTAGTCGTCCGGCTCCGCCGCCGTCGGATGATAGGTGGCCGACCACACAGACCCACTCCGCACATCGCGCAGGTAGACAAACTGGCTGCCTGGATCGCGCGTCGGGTCGCGTCGCGACTTCGTCACCGCGAGGCCGCGGCAGAAGCTGCTGCCCCCGCCCGCGTTTGTCACGACCGTCACGTAGTTGCCATTCGACAGAAATTGCGCATGCGGAAAGACCGTGTGTGGCGATCGATACTGCCGCATCGTGATGGCCGGCGGCGAGGCGACGACACGCATCTCATCGAGCGGTCGCGGTTGAATCGTCGGTGCATGACGGGGTACGCGCTCCTGCAGCAACAGCTCGGTGGCCTGCACGCGTGGGTCGGCGTGAAAGCGCTTCACCATCGGATCGCCGAGCAGCGCGTTCGCCAGCGCGACCAGGGTCATGCCGGCGTGGTGAGCCAGGTAGGTGCGGACGACAGTGCCGGCGGCCGGGCTGCCCACTGTAGCCGGCGGCGCGTCGTGAAGGTCGGCCTCGCGCGTCGTGTAGTCGATGGCGTCGAAGAACCCGTAGTCGCCCTCGAGGCCTGCACGGGTCAACCGTCGCAGGTTGGCCGCACTCTGCGAGGGGTCGATCATCGCGGCGAGCGCCGTGGCGTACGGCGCCACCACCAGCTCGTCGCCCAGTCCGCGCGTCAGACCGAGTCCCGGGACGCCGAACGCCTTGTACTGAAAGGTGTCGTGTCGGTCGACGATGTTGTACGCGGACTCCGAGATGCCCCAGGGCACGCCGTGCGCAGTGGCGTACTCCACCTGGCGGCGCACGACCATTCGACACGATTCATCGAGGAGCGTGTCCGGATAGCTGCGCATGACGAGCAGCGGCATCAGGTACTCGAACATCGTGGCGCTCCACGACAGCAGGACCGGCGCCCCATGGACACTGGTCACGGCACGTCCCAGGTGGAACCAGTGGGATTCGGAGACGTCGCCCTTGGCGATTGCGAGAAAGCTTGCCAATCGCGCTTCGGAGGCCAGCAGGTCGTAGTACGACGGATCGCGGCGACCCGGTCCCTCGTCGTCCGCGAGGCGATACCCGATGGTGAACAACTGCCGCTGCGGGTCGTAGAGGAATCTGAAGTTCATGCCGTCGAACAAGGCGACGGCGCGAGTGGCCAGCTGATCGAGCCGTTCAGCGCGCGCTGAGGTGTCGGGTTCTGTCGCGCCGAGCGCTGACAGCTGCTGCAGCGCCACCGACAGCGTCAGGAGCGCGCCCGCAAGGTTTCCGCTGTCGACGGTGGAGACATAGGCCGGCCGAAGCGGCGCCAGCGTGCGCGTGTCGTACCAGTTCAGCAGGTGACCCTCGAAGCGTTCCAGGCTTTCGACGGTCGTGAGCGTGGCGTCAATCCGGTCGGCCAGATCGTCAGTGTCGATGAAGCCGAAGTCGTGAGCCGAGAGGGTCGCGAGCAGCGACATCCCGATGTTGGTCGGCGACGTGCGGTGTGCGACGGTCAGTTCCGGGACCTCCTGGACGTTGTCAGGCGGCAGCGCGTGATCCTCAGGTCCGACGAACGTCTCGAAGTACCGCCACGTGTTGAGCGCGACCGATTGGAGAAACTCGCGGTCCTCTGGGCCGAGCACCGGGCGACGGGTTGGCACGGGGCGGCTGAGGGCGTACGCGATCAAGGGCGCCGCGGCCCACAGCGCGAGCACGGGCACCGACGCAGGCAGCGCGTGCGGACGGAACAGGAGGACGAGGACCAGGCCAGCCGCCGCGATCAGCGGGCTCGCGATCATCTCCCTCACGAACACGTTCAGGCGCGGCGGCCCGCCACGGTCGGCGCTGGCCGCGGCTGTCTCCCACTCGAGCAGCCGGTGCTTCGTGATCCCGAGGCGCACGAGCGTCACGGTGATCGCGTGCACCATCTCGTAGGCCTGATTCGCCAGGAACACCAGCTGCAATGAGATGCGGACGACGTCGGTGTTGAGATCGTCGATGGTGGTTCGCAGGAACGCCGATCCCGATTGCCGACCGTTTCGGCCCGCCGAGCAGCTGGAACAGTCGCAGGCACACCGGCATCGCGACCGCGGCGAGACCGATCGCCGTCCAAACGCGCTGGAGTGCCGGGCAGGACCGTCCAGCCCAGAAGGAGCAGGGCGACGGTCGCCGGCGCCATCAGGCTGCGCCGCAGATTGTCGAGGATCTTCCAGCGCGACATGAGCGGCAGGCGATTGCGCTGCAGGCCCGTGCGGGACGGCACGAAAGGAAAGAGCCACCACAGGATCTGCCAGTCGCCGCGCACCCAGCGGTGCTGGCGTCGCGCATGCGCGAGGACGCTCGACGGATAGTCGTCGACGACCTCGACGTCCGTGACGAGGGCCGTACGCGCATAGAGGCCCTCGAAGAGGTCGTGCGACAGCAGGGCGTTCTCCGGCACGCGCCCCTCGAGCGACGCCACGAACGCGTCGACGTCGTACAGGCCCTTGCCGGTGAAGATGCCTTCGTCGAAGAGATCCTGGTAGACGTCCGAGACGGCGGTCGTGTACGGGTCGACGCCCGTGTGGCCGGCGTAGGTCCGCGCGAACAGCGATCCGGCCGCGCTCGCCATGGTGACGCTGACCCGCGGCTGCAGAATCCCGTAGCCTTCCGTGACGCGGCCGACGCGCGCGTCGAAGCGCGGGACGTTCAAGGGATGCGAGATGATGCCGATGAGCTCTTTCGCCGCGTCGCGAGGCAGCCGCGTGTCCGTATCGAGCGTGATGCAGTAGCGCACCGAAGGGAGGATCGTCCAGCTCGCCGACCTGCATCGCTGAAGCTCGTGTCGGACGCGCCTCGCAGCAGCCGGTTGAACTCTTCGATCTTTCCGCGTTTGCGCTCCCACCCCATCCACGCGTGTTCCTGAGCATTCCAGCGCCGCGCACGATGAAACAGAAAGAAGCGATCCGCATGTTCGGGGCCGAACCGTCGATTGAGGTTCTCGATACCCGCGCGCGCGGCGGCGAGAATCGGCGGATCGCCGGGCAGCTCGCAGGCATCGGCGTCAGTGAAATCGCTGAGGATCGCGAAATGGATGCGCGGATCGAGGTTCCCCAGCGCGAGCACCTCGACGTGCTCCAGCAGCGCCGCCACCGAGGCGGTGCTCGTCAGCATCGTGGGCACGACGACCATCGTGCGGGCGTCGTCTGGAACGCCATCGGAGAAATCGAGGCGAGGCAGGCGACGAGGCGGGATCGCCCACGCGATCACGCGTTGAGCGAGCGCGATCGCGATGTCGGCCGCGGGGATCAGGAGGAGCAGCATCAGGGCCGCCAGGGCGCGGCGCAGAGGCCCCCTGCGTGCCGGCCGTACGCGGCGACTGCGGCGAGCAGTGCGGCCGTGACGATCGCGATGGGGCCCAGGTAGGACAGCGTCGCGTGAGCGAACACCAGGCGTTTGACGCGGCTCGCAAGGCGCGGTCGATACGCCACGTCGACCTCGAGGTCGCGCCGTCCCTCATCGATGAGGTGGTACCCGACGTGGGCGGCCCGATCGGCGGATGATCCGCTGGCGACCGCCTGTCGGGCGCTTTCGACGGCCCGCAGCGCGACCCTCACCTGCGCGTCTCCGCTCGGCGCCGCGAGCTCCTCAACCGCCTGGCGCTGTCGATCGCGACTGAGGAAGTCCATCCGTCCGTACGCGCCGGCGGGATCGCGCTGCAGCACCTGCTCGACCAGGCTCACGGACTCGACATACTGGCGCCAATCGAGCGCGGAGCAGAGGCGCAGGCTGGTAATGGCATTGGCCACCGACACCTGGTCGGCCGCCTGCCGCTGGTGTTCGTCGCGAATCGCCGCCTCCGCGGTCGTGTCTCGCGCCGCGAGGTGCTCCTCGACCGCTGTGCGGATCGACGACAGCCGAGGGCCGTACTCGCGGAGCCGATGCAGCAGCTGGACGATGGAGGCGATGTCGAGGGCCAACGGGACGGTCTGTGGTTCTCGCCCGGCGGCTCCGGCGTCGCCTTCGATCCGTGACACGTACGCGTCGGCAGCCAGACGCGCGCGGCGCGACTCCAGAGTCTCCGCGGCCAGTCGTCTGAGGTTCTCGATGAGCGCCAGCTTCAGCATGCTGGGCCAGGCCCAGAGCTCGCCGATCGTCAACGGCGCGACACGCTGGTAGCTGTTGACGAACACCGCGAGCTGCTGACGGTCGATCCGGCTGTCGCTGTGACGCACCAGCTCGACGGCCATGGCGTAGATCCGTGTGTGACCCGCTTGCTCACGCGATGCGAGCGTGGGCAGTTCCCGGTAGTACGTACCGCGGAAGATGCTGGTGGATGTCTCGGATCTCCGCGGTCACCAGGTGAAAGTTGTCGAGCAGCCACTCTGCCGCGGCGGTGACAAACTGCCCGGTCCGAACATCGTCCGCGAGCGTTCGGTACGCGTCGCCGCAAGACGCGCGCGTTGTCGTCGAACCGGGGAAAGATGTTACGTGCGCGGCGCCGCGGGTTCGGGTCGATGGTGAAGCTCGCTGCGAGCGCCAGCGCACGCTCTTCCAGCCGCTCGATGCTGAGCAGCTCGTCGCGAAACGGCTTCTCCGATACGGTCGTCTCGGCGTGCCACAGCAGCCGGAAGAATCCGATCACCCGTTGCCCTCCATGTGATGCTTTGGTGAGGGCTGCTTGGGACGCCGAAGCGCCGAAAGGCGCGAAGGCGGCAGGGCCAGCTGGGCCGCAGGGCTCAGGAAAGCGAGACACTCAAGTATACGTGTGAAACGATGCGCACCGGCGAGGGCCCACCTCAAAGAGCCCCACCTGCACGCGTCCCGTCGCGCCCGATCGTGTATAGTGGATCTGTCATCCAGAACTGAGCCTGCCAGCGTTCGAGTGGTGCATCCTCCCCGCAATTGCTAAAGGGTGCGCGCCGACCGGCCCAACTTTGGTCCCGTGTCGAGCGCGTCTCACGCGACTCACATCCGTAATCACGATTTGGCGCTTCGGTCGCGCTTGACGGCGATCGAAGCGCCGGATCTTCACTCGTCAGTCACGAAAAGAGTGTCCTCATGTTCCGATCAATGAACCGCCAGACGCTTGTCGGCGCCTGGGTCGCGCTTCTTGTCGCCGCCGCTGCCGTCGCGTGGTTGTCCGGCATGCCTATCACAGCCAATACCAGCGCACTGTGGTTCGCCGTGTGCCTGTTGCCTCCGGCAGTGATGCTGGTGGTGTGGCGCGGTGCGCCGGAGCCGACCGTCGCGGAGATTCTCTATGCCGTCGATCGACGAAGTGATGGGCGCGACTGACCTGGGCCGGCGTCGAGAGGCGCGCGGTCAATGTAGGAGATTCACATGTCTGAACGAAACGGCGATCGCGCCAGATTTCAGAAGGATCGGAAGCGGAAGTTGCGGCGCCGCCAGCGCATCCAGGAGTTGATCAAGGCAGGCACTCACAACCGGCCGGCCCGACGGTCATGAGTGCGGCGTGGGTCGGTATCGCGCTCGGCGCCGCCGGCGCAGTTGTCGCACTCGCGAGATTGTGGCGTCGTGACGACGCTCCGGACCTGGGAGCGGTCAGCCATCAATGGGTCGCAGAACACCGGCTTGGCTCGGGAGAGGATTCGCGACGCTGATCATGCGGTCAGGTATTTGGCGATAACCGTATCGTCTCGAGATAGGAGCCATGCCGGTGAACATTCTCGTTCCGTACTCGCGCTTTCTGGAGTATCGCGATCGGCGCCGCAGGATTTCTACTGAACGGACGCGGCCTGATCAACCACCAACGATCAACGCTGATGCTGATGTTGTGCCGGCGGCGGCCGAGATGGCATTGGCACAAGAGGTCATGGCCAATCATGTCGAACATTAAAGTCGAGCTGCCCACCGTGCACATGGCGGGATCGGACGCTCATTCCGACGCGCACATTGAAGTCGGCGCGCACGGCTTCGCCCTCTTCCTGTCGCCCGACGCTCAGTACCCCGTCCTGGATATCAACGGCACGGGGGAACAGCTCGAAGTCGTCGTGCGTGGACTCGAGTCAGCTCTTGCGTCCCGATCTGTCTCCAACACCGACTCGCAGTCATCGCCCCCGCTGCCGTTCTCCGATATGTCGTCCTGAGAATCCGGAGGTATGAGCGCATGCTCGATTGGATGAAGAGGCGCGGATCGATCGTTCCGAGCGCGGCACACGCGGAGACAGCGGAACCGCGAGGGCGCGTCATGTCGGGCGAGTATCTGTTGCTCTACACGTACTTGGAGAATAGATTCGCGAATACGGTCGTCCTGACGTTCGAGGAGATCGAAGACGTGCTCGGTTTCGCGCTTCCGGACCAGGCACGCCTCCACCGAACGTGGTGGACGGACGGAGAGACGAACGTTGCCGGACCGACCTACTCGGATTCCTGGATACTGGCCCGCAGGACAGCCGCGCCGAATTTGCGCGCCCGGACCGTCATGTTTGAGCGCGCGTCCTGAACGTCTCTCCCCGCGATGAGCATTGCACCCTGCGAGCGTCGGTGTTGCCGACGTGCCAGCTACATGCGCGACGCGGGCATGACATTCAGCAAAACCTACATGCCCCACACGAACTTCGACAGTTCTCTATGCATAGAGCACTCGATGCGGACGGGACGCGGCGCCCCGCCCGCGGAATCAATCGTCGATGACCTGCGCCGGCCCGTCCGGGCGCTCCAGTCGTTCGGGGCGGTCGGGTCGTTCCGGTCGTTCCGGTCGCTCAGGTCGCGCAGGACGCTCGGGTCGTGCAGGCGCTCGCGACGGTCGTTCGTGGCGTGTGCGAGTCTCAGCCGCGGCGGGTGTACATGCGCGAACACGGGCGTCGCGCCAGGACAACAATCGCCGCTGCCGCCATCATTGGGCGCAATCGCTCGAAACTGCCTCATGATTTCGCCTACTTATCGACACGGGAGCTCTTGCTGAACACGATCAACAGTGTCCAAAAGCGTGCATTTGTGAGCAGCTTCTGCAGAACCGCTTCGCCCGGCGTCATGCCGGCGTGTTCTTCATCTGGTTAGACAGACAGGCGCCAGCTCCGTAGACGGCGGGAGGGAGAGGGCAGATTGTCAGTTCTGGATGGAAGCGCGGATCTCATCCAGCGCAGCCAGGGATGCCCGGGCTTTGCCCTCGGCGTTACCGAGCGTGGCCAGGTTGGCGGTGTGCTCGGCCTGGGCGCGGCGACGCCAGACCTCGACCGGCATTTCCTCGCCGCCTTGTAGAAGGGCGCGCAGTTCGATTTTCCGTAGGGCTTCCGCACGAAGTCGCCAGCTCTCGGATCGCAACCGCAGGTACCGATCCGCGTTGTCCATCAACGGCTGATGCTCCTTCGGTACCTTGTGGATCGACTTCAAGCGCGCCTGCGCTGCATCCAATTCCGGAATGATCTGCTGGTCGATGAGCCCCGCCAACGTATCGGCCGTGATCTTGCGCTGCGTGAAACTCTTGTTCGCGGCCTGGTAATCCCTCGCCGTCCGGTCCTCGATGGCGACAATCTGCCCGAGCTCCGGCCACACGTCGGCGATCCCACGCAGCGGAATAGCCGACACCACGGCGACCACCGATGCGGCTGCGAACACGCCGGCCATCCGACGCATGGATGGTCTTGGATCGCTCGCGCCGATCATCACGCCGAGCCCGCATGTGAAGCCCAGGGCGAGACCGGTGAGTTCGGCCCCGGTATCGAGACTGTTGTCCATCACGTTGTACAGAAGGAACACAACCGCCAGCGGCACCAGTCTCTTCAACGCGACCCGTGGAATGGTCACGGTCGATTCGTGGAAGGTGCGCCACGCGAGAAGCGCAAGCAACAGGCCGTAGATGCCAAAGACGGCGCCCGACGCACCGAATCCGGGCGACGCCCTGCGCGCGGAGAGGTTGACCAGGTTCGCGAAGCTTCCGGCGGTGATGTAAACCGCCACGAATGTGATGGATCCCACGAGACGCTCGAGAAGGCGAGCGGCCTGGAAGAGCGCGGCCCCGCCGACGACCAGCTGCAGCAGGCCCGAGTGGACGAACATCGATGTGACAAGCCGCCACCATTCGCCGTTTGTCGTGCGTGGCCCGATGCTCGCACCCCAGTCGATCAGAGTCTTGGCGTCGCCGAGCGAGCGAGTCCCGAGAAGCATCATGAGAAAGACCGTGGCGTTCAGGGCGATGATCGCGGGCGTCGCGAAGGCGTGCGGAGTTCGCTCCTTGAGGGCCTCGTGGAGTGACATCTCCTCTTCACGGCGGCGCGCCGCGTGCTTCAGCTCCTTGAGGAAGGTGAGGACGTTGCGAGCGGCTCGCTCCCGTTCCGGGCCGGTCAGCACCTTGAACACAACACCGGCGACGACCAGGAGGGCGAGAACAGTGAGGGCCATCGACGGGCAGGGGTCTCAAAGGGCGTGCCAGACAGGCGGCGGATTACGGCGAGATTTTCTGGGGTTCCAGGCGATGCGGCGTGCCCACGCGGGCGGAGGGGCCCAGATCTGGGGGAAAGCGACGAGGAATGTAATGCTCCTTCGCCGCAGGTGGTCGTGCGTCGGTCTCCGCGTCGGTGCAGAATGGTGGCGCAACGATGACCGAACCACAGGCTCGACGCCGCTGGCTTCTCGTTGCGGCTGCTGCATCGCTGGTCGTGGCGGGGGCCGCTATAGCGTACTTCACGACCCGCACGCCGTCGTCCACCGAGCCGACGGTGACTTCGTCAGATCTTGGACCGCCGTCTTTTCCGCTCGCTAACTCTGCACCGTCACTGGCACCGGGTGATCGGCTGCCGGACGTCACGCTCGCACTTGCCAGCGACGTTCTGACCCGTGCCGGCATCGTCATCCGCGCGGCAACCACCGGCGTGGTTGCGTCGCGGGTCGCGGTCTCGGGCGTTGTCGAGCCGAATATGGTTCGACAGGTGCCGATCGCGGCGTCGGCCAGCGGTCGAATCACAAGAGTGTCGGTCGAGATTGGTGTGCCGGTGGATCGTGGGCAGACACTGGCTCAGATCGACAGCCCCGAGCTTGCACAGGCGCAGGCACAACTGCTCTCGACGCGGGCAAGCGTCGCCGCGGCACAGCTGGAGCTTCAGAAACTCGAGAAGCTCATGGAGGTTGGCGCGGTCAGCCGACAGGAGATTGACCGCGCTCGGACGATTCACGCGGAGCGCGTGGCCGATCTCGACGCCACGCGAGCGAGGCTCGCGCTGCTGGGCATGTCACCCGATCAGATTGCCGCGCTCATCTCCGCAGGCATCCCCGCAGCGACAACGAGTGTGGTAGCGACGGCGCCGGGGACGATCGTGCAGCGAGACGTCAACGATGGGCAAAACGTGGAGGTCGGGACGCGGCTCTTCACGATCGCCGATCTGTCTTCGGTATGGATTACCGGCAACCTCGACGAGCGGGAACTCTCTCGCGTGCACGTCGGCAGCCCGGCGGCCGCTGCCGTTGCTGCTTTGCCCGATGCGATTCTGAATGGGAACGTGATTTACATCGACCCGCAGGTGAACACCGCCACGCACACCGCGCGCATTCGCGTCGAGGTCGAGAACCCGCGATCCGAACTTCAGATGGGAATGCCCGCCGAGGTGTCGATCGACGATGCTGGATCGATCGAGGCGACGCTCGTGCCCAAGGAGGCCCTTCAGGCCGTCGGGGATCGCCAGGTCGTCTATCTCGCTGACCCCGCACAGTCCGGCACGTTCATCGAACGGGAGGTGCGCGTCGGACCGGCGAGCGGCGATCAGGTGGTCGTGGTTTCCGGCGTCGCGCCTGGCGATCAGGTTGTCGTGAAGGGGAGCGCGTTCCTGCGCGCCGAACGGGAGCGACTCGGGCTGCGAACGAGCGGCAGACAGCCATGATCGTCCACATCGCGTTGTTCTCGCTGCCGCCGTGCTCGAAATCGGCGGCTGTCTTGCGTGCTGGTCGTAGCTGCGCCTGGAAGTGGCTCAGACATCCAGTCCGACGGATCGCATGAGTTCCAGGGCATTGCTGTGCTGCACCACGCCCTGGCGTAGGCGGTAGTCGAATCGCATGCGACCGTGTTCGAGATAGTCCTGGAAATGCACGTTGGCAGCGCGTGGGGCGAGCGCGTCGACAATCTGTGTGAGCGCCAGGTCGTGCGTCGTGATCAGTCCAATGGCGCCGCGATCGACCAGGCCGCGCACGACTGCCTTGGCGCCGATGAGGCGATCGTGCGAGTTCGTGCCGTGCAGGCATTCGTCAATCAGGAATAGTACGGCCGTCTGCCCGCCGGCCCTCGTCATGATTTCGCTCAGCCTGGAGATCTCCGCGTAGAAGCGAGACGTCCCCTCCTGCAGCGAGTCCTGGATTCGAATGGATGCGCCGACCGTGAGTGGAGACAGTCGCAGGCGCCGGGCGCATACCGGAGCGCCTGCCTGTGCCAGCACGGCGTTGATCCCGATCGTGCGGAGCAGCGTGCTCTTGCCGGACATGTTCGAGCCGCTCACGACTAAGACACGCAGCTCGCCGCCGAGCGCGACGTCGTTTGCCACCACGCGGTCTTCGGGCAGCAGGGGATGACCTAGCGCCTCGGCTTCGAACAGCGGAGATTCGGCGCCGAGCTGGGGAAAGACCTCGGGGAAGACGTTGTGCGGCCGCTCGTAGCAGTAGCAGGCGAGTGAGGCGGTCGCCTCGATTTCCCCGACGGCGCCCAGCCAGCGGCGAATCATCGGTCCGGAGAAACGCCGCCATTGCTCGATGGCGCAACTCAGATGAAAATCCCAGAGGAGCAGCGGCCCCAGCAGCTTCATGATCTCGTTGCGCCGGAAGTTCAACAGGTCCACGAAACGACGCAGGCTGGCGATGCGCGAAGAAGCGGGTCGGTTCTCCGTGACGAGCTCCTCCCGAAGGGTCTGCAGGTACGGCGAGCTGAACGCTTCGGCCTCGATCCGACAAAGCACGCCCGCGAGCAGCCCAAGGTCGTGTCCGGCGCTGAACACTCCCTCGATGACCCGATCGGTCCGGCGCTTCAGCGTCGAGTGGACGACGAGGCAGATGCTCCCCACGGTGAGGGAGTAGGCTCCCAGCGCATCCATCGTCGATTCGGTCAGCACCATGAAATCGAATCTGACCAGCACGTAGGTCATCCCTCCTATCGCCGCGAGCGCTCCAAGACCTGAGAGGACCCAGGCCATCACGCGGAGGGGCAACCCGTGACCATGCACGGGCTGTTCGCCCCAGCTGATCAGCGTGTCGGCATGGACAGCAGATCGCGCGACGTCACCCGCGAGCGCCATGTCTTCACGGAAGTCGAGCCGTGGCGCGATCTCGCGAACGGCCCCCTGTCTCGCGACGATGACCTCCGGTGAGGCCCGGTTCAGGAGCCACGACGCCAGTGTGGCCTCGCCACGCTCGGTGCGCGCACGGCACAGCAGTTCGAACAGAGACGCGGAACCGAGGATGTCGAGATCGGCGGCATAGAGATGATGCTCGTCGCGAAAGCGAACGCCGGTTTCGCCCTGCCCGACCCACTGACCATCCAGTCGCGCCACGCCGCCTTCATAGAACTTCACCGCGCGAGCACCAATGTCGATCGCCGCCTCCAGACGCGCCATCCTTCTTCCGACCGCCACCAGGATCGCCAGCGGAACGACGAGCCACCACGCCGAGAAGTCCCCTCGGCCGAACGCGGCGCCGGCCATTGCGAGGGCGGCCAGAAACACGACCACTCGGACGTTGCCGAATCGGCGATGGAATTGCTGTTGCGCCTGGTGCTCGGCGCGCCGTGCGTTCAGACGGTCGGCGTACTCGTCGCGTGGCCCGCGCAGGGGAGGGGCGCTCAAATCTGGTTCTCGCAGCCTGGCGGCATGGGGAGGGAGATCGTACAACACGGTGAGAAGCGAATCGAAATCGATACGGCGATTCTTCAGTGCTCAGCCACCCTGGTATCAGGGGACCACTCGCTGGTGGATGACCAGCGCCAAGTAAGGTTGAGACGCGACAGAAGCGCCTGGCCATTCTGATTGAGGACTTGGCGAATGGCAGACGATCGGTCAGCTCACACGCAGGAATGAAGTCACAACGGCTCACGCAGACGTCTGGGTTGCACCCCGCGGAGCGAACGTCCGCAGGAGGACGAAAGTCTCGGCGTTCATAACTGCCGCTCGGATTCACTTTGACATGGCTGGTAACACGTGTTACATGACTGATGGTACCTGTGTTGGCGAGCCAAGCAACCTCAGCGGTGACGACGGTCGCCACCTCGACCGGGGCCTGGAATCCGTGGCTCCTGCTGATCCTGCAGCTGCCAGCCCGGCCCTCGAATGCCAGGGTCAAGACGTGGCGCCGGCTTCAACAACTGGGGGCAGTCCCGGTGAAGAACGCCGTATATGTGTTGCCCAACTCAGTCCAGGCGCTTGAGGATTTCGAGTGGCTGCGGTCCGAGATCGAAAGCGTCAAGGGCCAGGCCAACATCTTCTCCGCCTCCTCCGTCGACGGCGTTGAAAACGAGGACGTGGTCGAGCAATTTCAGATCGCGCGAACCGCCGATTACAAACAGTTGCTGAAGGATGTCCGTTTGACACAAAGGCGTGTCACACGCGCACCGATCCGTGATGACGAGTTGATACGTATCGTGCATCAACTGCGCGCGCGGCTCACGCAGGTGCGCGCGATCGATTTCTTCTCGGCACCTGGAGGTGAGGTTGCCGAGCGGGAGATCAAAGCGGTCGAACAATCGGTCCGTCGAACGGCTGAGCCGCTGGTCACACAGGGACTGCGACCTCTCGACCCGAAGGAGTATCGAGCTCGGCGATGGGTGACGCGGCCGCGGCCGGGGGTCGACCGGTTTGCCTCGGCCTGGCTGATCTCACGTTTCATCGATCCGGAAGCAACGTTCGATTTCGTCAATGACGCGAAGAACGTGAAAGATGCGGTGCCCTTCGACATGTTCGGCACAGGTTTTGGGCATGAAGGTGACTTGTGCACGTTCGAGGTGCTCGAGACACGATTTCGCATCGCCGATGCGGCCGTGCGCCGTATCGGCGAGATCGTTCACGACCTCGACTTGAAGGAGGAGCGGTTCCGCGCGCCACAGGCCCCGGGCATCGGTGTTGTCGTCGAAGGACTGAGGGCCACATTTCGGGACGATTCAGAGCTACTCCGCGAAGGCATCGTCCTTTTCGACGCGCTCTATCACGGGATTCAGCCGCCGAAGCGGGCGCCGAACCGTGCAACCAGGTCGCATTCAAGGACTCAGAGGGGAACGAAATGAGACTCAAATGTTTCGTGGCAGTTGTCGCGATGTCGCTGGCCAGCGGTGTCTATGCGCAGGGAGTGCCGGCCGAGTATCAGCTGGTCCTGACGACACTCGGTAAGCAGGGAGACTTCAAGGACAACGTTCTGAAGGTCAACATTCCGCGAAACGACCTGAAGGTGACAGTCGCCGGAGTAGCGACGCCGACGCCGTTCGGCTTTGGGGGCTGGGTCGCCATGACCAAGGGTACCGGCGGGCACCAGGTCCTCATGGGGGATCTCGTCCTGCTTCAGGACGAAGTCAATCCTGTCATGTCGGCGCTGCTCGAAAGTGGGCTCGAGGTCACCGCCCTGCACAATCACTTCTTCTGGGACGAACCACGGATCTTCTACATGCACGTCCATGGGCACGGCACCGCCGCCGATCTTGCGCGCAAGTTGAAGCCTGCCGTCGATCTGATCGGCAAGGCGAGTGGGACGACCGCGCCAGCCCTCGCGGCATCCCCGGTGCCCACGGCGAGCGGGCAACTCGACACGGCGAAACTGCGGCAAATCGTGGGGCAGGAAGGCGAGCAAACCGGCGCAGTCTATAAGTTCACGATTGGGCGGAACGACCTGAAGGTTTCGGAGATGGGCGCGCACGATCAACGCACGCATGGGCCTGAACACGTGGGCCGCGTTCACGGGCACGAACGAGGAGGCGGCGATCGCTGGCGACGTCGCGATGCTCGAGTCGGAAGTGACGCCTGTCCTGAAGGTGCTGCGCCAGAACGGCCTGGATGTCGTCGCGATCCATCACCACATGACCTCCGATCGCCCCATGATCATCTTTCTCCATTACTGGGGCACCGGACCGGCGGACAGGTTGGCGGCCGGGTTCAGGGCCGCCTTCGATCAGCTTGGGACACCGAAGAGTACGAGCAGCCGGCCACCCACGTCCAGCAGGAACCCGGCGACGTCGGCGAAGCCCTGAGGCGGTAATCACGATGAGCCTGAGACATGTTGTGTGCCTTGCCGTGCTGGGCGCGACCAGCTCGTTTGCCTGCACCACTTCGCAGCCCCCTCCTCAGGAAGCCACCAAGGCGTTCGTGGGCTCTCGGGCGTGTCGCGACTGCCACCAAGCCATATATGACCAGTGGCAGACCACGTTGATGGCGAACGTGGTGCAGGATCCCAAGCAACACCCGAAGGCGATCGTCGCGGACTTCGCGACGCCGAATCCCCTCGTGACATTCAAGCCGGAGGACGTGGACTTCACGTACGGCAGCAAATGGAAGCAGCGCTACTGGAAGAAGCAGGGCGACGACTATTTCGTCCTGCCTGCGCAGTGGGACGTTCGCCACAAGGTGTGGCGCCCCTACCACGTCCAGCCCGGCACCGATTGGTGGGTGGAGCACTACCCGGCGGAGCAGGAGGCACGTCCGACGGGGCCGCTCTGCGACGGCTGCCACTCGGTGAACTACGACATCAAGACACACGCGGTCACCGAGTGGAACGTCGGGCTGCGAGCGTTGCCACGGGGCCGGCGGCGCTCACGTCGCGCGCCCAACGAAGGTCGAACATCATCAATCCCGCTCGTCTCGACGATGTGCGATCGAACGACGTGTGCATCCAGTGCCACTCGCAGGGCCGGCCGCGGGCGAATCCGATCGAGGGCCGGTACTACGACTGGGCCGTCGGCTATCAGCCCGGTGACCGGTTGAGCGCGACCTGGGATCTCGAAGAGCATCGTCTCGGAGAGACGACCTTCACGCACTGGCCCGACGGCTCCGCTCACAAGAACCGGATGCAGGGCAACGACTTCGTCCAGAGCCGGATGTACGAAAAAGGGGTCCGCTGCTACGCCTGCCACGACTCGCACGGCACCGGGCAGGATGCGCTGTTGAAGTTCCCCGGCAACGAGATGTGCCTGCAATGCCATGGGCCGCAGCGGCAGCCCGGTCCTGGTGCGACGCCTGAAGCGCACTCGCACCACGGCGCCAACAGCGAGGGGAACAAGTGCGTCGCGTGTCACATGCCGCAGATTGCGACGACCATTGCCGACGTCACCGTGCGAAGCCACACGTTCAACTTCATCTCACCCTCGATGACGGACAAGTACGGGATCCCGAATCCCTGCACGTCCTGCCACAAGGACAAGACGACCAGCTGGGCGCTCGACGCGCTCAATCAGTGGTCCAACGTCTCCCCGTGGAGGATGACCGCCCAGTAACGCGTCCGAAGGGATGCGGAGGAACGTTGTATGAATCTGGTCCCGGATTGGGCACCGAACATCCACCCATTGCTGGTGCATTTCCCGATCGCTCTGCTTTGCGCCGCCGCGGCGGTCGATGTCGTTGGGGTGGGCGTTTCGGCGCAATCGGCCGCTCCGCCAGTTAGCCACGCTCTTGTACGTGTTGGGCACGGGCGGCGCTGTCGCGGCGTATGTGACTGGCCGGGCGGCCTCGCAAACCATCTGGCTTCCGGGGATGGCGCAGGCGGTCCTCACGCAGCATTGGGACTGGGCGTTGCGCACGGTCTGGTTCTTCGCGATTGTCACGGTGGTTCGCGTCGTGCTCCTGCGCCCATCACGGCGTGATCCCGGTCCCGCGATCGTCGCGGCGTTCGCTCTGGTGGGTCTCGTGGGGATCGGTCTGCTCCTCGAAACCGGCGATCGCGGTGGCCGGCTGGTCTATCAACACGGTGTCGGCACCGCCCGAGAATGAAGAAGAGGTTCTTATGCGCGATGTCACATGTTCGTTCATTGCCGTGCTCGTGTCCTTGAACGTCGCCGCGCTCGTCGGACAGACCGTGACAATCGATTTCGACAAGGATCAAGCCGGCCAAGCTCCCGCGCGGCTGGACGGCGACACAGACGGGCTCGGGCCCGGCGAAGTGGTCGGTGGTCCAGGACAGCACAGCTCCCAGTAAACCGAACGTCCTCAAGCAGTCGGGCGTGGCCACCTATCCCGTCTGCTTCAGGGATGACAGCAACATCACGAATGGTTTTGTGGAAGTAAAGTTCAAGACCCTCTCCGGCAAGGAAGACCAAGCCGGCGGCCTCGCGTGGCGCGCGAAGGACGCGAAAAACTACTACGTCGCCCGTGCCAACGCGCTCGAGGACAACGTCACCATCTACCACACCATCAACGGTCGCCGTACGGAAAAGAAGCGGACGAATATGAAAGTGGCGCCGAACGAGTGGCACAGCCTCCGTGTGGAGTTTCAAGGCAACCATTTCACGGTGATGTTCGATGGCAAGAAAGCCATCGACTGGGATGACGAGACGTTCAAGGATTCGGGCAAAGTGGGTGTTTGGACCAAAGCGGACAGCGTGACGCTATTCGATGATTTCAGTTACGGCACGAAATAGCGTCGCCGAGCTGCTCGGCGGAACCCCTCGAAGCATGGCAATTAGGTGACGCGGATAATCACGACGACGGCGTCTGGTTCTTGGCGTGTGACGGCTGTCCTTATCTGCTTTCTATGCGTGTGGGGCCATCCCGCGTACACGTACCGCCCGTTCAATTCAACCGATGCGGCCGTCGCGGTGCGGGGCGAGATGGAAACTGAGTGCGGCCCGTTCGGGTATGTCGTCGACGCGGACGGCCACTTTCTGGTGGTCCCTTCCGCGATCCTGAACTTCGGCATCGCCGATGGATGGGAACTCGTCATCGAGGGCCGGCATTTCCTGCTTGTTCAGCCGATGAGCGACGGCCGGCGCAACACGCTGAGGGACACGGCCCTTTCAGTGAAGGGTGTGCTGCGCGAGGGAAGCCTTCAAGAGGGCAGGGGACCGAGTGTGGGTCTAGAGGTCGGCCTTCTTCTCCCTGGCGTCGGCATTGACCCCGGACTCGGCGCGAGCGTCACGGGGATCGTGTCGCAGCGCTGGTCCGCCGTGACGGTGCATGTCAACGGCGAGCTGCTGATCACGCATGACCACAGCTTGGGCGCCTTCGCGGGCGCGATCCTCGAAGGGCCGTCCAAATGGCTGATCCGTCCTGTCGCCGAACTGACGCTTGAGCAGGACGTCGGTCGAACGACGTCGGGTCTGATTGGAGCCATATGGCAGGTGCGCGACAATCTGTCGCTGGATGTCGGATGGCGCGTGGCACGGTCCGAAGGAGCTGATGTGCGGGAGTTTCGTGCCGGCTTCACGTGGGCGTTTTCGCTGGGCTCAAGCGGTGAGACGCGTCGTGCTGTGTCGCCGAGCGCCCCGTCCCGCTGGAGGCCAAGTGCGTAGGGGTCGCCGGTCAGGAGCGGCGCAGTGCGCCGGGGTGTGCGGTCTCGCGGTTCTCATCGCGACCGTTTCCTGCGGGCGACGAGACGTCGATTCGGCGTCCCCGGGCAGCGGAGAAGCCGCACCCAGCGTCGTGGTGTACTGCTCAGCCGACAAAGAGTTCGCGGAACTGGTCTTCCACGCGTACGAAACGAAGACAGGCGTGAAGATCCTTCCGCTGTACGACACCGAAGAAACGAAGACAGCCGGCCTCACGGCGCGCCTCGTGGCGGAGAAGGCGCGACCGAAAGCCGATGTCTTCTGGTCGTCGGATACAAGTCGCGCCGTGGCCCTCCTCGACCGGGGTGTGGCCGAGTCGTACGTGCCACAGGCCGCCACGAGTATCTCTGAACGCTACCGGAGCTCGACCGGGCTGTGGACTGGATTTGCTGCGCGAATCCGCGTCCTCCTGTACAACACGAACAAGGTGACGCCGAATGAAGTCCCTCGTTCGCTGCTCGACTTGACCAAGCCTCGCTGGAAAGGCCGTTTTGCCATGGCGAATCCTCACTTCGGCACGATGTCGTTCCACGCGGCCGCGCTATTTGTGAAATGGGGCGACGCCAGGGCGACGGCGTTCTTCGAGAAGCTGAAGGCCAACGACGCGGTGCTCGCCGCTGGCAATTCGGACGTGAAGGATCGTGTGTCGGACGGCCGCGTTGATGTCGGCGTGATGGACGAGGACGATGCGGTCGTGGCCCTGCGCGACAGGAAACCGGTGGCGCTAGTGGTCCCTGACCAGGAAGGTGCCGATGCGCTCGGTACACCTCTCATGCCGAACGTCGCGCTCCTCATTCGGGGCGCGCCACATCGCGCCGAGGCTCAGAAATTCATCGACTTCCTGACCTCGGCGGAGGCGGAGGAGATCCTCGCCGAAAGCGCGGCAGCGCAATATCCGCTGCATGCCGGCGCGAAGGGGCCAGACCTCTTGCCGTCACTAACCGGGCTTCGCGTGATGAACGTGGATTACACCGAAGTGGCGCGCAAGTTGCCCGCCATGGACGCCACGATACGAACGATTTTCGGTCAGTGATCCCAATTCCGCGACGATGGAGTGCCAGGTTGGCGGTGCTTCCGATGGCACTACTCCTTGGCTTGACGTCGGTCCCGCTGCTCGCCTTGCTCGACCCCCTCATGAGCGGTGGACTTCACATCGAGTGGCGATCGTTCGGGCGAACGATCGCCTTCGCGGTTGGTGGCGGCGCTGTGGCGATGACCGCTGGTGGGGCGCTCGGTATTCTGAATGGCACACGAGAGTTCCGAGGCCGTCGCTGGCTCCTCGCGCTGTCCGTCTTACCGATCGCTGCGCCACCCGCGTTCTGGTGGATTGGTGTGACGCGGCTGACGGCCCGCTGGGCCGACCTGACCGGGGCAACCGCCGCCGCCGTGCTTGCAGGGCTTGCCCTCTCACCGGTCCCCCTGCTGTTGGTGGTTGCCGCTCTGCGTCAGATGCCCTCCAATATCTATCAATCGGCGCGTGCTTCGCTTCCTCCCACCGTCCGACTGCGCGCCGTACTTGTGCCGCTCTTGGCGTCGCCGCTTGCTGGTGGATTCCTACTCGTCGTCATCCTGCTGCTCGGCGAATCGGAACTGCCGTTCCTGTTCGGCTTCCGCACAGTCATGACCGACGTGGTCACGACGTTCGCGCAAACGTTTGACGTTCGTCAGACGGTGCCGCATGTCGTTCCTCTGCTGCTCGTCATGCTGACATGTGGCGGTGTCGCCGGACGACTGCTTCGGCCGGTGGTGTTCGCGTCATCGCGTGGCGCACACGGTGTCATTCGCACGCCCAGGTACTGTATGGCTCGCTCTATGGGCCGCCGTCCCGACGGGGTGCGTCGCATTGGCGATGACCGGGTACGCGTGGGCGCTCTTCGCCGCGCCGTTCATCGGATGGTCCCGTTTGATCGACCCGCCCGCGATCGCGCCATCAATCCTGGAGCCGGTGGGTTGCGCCTGGATGGCGATGACCTTGACGCTGGTCGCCGCGTACCCGGCACGCAGATCGAAGGCGATGCACGTGTGCCTGTGGGCCGGCCTCTTCCTCTTCTGTGTTCCCGCGGCCATCTACGCCATCGGCTGGCTTGCGCTCGGTCAGGCACACGGCGGCGTCGCGATTCCTCCTGCGGTCGCCCATACCTCGCGCGCCGTCGCGTTGTGCGCCCTGGGATTCGCGGTCGGCTACTCACGGCTGCCGCCGTCGCTGGACGACGCTGCTGCACTCGTCCCTGTGTCGCCGTTTCGGAAAGCCCTTCTCTTCGTGCTGCCCCTGATGGTTCCATCGCTCGCGGCGTCGGCAGCCCTGGCGGCCGCGTTGACATACGCGGATCGGGACGTCGCGTCGTTGCTGCTGCCCCCGGGAGCATCACGTCTCACCCTGAATCTCTACCTCGCCTCGGCGAACGCTCCGTCGTCGACGGTCGGCATACTGGCGCTTGCGGTGCTCGTCGGCGCCGCAGCGACAGTGGTCCTCGCCGCAGCCGGTCCTGCGCTCATCTTGGGGCGCCGCCGTGACTGATCTGATCGTCAGAGATCTGCGTGTGAAGCGGGAAGGCACGCCCATCCTGGACGGGTGCAGCGCCGACTTTCCGTCCGCCCGCCGGACGGTACTCTGGGGACAGAGCGGCAGTGGAAAATCCACGCTGTTAGCCGCAATCGCGGGTCTCCTTAGGCCAGACTCGGGCACGATCCAACTGGGCTCGCAGTTCTTCTTCTCCCAAGCTTGCAAAGTCGACATTCCGCCCTATCGGCGCCGAATCGGCTTCGTCTTCCAGGATCTCGCTCTCTGGCCGCATCTGACGGCCCTCGCGCACGTATCCCTCGTGGGGCGTCCAGTGGGCGTGACGCCGTCTGACAGCGTGGAGCTCTTGAAGTCGGTCGGTCTTCTCGGACTTGAGCACCGTCGTCCGGGCCAGCTCTCCGGAGGCGAGCAGCAACGCCTCGCGATCGCCCGCGCCCTAGCCGGAAGACCGTCGGTTCTCCTTCTCGACGAACCATTCTCGTCCGTCGATCGGAAGACCAAGGAATCGCTATACGAAGTGCTCCGCGCGGTGTCATCGCGCGTGCCCGGACCGACGATCTACGTGACACACCATGTGGACGATGCCGTCAGTCTGGCTGAGGCGGTCATGACGCTGAAGGCTGGCAAGCTCGTCCCCGCTCAGCGTCCTTGGGAGACCGCCGATTGAAGGGCCCCGTGCCTGTGAAGTTTTGTCAACTCGCGCCAGGCCGCATGGCCACGACGTATAATGCGTTCATCCGATGTGGTCGATAGGCCGAGTCCTGACGGTCGCTGTGCTCACGCCGTGGCTTGTGGTTTCGGCTGCGCTCGCGCCGGAGCACGTGCATGAGTCGGATTTGGCCGACCACCACGCCTCCGTAGCCCACCGTCATTTCGCGCCTCACGATCATGACCGCGCAGACCACCTTAATCCGAGCCATGACGGGGCCGAGATCTCGGATGCAGACGACCTCATCGTCTGGAGAGACGAGGTCGGCATTGCCGCGGCTGTACGCTCATTCCCCGCATTCTTGGTCGTCGTTTCGTTGCAGATCGACAATGCTCCACAGCCTGTCAGGCACGCGGCTGTCGCTATCGACGAAGCCACACTTCCTCACGGTCCACCTCGAGTCTCGCTCTCCCTCCGCGCGCCTCCTTCCTCCTCCCTGCTGATCTGATCTGACGGGCTCGCCCGTCGTCTGTCCGTTTCCGTTTCATTCGAGGTGTTATGCGTACTGTGGTGATCTACGCCACGTTCGCAGCGATCGCTCTCCCGTCGCTGGCGGGAGCCCAATCGCTGACCGTGACCGAGTCCGACGCCCTGGCGCGGTTGTCGGCCGATAGTCCGCGCGCGCGTGCGATTCGCGCCGGCATCGACGTCGCCCGCGTCGATGTGTTGACGGCAGGCCGGTGGCCAAATCCACGCGTCACTTACGACCGGGAGTCGGTCGCGGGTATCACCGAACACATGGTGATGGTGACGCAGCCGCTGCCCATCACCGGGAGAAGAGGCTTCGAAACGGACGCAGCCACGGCGATGGTCGCTGCGACCTCCAACCGCAGCGACGACGAGATGCGCCGACTTCGTGCTGACATGCGTCTGGCTTTTGCGGATCTGGTCGCCGCGCAGGTCCGCGAGCGCGAGTTGACCGTCGCACGCGACCACCTGCGCGAGCTCGCGCAGGTGCTGACGAAGCGCGAGGCCGCGGGGGATGCAGCGGGCTTCGATCGACTTCGTGCCGAACGCGAAGTGATCGAAATCGAGGCGGATCGCGCGGCGGCCGCGGTCGAACGGGCGCGTGCGCAGGGCATTCTGTCCAGCTTTCTTGCGGACGTGACGGATGCTTCGCGCCTCGTAGCGGTCGGCGTCTCGACAGCCCCGGTCCTGGTCCCGTCCGTCGAGGCTCTCATCGAGCGGGCCGAATCGAGGCGCGGCGAAATCATGGCACTGCGCTACGAGATTGAAGCGGCGGGGTTCTCGGAACGGGCGGCCGACCGTCGGCTGATTCCAGAGCCGGAAATAGTCGTCGGAACGAAATCCTCGACAGTCGGACGCGGAGATCTGGGCAGTGTTGTCACGGTGCACGCCACGATTCCAATCTTCGATCGGGCGCACCCCGAACGGACGCTCGCGATCGCGAAGGCGGCTCAAGCGGAGGCCCGGCTCAATGCGTTCCGCCTGACCCTCCGCGGACAGGTCACGGCGCTGCGCGCGGTAGTCCTCGAGCGCCGCGGGGCAGCCGAACGCTATCGCGGCGAGGCGATTCCAAGCGCGGATCAAATCGAGCGCATCGCACAGATTGGTTACGACGCGGGCGAGCGGGGGATCCTGGAATTGCTCGACGCCCACCGAGTCGGCGCTATCGCCAGGATCCGCCAGGCATCTCTCGACGCCGCCGTGCGGCAGGCCGAGATCGAACTCGAATTCGTGAGTGGTTGGGAGGTTCCATAAATGACGACTCGAATCCGACACATCTGGGCAGTTGTCGCTCTCGCCGGAGGTATGGCGGGCTGTAGCTCACAGGCGAAGCCTCCCCACGTGGCGGAGGCGCCGACATTCGATGTCACGGACTGGACCGACAAAACCGAGCTCTTCATGGAATACCCACCGCTCGTCGCAGGCCGAAGTGCTCGATTTGCCGTTCACCTGACCCGGCTCAGTGATTTCAGTGCGCTCAATGCGGGCAGGCCGTCCATTCAGTTCACGCCTGAATTGGGAGGCACGGCGACCACGCTGTCAGGGACCGAGCCTCTCCGGCCCGGCGCGTTCCGTGTTGAAGGTCTACCGCCAGCAGCTGGAAAGTACAGATGGGTTCTCCTCGTAGAGGCGCCGGGGCTGTCGGACCAGCACGATCTGGGCGCCATCACCGTCTTTGCGGACGAGCAGTCAGCCATCACCGCCGGTGCCACGCCGCCGCCGGACGACCCGGCGGCCATCGCATATTTGAAGGAACAGCAATGGACGAACGAGTTCGCGACTGCGCCGGTGCGGGAGACCGAGGTCCGAACGTCAATCCGCGTACCGGCCATGGTCGATGCTCTGCCGGGAGGGGAAGCGGTCGTGTCGGCGCCTGCGGCCGGACGATTTCACGCTGATGCTCTGCCCGACGTGGGCGATCGCGTGGCTGCGGGCCAGGCCCTCGGACGTTTGGATCCAAGGCTGACCGCCGGCAACGATCGCGCGACGCTCGTCGCTGACGTCGCAGAGGGTCAGATCGCGCTCGAGGCCGCGCGCGCGGAAATGGCGCGCGCGGAACGCCTCCTGGCTGAACAAGCGGTACCCGCTCGGAGGGTCGAAGAAGCGAAGCGGGCCACGACTGTGGCGGAAGCCCGTCTGCGCGCCGCGGAAGCACGGCTTGCTCAGCGCACTGACATCCTGGGGAGTGGTGGCGGTGCCGTGGAGAACGCATTCGTCCTGCGCGCCCCGATCGCCGGGCGGATCATCGATGTCAAGGCGACGTTGGGCGCGTCGTACGACGAAGGGGCGGCCCTCTTCAAGATCGCGCGCACGGACGCCGTTGAGCTCAGAGCAGACGTTCCGGCCGCCGACACGGCGCGCGTGCGGAGTCTCACCGCCGTAGAGCTCGAACTTCCGGGCAGGCCCGATCCATTTCCGCTGAAGTTCCACCACGTCCACCACGCCGGCGTTCTCGACTCCACGACCAAGGCGCTCGCCCTTCAAATGGAGGTGGCCAATCCCGGCGGCGAACTGCTGATCGGCCAGGCAGGCACGGCCATTCTGTATATCTCTGGTGCGGAGCGGATGCCGGCGATTCCGAAAGCGGCCGTGCTCATGGAAGCTGGCCGGCCCTACGTGTTCGTCCAGACGGGAGGCGAGCGGTTTGCCAGGCGACTCATTGAGGTCGGGGCGCGCGACGGGGACATGGTCGGCGTCAAGAGCGGGGTCAAGCCGGGCGAGCGCGTGGTCGTCCGCGGATCGTACGACGTGCAGCTGGCGTCGGCAGCCAAGGGCTTGCCAGCGGAAGGGCACGTGCACTGATGAAACGCCTCATTCAATGGTCCATCGACCATCACTGGATGGTCATTGCGATGTCCGTCCTGCTGGCGATGGCAGGTTTCTGGGTTGCGCGCGACATGCCGGTCGACGTGTTCCCCGATCTCACGGCTCCGACCGTTACGATTCTGACCGAAGGTCGGGGCATGGCTCCGGAGGAGATGGAATCGCTCGTCACGTTCCCGATTGAGGCAGCGATCAACGGGGCGTCGGGCGTGCGGCGTGTTCGGTCGGCAACGGCACTGGGGATTGCCGTCGTCTGGGTGGAGTTCGACTGGGGCACCGACATCTTCGGCGCGCGCCAGATCGTCGCCGAGAAGTTGGCGCTTGTCGGCGGCACGCTGCCGCCACAGGTAGACAGGCCCGTCCTGGCGCCGATCTCGTCGATCATGGGGGAGATTCTCTTCTTCGCGATTTCGTCCGACACGGACGACCCGCTGGCCCTGCGAACCGTTGCCGACACCGTCGTTCGCCGCCGGCTGCTGGCCGTTGCCGGCGTGTCGCAGGTCACTCCACTTGGCGGCGCCGAGCGGCAATTCCAGGTGATCGCTCACCCGGACCAACTGCGCGCGAATAGTGTATCAGTTACGGAGCTTCTCGACGCGGTCCGCGGCGCGAGCCAGAACACCTCGGCTGGTATCTATACCGAAGGCCCGCAGGAATATGTCCTGCAGGCCGTCGGCCGCGTTCGCTCGCCTGCGGAGATCGGCGAAAGTCTTGTCGCACTGCGCGGTTCGAGGTCGGTGCTTATTCGCGACGTGGCCGACGTGCGCGAGGGTGGTGCGCTCAAGAGGGGCGAAGGCTCGCGGAGCGGCAAGCCGGCCGTGATCGTCGGCGTGCAGAAGCAGCCCGGAGCCAATACCATCGAACTGACGAAGCGCCTGGACCGTGAGCTCGACACGCTCCAGAAGGAGCTGCCGCGCGGGATGACCATCGACCGCAAGATCTTCCGGCAGTCCGACTTCATCGAGGTCGCGGTCGACAACGTGATCACGGCACTGCGGGACGGCGGCCTCCTCGTCATTGTGATCGTCCTGTTCTTTCTCGCCAACGTCCGGGCGGCGAGCATCACCCTGACCGCGATGCCACTGTCGCTCGCCGCGGCCGTGCTCGTTCTGCGCGCCTTCGGCGCCACCATCAACACCATGACGCTGGGAGGGATGGCCATCGCCATCGGCGCGCTCGTTGACGACGCCATCATCGATGTCGAGAACGTCGTGCGGCGGTTGCGCGAGAACTATGCCAAGCCTGCGGAGGAACGACGGATGGCCGCGGACGTCGTGCGAGACGCGACCCTCGAAATTCGGACGTCGATTGTCTTTGCGACCATCATCATCGTCATGGTGTTCCTGCCGATCTTTGGGTTGGCAGGCGTGGAAGGCCGGCTGCTGACGCCGCTCGCCGTGGCGTACATCGTGTCTCTCATCGCGTCGCTCGCTGTGGCGGTCGTCGTCACGCCCGCGCTCTGCTATGCCTTCTTGCCCGGCGCACGTTCCATTCTGAAAGGGCACGAAGGGTGGTTGGTCCGAGCGCTCAAGGCACGCTACGCCTCGTTCCTACCCCACGCCCTCGATCACCCAGGCATCGTCGCGGTGTTGTCCGTGGCGTTGCTGGCCGTCGCGGGCGCGGCGATCACGCGCATGGGCTCAGCTTTCCTGCCGGAGTTTCACGAGGGCAGCCTCACCGTTCAGGCGAACACCTTGCCCGGCACCTCGCTGGGGAAATCCGACGAGATCGGCAAGCGCGTCGAACAAATTCTCCTCTCCCAACCCGAAGTAGTGGCCACGGCGCGACGAACCGGACGCGCCGACCTGGATGAGCACGTGCAGGGCGTTGAGGCGGCGGAGATCGACGTGGGGTTGAAGGACACCGGCCGGCCGCGCGCGGAACTGCTCGCCGATCTGCGGCGCGGATTTTCGACGCTACCCGGCACCAACGTGACCATCGGTCAGCCGATCTCACACCGGATCGACCACATGCTGTCCGGCACTCGGGCGAGTATCGCTGTCAAGGTGTTCGGTGATGATCTGTCGACGCTGCGGCGGCTCGGTGAGCGCGTGCGCGAGACGATGAGCGGGGTCCCGGGGGTCGTTGACCTCTCGCTCGAGCAGCAGATGGACATCCCATTCGTGCGGTTCGTGTTGAATCGCTCCGCGATCGCTCGATACGGTCTTCACGCCGACGATGTGACGCAGGCGGTCGAGACGAGCTTCGCGGGCGCGACCGTAGGCCATATTTTCGATCGTGGCACGTCGTTCGACCTGGTCGTCAAATTCGACCAGCCGTCCTACGCCGATTTCGAGCGACTGGCCGACCTGCCGGTCGATACCCCCAATGCAGGCCGAGTTCCGATACGGCTGCTTGCCGACGTGCGGCGTGAGGAGGGACCGAACATGGTCCTGCGCGAGAACATTCAGCGTCGAATCGTCATCTCGTGCAATGTCGCCGGCCGCGACCTGGGGAGTGTGGTCGAGGATATTCGATTGGCGGTCGCCCATTCGGTGCCGATGCCCGGCGGGTATCGCGTCGAGTACGGCGGACAGTTCGAAAGCCAGCAGAGCGCATCGCAGCGGCTGCTGGTACTGGGCGTCGGCGTCGTGGCCGGATTGTTCATGCTGCTCGTCCTGGCGTTCGGGCGTCCGCGCGACGCGGTCCTGATCATGCTGAACCTGCCACTGGCATTGATTGGCGGCGTCGCCGGCGTCTTTTTCGCCGGGGGGGTGCTCAGCGTCGCGTCGATGATTGGCTTCATCACGCTATTCGGGATCGCCACGCGCAACGGGATCATGCTGGTGTCGCACATTCATCACCTGATCGACGAGGAGGGCGTCACCGACTTCCGCGAAGCGGTCGAGCGAGGGGCGCGCGAGCGGCTGGTTCCAATTCTGATGACGGCGATGGCCGCGGGGTTGGCGCTGATTCCGCTGGCGCTCGGCGGCGGAAAGGCGGGCAGCGAGATTCAGACACCCATGGCGATCGTCATTCTCTGCGGGCTGATGACATCGACGCTGCTCAATATGATCGTCGTGCCAACGTTGTATCTGCGTTATGGGCGCCAGACGGCCCGCGCATGAGCACGGGCGGGAGCATCGACTGGACACGCGGCGCGCTCTATGGCGTCGCGTCGGCGGCGCTGTTCGGGCTGAGCGCGCCGCTTTCGAAACGCTTGTTGCCGGATATCGGCCCGATGCTGCTCGCCGGATTGCTCTACCTCGGGGCGGGCGCAGGGTTGGCGATCGTCTCGCTCATCAGGCGTCGGCCCTGGCCGCGGTTCAGGCGAAGCGACTGGTGGCGTCTCGCGCTGATTGCTCTGGTGGGTGGGTTTGCCGGGCCGACGCTCTTGCTCGTGGGCCTTCAGCGTGTCTCGGGCGTGGTGGGCTCGCTGCTGCTGAATCTCGAAGCCGTGTTCACGATGGTGCTCGCGGTTGTGTTTTTCTGGGATCGCCTCGACGCGGGCGAGTGGGTCGGTGCGCTGTTCATCGTGGGCGGCGCTGCCGTGGTGAGCTACAGGCCTGGCGACGTTACGGCCGACTGGATCGGCGTCACGGCTGTCGTCGGCGCGTGCCTCTGTTGGGGACTCGACAACAACCTCCTCCAGCGGGTGTCCTCCTACGATCCCGTCAGCGTCGTGCAGGTCAAAGCCCTGTCGGCGGGCGCGGTGAGCCTGGTCTTGGCGCTGACGCTCGGGCAACGACTCCGTGGCGTGTCGACCGTTCCGGCGGCGCTGGGTCTGGGTTTTGTGTGTTACGGGATCAGCATCGTCTTCGATGTGTACGCGCTCCGATACCTTGGTGCCGCGCGCGAGGCGGCGGTCTTCGCCACCGCGCCTTTCCTGGGGGCATTGGCGGCGGTCCCGTTGCTCGGCGATCGCTTGAGCCGGACCGACGCGATCGGCGCCGCGTTGATGGCGGTGGGTGTCGCCACATTCAGATATCGCACTGGAGCGTGACGTTTTCAGGAACGAAACGATGACGCGCTATCGATTCCGACTGGATCGTGTTTGGACGGATTGTCGTGTGGCACTGAGTAGACGCCACGAGTGTGACTGGGGAGTCCTGTTATGAAGATCGTGCACTGGCTGTTTGTGGTGAGCGTGGCCCTTTTCGTGAGCGGCATCGGATTCGTCATCGTTGGGGCACGTGCGGCCCGACAGGCGCCGGCCGTCCAGACGGCGGCGAGCAACCTGGCGCCTGTCGCGAGCGTGAAGCAGATCATGCGTGGCATCGTCACCCCCGCAGCCCGGGTGGTGTTCGCCTCGGTCGGCACCGTGATTTCGTTGAAGGGCATCGACGAGACAGCGCCAAAAGACGACGAGGAATGGGAAGCCGTCGGGAACAGCGCGGCGGCCCTGGTCGAATCGGGCAACCTGATGCTCATCGGGAGCCGCGCGGTCGACAACGGGGACTGGGTCAAACACGCTCAGGCCCTCATCGACGCGGCCAAGGTTGCCTTGAAGGCGACCGAGGAGAAGAACACCGAGGCGCTGTTCGGATCCGGTGAAGCCATCAACGAGTCGTGTGATGCCTGCCACCTCACGTATCAACGAGGGTCCTAGCATGCGAGCGCCAGCGGTCGTCGTCTTCACCATCGCATTGCTGTCGGTCGTATGCGTGGGTCACGTCAGCGCCCACGGCGTTTCGGGCAAGGACGCCGTGTTCCTCCAGTCCATTCAAGGCGCTGCCATTGGTCCGCTCATGTATCTCGGCGCCAAGCACATGGTGACCGGGTACGACCACCTGGCATTTCTGGTCGGCGTGATCTTCTTCCTGTATCGCATGAAGGACATCGTCCAGTACGTCAGCCTGTTCACAATCGGCCATAGCCTGACACTGCTCGTCGGCGTGCTCGGAGGCGTCAGAGCCAACCCGTACATCATCGACGCCATTATCGGGTTCTCCGTCGTGTACAAAGCGTTCGACAACATGGACGGCTTCACACGCTTCCTGGGCTTTCAGCCCAATACACGCGTCGCCGTGCTGGTGTTCGGGCTGTTTCATGGTTTCGGACTCGCGACGAAGCTGCAGGATTTCGCCCTCTCGCCGAACGGCCTGGTGGCCAACATCGTGAGCTTCAACGTCGGCGTGGAAATTGGTCAGGTCGTCGCCCTGACGTTCGTGCTCATCGTGCTGAGCGCCTGGCGGACCCGCCGCGGATTTCTCCGACACGCGTTCGTGACCAACGGCGTCTTGATGGCGTGCGGCTTCCTCCTCGTGGGGTATCAACTGTCCGGTTATTTTCTGGAGGCGTGATGGCGACTGAGATGAATCCTGTCCTGGCCAGGGAGCGGATCGCGCTCAACGCCGGGGCGGCGTTGCTGGTCTCGGGGCTGCTCCTGGTCGTCGCCGTCTTACCGGCCGAATACGGCGTTGACCCGCTCGGGGTCGGCCGGAGGCTCGGCCTCACCGCGATGAACGACGTCAAAAAAGGCATGGACGCCTTCCAGGCCACGCGTGCCGCCAGCGCGGGCGGCGCGCCGACGGTTGCGCCGCAGGAGCGCGGCTACCAGCACGAGACGGTCGACTTCAAGCTGGCGCCTCGGGGGTCGATCGAATACAAGTACCGCCTTGACAAGGGTGAGGCGCTGCTCTATTCGTGGAAGGCCACGGGCTTGGTGAACTACGAGTTGCACGCGGAGCCAGACGGCGCGCCGCGAGGCTACGCGGAGAGCTATGAGAAAGTGAATGCGAGGAATACGGCCTCGGGCACGCTGACCGCGCCGTTCTCAGGCATCCACGGATGGTACTGGGAGAATCCAAGCGACACGGAAGTCACCGTCACCCTTTCCGCTGCAGGCTTCTACAACGTGTCGTACGAATTTCAGAAGGATGCACCACCGAAAATGAAGACGTTTCAGTAGCGACTCGGCCGTTTAGCATGGCTCGCACATTGACGATCACGTAGCAGCGTCACCGAGTCCAGCGCGCAGATCTTCTCACCCTGCTGCGCTTCTCCCGTCGCATAGGGGCGCGCCGGTACCGGGTTCTCTCGCGAGCACGTTCAACCGAGCGCCCGAAGCCCTCGTCACGGCTTCGTCTTGTCGGGCGCCGTTCCTTTCATGCCGGACATGCCGCCCATCATGCCGGGCATGCCGCTCATCATGTTCATCATGTTCATCATGGAACCGCGCATCGCGCCGTGCTCTTTCACGATGGCTGTCAGGAGCGCCGCGATCGCTTCGGTCTTTTCCGCGCCTTTGGCGGTGTTCATCGTTTCGACCAGTGCGTTCAGCTTCGCGTCTGCCGCCTGCATGTTGGCCATCATGTCCATCATCATGTGGTGGCGCTGTTCTGGGGTTGTGGCCGGCTTTGCGTCAGCAGTTCCCTGATTCTGGGCCTGCGCCTGAGCGGCCGCTTGCGTCGGGCCCAAGCCTAAGACGAGACCTGTGACCACGACCAACGTGCCCAGAAGTCCGTGTAAGTACCGTCATGTTCTCTCCTGGCCGGCGGCGGCCGGCGAAATACCTCCGATTGTGCGACTGAAAGACGGCAACTCCCGGGCCAACGACTCGCGGCGTCGGACCGCTCCAAGAGTGCCTGGAACCTCGGCGATCGGGTTGCTTTCCGCCCGGCCCAACGAGAGCCAATTCGCCGATGGGAGATTTCCAGCGGTGGGGGGCGGAAATTTCGGCTGTCTGCAGGGCCCAGACTGGCCGCCAGATCTCGAGCCTGCGCCCACAAGATCGGGCGGGCCGCGTTCTCCATGCTGGTGCGGGACACGACGTATCTTACTGGGGCGCACAGCCGGCTGACGACGTTCCTGGCGCTGGCGGAAGGGGACGTCTCAGAAGAGGCCCTTACCAAAAGGATTCGCAGTGGGCATGCTACTTCTCATCGCCGCTGTATGCCTTGAAGGTCATAATGACCCCAATGACGAGCAAGATGACCTCCAAGACCATGAACACAGCCGTGCTTGTGTTCGCGGAGCCTCGTTGGTAGAGGCCGGCAGCAAACATTCGGAACAGACCAAGAGCTAGAAAAAACCAGCCGGACAACGTTACCAGCACCGTCCAATCACGCGCCCAGTGATTGTGCATGCGTACGATCGCGAGACCTCCCACGAACATCAGGACACCCGAGAGATAGACGACGGGCGGAATTTGGGCATCGTATAGATTCGGCTGCACAAGCGGAAACTCCGAAGCGGTCATCGCTACGATAGTGGGACCGACCAGACCCGCGATTCGCTTCGAGTTTGTCATGCACACTTCGGAGACAGATTACCTAACCCGACGAAGCAGCCACGCGCAACGAACCACGGCGAGAGGCCTCAACCCGTCCGGAGCGAAAGCAACTGAGTCTTCTCTTCCCTGTCGGTATCACGCCAGGTTTCAGCCGCGGGGGCTCATGACTTGCCTCGTTCCGGATCCCCTGTGGCGCGCATGCCTGCCGACCTGCCAGTGAGAACAATGGCGGTCACTCGCTTCCCGTACCACGTCGTCTATCTTGAAGCGAACCCCCGCATCCGAATACTGGCCGTTGCGCACGACCGCCGCAAGCCGGGCTATTGGAAGACCCGCCTCAAGTGATGACCGTTCGTCCGTCAGGCCAACGTCGGGCATCAGCCGCGGCGCGTCCATAGCCTTCGGCACCGTCGGCTGCATGCGATACCAAGTCAGACGGCATCATTGAAGCGGCTTGACGTGCTCCTCCTGTGGATCGCCTCGGTCCGCGCGATCGATGACACTTCTTCCCTAGGGAACACGGCATACGAAGTTGTCCGCCACGTCCGAGCTTCCCGTTCCAGTGAATCGGGCTTCCTGTGGATATGGACAGAGCGGACGCGTGCGATCGACGACGCCGTTGGTGACGTGCGACGCGATGACCCGACTCGGCGCGACACCCTGTTCGACCCACCGTTCGAGCGCGCTCAGCATGTCGAAGTTGCTCGGTCCTGGCCCACCCTGACAGTGCTGCATGCCCGGTACCATGAACAGCCGGAAGAAGTCCTGCGTTTCGTCGAGGGCCTGATCGTGGCTCTTGTTACCGCCGAGGCGCGACACGACGCTCTCGTAGTAGTTGATTGTGTTCAACGGCGAAATATCTGGGTCGCTCCAGCCGTGATAGACGATGAGTTTTCCGCCACGTTGTCTGAACGGCTGCAGATTCGGGTCCGTGGAGTCCAGCGCGCGACCGACCTTACTCAGGGCGATTGGCAGATCCCTGTCGAAGCTAAACGTCCGAAAATCCCAGTTCGGGTTGTCGAACACCATGTACTTGAAGAACCCGTCCGCGGATGACCAGTGGTTGCCGGTGAATGGCGCCGTGCCTGTCGTCCACGCGGCCCAGCCGCCGGGGCCGCTCTCGCCGCCTGGCAGAAGGCCCGGAAAAACCTCGCGGCCCGCTGAGTCTCTTGCGCCAGCCCAGATCTCCTTGATGGCCTTGACCTGCTTCGGCGTGTAGCACGTGGCGGGATCTTGGTTTGCCTTACAGGTCAGAACGGACGGATCGAACTTGCACTTTCTGGGGTCGTTCAAGACGCCGTCGGTGATGCCATCCAGCGCGTCGCACGCGGCGTTGACCGCATTGCCGAGAATCGACACCTTGTCGGCTGGGATGTAGCTTTCGGGGTCTTTGACGGTCGCGAGCGCGTACCAGAGATGGCCGCCGGCGTAGAACCGCGTCCAGTTGTTGGCCGGGTCGCCGGCGATGAGGCCGTCGTAATCATCCGGGTAGCGCTGGGCCTCCATGAGACCTTGCTGGCCGCCCTTGGAGCAGCCAACGTAGTACGAGCGATCGGGCGGTTTGGCGTAGAACGCGTTGGTGATTTGCTTGCCGTTGACGGTCGTGACGTGCAGGCCGCGGTGACCGAAGTCCTCTACGAGCTCTGGATGACCGAGCGCCCACGTCGAGTCGAATCCCACCTTATTGACGTGGCCCGTGTCGGTACTCGCCACGGCGTAGCCGCGATTGAGTGCCGTCGCCATGGCCGCGTAGCCAATGACACCGGCGGTGCCGCCGTTGCCGACGCCCTGAAACTTGCCATTCCAGTTCTGCACCGGCAGCCAGACTTCGAAGCGGACGGCCGGCTTGGTCGTGGCGACGACGCGGCAGAAGGCGGGCAGATTCAACGGCTGGATGTTGGTCGCAGCGCCCGGCGGCGTAAAACGTCCAGCAGCGACCGACGTCGCTGAACTGATGGCCGTGTCGGGGAGGGCCATCGCGGCCAGTTCCTCGCACGATTGTCCGGCGGCCGTGACGTTGTCATTCGCGATCATGGTAACCAGAAGAGCCGCGATCGCCGCAGCGATGGTCCCCATGCACGTCAATCGAATGCGCTCTGATTTCATTTCGAAATCTCCTCTGCTGACGAGACCAGCATCCGACTGGAAATGTGCTCGTCCGTCTAACGGCAGCATTCACCAGCGACCCGCTTCGAGCACATCATCTCCCGTCTGGTGCAATGATGGAATGGACGCTGTTGCCTTTGAGCCGCGTGCGTTGCGTCGCATCGCCCATCCAGGTGGTCCGCCCTTGCCGAGTGGAGCCGTTCCGACGACCTCGAAGCCCTCGCGCTGATAAAACGCGAGGTTGCGTTCCTCGCTTGTGTCCAGATAGCAGGGGCAGTTCGACTCATCGGCCCTGGCCAGCCCCTCCTTGATGAGCGCCGAGCCGAGGCCTCGCCCCTGCAGTTCAGGATCGACACCAACGATCAAAAGATACCAGTGCGGTTCAGGCACGAACCTCTTATGGAACTTGCCCATGACGTCATCGGCGCCCATGAATCTGACGAATGGTCGAAAGCCCACGCTGAACGGCACAGTGAGCAGCCCGCAACGGATCATCCCACCGGCCGTGATCTTACGGCCCGGAGGCAACCAAATCGCGACCGCCATCCCGTCGTTCGATTCCGTGACATGTCCGCAACGAAGACCGTACTCCAGGGGCACCCGAAGAAACAGTCGAAGGGAGCGTGAGCGCTGGCGTGGATCCGGAAACATCCACGTGAACATCGGATCGTTCGCGAACGCACGCTCGAGCGTAATGACCGCCCGTTCCATGACCGCTGGACTTAATTGCCTGATGGGTTCCACGTCATACCCGCTGCTGGTCTCGCGTCGATCTAATCTGCGTCCTAACGGTCCGGCTCACCAGCGGCGCCGCGCGTCCGCTCAGGCCGTGGCGAATCGCACCCCCGGACGAGATGCTCGCACCAGCCCTGAAGGCCGAACAAACCGCCGGCGACGGTCTGTGCCCGAACGCTCGCACTGTACTCGATGCCCGGCGATTCGCCGCGGCCTGAATGTGAACAACGTCCGCGCGGCGCCGTCTGGTGCAGCCGGATGTGATCCCGTCCGTCGAAGGAGCCCCACGCTGACGGAACGCCCGCGAGAGCCCCGGCGGTCGAATGACCCGAAGGCGCGCGCCTCTTGCCACATCAAAGGCCCGATGGAGCGCTCCACGGCAGTTCCTGGGAAAATCGGTGGGCGGGCCCTCCGTCTGGCGCGCGACATTCTCGATCTCGACGAGTTCCGCGATCTCGCGCTCCCTGGCGGGCTATCAAAGCGCGGCCGCCCGCAACCGGCGGCCCCGCGTGCGGCGGCGGCTGGCCGCTCGCGCAACCGACGCGGCGACCCACCGAAAGGTCCGGGAGACCAGCCCTCTTCGCGTGGCCAGCGGATTCGGTACGAGGAGGTTCCGTTCGAGGTGGAATCGACGGCGCACAGCCGGTTCGTCTCGGGCATCGTGCAGGCGAATACGCTCAATCCAGACTTTCGACAAGCGGCGCAATCGCCCGACTCGCGTCTCGCCTACGCTGCGCTGATGATCGGCAAGGAATCGATCGCGTTCAACGATCGGAGCGGGACGGCCAGGCGATTTCTATGACCGGTGGGTATTTCGCCATTCATGGCTCTGCGAACTCGGCGCTCTCTGCGTTTGACGTTTGACTCGTTCGCCAACTAGAAAGACGTGTATCGCGCGAGCGCGAGCGTGATATTGTCGCGCCCCCCAGCGCCAAGTGCCGCTTCCAGAAGATGCTCACCGGCAATTTCCAGATCCATGCCGCGGTCGTGACCGTCCAGGATCGCGTCCATCACATCATCACCGACGCTGCCATGCATGCCATCGGTGGTCATCAGGAGCAGCTCCCCGTCGGAGAGCGTCATCTCGTCCACGTCCACGGCGATTTCCGAGCGCGGGCCCAGGACGCTCGTGAGCAGATGGCGCAAGGGATGCGCGGCCAGCACGGCGGGCTCGGCACCGGGAGCGGCCCCCAGCAGGCGGACGAACGAATCGTCGTGCGTGAGTTGCCGCAAAGCCGTTTCGCCGATGCCTTTCGCGTACAGGCGAGAATCGCCGACATTCGCAAACCACACGTGCGCGCCTTCGATGAGCGCGGCCGTGAGTGTGGTGCCCATGCCCGCGTAATCGGCACGCTCCTGCGAGGCGCGAAACACGGCGAGGTTCGCGCGCTTCACCGCGGTCCGGAGTCGATTCGCGGCCAGCGGGAGATCATCGGCGAATCCAAACGGCCACTGCGCATCGTGCCGGTCGGTGTTCGCCAGAAGGCATTGCTGCAGTGCATCGAGCGCGAGACGCGAGGCGACCTCTCCGGCGTTGTGGCCGCCCATGCCATCGGCGACGGCGAGCAGGCCGATTGCGGCGTCCCACAGCACCGCGTCTTCGTTGTCGGGTCGCACGGCGCCCCGGTGGCTCAAGGTGACTGCGCTCAACACGAACGTTGCTCAGTGCGTCATCGCGTAGAGCAGCACATTCATGCCGAGCTGATAGCCGCGCGGAGAGAACTGCACGAAGAAGTCGTGGTCTTCCCCTTCGCGCTCCCACGAATCGCCAATGTCGGTGTTGTGCGTCATGATGACCATGATCCGCCCGCGCTCGTTGGCCAGCATGCGAAAATTGGCGTGCGGGCTGTCGGACCCGCGTTCCTGTGTGTCGCCCGTTCTGCGCCAATTCTGAATGTTGGTCACCTGCACGACCTCATCAATCATGAACATCGAGCGTCGGATGGGATGGTCGGCCGGGACGTCGACGATCGAAAACTCCGGCAGCGCCTTGTGAATCTCCGAGGACCACTGCGCCCAGGCCGCAGACCCCCAGAAGTCGTCGACCCAGAGGAATCCGCCCTTCAACAGATACTCGCGAAGGCGAGCCGCTTCCTGCGATGAAAGGCCAATCGTGCCGACGTCCGAGGCAATGGTGAACGGACACCGGAACAACTCACGGTCGGTGAGACGAACCACCCAGTGGTTCGGGTTGCCGTCGGCATCGCGGCTCACCGGTGTCTTGGTCAGCTCGGACAGCCGCGTCATGAGATTGATGCCGGCGTACGGGTAATCGGTAGACCAGCCCTGGCCCATGTCCTCCCGGCGGACACTGGTGTACTGAACCTTGCAGACCGCAAAGGCGCCGTCTTCGAAATGAGGGGGTGGATAGCGGGCCGGAACCATTCGCCCTTCAGGTACACGGCCGAACTGGCCAAATCCACCGCCGCGGCGTTGTGCGGCCGCGACCGTGGCTCCGGCAACGAGGAGGATTGTTATCGCAAAGAGCGCTTTCCGCGATCGTGCCCTGCGTACCATGGGGAAACGAGAGTGTAGCGCGATTCAGGTCGAAAGCCGGTACGCCGAAGGGCTGGGAGCCCCGAGTGACAGCCGGGCATTCACTTATTGCTGACGCTCGAGAATCCATGCAATGGATCCGGCGAGCTTCTCCCAGAGTGGACGCCGGCGCCAGTCCGTCAGATGAACTTCGTGGCTCTGCTCCAGATCGGCTGCGAAATCCCTGTTCAATCGCGCCGCGAGCGTCGTGTCCCTTGCGGCCACGTTCACCTCGTCGTTATGCTCGAAGGATCGGTTGTCGAGATTGGTGCTGCCAATGACGGCCCAGAGGTCGTCGACGAGCAGCATCTTCACGTGAGTCATGCCCGGCTGATACTCGAAGATGCGCACACCGCTTTCCAGCAAGCGTCCATAGATGCGGCGGCTCGCCAGGCGCAGCCAGTTCTGATCCGTGATCGCGCCAGGCACGAGAATCGTGACTTCGACGCCTCGCCTGGCCGTGCGAATCAGCGCCTTCCTGAAGGCCTGGTCCGGCAGAAAGTAAGGCGTCGAGACCGACACGCGACGCCTGGCGCCTTCAATCAGGGCTTGAAAGAGAATCCGTGAGACGGTCGCGCGATCCGAGGGCGAGCTCTTGATCACGAGCGCGGCGCTCTCGCCGGCCGGCACGCGCGGCTTGTAGGTGTTCTCACCGACGAGGATCTCTCCGCGACACTCCAGCCAGTTTTCGGCGAAGACGCCCTGGATGTCTGGCACGACCGGTCCTTCGATGCGCGCCATCATGTCGCGCCATGCTGGCTTGCCGTCCATCGGCTTCAGCCACCAGTCGGCCACGCCCGCCCCGCCGACAAACGCGACGCGGCCATCGACGATGAGCAGTTCGCGGTGCGTGCGGTTGTTGAGTCGCGCCAGGCCGTGCCACGTCGGCTGCCGATAGTGCTGCACCCGGCAGCCGGCGGCCTTCAACGGTCTCGACGATGAGAAGTAGGCACCCAGACTGCCGAACGTATCCAGCACGAGTGTGACGCGCACGCCTGCGCGGCGCGCGCTCCGCCAGCGCGGCCGTGAACAGGTCGGCGGCGTCGCCCCTCGAGAAGATGTAGCACTCCAGGTTGATCGTGTCGCGCGCCTCGCGAATCGCCTCGATCATCGAGGGGTAGAACGACGCGGCGTTCGTGAATACGTCAATCCGATTGCCGCCGCGCAGCGTGGCCCCGCACGCGGATTCGAGCACGCGCACGAAATGTTCGCTGCCCGCGTCGACGGTCGTTTCCACGTGGTAGGGGATGCCAGGCGCGAACAGGACGACGAGGACGAACCAGACGATGAAGATCGCGCCGACGAGGGTGATCGCGATCGTGAAGTAGATCATCACGTCATCGGTAGTTGCCGAAGTGCAGCTCGACGCCGAAGTCGTGCCCTCGCAGACGCCGCATGGCGTCCTGCAGGTCGTCCTTGGAGGGCGACGTCACGCGGATCTGGTCGCCCTGAATGCTGGCCTGAACCTTCTTGAGTTTCTGGTCCTTGAGAAATTTCACGATCTCGCGCGCCGCCTCAATCGGAATGCCCTCCTGAATCGGTATGACTTTTCGTACCGGTGCCACCGGAGGCCGGTTCCGAATCGCCCACTTTGAAGTTCTTCAGCGGCACATTGCGTCGCACCAGGCGCGTCTGCACGACCTCCCACAACGCGTTCATCTTGAATTCATCGTCGGCAACGAGGGTGAGCGTCTTCTCGGACCGATTGAGCTCGATGTCGGCCCTCGCGCCCTTGAAGTCGTAGCGCTGACCGACCTCCTTGCGCGCCTGGTTGAGCGCGTTGTCGAGCTCCTGGAAGTCGATGGGGGAGGTGATGTCGAACGATGCGTTGGTCGCCATGGGTGTCTATTCCGAGGGGCCTGTAGATAATATAGGCGCTGCCAGCGCGACAACGTCAAGCCTTCAATCAGGAGTGTGGTCATGGATTCACGTAGCCGATGGAGCATCGCGGTCGCCGGCGTCCTGATGCAAGTGGCGCTTGGCGCGGTCTACGCGTGGAGTGTGTTTCGGACGCCGCTCGCCACCAAGTTCGGATGGAGCGTCCCCCAGGTCACGCTGACCTTCACGATCTCGATTTTCCTCCTCGGCGTCTCGGCCTTCCCCGGCGGCCTGTGGCTGAATCGCAAGGGCCCTCGAGTTGTGGCGATCACGGGCGGTCTGTTGTATGGCGCCGGCGTGTTTCTCGCCAGCTTCACAGACAGCTTGTGGTGGTTGTATCTGACATACGGGGTGATGGGCGGTATCGGGCTGGGTTTCGGCTACATCGTCCCGGTGGCCGTGCTCGTGAAGTGGTTTCCAGACCGGCGCGGTTTGATCACAGGCGTGGCCGTTGGCGGCTTCGGCGCCGGTGCGCTCGTGACAGCGCCTGTTGCCACGCGGCTTATTCAAACCGTAGGTGTACTCCCGACATTTGCCTACCTCGGGCTCGCCTATCTCCTTGTGGTCCCGGCTGCCGGATTCTTCATGAGGAACCCGCCAGCTGGCTGGCAGCCGGAGGGATGGACGCCAGCCGCGGCTCAGGCGTCGCAGCGATCGATCCGGGACTACACACTTGGTGAGGCGCTTCGGACGCCTCAGTGGTGGATGCTGTGGGGCATTCTGTTTCTCAATGTGTCAGCCGGGATCTCGCTCATCTCCCAGCAGGCGCCGATATTCCAGGAGCTTGCGGGCGTCACCGCGCTGGGCGCGGCCAGCATGGTTGGCATCGTGAGCATCGGAAACGCGGTCGGACGCGTCTTCTGGGCGTGGCTCTCGGACGCGATGACGCGCAAGCTGACGTTTGTGACGATGTTTCTCCTGCAGGTGGTGCTGTTCTGGGTGTTCCCTGACATCCGCTCCGCGACGCTCCTCACCGTCCTGGCGTTCGTCATTCTCATGTGTTACGGGGGTGGTTTTGGCACGATGCCGGCATGGGTGGCGGACTATTTCGGGCCGAAGAACGTCGGGCCGATTTATGGACTGATGTTGACGGCGTGGGGCTGTGCCAGCGTGTTCGGTCCACTGCTGATGGCGCGGATGCGAGAAACCACCGGGTCGTATCGAGGCACGCTGCACATCATCGCCGCCGTCATGGCTGTGTCCACGCTTCTGCCGACGCTGCTCCCGCGGGCGCGACGAGAAAACATCCGATGACGCTTCAGGAGCCTGCGACAACTCGGTGGTAACGTTCGTGACCAAGGTCGGGGTGAGCGGAGATCGACATCAAGTGGCCACGTGACCAGGGTATAATGTTGAGATATGGGTGATGCTGGAGAAGGACTCATCGACGCGGAATCGCGAATCCAAGAGCGGATGGAAGAGGTCGAGCAGGAGCGAACCAGAAGAGGCGGTAAGGTGCTGCCCCCGGAACATGTGAGGGCGGTCGAATCGTTGCAGTCGCTGAAGTTGGCGCGTACCGAGATTGAACGCCAGCAGGGCGCCACGACTCACGAAGGCCGTCGCGCACAGCTCGCGCTGGCGCTGGCGGAACTCGACCGCCGGATGGCCGCAGTGAGCGCAATCATCAACTAGTCGTCAGGTTGGCGAGCCTTCGAGACCTGCGGCTGCCGAAGGTCCGCGGGCCCTCCTTTCGGGTCCTCGCGTTGAAGCCGCGATGCATGCGCGGACTCCCAGGTCCCGCGGTGATTCGGGTGTTGCCCTTCCGGTCGTGGCCACGACGCGTGCGTCCCGGCTCATCAGAAACAATTCCCCCCGTTCTGTTCGTTGACTTGCCTTGACGCGTCCGATAGCATTGCATCCGCGCTTGCGAAATCGTTCACAAGCAAGGTGGCACCATGCAAGGCTGGCTCTCCATCCTCATCATGATCGTCCTGGGCGTCGGGTTCGCAGCAGGCGCGACCGGTCTGTCCAGCGTGCTTGGGCCACGGAAACCGACGCCTGAAAAGTCAGCGCCTTACGAGTGCGGCATGCCGCCCGTCGGCGACGCGCGCGAACGCCAGTCGGTCAAGTTCTATCTCGTGGCCATGATCTTTCTGCTTTTTGATATCGAGGTCGCGTTTCTCTACCCGTGGGCCATGGCGCTGCGCGACCTCGGCTGGAGCGGTTTCGTCCAGGTCGTGCTCTTCATGGCTCTGCTGCTGGCCGGCTACGTGTACGTCTGGCGCAAGGGTGCGCTCGAATGGGGAAGCGATACGCAGGGGTAGTCAGCTAGCGAGCTCCTCAGCTCTCGGCTCTGGCTGATCGGACCGGGAGCTGACCGAGCTGAAAGTGAGTGCTACCACGAATATGGGCCTAGAGTCCGAGATTCCCGTCCTGACCACGAGCGTCGAGAAGATGGTGCAGTGGGCGCGCCGATCGTCGATCTGGCCGGTCACCTTCGGTCTGGCGTGCTGCGCCATCGAGATGATGGCGATGAGCTGCTCCCGATACGACATCGCGCGGTTCGGCGCGGAGGTCTTCCGCGGCAGCCCGCGTCAGTCCGACCTGATGATCGTCGCCGGGCGCCTCTCGCGCAAGATGGCGCCCGCGCTCCGGCGCATCTACGATCAGATGCCGGAGCCCAAGTGGGTGATCTCGATGGGCGCCTGCGCCTCCATCGGCGGCGTCTTCGACAACTACGCGCTCGTGCAGGGCGTCGATCAGGTCGTGCCGGTGGATGTGTACGTCCCCGGATGCCCGCCGCGTCCCGAGTCGCTCATCTACGGCATCGTCCAGCTCCAGCGGAAGATCGCGCAGCAGAAACTCACGTAATGGAATCCGAGGCGCTTGTGACGGCGCTGCGGGAGACGCTGCCTGGAGTGCAGCTGGAACACGTGCCCGGCATCGACTTACACACGACGGTCTACGTGTCGAAGGAAGACCTGCCGGTCGCTGCACGGGCGCTGCGGGACGCCGGAGGTCTGTCGTTCACGCTCCTCGCTGAGCTGACCGCCGTCGACTTCTGGCCGCGCGAGCCTCGCTTCGAGGTCGTGTACCTCCTGGTGTCCGTCGAGCGCGCGCTGCGTCTGCGTCTCAAAGTGAGGCTGCATGGCGGCGACGCCCAGGTCCCGACGCTCAGCAGCATCTGGCCGGCGGCCAACTGGCTCGAACGTGAAGTGTGGGATCTGTTCGGTATCACGTTCATCGGGCACCCTGATCTGCGACGGTTGCTGATGCCGGAGGACTGGGAAGGGTTCCCGCTGCGGAAGGACTACCCGGTGCAGATCAACGAGCGAGTCAGGACGGCCTCGCCGATGCAGATGACGGAAGAAGAGTTTCGTGCGAACGTCCAGAAGGATCGACTGACCCGTGGGGGATGACATTGCGGTCGTTCACGCCACGATGGCCGATACGATCGCGTTGCATGAGCGTGTCGCGCGCGACCCGGAGCCGGTCGTCGCTGCGGCGGCCGCGATTGTCGAATCGCTGAGGAGCGGCGGCAAGCTGCTGCTGTTTGGCAACGGCGGGAGCGCCGCCGACGCGCAGCACGTGGCGGCGGAGCTCGTGAGCCGCTTCGCGCGGGAGCGCCGCGCATTCGCGGCGATCGCCTTGACCACCGACACGAGCATTCTGACGGCGATTGGCAACGACGATGCGTTCGAACGCATCTTCGCCCGGCAGATCGAGGGGCTCGGACGGAAGAATGACGTGGCATTTGGCATCACCACCAGCGGCCGTTCCGCGAATGTCGTCGAGGGGTTGAAGACGGCTCGAGCGCTCGGCCTCAGGACCATCGCCCTCACCGCGCGTGACGGCGGCCCGGCCGGTGCGGCGGCCGACATTCACATCAACGTGCCGTCCGAGTCGACGCCCCGGGCGCAGGAAGTGCACATCACGCTCCTGCACGTGATCTGTGACTTAGTGGAGAGAGCCTGCGTCGAGCGTTTCGTGATGCCGTGACCGACAGGCGCTGGAGTCGGAATGCCTGAGCTTCGCACCGAAACCATGACCGTCAACATGGGGCCGCAGCACCCCAGCACGCACGGCGTGCTGCGGCTCGTGCTGGAGCTCGACGGCGAGATTGTCCGTTCGGCCGCCCCGACGATCGGTTTCCTGCACACGGGCATCGAGAAGACGACCGAGCAGAAGAAGTGGCAACAGGTGATTCCGCTCGTCGAGCGGATGGACTATCTGAGCGCGCAATCCAACAGCATGGCGTTCTGCATGTCCGTGGAGACGCTGCTCGGACTCGAGCTGCCCGAGCGCGTCCGGTGGATTCGCGTCCTCATTGCGGAGTTGCAGCGAATCAACAGCCACCTGGTGTGGCTGGGCACGCACGGCATGGAAGTCGGCGCCGTGTCCGTGATGTTGTACTGCTTTCGGGAGCGCGAGTTGCTGCTCAACATCAACGAGATGCTCGCCGGCTTCCGGATGTTCCCGAGCTACATGCGGATCGGAGGCCTCCGCGAAGATCTGCCGCGCGGGTTTCACGCTGCCGTCAGGGCCTTCCTCGATCGCTTCCCGCCGAAGCTCGACGAGTACGAAGATCTCCTCACGAAGAACGAGATTTACATTGAGCGGACACGCGGCGTCGGTGTGATCTCGAAGGATGCCGCGCTGGCATACGGCCTGGTCGGACCGATTGCGCGCGCCGCCGGCGTCTGCGTACGACGTGCGCAAGGTGTTTCCTTACCTGGGTTACGAGACGCTCGACTTCAACGTGCCGACCCAGCGCGCGGGGGACGTCTACTCGCGGTACCTCGTGCGCGTCGCCGAAATGCGGGAGAGTGTCAAGATCTGCCGTCAGGTGCTCGAGCGAATCCCGCCGATGGGTGACTACGCGGTCGCTGATCCGCGAATCACGCCGCCGCCCAAGGATCGCGTGTATACCGAAATGGAGGCGCTCATCCAGCACTTCCTCGTCTATTCGCAGGGATTCACGGTGCCGGCAGGGGAGGCGTACGTGCCCGTTGAGGGGCCACGCGGCGAACACGGGTTCTCTGTCGTCGCCGACGGCACGAATCGTCCGTGGCGTGTCAAGTCGCGAGCGCCGTCGCTGCTGGCCTGCCAGGCGCTCGAGAGCATGATTGTCGGCGGGCTGATTGCCGATGTCATCGCCGTGATCGGATCGATTGACGTCGTGATGGGAGACGTGGACCGGTGAGCTTCCATCCGAAGATGACCTACGACGCGACGTTCCACCAATCGTCGCGCACGCTGACGGAGCCAGGTGAACCGTTCGTGTACACCGAGGAGAACCGAACCCGGTTCGACGAGATCGTGCGCCGCTATCCGCCAGACCGCCGCCGGTCGGCCGTGCTGCCGGCGCTCTATCTGGTGCAGCACCAACAGGGACATGTGACGGCCAACGCGATGACATATGTCGCCGACCTGCTCGGCATGACGGCGGCCGATGTCGAGGACGTCGTGTCCTATTACACGATGTTCCATACGAAGCCGGTCGCCCGGTTTGTGATGAGCGTGTGCCGGACGTTGTCCTGCGCGCTGAATGGCGCCGAGCGGGTGACCGGCGCGATCTGCGAGCAGCTCCGCATCAAGCCAGGCGAAACGGACGCCACAGGGACCTTCACGCTCATCGAGGTCGAATGCCTCGGCGCGTGCGACCGCGCGCCGGTCGTGATGGTCAACGACGCGTGGCACGAATGCCTGAGACCGGGCGACGTGGCGAAGCTCCTCGATGACCTGCGGGCCGGCGGCGAATCCGTGCTCTCGGGGTGTCATCACGTTGTTGAGGTGAGGCGGGAATGACAAGCAGCCACGAAAACACGAAGACACGACGAAGGAACACCACAGAATGCGTTTCGTGCTTTCGCGCTTTCGTGGCGTGTTGACACCGAACATGGAACCGCTCCTCACCACATACGTCCGCGAGCCGAACAGCTTCACGCTCGACTTCTACATGCAGCACGAGGGGTACGACGGGCTGAAAAAGGCACTGGCGATGACGCCAGACCAGGTGATCGACATGGTCAAGGCCTCAGGGCTCCGCGGCCGCGGCGGCGCCGGCTTTCCGACTGGCGTGAAGTGGCAGTTCGTCGACAAGAAGTCGCCGAATCCGAAGTACATCGCGTGCAACGCGGACGAGAGCGAGCCTGGCACGTTCAAGGATCACCTGATCATGGAGCGCAACCCGCACCTGTTGCTCGAAGGTTGCGCGATTGCCTGCTATGCCATCGGTGCGAAGGTGGCCTACATCTACATACGCGGTGAGTTCTTCCACGTGCAGCACATACTGGAGCGCGCAATCGGAGAGGCCTACGCGCGCGGAATCATCGGGAAGAACGTGTTCGGCTCCGGCTTCGACTTCGACATTTACGTGCATCGGGGCGCAGGCGCGTACGAAGCTGGCGAGGAAACCGCGCTGCTCGAGTCGCTCGAAGGCAAGCGCGCGCAGCCCCGCAACAAACCGCCGTTCCCGGCCCTCGTCGGCCTCTACAATTGTCCGACCGCGGTGAACAATGTCGAAACGCTCGCCAACGTGCCGCTGATCCTGAACCGCGGTGCGGATTGGTACAGCAAGCTCGGGCCCGAGAAGAACGGTGGCCCGAAGTTGTTCTGCGTCAGCGGACACGTGAGGCGTCCGGGTGTCTATGAAGCGCCGATGACGATCACGTCTCCGGGAACTGATTGACGGCTGCGCAGGCGGCGTGCGCGAGGGCCGTACGCTCAAAGCCGTGATTCCGGGCGGGTCGTCGGTGCCCATGCTTCTGCCCGATCAGCTCGATGCTCAAGCCAGCTTCGACGGCGTGCAGAAAGCCGGGTCGCTGCTCGGCTCCGCGGGCATCATCGTGCTCGACGATACGACCTGCATGGTCTGGCTCGCCGAGAACCTGCTGCACTTCTACCGTCACGAGTCGTGCGGCAAGTGCACCCCGTGCCGTGAAGGCACGGACTGGCTCCACAAGATTCTTCGAAAGATCGAGCGCGGCGACGGACAGATGCGCGATCTGGATCTACTGTCGAGCATCTCGGGGAACATCGCCGGGAAAACACTCTGCGCGTTCGGCGATGCCGCGGTGACGCCGGTGCTGACGACGTTGAAGCATTTTCGCCATGAGTACGAGGCCCACATCCGAGAGGGCCGCTGCACACTGCCGGCCGACTGGCGCGCGAGCGCGCCAATGGGAGCCCATTGAGTGTGACGCCGCTGCTCATTGCGCAGATCGTCCTGACGCTCTTCGTCTTCGTGATGCTGCTGAACTCGGCGGCCATCATGGTGTACTTCGAGCGGAAGGTTGCGGCGTTGCTGCAGCAGCGCATGGGCCCGTACCTCGTCGGACCCAAAGGCCTGCTGCAGCCGCTGGCCGACATCATCAAGCTCCTGTTCAAGGAGGAGCTCAGGCCGGCCGCCGCCGACTCCGTTCTCTTTGCGCTCGCCCCGATTATTGCCGCCACGGCCGCCTTCGCGGCCTTCGCCGTGGTGCCCTTCGGAGCATCGACGACGTTGTTCGGGCTGCTGGACGAGCCCATGGCGTTGCAGGTGGCCGACGTCAACGTGGCCGTGCTCGTGATTTTCGCCATCTCCTCGATGAGCGTGTACGGCATCGTGCTCGCCGGCTGGAGCTCCAACAGCAAGTACTCGCTTCTTGGCGGCCTGCGTTCCTCAGCCCAGATGATCAGCTACGAGCTCTCGTACGGCCTGGCACTCGCGAGCGTGATTCTCGTGGCCAATTCGATGTCGTTGAGTCAGATCGTCGATCATCAGGCGGGAACGGTGTTCGGCGTCATTCCCCGGTGGTTCGTTTTCGTGCAGCCTGTCGGCTTCCTGATCTACATGACCGCGGGCATCGCCGAGACCAACCGGGCGCCGTTTGATTTTCCCGAAGCCGAGCAGGAGCTCGTCGCCGGCTATCACACCGAGTACAGCAGCATGAAGTTCTCGATGTTCTTCCTTGCCGAGTACATCAACATGGTGACGGTGTCGGCGGTGGCCACCGATCTGTATCTGGGCGGCTGGCACGGCCCGTTCCTGCCGGAGTCGCTTGGCTGGATCTGGTTCCTCGTCAAGGTGATCGCGATTCTGTTTTTCTACGTCTGGATGCGCTGGACCCTTCCCCGATATCGCTACGACCAGCTGATGTCGTTCGGCTGGAAGGTGCTGCTGCCCGCGTCGGTCGTCAACCTGATCGCCACCGCGGCGGGGGTCTTGTACTTTGCTCGCTGAGCACCCGGCCGGGACTGGACACGACAGAGCATGATGTTGTTCTACCTGTTTGCGGCGGTGGCGGTCGTGGCGTCGCTGTTTGTCATCGCGCAGCGCAATCCGATCTACAGCGTGCTGCTGCTCATCGCGTCTTTCGGCGCGCTGTCGGGGCTGTACGTCCTGCTCGACGCGCCGTTTGTCGCGGTCACGCAGATCATCGTGTATGCCGGCGCCATCATGGTGCTCTTCCTCTTCGTCGTCATGCTGCTCAATGCGCCTGCCGAGGGTGCCGAGAATGCCGAGAGTGGCGAAAGTGCCGCCGACCGTGCACCGGTCGTGCGCGGCCCGATGCGGCTCGGCGCTGCGCTGGCGCTCGGGCTAGCCGTCGAGCTCGTGTGGGCGCTGACGAAGGGAGGCGGCGAGTCCGGCGGATTCGCGGGCGGGTCGGTCAGCTCCGTGGCGCAGATTGGACGCGTGCTGTTCACGTCATATGCGTTTCAGTTCGAGGTGACCTCGGTGCTGATTCTCGTGGCGATGGTCGGCGCGGTCGTGCTGGCCAGGCGCGAACAGAGTCATCACAGTGGCCCCAGGCTGACGAACGCCTCGACGGAGGCTTCGCGAGATGAGTGAGATGGCCTCGCTGAACGATTACTTGATCCTCTCGGCGGTGCTGTTTGCGATCGGAACGGCCGGCGTCTTTCTTCGACGCAACCTGATCACCATTCTGCTGTCGATCGAAATCATGTTGAACGCCGTCAACCTGACGTTCGTGGCCTTTGGGCGGGCGCTCGGATCGGCGGACGGCCAGATCATCGTATTTTTCGTCATGACTGTGGCGGCCGCCGAGGCGGCGGTCGGTCTCGCGATTGTGATCTCGTTGTTCCGGCACCGCGAGTCTCTCAACCCGGATGCGTTCACGTTGTTGAAATGGTGAAGACGCCGCGATGCTGCTGCTGATTCCACTGCTCCCGCTGCTCGGCTTCCTGCTGAACGCCTCGTTCGGGCGCCGGTTGTCCAAGTCAGCGTCCGGCGCCATCGCGTGCGGGTCGATCGCGGCTTCCTTTGTGCTGTCGCTCGTGTCGGTGTCGAACCTGTTCGCACTGGATCCGGAGGCCCGGTCCATTCTTCAGCACGCGTACCGCTGGATCTCGTCCGGTGATTTCGAGGCGGACCTGTCCCTTCGGCTCGATCCCCTCTCGGCGGTGATGATTCTAGTCATCAGCGGCATCGGTTCGTTGATCCACATCTACTCGACGGCCTACATGCACGACGAACCGGACGCCGAGTTCGCTCGCTATTTTTCCTATCTGAATCTGTTTGCGGCCTTCATGCTGCTGCTGGTGCTCGGCGCGAACTTCCTGGTGATGTTCGTGGGCTGGGAAGGCGTCGGCCTCTGCTCGTACCTCCTGATTGGCTTCTGGTATCAGAAGAAGTCGGCGTCGGACGCCGGCAAGAAGGCGTTCATCGTCAATCGCATCGGCGATTGCGGGTTCATCCTCGGTGTCCTGCTGATCGTCACGCAGTTCCATACCGTGGACTTCGTGTCGATCGCGCGTTCGGCGGCGCTCCTCGAACCGGAGACCGTGTTCGGACCGCTGTCGGCCATCACCCTGCTGCTGTTTGTCGGGGCCACCGGCAAGTCGGCGCAGATTCCGCTCTACATCTGGCTGCCAGACGCGATGGAGGGCCCCACCCCGGTCTCGGCGCTGATTCACGCCGCGACGATGGTGACCGCTGGCGTCTACATGATCGGGCGCAACGCCGTGCTCTTCAGCCATGCGCCGGAGACACTGGCGATTGTCGCGGGCATTGGCGTCGCGACTGCGTTTCTGGCCGGCAGCATCGGTCTGGTGCAGAACGACATCAAGCGCGTGCTGGCGTACTCCACCGTGTCGCAGCTGGGATACATGTTCCTGGCGATGGGGGTGGGGGCGTTCGGTGCCGGCGTGTTCCATCTCTATACCCATGCGTTCTTCAAGGCGCTGCTGTTTCTCGGATCGGGCGCCGTCATCCATGCACTGGCAGGACAGCAGGATCTGCGGCGTATGGGTGGCCTGCGGAAGAGCCTGCCGATCACCTACTGGACGTTCCTGATCGGGGCGTTGGCGATCGCGGGCGTGCCCGGGCTCGCGGGATTCTTCAGCAAGGACGAGATCCTGCTTCGCACGTACGTGGGAGGACACACGTGGCTGTGGGGCGTCGGCATGCTCACCTCGTTGATGACCGCCGTCTACATGTTCCGCGTGGTGTTCTTGGCGTTCCACGGCGAGCCCGCCGCGGAGGGTTTCCTGCCTGCCTCCTCCGACCAGTCTGGCGTGCGCGCCCAGTCCGGCGCCCCCCGCCCCCCTGGCTCGCCCGCTCCGGCCCACGCCGCCCCGGCAGACGGACGTGATCACGCACATTCGGGGGTGCCCCATCTGCACGATGCGCCGCCGGCCATGGCCGTCGTGCTCGTTGTGCTCGCCCTTGGAGCCGTCGTGGCTGGCTGGGTGGGGCTCGGCGGCCGATTCGAACATTTTCTCGAGCCGAGTTTCCGCGCTGGGACGGTTGAGGCCTCGGGACTGGCCGGTGAAGCTGGACCCGCCGGGGCGCTGATGGTCGCTTCGTCAATCGTCGCGTGTGCCGGCATCGGCATCGCCTGGTGGTTCTTTCTGAGGAATCGCGGCGCCGCTCGCGCCATGTCGGAGCGGTTCAGCGGCCTGTACCGGCTGCTGGCCAACAAGTACTACGTCGATGAGATCTACAACGCCGTGGTGGTCGAGCCGATTCATATCATCTCGGAGCACGGACTGTGGAAGGCGCTGGATGCGCGTGTCATCGATGGCGCTGTGAACGGCGTTGGCGGCTTCGTCCGGGGATCGAGTCAACTCCTGCGCCGTGCTCAGACCGGGTCGGTCCGCACGTACGCGGCATCGCTGTTCGCCGGGGTGGTGGCGATCCTGGGGTACTACCTGTGGCGATGACGCCGTCGTACATCGTGATGGCTCGCAGCGTTCATGTGTCACGACGTCGCGTCCTCACCTTCGTGTCTTGGCGATGAACAGCCTCAACTAGTTGCCCATGTCGTTCCCCATACTCAGCTCCCTCGTTGCGCTGCCCATTGCGGGCGCCCTGCTTTTGCTGGCCGTCCGCGACGAGCCGCGGAACGAGATGCTCCTCCGCCGGATCGCGCTGATCGTGTCGCTCCTGGTGTTTGCCGAGACGTTGCTGCTCTGGGCTCGCTTCGACGCGGCGTCTGCGGAGTTCCAGTTCGTGGAGCGGCATGCGTGGATCCCGGCATTCGGCGTGTCGTACGCCGTTGGGGTGGACGGCATCAGTCTGCTGCTCGTCGTGCTGACCGGGTTTCTGACGCCCCTCGCCCTGCTCAGTGCGTGGGACTCGGTCCACACGAAGATACGTGCCTTCTGCATGGCGCTCCTGCTGCTCGAGAGCGCGATGATCGGGGTGTTCCTGTCGCTCGATCTCTTTCTCTTCTATGTGTTCTGGGACGCGATGCTCATCCCCATGTACTTTCTCATCGGCATCTGGGGATACAGCCGGCGGGTGTACGCGGCGGTGAAGTTCATGCTGTACACGATGGCGGGCAGTGTCCTGATGCTGCTCGCAATTCTGGGCCTTGCCGTGCTTCACCACACAGCCACGGGGAACTACAGCTTTGACATGCTGGCGCTGTACGACCTCCGGGTGCCAGCGTCGCTCCAGTTCTGGTTCTTTCTGGCATTCGCGCTCGCGTTCGCCATCAAGGTTCCGCTGTTCCCGCTGCATACCTGGCTGCCCGATGCGCATGTGGAAGCGCCAACCGCCGGTTCCGTCATTCTGGCCGGTGTGATGCTGAAGATGGGTACCTACGGCCTCGTGCGATTCGCGTTTCCGCTGTTTCCGCTTGCGGCCGCCTATTTCGCCCCCTATCTCGCGACGCTGGCCGTCGTCGGGATCGTGTACGGCGCGCTCGTCGCAATGGTCCAGCCCGACATGAAGAAGCTGGTCGCGTACTCGAGCGTGAGCCACCTGGGATTCGTGGTGCTTGGCATTGCGGCGATGAACCGGCAGGGCGTGCAGGGCGCTGTCTACCAGATGCTCAGCCACGGGGTCAGCACCGGAGGGCTGTTCCTGCTCGTGGGCATGCTGTCGGATCGGCGGCACACGCGACTGATTGCCGACTTCGGCGGCCTCAAGAAGGTGATGCCGAGGTTCGTCGCGATGTTTCTGCTCGTGACTCTGGCGTCGATCGGGTTGCCGGGGTTGAACGGGTTCGTCGGCGAGTTCCTGATTCTGCTCGGCGCGTTCATCTGGAATCCGCGCCTGGCCGTCCTTGCCGCGACGGGCGTGATTCTTTCGGCGACGTATATGCTCTGGATGTTTCAGCGTGTCAACTACGGACCGGTGGACAAGGAGGAGAACGCCCGGCTCCAGGACCTGAAGCCGCGCGAATGGGCGCTGCTCGTTCCGATTGTGGCGGTCAGCGTCCTCATGGGCATTGTGCCGAATCTCTTCCTCGGTCCCATGGGGACTTCCATCGAGCGCCTGATCGATCACGTGCGGAAGGGCGCGCCGGTCGAGATGCACGTGGGGCGGCGCTGATGCTGTCCTCATTCAGCGCGATCGTGCCGATGGCGTGCGTCGTGGCGGCCGCCATCGCGGCGATGGTCGCCGAAGCCTATCGCGATCCCGGCGATACCATGCCGATCGGCCCGCTCGGGGCGGTCGGTCTCGTTGGCGCGGCCATCGCCGCCATTCTGCTGTGGAACGGCGGTGCCTCCAGCTTCAACGTCGTGGTGGCCGACAACTTCGGCCTGTTCGTCACCCTCGTGCTGCTGACGATCGGCATGCTGTCGCTGGCGCTATCGGGCCCCGTGATCGATCGCGAGCGATTGCCTCGTGGTGAGTACTACGCGCTGATGCTGTTTGCAATCGCCGGGATGATCCTGATGGCCACGGCCACCGACCTCATCGTGATCTTCCTTGCGCTCGAAGTGCTCTCGCTGGCCGTCTACGTGCTGACCGGCATCCGGCGCGACGATCCGAAAGCCAGCGAGGCGGCATTCAAGTATCTCCTTCTCGGCGCGTTTTCGAGTGCGTTCTTCCTGTACGGCATTGCGTTCACGTACGGCCTCACCGGCAGTACGCGGCTCGATCGGATCGGCGCAGTGCTGGCGGCGCAGGCCATGTCGCCGACGCCGCTTCAGCTCGTGGCGCTCGGTCTGCTCCTCGTGGGATTTGCGTTCAAGGTGTCGGCCGTGCCGTTTCACATGTGGACGCCAGACGCGTACGAAGGGGCGCCATCGGCTGTGACGGCGTTCATGTCGAGCGGTGTGAAGGCGGCCGCGTTTGCGGCGTTCGCGCGCGTGTTCCTGGCCGCGTTCGAGCCGCTGCGGTTGCAGTGGACGCCCGTCGTCTGGATCATCGCGGCGGCGACCATGATCGTCGGGACGGTGGTGGGGGTGACGCAAACCAACGTGAAGCGCATGCTCGCGTATTCGAGCATCGCGCACGCGGGATACTTGCTCGTCGCGCTCGTGTCGGCCAACGCTGCCGGCAAGGGGGCGATTCTCTTCTATCTGTTGTCGTATGCCGTCACCAACATCGGCGTCTTCGGGGTCATCGGGCTGCTGGGGACCTTCGAACGGCCGAACGATGAGGTGGGCGATTACGCCGGGCTCTGGAATCAGCACCCGGGGCTCGCGGCGCTGATGACGATCTTCCTGCTCTCGCTCGGCGGATTCCCACCGCTCGCGGGATTCATCGCGAAGTGGTACGTATTCACGGCGGCCATGCAGGCGGGACAGGTCTGGCTTGCCATCATCGGCGTGCTCACGAGCGTCGTGTCCGTGTTCTTTTACCTGCGAATCGTCGTCATGATGTACATGACGCCGGCCGAAGCGCCCCTCCGAGTTCCCGCGGTGCCGAGGATTGCAGGCGCCGCGCTCGTGACATCGGCGATCATGGTCTTTTATCTTGGTCTCCTGCCTGCCAGAGTCCTCGACTGGGCAGCCGCGTCGATCGGCACGATCTTCTGAGGCCCGCGACCAGTTTGCGATTGTCCGATTTCCGAGGGTGCGGCCGGCAGTTGATTCGGGTCACGCTCGCCTGCGATGGTGCAATCTCCAATCCTGCCATTCTGCAATATCATGGGTTCCTGATGGCCGCCGATTCTCCCAAGCACCGGCCCCTCGAGCGTTTCTGGCCGTACGCGGACCTGCCCGAGCAGCCGACCGATGAAGAACTTGCCGCAATCGATCCCGATCTGCAGGAGGCACTGTTCGGCGCGCAGCAGCGCCCGTTCTCGATCACCTTGTCGTTCCCCGATCTGGATGTCCCACATTTCGCGCGCGCGCTGACGATTGCCCGGGAATCGGCCGAGTTCCGGGAAACCGGCGCGGACAAGAACCGCCGCTATCGGGCTCGGTTCCTCTCGAGCGACGCACGCCGCCTCCACGAGCTCTTTCAGATTGTGGGGAGCGCCGATGCGACCGATGTGCTCATCGACGACCGTCCAGTGCCCTACGCGCGCGAGCTGTGGCTGCCGTTGTTCTGGTTTCTCATTCCACGCTGAGGCGCGGGACGACCTGTGGCTCCCTCGGAGATGGATCGGAATCTGGCGCACCTCGAGTCGGAGTTGAAGCTCCTCGAGGCGGAGTACAACATGTTCTTTTCAGGGCGCCTGCCGAAACCGCCGTGGGAGACGCGTGCCCGCGTATCGGCCCTCGTCCAGCGCTACGATCGCACGTACATCCAGAATACCGGCGACCGCTTCCGTTTCACGACCATCCAGTCGCGCTATGCCACGCTCGTCGATCTCTGGGATCGCGGGTTGCGCGCGCGTGAGGAGGGGCGTTCGGGACCCTTCCCGTTGAAGAAAGGCTCGCTGCCGCCAACCGTACGGAAGGCACCGGAGGATCGCGTCTTGCACGTCGCCGCGTTCCGGGATCCGGGCCAGGAGACTGACAAACTGCGGACGCTGTATGAGTCGCTCGTTGAAGCGCGACGCGACGTTGGCGAAGAGGCGGTGCCATTCGACCGGTTCGCCGAGCTGGTGAAGGCACAAGTGCAGAAAGCGAAGGCCAGCGGTGGTGCCGAAGTCGCATTCCGCGTCGCGGTCAAGGACGGCAAGGTGAACTTCACGGCGCGCGCTCTCAAGGGCGTCAAGGAGTAACGGGGACCGGCAGGTGTTGTGGCTCTGCGCGCTCTGCGGTTTCTCGCGGTGATCGTCGCGGGTCGAAGAAGGGAGGCACCGGGCGCCTGAAGCACCCGGCGCCGTCGGTGTGACTAGATCTTGGTGACGTTGCCGGCCTGCGGGCCCTTGGGGCCGTCAACAATCTCGAACTCCACTGCTTGACCTTCCTCGAGCGACCGGAAGCCGTCGCCCTGAATGGCCGAGTAGTGCACGAAGACATCGCTGCCTCCGTCGCGCTCGATGAACCCGTAACCCTTGGCGTTGTTGAACCACTTGACCTTGCCTGTAATGCGCATCGTTCTATTCCTACTTGCTACGACGCGACCAGGTGTCGCGTCATTGAACCAACTCTGGCCGGACGTTCGGGATCTCCGGCTGGCGTCAGCCGGACCCTGATCGACGAGGATCACCAGAGCAAAAAAAAAGGCCGCGTCTGCGGCCTTTCCCTTACGGCGCCAGGCCCGCCCGGCGTCCGAGTGATAATACTGGACTTCGAACAATATGCCAAGAGCTCTTCTGAGTGTGTCCGATAAGACCGGGATCGTCGACCTCGGTCTTGGCCTCGTCGCCAGAGGGTTTGAGCTGGTGTCGACCGGTGGCACGGCCAAAGCGTTGAGCGATGCGGGCCTGGCCGTGACCGCCGTGTCAGCCCTGACCGGATTCCCCGAGATGATGGACGGCCGCGTGAAGACGCTCCACCCGGCGCTGCACGCCGGCATCCTGGCGCGCCGGGATAGGCCAGACGACCTGGCCGCTCTCGACCTGCACGGCCTCGGTCTCACCGACGTGGTTGTCGTGAATCTCTATCCCTTCGTGAAGGCGGCGTCGGATCCGGCCACGCCGTTCGAGAGACTGGTTGAGGAAATCGACATCGGCGGACCGTCGCTGGTGCGAGCCGCTGCCAAGAATTTTCGCGGCGTGCTGGTGGTCGTGAATCCCGCGGACTATCCGCGGCTGCTGGCCGAACTCGACGCGGGGCCGAGTCTGGCCTTCCGCTTCCAGCTGATGCGCACGGCGCTCGCTCACACAGCGGCGTACGACGCGGCGATTTCCGACACGCTCAATACCATCATCCTCGACGGTGAGCGGTTTGAACGTCCCGCGCTGGTCGAGGCGTCAGGTCTGAGCGCTCGAGTGGAACTGTCCCTCGAGAAGATCCGCGACCTGCGTTACGGCGAGAACCCTCACCAGCGCGCGGCCTGGTACTGGGCGACAGGAGCTGCCGGTGGTCTCGGCGCCGCGACGATCCTCCAAGGCAAGGAACTTTCGTACACCAACATCCTCGATCTCGACGCGGCAGCGCGCATCGTGCTCGAGTTCGACGAGCCGGCAGCGGTCGTCGTCAAGCACACCAATCCGTGCGGCGTCGCGACCGGGTCGTCCGCGGCCGACGCGTACGTGCGCGCGCGTGAAGCCGATCCGCTCGCGGCGTTCGGGGGTATCGTCGCGTTCAACCGGTCGGTGGACGTGGCGACGGCGACGGCCATTGTGACCACGTTCATCGAAGCGGTGATCGCGCCGTCAATTGAAGAGGCCGCGCGGCCCATCCTTGCGACGAAGGCGAACATGCGCGTGGTCACGGCCGATTTTTCTGCATACGCGGGCGGCGCGATCGAGTTCCGATCGGTGCTGGGCGCCATGCTGGCCCAGGAGCGCGATGTGGTGACCGAGGCGCGCCAGTCCTGGAGGGCAGGAGGGCGCGAAGGTCTCCGCGTCGCGACGACACGAGAACCGACGGCGGAAGAGTGGGACGCGCTGCGCTTTGCGTGGCGTGTCGGCGCGCACGTGAAGTCGAACACGGTGATCTTCACGGATGCCGACCGTACGCTGGCGATCGGCGCGGGTCAGATGAGCCGTGTCGATGCCGTGAACGTCGCGGTGATGAAGGCAAGGAGCGCGAATCGTTCGCTCAAGGGGTCCGTCGCGGCGTCGGATGCGTTCTTCCCCTTCCGCGACGGCCTCGACGCGCTGGCGGCTGCCGGCGCGACCGCCGTCGTGCAGCCGGGCGGATCGGTCCGCGACGCGGAAGTGATTGCCGCCGCAGACGAGCACGGCATGGCCATGGTGTTCACCGGCCGCCGCCATTTCCGTCACTGAGCCGACGCGCTTCGGGTCGTGATGGTCAATCGGTGAAGTCAGCCTTCGCCGCGAACGTGGCGAGCAGCTCGTCGCGGGTCACCGTTGACGGTCCGAACTTGCCGACCACGATGCTGGCGGCGTGGTTGGCGAGGACAGCGGCTTCTGTGAGCGTTGCGCCGGCAGCGAGGGCGAGCGTCAGCCCGGCCATGACCGTGTCGCCGGCGCCGGTCACGTCGGAGACTTCGCGAGCCATCGCTGGAATCGCGCATTCGACGTCCCGGCTCGACAGCCACATCCCATGCTCGCCTCGGGTGATAATCGTCGCGTCGCAACGCACGAGCGCCCGGAAATCCGCCGCGGCCGCGCGAGCTTCTTCGTCGGTGCGAATTCGTCTGTGGGTGGCGGCTTCGGCTTCGTAATGATTGGGCGTGACAAGCGTCGCGCCAGCATAACAATCGAGGTGAGGAATCTTCGGGTCGACGAGGAGCGGTGCGTGCGGTGCTGCCGATGTACTCACCGCCAGGAGCTCCGCGATGACCTTCATCGTGACGGCGCCTTTCAGGTAATCAGAAACGACGAGTGCCCTGGCGCTTCGCCCGGCGTGGGCAACTCGCTCGACGATCCGAGCTTCGACGTCTGGATCGACGTCCTCATCCCGCTCGTAGTCCACGCGGGCGACCTGCTGATTGCGCTCCGTGACAATGCGCACCTTCTCCACTGTCGGCCGCGTGGGGTCCTCCACGAGGCCCCCGGTCGCGATCGCCGAGGCGCCGAGCTCTTCGCGAAGGCGCGTCGCCGCCTCGTCGCGGCCGACGACACCCACAAGCGACACACGAGCGCCGAGGGAGGCGAGATTGTGCGCGACGTTGGCCGCGCCGCCCAGACGCACGTACTCCGACTGGAAGCGGACGACGGGCACTGGTGCCTCAGGCGAAATCCGGCTGACGCGTCCGACAATGAAGCGGTCGAGCATGATGTCGCCGACGACGAGCACGGGCGTGCCAGGAAACCGCGCAATCAGATCGCGCGCGCGCGCTGGGGCCACGAGTGACGGACGTGTCATGCGGGGGCGTGGCCGGGCCGTGCGCGGGTGGCGGCAAACGGAAGCGTGATGAGCAGGAGGAACAGCATCAGGAATTCGGAATCCCCGAAGTTGTACTCGAAGAGCCCCGCGACCAGCATCGACACAACCGCGCCAAGTGCCGTCGCCGCGAGAACGCGCGAAGGGCCTGTTTTGAAGCTGTGGGCCAGATCGATTGTCAACAGGCTCACGAACCAGAGCCACACGCCGAGCGCCGGCAGCCCGCGCTCGGCGGCGATCTGCACCGGCACGTTGTGCAAATGGGGGTTCGTCGCCTGCACGGCGTCCGGCTCGCGGTAGCGCGGGTACACGACCGGAATCATGTTGAGACCGACGCCCGCGATCGGATGGTCGCGAATGATGCGCATGCCCGATCGCAGCATGGCCACGCGATCGCGCCTCGTCGCGTCGTTCGGATCGACAATCGATTGAAGTCGCTGGGAGACCGCGCCGGAAAACACCGCGAGCAGAATGGCGCCGAGAATGGGCAGCGTGATGATGAGACGGACATCCTTGAGCGCGAGGAGCACCGCGGCCGCGACGCAGGTGCCGACAGCGGCGCTTCGTCCAAAGCTGAACGCGACGGCGACGGTGAGCGCGGGCATCACGAGCAGCGACCACAGGCGGTCGCGTTTGCCGAAGAGGATGCGCGCCAGCGCCGCGCTGATCACCAGCATGAGAAGCCCCGAGTAGGTCATGTAGTGGCCGAGTGTGCCGTGGGGGCGACGCGCCAGGTTGTCGAACCCGAGCATGGCGTATTCGACGATGCCGACCGCGGCACTGGCCGCGCCAACCGACACAATCACCGTAATCATCGTCTGGCCTCGCGCGCCGATGACGAGGCGATAGACGAGCGGGACAATGAGAAAAAGGACGAGCTGCTTCGAGTCCACGAAGCTCACCCGTGGCTGCTCGGAGAACGCGACTGAGACGAGCGTGAGGCCGGCATAGGCCAGGAGCGGCCAGAAGAAACGCGGCACCGCGATTCGTTCGCGCCGCGTCAACACGAGCGCCAGCCAGCACAAGATAGCCACAGCCAGCAGCGTCTGCGCAATGAAAATGGAGAACTGCAGAGCCGCTGCGAAGCCGAATACCGCAAACAGGCCCGTCTGTTCCAACCGATCCGACGTCGAGACGTGTGGCGCAGCCGAGGCGATCGCAGCGTCCATGACCAAGCGTTACATCTTACTGCGGGCGAGGACCAACGTGCGTGCGGCGGCATCGATCACCTGTTGCGCTTCGATCCTCGTCAGGCATCGGAAGTCGCCTGGTTCGCACGCTCGTTGATCGCAAGGCCGGCATGGCAGGCCGCTCACCTCCAGGGACTCGGTTGCCCACTCTGGCGCACGCCACGGCGCCGACCGCGCCGGCAGCGTCGGGCCGTAGAGACCGACGATGGGAATGTGCGTCGTGGAGGCGATGTGCAGCGGCCCGCTGTCGCCGCCGATGTACAGCGCGGCGCGAGTGGCGAGTGCGCGCAGTTCAGCGAGTGAGAACTCTCCGCACGCGAGCACGCGGCCGCGATCGACCGGCTCGAGGGCGGCCTGCGCCTCGGCGATCACGCGCGTCGCGGCGTCCTGCTCCGATGGCCCGGATGTCACGATGACACAATGCCGCGGGTCGGCTTCTATGAGCGCCGAGGCGACCGTGGCGAAGGAACCAGACGGCCAGCGGCGAAACGGGTTGCCCGCGCTCACGTGGATCACGATCAGGCGAGCGCTGGCGTCAACGCCTGCCTGAGACAGTCGGCGGGCCACCACATCAGCGGCCGTGGAGTCGCCCGGCATTTCCACCGGATTTGTCTGGCGGCTCGGGGCGTCGATGCCGAGCGCCCCGAGCAGATCCCACTGATTCTCGACCGAATGACGCGCACGGAGCGCGCGCGGGCGCGCGACGCGTCGTGTATACATCCAGGCACGACCGGCGACCTCGTAGCCGATGCGGACACGCGCCCCACTCAGCCAGGTCAGGAGTGACGCGCGGGGGCCGCCATGAAAATCGATTGCCAGGTCGAACCGCTGGGCTCGCAGCCGACGAATCAGCGCCAACTCCGCGCGAAGTCCGGACAGGCCGCCGCGTCGCGGCGCAACGATCACGTCATTGAGGTGGGGATTGTTCGCGACAATCGGTGCCGCGGCCGGCTCGACGATGTACGTCAGGTGGGCAGTGGGGAAGCGCTGGCGCAACGCCCGGATCGCGGGCGTCGTGAACACCACATCTCCAATCTCGCGCAGACGAACCAGAAGTATCCGGCACTCCATTACCCCTGCTTCTTCATGGTTCCACTGTGGCTTCGTCTATCAGCATGACGGGAATGTCGTCCTTGATGGGGTAGACACGATGGCAGGTGGCGCACTTGAGCGCCGTGCCGTTCTTCACGAGGGTGACCGGCGTCTTGCAGTTGGGACACGCGAGAATTTCGAGCAATTCCGGGTCGATGGCCATGTCGGGAATATATGACACCTCCCTCCTTTTTGTGGAACAATTTAGGTGTGATGAATACTGCCGTCTTTCTCCTCGTCGTCTCGCTCGGCTTGACCGCGCTCCCGACCGAGGCGGGGCAGAATGCGTCCTCGTCCCGACAGACGTCAGCTCAAGCGGCCGATTCGATCGCCGAAGCGTATGCGCAGTTCCTCATGGCGCATCGGTACGAAGACGACGAGGACATCGACGCCGCGATTGCCGCCTACAGGCGGGCGATCGCGCTCGATCCGCGCGGCGCCGACATCGTCTCCAGTCTGGCCAATCTCTACATGCGTCTCAACCGGGTAAGCGAGGCCATTTCCACCGGAGAGCAGGCGCTCAAAATCGACCCTCGGAACGTCGACGCGCATCGTGTGCTGGGGATCGTGTATGCATCGATGGCGACGTCAACCGGTGCGGCGCGCGCGCCCCGCGCGACGCAGCAGGAGAACGTTGGCAAGGGCATCCAGCACCTCGAGCAGGCGATTACGGGTCCCCGGTCAGATGCCAACGTCCGAGCGATGCTTGCCCGTCTCTACATCCTCGATCAGAACTACGACAAAGCCATCCCCGTGCTCACGGAGCTGGTGAAGGAAGAGCCGGACTGGCAGGACGGCGCGACGTTGCTGATGCAGGCGTATGCCGCCGCCGGCCGCTCGGCCGACGCGATCCGCTGGCTCGAGGACAGCGCCCCCAACAACCCCGAACTCTACGCGACACTCGCCGACTTCTATGCGCGACAGAGTCGCTGGCCTGATTCTGCCAAGGCATATGAAAAGGCGCTCGAGGCCAATCCGCGCGACGCCGACCTTCACGTGCGGTTCGCCTCCTCCCTCCTCAATGCGGGAGGCCCTCAGGACATCATCAAAGCACGCGACGTCCTGCGGGAGTCGCTGACGCTGCGGGCGAACGACGAACGTGCCCTGTATCTGCTCGCTCGGGCGGAGCGTGAGTCGGGCGATCTGAGCGGCGCCGAGCGGACCGCCCGCCGGCACATCGCCATGTTCAAGGCGAGCCCGCGCGGGTACCTTGCCCTGGCTGAAACGCTGGAGCAGCGGCAAAGCTACGAAGCGGTTATTGAAGCGCTGGCGCCGGCGCTCTCCGAATTGCGGTCGGGACCGAACAGCGCGACATCTCTCGGGATACTCCTGCCGCATCTGGGGTTCGCGTATCAGCAGATCGGGCAGGCGGACAAGGCGATCACGGCGTTCGAGGAAGCGCGCAGGCTGGCGCCGGACGATACGGCCATCGCTGGCGTATCTGATTCAGGCGCAGATCTCCGGGAAGAAGTACTCCGAGGCTGCCGAACTCGCGCATCAGTTGCGGGAGCGGCACCCGGACGATGTGCGTCTGGCCCGCCTCGAGGCGCAGGCGCTGAGCCAGAGCGGCAAGACCGATCAGGGCATCGCGATCCTCGAATCCCTGGTGCAGAGGCACAGCGATGACCCGCAGGCGTACATCGCCCTTGCGCAGGTGTACTCGGAGGCGAATCGGGGCGCGCAGGCCATCCAGGTCCTACAGAATGCGCAGGCGAAGCTGCCGTCCGCGACCATTCTCACCTTTGAACTCGGCGCAGTCTACGACAAGCAGAAGCGTTCCGCCGAGGCCGAAGCGGCATTCCGCCAAGTGATCGCGAGCGATCCGACCCACGCACCCGCGCTGAACTATCTCGGCTACATGCTCGCCGAACGCGGTGAGAAGCTCGACGAATCCGTCGATCTCGTCACGCGCGCCCTGAAGATCGACCCGCAGAACGGGTCGTATCTCGACAGCCTCGGGTGGGCCTACTACAAGGCCGGCAAACTGGACCTCGCCGCGGAGCACTTGAGTCGGGCGGCCGAGCAGCTCGTCCACAACTCCGTCGTCCAGGACCATTACGGAGACGTGCTCCTCAAGCTCGAACGCTACGAGGACGCGATCGCCGCGTGGACCCGCGCGCTGTCGGGCGACGGCGACTCGATCGAGCGCGGCGACATCGACAAGAAGATCCGTTCCGCCCGCCAGAAACTTCCGAAACGATGACACGAGCGCGGGCCGTGGCGCTCGCGGCAATTCTCTCGTCGTCATGTGGCGCGTCGCTGATGAAGCTGCCGCAGGGGCCCGGCGCTGCGGCGACCGATGCGCGCGAGGCGCTTACTGACGCGACCGTTGCCTGTCACGCCGTCACCACGATGACCGCGGACATCGCCGTCAGCGGTTCGGTGAGTGGCCGGCGTGTGCGGGCGCGTCTGTTCGCCGGCCTTGCCGCCCCCGACGCGGCGCGTCTCGAAGCAGTCGCCCTCGGCCAGCCGTTCTTCATTCTCGTCGCCCATTCAGGCGCCGCAACGCTTCTGCTGCAGCGTGATAACCGTGTGCTCGAGCAGGGACCGCCAGACGCTGTTGTCGAGGCCGCGACGGGTCTGCCCGTGGATCCGTCCGCGCTTCGTGCGATGGTCACCGGATGTACAACCACCCCGGACTGGACGAAGGCGCGCGCGCTTGGCGATGACTGGCGAGTGTTGCCGGATGCCGCGAGTACGGTCTACCTGCACCGCCCGTCCCGCGGCGCGCGATGGCACGTTGCGGCGGTTGCGCACCGCGATTCAACGGGCGCGGAATGGCGCGTCGAGTATCGCGACTATGTCAACGGTCTTGCCGGCCTTCCACATGACATTCGACTGCGGAGCAGCGACGCGACGCGGTTCGATCTGCACCTGCGGCTCTCACAGATCGAGACGAACGCGACACTCGATCCTCGAACGTTTCAGGTGCAGGTGCCTGCGTCAGCCGAGCGGATCACATTGAAACAGTTGCAAGACGGCGGGCCGTTCGGCAGCGTGTCCTCTCGGGACGACGGCCGCTGATCATGTCCCGCACTGCACAGGGACGGGTGGGCCGCGTTGTCCGCGCGAAAGCCTTCGCCAAGATTAACCTGTCTCTGCGCGTGCTCGGCACGCGCCCCGATGGGTACCACGAGGTTCGGACGACATTGCAGTCGCTCGCGCTTCACGACACGCTCACGTTCACGGAGCGCAGCGGCCCGTTTCAGATCGTCTGCGACAATCCGGCGTGCCCTGTGGATGCGAACAACCTCGTCTGGCGGGCGGCCGAACGCATGTGGCGAGTCGCCGGACACCGTCGCGCGCTGACAGGCTTGAGCGTGCGAATCGCGAAGAAGATCCCGATGCAGGCGGGGCTGGGTGGCGGGAGCAGCGACGCGGCGGCTGCCATCCGGGCCCTCGCCGCGTGGTGGCGAATCGACGTCGATGGGCGGCGCGTGCGCCAGATAGCGGCGGGTCTTGGGGCAGACGTGCCGTTCTTTCTGCACGGAGGAACGGCGCTCGGCGTGGGGCGTGGAGATGTGCTGGTGCCGATACCGGACGCCTTGAAGGCGTGGGTGGTACTCGTTCTGCCCGCGTTTGGCGTGAGCACGGCCGAGGCGTATCGCTGGTGGGACGAAGACCAGGGCATGGCGCGTGGGCCGAGCCACGCGCTCGGTGCATCGCCGACCGGATGGAGCAACGATCTGGAACCGCCTGTCGCCCGGCGTCACCCGCAAATTGCGCGCATCGGGAAAACGCTGATGCGCCACGGCGCGTCGCACGCGGCGATGTCGGGCAGCGGGTCCGTCGTGTTTGGCCTGTTCACCTCCCGGGCCATCGCAGAAGCCGCAGCGGCCGCGGTGGGCGGATCGTGCCGGGTGCTGATGACGAGCACCATGAACCGCGCGAAACATGAGAAGGAGACTCGATGTGACGTCGTGCGGGACAGGTAACCAGCGGTGCCGGCATGGCGCGGCACACGGATTACTCCTGCGTACGCCTCAACTTGCCGCCGAAAGAGTCCATCGTATACACTTACCGTTTGCGCCACGTGGTTCGGCCACTCCAGAGGTCAGCTCCTCAACATTCCACGAGAGGATGTCAACGGACGCCGGTTACGGTTGAAGCGGGCCAGTGATGTCCCCGTGGGGACGGAGCGGGGAAACGTTGGGGCGTCGCCAAGTGGTAAGGCGCGGGTCTTTGGATCCCGTATTCGAAGGTTCGAATCCTTCCGCCCCAGCCAATTCCGGAAATGGTGTGGTCGGCCAGGGGCCCTGGGAGTGAACGTGCTGGGTGATCCTGTCATGGCGAGCGGGTTCGGTGAGCTGAAGGTGTTCTCGGGCAGCGCGCATCCCGAGCTGACCAGGGAAATTGCGGCGGTCCTGGGTGTCACGCCCGGACAGGCACGCCTGCGGCGGTTTCCGGATACGGAGGTCTCGTTCCAGATTGACGAGAACATCCGGGGCACCGACGTGTTCGTTGTGCAGCCGACGTGCGCGAACGGTGTCGCATCGGTCGATCAGCACCTGATGGAGCTGATGATCATGATCGATGCGTTCCGCCGTTCGTCGGCGGCGCGCATCACGGCGGTGGTGCCGTACTACGGCTATGCGCGTCAGGATCGGAAAGACAAACCGCGCGTGCCAATTTCCGCGAAGCTGGTGGCCAACGTGCTCAGCGCGGCTGGCACCAATCGCGTTTTGACGATGGATCTGCACAAAGCGCAGATTCAGGGGTTCTTTGACATTCCGGTGGATCACCTGTTTGCGGCCCCGGTGATTATCGAGTATCTGGCGCGGCTCGATTCGCCGAAGGTGACAATGGTCGCGCCCGATGCCGGTGGAGCCGAGCGCGCCCGCGCCTACGCGAAGCGACTGGATGCCGAGCTCGCCGTCATCGACAAGCGGCGAACGGACGACGGCACCGCGGAAGTCATGAATGTGATCGGCGACGTCGAAGGGCGCACCTGCATCATTCAGGACGACATTGTCGATACAGCGGGAACGATTACCAAGGCGGCCATCGCGCTGAAGAACAACGGCGCGGACCGCGTGCTGGCGTGCGCGGTGCACGGCGTGCTGTCGGGGCCGGCGATTGAACGGCTCGAGAAATCCCCGATCGACAGGATGATCGTGACCAACACGATTCCCCAGTCGAAGGCGGCCGCGGCGTGCAGCAAGATCGTCGTGTTGTCGGTGGCACGGCTCCTCGGCCAGGCGATCAAGAGCATTCACGAGGAGACGTCGGTTTCTAGTCTCTTTGTGTAGCTCTCAGGCGTTAGTTAGTTGTCCCGCGTGAGAGGTCAGTTGTCGGCGTGAGAGAATGACAAACAGTTCGTTGAGCAGGCCGACGGCTGCAGGTTGAGAGCCGACAGCTGGACGCGAGAGGTAGAGGAAGCAGACATGGAAGCAGTACTCGAAGGGACGCCGCGTGAGACATTCGGAAAGAACGAAGGGCGGCGGACCCGTCGCGCTGGACGTGTGCCGGCGGTCGTCTACGGAGCGTCCGCGGGCGATGCGAGCCGGACGGCCACTGCCATCAGTGTGGATCCCAAAGCGCTCAGCAGGATCCTCCACTCCGAGTCGGGCGCGAACACCTTGATTTCGCTCAAGCTGGCGGGAACGGCCGATGCGCGAGTCCTCGTCCGGGAATACCAGGTCGATCCGGTCACCCACCAGATCCTGCATGCCGACTTCTACCGCGTCGCCATGGACAAGGTCCTCCAGGTCACGATTCCCGTCGTCGTCAAGGGCGTGCCTCACGGCGTGAAGCAGCAGGGCGGTCTTCTCGAGTTCATCCGGCGTGAGATTGAGATTGAATGCCTGCCAGCCGATATTCCCGAGCACGTCGAGATCGACGTCAGCGAGCTGATGCTGCACCAGGGGCTTCGCGTACGCGACATTGCCACCAACCCCAAGTGGACACCCGTGAGCGACGCCGAGATGATGATCGTGCACGTGATCATGCCGAAGGCGGAGGAAGTAGCGGTGGCGGCGCCCGTCGAGGGCGCGGTGGCGGCGGCTCCAACGGCCGTGGCCGAGCCGGAAGTCATCAAGAAGGGCAAGAAGGAAGAAGAAGCGGGCGAGGAGAAAGAGAAGAAGAAGTAGGCGGCGTGAAGCTGATTGTCGGGCTCGGCAACCCTGGCGCGAAATATCGAGGGACGCGGCATAACATCGGCTTTGCAGTCGTGGACGAACTGGCCAGGCGCGCAGGGGTTGAATTCGAGTCGGCTCCTGTCGACGCGCGGCTTGCGAAGCTCAGGGGCGCGGCCCCGGCGTTGCTGGCCAAGCCGCTCACGTTCATGAACGAGAGTGGCCGGGCGGTTGGCGAAGTGGTGCGGTACTTCAAGATCGAGCTCGTCGACTTGCTCGTCGTCGTCGATGAAGTGCAGTTGCCGCTCGCGAGGCTGCGCGCGCGCGCGCGCGGATCGGCGGGCGGGCACAACGGGCTGAAATCCGTCATCGAGCAGCTTGGCGCGGATTTCTCGAGGCTGCGCGTCGGGGTCGGCCGTGGTGATTCTCGCCGCGACCTGGCGGACCACGTGCTCGCCAGGTTCGAGGCCGACGAAATAGAGGAGGCCGAGCGCATGACGAGCGCGGCGGCCGATGCGGCGGAGATGTTCATCGCGTCTGGAATCGAGGCGGTGATGAACAAGTTCAACGGCGGCGATTCAGCGACAATCGAATAGCGCAATACGCGCGCAATACCTTGCCACCAGCTGGTGGCCGCGTGCTTGGGCAGGTTTGGCTGGTGGGGCGGAGAAGGCAGGCGGGCGACGCCCGACGGTCTTGCGTGGCCTGCCAGTCGCCGGCCTGAAACGTGTCCATGAGGAGTCAGCATGTCAGTCAGACAGTACGAGCTCGTCTATATCCTTCATCCCGACAGCACCGAACAGCAGGTGGCCGAGCTGCATGAGCAGATCGCCGCCGTTGTGACGCGCATGAACGGGCAGATTGAAAAAACCGAGAACTGGGGACGCCGGAAACTCGCGTACGAGATCGGGCCGCTCAAGGAAGGCTTCTATGTTCTCGACGTCATCAACGGATCCGGCGAGCTCATGAAGGAGCTCGATCGGCGGCTGAAAGTGCTGGACCAGGTGATTCGGCACCTCGTGGTCCGCTCGGACGAGGAACAGAAAGTTGTCGAGCGAACGCGAACCAGACGCCAGAAGAGTTCCGAGCGCCGTCGCGTCAAGCGGGGGCTGCCACCGACGCGTCAGCCAGGAGAAGGCCGATCCTCCGAGCCCGATGACATGGACGATGATCGATTTGACGTGGGGGAGGTCTAGGACATGCCATTCGGACAAGGACGATCAGGCGGCGGCGGCGGCCGCGGCCGCGGCCGCAACGGCGATAAGAAGGCCGGAGACAAAGAGAAGGGGCAGCGCCGCCCCATGTTCCGGCGTCGCAAGGTCTGCAAGTTCTGCGCGGACAAGATCGACGACATCAATTACAAGGACGTCAAGCTGCTGGGCCCGTTCGTGCCCGAGCGCGGCAAGATTCTGCCGCGCCGCATTTCCGGCACCTGCGCGATGCACCAGCGCAAGCTGCAGACGGCCATCAAGCGCGCGAGACAGCTCGCGCTCATTCCGTATGTGACAGACTAGCGGCGACGAGAACACTGAATTGCAGGGTTGCGGAATTGCAGGATTGCAGAAGGGGATTGCAGAACGATGACTTCCTGCAATCCTACAATTCTGCCATCCTGCCATCTTGAGTGGGGCTGCATGGAAATCATTCTTCGAGAACACGTTGACAACCTCGGCCGGCGCGGGGAGATTGTGAAGGTCGCCGACGGCTATGCGCGCAACTATCTGCTGCCTCGCAAGCTCGCGCTGCCGGTCACCGAGGGGAACAAGAAGCAGATCGAGCGGGAGCGGGCGAAGTTCGACGCGAAGGAAACCGAGGAGCGGAAGGTCGCCGAGGCGGTCTCTGCGCGGCTGGCTGGCGTGGAAGTCGTGATTGCACGCAAGGTCGGCGAAACCGAAGCGCTGTACGGATCGGTGACGACGGGGGATATTGTTGAGGCGCTGGCGGGCATGGGCTTCGACATCGATCGCCGTAAGCTTCAGCTTGCCGACGCCATCAAAAAGATCGGCGACGTCGACGTTCCCGTAAAGTTGCACCGCGAGGTCACCGCGACCGTGAAAGTCAGAGTCGTTCCCGAAGGCTGAAGCCTTCGGGTCCGCTCTCTTCCGGTTCTCATGTCAATCAGCGCAACCGCCGAACGCACGCTTCCGCACAACCTCGAAGCCGAGCGCTCCGTGCTTGGCGCAATTCTGCTCCACAACGACGCCTTCAACCTTGCGGCGGAGGTCATTGACGCCGGCGACTTCTTTCGCGACGCTCACCGCCGTATTTTCGACAAGATGGTCACGCTCGTCGAACGCGGCGACGCGATCGACTTGGTCACGCTCAAAGAGGAGCTCGCCAAATCGGGCGAGATCGAGGAGATCGGCGGTCCGGCGTATATCGCCGCGCTGCTGGACGGTGTCCCCCGGTCGACCAACGTCGAGCACTACGCGCGCATCATCAAGGAGAAGGCGACTCTCCGCACTCTAATCTTTTCCGCCAACAAGATCCTCGCGACCGCCTATGACGGCGAAGAGGAGGCCGACGTCATTCTCGATCAGGCCGAGCGTGCGATTTTTGCGATCGCCGACGACAAGGTGCGTGACGGTTTCGTGTCGATGCGTGACCTGGCGCAGGGGAGTCTCGAGACGATCGAGCAGCTCCATGCCAGGAAAGAACTGGTCACGGGCATTCCCACCGGCTTCACTGATCTCGACGAGATGACGTCGGGTCTCCAGCCCGGTGACCTCGTCATCATTGCGGCGCGTCCTTCGATGGGGAAGACCAGCCTTGTGCTCAACATGGCGCAGCACGTCGGTACCAGAACGAGCCGCTCGGTCGGCATCTTCAGCCTCGAAATGTCAAAGGAGCAGCTCTTCCTGCGCCTGCTCACGGCCGAGGCACGCATCGATGCTCATCGACTCCGCGGGGGGTTCCTCGGCGAGCGCGATTGGGGACGCCTGTCGCAGGCCATCGGCACGCTCAGCGATGCCAAGATCTTCATCGACGACACGCCGTCCATCGGCGTTCTTGAAATGCGCGCGAAGTGCAGGCGGCTGAAGTCGGAACACGGACTGCACCTGGTCATCGTGGACTACATTCAGCTGATGCAGGGGCGAGGCCGGTTCGAGAACCGCACGCTCGAACTCGCGTCGATTTCCCGTTCCATGAAGGGACTGGCGAAGGAGCTTGGCGTGCCGCTCGTCGTGCTCTCGCAGCTCAGCCGCGCGCCGGAGTCGCGGTCGGATCATCGTCCGCAGTTGTCGGACTTGAGAGAGTCTGGCGCCCTGGAACAGGACGCCGACGTCGTCATGTTCATCTACCGTGAAGATCTCTACGCTGACAAGAACGCCCCCCCGACCGACGCGCAGGGCACGGCGGAACTCATTGTCGGCAAGCAGCGCAACGGCCCCACCGGTATTGTGAAACTCGCGTTCATCAGAGAGTTCACGCGGTTCGAGAATCTTGCGCCGGGCCGGCCGTGATCCGCCCCACCGTTGCGCGCGTCGATCTGGCCGCCCTGGCATCGAATTACCGGCAGATCGTGGAGTTCGTCGCGGCCGGACACGGGGCAGACGCCAGGGACCGATCCCCGTCTGTGCCTCGCGTGATCGCCGTCGTGAAGGCCAACGCGTACGGGCACGGCGCAGAGCAGGTGGCGAAGGCCCTCGAGGCCGCTGGCGCCGATCTGCTCGCGTGCGCCGATATCGAAGAGGGCGCGGCGCTTCGCGCCGCAGGTGTGCGGGCCGAGATTCTCGTGTTCGGCGCATTGAGCGTCAGTAATCTCGACGGGTTGTTCGACGGTTGCCTCACACCGACCATCTCGACGCCGGGAGCCGCCCGCGCGGTTCAGGCGGCCGCCGCGAGGTACCGTCAGCGCATTCGGTACCACCTGAAGATCGACACGGGGATGAACCGCCTCGGTTTTCGGTTCGACAACCTCCGCCGCACGCTGCCGGAACTGCTGGCGAGCGACCACCTTGAACTCAATGCGGTCTACACGCACTTTGCGACGGCCGATGATCCGGGCAGCGCCTTGTTCGAGCAGCAGCGCCTGCGCTTCGATCGTGCCCTGCAGGAGATCGACGCCCTCGTGTCACGCGCGCCCGTTCGCAAGACCGCGGTTGGTCCGGTGGGTGCGGCGATGGGTCGTCCATATCTTCACGCAGCCAACAGCGCCGCGCTTCTTCGTGATTCACGCGTCTGGTTCGACCGGGTACGACCGGGCTTGCTGTTGTACGGCGTCGTGCCTCCGCCGCTCGCGTCGACCCTCCGGCTGAGTCCCGTCATGTCGCTCGGCAGCCGCGTGGTGGCGGTCAAAGGCATGCGGCCCGGCGAGGCAAGCGGCTATGGCGCCCGCTTCACGGCGGAGCGGCCCACCACGATCGCCGTCATTCCCGCGGGCTACGCCGATGGCCTCGATCTGCGACTGGCCGGGCGCGGCGCGGTGCTCATCGGTGGACGCCGGGCGCCCGTGGTGGGCTCGGTCTGCATGGATATGCTCATCGCTGATGTCACTGGTATGAACGTCTCGCCTGGCGACGAAGTCGTGATCATCGGCTCGCAGGGCGACGACCGCATCGACGTTCGCGAGATGGCCGCGACGATCGAATCGATTCCCTGGGAAGTGCTCTGCCGAATCGGGAGTCGGATACAGAGGATCTATAGCTGAATCTCGTCATTTGATCAGTTGGTCATCTAGTCATTAATCGTGACACTGAATGATCCAATCAATAACCAGATAACCAAATGACCAAATCATGACCAAATGACCAATGACCAGATGACCAAATTCTGAGCGCCGTCATTTATGGCCAAGCGTCCATCGACTGTTTTCGTCTGTCAGGACTGCGGCGCTCAGTCGCCGAAGTGGCTGGGCCGCTGTGCCGAGTGCGGCGCGTGGAACTCCCTGGTTGAAGAGCGATCGCCCGAGGGCACTGGAGCCGGGTCGGGTGGGCCTGGGAGTCATCGCTACGCGCTTGCCGGTGCGGCCGGTTCCGCGCGCTTGTACGCCGAGGTCCAAATCGAACAGCACGCGAGGCTTTCGACGGGCATCGACGAGTTCGATCGTGTCCTTGGCGGTGGCGTCGTACCCGGATCGCTCGTGCTGCTCGGTGGAGAGCCCGGGATCGGAAAGTCGACGCTGCTGCTCCAGGCGGCCGCGAACATGGCTCGAATGGTCGGCCCGGTGCTCTACAGCTCCGGTGAGGAGTCGGAGCATCAGATCAAGTCTCGGGGCGAACGGCTTGGCGTGGGCGACGCCCCCCTCTACCTGCTCGCCGAAACGTGCCTCGAGCGCATTCTCGAGGAGATCGAACGCATCAAGCCCGCGCTTGTCATCGTTGATTCGATCCAGACCGTCTTCTCGCTGAAGTTTCAGTCGGCGCCGGGCAGCATCGGGCAGGTGCGCGAAGCGGCCACGCAGCTGCTCTTCACCGCGAAGGGGAGAAACGTGCCCACCCTCCTCGTCGGCCATGTCACGAAGGAAGGGAGCCTCGCGGGCCCGAAGGCGCTCGAGCACATTGTCGATACCGTGTTGTACTTCGAGGGTGAGCGGCATCATTCCCATCGAGTGGTTCGCGCGGTCAAGAATCGATTCGGCGCGATCAGCGAGTTGGGCGTGTTCGAGATGACGGCGAGCGGACTCAAGGCGGTGCCGAATCCGTCGAAGCTGTTTCTGGCCGAGCGGCCGGCCAATGCGCCCGGATCCGCGGTGCTCTGCTCGGTCGAGGGTTCGCGGCCGATCCTCGTCGAGGTGCAAGCGCTCGTCAGCACGAGCACGTACGGAACAGCAAGACGGATGGTGAGCGGCGTCGATCAGCAGCGCCTCTCGCTGCTGCTCGCCGTGCTCGAGAAGCGCGCCGGTCTCCATCTCGCCGGAGACGATGTGTTCGTCAACATTGCGGGCGGCATGACCGCAGACGAGCCCGCGTCGGATCTGGGCATCCTTGCCGCCATCGCGTCGAGTGTGCGCAACCGTGTCATTCCTGGCACGACGGCGATGTTCGGCGAGGTTGGCCTCGCCGGCGAAATCCGCGGCATCACGCAGGCCTCGCTGCGTGTGCGGGAGGCGGCGCAGATGGGGTTCAGCCGTTGTGTCATGCCAGAGGCGAACATCGATCCTGCCGAGCGCCCGACGGGCTGCGATCTCGTGGGCGTCCGGACGGTCGGGGAGGCGCTCGATCTGCTATTCCCCTGAATTCGTCGGGCTTTGATGGTATGGTTACTCGTCGGTGCGTCGGGCGATTTCCAGGCTGATTTCGACGCAGAACCTCTCCCGGCGGGAGTCGTACCATGACCTGGTCTGCGCTCGCGCGTGTCATCTTCGTTGGTGCGGTCGCTTACACGGCGGCAGTCCTCCAGCCGCTGCCGATCGGACTCGCCGGGAACCTGGGTTTCGGTCTGGTGCTCGGCGGCCTCGCCGTCCTGTTCGAGTTGCGGCTGCACGAAACCTCCACACCGCGCGTCATCGGATCGCTCATTGGCTTTGGCATCGGGCTCGCGATCGCGCGCGGGGTTGAAGCCGGGTTGTTCTGGGTCGACAGCTCCGATCACCGTGTGGAGTTCCTCCACAGCTTTCTGCTCATCGCTCTGCCCTATCTTGGCGTCGTCATCGGTGCGAAGCAGGGCGAATGGCTCGAGCCAGCACGGCTCGTGAGCCTCTTCCGTGCGAAGAGCCCCGAACGGCGCTACCGGATTCTTGATACCAGCGTCATCATCGATGGTCGTATCGCCGACGTCTGCGAGACCGGTTTCATGGATGGCACGCTCGTCATCCCGCAGTTCGTGCTGAAGGAACTGCAGCTCGTGGCGGATTCTTCCGATTCCATGAAGCGCAATCGCGGCCGCCGCGGACTCGACATCTTGCAGCGGATTCAGAAGATGGGCGGGCTCGAGGTGGTCATCTCCGATGCTGATTTTCCCGATGTTCGCGAAGTTGATCTCAAGCTCATCGAGCTGGCGCGGACCCTTCAGGGGAAGATCGTCACCAACGACTTCAATCTCAACAAAGTCGCGCAGCTTCGCGGCGTTGAGGTGTTGAACGTCAACGAGCTCGCCAACTCGCTCAAGCCGATCGTGCTGCCTGGCGAGGTCATGAAGGTCTTCATCCTGAAAGAGGGCAAGGAATACAACCAAGGCGTGGCGTATCTGGACGACGGCACGATGGTCGTCGTGGACAACGCCCGGAAGATGATCAGTAAGACCATCGATATTGTCGTCACCAGCGTGCTCCAGACAACGGCGGGGAAGATGATCTTCGGGCGCTACGTCGACGCGAACGGTGGGCAGCCTGGCCCATCTTCCCCGGCGGCCTCGAGTGGCGCTGAGCCGACGCCCGAGGACGGCAGCAAAACACGCGTCCGCCAGCCCGTGTCATCACAGCACTCGTAGACTCGAGCGATCAATCAGCCCCGGCGGGTGGCCACGAACAGCCCCACCGACGTACCCCGGCGCGCAACCCATGCGCCGCAGGGAACCCGAGCGCTCGGCAGGGGCGTTCGCTTGACGGCACTCGCAGCGGCGGTCGGGGAGTTCATCGCGATCATGGCGAGAGACTCCAGCGGCGGTCGACAGTCTGGCGCGGCATCTCTGCGGCGCCAGACCTGAGGGTCGGGCGTCCGAGTGTCCGCGTCCAGGAGCGTCGTACAATACGTCGCGCGTGCCTCCCTATCACTGGTGGCGGACCGTCTTTTTTCTGATCCCCGCCATTACGGCTTACACCATCGTGCTTGGCGCGGCGTCGATCGTGTCGAGTCTGTGGGACCGCCATGGCTATTTCGCCCACAAGTGCGCGCGTCGGTGGTCGCGGCTGATTCTCAAGACGACAGGCGTCCGAGTGACGGTCGAAGGGCTCGAACGGCTGACGCCGGAAACCACGTACGTCTTTGTTTCGAATCACCAGAGCATCTACGACACGCCGGTCCTCTTCGCCTCGCTGCCGTACCAGCTGCGGATCATTGCCAAGGAGTCGCTTGCGCGCTTTCCTGTGCTCGGCTGGCACCTCAAACGCGGACGCCATCTCTTCGTCGACCGTCGTCATCCCGATCGCGCCGGCATCCTCGCCCGCTGGCGTTCGCTCGTCTCGGAGGGGTTGTCACTGATGATCTTCGCCGAGGGGACGCGCAGCCCGGACGGACATGTCGCGCGCTTCAGGGCCGGCAGTTTTCTGCTGGCCATCGAGGCGGGTTTGCCCATCGTGCCCTTGACTGTGATCGGTACCCGCGGGGTCATGCCGAAAGGACGGCTCCAAACCGAGCCGGCACATGTCAGGCTCGTGATTCACGATCCCATTCCGGCACCCATCATCGCGGCGCCCACGGTGCGGGACGCCAAGCGCTGGGCGGGCGAGGTGCACGACATCGTCAGCGGGACCCTGGAGAAATTGCAGAATGGCAGGATTGCAGGATTGCAGGAAGGATCGCAGGAAGGGGTGCAGAAAGGACTGCAGGACGTTCGCTGAAAACTCCCTCAGGCTCTTCTTCCTTCCTTCCTCTTCCACAGTTCCCGCAATCTGCCATCCCCGCCACCCTGCCACCCTGCCATCCTGCCATCCTGCAATTCTGCAATTCTGCAATTCTGCAATAATCCATCCGCATGCATGTGACAGCCATCATCGCGGCCGGCGGACGCGGTCAGCGATTTGGCGGTGCCCTGCCCAAGCAGCTCGTCGCTATCGGCGGTCGGGCGTTGCTCGACCGCAGCACCTCGCTGTTTCTCTCGCATGTCGAAATCGATGAAGTGGTTGTCACCCTGCCGGCTGAACTCGTTGCCGATCCACCGTTGTATCTGAGGAGCGCATCCAAGCCCCTCCGTATCGTCGCGGGCGGTGCTCGGCGTCAAGACTCGGTGATGAACGGCTTCAAGGTGGCGAACGAGCGCAGCGAGATCATCGTGGTCCACGATGGCGCGCGTCCCTTTGCCAGTGCGGCGCTTGTCTCACGCACCATTGCCGCGGCAGGCGAATCAGGCGCCGCGGTGGCGGCGCATGGGAGCGCGGGATACGGTGAAGCGCGTGGACGGCCCGATGGTCGTCGAGACACTGCCGCGCGAGTCGATCTTCCTCGCGCAGACGCCGCAGGCGTTTCGACGGGATGTGCTGCGCGACGCACTGGCGCTGGGGGAGATCGGGGCGGACGCCACGGACGAAGCGGCGCTGGCTGAGCGCGCCGGGCACGCGGTCAGGATCGTCGAAGGAGAGCCAGGGAACATGAAGGTCACGACGCCGGAAGATCTGGTGCTCGCCGAGGCCATTGTCGGCAGTATGACGCGCCAGTCCGCCGAGCCACGCGCCGTCGATCGTGTAGGCACCGGCTACGATCTTCACCGCCTCGTCGAGGGTCGCGCCCTCATCATCGGGGGAGTCATTGTTCCTTCGGATCGTGGCGCCCTCGGACACTCGGACGCCGACGTGGTCTGTCACGCCATCACGGATGCGATTCTCGGAGCTAGCCATCTTGGCGATATCGGAAGGCACTTTCCCGACGACGACCCGCGCTGGAAGGATGCGTCGAGTCTCGATCTTCTCTCTCGCGCGACGATACTGGTCCGCGAGCGGGGTTTCGCTGTCGCCAACGCTGACGTGACCGTGATTCTCGAGCGCCCCAAGATCAAGGAGCACATCAACCGGATGCAGGCGGCCGTCGCCTCAGCGCTCGGCATCACACCGGATCGCGTGAGCATCAAAGGCAAGACGAACGAGGGCCTGGACGCGACAGGCCGCGGCGAAGCCATCGCGGCTCACGCGGTGGTGCTTCTCACAAGACCGTAGGCGCTGAACCCTTGGCCCCAACCCCCGGTCCCTCATCCCCTACTTCTAATCCCTGATGAGAGTTCGCTTCGCCCCCAGCCCGTCCGGCCAGCTCCATGTGGGTAACGCCCGTACGGCGCTGTTCAACTGGCTCCTGGCCCGCGGCTCCGGAGGGACGTTCGTGCTCCGCATCGAGGACACGGACCTCGAGCGTTCGACGACCGACTCCGAAGCCACGATCATTCGGGACATGCGGTGGCTGGGTCTCGATTGGGATGAAGGTCCCGACGTTGGAGGCTCCTTCGGACCTTACCGCGCGTCGGAGCGGCTGCATTTGTATCAGTCGTATGCGAAGCAGCTGCTTCGCGCCGGTGCGGCGTACCATTGTTTCTGCTCGGCGCAGAAACTCGAAACAGAGCGGCAGACGGCGGTCGCAGCCGGACTGCCGGCGCTCTACTCGGGCACCTGCCGCGGTCTCTCACCTGAAGAAGCGGACGCACGAATCAACGCAGGTGAGGCGGCGGCCGTCCGGTTCCGCGTACCGGCGAATCGGGACGTGCTCTTCAGCGATGCCGTGCGCGGAGAGGTCCGGTTCCACACTGATGTCATCGGCGACCCGGTGATTCTGCGGGCCGGGGGGACGCCCGCGTACAACTTTGCCGTCGTGATCGACGACGCGTTGATGAAGATCACGGACGTAATCCGGGGCGAGGATCACATTTCGAACACGCCGAGGCAGATCCTCCTGTTCGAGGCGCTCGGATTTCCACTCCCGCAGTTCGCCCATCTGGCCATGGTCCTCGGACCGGACCACACGAAGCTGTCGAAGCGGCACGGCGCGACGTCGATCGCGGAGTTCCGGGCCAAGGGTTACCTTCCCGAAGCGCTCCTGAATTATCTTGCCCTCGTGGGATGGTCGCCCGGCGGGGGCGATGAGCTGCTGCCGGTCGAGGAACTGACGAAGCGCTTTTCACTCTCGGATGTGGTTTCGGCTGCCGGCGTGTTCGATGAGGAGAAGCTCGCATGGGTGAATCGCCACTATTTGAAGTTGGCACCCGCCGCGAGGCTGGCGGAGCTGTCGATCCCGTTCTTTGTCAGTGCAGGAGTCCCCATGTGGCCGGACGCTGCCGGCCTCGCCTTTCTGACGTCTGTGCTGCCAATTGCCACGTCGGTGGTCGATCGCCTGGAGCAGGTGCCCGCCCGGCTTGCGTTTCTGTTCGACTACGACCCCGAGACGACGTTGGCCGACGGACAGATTCGCGACGAAATGCGGATAGAGGGCGCGCGGGCCGTCGTGCATGCGCTGGCTGAGGCGCTCGCGACCGCTCCGAGACTGGACCGCGATCGGTTCCGGGCGATTGCGAACGACGTGAGAGCGAGGACGGGCCAGAAAGGGAAGGCTCTTTTTCACCCGATTCGTTTGGCGTTGACCGGGCGGGCCGAAGGGCCCGAGCTCGACCTGGCGGTCCCCGCAATTGAACGCGGCGCAGAATTGCCGACTGCCGGAGGCTTACCGACCATGCTCGGCTGCCGTGAACGCGCGGCGGCGTTTGTACGGGCATTGATGTCATGACGAGACGAAGATCACCGCAGAGCGCGCGGAGCACGCAGAAACGGTTTTGGCCGTGCTCATGGTGCTCAACGGCGACGTGAGAATTGGACTACTACCTGATGACTCTGCGTTCTCCGCGATCTCGCGCAGTTAACGTCGTGATCCCCGCGTGCTGATCTACGGCATCAACCCGGTGCTCGAGGCCCTGCGCGCGGGGCGCGTCAGAGAGCTGCGCGTGGCTGATCGCACGGGCAGGCGTATCGCCGATCTGTTGAAGACCGCCGAGCGCGAAGGCGTTGCCGTTCGTCATGTGGCGTCTGCCGAGCTCGATCGCGCGTCTCGCGGCGCTGTGCATCAGGGTGTGGTCGCCGAGCTGCAGCCCTCGGAACGCGTGGGGATTGAGCAGCTCGTTGCCTGGGCGGTCGGCGCACCGCTTCTGGTCGTGCTCGATGGGATTGAGGACCCGCACAATTTCGGCGCCATTCTGCGGTCGGTCGACGCCGCAGGCGCCGACGGCGTCGTCCGACAATCGCGCCACGCGGCGGCGCTGGGGGGGGCCGCGGCAAAAGCGTCGGCTGGCGCGGTGTCGCATGTGAAGATCGCGGAAGTGGTCAATATTGCCCGGGCGCTCGAGGAACTGAAGGCCGCCGGGATCTGGACCATCGGACTGGCCGGCGGCGTCGAAAAGACATACGATCAACTGGATCTGACGTTGCCAACGGCCTTCGTACTGGGGGCCGAAGGCGCCGGCCTGCGCCGGCTGGTACGGGAGCGGTGCGACTGGGTCGTGTCGATCCCCCTCCAGGGACATGTTCAGAGCCTGAACGTCTCGGTTGCGGCCGGTATTGTGTTGTTCGAGGCTGTTCGTCAGCGACGAGCGCAGAAAGCCGGAAGGCCGGTGTCAGAGACTCCGTAAGCTGAGCTGATGACGTTGGGGCGACCGGCGCTCAGCCACAGGGCACGGGCGACAGGGTACGAAGGACAAGAAGACGAGCGATAAGAGCCGGCTCCGAGTACGTATTGCCACTCTGGCATGAGACGTGCTATAGTTCACCTTTTGTCCGGCTGGCGTAGCTCAGTTGGTAGAGCAGCTGATTTGTAATCAGCAGGTCGGGGGTTCAAGTCCCTTCGCCAGCTCCAACAACGGGCGCATCGGTCCGCAGGGAACGCATCAACCACGAGATTCCAAACAACAGCACAGCAGACAGTTGGCGAGGTAGCGAAGCGGTCAAACGCAGCAGACTGTAAATCTGTCGCCCTAGCGGCTTCGAAGGTTCGAGTCCTTCCCTCGCCACCATCCTTCGCTCGCTTCGCGAGCTTCGGTTTGGCAGGCCACGATGGGAACGACGAGCCCAACGTAAGTGAGCGGGATTCGACAACGACGAACGCGGGCCGGCTGTGCGGGGCGCCAACGGCGCGGGAGCGGTGCGGCGCGTAGGCGGGAGTAACTCAGTGGTAGAGTCACAGCCTTCCAAGCTGTTGGTCGCGGGTTCGATCCCCGTCTCCCGCTCCAGCCTCCGCTCGCGGCACGCGAGCTTCGGCTGGCGAACCAGTGTTCCTACGGGAGGCTGTCCGGCGAAGCGCGACCCGCAGGCGGACGGACGCCGCGGGGCAGCTTTCGAGAGTGAAGTTGGGCGTAGAGATAAACAGATGATTCGATGACCGAGTGACACTGACCAGAATGATTGAGCCGATGTAGCTCAGTTGGCAGAGCGCGTCCTTGGTAAGGACGAGGTCACCAGTTCAATTCTGGTCATCGGCTCCAGTCCTCGCTCGCCCAGGACTTCGCGAAAGCGAGCGACGGCCTGGCAAGCGAGCTGGGATTCCACCGGACAGGGGCAGTTCGACTTGTTCGCGCCGAAGTGGAATGGCAAGGCAGAGGCGGACGACAACGACGTCGATAGCACATAGAGGACGCAGACGACATGGCCAAAGAAAAATTTGATCGCAGCAAACCGCACGTAAATGTCGGCACCATCGGTCACATCGACCACGGCAAGACGACGCTGACCGCGGCGCTGACCAAGGTGGCGGCCGACAAAGGCTGGGCGAAGTTCGTTTCGTACGACGAAGTCGCCAAGGCGTCGGAGTCGCAGGGCCGTCGCGATGACACGAAGATTCTCACCATCGCCACGAGCCACGTCGAGTATTCGACCGCGAACCGGCACTACGCCCACGTCGACTGCCCGGGCCATGCCGATTACATCAAGAACATGATCACCGGCGCTGCTCAGATGGACGGCGGTATTCTCGTCGTCAGCGCCGTGGACGGCCCGATGCCGCAGACGCGCGAGCACGTCCTCCTGGCGCGCCAGGTCAACGTGCCGTACCTGGTTGTGGCATTGAACAAGGTGGATGCGATTGACGACCCGGAGCTGCTCGACCTCGTTGAGCTCGAAGTTCGCGAGCTGCTCAAGAGCTATAACTTCCCCGGCGACGACATCCCGGTCGTCCGTGTGTCGGCGCTGAAGGCGCTGCAGGGTGACCCCGAAGGCGTGGCCGGCGTGATCAAACTGATGGAGGCGCTCGACAGCTACGTGCCGCTGCCTCAGCGCGAAATCGACAAGCCGTTCCTGATGCCGATTGAAGACGTGTTCTCGATCTCGGGCCGCGGCACCGTGGTGACGGGCCGTATCGAGCGCGGGACCATCAAGGTCGGCGAGGACGTCGAGATCGTCGGCTTCAGACCGACCGAGAAGAAGGTCGTCACCGGGGTCGAGATGTTCAGAAAACTCCTCGATTCAGGTGTCGCCGGCGACAATGTCGGCGTGTTGCTTCGCGGTGTGGAGAAGACCGACGTCGAGCGAGGTCAGGTGCTGGCCAAACCCGGTTCGATCAAGCCGCACACCAAATTCAAGGGCGAGGTCTACATCCTGTCGAAAGAAGAGGGCGGTCGTCACACGCCGTTCTTCAATGGCTATCGTCCGCAGTTCTACCTGCGGACCACCGATGTGACCGGCACGCTCAACTTGCCGGAGGGCGTCGAAATGGTGATGCCAGGCGATAACACGACCATTACCGGCGAGCTCATGGCTCCCGTCGCGCTCGAGAAGGGCGCCCGCTTCGCAATTCGCGAAGGCGGCCGAACGGTCGGCGCCGGCACCATCACGGAGATCGTGGAGTAGTGAATCTGGTCATCTGGTCAATTGGTCATCTCGTCAATTGGGCTGGTCAATTGGTCATTGCGTAGTCAATTGGTCATTGGCCCGCTGGTGTCCCACATGACCCCTTTCATTGACAAGATGACCAGATGATTAGATGACCAGATTCAGGAATAACCGATGAGAGACATCATTGCGCTGGCATGCGGCGACTGTAAGCGCCGCAACTACAGCACGACGAAGAACAAGAAGAAGACGACCGAGCGCCTCGAAATGAGCAAGTACTGCCGGTTCTGCCGGAAGCACACGGCTCACAAGGAGACGAAGTAGGGCTGTGAATGTGATCATCTCGTCATGTGGTGATCTGATCATTGCGGGGCGGCCGAATCACTCAAATGACCAGATGACGAAATGACCAAGTGACCAGATTCGCTGTTCGATTCGGTGAAGGCCAGTAGCTCAATTGGCAGAGCACCGGTCTCCAAAACCGGGGGTTGGGGGTTCGATTCCCTCCTGGCCTGCCAGCCCTTCGGGAGCGCTCGGACGTCAGAAAGAAGAAGCTCGACGCCGGACGCGAAGAGGTTGGAAGAGGTCAGAAGGAAAGGCCGGGAAGCCGGAAGGCAGAGTTAGCGCTATGGCGGCAAACAGTTCGAACACGACAGCAATGGACACGGTGAGGGAAGCGGCCGGCGGACGCCTCGAGCGTGCGCGGCTGTTCCTGAGCGAGGTCAGAAACGAGCTGAAGCGTGTCACCTGGCCGTCACAGAAGGAAGTGTACGCCACGACCGTTGTCGTCATCTTGACGTCCGTGGCCATCGGGTTGTATCTGTTCGCGCTCGATCAGGTGCTGCTCAGTGCGGTGGCGTGGGTATTCCGCAAGCTGGGTGCCGGGGCATGACGGAGGTCGCGACCAAGAGCTGGTACATCGTCCACACCTATTCGGGCTTTGAGAAGAAGGTGGCCGAGTCGCTGCAGGAGCGTGTGAAGGCGTACGGGCTGCAGAACGACATCGGCGAAGTCCTGATTCCGACCGAGGACGTGGTCGAGATGCGCGGCGGCAGGAAAGTTGTGACCGCGAAGCGGTTCTTCCCTGGCTACATCCTGGTTGAGATGAACATGTCCGACCACGCGTGGCACGTGGTGAAGAACACGCCGAAGGTGACCGGCTTCGTGGGCGCCGGCGTCAAGCCGACGCCGCTCAGCAAGGATGAGGTCGACCAGATTCTGACGCAGGTCAAGACGGCGTCGGAGAAGCCGAAACCGAAATACATGTTCGACAAGGGCGAGCAAGTGCGAATCAACGAGGGACCGTTCACGAGCTTCAACGGTGTGGTCGACGAAGTCAACCTCGACAAGAACACGTTGAAGGTGATGGTGACGATCTTCGGCCGTGCCACGCCCGTGGAGCTCGACTTCTTGCAGGTAGAAAAGATCTAGCCGTGGGGGTGTGGCCCCACGCTCGGTGGAAAGACCTTAGACAGAGATCATGGCGAAGAAAATACAGGCACTCGTGAAGCTCCAGATCGCCGCCGGCAAGGCGACGCCGGCGCCGCCCGTGGGCACTGCGCTCGGCCCGCAGGGCGTCAACATCATGGACTTCTGCAAGAACTTCAATGCGAAGACGGCGAAGGACGAAGGGCTCATCATCCCGGTCGTCGTCACCGTCTACGCCGATCGATCGTACAGCTTCATCACCAAGACACCGCCCGCCCCGGTGCTCCTCAAGCGGGCCGCGAATATCGCGAAGGGATCCGCCGAGCCGAACAAGACGAAAGTCGGCACGGTCACGGCGAAACAGGTCGAGGACATTGCGAAGCTCAAGATGCCGGACTTGAACTGTGACTCGCTCGAGTCGGCGATCAAGACGGTGGCAGGCACGGCCCGGTCGATGGGGCTGGACGTGATCGGATAGAGAGATTGCAGGATTCCAGGATTCCAGGATTCCAGGATTGCAGGATTGCAGGAAGGGTTGCAGGACGCAGGGCGGCGGAGCTTGTCAGTCCTGCAATCCTACATTCCTGCCATTCTGCAATTCGATCGTCACTGAGTGGGAGCGCTGTTTCGAAGCGCGTTTGCACCACAGGAGTGTTTCATGCGCAGGCACGGGAAGAAGTACACCGCAGCCCGAGTGCTGGTGGCCGCCAATCGAATGTACTCCATCGAAGAGGCCGTCCCGCTCGTGCAGAAAGTCAAGTACGCGAAGTTCGACGAGACCGTTGAACTGACGCTGCGGCTTGGCGTCGACCCCAAGCACGCCGATCAGATGGTGCGCGGCACTGTGGTGCTGCCGCACGGCCTTGGCAAGACCAAGCGCGTCCTCGCGATCGCCGGTGGCGAGAAGCAGAAGGAAGCGCGGGAGGCGGGCGCCGATGTCATCGGCGGCGAGGAACTCGTCGAAAAGATCATGGGCGGCTGGACCGAGTTCGACGCCGTCGTGGCCACGCCAGACATGATGCGCGCGGTGGGCAAGCTCGGCAAGGTACTCGGTCCGCGCGGCCTGATGCCGAACCCGAAAACGGGCACCGTCACGGTCGACATCGCCAAGGCGATCAAGGAAATCAAGGCCGGCAAAGTGGAGTTCCGCGTCGACAAGACGGGCATCATTCACGCGCCGCTTGGCAAGACCTCGTTCGCGAGCGATTCGCTCGTGGCCAATGCCCATGCGCTCGTCGACAGCATCGTGAAGGCCAAGCCATCGGCGGCCAAGGGCAGGTACCTGAAGAGTGTCACGCTGTCGTCGACGATGGGACCGGGCGTCCGAATCGATACGACGCACGTCGACGTCGTGGTGAAACACTGATGGCTGTTACCAGAGCGGACAAGGAAGCCGTGCTCCAGCAGCTGGAGTCGGCGTTCAAGGGATCGGACAGCGCCATCCTCGTGGACTACAAGGGCCTGAATGTCCCACAGGTCACCGACCTTCGACGGCAGCTGCGCCTCGCGAAGGCCAGGTACACGGTGGTCAAGAACACCATTGCCAGGCGCGCCATCAAGGGCACGGCATTCGAGCCGCTCGAGAAGTTTTTCGAGGGGGCAACGGGCGTTGCCCATACGTCCACCGACCCGGTTGCGCTCGCCAAAACTCTGACGACGTTCGTGAAGACGGCGCCGGCCTTGACGATCAAGGTGGCGCTCGTGCAAGGGCGAGCCATCAAGGCGGCGGAGGTCACCGAACTGGCGTCGCTGCCGGGCAAGCCCGAGCTGCTCGCCAAGCTGCTCTATGTGTTGCAGGCGCCGATGGTCCAGATCGTCAGCGTCCTGAACGCGGCCCCGCGGGATCTCATGAACGTGCTGGCCGCGGCGGAGAAGAAACGGGCCGGATCGTAGATGGAATGTGGGCCCGGCCCTCAGGTCGGGCGTCGCCGGATCGCAGATTGCCCGAGCGAGAGTTCGGGCCGAGTACACGGGAATCAGGAGAGCACAATGGCAGTCACACAGGATCAGGTTGTCGAATACATCAAGGGCATCACCGTTCTGGAGCTCTCGCAGCTCGTCAAGACGCTCGAGTCCGAGCTCGGCGTCTCCGCGGCGGCCGCGATGCCCATGGGCATGCCGATGGCGGGCGGGGGCGGTGGCGCCGCGGCTCCTGTTGAAGAGAAGACCGAATTTACGGCGTCGCTGACGGAAGTGGGCGCGAACAAGATCAACGTCATCAAAGTTGTCCGCGAAGTCACCAGCCTGGGTTTGAAGGAAGCCAAGGATCTCGTCGAGAGCGCGCCCAAGGCGATCAAAGAAGGGATCCCCAAGGCCGAGGCCGAGGCCATCAAGAAGAAATTCGAAGAGGTCGGCGCGAAGGTTGAGATCAAGTAGGGAGCAGGGACTAGGGAGTAGGGACTAGGGATTGGGGAGTAGGGGTTAAGAATTGGGCACTTGGCTCATCCCCAATCCCTGATCCCTACTCCCTAATCCCCAATCCCCAATCCCTGTCTCTGACCCAGATCCTGCGGACGCGAGTCCGCGCAAGTCAGTGAGCGCGCCATCTCTCTTCGAGGTCTAAAGCATGTACAGCCTTCCCAAGAACGTCTACCGCGAGCGCATCGACTTCTCGAAGATCAAGACGACCGTTCCGATCCCGAACCTGATCGAGATCCAGAAGAAATCCTACGAGCGTTTTCTGCAGATGAACCGTCTGCCGAGCGAGCGCGAGGACGCGGGTCTGCAGTCGGTGTTCAAGTCGGTCTTCCCGATCAGCGACTTCCGGGAGAACTCCTCGCTGGAGTTCATCGAGTACTCAATCGGCAACTGGGAGTGCAAGTGCGGCAAGCTGCAGGGGCTCCACCACCTGCGCAAGCCGTGCAGCAGCTGCGGCACGACGCTCATCGCCGATCCGTATGGCGATCGCGAAGTCCTGTGCCCGCGCTGCGGCAAGGCGAACCAGGCCCGCGGCGATGTCTGCGACATCTGCGGCAACACGGTCGCTCTCAAGCTGAAGTACGACGTAGACGAGTGCCAGGAGCGCGGCATGACCTACGCCGTGCCCCTCAAAGTGACGATCCGCCTCGTCGTCTGGAACAAGGACCCCGAGACCGGCGTCAAGACCATCCGCGACATCAAGGAGCAGGAGGTCTATTTCGGCGACATCCCGCTGATGACCGAGAACGGGACGTTCATCATCAATGGCACCGAGCGCGTCATCGTCTCGCAGTTGCACCGGTCGCCTGGGGCGTTCTTCCACTCGGAAGACAAGACGCTCTATGTCGCGCAGATCATTCCGTACCGCGGGTCGTGGGTGGAGTTCGAGTACGACGCGAAGAATCTGCTCTACGTGCGCATCGACCGCAAGCGGAAGTTTCTGGCGTCGGTCTTTCTGCGCGCGCTCGGCCTGCGTGGGGCTGACGAGATCATTCGGACCTTCTACAACGTCGACAAGCTCTACGTGAAGAGCGGCTCGCTCTCGTGGGGCGTGGCAGACAGCCTCGTCGGCCTGCGGGCGGCGAAGGACATCGTCGTGCCCGGGGAGAACTTCACGGTCCAGTCCGGCAAGAAGATCACGAAGAACGCGGTTGAGGCGTTGAAACGCGCGAACGTCGAATCCGTGGAGATCTCGGACGCCGAACTCGAGGGCGCGTTCGCCGCGGCCGATGTGGTCGATCCGTCGACCGGCGAGGTGATCCTCGAGGCCAACGAGCCGCTCGAGCCGCGCGTCATCTCCATGGCACAGGAGAAGAACGTCGATCGCCTGGAGATCTTTTTCCCTGAGCGCGACGACGTGGGCCCGATCATCGGTCAGACGCTGAAGAAAGATCCGATCCACACGCACGAGGAAGCGCTGATCGAAATCTACCGCCGCCTCAGGCCTGGCGATCCGCCGACGCTCGACAGCTCGCGATCGCTCTTCGAGAACATGTTCTTCAACCCGCAGAAGTACGACTTCTCGAGGGTCGGACGGCTGAAGTTGAACACGAAGCTCGGGCTGAATACGCCCCTCGACGAGAAGATTCTGCACCCGCAGGACTTCTACGAGGTGCTCAAGTATCTCCTCAAGCTGCGCCGGAACCCGGCGAATGTGGATGACATCGATCACCTGGGCAACCGCCGCGTCCGGTCCGTGGGCGAGCTCCTCGAGAACCAGTTCCGCATCGGGCTGGTCCGGATGGAGCGCGCCATCAAGGAGAAGATGTCGGTCTACCAGGAAATGGCGACCGCGATGCCGCACGACCTGATCAACGCGAAGCCGGTCATGGCCGCGATTCGCGAGTTCTTCGGGTCGTCGCAGCTCTCGCAGTTCATGGACCAGACCAATCCGCTCTCGGAGATCACGCACAAGCGGCGTCTCTCCGCGCTCGGTCCCGGCGGTCTATCCCGCGAGCGCGCGGGATTCGAAGTCCGCGACGTCCATCCGACGCACTACGGGCGCATCTGCCCGATTGAGACGCCGGAAGGTCCGAACATCGGCCTCATCTCGTCGCTGTCGTGCTACGCGCGCATCAACGAGTTCGGCTTCATCGAGTCGCCGTACCGCAAGGTGAAGGACGGCCACGTCACCGATTACGTGATTGTCCACAACGCGGCCGGCTCCAAGTACAAGGCCGGGGACATCGTCGAGGCCGATGAGCTGGTGTCTGAGGACGGACGGCCGAAGAAGAAGGGCGTCGAGTTCGAGCCGTACTCCTTCTACCTGTCGGCGTGGGAGGAAGACCAGTACATCATCGCGCAGGCGAACGCGGCCGTGGATGCCAACGGCAGGCTGACGCAGGACCGGATCAACGCGCGGCAGGCTGGCAACTTCATTCTGGCCACGCGCGACCACATTCAGTTCATCGACGTGTCGCCGAAGCAGCTCGTGTCGGTGGCCGCATCGCTCATTCCGTTCCTCGAGAATGACGATGCGAACCGCGCGTTGATGGGATCGAACATGCAGCGTCAGGCGGTGCCGCTGCTTCGTGCGCGGGCGCCGTTTGTCGGCACCGGCATGGAGTACATCACTGCCCGCGACTCGGGGGCCGTCATCGTGGCCCGGCGGTCTGGCGTCATCGACTACGTCGACTCGCAGCGCATCGTCGTGCGCGTAGAGAGTGAGATGGAAGACGGCAAGGAGATGGGCGCCGACATCTACCCGATGACGAAGTTCAAGCGCTCGAACCAGAATACCTGCATCACGCAGAAGCCGATCGTTCGCGTGGGACAGAGGGTGCACAAGGGGCAGGTGCTCGGCGACGGGCCGTGTACCGAACTCGGCGAGCTCGCGCTCGGCAGGAACGTGCTCGTCGCGTTCATGCCGTGGCGCGGTTACAACTTCGAGGACGCGATTCTCGTCTCCGAGCGGATGGTCAAGGACGACTACTACACGTCGATCCACATCGAGGAGTTCGAGATCGAGTCGCGCGATACGAAGCTCGGGCCGGAAGAAATCACCCGCGACATCCCGAACGTGTCCGAAGGGTTCCTGAAGGACCTCGACGAGAGCGGCATCATTCGCATCGGCGCCAACGTCAAGCCGGGCGACATCCTCGTGGGCAAGGTGACGCCGAAAGGCGAAACGCAGCTCACGCCGGAAGAGAAGCTGCTGCGGGCGATCTTCGGGGAGAAAGCGGGCGACGTGCGCGACGCGTCGCTCATCTGCCCGCCTGGTATCGAAGGCATCATCGTCGGCGTGAAGATCTTCTCGCGCAAGGGCATCGAGAAAGACGATCGGGCCAAGGCGATCGAACAGGACGAGCTCGACATGATGGAGAAGAACCTCCAGGACGAGATCCGCATTCTTCACGACGAAGTGAAGAAGCGCGCGATCGTGATGCTGAGGGGGCTGGAGCTCCGATCGGATCTCTTCGACGAGTATGGCCGCGAACGGCTGCTTCGGAAGGGGGCGGTACTGACGCCTGAAGTGCTGCAGGAGATGCCGTACGACACGATGGTGCGGCTGAAGATCGCGACCGACGACACGCGCCTCGAGGACGACTTGCGGGACCTCGAGGAGCGCACCGAGCGTCAGGTTGAGGTGATCAGAAACCTCTTCGAGGAGAAGAAGGAGAAGATCCGCCGCGGGGACGAGCTTCCCCCGGGCGTCATCAAGCTCGTCAAGGTCTACGTCGCGATGAAGCGCAAGCTGTCGGTCGGCGACAAGATGGCGGGACGGCACGGCAACAAGGGTGTCATCGCGCGCATCCTGCCGGAAGAGGACATGCCGTATCTGCCTGACGGCACGCCGGTCGAGATCGTGTTGAATCCGCTCGGCGTTCCGTCTCGTATGAACGTCGGTCAGATTCTGGAGACCCACCTCGGGTGGGCCGCGCATGCGCTTGGCCTCTACTTCGCGACCCCGGTGTTCGACGGCGCGACCGAGAGCGAAATCAAGAACTGGCTCGATCGAGCGGGTCTGCCCACCGGCGGCAAGACGAGGCTCTACGACGGCATGACGGGCGACGGATTCGAGCAGAACGTCACCGTTGGCTACATCTACATGCTCAAGCTCTCGCACCTGGTGGACGACAAGATTCACGCGCGTTCCATCGGACCGTACTCGCTCATCACGCAACAGCCGCTCGGCGGCAAGGCGCAGTTCGGCGGCCAGCGGTTTGGAGAAATGGAGGTCTGGGCGCTCGAGGCGTACGGTGCAGCGCACATTCTTCAGGAGCTTCTCACCGCCAAGTCGGACGATGTCACGGGACGAGCGAAGATCTACGAGGCGATTGTCAAGGGTGATGCGTCGTTCACGGCGGGTCTGCCGGAGTCCTTCAACGTGCTCATCCGCGAGCTCCAGTCGCTCTGTCTGGACGTCGAGCTGATGAAGACGAAGAAGAAGCCGGTGGAAGTCGCTCCGCAGCCGGTTTTGGAAGAGGTCTAGCGCCTGCGGCCATGCGAGCCCGAGGACGAGCGAATCCGAGGGCGAGCATCATCGAAAGCTCGCGTTGGGGGTGGGGCCCCAACGCCATTGAAGAGTCTAGCGCCTGCGGCCATGCGAGCCCGAGGACGAGCGAATCCGAGGGCGAGCATCATCGAAAGCTCGCGTTGGGGGTGGGGCCCCAACGCCATTGAGAGAATGATAACCATATGAGACCAAGCTTTCACGAGCGTTCGGCTCTCACCAGCGATTTCGACGCGATCCGCATCAGTCTGGCATCGCCGGAAAAGATCCTGTCCTGGTCGCACGGCGAGGTGACCAAGCCCGAGACCATCAACTACCGGACGTTCAAGCCGGAGCGCGACGGGCTGTTCTGCGCGAAGATCTTCGGCCCGATCACCGACTGGGAGTGCCTGTGCGGCAAGTACAAGCGCATGAAGCACCGCGGTGTCATCTGCGACAAGTGCGGCGTTGAGGTCACGCAGGCCAAAGTCCGCCGTGAGCGTCTCGGACACATCACGCTCGCGACGCCGGTGAGCCATGTCTGGTTCTTCAAGGGTCTGCCGAGCCGCATCGGTCACCTGCTCGACATTTCGCTGCGCGATCTCGAACGCGTGCTCTACTTCGAGGCGTACGTCGTCGTCGATCCGGGAGAGACCGAGCTCAAGCAGAACCAGCTGCTGAACGAAGAGCAGTACCGCAAGGCGCGCGAAGAACATCAGCACCGCTTCAAGGCCCAGATGGGCGCAGAAGCGATCAAGGAGCTGCTGAAACGCGTCAGCATCGAGCGGCTGGCGATCGAGCTGCGCGACAAGATGAAGACCGAGACGTCGGCGCAGAAGAAGCTCAAGTTCGCCAAGCGTCTCAAGGTCGTCGACTCGTTCCGCAAGTCGAGCAACCGCCCGGAGTGGATGATCCTCGATGTCATTCCGGTCATTCCGCCGGAGCTGCGCCCGCTCGTGCCGCTCGATGGCGGCCGTTTCGCGACCTCGGACCTGAACGATCTGTACCGCCGCGTCATCAATCGCAACAATCGTCTCAAGAAGTTGATGGAGCTGAAGGCGCCGGACGTCATCATCCGCAACGAGAAGCGCATGCTCCAGGAGGCGGTGGACGCGCTGTTCGACAACGGACGCCGCGGTCGCGTGCTGCGCGGAGCCAACAACCGCCCCCTCAAATCGCTGTCCGACACGCTCAAGGGGAAGCAGGGGCGGTTCCGTCAGAACCTGCTCGGCAAGCGCGTCGACTACTCCGGCCGTTCGGTCATCGTCGTCGGTCCCGAGCTCAAGCTGCATCAGTGCGGCCTGCCGAAGAAGATGGCGCTGGAGCTCTTCAAGCCGTTCATCTACAACAAGCTCGAAGAGCGAGGTCTCGTCGCGACCATCAAGCAGGCCAAGGAGATGGTCGAAATGCAGCGTCCGGAGGTGTGGGACGTGCTCGAGGAGGTCATCCGCGAGCATCCGGTGCTGCTGAACCGCGCACCGACGCTCCATCGGCTCGGGATCCAGGCGTTCGAGCCGGTGCTCGTTGAAGGCAAGGCGATCCGCATCCACCCGCTGGTCTGCACGGCGTTCAACGCCGACTTCGACGGCGACCAGATGGCGGTCCACATTCCGCTGTCGCCAGAAGCGCAGATCGAAGCATCGGTGCTGATGCTGTCATCGAACAACATCCTGTCGCCCGCGCACGGATCGCCGATCGCGATCCCGTCGCAGGATGTCGTGCTCGGCATCTACTACCTGACCAAGGCCAAGAGCGGTGCGAAGGGGGAGGGCCGGGCGTTCGGCAATCCGGACGATGTGATGATTGCGCTCGAAGCGGGGGAGCTCGAGACGCTTTCTCCCATCCGCCTGCGGTACACAGGCGACCTGCAGGACCTGACCGCGTCGCGCGACGATCAGGATGTCCTGAGGACCGAAGTGCAGACCGTCAGCAACAAGATCATCAACACGACGGTTGGCCGCGTCATCCTGAATCAGTCGATTCCGGTCGAAATGCCGTTCATCAACGGCCTGCTCAAGAAGAAGGGGCTGCAGCAGCTCGTGCAGAGCTGCTATTTGAAGTTCGGCCTCGAGAAGACCGTTGAGATGCTCGACTCGCTCAAGAACGTCGGCTTCTTGTACGCAACCAAATCGGGCCTGTCGATTGGCATCGACGACCTGATCATCCCGAAGGAAAAGGGACCGCTGGTCAGCAAGGCCCGCGAAGAGGTCATCAAGGTCGAGTCGCAGTACCTCGAGGGCGCCATCACCAACGGCGAGCGCTACAACAAGGTGATCGCGATCTGGTCCGAGGCGACGGAAGACACGGCCAACGCGATGTTCGGCGAGATGGAGGAGATCGACAAGGAAGGCCGGCAGTTCAACCCCGTGTACATCATGGCCGACTCCGGCGCCAGAGGCTCCAAGCAGCAGATTCGGCAGCTCGCCGGGATGCGCGGCCTGATGGCGAAGCCCTCGGGCGAAATCATCGAGTCGCCGATCACCGCCAACTTCCGCGAAGGCCTCACCGTCATGGAGTACTTCATCTCCACGCACGGCGCGCGCAAGGGCCTTGCGGACACGGCGCTCAAGACGGCCGACTCGGGCTACCTCACGCGGCGGCTCGTGGACGTGGCGCAGGACGTCATCATCCACGAGATCGATTGCGGCACCGTGGACGGCATCGAGGCGCGGGCCATCGTCGAGAGCGGCGAGGTCATCGAGCCGCTGCGGGATCGCATCATCGGCCGGACGACGCTCGAGAAGATCACGGATCCGTTTACGGGCGAAACGATCGTCGAAGTGAACGAGATCATGGACGAGGAATTGTCGTCGGCCATTCAGGATGCGGGCATCGAGAAGGTGAAGATCCGGTCGGTGCTCACCTGCACGTCGCGACGCGGCGTGTGCGCGAAGTGCTACGGCCGCGACCTCGCGACCGGCAAGCTCGTTGAGCTTGGACAGGCGGTCGGCGTGATTGCCGCGCAGTCCATCGGCGAGCCCGGCACGCAGCTGACGATGAGAACGTTCCACATCGGCGGCACGGCGTCGCGGGTCTCCGAGCAGTCAACACTCGAAGCGCGCAACGCCGGCACCGTGCGGTTCCACGGCATGCAGGTCGTGCAGGCCAAGGACGGCAACCTGGTCGTGATGAACCGGAGCGGCTCGCTCGTCGTGCAGGACGCGAAGGGACGCGATCGCGAGCGGTACCCGATTGTCTACGGCGCGCGCCTGAAGGTGAAGGAAGGGCAGGCCATCGAGCAGGGGCAGGTGCTCGTCGAATGGGATCCGTACACGTTCTCGATTCTCACCGAGGAGCCGGGCCAGATCAAGTTCAAGGACATCCTTGAAGGCATCACGGTGCACGAAGAAGTGGACGAGGTCACCGGGCTTTCGCGCTACATCATCGTCGACTCGCCGGACGAGAAGAAGCAGCCGGCAGTCGAGATCAAGGGCAAGGACGGCAAGATCAACCGCAAGTATCACATGCCGGTCCACGCACACATGATGGTGCAGGACGGCGAGATGGTGTCGGCCGGCGACGTGCTCGCGAAGATTCCACGCGAGACCACGAAGACCAAGGACATCACGGGAGGTCTGCCGCGCGTCGTCGAGCTGTTCGAAGCGAGAAAGCCGCGCGAGACGGCGGTCATTTCGGAAATCGACGGCCTCGTCAAGCACGGCGGCATCGTCAAGGGTCAGCGGAAGATCATCATCGTGCCGGACGAACCGGGAGCCGAGCCGCGCGAGTACGCGCTGCCGCGCGGCGTGCACGTCAACGTGCAGGAGGGCGAGCGGGTTCGGGCCGGCGAGCCGTTGATGGACGGTCCGTCGAATCCGCACGACATCCTGAACGTGCTCGGCGAGAAAGCGCTGCAGGCGTACCTGGTGAACGAAATCCAGGAGGTCTACCGGCTGCAGGGCGTGAACATCAACGACAAGCACATCGAGACCATTGCGCGTCAGATGATGCGGTGGGTGAAGATCGAGGACGTCGGCGACACCGAGTTCCTCGTCGACGAGCAGACCGACAAGTTCCGGTTCCTCGAAGAGAACGAGCGCGTGATCACGGCGGGCGGGCGTCCGGCGCAGGGCCGGCCGCTGCTTCTCGGCATCACGAAGGCGTCGCTCTCGACCGATTCGTTCATCTCGGCGGCGTCGTTCCAGGAGACGACCCGCGTGCTCACCGAGGCGTCGATTTCCGGCAAGGTGGATCACCTGCGCGGCCTGAAAGAGAACGTCACGATGGGCCGGCTGATTCCGGCGGGCACGGGCTTCGAGTACTACCGCCACGTGCAGATTCCGGCGGATGAGCCGCCGCCGCCGCCGGTGCCGCCGCAGCCGAGCGACGACGAGCTGGAGCTGGAACGCGACATGGAGTACTTCGTGGAGCCCGAAGAGGTGCTCGGACCACGGACAGGCGATCTCGGCGAGTAGCACAACGGGACGTCGACAGTCCGGCTTCAGCCGGCCAGCCGATCTGTTCGTGTTCGATCCGCATTTTCTGCCGCCTGCCACTCCAGCAGGAGACCTGCGCTTTCATCCCATCGCGCGGCTCACCGATCTGGACGTGGCTGAAGTGCTGGCGACGGTGGAAACGCGGGTTGCCCGCCTCCTCGATCGGCATGGCCTGTATGACCCCCACGACGCAGCCGGCACCTGCGACAACTGGCAGGAGGAGACGCCGGTGCTCGCCGGGCTGGCCGGCAACCAGGGCAGCCGCGAAGGTAACGAGGAGAAGCAGACCCGATGAAACCGAACGAGAGATGTTGTGCATGACTGACCTCTTATCGTGAACCGAGCCCACGAGGCTCGCCAAACCCAGTTGCGAAGGTACGGCGAGGCAGGGGCGGGTTCAAATCGCCAGTCGGTCAGCATTTCCTCATCGGCTAAGTCACACGACCCGCTCTGTTTCCCGTTCCCGGGCGATTGAGCCGGTGTCGAGGGGGTTCGCGGTTCAGGGCGCCTTCTTGCGCTGCGACCAGGCGGGCCCGGTGCGATCGGGGACATCGAGGGCGGTGAAGACACCGAGCGGCTCGACAGACTGAATCAAACGACCTCGCTGCTCTTCCAGGGAGTTGAGCGCGGCGGCGCTGGACGATCGGTGCTCTTCGTACACGAGCATCTCGCTCCAGTACTCGATCACGATGTAGCGGGACGTCTGACTCTGGTCGCGAAGAAATGACGTCCCAAGGTATGACCGCGTTCGGCGATTGAGTGCCGTCCATGGCCCCTCGGTTCCGTACAGCTCCTCGAACTCGGCCTCGCGTCCCTCCTGCACGTTGAACTGCCACATGATCGCGATCATCGAGTCTCCCGTATTCGGTTCACCGGCCCGCGCCAGCGGCTCGAACACAAATTATACGGGCGCCGGCGGGATCGATGCCGCCCGCGCAACGGCGTTGCGCCGGCTGCGCCTCGCGGCCCGCGAATCGCAATACTCGGCAACAGGACGGCTGGTAGGATCGCCCGCTGAGGAGTGGGCCATGAGCAATCGTGTGCGGCTGATCCAGAGGGCGTGTACGGTGTTCGCGGTCGTGCTCGCTGGCGTCGGACCGGCGACGGCACAACCCCTTCGCCTGTCCGGGACCTCGTGCGAAACACCGCCGGCGTTCCATTGCCCGGCGGCGAACTGCCCGCGCGAGATCATGACTGTCGGAGGGGGAATGGCGCGAACGGGTTAACCGCGGGGTCGCACGACGGGCGTTCCGTTGACCGGAGGCCTCTAATGTTGCCTATCGTCCAGCTCGCTCAGCCGCGCGTCGAGGCGGTCCACGATCTCCGGGTCGTCCTTCAGCTCCGCGAGTGGCGCCAGCTGCGTGCGAACGTACGTCCAGTCGATGGTGCGGGCCTGACGGATGATGATGCCGTCGACATCAACCCAGTCCTTGGGCCGGTCGGCGAACGCCTTGAGGACAATCAGATCTTCAGCCGAGCACGTCCTGAGCGGCACATCGGGCGGAAACGTGAACAGGCTCGACCGAACCACCGCCGACTCCTCGAACGGCAGTCCGCCGAGGGCGATGTCGAGGCCCACGCCAGACGCGGTGCGCAGGAGCAGCACACGGTTGGCGCGGGCGAACTCCGCCACGCCGTCCATCCGCGCCTCGAAGTGCTGAAGCAGCCGCGACACGAATCGGTCTTCACCCGTGAACCCGGTCAGAAGCGTGAGATCGACGTCCACTGTCTCTCGCGGCTCACCCCAGCGCTGGACCGCAAGGCCGCCGATGAAACAGAATCGCCAGCCTTCAGACTCACACACTCGCTGAAGATCGGCTGCCGCCCGGATGACTTCGTTCACAAACGGCGCCGTAGCTTCTGAAAGAGCCGCTGTTGTTCGATGAGACCGGAGGTGGGTTTGGGTGCCCTCGGCGCCTCGTGATAACTGGCCGGGCCGCATAGCCGTGCAATCGCCGCATACGTGTCGAGACCGCGTAGTTCCTGCCGGCGAATGCGCTCGAGCGCGGGGCCCGCGCGCCGCCAGGCTGCGACCCATCGGCGTCCCTGAGCGATCTGCTCCGGTGTCCAGGTGCTGAGGGATGACGCTCGGGATACCATTTGACAATTCTACACGGGCGGTCTGCCGCCCGTCGTCGAGCTCTTCGAAGCGAGAAAACCTAGCGCGGAGCCGCGCGAGTACGCGTTGCCGCGCGGCGTGCACGTCAACGTGCAGGAGGGCGAGCGCGTGCGCGCGGGCGAACCGTTGATGGACGGTCCGTCGAATCCGCACGACATCCTGAACGTGCTCGGCGAGAAAGCGCTGCAGGCGTACCGATGCTTCCTATCGTCCTATAGTGGGTGTGGTCTGCTGCCCCGTCTGGACCCGGCGCGGACAGGAAACGTCGATTGGAGAATGGGAGGGACCGAATGAGGCATCTTGTGTCTTCCACGCATAGCCCCTGGGCGTGCCTCGCGCTCGCGCTGGCCGGTGTCACGCTGGCGACGGCAAGCTACACGGCTGAAACGACCGACCTTCCAGTGGCCAAGGCTGAAACGGTCGGCATGTCCTCCGAACGCCTGCAACGCATCCCACGGTTCATTCAACAGTACATCGATGCGAACCAGATAGCCGGCGCCGTGACGCTCGTTGCGCGAAGGGGAAAGGTCGTGCATTTCGACGCGCAGGGGTTGCGCTACAAGGAAGAGAAGCTCCCGATGGAGAAGGACACCCTCTTCTCCTTGATGTCGATGACCAAGCCGATCGTGTCGACGGCGCTGATGATGTTGTGGGAAGAAGGGAAGTTCACGCTTGACGATCCCATCGCCCAATGGCTGCCGGGATACGCCAACAAGACCGTGGTCGACACGGGGCCTGGGCGTCCGGTCGCCGCACGGCCTGTCACGGTGCGGCATGTCCTCACCCATACGTCGGGTCTCTCGTTGACGTCGACGTCGTACCGCGCGCCCGCCACTGGGGCTGGCTCTCAGCCTCCCAAGACCCTCCTCGAGGCGGTCGAACGCGCCGCGCCGATCCCGGTGGCGTTCCAGCCCGGAGAAAAGTGGCAGTACGGCTCATCGACCGACTTCGTCGCGGTGCTCGTGGAGAAGATATCGGGCATGTCGCTCGACCAGTTCCTGCGCCAGCGGATCTTCGAACCGCTCGGGATGCACGACACCTACTACAACATCCCGAAAGAGAAGGCGGGCCGCGTGGCGGCCGTTTACCGGCCCGACGCTCAGGGGAAGATCGAGTTGTCGGCGAAGCCTGAATTTCGGCAGCCGACGACATACTTTGCTGGGGTGGCGGGGCTGAGCGGAACCGCGGCCGACTACTTCCGCTTCACGCAGATGCTGCTCAACGGCGGCGAGTACAACGGTCATCGCCTGCTCGGCCGCATGACCGTCAACATGATGATCAGCAACCAAATCGGGGCCGGCAAGCCCGTGTATATCCGCGGAGACGGCTTTGGCTTCGGCCTGGGATTCGGCGTTCTGCTCGATCCGTCGCGGTCGCCCGACGCGCTGTCGATCGGCAGCTTCATGTGGGGCGGGGCCAACGGCACCGTATTCTGGGTGGACCCCGTCGAGGACCTCATTGGGATCCTCATGATCCAAGTGAGCCCCTATAATCATCTCAACATCCGACCGTTGTTCTCGGTCGTCGTTGCGCAGGCGGTTACCGACAGCCTGGCGAACCAGAAACCGACGGTCATGGGCTACCAAACCTCCCACTAGGAGTTGGCAGCCGCGGCAGTCGGCAGGGGGGAGAACTGACGTGAAGAATCGGTTCACGCGCTCTTGGTACGGCGTGGCGATCGTTGTGGCGGTTACCGCACCGTTGATGGGTGCTCACCTGGACGCGCAAGCGCCTGGCGCGGCATCCAAGCCGGCGCCGAGCACGTGGGTTCAACCGCGAACGGTGTGGGGCCATCCCGACCTCCAGGGAATCTGGAACAACGCCACGAATACCCCGCTGGAACGGATGACCGCCGCGGAACAGCAGCAGTCGCAACGCGCCATGGCGCCCGTTCGAGCGGCGACCGACGGCACCGGTGCGGGCTGGCTCGAGGGCGGACAGGCCGTTGAGCACGGATCGCTCGTGGTCGATCCGCCGGACGGCCGAATTCCCATGACGCCCGCGGCCGTGAAACGACTGGTCGAGAGAGAAAACGCCAGGCGAGGCCGCGGTGAAGCCGACTCCTGGCTCGATCGCAACACGTGGGAACGGTGCATCTCGCGGACGCTGCCGACCGCGATGATTCCCAACATCTACAACGCGAACTATCAGATCTTTCAGACGCCGACCTACGTGGCGATTCTCGTCGAGATGATTCACGACGTGCGCATCATCCCGCTCGACGGGCGGCCGCACCCAGGGAAGGACATTCGCCTGTGGATGGGCGACTCGCGTGGCCATTGGGAGGGCGACACGCTGGTCGTGGAAACGACGAACTTCAACGACAGGCTCGACGGCGGTCCGCTGCAGCCGTCGCATGTCATCCAGACGGGGAATCGGGGCTCGGGCGAAACACTGCGGCTCGTCGAGCGGTTCAGGCGGCTCGATGCCAGAACCATCGACTACCGATTCACCGTCGAGGATCCGGCGACGTATACCAGGCCCTACACCGTCGCCATTCCGATGAGAAAGGACGATGCTCAGGCCTACATCTTCGAGTACGCCTGCCATGAAGGCAATTACGCCATGGTGAACCTGCTGAAGGCCGGGCGTGCCAACGAGAAGGGCGCTGTGGAAGCTTCCGATCTCGTCAGCCGGCAGCGGATCGAAGCCGGGCATCCCGGCATCCGCGAACCAGCGGCGCCGTTTGTCCCCGCCCCTGCCGCACGATGAAGCGGCTGGAAGTGCTGGCGACGGTGGAAACGCGGGTCGCCCGCCTCCTCGATCGGCATGGCCTGTCTGACCCCCACGACGCAGCCGGCACCTGCGACAACTGGCAGGAGGAGACGCCGGTGCTCGCGTCCTGCTTTGCGTGTCCCATTCTGGACGTCGTATCCGCCCTTCGGAAGATATCCACCAAACCGGATCTCACCCCTCACGACCGCCACACGACGAAATAGGCAGTTGCAGCCGGGTGTGGCTGATGTAGAATCCCGCGGTTGAACGGGATATCGACTCATGCCTTTCCAGCATATCCAGACATTGGCCGACGACGAGTTTCGTGACGAACGCTCAGGTCGGAAACGGACGTAGTCGAAAGGACAGGGTGTCATGCGCAGTACGTTACAGCGATTGGCAGTGTTCGTCTTCGTAGGGTTATGTCCCTCGGTTCTCTATGCGCAAGCGAGTATTACGGGCATCGTCAAGGACCCCTCTGGGGCAGTCTTGCCGGGTGTCACGGTTGAAGCGTCCAGCCCGGCGTTGATCGAGAAAGTGCGCTCGGCGGTGACGGATGGCTCGGGTCTATACCGCATCGTCGACTTGCGACCGGGGACGTATGACGGTGACCTTCACGCTGACCGGGTTCGCTCCTGTGAAGCGAGAAGAGATCGTACTGACCGGCTCATTTATCGCGACGGTCAACGCCGATCTGCAGATCGGCTCGCTTGCCGAGACGGTCACGGTCACCGGTCTCTCGCCCATCGTCGACGTCCAGAGCACCCAGACGCAGCGCGTGATGACGAGTGAAGTGATCTCTTCGCTGCCGACCGGCCGGACGCCGATGGGGCTGGCGACGTTGATCCCTGGGGCGGTCGGATTTCTCGGGGCCCAGGATGTGGGCGGGACGGACAGCCTCGGGGCGATCAACGGCCAGTTCTCGATTCACGGTGGCAGCAATAACGATATGCGCGTGATGACCGAAGGCTTCTTCACCGGCGGCAACCGGAGCGGCCTCCAGTTCGGGAACAACCAGCCCAACGTCGGGAGCACCGAGGAAGTGGCCATCGATGTCGCGGGCAATACGGCGGAGCGTGGGGAAGGCGGCATCCTCATCAACTTCGTGCCCAAATCGGGCGGCAACGGGTACAGCGGATCGCTGTTCGTCTCCGGGACCACCAGCGGGTTGTCGGGCAGCAACCTGACCCAGCGGGTGAAGGACCTGGGCTTCCAGACGGACGCCAAGGTCAAGCAGACCTACGACGTCAACCCGGCCTTTGGCGGGCCGATCAAGAAAGACAAGCTGTGGTTCTTCACCTCGGCCCGGTTCTTTGGCTATGAGAACTACACGGGCATGTTCGGCAACAAAAATGCCGGCCTCGCCAACGTGTGGACGTACGCGGCCGACGAGAACAACCGGTTGTTCAACAAAGCGTATAGCCGCGACGGCAATGTCCGCCTGACGTGGCAGGTCCATCCCAAGCACAAGCTCAGCGTCTTCTGGGACTCGCAGTACAAATGTGAATGCGATCAAACCGGCAACTCCTCCTTCTGGAGCAAACTCTCGGGCTTGATCGTGTCGCAGGAAGCGGCGCCCGCCTTCTACATTTATCCGACGGACACGGGGATCGTCACCTGGTCCTCCCCGCTCACGAACAAGCTGCTGTTCGAGGCCGGAGCCGCGTACCGCCGCGAGGACTATCACGTCCCGACCCGCTACTGGCGCGCGGGAGACCCGCTCCTCGACCAAATTAACGTGTTAGACGTGGGGCAGAACCTCGTCTATCACGGGATTACCGGAGGGGGGGGGCCTACAGCGGCGGGCTCCTTTACCGATTCGATCTCGTGGACACCCCAGTTCCGCGCGGCGCTCTCGTATGTGGCCGGGGGCCACTCGCTCAAGGTCGGCTTCAACGACACATACCTGAAGGCCCATGACTCGAACATAATCAATACCACCGGCACCGCGTACATCTTCGTCAGCGGCGTGCCCGTCCAGATCGCCGAGAAAACGGATTATAACCTCGCTGGATCGGTGCCGTTGGACCTCGGCATCTACGCACAGGAGAGGTGGACCCACAGGCGCTTGTCGCTGGACCTGGGACTTCGGTACTGGTACTTCGAGAACCACTCTCCGGACCAGCTCATTGGGCCGACCCTGCACCTGCCAAACCGGAGTTTCGTGCTTCCAGAGGCCACGTTTTTCAAAATGAAGGACCTGACGCCGCGTCTGGGGGCCGCGTACGACCTGTTCGGCAACGGCAAGACCGCCCTGAAAGTCGCCGCGAACAAGTACCTGGTCGCGCCGCCCCCGCTGGCCGGGAACCCTGCGACCACCCTCATCAGTAGCGCGAACCGCGCGTGGAACGATCGAACGCTCAACGCTGCAACGGGCGTTACGGGCAACTTCAATTTCGTCCCGGATTGCGATCTGACCAACGTGGCGGCAAACGGCGAGTGCGGACCGTTGCCCAGAACCTTCGGTCAGGCCGCGTCCGCGGCGGCGTACGATCCGGCAACCTATCAGGGTTGGGGCGTGCGCCAGTACAACTGGGAGTTCTCGGGGAGCGTCCAGCATGAACTGGTCAACCGCGTGTCGCTCGACGTGGGCTACTTCCGGCGCATCTACGGCAATCTGCAGGTCCAGTACAACCGCGCCCTGCCGGCCTCGGCGTACGATATGTACACCGTGACCGCGCCCACTGATTCCCGATTGGGGCCCAATAGCGGCCAGGTGGTCGGGCCCCTCTACGATCTCAAGCCGGAGGTTGTCGCCGGCGGGATTCCCACGGACATCTATGTGACCGCGGCGGACAGCCTCGGTACGATGTACACCCACTGGAACGGGGTGGACGTCAGCGTCAAGGCACGCCTGCCGAAGCTGGTCGTATCCGGCGGCCTGAGCACCGGCAAGACCGCGATCGACAACTGCGACATCGTCAAACAGGTCATCGCGGTGCAGGCCAATACCGTCACGACGACCAGCGCAGGCCTTGTCCCGTTCGCCACGGGCCCCCTGTACTGCCAGCAGGACACCAAGTTCCTGACCCAAGTGAAAGGATACGCCGCGTATACGTTGCCGTGGGAGGTGCAACTCGCGGGGACGTTCCAGAGCATCCCCGGCCAGGTGCTCGCGGCGAACGTCACCTACACGTCGGCGCAGGTGGCCGAGTCGCTCGGCCGGCCGCTGTCACAAAGCGCTCCGACCGTCACGGTGAACGTCATCCCGCCGGGCACGATGTATGGGGATCGGCTGAATCAGCTCGATCTGCGGCTGGGGAAGACCTTCCGTCTGGGAGGACGGTCCCGGCTGAACGCCGCTGTCGACCTGTACAACGTGCTCAACAGCGATGCGGTGTTGAACGAGAACAGCGCCTACGCTGCGTTTCGCAGGCCGCAGTCTCTCGTCAGGCCGTTTTTCGTGAAGTTCGGCGGGGAGTTCAGCTTTTGAGTTGAACCCCCCAGAGCTTCAGGGTTGAAGCTCTGGGGGGTTCATCCCGTTTGGTGGACATCTTCCGAGGGGCGGATACGATGTCCACACCGATGGCGGAAACCCCCAAGAGGCGACGAGCGCGTCGCCGAGATCCTCGAGCGGAAACCACATCCAGATTCCGAGGTTGATGCACGCTATTGCGAATGCGGTGAGGCGTGCAAGATCGACGAGAGTGTGGGGCGGCGGAGAGGGTTATGAGCCCGCCGGTTGTTCCCGACGCTCTACTGCCCGCTGACGCGCTTCATGCAGAACAGGGTGACGAGGACGGGATAACGAGGATCCCGCACGTCGAGCTCGGCTGGTGTGAGCTCCTCCTGGGCGAGGCCCAGCATCGCCGCCACCGTCGCCAGGCAGTTGCCATGCCCCTCGATCTGCCAGTCGTGGCCGGCTAGGGATGTTCTCGCTTTCTCGCGCCAGCCTTCTTCACTGAGCCGCCAGTAGTCTGGCAGGTCCGGCACGAGCGGCACGAACCCCGAGGCCGCCGCCAGCAGGACGCCGCCCGGTTTCAGGACACGCATCATCTGGACGAGCGAGCGATCGATGTCGCGAAGGTGGTGGAGGGTGTTGGGCAGGAGGACGCAGTCGTACGAAGCGGGTGGCACCAGCCGATCGGCCTCGGCCCAATCGCAGGTGTAGGTCGCGCCAAAACCTGGGTTGATGTCGATGCTGTCGGTGGCAGTCAGATCGTGTCCGTACGTTTTGGTCGTCGATGTTTCCTGGATTTCGAGGACGCGGCCGGTGATATAGCGTCGATGCTTGGTCAGGAACTGGCGCAGGTAGTGACGATCGATTGGGGTGCCGCGATCGAAACCATACGTCTCCGAGAACGGTCGGGTTCGTCGAAGATTGCCCCAGCGCGGCAGCGATTGACCGGCCAGCAGGGACCGGGCGCGTGTGGTCCACCTCGGACCGAGCAGCGTTTTCAGGATGGCGGACAACATGCCAGCATATTGTAGTCAGGCGGCCCGCTGGTTCAGGGTCATCCTGCCGTGCGTTCCGCGCCAGACGATCCCAGGCATGGCACACGGCTCCGCGCACCCCATTGAGGTGGTAGCCGACCGACAGGCCGGCCTGACCGCCGCCGATCACGATCACGTCGAATCGCTTCCGAAGAAGGCTCTGCGCTCAGCCGGCGGAACGCTTCGCCTTCTTCGATCAGGCCTTCGATTCGTGACTCCGATTTAACGTTGTTCGTCATCGTCATGCGGAACTCCTTCTCTCGGCGCTTGTCAATGAACACGCGCATCGCCGATGGCAAGGAGATTAGCGAACGCCGGCTGGCGGAACTTCGGGAGGACCACCCAATTTTCAGGCCCGCCGCAGAATGGGTAGTTCTACCCAACGAGGCCGTGCTGATACGCCCAGGCCGTCGCGGCCGCGCGGGAAGGCACGTTCAGCTTGACGAAGATGTTGCTCACGTGTCGATCGACGGTCTTCTCGCTCAGGAAGAGCTCGCGGGCGATGGCCTTGTTGGTCTTGCCGGCCGCGACGAGCAGCAGGACCTCGAGTTCCCGTGGGCTCAAGCCGTGCGCGTCAGTGCGGGAAGTGGTCTCAGCCGTGTGGCCGGCCGCGGCCAACGCCGTCGGCCGGGCCATCGCGGCAATTTCGTCAGCCGCTGCCACGTCGGGTGCGGCGCCGAGCTGGACGAAGGTCTTTCTCGCCGCGTCGAGTTCGAGCCTGGCGCCGTCCTCGTCGCCGAGCGCACGAAACGCGCGCGCGACGAGAAGACGGATGCGCGCGCTCAGATACGGCGCGCCCACGCGCTGCCAAACGTGCTGACCGTCCCGCAGCGGACCGATGGCGCCGCTGGCATCGCCTTCCGCCAGGGCGACCGCTCCCTTCGCGTGCTGAGCCATGGCGTTGAGGATCTCCATGCCGAAGCCGTCTGCGAGCGCCGAGAGCTCGTCGGACGCGCGTCGCGCCTCGGGAAGATCGCCGGCGGCCACCATGATCTCGACGTGCGCGGGCAGGAAGCGCGTGCGCTGAAGGGGGTCGCTCGTGGTCGACAGCACGCGCCGTGTGGCTGCCGCGGCGACATCGATCCGAGCCTGGGCCATGCGGAGCAGGGCCAGCCCCGGATGCGGATCGCGGCCGCACTCGGCGGCTCGCGCGTAGGCCGCTTCGGCTTCGGTCACCTCGCCGCGGAGGCGATGAATCTCGCCCTCCTGATAGAGGGCGTTCGCTGCGTCGCGCTCTCGTGATCCAGACAATAGCGTCAAGGCCCGGCGCGCCTCCTCGAACGCTTCGGGCCACGCGCCGCCGAGTTGCAGGATCTCGGAGCGGTGGACGAGACACGCCCCTGCGAATGGCACGAGCTGCGGCTGGGCGTCGCACCACCGGTCGAGGGCGGCCGTCCATTCACGCGCGCGATCGAGCGCGTAGCTCTGCTGGCAGGCGCCGATGACGTTGCAGTAGACGAGTCCGGTGACGAGCGGCGACAACTCACCGCTCGAGGCCGCCACCATCGCTTCGTCGAGGAGCGGCAGCCCTTCTGCGAGCCGGCCTTGCCGAATCAAGGCGCGTCCTTCGAAGTCGCGGCCGAGCGCGCTCAAGTCTTTGTCTCCGTGGCGGTCGCCGATGAGCGCCACCTCCGCAGCCTGCGTCTGGGCTGCCGCAAAATTGCCGGCGGCCATCAGTTGGAAAATGGGCGGCAGCCGCAGATAGCCAGACTCCGCGGAGTCCCGGCCATCGCGGTCGACGATCCGCTGCGCTCGCATGAGCCATCCGCTTGCCCGGGCCGTTTCACCAAGCGAGGTCAAACGCAGGCCGAGCCAGAACGCGGCCCTCGCCGCGGGCAAGCTCTCGCCAGCATCGAGGCGGAGCTGATGCAGCCGCTCAAACGCCTCGAGCGCCGACTCGTCGTGGCCGCTCAGAATCGCCGACCACGCCAACTGCTCGACATCGTCGGCATCGAGTGCACCTTCGGCGGCTGCCTGAGAGAACGCGCGATACGCATCGTCCCAGGCTCGTTGCGCATAGGCGCTCCGGCCCAGTCCCTTGGGATCGTTCACGGATCAGGAGTCTATCAACAACACCGCCAGATACGCGGCAGCGGCGATACGGACGTCCGTCTGACGCTGGCGCTTGTGTACATTCCGCCGGCCGGCTCGATGAAGCGGCCGAGCAGCGACGCGTCTCACATCAACGCGAAAGGATCTCCACCACGCCGGACGCCGAAATTCCCGCGACGACTCCGCCACCCGCAACGAAGATCTTCCCGTCGTGCGCAAGAGGAAAGATTCCATGTCGCGCAGTTGGCAGCACGCTGTCGAGCCTCCACGAGTTCGACGCCGGATTGTACACATCGACACGGTTGTAAACGTTTCCAGCCACTTGACCGGTGCCAGACGGTACCGTTTCTCCGCCGATGACGTAGAACTCGCCGCCGAGGAAGGCGGCTTTCCCCATCCCGCCGCGTTTCTGGGGAAGCGGGGCCAGCGTCGAGCCCGCGTCGCCACTGCTCACCCAGATGTTGGTCGCGGGATCGTAGATTTGGGTGTCGTCAAAGCCCTCGGCCTCGAAATTTCCGTCCCCGCTGCCTGGGCCACGGCCGCCGAACACGTAGAATCGAATCCCGTCGGTGCTGGCGGCCGCGTGATTGCGCCCCTGTGGCATCGGCGCAATCGACGTCCAGCTGTTTGTCGCCGGGTCGAAAACGGCGGCACTGGAGACCGTCATCGCACCGATAATTCCGCCAGCGAGATACACTTTTCCGTTGATCAGCGCCGTCGACGCGGAGCCTGTGGCGAAAGGAATGTCTGCGCCCAGTGTCCACACTTGTGTGTACGGATCGAAGATCTGGACCTTCCCTTCCGATCCGCCATCAAGGCCGCCGAAGAGGTAGAGCTTCCCATTGATGACCTCAGCGGCGTGGTGGTCTCCGGGAAATGGTCGTGCAGGAAGGTTGTCGAACCAGACGTGCTGGCCAAGGTCATACGCAAGAGTGGCGAAGTTGCCCTCGCCGACCAGGTACAGAACGCCGTTGATCACGCCGCCCGCAACCTCGGCCAGCGTCGCGGGCATTGACGGACCAGACTGCCACTCGCCTTTCCCAACGCCTCGAGGCAACACGTATCGGAACGCGTCCGGAATGACCGACGTGGCGCCCGCGCTCTGGACAACGACGTGCAGCAGATCGGAAGTGGGAGCCGCCTTGGTAGGAACCATCCCGCGGATGCGGGTGGGGGAGACGGATGTGATTGTGGCGGCCACCCCGCCGATCGTCACCGCCGTGCTGGCGAGAGAACCGAAGCCGACGCCGCCGATGACGAACGGGACCGAGATGTCCGGTCGCGCGCGCCAGGGAAAGATATCGTAGGCCTGCGTCCCGACCGTCGCGTCTTGCGGTTGAGACACGTTGATGGCGTTGCCGCTGTAGTCGATCCCGATGATGGCGCCGCCCGGTCCCCCCAGCACGTCCAGAGCCGTAGACGTCCCGGGAACTGCGTCGACGCTCGTAATGGAGAGGCCATCGGCAGCGATCTCCGCGCGGTACAGCGCCCCACCCCAGTTCTGAACGAGGAGATTCCCCCGAAGTGCGCCGTTGAACGCGGTCGAACGGTATTCATCGATGCCGTTGGTGGACGAGGTAACGGTCGCCAACTGCGCGGTGTGCACGCCCAGCAGCGATCCGGCCGACGGTGGCCGATACACATTTTCCCGAGCGTCGCGGCGACCGCGATTCCGATTCGCGTGCCCATAGTAATGGCCTTCGACGAGCGAGAGAATTTCGTCCGGGGCATCCGCTACCGGTGCTTCCGTGGTGGCGGACGTCGAAGCCGCCCCGAAGCCCGGATCCGCGCCATTGTCGGTGCCATACAGCATGCCGCGTGTCGTCCACACGAGATCGAAGGGGTTGCGAAGGCCTGTGGAGAACGTTCGAACGTCGACTCCGCTGGCGACATCAACGAGGTGGCCGGAGACCTGATCGTTGTTCGGCGCGCCGGACGCCGTCTCGACGTACGAGATGCTGCCATTGAACCCCGGGGTCGAGATCCGGGCCTTGAGAACGGCTCCGGACAGGGGCGATTCTGGAAGGCCTCCGAGGTTGCAGTCCGGGACCCCGGCGTTCGTATTGCCGCCCATGCCGATCAAAAGATCGCCTTCGTTGTCGAATGCCAGTCCGTTGACCGCGTGGTCATGATTCGACGTCGGAAGACCGGTGATCAACGGCTGGACCGATGAGAAGTTCGGCCCAGTAAGTACGGACACCTGTCCCGGGTACGGAGAGGCGCCCGAGAAGCAGGAGCCGCCTTGCGCGTACAGCTGGCTGTGTGCCACGTAGATCTTCACCGGCGTGGGTGGATCGAAGGGATTGAACGCGATGCCGAGAATGTTCTTCTTGCTCAGACCGCTGATAGCCGTAATCGTCTGGACGTCGATCGCGGCGTAGTTGTCGTCGAATGTGTACGCGAGGATGTCGCCGGTGAGCGTCCCGACGTACAACCTGCCGTCGGGACCAAACGCGGCCTGCGTAGGAGACGTTGGCGTGGCGACCGGCTGCGTCGAGAAACTGATGTTGCCGCCGCTGCCTTGCAGATATGTGAATTGTGCTGAATTGCTGGGGCCGTTTGGCGTCTGAACCTGGACGCCAACCGTTCCCGTGCCTGGGGGTGCGAACAGGGAAATCGCCGTGGGTGTCACCACGACTCCAGCGCTGCCGATCGGTTGGCCGTCCCAGACAACGTCGACCGATCCCGAGGGGAAGAATCCAAGCCCACTCAGAGTGATTGCTCCGCCGCCGCTGGAGAAACTGGTTCCCGACATGCTGTTGATAAACGGCGCGAGAGCGGACTGGTCGTGAGTCGTGTTCAGTTTGTCGAGGGGGACGGCCTGGCCCCCATTGAGCTGTACCAGGATCGCGGCTGGCAATGATGCTGAGGAGGGAATGGCGAAGCGCACTTCCAGTGAATGCGCCCCTGCATTCAGCGACACCGGACCGTTGACGAGCCCACCGTCCAGGAACAGACGGGTGTCACTGCCTCCCTGTAACACGAATTGATAGCTTCCGGCCGTCGCCGCGTGGAAGGTGCCTGTGAGCACGGCTAGCACGTTTGTGGTGAACGGCGAGCCGCCGATCTTGTTCCCGGCTGCGGAGATCTGAAGAGGGGTGAGAACCTCGATGAATCCCGGCGAAGCGGGTGGAGCGTCGATGAGTGCCGCGAGGGGCGTGCCGCCCGCAGGATAGTACCGGGCCAGCGCACCGCCCACCGCCCCAATCGGATAGACGTCCACCTGCGCAGAGTCGGTCAACGTCCGGGGCGGGGTGTTGTCGTCTGCGATCGTAAGCGTGATGGCGTGCGCACCGAGGCCGAGGGGGGCCACGATATTCTGGGTCGTACCCAGCGTTGTTGCACCTTCCGTCCAAGTCCAACTCGCAAGATGGTGTCCGATCTGGTGCGTGTGCGAACCCGAACCGTTGAGCGCTACATCAACGCTCCCAGCACTTTCGTAATCGACGACAAACTTCGGTGCATCGATCACAACGTGGAGGAACGGATCGCCTGTCGACGCATGCGGATGGACGTCGATGGCGGCGATCTTGGCGTTGTCGACCGAGGTGGTCAAGGCAAGGTTCAGCACGCCGTCGGTGACCGTCGCGGTGACGGGCAGGACCAGGGCCGTGTTGGCCCCTGCCATGCTCCAGATATCGAGGTCGTTGATGACGAGCGTCCCTTCCACGGTCACATCGAACACACGGTGCGTCGCGCTGGTCCAGTAGATCTCGGCAAAGTGCAGCGCCACCTCATACGTCCCGTTCGTGACGGGGATCTGGTAGCCGAAGCTCTGGCCATACCGCTCGCTCTGATACAGCGGATCGTTGACCGTGCCGTTGATGGCCGCACCCGTGCTGTAGGTGGAGGTCGACCCGACCACATACGGGGTATCGGCGCACCCACGACTGGCCAAGGTTGTCGACAAAGGCGCCGCCGCCGGCGTTGAGGCGAATCACACTGCCCGCGGCCGCCGAGTTGACGATGACGATGACGGTGTCAGTGGCGGTGAGCGCGGTGTCGGTGGCGGAGAGCTGCAGCACATAGGTGCCGGCGCTGCTGAAGGTGGCCGTGGTCGTGGTCGCGGTCGGTGTCCCGAAGGTGACGGTCCCCGGCCCGCTCACCGTCGACCAGGCCAGCGTCAGTGTCCCACTCGGCAGGCCGTCGTCGGTGGCGGTCCCGGTGAGGGTGACCGTGGTGGTCGGCAGCGTGATCGTCTGGTCCGTCCCCGCGTTCACGGTGGGCGGCTGGTTCGACCCACCCGACGACGGATGGACGTCGATGGCGGCGATCTTGGCGTTGTCGACCGAGGTGGTCAAGGCAAGGTTCAGCACGCCGTCGGTGACCGTCGCGGTGACGGGCATGACCAGGGCCGCGTTGGCCCCCGCCAGGCTCCAGATATCGAGGTCGTTGATGACGAGCGTCCCTTCCACGGTCACATCGAACACACGGTGCGTCGCGCTGGTCCAGTAGATCTCGGCAAAGTGCAGCGCCACCTCATACGTCCCGTTCGTGACGGGGATCTGGTAGCCGAAGCTCTGGCCATACCGCTCGCTCTGATACAGCGGATCGTTGACCGTGCCGTTGATGGCCGCACCCGTGGTGGAGGTGGAGGTCGACCCGACCACATACGGGGTATCGGCGACCCACGACTGGCCAAGGTTGTCGACAAAGGCGCCGCCGCCGGCGTTGAGGCGAATCACGCTGCCCGCGGCCGCCGGGTTGACGATGACGATGACGGTGTCCGTGGCGGTGAACACGGTGTCGGTGGCGGAGAGCTGCAGCACATAGGTGCCGGCGCTGCTGAAGGTGGCCGTGGTCGTGGTCGCGGTCGGGGTCCCGAAGGTGACGGTCCCCGGCCCGCTCACCGTCGACCAGGCCACGGTCAGTGTCCCGCTCGGCAGGCCGTCGTCGGTGGCGGTCCCGGTGAGGGTGACCGTGGTGGTCGGCAGCGTGATCGTCTTGTCGGTCCCCGCGTTCACGGTGGGCGGCTGGTTCGACCCACCCGACGACGGATGGACGTCGATGGCGGCGATCTTGGCGTTGTCGACCGAGGTGGTGAAGGCAAGGTTCAGCACGCCGTCGGTGACCGTCGCGGTGACGGGCATGACCAGGGCCGCGTTGGCCCCCGCCAGGCTCCAGATATCGAGGTCGTTGATGACGAGCGCCCCTTCCACGGTCACATCGAACACACGGTGCGTCGCGCTGGTCCAGTAGATCTCGGCAAAGTGCAGCGCCACCTCATACGTCCCGTTCGTGACGGGGATCTGGTAGCCGAAGCTCTGGCCAAACCGCTCGCTCTGATACAGCGGATCGTTGACCGTGCCGTTGATGGCCGCACTCGTGGTGTAGGTGGAGGTCGACCCGACCACATACGGGGTATCGGCGACCCACGACTGGCCAAGGTTGTCGACAAAGGCGCCGCCGCCGGCGTTGAGGCGAATCACGCTGCCCGCGGCCGCCGAGTTGACGATGACGATGACGGTGTCAGTGGCGGTGAGCACGGTGTCGGTGGCGGAGAGCTGCAGCACATAGGTGCCGGCGCTGCTGAAGGTGGCCGTGGTCGTGGTCGCGGTCGGTGTCCCGAAGGTGACGGTCCCCGGCCCGCTCACCGTCGACCACGCCACGGTCAGTGTCCCACTCGGCAGGCCGTCGTCGGTGGCGGTCCCGGTGAGGGTGACCGTGGTGGTCGGCAGCGTGATCGTCTTGTCCGTCCCCGCGTTCACGGTGGGCGGCTGGTTCGACCCACCCGACGACGGATGGACGTCGATGGCGGCGATCTTGGCGTTGTCGACCGAGGTGGTCAAGGCAAGGTTCAGCACGCCGTCGGTGACCGTCGCGGTGACGGGCAGGACCAGGGCCGCGTTGGCCCCCGCCATGCTCCAGATATCGAGGTCGTTGATGACGAGCGTCCCTTCCACGGTCACATCGAACACACGGTGCGTCGCGCTGGTCCAGTAGATCTCGGCAAAGTGCAGCGCCACCTCATACGTCCCGTTCGTGACGGGGATCTGGTAGCCGAAGCTCTGGCCAAACCGCTCGCTCTGATACAGCGGATCGTTGACCGTGCCGTTGATGGCCGCACTCGTGGTGTAGGTGGAGGTCGACCCGACCACATACGGGGTATCGGCGACCCACGACTGGCCAAGGTTGTCGACAAAGGCGCCGCCGCCGGCGTTGAGGCGAATCACGCTGCCCGCGGCCGCCGGGTTGACGATGACGATGACGGTGTCAGTGGCGGTGAGCACGGTGTCGGTGGCGGAGAGCTGCAGCACATAGGTGCCGGCGCTGCTGAAGGTGGCCGTGGTCGTGGTCGCGGTCGGTGTCCCGAAGGTGACGGTCCCCGGCCCGCTCACCGTCGACCAGGCCACGGTCAGTGTCCCGCTCGGCAGGCCGTCGTCGGTGGCGGTCCCGGTGAGGGTGACCGTGGTGGTCGGCAGCGTGATCGTCTTGTCCGTCCCCGCGTTCACGGTGGGCGGCTGGTTCGACCCACCCGACGACGGATGGACGTCGATGGCGGCGATCTTGGCGTTGTCGACCGAGGTGGTCAAGGCAAGGTTCAGCACGCCGTCGGTGACCGTCGCGGTGACGGGCAGGACCAGGGCCGCGTTGGCCCCCGCCATGCTCCAGATATCGAGGTCGTTGATGGCCAGCGTCCCTTCCACGGTCACATCGAACACACGGTGCGTCGCGCTGGTCCAGTAGATCTCGGCAAAGTGCAGCGCCACCTGATACGTCCCGTTCGTGACGGGGATCTGGTAGCCGAAGCTCTGGCCATACCGCTCGCTCTGATACAGCGGATCGTTGACCGTGCCGTTGATGGCCGCACCCGTGGTGTAGGTAAAGGTCGACCCGACCACATACGGGGTATCGGCGACCCACGACTGGCCAAGGTTGTCGACAAAGGCGCCGCCGCCGGCGTTGAGGCGAATCACACTGCTCGCGGTCGCCGAGTTGACAATGACGATGACGGTGTCAGTGGCGGTGAGCACGGTGTCGGTGGCGGAGAGCTGCAGCACATAGGTGCCGGCGCTGCTGACGGTGGCCGTGGTCGTGGTCGCGGTCGGGTCCCGAAGGTGACGGTCCCCGGCCCGCTCACCGTCGACCACGCCACGCGTCAGCGTCTCGCTCGGCAGGCCGTCATCGCTCGCCGTCCCATTCAGCGTGACCGTGGTGGTCGGCAGCGTGATCGTCTGGTCCGTCCCCGCATTCACGGTCGGTGGTTGGTTGGTTGGTGGCGCCGGGTTGACGATGACGGTGACGGTGTCAGTGGCGGTGAACACGGTGTCGGTGGCGGAGAGCTGCAGCACGTAGGTGCCGGCGCTGCTGAAGGTGGCCGTGGTCGTGGTCGCGGTCGGTGTCCCGAAGGTGACGGTCCCCGGCCCGCTCACCGTCGTCCACGCCACGCGTCAGCGTCCCGCTCGGCAGGCCGTCGTCGGTGGCGGTCCCGGTGAGGGTGACCGTGTTGGTCGGCAGCGTGATCGTCTGGTCCGTCCCCGCATTCACGGTCGGTGGTTGGTTGGTTGGTGGCGCCGGGTTGACGATGACGGTGACGGTGTCCGTGGCGGTGAGCACGGTGTCGGTGGCGGAGAGCTGCAGCACATAGGTGCCGGCGCTGCTGAAGGTGGCCGTGGTCGTGGTCGCGGTCGGTGTCCCGAAGGTGACGGTCCCCGGCCCGCTCACCGTCGACCAGGCCACGGTCAGCGTGCCGCTCGGCAGGCCGTCGTCGGTGGCGGTCCCGTTGAGCGTGACCGTGTTGGTCGGCAGCGTGATCGTCTGGTCCGTCCCCGCATTCACGGTCGGTGGTTGGTTGGTTGGTGGCGCCGGGTTGACGAGGACGGTGACGGTGTCCGTGGCGGTGAGCACGGTGTCGGTGGCGGAGAGCTGCAGCACATAGGTGCCGGCGCTGCTGAAGGTGGCCGTGGTCGTGGTCGCGGTCGGTGTCCCGAAGGTGACGGTCCCCGGCCCGCTCACCGTCGTCCAGGCCACGGTCAGCGTGTCGCTCGGCAGGCCGTCGTCGGTGGCGGTCCCGGTGAGGGTGACCGTGTTGGTCGGCAGCGTGATCGTCTGATCCGCCCCCGCATTCACCGTCGGCGCCTCATTGGATCCCCCGGTCGATGACCACACCTCGATGGCCGCGGGCACAAGAGACAGTGCGCAGACCAGCAGAAGAACGGCCGCAACGCCGATACGCGTTGGCATGAGGGGCGTAATCTGCCCAGCAAATAGCGGGGCAGGAACCGTTGACGAGTTTGGCAGGACTTTCCAGACACCGGACCGGGAAACTCTCCCCCTCGGGCAACTATTTCAGCCGCTCAAGCGGATTTCGATCGCAGAAACCCGGTTACGATTCCGTAATGCGACTCCGCGGTCAACCCGTTCGCGCCATTCCCCCTCCGACAGAAGTTTCGTGCGTTCGACAAGACAACTGGCGTGGTGGTGTGGGAGACAGAATTTCCCGCGGGAACGACTGGCGCGCCGATGACGTATTTGTTCGAAGGCAAGCAATACATCGTGGTGGCGACCGGGTCGCGCCTGAGCACTTATTGAGGCAAGAGCGATTGCATCTGCTTGAAAATCAGTCCAGCCGCCCGCCTTGGACTTAGTCGGTAGAGAACATCCATAAGCGCTGAATCTGATCCCACAAGGACACGGTAGCGGTTACGCTCCATACCATCGATGATGATGTGCGCCGCCTTACTCGGCGCCATCGCTTGGATCGATCGCTGACTGCCCTCGCTGGCAGCAGGTTTCCTAAGCCGGAGTTGGCCGTGATGTTCGTGCCAACGGCACCCGGAAACACCACCGTCACCCGCACTCGTGTGTTCAAGAGCTCGGAATGCAAACCTTCGGTCAGCAGGCAGGTGGTGGGATCTTCGATGGTGACCGCGATCTCGATCGTGTTCGCATCCTTGCGCTTCCACCGCTCGACGAGGTGCAGGTTCTCGCGCGAGCCCTGGTACTCGGTCTTCGGCGAGAAGTTGGTCACATCGACCACGAGCGTGTCCCCGTCCCACCGGCCGCGCGAATCGCCCCACCACAGACGAACGTGCGACGGCAGGTGCGGGCGATCGGTGATCGGGATGACGCGCTGCCACTCCTGACCCTGGCCGGTGTCGTAGTAGATCGAGACCGCATCGCGCGACTGGATGTCGCTGCCCATCATCGTGCTTTTCACCTTCGCGTCGGGACCAGCCGCGTCTTTCGTGTCTTCGCCAACGTCAGGCGCCACGACACGGACAGCAAGTCGCGCAGAGCGTCCTGGTCGATTCGCGACAGACGCACCAGCACCACGGGATTGCTTCGATAGTAGTCTGTCAGGTAGTAGGTTTCGGGCGCATCTTCAATGAGCCAGTCGCGTTCCTCATAGCTGGCCCTGACGACGAGCGTGTCTGGTTCCGCCGAGACGTGAGTGGCAAGGCCAGCCATGAAGACGCCACCAAGCTTCAGTACCGGCGATCCATCGTATTTGGTGGTAGCTTCGACGTCGGGCAGCGCGAGCCCCACGGCCCTGACCACTTCGAAAGCGTCCGCTGGTGTCTGCTTGATCGCCTTTCGTTTCATCGAAGCAGTCTACGCCGGCGGGCCACGCAACCGGAATGACGAGCCTCGGCGCATTCAGACATCGGCTAGCGTCAGGGGGCGAGGCGCCTTGCCATCGATGTCTGTGAAGCCGTACTCAAGCGCAACGCGAGCGGCCACCAGGACGGTGCCGGTGTGCCGTATGAGGTCAGGATCCCCGGCAAGCGCTACGACGGCCCGCCCCGTGAACTCGGGGGATTCTGAATTGGTGAGGTCCATCCACGCTGCCGCTTCCATGACCTTCTCCGTCCTGACCAGTCCCGGGTACAGCGACACGGCCGTGACCCCATAGGGACGCAGTTCGATAGCCATATCGGCAGTCATCTTGTCGGTCGCGGCTTTCGACACCCCATAGGCGACATTCGCGATGTGCTTCTGTGCCGCCCAGGTTGAAATGTTCACGATGAGCCCGCGCCGGCTGGCGACCATCGTCCGCGCCGCCAACTGGCTCGCGTGGTAGTGCGCGCGCACGCCAGCGCTGAACATCGCGTCCCAGCGCCACAGTGGCTGTTCCCAGAACGGCTTGCCCCACGTGAATACCCCGTCCTCGACCATCCGCTCGTATCCGCCCCAGACGTTGTTCACGAGGATGTCGACTCCGTGCGTCTCCCGGGCGATGCGGTCGAACGCGGCCGTCACCTCTGCATCCTGCCGGTGGTCGCAGCGAATACCTGTGATGCGCTCCCCGTGTTCATCAACGTCAAGGAAAAAAGAGGGGCCACGCTGAGCGGAAGCACAGGCCAAATACGGTGCTGGGACTTCGGCCCGGATCAGCGAGAAAAGGGAGTAGACGCGGTCACATTCGCCAGCTCTAACCTATAGTCTGGTGCCGCACGAAATGCTTCCTATCGTCCGTGCGTTCGACAAGACAACTGGCGCGGTGGTGTGGGAGACAGAATTTCCGGCGGGAACGACTGGCGCGCCGATGACGTATTTGTTCGAAGGCAAGCAATACATCGTGGTGGCGACCGGCGGGATCGACGTCGCATCGGAGTAGGTGGCCCTCAGCGGAGACTTATTGAGGCAAGAGCGATTGCATCTGCTTGAAAATCAGTCCAGCCGCCCGCCGTGGACTTAATCGGTAGAGAACATCCATAACGGCTGAATCTGATCCCACAAGGACACGGTAGCGGTTACGTTCCATACCATCGATGATGATGTGGTTGTTCGTGACATTTACGACGTGCGTGGACAGATGACTCTTGTCGTTGCGGGCGAGCTCGACGGTTCCTTGTAGTCCGGCCTCGTTGATGTCGACTGCGGCGACATGCGCGCCCTTTGCGAGCAGGTTCAGAACCAGCTCACGTCCGATGCCGTTCCCACCGCCTGTGACCACGACAACCTTGTCTCGGACTTTCATGCCATGCCTCTCAAGGAGAGCCTGTTCTCGAGCGCACCGCAACCTGCGGCCCTCGCTGGTGAACGACGTGCTCGGCCTCGGTCGTGCTCTTGGTCTGGAGCGACAGCAAGAAGTGGAGCGCTGCTCGCGCTGCGGCCCGCTACGGCTGGTTCGGGTCGGCGATGGCGACGCCGACGTCGCGGATGCGCTCCTGTTCCGTGCCCGGAATGCCCAGCCTCGTGTTCGCGCCGAGCTTCTTGATGAACTCGGCGGTCTCCGGGTACGCCTGGAACTGGAACGACTGCTTGGAGCCTTCCGCGAGCCGGTGCGGCGTGCGACCCCGATAGTCGCGCGCGTCGATGTGCGCTCCGCGCCTGACCAGGATTTCGATCACCTCATTCAGCCCGCGGAACGCTGCGCCGTGCAGGGCGGTGAAGTCGGCTTCGTTCATGGCGTTGATGTCGGCGCCGGCGTCCAGCAGGACGTTCACGGCTTCTTCGGCGCCGATGGAGCGGTTCGCGCGCTGAAGCCCCGGCTGGAACGTCGACCGTCCGAGGCCCGCCGCCACCATCAGCGGCGTCGTCCCATCGTCGCTCGGGAGGTCCACCTTCGCGCCCGCGGCGAGGAGGGCTTTGATGACATCGGTCGTGTTCTCGGCCGGGCGCGCATCGGTGCGGCGATCGGCGTTGCCGCCGAAGCCGCCGACGTTGCCGTTGGCCGTGTACGCCGCAACCCACAGCGGCGTCGCCCCATAGAGATCGCCCGTGCCGCAGGCGAACGGCTCGAACGCGCCTTTCTTCGGGTAGCCGATGTAGGCCATGAACATCGCGGACGTCGTGATGGGCGCGTTGACGTCGGCGCCGCGCGCGACGAGCGCGTTCACGAGGCGCAGGCGACGGCTGGGGTCGAGCCCGCGGATGGAGCTGACGACACCTCCGGAGTACTGCCCGTTGTCGCCGTGGCGGCGCGACCAGTCGCGGAGCCAGGCGCTGACGGAGCCGGCCGCCGCGTGCAGCGCGCGCACGCCGTCGATCGTGCTGTTGGGATCCGCGCCCTGGTCCAGGAGGAACATGGCGAAGTCGTCGAAGCCCAGGACGAGCGAGTACGGCAACGCGTGCGTGCCGTCCGATCCCGTCTCGTTGACGCGCACGCCGGCGGCGATGAGCACCTTCGCCATCTCGATGTCGCCGTTCCGCGCGGCGTACAGCAGCGGCGTGAAGCCCTTGTCCGTCGACACGTGGACATCGCCGCCCGCTTCGGCCAGCGCCTGCACGACATCGCGGTGACGCTCGGACACGGCCCACATCAACGCGGTGGCGTTCATGTGCTTCGTCCGCGCGTTGGGATTCGCACCGGCGGCCAGCAGCTGCTTGACCACGCGGACGCTGCCGGTACGCGCGGCGATCATCAGCGGCGTGAGGCCGCTCGTCTGCGCCGCGTTCGGATCCGCGTTCGCGCGAAGCAGCCGGGCCACCATCGCTTCGCTGGCATTCTCCGCGGCGCGCGCGAGCGGCGTGACGCCGTGGTCGTCGGCGGCGTTGACCCGGGCGCCGGCGGCGAGGAGCAGGTCGACGGTGTCGAGATCGTTCCAATGCGCGGCCCAGAGGATCGCGGTTGCGCCGTCGGCCCGCGTGGCGTTCACGTCGGCGCCCTGTTTGACCAGCGCGCGCACCGCCGCCATATCCTGCTCAACCGCGGCGGTCACGAGGCGCAGATCGGGCTCGGCAGCCCACACCGTGCCGGTAACCGACTGAAGCAGCACACTCCAGCACGCCAGACGAAGCAAGGTGGCGATCATGAGTCATAATGTTACGCCTCGGTTTCCCGGTCGGCCACTTAGATTTGGGGGGCCGACGGCTCTGAGCCAGAGACGGGCGCCAATCGAGCTGCCTTATCGGGCCAGTGAGCGGTCGTTCGCAGGCGAAAGGGGGGCGGCAGGCTTGGCTAGGATGCGCGGCGCGGTGCGCTTCGGCGGCATGGCGTTGACGGCCATGGTCTGCCTTCAGGTGCCTGCCGCGCAGGGCCCCCTTCAGTCGCCGGCATCGAGCGCCAGACCGGCGGAGACGGCGAACGCTGCGAGCGCGCCGTCTCGAGAAATCTTCGACAAATACTGCGTCGGCTGCCACAACGAGCGCTCGAAGGCCAGGTACGCAAACCTCGCGCTCGACGGCGTCGATCTCGCCAACATCGGCGCGCACGCCGAGACGCTCGAGAAGGTCGTGCGCAAGCTGGAGATGGGACAGATGCCGCCCGAGGGGCTGCCTCGTCCCGAGCCGGCTGCGCTCGCGGCGTTCGTGGACTCGCTCGAACGCGCCCTGGACCGGGCGGCCGCCGCGGCGCCGAATCCTGGCCGCGTGGCCTCGCATCGGCTGAACCGCGCCGAATATGTCAACGCCATCTACGATCTCCTGGCGCTCGACGTCGACGGCGCCGAGCTGCTGCCGAGCGACATGGCCGGCTTCGGCTTCGACAACAACGCCGACGTGCTGTCGATCACCCCGGCGCTGATGTCGCGCTACATCGCCGCGGCGACGAAGATCAGCCGCATGGCGATCGCGAGCCCCGACAATCGGCCCATCACGCAGATGTACAAGGTTGAGTTCGAGCGGCGCGACCAGCGTGCCGGCGAGGATATGCCCTTTGCGACGCACGGCGGCATCGCCGTGCGTCATGCCTTCCCGCTCGACGGCGAATACGTCTTCACGCTGCGCCTGAAACGCAACGGCACCGTGAGCACGATCGACGGCATCGAGGAGGACTCGCACGACATCGAGCTGCGCATCGATCACGCGCTCGTCAAACGGTTCACGGTTGGCGGCAAGTTCAAGGGGCCGGATCCCGGGGTTCTCATCGCCGTGCCCGAAGACGACCTCGAAGGGCAGAAGCTCCACGACTACCGGATGAACGCCGACAAAGAGCTGGAAATCCGCGTGCCGGTCAAGGCGGGCACGCGCCTCGTCTCTGCCGCGTTCGTAGATGCGGCGCCGGCGCCGCCGATGAACGTCGCACGGCAGGGTCTGACGCGCGACGGACAGCTGCCGGGCGTGGACATGTTCTACATCTCCGGGCCGTTCGACGGCAGACGGCCGAGGACACGCCGACGAGGCAGCGCATCTTCACGTGCCGGCCCGCGAGCGCAGCGGAGCGGCGCATCGACGCGCCGCCCGCGCAGACCGCGGCGCCCCCGCGGGTCGAGACCGACGAAGAGCCCTGCGCGCGAAAAATCATCGCGTCGCTCGCGCGGCGCGCCTACCGGCGTCCGGTGACTGACACGGACATCAGCCGCTGCTCGCCATCTTCAGGGAGGGTCGCAAGGCGAGGGACTTCGACCTCGGCATCGAGCGCGCCCTGGAAGCGTTGCTCTCCTCGCCGAAGTTCCTGATCCGCGTCGAGCGCGAGCCTGCCGGCGTGAAGCCTGGGGCCGCATACCGGCTGAGCGACCTGGAGCTCGCCTCGCGCCTGTCGTTCTTCCTGTGGAAGAGCATTCCAGACGACGAGCTGCTCGACACGGCCGCGCGCGGCCAGTTGAAGGATCCGGCGATGCTCGCGCTCCAGGTGCGCCGCATGCTCGCGGATCGCAAGGCGACGCGCTTCATGTACGATTTCGTGGGCCAGTGGCTCGAGGTGCGGAACATCCACTCGCAGAACCCCGACGTTCAGCTGTTTCCGTCGTTCGACGACTCGCTGCGCAGAGCGATGATGCGCGAGACCGAGCTCTTCTTCGAGAGCCAGATGCGCGACGATCGGCCGGTTCAGGATCTGCTGCGCGCCAACTACACGTTCCTGAACGAGCGGCTGGCGCGGCACTACGGCATCGGGAACGTCTACGGCAGTCACTTCCGGCGCGTGGCGCTCGCCGACGAGACGCGCCACGGCCTGCTCGGCCAGGCCAGCGTCCTGATGACGACGTCGTACGCCGATCGCACGTCGGTGGTGCTGCGCGGCAAATGGATCCTCGAGAACGTGCTCGGCGCGCCGCCCCCGCCGCCGCCGCCCAACGTGCCGCCGCTCAAGGACAACGACCGCGCGAAGCCGACGTCGCTCGCGGCGCGCATGGAACAGCACCGCAACAACCCGGTCTGTGCGAGCTGCCACGCACGGATGGATCCGCTTGGCTTCGCGATGGAGCATTTCGATGCGGTCGGCGGTTGGCGCGACAACGACCGTGGAGCCGAGATCAATTCGGCGATCGTCCTCTCCGGCCGGACGATCGACAGTCCCAAGGCGTTTCGCGAGGCGCTGCTGACCGAAGGCAACGGCGCGTTCGTCCGGACCGTGGCCGAGAAGCTGATGACCTACGCGCTCGGCCGGGGCGTGGCCTACTACGACGCGCCGGTCGTCCGCCAGCTCGTTCGCGATGCGGCAAGGGACGACCATCGGTGGTCGTCGCTCATCCTCGGGATCGCGAAGAGCATGCCGTTTCAGATGCGCCGCGCATCCGGCGTGGGCGACGCCACGGTCACGTCAGGGGTCGCAACCGTAGGGGAGTGTCGGCTCGAGACGCAAGGCGGAGAGACATGATCATCACCAAGATGCACCTGTCGCGCCGAACCGTGCTGAGCGGGCTCGGCGCGGCGATCGCGCTGCCGCTCCTCGACGCATGGTCCCGGCGTTCACGGCGCTGGCGCAGACCGCCGCCGCGCCGATTCGGCGTCTGGGGGTCTTCTACGTGCCCAACGGCATGTCGATGCCGTACTGGTGGCCGAAGACCGAAGGGCCGCTGACCGACATTGCCGCCGACGCTGAAGTCGCTGGCCGAGCTCAAGGATCGGGTGCTCCTGTGCGGCGGGCTCGCCGACGAGGCGGCCAACCTGGTCAAGGGCGGCGGCGACCACGCGCGCTCGGCCGGCACGTTCCTGACCTGCGTGCCGTTCAAGTTCACGTCGGGCGCCGACGTCTACGGCGTCGACGTCGATGGACCAGATCGCGGCGAAGGAGCTCGTCGAAGGAAACGCAGCTCGCCTCCCTCGAGCTCGGCATCGAATCGAACGCGATGCTCGGCGCGTGCGACGGCGGCTCCAGCTGCGCCTACACCAACACGATTGCGTGGCGCAATCCGACGACGCCGCTGCCGATCGAGAACGATCCGCGCGCCGTGTTCGAACGGCTGTTCGGCACGAGCGGCAGCACCGACCGCAACGCCCGCATGGCGCGGATGCAGCGCGACAAGAGCATTCTCGACTTCGTCAGCGGCGAGGCGAACAGCCTCGAGAAGCTGATCGGCCCGCAGGACAAGATCAAGCTCACCGAGTATCTCGATTCGGTGCGCGACATCGAACGGCGCATTCAGATGGCCGAGTAGCAGAACGCCCGCGAGCTGCCGGTGGTCGATCAGCCGGTCGGCGTCCCGACCGACTACGCGGCAGCACGCCAAGCTGATGATGGACCTGCTCGCGCTCGCGTACCAGACCGACCTGACCCGCATCAGCACCTTCATGCTCGCCCGCGAGGTGAGCGGCCGCGCCTATCCGGAGATCGGCGTCTCCGATTCGCACCACCCGCTCTCGCATCACCAGGACGAGCCGGCGAAGCTCGAGCGGCTGCACAAGATCAACGAGTACCACTTCCGGCAGTTCGCGTACCTGGTCGACAAGCTCGCCGCGATGCCCGAGGGCGACGGCACGATGCTCGATCACACGCTGTTCCTCTACGGCACCGGCATCAGCGACAGCAACACGCACTTCCACGACGACCTGCCGATCGCGCTCGTCGGCGGCAAGGCGTCGGGAATCACAGGCGGCCGCTACATCCGCTACCCGAAGGGGACGCCGCTCGCGAACCTGCACATGACGATCCTCGAGAAGATGGGAGATCGCGTTGAGAAGTTCGGCGACAGCACCGGCAAGGTCGATCGGCTCACCGGCATCTGACACGCGGCGCCCGGGCGGCCGCGCGTGGCGGCGCGCCTCGGCGGCGCTTCTCACGGCGCTCGCGCTGAGCGTCTCCGTGCGTGCGGCGCAGACCCCCTACCCGATCTTCCCGTTCGAGGAGTTCGTGCGGATGATGAAATCGGTCGGCGCCAACTGGGAGGGGACGACCGCCTTGATCCGTAAGAGCGATTTCGCCGAGACCAAGCGCCGGCTGACACGCTCACGCGAGCAGCTCGCCGTGACGATCACGTTCTGGCGCGACAACAAGAAAGACGACGCCGTCAAGATGCTCAGGGCCACGCTGGCGAAGATGGACGACCTCGATGCCGTGTTGTCCGTCGAGACGGTCGACGCCGGCGCCGCCGCTGCGCTCGCCAGGCAGGTCGCCGGAGCCTGCGACACGTGCCACGCCGCCTATCGGGATCAGGATCCGGTCACCAAGGCGTATCGCCTCAAACCCGGCTCGCTGCCGTAGCCTCGTTGTCGTCCAGCCGCTTGATATCTCGAAACCCCGGGCGCCTGATGATGGTTCGCTCGCTCAAGTGGACAAGGGACGTTCAGCATACGCACCTTATATACTTTCCCGCGGAGATCCACCGCTGACAGCGCCAGGCGTCCGAACATCGTCGATCGTCTGGATCGCCGTGCTGATCCTGCTCGCGACGATAGCTTACGCGACCCGCGTCCGGCACGAGATGGTGGATTTCGCGGTCTATCGGACGGCCGGCGCCCGCGCCATGGAAGCGGCGCCGCTCTTCCGCCCGGACGACGGCCACTATCAGTTCAAGTACTTCCCCGCCTTCGCGCTCGCCATGACGCCGTTCGCCGTGGTCCCGGAGGAAGCGGCCAAGGCGATCTGGTTCGGTCTGTCGGTGGCGCTGCTCGTCGTCCTGGTGCGCATGTCCCTGCGCACGCTGCCCGGCCGCAGGCATTCGGAACGGCTGCTCGCCTGGATGGCCGTGGTGCTGATGGCCAAGTTCTACCTGCACGAGCTGAATCTCGGTCAGACCAACCTCCTGCTGGGCGTGCTGCTCGCAGGCGCGCTGGCGGCGGCGCTGAGTGGCCGCGGAGGTTGGTCGGGTGTCCTCGTCGGCGCCGGCGTGTTCGTGAAACCGTACGCGCTGATCCTCGTGCCCTGGCTGTTGTTTGCTGCCGGCATCAGCGGCCTCGTGGCATTTGCGGCGACGTTCGCGGCGGGATTGCTGTTGCCGGCAACGGTGTATGGCTGGTCGGGGAACCTTGAACAGCTCCGCGGCTGGTATCGGACGGTCACCGACACGACCGCGCCGAACCTGCTCGCACCCGAGAACGTCTCGGTGGCGACGATGTGGGCCAAGTGGTTCGGGCCCGGTCCACAGGCATCCTCGCTCGCGACGGTCACCGCCGCCGGGGCCCTGGCCATGGCCGCCTCTGCCTGGATCTGGCGGCGTCGAGTGCCGCAGCCCGCTTACCTGGAATTTGGCCTGCTGATGCTGCTCGTCCCGCTCATTTCGCCCCAGGGGTGGGACTACGTCCTGCTGCTCGCAACGCCCGCAACGGTCGTCCTTGTCGATCGGTTCCGCGAGATGCCGCGGCCGTGGCAAGTCGCCACGGCGGCAGCGTTTGCGTTCATGAGCTTCACGATCTACGACCTGCTCGGGCGCGCGCTGTACGCCCGGATGATGGCGCTTTCGATCGTGAGCGTCGCCGCGCTCGTCCTAATCGTTTGCCTCGTGCTGGTGCGGCGGCGGGGGGCCGCGTGAATCGCGCGCCTTTCGCTCTCCATCCGAGACGGAATGCCGTTGGTAGACGATGGCAAAAGTAATTACCAGGCGCATCACCGCGGCTGCACCCGAACGGCGGCCGTCGAGTGTTACTAATTCGAAGCATCGAAGAACGGCCGCCGCAGACGTTATGCCTCGGAATCGACCAACGAGCTTGACGTGACGAAGACAACATGGGACTCTGGTTTCATGACGAAGGCCACGCAGAAGCTGCTCGACGAATTCGAGACGCTCCCGGATCGGGATCGGTCGGAACTCGTCGCGGAACTCGCGCGTCGAGTGGCCTTGGCTTCGCACGAGTTGCTGCAAGACGACGATTTGGTTGCGGCTGCCGATCGCCTGTTTGTGGAACTAGATCGCCGCGAGCAGCCTGAATGACATCGCCGCGCCGGGGCGAGGTCTGGTTGGTGGACCTCGGCATGGCCGCGAAAGTGCGGCCCGCCCTGGTCATCAGCATCCCTGACGAGGACACCGATCGAACTCTCGTCACGCTTGTGCCCCACACCACGAGTCCACGCCAATCCAGATTCGAGGCGGCGGTGTCCGTCCCATTCCTGCAGGTGGGCGTGTTCGATGCGCAGAACCTCGTCACCATTCCGCACGCCAAGCTGATTCGGTCGCTGGGCAAACTCGGCGGCGCTCAGCTGGCAACGGTTGAACGAGCCGTGAGTCTGTGGCTCGGGTTGCTCGCAACAAGCTCCGAGGCATGAGAAGCAAATGGACAGGTCCTACCGGTCCGCTGTGCACTGGCAGGTTGTCTTTGGGGTGCTGTTGCGCTGTTCCTCGGGTATCGGGCTTTCGGCAGACTCGTCCTTGTCGGAGTCGTTGCTTCGCCGATGCTTGGCCTCGTAGTCGGCAGAGCGATTGTTGGTCTCAGACAAGCATCCCGCTTGACGCAGGCGGCGGCAGCCTGGCTCACGCTGTACGGGGCGGCGACGCTCTTCGGATTGGTGCTTGGTGTGGGCGCCGTGTTCTCCAAAGCGCCTGGTCAAAACATGGAGGTCTTCATTGAACCGGTGCTCACAACTCTTTGGGGCATTACGTTCACTGGATACTTCGTGGCGTTGTGGCCCCTTGCCTACGTCACACAGGCGTGGGTTCTGGACGCTACGCACTGAACACGGGCTAACAGCCAGACGGAGCCGATGCGCCTAATCGTCCGTGGGAGCTTGTCGCCGAGCGCGCGGCTCATCCGGGGCGCAAGACATCGCAAACCGTGAAGACATTCGTCGCTCAGACTCCTGACCGGTGGCGCAAGTGGCTCGTCGAGCACCACGATTCCGAGTCCGAGGTGTGGCTCATCTTCTATAAGGTCCACACCGGTCGTCGATCGATAGCGTACTCTGGACGCACTCGATGAGGCGCTGTGCTTTGGCTGGGTGGATAGCCTGGTCAAACGTTTGGACGACTCTCGCTACGCGCGGAAGTTCACGCCGAGGAAAGCGGATAGCCGGTGGTCAACGATTAACCGGAAGCGCTACGCGGCATTGAAAGCCAGCGGCCGATTGCAGCCCGGTGGAATCAATCGCGCGCCGACGGACCGCGACCTATGGTCCACGACCGCCACGGTTCCAAATGCCAGCAACGGTTCCGCCGTACATTCAGGCAGCATTGCGGAAACAGCCGGCGGCATGGCGGTACTTCCAGGGGCTTGCGCCCTCACATCGGCGACGGTATGTCGGCTGGATCGAGTCCGCCAAGCGCGAGGAGACAAAGGCCAGGCGTCTGCAGGAGGCGATTCGTCTCCTTGCGGCTGGCAAACCGCTGGGACTCAAGTAGTCAGCCGCCCACACCCGCTTGCAGCCGACGGCGGCTCGCGAGATGATGAGCCGCCGTGGCTGAAGCCGTCCGTTGATATGGCTGCACACTCACGATCGAGCGCCTTGCAGATCCCATGAGCGAATACTCTATCGGCATCGAAGACCATTACGCGTGGGCCAATCTGGTGAGCGTCACGACGTCTGGCCCCAACGAAATTCTCCTCGATAGGCGACGCGTCGAGTTGCTTGATCAGCAACTTACGGCTTCCCCTTATCACCATGAAACACTCCAAATGCCGCTTTCAGGAGCCGAGAAGCTCGTTCGAGAAGTGAAGACATCTGCCAACACGCGCGCCAAATCCGCCCTCTCGTCGCTAATCCGAGAACTCGCACCGGCAACGTGTCGCGGCATCGCGATACGAGTACCTCCGCTTCCCGACTTGCCTGCTACTGTTGCAGAGGTTCACGCGAATACTTGGATCATGAATCGCGCTGACGGCATGATCTACCATCAAGCTCTCACGCAGGCTGCAGCACAACTCAACCTGAGGGTTTTCTATTTCGAGAAGGACAGTGTTCTTGAACTCGCAGCGAAGGCCCGCCGGAAAACCGCTCGCGATCTCGAGCGTCAATTGAAAGCGTTCGGAACAACCTTGGGACCACCCTGGCGCAAAGGTCATATTGTTGCCTGCGCAGGTGCGATCGTCGCGCACGTATCCGCCGCCACCACGTGAACACACTGCGGCCCCGCCGCGGGCACACGTCAGCGCTCCAGCGTAGCCTCCAACTTCCTTCGTCGCGGTTCTACGTTCGGAGCGGCCTGAAGAACGTGCGCAGGTCCTCAACCAGGAGCGTGGGCTCCTCGGCCGCCGGAAAGTGCCCCCCGGTTTCGTGGTACGACCACAGCTTGACATGCTCCGGCACGGCATCCACCAGCGACTTCGGCGGCCGTGCGCGAGACGTGATGCCGTAGAAGTCCAAACACGCCTGTGGCACCCGCCGGCCACTCGCTTGCTGCTCTTGCTGCGGTTGCCGCCGCTGTGGCGATCGCACGTCGGCCAACAGTCCGACCCCCACGTTGCGCGGCGCCGGAGGCGTGCGGAAGTTTCCGGACGAATAGTAGATACGCACGGCCGTGCCGATCGAGCGCGTGTGCCAGTAGATCGACACCAGCGTCAGGATCTGATCCTTGGTGAACTTATTCTCAGGATTCCCCTTGCAATCGCTCCAGGCGCGCAGCTTCTCCACCACCCAGGCCGCGACGCCGGCCGGTGAATCCGTCAACCCGTACGCCAGCGACTGCGGCTTCGTACCCTGGATGAGCTGATACGCCGTTTCTTCGGCGGTGTAACGCTCCATGCTCTCGTAGTACGCGCGCTCCTCGTCCGTGCGCGGCTCCCGCCTCGTCGCCGGCGGCGGACCCGGACTTGCCACGCCGACGACCCGATCCGGGACGCGCGCTGCGATCCCGCCACCGACCTGGCCCCCCCAGTCGCTGCCATACGTGCCGAACTGGCGGTATCCCAGCTTGTCCATCAACGCGAGCCAGATCTCGGGGATCTTGCCCGGCGTGAAGTCCTCGGGCGGCGCGCCTGAAAACGCGTACCCGGGCAGGGATGGCACGACGACGTGGAACGAGTCAGGCGCGGCACCTCCATGAGCCGTCGGGTCCACCAGCGCGGCGACCGAGGGCAGCATCTCCCAGAAGCTTCCCGGATAGCCGTGCGTCATGATCAGCGGCAGGGCAGAGGGGTTGCGCGACTTCTGATGGATGAAGTGGATCTTGTACGCGCCGATCATCGTCGTGTAGTGATCGAACTTGTTGAGCGCCGCCTCCTGCGCACGCCAGTCGAACCTGTCTTTCCAGTACGCCACCAGCTGTCGCATGTACGTGTGGTCCGTACCCATCGACCAGGGTTTCCCTGCGGCATCGGGCGGCCACCGGATATTGGACAGACGTCGCTTCAGGTCAGCGAGGTCGTCGTCGCTCACCCGCACCTTGAACTGAGCGATGTCTCCCTGGGCCTGCGCGGAAGCCGGCATGGCAGGGCCGAGGGCCGACCACGCCCCGGCGGCGCCCATCAGCTTCAGCATGTTCCGCCGAGCGATCTCGTTATTGACCGTCATGAACCAAGCCCATCCTTATCCATGACTGCGGTTTCCCCCGCGCGGCGATCACGGGGACCAAGCCTCGCCAGCGCGACGAGCGCTCGAATTGCGCTTGGCGGTGTCACGATGCCCTCAAAATATCCGTCCCGTCAGCGTCGTTTTGCGGGAGTCTGAGAAATAAGGAGCTCTCCAGGGTTCTTTGAGGGCGCTGGTTCTTTCTGCGGCTCCCCTTCGGCGAGGGCCAATCATGCGCCGGGCCGCCACGCGCAGATTGTCAGAGCGATGACGGCGATCAGACGTCCGCTGTGATACTCCGGTAGCTCACCAGTTCATCTTCAGAGGACGTCTATGGATCGCGCATCGAGTCTTCCCGAACTCCGAGCTCAGAACGTGAGCCGGCCATTAACCTGGAACATGCGCGCGTCCAGCACGGCGGTCGGCTGCTGCCACTGCGACCCAAACGTGTTGACCAGGGTGATAACCGAACTACTGTTCGTCAGGTTATAGACATCCAAACTCGCGTCGACGCCATACCTCGCCCCAACCTTGAAATGTTTCGAGAAGCGAACGTCCAGCTGTGTTCGTCTGTCGGCGAACATCGTCTGCGGCTGGACGAGCGGCACGAGCGCCGTCGCGGTGCACGCGCCGGTGTCCGCCGGGCACGACGACAGGTTGCGGCCCAGGGACCCCGCGATTTCCGCGTTCGTCGCCGCGTAGGTCGCGAGAATCTGCGGGCCCGAGAGATTCTGAAGCACGCCACTCACCATGAAACCGTACGGCAGCGGGTAGCCGCCGAACAGCTTGATTTGCGTCTGCGCGCTGAACGGCGTCTCCACGTGGCAGTACGTCGGCGTCGTCGCCGTCGTGTAGTCGTATGTCGCCTGAGCCGGGGTGTCAACGACGCCGCACTTGTCGCTCACCGAGCGCCCCGTGTCGATGCCGCCGCCGAGCTGGATGCCCTTGCCGAAGCGGGTGGACAGGTTGACGGCGAAGAAATCGCTCACGCGCGAATACTCGGTGAAGTTCGCGCTGTTTTCGACCAACGTGTTCGTCCGGCCGAACTTGTTCCGGTTGACGTCGGTGAGCCCGCAGACGGGATACCCGCCGCCGCCCGGCAGCCCCGAATTCGTCGGAGCGGTGATGCAATAGGTCGAATGGTCGGACGGGACGACCTCCAAATTGTTTGTGACCGTCAGGTTGCCGTCCCAGTTGCGATAGTAACCCACCCTCAGCGATGCTCGCGCGCCCACCTGCTGTTGGACCTCCGTGGCGACATCCCACAGGTACTGGCGATTGCCCCATCCGTGAATGACATTGTCGGCGTAGTTCGCCCGGACGGTCGGCGTGCCGAAATTCTGATTCCCAAAATCGGCGCATTCGTCATTCAGCTTCGGATTCTTCAGGTCGCAGTCGGGCTTGAAGTTACCTCTGCGTGGATCGCCTACGTCAAAGAAGAGGTCGTTCCAATTGCGGGTCGTGGTGGAGTTCGCGAAGATCGGATTAATCGCCTGGGCGATCTCGGTGGTTGTTGAGCTCACGAACTTTCCAAGCGACGCCTTGAGCGCCGTCTTTCCGTTGCCGAAGAGATCGTACGATCCGCCGAGCCGGGGAAGCACATCCTTCCAGTTGGGGACGTTGCTGATCGGGTCGGTGTGACGTGCCGGGACATACTGTCCAGCGGGCAGATTCTGCTCTGGAATGGAGACGTTCACGTATTCGAATCGCAGGCCCAAGTTGAGCGTGAGGTGTTTGACCGTCCAGCTGTCCTGCGCGAATATCCCCATATTCGCGTTCATCTTTTCGACTTGGCGGAACGGATCGGCATAGAGCGTGAGCTGGTTGGGCACCGCTGTCGTCGGGGTCTGTCCACGGAATCGATACGCAATGTTCTGGTTGACGCTGGCTGAGAGGTCGGTGGTGGCCTCCTCGATGTTGAGGCCGGTCTTGAAGGCGTGCGAGCCGGTGACGTACGTCGTCGAAAACCGCTGCGTGTACCGGGGAGCGCTTCTTGGGCCGGCATTAAGCGTCGGCCATCCAATAGTCGATCCATAGATGAACCCAGAGTTTTGATCGGTGGTGCTGATGGCGTTTCCTGTCTCGGGCTGCAGAAAATTAGGCCAGTCGAACCACATCACTCCCGCCGCCGCTTCGAAGAGCAGCTTGTTGGTTAGTGTCCCGTTCCAGGTCCCCTGGTACAAGCCCGTCGGCCAGAAGTCCCACCGGTATGCCGCCTCCGGCGCCACGAATTCGCCTCGCCCGCGGCACACGCAGTTCTTCTGCGGCTCGGCGAACAGGTTCACCTTATTCTTTGACGAGACCTGCCACGTCGCCCGGACTGCGCTCGACACGAGAAGATCCTGACGATAGCCCGGCTCCCCTGGCGTGAAGAAGGGCGTGCCCTGGGTGGCGTTGAAGAATATCCCCGGCTGCTGAATTTGATTCCCCTGTGCGCGAAACGCCGTGAAGAACCATAGCTTGTCTTTCCTGATGGGACCACCCAGGTTGAAGTCCGTGTCGTACAGGTAGCTGATTTGACTGACCGTCGTTAACCCTTTTGCCTTGAGCTCGGGGCTCAGATTCTCTCCTTGCAGATTGTCGCTGGAATAGAGCGCCTGCGCCCCTCCTCGAAACGTATTCCCGCCCTCCCTGGGGACCACGTTCATCGCAATGCTGGCGCCCGCGTTGCTCTCGGCCAGCCCGCCGCCGGTCTCGACGACCCACTCCTGGAGCGTCGCCGGGCTGATGATGAAGCCTGTAGCGCCCGGGCGCACCGTGTTGTTGATGGACATCCCGTCATACTGCGTGATGGCGCTGCTTTTGCCATGAAATGTGGAACCGATGACGCTCGAGGAGTTGTACGTGCCCGCGGCCCCGCCGACGTTCGACCCGGCGGTGGTCGTCAGGCCGGGGGTGAATGCCGCCAGATTCGAGATGCCCGTGGTTCCAGTGGGTAAGGCATCGAGAACGTCGTCGGTCACGCTGAGCTGCTGACGAGCGTTCACGGTATCGACGAGCGGCGTCGCGCCGGTGACCGTCACCGTCTCTTCGAGAGCGCCAACCTTCATGTCAGCATTGATGGCTGCTGTGAAGCCGGCTGTGAGCACGATCCCTTCGCGTCTGACGGTGCTGAAACCAGGCAGCGTAAAGGTGACGTCGTACGTGCCCGGACGCAGGTCAATGATTCGATACTGACCTTCACCATCCGTCACGGTCGAGCGTACCTTCTCGATGAGCGCTGGGCTCGAGGCTTCCACGGTCACGCCGGGAAGAGCGGCGCCCGTCGCGTCCTTCGCTACCCCCGCGATGCCGGCGGCTTGCTGCGCTGAAGCCTCCGGAGCCACCAGGAGCCCCAGAATCAGGAGGGTGAATATGGGAGCCAGTGACGTTGAACGACGCATGGTTCCTCCAGCTGACGTGCAATCGCCGTGTTGACGTTGGGCGGCCCGAAAGGGTTCCGGGCCTACCTCAATCCGTTTGGAAGAAGACCCGGATGCCGGGCACATTATGCGCCCCCAATGCCAGGGGCAATCCCACGATCTAGGGATACTCAAACAAAAATTGCCTCTGATCCACGGAGTTGGATTCTGTGCAGAAATCGCGCGTTCCCGGCGTATACCTGGATCGACACCATGACATCAGCCATCCTGGCCATCACTGGCACGGCGTTTCTTCTTCTCGGGGCGTCGATCGCCGTCCTGAACTGGTCGGTGTTCTACAACTCCTTCATCCGGAAGCAGCGCTCCAGGTCCTGGATTCCACTTCTCGGCGGCACCCTTGCGGCCGTGGGCCTCTTCCTCCTTCCGCTTCCTTCGGTCCACCGGTTCTGGTGGGTCACCTTCTTAGCCGATTGGGGTAGCGCACCAGGCCTTCTCCACGCCCTCGTGTGGCATGCGATCCGCTGGACGAGGTCGTAGGCTGTCCAGACGCTCTACTTGAGCCCGGGAATCTCAAAGTCCTTGGCCCGTAGTTGGCGTTTCCTAAAGGCGTTTCCGTTTCGATACCGCCACAACTCAGAAGGGTCGCCAAACGGCCTGTCCATCACCCGGGCGCACCAGGCGCGCCGCGCGAACACTGCCCGATGGAGGCCGCGGTCAACTCCAATGTTCTCGATGGGATTTCGTATTTGGGTCAAACGGACCCTCGCGTACACTACGGGCATGGTCGTGTTGTCGACGTTGTTATCGGTGACGCGGTTGACCGCGGGCTGAGCGGACGCGCGACGCCGCTGGCGAACCAGAGCCGTTAGACAATCCCGGGGGATGTTGTGCCGGCGTCATCCGCGTCACCAGCATTGTTCTCTTGGCAATCGGTGGCTTCGTCGCGTATGCCTGCGCTCCCGTTCGACGAGCTGCGTAACATCGTTTGCAGTCGAAGGCGACCGGTGAGATCGGCTTGGTGATGCGATACTGTTCCACGGCAGCGGCACTTGGGGTCGGGTGGTTCTTGGTTCTGCTGGTTCCCCGCATGACCAGAGAATGGCTGCTGGCGGACGTTCTGCAGAATCTCGGGTGTTTGGTCGTTGCCAGCGTCATCGTCGCGGTTGCCTGCCGGGGATTCATCGACCGCGCGGATACACTGGGCGCTCATGTGGTCAGGGCCACCGTGATCCCGTACCTCGGATGCATCGTGTTCTTGAGTCTATCCGCCGCGATGCTGTGGGCACGTACCTTGTTGTATGGAGGACTTGCGAACCTTCACGACACGGTTTCGCTCTACGTCATGGGATTGACTGCCACCACGGTGTCCCTTTTCGTCGTGATTCCGTACGGGCTGTTGTGCCAGTACGTGATGAACTCAGTATCCAGTTCAAGGGCGGCATAACGGGCCGCTGCAGTCGTCGAGCGTGAGCGGGTGCGAGTTGATTCGAAACGGCGGTGGGGCGCCGCTCGCGGCTGAGCGGCAGGCGTAATCAACCTGCTGAAATACAGCATGAACAGAAGGCTGCAGCGGCGACGATGCGAGAGAGCAGGCGAAGGGCCTATGTCGCATTCATCCTGTATTCGCTGCTCGCGGTCACGGCGCTGTGGTGATGAGCATCTCGCGTTGGCAAGAGTGGCCGCATCGGAAGGAGCGCGGGTCATGCTGTGACAGGACGTGATGCTGAAGACCAAATCTGTACGGAGTCCAATCAACCGAAAGGCCGATGGTCTTCGAATTCTGGCTGCGCGCTTTCGCGGACGAGGCATGTCGACGAGCCGCTACGACGTCTGGATGCCGTCGCTCGGGCCCAGCGAGCGGCTTCTCACGGCTATGCAGACCGGCCGCATGACCTGGGCCGCCTTCGCGAGAGGGTACCGAGCCGAGATGTTCATGGACGGTCCCATTGACACCCGCAGCCGCAGCATCAAGAATCACGGACAGAAATTCACCTTGCGGCTCATCAAGCGGCTCGCCCGTTCACGTCACGTCACGCTGCTGTGCCACTGCGCGGAAGACGAGGCTCGGTGCCACCGACACGTGCTCCGAACCCTGATCTTGAGCGTCTGACGCCCGCGAATCTGGACGGCTGTGTGGTCCGTGCAGCCGTCGGTGAGCCGCGATGATTAGCCAGACAAGAGAAATGGCGTCTCCGATCGTCGATCTCGAACCAGACACCGAAGGACTGATCGATCAAGCATGGAGTTACCCTTTTCTCACGACGCCTTCCTCGACGTGTTTGGCGCGTACAACACATTGCTCTGGCCCGCCGTGGTCCTTCTCTGGGCCACCACGGCAGGGGTGGTGATCCGCTGGTTCCGCACGGGGCGGCTGAACGGACGGACTCTCTTCGCTCTGTTGGCTGTGCACTGGGCGTGGTCCGGTATTGCCTACCATTGGTTCTTCTTCCACGGCATCAACCGGGCAGCCGCGGTCTTTGCCGTGCTGTTCGTTCTGCAAGCCGCCGCGTTCGCCTGGCTGGCCATCATGTCGCGCGGACACGTGCTGATGAACGGCAGTCCGCGAGGTCTCGTCGGCGGGGCCCTCGTTCTTTACGGACTTGTCTATCCGCTCATCGGCCTCGCCCTTGGTCTGGAGTTCCCGCGCCTGCCATTGTTCGCGGTGCCATGCCCGACAACGCTGGTCACTGCTGGCTTCCTCGTCACGTCGGTCGACGTGCCACCCTGGGTCAACGTTCTCCCGATTCTCTGGGCAGTGATTGGGAGCTCGGCCGCATTCGTCCTGGGGATTCGCGCGGATCTCGCTCTCGTGGTCGCCGGAGCAATGCTCGCGGTCGATACGGTCGCACCCCGGGCTCTTTCAAGGCGGCGATGACGGCCGACAAGGCGGGAACAAGACGGGCGGAACCGCTGGGTATTGTTCATGGCGTTTCGGCCAGTGCGTCTGGTCTTTCATCGATCAACGTTGAAGCGACTGCCAATGTGATCATGCCGATGGTCCCCGCGTTTGTGCTTCTGATGTGGTGCACAATCTTCCCGTTGTGGATCAGGCTTGGGAGCGTCGCGCTGGCAATTCCGTTTGGAACGGTCTTCTATCGTACGATTGCGGGACTGGATTTCTTTCATTGGACGCTCGGCCTCGCATATGGGTCGTTGGCAACGATGGAGCTGCTGTGGGCGGCTTGCTTGTGGCGGGATTTCAAGAAGCACGACCGGCACGGCGTCATGTTGAATGGGCCTGGACAGGCAGATCCCTTTGGGCAAGTGAACGGGAGATCCACATGAGCAATCGACATCTCGCATCAATAGGTGTCCTGGCAGTCGTGAGCGCGATCGTACCCCTCGCGCCGGTATCGCTCACGGGCCAGGTCCCTGGGGGCGGAGCGAACCGAGCGAACGCGGCAGCGACCAAGACGTGGACTCCGCCCCGCACACCGGACGGACAACCGGACCTGCGGGGAGTCTGGGTGAACAACAGCGCGACCCCCTTGGAACGCCCGAAGGCCTTGGAAGGAAGGCAGTTGCTGACTGACGAGGAAGTGAGTGAACTGAAGAAGCGAGCGGCTCGGCTTTTCGACGTGAACAGGAATAGTGACTTCGCCGGCGGAGATGATCTGTTCCTGGCCGCATTGGCGAACCCCGAACAGTTCAAGAACCCAAACGCGACAGGCAGTTCCGCCGCGATGGTCGAGAGAGAATTTGATAACCGGACCTCGCTGATAGTGGATCCGTCGGATGGGCGAATTCCTCAGCTGACACCGGAGGGGCTGCAGAGAAGGGCCGCGCCTTACGCTGGGGCGGCAGGGCAACGCCCTCCAGCTGGCCCGGAGGACATCAGGAATGATCTGCGTTGCATCACCTTCGGCATGCCAAGGCTAGGCGGCAATAGCGCGAGTTACAACAGCTATTACCAGATTCTGCAGACTGCTGGATACGTAGTGCTTGTCGGGGAGTTGATCCACGACGCTCGCATCATTCCACTGGACGAGCGTCCGCATCTTCCACGGAACATCCGACAGTGGCATGGGGATTCGCGGGGCCGATGGGAGGGAACTACGCTGGTTGTCGATACCACCAATTTCTCTCCCAACAGCAACTTCATGGGATCGGCCGAGAACCTCCATGTGGTCGAACGTTTCACGCGTGTCGCGCCTGGCAGGATCGACTACGAAATCACACTGGACGACCCGACCACGTGGACGAAGGCGTGGACGGCCGTGGTTCGCCTGAAGCAAACTCAGGACAAGATGTTTGAGTATGCCTGTCACGAGGGGAACTATCACACCATGACGGGGATGCTTGCCGGGGCTCGCGCGGAAGAGAAGGCCGCCGAAGAAGCCGCGAAGAAGGGCTCGAAGTAGACGCGAGAGAGTCGAGACATGCTTCGACGCGTTGTATCCATCGTCGTCATTGCGGGCCTTCTCCTTCTCACCAGCGGCATCTACGCCGCGCACCGTTTTCAGGCCGGAGGAGGCGCCACGCAGTCTGCGTCGCTCGATGAGAAGTTGTCCGCGGCGGTCACTCGCGGCGACGTGCCAGGGCTCGTCGTCATGGCTGCCACGCGTGACCGCATTCTGTACCGAGGGAGTATTCGGAATGGCGGATGTCGGACGCACGCGTCCGATGACCGCGGATGCGCTCTTCCGGATCGCCTCGATGACCAAGGCGGTCACCTCAATTGCCGCGATGCAGTTGTACGAACAGGGCCGCTTCGCCCTCGACGAGCCGGCCGAGAAGTACCTGCCTGAGCTGGCAAACCTGATGGTCTTCGAATCGTTCGACAACGCCACCGGCAGATACAAAGTGCGGCCGGCCGCGAAGAAGGTCACGATTCGGCATCTCTTCACCCACACGTCCGGGCTCGGGTATGCATTCACCAGCCCGATCGTGCGCGACTTCAAGCCGCGCGATAGCGAGAAATTTGAGGCGGGTCCGCTGCTCTTCGAACCCGGGGCACAGTGGATCTATGGGACGGGCGTCGATTGGGTGGGACGGCTGGTTGAGACGCTTTCTGGCAAGAATCTGGAGGAATATTTCCGCGAGTCGCATCTTCACGCCGCTCGGGATGTCCGACACCTTCTACAACGTGCCCGAAACCAAGCAGGCGCGTCTCGTGACGGTCCACCGGCGTCAGGATGGCCGTCCCGATGCCCCGCTCACCGAGCAGCCCAATCAGCCGCAGCGTCCCGCGACGACCTTCAACGGCGGCGGTGGGCTCTCGTCGACCGCGAGCGACTACATGCGCTTCGAGCGGATGATCTTGAACGGTGGCACGCTCGATGGCGCGCGGATTCTCTCCGCCGACACGGTCGCGCTGATGTCCAAGAATCAAATTGGTGAGGTGGGTGTTCCTGCGGTGAAGACCGCACAGCCAGACCGAAGCATGGACTTCACGTTCATCAACGACGGGAAGGACAAGTGGGGGCTCGGATTCCTCCTCACGACCAATCAGGTGGCTGGCAAGCGGTCCGCGGGCAGCCTGAGCTGGGGCGGTGTCAATAACACCTACTTCTGGATCGATCCGGCGCGCGGCATTGCGGGCGTGGTCATGATGCAGTTCCTTCCTTTTGCCGACACCAAAGCACTCGCGATCTACGACACATTCGAGCGCGGGGTGTATCAACTCTGGTTCTGAATGGACTACGCGATTTTGTCACTGGCCGAGGTGAAGAGCGGGCTCGACACCATCGCTCGGGAGGCGCAGGCGACGTTCGGCAGTTGCGACGGTCGGCAGCTGAATTGGCGGCCCGACCTCGCGCGGTGGAGTGTCGCGCAGTGCTTCGATCATTTGATCAGAGCGAATCGCTTGATGTTCCAAGCCGCGGAAAACGCCCTCGATGACGCGGCGCCGCGAACCATATGGCAGCGCTTGCCAGTGCTGCCAGGCGTCTTGGGCCGGATGCTGGTTCGTTCACAGGCACCGGGCGCAGTGCGAAAGTTCACCGCACCGTCCAACGCGCAGCCCGCGACCAGCGACATTGCTGCGGATATCATCCAGCGCTTCGTTGATCAGCACGTGGACGCCGTGGCGCGGGTCCAGGCGCTCGACGAACGGGACGCAGCTCGCGCGATCATGACGTCACCGTTTGTCAAGGTCGTCACATACAGTGTGCTGGATGGCTGGCGGCTCGTACTCGCGCACGATCGGCGGCATTTCGAGCAGGCGCGTGGCGTGACGCTGTCACCGGGATTTCCAAGTCCGTGAACAGTCGCTTAAGAAGCCGCTACACCGCTGAGCAGCGCGGCCGCGCGCGATAGGTCGGAACGGTCGTGAACGCCGCTCGCGGCTGAGCGGCAGGACGTTGAGCCGACCAACAACCGGCTCTCCGACGCACACGAAGAACGAGCTCAAACGCAATCGTGAAGCGCTGGCAGCGCGACACGACACGAGTTGATCAACAGTTCTGTAGTCGACCCACGAGGAAATCGACGACCCGCTCGAACGGATCGAACCCAAACGCGGCGGCAACCGAAGGACGCAGGTTCGAGTTTGCGTTGATGTCATAGAAGACTCGGCGGCCAGCGTCTGTTTCCAGATACTCGATTCCTCCGACATCGAGCCTCGCTGCGCGCACGATTCGCCTCGCCGTCTCCACGGCATCCTGGGGCACATCTGGATACGCAAGAAACTCCACCGGCGCGGCATCGACGCGATCGTCCGCCGGCAGCTCACACGCACCGGTGCCCTCGTCCGGATTGCAGATGGGTGACGGGCACAGGTTGAAGCGCCCGTGGGTCTTCACACGCATCGCATACAGGAGCTCGCCATCGAGGAACTCCAAGCGGACGATGCCCTGCTCGGGGTCGTGCGGCAGGTATTCCTGGAGCAGGAACAGATTGTCCGGCAGCCACAGCGTCGGGTCGCTGCTGAAGATCTCTTCTACCTTCGACAGCGACTCGACCACCTGGATGCGTGCACCACTTCCGCCCTGGTCGGGCTTCAGCAAGGCCGGCCAGTGGACTTCGCCGGCGTACGCGCGCAGCGCATGGACGTCGTTGAACGTGATCGAGCGCGGGCAATCGATTCCCAGCGTACGCAGTAACGTCGCCTGGGCGCTCTTACTCAGCTCGAGCGCGAATACATCCGCGCCGTTCAGAACCCGAGCTCCCTGGAGTTCAAGCGATCGCATGTAGGCGAGTGCCAGCGGCACCGCCCGCGTGTGCCCACGCAGATATGCGCTTGGACTCGCTTGGTTGAAGTAAAGGGAAGCGCGAAGCGGTTCGAGGTTGCTGAAGGCTGCCCGCGTGACATCGAACGGCATGAAGGAGATGCCCCGGCGCTCGAGCGCCGCGAACAACGGCTTCTGCCATTCAGGATGCTCGTGAAGAACGATCACATCTGGTGGGGATGTCATCCTGGAACCTCGAACGTCATATCGTGCCACAGCCGGTTGCTTCCCGCTGCTTTTCGCATCAGTCGGTTCGAGACCGGTCGGCCAGTGCGGGTTGAACCACTCGCCCAGGCGTGAGCGGCCATTCGTTCGAGTAAATCGGCTGCTGACGTTTCACCGCGTGCTACGATGCGCTCGATTGGGCGCGCGGGCGTGACGTTTGGACAACTGACCCGGGTGGACTAGCGCAGAACTGAACGAACGCCGGCCTATCGCGGTGATCAGCGCGGGCGAAAGTGTGCGACGCAATTGTGTTCCAGCATTCGGCGATGATCTTTCACCCACAAATCCGCGGTAGCGTCCCGATCCGATCGACCGCGCCGGAATTCCTGGAGGCGTTTCGCCAGCGGGTCAGCGCCGGTCTCCTGACCGGCCGGCCCCATCCGCGCTCCAACTATCGAATCAGCGCAACCGGGCCTGGTCACCTCATGGTCCAGGCCGCCGACTGGTGGACGGCGATCAACGTGGGTCTCAACGAACTCGAGCTCGACGTACCGCAAAGTGACTCGGTGCACTACCGGGTGCGGTATTGGCGCTGGCTCCAGTTCGGGTTGGCCTTGAGCGGAACGCTGGGACTCATCGGAATCGTGCTGCTCATGAGCCTCGACGTTCGCGGGTACATCGCGCAGCATTCAACGTCAATGCTGCCTGGGTTGTCCGTTGAGCAGAACCTACTGGTCGCCTGGTTCATGGTTCTGTTTTGGGGTTTCGTCTGGCCTTGGCTCCTCGTCCCCCTCCACAAGCGGCCCCTGCGTGGGTTGGTTGAGCGCCTCATCGCGGAGGTCGATGCCCGGATAACGCCCAAGGCTGACGAATAACGGCGGGGGCCCGGAACAGCTCGATGGGTTCAAAATTTACCATGCCGCCAGTGCAGCCGGTGGGCCCGCTGTATCGAGTCATTGGAGCGGCTTCAGATATCATGCAAGACTCGAACTTTGGCAGAACGCCGGATCAACACGTGCAATCGAAAAGCACAAGAACTCTATGCCTAGGAAATCCTCACGTCGTGCCCTCGTGAAGACGATCGTGGCCATTGGCGTGACAGGCAGTAGCGCCGACCTTGCGGCACAGCAGGCCGGCAGGGTGAGTGGGTTCGATCACGTTGCGCTGCCAATGCAGAATACCGATGCGATGGTCGCCTTTTATCGCGGTCTCGGCTTTCAGATGGTCGAGAGCGCAAATGCCGTGTCCGTGTATGTCGGCGCCCACATGATCAACTTTCATCGCCCGGCTCGCTGGCACGATGCAACGTTCACTCTACGAGCCCCCGCAGCCAGGCCGCCATGTGGCGATTTGTGCTTTGTGTGGGATGGGTCCGCGGCATCTCTCGAGACGATGTTGGAGCGCGCCGGCGCAAAGATCGAAATAGGTCCGGTAGACCGCGCGGGAGGTCGGCAAAAGACCGGCTCGAGTGTTTATGTTCGGGATCCTGACGGCAATCTTCTCGAATTCATGATCTACGCGTGATCCGTGCTCATTGAAACGACCCGCTGTCCGACACGCGGAGCCGTCACGCCCGCGTCTGTGCGATCATGTCACCTCGACGCGCGGCTGAGCGCGCACGTCAGACCGCGCAACGCGTGCTCGAGCCTGCTCGAGAAGCTCGGTCACATCGATGTGCGAAACGTCAGGGGGTGCGATGCGCACCGTTCAATGCCGTTTGAGACGGTTCGTCATCTCGGCGCTGGCGATCGTTGCCGTTGCGGGTCTGGTGTCGGCGGCGGTGCGGCCGGCGGGCGCCAGGCAAATCACCGACGCCGGTGCCAGCGCCAGGTTGCTCGCCGGTACCATTGACATCCACGTGCATTCTGATCCCGACAACGTGCCGCGCTCCATCGACGGAATCGATGTCGCGAAGTTGGCACGCTCGAAGGGCATGCGAGGAATTGTCCTCAAGAATCACTACGAACCGACTGCCGGGCTGGCTTTTCTTGCACGCAAGGAGGCGTCCGGCTTGGAGGTGTTCGGCGGAATCGACCTGAATCTCACGGTCGGCGGCATGAACCCAGTGGCGGTGGAGCACATGACGCAGGTCGCAGGAGGCTGGGGACGCATTGTCTGGATGTCGACGTTCGACGCCGAAAACCACGTGCGTTACTCCAGGGAGAATCGACCGTTCGTCAGCGTGACGCGCAACGGCGAACTGTTGCCGGAAACGAAAGCCGTCATCTCGGTGATTGCCAGGCACGGGCTCGTGCTGGCGACCGGCCACGTCTCGGCGTCGGAAGTGCTGATGTTGCTCCGCGAGGGACGCCAGCAGGGTGTGCAGCACATGGTCGTAACGCATGCGATGAATGCGCCGATTCTGATGGACGTTCAGCAGATGCAGGAAGCGGCGAGGCTGGGAGCATTTGTCGAGTTCACTGGGAGCACGCTGGCCAACGCCGACGCCGCAGCCAGAATCGAGCGTTATGCGGATGCGATCCGGAAGGTGGGGCCGCAATTCTGCATTTTGTCATCAGACTTGGGTCAGAAGGGGAATCCGCTGCCGCCCGATGGCTTCGGCGAGTTTCTGGCCACTATGCTGGCTAGGGGTTTTACCGAACAGGAGATCGGCCGAATGACGAAACAGAACCCGGCGCGACTGCTCAGCCTGCATTGAGTGCCTGGAACGAGGCAGCCATCGTCTTGCAGAGAGCGACGGATTCTCCGGTTCGGGTTTTTTCGGAATCGATCATAGAGAACGATGTTGGAACAAGACAAGCCGAACCGATCGACCGAACACATCAAGGTTGTTCAAGAGCTGTATGCCGCGTTTCGGAAGGGTGATGTGAGCGGTATCCTGGCGCTTCTCAGTCCAGACGTCGAGTGGAGTGAACCCGAGAATCCATTCAATCCGGCTTCGGGCGCGCGGCGAGGCCAAGCCGGGTTTCTCGAGTGGTTGCGGATCGGCAAAGACACAGAAGAGATTCTGGCACTCGAGCCGCGCCAATTCCTATCAGACAACGAGAGCGTTGCCGTCGTGGGTTATTCGAAGTGCCTTGCCAAGCCCACCGGGCGGGTGTACGAAACCGACTTCGTTCACGTGGTGACGTTCCGGGACGGCAAGATTTCGCGCTTCCAGGAGTTCTTCGACACGTACGTTGCGGGCGAGGCTTTTCGCTCCTGATAGGCGCGCGGTCGTGCCGCCGGACAAGTTGCTCCAGGCGGCGAGCGGCGCAGACGCAGCCAGCCCACGGCAGAGACCGCAGTGGTCTCTCGCGGCTGAGCGGCAAGACGTTAGATTGCAGAGAATGGTTCAAGGCGTCAACACGTCCCGGCAGCCGTGAGGTTCGAATCGGCCTCACCGCGCCACCATCCATGTCGTCGTTGGTAGGTAATCAGCGCATTCAATACAGGAGGGCCCCGTGCGTGTCGCAACCGCGTTGCTGGTCGGCCTCGGACTGACCGCATTCGGACCGTTCGCTCTCGCTCAGACTTCCTCGCGCGGGCAGGCGACGGCCGCCCCGCGTGCCCAGAATGCCACCGAGGAGCCCCGCTCCCCCGCGTTCGAATACCTGGGCACGCTGCGCATCGAAACTGGGACCCGCACCGTCGTCGAAAACGGCCCGCAGGGGACGCGCACGATCGTACAGGTCGCCAGCGGCCGCTTCGAAGGGCCACGCGTCAAGGCGTCGGTGGAAATACCCTCGGGTGACTGGATCACCAACCGCGCCGACGGCAGCTACCGCCTCGACGTGCGCCTCACGCTGAAGACCGACGACGGAGCCCTGATTCTGGTGACCTACAACGGCATCGGCCAGACGACGAACACCGGCGCATCGCTACGGATCGCACCACTCTTCGAGACGGGCGATTCACGCTACGTCTGGCTCACACGACTCCAGGCGGTCGGCGTTGGCGAGCGCGTCGGCACGTCGGTGAAGTACGACATCTACGCGCTGAAGTAGAGAGCCCGAGGTGCGCTCGACGGGAAGCACCGTGAATCGGCCCCATCACGCGGCTGCAGCAGACGGCTGCCCCAATACCAACTGCCTCTGAAATCCGGTGCGAGGGAATGGCGATTCAACAGTTACCTCCTATAGCGATCGAAGGCCATCAGTCCTCTGGTGCTGGTGGTCCGGACCATCCAATGCGCATCGCCACACGGCGAGCCGCCGGACTGCATGCCGGCGGTTGGACCGGCGAACTGCGCCACCAAGTTGAGGGCTACTTCGATAGTCTCGCGGGCGAGTGGCACACGCGAACCTCTCAGCAGCGCGCGGCCGTCGTGAGGGACGCGCTCGAGCGCGGGCTCGGCACGATTGACTCGCCCCAGGGTATTGCCGTGGAGGTTGGCAGTGGCATCGGCGCCTACTCGAATCTGCTCGCAGAACGCTTTGCAACGGTTGTGGCGATCGACCTCTCACTGGCCATGTTGAAATTGGCGCCGACTGGGCCCGCCTTTCGGGTACAAGCCGACGGTGCCAAGCTGCCGCTAGGCGATTCATCGGCGGCGGCAATCGTGCTGATCAACGCCTTCTTGTTTCCTGCCGAAGTCGAACGCGCTCTGTCACCAGAGGGCGCGTTGGTGTGGGTAAATAGCAGCGGTGAGCAAACGCCGATCTATCTCTCGGTCGATGACCTTGTCGCGGCACTGCCAGGCGAGTGGACGGGCACATCGAGCCGGGCAGGTGAGGGGCAGTGGTGCGTGCTTCGGCGAGCGTGAGCCACGGCTCGGTCAGAGTCGACGAAGTCCTTCCGGGGCTTTGCCGAGACGTCGATCGCTGGACGCGCGGCAATCGTTTCCCGTCGATCGCGTATCATCGATCCCATGTTGAAGCATGGAAGCAATTGAAATCCTGCAAAGGGCCGTCGTGACTTGCCCGATCTTTCGTGTCGAATTCGTGGTACGCCAGCTCAAACCTGCTTCTATTCAATGACGAGCCGAGCCGTTCGGCGGCCAGCGAACTGCATGTGGCGACAGCTGTTCAGACCTATCGCACGATACAAGGGCCGTTCGAGGTGCCGATCTGTGCGTCCGCTCGACGAACGCACCTGCAGTGTGGAACCCGTAGATTCGGAGGGTCTGCCCGCGTAACATCACTTGGGGAGCCTTCGATGACGATGCGATTGTTGGCTATTGCGTTGTTGTGTGCGACCACGGTAAGAGGCGGCGAATCTCAGTCCGTCAACATCACGCCAACCCTCGTGCTGCCGTCAATGTCCGGAGCAGACATTTTCAGGTATTACTGCGCCACGTGTCATGGACGTGACGCGCGCGGCAAGGGACCCATCGCCTCCGCCCTCAAGACACCTCCCACGAATCTCACGAGGCTGGCCGTTAACAACCACGGAGAATTTCCGGCCGATCGCGTAAAACGCCTGATCACCGAGGGCCGGTCGGACGCGCCGGCGCATGGATCGTCGGAGATGCCTGTCTGGGGACCGATCTTCCAGTCGCTGGACGCTTCTGACACGATTGCCCAGTCACGGATCGACAACCTCGTCGCATACCTCAAGTCGATTCAGGCAAGATGATCGGCCGTCGGACAGCGTCGCCGCGTCATGGTGAGGTCTTTCCTCCGAAGGGCCCTTCTACATCATGCAGCGGGGGGAGTGACGTGCGACGCGCGACGATGGTTGCGCACATCAACCCACCGGCGGCCCATACGATCGCTTCGCATGGAAGGAGAACGCTCATGAGGCATGTCGTGTTTGCGGCTGTGGCTCTGGCCATTGGCCTTGTTGCTGCCGATCTTGCGGCTCAGGGCGGGGGACAGGCGCTGGCGGCGGGACAAGTGCAAGGAGGTGGGCAGGCGCCGGCGCCACCAACGCCGACGGACGTCCAGCCAGGCAGCATCACCTGCGAAGACGTGCCATATCCATTTCCCGTCTCCTATTTGCCGCTCACGTTGTACGGCCAGGAGGTTCGCATTGCGTACATGGACGTGCCGCCGGCCGGGCAGCCCAACGGACGAACGGTGGTACTCCTTCACGGGATGAACTTCGCGGGATTCTACTGGGGCGGACCGATCGACGCGCTCCGCAAGGAAGGTTTTCGGGTCATCGTGCCGGACCAGATCGGGTTCGGCCGGTCGTCGAAGCCGATCATTCCGTACAACTTTCACGACATGGCGCTGAACACGCGCCGGATACTCCAGCATCTGAACGTCGCGAAGGCCGCCATCGTCGGCCACTCGATGGGTGGCATGTTGGCGGCGCGCTTTGCCACGCAGTACCCGGACATGACCGAGCGGGTCGTGATCTACAACCCGATCGGCCTCGTAGACGCTCGATATCGAGGGCCCTGGACCAGTGCGGACGAGGCGTACCGCCGGACCCTCGGATCGACGTACCAGACCATTCATGCCAGCATCTTCAGGTACTTCTCTCACAATCCCTCGGCCTGGAGGCCCGAGTTCGACAGGTACGTGCGTATTCGCTACGCGTGGACGCTGAGCAGCGACTGGCCGCGATACGCGATGGTGCAGGCCCTGCTCGGACAGATGACGTACCTGGATCCGGTCGTGGACGACTGGGCGCACATCATGGCGCCGACGCTGGTGTTTGGTGGCGCAGAGGACAGCCTCGTACCTCCAGGAACGAGCTTTCCCGAGCGGATGAAGTTTGTCGCGGACAGCATCCCCAATCGGAACGGCAGACTGCACCTGATTCCTGGTCTCGGTCATGTGCCGCATTTCGAAGCGCCGGAGAAGTTCTATCCGCCGCTGGTGGCGTTTCTCAAAGAGGGGTTGGTCGGGGTCGCGACCGCTCGTTAGAAAGGGGCTGCCAACACCACGTTAGGCAGTGAGGGCGAGTATGGTCAACTCAAACAACTCTTGCGAAGCGGGCGATCCGTACGACCTGAGCCGCTTCCTTCGAGCTCAAGAGGAGGATTACGAGCGAGCAGTCACGGAAATCAGAAGCGGTCAGAAGCGATCGCATTGGATGTGGTACATCTTTCCACAAATCGACGGGCTGGGAGCCAGCTCCGCTTCGAAGCGCTACTCGATCAAGAGTCTCGACGAGGCAAGAGCATATCTTCAGCATCCGATTCTTGGGCCAAGGCTCCTGGCGTGTGCCGAGGCGGTCGCCTCCGTCGAAGGCCGAACTGCGACGGAGATATTCGGATCACCCGATGACCTGAAGCTGAAGTCCTGCGCGACTCTGTTCGCTTGCGTATCGTCCCCGGGTTCTGTTTTCGATCGCCTGCTCGGCAAGTACTATCGGGGCAGACGTGACGGCAAGACGCTGCAGTTGCTGGGCATCGACTCCGCGGGCTTGCCCGCGGGTTAGCGCTTTCCGACCTCATCCTTGGCATGGTTTGGAGGTCGGTCCGGATCCGCCGGAGGTTCTCAACGCGTACATCGAGATCACGCCGTTCGACCTCATGAAGTATGAAGTTGACAAAGTGTCAGGATATCTTCGGGTCGACCGCCCACAGCGCTCCTCAGCGCAGCATCCAACGTTGTACGGTTTGCCGAACGTACTGTGACGAACGCGTGCCAGGCTTTCACCGGCGGCCAAACGAGGCGATGGCGATCCTGGATATCTGTGTGTTCAGCGAACGGACCATCGCGCGGAACGAGATCATCGTCCGCCGTGTCTTGGGGGGCTTCAGATGATCGATGGTGGAGAAGCTGACGACAAGATCATCAGCGTGCTGGAAAACGATTACGTGTGGGGCGAATCGCAACGTAGCGAGTCCTTCCGTGCTGGTGGAGCGACTTCAGCACTATTTCCTGACCTACAAGCTCGTGCCTGGGCAGCGCCCGCAGGCCCGCATCGCCGCCGTGTATGGACGGAGTCACGCCCTCAAAGTGGTGCGCGCGGCCATGGCCGACTACGACGATCACTTCGTGCTCTAGATTGAGTTCCTGAATCCTGTCACGAACCAGCCATGGCCATTGCCATCACATGACAAGCCATTTAGGGCGTCTGCTACTACTCAGCGGGTTCGCCACGGTCCTGCTTGCTGCCACGGCTGTGGCGCAGCGCCCCGATACCGTTCGGCGTCTGCCTCTTGAGGGCGCGCCCAACTTTCGTGACCTGGGTGGGTACGCGACGACCGCCGGAACGCTTGTCCGTTGGGGGCAGGTCTACCGGCGCACATTCCATGTACGCAGGCACGTGTAGGGCGTTTCCCAACGGGGCGATGCACCGCGTTCGAGGGAAGCGCTCGTTCGGGAACTGGTGCATTCAACATTGGCGACGGTTCAAGCGGTAACGCGGCGTGGCGGCGCGTGGAAGATCGCGGCCCTCGCGGTCGCGGGCGCCGTGTTTTGTGCCGCAAACTTCGTCAACGCGCTGCACAAGGGGGGCGACTTCGAGGTCTTCGTCGAATCGGGCCGCCGTCTCCTCGCCCGGATGCCGCTGTACGCCGAGAGCGGTGCGGGCTTTGGGGTGGTCGGGCCGCCGTTTCAGGCGGTCTTCTTTGCGCCCTTCGCGCTCGTGGCGGATCTCAGCATGCCGCTGTCGCGCGTGACCTGGTATGCGCTCGGCGTGGCCGCCCTGCTGGTGGGCGTCGCGCTCTGGTCCGTCGCGCTCGCCGAACGCGCGCCTTCTGGGCATCGCTGGTCTGAAGTCTGTTCCAGCGCAGTGCTGGTTCCGCTGTTCGCCGTTCTTCTCCCGGTGCAGACGAACTTTGAACACCAGAACATGAACCCGCTGTTGTTGGCGTGCCTGGGTGTGGCGGCGTATTGCTTCAGAACGGAGCGCGATGCCGCGGCCGGCGTCGCGATCGGGACGGCGACCGCGCTCAAGGCGTTCCCCGGGCTCCTGATTCTCTATCTTGCCTACTGGCGAGCCTGGCGCGCGCTCACCGCCGCGGTCGTGACCGCCGCAGCGCTGTCGGCCGCCCCCGCCTTCTTCTACGGGTCGACAGGATTTGTCGTCCAGGCACGCCAATGGGTCGCGTTCAGCACGGGCGGGGGCTGGCCGACGCGCGGCAACAACCAGTCCCTGATCGCGATGATCCAGCGGCTGTTCGGCGACGCCGAGCCGACACTGTCTTCGGCCGTCTATGTTGTGGCCGTCGTCGCGCTCCTGGTGGTGTTTCTCGCGACGGCACCGACGAACCGCGGGGCCGACCGGAGAATCGCGGTGGTCGAGATGGCGCTCGTGACGCTCGTGGCGGTTATCGTGTCACCGATCGCGTGGGATCATTACTGGGTGCTGCTCTTTCCGGCATTCTTTGCGGTTCACAATTCACGCCTCTATCGCAACGAGTGGCGGGCCTTCGCGTTGTTCTGGGTCGCGCTGGTCCTGACTTCCGGTTTCTCGAGGATCACGGTGGGGCGGGCTGGCTTCGACTACGCGCGAGGTGCTTCGGCCTCGACGCTGGCGGCTCTTCTGCTGTTCGGGATGCTGCTGGCGGTCCGGCGCGATATGGCTCCGCGGACACCTCCATAGCGGGAGCCTCCCGTTTCCGGCGCGCGCCAGTCGAACCGTTGCTCAGGCTGGTCGACCGAGGCAACAATGAGGGGTGGGACGGACCGCATGAACGAACAGTCTCAGGCCGGCCGCGATGCGCTGGTGACGGCCATCACGCAGTTTCTTGCCGCCGGCCGGAATGAACGCGCGCTGCACGGCATTCGCGATTCGCTGGTGCGCGAGATCGACGCCGCAGGGCCGCGAGCGCTACTGCGCCTCGACAAGCGGCTCGCACATGCGGGCGCCGATTGGAGTTACTACCGCCGCGATCCACTGGCGAGGCGCATCCACTATTTCCTGGCCGAGCGAGTGCTCGAGCGGGGGTCCGTTCTCTACGGGACCGAGCACCTGGGCACCATTGCCGGCGCGCCGGTCGTGATCGTTGCGAACCACCTGTCGTATTCCGACGCCAATCTTCTCGAGGTGCTGCTCCGCCGCTCCGGTTGCGGCGAGCTCGCGGATCGGCTGACCGTGATCGCAGGGCCGAAGGTCTATTCGAGCCTCGAGCGGCGCTTCTCCAGCCTGTGCTTCGGCACCATCAAGACGCCGCAGAGCAGCGCCTTGTCGAGCGAGGACGCGGTCATGAACGCCCGCGAGGTCGCGCGGGCCGCGCGTCGGTCGATCGACATCGCGCACGAACGGCTGCGGCTCGGAGAAGCGTTGCTGGTGTTTGCCGAGGGGACGCGCAGCCGTACGAGCGAACTGCAGCAGTTGCTGACCGGCGTGACGCGATACTTCGATGGTCCAGACACCTGGATACTGCCGGTAGGCATTACCGGTTCGGAAACGCTGTTTCCCATCGGGGAAGACGCCATTCATCCGGTGCGGGCGGTTGCGCGAGCCGGCGTCCCGATCCGGGCGGGAGCGCTGCGCGATCGGGCGGAAGGCGACCGCCGCCTCATCATGGATGTTGTCGGCCTTGCGATAGCGGCCGTCCTGCCCCCAGAGTACCGAGGCGCGTACAGCGACCAGGCAGCCGATCTGCCGGATGCGAGGCGGCTCCTGCGAATCCTGTTTGAATCGTAGGGCGTGGATGCACGATTCTCTTTTATGGGCGTAGGCCAGTTCAGGTTCGCGTACTTCACGCCGAAGTACGAAGCCACCGTGGCATTTTATCGACACGGTCTCGAGTGGCCCATCGTGGAATCATGGGACCGTGGCTCTGACGACCGCGGCACCATCGTGAGCGCGGCGGGCGGCATGATAGAGGTGCTCGCACGCCCCGAGAAGCCAGGCTCCAGCCATCTCTGGGACGCGCGGCCACCGCAAGGTGCCTTTATGGTCATCGAAGTCCACGATGTGGACGCCTGCTATCGTCTGGCTGTCGCGCGTGGGTTGCCGGTCACGCAGACAGTAACGAACCAGTCATGGGGTCATCGGAGTTTCTGCGTGACAGAACCGAATGGGCTGACGCTCTATCTGTTCCGCACGGTGGAGCACACAGCCTAGCCCAGCCTAGCCGTGGTGCCCAAGGCCGTTTTTTTCGACCTCGACGACACGATTCTCAACGACAGCCTGAACATCGAGGATTGCTGGGAGCTGGCCTGCGCGCGTTGCCAGGACAATTGTGAGGGGCTCGATGCCGCGAGGCTTGTGGCGACCATTACACGGGTGCGGGACTGGTACTGGTCCGATCTCGACCGTCATCAGGTCGGTCGCCTGGACTTGCGCGCGGCTCGCCGCGAAATCGTCAGGCTGGCGCTGGTAGATCTTGACGTGGACGATGTACCCCTTGCGCACGAGATTGGGGACGCCTACACAGACGAGCGCGAGGCACGGATGGAACCGCTGCCAGGTGCGATCGACACCGTCCGTTGGCTCCGACAGGCCGGCCGTCGGCTGGCCCTGCTGACGAACGGCAGCGGGCCAACTCAGCGCAGGAAGCTGACGAGATTCGCGCTCACGGATCTCTTCCACCTCGTGCTCATCGAAGGTGAATTGGGATTTGGCAAGCCGGATCCTCGTGTATTCGCGCGCGCGTTGGACGAGCTCGCTGTCGATCCCTCGGACGCGTGGATGGTTGGCGATAACCTGGAGTGGGACGTGCGGCAGGCGCAGCGGATGGGCCTGTTCGCCGTCTGGGTGGACGGCCGCGGCCGGGGCGTTCCGGAGGACAGCGATGTCCGTCCCGATCGCATCGTGCGATCCGTCGCGGAACTGCGTGACGAGCTCGAGCGTAGCCATTGGCGCTGACCGCGACCATCTACACCTTCGAGATCGACCTCGCGGACTCGGATCGCGGCGTGTACGAGTCGCTGGCGCTCCGGGTGGCCCGTCATCCTTCGGAGTCTGAGGAATACCTGGTGGCGCGGTTGCTCGCGTACGCGCTGGAGTGCGCCCCCGGGATTGAATTTTCGCGAGGCCTGTCGGATCCGGATGCTCCGGCGATCTCCGTGCGCGATCTGACGGGCGCATTTCGATGCTGGATTGAGATCGGGAATCCCGACGCCGCGCGGCTGCACCGGGCCTCGAAGGCGTCGCCTCGCGTGGTGATCTACACCCACAAGGATCCAACGCAGCTCGTGCATCGTCTTTCGGGGGAGCGTATTCGCAAGGTCGAGGCGGTGGAATTGTGGGCCATCGATCGCGGCCTGATCGCCGCCCTTTCGGCCCGGCTGGAGCGCCGGATGGCGTTCAGCCTCTCAGTCACTGACCGTGAGCTGTATCTCTCGATTGGCTCGGAGACACTGACCGGCAGCGTCGTGCGGCATGCCATCGAGTGAGCCATGCGTTTCGAATCGTATCCGCGCACGGCGTCGACACCCAACATCATCGTGGACGGACCACGAAACGCGTCAACCGTGCTGGCGCTGTCGCATTGGGCCAGGAGCGGCACGCCACCGGAGCTGAGCGCAGATACGTCCACGGAGATTGTGTTCAGATACCTCGACACGCCACGGTTTCGCGTTCAGGCGGACGTCGTGTCGAACAATCACTTCGACGAGGACGGGCTACTGGGCATCTTCGCGCTCCTCGATCCAGCGGGTGGCGAGCACTATCGCGACCTGTTGATCGATGCATCGCGAGCAGGGGACTTCGATGTGTACCGGAGCCGGGACGCTGCTCGCATCGCGTTCGTGCTCGGCGCCTATTCAAGTCCCGAGACATCACCGCTGCCCGCGCGGATCTTCGAGCTGCCGTTTCCCGATCAAACCGCGGAGCTTTACGTGCAGACGCTGGCTCTCCTTCCAGCGTTGCTCGAGAATCCCGACGCGTTCCGATCGTACTGGGAAGCTGAAGACCGCACGCTCACCGAGCACGAAGCGTTGATCGAGCAGGGCCGCATCACGATCGAGGAGCGTCCGGAGCTCGATCTGGCCATTGTCCGTGTACCGCGAGATCTTGGGCGCTGTCACCAATGCGCCATCCACAGTCGGACAGAACGGTCCCGCGTGGCGATGGTCCAGGGCAATCGCGTCGAGCTCCACTATCGTTACGAAGGCTGGGTTCAGATGGCCTCCAGGCGTCCTGCGCTTCGCGTGGACCTCTCAGGGTTGGTCGAGGAGCTCAATCGCGAGCAGGAGGCTCCAGGCCGATGGGTCTTCGACGGCGTGGAGAGCATCGTGCCACGACTCCACCTCGAGGGTGGCGTGCCCTCGTCCGTTTCCCCCGAGGCAGTGCTCGAGCGGATTGAGCACCATCTGCGCGTTGGAACTCCGGCCTTGAATCCATACGAGGAGTGAACAGCGATTCTGCTACAATCCCGCGCACCCCGACACGAGGCGGCGATGAGCGATGAGCGTGTGGAAGACTATCGGCCGCCGCAATCAGATGGTGGTGCTAGCGGTAGCACTCTCTCTCGGCGTCGCCGCCGCATCGGGCGGCTGCTACGCGCATCGCCTGCCAGCGTTGGACGCAAGCGTCAAACATGAAGGGCCGGAAGGCAACGCCGACGGACCCCTTCCGTTCACCGTGTCGGTTGTTCCGTGGAACTCGGATCCAGGCGATCGCACCGGGCGAGACCCGGCCGCCTTTGCGAAAACACTGGCGGAACTCGTCACCTCGAGTGGGGCATTTCGATCGAGCCGACTGGAGACGAGTCCGGGCTCGGATGCCGATCTGGTGGCGGTGTCCATGGGCATGCACTGTGACGCGTCGGTCATCCCGTTGTTCACCATTATCTCCGCGGGCGTCATACCGACGGTGTTCGATGGCGAGCGGTGCGACGGCATGGTGATCCGATCCACAAGGCCTGGCACACCGGCCCCCATCGAGATTCGCGTGCGCCACACGGGACAGACCGTCGTTGGATGGGCAGCCGTCGTGTTCGGCGCCCTGCCAGGATGGTCGGTACGGATCGGTCGGCGACGATCGTCGGTATCGCGATCTCTTCCGCATGGAGATTGCCAGATCCCGCAAAGAGATAGAGCAGCTCATGAGCGCGGGAGCCGCAGATGGTACCAAATAGGAAAGCCATCATCATGCAGACGTTGCGTCGGTTCACGATCGGCGCGCCAGTGTTCGGCCTTGCCGGTATCGTCATGCGCAGACGAGGGGGCCCAAACGCGGAGCCAGGCGACCGACGTTGTTGGCACCTCTGGTACCTGTGATCGAGCGTGTCGCGTGAAGTGGTGGAAAGTCGGTCTCCCCGTATTTCTCGTCGCGTGGACCCTCACCACGCACGGCAAGTACTCCGCGAGCGGCGACGAACCGCACTTCCTGATGATCACGCAAAGCCTGGTCGCTGACCACGATCTGGACGTCGCGAACAACTACGCACAGAACGATGGCCGGTTGTTCGGCCACGACAACCTCGAGATGGGCCGTCATGCTGTTCCGGCGCCTAGCGGCCACATCCGGCCGCTGCACGACATCGGCCTCGGCGTCGCGCTGATTCCTGTCTATGTCGTCGCTCAGCGCCTCGCGATGATTCCCTCCGAGTCGCTGTTGACCCGGGCCAGGATGAATCGGGGGCTCTTCGCGTACTCGATCATCGGATTGTTCCTGATCTCGATGACCGCCATTGGTCTGACGCTCCTGGCCGACGGCCTGGCGGCCCTCATATCGCCGGCGGCCGCGGCGTGTCTTGTCGTTGCGGCGGGGGTGTCTCCGCCGATCGTGAGCCACTCGTTTTTGGTGTTCCCGGAAGTGCTGGCGCTGTTTGTGACCTGTCTCGTTGTCTGGTTCTCTCTCTCTCCATTCCATTCTCGCGATCGCACGGTTGTGATGTGGATTGCCTGTGCCATCGGCATGCTGCCTTGGACGCATCACAAATACGTGCTGTATGCCGTCGGCCTCGCGTTCGTGCTCGTGTGGACGCGGTGGACCATGCTTCGCACGCTGACCTGGGGTGACTGGGCGATCGCGGTGGCCCTGTTCGGGCTGCCGCAACTCGCGCTCCATCTGTGGACATGGCGCGAGTGGGGCACCCTGAGCGGCGCGTTGACGACCAGTGACGTGCCCTTGTCCCTGGCGGTGCTGAAGATCGGATCGATTGGATTGTGGATGGATCGCCAGTCCGGATTGCTGGCGTACGCGCCGTTGTACTGGATCGTGCCTGCGTGCTGGGTGTTGACTGCAAGACGAACCTGGCCGTTCCTGGTACCGACCGCGCTGCTCTACCTGCCGGCCGCAGCGTTCACGCATGGATGGTGGGCCGGATTCGCGCCAGCCGCCCGCTACATCGTGCCGCTGATGCCAATCTTTCTCATTGTCATTGCGGATGCGCTGCGCCATCCCGCCATGCGCCTCTCGGTCGTGGTGCTCCTGATCCCTCAGGCCGTGATTGACGCGGTCGTCTGGCAGCATCCGCGGGCGCTCTGGCCCGTTGACATGCCGGTGAACCCCGCGCTGGAACGGGTCGGCTGGGCTGGTCGCGCCTATGAACGCCTGCTGCCGGCGGCTCAGGCCGGGGAGCCAATCGGCATGGCGCTTCTTCTGGTGACCCTGGTGTCGGCAGGATTGATTGCCCTGGCTGGATGGACGGCCTCGGGTCAACGGAATGGTCGTGGGGGTAAAGTCGCTGCTCTATGAGGGGCGTTTTCGTGGTACGCTCCCAGCGACGCAAGGGCGTCTTTACAGAGGAGACCGCATGGCAAAGAAGAGTGGAACGAAGCGCAAACCGAATGCGGCCTTCATGAGGCCGGTGACCCCCAGCGCGATGCTGGCCGAGGTCGTTGGCTCGAAGCCGATTCCTCGCACGGAAGTCACGAAGAAGCTGTGGGCCTACATCAAGAAGAATGGTCTGCAGGACAAGAAGAACAAGCGCATGATCAACGCGGACGCCAAACTGAAAGCCGTGTTCGGCGGCAAAGCGTCGGTCAACATGTTCGCCATGACCAAACTGGTGAGCAAGCACCTGAAGTAGGGGCTTCCGGAGGTCCGCCGCAAGCGGTGCTTCCCAATGGGCGACGGTCAACAGGGCCGTCGCCCTTTTTGTTGGGAATCGAGGATAATCCGGCGTTCGCCAGGCCTGCTCTGAGAGATTCCGATGAAGTCGCGTCTGCTCCCCGTGCTGCTGCTGCTCTTCGTGTGCAGCGGCTGCGCCGCACTCATATACGAAGTCGTCTGGTTTCAGCTGCTCGAACTCGTCATCGGGGTGTCGGCCGTTTCGATGGGAGTGCTCCTCGGCACGTTCATGGGGGGGATGTGTCTCGGCAGTTTCGTCGTGCCGCGCATGATGTCGCTGCAATCCCATCCGCTTCGGATGTACGCGAGACTCGAGATCGGCATCGGTGTCTTCGGGCTCCTGCTGCTGTTCGGCATGCCGCTTGTCGCCGGCGCCTACACCGCGTGGGCGGGCAGCGGTGTCATCGGCATCCTGCTGCGCGGCCTCGCCGCCGCGATTTGTCTGCTGCCGCCCACGGTGCTCATGGGCGCGACACTTCCGGCGATCGCTCGCTGGGTGGAAACCACGCCGGAAGGTGTGTCGTGGCTCGGCTTCTTTTACGGCGGCAACATCGCCGGCGCGGTGATTGGCAGCCTGCTGGCGGGCTTCTATCTCCTGCGCGAGTTCGACATCGCGACGACGACCTATGTGGCCGTTGCGCTCAATGTGCTCGTCGCCGCGCTCGCGACCGCTGTGGCGGCGAGAGCGGACTACCAACCGGCCGAAGGCGTGACGTCGCCGTCTCTGTTGCGCGCCCGCGGCGGCAACCTCGTCTACGTCGTCATCTTGCTGTCGGGTCTGACGGCACTCGGTTGCGAGGTAGTGTGGACGCGGCTCCTGTCGCTGCTCCTCGGCGCGACGACCTACACGTTCTCGCTGATCCTCGCCGTGTTTCTCGCAGGTCTCGGCATCGGCAGCAGCGCGGGCTCGGCCGCCGGGCGCACCATGAAGAATCCCAAGCTCGCGCTGGCCTGGTGTCAGATTCTGCTTTGCACTGGAATGGCCTGGACCGCCTACACGCTCACTCAGTCGATGCCATTCTGGCCGATCAACCCCTCCATTTCGAGCAGCGCATGGTACCTGTTCGAGCTCGATCTCGTCCGCTGTGTGTTTGCCGTGCTGCCCGGTGCGCTGCTGTGGGGCGCCAGCTTTCCGCTTGCGCTTGCCTCCGTTCGGTCAAAAGACAACGATCCAGCGCGGCTCGTCGGCGGTGTCTATGCCGCGAACACGCTCGGCGCCATCGTCGGTTCGCTCGGCGCCAGCGCGGTGATGGGCTTTGGCTTTGGCAGCCAGCACACGATGCAGGTGCTTGTCGGCATCGCCGCGTTGTCGGGCCTCCTTCTGCTGTGGCACGAGAAGCGTGTCGAGGGTCGCATTTGCCGCCGGCACGCTCTTCGTCGCGCTCATGGTCCTGAGTATTCGTCCAGTGCCAGGCATCTTTGTGGCCTACGGCCGATATACGGCCACGCAGCTCGGGAGTTCCGAAGTCATCTATGTCGGCGAAGGGTGGAACGCGTCCGTTGCGGTCTCGCGGCGCAACGACGGCTCGCTGAACTATCACAACGCCGGCAAGGTGCAGGCGTCCAGCGAGCCTCAGGACATGCGCCTGCAACGGATGCTCGGTCACCTCACGACGCTCGTGCCGAAGAAGGCCGATGCGGTTCTCGTGATTGGCTGCGGCGCTGGCGTGACGGCAGGTGCCGTGTCGATCGACCCGACGCTCAAGGCGCAGACGATCGCCGAGATCGAACCGCTCGTGCCCCGAGTGGTTTCCACCTACTTCGCCGACCACAACTTCAGCGTCATCACCAATCCGAAGGTGAAGGTGCGAATCGACGACGCTCGTCATTTTCTGTTCACGACGAAGGAGAAGTTCGATGCCATCACCTCGGATCCGCTCGACCCGTGGGTGAAGGGCGCGGCCATGCTGTACACGCGCGAGTTTTTCGAATTGACGAAATTGCGGCTCAATCCGGGCGGCGTTGTGACACTCTTCGTGCAGCTCTACGAGAGCAACGTCGAGGCTGTGAAGAGCGAAATCGGAACGTTCTTCGAAGCGTTCCCGAACGGCGTCATCTTCGCGAATCTCTACAACGGCCAGGGCTACGACCTCGTGCTGCTCGGTCAGGTCGAGCCGGTGCGGATCAATATGGACGAGATGCAGGCTAAGCTCGACCGCCCGGAATTTGCGCCGGTCCGCAGTTCCTTGTCAGAGGTCGGAATGAACGACGCGGTCGATCTGTTTGGCACCTTCGCCGGAACCGCGGCCGACTTCGCACCCTGGACGAAGGACGCGCAGATCAACCGAGACCGCAACCTGCGGCTGCAGTATCTGGCTGGTCGCGGCTTGAACCTCTATCAGGCCGACCGGATCTACACCGAGATGGCGGCGTTTGGTCAGCCGCCAAAAGACACCTTCACGGGCTCGCCCGGGATCCTGGCGGCGCTGCAGGCAAAGATCAAGGCGGAACAGGGGCGCCAGGGAACCTGAATCTGGTCATTTGGTCATCTGGTTATCCGGTCATTGATCCGATGATTGAACGAAATGATCGATCAGATGCTCAAGTGACCAGATGACCAAATTCGCGGGTCGATTCCTGGCGGCTCTCACCGCGGCGCTGGGCCTATGAGCCGGAGTACCAGTGGACCGAGCAGCGCGCCGCGCTCGACGGTCGGACGGCGAACTGTCGATGGCAAGGCTGCACGGCCGGTGATCCGGATCTGGTCTACATTGGCGAGCGGCCGATCTTAGGACAATGAAGACCCTGGAGTGGCGCATCGCCGCGGATGCCGGTGAAACCCGTGCGGTTCTGGACCCAGCCTCGTCTGATTCGGGAAGGACTGTTTTTGTCTGCGGGCATGGGGCCGGTGGGCATATGGGCGATCGCGCGCTCACTGGTCTCAGCGGCGTCTTGCAGTCGCGCGGAATCCATGTCGTGCGCTTCAATTTCTTCTACCGGGAGCGCGGGTCAGGACGGCCTGACCCGATGCCCCGCCTGCTCAGTTGCTTCTCCGCAGTGGCGTCTCGGGTGCGCGAAGAAGTGCGGCCGGACCTTCTCATCATCGGCGGCCGATCGATGGGGGGACGCGCGGCCTCCGTTCTTGCTTCGGAAGCGTATCCCTGCGACGGCGTCCTGCTGCTCGCCTACCCCCTTCATCCGCCGGGACAGCCCGAGAAGTTGCGCGTGGCGCATCTCTCTTCCATCCAGGTTCCTGTTCTGTGCTTCAATGGCACGCGCGATAGCTTCTGCCGCCGGGACCTGATGGAGGCGGCCATTGCACCGTTCGGAACTCGATGGACCATGCACTGGCTGGAAGGCGCCGATCACAGTTTCCACGTGCCGAAGCGATCGGGCACATCGGACGCGGCCGTGCTGGCGGAAGTCGCCGATGCCACCGCGAATTGGATCGCCACATTAACCAAGCGCGATCGAGACACCCCCTAGGCAATGAGAACCTCCGGTTCCCAAACGCGAGATCGACGCGCAACATTACACCGGAGGCGGCCACCAAGACGGGAATTCTCGTAAGGATGAGCGCGTGAGTCTGCCGCCACGTCTCCGTTGGTCCGTCACCTGGCTACTCGGCGCCGTCGCGTTCATCGAACTGCTCACCACCATCGTCATTCTGCTCTTCGGGACGTTCGCGGCCCGCATCGGACCTATCTCGGTGATCGGCGGCAGCGCCATCAAAGCGCTGGCGACGGCAGTGATCTCCGCCAGCGGCGCGCTCTGGCTGCTCGAGCCGCTGCAGACGAGGGCGTGCCGATCACGGCTGGCGACAATCAGCTCACTGGCGGCCTTTGTGGCGGTGGCGATTGGCATGGTGCCTCTGCTGATACCCTACTTCCTGCCCGATTTTCTCTCGGGACACGATGGCGGCGTCCATCAGACCTATGCGTATCTGTTCGATCGCGCGCTGCAACAGGGACAATTTCCGGTGCGCTGGGTGGAAGGGCTGGGTTACGGGCGCGCACAACCGCTGTTCAACTTCTACCAGGTTGGCTTCTACTATCTGGTCGAGCTGATTCACCACTCCGGGCTGCCGCTGTCCACCTCGGTCAAAGTCACCATCGCCACCATATGGATCGGCGGCGCGCTTCTCTGCTACGCCTGGCTTCGCCCGCTCGGTCGTCTTCCCGCGCTGCTGGCCGCTGCCATGTTTGCGTGGTCGCCGTACGTGCTGCTCGACGGCTACGTCAGAACGGCGTACCCGGAACTGATGGCGATGTGCCTGATTCCGGCCCTGTTCTGGTCCCTCGATCGGCTGCTTCGAACGGGAGAGACAACCTTCGTGTGCCTGCTGGCACTGTCGATCGGGCTCCTCATCACCAGTCACCTGGCGGTATCGGTCATCACCGTGCCAGTCTGCGCGGCGTATGTACTAGCCGCCGCCGTGGTGAACCGAGATCGCCGCAGGCGCGTGTCGCTCGTGGCGGTTGGCGTGGTGGTCGGCGTCGGCTTGGCGGCGTTTTTCGCGATACCGTCGATTCTGGAACAGGACGCCGTCCGCATCCGAATCATGATCTCAGGCTACGAAGATTTCCACAGACATTTCCTTCGTCCCGCCGCTTGGGTCAACTGGTCCTGGGGTTACGGGGCCGCAGCATCTGGCGCGCCAGACGAGATGTCGACACAGATCGGCATCGGACAGTGGATAATCGTCCTCGCGGCCGTGGTCGCTGCGGTCCTGCTCGCATGGCGTCGGGATTCTCGCGGGCTCGCGCTGGCGGGTTGGCTGGCGGTCTTCGCTTTTGCGTTGTTCATGACGACTGCAGCGTCGATCGGCATCTGGATTCGACTGCCGCCGCTGGCGTTCATTCAGTTTCCGTGGCGGTTTCTGGTCCTGCCAACGATCGCCTGCACCGCCCTCGCCGCGATCCTTCTGGCGCTCATTCACAACCGCACGACTCAGGCGTTGATCGTGATTTCCGCGGTCGCGCTGCAATGGTCGGTGACCCGGAACTATCGACCGGCCTGGGACGGTGATCGGGCTGTCATTCACATCAACGAGCCAGACTGGGCGTTCAGCCGCAACGCAACCGTGTGGGGCTTCCGGCACAGCGGCTTCGATCCGAAAGGCGTCAAGACCACGCCGCCAACGGTCACCGAGCGTTGGATGAGCATCGGAACGCCGGAGAATGTGACGCCGCTGGCGCTGACGGACACGCATCTCTCCTTCCGCGTCGACACCAAGGAGCCGCTCGATTTCATTGTCTGCTCGCCGTTTTTTCCTGGCTGGCAGGTATCGCTCGATGAACGAGCCGTCTCGCCGAGGATCCTGCCAGACACGGCTTACATGGCAGTCGCCGTGCCGCCAGGGTCGCATCACGTCGAAGCAACCTTCGGCAACACCACTGTACGCGCTGCGGCGAATGCGGTGACGGCGGTCAGCATGGTCGTCTGGCTCGTCTTGCTCGCGTGGAGCGTTGTGACTACGCGTCGAGGACGTGTGCCTCGAACGCTGCCTCCGACGTCTGATCGCATCATCTGACAACGGTCCCGCGCATTTCCAGCGTCGCGGCGTGCCTGCTGATCACGTTCGCGATCGCCGCTTGCAACCGACCGGCGTCGCCGGCCGCGGCCCCGGCACAGCGTGTGGTGGAGCGTGGCAGGATGCTGGTCATTGGGGGTGCCTGCCACGATTGCCACACGCCCAAGAAGCTTGGCCCGAATGGACCGGAGCCGGACATCGTACCTGGGCACGATTCCCGCGATTAGCAATCACGAGCCCGATCCGATCCCGCCGGCGGAGGCGCCTTCGACGTAATGGGCTTCGTCGAGGCTGGGCATGTGGCGGAGCTCCAAGACAAGTCCGTACAACCGCAGAGAGAATGGAGGGTGTGATGACGACAATGGGCTGAAGACCGGAGAGTCACGACGGGCAGCGTGAGCAGCGAGTACGTCGTTCTCAATGAGGGCGAGGGTTTGAGGCTTCAGTCGGGGCCAGGCCGGGACCTGGCTACCAATGACTCCGCTTCGTTCAGCACCTCTTGATATGGTTCATACTTATGCCTTCGCGAGCGGTCTCCGTCGTCACGATTGAGCGTTCGGATCACACGCAAGGCCGTCGTTTTGCGTTGGAGGTATCCACCATCATGCGAGACCTTGTTCTGACTCTGTTGATGTGTCTGTCCGTGAGCGGAGTCGCTCGCGCGCAGACGTGGCAGGCCCCTCCAGACTCCAAGCGGTGTCCGTCACCATGGGGGGCCTCCGACGAGCGGGGGGCGGCCAACCTCATCGGGTCCGAGACCGTGTTGCGCGCCGCGCGACTCATTCGCGCGGGCGAGGTGATCGAGCTCGGTCGGATCTTGTCGGCGGACATGCCGATGAGCCCCGTTCGCCAGTTCAACATCCACACCAAGCGGACCACGATGAACGCGGAGTCGAATCGGCGAGGTTCGAACGAAGAGTTGCTCATCGCCGAAATCGGTCACGTGGGCACGCAGTTCGACGGCTTCGCGCACCAGACCATCGGCGACAGCATGTATAACTGCGTCAAGGTCGACGATGTCGCGACGCGCACGGGCTTCACGAAGCTCGGTATCCACAACGTGGGCGCCATTGTCACCCGCGGTGTTCTGATCGACATCGCCGCGCTCAAGAACGTCGAGACCCTGCCCTCGACCTACGAAGTGACGGTGCAAGATCTGGAGCAGGCGTTAGCCAGACAGAACGTCATGCTGCAGCGCGGCGACGTGGCACTCGTGCACACCGGGTGGGGAAGGCTGTGGGGGAAGGACAACGCGAAGTACCAGGCCACCAATCCCGGCATCGGCGTCGGCGCCGCCGAGTGGCTTGCACGCCAGGGCTCAGTCGTGGTGGGCTCCGACACCTCCCCTGTCGAAGTAAGGCCAAACCCAGACCGACAGCTATCGCTGCCCGTCCATCAGATCCTGCTCGTCGTCAACGGCATTCACCTGCTGGAGAACATGAAGCTGGATGAGCTGTCGGCGAAGCGCGTCTACGAATTCGCCTTCGTCATCGAGCCGCTGAAGATCCAAGGCGGAACAGGCTCAACCGTCGCCCCGATCGCCATTCGTTGAGACTGGCGTTGGACGAGAACGACCGACCCGGCCGTTGGGTCGATGATGATGATGCCAGCGAGAAATTCCGCCCGGCGTCCAAACCGTCCGGTCGGATGCTATATTCGCGGCGGCTGTGACGAGATCGCGGGTGACGGGATTGAGCAGGGATTGGAGGATATCGATGGTGAAGACACGATGTCTCTGGCTAGCCGCCACGTTGTCGGTCGGCGTACTCGGACCATGGAATGCACTGCCGGCTGCACAGTCGGCGCCGAGCGCCCAAGTCGAACCGCCGCCGACCTTCGAGCTCGATTCGGCGTGGCCGAAGCCACTGCCGAATAACTGGGGGCTGGGAATGGTGTGGGGCGTCGCAGTTGACTCACGCGATCATATCTGGGTCGTTCATCAAATCGCCGGGCAGCGCTACTCGGAACAGATCACCAAGGCGGGCAAAGTTCCGGCGCCGGCTGTCCTCGAGCTCGACGAGCAGGGCAATCTCCTGCAGGCGTGGGGAGTGCCCGGCCAAGGTGGGTGGACTCAGGGCAACGGTCGGCCGTTCCCGGGCCAGTCCATCAACGTCGACTGGAAAGGCAACGTGTGGGTGAGCGATGAAACCCGCGGCAACGCCGTGGTGAAATTCACGCGCGAGGGGAAATTCCTGCTTCAGATCGGAGAGGTCGACAAGACCAATGGCAGCAACGATACGAAATTACTCGGCGGACCTTCGGGCATGGGTTTCGATCCTGATGCCAACGAGATCTACATCGCGGACGGCTACATCAACAAGCGAGTGATCGTCTACGACGCCGACACCGGCGCCTACAAGCGCCACTGGGGTCGATACGGCAAGCCGCCCGACGACGCGTTCGAGGCCGACAAACCGGGCGTTCCGCGATATGCGCACGGCGTAGGTCTCTCGCGCGACAAACTCGTGTATGTGTCCGATCGTTCCCACAGCATCATCCACGTGCACAAGCCGGACGGCACCTTCATCAAAGAGGTCACTCTCCCGGGGCCGACCAATTCCGTCGCGTTCTCTCCCGATCCGGAGCAGTACTATCTCTACGCAGGTGGGATGAACTCCACCGCGACGATGTACATCTTGCGCAGAAGCGACCTACAGCTTCTCGGGAGCTTCAAGAGCGCCGGGCAACATTTCTTCAACACCGACTCCAAGGGGAATCTGTTCACCTGCGGCCTCTTCATGCCGCAGAAATTTGTGCTCAAGGACCTGCCGAAAAGGACGTCGGCCGCTTCAGCAGTTCGTTGAGCGATGGCACTCCTTTGAACACGAATTTCTGCAGGCCGCTGTTGTAGATGTTCCCCTTCGAATCAACGGTCAGATAGTGATTAGCGCCTCACGAGTCCGGCCAGCGGGACCGCACTCACAGAAAACCAAGATACCCGCGTCATTTTCTCCTCTCCTCTATGAATTCGGTTTCGTGCGCAGGCTACCAAATCCTTCGCGGGCGCGTCAGGGCAGGCGCCGAGAGACCGCAAATCGTCACTCTAGCCAATTGGCAGCACCTGTGGGACGGCCAAAGGAAGCGACAGCACCCAGAGTCCCAGGCATGTATACGCCACCATCAACGCCAACATGGGAAGCTGGCTCACGACGCCCTGCCTATGTGACGGAAATACTCGCAATGCGACGACGTGCGCGAGGTAGACGGCGACCACGTGCCCGCCAAGCATCAACAGAACCTGGGTGTGCCAGATCACGCCCATGTTCAGCGGCCCTGGCGTTCGGGGCGCGGCTGCGAAGAGCTGCCATCCGAGACCAAATGGATCCGAAGCCAGCCCCGGCAGGCGTGGCATCTCGGCAACGAGAATCGTGTAGTAATGGGTGGCGTGGTACACCAGGGCAATCGGCAGCAGCGACAGTGCGAACTGCGCCGCGAGCGTCGCCAGCGGCACCGTCGTCTTGCTCACCAGCTTTGCACATGCCAGTACGAACAGGTACAGCAAGAGGTAGAAGAACGGAGAGGCCACGAGCCCAACACGCTGATAGACCACGTACCAGGTCGTGAGGGCGCTCTGCGCCTGAATCATGTCGCCGCCCCAAAGCGGCTCCAGCGCCGGCAAGAGGCGCTGCCAATACATGCTCACCCAGAAGAACGTTTCATGCAGCGCGTCGTAGGTCGTCGACGACAGCATGAACATGACGAATAGCACGAGGGTGACGTGCGTCGGCCGGTCATGGAACGCGCTGACAAACGGCAGGCGCAAGTAGATGCGCGCCGGCCGTCCTTCAGAGGCGCCCACATACGCCACTGGCGCCAGAGTGCCAACCATCCGGAAGAAGACGCTGAAGAGCTCGCCATACTCGAACCACGTGTGCTTGCCGAAGAGCAACACAGCCGAGAACGTGGCGGCTGTGTACAGGATCAGCAGTAGAGAAAGCAGGTACGGCCGAGGGAACGTGAAGAGCTCGATCCAGACGAGACCCACGTAGAACGTAAACGCCGGAAGATATCCAAGCGCGTGCGGGTACCTGATCCGACTCCTCGACAGATCGAGTCCGAGGCGTTCGGCCCCATCCACGAGAGTGCTCCACGGGTTGGTGAATTCATAGATGTTGCCGATGATCGCCGTGAGGTAGGTCAGCCCGAGGAGAAACGCCACCCAAAAGAGCGGCATGCTGATGTTCAACATCGGATCGGAGGTGCCGACGATGCCGCCGAGCATGGTCAGCGCAAGACACCCGACACCGACGAGGCGGAGCACCCGCACGATCCATGTCCATGCGGCTTGCGCCCTGGGGGTTCCCGGCAAGACGTTCGTCGTGCGAGACAGCCAGGGGGCTGGGAGAGTCCCGACAAACACGCCGATGATCGCGAAGGACAGGATCAGCGTCGCAGCGGCGGCATACAGATAGAGCCAGAACGGCACGGGAAGCGTGTACGGCTGCAGAAACACGTGCGCGTACACCGCAGATGGCAAAGACACGACAATCCTCAGCGCGCGACCGCCATCGTCGATCGCGACGATGTCATCGCGGCAGCACCTCGACGACGGCGACTTGGGCGTGAGATCCGTCGATGCCGATCAGATGGACGCCGAAGCGACCCGCCCGGTCAGCGGAAAAGCTGCTCGTCATCTCGCGCCCCGGCGTGAGCTCGATGACGAGATGTTGTTCGTATTCATGGACGTGTAACGTTTCCTGGCGATTGGAGGTCACCATCAGGGTGATTGAATCGCCCTCAATGGCGATGAGGCGCGAGGGTCCCGACACCAGCCGCTGGTTCTCGATGCGCAGCCGGTACGTTCTGGACATCGGCTCGCCGGCCGGTTGTCGAGCCACCGACTGAAACGCAAAGTAGAGAGCGACGAGCGAGCACAGGGTCGCAGCCAGGATGACGGTGACGCGGGCACCCCTTGGAAGAGAGGCGCCTGGTCGCGCCCGCATGAGGTTCCCGACGTCGCTCACCGCCGGGCGGTGGATGGCGCGATCTTCTTGCCGATTGACGCGAGTCGATTGGTGAACTTGACGACTTGAAACCCGTTCTCGTGGCTGGTGAACCAGAGATGCTGCTCATCGCCGTACCGATGCCAATAGATGTTCGAGGAGGCCCAATCCGCCCGCCTGTCTCCGTGCCGTCTGATCGAAGAGTTCGACGACCCGGTAAGCGTCGCTGAACGCGCCGGCGGCTTGTAGTACGCGATTTCCTTCGGACGGTAGGGGTCGTGAATGTCAAAGACTCTCACCCCTGACTCAAAGTAACTGCAGGCCAGATATTCCGCGTTCTCGGCGTTGTTCGCCGTGCAGTAGTGGCTGGAGTAGCCGAACAGGTCGGTGAATCCAGTATCGAGCTGCGTCGCGGAGCAATTTGCTGGATCGTGTACGTCGAGCATCAATTGCGACACGATGCGGGGATTGCGCTCGTCGGCGATGTCAATGATGCGTGCGAACCCAAAGGGCGGCAGGTTTCGGGCGCACGCCGCTTTGGCGCCATCCCCGATCCCGCCCGCCCCAGCCTCGTCGGTGAAGATCAAATAGGGATGCCCGTTGATCTGCACGCGTTCCGTCATCTGCGCGACGGCACCGTCGTCCCAGAAGAGCGACGAGATCACGTGGGGACTGGCGCCGGCGCGCCGGGCCTGGTAGTTACCAACGTCGGTAATCACCAGCCCGTTCCCTCTTTGCTGCCCCGGCCGCCCGAGCCCGCCAGGTTGCGCGGTATAGAGACGGTCACCGCCGGCATTCAGGGAAAGGTCGTGGGGTAATCCGACACCGTTGTCACCGGGCCACACGCCGAGCAATTTCGGTTGCTCGGGGTTGTCGATATCGATGGCATACGTGCTGACACCGATATGAGTGCCGTAGTAGGTCCGCCCGTCCGGGGCGAAATGGCCAGCGTGACCTTTGACGGGCGCGTCAAGGTTCACGGCGCTCTTCAGCACGGGCTTCCTGCAATTGGAAATATCGTATGCAGCGAACCCTGGCTGCTCGCCGTTGCCCCTATCAGCCTGTATCGCCGCCAACAGCTTCCGCGGCACGTTGACCTTCAGCGATTCCCAGGGATCCCACATCGGGCGCGCGTCGAGATAGGTCGCAGCAAACGGTCGCCCTGGATCTGAGGCGTCGACGACGACCACCCCCTTGCTCAGTTGCCCTTCGCGGTTCGACGTGCCGTAGTAGGCGCACTGATCAAACGCGGCCATCTGGTAGTTGGCACCTTCGCCCTGAAATTGGCCGACCAACTCGAGGTTGCAGTTGTACGATTTCGACGAAGCGCCGCTCATGCGCTCGGCCAGCGTGGTCTGACCTTGCAGCCCCGTCTCCACGCGATCGCCTTTGCCGCACTCCGCGTGGGGGACCGGCTTCAACCACGGTTGCAGGGAGCCGCCGCTCGCGCCGCCACTACGGTCGGACCGTTGGGCGATCAGGGGCGACCGGCCCGAGGTCCAGATGAAGACCGCAAGCCCGACAAGCAGCAAGAGTGAGGCGAAGAGGCCGCGCTTGAACTTTGATGTCACGGTTCAGCCCTTTCCGGAAACGGGTCCATCCCTGCGCGCCGACGTCGCCAGTATAAGGCACCCGGGTAGAGCGCGAGAAGCGAACTCGCGTCTCGAAGTCAGGGCCGCGGCCCCCCCGGGTTGGCCCCTCAGCGAGCTGTTTGGTGCCGCTTCCAATCGCTGACGGGAATGCGAGGCATCTCAAACAGATCGGATGTGCGGGCGTACCAGCCCGTGCCGTGCATGCGGCCAATCAACTTCAACGCTGGCGTATCTACGTACCCGGTTGCGGAGTCGAGCACCGCGGCGTCGCGGACATGGATGGCGACGACGCGGCCCAGCACGATGCCGCTATTGGGCCCGAGGTCGATCAGTTGGAAGAGGGTGCACTCCAATGCGACCGGACTCTCCGCGATGCGCGGTGGCCGTACACGCACGGAAGGACAGGTCGTGAGTCCCGCTTCCACCAGCTCGTTCACTTCGGGCTCGAAGTCAATGGCCGTGACGTTCATCGCCGCAGCGGTCTCTTCCGAGACGAGATTGACGACGAACTCCCCGGTTTCAATGATATTGGCGCGGGTGTCCTTGGCGGATCCGGTGGAGCGGCGGCCAATGCCAAGGCCGACCACGGGCGGATCCGAGGAAAGCGCGTTGAAGAAAGAAAACGGCGCAGCGTTCAACGTGCCGCGAGCGTCCTGGGAGACGACCCAGCCGATGGGCCGCGGTGTGATGGTCGACACCAGGAGCTTGTAGCAAATGCTGGGATGCACCGTGGCGAAGTCGAACAGCATGAAGAGACTCCTGGGGTCTGTTGTAGGGCGCCGCGCGTCGAGGCGTTGCGAGAGCTTATCTCACGTTGGCCCGTCGGAAGTCTCTTTCGCGCGCGACCACAACCACGACAATCGATTGGTCCGGACCCTTTGCCGAGAGACCGCATGGGTGTTATGGTCGTCGCCGGCATAACAGGGGGGGCAGATGATTTCTCGTCCTTGCAGTTGGCGGCTCGTCGTCATCTTTGCTGCAGTCACGGCGCTGTTCGAGTTATTCGCGCAGCGAGACACTCCAGGACGAGCGGCGTACGCACAGTCGCCTTCTGTGGCCGACGTCCCAGGGCTCCAGTGGGATCCGACGTGGCCGAAGCCGCTGCCCGAGACGTGGGCGGTGGGGCCGGTCGTTGGCGTGGCGGTCGACAAGCACGATCACATTTGGATCGTGCACCGGGTGAGCGCGCTGCAGAAGAACGAGCGCTATACAGCGGCCGCGCAGCATCCGCCGATTGCCGAGTGCTGCATTCCTGCGCCGCCCATCCTCGAGTTCGATCAGGCAGGCAACCTCGTCTCATCTTGGGGAGGACCTGGCAAGGGCTACGAATGGCCGCAGAGCGAGCACGGAATCTTCGTCGACGACAAGGACTACGTCTGGACAGCCGGCAATGGCGAGAAGGACGCGCAGATTCTCAAGTTCACGCATCAGGGAACGTTCGTGCTTCAGATTGGTCGTCAGGGGCAGAGCAAGGGAAACAACGACACCAAGAATCTTGGCAGGGCCGCCGACATCAAAGTGGATCCGGCGGCGAACGAGGTGTATGTCGCCGACGGCTACGGGAACCGCCGCATTATCGTATTCGATGCGGAGACCGGCGCATTCAAACGGATGTGGGGCGCCTACGGAAATCGGCCGGATGACGCGGACATAGGCGGCTACAAGCCCGGCGGCCCACCGGCGCAGCAGTTCCGCACCGCGCACGGAGTGAACATTTCTCGGGATGGTCTGGTGTACGTCGCAGATCGCAGCAACGATCGGGTGCAGGTTTTCAGGAAGGACGGAACCTTCGTCAAAGAAGGTTTCGTGTCGACGCAAACGATTCTGGCCGGGTCGGCGTCCGGCGTCGCCTTTTCCCCAGACCCTCAGCAGCGATTCTTGTACGTGCTCGACGGCGCGAACCATCGAGTGTGGTTTCTGTCTCGTGATTCACTCCGGATCGTCGGCAAGTTCGGCCAGCACGGACACTGGGGCGGCCAACTCGATGTGCCGCACAACATGGCGGTCGACAGCAAGGGCAATCTCTACATTGGCGAGACGCTGGAAGGCCGCCGCGTGCAACGGTTCTTGCACAAGAACGCGGCGCGCCAATGAGTTGCGCAGCGTGAAAGAAGACGAGCGAGACGGTGGCAACAACCGGCCACTACGGCAGATTCGCCAGCTTACGGCCGGCGATCCACACCGAGTCGAGCTTCCGCGTGTTGCGGATGTCGGCGAGCGGGTCGGCGTTCAGCACAAGGAGGTCGGCCATCTTTCCCGGCTGAAGCGTGCCCAGCTTCGTATCGAGCTTCATGACACGCGCCGCGCCGCCGGTGGCCGCCACGAGCGCCTGCATTGGTGTCAACCCCGCCTGGACCATCATCTCGAGCTCGGTGTGTTCGAAGTAGCCCTGCCACTGCCCTAGGTTGGTGCCGCTGTCGGTGCCTAGCGCGATTGTGACACCCGCATCGGACAGGGTCTTCAGATTGCGGCTGCCCTGTTGCAGCGCCGCCTTGGTGGCTTGCGCTTCTTTGTTGGCTTTCGTCTTCTCCTGCTGGGCCGGATCGAGGAGCTGGGTCATCTCCCCGCGGTAGACGTCGATGTGCCGCGTGAAGAACGGCTCGTCGAAGAATGCCGGACGCGTCTGGTACACGAACTGTGCGAGATCGCGCGTCAGCGTGGGAATATAGCCGACATTGCGCTGCTTGATTGCGGCAATGAGCGCCTCGTCAACGTCCAGATCGCGCACGCCGTGCGCGATCACGTCCACCCCAGCCGCCAGCAATCCGCGAGCGTCCTTCAGATAGAACAAGTGTGCCGCGGTTCGGAGTCCTCGCTTGTGTGCCTCGTCGATGAGGGCTCCGTAGACTGCCGGCGTCATGTCGGTCGGCCTGCCGAAGATATGAAATTTGACGATATCGACCTTGAGGTCCGCGTAGCGGTCCACACGGCTTCGGACTTCCTCGGCCGTGCCAATGTCCCGAATGCTCGTGGCGGCGGCGTACACCCTGGCGCGATCGAGCGGACCACTTTCCTGTTCATCACGCAATTTGACGGCGTCCTGGATGTCGTCCGTCCCGAGGGCGACGACCGTTGTCACCCCGTAGTCGGCGTACACGCGGAGCTGCGCGAGCAGCCGGTCGCGAGCCGGGCGGCTTGAATGATCGGCATTCAGATGGGCGTGCGCATTGATCATCCCCGGGATGATCGTTTTGCCTGACAGATCGATCCGAGTTGCCCCCGCGGGGACCTTGACGGTGGAGGGCGTGCCGACCGCCTCGATACGTCCGTTGCTGATCACAACGGTCGCGTTCTCCACGGGCGGACGCCCGGTCCCATCGATCACACGAGCGCCAGCCAATACGACCGTGCCGCTCGTCGGCGCCTGCCCGCCGGCGGCAGCGAAGAAGACCCTTGGCTGAGCGATCAACGCGAGAAGCAACGCCAACGCGAACGCCGTCAAAACACGATTCATGGGGGACCTCCTCCTCTCAGTCAGCGGCCTCCGGCGATTTTTGCGAAATCCGCCCAGGCGATCGGTTTTCCGTGGATCGGAACGATCTCGGCCACCTCCAGCCTCAGCTTCTGGGTGGCCTTGAAGAAGCTTGTCATGTCCCGCGTGGGAACGGACGGTAGTGGCCGATCGGTGTCCACCAGATCGGCTTCAATCAGGAACTTCTCCGACGGGAGGTAAGCCATGAGCATGCCGTCGGCGTGCTGCAGGGGGTTGACGTAGTACAGGTTCAGGTTGCGAGTCCCATCGCTCAGGACGTAGTTTTCATTCACCGTCTCGTACTGGTAGCCCTCAGCGAGCTCGGTTGGCGGCCAGAGGGAGATCATGTCGGGCCGCAACGTGCGCGGCGCGTAGTTCAACACATCGTGCGTATAGAAGGTGTGGTTGAGCGCCTGCGTGATGATGGTTGCGCCGATGTGCATGTACGTGCGGATTCCGCCGAGGTGATCGAAGTGCTGATGCGTGTTCACGAGGAACCGGATCGGTTTGGTCGGCACGAGCTTCACGACCTCCTCGATCACGGCGAGGGACCGCTGCTCGTCGAGCGGGGCCTCGACGACCGCGACGAAATCCTTGAATTCGATGGCAACGCTGTTGTGCGTCGCCCCACCCAGCAGGTACACCCCGGCCGCCAGCCGTTGCGTTTCGACTCGAACAGGGAAGGCGGCGAGCCGTACGGCATCGGGAACGGTGACGCTGTCCGGGCAGACGTTCGGCTTGATGTCATTCATCGTGCCGCCGAACGCGTTGTGGCCGGCGCTGATGTTCTGGGTCTGGCTGTTGTCGTCCCACCCTTGGTGAGAATGCCATCGCGTGGGGAATTTCACACCGCCGACGTCGACGTAGCTTTCGTTGGTGAATTCGTGTTCGTAGTTCATGTCGCCGAGAACGGGATCGGGCACCCACGTGTGGATCCGCTGGAGCATGTGTTCGTTGTTGATCGTCGCGTCCACACGATATTTCCCGTTCACGGTGATGGATACGACCGTCATCTTCTCGGGCGCCGTCTCCGGTCCGTCCCGCCCCATCTCGCCAAGCTCCCAGCGCCAGACCGCCTTCGGATTCGCACCCGGCATCGCCGCTGCTTTGAGGAATCCGTGCGGGTTGAGGTAGAGCTCGACAGGCCAGATCTCAGCAATCTCCGGAGGCACGGCCGTAGGTTTCCCCTGAGGTCCATCGATGTGCCAGCCGTGGGGGCCGTTGAGCATGAATGTCTGGTGTGCACTCTGCTGGAGCGGCGTGCCGCCGATCCAACCGATGCCATATTTCCACATTGCCGGATTGAGCCCGGGCTTCCGATCGAACTCCTCCTTCATCGTCCTGGCGCCCCAGTTCATCGTCCTGGTGTAGTTCGCCAAGGCATCGACGCGCGGCCAATCGACGTCTTTTCCCGACAGCTTCGCCTGGCCGACCGCGCCGCCGTAGGCGTTCCCCGAGATGGTGACGCACCGCAGGTTGTCGGCGCCGATTGCTTTGCGCGCGGCCGCCAGAACGGGGCCGGGATCCACGTAACCTCGAGGCAACTGCTGGGCCGCAAGCGACCGGCCAAGCGGCACCCACAGGGCCAGTAGGGCGAGGAGCACAGAGAGTATCCGCAACGCTCTCCACATAAGCTCTCCTTTGACGGCAACAGCGATTGAGACGCCGATACAGAGACCGAGTGCGCGCAGCATACGCGAAAATCGCCCGATGGTGCTCACGTAGTCGCGAGATCTCCATGGCAGGTGCCGTGGGCGATCCACTCGCCGGCGCGCCGCTCGTCTTCTTGGCCAATGTGAGAGGACCGCGGAGGAATTTTGCCTGGCACGATCCCTACGTCATACAGGGGCTGGTTGTGAGCTGGCAGGTGAAGCCGTGGCGCTGGCGTTCTTCACAAATCTCGCCCGTATCTGCGGTGACGCCACCTGCCTGCAGATGAGCGGCGAACGTGTTCACCCGATCAACGACCCGGTGCACCCCGCGACGGTGAACAGGAGCGCGCTACCACAGACAGCGTCAGCGTTGGACCCTCATCAGCGCGCCTGCTGCGCATCAGCGCGCTGCTTCGCAAGTTCGCGTTCGGTGTCGTTGAAGTGTGGTCCCAACGAGACATCCGTACCAAGCTTCTCGAACAGCGTCGCCGGTACTCGGCCGCGACACGAAGGACATTCCTCCACCCTTGTGCCCCTGGGCGATCCGATAGGGCGTTCGCTTGATGAAGTCCTGCGCGTTCAGGTTGGCGCCGTGCTGATGGAGGTACTCGGCGGCAGCATCCGCGCCGACGAACGCCGTGCCGTGGAGCGCAGTAAATCCCACCTTGTTGGCCGCGTTCACGTCGGCGCCGTTGTCGACGAGAAACTTGACCGCCTCGAACGCACGGGCGAACGACCAGAACTTCTCGTAGCGATCACCGCCGTGACCCAGCCCCGCCGCTACCATCAACGGCGTCGTATTGTCGTCCGTCACCAACTTGGGATCAGCACCGGCCTCGAGCAGCGCGCGCAGGATCGAGGCATCGGCGTTTTCAGCGGCCACCCAGAACGGCGTGGCGCCTTGCCGGGTTCTCCCGACCCCGAAGTTGTCCGCATCCTCCGCACCCAACCCTGACCCGGCCCCCGTAATGGAACGGAGAGTCACGCGGGAGGCGCGGGCGTTCGGATCCGCGCCTCGTGCGAGAAGGGCCTTGATCAACTCCAACTTTTTCGGTGGTTCTCTCACCGGGGCGTCGGGGTCGAAGCCGATCTGCCTGCCCCCGATCGAAATCGCAGCGTGGAGGGCGGTTTCGCCGTCGCGCGTCGAGACTCGTACGTCGGCGCCCTGCTCGAGCAGAAATAGTGCGAAGGGCACCCGGCCGCTGTGGATCGCAGTCAGCAGGGGCGCCGTGCCCTGCCCGTCCGCATTCACACCGACACCGGCGCTCATCAGCACTCGCGCGATCCCGATATTTCCCTGCTGCGCGGCGAACAGCATCGGCGTGAACCCTCCCTTGGACCGGGCTCGAACGTCTGCGCCCCGTTCAATCAGCAGGCGGACAACAGTGTCGTGGTTCTGCGACGTGGCCCACATCAGCGCGGTCTGCCCAGTCCTGACGGTCTTGGCGTTGATGTCTGCGCCGTGGTCCAGGAGCATCCTGACGATGTCCACCTGGCCCGTGAGCGCGGCCCCCATGAGCACCGTCTCGCCTTGTGCCGGCAGCGTGGCGTTGACATTCGCACCGGCCTTCACCAGGCGTTCGGCCACCGCCGCATTCCCGTTCTCGCACGCCAGCGACAACGGTGTCACTCCGTGGTCGTTGGCCGCATTGACATCCGCACCGGCCCGCAGCAGCTGATCGACCATGTCCAGATTGTCCGAATGCGTCGCCCAGTGGAGCGCGGTTGCACCGTCCGCCTGTGCGGCGTTCACGTTGACTTTGGCCTTCAAGAGCGCCTGGACGGTCTGCCAGTCTTGACGTTCGGCGGCGGTTGCCAGCCGAAGGTCCCGGTCCGAGGCGTCCAAGCCAGTGGCGGCCACCAGCGCTACCATCCCGACCCAGATTGCCCAACGCCTGCGGTTGGTGCTCATGTCGCGCCTCCTCGAATGTTCCGCCGATCAGTCTCTGGCTCGCCGCCCAGGCCGAGCCGGGTTAGGGGGCGGCGCACGGTGTAAGGGTACCTGAAAACAAAAGGTTAGGGTATCGGAAACTGCTGTAAACTGTCAGCTGGTGGTAAGGCGAATTTTGGGCTGCCCGCTGGCAGACCCATGGACGGACTCATATGTCCCAAAGTTCAACGCGACGCACGCTGTTAGGGGTTGTTGGAGTCGGTGCCGTAACTCTGGCGCTGCAAGCCGACTACTTAACCGCTGCCAGGACTGTAGTTACTGCTAAGACCGCCCAGAACGCGAGCCGGCCGATGGCGGCGCCCGCCCAAAGCGGCTCTTCCACGACCCCTGCAACCTCAGCGACGACCCCAGTTGCGGCCGCGACGCCGCGGCGTGAATTGCTGAACACCTACTGCGTCGGCTGTCACAACGCGAAGTTGAAGACGGCCGGCCTCGTGCTCGACTCCGTCGATGTCGACCAGGTGGGCGCAAACGCCGAGCTCTGGGAGAAAGTGCTACGGAAAGTCGAGCGCGGGCAGATGCCGCCGGCAGGTCGGGCAAGACCTGACAAAGAAACGATCTCGCAATTCAGTCATCAGCTGGTGGGCGCGCTCGACCAGGCTGCGGCTGCCGCGCCCAATCCCGGCAGGCCGGCTGTGCACCGGCTGAATCGCGCCGAATACGTCAATGCAATTCGCGATTTGCTCGATCTCGAAATCGATGGCCGTGCGCTGCTTCCCGCCGACGATTCCGGATTCGGTTTTGACAACAATGCAGATGTGCTGACGATGTCGCCCGCGCTCCTGGAACGCTACGTGGCGGCGGCCACCAAGACGAGCCGTCTGGCTCTCGGCGACCCGGAGGTCCGACCGGTCATTAGCCGGTACGCGGTATCCAACCTCACGCGGCAAGAGGAGCGGATGAGCGAAGCGCTGCCCTTTGGGACGCGTGGGGGCATCGCCGTTCGCCACCCATTCCCGCTCGATGGCGAGTACGTCGTCAAGGTACGACTGAAACGAACGGCCGTGATCGTGGGCCTCGATAGGGGCGACCAGCTCGAAATCCGCGTGGACGGCGTTCAGATCAAGCAGTTCACTGTGGGCGGCCTCGAGGAAATGAAGGGCATCACCTACGTTGCCGGTGTCTCACTCCCCGCGAACAGGCCCGATATCCTCAAGCGCTACATCTACGACACCACGGCTGACGATGGTTTGGAAGTGCGTTTCGCCGCCAAGGCGGGCCTACATACGGTAGGGGTTGCGTTCCTGAAGGATTCGGCCGTCCAAGAAGTTGGGCCGTCCGACGACGACATCTATCTGGTCCGGGGCCGTGGGCCTAGTGTGGAGCACATTCAAGTCTCCGGACCCTTCAATGCCAGCGCACCCGAAGATACTCCCAGCCGTCGGCGGATCTTCGTGTGCCACCCTGCGGCGACTCCTCAAGAAGAGCCGTGCGCCAAGAAGATTCTCACAACGCTCGCGCGGCGCGCCTACCGCCGGCCGGTGACGGACGCCGATATTCAGACGCTGCTCCAGTTCTACGGGACGGGTCGCCAGGAAGGGTCCTTCGACAAGGGCATTCAGTTGGCGCTGGAGCGCCTGCTGGTTGATCCCGAGTTCCTCTTCCGCATCGAACGCGACCCAGCGGGCCTGAAGCCCGGTTCGGTGTACCGACTGAGCGACGTGGAGTTGGCCTCGCGATTGTCGTTCTTCCTCTGGAGCAGCATTCCCGACGACGAGCTGCTCGAAGTTGCCGAGCGCGGCAAGCTGAGCGATCCTGCGGTGCTGGCCCAGCAGGTACGTCGCATGATTGCCGATCCGCGAGCGTCGGCAATGGTGAACAACTTCTCGAGTCAGTGGTTGCTCGTTCGGAACGTGCGTCTGCACTCACCCGACGTGGGAATGTTCCCGGACTTCGACGACAACTTGAAGGAGGCGTTCGCGCGCGAGACGGAGCTGTTCTTCGAAAGCCAGTTTCGCGAGGATCGGAGCGTCCTCGACTTGTTGCGCGCCGACTACACGTTTGTCAACAGCCGCCTGGCCGCACTCTATGGAATTCCGAACGTCTACGGCAGTCACTTTCGGCGTGTGAAGCTCGCCGATGAACGACGGTACGGCGTGCTCGGTCAGGGGAGCATTCTGACTGTCACTTCCTATCCCGACCGGACGTCTCCAGTGCTGCGCGGCAAGTGGGTGCTCGAGAACCTCCTCGGGGCGCCACCACCACCGCCGCCGCCCAACGTGCCAGCGCTCCAGGAGAATTCCGCTGCCAAGCCGACGACCGTCCGCCAGCGGCTCGAGCAGCATCGGGCGAACCCGACGTGCGCGAGTTGCCACTCGCGGATGGACCCGCTCGGTTTCGCGCTGGAGAATTTCGACCCCATCGGGCGATGGCGCGAAGCCGATCATGGTGTGCCGATCGATTCGGCCACCGTGTTGCCGGACGGCTCGAAGATCGATGGCCCGGTCGCGTTCCGAAAGGCCCTGCTCGACCGGCGTGAGGAGTTCGTGACGAACGTCGTCGAGAAGCTCCTGACGTACTCGCTTGGTCGAGGAGTTGACTATCACGATGCGCCGACCGTCCGACGGATCGTGAACGACACGGCGGTGCGCGACTACCGTTGGTCGGACATCGTGCTGAGTGTCGTGAAGAGCACCCCATTCCAGATGCGGAGGACGCCACAGCCATGATCATCACGAAAATGCACTTGCCTCGGCGCACATTTCTGCGCGGCCTCGGTGCCTCGATCGCTTTGCCGCTGTTGGATGCGATGGTGCCAGCGCTCACGGCGCAGAGCAAGACGGCCGCCGCTCCTGTGCGGCGCCTCGGCATCTTCTACGTGCCCAACGGGATGTCGATGAAGTACTGGTCGCCTGCAACCGAGGGCAGCGCATTCGAGCTGCCCCGAACGCTGTCGCCGCTGGCCCCCTATCGCGATCAGACGCTCGTGCTGAGTGGGCTTGCGTCCATGTGTGCGTACCCGCGATCCGGTGAAGGAGGTGGCGATCATGCGCGCAGCGCATCCACCTACTTGACGGGAGTGCACATCAAGCGCACATCCGCGGCTGACGTGCAGGCCGGGGTTTCGGCAGATCAGATCGTCGCGCGGCAGCTCGGCCAGGAGACGCAGCTCGCCTCACTCGAGCTCGCGCTCGAATCGGTGGAGCTGCTGGGCGCCTGCGACGGGACCTACGCCTGTGCCTATACCAACACGATTTCATGGCGCACACCCTCGACGCCGCTGCCGATGGAGACCGACCCCCGCGCGGTGTTCGAGCGGATGTTTGGGACCGCCGTCAGCACGGATCCGGCCGCGCGCGCTGCCCGCGCCAGCCGCGACCGTAGCATCCTCGACTCGGTGAACGACAAAGCGTCCCGCCTCCAGGGTCGCCTCGCGCCAGGCGACCGCACGAAGCTCGCCGAGTACCTGGACGCCGTGCGGGATATCGAACGGCGGATCCAGAATGCGGAGGGACAGAGTCACCAGGAAGTGCTGGTCGTCGACCAGCCGGCTGGTATTCCGAGCGACTTTGCCGAGCACGCGAAGCTGATGATGGACCTGCTCGCGCTGGCGTATCAGACAGATCTAACGCGCGTCGCCACCTTCATGATCGCAAGGGAAGTGAGCAGCCGCCCGTATCCGGAAATCGGGATCTCGGACTCACATCACCCGCTGTCGCATCACGAGAACGATCTCGCGAAGCTCGACAGACTAGGGCAGATCAACCAACATCACGTGAAGCAGTTCGCCCACTTGGTGGAGAAGCTGAAGGGGACGCCGGATGGCGACGGGTCGCTGCTCGACCACTCGCTTCTCGTGTATGGCGCCGGCATCAGCGACAGCAACACGCATTTCCACGACAATCTGCCCATCGCGCTGGTCGGTGGAGCGGCGGGCGGCCTCAAGGGCGGCCGCCACATTCGCTACCCCAAGGACACGCCAGTGACGAATCTGTGGCTGACCGTGCTCAACAAGATGGGTGTGCCGTCGGAGAGCATTGGAGACAGCACTGGCAAGATGCAGCATCTTTGGGACATTTGAGCTAAGCGCCTCGCGCCTCTCTTCGCTGGATCGTGAACGTCTTCCAGCGGACCGTCCCGGTCGCCGGCTCGAGCACCGCGAGACAGTCTCGGAACGGGCAGCAGGCGTAATCCGCTCTGCTGCCCGCGCCCACTTTACCCACCACCCCTGCCACTGGCACGTGTAAGCGGTCGCCATCCTGCACCGGACGAGGCTCATGCCTGCGTGCGTGCGGGTGGTCGTCAACCTTTCACGTGCACAACAGCTTCTCACTCGGAGTATCGTTGATTCGTTCACGATCGCCGACATCTCCTCGGTGGCTCAGTCGATCAGAAGGCTGTGTGTATGAAGTACTTCGCGCTCCTATATGACACGGTGGATGGCTTCCTCGAGAGGCGGGCGCCGTTTCGTGAAACCCATCTGGCCCTGGTGCGGGACGCGCATGCCCGCGGCGAGATCTTCATGGCAGGAGCCATGGGTGATCCGCCCGCGGGCGGGTTGCTCGTGTTTCGTGGCGACTCAGGGAGTACCGCCGAGGAATTTGCGCGGCACGATCCCTACGTTACCCAGGGGCTGGTCGTCCGGTGGCAGGTGAAGCCGTGGCACGTGGTAGTCGGGCCGTGAAGTCAGAAACAGCGTCGCCTCCTGGGCCAAGGCGGTCGTTGCTTTCCTCCATCGTCTATCGGCCCGGGCGCGATCCCCTGTCGTTCTTCACAGGTCTCGCCCGCACCTATGGCGACATCGCCTACCTGCAGACGGGCGGCGAGCATCTCTACCTGGTCAACGACCCCGCCCTCGTGCGAGACGTGCTCGTCACCAATCAGCGTCATTTCATCAAGGGCCGCGGACTACAGCGCGCCAAACGGTTGCTTGGAGAGGGGTTGCTGACGAGCGAGGGCACCGTCCACGTGCGGCAGCGGCGTCTGATTCAGCCGGCCTTTCACCGAGATCGCATCCTCTCGTACGCGACGGTCATGACCGACTACGCCGACCGGGTCCGTCGCCGCTGGCGCGACGGCGAGACGATCGACGCCGCGCAGGAGATGATGCGACTCACGCTCGGGATTGTCGGCAAGACGCTTTTCGACAAGGACATCGAGTCGCAGGCGCGCGAAGTCGGAAGCGCACTGACCGACGTGATGGCCACCTTCTGGATTCAGATGCTGCCCTTTTACGACCTGCTCGAGCACCTGCCGGTGCCGGCATTGCGGAGGAGCCAGGCCGCGCGTGCCAAGCTCGATGCCATCATCTACTCCATCATTGCCGAACGCCGTCAATCGACGAGGGACCACGGCGACCTGCTGTCCATGCTGCTCAGTGCCAAGGACGACGAAGAGGAAGGTGACGGGCGGGGGATGAGCGACACGCAGGTGCACGACGAGGCGATGACGATCTTCCTGGCTGGTCATGAGACCACGGCCAACGCGCTGTCATGGACGTGGCACCTGCTCGGCGGCGCGCCCGACGTTGAAGCGAAGCTCCACGAAGAGATCGATCGCGTGCTGCGACGAAGGCTGCCGACGGCCGCCGACCTGCCGTCCCTGACATTCGCCGAACGGGTGGTGACCGAAGCGATCCGACTGTATCCGCCGGCCTGGATCATCGGTCGTCGAGCCATTGACGACTATCCGCTGGGCCGGTACGTGGCCCCCAAGGGTTCCCTCATCATCATGAGTCCCTACGTGCTTCACCGCGATCCGCGCTTCTTCCCGGAGCCCGATCGATTCCTGCCCGACCGGTGGACGCCCGAATTCAAGGCGACCCTTCCGCCGTTCGCCTATGTGCCGTTTGGCGGAGGTGCCCGTCGCTGCATCGGCGAGTCGTTTGCCTGGATGGAGTTGGTGCTAGTGCTCACCACGATCGCCGGGTGGTGGAAGCTCGTGCCCGTACCGGGGCACAGGGTCGTTCCGCAAGCCGTGATGACCCTGCGCATGAAACACGGCCTGAAGATGACTACCCACATGCGCACGCCGGAGGATGACCGTTCCCGCTCGTAGGCCCGAGCTATCGCTCGGGCGACCCGGGTGAGCCGGTCTAAACTCGTAGGCCCGAGTTATCGCTCGGGCGGCCCGGGCGAGCCGGTCTAAACTCGTAGGCCCGAGCTATCGCTCGGGCGACCCGGGTGAGCCGGACTAACGAGGGCCGAGCTATCGCTCGGGCGGCCGGGGTGACCGTCCAAACTCGTAGGGCCGAGCTATCGCTCGGGCGGCCGGGGTGACCAGGTCCAAACTCTCGTAGGGCCGAGCTATCGCTCGGGCGGCCCGGGTGAGCCGGTCCAAACTCTCGTAGGCCCGAGCTTTAGCTCGGGCGGACATAGGACGAGTCCTGCATCACGTGCTCACCACTCGATTCGCGCCAGCGCCCACCGGCTTCCTCCATCTCGGCCACGTCGTCAATGCCATCTACGTGTGGGGTCTTGCGCGCCTTGCGGGAGGTCGCGTGCTGTTGCGCATCGAGGATCACGACAGACAGCGAAGCCGGCCGGAGTTCGAGCGGGCGCTCGTCGACGATCTCGACTGGCTGGGCTTCATTCCTGACGCGCCAATGATCGACGCGTTTCGCGCAGGCCCCTGCAACGGGCGCCAGAGTGACCGCGGCGCCATCTATGACTCCGCGCTCCAGCAGCTTCGATCACAGGGTCTCGTGTACGCCTGCGAATGTTCTCGAAGCGACATTTCGGGTGCCAGCGGACCTCGAGGCGACGAATTGAGATATCCCGGGACCTGTGCCGCAAAGGGCTTGTCCTCCGACCGGCCGGGGCTGAACCTGCGAGTGAGACTGCCGTCTTCGGTCGAGCGCTTCGACGACCTGCGTCACGGGCCCCAGGAACAGCATCCGTTGGAACAGTGTGGCGATCTGCTGCTGCGCGATCGTCATGGCAACTGGACGTATCAGTTTGTCGCCGCTGTTGACGACCACGAGCAGGGTGTGACGCTCATCGTTCGGGGAGACGACCTGCTGTCGTCGACCGGACGGCAGATCCAGCTCGGCCGCATGCTTGGGCGCGAGCACGCGCCGCGCTTCTTCCACCACTCGCTCATCATGAAAACCCCGACACAGAAGCTGAGCAAGTCGGACGGTGACACCGGTGTGCGAGATCTCCGTGCACGGGGATGGAGCGCGGCGGAGGTGATCGGGGAGGCCGCTGCGCGTGCGGGTCTGATACCGCAACCGCGCCCGTTCTCCGTCCGCGACTGTGGAGGCCTTCCAGCGCTGCTGAGACTGGCCTCGGCAATATGACTCACGGGCCCGAGGTCGCCTCGCCCATCGGCTGTGCTGGCTCTGTCGTCTCGTTTGCCCACCACGTCGCGTTCCACAATGCCACAGCGGACTATTGATTCGTCTGGCTAATAGTTTGTATAGCGAATAGTTTGGGGTTGACAGCTTTCATCGGCTGGCGCTATCGTGGAATGACCTCGAAGATGGACCCGTCCAGGTGACCCCCTCACACGCTGCGGCCCAAGAGCTTCTGCACGTTGTCATGCTGGTCATGCGAAGTGTGTCAGCAGAAATGCGATGCTCGCGGGGCCATCTCGGACCCACGCAGATGGGCAGTTTGATGAAGATCGCGGCCGGCCCCTGTACCATCACCGACCTGGCCCGCCACAAGGCGGTGAGTCTCCCAACCATCTCGAAGTCGGTTGATATGCTGGTCCGGAGAGGATGGGTTGAGCGCTGGGTGGATAAGCGCGATCGGCGGCAGACGCTGATCCGTCTGACCGTTGCGGGCCGACGGACGCTCGCCACCATCCGGCGACGCGCTGAACGGCACGTCGCGGAAAGGCTCTCGCCGCTCACGGCCGCGCAGCGCAGTCAGCTCATCCTCGTGCTGAAGTGGCTCGCCCCCGTGCTGGACGACTCCTTCGAATACTCGACCGGGGACGCCCGCGTAGGAACACAGGCTCTCGCAGCGGGGCGCATGCATGACGCAGAACCCGCACAGGACACAAGACACGCAAGAAAACCGAAACACGCCAGAAGACGAGGATGAGGTGACTATGCGGATTCACACACGGTTCGTTTCGATGTTGGCGACTCTTGCCTTGATCGCGTTGCCGCTTGTGAGCGCGGCGCAGTCGTCGCTCGCTGCCGCGGATGCGGCCGGATTCCTCGGCGTCTGGGCCATCGCTCTCGAGACACCCCAGGGGGCGATGACGTTCAACCTCACGCTCAAGGACGAGAGCGGTAAGGTTGACGGATCGCTCAGCGCGGAGCTCCTGCCTGAGCCGCGGAAGATCACAGACATCTCGAAGGACGGCAAGAACCTCGTGCTGAAATTCACTCTGGATGTTCAGGGGCAATCGATTCCCGGCAAGATCTCGCTCGTGCCAGATGGCGACAAGTGGAAGGCGAGCATCGACTTCGCCGACGGGCAGTTCACGGTGGACGGTACGGCCACGAAGAAGTAGGTTCGATCGGTAGTTCGCTTTATGACACCACAGCTACAGACTGTTCAGATCGATCGGGCGATGGCATCGTCGCCGCCCGCTGCAGAGGCGGTGCAGCCTCGGAATCGACGCCGGTGGGTCGTGATCCTCGCGATCGTCGTCGTGGCGGTTGTTGCGGTCCTCGTCTGGCGGCGAGTCGCGGCGCCGGCTCAGCTCGATGATGTCATTGTGCTCAGCGGTCGCATCGAAGCCGACGAAGCCGCCGTCGCGCCGAAGCTTGGCGGCCGCATTCTCGACATCCGTGTTCGAGAAGGCGATACCGTTGCCGCCGGCGACGTGATCGCCGTGCTCGACGACGAGCAGGTTCGCGCACGAGAGGATCAAGCCAAGGCCGCCCTGTTGCAGTCCGAAGCTCGCGCCAGGGCGGCGGGCGACCAGGTTGCCGTGCTTCAGGCGCAACTGCGGCAGGCTCAGTTGCACACGGAACAGTCGAAGGTCGATGCGGCTGGACGTGTGAGCCAGGCCGAAGCCGATCTTGCCAACGCCGAAGCGCAGCTCGCGCAGCAACAAGCGTCGTATCAGTTCGCGCTCTACGACAAGGACGCGTATACCAAGCTCGCCGAGAGCGGCGCCGTTTCTGAACGTCAGGCCAAACTGGCGGCTTCAACCGCTGAGCAGCAAGAGGCCGCCGTAGCGGCTGCGCGGCGCCGCGTCGATGCCGCGAAGGGCGCCCTCACCATGGCGAAAGCCAATCTGAGCAACCCGGAGATCCGTGAGGCCGAGACGTTCACGGTGCGTCAACAGCTCGCACAGCAAGCGACCGAGGTCGCGAGCGCCGAGGCACAGACCGAGCAGGCGCGCGCGCAGCTCGCCGAGGCGCAAGCGAACCGCGCCGACCTGACGGTTCGGGCGCCGTTCGCGGGGACGATCGTGACGCGGTCGGCCGAGCCGGGTGAGATCGTCGGCAATGGCGCGCCCATCGTCACGCTCGTCGATCTCGGCCGGGTGTATTTGCGCGGCTTTGTCCCGGAAGGCCGTATCGGCACCGTAAAGGTTGGCCAGCCAGCGCGCGTGTATATCGACTCGAACCCCAGCGAAGGGATTGAAGCAGCCGTCACGCGGATCGATCCGCAGGCCACGTTCACCCCTGAGAACACGTATTTCCGTGACGACCGCGTGAAGCAGGTCGTTGGCGTCAAGCTTCAACTCAAAGGTGCGACTGGATTCGCGAAGCCAGGCATGCCGGCCGATGGTGAGATTCTCGTGGTCGGAAGCACCTGGCCAACGGGCGGTCGGCGTACGTGATCTCATCCGTCGAGCCGGCAGTTCACACGCACGCAGCGGCCGTGGCAGGTCCCGCGCCCGCGATTCGAGTCGTCGATCTCTCGAAGCGGTACGGTCAGCTCGAAGCCGTGCGGGGCGTCACGCTCGACGTCGAGCTGGGGGAGATCTTCGGACTCATCGGCCCTGATGGCGCCGGCAAGACCTCCACGTTTCAAATTCTCGCGGGCGTGATGGACGCGACGTCTGGCGTGGCCGACATCTTCGGCCTGCCGGCCCGAGACACACGCTCGCACACCGGGTACCTCACGCAGGCGTTCAGTCTGTATCCCGACCTCACCGTCGCCGAGAACTTGCGCTACATCGGCGACCTTCGCCGCGTACCGCGCCACGAAATCGAGCGGCGCGGCCTCCACTACTTGCGGATGTTCGATCTCGATCGCTTCACCGACCGGCTGGCCGGCCGGCTGAGCGGCGGAATGAAGCAGAAGCTCGCTCTGGCGTGTGCGCTCGTTCCCGAGCCGCGTGTGCTGCTGCTCGACGAGCCGACGACTGGTGTCGATCCGGTCTCGCGGCGCGAATTCTGGGACGCGCTCGCACACCTCGCCGCCGGCGGCCTGACGATTCTGGTTGCCACGCCCTACCTCGATGAAGCCGAACGGTGCCACCGCGTCGCATTGATGCACGCCGGCGAAATTCAGCAGATCGGCACGCCTGCCGAGATCCGCCGCAGCCTTGGCGCCACGAGGCTCGAGGTGCGCACCGGTCGGTTGGGCATGGCTGAACAGGTGCTGTCGGCCATGCGCGAAGAGGACGAGCACGTGCTCGATGTTCAGCGCTTCGGCGATCGTCTTGACGTGCTCGTCCGGGAGCCACAACTGGCCGAGTTGGCGATCCGCGAACGCCTCGGAACTGCCGGCCTGGAGATCGACGAGATTCGACGGGACGAACCGCTTCTGGAAAATGTGTTCGTCGCTCGACTGCACGAGCTCGGCGTCGAGGTGCGGCACCCGCCGTTTCCGGTCCGGCACGATCATTCGGACCTTCGCGGGCGCGTGGCGATTGGCGCGGCGAACCTCACGAAGACGTTCGGCGCGTTCCGTGCCGTTCACGATGTCACGCTGCAGGTGGCCTACGGCGAGGTCTACGGGCTTCTCGGGGCCAACGGCGCGGGCAAGACGACGATGATCAAGATGCTGTGCGGTCTGCTCGATTCAACGCAGGGGGAGGTGCAGCTTGCGGGTGAACGTCGGCGTCTGCGGTCGTCAGAGGTGCGACAGCGAATCGGCTACCTGTCGCAGAAATTCTCGCTGTACGACGACCTTCCGATCGATGAAAACCTCGGGTTTTTTGCTGGCGTCTACGGTGTACCGGCCGGTGAGCGCGAGGAGAAGATCCGGTGGGTGCTGGCCTTTGCCGGCCTCGAAGGCAGAGCGCACCAACTGGTCGGCAGTCTGCCGGGTGGATGGAAGCAGCGCGTGGCGTTTGGCGCCGCGATCATGCACGAGCCAAGCGTCCTCTTCCTGGACGAGCCCACGTCAGGCGTCGATCCTGTTGCTCGCCGAACGTTCTGGCAGCTCATCAACCGGCTCGCCGATGCCGGAACCGCCATTCTGGTCACGACGCATTACCTCGAGGAAGCCGAGCAGTGCAACCGTCTTGGACTGATGGTGGCCGGCGAGCTCGTGGCCGAAGGCGCGCCGACGGCGATCAAGAGCGGGCAGCGTGGCCATCTCCTTGAACTTCACGTCGACGATCCGCAGCGTGCCGCGGACCGTCTGAAGCAGGTGATGGACCGGTGGCGCGTGTCGCTGTTCGGCGAACGCCTGCACGTGATCACCGACGACGAGGTGGAGCAGGCGCGTCACTCGATTGAGGCGACGCTCGGCGCGGACGGGATGCGGGTGCTCCGCGCGCGTGAAGCGCGCTTCTCGCTCGAGGACGTTTTCATCAGCGTCGTGGAGCAGGCCCGCCTGCAGGGCAAGGTCGCCCGAGAAGACTGAACGGAGGTCCCCGATGCGCACGTTCGCCCAGGTTCGTAAGGAGCTGAGACAACTGACACGCGATCGGCTGGCCGTCGCGTTGGCGTTGCTCTTGCCGCTCATCCAACTGATGCTGATGGGCCAGTCGCTCGCCTTTATCGTGCGGGATCTCCCCGTCGTCGTGCAGGACTTCGACGACTCGCCTGCTTCGCGCGAGCTCGTCGACACGTTCCGCGCCTCACGTACGTTCCGCATCATCGCGTGGCCCCCGGATCGGAACCCCGAGCACGCCTTCACGGAGAACCTGGCGCGCGGCGCGCTCATCATCCCGCGCGACTTCGGCCGGAACCTCGCTCGCGGTCTGGACGCGCCCGTCCAGCTACTGGTGGACGGATCCGACGCCAACACCGCCAAGCTCCTCGGCGGATACGCTGGAGGCGTCGCGCGCTCCTTCAATGTGTCGCACCACCTGGGGGGCTGGCGGGAGCCGCCGGTGCGAACGGCGATTCGCTTCTGGTACAACCCCTCATTGTCGTCGAAGCGGTTCTATGGCCCCGGCGTCTTCGTGATGGCCCTTTCGATGTTCCCGCCCCTGCTCGCGACACTTGCGATGGCGAGGGAGGGCGAGCGAAAGACGATCCTGCAGGTGTATGTTTCGAACATCTCCGCGCTCGAGTTTCTGCTCGGAAAGATCATGGCGTTCATGATCGTCGCGTTCGCCGAGGGCCTGCTGCTGCTGCTCTTTCTGTTCGTGTTTTTCGGCGTCCGCTTTGTCGGCGACCCGACGCCGTTTCTTGTTGCGTCGCTGTTGTACATGTTCTGCGTGGCGTCGTTCGGTACGATGGTCGGAGCCGTGATCCCGAACCAGGCCGCGGCGATGCAGGCGGTGATGCTCGGCGGATTTCTACTCGTATTCATGCTGTCCGGATTGATGTTCCCGCTCGCCAACGTGCCGGCCAGTCTGCGCTGGATTTCGCATCTCGTGTGGGCCCGCTACTACATCGAGATCGTGCGCGACGTGTTCCTGCAGGGCGGCGGCTGGCCGGCCAACTGGTACAAGGTGCTGGCGATTGCCGGTATCGGCGGGTCGTTCTTCACGGTCGCGTGGCGGAAGATGCGTCCCATGCAGCTCCAGGCCTAATCCGATGAGGACGTGGCTCGGGCAGATTATCTCCCACCGTCTGCACGCGCTGGTGCAGAAGGAGCTCAATCAGATCAAGCGGGATCGGCGCATCATGATGTCCCTCATCCTGCCGCCGCTTCTCCAACTCATGCTGTTCGGGTCGGTGATGAACCCCTCGGTCCACAACATTCACCTGGGCATCCTCGACGGCAGTCAGTCGCGCGCGAGCCGCGATCTGGTCGCGGCGTTGACCGAAAGCGGCAGCTTCACACTGACGGGCATCTATCGATCCGTGGACGCGGTCGGCGGCGACATCAGCGAGGGCGTCATCGATGCAGCCGTCGTGATTCCGTCGGATTTCGCGCGCGATCTCGATCGAGGACATCCGACGACGATTCAAGTGCTGCTGAATGCGATGAACGCGAACACCGCGGCCATCAGCCAGGGCTACGTGCAGGGCGTCGTCCAGAGCTTCAACGCAACCCGGTCGGCGTCCGTGCAATCTTCAGTCGCCGGCGTCGACAGGGCGTCCGCGGTTCGCCGGGGCGCAGCGTCCATTCATTCCACCCTTCTGTACAACCCCGGTGGTGTGAGCACGTGGTTCATCGTCACGGGCCTTCTCGGAACGCTGCTCATCATGAACGGGACCATCACTGCATCGACGACGATGGTGAAAGAAAGGGAAGCGGGCACGCTCGAGCAGTTGCTGATGACGCCGTTGGGGATGACGGAGATCATCGTGGCGAAAATCGTTCCGCCGTTCGTGCTCCTGGCGGTGCCGGCGACTGTCGCGCTCACCGTCATTCATTTCTACTTCGGAGTGCCGTTCAACGGAAGCGTGTGGATTGTGGCCGTCTCATCGGCGCTCTGCCTGCTGTGCGGCATCGGAATCGGCACCGCGGTTGCGACGATCACGAAGTCCTCGCAGCAGGCGCAGCTGGCGACGTTCTTCATCACGCCGCCGCTCATGTCGTTGTCGGGCGCGATGGCACCCGCTGAAGCCATGCCCGCCTGGATGCGGCCGTGGACGGCGCTCAACCCTGTCTACCATTTCGGCGTGATCTCGCGCGCCAGCTTGATCAAGGGCAGCGGACTCGACGATCTCTGGCCCCATCTCGTCGCGCTTCTTGCCTTCGCCGTCGTGCTCATGTCGGTGAGCGTGTGGCGCTTCAGACAGCAGCTCAGCTAATCGGAGAACAACATCGCCATGACGAGACCTTCCATCTTCAGCCGTTGGCACACGTGTGCCACCATGACTGCCATCGCGCTCTCGATTGTCGCTCCAGCGTCGGCCCAAAGCGGCGGACAGGGCGGAACGCCACCAATGCTCGTGCCACTCAGCGGACGGAGTCTGGGAGCGGCCGTCGTGACGGCACAGACGCCGATTGCCGGCGGAACAGGCGTTGATTCGATCAATTCGAGCGTGCAGATACAGGGGGCCTTCGGCGGCAGCATCAGGAACCCCGCGCTGCCACCGCTTGCCGGCGCGCTGTCGCTGCGGGATGCGATTGCGCGCGGCCTCGAGTACAACCTGGGCGCCCTGAATGTCGGTCAGATCGTCACTCAAGCTCGCGGTCAGCGAACGGTCGCGCGAAGCGCGCTCCTGCCAAACATCGTGAGCGACCTGACGCTCATTCGCCAGCAGGTGAACCTGGCGGCGCTCGGCGTTCAATTCAGCTCTCCGATTCCCGGGTTCACATTCCCGACGGTCGTCGGCCCGTTCAATCAAGTCGATCTTCGGGCTCGTCTGTCGCAGACCGTGTTCGACCGCACGGCGTCGAACAACTACCGCGCGAGCGCCGAAATCTTGCAGGCACACGAGCGCTCGCTCGAAGACGCGCAAGACCTCGTGGTCCTCGCGGTGGGCGGTGCCTATCTGCAGGCCGTCGCTGCACGCGCGCGCGTCGCTGCCTCCCGTGTTCAACTGGAAACGGCGAATGTGCTCTATCGACAGAACGAGCAGCGCCGCGCCGCTGGACTCGTGGCGCAGGTGGACGTCGGCCGCAGCGAGGTGCAGGTGCTCACGCAACAACAGCGGCTCATCTCGCTTCAGAATGAGTTCACGAAGCAGAAGATCAACCTGGCGCGAATGGTCGGCTTGCCTCCGACCGATCAGTACGAGATCAGCGATGACATTCCATTCGCGGTAGCGCCGACCGTGCCGCTCGACGTTGCCGTGCGGCAGGCGCGGGAAAACCGCGCTGATCTGAAAGCGGCCGAGGCGCACGTCCGCGCCGCGGAACTGGCGCTCGCCGCGGCGCACGCCGAACGCCTGCCGTCGGTCGTGGTCAATGCCGACTACGGCGCCATCGGCGGCACGTTGCCGGATGCGCGCGGCACCTTTTCGATCGTCGGCAAGGTCCGCGTGCCGATCTGGCAAGGCGGCCGCGTCGACGGAGAGATTCAGCAGGCGGAAGCCGCGGTTCTGCAACGGCGTGCAGAACTCGACGATCTGAGCAACCAGATCGAAGGCGACATCAGAAGGGTCTACCTCGACCTGGAAGCAGCCGCCGGCCAGATCGAAGTCACCCGCCGAAACGAGCAAGTCACACTGGAGACACTCAACCTGACGCGTCAGCGGTTTGATGCCGGCGTCAGCGACAACGTCGAAGTCGTTCAGGCACAGGAAGCGGCGGCGTCGGCCGCCCTGGACTACATCAATAGCGTTTTTTCGCACAATCTGGCGAAACTGAGCCTGGCGCGCGCCATCGGGCTGGCCGCCGAGCGCCTGCTGGATTTTCTGAAGATGCCTTGAACGTGCGCACACAGACAATCATGCTGGGCCATCGTGAAACGAGCAATATCTTCGTAACACGCTCGATTCTCAGGCTTAGAAACGGCTGCGGCCCAACAGTCACTGCAGCTGACGTCCTGCAATCGATCCTGAGAGAGATGAGGGAAGGTGGGCATGCCGACGTCGAAATCGCCGAACTCTGATGGTGAGGAACAGTATCGCGCGGGCAAACTTTCGCGGCGCGAGTTCGTCGGCGGAGGGGCTGCGGCGGCTGTCGGGTTCGTTCGTCGTCCACGCCAGGTGCGTGCGGCGGACGTTGGTGACACGACGTCGCGGCCCTACGGCAACGGAACGATTCCGGCCGGCATCCGGTCGCGAATGGTGGCCAACGTCAATGGTCTCACCGTGCACGCGCTGGAGGCGGGGTTCGAGATACCCGGTCGACCGGCGGTTCTCCTGCTGCACGGCTTTCCAGAACTCGCTTACAGCTGGCGTAAGGTGATGCTGCCGCTAGCGGCGGCGGGGTATCACGTGATCGCTCCCGACCAGCGTGGCTACGGCCGCACGACGGGTTGGGATGATTCCTACGACGCCGATCCAGATCCGTTCCGAATGCTCAACATGGTGCGGGACGCGATCGGACTCGTTTACGCGCTCGGCCATCGCAGCGTCGCGATGGTAGCGGGGCACGATGCCGGCGCGCCAGTTGCATCGTGGGCGGCGCTCGTACGTCCTGACATCTTCCGCACGGTCACGATTTTGAGTTCACCCTTCGAAGGACCGCCATCGATCCCGTTCGACACTGTGAACAGCGGTGCAGCCCCGCGACCCGCGCCAACCGATGACGACCTCGATGCGGAGTTGGCGAAGCTCAGCCCGCCCCGCAAGTATTACCAGAACTATCAGCGCACCCGCGGGGCCAATGCCAACATGATGCATGCGCCGCAAGGGCTTCATGCGTTCTTTCGCGCCTACTACCACTACAAGAGCGCGGATTGGCAAGGCAACAGACCCCATCCTTTGAAGGCGCGAACCGCAGAAGAAATGGCGCAGATTCCGACGTACTACGTCATGGAGAAACAGAAGGGCATGGCCGAGACGGTCGAGCCGTTCATGCCGTCGGCATCCGAGATCGCCGCGTGCAAATGGCTGACCGAGGATGAAGTGGAGGTGTACGCGATCGAGTACGGCCGGACTGAGTTCACCGGCGCCCTTCAGGGCTATCGAGTGCGGCGAGGCGGCGATCCCAAGAGTCTTGCCGAGATGCGCACGTTTTCGGGCCGCTCAATCGACGTCCCCTCCATGTTCATCGCGGGCAAAAGCGACTGGGGCGTGTACCAGACGCCCGGGGCCGTCGACAAGATGCAGGCGAGCGCCTGCACGCACATGGTCAGATTCCATCTTCTGGACGGCGCCGGGCATTGGGTGCAGCAGGAACAACCCGAACAGGTAAGCGGGCGGTTCGTGGCATTCCTCCGCAAGTTCGCGGCGCCGAGGGGGAAGGCATGACGCAAGTTTCAGAGGTCAAGACTCTAACGGTCTGGCGATACCTCGGGCTCGAACCTCACGACAAGGCGGTCTTGGCTCGTCTGCGCGCGTAGTTGCACCAGGGCCGTCACCGTCGTTACGATGAGCAGCAGATTCCGCGCGATCACCAGGGCTGGCATCTGCTGCGTGTGCAGCACGCGATACGCGACGGTCACGACCACGAGTAGCGCGACCAGCCGCGCGGTGCGGCGATCGCCCTCGGCCCAGGCAATCGCGGCCCCGGGCAGGAGCCACCCAAGGAACTGCGGCGAAAGCAGCGCCGAACACGACAATACCGTTCCGATGGCTGCCACCCACCCGGTTCCCAGCCGGCCTGTCTGGTCCCCGCGCCACATCGCCCAGAGCGCCAAAGGGGCTGACAGGAGGTACATCGTCGGCGAAAGCCAAGGAGGGTGCCATCCAACCCGGCTCGCGCCTGCCTCGAACCGCATCGTGGCGGGCTGAGCGGCGCGCCACACGCTGCCCAGCGTGCTTTCGATGTGCCAGCCGGTCGCACCTCTGAACGTCATCACTTGACCGAGACCCTTCAAGCCGTCGAACCAGTACCACGCAATACCGGCTGCGATGGTCAATCCCAGAAGCCACAAGGCACGTGGCCACGCTGATCGCAGGCGATCCACTCGCCCGAACAGCAGTCCAGCGAGTGCCAGAGGCCAGAGCTTCAAGGCCGCTCCCGCCCCAAGGACGCTCAAGCTTGTCCAGTGTCGTCCGCGCGCCCAGAACGCGACGGCCCATGTCGTTGTCGCGGCAGACCAGAGGTCCATTCGAAAGTACAGGAGACTCAGGATGGGAATGCTCGCGACCGCGAAGAAGGCCCCTGCCTCGAGCCCCCAGACGGATGTGAGCGCCGCGATGATGGCGACGTCGGCGACGGCGTTCATGAAGAGGAGAATGGCGTTGAAGCTCTCCGCGCTAGGGGTAGCGTGCGCAGCTGCGACAAATACCGCCAGCGCGCCAGGTGGATACTCGGCGGCGTAGTCGACGTAGGGCCGGCCGGGCGTCGTGGCCAGTTCCCGAAAGCGGGCGAAATCGCTGACGTGACCCTCCGGGCTGATGGCGCAGATCAACCCGACCACCACGTGCGCGAGCAGCGCGACCATGAACACAACCCACAAGCGCCTCAGTCCAGAGTCGGCCATCAGCTTATCGTTTCGAGTACCGGCATGTCTTGAGCGTGCCGGACCTCTCGCGACGTCAATCGTCGCGGTGTACTGTCGCTGGAGAAAACGCAGGGAGGCAGACTGCGACGTATTCCGCCCCTTCCGGCTCGGGGCTGCTGTAGCGGACCCACTCGCCCGGAGCGGTGACGACGGACTGTCCGGCGCGGACATCCATCGAGCCACCCTCATGCTCGACCCGAAGCATTCCGTGAAGGACAACCGTGATTTCCTCGAATCCAGGACGCTGCCCCGGCTCCACCCATCCTCCTGGCGAGACCATGCGGGCGACACTGACAGCGGCGTGGCCCGTGTTCACGCGTCCGACGAACTCCTGAATCTGCTTTGGCTTGTTACCGGCCGCGGCCACTACGGTTGGCCGCTCGATGAGACGGGGCATGCGCCGAACCTCCTCGCCGAATCGTAACTGATCGTGAGCCACCCGAGAGTACAGCGCCGGTCAGCCACACCACAGTCATCGACATCCCGGCTGGCCAACTCGATGCCGAGGTGCTGGGCGCGCTTTGTGGCGACCACGAACCCGAACGTCAAGGGACTTCCGCGTGCGGCCGTCCGGCGTCATCGCAGACAGAAGGCGATGTACTCTCCAGAATAGTTGCCGCCGCCCACGGCGACGACGATGTACTGCCGGCCGTTGAGCGAGTACGTCATCGGGGACCCACTTTGCTGGGCTGGCAGGAGGACCGCGCCAACCTCTCGTCCGGTGGTCTTGTCGTACGCTCGGAGCATGGCCCCTCTAGGCCTGCCGGGAGGCCGGGTGATTTGAGGGTCGCCCGCCACGACGAGTGTCTTCGTGACGAGCACGCCAACGGCTCCGGATTGGCCCGTGCGTGGAATGTTCACCCCTTTCAACGCGGGATGATCTCGGACGAGATCCGGCGTCTCACCGTGGGCAATCTGCCACACGAACTCGCCCTTCTTCATATCGATAGCCGTGATGCGCCCGTAGGGCGGTTTCAAGTACGGCAGCCCCTGAGGCATGGGGCTCGTGGCGCCGCCCGCGTCGCCGCCGAGGCCCTCTCTCGCGGTTCCGGGGCCGGAAGGCGGTGCATCGGCACCCGCGTTTTCGCCTGGGCCGGTAATGTACCGGACGCCTGCGCGCGCGTCGCCGACAACGAAGCGAACATCGGAGAACTCCGGTCCGGGTGTCGGCATCAGCCCGACCGGGACGAGCGACGTATAGGAAGGTACATAGAGCGTCTGGGTTTCTGGATCGAACGCGCCGCCAGGCCAGTTCGTCCCTCCCGATGATCGGAACGACGCAAACGGTCCCTCTTTCCGGCTCACCACGGGTGGCGTGAAAACTGGGCCCATCTTGTAAGAAGCCATCAATTTCAAGGCTTCCTCGCGCAGCGCGGGTGTGAAATCGATCAGGCCATCAGGTGTGACGCCTTGGTGGTCGTACGGCGGCGGCCTGGTCGGGAACGGCTGCGTCGGCGAATACGTCTCGCCCGGAGCGTCACCGGCGGGCACCGGCCTTTCCTCGATCGGCCACACGGGACGGCCGTTGGTGCGATCGAAGACGTACACCATCGCCTGCTTCCCCATGATCGACACGGCTTTGATCGGATTACCGTCAACGACGATGTCCTCGAGGATTGGCGCCGACGAGATGTCCATGTTCCATAGTGGATGGTGGACAAGCTGGAAATGCCACTTCCGTTTGCCCGTCTTCAAGTCGACAGCGACGAGGCTTTCGGCAAACAGGTTGTTGCCGGGCCGATGGCCTCCATAGAAATCCGATGTGGGGGTTTCGACTGGCAAGTACACCAGACCGAGATCCTCGTCAATGGCCATCTGATTCCAGACACCCACGTTGCCGTTGAACGCCCAGGAATTCTCCTGCCACGTCTCGCTGCCGAACTCGCCAGGTCTGGGAATGGTGTTGAAGTTCCACAGCCGTTTCCCCGTGCGCACGTCGAACGCCTGGACGATACCCTTCGTGTTGTTGTGGGTACGAGGTGTGTGACCTTCTCTGAAGGCCGATCCCACGATGACTAGGTTGCCGCCAATGGCCGGCGTCGCGTGAAGACCAATCTCTCCCTTGACTGGATCGATCGGGTCACCGGTTCCAAAGACCGCTGCCGCCTTCAGATCGATTGACCCGCCTTTTCCGAACGATGGGATTCGCGTTCCGGTTCGAGCATCGAGCGCGACCAGGTGGAAGCCGGGTGTGACGTACAGCACGCGCTGATCCTTGCCGTCCGTCCAATACGCGACGCCGCGCCCGGACAGCTGACGGGGAGCAGCGGCGCCGCGGGCGCCTTCGGGTTCGCCGTGTACCCAGCGCAGCTCGCCGGTCGCGGCATCAAGTGCGATGACGGCGCGCCTGGTGCCGGCGGTCGTGTAAATCACGCCGCCAACCATCAGAGGCGTGCCTTCCAGCTTGTACTCGGGGCGCGTCCCGAAGTTGTCGGTTTTGATGCGCCAGGCAATCTCCAGCGTGTTGAAGTTGCTGGCATCAATCTGCGCAAGCGGCGAGTAGTGGTGGTTTGCGTTGTTGCCGTGATAGGAGGGCCACTCTCCATTGCCAGTTCCCGCCGGTGCGACTTGAGCCGGAAGGTCGGTCAGCGAGCAGACCACGGCAAACAGTGCGGCAAGCGAGGTCAGCGCCGCTTTCATCTGCCGCCGCCCCCCAGGTCGGCTTTCGATGCGGCTTCGTCCTTGAGCGGCGCTTTCTTGTCAGGATCGATGCGGATCATGAGATACGTGATCTGATCGTCGATCCGCGTGAACCAATGTCCCGTTCCTGCTGGAATCACGACGACATCGCCGGGCTTGAGCTGATGGGTGACGCCGTTGCGAATCGACGAGGCATTGTTGCCAGGTCCGTTCAACATCCGGACGGCATTGTTGTCCGCCGGCCGGCGCTGCTTGCCCACGAGATCAGGGCCTGTCACCAGCGTGGCCGTGCCGGAAATCACGTGATAGACCTCGCTCACGAAGTCGTGTTCAGCGACCTCTCCCGGTTTCGCGAGCTTGCCACGATGAACGAGGCCGACGGCGATGTTCGACTTGCCGGCATCGACCGCTCGCACCTGCTGATCGGTCACGGAGTTCGCGATAGCCCGTTTCAGGTACGCGTCGATCTCGTCCTTGGCGATGTAGGTGGCCGGACAGTTCTTGCAGGTGGGCTGGGGATCGTCTTGTGCGGACAAGGCGGACGAGGCCGCCTGCGACACCCCGAGGACCAGCACAACGAGGAACAGATTCTTCACAATGCCTCTCCGTTTCAGCGCACGGTCACGTGTACGTGCGCGGTCGTCCAGCAGCACTGCAGGCCGCTGCCGCCCTCACCAGAGCTGTCGTTGACCTGCGCTCTGAGAATGTACTCGCCGGGTGCATCGAAGGTGGCCGTGGTCGTCGCTTCGAGGAACAAGGTGGCGTCGCCGCCGGTCACGAGCGGAATTCGGTTCTGCGCAAACGTCACGTGCCCAGGTCCGCGATGTTTCCGCCAACGGATCGTAATGTCCGCGGGTGCCGCCGCGGCGCCGGCATCTCGAACCGTGCTGACTGCGCCGATCACCCGGCCGCCGATAATCGCGACCGGCTCCGCGCGTCCGGCGTCGGGCGGTCGGTTGTTGCGAGCGGCGAGCTCGTCCTCGAGATCCGGCATGAGCGTCGGGGGATCGGACGCCCACAACCTCAGGGTAATCGGCTCGTTGACTCGACCTGACAAGGTCTGTGCGATCCCTCGCGGAGGCCCGGTCAGGGTGGAGCCGGTGGAAGCGAACCTGACGACTGGAGGCTGGTTCCCGTTCGCATGGTGCTTGAAGAAATCGATGTAGTACGCCGGGTTCAACCAGAAGGAAACGATCGACGCCTGACCGCTGGCCGTCAGCGTCCATGTGAGCTTGCGGGTGCCGAAATCCTTCGGGACGCGGATGGCGAACACGCCGTGCTGACGCCCTGTCTCGAAGTGGGTCGGCTGGCCGTAGTCTGGGCCGCCGGGCTCGATCTGGTTGTCAGGACCAATCGGAATGTCGAGCGCCTCGTCCTTGTTGCGGTTGTAGTACCCGAGAAGGAAGACCTTCTCGCCGTCTTTGAGCGGACCCCAGCCCTCAAAGGCGGGGAACACAGCTTCCTCGCTGGTGCCGAGCGGTTCGAGGGGCAGCGGCGCTCGTGCCTGCTGAGCGCCGCCGGAAGCGCTCATCGACGAGCACACGAGCGCAAAGGCTGTTGAGAGCGCAGCAACTGTGGACGCTCGCGTCTTCATTCGGCTCTGCCTCCCAACTCGAGTGTGCAGTTGCAAATGAGCGCTGCGGCAGTCGCCTACTTCCGGCTCAACTGGGCCGTTCGTGCCCGGAGCTCGGCCAGGTAGTCCTCATCGCTCAAATACGTCACGTTCACCCACGCATGACCCATCTCGTCGACCGTGCGATCGCCGTACCCGACCCACACGTTCGGGTCGGGATTGGCCTTGTTGGCCGCCGTGTTGTCGTGCCAGGCCGTGATCTTGATCACGCGTGCCCTTCGGCAGGAGCGGCGCTGCGTCGTCGGCGTACACGTACGCGTTATGCCAGTTGAAGGTGAAGTTGTCGACGTGGCTCAGCACCTGCGTCTGGCCGCTCGGCAGGATCGCCTCCATCGACATCGCCTTGCCGCGCAGATGCATGTGCGGCTGGAAGCTCTCGATGCGAGCGGCCTGGCGGAGCACGAAGAAGCTCTCGGTCGCCTTGATCGTGTTCGGCGGGATGTCGATGGCGCTGACGCCCGTGCTTCCCATCCGTAGCAGGCTGCTGTCGATACTTCGGCTCCTGGCCCTTCGGATAGAAGTAGATGCCCATCTCGACGACGTCGGTGATGTCCTCGTCGGCTCGCGAGTAGTGGATGTCCCAGGCGATGCGTGAGCCGGGCAGCAGCAGCTTGCCGCTGTTCGGTCGCATCAACTCGCCTTCCTTGCCGACGGCCCATTCCATGAACCTGCCGGATGGCTGACCTGCGTCAGCTCGCCGGGCTCGTCTGGTCGAGGTCCGACATTGGCATGATGGGTGATCTTGCGGCCCTTGACCGTGCCCGGCCGCACCTCGATCGCGCGCACCCAGCGCGGCTCGGTGACGCCGGTCTCGACGACCGGTTTCCACCAGGTGTCGTTGGTGCCCGCCTTCTGCGTCCACGGCAGTCGAGCGGATGATCAGATCCGGTTCCTTCTGGCCGAACATCGCGGCGTAATTCCAGCCCTGATCGTTCGGCCACACCTTGGCGGGCGGCATGTCCTTCGGGTCGCCCTGCGGCGCGCCCTGGTCGACCCAGTTGACGATGGTGGCGATCTGGTCGTCGGTGAGCGACCGATCGTTCTTGAACTCCTGAATGCCGACGGTCTTGTCGATGTGCCACGGCGGCATCTGCCGTGCTTCGACGCGCGCCCGGATCGCGCGCGCCCACGGGCGGACTTCGTCGTACGTCCGGAGCGACATCGGCGCGATTGAATCGGGCCGATGGCACGCTTCGCACTTGCTCTGGAAAATCGGCGCGATGTCTCGTGTGAACGTCGGCGTGGCCGGCACATCAGCCGACGCGATGCTCGAGAGAACAGATCCTGTGATGAGGCCGATCGCGAAGCTTCTGCGGGTCTGGTATCTCCCGGCCATCGCCGAACTCCTTTGGCGCCTGCGCGCCACGCAATCCCCGACGCCCTTTGGGCTCATTCTAGGTCGCCACCTCTGACATGTCCAGAACGTGCGCGGTAGGACCCCTGCGCTTCGAGATCGCCTGAGACGGGGTTCACGACGGCTGGCCGTCTCGATTAGATGCCGAAACCTTATACTGACGGGGAGGCTAGGCTGTCGTCCTTGAACAAGATCTGCGACACCATTCTCGATGCGATCGGACAGACCCCGATGGTGCGCATCAATGCGATCACACGCGGGGTTGTCCAGGCGACGGTACTGGCCAAGCTCGAAACATTCAACCCCGGCAACTCGATCAAGGACCGGATGGCCGTCCGCATGATCGAGGACGCCGAGCGCGCTGGTCTCTTGAAGCCGGGAGGCACGATCATCGAGGGCACGTCTGGAAACACCGGCATGGGGCTCGCGATTGCCGCCGTGGTCAAAGGGTACAAGTGCATTTTCACGACGACCGACAAGCAGTCCAAGGAGAAGGTCGACGCGCTGAAGGCGTTCGGGGCCGAAGTGATCGTGTGTCCGACGAACGTCGATCCCGAGGATCCGCGGTCGTACTACTCGGTGTCGTCACGGCTCGAACGCGAGGTGGCCAATTCCTGGAAGGCCAACCAATACGACAACCCTGGCAACTCCGCGGCTCACTACGAACAGACCGGACCCGAAATCTGGGAGCAGACCGGCGGCTCGGTCACGCACCTGGTTGTCGGAGTTGGCACAGGCGGGACCATTTCCGGGACAGGCCGCTATCTGAAAGAACGGAACCCGAGGATCAAGGTGTGGGGCATCGATACCTACGGCTCCGTGTTCAAGAAGTACAAGGAGACCGGCGTCTTCGACAAGAACGAGATCTATCCCTATGTGACGGAAGGAATTGGTGAGGACTTTCTCCCGAAGAACGTGGATTTCTCCGTGATCGATCACTTCGAGAAGGTGACCGACAAGGACGCGGCGATCATGACGCGGCGCATCGCGAGGGAGGAGGGCATCTTCGCCGGGCAATTCAGCCGGCGCGGCCATGGCCGGATTGCTGCAATTGCGCGAGCATTTCAGCGACAGCGATGTCGTGGTCGTGATCTTTCACGATCACGGCACGCGCTATCTGGGGAAGATGTTCAACGATGAGTGGATGCGGGAGAAGGGATTCATCGAGAAAAGCGGTCTGACGGCGCGCGATCTCGTGGCCATGAAGGTGTCCGGCGAGCTGTGTTCGATTGAGTCGAACGAGCCAGTGGAGCATGCCGTCACGCTCATGAGTGAGCATGACTTCTCACAGATATCCATCACCCGGGACAAGCGGCTGGTCGGATCGCTGAACGAGGCGCATCTCTACGCGGAGCTGGTGCGGAATGCTGCTGTGAAGCGCGAGCCGGTCGGATCGATCATGCAGCCTGCATTTCCGTTCGTGGACGTCTCGACGCCCATTGACCTTCTGTCCACGATGATCACGCCTCAAAGTCCCGCGGTGCTCGTCCGGGACTTCAAGACAGACAAGACGTTCATCGTGACGAGGTCGGACTTGATTCGCGTGCTGTAGGAAGGGTTCGCGACGTTCTCGAGAGAGGTCCGAAGGTTCGTGCTAGGGGTCCGAGGGTTCGTGCCCCGGTGGACGAGGGCCGGTGCGGGCCGCGAAGAACTACCTGCCTGCAACCTAAAGTCGGCCGTCACGGCGGCTTCCGACGAAGGGTCCTGCGGATGAACCGCGAATAGGCGGCCTGGTTTGCGAACCTTTTGCCAGCCTGACAACCTCGCTAATGGGGGGCTCAACCCCGTCAGGCCCCCTCTTGACCCCGGTTGCAGAAATTGATCGTACGAAAACGGTAATTCGGTTCGAGAAAAGGCTCGGAATGCGGGCGTATCTCCCCGTTTTCGCCGCGTTAGCTCGTATTCGGCCGTTGGAAGGCTTCTTGCGAAGGCTGCTCGGCCGGTATGAGTCGAGACGCCTTCGGCCCCAACCTACGCCGCCTCCGACTACGGCGGCAGATTTCGGTGGAACAGATCGCCGAGAGCACCAAAGTCGCCGCGAGTCTTTTTCACGGACTCGAGCGGAACGACTTCTCGAATTGGCCGAGCGGTGTCTTTGCCCGCTCCTACATTCGGCAGTACGCCGAAGCGGTTGGCGCCGACCCCGAGTCCACCGTGGACGAGTTCTGCCGGTGGTTCCCGCAGGGCGACCGGCGACTCGAGCGCACCGTTCGCGAACACGCCACGATCGTGGGGCACGACAACCTGCGGTGGCAGGATGTGGCGCCCGGGGACCTCGGCGAACGGCGCGACCAACCCGCACCGAGATCGGCGGTTCAACCGGCGGGTCAATTGCCCCTCATGTCCTGGCTCGTTCGTCTGCGGCGCGCGCTCGGAAAAGCGTGACAGATCCTCTGTTGGCCGCCGAGGCGCGGGCCGATATCGTACCCAACTGTGTTACGTGCGTACGGACTCACCGACAAGGGCCACGCCCGGCCGACCAATGAGGATTGTTTCGGCATCGACGACCGCCTCGGCCTCTGCATTGTGGCGGATGGCATGGGTGGGCACAACGCCGGCGAGGTTGCGGCGCGCATCGCAGTTGATACGGTTACCGACTACATGCGCACGGCTGCCTCGAGCCGCGCCGGGGCATACGGCCCGTTCGGCATCAACTCTGCGCTCTCGCATGACGGCAACCTGCTGCGGACGGCCGTTCACCTGGCGAACACGCAGGTGCTCGAAGCGGCTGTGACCTCTCGAGGATGTGTAGGCATGGGTACGACGCTCGTCGTGGCGTTTGTCCGTGGCGAACGCTTGTCCGTTGCGCATGTCGGGGACAGTCGCCTCTATGTTCTCAGTGAACGACGCCTGCGGCAGGTCACCGACGATGATTCGTGGACGGCGAGCCTCCTGGCCCGAGACCCGCGTGCGGACCGGGTTGCGCTGCAAGACCATCCACTCCGCCACGCCTTGACCAACGTTGTCGGTGCACAGCCCTATACGGACGTGCACGTCGCAGACGAGACGCTGCGGGAAGGCGATCTCCTGCTGCTCACAACGGATGGTGTCCATGGACCGCTCGACGAACGGCGAATCGAAGAGGTGCTCGTCGAGGGCGAAGACATTGCCTGGATGGCGGCGAGTCTGGTTGCCGCGGCCCTCTCGATGGGTGGCCGCGACAACTGCACGGCGATCGTGGCGCAGTACCTCCCCGACTAGGCGAAACCAGCCGCAAGCTCAGGTCATTACGCACGTCCGCCGTTGTCTTCCACCCTGCGACCGGCCGAACGAGTCGGTTCGGCGATACCCATCAGCTGCACCAATTGCCCGGGTGGAAGTTCCGGACTCGCCACGACACGCGCCCTCGCTGCTGCTCGGCCTGTCTGGCAGGGGACGCGAAGGCACCGGCGAAGGGGGCGGGTGACGGGGCGCAGGTCGGGTCCGAAACCAGCCGGGAACATCGAGAACACCAAGTGCGCGGTTGCACAGACGAGGAGGCACGTGCTATATTTCGAAGGTTCTATTGGAGCTAGGACACCCTATCTAGTTCCGTGTTGCCCGGGAAGGTGCCGTTGAGGGGCCGTTTACACCGGCCGGCGGCAGGGCAAACGCTGCAGGACCGCTCCCTTCGAAGACATGGGAGCACCCGACCTTCGGGTCGTCCGTCGCGCGAATCACTAAGAACGTAGGGGTTTACGCGTTTCAGGCGCCAAGCCGAATGGCTTCTAGGCCTGAAACCACCTGTTGCCGCCGCCCACGGGCGTGTGCGGCGGCGCTGTTGTTTCATTATGCCGACCATCAGTCAACTCGTCCGGGCCGGGCGCAAGCAGATCGTCAGTAAGACGAAGAGTCCGGCGCTGCAGAACAGTCCCCAGAAACGCGGCGTGTGTGTTCGCGTCTTCACGCAAACGCCGAAGAAGCCCAACTCGGCGCTCCGCAAGGTGGCGCGTGTGCGGTTGACCAATGGCATTGAGGTGACCACCTACATCCCGGGTGTCGGCCACAACCTGCAGGAGCACTCGCTCGTGCTCATTCGCGGCGGCCGCGTGAAGGACTTGCCGGGCGTGCGGTATCACGTTGTCCGCGGCACGCTCGACGCTGTCGGTGTGCAGGGGCGGATGCAGGGCCGTTCGAAGTACGGGGCCAAGAGACCGAAGAAAGCGTAGCGTCAGCCATCAGTCGTCCGGCCATCAGCCACCAAGCTGGGAGCCTGACGCTGAAAGCTGAGACCGAGAGCTGAAAGCCGAGAGCTGAACCAATGCCGAGACGACGAGAGATTCCCAAACGCAATATTGCGAACGATCCGCTGTACGACAGTCCGCTCGTCACCAAGTTCATCAACTGCGTGATGACGGGCGGCAAGCGCAGCACTGCGGAGCGCATCCTCTACAAGAGTTTCGACATCATCAAGGAAAAGACGGCCGACGATCCGCTGAAGGTCTTCAAGAAAGCGATCGACAACGTCAAACCGAGCCTCGAGGTGAAGTCGCGGCGGGTGGGGGGCTCCAACTACCAGGTCCCGGTCGAAGTGAACCCGAACCGGCGGCTATCGCTCAGCATCCGGTGGATCGTCGGGTACGCGACGGCGCGCGGCGACGGAAAGACGATGTACGAGAAGCTGGCCAACGAGCTGCTCGACGCGTCGAATCTGCGCGGCGGCGCCGTGAAGAAGCGCGAAGACACGCACCGGATGGCCGAAGCGAACAAAGCGTTCGCTCACTATCGATGGTAATGGGCGCCACTCAACTGTCGACTGAAGGCGCTCAGTCGAAGACCTCCAAAATGGCCAGACAGACCCCCTTAGGCAGGACGCGCAATATCGGCATCATGGCGCACATCGATGCCGGGAAGACGACCGCGACCGAGCGGATTCTCTTTTACACCGGAATTACGTACAAAATCGGTGAGGTCCACGAAGGCACCGCCGTCATGGACTGGATGGAGCAGGAACAGGAGCGCGGCATCACCATCACGTCCGCTGCGACCACCTGCTTCTGGCGCGACCATCGGATCAATATCATCGACACGCCGGGCCACGTCGACTTCACGGCCGAAGTGGAGCGCTCGCTCCGTGTGCTCGACGGTGCGGTCGCCGTGTTCGACTCGGTTGCCGGCGTCGAGCCGCAATCAGAAACTGTCTGGCGGCAGGCCGACAAGTACCGTGTGCCCCGCATCTGCTTCGTCAATAAGATGGACAGGGTCGGCGCGGATTTCCGGCGGACATTCGATCAGATTATCAGCAAGCTCGAAGGCAATCCTGTCGCGATTCAGCTTCCGATCGGCGCGGAGGACAAGTTCATTGGGGTGGTCGACCTGATCCGGATGAGGTCCATCACCTACAAAGACGAAACGATGGGCGCGGACTACATCGTCGGCGACATTCCGGCCGGCATGATGGACGATGTGAAGCACTTCCGGGAGCAGTTGATCGAAAAGGTCAGCGAAGCCGACGACAGGATCCTCGAGAAGTACCTCCACGGGCAAGAACCCACGGAGGACGAAATCAAGGCCGCGATTCGCAAGCGAGTGCTCAGCTCGGTTCACCACGACGCCGAGGCGCCGTTCGTGCCGGTGGTGTGCGGCTCGGCCTTCAAGAACAAGGGCGTGCAGCCGCTGCTTGATGCCGTCGTGGACTTCCTGCCGTCCCCGATTGACGTGCCGCCCATCAAGGGTCTCGATCCGACCAAGAGCGTAGAGACGATCATCGAGCGCCCCGCGGCGGACGACGCGCCATTCTCCGCGCTTGGTTTCAAGATCATGACCGACCCGTTTGTCGGTCAGCTGACATTTTTCCGGGTGTACTCCGGCGTGTTGACGTCCGGATCGAGCGTCTACAACGCGACCAAGCAGCGCAGCGAGCGCATCGGCCGTCTGTTGAAGATGCACGCGAACAAGCGCGAGGAGATCAAGGAAGTCTACGCGGGTGATATTGCAGCGGCGGTAGGTCTCAAGAGCGTCTCGACGGGCGACACCCTCTGCGACGAGAAGCACCCGATCGTCCTCGAATCGATGGATTTCCCGACGCCTGTGATCTCGCTGGCGATTGAGCCAAAGACGAAAGCAGACCAGGAAAAGCTCGGCGTCGGTCTTCAGAAGCTGATGGCGGAGGATCCGACGTTTCGTGTGCAGACGGATCAGCAGACCGGCCAGGTCATCATCGCTGGCATGGGCGAGCTGCATCTGGAGATCATCGTCGATCGACTGAAGCGCGAGTTCAACGTCGAGGCGTCGGTCGGCAAGCCGCAGGTGGCCTACAAGGAAACGCTCACGCGTCCGGCCGATGGTGAGATGAAGTACGCCAAGCAAACCGGCGGCCGGGGTCAGTACGGCCACTGCAAGATCCACCTCTTTCCGGGCGAACCGGGCTCGGGCTATATTTTCGAGAACGAGATCGTCGGCGGAGCGATCCCGAAAGAGTTCATCAAGCCGATTGACGAAGGCATCAAGGAAGCGCTTACGCGGGGCGTGCTCGCGGGGTACCCGATTGATGACGTGCGGATCGAGCTCTACGACGGCTCGTACCACGACGTCGACAGCTCGGAAATGGCGTTCAAGATTGCCGGGTCGATGGCCTTCCAGGACGCGGCGAAGAAAGCCCGGCCGGTGCTGCTCGAGCCGGTGATGCGCGTCGAAGTCGTCGTCCCGAAGGAGCACATGGGCGACGTGATGGGCAATCTGTCGAGCCGGCGCGGCCACATTCAGTCGCAGGAAGATCGCGGGGGCACACAGATTATCGCGGCGCGCGTGCCGCTCTCCGAAATGTTCGGGTACGCGACGGATTTGCGGTCGCGCACGCAGGGGCGCGCCACCTACTCGATGCACTTCGACCGCTACGAGCAGGCGCCGGCGAACGTCAGCGATGAAGTCGTCAAGAAGAATCAGGGGAAGTAGGACTAGTCATGGCAACCGCATCATTCAGCGACAAGATTCGCATCCGCCTCAAAGCGTACGACTACCGCGTGCTGGACCAGTCCACGGGCGAGATCGTGGAGACTGCCAAACGTACCGGAGCGCGGCTGGCCGGCCCGATTCCGCTGCCGACGGCGAAGAACAAATGGACGGTGCTGCGTTCGCCGCACGTGGATAAGAAGTCGCGGGAACAGTTCGAGATTCGGACACACAAGCGTCTCATCGACATTTTCGAGCCGACGCCGCAGACCGTGGACGCGTTGATGAAGCTCGACCTGCCAGCTGGTGTCGATGTCGAGATCAAGGCGTTTGGGAAGGAACACAAGTAGGCCCGAGCTTCAGGTCGGGCGTGCGGCAGCACGGATATAACACATGGTCACCGGAATCATCGGTCGAAAAGTCGGTATGACGCAGATCTTCGATGCGGACGGCACGGTACATCCGGCCACCGTCATCAAGGCGGGACCCTGCGTCGTCGTTCAGGCGAAAAGCGTGCAGCGCGACGGCTACGAAGCCGTGCAGCTGGGCCTCGTCGAGGAAACGGCGGCCAAGGTGCGCAAGCCTCTGGCGGGGCACTACAAGAAAGCCGGGGTGCCGCCGACACGGGTTCGCCGCGAGATCAGGATTGCAGCGGGTGGTGATCCCCTGAAAGCCGGCGATCAAGTGCTTGTCAATATTTTCGCCGACGGCGAGCGCGTGGATATTGTCGGCACAGGCCGGGGTAAGGGGTTTCAGGGCGTTGTCCGACGCCATCACTTCCGGGGCGGCGCCGCGACGCACGGGTCGATGTTTCATCGCGCGCCCGGCTCGATTGGCGCGTCGTCGTTTCCGTCGCGTGTGGTCAAGGGCATGCGCGCCGCAGGGCGGATGGGAGGCGGCCGCGTGACGATTCATAACCTGAAAGTGCTGCGCGTCGATCCGGACAACAACCTCCTGATAGTCGAAGGTGGCATTCCAGGTGCGCCGGCCAGCTATGTCACGGTGCGGAAGGCCGTCACGGCGAAGAAGATCAAGATCGCGCAGGTCGAGAAGCCCAAGAAGGGCAAGAAATAGAGCGCGGCAGTCGAAAGCCGAGAGTTGAGACCAAGGTCATGCAACTAGACGTCGTGAACAGCAGCAACGAGAAGGTGGGCGCGCTTCAGGTGTCCGACGAGATATTCGGCGGACAGGTGAACGCGGATCTCATCTGGGAATCGGTGGTGCGCGAAAACGCGGCGAGACGGCAGGGGACGCACGCCACGAAGAACCGCGCGCTCGTCGCAGGCAGCGGCAAGAAACCGTGGAAGCAGAAGGGCACAGGCCGCGCACGCGTGGGTTCGGTTCGTACCCCGCTGTGGCGTCATGGCGGCACGGTGTTTGGTCCACAGCCTCGCGACTATGAATACGCGCTGCCGAGGAAAGCCGAGCGGGGTGCACTGCGCGCGGCGCTGGCGCAGAAACTGAAGGATGGACTGCTGGTCGTGGTTGATGCGCTCGAGGCGAGCGAGATCAAGACGAAGACCGCGGTCGAGATGCTGGAGCGACTGGGAGTGACAGGCAAGGCGGTGCTGATCGACATCGCGGTTGACGAGAAGCTCGCGCGATCCGTGCGCAACGTGCCGGGCGTGGCGTTGCTGGCAAGCGGCCGCGTGACCGCGCGCGATGTTGCCAATGCCGACCGCGTGGTCGCGAGTCGACGTGCGCTCGAACGGCTGCAAGAGGTGCTCGCGTCATGAAACTGACGGATATCGTTCGGCGCCCGCTGATCACCGAGAAGACGTCGATCCTCCGCGAGGATGGCAGGACGATCGTGTTCGAGGTCGCCCCTGGCGCGAACAAGGTGCAGATCAAGCAGGCCGTAGAGCAGTTGCTCGGCTTGAAGGTGGCGGGTATCCGCACGAACGTGGCGCACGGCAAGATCAAGCGGCAGGGGCGCTACGCCGGCCGACGGGCGGACTGGAAGAAAGCCTACGTCACGCTCCGTGTGGGGCAGAAGATGCCTGAGTTCCTGGAAGGGGCGTAATCATGCCTATTCGCAAATTCAACCCGACGTCGCCCGGCAGCCGGTTTCAGACCGTGCAGACGTTCGACGACATCACGACCGAGAAGCCTTACAAGCCCCTTGTCGAGCCACTCCACCAGTCGGGCGGCCGCAACAATCAAGGCGAGCTGACGTCCTGGTGGCGCGGCGGCGGACACAAGCGGATGTACCGCGTGATCGACTTCAAGCGCGACAAGCGGGACATTCCAGCGAGAGTGTCCACGATCGAATACGATCCGAATCGCTCGGCGCGCATCGCCCTGCTGACATACGCGGACGGTGAGAAGCGCTATATTCTCCAGCCAATTGGCCTGAAGGTGGGCGATACGATCGTGGCAGGCCAGGACGTGGACATCCTGCCGGGAAATTCGTTGCCGTTGAAGAACATCCCTCTCGGCACCCTCTTGCACAACGTGGAGCTGAGACCGGGCAAAGGCGGCCAGATTGCCAGGAGCGCTGGTTCCTCGGTCCAACTCGTGGCGAAGGAAGGCGAGTACGCCTCGGTGAAGATGCCGTCGGGCGAGATTCGCAAGATCCACGCGGAGTGTTTCGCAACCATCGGTCAGGTTGGCAATCTCGATCACGAGAATGTGTCGATCGGCAAGGCGGGCAGAAGCCGCTGGCTGGGTCAACGGCCGCACGTGCGTGGAGTGGCGATGAATCCGGTGGACCACCCGCTCGGTGGCGGCGAAGGCAAGACTTCCGGTGGTCGGCATCCGGTGTCGCCGTGGGGCCTTCCCACGAAGGGGTATAAGACACGCAATCGGAAGATGACCGACAAGTTCATTGTTGAGCGGAGAAAAAGATAGCCATCAGCTCTTGGCTTTCGGCTGTCTGGGCGGAGGGCTGAGGGCTGAAAGCTGAGAACTGAGAGAGCTGAGAGAGCTGATATGAGCCGTTCACTGAAGAAGGGGCCCTTCGTCGACACGCACCTCCTCGAGAAGGTCGAGGTGATGAACCGCGGGTCGGAGAAGAAGGTGATCAAAACGTGGTCGCGGCGTTCGACGGTGATTCCGGAGTTTGTCGGCCATACACTTGCCGTTCACAACGGGAAGAAGTTCATCCCGGTGTACGTCACCGAGAACATGGTCGGCCACAAGCTTGGGGAGTTCGCGCCGACGCGCGTGTTCAAGGGCCATACGACCAAGGTCGCTGAGCGAGCGGCCGCGGCGGCGGCGGCGGCACCTGGCGCGCCAGGCGCCGCGCCCGGGGCCGGGGCGGGGCTGGTGCGGCAAAGGCGGCGGAGAAAACGTCATGATCCAGGCAGAGGCAACCGTTCGCTACGTGCGGACCTCGGCCCAGAAAGCAGGGCTGGTGCTCGAGCTCATCCGCGGCAAGGATGTCAATCGCGCCCTCGCGACGCTGCAGTTCACCAAGAAGGCGGTGGCGGCGGATGTCGCGAAACTGCTGCGGTCGGCCATTGCGAACGCGCAGCAGAAGGACGGGTTCAGTGGCGACGTCGACCGCCTGTTCGTGTCGGCCTGCTATGCGAATCAGGGCCCCTCACAGAAGCGCGTGCGTCCGGCGCCGATGGGACGGGCATTCCGCGTGCTGAAGCGGACGGCGCATCTCACGGTGCAGGTCACGGAACGGGCCGCCCAGGCGATCCCCGCGGCCGCCGGCTCTGAGGGCGAATCCAAGCGACGTCCGCGCGCTGGAGCGGTGAAGAAGAAGGCACCCGCAGCGGCGCGGACGCCGGGCAAGAAGACGTCGGAAACGTCGAAGACCGAGAAGGCATAAAGGAGCACCTGTGGGCCAGAAGGTTCATCCGTTTGGATTCCGGCTGGGATTCAACAAGACGTGGCGGTCTCGTTGGTATTCCGATCGCGACTACGCAAAGCTGTTGCACGAGGACCTCAACTTGCGGTCCACGTTGAAGAAGCGGTTCGCGCATGCCGGTGTTTCGAAGATCGAAACCGAGCGTGCGGCCAATAAGCTGAAGATCGACATTTACACCTCCCGTCCGGGCATCATCATCGGCCGCAAGGGTACGGAAGTCGACAAGCTGAAGCAGGAGATTCAGAAGCGGACCAATCGCGAGGTCTTCATCAACATTCAGGAGATTCAGAAGCCGGAGCTCGATGCGCAGCTCATCTCCGAGTCGGTGGCGATGCAGCTCGAGAAGCGCGTGGCGTTTCGCCGCGCGATGCGGAAGGCGGTCGAGTCGGCGCTACGGTTCGGCGCGCGCGGGATCAAGGTGCGCGTCTCGGGGCGGCTCAACGGTGCGGAAATTGCGCGCTCCGAGTGGTATTTGCACGGACAGTTGCCGCTGCAGACGCTGCGCGCCGATATCGACTACGGGTTTGCGGAAGCGAGCACCACCTACGGGCAGATTGGCATCAAGGTGTGGCTGTACAAGGGCGAGCGGCTCGTGCCACTTCGCGGCCGGGAAGAGGAGTTCAGGGAACGTGCGCCGCGGAGACCGGTCGCTGGTGGTGGTAGAGGTTAGGACTCAGTCATTTGATCATTTGGTCATCTGGTTATGTGGTCATTGATTTTCGAGTTATTGACCAGACCCCAAATGACCAGATGACCAGATGACCAGATGGACCAGATCCATGACCAGATGACCAGATGACCAGATGACCAGATGACCAGATTCAGGATTCCGTTATGTTGATGCCGAAGAAGGTCAAGTTCCGCAAGCAGCAGCGCGGACGGATGCGCGGGAAGGCGTGGCGCGGCGGAGACGTGTCGTTCGGGGACTACGGCTTGAAGGCGCTCGAGCCTTGCTGGCTCACCGACCGGCAGATCGAAGCGGCCCGTGTTGCGATGACGCGCTTCGTGGCGCGCGGTGGGAAGATCTGGACCCGCGTGTTTCCCGACAAGCCGATCACCAAGAAGCCCCAGGAAACGCGCATGGGGAAGGGCAAGGGCGCGCCAGATCAGTGGGTCGCGGTTGTCAAACCTGGGCGCGTGCTGTTTGAAATGGAAGGCGTGACGGAGAAGGATGCGCGGGAGGCCATGCGGCTCGCGGCCGCGAAGTTGCCTATTCTCACCAAGTTCGCGACGCGCTTTGCGCAGGAGAAGATGCTATGAAGGCGGCTGACCTTCGCGACCTTGGCGCCGACGAGCTCGGAGTGCGTGAGCGGGAGCTGACCGACCAGATTTTCCGGATGCGGATCCAGAAATCGATGGGGCAGCTCGAAGCGCCGGAAAAAATCAAGATGGTGCGCCGCGATCTCGCCCGCATCAAGACCGTATTGAGGCAGAAGCGGGCGCAGTAGCGCCTGCGGCCATACCGAGCCGAGGATGAGGAAATCCGAGGCGAGGTATCAGCGTTAGCACGCGCCGGGGGTGGGGCCCCGGCGCAGGTGAAAAAAATGTCTCAGAAATCGGAAAAGGTCGGCGTCGTCGTCAGTCAGAAGATGCAGAAGAGCATCGTGGTGGCTGTCGAGTGGCAAGTGCGGCACGGTCTGTATGGCAAGACCGAGCGTCGCACGTCGAAGTTCATGGTGCACGACGAGGAGAACAGGGCGAAGGTCGGCGATCTTGTCGCCATTGTCGAGACCCGCCCGCTCAGTCGGCGGAAGCGCTGGGCGCTCAAGAATGTCGTGAGTCAGGCGTCGGTGGTTTAGACCGAGCCAGGTCGGCAGGTTCTTCGAGGCCCATCTGCCCAGGAGATACAGCAATGATCCAGATGCGATCGATCCTCGACGTGGCCGACAATTCCGGCGCGCGAAAGATCGCGGTCATCAATCCGATTGGCGGTTCGACGGGGCGGTACGCGCGGCTCGGCGACATCGTGACCGCCTCGGTCAAGGAAGCCACCCCCGAATCGGCCGTCAAGAAGGGGTCGGTCGTGAAAGCGGTGATTGTGCGGACGGTCAAAGAGCAGCGCCGGCGCGACGGCAGTTACATCCGATTCGATCGGAATGCCGCGGTGCTCATCAACGATCAGGGCGAACCGGTCGGGACGCGCGTGTTCGGTCCCGTCGCGCGGGAACTGCGCGAGCGCCGGTTCATGAAGATCATTTCGCTGGCGCCGGAAGTTCTTTAGCGAGCTGAAGCCGCAAGTTGAGAACCGAGAGCCGAAAGCTGAGAGTGCACTGATATGAGTCGCGTGGCGAGTCCGATTCGGAAGAACGACAACGTGCTGGTGGTGACGGGCAAAGATCGCGGCAAGCGGGGCCGTGTGCTGCGTGTGGCGCCAGACAAGAACCGCCTCGTTGTCGAGGGCGTGAACGTGATCAAGCGACACACGAAGCCGAACCCCGGCAAGAATATCAAGGGTGGCATCGTGGAGCGCGAGGCGCTCGTCCATGCCAGCAACGTGCAGCTTGTTTGTCCCGAGTGCGGCGCGCAGACACGCATTGGCCACAAGATTCTCGGTGACGGCCGCAAGGTTCGCATCTGCCGCAAATGCGAGGGGGTCGTGGACAAATGAACCGGTTGAAGGACAAGTACCGGAAAGAAGTCGTGCCGGCGCTGACGAAGGAGTTCGGCTACAAGAACGTGATGGCGGTGCCGCGCGTTCACAAAGTCGTGGTCAACATGGGGCTGGGTGAAGCGACGTCGAACGCGAAGCTCGTCGATGTCGGCGCCGATGAGGTCGCGCGCATCACCGGCCAGAAGCCGGTGACACGCCGCGCCAAGAAGTCGATCGCTGCCTTCAAGGTGAGAAAAGGCATGCCGATTGCCTCGATGGTCACGCTTCGCGGGGAGCGCATGTGGGAGTTCCTGGACCGTCTCATGAACATCGCGCTACCTCGCGTCCGCGACTTCAAGGGCGTCTCGCCCAAGGGCTTCGATGGCCGCGGCAACTACACGCTCGGTCTTCGGGATCAGCTCCTGTTTCCGGAAATTGACTATATGAAGGTCGACAAGGCGCGCGGCATGAACGTGTCGGTGGTCACGACGGCCAAGACCGACGAAGAGGCACGGAAACTCTTGCAGTTCATCGGGATGCCGTTTCGGCAGAGCTAGATCAGGGATTGGGGATTAGGGCGTAGGGATTGGGATTAGGGGATTAGGGGAAAGCACCCATGGCAACGACCGCGAAGATCGCCAAAGAACAGAAGAAGCCGAAATTCAAGGTTCGCCTGCGTAACCGCTGTCGCCTGTGCGGTCGACCGCGCGCCTACATGCGCAAGTTCGCGCTGTGCCGCCTGTGCTTCCGGAAGCTGGCGCTCGAGGGCGATGTCACGGGCGTCACGAAGAGCAGTTGGTAACGGTCGGTCGCGCGTCGACCGTGGGTCGTTGACCGAACGTTGATGGCAGAGAGGCGAGAGCCGAAAGCGAGAGCTGAAGGCTGAAAGCTGAAAGCTGAAAGATATGACAGACCCTATCGCAGACATGCTTACACGGATTCGCAATGCGGTGACGGCCAAACACACGCGCGTCGACATCCCCGCCTCGCGGATCAAGGTCGACATCGCGCGGATCCTGCACGGCGAAGGCTACATTTCCGGTTTCAAGCTCCTCGATGAATCCGCCGAGACGACGACGGCGCCCGTCAAGACGCTGCGGCTCTTTCTGAAATACGGCCCGCACGGCGAGAAGCTGATTACCGGCGTCCAACGTATCAGCCGCCCCGGCCGCCGGGTGTATTTCGGCAAGGAAGATGTGCCGGATGTGCTCGCGGGACTCGGCACCAGCATTCTCACGACATCGCGCGGCGTCATGACCGGCCGTGAGGCCGTGAAGGCGGGTGTCGGCGGCGAGGTTCTTTGCAATATTTGGTAGCGGCAACGACAACCCTGACAGCTCGCAGCCAAGAGCTGAGAGCTGAGAGCTGAGAGCTCAGAACATGTCTCGAATTGGAAAGAAACCGATCACGATTCCCAAAGGAGTGACCGTCAAGGTCCTCCCGGGCGCGGTCGAGGTGCAGGGACCGAAGGGAAAGCTGAAGCAGGCGTTCCCGGCCGGCATCAACTTCGAGCTCGCCGACGGTGTGCTCTCGGCCAAGCGCGCAAGCGATATCCCGTCGATTGCGGCGTATCACGGCCTGGCGCGGAGTCTCGTCGCGAACGCGGTGTCGGGGGTGACGGACGGATTCAAGAAGGAACTGGACATCGTCGGCGTGGGCTATCGCGCGGAAGTGAAGGGCAAGCAGATTGTGTTCGCGCTGGGGTACTCGCACGCTGTTGTGTTCGACATCCCGGTCGGCATCGACGTCAGCATCGACAAGCAGACGCACATTACGATCACTGGCGTCGATCGTCAGCTGGTGGGCCAGGTGGCCGCCAATATCCGGCGCCTGCGCCAGCCCGACCCGTACAAGCAGAAGGGCGTGCGCTACACGGGCGAAGTGCTGAAGAAGAAGGCCGGAAAAACGGGAGCCAAGTAGGCCCGACCTTCAGGTCGGGCGACGAGAGCTACGCCTATGAAGATCACAACCAAGCTCGACCGCCGCCGCCGGATCCAGCTGCGTCAACGCAAGCGGATTGCGGGCACCACGGAGCGGCCCCGTCTCAGCGTATTTCGGAGCGTGTCGCACATCTATGCGCAGGTGATCGACGACATGAGCGGCAGGACTTTGGCATCAGCTTCGAGCGTCGAGCCAGCGCTCAAGGGTGCGTTTGCCAAGGACGTCCGTGGCGGCAACCTCAAGGGAGCCGAGGCGATCGGGACCGCGATCGCCGAGCGGCTCAAGGAAAAAGGCATTACGCGCGTCGTCTTCGACCGGAGCGGCTTCCTGTATCACGGGCGTATTCGCGCCGTGGCTGATGCGGCCCGGAAAGCAGGGTTGGAGTTCTAGCGCCTGCAGTGGTGAGGCGCCGCGCGCCGAACGGAAAGGCGCGCAGGAGCGCCGAGCGGACAGACGAGCGGGGTGGGGCCCCGCGAGAAAGTGCTTAAATGAGAACACGTGATCGAATCGACGCCAGTCAGCTCGACATCAAGGACACGGTGGTGTCCATCAACCGCGTAACGAAGGTCGTCAAAGGTGGCAAGAACCTGAGCTTCAGCGCCCTTGTCGTCGTCGGCGACGGTCATGGGGTGGTTGGCTTCGGCGTGGGCAAGGCGAAGGAAGTGCCATCGGCGATCAAGAAAGGTATTGAGGCCGCGAAGAAGAATCTGATTCGCGTGCCGATGCAGGGGACGACGATTCCGCACCCCATCGTGGGGAACTTCGGCGCGGGCAGCGTGCTCCTGAAGCCGGCGCCTGACGGCACCGGCATCATTGCCGGCGGCGCAGTTCGCGCGGTCGTGGAGTCGGCCGGCATCACGAACATTCTCACGAAGTCGCTCGGCTCCGCCAACCCCCATAATGTGGTGCGCGCGACCATCGCGGGGCTCGATTCGCTGAAGGATCCGGCATTCCTCGCGCGGATGCGAGGCAAGGAGCTCGAGGACTTGACGCGAGCCTCAGCATAGGAAGAAGACGGACATCAATGGCCAACGAGCGGACCGATCACAAGCGCGGCGGCACTGTCAGGGTGACGCTCGCCAAGAGCCCGACGGGGTTCAATCGCAATCAGGGAGCCGTGGTGCGGAGCCTTGGCCTTCGACGCATCCGCCACACGGTGGAGCTCCAGGACACGGCCGAGACGCGCGGCATGATCCACAAGGTGCGGCACTTGGTCACAGTGGAGTAGAGGGTGACGGTGAATTTGATCATTTAGTCATCTGGTCATCTGGTCATAGGGTTTCCAAATGACCAGATCAATGACCAAATGACCAGATGATTCAATGACCAAATTCAGGGGAACGTTATGGGTTTGTCAGATCTCAAGCCGCCGAAGGGCGCCAAGCACGCGAAGAAGCGGATTGGCCGTGGGCAGGGCTCGGGCAACGGCAAGACGGCCGGGCGCGGGCACAAGGGTGCGAAGTCGCGATCGGGGTTCAAGTTCAAGCGTGGGTTCGAAGGCGGCCAGATGCCGCTGCATCGGCGGGTGCCAAAACGCGGATTCCACAATCCGTTTCGGGTGGAATACGACGTGGTGAACCTCGACACGCTTGGTGAGAGGTTCGATGCCGGCGTGGTCGTCACTCCCGAGCTGCTTCGGGAGCGCGGGATCGTGCCGCACGGCAAGGGTTTGGTGAAAGTGCTTGCCCGCGGCGAGATGACGAAGGCTCTGACGGTGTGCGCGCACAAATTCAGCGGGAAAGCCGCCGAGAAGATCGCTGCGGCAGGTGGAACCACGCAGGCGATCGAGGCAGGCGGGAAAGCGTAGGACGTCATGGATGGCGTGAAAAACATCTTCGCCGTTTCGGAGCTGCGGAACCGAGTGCTGTTTACGCTCGGCCTGCTTGGCGTGTACCGGCTGGGACACGTCATCCCGACGCCTGGCGTCAACCGGGCGGCGATCGACGAGCTCGCGCGGCAGATGCAGAACAACCTGTTCGGCTTGTACGACATGTTCTCCGGCGGGAGCCTGTCGAGGGTGACGATCTTCGCGCTCGGCATCATGCCGTACATCAGCGCGTCGATCATTCTGCAGCTCCTGACCGTGGTCTGGCCGTACCTCGAGCGGCTCTCGAAAGAGGGTGAGCTCGGGCGCCGCAAGATCACGCAGTACACGCGCTACGGCACGATTCTTCCTGAGCGTGGTCCAGGCGATGGGCTACGCGATCTTTCTCGAGCGAAACACCAACGTTGCGGGCGGCCTCCCGCTCGTCATCCATCCCGGCCTGGCGTTCCGCCTGATGACGGTGCTGACGTTTACGACCGGGACATGCTTCGTGATGTGGCTCGGCGAGCAAATCACCGAGCGGGGCATCGGCAACGGCATGTCGCTCATCATCTTCTCGGGCATCGTCGTCAACTTCCCGCGAGCTGTGATGCAGACCGTCGAGCAGATGCGCACCGGCCAGATTGGTCTCATCGCGATTCTTGTTGCTGTTGGTTCTGATGGCGCTCGTGATTGCGGCTGTCATCTTTGTCGAGCGCGGACATCGCCGCGTGACGGTCCAGTATGCGAAGAGGGTTGTCGGGCGACGGATGTACGGCGGATCGAGCACGCACATTCCGCTCAAGGTCAATACGGGTGGCGTGATCCCGGTGATTTTCGCCTCGTCGATTCTGTCGTTCCCGGTCGCTGCTGCTTCAGACGATGCGGGCGCCGTGGGCCGAGTCCATCTCGCAGCAGATCTCCGTAGGCTATCCGCTCTACGACCTGCTGTTCGTCGTCGGCATCATCTTCTTTGCGTACTTCTACACCGCCATCATCTTCAATCCGGATGATGTTGCGGAGAACATGCGCAAGTACGGCGGATTCGTTCCCGGCATCAGGCCGGGCAAACGGACGGCGGAGTACATCGACACGATCCTGGCGCGAATCACGCTGGCGGGCGCGGTCTATCTCGCCGCCATCGCGATTCTGCCCGCAGTTTCTGATGAATGGATTCAGAGTGGCACCGATCCCGTTCGTGGGCGAGTGGCTCGATACGTATCTGCCGAAGTTCATCACGCAGGGGATGGGTATTCCGTTTCTGTTCGGCGGCACGTCGCTGCTGATTGTCGTAGGCGTGGCGATGGATACAGTGCAGCAGGTCGAGTCGCAGCTCATCATGCGACACTACGACGGCTTCATGAAGAAGACGCGGATTCGGGGACGCCGAGGTTAGCGGATGTCCTTGAACCTGGTCATGCTCGGCCCTCCAGGGGCCGGGAAAGGCACGCAGGCCGAACGGTTCGCCAGGTCTCGAGGGATCCCGAAGATTTCGACGGGCGACATGTTGCGGGAAGCGGTCAAGGCGGGCACGGAGATCGGATTGCGCGCCAAGGCCATCATGGACCGGGGCGATCTCGTCAGCGACGATGTGATCGTCGGGATCGTGAAAGAGCGTCTGGACAAGCCTGACGCCGCTCCCGGATTCATCCTTGATGGATTCCCGCGCACCGTGGCGCAGGCCAAGGCGCTCGACGGCCTGATGAACGGCCGCGATGCGCTGGTCATCGTGGACATCGCCGTCCCGGAAGCGGAGCTCGTGCGTCGCCTTGGCACGCGCCGTGTTTGCGAGGACTGCGGCACCAACGCAGAAGCTGGCGCGGAGACGCCCGCTGAGCGGTGTGGAAAGTGCGGGGGGCGTCTGAAGCAGCGGAGCGACGACAGCGAGGCCGTCGTGCTCGAGCGGCTGAGAGTGTACCGCCGGGATACCCAGCCGCTCGTCGACTTCTACCGGGCCCGACCGACGTTCCGGTCGGTGAATGGTGCGCAATCGGCCGACGGCGTCGCTGCCGATCTCGCCGCGGCGATCGAAGCGGTCGGTGGAGTCGGGCGGTGATTGTCTGTCGATCGGCCGCCGAGCTCGAGCGTATGAGCCGTGCGGGTCGGCTGGTTGGCGAGGTGCTGACGGAGCTGGCCGCAAAGGTGGCCCCGGGGATCAGCACGGCCGACCTCGACGACCTGGCCGAGCGGCGGATAGCGGCTGCAGGGGGCACGCCGGCGTTCAAGGGCTACCACGGGTATCCTGCAACGATTTGCGCGTCGATCAACGATGAGGTGATCCACGGCATTCCGTCTGGACGCCGCGTGCTGCAGGAGGGCGACATCATCTCAATCGATGTTGGCGCGTCCCTCGAGGGGTACTTCGGCGACAGCGCGATCACGCTGCCGGTCGGTCACGTGTCGGAAGAAGCGGCGGCGCTCCTGCGCGTGACCGAGGAATCGTTGTTCAAGGCGATCGATCGGGTGCGGCCCGGTCGTCGCGTGTCGGATGTCAGCCACGCCGTGCAACAGCACGTCGAGGCGTACGGCTTCTCGGTGGTACGCGAGTTCGTCGGGCATGGCATCGGACAGAAGATGCACGAGGAGCCTCAGGTGCCCAACTACGGCGAGCCTGGCCGCGGGCCTCGGCTGGCCGAGGGGATGGTGCTCGCGATCGAGCCGATGGTGAATGCGGGGAAGCCTGGGGTTAAGGTGCTGGCGGACGGATGGACCGCGGTGACGAGAGACAAGAGCCTGTCGGCGCACTTTGAACACACCGTGGCGGTGACATCGGGAGAGCCGTGGATTCTGACCGCTCGGGAAGTGCCGGTGGTGGCGCGCAGGTAGCTGGCACGGTCACGGAGCAGCTACCGAGTGCGCTCTATCGCGTCCGGCTCGATGCCGGCACGAGGGTCATCGCCCACATCGCGGACCGGATGGATCGCAATTTCGTCCGCGTGCTGGTCGGTGATCGCGTGCGGATTGAACTCTCGCCGGTCGATTCCGGCAGAGGGCGGATCGTGGGGAAGTTGGAATAGTGGCGATGGCCGCCGAAACCGCTGGATTCGCCGAGCATTCAATGGTTCTGCGCGTTCCGCGAGTTCCGCGGTGATTGTGATTGGTCAGAAATGGCGTAGGCCCGAGCTTCAGGTCGGGCGTGAGGTCGAGCGATGAAAGTCAGGGCGTCGGTGAAGAGAATCTGCGACAAGTGCAAGATCGTCCGGCGTCGCGGCGTCGTGCGGGTGATCTGCCAGAATCAGAAGCACAAGCAGCGGCAGGGATAGGGCTGCACCGCAGCTTGAAGAGTCGCCGGATTGCACGATTGACAGGCATGGAACCTGAACGCTGCCAGCCGAGCGCCGAAAGCGACGAGGATCTAAGAATATGGCTCGAATTGCAGGTGTCGATCTTCCACGGACCAAGCGTGTCGAGATTGGTCTGACGTATATCTTCGGCATCGGGCGTGTCCGCTCGAACGGCATCCTCAAGGATGCAGGTGTCAGCCCGGATATCCGCGTGAAGGATCTGTCAGAAGACGATGTGCGGAAGATCAGCCGCGTGATTGAGGAGCAGGGCGGCGTCGAGGGTGACCTGCGAAAGGATGTGTCGATGCACATCAAACGGCTGATGGAAATCGGCTGCTACCGGGGCATGCGCCACCGTCGCGGCCTTCCCGTGCACGGACAGCGGACGCGCACCAACGCGCGGACACGCAAGGGCCCGCGCAAGGGCGCCATCGCGAAGAAGAAGACCATTTAGGGCTGAAGGCGAAGGGCTTGGGGCTGACACATGGCAAAGACTGAAGCGGTACCTGAAGGCGCCACACCAGACAAGAAAGAAGGCGCGGCAGGTAAGCGGAAGAAGACATTCAAGAAGCGCGGCGAAAAGCGAATCGTTCATCATGGGCTTGCGCACATTCATGCGTCGTTCAACAACACGACGGTGACGATTACCGATACCGAAGGGAATGTTGTGGCGTGGTCGAGCGCCGGAGGAATCGGCTTCAAGGGATCGCGCAAGGGCACGCCGTTCGCGGCGACGCAGGCCGCGCTCAGCGCGGGCAACGGCGCGAAGGCGGTCGGCATGCGGTCTCTCGACGTGCGCGTGAAGGGTCCGGGGTCCGGACGCGAATCGGCCATCCGCGCCCTGCAGACCGTCGGCCTCGAGGTGAAGTCGATTCGCGACGTGACGCCGATCCCGCACAACGGGTGCCGGCCGCCGAAGCGGAGGCGCGTCTAGGCAATGAATTGGTCATTTGGTCATCTGGTTATCTGGTCAATTTGATCAGACGACGAGGTGACGCGATATCCGAACGCAAATGACCAGATGACCAGATGACCAGATGACCAGATGACCAGATGACTAGATTGATTTCGCGAAAGGTTAAGAATGGCTCGTTACATTGGCCCTGTCTGCCGTCTGTGTCGCCGAGAGGCGATGAAGCTCTTCCTGAAAGGCGAGCGCTGCTACACGGATAAGTGTGCCATCGAGAAGCGCAATTTCCCGCCCGGGCAGCACGGGAAGACGCGGAAGGCCAAGCTGGCTGGCTATGGGCTGCAGCTGCGCGAGAAGCAGAAGGTCAAGCGCATCTACGGCGTGCTCGAGGATCAGTTCCGGCGCTACTTCGAATCGGCCGAGCGGACGCGTGGCATCACGGGCGAGACGTTGCTGCAGCTCCTCGAACGTCGTTTCGACAACGTGGTCTATCGGATCGGTCTGGCCACGTCACGGCCACAGGCGCGGCAGCTGGTGCGTCACGGACATTTCCTGATCAACGGCAAGAAGGTGGACATCCCGTCGTACTCGGTGCGGCAAGGTGACGTGATTACCGTGCTCGCGCGGAGCCACAAGAACCCGACCATCGAGCATGCCATGGAAGAAGTGAAAGGCCGGGGCATCCCCGGATGGCTGACATTTGATGCATCCGTCATCAGCGCTCGGGTCGTGTCACTGCCGACACGCGAGCAGATCAATCTACCCGTGCAGGAACAGCTGATCGTCGAGTTGTACTCGAAGTAGGCCCGACCTTTAGGTCGGGCGTTCGCCCGGGCGGTGCCCGGGCGTCGCACCCGCTGGCCCGCAGCCTTACACAGACCTGCGGCGGGAGGCCGGCGGTCACTTGCAGGTCTGGAGGCCCATCTGCGGGCCCGTTGGCGAAAGGACAGAACGATGCTCTGGAAAGGTTTTCAGCGTCCCAAACGTCTCGAATTTGAGCGTGAGACACTCACGGATCGATTCGGCCGTTTCTACGCCCAGCCGTTCGAACGCGGTTTCGGCACGACGATCGGCAACGCCCTTCGGCGCGTTCTGCTCTCTTCGATCGAAGGCGCGGCGATCACCGCGGTGAAGATTGACGGCGTGCCGCACGAATTCTCGCCGATTCCTGGTGTCGTCGAGGATGCGACCGATATCATTCTCAACCTCAAGCAGATTCCGCTCAAGCTCCATGTCGATCACACGAAGACGCTGACGCTTCGTGTCGACAAGCCGGGTGAAGTGCGGGCCCGCGACATCCAGGGCGACGCCGATGTGGAAATTCTGGAGCCGGACGCCCACATTGCCACCGTGGCCGATGGCGGCAAGCTCCATATGGAGATGCGCATGAAGCGCGGTCGCGGATACGTGGCTGCGGACAAGAATTTCGACGAAGACCTGGGCATTGGATGGATCCCCATCGATTCCGTCCATTCGCCGATCAAGAAGGTCAACTATCTCGTTGAAGCGGCGCGGCTCGGCCAGACGACCGACTACGACAAGCTCACGGTGGACGTGTGGACCAACGGCTCGATCAGCGCGCGCGATGCGCGTGTCGCTCTCGGCCAAGCTGATTCGTGATCACCTGAATATCTTCATCAACCTCGAGGAAGGTGTCGAACCGCAGATGGAAGCGGCCGGCGATCAGCCTCGCTCGGGCGCGAGCAACGAGAATCTTGACAAATCGGTCGAGGAACTCGAGCTCTCGGTTCGCTCCTACAACTGCCTCAAGAACGCCAACATCCGCACGATTCGCGAGTTGGTGCAGAAGACCGAGGGCGAGATGCTGAAGACGAAGAACTTCGGCAGAAAGAGTCTCAACGAGATCAAGGAAATCCTCCATACGATGGGGTTGAGCCTTGGCATGCGCGTCGACCAACCCTCCGCGGCCGGGCAGGATTAGGGACAGGGACTAGGGACTAGGGACTAGGGACTAGGGATTAGGAAGAGGGATCGCGGACTAGGGATTGGAGTCAAGGGATTCCCGGCGGTTCGGACCCTTGGTTCGTGACGAACCCCCAATCCCTAACCCTAATCCCAATCCCTAATCCCTAATCCCTGTGAGATGCAGTTATGAGACACAGAGTCGCACACAGAAAACTGGGGCGCGTCACCGAGCACCGTATTGCGATGCTGCGCAATCAGGCCACGGCGCTGATTCGCCATGAGCATCTGACAACGACGGTCGCGAGGGCGAAGGAACTTCGTCCCTTTGTCGAGCGGCTGATCACTATCGCGAAGCGCGGGGTTGCGGACGGCGGGAGCGTCAAGGTGCTCAACGCGCGGCGTCTGGTGCTGCACGATGTGCAGGACCGCGAGGTCGTGGCCAAGCTGTTCGGCACGATCGCGCCGAGGTTTCAGTCGAGACCTGGCGGCTATACGCGACTTCTGCGGCTCGGCTTTCGCAAAGGCGATGCGGCCGAAGTGGCTCAGGTTGAGCTGGTCGGCAGCGAGTTCAACCCGAAAGCCAACGCCGAAGCGGCCGCGAAGGCGGAAGGGGCCGCGCCGAAGCAAAAGGGTGTCGGCGGCCGCCTTCGAGCGGCTGCCGAGCGCCTGCGCGGAAAAGGCGAGACCCCCGAAAGCACGTCCTTGCCGAAGACGCACCACAGGCAAGGGAGGTGCTGTATCCAAGCAGCGGCCGAAGAAGCAGGGCGCGAAGGGAGCAGCTAGACTGGCCCTCAGGCCTCTTCCGCCTCGACGCCGGTGCGCTCTGCCCTGGCTGCGGCGATGATCTTCGTCTGCAGGTGCGCCGGCACTTCATCGTAGTGCGAGTACTCCATGTGATACGACCCGCGACCACCCGTCGCGGACGTCAGATGCTGCTCGTAGGTGAGCATTTCGGACATGGGCACCTGGGCCTTGATGACCGTGGTCGCGCCGCGCGTGTCCATGCCGGCGATGCGTCCGCGCCGCCCGTTGAGATCCCCCATGAGATCCCCGGCGTAGTCTGACGGTGCGTACACTTCGACGTCCATCACCGGCTCGAGGATGGTGGGGCGCGCGCGCGTCATCGCGTCCTTGAACGCGAGGGATCCGGCGAGCTTGAACGACAGCTCGTTCGAATCGACGTCGTGATAGGAGCCGTCAAACACGGTCACGCGAAAATCGACCATCGGATACCCGGCGAGGTACCCGCGCGTGCGTGCATCCTGGATGCCCTTCTCGACGGCCGGGATGAACTGCCTCGGGATTGACCCGCCGAAAATATCGTCGACGAACTCGAAGTCTGTGCCACGAGGTAGCGGCTCGACCCGGATCTTGCAGTCGCCGAACTGGCCATGGCCCCCCGTCTGCTTCTTGTGGCGGCCGTGGGCTTCGGTCGGTGTCTTGATGGTTTCTCGATACGGAATCCGCGGTGGCTTGAGGTTGACGTCAACCCCGAAACGCCGCTTGAGCTTGGCCACCGTCACCTCGATGTGCAGTTGCCCCTGTCCAGCCAGCAGCAATTCCTTGGTCTGTGGATCACGACTGTAGTGAATCGACGGGTCTTCCTCTTCGAGCCGGTGCATGGACGTGCTGATCTTGTCTTCATCGCCACGGCTCTTTGGCTCAATCGCGTAGGCGAGGACCGGCTCCGGGAACGTGAGCGCCCGGAAGGTGAGAGGATCGGTCTTGTCGCCGAGCGTGTCATTCGTGAGCGTGTCCTTCAGCTTGGCGACGGCTCCGAGGTCGCCTGCTTTGATCTCCGGCACTGGGGTCTGGGTCTTGCCCAGCAGCAGCTCGAGGTGACCCAGCCGTTCCGGCACGTCTTTCGTCTTGTTGTGGACGGTCGAGTCTGCCTTGAGTGTGCCGGACACGACACGGAACATCGTAATGCGGCCCGCAAACGGATCGGCGATCGTCTTCCAGACAAATGCCGCTGCGGGCGCCTTGTCGTCGGCCTTTCGCAGGACCTCGGTTCCCGTCTTGTCAAGGCCCGGGAACGGCCGATCGGCCGGCGAAGGCAAATAGGCGAGGACCGCGTCGAGCAGAGGCTGCACGCCCAGATTCAGCGACGCCGACGTGCAGACGAGCGGGAAGATTTTTCCAGAAACAGTGGCGCTGCGAAGCCCAGCCACCAGTTCCTCGTCGGTGAGGGTGCCCGCGTCGAAGAACTTCTCCATCAGCTGTTCATCGGCTTCAGCGACCATTTCGATAAGCGCTTCCCTGGCCGCATCAACGGCCGCGGCCATGTCGGCCGGAATCTCGCTCTTCGGTGAACGCGCCGCTCTCGTCGGTCTTGAATATCGAGGCTTTCTTCGTCACGAGATCCACGACCCCTCGGAACCCTTTCTCTTCTCCAATAGGCAGCTGGATGGGAATGATGGTCCTGTCGCAGGCCTCGCGCAGGGATCGGAGCGACCGGTCGAGGCTTGCGCGTTCGCGGTCGAGTCGATTCAGGACGACCAGGCAGGGCAACCCAAGCTCCTGGGCGGCGTTCCAGACTTTCTCCGTCTGGACCATGACGCCGGACACGGCATCGACAACCACGAGTGCCGCATCGGCGACCTGTAACGCCGCGCGGGCATCGCTCAGAAAATTGCCCATGCCGGGCGTGTCGATGAGATTGATCTTCTGCTTGTTCCACTCCGCGTAGGCGAGGCTTGCGGACAGCGTGTGCTTGCGCGCGATTTCTTCCTCGTCGAAATCGGTGACCGTTGTGCCCTCGTCGACTTTTCCAAAGCGATTGACCGCACGGGAATCAGCGAGAATAGCGGAAATGAGCTGGGTCTTTCCGGAAGCGGTATGTCCGACAAGCGCGACGTTTCTGATGGTGGCGGCGTCGTAGACCTTCATGACTGGGGCCTCTTATCCGCGGATCATATGCACGCGCCCGCCGTGCCGCAAGCGTGGCGGTTCACTCGTTGCGTCTCGCTTCGATGAGATCGCGGTGGGAGACGCTGAGGGACGGGGACACGCGGAAAAAGATGCCGACCTCGGGCCGAACATCCGAGCCCCGATGGCAAGTAACCACTACGGCCGGAAGGCGGGGAAGCCGGAGATCTGCTAACAGTTTTCAGAACGGCGCGCGCGGTTTCGCGCGATTGAGGACACGTCATGGAAGGTTGTGCGTCGGTGATTTGTCGTGATTATGTCTCGGCGGCTGCGTTTCTCTTTCCCGAAACTTCCGATAAGAGTTCCATGCGCCCCCCTTTTTTTGCCTGCCTGGGGGCCCTCCTGCTTGCTGTGGGATGGGTCGCTCGGGCCGACGCGCAGGTCTATGAAGCTGTGGGCACTCGCGCGCAGGGCATGGGCGCGTTCGTTGCCGTCGCGGATGATGCGACCGCGGCCTGGTGGAATCCGGCTGGGCTCGCCACGGGGAAGCTGTTCAGCCTGGCAGTGGAGCACGGCCAGACGAACGACCCGAGCCAGCCGCAGACCGCTGGACCGGCTCGCCGGGACACTGCCAGTGGCTTCAGCGCGGCATTTCCGGCCCTGGCGGTGAGCTATTACCACCTGCGTGTCAGTGAAATAGCGCCGGCGTTCTCTACTGGGGTGGAGGCCCCTGGCCGACAAGATCCGGGAACGGGAGTGGTCCGGCTTCGGGCGCTCTCGGCCAACCAATTCGGCGTAAGCGTGGGTCAGTCGCTCGGTGACCACCTGGTCATCGGGTCGACGTTGAAACTGGTGTCAGCCGGGAGGGCGGAGACCGTCGCCATGGAGGGTCCGGACCTCCTCGATCGGACCGACGATCTGGACGTCGAGGGCGATACCACGACCGACTTGGATATAGGAGCGATGGCCGCATTTGGCCCTGCGCGACTTGGCGTGACCCTGAAACACCTGCGAGCCCCAACATTTGGCAAGGACAGCGTGCAGTTCGTCATGGAGCGGCAGGCACGCGCCGGTGTCGCGTTCCTTGCGCAGAAGACGGGGCCGGTGGACGCAATCACGGTCGCGGCGGACATGGATCTCACAAGCACCATCACAGTCAATGGCGACGTGCGGCACTTCGCGACTGGCGTTGAGATGTGGCTTATCAAGCGTCATCTGGGCGTCCGGTCCGGCATCAGTATGAACACGGTTGGCGAGCGCAAGACGACCGGAAGTGCGGGGGTCAGTCTGGGAGGCGTATGGGGCCTGTACTTCGACGCGGCAATTCTCTTTGGGTCCGATCAAGCCAGAAACGGACTCAATATCGGCGCAAGCATGACTTTTTAAGTCAGTAGTTGACATTTTTTGTCAATATAGACAATTATTATAGCTTCCGATGGCCGTTCGAATTGGCGAACTTCTTCTCAAAGAGAAGCGAATAACTCCCGATCAACTTCAGCAGGCCCTGAACCATCAGAAGGCGAATGGGGGGAAGCTCGGCTACACCCTCGTCAAGCTGGGAATCGTCAAGGACGATGACATCACGGCCCTCCTCAGCAAGCAGTACGGAGTGCCCTCCATCAATCTCTCGCAGTTTGAAATCGACGCGGCCGTTATCAAGCTCATTCCCGCCGACACGGTGCAGAAGTACCAGGTCGTTCCGTTGAGCCGGGCCGGCGCCACGCTCACGATCGCGATGACGGATCCGACGAACGTCTTTGCGATGGACGACATCAAGTTCATGACCGGTTACAACGTCGAGCCGGTCGTCGCGTCGGAGACGGCCGTGAGTGACGCCATCCTGCGGTACTACCCGCAGGGAGCCGGCAAGAATGGTGGGGTGACGCCGGTTGCGACCGGCTCGAGTGCGCTCGAGATGGCGAGCAAGGGCCTCGAGGAGCTGCAGGCCTCGCTCGACGACGGCGCCGGCGTTGAAGTTCTGGATGAGCTGCAGGAAATCAGCGCTGAAGCGCTGGCCAAGCAGGGCGAGGAAGCTCCGGTCGTGCGCCTGGTCAATGTGGTGCTGATGTCGGCGATTCAGAAGGGCGCCAGTGACATTCACCTCGAGCCGTACGAAAAGGAACTGAGAGTCCGCTACCGGATCGACGGCATTCTCTACAACATCATGAGTCCGCCGATGAAGTTTCGCGATGCGATTTCTTCGCGCATCAAGATCATGGCGAAACTCGATATTGCGGAAAAGCGGCTCCCGCAGGATGGCCGCATCAAGATCCGATTCAACGAGAACGGTACGCCGAAGGAGATCGACTTCCGCGTGTCGGTGCTCCCGACGCTCTTCGGCGAGAAGATCGTCATGCGTCTGCTCGACAAGGACAAGCTGATGCTCGACATGACGAAACTCGGGTTCGAGCCAGAGTCTCTCGCCAAGTTCGAGCACGCCATCCTTCGACCTTGGGGGATGGTGCTCGTCACCGGTCCGACGGGCAGCGGTAAGACGAACACGCTGTATTCCTCCATCGCGAAGATCAACACGCCTGAAACGAACATCATGACCGCGGAAGACCCGGTCGAGTTCAACCTCGCTGGTATCAATCAGGTGCAGGTGAAGGAGAACATCGGGCTCAACTTCGCGGCGGCGCTCCGGTCCTTCCTGCGCCAGGATCCGAACATCATCCTGGTCGGTGAGATTCGCGACTTCGAGACGGCGGAAATCGCGGTCAAGGCGGCGCTCACCGGACATCTCGTGTTGTCGACGCTCCACACCAACGATGCCCCGAGCACCATCAACCGGCTGATGAACATGGGCATCGAGCCGTTTCTCGTCGCGAGCTCGGTTCATCTGATCTGCGCGCAGCGCCTGGTCCGGCGTATCTGCACCGGCTGCAAGGAAGCCGAGCCGCATGCGCCACAGGCGCTCGTGCAGGCCGGCTTCACGCCGGACGATGCGGGCAGCGTCACGCCCATGAAGGGCAAGGGCTGCGATCGGTGCAACATGACGGGATACAGGGGACGCGTCGGTCTCTACGAGGTCATGGAGATTGGCGAGGAGATGCGCGAGCTCGTGCTCATCGGCGCCTCCGGCCTCGAGCTCCGGCGCAAGGCGATCGACGAGGGCATGATCACGCTTCGACAGAGTGGCTTGCGCAAGGTGAAAGAGGGACTGACGACTATCGAAGAGGTCGTGCGGGAGACGGTGAAGTAGGGATATCGGAAGTCGTGCGGGAGAGGTGAAGTGAAACCGTGAAGTAGGCCCGAGCTTCAGCTCGGGCGTTGAGGGAACCGAACGCTGAAACGCTGACAACTCCAGAGACACTGTATGCCGACACTGCCTGAACTACTCAAGACGCTCGTGGAGATGGAAGGCTCGGATCTCCACATCGCCACCAGTACGCCGCCGCAGGTTCGGGTGCATGGCAAGCTCACGCGCCTGCCGCTGCCCGAGATGACGCCGTCGGACACCAAGCAGCTCGTGTACAGCGTCCTCACCGACTCTCAAAAGAAACGATTTGAGGAGGCGTTGGAGCTGGACTTTTCGTTCGGCATCAAAGCCATCGGCTCGAGGTTCCGCTGCAACGTGTTCAATCAACGCGGTGCCGTCGGCGCCGTCTACCGCCTGATTCCAGAGACGATCAAGACCTTCGGCGAGCTGGGGTTGCCGACGGTGCTTGCCACGCTCGCCGATCGCCCGCGGGGGCTGGTGCTCGTGACGGGGCCAACCGGCAGCGGCAAGTCGACGACGCTTGCGGCCATGCTCGACAAGATCAACTCGGAGCGCCACGAGCACATTCTCACCATCGAGGATCCGATCGAGTACATCCATCAGCACAAGAGCTGTCTCGTCAACCAGCGAGAGGTGCACAGTGACACGAGCAGCTTCTCTGCCGCGCTGCGTGCGGCACTGCGCGAGGATCCCGACATCGTCCTGATTGGAGAGATGCGCGACCTCGAAACGGTGGAAGCAGCACTGAAAATCGCGGAGACCGGACATTTGACGTTCGGCACCCTCCACACAAATTCGTCCGCGCAGACGATCAACCGCATCGTCGACATTTTCCCGGCCAACCAACAGGCGCAGATCCGGACGCAGCTCTCGCTCGTCCTCGAGGGCATCGTCTGCCAGTCGCTGCTGCCTCGTGCCGATGGCAAGGGCCGCGTGGTCTCGCTCGAAATCATGGTGCCGACACCGGCCATCAGGAATCTCATTCGTGACGACAAGATTCATCAGATCTACGGGGCGATGCAGGCCGGGACAGGAGAAGCTCGGGATGCAGACGGCGAATCAATCGCTTGCGAGCCTGTACATGAAGCGGCTGATCACTCTCGAAACGGCGCTGGCGGCGTCTTCTCTCAAGGACGAATTGCAAGACATGATCCATCGCGGCGTCGGTGTCGTGGCCGGTGCGGGGCTCGGACGGTCGGCTGGAAGAAGCTAGCGGACCGACAACAGCGAAAAGGAAGAAGCCATGGCGAACTTTGCATATTCAGGCCGCACGCGTGGCGGCCAGACGGTGAGCGGCGAGCGGGTTGCCGACACGATGGATGCGGCCGTTGCGGCGCTCCGGCGCGAGCAGGTCCTCGTGACCCGCATCAGCCCGGCAAAGGACAAGGCGGAAGCGGGTGCGAAGAAAGAGAAGATCGGCAAGCTTGGCAAGAAGGTCTCGGCGAAGAATCTGGCGGTGTTTACTCGTCAGTTCTCCGTGATGATCGACGCAGGCCTTCCGCTCGTGCAGTGCCTCGACATTCTGGGCAGTCAGGAAGAGGACAAGAACTTCGCGGCGGTGATTGCAGAAACCAGGACCGCTGTTGAAGGGGGCGCGTCGCTTGCCGATGCCATGCGTAAACACCCGAAGACCTTCGACCCGCTCTTTACGAACATGATTGCGGCCGGCGAGGCCGGCGGCATTCTCGACACCATCCTGAAGCGCCTCGCGTCCTATATCGAGAAAGCCGTCAAGCTGGCCGGTCAGGTCAAGTCGGCGATGATCTATCCGATCGCCGTCATCGTCATCGCGGGCGGCGTGGTGGGCGTCATTCTCTGGAAGGTCATTCCGACGTTCGCGTCGCTGTTCAGCGGCCTCGGCGCCGATCTTCCGCTTCCGACGCGCATCGTGATCGGAATGAGCAACAATCTGGTCCGGTTCTTTCCGTTCCTGCTCGTGGGCGCCGGCGTCGCGGTTTACCTCTTCCGGACCTACTACGCCACGGATAAGGGTCGTCGCGTCGTGGATGCGACGATGCTCAAGATGCCGGTCCTCGGGAATATTCTGCGCAAGATCGCCGTGGCGCGCTTCTGTCGCACGCTGGCGACCCTCGTGAGCTCAGGCGTGCCCATTCTGGACGGCCTGGAGATCACCGCGAAGACCTCCGGCAACTCCATCATCGAAGACGCCGTCATGGCCACCAGGACGAGCATCGAGCGCGGCGACACGATCTCGGCCCCCCTCAAGGAGACGGCGGTGTTTCCATCCATGGTCGTGCAGATGATTGGCGTCGGCGAAGCGACGGGCGCGCTGGATACGATGCTGGCCAAGATCGCGGACTTTTACGAAGAGGAGGTCGACACGGCGGTCGCAGGGCTGCTGACGCTGCTCGAGCCCATCATGATCGCGATCCTGGGTGTTGTCGTGGGCGGCATCGTGATCGCGATGTACATGCCAATCTTTGATCTGATCAGCAAGTTGACGTGAGGGCTGGAGGCTGGAACGCAGCTATTCATGTTGAACACCGAACTGCGACGCAAGCTGGCCTGGCTGATCGGGATACGTGCGGTGATCAGTACGCTGCTTCTGGGCGGCGCGACCGTCGCCCAGATCACAGCGCCCGGCTCGTTTTACGTCGATCCGTTCTTTTCCCTGATCGCGCTGACCTTCGCCCTGACCATCGCCTACGCGCTCACGCTGCCGTTCGTGGAACGTCGCGGCTGGCTGATCGATGTCCAAATGGCCTTGGACGCGCTGGTCGTTTCGGCGTTCATCTATTTCACCGGCGGGATCAACAGCGTGTTCGCGTCCCTGTACGTCCTGCCGATCATGGCGGCGAGCACGCTGCGAGCCCGCCAGGGCGGCCTGTTCGTGGCCACGCTGAGCGCGATCATCTATCTCTTTCTCGTGACCGCCCAGTACCTCACCGCGTCTGGCGTGATGCTGGATCCCTGGCTCCGGACCCTTGCGCTGCCCTCGCGGTCGGAGGCGGAGTACCGGGTCGCGCTGAATGTGTTCGGCTTCTTTGCGGTGGCACTGCTGAGCGGGTCGCTGGCCGAGAGCGTGCGGTCGGCGGGGGCACGTCTCGCGCAGGCGTCGACCGAGATCGCCGATCTGCAGGCGCTCAATCAGCACGTGATCGACAGCCTGCCGAGCGGACTTGCGACGACCGACCGGGATCAACGCATCCTGACCTTCAATTACGCCGCGGAGACCATCACCGGGCTGTCGGCCGATCGCGTCCGGGGTCGATCGCTGACAGATGTGCTGCGGATGCCGCCGGATCTCATCGAGGCGCTCAACGCGGGACTGGCGGGACGCGGCGCCAGACGCCTCGAGTTCAGGTTCACGACGGAGACGCGCGGGCCGATCGATATCGGCCTCAGTGCGTCGCATCTCGAAACGCCCGGAGGACGCGTCGGCATTCTCGTCACGTTCCAGGACCTCACGGACGTCAAGAAGTCCGAGCACGACGCGCTCATGCAGCAGCGGCTGGCGGCGGTCGGCGAGATGGCCGCGGGCATCGCACACGAAATTCGCAACCCGTTGGCGTCGATGTCGGGCTCCATTCAGATCCTGCGTCAGGAGCTGCCGCTCAGCAGTGAGCAGGAGCAGTTGATGGACATCGTGCTTCGCGAATCGGATCGGCTGAATAACAAGATCCGTTCGTTTCTCGCGTACGCGCGACCGCAGCGGTTCGCCACTGTCCGCTTCGACCTGCGGCGGGTGTTGAACGACACCGCCATGCTGCTGCGCAACAGCACCGAAGTCGGAGAGGGGCACGTCATTGACGTCGATCTTCCGGCGGAGGAGCTGTGGTACGAGGCCGATGAAGGGCAGATGACACAGATTGTCTGGAATCTGGCCACCAACGGCCTCCGCGCCATGCCCGATGGCGGCCAATTACGTCTCGAAGCCTCGCTGGAACGCGGTTCCGACGCCGTCCTCATCAGGGTGCAGGATGGGGGCATTGGCATTCCGGCTGAAGCGCTCGACGGGCTGTTCCAACCATTTCAGGGCACCTTCCCGCGGGGGGCCGGTCTTGGGTTGGCAATCGTGCACCGCATCGTGACCGATTATCACGGAGAAATCCAAGTCAGTTCGCGTCCAGGCACCGGCACATCCGTGTCCGTTCGTCTTCCGGCGCGGGCGAGCGTCGCCACATGAACGGCATCGATACCGCCCCAACCCAGGCTCCCAGCGCGCGGCGCGCGCCGCGGATTCTCGTCGTCGACGATGAGCGATCGATGCGGGAACTGCTGGCGATCGTCCTTCGGCGCGAGGGCTACGACGTGCTGCTCGCCGAGAACGGCCGCGCCGCCGTCGAAGCGTTGGAGCGGGAGTCCGTGGACCTCCTGATTTCCGACATCAAAATGCCGGACATGAGCGGTGTAGAGGTGCTGCGTGCCGCCAAGCGCGCTGACCAGGACATCCTGGGCATCATGATCACCGCGTTTGCGTCAACCGAGACCGCGGTCGAAGCCATGCGGCTCGGCGCATGCGACTACCTGAGCAAGCCGTTCGACATCGATCTGCTCAAGATGAAAGTCCGCGAGAAGATCGAGAATCGCCGGCTTCGGCAGGAGAACGTGCTGCTGAAACGCACGCTTGGGCTCACGCATGAGTTCTCGAACATCATCGGGCGCAGCGAAGCGATGCTCGAGGTGTTCAAGATGATCGAGACCGTCGCCAGGACGAACAGCACGATCCTGCTGACGGGTGAGTCGGGCACCGGCAAGGGCCTCGTGGCGCAAGCCATTCACTTCCATTCGCTGCGGCGCGAGAAGCCGATGGTCTCGCTCAATTGCGGCGCAGTGCCGGAGAACCTTCTCGAGTCGGAACTGTTCGGCCACATGCGGGGCGCCTTCACGGGCGCCGACACCAACAAGAAGGGCCTGCTGGAGGTGGCGGAGAAGGGCACCATCTTCCTCGACGAGATCGGGGAGATGAGCGCCGTCATGCAGGTCAAGCTGCTGCGCGTGCTGCAGGAACGGCGCTTCCGGCGCGTCGGTGGGCTCGAGGAGATTCAAGCCGATATTCGAGTCATTGCTGCGACCAATCAGGATCTGACCAGAGCGATCGCCGAAGGGCGCTTCCGGGAAGACCTGTACTACCGGATCAACGTCATACCGATCACCTTGCCGCCGCTCCGGGATCGGCGCGAGGACATTCCGCTGCTCGCGGAGCACTTTCTGTCCAAGTACGCCGAGCAGATGGGCAAGGCCGTGGCGTCCATCTCACATGAGGCGATGGCGATGCTCATGCAGCACGCCTGGCCGGGCAACATCCGGGAACTCGAGAACGTCATCGAGCGGGCTGTGGCATTGGAGGCCACGCCGGCCGTTCTGCTTGAAAGCTTGCCCCCCGCGATTCGTGGCGGCACGCCCCGGAGCGGAGCGACCTCGCCGGAGACTCTTCCGGAGATCGGATTCGACCTCGAAGCGCATGTGAAGGAGATCGAGCGTGGGTACATCGCTCAGGCGCTTCAGCGGTCTGGCGGTGTCCAAGTGAAAGCGGCGGATCTGCTGGGGATGAGCTTCCGATCGTTTCGCTATTATGTGAAGAAGTACAATTTGCGTTGACACTCCGTGGCCCACGCAGTGACACCAATTGTCACCCGTACCAGCGCCGTCAGGATAATGAACGGAAGACAGAGATGTAAGTCATAGACAACAAATTACTTGAAGCTCTTCCTGACCCCAGGATCGCCGTGGCACATGCGTTGCTCTGAAGCTTGGCACGAACCAAAAAACCCACGGAACCGGTCGTAATGGACCAAGCTTTTGAAGGAGTTAGAGGAATGACGAAGAAGATGCGCGACAACAAAGGTTTCACCCTCATCGAGCTGCTGATCGTGGTTGCGATCATCGGCATCATCGCCGCGATTGCCATCCCCGGCCTGCTCCGCGCCCGTATGGCGGGCAATGAGGCGTCGGCTATCGGGTCGCTCCGTGCCATCAACAGCGGTGAGGCGGCATTCTCATCGAGCTGCGCCGGCGGCGGGTATGCGGTGGCGTTGAGCCAGCTGTTCGCGCCAGCGACCTCGGGTGGCCAGGGCTTCATCAGCCCTGATCTCGCCGCCGACTCGACGGTCAAGAGCGGCTACACAGTAGTACTCGGCCAAGGCCTCAGCACCACGGTCGTGATGGCCCAGGCAAACACCTGCAACAACACCGCGGATGCGCTGGGTAGCTACTTCGCGAGCGCGGACCCGGTGACATTCTCGGGCACGGGCAGCCGTCACTTCGGCACTGACGAACGCGGCACGATTTTCCAAGACACGACGGACACGGCGCTCACGAATGCGACGCTGGCCACGGCCGGCACGGTCAGCCCCGTTCAGTAAGGTTTCCTCGGTTTCACCTCAGGTCCCGGCTCCGATGTCATGTCGGAGCCGGGATTTTTTTTGGAACGCCCGACCTGAAGGTCGGGCCTACGACACCACGAGCCTTCAGGTCGGGCGCGAACGATCGCGTCGGGCGTCAGCCAACCGTAGGCCCGACCTTCAGGTCGGGCGCAAACGATCGCGTCGGGCGTCAGCCAACCGTAGGCCCGACCTTCAGGTCGGGCGCGAACGATCGCGTCGGGCGTCAGCCAGCCGTAGGCCCGACCTTCAGGTCGGGCGCGAACGGTCGAGGGCCGCTTGACGCCGGACGCGGGCTCAGCTACAACCGTACCATCCATGAGTAAGAAGGCCGCCGTGGCGGCGTTGTGCTTTGCGCTGCTCGGATTCACCGTTTCAGTGCTCGCCGCGTACATACACTACCGGATGCTGCACGATCCGTTGTACGCGAGTTTCTGCGACGTGAGTGCGACTCTCAGTTGCACGGAAGTGCTCGCCAGCCGTTTCGCGACCGTGCGAGGAATTCCGGTCGCGATTTTCGGCTCCATCTGGTTCGCGACCGCAGCGCTCCTCTCGGTGTCTGGGCTCATTGCGCGACCGGCTGTGCGAGAGAGCGCGCCGGGGTATCTCTTCGCCGGGTCGACGCTCGCGTTGGCGGTCGTCCTCTATCTTGGCTACGCCTCGTTTGCGGTACTGCGGACCGCGTGCCCGCTCTGTCTGGCCACTTATGCCGCGGTGGCCGGGCTGTTCTTCATCTCCGGCTCGGCCACGACTTTTCCCATGATGTCACTCCCACGCCGCGCGTCGAATGATGTGAAGGTGTTCGTTTCGAGTCCGATGGCCCTGGTGCTGGCGGTGTTGCTGGCGGGCGCGTCGGCGTCCGCCTTGGCGCTGTTCCCGCGCGAGGCTGCTTCTCCGACCGGTGCTCCAGACGCGTCGGCCGTGCCGCACGCGAAGGTGGAGCAGGCACAACGTTCCCAGCTCGAGCAGTTCATGGCGACCGAAACCCGCGTGCCCCTGGTGATTGCGAAGCAGGGGGCCACCGTGCTTGTCGTGAAGTTCAACGATTATCAGTGCCCGGCATGCAGCCAGTCGTACCTCTCGTACAAACCCATTCTGGCAAAGTACGCAGCCAGCAACCCCGGTGCCGTGCGCGTCGTCATGAAGGACTTTCCGCTCCATCCGAACTGCAACGACGGCGTCAAGTCGGTGGTGCATGTGGCCGCCTGCGACGCGGCGGTCGCCGTACGGCTCGCCCGCACGCACAATCGGGGCGAAGCCATGGAGGAATGGCTGTACACGCATCAAGATGGCATGACCCCCGAGACCGTCCGGAAGGCGGCGCGTGAGGTCGGACAGGTGACCGACTTCGAGGCCAAGTACGCGTCGACGATCGAGCAGGTCAAGGTCGACGTGGCGCTCGGCCGGCAACTGCAGGTCTCTTCGACCCCGACGTTCTTCGTCAACGGCGTGAAGTTCAACGGCGCCATTGGCCCGCAGTTCTTCGATGAGGCGATTGCGTACGAGCTTCAGCACGCCCCGACGAAGTAATACCGCCAGACCATGTCGGCACTGGCCACCTACGAGCTGACGAAGGACTATGCCGTTGGCTTCTGGCGCAAGCGGCCGTACCGCGCGCTCGACCAGCTGACGCTCGAGCGTCGAGCGTGGCGAGGTATTCGGATTTCTCGGTCCCAACGGCGCCGGGAAGACGACCACGCTGAAGCTGCTGATGCAGCTCGTCTATCCGACCTCCGGCCGCGCCGAGTTGCTCGGCCAGCCGATCGGCGAGCTGTCAGCGTCAAGCGGCGCATCGGCTACCTCCCCGAAAATCCCTACTTCTACGACCACCTGACGGCCGAGGAACTGCTCACCTATTTCGCTGGGCTCTTCGGCTACCGCGCGCCCGACCGGAGGGTCCGCGTCGATCGCCTGCTGGACGAGGTCGGGATTGGCGCCGAACGGCGCCTGCAGCTGCGCAAGTTCTCGAAAGGGATGCTCCAGCGCGTCGGCATCGCGCAGGCGCTGGTGAACGATCCGGAGCTCGTCATCTTCGACGAGCCGATGTCGGGTCTCGATCCGCTCGGCCGTCGCGATGTTCGCGCGCTCATCCTGCGAGCTGCGCGATCGCGGATGCACGGTCTTCTTCAGTTCGCACGTGCTGAGCGATGCCGAGGCGCTGTGCAGCCGCGTGGCGATTCTCGCGAAAGGCCGGCTCGTCGCTCAGGGGCGCCTCACCGACATCCTCGCGTTTCAGGTGGGCGGGTGGGAACTCGTCGTGTCGAATTTGCCGGGGCCTCGCGCCCAAGCCTTCGAATCGCACGCCCGCCGGATCGTCCGAATCAGCGAGGGCCGGTACAGCATCGAACTGCCGCTCGACCCACCACCGGATCGTGTCCTGGCCGAGCTGGTCGCCGCACGGCGCAACCGTGGTGTCGCTGAATCCGCTGCGCGAGACGCTCGAGGATTTCTTTGTCGAGCAGGTAACCGGACAGGGTCCGCACAGCGCAGAGGGTCTACGGGGCTTACAAGGTTCGCGATCGTGAAGGCAGTCGGGTGGATCGCCATCAACGTGTTCCGCGAATCGGTACGCGACAAGGTGTTCTACAACCTGCTCTTCTTCGCGATTCTGCTGATGGGGGCCTCATACCTGATCGGGCAGCTCACGGCCGGGCAGGACGTCAAGATCATCAAGGACCTCGGCCTGGCGGCGACCTCGGTCTTCGGCTTGTTCATCGCCGTCTTCATCGGCATTGGCCTTGTGTCGAAGGAGGTCGAGAAACGCAGCATCTACAGCCTTCTGGCCAAACCGATTAACCGCTATCAGGTGATTCTGGGCAAGTACACCGGCCTCGTGCTCACGCTGGCCGTGAACGTCGCGATCATGACCGTGGCGCTCTACGGCGTGCTGGCGTATCTCGGCTGGAAGCTTGGCGCCAGCGCCATGGCCTGGGAGGCGCCGGCCCTCGATCCGGCGCTCTTGAAGGCCCTGCTCCTGACGTTCGTCGAGCTTTGCCTCGTAACGGCCATCGCACTCTTCTTCTCGACGTTTTCCACGCCGCTTCTTTCGGCGGCGCTGACCTTCGGATTCTTCATCGCCGGCCGCCTGAGCAGCGATCTCAGGAATTTCAACGACGTTGTGCAGTCGCCAACGGCCGGAAGAGTGGCGCGAGGCTATCTACTGGATCCTGCCGAATCTCGCGGCATTCGACGTGCGCGCCCAAGTCGCGCACGGACGCGCCGTGCCGCTGGGATACATGGCTCTGACGATTGCCTACGGGCTTCTGTACATCGGAGCGCTGCTCGTGCCGGCGGCGCTCATCTTTTCCAGGCGCGATTTCAAGTAGTGCCTCAATCACTCACAAAGATCGTGATCGCTGCGATGGTTGTCGCCGCGCTGTTGGCCGGCGCCGCGGTCCTCCAGGTTGCCCGCGAGCGCGCCTACCCGCTCCCGGTTGCCGATGAGCAGGTGCTGTACTTGACCTCAGGTAACGCCCTGCGTCGAATGGCGGTCGGCTACACCGCTCTGGTAGCCGACTTGTACTGGATTCGCGCCATTCAATACTTCGGCGATATCAGGCTCGGCCACGTCAAGCCGACCGGAGCGTCCGGCTCGACAGGCGACTACCCGCTCCTCTACCCACTCCTCGATCTGACGACGACGCTCGATCCGTACTTCAATATTGCCTACCGGTTCGGGTCCATTTTCCTCGCCGAGCCCTTTCCTGGCGGTGTGGGCCGCCCCGATCTGGCCATTGCCCTCCTCGAGAAGGGGCTCCGCGAGGCTCCCCAGAAGTGGGAGTATGTGGTCGACATCGGTTTTGTCCACTACTGGTGGCTCCACGATTACCGCGAAGCAGCCGCATGGTTCGAGCGCGCGAGCCAGATGGACGACGCTCCGTGGTGGCTGCGGTCGATGGCTGCTACAACATCGGTCCAGGGTGGCGATAGGGAGTCCTCACGTCAGATGTGGGAGTCCATCCGGGAGTCCGCCGACAACGACTGGCTGCGAGGCTCGGCTGAGCGTGCCCTGCTGCAACTCCGCGCGCTCGATCAGATCGACCAACTCCAGCAGATTGTGGATCGTGCGGCGCAGGGGCGAGGAGCGCCGCCAGTGGGCGGGAGTCTCGTTCAGCTCAATGGCCGCGTGGTCGTCGATCCGGCAGGCGTCCCCTACGAGATCGATGCATCCGGCCGCGTTCAGCTGGGCCACATGTCGCCGCTGTTTCCGCTTCCCAACCAACCGTCCAGGCAGCGCATGCCGCCTGCATGAGCGAGAGTGGATCCTTCCTGGCGATGTCGACGACCGCTACGACGATCATGGCCGCGTGCTTCGGCGCCCTCATCGGCAGCTTTCTGAACGTGTGCATCTATCGCCTCCCCGTCGGCATGTCCGTCGTCTGGCCGTCGTCGGCCTGCCCTTCGTGCAAGCGGAAGCTTGCGTGGTTCGAGAATATCCCGATGCTGAGCTATGCCGTTCTTGGTGGACGCTGTCGGACCTGCCGCGCCCCGATTTCATTTCGCTATCCTGTGGTGGAGCTGCTCACGTCGCTGATGTTTGCGGGAGCTTGGTACTACTTTGGTCCAGGCTCGCTCTTCGCGGCACGTATCGTTCTTGGGTGCGCGCTCATCGTGCTGTTTGCCGTCGACCTCGAGCACCATCTGCTCCCCAACGCGATCACGCTGCCAGGCATCGTCGTCGGTTTTGCCTTCAGTTTCTTCGCTGAGCCCGGTTGGCAGGCGTCGCTGCTGGGCATTCTGATCGGTGGCGGCAGTCTGTATGCCATCGCGGAGGCCTACTTCCGAGTTCGCCACGAGGAAGGACTGGGGATGGGCGACGTGAAAATGCTTGCGATGATCGGCGCCTTCCTCGGGTGGAAGCTGACGGTGGTGACGCTCATGCTGGCCTCGTTCTCGGGATCGATCATCGGCGTGGCGCTCATCGTGGCCCGTCGGGGCGACATGAAGTACGCCCTACCGTTTGGAACGTTTCTGTCGCTGGGGGCTGCACTCGCCGCAACCGTTGGGCCAGGAATACTGGACTGGTACATGAGTTTGTGGTGAGCACCAACTGATGCCAATGGGTTCCAGCGCGTATGCATTGCTCGGGCTCACAGCGATCATCGGAGCGCTGGTAGCCGCCCTCGTGTTCGCTGCACTCCGGTTTGCAGCCGCCGCCCGTGATACACGCCGCCACTTGCGGGGCGGCGCTGAAACGGCGCTGTTGTCGGCTGCGCTCGAGGAAGCCGTCACCAAACTGAAGGCCCAGGAGCGGGCGACAGCCGCGAGGGCGGACGCCTCGGAGCGGCTGAGCGGCGAGATCATCGCGAGTTTGACCGCTGGCCTGCTCGTCGTGGGAATGGAAGGTGAGGTTCGCATCCTCAATCCGGCCGGCCGCCGCATGCTCCACGTTCCCGAGTCCGCACCTGAGTCAGCCTTTCGAGACTATCGGCGGCTGCTCGGAGAGACGGCGCTCACGACCGTCATCGGCGAGTGTCTGAAAAGCCGCGTGGCCGTCATCAGACGGCCGGTGCAGCTCACAGGGCCGCTCGGCACCATCCACCTTGGCGTGACGGTTTCACCGCTTTTCGACGATCGGGCAGCCTTGCACGGGGCAATCTGTCTCTTCACTGATCTGACGGCAATCAAGGAGCTCGAAGAGCAGCTGCGCCTCAAAGAAAGCCTGGCCACCGTGGGAGAGCTCACGGCTGGAATCGCCCACGAGTTCCGCAACGGTCTGGCGACTATTCATGGATACAGCAAACTATTCGACCTGAAGTCGCTGCCCGAGATCTACCGTCAGTACGTGGAGGCCATTCGACACGAGACGGAGGCGCTCTCACAAGTCGTCACCAACTTCCTGAACTTCGCGACCCCGGCGAAGCTCACCTTGTCCCGCCTTGCTCTTCGTGGCATCTGTGAGCGGGCGGCCGAAGAGGTCAGAGCCGAGGCACGGTCGCTCGGCGGCGATGTCACCGTGAGGGGCGAGTTCGCGGAGCTTGACGGAGACGAAGTGCTGCTGAGACAGGCCTTCAGCAATCTGTTGAGGAACGCTGTTGAAGCCTGCACCGCTGACTCGCTTGCCCCCGTCGTCGTCATCCGGTCCGAGGTCAATCGCACGCAGGGAGTGTCGTACGTTGTCGTCGAGGACAACGGCCCTGGGATCGAGCCTGCGGAGCGCGAACGAATCTTCCGCCCGTTCGTTACGTCGAAGCGCGACGGCACCGGTCTCGGTCTTGCCCTGGTCCAGAAGATCATCGTCTTTCACAACGGCCGCATCTCTGTCGGGAGCTCGGCGCTTGGCGGAGCCAGTTTTCAAATCGTTCTTCCTATCGCCGGCTGAGCCTGTGGCGCGTTGCGTTTTCCGCCACGCCGCGCCGGGCGTATCAGCAGTTCCTGCACATACTCTCCCCGGCTGCTGCGCGAGATCTTGTGCTGTGCTTGACGTCGCTGGCGGAAGAGCCTCGTCACGCGCTGGATCGCAAGTTGCACCATGTGTGAGTCGTGAAATCCAGCGCCGGTTTCTCCCTGCTTGAGACGCTTGTTGCGATCACTCTCCTCACCGTGGGTGTGTGCTCGCTCGCGCAGCTCTTCGTAATCTCAGCGCGGGCGAACCAGCGTGCGCACGTCATGACCACTGCCTCAGTGCTCGCGCAGCAGAAGATGGAGCAACTGCGTGCGCTGATGTGGGGCCTGGACGATCTTGGCCGGGCGCTCACCGACACGACCAGCAACACAACGACGGTGCCCGAGAGCTCCGTTGGGGGCGTGGGACTGAGCCCGTCTCCCGGCAACACCCTAGCGATGGATGCTCCTGGCTATTGCGATTTCGTCGATGCCTTCGGCGGGTTGGTGGACGGAGGCGCGAGTTCGTCGAGTGCCCAAGCGGCTTCGGTGTACACGCGCCGATGGTCGATTACCCGGGTACCGGCCGATCCAGACAACACGATTGTGATTCAGGTGCGCGTGATCGCTACGACGCCCTGGGGCCAGGGCGAGTCTGCGAGCCTTGTCGGTGTGCGAACGCGAAGGGGCGCTTGAATGCAGGCTGACCTGCCCGCTGTAGGCCCGACCTTCAGGTCGGGCGCGACTGTTCATGACGCCGGGTTCTCCTTGGTGGAAGCGGTCGTGTCCGCGGCATTGCTGCTTCTCGTCATAGCCGCGGTCTTTGCCCTTGCCGATCCCACGCGCGGAGTGTCGCTGGTGCAGCTCGAAAGCGCCGACCTGGAGCAGCGGCTGCGTGTAGCGGCCAATACGCTTTCGAACGATCTCACCATGGCCGGGGCGGGAACGTATGCCGGTGCCGACACCGGCCCACTGACCTTCTGGTTCGCCCCGGTGTTGCCCTATCGGCGGGGAAGAGTAGCCGCCGACTCGCCCGGCACATTCAGGTCCGACATCGTCACTCTGTTCTACGTGCCGTCCACATCGTCTCAGACGACGTTGAGCGCAGCGCTGTCGTCGGGCCAGCTGACGCTGCAGGTCGCTCCGGAGAGTGGTTGCCCCCAGGGTCAGCCCTTGTGTGGATTTCTGCCGGGCATGACGCTTCTCGTGCACGACAGCCAGGGTCACTTCGACACACTCACCCTCACGAGCACAGCGGGCAATCAAGGGCAGCTGGCGGTGAACAGCCCGGGCGGCGTGATGCGAGGGTCGTACGCGATCGGATCGAAAGTCGCGCAGGTCATTCAGCGGACCTACTACGTGAAGCCCAATGCTGCGCAGGGTGTTGATCAACTTGTGTACTACGACGGATCCACGAATGCCGACACTCCAGTGATCGACCATGTCGCCGGAATCGAGCTGCAATACTACGGTGACCCTCAGCCGCCGATCCTCCATGGATCCGTCTCGGACTCCGCCGGTCAATCGACCACCTACGGCCCAAAACCCCCGCCCCTCGACGCGCGTCCGACCGCCTATCCGGATGGAGAGAACTGTGTCTTCACCTTGGATCCTGTGAGCGGTCTCCATAGTCCACGCCTTGAAGTCCTTGGCGATCAGTCATTGCCCCGCGCCCTGGTCAGGCTCACGGCCGCGGAGTTGGGCGATGGCGATATCTGGTGCCCGGAGGTTGGCGCGGAGAATCGTTTTGACGCCGACTTGCTGCGTATTCGCAAGGTCGCTGTCACGCTGCGAGTCGAATCGGCCGTTGACGCTCTTCGGGGCCCCGCAGGTGTGCTCTTCAGACACGGTGGCACGGGCCGCGGTGGGCAGCGGTTGTTGCCGGACCGGGAGCTTCGATTTCAGGTGACGCCGCCGAACCTGAATCTCAGACCATGAGGGCCAATCGCGTCGGGGACGTGGCGCGTGCGGCCAGCGAAGTCGGCATGGCGATCGTCGTCTGCCTGCTGGCGATGCTTCTGTTGATGACACTCGGCGGGGCGCTGGTGATGAGCACGTCGGTGGAGACGATGATCGCGGGCAACTTTCGGAGCGCGCGTGAGGCCACCTACGCGGCGTCCGCGTCACTCGAGCGTGCTATGGCCGACCTTCCTGCCGTGCCCGATTGGACCCTGTTGCTGAACGGAACGGTCATGTCCGCCTTCATCGACGGGTCTCCAGGCGGTGCCCGCACACTTCCCGACGGTTCAACACTGAATCTCACGCACGTCGTCAATTTGGCGAATTGCGGAAGAGCCACCGCGTGCACCGATGCGCAAATGGATGCCGTCACATCAGAGAGACCCTGGGGCACCGACAATCCTCGTTGGCGGCTGTTTGCATATGGTCTGCTGCGAGATATGCTGCCGCCTGGCGCCATCAGCTCCCAGCAGTACGTTATCGTGCTCGTCGCGGACGACCAGGCGGAGAACGACGGGAACCCCTCCATCGACGGTTCGGACGAAAGCAATCCCGGGAGCGGCCGGATCGAGTTGCGAGGAGAGGCATTTGGTCCCAGAAGTGCCCATCGAGCCGTGCAGGCCACGGTTGCCCGGACAGCCTCGGGTGTCCGCTTGGTTTCCTGGCGCGAACTGGCCCGGCTTGACCGTCCCTGAGGCCTCACGTACCATCGAATTGGAACCGATACCTTCTAGAGCAACTCATGCGCCTAGGTGTACCTACATCCATCGTCTGCGTGCTGGCCCTCGTTGGGGCAGTGGCGCCGCTTGGAGCCCAATCCCTGGGCGATGTCGCGCGGCGAGAGGCTGAACGACGCAAGACCCTCAAAGACGACGGCAAGGTCCTGACTAATAAGGACGTGCCGCGCGTACCTCAACCGGAAGCCCCGCCGGCTCCAGCGGATACCTCGAGACAAACGGACGCAGACCACAAGGATCAGACGGCGCCCGCGGACGGGGACAAGGCCAAGACCGCCGAGCCCGCGTCCGACGCCAAGGACACGGCCGGCGGCGCCAAGGACGAGAACTACTGGAGAGATCGCCAGAAAGCGCTCCTGGAGCAGCTCGAGCGCGATGAAGGGTACGTCACGGCTCTGCAATCGCGCGTGAATGCGCTTACAACGGATTTCGTCAACCGGGACGATCCGGTTCAACGCGACGTCATCGCAAAGGATCGCCAACGGGCACTGGACGAGATGGTCCGTCTCAACGCGCAGATCGTCGCCGAGAAGAAAGCCATCAGCGACTTCGAGGAAGAAGCACGCCGCGCCGGTGTTCCGCCCGGTTGGCTCCGGTAGTGGCTCGTCCCTCCACCGATTTTCCCATTCTGCTCGTCGAGGACAAGGACTCACTCCGCGCCATGCTGCGCCATGCGCTGGAGAGCCAGGGTCATGCCGTGATCGAGGCGCGAGATGAGCGCGAGGCGGTGCAAGCGCTTCGCGAGTCTCGTCCAGGCGTCGTGTTGTCGGACCTGCGGCTGCCTGAAGGCGACGGGTTGCGTGTGCTGCGCGCGTCCAAGGAGTTCGATCCTGAGTTGCCCGTGATTGTGATGACGGCCTTCGGCAGCATTCAGGACGCCGTTGCCGCCATGAAGGAAGGGGCGCTCGATTTTCTTGCCAAGCCCGTGGATCCCGATCATCTATTGCTGCTCGTGGAACGGGCGCTGTCGCAACGGCGTCTCGCCACCGAAAACATTCTGCTCAAGGAAGAGCTGGCGGCCCGTCGCGGGGCGCCGCAGATTGTCGGTGAAGACGCCAAGTTGAAACAGGTCACGGTCGCGCTGCGCCGCGCCGCGGCGAGCGACGCGACCGTGCTGCTGGAGGGGGAGAGCGGGACGGGGAAGGAACTCTTCGCGCGAGCTCTGCACGCGCTGAGCGCGAGGGCGGACGGCCCGTTTGTGGCGATCAATTGCGCCGCGATTCCCGACAATCTGCTGGAGACGGAGCTCTTCGGCCATGAGAAGGGGGCATTCACGGGCGCAAACGGGCGCAAGCCCGGCAAGTTCGAACTCGCGCACCGGGGCACGCTCTTTCTTGACGAAATCGGGGATCTGCCCATTCTGTTGCAGGCCAAGATCCTCCGGGCGCTCGAGGACAAGCGTTTCGAGCGCCTCGGCGGGACCGCGACTATTCAGGTGGACGTTCGCGTTGTGGCGGCGACCAACCGCAATCTGAAAGCCGCTGTGGCCGCGCGGCAGTATCGGGAGGACCTGTACTTTCGGCTGTCGGTGTTCCCGATTACCATTCCGCCGCTCCGCGATCGTGCGGATGACATTCCGATGCTGGCGAAATATTTCGTCGAGCGTTTCTGCCGCGATCTGAACAAGAAGCCCCTCGTGCTTGCGCCATCAGCGCTCGACGCGCTGTCGACGTACCCCTGGCCGGGCAACGTCCGCGAACTGCAGAATTGCATCGAACGGGCGGTGATTCTCACCGACGGTGACACGATCCATGCAAGGCACTTGAGCCTGTCGTTTCTCGAGTCCCCAATGGGTGCGTCGCCCGTCGAGAGCCCGTGGTCGCAGATTGATCTGTCGGGGACGCTCGCCGATGCGTCACGTCGTGTACTGGGTGAGGTGGAGCGTCGCAAGATCGAGGAGGCGTTGAAGGAAGCCGCTGGCAATCGGGGCCGCGCGGCGGAGCTGCTGCAGATCGGTTACAAAGTGCTACTCGCGAAGGTCAGAGAGTACGGGCTGGACTCCGCATAACGATCACGTCACGGCTCTCACGCTCCACGAGCTTCTTCGCCGGGGCTTGAGCATGCAGAGCGTCGTTGCCTATTCGTCAAGGCTCCCGAGAGTGACATTGCGCCCCCCCCACCTAGAGTCTTGACCTCTGAAACATGCACCGCATGAGTCAAGTGTTCCGGTCAAGACGACCCCGCGCAGCGGGGCTGTAATGAATGTTCGCCTAGCGGGGCGGAGCCTCGACGGTCTCAGGCGGAGCCTCGCTAGTGTTTGGGCTTGTTCGTCATCGGCACGAACCGCACTCGAAGCGTGCTGAGCGTCTCCGTCCCGGTGACCGTGCGGCGCAAGATCCGCAATTCCTGGGTCACGGCTCCAACGGGAATCGCCATCAGGCCCCCGACCTTCAGCTGTTGCAGCAAGGCGGCTGGAACTTCGTCTGGCGCCGCCGTCACCATGACGCGGTCGTAAGGCGCATGCTCCGGCCATCCCAGGTAACCGTTGCCCGTCCGCACATGAACGTTGCGATAGCCAAGGGCCGCAAGTGTTTCGCGTGCCCGTTCTGCCAAGGGCGGGACGATCTCGATCGTATACACGTCTTTCGCGAGCGCCCCGAGCACCGCCGCCTGATAGCCGGATCCTGTTCCCACCTCGAGCACACGATGCCCGGGCGCCAGCTCCAGCGCCTGTGTCATGAACGCGACGATATACGGTTGAGAGATCGTCTGTTCGTACCCGATGGGCAGCGGCGAATCGCTGTAGGCCTCGGCACGCTGCGGCTCGGGAACGAACAGATGACGCGGGACCCGGAGCATCGCGTCGAGCACCTGTGTGCTGCGGATATCGCGCGCTCGGAGCTGCTCTTCGACCATGCGCCGACGCTCGACGTCCCAATCGTGCGCGCCGCGCTGAGGGTCGGCTCTGCTTGTGACGCAGGCGAGGCCCATCAGGACGAGGAGAGCGCTGATCCAGAGGTGACGTGCCAACCCTTCCATGCTATCTCTGCCGACGCTGGCCTGAGGACACTTTCATGCGCACCGCCGGAGGCTCTGCTGTGGCCGGGCGAGAAGACTCTGCACCGAGTTCGGCGCCCATCTGTTCCCAGGTTCGCTGAAAAACGGCGACGTCAACACTGCGGCCAGGCGTTCGCGAGATTTTAGTCAGGCCTCCGCAAGAAGACAGTTACCCCACCACAACCTGCAGGTGCCTGACTTTTCCACTCGGCCCGCAATGCCTCACCTTCGAAGCCCAAGGCGTCGCCGGGCAAGAAGGTCTCTTTACCCGACAGCCAGGGAACGGGCTCTGCCGATGATCTCGTGTGGCTGCTGGTGCGCCTTACGGCCGGCGCTCAGCCGCGAGCCGATTTGGCGCGCTTCGATTTTGACCGGCGCGCCGCCGGCTCGTCGGCTTAGGAGGCAGCTTGTCTCGTGACGAACGGAGGTACCACCGCAGTGCCTGATTGACGCTGGCGCCGTCCGAAAAAAGCCTTAGCGATGTCCGGATCGAGCAGCACCATCGTGGTCCGGGCAGTGGCCCGCGCGTAGGATTTGCCCTGGACGCGACCCTTCAACGCAGCAAGGTCGTACTCTGGCCGAAGTTCGTCAACGTCTTTACTTGCGAGATTCCTTGAGGAGGCTGCCGTAGCACTAATATGCTACCATGCCGGACATGACCAAAGAAGTGACCCTCCGCCAAGCCGGTGGATCGGTCAGTGCCACGCTTCCGAAAGATATGGCCGACCGGCTCCGGTTGGAAGCCGGCGACCGGATCCTGGCGGTGGAAACTGACCGCGGTATCCTGCTCACGCCCTACGATCCGAACGCCGAACGCGCCCTGAAGATTGCCGTGAAGGCCGCGAAGAAATATCGCAATGCCCTTCGTGAGCTCGCGAAGTGATTCGTGGCCAAGCGCCGAGCCGAACCGTTTTGGCTGAGCCGGGTTGTCGTTGATGCCATCCACAACGACCAACTTCGCGAGCACGGCGGCCTACCCGGCATTCGGGACGAGAACCTCCTCGAATCAGCCCTCGCGCGACCCCAGCAGAAGTCGCACTACGCGGAACGGCTCGATGTTGCCATGTTGGCTGCGGCCTACGCGTTTGGCCTCGTGAAGAACCATCCGTACCGAGATGGCAACAAGCGCATCGGTTTCCTGGCGATGGTCACGTTCCTGGGGATGAATGGTCGCGATCTGGAGGCAACGGATGCCGAAGTCGTTGCCGAATTCTTGGCCCTGGCCGATGGGAGCGTCTCCGGAGAAGCCTTGGCCACTTGGATTCTGCAGCACAATACCAAGCGGCGATGATTGCTTGGTAACGCTTGCGCTGAGCCGCGGCGCTCACGGATTTATCGGCGCCGACGGCTCCAGCGCGATGTTAGACCGACATTCTCGACTTCTTCCAAGCGAACGCCACGCCCCTGCTCAAGGGCCACTCGCGACGCTGCGATGCGCCGCAAGAACTCAGGATGATGTTCGAGCCGATAGTCGAACCAATCATCGTCGGACTCGAAGCCGATGATCAGCCCTGCCGGTCGCCCATGGCGCGTGATGACGATTTCTTCGTCGGCCGCGAGCCGTAGGTATTTCGAAAAGTCGTCCTTAACCTTGGCCAGAGCGACCGCCCTCATCGGGCGTGCCTGCCTCGTCGAGCCAGGCTTGCGCCTCCGGCTTTTCGATGATCGCGAGGATTTCGACGGAAGTCGCGGTGACGTCATAAAACACCCTGATGTCGTTGATCCGAAGGCGATACTGCGGCTGACTCAGACCCCGAAGCCGCTTGATTCGACTCTTGCTCGTTTTCGTCGGTTCGAACCTGAGGTGACGCTCGAGCGCGTCCCGGACTTCACTCCGAACGCGAGCTGGCAGCCTTTGAAGCCCGGCGCGGGCGTCCGGGGCCAGCACGATCTCGAAGCGCATTCTGGCCAGATTATAGCCAGACTGGCTTTTCGGCGGCAATTCGTCGACAGGTCCGGTCTAACACGTGGGGAGGTCCCCCGGCTCTGCCGGGGAGGCCGTAGCAGTTTGACGTTTGCCGGAGTCAGCTCTCCGTCGCATCATCTCCCGGTCACGACGTTGACCAATTTGTTTCGCGCACAGCGGATGATGCAAACAATGGGCGCATCGAAATGAAGCCGTCGTTCTTTCTCCGTCGCGGTAAGGCCCCTTTGAGGGGCCAGCGACGGTAAAGCCCCCGGCTCTGCCGGGGGATACTTACCGTTTGCGCTGAGCCGCGGCGCTCACGTCTTCATCGGCGCCGACGGCTCCAGCGCAATGTTATGCGGCCGATCTACGTCAATCAGCGGACGTTAAGAAACCGATCACAGCCGTTGAATAAGGATGAAAGTAATATCATCGTTTTGTTGTTGACCGTCAGTAAACGTGACCAACAAATCGAGAAGGGAGGCCTTAACGTAATCGACTCCATGGCGCGAGTCCCGTTGCAGCAGTGTTCGCACTGGCGCCTCACCGAGCATTTCCCCTTCGACACTTTCGGCTTCAGTCACACCGTCCGAATAGATCAGCATCAGATCTCCGGAAGCTAGCTCAATCGCTCCACGCTCAAATGAACGTGATGGAAAGGCACCGACAATTGTATTGTTTGACGAGATTTCCTGAACCTCGCCTCGATCATGGCGATAAACATAGGCCGGGTTGTGGCCAGCACTGACGAATCGCCCATTGCCCTTCTCGTAGAGCAGCTCATTCACCGTCTGAACCGCATCTTCCAGACTCGAACCCGTTCGAAGTCGAGCATCCACACACCCGAGTACCATTGCACTAAGGAGCGAAGCCGCGACACCCTTTCCTGACACGTCCCCCAGCACGCCACAGATAGTTGGCACCGGCGTCGGGATGAAGTCATAAAAATCTCCGCCGACATAGACGGTCGGCTCGGAGTAAGCACGCAGCCGAAATCCATCCCAATCTGGCACTTCCGAGAGCAGAGCCCTTTGAATGCTCTCAGCGAGGTGGAGTTCGTGTTGGAGTCCTCGGCGAATTGTTTGGGTCTTCCGCAGTTCGGTGTAGAGAATGCTGGCAACCGTTTCAGAAGGCAAGCTTTCGAATGACCGCGGCTTGAGATCAGGAGCGGGAGCGCGGTGCGTCTCTGTCTGATGGGCCGGTTCTGACGCGGCGTCCAACCGAAAGTACATCGCGTCACTCTTGCCAAATGCGATGCGATCACCGCTTTGAAGCGCACAAACCTGAACGGGCAACCCGTTGACAAAGGTACCGGACATCGTCCCTAGATCGACCAGGAGGTACATGCCCTGAGAACAGACAATCCTGGCATGCTCACGCGATACCGACATATGACTGATGACTAGATCGCAACTGGTGGCTACTCCGACCAACAAGGCTCTCTCTCTTTCCTAGAACAAAGACTTGCGCGCGCCCCTGCGCATCTTGCCAGTGGAGAGTGGGATCGATGGGTTGGACAGGCTTGGGGTCCACGAGTCACTCTGAGCTGCTTCACAGTTGATCGCAATTACGGCATTTCGGCATGGTCTGGCTAACGCCCGGCTTCAGCCGCGGCGGCTCAGAATCGCACCGGCGCCGGTCTGGTGCAGCGCATGTTGGGCCGTTCAGTCGCGCCTAATTCAGAATCCAAATTAGCTCTGTCGTCATGCATTTAGCAGTGTTGGGCGTTTCTTTCCATGTTGTGTGACTTGTTCGAACGCGTGAGCAATCTGGAGGATGCTCCACTCGTCACGGTGGCGGCCAACGATCTGGATACCGACGGGCAGTCCGGCTGCCGTGAATCCGGCGGGCACGGAAATCGAGGGGTTCGACATGAAGGTCACATACCAGCACGAGCGCATCCAATCGATATACGTCGTCATTGGCGTGCCCGCAATCTGAGTGGGATAGGGCACGTTCACATCGAATGGTGCAACTTGTGTCACAGGAAGGACGAAGTAGTCGTACCGTTCAAAGAACTGCCGGCTCTGATCGTACATTCGCGTCTGCCGAGCTATCGCCCGTCCGAGATCTACACCCGTCAGGCGCTCGGCCTCCGCTACCTCATACTTGATCGTGTCCTTTACCCATTCCGGTCGCTCACGAACCAGGGGCGCGTTCTGTGGATGACTGGCAGCGTACCGGAGGGCCGGAAACGCCAGATCCACACCAGCGAAATCGGGCTCAGCTTCCTCCACAATGCAACCAAGGCTCTCGAATACTCGACGGTTGGCGTCAATGATGCGACGGATCTCCGGCTCGAAGGGAACACCACCGAGACTTTGCCACCACGCCACGCGGACGCCCTTGAAATCGCGCCCGAGCGGTTCGCGGAAGCGGGCACCGCTCTCCGGGATCGAGAGCGGACTGCTCGGATCGTGTCCAGCAATCGCACTCAGGAAGAGCGCCACATCAGCGACCGACCGTGCCATCGGCCCGGAGACCGAAAGCGGCGACCAACTGCTCGAATTGCCTGGAACCCTTCCCGGAGAGGGGCGGAACCCGACCACGTTGCAGAACGCTGCTGGATTGCGCAGAGAGCCTCCCGTGTCGCTGCCGTCCGCAATCGGTAACATCCCGCACGCCAGCGCGACGGCCGCGCCGCCGCTGCTGCCACCGCACGTCTTGGTGAGGTCATACGGATTGCGTGTCGCTCCAAATACACTATTGAATGTCTGCGATCCGGCGCCAAGCTCCGGAGTATTCGTTTTGCCGCACGTGATGGCGCCGGCCGCACGGATACGCGTGACGATCAATGCATCACGGGTCGGTACGTTGTCGCGGTAGAACAGCGACCCACGTGTCGTGCGGATGCCCACCGTCTCCACGAGATCTTTGTGCGCGACCGGCAGCCCATGCAGCACACCGACCACCCCGCCACGGGCGGTCAGCTCATCAGCCTGTGCCGCATCTTTGAGCGCGCGTTCGGCCACGAGTGTAACAATCGCGTTCACGCGCGGGTTGATCCGTTCAATCCGGGCCAGATGGGCAGTCATCACATCCCGGGCTGATACCTCCCGGCGTCGGATCCTGGCCACGAGATCGATCGCGCTGAGATCGCACAGCTCATCAGTCGGTGCGGCGTTACTCCGCTGCGCCGAAACCGTGCCAACGAGCCCGTGCAGCGTGCCCCCGAGAGCCGCCATTCCAAGCGTCTGACCAAAGGTGCGGCGATTGATCGGGCCCATCGTGGACGGCCCGGAGTTCACGCGCGAAGATTCGTGCTCCATAGTTGCTCCAGTGTTCAGAATGCCCCGCAGAACTGTGACGTGAGGTTCGGTCCTGTCGGCCCAACGTTGCAAATGAGCCGCGCGCCGCGGCGACATGATCGCACAGACAGGCGGGCGCGTCGGCTCCATTTGAAGGTTAGCCTGCGTGGCTCAAAGTTCTGGGCTATGGGCGATCCATGAAGACCTTGACAGGCCGTTGCTCGACATCTACAGTCGCGCTGACTTGAGCCGTAGCCGAGGTGGCGAGTTCGCCGCGCCGACCCGCCGAAAGTGTTCAAACACGTGATGCGGAGGGA
>CAVQVI010000010.1:0-934789 GCA_963717075.1 uncultured Acidobacteriota bacterium | reverse complement strand
CTTCGCCGGCAGATCCTCCGCGGGAATCTCGTACAGATAGTCGCCGTTGTCATTGACCGGATGGGCCCGCAACAGCCCGCGTCGGCGCCAACAGGTGGACCGTGTGCAGCTTCACGCCATAACGAGTGGCGACGTCCTCGGGCGTCAGGAGTCCGGCCTCCAAGAGCCGTGTCCGACGATGCTTGAGTCCGTAGGCGGTGCGCAAGCGTATCACCGCATGTCGCGTGAATGGGCACCGCGTCGCCGTCCGGACGCCGCGCTCGTTCAGCGGTCCGCAATCTCGGCCTCGGTGTACGTGTCGAGCAGCGTCGTTGATCTCGCGGACGATCGCCGCGTCGGTCGTGCGCAGTTCGATGCAGGACTTGGGCAATGGAATGTCGAGTGAGCGCGTGGCGCCGCCGGTGAAGCGGATGTCGGCGTGCGAGCTCTGCCCTTCGTGAGCGTGACGTCGGCGATCAGCAGCCGCATCATGCGCTTCTTCTCGCGGACCGAGTCGCGGGGTCGCGCCAGAGCCGCGGGAAATCGGTGGCGAGCGCCAGGATCTCGGCCCGCTGCTCGTCGCTGACGACCCGCGCGTCGGCGGCCGCGCGCGTCTGCATAGGCCTCCTGAGCGGCCGCCAGCGCGCGCAACCGATCATTCCATGTCCGCCTCGAGCGCGTCGGCCACGAGCCGATTCTCGGGATCGACCCGCAGGAAGCGCCGGTGCGCGAGCTCGGCGTCGTAGCGGGCGCGCTCGACCTGCTGCTGCCGCACCGGTCGGCCTCGTCCGCGCGCGCGACGAGCTCCTGCTGGACCGTGAGCGCGACCTCGAGGGCGAGCGGCGTCATCGCCTCGACGAGCACCTCACCGATCGCGTCGTCGAGTGAGCCGCCGTGAATCGTCTGGCAGACGCCGGGCTGGCCGTGATTGATGCCGGCTCCGGCCACACCAATAATCCGGCACGGGCGTGCCGTGATAGCTGTGGTAGCGCACCGTCATCCGCTCGCCGCACCGCCCGCAGATCGCGAGCCCTTGCAGCAGCGCCGGCCCCTCACGCGGTGGGCTGCGCCGGCGGTCGGCCCCGCGCGTCTGCGCATTCGCCTGCAGGCGGCGGAGATTCTCTTCGTACTCGTCCCACGTGATGTAGCCGGGTGGATCCCGGGCAGCAGGATCCACTGATCCCGCGGCGGACGCGTCACCCGTTTGTGACCATCGGGTGCCGTGCGCGTCCGCGTCCGGCCGAAGAAGAAGGCGCCGGCGTACCGCGGGTTGTGAATGATCTGGCGGGCCCGACTGTGCAGCAACTCGCCCCACACCAGCTCGCCGAGATGCGGCCCGGCTTCACGCGACGCGGGAACGCGATGATCCTGCGCGCGAAATTCCTTCACGGTCGCGAGCATCGATCCGGTCCGGCGATACGTGTCGAAGAAGAGCCGGATCACCTGCTGGACCTGCGCGTCGGGATCGAGCAGACGGTGTCGTGTGGCCGTAGTGCCAAAGCCGATCGGGCAGCGGGCCGCGCAGCTCGCCCCGCCTGGCCTTGCTGAGGATCCCGCCGCGCAGGCGCGCCCGCAGCACGTGGAGCTCGGCTTCGCTCATCGTCCCCTTCAAGCCCAGCAGGAGGCGATCATTGAAGTGGGCCGGATCGTACACGCCATCTTCGTCGAGGATGAGCGTGTCGGCGAGCGCGCACAGCTCCAGCAGCCGATGCCAGTCCGTCGAATTGCGCGCGAGACGAGACACCTCGAGTCCCAGCACAATCCCGGCGCGCCCCAGGCCGACTTCCGTCACCAGGCGCTGAAAGCCTTCCCGGTCCGCCGCGGTGGCGCCCGACTGCCCCAAGTCGGTATCGATCACGTGCACGCGCTCGACCGGCCAGCCGAGGGCGACGGCGCGATCGCGCAGCGCGTACTGGCGCGTCGTGCTTTCCGTGTTTTCAAAGACCTGCCGGATCGTCGATTGCCGCACGTACAGATACGCGTCGCGTGAGAGATGCGCCGAGGTGACCTTTTGGTGTGACTCGCTCAGGATCATGAGACACCTCCTTGCGGAGACGCGCGAAACGGACCCTGCACGGGATACCCGGATAGCACGAGGCTGGCGATAAGTCGGGCGGCTTCGGTGTACGCGGTCGGCGACAGCATGGCGGTCACCGGCATGCGTACCAGCGGGATGGTCGCCGGGTCATGACTGGAAGCCATCGATCGAGCCGTGGGGGTCGCACCGGCCGGGCAGGCATTCGCGCAGGTACCCACAGCGCGAAGCCACCCGGCCATCCCGGTGTGAAGCAGGATGGCCAGACCGACGCCACGGAGGATGCTCGACCCGAGGACCTGCGCGCGCAGGGCTTCGTACTGCGTTTCGTACACGCCCGGTTCGCTCGACGATTCCGAGACGGCTAGCGGCGTTTTTTTTCCTGTCGGTGGATGTAGCCGCAGCAGACTCCGCTCGATGCTGCGCGGATGCGCGGTGATGCCGAACCGGTCCTTCAAGATGGCCGCGAGTGCCTTCGTGCGCGGCACCGTGCCATCCTCGGTGCGCACCGTCGCGAGGACGGCCAGGACGTCGTCGGTCAATTTGTGCGGCTGTCGAGGACCGCGTTTCTGCGGCAGCAGCCCGGGCAAGCCCGCCTCGCTGAAACGCGGCCCGAGCGGCGTAGAAGGACGGCCGCGAAAAGCCGAAGGCGGCGGCCGCCTCCGAGACGCGCCGCGCGTCGAGGCGGACGCGCCGCAACATCTCGTATTTCACTTGCACGATATCGTGGGCGTCGAAGAAGGTGCTCTCGCGAAACAGCGGGTCGGTCACATCCTGCGGGCGCGGATGAAGCGTCCCTTGCGCTTTCAGCGCCTCGAGTTTGCGAGACGGGACGAGGGGAGCCACGTCCGGGCATGCCACCTCCGTCGAAAAGAACCGCGAACAGATGTCAAGATAATTATATGCATACCTGCACGCCGTGTACAAGAGGCATCCATCGGAAATCCCGACTGACGGTCAATCTGCCGAGCGAGAACCTCGAATCGAGGCGGTCGCCCGTCTCGGCTGCGTCGTTTCTCGCATCGGCATAATTTCATAGACATGAACGGCGTAATTCACTTGACACCTGCCCTCCTCGCTGGCGCTCGATCGCGTGCCCTGCGGATGGAGGTCCCGCAGCAGCGCCGTCAAGGCCAGGAGATCCTCGAGCCGGAAGGGCGCACGTCCGGCCGCCACGCTGATAAACGGATCCACGGGCGCGACACTCGTCCATCCCACCGGCAATGAACGGGTCCGGCCGTTGGGGCCCACGTACATGACGCGGTCTTCGCCCCAATTGAATCGATACGTCAGCAGCTCAAACGTCTGTCCATGGAGCGGATGGAAGGGATGCGTGACGATGAAAACTTGTGGCAGATGGGCATCACGAGGTGCAATGCGCGGCTTATTCCAAAGGCAAAGTCGAGCAAGGCGGCGTCCACTACGTGAAGCGGAATTTCCTGGCGGGCCGCGCCTTCCGGGACGTGGACGAGGCGAATGAGCGCGTGCTCGTCTGGTGTGTCGAGACCGCCGGCCGACGGATCCACGGGACGACGAAGGAGTCGCCGCTCGCGCGCTTTGACACGATCGAGCGCGCGATGCTCCTGCCGCTGCCGCCGCGCCGTATGCGCTGCGCCACGTGGAAGCAGGCGAAGCTGCATCCCGACTGTCACGTCGTCTTCGATCACGCGTTCTACTCGGCGCCGCACCGGTTGATCGGCCAGCGGCTCTGGGTCCGCGCCGCCGACACGAGCGTGCGGATCTTTTATCAGCACACACTCGTGGCGACGCACCCACGCGCGACGCGGCGAGGCCAGCGGCTGACCAATCCCGATCACCTGCCGCCGGCGAAGGTGGCCGGGCTGCTGGCGACGCCCGCGAGCTGCGTGCGGCGCGCGACGGAGATTGGCCCGGCGACGAGCGAGGTCGTCGGGCGGCTCCTCGGCGAGCGCCCCCTCGATCGACTGCGCACGGTCTTGGGGATCCTGAAGCTCGCGCACAAGTTTGCGCCGCGGCGGCTCGAAGCGGCGTGTGCGCGCGCGTTGCAGTACGACGATCTGGCCTACAGCACGCTCAAGCGGATCTTGGATCGCGGATTGGATCAGGCGCCGACGCCCGCGCGCCGCCGCGCCCGGTCGCGCCGACGCTCCCGCTGTTCGCCCGGCCCGTCACCGATTTCTTTCCACCCACCGGAGGATGGACATGCAACTGAATCATCAGCTCGTGCCCAAACTCAAGAATCTCCGGCTGTCGGGCATCCTGGCCACGCTCGAGGTCCGCACGCAGCAGGCCATCGCGGAGAAACTCTCGTACGTCGACTTCCTCGAGCGGCTGGTCGAAGACGAAGTCGAGCGGCGCGCGCAGAAGCAGCTGGAGCTCCGGCTCCGCCGCGCGACGGTCGATCTGGGCAAGACCCTGGAGGGTTTCGATTTCAGTTTCAATCCCTCGGTCAATCGACAGCAGATCTTCGACCTGGCCACGTGTCGCTTTGTCGAACGGCACGAGACCGTGCTCATTCAAGGCCCGGCCGGCGTCGGCAAATCCCACCTGGCGCAGGCGCTCGGCCACGAAGCGTGTCGCCGCGGCTCGATGTGCTGTTCTGCTCGGCCGCGCGGCATGCTGGCGCACCTCCACGGCGGGCGGGCCGACGGGACTTACGAGCGCCGTTGCTCACCTACACGCGGCCCGACGTGCTCATCCTCGATGACTTCGGGCTCAAGCCCCTGCCACCGCCGGGCCCGAAGATTTCTACGACGTGATCAATGAGCGGTACGAGCGCGGCGCGCTCATCGTCACCTCGAATCGGGCGTTCACCGAATGGCCGGATCTGTTTCAGAGCCCGTTGCTCGCGTCGGCGGCGCTCGACCGGCTCGCGCATCACGCGCATCAGATCGTGATCACCGGCGACAGCTTCCGCGCCGAGGGACGACGGCGCGACGGCAGAAAGGAGTGACACGTGAACGCGCGACCGAGGCCGCCGCGAATCGGGGGGATATCCAAGGTCGGGTCGCCCCGCCGATCGTCGTTCCTGGAGCTTCCTGACGCGGCTCGTTATTCCGAACAAGGCCTATGGATCCTGCCGGACCTATGCAAAACGCACAGACCGCGTTTCGCACAGGTCCTTGGACGGCGCGACAGAACGCGCCGCCCACAGGCTCCACAGGCCCTCATCGTTGATGTGCTGATCAAGACAAGAACCACCGGAGAACGGCAGGAGCGACGCTGGCCGAATGGCCCCCGATCAGGCGAAAACGAGTGGCCCCGTACAGGCGATATTTGACAACGACGACGCGATTCGACCGTGGTTCCACCGCAGCTGGATCTTTCCGCGCGACCCGGAGTTTGCGACCAAGGCCGGTCGGATCCTCGATCTCTACGAGCGCGTCTGGGAGGCGCAGCCCCTGACGGCCGACGATTTCGTGATTTCCGCCGATGAAAAGACGAGCATTCAAGCGCGCCGACGCTGCCACGCGACGCAGCCGCCCCGTGCGGGGGCGGTGATGAAGGTCGAGCACGAGTACGAGCGCGCCGGAGCCTGGGCCTACTTGGCCGCCTGGGATGTGCATCAGGCCCGGCTCTTTGGCCGCTGCGAGCCCACCACCGGTATCGCCCCGTTCGACCGACTGGTCGAGCAAGTCATGACGATTCCGCCCTATCGAGCCGCGCGGCGCGTGTTCTGGGTCGTCGATAACGGCTCTTCGCATCGCGGTGCGCGCGCCGTGGATCGGCTGCAGCGGCAGTATCCGAATCTGGTGCTCGTTCACGGGCCCGTCCACGCGAGTTGGCTCAATCAGATCGAGATCTACTTCTCGATCGTCCAACGCAAAGTCCTGACGCCGAACGACTTCGATTCCTTGGCCGCCGTTGAGCACCGGCTCCTCGCCTTTCAACGTCACTATGAAACACTGGCGCGCCCCTTCGAGTGGACCTTCACGCGACGCGACTTGGCCCGTTTGCTCGCCAAACTGGCGCTCCAGAAGACCGACTCGATCGCCGCATGAAAATACGTGTACGAACTTATGAAACGGTGTACGAAGGCGGCCAACGACAGTTCGTTCATGAAGCGGAAGCGCGCGGCGTCCAGCGCTAGGGCGTGCGCAGTGCCGATCCGGGCCCAGGTCTCGTCCTGATACGGATCGATGGCGGTGTGTGACAGGCCTTGACTCTGGGCGAGAGCGACAAGGCAGGCGATCGTGCTGAAGCCGTAGGCCATCCCGACTTCTAACGTATCCGTGGCGCGTTGCTCCATGCAGAATTGATACGACCACGCGCTCACCGCGGGCGAGATCTTCGTAATGGCGTCGAGGACGTGGAGCCGCCCGTCCGTCCCGAGCTGTGGGTCGCCGCGATACATCGAGATCAGCCGGCCGCGGAACGGTTCCGGGATGGGCTGCAAGGCCTCCACGGGATCGAGGGGCAGGGTGAATCTGCGCTTCAGGGCTGACAGGATCCTCATGGGCACGGTGGTCTACCTGATCAGGCGGCGGCTGTCTTCGCGAGTCCGGGCACTTCGGCTTGTGCGGAATCGCCTCGGCGCTGCATCCTTCCTCGCCGCAGAGACTGCAGATGAAGCTGGGGGCCTGCTCGGATTCCAATTGCACCAGAGAACCGAGGCCGCTGGCCTGCAGCACTTCGCCGGCATGGGACACGTTCATGGGAAGCCTCTCCGTCTGAATGCGCCGTTCGTTGTGGCAGCATTCCGTGGCATAGGCCAGCGAGTCGGTGGTTGCGCGCGATCTGCGCGGGCAGGTACCGCGTCCTGCCCCCACCCGACCGCCAGAAACCCGAAGCTGCACATCGTTGTGGCGAGGTAGGCGTAGCCGAACGCACTTGCGCCGAGATTGTGTGCGGAGATTGAGTTCGTCAGCACTGGCAGCGGCATGGCCAGTGCTTGCGAGACCGCCAGATATATCGCGTTCTTTGCGACCAGCTTCCGGCTGTTTGCTCCCCGTGGGGACGTACCCAGATGTAGGGACGTTGCAGGCACCAACCCCTCCAGTAACCCGAGGGTGACGGGCGCATCCCAGCGAAGCCCCTCGTCGGCGGCGTCCCAGAGGGTCAGCGGCCCGACCAAGCGGCGCAGCAGCAGCCGGGCGACCTTCGGCTCGGCCCGCAGCTCGGTTTTCCACTGCGCGGCACGCTGGAGCAGGGCGTCGCGGAGCTTGGCCATATCCGTCTGCTCGCGACGCGGCTGCCGCAGCTCGACGTCGAGCTGGGCGAGCTGCCGCTCGCGCTCCCGGATCTTCGGGGCGAGCGTCTCGGCGCAGACACCCGACGCGGCGAGGCCGAGCACATTGCTCATCTCACGTTGCAGTCGGTCGCGGTCCGCCATGAGCCGCGCGCTGCTGTCCGCTTCGCCTTGGTCCACCAGCGCGAGCAGCTCGTCGATGAGCCGCGTGCCGAGCGTATCCTTTTCGATGAGCGAGAGCACGCCCTCATCCGTCTCCGCCATCGGCAACGCGAGCCGGTTCGTGCACCTGCCCGGCTTGCGGCGATGCGTGGAACACACGGAGACGCCGCGCTGTTTGCCGGGGCGCGGCGCGAGGCCCTCGAAGTGTCCGCCGCAGGTCGGGCACTTCAGCATGCCGCCTGAGAGCAAGTAGCGCCCGTGCGCCTTTTCCGGCATCCCGCCCCCCGCCGCGAGCGACGCGAGGTACCGCGACCGGCGATCCGTCCGGCGCCTCGACACGCGACGCGAGGTCGGCGTCGATGATGCGCAGCGTGTCATCGTAGCGCCGCGTCCACGTCGTTTCGGGCGTCGCCATCTGCCCCTTCTCGCGCGTGGTCTGCGCGCCCAGCTCGCGACCGTAGCGCTTCTCCGTCTTGCCGAAGACCATTTCGCCCTGATAGAGCGGCCGGTCGAGCACGGCCCGCACGGTCGACGACGACCAGCCGCTCGGGCGTCCCTGTTGCGCGCGGGGTGATAAGCGCTCCGGCGCGGTTCAGCGCGGCAGCGATAGTCCGCAAGCCTTCGCCTGCGGCGGCGCGCGTGTAGATGTCGCGCACGACGGCGGCTTCGCGCTCGTTGATCGTGCGTGTCGTCTGACCTTTCGCTTGTCGCACATTGTCATAGCCGAAGACCGTGCCTCCGGTGACGAAGCCCGCCTCGGCTTTCTGCCGCATCGCGGTCTTCGTGTGCTTGCGCACGCTGTCGCGATACTGCTGCGCGAAGCGCGCTTTCATGAAGGTCATCATTTCGCCTTCGAAGCTATCGAGGTCGACGGCGTGGCCCGTCGAGTAGTCCCAGATGCTGATGCCCAAGTCGGCCAACGTGTTCAGCGCCTGCATCGTGTGGCGCGCGTTGCACCCGAAGCTGTCCAAGTCGTAGAACACGACGGCGTCGAACGCGCCCGAGACACCATCATCCGCGTAGAAGTGCTGTTCGTCGAGCGTCCAGCCCTTCGACGTGATGAACGCACGCGCGCAGTCGACTTGACGCGTGACCGACTTCGCTCGTCAGCGACATCTAGCCTTTCGACCGCCGCCCCCATGAATTCGTCCGGCCGAAGCCGGACTATCGACGTCCTGTTGTTCTACTCGCCGAGATCGCCTGTCCGTGGTCCCAGCACCCAGGTGGGGCGATGAAAGTGCCTAACCACCCGAGCGGCTTCGAGGACCACCGCCACGTGCAGATTCCGGCGGATGAGCCGCGGGTGCCGCCGCAGCCAAGCGACGACGAGCTGGAGCTGGAACGCGACATGGAGTACTTCGTGGAGCCCGAAGAGGGTGATTCAATAGAAGCAAGCATCGCTGAGTTGTTGCGGGCTTGGTTGACTGCCGCATCGATTCCCAATACGGCTACTCTGCCGCGCGTCGCTCCTTGTCCATAGATCCAAACACAGATTCGAGTAGGGGGGCAACGAAATCCGCCCCAGCCAAACTCAAGTGATCGGCATCATAGTAGAGAGGCTTGCCATTGGCATAGGTCAGGCACGTCATCGCATCACAGAGACGCGTATGAGGATAAATCCTGATGATGTTCGCCGACTGGCCGAGGTCGTCCAGCACGCTGAGGATGAACTGTTGTCGCTTCTTGTAGTAGCTGAATGGCCGCGTGAAACTGGCAAGCTCATGTTGAGCTACCATCATCTGCGCCAACGCAGCTGGAACGTCTGTACCCGACTTCTGGAATCGGGTAGATGAGCACCACTCTCTTTCCGGCATCAAGCAGTAATTTGACGGTCTTCTCAACTTGGACTTTGAGCAGGCTCTGCCGACCTTCAAGGTCGGAGACCGTGCGGCTGACGTCGGTGATATATGGCGAGTCGGTTCTGTATTTCTCGGCCGGTCCAAGATCACTTGACCAACCATACACATATAGCGTGTACCGAGCGACCAATATTACGCTTTCTATTTCGTGATTCCGCAGAATGTAATCCAGGTACGCTGCATTGTCAGAAGCGCAGGAGTAGTCGTAATCAACTCGTTCAATCGCTACGGCCGGGAGACAACCGGACGAACTAAGAAACCTTACTGCCTTGTCGTATCTCTCGGCGATTTTCCCAACCGCATGAATCACAGCGTCAGCATGACTGTCGCCCCAAACGACATATGAGGGGGGAACGTTGGCACCGTAGTCGCAGGTCTCGCCAACTGGAACGTGGTGCTCGCGCATTCCAAAGCACTCGCGCTGCCGCGGATTCCTGGATTCGGAATAAGAAGCAATTTCGGCAACGCCCGCGGGAATTCTGTCTGGCCAGCCACGCGTGAAGTGCCCGTAGAGTGCGAAAGCCATCAGTAAGGATGTCACGCCGCTAGCAGCAAGAAACAACGCCTTCCGGTCGAACACGCCGCCGCGCCTTCGGAAGGGCGATTCGACGAACCTCCACGAGAAAATCGCCGCGAGAAACGAGACGCCGACGACCACCGCAGTTCTCGGTCCGCTAAGCTCGTAGATGTTCCAAAAGCGGGCAAATACCAGCAGGGGCCAGTGCCAGAGGTAAAGTGAATAAGAGATAAGACCGACGAAAACGAGCGGCCATGTTCCGAGAAATATCCTCGTAGCCGTCGGTGTGTTCTGACCCGAATATATTGTTAGTGCGGTACCGAGACAGGGAAGAAGCGCGTTGATGCCAGGGAACGGGGAATCGCTTGACAGCCCGAACACGCCCCACGCGATCAAGCCGAGGCCCGCAAGCGCCGACACCTCCATCAACAGTCGGTTTCGGTAGCTGAGGAAACGACTCCAGAGCCAATAGCGATCCCAGGAGCAGTTCCCAGGCGCGTGTCGGTGCCAAGTAGAAGGTCGCCGCGAGATGGTAAGTAACCCCCCAGGCACTCAAGGCAAAGGAGAACACTGTGATCAGCCCAAGCCAGAGGGTCCAACGTGCTTTCAGCCATCGATGAATGCTAAAGAGCACCAGCGGAAAGGCTATATAGAACTGCTCCTCGACAGCGAGAGACCAGGTGTGGAGCAGCGGCTGCTCGGTCGCCGGTGGGCAAAATAGGCAGTCTCCCTCCAAAAGAGCACATTTGACGCGAATGCCGCAGTCGCGAATTCAGCTTTGGCAAAGTTATTGAATTGCGTCGGCAACAACAGCCAAGTAGCGAGGAGCGAGGAGACAACCATCACGAGTAGCAGCGCGGGAAATATTCGGCGCACCCGTCGCTCATAGAACGTGATAATCGAGAAGCGCTGCTGACGGATCTCTTTCGAGATCAATGACGTGATGAGATAACCCGAAATCACGAAGAACACATCCACTCCGACATACCCGCCGCTGAAACTGGGCACGTGGGCATGGAAGCAGACAACCGAAAGCACCGCCAGGGCGCGAAGGCCATCAATGTCGCGACGGTAACGCAACTCTATCTAACCTCACCGAGCCAACCGCCGCCGGGAAGCGTAACGCCGCAGCTTATCCCTGGGAGAAACAAGAGAAACTACCAGCGCAGAAAACGCTTGCCGGAATGCCATCGGATGGACGATAGATGCATTAGAGCACATGTGGTGAACAGTACGTCTGTTATACGCGCTCTTGGGCACGACTTCGATGCGCTTGCCGCGGGCGTAGAGCGTCACGCCCTTGGCGCGCAGCCCTTCGACCCACGCGACCGCGATGTCGTTAACGCTTGTGTTTTCAAGTATTTCGGCTCGTTACTTTCGTCAGATGGTTCGTTCCCCTCGGGGATTGGCACGGCGGAGTTCTGTAGTTCGGGCTCGTCGTCGTCAACCATGACAACCGCCTCCATCGCGAGAGGTTGACTCCTCTCCGCGGCGTCGAGCACGCGCAGCCCCTTCGCGATGGTCGCTTCCAGATGTGCGATGGTGTCAGCGTCGCTCATGTCGTCGAAGGGGTTCGGTACCGCAGCGGTGACTTGCAGCATCGCGTGTGGTCCGAGTCCAAATCGGTCGAGAATCGCAATCGCTGCACGAATTGCATTCGGGTCTCGGTCAGCATCGCTGCGTTCGCACACGGGGCAGGGGGGCGCGTTGCGCGTCGCGCCGCCCTCTCGCAGGTCACGATGAACGGTTCGATCCCGTGACTGACCGCGTCCACCCACGTCTGCACGCGGATCAATTCATCGAGCAAGCTGACATCAAAGCCGTCGCCGTTCAGATACTGATCGCGCAGCGCGGCAATCGCGGACGCCGCCGTTTCCTGCTTCGTCCCTGCGGCGAACGCGCTCAACTGGGCGAAGAGCGGATCGCGAACAAAGACCGCAGCTATGCGCGTCGCCTTCTTAACTTCCCCGCTGACCTTCTTGGTCTTGTTCGGTTCCGGCGGCCCCGCCTTCTGTCGCGCGCGCCACTGCACCACCCGCAGGCGCACCAGTTCGCGCACATGATCGGGATGCTTCTCGCGATAGCGTTGGCCTTGCGCTTTACTCTGTCGGGGTTGTTCGCGCGCCAGTGTTTCAACGCGTACCGGTCGCAGTGCTTCCGGAAGCGGGCTCCGCGCGTCCACCGGATCTCGGTCCCGCAGGCGCGGCAGGACCGCGCAAACGAGGCCATCACCGTAACCCGATATACGCCATAGCAGTTATCGCGTTACCGTCATGTAACCCGATATGTGGCATGCCGCATATCGCGTTACTTTGACGCCACGCGGCAGAGGTCAGGGCCGACAATCCGTCCATCAGGCGCCGCCTTTCAGCAGCGGTCGAGTCGCCGCCGCCTCGGGCGGCGGCTGTATGGCCGCGAGCTGTTGGCGCAACGCATCACGCTCCGCCTGCACGCGCAGCAGCTGCCGCAACAGCATCGCGTTCTGCCGTTTCCACTGGGCGAGTTCGCTCGTGTCGGGCGTCATCGCGCGACCTTGCGAAACACGTCGTCGCGCGCAATGCCCAATACATCGGCGAGCGTGTGGAACCGTGCGACCGTGAGGCGTGAGGCCGGGATGGTCCGCCGATGCAGGAAGGCGCTGAACGCCGAGTAATGGGGAAAGCCCGCCAACCGCGCGAGCGGCCAGACGATCTTCTCCTGGCTTACGTGGTCGAGGAGCGCTTGCGTGAATTCGACACGTGGAAAGGGCGGTCGGCCGCGACGGGGCTTGAACGACAGCGCCATGGTCACCTGCGTGACCGGGCGTCTCAAAAAAGAAACACCCAGTCCAATGAAAAAGGTTTCATTACGACCGGGCGTTCTGAATACGCCGCGTTGAGCGACTGATGCTATGTGGGGCCGTTAGGCCAATTGGTTACGGACTCGCGCTCCCGACGAAGAGATATCAGTAAATTCGCAACGTCAAGCGAAAAGGTCGATGTGAGAAAACAAATATGCCAGGCGACTGCCCCCGGACGTGATACTCATGTGGCCTCATTTCCGAGGCAACCTGGAGAGCGTGTGACCGAAGACGACGTCGTTCGGATTGTGCGGTCCTACATCGAGGGACGTTTTCCGAAGTTCTGCTCGAAGTGCGGACGGCGCTTCGAGTCGCTGCGTGACTACCTGGGAGCCATCACGCACGTCGGCCCGCCGGTCTTCTACGAGCCGACCGCCGCGGAAACGCTGATGGACCCTCGGTCCGATGTCGCATGCCAACTGCGCCTGCGGCACGACCTTGACGATTGGTTCCGAGGGCATGCCGCGGGCGCAAATGATCGAACTGATGCAGTGGGCTCGGGGCGAGGCGAGCCGACGGTCGATCACGATGCCGCAGCTCCTGGGCCACATTCGTGAGCGGATTGATGCGGCGGCGTTCCGCGACGAGGAGAGTCGCGGGTCGTGCGGACGGGGACGGTCAACGCCTAGGATGAGGTGATGCCGCTCCACTGCGTAGCGCAAGCACCAGAGCACTCATCCTCACGCGACGCCTCGCAGCCAGCCGCCCACGCGCGTTACTTCTGGAGCACATCCCGGTGGCGACAGCGATCGGGTTGGAAAGGACGTCGGCCTGATCGTCCATTCAGCTCGTCTGCGATCCCGAATGTTCGTCTATCGACAACACGGCTCCACTATTCTGAAAAGAATGAGGAGCGCGGGCAATGTCGTTCGCCGCGCGCGCTCACAGAACTGCATGACAATTCCAGTTTGATGGCTGCGTTCCTGCGATACGATCATTCGCAGGGTCTGGCGGCGTGCCTGAGTCGGCCGACTCGAGCCGGCGGCGCCGCTCAGACTACAAGCTTTCGAACGTGGAATGCTTCGGCTCGCCCTTCAGGCGCCACGGCCTCGTTTCCGCGGACGGTCATGAGCGAGTGAAAGGTCTCGGCCTTGAACCACGGCCGAGTCGATTGCGAGGGGAAGTGCTTCATCAGCAGATCGACTTTTCTATCGGCGTGGGCCCGCGTCAGCGCGACGTAAGTGTTCGGCCGATCCAGGTCGCCTTCGTACTTGGGAATCTCGTACTCGAAGATCAGATGGTTGCGGAAGGTGTTCCAGGTCAGCTCAGCGACCAGGCGATGATCCTGATGCCGATCCAAATGATAATGCGAAAAAATCAGCTGCGGATCGCTGACGGCGGGGAGCGTTTCGAAGTAGTCCTTGATCTCGGCGCCCATGTAGGGGAAGTAGCTCTCTCTGAAGGTCTTCACGGCCACGGTTCTGTGGCCGGCTCCTTCGAGAAAGGTGTTGGCCGCGGACTGCGCTTCATCGGCGCGGCGCGGACTCGACGCCAGGACCACCCAGTGGACCGAGCTGCCGGGATGCTCCGCCAGCAGACGCAGGATCGTGCCGCCGCAGCCGATTTCAATATCGTCGCAATGCGCCCCGATGCAGAGCATCGTCAACCGCGCGTGCGGTTCGGGCCCGAGCGTGATCGGCAGCATCAACGGGAATCCTCGAGAGGTGTGCGCACTCAAGATATCAGGCCGATCAGGCGGTCGCAAGCTGCAACGCCGCGCGGGGCTGGCGCCCCGCCTCGGCGAGCAGCGTGAAGGAACGCGTCGTGGTAACCAATTCTGACTCGCCAGGCTGCCGGTTCTGCAACGCGCCGCTCGACTCGGACCTTCGTCGACCTCGGGATGTCCCCGCTATGCCAGACACACCTCGACGCCAGCGAACTCAACGGCGCCGAAGCGTTCTATCCGCTGCACGTGTTCATCTGCGAGCGTTGTCTGCTGGTACAGCTCCAGCAGTACGTCTCGCCTGAGACGATCTTCTCGGAGTACGCCGTACTTCTCGTCTTTCGTCGATACGTTGGTCAGGGAAGCAGAGCGCTATGTCGCCGCGGTCATTCCGCGGTTCGGACTGGGGCCGCCGAGCTGCGTCATTGAAGTCGCGAGCAACGACGGCTACCTGCTGCAGCACTTCGTGAAGCGGGGCATCCCGGTGCTCGGCATCGAACCAGCGGCCAATGTCGCCAAGGCGGCCGAGGCCAAAGGGGTCCGTTCGGTGGTCCGGTTTTTCGGCGTCAGCACCGCGGAACAGCTGCGCCAGGAGAGATTCGCCGCCGACCTTTTGCTCGGCAACAACGTGCTTCCCCATGTTCCGGATCTTCACGACTTCGTCGGTGGCTTGAAAATCCTGACCAAAGACACCGGTGTCATCACCGTTGACTTTCAACACCTGCTTCGCATGATGCAGGGCAATCAGTTCGACACGATCTATCAGGAGCACTTTTCCTACCTGTCGTTCACCTTCGTCAACAAGCTCTTTGCCCATCACAGTCTCGCGATTTTCGACGTGGAGGAGCTGTCCACGCATGGCGGGTCTCTGCGGATATTCGCCGCTCATGCCAGCGCGGGGCGCGAGCGGTCGCCGGCGGTGCAGCGTCTGCTCGACCTGGAAGCCACGGAAGGGATGAACACCCTCGACTTCTACACACGCTTCACAGAGCGCGTGCAGAACGCCAAACGGCAGTTGCTCGGCTTCCTCATCGAGGCGAAGCGCAGCGGCAAGTCCATCGTCGGCTATGGCGCTGCCGGCAAGACCAACACGCTGTTCAACTACTGCGGGATTCGCACGGATTTTCTCGACTACGTCGTCGATCGCAATCCCTACAAGCAGGGCAAGTTCTTGGCGGGTACGCACATCCCGATCCTGGCGCCTGACCGCATCCGCGAAACCCGTCCGGACTACCTGTTCATCGGGCCGTGGAATCTGGTCGACGAGATCGTCGGCCAGACGTCCTATATTCGCGAATGGGGCGGCCAATGGGTCGTGCCGATCCCCGATGTCAAGATTCTTTCCTGAAAGGGCGCCGATGGACACGACCGCTAGGGACGCCGCGGACGAGATTGTCCGCAACGACCTCGAGTACATCACCAAGAAGCTGTCCGCCGAATTCGTCCGGATGGGCGGCAAGCAGCTGCTGATCGTCGGCGGCGCCGGATTTCTCGGCTACTACCTCGTCCAGTCGGTCCTCTACTGGAACCGCACCGCCGAGTCGCCAATCGACGTCACCGTCTATGACAACTACATCCGCGGGGTTCCCGCCTGGTTGTCGGCCCTTTCCGAGACGCCGCACCTCACGCTCGTCAAGCACGACATCAGCCAGCCGCTGCCCGGCGGCATGCCTTCGTTTCAATACATCGTCCACGGGGGGTCGATCGCCTCCCCGGTCTACTACCGGAAGTTTCCGATCGAAACCATGGACGCCAACGTCAATGGTCTGCGTTTGCTGCTCGAGTATGCCAGGTACCAGCGCCAGTCAGCGGAACCCGTGGAGGGCTTCCTGTTCTTTTCGAGCAGTGAAATCTACGGCGATCCGACGCCTGACGCCATTCCGACGCCTGAGACCTACCGAGGCAACGTCTCGTGCACCGGTCCGCGGGCGTGTTACGACGAGTCAAAGCGCTACGGCGAAACCCTGTGCGTGAACTTCACCGAGCGCTGTCAGCTGCCGATCAAGGTCGCGCGGCCGTTCAACAACTACGGTCCTGGACTCAAGATCTCCGATCACCGGGTGCTGCCTGACTTCGCCCGCGATGTGTTTGCCAACCGAGACATCGTCATGCGATCGAACGGGAGCCCACGGCGCACGTTCTGCTACGTGGCCGATGCCGTCATCGGCTACTACAAAGTCCTCGTCGTCGGGCGCCCCGGCGAAGCCTACAACATCGGGGTCGAAACCCCGGAAATCTCGATGGCCGAGCTCGCTGAGAAGGTCGCGGCGCTCGGGCGCGAATCGTTCGGCTATTCCGGCCGCGTCGTGAAGCGCGTTGACCCAGACTATCTCGTGGACAATCCGGACCGCCGCTGCCCGATCATCGCCAAGGCGCGTGCCGAATTGGGGTACGAGCCGACCGTCCTTGTCGACGAGGGGCTTCGGCGCTCGCTCATTTGGTATTCGGGGAATCAAGTGGCGGAGGACGCATAGGTGCGGATTTCGATCCTGGGTGTCGGCTATGTCGGTCTGGTCACCGGCGCCTGCTTCGCGGACGCCGGTCATGTTGTGACGTGCGTCGACGTCGACGCTGGCCGCGTGGCCGCCATCAACCGCGGTGAGTGCCCTATCTTCGAGACCGGCCTCTCCGAGCTTCTGGCGCGCACGGTCGGACGGACGCTCAGCGCCACGCTTGACGCGGCCGGCGCCATCGCCAAGTCCGACATCACATTCATCGCGGTCGGGACGCCGTTTGACGGCGAACGGATCGACCTCAGTCAGGTTCAGGAGGCGGCACGCATCATCGGCCGCGCCTTGCGCGATCTGCCCCACTATCACGTCGTGGTGGTCAAGAGCACGGTTGTGCCAGGCACGACGGACGCCAGCGTGCGACGCATCCTCGAACAGGAATCCGGCAAGCGAGCCGGCGCCGACTTCGGGCTCGGGATGAATCCGGAATTTCTGACCGAGGGTGAGGCCATTAATGATTTTATGCACCCGGATCGCATCGTCTGCGGTGGTCTCGATGAGCGCACGCAGGACGTGCTTGCTGCGGTCTACGCTTGCTTCGAGGCGCCACTGATCCGGACCAACAATTCGACGGCTGAGCTGATCAAGTACGCCTCGAACGCGCTACTGGCCACTTTGATTTCGTTCTCGAACGAGCTGGCCAACCTGGCGACGGCCCTCGGCGGCATCGACGCGGCCGAGGTGATGCGCGGTTTGCACACCAGCCGCTATCTGAGCACGCCGCTGGACGATGGCCGCGTGGTCGTGCCACCGATCGTGGCGTTTCTGCTAGGCGGCTGTGGCTTCGGCGGCAGCTGTCTGCCCAAGGATGTCAGCGCACTGGCCGCCCACGGTAGAGCGGCAGGTGTGCCGATGCGGATGATGCGCGCCGTCCTCGACGTCAACGCCAATCAGCACCAGAAGATGATCGAGTTGGTGCACAAGCATCTGCCGTCGCTGGCCGGGCGTCGGGTCACCGTGCTCGGTGTCGCCTTTCGACCCGATACCAACGACACGCGTGAATCCCCAGCGATCCCGATTGTCACGTCGCTGCTGGCAGAAGGCGCGCGCGTCGTCGTGTACGACCCGGCCGCTGCTGCTGAAGCCGCCAGGCTCTTTGGCACGGCCGTGACCGTGGCGCCGACGCTCGAAGCTGCGATCGCCGATGCCGAGGCAATCCTGATCGTGACGAAGTGGAGTGAGTTCCTGCGGCTGCCGGATCTGCTGGCAACTACCGGCCGGAATCCGGTTGTCATCGACGGCCGACGGATGCTTCGCCCGTCGGCGGTTCAGCACTACGACGGCATCGGACGCGGCTGATGTCGGAACCGGCTTCATCGCCGTTTACAGACTTTCACATCTCTGGACATTCGTTTCATCCCGCGCTCGCTGCGCCGCTGTCAGTGCGGAGTTCGTGCCAGTCGGATGCGATAAGATGTCGCAATGGCGGAAGCGACGATTCGCGGCGTCGTCGGCAGGCGGGCGGAGCGCTGAATGCCGCCGCGCCGACCATTCGTCAGCGTGATCACGCCGTGCTACAACGGCGCCGCGTTCATCGGCGAGTGCATCGAGAGCGTTCTCGCCCAGACCTACGATAACTTCGAGTACCTCCTCGTCAACAACTGCAGCAAAGACGACACGTTGCAGATCATGCGCGATTACGCCAGGCGCGACAGCCGCATCCGGGTTCACGACAACACGGAGTTCCTCGAGGTGATGGTCAACCACAATCACGCGATGAGCCTCATGTCGTCCGAGAGCGTGTACTGCAAGTGCGTGTCGGCCGATGACTGGATCTTTCCGGACTGCTTACGGCAAATGGTCGACTTCTCGCTGAAGCATCCAAACGTCGGTATCGTCGGCGCGTATTCGATCGAAGGGAGTCGCATTCTGTTTGAGGGGCTCGACTATCGCCGCAGCGTCGTCAATGGGCGCGAAATTTGTCGCGAGACGCTGAGCGGTCGCCAGCGATACGTCTTCGGCGCTCCGACATCGTTACTGTATCGAGCCGATCTGATTCGCTCCGCTCGTGAGTTCTTCCCATGGGCTAAAGGAAACCCGCAGGCTGATACGTCGGCTGTGTACCAAGCGCTGCAGCATTCCGACTTTGGCTTCGTACATCAGGTGTTGTCGTTCGTTCGCATCCATGCAGCCTCGGAGACCTCCGTCAGCTTCAAGTTCGGTCGGTTCAACCGATCGTTCCTGGCCGACATGAAACGCTTTGGTCCAATCTATCTGTCTGAAGAGGAGCTGCATCAACATTTGAAAATAGCCACGGACAAGTACTACGCGTGGCTAGCGGCTGCATTGGTGGAGAACTCGTTCGATCGGAAGTTTCTCGAGCAGCAACGCACAGAACTCGCCAGCATCGGCGTCCAACTGAGTACCGCCGATCTTGCACGGGCTGGTGTGAAACGCGGTCTCGAATTGATTCTGCATCCTGTCGTCACCACGAAGAAGCTTCGGTTCATCCGAAAGCGTGCAGGTGAAGTTGAAGCTCGTGGCGCGAGTTTGACATGATCTCGGTTCATGACCCGGTGAGGAGCGTGGAGGCACGGTCGACGTTCGGTTCTCCACCGCTACGCACTTGGGGTTCTACTCGCCGTTTACGTCCTCGCACGCTGGGAGCTGTGGCACCGCATCAGTACGCCGACCTTCGGCTGGCGTCCCACCGACCTTGCCAGCATCGCCATCAACTACTATCGGAACGGCTTTCATCTCTTCTACCCGCAAGTGATGTGGGGAGGCGCTGGAGCAGGACACGTGGAAGTGCAATTTCCGCTCCAGCCCTTCCTCACTGCGCTGCTGTTCAAGTTGTTTGGTCAGCACGACGCGCTGTGCGAAGTGCTGCCGTTGGCGTTCGGCTTTGGAATCGTGTGGGTGACCGCCGCGCTCGGGCGCTATCTGTTTGGCGACGTTGCCGGTCTGGCAGCTGGTGTCAACGTGGCTATTTCGCCGACCTTTGTGAATATTACCAGCTACGGCATGTGGGCAGATCCGCCCATGGTATTTTGCGGAACGCTTAGCATCTATTGGCTCTCGCGTTGGGCCGATGGGACCTCGGCGTGGCGCCTGTGGGCCGGTGCGGCTTCAATTGCGCTCGCGATTCTCTTCAAAATTACGGGCCTCTACCTCGGGGTCGTCGTGATGTACCTGTTCGTCAGACGTTACGGCCTTCAATTCTTGCAGAAGCCTACGACATGGCTCGCAGCTACCGCGATCCTGCTCCCGCCCGTTCTTTGGTACTCACACGCGTATCGCCTGTACCTCGAAGACGGCAACACGTTCGGCATCCTCGCCGCTGGTTATCTGAAATTCGAAACAACGAGCCTGTTAACAGACTTCTATATCTATAAGCACACTGCGATCCGGATTGCCCTCTATCATTTGATCCCGCTCGGGTTCCTCGCCTTCTCTTACGGGCTCTACCTGTCGCTCATCCGGCGCGAAACGTTTGTGTTCGTGTGGCTTGCTGCGGTCGCGCTTCATGCCTTCGTTGTCTTTCAAGGGCTGCAGTACGGCGGCCATATCGGGTACTTGCTAACGATCATGCCCGTGTGCAATCTGGTCGGAGGCCTTGGGTTTCAAACCTGCCTCGCAGGGTTGCGTCAACGCCTGGGCCACCGCTGGCGGCCGCCCGTGCTGGTTCCCCTGATCGCCGCCTTCTCTTTTCTCGTAGTCGTCAATACCTTCGTGGCGTCCGAGCGGTTCAACAATCGCGACCTTGCGTTCGAAGACGCCCTCTGGAAGGGAAAACAATTGACCGGGTTCAAGGTCGCGGAACTCACGCGGCCTGGTTCGCTCATTATCATTGCCGATCACGAGATGGATGGCCTCACGCCTCAAACGTGGATGACGCCACCGGACGTGTTTTTCGTTGGGAACCGGCGAGGTTGGTATTTCACCTTGTCATGGGCGACTCCGGAAAGAATTGAGGAAGCGCGCACGAAAGGCGCCGAGTACTTTGTGCTGTCCGCCAATTCGCTCTTTCAATATGCTGGCAACTACTCGGCCCTCGACGCGTACCTCAGTCAACACTTTCGCAAGATTAACGCCTAGGACGGCATCATCTACGACTTGCGCCAGCGCCGGTAACATCGTGTCAGTGCCGTGTGCACCAGTGAGCGCCAATCAACATGTCCCCATGTTCGGTGGGTCTCACGGCTTGCGATCCCGCCGATTCACTCGGATGTGCCGCTATTGCTTGGGCCTCCGAAGGTGCGAAACTCGGGACTTGGGTGCGCTACGGGAGGATAGGTGTCCCGAATAATGATGTCGAACATTGGGAACGCTCCACCGAGTCCGCCGCCGTCCGGTCCGCTCACCGTGTCTGTCGTCGTCCCTACGCGTAATCGTCCGGAGCATGCTGAGGCGTGTGCTCGGTCGATCCTGGCGGCCGCCGGTTTTCTTGACCTCACGTTCGTGGACCAGAGCGACGATTTGTCGACGCAGGAGGCCCTGTCGCACATCAGTGATCCACGGTTTCGCTACCTTCGGAGCGACTCGCGCGGCGTGACCAAGGGAAGAAACCTTGGGATCAGCGCCACGCAAGGCGATATCGTGGCTTACACCGACGACGACTGCCGCGTGGCGCCGGACTGGGCGCAACGAATTGGCGAACTCTTCGCCGCAGACCCCGAGGTTGCTGTCGTGTGCGGTCGCGTGCGGGTGCCCGAAGAGATTCGGCACCTCGGCTATGCGGAAGGTTTCGAGCCGCATCAGCGCGAATGGCAAGGCAGCTTTCCCCCACTGGGAAGGGACTGGGGAATTACGGCAAATCTCTCGATTCGCAGGTCGGTCCTCGGCCGCGTTGGCGTCTTCGACCCACTACTCGGTGCTGGTGCTCCGCTCCGCTCGGGTGGCGAGCCCGACTTCCTGTTTCGCGTGCTGCGCAACGGCCTGAAGGTGGTGAATGCCGAGGAGGTGGTCGTCGATCACTATGGAATTCGTCGACCTGGCGATGAGTTCAAGAGACTGATCTTGGGGTACGGTGCGGGCACGGCAGCAGCCATGTTCAAACACGTCCGGCTTGGTGACTGGGCCGGCATCGTAGTCTATTCGCGCTTTTTGGGTTCCACGGTGCTGCGGGTGTTTGGAAACCTTCTATCGGGCCGACGGCCAATCGGCGTCGGTTACCTACGCGCCTTCTTTTCCGGCACGCTCGCCTCTTGCCGGTTCGGCATTGATCGCGCTCGACGCGAGTACATCGAGCGCTGAACCTGCGCTCTATGCTCGGCGTCCTCAGACGTTCGTCCTCTCAAAGGCGGCGACGAATAGCCGACACTCGACGCTCGCCGTTTGCGCGCCCCTTGACCGCGCGCCGGTATTCCTGTGTACTATGACCAACGACGCCGAGACTCGACGCTCGGCCACCCGTTGGCTCTTTAGATGCCGCGCCGGTGGGTCACCGCAGAAAGTTTCCGAAGGAAAATCGGAAATGACGGTCGCCCTTTTCTGTGGCGGGCTTGGTACGCGGCTCGGAGACTACGGCGATGACCTGCCCAAGCCGCTGGTGCCCATCGGGCATCGGCCGATTTTGTGGCACACACGTTTCTGGAAATGAGCACGAAGCACGAACCTTTCATCAGCGTCATCACCCCCGTATACAATTGTGCCGCGTTCATCGCGGAGTGCATCGAGAGCGTCCTTGCGCAGACGTACCGTAACTTCGAATACATCCTTGGTGAACAACTGCAGCAAGGACAACACGCTCGAAATCTGCCAGCAGTACGCGCGGAAAGACAATCGGATTCAGGTTCACGACAATACCGATTTTCTGGACGTGATGGTCAATCACAACCACGCGCTCAGCTTCATGGCGAAGGACAGCAAGTATGTCAAATTCGTTTCCGGCGACGACTGGATTTTCCCCGAATGCGTGGAAAAAATGGTCGAGCTCGCGGAGGAGAATCCGAACGTCGGAATCGTAGCTTGCTATTCAACCGAGGGGAAACGTCTGTTGTATCAGGGGCTCGACTACCACCAGAAAGTCGTGGACGGACGCGAAATCTGTCGCAACACGCTGCTCGGAAAGCAGCCGTACGTGTTCGCGGCTCCAACGTCCCTGCTCTATCGGGCGGATTTCGCGCGAGCCACGAAGACGTTGTTCCCGTTTGCAGAGGGTGCGCCGCACGCCGATGTGTCGGCCGTCTATCAAGTGCTTCAGCATTCCGATTTCGGCTTCGTTCATCAAATTCTGACGTTCGCGCGCGTCCACGAACAGTCCGAAACGTCCTCGAGCTTCAAGTACGGACGAGCCAACCGCGCTATGCTCGCGGACATGAGCCGTTTTGGCCCCATCTATCTGACCCCCGAAGAGCACGCGCAGCATTTGGGTATTGCACTCGACAAGGTACTACTTGTGGCTGGTAGCGGCCCTCTTAGAGAACTCGTTCAGCAAAGAGTTCCTGGAGATGCAGAAGTCCGGACTCCGATCGATTGGCTTCGAGCTGAGTCCCGCGAGGCTACTCAAGGCCGCCGTCATGAAAGGTGTCGAATTGGTGGTCACCCCACGGGTAACGACCAGCAAGATCGCGGCGATGTTCAAGCGAAAGGGCAAAATAGAGGCGCGCGGGCCCCAGTTGACCTGAGGCCCACCTGTCTCGGAGTGCTCGGGTGACTAGTCCTCGATTCTCCGGTCCCGTTCGCCCGATCTTTCTATTCGGCATTTACTGCCTTGCGCGGCTCGAGTTGCTCAGCCGGCTCCACGCGCCGACCTTCGGCTGGCGGCCAACCGAACTCGCCGGGATCGCGGTCAATTACTACCGAAACGGGTTCCATTTCGCGTATCCCCAGATCATGTGGGGTGGCGCAGGAGCAGGACACGTGGAAATGGAGTTTCCGCTCCAGCCGTTCCTCACCGCCCTGCTCTTCAAGCTGTTCGGACTGCACGACTCGCTCAATGAGGTGTTGCCGTTCCTTTGTGGATTCGCTCTGGTCTGGGCAGTCGCCGAGTTCGGCCGCTACCTGTTCGGGGACCTTGCGGGACTTGCGGCCGGCGTGAACGTCGCTCTGTCTCCAACCCTCGTCTACCTCACGACCACCGGCATGTGGCCCGATCCTCCGATGCTCTTGTGCGGAACGCTCGGCCTTTACCTTCTCACACGTTGGTCGGACGGAGGCAACCCGAAGCATCTCGTCGTCGGGACCGCGAGCATTTCACTTGCGATCCTCTTGAAGATCACGGGGCTCTATCTGGGTTTGCCAGTTCTATGGCTCTTCGTGAAACGGTATGGGCGCGATTTCCTCAAACAGCAGACAACGTGGCTCGCGGTCGCGGCGATGCTGATTCCCCCTGCGCTCTGGTACTTTCACGCCTACAGGCTCTACTTGGAGGACGGGAATACGTTCGGCATCATCGGCCCCGGTTACCTCAAGTTTACGACCGTTGCGCGGCTCGGCGACCTCTATCTCCACAAGCGTACGGCCATCAGGATCGTCCTCGATCACGTGACCCCACTCGGTTTCGTGGCGTTCGGCTACGGCCTCTATCGAGCGTTCGTCGACAAGCACGTGCTTTCCTTCGTCTGGCTCGGGTCGGTGGTACTTCATATTCTTGGAACTTGGACCGGAAGCCGATACAGCGGGCACCTCTCGTACTTGATACCCATCTTGCCCGTCTCGAGCCTGCTTGCTGGGCTTGCGTTTCAGACGTTCGTTCGGTGGCTTCGCGAAAGGGCGGGTGCTCGGTGGCAGCCACGCCTCTACGCGCCGCTGCTCGGGGGGTTGAGCCTGCTCTTGGCTCTCAACGCGATCGCAGCATCTCATCATCTGAACCGTCGAGATCTCGGCTGGGAAACCGCGGTCTGGGAACAGAAGAGGCTCACGGGCATCGAGGTCGGACGCGTGACACGACCTGGTTCGCTCATCATCGTCACCGACGATCAGATGGACGACGTGGATCAGGCGCACAGCATGACGCCACCCGACGTGTTCTACTTTGGAGATCGACGAGGGTGGTACCTGTCGCTCGCGTGGCTGACGGTCGAAAAGATCGAAGAGCTCCGAGCCAAGGGGGCCGAATACTTTGTCGTTTCGTCGCAATCAGTAAAGCGTTTCGAAACTGGTCACGCCGACATTCACGAGTACCTCGACCAACACTTCCGTAGAGTCACCGATCGGGACGGCCTGATCTACATTCTGACGGGGACGTAGCCGTGATAGCATCCGGCTCCCCAATGCCTCTCGCGGCACCAGCCGAACCGCTATCGGCGAGCGCTGAGCCGATCATGTGTGGAATCGCCGGCTTCACCGGGGACGACGAAGTCCTCCTCAGGGACATGGCTCTGGCGCTCCACCATCGCGGCCCGGACGCGACGGGGTTCTTCAACGAGCCAGGACGCGTCAGCCTGGCGCACACTCGTCTGTCCATTCTCGACCTGCACGAGCGATCCAACCAGCCGCTCCACTACACGCACGAGGGACGACACTTCGTCCTCGTCTTCAACGGCGAGATCTACAACTATCGCGAGCTCCGGCGCGAGCTCGAGACGGCCGGCTGCCGCTTCCTGACCCAGGCCGACTCGGAGGTGATCACGGCGGGCTACGCCGTGTGGGGCGCGAGCTGTGTTCGCCGTTTCAACGGGATGTGGGCATTTGCCGTCTTCGACCAGCGGGAAAATACGCTTTTTCTCTCGCGGGATCGCTTCGGCAAGAAGCCGCTCTATTACCACGATGCGGGCGGCCGATTCATCTTTGCGAGCGAGATCAAGGCCATCGTCAAGGCGCCGTACGTCTCGCGCGTGGCCGACACCGAGCTGGTCGCAGATTTCTTGAACTTCGGTCTCGCGGCGCACACGCCCGGGACATTCTTTCGTGACGTGAAGCAGCTCCCCGCGGGCACGAACGGGACGTTGGATCTCGGAAGCGGCCGCTTCCAGATCATTCGGTTCTATTCGCTTCCGACGGCAACGCGCTGCGTGGAAGCCGACGACGTGCGAGGGATGCTGCGTCTGGCAGTCTCGCGTCGGTTGATATCCGACGTACCGGTTTGCCTGTCGCTCAGTGGCGGCGTCGACAGCTGCTCGATCGCCGCCATGATCGCCGACGTGCACGAGGGGCGAATGGTCGCGTTCACGACCACGTCCGAGAGCGGTACCGGTGACGAGACGGAAGCGGTCATGGAACTCCTGTCGACCTATCGACAATTCGAGCTCGTGAAGGTGCGCCTCGAACCAGCGGATCCCCTCAAGCACTTCGAACGCATCGTCTATCACATGGACGAACCGTTCATCTACGATTCACCGTTCGTGCGCTTCAAGATCGCCGAAGCGATCCATGAACACGGTTTCAAGGTGTCGCTCACCGGTGAAGGAGCGGACGAGCTCCTTGGCGGCTACGCGCTCTATTCGCATCTTTTCTTGCTCGAACTTTGGCGTGACCGGCGGCTGACTCGGCTCTGCTCCGAGCTTGCCTTCACCTTGCTCCAGCCCGACTGGCGTCCGATCCTATCGCGTTTCGCGTCCCGCTTCGTGAAAAGCGAGAACGCTCGTCTTCGCTCGCATTTTCTGGACAATGCCGAACGCTCTGGCTGCCTCCTGCCCGCCAGTGATCGTGGCGCAGCACTCCAGGAACGCGACGTCTCGATCAAGGAGAAACTTCACTCACAAGTGACGACCTTTTTTCTTCCGTACCTCTTGGCGTGCAACGACAAGATGTACATGGCCCACGCAGTCGAATCGCGCGCGCCATTTCTCGACGTTGAACTTGCGGAGATCTTGTTGGGCATCCAGACCGAGAAGCTCATCGTGCGCGGGCTCAGAAAGTATCCGTTGCGTCAGGCGATGCGCGGTCGCGTACCCCGCAAGGTGCTCTTCGACAGACGCAAGATCGGCTTCGCGTCGCCCGTGTATACTCAATTGGCGGCGCCGTCCGCGAAGGAATGGGTGCGCGGCCTGTTCAAAGACGCTCGCTCAGCAAAGTTCGTCGACCCGAAGCGCGTTATTGCGAACTTCGACGCCGTTCCAACGGGTGGTCGTGTCGACGACTTCTTGATTCACGCCCTCACTTTGGAACTATGGATGCGTCGTTTCGATATCGCGTCGGATTGATGCCGTTGGTGTGCGCGCTCGTAGCGGCTCTGCGGATCGTGGAGGCCCGGGTCGTGTCGAGTTTTGTTCATGAGTGAGTCGAGTCGTCGGCGATTCGTGCGCCTGCTCCCCTTGGCGATGGTCATAGGGTTCGTCGCCCAGGTGTATTACGTCGCTCGCGCCGACGAGCCGTACCCGGCCCTGATAATGCCGCGCTTCAGTTGGGCCGGCCCCGAGCAAGCCGAGGCGCTCACGGTAACGAGCCTCGAAATCGAACTCGCTTACGCCGACGGTACGCGTCGACTCGTTCGACAGAAGGACCTGCTTTCGCATGTCCCCCAAGGTCACCATCCTGGAATCATGAACCACCTCCTCGCGCCACTTCCCGAGACCGCGCCCGCTCGGGCCCGGGCCGGCAAGCTCCAACCGCCCCTGTGGCTCATGCCTGGGTACAACTTGGCTGAAGTGACCAGAACGACACCGGAGCATGTGCGATCGTTGAAGGAGTGGCTCCTCGCTCGCGCGAGGCTGTTCTATTCCGCTGCGCCGTTGTCGCGCTGCACGGCGAATTGGTACGAGCGAACCTACCGCGGCGATCTGGCAACGAGCGAGCGGCTGCCCCCGCCAGAGATCCGCCTTGCCGGAAAGTTCGAAGTTCTGTTCGATGAACAGCCTTATTCAGCGCGTTGATCACTGGCTGTTCGAAGAATACCGGACGAGCCTCGAGAATCTCGCCATCTTTCGCGTCCTCTTCGCGAGCTACGTTCTTGTGGACAGCCTGCCCGTCGCGCTCTGGGTGCGTGATCTTCCGCAAGCGGCGTTTGCGCCGCCGGCGAGCCTGGCTGCGTTGTTTCATGACTACCCGCCGCATTGGGTGATGGTCGGTATGAACGCCGTGACGATCCTCTGCACGTGCAGCCTACTCATCGGCTGGCGCACGGTGATGTCATCACTCGGCGTCGCCCTCGGAAGCGTGGTGATGCGTAGCTTCGCCTACGCGGACGGCAAGATCGACAACGACATCATGGTGGTTCTCGTCCCGTTGACGCTTGCGTTCTCGGGTTGGGGGCAGCGATTGTCCGTCGATGGAACTCGATCGTCCTCGAATGACGTGCTCGCCGAGCGGCGCCAACCGTGGCTGCTGGCCCTTCTCGCGCTGCTCATAGGCCTCGGCTTTCTGAGCGCCGGCACGGCTAAGGCGCGCGGCGGATGGCTGTCCACACACACGCTCGCGACGCGCTGGCATCTGGAGAACGTGGACTCGGCAGGGCGCGACGATGCGTCGGGGGTGTGGTCGCTGGCGACATTCCCGGCGTGGGTTTGGAAGAGCATGGACCTCACCACGGTCGTGTGGGAGTGCACGTTCGTTCTGGCCGCTGCGCGGCGCACGGCGTTTCGAGTGTATGCTGCCGTCGGCGCTTTCTTTCATCTCGGCGTCTGGCTGATCTTCGGTATCACGTTCGCCGTGAATGCGATGGCCTACGCGGCTTTCGTAAGTTACAGCGATCTCTGGCCGAAGGACGCCGCGTACGCCGATCGCTTGAGAGTCAAGCGGTGGTTGGCCATCACGCTGTGCACCATCCCGTTCGTCGTCGGTACTGCGAAGCTTTTCATTCTCGGCGCGAGCACCAACGACTGGCTCGCGTTCTTCGTCGAACGCCTCATCCTCGTGGTGTCGGCCCTTGTTGCAACAGGATACGTGGCGACGATGGTTGTTGCCGCGTCCGGACGACTTCGCAAGTGGCGACTCTCGAAAGGATCGGCGACGTAGTATCAGCGGAACCGCACTGCACGGCTGGACAGTCTTCTGGACGGCGCCGAGGCCCTCGAGCCGCAACGCCGCGAGGCGGTGTTTCGAAAAGCCTGGCACGGGCGCCTATCAGCGCTCGACGTATTGTCGGTGCTTTCGATCGACGCGGAAGTGGAATGAGGCAAACGTCCCGGTTAGGAACGCTTTCAGGTAGTTGGCGCCCGTCGGTTGCTTGCGCATAATCACATTGCCCGACACGTGGCACAGCGTCGAACCGAGGAACCGCAAGGTACACCCACGCGCCCGCGGGGTCCCCGAGGCGAACATGTTTGAACATCGCTGCGGCAGTGCCGGCACCGTAGCCCATGATCAGCTTCTTGAACTCTTCCCCCGGCTTTCGAATACCGTAGTGATCGACCACTACCTCTTGCGCGTTCACCACCTTGAAGCCGGCGCGAATCGCGCGAAAGATGAAGTCGGGTTCGCCGCCGGATCGGAGGGGCGCACCCGCCCCGAGCATCGGATCGAATCGCCGATTTGTTCGAGCGCCGAACGCCTGACGGAAAAGTTCGCGGTGAGACCCCAATCCCATCCGAGTGACGGATAGCGGCCCTGCCATTCGCGCACTTGCGGCTCGAAGCCCTCGGCGTATCCCAGACGCTTGATTTCCTCTGGAACCCGCACCCGGCCACACACAATGGCGACTGCCGCATGGGCCGCAAACAGGTCGATGATCCGCTCGATCCAGTCGGACGTGACGCGGCAATCGTCGTCAGTGAAGGCGACAATCTCGCTCTGACTCAGTTCCATTCCGAGGTTCCGTCTTCTGGTCACGCCGTGTCTCCGTCGACACATAGCGCAGACGGCGATCGTCGATCTTCGCAGACCCTCCTCGGTCGACCGATCGTTCGCTCTGATCGACCATGATCAGGTCGACAAACCCGTTGACTGCCCAGGATGGAACGAGCGCACGCCACCGCATGAGACGGACGGTTCCGCGTTGGTACGACAACTGAAACCGTCAGCGGCGATCCAAAGGCTGTCAGCGTCACTCCAGGACCGGAATACATGTCATCATGATAGCCGTTTCAATTTTGGGGTATGTCGTGCGAGGCCGCTCGGCCATCTAACAGCGGGCACACTCCACCGGCACACTGTTGAGCCGTGGCGTGCCATTCTAGACAATCGGTTTCCCTTTCGTGCCCGCCACTGGAGCGAGGTTTCCGAGCGCCAGGGATAGTGGACGAACTCCGCCACTTGGCACCATCATTGCAGTGGGGGCCCGGTGCGTAAACTAGTCGAGTGCTTTTCGATTCGCAAGCAGATCACAGTTCTTCTCGCGGTCACGGCTGTGCTTTTCGGCCGCACAGCCGAAGCGCAAAGCAGTACATACACTACAAATTTTCCGCTCACCGAGAATCCGATCTCCGAAAGCGGGCGGTGGATTAACGGACAGACGACCGGGATCGACTGGCTGAACGTGCGGACGTCGCCTGGCCTAGCGTTTGGGACGGGCTCCAGTCCATCACCCCCCTATAACGATCCCACGGCCCTCCTGGCCGGGTCGTGGGGGCCGGTCCAGACGGCCGAGGGGACCGTCGTTGTGGCCGCCTCGCCCCAGAACTATCAAGAAGTGGAGATGCGGCTTCTGAGCACGATCACGCCGCACAGCATCGTGGGGTATGAGGTGCTGTTTTCGGTCACAGGCAATAACTACGTCGATATTGTGCGCTGGACCGGCTGCAATACCAGCGTCAGTTGCTTTGTCTACATCGTGCAAGGGGCGCATCCCTCACGGCCGTTGCGGACGGGCGATCGGGTCAAAGCGACCGTGGATGCGGCGGGGCTGATTAGCGCGTACGTGGATCTCGGGAGTGGCTGGGTGTTGGTCGCGAGTGGGACGGATACCACCTATCGCACGGGCGCACCGGGCATCGGGTTCTTCGCGAACGGGGGGGCACCGATCACGGGCTTCGGGTTATCGTCGTTCTCTGCTTCTTCTACCGGGGGAACCCCTCAGCCTCCAGCTGCCCCATCAAACCTACGGATCATCGCCTCGGCGGCACAGGACGGCCGGCTGGCGTCGCTCACACCGAGCGGCACCGGCTACCAGTCCATTTACCCACTTTCGTTTGCGATTCTTCGCCGCGGTCTCGCCTTTCACCGTGTTCGAGGGCTGCGCAGCCCGTTCTCGCCCCACATCTGAGACCGCTGAGCTGACACCTTGTGGGCTGAAGGAAGAGCGCGGCAAAGTGCTAGCGCAAAGCATGCAAGTAACAACACCACTCTCGCGGCGCGGCTAGCAGACCACCATTACCTCAGGTGCAAACCCGTCGATGGGACGATCGCCGCCCAGCTGACGAGTGCCGCGTACTCGATGTTCTCCGACACGATGATGTTGAAGAGCAGCCAAACGCAAGATGAAAGACCGCGCCGATCACACACGCGACCCGGCACCGCCTCCACCTGGGTGCTCTATCGCCCGTTATCGGATCGGTTGGTCGCCCCCAGCTGAATCGGGGCTTCATGATCGTCGGGTGGGGTAGGTCGCGCGATTCATGCGAGCCATCCTCAAACACGAGGCGAAGGACACTTTGATATCAGCCGATTCGACGAGCAGACAAGGGGATCCTTCTTCTTGAGTGGTACAGCCTCGGCCGGGAGGGTGACTCAACGAATGGTCGAGGGCTTCGCCGCAGTGGTAATCGGCTCTGGCCCAACGGCCTCGCAGCAGCGATCCTGCTCGCGCAGGCTGGCCGTCGTGTGGTGATCCTCGAGGCATCATCGACGATCGGTGGCGGGGTGCGATCGGCTGAATTGACATTGCCTGGTTTCGGTACACGATGTGTGTTCAGCGATTCATCCATTCGCCGTGGCGTCGGGGTTTCTCAAGACCCTTCCACTGCCTCAGCACGGTCTCGAGCGGATTGAACCGGCCGCGAGGGTTGCCCATCCGTTCGACAACGGCGACGTCGCCCTAATTTACCGCTCGGTGGAACAGACCTGCGGCCACTCTGGATGGCGGGGATGGCGCCGCGTATCAGCGCCTGATGAAACCGATCGTCGAGAACTGGCAACGGCTTGAACCTGCCGTTCTCGGGCCTCTGCGGTGGCCCAGCCACCCATTGACGATGGCACGATTCGGGCTTCAGGCGCTTCGTTCGGCTGAACACATTGCGCGCTTCGTTTGCAAACGATCGAGGGCGTGGACTATTTGCAGGGGTTGCGGCACACGGCCTGCTGCCGCTCGACAAGATGTTGACAGCCGGAGTCGGTCTGGTTCTCGGCGCGATGGCGCACGTCGCGGGGTGGGTATTGCCACGAGGGGGAGCTCAAAGCTTGGCGGACGCACTGGCGGCCCATTTCCTGTCCCTTGGCGGAGAGATCCACGTTGATGCACCGGTCAACTCCATCGACGATTTGCCACTAGCACGGGCCATTCTGTGCGATCTCTCGCCGAAGCCGCTTCTTCGAATCGCGGGTCATCGTTTTCCGGCATGGTACCGGCAAAAGCTGGAGCGCTACCGATACGGTGTGGGAGTCTGCAAAGTCGACTGGGCCCTCGACGGCCCCATCCCGTGGCGGAGTTCCGATTGTTCACCTGCCGCGACGGTTCACCTCGGTGGCACTCTCGACGAAATCAAAGCGTCGGAAAAAGATGCCTGGAACGGAAGGCACGCCGCTCGTCCGTTTACAATTGTCGTTCAGCCGACGCTCTTCGATTCGTCACGCGCACCATGGAGCAAGCACACGGCGTGGGCGTATTGCCACGTCCCGGCAGGGTCGACCATCGACATGGTCGCACCGATCGAGCGCCAGATTGAACGATTTGCTCCAGGGTTTCGCGATCGGATCCTCGCTCGGCACGTCATGCAGCCGGCAGATATCGAGCGCTACAATCCGAATTTTGTCGGTGGTGACATTGGGGCGGGCGTTGGCGACGTCCGGCAGTTCTTCGCGCGGCCGACGTGGAAAACATATTCAACGCCGCTCAAGCGAGTGTTTCTTTGCTCGGCGGCCACCCCTCCCGGCATCGGGGTTCATGGGATGTGCGGATACTTCGCGGCGCGCCGTGCCCTCGAGACTGCGCTGCGTACCTGAGTTCGATTAGGCTGCGCTCTTGTGCACTTCCAATTGAGCCGCATCGCTTCCAAGCGATCGAGATGAACCGCGTGCTCGCGACCTACCTCCGTTCCTTCGCCGTGGGTTCGCCCTGTGACCGCGGCCGCAGGTATCGTGTAGCGCTGGCAGCCACCACTGCTTGGGTGTCGCTGGATACGACTTTTTTACACCAAACGCGCTAGCACGAATCCTCGCGCTGATCCCATAATCCCCACGGGATGCAGTATGCAGTTCACTCCGTCCGGCGCCACGGCGTGCTGCAGCAGCAATGGCTGCTGTATCTGCTGCTCATCAGCGCCGGCGCGACAGTCCTGGCACTGAACGGCTGGACGGCCTTCTGGACGCCGCTGCACGTGCACACGATGAGCCCGCCGTTTGCTGACCTGCGATCGATCCAGGGTGGACTCATCAGCCTTGCGCGTGGCTCCTGGCCGCAGGTGGACAACCCGGGTGATCCGTGGGGCCGGACGATGGACTACCCGTCGGTCTGGCTGTGGCTGGCGCGCGTCCTGAGGTTTCACAACGAAGCCGCCTTCCTGGCATTTGGGACGTCGTCCGTGCTGCTCTTCGTCGGCGCGTGCACGTATCTGCTGGCGCGCTATCCGTCCTGGATCATGCTGTTGGGTGCCGTGTCGCCAGCGGCCCTCCTGGCGATGGAGCGCGGCAATACCGATATGCTCGCCTTCGTCCTGCTGCTCGCTTGCACCGGGCTCGGACGCTTGCAGGCCTCGGTGCTCTTCTTCATCGCTACCGGAACCAAGATCTTCCCCGGCTTCGTGCTGCACGTACCAGCCGTTCAGAGAGACTGGCGCCGCCTGGCGCTCTATGCTGCGGGCGCGCTCGCGGCCGGCCTCCTGCTGCGCAACCAGCTGCCGATCATTCTTCATGGCAATACCGCCGACGGGCCAATGTCGTACGGCGCACCGACGCTGATGTGGGCCCTGGGGCGCGTGGCGATCAGAGCAGGGGTTCCGGGGCCGGTGCTGCTGATGGCGGCGGTGACTGTCATGGCCGCCGCGCTGGGGCTGGCGTTCAAGGTTTGTCCAATCGAGGCACCCACCGACGCGCACAGCCGGACTTTGTTCCTGACCGGCAGTTCGATCTACATCTACTCGTACTTGTTCGCGGCCAACTGGGACTACCGACTGATCTTCGTGCTGCCGTGCCTGCCGTATCTGCGCCGAGCCCTCGGCAACTACGGCCACGTGTGTTGCGCCTGCGCGCTGCTCGCGCTGTACGCGGTATGGCTGATGGACAGTCACGGCACGGCGTTGCTGGCACAGGCAGCGGAGGCTGGGCTCTTCGTCATGTTGATACCGCCGGCGTTTGCACCGATTCGGCAGAAAACGTCGAGTTCGCCGGCTGGTACCGACGTCTCGTCCGGACGGAATCTGTTACCATGCTTCGCCACAGACCGCGCCCGGTGCACGCCCACTTTGGGGTCGACGCCACGCACGTCGCCTGGCTCGCCCGCGGGTTTCGATTGCCCCTCGTTGTCACCTTGCATGATTACGACGTCACCACATCAAACGAAGAGCCCCTGAAGCTGCAGCCCTCGTACGAGCGGTACATCCGGCTCCGTCCGACATTGAATCAGTCGGCCACGGTCTTCTTGGCGGTCTCCCGATTCCTCAAGGAGAAGGCTATCGCCCGCGAGTTCGACGCAGAAAAGCTGCTGGTACACTACATCGGCATCGACGTCGAACGTTTCAAGCCGGTCAACAACCCCACGCGAGACCCCGTGGTCCTCTTCGTGGGCCGCCTTGTTCATAAGAAGGGCAGCACCTACTTGATTCGCGCGATGGCGGCCGTACAGTCACGGAGGCCGGATGTCGAACTGGTCATGATTGGTGACGGCCCCTTGCGAGCCGAGCTCGAAAAGCAGGCCGCGGGCACGCTCGAGAAGTATCGGTTTCTCGGCACCCAAACCAACGCGGAGGTGCGACAGTGGCACGCCCGGGCACGGCTCATCTGCCTGCCCAGTGTGACCGCGGACAGCGGAGAGACCGAAGGGCTTCCCATCTCCATTCTCGAAGCCCTCTCGATCGGACTTCCCGTCGTCGCCATGCGTCACGCCGGCATTCCCGAAGCCGTGATCCACCGAGAGACGGGACTCTTGGCGGACGAGCGCGACTGCGACGCGCTCGGGACACAGATCCTCTCCGTCCTCCAGCCCGGATCTGGCCGGCCGGCTTGCCGCGCAGGCGCGTACCCTCGTGTGCTCGAGTTTCGATTTGAACCGGCAGAACGAAAGACTGGAAGCCATCTACGAACAGGTGGTCAGTGATCCGAAGCACACCCCGATCAGCTGACGGCCGAATGGATCAGCGCACGGACGAACTTTCGCCACGACGCGGGCTCGTTCTCCGCAACGCCCTGTGGCTGGTGCTTGCTCAGGTCGTCGGAATGCCGCTATCTGTCCTGGTAAACGGCATGATGGGGCGTTTCCTGGGCCCCCACGGCTTCGGCGACTTCTACCTGGCCGGAACATTCACCGCCTTTGGCTTCATTGCCGCCGAGTGGGGGCAGTTGCTCGCGCTGCCGGGCCTCGTCGCGAGGAATCGGACGAAGGCCGGGGAGCTACTCGGGACCTCCCTCGTATGGCGCGCCTTCGCCGCGGTGGCCGTCTACGCCATCCTCGCCGCCGTATCGGTATCCCTCGGGAAGCCTCGCGACTTCCAGGTGGTCCTCTTGCTGATGGTCATCGGAACTTCGATCGGATCCTTCTCGGTCGCGTGTCGGCTGACAGCTCAGGGACTCGAACGGACCGACTTCGGCGCCATCAACTCGATCGGGGCGCAAGCACTCAACGCGCTCCTGGTGATTCCCACATTGTTACTTCGCGGCAGACTCAGGGCCGTGCTGATCGCACAGGCGGCGGCCGGCCTCATCGCTCTCGTGTTTGTGTTCAGGTTCATCCGGAAAGTCGGCGTCGGTGCATTGTCGTTTCGCCGCGCCACGCTCAAGACGCTCCTCGTCGAGGGTTTCCCCTTTCTCTTCATGGGGTTGGCAATGACCCTACAGCCCGTCGTCGACGCGGCTTTTCTCTCGAGGCTGGCGACTGCCGAGGCGGTGGGCTGGTATGCAGCATCGCAGAAGTTGGTCGGGTTGCTTATTTTCCCGGGATCGGCGCTCATCGGGGCGCTGTATCCGACCCTCTGTCGCCTGCACGTCGAGAGTTCGGATGGGTTCTCTCATACCGCGAAGACCGCACTTCGTACCGCGACGATGCTTGTCGTCCCGGCAGCGGTTGGTTGCTTTTGCTATCCGGACATTGGCGTTCTCATCTTCAGTCGTGATTCGTACTTGCCAGCCGAGGACAACTTGCGCGTGGCGTCCGCGTTTGTCTTCCTGGTGTACTTCACCATGGTCATCGGAATCTGTCTCGCCGCGATCGGGAAGCAGCGAGCGTGGGCGGTCGCTCAATGCCTCTGCGTGCTCACGAGCGTGGTGTTGGATCCAATACTGATTCCCTGGTTCCAGACCCACAAAGGGAACGGTGGCCTCGGCGTTTGCGTCGCCAGCGTTGTGAGCGAGACGGTGATGTTGAGTTCCGGCGTCTGGCTCCTGCCTCGCGGCTTTTTCGACCTCGGCACGTTGCGGAGCCTCGGAATTGCTGCTTTGGCGGGCGGCGCCATGTCGCTCGTCGCATGGCTTCTGACTGATATCAATCCCTTCCTCGCGGCGCCCATTGCGCTGGTGGGATATGGTGGCGCCCTCTGGCTCCTTGGTGGCGTCGACAAGGAGCAGGTCGCTACGGTTCGCGAAGTCGTTACTCACAGGCGCAAGCGCGCAACTACGCGAGTTCCTTGATCGGATCGGCGCCGCTAACTTGAGTCGCCTTGGGCTGCCCTGACAGATGAACGTAAAATGTAAGTCCTCCCGACGGGCAGGTATGTCGCGCAGCAAGAATTGAGACATGGCTGCCAGAAGGAAGACCCCAAATGGACACAGGCCCGGATAGCCCAACCATCACCGATGGAATCACGGAGGCGACCAGCCGCTTCGTCCGTCGGGTTCGACTCAAAGTACGCGAACTGTCTTTTGAGACTCGCTTCCTTGCTCGTCTCGGGCAGACATGGCCGGAGCGGCTAAGTCTTGCCAAGCTCGTCGCAAAGCTTTATGCGGCCAGGCTCATGCCCTTTGAGACCATTGGCTGGGAGACAACGATCCGGGTACGCGGCGCAAAGTACGTCGTTGGAGTGAGAACCTCGGAGGTGTATGTCTTCCACGAAATATATGAGTCCCGCCAGTACCACAGGCACGCCGATTTCCAGCCGCAGAGCGGCTGGACCGTTTTCGATGTGGGCGCCAATATCGGTGTCTTTACGATCCTGCACGCGACGGAGGGGGCGAACGTTTACGCCTTCGAGCCGAACCCTGAATCGTATGGCCGGCTCCGGAGAAATGTTGCGCTGAACGGCCTTGCGCATCGCGTGCAGTTGTTCGCGTCAGCGCTGGGTGACGAGCCAGGAATCGGTACGCTGCACGTCACGAGGGGCGGAACCACGGGCGGGGTCGTAGTCCCGGCAACAGAAAGGGCTCCCCTTCCAGGAGCCGCCGACATCCCTATCACTACGCTCGATCGGATCCTTCCGACGCTGCAGGTACCGCGCATCGACTTGCTGAAAATCGATGCGGAAGGGTCAGAAGTCGCAGTGCTGCGAGGAGCGGAGCGGACGCTGGGAACCGTGCAGCGGATCATCGTCGAGTACCATTCCCGCGATCTCTTATGCAGCGTCGAGGAGATTCTTGCCCGCCATGGCTTCTCACGGGAAATGCTCGTTGACTACTACGCCGAGGATTCAGCCACCGGTCAGGAAGAAGTCGGAATTGTCTACGCCCGGAGACTCGCTTGAACGCGCTCGTTTTGTCGGTTCTGGCGACCCGGCAGGAAATCGACGCCCAGCCCGGAGTCTGGCTGGGCAGGATTCTTAGATTCCCGGCTCGGCTGGACGTCGAAAGCTCCGGCATAGCACAGGAACCGACAGAGTGCGGATTCCGCTCATCGATAGGCGCGGTCAAGTGTGACCAGCGGCATTGAACATTTGGGCGCGACATGTAGCAACCGCATTGGGATCCTGGCGTTGGTGTTGGCCCTCGCCTTCATCACGGCATGCAGGCCGACCAGAATGGTCCGCCTCGCCTGGGACGCTCCGGCAAATCTGCCAGACCGCTACTGGGTCCGGGTCGATGATCGGACCGTGATCGATATCTCTCGCCCTCCTGTCGATCCCACTTGCTCATGTCTGAAGGTCGAGGTACCGGTTCCCCTTGGCCTAACGGTGAGTGTGGTCGCCTATGACCGCGCGGGCGGGCCCAGCCAACCGAGCGCCTCCGTGATAGTGGAATGGCGAGCAGGTGCAAGTCTCGTGTGTGATCACTCGAAGTGGGGAATGGCCCGCAGCTCCTGACGAGCTCTCGATGGGAACGCGTTCTTCAGCAAGGAGTCGAACTGCTGCTTGCTGGTGACGCCAATCAGTGACACGGAGACCCCCTCCAGTCCAGCCCGGAGACAAACTGCAAAGCGAGCTGGGCCAACGTGCATCCGCTCTCAGTGGCCGCCCCTCGCACGAGACACCGAAGTAACGAATCTTCCCCTCTGTCTTGAGCGCCTCGACCCTACCGCCTTTCTCCACAATCGCGGCCGACGGGCTGGCGAACCAGCGACTTGTCATTCTCATCCTCTTCGAGTGGGAATCTCTGGCATTGCATCAACTAGCTGAAAAACTCACCCCAGTGGAGGCAAGTGGCGCCCGGGGCCGACACACGCCCACCGGCATCCCGGCAGGCTCAGAATTGACGGTAGAAGCTCTTGCGGTCACGAACGCCGGGATGGGCAATCCACTCCGTTCTCGCCGGGTTCCGTCGCGAGTGCAACGAAATCCTTGCCCGTCAGCTTCAGCAGGAACCCGAGCGGCGTAAATAAGAGAAAGAAAACAACGGTGAGAATGATCCGGCTCACGACGAACCCGATAATTCCCGTGGCCATATAGACCACCAGGTAAGCCATCTTCCCCAGAACGGGAACCACGGCTGCGATCGCCAAGTGCCGCGCCGATGCTCCACAACGTCAGCGTGGGAGTCCCTATCCCGTGCCTGCGCCAGGCAACGAGCAGCCCCATCACAGCGAACCCGATCAGCATCGCTCTGGCGAACTTGCGAAGCTCTTTCTGGCTGGGGTCCCACTGCACGTGTTGAAAGAACGGCAGCTCTTTCAGGTTCATTCCTCCACCTCGCTCGGCCGCGACGGTCTCAATCCAGCTTGAACTTGCCGAGGTGCTCCGCGGCGCCAGCCATCGCCGGCTGGTTTTCCTTGAGCAGCAACCGGTTGCCCAGCACGAGCGCGTCGATGTGCGTGAACATGAAGCACCGGTACGCATCCTCGGGTGTGCACACAATCGGCTCGCCGCGCACATTGAAGCTGGTGTTGACGATGACGGGACAGCCCGTGCGCTCGTAGAAGCGCTGCATCATGCGATGAAACATCCCGTGCCGCTCTGGGTCGACCGTCTGAATCCTGGCGCTGTAGTCGACGTGCGTGACCGCCGGTATCGTGCTTCGCACCACGTTCAGCTTGTCGATGCCCCACAGCTTCTCCTGATCTCGCCGACACGGACTTCTGCTGGTCCTTGACCACGGAGGCGACCAGCAGCATGTACGGGCTCTCGCCCTCCATGTCGAAGTACTCGCTCACGTGGTCGTGCAGTACGCACGGCGCAAAGGGGCGGAAGCTCTCCCGGAACTTGATCTTCAGGTTCATCTGCGCCTGCATTTTCGGACTGCGGGCGTCGCCGATGATGCTCCGGGCGCCGAGCGCGCGCGGTCCAAATTCCATGCGCCCCCGGAACCACCCGAGGATCTTTTCGTCAGCCATCAGCGCGCGCGACCCGGTCCGCCAGGTCTGCATCCGAGAGCGTTTCGCTGACGGCGCCGACGCTGTCCAGGTAGCGCGAGATCTCCTGATCGCTGAACTCCGGACCGAGCCAGGACCCCTTCATGGTGTCCTTGCCGTTCGTCGAACGAGGATTGTCCAGCATCTGGTGCCAGACCATGAGCGCCGCTCCAAGCGCTCCGCCGGCATCACCCGCTGCGGGCTGAATCCAGAGTTTCTTGAACGGACCCTCGCGGAGAATCTTGCCGTTCGCCACGCAGTTGAGGGCGACCCCGCCCGCCAGACAGAGATTCTCCGATCCCGCTCGCCTCGTGGGCGCGCCGCACCAGACGCATCATGGCTTCTTCGACGACCACCTGAACGCTGGCGGCGAGATCCATTTCCTTCTGCGTCAGCTTGCGTTTCCGGCGCGCGAGGCGGACCACCGAACAGTCCGTTGAACTTGTCGTTGGTCATCGTGAGGCCGGAGATGTAGTCGAAATACTCCTGGTTCAGCCAGAACGAGCCGTCGTCGCGCAGGTCGATGAGGTGCTCGTAGATCACCGGCGCGTACTTGGGCTCGCCGTACGGGGCGAGTCCCATGACCTTGTACTCGCCCGAGTTGACCTTGAAGCCGGTGTAATACGTGAAGGCGCTGTAGAGCAGCCCGAGCGAATGCGGGAAGTGGATCTCTTCGTTGATGCGAATCTTGTGTCCGTTGCCGGTCCCGATCGTGGTCGTGGCCCACTCGCCGACGCCATCCACCGTGAGAATCGCCGCTTCATCGAACGGCGACGGGATAGAAGGCACTGGCGGCGTGCGATTCGTGGTGCTCGGTGAAGAGGACGGGTGCTTTGAGCTCCTTGCCCATCTCCTTGCGGATTACCCGGGCGATGTTGGCTTTCTCGCTGAGCCACGTGGGAATCGCTGCAACGAAGGACCGGAGCCCGGCTGGGGCGGTGCCAAGATAGGTTTCCAGGAGGCGCTCGGCCTTGATGAATGGCTTCTCGTAGAAGACAACCGCATCGAGATCTGTCAGTGCTCAACCCGGCGGCGCGCAGGCAGTACGAGACCGCGTTGTCGGGAAACGATGCGTCGTGGCGGATCTCTCGTAAACCGCTCCTCCTGCGCGGCTGCGACGATATCGCCATCCCGAACCAGCGCCGCGGCGCTATCGTGATAGAAGGCGGACAATCCCAAAATATTCATCTTCGATAGTGTCTCTCGGTCTGGGCTGCGGTAGCGTCGGTTCGGGACGGGCCGCGTGACGCGGAATCGAATAACCTCCCGCCCTGCCTCAGCAAGAGCGGGGCCGCACCATTTCGGCAATGGAAACATGGAGAATTGATCGCGCCAGGTCTCATCAGCCAATGCCTGCGACCCTGAAGGGTTCGTCTAGATATCCGCGCCAGGCATTAAAGTCTGCCTGGACGATTGACTCATTTCCGGGCGAAAGTGACATCAGTTAACCTAGAAGTGGCGGCACTTAAGTCTCCCCTTCGCGTCTCATGCCCTCGTGAAAAACCGTACTCGGCTGATTGCCGTTGGCCAGCTCCTTGCTGAGAGCCCTGGGAACAGAGTGCCCGAACAAGATTCGTCACTCAGAACAGCCTTCGCCTCCGCTGCTCGAGGATAGTACGAGCGCCAGAATGGCCCATTCTACTCATCCTATTCATCCCTCCGAAGGCCCATGGTTCTGCCGTCGCGCTTCCAAAGAGTCGATTGTCGTCGGCATCAGTGGAGGCCGGCGGAATCCCGCAGCGGCAGTCGGCGGTCGACGGACGACTGGTTGCCTTCTGCGAACAGGAGCGCTTGACGCGGATCCGGGGGGGCGGCCTGCGGCCGGGAGACCTGCCTCACGACGCGATCAGCGCCGTCCTCCGTCTAGCAGGTCATTCGTCGGCGGCCGTTTCGGCCTACGTGACAGCCGAAGAAGGCCTGGTCCTGTCACCGGAACTGCCGCGGATCCGATTGGACCATCACTATGGCCATGCCTCAACGGCGTATCTGACGTCCCCCTTCGAGAAAACCGCTGTGCTGGTGTGTGACCAACATTCGAGTCCCGACACGAGCGTCTGGATCGGGCAGGGAGACGAAGTCTTCAATCAGCACTGGCCATGGATGGGCGAGGGCTTCGCGTCCCTGTTCGCGCAGTGCTGCCAGGTATTTGCCCTCAAGCCCGACCAGGAGGACCGCCTCGAGGCGTTAGCGCGACTCGGTCGGCCATCCGACGCAGACATCGAACGGATGACGCGCCTCATTTCCTACAGGGACGGAGCGCTAGTCGCTTCCCCTGGCTGGAAGCAGGCCGTCTCAGAGTGGCTTTCCGAAGACGGCTCGAAATGGTCGATTGCACATGGCGCGACAGTCGCCGCGGCTTTTCAGTCGGCACTCGGGAATGCCTTGCTGACTCTTGTTTCCGATATGCGGCGCACCCAGACCACGGGCGACCTGTGCCTGGGAGGGGGGCTCTTCTACAACACGTTTTTCAATACGCTCATCGCCCAAAGCGGCAGCTTCGATCGGGTCTTCATCCCACCGAATCCCGGCAATGCCGGCATCGCCGCCGGAGCGGCGTTGAGCGTGGGCGCTCGGGCGATCAACGGCCGACACGAGATGGCCTCTGCTTTCCTGGGCCCGCAGTACGATCTCGCCGAGATCAAGGCCACGCTCGATAACTGCAAGCTGACCTACGAGTGCCTCTCTGACGGCGAGGTGATTGCGCGCCTGTGTTGAAGCACTCACCGCCGGACGTCTGGTGGGTTGGTTTCAGGGACGCATGGAGTGGGGCCATCGCGCGCTCGGCAACCGCAGCATTCTGGCCAGCCCACTGAGCCCTTACGTGCTCGACAACCTCAACGTGTTTCTCAAGCAGCGAGAAAAACACCGCTCGTACGCCTTGTCGGTTTGCGAGGAAGATGCCGACCGCTACTTTGAGGGGCCGAAACGTTCGGCGTGGATGGAGTACGACTATAGCCTGAAGGATCCTGAGCCGTTCCGCCACGTGATGCCGCCGGGCGCCTCGACGCTTCGGGTGCAAACGCTCGATCACAGCCTGCCGCTGCTTCGAGACCTGCATCAATCCTTCAAGGCGGCGACCGGCATAGGAGCTCTGGTCAACACATCCTTCAATGGCTTCTCTGAACCGATCGTCTGCTCTCCCCGCGACGCCATTCGTGTGTTTTATGGAACCGGTCTCGACATGTTGGTGCTCGGACGGTTTGTTATTCGCAAGTAAGCGTGAGGAAGATGCAAATGGGTAATGTGCCTGAGCTTGAACAGAATCCCGGGTTCTTTGCGGACCTCGTGCAATTCCTGATTCAGAATCGCAAGTGGTGGCTCGCTCCCATCGTCGTGGTGTTCGTGCTCGTGGGAGCACTCCTGATTCTGGGCGGTACCAGCGCGGCACCGTTCATCTATAGCCTGTTCTGACTTCAGCAGGACAGGGAGCTTTTGAACTGGCTCCGGAAGGATCGCGTGCCGGGCCAGTCGGCGCGTGTTCTTCAGGACAGTCGACGTCCACTTGAAAGGCCCAGAGATGCCGCGCCGACGCAAGCTGTTGTGCCCGGGGGGAATTGAATCGCCCTTCCCAGACGCGTACAGTGGCGTCTCATGAAGCATCAAGGTGCAGATTGCGCTTCTCGAGGCCGGCACGATCCAGTGTGACTGGCGACAGCCAGCACTTGCGCGCGTCGACCAGCAAGCGAATCAGAAGTCTGGTTCTTCTTATGGCGCTCGCTTCCACAGCGTGCAGGCCGACCAGAATTGTCCGCGTGGCTTGGGACGCCCCACCAAAACTGCCGGATCGCTATTGGGTTCGAGTGGATGATCGAACCGTCCTGGATATCATTCCTCCTCCTGTCGATCCCACTTGTTCGTGTCTGAAGGTCGAGGTACGGGTTCCCCATGGGCCGGCACACAGTGAGTGTGGTCGCCTATGACCACACCGGCGGGCCCAGCCAACCGAGCGCCTCGGTAATCGTGGAATAGCCAGAAGGTGCTCAGTCTCGTGCGCCATCACTCGAAGTGCGGAATGGCCCGCAGCTCCTGACCAGCCCTCGATGGGAACGCGTTCTTCAACAGAGAGTCGAGCTGCTGCTTGCTGCTGACGCCAATCAGTGACACCGAGACCCCCTCCAGCCTGGAGACAAACTGCAGCGCGAACTGGGCCAGCGTGCATCCGGTCTCAGCGGCCGCCTTTCGATACAGCTCGATCTGTCTGGCCTTGGCCGTGGCTTCGTCTTCGGACTGCGTATACGTCTTCACATCGAGCGCGGCAATGTCCTTGACCAGCAGCCCGTTCGCCAGGCATTCACGCGCGATGACGCCAACGCCTTGTTCGTGCGCAGGTGCCAGCACGCTCACGGCGCCGCGCTCCAAGCAGGTTGATGGCCACCTGCAGGGACGCAACGCCGGCATGGCCGAGCGCCGCCTGGGCGGCATCGACGCTGTCGCACGACACACCGTAGTGGCGAATCTTGCCCTCCGCCTTGAGGGCCTCGAGGACCTCGAGCCAACTCCCCGCCTCCACGATCCCGGCCGGCGGGCTATGGAGCTGGAACAAGTCGAGGCGATCGGTCCTCAACCGACGAAGACTGCCCTCCACGGCATTCCGGAGATGGGACGACGAAAAATCCTGCGCAAGCGAACCGCCGACAGCCGGGGTCACGTGTCGGCGCTTCAACCCCAACAGCTTGATGACAGGACGTACCAATGGTTTTACGCGCGCGATCAGTCTGCGCCGTGACGGCAGGACGTAGCCGGCCTTGCTCGCGATGACGACCTGGTCCCGGCGGCGACCACGGAATGCGCGTCCGAGAAGTGTTTCGCTCTCTCCCTGACTGTAGATGTCGGCCGTGTCGAAGAAATTCAGGCCGGCGTCGAACGCAGCGGAGAGGAGAGTGACGAACTCTGCGGGATCGCGCTTGAAAATGCCGCCGATGCGAGCGCACCCGAGACCGAATTCCGACACCCGGAGATCGGTGCGGCCCAGAGCGACGGATGCGAATGTTCAACTCCTGGGATGAACTCACGGCCGTCGTCCATCACTGCGCGCATTCACTCGCGCCTGCGCACGCTGCCGCGGGTTGAAACCGTCGCAAGGGATGAGAATGGTATTCTGAGCAGACTTGCCCAACAACAAATCCATTCCAGGGCGCGGCGACTCAGTGGTCGTCGTGGGGAGCGGTCTTGCGGGCGCCGCCGCGACGCTCCTGCTGACCAGAGCGGGCATCGACGTGACCCTGTTGGAGGCTGGACTGCCGCACACGGCGCTCGGACTCACGGCGAGAATCGCGGGGTTTACCGTCGCCCGCGTGCATCGGGCGCTTCCCACGCGGACTGACGACCTCGCGATCACCGGTGATCCCGACTCGGTTCTGTACGAAGACCTCTCTCCCGGCGGCCTGACCAACCACTGGAGCTGCGCCGTTCCGCGGTTTTCGCCGGACGATTTTCTCGACGCGCGGCGCGCGGGTAAAGCGTACGAGTGGCCCATCGACTACGACGACCTGGTTCCTTGGTACGAATGGGTCGAACCTCTTTTATGCATCTCTGGTTCTCCAACCAGCGTACCCCAGTTACCGGCCGGGAAGATCCGCGATCCCCGGTCGCTCGGTCGCACTTGGGCGCCGATTGTCGCTGCGGCCTCCAGCGAGGGCCAGGGCGTCGTGCCGGTTCCTTACGTCTACGGCGGGAAAACGACATTGACGTTCAGCGGAACCGTGTTCAACTCATTCGTTCGTCTGGTGAAATCCGCCCGGCGTTCCGGCCACCTCGACATCCGGTTCGGCGCGCGCGTCACGCAGCTTGAATGGGAGGGCGCCAGAAAACGTGTGGAAGCGGTCATCGTCCACGATGCGCGCACGGGCGCCACCGCATCGCATACCGTGCCGTGCGGTCGTGCTCGCCGCCGGCGCCATCAACACAACGAAGCTCCTGCTCCAATCAACTCCTCGCGACTTCCCCGAAGGTCTCGGGAACACGCACGGCGTGCTCGGCCGGTACCTCCACGACCATCCCCTCGGCAAGCTCGAGATCGAGGTCGCCTCCCCAATCGGCTTTCAGCCCGCGGCCTGCGTGACGCGACCGCCGCTCAATCGGACGAGCCCCTTGTACGCGGCGGCCTGCCTGCAATGGTCGGGCATCAGCCTCCTGGTGCGTAGCATCCTCGCCGGGCATCCCGGCCGGCTCGACTCGTGCGGCTTCAATGTGTTCGGGACGATGGCGCCGTCCAAGGACAACTTCGTCGCCCTGAACACGTCGCGGGCTTCTGCGGACGGCACTCCCGGGCTCACGCTCAATATCCACCATCCGCCTGAAGCTGCGCAGACGCTGATCGCGGCTCGCGACCAGCTGGTCAGTCTGCTGGATGCGGCCAACTTCAGACCACGCATCCGGCTGTGGCACATTGAGGGCGTCGGCAACGCCGTGCACTACGCGGGCACGTGTCGAATGCATGCTTCCCCGGAATTCGGCATGCTCGATCGCTGGGGTCGCCTGCACGCCGTGCCCAACGTTGTCGTGGCGGACTCGGCTGCCTTCACCACGGGACCGGAGAAGAATCCGGCTCTCACCGCGATGGCGCTCGCAGCGCGCGCCAGTCAGCGCCTGGTCGATGATCTGCGCGCCGGCAACCTCTAGACTTTCTCCAGAATCCGTGGCTCGGTCGCACCTTCTGAAATGAGCGATTCGTAGACTCGTGCCGCATCCTCCGCCATCCGATCCGCCGTAAAGCGGGCCTCGACCTGGCGGCGGCCGTACTCGCCCAGACGCGAGCGCAGAGCCGGATCTCGCAGCAGCGCCAGCAGGTTTGCTGAAAGAGCGCTCAGATCTCCCTTGGGTGAGAGGAGGCCGCTCCGGCCGTGCTCCACCACTTCCGGGGTCCCGCCATTGTCGAGGGCGACCACCGGTTTCTTCATGGCCATCGCTTCGAGAAACACCAGGCCGAAAGGTTCTTCATCTGACGGCAGTGCGAAGACGTCCGACGCAGCCATCAACGCCGGCATGTCGGAGCGCTGACCGGTAAACATTACGTTGTCGGCGACGCCGACCTGAGCAGCAAGCGCTTTCAATTCTTCCGTGAAGCTGGTCCGCATGACCTGTCGGTCGTCGCGGCCGATGATGAGCGCGCGCACGTCCGGAAACTCCGCCCGAACGGCAGGAAGCGCCCGGATGAGTTCGTCCTGCCCTTTCCCGCGAAACAGGCGGGCCGCGCATGCGATGACAGGCGCTCCAGAAGGAATTCCGAGAGACTGCCGCACCGGAGTCGGATCGAGCCGATAATCCCAGCTCGACACGTCGATCGCGTTGAGCACGACGTGCGTCTTCTCGCTCGCGTACCCATTCTCCACGAGCGAGCGCGCCACGAATTGAGAGATGGCCATGAGCGCATCGACCTGCCCCATTGCCCACCGCTGCGGGCGGCCCATCCAGTCTGCGCACTTGAGGTGCGCGTGGATGATCGACTTCGCGCCGGTGAGTTTCCCGAGCACCGCGCAGGCGACCGCATCGCGCGGGCGGTCGGTCGAGTGAAGCACACTGATGCGATGCCGCTTCACGTAACGGGCCAGTCCCACGAAGCTGGCCACGGTACCGGTCCCGCCCATCAGTTGAAGGCCCTTGCCGAGCGTCGATCGGCCCGACAGGGTCGGACCGAAATTCGCGGGCCTCAGGTGCAGATTCGGGATCGTCGCGAGAACCTGGTAGGCCGGGGTTCTGGCCCCTGGCCGATCCTGCAGAACAGGCCACGTGGACGTCGAAGCGCGACCTATCCAGGCTGCGCATGATCAGCGTGTGGATGAACGTGTCGGCACCGGGATTCTCGGCGGAGCTCACGAAGAGCACGCCGATCTTCTGAGACGCTATGTTCGGGGCGGGCATAGGGCGATCAGATTGCGCCGGCGAGCGGCGATTGAATTGTGGAATCGGGCTCCGGCACACGCCCGAGCTGAAGCTCGGGCCTACGGAAGTCTACAGCTGAAGCTCGGGCCTACAGAAGTCGCGGGTAGATGAAACGCACGGCGAACAGGTAAAACAGATTGAAGGCGAACGCCAGCAGGATGGTCTTCTTCAAGCCACGCATCGCGTTTGCCTCACGGGCCGCGAAAACGGGCATCGCGATGCTTCCGATGATGACGGACATGAGGACGAGCCTGGCCATGCTTACCTACTGGTGGTCGTAACCCTTGGTGCCATCGAACAGCGAACTCACAAACCGGTACGCCGAATAGGTAATCGGGGCGGCAACGAAGATCCGCTCACGGAGTCGGCCCAAAGGCGTCGGCCGATACCAGTTCTGCCTGAAAACGATCTTCCCGCCTTCCTGCTTGAAGGGGTCCTCGTGCGTCGTTCCCCCGTCCTCCCAGGTGAACGCCAGCATCGGACGCGCGAGGGCCGTGTGATTGGGCATGCCCCGGTGCCACACGTTCGAGTCCCGCACCAGCACGTCGCCTTGCTGCATCGGAATGCGCCTGCTGGCCCGATGCGGCCGCTCGACCGCGAACCGCCAGAACTTGTAGAACTTCTTGTGCGTGCCCGGCACCACCTCGATGGCTCCGTTGCTCAGATCCGTGTCGACGACCGCGACATTCGCAATCATGAAATGATCGAGAAAGTTGCGATCCATGTGATAGTGCTGCGTCACGCTGTTCGGCAGGTTGAAGTTGCAGCCGACATTTGGCAGCCGTGTCGCCTTGGGAAACAGCACCTTGACCACGTCGACGATACCCTGCTGCTCGAGCGTGTCGTACACGAACCGCGATTCTTCGCCTGGAAAACAATTCAAGTGGCCGCTGATCAGCCCGCCGCCTGAAAACAGGCCCCCCGAGCTCTTCGCGCGATCGAACTCCTGTTGAAGCCTGTCACGGAGACGAGAAAGGCGTTCCTTGGACACGACGTTCCGAAAAATGACGAACCCGTCCTCGGCAAATGCTCGCTTGATCGCCTCGATATCGTGAGCGGGAAGCGTCTGCGAGCGTGCAGTTCCGTCCTGGCGGGAACGTGCACTCTGAGATGGTGACATGCTGATGCTCCGTGACGCGTCCTACTGGCGGTATTCCTTGAAGGGCAACTGACAATCGTGTTTCCGCAGGAAGTTCAGGAATCGCTTGTAGTCCCGCGCCTCCATGTTGAACAACCGCAGGACGATCTTGTAGTTCCCTCGTGCTTCCTCGAGGCCCTTGTGGACAAGGTCGCGGACGTTACCGCGGGTGATCTCTCGGTTCATGTACAGCGGGTACACCGTGCTCCAGAATGATTCGCGCTCTTCAGTGAGCTTCTTGAACAGCTCATCCGCCACCGTACGCCGGCGGTCCTTCTTCGGACGCGTGCCGCTCACGAGCTGGGTGCGAATCTCTGGGCCGAGATCCTCGACCTGAACGACCTCGCGACGTCCCGTGACGACCAGCCGCTCGATGACGTTCTCGAGCTCGCGGACATTGCCGGGCCATGAGTACTCCCGGAGCGCGGAAATTGCCTCCGGCGAAATCTCGCGCACAAGATAACGCACGCCTTGTCCGTTGCCGTTGCCGTTGACATGGCCATTTCCGTTGCCGTTGCCGTTCCCGTTCGCGCTCCCGGGCGCGAACCGGCGCAGGAAATGCTCAATCAACACCGGGATGTCCTCCCGACGCTCGCGCAACGGGGGCACAATCATGTGGATGACATTGAGGCGATAGAACAGGTCTTCGCGAAACTGGCCCTGCGCAATCATGTCGCGCAGGTGCCGATTGGTCGCTGCGATCACACGCACGTTGACGGCGGTGCTCACGCGTTCAGCACCAACCTTCTGAATCTCGCCGGTCTCGAGAAATCGCAGGAGCAGACCCTGCATCCGCAGCGCCATTTCACCGATTTCGTCGAGGAAAATGGTTCCGTGGGCGGCCGTCTCCAGTTTTCCGGGCTTATCGCGATACGCGCCCGTAAAACTGCCTTTGACGTGGCCGAAGAGCTCGGATTCCAGCAACGTTTCGGGTATCCCGGCGCAGTTCACTGGCACGAAGGCTTCCCCCGAGCGGGGACTTGCCAGGTTGATCGCCCGTGCGACCACTTCCTTGCCGACGCCACTCTCGCCGGTAATCAGCACTTTGGCATCCGACCGCGCCACGCGCTCGAGTTCCGCTTTGAGCTCGGCAATCGCCGGGCTGACTCCGATTAGCTGAGGCTGACCGTTCTCTTTCATTTCAATCGCTCATTGGCCAGAAGGTGCCACAAAAGTCCGGATTCTTCAAGAACGCGAAACTGCAAGGACATGTCCGACACGTCCCTTACGGACGGCCCGTCGATATGTCTATACGCTGGAGTCGATTGCGGTGGATTGGTGTTCAGAAACCGCCTCTGGGCATCGCCAAGGAAATCGTCGTTGCTCTGGCTGATGAGTGAACAAAGTCCGGATCTTCGCAGACTTTGTGCAGCAGCGTGAATGCGAAAAGGGCACCTGGATGCCGGTCACGAGAAGTCTTCGATTCGCTCAATGGTCGCTCTACGCGCGCTTCCACGGATCGAGCATCCGTCATCAGAACAAGATCCTAACTACTTGTAAAATCGTCACTTCTGTTGACCGAGTTGTAGGAAATTCTGTGAAACGTTACACGTCTGTACGTTGACGGAAGGGGGACTGTGTCTGTTACGATGTCTCCCTCTGAGTTGCCTTTCTTGCGCGGCCCTGGGTGACTTCGGGAGGTAACGATGTCCCTCGATAGGTTCCGAACGGTCCCATTCGCATCCCGCCCGGAGGTTCGACTGGTCGGTCGCAGCGACGCCATCCAGGCCATCGAAGCAGATATCGACTGCGCGGCTCGATCCGACGCCAAGGTGCTGATCACTGGCGAAACCGGCGTCGGCAAGGAAGTCGTGGCTCGCCTCATTCATCAGCGAAGCCAGCGATCCAACGGCAACCTCGTCACGGTGAACTGCGCCGGCGTACCGGATTCACTGCTCGAATCGGAACTGTTCGGACATACACGCGGCAGCTTCACTGGGGCGTACCGGGACAAAGCAGGTCTGCTGGAGCAAGCTCAGAACGGCACCGTGTTCCTCGATGAGGTCGGGGAAATGAGTATGCGCATGCAGGTCGTTCTGCTTCGCTTCCTCGAAACGGGCGAGATCCAGCGCATCGGGGCCGCGCGATCACATACACGGGTCAACGTGCGCCTGGTGACCGCGACCAATCGGGACCTCCAGGTACAGATAGCTTCGGGAGCATTCCGTGAGGACCTGTACTTCCGGCTGAACGTGGTTCGTTTGAGCATTCCGCCCCTGCGGGAACGCGTGAACGACATTCCGCTGCTCGTTGACTATTTTCTCGAGTCGTGCAGCCGCCAGCACGGCGTCACGCCACCGTCCATCGCTCCTGCGGCGATGGACGTCTTGACGGCGCACGCGTGGCCCGGAAATGTCCGCGAATTGAGGAATGTCGTGGAACGGCTCGTCCTCAAAGCAAATGGACAGGTCATCGGCACATCCGCGTTACCCTCCGAGGTGCTCCCTCGCGCATCGCGTTCGACCGTCGCGGTGACGGCAGCGTCAGCAGCCCAACCCGCTCGCCGGCTCATCGCCGAAGAACTGGTCGCGCAAATGCTGGAGCGCCATGAGAGCTTCTGGTCCCTTGTCTACCCAGAGTTCATGGCTCGGGATTTGACTCGGGAGGATCTCCGGAAGATCGTCCAGATAGGCTTGGAAAACACGCGCGGCAACTACCGGCTGCTCACGCGCCTGTTCGGAATGCCGGATGAAGACTACAAGCGCTTTCTGAGCTTTCTTCGGAAGCACGAGTGTCATCTTCCGTTCAAGCACTATCGTGTGGCCCGTGCTCCGTTGCATGCGTCCCGCTCAACAGCTGCGGTGGTTTGAACGTCCGTCGGTATCCAGCGTGTCTCGACGGTCTCCATCACGCCCGAGCTGAAGCTCGGGCCTACAACCTTCATCACGCCCGAGCTAAAGCTCGGGCCTACGCTCGGGCCTACGCTCGGGCCGACAAACGTCTTGGCGTTGCCCACCGTTGGCGTTCAGAATCCGTACGTCACTGCAGGCCGCTGGCGTCGCCGTTCAGAATCCGTACGTCACCGCGGTCCCGTATCGAAGCCCGCTATAACTACGGCTTTCGATTTCGGATTCGCGTTTCTGGTGATCGATGTTGACGGCCACGCGAAGCTCTTCGCGCAGGCGATACCCGATGCCCGCGCCGAAGCTGCGCACGCGATCGATTCTGTTGGGGACTTCCACCGAAACGCCGGCGCGGTCCCGGTACGAGAGGCGCTCTCGCATCAGGCGCACTTCGACATCGACCGGGCCGTAGATTTGTTGCAGCACTGAGACGGTGGCGCCGGTCAGCAGGTAATACGGCTGATTGACATCGTAGGAAAACTGGATGTCCCGGCTAGCCTGGAACCTCAACCTCGTCGAATCCCTCGCCACGTACAAGAGGTTCGCGGCCATCGTGCCGCCTCGGAACTCCGGCACACCGGCGTCGAGTGGATTGAAATTCCGGTAACCCACCTTCGCCGAGCCGCTGATGAGCGCATCGGGAGTAAACGCGACGCCACCCGCGATCTCGGTGGCGTCGCCGTCGCGAAGCGGTGAAAACTCGAAGCGATCCTGAATCCTCGACAGATCGAATGTCAGGCTCGTCAGCGGCGTCAACTCGTGCCGCAGCGTGACAGCCGCCGCGGTTTGGGTACGATTCAGCTCGTCACGGAGGTCGGTCCCAAGAAAGGTTTCGCCCTCGTCGAAGTCGACCTTTCGGCGCTCTGCGCGGACGCCAATGAGCGTCTTCGACAACGCACGCAGTTCAACCGATCCACTGAACGCCCGTTCCGCACGATCGGCCCGCTCGTCGATCTCGAATCCCGGACGCGCACGCGTTCTCGCCCAGTTGCCCCCGACACTGAACCTCATGCGGGAGAGCGGCACGAACCATCCAAGGTTGTAGCTGGCGTTGACCGCGCGCTCGCTCGAGAATTCCTTGTACCAAATGAGATCGTCCTTGACCCCGCCGCTGATCCACGTCGGCCCGAATCCCATCCACGCCCTGGCGCCAGGAGTGAACGTGAACGTGACATCCTGCTCAGGCAGGTCGGATTCGGCCTCGTTGAAGACGTTCGTCTCTATCCCTCCGTCCGTGAGTGCCAGAGTGGGCTTGATCCAGAACGGACCGAGCCGGACATGGGCGGTCGCTTGGTCAGGGGCGTCTGGGGCGTCTGGGAGGACGGGGGGCGACTGGGCGGCGGCGACCCCCGTCCACAGGACGCAGACCAATGACCACGTCAAAAGGTTTCGGAGCACGCTTGCATCCTGGGACATCAGACCGCTGATCAGAAAAGAGCGCTCAAGGAAGGACGAACCTGCCGTCGCCGTCAGGGTCCACTTCGACTCGAACTGCGCCGTCCGCCTCGTACGTCAGGCGCCGGTCCGGTCGACCATGGTGACCCGTGTCGAACGCCACGGACACGAGGCGGCTCTCTGATCCCGCGTCGCTGTACGTCTCCCACCTGTCGATCGCGCCGTCCCCGTCGCTGTCTTCCTCGGCCCTGACGATCGCGCCCTTCTCGTAGTACTCGGTCCGCGTGACTTTGCCGTCACCATGCGTCGAGATCTCCAGTCGAACAGGAGTGCCATCAGCCGCTGCATATGACCAGGCGTCTTCCTTCCCGTCGCCCGATCGAGAGAAGCCAACCTTCACCAGATTCTGCTGGGCGTCATAGTACTCCCACCGATCCACCCGACCGTCCTCGTCCTTGTCAATCTCGATTCGCAGGACCCTCGACCCGTCCATGTAGCTGATCGCGTCGACCTTGCCGTTGCGGTTGCCGTCGTACTTCAGCAGCCGCAACCGGCCCGTTTGCTTGTCGTACTGGGGTTCGATCTGTTGGTGTTCAGGCGATCGTGCGCAGGCGGCACACAGCGCGCACACGAGCGCCATGACACCGATGCGGCGCTGAACCGCAGCCGATCGCCCGAATGCAGGCAGCGTCACAATACAGGTCTCAGTAAGGATGTCGTCACTGAGAGGCGCGACCTTTAGTCGCGCAGTCGCGGGCCTGCAGGAGCACGGCCAGGCCACCTGCCTGGGGACGCCGAGCTCGGTTGTTGTGTCAATCAGACCGCGGCGAGTTGGAGTGCGAAAAAGCTGTTGATGTGGCCTCGAACCCGGTCGATGGAGTCGGCGGCGTTGATCGCGCTCCGGAGATGGGAACCGTTCTCGAGCCCTTTCGTGTACCACGACGCCAGCGCGCGAAGCTTGTTCACGACCCACCGGTCGTGGGCTGGAGTGGCGGAATGGCTCGGTGATGTCGTGATGGTGTGATGGAGTGAGGCGAGTGTGCGCGCGCCAGAATCGTGAACCCGCTCAGTCAACAGCAACTCGATGTACTCGAGGAGAAACCGCCCACGATCGGCAGGAGTAACTTCGCGCGGAGCGCGCCCCTCGGCCAGGTCGACGGCCTGCGCCAGAATCCACGGGTTCCGCAGCACACCGCGCCCAACAAGTACACCATCAACGCCGCTTCTGAGACGTTCGACGACCTGGTCCGGCTCCACGCAGTCACCGCTGCCGAACACGGGGATCGACAGCGCATCGGCGATTTGAGCGACCAGATCCCAATCCGCAGCGCCGCTGTAGCTTTGCGCGGCCGTCCGTCCGTGAACCGCCACGGCCGCCGCTCCGGCGTCCTGTGCCATGTGCGCCAGCACGGCCGCGTTCCGTTCCGTGTCGTTCCAGCCAGCGCGCATCTTGACAGTGACAGGAATCGTCACGCTCCTCGCCATAGCCGCGATCACCGCTGCCGCGTGCGCCGGTTCGCGCATCAGACTGCAGCCGGCGTTGTGCTTGGCGATTTTCGGCACCGGGCATCCCATGTTCACGTCCACGATGTCAGCGCCCAAACCTTCGACGATCTGTGCCGCGGCCGCCATCTTGACGGGGTCGCCGCCGAATATCTGTACCGAGACCGGCCGCTCTTCGTCCGTGAACTCGGCGTACTCGAGGGTGCGGTCGATCCCGCGCACCAGTCCCTCGGCGCTCACCATCTCAGTGACAACGAGACCACAGCCGCCATGGCGCTTGACCAGGCGACGGAATGCCGTGTCGGTCATGCCCGCCATGGGTGCAACCGCGAAGGGCGAGGCAAGCTCCACCGAGCCGATTTTCATGGCAACAAGCAATTGTCCGCAGTGGCAGTACGCCCGACCTAAAGGTCGGGCGTACGAGGAGCTAGTAGGGTTTCACGTCCGCCGCGTCCACTTCAACTGAAACGGCCTGACCGATGAGATTCACCGATAAGACGAGACGCGCTTTCTGCACGTCCTTGCGCACCAGTCGTCCAACCACGCCCCGGAGCACGCCGTGAACCACTTCGACCATCATGCCTTCATGAACCATGGGACAGGGATCGTACTGCAACTCGCTGTTCACGAGCTGCCTGATACTGTCCAGCTCATATGGCGGGATCGGAACCGGTTTTCCAGCGAATGACACGATGCTGACAACGCCCGTGCACTTCAAGATCGGCAATGAGTTGTCCGAATCGAAGCGAGCGAAACAATAGCCGGGGAACAGCGGCCAATCAATCTTCTTCTTCCGATCCTTCCAGCGACTCCAGCGTGTGACGGTGGGGAGAAAGGCTTCAATGCGCCTCGTCTCGAGCTGTTCCCGCACAACCTGCTCGTGGCGCGAGCGCGTCCAGACCGCAAACCATTCGAGCGAGGAGCTCACTGCGACGTGCTACTCGCCTTCGCTTTTTCCAAGCCCGCTTCGAACGCCTTTTGAAGATCGGGACTCTTCCACTCGATGATGGATTGCTGGCGAAGCTTCTCGAGGTGTTTCCTGGATTCCACGCGTTCCTTCTCTTGGTAGACCCGCTCCGACACCGATTCGCGCACCTGCTCGAAAGGCTTCGTCTCTCTCGGCGTCGACGATTCCAGCTTGAGCAACTGATAACCCGTGGAGGTCCGGAGCACCGTTGTGATCTCGCCGACTTGGAGCGGCTCAATCGTCTGGCGCACCTGAGAGGCCAGGTCGTCGAGGCTGAGGGGACCAATCAGCCCGCCATTGGCGCGTGACGGCGCTTCAGACAGCTCGGACGCCAGCTTCTCGAAGCTTTCGCCTGCCGTTGCGCGCGCTCGAATGGCCTCGGCTCTTGCCCTCGCCTTCGCTTCGGCAGGTGTTCCATCGTTGCCGGAAGGCACTGCGATCATGATTTCGCGCAAGGTGACGGAGGGAGATGTGGTGAAGTCCTTCAGATGCGCGTTGTAGTACCGCCGCGAGTCCTCCTCGGAGACGGTAATCTTGCTCTGCACTTCATTGCGCGTCACATTGGTCACGAGCATCTGCCGTTCGAGGTTCCTTCTGAGCTCCGCCATCGTCATGTTTTCCTGCTTGAGAGCGGACTGAAAGGCCTCCTCTGATTCGATCTTGTTTTCCTTCTTGATGTTGTCGACGATGCTCTTGAACTGTTCGTCGCCAAGCGTGTAACCCAGCTCCTTGCCTCGTTGAACCAGCAGCATCTCATCGATGATGCTCACCATGAGTTGCGGCGTCACGTCGTCGAGCATCTTGCGAAGCGCAGCGTCGTTCGGCTTGTTCACTGCCTCGGCCTGACCCAGAGCGCGAAGCGCCGAGACCTGGCGCGTTTCCAGGTCGGTCTTCGTGAAGATCTCGCCGTTCACCTTCACAAGCACCTGTTCGATAATCTCGGCCCTGGCGGCAACGACCCCTGCCATCAGAGCCAGCACCAGCCAACCAAGAGTCCGCCGGCGGCACGAGAGAAATGCGTTGCATCATGGAAACTCTTTACGTGAGAACATGTTATACCCGATCGAGCAGCTCGCTCAATAATCCGCCGACTCGTTCGAAGATGCCCCCTTCCGCTCGGGGATCGTCCCTTTTGGGCCGGAGGATCTCCTCCTTGGTGAAGCCTGGCTTGACCTCGCCCGTGCGGGCCCGAGCAGTCCACCAGGATGGAGCGGCTGACGACCGCGAACCTTTCTTGAGATCAGCGCTTGGCGGCCGGACATTCGGACTCTCACCCTCTCGAAGCGACAGCCTCAGGGCCGCAGGCGGGACGAGCGTGAGTTCGGGACGCTGCCGCACCAGCGCGACGAGCCTCACGGGATCGACCCTCGCCTGCGGTCTGAACTTTATGACGACGGTACGCGCGTCCCGGTCGATGGCTTCGACACCCAACCGATCCGCCATGACCCGAATCCGGCCGTAGTCGGCGAGATTGAGCAGGGAGGGCGGCAGTGGTCCGTATCGATCGACGGCTTCATCGAGAACGCGGTCGATATCGTCCGCCCGCCGGGCGGCGGCCACCTTCCGGTAGAGCATCAGCCGCTGGTTCATGTCCGGCACGTACGCCTCATCAATACGAAGATCCACCCTCAGATTCACGGTTGCCCGAACGTCGTCTTCCAGGTCTTCGCCCTTCAGCTCTCGAACGGTCTGTTCGAGCAACTTCATGTACATTTCGAAGCCAATCACTTCGATATGACCGCTCTGTTCGCCGCCAAGCAAGTTTCCGGCACCGCGGATCTCCAGGTCCAGCGCCGCGACGCGGAACCCGCTGCCAAGGTCGCTGAACTCCTTGATCGCGGCCAGCCGCTTCTTCGCGACGGGTGACAGGTTCTCCTCCGGCGGGATCAGTAGGTACGCATATGCGGGACGATCCGAGCGGCCAACACGTCCTCGCAATTGATAGAGCTGTGACAAGCCGTACCGATCGGCCCGGTTGATCACAATCGTATTGGCGTTCGGGATATCGAGACCGTTCTCCACGATTGTCGTGGCCAGCAGCACATCGAACTTGCGGCTCATGAAGTCGAGCATAGCCGTCTCGAGCGTGTCTTCGTTCATCTGCCCGTGCCCCACCACCACCTTCGCCTCCGGCACGAGTCGCTGGATCAACGCGCCAATCGAGAAGATCGATTCCACCCGATTGTGGACGAAATAGATTTGCCCTCCCCGATCCAACTCGTGACGAATCGCCCGGGCGATGATCTCCTGGTCGAACTTCACGACGTTCGTTTGAATCGACAGCCGATCTTTCGGCGGCGTCTCGATGATAGACATGTCGCGAATGCCGATGAGCGACATGTTCAACGTTCGTGGAATCGGCGTCGCGGTCATTGTCAGCACGTCGACTTTCTTTTTGAGCTGCTTGATCCGCTCCTTGTGCGTCACACCGAACCGCTGCTCCTCGTCGACGACGAGCAGCCCGAGGTCGCGGAATTCCACGTCGTTCGACAACAAGCGGTGCGTTCCGACGATCACATCGACCTTGCCGGCAGCGAGGTCGGCGAGTGTCTCCTTCTGCTCCGCCTTGCTGCGAAAGCGGCTGATCATCTCGATGCGTACGGGAAAACCCGCAAAGCGCTCGCGGAGCGTCTTTTCGTGCTGAAAGGCAAGGATCGTGGTCGGGGCGAGAAACGCCACCTGCTTACCGTCCATCACCGCCTTGAATGCGGCCCGCATGGCGACTTCGGTCTTCCCGTATCCCACGTCACCGCATAGCAGTCGATCCATCGGCGTGGGCGATTCCATGTCACGCTTGATCTCAACGATTGCTGATCGCTGGTCCGGCGTGAGCTCGTACTCAAACGCGTCCTCAAATTCCTTCTGCCAGTGTGTATCGGGCCCGAACGCGTGGCCTGGCACGGCCTTGCGCGCCGCGTAGAGCTTGAGTAGCTCCTCGGCCATGTCGCGCATGGCCTTCTTGACCCTTGTTTTCGCCCGCTCCCACGAGGTGCCGCCAAGTCGGTCCAGGGACGGCCGCGTGGCGCCCGTGTACTTCTGGACGAGATCGAGGCGCTCGACGGGTACGAACAGCTTGTCCTCACCCGCATAGCGGAGCTCGAGAAACTCCTGCGAGCTATCGCCGACGCCGATCTGCTTCAGGCCGACGAAGGCGCCGATGCCATGGTCAACGTGCACGACGAGATCGCCCACTTTGAGGTCGCGAAGGTCTGACAAAAACGCCTTCGTGGCCGATCGACGGCGCTCTGGCGCCCGGCGTTCCTCTTCGAAAACGTCGGCCTCCGCGTAGATGCTGAGGGCGCCATCCGGCAAGCGAACGCCTCGGGAGAGTCTGCCAATGACCACGAGCACAGCGGCATACCGGGCGTCCTCGGCGTGTTCAACCGGTACGGCGAGCACGTCATATTCCTTGAGGACCTCGATGGTGCGCTCGGCTCGACCCGACGTTGCTGCGACGAACAGCATCGTCTCTCCCTGCTCGCGCCTGCGGCGGATCTCGCCGACCCAGTCGCCGATCCGGCTGTGGAATTCTTGCGTCGGCTGGCAGCGCACGCTCACGCGTTCGGTGCCGCCCCCCGGTGTTACGGCGTCGTGTTCGCCCGACCTGAAGGTCGGGCCTACGAGCGGAGCGGCGTGTTCGTCCGGCCTCAAGGTCGGGCCTACGAGCGGAGCGTCGTGTTCGTCCGGCCTCAAGGTCGGGCCTACGAGCGGAGCGGCGTGTTCGTCCGGCCTCAAGGTCGGGCCTACGAGCGGAGCGGCGTGTTCGCCCGGCCTCAAGGTCGGGCCTACGAGCGGAGCGGCGTGTTCGCCCGGCCTCAAGGTCGGGCCTACGAGCGGAGCGCGTGCTCGCCCGACCTCAAGGTCGGGCCTACGGGCGGAGCCGGCGGCCCGGCGTCGACGTCGAGGCCCAGCTCCGCCACGGTCGTGGCATGGGAGAACCGCGCCCTGACGTCAGTCGAGTTCAGAAGAAGCTCGTCCGGCGGGGCAATGTCAGGCGCCTGAAGGCGCGCATCTTCGTACGACCGATGAAACTGCTCGGTCAGGGCGATGATGTTGGCGTCCACTTCGTCAGGCTCCGACACGATGATTCGGGAGCTGCTTGCCAAGGCAAGGTAGTCGAAGAGCGTCGCCTCATGGTCCAGGAACGCGTCCCGCAGCGGCACAATCGAGATTTGATCGATCGGTCGAATCGATCGCTGTGTCGCCGGGTCGAACGTCCGCAGTGTTTCGATGGTGTCGCCCACGAACTCCAGCCTGACCGGACTCGGCTCCCCTGGGGGAAAGACATCGAGGATGCCGCCCCGAATCGCGAACTCACCGTGTTCGTCAACCGGATCCTCACGGGTGAATCCTCCGTCGACAAGGATCTCGCCAAGCTGGGTTGGCCCGATGTCCTGTCCGGGCCTCAAATCGATTGCTGCCCGCAGAAGACGGTCGGGGACGCTGGTCTTTGGGAGCAATGCTGCCGCCGATGCCACGACGATGCGGGCGGTGCCGGTGGCAAGCCCGTGAAGCGCGCGCGCCCGCGCGGCCGTTACGCCAGAATGGGGGGCCATGCCGCGGTAGGGGTCGACCTCGTGCGATGGGAACGGCAGGACGACGCGATCGACGGCCGCATCCGACAGGCCCTCCAGGGCCGAAACAAAGAAGCGGATATTCGTCGTGGCCTCTTCGAGGTCGCCATCGCCGGGAACCACGTACAGCACGACGCCGTGCGGCATGGCTTGTGAGGCGGCCGCAACGAAGAGTGTTTTGGCGACTGGCGTGAGACCGGACACAGTACGCGCTGGTACATCCAGGCGGCTGCGCGCGATCGCGGCCTTCAGGGTCGCCCGGAGGTTGAGCGAAGTGGACGTGGTCACCAATTACTCATGGCGGGCGCGGATTTTCTCCAACAGGGCGGTCGTGGAATACCCGGGCGCAAGCGCCATCCTCACCACGCGCCCGCCGCGCGCTTCAACGATGTCGCGCCCCACGATGGCGTCTTCGGCCCAGTCAGCGCCCTTCACGAGCACGTCCGGCTGGAGCGCTGAGATAATGGCGTGAGGCGTGTCTTCGTCAAAACCCACGACGGCATCAACGCACGCGAGTGCCGCCAGGATCTCCTCTCGCTCAGCCGCGGGTGTAATCGGGCGCCGCGCACCCTTGTTGGCACGAACCGATCGATCCGAGTTGACGCCAACGACGAGCACGTCGCCAAGCTGACGGGCACTCTGAAGGTAGCGTATGTGCCCGGGGTGCAGCAGGTCGTACACGCCGTTGGTGAACACGACGCGTTTTCCCGCGGTTTGGAGCCGGCGGACAAATGCGATTGCTTCGGCCCTGCCGTTCATTCCCCGGCCGACTTGAATCGGACCCCCGGCGAAAACGTCCATCGATGCCGGGGCCGGTAGATTCCCACGTCGTGCGTCCGCGATTTGACACGGAACGTGTAGAGGAGGCGATGGTAATCGTATGGAAAGCCGTCGCGCTTGTGAACGGCGACGTCGAGCTTGTACGTGCCTTCCACGAGATCGAGGCTGTCGATGCCGAAGACGACCTCTCCGTCGCCCGCCAACTGTTGTGGCTCCATGTCTTCAAGGTATGTATTCGTTCCGTAGCAACAGACTCCGTCGGCGTTGAAGAGGCTGACGCCGAACACGAAGTCCTCCACCGGCGACGCTGCGCGCACCCGCAACTTGACGGACATGGCATCGCCCGAATGAAACACAAACGATGGTTCACCCTTATCGTTGACGAGCGCCACCTCGGCAATCTCGACTTCTCGCGATCCCCATCGACCTTCAACCGCCTGAAACATGTCTGGCGGCGCCTCGGCGGGTTTCGACTCGTTCGATGGTATCGCGGCGGAACTGGCAGCCCCGGTGGCAACCGCCTTCCTTGCGGCGTCCGCAAGGAGTTGTTCTTCGCTGGCTTCTACCGCTGTCAGATAGGCATCCACAACGCGGCGTGGATCGCCGTGCGCGCCGGGGTGCCCGTTGTCCATCCAGAGCGCCAGATCGCAGAACCGCTCCACGACGCTCAGCGAGTGCGTGACGAGAAGGATCGTCTTCCCGCGGCGTCTGAACTCCGCGAACTTGTCGAGACATTTGTGCGTAAATCCCTCGTCACCGACCGCGAGCACCTCGTCCACGAGAAGCACATCAGGGTTTACGTGAATCGCCACGGCGAATCCCAGACGCATGTACATGCCGGATGAATAGGTCTTGACCGGCGCATCGATGAACTCCCGGAGCTCAGCGAACTCGACGATTTCATCGAACCGTTGCTGGACCTCACGGCGTCGTGAGCCCGAGCATGATTCCGTTGATGAAGACATTTTCTCGCCCGGAGATTTCGGGGTGAAAACCGGCACCAAGCTCGATGAGAGCCGACACGCGGCCCTCGACGTGTACGGTCCCGCTCGTCGGCTTGGTAATGCCCGCGACAACCTTGAGAGCCGTGCTCTTCCCTGAGCCATTGCGTCCGATCACACCGTACGTGGATCCCTTCGGCACCGTGAACGACACATCGCGCAGCGCGGGGAACGTTTCGCTGGGCCGAAGGTCTCGCAGAATGCTGCGCTGCAGAAGGGCGCTCTTCAGCGTGGCGAACTGATGGCCACTGTACCGTCGATACACCTTCGAGACGTTCACGAGCTCAATGGCGTTCACGGCAGCGCCCCACGTTCATCACGAAGGATCGCGTTGATCACACGACCTCCGCGAACGAATCACGCAGCCGATCGAACAGCCAGTAGCCGGCCAGAAAGACCACCACGGACACGACGCCGAGCGCCAGCAGCCACCGCCAGTGGCCAAAGCCGCCCTCGAGAAAGAGGATTTCCTGATACGAGATCACCAGATGGGCCACCGGATTGAGATCGAAGAACGGCTTGTAGCCCCGGAACTCGGGCTGCAGGTAAAAGTAGATGATCGGTGTTGTAAAGAACCACAACATCAGGACGTTGGTCAGGATGTCGCGGATATCTCGAAAATGCACGGTTAGTGCCGCCAGTATCAACGCCAGCCCGGCGGTGAACACGAACTGGACCAGCACGACGATTGGGAGCCACAACAGTCCGGCAAGCCCCGGTGCCCGGTGAGCGTACACGAGTAGAGCAATCACGAGCGGCAGCGGCAGGAGGAAATGAACCATGTTTGCCAGCACGCTGACGAAAGGAAGTACTTCCGCGGGGAAGAGGACCTTCTTGATGAGGTTGCCCCCGGCGATCAGCGAGTTCGACCCTTCAGTCAGGGATGCCGAGAACCAGGTCCACGGAAGGATTCCGCAGAGCATGAACAGCGCGTACGGCTGCAGGCCCTCCGTCCGATTGGGAAGGATCGTGGTGAAGATGAACCAGTACACGCCCAGGAGCAGCAGCGGGTTGATGAACGACCAGAGAAAGCCGAGAACAGAACCCCGATAGCGCGCCTTGAGTTCACGCGCGACGAGGCTCTGAATCAGACCGCGGTAGCGGAAGAGTTGCGCGAGGTTGGAAAACAATTACGAACGGATTCTAGCCCGACTGGCTACCTGCAGACGGATCAATGACTTGAGCAGGGCAATCCGCGCACGCTCGAAATCCACGTCCGCCACCGGGCTTGTCAGTCGCCCCTGGGCACGTTTCAGTGCCGCTTGAGCGCGGGCGACATCGACTTCATCTGCGCGCTCCGCAATCTGGGCAAGGATCGTGACTCGTTCCGGCTGGACTTCGGCGAACCCGAACGCAATCGAGAGATAGTGCGTCTCGGGCCCCTGCCGGTACCACAGCTCGCCGGCGCCAAGCAGCGCCAGGAGCGGCGTGTGCCCTGGCAGCACGCCGAAATAGCCATCGGCGCCGGGAACCTCCACTTCGTCAACCTGCTCATTCACGAGCGATCGATCGGTGGAAACGATTTGCAGCTGAAAATGTGTTGGGAGCGCCATGTCCTTACGTCAACCGCCGACCACGGCAGAACCCCGCCAGGACAATCGACACTCCCCTCGATTCTGCGAGTTTCGCGGAGATCTGGCTCATGCCGCCTGGCGTTTCTTGAAGCGCTCGAGCACTTCCTCGATTGTCCCGACCATGTAGAAATCCTGCTCCGGCACCGCGTCGTGTTTGCCTTCGACGATTTCCTTGAAGCCGCGGATGGTGTCGGCAATCGGCACGTACTTGCCGTCGAGGCCGGTGAACTGTTGGGCCACGAAGAAGGGCTGCGACAGGAACTTCTGAATCTTCCGCGCGCGGGAGACAGTCAGCTTGTCGTCCTCCGACAGCTCGTCGATACCGAGAATGGCGATGATGTCCTGCAGGTCTTTGTACCGCTGCAGGATTTGTTTCACCTGCCGCGCGACCCCGTAATGCTCCTCGCCGAGGATGCGCGCGTCCAGGATGCGCGATGTGGAGGCCAGGGGATCGACGGCCGGGTAGATGCCGAGCTCAGAAATCGCCCGTGACAAGTTCGTCGTCGCATCGAGATGGGCAAACGTCGTCGCCGGCGCGGGGTCCGTGTAATCGTCCGCCGGCACGTAAATCGCCTGCACCGACGTGATCGACCCCTTCTTGGTCGACGTGATGCGCTCCTGCATCTGGCCCATTTCGCTCAGCAGCGTCGGTTGATAGCCGACCGCCGATGGCATGCGTCCGAGCAGCGCCGACACTTCCGACCCCGCCTGCGTGAAGCGGAACACGTTGTCGATGAACAGCAGCACGTCCTTGCCTTCGCCGTCACGGAAATACTCGGCCACGGTCAAGGCGGACAACGCCACGCGCAGGCGCGCGCCTGGCGGCTCCGTCATCTGTCCATAGACCAGCGCCGCACGCGACTTGCTCGAGTCGTTGACGTCGATGACGCCGCTCTCCTGAAACTCGAGCCAGAGGTCGTTGCCCTCGCGCGTGCGCTCGCCCACACCGCCGAACACCGACACGCCGCCGTGCTTCAGCGCGATGTTGTGAATCAGTTCCATGATGACGACGGTTTTGCCGACGCCGGCGCCGCCGAAGAGCCCGATCTTGCCGCCCTGCAGGTACGGCTCGAGGAGATCGATGACCTTGATGCCCGTCTCGAACATCTTGAGTTCAGTGGACTGTTGCTCCAGGGTCGGTGGGGGACGGTGAATCGGCCAGCGCTCTTTCGTCACCACCGGTCTGTCGGGGAAATCCACCGGCTCTCCGAGCACGTTCAGCACGCGTCCCAGGGTTTCGGGGCCGACAGGGACGGTGATCGGCTCGCCAAGATCCAGGGCCTTCATACCGCGCTGCATGCCGTCGGTCGGCTTCATCGCGACCGCGCGCACACGATTCTCGCCAAGGTGCTGCTCGACCTCGGCGATGACGTCGATGACGCCGGCCGTGGTACCCTCGGACTGAATACGCAGCGCGTTGTAGATTTCCGGCAGGTGTCCGGCTTCGAACTCGACGTCGACGACCGGCCCGATCACCTGAACGATCTTTCCGACACGTTTTTCAGCCATGTGCTTTCCTACGCCCGACCAGGTCCACGCCCGACCTGAAGGTCGGGCCTACGTATCAGGACTTCCACTTCCACGCCCGACCTGAAGGTCGGGCCTACGATGGACTACTGACTCGCCACGCCCGGCTGAGCTCGGCCCGACCTTAGGTCGAGTTTCATCCTCGAGGCCCGGCCTCGTAGGCCCGACCTTTAGGTCGGGCGTCTCCACTAGAGCGCCTGCGCGCCCGATACCACTTCGATAATTTCTCTCGTAATCGCTGCCTGGCGCACTTTGTTCATGTAGAGCGTCAGGCTCGCGATCATGTCCGCGGAATTCTTGGTCGCGGTGTCCATCGCCGTCATCTGTGCCGCAAAAAACGCGGCGTTCGACTCGAGGAGCGCGCGGTATACCTGGACTTCGACGTACCGTGGCAGGAGCTGGTCGAAAATCTCCTGAGGTGCGGACCCGTAGAGATAGTCGACCTGCCCGTATCCCTCGCCTGGTGAGCCGCCGGTCCTGGCCGAGGTGCTTTCGATCTCCGCGCGTGGGATCGGCAGGAGCTGATCCACGACGAACCGCTGCGTCATGACCGACCTGAATTCGTTGTACGCAAGGACCACTCGATCGACCGCACCCGACGTATACGCCTCAACCGCGGTCTGCGCAATGCGCCGGGCGTCCTCGTACCGCAGCTTCTGGAAGAGCCCAACCTCCTCGAAAGCCACTTGAAAGCCGCGGCGGCCGAAGAAATCACGTCCCTTCCGTCCAACCAGACCCAGCTCGCACGGTTGCGCGCTTCCAGCGATGTAAGCGCCGGCCCCCTTGATGACGTTGGTGTTGAAGCTGCCGCAGAGTCCCTTGTCACCGGTCACGATGATGACCAGCGTTCGGCTGCCGGAACCGTGCTCACGCCCTGCGAGAAGCGGATGGATGGACGGATCAACGCGCGAGGCAACGCTTTGCAGTACGCGCTGCATCTGCACCGCGTACGGCCGCGCATTGATGACCCGCTCTTGCGCGCGGCGCAGCTTCGACGCGGCGACCATCTTCATCGCTTTCGTGATCTGCTGCGTATTCTTGACCGCGCGCACGCGGCGCCGGAGATCAATCAGGGAGGGCATGTTCCTATGCCGCGCTCGCCTTTCGCGCAGCGAAGTCGGTGGTGAACTCCTTCACGGCGCCATTCAGCGCTGCTTTCAGTTCGTCGTCCAGCTGCTTCTTGTCGGCAATTGCCCGGAATAGTTGCGGGTAGCGCGATTCGATATGCCGATAGAGGTCGGTCTCGAACGCGCGGATCTCCGTCAGCGGAATGGCGTCCAGGAATCCGTTGGTCCCCGCGAAGATGATCGCGATCTGCCGTTCGACGGCCAGCGGTTCGTACTGCGGCTGCTTCAGAATCTCGACGAGCCGCGCGCCGCGCGTGAGCTGGGCCTGCGTGGACTTGTCGAGATCGCTGCCGAACTGGGCGAACGCCGCCAGTTCACGATACTGTGCGAGGTCGAGCCGCAGCGTCCCTGCCACCTGCCGCATCCCCTTGACCTGCGCCGAGCCACCGACGCGCGATACCGAATTGCCGACGTTGATGGCCGGACGCACGCCTTGATGGAAGAGATCGGACTCGAGGAAGATCTGTCCGTCGGTGATCGAGATGACGTTCGTCGGAATGTATGCGGACAAGTCGCCCGCCTGCGTTTCAATGATCGGCAGCGCGGTAAGGGACCCGCCGCCGAGCTCCGTTCTCAACTTCGCCGCGCGCTCCAGCAGACGCGAATGCAAATAGAAGACGTCGCCCGGATACGCCTCGCGGCCAGGCGGGCGGCGCAGGAGCAGGGAGATTTCACGATAGGCCTGCGCGTGTTTGGAGAGATCGTCGTACACCACGAGCGCATGCCGACCACTGTCGCGGAAGAACTCACCGATCGTACACGCCGAATACGGACTGACGTAGAGGAGCGGCGCAGGATCCGAGGCGGTCGCCGCGACAACCACCGTATAGCGCATGGCGTCGGCTTCCTCGAGCGTGCGGACCACTTGCGCCACGGTCGACTGCTTCTGACCAATAGCGTTGTAGATGCAGATCACGCCCGTGTCTTTCTGATTGATAATCGCGTCTATCGCCACGGCCGTCTTGCCGGTCTGGCGATCGCCGATGATCAGCTCGCGCTGCCCGCGCCCGATGGGCACCATGGCGTCGATGGCCTTGAGGCCGGTCTGCATGGGCTCTTTCACCGGCTGCCGGTCGACAACGCCGGGGGCAATACGCTCGATCGGCGAAAACTGTTTCGTCGCGATCGGCCCTTTGCCGTCGATCGGCTGGCCGAGACCGTTTACGACGCGGCCCAGCATCTCATCACCCACCGGCACGGAGATGATGCGGCCGGTTCGCTTGACGATGTCCCCTTCCTTGATCTCCTTGAACTCGCCGAGCAACACCGCCCCGACGCTTTCCTCTTCAAGATTCAGCGCGATACCGAACACGCCATGCGGGAACTCGAGCATCTCGCCCGACATGGCGTTTTCGATGCCGTGCACACGCGCAATACCGTCGCCGATGGATACGATGCTGCCGACTTCCGCCACGTCGACGTCAACGGCATAGCTACCGATCTGTTCGCGAATGATCTTGGAAATTTCTTCAGCTTTGATGTCCATCGGTGTGTGATCCCTGACGCCTCGTTCCGAGCCCCGGTCCGCGACTCTTCCTATCCTCTGTCGGCCAGCCGTTGCCGCATTCTCTCCAATTGCGTCACGACGCTGGCGTCGTACACCGTGCCACCGACGCGTGCCACGAGTCCCCCGATGAGGGCAGGGTTCACGTCGGTCCCGAGAGTCACCGCGCGGCCGGTCACCCGCGATAAGCTGCGTCGAATCTGCTCGACGCGCTCAGGCGCCAGAGGCGTGGCCGTCGTGACATTGGCCCGGACGACGTTCTGGTGATCGGCCAGCCGTTCGCGGTACGCCGCCACGAGATCCGGCAGGAGCATCAGGCGATCGCGCTCGGCAAGCAGAATGAGCAGCTTCCCGAGAACCGGAGAGAGACGTGCGCGCTCGGTCAACTCGACGACGGCGGAGCGTTTGCGCGGCGCAGGCACCGCCGGATTCAGCAGCACTTTTGCGAGGGTCGGATGCTCTGTGAAAAGATCAGCAAAATCGGCAAGCTGCTCCTCGAGCTTCGCCACGTCGGCCTGTTCTTTCAGGGCCACGTCAAAAAGCGCGCGGGCATAGCGGCGGGCAGCGGTGCGGGTGGTCACAGGAATAGCTTGTTCCCGACTTTCACAAGCGGGAATTTATACCACAAATCAGGCGGTTGAAGCCAGGACTCAGGGATTGGCTGACCCCCCGCTTCTCTCGGTGAGCTGCTCGTAGATCCGGATGAGCTCATCCTCCGAAACGAAATCGATTTCGATCCGGCCTCCGATCCCCTTTCGGAGAATCCGCACCCGCGTTCCCAGCGCGAGCCTCAGCCGCTCTTCCGCAGCCCGCGTGTGGACGTCAACCGGCTTGGCCGGGGCCGCCTCAGCTGGGCGGTCGGATGCGCTCGATGGCACCCTTGACGAGCACTTCGGTTTCGCGGACAGACAGATTGCGCGCGAGAATGTCCCGGGCGATTCGGCGCTGGTCGCCCTCATCGGAAAGGCCGAGAAGTGCCCTCGCGTGGCCCATGGAGAGGGTCCCGGCAGCGACTTCCGACCGGATCTCCTCGGGCAGCTTCAGCAGGCGCATGACGTTGGCGACCGTGGCGCGATCCTTTCCCACGGCCGCCGCAATGTGTTCCTGAGTGAGATGAAACTCGTTCGACAGCCGCCGGTACGCGAGGGCTTCATCGATCGGATTCAGATTTTCCCGCTGGATATTCTCAACCAGGGCTATTTCCAGCAGCGACTGCTCCTGCCCGGGGGCTACGTCTTTGACGACGATCGGGACGCGAAGCAGACCAGCCTTCTGCGCCGCACGCCAGCGTCGTTCGCCGGCGATGATCTGAAAGCGCGTACCGGATCTCCGGACGACAATTGGTTGAATGACACCGTTCGCTTTGATGGACCGCGCGAGATCCTCCAATCGGGCGTCGTCCATGTCTCCGCGTGGCTGGAGGGTATTGGGTGACAGGCGGTCGATCTCAACATCGGTGGGTGTGGTCTGTGGTTCGAGCGCTTCCGGAAGGAGCGCACTGAGGCCTCTGCCAAGAGCGGGGCGTTTTTCCATAACCCTCTCACAATCGCCGTAGCATGCGCAGAGCGCGCAGAGCAACATCGGACTGGGATCTGCGATCCCAGCGGGTTCCGCGGTCGGTGGACCCTCATGCGGCCGTGGCGGCGTGGCGTTCGAGCACTTCGCGCGCCAGCGCGAGGTATGCCGCCGCGCCCCGCGACTTCACATCGTACAGAATTGCCGGCATGCCATGGCTCGGTGCCTCGCCGAGCCGCACGTTGCGCGGAATAACCGTTCGAAACATCTTCTCTTTGAAAAAGTCGCGAACATCGCTCGCCACCTGCTGTCCGAGATTCGTGCGGTCGTCGTACATCGTCAGCAACACGCCTTCCACGTCGAGTGACGGGTTGAACCGACCGCGCACGCGCCGCATCGTGCCGACGAGATCAGCGAGACCCTCCAGCGCAAAGTACTCGCAGTGAAGAGGGATGAGCACTGCGTCTGCGGCAACAAGTGCGTTGAGCGTGAGCAGTCCGAGCGATGGAGGACAATCGATGTAGATGTAGTCGTACTGGTCGCGACTTCGCGCCAGCAGTTCACGCAGCCGCTCTTCACGACGCGGAAGTGACACCATCTCAATCTCCGCACCGGTGAGATTCCGATCGGCTGGAATGATATCGAGATGATCGATGCCCGTTGGGGCCGTAAACGGTCGCGCATCCATCGCAGGCTCAGGGCTGGCGAGGGCCTCGTACATGGTGCCGCCGGGCCCAGCTTTTCCTTTTTGACCAACCCCGCTGGTGAGATTCCCCTGCGGATCGATGTCAACGAGCAGCACGCGCTGATCGGCGAGTGCCAACGACGCCGCAAGGTTGATGGTCGTGGTTGTCTTACCGACCCCGCCCTTTTGATTGGCAACTGCAATGATACGAGCCACTTGTGGTAAATGACCTATTTCTGGCGCGGCTGGGGTCTCTGCTGGACCGGACAAGAATATGCTCCCAATCAGCTCGGGGTCAAATAGTTTTCAAGACTTGAAGTTTCAATTCGTGTTCCACGTGGAACAAAGAGCGCATATCGCCAGACCGACCAGATCTAACGCCTCACAAATCGGTGAATCGATGCTCTTTCCAGTGATAAGCGGCGTTGAACCTTGGTAAGAAAGCGAGGAACTCCCGATATCCGGAGGAGAGGTTCCTCCGAAGACTATCAAGCGGCCGCCAGGGACCAGCAATGAAGTGCTCGAGCCGACGATGATTTGATCGATTTTCACTGCTCTGACTGTAACGAGCTCTGCAATCTGCCACGGACCGGTCGTGACTAGCTCTTCAATTCGGCTGGTCCTGACTGATGCGTTCGACAGACTGAGATCTCGCGCGACTTCCCGAAGAAACGCACTCCTTCTTGATCTCGACTCGACCATCGTCAAGCCAGGTACCGGGTGCATGATCTTCAAAGGAATTGCCGGGGATCCACCTCCGGAACCGAAATCGAACCACGTTCGTACGGTGTCGTCGATGATTCCAGTTGCTGCAATCGGCTCAATGATGAGCTTGTCGAGTGTCTGGTCGGGGAAATCCGCCAACTGAAGCGAGGTGAGATTGATCTTCGAGTTCCAGCGTTCGAGGAGACCGTAGTATCGCCCGAGCAACCTTATCTCATCCGGAGCCAGTTCGATACCGATCCTGCGCGCTCGAGCTGCAATTCGTCCGCAGAGTAGAGAAGTCGTCACACTACCGGCTGTCGCATTCGCCCGACATACGCAGAAAGCACAGCCACTGCCGCTGGTGTTACTCCAGGAATTCGAAGGGCATGACCCATCGTGTCGGGGCGCACTTGCGACAATCGCTGCACGACCTCCCGGGACAGCCCTGGAACCGCTTCGAACGGGAAGTTTCCAGGGATCTGTCGCCGCTCGTCGCGACGGGACCGCTCGATTTCGCTCTCCTGCCGGCGCAGATACCCGGCGTACTTCACGGTCGTTTCCACACTGGCGATGTCGACGGCCACTGTGCCCGAATCGGTCTCGAACGGCAAACCCTCCGCAACCAGCCGGTTCGAGCCGCACATCGGGCTGACGAAGGAGCTGGCTCGCCTTCATGCGATCGCCAGATGGAGCGCGGACTAGAAACCGATCCAGTGCGCCCAGGTTGCGCACGAAGCGACCCTTGCGGGCGCAGAAACCTGCCCAGCGCTCGTCATCTATCAAACCCGCATCGCGTCCTCGCGGCGTGAGTCGGAGATCCGCGTTGTCGATCCGCAATAGCAGCCGATGCTCAGCTCGGGACGTAAACATGCGGTATGGCTCCAGGCACCCCTTGGTAATCAGATCATCGACGAGTATCCCGATGTACGCCTCGTCTCGGCCGAGCACGAATGCCGGAGTTCCGCGGACGCGGCCCGCAGCATTGATCCCTGCAACGAGACCTTGCGCCGCCGCTTCCTCGTAGCCGGACGTGCCGTTGATCTGGCCCGCAAGAAACAACCCCGCAACGCGCTTGCTCTCGAGCGTGCGCGTCAACTCCGTAGGCTGAATGAAATCGTATTCCACAGCATAAGCAGGACGAAGCATCACGGCGTCTTCCAGACCGGGCAGAGCGTGAATCAGCTCCACCTGAATCTCGCGAGGAAGACTCATCGAGAAACCGTTGACGTAGATCGCCTTCGAACTCAGCCCTTCAGGTTCGAGAAAGATCTGATGCCTTTCCTTGTCGGGAAATCGCACGATCTTGTCTTCGAGCGAGGGACAGTACCTCGGTCCGATGCCGCGAATCTGACCGTTGAACAAGGGAGAGCGATCGATGTTCTCGCGCACGAGATCGCGAACGCGATCGTTGGTGTGAAGCAAGTAACACTCAATCTGGGGCCGCTCGATGCCCGATGTCTGAAACGAGAACGGGACAGGGGGGTCGTCCCCTCGCTCCACTGAAAAGAGGCCGCGAGAAACCTGCCGATCGAAGTCGATGCTTTCGCGATCGAGACGTGGCGGTGTTCCCGTTTTGAGCCGTCCGTACTCGAAACCATGTGCCTTCAGTGATTCGGCAAGCTGCTTCGAAGGTGGTTCATCAGCCCGGCCTGCCTGGTGTTGCTCCTCTCCAATGTGGACGAGACCGTTGAGGAATGTTCCAGTGGTGACAATCAGTGCTCTGCATCGATGCGCGTCGCCGCCTTCCATTGCAAGGCCAACGATCCGACCTCCTTCGATGAGGAGTCGTCCAGCCTTTCCGAACAGCCACTCAATATTCGCCTCAGCCTCCAACGTCTCGCGAATCCACGCGCTGTAGGTTTGCTTGTCGGCCTGCGCCCGAGGAGACCAAACGGCAGGACCTCGACTGCGGTTCAGTAGCTTGAACTGAATGCCCGTTGCATCGATCGCACGGCCCATAAGGCCACCCAGCGCGTCGATTTCGCGCACGAGATGTCCCTTGGCTGTTCCCCCAATAGCTGGATTACACGGCATGTGCGCGACTGTTTCCGGGGAGAGCGTACACAGTCCTACATGGGCTCCAAGTCGAGCCGCCGCGTGAGCAGCCTCGCATCCCGCATGACCGGCTCCGATAACAATCACGTCAAAGCGGTCCTTCATTTATCTTTTCCTTGTAAACTGTCCAGGCCCGAGTAAGTTATTGCAAATACGTGACTTACTGAAGGCTTCAACGGGGCTGCAACTACTTCCCAATACAGAAGCGTGCAAAAATGTGCTCGAGTACATCTTCCGGCGTTCGGCGCCCTGTCACTTCCTCGAATGCTGCTCGAGCGTCCTGGAGATCCGCCAGTACGAATTCCTCCGGCAGGGCTCGTCCATCCCCAAGGGCAGTTTTCGCTCGAACAAGTGCCGCATGCGCCCGTTCGACAAGGGCGATGTGTCGAACGTTGGTAATTTCAGGACGCTCACCAAGAACCAAATCGACTTCGAGCTGTTCAACGATTCGTTGCCTCAGCCTCTCCAGTCCAGTCCCCGTCGTTGCCGATATTTCAACGGCGTCCGGCATGAACCACGCCTCGGGAAGATCCGACTTGTTCGCCACTACCATTCTGCGTCCCGTTGCGTGCTCGAGAATAGCCTGAGCGCTCTCACCAAGGGGCGCAGACCTGTCGAAGACAACAAGCGTCAAATCGGAAACTTCTGCTGCGTGGCGAGCTCTCTCGACTCCCTCGGATTCGGCGATGTCGCTTGCCTGCCGCAACCCCGCCGTATCGATCAGCGTTACCCGCAGTCCCCCGATGTCCACCGTCTCCGTGACCAGGTCCCTCGTGGTGCCCGGCATGTCCGTCACAATGGCGCGCGACGCCCCTGCCAGCGCGTTGAACAAGCTCGATTTGCCGACGTTTGGAGGTCCGACGATCGCGATCTGCAGTCCTTCACGAACGAGGCGCCCTCGTCGCCCTTCCGCGAGAAGTGCGGTCGTCCGCTCAATCATCACATTGAGCCCCTCGGAGAGCACGTGCGGGTCTGCGAAGTGATACCCTTCCTCTGGAAAATCTACTGAGGCCTCCAGGCGCGCGATGAGATCAAACAGCGCAGCGTCAATTGCCGCGATCGCACGCGTGAGCGTACCGTGAAGCTGGTCGAATGCTGCGCGAGCTTGTAGCGGCGTCACCGCCTCGATCAGATCGGCCACGGCCTCCGCTTGCATGAGATCGAGGCGCCCGTTCAGATAAGCGCGAAGCGTGAACTCACCGGGCTCCGCAAGCCGGGCGCCTCCACCAATCGCAGCCTCGACGATGCTGCGCAGGACAACTGGACTCCCGTGAGCGCTGATTTCGACCACGTCCTCGCAGGTATATGAACCAGGGGCAGGAAAATACGTGACGACGGCGTGATCCGCGCCAGTCTCACCTTTGTTTCCGAATCGAATCGTCGCAAATGTGGCGCGACGGGGTTCCAGGGCCCGACCGTGTGCGATGAGCTGCCCTGCAATGGCGAGCGCTTCAGAGCCGCTCAGCCGCACGACTCCGATTCCGCCGCGGCCCGGCGGCGTCGCAATGGCCACGATGGTATCTGTGGTTGAGAACACTGCAGCTCTCAGCTTTCACTGTCGGCAGCTTCGGCTCACAGCGCAGCCCAGCTCAGCAGCCTTGACCCCGCCATGTGTCCGCCATCCGCGGCGGGCGGTCGCGATTACCTACGCAGCGAGAGGTGGACGATCTTGGAGAACGCATCGCCGATGCTTTCGGTCGTCACGCCGGGGACTTCAGCAACCGCGAGGTGAACGAGGCGCCGTTCATAGGGATTCAGTGGACCGAGCTGTTGATCCTGGCCGGTCTGTTTGACTTTCTCGGCCAGAAACTTCGCCATCTGCCGCAGTTCGACGTCCTTGCCCTTTCGGTACGCCAGCGCGTCCACGAACACGCGGCGCCCGTCTTCGAGATCACGGCCGTACGCCATATCCACCACATGCTGCAGCGCCTTGAGCGGCTCACCGCGGTGTCGCACGAGAATCTCGGCCTGTTCGCCGGAAAGGTTGATGCGCGGACCGTCCGCGGTCACTTCGACATCGATAGGAGTTTCAATGCCCATCGCCGCAACAAACCGGCTCAGGAAGTCGACGATAGGCTCGGTGGCGTCTGACATGTTCAGTGCTCCCGCGCGGCCGCGTTCGTCTTCCCCGCGCCGACGCGCTTCAGCTGCCGTTCGGCGGCCGGTCGAACGTGCCGGATAGTGGGCGGCCCGATCATGTAGTTTGTTCCGTACTGCTGGCCGATGCCCCAGAGGTTTGACGCGAGCCAATAAAGTGCCACGCCGGACGGATAGCCGATGAAAAGGAATGTGAACACCACCGGCATGATCATCATCATCCGGCGCTGAATCGGATCGACACCGGCGGCCGGCGCAATCCACTGCTGCCACAGTTGCGAAGCACCCATGAGAATCGGGGTGACGTAGTACGGGTCGGGCAGCGACAAGTCATGAATCCAGAACACGAACGGCGCGCCCCGCAGCTCAATCGCCGTGCTCAGCAAACTGTAGAATGCGATCAGGATCGGAAATGGCAGCAGCATCGGCACGCATCCACTGGCCGGGTTCACGCCCCGCTCCTTATAGAGCGCCATAAGCTCCTGATTCATCTTCTGCTTAGCCGGGTCGGTCGACTTCAGCTTGGCGTACCGATCCTGGATGGCCTTCGCCTCTGGTTGAATCTCCTGCATCTTGCGCATGGATACGACGCTCTTGTGCCTGAGCGGCAGGATGATCAGATTGATGATCGCGGTCAAGGCAAGGATGGAGAATCCATAGTTGCCAATGTACCCGTTAATCCATTTGAGCGACCGCAGCAACGGCACCACGATGACCGTGAACATGCCGAAGTCGATGGCACGCACGAGATCCCGATCGACTTTCGCGAGCTGATCGAAGTCCTTTGGCCCAACGTAGAACTTTATATGCTGATCGGCTTGCACGGGTTCGAAGGAATACGCCATCAGTGTGTGCGGTGTCCCTGTTGAACCTTCAGGCGTGGAACTGGTCACGGGCTCGAAGGTCACCTTCACCGATCCCACGTCGACCGCCGTCGTCAGGAAGTAGTGGTCCTCAACACCAGCAAACTTGAACTCGCCCTGATAGACCGGTTGCTTCACGATGCTTGCGTCTGGCAGACGCTGCTCGCGGCCTTGCGACGACAGCAATCCTCTTGGGGGCACAGCGAACCGAGACACCTCCTCGGTATCTCCGAGCGCCGGTCCCCACTGAATCGTTGGTGTGACTGGCGTATCGCCGACTTTCACGTTCGCCCGGAACGTGAGGGCAAACGAAGATGGCTCGAGGTGAAACTCCTTGACCGCGCGAACGCCCGAGGAGTCCTGATACTCGAACCGCAGCTGCGTACTCGCCCTTTGCACCGCGGCGCCAGACGAAGGTTCGCCACTCACGGTGTACAGCGCACTGTTCAAGCGTGGTCGTGATGCTTGCGTCTGACACACGCAGCGAAAAGGGAAGCGGCTGTCCGGCCTGAAGGCTTTGTGCGACGAGTTCGAGCGGCTCGTGGCGAGCATCGAAGTAGCTCTTCAGGCGCCAGCTCTTGAGGCGGGCGCCGCGGTTCGTGAACACCGCAATGACGTCCTCCGTTTCAACCCGGATGTTGCGCTCACTCGACTCGCCAACGACGGCCTTCGGCGTCGGCGGTGATGGCTCTGGCCGCGGTTCCGGGGAGGGAGACGGAGACGATGTTCCAGTCGGAGGAAGGACCGCCGATCCGGCTGTCGCTCCTGTCGTCGTCCCTGTTAACGTCGAGGTCGCTGGCTTCTTGACCGGCTTGAAAAAGATGGCCTGCCAGACATAGATCACCAGGAAGCTGAGGAAGATTGAAACCAGGACGCGGCGTTCCATTATGTGGTTTCTGTTGCGGTGTCAGCCGCAACCGGAGGCGGCACCGGGTCGTGACCACCGGCACAGAGCGGATGGCAGCGGACAAGGCGCCGAGCCGTCAGCCAGCTGCCGTACACCAGTCCATGGCGGGCGATCGCCTCGTCTGCATAGTCCGCGCACGAGGGAAGAAAACGGCAGGAGCCGGTGAAATACGGTGAAAGAAGGACTTTGTATGTGCGGATGAGAACGCAACCGATCGCCTTACCCGAGTTGGCCGCTCTGGCGCAGACTTCTCGAAAGATTGTGTCGGTAGTCCTCTTCAAGGCTCTTCAGACTGGCGTTGAGCAGTTCGCGCTTGGGGACGACAACCACATCGAATCCAGGCGCTATCTTGTTTCGACGAAAGATCTCTCGAATGAGTCGCTTGGCCCTATTTCTCTCAACCGCCCCGCCTAGCTTCCGCGTAGCCGCGATACCCAACCGGCCGACCACTAGCGAGTTGGGCCGGGTGAAGAGTGTGCTGTAGCGGCTATGAACCCGACTGCCGTGCTCATACACCTGCTGGAACTCGACGCGGCGGCGAATGCGTTCTTCCGTCTTCAAACCCATTCGGCTGCGTTGGAGGCTGGCGACTCTTAACCCCTCAGCCTCAGCTTCGAAGCTCAAGCGCTGAGGCTACACCCTACTCGCTGCTGACGGTCAGGCGTTTGCGACCCTTCGCCCGGCGCCGCTTTAGCACGAGTCGGCCGTTCTTCGTGCTCATCCTCACGAGAAACCCATGAGCCTTGCTGCGGCGGCGGCGATTCGGTTGAAATGTGCGCTTACCCTTCATGAGATCCCTTCGGAAGAAACGAACCCTCAATCGTAACGAACGCTTTCCAAATGTGTCAATGCCGGTCCGTTTGTGTTACAGTCGGCGTCCTCGAATTTCGGAGCGGCAAGCCCCTCGAACTCCCAAAGTAGTCCAGCAATTCGTATGTATGTTTGGTCTCTTCCCAAAGTTTTCCACACCTGTGGAAAAAACTGTGGAAATTCCAGCAGATCTGTGGCTTTCCACGGCTTCCGGCTAGAATTTCCGCGGTTATTGGAGGGGCGAAAAGTCAGGAGCACCGAAAGATGTGAGCATCCCGATGGGCTTGCTGGTCTGAAAACTCGAAAATTTGCGTTTTGGGCAGGGTGAAACCCGTCCAAGTGCTGAATTTCTGAATGAAATGAACCTCTGGGATCAGATTCTCGCCAAGGTGGAGACCAAGGTGAACCGCCATAGTTTCTACACCTGGTTCAAGCCTACCAGTTTTCTCAATGAAAACGCTGCGGCGGTCACCGTTCGCGTGCCTAACCCGCTGTTCAAGGACTGGCTGACCAAGCATTACTCTGGCGTCATTGGCGAGGCGCTCGACGAGCTCAAGCGAGGCGATCTCGAGGTTGATTTCGTCGCTGAAGTCCCACTTGACATCGGGATTCCGCTCAGTCCCGAGGAGGCCGTCGTCCTCGAGGTGACACCGCCAAGCGTTGCCGCGGGCACACCTGGTGCTGCGGGTCTCAATCCGCGGTACACGTTCGATAGCTTTATCGTCGGGTCTTCGAATCAATTCGCCCACGCAGCGTGCCGGGCTGTTGCAGAAGCTCCCTCGCGATCATATAACCCTCTTTTTATTTACGGCGGCGTGGGGCTCGGAAAGACGCATCTCATGCACGCAGTTGGTCAGTACGTCCTTCGGCACGACCTCAATTCGAAGTTGACCTACATTTCAGCCGAACGGTTCATGAACGAAATGATCAACGCCGTTCGCTACGACCGCATCATTGATTTCCGCGAACGATATCGCACCGTCGATGTGCTCCTTGTCGATGATGTCCAATTCATCGCGGGAAAAGAAGGAACACAGACAGAGTTCTTCCACACGTTCAATGCCTTGTACGACTCGCAGAAGCAGATCGTCATCAGCAGCGACTGCCCCCCGCATGAGATTCCACAGCTCGAGGAACGGCTTCGATCGCGATTCGAGTGGGGATTGATCGCAGATATTCAATCGCCCGATCTCGAGACGCGAATCGCTATTCTCAAGAAGAAAGCGGATGCCGAAACGGTACCGTTGCCTGACGATGTAGCCATCTACATCGCCGGGCGAATCAAATCGAATATCCGGGAGCTCGAGGGCTCGCTCATCCGGTTGATTGCGTATGCGTCCCTCACAGGACAGGAAATCTCGCTCCCTCTCGCTCAAGAAGTGCTTCGAAACATCCTTGACCATGAGGAAAAGGCGATCACTATCGAGGTCATTCAGAAGTTCGTGGCCGACTACTACAACCTGAAGATGGCTGAACTGAAGTCGCGCAACAACTCCAAATCCATCGCCATGCCTCGCCAGATCGCGATGTACCTCTGCAAGTCGCTCACACACGCTTCTCTGCCGGAGATTGGCCGTAGCTTTGGAGGCAAGCATCACTCGACGGTCATTCACTCAATACGCAAAGTTGAGGACCTGCGAAAAAAGGACGCGGATTTCAACACTCAGATAGGCCATTTTCTCGAAGGATTCCGCTGACAGTCTCTCCTTTTCCACAGGTGAACTGATCCTCCCTTGCGGAAAAACTGTGCAGGTGTTTCCCCCTCCTCAATCCATACGAAAGCGCGGGTTTTCGTTCATGTTTTTTACACACCCTAAATCACTCAAAAATAAGAATTAACGGGTTTGTTTCCCTTTTCAACAGACCCTCTAATCCTATATACTTTTGTTGTCTCAAACTCTCCTTATTCTTAGGGGATTTCGGCTCAAGATCCCGCTGTTTTAGAGGTCAGCACATCTATGGAATTTGTCGTCCGCAAGAACGACCTTGTGCGGGAACTGCAGCTTTTTCAAGGAATCGTCGAGCGAAAGAACACTATTCCCATCTTGGCCAACGTGCTGATCGAGGCTAAGGACAACGAACTTCACTTTCTCGCCACGGATCTCGAGGTTGCGCTCCGGAGCAAATGCGAAGCGTCTGTCAGCAAGCCCGGATCACTCACTGTACCGGCCAAGAAACTCTATGAGATTGTGAGGTCACTCCCTGAAACCGACATTCGAGTTTCGGAGGAGAAGAACGGCGTGAAGATCGCGGCTGACCGGTTCGAATCTCGGATGCCAACACTTCCCCGAGAGGATTTTCCAACCTTGCCGGAAGCGGCCGGCAAGGCAGTCACCACATTGCCGCGCGCAGCGCTGAAGGAAATGGTGGCCAAGACGCAATTTGCCATTACGGGTGAAGACACGCGCTATTTTCTCAACGGTGCGCTGTTCGTACTTCGCTCTGACGCCATGACCCTCGTTGCGACGGATGGGCACCGTCTGGCACTCGTGACCGCCAAGCGTGACGGGAAAGGAAAGAACGGTGAGGAACGCAAGCCAATATTGCCAAAGAAGACGCTTGGAGAGCTGACGAGATTGCTGGCGGAGAGCGACGGCGACATCACGTTTGAGCATGGTGAGAATCATCTATTCTTCGATGTCGGCGGCCGAACGTTGATCTCTCGGATGATCGACGGGCAGTTTCCGGCTTATGAGAGGGTCATCCCCAAGGGGAACGACAAACACATCGAGTTCGAGCGGGACCGCCTCACGAATGCCGTCAAGCGTGTTGCGCTTCTATCGAGCGAACGGTCTCGTGCGGTCAAGTTTCAAATTGACAAAGGCAGAGTCGATGTGAGTTCGAGTAGCCCAGAACTTGGCGAAGCGAAAGAGACCCTCCCTGTAGACTATTCAGGGCAGGCCATGCAGATCTGCTTCAATGCCCAATATGTCCTCGACTTTCTCTCTGCCGTGACCACTGATACGGTTGCGCTCGAGTTGAAAGACGAAGTGAGCCAGGCCGTCATGATGCCGGTCGGAGCCGAGGGCTACGAATATACGTATGTCATCATGCCGATGCGCGTATGAACCCTTCGATGTGACGATGAGTTGAGGGGTTGACCAAGATTGCGAGAACAGGGAAACGTGAACCAGAGCGACCACGACGAAGCCAATGACACTACCCGAGCCCACAGAGCGGAGGTGACCGAACCCGTCGGCACCAATAACGGCCATGGCACGGCCGAGGACGTCGCCGAGTACTCTGCCGACAAGATCAAGGTTCTAGAGGGTCTTGAAGCAGTCCGCAAACGGCCCGCGATGTACATCGGGTCGACTGGTCCGTCCGGTCTGCATCACCTGGTCTATGAGGTTGTCGATAATTCGATCGATGAAGCGCTCGCGGGCTTTTGCGATCAGGTCAACGTCACCATACACATCGATGGGTCCGTCACCGTCATCGACAACGGTCGAGGTATTCCCGTCGACCGCCACGCGAGCGGGAAATCGGCCGCAGAAGTCGTTCTGACGGTCCTGCACGCCGGCGGCAAGTTCGACAACGAGAGCTACAAAGTCTCCGGGGGCTTGCACGGAGTGGGTGTTTCCGTGGTGAACGCGCTGTCGGAAACGCTGGACCTCGAAATCTGGCGCAACGGTCACGCTTACCAGCAGTCGTATGAGCGCGGAACGCCAATCGGAGAACTCGAAGTCACCGGCACCACCAAGAGGCGTGGGACGAAAGTCACATTCAAACCAGACCCGGATATTTTTGAAACAACGGTCCTCAGTTTCGACACGCTCGCGCAGCGCCTTCGCGAACTCGCGTTTCTTGAACGGCGGCATCGTCATCACGCTCGACGATGAACGAGACGGCAAGAGCCACAAATTCCATTACGAAGGTGGCATCGCTTCGTTCGTCACGCACCTGAACAAGAACAAAGTCGCCGTCAACGAGAAGCCGATCTACATGCGTGGCGACAAGGACGGCATCGATGCGGAGATCGCGCTGCAGTGGAATGACGGCTATGCCGAGATGATTTATACCTTCGCGAACAATATCAACACGCACGAAGGCGGCACTCACCTCTCGGGTTTTCGTTCAGCGATGACGCGCACGATCAACTCGTACGCTGCGAAGAACAGTCTCTCGAAAGATCTGAAAGAGAGCATCACGGGCGAAGACATTCGCGAGGGATTGACGGCGGTTATCAGTGTCAAAATTCCCCACCCGCAGTTTGAGGGGCAGACCAAGACGAAGCTCGGCAACACCGAGGTAAAGGGCATCGTCGAGGCCATCGTCAATGACAAACTGAGTGCCCTTCTCGAAGAAAATCCGGCGATTGCGAAGCGGATTGTCGGGAAGGTGATCGAAGCGGCGCGCGCCAGGGAGGCCGCCCGGAAGGCTCGCGACCTCGTCCGGAGGAAAGGCGCGCTCGACGGGAGTTCCCTACCCGGCAAACTCGCTGATTGTCAGGAGCGAGATCCTGCCCTGAGCGAGCTCTACATCGTCGAAGGTGAGTCGGCGGGTGGGTCGGCCAAGCAAGGGCGGGACCGGCGATTTCAGGCGATCCTGCCGCTGAAGGGAAAGATCCTCAACGTAGAAAAAGCGCGCTTTGACAAGATGCTCAGTAGCGAGGAAATCAGAACGATGATCGTGGCACTTGGCTGCGGCATCGGTGCTGAGGACTTCGACCTGTCGAAACTGCGGTACCACCGCATCATCATCATGACGGATGCGGACGTCGACGGGTCGCACATTCGGACCCTGTTGTTGACGTTTTTCTATCGCCAACTGCCCAAGGTCATCGAGAACGGGTACGTCTATATCGCCCAACCGCCGCTTTTTCGTGCCAAGCGGGGCAAGAGTGAAACGTACATCAAGGACGAACGTGAACTCGACGCGTTCCTCATCAAGCGCGCCACCGAAGCCCGTTCGGTGAAGATTGTGGCGAGCGGTGTCGAGATTTCTGGCGCGCAGCTCGAAAGGCTCCTTCACAAGCTGATCACGCACCAGAAATTGCTCGAAGTCGTCGAGCGACGCGGCCACCCGCACGAGATCGTCGAAGCGCTCGTCGCAGCGGGCGCCGATCGTGAGTACTTCGCCGACAAGCACAAGCTGGACGGGCTGGCGGACTCTCTCAGTTCGCCCCAGCGGTCCGTGACGGTGCAGCGCGATGAAGAGCACAACCGATATTTGCTGCAGGTCGAGGATCGGACGGGTGGGTACCCGCGCCAGCACACGATTGGGGTCGATTTTGTCACGGCCGGGGAGTACCGGACGCTGTTGGCGAATCAGCGCGACATGCCGAAGCTCCTCGGTGATCTCATTGTGTCAACGGCGGGGCAAGCCCCCGACGACGGGGACGAGATCGCGCCCGCCGGCAGAACGGCAAAGCCACCCGATGTCACCCTCCGATCATCGGAGGAATTGGTCGAGTTCTTCATCGCTGCGGGCAAGAAGGGCGTTGCGGTCAACCGCTACAAGGGCCTCGGTGAGATGAATCCCGACCAGCTATGGGCAACGACCATGGATCCGGCCGTGCGCACGCTGTTGCAGGTGCGCGCCGAGGACCACACCGAAGCGGACCTGATGTTTACGACGCTCATGGGCGATCAGGTTGAGCCTCGCCGGAAGTTCATCGAGGACAATGCGCTGGACGTGAAAAACCTTGACGTGTAGAGCATGACGGAATTCGCCGCCACCCAGCACCCCGTCAATATCGAAGACGAAATGAAGCGTTCGTACATGGATTACGCCATGAGCGTGATCATTGGACGAGCGCTGCCCGACGCACGCGATGGGCTCAAGCCAGCCCATCGTCGTGTGCTGTACGGCATGAAAGCGATGGGTTTGTCGTCCACGCGCGGGTACCGCAAATGCGCGAAGATCGTCGGCGAAGTGATGGGCAATTTCCATCCGCATGGTGATCAGTCGATCTACGACACGCTGGTGCGGCTGGCGCAAGACTTCAACATGCGCTACCCGATTGTCGACGGGCAGGGTAATTTCGGCTCGGTCGACGGCGATCCTCCAGCCGCCATGCGTTACACCGAGGCGCGCCTGCAGTCGCTCGCCGACGACATGATGGCGGACCTCGACAAAGACACGGTTGATTTCGTACCGAACTACGACGAGACCACAGAAGAACCAACGGTGCTTCCTGCACCGTTTCCCAACCTGCTCGTCAACGGATCGGCCGGCATCGCTGTGGGGATGGCGACCAACGTTCCGCCACACAATCTGCGCGAGGTGATTGACGGCTGCCTCTGGCTGATCGAGAACACGTACTTCTCAGATATGACGGCGCGGCCAAGTACCGCCGACAAGCTGCGCAGCCTCATTCGTCTGATCCCTGGTCCGGACTTCCCGACCGCCGGTCAAATCGTCGGCCGGCAGGGTGCCGTCCAGGCGCACACGACGGGACGCGGCTCCATCCTGATGCGCGCGAAGTCCGCGGTCGAGACAAATAAGAAGGGCGACCGGCAGTCGATCATCGTCACGGAGATTCCGTACCAGGTCAACAAGGCGAAGCTCGTCGAACGGATTGCCGAGCTCGTTCGAGAGAAGACGATCGAAGGAATTTCTGACCTGCGAGACGAATCCGATCGCGAGGGGATGCGGATCGTCATCGAGCTGAAACGGGGCGAAGTGCCTGAGGTCGTGCTCAACAACCTCTACAAGCACACGCAATTGCAGCTCAGTTTCGGGATCATCATGCTCGCCATTGTCGGCGGGCGCCCGAAGGTGATGAACCTTCTCGAGCTCATCGAGAGCTTCGTGGAGTTCCGCCAGGAAGTGGTTCGTCGACGAACGGAGTTCGAACTCCGGAAGGCCGAGGCGCGGTATCACATTCTGGAAGGGCTGAAGATTGCGCTCGATCACCTCGACGCGGTGATCACGCTGATCCGTGGTTCGAAGACCGTGCCGGAAGCGCGCGACGGCCTCATAGCGCAGTTTGGGCTGTCCCAAGTCCAGTCACAAGCAATTCTCGACATGCAGCTCCAGCGCCTGACCGGGCTGGAGCGCCAGAAGATTCTCGATGAGTTGGCGGAGCTGCTGAAGACGATCGAGCGACTCCGGGCGATTCTCGCCAGCGAACGGCTGCTCATGCAGATTATCGCAGACGAGCTGAAGGAGATTCGCCACAAGTACGGCGATGAGCGGCGTACGGAGATCATCGATGCGACTGGCGAGATCAACGTGGAGGATCTGATCGCTGAGGAAGACATGGCGATCACCGTCAGTAACACCGGGTACATCAAGCGGACTGCGATCTCGACGTACCGCAACCAGCGCCGAGGTGGCAAAGGGCGCATCGGGATGCGCACGCGCGACGAGGACTTCGTGAGTCACCTGTTCGTCGCCTCGACGCACGCCTACATCATGATTTTCTCGGACCGAGGGCGCGCGTACTGGCTCAAGGTCCACGAGATTCCCGACGTGGGTCCCGGCGGGAAGGGCAAGTCGATCGCCAACCTTGTGTCGATGGACGAAGGAGAGCGAATCGCGGCACTCCTGGCCGTGAAGGAATTCGACGACACCAGGTTTGTCGTCATGGGATCACGCAAAGGAGTGGTCAAGAAGACGGCCCTTTCAGCATTCAGCAATCCCCGGGCGGGCGGCATCATTGCGATGGGGATCGAAGAGGGCGATGCGGTCATCGCCGCCCAGATCAGCGACGGCACTGCCGAAGTCTTCATTGGCACCAGGGCCGGCATGGCCATTCGGTTCGCGGAAACCGACGTGCGCGCGATGGGAAGGACGGCGTACGGGGTGCGCGGCATCACACTTCGCGACGCCGACTACGTCGTTGCCATGGAGGTGGTGAAGCCTGGGGGCACGCTGCTCACCGTAACCGAGCATGGATACGGTAAGCGGACGGAGATTGAGGAGTACCGAGTTCAATCCCGGGGTGGCGTGGGTATCATCAACATCGCCACCAGCGAGCGCAATGGCCCGGTCGTTGGCGTCGCGTACGTGCAGGAGGGCGACGAATTCCTGCTCATGACGCAACAAGGGATGATTGTACGAATGCAGGCAAATAACGTGCGTGCCATCGGGCGGGCGACCCAGGGCGTCACACTCATAGACATCGCAGGCGATGACAAGGTCGTGTCGATCGCACGGCTCGTCGAAAAGGAAGAGGAATCCGAAACGCCGGAAGCCTGATGTCCCCCAGCCACAGGCGTAGGCGGCACACGGGCCTACTCGCACTTGTGGCGCTTGGCATCGTGACCCTCCTGGCTTCGGCCTGCAGCGTCCCTCCGGAGCGTTCCATTCTCGATCAGTTCTTCGCCGCCGCCAGGCTGCGCGACAAGACGGCGCTCGAGAGCCTCGCGACCGTCACATTCGAGCCGCTCGAGCAGGGCATCATCGTCGATTTCGAGATCGCGACTGTCACGGTCGAGAATGAGCACCGCAAGGCCGTCACGATCACCGCGCCGGTGAGGATGCCCGACGGTCAGGCCGTTGAGAAGACACTGGTCGTCACCCTCGAGCGCGGCGAGCCGCGGGGCAACGCGGGGGGCCCCCAGGAAGCCCGTCGCTGGATCGTCACCAAGGTTGAAGTCCGTGTCAGGCAGGCTCGAGGCGGGCGAACTTGGCACGCAGCGTCTTCTGCCCGACGGCGTTGAAGCGGACGACCAGCTTGGTGTCGTCTTCGAGGGCTTCGACGCTGATCACACTTCCCACACCAAATTGCGGATGACGCACGCGCATGCCAGGCCGAAGCGCGCCAACGCTCTGGTCTTCGTCCTCATAGGCGTACCTTGGCTCCTGCTCGCGTGTGCGACCACCGCGATGACCGCGGCCGTACGGGTTGGTGCGGAACTCGTAATGCGCAAAGCTCCCCTGATACGGCGAGGCGGGCGACGTTTGTCGGTCCAGCAAGTCAGCTGGGATTTCGTCGATGAAACGTGAAGGCTCGCTCGATTGGTACTCGCCAAACACCCGACGTCGCGCCGCACCAGTGAGCACAAGATGACGCCGCGCGCGGGTCATTCCTACGTAACAAAGCCGCCGTTCTTCCTCGAGCTCTTCCTCGTCGTCGCTGGAGCGCGAGTGGGGGAACAGGCCCTCCTCGAGCCCGGCGAGAATGACGGTCGGGAATTCAAGACCCTTGGCACTGTGCAGAGTCATGAGCCAGATGCGGGCGTCGCGTGTCCCTTCCTCCTCGTCGACTTCGGACAGAAGTGAGAGACGGTCGACGAAGCCCCCCAAAGACGGCTCCTGTTCGCGGCTTTCGTACTCTCGGGCGGCCGAGACGAGTTCGGCGAGGTTCTCAATCCGAGCCTCGCCGTCTTCGCTTCGGTCGTCGCGGAGGTCTTGCAGGTAGCCGCTCTGGTCGAGCATCTTGCCGAGGGCAATCGACACCGATTCCTGCCGCGCAACGTGGGTCAGATTCACGATGAGATCCCGAAACACGGCGAGAGAGCCGGCTGCGCGCGGCGGGAACGCTCGTTCCTCGAGGCCGTGAACGATCTGCGCCCACAAGGAGTTGGCGGCGAGCGTCGGGTGGAGCCCCGCCGAAAGCAGCGGAAGGTCGTTATGGACGTCGGAACTGGCGGCCGCGTTCTTGAACTGCTCTACGCTCTCCAGAACGCCCTTTCCGATACCGCGGGCCGGCACATTGATCACGCGCCGCAGGCTGACATCGTCGTGCGGATTGATGACGAGGCGCATATAGGCCAAGGCATCCTTGATCTCCCTGCGCTCGTAGAAACGCACGCCGCCGATGATCTTGTAGCTGAGGCCTTCCCGCATCAGCGCGTCCTCGATCGTGCGCGATTGGGCGTTTGTGCGGTACAGCACCGCAACCGTCGCATCTACGTCCTCGGCAAGACCTGTTCTCGCCGTTCGCGTGATGAAATCCGCCTCTTCCAGATCGTCGCCCCCGCGGAAATACATGATGCGCGAGCCGCCCTTGCGGTCCGTCCAGAGATGCTTGTCCTTGCGGTTCCGGTTTTGGCTGATAACCGCAGAGGCAGCGTCGAGGATGATCTGTGTGGATCGGTAGTTCCGTTCGAGTTTCACGATCCGAGCGTCGCCAAAATCCTGTTCGAAGTCGAGAATATTGCGGAGGTCGGCGCCCCGCCACTTGTAGATCGACTGGTCGGGATCGCCGACAACGCACAGATTCCGGTGGACCTCGGCGAGGCGGCGAATGAGCAGGTACTGCGGCCGATTCGTGTCCTGGTATTCATCCACCATCACGAAGCGAAACTGTTCCGCGTACTTTGAGCGCACCTGTTGGGACTGCTCGAAAAGGTCGACCGTTCTCAGCAGCAGATCGTCGAAGTCGAACGCGTTCGCATCTCGCAAGGCGTTCAGGTAATGGGTGTACACCCTGGAGATCTGCTCGTCGCGACGGCTCCAGCCGGCGGCGGAAGCCGCCATGGCCTCCGGGCTCTCCATCTTGTTCTTGGCGTGACTGATTCGCGCAAGCGCGACGCGAGGCTGAACGACGCTGTCGTCAATGTGCAGCTCCTTGAGGGCCTGTTTGACGACAGACAGCTGGTCAGACGAGTCGTAGATGACAAAGTCGCGTGAGAGCCCGATTGCGGGGGCCTCGCGTCGGAGCAGCCTCGCACAAAGAGCATGAAATGTGGACACCCATACGCGGCTGCAATCGGAGCCGAGCAGTGACTCGACCCGCGCTCGCATCTCCTCGGCTGCTTTGTTCGTGAACGTGACCGCAAGGACCTGGTGTGGCTCGGCATGACCATCGCCAACGAGGTACGCGATGCGGCTCGTGATGACCCGTGTCTTGCCAGAGCCGGCCCCGGCGAGAATGAGCAGCGGTCCGCGGAGGTGAAGAACGGCTTCGCGTTGTTCTGGGTTGAGCGCTTCGAGGAACTGCATGGCGGACGTGACTGAGCGCAACTCGTGAGATCAGTGAATCGTCGATCTCAGCTTAGCATCGTCGTCGTTCGGATCCCTAGCGGCGAACGGCGCCTCGGCTCCAGGGGACTGAGGTTTCAGGCTACTCGACGGTCACGCTCTTCGCGAGATTCCTTGGCTGGTCCACATCGCACCCGCGTCGGAGGGCGATGTCGTACGCGAGCAACTGCAGCGGGACCACCATGATGATGGGGGTGAGCAGCGCTGGTGCGCGAGGCACTTCGAGGACGACGTCGTGGCCAGGATCAAGAATCGAGGCCAGCCTGTTGTCACCTCTGGTTGTGAGCGCAATCACGGAGCCACCACGCGCCTTGGCTTCCTGCATGTTTCCCATCATCTTCTCGAACACGTGATCGTGGGGCGCGATGGCGACAACGGGCATGTGTTCGTCGATGAGCGCAATCGGGCCGTGCTTCATTTCTCCCGCGGGGTACCCCTCGGCGTGAATGTACGAGATCTCCTTCAGCTTGAGGGCACCCTCGAGGGCGATGGGATAGTTGATGCCTCGGCCGAGGAAGAGAAAATCGGTCCTGGCGTGAAAGCGCGCGGCGACCTCCTCAATCTCCGGGGCGATGTTCAGCGTCTGTTCAAGCAGTAAAGGAAGTTGCAGCAGCGCGTCCACGTGTGGTTTGGAGGCTTCGAGAGAGAGCGTGCCCCGAAGCTGGCCGAGACGGAGGCCCAGAAGATACAGCGCAACGAGCTGGGACGTGAACGCCTTTGTGGAGGCGACCCCGATTTCCGGGCCCGCGTGTGTGTACACGGTCCCGTCGGTCTCGCGTGTGGCCATGCTCCCGACGACGTTACAGACGGCAATGGTGCAGACGCCCTCGCGTTTGGCCTCGCGCAGCGCAGCAAGCGTGTCCGCGGTCTCGCCGGACTGCGTGATAATGATGGCGAGCGTTCTCGGAGAAATGATGGGATGGCGGTAACGGTATTCAGATCCGTAGTCCACTTCCACAGGAACACGAGCGAGCGCCTCGATCAGAAACTTACCGACGAGCCCCGCATGCCACGATGTGCCGCACGCGAGGATGGTGACGCGCTCCACCGCGGCGAGCTGGGCGTCGGTGACTCTCATCTCCTCCAGAAATACCTTGCCAGAGTCCTGTGAAACACGGCCCAGGATCGTCTCCCGCGCGGCGTCAGGTTGCTCAAAGATTTCCTTGAGCATGAAATGCTTGTAACCGGATTTTTCCGCCATGATCGGATCCCAGAGGACCCGCTGGGTGGCTTTCGAAACCGGGCGCGCGAAGAAGTCCGTGAACAGGACGCCGGTCCGCGTGATCACCGCCATTTCTTCATCGCCGAGGAACACGACATCCCGCGTGTGGCTGAGAATCGCGGGAATGTCCGAGGCCACGAAGAACTCTCCATCCCCAATGCCAACGACAATAGGCGGACCGTTTCTGACCGCGACAATCTTTCCGGGGTCATCGGCGGCAATCAGCACGAGCGCAAACAGACCGCGCATGAGCAGCAGCGCCCGGCGCACGGCGTTCTCGAGACCATCACCCCTCATCTCTCGCTCGACGAGGTGTGCGACGATCTCCGTGTCGGTTTCGGTGACAAACGTGTGGCCCTGGAGCTGTAGCTCTCGCTTCAGCTCGAGGTAGTTCTCGATGATGCCGTTGTGGACGACAACAATCTTGCCGCTGCAATCGCGGTGCGGATGAGCGTTCTCTTCAGTCGGCCGACCGTGCGTCGCCCATCGCGTGTGGCCGATGCCATACTCGCCGGAAATAGGATCCCCGAGAATCACGCGCTCGAGATTCGATAGCTTGCCCGCGCTTCGGCGGAGAGCAACCGAACCGTCCGTGACGACAGCGACGCCGGCTGAATCGTATCCGCGATACTCGAGGCGGCGGAGCCCATCGATGAGAACGGGGACGACTTCCTTGGGGCCGATGTATCCGACAATGCCGCACATTGATAAGGGTCCTCGGAGTTGGCGGTTTCACTTCTTGTTTTTGCGCTTCTCGACCCAATTCTCGATATTTCGCTGCTTGCCCGCGCTGACGGCAAGGGCTCCAGGTGGCACGTTCTCTCGGATGGTCGTACCCGTGCCGACGTATGCACTCTTGCCCACCGTCACGGGGGCGATGAGCTGCGTGTCGCTGCCGATGAACACGCCGTCCTCGATGGTCGTCGTCTGTTTGGTCGAGCCGTCGTAATTGCAAGTGATGGTGCCTGCGCCAATGTTGACATCTGCGCCGATAACGGCGTCGCCGAGATAGGAGAGGTGCATCGACTTTGACCCGCGCCCGAGGCTTGTTTTCTTCATTTCGACGAAGTTGCCGACTTTGGCATGCACACCCACCGAGACCTCCGGACGCAGGTGCGCGAAGGGACCGATGCTCGCGTCGCTCTGCACCGAAGCGTCCCTGATAACACAGTGGTTGAAGATCGTGACACGATCGCCGATGCGGGAATCGATGATCCTAACGCCGCTGTGGATTTCGCACCCTTCGCCGATACGCGTCAGGCCCTCCAGTGAGACGTGCGGATGTACGATGGTATCTCCGCCGATGTTGACCGCGCGGTCGATGTAGGTCGTGGCCGGGTCTTCGAGTGTGACCCCGGCCGCCATGAGATGGGCGTTCTTTCTCTGTCTCGCCATGCGATTCACTTCTGCCAGGTCGACGCGGCTGTTGATACCGCGGATCTCGTCGGCGTCGGAGACCGTCATCGTGTCCACCACCCGGCCGCGCTTGCGAAGGAGGGCCATGAGATCCGGCAGGTAATATTCCCTCTGGACGTTCGCCGCTGCGATACTTCTGACAGCATCGAAGAGACCATCGAGGGCGAACGCATAAATCCCTGAGTTGATTTCCCGAATCTTACGTTCGGCTGCGCTCGCGTCCTTCTCCTCAACGATGCGAACAAGCTGGTTCTCAGACCTGACGATCCGTCCGTACCCATGTGGGTCCGCAACAACAGCGGTCACTGCTGTTGCCGCCGCGCGCCGCGCCGAGTGCTTCTTGGCAAGCTTGCGGAGAGTATCGGCCGAGAGCAGTGGGACGTCACCCGAAAGCAGAATGAGGATGCCGCGCGCCTTTCGAAGCGCCGGCTCGGTCGCCAGGAGGGCGTGGGCCGTTCCCAGTTGGGGCTGTTGCACCACAAAACCGAGCCCAGACCGGTTCGCCAGCGCGGTTCTGAGGATTTCGCTGCCATGGCCCAGGACAACGGTGGTGGTTTGCGGCGAAAGTGCGGCGGCGACATCGAGCACGTGATCGATCATCGGCCGGCCCGCCACCTGGTGAAGCACTTTCGGCCGCCGAGACTTCATGCGCGTCCCCTTGCCCGCGGCAAGGATCACCACGTGGATGGCGGGCGTCATGCCCTAATTATCGTCCTGATCTGGTTCGAGGTGTTGGGGGTCGGAGCCTGTCGCTCGTTCGCTGCGGCCTCGCGTCGAGGGCAGAACGAAACGCCTCATCGTTTCGAAGCGGATCGAGATCCGGGTCCTGCCGGGCAATCGCCCGGTTCTCTGGATTCAATGCGACGGCCCGGTCCAGGTGGGCAATCGCTTCGACCGGTTCCTGCCGCTGCGCATGCGCGACGGCGAGCATGTAGAGTGCGTGATCGTTGTCAGGGTCTTCGTCGCGCACGAGTCGCAGGTGCGCGAGCGCCTCATCGTACCGGCCGCCGTTGATCGCCAGGGTTGCTGCGTAGAGACGTTCCTCAACCGTCATCGGCACAGCCTCCTGCGGCGCCGCGTGTCGCTCGCAGACGTTCAAATAGAGCCGCACCCGCTCGTGCAGTTCCTTCTCCTCTGGGTAGAGGCGGAGAACTGAATTCAACTGATCAATGGCCATCCGGTAGTCGTGTCGCTGCAGGGCTGCCAGACCCCGTTCGTAAAGAGCGACCGCTTCGAAGTACGTTGATCGCCGGGCAGGTGCCGATGAAAAGGCGCGGACCGGCGCAGCGGTAACTCCGTCGCGTGGCTCCTCGGCAGCCTGGGCGGTTCGATGAGCCCGAGATGCGGCGTCAGACCTCGAGTTTGGCCGCTGTTTCGCCATGAAGCCCTGCCGCGCGTTGGCGCCCGGAAAATCGCGTGCCCGCGCTGAAGATCGGACGGTACCAGAAGGTCGCCTGAAGGGTCAAGATGTGGCCATCCGGCCCTCCGAGAGCTATTTGCAGCATTAGGCTATTCAACAGATTGCTTGGCCGTCTCAACCGCCGTATAGACGTCCCTGGTCGATGTTGAGTACTTTCTTGCGAGCGTGGCGATTGCCGTACGGCGATTCAAGCCATCTGATTTGGTCATAACACCAAATTCATGAAGAAGGTCGGGCCCGCCGGGCAACGCAGGTGCGGCAGTTTTGGTCTTTCGACCAATATCTGCAATGACTGTGAACTCCCCACGTGGCGACCCGAGGCGTCCAAGGACGTCACTAATTGGTCCTCTGACCAATTCCTCGTGCGCCTTTGTTAGCTCTCTTGCAACCGAGACGTCGCAATTACCGGCTACAGATTCAAGCTCTGCTAATGTGGTGGTAATTCTATGTGGAGCCTCAAAGAAAACAATGGTCCCGCCAACGCGCAACACTTCGGCAAACCACAAGGCTCGGTCTTTAGACCTAGTCGGTGGAAAACCAAAGAATGAAAAGCTCGTCGCCGGAAGGCCCGAGACCGCGAGCGCGGCAATTACGGCGCTGGGGCCTGGAATCGTTTCAACGCGAATCTCGGCGTCGATGGCCATTCGAATGAGCTGACTCCCGGGATCGGACACGGTCGGCGTTCCGGCATCGGAAACGAGGGCGATGCTCTCGCCGCTCAGGAGGCGTTCGAGGAGCCGGGTGGTCTTTCGTGCCTCGTTGTGTTCGTGAAGGCTCGTCATCGGCGTCTGAATCGCGTAACGCGCGAGGAGGTGCGAGGTCCGCCGCGTATCTTCGGCCGCGATTAATGCGACGCTCCCCAGAACGCGGAGGGCACGGGCTGTGATGTCTTCGAGGTTACCGATGGGCGTCGCGACGACGAAGAGCGTGCCTGCCCCGGGAGCCATAACCAGCGGACGTTTATTGTACCATTAACGGATCCATGCCTGCCTCCGAACCGCTCCCGCATTTCATCGACGATCTTCTCGCGTACCTTCACGAGACTCACCCGACTTTCGCGACACTCGACGGCGTGCATGCACATGACGACCTTCTCGAGGATTTGAGCCGCCAGGCGATCGAAGACGAAACACGAGCGCTCGCGGGCTACCTGAGGCGGCTCGGCGATATCGATGCCGGCGCGCTTCCCCGGACGGAACGCCTCGAGCATCGGATGCTCGTGTCCAGCCTCAGAGGTCGTATGTTCGAACTCGAGGACATTCGCACGTGGGAGCGCAATCCACAGTTCTACGCCGACATCCTCGCGTCCAGTCTCGCGGGCCAGGCACTTTTCACATACGCGCCCGCACCAGAGCGCGCCAGACGTGTGCTGTCCAAACTTCGTCAAACGCCTCGTTTGATTCAAGCGGCCCGCGACAATATCAAGGAACCCCCCGGCATCTTCGTCAAGGTGGGCCTCGAGACGCTGCGCGGCGTCTTGAAGTTCATCGAGACCGATCTGCCCCGGGCGTTTTCGACCGTTGATGACCTGCACTTGCTCGGCGATCTTGCGGACGGTCAGGCTGAGGCGGCGCATGCACTCGGCACGTACATTCACGAGCTCGAGACAGAGGTGGCGCCGCGCGCCCGCGGATCATTTCGCCTCGGCCGCGACAAGTTCGAAGAGAAACTCAGGCTCGATGAAGGGCTGTCGATGCCGGTCGATCGCCTGCTCGCCATTGCCACTCGTGAACTGAAGACCACCCAGGAGACGTTCAAGAGCCTTGCGGGAAAAATGAACGGCGGGGATCCTCTGCAGGCCTGGGCAAGAACAAAAGCGGATCATCCCGGGCCCGGCGAGCTTGTAGGCGTTGGCCGTCGCCAACTGGACGAACTCAAGACCTACCTGGAACGGCAGGCCATCGTGACCATTCCAGGCGGAGAGCCGGTCACCGTTGCGCCGACGCCGGAATTCTATCGTTGGTCGTTTGCCAGCATGTGGACTCCGGGGCCTTTTGAGAGCAAGCCGACCCGAGCTTACTATTACCTGACGGACGCAGACCCGTTGTGGCCGGCCGAGCGCCAGCAGGACTATCTGCGCGATTACAACTACCCGACGCTGTGGTTCATTTCCATTCACGAGGTCTATCCAGGGCACTTCCTCCACTACCAGCATCTGCGACGCGTCGAGTCGAAGGCGCGGAAATCGTTGATGTTCGCACCGGCATCATTCGTCGAGGGATGGGCCCACTATTGCGAGCAGATGATGGTCGAGGCCGGGTTTGGCCGTCAGGACCCCGGCGTCAGGCTCGGGCAGCTTGCCGAGGCGCTCGTGCGTCTCGTGCGCTTCATCGTGGGCATCAAACTGCATACCGAAGACATGTCGGTTGAGCAGGGTGTTCGGCTGTTCCGCGAGGAAGCCTACATGGAAGAGGCGAGTGCACGGCGTGAAGCCGAGCGCGGCACGTTCGATCCAACGTATCTCGTCTACACCGCGGGCAAGCTCATGCTCTTGAAGCTCCGGAACGACTGCAAACAGCAGCAGGGTAAAGCATTCTCACTTCGCTCGTTTCACGACACACTGCTTGGAAACGGCACGGCTCCTTTTTGGCTGCATCGTCAACTCATGCTTGGCGACGACGACCGCGGGGATCTCCTGGAATAGTCAGCGCAAGAATGCCGAGCCCTAGCGCTGAACACTGATCACCGATAGCTGAACACATGCCCCTTTACGAGTACGAATGTGACGTTTGCGGTCACCGCTTCGAGAAGATCGTCAAGTTCTCGGATCCCCCTCTGGAAACGTGCCCGGAATGCGGCGGCCCGATTCACAAACTCATTTCCTCCCCGGCATTTCAGTTGAAGGGAACCGGCTGGTACGTCACCGACTATGCGAAGAAGGACGCCGGGTCGGATAAGACAGAAGGCGGGACCAAGGACGCGGACTCGGCAAAGACGGACGCACAGGCGGGAAAAAGCGACACGAGCGATAAAACCGAGAACACCGACAAAACCAAAAGGACGGACGCGAGCGAATCCTCCCCGAAGAGCGAGAAGGCCGAGAAGCCGGTCAAGGACGCTTCCACTGCCGGAGGCGGGTCGTCCCGCACGACGCCGGCTCCAGGTTCGACCTCGAAGCCCTAGTCCCTAACCCCTAACCCCTAATCCCCACTCCCTGCATTTCGTCTAAGGCTTGAGCGCGGGAACGGGGACGCCGAGCGACGCAAGGTACTCCGCAAAGGGCCCCGCTAACTCGGGCCGTTTCATGGCGAAATACACGACGGCTTTGAGAAAGCCGAGCTTGTTCCCCGTGTCGTGGCGGACGCCCTTCACTTCGCACGCATAGATTGGCCGGGACTTCAGCAGTTCGCGAAGGCCGTTCGTCAGCTGAATCTCTCCGGTGCGGTCGCTCTTGATCGACGCGAGCGCTGGAAATACATCCGGCGTCAGGATGTAGCGGCCGATGATCGCGAGGTCGGACGGCGCCTCACTTGCCTGGGGCTTTTCGACGAGGTCCGTCACTTCATAGATGCCCTCGCCAAGATCCCTCCCTCGCGCCGGCGCAATGACCCCGTATTTGGAGATCTCCTCACGCGGTACGCGCTCGACAGCCAGCACGGGTCCTCGAACCCGCTCGAAGACGTCAATCATCTGCTTCACTGCCGGCGGCGTCGCGTCGATGACATCGTCTGCCAGGATGACCGCAAACGGTTCGTCGCCCACCAGATCCCGGGTGACGAGCACCGCATGGCCAAGCCCAAGGGGCTCGCCCTGCCGTACATAGGCCACGTTGATCATGCTCGAAATCTTGCGGACTTCTGCGAGGAGGTCGCGCTTGCCTCGCGCTTCGAGGAACGATTCGAGTTCGACATTGACGTCGAAGTGATCCTCGATGGCGTTCTTGCCGCGGCCGGTCACGAGAATGATGTTGCTGATGCCCGAAGCCACCGCTTCCTCGACGCCGTACTGAATGATCGGTTTGTCGACGAGGGGCAGCATTTCCTTCGGCTGGGCTTTCGTGGCCGGCAAAAAGCGCGTGCCGAGGCCTGCCGCTGGAAAGACAACCTTGCGCACGCTCGTGCTCATGCCGCCATCGTAACAGGGCCGCGTCGGACGATACAATGACTGATGCTCGATCCAAACCTCATTCGCGGTAATACGGAACTGGTGCGTGCAGGCTTGCGCAACCGCGGTCTCGATCTCGACAAGGCGCTCGAGGAGTTCGCCACGTTGGAGACCGCTCGGCGCCGTGTCATTCCTGAGCTCGAAGGGCTGAAGCGCCAGCAGAACACGTCTGGCGATGAGGTGGCCCGCGCCAAGCGCATGGGCCAGGACACGACGCACATTCTGGAAGCGAACCGCGCGCGAGCACAACAGATCAAGCAGCTTGGTGTCCAACTCGATTCGATCGATCACCAGCGCGATCAAGTGCTGTTCACGTTCCCCAACCTTCCACATGCCAGCGTGCCGATCGGGCGGAGCGCGGACGACAACGTGGAAGTCCGCCGCTCCGGCGAGCCGCGCGCGTTTGACTTCGAACCGAAGCCGCACTGGGACCTGGGACCGGAGCTGGGGATCGTCGACTTCGAGCGCGGGGCGAAGCTCGCGGGCACCAGATTCAGCGTTCTGAGTGGCGCCGGAGCGAGGCTTTCACGAGCTCTCATTAACTTCATGCTCGATCTGCACACGCGAGAGTACGGATATCGGGAGATCGAGCCGCCGTTCCTGGTGAACAGCGCATCGCTGACGGGAACCGGGCAGCTTCCGAAGTTCGAACAGGACCTCTTCAAGATTGCTGGCGAGTGGGACCTGTACCTGGTGCCGACCGCGGAAGTGCCGCTCACGAATCTGCACCGCGACGAGATTCTCGATAGCCGCGATCTGCCGATGCGGTACGTGGCGTACACGCCGTGTTTTCGAAGCGAGGCCGGCTCCTACGGACAGGATGTTCGGGGGCTGATTCGCCAGCATCAGTTCGACAAGGTGGAACTCGTCAAAGTGACGACCCCCGAGCAGTCGTACGACGAACTGGAGTCGCTGACGCTCAACGCCGAGGAGGTCTTGAAGCGGCTGGGACTGCCTTATCGGACCATGATGCTTTGCACCGGCGACCTCGGGCAGAACATGGCGAAGACCTATGACATTGAGGTGTGGCTCCCAAGCCAGAAGACATACCGAGAGATTTCCTCCTGCAGTAACGCCGAAGCCTTTCAGGCGCGGCGGGCAAGCATCAAGTTTCGCGCCGCCGGCACCGGGAAGACCGAATTCGTTCACACGCTCAATGGCTCCGGACTCGCGGTGGGTCGAACGCTTGTGGCGATTCTCGAGAACGGTCAGCAGAAGGACGGTTCTGTGACGATTCCGCTGGCGCTCCGGCCGTACATGGACGGCAAGGAAGCGATCGAGCCTGCGAGATAGGCGGATTCTGGTCGTCGCGTGAACAGCACGAGTGTCGGCTACACGCCGCCGAAGCGCAGGCGGATGACATCGCTTCGGTACTGAAAGATGCGGCGAAGCGCGGGAGCGATAAAAAGCCGATGCGCCACCCGCCCGAGGGGTCCGAACGGTGGCGTGTACCAGACGCGATCCTCCATCACGGTGCGCGGGCCGTCGCCGTGAAACGTGTGCTGATGGCGCCAGAACTTGTACGGCCCGGCGTCCTGCACGTCGACGAAGGCGCGGCCAGGCTCCCATTCTGCAATCCGCGTGCGCCAGGTGACCGGCACTGGCCCCAATCGAATGCGGTAGTCGATCGTCCTGCCCGCCTGCATCGGCGGCACGGCGCCCTGGATCGAGAATTTCATCGTGGGAGGTGTCAGCAGACCGAGATTCTCAGCCTTGGAGAAGAAGGCAAACGTTTCGACGACTGGTGCGTCCATGATCACCATCGAGCGGAGCTCGTATCGGGCAGCGGTCGTCATGGCGTCAGGGGCACGACGGTCGACGATGGCTGCCGCTCGATTGTGAACGATGTCGTCGAACGCTGTCTGGAGTGTCGGGAACTCCCACTGGAAGTCTCGTGACGTCAGGGCGCGCGGCTCGACGCGTTGACTGCCGAGGAGCACGATGGCGGCCTCGCCGAAGATGGCTCTAAGCGCCGGCGCGGGAACTGGCAGGACCGCGGGGCGGTTCAACGCCAGGCCGAGGGCGCGCGAGAATTCACGGCCTGTCGCCTCCTGCGGAGCAACGGCGTTGACGGGGCCCCGATAGGTCTCGTCGGTCAACGCTGTCGCGACAATCTTCACGAGATCGTGAAGATGAATCCATGGAACATACTGCCGGCCAGAACCAATCGGGCCACCCAGTCCGAGGCGGAACGGCGGCAGCATCTGCGCGAGCGCACCCCCCGCCCGACCGAGGACAATGCCCGTTCGCAGAAGGACAACGCGGGTTCCCAGGCTTTCAGCCTTCAGGGCGGCAGATTCCCAACGGACACACAGGTTGGCCAGGAAGTCGTCGCCGCCCGTCGATTCCTCCGTGAGGACCTCGCTGGCGCGATCACCGTAGTAGCCAACCGCGCTGCCGGACACCAGCACTCGAGGTGTGACGCCGGCGGCTGCAATCGCGTCGATCAAGGACCTGGTAAGTTGGACTCGGCTCTGTTCGAGCAGTGCACGGCGAGCCGATGTCCACCTCTTCCCAACGATTGGCTCGCCGGCGAGGTTGACGATCCCGTCGCAGCCTCTGAGAGCGTCGGCCATGGTCGCCGGCGGTCCGTCGGCGGGCACGATCTCGACGTCCGCTCCGAGCAGATCCCGCGCCCGTGCGGCGGAGCGAGCCCAGACGATGACCGAGTGCCGGTCGCGCTGAAGGCGCGGCACGAGAGCCCGCCCGATGAAACCCGTTGCTCCAGTGACAAAGACGCGCATGGTCGTCAGCTAGCCTTGGCGGCAGCTGCGAGCGGGGGCAGGTGGAAAAGCGTCTGGATCCGCGTGTAAATCGCACCGAACAGCCCGGTCCCGACGAGGGCGCCGGCCAGCGCGGCGAGCGCGTACACCTTGCCCTCACCGATGTTGACGAAGATCGGCCCGGGACACATGCCCGCGATTGACCAGCCGACGCCAAAGAGCAGGCCGCCGACGATGTTGCCGCGATGCTGGGGTTTGAGTTCCACTTCGATGCGGGCGCCGCTCGCTGTGCGTCCTGCGCGTTTGATTAGCCAGAGACCCGGCGCGGTCAGGGCCACAGCGGTCGCGATAATCCCGTACAGCTGAAACCGCTCGAACAGGAACATGCCCTGGATGTAGTCGTAGTCGGCCGCTCCCGACCGGCTGAGGATGAAGCCGAAGATCGTGCCGAGCACCACGTAGAGAAGCATGAACCGTCAACCCTGCCAGTGAAAAGCGACTCGGTAGAGCACCTGCGTTGTGAGGATTCCCCCGGCCATGAAACCGACCGTGCTCATCAGGCTCGCCCGCTCGAAATTCGCGAGCCCGAAGATGCCATGGCCGCTCGTGCAGCCGCCCGCGAGACGGGTGCCGAAACCGATGAAGAGGCCGCCCACAAACATCCAGGCCAACTTGGCGGCCGGCCCGAGCGTGAGCACCCGATCGAGCATGCCCACATCCCAGATGGGCGTCCAGCCGCCACTGAGGACCGCGGACAGGAAGCCGCCGATCACCAGGCCGGCGACGAATGGAAGCCGCCATCGACGCCCGGAACGTACGGCGTTGCGGCGGAAGTAGGGCGAGACCATCACCAGACTGCAAACATCCTCAAGACCGGAGGAGATGCCAAGGCGCCGATTGGCGAGGAAAAGGAGAGCCACGGTGACCAACGCGATCCCTGCACCGGCAATCACCCAGTGCATCGGCGGCATGTGCGTCAGGATCAGAGGCATCGGCGGGCCGCCACCGATTATTGCAGAAGGTCCGGCCATTGCGCCGCAATCACTTCTTCGTGCTGCCGGCCATGAACTTGGCTCGCAACGCCGTTCGTTCGACTTCCTTTCCCCGCAGATACACCGACGCGATGCGCCGCGTATTCGTGATGTCGTCCAGCGGATTCGCGTCGAGCACGATGAAGTCTGCTTCCTTCTTCGCGGCCACGCTGCCCATCCGATCCACGTGCAACAGTCGCGCGTTGGTTGACGTCCCGGCAACGATTGCTTCCATGGCGGTCATGCCGCAGTGGGTGTAGACGTGGATCTGCTCGTGTGCGCCGAACCCATCGCCGACTCCGTCCGTTCCTACACCGATCACCATCCCCGCGGCGTGAATCTTCCCCAGGTTCCGGCACTGCAGCTCGAACAGTTCGTCGGGGGGATTGCCGTTTCTCTCTCGCTGCTGAATCGCGGCGCGCATCCGGTCGATCTCGTTCGCCGGAAGGGTTTCTGCCAGCGCCGTCACCGTGCTTATTGTCGCCGGTGCCGGCATATTGGGACCGGTCCACACCCTGGGGTGCGACTTCACCAGCGCGAGGTACTCGTCGTCGACATCCCGGTCGCGCACGATGTGCACGAAGCCGTCCACGCCGGCTTGAATCAGATCTTTCGCGTCGGCCAGCGCGGTCGTTCGACCGATGTGCGCCAGCACCTCCATCCCATGGGCGTGCGCCTCGGCCACGATCGCGCGGTATACGTTGGGCTGAATTTTCGGCGCCTGACCGTTCCGATCGTCGACCCAGATCTTGACGAAGTGCACGCCGCGAGCGCGCAGTTCCTTCACGTGATCGCGGCCTTCCTTTTCCGTTCGCGCGCCGAATGGAATCCCCAGGCGGGGCTCGCCGACTGGACCGGCAATAGGGGTCGCCGCAATGCCGCGCCCCACGGTCAGGAAACGTGCCGCGTTGGGAACGACCTCATCGCGCAACTGGTAGGCCAGTTCCTGATCGGCCTCGAGGCCCATGCTCAACCCGGCGGCCACCCCGTAGTACGCGTATCGCTCCAGCTGATCGATCAGATTGTCGCGGGTGTAGTTTGCCTTGCTGTTGCTGCCATCCCGTTCGTTGGTGAGGCCAATGTGATTGTGACCGTCGATGAGCGTCGGCATCACGGTCTTGCCAGACAGATCCACGCGGGCGGCGCCCTGGGGCGCCTGACGCTCACCCTTCTTCCCCACCCACGCGAAGGTGTCGCCGTCCACGAGGAACGCAGAATGCTCGATGGGTGCGCTTCCATCGCCGACGATCAGTCGGGCGCCCTCGAACCAGATCGGCTCAGCAACTCCGCGCTGGAAGCCCGCCTCCACCACACACGCGAATAGAACGAACGAACACCACGCGAGGATTCGAGGCGGGCGCATGAGATTTCTCCACGCGATGCTTCCCCAGGCACGCCATCAAGTCAACAAGCGAATGGGACCCCGCGACGACTTGTGGCCAGATAGCAATGTGGATGTCCTTGGTTCTGGCCACATCGGCTGGGATCTCTTTCAAGACCCATGGTACGCTCTTCCACAATCCGGACCTGAGCCGGGCGGGTTGCGTCAACAGTGAGGAGGCTCAATGACCCGTGTGAGGTTCGGGCGGTTGGTACTCGTGGCGGTGGTCGCCGCGGCAGGGTCGGTGCTGCCTTCTCAGCGTTCGTCAGCGGCCGGCGAGAGCGCCCAGCAGAATCGCCCTCTGCTCACAACGGCCGAGTTCGAGCGCTGGAAGACCCAATACTCCAACTGGGGCCGGTGGGGCAAAGACGACGAGTTGGGCGCGCTCAATCTCGTGACGCCTGCCAGACGCAAGCGGGCGGCAGCGCTCGTCAAGGACGGGGTATCGGTCTCAATGGCCAGGGACGTCGACACCGAGAAGTCGGATGACAACACGGCGCCGTACGAGCACACGATGATTCAGCTCAGCCCCATCAACGCCGGGGAGCGGCTCTCGGTGGCGTACCACGGCTACTCCCACACGCACCTCGATGCCTTTGCCCATCGCTTCTTCGACGGCAAGATGTGGAATGGGTTCTCACGCGACGAGGTCACGAGCGAGGCCGGAGCCAAGAAGGGCTCGATCTACACCGTGCACAACGGCGTTTTCACACGGGGCATCCTGGTGGACGTACCGCGCCTGAAAGGTTTGCCCTATCTCGAGCCCGGAACTCGCATCTACGTCGACGATCTCGAAGCGTGGGAGAAGAGGGTTGGCGTGAAGGTGTCCGCGGGCGACGCCCTGTTCATCCGTACGGGTCGCTGGACGCGTCGAGCAAAAGTGGGACCGTGGAACGCCGCGCGGGAGGCCGCGGGGCTCGACGCGTCGGTTATTCCGTGGCTCCGCCAGCGAGACGTGGCCGTCCTGGGTAGCGAGACGGCGCAAGATGCGGTGCCTGCGCCTGAAGGGGCGGAAGTAACCGGCCTGCCGCTCCACGACTTCTCGCTCATCATGCTCGGCATCCATCTGCTCGACAACATGAGTCTTGATGCCGTGGCGGAGGCGGCCTCCGCCAGAAAGCGGTGGGAGTTCCTGCTGACCACGGCACCGCTGCCCGTGCGAAACGGCGTGGGCTCGGTGGTCAACCCGATCGCCGTCTTCTAGAACAAGGCGTGCTCCTTGGCAGCTCCGGTCTCGGCTCAGTTCCCGGGCGTCCAAATGCGCGGAGCCGAACCGCCGGCCAGGGCGAGGGTGACGCTGTTCAGACGCTTCACGAACACCGCCGGATCCTCCAGTTCCGTCCCTTCCGCCAAGAGCGCTTGATCAAAGAGGACGTGAGTCCAGTCCGCGAACAGCGTCTCGTCCGGCTCCCGCTTCAATCGCTGGACAATTGGGTGATCCGCGTTGATCTCCAAGATCGGTTTGCTGGCTGGCAGCTGCTGGCCGGACTCGCGGAGGATCCGTTCAAGGTGGCGGCTCAGGCCATGCTCATGGGCGACGACGCAGGCCGGTGAGTCTGTCAGGCGATGGGTGAGGCGCACTTGACTCGTGCGGTCCTTGAGCACGTCACGAATGCGTGCCAAAAGGCTCTCGAATTCGGCTTCTTTGAGCTCGTCTGCGACCTTCGTTGGAGTCTCGCCTAGCTTGCTGGTATCGAGGTCGCCTTGCGACGCCGACATCAGTTTCCTGCCCTCGAACTCGGTCAAGTGGGTCACGACCCACTCGTCGATGCGGTCGGTCAGCAGCAACACCTCCACGCCGTGCTTTCGGAACACCTCGAGATGTGGACTGTTCTTGGCCACCGAGAACGCCTCCGCAGTCACGTAGTAGACGGCGTCCTGTCCAGCCTTCATTCGACCGACGTAGTCGGCCAGCGAGACGGTTTGCTCCGCGCTGTCGGTGCAGGTCGACGAAAAGCGAAGCAACTTCGCGATCCGCTCGCGGTTTGCCGTGTCCTCGACAATGCCCTCCTTGAGCACCCGACCGAACTCGGTCCAGAAGGTCGCGTACTTCTCCTTCTGGTTGTCCGCCAAATCTTCGAGCAGCGCGAGTACCCGCTTCACCGACGCCGCGCGAATCTGCGCGACGTCGGAGGACTGCTGCAGGAGTTCGCGCGATACGTTGAGCGGCAGGTCGCTCGAGTCGATGACGCCCCGGACAAAGCGGAGGAACGCCGGCAGCAGCTGTTCGGCCGAGTCCATGATGAAAACACGTCGGACGTAGAGCTTGACCTTATGGCGGCGATCCGGATCCCAGAGATCAAACGGGGCGCGACGCGGAATGTAAAAGAGCTGCGTGAATTCCTGGCGTCCTTCGACTTTCGCATGCGTCCAGGCGAGCGGAGGCTCGAAGTCATGGCCGACGTGCTTGTAGAACTCTTCGTACTGCTCCGAGGTGATGTCCGATTTGGGACGCGCCCACAGCGCTGACGCCTGATTGATCTGCTCGTCGATCTCTGTGACGAGGTGAGCCTTGCTGGCCGAATCCCATTGCTCTTTCTTCATCAAGATCGGAAACGTGATGTGGTCCGAGTACTTGCGCACGATCTCTCGCAACCGCGATCCGGAAAGGAGATCGTCTTCTCCCGTGCGGAGCTGCAGGATGACGTCCGTTCCGCGCGCCTCCTTGCGGACGATTTCCACCGTGTAATCTCCCTCGCCGGCACTCTCCCAGCGCACGCCCTCATCGACCGTGGCGCCAGCGTGTCTGGTCACGAGCGTGACGCTGTCGGCCACGATGAACGCGGAGTAGAAACCGACACCGAACTGGCCGATAAGCTGAGCGTCCCTGGCGACGTCGGCGGTCAGGCGCTGGAAGAACTCTCGCGTGCCGGATTTGGCGATGGTACCAATATGATCGATGACCTCCTGACGAGACAAACCGATGCCATTGTCCGAGATCGTGATTGTCCGCGCCGTTCGGTCGTAGCTCACGCGGATACAGAACTCCACATCGCCGTTGACCGGTACGCCGTTGGCCATGCTCTCGAACCGCAGTCGATCGCAGGCGTCGGACGCGTTCGAGATGAGCTCCCGTAAAAAGATCTCTTTGTTGCCGTACAGCGAATGCACCATCAGGTGCAACAGTTGCTTGACTTCGGCCTGAAAACCGAGTGTCTCCTTCCCCGTTGTGGCTGTCATGGAAATGTCCTCGAACCGTTGAGCGTGTCTGCCTCGAGTCACCTGCCTTCTTTCTCTTCTGCCCGAGAGCCTTTCAGCGTGTTCTCAATGGCGTGGTTGCCCTCGTGACACGCGTACTCATACATCGCGTACTTGCTGTCCCGCCGTAAATCGAGCGCGATCGTCCAGGGTTTCGCATAGACGGCACGATCATCAACCGTTGCCTCGTACTGGAGCGTGTCCTGAGCCGTGGGCGTCCAACGCTCCACGAGATGCATCGCGGCGCCGGTTCCCGTGTAGAGTCCACCACCGGAAAGGAATCCCTCGGCAAATCCATTGGGTGGGAGTGTTCCCTTGGTCTTGTCGGAAAAATTGGTGACATCGACCACCAGGGTATTGCCTTCCCAATGGCCACGCGGGTCTCCTTCCCACTGACGGATGCTTGGACCCAGATGCGGACGCCCGTCGATTGGGATCACCCGAACGATATGAAGCAGCTCGTGAAGAACGACGATTTCATTGCGCGTTTGGAAGATCTGAAAGGCGTTGTTGTATGCCGTGGGAACCATCGCGCTCGGCAAGCCGCGTGTGATACAGCGATCCCAGCTGTTGAAATCCTCCGGGCCATTCCATGGACCGGGCGCAAACGTTCCGAGGGTGACCTTGATCTTCTCACCGGCTGCCGTGAACGGGGGAAATTGTCCGTCGGGCGGATCGACGATGAGGGAGGTGCGGCGCGACTGCCTGCCGGACCAATTCTCGTACCAGTGCGTCGGCCCCTGTTCGTTGCCCACTTGACCTTCACGATCCTTCTTCTCGTCCCGACCGATTATTCTTTCAGCATCGGCCTGTCGCTTGGCGAATTCTTCCTCAGTGAAAAGGGCACGGCCCGCGAGCTCTTTGGGTCGCTCGAACGGCACGCCGGCCATCCCGGTCGAGGTCCACATACCTTGCAGGTCAGGATGTCCCCACGCGGTTCTCGGAGGATCCCACCTGCCGGGCTGCACCGTCGGCGCGGTGCGTTCGCACCTGGCCAACAAGAACAGCCGATGCGGCCGGCCCGCCGACCAGGACCGCCGCCAGAATCCGTATGCCTGCAAAACGACGGCGCAACATGACAGACCTCCTCATCGTGAGCAAATGACGGAGCCCGAAAACGAACCCAATTTTCGCATGATTTGGGCTTTGTGCGAGTCGGCGTAAGCACTGCGCTGCGGCGCCCCCATGTTCGACAGACCTATCCCCGACGCGTCCTCCTCAAGACTCCGGAGCCGCCCTTCCCATGAAGAGACCACGGACATCCTTCTCTAGCCGAAGAGAATTCACGAAAACGGTGATACAGAGTCGCGTTAGAGTCTTGACCTCTGAAACTTGCACCGCATGAGTCAAGTTTTCCGGTCAAGACGACCCCGCGCACGGGGCTGTAATGAATGTTCGTCTAGCGGGGCGGAGCCTCGACGGTCCGAAGCGGAGCCTCGCTAGAGTTGCAGCTGCAATCGGGTTTGAAAGAAGTGCGTCTTGCCCACGAGGCCAAAGCGATCGAGCGAGCCATATCCGTACGCCGTCACGAGGCGGACGTGATCGGAGAGGTGCCAGTTGACCATCGGCGTGAACCGCCAGAACGTACCGCCTCGCACCGATCGATCATCAAGGTCGATATACGAAAAACGTGCGACGAGCTCCCAGGCGCCAGGTCCGCCCTGAAACACCGGGCGCGCCGGCGAGACCTGATTGAAGAATCCTCCTCGCGTGTTGTAGGTGCGCGTCTCGCCCGTGACCAGCCAGGTGACGACGGCATCGCCGCCGTGAAACAAGGGATTGCCCGACTGCGGGCGCGTCGGCTTTCTGAAGAAAGTACTCGGTGCCGAACAGCCAGGATCTCGGCCGGTAATACGCTTCGAGCGACGTCATTGTGGTGGCAGTGGCGGCGAACTCGCCAGTGTCGACGAAGTACGGGGCCGGGAATGCTTCCGGCCGCGACCGAAGTCGCAGCACGTCATCCTTCGGCTTGCCGACCCGGCCGTTGATTCCGACGTGCACCAGACGCCGGCTGTCGTTCGAGAACAGGTGCACCCATGCGAGCCGGCCTGCGACCTGACGGCCGTAGGTCGAGAATGACTGTCCTTCCGACAGCGAGTCGCCGTAAAACCCCAGATTCCAGAGCACGTGCGCCTTCGGCAGGTAGCCAAGCCATTTGACGCCGTCGGCAAGGATGGGAATCGTGGCGTCGCTGATCGTCGCCCGCTCCATCGTCCAGCCGGCATAGCCGACCATCACTTTGTTGAGCGAGAAACCTTCTTTGGTGCGGCCGACGAAGATGTGCCCCCAGATTTCCGGGATTTCGACCATGATTCCGGTCTCGCGGACCAGCCACTTCCCGCTGGGGCCGTCGTACATGAGTCCGCTGCTCCAGGTCACCTGGCGCTTGAACTTGAGCCGTCCCTTCAGCAACACCCGTACATCGCGGAGCTTCAACTCGGGAGTGAGGTCCAACTGTTGCTTGCTCTGGTCATCCTGCTTGTACGCAGCGTAATCGTACAGGAGACCTCCACCTGCGCGGATCGTGAAGAAGGGGCCCTCGTAGTGGTTCCAATCCACCAGACGGCGAGCCGGCTCCTTGGCTTCGGCTTCGCCGGCCTCGATCGTGTCGTCGATCGCCTGCGCCGGTGCGATGGCTGCGGTCGACTGCGAACCGCTCGAGCCATCCGTTGCCGGCGGCCGGCTCGCAGGGGGGGCCTGCTCCTGCGCGTCCAGGACGCGACCGCCTGAAAGCACGGTCAGGGTCAGAAAAGCGGCAATGACGGTGAACCGCTTCACCGCCTCGCGTTGCCGTGTCCGGTCGAAGCAACGAAACAAAATCACGTCGAAATTCACGGCACTTCCCATTGTTTGCTGTATCCGCCGAACATGGTAGCGGCCGGAGACTCTGAAATGTCGGATGCGCCTCTGAACACTCGAATCGCCCCCGGGGTGTGGTGCGTCGGAGTTGCCCGGATTTCCGCCCAAAATGTCGTTCTGATCCAGGGCATGCGCTTTGCTCAGCCGGCGGCAACTGCGGACGCACGGTCCGGGCGTCTGCTCAAAAGGGGGAAATCATGGCGTCCGAAAGCACGTGCAACAAGCCGTTTCTGCCCGTTCCCGAACTGCACCCTGCCGAAATTCCGGAAGGCGTCGATCGCAGGGCGTTCATGATGCGCAGCGCCCTCATGGGCGCTACGGCCGTGCTTCGGCAAGGAACCAGCGACGGTCGAACCCGAATTCCTCGACAGCCTGGTGTCGAAACCCGACCAGACCTTTCCGGTCAAACTGGGCGACAAGACCCTGAGGGTGTCGTTGAAGGACATCCTGTACGACTCGCCCAAAGGGGATTTCCCGCACCCGAACACGATGACGTGCAAGCTGATGGGCGGAGACGCAGTCCTCTACGAGCTCGAGTACCACTCAGTCGGCGGCGGGTTCATCGAGTGGAAGGGCTATGAACCGCCGAAGAAGGGACAGCCGAAGTACCCGTACTCGACGATGGCCGACTAGGGGGATCGTCTGGAGCACGTGTTTTTCTGAAGGAAACCGGACCCGCGGTTCGCTGCGCGGTCCCATAACGAACGCGAGGGACCATGGGTCACGCAACCGGAACCGGAAAGTACGAGCTGCTGCTCGAACGATGCCGCAGCCTGGAGCCTGTGCCGACGGCCGTGGCGCATCCCTGTGAGGAAACCGCCCTGGCCGGCGCGCTCGAGGCCGGCGCGGAGAAACTGATCACGCCCATCCTCGTAGGGCCCGTCGCGAAGATCCGCGAGGTGGCGAAGAAGAGCGGCCTCGATCTGGGAAGCACCCGGATCGTCGATGCTCCGCATAGCCACGCGGCCGCGGCGACGGCCGTCGAAATGGTCCGCAAGGGTGAAGCGGAGCTGCTGATGAAAGGCAGCCTGCACACCGACGAGCTTCTGGGTGCGGTTGTGGCGAGGGAAACGGGGCTCCGCACCGGCCGCCGCCTCAGTCACGTGTTCGTCATGGATGTGCCGACGTATCACAAGGTCCTCATCGTCACCGACGCGGCGATCAACATCGCGCCGACGCTGGAGGACAAGGTGGACATCTGCCAGAACGCCATCGATTTCGCGGTCGCTCTTGGCGTGAAGAAGCCAAAGGTCGCGATTCTGGCGGCGGTGGAGACCGTCAACTCGAAGATGCCCGCGACGATTGACGCCGCTGCCCTCTGCAAGATGGCGGATCGCCGGCAGATCACGGAAGGCATCCTCGACGGTCCGCTGGCCTTCGACAACGCGATCAGCAAGGAGGCCGCGAACATCAAAGGCATCGAGTCGGAGGTGGCCGGAGATCCCGACATTCTGCTGGTTCCCGACCTCGAGTCAGGGAACATGCTTGCCAAGCAGCTGATTTTTCTGGCGAACGCCGACAGCGCCGGTCTGGTGCTCGGCGCCCGGGTGCCGATCATCCTCACGAGCCGCGCGGACAGCGTGCGATCGAGGATCGCGAGTTGCGCCGTCGCGACGCTTGCGGCGCACGCCCGGCGTCAATCGTTTCAGAGCGCGACGTAGTGCAACGGAGTCTACCTGCATGAACGACTATGCGGTCGTGCTCAACGCCGGTTCATCGAGCCTCAAGTTCTGTGTCTACGAGAGGCCGACGAACGAGGCGTGGCGCCTCGAAGCACGAGGTCAAATCGAAGGCATCGGAACGTCACCGCGATTCTCCTCCAGGAATGGCGCCGGCGAACGTCTGGCCGACGAAGTGCTCGACAAAGCCGTGGTGCGCGACGGTCGCACGTGCGCTCGATGCGCTCGCCGGCTGGCTTCGCTCGACATACGGCGGCGCTCGCGTACTCGGCGTCGGTCATCGCGTCGTACACGGCGGACCGCGCTTTGCCGGTCCCACGATCATCACGCCCCAGGTGCTCGACGAGCTCAGAACGCTCGTGCCGCTCGCGCCTCTTCATCAGCCGCACAACCTCGCCGCGATCGACGCTGTCACCGAACGGCTGCCGGGTGTTCCACAGGTCGCGTGCTTCGACACGAGCTTTCACCGCGGGCAGCCGGCAGTGGCCGAAGTCGTTCCGCTGCCGCGCGACATTTGCGCCAGGGGCGTCCAGCGATATGGCTTCCACGGCCTCTCGTACGAGTACATCGCGTCGGTTCTTCCCGAGGTTGCGCCGGAGATCGCGCACGGGCGCGTCATCGTCGCGCACCTGGGAAGCGGAGCCAGCCTGTGCGCGATGCGCGACCGGAAGAGCGTCGACAGCACGCTGGGATTCACGGCGCTCGACGGGCTCTGCATGGGCACGCGTCCTGGCGCGCTCGATCCCGGCGTGGTCCTCTATCTCTTTCAGAACCTCGGGCTCACGGCCAAGCGACGTGGAGGCCATCCTCTACAAAAAGTCGGGTCTGCTCGGCATTTCCGGGACGAGCAACGACATGCGCGACCTGCTGGCCAGCAGCGAGCCGCTCGCGCGGCTGGCGGTCGACTATTTCGTCTACCGCGCGGCCAAGGAAATCGGAGCGCTCGCCGCTGTCCTGGGCGGAATCGACGCGCTCGTGTTCACGGCCGGTATCGGTGAGAACTCGCCGGAGATCCGGAGCCGGATTTGCGCCGCTTCCGCCTGGCTCGGCATCGACATGGACCCGGAGGCGAACCGCGAACGGCGCCCGCGGATCTCTCGATCGGGAAGCCGCGTCTCGGCCTGGGTGATCCCGACAAACGAGGAACTGATCATCGCGCGCCACACCGGCGCGATGCTGGGCCTCGTCGAGGGCCGGCAACCGGCGCGGTTGCACGGCGGACTGAAGCGTCGGGCAGTGGCCTGAGGACATCCATCGAGACGAAGGTGAGGAGCTGACATGGCGAGCAGGCGGCGGATGACCGTAGACGGAAACGAAGCGGCCGCGTCGGTCGCGTATCGCGCAAGCGAGACGATTGCGATCTATCCGATCACGCCGAGCAGTCCGATGGCGGAGGTCTGCGACGAATGGGCGAGCCGCAAGCGGCCCAACCTCTGGAACGCCATTCCGGAGATGGCGGAGATGCAGTCGGAGGCGGGGGCGGCCGGCGCCGTCCACGGCGCGCTGCAGGCCGGCGCGCTCTCGACGACGTTCACGGCGTCGCAGGGACTGCTGCTGATGATCCCCAACATGTACAAGATCGCGGGCGAGCTGACGCCGTTCGTGATGCACGTGGCGGCGCGCACGCTCGCGACGCATGCCCTGTCGATTTTCGGCGACCACTCCGACGTCATGGCCTGTCGGCAGACCGGCTTCGCGCTGCTCTGCTCGAACTCCGTCCAGGAAGCGCACGACATGGCCGCCGTGGCGCACGCCGCGACGCTCGAGACGCGACTCCCGTTTCTGCACTTCTTCGACGGGTTCCGCACGTCGCACGAGGTCGCGAAGATCGAAGAGCTCAGCGACGACGATCTCCGCTCGCTCATCTCGGAATCGTTGGTCTTCGCGCACCGCCAGCGCGGGCTGACGCCGGATCGGCCGGTGCTGCGCGGCACGGCGCAGAATCCCGACGTCTTCTTTCAGGCGCGCGAAGCGCAGAACGGGTTCTACGACGTGTGTCCCGACGTCGTCGCGCGGACGATGGAGTCGTTCGCCGCGCTGACCGGCCGCCGCTACGGCCTGTTCGAGTACGTCGGGGATCCGGCCGCCGATCGCGTGATCGTGATCATGGGATCGGGCGCCGAAACCGTGCACGAAACGGTCGACTACCTGACGGCTCGCGGCGAAAAGGTGGGCGTGCTGAAGGTCCGGCTCTATCGCCCGTTCGCACCAGCAGGCGTTCCTCGCCGCGTTGCCGAAGACCGTCCGCACGCTCGCCATCCTGGATCGGACGAAGGAGCCGGGGGCGCCGGGCGACCCGCTCTATCTCGACGTCACGACGGCGCTCGCCGAAGCGCATGCGGAGGGCGTCTCGCCGTTCGCCGTGCCGCCGCGCCTGGTCGCCGGCCGGTACGGCCTGTCGTCGAAAGAGTTCACGCCCGCGATGATCAAGGCCATCTTCGACAACATCGCGAAGGACAAACCCAAGCACCACTTCACCGTCGGCATCGTCGACGACGTGACGCACCTGTCGCTGCCGTGGGATCCGTCGTTTCAAACCGAGTCTGAAGATGTGTCGGCGTCCGTGTTCTACGGGCTCGGCGCGGACGGTACGGTCGGGGCCAACAAGAACTCCATCAAGATCGTCGGTCAGGAAACCGAGCTCTTCGCGCAGGGATACTTCGTCTACGACTCGAAGAAATCCGGCGCGATCACGGTCTCGCATCTGCGCACCAGTAAACGGCCGATCCGATCGGCGTACCTGGTGAATCGTGCCAGCTTCGTCGCCTGTCATCAGTTCGAATTCGTCGACAAGATCGACGTCCTCGAACAGGCCGCGCCGGGCGCCGCGTTTCTGTTGAACGCGCCGTTCCCCGCGGACGAGGTGTGGGATCACCTGCCGATGGAGATGCAGGAACAGATCGTCGAGAAGAAGCTCCGCTTTTTCGCGATCGACGCGTACGAGCTCGCCAAGCGCTCCGGCATGGGGTCGCGCATCAACACCATCATGCAGACGTGCTTCTTCTCGATCTCGGGGATCCTGCCCGCGCGACGAAGCGATCAAGCACATCAAGAAGTCGATTGAGAAGAGCTACGGCAAGCGCGGGCCCGAGGTCGTGCGCCGCAACTGCGAGGTCGTGGACCAGGCGCTCGCGCACCTGCACGAGATCAAGGTGCCGGCCTCGGTCACCTCACGGCGCGCACGCCCGCCGCTCGTGTCGGCGCAAGGCGCCGGATTTCGTTCAGAAGGTCACCGCGGTCATCCTGGCCGGAAAAGGCGACCTGCTGCCGGTCAGCGCGTTCCCCATCGACGGCACCTGGCCGATGGCGACGGCGAAATGGGAGAAGCGGAACCTCGCGCTCGAAATCCCGGTCTGGGACTCGAAGATCTGCATCCAGTGCAACCAGTGCGCGCTCGTCTGCCCGCACGCGGCCATTCGCGCGAAGGTCTACGACGAAAGCGAGCTGTCGGGTGCGCCGCCGACGTTCAAGTCGACGCTGTTCAAGGGCAACGAGCACAAGGGCAAGCACTTCACGATTCAGGTCGCGCCCGAGGACTGCACGGGCTGCAACCTGTGCGTCAACGTCTGCCCGGCCAAGGATCGCACCAATCCGAAGCACAAGGCGATCGACATGCACCCGCAGGCGCCGCTGCGCGAGGCGGAGCGCGCGAATTACGACTTCTTCCTCGCCGTCCCCGAGCTGGATCGGACCGCGATGACGAAGCTCGACCACAAGAGCTCGCAGTTTCTCGAGCCGCTGTTCGAATACTCGGGCGCCTGCGCGGGGTGCGGCGAGACGCCGTATCTCAAGCTGCTCACGCAGCTCTTCGGCGACCGGCTGCTCATGGCCAACGCGACCGGCTGCTCGTCGATTTACGGCGGCAACCTGCCGACGACGCCGTATACGACGAACAGCGACGGCCGGGGCCCGGCGTGGTCGAACTCGCTCTTCGAGGACAACGCGGAGTTCGGGTTCGGCTTCAGGATGGCGCTCGATGCACATGGAGCCAGCGCGCGCCGCCTCGTCCAGCAACTCGCGTCCGCAGATCGGCGACGGGCTGGCCACTGCGCTCCTGGACGCGGATCAGTCGAGTGAGGCCGGCATCGCGTCGCAGCGCGAGCGCGTCGTGGCGCTGCGGCAGAAGCTCGCCGGCGTGAAGGCTCGACGAAGCCCGCCGTCTGGAAACGCTCGCCGACTATCTGGTGAAGAAGAGCGTCTGGCTCATCGGCGGCGACGGATGGGCGTACGACATCGGGTACGGTGGCCTCGACCACGTGCTCGCGAACCGGCGCGACGTCAATATCCTCGTGATGGACACCGAGGTGTACTCGAACACCGGAGGCCAGGCGTCGAAGGCCACACCGCTCGGCGCGGCCGCCAAGTTCGCAGCCGCGGGCAAGCCGGTCGGCAAGAAGGATCTCGGTCTGCTCGCGAACATGTACGGGCACGTCTACGTCGCGAGGGTCGCGTTCGGCGCCAAGATGGCGCAGACAGCGCAGGCGTTCGTCGAAGCGGAGTCCTATCCTGGCCCGTCCCTGATCATCGCCTACAGTCACTGCATCGCGCACGGATACGACATGGCGCAGGGTGCGTCGCAACAGAAGCTGGCCGTGGATTCCGGCGTCTGGCCGCTGTACCGCTTCGATCCGCGCAGGATTCCCCAGGGTGAAGCACCGCTTCAGCTGGACTATGGCCCGCCGAAGGCGAAGGTGGCGGACTATCTGCGCAACGAGTCGCGGTTCCGGATGGTCGAGCGAGCTGATCCCGCGCGCTACAAGACGTTCGTCGCAGGAGTCGCAGGCGGCAGCTGAACGCCGGTATGCCGTGTACCAGCAACTTGCGGGCATCAAGGTTCCGGCGTTCGAGGCCGCAGCCCAGCCCGCGTCTCCAGACGCCAAGGAGAAGTGATGGACCTCAGCACCACGTATCTCGGGAAGCGCCTGCCCCATCCGCTGGTCGTCGGCGCGGGACCGCTCAGCGACGATCTCGACACCGTCAAGGCGCTCGAAGATGCCGGCGCGTCGATGCTGGTGCTCCGCTCGCTGTATGAAGAGGAGATTGTCGGCGAGCAGATGGACGCCTTCTTCAACGTCGATGCTCACAGCGACGCGTTCAGCGAAGCCGGATCCTTCGAGCCGGATCCCGAGATGTCGCTGGGCCCCGACGAGTACCTCGAGCATCTGCACCAGGTCAAACGCGCGGTCGGTATTCCGGTGATCGCATCACTCAACGGGGTCACGGCCGGTGGCTGGATCTCCTTCGCGAAGCTGCTCGAAGATGCCGGCGCCGACGGACTCGAGCTGCACCTGTATCACGCTGCCAGCGACATGACCATGAGCGCCGCGGATGTCGAACGGCAGGCCATCGACACATTGCGCGAGGTGAAGCGCGCCGTGAAAATGCCGGTGGCCGTCAAGATGGCGCCGCTCCTCACCGCCTTTGCGAACTTCGCCAGTCAGCTCGACAAGGCCGGCGCCGACGCACTCGTCCTCTTCACGCGCTTTCACCGGGCCGACATCGACATCGAAGAGCTCGAGATCGTTCGGTCGCTGCCGCTGTCGGATTCCTCGGACTTGTCGCTTCGCCTGCGCGGCACGGCGGCGCTCGCCGGACGCGTCAAGGCGTCTCTGGTCGATCACCGGTGGCATCCACACCGGGATCGACGTCATCAAGGCGACGATGGCCGGCGCGCATGCCACGCAGATGGTGTCGGCGCTTCTCCGTCACGGCCCGGGCCATCTGCGCACGGTCCGCCGGGAGATCGAGTCGTGGATGCAGGAGCACGAGTGGACGTCGCTCAATGAGATGCGCGGGAACATGAGCCTCGAGCGGATTCCGGATCCCGCGGCGTACGAACGCGCGAATTTCCGGATGGCCCTGCGATGACGCGCGAAGGAGGCAGTCACCTGAACCTGCGATGGTGGCTCGCGCCGATAGGGATCTGGGCTGTCACGGTTGCCGTGTACGCCGGGGGCGTGCCGCAGGCCGGCGTCCCGGCCGGGCCTCAACTGGCTGTCGCCCGGACGCCCCAGCCGGCGACACAACAGTCGGCGCCACCCGCCGGCTACGCCGGCAGCGACACCTGCGTCGCTCTGCCACGAGGACAAAGAGACCTCGCTCAAAGGGACGCCGCACGCGCAGGCGAAGAATCCGCGTTCGCCGGCGGCCGCGCACGGCTGCGAGAGCTGCCACGGTCCGGGCCAGGCGCACGTCGACGACGACGCGAAGGAGCACATCCGCAAGTTCGGGCAGATGAAGCCTGCCGAGGTGAACCAGACGTGCCTGGCGTGCCACAACCGCGGCAATCACGCGGGATGGGAGGGCAGCGGGCACGAGCGCCGCAATCTCTCATGCAGCACCTGCCACAGCGTCCACAGCCCGAAGTCGGCGGAACGGCAGCTCGTCAAGGCGACCGAGACCGCAGCTCTGCGCCACGTGCCACCGGCTGCAGGTGACCAAGACCGAGCGCGCCGTCGCGCACATGCCGGTGCGCGAGGGCAAGATGTCGTGCAGCTCCTGCCACAACCCGCACGGCTCGATCAGCAACGTCAAGAATCTGAAGATCGGGCAGCTCTGTCGCCGAGCTGTGCACGAGCTGTCACACGGAGATGCGCGGGCCGATGCTCTTCGAGCACGCGCCGGTGCGCGAGAACTGCGCCACCTGCCACGACCCGCACGGCTCGTCGAACGATCGCATGCTGGCCGTCCGCATGCCGATGCTCTGCCAGCGCTGCCACATCGCCAGCAAGCATCCGGCGACGCTCTACGACAAGGACCAGATCACGACCAACAAGAGCAACCGGATGTTCGGGCGATCGTGCGTGAACTGCCACTCGAACGTTCACGGATCGAACCATCCGTCCGGCCAGTTCTTCATGCGGTAACGGGAGACACGAACATGCGGACGCCTCTCGTTCATGTCGCTGATCCTTCTCGTTGGCGCCGCCGCCGCGCCGCAGCGGGCGCTGGCCCAGGCGGGAACGCCGCCGCCGGCGCAGACGCCGGCACAACCGGCCGCCGCGTCTCCAACCGCGGCCGACGATGCGTCGCGCAGCCTGTTCGAGCTGACCGACCGGGAGCTCTTCATCGGCGGCCGCGTCGACCAGCATCGACGGCGACCCGGCGCGCTTTCAGCGCTACCAGGACGTCCGCGACGGGCTGCTCTTCTCCGACTTCCGCTACTCGTTCGCGCCGCCCGACGGCAACTACACCTTCAAGGCGCGCGCGAACAACGTCGGCTGGCGCGATCAGGAGTACTTCGCCGACTACAACCGCGCCGGGAAGCTGTCGGTCACCGGGGGCTGCCAGCAGATCCCGCAGTTCTACAGCGTCGACACGATGACGCCCTATACGGGCAGCGGCGGCACGCTGCTGCTCGATGATGCGACGCAGCGCGCGATCCAGAACGGAGCGGGCACTCAGCCGCCTACGTCCCGATCGCGCCGCAGTTCGAGCTGCGCGAGCGGCGCGACATCGGACGCGTCGACGTCGTGGCGACGCCGACGCCGAAGCTCGACGTCACGGCGAGCTTCACCACGCAGAAGCACGGCGGCGAGCTGCCGTGGGGCGCCAGCTTCGGCTTCAGCAACGACGTCGAGGTGCCGCTGCCCTACGACTCGCGGGCCAACGACTTCACGATCGGCACCGAGTGGACGAACACGAAGAACATGCTGCGCGTCGCCTACAACGGATCGTGGTTCGACAATCTCGCCGACCACGCTCGTCTGGGACAGCCCGCTGCGCCTCGACGACGCGTCGGGCGCGCCGGGACGCGGCCGCATGTCGCTGTGGCCGTCGAACTCCGCGCAGACGATCAGCTTCGGCGGCTACACCAAGCTGGCGCACAAGACGCAGGTCACCGGCTTCTTCTCCTACGGCCTGTGGAGCAACGACGAGCCGCTGCAGCCGTTCACGATCAATTCGGCGCTGGCGCCGATCGCGCTGCCGCGCGCCAACGCCGACGCCGAGGCGCACGTCTTCTCGACGAACCTGAATCTGACGTCGCACCCCACCACCGACTGGCGGTTCGGCGCGCGCTTCCGCAATTACAACTACACCAATCAGATGCCCGCGACGAGCATCACGCAACTACGTCGCCTACGATTCGAACGCGTCGACGACCCCCACCGGCGGTCCCGATCTTTACGCCCACGACCGGACCACGTTCGACGCCGACGCGACGTGGAGCAAGCTGAAGCCGCTCGCGCTGACGGTCGGCTACACGCACAACGGCAACGGCTACGACGCGCGAATCTTCACAGTCGAGCGGCGAGGACGTGTTCCGCGTGTCGGCCGACGCGGTGGGATCCTCCTGGGTCACCTTCCGCGTGCAATACGAGGTCGGCAGCCGCACCGGATCGGGTCTGGACGAGAAGTCCCTGATCGACATCGGCGAACACCCCGAGATGCGGCACTACGATCTGGCCGACCGGACGAGAAACCGGTTCACGCGGGCAGGTCGACATCGTCCCGTCGGACGTCTGGATGTTCAGCGTCTCCGGCGGAATCCTGCACGACGACTACGGCGACACGCTGCTTCGGACTGCAGAAGTCGAACGGGCAACACCTTCTCGCTCGCCGCCGACTACCACCTGCCGAACGGCCTGGGCGCGGGCGCCACCTACAACTTCGAGCGGTATTCCGGACTGCAGCAATCGCACGATGGGGATTCGTCAGACGCGCAGTTCAACGATCCCGCTGCGCAACTGGACGTCCGACTCGACCGAGACGGTCCACTATTTCTCCATTTACGTGACGCCGCCCCGCATCGGCCGCAACACCGAAGTGCGGGTCTCGTACGATTTCAGCCACGCGAAGGTAATAACGTCTACACGATCCCGGTGGGCAGCCCGATCACGCCGCCCAATCAGCTGCCGGACGTGTTCAACAAGCTGCAGCAGCTGCACATCGACGTGCGCCACCGGCATCACGAACAACCTGGTGGCGACGTTCTCGTATCTCTACGAGCCGTTGAGCATCTATGACTTCGCGTTCGATCCCAGCGTGGTCAACGGCATCGTCCAGCCCAGCTCGCTGGTCATGGGGTACGTCTACCGGCCGTACACCGCGAATTCCTTCGTGTTCGGTCTCAGATATCTTTGGTGATTCACCCGGTAATCCATTCATGCCTGCGGAGGTTCCGATGCCGATGAGGTCCAGCACGAAGCGCTTTCTGATCACGACGACGCTCGTCGTTGCTGTGGGGTTCGCGATAGCAACGCCGGCAGCAGCCCAGGACGCCAAGAAGGGTCAGGAGGTCTACACCGCCCAGAAGTGCCAGGTCTGCCATGCCGTCGCCGGCAAAGGGAGCAAAGCGAATCCGCTGGACGGCGTCGGCGCAAAGCTGTCGGCCGACGACATCAAACAGTGGATTACCGACCCGACGGAGGCCGCGGCGAAGGCCAAGTCGACCAAGAAGCCGCCGATGCCGAACAAGTACGGCAGCCTGCCGGCCGCTGATCTCGACGCGCTCGTCGCCTACATGCAGAGCCTGAAGTAGCGAGCGCTCGTGATGAGGACCAGCACGCTCGCGCGCCATCCGCTCGCGATCGTCGGGGCGGTCGATCACCACGGCATCGGCCGTGGTGTTCATCACGCTGGTGATCGCGATGCTGGCGGGGATGCTCACCAACCCGTACGCGGGTCTGGTCGTCTTCATCGCCATCCCTGCCGTGTTCGTGATGGGGCTGCTGCTCATCCCGGCGGGCATGTGGCTCGAGCGACGAAAACTGCTTCGCGATCCAGACGGCGGTCTCCGAATGGCCCGTCATCGATTTTCGTCGCGCCGACGTGCGACGAACGCGCTCCTCATCACGGCGCTCACCGCCGTCAACGTCATCATCGTCCTGCTGGCGGGGTACGGTGGCCTGCACGCGATGGAGACGCCAGGTTTCTGCGGACAGGTGTGCCACACGCCGATGCACCCGCAGTTCCAGGCCTGGCAGGGCGCGGTGCATGCCGGCGTCCCCTGTGTCGACTGTCACATCGGAGAAGGGGCGGCGGCATTCGTGCACGCGAAGCTTTCCGGCGTACGACAGCTGCTGATGGTCGCCACCAATACCTATCCGAGGCCGATTCCTCCGGGCGCCAAGATGCCTCCTGGCGCCCAGGCGGAAACGTGCACGGGCTGCCACCAGCCCGGACGCGTCGATCGGCGATCGCATCCGCGTCATCCGCGAATATGCCGACGACGAAGCCAACACCGAGACGATGACGGTGCTGCAGATGCACATGAGCGTCACGACGTCATCGGCGCGTGCGATTCACTGGCACGCGGATCCTTCCGTTCGCGTCGAGTACGTGGCGACGGATGCGGAGCGGCAGACGATTCCGTACGTGCGAGTGACCGACGCGAAGGGCCAGGTCAAAGAGTACGTCGCGACGGACGCGAAGGACAGACCGATTCGCGCGGCGGAGCGACGATCGATGGACTGCGTCGACTGCCACAACACGGTCGGCCATCCGATCTCGCCGACACCAGAGCAGGCCGTCGATCGGGCCATCGCCGCCGCGATCGTCAGCCGCGAACTCCCGTTTGTGAGGCGCGAGAGCGTTCGCCTCGTGAAGGCGACGTATCCCAGCCAGGAAGCCGGCGTGCGCGCAATCGAAGAAGGATTGCGCGGCTTCTATCGAACACGGGGCGCCATCGACCAGGAGGCGCTGACCAGGACCGTGGGCGCGGTGCAGGAACTCTATCGCCGGAACGTGTTTCCCTCGATGAATGTGACCTGGGGCAGCTATCCCGACAACAAGGGCCACGTCACGTCGAACGGCTGCTTCCGCTGCCACGACGATTCACACGAGTCCAAGGACGGATCGAAAATCAGCGGCGACTGTGATTCCTGCCACAAACAGCTCGACACCCAGTTCTGAATCGATCGGGCATTCCACTCTACGTGTCGACGGATTACGGAAGGCTGCCGTCTACGGACGCCGCGATTCTCGCGTCAGGGCATACCCGATCACGCCCGCGACTGCGGCGACTGCGAAGCCGGCGAATACGTCAACTGCATGGTGATATCTGGTGTACACGCACGCCACGCTGAGTCCCGCTGCGAGCAGCCCCATCAACAGCGCAGCCTTTCGATTCGCGGCGTACAAGCCGAACGTCAGCGCCCACGTGCCGGAGACGTGCGCGCTCGGGAAGCATCCTCCCGAGACCGCTGCGCTCGTGATGATCAGCTTCAGCAGGGGTGTGAGAATCCAGCCGCCAAACGGACGAAGACCCGCCATGACCTCCGGGTGTTCCCACGGCCCGCGACCGGGCAGGAACGGGTACCACACATAAGACAGCAGGAAGCCCAGCATCATGCACGTCATCGCGGTCTCGAATCCACGCCCAGGAGTGCCATCGCCACGACGACGGTCGCCGTTCCACGCGATGACGATGCCGCCGATGATCAGGATGTAATACGAGAAGTGGAAGCCGTGCATCACCTCGTCGAGGACGGCATTGCCCGTCTGCGAGAGCATCACGGCCGGAACGCCGCCGAACAGCATGCGGTCGGCGTCGAAAAGATACTGGTCGAACCAGTACGGGGCGCCCGCCGCCGTCGCGTTGACCGTGAGCGACACTTCCTCGAAGAACGGAGTCAGCAGCAGCGCCGGATACGTGTAGCGCAGGAATCGCAGCGTCAGTCTTGCGGAAGACAGCCAGCGGGACTCATCCGGGCATGGCTCCTCCCACGCCGCACCTCTCGGAGGCAACCACAGAAGTCCGATGACGAGCGCGGCATGGCCCGTGAGGATGTATGGCCACCGCGGCACCGCCCATATGACGGCAACGAGCGCGACGAACGTCGCGTACAGGACCACCGCCCAGTCGAGAGCGGTCCAGGAAACGGCGTGTGCAGCAACCCGGCCGCGATCGCCCGCCGTCCGAACCGCGGGATAGCCCGGCACACTCGCGTCACCGAGGCTATGGCGCATTGGACGACTTTCCGGAACCGCTCGGGTAGACCGTGACCTTTATCGTGTCGCCGTCGAGCCACCCTGGCATGGAGTAGACCGACATCGTCTTCATCGTCGGGTCGATGAACAATCCAGCCGCCGCGCCAAAACTGCAGAATCCTTCTGTGCAGCGGAACATCCGGTTTGCCACCTTTGTTACCGTTGGCATTTCCAGCACCGGATCGCCATCCTCCCTCGTCGCCTTCGGGAAAGCCACTTCGTACAAGTCCGCGTAGTCGCGACCGGGAAGGATGGTTTGCGGAGCGAAGCTGTTGTGGAAACCGACGAGATACAGACGTCCGTCCGCCTGCTGGATGAAATTGATGGACTGGAAGTGGCTGAACGTTCGATCCTGACCAGGGCGCGCTTCGACACCGGAGACCCGCCACGTCACAGGCTCAGGGTGGAACCCTTCGTCCAGCACCGTCGAGCGGGAGAGATAGAAGTCAAGCCGGCGCGGCAATCTGTCATAGGCGCTGAGCACCGCAACGAGATAGTGTCCGTTGTGAAGCCGAGTCACAGCTGTAGCGGTCGCTTTCCGGCCGGCCCGCGCGATTTCGACGGACAGCCGCCGGGGCGACTCCGGTTCCGCGAGGTCGAAGAACGCCACCTTCGCACCGAGTGGCGAGCCCCCGTGCACTGGCACGGCCAGAATCGATCCCAGCATGCTCAGTCCGCCCGCATGCCGCAGAACATCATCTACTTCGATCCGTGCGACAACTTCACCATCGCAGCCGCGCGATTCCGGATCGTCCTTCTCGAGACGGACGATGAAAAGATCCGACGCGTGCCTGTTGGCCCCCGAGATCGCCAGGTAGCCGGGCTGCGGCAGCCGTTGAATGCCTTGAAAATGATTCCGCAGGCCAAACAGGAAATTGGTGAAGCCCGACCGGTACAGCGGTTTTGGAATCAGTCCGCTGGCACACGCCGTGACATGCCCGCCGCGGGTTTCAATGCGCGAAAATGCCGCGTCCACATCGTCCAGAACCGGTGGATTGGTCGAGCCAGGCCGCTGCGCCAGGACGGTGCATGGCGATGCGGCGAGCATCACGATCAGCACTGGCAGACTGACCCGGCAGAAAACCGCCGGTTTCGCGCCCTTTCTCGTCAAGAATAGATGCCCCCCTGCTAATGCGAATTCCGGGAGCGAAGCGGCTCAAGCTCGGCGGCGCGGGCCTAAGCGTTACACTTCCGGTGACACAAACCGCGCCCGATACCCGCCCAAACAAGGAGGGCGCCGTGAGCGAACCTGGTGAAGACTTCGCGTCGATGTTCGAGGCTTCGATTCAAGCGAAGCGTATCAAAAAGGGCCAGACCATCGAGGGCACGATCGTCGCAATCGGCGCGGACGTGGCGTTCGTCGACGTCGGCGGCAAAGGCGAGGCGCTGATCGACCTCGCCGAATTGAAGGACGGCGAGGGCGTTCTCGAGGTCAAGGTGGGCGACCGCATCCGGGCGATAGTGGTGTCGACCGAGGGCGGGCTGACCCTTTCCCGGCGGCTGAGCCGCGGGGCCGCGACCGACCGGCAGCTCAAAGACGCGTTCCATGCCGGCCTGCCGGTTGAGGGCAAAGTCGAACGCGATGTGAAGGGCGGATACGAGGTGCGCATCGGCGGTCAGCGAGCCTTTTGTCCGTTCTCCCAGATCGACATCGTCCCGACCACGGATCCGGCGCAGCACATCGGGCGTGTCTACGCATTCCGGATCATCGAGCATAAGGAAGGCGGAAGAAACCTCATCGTCTCGCGGCGTGCGCTGCTTGAAGAGCAGCAGCGCGCGAGCGCCGTCGAGGTCCGGCGGTCGATCGCCGTGGGCGCGGTGCTGACCGGGCGCGTCACGTCCGTGCGCGACTTCGGGGCATTCGTCGACCTCGGCGCCGGCGTGCAGGGTCTGCTGCACGTGTCCGAGATGGGATGGTCCCGTGTGTCGGATACGTCGCAGGTCGTGACGCCCGGCGAGGAGATTACTGTCAAGGTCCTGCGCATCGACGAGGACACGCAGAAGATCGCGCTCGGGTTGAAGCAGCTCAGCGCCGATCCGTGGTCAACCGTGCAGGCGACGTACGAGGTCGGACAGGTCCGCACCGGCCGTGTCACGCGCCTCATGGAGTTCGGGGCGTTCGTCGAGCTCGAGCCGGGGGTCGAAGGGTTGGCGCACGCCTCCACGTTCGCGCCGACAGGCCACCCGAAGGGGTGGTCCCGATCCGTCGCCGAGGGAATGACGGCGGCATTCGAGATCCTGAGCATCGATCTCGAGAAGAAGCGAATTGGGGTCGCGCTCGTCGACGAAGGTTCAGCGCGGGCGGCGGGAGCGCCGCCGCCGCAAGGCGGTCCTGGCCGGCGCGAGGCCGAGGAAGTGCGTGAGTACAGCGAACGCGCGGACGTCACGCCGCTAGAGGGGTTCGGATCGCTCGCCGATAAGCTCCGGGGCGCACTCAAGCCGCGAGAGAAGTGACATAAAGACCCTTTCTCTTTCTGCCATGCCGCCTGGCACTCGCACAGCACGGCGATGGCCTCGTCACCTCACCTTGGTTCGAATCACGCGGTTCCACCACATCACCGCGCCGGTCACGAACATAGCGGCGGGTGCGAGTCCGAGAAGGGCCCAAACAGACTTCGTCGCCCAGTCGCACAGCCCGGACCTGATGCTGCAAGGGATCCCAATGCCGCCGATACGGCCGAAATGGAGGAAGGCGAGCCAATAGATAACTTTGTCGACGATACGGAACCCCGCATTGGCTTGCGTGACGGGTTCGAGCCAGTCGGCGAGGTCCTGGATCGGCTCGGGGTTACCCAGATAGACTCCGCTGATCCCAAACATCGCGATGAAGCCAAGGCTCCAGAAGCCGATCATGCCGTGCAATTCCCAGGTGAATCGCCGCCATCCGACGTTTCTGTGGAACGTCAGGCTTCGTCGCCACGTCTTGATCCCCGGCCACCAGACGACGATGCCTGTGAATGAGAGAACGACGAGCAGGAGCGCGCCGAAGCCGTTGACCTTGCGACCCGTTCTGCCGGCTAGCAGATCGTCGTGCAAATCAAGGAGCTTCCTGATACCCCAGAGACCGATCGGCACGGAATTACCCAGATCCCGGCCGGTGTATGGATCGAAGAGGTGAGTTTTCTGATCGGTGCTGCGTTCCAGAGAAATATCGACCGCTTGATCGGGGTTCGGTGCCCGATTGATGCTGACGGTATATCCAGGATACGCACGCGCTGCCGCTTCCTTCAATTGGTCGTCGGTTAACCGCGAACCCGATCCAGTCAGAATAATGGGGTCGCGTGTTGCAGCTGCGGCGAGCTCGTTGCGCCAGACAAGAACGCTCCCGGTCACGCTGACCAAAAGCACATACAGCCCGACGCCAATCCCGGTCCAGAGGTGAACTTGGAAGATCACCTTGCGCAGCCACGTGGTCTGCGGTTGCCGAATCCATCGCTGCCAAAAGGTCATGGTCTCCCCCGGCATTACCTTATCGCTCGACGAAGGACTGTGATAGAACCTGCCGCAGTAGAACACATTCAGGCGATCGAGGGGTCTTCATGAAGAACGAGATTTCACGTCGCAACGTCATTGCGAAGATGGGCGCGGCAACCGGTGTTGCCTGGTTCGTCCCGTCCGAGGCTCCTGCGCAGCAGGCTGCTCCAGCTCCGGCGAGGACGTCGCCGCCGACGGTGATATCGAGTCCACCTCGAGATTTCGCGTCCGGCGCGGCGCCGGTCAGCTATCCAGATCCCGATATCCTCACCGTCGATCCTGCGTTCAATTCGCTGCGGCTCGGCAACACGCCGATTCAGCGGTTGTGGACCGGCGGCCTCTGGTGCGAGGGGCCGGCATGGTCGAGCCAGGGTCGGTATCTGGTGTGGAGCGATATTCCCAACAACCGCCAGATGCGTTATCTGGAAGACGACGGGCGCGTCACCGTGTTCCGGTATCCCTCCAATAACAGCAACGGCAACGCGTTCGATCACCATGGACGCCAGCTCTCGTGCGAGCATGCGGGGCGCCGCGTCGTCCGATACGAGCATGATGGATCGATCACCGTGATCGCCGATGCATATCAGGGCAAGCGGCTGAATTCGCCCAACGATCTGGCGCCTCATCCCGACGGCAGCGTGTGGTTTACTGATCCGCCGTATGGTGGGTCGCTGTACGAAGGCATGGTAGATGCGCCGGGCGGGCCGAGCAACCCGCAGGGGCTGTTGAATGCGAAGGCCGGTCAGCCGGCTGGGGCTGGCCTGATCAAGCGCGAGCTGGATTCGAATGTCTATCGCGCTGATCCGAGCGGACGTGTGGACATGGTCATCAGCCAGCAGGAGCTCGGTGGCGCCGGCAATGGTATCGCCTTTTCACCTGACCACAAGAAGGTGTACATCGTCGCGCGCGGCGGCGTGGTGGTGGCCGACGTCACCGCCCAAAACAAGCTGGCGAACCTGAAGATGTTTTCCGACTTCATGATCGATGGCATCCGATGCGGTCCCGATGGCATTCGCGTCGACGTCTATGGCAACCTGTGGAGCGGCAGCAATGCCGGCAGCAATATCGGGTACAGCGGTGCCACCGTCTGGTCGGCGGAAGGCAAGTTGCTCGGGCGCATTCGCTTGCCGGAAGTCTGCGCGAACATTGCCTTTGGCGGGCCCAAACGCAATCGGCTGTTCATGGCCGCGGGGCAGTCGCTCTACGCCGTTTACACCAACACGCAAGGGGCGTCACCGGGCTAACGGCACCTGAAAGGTGGGCCCCATAGTACTTCCCCTTAACCGCTCCAACGCGCTTCGTCGTTGCTTGCGCTCGTGTATTTCACGCCTGATTGGCCGCTCGAAAGGATGAAGAATCTCGTCTCAAGCGGAGCGTAGCAGGTGTAGGATGCTGCCGAGAGTCGGTCGACATTTGAATCCGGAAGGAGAGCGACGATGAGCATCAGACGGAGACGAGAATTCTTCACCGGCGTGAGTTTTCTTGCTGTCGCGGTCGCGCTCGCTGCCGTCACGACGATGCTGGACCATCGAGCGGCCGCTCAGGGCAAGGCCGCAGTCCAGGCGCCGATGTTCGAAGTAGATCCCTTCTGGCCCAAACCGTTACCGAACAACTGGACCCTCGGTAACGCGATCGGCATTGCAATCGACAGCAATGACCGTGTGTGGATGATTCATCGCACCGGGGGAGTGAACGACAACTTCAAAACGCCAGGCGCATCATGCTGCACCGTGGCCCCACCGATCATCGGGTTCAATCAGGCCGGTGACGTCATTGGCAGTTGGGGCGGGCCAGGCTCCGGGTTTACGTGGCCCGACTCGAACCACGGGCTCTGGATCGATTACAAAGGGAACTTCTGGATTGGTGGCAATGGCGACAAGGACACACAAGTGCTGAAGTTCACCTCGACGGGGAAGTTCCTGCTTCAAATCGGGACGCATGGCACTCATAACGGCAGCAACGACACCGCGAATCTGTGGAAGGCGACTGAAGGCAGCGTCGACAAGATGGCCAACGAGGTGTATGTCGGTGACGGGTACGGCAACAAACGCGTCATCGTATTTGACTCCGAGACCGGCAAGTACAAGCGGCACTGGGGTGCCTACGGCAACAAGCCCGACGACACCGATTTCGGGGAATACGACGCCGCTGCGCCCCCCCTCAAGCAGTTCCGGGGTCCGGTGCACTGTGCTGAAATCTCGAACGACAATCTTGTCTACGTCTGCGACCGCAAGGGCGATCGGATCCAGGTCTTCCACACGGACGGAAAGTTTGTGAAGGAAGGGTTCGTCGCAAAACAGACGCGGGGAGCCGGGGCGGCGTGGGACGTTGCCTTCTCGCGAGACCCGCAGCAGAAGTACATCTATCTCGCCGATGGGGGAAACCACAATATTCGCATTTTGTTGCGCGATACGCTCGAAGAGCTCACGACGATCGGTGCTGGTGGGAGAGGGCCAGGTCAGCTCTATGGCACGCACAATCTGATCACCGACTCGCACGGCAATCTCTATGTGGCCGAGACGTACGCGGCGCGCATCCAGAAGTTCGTTTACAAGGGCCTTGGCCCGGTCGCGAAAAAGGAGCAAGGGGTGCTGTGGCCTCGTTCAACGAAGTAGTGGACCGCAGCCAGAGACTCAGCGCCGTGGCACTGCGGTTGACCCCAGACGGTCGATCAGCGCCTCCGAGCGTACGAGCGCGCCCTCCATCTCCAGGAGGGCCTGGCGTTCGGGCGGGTCGAGTGGCACGTACTGCGCGAGTGTGTTGACGACCTCTTCGTCCGTGATCTCCGGTGGCACGCTGGGGCTGGGCCCGGCCAGGAGCGCCTCGAGCCGCTGTCGTTGCCTGTGAAGGGCCACTTTGTCCGCGCCGGCCGTCGGCTCCGGCATCGCATTGACGCGCGCGATCCGGTAGGACCGGCTCTGATCCTCGGCGGCGACTCGAAATTTCACGAGCCCCCGCAGCACGATGTTGAACCCTCCGTCCGGCAGCGCCTCGACATCGGTAATCACTCCGGCGCAGCCAATCGCATAGATCGGCGGACGTCCTTCGTAGTCGGCTTCGTACCCTGGTTTCAACGTCACCATCCCGATGACGCGGTCGCCCTTCAGCGCATCGGCGACCATGGCACGGTAGCGCGGTTCGAAGATGTGAAGCGGGCGAGTGGCGTTGGGGAAGAGCATCGCATCCTCGAGCGGGAAGATCGGAATCATCACCGGGAGAGTACCAGCGCGTGGTGCCCCTGGCGCCTTGTCCAGGCCGGGATCTTGCGCCCGGGACGTGCCGCTCACGGCCAAAAAACCGATGACTACCAGTCCCCATGCGAACCTTCTCGATTGCATGCGCTTCTCCATTCGGCTCGAACACCCGCTCACGTGTACCCGCCAAGCCATCGGATATCTTACTGGGGACCCAGCCCCCGTGGGATGGCGGGGAAACCGGTAAGTCTGGGCTCTACCACGGCTCCCGCGACACGGGAAGCATTTCGCCGGGGACCCGCGGTATGATCGGTTCCGAAAAAACTCCGGTGTCGGAGGTGCTGCCATGAATCGACTCGTGCTCGTTCCCGCATTCGCAGGCGTCCTGGCGCTTTCGGCCGTCTGGACCGGTCGCGCCCAACAGCCGCCAGCCGGCCGCGTCCCTCCGCGCTTCACTGGCACGTCCACGGCGATGGACGGAAAGGATCTGACCATCGCAAGGCGGCGCTTCGAGCCCGGGGCGCGCACCTACTGGCACAGTCACGACAACGGGCAGCTGCTGCTGGTCGAGCAGGGCCGGATGCGGCTGCAGAAGCGCGGCGACCGGATGCGTGAGCTCGGCGCCGGACAGAGCGACTACACGCCGCCCAACATCGTTCACTGGCACGGTGCGGCGCCCGATCAGCCACTCGTGCAGATCAACGCCGGATTCGGTGGTGTCGCGAAGTGGTTCGACGAGGTGACCGCTGACGAGTACGCCGGCAAGAAACCCTGAGACAGGGGGTTCCGCGGGTCGCCTCGATCAGTTCCACCGACCTTGCGCGGGCGTCCTCGTTCGCGTCCTCGACAGCGCTGGCGGTCTCCCACGCGTTGCGGCAATGCCCCCAAGTACAACGGCCGAGAACAATGCCGAGGGCCGTCGGAAGTCTTGCCGTCGGAAGCACTCCAGGCGGTGAGCCAAGCTAGAATGGCGCCGCCCCCGGAGAAGAATGAACATGAAGATCCCGCGCGCGGTCTTGCTGGCGTTGGTCATCGCGATCGTGCTGCTGCTCCGTACGGTGGGCAGTGCGGGCAGCGCCTGTGAGAGCTTGCTGAAATTCGCGGCCGAGAACACAACGATCACGCTAGCCGAGCAGGTGCCGGCCGGCGGGTTCAAGGCGCCGGGTGGTGCCGCGGGGGCGCAAAACGCGTCGCGCTTCGCGCAACTGCCGGCGTTCTGTCGCGTCGCGGCAACGTTGAACCCGACCGCCGACTCCGACATCAAGATTGAGGTCTGGATGCCTGCGTCCGGTTGGAACGGCAAGTTCGAGGCCGTCGGCAACGGAGGGTGGGCCGGAACGATCAGCTATCCGGCAATGGCGCAGGCCCTCGCTCGTGGATACGCGACGACCTCCACGGACACGGGTCACAGCACCCCTGGTGCGAGCTTCGCGTTCGGACACCCTGAGAAGTTGATCGACTACGCCTACCGCTCCGAGCACGAGACGACGGTCAAGGCAAAGGCGATCATCAGTGCGTTCTATGGGAACGCCCCAACGCGGTCGTACTTCAATGGATGTTCGACTGGTGGACGCCAGGCGCTGATCGAGGCGTCGCGATTTCCGGACGATTTCGACGGCATTATTGCCGGCGCGGCCGCCAACCCGAAGACGCGTCTCGACACGTGGCGCATCTGGATGGGACTCGAGACAATGAAGGATCCGGCGACGCGGATCCCTCAGGAAAAATATCCGGCAATCCACCAGGCCGTGCTCGCGGCGTGCGACGGCCTCGATGGGCTGAAGGATGGGCTGATCGATGATCCAACCCGCTGTCACTTCGACGCGCACGTTCTGGCGTGTAAGGATGGCGACGGACCCAGCTGCCTGACCCCGAAACAGGTTCAATCCGTCAATACCGTCCTCGGGCCGGCGAAGAGCCCGCGAACCGGTGCGGAGATCTTTCCCGGTTACCAGCCAGGAACTGAGTTGCAGTGGGGTCGTCTCATTGGCGGATCCCAACCATACGAGACCGCTCTCGATCAGTTCAGGATGGTGTTCAACGATGCGAAGTGGGACTGGCGGACGTTCGACGTCGATCGCGATCTGGCGAAGGCCGAGGAATCGCTCAAGGGTCTTTTGACCGCAATCGATCCGGCGAGCATTGGCGCGTTCCTCGAACGCGGGGGCAAGCTCCTCACGTATCACGGCTGGAGCGATCAGGAGCATCGCGCCGCTCGCGAGCGTGAACTTCTACAAGAGCGCGGCGAGCGCGGTCGGCGACGCGACGGCGTCGAGCTCGCTCCGACTGTTCATGGTGCCTGGCATGGGACATTGCGGCGGCGGCGACGGACCCAATACCTTCGACATGATGGTGCCGCTGGAGCAGTGGGTCGAGACGGGACAGGCGCCGACGCGGGTCGTCGCATCGCACAGCACCAACGGCACAGTCGATCGCACGCGTCCACTGTGTCCGTATCCGCAGGTGGCGCGCTACACGGGCACCGGAAGCACGGACGAAGCCGCGAACTTCACCTGCCGGCTACCGTAATGGTCGCCGTTTCTCCTCTGATCTCCATCGTCGTCCCGAAGGGCCTTGACGCGTTGGAAAGGCGCTCGAGGATATAGCCTGCTCGGGCTCCGGTCGCCGGGATGGGCAGGCCTCGCGTGTGCAGGAACTGGTTGGTTGCGTACGCGTTGTGCACATCCGGCTGCCCGTCACCGATGTTGTTCAAGACAATGGGCCGTAGTGAGATCGATTTCAGCGACCTCTGAACCGGGCGCGGAGACGAGTTCTGAGATCCGGCTTCGAACTGGATGGACACGACGACGCTCTCCCATGCCATTGGTTCGTCGATGTACGTCAGCGTCGGCGGCACGTTGTAAATGAAGTTGCCGAGGTCGAAAAAGATCGGGCGTCCGCGATAGATCTCCACGCCGTGCAGCAGCGGCGCGCCATGCATTACGACGATGTCGGCGCCCGCGTCGATTTCCTCGTGCGTCCATGTCGTCAACCATGGATTTGGGGCGAGCCGCTCGGGCATTCCTTCGGTAAAGATCGTTGAGAACGCACGATTCCCGAACACGTGATTGTGCTGGTACACGATCACGATGTCCGCGCGTTGGCGTGCGTCGCGAATGCTCTGCAGAATGCGACGTGAATCTTCCGGATTCGGCGTGTTGGCCGGCGCGCCAGGCAAATCCGCGGTCGCCTCGTTCTCGCGATCGCCAGCGTTCACGCGAAGCTCGTTGACCCCAGGGCGTTCCCCCGTGGCGCGTCCCCCGGGGGCAATCAGGCCTGAAGCGCTCGCGATGAGCGCAATGGTTCCCCTCGGTGTTTGAAGGTACTCGGGGGCTGCCGCTTCGGCCACGTTGTTGCCGGTGCCTGCGTGAACGATCTTCCGGCGATCGGCCTCGCGCAGTGTATTCCGGATGCCTGTCTCCTTCAGATCGAAGGCGTGGTTACCGGACAGTGCGACCAGGTTGAATCCCATGGTCGTCAGCGCATCGAGCGCTTCCGGCGGGGTGAGGAACCCTCTGCCCTCCTGAATCGTCTCGCCCGGTTCGGCGACTGCCGCTTCGAGGTTTGTGAAAATCACATCGCCGTTCAGCAGTCCTTTGATCACCGGCATCGCCTCCGGTTTTGTGGCGCGGAGGTCCGAGCGGATCATGGACTGGCCTGTCAGAACGATGGTGATGGCGGTCGACTGCGCTGAGACGCCGACAGCGATCGCGCATATGGTGGCGATCAGAGCTGCGAGAGCCACGTTTGTCATTGATAACCCTCGCCTTCTTCTGGGCGACCCAACGATACCGCATGATCACCGCGATGGTCGTGAAAAGCAATCACGCCGCCTCCGCGTTCCTCGGGCCTTCGGCTCTTGTTGAGGAAGGTTGGCGTCGCTGCCGCCAGACGGCAGGCGAAAGACAGGCGGACACGCTAGAATGCAGGCCGCTTACCTGATCCGGCACGGAGGACCTGTTGGACTTCGACGTTATCGCGCAAGGATTACAGTTTCCGGAAGGCCCGATCGCCATGCAGGATGGTTCGGTGGTCCTTGTCGAGATTGCCCGCGGCACCTTGACGCGCGCATGGAACGGCCGGACCGAGGTGATCGCATATCTTGGCGGCGGTCCCAACGGCGCCGCCATCGGGCCTGACGGGGCGGTGTACGTCTGCAACAATGGCGGTTTCGAGTGGCGGCAGCGGAATGGCCTGCAGCTGCCGTCGGGAGCCGCCAGGGATTACACCACCGGCCGTATCGAACGCGTGAACCTCGCGACCGGATCGTTCGAGTGCGTCTACGACTCGGTGAACGGCAATCACCTGTGCGGGCCGAACGACCTCGTGTTCGACCGACAGGGCAATTTCTGGTTTACCGATCTCGGCAAGCGCTTCGCCCGGCACCGCGACATCAGCGGCTTGTACTACGCCAAGCCGGACGGGTCGAGCATCATTGAGGTCTCGTACGGCTACCTGTCGCTGAATGGAGTCGGCCTGTCGCCGGATGAGAAGACCGTCTACTGCAACGAGAGCGACACTGGACGTCTCTGGGCTTTCGACCTGGTCGCACCGGGTGTGCTCGATCCGGCTCGCGAAGGCCGGGGCCGCGTCGTGTGCACGCTGCCTGGACATCAGCCGCTGGACAGCCTCGCCGTCGAGGCGAACGGGAACATCTGCTCAGCCACCATCAACAACGGCGGCATCACAATCTTCTCGCCGAAGGGCGATTACGAGCACGTCGCCTTTCCGGATGCGTTCACGACCAACATCTGCTTCGGGGGCTCGGACATGCGGGATGCGTACATCACGCTGTCCGGGACCGGCACGCTCGTGAAGGCGCGCTGGCCCCGGCCAGGGCTCAAGCTGAACTTCAACGCCTGACGCACCTGACCTGCTGAAACGCCAACGGATCGCGATTCGCCATGAGTGCAATAGTTGTCCTTGGAATCGCTGTTCTGGTGCTCGCTGTCGCGGGTGTCCTCTATCAATCAGTGGGCCTGGGTCGCGACACCCGCCGGTTTCCGCCGCCAGGGCAACTCATCGATGTCGGGGGTTATCGGCTTCATGCCGTCTGCCGCGGCCGCGGCACGCCCACCGCGGTGCTCGAATCGGCTATCGGGGCGTCGTCGTTGAGCTGGGCGCGAGTGCAGCCGGCGGTCGCACGCTTTACGAGCGTGTGCGCATACGATCGCGCGGGCCTGGCGTGGAGCGACGCGTCAATGGTTCCCCGCACCTTCGCCCGGATCGTCGATGAGCTGCACGCGTTTCTTACGAACCAGGAATGTGCGGCCCCTTACGTGATGGTCGGTCATTCCTTCGGTGTGTTTGTCTGCCTCACGTACGCCGCCCGGCATCCTCAACAGGTGGCCGGCCTGGTACTGGTGGATCCGCCGAGCGAGTGGATGCACATGGATCGACGACAGGTGCGCATGCTGCGTGGCGCCGTGCAGCTCTCGCGCGTTGGTGGACTGCTAGCGCGCATGGGCATCGTGCGCGCCTGCCTCGCGCTGTTGACCGGGGGTGCACCTGCCGCTCCGCGCTACTTCGTGAAGGTGTTCGGCCCGACAGCCGCGCGGACGCTGGAGCGGCTTGTGGGCGAAGTCCGGAAGCTGCCGCCGGAAATCCACCCAGTCGTGCAGGCGCTGTGGTGTCAGCCAAAATGCTTCCAGGCAATGGCCGATCACCTGCGTGTGCTGCAGGAAGCGACCGCGACCGCAGCAGCGGTCCGTTCGCTGGGCGACGCACCAGTGATCGTGATCTCGAGTGCCGATCAGACACCGGATGTGACGGCATCGCACCAAGCGCTGGCGGCGATGTCATCGCACGGCCGCGTAGTCTTCGCGTCGAAGAGCGGCCACTGGGTGCCGTATGACGAGCCAGAGCTGATCGTTGAGGCGATTCGCGAAGTCGTCGAGATCTTCCGGCACTCGTCCGGATCGGCGTGCCAACTCGGCTAGCGAGCTGCCGAGAATTCTAGCGAGGCTCCGCCTCGGACCGTCGAGGCTCCGCCCCGCCAGACGAACATTCATTACAGCCCCGCTGCGCGGGGTCGTCTTGACCGGAAAACTTGACTCATGCGGTGCAAGTTTCAGAGATCAAGACTCTAGGGGCTGACGCCCGCGTACGTGGTGGACGTGTCGACGGTGAACTTTCGATAGCCTGAGAACTCCGCCACACCCTGCCGCCGGAGCTGCTTCACGAGCAGCACTCGCGCACTGCCCGTCCAGGTCACTTTCTCTGGCAGCCACGTCTCGTTATTGACCTTGCGCCGCTGATACGTCGCGACCGCGCCTTTGTGGACGCGCGCTAATAGTCCCCATCCGAACGAGAGATTGTCGATCGCTTCGATGTCCACGCGGACCAGTTCCGCGTCCGACTCGCTGATCCACACGCGAGCCTTGAAATGCCGCATGATCGCGCCGTCGTCTGTCCGCGGTTTGATTCCCGCTTTCGGCGTCAGCAGCGCCACGATCGTGTCGTGTCCCTCGAGAGACTCGCGTCCAACCATGTGGATGCTGTAAAGGCGGAACAGATCGTCCACGGCAGCACGATACCGCTCTCGCTCTCGCTCCAACCGCCGCGCGTCCCGCTGCTGCTCGGCATCCGTCGATGCTCTCCGAGCATACGTCTCGATCTTCTGCTGACGCTCGCGATCTTCGCGCGCGAGCGTGCTGGGCGGAACCGGCTTTCCGTCTTCTTCGATGAGTCGGCGATAGCGGTCTTCTCCAGGCAGACCCGGGTAGACTTCGAAGACTTTGACGGATTCGACCTGCGGTCGTCCCGACGCATCCAACTTCTGATCGGTACGTCGCTCGATGAACATATAGCCGCTCTGCCGGTCCTCGTCGGTCGCCAGGCGGTTCTTGACCCGGGCCGCGAAGGCGTCGAAGTCCGGGAGAGGCCGATCCTGTGCGGAGGGACTCGCCACAGTGAGCGTAAGGAGGGCGAGGGCGGTGAGGCGCATATGAGAATTATGGCATCCCGCTGCCGGCCGGTCGATTCACGTCAGTTTACAGATCAGCTCGTCTGTCGTTGCAGTGTCCCACTTCTCAGCCGAAGTTGATTCGGGCGCGCCGTTGAGTCGGTAGTGCAGACTCCCGCGGGGATGTCGTGGCGCTTCGACCCTTGGTAACGGCTGTGGCTGGCCGGTGGAAGAAACCGTCGCGTATCTGGTCGAAGAGCCTGCGCGTCGAAGAAAGCCTGGCCTGTCCGCGGGAGCGACCCCGTCAGTCAGTTCACGTCAACAGCTAACACGTTTCCCGCATCGTCTCGGTCAAACACGTACGTCCTACCTTCGAGCACCAGCTGATCGATCTGGCCCCGCTCGTTTCGGTGCACCGGGACGTCGAAGCTCTCGAGGTGAGCGGTGGTATCCATGCGGTAGAAGCGCGAGGCGCCGCTGCCCCTCGAATAGACTTCAGTGAAGAAGAGGGCCTGATTCAGAGGCTCCGGCCGGCCGCGCGCAAAGCGTGAAAGCCCGAGCTCCAGAGTTCTTGCGCTGTCGGTGAACCACTGGTTGGCGATAGACGCGAAGAACTCCTGCGGATTCTGCTGAAAAAACGCGCCGCCCACCATGCTTCGCAAGAAGTTTAGATCGTCCAGCCCCGCGTGCCGAACCAGCTCGATCTCCCGGGCGGCAAGAGTGGGATTCGGCCAGATGGCGTATGCATCAACGACGTGGTTCATTTCGTGGGCGACGACGATGGCAAAGCCATCAGAATACGCTTGCGAAATATCATCGGGGAACGGGTTCTCCGCATAGCCACCGATTCCAATTCCGAAGATGTTCACCGATCCGCCCGCACCCGCGAAGAAGGCGTTCACATCGAAACGGTGAGGTCCCAGGAAGTCCGTAACGGAGATGCCGTGCATGTTATGCAGCATGTTATGCAGCTCCGGCGGGAGCTGGCCGAAAAAGTTGTTGATGTACTCGAGCTGACGGTCGTCCAACATCGAGTTATCCATCAGAAGCACGCCGGATCGCTCGAAGATCTTGCGCCGCGTCTCGGAAAGCCAGGGGGCGACCGTCGACGCGGTTTCAGCGGCTTGGATGAGCGCATCACGCCAGGTGAGCCAAAATCGCTCGCGGAGCCAGGCGGACGTCGACTCCCCTGGGGAGAAGACGTGCGAACGTTCGTAGTAGGCCGGAAACCTGGTGATTAGTTTGGTGCAAAAGTCGAATATCTCGCGGCGGCGCGCATCGTCGGGCGCGAGTTCGCGTGTGGACAAAGCCAGTACCTGGTGGGAACGGAGGAACCTCAGTCTCAACGCGTCGTCGGTCTCGAGTGCCAACGGCAAATCTGCAGGATGGTGCTCGTGAACGTCGCGGATGGCGGTCATCGCGTCGCCGGGGGTTTCGGGGACGGTATTCGGATAGAAGTGAGAGAAGATCGGCGAGCCATTGAAATTGTGGATGGGATCGGTGATGACGGATCGCAGCCAGCGCGCCTCGAATGGTTGGGCAAGACGCATCATGGGATAGTCGTCGAAATTCCCGGGCCACGACCACCCCAAACCGAACATGAAGAGCCCGCCTCCGTTTTCGACGAACCTATGGACGGCTTCAATTTCGGCGTCAGTGAACGCCGCCCACGCATTGCCGACAATCAGAACGGAGCTCGCCCCCAACGTATTCTGACTGATCCGCCCGGCGAGAGGCTCGAGAGTGAAGCCTTCGTTTGCGAGCATTCCGCCGAGCACATTGAGCCGCCCCGCTCCCGCCCATTCGCCGTGTGAAACCGTGTACAGCACGCGCCTCGCGCCCGCGACATCCAGAAAGCGGGCGGCATTCACCAGGAAGCGGCCGTTGTCCAGAAGCCCCGGATTGACGACGATCCCATCGTGACCGCAAATCAGCACCCGGCCGGCTCCGAACCCGCGAGCCGCGACAAACGTCGACGGAAAACTGGCGTCCTCGTCGCCCTGGACAATCGCTGTCCAGGCCGTGGACTCCCCGTAGACGGGACCTGGCGAACCTGGTGAGACCAACTGCTGGACACCCTCGACCAGATCTGCGGGAGGATCCCCAGGAGCCACAGAGTGCGCGCCGGCCCTCCCCTCGCTCATTGGCAGGAAGACCAGCCAGAAGGAGACGCCCAGGATTGATTGGAAGACTTTGCTAAACACGGTGGGCCTCGACTTTTTGCCCGCTCGACTGCCTTTGCATGGACGGCAACACCGGTGCCAAGAAACATTCATGCGAAGGATTTCGGCTTCTCGGAAAGACGAACGGACTTTCGTCGCAAGCGCTCCCGCTTGGCGACGCCGGCGACCTGTGGTGGATGATTGGGCGATATCGCGGGACGGCAAGAGTGGGGACTATTCCTGCGAACTGCGAAAAAATCCTCGCGACGTCGGGATCCTCAAGCAATCGATTCGGCATTGCGTCTCGAATAGGGCTCCTAGCCTCTCATCGCTGCCACCAGATCTTTCGACCCTGATCCCCACCGGGAGACGGACTGGATAGCCTGGGTGAATGGTATGTCGACGACATGCACGCGTTCCCGGCTGAGAATGTAGACAGCTCCGGCGAACGGTGTTGGTACTGACGGCACGAACACCGTGAAGCGGCCGTCGTCGAGTTCCTCGACGATGAACGCCGGGACGAGCGCATCCTCGATTTCAGCGAGCGCGGGCTTCCACATGTTTGCGTCACCCCCTCCTGCCAGCCGCTGTGTAAAGCCGCGAAACAGCGCGTAGCCGGGGAGTCTTCCAAAGAACGACGTCTCCATGCGCTCTCGAAGCATTCGTCCTGCCCGCGTACGCACGGCAGCGCCGACGACAAAGCAGATAATCAGCACTGCCAACAGCGCCAGGGCGTTTTCAGCTGGCAATGTTTCCGGGAACAACGTCGCGATCGGTCGCACCAAGCCCACCACCGACCGCATTCCCTTGAGCAGCACTAATACGGCCAGGTAGAACGGCAGCAGAACGAGGACGCCACCGACCACGGCGTTGACAACGAATTCGCGTACATATCTCATTTCTCAGCCTCCCGTGATCGCACGACTCTTATCATGCTCCATCGCGCGCACAAACTCCCCACGCGCTGCGCCGGCGACGCGATCTGTTGCTATAGGGTTCGCGCTTTGGATGACGATGACCAGTTCTTTTTCGGGATTGATGTGAATGAGTTGTCCGAAGATGCCGCGGGCTTCATACACTGCCGGAGGCGCAACCCACCATTGATATCCGTAGCCGGAACCATCGGCGCGCTTCGCCACGTCGCTGGATCGAGTGGCGTCGGCAATCCATGTGTCGGGAACGATGGAAACCTTGTTGATTTTCGCTCCCCGCATGAAGAAATCGACGAAGCGGCCGAAGTCGCGTAACGTCGCGGAGATGCAGCACCCGCCGTATTCGTGGCCAACGGCGTCGAGTATCCACACGGCGTCTTTCTCCATGCCGAAGGACGCCCAGATTTTTTCCGACAAATATGCCGCCGAGATGTCGACGCGGCCGCCGTCGCGCCGTACGGCGCTTTGGCGAGCCACGCTGCAGCAAGCGGAGTGATGTACGCTTGCGAAGGCGGGAGGAATGGCCGAAGTGGTCGATGGCGGTGGTCTTCAAATTGCCCGCCGGAGTCTGATCAGACTCCCTGTTTGAGGGTGTCTTGTTCGATGAAGATCTTGTTGTTGGAATAGAAGAAGATCATCACCTTTTCCTTCGGTTTCGCTCCGGCGGGCACGGATTTCAGAAAGACCACTCCGTCGTCGGTCTGCCCTTCCTCGGCTTCGGGAAGTTGAGCTTTGTAGAAGGCGATGACCTCCTCGAGACTCTTCGGTGAGTTCAGGGTCCATGAGACTGTGCGGAATTGCCCCATGAAGTCTTCGCCCGTATCGGCGTAGTTGGTGTCAACCAGCGCGGCGTCCGGCAAGACAGGAATCGGGAATTTCGCGTCAGGAAGCGAGACGGGCCCGCGGCTGCACGCCAACGTCGCCAGCAAGGAAAGGACAACTGGAACGCATCCTTTGAACATCATGATTCGCCTTTGTTCTGGCCCTCTATGTAGGCTGGTCCTTACCAGAACATCGGCATGAGCAGCCGAAACCTTAGCGCGAATTTTTGTGAAGCGCGGCATTTCATCGGGACCCCTCGCGCAGAAGGCTCCAATGACACGAGCCGCTGAATTCGAGCTCAGCCTCGGAGAGACGCTCCGTGGTGTACCCTTGCGAAGGCGGGAGGGATGGCCGAGTGGTCGATGGCGGTGGTCTTGAAAACCACTGTGCGGGAAACTGCACCGGGGGTTCGAATCCCTCTCCCTCCGCCAATTTCTTAGGAATTCTTGCGATTCAAAACCGGTCGAGCGTCTTGCATCCGCAGCGACTGTCCCCGTTATTGTCCCTGGGCGCGTTTCACCGGAGTCAACTGCGCTGGGTGCAGGGCCTTTGCTGGCTTCGGACGACCCAGGAACATGGTGATGACTTCGTGAAGGGTCTTCCAATCAAACGCAGTTTTAGGAGCGAACGGATGCTGGAGCACGCGAGTTAGGCGAGTGACTTCAGAAGATGAGATGGATGGCGATATTCCGCGGCGCGAGTCTCCCACTTCGCGCATAATCGCACTTTTGAGATCAGAGAGGAGAAGCCTGCAATGGCAAAGACGAAGAGGCCTGCAGTGGTGAAGAGGGTCAAGCCCGGACTGCCGAAATCAGCCGAGCGCGCAAGGACGCCCATCGACAAGCCCAATATCCTGGTGATCTGGGGCGATGACATCGGTCAGTCGAATCTGAGTTGCTACACACATGGGCTGATGGGCTATCGCACGCCGAACATCGATCGCATCGCCAAGGAAGGCATGTTGTTCACCGATTCCTACGGCGAGCAGTCCTGCACGGCGGGCCGATCGTCTTTCATCACGGGGCAGAGTGTTTATCGCACCGGCTTGTCCAAGGTCGGGATTCCCGCCGCGCCGATAGGCATGTCGGACAAGAGCGTGACCATTGCGGCGCTCCTCAAGAATCAGGGCTATGCCACGGGGCAGTTCGGCAAGAACCACCTCGGCGACCTGAACCACATGCTGCCGACAAGTCATGGGTTCGATGAATTCTTCGGGAACCTTTACCATCTCAACGCCGAAGAGGATCCGGAGCAGCCCAACTATCCCCCGGAGAAGGATTTCCCGAACTTCCGCAAGAACTTCGGCCCGCGCGGCGTCATCCATTCCTGGGCAACCGAGAAAGACGACCCGACCGACGAACCTCGTTGGGGCCGCGTTGGCAGGCAGAGGATCAAAGACACCGGCCCACTCAATCGCAAGCGCATGGAAACGTGTGACGACGAGTTCGTCGCCGCCGCGTCGGATTTCATCAAGCGCCAGCACAATGCGGGGACGCCATTCTTCGTCTGGTTGAACACCACCCACATGCACTTTGTTACCCACACCAAGAGGCGGAGCCTCCGCCAGGCCGGCCGATGGCAATCGCCATATCACGACACGATGATCGACCACGACAAGAACGTTGGCCAGATGCTCAAGCTCCTAGACGACCTCGGCATCGCGGAGAACACTTTCGTGATGTATTCAACCGACAACGGCCCTCACCGAAACACGTGGCCGGACAGCGGCATGACGCCGTTCCGCAGCGAGAAGAACACCAACTGGGAGGGCGCGTTCCGTATTCCGCTCCTAGTACGTTGGCCGGGGAAGATCGCCGCTGGCTCTACATCCAACGGTATCGTGCAGCATCATGACTGGCTGCCGACGTTCCTCGCCATGGCAGGTGCTTCGGATGTCGTCGACAAGCTGAAGACTGGCTACCGGGCGATCGGCAGGACCTACAAGAACTACATCGACGGATTCAATCTCCTGCCTTACCTGACCGGCCAAACCAAGGAGAGTCCTCGTAACTTCTTCTTCTACTTCAGTGACGATGGCGACATGCTTGGTCTGCGCTTCGACAACTGGAAGGTGGTGTTCATGGAGCAGCGGTGTCACGGCACGATGCAGGTCTGGGCGGAGCCGTTCACGCGCCTGCGCCTGCCGAAGCTGTTCAATTTACGAACCGATCCCTATGAGTTTGCCGACGTCACGTCAAACACGTACTGGGACTGGTTCGCCCAGAACGCGATCCTGGCCCTCGCATCCCAGACGGTCGTGGCAAAATTCGTAGAGACGTTCAAAGAGTTCCCTGCCGTTCAGAAACCCAACACCTTTACCGTGGAAGACGCGCTGTCGAAGATGAGCGAAGCGGTCAGCGGCGCAGGACACTGAACGCGCGACTCGGACCGGACGGCGGGTCCCCGCCGTCCTGTACTCGCTTTCGGCGCGCCAGACCCAAGGGCGACGTGCTGCGCGCGCTCGCAGCGATGCACCAGGCCGGGAAGCTCAGCTTTCACAGGGAAGGCCGGGGATGTTGGACCCGGGAATCGACCGCGCGGCATCCCGCCCGTTCGCCCGTACAGGGGCTGGTAGTACGCGTCCGCGCGAGAGCCTCAGATGCTCAAAGAGCCGTCAGCAGCGTGTAGCCATATTCCTGGGCTCGATTGACCGCTACGACACCTGCCGCCACGAGATGGCTGTTGGGGATCAGGTTTGACACGAACTCCTTGTAGAGAGCCTCCGGGTCGGCTTTGGCCATCGACGCGACTTGCCCGGAAATAAAATGCGAGGCCATGTCGCAGACCGCGAAGTGCGTGCCTCGCTTCACCACGGACGGGATCGAGTTCCCGAAGTTAGGGAGGGACAATCCGTAGTCAGCTGAATTGAGCAGATTCGTCGACGGCGCCTGCTTTGTCTTGGGGTCTGTGAACTGCAGCAGATCGCTCATCGCCTTGCCGTACTTGCCCCAGATCGCGTCGTTGTAGGCGAACGCCGTGGCGAAGTGCCGCAGGCAGACGACGACGGCAACGTCAGATTCGTTGAGCCGATAGGCACTTTTGTTGGCCACGTAGAGGTTGTTCGCATAGAGCATCCCCTCAGCCGCGCCGCTCACTGTGGCGCAATCGACGAACGTTCGGTGTTTCCCAGGAACGGCATTGAGCCACTCATCTTCCTTGTGACGCTCGGGACGATAGGTGCCGGCGGTCGCAGTCGTCTGCGCGGAGATCGGTCGTTGACCGATGGCGATGACGCTGAAAACTGAACCGAGCGTGGCTAGTACCGACCGGCGTCCCGGAATGTTCCGCTCTACCATAGGACCTCCTCTTCGCCCGCCGGACGCGGGAACGACTATTATTTTAGACAACCCTGAATCGGTCGAGAAGGCCGTTTACGGTTTCGAAATACGTCACTATCCGACGAGGAGAACCGCGATGAAGCTGATGCTTTCTCTCGTCTGCCTGGCGGTGCTGACCATCGGCGCAGCGGGCGTTCACGCGCAGCTACCGAAACCTTACAAGGTCGTATTCGACTTGACCAGCCAGGATCCGCTGGATCAACAGGCGGTCCTTCGATGGATCAAGGAAGTCTCTTCAGCGAACCCGAAGACGAAAATGGAAGTCGTGATGTACGGGCGAGGGCTCGATCTGGTCGTCTCAGGGAAGACGACGCTGGAATCGGCTGTCAAAGAGGCCATGAGCGCTGGTCACGCGATCTTCGCCGTGTGCGCCATTGCGATGAGGAACCAGAAAGTCGAAGCGCGCGAGTTGCTGCCGAACGTACAAGTTGTGCCGGACGGCATCGGCGAGATCGTTGCTAAGCAGGGCGCGGGTTGGGGCTATATCAAAGTTGGGCACTGAAGCTTCGGCCGTCGGCGCCGAGCACCTGGCCCGGCGGCACGTAACGCAGCATTCGAGTCTTCCAGTGGACCCGAGAAGGGACGTTATGTTGACATGTGGCCAGCTCGTCCCGCGGACAGGCCGGTAATATCCGCGATCGTCCGCGACGTTGCGAAAAGAACATGGAGCCTCGCATCGCATTCCTGCGCCACCCCGATGGGCAACGCATCGCGTACATGACGCGGGGCAACGGTCCGGTGCTGGTCGCGCCTCCGGGCTGGCTCAGCCACCTCGAGCTTCAGTGGAAACTCCTCGGGATGGAGGACTTCTATGAGCGCCTCGCGGAGTCCTTCCAGCTCGTGTTCTACGATCGCCGCGGTTGCGGCTTGTCCGAGCGATCCCGCGACGACTTCACGCTGGACAGCGACGTCACGGATCTCGAGTGCGTGATCGATCAGGTCACCGACGGCGCGGTGTCGTTGCTCGGTGTCTCGCAGGCCGGCCCGATCTCCATCCGCTACGCCGTGCGCCACCCCGAGCGAGTGCGCCACCTCGTGCTCTTCGGCGCCTACCATATCGGAAAGTACATCGCGCGGCCGGAGCTGCGAGAGTCCCTGGTGGCGCTCGTGCGAGCGAGCTGGGGCGTGGGCTCCCGTGCGATGGCCGCCATCTTCGTGCCCGGCGACGATCCCACCTTCCGCGACAACCTCGCGCGCTTGCAGCGCGAGGCGTCGAGCCGTTACATCGCCGCCGAGTTGCTCGAGGCGGTCTACCGAGTCGACGTCAGCGAGGATCTCCAGAAGGTGAAGGCGCCGACGCTCGTGATTCACCGCCGCGACGACCGCGCGATCGGCAGCCGCTTCGGGCTCGAGCTGGCGGCCGGTATCCCGAACGCACGCTTCGTCATGCTGGACGGTGACATCCACTTTCCATGGCTCGGCGACTGGGAGCCCATCGCCTCGCTCATCGAAGACTTCGCCTCGCCCGAGGGGCGGCGCGAGCGGCCCACGAGCCCTGTTCCGCCGGCAAGCGCGGCGCCGAGCGAGCCACGACCGCGCTTTCGTGTGCTGCACTATCGCGTCGGCGGCGACGATGTCCGGTCGAGTTGTCGCGTCGCCCTCGCGCAGATCGGAGAAGAGGTCGACTTCCCGCTTCCGACGGAGAGCGGTCTGTTTCGACTCCCCGCGGCGCGGGTCGATCACGTGCGCGACAAGGTGAGAGCTTCCGTCGAGCGTGCCGCGGCAGAGGGCGCCCACCTCGTGGTGTTCCCCGAGATGAGCATCGACCTGGGTCACGCTGCGCTTGAAGAGGAGGTCTATGCGCTCGCGCGCGCGCACGGTCTCGTGATCGTGTCAGGCGGACACCACGACGAAGTCACGCGTCACAACGTCTGTCGTGTGATCGGCCCGGAGGGGCTGCTCTGGCAACAGCGCAAGCACATCCCCGCGGTGCTGCGCTCGCATGGCGGCTGGATCGAGGAGCCCATCGAGACGCCGCCCACGCCGATCTATGTCGTCGCCAGCACTGCGCTCGGACGCATTGCCATCACGATCTGTCGCGACTTCCTGGACCTCGACGTGCGGGTCGCCCTCAAGAACACGGAACCGGCCATCGATCTCGTCCTCAACCCGGCCTTCACTCCCGTCGCTGCCGACTTCGATGCGGCCCACTTCGAGGCACGCCGCTCGCTCTATGCGTGCACCGCGTTCTGCAACTTCGCGCGGTTCGGAGGCTCACATATCGAGAGCCCCGAGAAGCGCACTGCCGTACATATTCCGCCGGGCGAGGAACGCGTCGACGTCGTCGACATCCCGCTGCTCGCGATCCGGGAGGAACGAAGCGCGTGGGACGAGCGCGCGCGCCGCCGTTTCATCCAGAGCACGCGGCGGTGACGTCCCCCGCCGCACGGACGTGACCTGCGCGCGGCGCGCGACTTTTTTCAAGCGTCGCGAGGAAGTCTCCACCAAATCGGTAGCCTGTGACAGGCGCGATCTCGACCGACTGCGCAGAAAGAACCGGAGCAGAGCCCGCCAGGCATGCCACGACGATCACCGTGCGGACCAACCGGAATCACCAGCGTGTACAAGAATTGATAACCTTTAATGCAGGAGTGTTCGATGACTGATGCGCAAATACAAGCAAGAGTCACCATCGCGACCGTGCTCATCCAGACCCGCGCGATTGATGCGGACGGCCTTGCGTCTGGAAACAAGGACATTAGTAACCACAAGGTTGCCCACTTGCGGGACCTGACCGATCGGATCTACGCGGCTCTTGCGGCAGATCCCGAGACGCCCCCTCACTGATCTGGTCGTTCGTCCAACCACGTGTGATGAGCGAGCAGCCATTTCGTCTATTGGGGGGCAGGGGTCGTCCGGAGGTCGTCGGTCACGAATCGTACGACCGCCTCAAATAACGCCTCGCGCGGAAACCGATTCGGACCGGCTTTCGTCCCGTGGTCCTTTCGATCTTCGTCAAGCGACAGCGCTACCGATAAATGGTCGGCGTTTGCCTGTCCGAGGTACCTCGCGCCTGGCAACACCGCGTCCCAGGCGGCCACAAGCCCGTCCTGTTCGGCCGCATAGCGACTGAGGCGAGTCCACGCACCGTGCAGAATCGGAGACGTCATAGCCTCGGTGGACACGGCCACAAGCGAGTACGCAGGCACCGTCAGCGGATGATGGCGCAGAAAATCGTGACGGACATCCGGTGCCAGACTGACAGAATCACGGGTGCCGGCGGTCGGACAGTGATGATCGTTCCATCGCCTGGACGGGTCGAAGAGCGGGTCGAGCGCGCGCGCTTCGGGCGTGCCGTAGACAAGGCCGGCAATCGTCACAACGGCGGCCACCTGGTCACGAGCCGCTGATAACTCGGGAATCGCCTCTTCAATATCCGCGGCGCCCTTACTGTAGCCGATGAGGATGTACGGCCGATGGGTCGGATCCGCCGTCCAGCGGTAATTGATCGCACGCGCGATCGCGCCGCCATTTTCCTGGCTCGACGCAAACGGCGGGAGGCTCAGCGTCTCGACATCGACTTGATGTGTGTCGTGGAGGTGTGTGATCGCGCCAACGAACGCCCGTGCGTGATCGTCGAGACATCCATCACCGAGCCCCCCCACGAGGAGCAACCGGAATCGAGATACAAATGTCGCGGGTACGGATCCCGCCGGTGACGCATGTTCGACGTACTGGCCGCAGTCACCCCAGGAGTGACCATCCGGATCGCGAAGATGCGGAAGCGTGGCACAAAAGAGCCGACCGAACGCAGTCGATCGGTTGTGTGTGTCATCAATCGGTGCGAGTGCGGCTGGCATGATGCGATACGTTCTTACCGGTGCTGGTCCGCACGCCGCGGTGAATACCAGCACCACAATGACCGCTCGATGCATCTGCGGAAGCACGGCTGCGATTATAGACGTGGAAGTGATGCACGCCCGCCACTACGACAACCTGGTTGTCGTGTCGTGGGGCCTTTCCCGTCGACTCCTGCGGCCTAGCTGCTCGCCAACCGTTATTTCGTGATCCAGATCAATGGCCGCACGCGGTGCCAACGGCTACCGTGACGTTGTCGAACCGGAAGCTCCTCGGAGAGCAGTTGAACGCGATCATCATCGGCTTCGTCAGGAGTCTTCTGTCATGGCTCATTGAACAATGATGGTGCCGATCATGTTCGGGTGAGTCTGACAGTGATACGTGAACTGGCCCGCTGACGTGAATGTGAAGTTGAATCGCCCGCCCGGCGGGATGTCACCCGACGACCACTGGCTACCGTCTGCTGATGAGGTGTGGATCGTGTTGTCGCTGTTGAGCCAGCTGATCGTCGTGCCCGTGGAGATCGTGAGCGGATTGGCACCAAACGCGGTCGCGGTTTGCGTTGACGCCCCGCTTGGAATGGTCACGGTCGTGCTGCCCGCCGGTGCCGGGGCGGGTGCAGCCGAGGGCGCCGAGGGCGAGCTATAGCCCCCCCCGCATGCGGTGATGCAAATTACCGTCAAAAGAATTGACGCAAAACGAGAAGACATGATGTCGATTCCTCCTGCAGGCAATCTGCAGGCAAAGGCGGTGCCGCTCGCCGCGCGCGATTTCCCGCCGGTTTGGCGTTCGGAACTCATAAGAACCCATTCGAGATTCGGTCTGATTTTCGGCGCTCGTAAATTCGCGAAGACAGCCGGCAAGGGCGAGGCGCTGATCGACCTCACCGAATTGAAGGACGGCGAGGGCGTTCTCGAGGTCAAGGTGGGTGACCGCATCCGGGCGATAGTGGAAGAAACCTCATCATTTCGCGGCGTGCGCTGCTTGAAGAGCAGCAACGCGCGAGCGCCGTCGAGGTCCGGCGGTCGATCGCCGAGGGCGCGGACAACAGGATCGTGGTCGGGGATTACTTCAAAGGAGGATCGCTGATGCTGCCGTACATGAAGGGCTCGGCAAACTCGCCGCACTGGACTTCGTGAATCTTCGCTGATGGGTCTCGGCCGGATCGGGAACTTCGTCGACGGACAAATCGTCGGTAGCGTGACCAGCGTATGGTGGGGAGTCGAGTTCCCATACGCCGACGGGTTCCGCCACCCGGTCGTGCTGTACGACGGCGCGAAAAACCTCGTACTGATGATCTATCTGATATGGGTCCGTCGCACCAATAGCACGCCTGGCGCGACGGCGGCGCGGTTCGTGTTCTGGCTCAAGCGGCCGGGACGACGCCGCGCGAACCAGTTCTTCGATGCGTGGCGCGCTGGGGATTCATTACCAATCTCGCCAATCCCTCGCCGTAATCGGGTAGCAGGCCAATTCCATTCTTTCTTCCCCTGGAAGACGGCGACATCCATGGCGGTCGATCAGATCCCGCTAAACCGACTGATTGGGAAAGTGGTCGTAGACGTGTCGCCCGCGTGACGGAAACGCGGGTAGCAGATGTCGGTCGCCGATTTCACCGCACTCACGATTGTGAAGATCGAATTGAAACACGAAGGCCCAGTGTTCGTTCGTCCCGGCCCGGCTCATGCCTGAGAGCTACAATGACTCGCTGGGAGCCTCGGGCCAGCCACGATGGTTAGACTTCGGAGGGCGGTCATTCTCGGCCTCGTCATCGGCGTCCTGGGTGTCACCTTGCGTCCCACGGGCATCGGCTTGCGTCTGGAGGAGGACGTTGGACTCCGGTGGCTGTTCGCCGTAAGGGGTCCCCTCAAGCCGCCACCAGACGTCGTCGTCGTCACCATCGACAGAGGGTCCGCCCAGCAGCTCGGCCTCGACACACGAGAGTGGCCGCCGCCGCGCCACGTGCACGCCAGTGTGATCCGCGCGCTGCATTCCCGCGACGTGTCCGCAATCATCATGGACATTCGGTTTGAGAAGCATCGGTCCCCCACCGACGACGACGACCTGGCCGATGCGATTGCCAAGAGCGGAAACGTCGCGCTGGCTCAACACATCGATCGCCTCAGAGTGCCGGGCGTCGATGCTGAAATCGAGCAGATTCATAGTCCGATAGACCAGCTCCAGAAGAGCGCCATCAGTCTGGCGCCGTTTCCTGTGCCGGAAGGTCCGCTAACCCACTTCTTCTGGACGTTCTTTGAGACAGTCGCCGGCGAGGTGCCCACCCTGCCAGCCGCCGCACTTCAGATCCAGGCACTTCCTATCGTGGATCGTTTCGTCACGTTGATCGAACGGGCCGGCGTGAAAGTTCCCGATCCGCCAGACCGCATCACCTCTGCGGTCGACTTGCGACGGTTCATGGAAGCCATGCGGCACGAGCTTATAAATGATCCACACGGCGCGGCGCGGGCCCTGGCTTTGCTCAATGCTGACGAAGGCGGCCTGTCCGCAACCGAACGCCGAGTGTTTGCTGCTTTACTGAAACTCTACGCTGGAAGCCGCACGTATTACTTGAATTTCTACGGACCCGCAGGCACCATCGAAACCATTCCCTTTCACGAATTGTTGCAGGATAGGCGAGGCGACCGATTCGATCTCGCTGGCAAGGCGGTGTTCGTCGGGGAGGGCGCGTCCGGGTTCGTGACGAGCGCGGAGCAACCGGACACGTACCCTACGGTGTATTCGACCAGCGAGGGCGTCGATCTGAGCGGCGCCGAAATCGGCGCAACAGCACTGGCCAATCTCCTCACGGATCGCGTGCTGCGACCCGTCAGCGTGATCAGATCCCTCGCCATTCTTCTCGGTGTCGGTATCGTCGTGGGGATCTTGACCCGGCTGCTGCCGGGAGTGTATGCGGCTGCAATCGTCACGGCAGTTGGAGCCGCGTATTGTGGACTCGCCCAGTTCCTCTTCGCGGACCACGCGCGGCTCATACCAGTGGCGATTCCCGTGCTCGTCCAGCTCCCCCTGGCGCTCTTTGTTGGTATCTATTCGCGATATCGCGATATCCGGAAACAGTACCGATAGAAATGGATCCCAGCGCGCCGTTGGAGGAATTCCAGGGTGTCTGCCTGGCCACGGATGTCAAAGGGTACACAAGCATCGCGGAGGCCATGAAGCCGAATGAGTTGGCAGCATTGCTCGACGATTACTACGACATGCTGCGCGGGCTTGTCGCGCGTCGCCGCGGCCTGACCTGGGGGCGCGCCGGGGACAGCACGATGTGCGTGTGGAAGGGGCCAAGAGCGGATCGGCGCCTTGGCGGAATGGTCCCAAGCTGGCTGGCCAGGCACCGCAGTTCTGAGAAGGAAGCACGTCTGAACGCCTGTCTAGCGGCTATCGAGATGCGTGACGCGATCGACCGCTTCAATCAGGGCCATGCCGCGACACGACAGTTGCCCACGCGCATCGGGTTGGATGCCGGCCAGATCGCGTTTGGTCCCGTCGCCGGCGAACTCCAGGCTGTAGGGAGTCCCGCCAATACGGCAGCTCGCATCGAAGACTTGAACAAAGTTCTTTCGACGAAGGTCCTCGCCTCCGAGCGGGTCGTCCATGATTTGGAGCCCCTCGTCCTGCGCCGCCTCGGGTTGTTCCACCTGTCGGGCAAGTCCAGCGAGGTCTTGATCTTCGAGATTCTCGGTCACCGTGGAACGGTCGGTGAAGTCGACACACACCTTTGCGAAACTTTCGCGGCGGGTCTGGCGCTATACGAGAAGGGGAATTGGTCCGATGCCGCCAAGCTCTTTCAGCAACTCGCATTAGAGCGCCCGGCCGATGGTCCGACTGAGTATTACCGGGGCCTGTGCCAGCCCCACGCTTCGGCGCCCTTGCCTCCCGATCGACGGCCAACCCCCACCGCGCCGATCGCTGGTGAACCGACTCCTTGACCCGTCCAATTGTGAGCGCCAAGACGCGCCTTGGGTGACAGTGCGGCTCCCGCACCCGCAAGTTAGGTTTACGACGTTCGATTTCGTGCGGGGAGACGTTAGAAAGTGTGGTATTGGTTACTGCCCTAAGAGTAAGGACTAATGACATCCAGGCGTCCTGGTGTACCGTTCGTACTCGCAGCGTGCGGGCTTTCGTGTCTCTCGCCCACCGTCGCCCAGGCGCAGTGCGCCAATCCAACCGCGCAAATCGTCCGCATCGCCAATCGCGTCGACCGTAAGGAAGCCGCCACCGACGTATTCGTGCCAGCGACTCTGAACCTGGATGTCTGCGATGGCGATTCTATTCGTGCTGGCGAGCGCAGCCGGGCAACGATCGCCTTCCGTGACAGAAGCGTGGTGCTGACGATCGACCAGAACACCGAATGGGTGGTTCGAAAGCCGAGTGAGCCCAAACGCTCCCTCATCGATCTCATCAGAGGGGCGATACTTTTCTTTACCCGTGAGCCGCTCGAGATCCAGACACCGTTTGCCAATGCCACTGTGGAGGGGACGGAATTCCTGGTACGTGTCGAGGACGATCGCACCCTCATCACAGTGTTCGAAGGCCACGTGCAGGCCACAAACCCCTCGGGAAGCTTGACGCTCACGAGCAATCAGTCCGCTGTCGCCCAGAAAGGTCAGGCTCCGCAGCTGCAGATCATCGTCCGCCCGCGTGATGCCGTCCAGTGGGCGCTCTATTATCAACCGCTCTTGGCGGACGATTCGCTCGAGCAGCGCGAACGGATTCCCGAGGTACAGCGCGACGCCCAATTCTATGTGCGTCGTGCCGGGCTTCTGCTGGCAGTCGGACGCCTCGATGAGGCGCGTGCCGACATCAAGGAGGCGTTGGACCGAGATCCCAACGCCGGCGAGGCGTATGCGCTCCTTTCGGTCATCGCAGTCGCGCTGAACGATCGGACGGAGGCGCTTGCCAACGGACGTGAAGCGGTCAGACGCAGTCCAAAGTCGGCGGCATCGCGGGTGGCGCTGTCGTATGCCCTGCAGGCGAATTTCGAGCTCGAGGCGGCGCGCGACCAGTTGACGCAGGCCGTGGCGGATCAGTCGGACGATGCGCGCGCCTGGGCGCGACTGTCCGAACTCTGGCTTTCGCTGGGGGACCTCGACCGAGCTCAAGCTGCCGCGGAGCGGGCGGCCAAATTGGCCCCCGACGTCGCCCGCGCGAGCACTGTACTTGGCTTCGCGGCACTGACGCGGGTTGATACCTCCGGAGCCAGAACCGCGTTTGAACGAGCGATTGCACTCGAGCGTAACAACCCCAACCCGCTGGCCATGCTTGGTCTCGGGCTCGCCAAGATTCGCTCAGGCGATCTCGACGCGGGACGCCATGACATTGAAATCGCGGCGGCGCTCAGCCCAGACGATCCGATCGTTCGCAGTTATCTGGGCAAGGCGTATTTCGAGGAGAAGCGCGAGCCGCTCCCGGACGCGCAGTTCGAGCTGGCAAAGACGCTCGACCCTCGCGATCCGACGCCCTGGTTCTACGACGCGATCCGAAAACAAACCCTGAACCGGCCCGTCGAGGCCTTGCAGGACCTGCAGAAGTCTATTGATCTAAATGACAACCGCGCGGTGTATCGCTCGCGATTGCTGCTCGACCAGGATCAGGCCGCTCGCAGCGCCAGCCTTGGTCGAATTTACCGCGACTTGGGATTCGAGCAATTAGCACTGGTTGAGGGCTGGAAATCAGTGGGGGCAGATCCTACTGACTACTCCGGTCACCGGTTTCTCGCTGATACCTACTCCGCCCTTCCGCGGCATGAGATTGCCCGAGTCAGCGAGCTTCTACAATCGCAGCTGCTCCAACCGATCAACATCACTGCGATACAGCCGCAGCTTGCAGAAAGCAACTTGTTCATCGTCGAACGCTCCGGGCCCTCAGCGCCAGGATTCAACGAGTTCAACCCTCTTCTAAATCGCAACCGGGTTGCGTTTCAAGGTTCCGGCATCGTGGGCGGCAACGGTACTCTCGGCGACGACCTCGTCCTGAATGGTGTGTGGAACAAGTTGTCGTTCAGCGTTGGGCAGTTCCACTTCGACTCTGATGGTTTCCGGGTGAACAACCATCAGGTTCAAGACATCTACGATCTCTTCGTTCAGGCAAGCGTCACTCCGCTGACGAGCGTCCAAGCCGAGATTCGCTCGAGGACCGCTGTCCGCGGAGATCTTCCGCTACGCTTCAATCCAGATTCGTTCAGCCCTAACCTGACGCAGGACGATGAGTTTCAGTCAGCTCGTGTAGGGTTCCATCACGCATTTGCTGGGGGCTCTGACGTTATCGCCTCGCTGGTGTACGGCGATTCCGACGGTCGGGCGGAGGACCAAACCCTGGATCTAGGATTTCCTGGCAACCCCGGCAGCTTGCAGATCTCGGTTCGCCGCCAGGGTTGGACGGGTGAGTTCCAGCATCTGTATCGTAGGCGTCGCTTCCGCCTTACGAGCGGAGTGGGGCATTTCAACGCAGACGTCCGTGAGACAGTGGACTTCGGTATACGGTTGCCCGTGCCGCCGTTCATCATTCCCGTCTCCTCGCAAAGCGATAGAGATCAGCACCACACCAACATATACGAGTATGCCCAATTCGATTATCCGACGAACGTCACGTTCACGCTCGGTGCGAGCGGCGACTTTTATGACGACGGACGGCTAAAGATCAACCAATTCAATCCCAAGTTCGGAGCGATATGGCACCTGAAGCAGCGGACCACGCTGCGCGGCGCGGCGGTAAGGACCTTAAAACGATCGTTGACATCTGACCAGACGATCGAACCAACACAGATAGCCGGCTTCAACCAGTTCTTCGACGGCAACGATGGTGAAGAAGCCTGGCGATACGGGATTGCTGTCGATCAGGAACTCTCCGGCACGATACATGGCGGCGTCGAATTTTCTTGGCGTGACTTGGAAGTGCCGACGGTTTCGCTTCCAGAACTGCAGGTGCGACGAAACAATCGGACGGAGCGCTTGGGCCGCGCGTACTTCTACCTGACTCCCCATCCGACCGTCGCACTAAGCGCTCAATACATGTTCGAGCGCTTCAGAAGAGAACAGGTATCGGGCGTGGAGGAAATCGTGGAGCTCGACACGCATCGGATTCCCCTTCAAATGTCGTACTTTCATCGATCGGGGCTGATTGCCCGATTTGGGACGACCATCGTGAAACAACGTGGCGTCTTTGGTTCCTTAGACGAACCCGTGCCTGGAGCTGACTCCTTTGCCGTCTTCGACGCCTCGATTGGCATCCGCTTGCCGAAAAGGTACGGCCTCGTTTCGCTCAATGCCCAAAATCTGTTCGGCAAGAAGTTCAAATTCCAAGACACGGATCCTGCGAATCCCACCATCGTCCCAAAGAGGTTGGTCGTTGTTCGTTTCACTGCGACGCTGTGAGGGAGGCGGCATTGACTTGCAGAAGTGAATGAAAAAGCGAGGTGAGTTGAGTTTAGTTGAGTTTTCTTCAAGTCGGCAACAACATGCGACAACTGCGAGGCAAAAATGGCCACTGTCCCAGATCCCGGAAAGCACAACGGGCTAACGCTGGTTTTCTATCTTGATAGCAAAGGCAAGGTTATCAAACCCGACCCTGGCAAAGACCAACCATCTATTGAGGAATTTACGGGTGCGGTCGGCCATCCGGACCCCCTAAAGACTCCCAAGAGACGAGACGGCGGGACCGTCGGCCACGAACTAATCGCGACAATCGAAGTTTATAGTAGCCCCGGCTGTTACAAGGTGAACGGGATAGAATACTGCTTCTAACGAAACACGTCTGTTTCGAGCGACGAAGCCACCAACACGGGGCAGTGTTGCCTTGGCGGTCTCGGATGCGTGTTGGTCGTCACGTCGGCCGATGAGCTTTATCGCGAATGCCTTTGGACAGTCGATTTTGGATGGGCAGCGAAACCTATCCGGCTTGTGACTTCAGGCAGCCCGCGTGAGAGTCACGCCGAATGCTGAAGCACACGACGATCACATTCGTGGGTTCTGGAGATGCGTTCGGCAGCGGCGGGCGGCTCCAGGCGTGCATCCTGGTAAATGGAACGAACTCGCGGTTGTTGGTTGACTGCGGAACCACCTCGCTGATCGGGATGCGACGACTGGGAATCGACCCCAACAGCATCCCGATCATCCTGCTCAGTCGCTTGCACGGCGACCACTTCGGCGGCCTGCCTTTCTTCATCCTCGACGCCCAGTTCGTGAGTAGGAGGACGGCGCCTCTGGTGATCGCAGGACCCCAGGGAACACGTGACCGAGTTGCCACGTTGAAGGAGACGATGTTTCCAGGGGCGTGGGTTGTGCGAAAGAATTTCCCTCTGGACCTGATCGAACTTCAGCCCGAACGGCGGAACGCGCTTGGCGAGCCTGTTGTCACCGCTTACGAAGTTCAACACCCGAGCGGAAACCCGTCGCTTGCGTTTCGGATTGAATGGGGCGAGAAGACCATCGGCTACTCGGGCGATACGGAATGGACCGAGTCGTTGACGATCCAGCTTTGAGAGGCGTAAACGCCGAGTGTGCGGTTGATCGGGCAAGGTTGGTCTAGACTGCGAGCCCCATGCGCCGAATCAGTGCGGCGAATCTCGGTTCGGAGTGAAGGCGCGCGAACACGGGGCGGACCCGGATCCAGGCGAGATCGGCCGCGCGTGCTGAGAGAGCTTCTTCCAGCCTGTCGAGCGCCGCGGCTTTGTCATCGAGCCCGGCGTGTACCTGCGCGGAGATGGTCGGCGACACGTACCGCCGCCGTGAGAGCCGCCCTAACTCCGCGAGGATACTTCGCGCGCCGTCGATGTCGCCCGACACCCCGAGTGAATAACCGAGTGCCGCCAGAACGTCGGGGCTGCGCCCAGAGAGCCGAATCGCAACCTCGCACTCCCCAAGGGCTTCGTCACACCTGGACAGCGCCGTGTAAGTATGACCGAGGAAAACGCGCGCTAGCGCGAAGTTCTCGTCAAGTTCGATTGCCTGCGACAGTTCTTGGAGTGCTTGTTCGTATTGACCAGCAAAGTACGATTTCATTCCCAGGCTGGTCTTGATGGCGAGCGAGAGCGGGTCGAGCTCCAGGGCTCGTTGAAGTTCGTCGGTGGCCTCCTCGAATCGTCCCACCGGTACGAGGTAGTTGATGGCGTACCAGTGGTGGGCGGAGGGGTAGCGGGGGTTGAGATCGATTGCTCGTTTGAAGTCGTGTTCGGCTGCCGACCAGGACCAGTTGTAGACAGACTGAAAGCACCCTCGGCAGGTGTAGGCTTCGGCCAGCTCGGCGTCAATCTGGAGTGCCTGTTCCACTGCGCTCTTCGCCCTGGGCATGACCTCCTTGGGCGGGAGCGCGCCGTAGGTGCCGAGCGTGACGAGCGCATCGGCCATGCCGGTGTATGCCTGCGCGTAACCCGGATCACGAGCGATCGCCTGCTCGAAGCATCCCACGCTCTTCTGTAGCTCGTATTCCGTTCTCTTATTCCAGTGGTAGCGGCCCTCGAGATAGAACATGTATGCCTCCAGGTCTCTGGAGTGCGGCGCAACCAGCGGGGTGCCCTCGTCAGTTGCCAGCTTGCCTTTCAAAGTCCTGACCACCGTTCTAGCGATCTCATCTTGCACAGCGAAGACGTCTTCGAGATCACGATCGAAGCGCTCCGACCAGAGATGGTACCCATCCGCCGAATTGAGGAGCTCGACTGTGATACGCAGCCGGTTTCCGGTCTTGCGCACGCTGCCATCCAGCACCGTGGCCACATTCAGCGATTCGCCGATGTAACGCAGATCCCGAGCCTGCTCCTTGAACTGAAACGCCGACGTGCGGGCCGCGACCCGGAGGCCTGTGATTTTCGTCAGTGCGTTGATCAGCTCCTCTGTCAGTCCCTCGCAGAAGTAGTCCTGGTCTTTCTCCGGGCTCATGTCCCTGAAAGGCAGCACCGCTATAGAAGCCGAAGGACGCCCGCGAGCCTTGAGCGACGAGAATTGCGATCCAGCCCTCACGCTTCTGGTCGGCTCGAGGTCCAGTGGCAGGGTCTTGTCTTGGAGCCGCCGAAGCTCGCGGGCGAGCTCGCCCGCGCTCTGAAAGCGCCGTTCCGGCTTCTTCTCGAGCGTGCGGAGGACGAGTTGTTCCACCGCTTCCGGGATGTCCTGTGAGAGTTTGCGCAAAGGTGGCGCCGGCTCGTTCCTGATGGCATAGAACGTCGCTTCCGGGTACCCGCCCTTGAATGGCGCATGGCCCGCCAGCATCTCGTACAGCACGACGCCAACAGCCCAGACGTCGCTGCGAACGTCAGCCTCCTCACCCCTGGTCTGCTCAGGTGACATGTATGCGACGGTGCCGAGCAACGACCCTGTAATCGTCAACTGCAGCGAGCCCGCGAATTTGGCAAGCCCAAAATCCAGAATCTTCACGCAGTCGTCCGTGATCATCAGGTTGCCGGGCTTGATGTCTCGATGAATCACGCCTTGAGCGTGGGCCTTGGCGAGCCCCTCTGCAACCTGCGCCGCAATGTCAAGCGCCTCGTTCACAGCGAGCGCTCCCCGTTCGAGCTTCTGCTTGAGCGACTCACCTTCGTAGTGCGCCATGACGATGAACAGTTGTCCATCGTCAGTCGATTCGATGCTATGGACGGCGCAGATGTTCCGGTGGTCCGTGGCCGAAGCGGCTTGGGCCTCGCGAATGAAGCGCTGCTTAATGCTTTCGTCGTTGCTCCACTGCGGTGGCAGGAACTTGAGCGCCACCAGACGACCCAGCTTCCGGTCCCTTGCCGTGTAGACCACACCCATGGCCCCGCCGCCGAGCTTGGCGATGATGTCGTAATGGGCCACCGTCTTGCCGACCAGTCGGTCGGCAGCGGGCCCTTGCGTTTCCTGCGAATCTGTCATCGCGGCCAGGCCGATTCGCCTGGGTAACCCGGTGTCGTGGAAAGGATGGCGAGCCGCGGGCCGTCGTGGACCTGCAGCGCGCAGCTATCAAACTGCGAAATCCCGAACAGGTGCCTCAGCGTCGTCCTAATAGTCCAAACCGAGGGCCGCTCACAAGAGCCATTAGATCGTGGCGCAGGTGGCCAGCGGATCGATATCGGCCGCCGGGCCGTTTGGCGAGCAGCTTGTTCACAATCCGTTCGAGCCCCTCTGGCCGTTGTGGAGAGAGTTTCGTCAGCGGCGTCGGATCGTGCTCGAGGATGTTCGTCACGGTTTCTCCTCGAGAGGCTCCAGCGAAAGGAAGTCTCCCCGTAGCCAATTCATAGATCACCACGCCCAGCGAAAACAGATCGCTTCTGGGATCGAGCGGCGTCTGAAGGATCCGCTCCGGTGCCATGTAGTTCGGCGTTCCGAGCGGCCTGCCAAGAATCGTCGACCCGCCGGGCACAATCTCGCCCGTATCCCTCATTTGGAATCGCCGCGCCAGTCCAAAATCGAGCACCTTCACGTAGCCGCTTTTGCTAACAAAGATGTTGCCCGGTGTGACGTCACGGTGCACAACACCTTTCGCGTGTGCGGCGTCCAGAGCGTCTGTGACTTGCACGCTGATGCCCACGATCTCAGACGTTTCGAGCGTCTTCCTCGCCATGTACAACTTGAGGTTCATGCCCTCGAGACGCTCCATGGCGATGAATCTGCGCCCCTGGTGCTCGTCAATCTCGTAAATCGTGCAGATGTGCGGATGGTTCAGCATAGCGATGGTCTGCGCTTCACGCTGGAATCGTCGGGCAGCATCGGGGTCGTCCGCCAGGTCATCTGGCAAGAATTTCAGGGCGACACGCCGAGACAGGCGAACATCCTCCGCCTCGTAGACGATGCCCATGCCGCCAACCCCGAGCTTCCCGGTCACCCGATAGTGGCGGATGGTCTTTCCGATCATGTTGAAGAACTTGAGGATACAGCAGATCGGGTACTCCAGCGCCGCTGGCCACCCATGCGCAAACGCGAATCGTTGCGCTCGCTGTTCGGAAATGCCCCTGTCGACGTTAACCCTATTGAAGGGGATTCTCTAGGGCGCCGACCATTTGACCCCCTCAGGAGAGTCGCTATGATGCAGCTGCCGATGGACGATTCCGGTGTGCGAAACAATGCGACGGAGCCGGTCGATCCGCAACGGGAATCTCCTAATCCCGAAGCGTTTCTCAGCGACGAGTCGACAATCGAACTCGTGACCCGAGCCAGGAGCGGGGACCGGATGGCCGTCGAAGCGCTGATGCAACGCTGCCTGCCGTCGCTCAAACGGTGGGCGCACGGCAGGCTGCCCGCCGGAGCACGTGGGCACTTCGACACCGGCGATCTCGTGCAGGACGCTGCGCTTCACGTGCTGGGGCGTCTCCATGCGTTCGAGCCGCGGCACGTCGGCGCGATGCAGGCGTACCTTCGCCAGACGGTCATCAATCGAATTCGGGACGAGGTGCGTCGCGTGATTAGACAGCCGGTGCCGGTTGAGCTGGTGGATGATCACCCGTCGGATGGCACGTCGCCGCTCGAGGAAGCCATTCGAGCCGAGACCTATCAGCGCTATCGCGCTGCGCTGACCCGTCTTAGCTCCAGGGATCGCCAATTGATCGTGGCGCGCGTCGAAGTGTGTTGGAGTCTCCACGAAATATCCGATCGCTTTGGACTTCGCACACTTGACGCTGCACGGATGGCGGTTACACGCGCGCTTCGCCGCTTGCGCGAGCAGCTCGACTCCTGAACTTCTACACGCTTCATTCGGCCGACATGTTCTTGTAGCTGAGCAGTGGGCTGGTCTAACTTCCTCAAGACTCGAAGTGCCTGCCAACCTTCAGCCCCGCAAGACCCACGTAATCCTCGTCTGAGCGTTCGAACCACAACCGGATCGTGGTCCAGGATTACTTCAGAGGCGGATCGCTGATGCTGCCGTACATGAACGGCTCGGCAAACTCGGCGCACTGGACTTCGTGAATCTTCGCGTCCTTTTCCAGGTGGCGATACACCGGCATGGTCATCTGCCACGGCCGTGTGAACACCTTGGGGTCCTCGATGGTTGCTTCGTACATCAACGCGGTGGGCCCCATCGGCGTGTAGCGTTCCACCACATGCAGCGCGTCGCTATGGAAGTTGCCGGTCCGATCGAACCAGGTCTGGTCGATCAGGCCCCGCACGTCGACCACCAGCGTGTCCCCCTCCCAGCGGCCCTCGGAATGGCCCATCCAGGTGTCGACTGCGAGGTACGGCCGCGCATCGACCTTTTCGAGGTGAATCACCCGGTCGGCGTGTGCAAATTCGTACGCTATCAGAATCCTGTCCGGCCCCTGGATAATCTGAAACGGATAGGGCATGTACGTGGCGCGCGGCACGCCAGGCATGTAGCACTTGGCCTCGGGATCGCCGACCTTCAGGTCTTCAATATCCATCACGATCCGTTTCGCGAAATTCTCTTTTCTCCTTTCGAGCGCCCACGGCTGGTACGGGATCTCGTTGCCTTCAACCACGCCCTTGCCGGGTGGAACGTAGAACATGGCGCCGATCAGGTGAGGGTAGGGTCCCGCTTGTGCCCCGTGATCCTGAATATCCCAATTGGCCGTGTTCATCACCTGCCAGACGCCGTTGAGATTCGGTTTCCCATCCGCCGTTCGAGACGCTCGGGCCCCTGCCCCGCCTTGCTGTGCGGTCGGCTGGACTCTCAGCGTGAGCCCAATCACCACTCCGACGGTCAGCGCTCCAGCCGTCAGCGCGGCAATCCACGGTTTCATCTGGATGGCCTCCCTTGCGCCTTCTGCCGTTTTTCGAGATTCCGCGCCTGGCTGAGCAGGTGAAGCATCCCGTAGTTCGCCTCGTGGCAGGCGTACTCGAGAAAGATCTGTTCCGTCGGGCTCTTCATCCACGGGAAGGCGATGGTGAAAGGCTTCGTGAACTTCGAGGGATCGGTGACCGTGACCTCGTAGTCGATCGCGTCCTCCGCCGTGCGCGTGAAACGCTCGAGAAGGTGCATGGAGCTCGACGGCGTCCTGAACTCCTGCGCGAAGCGGTCGCGCGGCCAGTGCTGACTCACGTCGCTGAAGTTCTTCGTTTCAACGACCAGCGTGGCGCCCTCCCAGTGGCCGACGGCCTCGCCCAGGAGGCTGCGGATTGTTCCATGCGCCCGCCCATCGGTGGGAATGATGCGCCGGTCGCGAAACTGTTCTCCTCGCATCACGACGTAGCCAGGTCCCTGCACGATCTGCGACGGTCCTGTGCCCGACCACAGCATCCCGAGAGCGCCATCGGTGATGCATCGTTCGCCCATGTCCCGATCCCGCCAGGATCTGTTGACGAAATCATCAGGCGGCTTGCTCGACACGACGGCCGCGGTGAAGGCGACGCGCGGGAGCATTTCGGGTTTGTACGGGATGCGGCCCTCCGGACCGACGATGAGGGAGGTGCGCCGGAACACTTTGGCCGGTGTTCCCGTATCGACCCAGAAGGTGTTGTACTCGAAGTTCTGAATGGAATCGCCCTGCCGGGCAGGTCTCCCCTGCAAGCCGAGGTCCTGGCCCTCGCCTCTCTGGACGAGCGCGTCCTTCTTGGCCTGCAGGTCGTTCTCTTGCTTTTGTCGCGCGGCGATTTCTTCCTCCGTCAGAAACTCCCGTTCGCCGTACTCCTTTGGTCGTTCCAGGGGAGTGACCGTCTGGTATCTGCCGCCCCAGACACCCTGCAGGTCGGGCTCGCCCCAGGGGGTCATTGGCTGCGTGTAAGTGGTTGCACCGCGCGGCGGCGTGGGCTGCTGCGCGCCGGCGGGCGCTAGCAGCACGACCGCGATCACAGCGGCCATACCGAATACGCCCAGGAGGGTGGTCAAGCGAAGATGCATGTGGCCTCCACGTACTGTCTCCTGCGGCACGGGACGTGTTGCCTGCGCCGCAGGTCACTTCTTGTCGTACGGCGCACCGGTGCCGGACGAGCCCAGAAACAGCCTCTTACCATCCGGGAACGTGATGTCCCTACCGTTCGCCCGATTCGAATCGTCCTTGGCCCGATAACCATCGACAAGGATTTCGATTCCTGGCGGAAGCGAATCTTTGGTGAAACCGCGCCTGATCAGCCCGGTCGGAGGGCCGCCCTCAATCATCCAGCGTGTCACCTTGCCGCCCGGCCCTTTGACGTCGATGTGGATCCAGGAATGGGGGTTGGTCCATTCCATCTTCACGACGGTGCCTCTCAGCTTGACCGGTTTGTTGGCGTCAAATTCCGCCGAGAAGGCGTGATGCGCCAGCGGGGATGCTGCGGTACCCAGCAGTGCAGTTGTTGCCGCCACGATGTTCCACAACCAGGTCCTCATGGGCTAGCCTCCCATCACGTGCTTCGGCATGCGGAAGTCTACCCGGGTACGGCCGGATGCTGGGCATGAAAAACCAAACAGGAAGTAGGGCTCACTTCGAACGAAACAGCTCGGGTAGACTTCCGAAGCATTGGAGGTATGACGTGAAACGACGCACGCTGATAGTCGCAGTCGTGGCTGTTTCGCTCGTAAGCGTGGCGCGAGGCGCCTCGGCCCAACTCCTGGCCGCCAAGGATGGTCCGATCGTCTATGGTCACCATCACCTCAACTCGGCGAACCTCCAGGCGCAGAAGAGGTTTTTCGTGGACACTCTCGGCGGCACGGCCATCGCGATCGGTACGAACAACACCGAGATCGTCAAATTTCCGAACGTTCTCATCTTCTTCCACAACCAAGCGCCCACTGGCGGCACCAAGGGGACGACGGCGAACCACATCGGCTTCTCCGTGCCGAACTTGCGCGCGATGGTCGAGAAGATCAAGGCAAACGGCTTCAAGATGGTCACCGCCACTGAAGCTCCCGCCGACCGTGTGGTGAAAGACGACATCGCCGCGCCGGCGCAGCCAGGCGGCGCATCGATCGCGTTCGTCATAGGGCCTGACGAGACGAAGGTCGAACTCGTCGAAGCGCCGAAGCAGATCGCACCGATCCAGCTTCACCATATTCACTTCTTCAGTCAGCGGAATACCGAAATGCGGGCATGGTACGTGAAAACATTCGGCGCGAAGTCCCGCCCGCCTGCCCCCGGCGCCGCCTTTGTGACCGCCGATTTGCCGGGTGTCGCGCTCAACTTCACGCCATCTCCGGATCCGGCCATTGGCACGCAAGGACGCGCGGTCGATCACATCGGGTTTGAGGTGAAGAATCTCGAGGCGTTCACCCAAAAGCTCGAAGCCGACGGCATGAAGCTCGATCGCCCGTACACCAAAGTCGCCGCCCTCGACATCGCCACTGCGTTCATCACGGACCCGTGGGGCACTTCCATCGAGCTGACAGAGGGACTAGATCGCGTGCGGTAGAAAGGGAACCGTCACGTTGTCGTGGTTGAAGGCCAGACACCGTGCCGCTGAATCGACAGGAATTCCGCCTGTGTGTGGTCGACCTGAAGCGTCGTGTGAGCGATCTTGAAGCGCTCGTTCAGCATCCGCTCCAGTGCGCGACGGACTCCATGGCAGTCTGCATCGCGTGCGACGAGTACATGCGCTGTCAAGATCGGATGACCGGGCGCAAGCTCCCAGACGTGCAGGTCGTGCACTTCTTTCACGTGCTCGCCCTGCGCCATCGCCATGCCGACCTCCGCGGGCGGCATCCCTTCCGGTGCGCTTTCGAGGAGCACGCGGATGGCTTTGCGCTGGAGGTCGAAGCCCGATCGGAACATCAGGGCCGCCACGAGGAGCGACGCAATCGCGTCCGCTCGGTCGAACCCGGTGACGATGATCACGATTCCAGCGATGAGCGTCCCCATGAACGCATACAAGTCGGTCACGATGTGCTGGAAGCTGCCCTCGATGTTCAGGCTTTGACGGTTGGCCTTCGCCATGACCCATGCCGCGGCGATGTTCACGATCACGCCAGCCGCCGCAACAATCGTCACGGCCAGGCCGCCGACGTCGGGCGGGGTGATCAACCGAGAAATCGATTCGTAAGTCACGAGCAGTCCGAGCACGAGGAGCACAGCTCCATTCGCTTGGCCGCTCAGCACTTCAGCCCGCCGTCTGCCGTACGTCAGGGCGTCGCCGCCTGGACGCTGAACGTATCGAAGAATCAGGAGTGACAGAGCGAGCGCGCCTGCGTCGGTGAGCATGTGGGCGGCGTCGGATAGCAGCGCGAGCGAGTGCGCCAGGATTCCGACGACGACCTCGAAGGCCATGAACCCAACGATAAGCAGGAGGGCGATGGTCAGGTACCGACCGTCCGCGTCCGCGCTCATGCCGTGCGCATGGCCCGCGGCGCCATGGTGGTGACCGCGGCGACCAAGACCATCCTTGCCCTTATCGTCATGCCGACGACGGGGGTTGTGAACTTGTTCATTCTCGGGCACGTCACACCTCGATGGTCGAGCCGATGAGGGGATGCGGGTTTTCGCGATGCGTGATCGAGACGACGATGGATTTCGACTCAAAGATAGCGTAGCAGGTGTGGACTCTTGCGAGATTCTGGGTCGACGAACGCTGGTATCGCACTAGCTTCGTGTCTGAGGTGTCGACCAGCGTCGGCGCTTCAGCCGGCGTCGTGGTCCCCTTCTGGCACCTGAGGCCCCGTATCGAGCCGGGCCAGTCGCGCGTCCACGCTGGCGAGCAGCGCACGCTGGGCCTCAGCTGAGAGGATGCCGAGGTGGAAGTCGGCGAGCACCGTCGTCTTTTTCCGCCAACAGCACCTGACGGCGCGATCGAAGGGACTCCTCGGCGCGAAGATCGTCCTGCTTCACGCGCAGCGCCTCGACCGCCGCGGCAGCTTCGCGCGAGCGAGCCTCGTACTCCTCCCGGAGCTCTCGAAGCACGGTCGGCGACGTAACCTGCAGCCGCTCCATCTCCCCAATCTCAGCCAACGCGGCCTGCGTCATGTGCAGCTCACCACGTTTGATCTGGTACGTCATCCGCGCTTGATGCCAGTGTACGACCCCCAACCGCTGCAGCAGCGGCTTCATCGTCAGCCCCTGGACGAGAATGGACAACAGCACGACCCCGAACGTCACGGTGATCAGCAGGTCGCGCTGAGCGAGCGCCGGCGGCAGGGCCAGCGCCAGCACCATCGACAGGCTGCCGCGCATGCCGCCCCACACGAGTACGGCGCGCCATGATGCCGGCCACGCCTCCCGCCTGCGCGTCCGTTCCAGCGCCGAGACGCCGAACACAACGCCGGTTCGGGCCAGCGTCACGGCTGCGTAGGCCACGAGGATGAGCTGCCAGGAATGCGCGAGCTCGCTCACCTGCACCCGCAGGCCGACCAGGAGAAACACGATCGAGTTGAGCGCGAACGCGATGTACTCCCAGAAGCTTTCAGCGGCGATCCGCGTGGACGGCGACATTCCGGTTCGGGCGGCGTAGTTCCCGCACAGCATGCCCGCCGCGACCGTTGCGATCACGCCAGAAAATCCAAACCGTTCCGCCGCGAGAAAAGACCCGTACGCGGCCACGGTCGTCAGCGTGATCTCGATCATCGGGTCGTCGATCTGGCGGATGACCTGCGATATTCCTAAACCGACGAGCACGCCGATGGCGAGTCCACCGCCGACGATGCGTACGAACTCAACGACGAGACCCGTCGCCGACACCTGATCGCCCGACACCAGATCGAGTACCAGAGAGAAAAGGACGATGGCGGTGCCATCGTTGAGCAGGCTCTCACCCTCGAGCAAGATGCTCAGCCGGCGCGGTGCTCCAAGGCTCTTGAACATCCCGACCACCGCGATGGGATCGGTGGCGGCGATGAGCGCGCCAAACACCACGGCATGCTGCCAGCCGAATCCCTGTCCCAATTCCAGCGCCTGAAGGACAGGCTCGAGGACGACCGCCGTCAGTGCGATCGATGTCGCCACGCCGGGCACCGCCAGCGCAGCGATGGCCGTGCGCTCGCGCCAGAAATCAGAAAACTCGACGTGGAAGGCTGCCTCGAACAGCAGACCCGGCAGGAACACCGAGTACAGCAACTCTTTCGTCAAATCCGGGGGAGCGAACAGCCCGACCCCGCCAAGTCCGAGGCCCGCAAGCACCAGGGCCACCGTGTACGGAAGCCGGAACCGCCGCGCCCCGATGGCGACCGCGGTTGCGACGACGAAGAGGAGGACGAAACTCTCAGTACTCATTTGAGGGCAGCCGTACGTCTTCCTCCGTCGATTGTGAAGACGTTCGCAACCAGTCTTGATTCGCGAATCACCTGACTCTCTTCGCCGTCCCTTTCACCAGCAGCCCGACGGTCAAGTCATCAGGCCGGCGGCCGAAATCAATCTCATCGCCGCGGATCTTGCCCACGTAGACGAACAAGATGACGCCGTTCTGGCCAGGTACCTTGACCTTGTAGGTGATCACGTCGTCCTTGACGAATCCCCACTCGATTGGGACTTCGCCGGTGACACCCTGAAGTGTCATCACCCCGGTCACCCTGCCGCCCTGGTCCGTGTTCAGCGTGATGGTGACGTCTTGATTGCCCGCCGGCGCCGGTCTGAGGAACGGCCCAGCCCATTTGCCATCGAACGGAGAAGCCGCCGAGCACACCGCAGCGCACAACCACGCGCAAACGCCAAGAACCACTGTTCTCATGACTCACCTCCTACGAACCGTTGCCGACCCTCGACGGGACCGAATGTTACTGCGAGAACTTGCGTTCTGCTCTCCCGCCTTTGGGGCCCCAAATCGGCTTGCGGCTGGGACCAGGGTGTCACGCAGGCGGACGTCCGCGTCAGTTCGGAAGTAGAAATAATCGTGCAACTGATCCCGAAATCGTGAAATGAGCGCGCGTTGGTCGTGGGAGACTCCGGAGCGTCCGAGCTTCAGTCAGGAGGTCACATGGCCAAGACCCCACCGCTCTTCGGCGTATTCAATCAGGGTGAGATTCCACGCATTGCATGCTTCAACAGATCAACGGCTGCGCTCGGGGTGGACTTCGGCGATCTCATCGCGGCGATGCAAGAGTACGTGGACAAGCACGTGGCGCCGATCTGGGCCACGCCCGCGAAGCTCTTCAAATCTTCCGGTTTCGTGGCAGGCGCATGGGCGATGGTCTTCCTGGACGATGCCGACGCGCCGGGCGCGCTCGCCTATCACGACCTGACGCCGGACGGCCTGCCGCAGTCCAAGGTGTTCGTGAAAACGACGCTCGCCAACGGGGATCTCGTGAGCGTCTCGGCGTCTCACGAGCTCGTCGAAATGCTCGTGGATCCAGCCATCAACATGATGACCACCGGGCCAGATCCTAAAGCCGTGTACGCGTACGAAAGCGCGGATCCGGTCGAAGCCCTGAGCTTCAACGTACGAGGCATCCCGATGAGTGACTTCATCACGCCCGCCTATTTTGAAGTCTTTCGAAAACCCAGATCCGTGCGCTTCGATTACATGAACAAGGTGAAGCGGCCGTTCGAGATCCTGGCGGGTGGCTATCAGATCGTGTTCAAGAACGGAAAGTGGAGCCAGGTGTTCGGGAGCCAGACAAAGAAGGCAGCCTTCGCGAAGGAAGATCGGCGTGGTCACCGCAGCGAAGAGCGCGCGAAACGCGGGCTTAGACGAGCCGATCCAAAAAAGATACGCGCGGCAGAGCGGCAAACCTCACGCGAGCCGCGGCCGCTGAATTAGCCAGCTGCTGAGCTGGCCGAGCGCCTCCCATCACGAAGCTCTCCGGAGGGAGAGATAACCAGGCTCTTCATCAGAGCCCTTTCGGGAAAGTCGGAGTGCCGCTACACTTCTGACGCGTCAGCTTGGGGAGGTATTTCTCATGCGCCTTCGCTTTCGGATAGGCCAATGCGCCGTTGTCGGTCTCGCGGGGCTCGCGGCGCTGACGACGTTGTACGCCCAGGAGAACTGGCCGAACTTCAGAGGGCCACGCGCCGGCGTCGTCAGCGACAACCCGGCGCTGCCGGTGCGCTGGAGCGCCGACTCGAACACCCTGTGGAAGTTCGACGTGCCGGGGTTCTCGTGGGGGTCCCCCATCGTGTGGGGCGATTTCGTGTTCGTCACGACGGTCATCAGCGACGAGCCGCGCCCTAAGCCCGATCTGAACCCGAATTCGACCATGCAGCCGCACACGGGTGGGACGACCGGTCAGAAGCCGCTTTCGACGCCGTACCGGTGGGTGTTGTACGCCCTCGATTTCCAAACCGGACGTCTTCGCTGGGAACGCGAACTGCACCGCGGGACGCCCGTCAATGACAAGCACTCGAAGAACACGTACGCGTCAGAGACACCGGTCACTGACGGCGAGCGCGTCTATGTCTATCACGCGAGCGCAGGCCTGTTTGCGGTCGACTTCACCGGCCGGGTCGTCTGGTCCCATGAGGTGAAACTCCCGGATCCCCCACCCGCCGATGTCGCCACCCAAGCGTCGCCGACGCTCAACAAGGACGGATCGCGGTCGATTGCGGCGAGCTATTTTCTTGGAATGGGGCAGGCTGCGTCACCCGCGCTCCACGACGGTCGCATCTTCGTGTCAGCCGATCACGAATCGCGGCAATGGTTCTTTGCCGCCTTCAGTGCGCGAACCGGCGAGGAGCTCTGGCGGGTTGTCCAACCCAAACCCGTTGAAGCCTATGGCTGGTCGACCCCCTTCGTCTGGCAAAACGGGTTGCGCACTGAGATCATCACAGTGGGCAACAATGGCGTGCAGTCGTATAACACGGCGGGAACGCTCCTCTGGCAGTTGAAGGGGATGTCCATCAACACGACGCCCACGCCGTTCGCCGCGGGAGGGTTGCTGTACGTCTCCTCCGGCTACGCGGGCGATGCCTTCCGCCCGGTCTACGCGTTCCGCCCCGGTGCCGCCGGCGACATCTCGCTCAAGCCGGGCGAAACGAGCAACGAGTACGTAGCCTGGTTTCAGCAGTCGGCGGCGGGGTACATGCCGTCGGCGCTCGTGTACGGCGATTACTTGTACACGCTGTATTCTCAGGGCTTTCTGACATGTCACGATGCCCGCACCGGGAAACAGGTCTACGGCCGCCAGCGTGTTGCCACCGACGCCGGCGCGTTCACGGCATCTCCCTGGGCGTACAACGGGATGATCTTTGCAGCCAGCGAGGATGGCGACGTCTTTGTCGTTCAGGCCGGGCCCGAATTCAAGCTGGTGGGAAAGAACACGGTTGGAGAGATGATGCTTGCAACACCTGCCATCGTGCGCGGAAGCCTGATCATCCGGACTGTCTCTTCCATCCGTCGAATTGCCACACGACCATAGAGCGCCATTCCGCGAGGATCTCCTCGCAGGTCCGCGTTTCCTACTGGGTCAGGAACGATTGGTAGGTGAGGTTCAAACCCTCGCGCAGATCGACACGCGGCTGCCAGCCAAGGGCCCGCAGGGGCCCGGAATCGAGACCCTTGAAGGGCATGCCGTCCGGTTTGGTTCGATCGAATTTCAACTCACCCGCATAACCGACGACGTGGCGAACGGTTTCCGCCAGCTCCGCGATCGACGTGGACATGCCGGTCCCGAGGTTGATCGGGTCTGCTCCGTCGTAGTGGCGCATCGCAAAGATGCACGCGTCAGCGAGGTCGTCTACGTAGATGAACTCCCTTCGAGGGGTCCCTGATCCCCACACCTCCACCGAGCTGCTGCCGGCGATCTTCGCCTCGTGCAGGCGCCGGATCAGTGCTCCGACGACGTGCGAGTTCTCGGGGTCGAAGTCGTCGCCGGGGCCGTACGCATCAGCGCCGATGGCGCCGATGAACGGCGTGCCGAACTGTCGGCGGGACGCGTCACACAGCGCGAGACCCGCGAGCTTGGCCACTGCGTACGCAGCGCTCGTGGGCTCGAGCGGACCGGTCCAGAGTGATGAAACCGCAAGCGGGTGGGACGCGATCCTGGGGTAGGTGCACGAGCTGGACAGGTACAGCAGCTTCGTCACGCCGTGCTGCCACGCGGCTGGAATCACGTGTCCGGCAATCAGAAGATTGTCGATCATGAGGTCGGCCGGAGACCGCAGGTTGCCCACGATACCGGCCGTCTTGCCCGCGACGACGAATACGTACTCGGGCCGCGTGTGTGCGAAGAAGCGATCGACCGCTCGTCGGTCCAGAAGATCGGGCTCGTTGTTGTCCGCTCCGACGAGCTCGGTGAAACCTGACGCTCTCAGCCGGCGCAGCAGGGCACGGCCAGCCATGGTTGCTGGCGTCTCCGGGTTCCCTGCCCCGGCGACAAACACGCGAGCGTGAAGGTGCATAGGCGATCAGGCGGGCGCGTGTAGACGCGTGAGTTGATGCGACGTCATCGAGCGGATGTGAGCCACCGTCTGTTCCCCGAATCGCTCCCGAACCATATCGAGATACGGCTGGTGCGTGTAGTACACGTTGAATGCCCGATCGCGGAAACGCAGAACGTCGGCAGCCGACAGATGATTGGTCGGAAGGGGCAGCGTGTCTACGGCATGTTGAGAGTAGCCGGACCACTTCTCGGGAAGCTGCCAACCGAGCCGTGCCGCCTGTTCGTACAACGGCGACCCCGGATACGCCATCGCTGAATAAAAATTGGCGAACTCGCAGTTCAGGTCGAGCGCGAGGTCCAGCGTCCGGCGCATGGTCTCGGCCGTATCCTCTGGAAGACCAAAAATATAGTTGCCGATGATATTGATCCCGGCCGCCTTGATACGACGCACCGTGTCGAACACCTCGGACACGGCGTAGCGCTTGTTGGCATCCGACAACACGTGCTCGTCGGCCGCCTCGATCCCAAGGGCGAGCCAGTTGAAGCCGGCGCGCTTCAGCTTATCGAGCATGCCGTCCTTTACCGTGTCCACGCGTGCGTACGCCCAGATGTTGAGGTTGTAACCGCGCTCGATCAGCAAATCGCAAATGCCCAGCACATGGCGCTGGTTCAGCACGAACATCTCATCGGCGAACTTGATGTTGCGAACACCATAAGTGTTGACGAGCAGATCGATCTCCTGCACAACGCGGGCCGGGGACCAGAAACGGTAGCTGTTGACTTCCTCCTTGAGGCCAAGTACGCCCTCACCACCCTTGAAGGGCGCCTGGATGCAGCAGAACGAGCAGTGGTACGGACAGCCAAGCGTCGTGTAGATCGCCGCGTATGGTTGTCGCTGCAGGTCGCCGAAGCAGTGCCAGTTATGGGCGCGATACTTGGGCATCGGCATGAGATCCCAGGCACTGCCCGGCATCTCGCGCTCGAGGTCCATGACGAGCGGCGCGGGCCGGTTGGCGACCACCCCGCCGTTTTCGCGATACACCAACCCGGGGATCTTGCTCAAGTCCGGGTCGCGATCGGCGCGCAGCGCTTCGACGAGCGTCGTCACGCCGTGCAGTCCTTCATCGCGGGTGACGAAATCGCACATCTCCTCTGCCAGCGTGCGGGCGGGCAAGGCCGCCACGTGGCCCCCCAGCATGAGCACTCGGGCGTCGGAACTCAATTGCTTGATCGCGGTGACGACCGCCGATGCGCCGGTCATGTTCTGTGTTGACGCCGACGGCTGGTGCCCGTACACGACAACGGTGATGAGGCGCGGGTTCATGGCGAGTGCCCGCTCGGCCGTCTGGGCGGGTGAGAGATCGTCCGCCTCGGCGTCCACGATCTGAACGGAAACGCCCTTCCGCAGCGCAAACGTCGCAATGAGGCCCGCCCAGACGGGATTCTCAACTGCGGTCAGGGTTGCTCCAAGCGCCTGATAGATGCGCGTACGGCTTCCCGGATTGATCAGGACCAGGTCCACTGAATCAGGTTTTGTCATTCCGTGTGCTCGGTGCGAACGGCCGCGGCGGCATCGTGTGCCGAGCGCGTCGCTGGCGAAATCCCGACCGTCGATTGAACGATGTATGGCGGACGGCCCCGCACATCCTTGTAGATCCGGATCACGTAGAGGCCGACGACCGCGACAGCGCCCACCGTCGTCGCCCACAGGAAGGCCAGGAGGCCGGCGATACCCATCGAGGTCGTGATGGGCGATCCCTTCATGAGCAGGACGAGGGCCGCAACGAGCAACAGGAATGCCGACAGCAGCCCGATGGCTGCGAGCACGGCGCAGGCGTAGATCGGGAGGAAGGAAAACGATGTCAGCCCGACGATGAACGCCTTCCATGGGCCGCGGCTGAAAAACGGGAAGTGCGTTGTGCCGGCGAGTCTCGGGACCCGTTCGTACGGGACAAACGCCTGATTGAAGCCGAGCCAGACCACGAGACCACGTGTGTACGGATCGGATTCGCGCAGCCTCAGCATGTGTTCTACGACCGTACGCGAGAGAAGTTTGAAGTCGCCTGCGTCCACTGGAAGTCTCAGCGTTGAACCGAACTGGATGACGCGGTAGGCGATGGCCGTCGCCCACATCTTCAGCGGATTCTCTCCACGGCGCCGCGTCCGCACTGTGTGGACCACATCGGCCCCGGCGCGCCAGCGTGCGAGCAGCGCGGGAATGACTTCAGGCGGATCCTGAAGATCGGTGTCCAGATAGACGACGGCATCGCCACCGGCCGCCGCCAGGCCGGCGAGCAGGCACTCCGCAACACCGAAGCGGCGCGACATTGTCAGGATCTTCACTCGCGGGTTGCGTTCCCGTTCGCTCAGGAGCACCGCCAGCGAACCGTCGGTCGACGCGTCGTTGACGAACAGCAACTCGTACTGCACGCTTTCGGCCGCGAGCACCGCATCGAGCCGCGCGACGACGGCCGGCAGGAGCTCGGCTTCGTTGCGGAACGACAAGACGACAGAAATCAGGACGCGCCCGCTTCGATCGGCTCGGATCGACTGTTCGCCGGACGGTGCAACCACGCTGGGCATTCTGGCCTGGATTCGCTCGCAGACCCGACTCTCTGCCTCGTCCGCGGTCTCGGTGGCCAAGTCGGGGTGTTCCGGTCGTAAGCCCGACCCTACGGATCGAGCGTGCTGTCGTAGGCCCGACCCTACGGATCGAGCGTGCTGTCGTAGGCCCGACCCTACGGATCGGGCGTGCTGTCGTAGGCCCGACCCTACGGATCGGGCGTGCTGTCGTAGGCCCGACCCTACGGATCGGGCGTGCTGTCGTAGGCCCGACCTTGAGGTCGGGCGTGGGTAAGTATGCCACGCGTCGCGTGCGCTAGTCCGGAATCCGATACAGCCGGAACCCCCCGTTGTCCGCCGCGACTGGAAGGTTGAGTCTCCAGTCACCAGGCGTCAAGATCACCCGAACGTCCCAGGCGCGACGGATTTCCTGCCAGCGCTGGAGTGAGTTGTGCTCCCAGAGATCGCGGTGAAGGTCACGCGGCAACACGCCCTTCTGCCGCGCGGCCGGAGGCGGATTGAGCAGATCCGCGCCATAGACATCGAGCAGAATGCGCTGCATTTCCGGTCCCGATTCGGGCGCGTACGTCAAGGAATCGAGTGCGCCTCCCAGCAGCACAGGCCTTCTCGTGTAGAGCTGAACGAATGAAAACGAACCGGCCGTCAGAACCAGACCCTCCCGTTCAGCGGCAACGGCGGCAAAAAAAGGATCCGTCGTACGGTCACGATAGTGCGTATCCGGGCGCAAACGCAGCGTGAGAAACGCGGCCACCAGGACCGCGGCAAAGGACGGAGCCCAGAGGACATTCGCGATGAGCGTCAGGAGCGAGCCTTTTTCCGCAGCAATCGGTACCGACTCGGCCTCACGATGGACCAGGTCGGCGGCGGCGATACACACCAGTCCAATCGCCGTCATCTCCATGACGATGAACGGATCGACTCCGCGCTGCAACCAGGCCCAAGGTGCTGCCACGCTCCATTCCCAGAACATGCTGCGATCCGAGAGCAGCAGGCCAAGCAGTAGGAACGCCATGAGAAGCCGGCCCCAGAACTTGTGCAGGTAGGTGCCGAGCAGCCCGATGAGCAACGCGACGAAGACCATGCCGTCGAAATTGAGAAGCCGGGACGGCATGAGCGTCACGAAGAATGCCGGCAGTTTTTCAGGCGGAATCCAGGACACGTACGCCATGGCGAGGCCGAGCAGAGCGCTGACCGTCACCATTCGAATCAGGAATGCCTCGGACCCTGGGCGACGAGCGCGAGCGACGGCCAGCCAGATCACGCCAAGCGCCAGCGCGCGTTGGTTGAGCAGCACACCGAGATAGCCAACCCCCACCGGCGCTCGATGGCCATCCCAAAAGGCGGCAAAGGCGTCGAGATACTTGGCGCTCTCGCGCGGATCGACGCGCGGAACGTCGTAGGTCACGGTCCAATGCACGACGAGGCTGAGCGTGCTCAGGGCGGCGCCCACGATGAACCATTTGAGCGCCGGGCGCAGTTCTCTGTTCGCGGTCTGAAAGTCCCACGCGACACATGTCCCGACGACGATCCACAGCCAGAGTCCCCACGCTGGATGGACGGCGGGCGTGAGTCCCACGAGGAAGCCGCCCAGGCCGTAGCAGCCCGCGCCGATCGATGCGGCCGCGAGCACGAACGTCGAGAGCCCGACGGAGCCGTACGTGTGTTCCGTGGACATCAGCAGGATGGGATAGGTGACGCCGTTACTCGCTGAACGCGTGGCGAGAATGAACAGGCTGGCGCCGATGGAGAGCAGAACATTGCGGCTCAGGGCGAACGTGCACATCGACAGCGCCTGAAGACTGAGCATGCCCATGATGCCGCTCAACGCCCTCGACAGCGTGATCTCCGAGACGCCGGACAGGAGCAGCAGAGCGCACGCCTGATGCAGCACGGTCCAGAGTTTGGTTTCGTAGATGTAGAACGGATTGCTGGCCGGGTATTTCACGAGACCCGCGACGACCTGCGCCGCTTCGACAGCGACCTGCCAATTAGGATACGCCACCATGCCGAGGTAGAACCCGAGAGCGCCACTGACGAGAAGGACCCAGAGGGGCCTGGAGCGAAGGATGTTCACACGTTCGAGTACTTCGAGTTGCGAATCATCGCAAAACCCTTGATGAGTTCCTGAATGCCATCGTCCAGCGAGAAGGCGGTTCGATAGCCGGTTCGCTCGATCTTTTCGTTCGACACGATGTAGTCGCGCTGGTCGGGATCGCGGCCGATCGAGGATTCCATGAACACGAACGACGGCACGTGCCGCTGAATACGCTGGCACAGTTCCAGTTTGGAGAGATTCGCATCCGACAGTCCGACGTTGTATGGCCCGCCCTTCATCGACTCGAAGTGATCGATCCCATGGAGGAACGCGCGGGCCACGTCCCGGACGTGGAGGAAATTGCGCTTGAAGTGGCTTTCGAAGAGCACGACAAAACGATCGGAGCACGCGCGATACGTGAAGTCGTTGACGAGCAGGTCGAGTCGCATGCGCGGAGACATGCCGAAGACCGTGGCGAAACGGAAACTCAGTGCGGCCGGGTGCCGGTCCAGCAGCACGCGCTCGACCTGAACCTTGTCGCGTCCGTAGAGCGATATCGGTCTGATCGGCGTCTCTTCGGTGCAGAACTTGCCCGGTTCGCCGACGCCGTAGCCGCTGTTGGTGACCGGAAGCAGCACACGCTGATCGCGGCCGAGGTGGTCGAGCATGTCGACGATCGCCTGGAGATTCGTCGAGGTGGCGGCCAGCGGATCGCGATCGCAGAGCGGGGCCCCGACGAGCGCCGCCAGCGGAATCACGACGTCCGCGTCCTTGAGCAGCGGACGCATGGTGTCCATCGACCGCACGTCGCCCCGCACGAGCGTGAACGCGGGGTGGTAACAGACCGCGGAGAGACTGTCCTGTCCGAACATGAAATTGTCCACGACGGTCACACCGTAGCCGCGTTCGAGCAATGCGGGAACGAGCGTCGAGCCAAGGTAACCGGCGCCGCCGGTGACGAGTACGCGAATCATCAGGGTATGTTCCTGGCGTGGGTGGCCGCGCGCACGCCGGTCTGGGCGGCGAGATCGAGCACGCGGTGAAGGTCAGTGAGCTCCTTCGTCAGATCGCGGGGATGGTTGCCGACAAAAAACCCGTGATCGTGCGCCGTATTGGCGTGGACGATGTCTCCGGCGGTGTCGTAGTCGAAAAACCTCGCCGCTTCGTGTCGCAGGAAACTGCCGCCGGTGATCATGCGAAATCCAATGTCGGCCCTGCGCAGGGCGTCCATGACGCGGCCGCGGTCGATGCCGAGGCCGGGATTGAGGATGATCGTAAAACTGAACCATGAACTGGATCCATTCTCTCGCTGCAGGATGAACCGCTCGTCGCCGCTGAACAGCTTGACGAAGTGCGCGGCGTTGGCCCGGCGGATCTCCAGCATGCGGTCGAGCTTCTTCAGCTGCTCCAGGCCGACGGCGCCGCAGATCTCCAGAGGGCGAACGTTGTATCCCGGCATGATGAAGCGATACGCCTCGAAGAATGGGTCGCCGAGGGGCGGCGGGCCGAGCGGCGAGTCTGCTGGCAGATCGCGCGCCCACCCGTGATTGCGAATGACTTGCGCAAGATGCGCAATTTCCGTGTCGTTGGTGAGCAGGACGCCGCCCTCCATTGTGGAGATGTGATGAGAATAGAACGTGCTGAAGGTGCCGAGGTCCCCGAACGTGCCACACGGCTTGCCGTTGAGCGTCGCGCCGAGCGATTCGCAGTTGTCCTCGAAAAAACGGAGGTCGTGCGTGTCGCAGAATGCCCGCATGCGGTCGAGCGCGGCCGGATTCCCCAGAATGCTGACGCCCATGAGCATCCGCGTGCGCGGCGTGAGCGCCGAGGCAAGCTGTGAGACGTCCATATTGAGCGTGTCGAGCTCCACGTCCACGAAGCGCAGCTTCAGGCCGTACTGCTGAAGGGGATGAAAGGTCGTGGCCCAAGAAATGGCCGGTACGATGACCTCGTCGCCCCGCTGGAGCGGACGCTTTCGGGTGTGGAAGAGCGCGGCGACGCCGACCAGGTTGGCCGAGGATCCCGAGTTCACCATGACGGCGTGCTTCACGCCGAATCTGGCGGCAAACGCCTCCTCGAACCGTCGGACGTGCCCGCCCATCGTGAGATGGCCCTCGCGGATCACCCGCTCGATCGCGTCGACTTCCTCGGTCCCCCAGCTCGTGCTTGCGAGGTCGTAGGGCATGGAGCGATGAATCCTCTCGGCACACCCAAACGGGCATGCCTACATCTGCACCAGCTCGCGCGCGACGGCGGCGATGCGTGCGGTGTCTGGATAGTAGAACTGTTCGAGCGTGTAGCCGGCCGGAGTCGGGACGTCGGGAAGGCCGACGCGACGCACCGGCGCCTTGAGATCGGCGAAGCCTTTCTCGGCCACCAGACAACCGATTTCAGCGCAGAGTCCGCCCTTCATCCATGCCGTGTCCACCACGACAATCCGGCCGGTCTTTTGCAGCGACTCGAGAACGATCGCTTCGTCAAGCGGCTTGACTGTCCGCAAATCGATGACTTCCGCATCGATGCCATCAGCCGCAAGAAGATGCGCCGCCTGTGCCCCCAGCTCGATGGCGTGCGAGGCGCCGACGATCGTGACTGCGTCTCCCCGACGGCGGTAGACCCCTTTGCCGATGGGCACCCGATATACGCCTTCCGGCACGATGCCCTCCTTCTTCATCAGCCAACGATGCTCGAAAACGCACACCGGATTGTTGTCGACGATGGCTGAGAGCAGGAGACCCTTGGCATCGTACGGCGTGCTTGGCATGACGATCTTCAGTCCTGGCACGCCGAGCAGCATGCCGTGGATGGCCTGCGAATGCTGGGCGCCAGACCCCCAGCCGCGGCCGATCGCGGCCCACACGACCAGTGGCACTGTGGTCTCGCCGTTGTCCATGAAATGGTACTTGGCGGCGTGGGTGACGAGCTGGTTGAAAGCCAGCAGAACGAAGTCGGGCCGGTTGTGCATGTAAACCGGGCGCATACCGTTCATTGCGGCGCCGGTCGAGACGCCCATCATCCCCTCTTCCGACAGCGGCGTGTCGAACACTCGCTGGCGGCCGAACTGTTTCTGCAGCCCTCTGGTGGTTCCGAACATCGCTGATGGGTCGTCCACGCCCTGGCCAAGGACGAAGACTCGGGGGTCGTGCTCGAGCGCGAGAGCGAGCGCCTCGTTGACGGCGTTGACGTACGTCGTGACGCGCCCGTCGCTCGGATTGGGCTTGTCGTACACGAGGGAATTGACGAGTCCTTCATCCCAGGGCATGTGCGTCAGTCTGCGTAGACGTGCCGATAGAGATCGCCTTCGGTCGGGTTCGGACTGTCCATCGCGAATGCGAACGCGTCGGCAATCTCAGCGGCGATGCGCTCCTCCATGACCGCCACGGCGCGCTCCTCGAGGAGCCCGGCGCCCGTCAGAAACTGCGCGAACAGCGCGATCGGGTCGACGCGCTCCCAGGCTTCGCGCTCCGCCTCGTCACGATAGCCAGTGTGACTGTCGTCGCCGGAGCCTCCATGGGCGCGGAAACGGTACACCGGCGCTTCGATGAACGTCGCGCCGCCGCCGGCACGAGCCCGGGCGACGGCGGTTCTCATCTCGCTGTGAACGGCAAGCACGTTGACGCCGTCGACGCGCACGGCGGCAATCTCATAGCCCGACGCCCACTTGCGGATGTCGCGCGCCGGCTGCCGTGTCCAGAGAGGTGACTGCACGGAATAGAAATTGTTCTCGCAGAAGAAGATGACGGGCAGCTTCTTCAACGCGGCAAAATTGAGGCTTTCCGACGCGACGCCTTCCTCGGTGGTCGCGTCTCCGAGAAACACCACGACCACGCGGTCTTCCGCTTTCATCTGCGCCGCGAGTGCCGCCCCGGTGGCGATGGGCAGTGCGCCGCCGACAATGGCCGACGAGCCGGCCATGCCGACCCGCTTGTCGATGAGGTGCATCGAGCCACCGCGAGATCCTGCACATCCGTTGATCCGGCAGTGCATCTCACACAGCATGGCCCTCAGGTCGCCGCCCTTCGCCAGGTAGTTACCATGCGTGCGGTGGCTCGAGTAGAGCAGATCCGTGTCGCGAAGCGCCGCGCAACAGCCGACCGACGTGGCTTCTTGACCGATCACGAGATGGATGGGGGTTTTCATCTCATCCTGGCGATATCGGCGTTCGATTTCCTCCTCGATCCGACGAATGCGCAGCATGGAGCGGTACAGATCGATGAGCTGGTGTCTCGGATGGGATACCGCCAGGCGATCGAACCCCTGGGCGCCCTCTCCCGCGTACGAGTACCGAATTGTCACGATGTCACCAGCATCTACAGGCCATTTGGTTGGTAGAGCACAATACGGCAGCCCGACATCTCGAATCGAAACGGCACTGCGACGAGCTCGCGCAGCGCATTCCGCACGTGTTCGCGGTCCTCGGGTCTGACAAAGAGCAGCATGAAGCCACCGCCGCCCGCGCCCAGCAGTTTTCCTCCGACCGCGCCGGCCTGCATGGCGGTATCGTACATGTGATCGATGGCCGCGTTCGAGACGCGACTCGATAAACTCCGCTTCCGCTTCCAGGATTCGCCAAGCAGGCGTCCGAAGTCGAGCAGGTCGGCGTGTGGCGACGAGAGGATCGAGATCGACTCGTCCACCATCTCCTGGATCGCGTGCAGTTCCTCCTGCCTGCGATGCAGGTTGGTGACGACGGTCTGCGCCACCTCGGACGACAAGCGGGAGATGCCGGTAAAGAGCAACAGCAGGTGATCCTGCAGTGCATCCAGTCGTTCCCGAGGCAGGATCATCGGCCGAATCTCGTACGTGCCGTCGCGTCGAAAGGTGATGTGATTGAAGCCGCCAAAGGCAGCCGAGATTTGGTCCTGCAGCCCGACCGGCTCCCGGAGCTGCGACTGTTCAATATCGATCGCCTCGCTCGCGAGAAAATCCTTGGTCGTGTGCCGGCCGTCCAGCGCGTGTATGGCGGCGAGGAGGCCAACCGTGAACGCCGAGCTCGATCCGAGTCCTGACCGTGCCGGCAGATCGCCATCGTGATGGATTTCGAGGCCCCTCGTCGTCCCCAGCCGCTCGAGCACGGCGCGAACAGCCGGGTGGCTGATCTCATGGACGTCCTGGACGTTCTCGACAATCGAATAGACGACTCGAAATCTGTGGGCGAAAAACGGCGGCAGCTCGCGCACGCTGATGTAGCAGTACTTGTCAATCGTGGTGGCCAGCACGGCGCCGCCGTGTTCACGATACCAGTCAGAGTAGTCAGTGCCTCCGCCGAAGAACGACACCCGGAAGGGTGTGCGGCTGATGATCATGTGTGGCGCGCGTTACGGCGATCGAGGGGCAAGAATACCACGCGATCAATCGGGAATTTCGTACAGCCGAAGGTGGCCATCCTGCGCGATGACGGGCAGCTTCAGCGACCACGTGGCGTACGTGAGTACGTGTCGCGCCTGGTAGACGTATCGAATGGTGCGCCATTTCTCGGGGTAAATCGCTCCCAGGCCTCCTGGTTGTACCGATTGGGCATGATGCCTGTGTGTCGCGCCTCCTCCGGCGGGTTGAAGAAGTCGATGTCGTAGACATCGCGAAGGATCCGTTCCACCTCGGGACCCGAGTCGATCGCGTACGGAAGACCGTCGAGCCCGCCGCCATTCAGAAGGACGGGCCGGCGAGTTCGCAGCTGGATCAAATTGAGGTTGCCGCCCGTGATGAGCAGGCCGCGCTCTCGAGATGCCTCATGGAAGACCGGACTGGTGTCGTAATTGTCGAAGAGAGGTGCTCGACGCGCGGCCGTCCGCCAGCCGGCGATGGCGAGCAGCGTGAAGAGAACGGCGAGCGCGACACGGGCACTGAAGGCCACGGCACGGAGCGCCCTCGGCGGCGCGTCCCTCGTCGAGCGCGCGCTCCAGGCCATCAATGTCAATGTGACGAGGGCGAGCGACACAAGTTCGAGAACGTTCCAGAAATCAAACCACGCGGTCCACGATGGGGCACGGCGCGTGCCGGTGCCTTGTTGCAGCCAACGCCAGAGCAGGCTGCGATCACTGAGCAGGAGCGAAGCCGAGAGCCACAGCGCCAGCACGGGGCTCCACGGTCGGCGGCGGTACGCGCCGACAATTCCGAGCAGGAGGGCCACGAACGTCATCGCGTTGAAGTTGGCCACGCGCGCGGGCATGAGAATCAAGAGCGTTGCCGGCAGGTTCTCTGGAGCAACCCACGACGCTATTACGAGCAGGAGACTAGCCACGGCGGCCACGACCACGACACGGAGGAGAAAGGCCGCGGACCGCGGCAGATCGGAGCCGAACGCGACGAGCCACAACAAACCGAGCGCCAGCGCGCCGCGGTTGAGGCTCATGCCACTGGCCGACAGGGCAACCGGCTGCCGGTGCGCGTCCCACAACGCCACGAACGAGGAGAGATATCGCGCAGAGACCGCCGGGTTGACCGGCGGTGCCGGAAACGCGGACGTGAAGTGAACGACGAGGCTGACGCCGGTCACCAGGCAACCGACGACGAAATATCTCAGTCCGTGTGCCGAAGCTTCCCGCATGCGACCGAAATCCCAGACGAACGCGACGGCGACGATCACGAGCAGCCACGTGCCGAGGGAGGGATGGACCGCTGGTGCGATGCCCAACAGAAATCCCCCGCTGCGGTAGCATCCGGCTCCTATGAGGCTCACGACGAGCACGAAGAGCGAAAGGCCGAGGACGCCGTACGTGTGCACCGAACCCATGAGAGCAATCGGATAGACAACGCCGAAGTCAGTGGCCCGGGCCACGGCCAGGACGAGCGGCGAGCCAATGGCCAGGAGGACGTCCTCACTCAATGCGAACACGCACATCGACAACGCCTGGAAGCTGACCATCCCCAGCACGCCGCTCATTACGAGTGACAACGTGATCTCAGATGCGCCAAGGTGCAACAAGACCGCGAGCACCTGGTGAAGCACGGTCCAGAGCTTCGTGTGATAGAGGAAGAATGGCGTCGCTGCCGGGTAGTGGACGACTCCGGCCAGGACCTGAGCGGTTTCGACGGCGGTCTGCCACTCGGGAAACGCCACCATCCCGGCGCGGAATCCAAGAATGCCGCTGACGGTCAGGACGAACAACGCGCGATACCGCATGGCGTGGCCAAGAGAATATCAGTGATTCGCGCGGAACCTTTGTACGGTCCGGCCTTCACTCCAACATGTTGTGGTGCCTGGCCGTAGAATGAACATTCGTCGAGCGTCTCTCGTACAGTACGGGGATGTGAGGATGCGGATTGCCGGAAGTGAGACACTCGGGGGGCTCGGCGTTTGAAGCGTGGATAGCTGCGCTCGAGGCACGGCATCTCGCCAACCTGACGTTTTCGGAGGTGTCGCGCGGGCTGCGGGCACTTTCGGCGGCGTATGTAGAGCGGCGGCGTCGGATTGAGACAGGCGCTGCCCTTGCAGGTACCGGTAAGCGGGCCGCGTTCGCGCTTTTCTACGGTCCCCTTCATTTCCTCCTGGTCCGCGAAATCGTCAGAGCCCTTCCGGGCGCGACAGCGCCGAGCGGTTCGACGCACGCGATCGGCACGCTTGTCGACCTTGGCTGTGGGACCGGCGCGGCTGGCGCCGCGTGGGCGAGTCTTCACCGACCGACGCTCGGTGTCGTTGGCATCGACCGGCATCCGTGGGCGGTGAAGGAAGCGGCGGCCACCTATCACGCATTTGGCCTCTCTGCGCGGACCCTGATGGGGGACGTGGCACACGCCGATCTTCCGTCCAGATGCGCCGGCGTTCTGGCAGCGTTTGTCCTGAACGAACTTCCGAACGCGGCGCGCGAGCGTTTGCTCGGACGGCTGGTTGATCGCGGTGAGAAGGGGAACCCGATTCTGATCGTCGAACCGCTCGCACGCTTCGTTGCCCCGTGGTGGAGGGCGTGGCAGTCGACCATCGAGAGGTCTGGCGGCAGGGCCGACGAATGGCGTGTGCGGCCTGGCCTCCCCGAGATCACGATGAAACTCGATCGCGCGACGGGATTGAACCATCGGGAACTCACCGGGCGATCGCTGTGGATTCCCGGCACGTAGTGACGTGTTATCGTTCACCGCATGCCGGTCGACCTTCGTACCGCAGCGACCGTTCTCGTTCTGCGTGATGGTGCGCGCGGCCCGGATGTGTTCATGGTGCGCCGTCACGACCGGGCGGTGTTCATGGCGGGAGCCCATGTGTTCCCCGGCGGTGTTGTTGACGTCAGCGACGGCGACGCGTCCTATTCGCGCTGCTGTGACGGCATCGATCGCGCCGCGGCGCAATTGCCAGATCTCCCACTTGCGGGCGCCCTGGCGCTTCACGTTGCGGCCGTCCGCGAGCTCTTTGAAGAAGCCGGCGTGCTGCTTGCGCGGGATGCATCCGGTGGCTTCGCTCGGCTCGATGACGACCGGTTTGGGCAGTATCGCCAGGACCTCCACTCAGGCGTGCGGACGTTACGGGACGTGCTCGAACGCGAAGACCTGCGCCTCGCCGCCGATGCGCTGGTCGTGTGCGCACACTGGGTGACGCCACCGATCGGCACCCGGCGGTTCGATACCCGTTTCTTTGCCGCGCGTCTGCCGGCCCATCAGAACCCGACGCACGATGATCGCGAAACGTCGGACGGCTACTGGACGGACGCCCGTAGCACCATCGGAGCGGCAAATCGCGGCGAGATCGTTCTGGCTCCGCCGACGTGGGTGATGCTGCACGAGCTCGAACCGTTTCAATCAGTCGAAGAGGTGCTGACCTGGGCGCGAGGCCTGAAGGTTCGACGTCGCGAGCCGGCGCTCGTACAGCACGAGGGCTCAAAAGTGCTCGTCATGACCGGCGATCCGTCACAGGCCCAGCCCGGCCAGGGAGTGGCACCAGCTGAGATGCGGTTCATCTGGGCGAAAGACCAGTGGCGGCCTGAGAAGGACGGGATGATGGAGTGATGGGCGACGGGGGTGAAGGGATGACGGGACGCCTGGTGACGTGATGAAGGGGGTGGCGCGCGAAAACCGGTGCGCCGAGACGAATGCGTTCAGGTTTGTTGCGGCCGAAATGTTTGACAAACCTGGGGGCAGGTCGCATCATCGAGTCATTTGTGAGGGTGTGTCTGGGCGTGTTTGTCCGCTCGGTGTCGCGGAGGGAAGCACGATGATGTCGAAACGCACGGCGTGGCGCGCCCGCGGCCTCCTCGCGGTCGGTGTCGGCCTGGGCGGCCTGCTGGCGGTGGCGGGCGTGCAGGCCCAACGCCCGGCGGCGTCGAACGGGCCGGCGGCGGTGACGTTTACGAAGGAGGTGGCGCCGATCTTCCAGCGCGCGTGCCAGAGTTGCCACCGGCCGGGGGCGATCGCGCCGATGTCGCTGCTGACGTATCAGGACGCGCGGCCGTGGGCCCGGGCGATCCGGCAGAAGGTCGCCACCCGCGAGATGCCGCCGTGGCATATCGACCGCAATGTCGGGATCACCCAGTTCAAGGACGACCCCTCGCTCACGGATCAGGAGATTGCGACGATCGTGCAGTGGGTGGACAGCGGGGCGCCGCAGGGCAACCCGGCCGACCTGCCGCCGGCGCGCGCGTTCAGCGAGCTGGCGCAGTGGTACATCGGCAAGCCGGACATCATCGTGACGATGGACCAGCCGTATGTGCTGCCGCCGACGGGGCCCGACAACATCGTGGACGTGCTCGTGGACCCCGGCTTCACCGAAGACCTGTACGTGATGGCCATCGAGAGCAAGCCGGCCGACGCGCGGAGCTTCAAGGTGGTGCATCACTTCACGACCAACCTGGTGGAGGATCCGGTGGAGGATCCGGTGGGGCTCTTCCTGAACGAATACGCACTGGGGAAGAACGGGGACATTTTCCCGCCGAACTCGGGCCGGTTGATCAAGGCGGGGACGAAGATCAACTTCAATTTGCATTTGAACCCGCGCGGCGAGACCACGCCGGTGGCGGTGAAGCTGGGGCTGAAGGTCTATCCGCAAGGGCAGGTGCCGAAGTACGTCGCCTTCACGCAGCACATGGGGGACGCGCCGGACCTGGACATCCCGGCGGGGGGCCTCGCGCGGCACGACGGGTATTTCCGGCTGCCGCGGCCGACGCTGCTGTCGTCGTTCCAGCCGCATCTGCACAATCGGGGCAAGGCGCAGTGCCTGGAGGCGATCTACACGGATCAGCGGACGGATTCGGCGCGGCCGGGGCCGGCGCGGACGGAAACGATCAGCTGTGTGAGCAACTACCAGTTCGGGTGGCACATCACGTATCCGTATGCGGACGAGGTGGCGCCGTTACTGCCGGCGGGGACGATGATGCATGTGATCTCGTGGCACGACAACACGTCGAACAACCGGTGGAACCCGAACCCGCGGAACTGGGTGGGGTACGGCTCGCGGTCGATCGACGAGATGAGCTTCGCGTGGGTGACGCTGACCTATCTCGAGGAGGCGGATTTCCAGCGGCGGGTGGAGGAACGGCGGACGCGGCAGGCGCGCCAGTCCACGCAGCCATGAGTGCCGCGCCCCCCCGGTGGGCGAGCGATCGCCTCCGCGTGCTGGTGGGGGGCGTGGCGACCGTCGTGGTGGCGGGCGCGGCGCCGACCGGCGCGCAGGCGCCCACGCCGCTGCCCACGGAGATCACGGCGATCCACTTCAACGCGGGCCAGGCGGTGGTGCCCTATTACGAGGGCTGGATCCGGAACGGGGATGGCACGTTCGACCTGGTGTTCGGGTATTTCAATCGGAACTACCGCCAGGAGTTCGCGATTCCCGTCGGCCCGGACAACAAGGTGGAGCCGGCCGGGCTCACCGGCGGGCCGCCCACGTATTTCCTGCCCCGCCGGCAGCGGTTCCTCTTCCGGGTACGCGTCCCGGCCGACTTCGGCAAGAAGGAGGTGGTCTGGACGCTCACCGCGAACGGGCGGCCCGAGCGCGGCTACGGGACGCTCCAGCCCGCACAGGAAATCACCGAGCGCGTGGTGATGACCAACGGCAACTTCGACCCGGGGCACAACGACCCAAACCAGGCGCCCACGATCACGATCGCGCCGTTCGGGCCGGTCGCCGCCAACGCCCCGGTCACGCTGACGGCCCTGGTCACCGACGACGGCCTGCCGAAGCTGCGTGAGGCGGCGGCGCCGCCGCCGGCCCGCCCCGGCGCGGCGAATCCGTTCCAGGCGCAGATCGCCAGGTCCGACGCCCCCCGGCCGCGCGCGTTGAACGTGACCTGGCTGCAGTACGGGGGCCCGGCGAAGGTGGTGTTCGGCCACACCGAGCCGATCCTGGTGCGCGACGGCCAGGCGGTCACCACCGCGCGCTTCCCCGCGCCGGGCTCCTACACGTTGATCGCGACCGCCACCGACCCCGGCCGGCTCGGGACGAAGACGACGGTGGTCGTCACCGTTCCCGCGTCGCCATCAAGCTCCGGCCAACCCTGACAGCCACCGCGCCTGAGGCGGCAAGCGAGCTGCCGTGATTGCCGTTCTCGACGAGATGTCCGAGCGGATCGCGAACGCTCTTGCGGAAGACGATTCCCAGCTATCGGTCAGCATACCGCGCCCGCGTCTAGTAGTAATGGCGCGGCATGTCGAGCAGGACCCGGCGGCGGCGCAGTTCACCGTAACTCGGCCCCACGGTTGACGAATCGAGAGAGCCGGCGAGGTCCGCGTGCACCGTGATTGCAGCGGGCAGATACTGCTTGCAGGCACCGAATTCCTCTTCGTACTCGGGCGTTGGAAACGTGAGCGTCAGGACGGACGAGCTTCCGCGACGCTCGATGCGGTACAGGGGGTTGACCCTCACTTCCCCTGTCACGTCCCCCGCTTCTTGGACTTCGTGCTTCCGGAATAGATCTTCACGCCGGCTTGCGATGAGCGTCAGCGACGGCGCATCGCCGAGGTCGGCCGGGGAGACGTCTCGGGTGAGATCGATCGCGCCATGGCCAACGATATCCGCGAACAGGCTTTCGTCGCTGAAGAGACGCGGCCGCAGCGGAGCAAAGAGATTCAGATAGGCGTCCGGGGTCAAGGGCATTCCGGCGGTGAAGTTCTCGCCAAGGGAACTGTGCAGGTGCGGCAAAACGACGACGCCCTCGGGGCCTGCGAGCCGCATCATTTCCTCCGCGAGCGAGCGCTTCTGCCAGATGTAAGGAAACGCGTCCGCGAGCACGACCGTTGGGAATGCCTCGCGGCGAAACGGCAGCGGATTGTTCGCGTCGCAACAGACCGGCTCGCATCCCGGCGCCGTGAAGGTGACGGCAAGCCACAACTTCCAGAAGTACACGTCGGCAAGGACCACCGGGTCCCCCGCCGGGCGAAGGCTGGCCAGGACACGGGTCAGATGACCGGTTCCGCCGCAGAGATCGAGCACACGGCCAGACAGTCTCTCCGGGCCTTCCAGAGCTGGGGGCTGCTGGCCAATCGCCCGGAGAAGCGCCTCGATCATCACGTACGTGGGATCCGAAAAACGGTAGACGAAGTACGTCCCTTCGGCATCCGGGCTGAGAATCTCAATGGCGTCGCGATAGGTAACCTGCTCACCTGCCAGGAGAGCCCTGAACCGACCGGCACGAGTCTCGTCGAGCCCAAGCAGGGTGAACAGCGCGTCCTCCCGCCGCCCCGCCTCGAGCGCGTGCATGGCCTTCCTCGCGGTGTCGTCGGCGATCATCACGGGAATGCCCGCGACGATTGGGAACGCGCAGCACTCGCAGCCGAGGACGCCTGATTCGATGCGGTCGCCGGTCGGCACGAGCGCCTCGTTCTGCACGAGCGACACGGCCGTACCACAGAAGGGGCAGCGCAGCAGCCCGATCATGTCCCTGCGCATCACGCCTCGCTTGCGAACTGCTCGATAAACGCGGCCGCGTCCGATGCAATCGCGGCCCGCCGGAAGTGCTCGATACCAAAGAGCCGTGCGGCCTCGCTTTCGGCCACGAGCGCCAGCGCGCTGTCGCCGAGTTGCGTGCGGTGACATCTGATAGCCGCCAGCTTTCGCGCCGCGAACGCCCCGGCATCCACGACGAGCGTGGGGGCCGCCGCCAGCGCGCCGAACGCGTCCGCGTCTTCGATGCCGAGGACAAGACGCGGCGGCTGTCCGCCAGAGGCCTGCCTGGCGACCGTCTCCGCCGCATTGTCTACGACAGCCCGCATGCGGCCGGGCGGCATCGTGACGTAATACAACACAGGTGCCTCACGACCGAGCGCGGCTACGGCTGCTGTCGTTCGCTCATGAATGGCGATGTGGTCCGGATGCCAATAGAGACCGTCCTCGCCGAACGTAACCACGACGTCTGGATGGATCCTGCGGATGGCGGCGCGGATGTCGGCTTCGAGTTGGGCGGCGTCCACCCAGGGCAGCATGCCGTCCGGATAGCTGAGCAGAGTCACGTCGCGTATACCGAGGACGCGCGCGGCGTCCCGCAGCTCCAGCGCGCGCGTGTCGCGGAGAGCAGTTTCCGAACCCTCTCCTGGACCGTGCTCACCATGCGTGGCGCACAGCAGCGACACGTGGGCGCCCCGCTCCGCGCACCATGCCAACAGACCTCCGCACGCCAGCGACTCATCATCAGGATGCGCAAATACGGCCAGCAGTGAGCGCTCGCGCAGATCGTCGTGCATTAGCGTGGGGCACCAGTCGTAGGCCCGAGCTTCAGCTCGGGCGTGCAGGCCGACCCAACGGTCGGGTCTCCGGACGCTCTACTGGCGCCCGAGCTGAAGCTCGGGCCTACGACTGGTGCACCGCTCAGGCCTACGACTGCGCCGGGAGCAGCCGCGAGTCGGGAATAGACATCGACGTACGCGTCTACCATGCGATCGACGCCAAAGCGCTCTACCGCCCGTGCCCTGACCTGGTAGCGGTCGAGCGCCAGCACACGAGGGAGGCCCTCGACCAGTGCGTCGAGGGACGCGAACACGCAGCCGGTCGTCTTGTCGTCGACGATTTCGCCAACCGCGCCGCAGTCGAGCGCGGCCACCGGGGTTCCGCATGCCACAGCTTCGGCCAAGACGAGGCCGAAGGGCTCACCCGATTGCACCGGATACAGGAGCGCCCGGGCGCCACCGAGTAACTGCACTTTCGCGACCCGGTCAACTTCGCCGACGTACACGATCTGTCGTCCGTCCACGAGCGGCGCGACGCGATCGCGGTAGTAGTCGTTCTCGGCCGCCGCGAGCAAGAGTCGCATCCCGCTTCGCTGCGCGACCTCGATGGCCTGGAGCACACCCTTTCCCTCGGTGAAGCGGCCGAGGAACAGGAGGTAGTCTTCGGGGGTCGACTGGAACAGAAACGCCGCCGTGTCCACGGCGTGATGGATGGTGGCGACGATGTTCAGACCGGAGAGCAGACGCGCCTGCTCAGCAGAAACGGCGACGAACGGCGCGTCTGGATACCGCGCCCACAGGGCCACCTCGGCCGGCACGGGCGAATGGTGCAGCGTCTGCAGAATCGGCACGGGCGACAGGCGCGTGTAGGCCAGCGACATCGGGAAGTACTCGGACTGGTAATGAATGACGTCGAACGAACTCGCGCGCTCAACCGCGGCCGCCACGTTGAACAGCTCGCAGAGTTCCCACGGCCACATCGCCGGATCCTCGTGATAACCCTGCGGAAAGATGGCATGCAGCCTCGCCTTCGTCACCGACGATCCTGTTGCGAAGAGCGTCACGTCGTGCCCGCGCGAAACGAGGCCATCTGTGAGCAGTGCCGTCATCGTTTCGATTGAGCCCGATCGGACCGGGGGCACCGACGTCGCGACCGGCGCGACTTGCGCGATGCGAAGTCGTCTGACCGCGCTCATCGCAGACCCTCGGCGGCGCCCGACCTGAAGGTCGGGCCTACGACTGGGGCGGCGCCGGGCCTCGAGATCGAGCCTACGACTGGGGCGGCGCCGGACCTCGAGATCGAGCCTACGACTGGGGCGGCGCCGGACCTCGAGGTCGGGCGTACGACTGGGGTGGCGCCCGACCCGAAGGTCGGGCCTACGACTGGAGCGAACTGGAAGCTGGGAGCTGACAGCTGATAGCTCCTCATGAACATGCCGTCTCCAGGAACGGCGGCAGGACACGTGACGCGTCGAAATAGGCGCGGGCGATCTCGAGCGCTCCCTTGGCGTGCAGCGCGTAATCGCGGTCGAGACGTTCGAGTCCCTCGATCGCCTCCTCTGGCGTCGCGAATCCGATCAGTCCGGCGCCCGTCGGCACGTGGCTCGTCCATCCCGTGTCCTGCACGACCGCCGGACGCCCGGCGGCGAGGTAGCATTCGGTTCGATCGCTGAACCACCCGGACCGTCGCGACACATATGCGTGCTTGGCCACGGCGAACTCCGCTCTCGAACGCTGAATGAAGTCGCGATAGTCCCACAGCGAGCGGGAGACGCTCGTCGCGTCGACCGTGGCCCACCCATGTTCGCGAAGCAAGCGCTGCGGGCCGTTGATGGCGAGCTCGAAATGCTGACGCGTACGGGTGGGCAGATCGATGAACCTGACGAACTCCCGATCCTTGTTGCCATCCAGGTCAGCGAAGCTCTCGATCTTCCACGTCATGACCGTTGTCATCCGGTCTCCGACGGGAGGGGCGTCAGTGTGCCAGAGATCGGTGACGACCGGCTGCCAGGTCTTGTGCCACGCGAACTCTCCGGTGGGAACATCGGACGCCGGCGTGCCGATGTTGGCGCCGAAGGTGAAGAGACGGTTGAACCCGCGAAAAAAGTCGACGTACCAGGCCTCGCCCTTTGCGATGGCGAGCTGCGTGAACACCGGATCCGAATCGACGAACACGCGCCTGGGGATCCGCGCATATTCGTCGCGCCAGAACCAGGAACCCCCCGACAGATTGATGAACAGGTCGGCGTCGGCGCACCACGCCTGCACCTCCTCTCGTGAGGTGCCGTGATATGTCCCGTCGTAGTTGACGAAGCTCCAACGGTCGCCAAAGCCGAAAGGCGCGAGCGCGCGATGGATGTAGCGGGTGCCGTATGCAGGATCCAATGAGCGCGCGTCCTGCTCGGGGTCGTAGATGCACTCGCCGGTGTCCTCGATGTAGAAGACGTCGTGGCCGAGGGCGCGCAACCCGAGCAGGTACATCAGCGAACACCAGGTCACTCCGCCATACGGATAGCGGGCAATAATGCCGGCGAGCACGATCTTCACGTCAGCGCGTTCCTCAGTTCCTCAGCCCAGTCGACCTCGTCGAGCGATCGGCCCATGGACAGCCGTGCGCACATGCGGCGATACAGCTCGTTCGCGCCCATGAGCTCCTCGTGCGTTCCCTGCGCGATCACACGCCCCTCGTGGAGCACGAGAATCCGTGTGGCGTCGCGAATCGTCGACAGCCGATGCGCGATGACAATCGTCGTGCGTCGCTCGCGCAGCCGCCGCAACGCATCGAAGACGGCTTCTTCCGATATCGCGTCCAGCGACGAGGTCGGCTCGTCGAGGATGAGGATGGGCGCGTCCTTCAGGAGCGCGCGCGCGATTCCCAGGCGCTGACGCTCCCCTCCCGACAGCGTCGCTCCGGCTTCGGCGACCTGCGTCTGATACCCCTTCGGAAGGCGCTGCACGAACTCATGCACCTGGGCTGCCCGCGCCGCTGTCTCGACTTCGGCGTCCGTCGCCTCGAGTCGCCCGTACCGGATGTTGTCCACGATCGTGCCGCTGAAGAGCACAGGCTCCTGCGGAACGAGCGCGATACGCTCCCGCAGCGAGCTCAGCGAATAGCCGGAGGCGTCTACCCCATCGATGAGAATCCGTCCACCAGTCGGATCGAAAAATCGCGGCACCAGGCTTGCGAGCGTGGTCTTCCCGGCGCCCGTAAGACCCACGAGCGCCACCATTTCACCGGGGCGCGCGACGAAGCTCACGCCCTCGAGAATCAGGTGGCCCTCGTCGTATGCGAAACTCACGTTCTCGAAGCGCACGTGGCCCGACACGCCGGACGCGTCAATGCCGCCATCGGACGCCTCGGGTGTCAGTGCGAAGATCTCACGGACCCGGCGAGCGCTGACGATCGCCTGCTGCAGCGAACCGCTCGTGTGAGCGATCGACGACAGCGGGTTGTACACGGCACCGAGATAGGCGATGACGACGAGCAGGCCCCCCACGGTCAGTGCCCCGCTCATGACATGCAGGCCCCCCACGACAAGGACCAGGGCCGTGCCGGCGAGCGTGATCGCGCTCACCATCACCGAGAACAGCGACTCCTGCCACGTGAGCCTGAGCCGGGCGACCATCGTCTCTGCGCCAGCCTGCGTGAATCGCGCCAGCTCATATCGTTCGCGCGCGAAACTCTTGATGGCCTTGATCGAAGAAAGAATCTCGAACGCGCGTTCGATAAGAGACGATTCCAGCGCCTTCACACGCTCGGCCCGGTCGGTCATCTTCAGCGCGTAGTGACGGAGGCAGGCGTAGAGAAAGGGCGCGACCGTAAGCGAGAGCAGCGCGAGGAGCGCGTCCAGCCGCAGGAGAATGACGAACATGACCGTCAGCTTGAGCACGGCGGTGGTCAGGGGGAAGACGCCGCCCATGACGAGCGCATCCACGCAGTACGCATCCGAATCGAGCCGGTACACGGAATCGGCGGTTTTCGCCAGCACGTGATGTCGGAGTGGAAGATTCTGCAGATGGGCGAGCAGTTTCGCCCGCAAGTCGTAGACGATGCGCTGTCCGGTATCGACCTGCAAGCTGCGTGTGGATCATGACGACCACCTCGCTCATGATCTGCAGCAGCAGCCCAGCCACAACGACGACCAGGAGAAACGCGGCAGGGCTCGAACCGACGAGGGGACGGACGATGGCCTCGAGCGGTCCCGGCAACGGACGCCCGCCCAGCACGTTGTCAACGACGGCCTTGAGGGGCCACGGTGCGAGCGCACTGAGCCCAATCTCGAGGATGGCAAGGATCGAGATGACCGCGACACGGGCCCGATACGGTCGAAGGAGCGACAAGGTCCAGGCGAGCAGATTCACATCACTCTCCTGCCCGTGCCCCTTGCCCTCGCTATCGCGTGGTCCGTACGCAGAGGAGTCGTGGCCGCCACCGCTGTCACGCCGTCTGGACTCGCATCTTTGATGTACAGCCAGCCCGCGGGGTGGTACGCAACCCGCACCGGTGCCACGACCCTATCGGGCCCGCTCAGCGTGAAGATCTTGCCAGTCGCATCAATCACGCGCACGCGATCGTTGAGCGAGTCGGCGACGTATATGGTGAGTTGCTGATCCTTCGACACGAGCGCCAGCCCCATAGGCGCTGCTAGGCGTGCGCCGATCGCCGGGCCTCCGTCGCCGAGCGCTCCGGCAGTACCATCGCCCGCCACGGTGGTGATGATCCCTGTCTGGGCATTGACTCGCCGCACGCGGTTGTGTCCTGTGTCCGCGATGTACAAATCGCCGTTCGGAGCGACGGCGAGGCCGCTTGGCCGTTTGAGGTGCGCGCCGAGCGCCGGACCATCGTCGCCAATACGCGTAGCGTCGCCAGTCCCGCCGTCCCCGGCGATGGTTCTGATGAGACCCGTTGCATGCCCGACGATCCGAATTCGGTTGTTCAGTGTGTCGGCGATGTACAAGTCGCCGTTGTGGGCCACCGCGACTGCGCTCGGACCTCTCAGCGCAGCCCCGTCGGCCGAGCTTCGAGGATTGGCATTGCGCGCGAATCCGCCAGGCCCCGCCGGGGCGATCGTGACGATCTTCCCCGTTGCCCGATCGATTCGACAGACACGGTCGTTGCGAGCGTCGGCCACGTAGATGTCGCCGTTCGGCGCGAGCGCGATGTCGGCGGCGGTCTCGAAGGGAATCGGACTGCCGAGCACCGGATACCCAGCCGTCCCGATGTCGTCAGCCGTCCACACGGCGCCCAGTGGCGGACGCGGACGCAGACGCTCGATGAAGCCATCTCCGTTGGCGACGAAGAGATCGCCCGACACTCCCACAGCCACGCCGCCGGCGGCCACTTGCCACGAGTCGGCTGTCGCGACTGATTTCGCGGAGTACGTGGCCATCGTTTCGCGGGCGATCGACAGTGCACCCAGGCCGACGCTCCCGACGAGCATCGCCACGATCGCCGTTTGCATGGCCCCCGCCACCGAGGGCAGGCGGCGACGCACACGAACCTCCACCGGTTGAACCGACAGGGGCACCATGCCTCGGGCCGCGGTGACGCGTGCCAGCGCGCGATTGAGTGCTTCCCTCGCGTGAGCGGTCTGCCATGTCGCGCGCACGGCGATCGCGACAGCGGCCAGCAGCGCCGCGGCGCTCAGGAGAGGCCAGCGGAGCGCAAGGGCTGCGCTGGCGGCCATGACAAGAGGGACCGCCAGCGCCAGCGCTTGCACGGCGCCGGCGAGGCTGGGTCGAAGGTGCGTCCCGACGCGCGCGAGGGAGCGACCGTCCTGGTGCTCCTCGACCAGCAGCCGCACGTGAAGCCATCCCCAGCCTCCGCACGCGAGACTCACATCGCGGTCTGCACGCCAACCATCATCCAGGTCAACAAGCGGCGACGGACGTGCGCCATGGAGAACACCTGCAAGTTCCGTCAGCAATGTCGAATGCGCCACCCACGACTGACTCCAGAACGATCGCTCTACCGAGCCGCCCAGTAGAAGGGAGACAGCCCCTCGGACGTCGCGGAACGAGGGGATCGTCGTCTTCGATGCCTGCGGCGCGATGTGCTCGGGCGCGACGACTTGGGGCCGCGACCACATGCCGCGGAGCCGGCCCCTCATGCGGGCAAGCGGTTGAAGCAGGTGCAACCAGGCGATCAGCAACTGGTACACGAGACGGCTCCGTGCGGACGACCACTGGCCGATGGCGGAAAGGCCTTTGAGATCGGATCGCCGCGCAAACATCACGCAGCGCACGATCGTCGTCGTCCACCCGAGCGCGCCAAGCGCGAGCAGCAGCCATGCCGCACCGTGAGAGGGCGTCAGCTGACCCAGCGCGCCGGCCGTGAGAAGCACCGTCGATGCCGTGATCCAGGCCAGAGAGTGCGGAAAGAACTGCAGCAGGCGAGCGCCGGTGCTGTACACCGATGGAAAGGCGGCGGTGCCCCAGACGCCGGTGCTCACTCGCGAGCGGGTGAACGAACGGATGAACGGCAGCGGGCTGTAGATCCGTCCGCGCCACAACATGTCGCTGCCGGCGAACTTTTCCGGGTGATGGGCGACAAGCCAGACTTCGCCTTCGCCGTAGCCCACTTGCTGGCGCCAGAACGCGCTGATGGTCTGCCGATGGTGGTGCCACACGAGCGCCGAGGGGGCGAATCCAATGCGGAGCCCCTTGGCCTGCAGTCGCCAGCAGATGTCCACATCGTCGCCCGCTCGTTGAAACACGGGGTTGAAGCCGCCGATCGCGAGCAACGCGTCGCGCCTGAACGCCATGTTGCAGCCCGGGACGTGCTCGGCGACACGATCGTCGAGCAGCACGTGAACCGGACCGCCCGGAGAACGCGCCACGCTCTGCGCGATCCACGGATCGTCCTGAGGCACGACGTTTGGCCCGCCCGAACCGACGACATCCTGCGTGAGGAATGGCTGCACGAGATACGTCAGCCAATCGGGATCGACCCTGGTGTCCGCGTCGGTATAGGCCACGATGTCGCCCGTTGCTGCCGCGAGGCCGACGTTACGCGCTGCCGCGAGGCCGCCGTTCGGCACCTCGACGAGGCGCACGCCCGCGTGCAGGCGCGCGATCGCGCCGGTGGTGTCGCGCGAACCGTCGTTGACGACGATCACCTCGCAGTTGGGATACGTCAGCGCGGCAAGTGAACGCAGGCAGTCGTCGAGGGTGTCGGCGGCGTTGTACGCGCAGACAATGACCGAAACCTTCGGCCACCGCGCGCGTTCGTCGGAGGTGAACGGCGCATCTCGAAACACCTTCTCGACAGCGACCAGCGCGGGCTTGGAGCGCCGCTCCGCGTCGACGAGGCCGAAGGCCCAGTCCTCGACGCTGTGACCGCCACGCCACCACTCGTCGGTCCAGGAAAACGCTATGGCTCCGCAGGCTCCCTCGGCAAACGCAGCGCGAAGGTGCATCGCCGTGATGCGCGCCTGGCCGTCCGCACCTTCGCGGATACTGTCGGCGCCGGCTTCTGCGAGCAGCAGCGGTCTGGCGCCAGCGATCTGCTGCAGCCGCGCGAGATACGCGCGCAGATCTTCCTCCAGGTGCAGGTAGACATTGAACGCGCAGACATCGAAGACGTCGAGATCGAGATACTCCGTCGGCGGGAAATTGACGTAGGTGAGGAGACACTCGGGAGCGGCGGACTTGACCTCCTCGTACAGATCGCGGAGAAACCGCTCAATCCGTCGCTGGCCGTGCCAACGCACGATCGCGGGCGCGATCTCGTTGCCAACCGCGAACATCAGCGCTGCGGGGTGCGGAGCGAGCCGGCGCACCGTGGCGACCGCTTCCTGCCGGATCTGTCGCACGAGCTGCGGGTCGTCGAGAAACGCGATGTGCTGCGTCCACGGCATCCCCACCATCACGCGGAGCCCGTGCCGAGCCGCCTCATCGAGGAGCGATTCGGGAGGCAGCGTATAGGTGCGAACGGTGTTGATGCCTGCCTCGGCCATCAGCTGCAAGTCCTGCGCAATCCGGTCCGAGGCCGGGAACTGCACGCCGTTCGCGTCGGGAGCGAAGGTGCCGTACGCGACGCCCTTGACCAGGAAACGGTGGCCGTCGACGGCGAGGAACTTGCCATCGACGCCCGGCCGCGAGGCAGGACTCAAGGGAGAAAAGTTGGATGGGCGCCGGTCAGCTAGCACGGCACTCTCCAGTTTAAACCTTCGGACTCAGCCTTGGGCCAGGGACACGGACGGCTCCGTGGCGGCGACATGTCGGATTGGGGCCTTTTGTTAGGAAATCTGGCGGTCCGTACCTGGTGACGGGGCATGCTTCCTCCGAGGAGGACTGCGTCCGAGGCTCGGTATCGCCGGGCGCCCAGCCACGCTTGTCCTCGATCACGATGTCGATCAGGACGCCGCGGGCACCGGCTCGGAGGACAGGACCTCGACGGTGCGGCCGGCGAGTGCGCTGATACGCGGGCCAGGGGTGATGACGCCGGCCAGGTTGAGTGGATCGGCGGCAGCGACGACCAGCGGGGCTCCAGAAGAGGCTCGCCGCATATCACGCAGCAACTCGACCGCCTCGGGCAGCGCAAACTGCTCGCCGACAAAGCCGGCCACGAAGCGGCCGCCGCGAATGTCGCCGCGCGCCTCCATTCGCCGCAGCGCGATGAGCAGGTCGCGCCAGGCCGGTGCGAGTGTTTCGCGGGCGAGCAGATCCCGAAACACGACACCCCAGCGGCGGAGCAACTGCCGAGCAAACGCTTCGGCTCTCACATTGTCCGGTTGCGGCGCCGGGCCGGTAATCTCCGCGCACAGCAAGGCCCACCGACCGGCCGCGTGGCGCGGCCTGAGGAAGCGGCCACGTCCTTCCCCGTTGCGGCGCTTCGGGTCGATGAGCGCGCGCAGATTTTCGAAACCATCGGCGGTGACGAGGCCGGCGGCGGCGAGCTCCCACAGGGCATCTTCGACCTCGCTCGGAAGTAATCTGGCCGTCTTCACCAAGTCGCGCAGAAATGACGCCCCGTGACGGTCTAGCGCGTCAGCGACGCCGCGCGCCTGATGCGACAGTGCCGGCGCGGACGCCATCTGTGGCGGTGATAGGCGATTGGCAAGAAGCCAGGCCGCGTCCTCCCGTAGGAAGATCGCCACAGGGGCCACGCGCGTGGGGCGGACGCGGCGTCCCGCGCGGATCGTCTCATGGGAATCATCCGTGTCGCCACCAGGCGCGTCGCTCCAGAATGCCGGGTGTGGCGACAGCCGTCCCCACATGACCTCTCCCGAGAGGCATAACTCATCGAGGAGCTCGGGCGCGTAGCTGTGCGATCCGGCGGGGCAGTACCTCGCTTTCCCACGCGGCGGCCGAAATCTCGTAGCCCTGCAGCTGCTCGATGATTTGCAACGTGCCCGGCACGCCGTGGAGTTGCGACCCTGGCGCCGCATGCTGCCATGAAAACAGGAAGCGCGCGAAGTCTGCGGTGGTGACCGGCGCGATCTCGCGACGAAGGCGGCCGAGCGTCAGGCGATGAATCCGCGCCAACAGGCGGCGATTGCACCACTCGACGTCGCTGACGGGGCCATCACGCCCGACCTGACCGGGGCTGTCACGCCCGACCTGAAGGTCGGGCCTACGCGGCATCCCGGCGAGGCTCGTGAAGCGGCCGCGCAGGATCTGCCCATCGGCCTCGAGCTGCAGAAGCGCTGCATCGACGACCTCGCTCGGCAGCGCGAGTCGTGTGGCGAGCGCGGAGGTCGTCTGCGGTCCAGTTGATTCCAGCCAGCCTCGTACGACCTCCGTTGCCGCCGTGGCGCGGTTCTCCGCGGCCGCACGCTCGACCGACGCGATCGCCGGATCGCAGCGGCTGTCCGGATAGAGCATCTGCGCGGTTGTCAGACGCTCGGCGGCGACCCAGAACGAGGCGTGGTCGGTGTGAAGGAACGTAGCGCGGCGCGAGGCCGTCAGGCTATCGAAATAAGGCGTCCAGCCGCGTGAGGGTGGAAGCACGATGAGCGTTAGCAGCGCGTCGTGCAACTCGTCCGCGTCGCGCACGACCGGCCACGATTCCTCGGCCACGGCTTCGATGGCGGCCAGGTCGAGCGCGCCGATGTCGCCACCCGCGTCGCCAAGCGTCCGCCGCATCTGGACCGCTCGCGCCCGCCGCTCCTCGAGCGGTGCATCGTCCAGATACGCGTACGGGTTGGCGTTCAGGATCTCATGCGAGAAGGGAGACGGTTCGGCCGTGTCGATCGCCACGAGCTGAATGTCACCGCGATCTATTCGATCGAGCATCACTTTGAGACGAGTGAGGTCCATGGCCTCGTGCAGGCAATCGCGTATCGTTTCGTTGACGAGCGGATGATCGGGGATGCGGATATCGCCGACCAGATTTTCGCCGCACGCCGCTTGATCGGGGAACACCGCGGCAAGCAGATCGTCGGCGCGCATGCGCTGAATCGGGGGCGGCACCTTGCGCCCGCCCGCGAAGCGGAGAATCGCCAGCGCCCGCGACGCATTCCATCGCCAGCGCGCCTCGAACATCGGGGCGTCGAGCAGCGCCTGCCGCAGGACGTCCTCCACGGTCGCGGCATTCAGGAAGCGGAACACCACCTCCAGCGGAAAGCTGTGCTGCTCTCCGAGCGAAATCACGATGCCGTTGTCAGTGGCTGCCGCCTGGAGTTCGAAGTTGAAGGTGCGGCAGAACCGCTTGCGGAGCGAGAGCCCCCAGGCCCGGTTGATGCGCGCGCCAAACGGCGCGTGGAGGACGAGCTGCATCCCGCCCCCTTCGTCGAAGAACCGTTCCGCGACGACCCGGTCGTGACTGGGCAGGGCGCCGATTGCCGCCGCGCCGGCGCGAACGTACAGCGCCGCCTGCTCGGCGCCGGCGCGATCGAGGCCGCACTCGAGGCTCAGCCACTCGACCGGATCGGTCTCGGCGAGAATGGCTTCACGGACGCGCGACACGGCCTCCGACAGTTCTACGGTCCGGCCGGGCGCTTCGCCGCGCCAGAACGGAATCGAGGGTGCCGCGCCGCGAGCATCCTCCACACGGACGCGTCCGGCTTCGACGCGGCGGATGCGCCATGAGGTTGTCCCGAGCAGGAAGATGTCGCCCGCCATGCTCTCGACCGCGAAGTCTTCGTCCAGCGTGCCGACGATCGCGCCTTCGGGTTCTGCGACCACGAAGTACTGCGCGTTGTCAGGAATGGCGCCACCGGAGGTAATCGCCGCCAGCCGAGCGCCGCGCCGACCTCGCACGATGCCGTTCACCTGGTCGCGGTGCAGAAGGGCGCTGCTCCTGCCCCGTCTGGTCGCGATGCCCTCCGAAAGCATGACGATCACGGCGTCGAACTCGCGACGCGGAAGGTCGCGATACGGATAGGCGCGCCGCGCAAGATCGTAGAGCTCGCCTTCGGTCCAGGGCTCGGAGGCGGCCGCCGCCACGATCTGTTGCGCCAGCACATCGAGCGGCCAGGACGGAAACTCGAGCGTATCGAGGGCGCCGGATCTGATGGCGCGCACGAGCGCCGCGCACTCGACGAGCTCATCGCGTGTTGCGGCAAAGAAACGGCCTTTCGGGATGCTCGCCGGATCGGCCGTGTGTCCGGAACGACCGACACGCTGGAGCGCCACGGCAATCGACCGGGGGGATCCGATCTGGCAGACGAGATCCACCGACCCGATGTCGATGCCGAGTTCCAGGGAGGCAGTCGCGACAACCGCGCGCAGCTCGCCGCGTTTCAAGCGCTGCTCCGCGTCGAGACGGAGGCGGCGCGACAGGCTGCCGTGGTGGGCCAGCACGGCGGTGTCACCAAGCCGCTCGGCGAGCTGGTGTGCGATACGCTCCGCGAGGCGGCGCGTATTGACGAACACGAGGGTTGTGCGGTGGGCGTCAATCAGCGCCGCGAGCCGATCGTAGATCTCGGCCCACATCTCGCTACTCGCGACGGCGCCGAGCTCGTCCTTCGGCACTTCCACGGCAAGATCGAGACGACGACGATGCCCGCTGTCCACGATGCGGCACCCGTCGTGGCCGGTGGCGTCGCCGCTGGCAACGCCCGACCTGAAGGTCGGGCCTACGAGCGGGCCGGCCTCGCCGCCCACCAGAAACTCGGATCCAGCGATCTCACGTCGCCCCGCCTCACCGACGAGAAACCGCGCCACCGGTTCGATAGGGCGCACGGTGGCCGATAGGCCGATGCGTTGCGGGCGTGCCCCGCCAGCCTTCACGACGAGATCGTCGAGCCGCGCCAGCGACAGCGCGAGGTGTGCGCCGCGCTTGTCGTCAACGATCGCGTGAATCTCATCCACGATCACCGTTCCCGTCGTCTTCAGAGTGGTCCGGCTCCGGTCGGCAGTCAGCAGGATGAACAGCGATTCCGGAGTGGTGACGAGGATGTGCGGCGGGCGCCGCAGCATTTGCTGCCGCTCGTTCGCGGGCGTGTCGCCCGTGCGCAACGCGACGCGAATCGGCGCCAGCGACAGACCCTTTTCGGCCGCGAGTGCGGCAATCTCGGCCAACGGCTGTTCGAGGTTCTTCTGGACGTCGTTGCTCAGCGCTTTGAGCGGGGAAACGTAGACAGCGTGAATCCGATCATCGAGAGTACCTTCGAGGCTCTCGCGAATGAGACGGTCGAGGCAGACGAGGAACGCTGCGAGCGTCTTCCCGGATCCCGTTGGGGCCGAAATGAGTACATCGCGCCCTGCGGCAAGATCCGGCCACGCCTCAGTTTGCGGCGCGGTCGCCGCGCCAAATCGGCGGCCGAACCATTCGGCGACGAGCGGATGAAACTGCATTGTTCGTGACGTTCGACTTCGCATTGGTGCCGGTGAACGAGGAGAAACTCTCTGATTGTATCCCGGGGTTTCCCTAACGGTGAAGGACGACCTGCGTTCGCGCGACGACTGATCGTCAAAGTCGCGAGCGGGAACAATTCCCCGGCACGCGGAAATCTCCGCGTCTTCTCCCATACCGAATTCTGGAGATACGTCGCGAAATGAACGTGGGCGTGCGTGGCCCAGCACCAAGCGTCGCGCGGAGCGCGGAGACATCTCCTGGCACCGGTGTTGCTCACTGGCGTGCGGAATTCTCCAAGGTCCCGATGGGACCGCCTTCTACGAGGTGTATCACATGGCCCGTTTCAACGTAGGTCTCGCGATGGTGTCGCTGGCGAGCAATTCTCGCGGCGTCAGCCTGTTCGAGTGACGCGTCAGCGACGAAGGAGGCCTCGAAGCCTCCAGCGTCTTCTCCCCCCAAGGCGGTCGGGACCCTCGCTCAGGTGATGCGCGGTGTCTTTTTTCCCAACGCGAATCTGCTCTTCGATGTTCAGCAGAAGGACCCCGGCGCTCCGCCAAAGGCGCCCGTGGAAGGGCGCCGCGATTCCGTATCCGAGCAGTTCTCCAGCATCTATTCAGGCTGGCAGGTCGTGGAGAATGCGGCTATCGCACTGAACGAGGCCACGAACCTCATCACGATCCCCGGACGCCTCTGTCAAAACGGCAAGCCGGTCCCGATCGATCGGCCGGAGTACATGAAGGCAGCTGAAGGAATGAAGGCCGCGGCTCTCGTCGCTCTCGAGGCCGCACGATCCAAGAACCTGGAGAAAGCGATCGATGCCACCAACACGGTCGCCGATGGGTGTGCGAGCTGTCACGAGGTCTACCGTGACAAGGGCGAGGCGGACGGGCCGGAGCGATGCACCCCGTAAGTGAGTGAGCCGCGAGCTTTTCCGCAGCTCCTGGGAAGTATTTCGCGCGTGCTCCACGGGAATTAGAACGCAATCCAGCATCGGAAGGGTTTTTTCACGCTTCCATGCTGGTAACGCGTTTGCACAGCGACTAGGCGCTTCCCCGCGCGGGGAGCTGACCCTATTTTCGACACCGTCCTTGGTTTCGAGGTTCTCAGCTACAGGGGTTGGAGGCGAATGATGACAATGATCGCGAGAACGCTCCGGTCCACTCGTTCCAGTGCCGTGCTGCTGGCGGCCGTTGGCGCAATCGTGTCGACTCCTGGACCGGCCTCCGCCCAGCAGGTCACCTTCAGCAAGGACGTCGCGCCGATCCTTCACCGTTCGTGCGCCACATGTCACCACCCGGGCGACGTTGCGCCGATGGCGCTGCTGACCTATGAGGACGTGCGGCCGTGGGCCCGCGCCATCAAGGATCGCGTCGTCAGGCGTCAGATGCCGCCGTGGTTTCTCGACCGGCATATCGGGATTCAGAAGTACAAGAACGATCCCTCGTTGAGCGAAGCGGAGATCGTAACCATCTCCAAGTGGGTGGATGCCGGAGCACCGCGAGGCAACGCGGCCGACATGCCGCCGCTGCCGGACTTCTCGGACGGCGGGGGCTGGGACATTGGCAAGCCCGATCTGGTCGTCAGGTACCCGACATATACCGTCCCGGCAACGGGACCGGACTTGTACGGATCCCTCTATGCGTCGTTCGGTACGACTGAAGATCGCTACATCAAAGCGATCCAGAGCCGGCCGGTGGGCGACGCCTCCCGCAAGGTCATTCACCACGCGCTGTCGTTCGCTGCCGACCCCAGCCTCGACGATCCGAGCTCCAGTCCCGACGACCCCGCAGCTGGTAACCAGCAGTTTCTCGTCGAGTACGCATCAGGCAAGAGGGGTGAGGTGTATCCGGCGGACACCGGCGTGCTCCTGAAGGCAGGGCAGAACGCGCGAGTCAGCTATCACCTGCATTCGGTCGGCGAGACGAGTCAACGCGGATTTCGAACTGGGTGTCGTCCTCTATCCCAAAGGCGAGGTGCCGAAGCACATTCGCTGGTCGAAGCAGCTCGCGCAGCATCAGACGGCGCTGGATCTCGCGCCGGGCCAGGTCACGCGTGTCGACGGATATGAGCGGCTGAACAAAGCGGCGGTGATCACCGCCTTCCAGCCTCACATGCACATCCGCGGGAAGCACCAATGTCTCGAGTTGATTTACCCTGGTCAGCCGGTGAAAACCGAAACGATCACGTGTGTTGCCTGGGACTACAACTGGCACACGATCTACAACTATGCGGACGACGTCGCACCGATTGCGCCGGCCGGTACACTCCTGCACGTCATCAGCTGGATGGATAATTCGACAGCCAACAGGGCTAATCCCGATCCGAAGAACTGGGTTGGCGACGGAGGCCGGACGATCGACGAAATGGCCTTTGCCTGGATCGGCTGGTACGACCTGACGGACCAAGAGTACAAAGAGAAACTGGCGGAGCGGAAAGCGGCGCAACGTAGCAGGTCAACCAACTGAGGCTCGTCATGTTCAAACACGCTTCGTCGCTCGTTCAGGGGGGAATGGCCCTACTGTTGCTGACTGCCGCAGTTCCCGCGGCAGCGCAACCAGACAACGTCAACTTCAGGTTCAATTCGGGACAGCCGGTGCAGCCAATCTACGAGGGTTGGCAGCGGAACCCCGACGGGACCATCTCGATGTACTTCGGGTACATCAACCGCAATTACGCCGAGGACCTTTCCGTTCCAATAGCGTCGGGCAACAGCTTTTCACCGGGCGCCCCCGATCGAGGACAGCCGACGTTGTTCTACAGCCGAATCCATCGCCAGTTGTTCAATGTGAAGGTCCCGGGCAACTGGGGCAAGACCCAGGAACTGACATGGACGGTAACCGCAAACGGAACCACGCTGAAGGCTGTCGGCTGGATGCAGCCAGAGTGGGAGATCGATGCTGAAGGCGGGGGGCAGACGCAGAACGAGGAGGCGCGCAAGAACAAGGCGCCGACGTTGGAGGTCGACCCACGCGCCACGGTGTCACTCTCCAACCGCCTGACCCTCACGGCAAAGGTCGCCGACGATGGCCTTCCGAAACCACGGGAGAAGAAGAAGACCGTCGCGGTCGGACAGGAGTCGCCGCCCACGCTTCTGCCGCTGCCCAGTGACGCAGAGGTTCCGGTGAACGTTCCCGAAGCACCCGATCCCGGCCGGGTGCGACGCGGAAGCGGCCCCCAGGGGCTTGCGGTCAACTGGATTGTGTGGCGCGGACCTGCGGCTGCGACATTCACACCGCCTGCGGCCGCCGGAGTGAAGGACGGGCAAGCCGTGGTGACGGCCGTGTTCAAACAGCCCGGGACATATCTGCTACGGGCCAAAGCAACTGACGGAGCGCTGTCTTCCGAGACCAGGGAGGTCACCGTCACGGTCACGCCGTGACGCGCAGGACGGCACAGGTAGGCCCCTATTTCTTGGCCTTCGTCTTTGTCGCGGCTTCCGCTTCCTCTTTCTCCCGCACGCGTGCCCCGTTGAGGATGTTCGTCATGCTGTAGTTGGACTCGTGACAGGCATACTCAACCAGCTCGTACTGGGCGTCGTCCTTGTCGAAGTTGAACATGGCCGTCCAGGGTTTCGTCCACGTCGTTGGATCGTCGATCGTGAATCGGTACTCGAGGAGATTGGGGCCGACGCGGGTGAAGCGCTCGATCAACTTCATGTTGGGGCTCGACCCTTGGAACGGCATCCGGCCGTTGAAGTTCGTCGTCTCGACGACGAGGGTGTCGCCTTCCCAGCGGCCTTGCGAGTCCCCCAGCCATGTCGCGAGCGGGGATCCGCGGCGCTCACGCGGCGTGGTGGGGATAATGCGGGCTTCGTGGATCATTTCCTTCTGAATGGTGATAAAGCCGGGACCCTGCACGATCTCCAAGCCGTTGTTGTAAACGCCCGGCAACATCATCCCCGGGATCCCGCGCGTGATGCACCGCACGTATGGGCCGAGATCCTCCGGTCCTGCCGGTCGTACATCGCGGTCGCGATCAGCATTTTCGTCTCCGGCGCTCGCAACTCGTGCGGCGGCTTGACCCTCCTGCTGGCCCCGTTGGGTTCGCGGTGGAATCCGGCCGTCAGGCGGATCGACGACCATCGCCACCTGCGTCGACGGTGCGCGCTTTGCGTACTCGAGCGTCGTGTCACGCCACTCGCGCTCGTAGCCCCAGATGCTGCTGAGGGTGCCGCGCTCCCGCCGTGCGGCCGCCTCCTCTGGTGTCAGTGCCTTCTTGGCGTCGGTCTCGTTCCTCGGTCGCTCGAGCGGAATGCCGTGGGCGGAGTTGCCGGTATAGATCCCCTGCAAATCGGGCTCGCCCCACGGAGTCTTCGGCGTCGTGTAGGGCGTGCGTATGTCCGTCGTGACGGCTGCCGGACCACTTTCCTTCTTCACATCCAGGAAACCAGGCTCGACGACTTCGACTCGCAGGTTGTCCGGACCGCTGAGCACGGTGTGCTTGGCGGCAGTGCGTCCACCGGCGGGCTGTTCCAGAAACGTGACCTTGCGCTGCTGCAGGTCTGCCACGGCTTTGTCGAACTCCTTCGCCACGAATGCGACGTGGTCGATGGACCGCCCCTTGCTGTTCGAAGGAGGTGCGCTCGCCTCGTGCTGCGACACGAGCAGCCAGATGTCGCCGAACTTCAACCCGTTCTGCCGCCCCTTCAGGCTGGCCGGTTGGCCGCCAAACATGTTCCGATACCATGTCAACGTCGCGTCGGGATTGGCCGAGGCCAGGTGGACGTGGTGAAACCCGAGACGGTCGGGATCTTCCACGAGTTCAATCCGGGTTCCCCAGGGATCGAAGACGAAACCGTGTTTGAAGAGGCCCGGCAAGTCGTGGATCAACAAGCCGTCTTCGAATCGCTGGAGCCGGACGGCCGACCCCCGGACCCCGGCCTTCTCCAGCGCCGCAGCTTTGGCCGCGAGGTCGGCGAACGAAAAGCTGATGTGGTTGAGGCCCGTGCCCTGCGTGCTGCCCATCGTGGGCTGGGGAACGAAGACGAGCTCGACGCCGCCACAACTCACGGCATCGGTGCGATCGGCGATGGCCTTGCACTCCATGTGCTGGGTGTACCACCGGGCGCCTTCCGAGGGGCTCGACGTCGTGATCTGGACGTGGTGGAAATCGGCTGCGGCGGCGCGAGCCGTCTCCGGCCCAGCGGCCACCAATCCGACAACAGCAGCCATGAACGCCAACACAGTTTTCATCGTCATGACGGTCCTCTTCATTTGTCAGTTGCCGCCTCACCCGTCCGGGCGGCGGCGACACTCATGAACCAGAATTGTAGGACGACTCGGGTCCTTTGGAACGCTGATTCTCAGATTTCTTGTTAGCCCTGGACTCACGGGTGTGCAGGATTGAGACAAACCTTCCGTTTACTACACGAGAATCAGGCAGGATCGGGCGGTCCAGCTTCTGGGTAGTCATCGCGAGGGGCTGGGCGCATCGCGCCGGACCGCCAGCAGCAGGTTGCTCGCCAACTCGCGGCCGTACCCCACGTGAAAGTCCAGCGGGCTCACGTTCTCGTTCTGGACGAACGCTTTGGCGAGGTCTGGCTGCCGGTAGTTCCGGAACATGGCGATCGGCTCGGAGTAGTGTCCGAAGAGCCGCACGTCCCACTTGGCGCGATTGAAGGACCGCAGCGGCACCCCGGTGTCATCCTGGAGCACGGCGTCGCTGTGGGCCAGGATGTACTCGCGAACTACCGAGAAAGCCGATCCTTGCTGCATGAGGTAGGCAGCAGCCTTCGTGAAGGTGACCTGCGAGGGGAGTGTGTCCACGAAGGCCAGCAACCCCCCCTGCTTGGCGAGCCCCTTGTCGGAGAGATCGGTGCGGAAGTAATAGAGCGTCCTCACCTCGGCCGACCCCTCGTCGGCGAAGTCGATCCGCGCGCCAGGTGTCAACGCCGGAGACTCGCCGCTCCCCCGTTCTCTCACGCGGCCGTCTTTTGAGAGCGCCACCGGCTGAATCGCCACAAGTCGGTGATGGGTGCCAGCGATGAGGGTCGCGAGAATGGTAAGCACGCCGTCCTGCAGCACATCCGACTGCATTTCGAGGGTGCGGAAGAAGGTCGCTTGCAGAAGCGGCGTTACTGCCTTCCTGACGCGTCCATATTCCAGTTCGACGTTCTTCGCCGAGAGGGCATCGAGGTCGCTCAGCGCGCCCACACGCTCGAGGCCCACCAGCACATAGGTGTGCACCCGAGGAAAGAATGCATTCGCGTAGAGGAAGTCGGCGCCGGCGAAAGGATAGAAAAGCGTCTGCGCCTGCTGAACTGAAACGAGCTCCTTGTCGACCCAGGGACGGATCCGCGCGGCGGAGGTGGTGTTGTGCTCCATCCAGAGGGCGGCCATCTCCTGAGCATGGAAGCGGAATGCTTCGCTCGCCCGCAACGGATCGTCTTTCGCTGCGAGCGGATCATCGACGCCGGCGAGCAGCCTTCCGAACCGCGTGAGTCGGCGGCCTTCCGGGGTCTCGGCCACCTCGGATGACGGCACCGGCGCCTGGGCCTGTGAGCTCGGGGCGGCGCTCGAGCACGACACGATTGACGCGACAGCCCACGAAAGGCAAACGGCGGAGAGGAGCGCTGGTGCTCTGATACGATCGATCTTACGCTGGAACGAGTGACCCGCACCGGAAAATCCGAGGACCGAGGACCCATGTTGCAGAATTCACCTTTGGCGGGTCCCGTCCTCGAACCGCACGACGCCATCGCCCAAACCATGCGCGGCTGTCGCCCCCGTGCCCGGCGAGACACGTGCGCTATCCAGAGGAGTCTGACGTGACCGAGTGCACGCGACGACGGATGCCCGGGTCGCCAGGGTTGCCGGCGCTCGTCGCCCTGGTGCTGGCGGTCGCCGCAAGCGTCGCCGTGTGCGTTCACGCGGCCGGCATTGGCGCGGCGAAAAGCCGCTTCGTCAAGCTGCCCGGCGGAGTAAGGATTCGGTATCTCGAAAGCGCGAGACGGCCGGGCCCCACGCTGCTGTTCGTGCCTGGCTGGATGATGACTGCCGAGATCTGGGAGCCGCAGATCGCACGGTTCGCCTCGACGCACCACGTGGTGGCCATTGATCCCCGGGCCCAGGGGCAATCCACGAAAACCACTGAGGGGCTCTACCCGGCCGCGCGCGCGCGCGATCTCAAACGCGTGGTCGACCAGCTGAAGCTGGCCCCCGTGGTCCTGATTGGCTGGTCGATGGGCGTGTCTGAAATTGCGCTGTTCGTGGACCAGTTCGGAACCAAGGACGTCGCCGGAATCGTGCTCGTGGACGAGTCGCTCGGCGGTGATCCCAACCCCGAGCGCGTGCTGGCGGTGGTGCAGTGGCTCGGGGAGGTGCAAGTCGATCGGCCGAAAGCAACGGCGGATTTCGTACGGAGCATGTACAAGCGGCCGCACGCCGATGCGTATCTCTCGAGAGTCACCCGCGATGCGTTGGCGACGCCGACCTCGGCCGCCGTCGCATTGTTTGTCGGTTCAATCGCCTCCAGCACTCGCGCGGCTCTCGGGAAGATCGACAAACCCACGCTCATCGTCTTTGCGTCGAATGGGGTGTCCAATCCGGCGTACGAGCGGATGCAGAAGCAGATTGCCGGCTCGCGGCTCGAGCGGTTCGAGAGCGCAGGCCATGCCCTCTTCGTCGACGAGCCGGATCGATTCAACGCGGTGCTCGACGAGTTCCTGAACGAACTCAAGAAGTGACCGGTCGTGCCTCCAGACTTGCGCGGGGTACCCCTTCGCAAAGCCCGGCGTGGTTTTGGGCCGATTGTTCTTGTCGTTTGCCGAAGACATGCGACTTTGGTATAAGCGTTCACGTCGCATCCCACGACGACCTGCATGCAACCATCCGACCTCGAACACACCGTCAACCGACAATCGTGGGAGTGGCTCTTCGATTTACCCCATCGGCTCAATGTCGTCATAGAGGTGATTGACGACCGGCACATGCCGGTGTTTCCCGCCGGGTCCACCCCCGCTGCGGTCGCCCTCCGCCAAATGCTGACGACTGGCGAGCCGTCGTTGGTCTCCGCGATTGGCGATATCCTGCGCTCCGCGAAGCCAGCACCGGTCGAAGTGGACGGGTTGCAGGTGCTTTGCTTCGGACTGACGCAGGCTGGTGTGCTCGTGTTGGCGCGAACGCTGGGAAACGGTGATTGGGCGGACGAGTGCCGTCGAGAACTCGAGTTGATTGGCTCCTGGCTCACCGTCGCGATTGAGGCGAGCCTGACGAAGCCGCCACACGGCATTGCTGTCGAACCGTATCGAATTGCCTCGCTCCAGCGCATCCTGAGCGAGGCCATGTTGCGGGGATCCGTCCGCAGAGTTATCGGTGCGTTTGTCGAAGCGCTTGGCGTTTGGGATGACGTGCTGATCCACGGTTACGCCGCCGGCGCGCGCGGCGGCTTCTTCCAGTACGTGGCTCCCGTCGGGATTCCCTCTTCGTTACCTGCCGAACTCGATGGCGCCGTCGTTCCTCGCGACTCCCGGATGGTGCGACTTTCGCGCGTTGAGATCGATCGGCTCGGATTGGCGTCCGCGGCCGGCGACGTGCTCATCCTGCGACTCTCTGCGGGTGGCGACATCGCCTGTGCGCTCGTCTTTTCCGGAACAATCGACGGCCACGAGCAGGTGCGGTTGACCCTGTATTCAGAGATGCTGCGCGAGTCGCTGGACAAAGTCCTTGCGACGACGACCAACCGCGTGATCGCGGAACTGGCTGGGCCGGCGCTTCCGGCGAACGAACCGCTAGAAGAGACGGCACTGATGGCCCTGCGGCGACTGGCCGCGGCTTTCGGGGGCAATCAGGCCGCGCTTGTTGTCACGTCCGCAGCCAGGGGGCAGGTGTTGGCGGTCGGTGAGACGGATCTCCTGTCGGCGTTCGATCACCAAGTCCGGCACGATCAGCTGGTGGTCACGTCATCGGACCCCAGCAGCACCATGGCCGTTGTCATTGGGCGCAAACAGCTTCCATTTACGTCGTTCGAGCGCGAGATCGTCCAGGCTGGAGCGACGGCTTTGCATTCGTGGGTGCAGGCCGCCCTTCCGCGCTCAAAGGAAAGCGAGCGGCGCCTCCGGTTTCGACCTGTCGATACCCTATTCGACCAGCTCGCCGCCGAAGCAGTTGATGCCGGCCAGCACGCCTCAGTCATTGTGGTGTCGGTGAACGCAGCCGTGCTAACGGATGGGCTGGCGCAGACCTGGCTCGGCAGAACGAGAGCTCAACTTCGTGCCGGCGATTTCGCCGGTATCCTGAGCGACACAGAAATGGCGGTGTTACTGTGTGACGCCTCAACCGATCACGCCGCAGTGGTATCTGTACGACTGAAGCAGCTCATCGAATCTGCTGACAGTACCGGCGCACTCCTTCAGCCCGCATTCGGAATGACGACGCGCTCGCCCACATCCCCGTTCGAAGGTTCTCTGGTCGGCGCGGCGCGCGCCGGTGCCGCGGCAGCCCGCTGAGCCATCGAGCGTTCGTCGAAACCAACCAATCTTCCACCCTTGTACTCGGGCGTTGGTTCGTGCACAATGGAGGGGTTTCCATCGAAACCCGACTGGCCCACCAGCGTTTCGCCGACCGCAGCATGAGGATGCTGATGCCATGACCATGGCACACGATCTCATCATCGACCAATTCTCACCGATGGGCGAACGCCAAACGCACCTGACCACATGGTACGCGCAAGGACACTCTGACAATCTCGGCGACCGTCTGTTGATGTTCGACAACACGACCGCGCCTTCGTGGGAAATACTCAGATTCACGCCGGCGCTCGCTCGCGACTACAGATTCGAGGCGGCATTGCGGGACCGCGTCGAACGATTGGTCTCGTTTCATCATCCCGCCTTTCCCTTGGTCCGCCCAATCAAGGAACTGGGACACGAAGACGGCCTTGCTGTCGTCTCGACATACGCCTCGGGTGTGCGCCTCTCGGAGGCACTGAAAAAGCCCGCGAGCCCCGCTTTCGTGCTTCGGCTGATTCGCCAGCTGGTGCCGGCCCTCGCGGCGCTACAACAGCACGGGGCAGGCATCGCACACGGAGCCCTCTGTGCGGATCGCATTGTTGTGACCGCCAAGGGTCAACTGACAATCCGCGAGCACATGGTTGGGGCGGCGCTCGGGAGTGTCGAGTTCTCGTCAACGAGATTATGGGCGGATTTCGGCATTCTCGCATCGCCAACGCGCACGACAGCACCAACGCTCGATGGCCGAAGCGACGTCATTCAGCTGGCGCTTGTCGCCTTGTCGCTGATGGCAGGACGCCGCATCGGGCCTGACGAGTATCCGGACAAGGTCGAGGAACTGCTCGACGACATCGCAGCGCGGAATGCCCGGCTCGCGCCGGGCACGTTTCAGCACCTTCGCTCTTGGCTCGAACGGGCGTTGCAGCTTGGCGACGACCTGTTTGATTCAGCGCGAGACGCCAACGAGGCGCTCGCAGAGTGGCAGGATGAGACCGAGGGGCCCGCCGGCCCCTTTGTGTCGCTCAGTTCGAATATGGCTGAGGCACCTCCGGTGACCGACGGTCTGGAGGACGCGGGACATTGGCAGCAAGGCTGGTGTGGGCCTCATCTGATCGGTCCGAGGCGCTTCGAAGTCGCTGAGGCCGCTCCCTTACACCCCCCCGCCGCTCTGGCCGATCAAGCCGCTGTTGGAGACGAATGGAACCAAGGAGCTATCGGCCGGGTTTCACCGGTGCGGCGTCGTTTCACAAGCGCGGTCCGTTGGGTGGCTGTCGCCGCCGCCTCATTAGCGGTTGGGGAGGCGCTGTTTATCGGTCGACTGTTGTATATGCGAGCAGCCACCCCACCACCGAAGGCCTCGCCAGTTGTGCTCGAATCCTCGCCGGCTGGTGCAAGTGTCTCGGTGGACAATCGGGCCGCCGGGACCACTCCGCTCCAACTGAACGTCCTTCCGCCAATGAGGCCGGCCCCGGTCCTTCCGGATGTCATTCCTCAGGTGGATAGGAGTGGGCCACAAATTTCAAAAGCGCCGGAACAGAAAGAGCGAGCGGCGAAGCTGGGAGATAGGGTGGCCGATACGGTCCAGGCTCAGATCGGATCGGAGCAAAGCGGCGGTTTCCGACTATCGTCCGCAGTGAAAGTCCATGTGCTCGACGGCGACCGCGTACTGGGCTCGAGTGGAGATAGTCCGATCGTCGCTCCGGCTGGCCAGCATGAATTCGAATTCGTCAACAGTGCAATCGGTTATCGCGAGCGGAGGATCGTCGACGTCAAAGCGGGACTGATCACACCGATATCCGTCGACGTGCCAAACGGCACGCTCAATATCAATGCCGTACCGTGGGCGACAGTGTGGATTGACGGCAACTCGTTTGGCGAGACGCCGCTCGGAAACCTCTCGGTCGTTCCTGGTGAGCACGAGATCGTGTTCCGCCATCCTCAACTCGGTGAACGCCGCGAGAAGACCATCGTGCGCACGGATGGGACGACCCGCGTATCGGTGAATCTGCAGCGATAAGAAGCGACAAGAAATGCGCTGAAGCGCTAGCCTTGGGGGAGACGGAACAGCAGCGTGGGACCTGAAGGCGCGGACCGGCCGCCGCTCGGCTCGACGGTCACTTCGGCACCGACAACGGGGCCAACGACCTTCGGAGGAACATCTGAAACCAGTGTCGCCCGTCCGGTCGCATCTGGAACAAAAAGGCCAGCACTCACCGGCTCGGCGCTCGTCTTGAGCCAGAGCTGATAAATCGCTTCCGGAGGGTTGGCTGGCAGCCGTGTTGCGCTGAGCACGAGGCCGCGCGTGCGACTCCACAGCAGTTGCGCCGAAGAACGTTCCAGCGTGGCCCCGCCGGTGAGGTTGAAGCGAATGAGATCTGGCGCGGTCAAAATGGCGCCGATCGTTTCGGCCCTCTGTGCCGACTGGCGAGCCTCGGCGATTTGTTGGTTCGCCTCCTGACGCGCGGCGACGGCCTCCCGGTTCGCCAGTTGCGTGACAGCCTCCGCCTGACGCTCGGCAGCGGCAGCGCGAGCGCCAGCATCGTTCAATCTGGTCTCAATCCGAACAAGGCCGAAGACCAATATCGCAATCACTGCGACCGCGCCGGCAAGATACCACGCCCGGCGCCGAGGCCAGCGCGCTTCGTCCGCCGGTGAGGATTGCTCGGACTCGTCGGCTGTGCCGCGTTCGAGCAATTGAAGCGGGGCCTCATGCGCGGCCGTTCCGTCGGACGATTGTGAAGCGGCGTGCGCATGGAGTGCTGCGGGCGCGTGGGCCGCCGTGGGATCCGGGGACGAATCTGTGGCGTGTCCGGTGGCGGCACGTCGCAATTCGTGATGCAGGTGCACGACGCGCTCGAGCGGCCAGGTCGCCGCCGGAGCTTGAGTCGATACTTCTGAGGTTGTGCCGATTCGCAAGTCGGTTACGAGAGCCTCAAGACTACGCGTCAGGTCGCTCAAATGCAGTTGCACGTCCGCTTGAAGCGCTGCCAAGCGCGATTCGGCCCGATCGAGTCCGTTGACGGAATTTGCGGCGGCGGTACAGATCTCTCTGAGACTCGCCGCCTGTGCCTGCAATTGCCGCAGCGGCTCCTCGTGCATCCGCCGCAAGGCGTGCGCTTCACGATCGAGTGTCGCTTCGATCGTTCGGATGCGCTCGTCTACATCGTGAGGATTGGCAGTCTGACTTTGCTGCCACTGATGAAGGACGAGGCTGAACCGATCCAACCGGGCCTCAAAACGAGTCAATCGTTGATCGAGGTCGGGATCGTCCTGATGCATCTGACCGTAAAGGGATGATACACAAGAACCGTTGGCTCGTGGACTTTTTTCAGTCTCGCTTCGCTGGCGAGATCCACAGGCCAGACGCCAATCTGAGCGTTGCGGTGCGGAAACGTCCATAATCGCAGGCATGCATCGTCGCGCCATTGTTCAGCTTCTCGGCCTGGCGCCGCTCATGCACTTGGCCCGCGCCTCTGGCTTCGATCTCAACAGCGCCACGGCACAAACCGCTTCGGATACATCGCCAGAGGTGGAGGTCGTCCTCACCGCCGCGCCCGGCGAAGTCGGCCTTCTGCCAGGAGCGCCCACGCGCGTGTGGCGCTTCACGGGGAAGCTGATTCGCGGTTCGGCCTCCACCCTGCAGACACTGGACGGGTCATACCTGGGGCCCGTCATCCGCTTGCGGCGCGGGCAGCGCGTGCGAGTCAGATTCCGCAATCAACTCGGCGAGCCATCCATCGTCCATTGGCACGGACTCGATGTGCCCGAGCGTGCGGATGGCCACCCGCGATTTGCCGTGAATCAGGGCGCCGAGTACGTCTACGACTTCGAGGTCACCAACCGCGCGGGCACCTACTGGTATCACCCGCATCCGCACATGCGAACGGCAGCGCAGGTCTATCACGGTCTCGCAGGGCTGCTGCTCGTGTCCGATCCCGAAGAGGACGCCCTTGGCCTGCCCTCCGGCGCAGGCGAACTCCTCCTGGTGCTGCAGGATCGTCGCTTCGATGGGAACAACCAACTCGTATACGCAGGCGCGGCCCCGCGCGGCGGGATGCGGGGCCGGATGGGCCGCGGGATGGGCATGGGCGGCGGCATGGCCCAGATGATGGAGACGATGAACGGGTGGGTAGGCGACCGCATGCTCGTAAGCGGACGCGTGCAACCGACGCTCGACGTCGATCGACGGACCTACCGCGTGCGGCTGCTGAACGGATCCAACGCCAGGTTCTACAAACTCGCGTGGAGCGACGGCTCGCCGATGATCGTGATAGGCGGCGACGGGGGCTTGCTCGAGCGCGCGCGTACCCAACGCGCGGTGACGCTCGCGCCCGGCCAGCGCGCGGACGTGGTCCTGGATCTGTCGGCGCACGCCCGCGGATCCGACGTGGGGCTCCAGAGCCTCGCATTCCCGTCGGCCGATGTGGGCCAGGTCGGGATGATGATGATGGGCCAGACGTCACCGGTGCTACAAGGCGCGCCGCTGACGCTGATGAGGCTGCGCGTGTCGGGCGTGCAGGGGCCGCGCTTCCACGTGCCGGATCGTCTTTCGTCCCACGATTTCCGCGAAGTGGCTTCCGCGCCCGTTCGTCGCGTGCCGCTCACCTTCATGCAGATGAATTGGACCCTCGATGGTCGCGTCTTCGACATGAAGGACGTGGCCGCCGCGGAGACGGTCGCAGCCGGCTCAACCCATATCTGGGAGCTCGTGAACCAGCCCAACCCGATGGGGATGGCGATGGCCCACCCCATTCACCTGCACGGCCCGCAGTTCCGCGTGCTGTCACGATCGGGCGGTTCCACCAACGCCCTTCGTGAGGGCATCACCGATGCGGGGTGGACCGACACCGTCGTAGTGCTGCCCGGTGAAACCGTGCGCGCGCAGGTGACCTTCTCCAAGCATCCCGGCTTGTATCTCTATCACTGCCACATCCTCGAGCACGAGGACATGGGCATGATGCGGAACTTCCGGATCCGCGGCTGACCGAGCGCGGTCAGCCCGAGTGCTTGCCTCACTTCGCCTGAGGCTGGTCGGCAGGCTCGATCTTCAGAACCGCGCCGTCAGACTCGTCGGTCGTCAGATACAAGAGCCCGTCAGGACCTTGTCTGACGTCGCGGATCCGCTGTTTGAGTTCGCCCAGCATCGGCACCGTGCCACTCCGCTGCGGCTGTCCGTTCCGGTTCAACATGATGCGGTGCAGCTGGCGCGCCCCAAGATTGGCTCCGCCCATGGCTCCGACGATGATGTTGCCCTTCCACCGCGGAAACTTGTCCCCCGTATAAATCGTAATCCCCGTCACGGCCGGCGAAGGCATCCAAAACAGGAACGGCTCCTCCATGCCTTCCATCTCGGAGTGCGGCGTCGTCGTTCCCGATCCCCCGCCCATCTTGTTTCCGCTGTAATCCTTCCCGTACGAGATGGTTGGCCACCCGAAATTGACGCCCGGCTTGACGATGTTGATTTCGTCGCCCCCCATCGGACCGTTTTCGGTTTCCCAGATCACACCGGTGTCCGGGTGCACAAACAAGCCGATCGCATTGCGAATGCCGAGGGCGTAGATTTCCGGCCGGTATCCTGGTCGCCCGACGAAGGGATTATCGGATGGCACCGTTCCATCCTCGTTCAGCCGCAGGATCTTGCCCCCATGGTTCCTGGGGTTCTGCGCATCTTCGGCCGTCCCGACCTTGTGGCGAGCCGCCATACCAATCGCCAGAATGATCTTGCCGTCCCGCGCGAAGACAATGCGGCCCGCGGAGGTTCCTTGCGACCAGGCGTCAGCCTGGAAAATTTCAGTCACGTCCGTCAGAGCGCTGCCGCCGTCGTACCGAGCGCGGACCAGTGTGACCGTCGCGGCATCTCTTTTGCCAACCAGATCCGGGAACGGACTGCCAGGCATCTCCTTCGAGTACGTGAAGTAGATCAGCTTGTTCTCCGCGTACTTCGGGTGCAGGATGACGTCCATCATGCCCGCCATCGTCGCGCGGGTATTCACCTTCGGCACACCGGCGATTGGCTGAGGATCGAGCACCCCGTTACGGATAATCCGAAGACGACCCGCCCGTTCGGTGACGAGGATGTCCAGGTTGGGCAGAACGGCGAGCGCCCATGGATGATCCAATCCTTTGACCGGCGTGACGCGGACACGTTGTCCGCCGGCGTCAAGAATCTGTGGTTCACTCGGAAGCTTACCGGGCTCGATGTAGACCGGTATGCCGCCGTCGCCAGGCGGCACTTGCTGACCACTGGCGCGCACTGCAACGAGACAAGCTGCAAGTGTGAGGACCGCAATACATGACTTCATGAACGCCCTCCTGTTGGCGAACTCAAAATAGGGTGGTCTTCGGGCCGTCTGCGCCCGCGCCAGTTCCTGACGCGCATTATGACTCGTTTGAACGGCGTCGAGCACGATGTTTAGAGCATGCCGGGAAGCCCTGAACCGGTTCGGAAGCGAAGTTGCCTGGAATCGGGGAATTGCCGGCTGCTCCGGACGATTTCCGTAACTGCCCATCAGCGCGGCCGGGACGGCGGAGGTTCGCGTCGTTGCGCTGCCGCAGATGCCCGTGTCGCTCTCCGGCCATCACGAACTCGCATCAGGTAGAATGACCCCGCTTGAGCCTCGCGCGCAGGCCCGTGATGGGTCTCACCTCAGAAAACACCTTCGCCCTGACAACTGTGAACCCCATACTTAATGGTGTTCCGCCTCGTTGACGTGGTGCCGCGACAAGCGCACGCCCTGGCCACGTTGTGCGGGGTCAACCTTGTGATCGCCGTGCCCCTGGTCCTCGTGCGAATCTGATGATCGCCCTGAAGGTCCTGTACACGGACGTCCAGTTCTAGTTGCGGCAGAGGATCCCGACGTTGACGGCTACGGTCGTGCGTATCCGAATCTTCCTGGCGACAGCGTTCCTGCTCTACACGGGCCTTCGCGCGAATCTCGGTCCTGCTCGAGCGGACCGGCGCCTGCTGAGCGACAGGGGGAATGGGCTGGATATCGTCACGGAAGAAGCACAGCGGTATCTTCCGCTGATCTCGTCACTCCCCGCTCGAGGAGTTGTCGGGTACCTTCAGCCGGACGATTGGCCGGCCGCCGGGGCGCAGCGCCGGTTCTATCTGGCCGAGTACTCCCTGACTCCGCGGGTGGTTGTAATGAGCACCGCTCCCGAGTACGTCATCGTGGTGCCCGAGGCCTCGGTCGCAGGCGACGACAATTCGCGGGGCATCAGTCGCGACCCGCGACTTGCTGACTTCGTGCTCCTCCAGCGGTTCGACAACGGGCTGCGCGTGTTCAGGCGGATCAAGTGACCGTCAGCGCGACACTCGCCATTCTCGTGCCCGGCCTGGTGTCGTATTTGGTGCTCAGGCGAATGGCCGGCGCCCAGCTGGGCCGGGCCCTCACAGCCGCCATGGCACCCGGGCTCGGTCTCGGCTTCGCCTCATGCGGGTACTTCGCGCTTCTCCACCTCGCCGCGAACCGCAGGATCGTCGTAGGTCTTGACGGCGCCCTGTGGCTCGTAGCCGCTGTCTGTCTCCTGATCGATGGCTGGCGCCGGAGCCAGTCAGGGGGCGGCGCGGCCGTGGTGACACCCACAAACACGGCCGAGATGCCGACGAGCGCCAGCCCTCGCGCCGAGGCGCCCGGTGCCTGGACGCCGGCGATTGCGGCGACCGCCGCGGGCCTCCTCATCCTGTGCGCCCTTGCCCTCTTCACCTTCTGGCTGCGCTGGTCCCTCCGGCCCGAGGGCGAATGGGATGCGTTTGCCATCTGGAATCTCCGGGCTCGGGCGATTGCGCGGGGCGCGCCCGATTGGACCGCGATCTTGTCCTCGGCGCTCGATTGGTCGAGTCCCCACTACCCCCTGCTCGTGCCGCTCAGCGTCGCCCGTCTCTGGGAGTACGCGGGCCGCGAGAGTACCGGCTGTCCCCGCCGCTGTGGCGCTCCTGTTCTTCCTCTCGTCGCTTGCGGTCGTCGTGACCGGCGTCGCCCGGTTGCGAGGCTGGCCGGCCGGTTTGCTGGGCGGCATGACCTTGCTCATCGCAAGAACATACCTCTTCCAGAGCGCGTGCCAGTGTGGCGATATTCCGGTTGGCTTCTACATCCTCGTCGCGATTGCGCTTGTGGCGATGAGTCTGCGCGAGCCGGAGCCGGGACCGCTTCTCTTGACGGCCGGTGCGGCCGCCGGCCTTGCCGCGTGGACCAAAGATGAGGGGCTGCCGCTTGTTGCGCTCGTCGTGCTGGTCGCGGCCTTCCGCCGTCCACGGCTTCGAGCGCTGACGCAGGTCGCGATGGGCGCTGCCGTGCCGGCAGTGACGCTCGCGGTCTTCAAACTGCACATCGAAACGTCCCACTATCTCTTCAGTCAGCAGGGCGGTGGCGTGGTGCAGAAGCTTGTGGATCGCTCCAGATGGATGAGCGTTGCCGAGGGGGTTGCGAATCTCGGTGCGGCCTGGGGTGAGGTACCAGGAGGCGCGTTTGTCTGTCTCGCCTTGGCTGTTGCGCTCATCGCCAGGCCAGATCGAAGTTCCGCCATTTGCGCTAGCGCGGGGCTGCTGTTGGTCGCCGCGATGATGTTCGCTTACGGTCTGGTCTACGTGATCACGCCGCTGCCCCTTCAGTGGCAGATGGCTGTGTCGTTCGAGCGGCTCGTTGGGCAGCTCTGGCCGGCTCTCGTTTGGGCCGCGTTCCAGTTTTCGGAACCGCTGCCACTCAGACGCGCGTGATGCCTGGATTGGCCGTCGGAGAAGGCTGCCTACTGCCCGCCAGCACTGAAGGAATACAGCATGCCAAAGGCGATCGACTGCTGATTCCTCTCGAACGCGTTCTCGTTGTTCTTGAACACCGCCTGGTTCGAGAAATCGCGGCGATACTCGACGCGCCAGAGGAGGTTGTCCACCGACTTGACCTCGACCGTGACCGTCGCCTCCTTGAGCCGTTGAACGACACCCGTCACGAACCCCTGGGCATCGTCGTAGTACTCGGCGCGGGGAGTCACCGACAGCCACTTGGTTGGCTGGTACTTCACGTAGCCGGCCACCCCCTGCCAGCGGACCCCGTTGCCCAAAAACGTGTCGCGGCCGTAGTCGTAGTTCGCCATGAGGCTCAGTTGGGGCAACACCCTGTAGGTAACGACTGTATCCAACAAGTGGCGCCAGGCGCCGTCATTGCCGGGCTGCTCCGGCCCGCCGATGTAGTTCTCGACGATGGACAAGGCCGACAATGGCTTCACGGTGACGGAGCCGAGCACGGTTTTTGCGGCGTTGTTCTCCACGAGATTGTTCCAGCCGTTGACGACGCCGCCCATGAGCGTGATGTTATCGCTGGCTTTGTATGTGGCGCGCACGCCGGTGTGGTAGTGGGGAATTGCCAGCGTGAAGAGTAGCGAGCGCGAGTAGTTCCAGTTGTCCCTGGCCTCGATCACTTCGGCACCCGCAGGAGTGACGAATACGCCGGCATCAAATTGCAGCCCCCTTCCTGCGGGAGCGAGGTAACTGATGGACACCTCCTGCAGGTTGTCGATGAGTGCGGCGCCGGGGTCACTGGCGTGAAGAATCTCCGTCGCTGCGGATCCAAAGTTCAGTTTCACTTTGAAGCCGACTCGCGAGGCTGCAGTCGGTATTTTCGTCAGCCACAGTTGGACCATCGTGAAGGAAAATTCATTGTGCTTGGTATCAAAATTTCGGTACAGGGGGCTGCTTGCGTGCTTGGTTGAGTACCAGTCGTAATAGACGTCGGCCAGGGCGCCGATTTCGGTGTTGTCCAGGAAAGCTCGAGGGCCGGCGGGCGGACTGGCAGGCTCCTGTGCCAACGCCGCGTGGGCGAGGATGAACGAGATCAGTATGCCGACAACAACTATGCCGACACGTCGATCTGGCAGTCCGACGAACATGTCATTCGACATCGGCGAGCATGCGAAACAGCGGCCCCGCCACGATGGGCGGCCGGGTGGGATTCTTGATCAGGCTGAATTCGCTGTCCCCCCCGACGTCTCCGGCCCACAAGGCGTACCAGTAGATCCGCTCGGCGCCGAGCAAGGTGCGCAGCCGTGGATATGTCCGGTTGACATACGCAATCTGCTGACTCTGGTCCGCCACGCCGCTTTCCATGATCCAGACGCGGTAACCAATCAGATCCTTTCCAATCACATTCGCGTAGATGGTTGATGCCGTCAGCGAATAGACGTTGATTCCGACAATCAATCGGCGCGGCGACAAGCCCATCATCTTCAGGTACAGCGACATCGTTGCGAGCTCGTGGGCGCCGAACTCGCCGGATCCGACGGTGGACTGAGAAACCAGGGTCACCGCTGGATAGTGCGTGGCCACGTGCGCATATATGCGCCCGAGGACATCCATGTACTCCTCGATGCCGATGCTCGATCGCGGCAGCGACGCCGTGATCTCGTTGCCAACCTGAAAGGTCCGCACCTCGGGATAGAGCGCTGCGTACTGGTCGAAGACCTTTTCGCTATTCGGGTTGAGGAGATCCTCATTCGCGATGATGCCGACCACGTCCAAGCCGAGCGACGCGGCGAGATGCACAGTCGACTGCGAGCGTCCGTCTCCATACAGCGGAATCCTCGCACCGAGCACGGCGTGCTGGTTGACGAGCTCGGTCAATGCGTGCTCGTACCCGGGAAGGGCATCGTGATTCGGCTGAATGACGACGTACGGCGACCAGCTCGGCAGTGTCCGAACCCACGAATTGGATGGACCGGTCGGCGATGTGGTCTGGCCGCAGGCGTTGACAAGCAGCGAGACGACCATCGCTGGCGTACAGGCAGCGATCGTCGTTCTCGACCACCTGAACGCGCACCGACACATGGTCAATGACTGAATATCGGACCAGCCCGCACGATCCGCGCAACCCGCATGCGAAGGTTACCATTTGCGGGCCAGCGGCGACATCCACCATGACCGGACGCCGCACGACCGGATCCTCGAACTCGACATGCGCCGGCTCGGAAACTGGACAGTGCGGCCTTGCGCGTCACATCAGGAAGTGGCTGGCTGGGACCGGGGTTGAATTTCCCAATTTGAGAATCACCCGGCATCCACGCAGTTCTTGCAGACTGTGAGCATGGCGCGATAGTTTCTGGCGCCGCTGAACAGGCGGTCAGCCGCGCGCTTTGCCGCTACGCCCATTCCTCGACGCAGATCTGGATTGGCGACCAGCTGCCGCACCGTCGCCGCGAGTGAGTTGTGATCGCCAACTGGAACGAGAAAGCCTGTGACGCCGTGTTCGACTTCCTCGGCGATCGCGCCAACTGATGTGGCGATCACGGGAAGACCCGCCGCCATCGCTTCCATAATGGCCAGTGGCAGGCTGTCCCCCAGCGTCGGAAGCACAAAAATATCCGCACCGGCATACAATGCCAACAGCTCCGACGAATTGGGCCCCAACCGGTGGACTCGTACGTTGGTTAAGCCCTGCACGTCGACTGCCTCACGGGTGACGATGTCCAGCGCACAGCCCCTCATCAACTCTCGGCGGAATGCCGCCAGCAACACGTTTCCGCCCTTGCGTTGAAAATCGCCGCCGACAAACAGCAGACGGACGAGTCCGGAACGCGACGCTTCGCGGGGGATATGCCATCGGTCCAGGTCGATCCCCGGAGGAATCACCACGACCTTACTCGCGTTCACGCCATAATCGCGAAGCAGGGATTGCTTCCCCCACTCGTTCCAAGAGATCAGCCTCCGCGCGCGATGGAACGTGCGCTGGTTCAAGGCGTTCTTGAGCGCCTCCATTGGCCTGTGCCGGCTCGGCGTGTGGTTATACGGTGTGCCGATGCTGTCAAAGTTCAGAGGCGTCGCGTCCAGCGACACCACGGTTGGAATCCTCCCCATCAAATGCTGGGAGAAGAGCGCCGTGACTTGAGTGTGAAAAAACAGACCATCAAGTCGTTCCGAACGTAGGGCGGCGTGCACCTGTTCTCTTGCACGCAGACTCGCCAAGAGTGTCCAATTGTTCTTGACTACCGGGGTCCGTCCCCACCGGTCGGATGCCACGAATGGAATCCGAATCCATGTTGGCGTCACGTCCGGATCCTTCGCGACCCAATGCGCAAAATTCTGCGCGTGGGTGGTGTGGCCCAGCGTTTGTTCCATGACGAAGGCTAGTCTGTAGGGCATATCTCTGTCAGCTGATTGCTACTACTGACCTCAAGCAGATCGAGCACAAGGTTTCTCCAATTTTCGGGTGCAACGGCTAACCCAGAGACGTCCACTCTAGACGTGCGCAGTAACTGTCGCGTGACGGAACCTCTTGTTGAGTTGCACGCAACTCCTGTTGAGTTGCACGCAACTCTTGTTGAGTTGCCTTGCAAATTGGGTTGCAGTGCAAAGCGTGTTCCCGGTGAGCAGGACTGGAGATTGGCGCGATCTGCGTAGATCCGAACGAGTTCAGTATTCAGCCGCGAAGGGATCGAAGACAGGCTACATATCCGGTTCGACGTGTCTCTAGAAGCAACGTTTATGTAGCGAACAGGTGCGAAAGGCCAGAAGCCCTATCGCCCGATATTCTCACTCGCCGCGAGCGTCGTCGGAACCGACGTTTCAGTTCTTACGGCTGGAGCCGTCATTCTTGCCGGCAGGCATCCAGCTGGGAGTCCCTTCTTCCCACTTGTTGTCCGTCAGCGCTCGCTGATCTGAGCCGTCGGCTTTCATGATGAAGAGCTCGCCGTAGGGTTGCGGAATGTCGAAGAGTGGCGCTTCGTCCTTGAAACCGAAACGCGAACTGCTGAACAAGATGTATTCGCCGTCGGGCGACCATGCCGGGTGAGAGTCGTTGCCTTCGGCTTCGGTCAAACGTCGCAGTCCAGTCCCATCGGGGCGGATCGTGTAGATGTCGAAGTTGTCGTTGGCCAAACGGCTGAAGGCGATCCGATCGCCCTTGGGCGACCACATCGGAAAATTGTCGTATCCGGTGGTCAGCGTGCGGATGGCGCCATCCGCGACGCTCAAGGTTCGTAAACCCCCCGCCGTGTCGCCCCAGAAGCGATACACGATCTGCTTGCCGTCGGGAGACCAGCTTGGAAATCCCGCGTTGCCGGGCCCCGTTGGAAGGGCGCGTGGATCCGACCCGTCAGAGCCGACCGTCATGATCTGCGCGGGATGCCCCTTGCGCGCCAGGAAATAGCTGCCGGCGCCGAACACGAGCCGTCGTCCATCCGAAGACCACTGCGGACTCATCGCCGACCCATCTGCGCGAAAGATTCGGTGCGGATCCGTTCCATCGGTCTGCCACACGACCAGGGCTGTCCGATCATCGGGGCTTGCCCTGCCGGTGCGTTCACTGACGACGAGATGTCGGCCGTCGGGAGACACGGCCGGGAAGCCACTCGCGAAGAGGAGATCGAATCGTGGGTCACGACCAAAGAGCAGCTGACCCGGCGCGCGCGGCTGGGGGATGGTCGTGATCGGCCCGCTGTGGTAGACGAGCTGTTTCCCGTCTCGACTCCACGCCGGATTGCCGATGTCGCCGACGGCTCCACGCTCACCGCTGGTGAAGGTCAGCACGGCCTGCGGACCGTTCTTCATCAAGTAGCCGATGCGGTCAGGTCCGAGGAACTGGGGCGACAGCTTCAGGCCACGTCCGGAAGCGTGTTCCTGTCTGGCACCGGTGGCGACATTGATCGAAACGATTCGTGACTCGACGTTGGGTTGGTCCGAGAGTTGACGCGCATCGAACGTGTCGCCGATCGCGACCTCGTAGAAAACGAGGCGCTTGCCATCGGGCGACCACTTCGGCGACCCGGCGAGCTGACCGTCACCGGACAGCTTGCGGAGTCCACTTCCGTCCACCGACATCACATAGACGCTCGCGGCCTGGACCTGCTCCCAATGTCCGATTGCCGCATGGACCTTTGTTCCGCGGTCGGACGAAAACGCGATCATCTGCCCATCCGGCGACCAGCTCGGTCTGAAATCGCCGCCCGGCGCTCTCGTGAGGTTCCGCACCTTCCGGGTTTCCAGATCGAGGATGTAGATATCGGTTGATCCGGTGTCGCGGCTGGACACGAAGGCGAGCGATCGACCGTTCGGTGATATCGCCGCCTGGTCGTCAAAGGCCGGATCGTCGGTCAATCGTTCGAGGCCCATCCCGCTAGTACGAACCCGAAAGATGTCAGAGGATCCATAGCGCTCGGACGTGAAGACGACCCACTGGCCGTCGAACGAGAATGAGGCGTTGTAGTCGATCTGCGACCCGGGAACGAGTTTCCTCGGGTTCGAGCCGTCGGCATCAGCAATGAGGAGCTCCGACCGTGTCGGGCTCCACTGATCGACGAAGATGCGTTCGCTGGCGGTGGCAATCGCGCCGCCAGCAAGGCAGAGCAACACCAGGATGGATGGTAGATGCTGGCGGCCAGTTACCGTGATCGGCCTCCCCACAGAAATTCTGCCGGCCTTGGGTGCCGGGGTACAAGCAGATTCTATTACGAACTGAATCGGCGTCGGCGCTCATCAGCGGCGGTCGGCCGTGCTTTCTCCCTCGCGCGGTGGGTGGCACAGCCACGAGATAACACAACTACCCCGGCGCTACGGCGCCAGCCGCTCGATCATCCAATAGACAGCCGAGTGGGCAATCGCCACCGCTCGGTCGTGTCCAGGTATCGGGCGAGGGGCCGGAACGGCGCGGTACTGGTTATCCCGCTCGAACGGAAAGGCAATTGTTACCTGCCGTTGGCCTTGTCCTGCGCGCGGGCGCCGGCGAGAATGTTCGTCAACGAGTAGTTGCCCTCGTGGCAGGCGTACTCGTAGATGGGCCCTTCTATTCGCGACAGGGGCAGCATCGCGCTCCACGGTTTGGAGTACGAATTCGGATCGGAGACCGTGAATTCGTACTTGATCGTATCGTCGTCGACTCGCGTGAAGCGTTCCACGAGGCGCGTATCCGCAGTGGAGCCGAGTAGACTCGTCTCGCGGAGAAAATTGATCGTCTCGACAACGAGCGTGTCACCCTCCCAGTGGCCGCGGGAGTCTCCCGACCACTGTCGAAGTGTGGTATGTGGGCGTCCATCGGTCGGGATAATGCGGGTGTTGTGCACCATTTCGTTGAGAATTACGACCTGTCCGCGCGTCTGCAGGATCTGTACGTTGTTGTTATAGGCGCCCGGAAACATCGGAGGGCCGGCGTTGAAGCCCAGGAGACACCGGTCGGCGACGCTTCGGTCCGTATATGAGTCAGCGAAGCCGGAGTTCAACCGCTGCGCGGTTTCTGCGTTCTTCCGGCGCGCTAGCTTCGGTGAACGGAATCCTCCCGTTCGGAGGATCGACAATGAGGGATGTGCGCTTGTCTTTGGTCAGTCGGTTGCCGCGCTCGTACCAGAACTCGTTATAGGACAAGACGCCACCTTCCGATCGTGGTGCGTATCCCGCGCTCGGCTGCCCTTTGATCGGGTCGAACAGATCGCGATTGAGCCGGGTGTTCTCCGCCGCTTCGAACGCCGCCGCCTCTTCCTCGGTCAGCGTGTCCTTCCCGGCGAGCGCGTCTGGCCGTTGGAGCGGCGTGATCGTGCTGAACGAAAAGATGCCCTCGAGGTTTGGCGTACCATCGGGTGTCCGACGTGGAGTCGACGCTTTGCCCTGGGCCCCGATGGAGAGCGGCGTCAGTGCCACAGTCGCCAGCAAAGCGAACCCTGTCAGCAGCACGCGTTTGCGCAGCATGTGTCCTCCCATCGACACTGGCGCGTCTGGATTAGACTCCGGAGCGCCGATAACGAGCCCGAGGACCGCGATCTTCCATCATCGAGCGGCTGCACGGTAACCCAGTTTGTCACGCGATTGCAACCTCCAGCGAGAGCGCAAACTCCTTGAGGCAAGTCGATCGTGCCGATTGAGATGGCCATGTGGTGCCCGAAGCGACTGGACCGCCATTGGTTGGCCGCACCCCTGGGCACTCGCCGGAAGATGGAGGAAGATCGAACCGAGCTGGTGGGTAGAATATGAGTCGTACGCCAGCACGCTGGAACTGAAGATTGAGAGCGACCATGCCGCTGAATCACTATGTGACACTGGGACATTCGGGCCTACGTGTAAGCCCGCTGTGTCTTGGCGCGATGACGTTCGGTGAGGAGTTGGGGTGGGGTTCGAGCGTCGCCGAGTCGGAGGCCATTCTTGCCAGTTTCCTCGAGCACGGCGGTAACTTTCTGGACACCGCGAACGGCTACACGCTCGGCCATTCCGAGACGATTATCGGCACGGCGCTCGCGCGCGACCGGCGCCGACGCGACCGAGTGGTGATTGCGACGAAGTTCTTCACCAACCTGTTTCCCGGCGACCCGAACGGCGGCGGCGCGAGTCGAAAGTCGCTGACCGCTGCGTGCGAGGAATCGCTGCGTCGCCTGCAGACCGATTACATCGACTTGTATTGGATGCACGTCTGGGATGCACTCACGCCGATCGATGAGACGATGCGCGCGCTCGACGACCTCGTGCGGGCCGGCAAGGTTCGATATATCGGGTTTTCCGACACCCCGGCCTGGAAGACCGCACAGGCGCAGGTGATGGCACAGCTTCGCGGATGGACGCCATTGATCGCTCTCCAGATCGAGTACTCCCTCCTGGAACGTACCGTCGAAAGTGAACTCGTCCCGATGGCCCGTGCGCTCGGTCTGGGCGTGACGCCCTGGGGTCCCCTTCGTGGGGGCGCACTATCCGGAAAATATACGCGTGAGAATGCGAGTCAGCAGACGGCCGACCGCGGCGAGCGAGTCACGGCGTACCTTAACGAACGCACGTTCACCATTGTCGACGAGCTGCGGCGTATCAGCCAGGAGCTCGAGACGAGCCCCGCTGCCGTCGCCTTGGCCTGGGTGCGCTCGAGACCCGGCGTGTCGTCGACAATCATCGGTGCCCGGCGGCTCGACCAGCTCGATCAGAACCTGGCGTCGCTCGACGTGGTCTTGAGCGATCACCAGATCGCGACGCTCGACCGCGTGTCCGAGCCGCCGGTCGTGTTTCCAACGGCCCTTCTGCGGATGGCAGGCTCATTCATGCACGCCGGCGCGACGGTCAACGGTGAGCCGTCGCAGCTTCTGCCGAACTGGAAGAATCCGAAACGGTATTGACCTCGGCGACGACACGGCTGGCAGGGTCAACCGCGCGCGGAGAGCCCTCTGAGGCGAGCTCTCCGGAACAATGGGAAGCGAAACGCGCTTCTCTACTGCAGGAACGCGGTCGCGTTTCGCTTCGGCACGAAGCCGACGGGAATGCGGGAAACTTCCTTCATCGTCGCGACGTCAACAACCGACACATCGTTGGTGACCGGGTTGGCGACATAAGCGGTCCGACCGTCCGGCGTCAGCGTTACCCACCCCGCGCCTTTACCGCCGAGCTCGGCGCCGCCAAGGAGCTTCAACTCGGGCAGCGAATACGAATACAAGTAGTTGTTCAAACGGCTGCATACGACGAGGGTCTTGCCGTCCGCCGTCACCGCCATGCCGTGCGAAGGATCGGATCCCTCGGGCACCGTCTTCTTGCCTGGCGGCAAATCAGGATTCGAGATCCGTCTGATCTCCTTGCGGGTCGCGAAATCGATGACCGCAAACCCGTTGAGCGCGGTGAGCTGCGTGAAGATCCATTTCGTCGATCCATCTGGATTCACCGAGAACGCCATCGGCCGAACGCCGAGGTCCATCTTCAGCGTCCACGCCGGCTCCTCGGTGCTGGCGTCGATCACGTTGATGGTCGCACCGGCAATCGATCCGGCGACAACGAACCGTCCATCCGGTGTGACGTACGCGTTGTGAATCGTACCTTGCGGTCGGAATGGTCTTCACGCGCTGCATCGAAACGGTGTCGATCACATCCACGCCGCCCGGCGCCTGAATGATGCCGACATAGACCCGACGGCCGTCTTTGCCGACCGCCATGTTGTTCGGATGCCCGCTGAGCGGAATCTTCTTTGTCACCATCAGCGTCTTCGCATCGACGATATCGAGCGTGCTCTCGGCCTCGTCGCTGACGTAGATGCGTCTGCCGTCAGGCGAGGCGCCCGCACCATGACCGGCTTCGATGCCACCGATGACGCCGACGATGGTGTTGGTGGCCGGGTCGATGATGTGCACGTTGTCTCCGGCACTGTTGGTCTGGATGATTCGGACCTGACGCTGCGCCGGCAGCGTCTCGCCCATCACCCATGCCTTGACCGTCTGCCATTCGGGATCGGCCTGCGATGCCCAGTGCTTGCCACCGCTGTGATAGAAATCGCCGCCCGCCTGCTCCGCCAGGGGATGCATCAGGAGCCGGCTCTTGACGTTGCCGGGCATCACCACCCGCCGCACAATGTCGAAGTTCTTGCGCGAATCCTCGTCCGTCCAATGCATTTGCCCCGCCGCGACCGGCTGCAGGCGCAAGGGTGTCCCGGAGCCATGACACGCGATGCAGCGCGCGTGGCCGGGACGTTCGGCGAGAAAGATCGGTTGCACCCGTGTCTTGAAGAATTCGAAGTCGAGAGATGGTGCGGCTGGCCCCGTCTGCGCGGAGGCCCAGGAAGAAACCGCAAGCACTAACGTCACTGCGCGGGCGACATGCATGGCAACCTCGGCGTGGTAGACAGTATTACGGAGCGCAACTCGTGAGGGCAGACCTCGAATCGCCGGAGTATCGGTCTCTACCCTGTCGCTGTCAAGAGCTCCAGGTTCCAGGGCTCCAGGATCCAGTGTCCAGGATCCAGCGCTCCAGGATCCAGCGCCGCCCGGACGTGGCATCGACCGCCCCCGATGTGACGCGGTTCGGTCCCGGCTTCTATACTATGAGAGAATTCCGCCGATTGGGTTGCTATAGCTGCCTCACGGATTGAGGCGCCGGTACCGGAGTACGCAGTACGTCGTCGGTAGCGCTCGGCTCGGGCCAGGGTCCGAGCTCGTGGTATTCAGTCTACCCGACGAGCCGCACAGCCGATCGACTCGGGTTACCGTTCGGGCCGCCAACGCGGTCAAGCACGTTACATGTCGACAACGACTGGAGGGTCAGATGTCCACACCAACGCGCCGCATGCTCGGTCTCACCGTACTATTCGCACTCTGCATTGCTGGTCCTGTCTCGGCTGACCTCAAGAGCGACGCGTACGAGCGCTTCTACAATCGTTATGTGGGAAAGTGGAAGGCGAACATCGAGAAGTCGCGGTACATCGTAGACGGACCGCCGAAGGAAGCACCCTCCCACAACTACGTCGCGATGGCTGACAAGAAAGGGATCAAGTACAACGGGGGTGCGATTCACCTGCTCGACGGCAAGGACCATCCGACCTCGCCAGATCGGCCCGGGTCGACCATTACCAGGGAGGTGCTGGACGAGTTCACGATTGTCACCACCATCAAGCAGAACGGGCGCGTGACGTCGCGCAATACGTTCGTGGTGTCACCTGACGGCAAGTTCGGAGCGTTCGTCGTCATGAACATCGACGAGCGGGGCGAGCCCCTGATAAGAAGTCTCGTATATTACGAGAAGCAGTAGCGTTTCGACCCCGGACGGCTGAGGGAAAGCAAAGCGCGAGCTCGTGAAGGCGTCCGAGCATGGCGGCATTGCCGGGGCGCGCGGCCCTCGGCGGAAGTTCCGACTGTGTGAAAGGAGAGGCGAACGTCAATGAACCCGAACCAGGCGCTATGGGAAAAAGGCGACTTCACGCGGATCGCGGCGAGCATGCGCGAGAGTGGAGAAGCCGTCGTCGCCGGACTCGGCATCACCGCGGGAATGAAGGTGCTGGACTTGGGATGCGGCGACGGGACGACGGCCCTGCCGGCGGCCAGGCTGGGCGCCGACGTCCTCGGCGTCGATATCGCAAGAAATCTTGTCGAGGCTGGGAACCGACGCGCGCAGGAAGAGGGCTTGACAAACTGCCGGTTCCAGGAAGGCGATGCAACCAATCTGAATGAACTCGCCGATCGGAGCTTCGACCTCGTTGTCAGCATGTTCGGAGCCATGTTCGCGCCCAAGCCGTTCGATGTGGCCAAGGAGATGGTTCGCGTGACCCGGCCCGGCGGCCGGATCGTCATGGGGAACTGGATTCCAGGCGATCCGACGCTCGTCGCGCAGATCTTGAAGATCAGCTCCGCCTATTCGCCTCCGCCGCCCGAGGGTTTCGTCAGCCCGATGACCTGGGGGATCGAAAGCAACGTGATCGAGCGATTTGCGGCAGCTGGGGTTCCAGGCGAGAAGATCGCGTTCTCCAGAGACACGTACACCTTCAGGACTCCCCGCGCACCATCGGCGTTTGTCGCTGACTTCAGAAACTACTACGGGCCCACGATGAACGCGTTCGCCGCCGCAGAACAGAGCGGCAAAGCCGCAAACCTTCAGCAGGAGCTCGAGGCCCTCTTCGAGCGTGAGAACAAGAGCCAGGTCAAAGGCGCCACGTCCATTCCTGCGACCTTCCTGAGGGTCACAGTGGCCGTTTGAATACAAGGCTCACACCCAAAACACACGACATCCCTACTGCGGACCGCTTTGGAACGGCAATGGCACGCCGGTCTCCAGCAGCGTCTTCAGACCGCTGAGGATCTCGTTCCAGCCGCCGCCGGCGCCTCCCGACTCCCGCTCGCCCGCGATCAGTGCCGCAAGCTTCGGTGCGTTCGTGACATCGTGCGTCACGGTGAGCTTCGAGACGCCGCCTCTGGCCTCCTCGATCTCGTACGTGAGGCGCGTGAATCCCTCCGCGGCCAACCCAGGGTCCATCAGCATGCGCCAGGTTTGCACGAGCTTGCGTGGCGGCGTCGCCTCGATGACCTCCCCATCGAGGATGACATCCGGGACGCTGGGAAACTGCTTCATACCCTCGTTTGGATACGCTCGGAATGTACCCCCGGCCCGTAGGTCGTACTCGACCAGCGGAGCATAGCCGTACTTCTTCGTCCACTCTGGCTTGGTGATCGCGTCCCAGATGGCCTGCGGCGTCGCCTTGATATACACGCGATACATCTGAATGGTCTTGGTGGCCTGTGCCGTGGCAGTCATGTCTTCTCCTCCGTTTGGTTTCGAGATTCGCGACCGGGGCTGACGTACCGTGATTTCACACCTCCAGCTTGTGTTTGAGGTCGCTCAGGGCCGCGGCCCACGGCTCCGCGTATTTGCTCACCCATCGGTCGTGGACGAGGCGGATCGGGACGGGATTGAGGAAGTGCAGCTTCTCGCGGCCGCGCCGCTTCGTCACGACGAGGCCGGACTTCTCGAGGATCCGCAGGTGCTTCATCACGCCGAAGCGCGTCATCGGCAAACGCCGCTCCAGCGCGCTCAGCGTCTGCCCGTCTTTCTTGAACAGCTGGTCGAGCAGCCGCCTGCGCGTCGGGTCGGCGAGGGCCTTGAACACGGCGTCCATGCCGCCGACAATACGTGACCTAATGGTCACGTGTCAAGGATTTCAGAACGAGCGGCCTTTCGGGTGCGCTTTCCGAGGCGGCCTCTCTCGTCGACCGGAGCGTTTGCTGAGGTGCGAGGAGAGGACGCGTCCAGGCGTGACGGTTTTCCCGCCGGAACCGCCAATTCTGCGGCGATCCGACGAAGCCACGCGTTGCTCCAGGTGAGTTTTCCCGATCGCAGATCCGCGTTGACCGCTCGCACCCACTTGATCTCCGCCCGCACGATGGCGGCCATGAACTCGGACTCGAGCAAGAACAGCCGCGGCAGGTTTGGGACCGGCTTTTCGAGCGCGTCCAGGCGCACCTCGAGCGCCTGGACGCGCGCCTCCAAGAGCGTGTGGACCTCGTCGGGCTTGACACCGGCCACCAGCGACAGCGCAGCGGGAAAATCCGGAAACTCGCGTGCCGGAGTCGACAGTACCGCACGCATCCACGATCGCAAGGTCCTCCGACCCTCTTCGGTCACCTCATAGACCGTGCGTTCCGGTCGGCGTTCTTCGCGCGACGTCTCGCGAACGATGATGAGTCCCGCGCGCCGCAAGGCCGCGATCGTCTGATACACGCTATTACGCTGGGCGACATTCGCGATCTGGTCCTTGCCGCGCTCCTTGATGAGCGTCTGCATGCGGTAAGGATGCATCGGCTCTTCGCAGACGAGCGAGAGCACCACCATCTGCAGGGGGGATCGAGGGCGTGAGGGATGAGCCATGAGTCCGAAGCCTACCTCTCCCGGTTGACAACATATGAATAGTTATTATATGTCTAATCATATGATGTCTAACTGAGGAGGAACACCATGGCGCGAAGTCACAAGGGCTACAAGGGTCTGGGAATGAACGGGCCGTTGGCCACGTGGTACGCGAAGAATACGGGGCGTGACTTGGGCCGGTTCATCGCGGTCGCCCACGCGGTCGCAGACCGTGTGGCGTCGGGCGGCCGCGTGCTGGAAGTCGCGCCCGGACCTGGGTTCTGTGCTATTGAGATCGCCAAATCCGGCCGGTACAGCGTGACCGGGCTCGACATCAGTGAGTCATTCGTCCGCATTGCCCGCGAGAACGCCCGGAACGCGGGCGTCGCCGTCGACTTTCACCATGGCAACGTGTCAGCGATGCCGTTCCACGACGCCGCGTTCGACTTCGTCGTCTGCTCGGCGGCGTTCAAGAACTTCAGCGAGCCGATCCAGGCGCTGAACGAAATCCACCGCGTCCTGGCGCCGGGCGGTCATGCCTTGATTTACGATTTGCGCAAAGACGCTTCGCTCGAGGAGATCGCAGCGGAGGTGCACAAGATGCGCCTCTCGACGTTCAACACGTTCCTCACGCGGTGGGCCTTTCGGTTCGTCTTGTTGAAACGCGCGTACACGCGCGCGGCGCTCGAGGAGATGGTCGCACTGAGTCCCTTTGGGACCTGCGAAATCAAAGTTGATGGGATCGGCTTCGAGCTCGGGCTCGCCAAGCAGAGTCAGGCCGACGCAATGTCCCCTCGAGGCCATACGGCGGCGTAAGCTCCGGGCGGAGGCGTTTCTCGTTGATCGAAATCATCCGGTCACGCGCCATGGTGTAGGGCGCCGCCACACAGCATGGCGTTGGCCACGCGTGGCATGCAGTGCCATGTCACCGGCTAGCCGGAATGCAGCCCGTGACGGCGTGACCGAATAATGGCGCACAAGATAGAATCCGTGCGGGATGTCGTGTCCGCGCACCCGCCTGCTGCGTCTCCGATGAGCATACACACGTCGCCTGCGTACACGGCCGACGAGGCGCTCGCGCGTCTGGTCGCCGGCAACGAGCGTTTCGTCCGAGGCGAAGCGCGGTTCCCGACCGTTCAGAAGGAGATGCTCGCCGCGCTCGCCAAGGGTCAGCGCCCGTACGCGACCGTCCTCGGGTGCAGCGATTCCCGGGTGCCGCCTGAATTGATCTTCGACGCCGGCTTCGGCGAGCTGTTCATCGTCCGGGTCGCGGGCAATGTGATCTCGCCCGAGGTGATGGGGACGCTGCAGTACGCGGGCGTGCATCTGCGCACGCCCCTGTTCGTCGTGCTCGGCCACGAGGGCTGCGGCGCCATCAACGCGGCGCTCGCCGCCAGGCACGGCGCACAGGAGCCTTCGCGCATCGCGCTGCTGATCGACAACATCCTTCCAGGCCTCCGCGATCTCCCGCCTGAACTGGCCCCGGACCGAGAGATGCGCGCGGCCGTGGAGGCCAACGTGCGCTGGTCGATGCATCAGGTCCTCGAAACGCCGGAGGGGAAGGCCCGCCTGGCTGAGGGCGCGATGAAGCTCGTGGGCGGCGTCTACGAGCTCGAAAGCGGGCGCGTGCGATTCCTACGGTAATCCCCCGATAAGGGTGTCGAACACTCCTGCCGGTTCGAGACGCGCGAACCTCCGTGCTTGCAGACTTGGCACAGTGCCAATGGCGTTCGGCCCACATTGCTGCTACGCTTTCGCGCGGTCATTCGAGTCGTGAAAAAGGGGTGAGTTTGGACGTCAACCTCGTCGTGCTAATCGCTCTTGCGGCCGGTCTCTTGCTCCTCGTGGCCACACTGGGCCTGCAGGCGAATCCTGGTGATGGAACGGCCCTCCTTCGTCAACCCGCTCGCTTGCTCAAGTCGTTGACATCGATGCTGGTCGTCATGCCGATGCTCGCGGCGGCGCTCGCCTACGGCTTGGATCTCGATCCCGCGGTCAAGATTGCTCTGGTCGCGCTAGCGCTGTCCCCGGTGCCGCCGTTTCTGCCGCCCAAGAGCATCAAGGCCGGCGGCGAGTCCTCCTATGCGATTGGCCTGCTTGTCGCAACCTCGCTGATCTCGATTGTCCAGGTGCCCCTGGCATTGGCGCTCCTCACGCGGGTCTTTGACATTCCGTTGAGCCTTTCGTTCTCGCGCGTACTCGTTCCGGTTGGCTGCACGGTCTTCGCACCCCTGCTTGCGGGCCTGCTCGTCAAACGATTCGCTCCCAGGTTTGCCGCGCGAGCGGCCGGACCCGCGGGCCGGTTGGCCGCACTCTTGCTCCTGGCGGGCCTGATCCCGCTCATGGTGGTGTCTCTCCCGAAGGCGCTGCCGCTCATCGGCAACGGAACCCTCCTGGCCATGCTGGTGTTTTGTCTGATTGGTCTTGGTGCAGGACACCTACTCGGGGGACGCGTGCCGGGCGATCGAACGATGCTTGCCCTGGCGACTGCCTCGCGCCACCCCGGGGTTGCCATGGCAATCGCCAAGGCCAACTTTCCAGAACAGACGCTGGTATTTCCGGCAGTGCTCCTCTACGTCCTGCTCACCACGATCGTCTCGCTGCCCTACATCAAGTGGGCAACCACGCAGACGGCCCGCCTTTCGGCTTCCACCGGCAGGTGAAGCCAAGCTCCCAGGCCCATCACTCTGTAAGGCGTGTCATGATTACGCCGAGAGGAACCGGCGGCCAGACTGATGCGATGGGCGACGGGTCACCGGTCTGCCACGCCAATGACTGAGGGCGGTTTGGGGACGGTGGACCGGTCGAAGGGAGGAAGCCCACATGTGGAAGCATGAGGCGTCTGGTAAAGCATCGCCCGCGCCGTTGCCCGCGAACGTCACGCCAACCGAGATGCAGCCGGTCGAAAACGTCGTCATGGAACTCGGCAAGTCCGTGGTCATCAAGGGCGAGCTGAGTGCGTCGGAGGATCTGACCCTCTACGGTCAGATGGACGGCCGCGTGATACTGCCCGATCACACGCTCACCATCGGTCCCCACGCCGACATTCGGGCGGAGATCGTCGCAAAGGCGGTGGTTATCCTGGGTGCGGTCACAGGGAATGTCACGGCTGCCGAGAAAGTCGATCTGCGTGCCACCGGTTCGGTGATCGGCGATATCGTGGCGTCTCGATTCGCGATGGCGGACGGAGGCCAGCTGCGCGGCAAGGTGAGGAACGCGTAGATTGGTTCGAACGCGACGCGATCGGTGCTGACGGCACGGCAATATCCAAGGCGAACCGTGAATTTCACGGCGCGGAAGACTCGCGGGCTGGCTCGCGTGGGACGTTAGGGCCATGCTCGTCCAACCCGGGCGGACCGGGTTCGCCGAGCACGCCGAAGCCGGCCTCCTCCATGCCTTCCATCGCCGCGGCGCCGACGTTGACATCGTCGCGCAACGGAACCTCACGGAGCAGGAACGACACCAGGAAGGCGAGGACGATCACGGGCAGGGCCCACTTGAACACGACGCCGACACCGGACGCGACCGCCTCCTGGATGGCGTGAAGGACCGGCGCCGGCATCGCGAGCACCGACTTGGGGCTGTTGAGGATGTTGTCGCCGACCGCCGCGCCGCTGGGGAGTCGGGCAGCGAGCACCGAGTGGAACCTGGCGCTCTGGACAGCGCCGAAGATGGCGACTCCGAACGCGCTCCCGAGCGACCGGAAGAAGTTCACCGCCGAGGTGGCCGCTCCCATGTCACGCCGCGCGGACACGTTCTGCACGGCAAGCGTCATCACCGGGGACGCTGTACCGATACCCAGGCCGAGGATGCACATGCCGACGGACACAAATGTCCGGGTCGTGTTGATGTCGATCATCGACAGCATGGCGATGCCCGCGATGCACATCGCGCCGCCGACGATCGGGAACGCCTTATAGCGGCCGGTTGCCGTGATGAGGCGCCCGCCGTAGGTGGAGCCGACGAGCACTCCGCCCATCATCGGCACGAGCAGAAACCCGGACGAAGTGGCAGAGGCGCCGCGCACGACCTGTAGGAAAAGCGGCAGGAACACGGAGCCGGCCACCATCACCGAGCCGAACAGCACCCCCATGACAATCGCCACCGAGAAGATGGCGTTCTTGAACATCCGCAGGGGCAACAGCGGCTCCTTCGCCCGGCGCTCCTGCAGCAGGAACAGCGCGCTGAAGAGGATGCCGGCGCTGAACAGGCCGACGATTGTCGGCGATGTCCACGCATACTCGGTCCCGCCCCACGTGGCGCCGAGGAGAAGCGTGGTCACCGCGACCGCGAACAGGATCGACCCAAGGACGTCGATCGGGCGGCGCTCGGTGGGGTCAGACACGTGCAGGTACTTCGCGGTGACCAGCAGTGCGACGAGGCCGATGGGGATGTTGACGTAGAAGACCCAGCGCCAGCTCAGGTTGTCGACGAAGAAGCCGCCGATCAGAGGTCCGATGACGCTCGCCGCGGCGAACACGCCGGTGAAGTAGCCCATGTACTTCGGGCGCTCTCGCGGTGAGAGGATGTCGCCGAGGATGGTGAAGGTCATGGCCAGCAGGCCGCCGCCGCCGATGCCCTGGATGCCGCGGAACAGGATCAGCTGGGTCATCGTCTGGGCAATCCCGGACAGCATCGATCCGACAAGGAAGATGACGATCGTCACCTGAAAGATCCCCCGGCGCCCATAGATGTCGCTGATCTTGCCGAAGAGGGGCACGCTCACCGTCGAGCTCACGAGGTACGCGGTGAACACCCAGGCGATGTGGTCAAGGCCGCCAAGGTCCCCCACGATCGTCGGAAGGGCCGTGGCGATGATGGTGGAGTCCAGGGCGCTGAGAAACAGGCTGATCAAGAGAGCCCAGAGGACAAGCCAGAGACCTTCGCGACGTTGTGCCATGCTGTGAGAGTAACTCCTCGGGCCCCGTTACCCATACTCGCTCAGAACGCGACATACCGTGGTGCATGAGGCGATCCGGAGGTAAGATGTCTGATCACCAGAGGTCCAGCGGGCGACCTCGTGCCAATAAATGGGAGGTCAGACGTGAGTACTCGATTCACACCTCGTGTGCCTTTCTACACAGTGACCACATTGATGATGGCTCTTTCCCTCACCTCGTTTGTGGTGGCTGCCCGGGACGAGCCACCGGCGAGCGGTTCTTCGGCACAACAGAGCGGTGGGAAACAGTGGGTCACACCCCGAACGCCCTGGGGCCATCCGGATCTCCAAGGAATCTGGGACACCGCCTCGGGTATTCCGCTCGAGCGCCCCAAAGAGCTGGGCACAAAGGCCGTCCTCGGTGAGGCAGAAATCGCTGCGCGACGCGACCAAGCCGAAAAGCGACGGCGGGAGCTCGAGAAGACGAACGCCGACCTGCACCAATCGAAGGCCGATCCCTCTAAACTCACCCCCACCCAGCTGGCGGGAATTGTCGGCCCATCAGTCGACTTCAATCCAGGACTGCCGGAAAATCGAGGGACATCTGCGCGCACATCGCTGATCGTGGACCCCCCGGATGGGCGTATCCCTCCATTGACCCCCGAAGCCCGCAAACGGTTGGAACAACGGGAAGCCGCGCGCAGCCATCGGGGCGAAGGTGACTCGTGGGAAGATCGCAACAGCTGGGAACGGTGCATCACGCGGACGTTGCCGCTGGCGATGCTGAGCACCTACAACTCGAACTACCAGATTCTGCAGACCCCGGAGTTCGTCGCTATCGTGGTCGAGATGATTCATGAAGCGCGAATCATCCCGCTCGGCGGACAGCCGCGGCGCGGCCAGGGAATTCCACAATGGCTGGGCGATTCTCGAGGGCACTGGGAGGGCGATACGCTCGTGGTCGAAACCACGAATTTCGTGGACAAGCTGGACGGCGGGTCGATCATGCCGAGTCACCCCAATATCGTGTTCACACATCGGGGCCCCGGGGACACGCTGCGGCTCGTTGAGCGCTTCACGCGCGTGAACGAGCATACGATCGACTACCAATTTACGCTCGACGATCCGAAGACGTACACGCGACCGTGGACGGCGTCGGTACCGATGCGGAACGACGGAACGCCCGCAGGTCTTTTCGAGTACGCCTGCCATGAGGGAAACGCCGCGATGGAGCACATGCTCAAGGCCGCCCGGGCGAACGAAGCGGCGGCGCTAGACGCCGCGCGCAGCGAATCGCGCGAGCGCATCGAAGCGGGCCAGCCCGGCGTCGGCCTCCGCTGAGCCGCGCTCGAGGACACCTCTTGCGCGTGTAGACCGACCGAAAAGGGGCAGTGTAGCCACAGGTGCGAGGTCCAACGCCAAATGTTTAGCGTGGATTGCACCGCGTGTGATTGATCGTACGTGAAACTTCCGGAGGCCTCTAATATTTCCTATTCCCTCTTCTTAGGAGGGCCCATGTCGGGTGCGGGCGCACACATGAATGACAATGGGAGCGGGGGTTCATCAAACCCCCGCTTCCCTGTCGATCGTTCTCAGAAATCGACCTGGAACGCGAACTTCGCCAGCCGTCCCGGCATGATCACCTGCGGCGACCATAAACTCCCTGCGCCCGTCGTCGCCGCGCTGTATCCCTGTTCCTCCTGTACTCCGGTGTTCTGATTGAACACGTTGTACAGGTCGAACATCGCCCGGTAGCGGAGGTTATGCGGTCCGTGGAAAATCTTCGTGAACCGCAGGTCGAACTGGCGGAATCGGTCTCCGTAGACGGTGCCCGGAACCAGGACGTTGACCGTCTGCTGGCCCAGTACTGCTGGGCGACCCAGGGCGGCCGCGATCTGTGCGGCGCTGAAGACAACCCTGGCCTGGCGCTCGGGTCCCGGTTGATCCTGAAACGTGGCAGCCACCTGGACGTCGTACGGCAGCGTGTACGACCCGATCAGCTTGAGCTGCGTCAGCCAATTCTGTTTGGTCGCACAGTCCTCGAGTCCAACCGGACCCCACGGTATGACGGCGTTGGCTCCAGGGGCATTCTGCGCCAACTGTGTTTCGGGTAGGTTGGCGGCAAGGGCGCACCGGTCGGTCTCGAGCCGGCCGATGTTCATGCCCCCTTGAAGAAGAAGCTTACTCATACGTGCGTCGATCGTCAGGTCGAAGCCGTTGTAGATCTGGTCCCAGCCGCCGAGCCCGTTGACGCTGGTCCAGTAGTTTTGGGGCGAAGCGGACGCTGTCGGCTTTCGGTCGAAGAGGGTGATGGTTCTCCCGGAAGCGGATCCGAGCCGAGCATCGTTGGGCGCCTGGATCTGGAAGCGATCGAAGTCGCTCGCCGAGAGCGTGCGGTCGTCGAGCACGGTGAAATTGACCCATGCCCGGCGGAAGTACCCGAAGTCGACCGACACATTGGGCGTCACTTGGTGCTGGACGTTGGTCGCGAACTCCCAGTTCGACGCCTTCTTGCCCCACCCGTGGGAGAAGTCGTCGTCCAGGAACGTGTTGACGATCGGCTGGCCGAATGCCAGGTTCGGATTCGCGTTGAGAAGCTCCCCGTTGGGCGCGTTGTTCAGCGGATCGCCCTGCACGATGCCGTCGCCGGCGATGCACACGACGCTGGTGCCGATGCACCGGCTGTCGAGGAACGTACGGTTCATCTGACGGTTGACGATGACGGGGTTGGTCAACTGGCCCCAATCGGTCGATTCCCGCTTGCCATACCGGCTGATTGACGCCTTGAGCGCCGTCTTGCCGGTGCCGAAGAGGTCGTAGGCCGCGCCAAGCCTTGGCTGGATGTCGTACCAGTAGCCGAGGGTCTTGGCCGGAATCTGGAACTCCTGCGTCACCCACCTTGTCTTCGGCCGGACCTGGTCGGGATAACCCGTGCGCGGGTTGTCGAAGCGCGCGCCGGCGTTGACCGTCAGCCGGCCCAGGTTCCACTGATCCTGCGCGTAGAGCCCCAGGGCCGTCGCGGAATTGAACTCCGAGGAGGAGCCCCAGAACTGAGCCTGGATCGGACTGCCTCCCGAGACGATGTAGCTCGTCCAGTTCTGGTTGTTCGGCGCAGCGTTCTTCGGCCCAGAGTTCTGGATCGTGGACGTCCACTGTCTGAGGAAGCTCCCGCCGAACTTGAAGTTGTGGTCACCCGTGACGTACGAGACTGCACCGCGCGCCGCCTGGATGTCCTTCGGGCTGTCTCTATCAGTGGCGCCGCTCAGCCATCCGGCCATGTTACGGTGCGCGATGGTCGGGCCGAGCTGGATAATCCCCGGGAGGTCCACCTTCGCCCCGGCCGCGGGATCGAACTTCCACCTAATCGGGTGTTTCGAATAGCCAGCTTCGAAGAGCAACCGGCTGGTGTGCGGTCTGGACCAATTGACCTGGTACGTGTTGGTGTCGATGCTGGAGACGATGGAGCCGTCAGGCGCGATGAAGATCGTGCCGAGCGTGCGGCCCTGCAGGTACACGTCCTGATCGGTGAAGCTGTTCGTGTAATAGAACCTCACCTTGTCCTTCGCCGTCACCTGCCAGGTCAGATTGATGCCCTGCTCGTTGGCCGTCGACGTATCAAGCGAGCGTGAGTTGTAGTTCGGCGTAAAGACGAGCGCCCCAGGGGTTGTTCCGTTGTAGATACCGGTCGGGAAGATGAACGCCCGCTGCGTGGTATGCGATGCGAAGAACCACAGCTTGTCCTTCACGATCGGCCCGCCGAAGTTTCCCGAGAACCCCCACACCTCATCGACCACTGTCGGGTCGCGCAAGCCAGCGTCCTTGAGCGCGTTGTCCAGGTTGTTCGCCTGCATTGCGGGCCACGTGCCGGTCGCGAAGGCCTGCCCGTTGAACCTGTTGGCGCCCTCTTTGGGGAGCATGTTGATGCGGACGCCGCCGGTCTCGATCTCGGCCGCGTTCCCCGAGAACTGGAACTGCATCTCCTGCATGTTGGTGTCGGGGAAGAACGCGAGGTTGGCGCCCTGGCTGAACGCGTCGCCGACGTCCATGCCGTTCAGATCCAGCTGCTGGTCTTCGTGGTTGCCGCCGTGGATGGACATCCGCTGGCGGCTCTGAACGGACATGCCGCCCTGATCCTGCCCAAGCGGTGTTCCCCAGTGCTCGCTGCCGACCATTCCCGGGACGAGGAGCCCGTATCCGGTAATCGACTTGCCGCTCGGGATGCTGTCGATGACTTCGCGGCTCATGACCTGCTGCTGGTTCACGTTCCGCAAGTCGACCACGGGGCTGGCGCCCGTGACGGTGACCGTTTCCGACACCGATCCGACAGCGAGCTGCCCGTTGATTTCCGCGGTGAAGCCCTGAGAGATTTTGATACCTTCACGGACAACGGTACTGAACCCCGTGAGCGTGAACGTCACCGAGTACACGCCAGCCTGGAGTCCCGCGATCACGTACTGGCCCTGGTCGTTGGTCGTGACCGCGCGGACCTGCTCGATAAGGGCCGGGCTTCGTGCTTCCACTGTCGCGCCAGGCACGACGGCGCCCGTCGTGTCAGTGACCGTGCCGGCAATCTGCTGGGCGGCAGTCGGACTGGGGATGGCGAGCAGGCAGACGAATAGTGTGGCCGACACCAACACCTTCGTGAGCGCGCGATACCATGGCCGATCATTGCGCACAGTCCGCATCATGGATTCTCCTTCTCAGTCTTCAGTCGTGCCGTTCGACGAGCTCGGGAATCCGAGTGCCGAACGATTGGTACCGGCACGCGCCGCAGACTATAAGAAATGTGTAGTTGTGTCGCGGTTGACGCTAGGGTTTAGAAGAGCCGATGTCAAGAGGAAATCTCGACGGGAAGACGCACGGACCACGGCACCAAGCACCTGAATCCGGCCGTTTGGATCTGAGGGCATCGGGCAGCCCGTTCAGTGCGTTCGCCTTCCAGATCGACTTCTAGTACGCAACCATCCGAGGGCCTCGCTCCCCGCGCCCGGCTGACAGGAGCCGCGCGCGGGGGGCGCAGGGCCTCAATCGTTCCTCTGAACCCTCGTGCCATCCTCCCGCTCGAAAAAGGAGGTGTCCAATCGAGCGTTGACGGAAGGGATTCTTGGGCGTAGATTGAAGTCTTCTGCGATGAGGTTCGACCTGATGGGCGTTGAACAGGGGAGAGCATGATGATATCGAATCCTCGTTGGCCATCGGCTGCAACAGTGGGCTTGTTCACACTCGTTGGCTTTGCGCTCCTGGCGTTCGCCACGCCCGTGCCGGCGGGGCAGGCTTCTCCCAACCAGTCGAACGATCAGGTGACCTTCACCAAGGACATCGCACCGATCCTGCAGCGGAGCTGTCAGCGCTGCCATCGCCCGGACTCGGTCGCGCCGATGTCGCTCATCACTTACGAGGAAACTCGTCCCTGGGCGCGCGCCATGAAGGCGAGAACAGCCCTCCGGGACAAGCCGAACGCGATGCCGCCTTGGTACATCGAGAAGGGCATCGGGATCCAGAAGTACAAGGGCGACATCTCGTTGAGCGACGAGGAAATCGCCAAGATCGCCAAATGGGCCGACGGCGGCGCGCCGCGTGGCAACCCTGCCGACATGCCGCCCCCACTCGCGTTCGTTGATGCGAAAGGGTGGGAGATCGGAACGCCCGATTTGGTCGTCAAGTCTCCGACCGTGGAGGTGGCCGCGACGTCTCCTGACTGGTGGGGGCCCATCGGTGAGGTCGAGACCGGCCTGACCGAGGACCGATACGTGGCGGCCATCGAGATGAAAGAGGTGAATGAGCTCAAGGGCAAGACCGATCGGCAGACGATCGGTGGCCACTACATCTTTCATCATCTCATTTGGATCGCTGTCGACGGTCAGGGTTCGCGCCCCGACGCCCGGCAGGGATGGCCGATTCATGAGGTCGGGCGTAATGCCGACGTCTTCGATCCCGACGCCGGACGTCTTCTGAAGGCCGGCTCGAAGCTCGTGTTCCCTTCCGCTCACATGCACTCGACCGGCGTGGCGACCAAAGGGCACGTGGAATTTGCCTTCAAGTTCCATCCGAAGGGGTATCAGCCGACCAAGCAGGTTCGCGGACTGGACACCACGGCTACCCTCGATCTCGACATCAAGGGAATGCAGGCCAACCAGCGCATCGAGGCCTACTCAACGCTGACCGAAAACGTGAAGATGGTCGTCTTCGAACCGCACATGCATGCCGCGGGCGTGAGAATGTGCCTGGATGCGATCTACAGCGCGAGGGTCGAAACTCTGAGCTGTGCCGGCTACAACCACGGCTGGGTCAGGATCTACTCCTACGCCGACGATGCAGCGCCGTTGCTGCCGAAGGGCACGATCCTGCGGGTGACGGGGTACTTCGACAACACGCCGGCGAACAAGAATGTCTCCGACCCGAGAAACTGGTCGGGTCTTGGCCATCGTTCGATCGACAACATGATGATCAACATCGGCCAGACCATCGTCCTGAACGACGAAGACTTCCGCAAGGAGGTGGCGGAGCGCCGGCGGAAGCTGAATCTCGCCGAGGGGCAGACCGTCGTGGGCTGTCCGCTCTGCGGCTATAGCAAGCTGCCAACGAACACGACCAGCGGACAGCAGCAACAGCAGCCCTAAGCGGATCGCCGTACCGCGTCAGCGCTCGGAGGAGGTCGACTTGACGATGAGCTTTCCACGCCGTGCAGCGTGTTCTCTCCTGCTGACGATCGCCGCGCTCGTCGTGGTTCCGACGACGAACGCCCAAGTGTCCTACCCGACGGGGCAGAATATCGCGCCGGTGTACCAGGGGTGGGAACAGAATCCAGACGGGTCCTTCAACCTGGTGTTCGGCTACTTCAATCGGAATCACGAGGAGATCATCGACCTTCCCATCGGTCCGGACAACAGCCTCGATCCTGGTGGACCCGATCAGGGACAGCCGACACATTTCTTTCCCAGGCGTAATCGGTTTCTCTTCCGCATCCGTGTGCCCAAGGACTTCGGCAACAAGGAGTTCGTGTGGACGCTCACCAGTCATGGCGTGACGGAGAAGGCGTACGCCACGCTCAAGCCCGACTACTTCATCAACGACATCGTGATTCAGAACAACAACGGCGCCGGAGGCGCTGGAGGCGGCAACGCCGAGACGATCGGTAATAAGGCTCCAGTGCTCGAGGTCAACGCTCCGAAGACTCAAACCGCGAAGGTAGGCCAGGCGATCACGTTGACTGCATTCGCCTTCGACGACGGCAAGCCGAAGGCGAGGCGCCTGGCGCCGCAGCTGTCCAGCCAGACCAACCGGGGCACGCCCGATACCGCGACCGGCTTGAGGCTCTCCTGGTTCGTGTACAGAGGCCAAGGCAAAGTGGCCTTCGATCCGCCGCAGTTCGAGGTGTGGGAGGACTATCGGGAAGGCGCGAACTCGCCATGGGCCGGCGGCTGGATGACTCCCACTCCGCCGTCTGACGGCAAATGGGTTGTTCGCATCACGTTCGATGAGCCAGGCACCTATGTTGTGCGCTGCCTGGCGCATGATGGAGGCCTGATGGCCTCGGAGGACCTGACGTTCGTCGTGAGTCGCTAAGGCGTCCTGGTTCCCTGCGCGCCGAGGTCTTGCTTCGTCATGGCGTTTCTCTCCGCGACCGCGAATTACGGGACGCCCTTGGAAATAAACCGCTGGACGCGAGAGCCGGTCGGGCGAGGTTGCGTTTCCGCGACCCACAGATTGCCCTTCGAATCGACCGACAGCGCGTGAATGCCCCCGAGGTCTCCGCGAGCTGGACCCTGCTGCCCGAACGAGCCCACGGTCTTCAGCGTCTTGCGGTCGACAAAGTGGATATGGCCGTTGCCATAGTCTCCGACATAGATGAACCGCTGCTCAGGGTCCGGCGAAAACGCCATTGCGCACACCGTGTAATAGGGGCGCGCGTATTCCGGGCGCGGATGGCCGACGGGTTCACTCGGATGAGGATTCACAAATCCTTGCGCCAGATACTTGCCCTCGAGCGTGAAGACCTGGATGCGCCGGTAGTTTCTGTCACCGACATACACGAGCCCGTCGTTGGAGACCCTGATGCCATGCACGCTGTTGAAGACTTTCGGCCCCTCCGGGTCCGTCACTTGCAACATTCCACCCTCGGATCCGGGCCAGCCGCCCCCGTTGGGGGCGCGTCCTAGCAACGCGGGTGGTTGGACCCCGAAGGCGCCCCACATGCGCTTGAAGGCCAGCGTTTCCGCATCGAGCACGAGCACTCGGCGGTTTGCATAGCCGTCGGAGACGAAGAGTTCATTCGTTTTGGGATAGACGGCGGTGTCCGTGGCCAGATGGACGCTGGTTTTGTCATCATTTCCGCCGAGGAACATCGGATGCCGATCGCGGCCCCCGAACTGCCGAATGAACTTGCCCTTGTTCGTGAACTTCAGGAGCATGTCATCGGTGCGCGTCGAGGGATTCGAAAACGCCGGCTCCAGCGGGCTCATGCCGGTGATCCACACGTTGTCTTGATAGTCGACGCTCAGACCGTGTTCCGTGTCCGGCCAGTCATAGCCCCCGCCAGGTCCACCCCACGCCTGCACGAATTTTCTGTTCTCGTCGAACTCGAGCACCGGCGGCGCCGCGCGGTCTTTCAGCTCAGGGGACACTTGCCGGTAGCGGTGCAGGACCCACACGTGATCGTGGCGGTCGACCGCCACGAACGTGATGATGCCAACCACCCAGTTGTTCGGCAACTTCGGCGGCCATTGCCACGTGGTGTCCACCTGAAACGTCGGGAGCCCCGCACCCGCCTTCTGGGCAGCACCGGCCCACGCGCCGTGAAGGAACGCGCCCGCACCTAGGCCGACACTGATAGCCAATGCGATCGACGAGGCCCGGACGTTGAAGTGCTTCTCCACAGGTCTCCTCCTTGAACATAGATCGACGGACGAGCGGAGCGGACCTACACGGGTGTCAAACTTATAGGGCAGGGCTTGGCACGCGTCAAGACCTGTTCCTCGAGCGAGTTGTAGCGCAATGGACGACGCGGGGAAGGGGCGTCAGCAGGGCGCTGCGGAGGCCGCAAGGCGGGCCGCGATCGTCGCCCCGGCACTGTGAGCGCGAGGCCTGTTGCCGAGCCACGGGCCTGCGTTTGGGTTGAAGGGTTACCGTCGCGTCGACCGCCGATCGGGATATGCTACGCCTGCCAGCGCACTGGCACGAAGAAAACACCTCGCAGGAGCTGAACGCCAGGAGTTCACGGTATGTCGCGGACGAACGTGTGCGCCGTCTCCCTTCTGACCGTGCTGGCGAGCCACGCCACGGCCGGCCCTGTCCTGTTCGCCGTTCGCGGCCCTGCCCTGCGCACGGCAGCCGCCCAAACCGCCGGCGATCGCGGCTATTCCTCCGCGCAGGCCGATCGAGGCAAGAGCATCTATGAGCAGAGCTGCACCTCCTGCCACGGCGCCTCGCTTCGCGGTGGGGCGAACGAGTTCGCCGCGCCGCCGCTCGCCGGGCCCTTCTTTCTGGAGAAGTGGAGTGGCCGACCGATTGGCGAGGTCTTTCGTTATGCGGCCGAGAACATGCCACCCGACGGCAAGCTCACCCCTCAGGCCTACGTGGACGTCACCGCGTACATCCTGCAGGTGTGGAAGTACCCGGCAGGCAGCATAGAGTTGACTGCCGATTCGCCGATCATGAAACGTCCCATCGAGCGACAACCGTAACTCGGGCGCTGGGTGCTTCGGTGCTATGCCTCGGTGATGCAGTCGACCAAATGACCAGATGACCAGATGACCAGATGACCAGATGACGAGATGACGAGATGACGAGATGAACAAAAACGCCGTCTTCTGCGCGGGCGTTGGTGTCTTCCTGCTCGGGCTCGGCGCGAGTGCCCAGCGCTTCGTGCCCAGTCCGGACAAGGCCCCGGTTCCCGACAAGTTGAAGGACTTCGTGCCGGTCACTGACGAGATGCTCCTGAGACCGAATGCGGAGAACTGGATCAGTTTCCGCAACGGGTACAACCTGTGGGGGTACAGTTCGCTCAACCAGATCAACGCCGAGAACGTGGGCCAGCTGCGACTGGTCTGGTCGAGGGCCATGCAGACCGGGCCCCAGGAGGTCGAGCCGATCGTCTACAACGGGATCATGTTCCTCGTGAACTCCGAGGACATCGTCCAGGCGCTCGACGCCTCAAACGGCGACCTCCTCTGGGAATACAAGCGGAAGCTGCCCCCCAACATCGGAAACCTGACGGGCACGGCATACCGTTATCGCAATATCTCGATTTACGACGACAAGATCTTCCTCGCGACCAACGACGCGCACATCATTGCGCTCGATGCAAGGTCGGGTAAAGACATGTGGGAGACTGAGCGCGCGAACTACAAGGATCAGGTTGCGCAGACCGCCGGTCCCATCGTGGTAAAGGGCAAGGTGATCACGGGGTCTCGTTGCAATCCCTCCAGCCCGCTGGCTGGTGGCTGCTTCATCACGGCGCACGACGCGCGACACGGCGAAGAGTTGTGGCGCGTGTACACGGCGGCCAAGCCTGGCGAGCCCGGCGGCGACACGTGGGGAGGATTGCCCCTCGAAAAGCGGCGGCATGCCTCGGCATGGATGGTGGGGAGCTACGACCCGGAGCTGAACCTGGTCTACTGGGGAACGGGCGTGACGGCCCCGATGCCGGAGGTCTTGCGCGGTACAGGGAAGGCCGATCTCCTCTACACGAACTCCACGCTGGCGATTAATCCCGACACCGGCAAGATGGTCTGGTACTTTCAGCATCTGCCGCGGGACAACTGGGATCTCGATCACGTGTTCGAACGGATGATTGTGCAGACTGCGGTTGCCCCCAGCCCAGACGAAGTACCGTGGATCAACCCGGATCTGCGATCCGGTGAAACGCGCAAGATCGTCACCGGCATCCCCGGAAAAACAGGGGTCGTCTGGACGCTCGACGCGAAGACAGGTGAATTCCTGTGGGCCCGGCCGACGATTTATCAGAACATCATGACCGGCGTGAACCTGCAAACGGGTCGCCCCATCATCAACGAAGACTCGACGCCCCAGTCGATGGACAAGCCCGCCTTCGCGTGCCCGTACCTGCTTGGCGGCAAGGATCAACCTTCGGGTGCGTACAGTCCGCTCACGGGGGCCATGTACATGCCGATGAACAACACGTGCATGGACATCGCACCATCGGTCGAGAAGGCGGGACCGACCGATGGCTACGATCTCACCACCAAGGTCCGGCACGTGCCAGGAGCGAACCCGGCGACCGCTCCCATTGGGCGAGTCCAGGCCATTTCCGCATCCACGGGAAAAACCCTCTGGACGTATCAGCAGCGCGCGCCGATCTACGGCTCTCTGTTGGCGACCGGCGGCAATCTTGTTTTCGGTGGCGACCTCGTTCGACGGTTCAGGGCGCTCAACGCCGAGAGGGGGACGGTCGTCTGGGAAACCATCCTCAATGGACCGGTGGGGGCCCGCCCCATGACCTATAGCGTCGGGGGCCGCCAATACCTGGCGATTGGCGCGGGCGGAATCACCCAAGGGACGCTCCTTCTTCCGCTGACGCCAGAGCTCACGACGACCACTGGAAGCAATACGCTGTTCGTGTTTGCGTTGCCGCAACAATAGCAAGATCATCTGGTCATCTGGTCATCTGGTCATCTGATCATCTGGTCATCTGGTCATTTGGTCATTTGGTCATTTGGTCATTTGAACATTTGGTCATTTTGGTGCCCCGGCTTGGTAGCGTGAATCGTGACAAGCGCGCTACGATAAGGCGACTAGAATGAAGTCGGGGCGCAAGGGGTTTGAAAGAGGAGTGCCATGTCTTGGGCAAGATGGGTAATCGCGGCTGGCATTCTGGCAGCCGCATCAATCATCTTGGTTTCCTCCGTGGTGCTGAGTGCCGGGCAGGCGGCTGCCTATAAGGCGCCCCGTACCCACGACGGCAAGCCAGACTTTACTGGCATCTGGCAGACCATAAATACCGCGAACTGGGATATCGAGCCGCACGCTGCCGAACAGGGTCCGAAGCAGTTCGGTGCGCTTTTCTCCATCCCTCCTGGCGCGGGAGTTGTCGAAGGCGGGGAGATTCCTTACAAGCCGGAGGCGTTGCGGAAGCGCCAGGAAAATGGCCGAAGACGGTGGACCGACGACCCTGAGGTGAAATGCTATCTTCCTGGCGTACCGCGATTTGTCTACATGCCGTATCCGTTTCAGATCGCCCAGAGCTCCGACTACCTCATCATGTCGTCTGAGTACGCTGCGGCCGCTCGAACGCTTCATCTGACCACCCACAAAGAGGCGCCGACCAACACGTGGATGGGGCACTCCAACGCCCGCTTCGAAGGCGAATCGCTCGTCGTGGACGTGACCGCTCTGAACGGCGAGGCCTGGTTCGACCGGGCGGGTAATTTTGCCAGCCCAAATGTCCGTATCGTCGAGCGGTTCACCTTCACAGGACCTGACCGCCTCAGATATGAAGCCCAGATTGAAGATCCGACGGTGTTTACCCGGCCTTGGAAGATCAGCATGCCTCTCTATCGACGAGCTGAATCAGATTCGCAGCTGCTGGAGTTCAAATGTGTGGAGTTCGCGGAGGACCTGATTTACGGACATCTTCGCCGACAACCGACCAAGTGAAGAGAGGGGGTTACATGGCCCAATTCAGACTCAACTCACGCCGAGCGCTGATCGGCACGATGGCTGGCGTGGCAGCGCTGACAGTTTCCCTCGGTGGCCAGACCAATGTAACGGATACCCGCCCCGTCGTGAAGGAGAATTGGAAGACACCACGAACACCGTGGGGTGATCCAGATCTGCAGGGCATGTACACAACCGATGCCTTGGGGCAGAACGTTCCCTTCGAACGCGATCCGAAACTTGGAACGAAGGCGTGGCTGACGCAAGCGGAAGCCGACAAACGACGCGCAGAACGGCGCATCGCGATTGCATTCGGTGGTCCTGGAGATACCGGCAACTATGGAACGGAATGGCGCGATACTGAACGGGCCAGGCCTTCTGCGCAAGCATCCCTGCTCATTGACCCACCGGACGGCCGGCTGCCGCCCCTGACACCTGAAGGCCAGAGAAGGCTTGCTGCGCAGCCTGACCCAAAGCAGCGGCCGAATGGTCCCGAGGATTTTCAGGACCCCTGGGATCGCTGCATTACTCGCGGTATGCCTGGAGTCACGATTCCGAACGGCTACGCCAACGGACTACAGATTGTCCAGGTTCCCGGCTCGGTGGTCCTGCTTTACGAGATGATCCATGAGGTCCGTCGCATTCCTCTCGACGGGCGCCCGCATGTCGACAAGAAGATTCGTCAGTGGTGGGGGGACCCGAGAGGTCGCTGGGACGGTGACACGCTCGTTGTCGAAACGACGAACTTCAACACCAAGAACCTGTTCAACGGATCCAGCGAGAATATGCGGCTGGTGGAGCGATTCATTCGCACGGGACCCGACACGATCGATTACCGATTCACCGTGGAGGATCCGACAATCTGGACCAAGCCGTTTACCGCGCTTGTTCCCCTGCAGGCGGATCGAGGTCCGAATTCATATGAGATCTGGGAGTACGCCTGCCATGAAGGCAATTACTCCATGGCCAATATGCTGAGCGCGGCACGAGCCGAGGAGCGCGCCGAGGCAGAGGCAGCGACAAAGCAACGGCGGAAGTAAAGCGTCGCCGGTTCCGCAAGTCCGCGCGCGAGCACCGACGCTTCTCAGCTCACCCGACGCGAGGCGCCAAGAATGAGCGCCTGGATTTCCCGGCCGCTGTTCACAGCATCAACTGCTGTGTCCCGCCTACCTCGCAAACGAGAACGAACTGGTCGGTTTCTGCCTTTCGATCACCCTTGAGAGGCGTTGGGCGGCCGGTGCCCATTTCCCCTTGACAGACACGTCGCCTTTGGAGAGGCGAGCGAACATGCAGCCGCTACGCGACAACGCCCGCATACTTGCCGCATCGCTGGCGGGCACGGCTGTGGAGTTCTACGACTTCTTCATTTATGCGACGGCGGCGGCACTGGTGTTCGGCCCACTGTTCTTCCCGGCGCAGTCCGCGGCCGCGCAGACGCTGCTCGCCTTCATGAGCTTGGGCATCGCGTTCTTTGCCCGGCCGATCGGCGCAATCGCCTTCGGCCATTTCGGCGACAGGATCGGCCGCAAGTCGACCCTTGTCGCCTCGCTGCTGCTGATGGGCGGTTCCACGCTGGCGATCGCTTTCCTGCCGACGTACGCGATGGCGGGCTGGATCGCCCCTGGCCTGCTGTGCCTGATGCGCTTCGGACAGGGTTTCGCACTTGGCGGCGAATGGGGTGGGGCCGCGTTACTCGCTGTCGAGAACGCGCCAAGGGGCTGGGAGGCGCGATTCGGCGCCGCTACCCAGCTTGGCGCTCCGCTCGGCTTCTTCGCCGCGAACGGCCTGTTCCTGCTGCTCGGACTCGGCCTCAGCGAAGCTGACTTCGCTGCCTGGGGCTGGCGCTTGCCGTTCCTCGCGAGCGCGGTGCTGGTGGCGATTGGGCTGTGGGTGCGGCTGCGGATCAGCGAAACGCCCGCGTTCCGCGCCGCGCTCGAGCGGGAACCGCCGCTGAAGGTGCCCCTCACTCGGCTTCTCGCCAATCATCTCGGCGCGGTGCTCGCCGGCGGCGCGGGCGCCGTCGCAACCTTTGCGATCTTCTACCTCGCGACCGCATTCGCGCTGGCGCAGGCCACCGGCCCGCTCGGGTACCCGCGCAAGACATTCCTCGCCGTCCAACTCGTCGCGAATCTCTTCTTTGCGCTTGGGATTGTCCTCGCCGCGATCCACGCTGACCGCACCACCCCCGCGAGCACACTTTCGGGCGCGGCGCTGGCGACGGTGGCAATAGGTTTCGCCTTCGGGCCTGGCCTAGGCGCAGGCTCGCTGGCCCTGGCCGCCGCCACGCTTTGCGCCACGATGTTCGTGATGGGCTTCACCAACGGTCCGCTCGGCGCCTGGATGTCGCGGCTGTTTCCGGTGCGCGTCCGCTACAGCGGGATTTCGCTTGCCTTCAACACCGGCGGCATCGTTGGCGGCGCCCTGACCCCGATCGCCGCCCAGTTGCTGAGCGCGGCTGGCGCTGCCGCCTACACCGGATTGCTGCTCACCGCTGCCGGGTTGCTGACCTTCGCGGGCGTAAGGCTGTCCCGCCCCGCCGATCCACTCGGCTAGGCCCCGACGTGAATATTGTGTACGACGATGCGGATTCGCGGCGGCATTGAGAAGACACACTGGTAGAACCATGGCGAAGCTCACGGAGTACAGCAGCTATGCAGATGCCCAAAAGCTCGCCGATTCACGGGCGCTGTGGGAGCTCTTCGACGGCAATAGCGAACACCTCAATATCGCCGACGAGTGCATCAGCCGCCACGCGGATGGGTCGGGCCGCACCGCGGTGCGCATTGCGCATGCTGACGGAACTGACGAGGTCCTGAGTTTCGACGTCATCGCTGCCGGTTCCTCGCGCTTCGCACATTGGCTGGCGGAGAACGGTATCAAACCGGGGGACCGCATCGCCTTCATGCTGGACCCGTCGCTGCCTTTCTATATCAGCCTGTTCGGCGCGATGATGACGGGGGCGATCAGCGTCCCGCTGTTCACGCTCTTCGGGCTCGACGGACTGCGGCTGCGGGTCGACGACTGCAAGCCGACGCTGCTGATCACCAATGCGGAAAAGGCGGAAATCGCCAATCAGGTCGAAGGGATCCGTGTCGTCGTGGCCGATGCCGGTCTGCTTGACGAGATCGCGACGCTTTCCGAAGACATTTCAAACGGCCACCCGCGCCGACGATCTGGCTGTGTTCCAGTACACATCCGGTACCACCCGTGAATTGCCGGCAGCGGTCAAGCACACGCATCGCGCCCTGGTGACGCTGATGTTTGCTGCGCTGTACGGAACCGGCATCCGGCCGGGCGACGAATTTTTTTGTCCTTCCTCGCCCGCCTGGGGGCACGGCCTGTGGCATGGCACGCTGGCGCCGCTGGCGCTGGGCGTCACGACCGGCACTTTCGCCGGCCGCTTCGATGCAGTGCGGCTGATGAAGGCGCTCCAAGATTACAAGATCACCAACCTGTCGGCGGCGGCCACCCATTACAGGATGATGAAGAATTCTGGTGAAGCCAAGCGACTTCGCCTTCTCAATCAAGAAGCTGTCCTATACCGGTGAGCCCATCGATCCGGCGACGCTGGAGTTTATCGACCAGACCTTCCATGTGCCGGCGTGCAGCATGTATGGCACCACCGAGATAGGCGTGGTGCTGGTCAACTACCCGGGCGCAAGCGACTACGTCGTCAAGCCAGGCTCGCTGGGAAAGCCAGTGCCCGGCTTGAAGCTCCAAGTGCAAAAGCCGGACGGAACCCCGGCAGAACCGGGCGTCGTCGGTGAACTCATGCTGTGGCGACGCAACAGGTGGGAAACAACCAAGGACCTCGCGAAGATCGACGAGGATGGCTATTTCTATCACGCAGGTCGGGCGGACGACGTGATCATCTCCGCCGGCTGGACGATGAGCGCGGTTGAGATCGAAAACACGTTGCTCAAGCATCCGGATGTTAGGGAAGCGGCGGTCATCGGCGTGCCGGATGCCACGCGCGGGCAGGTCGTGAAAGCGTTCATCGTCACCGACCGTTCGCCCAGCGACGACTATGTCGAAGAGCTGAAGACATTCACGCGCGAGCGGCTGAGTCAGCACGAATTTCCGCGTCACATCGCGTTTGTGAGTGAACTTCCCAAGACCCCGGCGGGAAAGGTCAACCGCAAGGTCCTGCGCGATCGCGAAGCCGCGGCTGCGGCCGCGGTCGGCGACTGAAATATCAGGAGAAGACGAATGCCCACTACCACCACCAGCCGTTTTCCGAAAATCACCGAGGAGGGCCTACACGACCTCCGCGAGCGGGTTGGCGTCAAGATCACCGATACGGTGGAGCCGTGGAACTACGAGGCGACGCGTGACGCCATCCGTCACTACGCCCATGGCATCGGCGACGACAACCCGCTCTGGACCGACCCGGCCTATGCCGAAACGACCAAGTACGGGACCATCGTCGCGCTGCCGAGCTTCCTCTTCACGACCAGCCGCATTGTCTCGGGCTATTGCGGCGGCCTTTCCGGCGTTCACGCCATGTGGGCGGGTGCGGACTGGACGTGGCACAAGCCCGTGCTGCGTAACGACGTGATCACCACCGAGGCGTATCTGAAGGACTTGATCGAGCACCAGACCCGTTTTGCCGGCCGCAGCTTCCAGCAAATCTACCACGTCGATTTCTTCAACCAGAAAGGCGACAACGTTGCGGAATGCGACTCCTGGGTTTTTCGGACCGATCGGGACGAGGCTCGTGAGCGCGGCACGAAATACACAGAAGCTCGCGGCCGTGTCGAGCCGTTCACGGATGAACAGCTCGCCGAATTCTACAAACTGTACGAGGCAGAGGAAATTCGCGGCGCAACCCCACGGTATTGGGAAGACGTGAAGGAGGGCGAGGCGCTCCCGCGCATGATCAAGGGCCCGATGACGGTCACCGGCTTCATTTGCTACGCGCAGGGCTGGGGCGGTCTTTACATCCGCGCGAACAAGCTCGCCTGGAAGATGCAGTCGAAGCACCCGGGCTTAGGCATCAAGAATCGTTTCAACGTACCTGATTGCCCCGAGCGCGTTCACTGGGACGAATCATTCGCGCTCGAAGTCGGCGTGCCGGGCGCTTACGACTACGGCCCCGAGCGTTGTTCCTGGTTGACGCATCACATCACCAATTGGATGGGCGATGACGGCTTTCTGCGGAAGAGCACGTGCCAGATCCGACGGCACAATCCTGACGGCGACGTCATATTTATCGACGGTATCGTCAGCCGCAAATTTGTCGAGGGCGGCAAGCATCTTGTGGAAATTAGCCAGAATGCCCAAACGCATCGCGGCGAACTGTCCGCAACGGGCGTAGGCATTGTGGAACTGCCTACCCGTTCTTCTGCCCGCTGACCCGTAGTTCGCGAGCTGGCATCTCGGTCGAGCCCGTAAGGGAACCGCGGCCGGGATGGCAACTGGCGGAGCGGCAAGGACGCATATGCATGACAGAGTTGCTCCGAGTTGGACCGGCCCCCTGCAGGGAATTCGTGTTCTCGACTTCACTCGCGTGCTGGCGGGGCCATCGGCTTCGCTCGCTCTGGCCGATCTCGGCGCGGAGGTGTTGAAAGTCGAGCCCCCCGGAACCGGTGACGAAACCCGTCTTTTCCCGCCACTTCGTGAGAACGAGAGCCACTATTTCCTGAGCGTGAACCGCGGGAAGAAGAGCATCGTCGTGGATCTGAAGAACGATGCCGGCGTGGCGGTGGTCAAAGCCCTTGTCGCCCAAATGCGACATCCTGATCGAAAACTATCTCCCCGGCGTCATGGATCGCCTTGGCCTGGGATATGAAGCCCTTTCTGCCCTCAATCCGCGACTGATCTATTGCGCGATCTCGGGGTATGGAATGACCGGTCCGCTGCGCGACCGTCCGTCCTTCGACATCGTCTTGCAGGCCATGTCCGGCGCCCTGAGCGTCAATGGCGAACCCGGCCGCCCCCCTTCGAAACTGGGGATTCCCTTGGGTGACCTGGTGGGCGGGATCGAATGGCCCCATGGGCATATTGGCGGCGCTGTATGAGCGCAGCGTCACCGGTCGCGGACGTTTGATTGATGTCAGCCTGCTTGACGGGCTGATCGGCATGCTCGGCTATCTGGCGCAACTGGCGTTCTTCACGGGGGACGATCCGAAGCCCCAGGGATCGGAACATCCCAATCTGGTTCCATACAACGTGTTTCCCGCGCTGGACGGGCCAATCGTTATCGCCTGTCTGATGAACAGCTTCTGGGAGCGCATTTGCCGGGCTTTAGGAATGCTGGATTGGATCAAGGATCCCCGGTTCGAAACCATAGAGAAGCGGCGCGACAATCGCCGGCTGGTGAACGAGAGGATCTCCGAACTCACCAGCCAGAAGTCCCTAGCGGACCTCGTGGAGCTCTTCACGCAACACCAGGTTCCGCATGCGCCCATATTGGGTATCAAGGACGCGCTTTCGCAGCCGCAGGCAGTTGCGCGGGAAATGGTGGTCGAGACGGATCATCAGGTCCTGGGGAAGATTCCAATCGTAAATCGTGCCATCAAGTTCCCGGGTAACCCTCAGCCGGTTCCGGCCGCGCCTCCGGTTCTTGGACAGCATACCGATGAGATCTTGCGGGATATTCTTGGTTTCACATCCGAACAGATTGAGAAGTTGCGTGCATCAAAGGTCGTGGCCTGAGACATCCTTGAAGGCGCCTTCCTCCGGCTAGAAAACCGCAATGGGATTGATCGGCGCACCTGATCCTCCAGGCACACGAATCGGCGCGGCCACGAACAAGAACTCCCAGCGCTTCAGCCTGGCTGCGGTCTCTGCCACCGCCTCCATGTCGAGACCGTCGAAGAGATGCATGCCGCGGGCGACCAACACAAACTTGTGAATGGCGTTCCAGCACATCGTTGGAACCGGCCCCGTGTTCGTGCAGCCTGGAATGATGCCCACGTCCGCGGCATCACCGCCCATGATTGCCACGTCTCGATCCTTGAGGAACGGCAAGAACGAGGCATCTAATCCACGGCCGCCCCGCGTACCCGCGGCCGGTCGTCCCACGCGGAGCAGGAGCGCATCGCCTGGGCCCACTTTCACGCCAGCCTGCTTCTCCCACGCTTCGATGTCTTCACGGTACACGTGCGTCCCGGCTTCAAGGGTGGGGAGATTGCGCAGCCGTGGGATGTCTATCAACACGCCGCGGGTGACGATTCCATCCTTCAGGTTGTTGATGCCCAGCTTGCATCCCTTCTCGGCCGTCACCGACTCGTCGTAGGAAAGTTGTTATAGAACCGCCCCTTGTACGCCATATGACACAGCGCGTCGATATGCGACCCCCCGCCATTGCCATGCGGGTCGATAGCCTGAAGATCCCGCACGACCTGTCGCTCCGGAATGATCCTCATCTGGAGGACGAAGGGGACCACGTATTCAGTCTTCACTCCGCCGAGAATCAGGTCGTGGGACAGAGAAACCGTTTCGCCGGTCCGGACCAGTGCGGCCGCCTGGCGTCGCTTCTCGGGCGTGATCGTATTGGCCGCTCCAAGCAGATCATCTTTGCCCCAGCGTCCCCAGTTCGACAACTCCTGCATCCACTTGTCCAGCTGTGCTTCCGTCACTCGATTGAGGGGAGGCTTCGGCGCTTCTTGTGCCTGTGTGCCGCGAGACGCGAAGGCGACAACGGCAAGCGTCGTCGTAAGGGCAACGAGGAAAGCTCCCTTGCGGAGAGTGAATTTCATAAGTCCCTCACTGAGATGTGAAGCCTCGGTCAATTCTGTGTCGAGGTTCTCTTCTTGCGTTCTCCGACAATCCGCTGGTAGTCCTCTTCCGTGATGAAGATGAGCTGCTGGTTCAAATGCGCCATCTCGTCCACGGTCCGTTCGCCCCAGGTCACCCACTGACGCGGATCTGGATTGTTCTTGTTGTTGGCCGTATTGTCGTGAATCGACGTCACGATGAGAACGGTTCCCTTGGGGAAGACCGGTGCATAGTCGGGGTCGTAGATGTAGTTGATATGCCAGTTGTTGTCGAAGTGACTGACCTGGTTGATGATCTCCCGCCGGCCATCGGGATAGATCGCCTCGAGCGTCTGCCCCCTGCCCCGATAGTGCATGTGCGGCTGGAAATTGTGCAGGATGGTCGGAGCCTTGAGGACCGTCATGCCCTGGTGCTCCGTCACGGTGTTGGGTGGAATCTGAATTGTGCCTCCCCCCCCCGCGAGGGTCAGGTAGTCCGCGCTGTACTTCGGCGTCTTCTCTTTCGGATAGAACCACCAGCCCATTTCCATCGTGTCGGCGACTTCCTCGCCCACCGCATGGTAGTGCACCCGGAAGTAGGCCTTCGTCCCCGGCATCACGAGCTTGCCGACGTTGTTCGGATAGATCTCTCCGCCCTTGCCCTGGGCCCATTCGCTGAAGCCTTCCTTCTCGACGCGCTCGGCCATCACTGTGTCGACGGCCGCCTGTCCGGCCCGCGCCGCCCGCTCGGCCGCGATCGCCTCCGGCGTCTGGGGTCGGATCAGCCACGTGTTGCAGTGGTGCGCGATTCGCCGGCCCTTCAGCGAGGGCTTCGTCTCGGTTGCACGGACCCATCGCGGCTCGGTGAGTGGGAGTGGGAGGTCCACCTCCGTTTCGAAGTACATGTCGGCCCCCTGCGCCGGCATTGTGAACGCCGTGGCTCGCACCACGAGGTCGGGGGGTCCCAGCGTATCCTCCAGGAAGAACCGATCGCCGCTCGGCCACTGCTTCGGCGGCGGCATGTCCTTCATGTCGCCCCGCGGAGCTCCGGCGTCGATCCACCGGACGATGGTGTCGATCTGCGCGTCGCTCAACGATCGATCGTTGATGAACTTCTGGATTCCGACGCCCTTGTCCAGATGCCACGGCGGCATCGCGCGGCTGGCAACCCGCGCCTTGATCGATCGGACCCACGGGCGGACCTCCTCGTAGGTCATGAGCGACATCGGCCCGATGTTGTCGGGACGATGGCAGACTTCGCAGGCCGCCTGGAAAATGGGGGCCACGTCCCTGGTGAACGTCAGCGGCCGGTCGCTCGCGGCCGATGTCTGAGCCGACGCAGGCTGCGGCAGGGCCATCGTACCCATCACGAGAACGACCGCGGTAATGACACGCAACAAGCTGTCAGTGTTCATGTTCCTGCTCCCTGGACCTCCCGCTGTATGCTGCCCCGCGGCTGTACCGACATAGTCCGCAAATGCTACACATGATACTAGATACCAGCGACCTCGCGAGCGTCACAACGATGGTCGTTCACTGGCGCTGGGCGCCCCCCTCTACCGTGACCGTGACGTAGCCGTTCGTCCAGCAGCACCTGTTGATGCTCATCGAATCGACTGCCTGCAGGTGCAGCATGTAGCTCCCAGGCTCGCTGAAGGTCACCGTCGTGCGCGCCTTGCCCTGCTCGACGGCGGGCCTCGGGTCGCTGAAACGAGCGGCGCCGGCGCCGCGGTACACCTGCCAGCGCAGCGCCAGCGGCCGGTGTTTCCCGGTTACGCCGCGCTCGCCGGACGGCAGACCGTCGTCGGTGACCGAGACATCGAGCGTGAGGGGCCGCGCCACGGTGGCCGTGCGGCTGACGACGATGCCGCGCGGTCCCTGCGCCGAGGCCCCCGCCGGATCGAACTTCAGGACCGGCGGGGTGTTGCCGGGATAGGCGGTGCCAGTCTCTCGCTGCGGCGAGACGACGTAGAGAGGGTTCAGATTCACCGGAATCGACAGCGTCTGCCCGTTGGCCGTGAGGGTCCAGGTCGCCTCGGTCGACGGCTGGTCGCTCGGCAGGGCAGCCGCGAAGACCCCGTAGTGCACACCCGGAAAGAAGCGCGTCGGCTGCCCCTGATCCGCTGGCCCGGGCGCCACGCTGTTGTTGGGACCGATGGGAATGTCGACGATCTCCTCGAGGTTGCGGTTGGAGTACCCGAACAAGGCGTACTTTCTCCCGTCCATCGCGTACCAGCCCTCGTACACTGGTGAGACTCCAAGGCCCTTGGCGGCCCGCACGTCGAACTTGAGGGCAGGGACCTGCGCGCGCACGCCACCCCCGAGCATCGACGGGAGCGTCCCCATCGCGCCGACCACGGTGGTCAGAACGAGGAGCCGCACGCCACGCGTCGAATCCGATGCGTTCACCACCAGCCTCCTTCTAGCGCGTCAGTTCCAGGGCTCGTCAGCCGTTGGACCGTAGATCGACGGCACCTTGCCGCCCGCCATTCAGCGTCATCCACAGGAGACCGCTGACCGGCACCGGGCCCGTCTGCTTCGGGCGGGTGAAGAAGGTCGCGGGGAAACGCTTTGAGGACCTTGAGCGTCTTTGCGCGATCCCGCTCGTAAGCGTCCGCGTACTGTTGCTTGGCACTCGAGGCAGAGCCTCCTGTTCGCGAAATCAAGCGAGTCTAATCGAGTGCGCATCACGCAACAAGCGCCAAGCCCGTCGGCGAGCATTCAAGGTCGAGCGTTACTTGTGCTGGATGGCTTCGGGTGCTCGCTGGCGATCGAGAGGCAGCACGTGAAGCTGCCAACGCACCGGAACCGATGTCGGCAGATAGCAGATCTTGCTGTCGCACGCCTGGTAGTCGAGCCTGCCGTTGATGGTGACCACCTTCCCGTCTGTGCCCAGCGCGCTGCTGAAGGAGGCAGCAGAACTCACGTTCAGTTCCTGCGTCAGCCGGAACTTGCCTTCGAAGACAGGCACCTGTTCCTTGATAGCCGGCAGGAACAAAACCTTCGCCTGTGGATATCGCACTGGAGTGAAAGACATCCCCGGCGCGGGTTCCATGACGAGTGCGACAGGTTTATAGCCCTGAACCGCTGGCGCGTAGACATGCACATCGGGTGGCAGCTGCACGTCGGCGGTCAGCGTGACACGTCCGCCCGGGAGGCTGGTCCGGTCGGATTGCGCGACGAAGACGCTCAGGTGCGGGGCGTCAACACGGTCTGTTACTTCATCGGCCAATGCCGGGAACAGCTTGCCGATGACGCCGTTGCCGGACCATCGCTCCCGGTACTTGGCCTCGAAGAACTTCTCCCGAATGATGCCGTTGGGATCGACAAAGAAATACCCCGGCCGCGCCATTCCCTTGTATTGCCCAATCGCCTCGGTATTCAGGACGTCGTACGCCCGAATCGTCGTTGAATCAGGGTCGGCGAGCAGAGGAAATGTGATCGTCCGTCTGTCCGCAAAGGACTTCAGGATTTCGGGCGTGTCGTAGCTAATCGCCGCAACGGCCAGCCCCTGCTGTTCGAATCGCGCCTTCGCGTGTTGCAGCTCGACCAGCTGCCCCTTGCAGTAGGGTCACCAGTCCGCGGAGCGAAAGAAGAGAAGGACGGTCCCCTGCGATCCTCCCAGCGCCGCGAGGTTCTGTTCCCGACCGAACTGGTCGTGAGCCGAAAACGCGGGGGCTTTCTGCCCAACGGCCAGGCCGATGGACGTGTGCCGCTTCAGGGCCGTCACGTGAATTGCGTTCGCCGCGAGCGTTCCGCTGACCGTTACACTGTCGCCCAGGTGACCACTCGCCAATTCCTGCCGGTCGAGGGTGTAGATCTGCCTGACCGTATCGTCGTACAAGACCAGCGTCGCCCCGGGCACGTCCTTCTCAATGCACTTCGCAGCCTCGGCAAACGCTTCATCGACGGTGCAATTGTTGTTGATGATCACACCGGACCACGAGCCGGACGTGGCCCTGTCGGCTTGCCCTGCCAAAGTGGGACCGGCGACAACACACAACACCGCGGCCGACATCCAGACCCGATTCCACATGGAGAAGTCCTTCACCACGCCCCTGAGTCGTGATCTTCGTCTGCGACAGCCCGACCCTCTGTCGCCACTCGCAGTTCCGGCAAACAAGCCGGTTACTTCGAGACCATCTTCAGCTCGGACGCATGAATCATCAACTTCCCGTCCGCCTCCATCGTGTCCCCAGTAATCGTCACGGTATGGGCGAGGTGCGGAACGAGTTTCTCGTTGTTGTTCTCAGCGAGGCCGCCCGCGATCTGATAGACCTTGCCGTCCGATGTGAGAACTGCCAATGGCCGCCCCTTCTTCGCACACGCGATCGCACAGTCCTTCGTATCCGCGGGCATCTTGTGGTCCACGCCAGCGTTATTGGCCTTGTCCTTCATGTAGCAGGACATGTCGACGATCTTTCCCGTCACGCTCTCGGTCTTCGCGAAAGCGGGCGCGGAAGCGGCGAGCAGCAGCGCGGCGGCGCCGATAGCGAGCAACTTATGCATCTGTCCCTCCTTGAGCCGAGCGGTTCTTGGTCCCCCCCAATCTTACGCGACACACCGCCGATTCATCGTGCTGCACATTTCTTTTTCTTATCCTTTTTCGGGTCATCTCATCAATTCTGTTTCTGGTCGAATCTCATCAATTCTGGTGGCGAGGAGAGTGGCTGGTAGAATCCACTTCGGCGTCCGGATTGCGCCGAAGGTTCACTAGCCCATTCCCCCATCGAAGCGCGGCTGTGGTGAGCGTGTCGGGGCTCGGGCCGCCTATGACACACATCGCTGGCGCGCTGCACCTGTCGCGGTAACGTTCCTGTTTCCACGGTGATGCGCAAACACCAATGAGCAAGCGACGTTCGAAGCCAGTCAAGGTCGTATCACCTCCGCGTCGCCGCAGGAGAGCGTGGACGTGGGTCGCCGTCGCGGCGATCGCCGGCTCGGTGGTCCTTGCCTTCACGACGATGCGCTCGACGCCCCGGGCCCCAGAGGCGCTCGCGCCAGATCGATTTCTTCCGACCGTCGAGAACAGGAATTCGCCGCCCGGGCCCGCGCCCGACGGCATGGTGTGGATTCCCGGTGGGGAATTCTCGATGGGGGCGCGGGACCCGCTGGATATGCACGACGCTGTCGGGATGCAGGCCACGACAGATTCCCGTCCGGTGCACCGCGTCTCAGTGGACGGCTTCTGGATGGATGCGACTGAAGTGACGAACGAACAATTCGCCCTCTTCGTGAAGGCAACGGGTTACGTCACCGTTGCCGAGCAGACACCGCGCGCCGAAGATTTTCCCGGAGCAACGCCCGAGAGCCTGGTGCCTGGTTCGGTGGTCTTTTCCCCTCCCGGCCATGCCGTTCCGCTCACGGATGCCTATCAATGGTGGTCGGAGATCACGGGAGCGAGCTGGCGCCATCCGATCGGTCCGGAAAGCTCGATCGAGGGGAAGGAGCGTTTCCCGGTCGTGCATGTCGCGTACGCAGACGCGCTCGCCTACGTGCAATGGGCGGGAAAACGACTGCCTACGGAAGCGGAGTGGGAGTTCGCGGCGCGCGGAGGCCTGACAGGACAGCTCTTTCCCTGGGGCGATGAATTCAGGAAGGGCGGTCAGTGGATGGCCAACAGCCATCAAGGGCACTTTCCTGATCACGACACGGGTGAGGACACGTTCACAGGCATCGCACCGGTGGCGCAGTTTCCGGCGAACGGCTACGGACTGTTTGACGTGGCGGGGAACGTCTGGGAATGGGTGAGCGACTGGTATCGCCCGGACTATTACGCCGAACTGGCTGCGACGGGGATCGTTGCTCGTAACCCAGGAGGTCCGGCCACCTCGTTCGATCCCAGCGAACCCGGCGTGAAAAAACGCGTCCACCGCGGCGGATCCTTTCTCTGCACCGATCAGTACTGCTCGCGCTACATGGTTGGGACGCGCGGCAAGGGAGATGTCGGCAACCGGCACGAACCATCTCGGATTCCGCTGCGTGAAAGCGCGTTGACATGGAAGCTGCCTGACATCGAGATCGTGAAATCACGACCTTCCATCGGTCATGCGAGCACGCTGCTATAACTTGACACCATTGGGAGTGTGATCATGAGGACAGGGACACAATGTGTTCTCGCCGCCGCCGGCGTCGCGCTCACCGCTTGCCGGCTGCAGCGCTCCGGCGCCGCACCAGACGGCCGGGCCTGCTGCGGGTGCGACGGAGCTCGATCGAACAGTGCTGCCAATCCCGGAACCAAGCCCTCAGCGATACACGGAACTCGATGCGCGGAACGCCAAGCCGCCGGCGCGGTTCGAGGTCAAGGCGCCCGAGCCGCGCACCCAACGTCGTGATCGTGCTGATCGACGACGTGGGCTTCGGCGGGCCCGGCACGTTCGGCGGCCCCATTCGCACGCCAACGATGGACCAGCTTGCGCGGGGCGGCCTGCGCTTCAACAACTTCCACACGACCGCGCTCTGCTCGCCGACGCGCAACGCGCTCAAGACCGGCCGGAACCACCACACCGTGAATACCGGCTCGATCATGGAGACCGCGACCGCCTTCCCCGGCAACACGGGGCAGAATCCGAACAGCGTGGCGCCGCTGGCGGAAATGCTGCGGCTCAACGGCTACAGTACCGGCGCGTTCGGCAAGTGGCACGAAACCGCCGCCTGGGAGACCAGCGTGTCGGGCCCGTTCGATCGCTGGCCCACCCATCAGGGTTTCGACAAGTTCTACGGGTTCATCGGCGGTGAAACCGACCAGTGGTATCCGCTCATCTACGACGGATCGATCAAAGTCGATCCTCCGAAGATGCCCAACTACCACTTCACCGTGGACATGACCAACCAGGCCATCAACTGGGTGAAGGCGCAGCAGTCGATGACGCCGGACAAGCCGTTCTTCGTCTACTACGCGACCGGCGCGACTCATGCGCCGCACCACGTGCCGAAGGAGTGGGCAGACAAGTACAAGGGCCAGTTCGACAAGGGTTGGGATCAGGTCCGCGAGCGAAACGCTCGAGCGTCAGAAGAAACTGGGGGTCATCCCGGCAAACACGCAGTTGGCCGACAGGCCGAAGGACATCAAGGCGTGGGACTCGCTTCCGGCGCAGGAGCGGCGTCTCTTCGCTCGTCAGGCCGAAGTGTTCTCGGGATTCCTGGAGCAGACCGACGCGGAAATCGGCCGGTTCGTGAAGGCGATCGAGGACATCGGCGAGATGGACAACACGCTGTTCATCTACATCGCCGGCGACAACGGCACGAGCGCCGAGGGCGGCTTCGTCGGCATGTACAACGAGATGACGTATTTCAACGGCGTGACCGAGAAGGTCGAGGATCTCATCCCGTTGATCGACAAGTGGGGCGGACCGGAAACCTTCCCGCACATGTCCGCCGGCTGGGCGGTGGCGTTCGATACGCCATTTGCGTGGACCAAGCAGGTGGCGTCCGACTTCGGCGGCACCCGCAACGGCATGGTCATCCACTGGCCGCAGGGCATCAAGGAGAACGGCGGCCTGCGCAGTCAGTTCTCGCACGTCATCGACATCGCCCCGACGATCCTCGAGGCCGCCGGTTTGCCGGAACCCAAGTCCGTCAACGGCACGCCACAGACGCCGATCGAGGGCACGAGCCTCGTCTACGCCTTCAACGATGCCAAGGCGCCGGAGCGGCACAAGACGCAGTATTTCGAGATGTTCGGCAATCGCGGGATCTACAGCGATGGCTGGCTTGCCCGAACCATCCACCGCGCGCCGTGGCAGACGAGCGATCTGCAGCCGCTGACTTCCGATGTCTGGGACCTCTACGACGTGAGGAACGATTTCAGCCTCACGAAGAACCTGGCCGGCGAGCAGGCCGCGAAGCTGAAGGAGATGCAGGCCCTGTTCATGACGGAAGCCGAGAAGTACCACGTGTTGCCCATCGACGACCGGACCATCGAGCGCACCAACCCGGCCCTCGCGGGCCGGCCGGATGTGCTCGGCGACCGCAAGTCGCTCACGCTCTACGAAGGCATGCAGGGCATGCTGGAAAACACCTTCATGAACATCAAGAACCGCTCCAGCAAGATCACCGCGGAGCTCGAGATCCCGGCTGGCCGCGCCAACGGCGCGATCCTGTCGCAGGGCGGGCGCTTCGGCGGCTGGTCGCTGTTCATGAAGGATGGCAAGCCGGCCTACACCTACAACTTCCTCGGGCTGGCGCGCTACACCGTCACCGCGCCGCAAGCGCTCCCGCCTGGTCCGGCGACAGTCACGCTCGACTTCGCGTACGACGGCGGCGGCGTCGGCAAGGGTGGCAAGGCGACGCTCTACGTGAACGGAAAGCCCGTCGCTGAAGGACGCGTGGAGAAGACTCAGCCGAATATCTTCTCCGCCGACGAGACGGCTGACGTCGGGATGGACAATCAGACGCCGGTCGCCGAGGGCATCGGCATCGGCGCCGGAGACTCGATTCACCGGCAAGATCAACAAGATCACGCTTGAAGTCAGGTGAAAGAAGACGACGGAGGGACGATCGCAATCGGACGTCGAATGCATCTGCGCCCTCGAAACGGAACACGATTCGATACTAGCGGCATGTCCGCGCGAGAAGTACAGCAGCGTCACGCGGGTGGCCGTGAACGGGGCGCCCCGCCGGGCGCGGAGGCGTCTCCCGTGACGAGCGCGTTTCGCCGAGCACCCGGTGGGGCTGTTCACGGCCAGGACCCGCCTTTGCTGCTGTAGAAATGGCGCGGACAGTCCACTAGAATCGGTCCGCCGCATGGCCTCCGCGATCAAAACGCGACACGTCGTTCTCGCCGTCCTGTGCCTCATGTATTTCGTGGCGTATGTCGACCGCGTGAACATCTCGGTTGCGGCGCCGATGATCCGGAAGGAGCTCGGACTGAGTCCGACCGAGCTCGGTTTGATCTTCTCCGCATTTGCTTACCCGTACGCGGCGATGCAGATTGTCGGGGGATGGCTCTCCGATCGATACGGCCCGCGTCTCGTGCTGGCGGCGCTCAGCCTGATCTGGGCGGCCGCGACCGTTCTGACCGGGCTGTCCTGGAGCGTCCTGTCGCTCGTCTGTTTCCGCCTGCTCGTCGGACTCGGGGAAGGAGGAGCGTTTCCCACCGCAACGCGCGCACTGACCTTCTGGATGCCGATTGGCGAACGCGGTTTCGCGCAGGGAATTACCCATGGCTCGTCGCGACTCGGCGGCGCCCTGACGCCGCCGATTGTTCTCGCCATCGTCACGGCGTCCGGCTGGCGAACGTCGTTCGTCGTGCTTGGATGCGTCAGCGCGCTGTGGACGCTGGTCTGGCTCATGGTGTTCCGCAATACTCCGGCGGAACATTCCCGGGTGACCGCTGCCGAACAACAGGAGCTGGGGGCTGCGGCAAGGGCCATCAGTCGGCAGGCGAAGAGCACGCCCTGGCGGGACCTGGTGTCCCGAATGTGGCTCGTCACCTTGGTGGACTTCTGCTATGGCTGGTCGCTCTGGGTGTTCCTGACGTGGCTGCCTACGTACCTGACTGAAGCGCGGGGCTTCAACCTGAACGCCCTGGCCATCATGACGATGCTGCCGCTGGCCGCCGGCGTCGTGGGCGACCTGCTGGGAGGGATCGCATCGGACGCGCTGTTCAAGCGCACCGGCAATCTGAGGCTCGCCCGCGTGATGGTGTTGGTCGTCGGCCTGCTCGGAGCACTCGCCTTTATCGTCCCGGCAGCGCGCACGAACAGCCCGATCGGCGCAGTGTATGCGCTCGCCGCCGCGTTCTTCTTCCTGGAGTTGACCAACGCCGTGCTATGGTCCTTGCCGATCGACATTGCCGGCGCGTACGCCGGAACGGCGGGTGGGATGATGAATACCGGATTCGGCATCGCCGGGATGATCTCGCCGGTGGTGTTCGGATTGATCATCGAACGGACGGGACGATATGATCTTCCGTTCCTGGTCTCGGCTGGACTGCTGCTCGTCGGGGCGGTCGCTGCAATCTTCATCAACCCCGCTCACACCGTTGCAGACGCGGCGGCGCCAGCGGGTCGTCCGGACGGGAGCCGTTGCATGACGGACGCGTTTCAGGTCATTCCATCCGGTGCCGCCCTCGCGGCAGAGGTGGCCGGCATCGATCTCGGACAGATCGATGACGAGACATTTCGCGGGATCCGGCAGGCCTGGCTCGAGCATCAGGTGCTCCTGTTTCGCGATCAGCGCCTCTCGGACGCCGACCTGATCGCGTTCAGCCGTCGGTTCGGGAAGTTGGATCATGCGCCGATCCAGGAAAACGGACGCCGTTTTGTCGACGGCTTTCCGGAGATCTATATCGTTTCGAACGTGGTCGAGAACGGTGTCGCGATTGGAAGCCTTGGCTCCGGAGAGGCCGTCTGGCACACGGACATGTCGTATCTGGAGGATCCGCCGCAGGCCAGCGTGCTCTACGCCCTCGAGGTGCCGTCGCGCGGCGGTGAAACCGGATTCTGCACGATGTATGGGGCGTGGGAATCCTTACCAACCGCCCTTCGACATCGTCTCCAGAGCCTGCGATTGAAGCACGATGGCACGTACAACAGCGGTGGGTACGTTCGTGCCGGCGTTGCGCCGAGCGACGACCCCCGCACGGCGCCTGGCGCGTTTCATCCCCTCGTCGGTGTGCACCCGGACACCGGCCGTCGCTTCCTGTACCTGGGGCGTCGCCGCAACGCCTACATCGAAGGATTATCAATCGCTGACTCCGAGGCGCTGCTCGACGAGATCTGGTCGCATGCCACTGCTGCCCCGCTCACCTGGTCGCACAGCTGGCGCATCGGCGATCTCGTCGTCTGGGACAATCGCTGCACGATGCATCGGCGCAATGCCTTCGATCCCGGATCCCGGCGGATCATGCACCGGACTCAGATCAAGGCGTGACGCCGCGGCGGAGTCTCAGCGACCCGAAAGTCGCGGACACACCCGGAAATCGTCGCCACCTGCCGTGCGATACTCTCCCCACCGGCGCTCGCGCGAACGAGAGGCCCGCGGCTGCCAAGCGGAGGTAAGGACATGACGCCGAGTCAGGCGCGCACATTCAGTCGTCGCCGTGTGCTGAAAAATGTGGGAAGCGTCGCAGCGGCTGCCACGCTTCCGATTGGAGCGGCGCCGGGCAGTACATCCGCGCAGGCGCCTTCTGCCGCAGCCCCCGATCTCACGGGACGCGTGACCCGCTACATGGCCGCGGCGCGACAGCAGACGCTCCCGCCGGAAGTCGTGACAGCGACCACACACCGCATCCTGGACACGGTGGCCGCGATGGTGTCGGGTGCGCGGCTCAAGCCGGGCGAGGCGGCGATTCGCTTTGCACGCGCGCAGGGTGGCGTGCAAGAAGCCTCGATCCTGACGACCGATATCCGAACCTCGGCCATCAACGCGGCGCTCGTCAACGGCATGTTCGCGCACGCGGACGAGACCGATGATTTCGAGCCCGTCACGAAAGCGCACCCTGGCTGCGCCGTGGTTCCCGCCGCTCTCAGCATGGGCGAACGCGGTGGCTGCTCAGGCGAGGAACTGCTCCGCGCTGTGGCGCTTGGCTACGACTTGTGCTGCCGGTGGTTGCTCGCGCTCGGGCCGAACCACGTGCGAGCGACACATCGCAGCGCCGAGGGCGTGAGTTCCACGATTGGTGCAGCGGCAGCCGCAGCTTCCATGGCCCGGTTGGACGAGAAGGGCATGCGCTTCGCGTTGTCGTACGCGGTCCAGCAGGTGTCAGGCGTCTGGAGCTGGGAACGCGATCTCGAGCACGTCGAGAAGGCCTTCGACTTTGCGGGGATGGGCGCGCGTAATGGCGTCACCGCAGCCGTCATGGCGCAGATGGGGTTTACTGGCGTGGAGGCTGTGCTCGAGGGGGAGCACAACGCGCTGGAAGCGCATTCCACGCAGCCTCGCCCCGAGGAAATGGCGAGAGATTCTGGTACGCGCTTCTACGTGACGGAAACCGCCATCAAGACGTTCTCGGTTGGGTATCCCATCCAGTCGGCGCTCGATGCCTTCCTGTCGCTGCGACGAGAGCACAGCATCTCCGTCGATTCAGTCGAGCGGATCATCGCCACGTTGCCCGAAGACGGCGCCGGCATCGTCAACGACCGCTCGATGCCTGATGTCAATCTGCAGTACTTGATCGCGGTGGCCCTGATCGACGGAACGCTGTCGTTTGATGCCAGTCATTCGTACGACCGGATGAAGGATCCTGCGGTGCTCGCCGTGAAGCGGCGAGTGGAGCTCATCGCGGATCGTGCGTTGATGGACCCAGCCGCACCTCGCAGCGCAAGAGTGGAGGTTCGACTCAAAGACGGCCGCACGATGAGCCGATTTACGCGCCACGCACCTGGCACGAAAGAGAACCCGCTCGATACGGCCGCCGTGAACGCCAAGGCACGGAGCCTGATCGCGCCCGTGCTCGGCGCGACTCGCACCGAGCGGGTCATTGAACGGGTCAATGGCCTCGCGCGGCTCTCCAACGTGCGCGAGTTGGTCGGCCTGCTCACGAATCGTTGATGAGGCGCTGTGCCATGCCACACAGCAGTTTCAAGACTGTCGAATCCATCGGCCGCACCTTGCCCGACGTGGAGGTGACGACCACATGGGGTCAGCCCGCACTGAAGGTACGCGGGAGGTACCTGAAAGAACACTACTTGAACTACCCGTGCGTTCTTGTCCGGCTGTCACGGGTTCATGTCGACGCGCTGCGGGACCTTGTCACCGGCGCGCACCAGTTCGTGGGCGCCACAACGCGGCGGAAGTCGGTCAGAGGTAGTGGTCGTGGAGCGGCTCCGCGGCCAAATCGATGATGCCTGGGGCGTTGATCGTGGATCAACGCCTATCCCATCCTCAACAGGCGGGTTTGCGATTTAGCAGGCGCGAACGGCGTCGATCTTGCGATACCATCACCCGACCGTCCGGCGCGTGCCGGAGGTTGCAGACTCGTGAACAGTCAGTCTGGCCGGACGCTCGTGGCTCGGGCGTTGCCAACGCGACCGACTATCAACGAACTGGGGGGGCAGATGCGCAGACGAGCTCTCACGTTCCTACCGATTGCGGTGATCGCCCTGTTGGCATTCGTCTCCGTCTCAGGGCAGGGGCAGGCGCCTGTCGCGGAGAAGCCGGCCGCCAACTGGACTCCGCCGCGAACACCCGACGGTCAGCCGGACCTCCAGGGAATCTGGACGAACTACACGAGCACGCCGTTCGAAGTGTTCGCTGAGACCGACACGCCCGGGTTGTATGCTGGGGATCCCGACGGGTCGGCGCGCGGAACGGGACCCGACGGCTTCCTCAACGATACGCAGGGACGAAAATTGTCCAAGGGACGCTCGCTCGTCGTCGATCCGCCGAGCGGGCGAGTGCCCATCATGCCGTGGGCGGAAGAGCGGCGAAACTATCGGTTGTCGCACGTCCAGGATGACTGGGTGAATTTCACCGCCTGGGAACGCTGCATTACGCGCGGCGTTCCAGGCGGAATTTTCCCACCCGGCTACGGCGCGGGATACCAGATTCTGCAGGGCCCCGGCTACGTCTCGATCATTTACGAGATGATCCACGAAGCGCGAATGATTCCGGTCGATGGCAGCTCGCACCCGGGGCCAGGCGTCCGGCTTTGGAACGGCGACTCGCGCGGACGCTGGGAAGGCAACACGCTGGTCGTGGACATCGCGAATTACAACGACAGGGGCAACCTGGCAACCAATGCCGCCACGCAGCGTGTGCGAGCGATTCCGCAAAGCGAGGATCTGCACGTGGTCGAGCGCTTCACGCGCGTGAGCGAGACCCGGATCGAATACGAGGCAGTCATCGAGGATCCGAAGGTCTTTACCAGCCCGTGGAAAGTGTCGATACCGTTGGCGCTGGAGCCGGACTACAAGCTCTTCGAGTACGCATGCCACGAGGGGAACCACGCCGTCCCGAACACCTTGAATGGCGGTCGCGCGCAGGACAGGGCGGCCGCGAAACCCAAGACCAAGTGACCGACACGAGGTGAAGCATGCAGAATTGGCTGAAAAGCGCGTCGGTTGCGCTCGTCTTCGCCGCTGTGATCTTTGGCATGTTGCAGATGATGCGGGAGCCCGTTGCTGGTCGAGCGCCCGATGCGTCGGTGGCGCGTAAGCCTGATGGCAAGCCCGACCTGAGCGGTATTTGGCAAACGATGGGAACGGCGAACTGGAACCTTCAGGACCATCCCGCGCGGAGCGGCCCGGTGCTCGAGCTCGGCGCAATCGCCGCCGTGCCCGGCGGGTTGGGCGTAGTGGAAGGCAATGAAATCCCCTACCAGCCGTGGGCTGCGGCAAAAAAGGGCGAGAACTACGAAAACTGGCTGGCCCGAGACCCGGAGGTCAAATGTTATCTCCCGGGTATTCCGCGCGCGACCTACATGCCCTACCCGTTCCAGATCCTGCAATCGCACAACAGCGACATCGTCATGGCCTACGAGTACGCGAGCGCAAGCCGCGTCATCAAGATGGGAAAGACGGATCCGCCGCCGGTGGACACCTGGATGGGGCAGTCGACCGGCCGATGGGAGGGAGACACGTTGGTCGTGGACAGCACCGCGTTCAACGATCAGACGTGGTTCGACCGCGCCGGCAATTTTCACAGCGACGCGCTCCGCGTGACGGAGCGATTCACGCCCCAAAACCCCGATCTCCTCGACTACCAGGCGACGATCGACGATCCGAACGTGTTCACGAGGCCGTGGACGATCCGGCTTCCGCTCTACCGCCGGCACGACAAACGCACGCAGTTGATGGAATTCAAGTGCGTTGAGTTCGTCGAGGAGCTGATGTACGGACACCTGCGGAAGAAGACGGGAAACGAGAAGCCGTTCGCACCCGCGCGCATGCGGTGGCCGTAGACCTGCGCCGTGCCAAATATCCTGCGCAGTGCGCGCGAGGCAAGGCTAACGAAGCCGCGAAGAAGTCAGGCTGTCCTCATGACTCGACCGGTTGCTCTCCTGACGGCGCTGATCGTTCTCTCGCCCCCGGTGTTCCGCCATCAGATCGGCGCCCAGGGCGCTCCAGGGTGGCCTCAATGGGGTGGGCCCGGGCGGAATTTTCACGTTGAATCGGCCTCGGTCGCGCGCGCGTGGCGCGACAGCGGCCCGACCCAATTGTGGCGGCGTCGGGTCGGTGAAGGCTACTCCTCGATTCTCGTCCAGGGCAGCACGCTCGTGACGATGTATCGTCGAGGCGACGCCGAAGTGATCATCGCCTTGGATGCTGCGACTGGCGCCACGCGCTGGGAGCATGCGTATGATGCGCCCCTCGCGCACAACGGCTACTTTGACGTCTGGCTCAACGCGGCCGGGGCGGGACCTTACTCGACACCGCTCATCGCGGACGACACGGTTTTTGCCGTCGGGGTGAACGGCCAATTTCACGCGCTCGACCTTCGTACCGGAGCGCGCCGCTGGTCGCACGACCTGGTTGCACTGTTCAAACTGCGTGAGTCTACAACGCGTTCGCGTCGAGCCCGCTCGCCTACGCAGGAAACGTCCTTCTGCCGCTCGGCGGAAGCGGGGGCGGCGTGGTGTCCCTCAAACGCGACACCGGAGCGGTCCTGTGGCAGAGCGATCCCATCGCCCTGGGTCCCGGCTCTCCCATCCTTATTGATGTCGACGGCCGGAAAGAGCTGGTTGTCTGGGGCCAGCAGGAGATCGTGGCGATCGACCCTGACAATGGCCGAATCCAATGGCGCCATCCACATGCCGCCCAGCACGGACTGAACATCAGCACACCGGTCTGGGGGCCCGACAACCGTCTCTTCGTATCGTCTTCTTATGGCGGCGGCAGCCGCATGCTCCGCGTGTCGCGCGTCGACGGCCGCACGATGGCAACAGAACTATGGGCCAACAATCGGATGCGTCTCCACTTCGGCACTGCGCTCAGAATGGGCAACGTCGTCGTCGGCAGCAGCGGGGACTTCGGCCCAGCCTTCATGATGGCCGTGGACGCCGAGACGGGAACCGAGCTCTGGCGCGATCGAAGCTTTGCTCGTGCCCAGATGATTGACGCCAACGGAATGCTGATCATCGTCGACGAAAGCGGAGACCTCGCGCTGGCCTCAATTACCGACCAGGGTCTTCGCGTTCATGCGCGTAAGGCGATCCTCGCGTCGAACGCATGGACCCCGCCGACTTTGGTCGGGGCCACGCTCTACCTGCGGGATCGAAAGGACATGCTTGCGCTGCATTTGAGCGAGTAGCGCAGCCTCGATCCACGACATCCTGACACGCGTCTGCGCCGCTCGGGCTAGAAGGGAAACGCCGCCAGCGGTGGCTTGCTCCCCGCAGGCAGCGCGGTACGAGCCGTGTTCATCACCATCGCGAGCATCGCGTAGTAGCCCGAGAGGCTGGTCGCTTCGACGATGCCCGCCTCGCCGAATTTTGCCAGCGCACGCGCGTACGTCGCGTCGCTGACGCCGTGATTGCGCTGAAGCTCGGTGATGAGGTCGTACAGAATCGCTTCATCCTCGGCCATCCGATCGGGGCGTCGTCCGTCCGTGATCGCGGCGATGACGTCCGACTTGAGGCCGGCTTTGATGGCCAGTGGCTGGTGCGCGTTCCACTCGTACTGTTGCGTCCAGTGACGCGCCGTGACGAGGATGACGAGTTCCGCCAGTCGCTGCTCGAGCACGCATCGCGCTTGCACGTGCTGACGCCACTTGAACGCGAGGTCCATCAGCTCGGGAACACGCAGCAGCACACTGAATGGCCCGGTCGGTGCCGCATTGCGCGCGGCTCTGAAGTCCGCCGTCGCTTTCTGCTGCGCCTCCGTCATGCGCTCCGCGGGAATAGGTGGCAGGCGATCTTGTGCCTGCAGGCTGGCGGAGAACAGCGCCACGCAGACAAACGCCGAGAGGATCGCGCGGTCGGTGATCGTGCTTCGTTTCATGGCTCCCTCCTGAGGTCCTTTTCCGGCGACACGATTCTGACCCAACGGGCGCACGAGGTACGTCTTGCGGGCGTGGGGGATCAGCCCCGGTATTGTGAACGGGGACGTCCAGTTTGTGAAATCTTGCCGTCGAGCGCGGGCGGCGTGACTTCAATAACCGTTCGGGCCGCGGGCTCGGAGACGACGGCATTTGCTGAGGAAGAACCGTCAGGACCTGCGAACGGGTTGAGAATGTCGTGTTCCCGCGTGAAGGTATTCGAGCGTGGAAGTGATTGAAATGATTGATGTTCTGTCGGAGTGCGACCCGGGATCGAACGTGGCTGGGTGGCAGGAACTCGCTCCTATCCTGAGCGAGCCACGAACGATAGCGGAGTGACGGAAATAGCCAGAAGAACTGACCAAATAACCAGATGACTAGATGACCAGATCTAATGGACCGTCTTCGATGGATCAGTACCACGCACGACGTTCACCGCTGAGGCCGCAGAGCACGCAGAAGATCTTTCCTTAAGCGTTTTTCTGCGAGCTCAGCGGGCTCCGCGGTGATCGTTGTGATCGGCCGTTACTGAATCAGTGAAGACAGGCTACTAGGGCCTGTCCACCGCCCCGGCCTCAACATTTTGACTTTCCCGGCAAGACGTTGCCGATATCATTGCGGTGACGAGTGCTCAGCATGCCATCGTGGCGAGCGAGGAGGGGAGGATGATGAAAGCTTTTCTGAAGCGCCGAGGTATGCCCGGCCTGTTGCCGACGCTGGCGCTGACGATGGCCGCTTCGCTGGCGATCGCCGCGCAGCGTCCGGCGGCGGAGCTCGCCGACAGCGACTGGCAATCCTTCGGCCGCGACGGCAGCGAGGAGCACTATGCCCCGCTCAACCAGGTCAACCTTCAGACCGTCAAGCGGCTCGGCCTTGCCTGGCAATATCAGCTCCCCGCGGGCAACAGCGTCACCGCCCCGGTCGAGGCCGAGGGCAAGCTGTTCGTCATCAGCGGCCACAGCCATGTCTACGCCTTTTCCGCCGCCACTGGCAAGCTGCTGTGGGAGTTCGACAGCAAGGCGCGTGAGAAGGCGGGCCGGTTGCTGCGCGTCGGCTGGGGCCCGAAGGGGCTCGCCTATTGGAACCACCGCGTCTTCATCGCGACCCAGGACGGCAGCGTCGTCGCGATCGATGCCAACAGCGGTAAGCAGCTCTGGGAAGCCCTGGACATTGACCGCAGCGAAATCCGCAACATCACCGGCGCCCCGCGCGTGTTCGACGGCAAGGTGATCATCGGCCATGGCGGCGGCGACATCACGCCGATTCGCGGCTATGTCACCACCTACGACGCGATGACCGGCAAGCGGCTGTGGCGCTTCTACACCACCCCGAATCCGACCGGTCCGCAGGAAAATGCCGCGCTCGAAATGGCGGCGAAGACCTGGAAGGGCGATCGCTTTGGCGGCGGCGGGGGCGGCACCGCCTGGAACGCCTTCAGCTACGATCCCGAACTCGACCTCATCTATCTCGGCGTCGGCAACGGCTATCCGTACAACCAGCTGCTGCGCAGCTCGGAAGGGGGCGACAATCTCTTCCTCGCCTCGATCGTCGCGGTGAAGGCCGATACCGGCGAATATGTCTGGCACTATCAAGTCTGCCCCGGCGAGCAGTGGGACTGCACCGCCGTCCAGGACATGACGCTGGCGACCCTCACAATTGACGGCAAGCCGCGCAAGGTGCTGATGCAGGCGCCGAAGAACGGCTTCTTCTATGTCGTCGACCGCGTCACCGGCGAGTTCATCTCGGCCAACAATTTCGCCAAGGTAACCTGGGCCTATCGCATCGACCAGAAGACCGGCCGTCCGGTCGAAAATCCCGGCATCCGCTACCAGGGCAAAGGCCCGTTCGAGATGTGGCCGGGTGTGCGCGGCGCGCACAGCTGGCTGCCGCAGTCGTTCAGCCCGCGCACCGGCCTCGTCTATCTGCCGGTGATCGAGGGCGCCTCGATCATGGGCGACGCGCGGGGCGACAGCGATCCCGCGCTGCCCGGCGCTCGTACCAGCCATCTGACCGCCTGGGATCCGGTGGCGCAGAAACCGCGCTGGAGAGTGGATCTGCCAGGCAACTGGCCGGGTGGCACGCTCGCGACCGCAGGCGACCTGGTCTTCCAGGGCCGGATCGACGGCCCCTTCGTGGCGTATGACGCGCGCAGCGGCAAGTCGGTCTGGAGCTTCCGGGCGGACGCTCCGGTGGTCGCCCCGCCGATCAGCTATTCGGTCGGCGGCACGCAATATGTCACCGTGATCACCGGCAACGGCGCCTCGGGCGGCGGCATTTTCTCCCCCGGCATCGCCGATTACCGCACCGATTATCATATGCCTCGGCGCGTGTTGACCTTCGCGCTCGACGCCAAGGCACAGCTGCCCAAGTTCGTGCCACCGGCACCGCTCGTCGCGCCGCAGGACGCCGACTACAAGCCCACTCCAGAGCTCGAGAAGAAAGGCGCCGGGCTCTATGCGCGCAACACCTGCTTGATCTGCCACGGCCCCAACGCGGTCGGCGGCGGCACTGCGCCCGATCTGCGCATCTCGTCCTATCCGAAGAGCAAGGAAGCCTTCACCGCGGTCCTCCATGACGGCATGCTGGTCGGCCGGGGCATGCCGGGCTACGAGGAGATGTCGGCCGACGATATCGAGGCGATCCGCCAATATCTGCGCTCGCGCGGACAGACGCTGCCCAAGGACAGTGGGCCGCGGCCCCAAAAGTGAGGACTCAAGACCGTTAGGAGGCGCGCTTGCTCAGCATGTGCGCCTGCCGACCATTGGCGATCGTACCGCTCGGCTGTTCGCAGGACGCGACGAGCAGAAGCCGCAAACTGCTGCGCGAAGTCGGTGGCATCGTCGTCTCGTGGAACAGACGTGTCGAAGCACGCGGCGCGTTTGCCCGCCTCGTGCGCAACGGGTCGCTGACGGATATGGAGCGCGCTTCGAGTATTGCGGAGCCCGCTCATTACCCGCACAACAGTTTTCCGCCGCGCGAAAACGTTTTCGAAGTTCAGAGCGACGATGCGCTCCAAACTGATGGACCAATTCAGCTCAGATGATTGGCTGGGAGGCAGGGATTCTTTTCGCCGATTTCAAGAGACTCCAATAACGACAGGGGCCTTTCGAACAGATCTTGCAGCATCAACAATTTGGCATTTTCTTCTTCCTTGGTCGGCTTTCGTCCTGCTTCGCCCTCTTTCGGATTTTCCCAGCACAATGACACTCGCGATGACACTCGCCGCGAACTTCTCGTGAGTTCCTCTCGTCGACAATGTACGCGGCAGGTCTCGTCGCTGCGCTCGGTAAACACGCGGGCGGTTACGCAGAAACCGAACTCTGCTACGGCCCGCCCGTGCAGCCTTTCGGCGTTCAGGGCATTAGCGCCTCACGGGCGGGGGACCGGGAGCATGGCAGTTGTCGCCGTTCGCGGCGCGGCAGGCATCGTACCAGCCTTGGCCATGTTCCAGAACATCTGCGCCTTGCGGAAGGCCTCGTCCTGGGCCAGCATCGAGTTGCTGTACTCGGCGTGGAAAAGATGAGGCCGTCCGCCGCGGCAATGGCGTCCTTCAACGCCGCCGCGGCCGGAGGGATTCCGGTCGCGGTTTCGTCGTCGGCGTTGTACACCGGGATGCCATGCAGTGCGCGCAGGTCGAGCACGGAGCCTGCGGGCATCAGATCGGGGCGGGCGCAGCAACGCGGTGTTGAACGACTGGCGCCGCAGGCTCCCCGACAGCCCGATCAGAATGATTATCGAACGCCAGTTCCTACTTCTTGTCGCAGCGCGGATCGGGCGCCTCTTGCTGCGGGTTCTGTCCGCGGGCCAGCCGACCCAGCCGTCCAAGCCGTCCGAGTCCACCGCCCCCGCCGCCGCCGGCGCGCTTCGCTCGCTCGGCCTCGAGATTCCGGCAGTATTCCTCGTCCGACTGCGAACTTTCGGGTGGGGCACTCACGGCCGGATCGGGTCCCGGGCCGGGGCCGCCGCGGCCGCCCATCATCGCGGCCATGTCCTGCACCCCCTTCGAGGTGATCATGTCCATCCGGGTGGACTTGAAACTGACCCGCGTGAACCAGTCCTGGTCCCAAGTGGTGGCCACGTCGGCGGGGCGCGGCGGGTAGATGAACGTGGCCTCGTCGCCGAACGCCGAGAACATCAGCATCGAGCCGTCCTTCGTGGCCTTCACGACCTCTGCTGGAATTGTGCACGCAGTCGTCGTCGGCGGCAGGACGGCCTTCAGGCCGATCAGGCGGTTCGCCTCGGCCGGCGTCAGGTCCTCCATCATGACGAACGTGGCCGGACGTTCGGCCGAGGTCCACATCACGATGTTGGCTGAATCGTCGCCGATGCGCTCGGGCGCCATCACGCCGATCGAGTAGCCCGTGGCGCGGGGCACCGCGCTCCAGCCGAGCCCGATCGCGCCGGACGGCTGCACGCCGGTCGCCGTATAGCGCACCGCCTCCATGAAGGTCTTGTCGGCGGGCAGCGTGAACTCGATCTTCGGTGCGTACGTGCTGTCGATCACATGCGGTCCGGCCAGCGACGACGGCACGGCGAAGCTGGCCTGCAGATCCCGGTTCTTGCCGGCGCGGTCGCCGTGCGGCCAGTCACCGTAGGTCTTGGAGGTGGCCTGCGAAGGTTTGCTGACCCCGCGTGCCGCGACCGACCCCTGCAGCGTCTTCAGTTCTGGGTCGGTCTCGCCGCGTACGAGCTTGTCGAAGGTCAGCACTACCGGCTGGCCCGGGCCGGCCTTTTCACCGCAGCCCCAGTAGAAGGTGATCTGCCCCTTGGGCTGTCGGAACGGCTCCGGCGTGCCGGTCGTGCGCCCAGGTTCCGGTGTCTCGAGGTAGATCGGCTTGTTCACCTGGGCGCCGGGCGGCATCGTGTGGAACGCCTCGGGGGTGCCCTTGGCCGGCAGCGTGCTGCCCAGCCGCAACTCGATGGTGCGCGCCTCCGTGCGGATGCCGCCCTGGGCCATGCGCATCATGTCCGACATGGACGGGCGGCCGCCTTGTGCCATCCCGCCGCCCATGGCGGTCATCCCGCCCATCGTCGTGGCGCCGACCCAATAGCGCGCCTCCGGCGGCAGGACCTTCTGTTCCTGCTGCGCCGCGCCGCCCGCCCTCGTCTGGGTCGAGGCCGGCGTGGTCGATGCCAATGTCGCCAGGAATGGAATCGAAAGGGCCAAGTACCTACGCATGCTCACCCTCCAATTCGCCGCGAGTGTCGCGGACGCTCGGGAAAGCTGCGAGGCTATCACAGGGCGGCGTCGCTTTCGCCAATGCCTGCATCGGGCCAAGAATAATTCACCGGCGTCGGCGACCACCGCGCTCGAGCGGGCCAAGGTCGAGCGGGGCTTCGCGCTGGCGCCGGACGCAATCGACTACCTGTGCGAGGCCTTCACCGCGCTCGGCCGCAATCCGACCGATGTCGAGCTGATGATGTTCGCGCAGGCCAACAGCGAGCGCTGCCGCCACAAGGTCTTCAACGCCACCTGGACGATCGACGGCGCGGAGCAGCCACACCGTTCCGAAGCCTGTGGCATTTGCTGAGGAAAAATCGTCAGGGATTGAGAATGGGATGAGAATTTCGTGTTCTCAGTCGAAGTGCAGGTATTCAATCCCGGAAGTAGCTGAAATGATTGATGTTCTGTCGGAGGGCGGCCCGGGCTTCGGTGTTGGCTGGGAGGCAGGGATTCTTTTCGCTAGATTCGAGAAACGCCAACAAAGACGGGCGTTTTTCGTATAAGTGGCGCCAGACGCGCGATTTGGCGCTTTCTGATTTTTCGTCGCCATTCGTCCTTTCGCATCCGCTTTCGGATTTTCCCGGCGCAATGACACTCGCCGCGAAAGGCTTCCCGAGTTTCCTGGGACGGAATCTCTGGAGCGCGCGCGAACGATGACCCTCCTGTGCCAAGTAGGTCAGCGCGTGCTCCGGCAATTGCCAGAGGTTGCGGTTCGCTGCGTGCATGTACGGCACGCCAGATGATAACGTGCATCAATAGTGCACAGGATATCATTAGAGATATTGATGCCTTCGGCCAGTGTTGCTCACTGTGACTCTTCATTCGCCCTGTGTCGAAAACGCAAACGGTCGCGATCGGGGTTGGATCGTCACCTATCGACGCGAAGGCTCGGGTGTGTATCCGTTTGCTTTTGGCGGAACGCGGAACAGCGTCGAGGGTATCTAGCTCAAGAGGCTCGAGCTGGCGGATGAATCTGCGAGAGTCATGCTCACCAAGGTAGTACTCGTTTGCGTTGCTCGTAAATTCATGAAAGGCGGAGAGTGTCGTTGTCCGCGCTCGACCAATGTCTGCCATTCTGGCTTAGCGCTGGACGGCAGCCACGTGGACTGGCAGTTCGAACAGGCAGAGGCTAGACTCGGGTGCCTGAATCGTTGTCCAGAATCGGGAGATCAAGGTGCCGTCCAACTCGAGCATCTCGGAAAAGGTCAAACGACAAATCACAACACTCTTCGCCCTTCTAGTCGCAATCAGCCCAGGGATGGTCGCGCGGAACCGGGCCGCTGCCCAGAACTACGAGCAACAACTGAAGACCGTGTGCAGCGCACTCAGCGTAAGGCTGATTGGCCAAGACAAGGCCACTGCCGCCGTCGTCGATTTCACGGATTTGAGCGGCAACGTGACTGCGCTTGGGCGTTTGGTGGCCGAGGAAATTTCCGGGTGTCTCGTCTCCAAGAACGCCCAACTGCAGGTCATCGAACGACTACGCCTAAGCGCGGGGCTGCGAGAACAAGAACTCGGCACTTCGGGCATCATCGATCCCCGAACTGCGAAAAAAGTTGTGAAATCGTCGGTGCGCAGGTGATCGCCACCGGAACTCTGACGCCATTCGGCGAAAGTGTACGACTGACGGCCAGAGCCCTCGACGTGACTGTGTCGTGCGGATCGGTCGCCAGAAACCGAACTACCGCGAAGCCTGTCGTGCCGTCACTGAATTAAACGTGCTGTGGAGGACTAGGATGAAGATGTTGAGAACGTGTGGCATGTATGGCGGCTTCGTTTTGGCGTTTGGCGTCGGATTCCTCCTGAGACACGGCGCACCGCTCCAGGCGCAGGTCAAGCCAACAATGACAGGCTGGCCGAATGGCGTGTTTGAGCTCCGCATTGTGACGTTAGAAGACAAGGTAAAGCGCGACGAGGTGTTGCGTCGTTATCGAGCAGGGCAGGTAAGACTTTGGGAGAAGCACGGGATGAAGCCAATCGGATTCTGGGTCGCCACCGAAATGCCCAAATCCGAGAACACTATTGTCTTCATCCACGCCCACAAGAGCCGCGAGGCTGCGGACCAAGCGCGTAAAGAGTTTGCCGACGATCCCGAATGGAAAGCATTTCCTAAGCCCGGAGATATTGGTCAAGCCAAGATAGAGAGCATATTCATGGCCGCAACGGATTTTTCGCCCATCCAGTAGGCTCCGCGCTACGCTCACGCGCACGATGAGCAGTCTGCTCCATGGCGTCAGTCCGACCGAGGCGGCCACGTTCGCCCGCGTCTTGCTCGTGTTGGGCATGGTTGCGCTCGCGGCGACTACCCATCGGAGCGCGAAGTCCTGTGCAATCCAGCACGGGCACAACTCGTTTAGATCGGCACAGCGTGGTCCGACGGCAGGAGGACAGCCATGGGAAATTACCGCAGAATCATGACACTTCTCTTCGGTTGTCTCATCGTAGGAGGTGGGTGCTTGTACGCACAGCGCGACGGCAGCGCCGTTCGCCCCATCGGTGGTGCCGACATCACCGAAATCCAGCAACTGTATTCGCGTTACAACCAGGGGTTCGATTTCCGTGACGTTGAACTGTACCTGTCGGCCTACACCGATGATGGGGTGCTCACGACCGGCACTGGCGAAAAGTTTGCTGGCAAAAGCAGGATGAGACAATACCTGGCCGCCTCGTTTGCACGTGGCGAGGCCTCAATCATGCACCATACGACGAGCATCCTGATCACTCCGACTCGCGAAGGTGCCAACGGGCGGGCGTACTGGACGGCCATGAACGTGCTGGCTCAGCCACCTTCGATCGCGGGCATCGGACACTATCTCGATACGTTTGTACGGACAGGCGATGGCTGGCGCATCAAGGCACGCACGATTGTCCGCGGCGGACCCAGACCCGTCAGGGAGGACGGCAGCACCGGCAATCGTTGATGACGTGGTCTCACACCGGTGTTTCACGGGAAGGGAAAAGCCTCCTCGGACTCTGATTAAGGTGTTTCGAATGACGTTCAATGCCGGTCGACCATCCCGATTCTCGAGACGTCCAGCGATCCGGATCCTTGGCGCCGGCGTGCTGTGCCGGGAGGAACACGTCGAGCTTCCGCGGTGGGTGTTTACCAACGCACACGGAGCGATCGTTTTGGATGGTTCAGTCGTTGAGCGCGTATGTGTTAGGCGTGATGCGACGACCGCCTGACACGCTGTTGCGGACGGATGGCTCGACCCGCGCACTCACGGTTCGCTATTTAGAATCCGGCAGCGGACAGTCGACCTGGCTGATGAAATGTCACTCCGAAATGTCACTTCGCGCGTGTGGGTCAAGAAACCAGATCATTCTGGCGGAAAACAGCTCAAAGAGGCGGAAATGGGCTGAGAGAATCATCTTCTCAATCGAACTGATGCGGTTCGATCGCGGAAGTGGTTGAAATGATTGACGTTCTGTCGGAGTGCGACCCGGGGATCGAACTTGGCTGGGAGGCAGGGATTCGAAACCGGATGAACCGGTTTCATCAACTCACTGACGGCGCGCGTGTTGTGGTCTCAACCCGTTCAGCCAGAGCCGCTTTCGGCCAACCATCTTCTCCCCGCGGGTCCCCATGGGCTCCCGCGAATCCACCTGGTTCGTGGAGACATTGTGGAGACGCCTGGCTGCAGCCCAGTCCGGGGCTGGCGTGGTTCGATCACGTCCGGCAGCCACGGTACTCCGCACGCGTAAAGGCCCTCGGGCCGCCTTTGACGGTGCGCTGCGCGCAGCCTTGACCCGTGCTCGCGCCGTGGCATCAAGGCATCTATGCGACGAAGGCAGACCTTCGTCGCATCACAAAGGAAAACGTGTCTGGCGTAATGCCTCGCGCTGAACCGCGGAGCGCGCCAATCAAACCGTCGGCTGCAAGCCGTGTTCGACCGCATCGCGTCTGCGCGTAGAGGCAACATCTCGGCTCAAGGCTCGACAACAGACTGGCGCAAGTGACTAGAGCACTACTCGCGGTGACCATCGGCTACGTGGCAACTGGCTTTGGGCGAAGCGCGTAGACCACTAAAACAGCACCAGCGACAATCGCGACAGCGAGCGACACCTGAAGTGCCTGTACCACCGACTCCTTCCACGGTGCGGCGCCATACCCAGCCCCTGAAAGAGGCGTTAGGCGACTGGTTCCCCAGGCGGCCGCAAGACAGGCCGTACCCCAGTTGACGTAAGTGGCGTAAAGGAAGGCGCCCCGCGTGAGCTTGGCCTGAAGTGGGCTGACGGCGAAGAGGCCCCAAGCGAGACCGAGGGCCATCAAGACGAGCGCGTTCAGGACACCCGTGAGGTGGGCTGCGAGGGCCATCTTCTGGTTGAGAAATGCAGGTATCGCAAAGCCTGTGAGGAGTGCGAGCGTGAAGAGGAGGAACCCCGCTCGAACTAGGAAGCGTTCCGGCTTCTGGATTCTCCATATGTACCTTCCTGAGTTTCGAATTACCGCCGCGTCAACGCATCGCCGCTCACCTGCGGCACGCGCGAGTCACGATACCACCGAGCGCGAGGGGCGCGCGCGAGCGCGGCCCGGTGCCGTCAGGTGCAGCGGCCTGATAGTTGTTAGGCCGGTTGGCGTGAGAGCCGCCAGCGGTTGGCCGCGCCGACCGCCGCGAGGAGAAGCCACATCGTCACCGCCGACACGAGAAGACTTGTCAGAAGGCGTCCACCGGGCAGGGCCTCGGGGGAGAGCGTGATTGAAATGAACGAGACGAGGGCGTGCATGAACATCACCACAGGGAGGCTCTTGGTGCGGTCGTGGACCCAGGCCAGCAGCACGCGGAACGGCGGCAACCAGGAGAAGAGGCGTGTCAGCAGCACGGCGAGCGGGAGCGTCGCGGAGAAACTGTCGCCTTCCCAAAACAGCGGGAAGTGCCACGCTCCCCACACGACACCTACCGCGAGCCCGGTCGTAAGTATGGAGTGACGAGAGCGCAGGTGAGGAACAGCAAAACCCGTCCAGCCGATTTCCTCAAAGGAACCAACCAGGAGAGCCGGACCGAGGGCGCGCATCACGATGCCGGCTCTATCGTTGGCGTTGAGTATGGCTGGGCGGAAATCGGACGACACGAGAGATAGCAGCAGAGCCGTCGCTGTCATCGCGAGAGCGGGTAGCAGCGCGATGGCGTACCACCTCGAGCCTGCCCGCCACCGCCGCAGCCGGGCGAGAAGCTCGCGAAGGGCAGGCCCTCCACCGACGATGCCCGTTAGCAGGATGCCGGCCACGCAGGGGCCGGCTAAGATCGCAATGTAGAACAATGCTCCCAGGTTCGCGAAGTCCTCCCCGCGTGGGGGAAAGCGTCCGGGACCGAGGACAACGAAGGCACCGCCCCACGAGATGACGAACACGAGGGCGAAGTAGGTGAGCACTGAATGCCGCTTGATAACAGCCTCGATGGTCGACATGATGTGCTCGTCTCGCGGCAACGTCAGGCTTCAGCCGCGGCGCTCTCAGTCTGCCGTCGGCTCCAGTTGGATGTTAGCCGGCCTTCGATCAACTTGCCCGGCGTTTCGCCAATAGCGCTCTGACCGCCGGCACAAGCTTGACCGGTATTTTCATCACGGTCGTCGTCGTTGATCGGTACGCCGCTTCGTCCTCAGCCACAGCTTCGACGTCGGATTGCGCTTCGTAGTGATCGAGTACTTGTTGCACTCGCGCGTCGCTCCACCCTGGCGGAAATCGATTCTGTTTCTTCATCGTTTCTTCCGTTGTGACGACTTTTGGCGTCGTCGCAAGGCCTTTCCGAGCCTTCTCGCCGAGCTCGTACGCCGTGATGACAAAGACCGAACCTGGGGCTGGGTCAGGCACGTAGATCACTCGCAAATACCGACCCGCTTCGGTTTGACCAAGCGCAATTCGTGATTCATCGCGACCGGCGCGATCTTCCATCGGTCGCGCCAAGACATCCTCCACTTCGTCTTCCACGACGGAGTGCTCGTAGAGGTGTGGTTGACCCGTCGCTGGATCGATGTAGAACCGAACCCTCACTCCGAAATTCTACGCTCCAAACCAGGTTCGCCGAAATGTCGTCGCGATCGTGTGAGGCCTAGACAGGATGACTTCGACAACATGTACACGGCTGACCCCCGGTGTGATCGCGGGTTAGCCTGTCGGCCAGAGCCGCAACGCCGCATGGTCCGCGGCGTGTGTTCCCGGAGGTCAGCCATGGAGAAGCCTACTCCTCTTTTCGTCGGTCTCGACGTCCACAAAGATTCCATCGCGGTCGCGCACGCCGCCGGCGGTAGCGCCGAGCCGCCGGTGTTTGTCGGGGCGATCGGCCCGCGTCAGGCCGACCTCGATCAGTTGCTGCGCCGCCTGCACGGCAAGACGTCAGCGCTGACATTCGCCTATGAGGCGGGCCCGAGTGGGTACGGCCTGTACCGCTATCTGACCGGCAAGGGCCTGCCGTGCCAGGTCGTCGCGCCGTCGCTGATCCCGAAGAAACCCGGCGACCGTGTGAAGACGGATCGGCGCGATGCCGTCGAACTCGCCCGGCTCCTCCGGTCGGGCGATCTCCCGGCGGTCTACGTGCCGTCGGTGGAGGACGAAGCCGTCCGCGATCTCTGTCGCGCGCGGGACGCCGCGCGTGTCACCGGCAAGGATGCGAAGCTCCGGTTGAAAGCGTTTCTCCTACGGTTGGGCCGGCACTACGTGGGACGCGCGACCTGGAACGCCGCGCACCGCCGGTACCTGGCGAAGGTCGTGTGTCCAACGCCCGCACAGCAGATCGTCTTCCAGGAATCCGTGCGGGCCGTCGATGAACAGTTCGATCGCCTGCAACGGCTCGACGCGGAATTGCTCGAGCGCGCGCCCGCGTGGCGCCTCTATCCGGTCGTCCAGGCGCTGCAAGCCCTCCGCGGTGTCCAATTTCTCGTCGCGATTACCGTCGTCGCCGAACTCGGCGATCTCACGCGCTTTGACAACCCGCGGCAACTGGCCGCCTTCGTCGGCCTCATTCCGTCGGATACTCCAGTGGTGGGTCGCGGCGCCAGGGCGGGATTACCAAAGCGGGCAATGGGCGCGCGCGGCGCGCGTTGATCGAGGCCGCGTGGGCCTATCGCCATCCCGCGAAAGTATCGTTGCACATTCAGCAGCGCATCGATCGTTTGCCGAAGCCCTTGCAAGATCTCGGGTGGAAGGCACAGGTGCGCCTGTGCAAACGCTTTCGGCGACTCGTCGCGCGCGGCAAGCATCCAAACGTCGCCGTGACCGTATCGACGCGGCGGCTGGGAAGCGGATATCCGCCTCCGGCTGCCCAACGGCCGGCGGTATCGGGAGCGTGGCAAGGCGCCCGGGACGTCGAAGTCGGCTGCCCAGCGATGGGCGGAGGACCGTGAGCGACATCTGTTGCTGCACGGCCCAGAACCAGAACGCCCACTTATGAAGGAGGTGCCCACACTCAAAGAATTCGCGACGAGGTTCTTGGAGGAGCACGCGGTAGCCAATCGACAGAAGCCGAGTGGGATTGCAGCGAAGGAGTCGATTCTTCGAGTGCATCTCGTGCCCGCGCTGGGAGACAGGGAACTCGACGCGATCAAGAACGAAGACGTCCAGCGGCTCAAGGGCACCTTGCGAGACAAGGCCCCGAAGACCGTGAACAACGTGCTGACTGTCCTGAGCGTCTTGCTGAAGAAGGCCGTCGAGTGGGAGGTAATCGACCGCATGCCGTGCACGATCAAGGTGCTACCTATCGTTCGACGGGAGGCGTCGTTCCACGACTTCGATGGATACGAGCGTCTCGTCGATTCGGCTCGCGTGAAGGGCTGGCGGACTCACTTGATTGTTCTGCTCGGAGGTGAGGCCGGGCTTCGAGTCGGCGAGATGGTCGCACTGCATTGGGCCGACGTGGACTTTTCACGGAGACGGCTGTGCGTCCGGCACTCGGATTGGCGAGGGACGCTCACGGCACCCAAGAACGGGCGGGTACGTTACGTCCCCCTCACGGAGCGGTTGCTCGAAGCCCTTCGCGAGTATCGCCATCTGCGTGGACCACGGGTACTCTGCAAAGACGACGGCCGGCCGGTGAGCCGTCAGTCGGCTTGGACTCGTGTTCGACGAGCCGTGAGGCTGGCCGGCGTGCCGACCGGGGTACATATCCTGCGTCACACGTTCTGTTCGCACCTGGCGATGCAGGGCGCCCCTGGCAAAGCGATTCAAGAGCTAGCGGGGCACCAGGAGATGTCGGTCACACAAGGCTACATGCACCTGAGCCCTGACGCTCTGGGGTCGTCAATTCAGCTTCTGGACTCGCGTCCGAGGCTGGTCGAGCGTGGAGACATTGTGGAGACGGCTTCCGCGCCAAACGGAAGTTGAAGCGGTAGAACAGGTTAGTTGGCTGGGAGGCAGGGATTCGAACCCCGATACCGTGGTCCAGAGCCACGTGTCCTACCGTTGGACGACCTCCCAGTACCAGTCGGGTGCGACTGAGCGACAGGAAACCCCGATTATAGTCGGTCCAAACCTGACTCGGTCAAGCGAGGACTGGCACTGGGCGCTCGTCAAGCGCGTAAGGTGGGTGGGCGCTACGCGACGACGCGACTCTCGATGCGATGGTCGTTATCTTCCGTTCCTGCCGGCTCGAACGCAGACTGATCACTCCCCGTGCTCGCTGCGGCCAGCGCCTGCTTCCGCCGATGGCTGGCCATCCCGCCTTTTCGTCCGGCTGCTCGCGCTTCCTCGCTCGTCCACTCGTGCGCCGTACCTTTGACATGGGCAGCTTTGCCGCCCTTGCTGGCGATGTCCTTCTGCTTCCCTCGGTCCATCGATGCAAACCCGCGATCCTCTTTTGCCACGGTGACCTCCTCACTCAGACGCCGGTTACCCGACCGCCTGGGCTGCAACCCATGTACCCCCGGAGGAAACTCTGTAACCATCGTCTGTTGAGGCACTTAAGGATTGGGACCCAGGAACTGCGGCGGTGGGATCTACTTCACGCAGGGAAAAAATTGCTCATCGGGGCACAATACGCTTGAGTTCCTGAACGCTGTCGCGCCCGACCTGAAGGTCGGGCCTACGAATCGTCCAAACCCGAGGGCGGGCCTACGAATCGTCCAAACCCGAGGGCGGGGCTCCGAATCCCCGAGGGCGGGCCTACGAAAATCGCCAAACCCCGAGGGCGGGCCTACGAATCGCCAAACCCCGAGGGCGGGCCTACGAATCGCCAAACCCCGAGGGCGGGCCTACAAATCGTCAACCCCTCGAGGGCGGGCCTACGAATCGCCAAACCCCGAGGGTGGGCCAACGAATCGTCCAAACCCTCGAGGTCGGTCTACGAATCGTACAACCCCCCGACGTCGGGCTCGCGAATCGTACCAACCCCAGAGATCGGGTTGTGAGTCGTCTAAACCCTGAGGTGTAGCCTGGGAGCCGCACGCGGACTGAAGGTGGCTTGTGTGAGGCGAACGATCAATGTTGCGCCCGACCCGAGGATGGTGCTTCGTGAGTGCGGTCAACGATTCGAAAGCTGGATGGCCGACTGGATCCGGGCGAGCGTTCGCTCGCGGCCGAGAAGTGCCATCACGTCGAACAGGCCCGGACTCACGGTTCTTCCGGTGAGCGCCACGCGCGCGGCATGAATAAGGGTTCCCGCTTTCACGCCCCGCGCGTCCGCGACGCCGCGGAGCGCCGTCTCGGTTGATGCAGCGTCAAAATGCGATACTCCGACAAGGGCTGCGTCAAGCGCCGCCAGGTGCGCGTCCGCGCCGTCCACCCGCAGGTGTTTGTCGACGGCCGCCGGATCGTAGTCGAGCGCGTCAGTGAAGAAGAATCGCCCGATCGCCGCAAACTCGTCGAGCCTCCTGGCCCGCGGCGCGAGTTGCGCGAGCACCGCGAAGAACCAATCGCGGCGGTCCGTCAGATACGTGGCGTCCCATAGCCCCGCCGCCTCAAGATACGGGCGCAGCGCGTTCGCGAGCTCGGCGGGCGCCAGCCGGATGATGTACTGCTGATTGAACCAGTCGAGCTTCTCCGTGTTGAACACGGCATTCCCGCCGCTGATGCCCCCCAGATCGAACGCCGCGACGAGCTCCTCGCGGGTGAAGAGCTCCCGATCGCCGCTCCCGGGCGACCAGCCGAGGAGGGTGAGGAAGTTGACCATCGCGTCCGGGAGATAGCCGCGGCCCGCGTACTCAGTGACCGACGTCGCGCCGTGCCGCTTGCTCAGGCGCTTCTTGTCGGCCCCCAGAATGAGCGGCACATGCGCAAACGTCGGCACGGGCGCGCCCACCGCGCGATAGAGCGCGATCTGCTTCGGTGTGTTCGAAATGTGATCGTCGCCGCGCACCACGTGCGTGATCTTCATCTCGATATCGTCGGACACGACGGAGAGCTGATAGGTCGGATGGCCGTCGGAGCGGACGATGATGAAGTCTTCGATGAGGGCGGCGTCGAACTCGACGCGTCCGTGCACCGCATCGTCAAACGTGATGGTGCCGGGCGGCATTTTGAAGCGAATCGTTCGCGGACGGCCTTCGCGTTCCCGCGCCGCAATTTCGTCTGGTGTGAGCGCGCAGCAGGTCCGGTCGTAGAGCCAGCCCACACCGGCCCGCTCCGCCGCTTCCCGCTTCGTGTTGAGCTCTTCCTGGGTGCAATAGCAGCAGTAGGCCGCGCCGGTCGCCACGAGCTCGTCCGCCATGGCTCGATGCTGCGTGAATCGCTGCGATTGAAAGTACGGCGCGTAGGGCCCGCCGACGTCCGGCCCTTCGTCCCAGTCGAGTTCCAGCCAGCGCAGACCCTCGAGAATGCCCTTCACCATTTCGGTGGAGGAGCGTTCGGGATCGGTGTCTTCGATACGGAGAATGAACGCGCCGCCGTGCCGGCGCGCAAACAGCCAGTTGAAGAGCGCCGTGCGCGCGCCGCCCACGTGGAGATAGCCGGTTGGAGAGGGAGCAAAGCGGACGCGAGGCGCCATTGTTACGTTCTTGCGGCCACCCGAGCCAACTCCGCCACGTTCGGCAGACTCTCGATCCTCCAGCACAGGTCCATCAGGCGGCGCTTAAGCAGACGGCAGCACGCCTTCGACCAGACCCTGCGCGGCACTCGCGGCAGCGACCGTTGGTGCGAGACCACCCAGACCGGCCATCGACACGGCACCGACAAAATCGCGACGATCCATTCGAGGCATGGTGCAGCAGTATGAGGCGAGAGCCTAATCAACGCCGAAGGCGAGCAGCACGTTGCCGGGTGCACCACCGAACCGCATGTATCCCGAGTTGATGAAGACCATGCCGTTGACGACCACGGGACCGGGACCGTCAATGGCGCCGCCGCTCGCCTTGACACCGTTCACCGTCGTGTAGTCCCGCACCGTGTCGAAGTCCCAGAGGATCGACCCGTCGCGAGTGGAGTACGCACGCAGGTGTCCGTCCTGGGAGCCCGAGAACACCGCGCCGGGAATGGCGGTGAGGGCGGCGAGCTGCGCCGGACTGCAGTTGGGCCGCGCGCCACACGGGACCGGCGCCGCAGACCAGGCTTTGCTTCCATCCGCGAGCTTCAGTGCCGTGAGTCCGCCGCCGCTCCTGGGATCGAGCTGTCGGTCGGTCGGAGTGCGAATGACCACGACGTCGGAGGTCGCCGCATAAACCTGCTCACCGTCGGCCGCCATCCCCCACTGCACGCCGCCGTTGATGCCGCCCTGCGCCACGCGGGTCTCCCACACGACCTCGCCGTTCTTTTCCGGATCGATTGCCCAGACGTTGCCGGACTTCTGCCCCGCCAGCAGCAACTCGCGCCCGCCGGTCGTCGACACGAGAATTGCCGGCGATCCGAAGTCGTAGTCCGGACCGCTTCCTTCGGGGCAGGTCGGCCCTTTCGGTTCTGTCGAGCACGCCGAGTTGTACACGTCCTTGGGGTGCAGCTGCTTCGACCAGATCATGCGGCCCGTGCCGAGGTCGAGCGCCATCACCGAATCACTGGTCGTCGTTGCTGGAGATGAATAGTTGTTCCCCGTCGTGACATAGAGGCGGCGCCGCTTGACGTCGAGAGTCGGCGTCGACCAGATGCCGACGCCCGAAGGCCCCAACGTCTCGACGCCAGTGGGCGTCTTCCCCGTTCGTTCGGGCGCAAGGGGGATCGTGTATGTCTTCCACACCACGCTTCCATCGCGCACGCGCAAGGCGCTGATGCTTCCACGGAAGGTGCAACAGCGGTACTCGGGGTTCAGCGCACGTGATTCCTCCCACGACGAGGCCCCGACGTACGCCACGCCATCGACGACGAGGGGAGGCGCGCTCAACCGAACCGCTTCGTGCTCCTCGGGTCGCCTATGCCAGATCTCCTTTCCCGTCGCGGCATCGAGTGCATAGAACCAACCCGTGAGGTCGCCGAAGAGCAAGGTCGTCCGGCCGTCCGCCGGCGCAGCCACGATCGCGGACCGAATCGATCCCGCAGCCTGAAACGTCCACTGCAGGCAGCCGGTGTCCGCGCGCAGTGCGTGCACCACTCCGCCCGCGCTGCCAACGAAGACCTGGTTGCCAATCACGGTGGGCTGCGCGAAGGCCGAGATATCGCCTTCGAATCCGAACGCCCACTTCAACTTCAGCTTCGGCACTTGGCTCGCGCTGAGCTTGGCGAGTTCGGCAGGGGCAAAGCGCGAGTTGTTCGGCGAAGGACTCCAGCCGTTCCAAATCGGAGACGCGCTGGTATCGATCGAAACCGAGCGGTCGCGGCAGAATGCCTCTGGACGAGGCGTGGGATCGCCGCCTGGTTTACCAAGGAAACGCGCGACGCTTTCGCGCTCGTCGCGGTTCAAGTGATACGCGATGGTCATCATCGCGCCGAAGTCCAGCGTGCGCAGAATGCGCGAGCTCGGCATCTGCTGCAGCGCGTCGCGGCTCGGAGTCCGACCATCGGCAGGTCGCTCGTGACACGCGGCACAACGCCGCTGGTAGATCGCCTCGCCAGATGGACTCTGTGCGTATACAGACAACGACGACACGAGGACAACGAGCCCCGTCAGCGTCAATGTCCACGTCCACCTCCACGACTCCGAACGTCCAATCCCCAACTCGCCGCTCTCGAGGCGACCGAGCGACCTCGACGGACCGCTTGGGGAGTTGGCGGTTGGGAGTTGGAGATGTGTCTCCCGAGCGCTCATTTGCTTGCGCCCGCGGAGTACTGTGCCTCGGTGACTTTCTCCATCCACTTCGTCGTACCAAAGCTCACTGCCACTTGCGTCAACGATTCGGTGGGAAACGCACCGTGCCAGTGCTTCACGCCTGGCGCGGTGACGAACGCCTCACGCGGACCGAACTCGCGCATGGCGCGGCCATCTTCCTGCACACGCGCGTGACCCTTCTCGATGAGGATCACCTGACCCCCTTCGTGGCTGTGCCAGTTGGTGCGTGCGCCCGGCTCGAAGCTGTATCGGAGCGTGCGGATATCGTTCGTGGGATGTCCCGTCACCTTGCCGACGAAGTTCTCCGGATTGGGTTGCGCCGGAGGAGCACCCTGCGGAGCGGCCTGACTCCACACGGCCGATGAGCCAACGAGAAGAAGCACCGAGAGCGCGACGAAGTCGTTTCATGTGAGACCGCCTCTGTCCGGCTGAGGCCGGACACCGACGTCCGCCTTCAGGCGGACACTGCCATCACGAAGCGCGAAAGGTGACGAGCGACTTGATTGACATCACCGAGACATACTGGCGGTGAGGCAGGGATTCGAACCCTGGGTACAGGTTTTAGCCCGTACAACGGTTTAGCAAACCGCCGCCTTCAGCCTCTCGGCCACCTCACCGCATAGAGCTAACTACTGTCGCACAAGGACTTGCGGATTTCAGACTTTCGACCCAGATCGTCGATTTTGCTCGATTGTCCCTGAAATTGTCCCCGTCGCGGCGTCGAGACGCTTGGCGGCCTCGCGAAGGTCGCCCGCGCTCACGATATTGTATCGCTCAAACACGCTCCGAGTCTTGTGCCAACGTCGCGTTCCTGGCCGCCTGTCCGGCTACATCGCTCCAACGGATCAGGAGAACATCATGAAAGCGATCGTCCAGACGGCGTACGGCTCGCCCGACGTCCTCGAACTCAGGGACATCGATAAGCCGATGATCGGCGATCGCGACGTATCCATCCGCGTTCACGCGGCGGGCGTCCATCGAGGGGACTGGCTCGTGATGCGAGGCTTGCCGTACATCGCACGCCTGGGGTACGGCCTGCTCACACCCAAGCATAGCGTGGCGGGGATGGAGGTGGCTGGGAAGGTGGAGGGAATCGGGAGGAATGTGACGCGGTTTCAGCCCGGCGACGAGGTATTCGGCTGGTGCAATGGGGCCTTCGCCGAATACGTCTCAGTGTCAGAGGAAGCGCTGGCCATCAAGCCTGCCAACATCACGTTGGAACAAGCTGCCGCGTTCCCGATCTCCGCCTTCGCGGCCCTTCAGGCGCTGCGCGACACCGGAAGAATACAACCCGCGCACAAGATGTTGATTATTGGCGCATCTGGAGGCGTGGGTACGTTCGCCGTGCAGATTGCCAAATCGTACGGAGCGGAGGTGACCGGCGTCTGCAGTGCAAAGAACGTGGAGATGGTCCGATCGATCGGCGCAGATCATGTCATCGACTACGCCCGTCAGGATTTCGTCGACGGTGGGCGGCCCTACGACCTGATTCTCGATACTGCGGGCAATCGATCGTTGTCACACCTGAGACGCGCACTCACCCCCAAGGGGACGCTCGTGCTCGTCGGAGGGTCGGGCGGTCCTTGGCTCATGGGAACGGAGCGTACGCTGAGAGCGCTCATGGTGTCGCCGTTCGTCCGCCAGCGACTGCGCGGGTTCTTGTCGCAGCCGAAGAAAGAGGATCTCGCCGTTCTGAAGGAACTCATCGAAGCCGGCAAGGTCACGCCGGTCATCGACAGGACCTACCCGCTCAGCGAGGTCCCGGAGGCGATGCGCTATCTGGAAGAGCGGCACCCTGGAGGAAAAATCTTGATCACCATGTGAGGCGGCCTCAGCGGAGGACCGCGAAGAGGGCCGACGGCGAGAGAACGCTGCGCGCACGCTCGGTATTACGTAGCGGTCTATCGATCAACTGATTGACGTGCGCGCACAAGCTTGACGAATCCGCGCGTGGCACTACCACGAGGCGCTTGTTCGCAAGAGCTTCTGCATGGCGATTCGAAGTGGTCAGCGGTTCATCGACAACGAGCAGCACATTGTGAAATCGAAACGCGGGATCGCCTTCAAACGCACGACCGTGCATCGTCATTGGCAGTACACGCATGAGCTTAGACATTCCGTTGCGCGCTAGACGATCATTTTTTCATCATTGCCCGACGTCACCCGAGAACTGGACAGTGAAACAGTCGTCACTCTCCCCGGCCAAGACGTCGTTGCTGCCGAAATTGTGGCGGACGGACTTGTGCTCGAGCGCGTCCCTGGCGGAGGTCAGACTCCAAAAGAATAGAACGCCGCGAGCATCGCGAGCCGGAGGCGCGACTGGGGTACCATGAGCCAATGTGGTGGCACGGCGCCATCGCGAGGGACCGGCGCCACGGCGCGTAGATCGCGTCGCTGACGTTGCCGCGGGATCTCGGGTTCGAATCGATCGAAGAAGAAGTGAGGCATCCGCATTGGAGGCCCGCAGCGAACGCCGGCTTGACATCGTGGGCGCGCTCGCCGCTTTTAGAATCCGTTCGGCTCTCCCGCCGATCCCGAAAAACGGGCAGGTCGCGATCAGGTCATTGGAGGTGCGGTCGTCATGTCGTCTTCTCTCGCCCGCCTGCTCAGCAACAACGCAGCCTGGGCGGCGCGGATGGTCGAGTCCGATGCCGGCTTCTTCGCGCGACTGCAGGCGCAGCAGACGCCCGAGTTCTTGTGGATCGGCTGTTCGGACAGCCGCGTGCCGGCGAACGAGATCGTCGGGCTCGCTCCCGGCGAACTCTTCGTCCACCGCAACGTCGCGAACGTCGTCGTGAACACGGATCTCAATTGCCTCTCGGTGCTTCAGTACGCCGTCGACGTGCTACGCGTCCGCCACGTGATCGTTACTGGCCACTACGGCTGCGGCGGGGTCCGCGCGGTATTCGACGCCGCGAAGCTGGGTCTGATCGACACCTGGCTCCGTCATGTAGACGATGTGCGGCAACGGCATCATCGATCGCTGCACCAGCTGCCTTCCGACGCGGCGTTCGATCGACTGTGCGAGCTGAACGTCGTCGAACAGGCGCGGCACGCCTGCGAAACAACGGTGGTGCAGGACGCGTGGGCTCGCGGCGCCGCACTGGTCGTTCACGGCTGGATATACGGACTGCGCGACGGGCGGCTGCGCGATTTGGGGTTCGCTGCCGCACGGCCGGATGAAGTGGAGCCTGCCTACCGGCGCGCGGTGGTCGGGACGCTGGTGCCCGTTGAGTAATCGCGAATCCTGCGTGTGGCGGTGATCACTCAGACCAGGCGGCTGCCTGATCGCGACGGCCTTGGAGCACTCCGGCGATCAGGACCTCCTCGTCGTGCCGATAGTAGATAACGTGATTTTCAACTGTGAACGATCGAACCTCCGCGCCAAACTCCGGCCGGAGACGACCCATCCGCGGCTGTTCGGCCAATAGTTCGAATCTCTGGATGATCCCGTCAATCAGTCTATCGGCGGTGGCGGGGCTGGCGTCCTCGGCGACATAGGACCAGATCTCCTCGAGGTCCCGCTCGGCGAGGACAGAGAGCCGATAGGGCAACTACGACTTCTTGGCGGGAGCTGCACGACCGCGCGACTTGATCCGCTCAGCGAGTTGCCGACCTGAGGTCTTATCGTAGGCACGCCCCTGGCCACGAGCCAATTGGTTAAAACCCGCCTGCACGTCGGTACGAAGGTTGTCACGCGCCTGGTCACGTTCCTTCAGCAGTCGGAGTGCCTCGCGGACAACTTCGCTGGCGGTCTGGTACAAGCCGCTTTCAACCTTTTCGTTCACGAGTCGTTCGAGCTCTGGTGTGAGCGAGACGTTCATAGCGAATCAGCCCTCGCATCGAGGCTAGCCGCGATAGCGGATATTGTCAATATTTGACATAAACGGATTTGACATAAACGGACACGCGCAGGGTGGTTTATCTGTCCCTGAAAGTGTCCCTATGAGCCGCCAAAACGGGGCGTCCAGAGCCAACGGCAGCCAAGTCGCTCGCCGACCGGCGCTGCCAAGTTCAAGGATTCCCCTGCCGTGAGCTTCTCGGGCGGCAACGCGTGGAAGACCATCGGCGATTGGACGCTGTTGGTTCCGTAAGGTCCAGTGTGCCCAGCAGTGTGCCCAAGCCGAATCACCTCGGCGGTCTTCTCAACGCGGTGACGGAATGTGCGACGCAGGCGCCGGGACCTTTGATCTGAATTGTCGCGGGAGTGATCGGATGGACACCCGGCAACTCGGAAAGCGTAAGTGTGTAACGCCCAGGAGCCACATCCTTAAACGCGTATTGACCTTGCGAATCCGTCGTGGTCGAGAAGGCCTGCGTCCCTTCACGGATGACAATCGTCACTCGACTCAGCGGCGCAGCGAGCCCGACCTCTGCGTCGCGCGCGCGTTCCGCGATTGACACTGATCCGAAGAGCGACCCACCACGACGGCTGTCCCGCGCGACGCGGCGCGCAAACGCGAGACCTTCGCCGGCCTGATCCAGCGGCGCTGTCGGATCGCAGAAGAACGAACTCCATGTCCCGTCAGGCGCGCGACGCGCATACACGAGGTACCGGGTGCCGTGAACGAACGCATAGGCACAGCTTCCACCGATTCCCCGTGCCACGATCTCGACGACGCCGTCGGTGGGTCCGCGAAAAGCCTCCTCGACTCGAAACCGCGCCCGTCGCGCCCCAGGTCCAAGAGGAGTCACCTCAGCCCGGCCGATAAACACCAGGTCTGCTTCCCAGAACGCCGCGCACACGGGACGCACGGCACAGGAGCAGGCAGAAGCGGGCCGCCCGGAAACAACGACAGCCAAAACGCAGAGCGTGGCCATGCGGATGATAGCGTTCATATCCCTTAGAACGGAGCGGTCGACATTTCTTGCAGCGAGTCTTCTCAAGCCCGTCCGCATGAACACCAGTCGAGAAAACTGGCCGTAATTGGCCGCTTCCGTGCGCACTGCTTGAAGGCGTTGGTTTCGAACGGCCTCCAGCGGGAATGCTGAACACCGGGCCGCCGCCGAACATTTCGGACGACGGCCGGCCGTGGTGATGCGTTCACGTGTCGCGGCGTATGATATATTCGTGAGTATATTCATGCCGACCACTGTGCACATTCCCGATCCGTTGCTGAAGTCGGTGGACCGTCGCGCGAAGGCGCTCGGCATCAGCCGAAATCGTCTCGTCATCCGCGCCTTGGAGCAGGCCGTTCGCGTGCGTTCCGGGTGGGCCCCAGAGTTCCTGCGATCGGCTGCGACAAGTGGATCGCGAGACGAGCGCGGCAGCGGACGAACTGCTCGACGCCGTGAAACAGGCACGTCGCTCGAAGAAACCGCTCGACCTGTGATCTACGTCCTGGACACCAACGCCGTGTCGGCGCTCATGAAAGGCACCGCCGCGGTCGTCGAACGACTGGCGGCGACCGCGCCGGCCGACGTCTCCGTACCGCAGCCCGTGCTGGCAGAGATCGCGTTTGGCATCGAACGTCTGCCGCGGTCGAAGCGCCGGGCGGCGCTGCAGTCGCGGTTCGATCTCATCTCCGCAGAGCTCCCACGAGCCGAGTGGACCGATGCCGTCAGCCAGATGTTCGGCCGCATCAAGGCGACCCTGGAACGTCGTGGAACGCGGATTGAGGATTTCGATGCCGCCATCGCGGCACATGCGCTCGCGCTCGATGCGACGCTCGTCACGGCCAACGTCGATCACATGATCCGAGTCCCAGGGCTACGCGTCGAGGACTGGAGTTAGTCAGCGCGAATCGTTCCCGATCCTGGGGTGATTCACGGCGACTCGGAAGTCTTCCGCCGCCTCGCGTGGGCTTTCCGTTCGGCCCACAAGGAGCCAAGAAAAAACGGCCCTGAAATCGCATGACTTCAGGCCCGTTCTGTGATCCTGGGCGACCTTAGCAAACCGCCGCCTCGCAGCCTTCGATGTACAGCGGTCTCCTGAACCGCTGCCTTCCGGGCAGCGACGGCGAACGTGGCGCCGGTTCTGGTGCGCGCGCAGCCATCCAACGAAGGCCAATACTTCCGTTGCGCCACGTCCATGTCGCAAAGGCTGGAAGTCGGTCTGGCATCGACTGTGGCGAGGCGACGAATCACCACGATCGCCCGGTTCAGTCGCGAATCGCCTTGAGGACGGCCGCCCGCAGGCCTCTGTCAAAAGGCGAACGATACGGCCAGGCCTTTCACGCGTGAAGAGAACAACGGCACGACCATCAGGCTCGCAGGTGAGGCCGCTTGAGACAGCGGCGCCTGGTAGACCACGCGCACTTTTCCGGGAATCACGGCGTCGACAGCCAGTCCGATCAGTGCGCCGAGTCCCGGGAACACAATGAACCCTTCAGCACACTCGACGCGCGCGTCAATGTCGCCGGAGTCGTCGGCGATGGCACCGATACACCACGCCGTCCCCATGCCTCCAGCAATTCCGAGACCGATGAGCGTACCGTTCTTGAGCGAGTCGCGAGCGCGAGCGCGAACGCGACGAATATCAGGCGCGGCGAAGGTTTCGAGTCCACTTGCCTTCAGGACAAGTCCGTCGCTCGAGAGTCGCTCGAGCCTGCCACGAACTTCGCGTCCCATGGTATCGGTCACCCAGATCCTTTGGCCGACCTGTATCCGTCCGGCGAGCGCGTCGAACGATGCCGCAGGCTCCTGTGCCGACGCAGCCGCGGCCGTCGCCAGGTACCCCGCGACCACGAAAAGGACGGCCCGTGTCCTGCGAGTCATCTAGGCTTCCTTTCGATTCGAGATGCGTCCGTCCCGCATCGACAATGCGTTGCCTCGCTTGATGGTCACCCTGCCACGCGCTGCTACTTCAGAAAGTAGTCACTGACCGCCAGGGCACCCTCGCGTGGAGCTGTTCTTTCGATTCCGAAGTTGGTCGAGCCTTGGAAATTCCTTCGTTTCAGAGCGCGGGAGTATCGCTGCGAGCCGCTCCATTGCCAGAGTGACTGTGCCAATCAGGTTCACTGGTGGCGATTCCATTCGTGGATCCCGGGCGCTTCGTCGCAACCGTGCCGACTCGCCCCAGCGTAACTCGTCTGCCGTGACAGCGCGGAAGACGCCAAGAGCCACCGGAGCTGCAGGCTTCCCGAGCAGCGACTCGAGGTCGTGCATCTCGAATGGTTTGTGCAGCACGTGGTAGACGCCCAAGTCGAGCGCGCCTCTCACCACTTCTGGCGTGCCGAAGGCGGTCATCAGGACGACGGCGGTTTCGGGTGAGAGCCGTCGAACGGTAGCCAGTAGGGTCAGATCATTTGAATCGGGAAGTCGGTAATCGAGCACGACCGCGTCAATGCGTTCGGCGTCATTCTTTAGCGCCATGACCGCAGTGACGCCGTCTTCCGCTTCAATCACGGTATGCCCGGCGTGAGCGAGCGTTTCAGCGATCGACCAGCGAATTAGCAACTCATCCTCGACGATCAGCACTCGCAGCGGGCGGAAATTTCCAGTCATATGAGAAAAAACACGCACACCGACCCCGCCTTCTTCAGGACAATGCCATTGAAGTGAACTTGTGCTCCAACGATTAGTCTGGATTCTTCAAGAACCAGTCCAAGCGAGGCGGGTGATCGTGACCGCCTTACATGACGGCGACGGCGCCGGTCGCTGGAAGCTCGACGGTGACGATCGTCCCGCCGGCCGTAGCGGTTAGGCCGCGCCGGGCGCAGTCAAGGCCGCCGCGGCAGCGTGGTGCGCGTGTTTGATGGAGCAATCATGTCACGGGATACCTATACCATGCCGTCCTGGTGCACGCCGAATCCGGCGATGAGATGGCATACGTGCTGAGATTGGAGCTCACCGATGGTCATTGCCGCATTGCTCTCAGCGATCCACATGCTGACGCTGGCTCTTGGCCTCGGAAGCATATTCGCGCGTGGTCGAGCGCTTGGCGGTCGCCTCGATGACGAGGGCTGGAAACGGCTGCTGGCGGCCGACAATGTGTGGGGGCTGGCCGCGCTGCTCTGGATCACCTCGGGTCTTGGCCGGGTCTTCTTCGGCGGCAAGGAGCTGAGTTTCTATTCGCACAACGGATTCTTCTGGATCAAGCTGGCGCTGTTCGCGGCCGTCTTCGCTCTGGAGATCGCGCCGATGACGACCTTCATTCGCGTCCGACGGGCGCGCGCGCGTGGCACGCCAATCCCGGCGTTCCCGATCGAGCGGTATCGTCGCATCAACGCGGTCGAAGTCTGGCTCGTCGTGACGATCGTGTTCGTCGCAGCGTTCATGGCGCGCGGCGCCTGGTTGTACTAGGTTGGCCGCCGAAATTCCGTCGCTCACGCTTTCTTGGCACCCCTGCGAGTCGTCCACGATGCTCGGTGAGGACCGGGGCGCCGGCGACTTTTTTCCAAGACCGGCGTCGGCCCGTCGCATATTGTAAGGTCGAAGCATTGCTCGACCTCTCATGGGGGCTGAAGACACACCGCAGACGAACGCGTCTCCATCGACGCAGCTGATGGAGCTGCTCTGGCCAGGGGGTGTCGCCCTGCAGGCAATCCATGTCGCGGCCAAGTTGGGCCTTGCCGACCTCGTGGCAGCGGGCCCGAAGACGGTGGTTGAACTGTCAGAAGCCACCCGCATGAACGGGACGTCGCTGGCTCGCTTCCTTCGCGCGCTGACGAGCCTCGGGATTTTTTCCGAGGACACCTCCGGCCGATATTGCCAGACTCCGTTCAGCGAGGCGCTGCGCGCGGACCATCCGGAATCGATCCGGCCTTTCGCAATGATGATGGGCGCGCGCTTCATGTGGGAACCGCTCGGCCGGCTCGATGAGAGCATTCGGACGGGGCAAGCCGCATTCGAGCGCGTGCACTCTGCGACGTTCTTCCGCCATCTCGCGGAGCATCCCGAGGATGCAGCGGTTTTCAATGCTGCCATGAGCTCGATGCCCGCCCATATCGCCGGAATCGTCGAAGCATACGATTTCTCGAAGTTCCGGCGAATCGTCGACGTGGGCGGCGGCCACGGCGCGCTTCTCGCCGCAATCCTCGAAGCGAACCCGCAAACGCACGGCGTGCTCCAGGATCTGCCGCCCGTGGTCGCCGGTGCCTCCGCGCTCCGGCGCGAAGGCATCGCCGATCGGTGCGAGGTCGTCCCTGGTGACTTCTTCGATGGAGTTCCCGACGGGGGAGACGCCTACGTACTGAAGGGAATCATTCACGATTGGAACGACGAGGCCGCCGTTCAGATCCTGAGGAGGTGCCGGCGGGCGATCCGGCCGGACGGCACGCTGATTCTCGTCGACACAGTGTTAACCGGGTCCGATGATTCTGCACGAGCGTTGATGGATCTCTTGATGATGGTCTTGACCGACGGGCGTGAGCGCACCGAGCTCGAGTTCAGGTCACTCCTGCAAGAAGCGAGCTTTTCTCTGACTCGAATAATCCCTACACGCGGCCACTCTATCCTCGAAAGTCGGCCCGTCTAAGAACGCTCGATATAAACCCCGATCTAGAGCTTTCTATCGATCGCCGTTGATGGTGACCTTCACAGGCAGCCGCTTGCCCGCGCCGAGCGCCTCCACGACGGCGTTAGGGATGCGGATGCCCGTGGCGCTTACCCGCCGTCAGAATCCTGGTTCGGAACGTGTGAGAGGGCTTGCTGCTCGAGGGTGTCGTCGCCATGGGTCCCCTTTCAGTGGTAGTTCACGGTCTTCCGAGAAAGAATTCCGTCAACACGGGCGCCAGGACTTTCGCATTCACCATGTGGGTCTGTTTGTCCAAGGTCCGGGTCGTTGCGCCGGGGACGACTGCCGCGAGCGCGTGTTGCGACGTCTTGGCGAGATCGATTCCCACCGTCGCACCGCACAGTTGCCCAGCCCGCGAGAGCGTGCGCCAGAGCGACACCGATTTCGCTAAGTGACATAGGTCGAGGTCAGTCGGCTGGTGGAACTGCCGGTATACGGTCGTGAGGAGGCTCACGCCGATTCTCCGTTCCTTCGGCGTCTGTAATGCCGGTTCGCCCATTCAACGGTGTCGGATGCTGCGCGATCGACGTCCGTCGGTGGCAGGCAGAAGCGCTCGCGGAATCGTCGGTCGTCAACGACGAACGGCTCCTCCCACTGGTAGAGCATCTCGTCGAGCTCTCGAAACAGCGAGCTGAAGACCGCGATCGTCTTGACGACCCACCGCGGCAGCTGCCGCACGTGGATATTGCGGTTCAGCGTCGTGGCGAGCCGGGCGACAAGCTCGCGCAGCGTCCCCGCGGGAGCGCACGGCAACATCCATGGTCGACCGTACACGTCGGCCTCCGCGCAACCGAGCGTCGCCAACCCGCCGGCGACGTCCGGAATGTAGTGATACGTGTGAACAGCATCGAGCCGAAAGGGCGAGTACGCGGTCTTGCCTGACAGCACTCGGGGCCAGAAAAAATCGCCCAACGCGGTTTGTGTGCCTCCAGGCCCGTAGAAGTCGGACGCTCGTCCCGACGTCGCAACGACGTCGCCACGCGTGTGTGCCTCGAATAAGTGCTCCGCAGCGCGGGCGCGAATCTCGCCTTTGCGGCTGCACGGGTTCATCGGCGTGTCTTCACTGAGCGCCCGGCCGCGCGGCCGTCCCAGCATATAGACGTTGTCGAGGACCACCAGGCGAGCGCCCGTTCGAGCCGACGCGGCGATGAGATTGTCCATGTAGCGGGGGATCGCCTCGGCCCAGATCCGAGCATCATACGGAGGGTTCATGCAGTGGTACACAACGGTCGCCCCGCGCGCGGCCTCGGTGCAGAAGGTCGAATCCGCCGCATCGCCCAGGGCCACCTCACAGCCGGCCGGAAGATGACCCGACGATCGTTTAGCGACCCGTACGCGTTTGCCGGCCGCCAGCAGCCGCTCCGCCAGCGGAAATCCAACTTGCCCGGCGCCGAACACCACGTGCAACTCAGGGTTCATCGACTCTGGTCACTCGCGCGTTGAGGGTGCGTGGTGCACACAGATCGAGCCCGCGAGCGCGCGGGCCGGCTGGCATCGGTCTATTGAACCGATGAAGGACGCGCCCGAATGACGTGCTTCCCATTCGGGCCATTGGGCAAACGCGTCGGACACGCGTCGGCGGCCTCAGAACGTCACGCCCACCTGGACCTGGTACGCCCGCGGCGTCACGAAGTGCGTGCCGCTGAACGTCGACAGGAAGTTGTACAGCGCCTCCCTGTTCGTCAGGTTGATCACGCTGAATCGCACGCGCAGCTTGGCTCTGTCGGTGTGCAGCAGGTTGTCGACGCCGAGCCCCAGATCGAACAGGTGTCGTGGCGCGATTCGCGGCGGGTTGGTCACATCGTCGGCCGTCCCCTCAGCGGGAATTCTCAGCCGCGTCGCGCCGTAGTTCGAGCTGGTGCAGTCGTCGCTGGTGAGCGCGACGTCGCGAGTGGCGACTCTTGTCCCCGCAGAAGAACCCGATCGCCGCCTGCTGATCGGCGGTCAGTGCGAGCGCATCCTCGAGACTGCCGACGGCACCGGCGACAAGACCGGAATCGTACCGCCACGACAAGCGCGGCCCAGGCGCCGAGCCGCTTCTGAACACGTACTGCAGGTTCGTCGTCGCGTTGAACTTCTGGTCGTGATCGATCCGGAAGTCGCCTTCGGCTTGTTCGAGCAGAATGCCGCCCATGCCCGGCGGCGAGAAGATGGCGTTCGTGTGCGCCATGACGACGAACGCGCTGAAGCCCCCGTGCTCGACCAGGTTGATGCCGTCCGGTGAAGCCGTCGATCCGTGAGTGATCCCACGCGACCGGAAACGCAATCGGCGTGTCGAACAGCACGCCGAAGTCGTAGCCGTTGTCCGTGCGCTTGTTGAAGTACCCGAAGTCGGCAACGAGCCAGCGGCCAAGCGCCTGCTGGACGCCGACCTCCACCTGATTGCGCTTGCCAGGCGGAACCGCCTGGCTCGTCGCCGAAGAGCCCGTTCAAGCCGTAGCCGGCCGACAGCAGCAGGTTCTCGTTGTACGGCGTCTCCATCGTCCGGCCGTACGAGGCGCGCAGCACCGTCCCGCTTCTCGGGCACGGCATAGGAGACGCCGAGACGCGGCTGCGCCAGCGTCTCGGTCGCTCAGGCCGTCGTAGTGATCGAGCCGGAGGCCGAGCTTGAACGTCGCGTTGCCGGCCTTGATGTCGTCCTGGACGTAGGCCGCCTGCTGCTTGATCGTGAACGACTGGTCGTAGGCGAGCGGGGAGCCGCCGTTGGTCAGGTCGAACGGCGCGAGCGCCGGGTCGAAGGCGCCGTCCTCGCCCGCGAACGCTGGATCGGTCGGATCGGTGATGCCGAACGTGAACTGCTCGTGCAGCTGCGTCGCGCCGATCGTGCCCGCCGAATTTCACGTTGTGGTTGCCCCGCGTCATTGCCAGGTCCGCCTTGACGCCCGTAGTTCGTCAGCGTGCGATCCTGGCTGACGGTCGCCGGCGTGTCGTCGAAGGGATCGGCGCTGGGCGTGTAGGTCAGGTGATCGTGACGAACGAAGCCGTTCGCCGTGAACAACGTGTTCGAGCCGATCACGCGCGAGTAGCCGGGCGCGACGTTGAACGTGTCGATGTCCTGGTGCTGCGTCTGCTGGATCGTTGTCGTACGTGTTCGGCACGTCGAATCCGGACGTTCGCCGCCTGAACGTTGAGGTGCAGCGATGTCGGTCTTGCCCGGGCGAAAGTCGAGCCGGTCGAAGAACGAGACGTTGTTGCCCGTGTCGTGCAGCGCCTCGAACTCCGGCGGATCGAGGAAGCGATCCGTTTGCAATCCCGAAAGAGACAGGAAGTTGCCGACCGTGTGCGAACCGCCGCCGAGGTTCACCTCGCCGGTCGGACTCTTGAACGAGCCGTACCCGAACGACGCGCTGCCGGTCGGCTTCGGCTGATCGAGGCCAGACTTCGTCACGATGTGCACGACCAGGCTGCTCTTGTCGCCGTACTCGGCCGGCGCGACGCCCGTGATGACCTCCATCGACTGCACGGCGTCCTGCGAGATCTGATTCGAGTAGAGGCGGCTCTGCTGATCGGTGACCGGCTGGTTGTCGATCGAGAACTGCGTCTGCGCGTGATCGCCGATCGGATGGAAGAACCCGTTCGAGTCCGCCACGACGCCGGGTGAGGCCAGCGTGACCACCTGATTGAGCCCGCCGATGACGTCTCGATCGGCAGCTTGGCGATCAGGCTCTGATCGATGTCGGTGTGCGCCGTCGGATCGCGTTCGAGCAGATCCTCGGCATGGCCGACGACCTCGACCGACGACGTCGCGCCGGCGAGCGCCAGCGTCAGATCCAGCGTGATCGGCACGCCCGTCCGCACGTCGACGTCGCGCTCGAGTGTCTGAAACCCCTGCGCTGTCACGGCGAGGTGGTAGGGATTCGGCGGCAGGTTGCTGAAGATGTACCGGCCCGTCGCGTCCGTGGTCGACCGTTCGAGTGAAGCCCGACACCGGATTGCTGATCGTCACCGCGACCGCCTGCATCACGCCGCCGGTCGGATCCTTGACCGTTCCTTGAACGGTGCCGGCGCCGCCCAATCCCTGTGCGCTTGCCGGTGGTGCGAACCACAATCCCAGGCACACCGCAGCCATGCCGGCAGCATGAACGCGTGCGGCCCCGCCACATTGCCATAACACCTCGTCTTCGGAGTGAAGTGATCCTCGAAGTGACTCTCAAGATGCCAACGCTAGCAACGGCTGGCAAGGGTTGCGACAACAAGCCAACAGACGGTTCGCTGGAGCGAATGGGCGTCATGATTGCTGGCACGAATGGACCCAGGCGACATCCGCCCTTCGGATGTACGGACACCGTGAGCGCGAGATTGCACCGATAATGGGGTGAGGGAAGCGCCGGCTGTGGTCCTCCATTCATTGCATCTGCGCGACCATTCGTCTGGCAGGACGAACCGGTCACTGCGTTCCTGTTAACCGCCCTCCGAGACAGGCGTAGCGTGTCCACTACCTTGAACGTCGGCGAGTTGCTGAATCTCGTCGGGCTGAGCACCGGTGTCGTCCTCTACGCGATGCTGCTCGCGATGGTGGTTCGCGCAGCTCGGACGCCGGGTCTGAAGTCCGGGTTCGATCCCCTTCTGCTGCTGACCTCTCTACTCGGGCTCGTCTGGAATCTCTGTGCGCTGCCGGCGTACGAATTGCCGAAGATGGGGATTGAAGGGCCGTTCCCGTCGCTGGCTGCCGTCGGGTTTGCTGCGCTCGGCTTTCTCCCGGCTGTCGTCGTGCACTCCGTTCTCAGGGACGAGCATCAGACCGTGCGTGGAGCGGCGAAGTGCACACTGGTAGCGATCGCCTACGCCATCAGTGGTCTTGCCGCGCTGTTGCACGTCATCCGCCGCGTGGACGCATGCCTGGTGCCGGCGCCGCTCGGCATGAGATTGCTCACGTACACGTTCGTTGCCCTCGCGATCCCGTTGGCGGCCGTCACTCGAGGGCGCGCGGGCGCCGGGCGGGCGCTCTGGGCCGCGGCGTTGGCGATCTTCGCGGTGTCCGCTCTTCACCTGAGCCAGCTGCATCGCGGTGAGGCATCGTGGCCGGTCGAACTCCTCGGACATCACGCGTCGGTGCCGCTCGCGTTTGCCATCCTGTATCAGGACTATCCCTTTGCGTTTGCGGACCTCTTCCTGAAACGAGCGATGGCGTTGCTCGCGATCGTCGCGGTTGCCTTCGCGGCGATCGCCACGTTTGGCGTCCGATCTGCCGCCTTTGCGGAGTTCGTCCAGGTCAATCCCCGACAGATGACCGTCCTGGTCACGCTATGGGTCGTGACGGCGCTCCTATACCCCCTCCTGCGTCGAGCCACACGTGGTTCGTGGACACGATCGTTCTGCATCGGCCTGACTACCCGTCCCTGCGAGCGGCCATCACGCGCGCGTCGCAAAGTAGCGACGATGTCCCCTCGCTGCTGTCCATGGTGTGCGAACGGCTTCGGCCCGCGCTGAATGCCGCGTTCGTGACCTGGCGGGAATGGGCGTCCTCGTCCCAGGATGGCGGCCTCGGCGCGGTCGTGATCGGGGGGAGTGACTCGACAGCGTTTCTGGAGCACGCAACCGGCGAACCCCTTCCCGGACCGCCGGTCACGTGGGTGACCGTGCCCACGGCCGATCAGCCGCGTTTCGCGCTCGCTATCGGCCAGTTGAGCGGGGGCCGCCGGCTCCTATCGGACGACCTCGCCACGCTGGAAGCGATTGCGGTCGTGGTGGCGCGTCGCATCGACGCCATTCGGATCACGACCGAGCGATACGATCGCGGACGTCGCGAGCAGGAAATCGGCAAGCTGGCGACGGAGGCCGAGCTGCGCGCGCTCCGCGCTCAACTCAATCCGCATTTCCTGTTCAATGCGCTCACGACGATTGGATACCTGATCCAAACGGCGCCGCCGCGCGCGCTGGAGACGCTGATGCGTCTGACGGCGCTGCTGCGGGGCGTCCTCCGGTCGGAAGGCGAATTCACGACGCTCGGACGCGAGCTCGACATCGTCGAGTCGTACCTCGACATCGAGAAGGCGCGCTTTGAGCAACGGCTGCGCGTCACCATCGACGTCCCCTCGAGGCTCCGGGATATCCCGCTTCCGCCGCTTCTGCTCCAGCCGCTGGTGGAAAACGCCGTCAAACACGGAATCGCGCACAAGCAAAGCGGCGGCGACGTCGCCATTCGCGCGAGAACCGAGCACATCAATGACCAGCAGCCCCGTCAGCTCGCCATCACGGTTGAAGATACAGGTGCCGGTGCCACGAGCCAGAACCTTCAGCGTGGGCGCAATGGCCGGCCTTGGGCTGCGGAATGTCGAACGACGGCTGGAATGTCAGTACGGCGCATCCGCTTCGTTGTCGATCCGAACGGCTCCCGGTGAAGGAACGATTGTCGAAATCCGGCTGCCTGCAGCGGTCAGGGCCGCGGACGACGAGGGCGTCCGCCGGGTGGCCTCGTGAGCGCGCGGCTCCGTGTCGTCGTCGCTGACGACGAACGGCCGGCCCGCGCCTTCCTGGTCTCACTTCTTCGAGCGTTTGACGATGTGGTCGTCGTCGGAGAGGCAGCCTCAGGGAAGGACGCGGTTGCGACGATTGAAAAGGAACGACCGGATCTCGCGCTGCTCGATTGGCAGATGCCGGAACTCGACGGTATCGGGGTCGTTCGCATGCTGAAGAAGCAAGCGATGCCGCTCGTCGCCTTCGTCACCGCGTACGACGAGTACGCCGTACGCGCCTTCGAGGTGAATGCGGTCGACTACCTGCTGAAGCCGGTTGAAAAGGCACGACTGCGGGAAACACTCAATCGCGCGCAGGAGCGGATCGAGCACGCGGAAATCGTCGCCGAGCAGGCATCCCACGTGGGCGCCGCCATTGACACCTACGAAGCGCTGGCGAAGCCGCCCTATCTGGAGCGGATTCCGGTGCGACACCGGGAAGAAGTCCTGATCGTCCCGGTCCATCAGATCGCGTCGATCGTCGCCGAAGGCGAGCTCCTGCACATCACGACGGTCCACAAGGAGCGACACACGATTACCTACCGGCTGAAAGACCTCGAGCGCCGGCTCGATCCGTCGCGCTTCATCCGACTCGGTCGAGGAACGCTTGCGAATCTCGAGTTGATCACAAAGGTCAGCACGATGCCGGGCGGAACACACGTCGCCATGCTGAGCAACGGTCAGAAGCTGCAGGTGAGCCGGCTTCAGTCTCGGATCCTTCGTGAGCGATTCCTGAAGCTCTGATTTCTCTCTGCTCGGTGGTTTGGCTCGCCCACCTGTCCCGGCTAGACAACCATCTGTTGAAAATGCGACGACACATGGGACGCGCACCGTTAGTGTTCGCCGGGCAATGCCATCGGCATGGTCGCGCACGCGACGCATCTCAGCAGATCTGGCGGTGGAAAGACATATCGCGGCTCACGCAGGCGCGTGCGTCGCATCAAATGGCACGAACACACGCCGGTTGGTTTCTGGATCTTGGTTGCGCTCGCTGTTGTGATGTTGGTCGTCCTAACGTCGTGGTTGTTTCAACATCCTCCACATGAGGCGCACCACCAACGAATCGGAATGTTCTGTGCAACTGCTAACCCGGTTTTAGACCGTCGCTTCCACCAGATTCAGCCGGAATGCGGCCGATTTCGGATTGACAGGGTCATGCTTGAAGAATGCCCGGAGGTGAAACCGGCGAGCGAACCGGGTGACCATTCATATTTGCGTACTGGAATATCGAGGGCTGTCGTGAAGGGGAAGGGGCCGAGCAGGGCCACGCGATAACGCGTCACGGCTTCTTCACCCGCATCAACCAGTACGGTAGTCACACACCAACAGCGATCCCCGCTCCTACTCGTAGCTGAGGTAAGATGTGCGGCACATGCGCCGCCGCTTGCCGTTCGTTCTGCTGGGCATGTTGTGTGTCACGCCCGGCCTACTCGCTCAAACTCCGTCCCCATTTGAAACAGTGCCGTTCTCCCCGTTCTCCCCGGCATGCCCAGCCTCACCAGCGTCTTCAGCGTTCCTACAACCGGCCGCTGCCACGCCGTGCGATGGGTGTCCGCCGCGCCGTGTCGGCAGGGCGCTCCTGCAAACGACCTTCGTGAACGTCTTCTACGGACTCGGAAACCTGGTCCGCGGTGAGGAGACGGCCAAGATCACACCTTCCACCTGGTGGAAGAACATGAAGAGCGGTTGGGAATGGGACCTCAACGACTTCGTGGTGAATCAATTCGGCCATCCCTACCAAGGGAACAATTACTTCACGAGCGGACGCGCCAACGGGTTGAATTATTGGGAATCGTCTGCCCTGACTGCATTTGGCAGCGCCACGTGGGAGTACTTCGGCGAAACCAACGATGCCTCGTTGAACGATTTCGTCAACACGACGCTGGGCGGAATCGCGCTCGGCGAGATGTTCCACCGCACCGCCTGGCTCATTCGCGATACCAGGGCCACCGGAAAATCCCGATTGATGAAAGAGATTGCCGCGATGGCCGTCGATCCGCTGACCGGCTACAACCGGTTCGTCTCAGGGGATGCGTCGCGCATCACCGAGAAGCCGCCTGACATGGTGCCTGCGGCGCTCGGTACGGTGGCGAACGCCGGCGTCATCTGGCACGAATCATCTGGTGATGCGTCGGGAGAACTCGTCGCGAGTCCGTTTCTGGAAATCGATCTGCTGTACGGCGATTTGAAGTCGGGGCAAAGCCGGACGCCCTACGATGCGTTTGCCGTGAGGCTCGGCCTCGGCGGCGGGCAGACGCTCAGCGAGGCGCGCGTGCGGGGCCGGCTCATTGGCCAAGGGTTCCGGAACAACTCGATACAAATTGCCGCAGCGCAAGGCTATCAATACAACAAGAACGACGCATACCAGTTCGGGGCCCAGACCGCTGAAATGGTCACGCTCTTCCAAACGCGCCTCAGCGAGACTGTCTCCCTCTGGACCACCGCATGGGGTGGCATCACCATACTGGGCGCCGTGGACTCGGTGCCTCCGCCCGGGAGCGTCTCGCCGACAACGTCCACTTCGAGCGACGAAGAGCCCACCACGCGAAACTACGACTACGGACCCGGGACGAATGCTGGCGCGAACGTGAATTTCAGTCGCGGCAGCCACACGTTTCTGGCGGCGATGTACGAGTTGCACCACCTGCACGTGATCGACGGCATTCGCGGCAATCACGTGCTTCAGCGCGCCCGGGTGGATGTCGACGTCAGGTTGCGAGGCTCGCTCGGCATCGGCGCATCGGCCGACTTCTTCGACCGCCGCACGACTTACCAGCAAGGTCTACCGACGGCACATTCCTACTACCCGCAGTTTCGAACGTTTCTCAGCTGGAGCGTGCCATGACCCGGCTGGTTTGTCTGGCGTGCGTAGCCCTGGCGTGCCTGGACGTTTCGCCGGCCGCCGCCCAAGCGCCGTCAACGCCTCGCGACGAGTCGCGCCTTTGGGTGGTGGCCGGCAGTGCGTTTGTCGCCATCCTCGGCGACTGCCCGGAGTGTACCGAGGACCCGAACTACCAGCAGGCGTCCAGTTTCGTCGCCAACATCGGCGCGTCGCTCAACCGGCGGACGGATCTGGGCGCCGAAGTGGTGTGGGTTCCTTCGAGGACCCAGGCTAACGAGCAAATTCGCACGACCTTCGTCCTGGCGACCGTTCAAACGCGACCCTGGTCGTCGCGAGGGTTCTTCCTCAAGACCGGCGCGGGGATGGCGTTCGTGCGCAACTGGGTGGTGGACCTCAGTGGCGGCACCGGCGTTCCGCCGTTCACGTCGAAGGCGTTTGCACTCGATATCGGCACGGGGTGGGAATGGCGCACAGGCCCCCGGTTTGGCTTTCAAGTCTTCGGCACGCAGCACGTGGTGGCTCTCGGGGATCTGCAGACCACCGACCGTCACGTTGAAAACGTCGTCGGGAACTTCTGGCTGATCGGCGGCGGGCTCGTCTTCCGTTGACACCTGCTTTCCTGCTCGCTTTTCCCGCTCGTCAGTCCGTTACGGATTTATCAACGCCACGACATCCCTCCCTCTACCAGATCAACACCTAGAGTCTGGTTGACGGAGGTTTCCGGCCGGCTTGGTCGAGCGGCCCCGGTCGACGACATCCCCGATTCCGAACTGGACCGCATCGCAGCGCTCGGATTCGATTGGATCTGGATGCTGAGCGTCTGGCAGACGGGCGAAGCCGCATTGCGTGTGTCACGCAGCAACCCGGAGTGGCGTCATGAGCTCCAGGAGACGCTGCCGGATCTTCGTGAGGAAGACATCGGCGGGTAGTTTGCGAACAGACCTGTACTCGGTCGCCTCAACTTGACACATTCCCATATCGGAATGTATAAGGATCGCATGGCCCGGGCCTCGACGACCTCGGATCCCTTCAACGCGATCGCGGAACCGCGCCGTCGCCACATCCTCGAGTTCATCGCTGGCGATGAGCGATCAGTGACCGATATCGCGGATGCGCTCGACCTCGGGCAGCCGTCGGTATCGAAGCACCTGCAGGTCCTGCGAGGCGTGGGGCTGGTCAACGCGCGTCGGGACGGGCGGCGGACCCTGTATCGGATCAACGCAGACACACTGCGCACGGTTCACGACTGGAGCGGCATGTTCGCCCGGTACTGGCGCGGACAGCTGCGACGCATCAAGGCACATGCCGAGGAGGAGCGATGACGACAATAGCGCCGGCCACCGAAACGTTCACCATCACCGAGGAAATCCTGGTGCGGGCGACACTCGAGAAAACGTTTGGTTCCTTGATCGCGCACATGGGACGGTTGAACGAGACGCCCGACGGCAAGCCTCTGCCAATGGTCCTCGAGCCGCACCCGGGGGGCCGCTGGTTCCGCGACCTTGGCGGCGACAACGGCCACTTGTGGGGCTTCGTGCAGAGCATCAAGCGGCCTGTGCTGCTCGAGATCTGGGGACCGCTGTTCATGTCAACGGCCGCGACCTCCAACCTGTTGTATCGGTTGACCGAAGTTGACGGCGGGTCGCTGATGACATTCACGCACACGCTGGTGGGCCCGTTCCCCGAGGATCACCGGCCGCTCGTGGGCACTGGATGGGCCGCACTGCACGCGCGTGTGCGGAAGGCCGCGGAAACCAACGGTGGGGAGTAGAGGAGACGACGATGGCAATGATTGACGCGCTGCTTGCAGAACTGGAACAGGAGTCCCTCACCACTCGGCGCGTGCTCGAACGCGTGCCGCAGGCGCATCTGTCGTGGAAGCCGCATCCGAAGTCCATGTCGCTCGGCCAGCTCGCGCTGCATGTGGCGACGGTGCCGGGCAACGTCGCAGAGCTCGCGTCCATGGATACGATTCCGGAGCTGCCGGCGTTCGTGCAGCAGGAAGCGGCGACGGCCGCCGAGCTCGTGCCGGCGCTCACGGCGAGCGTCGCCAAGGCCAGACAGCGCCTCGGTGGCTTCGACGACGCCGCGATGGGCGCGACATGGCGGCTCATGAGCGGCGGACGCGAAGTGATGGCGATGCCGAGGGCGGCGTTCGCCCGAGCGATCATGCTGAACCACTGGTATCACCATCGCGGACAGCTGTTGGTCTATTTGCGGCTCCTCGATGTGCCGGTGCCGTCGGTGTATGGCCCGACCGCTGATGAAAATCCATTCGCCGCCATGCCAGTCGACGGGACTCGGTGATGCGCCAGCGCGTGGTCTCGCCCCGCGAGTAGACACAAGCGCGTGTGGCGCTGCTGGCACTGTTTCCTTCCACGACCCACCCGAGAACCGCTGTGCGACGCCACTCTCTGGCAGAGACATCGAGAATCCGGGGCGCTCGGCGCACGGCAGCTCGAGGGGAACGGTCCAAGCCGTGACCGCTGGTATTGAAATCCTTGTTCGCCGGTTCGTGCCGCCATAGAATCGTCCTCCCGATGCCCGACCGAATGGGTGCGCGGCCGTATGCGCCGCCGATGCTGGCAGTGACCGCGACGCGGGTGTCGACGCCTCGAGATACTGACGTCCCGGATTGCTCGGCATAGGAAGTATGCTGAGGAAGGAGTTCGTTGCGATGAAGGCGATGAAGAAGGTCTGCGCAACGATCGTGGTGCTGCTGGGGGCCGCGGTGGCGGCTCAGCGCGGGGAGTCGCGGCTGGTGGAGTGGCCGTATTGGGGCGGGGACGCCGCCAACAGCCGGTATTCGACCATTCCGGACATCACGCCGCAGAACGTGGGGCAGCTGCAGCGGGCGTGGACCTGGAGCACGGGAGAGCAGCCGCGGCCCGAGTACGGGACGCGCCCGAGCTCGTTCGAGAGCACGCCGCTGATGATCGACAACGTGCTGTATCTCAGCACGCCGTTCCACCGGGTCGTGGCCCTGGACGCCGAGACGGGCGAGCAGCGGTGGGCGTACGACTCGGAGGCGTCGAAAGGGCTGGAAGACAGCATCGGGTTCAAACACCGGGGAGTAGCGGCCTGGCGCAACGGCACCGACGTGCGCATTTTCCTGAACACCGACAGTCGTTTGATCGCGCTGGACGCGAAGACCGGCAAGCCGGTGCCGAGCTTCGGCCAGCGGGGGGTGGCGAGCCTGACGACGGGGCTGCGGCTGTCGGTGAAGAAGCTGCACTTCAGCCAGACCTCGCCGCCGGTGGTCTACAAGAACCTGGTGATCGTGGGGAGCCGAATTCCGGACCGCATTCAGTACAAGTTCGAGCCGCAGGGCACCGTGCAGGCGTTCGACGTGCGGACGGGAAAGCGCGCGTGGATCTTTTACACCATTCCGCAGTCGAGCACCGAGTTCGGGGCCGACACGTGGGAAAAGGAGTCGTGGAACTTCACGGGGCACGCCAACGTCTGGGGGCCGATGACGGTGGACGAGGGGCACGGGCTGCTGTACGTGCCGGTGAGCACGGCGGGGAGCGACTACTGGGGCGGCCGGCGGCTGGGGGCGAACCTGTTTGCGGAGTCGCTGGTGTGCCTGGACGCGAACACGGGAAAGCGAAAGTGGCATTTCCAGGCGGTGCACCACGGACTGTGGGACTACGACTTCACGTCGCCGCCGGCGCTGGCAACGATCACGGTGAACGGGAAGCGGATCGAGGCCGTCGCCGAGCTCTCCAAGCAGGGGTTCACGTATGTGTTCGACCGGCTGTCAGGGGAGCCGGTGTGGCCGATCGAGGAGCGGCCGGTGGATACGTCGACGGACGTGCCTGGGGAGCGGCCGCATCCGACGCAGCCGTTCCCGACCAAGCCGCCAGCGTTTTCTGCGCAGGGGATCTCGCTGGCCGATGCCAACGACCTGACGCCGGAGATCCAGGCACTGGCGACGGCGGAGCTCCAGAAGTTCCGGCTCGGCCCGCTCTTCACGCCGCCGAGCCTGCGCGGCACCGTCCAGCGCCCGAGTACCAGCGGCGGCGCCAACTGGGGTGGTGCGGCTTTCGACCCCGAGACAGGGATGCTTTACTTTCGCACCAGCGAGCAGCATACCGTCAACCAGGTGTGCAAGAACGACGGCACCCTCGACGACTTGGACGTCGAGTACCTCGAACAATTGCGAGTTTGGTGCCGCGGCCAACATCTTCCAGCGGCGCGACGGCAGTCCCGTCCGCACCGACGAAAGCAGCCGGTCCAGTAAGCTCGGGCCCATTCCGCTCACCAAGCCGCCGTACGCGCTGCTGGTCGCGCTCGATCTGAACAAGGGGGACATCGCGTGGCGAGTGCCGTTCGGGGAGGGAAGCGCCGCCATTCGGCGCCACCCGCTTTTGAAGGATGTCACGCTGCCCGAGCGGCTGGGCACTCCCGGCTCGGCGAGCGTGCTGGTGACCAAGTCGGGCCTGATCTTCATCGGCGGGGGCGACCCGTATCTGTATGCGTTCGACAAGGGCACCGGCAAAGAGCTGTGGCGCGGCGCGACGCCTGAGCGGACCGCTGCGAACCCGATGACATACCGGGCGCGCAGTGGCCGGCAGTTCGTCCTGATCGCCAGCGGCGGTGGTGCCGACGCCACGCTCACCGCGTTTGCCCTGGGCACCGGCAGTCCAACCAGCACGGGATCGAGCACATCCGGCGTGCCGAGCGCGCCGCCGGCGTCGATGCAGGCGCGCGCAGGGGCGGAGGCCTTCCGCAGCGTCTGCCAGCCCTGCCACGGCCCCGAAGGCCGGGGAGGGGTCGGGCCGTCCTTGGTTCCGATGGCGAAGGGCCCGGCCGAAGTACTGGGGATCGTTCGGGAAGGCTCAGGCCAGATGCCGCCGGTCTCGCCGCGCGAGTTGACCGACGAGGATATCACTCGAATCGTGGAGTACCTGACTTCGCTGCGGTAATCACGACTGCCTTGTTTCCGAGGAGAGCACCGCATGTTGCACATGAAGCACCGCCGCCCCTTGTCCATGATGGCTATTGCGCTGCTGTTGGCTGCTGCCGTTGGCTCGCTGTACATCGGCCTGCGGGCACAAACGAGTCGGCCCGCCGATGCCGGCCTGGTTTCGTGGCCGTACGTGGCCGGCGATGCGGCGGCGTTGAGGTACTCGCCCCTGGCCGATCTGACCAAAGAGAATGTCGGCCGCTTGAAGGTGGCCTGGGAATGGGATCCTAACGAGAAGCGGCTCGCCAACGGGGCGGTTCCCAACAACTTTTCGGGCACCCCGATCATGATCGACAACGTGGTGTACATCAGCACGATGTACACCCGCGTGGTGGCGCTCGACGCGGAGAGCGGCGCACAGATCTGGGCGTACGACCCCGAAGCGTATCAATGGGGGCAGAACGCCCAGGTGACCGGCTTCACCCATCGCGGCCTCACCCCCTGGTGGGACGGGGACAAACTCTACATATTCCTCGCCAGCCGGCATCGCCTCATCAAGCTGGATGCGAAGACCGGGCGCCCGGTTCCGCCGTTCGGCAAGGGCGGCGAGATCGATCTGAGTGCGGGCGCGCGCTGGGAGGGCAAGTTCAACAAGCTGCACCTCAGCAACCAGTCGCCAGTCGCGGTCTACAAGAATCTCATTCTGGTCGGCTTCGGTCTCACCGACCGCCTCATGCACGAGTTCGATCCGCCCGGCTTCGTGCGTGCGTACGACGCGCGAAGCGGGAAAGAGGTCTGGACGTGGTACACCGTTCCGCGCGGGGGCGAGCAGGGTGCGGAGACATGGGAGTCGGACTCCTGGGCGGTCACGGGCCATGGGAACGTCTGGGCCGCGATGACCGTCGACTCCGAACGCGGTCTCGTCTTCGTGCCCACGAGCACGCCGAGCAACGACTACTACGGCGGTCGGCGCCTTGGCGCCAACCTGTTCGCCGAGTCGCTCGTGTGCCTGGACGCGCAGACTGGCAAGCGGAAGTGGCACTTCCAGACCACGCATCACGGCTTGTGGGACTACGATCTGCCGGCGCAGCCGGCTCTGGTCACCATCAATGCCAACGGGCGCCGCATCGATGCGGTCGTGCAGGTCAGCAAACAGGGCTTCGCGTTCGTGTTCGATCGGGTGACCGGAACGCCGGTGTGGCCCATCGAGGAGCGCCCCGTCCCGACCGACACGGATGTACCTGGCGAGCGGCCGTATCCGACGCAGCCATTTCCAACCAAGCCCCCGGCGTTCGCCGAACAGGGGATGACGCTCGACGATGCCTTCGACCTCACGCCGGAGCTGAAGGCCGCGGCCCAGGCCGAGATGAAGAAGTACCGCATTGGCCCGGTCTACACGCCGCCGTCGATGCGGGGCACACTGATCCGGCCGTCGACCTCCGGCGGCGCGAACTGGGGCGGTGCGGCGTTCGATCCGGAGACGGCGCTGCTGTTCGTCAAGTCCTCTGATGTCCATGCCATTCTGAAGATCGGCAAGCTGGACGAGACCAAGTCGACGAATCCGTTCGCTGCTCTCTCGGACGCGCAGTACGTGCGACTGGCCGACGCCGCGGCAACCTTCATGGATGGGCTCCCGGTGCACAAGCCGCCGTACGCGCACCTTACAGCGATCGATCTGAATCGAGGAGAGATCCGCTGGCGCGTCCCGTTCGGCAAAGGCAGCAATTTCATCCGCAACCATCCGGCGCTGAAAGGCGTGAACGTCCCGGCGCGGCTTGGGACCCCCGGCCCCCAAGGCGCCATTGTCACCAAGGGGGGGCTGGTATTCATTGGCGGCGCAGACGATGCGCTCTATGCCTTCGACAAGAACACGGGCGTGGAGATCTGGAATGGCCCGCTGCCGCGCCGCACGAGCGGCACACCAATGACCTACCGGGCGCGATCCGGGCGCCAGTTTGTGCTCGTCACGACCGGCGGTGGGACGGACGCGGCCCTGGTGGCGTTTGCGCTGCCGGACAAGCCATAGGTTGAGCAGTGCCTCCAGTATTCGAGAGAAGCTCCGGCCCGATGGAGTCCCGTGACAAAGGTCGCGCGCGTGAAGCTTGCTAAACCATTGAATTTGAATGCATTCTGATCGGCGCGACGGCGCCACGGCGCGGCACGCACCCTGCTATGTTGGAAGGCGCGATCGGCGGTTTGAACATGAGAAGGCTCGCCCTCGTTGTCAGCGCGGTAGTCGTCAGCGCGGCATTGGTGTTCACGGGGATCGGTTTGGCGGTTCGGCACGGAATGGTTGTGCAGGCCAGACCAGGAGCGCAAGCCGGTGCGGCCTCGTCCGGTCAGGCCCTGACTCCGCGTGAGCTCGATGGCCTGCTTGCTCCAATCGCCCTCTATCCAGACCAGCTCCTGGCGCAGATGCTGCTGTGCTCGACCGATCCCGCCGGCGTGAAGGCGCTCAACCAGTTTTTGAACAGCCACGCAAGCCTGAAGGGCACCGAGCTGCAAGATGCCGCCCTGAAGGACAACTTCGAACCGAGCTTCGTGGCTCTGGCGCTCTTCCCGCAGATAGTGAAACAGATGGCAAGCCAGATGGAATCGACGACGAGGATCGGTCAGGCGTTCACTGCGGATCGGGCGGCGGTGTTCGCGAGCATCCAGCGGCTGAGAACGCAGGCCCGCGATGCCGGAAACCTCAAGACCACCCCGCAGCAGGAAGTCCAGACGCAGACCACGTCGAGCGGTCAGCAGGTGATCGTCATCGAGCCAGCGAACCCACAGGTCGTGTACGTTCCGCAATACAACCCACAGACGGTCTACGTCCAGCCCACGACGACGACGGTGGTCGTCCAGAACGACAGCAGCGCGGATGCGGCCGTCGCGGGTCTGATTGGTTTCACGGCGGGCATCGCGATTGGCGCCGCCGTCAACAACAACTATTACTACGGTCCCTACGGGTGGCACGGTGGGGGCTACATGTACAACGACGCATGGGATGACTATTACGACCACCGCGAGGACGCGCGCGAAGATTGGCAGGATCACCGAGAGGATCTCGCCGAGGAGCGAGGGGACCGCGCGCGCACGCAGCAGGAGCAGCGCACCGAGCGGACAGAGACGCGACAGGAGAACCGACCGGAAGCGCAGGCGCAGCGCGCCGAGAGTCAGCAGGCGCGGCGGGAGCAGCCGAGCACCGCGGCGCAGACGGCATCGACCGGAGCCAGGGGCTCGGGCTCTTATGAAACCCGCGGCTACAGTCAGGGCCAGGATCGCAGTGGAACGGCGACACAGGAACGAAGCGGTACCCGCTCGGACGCCTTCTCAGGCTATTCGAGCGGGAAGTCGGAGCGCGCTGCGAGTTCGCGCGGACAAAGCAGCCGAAGCAGCTCGCGCTCCAGAAGCGGGGGCGGGAAGCGCCGGTGACGACTCCGACGCGCAGGTCCTGCGGCGGTGCGGTTCGCATCCTGACCGCAGTGGCGTCGATATGCCTGACCTTTGGTGTGCATTCGCTCATCCTTGCGGCACAGGGCTCTGGCCAGCAGCGAACATTCGCGACGCCGGAAGACGCCGTACGCGCCCTGACCGCGGCTGCGAAGGCAGGGAACATGGACGAGCTGCGCGCGATCTTCGGCCCCGAGGGACAGGAGCTGATCGCCTCGTCTGACGAGGCGACCGCGCGCAGGAATCGCGAAGTCTTCACGGTCGCCGTCGCGGAAGGGTGGCGCCTGCTGGATCAGGGAAGGAACCGCAAGGCGCTCGTCGTCGGCAACGAGGGATGGCCGTTCCCGGTCCCCCTCGTGAAGACGCGAACAGGTGGCGATTCGACTCCGCAGCGGGAAAGGAAGAAGTGCTCGCGCGCCGGATCGGCCGCAACGAGCTGGCGGTGATCGCGCTGTGCCGCGCCTATGGCGCGGCACAGCGCCGCTACGCGCAACAGGGACACGATGGGAAGCCAGCGGGCCTCTTTGCGACGACGTTCCGCAGCGATCCGGGCAAACAGAACGGACTGTATTGGCCGGCCGCCCATGGTCAGCCACGGAGTCCCTTTGGTGACCTGGTGGCGCAGGCGTCGGCCGAAGGCCGGCAGCTCGGGACAGATCGCGAGCGGCCCTCGCCTTTTCACGGCTACTACTTCAAGATCCTGACTGCGCAGGGAGCTGCCGCACCAGGCGGAGCCAAATCCTACGTCGTCAACGGCGAGATGTCGGCCGGGTTCGCGCTCGTCGCGTGGCCGGCGCAGTACGACGCCACCGGCATCATGACCTTTGCCGTCAATCAGGACGGCGTGGTTCGTCGAGTCGGACCTGGGAGAGGAAACCGACGCCACAGCCGCCGCCATGACCGCGTATAATCCCGATGCTTCCTGGCGTCAGGTCCAATAACCCTCGGCGTCGGTCCGGTGACCCTTGCCCGGTTTGATGCACGCATCCCAATAGTCGGTGCGATGACGGTCGTGGCATGCCTGACGACGGCATGCGTCGATTCTTTCTTCGCAGAGGGTCGAAGTAGGCGCCTGTAAGCCAACAGAGCTGCCTGAATGGGACGATTTCATGAAGGAGGGCCATGAACTCTCGGCGACCGCACTCAGCTGGTCCAGTTGCAGCAGTCTTCATTCTACTATTGGCCATTGCACCTGCCTCAGGGCGTGCGCAAACGATCGAGACCACAAATGATCCGCGCGCGGCCCACGATCCCAGCGAGATCGTGCCGGCACCTTCCACCCTGAAGGGTGCCATCATCGACTCACTGCGGCTCCTCGTCGTTGAGCACACCAGTCGGGTCGTGTTTCAGCAGAAGACCCGCCGCGAGCTTGCTGGCCCGTTCTTCGGCGACTACTTCCGTTCCGTTCGGATACCGCACACGTGGAGCGACGGTGACCCCTGGGCCGTGAACTACATCGGGCATCCGATTCACGGTGCAGCGTCCGGTTTCATCTGGCTGGATCACGAAGACGGCGCTCACGATCCTCGGATCGGATTCTCGAGAGAGTACTGGACCAGTCGAGCCCGCGCGACTGCCTGGTCTGCGGCGTACAGTCTTCAATTCGAGTTTGGCCTGTTGAGTGAAGCTTCGATCGGCAACGTCGGCTTGCGTCCGAGCACTAGGGGCTGGGTTGATCACGTCGTGACGCCAGCCGGCGCCCTTGGGATCATGGTGGCAGAGGATGTCCTCGACCGGTACTTCATCGTGAGAATCGAGTCGTGGACGGGCAATCCGCTGCTTCGTGCGATCGCACGAATAGGCCTGAATCCGAGTCGGGCACTGTCCAACTCAGTCCAGGGAAGAATGCCATGGTCGCGACTGGTGCGACCGCTATAAGCGAAGATCACAACCGCTGCTGCCACCCGGCATGCCGCTGCACTGGAGCGCTGCTCGAGCGGGCACGCCGCAGCGTCATGCAGTGTTCGAGAATGGCTCGTTGACGACGGCATCTGCGGCTCGCCATCATCTGCGAGGAACGGCGGTGGAGTCCGCCAGTAACCGATCGCGTCGCCTGACGCGGCCGATGACTCCTACAGCAGGGCGCTGCCGTGGACGGTCACTGACGCTCCCGGCATGTCCATTCGGGTCGCGAGCATGACGACATCACCAGGTCGGCTCGATTCCAACCAATAGCGGGCCAGCCAGAGGGCGGCCATGCCGTGGCCGCTCGTGAGGGCCCGATGATGTCCACTGTGCTCCCGTACCTCCTCGTTGGCGCTGGTGGATTCATCGGTGCCAACGCTCGCTTCGTCGTCGCCCGTCTCGTCGGCACACTCTTCGAGACGCGGTTTCCCCTGGGCACCTTTGTGATCAACGTCAGCGGATTCGTTCCTTCTCGGCGTCCTGGGAACCGTCGCGACGCAGAAGGTGATGCCGAATTCGGAGGCGATGCGCCTGGCGCTCGGCGTGGGATTCCTGGGCGCGTTCACGACCTTCTCAACCTTCGAGTTCGAAACCCACGCCCTGTTCGACGACGGTTCGTGGCTGACCGCGACCGCGAACATGTTCGCAAGCCTGTTCGTGGGGCTTCTTGCCGTCCGCGCGGGAATCGTGGTCGCAAAGACATGGCTGACGTGAGAACACGCCGTGAAGACCGAAGCCGAGCAAGTCCTCTGTCGCTTTCAGCTGTCCAACTTCATCCGGCACGGCATGACACCGTTGTACGAGTGGATTGTCGAGACGGCCCATCACGAGGGTCTTCAGGGCGCGACGGTTCTCAAGGGCTTCTTTGGCTTGCGTCCCGAAGGGTCCGTGCTCGAAGAGCACACCTGGTCGATTTCGCAGGAACTGCCCGTCATCGTCGAAGTCGTCGATGAACCGGCCCGTATCGAGGCGCTGCTCGCGAGAGTCGAACCAGTCTTTCGCGAGGGCGTCATCACCCTCGAACGGGCGCACGTCCTGTTCTACCGCGCCGGCCCGAAGCAGACCGCGGCCTCGCTGACCGCCGCGAAACATCGTCGCCACAACGCAGACCAGCGCCGCGACAGGAGTCCGCACGATGAAAGTGCCTGAGAACGGAGTGTTGCTGCGGATCTTCATCGGCGAGAGCGACAAGGAACCTGGCCGCGACCGTCCGCTGTATGAAGCGATCGTCCGCCGTGCCCGGGAAGCGCACCTCGCAGGCGCAACCGTCCTTCGAGGCCCGATGGGCTTCGGCCGCCATTCACGGGTCCATACGGCGAAGCTCCTCGAGCTCTCCACCGATTTGCCGATCCTGATCGAGATCGTCGATTCGGAAGACAAGGTGGATGCGTTTCTGCCCACGGTTGATGAACTCGTCACCGAGGGGCTCGTCACACTCGAAGCGGTTCGCATTGTCCGGTACGTGTCACCGGACAGTCGATAGCAGCTCAATGCTGGACGGATCATGGCGCGCCCGGCTCAATACTATCGAGTCCGCGCCAGCCAACGTTACATGGTCGGCCAAACGAGGACCCAGAGGGGTCTGAGGCTTTGTTGGTGTAGGACGTTGGCGTAGACGTGGGCGCGGAAGGGAGCTGGGTCGCGCGGCGTAGCGATCGGTTCTTCACGGCCAGGACGATCGCGAGCACCAATCCCACCGTGGCCCCGATGGCGGCGCCGACTAGTTGCCCGCGTATCAGCCTCGACGTCGCGTATCGGATGACCTCGGGGATTTGTACGACCGCCTGGATCTGCGCGCCTTGAGGAAGCCCGCCCGGCGCCGTGTACCAGGACAGTGCCGGCGGCACCACATACGACGCGACGGTGGCGCCAAGGAGGGCCCCAGTGAGCATCAGAATCAGCGTTGTCTTCACGGCTTGGCCTCCAGATGCTTGCGACTCCTGAAACGCAAGAGTCGATTGTAACGAATCGGCGCGTGGTTCGGCGTTCATTGCACCGACCAGGCGAACCCCTCGCCTCCCAGGCTGGATGGGGGCCGACAAAACGTGCTTCTTCCACAGCGACAGCCGATCTGCCAGAGTCGTGGCGGGGCGGAGTCGTCTCGCGCGCTTACCGTCGCGTCGGTATCAACCGCCACCCCACTGCCAGCACTCCCAAGACGATGGCCGTAGATACGTGCGCTCCCGAGGGGCGCTCGATCCTGAACATCTGGGCCGCCACGGGAACATACAGAATCACCACCAGACTGAGCGCGCTGGCGCACCAGATGGCCCAGAACACGAGCGTCCGCGGAATCAGGTTCACCGCGAGCTCGGGCAGCGCCAGTCGCTCCGCAAAGATGAGAATCTGATATCCCGCGAGCAGCACGATCAGCGCCAGGGCGCGCGCCTGCTGCCTCTCCGAGCGACGGCCAGTGCCACCAGTACATCGCGAAGCTCGCCACCGTCAGCACACCGCCGGAAAGCGCGGAGTGCATCGCCGCCGCACGTGGCAGGAGCGGGGCGGCTGGATTTCGCGGCGGACGGCTCATGATGTCGGCCGCCGCCGGCTCCGCCTGAAATACGACGGCCGACACTGGATGGACGATGAGCTCCAGCCAGACCAGATGGATCGGCAGGAGCACGAGGGGGACGCCGATGAGCGGCGCCCAGATGGCCAGCGCGACGATGGGAATGTGAAACGCGATCAAATAGAGGAACGCGCGCTGAATGTTCTGAAGGATATGCCGACCCTGGCGGACGGTTTCCACAATCGACGCGAAGTTGTCGTCGAGCAGCACGAGATCCGCCGTCGCGCGGGCCACGTCGGTGCCCCGCCGGCCCATGGCGATGCCGATGTCGGCCCGATGTAAGGCGGGCGCGTCGTTGACGCCGTCGCCGGTCATCGCAACGATGGCGCCAGCGTTCTTCAGCCCGTCGACGATCAGGAACTTCTGTTCGGGGCTGATCCGCGCGAAAATGGCAGCGCGGCGGATCCGCGCCACCCGTTCGGCGTCGCTGAGCGCTGTCAGCTCGTCTCCCGTGACGATCAGATCATCGTCGTGCAGGATGCCGGCGGCCTCGGCCACGGCGTGCGCGGTCAACGCGTGGTCGCCGGTGATCATCGTGATGCGAATGCCGGCGCGCTGACAGTCGGCCACCGCCCCGGGCACCTCGGGCCGCAGTGGGTCCTGGAAACCCAACAAGCCGTAGACCGTGAGATCGCGCTCGTCCTCGTCTCGGCCCGCGCCGAGCCGGCCGGTGCGTCTGGCAGCGAGCGCAAGCACGCGCAGGCCCTGCGCGGCGAGCCGCGCATTGGCCGCGACGCACCGCGTCGCGAGCGCCGGCGTCGAGTCGACAGTGCGCGAGGACGCCTTCGACGGCGCCCTTCGCGGCAATCATGTAGGTGTCGTCGATGTCCAGCGAGCGCCACACGTGCGACATGTGCTTGCCGACCGGATCGAAATCGTAGTCGCGAACGAGCTCCCAGCGTGATTCACGATCGGGCGGTGAGACGCCGCGGGCAGCCGCGTACGCGCCGATCGCCCGTTCCATCGCGTCGGTCGGGTGGCGTTCGCATGCCAGCACCGCGGCCTCCAGTAAGTCGTGCTCCGACAGCGCCGGGCTCCAGCACCAGATGCTGGGTCATCTGGAACTCGCCGCGCGTCAGCGTGCCCGTCTTGTCCGTACAGATCACCGTCGTCGATCCGAGCGTCTCGACGCTCGCGAGCCGGCGGACGAGCATGCCGCGCGAGGCCAGCCGCCAGGCGCCCACCGACAGAAACAGCGTGAGCACGATCGGGAACTCCTCCGGGATCGCGGCCATCGCCAGGCTGACGGCGCCAAGCAACGCGCGCGTCCACGGCTCGCCGCGTCCGAGGCTCAGCGCGAAGAGCGCCACGGCCACAATCACGGACGACGATGCCGAGGCGCCGGACGAGCACGGCGGCCTGTTGCTGCAGCGGACTGGCTGAGGAGGCCGTCTGGGCCACGAGGGCCGCGATGCCGCCGTACTGCGTCGCTGCGCCGGTCGTGGTGACGAGGCCGAACCCGTGGCCGGAGAGGACCTGCGACCCAGCGAAGAACCTGGCGTCAGGCGGCGCCTTGCCCGTATCGGAGGGCCACTCGCGTTTCGACTGGGGCTCGGATTCACCCGTCAGGGACGATTCATCGACGGCGACGTTCGCAGCCCACAGGACCACGCCGTCGGCCGCAATGACGTGCCCCTCACGCAACACCAGCAAGTCGCCCGGGACAACCTCCTCAATGGGCACGGACACTACATGTTCTTGTCGGACCACATCGGCAAAGGGCGCGGCCGCGCGGGCCAGCTTGTCCAAGGCGGCTCGGGAACGCGCCTCGAGCACGACGTCGACGCCCAGCACGGGAATGAGCGCAAGCGCGAGCACGACGGCGTCCCGCGTTTCGCCCAACAGGAAGTAGACCGCGGCAGCAATGGCCAGCATGACTGCCATCGGATCGAGCAGGAGGCCGATCGCCTCCTTGACCCGCGCCAGGCGGTCGCGCTTCACCCATCGATTCGGTCCGACCTGTGCGAGTCGGCGGCCCGCCTCAAGTGAAGACAGGCCCTCGAGTCCTGAAGGAATCTCGCGTCTTTCCGCATGCACGGCCACGTCTGTCCGTCTCAACGCTTACACCTTCAGTGTCAGCGCATCTCGCGCAATCGATGACTCGCCCGCTCGTTCCACGTGCTGAACTCGACGGTCAAGGACCGCAATCAGTTCCCGCAGGTCACGAACGAGCCGGGTGCGAGTCAACGCCAACGCTGAGCCGCATACTGCGGTGTCCTCCGCCGCGAATCGTTCCACACATCGCCGCAGGTCGTGCAGCGCCAATAGCTATTGGCATCAGGGGTCTTCGCGGTCGTAACAATCGATGAGGATCGGCAAGTCGGGCACGACGCAGGTTCGTTTTGCGAGGCAGGCGACGCGGATGCGACACCAGGATGGATGCGGGAGTTGAAGTCTTTCACGAGCCCTCGGGAAATGTGCTTTGGAGGGCCGCAGGCTGGATTGGCCGCAGGGCTCAGGAAAGCGGGACGTATTCAAGTATACGTCCCCAATCGACCGGCCTGGCACCGAATACGGTGTTGTGGCAATTCTCTGTCGCTATGCCGCGGACGTCGCCTGTGCCGCCGCTGAAAGGGTTTCGGCTCGCCCAAGACCGAGCGGGGTCGCCCAAGGGTGTATCAGACGTCGATTGCGAGATCCTCGTCTGGCACCTCATATCGCCTGCGCACGACAGCGGCAAGCTTGCGCGCCAGCACGCGCCAGGTCATGACGATCGAGGTCGCCGACAGCGCCGTTCCTCCCAGCATCAACACGAGGACAACGATGTCCCACAATGGACGATGCTTGTAGAGCCATGGGAAGTCGAGCGAATGCAGCCCATGGTACAGCCACCGGCTCACCCAGTTTCGCGCGCTGTAGCTGCCCACGACGCGAGCTGTCTTCGGATCGATGTAATAACGCGAACTCACCGCGTCGTTCATCCGGGCGTAGATGACCGGCAGCGGCCGCTCTCCTCGGCGATCCAGGTAGTAGGCGTCATAACCTTCCAGGACACGCAGTTCGGCCAGACCGTTGCCCACCGCCTCGCGCACGACGCGCATGACGTCATCCAACTCGAATGTGGCCTTGACCTCGCCCCGCATGGGGATGACACGTGTCTCGCCGCGGCCGTTGGAGGCGAGATAGACGGGCTCGCCCGCAAAAGACGTGTACTGAAGTTCCTTCGCTTCGAAGTCCCCCAGTGCGGCAATCGCGGTAGCGGGATGCTTCTCCGTGTAGGACGAGAGCTCGAGGCGGCGGCTCCCCCGCAGCGCGGTCGCGACATTCACTCCCCGGTTGTTGCTCGTGCTGGCGCCATCGCCGCGCGGTGCATCTGACCTGATCGTCAGCTCCGTCAACCGATTCACGATCGGAAACGGCCCCATCGAGAGCAGGCCGCTGAACGCCCATGTTGTCGTGACCACGCCGAAGAAGAGTCCGATAATCGCATGCCAGCGCTTCCATCCGCGGTACGGGATGCTCGTCGGCTTGCCCACCTGTCGATAGCGCTTCCGGGGCGAATACATCCAGACGCCGATCACCACACCCATCAGCGCCGTCACCGTGCCAATCAACGCCGACCACACGACGAAGGAAGACCACTCCGCGGAATGTTTCCTCAGCGGCGTAAAGTACAACCAGTGCGGAATCGCGCCAAGGTATGCCCACAATCGCGACCGAGTCGTGGTGTACTGCACGATTTCGGCAGTCTCTCCGTTCACGTATACCTGCTGTCCGTCTGGCCATGAGTACTTGTAGAGCGACAGCCCTGCTCGGAGCAGGCCGGCCACCGTCCACTGGTCGACCTCCTCGATGGATTCTCTCGTTGCGCTGCCGAGCGACAATCCCGTCCAATTCGCAGCCGCGCGGTCGATCATCGCGTGGTCAACCACGAGTTGCTCCGTGCCATCGTCGGCATAGACCATCGCGGTTCCGCCACCTCCACCGCGGGCATCGCGTCCCACAGCAATGCGATAGACGGGCCGACCGTCGAAGGTGGTCAGGCGCACCTGCGCGGGCGGCTCATCGCGTCCAAGAATTGCGTGTGCCTCTTCGGCCGACAATCTGATTCGGCCTGGATTCAAGGCGGCGGCGCGCTGCAGCCGATCCTCCGCGCTGACTTCGGGGAAGCTCCAGTACATCATGACCATGCCGGAGACAAACCACAGCATGAAGATGACGGAGAGGGCAACACCCAACCAGCGGTGGGCGAAGATGAGCGAGCGTCTGAGCCGAGTGGCCGGACCAGGCACCGTAGTCCTCTTAATCTCTCAGCGGAACCGATAGCGGAACAACTGAAGTTTCCTGAAGGATCAGTCAGGAACCTGAGACGAAGAGGAAGATCGAAATCGACGGGCGGCAGGTTGCCGGGTCTTTGGCAACCTGCCCGAGATGTCCCATTGAGGAACGACGTGCTACCGGCGGCGTTTCTTTGCCGCCTTGCGCGAGGCCTTGCCCTTGGTCGCGGCTTTGCGCGCGCCACCCTTCTTCTTGGCCTTTTTGGCGACGACGCGTTTCTTTGCGGGCGCGCTCTTCTTTTTTTCGACGCTTTCTTGGCGGCTCTTTTGGGCGCGGCTTTCCTTGCTTTCGGCGGCGCCGCCTTCTTGGCGTTCGAGACCGCGGGCTTGGGCTTGGGAAGGGCGGCCGGTTTGGCAGGTGCTGCGGCACGCGCTGCCCCGGTCGGACGAGCCACCACGACCTCAATAATTTCCGCTTCGAGATCGAGATCGGTATCCATTCCCGGGTCCAAATCCGTCATTTCATCGCCCGCGAGCTCAATTGCATCATCATCGAAATCGTCGTCCTGCATGGTGCGCCTCGTCCCGGGCTCTCGCCCCTCAGGTTAAGAAGTTCTCTCGCTGCTTTCCTCTCGCGTGCATCGCAAGCGCAGTCGGGCGATTAGTCTGACCAGCCTTCGCGTGCGTGTCAACAACTTGAGCACAACTTGAGCACACTCCTCGAGCCCGCCGCTTCTGGAGGCGGCCAATCCGATGACTCCCATGTCGGGTCGGCGTCGATCATCCGGGCAAGCCCGTCGCGAACGATGCGGCGATCTTCAACGCAGCGGAGGCAAATCTTCGCCGCTCGATGCGGGCATGGGTCACATTACGGCAGCCTGTACGCAATCAGCTCGGCCGCAATGCTGCCTCCGCCCGTGGCGACGACGATGTACTGCTTGTCGTCCCGCATGTACGTCATCGGTGTGCCGGTTTGCGAGCCGGGCATGTATGCTTCGCCCACTTCCTTCCCCGTCGCCTTGTCGTAGGCGCGCAGCATCGCCCCCCGCTGGCCCGACGGCGTCGTAAAGGTGCCGCCTTCGCCGGAAATGATGAGCGTCTTGGTGGCGAGGATGCCGATGCCGCCCGAGCTGCCACCCGCGCCGCCGGGCCGGCCTGTCCTCGGAATGGTGATGCCTTTCAGGGCAGGGTGATTCTTCACGTGATCGGGTGTTTCGCCGTGCGCGATCTGCCAGACAATCTCGCCCTTGTTCAAATCGATCGCGGTGATGCGCCCCCACGGTGGCCTCACCACCGGCAGGCCCTGAACGGTGAGCGGTCGATCTTCGCCGCCCGCCCCGCTGATAAATGCCATGTTCGAACGTTGGGGGTCCGACACCAGGCCGACAATCCTGGTGAGGGTATGGGAAAAAACGTAGAGAATGCCGGTGTCCGGATCGAGCGCGCCACCAGGCCAGTTCGCGCCGTTGGGGACGAACAGCAGACCCTTCTTCCCTTCGTGCCCGGCCACGATCGGCGGCGTGAAGACCGGGTCAATCTTGTATTCCGAGACGAGCTTCAGCGCCTCTGCCTTCAGCTCCGGCGTGAGGTCGAGCACGTCCTCGAGGAGAAATCCCTGGCGGTCAAAGGGCGGCGGTTTCGTCACGAATGGCTGGGTCGGCGAGTACCATTCGCCAGGGACGGTGCCCTTCTCGACCGGCCGCTCGACAATCGGCCAGATCGGTTGGCCGGTTTGGCGGTCGAAGACGTACACCGCGTTCTGTTTCAGGTCGACGATTCCATTCTGGCCGAAAGTTTTGATTGGGTCGCCCGTCTTGGCGTCGAGGGCGATGAGCTGGTAGCCGATCGTCACGAAGTAATTTCGCTCGTCACCCTTTCCATCGGTCCAGTACGCGACCCCGCGTCCCGAGAGCCGCCGGACGGAGGCGGCGGCGCGCTTGCCTTCATCGATCCGATACATCCAGAGCAGCTCGCCGGTTGCGGCGTCGAGCGCGACCACGTTGCGGCGGGTGCCCGCGGTGAAGTACAGGACGCCGTTCACCATGAGCGGCGTCGCCTGCATGTTGTAATCGGGGATGGCACTCAGGCTGTCCGACCTGAAGCGCCACGCGACTTCCAGCTTGCTGAAATTGGTGGCGTTGATTTGGGTGAGCGGGGAATAGTGCGTGCTTCCGAGATCACCGCCGTACGTGTGCCACTGGCCCTCGGTGGCGCCGGTCTGCGCCGACGGCGTCGGGCCAGCCCCGGCCACGATCAACGCTGCCGCTGCGGCGCCCAGGTACCCTGCAACACCTCGTCGTGCCATCTGGGGTTTCCTTTCGGCTGGATGGGCTCTGTTGAGGTCCTTTTGGAGGCGCCAGTTTCGTTGTCCGCGTCTGGGAAGTCAATCACCAAGATGGTCCGGATCGCGAGGTACGGTCACCTTCAGCGCGGTCGACGTCACCGCACCATCGCGGGTCCAGCCCGCTAGCTGGTGACCAGGTGGATCTTCTGCGCGTTCGGCGTTAGCATTTGAACCGGCGAGGGAAATAGGGGTGTGTGTTCGCGGAAATGAGCTCGGGCGCTTCGACCGAGCGGGTCGCCGCAGACGGATGCTGGCGGGCGTGTTCGGAGCGGCTGTGCGTTAGCAGGAGCGACGCTGTTGCTGCCACTTCGAGTTGCCGCCGCGTCGCAGGGAAGCGCACAGAGTGGGAATCTTCAGGGCGGAGGTGAAGCCCCCGGCTTGGTCGGCGACGGCTTCCTGTCTTCGTGGACGGGTCTTCCGCTCGGCGAATTGTTCGAACGCATCCGCTCGACGATGCCACAGGATCGGCCGGGCCAGCTCGGTCGGGCTGCGAACGCCGACATCGTTGCGTATCTGTTGAGGATGAACAAATTCCCCGCGGGTTCTCGTGAGCTCGGAGGCGACTCTGCGACGCTGAAACAGATTGCCCTCGTGCCGCGATCGGCTGATTGATTGATCGACCGCCCGGTTTCGCACTCGAAAACTTCGATGCGGCGGGCCCAGCGAGTTTCGGGCCACGCTGTTGAAGGACCCGGAGATTTGTCCGTGCCGTTCCAAATGAGGCGTACGGCTGGCAGCGGCCAGTAGGAGGTCGGTGATGGTGGTGACCAAGCGCGCGCTGCCCCGCCGCACGATTCTGCGAGGGCTTGGGGCTGTGGTGGCGTTGCCGTGGCTCGATGCGATGGTCCCGGCGTTCACGTCGGCGGCGGCCGCGGCCAGACCGGTCAAGCGGCTCGGGGTGGTGTACCTGCCGAACGGGGTGATCGTGCGGGATCTCATTCCGCCGACCGCGGGCGAGGCGTTCGAGATCACGCCCATCCTGCGGCCGTTGGCGCCGTTCCGCCAGCATCTGACCGTCGTCAGCGGGCTCGCCAACGTGGCGGGTGATCCGGTGGATGCGGGCAGCGGGCCGCATTCGCGCACGAGCGGGTGTTATCTGAGCGGGGTGCGGGTCAAGCACACGGAGAGCGCGGATCTGCGCGCCGGGCGGACGATGGATCAGTATGCGGCCGACGCGCTGGGCAAGGCGACGCCGCTGCGCTCGCTGGAACTGGCGCTCGAACCCAACTTCACGGTGGGGGGCTGCGAGGGGGGCTACAGCTGCACGTATATCAATACGTTCTCGTGGATTGCGCCCGATCGGCCGTTGCCGATGGAAACCAATCCGGCGGTGGTGTTCGAGCGGCTGTTCGGCGACGGAGCGACCGGCGCGGCGCGGCTGGCGCGGCTGCGGCGCGATCGGAGCATTCTCGATGCGGTGACCGGGTCGCTCAGCCGGCTGCAGCGGACGCTCGGCCCCGGCGACCGCCAGACGGTGGACGAATATGTCGACGCGGTGCGGGACGTCGAGCGGCGGGTGCAGCAGACGGCCGCGCATGCCGATGCCAGCCCCGAGGAGCTCGCGAAACCGTTCGGGATTCCGGCGCTGTTTGCCGACCACGCGCACTTGATGTTCGACCTGATGTATCTGGCGTTTCGGACGGACCTGACGCGCGTGGTGACGTTCCAGCTCGGGCGCGAGCTGGGGGGGCGATCGTATCCGGAGATTGGCGTCTCGGAGGCGCACCACGCCATCTCCCATCATGGGAATGCGCCCGAGAAGATCGCGGGCTGCGCGAAGATCAACCAATACCACATGCAGCTGACCTCGCACCTGATCGCGCGGATGGCGTCGACGCCCGATGGCGACGGGTCGCTGCTGGATCATTCGATCCTGCTGGTCGGGGGCGCGATGGGGGACAGCGACCTGCACAGCCCGCACAATCTGCCGACCGTGCTGGTAGGGTCCGGCGGCGGCACATTGACGCCGGGCCGGCACGTGCGGGCGACGTTCGATACGCCGTTCATGAACCTGTGTCTGAGTCTGCTCGACAAGGTGGACGTGCATCTGGACCGCCTGGGCGACAGCACCGGGCGGCTCGCCGACCTCTGAAGGAGAGACGACCCCCTATGCGTCGAAGACACGCACGCGGTGCGGTGGCGCTGGTGCTGCTCCTGCTCCCGGTGGCCGCGGCGGCCGCCGGGTCGACGGTGCCGCTGGCCGAGGCGGTCAAGCAGCGCGACCTGGCGGCGATGCGTACCTTGCTGCAGCAACGGGTCGACGTGAACGCGGCGGAAGCGGATGGGTCGACGGCGCTGCATTGGGCGGCGCATCAGGGCGACCCGGCCGCCGTCGAGCTGCTGCTGCAGGCGGGGGCGCGGGCCACGGCGGGCAATCGCTATGGGGCCACGCCCCTGGCGCTCGCGGTGGCGAACGGGAATGCGGCGGTGGTCGAACGCCTGCTGCAGGCCGGCGCCGATCCCCGGACGGCGGGGCCGGGCGGCGAAACGGTGTTGATGACGGCCGCGCGCGCCGGCCGGCTCGATGCGGTGCGGCTGCTGCTGGTCCACGACGCGGACGTGAACGCGCGGGAAGCCCTGCGGGGACAGACCGCGCTCATGTGGGCGGCGGCCGAAGGCCACGCCGAGGTCATCCGCGCGTTGGTGGAGGCGGGGGCCGATCTGCGCGCCGTGTCGCACGGGCCAGCCGAATCGAAGGCCCCCGCGGCCGCCGACGGTAGCTCCGAGGGCGCCCGCATGCGCCGCCGGCCGGTGCCGCGCCTGGACGCGTTCACGCCGCTGCAGTTTGCGGTGCACGCGGGGCGGGTCGAGGGCGCGCGGGCGCTGATCGAGGCGGGGGCGAGCCTCGCCGACGTGACGCCGCAGGGGATGGGGCTGATCACGCTGGCGATTGCCAACGCGCACTACGAGATGGCGGCGCTGCTCGCCGAGCAGGGCGCGGACGTGAACGAGGCCAAGGCCGGGTTCACGCCGCTCCATCAGCTCGTGCGCGTCCGCACGCTGAATATCGGCCAGTTCTTTTCGCCCGTGCCCAGTGGACCCATGACCGCCCCCGAGCTGGCGAACGTGCTCCTCGACTACGGCGCGGACATTGAGGCGCGCACCACGAAGAAATTTCCCGATGGCCATCGTGGCGTCTTCGGCCTGAACGCCACGCCGTTTCTCCTGGCAGCGAAGGGCGGCGACGTGCCGATGATGCAGGTGCTCGCGGACCGCGGGGCCGATGTGCATGCGGCGAACGTCAATGGGACCACGGCCGTGATGGCGGCGGCCGGCGTGGAGATGTTCAACCCGAACGAGGACAGCGGCACCGACGCGGACGGCTTCGCGGCCCTCCAGCTGGCGGTGGCGCTCGGGGCCGGCGACATCAACGAGGCGAACAAAGACGGCGATACGCCTTTGCACGGCGCGGTGTTTCGGTCTACGACCGACGCGGTCAAATTTCTCATCGCACGCGGCGCTCGGCTGGACGTGAAGAACAAACCCCACTGTATGTACCCTGCCGGGTCGTGCACGCCCCAAGACCCGGCGGGCTACACGCCGTACCGAGTACGCCCTTGGCGGCCTCCCCATGCTGGGCAGCTATCGCCCGGAAGCAGCCCAACTGCTGCGTGAGGCGATGATCGCGCAGGGCCTGCCCGCACCGGAAGTGAAGGAAGACAAGAACAAATACTCCTTCGGCGTGACCGTCAAGTAACGGCCACCGCAGCGTGGGCGGTCGAGCCGTTGACAGCGGGCCCTCTTCCCTACCGGATCCGAGGATGCACTGTGCTGCGTATCCGCGTGGTCTTCCCCGCGGTCGCGATCGTGGTGGGCGCCATGACGATGGGGGAGGTCGCATGGGTCAGTGAACAGAATGGCACGGCGGGAGGGGTCTTTCGCTGTGCTATACTCACCGGCCGATTCGCGCCAATTCAAGCGAACCGCTGGGACGTACGAACGACGTACCGACTGAAGTGCAAGTCATACAAGTCATAAATTGACGTGCAAATCATGAATGCCGATGAGGCATCGCGTGTCGCGCCCGGGAACTGTGCCTGGGCGCAACACGGTATACTTGAAACCCGCCGTTTGGGGAAACCTCTGGATGTTTCCACCTAATCGGTGTTTTCTGCTGGTGAAGCCGGCCTTCTAAAGGGGAATTCTCTTTGAGCGCAATGTTATGAGTATCGGAATCCATGGTGTCTGGCGTAAGATTTGTCCGGTGATCGGGAGCTTGGTGACCTTGGGATTGTGCATCGGTGGAACGGCGGCTTACGCGATGTTGCAGAAGGGGCCTCTGCCTGACGTGTCCGGGATTCCGGCTGTCAGTGCTGTCCCTTCGAGCTCGAAGTCCATTGCAGCCGGAAAAGCGACGTTTTCGCGCCTCTGCGTCGAGTGCCACGACGAAGACGGGAAAGCGCTCGCGCAGATGATGGGCCCCGCGGCAGACCTGACCGATCCGACTCGATGGAAATACGGAACGACCGATGCGTATGTGTTCCGCTCCATTCGCGATGGGGCGGGTACCGCAATGCCCGTGTTCGGTAACCAACTCAGCGGCGAACAAATCTGGGAAGTTGTCAATTTCATTCGAAGCATCGGTCCTGCGTCATTGAAGCCGGGCCAGCAGCCATAGGTGTCGGGTTACGAAGGAGAACTGCTATGAAGTCTGATGACAAAGGGGTGGTTTCGAGGCGCGATTTTCTCGCGAAGTCAGCACTCGGCGCAGGCGGAATAGCAGCTGGTGCAGTTGAAGTTGCTGCGCAGGCCCGCAGCAACAGCAACAGTGAGGGCGGGTCGAGCGGGGCAGGGGCCATCAAGATTTCTCCGGACACGACGAAATCCCTCGCAGAAAGCCCGGATGCGGGCAGCTTTCAAAAGGGAATGACTGGCGCGCAGGTTTTTGCAAAAGCGTGCAAGGACGAGGGACTGGCCGCGCTGATGTGCTGCCCTGGCAACTACACGGTCATCGGGGCCATCGCCACGGCGGGCGTGCCAGCGTACGGCGGTCGCACGGAAGGGGCGATGTGCGCCGCTGCCGACGGCTTCATTCGGGTAACCGGCGAAGTAGCGGCGACCTCCGGCACGGAAGGGCCGGGGTTTTCGCAGATGATGATGGAGTACGCGTCGGCCTATTACGCCAACACTCCACTGCTTCTGTTGGCGAGCAACACCCGGCTGATCAGTGAGGATCGAAACAACGGCGTCCAGTTTCAGATGCAGCAGCCGATGACGGAAGGCCTCAAGAAGTGGGGCAAGCGCCTGATCATGCCGAACCGGGTCTGGGAGTACGCTTCGTACGCATTTCGCGAGTTGAAGACGGGCGTGCCTGGCCCGGTGCACCTGGACTTCCCGGGCGACGTGGCCAGCGCGCGCTATACCGATCCGTCGCAGTTAGAGCGCTTCTGGGAGTCCTCGAAGTATCGCAGTGAATCTGTCGCCTATCCTGCGCCCAAAGAAGTTACCCAGGCGGTCGATATGATTCAACGCGCGCAGCGGCCGTTGATTGTCGCCGGCCCCGGCGTCTTCTATCACAAGGCCGTGGAAGCGTTGCACCGTGCGGCCGAGAAGAACGACATCGCAGTATGCGCCACGGGACCGATGCGGGGACATTTCTCGGACGACGGGCATCGACTCTCAGCCAACACCGCGGAGAAGGCGCTTCTCAGCGTCGACCTGGTCGTGATCGTCGGTCAGTACATGATGGCGAACGTCGGGGAATGGCAGTTTGGTCCCGACGTGAAGACGATTCGAGTGCATCCGGAGGGCGAAGATCTCGGACGAAATTGGCCGCTCGACATGGGAATCGTGAGTGATGAAAAGGCGTTCCTCGAAGCCCTTGCCGATTCGCTCCCGAAACGCTCACGTCAGACGTGGGTCAGCGAGCTGGCAGCCGCGCGCCAGGTCTTCGACAAGCAGAACGACGACCTGTACGCGATCGGTCTGAAGCACAGCAACACAACGGGCGTGCTGCACCCGGCGGTCATTGGTAAGCACATGGCCGACTTCATGTATCGCGGGTCCATTCCCAAGGAACAGTCGACCTACGCGGTCGGTTCTTACCTGGGCTCACATTGGGCGCGGCGGTGGCTGCGCGCGTACCGTCCCGGGCAGTTCGATAACGTTCAATATCAATACCTGGCAATCGGACCAGACTATGGCCACCTGCTTGGGTGCGGCATCGCGATGCAACTCGGTGTCGGCCCACAGAAGCCCTACCAGGGCGCGCCCGTGTTCGGCTTCACGGGTGATGCCGGCAGCGGGTACTCGATCATGGAAATGGACACGTTCGCCAAGTATCGGATCCCGGCCATCATGACCGTGTACAACAACAATGCCTGGGGCATCTACGATCTGGGCAACACGCCGCGCAGCAAGCACCTGTATCTGTTCCAGGAGAACTTGCGCTACGACAAGATTGCCGAGGGGCTGGGTTGCCGAGGGGAGTACGTGAAGACCCCAGCTGAATACACCGCAGCGTTGCAACGTAGCTATGACGCGGCGGTCAAAGACCGTCTCTCCACCATCATCAACTGTCAGTCGTTGAAGGAATTCGGTTCGCCTGCGGACTTCCCGCCGGGACGTGCACCGAGCGGCGGCGATCCGGGCGTCGGGTCGTACCGCCACTGACGCCGCGACCGATGAGGACTCCGTCGAGCCGGCGTGGCCGTTCCGAACGGGACGGCCACCCGGCCGGCAGCGTCCAGGTGCCTGCGGAGAAGCGCCGCAGGAACGGAGGCAGCGAACGGTCGTCGGAGGTCGTGCGCCAGACGCTCGAGAGCTACGCGAAGCGTGGCATTTTCCGTGCGTACGGCGGTCAACCGAGTGAGGGTGAGCAAAGCCGGTTCTCGTTCCGGTGGCACATGGATGCGACCTTCCATGTGGTATACGGCCCCTCGCGGCGCGAGCTCCTGTTCAGTGACGTTCTTCCAAAGATTGCAAGTCGCTCCCGTATGTACCGTGCTCTGAGGGTGTACGTCGAGGCACACACCTCCCCCACTCTGCCGGAGCATCGGCGCATTGATCCGCGGAAGGCCCGTGTCACCGTGACAAATCGTGACGGAATGATTTCGTTCATCGTCGCGCTCAAAGACGCGCATCTCGAGTACGGCGTCCGCAAGGCGGTGAATCTCATTCACGAATTGTTTGTTGATTTCTTGAGAAATCCTCTGTATTTCGATTATCTGGTCGAGCATTTTCAACTGGATCCGGACATGTAAGTCACGTCGAATCCACCCAGGTCGTCCGAGCTCGGTGTGGATGTGAGAGATTCAGTCGACGACGGACCTTTTTCACCCGGTGATGACGGAGGACCCAGCCGTGTCGCACGTCGATGATACGCATCCACCCGGAAGCAGGCGCCGACGTGAACGGTGACGCGCGCCGCCCTGCCCGCGCCCGACGGGCCACCGCGGAGGGAGGCCCCCCGCCGAGGGCGCCGGGCGCGGTGGCTCGCCGGGGTGTTCGCGGCGGTCGTCCTGTGGCTGGTGGGGGGCAGCCCGGTGCGGCGCGCAGCAGCCGCCGCGGCAGGACCACGGCGTCGAGTATGCGCCGGCGGACATTGGCTATGGCGCGCAGCTCTACGGGGTGCACTGCATTGCGTGTCACGGGCCCACGGGCGCGTCGGTGGCGGGGGTGGACCTGCGGAGTGGCCGGTTCCGGAACGCCGTGAGCGATCTCCAGCTGCGCGGGGTGATTAACAACGGGATCCCCGGGGCGGGGATGCCCCCGTTCAAGCTCGATGACGCCGAACTGGCGGGCCTGGTCGCCTATCTCCGCAACATGGCCACTTTCGACGCGCGGGCGGTGCCGCTGGGCGACGCAGCGCGCGGCAAGGCGGTCTTTGAAGGCAAAGGTGGGTGCACGGCGTGTCATCGCGTGGATGGGCGGGGGGCCGGCATGGCGCCCGATCTGGGGAACATTGGCACGCTGCGGACCGCGTCGGCCCTGCAGACCTCGGTGCTCGACCCGAGCCGCGCGATGATCCCGATCAACCGGCCCATCCGCGCGGTGACGAAAGACCGGAAGGTCGTCAACGGGCGGCGCGTCAACGAAGACACCTATACGGTGCAGCTCATGGATGACCAGGGGCGCCTCGTGTCGTTGGTCAAGGCCGATCTGCGGGAGTACACGATCCTGGTCGAATCGCCGATGCCCTCGTCCAAGGGCAAGCTGAGTGGCAGCGAGGTGGCGGATCTGGTGGCCTATCTCCTTTCCTTGAAGGGGTCCTAACGATGGGGAGACGGATGCGGGCGGCGCTGATCGTCGTGAGCCTGGTGGGGGTGGCGGCCGGCTGGCGGGTCGCGGGCCAGGGGTCGCCGAATGTCACGGTTGATCAGCTGGTCAACGCGGCCAAGGAGCCGCGGAACTGGCTCACCTATTCGGGGACATATTCCGGCCAGCGCCACAGCCTGCTCGATCAGATCACCCCGGCCAATGCCAAGCATCTGGAGCAGCAGTGGGTCTTCCAAGCGTCGGCGGTGGGGACGTGGCAGGCGACGCCGCTCGTCGTGGACGGCATCATGTACGTGTCGCAGCGGCCCAATGACATCGTCGCGCTGGACGCGAAGACGGGGCGCGCCTTCTGGATTTACCGGTATGTGCCTGCCGCGGACCACCGGGGCTGCTGCGGCGCGAACAATCGCGGCCTCGCCATCCTCGGCGATACGCTCTTCATGGGCACCCTCGATGCGCGGCTCGTGGCGGTGCACGCCAAGACGGGGCGTCACCTCTGGGACGTGCCGGTCGCCGACTACAAGGCCTCGTATGCCGTGACGCTCGCGCCCCTGGTGGTCAAGGACAAGGTGATTGTCGGCGTGAGCGGCGGCGACACGGGCATCCGCGGGTTCATTGCCGCGTACGATGCGCAGACCGGCAAAGAAGCCTGGCGGTTCAACACGGTGCCCGGGCCCGGGGAACCGGGCCATGAGACCTGGGAGGCCTGCCCGCCCGGGTCGTCGTCGGCGCTGACGGACCCCACGTACTGCGATTCGGAGGCGTGGAAGCATGGGGGCGGCGCGATCTGGCTGACCGGGTCCTACGATCCCACGCTCAATCTCACCTACTGGGGCGCCGGCAACGTGTGGCCTAATTACAATCCACGCCAGCGCCCCGGCGACAACCTGTTCACCGAGTCGGTGGTGGCGCTCGATGCCGACACCGGCCAGATCCGGTGGCACTTCCAGTTCATGCCCAGCGGTATGTACGATTACGACGCGGTGCAGATCCCGGTCCTGGCAGACCTACCCTGGACGGGGACGTCAGGAAAGCTGATGTTCTGGGGCCATCGCAACGGCTTTTTCTACGTGCTGGATCGCACGAACGGCAAGTTCCTCCGCGGGGCGCCGTTCACGAAGGTCAACTGGGCCAGCGGCCTGACGGCCACTGGCCGGCCCATCGCGACGCCGCAGCCGCTGGGGTCCCCGACGTACCCGGGCGTGCAAGGCGCGACGAACTGGTACTCGCCCTCCTACAGCCCGCACACTGGCCTGTTCTACCTGTCGACCTGGGAGGACTACGCCACCTACTTTGGGGTCCGCAATCCGGTAGGCTATCGGGATGGGCGCAGTGGGACGGGGGGCGCGAACCGCCCGTACGCGCCGATTCCAGAAGCCCCGACGACGCCCGCGGTCCGGCGCGGGCCGATCAACAACTGGACCGAGGCGGTGGGCAATGGCGCCATTAAAGCGCTGGACCCGCGCACCGGCCAGGAGAAGTGGAAATACGGCACCACCGACGTCGCCGATGGCGGGATCGTGACCACGACGTCGGATGTTCTCTTTTCCGGGAACCGCGAAGGCTATTTCCAGGTGCTGGACGCGCGGACGGGGACGCTCCTCTGGAAGACCAATCTGGGCGGGCAGATCATCAGCGGGCCCATCACCTACATGGTGGAGGGGAAGCAGTACGTCGCGACCATTGCGGGGCAGGCCATCTTCGCCTTCGCGCTCCGGGACTGAGGCCCCCTGCGCCCGGCGACTCGGCGGGCCCGCTCCACCCGACGGTCCGCGTACTCGAAGTTACTCGACCGCGAATATCAACTATTGTCCGAAGGCTCCCAGCAGGATGGGCAGTAGCTCGTTCATTTTTCCCAATGGGGGATGTTGCGGTGTCAAGCCTGCCTTGAACCCCCGCTGCAGGAGGCCATCGAGGAGGGCGGCGTGGCTGGTGATCACGTGCACGGGCACGTTCCACGGGGCGCCCTCGCCGGTCACCATGGCCGGCGGCTGATGATCGCCGATCAGAATCATCACGAAATCACGATCGCGGCGCAGCCGTAGATATCCGCCCAGCCACCGGTGGACGTAGTCGAGCGACTGCGTGTAGCCCGGTCCCAGGTTGAGCCAGTCCGGCGACTCCGACCATGCGAGGTCGAGCTGTTTCTTCTCGTAGGGTGTCCTGGTGAGCACCCGCGCCCAATCAGGCTGGTACGGCGGGGTTGGCGTGAATGGCGTATGCGTGCTGATGGTCGGAAAGAAGACGAACACCGGCGCGCGCGGTTGCGGTCGAATGGCCAGGGCATCCAGGCGCGCGAGCGTGAACTGATCGGTGATGTCCCACCATCCGAATGGCGGCCCCTGATAGTCGAGTCGCGACGTTCCATAGATTTCGTCGAACCCGTAGAAGGCACCCTGCGGCCAGGCGTGCTGCAGGCCGGGCATGACCGCAATCGTCCGGTATCCCTGACGGGCGAACGCGGTCACCATTGTGTCGCGCTCTTGTCCCATCAGCCGCGCGTTCGTGCTCTCGTCGCGGACTTCGGTGCCGGAGATCAGGCTCACATGCGCCAGCCATGATTCGCCGCCGAAGGTCGGGGACTCGACGAAGGCCGAAACCACGTCGCGTCCCGTGTCGCGGATGTCGGTCTCGAGGCGTGCGCGACCCGCGGCGAGTGCTTTCGCGAACGAGGGACGATCCCAGCTCACGGCGCCGTAGGATTCGATGAAGATCAGGAAGACGTCCGCGCCTTTGATATTGGCGAAGTTGGACGTGATGGGTGGCGGGGGTGGAAGCGCCCGCAACCCGGTGCCCCTCATCTCAATTGCAAGCTGGCCAACCTCCCGCACATAAACCGGCGTCACCGGTTCTGCAAAATGCGGGAGCCCCGGGACGTCCGCGTAAAGACGCTGCGTGACAAACAGAAGGAGCGCGCCTCCACCGACCACCGCCAGGACACGCCGCTCGCGCGGGTCGTTCGTGGCCTCGGCCACACAGCCGAGTGCCCATCGCAGGGGGGCATAGATGAGCAATGGAAGCAGGACGCCGCCGGCGACGATCGCCACAAGCAGCCACGGCTGTGCCACGAACGCCAGCATGGCGCCGACGTCGGGCATGTGTCGCAGGTCCCAATACAGGTTGATGTCGCGCCCGTAGAGCGACCGGGCTGTCACATCAATATAGCGCCCAGCGACAAGGACGCCCATGAGCGCGCCGAGCCATCGGAGGGCGGTGCGCGTCGGCGGCCCGAACCACCGGCGTGCGACAACCATGCCGAAGACGCAGAGCGCGACCTCGACCGAGAGGTTCCTGGTCAGTCGTACACCCGGCGTCGGCCAGACGGTGGCAAACGTCAGGGAAGCGTTCAAAAGGGCAAGGGCGAAGGCCAGTGCAACCCAGCGCAGCCCAACCATTCGGTCGAACAATCTATTTGTCCTCTTTTGAGCTACGATACTCGTTCACGTCCGATGCATCGCAAGCTTATATGGGATCATCCATGGTTTCCTGGGTCCGCGCTAGAGCGCGGTTGGTGGTGAAGGCGCTTCGCCGGGCGCCCGTCTACTGCGCGGCCATTGCCAAGCTCCCCACCGAATACGGCGACTTCGACATCCACGTCTACGAGAATGCGGCTGGTGAAACGCACGTGGCCCTCGTCCGCGGCGAAATCGGCGGTGGGGAGAACGTGCTGACGCGCGTCCACTCCGCCTGCCTCACCGGCGACATCTTTCATTCCGCCCGCTGTGACTGCGGACAACAGCTCCAGACGGCGCTGCGATGGATTGCAGACGAAGGACGGGGTGTGCTGCTGTATCTCAACCAGGAGGGACGCGGGATCGGGCTGGCGAACAAGATCCGCGCCTATGCGCTACAGGAGCAGGGCCTTGACACCGTCGAAGCGAACGAGCGCCTGGGCTTCCCGGCCGACTCGCGCGACTACCGAGTCGGGGTGCAGATCCTTCGCGACCTTGGGGTCGCCTCGATCCGTCTCTTGAGCAACAACCCGAGGAAGCTGCAAGGCGTCACCGGCGACGGACTCTCGATCACCGAGCGGATTCCGATTGAGATTGCCGCGTCAGCCTCGAGCGAGCGCTACCTGAAGACGAAAAAGGACAAGCTGGGGCACCTGCTGTCTTTGGTCTGATACCTCTCCTCAGGTCTGACGTTTCCGCTGCCTCCACAGCCGGACCACATCAATCGCAAATGACCACGAGAGCACGGCGAGTGTCAACGCGGCTACTCCTGCGCTGAACGGCGCAGGAACGAATGGAGCGAGGGCCACGCCCAGTCCAAGCATGTGACTGACGGCCGCGACTTTGGCGCGGAAGGTCGGCGCCAGTGGACCGGCCATCCACGGCAACAGCGCTCCTGCCGCGACGAAGCCGTACCTCATCGCTCCGCCGAGAAGAATCCACACGCCGGCTTTCTCGTGCCGCCAGACCAGGATCGACAGCACCATGATGAGCAGGGCGTCGGTTTCCATGTCGAACCGCGCGCCGAACGCGCTGGTCATTCGGCTACGCCGCGCCAGCCAGCCGTCCAGGCCGTCGAGCGTTGCGATGATTCCCGTGAGCACGACGGCTGCGACAGCCACGCGCGGACTCGCCGCTTCTCCGATCAGTCCAGTTGCGAGCGCCAACAACATCAATCGGACGGTCGTGACGCAATTGGCCGGCCCGAATCTCGAGAACGGATGTTCGTCAATGAAGCCGATCGCGATCACCATCGCCGCCGCGAACGTCGCGGCGGCTTTCCACGGATACAGCCCACCGACCGCAAGCCCCTGGGGCAGACGTCGCGCGAGCAGTCCAACCCCGGTCACACCCAGCAGGCCGACGGCGCCCGCGAGAGCAACGCGCGTGCGGAGAGCCGCGTGGAATGCAGGTGTACTCATCGAGACGTCATGAAGACTACGAAGCCTCTTGTGGGCACAAGAGGCTTCGTGACGCCGGCATTGTAACTGCGTCCATCCGGGAACAAAATGGAGACAGTGTCCGAGGCCAGAGCATTCTGGGTTGCGGCGGTGGGGCGAGGCGAAATCCGCAGCGAGCCATTGGCCGTGCTGTCCCAGGGAGATGTTCTCGTCCGCGCGCTTTACAGCGGCATCAGCCGCGGCACCGAAGCGCTTGTCTTTGGTGGCCACGTGCCCGAGACCGGGCGCGCGCTCATGCGTGCGCCGTTTCAGGTGGGCGAGTTTCCCGCACCCGTCAAGTATGGCTATGCGAGCGTTGGCCGCGTCGAAGAGGGCCCCCGCGAGCTGTACGATCGTACGGTCTTCGTGCTTTTTCCTCACCAGAGCCGATACATCGTGCCGGCGTCGGCGGTGCACGTGCTGCCCGATACGCTCCCGCCTGGGCGCGCCGTGCTCGCGGCCAATCTCGAGACCGCCATCAACGGCGTGTGGGACGCCGCTCCGCGCGTCGGCGATCGCGTCGCAGTGATTGGCGGTGGGACGGTCGGCTGTCTCGCGGCATGGCTGACCGCGCGCATTGGAGGCTGCGAGGTAGAGCTCATCGACGTCAATCCTCGTCGATCGGCAGTGGCCCACGCGCTCGGTGTGCGATTCGTCGAACCGACATCGGTCACACGCGACGCGGACGTCGTCATTCACGCGAGCGGTTCACCGGCCGGCCTTGAACTCGCGCTCGAGACGGCGGGCTTCGAAGCAAGGATCGTGGAGCTGAGCTGGTTTGGCGATCGCACCGTTCCGCTGCCTCTTGGCAGGGCGTTTCACGCCAAACGACTGACGATCATGTCTTCACAAGTGGGAGCCGTCGCGACGTCACAACGCGCCCGCTGGGACACGCGACGAAGGATGCGGCTGGCGTTGACGCTCCTTGGCGACGCGTCACTCGATGTCCTCATCACCGGTGAGAGCGATTTCGAGACGCTGCCGCAAGTGATGGAGCAACTCACGGCCTCACCCGGCGACACGTTGTGCCACCGAGTCCGGTACCGTAGGCCCGACCTTCAGGTCGGGCGGCAGGGCAGGCGCGGCGGGCACAGCTCGTAGGCCCGACCTTTAGGTCGGGCGATCAGGGCAGGCGCGGCGGGCACGGCGGGCGCAGCTCGTAGGCCCGACCTTTAGGTCGGGCGATCAGGGCAGGCGCGGCAAGGCACGGCGGGCACAGCTCGTAGGCCCGACCTTTAGGTCGGGCGATCAGGGCAGACGCGGCAAGGCACGGCGGGCGCAGCTCGTAGGCCCGACCTTTAGGTCGGGCGATCAGGGCGAGATGGTGAGGGGAGACAGCATCAATGTATAGCGTAACCGTGCGGGACCACGTGATGATCGCGCACAGCTTCAAAGGCCATGTGTTCGGGCCTGCCCAGCGTCTGCACGGCGCCACGTACGTCGTCGACGTTGAATTCCGGCGGCCAGAGCTCGACCCTGACGGCATCGTTGTCGATATCGGTCGCGCGTCCGACGCGCTGCGCCGTGTGCTGGCCGACCTGAACTACCGCAACCTCGACGACCTGCCGGCGTTTGCGGGGCGGAATACGACGACGGAGTTTCTTGCGCGGGTCGTGTTCGACGCAGTCGTGAGCGCGATTCGACGTGGGGACGTGGGCCCTGGTGCCACGGCCGTCGAGCAGGTGCGTGTGACCCTCCATGAATCGCACGTCGCCTCGGCATCATTTGATGGCCCTGTCAAATGAATCGTTCGGTCGTTTTCGTCGTTCCTGGCCCGATCTCGACGCGCACCGGAGGTTCGATCTACGACCGTCGCATGGCGGAGGGCCTGTGTCGGCGGGGCTGGGAGGTTGACGTCCGGGAGCTCGATGGCACATTTCCGTTTCCCACGGGCGCCGCGCAGCGAAATGCCGGCGAAGTGCTCGCCGGCATTCGCCATCGAGCCATCGTCGTCGTCGATGGCCTGGTCCTTGGCGCGATCCCGGACGTGATCGAACGCGAAGCGTCGCGTCTTCGCATCGTAGCGCTGGTGCATCTCCCGCTCGCCGCCGACGTCAGTCTGAACCGCGATACCGGCGCGCGTCTTGAAGCGGACGAACGCCGAGCGCTGGGTGGCGCGGGGCTGGTCGTTGTCACGGGCCGGGCGACGCTTCCCATGCTGGCGAGATACGAGTTGCCTCCCCATCGAGTTGTCGTCGTGGAGCCAGGAACCGATCGTGCACCTCTGGCGCACGGATCGGGAGGGCCGTCGCTGCAACTTCTGTGTGTCGCGACGCTGGGTCCAGGAAAAGGCCATGAGAATCTGCTGCGGGCGCTTGCGGACGTGCGGTATCACAGCTGGCATCTGACATGCGCCGGCAGCGTGACGCGCCATCGAGCGACGGTCGATGGCGTGCGCGCCACGGCGCGACGTCTGGGCTTGGAGGATCGCGTCACGATGGTCGGCGAACTCGATCCGGTCAGCCTTGCCGATAGCTACGAGCGCGCGGATGTCTTCGTGCTGGCGACATTGCAGGAGACCTACGGGATGGCGGTTGCCGAGGCGCTGGCGCGTGGCCTGCCTGTCGTCGGCACGACGACCGGGGCGATTGCCGACCTGGTTGGCGGTGAGGCTGGTCTCTTGGTACCACCCGGGAACGTCCGGGCGCTGAGCGACGCGCTTACACGAATGCTGGCGGACGCGAAGCTTCGCGCACGCCTGGCCGAGGGCGCACGCCGTGTGCGCGATCGTTTGCCGAGCTGGGAGCAAGCCGAGGGGAAGATGGACGCCGCTCTTGCATCGCTGGTCGTTCATGGATAGCGCCCTTGCACCGTGGCTCGCGTTGCGAGAGGCCGTCGACGCCGCCTCTCGATCGACGAGCCTGACACGCGCGGTCGCGGAGGCGATCTCCACGAAGAATCCGCTACGGGTTCTCGATCTGGCCACTGGTACCGGCTCGAATCTCCGCTATTTGATGGATCGACTCCCAGGCGACCAGCGCTGGCTGGTTGTCGATCAAAGTTCGACGTTGCTCGAAGAGCTGCTGGAGCGGACAGCTTCATGGGGCACGGGACGGGGCTACCGGTTCACGAGAGAAGCCATGGGGTGCACGATCACAAGCGATCGGCAGCATTGTCGCGTCGAGACGTTGCCGCTCGATCTCGGCAGACTCGACACTGTGGACGCCGGAGAGATATTCGCAGGTCGCCACCTCGTCACCGCGTCTGCGCTGCTCGATCTGGTGTCGGAGCAATGGTTGCGTTCGGTCGCGGCCCGTTGTCGTGAAGTGGGCGCTGCTGCGCTGTTCACGATCACCTATAGCGGCCGTTCCTCCTGCACGCCGATGGAGCCAGAGGACGGAATGATTCTCGACCTCTTCAACCGGCACCAGCGGACCGACAAGGGACTCGGTGGCCCCGCGGCCGGACCCGATGCGACGGCGTACGGCGTGCGCTGCTTTGAGGAAGTCGGGTATCAGGTGGGGATTGAGTCAAGCGATTGGACCCTGCGGTCGGATCAGGCCGAGCTGCAGCGGCAGTTGATTACAGGTTGGGCGACGGCGGCGACGGAGGTCGCACCCGGTGAGGCGTCCGCTATCGAGCGTTGGCGGGCGCGGCGCATCAAGCACGTTGATGTAGGGATCTCGCATGTGGTTGTCGGCCACTACGACCTGGCCGCGTGGCTGCCAGGGGTCTGAAGGTGAGTCTGGTTCAGATGATGCGAACCACGGGCGGTGTTGGGGACGCATGTTCCGCGTCGGCCTGTGCGTTGAGCTCGCAATCGAACAAGACGTCTCCGCCCATCAGGAACACCCGATAGCGAGGCCGGCGGCAGTCGCGCAGGCTGGCATGCGGCGCGAGACGGATGGCGGGGCGGCCGTCGCCGATGAGGAGCGGCGCGATGGCTATCTGGAGGCGATCCAGCAGATTCGCCTCGAGGAACGCTGAGACCGTGATGCCGCCGCCTTCCACGAACACCCGAGGATAGCCACGCGCGCGCAGGAGGCTCAGCACCTGCGCCATGTCGCGTTCCGGTCCGGCGTCGTCCACACCGACGACGGCGGCGCTTCCCACGTGCGTTTCGCCCGGGGCGATGCGGGAGCGGCCGCAGACGTAAAGTGTCGGCGCCGCTTCGTCGGTGAACACGCGGTAGGTGGATGCCAGCCGCCGAGCGGGATCGAAGACCACGCGGAGCGGATTCGGCCCGGCGACGAAACGGGTCGTGAGCTGCGGATCGTCCGCGGCCACAGTGCCCGCGCCTACCACGACAGCGCCGCACAGCGCACGCATACGATGCAGGTGGACGAGGTTGTCGTGGCCCGTCACGAATTGGGAATCGCCGGAATGCGTGGCAATGAAGCCGTCGAGACTCTGTCCGAGATGGCCGACGGTGATCGGGTGAGCCGTCGTGCCGCAGACCGGCAGGTAAAGATCCAGCATCGCCGAGCGCGGGTCGTCGGGGGGAAGGCAGGATTGCCAGGCTGACTCCGGGTGCCAGGCAATCACAGCGTCCGAATGATCGACGGGCAGCTGATGGAGCTGCGCGTGCTCGTCAACGCCGAAGCCCGCCCGACGCCCTTGCTGTTCGACGGCGTCGGCCATGGCGCTTGCCGCAAGCAGGATGGTCCAGGCCGAATCGGTCGCCGAGCGCTCCTTTGTGAACGATCCTACGGACACGGCTCGGCTTTCCCCCGCAACATGGTGTCGTCTACATTACTCTAGCCCGACCTGAAGGTCGGGCCTACGGATCGTTCAAGTCGGCCTACGGATCGTTCAAGTCGGCCTACGGATCGTTCAAGTCGGCCTACGGATCGTTCAGGTCGGGCTACGGATCGTTCAAGTCGGCCTACGGATCGTTCAAGTCGGGCTACGGATCGTTCAGGTCGGGCTATGGATCGTTCAGGTCGGGCTACGGATCGTTCAAGTCGGGCCTACGGATCGTTCAAGTCGGGCCGACAGCCGATGTCCATTCACGTAGGCCCGACCTTCAGGTCGGGCGCGGCACCAACACGATGTCTCGATTCACCACGGCGCAAGTCCGACGCTACTACGACCGTCAGACGCCCGGCTTCGTTGCCTTCGGACAGGGTGGCAACGTCGGCGCGATCCATCGTGCGGTCTGGGGGCCGGGCACAACCGATCGTCGCAAGGCGTTTCACTACGTGGAGGACCAGATAGCCGGTTTCATCCGGCGTTTACCTCAAGCGCCTGGAACACCGGCAGCGCCGCACGTCGTCGATCTTGGCTGTGGCGTGGGCGCGAGTCTGTGTTATCTCGCCAGGCACCTGCCCCTTCGCGGCACGGGAATTACGCTGAGCCCGGTCCAGGCGGAACTGGCCTCACGACGCATCCGTGAGGATGGCCTGTCGGACCGGATCGTCTGTCTCGAAGGTGACTACGGCGATCTACCAGCCGAGATCGGTCCGGCTGATTTCGCTTATGCGATCGAGTCGTTTGTGCATGGCCCGGACCCGACCCGCTTCTTCGCGCAGTGCAGCCGGCTCATTCGAGCTGGTGGGATGCTGGCCATCTGCGACGACTTCCGGCGGCCGAGCGCGGGACCGGCGGCCGAGCGTGCCATTGAGCAGTTCTCCCGCGGCTGGCACATCAACACGCTGCTTCAACCTGGTGAGCTGCAGGCGCTTGCGCGTGCGGCGGGATTCGAGCACGAGTCGACGCTCGACCTTTCGTCGTATCTCGAGATCCATCGGACTCGCGATCGGGCAATCCGCGCGCTTGTTGCGCTCGCGGGTTGGCTTCCGCTCGAGCGCTCCCCCATCGGCCATCTGGTGGGCGGCACCGCATTGCAGACGAGCCTCGCGCGGGGATGGATCGGCTACGACTTGGTGTTGTTTCGGCGCCTGAGCTAACCGCCGCGAGAAAAGAAGGGCCGGCGAGCGGCGAGAGCCTTCTCGCTCGTCACAAACAAGGACAGAATAGTACGTAAGGACTTCGAACGAAGGCTCTTCGAGTTGACGCGACAGTCTGAAGAAGGAACAAGGGGGAAGGAACGAATCATGGTCAAGGACGTTGTGTGCGGGATGCAGGTCGATCCGGCGAAGGCAGCCGCCAGCAGCGAGTATCAAGGCAGGACGTACTATTTCTGCGCGATGGCCTGCAAGACGAAATTCGATGCCAACCCCGCGAAGTACGTGAAGTGAACGAACCTCGGAGCGACGCCGCACTGGAGGAGGTGGTCGACCCCGTCTGCGGGATGACGATCTTCCCCGAGGACGCGGCTGGCCACATCGAGCACAAGGGGCAGACCTACTACTTCTGCAACGAAAGCTGCCTGGAACAGTTTCAGGCGGACCCCGGCCGATTCGTGGGATCGCTCGACCTGACCGCCTCCGCCAAGGCTACGGCGGTCCGCCGAAGCTTTACGCGGAGGCGGAAGGTCGGGCCTACGATCGGCGCCGCCGCGACGATCCTCGCCGATCCTGACGCCGAGTACACCTGCCCGATGCACCCCGAGGTGCGTCAAAAGGGCCCCGGTGCATGCCCGATCTGCGGCATGGCGCTCGAGCCCGTGGCCGTCACGCTCGAGGAGCAGCCGAACGAAGAGCTGCTCGACATGACGCGCCGGTTCAAATGGTCGCTGGCGCTGACGGTGCCGATGCTCGCCTTCATGGTGGCGGAGTTCCTGGCGGGCGGGCCTCTGCATCAGTTGCTGCCAGCCGGTCGGTTGAACTGGATCGAACTGGCGCTCGCGACGCCCGTTGTGCTGTGGGGCGGTTGGCCGTTCCTCGAGCGCGGCTGGGCGTCGATTCTCTCGCGCTACCTCAATATGTTCACGCTCATCGGGCTCGGGGTTGGATCGGCGTACGCATTTAGCGTCGTGGCGACGCTGGCCCCGAGGCTCTTCCCCGAGTCGTTCAGAGTGCACGGACAAGTTGCCGTGTACTTCGAGCCGGCGTCGGTGATCGTGGTGCTGGTGCTGCTCGGGCAGGTCCTCGAACTTCGCGCGAGAAGCCGCACCAGTTCCGCCATCCGCAAGCTCCTGAGCCTCGCGCCGGAGACCGCGCGGCGAGTGGAACCGGACGGGTTGGAACACGACGTGCCGCTCGAACATGTGCATGTTGGCGACCGGCTGCGCGTGCGCCCGGGTGAGCGGGTCCCGGTCGACGGCGTCATCGTCGACGGCCGCAGCACCGTGGACGAATCCATGCTTACCGGAGAGCCCATTCCAGTCGAGAAAACCGCGCAGAGCGCCGTCACGGGTGGCACCATCAACGGCACGGGCACGTTCGAAATGGAAGCGCGGCGCGTCGGCCGCGACACGCTGCTCGCCCAGATTGTCCGCATGGTGAGCGACGCACAGCGTTCGCGTGCTCCCATTCAACGCCTGGCCGACAGGGTGTCGGCCTGGTTCGTTCCCATGGTCGTCCTCGTCGCGGTTGCGACCTTGGCCGCCTGGTTGGCGTATGGACCTGAGCCGCGCTTCGCGCACGCGCTCGTCAACGCGGTGGCTGTGCTGATCATCGCCTGTCCGTGCGCGCTCGGTCTGGCCACGCCGATGTCCATCATGGTCGGCACGGGACGAGGCGCCGAGTCCGGCCTCCTCATTCGGAACGCCGAGGCGCTGGAGATTCTGGAGAAGGTCACGACGCTCGTCGTAGACAAGACCGGCACGCTCACGGAGGGCAAACCGCAGCTCGTCACCGTCGATGCGCAACCCGGCGTCGACGCGTCGACGCTGCTCCGGATCGCGGCAAGTCTGGAGAACGGGAGCGAGCATCCGCTCGCTGGTGCGGTCGTCGCCGGTGCCCGCGCGCGCGGCCTAGGGCTCGCGCCCGTGCGCGATTTCATATCGACGACGGGCATGGGCGTCGTCGGAACCGTGGAGGGGCACAAGATTGCGATCGGCAGCCGTCGCTACCTCGAATCGCAGGGCGTCGATCCCGGGCCGCTCGTGGCGGGGGCGGATGCTCTTCGGCACGACGGCCAGACGGTGGTGTGTGTCTCGCTAGACGGCAAGGCGGCGGGTCTTCTCGGTGTCGCGGACCCCATCAAAACGACAACCCGTGATGCAATGACCGCGCTTCACCGTGAGGGGATCAAGGTCGTCATGCTGACGGGTGACAATCGGACGACCGCCGAAGCGGTGGCCCGGTCCGTCGGCATCGATCATGTGGAAGCCGACGTGCTGCCGGAACAGAAGGCGGCGGTGGTGAAAGATCTCCAGCAGCGCGGGCAACGCGTCGCGATGGCTGGAGACGGCATCAACGACGCCCCCGCGCTCGCACAGGCCGATGTCGGAATCGCCATGGGCACGGGAACCGATGTCGCGATGGAAAGCGCTGGTGTCACTCTCGTGAAGGGCGATTTGCGCGGGATCGTGCGCGTGCGTCGCTTGAGTCGCGCAACGATGGGAAACATTCGACAGAATCTGTTCTTCGCCTTTGTCTACAACCTGCTTGGTGTCCCGATCGCGGCCGGCGTACTGTATCCAGTGTTTGGTCTCCTGCTGAGCCCGATGATCGCGAGCGCAGCGATGACGTTCAGCTCTGTCTCGGTGATTGGCAATGCGCTTCGGCTCCGTAAGGTGCCGCTCTGACTGGTTCTTGGTGAACTTCTCACCATCCTCTCGCGCACGATTGACAGACCGCGATCTCGATCGCTTCCGCGGCGGCACGCTCTTCGATCGTCTGGCCCGCGGCGTCTGCCACGCGGGCTGTCTGCCGCGGAAGGAGCTGTACGAGGCGTGGGAAATGGCTCGCCGGGTGCGGCGGTTGTTTCGCGGCAGTCGCATCGTCGATCTGGGCGCCGGCCACGGTCTCCTTGCGCACGTCCTGCTGCTGCTCGATGATTCCTCACCGACGGCGCTCGCGGTGGACAAGGCGCTGGCGCCTTCGAGCGGGAGGCTGCACGAGGCGCTGGTTCACGCATGGCCGAGGTTATCTGGGCGGATAGAATTTGTTACTGAAGGACTGTCCACGGTGGAGATTCTTCCGACCGATCTCGTGGCGTCGAGTCACGCGTGTGGTGCGTTGACGGACCGCGTGATCGAGCGCGCGGTTGCCGCGCGAGCGCGGGTGGCGGTGCTGCCGTGTTGCCACGATCTGGCTGTCTGCGACGCAGGCGATCTGGCCGGCTGGGTCAGCGGCCCCGTGGCGATAGACATCATGCGCGTGCTCCACCTCCGGCAGCAGGGCTACCGGGTGTGGACGCAGACGATCCCGGCGAGCATCACGCCCAAGAATCGTTTGCTGCTCGGCACACCTCTCCTCTGACGGCCCCGCTCTTGGGCCAGAATAGCGCGCGAGGCATCATGATTGAAGAGCGGCTCGTCGAGCGGCTCTATCGTCAGGCAAAGGGCGAACGGTGGCGGACGTCGTTGGAGCAGTTCTCCCAGGCCCTCGAAGTGAGCGCCGGACGCGCGTTTGCCGGACGGAACCCGAGCTCGAGAGAGCTCGAACACTACCTCGGCACGCTGCACCTCGAAGACCTGGCGCTCGCCTGCGCGTGCGCGGCTGGTGACGAGGAGGCGTGGGGGCACTTCGTCCTCGAGCAGCGGCCGCTGCTCTATCGAGCCGCCGATGCGCTCGATCCGAGCGGCGGGGCCCGTGACCTCGCGGACTCGCTGTACGCAGACCTCTTTGGACTCGGGAACCGTGGTGGCGCCCCGCAGCCACTCTTCCGCTACTTTCACGGGCGCAGCAGCCTGACCACGTGGCTGCGCGCCGTGCTGGCGCAGAGGCACGTCGATCGGTTTAGGACATCTCGCCGTGTGGAGGCGCTGCCTGACGAAGAATCCCCGGCGGCTCTTCCTGCTCTGGTTGCACCGATTGACCCCGAGCGTGATCGCTACCTCGGGTTGATTCAACGGGCACTGGCGCGTGCGATTGCGAAGCTCGACCCGCGCGACCGCCTTCGGCTGAACTGCTACTATGCGCAGAATCTCACGCTAGCGCGGACAGGCCGACTGCTCGGCGAACACGAGGCCACATCGTCTCGTCAGCTCGCCCGTACGCGCCGCACGATCAGAAAAAGCGTGGAGCATGAGCTCCGGGTGGACTGTGGCCTGACCGATGCGGAGATCGCGGAATGTTTCGCCAGTGTCACTGAAGATGTGGGCCCCCTGGATCTTGGCGACTTCTTCGGTACGCCTGAGCGCAAGAAAACAGCGCTGGATCGTTCAAGTTGAGGGAAGAACGTGAGTAAATTGCGCGAACGGGACAAATCGATCGAGCGGCTGCTCCGGCAGTCGAAACACCCGTTCCAGGTGTCTCAAGTGCCGCAGGATAGTCCTGCAGCGGCCTGTGTCGACGCCGAGACGCTCGCCGCCTGGGCCGAGGGCGGTCTGTCGGGACCGGCGCTCGAACTGGTGCAGGCTCACGTTGCGGATTGCGGGCGCTGCCAGGCGCTTGTCGGAACCTTCGCACGAATCGACACAATCGTTCCGACGCCGGAGCCAGCGCGCTTGCCGCGCCGTCTGGCCGCCTGGCTCGTGCCACTGGGTGCTGCCGCAGCGGCTGTCGTCGCGGTTGGATTGTGGATCGCGATGCCGAGGAACCCGGATGTGCGGGATTCGCGGTTGTCGCAGGCCGAGCGGAAGCCGAATCAGACTGATGTCGCGCTGACGGCGTCGTCACCTCCAGAGTCTCCAGCGCCCGCAGTGACTGTAACGTCACCGTTGGAGCGGAACCGAGCAAACGTGCCGGCCGGTGCACCGTCGGCGCAGAACGTGACCGCCAGTGCGCCGGCGGAGGCGCGCGAATTGGTGCGGAGCAAAGAACAGGCCTCGTCGGCATTCGCGACGAGCGCACTCGGGAAGAACGACAAGGCGGGCGCCGATCAGGCTGGGGCCCGTGCTGAGGAGGTGCGCAGGGACGCGCCACGAATTGAATCCCAGGCAGCGTCGACCGCAGCGCCGGCGACGACACCGGCTCCAGCGGCGCCGGCCGTACTCTCGGCGACCGCGCCGGCCGCCGCGCGCGAGAAAGCCGTGGGGCAGGTGCGTGAGGTCGATCGACTCGCTGATGGCGCCGTTGTGGCCAGCGTTGAAATCGTCTCGCCCGACCCTGCAGTGCGGTGGCGCATCGTTGGTTCAGTCCTCTCGCGCTCCGTGAGCGGCGGTTCACGGTGGGAGATCGTGCCCACCGGGGTCACCACCAACCTCTCAGCCGGCTCCGCGCCATCGGCGTCAGTCTGCTGGGTGGTCGGCCGTCAGGGAGTTGTTCTGCTCTCGACCGACGGCGTTCGCTGGCGCCGTGTCATGTTTCCGGAACTCGCGGACCTGTCGGCCGTCCGCGCCACCGACGCGCGCACCGCCACGGTGTCGACAGTAGATGGCCGCACGTTCGGCACGACCGACGGCGGCACCAGTTGGGCGCTCCGTCGGCCCTAGTAGGTCCAATGCCTTTCGTGCCGACTGAGTGGCCGCCGCAGGCGTGCGGTCGCGCAGGCGAGCGCATCCCCGGGTACACTTCTGGATCCCATGATTTCGTTGACCCGCATCAACAAGCAGTACGGCAGGCAGATCCTGTTCGTCGACGCGTCATTCCAGCTCAATCCCGGCGAGAAAGTCGGCCTCGTCGGTCCCAATGGAGCCGGCAAGACCACGATCTTTCGCCTCATCACGGGCGAGGAGACAGCAGACGATGGCGACGTGTCGGTCCCGAAGAAGTTGACGATCGGCTACTTCCGGCAGGATGTCGAGGAGATGTCGGGTCGCTCGGTCCTGGACGAGGCCATTCTCGGCAGCGGGCGCGTGGGCGACCTCCATCACGAGTTGGAACGGATCAATCACGCCATGGGCGATCCGCAGCACGCCCACGAGATGGATCGCGTCCTGGCGCGCTTCGGCGAGGTGCAGGAGGAGTACGAGCATCTAGGCGGCTACGCACTCGAGGCGCAGGCGCGCGAGGTTCTTCATGGACTTGGTTTCGACGACGAACGCATCGACGGCGATGTCGGCGCGCTCTCAGGCGGCTGGAAGATGCGCGTCGCGATGGCCCGCGTGCTGCTGGGCCAGCCAGACGTTCTCCTGATGGACGAGCCAACGAACCATCTGGACATCGAGTCGATCATCTGGCTCGAGGGTTTTCTGCAGTCACGGGCGGGCGCCCTGCTCATGACGTCCCACGATCGCGAATTCCTGAACCGCATCGTCACCAAGGTTGCCGAGATCGATGGCGGCGAGATCACGATGTACTCGGGGAACTACGACTTCTACGAAAAAGAGCGGGCCATCCGTGAAGCCAACCGCGAAGCGGCGTACGCCCGGCAGCAGGCGATGCTGGCGAAGGAGCAGCGTTTCATCGAGCGATTCGCCGCACACGCCGCCAAGGCTGCGCAGGTACAGAGTCGGGTCAAGGCACTCGAGAAGATCGAGAAGATCGAGCTGCCAAAAAAGCGGCAGGTGGTGCAGTTTGATTTTCGGACACCGCCCCGATCGGGCGAACAGGTGGTGGTCATCGAGGGTGTCACCAAGACGTACGGCCGCCGCACGGTGCACGACGGCCTGAACATGACCATCCGGCGCGGCGAACGGTGGTCCGTGATGGGCAAGAACGGCGCCGGCAAGTCCACGCTGCTGAAGATGGTGGCCGGTCAGGTGACTCCGGACGCCGGCGAGGTCAGGTTGGGCGCAAGCCTCAAGATGGGCTACTTCGCACAGCAGTCGCTGGATCTACTCGATCCCAACCTGACCATCGAGGAGCAGCTCCTCAAGGATTTCCCCAAGGAGTCCATCGGCACGCTGCGCAACCTCGCTGGCGCGTTTCAGTTTTCTGGCGAGGAGGTGGACAAGAAGATCCGCGCGCTCTCAGGCGGCGAGAAGACGCGCCTCGTCCTCGCGCGGATGCTGCTCGAACCTCCGAATTTCCTGGTCCTCGACGAGCCGACCAATCACCTCGATCTCGCGACGAAGGATATGCTGCTCGATGCGCTGAAGGACTTCGACGGTACGATGCTGTTCGTCTCGCACGATCGCGCGTTCTTGCGGGCGTTGAGCAACCGCGTGCTGGAGCTTGGTGGGGAAAGCGGCGCCGAGCTTCAACCGCACGTGTATCCAGGGTCCTACGTCGAATACGTCGCCCGCACGGGTCACGAGGCTCCGGGGGTTCACGCGTAGCGGGACCGAACGCACGTCACCCGGCGTGGCGTCGCGTTCACGGCCCTGGTGCAGCTGTTGTCCTTTCGTTCTCGCGCCATCGTGGCGCGCTCTGTGCGTGAGGTGACTCCTAGTTCTTGTACAACGGCCGGACCTGAAACAGGATGTAGAGCCCGATAAGACCGCCGATGAGGCCCCCCACGATGGAACCACTCAGCAGAGACGAAACCACGCCGACGAGCTGCGAGTAGAACAGCAGCGTCCAGGCCGACATCTTCCGGGCGAACAGACCGGGAAGCGCCGCCAGCATTAGAACGAGTTGCACGCACAGCGTGAGAACGGCGAGCGAAAATCCTCTCGCATACCCGAGGCCGCCGAACGGCAGCAGCAACGTGCCAATGCCGAGGACGAACAGAACCGCGGGCAGCGAAATGATGAACAGAACAACCGTGATCCACGGTCCCCACTGAACGATCCACTCCTTCGCGCCGTCGGGGAGCTGAAACGGTGCCTTCTTCACCAGATAGAAGTCGAGAAAGCCGATGAGATCCTTCGGGGCCTCGTTGGTGTCTGCGGTCATCCTGGATGCTCCTTCCCGAGTGTTGGGTGCCGACGCGCTAAGAGACAACAGCCGGCGACGACTTCCCGCGTGTTTGCTGAGCCTTGGCCAGCTGTTCGAGCAGCGGCTCGGTCTGCTCGAGGGAAATGCAGGCGTCCGTGATGCTCTGGCCGTAGACTGCGGGCCGGCCCGGCACGTAGTCCTGTCGACCTTCGATCAGATGGCTCTCCAACATGGCGCCGAAGATCTGCCACGACCCTCCGGCCACCTGCCGGCTGATGGACTCGGCCACCTCCGCCTGCCGCCGGTAGTCCTTGAGGCTGTTGCCATGCGAGCAGTCGATCATGACTGCCACCGGCAGTGACTGGGCCGCCAGTTTTGCGCACACCGCTGCCACGTGTCTTGCCTCGTGGTTGGGCCCCGTGCTCGTTCCACCGCGAAGAATCACGTGACATGCGTCGTTGCCCGTCGTCTGGAAAATGGCCGAGACACCTTGCTTGGTCACGGACGGAAACCAATGCGGCGAACGGGCGGCGAGCACAGCGTCGATCGCTATCTGGGTGTTGCCGTCCGTCCCGTTTTTGAACCCAACCGGCATCGACAGGCCTGATGCAAGTTCCCGATGAACTTGACTCTCGGTCGTGCGTGCGCCGATCGCCACCCACGCGGTGAGATCCGCAATGTGCTGAGGGATCTGGGTGTCGAGGAATTCGGACCCGGTTGGCAGCCCCATTTCATTGACGTCGAGCAGGAACTTGCGGGCCAATCGAAGCCCCTTGTTGATGTGAAAGCTCTCGTCCAGATCGGGATCGTTGATGAGCCCCTTCCAGCCGATTGATGTGCGAGGCTTCTCGAAGTAGCATCGCATGACGATGATGAGGTGCCCCGCGTAGCGTTCGGCCAGGCGCTGCAACCGCTCGGCGTACTCGAGCGCGGCCTTTGTGTCGTGAATCGAGCAAGGGCCGGCGACGACGACAAGCCGCGGATCGCGGCCCATGAGGGCGTGACCAATCGCCAATCGCCCATCTGAGACGACATTCGAGGCGCGTTCACTGATCGGGATCTCGTCGAGCAGAATGGCAGGGGGGATGAGCGGCCGGACGTTGGTAATGCGGAGGTCGTCGGTCTGCTTGAACATCCGGGCAATTCTACCTCGCTCCACCGTCGACGATGGCGTGTCCTGCGAGATCCTCCGCCCCGGTCTTCTCAACCGCCTCCCGGGACACGACGGGAGACGCGTCTGAGGATCGGTCGAGAACGCCTTCCAGCCGATGCATCGTCGCTCGGTGAGTGGTGTCTTGTCGCTGATGCCGGCGCTTTCGTTGTTCTCCCTTCAACGTCTCTGCTGAGGACTGGCGTATCGTCACCGTCGTGCGCACCAAGCGCTGATCGTTGGCCCGGAAGTGGACCTCGCTGATCAACCGCGACTCGAGGAGTGGCTCTCCCGCAGGCATCCGACGCACGTCGTGACTGTCGCGCCGTCATCTCTCTTTCCGCTGGTCGAACAGGGCAGGTTCCTCGTCTCGCTCTACTACCATCTCAACGTGAGCCACCTGGCATTCGGGCCGCTCGGCGGGCAGTCTTGGGCGTCAAGAGCGGATTCCCCGCGTTGCCAGCGCAAACGCCGCTACAACGAAGCCTGTCGCGATGTGTGCAAATATGTAATCAGAAGTTTGCGCTCTGGCCCATGTCCGGTCGCCATGTACGACCGCGTGCAAAAGAACGCGAGCGGCACTATCATTGCGAGCGTCCACCGAGATGGCCGCCAAAATCCTCGTCGTTGAAGACGACAGTTCGAACCGCTCGGGTCTTGTCAAGCTTCTGACTCAGGCCGGCTACGAAGCGGTCGGTGCTGCAACATTCGAGCAGGGCCGTCAACTGCTGACGACGGAGAACCCTGACCTCCTAATTACGGACCTGCGTCTCGAGGGATTCAACGGCCTGCAGCTCATCATTACGCGCGTTCGTCCGATTCCCGCCATCGTCATCACGGGATTTGCCGACCGAACGCTGGAGTTGGAAGCCAAACACCTTGGCGCCGAGTTTCTCGTCAAGCCGTTTGCGCCGTCCGCCTTGCTGAGTCTCGTGGAACAGAAACTCAAGCCGCACGTGACCTTCGATGTCGAGAGACGTTGGGTGCGGAAGAATGTGACAGGCCTCCTGGCTCAGGTGGATTCGTCACGTGCGCGGATTCTCGACGTCAGCTACGGCGGGATGCGTCTGGAACTTGACAACGGCGAGACCGCGGTGCTTCCGCAATCGTTCGACGTCAAGCTGGCCAACGAGGATGTCGCCGTCCATGTGGATCTCGTGTGGCAGAGCCGAACACACCAAGGGAGCTGGTTGTTGCGGTGCGGCCGTGTCCCGAATCGATCCGGCTACCGCGCAAGTGTGGCACGGGCTCGTCGACGCCGTCGCCTGAACTGTCCTTACCTCTGCGCGGCCAACCGGGAGCCATCTCACAAGTACGATTCCACCACGAACACGCGAAAACACGACAAGAGATACGGGCTAGGCTCGCCCTGCAAACTCGCGAGTCTCGGTGTGCACTTTCACCTTCTCCCCTTCCTTGATGAAAAGCGGCACGCGGATCGCGAGCCCTGTTTCGAGGACGGCTGGTTTGGTCACGTTTCCGCTCGTCGTGTCACCGCGCACACCAGGCTCGGTGGACTTCACGGCCAGTTCCACGTGCGGTGGAAACTGCAATCCGATGGGATTGCCATTGAACTTCTGGATCTGCACGACGAGGTTGTCGACGAGGAGCAGCCGATCGTCACCGAGCAAGCCGGAGCCGAGCGTAATCGTCTCGAAGGTGTCCTGGTCCATGAAGTGGTACCCGTCGCCGTCTGAGTACAGGAATGACGCCGGCGCCATCACGAAGTCGGGCTCCTTGAACTTGTCCGCTGCCTTGAACGTTCGGTCGAAGACGGCCCGAGTCAGGAGGTTCCGCATCTTGACGCGCACGAGCGTCTGGCCGCCGCGCGCCGTCGGTTTCGACACCTCCACGTCGAGGCAGTGGTAGGGCTCGTCCTCGAACTCGAAGTACATCTTCCGCTTGATCTCAATCGCTTCAATCAGGCTGGCCATGGGTCCTCTTCGTCATGCCGGTTGGACGACCCAGCTATTCTAGCGGCTGGAGTCCGCTGGCGGTCGAACTCCAGCTGACGGCTGGCGACTCTGGCGTTGAGCCATCGTGAGGACTGGGGCCGCGGTCCGTCGGACGGCCCGCGTGGCAAACGCGTCCTGCACGCGCTCGGCGTCATGAATCGTCTCGACCGGTCGCATCGCGACGGCCGATCTCGAGTTGATGCGTCGCGGCAGGCGGGCGATGGACTATGGCTTGGAGAAGTCGACCGCGAGCGAGACAGGCTTGACTGTCGTCGTGATGGTGAACCTCCGCTCGGCGCCCGTAATGCTCTTGACGACCACAGAGCGGGTGCCGAGGTCCATGGGGTAGTCCATCAACGGCGTCTCGCCAGCACGCTTGCCATCAACCAAGACCTCGGCCGGCAGCGACGCGTTGACGGTCAGGAGCGAAGGGGACGGCGTGATCGACACAGATGCGATCGCCCCCGGCTTGATCTCGACCCTGTGCCGTTCACGGAAGCCGAACACGGCGTTGTCGAATTGCAGATCGTGCACCCCGGGCGTCAGGAGCGTCTGGCCCCGCTCGTCGAGGCGAATGCCACGCGTGCCCTCAGTCACCTGCAATTCGATCGGTGACGACACATGCAGCCATCCAGAGTAGATCGCTTCGGTGATCTGCGCCACGCGGTCGGCCGCCACCGTCACCGTCCGGCGCAGTGAGCCGCTGCTGCTTTCCAGCACGACCTCGTGCGAACCCGCCGTCAGGTCGTCGATCGTCAATGGGGTCACGCCACGAGCCACGCCGTCAACGCTCACCGATGCTCCATCGGGATCCGTCAGAATCTCGAGGCTTCCCTTGCGTTTGGCCGTCCAGTCGAGTCGCTCGCGCGTCGATTGTCCCGCAGCCACGTCGACGTTCAGTTTCCGCGAACTGTTACGTCTACGAAATTCGACCACGTGACGGCCGACTTTCAACTCGGTTGTCAGCGGAGTTCGACCCGCCGGGGCGCCGTCGACGAACACGTCCGACCCCGTTGGTACCGACTCGAGGACGACCGTTCCCACTTTCGGCGGAGCGGCCGGCTTCAGCCAACGGGCGCGGGCTCGCCAACCGGCGGACACCAGGATTCCTGCAAGCGCGACAACAACCAGGGCCATCGTGGCGAACACCGCCCATCGGCCGATCGGCAGGCGAGAAACGTTCCGCCAGAGCGCCCGTGCCCTGTGCTCACGGCCGACGAACGCACCCGAGTCTTCCGCGGGAAGAGTGGTGATCGACGGTATCGAAGATCTTCTCGATGCCGGCTTCCTGGCGACAACGTCCGCCAGCTCAACGGTTCGGTTCTCAACGGACTCAGTCCGCTCAACCGGCTCAACCCGCTTAGCCGGCTCGACCCGCTCAACCGGCTCAACTCGCTCAATCGACTCAACTTTGCCGATTGCCGGCGCACGTGTCTGCTGTGGGGGCGGGGTCGTCGTGACGACTGGCGGCGGATCGGGCCAGCTGTCACGTTGCGCCAGTACCCACGTCCGAAGCACCTGCGCCGCAGCCACCAGCTGGGCCTGCCGATCATCCATGGCTCGTTGTTCCCGTCCGTTCTTCCCGCCTCAGCGCGTGATTGCCGGCAAATGCGCACCCGGCCCCTGTCGGCGTGAGGATCCGAATACTTTATCGGCTCTCCGCCGATAACTATTGCGGTAACTCCGCCTATGGACTCTCCAACCGCAACGATCAACGACACCTCGTCCGACCGCGCCCAGCGACAGCTCGACACACTGCGTACGGCCGTTGAAACACGCCTCGCCGCGCTCGAAGCCGTGCTGGCCGACCCCATGCGAGGCGAATCACTCGAGGGGCTGATCCTCGATCTGGCGCGCGTGACCACCGAGGAAGCTCGGACGGCGGCGCTGAAGGCGGCCCTCGATGCGAAGCTGGAGGCCGACGCGAGAGTCGCCCACGCGCGAGCCGTAGCGCAGGAGGCCATTGACGAGGAGCGCGTCGTCGCGGGAGAACTCCGGCGAACGGTCGAACAGGCGCGACAGAAGATCGCTGGTCTCGAGACGGCACAGCTACTGGAACTGCGCCGCCTGCGAGAGGACCTCGAGACAGAAATTGGCCGCGAGCGCGCGACGGCGGCGGGTTTCGAGCGCGCAGCCTCAGAGGCACAGCGACAGTTGCAGGCGGAGCGCGCGGCGAATGTCGACGTTCGCCAGACGATCGATACGCATCGAACGGCCAATGCGGAGCTTAGTCTGGCGCTCGAGGCCGAGAAGGCGGCGAGCGCCGGTCTCAGCGCGGCGCTCGAAGCAGAACGGGCGGCCGGTTCTGAACTGCGCCTGGCGCTCGAACGCGCCCAGGCGCTGTCTGCCACGCTCGCGAGGGAAAAAGCCGAAGCCTGGACCGCTCAGGAGGCGCTCACGGCTGACCTCTCGCGTGAACGCGACCTGTCGGGAAGACTGCAACGACAGGTTGCGGAGGCGCAAGCCCAGCTCCAGCTGGAGCGAGCAATGAGTGCGGAACTGCGACGGACTGCCGAGCAGACAGAACAGCAGCTGACGAATACCTCGAGCGACAAGGCGCAGGTTTCAGCCAGCCACGAGCAGTTGCAACGCGAGGTGGAAGCCCTTCAAGGGGAATCCGACACGATGCGGGCCAGTCTCGCGGCGGCGGGCGCACGTCTCGAAATGCTGGATGCGGAGCGGCTCCGCGCGAGCGGGACCCGCAAGGAACTCGAAGCTCGCGTCGAGGTTCTCATCCGCGAGCGGGACGCCCTCATTGCCGAACGGGCTGGAGAGCGCCCGGAAACGCGACCTGTGAGAACCAGTGGGTCCGCCTCGCCTCTCTCGAGTATCTCGATGCTCCCAACGGGGCCCGCTGCCGAAGAAGAATGGGGGCCAGTCCGGCTTGCCGTGCGGTATTCGTTCCGAGAACCGTTTACGATCACGGTCAACGGCGACACTGGGCTTCTCGTCGACATCTCCGTCGCCGGATGTCAGCTCGTGTCATCGTCTGCGGTCAGGCCCAATCAAGCGGTGAAGGTATTGCTGCCGTCGGGCGACACATCCATCGCCTGCACAGGCAAAGTCATGTGGGCGCGTTTCGAACCGCGTGCGTCCGGAGGGGCGTTCGGGTACCGCGCCGGCGTCCAGTTCACCAAACCCGATCAGCCGGCTCTCGAGGCGTTCATCGTTTCTTCGCGGCCGCCGCGACCTGGCTGAACGACCGCCCGCGACACCCCCCAGTCCATGGATTGTGGGAGCTCAGGAGTGAGGATCTCGTCGTCGGGAGCGGTCGGAGGCTGAGCGTTCTCGCGTTACGGCCGATCGACGCGGTTCGAAATGCCTGATCCGGCGAGAGCAGTGCCCGCGGCGTGCGCTGAGGCCGTGCATGCGTCGGAGAGCAGCGCACGCGTTTCTCCCAGCAGTGCTTCGAGGGCGATAGGTTTCAGACGGACCACGGCACCGAGTTCGGCGAGCTCCGTCACTTTCTGTTCGCTCAAGGGCAAGCCCGTGACGACCATGACGGGCGTGTTGCGCAACGCCTCATCCGCCCGTAAGCGATAGAGAAACCCGACGCCGTTCACAAAAGGCATCTGCAGGTCGAGGATGATGGCGTCAGGGCGCTCTACCTTGGCCTGGCGGAGGCCGTCTTCCGCGGTGTGCCACGTGTGGACGCGACAGCCCGCCCCGGTGAGCGCGCGAGCGAACGCACGCGCCAGCACGACATTGTCGTCGATGATGAGAATCGTGGCGTCCAAAGTGCCGCCTCAGCAGACCAGGGCCGTTGGTTCCCGCTCGACGAAGCCCCTCGCGCGGATCAGGAGCTCCTCGAGTTCATGGATTCTGACGAGTGCCTGCGCGCTCGTCGGGAAGTACTCCATGATTACGCCACTGGCGTGGTGTAGTGCCAGCCGATAAGGTCCGCCCTGTTCGACGATCGTGAGTTCCCAACGAACAAGGTCTGGACCGGCCTTGAAGAAGTGAAGCATAGGGCGTTGCCCTGGTCTCGCAACTCGCGTACCCGGGTGGATCTGCTGGCATTGAGGCTCTGGCCGGGTCCAAGGGTGTGTCGCCCGCAACAATTCTGACAGTCATCAACCAATTTCGAAATGTCCGACTATCCGTGTGAGTCTTCGTCGATCTGCCTAGCGCTGCACTCGCTGCTCATGCGGAGCGTCGGCGCCGACAAGTAAAGTATGAATTGGCTCGCCTTTGGAGTGGCGTACTCCATTGGATACGCAATTGCCGCCATGATGCTGGCGGACCAACCGTCGCTCCTGAGCTGGTTCCGTGCGTGCGCGCTCTTCGTCCCGCCGTTGACCGGCACCGTGGTCATCGTCCTGCGCCGTCGCCGCTGGGTCGGCTGCCAGTGGCTGTTCTGGTCCACGATCGCACTCGGCCTGGTGATGTCGGCCATCGGGCTCACGGGATGGGCGGCCGACGAACTCTTCTCGAAGAAAGAGACGTGGCTCGCATGGCCCGCGGTGTTCGCGCTCTTTGGCGGCGTGGCTCCGCTCTTCGCGCTGCTCGCGCAGCCGCACCGTGGCGCGAGAGAACCGCTGGCGGCAACAACCGCCGTGGACATCGCCGGCCTCGCCGTCGTAACAGGCTTCCTTTACTCCTTCTTCGTGACGACCCCGACATCGGACCGTACCAGTCCGCTCCTCCTCGTGTCCGAGCTCCAGCAGTTGCTCGTCGTTGGCGGCATGATCGCCGCCACGTTCCTGGCGCGCGGCACGCCCTGGCGCGATACCTACCGGCGCCTCGCGTACGGATCGTTTGTGGGGCTCGCGATGCTCACGCTGAGCAATTTCGAAGCGGGCCGCGGCATGTATCGCGCCGCCGACGTCTACGATTTCACGTGGATTCTCCCGTTCGCATTTGTCCCCTGGGCCGCGAGCCTTGCGCCAGCCAGCGACAGTGGCGAGGCCTCCTCGACCGAGTCGCGGGAAGAGCTCACGCGCCCGCGGCCGTGGGTCATCTTCACTGCCGTCGCGATGATCCCGTTTCTCGACTTTGGCTTGAGGCGCATCACGCCGGCGGACTCTTCCGGATTCCGCGACCTCTCGACCGCGGTCACGTTCATCTCCGTTCTGCCGCTGCTCGTCGCGCGCATAGCGGCGGAGCGCGCGGAATTACAGCAGGCCGACGGCACGATGCGCCTGCTGACACAGGTGATCGAACAGGCGCAGGACTTCATCCTCGTGCTCACGCCGGACGGCAAGGTCCGCCACGCCAATCAGGCATTTTGTCGCGCCATGGGTGTGCCGCGCGAGGATCTGATGACGATGCGCGCCGAAGATCTCATGGCACGGGAGATCGTGTCTGCGGAAGACATTCAACGACTGGTCAACGGCGGCGGAACGTGGCGCGGCACCGTAACCAGGTCGCGCAGGGACGGCACGACGTTTCACGTCTCGGCCGCCGTGGCCGCGCTCGTGGATGATGGCGGGAAGCCTACCCACGTCGTGTCCGTGGAACGGGACATCTCGGAGGAGAAGCGACTGCGCGAACAGCTAATCCACAGCGAGCGGCTCTCCGCGGTTGGCGGACTCGTGGCCGGCGTCGCCCACGAGCTGAACAACCCGCTCCAGGCCGTCATGGGGTACACGGAGCTGCTCCTGCGGGACGAGACTCGTCAATCGGTCCGCCAGGATCTCGAACAGGTTCAGGCCGATGCCGGTCGCGCCGCAGGGATCGTCAGAAATTTGTTGACGTTCGTCCGCCGCTCGGCCCTCGAACGATCGCTCGTGGACCTCAGCGAGGTGACGCGTTCGACGCTGGCGCTGAAAGTGTTCGACATTCAGAGGGCGCACATCACCCTCCAGGAGGACTACACGCCCGATCCGGTTCTCGTGGCAGGCAACCGCGAGGAACTTCGGCAGGCGATCCTCAACCTCGTGTCGAATGCGGAACAAGCAATCGCGAGTCTGGGCCGCTCCGGAGTGATTTCTGTTCGCACGGGCTCGTCGGACGGCTGTGGTTTCGTGGAAGTGTCCGATACCGGTCCCGGCGTACCAGCGGCGATGGCCGGCCGTATCTTCGAACCGTTCTTCACCACGAGGACGGTTGGTCAGGGTACGGGACTGGGTCTATCCATCGGACTCGGCATCGCCCAGGCGCATGGTGGAACACTGGCGCTCGTGCCGACAGATCGCGGCGCCTGCTTCCTGCTCAGTGTCCCGCTCGCGTCGGAAACCACGCAACCATCCACCGAAGCGCTCGTGGCGGTCGCCGCAGGAGGACCCAGGACCGCCGGCGGAGGAATCCCACATGACGCCACGTCGTGAAAAACACAGGCGGCGCTCGTGACGAGCCGTCCGGCGCGAGTGCTCATCGTCGACGATGATGAGTCGACGAGAGCGACCTTCGCGCAGATGCTCCGTCTCGAGGGCATGGAGGTCCGCACTGCGCAGAACGCAACGACCGCCCTCGATCAGGCGTTCCTGCTGGCGCCTGATGCGATCATCGTCGACTTGCGCATGCCCGCGATGGACGGCCTCGCATTCGTGCAGCGCCTGCGGGCCCAGGAAGGCGGGGTGCTCACGCCAGTCGCCATCGTCACGGGCGACTACTCGATCCAGGAAACGATCTCGGACTCACTCGCCGATCTCGGCGTCACGATTCGGTTCAAACCGCTCTGGCTCGAGGATCTGGTGAAGCTGGCAGGCGACCTGCTTGCCACACCCACGTCGTTCTCCCGTCCCGGTCAATCACCGATCTCGCACTGACATCGACCTGCGTTCTTCGTTCTTCGTGATGAACGGCTGATCGGCCATGCCTAGGCCGCTGGTGCCAAATCACCTTGGAAACGCTGCTAGCGACCGATGGTGAGTGCCGCAATGAGTCGAGCTCGCCGTGCCGAAGAGTGCCCGCCCACCCACGCGGTCGGGGTACATCCATCACAGGCCGCCGCGCCGTTGGGTACGTGCAAAGACGAACGGATCTCGTGGCAGAATGGTCTCCTTGCTCGAAGGGAGAAACCAGTGGGGATCACCGATTTCATCCGCGGCCAGTTCATCGAGATCATCGAGTGGACCGACGACTCGCGCGACACGCTCTCGTACCGCTTTCCCGACGAGGACAAGGAAATCAAGCGCGGCGCGCAGCTCATCGTCCGCGAGTCGCAGGTCGTGCAGTTCGTCTACCTCGGCCAGTACGGCGACCTCTTCGGCCCGGGCAAGCACACGCTGACGACCGACAACATCCCGGTCCTCTCCAGGCTCAAGGGCTGGAAGTACGGCTTCGAGTCGCCCTTCAAGGCCGACGTCTACTACGTCGACGACGCGCCTGTTCACCGGCAACAAGTGGGGCACGTCGAATCCGGTCATGGTGCGCGATCAGGACTTCGGCATCGTCCGCGTGCGCGCGTTCGGCACCTACGACTTCCGCATCGTCGATCGCGCCGAGGTTCCTGAAGGAAGTCGCCGGCACCGACGATCATTTCCGGCTCGACGAGTTCGCCGACGTGATGCGGTCGCGCATCGTCAGCGTCTTCAGCGAGGCGCTGGCCACGAGCAAGGTGCCCGGTCGCTCGACGTCGCGACGCGCTACAGCGAGCTCGGCGAGGCGCTGCTGCCGCTCATCAATCCGGTGCTCGACGAGAAATACGGACTCGAGATGCCGAGCTTCGTCCTCGAGAACGTCTCGGTGCCGCCCGAGGTCGAGCAGGCGATCGACAAGCGGTCGAGCATGGCCGCGGTCGGCAACCTGAACGACTACGTGAAGTTCCAGATGGCGCAGGGATTCGAGAAGGGCGGCGCGGGCGTTGGCGGCGTCGGCGCGGAGATGGCCGTCGGCATGGCCATGGCGCAGCAGATGATGAATCAGCCCGGCGGCGTCATGGCGCAGACGACGCCGGCTGCGGGCGCGGCCGCACCTGCTGCTGCGCAGGCATTCCCGAGACCATCGGTCCGGCCGACGCCGCGAAGGCCCTCGGCGTGTCGGAGGCCGACGTCATCGCGAGCCTCGAGGCGGGCGATCTCAAGGGCAAGCGGATCGGCACGCCAGTGGCGCATCACGCGGACCGCCGCTCGCCGAGTTCCTCAAGTAGGGCACGTCGCCGTGACCGAGGCGCCGCATCCACCGAACGCCCTGGAGCACCGGGGACCTGGAACGGGAACGCTGGCGCGACGACGTCACGTCCGGCAGGAGCTGTCCGCAACCGCGCGCGAGAAGTATCACTGCCCCGCCTGCGGCGCCGAAGCGCAACTGGAACCCGCGCAAGCAGGCGCTCATCTGCCCGTTCTGCGGCACCGAATCGCCCGCCGAGCTGCAGACGCGAGGCGCCGAGACCGTGATCGTCGAGCACGATCTCGCGGCGGCGCTGCGGGCCATTCCGGATTCGGCGCGCGGCTGGCAGGCGGCGAAGACCTCGGTCCGCTGCCAGAGCTGTCAGGCGATCTCGGTCTTCGATGCCCGACGAAGTCGGCAGGCCGCTGCGAGTTCTGCGGATCGAGCGCGCTCGTGCCGTACGAGCAGGTCAAGGATGCGTTTCGTCCCGAGTCGCTGCTGCCGCTCAAGATCTCAGAATCGCAGGCGCGCGATCTGATTCGCGCGTGGTACGGCCGACAGTGGCTGGCGCCCAATGCGCTCAACGCCAAGGCGCTGACCGACACAGTGAAGGGCATCTATCTGCCGTACTGGACCTTCGACGCAAAGGCCGATGCACGGTGGACGGCGGAGGCTGGCACCTACTACTACGTTCGTGAACACAACCGACAGGTGCGGCAGGTCCGATGGACGCCGGCATCCGGCGCGCTCTCTCACGCCTTCGACGATGACCTGGTGTGTGCGTCGGTGGGTGTTGACGTCGAGCGACTGCGGCGTCATCGAACCGTTTCCGACCGATACGCTCGTGCCGTACGACCCCGGCTATCTCGCGGGCTGGACAGTCGAGCGCTACCAGATCGACCTCGTGGCCGCGGCAGAGCGCTCGCGCCAGCAGATGGACGCCGAGCTGCGAACGACTGTGCGGCCAGCAGGTCGCCGGGCGACACCTACCGCAATCTCATGGTGGACGCGACCTTCAGCGACCAGACGTTCAAGCACATCCTCGCGCCGGTCTGGCTGATGACCTACGTCTACGGGACCAAGTCTTACCAGGTGGTCATCAACGGCGTGACCGGGAGGATTGCAGGATCGCGCCCGTGGAGCTGGATCAAGATCACGCTCCTCGTGCTGGTGCTCCTGACGATGTTCCTGGTGTTTGCCTACAACTCGTAGCCTACAACTCGTAGGCCCGACCTTTAGGTCGGGCGTTGGCGCAGGTGGTCAGCTCGGGCGGGGGCCAATCTGTTACGCGTTTTTGCTCAACCACTTCGCCAGCGCGCTCAGCCCGGCGCCCACGAGTCCGCCGCTCGACACATCGTCGAACCAGCCGGGGCGGTGCTCGAACGACGCGAAGGCGGCATCGACTTCCCGGCGCGCGCGCTCCAGCTGCAATGGCAGCGCTGGATCGATCGGCTTCGGTTGCTCCGCTTCGCGCAACTCGGCGACCAGTGCCCCGGCCTGCTTCATGTCCAGCATCGAGAGCGGTGCCCCGCAGTGCTCGCATGCCGTGTGTGTCGTGAGGTCGATGGGCGCCCCGCAGTTCGAACAGTTGATGCTCTGCACGTTTTGGCGGAGGTCTTGGATTTGTTGGGCGGATAGTGGCTTGATGAAATCCTTTTCGCGGAGAAAGTTGACGAACGTGATGAGCCGGCCATGTCCCTTGGGGCACCGCAAGTACTGAAACTTCGTGTTGCGTTGCTGATCGTGTGTGACGAACAGGCGCACGCTGCAGTGAGGGCAGGCGAGGCGGCTCGATTCGGCAGCGCGGGGGGCCAGCGCCCGTTCCCCGATAATGCGAAACAGTTTCAGGACCCCTCCTGGCGACAGCCTCAGGCTTTCACCGGAATCGAACCAGAGGACCTGACAGGGCAGGCACACGTTGATGGACACGGACGCGCCGAGATGGCCGTCGAGTGCTTCGACGGCCATCCCGGCACCGCAATTGGGGCAAGTCATGTGGCGACGATCGCCGATCTTACCGCGGACGTGCCCGGCTCCCTGCTACATCAGTAAGTAACCCTCACTCGATACTTCAGCACCGCCGTTCCGTCAGCGCTGACCGGCGCCGCGAACTGCGCCGCCCATGCCGACGTCTTGGTCCACTCGTGCGACGACTGCAGCATGCGCCACGTGCCGCCGATCGGCTCGTTCACTTCGACCGTGACCGGCGCCGCCTTGTGGTTGCGGAGCGTGATCTCGTACTCCACCTCGTACACGTTGCCGGCAATCTTCTGGAAGTCTGTCTGCTTCCGCTCGCACACGACGTCGAAGGCATTGCCGATCTTGAGATTGAGCACTTCGCTCTTCGGCGTGTGACCGATCCGGTCTTCGCCCACGAACTGTGTGCCTCCCTTTGAATCCGACTGGTAGACGCGCACAGTGCCTGCGGGCATTGGCATGCCGAGTCCGGCCTTCTCGTCATTCTTGAACTGGTAGTACACCTGCACGACGTCCTTGATCGGCGCGCCCGGATGCTGCGCGTTGTGGTAGTAGAACGCCTGCCCGTCAACCACATAGCGCTTCTGCACCGGAAAGGCCGTCGCCCCCAGCATGCTCACCTGCTTCGTCTCGCTGTTGTTCACCGTCGTCTTTCGGTCGAGCGTGTAGAGGTGGTAGTCGGAGAAGGCTTCCTGCGACATGGCCGGCGCGGCGGCTGCCATGTCCATCCGCGACTCCTCGCGAGCCATCTTGCCAATGACCTGGCGAACGCGATTGAGGTCGCCAGCCACGAGCTGGAGCTTCGCGTTCCGGAACGATGTCCCGCTGCCGTTGACCACGGTAACCCAGCCGTCGAGGTCGGCGGCCTTGTCGTCACGTGCGACGGTCAGGACGTAGTCCGCGTTCCACGAAAGCCTGCCGGCCAGATACGACGCCTCGACACGGTGACGCGTTCCACCGCCATTCTCCAGGGTCCAGATGAGCGTGGGCCGGGAATACAGATTGCCCGGGAGCTCCGGAAACCTGATGTGATCGGCCTGCATCCCGGTCACGATCTCGTTGCCAATCCGCCACACAGGCGCGTTGTTGTAGCTGAGGAGATGCGCCTTCACTTCTTCTTCCCGCGTCGAGTTCTGATCCGTCCGGCGTCGAACGAGGGTGACGTCGCGGCCCACATACTTCCGCAGCAGTTTCTCGGGCTCGAGGAGATCGTACTCGTAGTTCTGCTCGAGAACACTCACCCGCGACGGCTCGCTCAGCGACCGAAAGTGCACCGTCGCCGGATTCACTGTTGCGGCGATGTCCATGAAGTGCAGGTCCGACGTACCCCGTGCGATCTGGAGATTGCGCACGTCGCGGACGAGCGCAATATCGGAGTTGTACACCGTGACGGCGAGGTCCACCTGGTCGTCAAGGGTGGTGGTCCCCGAATCCTGCGGCGCCGCAGCCATCGCCGCAGGGGGCGCATTGATTGCCGAAGCGAAGGCACCGCCGGAGCCGCCGCGAACGAGGTTGCCGTGGGTGCCAAGGGCACCGATAACGAGAACTGCCGGCGCAAACCAGAGACGTGCAGACATGTGAAGGCTCCTTTTTCTTGAAGGCCGTACGCGAGGCCCGCTGTCCTTAGAATGGAGCCGTGCAGAATTCTTGCGCTGAGGGCCTGCTGGGCTATCAGGACCTTGCCGCCGGAGTGCACTTGATGACAGGACGAGGGGTGTTTCGTGGGAAGAGGGTGGGCTGCACGCGATGGGGCGGTTGGGAATACAATCCATCTCGCCGAATGACCGAGCTATCCTGCGTGGCTCGACGTACTCACGGCCCGGACATGAACATTGGAGATGACATGAGGACGAACACGATGCGAACGATAGGCGGCGTCTCTGGAGCACTGATCATTGCAATCACCGCCACCATGGCGGCACAGGCGCCGGCGGTTGTACGTACGGTGCTGAACCGGGCCGATTCGACGAGGCCGGGCTACGAGGCCGTGACGGCCAAGGCCGAGTTCCCCATGAGTGGCAGTACCGGGCGGCACACCCATCCGGGAGACGAGATCAGCTACGTGCTCGAGGGGGCCATTGTGCTGGAGGTTCAAGGAGCGCCCGCGAAAACGCTGAAGGCCGGTGAGGCATTCTTCGTGCCCGCCGGGACAATTCACAACGCGACCGCCTCCAGCGGCAAGGCGGCCGTGATTGCCAACTACGTTGTCGAGAAAGGGAAGCCTCTTACTTCACCGGCGCAGTAGCGGCTCCGTTCGTGGCCCGTCTGCTCGACCATGCCGACAGTTACCACCCCATCAGGCCGCCGTCTGCATGGTCGAGCGCCGATTCTCGCTAGAATCCGGTTTCGAGGGTCGGTCTTGAACCGGCCATCACTTCACCGTAGAGAGCACGCGATCCATCACCATTTGCGCGAACGCGATCTCATCGTCGTTGATGAGATGCGCCATGCCCGCGTAGAAGCGCGTTGTGACTGAGGCCCCCATGCGCTCAAACACCGTCGCGCTCTCCTCGACGCGCTCCATGGGGATGTGCGGGTCGATGTCGCTGCACCCGAGAAAGACCGGTGTTTCGCCAAAGGCCCCGTCGTACTCCCACCGCGTCCCGGGCGGGCCGATGAGGCCGCCGCTCAGTACGATCACGCCACCGTATCTGGCAGCATGCCGCACGGCGAACTCGGCCGCGAGACATGCGCCCTGCGAGAAACCGAGCAGCACGATCTGTTCCGCCTCGATACCGAGTGCTCGGAGGTGGGCCACCAATTGCTCGAGGACAGACAGTCCTGATGACAGCCCGGGCTCGTTCCTGGCAGTCTCAGCCAAGAAGCTGTACGGGTACCACGTGTGATTCGCGGCGGCGGGCGCGAGGAAGGTGAATTCCGGGCGTCGAAGCCGCGGGACGAGGTCGAGAATATTCGCGGGCGAGGCATTTCTGCCGTGCACCATGATCATCACAGCAGTGCTTTGCCCGAGAGGTGTGCCGGCACTCTCGATCGGCTGGCCGGCGTGCGGTGTCATGGCCGCGGGACAACGACTGCCGGAAGGCCCGGCTCGATCGACGACCGGTTCGGCTCTTCCCAGGGAGGAAGCTTCAACGCATTCCCCAGGTTCGCCATGTCCTCGTCGACCGCAAATCCTGGCTGCATGGTTGCGACTTCGAAGAGCACACCGCCAGGCTCCCGGAAGTAGATGGACTGGAAGTACTGCCGATCAAGGACGTCCGTCACTTTGACGCCCAGTCGCACGAGCTCGTTCCGCACCCGCCACTGCTCGTCCGCGTCACGGACCGCCATCGCCACGTGATGAACGGTGCCCAAACCGTTCACGGCGAGGCGTGCGTCCGCGTTGTGAAGAATTTCGACGACCTTACCGGGCTCGTCGCCATTCACCGCAAGCCGGATCCGCCCTTCGATCTCGTTGATGACCCTGAAGCCCAGCACGCTCGTCATGAAGGCGACGGTTTTCACCGGAGAGAGCAACGTCATCGTGACGCTGTGGAGACCGCGGATCGCTCGGTCGCGTCCGACGCCTCCTGCCATCCATGGTTCCCGCATGTCACGGTCGTTGGCGACGAGTTCGAACACCAGGCCAGACGGATCCACGCAGACGATGGACTGCTCCCCGAAGCGCGGCACCCCGTCATCAACAGCGACGCCGTGCGTGCTGAGCCTTGCCTTCCAGAAGTCGAGCGAGTTCGCCGGCACTGAAAAAGATGTGACGGTGATCTGTCCCGCGCCTTTGCGTCCTGTGGGAACGCCATGTCCTTTGTAGGGGAACGTCGTCCAGATTGTGCCAGGCGTCCCGGACTCGTCGCCGTAGTAGAAGTGGTAGACGTGATGGTTGTCGAAGTTGACCGTCTTCTTCAGCAGCCGGAGACCGAGCGCGTCGACGCAGAAGTCCAAGTCGGCCTGCGCGTCGTTGACGGTGGCCGTGACGTGATGGAGGCTGCGGATCGGCGAATCCATTCGAGAAATCCCATCTGCATCCTAGTCCTCGCTCCCGCGGCCGCGCAACTGCTTCACCGCGCCGCGCCGCTTCTTCGATGCCAGCCGCGCTTCTTGAGCCGCGGCCTTGGGCTTCGTCGGCCGCCGCTTCTTTGGACGGACGGCGGCGCGCCTCAGCAGCGCGACGAGGCGCCTGCGCGCGTCCTCCCGATTCTGCAGTTGCGACCGATGGGCTCGACTGTCGATGAGCAGCATGCCATCGCCGGTGAGGCGCTTTCCCGCGAGGGCCATCAGACGTTCCTGCACGTCTGTTGGCAGGGACGATCCGCGGATGTCGAAGCGAAGTTCAACCGCGGTCGCGACCTTGTTCACGTTCTGTCCACCGGGGCCGGATGCGCGGATGAACCGCTCCTGAAGGTTCGCCTCGTCGATCCGGATGGCATCCGTAATTCTGATCATGGATTTCCTGACGCCCGACCTGAAGGTCGGGCCTACGTGCTGATACTAGGTGCATGATACGCTCCTTCGGTTGCCTGTTGTTTCGCTCGATCACGTTTCCATCGCGTTCGGGCATCTGCCGCTCCTCGATCGGATCAGCGTTCAGGTCGACCCGCGCGAGCGCGTGTGTGTGATCGGCAGGAATGGGAGCGGCAAGTCCACGTTGTTGCGCATGCTCAGCGGAGAGCAGGCGGCCGACCGGGGATCCGTGTGGCGGGCGCCGGGCCTCCGGGTGGCGCGGCTCGAACAGGATGTGCCCCTGTCGGTTGCCCGCACCGTGTTCGATGTCGTCGCCGACGGTCTCGGTGATATCGCCGAGCTCGTGGCCCGCTATCATCACGCCGTCGTTGCGATCGCCGAGCGGAGTACACCGGATCTGCTCGACGCGCTCGGGCGGCTGCAGCACGAGCTGGAAGAACGCGACGGATGGCGCATCGAGCAGCGCGTGGAGCTCGTCCTCTCGCGGCTGAACCTGCCGGCGGATGCCATGGTGGATGCGCTGTCCGGCGGTTGGCGCCGCCGGGTGCTGCTCGCGCGCGCGCTCGTGGCCGAACCAGGGCTTCTGCTGCTGGATGAGCCGACGAACCACCTGGACCTGAATGCGATCCTCTGGCTCGAGACGTTTCTCGCGGAGTATTCAGGCGCGGTCGTATTCGTCACCCACGATCGCGCATTCCTTCAGCGTCTCGCGACGCGCATCGTTGAAATCGACCGTGGTCAGCTGACGTCGTGGTCAGGAGACTACGCCACCTTCATTCGCCGGAAAGAGGAGTGGTTGGTGAGCGAGGCTGTCCGGCACGTGAAATTCGACAAACGACTTGCCGAAGAGGAGGCGTGGCTGCGTCAGGGCATCAAAGCCAGGCGAACGCGCAACGAGGGCCGCGTGCGGCTGCTGATGGCGATGCGCGAAGAACGAGCAGCGCGCCGTGACCAACCGGGTGCCGTACGGCTGAAGATCGAACGCAGTGACTCGTCGGGTCAGCTGGTGTTCGAGTGCGATCGCGTGACGAAGACGTTTGGATCCCGGCCGATCGTCCGGAATTTCTCGACCAGAGTCCTGCGCGGCGATCGGATTGGTCTCATTGGGCCCAATGGCGCCGGAAAGACGACGTTGCTCAGACTCATGCTGGGGGAACTGCCGCCCGATGAAGGCGAGGTCCGCCAGGGCGCCAACGTGGAGGTGGCCTATTACGATCAGCAGCGCGAGCAGCTCGATCCCGAGCGAACCGTCTTCGACACGGTGGGCGAGGGCAATGACACGGTGACCGTCAACGGGAAGGCGCGCCACGTGAATGCATACCTCCAGGACTTCCTGTTTCCGGCGGAGCGGGGCCAGTCGCCTGTGAAAGCGCTGTCTGGCGGTGAGCGGAACCGTCTGCTGCTCGCGCGACTGTTCACCAGACCCGCCAATGTCCTGGTCCTCGACGAGCCGACCAATGATCTGGATCTCGAAACGCTCGAACTGCTCGAAGCCCAACTCGTCGAGTGGTCCGGTACACTTCTGCTCGTGAGTCACGACCGCGTGTTTCTCGACAACGTCATCACGAGCACGTTCGTTTTCGAGGGGGACGGTGTGGTGCAGGAGTACGTCGGTGGCTACGAGGACTGGGTCCGGCAGACAGACAGAGGCCCGAGCGGCACGAGGCCAGTCGTGGGCCCCAGCCTCGCCTCGAGCGCCCCAGGTGCGAGGGCAGGCGCAAGCCCGAGGCTCACCGGGGGCGGGTCGGGTCCAAGTGCGAGTTCAGTCGTAGGCCCGACCTTCAGGTCGGGCGCCTCGGGCGCTTCGAAGAAACTCTCTTACCGTGAACAGCGCGAGCTGCATGAGCTGCCAACGCGAATCGAGGCACTCGAGACGGAGGAGCGGACGCTCACGCACACAGTGTCGGGGCCGGACTTCTACAAGGAGCCAGCCGCAACGATCGTCGCCACGTTCGAGAGGCTTCGCGAGATCGAGGGAGAGCTGAGCGGACTGTACCTCGCAGTGGGACGCGCTCGACTCGCGTCAGAAATGAAAATGGCTCGCGAGCTGCGCCAAGATACCCCCGGCCTGCCGTCACGCAGAGATCATGAAGTTGAATGGAGATGCGAGGAACCGGAGCATTCTCGACGCTGCCGTAGTACATTTGAACGCGTGAGCGGCAGGATCGCCACGGGGAAGCGGGCCACAGTCGTGGCCGTTGCGCTCATCCTGCTGAGCGGGGTGGCCTTCGCTCAGTTCCGTTCCTTCCGCCGTGGTGGCAACCGCGACCCCGACGTTCGAAACCTGCCGTACAACGGCCGGTTCGCCTTTGCCCGTCTCAAGTACACCACGGCGCCCGGCGGGTACTGGTACGCGGGCATTCCGTCCTGGGCGCACGGGTGGCCGCTGTCCGAAGAGAACCTCGTGAAGATCGTGAACGAGGTCAGCTATGTCGGGGCGCGAGAGGATGCGTTCAACGTGTTCGCGCTCGACGACCCGGAACTGTTCCGGTACCCGCTCGCGTACATCACCGAAGCCGGCTGGTGGACGATGAACGACAAGGAGGGAGCGGCGTTTCGACGGTACCTGCAGAAGGGCGGGCTCGTAATCTTCGACGATTTCAAAGTCCCCGGCGACTTTGGCCCTGGCGGCGGTGGGTGGGACACGTTCGAAGCGAACATCAAGCGCGTGCTACCCGATGTGCGGTTCTACGAGATGAAACCCTCCGATCCGGTCTTTCACTGCTTCTTCGAGATCACGACGCTCAACAAGTTTCCGCAGGCCTACAATGCGGGCGCACCCGTGTTTCGCGCGGTGTACCAGGACAACGACCCGCGAAAGCGGCTTCAGCTCATCATCAACTACAACACGGACGTCTCTCAGTACTGGGAGTGGTCGGGCAGGGGACTGCGTCCCTTCGACGATACGAACGAAGCGTATAAGCTCGGCGTGAACTATCTCATCTACGCGCTGACTCACTGAACGTAGAACGGAATTTGGTCAGCTAGTCATCTGGGCATCTGGTCATTCATTGGTCAATAAATGACCAGATAACAAGATGACCAATTGACCAGATTCGAAACCCTGTGGGTGGAGGGGCAAGCCGTAGCCCACCTCATCTACGCGCTGACCCCTGAACGGTAATAGTGCAGCGAACCGGAGATGTAGCTGTCGGCGTCATCGCATCCGATTCCGATTGCCGCCACGAAGTTCAAGTTCTCGTTGATCTGTATTCGAGGCCCACGAGGTGCGTGCTGACCGTTGAACCGTAATCGCCTTCGGCACGTCCTTGAACTGACCTCGATCGTACGCGCTGTACTCACTGAACGTAGAACGGAATTTGGTCAGCTAGTCATCTGGGCATCTGGTCATTCATTGGCCAATAAATGACCAGATAACAAGATGACCAATTGACCAGATTCGAAATCCTGTGGGTGGAGGGGCAAGCCGTAGCCCACCTCTTCATCCAAACTCCTTCAGACAGAATTCTCCAACTCCCCGTTTGGCAGGTTGCGACGACCCCGATGTCTACGGTGATGTGGTTGAGACCTGATTCTTCGGCGACGGTCCGTACGACGCCCATGGGACGACGGGCACCTGGTTGACGCCGGGTTTCGACCAGTCGCAGACCCCGGCGGGGAAGACGGCCTTCAGGCGGGCGAGGTCAGCCGCGAGCGGGGGCGTCGTGTAATCGTGCGCATCCACTGGCTTCAACTGGCACTTCAGCACGTTCGCGGCAAGGGGACCGCCGGCTTCCCGGCGCGCGTTCGAGTACACCGGGTACAGTTCGCTGCATTTCGACTCGGGTCTACTCGTGAACGGGAGCGCGTCGGCGACGAACGCGGGAGGCATCGACTTGTCGTAGCAGCCGTCGGCGCCGCTTGCCGGTTTGGCGCGGAGAACCCTGGCGCGCTCCGTCCCCCTCGACGTGTCGGATTTGTACGCGACCATCCAGTCGTCGAACAGTGTCTTGGCGGCGATCGGGTCGACGGCGCGCCACATCACCATGTTGTCGGCGTTGCCGCCGTTCGCCTGGCGGATCCGTTCGCGAACTGCAAAATGGAACCAGCCGTAGTGGTAGCGGGCTGCCTCGTTCGACGTGGCGTCATCGAATATCGGGATCGACGAGAGACCGCCGCTGCCGCCTAACATCAGACCGCTCTGATACGTGCGTTTGATCGCGCCGAGATCGCCCGCCGTCCGCGAGGGCACGTAGTTGGCGTCCTCATCGACACCCCCGACGCGTTCATTCAGATCGAGGAACTGCGTCATGCTGATCGCGCCGCTGTTGAGCGCGTTGAGGCCGTACTGCACGCCGATGTTGTCGAACGGCCGGAGCGCCGCGCCGGTTGACGGGTTCGTGCCGTACACGTTCCTCGCAGCATCGAACACCGTGGGACGCGCTCCCGTGGGATTCTTCACGGGGTCGTAACGGACCGCCTCGGGCACCGCGGCATTCCAGCGCGCCGACAGATAGCCCTCGATGTCCGCGCGATTCGGGACCGGGTCGGTTCGCTGCGACTGATTCGCCGCATCGATGAGAGCCTGGATGCTCGAGTAGCCGGTGATCGCGAGCTTCTGCGAGTCGGTGAGCCCGTGCGCCGTGCGGAAGTAATGGGTCAACAGGTGTGCGTCGAGCCCGGCGAGCGCAATCGACAGCGCGTCGGGAAACGTGAGGCTCACCGTCGCGCCGTCGAAAATGCCCGGGAAGGCGTCGGCGATCTGGAGGCTCGTGTACGCGCCGCCCGATCGGCCGGTGGTGATGGTGTAGAGCGGAACGCCGAACGTCTCGATGAAATGTTCCTTGCCCATCATCGCCGTCTCGGCGGCGACCACCGCGTTGCAGCTGTTCGTCGGATGGTTCAGCGAGTTGACGAACAGGGCGTACCCCTCACCGAGCCGTGTTGCATCCAGTGGGCTCACGCCCATCGCGGCACCTTGAATGTACCAGCCGCCCGGGCAGCCGGTACCGTGCACGCCGATGAGGCGCTGGTTCCATCCTTTGGGAGGAGAGAATGGCGTCGGCGCGGGGTCGGTCGTCGGGTCGTGAAGAATCGCGTTCTGATAGATACCGCGGTTCATCGTGCCGGTTTCCACGCGCACGATGAAATTGACCGTCTGCCCCGTCACCGTGGTCGTCTTCGCGACGTCCGCCGGCAGCGTGGTCACACTCGGGAGCGGTTTGAAGAACGGCGGCGCGGTCGGCGGCTGTTGGGTCGACGGTGGATCCGGAGCGTCAGAGTGGTAGACGTACTGCACGACCGTGCGGGCTGAACAGTTCGCGTCGAGCGGTGGACCGAGCTTCGTGCCGTCAGGCAGGGTGAACGCATCAGTCTGGCAAATGAAGGGCTGAATCCATGGACCCGAGAAGACCGGACCAGTCACCGGATAGTTGGTGATCTCCAGCTTCGCGTGGAGGCGGCTGGCTCTGGCGGTCACGGTGAGCGTGTTCTTTCCATTCACCAGGCCGGTGACGAGGCCGACCCGTGTATGAGGCGCCGAAGTCGCGCGAAACGCCGCGGTGACGTCGCGGCTGCCGACCGCCACGTTCACGCTTTCATGCGAGGCATCCTCGGGAAGGACGATCTGCACCAGCACATCGCCACCAGTGACGAGGGCCGGGTCGGCTGAGAGTGTCTTGATTGCGATCTGGCCGGATTCCACGGCGGCGCTGGCGTGGGTGCGCCCCAAGCCCAAAATGGCGACCATGCCGATGACTGCGAATGCCGCCGAAACCCCCCGGCGTGTGGCGATTGGTTTCATCATGCGTCTCCCGAACTCTCCATCCGACCAGACGCATCCTACGCTTCGAACCAGGGACGGGCAAGATGGCTTTCAAGGGCGGGCAAGGCGGGCGTAGTGGCCGGGGAGCTGGAACGGCCCGGGCGGTGTTCCGCCTTGAATGGCGCCTGCAAGTCATATACAGTCCAGCGGTTACTGTCGTCACACAGATCAAAGCTGGCGTCCGACCTAACGCGTCCGCCAATGCGACGGCGGTCCGCCGAGCCTTAGGCGGAGGCGGAAGGTCGAGCCTACAGCCCCGGAGGCTGCCATGAGGCGTAGCTTTGCGGTTCACATCGCGCTGCTTGGCGTCGTACCGCTCCTGTACGGTCCCCTGCTCGCGCAGAGCCGGGCCAAGGCCGCGAATATCCCGCCGATCCCGTACGAATCGGTGCCGAACTTCTTCAAGAATCCTCCCGGTATCTACACCGGAGAGAACATGGGCATCGCGACCAACTCCAAAGGGCAACATCTACATCTACCACCGCGCCAACGAGACGCGCCTCTTCGAGTACACGCCACAGGGAAGCTTCGTGCGTGAGATTGGACGCGGCAACTACGGCTTTGCGTTCGCCCACTCGGTCCGCGTCGATGCGCAGGACAACATCTGGGCCGTGGACGAGGGGACGAACATGCTCGTCAAGTTCAATTCCGATGGGAAGGTGTCGATGGTGATGGGCCGTCGTCCCGACCCGATTTTCCAGCTCGCGAACATGCCTGGGACCGGCGCGTTCAGCGGCGCCAACCGGAACTATGAGTTCGACCGCCAGACAGACGTCGCGTTCGATCAGCAGGGCAACATCTTCGTTTCCGACGGCTACGGCGACGCGCGCGTCGTGAAGTACGACAAGAACGGGCGGTTCGTCAAAGCAGTCGGTACGAGAGGCACGGGCAACCTGCAGTTCAACACGCCGCACTCAATCGCAACAGACTTCCAGGGCAACGTGTACGTCGGTGATCGCGGCAATGCCAGGGTGCAGGTGCTCGACAACAACCTGAACTGGAAAGCCAACTACGACCAGGTCGGCAATCCATGGGCCGTTTGCGTGTCTGGCGGTCCGGGCCCGAAGAATCCCGGCAAGCAGTATCTCTATGCGTCCAACTCGTGGCCGGACAGCGCGCCGGCTGCGGCGGCAGAGTTCACCGGCGAGGTCTACAAGATGGAGCTCGACGGCACGATCATCGGCAAGTTCGGCAAGGCCGGCAAGGCGACGGGCGAATTCGCCACGATTCACCAGATGGACTGCCGCAACGCCGACATCATCTACACGGCCGAGATCAACAACTGGCGCTCCCAGAAGATTCTTCTGAACGCTCAGACGTCACGCGCGAGCGGACGGTAGGAAGGCAGGACTGTCATGAGGCGCGCATTCCAGCGGTTCCTTGCCGCGGCGGCGGTCGTGGTTATTGGCGCTCCGCCGTACGCGCAGGCGCCGGTTCCCGACATCCCATTCGATTCGAACGCCGATCTGCTCAAGACCCCCAATGAGGTCTTCGTCGGCGAGGTCGCCGGCGTCGGGACGAATTCCCAGGGACAGATCTTCGTGTACACGCGCACGGGACATCCGTACGCGACGCTCGGCGACGCGCGGACGTTCTATCGCAATGGTTCGCGGCTCTTCCAGTTCGACGCGACCGGGAAGTTCGTGCGTGAGCTCGGTCAGGACGTCTACGGGTTCAACACTGCGATCGGTCTTCGTGTCGATCCACAGGACAACGTCTGGACGATCGACGCGGGCGCGAATCAGGTCGTGAAGTTCGATGCGGACGGGCGTGTTCAGCTCGTGCTCGGCCGGAAACCGGAAACGATTGGCGTGCGCCCCGGCCCAGGACTCATGGCGGCGCTTGCCTCCGGACCACTCGCAACGACCGAGAGTCGCGCCGGCGCTCCAGCCGCCGAAGGTGGAGGGCGCGGCGCGCCTGCTGCGGGCGCGGCCCCGACGAGCGGTGTCGGGCCTGGCGGTGCGGGCCCTGCCGGGGCACCTGCCGGGGCCGCAGGCGCGGGTGGTCGAGGCGTCAGTCCCGGGTCCGGCACGCCCGGTTCCACTTTCAACCGTCCGAGCGATGTGGCTTGGGACCGCGCGGGCAACATCTATGTTGCCGACGGCATCGGCAGCAACAACCGCGTCGCCAAATTCGACAAGGACGGTCGGTTTATCACGCAATGGGGCTCGACGGGCTCGGAGCAGGGACAGTTCCAGGGCGTGAAGGGCATCGCGCTCGATGCTCAGGGCAATGTCTATGTGGCCGATTCCGGCAACAAGCGCATCCAGGTCTTCGACGGCGACGGGAAGTTCAAGTCGCAAATTACTGGCATCGGCACGCCGATGGCAATCTGCATGACACGCGGTGCGACGCAGTACATCTACAGCTCGCACTGGGGTGACCCCAATGGCATGGACGATGCCACCATCTACAAGATAGGTCTGAACGGTCAAGTGGTCGGTCGATTTGGTTCGGCCGGCAAGCTGCCGAAACAGTTCGGACTGGCGAACTCGATCGACTGCCGTAACGAGAACGAACTGCTCATCGGCGAGATGACCAACTGGCGCGTGCAGAAAGTCACGCTGCGGACGGGCAAATGATTGCGGCGCAGCCGATCACGCCCCGTCTTCCGCTTTCGCGTCAAGCGTCGGCGGGACTAGTCTAGAAGCCACCTCATAAATAACCGGCATCGGACTCAACCGGCCGTTTGGATAGGTCAACGCTAGCGACCAGGCGGGAGTAATCCGTTATGCGGTCCTCCGGCTACTAAGCGGGCCGATGCGCCTTGAGGAAGGAATGGATGTGGCGCACCGCCAGGGGAATCCGCTCTTTGGGTTCTTTCCAGGGGAACATGCTCACTTCGGCTTTCGGTGCGAGCATCGCGGTCTCCATGGCGACGGCGTACGGGTGGGCCGGGGAATCGTCCGGCAGGACCAGAATCGGGGTTTGGCAACCACGCACGAAATCCCGTGTCACGGTGAAGACGAAGTCGGGGTCGGTCTCGAACATCCTGGTCACGAATTTGTCGACCGTCGGCATCGTGATCTCGGGCCGCTGGGCAGTCAGTGCCGGACCCCAGGTCTTCCAGAATACGCCTGGGTACTTCGGGTCGCGCATCTCCGGCCGCCACCCCACGGGCTGCGCCAGCACAGCCGCGACAACACGATTGGGCGCGCGCTTCAGGAGACTCCAGATGAAGGGGCCGCCGATGCAGAACCCCATCACCATGAACTTGTCGATGCCCAGATGATCCATCAGGCCGAGTTGGTCGTCGGCGTAGGACTCCCACGGCCGATCGACCTCGACAGGGCCGGTGGACTGGCCGGTGGTGGCGTTGCGCAGGTCCGCCGTGATGCAGCGATACTGTCCCTTGAACTCCTCGATCGCGTTGAAGGGCGAGTTGCCCGTGAAGAACGAGATTGTCGCGTTCAATCCCCCGCCGGGAAGCAGCATCAGAGGGAAACCGGACCCGGCCTCCTCATAGCGGATGCGAACGGGGCCTTTTTCGTAGAACTTGCCAGTTCCTCCTTTGCCCGCCTGCTGAGCAAATACGCGTGGCATCGCGGCCATCGCCGCTGCCGCGGCCCCGGCTTTCAGTATGTTGCGTCTTGTCGGATCATCCATATTCGCGTCCTCCCGGAAATGACTGGACTGAGTTTACCCGACGAGGCTGGCCACTTCATGCTGATACTGCAAAGGGCCACGCTCCCTCGATTCGCGTCAGACAACCGGATGTCGGGCACCGCTTTCGAAGATACGCTGTGACGTACCCTCGGGACCGCCGCGATTCAGCGGCTCGCGCTTGCACTGGCTCCTCGGACGGATCGCGCTCGCGGCGGGAGATCTCGCCGCGGGCGCTCGCAGAGTTCCAGCGGGAGCTGCACCAGGAGAACAGCGGCGCGGCGCTTTTCCCTCTAAACTAAGGGCGACCGCACGGCGGATCCGATCAGGCCGTGATGTAGTCCGATTTCTTGATCCCGAGAGAGTGTATTCACTTCGGTGAAGACCGCACAAATACTCTTCTTTGCCGCTGTCATCGCACTGATTTCAACCGAGGCGTTCGCGCAAACGCCTGATTCGATGCCCGCCGCACTCGCTCAGCCGCATGGCGCCGCTGCGGTTGACACCAGCCTGGCGACGCCAACAGGGCATGAAGTCAATGCCAGCGTCGGCAGGTACACCTACATCGAGCCCGGCGCGCAGAGCATATCGATCCACGGCGCCAAGGTCGGGGCCGAATACACGGGCACGGCGTCGCTCGACAGGCGCCGGCACTGGTTTGCCCAGTTCGATGTGCGGGGCACCATTGGCAACGTCACCTATACCGGCTGGTGTTCACCGTTCCTGATCCGGCCAAACAGCGCTTCGCCGAATGGCTACGAGCTGGATGTGGGTGATCCATCGCCGTGCAGCGAGACCGGCGACAAGGACTGGTATCTGGAAGCCCGCGCCCTCGCCGGCAAGGACCTGATCGGTCAACGATGGGCGTTGTCTCCCTACGCCGGCTTGGGTCTCCGTCATTTGTCGAACGGCACGACCGGCACCGCTGGATTCCGCACGGATGATTATCTCTATGTGCCTGTCGGTATCACTGCCCGAACCAGGATTGCGTCGCATCGCGTGCTGAGCTTCGATCTCGAATACGATCGCCTGATCCATGGCTGGCAAAAGACCCGCGACTCACTATTGGGCGGTGGCGATGTTCCAGCGACGACCACAGCGCCCCCTTTCACGATCGATGGCTTTACTGATATTTCGTTCTCGCAGCCGAGAGGATGGGCGCTGCGTGCAAGTGCGACATATCAGATGACGAGGCACTGGTCGATGGAGCCGTATTATCTATACTGGAATGTCAGCGCCTCGCCAGTGAATTACCAAACCGTGACGTTTACGGTCAATCATGTGACTGCCCACGAGCAACTCGGCGCCTATGAACCCTTGAACGTCACCCACGAATTTGGCGTGAAATTGGGCTTCCATTTCTGCGGTCTTCGCCGAGTTGAGTGCAGCGCTTGACCAGTTCCCCGTGCTTCAACTTGCGACAATAAACCCCAGATGACGAGGTTCGATGGCCCGAAAACAGAGCTCAGTTATAGCGTTGCCCGTGGAAAACGGCGTCAGACGAGAGATTTGCACACGTTGACCTGCCTGCTCCGCCTTCAATCAGCTCGCTGAACGCGCGAGGCCACAGTAGTATTCCCGCCTGGAGGACACCATGGCCAAGACCAAGAGGAAGTTGAAGGGGACTTCGAAAGGTCGGAGGGCGGCACGCATCGTGAGGAAGCCCCAACGGGTCTCCTGGCTCGCAAAGGGCTACCCCGTCTTGTCGTCGGTAACCGTGCTCGACGATTGCCCGCGGGCGATCGAGTGGTACGTGAAGGTGCTCGGTGCCAAGCAACGGTTCCGCCTCGACATGCCGGGCGGAACGATCGCGCACTGCGAGCTCGGGTTCGGCGACGCGGTTCTGATGATGGGAAGCCCGATGCCGCCCCAGTTCCCACAGAGGAAAGCCTGTCTGGCGATCTACGTCAAGAGCTGCGATGCGACATACAACGAGGCGTTGAGTGCGGGCGCGCGCTCGCTGCAAGAGCCCACGGACCAGTTCTACGGCGATCGCAATGCGCGATTCGAGGACCCTTTCGGCAATGAGTGGGCCGTAATGACCCACGTCAAGGACGTCAGTGAGGGGGAGATGAAGAAGGCCATGGCGCAGATGGGAAACGCCGGCTGATTGTCGCCCCGCCTTTCCGCTTTCCCGTCAAGCGTCAGGGATTGCTTCCTTCCGAGTATCTCCGATCCCAACTTCTTTGGTCGTGAAGAAGGGCTCGAAAATGTGAGCCTGTGTGTCGGCGTCCATCCCTTGGCCGGAATCCGAGACCGACAGCTCCATCTGCACGGATTGGACGAGCGTGACGACCCCCCGCCCGTCCTACCTGGCGGAGGCTGGAAGGTCGGTGGGCGACAACTCAGGCTGGTACGCTCGGTTCATGACGTACTTTTCAAACCATTCCAGCTCGACATTGGCGTGCGTGAGCAGACTTCGCAGGCCCTGCCACTGATGGCCTTCATTGTTCCCGATGATGAGCCGTGTCGGCACGCCGTTGCTGTCGAGGCCGCGATACATCTCTTGCGCCTGCGCCAGGGGAATGCGCGCATCTCTCGCACCCGCGACGAAGAGCGTCGGCGTCTTCACCTTTGCGACGTCTTTGATCGGCGAGTGATTCCAGAGAAGATCGATCGGCGCATCGGGCTGCCACGGCGTTCCGCCCATCCAGAAAGTGCGGCGGGTTACGGCATCGGTCTGTGCCATGAGGGAAATCCAGTTGGCGACACCGGCTGCCGAGGAAGCGGCTTTGAAGCGATCGGTGAACGTAATGAGCTTGTTGACCAGATGCCCGCCGGCGCTCGAGCCCGTGACGGCGAGCCGATCCGGATCGGCGATTCCCTGCGCGATCATCGCATCGACGCCGGCCATCACGTCATGGTGCATGTTGTTGAAGTAGTGACCGATGATGTCGCGGACGAAGGCGCTGCCGTAGCCGTTGCTCCCACGATAGTTGGGCCGGAGGACCGCGTAGCCTTTCCCCGTGAGCACGGGGACGTAGTTGAAAATGAAGGCGGGCCCGTACCCGAACTTGTCGGAGTCGGCCGGTCCGCCGTGAAGCTGCACCACGAGCGGGTAGCGGCGGCCCTCCTGGTACCCAACGGGATAGAAGAGCAGCCCCTCGATTGTCACGCCGTCGGCGCCCTTCCAGCTGACCTTCTCCTGGCGCGGCAGCGCGAAGTCGGTGGCGAACGAATCGTACACATCGGTCACACGTGTGGGTGCGCCAGCGGCGCCATGGACATTGTCGACAGGTTCGACTGGCAGCGTCCAGGCATCGCCGATGCGGGTCGGCTCATCGAACGGAAAGATCATGCGGCCGGCTGCCGCTGCGAGGTTCCAGCCCTGGGGAATGGCGTGGCGCCCGTCGGTGAGCGCCTTCGCAGTCCGCGTCGCCACGTCGATCCGATAGATCTCCTGACGCACCCCGAGATTGACGACGGCGAGAATGGACTTGCCATTGGGCGACCAGGCCGCCGCGTCGATGGGGTGGCCGAGACTTGGCACCAGCATTTGCGGGGTGCCGCCGGCTGCCGGCATGAGAAACAGCGTCTGCCCGTAGTAGGGCTCCAGTTTCTCGTTCGCATCTGCGAGGAACCAGATCTGGGAGTTGTCGGGTGAAAGCTCGGCGTCGAGCTCGTAAAGGCCGTTGCTGGTCAGCGCGCGGGCATTTCCGCCGTCGCTGTCCATGACCCACACTTCGCTGTTGTAGTGGTCAACGGCGAGCGGTGTCGGCGGTCGAAGCACGGCCAAGCGCTTGCCGTCTCGCGAGAGCCGAAATGCCAGCACCGACCAATCACCGTCTGTGATCTTTCGCTCGACGCCGGTTGCGACCGCGACCTTCCAGATGTGTTGCTGGGTGAAATCGGTCTGGCCGAACACGGTGACGTCGTCGTCCAGTGTGTTCCGCGGACCGCCGACGCGTACGTCCGGGGCCAGAAAATAGATGGCCGAGCCATCGGGAGCCCAGGTTGGCAGCGTCAGAGCGGTGGCGTGCCTGGTGAGCTGACGCCCCGCACCACCTTTGGAGGGTGCGAGATGGATCTGATTCCCCGAGAGGAAGAGCAGGGTCTTGCCGTCTGGCGACCAGCGCGCCGTGTTCTCACCCGTGCCACTCGTCAACTGCACGGCCGGCCCGCCGGATACAGACCTGGTCCAGATGTGGGCAACCTGCCGGTTCAATTTCCAGTCGGCACGGTTGAGCGTATAACTGACCGTCCGGCCATCTGGAGAGAGCTGAGGGTCGAGAATGCGAGGTAGTTCGATCACGTCGACGAGCGTCATTGGCCTCGGGGGCCTTGCGACCCTTTCCGACGGAAGGCCCGCCGCCCGTGGCACTTCGGCCTGGCCGAGAATACGGGGAGCACCCCCCAGCGCGAGCAGTGCCGCGCCTGCCGCGACCGCCAGCACCCGCCCCACGCGCATCGGGTTCATCATAAGGGTTTTTCGGCCTTAGAATGGCCGGGGATTAACCAATGAGTGACAGAAAGTACCGTCAGCGCGGCTACCAGGACGAGCCGCGGGAGCGTGAGCGAGCGGCGCCCCGAGGAGAGAAGAAACCACTGGAACGGGCGCCAGGGCGTCAGTTGCAGAGTGCAGCCGGCCCGAAAACCCCGAACCTCATGGGTTCTCACGAAGTCTTCCGGTGTGCCCGTTGCGGCAACCTGCTCACCATTCCCGTTGAACCCCTCAGCCGCTGCAAGCGCTGCGGCGTTGACATCCACAGCTGCATCAACTGTGTGTCGTTCGACACCAGCGCCCGATTCGAGTGCGCGCAGCCTGCGCTCACTGCGCGTGTATCGCCGAAGGACGAAGGAAACGGTTGCACGATGTTCGCGCCGCGTACAACCGTGGAGCGTCAGACCGGCACGCCTCAGGGACCGCCGAGCGCCAAGCAGGCGTTCGACGATTTGTTCAAGTAGTGCCACACCCCCGGAACTCGTTGAACACACAGAATCGATCTTGCGTGATCCTCGTGGCTTCGTGACTTCGTTGGCAAACAGGCGCTGAATGTCCAACCGTCTTGCGCTGCTGCTGGTCGCTCTGCTGGTGGCTGCGACGCCGCGCTCCCAGGCAGCCGAGCCGGTCCGCTATCACTTCACGTTCCCGGAGCCCCAGCATCATTGGGTGCAAGTAGAGGCCACCTTCACCGACGTCGGCGATGCGCCCGTCGAACTCCGCATGAGCCGATCGTCGCCGGGGCGCTACTCGCTGCACGAGTTCGCCAAGAACGTCTATGACGTTCAGGCGTTCAGTCGCAGCGGCCAGGTGCTGACGACCACGCGGCCTGATCCGTACGGCTGGAGCGTCGCGGGACACGGCGGTTCGCTGACGGTCAAGTACAAGGTCTTCGGTGATCAGGTGGACGGCACCTATCTCGCCATTGATACAACGCACGCGCACATCAATATGCCTGCCGTCATCATGTGGGCGCGCGGTCTGGACGATCGTTCGGCGAGGGTGACGTTCGTGCCGCCCGACCTGAAGGTCGGGCCTACGGCCCCGCCCAATCCGAAGGCCGGGACTGCGACGACCGACCGAGTGGCTGGCGAGCCGCCTGCGCGCTGGCAGGTGGCTACGCAGCTTCACGCCGGATCGACGCCCCTCGAGTTCACTGCGCCGAATCTCCAGTATCTGATGGACAGCCCGGCGGAGTTCGGCCCGGTCTCGATCCGGCAGTTCCGGCTGGGCGGCCGCACGTTCCGCTTCGCGCTCCACCACACCGGCACCGACGCGGAGCTCGACGCGTTTGTGGTCGACGTCCAGAAGATCGTTGAAGAGGCCGGCGCCGTGTACGGCGAGTACCCTGACTACGAGCCGGGTTCTTACACGTTTCTTGTGGACTATCTGCCCTACGCGCGCGGCGACGGCATGGAGCATCGGAACAGCACGGTGATCACCTCGTCCTCGTCGCTTCGGGACAATCGCGCCGGGCTGCTCGACACCGTGTCTCATGAGTTCTTTCACGGTTGGAACATGGAGCGGATTCGGCCGCGCTCGCTCGAGCCGTTCGACTTCGAACGTGCGAACATGTCCGGAGAGTTGTGGCTAGGCGAGGGCTTCACGCAGTACTTCGGGGCTCTCATCCTGAGTCGCGCGGGGCTGGCCGACCTCTACGACACGGTCGGCACGATGTTAGGGCTCATCAGCCGCGCGGCGCTCAACCCGGCGCGGCTCGTTCGGTCCGCAGAAGAAGCGAGCCGGATGGCCGTGTTTACCGACGGCGGACGCGCGGCCGATCGCACGAACTGGTCGCAAACGGTCATCTCGTACTACCAGTTCGGCGGCGCGATTGCGCTCGCGCTGGACCTGGCGCTCCGCGAACGTTCCGACAGCCGGCTGACGCTCGACGACTACATGCGCGCGATGTGGCGGATTCACGGCAAGCCAGGCGGACGTCTCGAAGGCTACGTCGATCGACCCTATACCATGGCTGACGCGGAGGCGCGACTGGCCGAGGTCAGCGGCGATCGTGCATTCGCGCTCGATTTCTTCACCCGCTATGTTCGGGGTCATGACGTTGCCGATTACAGCCGCCTGCTCGCGCATGCCGGCCTCGTCCTGAGAAAAGCGAATCCTGGAGCCGCGTCGTGGGGTGACGTGCGTTTTGAACCGCGAACGCTTCGGCTCGCGATGCCGCCTGCTATGGGGACGCCCGCCTATCTTGCCGGGCTCGATCGCGGAGACGAGCTGAAAGAGCTGGACGGGTCGCCCATGACGTTCGCCGAGGATGTCGTGGCCGTTGTGCAGCGTCATCGACCGGGTGACGCCATCGCGGTCGTGTTCGCCGACCGGGGAGGCGCGGTTCGTCGAGCCAGCTTGCGGCTCGTTGAGGACGTACAGCTCGTGCTGTCGCCGGTTGAATCGATCGGAGGCACGCCGCCCAGTGCGGCGCAGAAGACCTTTCGCGACCGCTGGCTTGGCCCACGCTGATTGGCGACGTAGGCCCGACCTTCAGGTCGGGCGATGATGTTGACCCCAGGCGAGCGCCCGACCTGAAGGTCGGGCCTACGGATTCTCACGGAAGAGCACGCCGGGGGCGAGCTTCCACTCCGGATCGATCGCCCGCTTGACGGCGCGCATCTCCTCGACGCCCTTGTCGCCATACAATTCGCGCAAGAGCAGTTGTTTGATCGGGTTGCGGCCCACGCCGTGTTCCGCCAGCGGTGCGCCTCCCAGCCGAATCGCCTCGCGCCCGAACGCGAGGATCGCCTCGTACCCGGCTTCGACGTCCTCAAATGTTCGAGGAATCACGTTGGGGTGCACGTTCCCGTCGGACAGATGGCCCCAGACCGCGGCGTCGAGGCCACGGCGCCTGAACTCGGCATCATAGAAGTCGAGGAGCTCCTCGATGTGTTCGAAGGGGACGATCATGTCACCCGCGGTCTTGTGAATCCGCCCGTCGCGACGCTTCGCCAGGCCGACGCGCTTATTGACGGCGGCGGGTACGCCCTCTCGAATGGCCAGGAGCTGCCCGGCGCGCGCGCGATCGCCCGGCACGGCGATCTCCACATCGTCGAACAGACTGCCGTCGACGAGCATCCGACAGAAGCGGACGAGTGGCGAATCAGGCGCCATGCGCGATTCGGCGCCGCCGATCTCACGGTACGCCGCTTCTGCCGTGGTGTCGGGCGGCAGCTCCAGTGTCACGAGAAGTGCCATGACCGCACTGGGTGGGAGTCTCACGCCGTTCGCCCGGTCGAGCCCTTCCTCGCGAATGATTTCGAGTGAGCGTGTATCGAGGTGTTCGATGGCCGACACGTCCACGCCGCGTGGGTTGCGCGTGTGCCACGTTTCCTGAGTGGTGTGACGAAGCTGGCGAACGAAGTCCAGCGCATGGTGCCTGTGTTGAAACGGCACGAACGCAAGACAGAACGCCGGCCGGACCGGGAGCACGCGCAGTGTCGCCGCCGTCACCACGCCGAGCGTGCCCTCTGCGCCAATAAACAGATCGATGAGATCCATTTCCGGCTCCGCGAAGTACCCGGCGGAGAGCTTTGGCACATCCGGCATGAGATAGGTCGGCACAGGGACGCGAACCGTTCCCGTCGAGAGCAGCAGATCGAAGTACCCGTCGGAGTGAGAGACGGTCGCGCCGCGTTCGATGTCCAGCACATCGCCAGACGGCAGTACGACCGTCAGTGCCTGCACCCACTCCCGGGTGGTCCCGTACTTGAACGTCGCCGCCCCGGCGGCGTTCGTCGCTACCGTGCCGCCAACGAACGCACCGCTGAATGTGGGTGCCGGAGGATAATAGCGGCCGTCCCTGGCCAGTGCCTCGTCAAGGGCCGCCATCGTGACACCGGCCTGCACGCGGACGGCCGTCCTCCCGAGCGGGCCCGTCGACTCGATCCGGTTCAAGCGGGCTGTGCTCAACAGCGTTTCGCCCATCGGCGTTGCGCCCCCGGTGAGCGAGGTTTGTGCGCCAATCGGCAGGATGCGGCGAGAGGTGCGAATGGCATCCGCGACCTCCATCTCGGTCGAGGGGACGATGAGCTCTGTCGCGTGGCCTCCCGGGAAGTGTGCCGCGTCTTCAAGATGCGGCGCCAGGATGTCGCGATCGCGGACGATCCGCGGAGGAGCGCCATCACCCCAGGGTTGTCGCGCGCGAATCAGGAACCGTGACATTCGTGGGCCGCGTTCATCCTCCGGCCAAGGCTCGAATCAGCCGGTACTGAAATTCTAGACCTTCGAAGTACTGTTTCACCCCGACGCGTTCATCGCGGCCGTGCTCGCGCACATCGTCGATATCGCCGAACGTGCCGTTGATGCCGAAGGTCGGGATGCCGGCATTCCTCAAGAACAGCCCGTCGGTCGCCCCGGTGCTCATCACCGGAATGACGACCACGCCAGGGAACATGGCGGCCGTAATCCGTTCGACCGCGTTCATCACTTCGGGAATCAAGGTTGCAGGTTTGCTCGTGTTGGCCTCGTCGATGGCGGTCACGGTGATGGCCGGGTCGGCGAGGACCTTGACGAGCTGCTCACGAGTCGCGGCCGGGGAATCGTCTGGAAGCAGCCGGCAGTTGACGATGGCGGTCGGCCACCTGAGGTAGTGCGTTGTTCGCGTGTCCGCCCTCGAGCCTCGTGGCGACGCACGTCGTGCGCAGGACCGCGTTGAAGAGGGGAGTCGCCGCCGCTAATCTGGCCACCGCGCGCGTGTCGGAGGGCGCGTGAGCCGTGGCCCGCATGTCGGCGGCGATCCCCGGATCCGGCTCCACGCTCGCAGACCGCTCGAAGTAGGCCCGCGCGACCTCGGTCAGCCGAATCGGGAAATCAAAGGCCCCGAGGCGGGCGAGCCCCGCCGCCAGATGCGAGATCGCGTTGTCCTTCACGGGCAACGAGCTATGCCCGCCAGCGTTCCTCACCTCGAGTCTGAAGTCCTGATAGACCTTCTCTGCGGCTTGCACTTCGTTGATGAGATACTTGCCGTTCTTTGAAAGGCCATTGCCTCCCTCGTTGATCGCGTACGCCGCATCGACAAGATCGCGACGATTTCTCACGAGCCAATCGACGCCGTTCGAGTCGCCGCCTTCCTCGTCCGACGTCAGCGCAAGAATCAGATCGCGATCCGGCATGAAGCCCTCTTCCTTCAGCCGAATCAGGTTGGCGACGAACTGCGACGCCATCCCCTTGTCGTCCGACGTGCCGCGTCCGTAGAAGAATCCATCCTTCTCCGTGAACGTAAATGGATCGAGGGACCAATCCTCACGTTTGGCCTCGACGACGTCGAGGTGTGCGAGGAGCAGAAGCGGTCGACGGCCACCGGTGCCGCGAAAGCGCGCGACGAGATTGTGTTTGCGAGGAGTGGGGCCAAGCACCTGGACGTCCGCGGCCGGCCAGCCGGCGGCCTTGAGGCGTGCGGCCATGGCTTCCGCGGCGGCCGTCGTGCCGGCGGACTCTGTCGTGTTGATTTCAATGAGCTGTTTGAAGATGGTACGCGCGCGCAGTTCGAAGGGGTGAGACTGTGAGAGGGCCGTCTGGGGGCCAACGATGAGCAGACAGAGAAACGCAGTGCGCGTGCTGCGAGAGCGCATGATCAGGATTATAGGAGGTCCAGGGTTCGCCCTGGACCCGTGAACCTTCGCTATACTCCCTCTGTGACGCGCACCTACGTGCAGGTTGTTCTTCTCGAGGTGGCCATCATTGCCGCCTTGTGGCTCATCGGCCAAGCCTTCTCATAGCCCGCGCGAGTTTCCCAAGCAATCCCCAATCCCTAATCCCTAATCCCTAATCCCTGAATGCATCCACTGGACTGGGCCGTCGTCATCATCTACATCCTCTGGGTGGTCGTTGATGGCTTGCGCCGTTCGAAGGGGACCGACAAGGTCGAGGGCTACTTTCTGGGTAACCGATCACTGCCGTGGTGGGCGGTTGGGCTGTCCGTCATGGCGACTCAGATGAGTGCGGTGACTATTGTGGGCACCACAGGCCAGGCGTACGCGACGGGACTGCGCTTCGTCCAGTTCTACTTCGGTCTGCCGCTGGCGATGATCCTGCTGTCGATGACGGTCGTGCCGTTCTTTCACCGGGCGAAGGTGTACACCGCCTACGAGTACCTCGAGCGGCGCTTCGATGCTCGGACGCGATCGGCGGCCAGCGTGCTGTTTCTCCTGGGCCGCGCAGCATCCCTGGGCGTCACGCTGGCGGCGCCGGCGGTGGTGATCTCCTCGATTCTTGGTTGGGAGGTCCCCGCCACCGTGATCGTGATCTGCCTGCCGATGATTTTCTTTACGACCGTCGGGGGCGTCCAGGCTGTCGCCTGGACCGACGTGAAGCAGATGTTTCTCGTTGTCGGCGGCATGGCGGCGGCGGTCGCCATTCTCGTGACTGGCATCACGCGTGAGGTGAGCTTCGGTCAGGCGATGCATCTTGCCGGTGCGACCGGGCGGTTGAAAGCCGTCGACTTCCAGTTCGATGTGCGCGAAACCTACACGATCTGGTCCGGCATGATCGGCGGCCTGTTTCTGATGCTGGCGTATTTCGGCTGCGATCAGAGTCAGGTTCAGCGGTACCTCACTGCGAAATCCGAGGATGAAGGGCGCCGGTCGCTCCTGATGAGCGGGTTCGTGAAGATTCCGCTGCAACTCCTCATCCTCGGCACCGGTGTGCTGGTGTTTGTCTTCTATCTCTTCCAGCCAGCGCCTATGCTGTTCAATCGGTCCCACGACGCGCAGATTGATCGCGGACCGCGGGCGCCGGAGTACGCGCGGCTCCGTCAGGAGTTCGACGCCGTCTCCGAGGAACGGCGCCGGGCGGCGCGAGAGGACAATCGCGCGGCGTTTCTCGAGGCCGACGCCAAGGTCCGGGACGTGCGGACGAGAGCGGCAGCGATTGTCAAAGAGGTGAGCGGCGACGAACGCTACACCGATGTCAACTATGTATTCCCGACGTTCATTACGACGCGGATGCCCATTGGACTCGTTGGACTGATGGTCGCCGCGATTCTCGCGGCGGCGATGTCCGCGGCCTCCGGCGAGTTGAATGCGCTGGCGACGGCGACGATTTTCGACTTCTATCAGCGCTACTTCGTCCGGCAGGCAAGCGAGGGACACTATCTGCGCGTGTCGAAGCTGGCGACGATGGCCTGGGGGCTGTTTGCGGCCGGCGTCGCGATGTACGCCGCGGACCAGGGGTCGCTCATTGAAGTCGTGAATCGCTACGGGTCTTTCTTCTATGGTTCGCTTCTTGGCGTGTTCATGCTGGCGATGCTGACGAAACGCGCAACCGCTGTTGGAGCGTTCTGGGGACTGCTGGCCGGTATGGCGGTCGTCCTCACGGTGGCGTTCACGACGCCCATCGCCTTCCTCTGGCACAACCTGATCGGCGCCGTCGTCGTGGTGGTCGTGGGCATGGCGATCAGCCTGCTGGGAAGGGATGGGGACAACACAACTTCACTGCGCTGAGCCTTGTGAGCCCGCGTTTTCAGCGATTTCTGCGAGTTCTGCGGTTGTCGTCTTTGACTCGTCCGCGAGTGTTGGTCGCCGCGGTCTGGCGGGCTGCCGTTCGTGATTTGGTGGGAGGACGACGAATGCTCCGGAGGTTCTGCGAGCGTCCCGTGGTGATGCTCATCTGGGAGGTGGGCCGAAGATCTCTTCAATCGTGAGCGACCTGACCGGTCCGAGGTTGAGCGCGCGGATACCTGGTTCGATCACTTTCTGATCGCCAACCACGACAACTGCCAGGCGATCCGGCAGAATGTGCTTCTGTGCGACACGCTGCGCGTCGGCGGCGGTGACGGACTGGATGTTCTGCACGTACGTCGAGAAGTAGTCGTCGGGAAGGCGATACACTACCAGATTCTCCAGGTTGGCAGAGATGTCGCCCGTTGTCTCGAACCGCTCAGGAAATCGAAGGGCGACGTAATTCTTCGCGCGCGTAAGCTCCTCGGCCGGAATCGGCTGAAGAATTCCGTTCAGCTCTTTGAAGAACTCCTTCAGGGACTCGGCTGTCTTGTCGGTCTGCACGCCAGCGGCCGCGGAGAACGGCCCTGCCGCCACGCGCATGTCGAACACCGACGAAGCGCCGTAGGTGTAACCCTTGTCCTCGCGGAGGTTCATGTTGAGCCGCGATGAGAACGCGCCACCAAGCACGGTGTTCATGATCTGGATTGGGAAGAAGTCAGGGGTCGACCGCGGCACGCCCACCGAGCCGATACGGATCTGCGACTGGGGGGCGCCTGGCATGTCCACCAAAAACACTTCGCGCGGTCCCGCGGCCCGTGGCTCGGGAAAGGCGACATGCTGGGGCGCGGCGCCCTGCGGCTTCCACTTCCCGAAGTGGGTTTCGAGCAGCGGCAGTACTGTGTGCGGGGCGATGTCGCCAACGACGAGCAGCGTGGCGTTGCCGGGCCTGAATCTCGCCGTGTAGAACGCGCGCAGATCGTCGGCAGTCATTGCTCGAATGGTTCCCGCAGTGCCCATGATCGCGGTGCCGAAGCGATGGCCGGTTCCGTACAGAACGCGCGAGAAGGCGAGGCCCGCGATCGATCCGGGATCCTTTCTCGCCTGAATGATGCTGGTCAGCCGATCCTGACGCAGCCGTTCGAGCTCGTCTTTCGGAAAGGCCGGCCGAAGCGCGACATCGGCCATGATCGGGAGCGCATCGGTGAGCCTGGCGACTGGCGTGTGGAGCCTGACCGCCGTGACATCACTTCCGCTCGTCGTTTCGAGGCTGGCCCCGAGAAAATCAATCGCATCTGCGATATCGAGCGCGGAGCGCGAACCCGCGCCGTTTTCCAGCATGGCCGCCGTCATACTGGCGACGCCGTACTTGCCGGCCGGGTCGTCGGCGCTCCCGCTTGTCACGATGAGATTCACCTGAACGACGGGCACTTCGTGCAGCTCGACAATCCACACAGGCAGGCCATTGGTCAGCTGCCGCTTCTGGACTGCGGGGAGTTTCAGCGCCGGCGCCGGCCCCGGTACCGGCTGCTTGCTCCGGTCGGGCGCCTGCGCGCCAAGGGTCGCGGCACACAGAACACAGGCGATAAGCGAATGACGCATCGTCATAAGGCTTTCAGTCCTCAGCCGGGATCACGACGTGAGACGCAGAGACCGCAGGGACCGCGAATCGTTTTCGACTCTGCGTCCTCTGCGAGCTCTGCGCTGATCGTTGTGTCATGTCTTCGTGTTCTTCGTGCTTTTCGTGGCTTACCGCTGCTGCTGACCGTCACCCGGCCGTTCGGGAACAACGGTCAGCTCAACGCGCCGGTCCGGTGGCAGGAACTTTTCGACCGCTGCCCGGACATCGGACGGTGACAGCGATCGGTACCGCGCGAGGTCCTCGTTGAACCAGTCGGGGTTGCCTGTCTGCAGGTAGTAGGCGTTCATCTGGTCGGCTTTGCCGCCGTGGTGGCCGCCGAGCCGCTCCAGGCCGTCGTAGAACGACGCCTCGTACTGATTGATGGCGCGCTGGACCTCGTGCGCCGACGGCGCCTCGTTGCGAAGCTTGGCCAGTTCTTCGTCGATGGCTTTCTGGAGTTCCTCCACGGTGTGGCCGGGTCTGGGCGTGGCTTCGATCAGAAAGTACGAGGAGAGATTGCGCGAGACTTGAAAGGCACTGACGTCCTGCGCGATCTGCATGTCGTACACGAGTCGCTTGAAGAGGCGCGAGTTCTTGCCGCCGCTCAGCACGTTGGCGGCCACGTCGAGCGCCGAATCACCGGGCTCGAAGTGGCGGGGGGTCAACCAGGCGAGGTGGAGGCGAGGCAGTTCCACGCGATCAGTGATCGTGCGCTTCTGGACGCCCGTCAATCGGACGCCAGGGATTGTCACCGGCTCCGGGGCCGGGCCGCTTTTCACGTCGCTGAACCACTTCTCGACGAGCCTCCGCGTGGCGGCGGGCTCAATGTCGCCAGCCACAACGAGGCTCGCGTTCGACGGGGCGTAGTATTTCCTGAAAAATGCCGTCACGTCGTCGTAGCCCGCGGCGGTGAGATCCTCCATGTACCCGATGACCGGCCAATGATACGGGTGACCCTTCGGGTAGAGCATCTCCTCCAATGTGACGGATGCCGAGCCGTACGGCGTGTTCTCGATCCGTTCGCGCCGCTCGTTCTTCACGACGTCACGCTGCGCGTCGAGGATCTGCGGCGTCATCGAGTCCAGCAGATACCCCATCCGATCCGACTCGAGGAATAACGCGAGGTCGAGCGCCGAAGAGGGCACCATGATCCAGTAGTTCGTGACATCGGTGCTGGTACTGGCGTTGTTCGTTCCGCCAGCGGCCTGGAGCGATTGATCGAAGACGCCATACTTCGCGTGTCCAGAGCCCATGAACATGAGGTGCTCGAAGAGGTGCGCGAACCCGGTGCGCCCGGGCACCTCGCGCGCCGATCCAACGTCGTATAGCACGTTCACGTAAGCGAGTGGCACCGTGTGATCCTCGTGGAGGATCACGTGCAGACCGTTTGGCAGCGTGAACTGTGTGTAAGGGATTTGCAGCGGCGGAGGGGCCGGCGTCTGCGCGAGCAGGGGTGCCCGCCCGGCCAAGACAAGAGTGAGCAGGACGAGGGCGGCGGCTCTCATGGCCCGATTCTACTTCCGGGCGGCTACAATGTGTCTCTATGGCAGACCCGCGTCCACTCGTCGGGATCATCATGGGCAGCAGTTCGGACTGGGAGACGATGAATCAGGCCAGTGAGATGCTGACCCGTTTCGACGTCGCACACGAATCGAGAGTCATGTCGGCCCATCGATCGCCGGCCATGACGACCGACTACGCGTCGACCGCCGTCGAGCGGGGGATTCAGGTGATTATCGCGGGCGCCGGCGGCGCTGCGCATCTGGCGGGAGTTGTCGCCGCTCACACCGTCATCCCCGTGATTGGCGTCCCCATGTTGAGCGTCTTGAATGGTCTGGACTCGCTGCTGGCCACCGTGCAGATGCCGAAAGGGGTGCCAGTGGCGACCGTGGCCATCGGCCCGGCGGGTGCCGCGAACGCCGGGCTGCTCGCCGTCGCCATCCTCGCGACGTCGCGCCCGGATTTGCGCGGGAAGCTGCAGGCCTATCGAGCAGAGCTGGCGCAACAGGTCGCGCGCGACACGGCGCTTTGAGGCGCCTTCCCGCCTCCCGTCGCGATCCTTCATTTCTCACCCGGGTTGTTAGCCAGGCGCGACAGGAGCGCGGATACGCGTGTCTGCGCCTGCCCGAATTCAGGGAATTCTCCACTAGGTCCCCAGATAATGGCGCTCCCATTTGTCGATTTCCTCGAGTGACCGGCGAACCTCATACACGGCTGCTGCCAGTTCTCGCTGAAACGACCCGGCCTCGGCATCGGCAATCTGCTGTTCGATAGCGTCCACAACCGCTTCCGCGGCCGTACGCAGCGCGGCGAGCGTCTGCGGGGACCATTCAGACACCGCGGAGTTCGGGACATCGTCGAGCACGGCCGTGAAGGCCCGAACGGCCTTAAGGAATGGTCGAGGACGACTCGCGTTGAGAACGGCCTGCGCAAGATTCCGGATGTGCGTCGATGTATCAGGCATGTGCGTGCTTCATCGATGTCGGGCAACGATACTCCAGCGCTCCGGCGGGCGCCACACTGTCGACGAGTTGCCGACAGTTACCGCTCAATGGTTGAGGACGAGGCCACAATTCGGCGCTCGTTAGCGCGCAGGAGGGGCCGGGCGGACCGCGACCGGGTGTTCGGCGAGCGCGAGAACCGGCATGGCGGCACGGGACAACACGCGGTACGTCACCGAACCCTGTCGTGCCCCGAGCAGTCGGTCCGACGGACGGAGCCGGACCACGATCAGGCCCGCTTGCGTGTCGATTGCTGTGGACGCAATCTGATCGGCGGGATCGCCGAGGAGCACGCGAACGACGACCGCCTTGCGGCCCGTGCGCGCGGCGAGCGCCTGCAATGTCGTCCGCGCGGCGACAACACGCGCGCGATCGTCGTCGCCGGCCCGAAGTCGCAGCCAGGATGGCGTCTGAGCCGACGCGAGGACGGTGACGAGCAGCATGTGCGATTTGAACCACTGCGCGACGCTGCTCGCGGCGCGGACGTCGGCGGCCGCGTGCTTCCCCAGTACTACGGCGGCAAGCAAACGCGTGGGCCATGAGCGAGCGGGTGCGCCACTCCGGCCCGCGGCGCGCGGAACGACGAGCGTCGGCACCGTTGCATGACGCAGTACACGCTCCGCGGTCGATCCAAAGAAGAGCTTCCCCGCACGGCCGAGGCCGCGCGAGCCCAGCACAACCAAATCACAGCGCAAGCGGCGCGCGGTTTTGTGAATCTCGCGAGCCGGATCACCAAACGCCACATGCGCCTTGACGGTCATCGCTCGCGTCGGGCCGACGCTGCGTTCCACGAACCGCCGCAGTTCGCTCTCCGTTGTCTCGGCCAGCACCCGTTCATCGTAGGCGACGCTAGCCGCGGCGACCAGGAGCGGATCGTTGACGAACAAGACCGTGACGTGTCCTCCACCACGCTGAGCCACGGCAGCCGCGAAGCGAAGCGCTGTGCCAGCATCGGTGGAAAAGTCGACGGGACATAGGATGTTGCGAAACCAGCGATGCTTGGTGGTATTCATTCTGTTCCGCCCAACGCAAGCTTAGTACCATCTCGCGTCCAGAAGGGAATCGCAACCCGATGCGGGGAAAATTTCGCAGGCATCGGTGGAAACTCTCGTTATGATGGATTAGCCCGTTACTCGAAGGCAGGCTGTCTGGTGCCGGTCTGGTGTGGCGAGACCATTGCAGTGGCCAGAGACTCCAGTATCAGGAGGCACCATGAGCATCATCCGATCGAATCCGTTCCGGGAGTTGGAGGCGATCCAGGCGAGGTTGAACCGCATGTTCAATGCGGCGCCGCTTCGTGCGGAGGACGAGCCGTCATTCGGCGACTGGAATCCGCCCCTCGACATTGAGGAAACCGACAAGGAGTACGGCGTCACCGTCGATCTCCCTGATGTGAAGAAGGAAAACATCAAGATCGAGCTCCACGACGGCGTCCTGACGATCGAGGGCGAACGCAAGCTCGACAAAGAGGAAAAAGGTAAGACGTACCACCGCATTGAACGGCAGTACGGACAATTCGTGCGGCGATTCACCGTTCCAGGCGTTGTCGACCCAGCCGGCATTCAGGCGGAGTTCAAGAATGGCGTGCTGAAGATTCGGCTGCCGAAGACGGCTGCGCCCAAGCCCCAGACGATCGATATCAAGGTGGGTTGACCCGGCGGTCGGTACAAAGGTGTGACGATGATCAACAGATGGACTGTCCCCAGGGCTCTTGGCGTGGTTTCGGTGGTGCTCCTTCTCCTCACATCATCCGGATCGGCCGCCATGCAGACGGCCGCAACCGGTCGTGTGATGCGGGAGAAGTTGGCGCACGCACAGCGATTGCTCGAAGCCATCACCACCAGTGACTATGCGATGCTCGAACGCGAGAGCCAGGCGCTTTCACGCGCGACGAACGATCTCGCGTGGATGGTGTTCAAGACCCCGGAATACCGCCGGCAGAGCGACACGTTCCTTCGCGCGACAGAGGATCTGGTCGCCGCTGCCAAGCAGCACGACCTTGACCTTGCGGCGATGCACTACGTGTCCTTGACGATGGCCTGCTATCAGTGCCACCGCTACGTCAAGAACATGCGAATTGCCGGCAAGCCCTGACTACCAGACGCCTCCCGCCGGGCGTTTCCGGTGGTGCGCGCGATACTGCACCCCGGATGGCGCTGCCGCGCGAGGCTGCCGATCGCCGCCTCTCCCGATCACGTCCAGAAGGTCCGACACCGTCACGATACCGACGGGCCGACGTCCCTTGACGACGACAAGGCAGCCGATGAAACGTCCGCGCATCATGTTGGCGGCCTTGCGCAAAGGCGTCTCCCGGTCAACCGTCACGGCCGGTGCGCTCATGATGTCGGCCACCGACGACTCTTGTTCGCGCGCCGAGCCGGGCCGACCCAGATCGCGAGTCGAAACCACGCCCACAACGTCGGACTTGTCGGCGACGATGAGGTGATGGATTCCGTGCAATCGCATCGTTTCTCGCGCGGCTTCGGCTGAGGCGGTTGGCGAAATCGTCCGTACACCCTCGGTCATCACGTCGAATATTCTCATGGTAGGCTCCCGTTGCCGGTCATTCGGTTCTGTGTCGGATTTCCCGCGCTGTCTGATCGTCGAGCGGACCGACGTCCGCATTGTAGCGCCGCAGACGCGTTCACTGCGGCGCATGCAAGGGCGTTGCCTCACGGATCGTGGACTCAACGTTGCTTCGACCGGGGAACGACATGATGTACGCCCTGACGGCGCTCGTGGTGGCGTCGGCCCTTGCGCCCCTGGCAGCGTTGTCGGATCCATTTGCATTTCTGCATCCGACGGCGGTGTTTGGCGACCGGGAAGAGCGCAGGCTGGCCGGTGGCGAGGTGATCGTCCGAACCGTGCGGAGCCGGCCGCGAGAAGTCACGTTGGTGTCGGCCGTTCGGATTGCGGCCGATGGTGTCCGCCTCACCGCGTGGTACCGGAGCATCGCGGAGCTCAGGCGCAGTTCTTACGTCCCGGAAATCGGTCGGTTCTCCGACCCGCCGCGGCTCGAAGATCTCGATGGGCTGACAATCGAACGGGTGGACATCGACGAGCTACGCCGGTGCCGGCCCGCAGACTGCGGACTCAAGCTGCGGCCCGACGGAAATTACCGAGCTGCAGCGCAGCTTCACTCAGCCTCGATCTCAGCAGCAGGACGCCATCTCAGTCGCATTTCGCCGTGTCGTGCTTGCGCGCGCTCAGGAGTATCTGCGACGAGGGCGAGACGAAGGCCCGCCGCCGCCGCTGTTCCTCTCCACGCAGTGGCCGCAACTGTCCAATCACATCACGCAGTATCCGCGCGTCTCTACTCCCGATGTCGAGTCGTTCCTGTACTGGTCCAAGGAACGCTTGTCGGGCAAACCCATTGTCAGCGCGACGCACGTGACGATTGCGCGTGCCGAGAGCCCCGACCTGCCCTCCCCGATCATCGTCAGCCGGCAAGTGTTCGCGACGCACTACCTGGATGGCCTCTGGGGCGTGACGACCCTCGCGCATGATGAACGCGGTGTGACGTATTTCGTGTACGTCAATCAGTCGGAGGTGGATCTGCTTCGCGGCGTCTTCGGGGGACTCGTGCGGGCGGCCATCGAGCGGCAGTTGAAGAATCAGGCTGCCGACCTCCTTCAGGGCGTGCGGCGTCGTCTCGAGGGAGGCGACCCGCCCCCTTCTCCCGTACGCAGGGGACTGACATGACCCCAGCGCACGAGGAACCGTACTGGACACTGGACGAAGCATCCCTTCATGCTCGGCTGCAGTCCTCGCGTGACGGATTGACCGAAGAAGAGGCGGTCAGACGTCTCGCGGTCTGGGGACCGAACCGCATCCACAAAGAGGCCGGGCCGACGCGCTTGCGGGTGCTGTTCAGTCAGATCCGGAATCCGCTGCTGTTCATCCTTCTGGGTGCGGCTGGCGCTTCATCCATGACCGGCGAGTGGACCGACGCGGCCATGGTACTCACCATCGTGCTCGTGACAGTGGGCATCGGGTACCGGCGCGAGTACAGTGCGCGGTCGGCCGCGGCGGCGCTCGAGTCGTCGGTGCGCATCCGTGTGCGTTTAGTGCGTGGCGGTAGAACCGTCAGCATTGCCTCGGAAGAACTGGTGCCCGGCGACATCGTGCAGCTGTCGGCCGGGAGCCTGGTTCCCGCGGACGCGATGATCCTCGAATCAGCGGACCTGTTTGTGAGTGAGGCGGTCCTGACCGGCGAGAGTTTTCCGGTCGACAAACGTCCGGGCCCAGTCGCTCGGTCGGCGGCACTGCGCGATCGACGAAACTGTGTGTTTCTCGGCACGAACGTGCGTAGTGGCAATGCCACCTGTGTGGTCGTCAATACCGGCCTGCGTACGGAATTCGGCGCCGTCGCGGCGCGGCTGGCGGTGCCTTCGCCGGAGACCGAGTTCGACCGGGGCATTCGGCGCTTCGGCTACCTCCTTACGATCACCATGCTGCTCATGACGCTCGCTGTGTTCGTGGTGCACGCGCTCCGTGGACGGCCGCCGGTCGAAACGCTGCTGTTCTCGATCGCGCTCGCCGTGGGATTGAGCCCCGAGCTGCTGCCGGCCGTGCTGAGCGTCAACCTGGCGCGCGGCGCGCAGATGATGGCGCGTCACGGCGTGCTCGTCCGGCGACTGAACGCGATCGAGAACCTCGGCAGCATGGACGTCCTGTGCACGGACAAGACCGGCACCCTCACGGAAGGAGTGGTCCGCCTCGAGGGCGCATACGATGCCTTCGGGCTCCCGTCCTCCGATGTGCAGCGGTTGAGTGCGTGGAACGCCGCGCTTCAAACAGGCCTCGAGAACCCGCTGGACGACGCCATCATCGCTGCCTGCGCCGCCGGTGTGCCCGAGCTGTCCGGCGTCGTGAAGCGCGCGGAATTGCCGTTCGACTTTGTCCGCAAGCGCGTGAGCGTGATCGTGGACACGACGGACGGCACTCAGTTGATCACCAAAGGGGCATTCCATCACGTCACCGAGATCTGCACACGACTGCAGGATGGCTCCAGTCTCGACGATACGGCGCGTGCGCGCATCGAGGAGCGCTACCGGCAGTGGAGTGAACAGGGACTGCGGGTCGTCGCTCTGGCGCTGCGGCCGATCGACCATCTCCCGGCGTACACGCGAGAGGTCGAGCGGGACCTGACGTTCGCCGGATTTCTCACGTTTCTCGACCAACCGAAACACGATGCGAAGGGCGCGATTGACAGCCTGGCTGCGCTCGGTGTGTCCATTAAGATCATCACGGGCGACAGCAAAGCGGTGACGCAGTACGTCGCGTCGCTGGTCGGTATTCGGTCGGACCGCGTGCTCACCGGATCCGAGCTTCAGGTGGTCAACGACGAGGCGCTCTGGCACCTCGCGGACCGTACGGAACTCTTCGTGGAGGTCGATCCCAATCAGAAGGAGCGCATCATCCTGGCGCTGAAGAAGATGGGACACGTTGTCGGGTTCCTCGGTGACGGGGTCAACGACGCGCCCGCGATGCACGCAGCCGACACGAGCCTGTCGGTCGAGCATGCCGTTGACGTGGCTCGGCAGGCGGCCGACTTCGTATTGCTCGAACACGACCTCGACGTCATCAGGCAGGGCATCGCCGAAGGCCGCAGGACGTTCGCCAATACGCTCAAGTACATCCTGACCACGACGAGCGCGAACATGGGAAACATGACCAGTATGGCGGCGGCGTCGCTGTTTCTGCCGTTCCTGCCGCTCACGGCCGGTCAGATCCTGTTGAACAACTTCCTGTCGGATGTGCCCGCCGTCGGCATCGCCAACGACGCGGTGGACCACGAGCTCGTCGAACGGCCGCAGCGCTGGGACATGCGGTTCATCGGGCGCTTCATGGTGGAGTTCGGCGCGCTCAGTTCCGTGTTCGACATCCTGACGTTCGTCCTGTTGCTCACCGTGTTCCACGCGGGGCCGGCCGAGTTCAGAACCGGCTGGTTCGTCGAGTCGTTGCTCACCGAGCTGGTGATTGCGCTCGTCGTGCGGACCAGGCGCCCCTTCTTTCTGAGCCGTCCGGGCACGCTTCTGCTGACGTCCACCTGCCTGCTCATTGTGCTGACCTTTGCCGTCCCGTACGTACCGGGGGCTGGCATGTTCGGCTTCACTCCGCTGCCCGTCCCACTGGTCGCAACGATTGCGGGGATTACTGCGCTTTACGTTGTATCAACCGAGACAATGAAGCACTGGTTTTACAGAGCGGCGTCGTAACAGGGGTGCGGTGTCGGTGCGCTCAACCGCGGCCCGAAACCAACCAGGCCCGAGGTGCGGGGATTTTCCGGCCAGCCGCGAGAAATCCCGCAGGTCCTCCACTGTCCGGCGATGCGGTTCCCGCACACGATGTCGGTTTTTGACCTGATGATTTCTGGTATGGTCGTTGCGAAGCGGTGCAGCCGTGACCACAACTGAAACGACCAATGAGGAGTGGCTCGAGCTGATTCGTTCCGAGTATCTGGAGATTCCCGGGCTGAACCTCACGAAGTCTCAGGTTCAGCGGCTGTGGGGGCTCGACCCCGACAGATCGCAGAATCTGCTTGATATTCTCGTCAAAGCGCACTTTCTGCGTCGAACCCATGCGAGTCTCTACATGCGCGCTGACGCCGGCGTCTAAACCTGAAACAGTTGGCTAAAGAGGGTGATGTTGTGACGGAGAAAACCTGGTGGGAATCGTTCAAGGTCGAAGGCAGTGACATCGTCGACAAACTTCGAAAGCTCATCCATGAAGGCAATGTGCGCAGGGTAGTCGTCCAGCACCAGGGCCGTACGGTCGCCGAGTTTCCGCTGACGGCCGGCGTGCTCGGAGCCGTGCTTGCGCCCGTCCTCGCGGCACTCGGCACGTTGGTCGCGCTCCTCAAGGACTGCACCATTCAGGTTGAGCGCGCCGATGCCGAACAATCAAAGGACACCCAGAAGACCGCCAGCTGAAACTCCATGACCTTCCCATGCGAAGTGACGTTCCGAAATCTCCGACCCTCGCCATGGATTGACTCGGAGGTGCGCAAGCGTGTCGAGAAGCTGACGGTCTTCTTCGGGGATATTCAATCCTGCCGTGTGCTCGTCGAGATGCCTCACCGGCATCATCGAGGTGGCAACCCGTTCCACGTGTCCGTCAACCTCAGGACGCCCGGCGGCGAGGTCGATGTGACGCGCGAAGCGAACCTGCGTGGAATCTCGGCGGATCTCGCCGCGCAGAAATGGGCCAAGGCCCTCGAGGTCGAGGGCGTACGCAAGGATCTGCACCTCGTCATCCGTAAGGCGTTCGATAGCGTCCGGCGTCGGCTGCAGGACCAAGTTCGGCGTCAGCGCGGGGCCGTGAAGGTGCACAACGCGCAACCGAGCGGCCGCGTCATCCGGTGGACACCTGTGGATGGTTTCGGCACCATCGAGGCCGAGGACGGGCACGAAGTGTACTTCCACGCCAATAGTGTTCTCGGTGCGGGCGCGAAGCGATTGCGGGTCGGCTCCGAGGTGACCTTCGCGGAAGAGCGCGGGCAGAAAGGGCCGCAGGCCAGCACGGTGAAAGTGCTGGCGCGGCGCGCCTGATCGTCCCGGAAGGATTCCCCATGCGGTTCCGCAATCGAACCGAGGCCGGACGGCGGCTCGCCGCCCGACTGACCGACTACGCCGGGCGCTCGGATGTCATCGTGCTCGCTCTCCCGCGCGGCGGGGTGCCAGTGGCGTTCGAAGTCGCCTCGAAACTCGCTGTGCCGCTGGACGTCTGCCTCGTCCGTAAGCTCGGTGTGCCGGGTCATCCGGAGCTGGCGATGGGAGCCATCGCGTCCGGCGGCATCCAGGTGTTGAGCGACGATCTCATTCGCGACCTCCACATTCCGCACGCGCTCGTTCAGCAGGTCGCGGTGCGGGAACGGCTGGAGCTGGAGCGGCGCGATCGCGCATATCGCGGCGATCGGCAGGCGCCTCTCCTTCGCGACCGCACCGTGATTCTGATCGACGATGGTCTGGCGACCGGATCGACCATGCAGGCGGCGGTGCTGGCGCTTCGCCAGCACCGCCCGGCCCGCATCGTCGTGGCCGTGCCGGTTGGCGCACGTGACACATGCGAGCGTCTTGGACGGATTGCCGACACGGTTGTCTGTCTCGAAAAGCCCGAGCCGTTCGAGGCTGTCGGGCTCTGGTACGAAGAATTCGGCCAGACGAGCGACGAGGAGGTGGCACGGCTGCTCGCCGTGGCCGTTGGACCGTCCAAGCCGACGCGCGAGGCCGTTTCGCAGCCCGTCGATCCGGTAGCGGTGATCCGCCGGCGGGCCATCACACTCAAGGGTGATCCCTCGCAGTACGACGCGCTCATCCAGGGCATTGGCGATGCGCGGATCGTGGCACTCGGTGAAGCGACGCACGGCACACACGAGTTCTATCGGGAGCGCGCCTTCATCACGCGCCGATTGATCGAAGAAAAGGGGTTCACCGCCGTTGCGGTCGAGGCGGACTGGCCAGACGCGTATCGCGTGAACCGGTACGTTCGGGGGGGAGGCACCGACGAGGACAGTGTCCAGGCGCTCGCTGGTTTCGGGCGCTTTCCCACCTGGATGTGGCGCAACGCGGACGTGCTCGACTTCGTGGGATGGCTCCGCACGCACAACGACGCGAAGCCCGCTGGCGAGCGCGCCGGCTTCTACGGTCTCGATCTGTACAGTCTTCGCGCGTCGATGGAGGCGGTGCTCGCGTATCTCGACAAAGTCGATCCCCTCTCGGCCAGACGCGCGCGCTCACGCTACGCGTGTTTCGATCGATACGGCGACGAGATCCAGCAGTACGCCTATGCGACTGGCTATGGGATCGCGCCGTCGTGCGAGCGAGAGGTCCTGGCCGAACTCGTTGAGCTCCACCGCCGCCGGGCTGATTACGCGTCGCGCGACGGACGCGTGGCGCCGGACGACTTCTTCTATGCGGAGCAGAACGCGCGACTCGTGCGCAACGCCGAAGAGTACTATCGGACGATGCTCCGGGAGCGCACCGAATCCTGGAACCTGCGCGACCAGCACATGGCGGAGACGCTCCGCGAGCTGCTGCGCATTCCTCGGGCGGACGAAGAGCGACGCTCGCGTCGTGCTCTGGGCCCACAATTCTCACCTTGGAGATGCCCGGGCGACGGAGATGGGCGATGGTGGCGAGCTGAACGTCGGACAGCTGGTGCGGGAGCGCTTCGGCGCCGAGGCCGTGCTCGTCGGGTTCACGACGAACACGGGGACGGTGACGGCGGCAACCGAGTGGGATGGCCCGGCGCGTAGACGGCGCGTCAGGCCCGCGCTGGCCGGCAGCTACGAGCGGATCTTTCATGAGGCCGGAATCCCGCGCTTCCTCCTGCCCCTGCGGACGGATCCCGAGCTGGCGTCGGTTCTGGCCGGCCCGCACCTCGAACGCGCCATCGGTGTTATCTACGCGCCGGAGACCGAGCGTCGCAGCCACTACTTCCACGCGAAATTGTCACAGCAGTTCGATTTCGTGCTGCACTTCGACGAGACGCGGGCGCTCGAGCCCCTCGAGCACACGGCGCTGTGGGAAGGCCGCGAGGTGGAAGAGACGTATCCTTCGGGCCTGTAGCGGAGACGCCATGGCAGCCCGCCACTTCGCGCGCATCCTGTGTCCGGTGGATTTTTCTGACGCGTCAAGCCACGCCGTTGAGCACGCGATCGCCATCGCCAGCTGGTATGCCGCCGGACTCACCTTGCTCCACGTCTGCCTGCCGGTCGCCACAGGTGTTCCCGAGTTGCCGCTGCCGGACAATCCCACACCAGCGCCGGACATGCAGCGGGCCGAGGCGCAGATCGCCGTTTCTCTTCGAGCCGCCAAGGCTGCCGGCATTTCCGCCGACGTATTCGTCGACGTCGGGCGTCCAGCGGCCGACATCCTCAATCGCGCGACGAGTCTTCCCGCCGATCTGATTGTGATGGGCACGCACGGCGCCGGCGGCTTCGAGCATCTCGCGCTCGGTTCCACCACGGAGAAGGTGCTGCGGCGCGCGACCTGTCCGGTGTTGACCGTCCCGCCTCGCGCGCACGCGACGTCGGTGCTGCCATTCACACGCCTGCTGTGCGCGGTCGATTTCTCGGATTGGTCGCTGGAGGCGCTCACGCTCGCCATCTCGATCGCGCGGGAGTCTGGCGCGACCCTGACGCTCCTGCACGTCCTTGAGTGGCCGTGGGAGGAGCCTCCAGCCCCAGCCTTTGGCGAACTGCCGGTCGAACAGGCGAGCGCCCTGAGCGAGTACCGCCGCTACGCGGAGAAGAGCGCGATCACTCGCTTGCGCAGCTTGGTGCCGGACGCCTCGCGCGATCGCCTCGCCGTGACGCCCCGGATCACGAACGGCAAGGCGTATGCCGGCATTCTCCGCATGGCTGGCGAGGAGCGAACCGATCTCATCGTCCTCGGCGTCCATGGGCGCAGGGCCCTCGACGTGATGCTTCTGGGTTCCACTACCAACCAGGTGATCCGGCGCGCGACCTGCCCGGTGCTGACACTGCGCGGATGAACGCCCGGCGCCCGGGTTCTAAGATCCCAAGACGTCACTTGCGTTGACGCCGCGCTGGCGGGCGCTTTCAGCACTCAGCAACGGCCACGTCTGAAGGCCGAGAGAGGTGCTTGCTGATGGTTGCGTCAACTCAGGTGTCGGGCCTCAGGCGCTCCGGACTGTCAGGACAGGGCATGGCGCGGTCGCCACGACGCGCTGCGCCACGCTGCCGAGCATCAGCTTGGAGAAGCCCGTCCGTCCATGCGTACCAATTACGATAAGGCCGGCTCGCCCCGATTTGGCGGTCCGCACGATCTCTCGGGCGGGATCGCCCTCCGCCAGCATGGTAGTGACTCGAACGCCTGATTTCCGTGCTTTCTCGGCAAGCCGCGTCAGCCGTCCCTGGGCCCACTTCTTGGTCTGGACTTCAATGTCCTTCCATGTGGCGAGCCCCAGCGTCTGCTCGGGCACCAACGGCACGATCGGCACGATAACAGAGACGAGCGTCAGACGTGCCCGATTGGACTTTGCCATCTCGACCGCCGCCGCGAATGCGCGGTTCGATTCCTTTGAAAAGTCCGACGCGTGAAGAACGGTCCGGATGCGGCTCATAGGTGATGCTCCCTGCTGGAATCCCGGCGGGTTCGCCGAAACAGATCCGAGCCCCGCCGAAGGAGCCCCATGATACGTCCAGACTCTTCACGAATCGACGATGTCATGGCCTTGACGTCGTCGAGAATGGCGTTGACGCGAGCAGCAGCGGGCGCGACCTGACGCTCTTCGATACCCGCGACGACGCGCATCACCTTCCGGTACAGGAGAAAGGCGGCCAGTCCCGCGCCGACGACCACGAGCCCCTGGAGCACGCTGACAACGGCCATGATGCCGAGCAGAAGATTCGTCGTTCCGAGATCTGATGACATGACCAAATTCTCTCGCAACGACGAGGCCACCGACCTCAACCGTGCCAATTCACGAGCGGGCGGGGCATGCGTTCGTTTCAGAGGGGCGAACGTCTCGCTTGCGAGCGATTTTCCGCGCAGCTTGCGGAAAACCCCGCAGCGTCGATTGACACGGTTGAAGGCAAGCGCGCTCTGAACGCGGGCCGGACAGGGCGGACGATCGGCCCGTCGATTGCACGCCGCTCGTTGGACGAACGAGTCGGATAGGTGTTGGAGGTCGGTATGGCAGTCACGCCAGCGGTTCAGGAGTTTCTGCGTCAGGCCAATGTTCCCTATGCCGTATTTCCGCATGATCCCGGGTATACCGCACAGGACGAGGCAGCTCTGCTCCACATCCCCGGACGAGACTGGGCAAAGCCCGTGGTCTGCTTCGCCGACGGCGAGCCGATTTTGGCTGTGGTCCCGGCCGATCGTCTCGTGAATCTCGAGCGGCTGCTGCCGCTCGCAGGCGCGGCGACGATTCGACTGGCACGCGAGGAGGAGCTGGATTGGTTGTACCCGGAGTGCGAGCGCGGAGCGATGCCTCCGTTCGGACCGCTCTACAGGCAGCGTGTGTTTGTCGACACGGCGCTGGCGAGCGAGCACCAAATCGTGTTCAATGCAGGTACGCACGTCGACGCCGTCTGCATGCGATACGACGATTTCGCGGCGATCGCTGAACCGACGGTTGGCAGCTTCGCTGAGCGACCGCCGAAATAGCGTCATACCGGAAAGGGAGAAGCTGCTCATGACTGCAAGAGATCCTGACGTTCACCCCATGGAAGATCCTGAGCGTCAACTGGAAAAGACGCTCATCGACGATTTCATCCGTTCACGAGGTCACGACCCGAATGCACTGGACAACCTGCCGGAAGACGACCGAGCGCGCCTGCTGACGGAAGCCTCCACCTATGCGGCGGGGAAGCTGGCCGAGGTCGAGGCGAAGGCTCATTTCGTCCGCGACATGCACGAGGCCCGCGAAGGGGACGGGACAGGTCGCCTCGCCTGAACCGGACCACGCACCCGTCGGAGGCTGACGCCCACGGCCGCGGCCCGCGACGGGAAGCCCTTGTCAGCGTTCGCAACCTGACGAAGACGTTACCTCGGTGTCTTCACGACCGTGAGGTGCACGGTGAGCAGCGCCTGTCCAGGTAGGCAAGGAGCGGGCGGTTGAGGGGGCGGCTCACCACCGAGCGTGAAGCGAACTTTCACGATCTCGTTGGTGAGCGTCAGCACCTTCGCGTCCGCCAGGCGGAGCGCTTTCCGGTTCATCAGCGCCGCGGATGCGTCGATCGCCGCCTCGCCGGCATTGAGCGTAAACGGGACGTCGATATCACCCGTCTTGTTTTCGCCGCATGCCGCGAGGATTGTTGGCCCTGCGAACTGGCGGGGCGACACGACGAACGGCGGGGCGCCGGCGCGCGTTGGCTGGTCGGGCGCATGCTGTTCCATCCAACTGCGCGCGGTCGGCGAAAGCTTGGCGAGCGGCACGACGGCCCGAAGGGTCGCGACGGTGGCTCCGTTGCCGGTCGGCAGATCCACGTCCTTGGGATCCACCAGAATCGTCATCCCTTCGGCGGAAGCCACGCCGCCGGAGCCAACTGAAGGCGGGATGACGACTTCGATCTTCCGCGTTGGAGGAAACGCCGTCCCGTCGGGTTTCCTAAAGAGATGCGCGGCCGTGACGAACGAGAGTACGACGTCGTTGCCTCGCTGCTCACGCTGGACGAGTGCGCACGTCGTGTCCACGGTCCCCGCGTCGCGCACGATGCGAAGCCCGAGGGCCGATGGCCCGGTCGGCGCGTCGGCCTGCGCAGCCAAGGAACCCCTCGAGCCGGCACCAGCGAGGGCGAGGGCGATGGCGAGGAGCAAGGGGCGCGAGAGAATGAGGGTTGCTGAATTCATGAGGCTCCAGACTGCATGCCTGATGCCGTGCCTCAGCACGTTCCTGCCTGCGCGGGCCGAGGTTCACCATGAGCGCTCGGGCGTTTTTTCCCTGCTCCAGGGGAAAGTTTACCATTCGCGCGCGAGGCACGTTCTTCATGGCTCTTCTGTCCGTTCCTTGGTACAACGGTTGCTCGCACGGTCCGCGTCGGCCCGGGTGCGGGGAAGTTGCTGGGGGTGCTCGAAGATGGCCACGACAACGGTGAAGAGTTCGTTCGTGCGACGCTTGATGGGAGCGGCGGTCCTCGATACGGGGACGTATGAAGAGATCGAAGCCGACCCCGCGGCTACTGCACAGGCCTTTGCGGTGGTCCTCTTGTCGAGTGCTGCTGCGGGCGTCGGGGCCCTGGGACTTGGCGAGCGCACCGCATCTGCCGTGGTGTTCGCTGGTATCGTGGCATTGCTGGCTTGGGCTGCCTGGGCGCTCGTCGTTTTCGAAATCGGCGTGAGGTTGATGCCGCAGCCCAAGACCCAATCGAGCGTGCTGGAGCTCATGCGGACGACCGGGTTTGCCTCGACCCCCGGCATTCTCCGGGTCGTTGGCGTGCTCCCCGGCACGACGTTCGTGATCTACGCGGTGACCGCGCTCTGGATGCTGGCGGCCATGGTCGTCGCCGTGCGTCAGGCCCTCGATTACGACAGCACCGCTCGCGCACTGGCCGTCTGTGGCCTCGGCTGGGCGCTGGCGATCGCGCTTGCCCTGGTGTTGGGCATCATGCTCGGGCCATCGGTGTTCTGACGCGTTCCCCCCAAGTTTCCATCGATGAACGGCCGGCCTGTCTTCACGGCTCGGGGCCTGACGAAGGTCTACCAGATGGGCGAAGTGACCGTGGAGGCGCTTCGCGGCATCGACTTCGATCTGTTTCCGGGCGAGTTCGTGGTGCTGCTCGGGCCATCGGGATCAGGGAAGTCGACGCTGCTCAACATTCTCGGCGGCCTCGATGTGCCGACGGCTGGTGAAGTTGTCTACCAGGATCACAATCTGACGACCGCAGGCGAAGCGGCGCTCACCGACTACCGCCGCAGTCACGTGGGTTTCGTCTTTCAGTTCTACAACCTGATTCCGAGTCTGACGGCGCGCGAAAACGTCGCGCTCGTCACCGAGATCGTGGAGCACCCGATGACGCCGGAGCAGGCGCTGGGGATGGTCGGTCTCGAGCACCGACTCGATCACTTTCCCGCGCAGCTCTCGGGCGGCGAGCAGCAGCGCGTCGCGATCGCCCGCGCCATTGCGAAACGTCCCGACGTGCTGCTCTGCGACGAGCCGACCGGCGCCCTCGACATCACGACCGGCATCGTCGTGCTCGAAGCGCTCGACCGTGTGAACCGCGAGCTCGGCACGGCGACGGTCGTCATCACGCACAACGCCGCGATTGCCGGCATGGCCGACCGCGTCGTGCGGCTGGCCGACGGCCGCGTGGCCGGCGTGGAGCGCAACGCGCGGAAAATGACGGCACGGGAGCTCCAATGGTGACGATGCCGATGTCGCGCCTCTCGGCGCTCGACCGCAAGCTCCTGCGCGACCTCTGGGACATGAAGGGACAGGCGTTCGCCATCGCCGCGGTCATCGCCGCCGGCGTGACGATGTTCGTCACCTATCTCTCGAACTTCGACTCGCTGCGGCGGACGCGCGGCGAGTACTACGAGCGCGCGCGGTCTTGCGGACGTGTTCGCGTCGCTCAAGCGCGCGCCGGCCTCGCTCGAGGCGCGCATCGCGGCCATTCCGGGCGTCGAAACGGTCGCGACGCGCGTCGTGGCCGACGTCACGCTCGATGTGCCGGGGCTGGCCGAGCCGGCGACCGGCCGGCTCATCTCGCTGCCAGACCGGGGACGCCCGCTCGCTGAACGACGTGTACCTGCGGCAGGGACGCTGGGTGAATCCGGAACGGCCGACGAGGTGCTGGCGAGCGAGATGTTCTGCGAGGCGAACGGCATCTCGTCCCGGCGACCAGGTCGCGGCGATCATCAACGGCCGCCGGCGCAGGCTGACGATCGTCGGCGTGGCGCTGTCGCCCGAGTACGTCTATGCGATCCGGCCGGGCGAGATGATTCCAGACGCCCGACGATTCGGCGTGTTCTGGATGAGCCGCCGGGCGCTGGCGTCGGCGTTCAACATGGAGGGCGGCTTCAACGACGTGTCGATTGCCCTCGCGCGTGGCGTCGCGGCGTCGGCGGTGATCGATCCGCTCGACCGGCTGCTCGAGCCGTACGGCGGGTTTGGCGCGATCCCGCAGTCGCTGCAGCTGTCCGCGTGGACGCTCGAGAACGAGCTGACGCAGCTGCAGACGTTCGGCTTCATCACGCCGCTCATCTTCCTTGGCGTGGCGGCGTTCATCCTGAACGTCGCGCTCACGCGCGCACTGTCGCTGCAGCGCCCGCAGATCGCGGCGCTCAAGGCGCTCGGGTATTCGAATCGCGAGCTGGCGTGGCACTACATCAAGTGGGCGCTCATCATCGCAGCGGTCGGCGCGATCGCCGGCGTCGCTGGTCGGCGTGTGGCTCGGTGGGGCATGATCGAGCTCTACAACGAGTTCTTCCGGTTCCCGATGCTCGACTATCGCCTTTCGATGGGCGTGGCCGTCGCGTCGGTCGTCGGCAGTCTGGTTGTCGCGGCGCTCGGCGCGCAATCGGCGGTACGCCGCGCGGTTCGAGTGCCTCCGGCCGAAGCGATGCGTCCGAGCCGCCGGCCCGATATCGCCGAGCATCTTCGAGCGGCCCTGGCAGCGGCTCCGGCCGACGCTGACGACCCGCATGATTCTGCGCAACCTCGAGCGTCAGCCGGTCCGGTCGCTGACGTCGGTCATCGGCATCGCGTTCGCGGTTGCGGTGCTGTTGGTCGGCTTCTCGTTCTCGACGTGATGGACGCGCTCATCGATCGACAGTTCGGAATGGCGATGCGCCAGGACGCGACGCTGACCTTCGTGGAGCCGCGATCGGCTCGCGCGGCTGTTCGCCGTGCGAGCATCTCCCCGGCGTCATGGACGTCGAGCCGATGCGGACCGTCGCGGTTCGACTGCGCGCCGGTCACCGATCGCGGACGCTGGCCATCACCGGCTTGTCCGGCTCGCCGAGCTTGAATCGTGTCGTGGACCGACAGGGGCAGGCGCGGGCGCTGCCGGCCGATGGTCTGGTGATGTCGAAGATGCTCGGGGAGATTCTCGGCGTCGCGCCTGGCGACCGAGTCCGCGTGGAAGTGCTCGAGGGCGCGCGGCCGGTGCAGGGACGTCGTGGTCAGCGAACTCGTGGACGACAACTTCGGACTGCAGGCGTACATGCACATCGATGCGCTGCGAACGATGCTTCAGGAAGGCCGGACGATTACGGGGGCGGCCGTGATGCTCGACCCGGCAGCGACGGATCGCTTCTATGCGCGCGTCAAGGCCGTGCCGGCCGTCGCCGGTGTTGCGCTCCGGGATGTCATGCTGCAGAACTTCCGCGACACGATGGCCGAGAACATGAACCTGACCATCTTCCTCAACGTGATGTTCGCCGGCATCATCGCGTTCGGCGTGGTCTACAACTCCGCCCGCGTCTCGCTGTCGGAGCGGAGCCGCGAACTGGCGAGCCTGCGCGTGCTCGGCTTCACGCGCGCCGAGATCTCGCTCATTCTGCTGGGCGAGCTCGCCATTCTGACCGTGGTGGCGCTCCCGATCGGCGCGCTCATCGGCGTATCTTCTCGGTCAGCTCATCATGATCGGCTTCAACAACGAGGTCTACCGGCTGTCGTTCGTGCTGACGCCAGCGACGATCGCGTGGGCGTTCCTCACGGTGATTGTGGCCGCGTTCGTCTCTGGCCTCCTTGTTCGGCGCCAGCTCGATCGGCTCGATCTGGTGGCCGTGCTCAAGAAGCGGGAGTAGCGGCATGCTGCGGCTCCTCATCAATCGTCGTGTGTTGATGGTGGCTGTCGTCGTCGGCGCGCTGCTGGCGATTGCCCTGTGGCCGACAACGGTCGGCGTGGACGTGTCCCTGGTGTCGCGCGGGCCGCTCGTCGTGACCATCGACGAGGAGGGGACCACGCGCGTCCGAGATCGTTTCGTGGTCTCCGCTCCGGTCTCGGGTCGCGTGCTCAGAATCGAGCTGGAGCCGGGCGATGCCGTGAAGCGGGGCGCTGTCGTCGCGCGGGTGCGCGCGGAAGCGCCGCCGCTGCTCGATGCGCGAACACGCACGGAGGCTCAAGCGGCGGTTGAAAGCGCCAGAGCGGCGCTCGGCCGGGCGCGTGCCGAAGAGCAGCGCGCGCGAACCGCGCTCGCTCAGGCTCAGCGCGACGCTCGTACGGAACCGCGAGCTCGCCAGGACGGGTGCCCTGGCGGCGCAGCCAGTCGAAACCGCGGAGGCCGCGGCAAAAGAAGCCGAGGAGGCGGTGAACGCCGCCTCGTTCGCGGTGCGCGCTGCTGAGTCCGAGTTGCAGCGAGCGGAGGTGCGCGCGGCACCCGCTCCGCCCGACTCGCAGGGACGCGTCGTCGCCGTCACGGCCCCGGCCGACGGCGTCGTGCTACGCCGACTGCGCGAGAGCGAAAGCGTCGTGCCGGCCGGCGAGCCGCTGCTGGAGATCGGCGATCCCCGGCGTCTGGAAATCGTGTCGGACCTGCTGTCGACCGACGCCGTGCGGGTCGCGCCTGGCGCGCGCGCGATTCATCGAGCAGTGGGGCGGTAATCGCGCCCTCGACGCAAAGGTGCGCCGCATCGAACCGGCTGGTTTCACGAAGATTTCCGCGCTGGGCGTCGAAGAGCAGCGGGTGAACGTCGTGCTCGATTTCGTCGAACCCGGTCGAAGCGTGGAAAGCGCTCGGTGATGCGTACCGCGTGGAAGTGCGCATCGTCACCTGGGAGGCGGAGAGCGTAATCTGGGTCCCGACGAGCGCGCTCTTCCGTGATGGACCGGCGTGGGCAGTTTATGCCGTGACCGGCGGACGCGCGAGGAAGGTGCGGGTTGAAATCGGACATCAGACCCGCTTGGAGGCCGAAGTGCTCTCCGGAGTGCCCGAAGGAGCGCACGTGATCCTGCATCCGGGTGACAGTGTGGCCGACGGCGTCCGCGTTCAGCCGCGAAGGGCACACTAACTCAGGGGCTCGCGTTCGACGCGCTCGCCCGCTCGCGGACGCGTGGATCTGGGCCGGGGCTTCAGCTCGGGCGCCTTCGGGGTGCTTCCGTTCGAGCCCCTGTTTGGACCTATAATCCGCCGCATGTCTAACCGCTGGCTCCCCGCCCTCGGCGGAATTCTGATGAACCTCGCGCTCGGGACGCTCTATGCCTGGAGCACTTTCGTCCTGCCGCTCGAGAAGGAATTCGGGTGGACGCGCTCCGATACATCCTGGGTGTACACCATCGCGGTCATCTGCTTCGCGCTGTCCTTCCTCGTCGCGGGGCGCCTGCAGGACCTCAAGGGCCCCAAGGCCTGCGCGTTTATTGGCGGCGTGCTCGTGAGCGCAGGCTTCGTGCTCTCGAGCTTCACGACGTCGCTCACCACGCTCTACATCTTCTTCGGAGTGATCGTCGGCATTGGCAACGGGTTCGGATACGCGACCCCCATTCCAGTGGCGTCGAAGTGGTTTCCCGACAAACGCGGGCTCCTGGTCGGCCTCATGGTGGGTGGCTACGGGGCCGGGTCGGCCATCTTCGGCTCGCTGGCCGAGCGCTGGCTGCTCCCGGATGTTGGCTGGCGCACGACGTTTCAGATCCTGGGCGTGGCGTTCTTCTTCATGACCATGGTCGGCGCGCTCCTCTTGAAGAATCCGCCCGCCGGATATCGACCACCGAACTGGCAGCCGTCAGCAGGAACCGCAGCCGCGCGCCTCGAGTACACCACCAGTGAGATGCTCGCGACCCCGACGTTCTACGCGCTGTGGATTGCCTACTGCCTCGGCACGACGGCGGGACAGATGACCATCAGCCAGCTGTCGCCGTTCGCCCGAAGCGCGGGCATTGTCGCGCCGCTCGCGATCTTCACGATCTCGGCGCTTGGAAACGCCAGCGGCCGCATCCTGTCCGGCTGGATGTCCGACACGCTCGGCCGGCTGACCACCCTCAAGACAATGGTGCTGCTCTCGGCGGTCGCCATGCCGGCGCTGTTCATCTGGCGTCAGCAGGAACTGCTGTTCTTCGTCCTGCTCGCGGCGGTGTACTGGTGCTACGGGACGCAGCTCTCGGTCTTTGCGTCAACCACGGGAGATTTCTACGGTACACGGAATCTCGGGATGAACTACGGCCTTCTTTTCACGGCGTGGGGCGCAGCCGGCATCATCGGCCCGGCGATCGCCGCGCGGGTGTTCGTGCGATACGGCGACTACCGCTACGCGTTCTTCGCGGCGGCGGGGCTGGCGCTCATCTCGTTTGCGTCGCTCTCGATGGCGAAACCTCCAGCACGTCAGGCTGCGTGAGCAGTGAAGGCCCGACCTTCAGGTCGGGCGATTGGCGAAGAGCTACACGAACGGATTGCGGATCTCGAGACCGCTGACGTTCCAGCCGTGATACGCGTTTTCGGATAGCAGCACGTCGGCGCGAGACTTCTTGGCGGCGATCAGTATCATCGCATCCCACACTCCCACCTGGTGCCGGTCGGCGTGATCACACGCCGCGATCACGTCCACAGCGTGGAGCTCGATCACAGGCCACACGCTGTAGATCTCCAGAAGCTCGCGTGCGCTGCGCCTCGCCGCGGGGGTGTTGATCGCCCTCGTGAAGTGAATGTAGAACTCCTGCAGCACCTGCGTGCTGAGGATGCCCATCTTGTCCTGCCACAGCTGACGCAGCACGTGCTCCGCTATCGCATGTTTCTCACCCGCGTCCCGGTCGTGGGCGTAGAGGAGGACGCCCGTGTCGACAAAGACCTTCTCAGCCATGGCCCGCGTTCCGCTCCATCGCCCGGCCGCCAAGATGCCAGCCAGACTCCATCCACTTGAACGCCCGGCGACGAGCCGCCTCGTACGCGGCGTCCTCACCAAGGGCCTCCTCAAGCTTCTCGAGCAGTAGCGCGCTCAGAGATGTCCCCTTTTGAGCAGCCCTAATCTTGGCTCTCCTGATGGAGTCTGAAGGGAGCTTCAACGTGACATTCTGAGTATTCACGGCCTAATCATAGCACGCAATAACGTGCTGCACTCAAAAATGTGCCATGTTCCTTCGCCTTCGTAACTCAGCGATACGCGCCTTGACGAGCCGTTTCACGAGCGCTGATGGAAGCGGCTCGTCCAGTGGAAATCGAATCGTTCCCTTCGAGGTCTCGTATCCCTCGAGCACGGCCGCGTGGGCGCGCCTGATTGCCGTCGTCATGGGGTAGAGGCTCGTGTGATGTTTCCATGCGGCGTACCACACGACTGGTTTTCCATCGAGTTTGACGACGGGAATTCCATAGCTGAACCCGTCGATGGCACCGGGTGCCGCTGCGCGAATGGCTCCACGCAGCTTCTGAAGCGCCCTTCGAGCATCAGGCGGCAACGACGCGAAATACGCTCGCACCCGCAAGCCGGCCTGTTCTGTGCTGTGCCTTGACGCCGAGGAGGATGTCACCGTCAGCTCCCTCCGAGGCTCCTCAAGTGTTTGTGCGCCCCGTTGTCGGCCCCGACGAAGCGGCAGTGTATCTGCTCGAGCGCACGTACACCATCGCCGTTCAGCCTGCAGTGAGGGCGCGTGCGGCGCGGAAGGGCCGACGCGCGTTGCGCGCTGATCGGCGATGATGTAGGTTGAAACCCGTCCAATTCAGGTGGCACATTCGACACGTCGGCGGCTCGAACGCCTGTCCTGAAGGGAGCTTCAAAATGACTCATGTGCGCCGCGTCTGTGCATTGCTCGTGCTCGCGAGTCTGGGTTGGCCTGTTTTCGCTCAGCAACCGGCGACACCACCCCCCGGCCCCATTGGGCTTCCTCGAGCGGTGTTGGGCGAGGGACCTTGGGTATTCGATACCGCCGAGCTACACAAGATCCGTGTTGCCATCGTAGCCAAAGGCCTCTCGCATCCGTGGAGCCTCGCATTTCTTCCCGACGGCGGCATCCTCGTGACCGAGCGTCCGGGTCGCCTCCGCATCATTCGCAACGGCGTGCTCGATCCAACCCCCATCGCAGGCTTACCCGAAGTCCGTGCGCTACGGCTCGGCGGACTGATGGATGTTGCGCTGCATCCCAAGTTTGCCGAGAACAGGCTGGTGTACTTCACGTACAGCAAACCAGGTGACAACGGGTTGGGCGCGACGACGCTGGGGAGGGGGCGCCTCGAGGGCAATGCGCTCACTGACGTACGCGACGTATTCATTGCCCAACCGTACTGGAATGGTAGCGGCGGGCAGGGGTCGAGAATCGTGTTCGCCCCCGACGGGAAGCTGTTCATGACGACAGGCGCCACGCTGCCTCCGGTCAAGGCGGTCGACGCGCAGGATCCCAACACGCATCGAGGCAAGGTTCTGCGACTGAATGACGACGGCACCGCGCCGCGCGACAATCCGTTCGTCGGCCGGCCCGAATACAAGCCAGAGATCTATTCGCTCGGCCATCGTAATCAGCTTGGCCTCGCGATCCACCCGGACACCGGCGCTGTATGGGCGAATGAGAACGGGCCGAATGGCGGCGACGAGATCAACGTGATCCTGCCCGGACGCAATTACGGCTGGCCGCTCGTCAGCTTTGGCCGTGACTACAGCGGGCCACGGCAAGGGGTGTTCTCGCAGGAAGGCTTCGAGGCACCTATTGTGTTCTGGGTCCCCTCGATTGCACCCTCCGGGATGACCTTCTATACGGGCGATCGGTTTCCTTCCTGGCGGGGGAATGTGTTCGTTGGCTCGATGAAAACCGGCGAAATTGTCGGCACCGGCCATATCGAGCGGATCGTCTTCAACCGGAATGGGGACGAGATTCGCCGTGAGTCGATGCTCGGCGAGCTTCACCAGCGGGTTCGCGACATCCGGCAAGGCCCGGACGGTTTGCTGTACCTCCTGACGGATGAAGACCCCGGGGCGTTGCTGAGAATTGAGCCCACAGCAGACGATCGCAAATATTAGGTCTGGCACTTCGCGTAGCGGCCGTTCTCAACCGGCTCAGGCTTTCCCTCACGACGCGCGGATTCCAGGGCGGCGCGATGGCCAGCCCATGTGGTGGGCTCTCTTTCGGAATCACGGTGATGACCGCGAGAAGGAACGCGAAGGTGAGGACGCGTCCCCGCGCGCGGGTTGGTCGCGCAACGCGGCGTAACTTACTACAATGCCGCCGTGAACGAACTCACCTCGGCGGTCTCCACCGTGCGCCGCCGGCTCATTCCCTTCCTCTTCCTCCTCTACATTTTCGCGTATCTCGACCGCATCAATGTGGGGTTTGCGTCGCTGCAGATGAATGCGGCGCTCGGCTTTTCGGCGGCCACGTACGGTTTCGCGTCCGGAATCTTCTTTCTCGGCTACGTCGTGTTCGAGATCCCGAGCAACGTCATTCTTGCGCGGGTCGGCGCGCGCCTCTGGATTGCACGAATCATGATCACGTGGGGCCTCGTATCAGCCGCGACGATGTTCGTTCGGAGCGCTGGGATGTTCAGCGTGCTCCGATTCCTGCTCGGTGTGGCCGAGGCGGGATTCTTCCCGGGCATCATCTTCTATCTCACCCGCTGGGTACCCGCGCGCGAGCGCGCCCGGACGATTGCGGCGTTCATGACGGCGACCCTCTCCGCCGGCATCATTGGCGGTCCCCTCTCAGGGGCATTGCTGTCGCTCGACGGCGCGGCCGGACTCGCCGGGTGGCAGTGGCTGTTTCTGCTCGAGGGGGCGCCCGCCGTGGTGCTGGGCTTCGTCGTGTTGCGAGTGCTCACCGAGCGGCCCGAGGAGGCCGCGTGGCTGGCCGCCACAGAACGCGCGGCGCTCGTTGAACGTCTGCACGCGGAGGAGGCTCAGATGGGCCGCACGGATTCGGTTCGCGCGGCTCTCCTCAACCGCCGCCTCTGGCTCCTCTCGGTGGTCTACTTCACCATTCCCGTCGCGCTCTACGCTTTCGGATTCTTTCTGCCCCAGATTATCCAGGCGTCCTATCGCGGCAGCGACTTCGAGGTCGGCTTGTTGAGCGCGATCCCGTACCTTGCGGGCGCCGTCGCCATGGTCATCGCTGGCCGACATTCGGATCGGACTGGAGAGCGACGCTGGCATGTGGCGCTCGCGGCGTTGACGAGCGGGGCGGGGTTCATTGCGACAGCCGTTGTGGACGGCATCGTGCCGTCCATGGTGACACTGTCGATCGGGATGCTCGGCCTGGCGTCGATGTTCGGGCCATTCTGGACGCTGGCGACGTCTTTTGTCGGTGGCGCCGGTGCGGCCGCCGGCATTGCGCTCATCAACTCGGCCGGGAACATCGGGGGTTTTGTCGGTCCCTACCTGCTCGGATACCTCAAGGACAGAACGAACAGTTTCGCGATGGGGTTGATGCTGATCGGGACCGTCGTGATTGTGGGCGGCATGCTGGCGCTGGCGGTGCCCGACGAAGCGCCCTGAACGTCTCAGACTCCGTGCACGTGCGGTCTCAGCAGGGTGACGATGAGCCGGTGAGTTGGGGTGTCGACGCCAACCTCTTCGCCAATCCGCACAACGGCGCCGCTCAGCCAGGGCAGTTCGAGCGGGCGGCCGCGTTCGAGATCCTCGAGCATGGACGACTTGGTGCCCGGCGGCATCTCTCCCATCGCCGCGATGATCTCCTCGAAGAGTGTCGCCGCGAGGGGAACCTGCCGGGCGCGGGCGATGGCCATGGACTCGTGAAGCGCCGTGTCGAGCATCGCGCGTAGATCGGGGTCTGTCATTACTGGTCCGATTGGGCAGCGCGTGACTGCCGTCATGCCGCTGAATGCGGTCAGCCGCGCGAATTTCGCCCAGATGTCCACCATGATCGTGTCGCTGAGGACAGCGTCGATGCCTGCCGATCGCGCCAAGTGGAGCAGCTGCTCGAGCAGTGGCAACCTCGCTGGGGTGAGGGGGCCGAACATGAGCCGGTTCATGGCGGTGTGGCGGATGACCCCCGGCTCGGAAATCACGGCAGGAGACGTAAGTTGTGCCACCGGCTACATGCGGGCCTCCGACCGCTCGCGTGAGCACGTTCACACTGTCAACGCCATTCTGAAACGGCACGACAAGGGTGTGTTCTCCCACAAGCGCCGGCAGCAGACCGACCGCGGACTGGGTGTCGTAGAGTTTGACGGTGAAGAAGACGAGATCGACGGGTCCGACTGTCGCCGGATCGTCAGTGGCGTGGACGCGTGGTAGATGCAGGTTGCCAAGCGGGCTTTCGATGCGGAGCCCTCCCTCGCGAAGCGCTGCCAGATGTGCGCCGCGGGCGATGAATACGACGTCCGCGCCGGCCGCCGCCAGCCGTCCGCCGAAATAGCCGCCAACCCCGCCGCTACCGAGAATCGCAATCCGCATACGGTTCGATGGGACGCCCGAGCCGAAGCTGTACGCCGTTTGACGCCCGAGCTAAAGCTCGGGCCTACGTCAGACCCGCTCGGGTCTACACCGGGCCTACGTTACGGACGGATGGATGAACGAGCGGGATGTTAGCACGTAGAATTTGAAGGCAGGATGATGACAGGTAGAATGCCCGCCAATGCCGACACCCGCTAAGTCGACGAAGTACGGCCGCTCGCCATGGGTGGCCGAATACCCAAGCTCACGCACGCCCTCGTATCCCCGGCACCGCGGGCCACTCAAGAACAACCTCGCCGACGTCGCCATTGTGGGGGGCGGACTCACGGGTTGCACGACTGCGTATGTGTTCGCGGCCGCAGGCGTCAGCGTCGCCCTGATCGAGGCAGACCAGATCGGACGAGCCAGCGGCGGATCTTCCGGGGGGTGGATTGCCGGAGATCCAGGTCTCGGGTTTCTCGAGATCGAGAAGGCGCTTGGCCGACGCGCAGCGCGCCACGTCTGGAAGGGGTGGCGCCGTGCGGCGCTCGACTTCGGATCGCTGTTGCGCAGGTTGGACGTGAAGTGCGATCTCGAGCCGGCGAGCAGTTTGCTCCTGGCGTCGACGCCGCAGCAAACGACCACCCTGAGGCGCGAGCAGAAGGCGCGGCGCGACGCCGGCCTCGACTCGTCATTCGTGAACACCCGCGCCGTTGCGACGGAAGTGTCAATGGCCGCGATGGGTGGCATGCGGAGCCGGGAGGGATTCACCTTCGATCCGTATCGTGCGGCGATTGGATTGGCTGCCGAAGCCGTCAAGCGCAAGGCCGTCCTGTTCGAGCGCACGCCCGTACGGCGCATCGCGTTTGGACGCAGGTCGGTTGACGTGTTCACGGCGGGAGGGGTGATTCGCGCCAGCCGCGTCATTGTGGCTACTGGCCGGCCCACGGCATTGTTCAAGGCTCTCAGGCGGCACTTCTGGTTTCGCAGTGCGTTTCTCGCACTGACTGCTCCCATTCCCGCGAAGATCCGTAAGTCGCTCGGCGACCATTCGACGGTGGTCCGGGACCTTGCCACGCCTCCCCACATGGTGCGCTGGGTGGACGATGATCGGTTGCTCGTGTCTGGGGCCGACGGCGACACACCAGCGGCTCGCCTGAGGGACAAGACGCTCGTCCAGCGCACCGGGCAGCTGATGTACGAGCTGTCGACGATGTATCCCGACATCTCGGGCATCCTTCCCTCCCACGGCTGGGACCGCCCGTACGCGCGAACTACGGACGGTCTCCCGTACATTGGCGCTCACAGAAACTACCCCCACCACCTGTTTGCGTTTGGCGATTCGAGCCCGGGTGTGACGAGTGCCTATCTAGCGGCCCGCCTGTTGCTGCGCGATTTTCTGGGCGAGAGCGATGCCGCGGACGAGGTCTTCGGGTTCAATCGGTACGGTCATGTCCGTTGATCTGCTTGTGTTCGGTCCGCATCCGGACGATCTCGAGATTGGACTCGGTGGGACGATCGCGCGCCACGCCGCAGAGGGTCGCAGCGTCGGGCTGTGCGACATGACCGCCGGCGAAATGGGCACCAATGGAACGGTCGAGGAACGGTTGGTCGAAGCTGCGGCCGCATGCCGGGTCCTCGGCGCGACGTGGCGAGAGAATCTCCGCCTGCCCGATCGTCGGATCGGCAAGGATCCCGCGCATCTCGATCACGCGGTCGCGTTCATCCGTCGTCATCGCCCGCGCACCATTGCGGCGCCGTACTGGTCGGACCGCCATCCGGATCACATCGCGGCAAGCGAACTGCTCACCGAGGCGATATTCAACGCGGGCCTGCGGCGGTACCCGGTGCCGGGCGATCCCTGGAAGGCGGACTGGATTTGCTATTACTTTCTCAACGACAGCGGCACCCCGTCGTTTGTCGTTGATGTGTCTGACTATTATGAGCGGAAGCGCGAAGCGCTCGACTGCCATGCCAGCCAGTTTCAGGCTGGCAAGTGGACGTCAGAGACGCGATTGAACTCGCCGCTCTTCCGGCAACGTATCGAGAGCCGCGACGCGCAGTTTGGCGCGCTCGCCGGCGTCCGATGGGCAGAGGGTGTCGTCGTCCGTGAGCCTGTGGCGCGGACGAGTCTCTTGAAGTGAAAGCTGCCCACGATCCCCAGAACACGCGGAGATCGCAGCGAACCCAAAGCATTTTGTGCTCTGTGAGTTCCGCGGTGGCCCTGGGACGGAGACTAGGCTGATTCGATGAACATCGGCATCGTCTGTTATGCCTCAGTCGGGGGCAGTGGCATCATTGCGACGGAGCTGGGGAAGAAGCTCGTCTCGCGCGGACACTGCGTCCACGTGTTGAGTAGCGACATGCCTGCGCGCCTGGGCGACTATCAGCCGGGCCTATCGTTCCACCGGGTCGAGACTCCGAGCTATCCGCTGTTTCGGGAGCCGCAGTATCTACTGTCGCTCGCGAACAAGATCGTCCAAGTCGCACGCGATGAACGGCTCGATGTCGTTCACGCACATTACGCCATTCCTCACGCCACAGCGGCATACCTGGCGCAGCGGATTCTGGCCTCCGCGACAGGCAGATGCGTACCCCGGGTGATCACGACTCTTCACGGGACCGACATCACGCTGCTCGGCAGCGATCGGTCGTATTCGGAGATCGTCGCCTTCTCCATCGAGCAGTCGGACGAGGTCACGGCCGTGTCGGAGAGCCTCAAGGCCGACACATTCCGCGAGCTCGGTGTGACGCGAGCGATTCGGGTGATTCCGAATTTCCTCGACTGCGCAACGTATCGCCGACGGGAGGTCTCGAACCTGCGCACGCGCCTCGCGCCGCTCGGGGAGAAGCTTGTCGTGCACGTCTCGAATTTCCGTCCCGTCAAGCGCATCCCCGCCGTGATCGAGGTGTTCGCCCGCGTCCGCGCCCGCGTACCGGCCAGGCTGCTGATGGTGGGCGACGGTCCCGACTTGGTGGAGGCGTCCCGGCTTGCGCGGGCACTCGGCCTCTCTGACGCCGTGGATTTCCTGGGAGAGCAGGATCAGGTGGTCCCGCTGCTGTCCATGGCCGATGTCTTCCTGCTCCCGTCCGCCCAGGAGAGTTTTGGTTTGGCCGCGCTCGAGGCCATGGCCTGCGAAGTGCCTATCGTCGCGTCGAATGTCGGCGGCCTCCCTGAAGTGATTGAGGAGGGCATCTCTGGATTCCTCCATCCTCCGGACGACCTCGAGGGCATGGCCCAATCCACCATCCGGTTGCTGACCGATGCCGCGCTCCACAAGCGTGCGGCCGAGGCGGCGCGCGCGTCGGCAAAGGCACGCTTTTGTGATGACAAGATCGTGCCCCTTTACGAGAAGTGCTACGAGGACGCACTCAGCGCAGCACCGCGAACGAGTAGATAGCAAATAAGGGGTGGCCGCTATCCAGGGCAGGTGGCCGGCCCTTCGCGCTAAGCGCTGAGCTGGAGAGAACCGGGATACATCGTGCGCGCCAACTTCAGTCCGCGAAGATCAATCGCGAAGATCAATAATGGGCCGATTCTGATATGGCACGTCTCCGCTTTTTCGTCGCGGTTGCCACGCTGATCGCTCTCGTGAGCATGGCGCCCGAGCTGAAGCTCGGGCCTACGAACAAGGGACTTGCACCCCAGCTGACGCTCGGGCCCACGCATGACGGGCCCACCGCGACATCAAGCTCGGGCCTGCGGGCACGTTGCGTGCCCAGATGCGGGTCTCGCCGCTTGACGATCAGCAGGGTCACGTCGCGTTGGGGCTCGCGCTGCGCCATCTGGCCAATGCTGGCATCTTCATGCAGGCGACAGCCCACCCCGACGATGAGAACAACGGGCTGCTCGTGATGCTCAATCGCGGGCAGGGGTTTCGGACGGTGCTGGCGACGGCGACGCGCGGCAATGGTGGACAAAACGAAATTGGCCCGGAGATCTTCGAGGCACTGGGCGTCCTGCGGACGGAAGAACTTGCGGCGCTCCATCGTTTCGACGGCGCCGAGCAGTACTTCACGCGCGCTGTCGATTTTGGCTACTCGTTCAGCATTGAAGAGACGATGCAGAAGTGGGGGCGTGACGAGATCATCGGCGATTATGTTCGTCTGATCCGGATGGTCAGGCCCGATGTCATCGTTGCGCAGAACCCGGAAAGCATCGGCGGCGGGCTGCACCATCAAGCGGCCTCGATCCTCTCGCGCGAGGCGTTCAAGGAGGCAGCCGATACGACCAAGTACCCGGAGCAGTTGAAAGACGGCCTGCGCGCCTGGCAGCCGAAGAAGTTCTACATCGCAACGGGCAGGGGAGGCGGCTCCGGGGCGGGTCCGGCCAGCCAGCCAACGACCGCGCGTACGGTGTCGACCAATCTCGCCGTCTATGATCCGCTGCTTGGCAAGACATACTCGGAGATCGGCAGCGAAGCTCGGAGCATGCACAAGTGTCAAGGGACGGCGCAGCTATTGAGCCTTCCGGGGCCTTCATCGTCGGACTATCAGCTCGTCGAATCGTCGATACCGGGACAGATGCAACGCGACGAGCATACGCTCTTCGATGCCATTGATACGAGCGTCGTCGGCCTCGCGCAGCTCGCCGGGGTCCGTCCCCCGAGAGACCTCACTTCCGGCCTGTCGGCCATCGCGTCGGCCGTGCAGAACGCGCAGAAGCGGTTCGACACCGGGAGCGACCAGCACACGGTCGAACCGTTGTTGGAGGGCCTCGCAGCCGTGCGTACGCTGCGTTCGCGTCTCCGCGGCATCGCGATCGATGAGGGCGGTCGATTCGAGATCGACTTCCGTCTGCGACAGAAGGAGCGGGAGTTCCAGCAGGCCATCATGATTGCGGACGGCGTCCGCGTCGAAGCGCTCGCGGACGATGGCGTCGTGGTCCCCGGGCAGCCGGTGCGCGTCTCGCTCGTAGTCGCCAATCGCGGCGCAGCGGATGTGACGCTCAAGCAGGTCAGGTTCGAGGGGTTTGATGGCGGGAACACGTGCACGCTGACCGAAAGCGACTGGGGGTGGTGGTCGAGGTGGACCCGCCGCCGGCCGCGGTCGCGGCGGAGCCGTTCCACCATCAGCGCCAGTGACGGTCCTGCACAAGGATGAGATCGCGAGCTGCGCGCCGGTATTCACGGTGCCTGCAACGGCGAGAGTAACGGAACCATATTGGCACCGGGCGGGCGACGAGGGGCGGTATTCGTTTGATGTGGACGCGCCGTTTGGTCTGCCGAACAGGCCGACACCGTTCTATGCGCAGGTGACGTTTGGGTTTGCTGGTCGCGAAGACGTCATCCACGGCCTGCCCATCCAGTACCGCTACGACGGCAGCGGACTCAGCGGCGAGAAGCGGTCCGACGTGCTCGTCGTGCCGCCGATCTCAGTGCGGGTATCCCCGGAAGTGGCGATCTTCTCGCCTTCGCCGCTACCAGTCGCACCGACAGTGTCCGGCGGCGCGCCGGCAACGACAACGGCGGCCTCGGCCGGACAGCAAGGTCGCGGCAACACGCCGCCTGCGGGTCGAGCCAGCCAGGGTCGCGGCGCGGCGCCCCCCGCTGCCGGCCGCGGTGCCGCGGCACCCGCGCCTGCGGGACGTGGAGCGGTTCCAGCGGGGCGAGGCAGCGTACCTGCCGCGCCGGCGGCAGCACCCGTGCCGAGCGCGCCGATCGGGCGGGAAGTCCGCCTCACCGTTGTCAACGATTCGAAAGGCCCAGCAGACGGCGTCGTGACGCTCGAGCTCCCATCCGGTTGGACGGCATCGCCAGCCGAGCAGGGGGTGAAGTTCTCGAGGGAGGACGAGGCGCAGACGGTACGGTTCCGCATCAATGCTGCGGCGAATGCGGCCGCCGGCGAGTACCACCTCAAGGCAAGCGTGAACGCGGCTGGCCTTCCCAACCGGCGGGGCTTTCAGATCGTTGAGTACCCGCACATTCGCAGGGCACACATCTACCGCGACGCCGACGTGCGGGTGAAAGTGATCGACGTGCGGACGCCGCCGAACCTCAACGTCGGCTACGTCATGGGCGCGGGGGACACGGTGCCTCAGGCGATCGAGCAAGTCGGAGCGAGAGTGGAAATGCTCGGGCGAGACGATCTGGCATGGGGCGACCTCTCACGCTTCGGCACGATTGTCACCGGTGTGCGGGCGTACGAACGGCGCGAGGACCTGATCGCCAACAACAGCCGGCTGCTGGACTTCGTGCGCGCCGGCGGCACGCTCATCGTGCAGTACAACCGCGACGCCTTCAACACGGCGCAATATGGGCCATACCCCGCCGTGGTCACGGGGAGCCGCGTGACCGACGAAAATGCACCGGTGACCATTCTGACGCCCCTGGATCCGGTTTTCAATGTGCCGAACAAGATCACAGATGGCGCGTGGAAGGGGTGGGTTCAGGAGCGCGGGATCTATTTCCTCGGAGAGCGCGATTCACGATATCGCGATCTCGTCGAACTCGAGGATCCATTCCCCAACAATCGAGGGGTGAAACGCGGTGCGCTCGTCCACACGCCCTACGGACAGGGACACTGGGTATATGTCGGGCTCGGGCTATGGCGCGAGCTCTCCGTGGGCGTCGACGGCGCGTATCAGCTGCTGGCCAATCTCATCAGCCTCGGCCACTGAATCGGGCGGGTTCATCGAGCTCCTTCCGCGTTAGTACGTTTGTCGCGCGACCCATTCCCTGAGGAGCGAATCGACGACCACGTACTGTCCTTCTTCCCGAGACACGACATCGTCACGCAGGAGGGCCGTGAGCGCGGCCTGGACTGTTGAGGGCCCGCCAAGGCGATGACGGCCGCGCACGCCGGCGGAGAGAAGTTCCAGTCCTCCCTCGAGCACCACGGCTCGCAGGACGGCGCGCTGCGCCAACGTCAGGCGTTGCCAGACCGCTTCGAACATGACCTGTTGCTCGGCGAGCAGCCGCCGGAGCGCCCGATGCAAATCGTCGAGGGTCGCCCGGCGTTTCGCCGCGGTTCGCACGTCATCCCACGTTTCGTGCGCGAGCCGCTGGACGTCGTAGGGTAGATTGCCCGCCAGTTCGACGATGGCCGCGCCGAGGCCGGGCTCCGGCCGGATGCCGGAACGCGTGAACCTTGCTTCGATGCCGTCGGCAAATTCGTTCGCGGGAATCCGCTCGAGGCGCATCACGGGTCCGGCTTTATAGAATGGTCTCTTTGGTGTGAGCATCCGTTCCATCAGGGTTGGCTCCGAGCCGGCGAAGACGTACGCCACGTCCCGCTGGTGCTGCACCGCCGCGCGCAGGGCATGCTCGACGGATCCGCCGTTGAAGCCTCCAATGGCCTGAAACTCGTCGAGCGCGACGACGACTGTGCGCTTGCGGGCTTCGGCGAGTCTGGCCGGGAGCGCGAAGATCTCGTCCGCGAGCGTTGTCGTCTCGCGATCGGTGCGCACGGTCGGGAAGGAGATGGTGATGCCGCGGCGAGACGAGGCATCCGGATCGTACCGGACTTCTGCCCGAGCCGAGCGGACGGCTTCACGCAGCCAGGATCCTGTCTTGTCCGCCTGGGTTTCGGCCATGGCGAGCGCGCGCGCGTAGCCTTCGAGAAAGGCCACGTAGGAACTGAACGCGCTGACCGTGACGTTGACCGTGAGGGCGCCTCGCCGACCCATCGCGGCGAGCGCCTGGCGGATCAGCGAGGACTTGCCGTACCGGCGGGGCGAGATGAGGAAGATCTTCTGGCGCGCGGCGAGGTCTGCGACGAGCCGGTCGAGCTCGTCGACGCGATTGATGAAGGCGCTCGATGGCACCACCTCGCCGTAGACGAAAGGGTTGTCCATTACGGAATCTGGCGTAGCCGTTACGTTATAGCACGTAACCCAACGAATGGGGTCAAGGGCTCCCTTAGAACCCAGGGCCCGTCTAGTACCCAGCCAGATACCGGTCTATCTCCCACGGCGACACGTGCCTGATGTAGTCGTGCCACTCCTCGCGCTTGGCGGCGACGAAGTGCTCGAAGAGATGCTCGCCGAGCGTGTCGCGGACGAGGTCGTCCTTCTCCAGCTCGTCGAGCGCTTCGCTCAGGTTGCCCGGCAGCTCGTCGATCCGCAGGTGCCGCCGCTCGCGGTGGCTCATCTTGAAGATGTTCTTGTTGATCGGCGGACCGGGATCGAGTCTTCTTGCTCGATGCCGTCGAGGCCCGCGCGCAGCATGACCGCCAGCGCGAGATACGGATTGCACGACGGATCGGGCATGCGCAGCTCGATGCGCGTGGCCGTGCCGCGCGCGGCGGGCACGCGCACGAGCGGGACTGCGGTTCTTCTCGGACCAGGCGATGTTGGTCGGCGCCTCGTAGCCGGGCACGAGCCGCTTGTAGGAGTTCACCAGCGGATTGGTGATCGCGCAGAAGCCTTTCGCGTGCCGCAGAATGCCGCCGATGTAGTGCAGGCACAGTCTCGCTCAGCTGCCATCGGCGCCTTGGCGTCGTAGAAGATGTTGGCGTTGTTCGAGAAGAGCGACATGTGCGTGTGCATGCCCGAGCCGTTGATGCCGTAGATCGGCTTGGGCATGAACGTCGCGTGCAGGCCGTTGCGGATCGCCACGTTCTTCACGACGAACCGGAACGTGCTGACGTTGTCGGCCGTCGTCAGCACATCGTCGTAGCGGAAGTCGATCTCGTGCTGGCCTGGCGCCACCTCGTGGTGCGCGGCCTCGACGTGAAAGCCCATCGCCTCGAGCGCCAGCACGATCTCGCGGCGGACGTCCTCGCCCTGGTCGACCGGGCTCAGGTCGAAGTAGCTCGCCGCGTCGTGCGTCTCGGTCGTCGGCACGCCGTTCTTCGTCTGGAACAGGAAGAACTCGGCCTCGGGTCCGGCCTTCATCTGATAGCCCTTGGCCGCCGCCAGCGCGATGACCTTCTTCAGCGCCGTGCGCGGACAGCCGGCGAACGGCGTGCCCGTCGGGTGTGTAGATGTCGCAGATCATGCGCGCGACGCTTTCGCCGGTCGGTGCCGGCCCAGGGGAAGACGCGGAACGTCGAGAGGTCGGGCCGCAGGTACATGTCCGACTCTTCGATGCGGACGAAGCCCTCGATCGACGAGCCGTCGAACATGATCTTGCCGTCGAGCGCCTCCTCGAACTGGCGGTCGGGAATCTCGACGTTCTTGATCGTGCCGAGGATGTCGGTGAACTGCAGGCGCATGAACTTCACCTTCTCGCGCTCGGTGCGCTCGAGGATCTGCGCCTTGCTGATGCGTGGGCGTGGACCGCTGGTTTTCGGCATGCGACTGCGTACCTTCGCGGGTGTGAGGCCTCAGAGGCAGGAGCCTCGAGTCTATCCAGCTGCCGTCCGGCTCGCGGCGCCATCCTCCTGGTCGGCAGCCGGAACGGAGGAAGCCAGCACGCCGGCGAGCTGCGCCGCGAAGATAGCCGCGAGCGCCTGGGCACCGTCCGACGTCTCGGTACCGCCGTTCATCTCCGCGGTAAGCGCGCCGATGCACCCATCCGGCGTCAGCAGTGGAGCAACGACGGCGCCGCGTGAGCCGCCGGGTTTGGCGAGCACGATTTGAAACCGGCCGGTCCGGTACGCTGCAGCGGCCGCATTGTCGGCGGAGCGGAGAACAGCCGGCATCTGCGCCAGTGCCTGCGCGGGATAGCCATGGGCGAGAACTGGGCGCAATGTGGGACCGCCAATAGCGCCCAGCCAGATGACCAGTCCACTTGCGTCCATGACGTCGGCGGCACGCCCGAGCAGGATGTTCAGTTCGTCGACGTTGTTCACCCTCCCCAAGTCGGTGCAGAGCGCGGCGGCTTGTCGAAGGGCCGGCACCGCATCGCGCGGCAGCGCGTCGGTCGCCGCCGGGTGGTTGCCCCCCACGTCCCTCAATAGGAGGTTGCCGGTGGCAACAGCGTCCACAGAACCCTCGAGGACGATGTCCGCCGGAGCTGCTGCGTCCGTGTTGACGGCCAGGGGTTCTGAGGATGCTCTCGGAACCAGTAACGCCACGATCAACAGGACGCACGCCGCGCCGCCGGCGAGGACATCGGCTTGAAGGCGGCGCGTTCCGCTCTCGAATGCGTCGAAGGCCTGTTGCTCGTCGACCCTGGCAGCCTCGACCTGATGACCGGCCGCGCTGACTGTCTCGCTGCCCTCGCTGAACACGACGTCGGCCGCCATGAACTGCTCACCACCGTGCACATAGTCGCGGACGCGTTTGTCCACGTCGCCGAATCCGGCCACGCGGGAGGCCGCATCTGCAAGCGCGCGTCCCGCATCGAGACTCGCCGCCGAGCGTTGGAGTTCGGCGATGCCGCTTGCCGTCGTGGCCATGAGCGTCGAGACTTGAGGAGCCCAGAGGGCGATGCTCTGCCCGGCCGCTACATATGCCAGCTGCGAGGAGTGCATGACGCCAAGTGCGCCAACGACTTCGCGCGCGCGCGCGTCGAATGCGCGGAACGCCTCGCGCCGAGCCGAAATCTGATCTTCAGAGGAAATCAGAACGAATGCCGCGGCGCCGGAAACCCCCAAGGCGGCCGCGCTCAAGGCCATTCTCATCGCACGTGACTGCATCAAGGCCCTTCGCACTTCTGGGAGGCGTGCCCAGATTATCACACCCGCGAGTGTCCGAGTTGAAGCGCCGGGCCTACTTCAGGCGCAGAATGACGTAGGTCGGCAACCCGACCGCGCGGAAGCGGGCCATCACTTCCTTGGCGGGCGACTCATCGGGATTCTCCGCCTGGAACTTGATCTTGATGTAGTTCGACAACGCCGTCGTCACGTCCTGATCCTTGAGCGTTGTCGCGTCCATGACGAGACAGTTCTTACACCAGGTGGCCCACATATCGATTAGCACGGGTTTTCGTTCGAGCCTGGCGAGGGCGAGCCCCTCATCCATCGAGGCGTGCCAGCCAGCCTTCAGCTGTTTCTCGACACTGGCAGAGACTGCCGCTGGATCGACCCGGCGGTTCGCGAAAATTCCGTACGCCTCGTAACCGTAGTAGACGGCGGTACCAAGGATGAAAACGCCGAAGGCCTGCTTGACCCGGACCATCCACGCGCCCGGTCTGGGGAGCGCCGCGATTCCGGCTCCAGCAATTGGCCACGGGACGGCCATGCCGAGGCCGAGGACGAAGGGGAGCGCGAGAGCCGCAGCCGTGCCCGTGGCGTAGAGATTACTCGAGAACAACACCACCTGAATGACGACGGGTGCGACGCAGGCGCCGGCGAGCAGCGCCGCCACGGCGCCCATGGCGAAGGCGACGAGAAACGTGCCGCGGCCCGTGCTGCCCACGTTGACGCTGGAGGAAAAGCGCGAGAAGTCGATCACGATGACATCAAACATGGCGAGGGCCAGCACGACGAAGAGCACGGCAATCCCGGCGTTGAACCAGGGGTCCGAGTTGATGGACCCGAACGTCCCGGCAGTCAGGATGACGACCACGCCGAGAACGCCGTACACGACGGCCATCGCGGAGCCGTAGGTGGCGCCGAGCAGAAATCCGCGGCGCCGCGATCCTGCCTGCGCGCCGGCGCCGATGATGGCCAGATTGATGGGAATCATCGGCAGCACGCACGGCGTGAGGTTCAGGGCGAGGCCACCCGCGAATACGATGAAGAGAATTGCGAGGGCACCGCGTCCTTCGAGCAGTCCCTTTTCCTTGATGCCCGCTTCCGCGTTGTGAATGAACTGGAGGAAGTCCGTGGTCCCCAAGGCACCGCCCGCGGTTCCCTGGACGACGAAGTCGTCGAGGCTGGCGCGAGTGGGGGCCAGAACCGCGGGGGCGCTTGCGGAAGCCGCCGCGCCGGCCCCGACCCCGGGCGATTCACCGTGGCCGAACGCGATGCCATCGAATACGTCTCGGTGCAGCGGGACCACGCGCACAGCCGGGGACACAATTTTGAGCGTCCAGCCTGTCTGTGCCTTCTTGGGAGCGAAACACATGGTCTCGTTGCACGCCTGGTAGCTGAACGTCGCCGGGATCAGGGTCGCGCCCGTCGCCAGGCTCTTTGCCAGCCGCAGTTCGACGCCGATCGTGAACTCCCGCTCGAACACGCTGAGCGGCTGATCGGCACCGTTCTGATTGAAGTCTTGCGGTTCCGGGAACACGACCTCCACAACGCCGATGCCTGAAGGCGCATCGAGACTGAGCGTGGTTGGTTTCAGTGCCGGGTCGCGCGGCTTGTTGGAATTGACGTGTGCGCCCTCAGGCAGACGAACCTGCAACGCAACCCGCACGCTCGAGCCGGCATGAGCGCCATCGGTTGCGACGAGTGGTACGAGGTCTGGCGTCGGCGGCGTCTGAGCTTGTGCGTGCGTGGCAGAGGCGATTGCCGAAGCGATCACCAGCAGCCACGAGCGGGTCCGACTGGCGCGGGAGGTCATATGTGGTCAATGTCCCGCAGGCCCGAGCTCAAGATCGGGGCCCGCGTTACTTCACTTCTCGCAGCGGAATCGTGCCCGGAGCCATGGGGAGAGACGACGGGTCGACTGCGCCCTTCACCGGAGGCAGATCCTGGAACATGAAGTCCCACTTCCACCGTTCGGAAGGGTTCGATGCCTGCAGCCAGTGATGCGCGGCGAGCGGTCTCGCGAAGATCAGCGCGGCGAGCCCCTCGAATCCCGCAACGTCGCCAAATCGCTCTGCAATTCCGGCGCGCACGTCGGCTGCGCTCGCGTACGCGAGGTGTGCGCCGAGCGCCTCGGCCAGGTTCACGATAATCTGCCAGTCGTCCATGGCCTCGCCCGGCGCGGGAATGGCTCGTGCCGTTCCCTGCAGCACTCCCTCGTCGCTTGTGTAAGACGCTTCTTTCTCGAGAGACGATGCGCCAGGGAGCACGAAATCGGCGACGCGCGCCAGATCGGTCATCAGCACTCCCTGCACGACGAGAAGCGGCAACCGGCCGGACATTCGCGCGTCGAGAATCCAGCGTGTGTCGCCGATGGAGCCATCCGGTCCGGGGTCGAAGACGTAGAGCGCAGAAACGCGGCCGGCATCGACCGCCGCGCGCAGGGTTGAGGTGTCGGCAGCGCAACCCGTGTCGCGACCCGCAGGCCCGACCGTCAGGTCGGATGCGACCTGGATGAGTCCCATCATCCGCGCCCCGTTGACGTTCGGCGCATCCACGGCTGGCACCTTGAACGTCGTGCGCTCCGGCTGGTCCTTGGGACTGACGCGCCAGCTGACGGTCACCGCCGGCTCGCCGGCGGTCGTTTCGCCGATCAGATCTTCGACGAGCCGCCGGAACAGGAACAGCTCCTCGTGTGACGCGTGCGCCGAGAGGAGGAAACGGACGCTGCCGGGATTCGAGCGGCCGGCTGCCGCGAGGCGACCGCCCAGCTTCGGCATCAACTCGTGCCACGAGATCGGCTGTTGGCGGCCCTGCGCATCGCGCTCGAGCGGACGCCGGACGCGATCGGGTCCCTCGATCCAGTGATAGTCGAAGCGGCCAATGTCGCACATCCAGTAGCCGTTGATGTCGGGATTGAGCCGCGGTGTGAAACGGATCAGGCGAGAGCCTTTCGCCCACTCCGGCTTGGCCTTCATCCACGCCGTTGTATTGCACCCCTTGGAGCACATGGTGCAGATGGTGTCGGCGGCGCTCGCGTTGTCCCACGGACGCGACTTGAAACGATAGTCCCGCGTGGTAATGGCGCCGACCGGGCAGACGTCCATCAAGTTGCCGGAAATGAGCGAGTGGACTCCCTCCTCCTGGAACGTCGCGATTTCGCTCCCGTATCCGCGATCGATGATGTTGATCTGCGCGTCGCCTTCCACGTCGCGCATGAACCGAACGCACCGCGTGCAGAGAATGCATCGCTGGCGGTTCAGCATGAGCGTCGGCCCGAAATCAACGTCGCCCTTGACTCCCTCACCATCGAACACGCGGCGCGGGAACTCCATCCGGCTCTGATCGGGGCCGAACTGATAGGAGAAGTCCTGGAGCGGGCACTCGCCTCCCTTGTCACAGACCGGACAGTCGAGTGGATGATTCACCAGGAGGAATTCGAAGATCCCGGCTCGGGCCTCTGCCACTTCCTGGGTGCGGGTCGAGACAATCATGCCTTCTGTGCAGAGCGTCGAACACGACGTCTGCAGCTTCGGCATCTTCTCAATCTTGACGATGCAGACACGGCAGGACCCATCGACGCCGATGCCGGGGTGGTAGCAATAGTAGGGCACCGAGATTCCACTCTCGATGGCCGCCTGCAGTACGGTCTTGCCTTTCTCGACCGTCACCGGACGGCCGTCTATCGTCAGCGTGACGGTATCCATATCAGGTGATCATACTCAAAAGGTTCCGAAACCCGAGACCTTCAGTTCTTTCGAATGTCAGCGAGCGTCCCCTCATCCCTAACAACGGCGCGCCGGAACGCGCCGTCGATCGGGACGCGCAGCTCGGTCGTGCGGTCCGCGGCCGCCACGATCACTTCAACCGGTGCGCGATCCGTGTACTGCAGGAGCACAGTGACAGGTACGTCGAAAATCTCGCCCGTCTGTTCCACGCGCAGCACGACGTCTCGACCGCGTCCATTACCCTGGGCGTCTTCCACGCGATACGAGAACTTCAGCTCTGGCAGCGCCCATCCATAAATCCAACGCTCGAAGAAGCGCTCGAGGGAACGGCCCGACGTGGCTTCCATCACACGGCGCAGATCGTCAGTGCCCGCCGTGTCGAAGCGCCAGCTCGTGTAGAACCGCCGCAGACCGAGGAAGAAGGCTTCGTCGCCGACGAGAAGCCGCAGCATGTGCAGAACCACTGCGCCTTTGTCATAAACCAGCGCACGGAAGACCCGTCCGTCGTCCCGGACGTGGCCGAGACGATAGCCGAGATGCACGGGGCCCTGGTCGGACTTGCGCATCGCCCACTTGCGCATGTCACCGAGAATGGATCGAAAAGGCTCATCGCCCCGCTGATGACCTACGTAGAGCGCCGCAAGGTACTGTGCGAAGCCTTCGCTCAGCCACTGGTCGTGGTAGGTGTGCCATCCGACGGCCTGGCCCCACCACTGATGAGCGATTTCATGGGCGGGAAAGAAGTCGGCGTGCTTGTCGAATGCGGCCGGGTCGTCGCGCCACACGCGCGCCTGACCGAACAACGGCTCGTTCAGGATGGCAAAGTAGCCCGGGCTGTGACCGCCAGGCTGAGTGGCTTCAATGAGCGCGACCGTGAAGCTGGAATAGGGAGAGTCTCCCATCATCGACGCGTAGAAGCGCGCGATGTCGCTCGTCCGGTTCGCCAGATCCCGCGCCTTCGGCACGAGCTCGGCGTGGGCCAGGACCGTGAGATTCAACGTGTCGTGCAACGCGACGCTCGTCGCCGCGCCGCGCACACCAGCGGTGACTGTCGCTGATCGCTACTGTTGAGCGCGCGATCGGTGACAGCCGGGTTACGAAGAACGACAAGTAGCGGAGTGGCAGCTCCACGGTGAACACGAATCGCTTCCGTCGGACGCCTGGCTCCGCGTCGTCGACGAGCGTCGGCGAGCCCGGCGTCAGCTCACCGCTCGCAATGCAATCAAACGCTGCGGGAACCGTGATCCGCAGCCTTCCGGTGGCGTAGTCAACCGTCGACGCGCGCGGGTACCAAGGCGTCCGACTGCTGTACAGATACCGTGGCTCGAGCCGCGTGATCCTTGACGGGAAGCTCTCGAAGTCCTGCCAGGGATCGTTCTGGCGTGGTGAAGGAGGCTCCCCCGGTTCCACAGCCAACAGCTCCAGGTTGTCGGGCTCAGGTGCCAGCGGCCCGCTGTACGTGACGGTGAGCCCGACGTCCGTATCGGGCAGCAGCAACGCCGGCAAGGTGATGAGCAACGTGTCCTGGTTCTTCACGCGCATACTGAACAGTCTGCCGAACTGCTGGCTGGTCGACGGACGTGACGACCAGCGACGGAGCGAGGCTCAGTCGGATTTGGTTCGTCGCCATTGGCCCGATGGTGAGCCGCACATTGGCCCGTCCGTCCAGCCAGCGCCGCACGGGATCGAAAGCCAGGTCGATGTCGTACTGAGTGACATCGTACTGCGCCGATGGATCTTGGTTGACGAAGGGCCCGCGAGCCGCAAGCCGTTCTGCGGAGGCATATAGCGCGATGTTCTTCTGGCGCCGCCGATCGAACAGCGAAATGTCCTCGGGCGCCGACGCCTCGTGAGCGTAGGTGAGCGTGCCGAAGCGTCGCGTTCGCACCTCGGCCACGAAATCCGATGGGTCCGGAAGCTGGGTCCAGACGCGGCTCGTGAAGTCACTGAGGTCGAATGCGAAGGACTTTGACGACTCCTCCCCGAACACCAAGTCGGCGCGCTTGAATTCGCGCGGGTCGACCGACTGCGGCCTGAGCTGCGACATGTCGGCATGCAACGCGAGGCTGCCCAGGCGAACATAGGCGGCCTCGAAGCGGGATTCGAGCACCTCCGATCCCGCGAAAATCGCGATCTGTTTCCGCTCGACCTGAGGCGTCGGGTGAAAGCGCATCGTTCCTTGGCCGAGCAGTACGAGACCGGTGACCCCGTGATCCGTGTCGAAGGTAAAGACGGAACCCCGATCGAGCGTCAGATCCAGATCCTCGGCTCGAATCGTGAAACCACGCGCGGAAAAGTGCGCGGTGGGGTTGAGGAACGACCTGTAAAGGTTGTCGACGGCCGACAAGCGCTCCTGATTCGCCACACCCCATTCGTCTCTGACGGTCTTTCGCAGATGGAATTGCCACGTCGCGATCCGTCCGCGATCGCCGAATTCGATGAAGGCGTCTACGATGAGGAGCAGCCCTGCCAACGGGTCGGTCATTGGCTCACGGACGCGTTCAAGGAGGACAACTCCGGTGGTGCCGGGGCGAAATTCGACCGTCGCAAAATCAAGCGCACGCGTTCGGTCTGCGGTCTCGGCCAGCAGCGCGAGGTATGTCGTGGGATCGTCCGATCGGACCGCCTGCTCCACCTTCTGCAGAAGTGCCCGAATCGGTTCATCGTCCTGCGCCTCAGCGCTCGACGGCAGCGGGATCGAGCAGATGCAGATCCCGCACAACACGATGGCGAGCGCCGCTGGCACATTCATGCTTTTCTGAATCCCCGGCGAGCGCGCCGTCATGCTCACCGGATATTCATCTCCCGCCCCACCTTTGCGAATGCATCGAGCGCGAACTGCAGCTCCTGTCGTGTGTGTGTCGCGGTGACGATCGCCCGCACCCGCGCCGTGTCGCGCGCCACTGTCGGAAAGGCGATGCCCTGCGCGAAGACGCCTTCCTCGAACAGTCGATCCGACAACCTCATTGCCCGCGCCCCGTCGCCTACCATGATCGGCGTGATCGGACTGGCGGTCCGGCCGATATCGAAGCCGAGTGCCGTGAGGCCGCTCTGAAAAAACCGCGTGTTGTCCCAGAGCCGTTCGATGAGCCCGCGATCCCCCTGGTCGCCGTTCTCATCAACCAGCACATCGATTGCGGCAATGCAGGCGGCGGCGACCGCCGGTGGGTGCGAGGTGGAGAACAGGAACGGTCGCGCGCGGTGGTGAAGGAACTCCACCAGCGCGCGGCTTCCCGCGACGTAGCCGCCGAGCACCCCGATGGCCTTTGACAGCGTCCCCACCTGCACGTTCACGCGGCCGTGCATGTCGAAATGATCGACCGTGCCGCGGCCCTGGCGGCCAAACACGCCGCTCCCGTGCGCATCGTCCACCATCATGATGCACCCGAACTCCTCGGCGAGCGCGCACAGTTCCGGCAGCGGACCGAGGTCGCCGTCCATGCTGAACACGCCGTCCGTAATCAGCAGCTTCCGCCCAGGTGCCGGGAGAGTCTCGAGAATCCGGCGCGCTCGGTCAATGTCTCTGTGCGGAAAGACCTTGATGGTGGCGCGGCTCAGGCGACAGCCGTCGATGATGCTGGCGTGATTCAGCTCGTCGGAGACGACGACGTCTTCCGGGCTCAAGATGGCCGCGACCGTGCCGGCATTGGCCGCGAAGCCGCTCTGGAACACAACCACTGCCTCAGTCTGCTTGAACTCCGCCAGCCGCTGTTCGAGCTCCATGTGGATGGCCATGGTGCCGGCGATCGTACGAACCGATCCGGAACCGACTCCGAGACGTCGAATCGCTTCGATGGCTCGTTCGCGCAGCTTGGGATGGGTGGTCAGACCGAGATAGTTGTTCGACGAGAGGTTGACGACCTGATGATGATCCACGACGGCCGATGGCCGCTGCTCGCCGTCGAGCACGCGCAGGTGACGGTAGAGTCCCGCCTGCTGCATGGCCTGAAGATCGAGAGACAGGAAGGCGAGCGGATCGATTTTCCGCATGGCGTCGCGCACGCGAACGCTCATGCTAGCTCGTGAGAAAGAGAGCCGTCCAGGGAATGATCGCGGCCGCGACGTAAAACAGAGTGAGCAGTGCGACCAGCGTGTGCACACGACAGAGATGGAGGGTGATGCCGAAGCCGATGGCCACAAGTTTCGCCACGGTGAGGCTGGCTCCAATCCCGGCGTACGCCATCGCGGAACTCAGCAGTGGATTTCCTTCGATCCCCGGCCCCCACGTGCTGGCTCCGAGATAGGTGAGCCCGCCATCCAGAGCCTGGACGAGCAGAAACGCGATCACCACCAAATTGCCGAAGAGGCTATTCGGCGTATCCCACGGCTTATAGATCCGTTCCATCCAGGGTCCGCATTCTTAGTATCTTCATCAAGATGCGGACCAGAATTGCGCCTGAGGAGCACTGTCCTAAGGTCTCTCTGAGGGCGACTAAAGTACTCCCAGCGGCAGGAAGCTAGCGCAGATAGTGTTTAGTGAACTCTTTCATCAACGCGAAGACTTCATGCAGTTCCGCGGGCGCAGCCAGAAAGACGATGCGCAAGAACCCCTCGCTTGCGGGCATTCCGAACCCGGAGCCGTAGACGCACAGCACTCCGGTGGCTCGAAGCAATGCGAGGACGTAGTCCTCGTCAGTACGGCCTGGTGGCAGGTCGATCTTCGGCATGGCGTAGAAGGCCGCCGTCGGAGCGACGCACGATACGCCAGGAATGGCGTTCAGGGATGTCGTTGTCACGTCCGCACGCTCTCTGAGCGCCGCGCGAAAGGAAACTTGATGAGAGCGATCGCCGCGAAGGGCGGCGCTGACGGCGTACTCCATTGGCACCGTGCTGCAGAGGCGGCCGTCGGCCAGTTTGGCGACGGCCGCGACGACTTCATCGAGACGGGGCGAACGACCGATCGCGAGCCAGCCTGTGCGCCAGCCGGGCGCCAGATAGCCTTTCGACAGGCTCGAGAAGGAAATTACCGTCGCGTCCGGGTCCAGGCTTCCCATGGGAGCTACGGGTCCATCGAAGCCAAGATCGCCATACACCTCATCGGCAAGGATCGGAAGCCCGTGCCGCGCTGCAAAATCCAGCAGCCCTCGTCGGACATCGATGGGATAGGTGGCCCCTGTCGGGTTGTTGGGATCGATGACGACAAGGGCCCGCGTTCTCGGCGTGACGAGGCGATCGAGAACACCAACCTCCGGCATCCATCCGCTTGAGGGATCGGTCCTGTAGAACACGGCCTGGCCACCGATCTTCGCGAGGACGGCCGTATAGAGTGGATACGTTGGCATCGGGACGAGTACTTCGTCGCCGGGGTCCACCATTGCGCTCAGCGCCAGCTCAATACCTTCCGATGTGCCTGCCGTGATGAACACGCGGTCGGCCGAGATCTTCCATCCGCGGCCCGAGTACTCGTCGGCCACGGCCTCGCGTGCCGATGCCACGCCGGCCGACGGCCCGTAGCCGTTATGCCCCTCGCGCATGGCCCGTTCGACGACATCGATTAAATGTGGCGGCGGACCAAATCCGAATGCAGGAGGATTCCCGACGTTGAGATAACGCACCTTCCGGCCCGACGCCTCTACGCGCGTGGCCTCGGCAACGATGTTACGGATGGCGTAGGAGAAATGACGGATGCGCTGAGCGACGGGAATGGAGGTGTGGGTGGGCGTCACCGAAGAATCTTACCGCGTTCCATCCGATAAGCAGACCGCGGGCGCCGGAGTGAAGGTCGGGTAACTCTTACGCTGTCGCATATACATCAGATCTGCCAAACCGAGTAAATTTTGCTCGATCTGAGAACGCAAGGAGCTCACCCAAATGAGACTGTTCCCCGTAAGTTGTTCAATCCATTGGTATAACGAAACTGGCAATGCATTTGGAAAGGGGAGAGCGATGGCTCGGCTCAAGTTCATCAATTTCGCGATGGCGAGTTCCCTCCTCGTGGTTGGTTCGACCGTGGATGCCAGGCAGCAGTCATCGGGGACGTCAGCTGTTCCGTCATTCAAGTCACGCGTCGAACTTGTCCGGATCAGCGCCGTCGTGCGGGATCGCAAGGGCCGCTTCGTGTCGAATCTCTCTGCGCGCGACTTCGAGATTCTCGATGGAGGCGAAGCGCAGCGCATCACGGATTTTCAGCACGATCGTCCCGGTGTCAGTGTGGCACTGCTCATCGATGTCAGTGGCAGCATGGAAAGCCGGCTGACGAATGCGCGCGAGGCCGCGACGCACGTGCTGGCCAATCTCGATCGTGTGCAGGACGAGGCCGCAGTCTTCACGTTTGATACGCGGCTTGACGAAGTCGCACCGTTCGCGGCCGGCACTCAAGCATTGCCGGAGAGGCTTGCGTCGATAAGGCCATTCGGCGCGACGTCGCTGCACGACGCGATCGCGGCCACGGCAGAACGGCTGACGAACCGCGACGGATTGCGCCGTGCGGTGATCGTCTTCACAGACGGCAGCGACAATTGGAGCCGATTGACGCCGGCCGAGGCGTCGGCCACGGCCAGTGCCATCGACGTTCCTGTCTACATTGTCGGGATCGTGCCGCTCATCGACAACCCCTCTTCGCCCATAGCGGCGACCACGGCGGAGCGCGTGGTGATTGATGACGCGCTGGTCAATCTTGCCTCGTGGACCGGAGGGCGCAGTTTCAACGTCAGCACAGCGGTCGACCGGAGCGTAGCTGCCCGGCAGATTCTCGAGGAGCTCCGGCATCAGTATGTCATCGCGTTCGAGGCTGGCAACAAGCCGGGCTGGCATCCGCTGGCGGTTCGCATGCGTAACAAGGATCTCGTCGTTCGCGCTCGGAGTGGGTACAACGCGGGGCAATCTCGCCCGATATCGTAAGAAGTAAGAGGAGGATCGCATCATGTTCCGTAGACTCATCATGCTCGTTCCCATTGCGGCGCTCGTTGCAGGAGGTACGACTGCCTGCGCATCCAAGAAATTCGTCCGGACGAGTGTTGGCGAAGTAAACGCCAAAGTCGACTCGCTCGGTCGCTCCGTCGAGGAGACGCAGGAGCGGACACGTCAGAACGAAGGACGCATTTCCGAAGTCGACCAGAAGGCGCAGGCTGCTGCACAGTCAGCAAACCAGGCCAACCAGGCTGCCTCGCAGGCCAACCAGGCTGCTACTCAGGCCAACAGTGCGGCCAGCGCTGCCGCCAATCTCGCAACCAACGCCGGCACCAAAGCGGATACCGCGAACACCAAGGCCGAGGCGGTCGATCGCGCCACCAAGCGACTGGTATTCGAAGTGGTGCTGAGTGAAGACCAGGGCAACTTCAAGTTCAACAAGACCGACTTGCCGGACGAGGCGAAGGCCCGGCTGGATGACCTGATCGGCCAACTGAAGGCCGACCCGAAGGGCGCGTACTTCGAAATCGAAGGACATACCGACAATGTCGGCGCAGCCGAGGTCAACGAGAAGGTCGGGATGGAACGGGCGGAGTCGGTGAAGCGGTATCTGTACGAGCACCACCAGATTCCGTTGCACAAGATGAACGTCATCAGCTACGGCAAGGAGAAGCCGGTGGCGCCGAACAATACTCGCGACGGACGCGCGCAGAACCGCCGCGTCGTGATTAGAGTTCTCGCCTAGTCCCGAAGCGCACGTATCCTGGCGCAGCTCCCGGCCTGTCCAGTTTTCAGCCTGCCCGCGTGCTGAAAGCTGAACGCCGGGAGCTGATAGCTCAGCTCCGTCACGACTCGCGCGGCCGCGCCGTTGAGCCCGCAACCCCTTCCTCTGCTACCCTCTCGCGATGCCAACCCGCACTGAACTCAGCCTTCGTCTCCCGAATAGCCCCGGAGCGCTTGCCGGCGTGTGCCGTCTGCTCGCCGACGAGCGCGTCAACATCAACGCGCTGTCGCTCGACAGCGGCGGGGCGCTTCGTCTCATCGTCGACAACCACGTCCTGGGTGCGGGCGTGCTTCGAGCACGGCACCATCAGGTGTCCGAGCGGAACGTGCTCGTGCTGTCGGTTGCCCACGCCCCTGGGGGATTGGCACCGGTCGCCAGGCTGGTTGCCGACGCCGGCGTCAACGTGGAGTACGCGTACAGCGGCGCCCTCGAGGGCGGTGGGACACTCGTGGTGCTCGGCGTCGACGACGCGCAGAGAGCTGCGGCGGCGGCGGGGGTGTAGGAATGCTGAATTTGGTCATTTGGTCATCTAGTTGTCTCGTCATTCAAGAATCCCGCACAAAAGTCAAGAATCCCCCACAAATCCAAGCACTTCCCCTCAATCAATGACCAGATAACCAAATGACCAAATGACCACATTCACCTGTCGCGTGCTCCTATGAAGCTGTATGTCGAGCCGATGGATGCCACGGTTGTCGAGGTCGATCATGACGGGCAGATACGCCTGCTCGATGAAGAGTGGTGTACCCCGACGTTTCAGGAGCGGCGGGCGATTATCTACGCGGCGGAGCATGAGATCGCGGCCCTGAAGGAGCTACTCGAGATTCTCGCCACCGATGGAACTGCACCCGCGTCTAAGTGAAGAATGTGCGGCCTCCCGGGCGAATGAACATCAAATCATGTGGGTGGCGTCTCAACCGTTGCTCTCCCCGCAGCGTGAGTAGCCGCGGGAGAGATCGCAGGGGTAGTGTTGTGAGTTGCAGTCGGCTTCGACTATTCTGACCGTCTAATATTTCTCTCATTTTGCCCAAGAGGGGGCCGGATTCATGGCTCAGAAAGACAACAAACCAGACAAGCCCGAATCTCTGGGCGTCAGTCGACGCGACTTCTTCAAATCGGCCGGTGTCACAGGCGTTGCGGCGGGCGTCGTCGGCGGCGTTGCTCAGCTCGACGCCCAAACCGGCGCTGGCGTACGAGTGCTCGGCCCCGGCGAGGTGCCCGTCCAGCTCACCGTGAATGGTCGCCGCGTCGACCTTCGGATCGAGCCGCGCGTCACCTTGCTCGACGCGATGCGCATGCGGGCAGACCTTACCGGCAACAAGCGCGTCTGCGATCGCGGCACGTGCGGTGCGTGCACGATGATCGTCGACGGACGTACCGTCTACTCCTGCTCGACGCTGGCGATCGAGGTGCAGGGCAAGCAGATCCGCACCGTCGATGGCCTCGCGAGCGCGAACGGGACGTTGCACCCGGTGCAGCAGGCGTTCTGCGATCAGGACGCGCTGATGTGCGGGTTCTGCACGCCGGGCTTCGTCATGGCGACGGTTGCCCTCCTCGAGAAGAATCGGAATCCAACCGAGGCGCAAGTCCGGAAGGGCCTCGACGGCAACATCTGCCGCTGCGGAACGTTCGTCCGCATCCTGGAAGCAGCGACGAAAGCGAAGGGGGTGGCTCGTGCCTAAGTCTGAACAACAGCCACCGGCTGCCGGCGCGCCGGCAGGCACTCCTCCAGCCTCCGCAGCGCCAGCGCAGGGGCGTGGCGGCGCCGCCCCCGCCCGCGGCTCCGACACCGCTCGCGCTCAGGCACCCGTGGCCGGCGAAGCCGACCCTGCTCGGCACCCGTGTCAAGCGCCTCGACGGGCCCGACAAGGTCACCGGCCGCGCGAAGTACACCTACGACATCAATCGGCCCGGGATGATCTACGGCAGGATCGTCCGTTCGCCGTTTCCGCACGCGCGCATTGTGTCGATCGATTTGTCCGAGGCGCTGAAGGCGCCGGGCGTCAAGGTGGCCTACAGGCTGAAAGAACCGGGCGCCCAGGTCATGTACCAGGGCGACACGGTGGCCGCGGTCGCCGCCGACACGGAAGAGCGAGTCGAGGGACGCCGCGCGCCTCGTCAAGGTGCAGTACGAGCCGTTGCCGCACCTGGCCAACGAAGAGCAGGCGATGGATCCCGACGCACCAGTCGTGTTCATGGGCGGCAATACGAGGCCGGGTACCACAACGGACGTGGCGATCTTGAAGCCGGCTTCAAGCAGTCCGCCCACATCGTCGAAGCCACGTACTCCACGCACGTCATCACCCACGTGTGCCTCGAGACGCACTGCAACCTGGCCGAGTGGGAAGGCGACAAGCTGACCGTCTGGGTCTCCACGCAGGGCGATCTTCGTGCGTCAGCAAGCCCTCGCGATGGGTCTGGGCATTCCCGCGGCAAACGTCCGCGTGCATCTGCCAGTACATGGGCGGCGGGTTCGGCAGCAAACTGCAGGCCGGAGCTGAAGCCATCGTCTGCGCGAAGCTCGCGCAGATGGCCAAGGTACCCGTCAAGCTGCTGCTCGATCGGAAGGAAGAGCATCTCGACACCGGCAATCGTCCGTCAGCGAGGGCGAAGATCAAGGCCGGTGTCGCGGCAGACGGCATGCTGACGGCGTTCGAGGCCGACAGCTGGGGCACGGGCGGCGCGGGTCAGGGCATTGGCCAGCTGCCGATTCCTTACATCTACACCTTCCCGAACCGGAAGGTCATCCGGAAGGACGTCTACATCAACGCGGGCACACAGCGCCCGATGCGCGCGCCGGGCCATCCGCAGGGCTGCTTCCTCACCGAAGTCCTGATGGACGAGCTCGCCGATCGCGTGAGGATGGATCCGGTCGAGTTCCGCATCAAGAACTTGCCCGCCGCTGGCGCCGAACGCGATGTGCCGGGCATACCTGCCCGAGGGAGCCAAGCTGTTCGGGTGGGACAAGCGCCACCCGACCGGCGATCCGACGCCTGGGCCGATCAAGACCGGCTTTGGCTGTTCGGTGCATCACGTGGGGCGGCGGCGGCAGCGGTACGCAGGCGCACTGCGACATCATGGCCGACGGCACGGTCGTCATGAAGTGCGGCACCCAGGACATCGGCACAGGCACGCGCACCATCGTGGCCATTGTCACGGCCGAAACGCTCGGTCTGCCGATCAGCGCCATTCGTGCGGAGATTGGCGACACGAACTATCCGCGAAGCGGCGCATCTGGGCGGCAGCACGACGGCGGCATCCGTGCATGCCGGCGATTCGTCTGACGGCGGCCAAGGCGCTCGAAGCGCTGTTCGAGAAGGTGGCACCGACACTTGGCGTTCGAGCCGTCGGCGCTCGTCGCCGGCGGCGGCCGAATCTTCGTCAAGGACACGCCCACGAAGGGCCTGACGTGGAAGGACGCCTGCAAGACGCTCGATGGCCGACACGATTTCGGTCGACCATCAGTGGGAAGATGGGCCTCTCGGGCACCGGCACGAGCGGCGCGCAGTTCACCGAAGTGACCGTGGACATCGAAACCGGCATCGTCAAGGTGAAACGGGTCCTTGCGATTCAGGACTGCGGCCTGGTCGTGGACCGGCTCACCGCCGAAAGTCAGGTGTACGGCGGCATCGTCGGGTCGCTCAACTTCGCCCTGTACGAAGATCGCATCCTCGATCGAGTCACCGGCCAGATGGTGAATCCGAACATGGAGATGTACCTGCTCGCGGGCATGTCGGATATCCCGAAGATCGACATCGTCCTGAAGGACATGCCGGAACGCGGCGTGATCGGCATCGGCGAGCCGCCGACCGTGTCGATCGCGGCGGCCATCGCGAACGCCGTCCGCAACGCCACCGGCGCGACGATTCGCAGCCTGCCGCTCCATCCGCACAAGGTCCTTGCGGCGATCGAGCAACAGAAGGCAGGAGGGACGCTGTGAAGGCTTTCGCCTACGTGAATCCCGCGAACGAGAAGGAGGCGGCGGCGGCTCTGAGAGACGGCGGCGTCGCCCTGCCGCTCGCCGGCGGCCAGGACCTCCTCGCGCGGATGAAGGACTACATCACGGCACCGGATCGGATCGTCAACATCAAGAACGCGCTCGACGCAACGATCGCACAAGTGGCCGGTGGCCTGAGAATCGGCGCCGCGGTGAAGATCGTCGACCTGGCCGAGAACGCTCAGGTCAACCGTCTCTACCCGAGCGTCGCTGCGGCGGCCATCGAAGTCGGCACGCCGCAGATTCGCAATCAGGGAACGGTCGGCGGCAACATCAATCAGCGGCCGCGCTGCTGGTACTTCCGAAACGAGGAGTTCGTCTGCTACAAGAAAGGCGGCAACCGCTGCTTCGCGCCGGCAGGAGAGAACCAGTACCACGCGATCTTCGGCAACGACGGTCCGAGCCACATCGTCCACCCGTCGAGCCTCGCGGTGCCCTTCGTCGCCTACGGCGCGAAGTTCCGCCTGGTGAGTGCGGCGGGCGAGCGCGAAGTCGCGGCGGCCGACTACTTCACGCTGCCGACGCTGCAGAACGTTCGGAAGGAAAACGTACTGGCCGACGATGAACTGCTGACGCACGTGATTCTGCCGGCGCCGGGAACCGCGCGCCACGGGCACTACGAAGTACGCTTCAAGGAATCGCACGACTGGCCGCTCGCCTTCGCAACGGTCATTCTGACGATGACGGGTGAGACAATTTCCAGCGCGAGTGTCGTGCTGGGCGCGGTGGCGCCGGTTCCGTGGCGGTCGCAGGAGGCCGAGCGCGCGCTCGTCGGCAAGACGCTCAGCGAAGCGACGGCGGTGGCCGCCGGAGAAGCGGCTGTCCGTGGTGCGGCACCCCTCAGCCGCAACGGATACAAGGTGCAGATCACGAAGACGGCCGTGAAGCGCGCGGTCATGCGTGCAGCCGGACTGAGAACAGTCTAGCTGCCTGGGAGATCACGATGGAAGAGGACCTGCACTCGACGAGAATCACCTTTGGGGTGCACTGCCTGAGGATTCGGCACAAAGGGATGTACGTCTGGGGCGAGCCGAATCCAGACCCTGAGGTGTACAACGAACTGTTCAACTCAGGGTCGTACTGGTGCGCTCAGACGCAGACCAGTTTCGGGCCCGATGGTCAGCCTGTTCGCCCGGACGTCTGCCAGGGCGAGCGCACCTGCTGCTCACTGTAGGCCCGACCTTCAGTGCTGCTCACCGTAGGCCCGACCTTCAGGTCGGGCGTGAGTGAGAGGTCGCAATGACGATCGCCCGCCCGACCTAAAGGTCGGGCCTACTCCAGTCCCGCCAGCTTGAATAGCACGGTTGCCATCGCCGAATAATCCAGATCGCCTCCGCCTCGGGCCACGAGCGCATCCACCAGGCTGGTGACGACTGCCGTTGCGTGGATGTCCACGCCATACGCCGCCGCCGTCTCGTTCGCAATCCGCAGATCCTTCTGATAGAGCCTGGCCCGGAACCCTGGCTTGTAGTCGCTCTTGAGCATGCGCGCGCCATGGACCTCGAGCACGCGGCTTGCGGCGAAGCCACCGAGCAACGCCTGGCGCACCGCCGCCACATCGACCCCGGCCTTGCCAGCGAGCGCGAACGCTTCGCTGATTCCGACCAGGGCTCCACCTATCGCAATCTGATTGCAGACCTTGCAGACTTGTCCGGAGCCAGGTGCGGCGCCGATGTGCACAATGCGTTCAGGATTCCCCATGCATTCAAGAATGGGCCGAACGCGGTCGAATGCCGCTCGATTGCCGCCGACCATGATGGAAAGGGTGCCGTCAATCGCGCCAATCTCACCGCCACTCACTGGCGCATCGAGCATGGTGCTTCCCTGTCCGGCAACAATCGCCGCGAGACGGCTTGTTGCGACAGGGGAGATGCTGCTCATGTCGATGATCGTCGAACCGGGGCGGAGTCCGACAAGAACACCGTCCGGTCCGGTCAGCACGAGCTCAACGTCCGGCGTGTCCGGCAGCATCGTGATGACGACCTGCGATTGCCGGGCGAGGTCGGCCGCGTTGCTGGCCGCGACGGCCCCGGCCGCGACCAGTTCGTCAACCGGTCCCCGGCTCCGGCTGTGAACAACGAGCCGGTGCCCCTTGGCCAAGAGATGTTTAGCCATGGGGCGTCCCATTACACCAAGTCCAATAAAGCCAATATTTTCAGGCATGCGGTAGTCCTTCACGTGCGGTGGCGAATTCCGGCGGCGACCATCGGCGCGTTTTCGCTATAATACGAATCTAAGCATAGGAATCTATCCGGCTCATAGCCTCGCTTGGACTAGAGATTGAAAAAGGCTACAAGAGGTTGCAGAACATGAAGCGAATGATCGCCCTGGCAGCATTGGTCGGGCTTGGCGGTTCGCCGCTCCTCGCGGGTGGTGGCGGCACCATCAGCGGGTCGTATGTCGAAGCACGAACGGCCGAAGTATTCGCCGGTGGCTGCGTCATGAACAGCGAGGCAGGGACCGAAGGCAAAGAAGCGGTCCTGGCGTGGAAGGTCGACCGCGGCAGCTTCAGCGGCGTATCGCTTGATGGCTTGTCGATCGTCGCCGCCCTCTCAGGCAATGCGAATCTCGGCATGGTTGAAATGGGTGGCGAGCGCGCCGCCGTGCGTTCCACGGTGTTCGTCGATCAACGCGCGAACCCGGTTCAGAAGATGGCGCTCGTGGCGATGGCCAACGAACTTTCGAACGGTGTCATGGGGACCATCGTGAACGTGACGCAGACGCCGATCCAGTTCGCGGACAACGCCACTCAGGTTCAGGTGACGGCTGGTCAGGTCTCGCTGGGCGTCAGCAAGCAGGTGTCGCACGACCCGACCTGCGGTGGGCAGATGTGGTTCAAGCCGCTTTCATCGGTGAACGACGCAACGCTTGGCCTCGCCGAACAGCACTCGTTCAGCGGGTCGAACCTCGGCGTAAGGTGGAGCGCACCGAACAAGCGCTCGGCGTTCTTCGGAACGTTCAGTCGCTAGCCGCCAACCCGTTTTCGCCACTCTGGCGGGAGGCCGGTGGGAGTCATCCCACCGGCTTTTTTGTTGTTTTTGCCTTTGGTGTTTTCGTGTTTTCGTGGCTTGATCGGTTCCTGTGAATCTCACCGACAAAGTTGCCCTGATCACCGGTGCCAGGCGGATCGGCCTGGTTGTCGCAGAGGAGCTGGCCAAACGAGGCGTGGACGTGGCGCTGGCCTTCGCTCGTTCGCGAGACGAGGCAGAGGCCGCTGCGATGCGCGTCATGGCGCCATGGACGACGGGCGGCTGTTCTGAAGGCCGACCTCTCGGATCCTGAGGCCTGCCGGACGCTGGTCGCCTCGGCTGCTGAAGCACTGGGCCGGCTCGACATCCTCATCAACATGGCGTCGGTCTACAAGGAACGGCCGTTCGACGATCTCCAAGTGGTCGACTGGAACACCGCGGTCGACGTGGATCTGCGGGCTGCGTTTCTGTGCGCGCAGGCGGCAGCGCCGCACATGCGCGCACAGCACGGCGGGCGAATCGTCAATTTCAGTGACTGGGTCGCGAGGAGCGGGCGGCCTCGGTACCGCGGCTTCCTGCCCTACTACGTTGCCAAGGCCGGCGTCATCGCACTGACCGAGGCGCTCGCCCTGGAGCTCGCCCCCGACAATATCCTCGTCAACGCCATTGCCCCAGGTCCGATTCTGGCGCCGCCCGCGACGAGCGAGGAGGAGTCTCTGGCCGTCGAGCGGTCCACGCCGCTTGGCCGGTGGGGCGGCGAAATCGAGATCGCCAAGGCTGTCCTGGGTCTGCTCGATAGCGACTTCATCACCGGCGAAACGATCAGGGTCGACGGCGGACGGCACGTGAGATAGATGGCCGCCCGTGACGGGCATGTGCCGACTCGCTCGACGGCAGGACGCACCACAAGTTTCGCAGCCGATTCAACGAGGTCTCGCAGGACGCGTTAGAGACTGCTGGTCTTGACGCCCGCTCTTTCCAGGATGGCCGCCAGGGTCGCGGGAGCGCGGCTGATGGGCAGGTTGCTGATGTAGAAGTGGCGCGCACCTGAGTCGAGCAGGGCGCGGACGGTCCGTGCGCAGACCTCTTCGGCCGTGGCGCCCGCCTCGAACTCTTGCGTCAGTCCTTCCACGGGGACGGGCAAGAAGCTCTTGAGCGCCTCCAGCGTTTTCCGACTTGCGCTGCGATAGAAAAACACTCCGAATACTCCGGGCAGCGGCAGGTCACGGCGCCTGGCGATGTCGATGAACTGCGCCACGGGCGCGAGGTTGTGATGACTGACGATTTGTGTGAGATAGAACTCGGCGCAGACATTCGGCGCTGACAAGTAGTCCACTTGCCGTGCCGGATCGGCGTACGGATTGGCCCAGCCGCCGAGCGTGAGGGTGTGATTCCTGGCTCGCAGCAGCTGACGCAACTGCCACGCGTGCTCAACCGATCGGGGCGCGCCGACCGACCTGTCTCCGCCGAGAACCACAAGTGCGGGAAAGCCGCTCTGTTGCGCGCGCTCTGCGTACGACAGACAGTAGTCGAGCGGATGCTTCGAGGTCAGGAACGGGACAATCCGCTCCCGCGGGACATCCCCACCGAGATTGGTGACGAGATGCCGCAGGTTGTCTTCCTCCTCTGCGCCAACGGCGCTGTCGGTGAGGAAGACGAACGTGCCCTGCCGCGTCAAGCGGCGAACGACGTGGTACGTGTCGATCCAGGCGTCCATGCCATCACCGGTCGCCAGCTCCGCTCGAGGCGGACGGAGTTCTGCCGCGAACACCGACGCATCACCCTTGATCGCTGTCAACAGGTCTGACACGAGACGGATTATAGTCAGTCAATGGCGACACTGACGTTTCTCGGAGCCGCCGGCACGGTCACCGGGTCCAAGCATCTGCTCGACATCGGCGATCACCGAGTGCTCATCGACTGCGGGCTGTTTCAAGGCCTGAAGGAACTGCGGCTTCGAAACTGGCAGCCCTTCCCGATCGATCCCCATTCCATCGATGCGGTGATCCTCACGCACGCACACCTGGATCATTGCGGTCTTCTGCCGCGCCTCGTTGCGCAGGGATTCGGAGGCCGCATCTTCTGCACCCCCGGCACACAGGACCTCTGTTCGCTGATTCTCAGAGATGCGGCGCGCATACAGGAGGAGGACGCGCGCGACGCCAACCGGCACGGCTACTCGAAGCACGCGCCGGCCCTGCCGCTCTACACCCTGGTGGATGCCGAGAGGACGCTCACGCAGCTGCAGCCCGTGGGATTTCACCGGCCCGTGCCGGTCGTGCCGGGTCTCGACGTCGAGTTTCTCAACGCCGGCCATTTGCTGGGCTCGGCCTACGCGCGCGTCCGGACCGCTGGCAGGACGATCCTTTTTGGCGGCGACCTCGGGCGCTACAGTCGGCCGGTGCTTCCGGATCCGACGCCGGTCGAGGGCGCCGATGTGCTGCTCGTCGAATCGACGTACGGCGACAAGCGGCACGAGCCGGACGATGGCGGCGCGAGGCTGGCGGCGATCGTCAACGATGCGGCATCGCGCGGCGGAAAGCTCCTCATTCCAGCGTTTGCCGTTGGCCGAGTCGAAGAGGTGTTGTATTGGCTTAGGCAGCTTGAAGAAGCGAAGCGGATACCGGTTCTCCCCGTTTACGTGGACAGCCCGATGGCGGAGAAGGCGCTGCAGTTCTACACGAGCCGCACGGAGGAGCTCGATCCCGACATCCACGCCGATGCCGCGCGGGGTGTGCGTGTATTCGCCACCGAGCGGTTGACGCTGGTTGCTTCACCCCAGCAATCGAAGGACCTGGTGGCGTCGCGCAAGCCGGCTGTGGTGATCGCGTCGAGCGGCATGGCCACCGGCGGGCGTGTGCTGTATCACCTCGCTGCAGGGCTTCCGGATCCGAAAACGACCGTACTGTTTGTCGGCTTTCAGGCGGCTGGGACGCGCGGGCGTGCGCTCATCGAGGGCGCGACAGAGGTGAGAATGAAAGGCCGTCAAGTTCCCGTGGCGGCGCGGATCGAGCGACTCAACTCGATGTCCGCGCATGCCGACGGCGGGGAGATTCTGCGCTGGCTCTCGGGATTCAGGAGCGCGCCATCCAAGACATTCCTCGTCCATGGCGAGCCGCCGGCGCTCGATGCGCTCCACGGGCGCATTGAAACCGAACTGCGCTGGTCGGCGCATATCGCCCGTCATGAAGAGCGAGTGGACCTGGAGTTCTAACGCCCGACCTGAAGGTCGGGCTACGAATCGCGCGACCTGAAGGACAGTAACGCCCGACCTGAAGGTCGGACCTCCGAGTCGGCCGAATCTCGTAGGCCCGAGCTTTAGCTCGGGCGCTTAGGGTGAAGCTTAGAGTGAAGGATCATGCATGCGCGGTCGATACGATAGGCGGGTTGATCGAGTGTGCGCGCGTTGCCCCGACGCCTCAGGGGCGCATATGGAGGAGCGAGTGAGGGAGCCCAAGGACGCAACGGTCAGGCGCGATTTGAGAAGGTAGCGCATGGCTGCAAGAGGATGGTGTGCCGCGGTCGGTCTGATACTGACGGTGGCCATCCCGCGTGCGCGGACTATTCCGAGCGCCAGGATCGCGGTTCTGCTGGCCGAGGAGCGAGGGGCAAGTGACGCACGCGATCTGGCGATCTTGCGTGCGGGCGTTCGAAACGCAGACGGGGAGACCGCGCGTGCCGCCATTCGCGCGCTGGGCCGGTTGGGTCGCCCCGCGCTCGTCCCTGACATCGCCGTCGCCCTGAAAATGTCCCTGCCGGAGGTGCGGGCGGAAGCGGCGGATGCCATCGCTTCCGCCTTCGTGCGACCAATAGCTGGTGCGGGCCAGAGCGCTGCCTCGGGCGGGACTGCCGCCTTGGCGGCGAGCGTCGCCGCGGCGCAGTCGACGCTTCTCGCGCGGCTGGTGGTCGAAGACGAACCAGGCGTACGAGCAGCGATCTGCGAAGGGCTTGCACGGCTGCCGTACAGCGAGGCCGTCACGATGACGCGTGTGGAAGCCGCACTGCTCGGCGTCGCGCGCAGCGACTTCGTCGTCGAACGCCTCGGCGTCGCAAAGGCCTTCGAGTTGCTCATCCGCCTCAATGTGCAGCGCTGGTCTCCTGGCGCAGAGACCGTCGCACTGCTGCGAGGGTGGGTTGGCATTGAACCCGACCGTGGCGGTGACTCACCCCACACGCCGTCGCCGGTCGTCTCGTTGGGAGCGTCGCGCGACGCCAGAGTTCGTCGCTTGGCGCTCGAGACGCTCATCAGCATCGGCAAGGCCGATCAGCCCGTGGTTGAGCGAGGCGCGATCGATGCCGATCCTCAGGTCCGCCTTCTGGCTATGCGCGCCGCGGGCCTCGCCCCGGTTTCATGGGCGGCGGTCGCCGCCACCCTTCTGCGCGGGGGCCAGGCCGACGGCCATCCCTTGGTGCGTATAGGCGCGCTTCGAGGCGAGAGCGCTCGCGCGAAGGGCGAGGCATCCACCTGCCAGCATCTCGTTGATGGGTTACATGATCCGAACCTGCGCGTCGTCCTGACTGCGCTCGAGCTGCTCGGCGACTGCGGCGCGTACGCTGACATCGTCGTGTTGCTCGAGCACATGGTGAACGATCTGTCGGAAACCGCAGCGCCGCGCGGGTGGCAACGCGCCGCTCAGGCGCTGGTGACGTTGTCGAAGGCGGCGCCGAGTGTGGCGTCCGCGGCGCTCGGCCAGTTCGCCGCCTCGTCGGTCCCGTTGCATAGAGCCTACGCTGCCCGCGCGGCCATCGAGCTCAACGATCGCGCAACCCTGGAGAGGCTGGCTGCCGATCGGGACGATCACGTAGCCCAGATTGCCGGCGACGCGCTGGGCAGCCTTGGTTCCACCGAGCGTCGACCCGAGCTTCCGCCTTCGCTAAGCGTCTGCGGACCGCCGTAGGCCCGACGGCGTCAGATCGGGCGTGCAAACGCTCGCCAACAAGCCCGGCCGACCGACATCGATGCCGACGCGTTGGAGCGGCTCGGTGCGCCGCGCGCGCGCGTCACGATTCGTGGAGTCGGCAGTCTCGAACTGGCACTCTTCACGACCGAGGCACCCGCAAGCGCGCTGCGGTTTGTACGGCTGGCTGACGCGGGGTACTTCAACGGGAGGGCGTTCGGTAGCGTGCTGCCGACGCTCGTGGGCCTCCTCCCGCGCGGCGCCCCGGCGATGGACAACATCCGAAGCGAAATCAGTTCATGGCCGCACGTGCGCGGAGCCGTGGGGCTCTCGCCGGGCGGACAAGAGACGGGCGACGCCCAGGTGTTCATCAATCTTGTCGACAATCCCGCTTTCGATCATGTGTACCCGGTCTTCGGCCAGGTCTTGAACGGCGGCGATGTGCTCGATCAGATTCTGGAAGGCGACGTCATCGAGCGGGTGGAGATCCTTTCTGGTCCTTAGGCCATGCTCTCTGGTCCGTCCATGGATCGTGGCACCCCTCGTCCATGGTTCTCGGCAACGACAGCTTCGCGCCGGCAGTGGGCGAAGGACCAAGGACCAACAACGGACCAAGGACCATGGACGGACGAAGGACTAGGAACCAAGGACCAGGGACCAGAAACCGGTGTTCTCGACTCGTCTACCTTCAGATTTGGCACCCAATCGACTGACGCAGGCCCTCGAGCAACGGCGCGCCGCGGGTCTGCCCATCATCGATCTCACCGAGTCGAACCCGACTCGCGCCGGCTTCGTGTACCCGCCGGATCTGCTGGCCCCAATGGCCGACCCGCGCGGCCTGGTCTACGTGCCGCAACCGCTTGGAGCGCTTGCTGCGCGGCAGGCTGTTGCGGACGACTACGAGCGGCGGGGCGTTCATGTGAGTCCCGAGCGCGTCGTGCTCACGTCGGGCACGAGCGAGGCCTACTCGCTCCTTTTCAAGGTCTTGTGCGACCCCGGCGATCACGTGCTGGTTCCCCGCCCGAGCTATCCGCTCTTCGAGCACCTGACTCGCCTCGACGCGGTCGCCACGAGGTCGTACGACCTCGAGTACTCAGGTGCCTGGTCAATCGATCTCGACAGCGTGGAGCGTGCGTTCTCCGAACGCACCAGGGCCGTGCTTGTTGTTCATCCGAACAATCCCACCGGTTCGTTCATGAAGGCACATGAGCTCGATCGTCTCACCGATCTCTGCGCTGCTCGCCAGGCCGCGATCATCGTCGACGAGGTCTTCGCCGACTACGAGTTGAAGCCTGGCACAGACCGGGCCGCGCCGGTCATCGCCCCGCGCGATGCGCTGGTGTTCAGCCTCGGCGGACTCTCGAAGGCCATCGGGTTGCCGCAGGTCAAGCTTGGCTGGATCGCAATTGGAGGCCGGGAGGCGGCGGTTCAGGGCGCCATCGGTCGCCTCGAGGTGGCGAGTGATGCCTATCTGACGGTGTCCACGCCGGTGCAGCTCTCTGCCCCGGCACTCCTGCGAGCGGGTGCTGATGTCCGCCAGCAAATTCGCGCGCGCGTCGCGGCGAACTACGCTCAGCTTCTGCAACAGGCAAGGCGGGCTCCGGCGTGCGGGGTGCTCGACACCGAGGGTGGCTGGTACGCGGTGCTGCACGTGCCAACGCTCGGTTCTGAAGAGGATCTCGTCCTCGATCTGCTGATCAACGATGGCGTGCTGGTCCACCCAGGCTACTTCTTTGATTTTGCGCGGGAGTCCTACCTGATTGTCAGTCTCCTCCCGCCGGAACTGTCTTTTTCCCAAGGAATTTTTCACACCCTTCGGCACTTCAATTGCACGACGGGGCCGGCATGAGCGCGCATGTTGCACGCCGACGCGCCGGGTTGCTCATTCCGCTCTTCTCCGGATCGTCGACGAACAGCTGGGGCATCGGCGACATCGGCGACCTGGCGCCGCTGACGGCCTGGCTTGAGGGCGCGGGGCAGCGAGTCCTGCAACTTCTACCGCTCAACGAGATGGCGCCGGGGCAGCAATCGCCCTACACTGCCGTCAGCGCCATGGCCATCGACCCCATCCTCATTCGGATGTCGGCGGTGGAGGAGTGGATGGCGCTCGGGGGGGACGCGTGTTTGAGTTCGGTGGACCGGGCGCGTCTGGCACACGTTCGGAAGGCATCCCGTGTTGAGTACGCCACCATTCGCGGTCTGAAGCAAGGGGCGCTTTCCGCCGCCTTCGATCGGTTCTACGCACATGAATGGCGTCGTGACACGGATCGGGCCAATGCGCTACGGAACTTCGTGTCGGGGCAGCAATGGTGGATTGACGACCACGCCTTGTTTCGCGCGATCCGCGCGCGTGAGGCGGGTCGCCCGTGGGCAGAGTGGCCCGAACCGCTTCGACGGCATGAACCAGAAGCCCTGAATTACGCACGCCGCGTGTTCGAGCGTGATGTGCTGTTTCATCAATACCTGCAGTGGATTGCGAACACGCAGTGGCAAGCCGCCCGCACGGCGTCACACGCGCGTGGCATCGAGCTCTTCGGCGATCTTCCGTTCATGGTGGACGCAGACAGCGCGGATGTCTGGGCCTACCAGCACTGTTTCCGTTTGGACGATTCTGTTGGCGCGCCACCGGATGCGTTCAGCGCCACCGGCCAGGACTGGGGCATGCCGGTTTATGACTGGGAGGTGCTGGCGCACGACGGCTTCCGGTGGCTTCGGGACAGAGCGCGCAGAAGTGCGGATCTCTACGACGGCTACCGAATCGATCATGTGGTGGGTTTCTACCGCACGTACGGACGTCCGCGTGCGGGCGGCGAACCGTACTTCACGCCCGCGCAGACGGACGAGCAGGTGGCGCTCGGTGAGAAGGTGCTCGGCATCTTCAAAGACACCGGAGCCGAGATCATCGCGGAAGATCTCGGAACCGTGCCTGACTTCGTTCGCGCCTCGATGGCTGCGCTCGACGTTCCGGGATTCCGCATCCTGCGATGGGAGCGTCGGTGGCACGAGAAAGGGCGGCCCTTTCTCGATCCCATTGATTACCCGGCAAACTCGGTGGCGGCATCCGGAACGCATGACACCGAGCCGCTCATGGTCTGGTGGGCCGACGCCGCTGACGAGGAACGGTCTCAGTTGAGCCGACTGCCCACGATTCAGCGACTCACTCAAGGCGCCGGCCTTCTCGGCCGGCTTGATGCGTCGATAGTGAGGGACGCGCTGCTCGAAGCGCTGTTCGCCTCCGGGTCCGAGTTGCTGCTCATTCCCCTGCAGGACGTGTTCGGATGGGACAGTCGCATCAACGAGCCCGCAACCGTGACACCGGAGAACTGGACGTTCCGTTTGCCGTGGCCGTGCGATCGATTGGACGACGTCCCGGAAGCGCGCGAGCGCCAGGTGCGACTCCGCGCCTGGGCCGCACAGTATCAGCGACTGTAAGCGGCGAAGCCACGACGGCCATCACACGCGCGCGATCATTGCGAGCGGCTCTGGAGACACCCTCATTCCGTCGTGTCATAATTGAGGGCTTCATGGCCACGCTGATTCCCTTCCGAGCGCTTCGCCCACGGCCTGGCGACGCGGCGAGGATTGCCGCCGTCCCCTACGACGTCGTCAACACCGAGGAGGCAAGAGCGCTTGCCGAGGGAAACCCCCTCAGCTTCCTGCGTGTGTCGCGCGCTGAGATCGAGCTCCCGGCGACGGTCGATCCGCATTCCGACGAGGTCTACCAGCGAGCCGCGGAGAACTTCTCCAAGTTGAAAGTCCGCGCCTTTGAGCTCGAGGCGGAGCCGAGCCTGTACTTCTACCGGCTGCGGATGGGAGGGCACGAGCAGACGGGCGTGGCCGCCTGTTTCGCGCTGGCGGAGTACGATCGCCACGTCATCAAGAAGCACGAGCGTACGCGCCGCGACAAAGAGGACGATCGCACGCGGCATATGATCGCGCTCGGCGCGCAGACCGGGCCTGTGTTCCTGACATACCGGTCGTCGGCCGAGGTCAATGCCGTGAGCGCCCGCGCGACGGAGCGCGATCCGCTCATCGATTTCGAAGCCGCCGACCGCGTGCGCCACACACTGTGGCGCGTGGCTGGATCGGATCGGGACGAACTGATTCGAGCGTTCCAGCAGATTCCGGCGCTTTACATCGCGGATGGTCATCACCGGGCGGCGAGCGCGGCCCGTGCGCGCGCCGAGATCGCTGTCACGCACGTGAGGGACGCATCGCTCGGCGATGGAGCGGATGTGAACAGCGTGCTCGCCGTGGCATTCCCGCACGACCAGATGCACGTCCTCGCGTACAACCGCGTCGCGAGGGATCTCGCCGGCCTGTCTCCGGAGGCGTTTCTCGCCAAGGTTGGCGCGGCGTTCTCGATCGAGCCGGGCCCGGCGATGCCAGCCAGACGTGGAGAGATTGCCATGTATCTCGGGGGGCAGTGGCGAACGCTCCGGCCCCGCGTTGTACCCACGGCGGCTGATGTCACCGCGGCGCTCGATGTGAGTGTCTTGCAGAATGGCGTGCTGGATCCGGTGCTTGGGATCGTCGATGTCAGCACCGACAAGCGCATCGATTTCGTGGGCGGCGCGCGCGGCACGGGTGAGCTTCAGCGCGCGGTCGATTCGGGTCGAGCCGCCGTCGCCTTCTCGTTGTATCCCGTGAGCATTGCCGACCTCATGACCGTCTCCGACGCCGGCAAGATCATGCCGCCGAAGAGCACATGGTTCGAGCCCAAGCTCCGGGACGGACTGCTGATTCACATGATCTGACGGACGAAGGACCAGGAATCAAGGACAAAGGCCCAAGCGCATGACCACGCATACAACCGTTCACCGCATCTACAACTTCTCGTCCGGTCCGGCCGTGCTGCCCCTTCCCGTTCTGGAGGAGATTCAGCGTGACCTCCTGGCGCTTCCTGGGATCGGCATGTCGGTTCTCGAAATCAGTCACCGGTCGAAGTCGTTCGAGGACATCCTCGCTCAGGCTGAGGCGAGCGTGCGCACGATCGCGGGTATTCCGTCGAACTACAAGGTGCTGTTCCTTCAGGGCGGCGCCAGCACGCAGTTTTCCATGGTGCCGATGAATCTGCTCGGCCCTGGCCAGACCGCCGACTACATCGACAGCGGCTCATGGGCCGACAAGGCACTCAAGGAAGCCAGGAAGGTGGGCCTCGTCAACGTCGCCGCGTCGACGAAAGGGGAGAACTACGCGCGTCTTCCGCAGCAATCCGAGCTGGCGCTCACCACCGGTGCCGCCTATGTCCACATGACGTCGAACAACACGATCGAAGGCACGGAATATCGGAAGTTGCCGGATGTCGGCGATACGCCGCTTGTCAGCGATACTTCGTCCAACATGTTCAGCGGCCCGATCAACATCGAGCGGCACGCGCTGATCTATGCCGGCTCTCAGAAGAACCTTGGCCCGGCCGGCGTGGCTCTCGTCATCGCGCGTGAAGATCTGCTGCAGCGCTCGATCGACAAGAAGGCCATGCTGCCGACGATGATGAACTATGCGGTGCACGCCGAGAATGGATCGCTGTACAACACGCCGTCGACGTTTACGGTGTACGCGATTGGCCTGGTCATGAAATGGATCATCGCGGAAGGTGGGCTGACGAAGATCGGCGAGCGCAACGCCCGTAAGGCGGCAAAGCTGTATGCCGAGATCGATCGGACCGGTTTCTATCGTGGCACGGCGCGCAAGGAAGACCGGTCGCTCATGAACGTGACGTTCCGACTCGCATCCGAAGAGCTCGAAAAATCCTTTGTGAAGGAAGCCACCGCGGCTGGTTTCGACGGCCTCAAGGGACATCGTTCGGTTGGCGGCATGCGCGCGTCCATCTATAATGCTTTTCCCGAGGCAGGCGTGGATGCCCTCGTGTCTTTCATGCGCGAGTTTGAACAACGCCGGGGATGAGGTGTTGACTATTCCCGCTCTGATGCCGGTCCTCACCGCTCTCGCGCTGTCTGCGATTGTCACCCAGGTCGCGGTTCTCGGGACGACCATCTTTCTCCATCGCACGGCTGCGCACAAGGCACTGACGTTGAAGCCACGCATGGCCTGGTTGTTTCGCGCGTCGTTGTGGATTACCACGGGTATCTGCACACGGGAGTGGGTGGCGGTTCACCGCAAGCACCATGCGTTCACCGATCAGGAGGGCGACCCTCACAGTCCGGTGCTGATGGGCTTCTGGTCCGTGCAGTTCGGCAACGTGTTCCACTACCTGAAGGAAGCGAAGAATCCGCAGGTCGTCAGTCGCTACGCGCGCGACATCGAAGAGGACGCCTGGGATCGCCTGTTCTTCAACCACGGGATTGCCGGGCTCGCTCTGGGGATCCTCGCGCTTTGTGTCCTGCTCGGCCCTGGATGGGGGCTGCTCGCGGCCGGGATCCATGCCGTCATGTACGTGTTCGTGCTCTCATCGTCCATCAACGGCCTGTGCCACCACGTCGGCTACAGGAACTTCGACAACACCGCGACAAACCTTCGCGTGCTGGCGCTCGTTACTGGCGGCGAGGGTCTTCATAACAACCACCACGAGTACCCGCGAAGCCCGAAGTTCAGCTTCCGCCGGGGCGAAATCGATCCGGCGTGGCCTATCATCAGGCTTCTCGTCGCATTCCGGCTGGCCAGCCCGTACAAGACGATCGATGAAACCGGGGCGTAGGTGCCTTAGCTCTGGGGCGCCGGACGGGGTCGCCGTCTTCTGCGGCGCCGGCGTCTGCGGCCAAACGGTGGAGGTTGGGAGGGTGTGCCGTCAGCCTCGGCAGACGGGGGCTCTTGGCTTGCGACCGCGCGCCAGTGGGCGACAATCTCCGGCGAGTGTCCGTGAATCTCCATCCAGGTCAAGCCGTCACGAAACACGCTGCGGTGGATGAGTGCACGTTGAGCACGGGGATTCGGCCTGAGATCGAGCAGACGTCGCTGTAACGAGACGATCTGTTGGAGCCGTTCGACGTCTCGCCTGGCGAGCGGCAGAGAACCGAGCCGCAGGCCCTGGGCATTGGCCTCTCTTTGCGGCGGTCTGGATGCGAGTCCCAGTGGGACGAGCAGGCTGCCGAGAAGCACCGTATTGGTGAAGCTTTCCGGCACCGATTCGTGCCGGCGCCGGAAGGCGTCGAGTGCGGCGAGCGATTGCCAGAGAGAGTCACCGGCGCCCCGATGCAGTTCGGCGGAGATCGGTTCGAGCAGGCCGGCAGCGTTCAGGCTGCGGAAGATCTTCTCCGCGAATCCGCCGCGCAGAATCTTGTAGTACTCCTCGAGCAGGCGCGCACCGGAACTTCTGGCAATTTCCTGTCGATGAGCTCGGATGGCTTCGAGGACAGGCGGATCGAGAGTGAAGTCGAGACGCGCCGCAAGCGCCACGGCCCGCAGCATCCGGACCGGATCCTCACGGAACCGGACGACGGGATCGCCAATCGAACGCACGATGCCGGCTCGCAGGTCTTCAAGGCCGTTGACGTAGTCGATGATCGAGAATGTGTCGATGTCGTAGAAGAGCGCGTTGATGGTGAAGTCGCGTCGGAACGCGTCCTCTTCCGGGGTGCCGAAGGTGTTGTCGTGGTGGACGAGTTGTGCGCCTTCTGGCGTCGATGGGTCCGGCGCGGGTACGCCGTCCTGGACGACCTCTTCGCCGGAGTGTACCTGACGCCGGAACGTGGCGACCTCGATCACCTTCGTTCCGAACTTCACGTGGGCGAGCCGGAAGCGACGTCCGATGATCCAGCAGTTGCGAAAGAGTTTCTTGACCTGAGCAGGATGCGCTGACGTGCCGATGTCGAAGTCCTTTGGCCGGCGCCCGAGCAGCAAGTCGCGGACACTGCCGCCAACGAGATAGGCGATATGGTCGAACTGCCGGAGGCGATAGAGAACTTTCAGGGCGTCGGGGTCGATATCGCGGCGCGACATCGAGTGCTCCGCGCGCGGGACGACCCGCGGATCAGCCATCGGGCGACATTGTACCAAAGGACCCGGTAACGAGAGACAATAGCCTTTGGATTCAACATGTTAGACGGACAACCCCAACGTGCTACCATCCCGGACATGCGGTCTACGTGCTGGATGTTGGCCTTTCTCCTGCTGGCGGGGATTGCGCAAGGCGCCGACCGGGTCGATCCGATCGTTCGAGCGCGTTCGCTCTACAACGACAAAGACTTTGAGGGCGCCGTCGTGGCGGCAGAAGAGGCGCGCCGCCTCGTCCCGGCACGCGCCGACAGCGCGGATCTGATTGCCGCGCGCGCCTACCTCGAACGCTTCCGCACGAGTGGGCAGTCCGACGACTTGACCAGTGCCCGGGATCGTCTGCGCCGCATCCATGCGGAGCGCCTGGCGGACGGGGAGCGGATGGAGCTGGTTGTCGGCCTTGGCGAGGCGCTCTATCTCGAGGAGTCCCTGGGCGCCGCGGCAGACATCTTCGATTCGATCCTGACCCGGACGTACCAGCTTCCGGAGGCGCGCGAGCGTATTCTCGACTGGTGGGCGAGCGCCCTCGATCGTGATGCGCGTCCGCGCGCGGATTTCGAGCGCCAGAGCATCTACCAGCGGATTCGTGAACGCATGCGCGCCGAGCTCGGAATCAATCCGGCCAGCTCGGCGGCGTCCTACTGGCTGGCCGCCGCGGCCCGCGGGCAAGGCGACTGGCGCGCCGCGTGGGACGCGGCGCAGGCGGCGTGGGTGCGCGCGCCACTCACCACGGATCGCGGCGTGGCGCTGCGCGGGGACCTCGAGCAGTTGATGGAAATCGGGATTCTTCCTGCGCGCGCGAGCGAGCAGGCGCAGCCAGTGGAGAAGTTTCGGACGGAATGGGAAGAGTTCAAGACCAGATGGGAGTAGTCAGGATTTGGCCTCCTTCCAGTTCACACCAATCCCAACATCCACGGTCAGCGGCACCTTGAGTGCGGCCGCCGACTGCATCTTCTCCTGAACCAATTCCGCGACCGCGTCGGCGCTCGCTGACGGCACTTCGAACAACAGCTCGTCGTGAACGGTGAGAATCATTCGAGCGTCGGACGATCGCAGGGCGGCGTGCACGTCGATCATAGCGCGTTTCATGATGTCGGCCGCCGTGCCCTGGATGGGCATGTTGACCGCCGCCCGCTCCGCGCTCGACCGGATCTGGACGTTCTTGCTCGTCAGGTCCGGCACCAGCCGCCGCCTTCCGTACAACGTCCGGACGACCCCTGAAACCCTCGCCTCCTCGATCGTGCGATCGATGAACGCGCGGACGCCGGGAAAACCTGCGAAGTACGCGTCGATGAACTCCTGCGCGGCCTGTGGCGTCACGCCGATGTCCTTGGACAGCGTGAACGCTGTTTTCCCGTAGAGCAGGGCGTAGTTGACGATCTTGGCGAGCCGCCTGAGTTCGTGCGGATCGCGCCCGCTGTCGGCACCGAAGATCTTCAGCGCCGTCCTGTCGTGTATGTCTTCTCCAGCCTGAAACGCCTTGATCAGCGTCTCGTCGTCGGCCAAGTGCGCGAGCACCCGCAGTTCGATCTGGGAGTAGTCGGCCGAGATCAGCAGGTGGCCGGGGTCGGCGATGAACGCCCGCCGGATCTCGCGCCCGAGCTCCGTTCGGATCGGAATGTTCTGCAGGTTCGGATCGCTGCTGCTCAACCGCCCGGTAGCGGCGACTGCCTGGTTGAACGACGTATGCACGCGCCCGGTCGCGGGATTCACGAGCTGCGGAAGGGCGTCGATGTAGGTGCCCTTGAGCTTCTGCAGCGCGCGCCATTCCAGAATCAGCCGCGGCAGGTCGTGGGTGAGCGCGAGCTCCTCGAGCACGTCGACTGCCGTCGAGGCCGTCCTTGTCTTCACATTGCGTTTGATCGGCGTCAGCTGCAGCTTGTCGAAGAGAATCTCCGAGAGCTGCTTCGGCGAGTTGATGTTGAAGACCTCGCCAGCGAGCTCGAAAATGTGCGCGCTCCTGGCCGCCAGCTCACGGTCCACGTGCTGCGATTGTGCGGCGAGCGCGGCCGAGTCGATACGCACGCCGGCTTGTTCCATGGCGGCGAGGACAGGAATCAGCGGCCGCTCCAGGTCGCGATAGACGCCGTCCAGCTGTTCTTTCACCAGGAGCGTCGAGAGATGACCGGCCAGCTGCAGTGCCAGGTCCGCGCGCTCCCCTGCATAGTTCAGGACGGCATCGGGCGTCGCATCGGCGAGGGCCGTGGCCTTGATGCCGCGGCCGCAGGAGGTCTTCTTCGGTGAGCGCTTTGTAGCCCAGATGCTCGAGGGCGGCGTCTTCCAGCGGATGGCCGGAGCGGGTGGCGTCGAGCAGATAGCTCGCGAGCATCGTGTCGAGACCAAGGCCCTCGAGTCGAACACCGTGGCGCGCGAGCACAATCGTGTCGAACTTCAGGTCGTGCCCGACCTTCTCGATCGACGGGTCTTCGAGCGTCGGCTTCAACGAGGCGACCACATCATCGAGCCGCAGAAGCGACCTTGTCAGACCGGACGGTGCGCTCGCCTCCGCGCTCGATCCCGCCGGATCCCCAGCGTTGTCAAACTGCAGCCCCGGTCGTGTGGGATCAGGCGCTTCTTCAACGGGGTTCCGTGTTCGGCTGATCGGAACGTAACGCGCGGATCGCGCCTGTGTGGAAAAGGACAGACCGACGATGCTCGCAGGCATGGGAGCGGGGCCGTCTGGCAGGACGCGAAGCGCGAAGCGGCCGGCCGACCGGAGATCCTCGGCCAGTACGTGGAGGTCCTCCAAGGCGGTCACGATTCGATAGTCCTTCTCAATCGTCTCCGCCGTCGGCGCGAACTCCATGACGAGCGATCGAAATTCGAGCTCAGAAAACAGCTTGTAGCAGGCCTCCCGTGACGGTCCCCGATAGCGAAATGCGCTGATGTCGAACGCCACCGACACATCGGTGTGGATCCTGAGGAGCTCGCGGCTGCTCCGCGCCGCCTCGGCGTGGGTTGCGAGCGCTTCACGATACTTCTTCTGCGGCACCTCGGCGGCGTGTTCGAGAAGGCTGTCGAGTGTGCCGTAGGTGGAAATCAAATCGCGCGCGCCCTTCTCGCCGATTCCTGGCACGCCTTTGACGTTGTCGATCGTGTCGCCCATCAGCGCGAGCGCGTCAACCACCTGGTCCGGGGCGACGCCGAACTTCTCTTTCACGCCAGCCGCGTCGTACCAGGTACCTTCGTCGCGCGGATTGAAGACGCGGATTCCGTCGCCGACCAGCTGAAAAAAATCCTTGTCGCCGGTCACGATCGCCACGTCGTACCCTGCCGCAACGGCCCTCATGGCTATCGTGCCGATGACGTCGTCGGCTTCGTAGCGCTCCTGCGTGATGATCGGCACCCCCAGCGCTTCGCACGCGCGGTGCACTAGTGGAATCTGCCCGGCGAGCTCGTCGGGCATCGGTCTGCGGTTGGCCTTGTAGTCGGCAGCGAGATCGTCGCGGAACGTCCGGCCGGGCAGATCGAACGACGCGGCGATGTACTCCGGGTTGTGCTCCTTGAGGAGCTTCCGGAGCATCGTGACGAAGATGTACACCGCGTTGGTCGGGATACCGAACGCGTTGCGCAGCAGCGTGCCTTCCGCTGTGCGGATCGGCGCGTGAAACGCGCGATACATTTGGGAGCTTCCGTCGATCAGGTACAGGAGCGGCTTTGCGGGCATCTGAGGGGACGAAATTTTTACTATATCATTGGCCGACATGCGGATCGGGAAGGTGAGCGTCGAGCGGACGCTGACACTGGCAGCGCTGTCGGCATGGTTGATGTTGCCAGCGGTATTCACCGGCGCATGCGGTAGCGGTGGGTTGTTCCGGCAGTACCAGTACGAAGAAGAGATGTACCTGACGCTCGACGGCAGCGCAACCGTCTACGTGAACAGTTCGGTCGCGGCGCTCAACGCGCTTCGCGGCGCCGCGCTGAACACCAGCCCGAACGCGCCGGTGGATCGGGACGCCGTGCGAACGCTCTTCACGACGCCCGTCACGCGCGTCGTCGCGGTGAAGACCTCCCGTCGGAGCAATCGGCGATTCGCGCACGTGCGGCTCCAGATCGACGATGTCCGGCGGCTCGGCGAGGCTGCGCCGTTTGCCTGGTCCACGTATCAATTCGGACGGGACGGCGAGCTGTTCGCGTATCGGCAGGCCGTTGGCTCCGCGGCTGCGAAGGCTGTGTCGACCAACTGGACCGGGCGGGAGGTCGTGGCGTTTCGGATGCACCTCCCCAGCAAGATTGAGTATCACAATGCAGGACCGAGCAACCCGCGTCGCGGCAACATCCTCGTATGGGAGCAGTCGCTTACCGAGCGCCTCAAGGGGACGCCGCTCGTGTTCGAAACCAAAGTCCAGACCCAGTCCATTCTCTACCGCGCGGTGTGGCTCTTTGGCGTGACCGGCATCGGTGTCGCCCTGATGTTTGTGGCAATCGTCTGGCTGATCGTCCGGCGCGGTGGCAGGACCGTTCAGGCCTAAGGGACACGCGCTCGGCAGGTTTGCACGACCCGGGAAGTGGTCGTGACGGATCACGGGTTCAGGTCCCCGCCCCGTTCGAGCTAGAATCGGCCGGTCCCGGCACCGAAAGGGGCCACGAAAGGGAGGTTCCATGTGCCTCATGCACTCACCCCGCCTCGCCGCAGCGCTGGTGCTTGTCGCACTATTCTTCGGTGGGACGCGTGCATCCGAGCGAACGGCGGCGTCGATGGCACAAGCCGCGACACAGTTTCTTGCCTCGCTGTCCGCCGAGCAGCGTCAGCGGGGCGCGTTCGCCTTTGAATCCGACGAACGGACCAAGTGGCACTTCATCCCGACGGAGATGTTTTCGAGAAACGGCCTCACCATCAAGGACATGACCGAGCCACAGCGAAAGCTCGCGCTCGCGCTGTTGAGGACCGGACTGAGTCCGCGTGGTTATCTCACAGCCACTCAGATCATGGACCTGGAGAACGTTCTCCGCGACCTCGAGGCCGCGCAGCGAACAGCGGCGCCAAGGGCCCCAGCGGGTCGTGGCGCCCAGCCCATGGTGCGCGATCCTGAGCGCTACTTCTTTTCAGTCTTCGGCACGCCGTCACCCAAGGGCGCGTGGGGTTGGCGTGTCGAAGGTCACCACGTCTCGCTCCACTTCACCGTCGTGAACGGTTCGTTTATCGCAGGGGCGCCAACCTTCTTCGGCGTCAATCCAGCGGAAGTGCGATCCGGGCCGAAGACGGGGCTTCGGATCCTCGGCGACAGCGAAGACGCCGCGCGTTCGCTGCTCATGGCACTCGATAGCACCCGTCGCGCGAAGGCCATCATCAACGCCGTCGCACCAAGTGACATCGCCACCGTGAATCAGCTGCCCATCAAGCCGCTGGAACCTGCCGGTATCCTGGCCGGCGAACTGACGGCCAGCCAGCGCGATCTGCTGATGGCGCTCGTCGACGCCTACGCGTCGCAGATGACGGGCGACGTGGCGGCCGAACGTATGAACCGGCTGCGCAAGGCGGGCATCGAGAAGATCGGCTTCGCGTGGGCGGGAGAGGCCGAGCGTGGGAAGAAGCACTACTATCGCGTTCAAGGGCCCACGTTCCTCATCGAATGCGACAACACGCAGGATGATGGGAATCACATCCACTCGGTGTGGCGAGACTTCGACGGCGACTTCGGGCGCGACCTGCTGAGAGAACACCTCGCGAGCGTCGCCGCACTAGAAGATCACCACGAAGGCACGAAGAACACGAAGATCTCATTCTTGAGGCCGAAACGAGAATACTTCGTGTCCTTTGAGTCTTCGTGGCGAGGTTTTTTCTAGATCTCCCCGACGATGGCGTCGGCCAACTGCGTGGTCGTCGCCTGGCCGCCAAGATCTGGTGTGCGGTTCTTACCCGATGCCACCACGCGTTCGACCGCCCCCAGGATCCGGTCGTGCGTCTCGCGGTGGCCCAAGTGGTCCATCATCTGCGCCGCCGCCCAGAGCGCGCCAATTGGATTGGCGATGCCCTTGCCTGCAATGTCCGGCGCGGAGCCGTGGATCGGTTCGAACATGGAGGGGAATGTCCGCTCGGGGTTGATGTTGGCGCCTGGCGCGATCCCAAGGCTGCCCGAGATCGCCGAACCAATGTCGGTGAGGATGTCGCCGAAAAGATTCGAGGCCACGATGACATCGAGCGACGCTGGATTCGTCACCATGCGCGCCGCAATCGCGTCGACGTGGTACTTGCGGTAGTCGACAGCGGGGTAGTCCTTGCGGACGACCTCCGCGACCTCATCCCAGAACACCATCGAATGACGCAGCGCATTCGATTTGGTCGCGCTCGCGAGCAGCTTGCGCGGACGCTTCATGGCCGTCTCGAACCCGTAGCGCAGAATGCGCTCGACGCCGGTTCTCGTGAAGATGCCGCCCTGCTGAGCCACTTCGTGCGGCGTGCCGACGTGAATCCGGCCGCCGACGCCCGCGTATTCGCCCTCGGTGTTTTCACGCACGCAGACCATGTCGATGTCTGCCGCGCCGCGATTGGCGAGCGGCGAGGTCAGCCCTGGCAGCAGCCGCATGGGCCGAAGATTGACGTACTGCTGAAATCGCTGGCGGAGCGGCAGGAGCAGGTCCCAAACCGCGATGTGGTCTGCCACGGTGGGCGCCCCGATCGCGCCAAGATAGATGGCGTCGAACTTCGCGATCTTCTCGAAACCATCTTCGTCCATCATCCGTCCCGTCCGGAGGTAGTAGTCGCAACCCCAGGGCAGCTCCGTGAAGCGAAGCGAAACGTTCGAGCCGCGCGTCGCGGCTTCCAGTGCGGCGATGCCGGCGGGAATGACTTCCCGGCCGATGCCGTCGCCGGCAATCACTGCTATCTTGTAGGTTCTCGAGTCTGTCATGTCGTCCCTGTGGCGCCCGAGCTGAAGCTCGGGCCTACGAATTGTCGCGCATCTCTGATTCGCCCGACCTGAAGGTCGGGCCTACGTGGTGTCGCGTTGTCGCCCGTGTCGCGTTGTCGCCCGTGTCGCGTTGTCGCCCGTGTCGCGTTGTCGTCGCGTGTCGCGTTGTCAGCCGTGATCGCGTTCGTCAGCTTCGGTCGCGCACGCATCAGTGTGTCGTAGGCCCGACCTTCAGGTCGGGCGCAAACGCATCAGTGTGTCGTAGGCCCGAGCTTCAGGTCGGGCGCAAACGCATCAGCGTATCAGCGAAATCCCCCACGCTGCAATCGCGGCCAGAAGCCCCGTGAGCGCAGGTGTCCATGCGCCCCACCCGGCTCCGCCCGTTGCGGCATAGGCGGCGAGCATGCCGCAGACACCTGCCGCGATCGATGCCAGCGCGGCGCGAGTGGACGTGCGAGGGGAGTACAACCCCGCCAGGATCGGCACGAACAGGCTCACGCCGAGCAGCGTGTAGAAGATCGTGAGCGTCCTAATCACACTCTCGGACGTGAGCGCAATTCCGACAGCCAGCATTCCGCTGGCGACCGTGGTGATGCGGGCCGCACGGAGCACCTGACGGTCGTCCGCCCCAGGACGGAGCACCCGTTTGTACAAATCCTGCGACAAGGAGGTTGTCAACATGAACAGCGACGCGTCGGCGGCGCTGAGCTCGGCGGAGAAGACCGCCGCGAGCCCCAACGCCCCGGCCACGGGCGGCAGACTGTGCATGAACACCGTCGGCAGCGCCAGGTCCGCCGCCGCCAAATCTGGATACTGTCCACGTGCAATGATGCCGAGGAGCGCCGGCACGCCAGCATAGAGAAAGAGCCCGAGCGCATTGAGACCGACACCCAGCCGGACGGCTCGATTGTCTCTGGCGCCAAACACCTTTTGGAGTAGCCCGGGAGAGACAATGAAGGCCGGCGTCAGGAGCGCAAGGTTCAAGACCCCCGAGGCGTCGAGCCGCCAGAACGTCCAGTATGACGGGTCGCTCGTGCCCACCGATGCCACGGCGCTCCAACCACCGATGCTGGAGATGGCCATCGGGAGGGCGATGGCGAAGCCCGTGAGTTTCACCGTGAGCTGCACGACGTTTACCCAGGCTGAGGTCAGCAGGCCGCCTGCAGCGAAATACACGACGATCAGGACACCACCAAGCGCGCATCCCGCGGGCTTGGGTACACCCGCCACGACCTCCAGAATCCAGCCCAGGCCAATGAGCTGCGACCCGAGAATGAAGATCGAGCCCACCCACAGCAGGCCAGCCACGATCGTGCGGACGCTGCGGCTGTACCGGTACTCGAGGTAGTCCCCGACCGTTTGCAGGCCGTGACCTTCGGCGATTCGCCGCATGTCAGGACCAATCCAGAACGCAAGAACGACGGAACCGATCGCCGCCGATCCGACCCACCACCAGGCTTCGATGCCGTTGAGGTATCCGCTGGACGTGGCGCCAACCGTGGATCCGGCACCGATGTTGGCGGCCAGCATCGTCGAAAAGATCAAGCCAGGACCGAGGCGGCGACCTGCCACGAAGAAGTCCGATGCGTTGCCGACACGCCGGCCCATCCAGAGGCCGACGGCCATCAGGACGAGCGAGTACGCGGCGAGAACGATGATGTGGAGGTTCAGTGGTGTCGACCGGTCTGTGCGCCCGACCTGACCGCCTTCGCTGAAGCTACGGCGGTCCGCCGAAGCCTTGCGCGTAGGCGGAAGGTCGGGCCTACTTCAGATCTCGCGCGGCGGGAATGCCCGCCACGCCGGTTGCCTGGGTCCCCGCCCGGACGACAGCGCGCGCCATGGCTTCGGCCGCGAGCGCGCCGATGTTGCTGATGGTGGTCGAGCCAGTCCATCGGCCAGTCGCGAGCGAAAAAATCGTGTCGCCATCGCTTTCCGTGTGGGACGGATAGATCGCGCGCGCGTAGCCGTCCTCGGCCATCAACGCCATCCGATTGACTTGTGTCTTCGTGAGCCTGGCGTTGGTCGCCACGACGCCGATGGTCGTGTTCTGGCCAGGACCGGGCATGGACGTGTTGACGCCGTTAAGGAGAAGTGTTCTGGCGTCGGCCAGCGTACCTGTGGCGGTGCGGGCACCGGCCACCGTGCGCCCCGTGCTCGGGTCGATGATGTCCCCTGCGGCATTGACGGCAACAATGGCGCCGACGACCAGGCCGTTGGGAAGCATGATTGCCGCGCTGCCGATGCCGGCCTTCATCGAACGCCCGCCCCCGAACTTCCCCACCGTCGAGCCAGCTCCCGCGCCAAGACTGCCTTCCGCGACAATCGCAGTCGTGGCCGTTGCTGCGGCGCGGTATCCGCAATCCGCCGTCGGCCGAATGCCGGGATTTTTGCCGACGCCGAGATCGAACAGGATCGCCGCCGGTACGATCGGGACCCGCACTGGTCCGGCTGGCCAGCCGATGTTGTGCTCTTCGAGCCAGCGTGACACGCCTGTGGCGGCCTCGAGGCCAAAGGCGCTCCCCCCGGCGAGCACGATGGCGTTCACCTTGTCCACTAGGTTCTCCGAGCGGAGCAGGTCGGTTTCCCGTGTGCCGGGTGCACCGCCGCGCTGCGAGACGCCGCCAACCGCGTCGCCGTCAATCAGCACGACCGTGCAGCCGGTTGGCCGCTCGGCAAGCGTGTGATGCCCGACCTTGATCCCTTGAACAGCAGTGATAGTTTGATTGGATGTGGCAGTGGAGGTCTGCGCGCGAGCGGTCGTCATGCTCCACCGAGGCCCGGCCTTCAGGTCGGGCGCAAAGTCGGATGTAGGCCCGACCTTTAGATCGGGCGCCACACCGATCGGCTCGGGTGCCACCGCCGCAATCAACATGCCAGCCAGGATGATCGACCTCGACATGGCCTTGCTCCCTCTTGCAGTATTGTAGAACGCCCGACCTGAAGGTCGGGCCTACGACCTGAACGCCCGACCTGAAGGTCGGGCCTACGAGACCTGACCGCTCGGCCTGACGGTCTTCGCCAAAGCTACGGCGATCGGCCGAAGCCTTGGGCGTAGGCCAAAGGTCGGACCTCGAGGTGTAGACCCGGTACGGATGCCGCCCATGCGCAGAGCCCGGACGCTCCTTGTCTTCTGCCTGTTCGCCGTCGCATGCACCACACCGGACTCGGTCGCGCCGGGGCGGCGAACGGGCGATTCTCAGGCGATTGGTCATCAGACTCCCATCGCCGAGCTCCCCGCGATTGACGTGGACGCCGTGCTTTCGCACACGAACGCCCTCTCATCCGACCGTTTCGAAGGCCGCGGGCCAGGCACGCGTGGCGAGGAGCTGACCGTCGCGTACCTGATCGATCAGTTCCAGCGCATGGGGTTGAAACCGGGCAATACGGATGGGACCTACGTCCAGGACGTGCCGCTCGTTGGCATCACGCCGATTGGGGCGCCCCTCACGATCGATGGCCGCGACAGCGAGCGCACCCTTCGCTGGAAAGACGACGTTGTCGCCTGGACCAAACGCGTTGTGTTCAAGGCTGGCATCGACCGTTCCGAGCTCGTATTTGTCGGCTACGGTGTCGCGGCTCCCGAGTACGACTGGGACGACTACAAGGGCCTCAACGTCGAAGGCAAGACGTTGGTGATGCTTGTCGGCGACCCGCCGGTGCCGAATCCGGCAAAGACCTCGGAACTCGATCCGAAGGTGTTTGGCGGCAAGGCGATGACCTACTACGGCCGGTGGACATACAAGTTCGAAGTCGCATCGCAGAAAGGCGCGGCCGGAGCGCTGATTATCCACGAGCCGGAGTCGGCGGGGTATCCATTCGACGTCGTGCAATCGAGCTGGGGCGGCGAGCAATTCGATCTGGTCGCTCCGGACCGGAATATGAAGCGTGCCGCAATTGAAGGCTGGGTGTCGTTCGATCAGGGGCGCGATCTGCTGAGAGCGGCGGGACATGATTTCTACGAGTTGAAGAAGCAGGCGGCGACGCGCCAGTTCAAGCCCGTGCCGCTCGGCCTTCGCGCCTCGATGACCCTCCGTAATGCGCTGCGCACGATCACATCGAAGAACGTTGTTGCGAAGATCGAAGGCGCCGATCCCGCGTTGCGCGCCGACAGCGTCGTCTACACGGCGCACTGGGACCATCTTGGCATTGGCCCGGCACGCAACGGCGACACCATCTACAACGGCGCGCAGGACAACGCGGTGGGCGTCGCCGGCCTTCTGGAGATCGCGCACGCGTATACGAAGCTGCCGGTCCCACCCAAGCGGTCGATTCTATTCCTCTCGGTTACCGCGGAAGAGCAGGGGCTTCTGGGATCGGAGTACTACGTCCGGGCGCCGATGTACCCGTTGGTCCGGACGCTCGCCAACATCAATATGGACGGCCTCAACGTCCACGGCCGGACCAAAGATCTGACGGTCGTCGGCTACGGCGCGTCAGATCTCGACGACGTTGCGCGCGCCGCAGCGGCCGAACAGGGACGCGAAATTCGTGTCGATCCGGAGCCGGAGAAGGGTTTCTACTTCCGCTCCGATCATTTCAGCTTCGCGAAGCGCGGCGTGCCCGCGTTCGCGCCGGATGAAGGCGTCGCGTTCATCGGCAAGCCGCCCGACTACGGCCAGACCGTGCGGCAGGAATATACGCGGCGCGCGTACCACAAACCATCCGATGTCGTGAACGCAGACTGGGACCTGAGCGGTGCGCGCGAGGATCTCCAACTGTTGTTCGCCGTCGGATACCGGGTCGCCGAGGCCCGGAAGCCTCCGGAGTGGAAGACAGGCAGCGAGTTCAAGACGACGCGTGAAACGATGCAGGCATACACAAAAGAGATCGACGCGTGGAGGGCCAAACACGAGGCGGACTACACGAGAGAGTTCGTACCGCTCGCGGGACTGTTCTTTCTCAAACCAGGGCCCAACACGATCGGCAGCGCGCCGGCTGCCGACGTTGTGCTGCCCACGCGCGCGCCGGCGTCGATCGGACGGCTCGTCTATCAGGATCGACGCGTGTGGTTCGAACCTGCACCGAACTCCCAGGTAAAGCTGAACGGCAAGCCCGTCACCACCCTGTCCGAACTGCGCTCGGACGGCGCTGCAAAGTTCGACGCGCTCGGTCTTGACGACATCACGTTCTGGGTGCACGAGAGTGGTGATCGCCGAGCGATCCGCGTCCGTGACCCTCAGGGAGAGACCGCGCGCGCCTTTGCGGGGTTCCGTTGGTTCCCAATCGATGAACGATACCGAGTAGCCGCCAGGTTCATCAAGGATCCGGTGGCGCGCCAGGTCAAGGTCGCGACCCTGACGGGTGACGATGAGGCCTACACGACCGAGGGCGTCGTCGAGTTCACATTGAATGGCGAGACCGTGCGGATGCGCCCGATGACCACCAGGCCGGGTCGTCTGTATTTCATCTTCAGGGACGGCACGAGCGGCCGCGAATCCTACGAGGCCGCGCGGTTTCTCTACGCAGACCTGCAGCCGAACAACACGGCGATCCTCGACTTCAATGAGGCGTACAACCCACCGTGCGCGTTCAATTCCTTCACCACATGTCCCCTTCCCCCGCCGGAGAACAGGCTGAAGGTCAGAATTCTGGCGGGCGAGAAGGCGTACGCAGGCCGTGTATCTCTACCTCGTTCATCACGGTGAGGCCGTGGGGCCGGACGTGGACCCGAGACGACCGCTCTCGCCGCGCGGGCAGGAAGCGGTGATGCGCGTGGCGGCGGAAGCGGTGGCGCGCGGCGCAAAACCCGACGTGGTCTGGCACAGCGGGAAACTGCGCGCCCGTCAGACGGCCGAAGTGCTCTGGCGCGCGTGTAATGCACTGGCCGAGTTCTCGGCAACCCGCGATCTTCAGCCAGACGATCCGCCGGTGTGGATGCGCGACCGCCTGCGCGCCGAGTCCCGCGATCTGCTGATCGCCGGACACTTTCCCCATTTGCCACGTCTGGCCGGGCTGCTACGGGCGACGGCCGCCGGCAACCTCGACGAATTCCCGCTGCACGGCGTTGTGGCGTTCGTGACAGAGGATCATGGCGACACGTGGAAGGAGATGTGGCGGATTGAGTCGCACCGCACTGATGGGCGCTGATGCTGAGAGGGCGTTGCGAAACTGGCGCGCGCGGGTGCTTGTCGCTGCGCACGCCGGCGCCTCCGCGCGCGTGGTTTGCACGGTGGGGTGGCGGGGGGCTCCGCTACTTCTCGACGGTGACAGTGACAGGGGAGAGAATGCGTGCCGTGACGTCCGTTCCAGCCTGGAAGGTTGCGGCGTTTCGCTCGCTGGACATGACCGACGCGGTCCCCGCCCCGGCTCCCACCGATCCGCCAATGGCTGCGCCCTTGGCGCCACCGATGATGGCGCCGAGGATGGCGCCAGCCGCCGCGCCTCCTCCAATCTTGGCGGCGCTCTTGTTCCCTGGTGCGTCGCCGTTGCGGTACATCGTCTCGGTGCTGATGGGGATGCCGCGTGCCATCGGCGAGCACGAGCGTGTGGAATCGGATGCCCAGCCGGGCGCGCTCCTTCAGCCTTCCGCCGGGCTCGACGGTCATCACGGACCCGATCGCGCGAGACCCTGCCGGAATCGCGACGGCTCCGCCCACGCGCACGTCGCGCACCACGCGCGCCTCGACGCGATCCTCCACCCGCGCGCGTTCGCTGGTGACGCTGGTTTCCATTTGCAGCCCGATGACTGAGTCGGCTGAGACCACGAGTTCTTCCATCGTTCTAACAGGCGGGTCTGGCGGGCGAGCAGGTTCTGATGCGCGAGATTCGTCATTGCGTGCTGTGGCGGCGACCTCGACGGGCGGCGGTAGGTTCTGAACGGATTCCGCAGGCGGGGTGGGCGATATTGGGGAGGATGTGCCGGCCGACCAACCGCGCGTCGAATCCGGCGAGTTCGGTGTTGCGATACTTTCGACCCTTGAAGCTGGAGGCGCGGCTGTCGGTCGCTGTGGAACCTCGCGCTTCAGTGGCGTGCGGTCGACTTTGGGCGATTTGGATCTCGGCGAATCGATGATGGCTTCGGTTTGCTGAACGGGTTGGGCGGTCGGCTCATGGATTGGAGCGTCAGATCGCGCCCACTGCCCGTTGGCTGAGGGTGCCGCGCCAGCCCCTGAGGTGGACGGGGCCGGTGTGACATTCTGCCGTGTTGCCAGATACCCGCCAGCGGCCGCTGCCACGATGCAGGCAGCGCCAAGGGCTGCAAATGCGAGGCGATTGGAAAGCATGGTGCCTGTTTCTCCCTGGATGGCCCGACAGGTCCCCGAGCAAGCCCCATGCCCGGAGGCTGAGGAAGGGATTGTCCACAATCATTGGGGAAAAATATAGTCCAGCAGTCTGGGCGTCCTCTGACGCGAATGGGTGTCCTGCCCGGGAATCACCCATTCTCCCGACCGTCCCACTTCGACAGCTAGGTCAGCGTGACCGCAGGGCATCCGGTCCAGCGTCGGGCCGGTCGCAGCAGTCTGTGAGAAACTCCCTCAGGAGTTCCCATGCATCCCCGGTTTGCATGTCTCTGCACAGTCCTCGCCGCGTCCGCCCCTCTGTCAGGCCCCTGCGCGGCGCAGATTCTAGCCGCGACCGGGAGCGGCGTTGCCGTCGTCCAGCCCCAGAAGATCGACGAGGAGTACACCCGGCTCATCCAGCAGCACCTCCAGGACGCCCGGATTACCACCGATCTCGTCGACCATCTCCCGGCCTCCGACACAGTGCCGTCGCCACTGAAGTTTCTTGGACGCGTCGTGGGGACGCCCGGAGAGCTCACCTACGCCAAAGATATTCATCGCTACTACCAGGCACTCGCGCAGGCCTCTCCGCGTGCCCGGTTCTGGACCATCGGCACCACCGAGGAAGGGCGCGACATCGTCGTTCTCGCGATTGCCGACGAAACGACTATCGCCTCGCTCGAGCGCTACCGAGACATGCTGGGATCGCTGACCGATCCCCGCAAGACGACGGAGGCTCAGGCGCAGCAGTTGCTGAACACGGCAAAGCCGATCTACTACATCACGAGCGGGATGCATTCTCCGGAGAACGGCGGCCCCGAGATGCTGATCGAGCTGGCCTACCGGCTGATCGTCGAGGAGACGCCCTTCATCCAGGGGATCCGGAACAACGTCATCACGCTCATCACGCCAGTGATTGAAGTCGACGGCCGCGAGAAGCAGGTCGACACGTACTACTTCAACAAGAAACGCGCGCCTGGAGAGGCGCGACTGCCGTTGATGTACTGGGGAAAGTACGTTCAGCACGACAACAACCGCGACGGGATGGGACAGTTGCTGGAGCTGACGAAGGCCGTGACGCGGCTGACGCTCGAGTGGCACCCGACGATCCTTCACGACCTGCACGAAGCGCAGACCTATCTCTACACGTCGACCGGCACTGGTCCGTACAACGACGCGCTCGATCCGATTACGGTGAGCGAGTGGTGGATGCTGGCGCAGAACGACGTGCTCGAGATGGCCAAGCGCGGCGTGCCAGGCGTCTGGACGTACGGCTTCTACGACGGCTGGGTGCCGAACTACATGATCTTCATCGCGCACAGCCACAACGCGATCGGCCGGTTCTACGAGGTGCAGAGCTACGGTCCCGACAACACCGAAGTCCGGCCGGCAGCGGCCACGCTCAGCAAGGAGTGGTTTCGACCGAATCCGCCGCTGCCGTACATCCGCTGGGGCGCTCGCAACAACACGAACATCCAGGAATCGGCCATCCTCTTTTCGCTCAACCACGTCGCGAAGAATCGCCAGTCGTATCTCGACAACTACTGGGTCAAGAACAAGCGGGCGGTCGCCAAAGGGGACAATGGGCCGGTTCACGCGTGGCTGATTCCCGCCGGTCAGAGGCGCAAGGCGGATGCCGCGATGGCGGTCAACAATCTCAGACGTCAGGGCCTCGAAGTGTCGCGCGCGTCGGCGGCCTTCCGAGCCGGGCGACGTCGACGTGCAGGCCGGCGACTACATCGTGCGCGGCGATCAGCCGTTCCGCACGCTTGCCGACATGTATTTCTCGATCCAGAACTACGCGCCGCAGAATCCGTCGCCGTACGACGACACCGGGTGGACGTTTCAGCTGATGCGCGACATCCGCATCGTGCCGATCACCGACAAGAGCGTGCTCGACCAGCCAATGACGATGGTCACCGCCGACGTCAAGGCGCGCTGGCGGCATTGACGGCACAGGCCGCGTGCTGGTCGTTGAGCACACCGCGGACACCTCGCTCGTGACCTTCCGGTTCAAGAACGCGGCGGTGAAGATGCTGGCCGCCGAGGCCGATTTCGAGGTCGCGGGACGCACGCTGCGCGCCGGATCCATCATCGTGCCCGATGCGGATCGCGCGAAGCTCGAGCCGATGCTGAGAGATCTCGGGCTGTCGGCGTGGGCCGTGGCCTCGGTGCCGGAGGTGAAGACGCACGATCTCGACGTGCCGCGCATCGGCTACGTGCACAACTGGAGCCGCACGCAGGACGAAGGGTGGTGGCGCGCGGCGCTCGACGCCTACGGAGTCCCGTACACCTATTTTGCGGATCAGAAGCTGCGCGAAGGGCAACCTGCGCGCGAAGTACGACGTCATCATCTTTCCGCACGTCGGTGGGAGTGCCGTCGCCCAGGTGAACGGGACCCCGCTGACGGGCAGCCTCCCCCTGCCGTACCAGAAGACGCCGAGACACCGAATCTCGGTGTGCTCGACTCGAGCGACGATATCCGCGGCGGGATGGGCTTCGAGGGACTCGCCGAGCTCGCGAAGTTCGTCGAGCAGGGCGGCACGCTCATCACCGAAGGATCGACCGCGACGATCTTTCCCGACTACGGTCTCACGAGCGACATCACGGTGGAACAACCGGCGCAGCTCTTCGTGCGAGGTTCGGTCTTGCGCGCTCGCATCGTGGATCGCTCGAGCCCCATTACATACGGGTACGGTGGAACTGAGCTGCCCGTCTACTTCAACCAGGCGCCTGTTCTCAACGCCCGCAGGCCCTGGTCGTGGTGCGGTCGACATTCCGGCTGGTCCGAGCGCCGTCCTGGGGCAGAGCATCACGCCGAATACCGTGCCGGTGAGGACGTCTTCCTACAAGCCGGCCGACGAGTCAGCAGCAGCGGCTGACTATCAGCAGTCCCGAGCGGAGGAGATCGCTCGCCTTCGCCAGAAAAGGCAGCAGCTCACGGTGGCCTCAGGATGCTCAAAAAATGCCTGCGGCAATGCCGATGGCGACCGAGAGGGTTCCGCCCGTGCACGTGTCGTGCTGCCGTTTCCCTCCGATCCGAACGAGCTGCTGCTGTCCGGGACGCTCGCGAACGGTCAGTTACTGCCAGGATCGCGATACATCGCTTTACAGACGCGTGTTCTACTGCGTGAGGCACGACCTCACCCCTTTCGGTCCGGACAATGCCGTTCCACTCGTGCTAATCAGGGTCAGGTAAGGACGTGCCCCCCGTCTGGCCCAGAACCGCCAGCAGATCTCTGGCTTCCACGACCATTCCGGCCCTCACCAGTAGCTCCGCAACCGACGCATCGCGGGGGCTGTATACGGCGGTCTCCATCTTCATCGCCTCAATCGACAACAGTCGCTCGCCGCTCGCCACCCTCTGCCCCGGCTTGACCGCCACTGACGACACTTTGCCGGGCATGGGCGCTGAGATGTGGTTCGCGTTGTCGGGCTCCGCCTTCGGGTGACGCTTGAGCAGGCCCTCGACGGACTTGTCCGCGACGCGAACCTCGCGCGGCTGGCCGTTGAGCTCGAAGAAGACCGTCCGCGTCCCGTCCTCGCGCACCTCGCCGGTCGTCAAGAACTTCACGATGAGGGTCTTCCCGCGCTCGATCTCGATGGCGGTCTCTTCGCCGGGCTGCATGCCGTAGAAGAAATTCGTGGTCGGAATCGTGGAGGTGTCGCCGTACTCTCGCACGTGCTCCTGGAGATCGAGAAAGACCTGCGGGTAAAGCAGGTACGACAGCACATCCTCCTCGCGCGGCTCCCGATTGGTCCTGGTGAGAAGCTCCCGCGCCGCGGCTGCGAAATCCGCCGGCGGCAGCGCCGCTCCCGGGCGGCCGATAATCGGCTCGACCCGCGCCGACCGCAGCACGATCTGCTGGAACTCCTTCGGCCATCCGCCATCCGGCTCGCCAAGCATGCCCTGCATCATCTCGACGACGCTGCGAGGGAAGCTCAACGGTCCGCTCGCCTTCATCACATCGTCTGCGGTGAGATCGTTGGTGACGAGGAACAGCGCGAGATCGCCCACGACCTTGCTCGACGGTGTCACCTTGACGATGTCGCCGCAGAGTTGATTGGCTGCGGCGTACGCGTCACAGACCTCCTGCCAGCGATCCTCGAGACCAAGATTCCTGGCCTGCTGCCGCAGGTTGGTGAACTGGCCGCCCGGCATTTCGTGTTGGTACACATCGGACCTGGTGCTCGCAGGCCCTCTTCGAACGGGTAGTACAGATCGCGAACCGCTGACCAATAGCGGCTCAGCTCGTCGAGCGGCCTCTGATCGATGCCCGTGTCGCGGTCGGTGTGTCTCAACGCCCGCACGATGCTGTTGAGGCACGGCTGGCTCGTCATGCCGCTCATCGACGCGAGGGCCCCGTCGGCGATGTCGACGCCGGCATCGGCAGCCCGCAGGACGCTGCCGGCATTGATGCCGCTCGTGTCGTGCGTGTGAAAATGAATCGGCACCCCCACTTCCTCGCGCAGCGCCTTGACCAGCGCGTACGCCGCGTAGGGCGTGCAGAGGCCCGCCATGTCCTTGATGCCGAGGACATGCGTCCCCATGCCGACGAGCTCCTTCGCGAGGCGCACGTAGTAGGCGAGCGAGTACTTCGTGCGGGCCGGATCGAGGATGTCGCCGGTATAGCAGATCGCCGCCTCGCAGATGGCATGTCGTGTCCTCACGCACGCTTTCGACCGCGAGCCTGCATGTTGTCGGTGGAGTTGAGCGAATCGAAGATGCGGAACACGTCGATTCCGGCCTCGGCGCTCCGCTTGATGAACGCGCGCACGACATTGTCCGGATACGTCGTGTAGCCGACGGCGTTGCTCGCCCGCAAGCAGCATCTGGAACAGGATGTTCGGGACGCGCGATCGAAGCTCGGTGAGGCGCTCCCACGGATCCTCCTGAAGGAAGCGCATCGACGTGTCGAATGTCGCGCCGCCCCACATCTCGAGACTGAAGAGGCCAGGGACGTTCTGCGCGCGATGGCCTCCGCGATCGCCAGCATGTCGTAGGTGCGCACGCGCGTCGCCAGCAGCGACTGATGAGCGTCGCGCAGCGTCGTGTCCGTGACGAGCAGGCGACGCTCTCCGCGGACCCACTCGGCGAAGCGTTCCGGTCCCATCTCCTGCAGCTTCTGCCGCGTGCCGGGCGGAGGTGGTTGCGGCACCGGGACCACTGGCAGACTCGGCGGTTTCAGCCTGCGCTGCGGATCGAACGATCCCTTGACGTCGGTCCGGCCGTTGACGATGACGTTGGCGAGGTAGGAAAGGACTTTCGTCGCGCGGTCGCGGGCGGCGCGGAAGACGAACAGCTCCGGCGTGTCGTCGATGAAGGTCGTGGTCGCCTGACCGGACTTGAATGTCGGGTGGCCGATGAGGTTCAGGAGAAACGCGATGTTGGTCTTGACGCCGCGGATGCGGAACTCGCGCAGGGCGCGGTCGGAGCGCTGCGCCGCCTCCTCGAGCGTGGAGCCCCAGGTCGTCACCTTGACGAGCAGCGAATCGAAATACGGCGTGATCACCGAGCCGCCGAAGCCGTTGCCGCCGTCGAGACGGACGGCGAAGCCGCCGGCCGACCGGTAGGTCGTGATGCGGCCGTAGTCGGGAATGAAATGACGATCCGGGATCCTCGGTCGTGATGCGGCACTGCATGGCCACGCCGCGCCGTTCGATGGCCTCCTGGTGCGGAATGCCGAGCGGCGCCTCGTGCAGCCTGTGGCCAGCAGCGATGAGGAGCTGACTGCGGACCAGATCGATGCCCGTCACCATCTCGGTGACCGTGTGTTCGACCTGGATGCGCGGATTGACCTCGATGAAGTAGAACTCGTCACGATCGATGTCGAGGAGAAACTCCACGGTGCCCGCGCCCTGGTAGGCCGACCGAGCTGCAGAGACGCACGGCCGCGTCGCAGATGCGCTGGCGCAGGTCTTCAGAGATGGTGATGCTGGGCGCGACCTCGACGACCTTCTGATGGCGACGCTGCACCGAGCAGTCGCGCTCCCAGAGGTGCACCAGGTTCCCGTGCATGTCGCCGAGGATCTGCACCTCGATATGCTTGGCGCGGGCGATGTAGCGCTCGAGGAAGACCTCAGGACGGCCGAAGGCGGCGACCGCTTCGCGCTGCGCCTCTTCGAGCTTGGACGCGAATTCCGCGCTGTTGGCAACCACACGCATGCCACGGCCGCCGCCGCCGAAGCTGGCCTTGATCATCAGGGGGTAGCCGAGGCGATCGGCGTCCCGGGAGACCTCCTTGAGATCGGCGATGGGGTGGTCGGTTCCGGGGATGGTCGGCACGTTCGCCGCCTGGGCGAGTCGCTTGGCCGCGGTCTTGTCACCGAACATATCGATCTGTCCTGGCGTCGGACCGACGAAGATGATGCCTGCCGCCTCGCAGGCGCGTGCGAATCCCGCATTCTCGGCGAGAAAGCCGTAACCGGGGTGAATAGCGTCGACGCCCTGCTTCTTCGCGATCGCGATGATGGCCTCGATGTTGAGGTACGACCGCACCGGCTCGCCTCCTTTCGGCGGCCCGATGAGGAATGCCTCGTCGGCCTTGAAGCGATGGAGGGAGAAGCGGTCCTCGTAACTGTAGATAGCGACCGTGCGCAGGCCGGATTCCGTACCGGCTCTGAAGCAGCGGATCGCAATCTCCGACCGGTTGGCGACGAGTAGTTTCCTCATGGTGCTATCGAATGATCCTATCACCCGGTCTTGGCGATAAGATTCCTTCCGTGGAGTCCGGTCGCGACATCGTCGTCATCGGTGCGGGCGTCGTCGGCTGTGCGGTGGCCCATGAGTTGGCGCGGCGTGGCGCGTCGGTGCAGGTCATCGACGATCGGCCGGTCGGAATGGGCGCGACCCAGGCTTCGGCCGGAGTGCTCGCGCCTTACATCGAAGCGCGGGACGAGGGACCGCTGTCTCGCCTCGCGGTTCGGAGTCTGGAGCTGTACGACGAATTCATCGCCCAGGTCACGTCCGCGAGCGATGTGAACGTTGCGTATCGTCGCACCGGGTCGCTCGATGTCGCGCTGGACCACGGGGCCATGAGTCGGCTCGAGGCCACCGCTCAACGTCTCGCGGGACAAGGGGTCAACGCCCGTCTGCTGGACGCGGGTGCTGTTCGAGCCGAGGAGCCGCAATTGACCACGGATGCGGTCGGCGGCCTGGTTATTCCGTCTCACGGATTCGTGGCCGCGAACGACTTGACGCGCGCGCTCGCTGCGGCCGCGCGGCGTCACGGTGCGCAGGTACTCGAACGGAACCGCGTGAGACGCATATCTCGAACCGGCGACGACCTGATCGTCGAGACGGAGCGTGGGTCGTTGACTGGCACCGGCGTGGTGCTGGCAGCCGGCAGCTGGGCGAGTCAGATTGACATCGAAGGCGTTCGCGCCACCTATCTCCATTCGGCCCGTGCGCGGCCAGCTCCTGCAGCTAGCCTGGCATGGGCCGACTCTACGGCGAGTGATTTGGGGCGAACGTTGCTACTTCGTTCCCTGGGACGATGGGACGGTGCTCGTGGGGGCGACCGTGGAGAATGTCGGCTTCGACGAGAGGGTAACGGTGGCTGGCGTGCGTGAGCTCGTCGAAGCGGCGTGCGAGCTCGTGCCACACGCCTCGGTCGCTGGTCTGACGGTGGCGAAGGTCGGCCTCAGGCCCGTGAGCACCGACTGCGTACCGGTCATTGGCGCTTCGAGTGCCCTGCCCGGCCTCATGTACGCCACGGGCCATTACAGGAACGGCGTTCTGCTGGCGCCCTTGACGGCGCAGCTTGTGGCGGACGCGATGCTCGATGGCCGGATCGATCCGCTGCTCGAGGTTACCAGGCCTCAACGTTTCGGCTGGCTGTAAGCTGCGTGGTGGTAGCTTCCGGTGGCGTGTAGGCCCGACCTTCAGGTCTGGCGTTGAAGGAGCCCTATGAGACTCTCCGCTCCAGAGATCGAACTGCGCTTGAAGAGCCTGAACGGGTGGACGATCGAGGGCCAGGCCATCAAGAAGCAGTACACTTTCACCGGTTTTCCGGAGGCGGTGAAGTTCGTCGACCGGCTCGTCCCCGAAGCGGAGTCCGCCGACCATCACCCCGACATCCTGATCAACTACAAGCGCGTCACGGTGACCTATTCCACGCACAGCGAGGGCGGTCTCACGCTGAAGGACTTCGACGGAGCGGCGAGTGCGGACCGGCTCGCGGGGGGACAATGAATCTGGTCAACTGGTCAATCTGGTCATCTGGTCATCTGGTCTGGTCATCTAGTCATTTGGTCAATGATTCCACCAACGACTCAGTCAAATGCCTTCAATCAATGACCAGATGACTAGATGACCAAATGACCAGATTCACGTTTCTGCGATGCGTTTGAAGCCGACCTACAGCTCGCGCGAGGTCGCTGCGCTGACCGGCTTGACCGCCCGGCAGCTGCAGCTGTGGGATTCTGGCGGGCTACTGTCGCCGGCCATTCCGTCGCATGCCACCGCGGCCGGAGGACGCACCGAGCGCCGCTACACACCCATCGAGCTCCTTGAGCTGCTCGTCCTCGCCGATCTCCGCCGCCATGGCTTCTCGGTGCATCAACTCCACGCCATTCTGGATGTGCTCGAGGAGCGCTTCGGCACGCGGTTGTTCACCGCCACGAGGGGCGGGGGGCCCCTCCAGCTGCTGACCGATGGACGGGAGATCTACGCGCGCACCGCCACCGGCGACTTCTACAACCTGCTCAAGTCGCCGGCGCAGCCGCTTCTGGTGATCGGCGACGAGGGTCTGTTGAAGGAGCTCGGAGGCAAGGTCAGGAGCCGCAGGCCGAAGCGCAAATCGAAGCCTGCAGACGTGAAATCGGGAACCAGAAAGATCGATGCGAAGACGTCGAATCGGACTGTCTGAGAGACGCACAACTCAGAGTGGCGATCTGCACTCTGCAATCCTCTGGTCCGCATTCAGCGGATGGGGAAGATCTTCTCGAGGTCATCGGCCGGGCGCGGGATCACGTGGACGCCGACGAGCTCACCGACTCGGCGAGCGGCGGCGGCTCCCGCGTCAGTTGCCGCTTTGACCGATCCAACGTCGCCGCGCACGATGGCGGTGACGAGTCCCGCGTCCACCTTCTGCCAGCCGACGAACACGACATTGGCGGTCTTCACCATGGCGTCGGCCGCTTCGATCATGCCGATGAGGCCGCGCGTCTCGATCATGCCGAGCGCGTCGCCGATCTCTCGCTTGTCCTTTTCAGACCGTTCAGCCATGTGGGGCGTACTGTATCACGCTTGTACACGGCCAGGACGCGAAACGCAGAGGTCGCAGAATCTGCAGAGAGGGGACGTCAAGTTTCTGCGTATTCTGCGTTCTCCGCGTCGATCGTGATCACGCGAAGAGGCCCGGGAACCTCGAGGCGGCGACCGCATAGCCAGGGAAGATTGGCTGCGGGTTGGCGAGACCGAGATGCCGCACGACGATCTCGCCGAAGACGTCGCGGAAGTCGGTGGTGACCGCGAGGTCGCGTCCTTCGTAGCGGCGGTCAGCCGCCAGACCCGGCCACTTGCCGTACACTTTGCCGCCGCGCACGCCGCCGCCGATCACCAGCATGGCGTTGCCGTGGCCGTGATCGGTGCCGCGGTTGCCGTTTTCGTTGACCGCCCGCCCGAACTCCGACATCGTGAGCACCACGGTGTCGGCCATCCGCTCGCCGAGGTCGGTGACCAGCGCTGCGATGCTGCGCGAGAAGTCGTCGAGCCTCGTAGCGAGCTGACCCTGCACGCCGCCCTGGTTGACGTGCGTATCCCACCCGCCGATGTCGGCGAACGCCACTTCGAGGCCGACGTCGGCTTTGCTGAGCTGTGCGACTTGCCGGAGCGCCTGCCCGAACGGACTGGCGGGATACCGTGCGCCGTTGGCCGGCTGATACCTGGTCGGGTCGGCGATCTGCAGGGTCTTCATGGCACTGAACGCTTCGCGTCCGACGCCGTTCAGGATCTGATCCGACGCCGCGGCATACTGAGCTTCGAAACTCGTGCTGATGGCGCCCTGCGGACCACCCGCACCTCGGATTCCGAACTGCGCAATTTGGCTCATCGCGAGCGCGGGCGCATGCCCTTGCAGCAGTCGAGGCAACTGTTGCGAGAGGGCCACCGCCCGGAACGAACTCGCGGGCTCTTCGCGACGCGCCTGGAGATACCGATTCAGCCAGCCATCCTCTGTGCTCTTCACGCCGGGCGTGCCTGTCTCCATGTAGTCCTGCGCGTCGAAGTGCGATCGCGTGGAGTCGGGTGAGCCGCAGGCGTGGATGATCGCGAGGTCCCGCGACTCCCACAGGGGTTTGAGCGCGCTCAAGCGAGGACTGAAGCCGAAGAAGCCGTCTAGATTGAGCGCGCCCTCGGGCGCGTTCGGCCGAGGAATGGCAATGCTGGGCCGTGCGCGGTAGTACTCGGATTCCCCGTGGGGGACGACCATGTTGAGGCCGTCAACCGCTCCGCGCTGGAAAATCGCAATCAGCTGTTTCGATCGGCCGGTGCGGGCTGCGAACGCGGTTCGAGCCAGAAACGAAGGCGCGAAGCCGAGGCTGACGAGAGCGAAACCGCCGTTCTTCAGAAACACTCGACGTGATTGCATAGGGCCTCACATCAGAATTCAGCACCTCAATCGGAAATCCCCAATTCCTTGCCCATGGGCGTCTCGTGGTCACCGGCGCTGGAACTCTGGAGACCCCAGGGCGAGCGCGAGCATCTGCGGTGCGGTCTGCGCCTTGGCGACCGTGGACCGCGTCGTGTCGGACGCGTTGCCGTGGAGGATCGCGTCGACCAGGCCGTCGCCGGCACCGAGCGCCTGCAGCTGGCCCCCGTCCATTCCCAGCTGCGGATTGGTGGCGAGCATGGTCGCAAAATTCATGCGGCTCACCAGCGCGCCGGTATTGGTCCAGGCATCCGCGGTGTCCTTGTAGCCGGTTGGCGGCTGGCACTGATAAAGCGGCATGCCGAGCTGTTGCATGCCATTGACCAGCGGCCGCGCCGTCACCACATCGGCTCCGGTTGCGCGCACCGAGCTGACAATGAACTCGAGAGGCGTTTTGACTTTGGCGCGATAGGCCTCTGGCGATTGAAACTCTGGCGAAGTGAGGAGCGCGTACAGCACTTGGCGGATATCCCCCTTCGTGCCGGCAAACTTCGCGGCGAGGCGATCCACGAGCGCCGCCGGCGGCGAATCGCTCACGAAGCGCCGGGCGAGCTTCGTGGAGATGAAGCGGGCGGTTGACGGGTGCGACGCGAGGATGTCGAGCACTTCCTCGCCGTCGTTGATGCCCCCGGCGTTGATGGCATGGCCGAGCACGGTTTTCTCGCGGTTGTCGTGCAGACGCGCGTCGAACCGGAAGCCGCCGCCCAGGCGAGGGTTATCGATGGTCCAGCCGGTAAAGGCGCGAGCGACCTCGGTGACGTCCTTCTGCGTATATCCGCCGTCGACGCCGAGCGTGTGCAACTCCATGAGCTCGCGGCCATAGTTCTCGTTGAGCCCGCGCGGTGCGTTCTGCGCTTGTGGGGGGGGCTGTGGCATGGGCATGTTGAAACCGCCGCGTCCACGTGCCCCCCCCACGCCGATGGCAGGCCATCGTCCACGACCGTGTGCGGCCGCGGCGTTCGGATCGACGCTCTGGAAGTTGTCGAGATAGAAGAGCATTGCAGGGCTCTTCGCCGTGGCTCCGAGCAGGTCCCGGAACTTCCCGAGTACGTGCGGACGGATGGCGTCGCGCTCGTATTCGGTGAGGAGGAAGCGCACACGCCCCTTTCGCGCGTCGACGTTGAAGTGATTGAACCAGAAGTCGGTGAGCACTTCCTCGAGTTGTCGCTCGCTGTAGACAGCTCGAAGGAGCTTCTGTTCCTGCAGCTCGATCATGACGGCCTGCGCCGGCTGCGGTGGCATGCCGCCGCGTGCGGCCCGGCGCATCTCCGGAGTCATCTGATCTGGGTTCGGCAGATCTTGGTTGGGTGGCTCCTGAGCCTGCGGATTCTGCGCAGCCTCCATCTGGCGGCGGCGCCGCTCCTCGAGCTGCGGTCGTTCGTACCGCTCCGCAATTTCGCGTGAGCTCAGCTTGACCGTGACCAGGCTCGAGAGCCTGGCGTCCATCCCCTTGTCGGCGATCCGCTCGGGGTGCAGCTGCTCGTCGATGTATTTCTGCACCCCCATTTCGCGAACACGTTCGAGATCACCGGGCCTCGGCCCGTAGCCGATTCGGTTGAGGAGGTGGACAATGGCCGCATCGACCGCAGAGGCGACGGGCGCTGCTGCGGCCGTAACTGGCGTTGGCGCAGCCGCTTGGGGGGTGCTCAGAGCGGCAATCAGTACAAAGGCAAGCGGGACGGCAGTCTTAGGTCTCATAGCCATTCACCTGTCCTCGATTAGACCTCAGGCCTGGCGGGAACGTTTAACGGGGCAGACCGGGGTCTGCTCCCCCGTCCTTGACCCCTTTACGGTCTCGTATCGATGCGCAAATCCAACGCCTTCACCTCGTGCTCCGCCAGCGAGAACGCCGTCGCGCGGCCGGAGATTCTCAAGCGCATCAGAATCCTGCATGGCGGGCGACTTGCGAGGGGTCGATCGCCACGGCGAGGTAGCGGCCCGCGGGAAGCGTTCTCACTAAGCGGCCGGCCTGATTCAGACGGCTCGTGGCAATCAAGCGGGAGTCAAAGATCCATCGGTCGCGTTCCTGCGGAAACAGCAGGACGGAAGCATTCTGGGGTTCGCCTCTTGCGTCGACAACCATCCCCGAGATCTCCTGCGGACGGTTGGTCAGCTCTATTTCTCCGTCCACGTCGCGGCCGCCGCCCAGATCGACGCCGCTGTCGACGATGTCGATTCTGCTCATGCGGATGGCCCACTGTCGATCGCAGATTCTGTGGTCAGATCGCGGTCTTGCCGCTGTCTTGCCCCATGAAAGGATAGCGGTAGTCGCGTGGGGGATTGAAGTTCTCTTTGATGGTTCGTGCGCTCACCCAGCGCACCAAGTTCAACTTGGAGCCGGCTTTATCGTTCGTGCCGGAAGCGCGGGCGCCGCCAAAGGGTTGCTGTCCGACCACTGCGCCGGTCGGCTTGTCGTTGACATAGAAGTTCCCGGCGGCATAGCGCAGCGCAGATGCCGCCTCGGCAATGGCGCGCCGGTCCTGCGCAAACACGGCGCCGGTCAGCGCATACGGTGAAGTGCCATCGACCAACTGCAGCGTCTCGGCCCACTTTGCATCGTCGTAGACGTACGCAGTAACGACGGGCCCGAAAATCTCCTCGCAGAGCGTCCGATAGGCCGGATCGGCGGTTTCGATCAACGTCGGCCTGATGAAGTATCCCTTCGAGGCGTCGCACGTTCCGCCGGCGACGATCTTCGCGCTGCTGCGCGCGGTCTCGATGTAGCCGCTGATCTTGTCGAATGCGCGTTTGTCGATGACGGCGCCCATGAAATTGCGGAAGTCCCGCACGTCGCCAACAGCGATCTCGTCGATCATCGCGACGATGTGATCGCGGACACCATTCCACAGCGACCGAGGCACGTAAATGCGACTGGCCGCAGAGCACTTCTGACCCTGATACTCGTACCCGCCGCGCACGACAGCCACCGCCAATGCGACGGGATCAGCGGAGGGATGCGCAACGATGAAATCCTTGCCTCCGGTTTCGCCGACGACCCGCGGATAGGATCGATAGTCGGCGATATTCGCGCCAATCGTTCTCCACATCTCCTGGAACACGCCGGTACTGCCCGTGAAATGCACACCGGCCAGATCCCGATGCGACAACAGGACGTTCGAGATAGCCGCCGGATCTCCAGCGACGAGATTGATCACACCAGGCGGCAGCCCGGCGTCTTCGAGCAATTGCATCAAGTAGTGCGCCGAAAACATCGCGCTCGACGCGGGTTTCCAGACCACCGTGTTGCCAAGCAGGGCCGGAGCCGTCGGCAGATTGGCCGCGATCGAGGTGAAGTTGAACGGCGTCACCGCGTAGACGAAACCCTCGAGCGCGCGGTACTCGACCTGATTCCACATTCCTCTGTCACTGATTGGCTGTTCCGCCAGGAGTTCCTGCGCATAGTGGACGTTGAATCGCCAGAAGTCGATGCTCTCGCAGGCCGCGTCGATCTCGGACTGAAACACGGTCTTCGACTGCCCGAGCATCGTCGCCGCATTGATGGTGTCACGCCAGGTCGTGGCAAGCAGATCCGCCGCCTTGAGGAACACCGACGCCCGATCTTCGAACGGCCACTGCGCCCACTCGCGATGTGCGGTGCGCGCCGCCTCCACGGCCTGGAGCGTGTGCTCCGGAGCGGCCTTGTGGTAGTCCGCAAGCACATGATGATGGTCATGCGGCATCGCGGCTTTTGCGGTGGCGCCGGTTCGGACGTCGTTGCCGCCGATGACCAGCGGAATGTCGACGCGTTCGCTGGCCATGACCTCAAGGCGAGCCACGAGCGAGGCGCGTTCAGGACTGGCCGGCGCGTAGGCGCGCACGGACTCATTGACGGGAGGAGGCACGCGGCGATGGCCGCCGAATGTTGCAGAGGACATGCGAGGAGTCTAACTCAGAGGGAAGGGGCGACGCGTGACGGGAGGGCAAGTCGACCGAGGCGCGTAGATGTCCCGGCCGTTGATGCAGACCGAGCCCTCGACCCGGATTCTCTGCCTCCGTTATGGGCCCCCCGGTCCCCCTCAAGACACAGACACAGCTCCCCACGCAACCTGATCGTCGTACCGAGCCGAGGCGTCGGCCAGAGCGTTCCAACCAACGGTGCCTGGGTGTCGCTCGTCAACCACGACGGCTCGGTCCACACCGGCGCGATGGATCGGGATTCAGAATCCTGGTCCCGAGACAACGTCACTGACACCTCCGCGGAAAGCGATCGCGCAGAACATCCCCTCGCCGGCGTCCATGTGCTACGGCGCGGGCGCCAGCCAGCTCGGGATTCCCATGAGCGCGAACAACGCGCTGGCGTTCATCCCCCCCAACTAGCGACGTTCGTACGGACGGTGTTGGCCGGAGGAGGCTTCCCCCGCGTTCGCGGGCTTGATCTCGTGAGCTGGAAGGGGGCTTTCAATCCCCACCGGGAAGCGCGCTCTGTTGCGGGCCTGATTTCCGAAGGATTGCGCGGGCAGCCTGACGGCGGCTGCTGACATGGACGGCCAAATCCGCTTCGGTCTACACCCTGGCCTGCGGAAGAGTGCGCAGGTCAGACGGAATAACTCCCGACCATTGGGCACCGCCCGTCACGAATCCAGGACGCTCATCTCTGGGGCAGGGGCGGCGCTACGAACCCTCGCAGTCTGCATCTTGCCTTCCAGCAGGCAGGATCGATCGAGCTGGCTCCGGCTGGCCGCTGCTGACGGAGGTGGTGCCCAGCCGTGGCGAGGTTGTTGCACCGCCGATGACAGAGGCGCTCATGCGGCTGGCCCTAGCGGTGGCCTTGACGATCGGGTTGGTTACGGATGTTCTTCACGCGGCGCCATCGGACTGGTCGCGTATAAGAAAACTGGAGCCAGGCGTTGAAATCATTCGTAACCCTTCGAGGTGGTGAACGCGCGCAGCGTCATTTCGTCGGGAGCGACGAGTCGAGCCTCACGGTGCTCAGCGCCACCGATCCCCAGCCGATCCACATCTATCGAGACGATGTCCGTGAAATTCGAGTGCGGGCCAGGCATTTCGGTCGCCATGTCTGGAGGGGCGCGTTGATCGGCGCGGGCGTGGGGGCTCTCCTCATGGCCCTCGCCCGGGCTGGGTGCCGGCCCAGTGACCAGTGCAATGCTGGCTTGATAGGCGTCGGTGCGTTTGTGGGAGGCGTCTTTGGCACTGCCATGGGCGCCATCGTTGGTGCGGTCTCGCCCAAAGACGAAGATCTGGACCTGATCTACCGAGCACCCTGACGTCCGTTCTGAGATCCATGGAGGCGCACGATGAAACCCGCACTCTCAGCCGCGGTGAAGATGGCGCTGATCTCGCTGGCGGTCTCCGCTTCCGCGGGCCAGGTGGCGATTGCCGCTTCCCGGTTCCTCTCACTCGGACTGGTCGCGAGTGGGACGGCTCCCGCGCGGGAGTGTAATCCTCCTGACTCTCAAGGGCTCGGAGCCGGCGAAGCGCCACTTTGTGGCCAGCGACGAGTCCACCCTGACCGTCCTCAGTCCGACCGACCTGCAACGCCCCATCGAGATTCGGCGTGACGACGTGGCCGAAATCAAGGCATGGCAGAAGGACCCCGGTCGGTATGTGTGGTGGGGCGCACTGATCGGCGGCACATGGTTGGCTGTTGCCTTCCGGAGAGCGGAGGCCAACAGTCCCGGATGCCAGGGCCACTATTACAACAGTTGCTGGGTGGGCCGAAGTACCGTCTACGGTGCCGTTACTGGCGGTTTTCTTGGGGCAGCCGGAGGCGGGGTCACCGGCGCGCTCGTGCCTCGAAGGGCGGTCGTCATCTATCGCTCTCGCTGAGGTCGGGATTCACTCCCCACCGAAGTCGCCCATACTGCCAGCCACCGCTTTGCTCCCTGACAACCACGCCACCAACGCGACCGCGCGGCCGGGGCACCTGCCAACGCTCGTGTGAAATATCCAGCCTGGGGAACGGGAAATTTCGCGGACGAAACCGAGCATGTAGACGCAGTCGCACGCCGTTCACCTCGGCGTAGTGATCTTCGAAGGGCGGCTTCGCACCCTGGGCATGCGCGTCGGTGGTCAGGCCAACGGCGATGACGCTGCCAACCATCAGTGCGGCAAGTCGCATCTGGCGTCCTCCCTTGTCGCAAAGAAGCATACCGCGGTCCATCGACGAAAGACTCCTGGTCTACGCAAAGACCGTATACTCGCCCCTGGGTGAACGAAGAGAGCGACCTGTCACCCCTCGGTGAACGAAGAGGACTGACGATGAATACGATGGCTGCCACGGCGAACCGGGAACCGGCGCCGGCACTGATCACGTTGGTGCACGTGACCTACGGCCTCCACGCCTTGGGCCTGGCCATAGGCGCCTTCGGAACGGCGACGATTCTCGGGTCGTTTCTCTTCGGATGGCCGTCGATTATCGCCGTGATCATCAACTACGTGAAGCGCAGCGAGGCCAATGGCACGTGGCTCGAATCGCACTTCAGCTGGCAGATCCGCACATTCTGGTACGCGCTGCTCTGGGCGTGCGTAATTGCGTTCGTCGGCTTGGTGCTGGCGATCGTGCTCGTGGGGATTGCGATCTGGATCGTGGGAATGTTCGGGCTGGGTGTGTGGGCAATCTACCGCATCGCGCGCGGATGGCTGGCGCTCAGGGATGGAAAGGCGATCAGCGCGTAGCACGGCGGTCCGCTACGCACTGGGTTTCACGCTTCCGGCTACCGGCTACAGGAAGATCCCGCGCCCGCCGTGGCTCTTACTGCTGGCCAGTACTCCTCTGGTCGGCTCGACGCTGAGCGTCAAACCCGTGAACATCATCTCTTCGAAGGTCTGATCGCCCCACCAGACCTCTTTCGTCGGATCGGGGTTGGATTTATTGGCCGCCGAGTTGTCGTACCACGCGGTGGCGTGAACGATGGTGCCCTTGGGCAGCTTGATGGGCTCCTTGTAGATGTAGTCGGTCTGCCAGTCGAAGTCGTAGTTCGGCACCGACAGCAGCGTCTGCTTGCGGCCATCGGGGAACGTCGCCTCGTAGATCCACCTCTTGCCGCGGACGTGGGTGTGCGGCAGCAGGCTCCAGAGCCACATGTCCCGATGGATCGTCATCTCGGCGTCCACGCGCGCGTTCGGATCGCCGGCGGCGATGTGCAAGGCGCCGTTGGCCAGCACCGCGCCAACGAGCGGCGTTTGCGGCGGCGTCTTCGAGAAGATCAGTCCGATCTTCGTGCGGTCGGTGGTCGGCGAGCCGTTCGTGGTGTAGTGCATCTGGAAGACGAGCGTCGAGCCCTTCGCAATCCGAGTCGCCGTGCCGGCCGGGGAGATGCGCTCGCCGTTGCCGGGCACATATCCGCCAACCGGAGGACCGAGTCTCGGCGCCGGGCGGTCGTTTGGACCGAGCGGTTTTTTCTGATCGTCGGGGAGCGGCGGGCCGACGGTCTGTCCAGCGGGAACGTCCATGTTGGGGGCGAAGATGATTGCCGGCTCCGGGCGCGGCCGCGGGGCCTGTCCGCCGTCTTGCGGACCAGTTGACGCCGGGGGCGCGGCAGGTGCTGCCGGTGGCTGCGCGTAGACGATCACGTGATGCACCGCGGCGCGATTACCCGGGCGCACTTCGAAAGCTTGAATCCACCGGTCTTCGGTGAGGTTTGTGGGCACTTCGAAGTACTGATACGCGATGACGCCTGAGGCCGGCAGCGGATAGTCATCCTGCATCGAGAGCACCAGATCGGGCTGTCCGATGGTCCAGGCGTCTGTGTAAGCCGGTGGCTCGGGGCAGATCCGCGGAATTCCCTTCCGGTCCGTCGCCGGCCACCCAGCGGAGAATCGTGTCTTTCTCGGTTGCCGAGAGACGGCGGTCATTGACGAACTCGCCGTACGCGGGATCGGCGTGCCACGGTCGATAGGCAGCATTAGAGGCCTGCGGTAACGGAACGTCCGTCATGGGCCGCCCGGTCCCCCAAGACACAGCGCGGATGAGCGCCGCCGGACGGTCACGGGGCGGATTGTGAAGGGCGTTGCGACCTCGGGTCAAAGGGACCCGGTGTAGCCGGGGGGCGACCAAGTGAACGGGCACACCTCGGGCATGGCGACCCGTCGCGTCGCGATCACGAGCAGGGTTCGAAGCGCTTGTCGGCGTCGTCCCGAGGACACGCGCCGTGGGACAACGTCGAAGCGAGGCATCTCGCCTCAGAGCTGTCCGGACGAGACCTCTCGTGCGAACTGCATGACGGGTAACGCCTCGATGCCGTCTGGCGTGTTGAAGGGCCGCTCGCCCATGTGCACCAGCACGCGCCGCTCGAGGCCGGCGAGGTCCGCGACGGCGCGAAGTCCGGCGAAGTGCGAAGGACCGGGGTTCGTCGTCGTCTTCACTTCGATCGCCACGAAGGACTTCCCGCGCCGCATCAGAAAGTCCACCTCTGTGCCTCCCTGGGTCGGCGCCCAGTAGGCCAGCTCGTCGTAGAGCCCCGCGTACGCGTGACGCGCGCGGAGCAGACCGCACACCCAGCCTTCGAGCAGGGCGCCGCGCTCCTCGGCGGCCGGCTCGTGCAACTGGCGTTTCATCGCCCGCACAATGCCCGGGTCGGTCCAGAAGAGCTTCGGGTGCTTGCGCTCTTTCACCCGCAGCTTCGCTTCGTACGCCGGCAGCAACGTCACGAGATACGTGTCCTCGAGAATCTCGAGGTAGCCGTTGACGGTCGTCCGCGCGACACCGGCGTCTCGCGCAAGGCCGGCGGTGTTGATGACCTGTCCGTGGAAGAGGGCCGCAACCGGAAGAAACCGCGCGAAACCCGGCAGGTTGCGGACAAGCGCTTCGGCCTGGATCTCCTCACGCAGGTACAACTGTGCGTACGCATCGAGTCGATCGGGCTTGTGCGGCGCGCGCCAGATGATCGGCACGCTGCCGAACCGCAGGACCTCCTTCAGATCGAAGTCCTTCCCCATCTCGTCCGGCTGCAGGGGATGCATCTCACGTCGCACGGCCCGGCCCGCGAGCAGGTTCGTGCCCGCCATCTTCAATTTGCGAGCGCTCGATCCGAGGAGCACGAAACGGAGCCCGAGCTCTTCGATGGCGCGATGGACCTCGTTGAGCAGCGCTGGCAGCCGCTGTACCTCGTCGACGACGACCCAGGTGCCGCGCTTGACGCGGCGAAGCTCCTGGCCGAAGCGCTGGGGGTCGCGCAAGTACGACTGAAAGACCCCTTCATCCAGCAGATCAATCCGCGGCGCGTTCGGGAACCGCTGTCGCGCCCACGTGCTCTTCCCGACGCCGCGAATGCCAAAGAGAAAGAAGCTGTCCGGGGGAGAGCGCAGGCTCCGCGGATAGGCATCGACTACCATGCCGTCATTTATACAGGAACAATGACTACATGGCAACAGTCTTCAGATTCGGGCCCCGCCGGTGGAGCCGTGGCGACCGTCTGCTCGGATGACTCGCGGACGTGGGCGCGGCGGCGCAGGTCGACCACGTTGCCTCCAGCTACAACAACGGCTCGTTGAGAAACGCGGTGAGGGGCGCAACCTGGCGGAAGATGTTGAGGACGCCGTGGTAGAAGCGCGGACTGACGGCAAAGCTGGCGGGGAACTCTCGGCCCGCGAGGAACTGGCGGAGTTTCAAGTACTCCGCGGCTGGGTGGTCCTTCGGAAATCCGCGGGGCACGCGCTGCAGGCTGTCGCCGTGGAGCGATCCAACAGCTCGCCTGAACGACGGCGACTCGACGATCGTGCGAAGCTGTCGCGAGCGGGCCAGGATGTGCTCGCGCACGGCCTGCAGCTGTGCCGTCTCCGGCGCGTACATGCCGCCGCCCACCCACACTCCTTCCGGCGCCACCTCCACGTAGAGTCCGGCGCCCTGATGCTTCGGCAGACCGCGGCGTGGAAATATTGCGGACACGTGCGTTTTCAGCGGCGCCTTGTTCTCGGAAAATCGTGTGTCGCGGTAGATGCGGTAGAGCGACGCTTTAGGATCGGCGACAAGATGCGGTGCGAAGGTCTGAAAATCGACCGCGAGACGATCGATCAACTCAATCATCGGGCCGCGCACGAACTCGTCGTACCGGTCCTTTCGGGCCCGGAACCAGTCGCGGTCGTTGTTCCGCTTCAACGCTCGGAGAAACTCGAGCGCCCTGGGATCGAAATGGAAGGTCTTTGTCATCGTGAGGCATGAGACGCGGCCGGCGCGGCCCGTGATGCAGCCTGCGTCATCCGTTCCTGCCTCTGGCGCGTGAGATGTGGAACCACGCCGATCATGCGCTCCATGACCATGAGCTGCGCGCGGTGGTGCATTTCGTGTTCTTTGACCCCCAGCAACATCTCGAAACGGCTCTTGGTGGCCGGCCCACCCGGCGGCATTGCCACCGGTTCGGCGAGAAATGCGTCGCTCAGGCTTTCGAGAAACGCAGTGAACGAGTCGCCTTCGCGCTCGAGAAAGGCGATGGTTTCAGCCTTGCCGCGTGGTCTGGCTTCCTCTTCGCCGAATGTCCGAAACAGCTCCACAAAGTTGACCGTCTTCAAGTCGGTCACCTTGTTGGCGTGCACGTAAAGCTGGAGGCCTGGTCCGAGGGCAATGTGCACGAGCGTTTGGCCGATGGTTCGGCTGTCTGGCGCGGGTTTGAAGTCGTACTGATTCTCGGGGATGTCCTGGGCGATCGTCAGCGTATTCCCACGAACTGTTCTGAACGCTGCCGCCATTTCCCTGCCGCCGTAGTAGGTCACTTCGATTCTCCTCTCGATGTTTATACCATTGACGAACAGTGGCCCACCATTCCGGGTCCTTCCGCTAGGATAAGATATTCAACTCACCGATTTCAGGAGGTGCGCGATGAGTTTGCGGATTGGCGATACGGCTCCCGACTTTCAGGCCGACACAACCGAAGGTCCCATTCGCTTCCACGAGTGGCTGGGCGGCTCGTGGGCGGTGATGTTCTCGCACCCGAAAGATTTCACGCCGGTGTGCACGACCGAGCTCGGCTATATGGCCAAGATCAAACCGGAGTTCGACAAACGCGGTACCAAGATCATTGGTTTGAGCGTCGACCCGGTCGACAACCACAAACGGTGGGCAGCCGACATCCGCGAAACGCAGGGCTACGCGCCCAACTACCCGATGATTGGCGACACCGATCTCAAGATTTCGAAGACGTATGGCATGCTGCCGGCCGATCTGGAAGGCAGCTGCGAAGGCCGAACGCCGGCAGACAACCAGACCGTGCGCAATGTGTTCGTCATCGGGCCTGACAAGAAGATCAAACTCATCATCGCGTATCCCATGACTACAGGACGCAACTTCGACGAGGTGCTGCGCGTGATCGATTCGCTGCAGTTGACCGCAACACACAAGGTGGCCACGCCCGCCAATTGGAAACAGGGCGACGACGTGATCATCGCCGGTTCGGTCTCTGACGACGATGCGAAGAAGATCTACCCGCAGGGCTGGAAGGCGCCGAAGCCGTATCTTCGAGTCGTGCCGCAGCCTCGCTAGATGGCGGTGTCCTTCGGGACTTCGCGACGCGCGTCGCGCCCGACCTGAAGGTCGGGCCTACGGACGTAACAGAACCTTCACGACCTCATCGCAGGAACTCCTGCAGTGCGGCGTCCCGCTCCTCTCGCGGTACGAGCGGAAAGGTCGAAAGCACGTGCTCGAATTCTTCCGTGGTCAGCTGGTAAAGATGAGCAACGCGAGCGTTCAACCGAGCGCGGAGGTTCGCGGCCACGTGTGAGCTCACCGTCGTCCGCCGCCCAAGGAGGCGCGCGCAGGCCGCAATTTCCTCGAACGCTCCCGGCGCGTGTTCACGCCTCGGGATCGGCAGCTGCTCCACAATCGCGGCGGTCACATGCATCGCGACCCGCTGTCGGACCAGGTAGTTCACGAGAAGACTGTTGAACAGCCCGCACAGGAAATGCTGTGCCTGCGAGGCGAGCGGCGTCCGGAGGCAGAAAAGGGTGTGAGTCGAGACGCATCGGCGTGGCAGGATGGCGGCGATGAGCGTCAGACGGTTGCTGGCGTTGGCGACATCGCGGTACGCGAGACGCGGCCGGTCGTGTCGCGTGCCGAGCATCCGATGAGCGTTGGCGGCGGAAATACCGCAATGCGCCTCGGCGAGCTTCACTCGGAACGGCTCAATCGACTTGCCTTCAATGACCGGGAGACCGCCGTCACTGATTGGTGTCATCTGATCGCGGTCCTCGGTGGCATTGAGCTCCCGTCCAAACCTGACGGCCCAGCCACCCGGATGTCCAAGCGGTAGGAACAATGCTGCCGCTCGTTCGGCGATGGCCAGGTCGATTGGTGCGCGCAGATCCGGCACGGTCAGGTCGTCCCCGGAAAGGTGTCGAAGGACGGATGGTGTCAGGCGCACGGTAAACCACGAATCTCGCGCCGGGTCGTCGCCAGCCGTCTCGAGGATATTCGGGTCGGACTCGCCGAGCCGGCAACCGATGTCGGTCGTGGGGAGGCCGCGCGTGGCTGTGACGAGCAGGAAACGGACGCCTCGATGGATCGGGAACACTCGCTGGCGATTCTCGAAGCCGACCAGTGCATCGACCGCACAGTCTGAGAACAGCAGCCTTCGCAACGACGCGCTTCCACGATCGATGGCGAGCCCTGACGGCAGAACGAGGCCGATGCGTCCGCCGGTGCGGGTTAACGCCACGGCGCGCTCGACGAAGAGCTGGTAGCAGTTGGCGTGGCCCGTCGACTGCGAGGCATAGACACGCGAGTCGCGCGTGAAACGAAGCGTCCCGCTGACGTCGGTTCGAGATCGTGCGCGCGACTCGGCGGTTCCGGTGTCGGCTCGGATCATGTCCCAGGGTGGGTTACCGATCACGGCGTCGAACCCCGCAGTATTCAGCGGTTCGCCGTTTGCACCGAAGAACACTTCCGGAAACTCCAGTTCCCAGTGGAAGAAGCGCCGGGCTGCCGCGATGCGCTCGGCGTCGTCAAGGCAGCGCGTCGCCAGGGCTTCGGGGAGTGCCGACCTGCCTGTGAGAATGATGTCAGACAGCGCGCGAAATGCGGACGCCAACGGCGTTGGCGTCGCGGAGAACCAGCGCGCGCACCAGAGGTCGGCAATGCGCTTCCACTTCGACAGCGTCGTGTCGCGACGGTTCAGCGTGGCAAGCGCCTTCTCCTTCTGGCGGACTCGTTCCACTGTGTCGTCAGGAACGCCTGCAAGCGAGAAGCGCACGGGCAACGCGTCGCGCAGGGCAGCACCGATGTGCGCCTCCTCGAACAGGGGCAGCGAGTCTTCGTCGCGCGGACGCCGCCGGACGGTTGGTGCGTGGCGTAAACAGAATAGCCACGCGCCCAGCAGGCTGTTACCCACCTGCAGGTGATGATCGAGGAAGCTGAGCGGCTTGTCGGCGGCGAGCGTTGTCAGCCAGAGCGACAGCCGCGCCAGCTGGACGGCCATTGGATTCAGATCCACGCCGTAGAGACACCGCTCGGCGATCGAGCGACGCACGGTCTCACGTTCTGGTGGTCCGAGATCGCTCGAGTGGCAGGCGCCGGTGCGAACGAGAGCCGCCTCGTAGGCCTGCGAGAGGTGCCGGCATGCTGATACCAGGAACGCGCCGCTGCCCATTGCTGGGTCCAGCACCTTGAGACTCAGGATCTCTTCCGGTGCGCGCTCGGCGACAAGCGGTGCAAGCGTCCGCCACGTCAAGTACTCCGTGATCGTGTACGGCGTGTAGAACGTTCCAGTGGTTTTGCGGAGGTCCGATCCCCGCTGCATCGACACTTTTCGACCGCCGGCACTCCGGCGGCCACTCTGCGGGACGCCGGCCGACCCCTCGATACGCGGCTCGTAATCGAGCAGTGTCTCGTACACGGCTCCGAGTTGTTCGACGCCAAGGTCCCGATACGCAATGCGTTCTCGTCCCGACCGGTCTGGAGCAGGGCGCGTGGACAACGCCAGGATGGCTGACCGCGCCGCCTCGTCGTCCAGATCGCGACGCTCGGCGAGCGGCGTGCGGGACGGCGCGAACAAGCGGCCGTTGAACGCGGTGACATGTAGATTCCCCGCCCGGCAGCCGGCATGAGCCATGTGGCTGATGGCGCGCAGCGCATCCCAGAGGCCCGCAGAGGAGTGTGCCTGTTCGGCCGCGGCGCGCAGCGCGGCGACGCTGTAGCTCTCGCGGTACACCGGGTGCCAGAGTGGGGCAAGGCCACGCGCTTCCGCAAACAGGAGGAAGAGCACGCGATACACAATGGTCAGCGCCTGCTCGAAGGCGACGTCGATTGCTCCCGACGCCCCGCGTTTCACGAGCGCACCGAGCACGCTGGCGGACGCGGTCAGTACCCCGTCCTTGAGCGCGCGGCTCACCCCGACCGCGTGTCGGTCCGACGCGTCGAGAAGCGCGTGAAGGGGCGACTGATCGGTGTTGGCGCCCGCGGCTTGCAGGGCCCGCGCGCTGAGAACGCTCCATAACGCGGCCAGCGTCTGGCCGTCGTCCAGCGTCATGTCGATGTCGAACTCGACGTATCTCCTGGCATGGAAACGGGAGGTTCCGAGGAGGCGGACGTGCGTGCCGTTGAAGAGCACGCACCACGATGAGCCCCGCTTGCGGGATTCGAGGAGCGCCAGGCGCCACAACGGGTCGAGTCTCTCGCCCCAGCCGGCGACAATGAGCGCGACCGGCGGCGATACACCGGTGATAGTGGCGGCTGCGGCATCCTGGACGGGACGCGCCGAGACGTCCAGTCGTGCCAGGCCGTCGAACCCGAGCGCACGAACGAATGGCGCCGCGCCAATCTCGACCATCGCGCGCACGGGTGAGGCGGGCCCCAGCGGCGCACAGCGCTGTCGCCACGCGAGGAGATCTCGTCGATCGGCGAGCGTGATGGGTGAAGGGTGAGCGAGGAGATGCTCTTCGAGAAAGGACTCCGACAGCAGGTGACCGGCAAGACCCGGGAGCATGCTTATTGCGGTGAGAGGATCAGAAGCGGACGGCTGGACCGGAGCTTGGCGTTCGCGGCGGCCTCAACCAGCACGATGCGCTGCATGATGTCTTTCCTTAGCTGCGCGTGACCATGTGCGACGGCCATGCGTGCGCGGTCCGCACGTCGATCGAACAGACCAGGCTGGAAGACGTTCGCGTCGCCATCGATCAACGCGCGCCCGATTGCCTGCTCCCGCGCGAGCCGTCTCGCCCAGAAGGCATGATGAACGCGCAGCGTCAGCGCGTGCCAGTCGCGAAGGGCGGCATCGATGTGCGCGAGCGGCACGGCGTCGAGTCCATGCGGGAGTTCGATCGAACCTCGTTGAATGAGGAGCGGCGTGAAGTGCTCCGCGACGATCCGTCCGCAGCCGTCCTCGCAGACTGTCTGCATCAGGACGAGCGTTCGCCTCCCCAGGAAGGCGCGGAGGGCCGGGCGTCGGGCATGGGCAGTGAGCGTTCCCGCAGCCACGGCGGCGTGCCCTTCCTCTCCAAAGATCCGAGCTCTGAGCAGGCGCGAATACTCGACGGCGGCCTCAGCTCGCAGCCCGAAGAACGTGACTTCTTCGCCATCCTCGTCCGCGGCAGCCGCAGATCCGGTCGCGTGTGCGGTGCTGTAGCCCATCACGGCCTGTGATGTCGCGGCCTCGTCGGATTCGAACGGACGCCCGATGACGACGCCCGACCTGAAGGTCGGGCCTACGGGATTTGAACTGAACGAGTCGGGCTCCGACCGGTCAGTTGGTCCCAGTGTGTCGGCCGCGCCGATATCCGCGTTTGCTTGGGCCACGCGCGCTCTCAGTCGCTCGAGGATCCGGGTTTCGCCCGTGTGGTCAGCGATCAGGTGTACGGCGTGCACTGTTCGTCGTTGCCCGATACGGTCGACGCGGCCAATTCGTTGCTCGAGCCTCGTTGGGTTCCAGGGAAGTTCGAGATTGATCACAACTCGACAGCCGCTTTGGAGGTTGAGTCCTTCTCCGGCGGCGTCGGTGGCAAGGAGAAGGGGACGCTGGCCGCTCGCGAAGCAGTCGAGCGCAGCCCTCCGCTCCGTTCGCGAGAGGCCGCCGTGCAGAATTGCGCAGTCGCGGCCCAGCACGCCAGCCACATGTAGCAGCGTGTCGCGGTACTCAGTAAAGATGATGGCCGGCTCGCGCCGGCGCTTCAGGCGAGCGACAAAACGTGCGAGCCGGACGAGCTTGGACTCGTGGCCCCGTGCAGCGCGTGCGGCCTCCGCCAGCAGCAGAAGATGACGGTGCTCGCGTCCGATGTCGGTGAGGAGGGGCGTCTCAATCGGGGGCGGTTCGTCGGCCTGTGTCAAATCCCCTGTCGGGTCGTCGAGCGGTAGCGAGACCTGGTGCTCACCCTGAGGCGCGTCATTCACGAGCGCTGACAGGCGGCGGACGAGCGACTGCTCGAGCGAATGAGGGCTGGAGAAGGCGCGCTTGTGCAAGAGCGTCAGCGCCAGCCACGCGTTGCGATCGCTCTCGCCACGCTCGGCGCGGACTGCTCGCGCGAAGGTCGCAAGCAGCTCGTGCAGGCGACGTTCCGCCGCGGTCGGATGCACCATCAGCCGATGAACGCGCCGCACCACGCCGATCGACACATCCAGACGGCTGCGCCGAAAGACCAGCAGGGAGTCGTGATCGACGCGCCCGAGGCCGCAGAGAGACACAAATGCCCGATGATCGCCGTTATGCGGAGTGGCCGTCAGGAGCAGCACATACGGCGCACGCCTGCAGAGAGATGCTGTTGCCTCACGTCGGTCGCTGCCCGGCGTCACTCCATGCGCTTCGTCAACAACGACGACATCCCAACGGCACGACAGAGCGGCTGGCAACACTTCGGGACGCTTCACGTAGTCGATCGACGCGATGGCCAGCGGCACCGTGGTCCAAGGATTTAATCCGATCGGCAATTCCGCGGCTCGGCGTCGCAGATCGCGCATGTCGAGAATCGTTGGAGAGAGGCCGAAGCGGTCGGCGAGTTCCTCGGCCCACTGTTCGCGCAGGCCGGCCGGCGAGAGCACGAGGATCCGTTCTGCGGCCCCCACCTGCTGCAGCTCGGACAGCGCGAGGCCGGCCTGTATGGTCTTTCCGAGTCCGACTTCGTCAGCGAGCAACAGTCGCGAACCCGCCCCGTGCAAGATCGCCATCGCCGGTTCGAGCTGGTGTGGCATCAGCTCGATGCGAGCGCGAGCCGTCGCCCGAAGTGTGCCTGCCGCACCGCTGCGAGCAATGGCGTTTCGGCACACGCCGCGCCAGCGCCGCCAGCTGACGCGCTGTGGCCGCGTTGGCCGCTCGAGTAGTTCGATGGGTTCGAACGGCACGAGGACGCGGCGCTCCGTGCCAGCGTTGTGGGTCCCGATGCCCGAGAGTGTGAGCATCCGGCAGTCGTGGTACCGTTCGGCGGCGATGATCGCCCAGTGTTGGCGTCGGACGCGAACACGATCACCGACGCCCACATCGTCAGCCGAGTCTGAGCGCACCCGGCCCGCGTCACGTGAGTGAGGATTCTGCATACCCCCTCTGGCCGCACGCGTGCAGGAACTGCCGCGTGAAGAATCACGCGGTTCGAAAATCAATGAGTTAACGCGTTCCTGGCGGCTGTCGAGAGAGCGAAGCGGCAACGGCGATGCCATGAGGTACCGCGGTCCAAGCCACCGCGTAGCTCTGTGGGGTGGTAGTGTGACTAAGACGGTCGCTGCACCGGACCGCGTGGTCGGTCGCGGCCGAGGTGTGGGGAGGCCACGCGGATCAGCCCGTGGCTTTTGGCTCGGCAGCGTCTTCTTTGTCCGTCACTTCATCGAGCTTGGCGAGGAGCGCCGCGAAACCGCATTGCACAGGATCGAAGAATCCCCACTCATCCTGAACCGGCTTGGGATCTTTTGACCGCTTCTTGCCGTGGCGATCCTCGGGTGGTGGCAGGGGCGCGGCAAACTCAACGTCTGGATCGGGTGGAGCGTCGAAGGCTGGTGCGACGGGCGCCGTCTTCAGTGCCGGGCCTTCCAGGCGAGGCCACCGCTGTTGTGCGGCTACCGGGAGCGGCATCCAGAGCTCGCTGTCGAAGTCCGAAACGACTGGTTCGGTCTCGTTACCTTCGTGGAACGCCTCAAGGGCCGCCGATAACCCAGGAGCGGCTGCCGCCGCGGGACGACGTTCGCGCTTCTCGCGAACTGTGTGGTGCGGCTCGACCGCGTCCGAGATCTCGGGATCGTCAAGGAGCTCGAGCGAATCCAGAACCGCTGACGCTTCGAACGCTCGTGATGTCTGGGTCGGCTCGTCATGATCGACGAAGGCCGCGAATTCGCCCAACGCGACCGACGGTGATTCTACGACGCCCAGTTCGTCGAAGGTCACGAACCCATCGAAGGCAGCAGGCCGCGCGTCGGCGGCCGAGGCCTCGACGGAAGCGTCGGGGACAGCGTGGATCTGTTGGAGGTCCGCGACGTTGACCTGCGTCGGTGGATCGTAGACTTGCGGTCCCTCAAAGAAAACCGCCAGTGCGGTCTCAACCTCGGAAGCGATCTTCGGAGCTTCGACGTCTGGCACTGTTATCGCCTGCTGGAACTCGAACACTGCGGGTTCTTCTGCGACAGGTTCGGGCTGCGCTTCCGGGATCGCTACTGGGCTTGTCCCCACTCGGGCAGCCGCCATTTCTGCGGCGGCTTCCTCGGCCTCGGACTGCTTGGCTCGCGCCTCCTCGGCCCTGATCGCTTGCGCCGCCCGGTCTTCCGCCGCGCGGTCAAGATACTCGGTAATCTGCGCAGCGAACACCGCGGGATCGCAGCCCCCTTCTGTCGCGGGTTCGCCCTTCGACCTCCGGAGCCGGTTGAGCAGCCCGGCGCTCTTGGTCGTTCGACGGCCCGACGAAGCCAGCACCGGAATCATCAACGTCTGGACGTGCGAACCGGCGGCGTCGAGCTGCCGCAGCCGATCGTCGAGCGCGGCTTCGTCTTTCGGCGACATCAGGTGCGGCGTGAGGATCAGATCCGGAGTGCGCTCGGCGAGCGCGTTGAGGGCTTCTTCCGCGGAATCTGTGACGAGTAATTCGACGTTGAGTCGATCGCGCGCGAGCGATGCGATGCGGGCGGCCTGTCGGCGGTCTGATTCGATGGCGAGGATCAGCGGCATCACGTCCGTGTCATGAACAGCACGAGCACGAGCGCTGCGAGTCCGAAAATCGTCAGGGGCGCGTACGCGAGGCTCTGGTCGCGCAGTGCCTGCAGCACGACCTCAACGGTCTGCTGGACCTGCGACACGGCGCCTGCGAGTTCGCCGGTCGCCCCTTTCCCCGTGAGGATGTGGGCAACCTGATCGCGCACGCGTTGGTCGATAGCGACAAGGCAGGTGGTAAGGATGGCCAGCCCCCCAGTTGCCGTCAACACGTTGAGCGGAACGTTGTTTCGACGTTGTGTAACCGAGCCCATTTTGATCATCTAATTTGCAAGTCTCGTTCCGCGCCACATGGATGACGGCTGCGGGTGTCAAACCGCTCGTTGCGAATAGTTTGTGGGTAACGGTGAGCCCTCTGGCTGCGGGCCCGCGGGCCGCGCCCTTCGCCTCTTGAGAACGAAACTGCCCACTCAGTTACGAATGTGCTGTGAACCAGTTCGGGCCGTACCGGCCGTTTTCGGCCGCTGAGCTGACGCTAAACGTTTGGCCCGTCAGCGTTTGTGCCGTGAAGTGAACCCTACCTCAGCGAGTGGGCACACAGGTTGCGATGCTGATCCCCGTCGCCTGGGTCGCGCATTGACGCGCGATCCGCATTTCGCACACACGTTTTTGGCGCGCATCCGATAAATCGCGCCGGAGGAAACGACATGAATCTCATCAATCGACTGCGCGCGCTGGTTTCCGATGACTCTGGCCAGGACATGCTCGAGTACGCGTTGCTGACGGCGCTCATCGCCCTCGCGGCGGTTGTCGCCGTCCGCGCGGCCGGCGTCGAAGTCAGCACCATCTTCGACAACATCCGAGCGGAGCTCGCGCAGTAGTTGCCTATCGGGCGGGGCGGAAACTCATTCCGCCCCGCCACTCATTTTCTACCGGGAGGACCCATGGCTCGCGCGTTTCTCGCCCTTACCCGTTTTGTCCACAAGGACGAAGGCCAGGATCTCCTTGAGTACGGGTTCGTCATGGCGCTGATTGCGATCGCGGCGCTGGTTGCTGTCACGGGAGTGGGCGACGTGATTGACAACTTGTGGTGGGGGCCCATTGCTCGCGCTTTCTGAAAAAGTCGTTGTCCTGGCAGTTGCGGGGATTGGGAGCGCAAGTGCGCTCGTCGATCTGTGGACGCGCCGCGTCCCGAATCCGCTGACGCTGGGAACCGCAGCATTTGGCGTCGCGCTTGCGGCTGGTCACCAGAGTGGGCTGACCGTGCAGCAGGCGCTGCTTGGTTTCGGTGTCGGACTTCTGCTGATGTTGCCCGGGTACCTGATTGGCGCAACCGGCGGGGGCGACGTGAAGTTGTTTGCCGCATTCGGCACCTTGCTCGGTCCACGGGCGACCGGTTTTGCTTTTCTGTACACCGTGCTTGCGGGAGGCGTGATTGCCGTCGCCGTGGCCATGCAGCGTCGACGACTCCGGGAGACCGTTGAGCAGACCGCGTTGCTGGTGGCGACTCGCGGCGCCAATGTCTCCCAGATCGAGCACGCCTCCAGCAACAACAGGTTTCCATACGCTCCAGCAATTGCGGTCGGTGCACTCGTCGCGGCGCTTGGTTGGTAATCGCTCGACCAGAGGGTCGGGCCTGCGCGGGAATCGGTCAACCCGAAGTCGGGGCCTACGAGTCGGGGAATCGCCCGACTGAGGTCGGATCTACGAGGAAGTCGCCCGACGAAGAGGGTCGGGCTTACAGAGGACCTTATGGCTCGCATGCGTGTGTTCCTGGTTCTTCTTCTTGCGCTGACCGCCGGCGGCGGGCTCGCCTTTGCCACGTACAACTACGTGCAGAAGGTGCCGAAGACCGCCGCGGCGATCCCGACGACGAAGGTAGCGGTTGCCGCCTCCGACCTCGACATCGGCGCGGAATTGGACGCGAAGGACGTCAAGGTCATCGACTGGCCGACGAACGCCGTTCCACAGAACGCCATCACCGACCCCAACGAGATCATCGGGCGTGGGCTCATCCTTCCCATTATCCAGAACGAGCCGTTCCTGCCCATGAAGCTCTCGGGCAAGGATGCTGGCTCGGGTCTGCCACCCGCGATTCCGCCGGGGATGCGCGCGGTGTCCGTGCGGGTCAATGAAGTCATCGGCGTCGCCGGTTACGTCCTGCCGGGCACCCACGTCGACATCGTCGCCACAGTGAGCCCCACACAGCAGCACAATGACATGACCTCGAAGGTGATTCTCACCGATGTTCAGGTGCTGGCGGCCGGGACGAAGATCGAACGCGACGTCGAGAAGGACAAGCCGATCGCGGTGAATGTGGTCACCCTTCTGGTGAATCCCGAAGAAGCCGAACGGCTGACACTCGCGGCGAATGAAGGTCAGATCCAACTCGCGCTCAGGAACCCGCTCGATCGCGCCGTGACCGTGACGCGCGGCGTGAAGGCGTCGGGGCTTCTCGGCAACCCGCCGCCGGTCAACAAGGTCGTCGTGAAGCCGAATGGTGTGAAGACGATGGCGGCTGTGGCGCCTCCGGCTCCGCCTACGCCGCAGCAGACAACCGTTGAAATCATTCGCGGCGACAAGCGCTCGCACGAAGTCGTGCGAGACCAGGAGTAACTCAATGACGAGAATTCGACGCACAACGCTTCTCACCCTTCTTCTCGTCATCGCGATTGGCGGCACGACGATCGTGTGGGCGCAGAACGCCGCCCTGCCGGCCGCGGTGGTGGCCGCGGCACCCGCGGAAGTGGTCGATCCCAACAGCGTGCGCCTGCTCGTCGGGCGATCGGCCATCGTCGACGTCGGCGCGGCGGTCGCGCGCGTGTCGCTGACGAGCCCAGACATCGCGGACGCGCTGGTCACATCGCCTAGCCAGCTGCTGGTCAACGGCAAGCTGCCTGGAACGATCTCGATGTTCGTGTGGGACCGCGCCGGCGCGCTGCGCCGGTACGAAGTCGTCGTGCAACGCGACCTCGCGCGGCTCAGCGAACAGCTGCGGCAGCTGTTTCCCGGCGAATCGATCGATGCGCACAGCAACGGCAAGAACATCGTGCTGTCGGGTAAGGTCACCAACAAGGACGTGATTGAGAAGGCCGTGAATGTGGCCGCCGGCTACGTTGACAAGAAGGACGAGGTCGTGCCGCTCCTCCAGATTCAGGCAGGTGCGCCCAGCAATCAAGTGCTGCTGCGCGTCCGGTTTGCGGAGGTGAACCGCTCTGCCCTGACCGAGCTCGGCGTGTCGCTCTTCACGGGCCCGAATGGTGTCGTCAACACGCTTGGCCGCACTACGACGCAACAGTTCGCTGGGGCCCCTGGGTTCTCGGATCTCAAGTGGACCAAGGAGACCAATGAGTTTGGCGCGCCGGTCACGAGCGCCGAAGGAAAGTTCGACTTCACCGACTTCCTGAACGTGTTCCTGTTCAGTCAGAAGTACGACCTGGGCGCGATGATCAAGGCCCTTTCGAGCCGCGGACAGTTCCAGAGCCTGGCCGAGCCGAATCTCGTGTCGGAGAGTGGCAAGGAAGCGAGCTTCCTCGCCGGCGGTGAGTTCCCGGTGCCGATTGCGCAGGGCTCGGGCGCCAACCTGGCCATTAGCGTGATGTACAAGGAGTTCGGCATCCGTCTGACCTTCACGCCAACCGTGGTCGGCGATCGGGTGCACCTCAAGCTGAAGCCGGAAGTCAGCACGCTGGACTTCGCGAATGCCGTGACGCTCTCGGGATTCCGCATCCCGGCGCTCACCACACGCCGCACGGAGACCGAGCTCGAGCTCCAGACCGGGCAGACCTTCGCGATTGCGGGGTTGATGAACAACTCTGTGGCGTCCACGCTACAGAAGATTCCGGGCATCGGCGACATCCCAATTCTCGGGTATCTCTTCAAGAGCAAAGCAGCTCAAAAGAATCAGACAGAGCTGGTGGTCATGATTACGCCGGTGATTCTGCCCGAACAACTCGAATGGCGTGACGCCGAATCTGCCGAGGATGCCAGAGCCGTACCTGTCCGCGATTCCCGAGAAGAAGACTTTTGCGCAGCCGCCGCCGGCTTTTAGCGCCGTTCAGTCCACCGCGCCCGTGATCGCGGCTGTTCCGAGTGCGCCGGTTCAACAGGGCCAGTTGTCGCCTGCGGCCGCCGCCGGCGTTGTGTCCAATCTCGTGCCGTCGAACACGCCTCGCCTCCAGGGGGCCGCGCCGACGGCGACGCCGTCGTCGGCAGTGACGCCGTCGCCCGCAGTGGCGGTGTCGCCCGCAGTGGCGGTGTCGCCGCAGTGGCGGTGTCGGCCTCCACACCGCCCAGCGCGAGCGTGAAGCCCCTCAACGAGAAGGAGCTCAAGGCGATGGAGAAAGTCCGTCGCGAGGAGGAGGAGAAGGCTGAAAAGGCTGCCCGCGAACAGGCCAAGATCGACGCACGTGCCAAGGCGGAGGAGAACAAGCGTCTCGCCCGGCAGGCTGAAGTCGATCGGAAGGCGGACGCCAAAGAACGGGAGCGCCAGGAAAAGCTGGCCAAGGAACAGGCAAAGCGCGACGCCGAAGCGGCGAAGAAGGCGCAGGAAGCCGCGAAGAAACAAGCTGAGCTCGACCGGAACTATCGAAAGTCGCTTGACGCCGCGGCCGCGAGGCTCAAGGCCGCGGAGTCGGCGTACAACGCGGAGCTCGCCAGGAGCCAGCAGCAGTAGGACGGTTCGGGATGGCGACTCGTCCAGGTTCGCAGGCAGGGTCCATGTGGGCCCTGCCTGCGCTTTTCTCAGTCAGAGATGGACACATATGGCGCAACTCGTAGGGCTCATCGTCACCGAGGACGACGGCTTCCGCAAGCAGATTGGACGGCTTCTGCGATCGGGTGCCGTTCCAGTGAGCGTGACGGACGACACCTCGGCACGTTCCGGACTGCTCAAGGATGGCATGCCTCCCGACGTTGTCATCGTCGATATTCGCGGAGACGCGGCGTCGGCCATGGCGGGCATCGAGCGCCTTCGCGCCGCATCGCCGAGCGCCGGCGTCTTCGCTGTTGCGACGAGCGCCGAGCCGGACCTGATTCTTCAGGCCATGCGCGCGGGCGCCAACGAGTTCTTCGTGTTTCCGCCTGCCGAGGACACGTTCCACGGCGCGATCCGCCGCACGGCGGCGCGCCGCGAAACCACCCAGGGCGCTCGCCCGGCGGCGACGACGCTCGTGTTTTTCGGGGCGAAAGGCGGCGCAGGGACGACGACGCTGGCCGTGAACTGCGGCGTCGAGCTGGCGCGAACGGCCAAGCGCTCGACCGTGATCGTCGATCTGAAGTCCGGGCTTGGAGAGGTGGCGCTGTTCCTCGGCGTCAAGCCGCGTTACAGCGTCCTCGATGCCATCGACAACCTGCACCGTCTCGACCGCGAGTTCCTGCGAGAGCTCGTCGTCAAGCACAAGTCCGGTCTGGAGATTCTGGCCGGCTCCGATCACTTCGACCGGCCGAGTGCAACCGATGCCACAGCGCATCGAGGAGCTCTTCCGCCTGCTGACGCGGCAGTACGAGTATCTCGTGATCGACGCTGGCAGCCAGATCAACTCCTGCACGGTGGCCGCGCTGTACGCGTCAGACCGGATGTTCCTGGTCGGCGAACCCCGACGTACCGTCGCTCCGCAACGCGCAGCGCCTGCTCGAGCGGGTCCGCGAACTCGGGGCCGCGGGGCGAGCGCGTGCGGTTTCTGCTCAACCGTGCGGCCGAACCGTATCCCATTCCGCTGAAGCAGATCGAAACCGCACTCGGTCACCCGATTCATCACATGTTTCCGAGCGACTACAAGACGGTGTCGGCGGCGCTCAACTCCGGTGTGCCGCTTGCGATGGCCGGTAACTCGGAGCTGGCCACCCAGTTCGACCTGTTCACGCGCCGCGTGATCGACCCGGGCGCCGAGCCCGCTCCGTCGGCCGCGCCCAAGCGCAACATTCTCGGACTCGAAAAGATCGCGTCCATCTGGTAACCAGCCATGAGCATCCTCGAGTCGCCATCGCTGACCTCCATCCGCGCCTCCTTCGGGCCGCGGGCCTGAGGGCCCGGGGCCTCAGGGCGGCCGCGGGCCGTCGCCGCGTGCGCACTACGTCGAGCTCAAAGCGGTCGTCCATCGAAAGCTGCTGAACCGGCTCAACCTCGAAGCGCTTGCCAATGCCGACCGCGCCCGCGCCGAGAGCGAGATCCGCACGCTCGTCGGCGAGCTGCTCGCCGAGGAAAATGCGCCGCTGAGCCTGAGCGAACGCGATGTGCTGTTTAGCGAACTCGTCGACGAAGTGTTCGGACTGGGACCGCTCGAACCGCTGCTGCGCGACCCGTCCATCAGCGACATCATCGTGAATACCTACAAGAACGTGTACGTGGAGCGGAATGGCCAGCTGGAGCGCGTGGCGGCGTCGTTTCAGGACGACCGGCATCTGTTGCGCGTCATCGATCGCATTGTCAGCGGCGTCGGGCGCCGCATCGACGACAGCTCACCGATGGTCGACGCCCGCCTGGCGGATGGCTCGCGCGTCAACGCCATCATCGCGCCGCTCGCCGTCGACGGTCCGCTCCTGTCGATTCGCCGGTTTCCGGCCGAGCGGCTGAAGGCCAACGACCTGGTCACGCTCCGCGCGATGACCCAGCCGATGCTCGACTTCCTGGGCCACTGCGTGCGCGCCAGGATGAACGCGCTGATCAGCGGCGGCACGGGCGCCGGTAAGACAACGCTCCTCAACGTGCTGTCGAGTTTCATCGGTGATCGCGAGCGCATTGTCACCATTGAAGACGCGGCGGAGCTTCAGCTGCACCAGGAGCACGTGGCGCGCCTCGAGACGCGGCCGCCCAACGTCGAAGGGCAAGGGCGCGGTCCGTCAGCGTCAGCTCCTCATCAATGCCCTCCGAATGCGTCCGGATCGCATCGTCGTCGGCGAGGTGCGCGGCGAGGAAGCGCTGGACATGCTGCAGGCGATGAACACGGGCCACGACGGATCGCTGACAACCGTCCACGCCAACACGCCGCGCGACGCCCTGTCGCGTATTGAAACGATGATTGCCATGGGGGCGACCAATCTGCCCGAGCGCGCGATGCGCCAGCAGGTGGCGTCGGCCATCCAGCTCGTCATTCAGCAAACGCGGTTGAGTGACGGGTCGAGAAAAGTGACGAGCATTTCGGAGATCACCGGCATGGAAGGCGACATCATCACCATGCAGGAGATCTTCCTGTTCGAGAAGATGGGCGTCACGCAGGACGGCAAGGTCATCGGGCGCTTCCGCGCGACGGGCGTTCGGCCCAAGCTGTGCGAGCGGCTGCGCGCCTCGGGCATCCATCTGCCCGCCGGACATGTTCGAAGGCGTCACGGAGGTGCGGTGATGCTGATGATCGTGATGTTTCTGATCGGCGCTGGCACCGTGCTCGGCGCCTACGCGGCCATCACGTACGTGCCAGGCATGCTGGCGCAGCGCCAGCTCGACAAGCGTCTGTCGGACGTGTCTGCACCGATCGGCCTGTCGGACGACGAAGCGTCGGTCATCAAACACGAGGAAAAAGGACCTCTGCCTGCGATCGACCGGCTGATGGCGCACACCAACGCCGGCTCCTGGCTCAAGACTCTGATCGAACAATCAGGCGTCAAGACGACATCCGGCGCCATCGTGTCGATATCTCTGGCATTGGCGCTGCTGCTGGGCTTCGTCGTCTTCGTGTTCGTGCCGCAGCCCTACCTGGCGGTGCCCGCCGCGCTGATCGGCGGCTCGCTGCCGTTCGCGTACCTCGTTTACAGCCGATCTGCGCGCATGAAGCGCTTCGAGGAGCAGTTTCCGGAAGCGCTGGATCTCCTGGCGCGAGCGCTTCGGGCCGGCCACGCGTTCCAGACGACGCTCGGCATGATCGGGGACGAGTTGAGCGAGCCGGTCGGACCCGAGTTCAAGAAGACGTTCGAACAGCAGAATTTCGGCCTGCCGCTGCGCGACTCGCTCCACCAGCTGACCGAGCGCGTGCCGCTGCTCGACGTGCGGTTCTTCGTGACCGCCGTGCTCATTCAGCGGGAAACCGGCGGCAACCTCGCCGAGATTCTCGACAACCTCGGCCATGTCGTGCGGGAACGGTTCAAGATCCGCCGGCAGGTCCGCGTGCACACGGCGCACGGACGGTTCACCGCTCTCGTGCTCCTGTCGCTGCCCGCCGCGCTCGGTGTGGCGTTGACGTTCCTGAACCCCGAACACATGCACGTGCTCTTCACGGAGCATCTCGGCCAGATGATGCTCATCATCGCCATGGTCATGCAGGCGATTGGCTTTGTGTGGATTCGCCAGGTCATCAAGATCGAGGTGTGATGTGACGCTGCTGCTCCCGCTTCTGGCATTTCTGTTTGCATCGCTGCTCGTCGCCGCGGCGGCGATGGCGCTGTCTCCGAGCGCCGAGACGACGCTCGAACGCCGCCTTGGCGAAGTGACCGGCGCGCCCATGCGTCAGCCAGCCGAGGACGCCGGGTACGGGAAGGCGATTGTCAGTGCGCTCAAGCGTCTGGGCAACATGGCGCCCAAGGCGTCGGCGAAAGAAACGAGCAAATTGCGGCAGCGTCTCGTGGCGGCCGGCTACCGCAACAGCGAGGCGCTTCTGACATTCTTCGGCATTCGCATTGGCGCGGCACTCGCGTTGTTCGCGCTGTTCTCTACGCCCCTGGTCATGACGCCGAACCTCCCGATCGCGCTGGTCGCGTGTCTGCTCGGCTACGTCCTGCCGGGCATGCTTCTGGCCCGGGTGGCGAAGCGCCGGCAGCATCACATTCGCCTCGGCCTTCCCGACGCCCTCGACCTGCTCGTGGTGAGCGTGGAAGCAGGCCTCGGGCTGGACCAGGCCATTCTCAAGGTGAGCGAGGAGTTGGCGTTCGCCCACCCTGATCTCTGCAGTGAGCTCCGCCTGATCAACCTCGAGCTTCGAGCTGGAACCGGTCGCGCCGAAGCGCTGCACAATCTCGCGGAACGGACCGGTGTGGACGATGTCTCATCGCTCGTCGCGATGCTCGTGCAGACCGACAAGTTCGGCACGAGCGTGGCGCAGTCGTTGCGCGTCCACTCCGACACGGTGCGGACCAAGCGCCGGCAGCGGGCCGAAGAGGCTGCGGCAAAAACCGGCGTCAAGATGGTGTTCCCGCTCGTCTTCTGTATTTTTCCGGCGATCTGGGTGGTCACGATCGGGCCGGCAGTGATCAAGTTCATCGAAGTCATCGGACCAATGACCAACAGTAAGTCCGATCAGCGGGCCCGCCACGTAGGTCCGACCCGGAGGCCCGACTTCAGCTCGGGCGTTGGGCCGGACGGTTGAGAGGGACAACTATGCAGACCGCGCCGGTTTCGGTTTCATCGTTCGAGGCAACCCGGAAGGCACCAGCCCCTTGCGGGCCGAAGACCATCGAGGAGACCGGGCTCGGGGCCGATCAACTCGGGCGGTTGTTCGTCAAGTCGTTGTACACCGGGGAAGCGACAGGCGTCGCCGTGGCCGACCGACTGCGGCTCCCATATTCGATCTTTGAGCCGCTCATCGAGACGCATGCGCGCCGAACGTCTCATCGAGGTGAAGGGGACCGCCGGCTCCGGTACGGCAGCGTACCGGTACAACCTGACCGATCTCGGCCGAGATCGTGCGCGGCAATATCTGGACGCCAACCAATACGTGGGGCCGGCTCCGGTGCCGCTCGACACATACGTCCGCGAGATGAAGACGATCGCGGATGCGCGTGGCTATATCGACCGCGACCGTTTGCGGCAGGGATTCTCCCACCTCATCGTGGCGCCCGAAGTGCTGGAGCAGGTCGGTCCGGCGGTCAACGCCGGCAAGGCGGTGTTCCTCTACGGTCCCCCCGGGAACGGGAAGACCGTGATCGCCGAGGGCATGGGGCACGCGCTTGGCGGGGACATGTACGTGCCGCATGCGATCGACGTCGACGGACAGACGATCACCTTGTTCGACCCGGTCGTACACGTGTCTCTCGAAACTCCGGAACCGGTTGAAGACGGGCCGAGCGTTGTCCGGGTCGCGCCGCGCGACCGGCGATGGGTGCGCACGCGACGGCCCGTGGTGATGGTGGGTGGCGAGCTGACGCTCGACATGCTCGACATGAACTTCAATCCCATCTCCAAGTTTCATGAGGCACCGCTGCAGTGGAAGGCCAACGGCGGCGTGTTGCTGGTCGACGATTTCGGCCGCCAGCGCATGAGACCTGAAGACCTGCTCAACCGGTGGATCGTACCGCTCGAAAGCCGCGTGGACTACCTGACGCTGCACACGGGCCGGAAGATTCAGGTGCCGTTCGACGTGCTGACGGTCTTTGCGACCAACCTCGACCCCAAGTCGCTTGCGGACGAAGCGTTCCTCCGCCGCATCCCGTACAAGATTCCGATCGAGGATCCGACGGTCGAGCAGTTCACGCAGATCTTCGAGTTGAACTGTCGGCACCGCAACCTGCGGTTCCATCAGGTGATGGTGGCCTACCTGCAGCGCCGGCACTACGAGCCGAACAACAGGCCCTTCCGTTCATGCCATCCGCGTGATTTGCTGGACCAGGTGACGGCTCTCTGCCGCTATAGAGGAGAGGAGCCCGTCATCTCTCGGGAGTTGCTCGATGCAGCATGCCGCGCATACTTCGTGGACGACACTGCCCCGAAGGTCGCGGCGCCCCCACCCCCTGTGCGGAAACGTTCGCGCGGCCGCCTGGAGATTCATTGAGGCTCGTCAACGCCCGCACCGAACAGCCGGTGGCCTCGGCCATCGAGGTGGCAAACACGCGAGCCACGCGCCGGCGCGGATTGCTGGGCCGCGATGGCCTGGCGGCGGGCACCGCGCTCATGCTCACCCCCTGCAATGCGGTCCACACGGTCGGCATGCGCTTCGCGATCGACGTCGTGTTCGTGGACTCCCGGGGGCACGTCCGGAAGATCGTGCACAATCTTCCGCCGTGGCGGATGGCGGTGTCGCCGCTCTCGCGTGCGACGATCGAACTGCCCGCAGGTGAGATCGGTAGGGACATGCTCCGCGTCGGCGACCGGTTGTATCTAGCACCCGAGCCGGGAGACGCTCGCTAGTCTTTTCCGTTCTCAACCACGGTGAACGCCCGGTCAACGCCCGAGCTGAAGCTCGGGCCTACGAGAGGCCTACGAGAACGGCTATCGTGGCACCCAGGTGTGACGATGGATCGTCCCAGAACTCCTTCACACACGGATGACGTTCGAGGGCGGCCTGGACGATGCCGCGCTGGACGCCGCGGCCGCGACCGTGGACGATGCGCACGTCGCGGAGTCTAGCCGCTACGGCCGCATTGAGGTATTCCTCGACAACCGACGGGATCTCGCTCGGCGCAAAGCTGTGGAGATCCAGTTCGCCCTCGATGGGAACATGCACGGGATCCATCACGGCATCGCCAACGGCAAGCCACAGGGCGATGATCTCACCGCGGACCTCGCAGGAGGCGCGACAACAGAGGACCGTCTGCGACTTCCCTGGGCGGTGCGGCTCATGAAGTGGCTCTGACGTACGTGGCTGTCACGGCAGTCGTGATACCGCCACGCACTGAGAAGTCGCCGACGACGGTCATGCGCCGCGGCTGGAGGAGCGTCACGAGATCGTCGAGGATCTGATTGGTGACGTGTTCGTAGAAGATGCCCCGATTTCTGAAGCTGTTCATGTAGTACTTGAGCGATTTCAGCTCCACGCAGTGAGTTTCGGGCGTGTAGGTGATGCGAATCTCGCCAAAATCGGGAAGACCTGTCTTCGGACACAGGGAGGTGAACTCCGGACATCTGATGGCAATCTCGTAGTCGCGGTCGGTGCGGGGGTTGGGGAAGGTTTCGAGCATCGAACTTGACATGGCAAAAATTCTACATCCTGGCCTGCAAATCGTGGGTTTTTGCCTTCCCCTCGGTTTGACACTGGCGTGAAATGGGCGTTAGCATACGGCGGTTTTCTGAGCAAAACCGCCATCAACGCTGCGCGCGCGGCGATCGGTGGTTTGAGCGTTGACGCGCGTTAGACTGATGGGAGACACCGATGGCTGACGCCCGAAGAATGGGCAAATCCGAGCTCTTCTCCAACTTCGCCGAGAAGTTCGACGTGAAGCGGACTCAGGCCCGCGAATACTTCGACTATCTGACGGAACTGGCCGAGAAAGAGCTAAAACGCTCGGGCGAGTTCGTGCTGCCCGGGATGGTCAAACTGGTTGTCCAGAAGCGCAAGGCGCGCATGGGACGCAATCCGGCAACGGGTGAAGCGATCAAGATCCCAGCGAAGACGGTTGTGAAGGCGCGGATCGCCAAGCAACTGAAGGACGCCGTACTTCCAAAGAAGTAGGCCTGAAGTACTGGAAGTAGGCCCCAGCAGGCCGACGAGAGCGCTCCGAGCTTCGGCTCGGGCGCTCAGAAGAGATGTAGGCCCGACCGGACTGACGGGATGTAGGCCCGACCTTCAGGTCGGGCGTCTCAGAACGCGAAGCACGCAGACGCCCGTGGGGTGCTGCGTTCTCCGCGTGGACTGTGCGGTCTTGGCTGGTCTGTGCAGCGTAGCAGTCGCGCGTCAGGGCGCGCCCTAGGCCGCCGCGGCCCGGGCCAGCATGCGGCTGTAGAGCGTTGCCGGGACCAACCGCAATGCCCGCGCTTCCAGATTCGCCAGCGAATCATCGTCGAGGATAATTCGGTCGTCGGGCCCGAGCAGAATCTCGGCGCTGAAGCGCCGTAGGCCCCGCGGTGTGCTCAGTTCGAAATACCGGACTGGATAGGCGCCGTTCTCCACTTCGAACATCTCTGTTTTGACCAGTGTCCAGACCATCGTCCAACCTCTCGGAAAATGACATCAACTTGCTGCAGCATGCGTCGAGAGGTCGTCTCTCGCCGGGAAGCGCAAGGTGAATGACGTGCCTCGCCCAACTTCGCTTTGAACCGCGATCGTGCCGCCCAACTGTTCGACCGTCTGCTTTGAAATCGCTAGGCCGAGGCCGAGGCCGCGGCTCTTCGTGGTCACAAAGTCGTCGAAGATCTTCGAGAGACGATCCTGCGGAATGCCGGACCCCGTATCGGCGACGCGGATCTCGGCCTGATTGCCCACGCGCGCAGTGGTGACGACGACGCGACCGCCGGCAGCCGTCGCCTGGATGGCGTTCTTGATCAGATTGCGATAGACGCGCCCGAGCGAGAAGCGGTCGCCTTCGATGATGAGCGGTCCGGTGGCAAAGTGCCCCTCGACAGCGACGCCGGCGCTTTCGCCCTGGCCGCGCATCGCGTCGACGATTTCCGAGACGGAAGAGTTGACGTCCATGGGGAAGCGCTGGAGGGGTTTGGGCTTTGCGATGTTCAGGACGTCGTCCATGAAGCGCTTGAGGACGTTCAGCTCGCGTTCGATGACGAGATGTGTGGTCTGGCGGGACTCATCGTCGAGGTCAGGGCGAATCATCAGGCGAGCGTTGTTGCCGATGTTCTGGATGGGATGCATCAGATCGTGGAAGAGCCCTCCCACGACGCGCCCGAACATGGCTTGCCGCTCCTGCCGTTTCACGTTCTCCTGCAGTTCGACGAGCCGGTTGGCCATCGTGTTGAAAGCATCCCCGAGCTTGCCGAACTCGTCCTCGGTGCCAATCTCGACGCGTGTCTCGAGGTTGCCTGCGGCGACAGACTGCGTCGCCTGCTGCAGCTTGAAGATCGGGGCGATGAAGCGCCGACCGAAGAGGAGACCGACCGCGACCATGACGAAGAGCGCGACCGTGATCGCGATGATGAGCTGCCGGCGCAGCGCCACGGCGCCCGCATAGGCTTCTTTCGTCGGTTGTTCGACAATGACGGTCCAGTTGAGGTCCCTGATGCGCGTGGCGACAGCAAGCTGCTCGCGGCCGCTGTCGTCCACGTACTCGGCTACAGGGTCAGTCGGGGGTCTGACCCCAATCTTCCCGTTGGGCTGCTCCAAGGCCACGAGCGGATGATGGCCGGCCATGTTGAGTGACTGGGCGACGAGAGCCTTCTTGTCCGGGTCGCCGTGGGCCACCAGGGTGCCGTCAGGGGCGACCACCAGCGCGTAGCCATGCTTGCCGATCCGCACCTGGTCAACCATCCTCCACATCTCCTCGAGGCTGAATTCGCCGACGAGCCAGTCATCGGGACGATTGAGGTGGGTGAGGTGGACCGCGAAGACTGCCGTTGGCAGCGCGTCTTTATCGAGACGGATCGGTGACATGCTGACGCCATTCAGAACGATCGCCTCGCTCTTGAAAATCGAAACCCTCGGCGCGCCGATTCGGCTCGTTGCGACCATACCGCCCCGTTCGTCGAATAAGGTGATCTCCCGGAACTCGCGGAAGTCGACAACGTAGTTCTTTAGGATGCGATCCTGCTGCCAGACTTCGAGCTTCGTCCCCTGAAGGTTTGACGCCAGCGACTTCAGGATCTCGGCGTTCGCAGATACGTAGCGGCGGATTTCCTCCGCAGCTCTGGTCGCGACATTCCGGTTGCCATCGACGACTGATGCGCGGGTGCCGCTCTGCAGCGACAGAATTGACACGACACCAAACGCAGCCAGCGGAAGAGCGGCGGCGAACGCGAGGATGAGCGCGAACCGTGTCGCGATGTGGCGGACTTTCGGCGCCATCAAGGAATCCTAGTTGATGCGTGCCTGGCTTGGGGTTGCGCGCGGTCGCCACATTCGAAGGGTCCCCAGGACGTCGATCCGGGACTCGACATCCGGCACTTCAAATCGCCGGCTCACGACGCGCGCTCGCTCCGCCCACGCTAGGAAGATCGCCGGCGGATCCATGGCCACGCTTTGCTCAAATTTCGCAACCCCTCGGCGGTATTCGTCGTCAGAGAGCGCGTGCCGAACAGAATCAAGGGCGTCATCCACGTCTGCGCTAGAGTACAGGCCCCGATTCAGAGATCCCCTTGAGTGCCACCACAGATACGGCCGGAACATGCTCGGCGCGCTGATCGCGTCGACCAAGACCGCATCGAAATCGTGCTGAACCAGAGCACTTCTGATTCGATCAACCGATGCTTCCACCAACGTCATCTCAATCCCAACGTCTCTCAGCTGCCGGCTGATCACGAGTCCCATGCGCTCATGCTCTCCAGCGACGAGACAGGTGAACTTCACACCGATCTGTCGCTGGTCCTCCACCTCCGAAGGCTGCGTTGATGCGGCGGCAGGCAAAGAGGACTGGCGCGGATGAGCCAATTCTGTGGGATTCCCCAGAATCGCCCAATGTTGGGGCCATATAGGACCGTGAGAAGGAATCCCGTGGCCATCGAGGGCGTCCCTGATAAACGCGTCGCGGTCGATTGAAGCATTCAGCCTGCGGCGAACAGCCTGAGAGCGCAGTGCCCCGCTCTTCGGATTGAGCAGGACGAGATACTGATAGTTCCTCACGTACGAGAATACTTGAACGGTCGTTGCCTGTTGAAGTGACTCTAGTAGGTTTACGCCAACGTCCCAGACCATATCAACGTGATCGCGAAGCATTTCGGCCCAAGCAGTGCGGACGCTTGGGTACACGTTGACCACGATCCGATCGACCTTGGGACGACCAAGGTAATAGTCGGGGTTGGCAACCAGCTCGGCGCCATTGGTACTTGCGGTGGAAATGAACGGCCCGGTGCCCACACTAGGTAACGCAGGCTTCCGAATTGGCGCTTCGAGCGATTCAAGCAGGAATGTCGATGGTCGATGAAGAGTAATCTTTACCTGTTCTGCCGACGTGGCTTCGATTCCTGAGACGTCCTCATACGCGACACCCATGAAACTGGGAAGGCTCTGCCGAAGAACGTCTGCGACCACCTCCGCTGATACCTGCGAGCCGTCGTGAAAACGAAGATTGGGTCGAAGATCTACGAGGACAGACAGACCGTCTTGCGCAACGGTCCATCCCTTCGCCAATCGCGCGCCAGGTCGCCCATCTGCGGCCACTTTGGCAAGCCCCTCAACGCTAAACGTTTGAACGGCCTGATCCACGCCGACCTCGCCAACACCAATGCGCAGAACCGAGTTCGACTCACGTAGAGACATTCGGCCCGGCATCACGACACCGGGCCGATGACGTCAGCACGAATAGGCCGATCGCGACTTGCGCTGCAAGATTCAATGGACGGCCAAAGCGACCTTGCCGCGAGTCGGTCATGAGCGCTTACTTCTTGACCATCGGTGGCGGATCATCGACAAAGATGTCGCAAAACGCTACTGGCTTGGTGTTCACAGAGCCCTTCTTCACAATCTTGACGGTCATTGTACTCTCCTAGGAAATGCTGGCCGCTTCATGCGCCAGCGAAATGAGCGCCGACTCGAGCGCCGGCTTGTGACACGTCGGCTTGTTCATGTCACCAAGCGTGGTGTGCGACGCCACGACGCATCCTCCCGCACAGACAGGGATGAACGCGCAGTCCCCGCACTCGTTCCAGGGACCAAGTCTGTCGAACCGTTCCTGCGCCAGGGCGCGCAAGGGATCCTGCCGGCCGTCGATGTGGCCAACCGACTGCGCCTTCTCGCCCGTGAACCCTGGGCACGGATAGAGCGAACCGTCCGGACCGATCGTCCTTGCGTTGTCCATGTGCACGTGACAAGGACCCACGTGAACACCGTCGCCCGGCTTGAAGCCGTGCCGCTTCGTCTCCTCGCGAAGAAACGCCATCTTCTCGTCGAGAAACTGGCACGTGTCGCAGGCCGACGCGCCACCGGACCCGGCCGCCGTCATGCACGTGCCGCCGAGCGGCTTGAGAGGTCGGCCGCTCGCACTCACGGGGATGAGCGGCAGGACGCCTTTTGGCTTCTCCGGCTCGGGGTTGCGCACGATGGGCTTGAACTTCACCTTGACGAGCTTGTCGGCGAAGGCCTGCTGGCTGAGGAAGTCGAGAAGGGCGGGGTAGCTATCGACCGAGCTCTCGTCGAAATTCCCGCCGATTGAGATATTGCAGCGATCCGCGACCCGCCGCACGTTCTCGATGATGCGATCGAACGTCCCCTGGCCACCACGCAGCGGCCGCATGCGGTCGTGCGTGTCGTGATCGCCGTCGAGCGTCACCTTGATGCCGTTGAGCCCGCACGGGAGCAGCCGATCGACGACCTCGCCGGTCAGCAGCAGGCCGTTGGTGATGACGTTGATCATGATCTCGACGCCGCGGGCCCGCGCGGACGCTGCACAGGCGTTCGGCCAGGTAGTACATGACCGGCAGATTCAGAGGGGCTCGCCGCCGAAGAAGGTCAGCAACAGGCGCTCGGGTCCGATGCGATCGATCTCGCGCTCGGTCCAATCAGCGACGCGCGCAGCCGTCTCCAGGGACATCTTCTCGGCGAACTTGTTGTAGTCGCCGTGGTCGCCCTGGAAGCAGTAGTCGCAAGCGAAGTTACATTGGAGGGTGGTGAGCACGGTGACGTTGAGTTCCGAGGTGCCGGTCTTCACGGCCGTGAAGTAGTCGGCGAGGGCTTGTCGTTCAGCGTCCCGATCCGCGACGAGGAAGCCGTTCTCGTGCAGCAGGTCGATGGTCCCGCGCTCATCCTGGCTGTATTCGGACGCATGCAGCGGCCCGGTAGGCTGGGTCGAGCCGATCCTGTCGAGGAGCGCCGCAACATCCGATGACACAACCATCTGTGCATCGGTGAGCGTGTTCATCAGGAACACTTCATCGCGCGCCGGGAGCGGCACACGAAGGTTGAACATCGAAGACTGCATCAAGATCTCCGCAAGAAGTTGCGAATCGCGTCTCTTGGGATTGCGATCGGATCAGTTCTTGTTAGAAACTGGCGTAACGCGTCGCGCACGACGCGAGTGCAACGCATATTCCATTGCCTGTCGCACACGCGAATCGCAGAGTTTGCTGAGAGAATTTGTCTGCCGCGAAAATCGCAGCGGCGACCGCGTCGAGATACTCTCTATCGAGTGGGTAACGAGTCGTCTTCCTCGCGCGCTCGATGGCGCGAGGGACGTCAACTAATTTCTACTGAGTCAGATGATTGCGAGGGGCGGTCAATCTATTGACCGCGGCAGGTAACTTTCTGTCCGTACGCGGCCGGTCGGCGAGGGTCGCGCAAACACCGTCGCTGCAAGAACTTCCGAATCTTCTCGAGCTGGCGGGCCCTGACGAACGAGGGAGGAAGACGGATGGGTTCGTGCGATCATGCGCCGCGGAGGCGTCTGGCCAGCTGACGGACGTCGAGTTTGTCCATCTTGTATTTCAGCGTACTCAATGGGATGCCAAGGTACTCCGATGTGCCAGTGACACTCCATCCGCACTTCTCCAGCGCACGCAGCAGGAAGTTACGCTCGAATGTGTTGGTCGCGTCCTCGAAGAGGCTCTCGCTCCGTACGCCTTTGGGTTCGAGTTGAGCGAAATGGAATTCGAGGGGAAGGTCTTCTTCCGAGATGTAGTCCTTGTCGCTCACGGCCACGAGTCGTTCGACCAGATTCTCGAGCTCGCGGATGTTGCCCGGCCACCAGTACTTCTGGAGCATGGCCATCGTGGCGTCGGTGATGCCCTGGATCTGTTTTCTGAAGCGCGCGTTGTAGCGCTTCAAAAAGAACTCCGCCAGCAGCGGGATGTCGGCCGCGCGATCTCGCAGGGGCGGCAGCTTCACCGGGATCACGTTGATGCGATAGAAGAGATCTTCACGGAAGCGTCCTTCTTTGACCGCCTTCTCGAGGTCGATGTTCGTGGCCGCAATCAAACGAAACTCGGTCTTGATCGGCTTCGCCCCGCCCACCCGTTCGATTTCCCCCTCCTGAATCGCGCGCAGCAGCTTTGCTTGTAAGTCCATCCGCAGGTCGCCAATTTCGTCGAGAAACAGCGTGCCGTTCGACGCCAGCTCAAACTTGCCGAGCTGCTGCCGATGTGCGCCGGTGAACGCGCCGCGCTCGTGGCCGAACAGGGTGCTCTCCGCGAGCTCGCGCGGAATGGCGGCAAGATTGACCGCGATGAAGGGCGCATCGGGCTCGCTCCCCTCGCGATGAATGAGCCGGGCGAGCAGCTCCTTACCGGTTCCGCTCTCCCCAAGGATCAAGACGGTCGCCGACAGCTTGGCGACCTTGTTGACGAGATCAACGATGTCGCGGGTCATCTTGCTCGGCCCGACGATGAACTCGCGCTCGGTCTGATCGGCGACCTGGGCGGACAGGGTCATCACCTGCCGGTTCAGGTCCTGGCGCTCGCCCGCGTTGTGCACGAGATGCCGGAGCTGGTCGTAGTCGAAATCCTTGGTGATGTAGTGGTAGGCCCCGTGCTTCATGGCCTGCACGGCCGTCTCGATGTCATTGATGGCCGAGATCATGATGACCTCGACTAGGCTGTAGTTTTCTCGGATAATGCGTAGGACTTCAAACCCGCTGATACCGGGGAGCCGGACGTCGAGCAGCACGAGGTCCACGTCCTCCCGGTTGAGGATGGGCAGGGCCGCTTCACCGCTGGCAACCTTCAGTACGCGGTAATCGCGCTTCAGGATGGCGGTAAGTGTGTCCCGCATCCCCTCGTCGTCATCGATGATGAGGACCGTCTTGGGTTTGGGACTCATCGTGCTGAGGTTTGGAGGTCGGCGGTATTGTGGCAGGCGGTTGACACTGTTGCAAGCCGTTCGATAAGGTACGACACTTGTTGAATTTGCAGTGGCTTTTGGTCGCCGCCGCAGTTCTCCTGGCGGTCATGTCGCTTATTTGGGGTCGTCGCACGACGAAACGGATCGAGCGGCTCTCCCAATCCTACTGGGAACTGCGCTACGAGCACGGTCAGCTCAACGCCCGGGTCAGCCGCCTCGAGCCGCCGGCCGACGCCCCCGGGTCGGACCACGTCGGTGAAGCGCCAGCGCAACCCAAGTCGAACTTCGTGCCCCTGTCATCGCTACGTAAGTAGGCCCGAGCTTCAGCTCGCGCGATCTAAGCTGAAGGCAAGACCCACGACAGACGCCGCCACTCGCGCAGGACACCATGCCCAATGATTACGACGTCATCGTGATCGGTGCCGGCACCGGCGGCTACGTGGCCGCGATCCGAGCTGCCCAACTGGGCCTCACCGTGGCTGTTGTCGAGAAGCAGAAGGCGCTCGGAGGCACCTGTCTCATCTGGGGGTGCATCCCGACGAAGGCGCTCCTCGAGCACGCCCATGCACTCAAAATCATTCGAAACGCCAAGGAATGGGGCGTCACCATCGGGGGCGCGGGGTCGGGATCGGCGAGCGTGGGAATCGATATGGGCCAGGTCCACGCGCGGAAAGACCGCATCGTCGGCGGTCTGACCAAAGGCGTCGAGTTTCTCTTCAAGAAGAACAGGATCGACTGGATCAGAGGCACGGCTCGCCTGACCGGCAGCGGTGGCGTGGAGGTGTTCGAAGGTGACCTCCAGACACTCCACGCCCGGAAGGAGATTATTGTCGCCACCGGCTCGGCCGCGCGGAGTGCGCCCGGGATCGAGATCGACCGCCGCCGCATCATCACAAGCGATGAAGCGATTCACCTGCGCGAGGTGCCGAAGTCGATAGCCATCCTGGGGAGTGGCGCTGTCGGCGTGGAGTTCGCGTCCATCTTCCGTCGCTTCGGGAGCGACGTCACCATCATCGAGCTGCTGCCTCGACTCGTACCGGTCGAGGATGAAGCTGTCTCGGCCGAGCTCGAGAAAGCGTTTCGTAAGCAGGGGATCACGGCCCTCACTGGTGCCAGGCTCACGCGCGCGCACGCCAGCATGGAGGGTGTTGACACCGAAGCACAGCTGGCCGACGGCAGCGTGCAGCAGATTCACGCGGAATACCTTCTGGTGGCGACCGGGCGCGGCCCGGTAACAACCGGGCTCGACGTCGAGCGTGTCGGAATCGAGACGGAGAAGGGCTACATTAAGGTCGATGCCTACTACCGGACGAGCGTTCCAGGGATTTCTGCAATTGGTGACGTCATCACACTGGGCGTTCCGGGCCATCCGCAGCTCGCGCATGTCTCGTCGGCGGAAGGCATCATCGCCGCGGAGCGCATCGCTGGGCGTGGACACCCGTCCGCTCAACTACGACCAGGTCCCCGCGTGCACTTACTGCGACCCCGAGATCGGCAGCGTCGGGCTCACCGAACGCAAGGCACGGGAGCGCGGTTTCGACGTGCGGGTGGGGGTGTTTCCGTTTGGCGTGCTCGGACGCGCAAAGATGTCCGGCGAAACCGAAGGCTTCGTCAAGATCGTGGCGGAAAAGAAGTACGACGAACTGCTCGGCGTCCATATGATTGGTCCGCGTTCGACCGAGCTCGTCGCAGAAGCCACGTTGGCGCTCCGGCTGGAGTCGACGGTCGAGGACCTGATCCGAACCATTCACGCTCACCCGACCATGGCCGAAGCTGTGGGCGAAGCGGCGCACGTTGCCCATGGCGGCGCGATTCATCTCTAGCGAGGCTCCGCCCCGCTAGACGAACATTCATTACAGCCCCGCTGGGCGGGTCGTCTTGACCGGAAAACTTGACTCATGCGGTGCAAGTTTCAGAGGTCAAGACTCTCGAGGCGGGGAGACGAGTCGCTTTCTGCATACAATAGGCGGGACTTATGCCGACTGATGTCGTGATGCCGCAGATGGGCGAGTCCATCGCCGAAGGAACGATTGTCCGCTGGATGAAGAAGGTGGGCGATTCGGTGGAACGCGACGAGCCGCTCTTCGAGATCTCGACCGATAAAGTGGACGCCGAGATTCCTTCTCCTGCCGCCGGCGTGGTCGCTGAGATTCGCGCTAGCGAAGGCGAGACAGTACCGGTGAACAGCGTTGTGGCGGTGATCGGTCCTGTTGGCGGCCAGCCGGTGATCCGTCCCGAGGCGCCCGACCTGATGAAGGTCGGGCCTACGTCTGTCGAGCCAACATCCGTCGAGCCTGCGTCTGTCGTAGGCCCGACCTTCATCAGGTCGGGCGCCTCGGAACCAACCGAACGCTCATCGCCGCTCGTCCGACGCATTGCCAAGGAACACAACATCGACATCTCACAGATTCGTGGCAGTGGCATGGGTGGCCGTGTCACGAAGGACGACATCCTGGCATTTATCGGCAGTGGGTCAGGCCAGACGCCCCCAGTCAGCGCTCGAGCTGAGGGTCAGGCCAACGAGGGGTGGCATGTCGCTCCGTCGCACCAGACGCCGGCAGCCACGCCGCGCACCGCACGGCCCGCCGACGGTCCGGTGCCCGGCACGGTCGCACCGATGTCGCCGATGCGAAAGAAGATCGCGGAGCACATGATCCTGAGCCGCCGCACATCGGCGCATGTGCATTCCGTGTTCGAAGTGAGCTTCTGGCGAGTGGCGCAGATTCGTGAAACGAAGAAGGCCGAGTACGAGCGAGCGGGCGCCAAGCTCACATATCTCTCGTTCATTCTGAAGGCGGCCGTGGACGCTCTTCGCGCGGTGCCGGTCGTAAACGCCTCGGTTGACGGCGACACCATCGTTTATCACAAGGACGTCAACGTCGGCATCGCCGTAGCGCTCGACTGGGGATTGATTGTTCCCGTGGTCAAGCACGCCGACAGCATGAATCTGCTCGACCTGAGCCGTGCCGTGGCCGACCTCGCCGCGCGTGCTCGCAGCAAGCAGCTCAAGCCCGATGAGGTCTCCGGGGGGACCTTCACGATCACGAATCCAGGCGTGTTCGGCGCGCTCTTCGGAATGCCCATCATCAGTCAACCGCAAGTCGCCATTCTCGGCATCGGCAACGTCGAGAAGCGGCCGGTCGTCATAGACGATGCCATTGCGATCAGGCCGATGGCGTATCTCTCGATTGGCTACGACCATCGGATCATCGACGGCGCAATCGCCGATGAATTCATGTCGCACATCAAGCGGTCGCTTGAGCAGTGGGACCCGGCGAGCGTCTAGGTCCTATGACGAATTGGGCAGGCTCGCACGGCGGGGCGGGCAGGCCGGGTCGGACAAGTGGGTCGGGTAGAGCACGTGGGCCCAGTGTGGAGGTCGAGTCGACTGCATTTCGCGACTTGGCCTACCCGCCCGACCTGCCTGGAACGTAGTCACACGTGAAACGCACGCTCGAAGTCCGCCGGCTCGGCCTCGTTCCGTATGCTGATGCGCTGGCCCTGCAGCGGGCGCTCGTGGAGGAGCGACGCACAGGCCGCGTCGGCGATCTGCTGCTGCTCGTTGAACATCCGCATGTGCTGACACTCGGCGTCCGTGGAGATGGCGGCCGGTCCCACATTCTTGCGCCGCCGGACGTACTCGCCGCGCGCGGCATCGAGGTCCACGAAACAGGTCGCGGCGGCGATATCACCTACCACGGGCCTGGGCAAGTGGTCGGCTATCCGATTGTCGATTTGAAACCCGATCGCGTGGACGTGCATCGCTATGTGCGCGACCTTGAAGAGGTGCTCATTCACGTGGCCGGCGAGTGCGGCGTCGAGGCGGGTCGAGTGCCGGGCTTGACAGGCATCTGGGTGGGCCGTCAGAAATTGGCGGCCATCGGCGTGCGGATCTCCCGCTGGATCACCAGCCACGGTTTTGCCTTCAACGTGACGACCGACCTGGATTACTTCGACCTTATTGTTCCGTGCGGCATCGCCGACCGCGGCGTGACATCGCTCGCGCGACTCGGACGCTCGACCGATCGTTCCCAGGTCGAGGACCGGATTGTCGCGCGGTTCTGCGACGTGTTCGAGCGAGAAGCGATCGAGTCACATATGATGCCGTCGCGCCAATGCTGAAAGGCCCGTCGATTGCCCCGCCCACGCGCGCGATTTGGCTGGGCGCCCTTGCAATCGCCTGCATCATTTGCGGCACAACTGCCTACCTCGCGACGCGCTATGCCTCGCTGCCGGATTTGTTGCCCGTGCATTTCCGGCCAAACGGGTTCCCGAACGGCTGGCAATTCAAGACGCCAGCGCGGGTGCTCCTGCCCGTGCTCGTCCAGGTCGCGCTGACCTTCACGTTGGGGGCCGTAGGTGCGTTGCTCCTGTCACGTCCGGGCGTCAGCGACGGAAGCGGAAACGTGACTCACGCGCCGGATATCCGAGCGGCGGCCGTGGCCGCCGAAGCCGTGATCCTGATCACGCTGGTCTGGGTAGCATTCCAGGGCTACGCGGCTTGGGCGCTCGTTCGGATGTGGACCGCAGAGCGCGCTGGGTTGGGGTCTTGGTACGACTACCTGGAGTACACAGGAGCGATTGTCACGCTCGTTGTCTTCGTCCGCGCTCATCGGCGTCTCGGGCGCCCGGAGCCAAGACCTTTCGTCGCCGAACACTGGCGCTTCGGCCAGCTCTACAGGAACGTCGATGATCCGGCGCTCTTCGTCCCGACGCGTGACGGCCGACGCTGGACGCTCAACTTCGGACGGCCCATCGCGGCGGCGCTGCTCGGCATCATCTTGCTTCTCGGTGTCGTTGGCCCCACGGTGATCCTCGGCTTGCTGCTTCGCGGAGGTGCGTAGGCTTTGAGACGGCCCAACCATTCGGGTCGGGCGTAGTGCCCCCCGTCGGTCGGCCAACCCCCACGCCAAGCGTGAAGCGCCGCAGTCCGTCGGCCTGATCTCCAGGCTCGGTGGGACGCCTTGCAGCTCGTAGGCCCGACCTTCAGGTCGGGCGTGAAGTCTTGGCGTGAAGTCCAATCAGGTCAGCCAGTTGCCGAGAATCCTCGCGCCAGCGGAATTTTTCATGGCCGTTCGGGGTTTTCATGCGCAAGCGAGGCAACCCATGCGGAAACCCCAGTCTCAGGCCGACAGCACACTGCTGAGCCGGCTCAAGGCGCGTGACGAAACCGCGCTGGACGACCTCATCAACGCGTATGGTTCGAAGGTCTTTCAGCTCGCGTTCCGATATCTCCACAACAAGGAAGACGCCGAGGAAGTCACACAGGACGTTCTCTACAAGGTTTACCGGAAAGTCGGCGCGTTCAGAGGGGACGCCGCGCTGTCATCCTGGATCTATCGGATCACGTTCAACTCCGCAATGTCGCGCCTCCGCACTGCCAAGTATCAGCGATCGCAGGCGGAAGAGGCGCCTGTCGTCTCGAGCGAGGGCGATCTGATGACGCCGACCGCTAGGCGCGATGTGGCCGACTGGTCCAACATGGCCGATGAGCAGGTGTTCCGAGCGCAGCTGCGCCGGCGGGTCTTCCACGCCATTCTCGCGCTGCCTGCAATTTATCGAGCGCCAGTCATGCTGCGCGACATCCAGGGGATGTCAACGGAAGAGGCGAGCGCGATGCTTCGCGTCAAGGACCAGACCCTGAAGTCGCGACTCCATCGCGGGCGTCTGATTCTGCGCAAGCAGTTGGCTGATTTTGCTTCAGGTCTGACACTGCATCAGGCAGCAGCCTGAATGAGGAATCGCAACGCGGCGACTGCGGGCTGTTGAGTGGACTTCTCAGAGCAGTTGAGCGTTGTCGAGCGCCACGCGATCGTGGATGCTGAGTTGCGGTACCTCGGCCGCGATCACTCCGGTCGGTCCCAGCCGCGTGGGCACCGCAATCGCGTGCGTACGCCTGCCGGCCGAGTCGTCCGGTGCCACAAAACAACTCAACGATTCTCGAGACCGTCCCGCGACGCATGCAATGGCTTTGACCGCGGCCGCCGCGAGCGCGTGAGGGCCCGGCGGCCAGAGTGGCGCCACGCGTGCGGCCAGCCGGCGGCACGCGGGCTCGTCCAGGACGCGCGTGAGTAACAATCCGCCAATCGTTGACTGTTCCCACGGCACGATAATCTGCGCTGGAGGTACGCCGAGGACGGTGAGGGCAACATCGGCCGGCGAGGCGTTGGCCTCGAGCCCTACAAACGCGCGCAGGGAGCCGACGAGCGCCTCTGGTGCTGATCCGAAAAGACGGTCGCGCGACAGAAGGCGCTCGCGCGCGCCGCGCTCCACGAGAAGCCTCTGAGACGCGCCGGCGCAGACAACCACGCTCTCGCTGGCCATCTGCCCCACCCGTCCGACGAGCGCGAGGCCCTGGTCACCCTGCCATTCCGCATCGGCGGACCGGCCGATCCGGTCGGCAATCACCACCAGCGATGCGCCCGCCGCTCCGAAGAGATCGTTTGTGCCGGACACCTGCGTACTGAAGCCTTCGATTGGCGCGGCCTGCATGATGTCGAGAGCCTTGCCAGCCGCCACGGTCCCCGTCTCATCCACGAGCCGAACAGACGCCGCGATGTCGGAGCGCGCGAGAAGGTGCGCAACTGCGCCGCCAAGTTCCCCGGCGCCCACGATGGCGACATGAAGCATTGGTGGACTATTGTAGTGGTGTTGGCGGAGCTCTCAGCTTTCAGCGTGAGCTCTCAGGCTGACAGCAGCCGGAGACGCCATGAGCGCACTGAAGCCGAAGCTGAGAGTGGAACGCTGAGAGTCGAGAGATGAACGCTGATGATCACCCTGAGCAAACAGATCGCCATTGTCACCGGCGGGTCTCGCGGCATCGGACTGTCGATTGCGCGGGCGCTCGTGGCGGAGGGCGTCAACGTTGTCGTCACAGGGCGTGACGAGGCCCGTCTTGCCGTCGCTCGCTCGCGTCTCGAGAGCGCCGGTCCGGGCGGGGTCGACACGCTCCGGGCCGATGTCCGGATTCATGCGGAAATGGAGCACGTGGTTGCCGCAGCCGTCGCCCGTTTCGGGGGGCTCGACATCCTTGTGAACAACGCGGGCGTGGGCCGGTTCGCCAACGTGGCGGATATGACGCCGGAGCAGTGGTCCGAGGTTATCGACACCAACCTCACCGGCGTGTTCTATGCGTGCCATGCCGCCATTCCTCGGCTGCGTCAACGCGGAGGCGGATTCATCATCAACATCAGCAGTCTGGCCGGCAGAAACGCATTCGTCGGCGCGGCCGCCTACTGCGCGTCGAAGTCGGGGCTGAACGCATTCAGCGAGGCGTTGATGCAGGAAGTTCGGTACGACAACATCAGGGTGAGTTACGTCATGCCGGGCTCCGTCGCGACGGCATTTGCGGGCGACGATGAGTCGCGCGGAGCCGACTGGAAGAGCGCGCCAGAAGATGTGGCAGAAGTCGTGGTCAACTTGCTGAAGCACAACCCTCGCAGCATGCCCAGCCGTGTGGAATTACGCCCGTCCAAACCAAAGAAAGGATGAGCGATACTGAGCTCTTAGCCTGAGAAGCTGACAGCTGAGGGCTGCAAGCCATGGACGTTCTGAACAAGCACCGAGACGCGCTCGAGCACCACGAGACAATGATGGGGAGCGCTCGCGGGCGTCTGGCGGTGGCACTCGATCTGCTGACCGATTCGCTCGCGCTCGTCGGCCAGCACAGCGTCTACTGCCGGAGCGAGCGATTCCCGGGTCAGCCGAAAATGGATATCGCGCTGGTGCTGGAGCAGGTCGAAGACGCCAAGCAACTCGTGCAAAGCGCTATGGAGGCGCTCAGACGCCCGGGCTAGACGGAGCGGCGATACACTGCTCCGTATGATTCGACGCATGCCATGATCGAGAGGCTGGCGCACTACAAAATCCTCGACCGGATCGGCACGGGCGGCATCGGGGAGATGTATCGTGCCCGCGACACACGCCTCGGGCGGACGGTCGCGATCAAGATGCTGCGCCCCGAGATTGCCGGCGATCCAGTTCAGCGAGAGCGATTCCTCCAGGATGCCAGGGCGGCCAGGGCGCTGTCCCATCCGAACATCGCATCGCTGGACGACATCGGGGAGGAGCAGGGACAGCCTTATCTGGTGTTTGAGTTCGCGTCGGGCGACACGCTGAAAGCCCTGGTTGCCGGCCGTCCGATGAATCCGCGGCGCGCCCTCGAATACGCCATTCAGATTGCCGACGCGCTGGCAGACATTCATGCGCAGGGAATGGTTCATCGGGATCTGAAGCCCGACAACATTGTCATCACGTCGAAGGGCGCGGCGAAGTTGCTGGATGTCGGGCTGGCGCAGTGGACCGCCGGGGGCGCCGCTCGCGTCCAGGCCGCTCGCGCTGCCGATACGCTGGACCTCGCGACGGCCCGGGGCACGGCTGCCTACATGTCACCCGAACAGGCACTCGGCGGCGCGGTCGATCATCGCACCGACGTGTTCTCTCTCGGCGTCGTGCTGTTCGAGATGCTGACCGGCAGGCACCCCTTCGCGGTTGAGACACCGGCAGCCATTCCGCTCCACATCATGCAGTCCACGGTACCGGGCCCGAGCGTCGGTGACCGGTCGATTCCGAGCGACATCGATCCGATTGTGGCGAAGATGCTGGCCAAGAGCCTGGACGCGCGCTATGCATCGGCGGCGACCGTCGCCGCGGAACTTCGATCGGTTGCCGCAACGCTTGGCGTCCGCAGCGAAACCGCCGAGATCCGCGATTCGATGCCACGTGTCCACGCGCAGCGGCCCTCGGCCCTGGCCTGGGCGGTCGCTGCGGTCATTCTCGTGGGCGTCGCCATCCTTGTGTGGCTGGCGACCCGCGTCCAGTGAGCGGTGGTGTAGTTGTAGGCCCGAGCTTCAGCTCGGGCGTGGCGCAGGACTCCGCCCGCCAGTCAGCGCCCCCGCTCGAGGATCTCCGGCAGGTGTATCGTGAAGGCCGATCGCGGCAGCACTTCGCCGACTCCCGCTTGGCGCGCCGCGTCGATCAAGTCCGTCTGCACATGTGAGACGAAGCCAATGGCAGGAACCTCCGCCAGCGACGGGTCGGACTTCATGGCGGCGACAGTGGCGAGCGGCTGTGTCTTCACGCTGTTCAGGTCGAGGATCACGAGCGATGGGCGAGACTTCCGCATTTCAGCGAGGGCGCTCTCCAACGATCGCGCAAACACCAGTGGCACGCCAAGGCGAGTGGCCGTTGTCTTGATCTTCGATGTGAACATGAGGTCGTCGACGAGTGCGAGAATCATGTGGGCTTGCCATCATGATAATTGAGACCAGGGCCGTCGGACCATTCTTCAAGAACGGCTTCCTTGCCGCGTGTGAGCGGACGGGGGAGGCCATCCTGATCGACCCAGGGGACGAGGTCGAGCAACTGCTGACGCTGGCGGCGCGGCGCGGATGGCGCATTCGCGACATCTTGCTCACGCACGCCCATGTCGATCATGTCACGGGCGTTCCTGCGGCAAAGCAGGCTCTCGGCGTGCCGATTCACCTGCACCGCGACGACCTGTTTCTGTACGAGCGCGCTGCGGAGCAGGGGCAGATGTTCGGCCTCGAAGTTGATCCTTTGCCGCCGATTGACGCGTTTTACACGCCAGAGCAGGTCCTCCCCTTCGGCGACTACGACACGCATGTCTTTCACACGCCCGGCCACTGTCCGGGCGGCGTCTGTCTGCAGGTCGTCAAAGCGGCCCGGGCGGGCGGTGATCCACATGCTCGCGACGATCTCTTTGTGGGCGACACGTTATTCGCAGGATCGATCGGCCGAACCGATCTGCCCGGCGGAGACCATGCGACGCTCATCAGTTCGATACGCACCGTGCTGTTTGCGTTTGGCGACGAGGCGCACGTTCATCCAGGCCATGGCCCCCGCACGACCATCGGCCAGGAGAGGCGGACGAATCCGTTTCTGATCCAGGCCTGACTCTGAGAGCGAATCGGGGCGAATCGAGTCAGGTACGTCGTCTTCTCCGACGTAAACCGCAGAACGCGCAGAGATCGCTGAGACGCGGCTGGGCTCTGCCCGCTGCGGATTCTGCGTGGATGCGCTCAGTGCGCGTGGCAGAAATATCGACATGAGCCCACACGATCGCGTGATCTATTCAAAGATCCATATGGGCTGCACTGGCGCAATGTTCGCTCGCGGGAGGTGCCATGGCCGATTCCCTTCCGACTCCCGAGGTCGTTCCATTCCCGGAAGGGCCGCGTCCGAAGCTTCTCGATCAGGTGCGGCACACCATACGCATGCGGCACTACAGCCGGCAGACCGAGACCAGCTACGTTCACTGGATCCGGCGATTCATCGTCTTTCACCACAAGCAACATCCGTCGAAGATGGGAGCCCCCGAGATCACGGCGTTCTTGTCGTGGCTGGCGGCCACCCAGCATGTCAGCTCATCGACGCAGAATCAGGCGCTGAGCGCCCTGTTGTTTCTCTATCGTCATGTGCTTCGCATCGAGGTTGGCGCCATCGAACAGGTGCCGAGGGCCAAGCTGCCGCATCGGGTTCCGGTCGTGCTCAGCCGGGAAGAAGTCGCCAGGATCTTCAAGAATATCCAGGGGACGATGTGGATGATCGCGGCCCTTCTCTACGGGGCGGGGCTGCGGTTGCAGGAGTGTCTCGAGCTTCGGGTCAAGGACCTCGATTTCGATCGGCATGAAATTGCGGTTCGGCGGGGTAAAGGCCAGAAGGACCGCCGGACGATGCTGCCTGTGGCCATGGAGGAGAGGCTCCAGGGCCACTTGCGAGAGGTGCGACGACAGCATGAACGGGATCTTGCAGACGGTGTGGGGCGGGTCGTACTGCCCTTTGCGCTGGATCGCAAGTATCCCAATGCCGCGGCGGACTGGGCCTGGCAGTTCGTCTTTCCCGCTGCGCGGATCTGTCGCGATCCGAGGTGGGGCCCAGCCTCTCGCTTCCATCTGCACGAGTCGGCGGTGCAGCGGGAGGTGGCGAATGCGGCGCGGCGGGCGGGTGTCACGAAACGCGTCGGACCGCACTGCTTCCGGCACTCATTTGCGACCCACCTGCTCGAGGACGGCCATGACATTCGAACCGTGCAGGAGCTGCTCGGGCATTCCGACGTCAGTACGACGATGATGTATTTGCACGTGCTGAACCGCGGCGGGCTTGGCGTTCGGAGTCCCTTCGACCGGCTGTGACACCCGAGTGAGGGGTGAGCCGCGAGCGTCGCGGCTAAGTGCGCCAGCGTCACCGCACACTCCCACCTCCAAACCATTCACGCCACTGCAATTGGCACGTCTATCGGCGCGACCATCTTTCAGCGTTCGCTGGAGCCGGCCGCAGCGAACCGCGTCATCCGCAGCCAACTCTCCCGAGCCTGCACGATGGAAATGCCACGTAGTTGTTGATTCTCTAGCACATCGAGACGAGACTCAGCATGGGGCTGCCCACGTTGGCTGCAAGTCGGAGAGCTGGTGATGACCGGTACCCGGCCGTGTCCTTGCCGCGTTGGCCGCAACCGCAAGCGGACTTCCGGCGCTGCCTGCAGCCAGGCGCGTCGCATGGACCATCGGGAGGCGTGTCGCGCCTTGATATCCGAGGGCTTTCGAGCAAGACTGCCCGAAAAGGTGACCCGCGATGGCTGCAAGGAGGGCCTTGCGGTCCACTCAGTAACAAGTTAGGCAGACAAATGCGGTCATGAGGTAGTCGAATGAGACTCGCGAACTGTTCTACTCGCCACCATCCTGCTCGCGGGGCTCGCGATTGGAGCGTTGTGGGGACAGACTCCTCGCCGGCCGAAACATCGTCGTCATCTTCGCAGACGACCTGGGCTACGGGGATATTGGCGCCTTTGGCGCGCCGAACATTTCGCACGCCTCGGCTTCGATGCTATGGCGGCCGAAGGACAGAAGTGGACCAGCTTTTATGTCCAACCTGTCTGTTCACCGAGTCGAGCTCGGCGCTCCTCCACCCGAAGGCTCCCATCACCACTGACATCATTTCCGATGTGGGTGTCGAATTCGTCGGACCCCTTCCGGCGCAAGTACAGTCCTACATCACGACATTCTCGGGGGCACGACGGTCTTCGTCGGAACCAGGGTGCCTGTTCGGGCGCTACTCGACTACCTGGAACATGGCCGACCGCTCGCGGAATTCCTCGACGATTTTCCGACCGTGGAAAAGGCGCAGGCGCTTGGCGTGCTTGAACACATGAAGCAACTCGTGACTCATGCGCCTCCTTCTCGATGAGTGTGTCCCGAAGCGGCTCAAACGGAGCTGCGCGGCCACGATGCAAGAACGGTTCAAGACTTGGGCTGGGCGGGCATCAAGAACGGGGCGTTACTCAGGCTCGCCAACGGGCTATTCGACGCTCTGCTGACGGTCGATCAAGGCATCGAGTATCAACAGAACCTCTCAGGGCTGACCATCAGCGTCGTTGTCATGATGGCTCCGAGCAACGACGTCGACGATCTCCGTCCACTATTGCCCGGTGTTGGGCAAGCTCTCACGAGCCTGCGACCTGGAGAAATCATACGAGTGGGTGGCTAACCTTCAAATGGAGCCGACGGTGCGCCGTGAAGCGGCGCGTTCCTTGTGGGATGAGAGGAGCCCACCCCTATAACTACTGAGCAGTAGGGTAGCGCGGTCCCCTGCGTGAGGGCGCGAGTCTTCCAGCAGAAGCGGGACCTGTATGCCGCCGGTCGGCAGGCCGACGGCCGCGAAGCCACGGGCTGCAGCGCGCAGCGAACTCAGACGTAGCCTCGTGAAATAGCGAGGAGGCCGAGCCACTCGTCGGCCAGGCGAAGGCCACATGCTTCGGGAAGGCCGCTCAGTCGATGCACCGAGGCACTCCTCCGGGGTAGCAGAGGCAGCACGTGGTGACAGGCACGCGTTGAACACGGGAGACCTCGGGCCGCGTGGGTGGCCCCCACCACTGGGTATCAAGGCCGCGAGCCAAGAACCCGGGCGGGCCGAGGAGTCGGACGAGGCCGTAGTACCTGTGAAGGCGGTGAAAACCGCTGGAGGGAAGGGCCTCTACTTGAGGACGCGTCTCTGCAGGGAAGGGACGGAGATTGTGGCGACACTATCAACTCCAGCACCAATCCGGAAACTGCAACGGGCGCTCTACCTGCGAGCCAAGCAGGAGGCACGTTTCCGTGCGTATGCCCTCTACGACAAAGTGCATCGGCCGGACATCCTGGCGCATGCCTACGCGCTCGCGAAGGCGAACGGCGGCGCGCCCGGCCCCGACGGTGTGACGTTTGCCGAGATAGAGGCGACCGGGCGGGACGTGTTGTTGGACGACTTACGTGAGGCACTGCAAACGAAGATGTATCAACCCGGACCGGTACGACGGGTGTACATCCCGAAGCTCAATGGCGGGGAACGGCCTCTGGGCATCCCCAACATTCGCGATCGTGTGGTCCAGACGGCGGCGAAGCTGCTGCTGGAACCGATCTTCGAAGCGGACTTCGAGCCGGACTCGTTCGGCTTCCGTCCGCGACGAGCGGCGCACGACGCGCTCGACGCCATTCAGGCGGCGCTGGACGCCGGGATGTGTTGGGTCATCGATGCGGACGTCACCGCCTACTTCGATACCATTCCGCACGACCGTCTGATGAAGACGGTCGCGCAACGGGTCGTGGACGGCGCGATGCTCGCGTTGGTGAAGCGCTTTCTGGAAGCGCCCATCATCGACGAACGGGATGGCGGGCAGCCGCAGCGCCCTCGACAGGGCACACCGCAGGGCGGGGTTATTTCCCCGCTCCTGGCGAATGTGTACCTCCACCTGCTCGACCGGAGTTTCCGTCAGCGCGTTGAACGAGGCGACCTCCAGGGACGGCTCATCCGGTATGCGGATGATTTCGTCCTGCTGGCGTCTCGACGGCCGGACCGAGAATGGGCGTGGGTGCACCACCTGCTCACGCGGCTCGGCCTGACCTTGCATCCGGAGAAGACGCGGATGGTCGATGCGCGGCGTGAGCCCTTCGTGTTTCTCGGGCACACGCATCGCCGGCAGTCGGCTCGGCTGTATCTCGACATCGGTCCGAAGACGTTGAGGCGCATCCGAGACGAACTCCGCCGACGGACACGACACACGGGCCTGAGTCTCGACCAAGTCTTGGCCGACCTCAACCCGTACATCCGGGGGGCTCGCCACTACTTCCGCCGGGTCCGCCGGCGGTCGCTGAGCCGTCTCGATTTCTTCGTTGACGTCCGCCTCGCGCGCTGGTGGGCTCGCAAGCACCACACCCGCCGGCCGGCATGGTCGCTCGTGTCTCGGGATGCGCTCCGTCGCCAGCGTGGCTTGGAGCGGTGGAACCTCCCGGTGGCTCTTCGTCCAGCCGACGCCAGGTTTGCACGGTGAACGTCAAGGGAAGCCGTATGCGGGAAATCCGCACGTATGGTTTGATGAGAGGCTGCTGGGCCGTGCGTCATGACGGCGGGCTGGGGTCTACTCAACCACCCGAGTGCCCGTGTAATCATGTCGCTGCGGCGCGCGGCTCATTTGAATCGTTAGCCAGACTCCAATGTTCACCACCCTTGATTCCCAGCCACACGAATGGTTGCTCAACAACCCGGCTCTGCTGCACACGCTCTCTTTTTGCTGTTTTCGTGACGCTGCGAGCGCGCGCCATTGGATTCACACGCTAATCCCAAAAGACCGAAACGGCAGGTTGCTCAAGTGGTCGACGGGTGGTCCACAGAGACGGGTTCAACGTCGGCGCGCACAATTCATTGAAGCCGTTAGAAAACACTACGATGCGCTCGATTTTACAGGCCATTGCATCTCGTCGACGGAGGGCCAGATTTCGACGTTCGCGAACGCGTTGTATCTTCAGAATCTGCCGAACATCGGGCAAGAAGAAGACGCGAAGGGCCGCAACTGCCTGGTCTTCAAGATCAACGACCAGAAGTCGATTCGCATGCCTGCTCTTCGGGCCGCGAAGCTTATCTGGATTTACTTTTGTATGAAGTACATGAAGGACGTGCATAACCTCGAGGGCTTTGTCTACAGCGACTGGTTTTCCAATGACACGACTCAAGGAGAAGACAAGGCCATCGGAGTCGGCATGGTGAATTTCCTGTTGAGTAGTACGGGTGTCGGCCTGCAGCTATCGATCGCGAAGTCACCGGCGTCGAGCGAGGCCGATCTGCTGTCAGACTGGTTTGCCGGTTGGAGTAACGGGAGCAAGGGTGGTATGGCAACGCCAGAAATTGCGGCCCAGTTCGAAACACTGACAGAGCGTGAGCCAAAGAAGATTGATTGGATCCTGTATCAGTGTCATCTTGAGATCGTACATTCGGAAGACAATGCTGGCTAACATCCAAATGGAGCCGACGGTGCGCCGTGAAGCGGCGCGTTCCTCGTGGGATGAAAGGAGCCCACCCCTATGAACCGCTGAGCAATAGGGTAGCGCGGTTCCCTGCGTGACGCCGCGAGGTGTCCAGCAGAAGCGGAACCTGTATGCCGCCGGACGGCAGTCCGGCGGCTGCGAAGCGACGGGCCGTAGCGCGCAGCGAACCCAGATGTAGCCTCGTGAGAATATGAGGAGGCCGAGCCTCTACAAAGTAGGCGAAGGCCGCACGTCTCGGGAAGGTGCTCAGTCGATGCACCGAGGCGCTCCTCCGGGGTAGCAGGGACGGCACGTGGCGACAGGAACGCGTTGAACACGGGAGACCTCGCGCCGCGCGAGTGGCCATCGCAACGCGACGCACAAGACGGCAGTCGAGGCGTCGTGGCGGAGCGAGGAGTCGGACGGGGCCGTAGTACCGCGGAAGGCGGTGAAAGCCGCTGGAGGGAAGGGCCTCGACTCGATGACGCGACCCCTGCAGGAAAGGGACGGGGATTGTGGCGACACTAGAAACCCCAGCACGAATCCGGGACCTGCAACGGGCGCTGTACCTGCGAGCCAAGAAGGAGCCGCACTTCCGCGCCTACGCGATCTACGACAAGGTGCATCGACCGGACATCCTGGCGCACGCCTACGCGCTGCGCGAAGGCGAACGGTGGCGCGCCGGGACCGACGGGGTGACCTTCGAGGAGATTGAGGCGTGTGGGCGGGAGGTGCTGCTGGAGGAGCTGCGTGAAGAGCTGAAGACGAAGACGTATCGACCCGGACCGGTACGACGGGTGTACATCCCGAAGCTGAATGGCGGGGAACGCCCGCTGGGGATTCCCAACATTCGCGACCGTGTGGTCCAGACGGCGGCGAAGCTGCTGCTGGAACCGCTCTTCGAAGCGGACTTCGAGGCGGACTCGTACGGGTTCCGTCCGAAGCGCGCGGCGCACCAAGCCCTCGACGCGATTCGCGAGGCGTTGGACGCCGGGATGTACTGGGTCATCGACGCGGACGTCACCGCGTACTTCGACACGATTCCGCATGACCGCCTGATGAAGACGGTGGCGCAACGGGTCGTCGACGGGGCGATGCTCGCGTTGGTGAAGCGGTTCCTGGAGGCGCCCATCGTCGACGAACGCGACGGCGGGCGGCCGCACCGCACCCGACAAGGGACGCCGCAGGGTGGAGTGATTTCTCCGCTGCTGGCGAACGTCTACCTGCACCTGCTCGACCGGAACTTCCGACTCCGCGTCGCAACGCGGCGACCTGCAGGGCCGACTCGTCCGTTATGCGGACGATTTCGTGCTGCTGTCGCCGCACCGTCCAGACCGAGCGCTGCGAGTGGCTGCAGCAGCTGATGACGCGGCTCGGCCTGACGCTGCATCCGGAGAAGACGCGTGTGCTCGATGTGCGACACGATGACTTCGCGTTTCTCGGGCACACGCATCGCTGGCGGTTCGCATCGGCTGTATCTCGACGTCAGCCCGAAGGCGTTGCGACGCATCCGGGAGGAACTGCGGCGGAAGACGCGACACACGTGGTCTGAGTCTCGACGCGATGATTGCCGAGCTCAACCCGTACATCCGGGGTGCCCGGCACTACTTCCGTCGTGTCCGCCGGCGGACGCTGAGCAACCTCGATGGCTTCGTCGAATCAGCGCCTCGCGCGCTGGTGGGCGCGCAAGCACGCGGCACCGCCGGCCTGCATGGTCGCTCGTGCACCAGGATGCGCTCCGGCGCCAGCATGGGCTGGAGCGGTGGAACCTCCCGGCTGCGCTTCGTCCAGCAGATTCAAGGTTTGCGCGGTGAACGTCGAGGGAAGCCGTATGCGGGAAATCCGCACGTACGGTTTGACGAGGGGCTGCTGGCCCGTGCGTCACGCACGGCGGGCTGGGGTCTACTCCACCGCCAAGTGCTCTCTGTACAATCATGTTGGCCGCGGCGCGCGGCTCATTTGGAACGTTAGACGTCTGGTTGCGGCACCTGAAGATCTTTGCAGATCTTCCTGGCGAGATCGTTGTTGATTTCGTTGTGGCGAGGGACGCTGGAGGTTTTCTTGGCGGCGCGATTCACGTAAATCGTGTGGTTGCCACCCTCACGCAGCAACTGGCAGCCATGCTCTTCGAGATGTCGAATCAGGTCTCGGCGCTTCAAGCCCTGACTTTCAGCGGTTCACGAATCACATCGGGGCCGGGTGCGTCCTCTTGAGCGAGCGTCCGATTCGCCTCGAGCACCAGCGCCACCGCTTCTTGCAGATTTGCTCGAGCTTCCTCCAGCGTCGCGCCTTGCGTATTTGCGCCGGGCAACTCCTCGACGAAGCCGATGTAGCCCTCGGGCACTTTCCGAAATACGGCGGTGAATTGCAGGTCCATTCTGGGCTCCAGACAGCTATGATACGCGCATCCGGGGATGACGCCCCGGAAAGCCAGAAGCATGAGCGTCGAATCTCAAGCGCGCGTTTCGGCTCTCGTTCGTCACCAGCGAGACCGCGCTCCCGATTCCGGCCGTGTCGGAGATCCTCGCGCGCCTTCGGTCGGGTCCGATCTGGGACGGCGCTTCGATCGCACCTGCCGACGAACAGTTCCCTCTTCTTCACGTCGAACGGCACGAAGGCCATGGATTCGTCATCCAGTGCTACGAGGATGAGCAGTCTTGGAGCGACTTCCTGCTCACCAGTGTTCCCTGCGGGCCTCCTACGATCGAAATCAATCTCGGAGGACAGGCGCTTGAACGATGGCCTGCGGAGCTGTTTGTTCCCGAGGGACTTGCTCACCGGGCTTTGGAGTGCTTTCTCGCGACGGGCAAACAGGATCCGGTGCTGCGCTGGGTCAGAATCGACGGCTTTCCGCGAGAGACTCTCTGGGAGAGCTGGGAAGGCAGGAGGCTTGGGAGCGCGCGAATTCGAGATCAACGACGGCGCTAACTTCAACTGGAGCCGACGGCGCGTGGACGACGTGCGCCGCGGCTCAGTTGTGGCGTTAGACCGCAATTTCGCCAAATGGGTTTAGACTCAACGACCGCAAAGGCTGTTTCAAAGGTCGAGACGATCTCGAGTCGAGACGAGATTGTGGTGTTTTGGATCGTCCGTGACTCAACCTGCGCGGAATGCGGTGAGGAACTTGGGAAGGGGCGGTTTCTTCGCATGGAAGCGGGCCGGCCGCTCTGTCTGCGGTGTGCCGATCTCGATCACCTCATTTTCGTCGAGCGTGGAGATGCGGCACTGACTCGAAGAGTCAAACGGTACTCGACGCTGCATGCCGTGGTCGTGCGCTTCAGCCGTTCCCGCAGGCGTTACGAGCGACAAGGAGTGCTGGTCGAAGAATCAGCGCTCGAGCGGGCCGAACGGGAATGTCTGTCCGACGCCGAGGCTCGTCGACTGGTTCGGGAGCGCGCGGCTGAACGGCGTCACACACACGATGCCGCGTACGTCGCCGCGTTCGCCCAGCGCGTAGGCGATCTGTTCCCGGGATGCCCCATCGAGGAGCAACGCGTAATCGCCGAACACGCATGCGAGAAATACTCGGGCCGAATCGGTCGGTCGGCGGCAGCGAAAGAATTGCAAGCAAGTGCGGTCGATCTTGCTGTTCGAGCGCACGTCAGGCATGTCCATACACGGTACGACGAACTTCTTGCAAGCGGCGTGGCCCGCGAGGAAGCCCGCGGTCGGGTAGCCATACCAGTGGCGGACCGCCTCGATACCTGGCAACGTGGAAGACCCTGACGATGAGCAACTTGCTTGCGGTCTAACCCGTGGGGAGGTCCCCCGGCTCTGCCGGGGAGGCCGTAGCAGTTTGACGTTTGCCGGAGTCAGCTCTCCGTCGCATGATCTCCTGGTCACGACGTTGACCAATTTGTTTCGCGCACAGCGGATGATGCAAACAAAGAGAGCGCATCGAAATGAAGCCGTTGTTCTTTCTCCGTCGCGGTAAGGCCCCTTTGAGGGGCCAGCGACGGTAAAGCCCCCGGCTCTGCCGGGGGATACTTACCCAGGCACTGGAGCCGACGGCAGATGATCGTGAGCGCCGCGGCTCAGTGCCGATCGTTGGGCTGACGAGAACGCTAACCTAATCTGTTTGGAGGGACAGTGACCAAAAGGCCAGAGGCGATTAGATTCCTGCTTGCGGTTGCGGCATTCATCATGAGGAGCCTTCGTCGACTGTCCAAACGACTGACCGCGTCTGGATCCGGACCATTCTTGGCAGGCTGCTGAGATGTTCCAGGCAAACTTGCCCGCCGCCTGCAAACACCGACGCTCAATTCGACGATGGTAGAATCGTAGACATGGAAAGCACCGAGAAGCAGCGAGCCATCGAAGCGCTTCGGACTTTGCCCGAACACGCCACGATCGAGGACGCCATCGAGCGGCTGTGCTTCATCGCGAAGATCGAAGAGGGTCTTCGTCAATCGGACGCACGCCAGCTCGTATCCCACGACGAGGTCAAGAAGCAGTTCCTGTCGTGAGGGTCGTGCTGTGGACGAAGCAAGCGCAGGCCGACTTGGCCGCGATTCGCGCGTTCATCAGCCAAGATTCGCCTCACTATGCGTCGGTCATCGTCTCCCGCCTCATTGCGGCTACGGATCGACTGGTCCCATTCCCCGAATCTGGCCGGGCAGTGCCGGAATTCGAAGATCGGTTGGTTCGCGAGATCGTGCATCGGCCGTACCGGATCGTCTACCGGCTCGTTGGTGTCGACGAGCTTCACGTACTGACGGTCCATCACGCGTCACAGGACTTTCCCACACGACTGTGACGGGCAGCCCAACATCGGTTTGGAGCACAGGAGCTTTCCTGACAAGGTGAGCATCTTGAGACGACCAGTTTTAGAGGGGAGCACCCGATGTTTCGGATTGTTGTGAGCACGTGCATGCTCGGTCTTATCGCATCACCGGCCGTGATGGCCGGTCAAGCGGATGTCATTCTCGTCGGCGGAAAGATCATTACCGCGGAAAGCAAGCAACCGACGGCTGAAGCCATCGCTCTTGCGGGCGAGCGAATCCGAGGCGTCGGCACCAGTGACGAAATCCGCCGGCTTGCGGGACCAAGCACGCGAATTGTTGATCTGCGTGGCCGAACGGTCATTCCAGGACTCATCGATGCGCACGTACATTTGATCTTCAGCCCGAGCATCACCGATGGACCATCGGTGAACACCTATGAGCGCACGGCTTTGCCAGGGGTCATGACCGTCTGATTAGCCGTGGAATTACGACCGTTCGATCGACCGGAGATCCGCTGCCGTATATCGCGGAGTTACGCGATCGCTTGGAACAGGGTGAGCTGGTGGGACCTCGCTTGCTCATCACCGGGCCCGCGCTCGGCGCGCCCGCCGGACATCCGGCCGCCTCGGTCTTCCGAACCAACCCCTTCCTTCGGCGGCTCGCTGCGGGGGAATTGGAAAATGAGGCGCATGCCCGACAAGTGGTGCGGGAAATCACCCGCGCGAAGGTCGATGCGGTCAAAGTCGTCGTTGACGATATTGTCGTCAACGTCCCGCCCCTCTCAGATGCGGTCATAGCCGCCGTCATAGACGAGGCACATCGTGCTGGAGTTCGCTGTATTGCCCACCTCTCGGTCACGAATGCGATGGCCACAGCGAAACGGCTAGTCTAATGGAACTGGGGCTCGACGAATTCGCTCACCCCCCGCTTGCCCAAGGCGCTGACCTCTCGGGCTCGGTCGAAGCCTCAGAGCTTGCCGCACCCCTAGCGAAGCGATCCATTCCCGTGACGACCACGCTGTCGATTGCCGACGCATTCCGGGACGCGAACGGCAGCGAACGGGCGATGACTGGTGGTCCCTACACTTCGGCGACCCGCGAGCGATTCGAGCGGCGATCCAATACCGTGCGGAGGTTTTCAGAAGCGGGTGTGAAGCTGGTCGTCGGGACGGATTGGGCCCCACCGTATTCCGCACTGGGTGATCCGCGCCTCCTGCCGGGCGCCACGACGCTTCACGAAATGGAGCTGCTTCGTCGCGCCGGATTATCCACGCAGGCGATCCTCATGGCGGCGACACGCAACGCGGCAGAGGCTCTTGGGATCCTCGACAAGGTCGGCACAATCGCGGAAGGGAAATTTGCCGATCTCGTCGTCCTGGACGCGGACTTGCTGCAAGACTTTTCAGCGTTGCAGCGGACGGTTGCGGTCCTCAAGGGAGGTGGAATCGCACACGGAGCGTTGCTCGAACGGTGATGCGTGACAGGGTGACAAGCGCGCGGTGAGGATTCCACCGATCGGACTAACGCACCCTTGACCTGCCCGGCGTTTTTCGAACCAGTGGAACCCTGAGAGAATGGCGCCGATTTACTCGTCGGCATCAGACGCCTCCTTCTCGACTCTCAGCTCGACGCGCCCCACGCGAAGGCGGTCGCCGCTTGTCAGCCGTGCCCGCGTGATTCTCTTGTCATTGACGAACGTGCCGTTGGTGCTCTTGAGGTCGATGACTTCCAGGCTGTCGTCGCCGGCTTCGATCCGGCAGTGAAGCCGTGACACGAGCGGAGCCTTGAGGATGAAGTCGGCCCGCGCCGCGCGGCCCACGGTCTTGACGTCGCCGGGCTCCACGCGGAAGGTCAAGGGGCGGGCGTCCGAGCTCTGGAGAATCCACATGTCAACGCCCCGTGGCGGATGTCTTCTTCAGCCAGTCCACGACAGCGCTGCTCACGAGGGGACTGACCTGCTTGTCCTTCAGGGTGGCATACTCATCCACCGCACCGGTTGTGGCCGGGACAAGCAAGTGGTTCACCCCGGGGATGCTGGCGACCTCCACGGTTGTGTTCTTCCTGCGCCGGGCGAGTTCCTCGAGCCGGTCCGCGTTCGATGCCGGCACCTGTGCGTCGAGCTGCCCCTGCACGACGAGCAGGGGTCGTGAGATTCTGCCCATCACCTTGGCTGGATCGAAGGTGAGGAAGCTCTTGAACCATGGTGTGTCCGCCTGCTGGCGCAGCTGCGGCGCGATCGTGTCCCAGTCCGATCCGGTCATAACCGCGGTTTGAATGCGCTTCTGCAGATTGACGATGTCCGCCTTCTCGGCGGGAGACTGCGTCGAGCGTTCGAGGCCGTGAGTGACCTGCCACATGTTCAGATCGGCACCGGTCGTGCCGGCCGTCGCGACGAGGATCAGAGCGGTGATGTCTTTTGTCCCGGCGGCCGCCAGCATCGCCACCCAACCGCCATCACCGTAGCCGAGGACGGCGACCCGTGCACGATCGACCTCCGGCAGGCGGCGCGCCGTCGCCACGACCGCGAGCAAATCGTCGGCGTAGTCGGCGAGCGTCGCGGCTTCCGCGCGTCCACCGCTTTGGCCGACCGCGCGCTTATCGTAGCGGATGACGAGAAACCCGGCATCGGCGAGCATCCCGGCCAGCTGACCGAAGATCGGGATCCCATGTAGCGTCTCGTCACGGTCGGTCGGGTCTGCACCACCAACGAGAATGATGATGGGCGTGGGCTTGGCGGCAGTCGAAGGTCTCGACAGCGTGCCCGCAAGACGGAACCCATTGGCGGGAATCCTGATCTCCTGATCCCCCGGGTGCGAGACGACCACACGCCGGACGGCGACGGACGCAATGTCGTCGCGGACGATTTCCAGGTTCTGCGCGGGAATGTTGATACGCATGAGCCGGCTGTTGTCGTCGATCCAAATCTCCGCCGCCAGCGGGCCACTTTCCGCCATGAGCGTGACCGACGTCCGTTTGGCGCGGATAGTCCTGGTACGCGTCTGCAGCGTCTCTGAAGACGAGGGACCGACCTCAATCGGGAACGACATTCCGAAGCTGTACGCGGGAATGCTGGTGCCGGTGGGAGCACGCTCCAGCCGGCGTGCCAATGCTTCGAACGGACCCCATATCGGGCTTGGGAGGAGCAAGGCGTCGGCGGCAATCGGGTCGGTCCGTTCCACAGACTGGCCAGCCTGTGTGAACGACGAGCGAGCACTCTCGCCCGTGATCGTCGTGCGGCCGACGAGCGCCTCGCCGCGAAGGGTGACGTCGACTCTCAGGTCGACCGGCTTCCAGTCCGGCGTGTAGTGCACTTCTACACGGCGGGCGACGAGATCGATCGGGACACCTGTGCGACCGGAGCTCGCAATTGTCCACCCGTCGGCCGTCCGCTCCACGGCAATTGTTTCGCTGCCGATAGCGACCGTTCGCAGGTAGATCGTAAAATTCGCCGATGTGGACGGTGCGGAGGCTGCCGGTGGATTCTGCGGTTCACCACGCTCGCTCAGTGTCGTGGAGGCCGAGACCTTCCAGGGAAGGTCTGAGGCGGTGAGGACCGCCGCGACGCCAAGGACACCCGCGCGCACGGCCTGCCAGCGGCAAAACGAGGGCATACTTGAGCATAGCACCATGATTCCGGAAGCCGTTCTCGACGCGTACACGAGCGCCAGGCGCCTTGCCGGGCTTATCGATCGGTCCGACCGCGGACGGATTGTCGTGTCCGGGCGCGACCGCGCATCCTACCTGCAGGGACTGCTGACGAACGACATCACCTCCCTCAAGGCGGGCGACGGGTGCTATGCGGCTTATCTGACGCCACAGGGTCGCATGATCACGGATCTCTCGGTCTACGAGTTGGGTGACGTCATCCTCATCACGCTCGGCCGGACGGAAACGGATGCGCTGCTCGCGAAGCTCGACCAGTTCATCTTCTCAGAGGACGTGCAGCTCGGCGATGTGACCAAGACGTTCTTCGGTCTGGCGGTTGTCGGACCTGAGTCTGCACGAATGGTCGCAGCGGTACTCGACCGACCGCAGAGCGTCCTGGCATCGCTCGCCGACCAGGGCAACCTTCGCGCCCACTTCGGCGGACAGCCGGCGATCGTGCTGCGCGTCAGTGATACGGGAGAGCCGGGTTACGAGGTGCTGGTGGATGTATCCCAGCGGGACGGCCTGGCCGCGGCGTTCCGCGCAATGGGAGCCCCAGACCTCGATCCGGCGGTGGCCGACGTCCTTCGCATCGAAGCCGGGATCCCGAAATTCCATCGGGACATGGACGAAGAGACGATTCCACTGGAGGCGGGAATCGAAGCGCGCGCGATCAGCCTGACCAAGGGCTGCTATGTGGGGCAGGAGGTCATCATTCGGGTGCTGCACCGCGGACACGGACGTGTGGCGCGCAAGCTCGTGGGTCTGGCACTCGATGACGGCATCGCGCCGCCGACAGGCACCCCCGTAGCTGTTGGCGCCAGAGAGATTGGCCACACGACCAGCAGCTGCATTTCGCCGGCGCTGCATCGACCGATCGCGCTGGCGTACCTCCACCGGGACTTTCTGGAGCCGGGCGCACGCGTGTCGGTGAGCGGCATCGGTGCGACTGTCACTGCACTGCCGTTCGTCGAGCGAGGCGCGGGCCGGAATTCGTAGGCCCGAGTAGGCCCGAGCTTCAGCTCGGGCGCTTCAGCACGCCCGACCTAAAGGTCGGGCCTACGAGGTTGGGCCCACGAGGTCGGGCCTACGAGGTCCGGAGCTGGCCGACGAACGACCAGGCAGATCGGGTAGCACACGATGACTCAGCGGTCGGTTGTCTCCTCACACAGCAGCTGTATCACTTCCTCGTCGGCGGGCGGAAATCGCAGGCGGCGGAGCTGCTCTCGCGAGACCCACCGCATGCGCTGTCCTTGCATGGGCGACGGTCGCTCGGAAATCTGACATCGGAAGAAATGCAGGTTCACGAGACGATCGTCGTAGGCGTACGTCGTGCTGAGCAATTTCTCTTCGACGATGGCAGCCACGTTCAGTTCCTCGCGCAGCTCCCTCGCCACGCAGGCAGCGAGCGTTTCAGCGGTGTCGCACTTGCCACCTGGAAACTCCCAATACCCCGCAAGGTGGATGCCGGCCTGTCTCTTCGTGACAAGGAACCGCCCGCTCTGTTCGATCACGGCCGCGGTCACCTCGATAGTCCTCATTTCGCTGGCGGGTCTGACGAGAAGGGAAAGCTGCGGCAGCTCTTGGACATCGGGCACACGAGGCACTTGGGATTGCGGGCCACGCAGACCATCGCGCCCAGATCCATGAGAGCCTGATTGAAGTCGAACACGTGGCGAACGGGCACGAGCGCTTCGGACACCTTCCACAGGTGCCGTGTCATCGCATGGCTCTTCGGATCGCCCCGTCCGACGAAGACGCGGAAGAGGACCCGGGCGACGTTGGTGTCGAGAATGGCGGCGCGCTCACGAAACGCGAAGCTGCGAAGCGCGCCCGCAGTGTAGGCGCCGATGCCCTTGAACGACAGGAGGGTCTCCTCGTCCGGCGGTAGCTGGCCGCCGTATCGAGACACCGCCTCACGCGCGATCGTCCGCAGGCGTCGCGGGCGGATGTTGTAGCCAAGCGGATACCAGGCGGCCATCACGTCGGCTTCGGACGCGGCAGCGAGCGCATCGAACGTGGGGTACCTGTCGAGCCATTCGGCGTATTTCGGCAGCACGCGCTCGACCTGCGTTTGCTGGAGCATGATCTCCGAGACCAGAATGTGGTACGGATCGCTCGTCTTCCGCCACGGCAGGTCGCGTCCATGACGCGCGTACCAAGTGAGGAGGCGCTGGCGAAACCGGCGGCGATCTGGCGGCGGCGGCAGTGGCAGCGGCCTGGTGTTCCCAGGTTTTCTGGCGATCCTTCGGCGAGGGGCAGGCGATTGTTCAGGCATCTCGTATACTTTGTGCGGGCCGCTCCGTGAAAATCTACACGCGCACTGGCGATGCCGGCGAGACGTCGCTGTACGGGGGCGTCCGCGTCACCAAGGCCGACCGTCGTGTCGAGGCGTACGGTGAGGTCGACGAACTGAACGCCTGGATAGGCCTGGCGCGCGCGTCAGCGTTGGACCCCGACCTCGACGAGGCTCTGCTCCGGATTCAGCGCGATTTGTTCGCGCTGGGCGCTCAGCTTGCCGACCCGGCCGAAACCATGGCGTCTCGCGTCGCCAAGGCCGTGATCGGCGACCAGGACGTCGTGTACCTGGAGCAGTTGATCGATCGCCTCGACACGGAATTGCCGCCGCTCCATCATTTCATTCTCGCCGGAGGATCCCCGAACGGCGCGACGTTGCATCTCGCGCGGACGGTGTGCCGCAGGGTCGAGCGTCGAGTTGTCGCGCTCCAGCCCCCCGTCGATCCCGTTCTTCTGCGCTATGTCAACCGTCTTTCCGATTTCCTGTTCGTCGTCGCTCGCGTCGTCAATCATCGCGCTGGCGTTCGGGAAACTGAATGGTGAGGACGGCTGGTGTGACGGCCTCATAGACCGTTCGCGCCAGCTCCTGTGAGACGCGCTCGCGAATGGCGCCGCACTCGACGAGCACCGTATCGCTGACGGTCTCGATCGCGACGTCCCAGCGGTCGCGGGCAATGCCCTCAGGGCGATCGTCAAAACTCGTCGGGTGCCGCGCGGACGCTTCCGGATGCCGCGGAGACAGGGTGGCGGCAATGGGCGCCCCGTTGATCAGGACGCGAACCGCAGCGATGCGGTCTTTCACGATGGGCTGGTCGCCATAGTAGAAGTGCGCCATGTCTTCCGAAAACAGCACGAGGTCCTCGGCCGTCGGCAGTTCGGCGATGATCCTGCGGCCGCGCGCTCGTTCGGCGTCGCGCGCCCGTTGACGCCGACGTCGATACATTCTGAGCGTTGTGGCCAGACTCGCCGCCACGAGCACCAGGCCGATCGCGACGACGCGCGGCGACGACATCTCGCATGTTCCTCAGTCTGCCTCAATCGGCCCGGTCATCCTCAGCCGGACTACAATGCCCCGGTGCCTCGCTGGCCCGAGCCTCTCGCGAGCGCCTACGCCGCCTGTGAGCACCTGGCGCAGTCGCACTACGAGAACTTCCCCGTTGCCTCACGCCTCCTGCCTCCGGCGATGCGCCCCCACGTCGCGGCGGTCTATTCGTTCGCGAGGATTGCCGACGACATCGCGGATGAAGGGCACCGCGTCAGCATCAGACCGGCTGGCGCGTCTCGATGAGTGGCGGGACCGCCTGCACGAGGCTGCGACGGCTACCGGAGGCCGACCGGCGGCGGCGGATCGTGACGCGCTCGTCTTGCTGGCGCTCGGTCATTCGATTCGAACGCTCGATCTTCCGCTCTCGCTCTTCGACGATCTGTTGAGCGCGTTCGGTCAGGATACCACGACGACCCGATACGCCTCCTGGCGGGACGTGTTCGACTACTGTCGGCGTTCCGCGAATCCAGTGGGCCGGCTCGTCCTTCGAATCGCCGGCCGCCGTGACGAAGCGCTCGATCGATCGTCGGACGCCCTCTGTACGGCGCTGCAGCTGACGAATTTCTGGCAGGACTTCGGGCGCGACTGGCAAGCCGGCCGGCTGTACGTGCCCGCGGGATGTTCTGGCTGCGTGCGGCGCCAGCGAAGCCGACCTGTCACGGGGCCGGATGACGCCGGCCTGGACGGAAGCGATCGCGACGTGCGTGACCGTGACGCGCGACCAGTATCGCCAGGGGCGAATTGTGTGCGATGGAGTGAGAGGACGCCTGCGGATCGAGCTCAGGCTGACCTGGCTTGGGGGGCTCCGCGTTCTGGAGAGGGTCGCGCGCGCGCGGGCGGACCTGCTCGAGAAACGGCCCACGCTCAAGGCGTTCGACCTGCCGCCGCTTCTCTGGCGCGCGGCGTGGTGGGGAGGTCAGCCGGCCTGATGGCGCGCAAAACCAGCTTCTACTACGCGTTTCTCGTCCTGCCTGCCGATCAGCGCCGCGCCATCATCGCTGTCTGGGACTTCTGTCGCGCCGTGGACGATGCCGTTGACGAATCGACCACGGGAGCACGCGAGGCAGTGGCGTTCTGGCGCGCCGAACTGGCCCGATGCTACGACGGCGGCGCGCCTCAGACGTCTCAGGGCACAGCAGCTTCAGCCGCTGATTCGAGCGCTTCGATCTTCCACGAGCTGCCTTTGAGGATGTCATCGACGGCGTCACGATGGATCTGGACAATGTGCGGTACCAGACGTTTGCGGACCTCTGCGAGTACTGCCGGAGGGTTGCCGCAGCCGTGGGGCTGATCTGCATCCGGATCTTCGGCTGCCGGGGAGCGCGCGCACCGCGAGTACGCCGTCAATCTCGGCGTGGCGCTGCAGCTCACGAACATCCTGCGGGACATCAAGGACGACCTCGGCCGCGGCCGCGTCTATCTGCCGCTCGAGGACCTCGCGGCTGCAGGATGCAGTGTGGACGATCTCTCAGCCGGACGAATGTCGGATCCCGTCAGGCGCGTGATCGAATTCGAATGTCAACGCGCGCGGGATTTCTATCGCCGTGCGCTCGAGGCACTCCCGGAAGAGGATCGACGCCGGCTCGTTGCCGCCGAGATCATGCGGGCGGTCTATTTCGAAACGCTCCGACGCATCGAACGAAACAACTACGACGTCTTCTCAGCTCGCGCGCGCGTCCCCCGGCCGAGGCAGGCGCTGATTGCTCTGAGGCAGTGGCTGTGGCAGTCGTAGCGGACACAGACACCAGATCTGAGGTTGACGCCCGAGCTCGAGTTGACGCCCGACCTGAAGGTCGGGCCTACGACAGGGCGTACGACAGGGCTTACGACTGCGCCGTCATTGGCGCCGGTTTCGCTGGCTTGAGTGCCGCGGTGCGCCTCGCTCGCAAGGGTGCTCGCGTCGTCGTCCTGGAGGCACGCAGCCGCCTCGGCGGGCGCGCGACCGCCTTCCCTGACCGGGAAACCGGCGAGCTGGTGGACAACGGGCAGCACGTGCTGCTGGGCTGCTATGTGGAAACGCTCTCGTTTCTGGATGACATTGGCGCGCTCCATCACGTCCGACGGCAGCCGCAGCTCCGCGTCACGATGATCGATCGGGCGGGGCGCGTGTCGCAGCTGGAGTGCCCGCGGCTTCCCTCGCCGCTCCATCTGATCGCCGGCGTTCTCGAATGGGACGCCCTTACATGGGCGGATCGGCTGTCTGTGCTGCGGATGGCGACACCGTTGCGACTGGCGCGTCGCGCGATTTCCGACTCGGCGTCCGGATCGCAGAAGATTGCGGCTTCCCCGGGGGAAACCGTTGAGAGCTGGCTGATTCGGAATGGTCAGACGGCTCGGCTGCGGGAGATGCTGTGGGAGCCGCTTGCGCTCGCCACGCTCAACCAGCCGGCGACGCAGGCTGCCGCCCCGCCGTTCGCGCGGGTGCTCGCCGAGATGTTCGGTGGCGATTCGGGCGCGGCATCGATTCTGCTGCCGACCGTTCCGCTCGATGCGATGTACGCCGAACCGGCACGGCGCTTCATTGAAGGGCACGGGGGCGAGGTGTGGACGGGAACCCGCGCCGTGGTCCGATTGAAAGGTGACGCGATCGACGCCGTCAGCGCCGGCAGAGAACCGCTGAACGTGAACGCGGTGATCGCGGCCGTGCCCTGGTTCGCGTTTGCAGAGCTGTTCGAAGGTGATTCGAGCGCCTTGCAACCGGTCATCAATCGATCGCGGGCGCTGGCGTCCTCCCCTATTGCGACGGTGAATCTCTGGTTCGATCGGCCGGTCATGGACGAGCCGTTCGTCGGGCTCCCGGGAAGGTCGATGCAATGGGTGTTTGACAAGCGCGCCTTGTTCGGAGACGAATCGTCGTATCTCTCACTCGTGTCGAGCGGCGCGCGGGCGCTTATGGACTCGAGCAACGAGGCGCTCATGGAAATGGCTCATCACGAACTGGTGGAGGCGTTGCCGAAGGCTCGGCAGGCGCATCTCATACGCGGCGCGGTCATTCGCGAGCCGCGAGCCACGTTCTCGCTGGCGCCAGGCCAGGGAGCCAGGCCGGGAACTGCAACACCGGTGAGGCGGCTCTACCTTGCGGGTGACTGGATCGAGACCGGGCTGCCAGCTACCATCGAGAGCGCCGTCAGAAGCGGCCATCGAGCCGGCGAGGCGGTGATCCGGGAATTTGGTCATCTGGTCATTGGGTCATCTGGTCATTCAGCCTGACCGAGGCCCCAATGACCAGATAACCAGATGACCCAATGAACCCAATTCATGAATTCCATTGTTGTTCACTACAAGGAACTTGCGCTCAAGGGTAAGAATCGCCCCTGGTTCATTCAGCTGTTGGTTCGCAATTTGCGGAAAGCGCTGATGGGAATCGACGTTCGGCGCGTCAGTTCCGTGATGGGTCGCATCGAGATCGAGCTTGGCGAAGGCGCTCCGTCGACCGAGATTCGGAGCCGCATCGGCCGAGTGTTTGGCATCGCGAATTTTTCGTACGCCGGCCGCGCGCCGCACGAAGTTCGGTGCACTCGCGTCCGCGATCCTGTCCGACCTCGGTGATCGCACGCCCGAATCGTTTCGTGTCAGCGCGCGCCGATCTGACAAGCGGTTGCCGTTGACCTCTCCGCAGATCGAGCGGGAGGTTGGCGGCCTCATCAAGCAGGCCACGGGCTGGCGTGTGGATCTGAGTCATCCGGCGCTGACCATCCACATCGAGATGCTGCCGGAGCACGCCTTCTACTTTTTCGGCAAGGAGCCTGGCGCGGGCGGGCTCCCGACCGGCAGCGGGGGGCGTGTCGCCTGCCTGCTGTCTGGAGGCATCGACTCGCCCGTGGCGGCATTTCGTATGATGCGGCGCGGCTGCTCGGTGCTGTTGATACATTTTCACAGCTATCCGATCCTGTCGCGTGCCTCACAGGAGAAAGTCCGCGAGATCGCCGCGCTTCTCACGAAGCACCAACTCTCGTCGCGGCTGCTTCTGGTCCCCTTCGGTGAGCTGCAACAGCAGGTCCTGCTCTCGGTCCCCGCCGAACTGCGTGTGGTGATTTACCGCCGCCTGATGCTTCGCATCGCCGAGCACCTGGCACGTCGCTGGCGCGCCAAGGCGCTCGTGACCGGTGAGGTGATTGGCCAGGTCGCGTCTCAGACACATCGAGAACTTGACCACCATTGCCGAGGCGACGACGCTCGAGATTCTCAGGCCACTCGTCGGGATGGACAAGGACGAGATTATTGCGCAGGCGGCCGCCATCGGCACGCTGCCCATCTCGAACATCCCCGATCAGGACTGTTGTCAGTTGTTCACACCAAGGCATCCCGCGACGCGTGCTCGGCGTGAGGCGGTTGAGCGAGCTGAACGGGCCCTGCCCATCGAGACGATGGTCGAGACGGCCGCGAGGACCGTGACCGTCGAAGACCTGAGCTTCCCCGTGCAAAGACGGCAGTTGACAGTCGATAACTGACCGTGGACAGTAGGGAGTTACGTTGGTCTTGAACTTGTTGAGCCGCTTACCGTGAGGGACCTTATGTTTCAATCTGTAAAAGACATGACGGATGCCGTCAAGCCGGTCGCGACGATTCTGAGCGATCGCGTCAGCGTGACGAATGCCGGCGCCCTTAGCAGCGATTTGATCGACAAACTCGTATGGACCGCCGCGCTTGGCGTCGATGCCGAACTGCGCGGCACCGCCCGCTGGGTGATCCGCTGTCTCGCAGCGGCCGCGGGCATCCGTCCTGCCTCCATCCACGACCTGTATATCGCCATGGGCCGCGGCGAGGCGGCAGGCTTTACGGTGCCGGCCATCAATGTGCGAGCCATGGCCTACGACACCGCGCGCGCGGTGATCCGGGCGGCCAGAGCGCTCGATGCCGGCGCGTTCATCTTCGAGATTGCCCGTTCTGAAATCGGCTACACGGAGCAGCGCCCGCACGAGTACGCGGCCGTCGTGCTGGCGGCGGCTCTGCGCGAAGGATTCCATGGTCCCGTGTTCATTCAAGGCGACCACGTGCAGACCAACGCCAAGAAATACAACAGTCCCGAGCGCGACAAGGAGATCGAAACGCTGCGTGCCCTCATCAAGGAGGAGATCGCCGCCGGGTTCTACAACATCGACATCGACACCTCCACGCTGGTGGATCTGAGTCGGGCGACGCTGGCCGAGCAGCAGGAAGTGAACGTCACGCTGGCGGCCGATTTCGCCGCGTTCATCAGAAAGCAGGAGCCCCAGGGCGTCACGGTCTCCGTTGGCGGCGAGATTGGCGAAGTCGGCGGGAAGAATTCTGACGTCCACGAATTGCACGCGTACATGGACGGCTTCAACAAGACACTCAAGCAACGTGGGGCGTCGCTCATTGGGTTGAGCAAGATCAGCGTTCAAACCGGCACGGCGCACGGCGGGTTCGTCAACGCCGACGGCACCGTAAGGACCGACGTGAAGATCGATTTGAAGACACTCGACGAACTGTCGCGCGCGGCGCGCAAGGACTATGGACTAGGCGGGCGCGGTGCAGCACGGCGCGTCGACGCTTCCAGCGGACGCATTTGATGCGTTCCCGCGAGTCGGCGCGTGCGAGATCCACCTTGCCACCGATTTCCAGAACATGGTGTACGAGCACCCGCAGTTCCCAGCGGATCTCAAGGCTGAGATGTACGCATGGATCCGGGAGCACGCGCTCGAGGAACGCAAGCCGAGCGACACCGAAGAACAGTTCATTTACAAGGCGCGCAAGAAGGCGATCGGCCCCTTCAAGCGGCGCATGTGGAGCATCGCCGAAGAGAACCGCCGCGCGATTGGACAGTCGCTCGAAGAGCGCTTCTCGTTTCTCATGCGCCAGTTGAAGATTGACGGTACGGCCGCGTTGGTGGCCAAGTTCGTGAAGGTGCCCCAACTGGCGCTCGACCGCGAGGCGGAGATTGTGGCCGCCGGCGGGAAGACTACCGCTGCGGAGAAGAAGGCCGAAGGCCTGGCAGACTGATCGCGACGGCGGACGCTCGTTTCAATCGAGAGGGAGCGTCCGCCGCTCATGGAATCCCCGAATAGCTAGTCCTGAATCCCGCCGTTGCCCAGCGGGTTTGGCGGCGTCACCTCGAACCAGATGACCCGCGTATTGACGCCGCCGATGTCGAAGTTCGTCAGGATGTCGTACGCGTGCCAGCGCTGATCGTCGAGGACGACTGTCAACTTGTCGGTCGAGATGGCTCCCGATGGATTGCGTTGTCGCCCGGCTTGGAACCCGGCATGCTGGAGATGCCAGATGCAGCGCAACAGCATTTCCTCGGCATTTGCCGTCTTCTGACCAACGTCGCCAATCGGTGCCAGAAGCTGCGGGAACTCGTCACCGGTGGCAAAGATGACCTGCGAGGCTCGAAGGTCATTGAGCGGACCCGGCGGCACGTGGTGAGGATTCTCGCCGGGCGGGGCTGGCGTTGGCTCCGGCGCGGGTGGCGGCGGCGGCGTCGGTTTGCGCAGCGTCTCGGTGCCCGACACTGGACCAAAGCACGTCGTTCCCGTGTAAGGGATTCTGATGGCGTTGCCGCTGTCAAGAATGGTTCCGATGGCATCCAGCGTGAACGGGCAGCCGAGACCGCTGAACCTGCCGGTGCCTACCGCGTGAATGGTGACCGTCGTTGGACTGGTCAGAGTGCCTGACACGGTGGCTGAAGCCGTGACACCTCCACCGCATTCCATGGAGAAGTTGCCCTGGACGGCCGTATCGGACTGGCTGGTGATCTCCCACTGGACGTTTCCGCAGGTGGAGGGGTCTGGGGCTGCCACGCCAGATGAAGGCGTCCACATGCCGACCAGGCTGCCGGTTGAGCTGCCTCCAGGAATCGGCGATGGCGCGGCCGGTGTCAGCGACTCCTTGCTGGTTTCGAACTGGGCGCACGCCCCACTCATCATCGAAACCACGAGTGTTCCAGCGAGGCAGAGATGCTTGTTCAATGGCAGTCCTTCACGCAGGGCGCGCAGACGCTCCAATTACACAATTGGCATCGTTCGCACAATACGGCGAGCGCCGCGCTGTCAGCAGCGCGATTTCACGGGAAAAACGACGCTATCTTGAAACAGGGTGCAGGAGGCCGGCCAGGTAGTCTCGGAGTCCCTCGTGGGTGCTATGAAAGGCCAGATTGTCCCATGGAATCGATTCCCCCGCGAACACAGCGGTTTCCAAGCACTCCTCATCCGGAGCAAGCGTCCCTCCGATCGCCGTGGCCGCGTACACGACAATGACCGGCACACGGCCTGAGTAGGAGTAGATATTCACCAGGCCGTCGAGGCGCACGTCGAAACCGCACTCCTCCCGGGCTTCGCGGACTGCGGCGCTCGTCAATGGTTCTCCGCGATCAACGTAGCCGCCGGGGAAGACCCACTTGCCGTACCCAGGTTCAATGGCCCGGCGAACCAGGACGATGCCGCCTGACGTTGCACGAATAATCGTGCCAACGGCAATCTTTGGATCGAGGTAGAACACGAATCCGCAGCCGGTACAGACCAGCCGTGGCGGTTCGCTGGCCTTGAGGAGCCGGCTCTCGAGTGTCGCGCCGCATCGCGGGCAGAAGCGGAACGCGCGCGAATCGTCGTGAGGGTGCAGATTGATGTCAGACACGGCGAACACACGGGAGCCGGACGTCAGGTTCGCTCCCCGGCGCCTCTCAGTATAATTCGACCGGTATGTCCATCTTGAAGGTCGCACGCATGGGCCATCCCGTGCTTCGCGCGAAGGCGCGAACCATCGAGCGCCGCCGAGATCAAGACTGCGCCGATTCAGAAGCTGATCGACGACATGATCGAGACGATGCTCGAGTATCACGGCGTCGGGCTGGCGGCGCCGCAGATTCACGAGGGACTCCGGTTGTTTGTCGCCACGCTCGACAGGTCTGAGAACGAGGAAGCGGCTGATCCCATCGCAATCATCAATCCCGAGATCACGGTCGCGGGCGTCGATGTCGTTGAGGACTGGGAAGGCTGCCTGAGCATTCCCGACATTCGTGGCCAGGTGCCACGCGCGCGGGAGGTCATGGTTCGCGCGTTCGGTCGCGACGGCGAGACGATCGAACTCCACGCGCAGGACTTCTCGGCCCGCGTCATTCAGCACGAGACCGATCATCTCGACGGCATCCTGTTCTTCGACCGGATGCGATCGTTCGATTCGTTGACCTTCCTCGACGAATATTCCCGCTACTGGCGCAAGGATCAGTGACCACCAGCTGAGCTAACTCCTCGCCAGGCGCTTCTTCTCGAGCGCCCGTTCGGATTGCAGCCGCTCGAGCTCCACCGCCGAGTGATCGACGAACCGCATGGCCTCGGCGATGCCGCGGTGGCCGGCGACATCGACGATCGCGCGGTGCATCAGCTGACAGATCCGGCGATAGGACGGATGACCCTGCGGTGCCGTGCGCAGCTCGATGAGGTGCATCGCTTCGCGCGCGTTCATGTCCATGTAGAACCGTACGCGGTAGGCCATGACCACGGCGTAGGGCGCGGCAACGGCAAGGTCGCGTGAAGCGAGAGCCGTGTGGAGATCGGCCGATCGGTCCATCACGGTTCGCCAGTCCGATAGGGCCCCCGCCTCCTCGATGGCCGCCGGCTCGATGTAGCCGTGATCGACGCTCAGAGGCTGCCAGTCGAGCGTGAGGAGACGATGTCGCTGGAGATCCCGGAAGGCGCCGTAGTCGGTGAGGATGTCGAAGCGATAGTGCGTTCGCTCGAACGCGCGGCCTGGCTTGTGCCGTCGGTTTGCACGGTCGCCCGCATACGCGCGGAGCAGAGAAGCGCGGTCTTCGACGCTCATCGCCCGGGCGATGGCCATCAGTTGCGCATCCGGCAAGGCAGAGACTGCGTAGAGGGCTGAGGCGACGACCTTGGTCTCTCCCTCCGGATCGAAGTCGGTCAGCGTGACTTCCGGGCTCGATTCAGGGACTGCTCGTCGAAGAGCTGCTTCGGCCGCACGCTCGAAATTCCGCCGTGTCTCCGAGAGGTACTGAATCCAGCGTCCGCCGCGCTCCGGCTGATCGATCCGTGCGAGAAACGCGGGGATGACCTGCCGCAGTTCGCCCAGCATGAGCTGGGCGTGTGTTCGCACCTCCTCCAGCGGGTGTGCGAACATACGCAGCAGCAATGCTTCGAACGCCTGGCCGGTGCCGAACAACCCGACATTCGACGTAGTCGCCGCCGGCAGCAGGCCGCGCAGCGTATCGAGCGCCTTGGCGCGAATGACCGAACGATAGACGGCGTCGGAGTCCTCGGACGCCTTTGGGTATTTCGCGCGGAAGTGCGCCTCCATCGCCGGAATCCAGCGTGCGTACGTGTCGAACGCCAGATCCATCGTGCGGACAAACTCGTCCACCAGGGGTGAGCGCTCGATTTCCGCCGGCACGTGGTACTTCCACCGCCCATTCGGGCGGTCGGTATAGGGAACGTAGCGTGTCGACTGTTCGAGGTAGGCCATCAGGCGTCCCCACTCGAGCACCTTCGTCAGTACGTTCGATACACCCTCGCAGGCGAGATGCGCCCCGCCAAGCTGGGCGACCGAATCGTCGCCGTATTCGTTGAGGACGCGCGCGTAAAGACGTGTCGGCTCGCTCGGCGCCGACGCCGTCCTCGCCGGGACGATCGACGGCGCCGGGTGACCGGACCTCTCCGAGGAACTCGTCGAGAAAAAGACGCCGAAGCGACTTGGCCGATCGCGAGTAGCGGGCAAAGAGAGCGCCTTTGACCGTTTCTGGAAGGTTCTTCAGTGCGAAGACCGACTTGTCCGTGTTGGTGAAGTACGGCGCGAGGGCACGTGCTTCATCCGTCGTAAAGATGTCGATCATGAAAGCCACGCGAATTGTACATCGGGGTCAGACGAGGGTCTGACCTCCGCTGCCGCTTGCGTGCGTTTGATGACTGGACACTTTTGTGAAACTATTCACATAATCGGACTGGAAGCCAGGCCCATGGACAACGTCATCGAGATGGAGCGCGTCGCCAAGCAATTCGCAGGCAAACGACATGTCATCGCCCTCGACAACGTCACGCTGTCGATTCCGCGCGGTGAGATGGTGTCGATCATCGGCCCGTCCGGCTCCGGGAAATCCACGCTGCTCAACCTGATTGGCGGCCTCGATCGTCCGACCTCCGGCGAGGTTCGCATCGACGGCGAAGCGCTTGCTGGGCTGTCCGACGATGAGCTGACGCGGGTTCGGCGCGACAAGATCGGTTTCATCTTTCAGTTCTTCAACCTGCTGCCGACGCTCTCGTGTCTCGAGAACGTCGGGCTGCCGCTGCACCTGCGCGGCTGGCCGCGGGCGAAAGTCGAGGAGCGGGCGACGCGAGCTGCTGACGCTCGTCCAGCTCGGCCACCGCCTGCACGCATCTGCCCGAGGAGCTGTCCGGCGGCGAACGTCAGCGCGTCGGCGATCGCACGCGCGCTGTCGATCTATCCGCCGATCCTGCTCGCCGACGAGCCGACCGGCAATCTCGACACGCACACCGGCGACGAGATTCTGGCGCTCATCCGCGATCTCCACGCGCGCCTCGGCTCGACGGTCGTCATCGTCACGCACGACATGAAGGTGGCCGAGAGCTGCGCGCGGACGATCGCGCTTCGCGACGGCCGCATCGTCGAGGACGTGCGGCGCAGTGCCGTTGGGGCGGTGCCGTGATCCTCCTGCGCCTCATCAGCTGGCCGTACTTCCGCAAGCACGTCCTGCGGACGATGCTGACGATCGGCGGGCATCGTGCTCGGCGTGGCCGTGTTCGTCGGCATGCACACGGCCAATCAGAGCGTGCTGTTCGCGCTTCAACGCGACCGTCGATCGCATCGCCGGCAAGACCGAGCTGCAGGTCACGGCGGGCGAGACCGGCTTCGACGAAGAGATCCTCGAGAGAGTCCAGTCGGCATCGACGGTGCGCGTGGCGGTGCCGGTCATCGAGGCGGTTGTCGATTCCCGAGTGGCCGGCGAAGGCAGCCTGCTCGTCCTCGGCGTCGACATGACCGGCGACCGCAGCCTGCGCGACTACGATCTCGAGTGCGGCGACGAAGCGGTCATCGACGATCCGCTCGTGTTCCTCGCGCAGCCCGACTCGATCATTCTGACGAAGGAGTTCGCCGACAAGAACCGCCTTGGCGGTGAACAGTCAGCTCCCGCTCGGGACCGCGCTCGGCGAGCGAGCGGTTCACCGTGCGCGGCATCATGAAGTCGTCCGGGCTGGCGAGCGCGTTCGGCGGCAACCTCGCCATCATGGACGTCTACGCCGCGCAGAAGATGTTCGGGCGCGGCCGGACGTTCGATCGCATCGACCTCGGCCTTGCAGCCAGGCCGGACGATTGTCGAAGCGCAGGAGGAGCTCGCGCGGGCTGCTCGGGCCGGGATTCCAGATCGACCCGCCGTCGGGCCGCGGTCAGCAGTTCGAAGCGATGATCGCGGCGTACTCGATGATGGTGAACATCTCGAGCCTGTTCGCGCTGTTCATCGGGATGTTCATCATCTACAACTCGTTCGCGATCGCCGTCACGCAGCGGCGATCGGAGATCGGCATCCTTCGCGCGCTCGGCGCGACCCGACAGCAGATCCGATGGCTGTTTCTCGGCGAGAGCGCCGTCACCGGCGCTCATCGGCTCGCTTGGCGGCCTGGTCTTCGGCCTGCTGATCGCGCGCGGCGATTGCCGCGTCGATCGGCGAATCTCATCAGCGACGTCTACGGCGTCGCGCAGCGGGCCGACGAGATCGGCGACGAGCCCGAGCCTGCTTGATGGCGGCCGCTGGTCATCGGCGTCGCCACGAGCATCGTCGCCGCGCTGATTCCGGCGCGTCAGGCGGCCCGCGTCGATCCGGTTCAGGCGCTGCAGAAGGGCAAGTATCAGGTCCTGTCGGCCGGTGAGAGCCGGGTGCGCGCCGTTCTGGCGCCGCGATGCTCGGCGCCGTCTCGCTCGGCTGTCTCGTCGTTCGGCGACTCGCGGGTGGTCTTCTACGTCGGCTACGTCCTCGCCGTCGTCGTCGCGCTGCTGCTCGGCCCGCTGCTGTCGCTCGCGCTCGCGCAGGCCCTGCGGCCGATCCTGAAGTGGCTGCGGCCGGTCGAAGGCGCGCTCGCCGCCGACAGCCTGATTCAGGCGCCGCGCCGCACGTCGGCGAGCGTCGCCGCGCTGATGCTGTCGCTCGCGCTCGTCGTCGCGTTTGCCGGCATGGCGCGCGCCAGCTACGAGTCGATCATCGACTGGATGGACACGGCGCTCAATCCCGATCTGTTCGTGATGCCGTCGCAGGACATCGTGATCCGCACGCTCGCGGTTTCCGCCGACGATGGGCGCCGAGCTGGCGGCGGTGCCGGCGTCGAGCGCGTCCAGATGGTGCGCGACGCCCGGATCGTCTTCCGGCAGACGCCGGTCATGATCGTCGCGACGGAGGTCGACGAGCATCTCGCGAGACGGCGCACCGGCCGCCGGTCGAGGGTGATCGCCGACGACGATGTACCGCGTGACGGCGGCGGGCGAGGGCTTGATGGTGTCGGACAATCTCGCCCAGCTTCAGCACCTTACGCTCGGCGAGATGCTCGAGATTCCCGCGCCGTACGGCGTGATCCGGCTGCCGATCGTCGGCATCGTCGTCGACTACTCCGATCAGCAGGGCACGATCCTGATGGATCGCAGCCTGTTTCAGAAGTACTGGCACGACGATTCGGTGAATGTGTTCCGGGTCTATCTTGAAGCCCGGCGCGCAGGTCCCCGACGTGAAGCGCCGGATCCTCGAGCGCTACGCCGGCGAGCGGCAGGTGTTCGTGCTGACCAACGGCGAGCTGAAGGCTTACATCCTGAAAATCACCGATCAGTGGTTCGGGCTGACGTCGGTGCAGATCGCCGTCGCGGTGCTCGTCGCGATTCTCGGCATCGTGAACACGCTGACGGTGTCGATTACCGATCGGCGGCGCGAGCTCGGCGTGCTGCAGGCGGTCGGCGGCCTCCGCGGCCAGATTCGGCGGACGATCTGGATCGAGGCGATCAGCATCGGCGACGCTCGGGCTGGTGCTCGGGTTCGTCGCTGGGTGCGGTCAACCTGTATTACATCCTCCAGATCGTCCACCGTGACATCGCGGGCATGCGGCTCGACTACGCGTTCCCCGTGTCGGTGGCGCTGTGCGCTCGTGCCGACCATCCTCGCGTCCGCGTTCGTCGCCGCGATCTGGCCGGCCGAGTCGGCCGTGCGCGGGTCGCTCGTGGAGGCGCTCGAGTATGAGTAGCGCGCGGCTGTGCGGAACCACGATGATCGTCGCGATCCTCGTGCCTTCGTGGTTTGCAGCCCTTCGCGGCCAGCCGCGCCGCTGACAACGTGCGGCAGATCGTCGACGAAGCGCAGCGGCGAACCGACGCGAAGTCGCAGCGCTACGAGGGACTGCTGCAGGTGTTCGATGCGAAGGGCAAGATCGCGGACAAGCGCTGGACGCTTCGAGCGCCTCGGAGCGCACGGCAACAGCAAGATGGTGCTCCGCTTCACCGCGCCGGCCGAGGTCAAGGGCGTGGCGCTGCTCGTCGTCAATCATCCCGATCGCGCGTCCGACCAGTGGATGTGGACGCCGGCGATCGAGCGCGATCGGCGGATCGCCCTGCAGGATCGCTCGACGCGGTTCTTCGGCACCGACTTCAGCTTCGAGGATCTCGAGGAGCGCGACGTCGACCAGTACGACTACTCGCTGCTTGGCGACGAGGCCGTGGACGGCGCACCGTGCTGGAAGATCCAGTCGACGCCGAAGCAGGCCAAGTCGTCGCAGTACACGCGGTCGGTCGTCTGGATTCGCAAGGACAACTACGCGTTCGCGCGGATCGAGAACTTCGTCAAGAACGACGTCGTGCGCCGTCTGATCGTACCGCGACTTCGCGAACGTTCAGGGCATCTGGACTGCGCGACGACTGGAGATGGCCGACCTGCGCCGGGGCAGCCGCACGCGCGCTGACGCTCGACAAGCTGCAGTACAACGTGCCGATGAAGGAGGAAGATTTCACGCTGCAGGCGATCCGGCGCCCGTGAGCGCTCTTCGTCGAGTCGGGATCGGCTTGCTCCTGCTCGCCTGGCTCGCGCCGGGCGCACCAGCGGTCGCGCAGGCGCTCACACATCGCGGATTCGTCGAGGTGCGGACCGCACTGTTCCCACAGGACGCCCTGAACGATCCGCAAAATGCGGTTGTCGATCTTCTTGCACGCGGAGAAGCGTTCGCCACGCCGGCGCCATGGCTTCAGCTTGCCGTTGGGCTGGATCTGAGAGCCAACTCGTACCATCAGGTGTCCGAGTCATGGATGCCTGATTTCAGGGACCGCGAGCCGCTCCGTCCGGCGCTGACGATCCGACGTCTCAGCGCGACAGTGACGCGGGGCCCGATGACCCTCGATGTCGGCAAACAGTTCATCCGCTGGGGAAAAGCGGACATCGTCACGCCGACCGATCGATTTGCCCCACGCGACTTTCTCGACGTCGTCAACAGCGAATTTCTCGGGGTGACGGGTTCGAGACTGACGCTTCAGTTCAACGACGAAACGGTGGAGGGAGTGTGGGTGCCGCTCTTCACGCCCAGCCGCGTCCCGCTCCTGAGCCAACGCTGGACCCCTGTGCCCGTGGCCGGCATGGTCTTCGAGCTCTCGGACGCGGAGCCCACGTTCCCGACACGTTCTCAGGCCGGCGCGCGGTGGGCGCACATGGGAAGCGGCTACGAGTACGCGCTGTCATTCTTTGACGGATTCAATCACCTGCCGAATGTTGAGACCAGGCCCGGCGGGGCGCCTCTCGCCTTGGAGATTGTGCGCAGCTATCCAACTCTTCGCCTGTACGGCGGTGATGCGGCCTTGCCGACGCGATGGTTCACCGCGAAGGGCGAAGCCGCCTACTTCACGTCTTCAACGGTCGGCACCGACGAGTATGTGCTGTACGTGCTTCAGTTGGAACGTCAGACGGGTGAGTGGCTGATCACGGGCGGCTATGCGGGCGAGGTCGTCACGAAGAGGCGAATAACGCCCAGTTTTGCGCCTGATCGAGGCATGACGCGCACGGTGATCGCTCGCGCCTCGTACACCATCGATCCGAATAGGAGCGCCGCGATTGAAGGCGCCGTCCGGCAGAACGGAGATGGCGTCTACGTCAAAGGCGAGTACTCATGGGCGCACGGCCAACACTGGCGCACGACACTGACCGGAACGATTCTCGCCGGAACAATCGACGATTTTATCGGACAATACAGGCGGAACTCTCACCTGATGGTGGCGCTTCGTTACAGCTACTAGGGCTGGCCGCGGTGGATACACCTTGAACTCCATTCTCCTGCCGGCGTACAACCCCGGTCCGATGAGCGGTCCGGGTAACAACACCTATCTCCTGTGTGGTGCGGAGGGCGGCGCCACACTCATCGATGCCGGTGTCGGTGATACGCGGCATCTCGCGGATCTCGCGCAGCGGCTGTTCGACGGACGCGCGCGTCTCGAACAGGTCCTTGTCACGCACGGGCACCCCGATCATGCCGCCGGCGCACCCGCACTCGCGGCAGCCCATCCAGCCGCCCGATTTTACAAGTACCCCTGGCCCGACGCGGACGTGACTTATCCCGTGCAGTGGCGTGGCGTGGCTGACGGAGACCGTGTGATCGCCGGAAACGATTCACTGATCGCGCTCCACACGCCCGGACATGCGCCCGATCACGTCGTCTTCTGGCACGAAGACAGCAGGACGATGTTCACAGGCGACCTCGTCGTGCAGGGCAGCACCGTGATGATCCATGCGAGCGGGGGCGGTGATCTTGGCCAGTATCTCGAGTCGCTCGAGCGCATTCGCGCGCTCAAACCACACCGGCTGCTTCCGGCGCATGGCCCCGTGGTGACGGATCCGGAAACTGTGTTGACGGCGTACCTGCGGCATCGGCGCAATCGGGAGGCGCAAGTGATGGCCGCGCTCGTCGCGGGCCTCGATACCGTGGAGTCGATTGCCGAATCCATCTATGATGGACTCGCTCCGGTTCTGATGCCGGCCGCGCGCGAAACCACTCGCGCGCATCTCGAGAAACTGAAGAAAGAGCGCCGAGCGTTCGAAGAGGATGCCCGGTGGAAAGCGTGATACGCATGGACAATGTCATCGATTTCATCAACGTCAGCCGCGACCGGTACGTTGAAGAGCTCAAGAGTCTGCTGGCCATCCCTAGCATCAGCGCCCTGCCCGAGCATCGAGAGGACGTGAAGCGGTGCGCCGATTGGTGTGCGGCTGAGATGCGCCGGGTGGGATTACAGAACGTGCGCCTGATGGATACCGCGGGTTTCCCCGTCGTCTATGGCGACTGGTTGGGCGCGGAGGGCGCGCCAACGATTCTGTTTTACGGACACTACGACGTGCAGCCTGTTGATCCCCTTGATCTATGGGAGTCCCCCCCCTTTGAGGCGACGATCCGCGACGGCGAGATCTATGCGCGTGGATCCGCGGACGACAAGGGTCAGGTGTTCATGCATCTGAAGGCGATCGAAGCGCATTTGAAGCAGCGCGGCCGGTTGCCTGTGAACCTCAAAGTGATCCTCGAAGGGGAAGAGGAGGTCGGGAGCGAACATCTCGACGATTTCATCCGCGCCCAGAAGTCCAATCTCAAGGCCGATGTCGTCGTCATCTCGGATTCGGCAATGTTCGCACGCGGCATTCCCTCGATCTGTTATGGGCTGCGCGGCCTCGTCTATTTTCAGATCGATGTGCGCGGCAGCAGCACCGACCTCCATTCCGGCATCTTTGGCGGGGCGGTGGCTAATCCAGCGTTCGTGCTGGCGCAGATGATCGCGCAGATGAAGGACCGCGGAGGGCGCGTCAAGATCCCGGGCTTCTATGACGATGTGAGGCCGCTGCAGGAGGCCGAGCGGCAGGCGTGGGCGTCACTGCCGTTCAACGAGAAACACTACAAGAAAGCCATCGGTGTTCCGAGGCTCTTCGGCGAGTCCGACTATACGACGCTGGAGCGCACATGGGCCCGCCCGACACTGGAGGTGAATGGCCTGTTGTCGGGCTTCACGGGGCCTGGCGCGAAGACGGTGCTGCCGGCCGTGTCCATGGCGAAGATCAGCATGCGGCTCGTGCCTGATCAGGATCCGGACAGGATCGCCGGTCTCTTTGAAGCGTTCGCCTCGAAGATCGCGCCAAAGACCGTGGAACTGAAGATTACCAGGATGCATGGCGGCAAGCCGTGGATGGCGTCCTTCGAAAATCCCTTTGTGCAAGCCGCGGGGCGCGCGATTGAAAAAGGCTTCGGCCAGAGGCCCGTGTTCACACGTGAGGGCGGCTCGATTCCGGTTGTCGCGACGTTCCAAGAGGAGCTCGGACTGCCCTCGGTGCTCTTCGGCGTGGGTCTGCCAGACGAGAATGCACACGCGCCGAACGAGAAGCTCGATCTCTCGAACTTCCACAACGGCGTCATCGCGTCGGCGATCCTGTACCAGGAGATTGCGGGGGCGACCGGATAGTCGAAAGAACCTCACCACGAAGGACACAGAGATGGCTGTCCTCTGTGTCCTCTGCGGTGAGGGTGTCGCCAGCTAGAAGCCCACTACCAATCCGAATCGGACGATCCGCGGGCTCATGTTCTTGATCAGCGAGTTGAACGCCGTATTGGGTGTCGTCAGGTTTCCGAGATTGCTGACGCGCGCGAGCTCAGTGTTGGCGTTGAACACGTTGAAGACATCACGCGATGAGGCGCACCTCCAGCGTCTGACTGCCCGCCTTCATCAGAAATGTACGCGCGACGCGAACATCGGTATTCCACACGTTGTCCAGCCTGAAGGCATCAATCGTCGGGGAGACGAGGATGTTCTGACTGGTGTCGCCCAGCGCCGGCGCAGGCAGCTTGAGGTCAATCGGGCCTCGATACATCGGCAGCGGATAACCCTGCCGGCCGAAGACGTTCGCGGCAAGCTCAATGCCGTAGGGACCCAGATACATGCCGTTCGCGTTGAACTGCCACACCGCGTTCATGAAGACTCCGCCAGAGACCGTGGCGGTCGGCGCGAACTGGCCCCCGTCGACGAGTGGCTCGGACGGCGTCGGCGTGGGATTGCCGTTCGTGTTGTATCGTCCCTCGACCTTCGTGAAGTGCTCCCGGGGGTCGTTGTATCCGAACGAGAGACGCCCCATCCACTTGTTGGACATGCGTTTGATCACGTTGAGCTCGAGCCCGTGGTAGTCGACGTAGAACCCCGGTACGTTCTTGGGTGATCGTGCCGGTCGTGACGCCAGTCGGGATGAACGTCGGGACGCTATATGCGCTCCCGTCGGGCAGCTGGCCCGTGAGCGTCGGCCCGGGATGTATGCAGACAGCGGAACCCCGACTCGCGGCGTGATGTTGGCGGTCAGGTTCCCGAAGAGATTTGACGTCCGGGTGTACGAATAGTCGACCATCATCGCGAGGTTCGGCATCAGTTCCCGTTCGATGCCTGCGACAACGCTTTGCGTGACAGGCGCTTTCAGATTGGGATCCAACTGGTTGGGAGACGGTGCCAACGCGGTCGGATTGCCGGATTGATACCGCTCACCGCAAGCTGCTGGGTCAGATCGACTTCGTTCGCCTGCGCGAACCGATCGCTGTTCAGATCCTTCCATCGATAAGTGATACTCCCCGCTGTACTGCCGGTTGAGGGGTTGAGAGTGCCGACGGTACTCGGAGCCAACTGGCCCGCGAACCGGCTGTAGCTCGCGCGCGCGACAGTCTTTCCACTGGTGTCGAGGAGGTAGCTCAGGCCCGCTCGCGGCGAGAAGTTCTTCCATGTGAACGGAGCATCGTAGCCCGCGAAAATGACGCCAGGGACCGCGGTGGGAAACGCTTTGTTCCCTTCCGTGGTTGCCGCAAGGGCGCTGCCCGCCTGTCGGTCGTACCGCACGCCAACGTCGATGGTGGTTCTGTCCAGCGACAACGTGTCGCCCACGTAGAAGTCCAGATAGCTCACCTCGTTTGCGCCGTCAACCTGCCTGTACACCTGGGCGCGGAGATCGGTGGCTGACTGCTCGATCGCCACGATGCCGTTGCCGGGCCACGTAATTCTCGTCGCCGCCAGGACATGCCGATAGCCGATGCCGTACTTCAGGTCGTGCGACATGCCAAAGATCGGCACGAAATTGTTCACATCGGCCGTGAACGAATGCTGGGGCCGGCGAAACAGATTCTCCGACGTCGATCCGTACGCCTGCGACGCTCCTACGAACGTGCGTCCCGCCTGAGCAGATGTGCCCCCCTCCGGCGTCAGGGCGAGCCCGGTGTTGTAGTACGCATATTTCGCTGAGAGGAACGTGTTCGCGTTGATCACACGGTCGTCGCCGATCTTCCACAGGCCATGCACGGGATTATCGGTGTACGAGTTGTCCTGGTGGTGCGTGGCATCGAATGTCGAAAGCGTCGTGCCGTTGCCAGGGTTCGTACGGCCATCCTTGAGCTTGTACCCGTTGAAGAACAGGAAATTCACCATGTCTTTCGACGTGGCCTGCCAGTTCACCTTCACCTGCGGGTTTTTGAGCGCTGTGCTGTCGATGGCATTGGTGGTCCGCTTGAAGATGCCGATGTCCTGTTGTGACAGCGATCCGTAGAACCACGCCTTGTCTCTCACGAGCGGGCCCCCGAACTCGAACCCATAGTCGGAGGTCTGGTCGGTGTGATCGGCGGTCTGTGGCGTGACGGTGGCCTTCAGCTCATCTGGTACGTTCGAGGCTTCGAGGCTGTCGTTGCTGAAGTAGCCACGGGCGCCCCCATGAAACTGATTCGTTCCGCGCTTGGTGATCAGGTTGATGCCAACGCCACCCGTGCGCGAGCGGACATCGTGACCGGCGGTCGACACCTGGAGCTCCTCGAAGCTGTCGAAATTGAAGTAGGTCGCGGCTTGGCCCGGTGCGCCCATGTCCGTGATCTCGACTCCATCGATGGCCCAGGTCGTGTCCTGCTGACGCGAGCCTTTGCCGAGTACGTTCGGTTGTTGACCGGTCTCATTGCCGCCGATGTTCACCTGGTCAAGCAGTACACCGGGCGCTGTCCGCATGAGCGCGAACGGGTCGCGGGAGGTTGGGATGTTCTGCAGTTCGTCACGGGTGAAGTTGATGGCCGTCCCGGTGACCTTGGGGTCGACGATCGGCGAGGCCGCCGTCACGTCGATGGTCTCACCCAGGGTGGAAAGTTTGAGCGTGACCGGAAGGTCGACGGTCCGGCCCACCGCCACGATGACATCGCGCGTCATCGTCGCGAAACTCGCGAGCTCGACGGTCACCTTGTAGGGTCCAGGCGCGAGTTCAAGGAATCGGTACTGGCCGGCCGCATTGGTGGTGGTCGTGAGCGTCGCGTCCACCCCCTTCACGGTCACGGTTGTGCCCGGGAGGACACCTCCTTGCTCATCCTTGACGCCGCCGCTGATGCTACCGCCTTGAACCTGGGCAAATGCCGGGGCCACGGTGGCGATGACAACCGCGCACAGCAAGATCCAACGGTTCATTACTCGACCCCTCCGGGAGACGTCAGCGCCCTGCGCCGGCCCATCACGAAAAATGTAATCAATGCGGGCCATATTATACGTCGATCGTGCCAATGTAGGACATTAGAGGACAAATAGGGACTATGTCCGAAGACAAAGCCTGGCGCGTTGACCCGTCGGGTTTCAATTCTGCTCGATTCCTGTCTCTTTTTCATACAACAGTACGTTCTAAACCCCCGCCTTGTGAGGGTATCGGCCGTTCAATGACGATTCTGAAGGGTTCAGACATGACCCCGGGGCAGAGGCCACAGGCCTGGCTGAAGGAAGGACGGCTCGGGCTAGAAATACCGCCTGAGTGCTTCCAGGTCAAAAGCCAGCATGGAAGGGATGATGAGATCGGCCGGCTGCAGCGCATCGGCAGTATAGGTCTGCGCGACCGCTAGCGTTCTCAGCCCGGCAGCGCGGGCGGATTCCAGGCCCCAGCGTGAATCCTCAACCGCCACGCATTCATCGGGCCGCATGGAACCGTGCACAGCCGACAGCATGGCTACGGCCCGCACATACGGATCTGGCGCAGGTTTGCTCGCGGGTGTGTTTTCCGCTGAAATGACGGCGGTGAAGAGGCTGGTAAGATTCGAACGGTCGAGCACCCGCCGGATTTCGACGCCGAGCGCGCCTGAGGCAATCGCGATTGGCATCACGCTCGCGGCCGCGCGAATCGCGGCTTCCGCACCGGGGAACAACGACGAGCCTTCCCCTTCCAGTTCTTCGAGGCGCCGTGCCTTGAGCCGGACCATTTCGGCAATCTGACTGGGGGACCAGACAACGCCGCGGTCGACAGCGATGGCCTCGAGCGCGCCCGCATCGTCGTAGCCGAGGTATCGCGAGTAGTAGTCCGTGTCGCTCAGGACGATGTCATATCTGGCGAGTACGTCACGGTAAGCGCGAAGGTGCAGGGGCTCACTGTTGGCGATGACGCCGTCGAAATCGAACACGATCGCGCGCAGCACTTTCCCTTACGTTCCTTGGTCCTTCACTGTTTTCGTTCGTCCTTCTTGATCTTGTCCTTGATCTTTTCGCCGGCTTCGATGCGCGTCTTCAGCCGGTTTTCCGGCGGGGGATACGGGCACTCGTATGCCAGGCTGTAGTAGCAGTACGGATTGAACGCTTTGTTGAAATCGAGCTCGTAGAAGCCTGTCGCGGTCCGGTCCAGCTCGAGGTAGCGTCCCGCCTCATAGGTTTCGGCTCCACTCGTGAGATCTCTGAATGGCACGAACAGGTGGTTCATGTCCGGCGCGTCGGCCTCGACGAAAGCCGAGAGGGTCATCGGCTCGCTCCTCAGTGTGAATTCCAGCGTGCCGGCTCTGCGCTCGCGGCGCTGCTCGCCACTGCTCGTGGGCATCAACACGACCACGTTGTCGGGAGAAGGCCTGAGCACCGCCGGGACGTTGTAGAGCGGGTCAATCGAATAGTACTCGAGCGGCAGGAGGCTCACTTTGCGGCTTTCCGGCACCGGGGATGAGTCGCGCTGAAACTGCGCGTCCTTCGCCGCCCTCGCCGCCGACAGGCGGGTGGCGTAGTCGCGAGTGTCGGGGGGGGCCGGATTGCAGGATGCCGCCGCGGCCGACAGGCACAACAGCCAAAGGAGAAGGCCGAAGGATGATCGACGCACGTGTGGGTTCCTAGAAAATGTAGCCGCGGTGGGCCACCGTTTCGTCTGCGATCCCCCGGCGCAGCGCCGCGGTATTGACGGGGGTCAGCGCCAGCAGTCGCTTCAAGGCGGACATTGTCATGGTGAGCGTATCGCCGTCGACCATCGCGGCCAGCGCTTGACGCGCCGATGCGTCGAGCCGCATGGCGGCGTCGTTCACCAAGACCCGCGCGGCATCCACGTGGAGCGCGGCACGCGGTGCCTGGGAGCGGGTGGCCGCCGTCGCGCGAAGGACCGAACTGTCTGCCGCAAACACTTCCATGAGCATGTCCGCGACGTGCATCAGCACCTCTTGCTCGTCGCTCAACTTGTCTCCGTACTTCTGCAGCGCGAGGCCGAAAACCATCAGCGCCGATTTCTTGAAGGCGTCGACGGCCCGCCGCTCCCGATCCAGAACGGCGGTGTCGGCCGGCACCGCTGCCGGAGGCGCCATCAGTTCCGCCTGCAGCGCCTTGGCCGCAGCGATGAGCGGAGGCCCTCCTTTGGCGGCCCGCCGGGCAAGCATGCCGGCAATCAACAGGCGATTGATCTCGTTGGTGCCCTCGAAAATGCGATTCACGCGGGAGTCGCGGTAGTGCCGCTCGGCCGGATAGTCGCGCACGAATCCGTTGCCGCCGTGAATCTGAATGTTCTCGTCAAGGACGAAGTTGAGCATTTCGCTGCCGGCCACCTTGGCGATAGAGGCCTCGATGGCGTACTCTTCGAGCGCAGCCAGAGCGGCCAACCGATCGTCAGGTTCGTGGGGAGTCGCCTGGATGCGCGCCTCGATCAAGCCCGCGGTCCGATAGATGAGGCTCTCGACCGCATAGGCGCGCGCAACCATCTCGCCAAGCTTGTGCTTGATGGCTCCAAACGACGCAATTGTCTGCCCGAACTGCTTTCGCTGCCCAGCGTAACTGGCGGCCTCGGCGATCGCTCCACGCGCCCCGCCCACGCACATCGCGCCGAGCTTGAAGCGAGCGAAGTTGAGGACGTTGAAGGCGATCTTGTGGCCCTTGCCCACCTCCCCGAGGAGGTTTTCGGCGGGCACCCTGACGTCTTGGAGGATCACGGGTGTCGTTGAAGACCCATGGAGGCCCATCTTGTGTTCCTCTTTGCCGCTCGAAACCCCTGGAAATGCGCGCTCGACGATGAACGCCGTGAAATGTTCGCCTGCCGCGTCAACGACCTTGGCGAAGACAATGTACACGTCAGCAAAGCCGCCGTTGGTGATCCAGGTCTTCTCGCCGTTCAGCACAAAACTGCCGTCTGCCTGCTTTACCGCCTTTGTCTTGGCGCCCAGCGCATCGGATCCTGCCCCGGGCTCGCTGAGGCAGTACGCGCCGATTAGGCCACCGGTCAGAAGATTCGGGAGGTACTTACGTTTCTGCGCGTCGCTGCCGAAGAGCACGAGCGGGAGAATCATGAGATTCGCCTGTGCGCCGTATGTGGCGCCGAACGACGCCGATTGAGACATCCGTTCGCTCACGATCATCGACGTGGCTTTGTCCAGTTGCAGGCCGCCGTATGCCTCCGGAACATCCACGCCGAGCAGGCCAAGGGCGCCTGCCCGTCGAACCAGGGCCCGCGCGAGCGTCCAGTCCTTGTCCTCGAGGCGGTTGAGCGCCGGCAGCACCTCGCTGTTGACGAAGTCAGCGACCGTCTGCGCAATCATGCGCTGTTCCTCGGTCACGCGTTCGGGCGAGAAGACCTCGACAGGATCGGATGGCTGGATCAGCCACTCGCCCCCGCGGAGCATCGAGGCCGAATGAGACGCGACAATCAGGGGCACAGGGACCTCCAGAGATCAAGAACGGTCGGGCCAGTCGCCGAGAAGGTCTTCAATCGCCTCGGCAACCTCATGAACCCGGCCGTCGAAGACATGATCGGCTGCATCGATGACGACGAGCTCTTTGGGGTCGGCGGCCCTGGCATAGAACTCGCGGATGTCCTTGAGCGGGCAGAGTTCATCGCGTTCCCCATGGATAAAGAACTTCGCCTTCGGACTCGTTCGCACAGCCTCGAAATCATGGAAGGCGATCGGCACCGCGACACCGATGAGCGCAGACACGCGTGACTCTGCGGCCCCGGTCATCAGCGCCACCCACGAACCAAAGGACATGCCGGCAGCCCACAGCGGCGTGGACGGGTAGCGCTCGATCATGAAATGGAGCGCGGCGCTGAAGTCCTCCCGCTCGCCGATCCCCTGGTCGAACACGCCGGCGCTTCGACCGGTTCCGCGGAAATTGAACCGCAGTACGACGCATCCAATCCGAGCGAGCGCTTTTGCCGATTGGTACACCACCTTCGTGTGCATCGTCCCGCCATAGAGGGGGTGGGGATGCCCGAACACGACAGCTGCTCTGAGCCGGCCGCCCGAGCCGACATCGAGCAGGCCATCGTTATTGACCCGGCGGCGGTCGCTGGGCTCATCGAGTAGCGCCTCGAGCGGGCCAGCCGGCCCAGGAATATCACGCAGCATCTTGGCTCGAGCGTCCTGCAAGCCTCGCGTCGACAAGGAAGTCATCGATGATCGTTGCGAACGCGCGCGGACGCGTGACGCAGCCCAGATGGCCCGTGCGCTCGAGCGTGGCGGCGCGCGAGCCGGAAATGAGCTGCGAGTAGTTGCACGTGCTGGGGGGCGCGACAACGTGGTCGAGCGCAGGCTCTCCCGTCAACAGGAGCGTGGGAGCCGAAATGCGTGCGCAGTCCGCCGCGTTGTCCACGCCGTCGATGAGCCGCGCGCGGGCCGCCATTCTGGACGGAGACAGTGGCGCCTGGAGGAGCAGTCGAAGCAGTCCGCGCGTGAACGCCCGGCGTTCACGCGCCTCCGGAATCGCCATCACAATTTCTTTCCGCAGGCGGCCGGGCGCTCCGGCAAAGAAGAGCGGAGCGCAGAGCCATGGCAAACGGACGAATGTCCGATGCGTCCGTCGCAGGCGCCACCCCGGTCCAGGCGCTGACGCAAGGATGAGGGCCGTCGTCCGCTCGGGACGTTGTGCGGCGAAGCGCAGCGCGACAAGCCCGCCAAACGAGACACCGCAAATGACAGCGTGCGCGAGCCCGCGGTCGTCGAGTGCCGCCTCGACCTGCCCGACGAAATCATCGAGCTCTGGCCGGTCGCCAGACGTGGGCGATTCACCGGGCTCGTCGCACAGCGAAAACGTGATGACGCGATGCGACGTCGCTAGTGCATCGACCGTGGGACTGAAGTACTCCCAACGGCCCTGGATACCAGGAACCAGCACGACCGGGGTCCCGCGACCCTTCTCCACAATCGTCATATCTTGAGCTTACGCCAAAGCGACGATCAGTACCGCGCGGTCTCGAGGATGGCGGCCAGCACGTCGGCAGGCTGAGGCAGAATCGCTTCTTCGAGATCCGGTGCGTACGCGACCGGCGTGTCCAGGGCAGCAACGCGCCTGACCGGCGCATCGAGGTGGTCGAAGAGCTCACCGGCAACGCGCGCGGCAATCTCTGCGCCAAATCCGCAGGTGAGCTGATCCTCGTGAGCCACGACCACGCGACTCGTGCGCCGGACCTGCGCGGCAATCGCAGTCCAGTCGTACGGCGCAATGGTCCGTAGGTCGAGCACGGCCACCGAAACGCCTTCTCGCTCGGCCTGTTGGGCCGCAAGCAGCGACCGCTGGACCAGCGCGCCCCACGTGATGATGATCACATCGGTGCCGTCTCGACGCAGGTCGGCACGGCCGAACGGCAGCATGAAGTCGGCGCCGGGGTAGGGACTCCGGTTGTGCGTCTGGCGATACAAATGCTTGTGCTCGAGAAACAGCACCGGATCGTCGCAGCGAATCGCGGTCCGTAGCAGTCCGGCGGCATCAGCGGCGTTCGACGGATAGGCGATGCGGATTCCCGGGCAATGCGCGAAGATACTCTCGCCCGACTGGCTGTGATACGGCCCGCCGCCGCGCAGGTAGCCGCCAATTGGTACGCGAATGACAACCGGACAGGAAAAATGGTTTGCTGATCTGTAGCGGAGCATGGCGAGCTCGTTCCGGATCTGCATCATTGCGGGCCAGATGTAGTCGAAGAACTGAATCTCGACGACGGGCTTGAGCCCTCGGACGGCCATGCCGACGGCCCGGCCGATGATGCCGGCTTCAGCGATCGACGTATTGAAGACGCGGTCGCTGCCGTAGAGGCGCTGGAGTCCGTGGGTGACCTTGAAGACTCCGCCCTTTCCCTTCACGAGCGGCAGTGTCTCCGGCCGGGTCGCGTCGGCCACGTCCTCGCCGAACAGCACGATTCTGGCATCTCGAGCCATCTCGTCCTTCAAGGTGCGGTTGATACTGTCGACCATCGTTTTCGGTGTGCCCTCGGGTCTGGGGGGCGTGTCGAACGTGGAGGACGTCGGATCGACATCGGGCGAGTACACCCAGCGCGCCGCGCTGCTCTTGGCCGGCGGCGGTGCCGTGAGCGCTTGGAGCACAGCCTCGTTGATTTCGCGATCGAGTTCGACCCCAATCGCCGCAAGGTCGGCGCTCGTAGCCAACGACTGGGCCTGCAGAAACTCTGCAAAGCGAAGCAGCGGATCCCGGCGCGCTTCCCCTTCCCGTTCGGCGGGTGTCTTGTAGAACCGCTCATCGTCGGAGAGGGAATGAGAGTACGGACGGATCACGCGAGCGTGGACGAGTGCTGGCCCCTTCCGTGCGCGGACGTACGCGGTGGCCGCACGCATGGCGCGCAGACTCGCGAAGAAATCGGTCCCATCGACCGAATCCACATGGAGCGACGGCATCGAGTGAAGCACGCGCGAAATATCACCACCCGGCGTCTGCACCTCGACCGGAACAGAGATGGCATAGCCGTTGTCCTCGACAAGAAACAGGACGGGTAGTTGCTTCGTGCAGGAAATGTTCAACGCTTCCCAGAACTCGCCTTCGCTCGTGGCGCCCTCGCCGAGCGACACGTAGACAACCTCGTCGCTCGTGAAACGCGCGCTGCGATCCTGAATCGCGACCACACGGCTGTAGATAATGCCGGCTTCTGCCATGCCCACCGCGTGCAGGACCTGCGTGGCGGTTGCGCTCGATCCCGAGACGATGTGCCGTTCCGGACTGCCCCAGTGCGACGGCATTTGACGACCACCGTTACTCGGGTCGCTCGCGGCGCCGACGCCGGCCAGGAACATGTCCAGCGGCGTCATGCCGAGCTGCAGTGCCAGCGCGCGGTCGCGATAGTACGGATGGAACCAATCAGAGCCGGCCCTGAGCGTCAGGCCTGCGGCGACCAGCACAGCCTCATGGCCAGCACCGCTGATCTGAAAGAAAATCCGGTTCTGGTTCCGCAACTGGATTTCCTTGTCGTCCACCTTGCGCGAACCGAGCATCACGCGATACACGTCGAGAAGATCGACTCGGCTCAGTCCTTCGAAGGTTTCGGCGGCCGAGGTGTTCGCGACTGTGCCGTCCATGGGAACTCGAAATTATAGCATTCGGCCGCGATGATATATCCTCGTTCGAAATGGCGCCAATGGCCGCGCAGCTCCACCGCTGGGATGAGATCGCACTCGAACGGGTCACCGAGATGCTCTCCCGCAAGAGCGTGACAGGCACGCGCGAGATGCTCGTGCAAATCTACGTCAAACGCGGTTGCCTTGTGCCGCTTCATTCGCACGAGAGCGAGCAGATGACCTACGTGTTGCAGGGCGCGCTCAAATTCCTCGTTGGCGGCGAAGAGATCACCGTGCGCGAGGGTGAAGTGCTCCACATTCCATCCGGTGTCGAGCATCAGGCGGAGGCGCTCGAAGATACGTTCGAGCTCGATTTTTTCAGCCCGATTCGTCGAGAAGTGCTGAATCCCACCGAGGATGATCAGCCTTAGGAGCCCCCCAATGCCAGGCCTCGTTCTTCTCGTCGTCCTCGTGGCCCTGATATTCTGGGCCATCGGCAGCTACAACCGCCTGGTCGGCTTGAAGAATCAGGTCACCAACGGCTGGCGGCAAATCGACGTACAGCTCAAGCGGCGACATGACCTCATCCCGAACCTGGTCAACACCGTGCGCGGCGCGATGGACTTCGAGCGCGACACACTGACCGCGGTCATGGACGCGCGTTCCAAGGCGCTGACAGCGACGGGGCCGGGCGATGCCGCCCAGAAAGAGCAGCAGCTGACCCAGGCAATCGGGCGGCTGTTTGCGCTCGCCGAGAGCTATCCGGCCCTCAAAGCCAACGAGAATGTGAAGATGCTGCAGGAGGAATTGTCGGCGACCGAGAACAAGGTCGGCTTCGCGCGTCAGTTCTACAATGACATTGCCACGCATTTCAATACGGCGCAGCAGGTGTTTCCCATGAACTTGTTCGCCAGCGGCTTTGGCTTCAAACCTGCCGAGCTCTTCGAGGTGACCGACGCGGTCGACCGCGCTGTTCCTGTCGTCGATTTGTCGAGAAAAGCACAATCGTAGACTGACCCTTCGGCACGGCTCGAAGCGTCCCGAGTCATGTCGCGAGGCGAGCTCCAGTTCGGGCGTCTTCTATCGTGAATCTCTACCAGCAGCAGACCTCGAATCGTCGCATGACGTGGCTGGTCATGCTGGCGTTCGTCGTCTTTCTGTTTCTGCTTGGGGCGGGCTTCGACGCCGTCTACGTTGGCGCCGGCGGTGGCGTGCTTCCCATCGGATCGGCGATGGCGCTCGCGGTGGGTTCGGTCTCGGCGTTCGCTTCCTACTATCGCGGCGACCGGGCCGTACTCGCCTCCACACGGGCACAGCCCGTCGGGGATCTGATGGGTGTGGCAAGCGACGACGACAAGCTGAAGCTGCGCCGGCTCGAGAATGTCGTGGACGAAATGGCCATTGCATCCGGGGTGCCGCGCCCTCCTGTGTACGTGGTGCCGGACTCCGACCCGAACGCGTTTGCCACCGGCCGCGGTCCCGGTACTTCATCGCTCGCGGTGACGCGTGGACTGATCGATAGGCTCGATCGCGAAGAACTCCAAGGCGTGATCGCGCACGAGATGAGTCATATTCGGAACTACGATGTGCGCCTCATGACGATTGTGGCGGCACTCGTTGGCGCGGTGGCCCTGATCGCCGACTGGGCCGGCCGTGGCATGCGGTGGGGTCCCGTGCGATACCGGCGCGGCCGCAGCGGTAACAGCGGCAACGGCGGCGGCCTGACCGGCGTCCTGTTTCTGGCGGTCTGGCTGGTCGCGATCATCCTCGCGCCGATCGTCGCGCGGATGCTGGCCATGATGGTGTCGCGCGAGCGCGAGTATCTGGCCGATGCTTCGGGCGCTGAGTTGACCAGAAATCCACTGGGGCTTGCACGTGCGCTGGAGAAGATCGAAGGGGCGGTCGAACCAACGCCGGCCATCAAGCAGGGATCGGCGCACTTGTGCATCGCTGATCCCCTCGGACGTCAGGCACAACTCCAATCAAGCTTCTGGTCCGATCTGTTCGCCTCCCACCCTCCCATGGCGAAGCGAATCGCCGCGCTCAAGGCGATGGCGTTTCAGTGAACGCGTCGGTTCCAGTCGTTGGCCCGCCCGCCTGAGTAGACATCGAATCGCTTCCGGGTCTTGTTCAACTTCCATTTCGTGTAGCGGTACTTCAGCTCCAACAGCGGGTGGATCCGAGCACCCTTGAGGAAGAGGTAGCCGATGACGAGCCCGCCAAGATGCGTGGCGCTCGCAACCCCCCCCCCGCCATTGACCGACGAATAGAAGGCCAGCGCCCCCATGATCATCACGAAATACTTCGCCGGGATCGGAAAGACCAGGTACATGTAGATGGGTCGTTCGGGAAAATACAGCCCGTACGCCAGCAGAATGCCGTAGATCGCCCCAGATGCGCCGATCACGATGGAATATCGGAGGGCATCTGCGAAACCGAACGGCAGCAGCGAGAAGACGACAGTCAACATGGCGGCGCCGATGCCCGTCACGAAGTAGTACTTCAGGAAATAACGCGTTCCCCAAATCCGCTCGAGTTCAGCACCGAACATCCAGAGTCCCAGCATGTTGAACAGGATGTGCAACACGCTGGCATGAAGAAACATGTAGGTCCCGAGCTGCCAGACGTACAAGCGCCCGAGGACATCGGCGGCGCGAAGACCCAGGAATGCGGTCAGGATATCCGGACCGAATGAAACCGCTCGTGGCGCAACGCTCTGCGCGAGAAACAGGACGACATTGGCGCCGATAAGGGCCTTGATCGCCGTGGAGACAGGTCCGGGGCCGAACGAGATGGTCGAGGTGTACGGCGAGGAAGTGCGACGCATGACACAGTATCCGCTTTGATCGTATCACGTACAAACATATCGCCCGGTCAGCCGAGGCGCTGCGTCTCCATACGCTCGCGGGCCATGGCAAACGCTTCGTCGAATTCCCGGACCCGCAGGAGCTTCGCTGACGCGGCCAGTGCCACGAGTCCGGCTCCGATCGCCGCGCTCAGCCGCAGGCCCTGGGCAACCAGGTGATTGCTACCCATGAGGCCAGTGAGCGTTGACGTCCAGTGCTCGACGCCAAATGCTGCGACGGCCATCACCCCGGCAGCCAACAGTGTCTTGACGAAGGTCAGGACCAGGTGGCCTTCGTCAAGGCCGCGAAGGGCACTACGCAACAGCCAAAAGAGCACTCCGCCGTTGACCAGCGCAGCGATCGACGTGCTGAGTGCCAGGCCGCGGAATCCCAGGAATCTCGAGAGCAGGACGCCGCCGGCGATATTGCATGCGATGGAGCCCAGGCTGACGGCGACCGGCACGCGGCTCCGGCCAATCGCGTAGAACACCGGTGACACGATGCGCGCCGCAGAGTACCCCACCAAGCCGACCGCGTAGAAGCGAAGAGCGGCCGCCGTGGATGCGGTATCCGACGGAAGGAATCGACCGCGCTCGAACAAGAGACGCACGATCGGTTCGGCGAGCACGATCAGTCCAAACATGGCGGGCACGTTGAGCGCCATCATCAGCGCCAGTCCACGCGACACAACGTTGCCCGTCGCCTGGTGCTCGCCAGTGGCGGCATGACGCGAGGCCTGGGGGAGCACGGCCGTCGCGATCGAGACGCCGAACAAACCGATGGGGAAATACATGAGGCGGAATGCATACGTGAGCCATGAAACGGCGCCCGTGCCCTGACGCGTGGCAAGCAGGGTGTTGATGAACACGTTCACCTGCGTGGCCGCCAGACCCAGCGTGCTCGGTCCGATGAGCACGAGCATCCGTTGCAGTCCCTCGTCGCGGAAATTGAGAAACGGACGGTACCGGAACCCCTCACCCCTGAGCGATGCCCACTGAATCACGATCTGGCCAAGGCCCCCGAGAATGACCCCCACGGGTAGTGCCATGATCCGGGGCCACTCCAGGAGTGGCATCACGGGAACGAGCGCCACCATGGACGAAATGGAGGCAACGTTGAACATGGCCGGCGACAGTGCCGGGATGAAGTAGTGGTGCAGGGAATTGAGCATTCCCATCATCGCGGCCGCGATGGCGACGAGTGTCATGAGGGGCAGCATGACCCGCGTCAGCTGGACGGTCAGTTCGAGTTTTCCGGGCACGGCCGCATAGTCCCCGGCGTACAAGGTCACCAAGGGCCCCACAAAGACTACTCCCAGGAGAGAAAGCAGGCCGCACACGAGAAGGAGCGTGTTGATCACGCTGTTGCCCAGGCGCCAGGCCTCCGCCTTTCCGCGAAGCGTGAGGTATCGGGTGAAGGTGGGGACGAACGCGGCGCTCATCGCGCCTTCGGCGAAGAGGTCGCGCGCGAGATTGGGGATGCGGAACGCGATGAGGAATGCATCCACCTCGTTGCCGGCGCCGAAGATCGCCGCCTGGATCGATTCGCGGGCAAGACCGAGAATGCGGCTGGTCAGCGTCGCGATTCCCGCAAGGCCGGCCGATCGCGCGAGACGGCGGCCAGCCCGGTCAGGCGGCGGGTCGATGTCCAAGGCGCCCTCGGCGGCCTCTGGCGACATCCGACCGACTACGCGCCACCGAGCCTGGCGCGAACCAGCTCGTTGACCATCTTGCCATCAACGTTCTGTCCCGCCAGCTTCGCCATCGCCAACTTCATGACGCGCCCCACGTCTTTTGTGGATGTCGCGGCAGTTTCCACGATCGCGTCGACCACAGCGCGCTCGACGACGGCGGGATCAGCCGCGGGCGGCATGTACGACTCCAGCACGACGATTTCGGCCGTTTCCTTGTCGGCGAGATCCTGGCGTCCGCCTTTGATGAACTGCTCGATCGAATCCTTCCGCTGCTTGACGAGCGTGCTCACGACCTGTCTCGCCTCGGCATCGTCCAGATCGCGCCCCTTCTCGACAGAGCGGTTCATGAAGGCCGCTTTGAGCATACGCAGGGCGGTGAGAGTTGCGCGATCCTGACGGCGCATCGCGTCCGCGATGGCGGCGCTCACGTCATCAACGATTGGCATGAGTCACTGGAGGTCCGGACTTTCCAGGTTGCGGCTGTGCCGGCGGCTGCACGATCACACCTGGGACAGAGGTTCCGGCCGGCACGACAGGGCTAGACGCTGGCCCCACACGGCCAGCGCCCTGAGGCGGTGGTGCGGCCGGCGCGAGGGGGTTGACGGCCGGCTGGCGTTGATTCGGATCGACCGGAAGATTGGGGTTCGGATTCTGTATCGGCACTGGAGCCTCTTCGAACTCGGGCGGCAGCGGCGCAAGTTGAAAGCGCTGCTGTGGAGGCGGCAAGGGCTGCGGCAGGGGCGGCGGTGCGGGCGCACTCGAGGACAGGCTTCGTGGCTGCGCAGCGGCTGGTAGCACCAGGATTCGATCGAAGCGCGACGCGTTTGGAGCGATGGTCGGCCTTGGTGCGGCCAGATAGCCGTTGACCGATCGCAACAGGATGTCGAGCGCCTGCTTTTCCGGCACGTCCGACAGCTCGATCGATACCGGCGCCCCGGCTATCTTCTCGGCATTCACGATCTTCGTCTGCCCGACTCTTGCCCACTCGACCAGGATCTGCCGGATTGTCGCGTCCTTGGCGACGAGCGTCACCAGACCGTCGTGCATGCTCAGCCGGACGTCTGCGTGCGCCGTCCCGGCTGTTGCGAGAAGGGCAACGGCGGCCAGAGCCCGAAGCTTCAGCTTGTTCATCGTCTCGTTCGTTCGCATCCCAATCAGTATACGCTCCCCGGCCGCCCGCCGCGCCGGGTGGGAGTTCGGCGGTCATTTGCGGCGGCATCGGTCACTCTGGATTCGCGTGTCGCGAGCGCGTCAAGAGCGATGGCTTCCGGGAGCTGTCACGGCATCGACGTCGGGCCGGAGGACAAGTCGGCGGCCGTCCCCGGCGGTGTTCGCACGAGGTTTGTGGCCTGTCACATGGGTCACCTGCCGACTCCATGAACCAGTCAATCGCTGGACTTAATCGGCGACGACCGTAAGATACCGAAGCCAACGATTAGCTTCACTGAAAAAGTGACTTCCAGCTGCTGACCTCTACGGGTAAATGAAGCTAACTGTTCCATTGTCATATCCATGCAGGGACTCATCGACGGTCGGTCGGTGGTGCCTGAGTGGTGGCCCGATTCACTTGCGGCGGAAATAGTCAATGACTTGTATGAGGATGTCATCCAGCGTGTGCTGCGGCTTGTAGCCGATCATTTGCTCGATCTTGGACAAGTCGGGCACCCGCCGTGGCATGTCCTCGAAACCGGATTCATAAGCCCTGTCGTACGGAATGAACGAGATGGTCGATGTCGAACCAGCAAGCTCGCGGACCCGCATCGGCGAGCCGTTCGATCGTGACTTCCTGCGCGTGACCGATGTTGATGACCTGTCCGATGGCGGCTCGGCTCCGCCACGAGCTTGACGAGCGCTCCTACGACATCGGCGACGTGCGTGAACGATCGCGATTGTTGGCCGTCGCCAAACACGGTAATCGGCTCGCCAGCAAGTGCCTGCCGCACGAAGTTGGGGATGACCATCCCGTACTGGCCGCTCTGACGCGGCCCAACGGTGTTGAAGAACCGGACGATGATGACGGGGAGCTTGCGTTCTTTCCAGTACGCGAGCGCCAGAAACTCGTCAATCGCTTTGCTGCAGGCATACGCCCAGCGGTGCTTGAAGGTGGGTCCCATGACGAGGTCGGCATCCTCCCGAAACGGCACGTCTTCGCTCTTGCCGTACACTTCCGATGTCGACGCGATCACGACGAGCTTCTTCTTCTTGTTCGCGTGCTTCAGCACGACCTCTGTTCCGTGGACGTTCGTCTCAATCGTGGAGACCGGCTGCTCGACAATCAGCTTCACGCCCACAGCTGCCGCAAGATGGAAGACGAGGTCGCTGCGGTCGACGAGTTCCGCGAGGAGCGGTTCGTTTTCGACCGTGTCGATGAAGTACTCGAAACCGGCCCGGCCCTTCAGGTGCGCGATGTTGCTGATCGCGCCCGTCGAGAGGTTGTCGAGAATCAGCACTTCATGGCCTTGCGCGAGCAGCGCCTCGCTCAGGTGCGATCCAATGAATCCCGCTCCGCCGGTGATGAGCGCGCGCATCGAAGCTACACCTCCTGAAACTCGCCGATGGCACTCACCACCTGGCGCAGGTCGGCGTCATCGAGCCCTGGATGCAATGGCAATGACAGCACTTCGCGGCAGGCGGCGGTTGCTTCGGGGCATTCGGCCGGCGCGCCGGCCGCAAATGCCGGCTGGTGGGGAAGTGGGATCGGATAGTGAACCAGCGTGCCGATCCCGCACGCGGACAGATGCTGTTGCAGGGCCGCTCGCCTGCTGCTTCGCACGACGAAAAGATGATAGACATGGCCAGCGTCCAGTTCCGGAAGTACCTCGACTGGTGCCTTGGACAGTCCCGATCGATAACTGGCGGCGAGCGCGCGACGCCGCGACGTTCGCGCACTCAGCAACGGTAGCCGCGCCCGAAGAATGGCCGCCTGTAATTCATCCAGGCGGGAGTTCACGCCGACTTCCTCATGGCGGTATCGATCCGTCTGCCCGCCATTGCGCAGCCGCTTGAGGCGGTCGGCCAGGGCGCCGTCGTTGGTGACGATGGCGCCGCCATCGCCGAGCGCGCCCAGATTCTTGGTGGGGTAGAAGCTGAAGGCGCCTGCGACGCCCATCGTCCCCACCGGCCGTCCAGCCGCTGTCGCGAGATGCGCCTGGCAGCAGTCTTCGATGATGGCCAGACCGTGGCGGGCAGCCACGCGCTCGAGGGCCGGCATGTCTGCGGCCTGGCCGTACAGGTGGACGGGAAGTATGGCGCGGGTTCGCGGCGTGGCGGCTCGATCCACGGCGTCGGGATTGAGCGTCAGACGATCCGGATCGATGTCTGCGAACACGGGCCGAGCTCCAGCCATGAGCACGGCGAGCGAGGTGTATGCGGCGGACAGCGGACTCGTGATGACCTCGTCTCCAGATCCGATCCCCACCGCGTGGAGAATGAGCGCGAGGGCGTCGGTGCCATTGCCGACCCCCACGGCGTGTGCTGCCCCACACGCGGCGGCGAACTCAGCTTCGAACGCCTCGACTTCTGGTCCCAGGATGAACCAGCCGCTCGCGATCACGCGATCGATTGCCGCACGAACGTCGGCGGAGTCGTCGCGCGGCTTCAGATCCGCGAACGGAATGCGTCGTCCTGTCACGCACGCTCCGCGGATCGATGGACCGGATCGACGTAGTGATCGAAGTGCTGGCGATAGAACGAAACTGTTCGGTTCAGTCCATCCGCGAGTCCGACCGAGGGCTTCCATCCTGTCGTCCTCGTGAACTTCGAGGAGTCCGCGTAGAAGTCCCCGATGTCGATGACCTTCTTCTCCGGGGGCCATTCCATATAGCGGACGCGACCGGAACCGGCGACATCGATGAGCAGCGAGGTGAGCTGCCTGTGGCTGATCGGTTCGCTACCGCCGATGTTGAACACCTCGCCGTTGCACGAGTCGTCAGCGCCTGCCCGAAGAAACGCATCGGCGGCATCGTCTACGTACACGAAATCGCGACGCTGCGAACCATCACCGTAGATGTCGATGACCTGATCCTCGACCGCGAGCCGGATGAACCAGCCGATGAAACCCTGACGGTTGTGCTTGATGAGCTGCCGCGGGCCGTACACGTTGGTCAGGCGTAACGAACACGCACGGACGTTGAAGACATTGTTGTAGACCAGGTGGTAGTACTCCCCAGCCGCTTTATTGATGCCGTTGACGTCGATCGGGCGCACCAGATGGTGCTCATCGACGGGAAGGGACTCGGGGCGGCCGTACACCTGACGTGTACCAGCGAAGACGACTTTGCACCCGGGATTGTTGTACCGGCAGGCCTCGAGAATCGTGAGTTGAGCGCGGCAGTTGATATCGAGATCGGAGTACGGGTCCCGCATGCTGTCGATGTGGCTCACCTGTCCCGCCAGATTGAAAATGACATCGCAATCGCGCACGAGATAGTTCATCGTGCTCTGCTGCCGGATATCCGCGACGTTCACCTGCACCCGATCGGCAACCCCGTCGATGTTGAACAGATTGCCGCCGTAGTCGGGGATGAGCGAATCGATCAGCAAGACGTCGGCCCCCAGCGCGACCAGGCTTCGGGCGAGATTGCTCCCGATAAACCCGAGTCCGCCGGTAATCATGACCCGGCGGCCGTTGTAGAAAGCGTTGTAGCCGGCATTCACGGCAGTCACCGTCGATGAGTCCTATGTGGCAAAGCGGAAGTTGATGATGTCGCCGTCCTGCACGACGTACTCCTTGCCTTCGAGTCGCACTTCGCCGTGTTCCCGGCAGGCTGCCATCGAGCTCCGTCCCGTCGAGTGCGTCGTAGCTGACCACTTCGGCACGGATAAAACCGCGTGCAATGTCGCTGTGTATCTCGCCAGCGGCAAGCTGCGCGGTGGTGCCGCGCGGGATCGACCACGCTCGGCATTCGTCCTCCCCAACCGTGAAGAACGAGATATACCCGAGCAGATCATAGCTAGCGCGAATGACGCGATCGAGTCCGGATTCCTTCAAACCCAGATCGGCCAGAAATGCGGCCGAATCAGCCGCGTCGAGCTGCGCGATCTCGAGCTCGATCTTCGCGCAGACTGCGACGACGGCTGTCCGGGCGCGAGACAGAAACGCGGTCAGTGTGATGGCATCAGCCCCGCGATCGGCGCGCGCAGCGTCCTCGCGGGCACCGGCCGCTGTCAGCTGGGTTTCGTCGAGATTGATCACGATGAGCAATGGCTTCGCGGACAGAAACTGAAACCCACGCAAACGTCTCAGGTCGTCCCCCTTGAGGTCGAGCGAGCGCAGCGGGCGTCCCTCCTCGAGCGCGGCGCGGCAAATCGTCAGCACATCACGTTCGTGTTCGAGCTCAGAAGTACGTGCCTTCTTGAGATCCTTCTCCAGCCGCTCGAGCCGGCGCTCGGCGACCCCAAGGTCGGCCAGGATCAGCTCGTCCTCCATGGCCTGTGCATCCCGCGCCGGATTGATTGAACCAGCTGGATGGGGAACCGCCGGATCCTGAAACGCCCGGAGCACGTGAACGAGCGCGTCGGCATTCTTGTAGGCGAGCACTTCCACCAGCGCCTGTGCACCCCCGGCACGGCCGGCCGCAGCCGAGTCAGAGAATTCGATCGTGGCCGGCACTCGCTTTTTCGGGTTGTACATCGCCGTCAATCGATCCAGCCGCTCATCGGGCACCTTGGAGATGCCGATCAGCGTGTCTCCCCTGCCGCCGCCGCGCGGGGAGTCTTTGATGCTGGTCATGAGCTGGAACAGGGTGGACTTACCGCTCGAACCGAGACCGATGAGCGCCGCTCTGAGCATGGGAAACCCAGCATCGTAGCATGCGGCTTCGCTCGGAAAGGGTTGGGGCACGACGCCCCAATGTGGCCGACTGGGTGAGGGACCCAATTGATGGGGCCGATGGGATCGACGAGGCGATGAAACAGCGAATGTACGGGTCAAGTTTCTAGCGTAACTTACGGAATGACTATGTTTTGCGGTTGACTTCGCAGGAGGGGAACCCTACTATGGCGGTGGAAAATTCTGGATAGAAATGGAGTAGTGCGCGTGTTCAGGGGCAACGCACCCGCTCGAATTGATGACAAAGGAAGGCTCAAGGTGCCCAATGCCTTCCGCGCCCTTCTCGAGGGGAAGTACGGCCGCGAGCTATTTCTCACCAGCGTGACCGGTGAATACGTCCGCGTCTACCCGATGCCGGTGTGGCTCGAGATCGAGGCAAAGCTTGGCGCCGCGCCGTCGACGCACCCTTCCAAGCTTCGCTTTCTCGATCGCGTGAACTACTTTGGACAATCCGGTGAACTCGACGCGCAGGGCCGCGTTCTCATCCCGGTTCGACTCCGCGACGCCGCCACAATGATTGGCGACGTTGATGTGCTCGGGCAGTTCAGCTACCTCGATGTGTGGAATCACGATCGGTTTCTCACCAAGCTTCAGCGTGATGCGTACACCGATGACGATGCGCGAGCGCTTGCGGAGTTCGGCATTTGATCGGCCACGTCCCGGTGATGACCGACGAGGCGCTGCGGTACCTGCAGCCGGCGTCTGGCGGTGTGTTCGTGGACTGCACCGTTGGACTCGGCGGCCATGCGCGCGCCCTCTGCGAAGCGGGCGCCACACGTCTCATCGGCCTCGACCGCGATCCCGATGCGCTCGCCGAGGCCAGCGTGGCGCTTGCGCCGTGGGCGGATCGTGTCGAACTTGTCCATGCCGACTACCGTGACCTCGACATTGTGCTGGATCGATCGGGCGTTCAACTGGTGGACGGCGCTCTGGCCGATCTGGGCGTGTCGTCGCTGCAGTTCGACGCCGCCGGGTCGCGGCTTCAGTTTTCAGCGCGACGAGCCGCTCGACATGCGCATGGATCGGAGCGACGGCGACACCGCGGCCGACCTGGTCGCTCGAGCGACAGAGCGCGAACTCGCCGATGCGATCTACACATACGGCGAGGAACGGTTCTCTCGGCGGATCGCGCGGGCCCTCGTCGACGCCCGTCGCGTCGAGCCGATTCTGACGACCGGTCGGCTGGCGACGATCGTGAGGCGTGCGCTGCCGAGGCGCGGCTCGATGCGCATCGATCCGGCGACGCGGACGTTCCAGGCGCTGCGCATCTGGGTGAACCGGGAGCTCGAGGGGCTGGATCGCTTTCTCGAATCCGTGGTTCGCCGTCTTCGCACCGGCGCGCGGCTCGTCGTGATCACGTTTCATTCGCTCGAGGACCGCGTCGTGAAACACACGCTGCGCGCACTGGCGGAAGGTCACGGCGCACCCGTCAGGGTGTTGACGAAGAAACCGATTGTGCCGGCCGACGAAGAAGTGTGGACGGAACCCGCGGGCGCGGAGCGCCAAGCTGCGGGCGGCCGAGCGCGTGGCCGCACCGGCGTGAAGGCAACCATGGAACCGTTCGAGTACGCCATCAAGAAGGACGTTCGCAACAATCCCGATTGTCCGCGAGGTGGACGAAGCCCGCGAGCGCGAGCAGTGGAAATGGTTCGGTATGGCGGGCTTCCTGCTGGTGGTCATGCTGTTCTCCGCATGGCAGCACTGGGCGCTGCGGCAGCACGGCTACGACATCGAGTCGATGCAGAAGCTGTTGAGTGCCGAGGAGAACGAGGGCAAGCATCTTCTGCTCAAGCTCGAGGAGCTGCGGAGGCCGCAGCGCATCGAGGATTTGGCTACGAAGAAGCTCGGCATGATGCCACCGACGCTTGAGGACGCCATTGTGATTCAGCGTGTGCAACCGGCCGATCCGCCGGCCCCAACGGTTGTTGCCCAGCGGTGATTGAGCGGCTTCACCGGTTTCGACGTCTCCTGGCGCGTCAACGCCAGCAGGCCGGCAGGCCGCACGATCCGACGATCGACTGGCGCCTGACGATCAGGCGACGTGTCACGGTCGCCACGGGCGTGCTCCTCGTCTGGGCGATCGGCATCGAAGCCAGGCTCGTACACCTCCAGATCTTCCAGCGAGTCGATCTCGAAGCGCGCGCCAGGGATCAACAGGAAAGCGTCAGCGACGCGCCCGCCACGCGCGGCGATATTCTCGACCGCCGCGGGCACGTACTCGCCACGAGCGCCGATGCACCATCGATCTGGGCCTCACCGTCGGAAATTCCGGACGCAGCTGCTGCGGTTCAGCAGTTGTGTCGGGCGCTCGCCGATTGCACCCGAGACGAGCGGGCGCTGCTGTTGAAGCGGTTCAGCAATCGCAAGAAATTGTTTGCGTGGGTCAGGCGTCGCACATCGGCGGAGGAAGCCAGCCGGGTCGCGGCCCTGAACCTCAACTACGTCAGTTTTCGCCAGGAACCCCGTCGCTTCTATCCAAGCAAGCAACTCGCCGCTCACCTTCTCGGCTGGGTCGGCACGGATAACAACGGGCTGGAGGGCATCGAATACGCCTACAACCGACAGATTCGCGGCAGAGACGGCCAGGTTGTCGTACAGACCGATGCGTTACGGCACGTGTTCAGCCGCGTGGAACAGGCGCCGACACCCGGATCGACGCTCGAGCTGACCATCGACGAAGCGCTGCAGCATGTCGCCGAGCGGGAACTGCGCGTCGGCGTGATTGAGAATCGCGCCGCCAGCGGCACGGCCATCATCGTTGACCCACACACCGGCGAGATCCTGGCCATGGCGAACGAGCCGACGTTCGATCCGAACGTCCCGCGCGACTCACACGAGAATGATCGCCGCAACCGGGCCGTTCAGGATCTGTACGAGCCGGGGTCCACGTTCAAGATTGTGACGGCCTCCGCGGCCATTGAAGAGCACGTGCTGCCGGTGAACACCCTCATCGACACGAGCCCAGGCGTGATCCGCGTCTCCAAGAACCACGTCGTGGACGAGTATCACGGGCACAACTACGGCGTGCTGTCCTTCGGCGACGTGATCGTCAAGTCGAGCAATGTCGGTGCGATCAAGATCGGCTTCAAGGTGGGTAGAGAGCGAATGAGCGAGTACGTGCGCCGGTTCGGATTCGGCCGGCCCGCGTCACCTGACTTCCCGGGTGAAAACGCCGGCATTGTCTGGAGCGCGGAGAAGCTGACCGACAGCGCGCTGGCGTCGGTATCGATGGGGTATCAGGTTGCGGTCACCCCGTTGCAGATGCTGGCGGCGGTGAGCGCCGTGGCCAACGGTGGCGAGTTGGTCGAGCCCCGCGTTGTGGGCGCCATTTATCGGAACGGCCTTCGTGTTGCCGTGCGGCCGAAGGTGCTGCGGCGCGCCATCAGCGCGGAGACCGCAGCGGCGCTGACGGCCATCATGGAGCGCGTGGTGGAAGAGGGTACAGGCAAAGCGGCCCGGATTCCCGGCTTCACGGTCGCCGGAAAGACAGGCACCGCCTCGAAGCTCGTGGGCGGGCGCTATTCAGCAAGCGACAACTACGCGTCTTTTGTCGGCTTCGTTCCCTCGCAGCAGCCGGCCGTGGCGATCATCGTGATGGTCGACTCGCCGCACGGAAACGGCACCAGCGGTGGTGTCGTGGCCGCGCCGATCTTTCAACGGATTGCCGTGTCGGCCCTACGCCATCGTGGCATCGCGCCGACGGTCAATCCGAACCCGCCGGTACTGCTCGCCCTCGCCAGCGAGGGGTCGCGAGTTCCGGCGGTCGGGCGCGAGCCGCGCGCCCGCCGTCAGGCTCGTGGCCGACGGCGATCCTGGAACTCTGCCCGACCTGCGCGGACTGAGTGCGCGTGAGGCGAATCGCCGACTCGTCAGGCTCGGACTCACGGCCAGAATGGTCGGCCATGGCTTCGTCGTGTCACAGAATCCGGCGCCTGGTACGCCCGTTGAGGCTGGTTCTGCGTGTGAGCTGGCGCTCGCCCGATCCCCACTGGGCTCCCCCGCAGGCGGAGCACAACCATGACGTGGGAAACGCTTTCGGGTGTCCTTCACGAGCGCGGTCTGATCGCAACGGCCACGCTGCCGCCACCTGGGGTTCCACAAGAGGTGACGGGCGTTGCCTACGACTCCAGACGCATCAAGCGCGGGTGAGGTCTTCGTCGCGCTGAAGGGGCTGCAGGCAGACGGTGCCACATTTGCCCGCGAGGCCGTCGACCGTGGAGCCGTCGTCGTCGTGTCGGAACAGCCGGCCCTGCCGGATATCCAGGTGGCGTGGACGACGGTAACCGACGCGCGGTTGGCGCTCGCGCTCCTGGCCGCGACCCTTTCTGGCCATCCGAGCGCCGAGATACAGGTCATCGGCATCACGGGCACGAATGGTAAGACCACGACCGCGTACCTCGTGGCGTCCATCTTCGACGCCGCCCAGAGGCGCTGCGGCCTGATCGGCACGGTCGGTTATCGCGTCGGCGACGAAACCCGAGAGGCCACGCACACGACGCCCGAGGCGCCCGAGCTGCAGCGTCTGCTCCGCGAAATGTCGGACCGCGGATGCCGCGCGTGCGCCATGGAGGTCTCATCGCATGCGTTGTCGCTGCGCCGAGTCGATTCGATCAGGTTTGCCGCCGGCGTGTTCACCAACCTCACGCGCGACCATCTCGATTTCTACCCGGACATGGAGGCGTACTTCCAGGCAAAGCGCCGGTTGTTCGAGATGCTGCCGCCCGAAGCCCCGAGCCTGATCAATCTGGACGATCCGCGCGGTGCGACTCTGACCGATATCGGCAAGAGACCTGTCACGTATGCGGTCAATCGGCCGGCCGACATCACTCCGGGCCCGCTCTCCTTTTCGCTCGAAGGTCTGGCATTCGATGTCCGGACACCGCGAGGCACGCTTCAGGTTCGTTCGTCGCTCGTCGGCCGTCCCAATGTCTACAACATCCTTGCGGCTGTCTCGACGGCGACCGCGCTGGACGTCTCGTTCGATGCCATCGAGCACGGCGTGACGGCGCTTGCGGGTGTCCCCGGACGGTTCCAGGTGGTCTCCCAGCCGAAAGACGAGTTCACGGTCGTGGTGGACTACGCCCATACGGACGACGCGTTGAGGAACCTGCTGGAAACGGCACGGCCGCTGGCGCGCGGGCGACTGATCACGATTTTCGGCTGCGGCGGCGATCGCGATCGGACCAAGCGGCCCCTCATGGGCGCGGTGGCGGGCCGACTGAGCGATGTGATCCTCATCACCTCGGACAATCCTCGCGGAGAAGATCCCGCTCGCATCATCGAGGAAATCCGGCGCGGCATCACTGTGGACACTCGACGCGTCGGCGCCCAGCGGCTGATCTCGATCGTCGATCGCCGCGACGCCATTGCGAAGGCCATCGAGCTGGCGCGCCCGGGCGACCTTGTGCTCATCGCCGGCAAGGGCCACGAAAAGTACCAGGTCGTCGGCAATCAGGAGCTCCCATTTGACGACGTTGTCGTGGCGCAGGATGCGCTCAACCGTCGGCGCAGCAACTCCAGTGTTGTGTAATCCCAATGCTGTATCACCTGCTGTTCCCGCTCTCGTCTCAGTACCCATGGCTCTCGGCGCTGAACGTGATGCGGTACGTCACAGTTCGGACGGCGGCCGCGAGTCTCTCAGCGCTCGCCATCAGTCTGATGCTCGGTCCATGGCTCATTCGCAAGCTGCGGGAGTTCCAAGTCGGACAAGTGATTCGGCTGGAGGGGCCGGCCTCCCATCGTCCCAAAGCCGGGACGCCGACCATGGGCGGGCTCCTCATTCTCACCGCCGCGCTCGTGCCGACGCTGCTCTGGACCAACCTGACGAACGAGTACATGTGGATCGCGGTCGTGACCACGACGCTGTTTGGCGGCATCGGGTTTCTGGACGACTACTTGAAGATCGTCAGGCGCGACCATCACGGGCTGCTACCGCGCTACAAGCTGGGTCTGCAGTTCCTGATTGCGATGGGCGTGGGCATCGTCCTGCTCTGGCTCCAGCATCGCAACCTGTACAACACGCGCCTCAGCTTTCCGTTCTTCAAGGCATTTCATCCGGACCTTGGCTGGTGGTACGTCCCGTTCACGATGTTCGTACTGACCGCATGGTCGAACGCCGTCAATTTGACCGACGGTCTCGACGGCCTCGCGATCGGTACATGTGCGATTGCGGTGGCTGCGTATACGGCGCTCACCTACGTCGTCGGGACATCGAGTGCTCGCCGAGTACCTGCTGCTCGAGCACTTCTCGCCTGTCGCGGAGCTGACCATCTTTTGCGGTGCGCTAGTCGGTTCGTCGCTCGGTTTCCTCTGGTACAACTCATATCCAGCCGAAATCTTCATGGGCGATGTCGGATCGCTTGCCCTCGGCGCGGCCCTGGGGACCGTCGCCATTCTCATCAAGCAGGAAATGCTGCTGGTGATTGTCGGAGGCGTGTTCGTGCTCGAAGCGCTCTCCGTGGTCATTCAGGTGGCGTCATTCAAGCTCACCGGTCAGCGGGTATTCAAGATGGCACCGCTGCATCACCACTTCGAGCTCATCGGATGGAGCGAGCCAAAAGTCATCACGCGCTTCGTGATTGTCGCAATCATCTTCGCGCTGTTCAGTTTGACGACGTTGAAGCTGCGTTAATGGCGTTCTCAGTGGAGGGAAAGCGAGTCACGGTGGCCGGTGCGGCGCGCAGCGGAAGGGCGGCGGCGGAACTGCTGCGCGCGACGCGGCGCACGAGTGATCGTTTCTGATGCGAGTGAGGACGTCCCGGATGTCAAGTCGCTGACGCGACTCGGCGTGGAGATCGAACTGGGTGGCCATGCGACGGAGACGTTCACGAGCGCCGATCTTGTCATCCTGAGTCCGGGAGTGCCTCCCGATGTGCCGGCGGTCGTTGCCGCCCGACAGCGGGGCGTGCCGGTGATTGGTGAACTCGAGCTGGCTTCACGCTGGCTGCGCGGCCGGTTGATTGCGATCACCGGGACGAAAGGGAAGTCCACGACGACGGAACTGACCGGGCGAATTCTCGAGGCGGCCGGGTTCAGAGTGACCATCGGCGGCAACATCGGATCTCCGTTGAGCGCGCAGGTCGGCAACTCAACCCCGGACATGTTGCACGTCGTCGAGGCGAGCAGCTTCCAGCTCCAGCAGACCGAGACATTCCATCCGTGGATCGCGGTGATGCTGAACCTGTCGCCAGACCATCTCGATCGGCACCCCAGCATGGAAGCCTACGCGGCGGCCAAGGCACGGATCTTCGAGAACCAGAGCGCCGATGACTGGGCCGTGGTCAACGCGGACGACCCCCAGGTGCTCGAGCTGGCTCGCCGCGGCCGGGCGGCCAAACGCCTGTTCACGCGCCGGGACCCGGCCATCGTCGGTACGCGGGTCGAAGGGGGCTGGATTGTCGATCGGAGCGGTGATCGAAACGAGCGGCTCGTTCCTGTGGACGCGATTCATTTGCTCGGTTCGCATCTGATCGACGACGTTCTCGCGGCGGCAACCGTCGGTGTGATTGCCGGTGCCGCACCAGCTGCGATCACGGCAGCGGTGGAATCCTTTCGAGGACTCGAACACGCGATGGAGCTTGTCGCGGACTGCGACGGTGTCCGGTTTGTCAACGACTCGAAGGCCACGAACGTGGAAGCCGCGCTCAGATCCATCGAGAGCTTCGACGCCGGACTCGTGCCAATCATGGGTGGACGCTTCAAGGGCGGCGACCTGCGATCTCCTCCGGAATCCCCTGGCGGTTCGGGCCAAGGGAGTCGTGGTCATTGGCGAGGCTGCCCCGTTGCTGCGGGAGGCCTTGTCCGGCGCGGTTGACGTTCATGAGGCCACGTCGCTCGCGGACGCCGTGCGGATGGCCTTCGCGTTGGCCAGTCCGGCAGGCGTGGTGCTGCTGGCGCCTGCGTGCGCGAGCTTCGACATGTTTCGCGATTACGCCGAACGCGGGCGGAGGTTCAAGGAGGAAGTCGCGCACCTGACGCGCAAGACGATGTAGACCCCGACCACGAAGCGGGGTGAAAACGAGGAGCGTTTGAAGATTGGTGGCTGTGAACGGTGAGCTGTCATCAGTCGGTCTTCGCGGTGAAGGATTGGCTGCTGGGAACGCAGGCTGCCCCGGCCTGCGAAGCTGGTGCCTTCATCCAAGGCCGACTGATGACTGCTGACCGTTCACAGTGTGTCGGATCAAGCAGGGCTCAGCTTTATAGGCGCAATGGCTCGAAAACTCAAGTCTGATCGCATTCTGTTTCTCACGACCCTCCTGCTGGTCTGTCTCAGCGTCGTGATGGTATACAGCGCTTCGGCCGTCAAGAACCCGTACGCCTACTTGACCAAGCAGTTGATGTGGGCCGCTCTGGGCTTCGCCGTTCTCAGCGTGGTCATGCGCATCGACTATCGCCACTATCGCGAGTCGGCGTTCATCTGGTCGTTCCTCGGCATCGTGACGCTCGGTCTCGTCGCGGTGCTCTTCATGCCGTCGCGCAACCACGCGAGCCGCTGGTTCAACGTTGGCGGGCTCGGCATCCAGCCGTCGGAGCCCGCCAAACTGGCGGTCATCGTGTTCATCGCGGCGCTACTCGAACGGCGGATGCATCGCGTCAACGAGGTCGGCTACTCGCTTGTCCCAATCGCGCTGGTCGTTCTTGGCTGGATCGCACTGATCCTGGGCGAGCCCGATCTGGGCACGGCAGCGGCCCTTACGCTGATTGCCGCCGTGATGGTGTTCGCCGCCGGGCTCAACTACCGCCACATGACAGGCGCCGCAATTGTCGCGCTTCCGGTCGTCGTCGTGCTCGTCATGACCGTTGGCTACCGGATGCGCCGGATCCTGACGTTCCTCAACCCCTGGGAGGATCCGCTCGGTAACGGCTATCAGATCATCCAGTCCTTGATCGCGGTGGGCACCGGCGGGGTTCAGGGGCGCGGGCTCATGAACGGTGTGCAGAAGCTGTTCTACCTGCCTGAGGCGCAAACCGATTTCATCTACGCGGTGATCGCGGAGGAAATGGGCCTCATCGGCGCGACGCTGGTGCTCATCTGTTTCTGTGTCATTGCCTGGCGCGGCGTTCGCATCGCCCTGAACGCACCCGACAAATTCGGCGCATTTCTTGCCCTTGGTCTGACGACGATGGTTGTCGTACAGGCCTTTGTCAACATGAGTGTTGTGCTCGGTCTCATGCCGACCAAAGGCATCCCGCTCCCGTTTGTCAGCTTCGGCGGATCATCGTTGCTCATCAATCTCCTTGGGATGGGCGTTCTCCTGAACGTCTCGAAACATGCGACGCCAGACTCATGAAAGGCGACGGGGAACGAGTCGTGATAGCCGGCGGCGGAACCGGGGGCCATTTGTATCCGGGTATCGCCGTGGCGCGCGAGTTGCTCGCGAGGCGGCCCGACATCCGTATTTCGTTTGCCGGAACCAGGCAGGGCATCGAGGCCAGGGTCCTGCCGCGCGAGGGATTCGAACTGGATGTGCTTCGGAGCAGCGGTTTCAAGGGCACATCCATCCGTTCTCGGGCGAGAGCGGCTGTCCTGGTGCCGCTCGGCTTGATCGATGCCTGGCGGATCCTTTCGGCCCGTCGTCCGCGTTTGGTTATCGGAGTTGGTGGATACAGTTCCGGCCCCGTGGTGCTGGTGGCGGCGGTTCGCGGAACGCCGACGTTGCTGCTGGAGCAGAACGCCGTGCCTGGATTGACCAACCGGCTGCTCGCGCCTGTTGTTCGCGCGGCCGCCGTGACGTTCGCGTCTGCGGGAAGGTTTTTCGGATCGAAGGCGTTCATCAGTGGTAATCCGGTTCGGCCGGAGTTTCTGACGGCAGCCGAACCACGAAGGGAGTCGCGCGCGAATGGCGACACGTCCGGCGTCAGAGTACTAGTCTTTGGCGGTTCTCAGGGCGCGCACGCAATCAACGTGGCCATGGTGGAGGCAGCGGCGAAGCTGGCGGCCGGCGGTCCGGGTCTTCGTCTCACACATCAGACCGGAGAACGAGATGTGGAGATGGTGCGCGCAGCCTATCGAGCGGCCGGGCTGGCGGCAGACGTCGAACCGTTCCTCCATGACATGGGACGACGCCTCGCGCAAGCAGATCTGATCGTCTGTCGCGCAGGCGCCACGACGTTGGCCGAGATTACGGCGGCGGGCAAGGCGGCAATTCTTATTCCGCTGCCGACTGCGACGGACGACCACCAGAGGAAGAACGCAGAGGCACTTGAATCGGTCGGAGCGGCCGAGCTGCTCGTGCAGGCCGAGACCACCGGAGCTCGACTCGCGGATCGAATTCTGGCGCTCGCCGGCGACGAGGACAGGCGCCTTCGCATAGCGCGTGCGGCGCGGGCCATGGGCAGACCGGATGCGGCGAAGGTCATTGTGGAGAGGGCACTCGAGCTGATGGGAGCGTAGGGCACTCGTGCTTGGCAAAACGCGGCGCGTTCACTTCATCGGGATCGGTGGCATCGGTATGAGCGGCATCGCCGAGCTGCTGTCGAACCTTGGGTATGTGGTGAGTGGGTCGGACGAAAAACGATCCGCCATCACGGAACGGCTGGCCGCGATGGGCGTGGAGATGCAATACGGTCACGCCGCAGGACACCTCGGCGCTGCGGACGTCGTCGTGACGTCTTCCGCGGTTCGACCGACGAACCCGGAAGTGCTGGAAGCGGTGCGCCGGCAGATCCCGGTGATTCCGCGCGCCGAGATGCTGGCGGAGCTGATGCGGCTTCGCTACTCCATTGCGGTGGCGGGGGCCCACGGCAAGACCACGACGACGTCGATGATCGCGCTCGTCCTCGAGCGGGCGGGGCTGGATCCGACGGCGGTTATCGGCGGGCGACTCAGCGCCTTCGGTAGCAATGCACGACTTGGCCGCGGCGAGCTGATGGTGGCCGAGGCTGATGAGAGCGATCGGTCGTTTCTCAAACTGTTTCCAACGATTGCGGTGATTACGAACATCGACTACGAGCATCTCGAAAGCTACAGTGGATTCGCGGACCTCCAGCAGGCGTTCGTCGATTTCGCCAACAAGGTCCCGTTCTACGGCGTCATCGTCGCATGTGCGGACGACAGACATCTGCGTGAGGTGTTGCCGCGCATGACGCGTCCCGTCACGACGTACGGTTTGGACACCCTTGGCGATGATGGCGCGGACGTCACCGCCGCCGACATCGTGCCCGGGCCGCTGACGATGAGGGCCACCGTGAAACACCGCCTGCGCCGAGCTGACGAGCCTGGCGGGACGGTCGTGTCGCTCGGTTCGATCACGCTGAATGTTCCCGGTCTCCATAACCTGCAGAACGCTCTGGCGACCGTCGCGGTCGGCCTCGAGCTGGGCCTCCCATTTGCGCGCATCGCCAGTGGCCTGCGCGACTTTCGCGGCGTCGAGCGGCGCTTTGAGGTCCGCGGTGAGCCGAACGGGATATTGGTTGTCGACGACTACGGCCATCATCCCACGGAGATTGCGGCCGTACTGGCGGCCGCCCGTGCGCTGAACCGCCGCCTCATCGTTGCGTTTCAACCGCACCGATTCAGCCGGACGGCTGCGCTGATGGACGCCTTCGGGCCGTCCTTCGCTGGCGCCGATCACGTCTTGTTGACCGACATTTACCCTGCCGGCGAGAACCCTATCGAGGGCGTGACGATCGATGCCTTGACCAGCGCCGTTCGGCGCGACCTCGCCGTGAACGTCGACCTGGTGCGGAAGCTGGACGATCTGCCCGCCGCAATTGCCCGCGTCGCCCATCCGGGCGACGTGGTGATCACGCTCGGCGCTGGGTCGATTGGAACCATCCCGGATCGTCTGATTGCACTCCTGGCCGCACGGTCGGCGTCGGTCACGCCAGCTTCATCCGAAGGGCGGGCGTCATGAGCCCGGTTTCCGCGCCTTCCGACAAGCGGTTCCGGCGCGCGCACGTCAGGCCGGTGCGCCGCCGCCGATGGCGCGCGCTTCTGAAACCATTCATCACGTATGGCGCGCTCACGTCTGTGACGCTCTATGCCCTGTACCGCGGCGGCGCCGTCGTCGCGGACGCGCGCGCCTTGCGGATCGATGAGATCGCCGTCCGTGGAAACGTTCAGCTCTCGAGTGGCGCCGTGATGGCGACCCTGAGTGGTCTGCGCGGTCAGAACATCCTGTTGAGCGACCTGCACGCGTGGCGCGAGCGGTTGCTTGCCTCGCCATGGGTGAAGGAGGCTGCGCTTCGGCGCGTGCTTCCATCGACAATCGAGGTAGTCGTGCGGGAACGAGAGCCGATTGGCCTTGGCCGGCTTCATGGGGCGTTGTATCTCGTGGACGATGAAGGCACGGTCATTGACGCGTATGGACCGCTGTACGCCGGCTTCGACCTGCCAATCATCGATGGACTGTCCACCGTGCCTTCCGGTCGTGAAGGGAGCGCCGTGGACGGGACGCGCGCGCAGCTCGCAGCCCGGTTGATCTCGTCGCTGCGATCGAGTCCGGACGTGGGCAACCGGCTGTCGCAGGTGGATGTGAGCGACGCGCGCAACGCCGCCGTCATTCTGAGCGACGACCCGGCGCTCATCTATGTCGGCGCGGAGCGCTTCCTTCCTCGTCTCCAGTCGTACTTGCAGCTGTCGAAAACGATGAAGGAGCGGGTACTCGGCGCGGACTTCGACTACGTGGACCTGCGATTCGATGATCACGTCTTTGTGGGCCTCGCCGGCAAGTCGAGGACACGCGCGTCCTCGGCACCGAGGGGTCAGGCGCCTCCCGCCGCAAGGGTCGGCCCCGGCCGGCGCCAGTAAGAGAAGACGATAGACCGGACGGGATTCGGAGGCAGTGTGCGTAAAGAGCGATATCTGGTTGGGCTAGACGTCGGGACGTCGAAAGTCACAGCGGTTGTCGGAGAAGTGCTCGATTCGACGGGGCTCGACATCGTCGGGCTCGGTGTCGCCGAGTCGCGCGGGATCCGCCGTGGTGTTGTCGTGAATCTGGAGGCGGCCGTCGATTCGATCAAGCGGGCCATCGACGAAGCCGAGCTGATGGCCGGCGTTGAGATCGATTCCGTCCACTTGGCGCTGTCGGGTCCCCACATCAAAGGATTCAACAGCCGGGGTGTGATTGCCGTGGCCGGAAAAAACCGCGAGATCACCCGCGAAGATGTGCGGCGCGCCATCGACGCCGCCAAGGCTGTGTCGCTGCCGACGGGGCGCGAGATCCTGCACGTGCTACCCCAGGACTTCGTGGTCGACGAACAGGACGGAATCGGCGCACCGGTGGGCATGACCGGCGCCCGTCTGGAAGTCAACGTGCATATTGTCACCGGCAGCCAGAGTTCGACGCAGAACATCGTCGCGTGTGTGAACCGCGCCGGCATGGCCGTCGCTGAGACCGTCGTTGAACAGCTCGCCGCGAGCGAGTCTGTTCTGACGGAGGATGAGAAGGAACTCGGCGTCGCGCTGGTGGATATCGGTGGGGGCACCACTGATATCGCGATCTACGAGCGCGGGAGCCTGTGGCACACCGCAGTCGTGGGTGTCGGCGGCGACCATTTCACCAACGACATCGCCGTTGGACTGCGAACGCCCGTTCCGGAAGCGGAGAAGATCAAGCGCAAGTGCGGGTGCGCTCTGTCTGGCATGGTGGACGAGGACGAGACGATGGACGTGGCCAGCGTGGGGGGACGGAAGCCACGCATCATGGCACGCCGGATTCTGTCGGAAATTCTGCAGCCACGCGCGGAGGAGATCTTCCACCTCGTCTGGGATGAGATCCGTCGTGCAGGGCACGAGAAGAGTCTCAACTCGGGGATTGTGCTCACCGGCGGCGGGGCGATTCTCGATGGCATGCCTGAGATCGCGGAGCAGATCTTCGACCTGCCGATTCGTCGTGGCTGCCCATCCGGCGTCGGTGGCCTGGCGGACCACGTCAACAGTCCGACATTTGCGACCGGCGTCGGATTGGCGCTGTATGGATACCGAAACTCCGGCGGAGACCACGGGCGTGCGCCCGTCGGCGCTGGCGCGCTGGTTCGGGCGGCCGGACGACTGCGCGGGCTGTTTCGAGAGTTCTTCTGATCGATTTCACGTAGACGTTGCGGGTCCGACGACCCGTTCACTTGCGCGGGACCAGGGCCCGCGCCGCGAGGAGTAACCAATGATCGACTTTTTCGATGCACGAGACAACGAGGCCCAGGAGTCCGGGCTGCGGCTCCGACTCGCCGAAGAGGCCGAGGCAGGAGCGCGCATCAAAGTGATCGGCGTTGGCGGCGGCGGCAGCAATGCCGTCAACCGCATGGTGCGATCGGGCCTTGACGGGGTCCAGTTCATCGTCGCGAACACGGATCTCCAGGCGCTCAAGCACAATGCGGCATCCATAAAGTTGCAGATCGGGTCGAAGCTCACGAAAGGGCTCGGCTGTGGTGCCGATCCCAATGTCGGCCGATCGGCCGCACTCGAGGACACCGACCAGATTCTTCAGGCGCTCGACGGCTCTGACATGATCTTCGTCACGACGGGCCTTGGCGGGGGCACGGGGACGGGAGCCGCCCCGGTGATCGCCAGCCTGGCGAGCGAAATTGGCGCGCTCACGGTTGCCGTGGTGACAAAACCGTTCAAGTTCGAAGGTAAGAAGCGGCAGATCCAGGCGGAGCGCGGTTTGGAAGCCTTGCGGGACTGTGTCGACACCATCATCACCATCCCGAACGACCGCTTGCTGACCATCATCGATCGATCGACACCGCTCACGGATGCGTTTGCCACGGCAGACGATGTGCTGCGTCAGGCCATTCAGGGGATCTCCGACCTGATTCTCGTTCCAGGCCTCGTCAATCTCGACTTCGCCGACGTGAAAACGATCATGTCGGGCATGGGGCTGGCCATGATGGGGACCGGCGTTGCGGAAGGACAGGACCGCGCGATGGAGGCCGCACGGCGGGCGATCTCGAGCCCGCTCCTCGAGGGTGCATCGGTCAATGGTGCTCGGGGTGTCATCATCAACATCACCGGTGGGCCGGACCTGTCTCTGATCGAAGTCAGCGACGCGTCCACGATCATTCAGGAGGCTGCGGATGAAGATGCGAACATCATCTTCGGAGCGGTCGTCGATCCGGAGCTGAAGGGGAAGGTCAAGATCACCGTGATTGCCACCGGGTTTGCACCCCAGGCGACGGTGCGAGGCAGGTCCGAGCTCGCGCAGACACCTGTGGACATGTCGATCTACTCCGATCACGCCCGCGTCCGTGTGGAGGCGGCCGCACAGACGGTGGCCTCTCATCTGTCAATCGCGCGGCGGCCGCTCCTCGACCTCCCCCTCGTTGCCACGGGGACCGCCATGTCAGGAGCGCCGGTCGGGGCCGAGGCGGGGTCGCTCGAGGCCGATAGCGAGCGCAGCTCGACGTTCGACGTTCCGGCGTTCCTGCGACGGCAGGAGAGCTGATGGGAGTCGCCAGTCGCGCCGTCTGCGCGATGCGCCGAAGTGCAAGACAAGGTCACCGTGCCCAGCGGGCCGCGCTTGCGGTGGTAGAGTAAGTAGATCCAGGGGACGCGCGAGCGTCGCCGCTGGAGCGTTAAGCACCGCACGATCGGAGCGGCCGGCCTTGGCGGCGCTATTGGCATTCTTGGAACACCTGACACCCTTGGCACATTGAAGTCCTGGCAACAGCGCGAACGCGCCCTCGAGACTCTCGCGAAAGAAGTCGGCTACGTTCGCAAGCCACATGGCGGACGTCTGCGCGTGGCGCTTGCGTTTCCCAACACCTACTGGGTCGGCATGTCGAACCTCGGGTTCCAGACGGTCTACCGTCTGTTCAACGCCGAGGACGACATCGTGTGCGAGCGCGTATTCCTTCCGCCGAAACAGGAGCTGGCGGAGCTGCTCGCGGCCAGGGCCCCGCTTCTTACGCTCGAGTCGCAGACCGCCAGTCAACGAGTTCGACGTCTTCGCGTTCTCCGTGTCCTTCGAGTGGGACTACGTGAACGTGCTGACGCTGCTGCGTCTCGGCGGCATTCCCCGATACGCGTCAGAGCGGAACGCTCCATCATCCGCTCATCGTGATCGGCGGCGCGGTGACGTTCGTCAACCCGGAGCCACTCGCGCCATTTGCCGACGTCATGGCAGCCGGTGAAGGCGAGGTCCTTGTGCCCTCCCTCGCTCGGGCGCTCCGAGGAGCGACCAGCCGAAGCGATCTGCTCCAGCGTGCTGGCCCATGAGCGCGGGTTTTACGTGCCCTCGTTCTACGATCCGCAAGTACGGCGCTGACGGTCGGCTGTCTGGTTTCGAGCCCACGGTGCCCGAGGCTGTCGCTGCCCGTGCGCAAGGCGGCCGTCAAAGACGACCGACGCTCTCGATCCGCCGGCGACCAGCATCTTCACGCCCGAAACCGAGTTCGGATCGCGCTTTCTGGTCGAGGTCGTCCGCGGCTGCGCGAACCTGTGCCGCTTCTGCTGGGCCGGCTACAACTACCTGCCGGTTCGAGCGTTTCCCGCCGACCGGATTCTTCGAGCTGGCGGAGGACGCGCGCGCCCACGCGAGCCGTGTCGGCCTCGTGTCGATCGCGCTCTGCGACCACCCGGAGATCGAGCGGATCCTCGCGCGCCTGCACGAGATGGGCTACGCCATCAGCCCGGCGTCGCTTCGACTCGACGATCTGACCGAGCCGATCGTGCGCGTCCTGCAACGCGAGCGGAGAGCACGGAATCACGATTGCTCCCGAAACCGGGTCCGACCGGCTGCGGCGCGTGATCAACAAGACGGTGACCAACGACGAGATTCTCGACCGGGCCGAGCTGATCTTCGCCAACGGCATCGAGAACCTGAAGCTCTACTACATGATCGGCCTCCCCACGGAAACCGACGAGGACCTGGTCGCCATCCGCGATCTGACGCTGCAGATGCGCGACCGGATGCTCAAGCACGCGCGATCGCGCGGGGCACATCGGGCGAATCGTCGGCAGCGTGAACCCGCTGATTCCGAAGCCGGGCACCGCCTACCAGTGGCTGCCGATGGAGGATCCGGCGGTGACCGACCGGAAGATCAAGCGGCTGCGCAGCCTGATGGCCGGCATCGACAACGTCTACTTCAACATCAAGTCCGAACGGCACTCCTACTACCAGGCGCTGCTTTCGCTCGGCGATCGCCGCGTTGCTCCGGCCATCGAGGCCGCCGAGCGCAACGGACAGAACTGGCGCGCCGCGGTTGCGGAAACCGGTGTAGACGCGGACTTCTACATCTTCCGCGACCGGAGCCGCGATCGCCGTGCTGCCCTGGGACATCATCGACGGCGGCATGAAGGCGACGTTCTTCCACGCCGAGTACGACAAGGCCGCTTCGCGAAGAGTGGACGCTTCCGCCCAAGCGACAGCAGGAGAACGCGAAGCTGCTCCCCGTCATTCAGTAGCCGGAAGGTCGCTGAGTCCGACCCACGAGCGCCCGACCTGAGTCGGGCGTCAGTCCGAGCTGCGGCATTCGGCCATGACGGTTCGGCTCAGGACGCGATGGCCGCGCGTTCTTCGTACTCCTGGAACGCCTCGAGAATCAGGTCGCGCAGCTTGCTCTGTGCCGTCGCATCGACGATGGGCCGCAGCAGCGCGAAGCTGCGGCGCTCGCCGTTGACGCTGTAGGATCGCGCGGGAAACGTGACGTTCCGGCCGCCGCCGCCCGCGCCGTTCCCAGATGGCGAATCCAATCAGCTTCAGGCCCTCGAGCGGGCCGTCCGTGAAATGCAGCTCGGCGTCGGCGAGCTTTCCCGGCGGGTTGCCTTTGTCGTTTGGCGTAATCTTGATGGTCATGGGCCACGCTCCTTCTGGCGCACCTTGGCGCGTCCACCCGCCACAGGTGGCATGCCAGCACGCACGCGAGAGGCTGAATCAAGAGGAGTGCCGCAGGAGCGAACGCACGGAAGCTGCCGTAACGCTGCTCGATGCGGTTGATGTTGTGAACGAGATCAGATCGGCGCTTCGTCGAGAATGCCAGGCGAGCGGCAGAAACACGTCAACGGCGGTTGTCGCCTGTCGCTCAGGACGCGAGCAGCAGGACCTGCGCGAGGGCGAGATGCTCGGGAATGGGTGATGGTCAGGAGGGACGATTGCGCGCCGATGGCCGTGAAACCGGCGTGCGCGCCGCCATGAAACCGCAGTTGCGGCGGCCCGCCGTGGCGGACGACTTCGACGTCGCGCCAGAGAACGTCCTGCGAGTGGCCGGTGCCGAGCGCCTTCATCGCCGCCTCCTTGGCCGCGAAGCGGCCGGCGAAATGGATGGCCGGCGTGCGCCGACGGTTGCAGTAGGCGATCTCGCCGTCGGTGAATACCCGCCGCAGGAACCGATCGCCGTAGCGTTCGATGGCGTCTGCGATGCGATCGATGTCGGTGGCGTCGAGGCCGAGGCCGATGATGTGGGACATTGTTCGAGAGCATGATACTGCCATCCCCAGCTCGCGTCGTTCGAATGGGTCCAAACGCCGCTGTCGGCCCGGCGCTGGTGTGCCGGCCGCTCGAACCGATCGCGCCTCATCTCTTCACGACGCGCCAGTGGCAGCTTGGCTTGCCGGCGATCGAGCGCAGCGGACGAAGCGTCGTGGAGCGAGGTCGCTCGCGCGCTGCGACGTCGGAGCCGGACCGGCTCGATGCGTGTCCGGCAGGTGCATGGAGCACGGCGTGGTCGTCGGCCGGGCGACGCCCGCCGATGCTGCCGCCGGACGCCGACATCATCGTGTCGCGACGATCCGGCGCTTGCGCTGGCGATTCAGCGTGGCCGACTGCGTGCCGCTGCTCATGGCCGATCGTCGCACGGGCGCCGTCGCGGCCGCCCACGCCGGCTGGCGGGGCCTGGCCGCGCGCGTTCCGGCCGTCAGCGGTCGCGGCGCTCGAGCACGAGTTCGGCAGCCGTCCCGCCGATCTCGTCGCGGCCGTCGGTCCGTCGATTGGCGCGTGCTGCTATGAAGTCGGCGCCGATGTGCGCGAGCGGTTTCGCGAGCGGCGGCTTCAGCGTCGCCGACCTGGAGCGCTGGTTCCTGCGTGCGCCGGCGTCGACCGCTGCGCAATCCGTCGATGCCGCGCGTCGACGCGACGCGGCGTGCAGGGTCACTGGTTCTTCGACGGCTGGGCGGCCACGCGCGATCAGCTGATCGACGGCCGGCGTGCCGGCCGCGCAGATCTTCGTTGCCGAGACTGTGCACGGCGAGCCATCCCGACGTGTTCTGCTCGTATCGGCGCGACGGCGCGCCTGCCGGGCCGTCTCGCGGGCGGCGATCAGGTGCGCGGCCGCGCCGTCCATAGCCGCGTTCGCGAGCCGGTCGGCGTGCGCGTTCGACTCTCGGCGCACGTGCTCGTACGTGACGCGGCCGATTTCGTGGGCGAGCAGCCGGGCTCGCGCGTGCAGCGGCTGCAGGCCCGGATGCTTCACTTTGTAGTTCCCGCAGCATCTGCTGCACGAGCAGCAGCGAGTCCGATCGCACGTGAAGCGCGTGGTGGCCGTGCGCGCCGCGCCCATTCGAGCGCGGCGAGCAGGCCCCGATACTCCGCGACATTGTTGGTGGCGATCGCCGATCGACTCGCCGAACTCTTCGACGAGCGTGCCGTCCGTCGTCCTCGATCCGCACGCCGTAGCCGGCCGGTCCCGGATTGCCGCGTGCGCCGCCGTCGATGTACGCGACGATCACCGGAAGCGTCCCAGGCCGGGCCGACGGGTTACGATGCCGGTTGCGCGGCCGATTCGGCGGATGCCGATGGCACGGGTGTGAAGTAGAGAATGCGGTTGCAGCTGTCGCACTGAACGATCTCCTCGTTGCGTCGGACGGTGTTGAAGACCTGCGGGCGCAGCCGCACGTGGCAGATGGTGCAGATGCCGTCGCGGGCCTCGGCGACCGCGACGCCGTTGCGCCGTTTCGAGACGAGCTCGAACACCGCCAGAACACCTCGGGTCGAGCGACGCGACGAGCTCCGCGCGCTCCTCGGCGACCTGCTCGAGCACCTGTTTCTGGCTCGGCCAGCTCTCCTGACGAGGGCGCGACGGTCCGCCTCGACGGCTTTCTGTTCCGACGCCAGCTCGGCTTCCGCGCGCTTGAGCGGCGGCCGTCAGATCGTCGGCCTCGAGCATCCGCTCGAGGATCTTGTCTTCGAGCGCCTTGACCTCGTTCTGCGCGAACTCGATCTCCTTCTGCATCGCCTGGTACTCGACGTTGGTCTTCACCGCCATGAGCTGATCGCGGAACTTCGACAGCCGGCCCTGGTGGACGGCCACGTCCTTCTCGATCGCGCGGCGGGCGTTCTGGTTGTCGGCGAGCCGCTCCTTCGCGGCGGCGACGCTCTGGCGGGCGGTCTCGAGGCGTGACGTCGAACGCCCGCTCCCGTTCCGGCTCGCCGGCGAGCCGCCGCTGGGCGTCGCTGTGCGGCGGAATCGAGCCGCTGGAGCGCGATCAGGCGTTCGAGATCAGGCATGCATGGGCGGACACAAAAAAAGCCCCGGCGCTCGCGCACCGGGGCTGGTTGTCTTTTGACTGGGCTCGGGACGAATCCGACCCAGTTGAAGCCGCGGGCGACATCATCACCCGTGGCCGCTCACTCAATTGGCAATGAACAATTGGCAATTGGCAATCTCGGAACGTGTGGTGGGCCCACCAGGATTCGAACCTGGAACGGGCCGGTTATGAGCCGGCGGCTCTGACCGTTGAGCTATGGGCCCGACACAGTGTAGCCAGAATCTGGTCATTGGATCGGTCATCGTAGTCGGTCATTCGGTCTTGGTCATGATCGCGATTGCCTGACGATGCCAATACCGATGACTGCCAAGTCCTACGACTGGTCCGCCCTTCGAGGAACGCCCGAAGCTTGCGGCTGCGCGACGGATGCCGCAGCTTGCGCAGCGCCTTGGCCTCGATCTGCCGGATGCGCTCGCGCGTGACCGCGAAGCTCTGGCCGACCTCTTCGAGCGTGTGCTCGCTGCCGTCGCCGACGCCGAACCGCATCTTGATGACCTTCTCCTCGCGCGGCGTCAGCGTCTTCAGGACCGACTCGGTCTGTTCCTTCAGGTTCAGGTTGATGACCGCCTCGGCCGGCGACACCACCTGGCGATCCTCGATGAAGTCGCCCAGATGCGAATCTTCCTCCTCGCCGATCGGCGTTTCGAGCGAGATCGGCTCCTGCGCGATCTTCAGCACCTTGCGGACCTTCGACACCGGGAATGTCCATCCGCTTGGCGATCTCCTCGGAGGTCGGCTCGCGGCCGAGCTCCTGCACGAGCGCGCGCGACGTGCGAATCAGCTTGTTGATCGTCTCGATCATGTGGACCGGGATGCGGATCGTCCGCGCCTGATCGGCGATCGCGCGGGTGATGGCCTGACGGATCCACCACGTGGCGTAGGTCGAGAACTTGTAGCCGCGGCGGTACTCGAACTTGTCGACCGCCTTCATCAGGCCGATGTTGCCTTCCTGAATGAGGTCGAGGAACTGCAGGCCGCGGTTCGTGTACTTCTTCGCGATCGAGACGACGAGGCGGAGGTTGGCTTCGACGAGCTCCTTCTTCGCCTGCTCGGCCTGCCATTCGCCGCGGATGATGGTGTCGAGCGTCTGCTTCAGCTCGCTCGGCTCCTGCTCGAGCGTGTCGGTCATCGCCTTCAGCTTGAGCTTCTGTTCCTTGATCTGGCGCTGAATGTTCTTGCGGTCGTCTTCCTTGCAGCTCGCTGCTTCCGGTTCTTCGGATTGAGCAGGCGATCGAGCGCCTCGATCTCGCGCTGCACGTGCTTGACGCCTTCGACCGCGTCCTTCATCTCGTCGATGAGGCGCCGCTTCACCGCTTCGGTGAACTCGATCTTGCGGATGCAGTTGCGACAGCTCGACGCGGGCGCGCATGGCGGCCCACCGCGCGCGGCGGTACTTCCGCTTGTCGCGGGTCGTGGCGCCTTTCGGTGTGTCCGCGAGCTTCTGTTCGAGCTTCTCCGAGACCTCGCGGGCCTTGCGGACCGCCTCGATCTGCTTCTGGACCTGCCGCGAGCGCTCGAGAATCCGCTCGTCGGTGATCTCCTCGTCGTTGAAGATCACCAGCTCGCGAATCGTCCGGTCGCCGCGTCCGCAGCTGGTCGCCGAGCTGGATGACCTTCTTGGCGACGAGCGGCGTCCGCGAAATCGACTTGATGACGGCGAGCTTGCCGCGCTCGATGCGACGCGCGATCTCGACCTCGCCCTCGCGCGTGAGCAGCGGCACGGTGCCCATCTCGCGCAGATACATGCGGACCGGGTCGTTGGTCTTGTCGAGCGCGCCCGGCGTGAGATCGAGCTCCAGCTCCTCGGCGCCCTCGCCCGTTCGATCGATCGACTTCTCGTCGCGCAGGTACTTCTGGTCCGAGTCGATGACCTCGATGCCGGCGCTGCCGAACGTGTTGAACAGATCGTCGAGCTCGTCCGACGAGGTGATCTCCGCCGGCAGCAGCTCGTTGACCTCGTCGTACAGCAGATAGCCCTTCTCCTTGCCGATGTTGATGAGCTGCCGGACTTCGTCGTATTTTTCTTCGATCGACAAGCGGTCCTCCCTAGCGTAGATCTTCAATGCGGTGAGCCAGCTCGCGCATCTGTGCGAGCAAGATGTTCATCTGGGCGCCGTCCTGTCCCAGTTGCTGCAATCGGGCGATTTCGTGACGCACGGCGGAGTGTTCCCGTTCCCAGCGCACGCGCTTCAACGCGCGAATGCAATCGCCTACCCTGAAGGCCGGCGGGTGCGTTTCCGAGGCGATCGTGGCAACGAGCTGACCCTCCATCTTACTTAGACGCTGAATCAACGTCGATGGTAAGAGTTCCGGGGAATCTGTCTGCAGTCCCCGCGCCACCTCCAAAACGGGTCGTCCGGCGGTTTCGGCGAGGTCCGAGTCGTCCAAATCGGCCAGTTCCGGAAAGGACTCCGCAGGGCGGTTAATTAGCCACCAAATAAGGGCTTTCTCGGCATCCTTCAGCTTCCCGAAGCTCGGCATTTCCCGCGCGGTGACTGTCGTCCGCCGGTTCACGGCTGCCTTCCGAATCTCGTCGCGGACAACCCCTTCCGTTATACGCGCCTTGTGCGCAATCCGGTCCGCAAACTGATCACGGGCGGCCGCATCGGGGATTTGCGCCGCCACGGTGAGCATCTTGTTCAGGAACTGGCGGCGATGGTCGTCACGCCCGAAATCGAGCCCGGCGGAGGCCTGATCGAGCAGGTATTCGAGATACGGTCTCGATGTCTTGAGACGCTCCCGATACCGCTCGGGTCCATTCTTTCGGATGAACGTGTCTGGATCCTCGCCGGCGTTGAGCCTCGCGACGTTGACATCGAACCCCTCGGTGACGAGGAGCTCGCACGATCGGGCTGCGGCCCCTTGTCCGGCGGCGTCAGGATCGTAGCTCAGCACGATCTTCGACGTAAAACGGCGGAGCAGCTGAGCCTGATGCGGCGTCAGCGCCGTTCCGCACGATGCGACGACCGGCGCCGCCTGAGTCTGGAAGACCTGGGCGAAGTCGAAGTAGCCTTCCACGAGGACGGCATAGCCGAGGGTGCGGATGGCCGCCTTTCGTCAGGTTCAGTCCGTACAGCGTGCGCCCCTTCGAGTAGATGGGCGTCTCTGGCGAATTCAGGTACTTCGGCTGCTGATCGGCCTCGATCGATCGACCGCCGAACGCGACCACGGAGCCGGCATCGCGGCAGATCGGAACCATCAAGCGGTTCCGAAAACCGATCTCGCAGATCGCCGTTGTCGCGCTGCTTTGACCAGACCGCTCTGCAGCAGCAGGCTCTGGCTGAATCCCTGGGCGAGGAGCCGGCTCGTGAGACCTTCGCGCGGCGCGTAGCCGAGGCCGAGTTGCCCGATAGTCTGCTCGGTGACCCCGCGGTCCCGGAGCTGCTGACGCGCGCGTGCCCCGGGGGCCGGCGAGCTGTTCGCGAAAATACGTTGCCGCTACCTCATGCACCTTGAGGAGAGCCTCCCGCAGCCCGGCGTCACGCCTGGCGTTTTCGCTCACCCTCGCTGAGCTCCGGCAGTGCGAGACCGAACTTCTGGGCGAGCAGTCGCACCGCGTCGGGGAAAGCGGTTTTCTCCTGCAGCTCGAGGAACTTGAACACGTCTCCGCCCACGCCGCACCCGAAACAGTGAAAGATGCCTCGTTCCGGATTCACGTGGAACGAGGGCGTCCTCTCGGAGTGGAACGGACACAGACCCTTGTAGCTCGTGCCCGCCTGCTTGAGCGGTACGTACTCCTGAATCACCTGAACGATGTTGGCCTGCAGTTTCAGGTCGTCGATGAACTGCTGCGGAAACAGCCCCATCACTCCTTCAATTCCACCACGGTTACCCCTCCGCCACCCTCTTCCGGAGGCGCAGCCGCGAACCGTAGCACCAAGGGGTGCTGTTGCAGAAAGCCGGCCAGTGCGCGCTTCAGCTGGCCCGTGCCGTACCCATGGATGAACCGCACGACATGCTGATCGCCCAGCAGCGATTCATCGAGAAAACGTTCGGCTCGTCCGATCGCTTCTTCCACAGTGCAGCCGATGACATTCAAGTCCGCCGACGAGAAGGTGCGAGGCTGCAGCTCGACGTGCACGCTCACCGGCGGTGCGGACGCCAGTTCCGGCATGGCTCACGAGGCGCAAGTCGCGCACGTTGGCCCGCATGCGTTTGCCGCGCATGTCGAGGTCTGCCGCGCCCTCGTGAAGGTTGGTCACGATCGCACGCAGCCCGAGCCCGGCAACGATCACCTGATCACCCACGGCAAGCGTGGGCGCGGGGTCAGGATTGGATGTGGGCAACGGCTCGACCGGTTCCAGAAAACGCTGGACCACGGAGTCCACTGCGGCTCTTGCGTCACTGCGTGCCCCGCCCGTGTCCCCGGTGGTGATGGTTTGCTTGCCCGCGTCCTCGGCGATCGCGTGCGACCTTGCTTTCAGACCCGCGATCACCTCGTCAATCTCGCGTCGCGCGACGCGGACCTGCGTCTCGATCTCGCCGTGCAGCCGGCGCCGGAACGTCTCTTCACGCTGTCTGAGCGTTTCCTCTCGCTGATGCAGCCGCGCGTCGGCTTCTTCCAGCGTCTCTCGGTGCCGCGCGACGAGTCGCTGGTCGTGCTCGAGCGCCCGCAAGTCGCGGTCGATCCTGGCCAGGTGCTCGGCCAGCTGTGTTTCTCGCTCGCCGAGATTGCCTCGCGCCGCGGCCACGATCGTCCCATTGAGGCCGAGGCGCGCCGCGATTTCGATCGCGAGGCTTCGTCCCGGCGATCCGTAGACCAGCTGATACGTGGGGGCAAACGTCTCGGCGTCGAATCCGAACGCCGCGCTCGCCACGCCCTCCGTTGTCGAGGCGTAGGTCTTGAGCGCATCGTAATGGCTTGTCGCGACGACCGTAGCGCCCCGTCGCCGGAAGTGGTCCACGATGGCGACGCCGAGGGCGCCGCCTTCTACAGGATCGGTCCCAGAGCCAACCTCGTCCAGCAGAACGAGCGCCGGCGCGGTGAGTGCTCGATCCATCGCCGCAATGTTCGAGATGTGTCCAGAAAATGTGCTGAGGCTCGCGTCGATCGACTGCTCATCGCCAATGTCGGCGAATACCGATCGAAACGCCGGCAAGCGAGAGCCATCGGCGACAGGAATGCGCAATCCAGCCTGCGCCATCAGCGCGAGCAATCCCACCGTCTTGAGGGCAACCGTCTTGCCGCCGGTATTTGGACCGGTGACCAGCAGAATGGTGGCCGGCGGCAGAATCCTGATAGTCACCGGCACCGGCGATTTGAGGAGTGGATGGCGCGCTGCGAGCAGCTCGAGCGTGCCATCGGTGGTCAGCGTCGGCTCCACACCATCGATGGATTGCGAGAACCTGGCGCGCGCCTGCAGCACGTCGAGGTCCGCCGCGGTGTCAATCGTGCGGCTCAGCTCAGCTGCCCGCGAGCGGAATCCGTCGCTCAGCGCTAGGAGAATCCGTCGCACTTCCTCGGCTTCCTGTTCTTCGAGTGCGACGATGTCGTTGTTGATTTCAACCGTGCTGAGCGGTTCGAGAAACAGGCTCGCGCCGCTCGTCGACGCCCCATGCACGATGCCCGGAATGTTACTCCGATGTTCCGCCCGGACGACGAGGACATAGCGGCCGTTGCGCTCGGTGACGACCTGATCTTGCAGGTATTTCGCTGTCTCCTTCCCTCGCAGGTACGACTCGAGCGTCCCGCGCAGGCGCGCGCGTTGTTTTCGCAGCCGATCCCGAATGGTTCTCAGCACGGGGCTCGCGTGATCGACGACGTCGCCGGCGGCGTCGATCGTGTCACGCACTCGGGAGATCTCACTCGTGAATGAGGCAGCTCCCGCGCTCGCGCGTTCGAGAATCGGCACCGCGACCGACACACGTCGGATGGCGGCGCGTGTTTCTTCGACCGACTCGAGAAAGGAAGACAGCGACAGCAGGCGCATCGCTTCGAGCGCGCGTCCCTGAACCGCCAGCGCCGCGACAATCTTTGGGAGATCCTCCGACGCGCGTAGCGGAAAGACACCGTGCGTGGAAACGTAGCCCGCCGCTTCCGAGGTGCCGGCGAGCCACTGGGCGACCCTCTGCGGATCAGTCGATGGTGTCAGCCGAGCAAGACGTTCGTCGCCCATCGGCGTGAGCGCGAAGCTGCGCACCGCTTCGACGACGCGGTCGAATTCGAGGGCCCGGAGGACTCCTGGCTGCATGGGGGACGAGAGATCTTAACGGGGAATGGGGATTAGGGAATAGGGAATAGGCAAAGCCTCTCTTCCAATCCGCACTTTTTTCTCCACTCTTTGCCCTCCGACTCTCCAGTCCCCACACCCTCTCCCTACTTCCCATCGCCAATCCCTACAAATGATTGATCAGGCTGGCAATATTGGCAGCGCCGAAACCGTTGTCGATGTTGACAACCGATACCCCAGAAGCGCAGCTCGTGAGCATGCCAAGCAGCGCGGCAATACCCCCGAAGCTCGCTCCATATCCGATGGACGTGGGCACGGCGATCACCGGCACGGAAACAAGGCCGGCGACCACGCTCGGTAGCGCCCCCTCCATGCCAGCCACCACAACGATGACGCGCGCCGTTGCGAGACGTGAACCTTCGGCGAGCAACCGATGGAGGCCGGCGACGCCGACGTCGTAGAGGCGGTCGATGTCGTTGCCCATGAGTTCAGCCGTTCGAGCTGCCTCCTCGGCGACCGGTAGATCGGACGTGCCAGCGGCAACGATGAGAATGCGTCCCGTGCCGCGGGTCACATCTTGCTGCTCGAGGGCGATGATGCGTGCGTCGGGATAGTACGTGGCCGCCGGCACGGAGAGACGAACCGCGTCGAATGCGTCCTGGCTCGCACGTGTGACGATCAGCGTGGAGCCCCGGCTAACGATTTCTGCGGCGATCGCGCTGATCTGAGCGGGGGTCTTTCCCAAGCCGAGCACAACCTCCGGAAACCCATGCCGAACCACACGATGGTGGTCGACTCTCGCAAACCCGAGGTCCGCAAAGGGTTGAGCCCGCAGCGCCTCGAGCAGTTGTAGCTCAGCGGCGGTTGCCTCGATGGAGCCGGCGGCGACCTTCTGGAGGAGGACTCGGAGTTCGGAAGGATTCATGGTGACAGGGACTGGGCCGTAATATAATTGTTTCTGCTAAATGACGCTCGCTGAAACCTTTACGCTTGTTTCGTACTTCTTCGTTCTGATTATCCTCGCAGTTTACGGCTGGCACCGCTATTACCTCGTGTACCTGTACATGAGTAATCGCGACAAGGAGCCGAGGCCCGGACCTCCGCTCTCACCGACGCCCGTCGTGACAATTCAGTTGCCGCTGTACAACGAGATGTACGTGGCCGATCGCCTGATCGAGGCCGTCTGCCGAATCGACTATCCGCGCGAGTGTCTTGAAATCCAGGTTCTGGACGATTCGACTGACGAGACACGGGAGATTGCCGACCTGGCGGTTCGCCGGCATGCCGCGCAGGGCATCGATATCAAGTACATCCACCGAACCAATCGAAAGGGCTACAAAGCCGGCGCGCTCGAAGCCGGCCTCGGGGTTGCGCGCGGGGAGTACATTGCGATCTTCGACGCCGATTTCATTCCGACCTCGGACTTCTTGACGCGTCTCATGCCCCATTTCGCCGATCGGGGCATCGGCATGGTGCAGGCGCGATGGGGCCACATCAACCAGGACTACTCGTTGTTGACGAAGATCCAATCCATCCTGCTCGACGGCCACTTCGTACTCGAGCACGGCGGCCGCAATCGCAGCGGGCGCTTCTTCAATTTCAACGGCACCGCCGGCGTGTGGCGCCGAACCGCCATTGCAGACGCGGGTGGCTGGCAGCACGACACGCTCACGGAAGACCTCGATCTGAGTTACCGCGCGCAGCTTCGGGGTTGGCGGTTTGTGTTCGTCTCCGACGTGATCGCCCCGGCAGAAGTCCCCGTCGAGATGAACGCATTCAAGTCGCAGCAGCACCGCTGGGCGAAAGGGTCCGTGCAGACCTGCCTCAAGCTCCTCCCCCGCATTCTCCAGGCCGACGTACCGCTCGGTGTGAAAGTGGAGGCGTTTTTTCACCTCACGGCGAACTTCAACTACATCTTGATGTGCATCCTCTCGGTGCTGATCTTCCCATCCATGGTGATCCGCTACAACATGGGTTGGTACGAGATGCTGCTCATCGATGTCCCATTGTTCTTTGCGGCGACGTTCTCGTTCTGCAACTTCTACACGGTCTGCCAGCGGGAGATTCATTCGGATTGGCTCGCGCGGCTCAAATACGTGCCATTTCTGATGTCGGTCGGCATCGGGTTGTCGATTAACAACACGCGCGCGGTGTTCGAGGCGCTGTTGAACACGCAGAGCGAGTTCGCGCGCACGCCCAAGTACCACATCGAAGCCAGCATGGACGAATGGGTCGGCAAGAAGTACCGGCAATCGGTTGCCGTTCAGCCGCTCATCGAGCTCGTGCTTGGCCTGTATTTCACCTGGACGGTTTTCTACGCGCTCGCCAATGGCATCTATGGCACGCTGCCGTTCCTCGTGTTGTTCCAGATCGGATTCCTCTACACCGGTCTCCTCTCGGTTGTTCAGCAATACACCGGTGACGACGATTCGGTAGTGTTGAACACGCAGGTCGCGGGCGGGAAGTAGGCCCGAGCTTTCGCTCGGGCGTTCGGGCCGTATCAACGCCCGACCTGAAGGTCGGGCCGACGATTGACTCCATTCATGACCACCGTCGCGAAGCCGAAGGCGGGGCTCGAAGATACCGTCGCAACCTCTTCAGCCATTTGCTATCTGGACGGCAGATCGTGGGGTCCTCGCGTACTGCGGATACGACATCCACGAGCTCGCCCAGCACGCCACATTCGAGGAGGTCTGCTATCTGCTGTGGCATCGGCGGTTGCCGACCCGCGCCGAGCTCGGCGACTTGCAGTCGCAGCTGGCGGCATCGCGCGAAGTGCCCGAGCCGATTGTCCGGCTCATGCGGATGCTCCCGAAGGGTGAGGGCATGGATGCCCTGAGGACGCTGACCTCCGCGCTTGGTCACTACGATCCCGAAGCGACCGACAACTCACCGCAGGCCAATACGCGGAAGGCCATTCGCCTGACGGCGCAACTGGGCACGCTCGTCGCAACCATGGGACGCCTGAACGCGGGCGGCGGTTCCATCCAGCCGGACCCGGTCCTGAGCCACGCGGCGAATTTCCTGTACATGCTGACAGGAGAGCGGCCGAACAGCCTGGCTACACGGGCGTTCGATATTGCGCTCATCCTGCACGCCGACCACGAGCTGAACGCGTCAACTTTCGCCGCGCGCGTGGCGGCTGCCACGCTCACGGACCTCCACTCGACTATTGTGGGTGCCATCGGAGCGCTGAAGGGCCCGCTCCATGGGGGCGCCAACGCTGACGTCATGCGTCTGCTCCTCGAGATTGGCCAGTCTGCCGGACTGGAGAGGGCAGAAGTCGTCGTCAGGGAGAAGCTGGCGCGCAAGGAAAAGATACCGGGCTTCGGCCATCGCGTGTACCACACCGAAGATCCGCGAGCGACCCATCTGCGGCAGATGTCGCGCGAGCTGGGCCAACGGGCCGGACAGCCCGAGTGGTTCGCGATGTCCGAGCGTATCGAAGCGCTCGTCAAGAACGAGAAGAACCTCAACCCGAACGTGGATTTCTATTCGGCCTCCACCTACTATTCGCTGGGCATTCCCATTGACCTGTTCACGCCGATCTTCGCCGTGAGCCGGATCTCGGGATGGACCGCGCACGTGCTCGAACAGTACGCCAACAATCGGCTCATCCGACCCCGCGCGGAGTACATCGGTCCGGAATATCCCCAAAGCTACCGTTCGATCGACCAGCGGTAGTCCTCTCGGCGATCGCTCGTCAAACACGAAGCACGAAGAACACGAGGGATCTGAGTCCCATCTCATCACTCTTGCAGGACATAGAGATAGAGGCGGGACATGGAAGGCTATTGCCGTCGGCTCGCCGTTCACCTTGACGGGCTTGTGATCGCTGTTACGGGCTCCGAGCCGCCGCCTGCGACAGGTTCGACGAACCCCTTCCAGGTTCGCATGTAGCCGATGAATGGCTCACCTAGGCCTTCGGCACGCAGATAGTCGGTGCTCACCGGCAGCCGGTGTGGTTCGAACGCTGGATTGGCCGCGACGCGTGCCGGGAAGTCGTGGTGCAGGACGGCGGAGCGGCCAATGACCACGAAGTCGAGGCCCGCGGCGCGCGCGCGCGCCGCGTCGGTGCCGGTCGAGATCTTGCCCGCTGCGCCGAGACGCACGGTGCCACGTTTCAGATCGGTGAAATACGACAGCAGACTCCGGCCCTTGAACGGCTCGTCGTTAGGTTCTTTGAAGACATCCCACAGCGATAGATCGAGGTAGTCGACGCGTGCCTCGTGCATCAGTCGGTCGGCGACGGCGCGGATTTCATCGAGCCGCAGGCCGAAGCGCTCCGGCGACAGACGCACACCCAGGCTGAAGTGTTTCCCGCATGCCGCTCGCACGCCGTCGACGATCTCGAACAGGAACCGCCAGCGGCGTTCGAGCGAGCCGCCGTAGCCGTCGGCGCGCCGATTGATCTCCGGGCTGAGGAATTGGCATACGAGATAGCCGTGGGCGCCGTGGATCTCGACGCCGTCAAATCCGGCCCGCTCGGCGCGGCGGGCGGCTGCGATGAAGTCGTCGATGGCCGTCGTAATCTCGTCCGCCGTCATGGCGCGCGCGCCTGTCTCCGCGTCATCGGATGGACATTGCGGCGCGCGCTCGATCAACGTCTTCGGCGAGCGCATGCCGCCGTGGTACAGCTGGACGACCGCGTGGGTGTCGTGGCGTCGAAGTCCGGTGGCAAGACGAGTGAGCCCCTCCAGGTGTTCGTCGCCGTAGATACCCAACTGACCCGGAAAGCCGATGCCTTCCTTCTGCACGTACGCCGCGCACGTCGTGGTGAGGCCGAAGCCCCCTTCCGCTCGCTTGCACAGCCAGCGGTACTCGTCGTCACCCAGGCGTCCGTCCGAGTGGCTCTGCATGTTGGTGAGCGGTGCGAGCATGAAGCGGTTCTTGAGCACACCTCCGCTCGCCAGTGTGAGGGGCTCGAACAGACTCGTCATCGTTTACCGAAATCCGCAGCGAGAATCGGCTGCAGCGTCTGAATGGCCAGGCGTCGGTCGCGCATCGACAATGAACCCAGAATTATAGACGACCATCTGATGTGCGACGCGACCTGGAACCCCTTTGGGCCGAATGATCGATCGGTGGGCTGAACGAGGGCGACGAGTCCCGCCGGAAGAACCCGGCTGGTCCAGGAGACCAACGACCCGATGAGGGCATTCTCACTGGGGACGCGCGCTGGCGACCGCGACGCTGCAGCCAAGGGCCGCTGACGCTTGGAAGCGGCTTTTCGAAGAGTGACCAGGATGGGCCGGTATAATAGCGATCACCCGCGCCAGCGCCAGGAACCCCTTGGATTCACGTCATATCCGCAATTTCTCAGTCATCGCACACATCGACCACGGCAAGTCGACGTTGGCCGATCGGTTCCTCGAAATTACCGGTGCGCTCCAGGCCCGGGAGATGGAAGCCCAGGTCCTCGATGCGATGGATCTCGAGCGCGAGCGCGGCATCACCATCAAGGCGCACCCCGTTCGCCTCAACTACACAGCCAGAGACGGCGAGAAGTACGTCCTTAATCTCATCGATACGCCGGGCCATGTGGATTTTTCGTATGAAGTGACGCGTTCGCTTGCGGCGTGCGAAGGAGCGCTGCTGCTCGTGGACGCATCGCAGGGAGTCGAGGCGCAGACGCTCGCCAACGCGTATTTGGCTGTGGAGGATAACCTCGAGATCATCCCGGTCATCAACAAGATCGACTTGCCAGGCGCTCAGCCGGAGGAAGTCCGGCGACAGATCACCGACATCATTGGCCTGGACGGGTCAGGGGCGCTGCTCGCCAGCGCGAAGCAGGGCACGGGCGTGCCCGAGATCCTCGAAGCCATCATCCATCGCCTGCCCCCGCCCGCGGGTCGTTCTGATGCTCCGCTCAAGGCGCTGATCTTCGACTCGTGGTACGACCCTTACCGCGGCGTTGTCATCGTCGTCCGCGTGATCGATGGAGTGCTTGAGCCCGGGATGAAGATTCGACTGATGGCTGAAGGGCAGGACTACGAGTCGCTGCAGGTGGGTATCTTCACGCCCAAGGCGGTCGACGTCGGTGAGCTTGGTGTCGGCGAAGTGGGTTTCCTCGTGGCCAATATCAAGAAGATCAGCGACGCCAAGATCGGCGACACGATCACCGAGACCGGCCGGCCCGCGCTCGAACCGTTCCCCGGCTTCAAGCCCCTGAAGCCGATGGTGTTCGCGGGCTTCTATCCCGTCGAGGGGCACGAGTACCCGGAGCTGCGGGACGCGCTCGAGAAGCTCCGGCTCAATGATGCGTCGTTCTTCTACGAGCCGGAAACATCGATTGCGCTCGGTTTCGGGTTCCGCTGCGGATTCCTCGGGCTGCTCCACATGGAGATCGTTCAGGAGCGGCTCGAGCGCGAATTCGACATGGATTTGGTGACGACGGCACCAGGCGTGCTGTACCGGGTGACGACGACCGACGGCGTCGTTCAGGAGATCGACAGTCCGGCCAAGCTCCCGGATGCCGGCCGGATCTCCGTGATTGAAGAGCCGGTCATCACAGCCATGATCCTCACGCCGGCGGAGTACGTGGGCGGGATTCTGCAGCTGTGCCAGGACAAGCGCGGCGTCCAGAAGGCGCTCGAGTATCTCGCCTCGGACCGGGTCCTCATCACCTATGAGCTCCCCTTCAACGAAGTGGTCCTCGACTTCTACGACAAGCTGAAGACCATCTCACGCGGGTACGCGTCGCTCGACTATCATGTGACCGGTTATTGGCCGTCGCCCCTGGTGAAGCTGGATATCCTCGTCAACGGGGACCCGGTGGACGCCTTGTCGATTATCGTGCACCGCGACATGGCCTACGAACGCGGACGCGCGCTCGCCTCGAAGATGCGCGAGCTCATTCCGCGACAGATGTTCGAAGTTGCAATTCAAGCGGCGATTGGCGGGCGAATCATCGCACGCGAGTCGGTGAAGGCGATGCGCAAGAACGTGCTCGCGAAGTGCTACGGAGGCGACATCTCGCGCAAGCGCAAATTGCTCGAGAAGCAGAAAGAAGGCAAGAAGCGGATGAAGCGCGTCGGCCGCGTCGAGATTCCGCAGGAGGCCTTCCTTGCGGTCTTGAAGATGGGGACGGAGTCGGAGTGACGCCCCGACCCGAAGGTCTGTCGCGCCCGACCTGAAGGTCGCGCCTACGTGTTCGCCCGTAGTCGTAGGCCCGAGCTTCAGCTCGGGCGATTACGCCTGATGCTGAACGTTGCAAGTCGGAGCCGGGAGCTGAATGACTGACTTCAAGAAGTCGACCGTGCGCGAGTATTTCGAGTCGATTGTCATCGCCGTCATTTTCGCTTTTTTCGTTCGCACGTTCATCGTTCAGGCATTCAAGATCCCCACCGGCTCGATGGAGAACAACCTGCTCATTGGCGATCATCTGCTGGTGAACAAGTTCGGCGTCGCACCGAGCGCGTCGACAACTCGAGCGGGCGCTCCTGCCGATCAGGCGCGATTCACCGGGGCGACGTCGTCGTGTTCAAGTACCCGGTGGATCCCAACCGCGACTTCATCAAGCGCGTCATCGGCCTCCCGGGTGAAACGCTCGAAGTCCGTGACCGAAGAAGGTGTACATCGACGGCCGCACCCTCGAGGAGCCGTACGCGCACTACATCGAGCTGCCCACTTCACCAGCCGAGTTCCGCGAGGTCACCTCGTCGGACGTGCTCAAGCACTACGGGCCGGTCGTCGTGCCGGCCGATCAGTACTTCATGATGGGCGACAACCGGGACAATTCGGCCGACAGCCGGTTCTGGGGATTTCTTCCGCGCGACTACATCAAGGGCAGGGCGTTGCTCATCTACTGGTCCTATGAGGCTGAGCCCGAGGACGATCGGGTGCAGGGCGCTGGTGCGACGTTCACGCGCCTGGCGTCGGTCTTCGTGCACTTCTTCACGCGCACGCGTTGGGACCGAATGCTGCATCAGATCGGCTGATGATCAAGTTCGTCATCAAGGTCGCCCTCGCGGCGCTCATCGCACACGCCACATGGCGCATCGGCTCCGCGTACGTCAGCCACTACCGCTTCAAAGATGGGGCCCAGGCGGCGGCGTTGACGCCGCGGATGAACGACGTGCAGCTTCGCGCGCGCATCATGGAACTCGCGTCGGAGAACGACGTGCCGCTCGAGGACGAAAACCTCGCCATCCGGCGGGACGCGAGTCACATCTACGTGGATGCGTCGTATGTGCGGGCCGTCGAGGTGCTGCCCGGGTATCCATATCCCTGGCAGTTCAGCTGGTCGATCGAGATTTACGTGCTGCCAGGATCTGCGGGGCAGGAGCGCGCGCCAGCCGACCGATCGTCACCCTAGGACGATCGAGCCTTGACATCGTGGAGGGCTTCCTGCAGACCGCCTGCACGCGGATCCAGTGGGTCCGTCGGCCGGGGACGATGGAGGAGGAGTCTGTCCTCGCGCTCGCGAACTTCCTGTTCCCTCACGTATTCGAGCGTGTTGCGGAGCGTTTGAATGGTCGACTCGATCGTGGTTTCCACGTCGCGTCGCTTCAGCTTCAGGCCATCGATCTCGCGCTGAATGTCTTCGAGACGCGCCTGTGTTTTTTCGAGCAGCAGATCCGATCGGCCCTGCGCCTCCCGGAGGAGGCGGCGTCCCTCTTCTTCCGCCGTGGCCTTGATGTCGTCGGCGAGCTTCTGCGCTGTCATCAGTGTTGTCTGGAGGCTCTTCTCGTGCTCACGATGGCCGTTGAGGAGACCTTCCATGCGCATCAGGTCTTGGCGCAGTTGATCGGTCACCCGCAGGGCCTGCTCGTAGTCGTCGGCGACCGCCATCAGGAAGGACGTGACCTCGACCTTGTCGAAGCCTCTGAGGACGGTGCGAAAACGCTGCTGGCGTAGGTCGAGCGGGCTGACGTTCATCTTGGGTCCTCGCAGGAACTCGCCCCCATCCGTTGCCGCGGCGTCGCGCGAGCTTCGGACAGGGTCTTGCTGTTCCTTGCTATCGGACGATTGCTGCCGCAGCGACAGACCCGGGTCAGACATGGTCCCTCTCTCCGAAAATGGCCGAACCGACTCGCACCAGCGTGGCGCCTTCTTCGATCGCTACCTCGAAATCGTAACTCATGCCCATGGAAAGTTCTCGAAGCATCGCCGGATCGACGCCACGGGCTAGGGATTCGTCTCGCAAGCGACGGAGGGCGGCAAAGTAGGGCCGGGCTGCCTCGGGTTCGGCGACCGCCGGAGGAAGTGTCATCAACCCTGCTATGCGCACGGCACGACATCCGCGTCCAGCGTCCAGAATGTGTGCGACCTGGTCGGGCGATGCGCCATGCTTGGTGACTTCACCCGCAAGATCCACCTGGACCAGCAATTCCACGTACCGGCCAGCAGCCGAGGCCGCGGCGTCGAGCTTCGCCAAGAGCGAGACATGGTCCACGGAGTGAATGACGTCGAAAATGTTCGGCCGCTTTGCGCGCCTTGTTCGACTGCAGATGGCCGATGAGATGCCAGCGAAGCGAGAGGTCCGCCGTGCTCGCCAACTTACGCTGGGCCTCCTGAACCTTGTTTTCTCCGAAGTCCAGTTGACCGGCGGCTGCGGCCGCTCGGATATCGTCGATGCTGAAGGTCTTCGAAACCGCGATGAGTCGAACGGATGCGGGATCGCGCTTGGCCCGGCTCGGCCGCATTCGCGATCCGATTGCGAACACGGTCCAGCCGGGCGCGAAGCGCGGCGGGGTCGGACACCTCGCGGCTATTTCAGGGAGGGAAGCATCGCTTTCACTTCGGCGGCATGCGAGCCCGATGGCGCGAGCTTGAGATAGGTGTTCCACTCCGAGGCGGCCCCGGCCATGTTCCCCTCGTTCACCAGCGCCATGCCAAGTTGATAGTGCGCCTCCGCGTGATTCGGGTTGGCGTTCACAGCCGCCTGGAACTGCTTCTTGGCCTCTTCGATCTTCCCCGAGTTCCAGAGCGTGACGCCCTGGTTGAAGAGCGCGTCGGCGTCCCCGCCTCCGCCGCTGGCGGCGCTCAGTTCGGTGGCCTTCGACATCGCCGCCTGTGCCTGATCGAGCTTCTTCTGTGCCGTGTAGACGGACGCCAGCCCGCTATACGCCGCCTGATTGGGCTTGATCTCGTTGGCTTTTAGATACGCCGCCTCAGCCTTCGGGTAGTCCTTCTTCTGGAAGTAGACGTAGCCGATGTTGTTGTAGCAGTCCTGGCATGCGGCGTTCAATTCGGCGGCCTGGGTGAATTTTTCCACTGCTTCATCGGGGCGGTTTGCGTTGGACGCCGCGACGCCGGCGTCAAAGGCCGTCGTGAATGCGGCTCTCGCTGTATTCGCCTTGGCCTCGGCCGATCCGGGGGCCGCAGATGCGGCGGCGGCTGCTGCTTCCACGGCCTTCTTGTCGGCCACCACGAGGTCGGTCGTCAGCGTCTTGCTGGCGTTGATCCTCGACTGGAGCGGAAGCGAGGCGAGGGTTGCCGTGGTAGCCGTGATCGTGTAGTTGCCAGGGGCGAGACCAATCTGGAAGTACTCACCCTTCTTGTTGGTCTTCGTCTCGATCTTCCGGCCGGACTGAGTCGACAGAAACGTGACCGTCGCCCCTTCAACCGGATTGCCCTTATCGTCCTTCACGACGCCTTGCGCCATGCCGTTGGCGCCCTGTGCGGCGACAGCGTGCGGAATGGTCCACGCGGCGAGTAGCGCAAGAACGATGAGCCAGTTCTGCCGGCGATTCAAACGGCCGACCATAAGATCCTCCTGCCAGAAAATCAGATCAAATAATAGATCTTTAACATATTACACGATCGAAGAGAACCCTCCGAACTCGCGCGAGAAGAACCCTTCGATGGCGTTCAGATCGTGCACCACGGGCGCCGGGGGCAGGGACGCGATGAATCGCTGGCCGTACCCTTTTGTCCGGAGCCGAGGATCCAGAATCGCCAGAACACCGCGATCCTGCCTGTGCCGTATCAGGCGACCCAACCCCTGCTGGAGAGCCAGTATGGCGAGCGGCACCTGGTACTCGCCAAAAGGCTCCCCATCGCGCGCCCGAATCGCGTCGATCCGCGCCGAGGTGACAGGCTCTCCGGGCGATGCGAACGGCAGTTTGTCGATAATGACGCAGCTCAAGGCGTCGCCGACGACGTCCACCCCCTGCCAGAAGCTGGAAGTGGCGAACAGCACGGCATGCGGCGTTTCGCGAAACTGCCGCAGCAGCTGAGTCCGCGGAGCTGTGCCCTGAACCAGAATCGGATAGTCGATAGCCATTTCAGCGACGGCCTGCACCGCTCTCAGGCTGGCGTAGCTCGTGAACAGGACGAACGCCCGGCCGCGCGATCGCTTGAGAATCTCGATCACCTGGTGGCCGGCCGCCATCGCGAACTCGGGCGATCGCGGGTCGGGCATTCGAGGAGGCAGATACAGAATGCGCCTGCTTCGCGAAATCGAACTCTGACGGCAGCCGCACCTCTTCGGCGTCGGCAATGCCAAGGCGGCCGCGGATGTAGTCGAAGCGGCCGTCAACGGTGAGTGTCGCGGAGGTCAGCACCGTTGCGCGCATCTTGTCGAGCAGCAGCTCGCGAACGATGCCCGACACATCGATCGGCGACGCCCGTAGAAACACACCCTTTCCACGAAACTCCACGAAGTAGACGTACGTCGGGTCGGCGGCCCTGATGAGAAAGCGCACTTCGGTCCGTATCTCGTCCGCCCGGCGCGCGAGCATGCGGGTTTCTTCGATTCGAGTCCTCGTCCCCAGCCCCCGCGTCTCCCGCGCCGGGGCCGTCGCGTCTCGGGAGCAACAACAATGTCGACTCGACCAGGTCGAGTGCGCCGGTGAGATAGACGGCCGGCTCGCTCACCTCGTCAAGCGAGTTCGCGGTGGCGCGGACACGCTCCTCACTTCGCGCACGGTCGCCGGTCCGGTGTGCAACGGCGAGCGCAGTGAAGAATCCGCCGGAGCGATCGCGCAGCCGCTCCAGCGCCTTGGCGACGGCGTCGCGATCGGCCTGACTCTCGACAGCGCCAGACGCGACGAAGCGTTCGATGTCGCGCGCCAGGTCCTCGAGTCGGTAGTTGCTGACCGAGAAGCCGAAGTACTGCGTCGCGACGTCCTCGAGCTGATGGGCTTCGTCGACGACCGCGATGTGACACGTCGGAATCACCTCGCCGTAGTTGCTCTGGCGGACCGCAGCGTCGGCGCACAGCAGATGGTGATTCACGATGACGATGTCGGACTCGGCGGCCCGCTGGCGCATCCGCGTGACGAAGCAGTCGTCGTAGCGCGGACATTCGGTGCCGAGGCACGTGTCGGCGGTCGCCGAGACGTCGCTCCAGAGCGGCAGATATCCTCGGGCAGATCCTCGAGCTCGGCGCGATCGCCCGTCTCGGTGCGGCCCGCCCATTCGCGAATGATCGGGAGGAACACGCTCGTGGGCCGCTGGGCCGGCGCCCTCGGCGATGCTGGTCGAGCCGATGGAGGCAGAGATAGTTCGCGCGTCCCTTCATGTAGGTCGCGCGTGAACGGAGACGCCGAGCGCATCGCGGAGAGCTGGGATGTCCTTGAAGAAGATCTGCTCCTGCAGGTTCTTCGTGCCGGTGGAGATGAGCACGCGCTGGCGGCTGAGGATCGCGGGAATGAGGTACGCGAGCGTCTTGCCGGTGCCGGTCCCGGCCTCCGCGAGCAGCAACGCCGCCGTCCTCGAAAGTCCGCGCCACGGCTGTCGGCCATCCCGGCCTGTCCTGACCGGGGCTCGAAGTCGGGGAACGCGGTGGCGAGCGGGCCGCCGGGAGCGAAGACGGCAGCAACCCGCGTGGCGAGCGGGACATTGCCGACAGAGCTCTCGGGATTCCCAGGGCCTGTCTGGCCTGCGGGAGACGTCGCCGGGGGCCCGATCAGTCCTCGGCGTCCGGGTACAGAGGGAACTTCCGGCACAGCCTCTCGACTTCCGCGCGGACCATGCCGAGCGCGCCTTCATCGTCCGGCGTCCTGAGCGCCCGCGCGATCAGATCGCCGATGAGATCCATTTCCGGCTCGCGCATGCCGCGCGTGGTGACCGCCGGCGTGCCGACGCGGATGCCGCTGGCCACCATCGGCGGGTTCTGATCGAAGGGAATGGCGTTCTTGTTGACGGTGATGCCGGCCTTGCCGAGCGCCGCCTCGGCCACCTTGCCGGTGATGCCCTTCGAGAAGACGTCGACGAGCATCAGGTGGTTGTCGGTGCCGCCGCTGACGAGCCGGAACCCGGCCGCCGGACAGCGCGCCCGCGAGCCTGCTCGCGTTGGCGACGATCTGGCGCTGATATGTCGCGAACGCCGGCTCGGCCGCTTCCTTGAAGCACACGGCCTTGGCCGCGATGATGTGCATCAGCGGTCCGCCCTGCACGCCGGGGAACACGCTGCGATCGAGGTCCTTCGCGTACTGCTCGCGGCACAGCACCATGCCGCCGCGCGGGCCGCGCAGCGTCTTGTGCGTCGTGGTCGTGACGAAGTCGGAGTGCGGCACCGGACTCGGATGGATGCCCGCCGCGACCAGCCCGGCGATGTGCGCCATGTCGGTGAACAGCGCGGCGCCCGACGCGATCGGCGATCGCGCGGATGCGCGCGAAATCGATGACGCGCGGATACGCGCTCGCGCCGACGATGATCATCTTCGGGCGGTGCTCGTCGGCCAGGCGTCCGAGCTCGTCGTAGTCGATGCGCTCGTCGTCCTTGCGAACGCCGTACGGCACGATCGTGTACAGCTGTCCCGAGAAATTGAGCGGATGACCGTGCGTCAGGTGACCGCCGTGCGCCAGGTTCATGCCGAGGACCGTGTCGCCCGGCTTGAGCAGCGTCATGTAGACCGCCATGTTCGCCTGCGCGCCGGAGTGCGGCTGCACGTTGGCGTGGTCGGCGCCGAAGAGCGCCTTGGCGCGCGCGATGGCGGCGCGCTCCGCGACGTCGACGAACTCGCAGCCGCCGTAGTAGCGCTTGCCCGGATAGCCCTCGGCGTACTTGTTCGTCAGCACCGAGCCGGCCGCCTCGAGGACGCCGCGGCTGACGAAATTCTCCGAGGCGATGAGCTCGAGGCCGTTGTTCTGGCGCTGGAGCTCGTGGCGGATGCGCCTGCGCGATCTCCGGGTCGGTCTCCGCCAGCGTGCGCCACATGGCGAAGGGTGGTTGTGTCGGTTGCCATCTGGTGTCCTCGAATCTGCCGATCGCGGTTCGCTTATGGGCGCCTCTCTGCCGCGGCAATCTGATCGAGGCGCCGCTGGTGGCGGCCGCCTTCGAAGGCCGTCGTGAGCCAGAGCGCGACGATCTCGTCCGCGAGTCCGAACGCCACGATGCGTCCACCCATCGAGAGCACATTTGCGTCGTTGTGCTCGCGCGACAGGCGCGCCGTGTACAGATCGTTGCAGAGCGCCGCGCGGATGCCCGCGCACCTTGTTGGCCGCGATCTGCTCGCCCTGCCCGCTGCCGCCGAGCACGATGCCGCGATCGGCCCGGCCCTCCGCCACGGCGCGAGCGACGGCGAGACAGATCGGTGGATAGTCGACGGATGCTTCGCTGTTCGTCCCGTGATCGTCGACGCTGTGGCCGAGCTGCTTCAGCGTGTCCTTCAGATGTTCCTTCAGGAGAAAGCCCGCGTGATCGGACCCGATCGCGATGCGCACGAGGAAGAGATTGTACTATGATAGCCTTGTGTTCTTGATCCCCACGGTCACCATCGTCATCGCATGCGAGCGGATCGAATCCGAAGCGGCCATCCATGGGTCTACCGCAGCGACGTCGTCCAGGCGCACGCGGCTGCCGGCGACCGCGTGCGCGTGAGCGATCCGCGCGGCCGGACACTCGGCTACGCGTTCTTCAGCGATCGGTCGCAGATACGCGCTTCGCATGCTCACGCACGGCGATGAGCCCGGTCGACGATGCGCTCGTGCGGCGACGGATCGAGCGGGCGCTGGCATTTCGCGGGCGCTGGCGATCGACGCGCTCGGCATATCGACTCGTTCACGGCGAGGCCGACTTGCTGCCGTCCGCTCATCGTCGATCGCTACGGTGACTATCTGGTTCGTGCAGACGCTCTCGCAGGGAACCGACCGCCTCCTGTCGCTGATCGTCTCGACGCTGGTCGAGCTCTTGAGTCCGCAAAGGCATCCTCGCGCGCAACGACCCCCGGACCCGAGCTGCTCGAAGGGCTGGAGCAGAAAGTCGAGGTGCTTGCGGGAGATGTTCCGGAACGCGTTCTGGTCCTCGAGAACGGAATCGACGTATGACGTCGATCTCCGCCGTGGCCAGAAGACCGGACTGTTTCTGGATCAGCGCGAGAACCGCGAGCGCCGCGGCGCTGTACGCGCACGGCCGCCTGCTCGACTGCTTCAGCTACAACGGCGGGTTCGCGTTGACGTCTGGCACGGCGGTGTGATGAGGTCATCGCCTTCGACATCTCGGAGGACGCCGTGGCGACGGCTCCGGGCAAATGCCGACCGGAACGGCGTGTCGATCGACGCGCGCGTGGGGAACGTGTTCGACGAGCTGCGCGGTCTCGAGCGGCTTGGCGAGCGTTTCGACACCATCGTGCTCGATCCGCCCGCGTTCGCCAAGAGCAAGAGCGCTGTCGCGAAGGCCACCGCCGGCTACAAGGAAATCAACCTCCGCGCGCTCAAGCTGCTCAAGCCTGGAGGCATCCTCGTGACGTGCAGCTGTTCGTACAACATCGGCGAGGCGGCGTTTGCCGAGATCGTGTACGACGCGGCCGTTGACGCGCAGGTGCAGGTGACAGTCGTCGAGAAGCGGATGCAGGGCCGCGATCATCCGGTGCTGCTTGGCGTGCCGGAGACCTATTACCTGAAGTGCTTCATCCTGAGGAAGTTGTGACAGTCGTAGGCAGACGGGCGTCCGGCACCTCACCGTACGCGGCCGCGCGTGTGGCCCAGCGCGATCTGGCGCGGCTCGCGCGTCCGGCGGGTGCCTTCGACGCCAGCCGGTACTTCCGCGGCGCAACCGACCTCGGATTCCATAACGTTGGGACTGACCGCGTCCGCGCCATGGCGAAGGCCGTCGTCCGTGACCATCCGGAATGGACCGTTGACGATGCCGTGCGGTTCGCGGACGTCTTGATGCGCGATCGGTACCTTGAGGCGAAGGGTGTCGGTATCGAAGTCGTGGCGTCGTTACCGGAGCCAGTTCACGCCAATGTTGCTGCCCGCGTGGAAACGCTGGCTCGCGCGGGGACACTCGGCCAACTGGGCGACCACCGACAGTATCTGCGGCGCGCTCATCGGACCACTGCTGGTCGCGTATCCGTCGCCTCGTTCCGCAGGTGGCGCGTTGGTCCCGTCACGGCAGCATGTGGGTGAGACGTGCATCGGCCGTGAGCCTAATTCCGCTGGCCAGGAAGGGCGTCGCGCTCGATGCCGCGTACGACATCGCGCGGCGTCCTCCATCCGGATCCGGCCGACCTCATTCAGAAGGCGGTCGGCTGGTTGCTACGCGAAGCCGGCAAGGCTGATGCCGGCCGGCTCGAGCGCTATCTTCGCGCGAACGGTCCGAAGATTCCGAGGACGACGGTGCGGTATGCCATCGAGCGCTTTCCGTCGGCGAAGCGACGCGAGCTCTTGGGCGCGACCCGGTAGCGCGTGCGCGACGGAAAGACGCGAGTCAGATTTCCGGTCGGCGAGCCAAAGGGGGATGCCAGGATTCACAACCCGCGTCGCCTCTCGACAGGAGCGGCGTCAAGCCGGGTTGGAGAGTCTCGGCGATTGGAAGCGTAGACCTAGAGTCTTGACCTCTGAAACTTGCACCGCATGAGTCAAGTTTTCCGGTCAAGACGACCCCGCGCAGCGGGGCTGTAATAAATGTTCGTCTAGCGGGGCGGAGCCTCGACGGTCTCAGGCGGAGCCTCGCTAGGACTTCCTGGATGAGATACGCGCTCCGGGTGATTCGCCCGGGGGCGTCCGGAGATCTCCGAGAAGTCAGTGATGGCCGCGGGCAACGCCGCCGGGCTGGCGCCGGCAACAGGCCCACGCCTGCAGCAATCCATGAATTCTCACAACCCTCAAATTGCTCTATCCTCAATTCGCGATATAGTCGTTCTCGACCGCCAGGGGTATCCTCGAATCCGGGATTGAGATCAGACCCTTGGAACCTGACCCGCCGTCGCGCGACGCGCTATGGCGGGTCCGCCGAAGCCATTGGCGAAGTGGATCCGGTTGAAACCGGCGGAGGGAGTGCGGAGATGTCAGACTTTACCACAGCGTTCCCAAACTCACACAAGGTTCATGTCGACGGGCCCGCAGGGCGTGCGCGTCCCGATGCGCGAGATCGCGCTCTCAGGCGGCGAGCCGCCGCTGCGCGTCTACGACACCAGCGGCCCGCAGGACCGCGACGTGAAGGCCGGGCTGCCGAAGCTGCGCGAGCCGTGGGTGAGCGCGCCGAGACGGCGAGCGGGGCGGATGCCGTCGCACGCAGCTCCACTACGCGCGCAAGGGCGAGATCACGCCCGGAGATGGAGTTCGTCGCGATCCGCGAGGGGCTGCCGGCCGAGTTCGTGCGCGACGAGGTCGCGCGCGGCCGCGCGATCATTCCCGGCGAACATCAACCACCTCGAGCTCGAGCCGATGATCATCGGCCGCAACTTCCTCGTGAAGATCAACGCCAACATCGGCAACTCGGCGGTGTCCTCGTCGATCGAGGAGGAAGTCGAGAAGCTGCGGTGGGCGACGCTGTGGGGCGCCGACACGGTGATGGATCTGTCGACGGGGAAGAACATCCACGAGACGCGCGAGTGGATCATCCGCAACTCCGCCGTGCCGATCGGCACGGTGCCGATCTACCAGGCGCTCGAGAAGGTCGGCGGCCGCCCCGAAGACCTCACCTGGGAGATCTACCGCGACACGCTCATCGAGCAGTGCGAGCAGGGCGTCGACTACTTCACCGTCCACGCCGGCGTGCTGCTGCGCTACGTCCCGATGACCGCGCGGCGCGTCACCGGCATCGTCTCGCGCGGCGGATCGATCATGGCGAAGTGGTGCCTGGCGCATCACCAGGAGAACTTCACCTACACGCACTTCCGCGAGATCTGCGAGATCATGCGCGCCTACGACGTCTCGTTCTCGCTCGGCGACGGCCTGCGTCCGGGCTCGATTGCCGACGCGAACGACGAGGCGCAGTTCGCCGAGCTGAAGACGCAGGGCGAGCTGACGAAGATCGCCTGGGAGTACGACGTCCAGGTGATGAACGAGGGCCCCGGCCACGTCCCCATGCATCTCATCAAGGAGAACATGGAGAAGCAGCTCGAGTGGTGCGACGAGGCGCCGTTCTACACGCTCGGCCCGCTCACGACCGACATCGCGCCCGGCTACGACCACATCACGTCGGCGATCGGCGCCGCGATGATCGGCTGGTACGGCACGGCGATGCTCTGCTACGTCACGCCGAAGGAGCACCTCGGCCTGCCGAATCGCGACGACGTGAAGGCGGGCGTCATCGCCTACAAGATCGCGGCGCACGCCGCCGACCTCGCGAAGGGCCATCCGCGCGCGCGCGAGTGGGACGATGCGCTGTCGAAGGCGCGGTTCGAGTTCCGCTGGGAGGATCAGTTCAACCTGGCGCTCGATCCGGTGACCGCGCGCGCGTACCACGACGAGACGCTGCCGGCCGACGGCGCGAAGGTCGCGCACTTCTGCTCGATGTGCGGCCCGAAGTTCTGCAGCATGGAGCTGACGCAGCAGGTGCGCGACTACGCGAAGAGCAAGGGCGTCGCTGAGGAGCGCAGCCGCTCGTAGCAGGCATGGAGGAAAAAGCGCTGGAATTCAGGCGCAGCGTGAAGCGTCCGGCAGCGCCAAGGCACGGATTCAGCGCCAGTGAATCACCGCTCGCCGCTCGACGCTGGCACGATCTGAATGATGGTCGGGAATCGCGCGGGCTGACCGCCCGGTCTTCGGGTTCGGATACCCTGTCGAAATCTCCGACTGGTAGTCCTTGATCGTCACGCCCGGCGGAAACGCCATCGTCTCCTCGCGGAACCGTCCCACATCGAACTCGTGCGTCGCCGGTGCGTCGAAGACGAGTTCGCCCCGCTGCTTCAACGCGGTCCGGTAGTAGGTGACCAGGTCGACGAAAGACGCGGTCGATCCGAAGATGTAGAACCGCTGGCCGCGGCCGGCGTCGTACGAGGTGAGGAACTGCGCGCCCGGATAGACTGGCACGCCGAGCATCGCTGGCGTCGGCGCATGGTGTTTGGAGGCGCGGGCAGAGCCACGGTGGGCGGTACGGCGGGCGGCGCTGTCTGGGGCGCCTGCACGGTCGGCGGTGGCGCCTGCTGGGACGGTTTCGGCTGGTTGTCCGGCGCCCGGTTGGGGAAGGGGCCGAGGGACGGGCGACTGGTGCGCCAGCCCGAGGACCAGCAGCAAGGCCGCTCCTGTCATCGGCCAATTATAGCGGCTCCCCTTACCGGTGACGGATGAAACCAACGCGAGGAATCTGCGTCTGTACCGTTGAGGCTAAAATACATACATGGCCAATACAGTCAAGACCGCTCTGCTGCTTGGCGCGCTCAGCGCGCTCTTTCTTCTTCTTGGCGAAGCTCTCGGCGGCGCGCAGGGCCTCATGCTCGGGTTCATGTTCGCGGTCGTCTCCAACTTCGCGTCGTACTGGTTCTCGGACAAGATCGTCCTCGCGATGTACCGGGCCAAGGAGGTTGGTCCCGACCACCGACTCCATCGCCTGGTGACGCGTCTTGCCGCGCGCGCCGGTCTCCCGATGCCGCGCGTCTACGTCATCCCCGACCCATCCGCCGAACGCGTTCGCGACCGGGCGCAATCCCGCAGCACGCGGCCGTCGCGGCGACCGAGGGTATCCTGCACCTGCTGAACGAGGACGAGCTCGAGGGCGTGATCGCGCACGAACTGGCGCACGTCAAGCACCGCGACATCCTGATCAGCTCGATCGCCGCGACGATGGCGGCGGCGATCATGATGACGGCGCGCTTCGCGATGTTCTTCGGTGGTGGAAATCGCGACGACCGCGGTGGGGTGAACCCCGTGGCGCTGCTCGGCACGATGATCCTGGCGCCGATCGCGGCGATGCTCATCCAGATGGCGATCTCCCGTTCGCGCGAATTCGACGCCGACGCCGGAGGCGCCGCAATCGCCGGGACACCGAACGGGCTCGTCAACGCGCTCCGGAAGCTCGAAGCCGCGTCGAAGGTCGTGCCGCTCGATGCGAACCCGGCGACGGCGCACATGTTCATCATCAAGCCGTTCTCGGCCGGAGGGCTGATCTCGCTCTTCAGCACGCATCCTCCGACGGAACAGCGCATTCAGGCTCTCCTCAATCCGGCGCGATCGTAACCCCCGCGGACCTGCCCGGACGGGTGTTGAGTCCCGAAGCCCGCCCCGGGATTCCTAAGTACCAGGACGTGGCCTGCGGGCGCGCTGACTGAAGGACGCGACAGGCTTGGCGCGTCAATTGCTGCGTGGTTCCCTAGAAGTGGAGGGGTCCGGTGCACGTAGAAGATCTCGACATCCCAACGGAAAGAATCGCACCTGCCACAGGACGCATTCTCGATCGCGCCTTCGAGGAAGCGCGCCGCCGTCAGCACGCGGTGCTGACCAATGAACACGTGTTTCTCGCATTCGCTCAGATTGAGTGGGATACGTTCAGACGGGCGATGCAGGATGTCTCGCTGAGCCCACAGACGATTCTCCGGGCCGTCGAAGCGCACCTGCAGGCCGTGCCGGCGGATCCTGCGCAGATGCTCGTCGTGTCTCCAGCAACCAAGATCGCGTGCAAGCTGGCACTGCACCACGCAAGCCGCGCCGGGCACCCGAGCATCGACACGGCCGATCTGTTCACGGCGGTGCTCGAGGAAACCCAGGGCGTTGCCGTCTCGATCCTTCGCCGCCACGGCGTCGAGCCCGACGCGGTGATTTCGAGGATGAATGCGCGCGCGAGAGAAATGGAGCAGCGAGAAGAGCGCTTGAAGAAGCAGTTCGAGCTGCCGCCGTTCCTGGCGCACTTCGCGACGAACATGAATCTTCTGGCGCGACTGGACAAGCTGCCGCCGGTCTTCGGACGCGAGAAGGAAGTACAGCAGGTGCTCGAAGTCCTCTGTCACCGCGATCGCGCCAATTCGGTCATGCTCATCGGAGAGCCGGGTGTCGGGAAGACCGCGATTGTCGAAGGATTGGCGAGGCGCATCGAGCTCGAGCCCGACACGATTCCTATGCGCCTGCGCGACTGCCAGATCGTGAACCTCCAGATGAACAGCATGGTTGCGGGAACGATGCTGCGGGGCATGTTCGAGGATCGGATTCAAAACGTCATTCGCGAGGTAAAGGAACGGCCGAACCTGATCCTGTTCATCGATGAGGCGCACACGATGGTCGGTGCCGGGTCGGCGATCGGCGCTCCTGCAGACGCGGCAAATGTGTTCAAGTCGGTGCTTGGGCGCGGCGAGGTCCGCATGATTGCGGCGACCACGCTCAGCGAGTACAAGGAGCAGATTCAGGAAGACGAAGCGCTCGCTCGGCGTTTCCGCGCGGTCATGGTCCGCGAACCGTCCATCGATGAAACTCGCGAGATCCTTCACCACATCCGGCCCCGCCTGGAGCACAACTATTCGGTGAGGCTGCTCGACGAAACGATCGAGACAGCGCTCGACTTGGCACCGCGCTATATGCGCCACCTGCACCTGCCAGACAAAGTGATCGGGTGGCTCGATACGGCAGCCGTGCGGGCGGAGATTGAACGCCGCTGGGAAGTGAGGAAGGAGGACATCGTTGGCGGTCGTCTCGCACGCGGCGGAGATTCCTGAGGACATGGTGTTTCGTGACGTCACGGATCGGTTCAGAGACATCGACGTGTCGCTGCAGCGCCGCGTCGTCGGCCAGGAGCATGCGGTCCGCGCCGTTGCCAGGCGCCTCGTGCTCAACAAGGGTCCGTTGAAGGACGGTTTCGACCGGCCAGATGGCGTGCTGCTGTTCCTTGGGCCAACGGGCGTGGGCAAGACGGAGCTCGCGAAGGCGGTGGCGGATTTTCTTTTCGGCGACGAGAAGAAGATGATCCGCGTGGATATGTCCGAGTATCAGGAAGGCTCGGTCGCTGTCGACAAGCTCATCGGCATGCCGCGCGGCGTCGTGGGCAGCGAGCGGGGCGGGATCCTCACGAACCAGCTGCGAGACAATCCGCACACGGTTGTCCTGCTCGACGAAGTCGAGAAAGCGGCTCCGAGTCTCCTCAATTTGTTCCTGCAGGCGTTCGACGAAGGCTGGCTTACCGATGGCCGCGGCAAGCGCGTCTATCTCAGCGACGCCATTGTGATCATGACCTCGAACCTCGGCTCGGAGAGTTTCCGGAAGCTCACGAGTCCTCTCGGATTTCTGTCGCGCAGCGTCGGCGTGGAGCAGGTGCAGAGTGAAATCCTGCGCGAGGTCGAACGCCGATTCTCGCCGGAGTTCAGGAACCGGATCGATGAAGTCGTCCTCTTCGCGCCGTTGCTGGCAGGCGAGGTGCGGGAGATCGCGAAGCATTACCTGGCTGATGTGCAGCGGGCCCTGGAAAAGGTCGGTAAGTCGATGCGGGTTACCGACGAGGCGCTCGAACTAATCGTGACGCAGGGATACAGCCTTACCTTCGGGGCGCGGTTCTTGAAGCGTCTCATCGACGAGCGGGTCAAACTGCCCATGAGCGAACGATGGCACGAGGGATCGCACTTCGAGGTCCGAGCCAGCGGGGGCGTGCTCAGCGTCGAACCCGTGGCTGCCAGGTTGCGGTCGGCCGACGCCGCCCTGGTGTACGGCGATGTCGCGTGACGACATCAAACGCGGGGCATGCCGCGCTCGCAGACATGGTTCTCCATCTGGAACGCCGGGAGTTCGGCGGTTCCTCGCGGCCTCACCACGCGAAGCCGACCTGCGCTGCCTCTTGAGCGCGGACGCCGCTCGCCTTGGTGGTGTGCGCGTCTGGCCTGGTGAGTAGATAGCGCTCTTGCAGCACACGGACCATGGCTTTCACATCCTTGCAGTACGCCTCAGATGCGTACTTCCTCTTGTACAACCGCTCGAATCTGGGGCGCATCGCCGGGAACTCCCGTTCGATGAATTTCATGAAGTGATCGCGAGTGCCATCCTCCAGGTACATGACCGTGTAGCCCACGAACCGCGCCCCGTGATCGGCGATGGCTTTGATCGTCCGTTCCACCTTCGTCCTCGAGGACGAGAACCCGGGCACGATCGGCGCCATCAGCACTCCGGCGTTGATACCTGCATCAGTCAGTTCGCGGACCGCCCGCAGTCGCTGTAGAGGGTGGGCCGTTCCGGGCTCCAGATGCCGCCACGCATCCTCATCGACCGTCGGGACGCTCATGTACACGGTGCACCGGGCTGACCGTGTGAGCTCGCTCAGGACATCACGGTCCCGAACGACCATCGGGCCTTTCGTCACAATCCCCGCAGGAGTGCGAGCCCGGGCCAGAGCCTCGATCGACCCTCGCGTCAGCTTGTACTGGCCTTCGATCGGTTGATATGGATCCGTCGCGGTGCCCATCGCAACCTGGTCGCGCGTCCACGACGGGCGGTCCAGTTCCCTTCGCAGTACGTCGACGAAATTACGCTTCACCAGAATCACCGATGCGAAGTCGTCGTCAGCATCCATTGCGAACTGCGTGTGATAGCGGCGGGCAAAACAGTAGTGGCATCCGTGGGTACAGCCCCGGTAGGCATTCAGGGTCCAGCGGAATGGCATGCCCTCCACCCGGTTCAACGCTGAGCGACACATGACTTCCTGATAACGCGCCTCATCGGCGCGCCGTTCGGCTCCCGAGAGCGCTGCGGTCCCGCCATCTCTGATCAGGTCGGCTACTCGTCGCGTCGTGGGTGCGTGGGCGCCGAGCTCGAAGAGAAGGGGATGGGCGGTCGGACCGGCTGGCATACGCTTTTTCTTCGCTCCACAACGATCCTCCTGCCGCCCCCGCATGTCAAGAAGGATTCGAAACCGCCCGCCAGTAGGCCAGAAGGTCGTCCACAGTCTTCTCGAGGGGGATCTCCGCGGTCCATCCCAACTCTTCCCGAATGCGTGTGGGATCACCGACGAGCAGTGGGTGATCGTTGGGGCGATAGCGTGCCGGGTCTTTTCTAATGGTGATGCTGACCCGCGCGCGTGCGAGCAGCATGTCCAGCAGCTCACGAATCGAAATGGCGCGACCGGAGCACACGTTATATGCGCGCCCAGGAATTCCGCGGTCCGCCAGCAGACGGTACGCGCGGACCGTGTCGCGGACGTCGGTGAGATCGCGGCGCGCATCGAGATTTCCCACGGCCATCTCGGCCTCCCAGCGACCGGCCTCAATGTCGGCGATGCGCCGTGCAAAGCTTGACGCGACGAACCACGGGTCCTGGCGCGGACCGAAATGATTGAATGCCCGCGCAATGATGGCATCGGGCCCACCAGGATTCTCGCCGCCAACCATTTCCTGCGCCAGTTTGCTCAGCGCGTACGGACTCGTGGGCAGCAGCGCGTGACCTTCGCGAAGCGGCGTCTCCGCTGCGGCGTACACCATCGCCGAACTCGGGATCAGTACACGTGCGTTGATCCCGGCGTCGCGCAGTCCCTCAATCAGATGGTGCGTGCCGCGGACGTTTATGGCGAATGTCGGCTCCGTACTGTCCCAGGAGCGTCCGACATGAGCGGCACCCGCACAGTGGTACACCGCGGCGGGACGCAGCGACGCGAGCGCGAGGCGAACGGCCGCTCGGTCCAGCAGATCGATGGCCTGCCACGAGACCCCCGCCACGTTCCTTGGCGGTGTCCCCGCTGGACGATGCCAGGCGACCACCCGGACCCCGTCGCGCGCGAGCAGATCCAACAGGTGACTGCCGGCGAAACCTGCCGCGCCGGTGAGGAGAACGGAGTCGGACATGAAGTGGGTGAGTCTAATGCGGGACGCCGCTCAGCCCGCCGTCGAACGGCGAGAAGCTGCCGAGGCCGGCGAGCGTGAAGGAGAAGAGGAACTTGTTGTTACTGGGGGTCACCACGTTGTTGGGATAGTTGGCTCGAGAGTACTGAAAGCTGAAGCCGCAGCACTGCGCATTGTAGTAGCCCTGAATGCTCTGCTGAAGGATCGTCGATTGGACGGCGTCGTAGGTGAAGTTATATGCAGCGCCATACCGATTGTCCCGGGTGTGAGCGTTCGCCGCGGCGTTCAGTGAACGGCTGACGGAGTTCGGATCGTTGAAGCCGTCCAACTCGGCGATGAAGAATCGCTGGTTCCATGATAAGTCCGTCGCTACACCCGACCAGATACGTCTGGCGCCCACGGAAAGCGTTCTGAACTCGCGATACCTCCCGTCGATCTCCGCCCTCAGGGTTGCGTTGAAGCCGGCCGCCGGGTACGCGTTGACGTCGACTCTTGACTGGCGAAAACTTGCTCGCCTGCGCTCCAGTGAAGCTACTCGTGCCGAAGTTGGGATCGAACTGCGCCGCTCTCGAGTCGGTGTAGTAGGTCTGAAGGATCGCGACGCTCAGGATCTGCTGGGCCTGGCTGACCTGTCCGATCCGACGTTTGGCGTACAGACGGTTGTTCACGCCGTACGAATAGCTCGTCACGCCGCCGACGATTCCTGCATCGACGCCAGCCACGACGCGATCGAAATTGTCGATCGACGTCGATCCGCTGGAAGCCGAGGAAAGGCTCGATGGTGTGCTTGAATTTTTCAGCGTATCCATTGTCGGGTGTGTCCCACACGCGGTTCATGACGGGGCCCGAGAGGTCGGCCTGGAACGTGAAGAACTGACGATTGAGGTTGTCCTCGAGTACGGTTCCGCTGACGGGATCCTGGCTCCGCGTGTAGAACGTATCCCGCCAGGCGAGCGACGAGTTGACAGTCAGCCACTGCCAGCGTTTCAGTGGATAGCGCAGCCTCGGTGAAACGTCGATGCGGCCGAGCGAACGATCGTCCGTCACCACGTCGTCGAGCTTGGTCTGGCGATCGAGGTGCGCGACCTCGCTGCCAAACGAGAAGTAAGCCGGCGAGGCCCCGGCGAATAGTGGCCTCTCCGTCTGTGACATGGCCAATTGTGGTGTGCTGCCGGTCACGCCAGAGCTCGTCAGGCTGCTGAACCACTCCGAGCGCTGGAAGGTGCCGTTCATCGAGTAGCGCCCCCATGAGCCAGCCACATTGCCGCCGTACGAGCGGCGGCTTTGTGAGAAATCCGCGATGTTCGTCATGAAGGTCTGATGCGTGCTGACGCTCGAAAAGTAGTTCACGTCGGCGCGGGCGCGAAAAAGATGTGGGAGGGTCTGGTAGGCGGAGCCGACGACCTTGAAGCTTTGTTCCGCCGGAGACGTGGAACCGTCGGCGTTTGTCGTCTCTTGGCGGTCCAGGAAGTACGACGTGACATTGCCCACCCCGGTGCCGACGTTGTAGCGATACTCCGCGCCGCCTCCCTGCCCGAGCCTCGAGTACCAGTCGTGCATGAATGATGCGTCCTGGCTGCGACTGATGGCCCAGAAGAACTGATTGCCGATCGACTGGCCGTTCAACGAGGACGTGCCCCAGGTTGGCAGCAGAAAGCCGGTCGATCGATTCTCCTTCTTCGTCGGGTAGTACATGACAGGCAGGTATAACACCGGCACGCCCTTGACGTCGAACACGCTGTTCCAGAGTAGCGCGTAGTCGTCCACGTTGAGGGTGATGCTGCCGGCGTGCAAATCCCAACGGGGCGTCGGCTGCACACATGTGGTGAATCCGCCGTTGGTGATCCTGTATTTCTTCGGCCCGATCTTTTCGACCGTTTCACCGAAGAAGTAGACATCCGTTTCCTGGCCGGCCATCTGGGGTGCGACGAACATGCCTGGCGCCGGCGCGGCCGGGCGAGGCGGTTTGACGTTGGTGATGCCGGTGGCCGCGTAGAAGACGCCACGTCTGGTCTTGGTGTTGAAGTCCGCACGGTCAGCTGCAATCTGGTTGCGACCCTGCGAAAAAACGACGTTGCCTCGCGCGATTGTCTTGTCCTGCGACTCGAAATACTCGAGCTCGTCCGCGTAGAGCTTCACATCGCCCTGCACGAACTCCACCTGGCCTTTACACACGTAACGCTCGTCCACGAACTCCTTGTGCTCGCACGAAAGCACGTACGGCTTGGGTGGCGGCTGCGCGGAGGCGAGCGACGCGGTACACGCGATCAGCAGCACGCACGGGAAGAGTGTCTTCGAGGCTCCTGCGCGCTGCACACTTCTGACTGTCGTCACGACGGACTCGAGGCAGCGTATCACGCCTCGCCGAGTTCCTTCAGCACGTCTCCAAGCAGAAAGATGGAACCCGCGGCCACGATGCGAGGCGCGATTCGCCACGCGGCCGACAGCGCGTCAGCTGGACGTGGTTCGATACAGTACGGAAGAGCAGGCGCGATGCGAGAAAGGTATCCGCCCAGTCTGTCGGGATCAGCCGACCGCGAAGCCGAGGCACGAGTCAACACGAACGCGCCGCAGACGGCGGCAAGCGGTTCGAGCATGCCGGGGATGTCCTTGTCGCGCATGGCCGCGAACACGATGGGCGGTCGTCTCCAGCTGCTGGCGCGCAGAAATCTTGCCAACGACTCTGATCCGTCGGGATTGTGCGCGGCGTCGAGGAGAACCTCACGACCATCCGGCAATCGGCGCAGGTCAAGCCTGCCGGGCCACGCGACATGTGTGAGGCCCTCGACAATGGCCGCGGGTGGCACGGCGATGCCGCGTTCATCGAGAGTCTCGAGCAGCCGTACGGCGACGTCGGCGTTCGCGGCCTGATGCTCGCCCAGGAGACCAAGGGTGATTTCTCCGTAATCGCGCACCGGTGTCCGCAGTTGAATCCGTGTGACCGGCAGCCCAGACACAGTCTGGCTGACGTGAGAGGCGACGATCCGCGGCACAGCCTGAACGACGGGCGCGCCGCGGTCCTTGGCGATTCGTTCGATCTCCGCGCGAGCCTCGGCGTCCATTGGCCCGACCACCACCGGAACGCCAGGCTTGACAATGCCAGCTTTCTCACGCGCGATGTCCCGCAGCGTCTGTCCCAGATACTGCTGATGATCCCGTGCAACCGAAGTAATCGCCGTGACGACCGGTGCGAGGACGTTGGTCGCATCGAGCCTGCCGCCGAGGCCGACTTCGCACACCGCCACCTCGGCGCTCGCTCGCTTGAACAGCTCGAATGCCACCGCGGTGGTGACTTCGAAGAATGTCGGCTGGACGAGAAGGCTGCGATCGGCGCGCAGCCGGTCGACGAGGGCACGGATATCTGCCACCGCACTGCGGAGCTCCGGCTGGTTCACTGGCTGTCCATCGATGACGAACCGTTCGGAGAGGTCGACGAGATGAGGCGATGTATAGCGGGCGGTGCGATGTCTGGCCGCGCGGAGCGCGACATCCACCATGGCCGTGACCGAGCCCTTGCCGTTTGTTCCTGCCACATGAACGGAACGAAACGCGCGCTCCGGATGACCGAGCGCGTTCAGGATCGACCGAATGTTGTCGAGGCCGAACTTGATGCCGAACTGATCGAGGGCAAACAGATAGGCGAGCGGATCGTCCGTCAACTCGCGTGGGGCTCAGCTCTGTGGAGTCGGCTCCGGTACCGCCTCCGACGGGTTGACATCCGCAGCGTGTGGTGCAGTTGCGACAGCGCCCATGAACCGGAGAGCGTTCGCAAGCACCGCCTTCATCTCCCGTCGATCGACGACGAGATCGACCATGCCTTTCTCGAGCAGGAACTCGGAGGTCTGGAACCCCGCGGGCAGCTTCTGGCGAATGGTCTGTTCGATGACGCGCGGTCCGGCAAAACCGATGAGGGCCTTGGGCTCGGCCACGTTGAGATCGCCGAGCATGGCGAAGCTGGCGGTGACTCCGCCCGTCGTGGGATCGGTCAGGACTGAAATGTACGGGAGCCGCGCACGGTCGAAATGCGCCAGGGCCCCGCAGATCTTGCCCATCTGCATCAGTGACAGGGCACCTTCCATCATTCGCGCTCCGCCAGAGCAGCAGACGATGATCATGGGCCAGTGGTGTTCGAGAGCGCGCTCGATTCCACGCGTGATCTTCTCGCCCACCACGACACCCATGCTGCCGCCGATGAAGCCGTACTCCATCGCGGCGATGACGACCTGAATGCCGTCCATGGTGCCCGATGCGACGATGACGGCGTCCTTGAGTCCCGTGCTGGAGAGGCCGGCCTTGAGCCGCGATCGATAGGGCTTGGTGTCGCTGAAACTCAGCGGATCGGTCGAGGTGAGGCTCTGGTCGTGCTCGGACCAGTCGCCGTCGAAGAGCATTCTCAGCCGTTCGGTGGCGCTCAACCGGAAATGATGGGCGCACTTCGGACAGACGTTGAGATTCGTCGCGAGGTCCTTGTTGTAGATGACCTGTGCGCAGCCGGGACACTTGACCCAGAGGCCCTCTGGGACCCGGCTTTCCGTCGCTTTCTTGGCGGCGATCGGTTTGCGGGCCTTCTTGAACCAGGCCATGAACGGTCAGCTTATCACTTCGTCCGCGGTACGTAGTACCGGGTCCCCGCGCCCATCATGCTGATCTGCTTGACCAGCTCATCGAGCGCTTCATCGCTCGCTTCCGAGTCGAACTGCGAGGTTTCGACAACGAGCAAGGGCGTCGCGTTGTAGTGAAAGAAAAAGTGGTGGTACGCCTCGTTCAGCTCCTTGAGGTAGTCCGGATCGGGCTCGAAGGCGGCCGCCTCGGGGTCCGTCCGACGACTGCGAAGACGTCGAAGGAGCACATCGGTCGGCGCCTGGAGGTACACGACCAAGTCAGGCGGCGGGACGTCGCGGACGAGGAGGTCGTACAGCCGTTGGTAGATGAACAGTTCGTTATCGTCGAGATTGAGATACGCGAAGATCTTGTCTTTGTCGAAGAGGTAGTCGGACACCGTCGTTTGCGTGAAGAGGTCGGCCTGTCGCAGCGCCGTCTGCTGGCGATGTCGGTTGAGTAGGTAGAAAAGCTGGGCCTGCAGGGCGGCGCCCGGATGGTCCGAATAGAAGTCGGCGAGAAATGGATTCTCCATCTCCTCGAGCACGACGGTCGCGTCGAGACGCGTTCCGAGCCGCTCGGCCAGCGTCGTCTTGCCCACTCCAATCGGACCTTCGACGGCGATGTAGCGGAAGTGCAATCGCCCCGATGATATCATCGCGGCGTGATGCGAACACTCGTCGCGCTGACGCTCGCGGTCAGTGCGTGCGCGTGCGCGCCTGCCGTTGCACCGGCGCCGCAAGTCACGCCTGTGTTGCCAGCAGCGCCACCCGATCTCACCTTCGCGGAGAAGCAGTCCTGGATTCTTCGGCTCGAGGATCAGCGCGTTCTCCGCGACCCATCGATCCCCGTGGTGCCGCCGGATTCCGCGCAGGCCGTCTCCGATGCACCGGTGGCGCCGCGTCCGGTGCCCGATCTGCTGAAGATGCTAACCGATGGGGACGCGCGCATCCGTCGGCGTGCTGCGCTCGCGGTGGGGCGCGTCGGCCTGCGGGACGGAGTACCTCCGCTCATCACGCTGCTGGCCGACAACGAGCCGGAGGTTCGACAGATGGCGGCCTTTGCGCTCGGTCTGCTTGGCGACGTGCGCGCGGGTGATCCGCTGGTGGCCGCGCTCAGCGACCCGTCATTGCTGGTGAAAGGCAGCGCAGCGGAGGCCCTGGGCCTTATCGGCGATGCGTCCGCGGCTGACGCGATCGCCAGCATCGCGTCGCAGATTGTTGAGTCGGCCGCGGTCGCTGAATCCGCCATCGATACAGACGACCGTCGCGAGACGCCCTCCGCTGTACTCCGGCTTGCGCTCTTTGCGCTGGCCAGATTGAAGGCGTACCTTCCGCTGGCCTCAGTGGTACTCGATAGTGCCGGCCAGCTCCGCATCCGATCGTGGCCGGTCGCCTTCGCGCTGCAGCGACTTGAAGATCCGCGAGCCATGCGGGCCCTGCTCGCCCTCGCGGCGGAAGCGGATCCCTATACGCGCGCATTTGCGGTCAAGGGTCTTGGGGCGCTGAAAGATCGCAGTGTCGTTCCCGAGATTCTTCCGCTGGTATCCAGCAGCGATCGAGCGACTGCGGTCGAGGCCATTCGAGCCCTTGGCCGGATCGGTGATGCGGGCGCGGCGCCCGTGCTCGCCAAGCTCATTCGAGCAGCGAAGCCGGATCCGTTTCTCCGACTCGAAGCTGTGTCTGTGCTTGGCGCTGTCGGAGGGGACGGCACGTTCGACCTGCTGCTCGATCTCGTGGCTGATCCGAGCCCTGCCATCCGCGCCGCCGTGCTCAGATCGCTTGCCCAACTCGATCCGCAGGCATTTGTCACTATTCTGTCTGGGTTGGATGCCGATCCGGCGCCCACTGTCAGAATGGCCCTGGCCTCCGCGCTGGGTACGATGCCGCCGGAGTTGGCGCTTCCGCGCCTGCGCACGATGCTGCGGGAAACGGACCAGCGGGTCGTGCCGTCGGTGCTGGCCGCGCTGGCGAAATTGCGGGCGCCGGAAGCCGCGAGTGTTCTACTGGAACGACTCAAGGCAGACGACGCGGTCGTGCGCGCGGCGGCGGCAAGGGCGATCGGCGAGTTGAAGCCGGGAGGCGGAGCCGCGGCGCTGGCGCAGGCCTATTCGTCCAACGACGGCGATGCGACATACGTGGCGCGCGCGGCCGCGCTCACCGCCCTGGCGGCGTACGGCGCCGCCGATGCCATGCCGGTGTTGAACGCGGCGCTGCAGGACCGAGACTGGGCGGTGAGAGTACGCGCAGCGATGCTGCTGAAGCAATTGGATCCCGCGAGCGACGTCGACGCGCGAATTCGCCCGGCGCCGCCGACGCTGAGCCCAGCCGACTACAGCGCCGAGCGGTTCGTGAATCCCCCCGTCTCGACCCAAGCGTTCATCGAGACTGACCGCGGCTTGATCCAGGTCGAGCTCGCCGTACTCGACGCACCGCTGACAGTCGAGAACTTCGTGACGCTCGCGCGCAAAGGTTTCTTTGACGGACTGACGGTGCACCGCGTGGTGCCGGATTTCGTCATTCAGGCCGGGGATCCGCGGGGTGACGGTGAAGGCGGACCCGGCTACACGATTCGCGACGAGCTGAACCAGCGCGCTTACCTGCGCGGTGCGGTCGGGATGGCGCTCGACTGGGCCGACACCAGCGGCAGTCAGTTCTTCATTACGCATTCACCGCAGCCGCACCTCGATGGGAAGTACACCGTCTTCGGATACGTCATCGCTGGCATGGATGTCGTGGATCAGATGCAAGCGGGCGATGTGATCGGTCGGGTGAGAATCTGGGATGGGTCGTAAATTGAAAAAGGGGGCGACGGCCGCCCCCTTTTTTGACGGGCGAGGTCAGCTTACCGTTTCTTGCCGGCCTTCTTCTTCCCGCCCTTGGCTTTCTTCGCCATTGTCTTTTATCCCCCCCTTCATGTGGGTTGTCTTGCGGGAGCGCTCACGACTTCGGCGTGTGGCTGCCGCCTGGCACGCTCACCCGCCTGTCGGCGCTCGTCGCCTCGTGGCACCTGTCGTTCCGGCCTGAGCCAGCGCGGCAGGGTGAAGTTCGACTACTCAACCTCACTAGGAATGGCCTGAGTTAGCCACCCTCATACCAGATGTAGATTATGGTCGAGAAGGCGAGATGTCAAGCACAAAAACCGTGGTTTTGTCAAAAAAAAGTTATTCGCGCGATCAGGCGCGCGGCCTTCGACGGAGGGCGTCGCGCGATCGCGCGCGAACATTCGCGGGATCGTCGCCGGGCGCCGCGGCGATTGCCGCGTTGTATGCCGCGATTGCGAGATCGCGTTTGCCCAGTCGGTCGTACGCGACGCCGAGACGATACTGCGCGACGGATAGTGCCGCGTACGGTACGAGTGGGCGCGTCTCGATCACCACCTTCAGCGCGGCGATGGCTTGCTCGGGCTGCGACAGATCCAGCAGTTCGCCCGCGAGGCCGAGACGAGCGAGCGTCTCAACCTCGCCAGGCCGTTCCACTCGTCCCTCTTGTGCACGCGCGAGCAGCGCTTCCCACGCCGCCGCGCTGGCGCGGTGGTCGCTCCGATAGTCGTGCTCGATTTCCGCAATGCGGCGGAGGAAGACCGGATTGGATGGATATCGCGCGTCGAGGCCCAGGACGAGCTGTAGCGCCCGCGTCGGATCCTTCTCGAACCACAGATACAACCAATGCAGCTGGAAGTCGGCTTCGCCACCGAACAGCATGCCCTGCGTGCGGGCCTGCAGCATCTCCTGCAGCCCCTTGGCCCGATCGCCGCCTGGCAGCAGGAGCAGCATGCGCAGAAGCTTTGCCGCGACTGGCGCGGCGTCCGCCAAGTAGTGATACATCCCGATGCCGAAATGGGCATCCGGTAACTCCGGATCGAGCTGGAGGGTGCGTTCGAGTGCCGCGCGGATCCGAATGCCGTTGCGGGCCGCCGCCAGATGCCGGCCACGAAGCGCCTGCAACTGCGTGAGCGGTGCGTACGAACCCGCCAGGTAAAACCAGGCTTCGGCCCGTCCTGGTTCTCGACGCGTCCAGGCAAGTGCGGCGGCGATCGATGATTGTGCCTCTCGCTCCAGACGCTCGTCGAGTGCCCGGTTGTCGGGATCGATGACGATCTGCCACCAGAGCACGACGATGCCAATTGTGCGGCACGCCTCGGACGGCGCGGGAGGACATGCACGGCTCAACTCCTCGCTGGCCTGACCGAACCGCGCGTGCAGGATTGTGTCGTAGATCGCGGCGAGTCGCTTGCCTTCTGTCAGGTCCGCAGACGCCGGCGCGGCGACCATGACGTGCGACGCAACACCGACCAGCCCCAGGAGAAACGACGACGCGTTCATCAGCCTCCGCGATGTATAGCGACCCGCAAATTGTAGACTTAACGTCGCCCGATGTCCGATTGCCTATTTCGCTTCCGCATCACGCATACAGACGGCCGCGCGCGCCAGGGCATCATGACGACTGCGCATGGCGACGTGCGGACGCCCGCGTTCATGCCGGTGGGGACGCAGGGTGCCGTGAAGGGCCTGATGCACCGCGACCTGGAAGCGGCCGGCGTCGAGATCCTTCTGAGCAACACCTACCACCTCTATCTTCGTCCCGGGCGATGACGTCATCGCGCGCCGTGGCGGGCTGCATCGATTTATCGGGTGGACGAGGCCAATCCTCACCGACAGCGGCGGCTATCAGGTGTTCAGCCTGGCCGCGCGGCGGATCGTCGGTGAGGCCGGCGTGCGCTTCCAGTCGCATCTTGACGGGTCCTCGCACCTGCTCACACCGGAGCGCGCGACCGACATCCAAGCGAGGCTCGGTTCGGACATCGCGATGGTGCTCGATGAGTGCGTCGCCTATCCCGTGGAAGAGAGTGTGGCACGGGAGTCGATGGAGCGAACCGCTCGCTGGGCCAGGCGGGCGCGCGACCGGCAGCTGGAATTGCGCGCTCGACGGGTTGATGGCGTGACCGTCACCAATCGCGGGCAGGCGCAGTTTGGCATCGTGCAAGGAAGCGTGTTCCCCGCCCTTCGTGTGGAGAGCGCTCGCCAGACAGTCGCCATTGGTTTCGAGGCGTACGCAATTGGGGGCCTGAGCGTCGGCGAGCCGAGCGCGGCCATGTACGACATCGTCGAGCGGACGACCGCGGTGTTGCCGTCCGATCGGCCGCGGTACCTGATGGGTGTCGGGACGCCTGAGGATCTGGTGGAAGCTGTGGCCCGCGGTGTCGACATGTTCGACTGCGTACTCCCGACCCGCAATGCCCGCAACGGTCAACTGTTTACGAGCGAAGGGCGAATCAACATCAAGAATGCGCGGTATGCAGAAGACGACCGGCCCCCCGATGCTTCCTGCCGCTGCTACACGTGCCAGACGTGTTCGCGCGCCTACTTGCGACATCTCTTTCTCGCCGGCGAAATCAATGCGGCAACCCTTAACACGTTGCATAATCTGCAGTTTTACCTTGACACCCTCAAGCGGATTAGGGAGGCTATAGAATTCGGGCGGTTCGAAAGTTTCAGGCTGGGGTTCCAGCAGGGATTGTCCCGCCGGGCGCACGATTCATGATGATGCTGGCAGGTTCGATGTTCGCCATGGGCGCGCCTCCTGAGGGAGGGAGTCTGTGGATTCAGTTTGTCCCGTTTGCGCTCGTCATCGCTATTTTCTATTTCATCATTCTGCTACCGGCGAAGCGCAAGCAGCAGAAGGTGCAGGCGTTTCTCGACGGCCTCAAGGTTGGCGACCGGGTGATCACGACGGGAGGCATTCACGGGCAGGTGACGAAGCTCACCGATCAGACTGTTCAACTTCAGGTGGCCGACAAGGTCCGCATCGATGTCGCGAGAGCTTCGGTCGGCGGCTACCAAGGCCAGTCTCCGGTAGTCGAGGCTGGCGAGGCGTAAGATCATGTCCAATTTGCGCTGGAAAGTCGTCACCGTTCTCGTCGCCTTTGTGGTATTCGCCACCGTGGGTGTGTATCCCATTCTTGCGAGCCGTTTCCGGCTGCCTGCGCCCGCGTGGTTGAAGGCCAAGGAGCTGAAGCTCGGCCTGGACCTTCAGGGGGGTGTGCACCTCGTGCTGCAGGTTCAGACCGACGATGCGCTCAAGTTCGAATCGGAGCGCGAGATGGAACGCCTCCGCGAGGAACTGCAGCGGCAGAGCATCACCGTCGCGAACGTCAAGCTGATCGATCCGGCGCATTTTGCCGTGGAGGGTGTCCCGGCAGGTAAGGACGCTGAATTCCGGAATGTCGCCGCCGAGGTGGGGACCAACTTCGATCGCAGCTCCGGCACGAATGGCACATATACCTTTACGATGAAGCTGCCTGCGCAGGCGACACTTCGTGAGGAGGCCGTGACTCAGGGCCGAGAGACGATCGAGCGCCGGGTCAACGAGTTGGGCGTGGCAGAGCCGACGATTGCCCAGCAGGGGGCCAACAACGACCAGATTCTCGTGCAATTGCCCGGCGAGACCGATGTCGATCACGCCAAAGAGATCATCCGCTCGACCGGATTGCTGGAGTTGAAGCTGGTCGAGCAGGGACCGGCCTCGACGAAGGAAGAGCTGGTGCCCGGAGGCGTGGTGCCCAGCGGGATGGACCTCGTGACCGGCGCCGGCGATACGGGCGGAGGTACCAGCTACTATCTGGTGCGCAAGGTGCCCGTCGTGAGCGGCGTTGACCTGAAGAACGCGCGACCGGTGCCTGACGAGAACAATCGACCGGCTGTCAGCTTCACGCTGAGCCCGGAGGGCGGACGCCGGTTCGGCAAGTTCACGAGCGAGAATATCGGTCGCCGCCTTGCCATCGTGCTCGACGGCCGCGTCCAGTCTGCGCCCAATATCGAGGGCCGCATCACCACAGACGGCCGGATCTTCGGGAGCTTCACCCAGCAGGAGGCGCAGGATCTCGCGCTCATCCTCCGCTCGGGTGCGCTGCTGACGCGGATGGACTATCTGGAGGAGCAGACCATCGGTCCAAGCCTTGGCGCGGATGCGATTCGGTCCGGAATCATCGCCTCGGTCGTCGGCCTGCTGTCCGTCGTCGCGTTCATGCTCATCTACTACAGACTCTCGGGAGTGAACGCCGTCGTGGCGCTGTTGTTCAACCTGGTGATTCTGCTCGGGTTGATGGCGTACGTCGGCGCCGTCATGACGCTGCCCGGGATCGCCGGCTTCGTGCTGACGATGGGCATCGGCGTCGATTCGAACGTGCTGATTTTCGAACGCATCAAGGAGGAACTCGAGGCACAGCGCGGTGTGCGCGCGGCGATCAACGCGGGCTTCGCCCGCGTCTTCTGGACGCTGTTCGACACGCACATCGCGGCGCTGATTTCCGTGGCGTTCCTGTTCCAGTTCGGCAGCGGACCGATCAAGGGCTTCGCTGTCACCCTGTTCTTCGGTCTGATGTCGAACCTGTTCACGTCCATCTTCGTGTCGAAGACCCTGTTCGACGTGGCGCTCGTGCGACGTCATCAGGTCGCGACGCTGTCCATCTAGCCATGCACATTTTCAAGAAGACCGACTACGACTTCCTGCGGTGGCGGTGGCACGCGATCGTGCTGTCGTGGGCCGTGATCCTCGCGGGTGCGGGTCTCTTCATGACCAAGGGGATTCCGCTCGGCATCGAGTTCGCCGGCGGCACCGCCGTTGTCGTGAAGTTCGACCAGCCCACGACGACCGAGAAGGTGCGGACGGCGCTCGACAAGTCAATGGCCGGCGGAGAGGTCATCATTCAGCCGTACGGAGATCGCACGCTGAATCAGTATCTGATTCGTGTGCCGACGGTGGGCGCGGAGTCGGGCAACTCGCTGAGTTCCGAGGTGGCGAAGGTCGAAAATGCGCTCAAGCAGGGTGGTCTGGGTAATTTCACGCGCCAGGGCGCTCAGATTGTCGGCCCGGCGGTCGGAAGGGAACTGAGAGACAAGGCGCTCCTGGCGACGGTGTTCTCGCTCGCTGGCCTTCTCGCGTATATCGCGTTCCGCTTCCAATTCAGCTTCGCTGTCGGCGCGGTCGTGGCCACGGTCCACGACCTGCTGGTGACGCTCGCCTTTCTCGTCATCTTCAGATACGACATGTCGCTGAACGTGATTGCCGGCATTCTGACCATTACGGGCTTCTCGACGAACGACACGATCGTCATTTTCGACCGAATCCGGGAGAACCTTCGCTCGATGCGGCGCGATTCACTCGGCCATGTCATCAACATGTCGATCAATCAGACGCTCGGTCGAACCGTGATCACGTCCGGCACGGCCTTTCTGACGTCGCTGGCGCTGTTCTTCTTCGGCGGTGAGGTGCTCCATGGCTTCGCCTTCACGATGGTGGTCGGGCATTGCCACCGGCACATACTCCAGCGTGTTCATTGCCGCGGCGATCATCAGCTTCTGGCGCGGTGCGGCGCCGACCCGCGCGGCAGCGCATGCGCCGGCCACGCTTGCCGCGCCGCAGCAGCCGCCGCGCAAGTCGAAGCCGCAGCGGAAGGCGCGCGCATCGTAAAGGCTCTGCGCTGCGGTCAGCTTCCGGCTTTCGACTGTCAGGGAACACCTCCCGTGGCTGACAACCGATCGCTGACGCGGAAAGCGGAGCGCTGTCGGCCGAGCGTGAAGGGCTGACAGCTACGATGACGATGACCGCACTGCTCAAGGCCGCGATTCTCGGGGTCCTCCAGGGCTTGACCGAGTTCCTGCCGGTTTCGTCGACGGCGCATCTCCTGATAGGCAGTCGGTTGCTGGGTTACGACGACCCCGGGGGCGTATTCACGGTGATGATTCAGCTCGGGTCGATCCTCGCGGTGATGTGGCTCTATCGCCGAATCATCATCGACGTAGTCGCGGGGCTGCCCTCGAGGCCGGAGGCGAGGCGGTTTGCGCTGCTGGTGCTCGCGGCGTTTGTCCCGGCTCTACTGGCCGGTGCCTTGCTGGCGGATTACGTCAAGACGGTGCTCTATCACAGCCTCGGCGTCATCGCCGTGTCGTTCATCGTCGGCGGCATCGTGATGCTCCTCATCGAACGGTTCGCGCCCAGCCCGAGCGTACACACGGTGGAAGACGCCTCCCTGGCGAAGGCCATAGGCGTCGGCACGTGCCAGATGCTGGCGCTCGTTCCGGGCGTTTCTCGATCGGGGGCCACGATCGTCGGGGGCCTGGTGCTCGGTTTCGATCGCCGGACGGCGGCGGAGTTTTCCTTCTTTCTCGCCATGCCGACGATGACCGCGGCGTTTGCGCACGATCTCCTTGAAGTCCACGGCCATCTCTCCGTCGATCGCGCTCTGGAAATTGGGGTCGGCTTCGCGGCGGCGTTCGTCGGCATCCGTGCTGGTCGTAAAACCCTTTCTGAACATGGTCGGCCGATCGGGTTTCGCGCCGTTTGCCTGGTACCGCATCGTCGCGGGGGTGGCAATCCTGGCCTCGATGGCCGTGGGAATCTCGTGAATGCAGTGGCTTCGCCGCAGTTTCATCGCCGGGTTCTTCGTGACGGTGCCGCTGTTCATCAGCGTCAGCGCGTTCGTGTGGCTCTTCGGCATCGTCGACGGTCTGACTAGGCCGCTGTCGGAGCAGCTGCTGGGCCGGCACATTCCGGGTCTCGGCATCGTGACCACGGCGGCCGGCATTCTCCTGGTCGGTGCGCTGGCGACCAACGTCATCGGGCGACGGGTGCTGCAGCGGGGTGAGGGCTACCTGCTGCGCGTGCCGGTCTTTCGGACCATCTATGCACCTGTGAAGCAGCTTGTTGTCGCGTTTTCACCAGATAATGAGTCCGGGTTCAAGCGCGTGGTCATGCTCGAAACGCAGGGATCGGTATGTCTCTGGGCTTCCTGACGAAGGAGTTTACGGCCGATCGGGGCAAGGGGCCGGAGGCCCTTGTGGCGGTGTACGTGCCCACCAACCACCTGTATCTAGGGGACATCGTCATTTGTGAGCGCGATCGCGCAACCTTCCCGGACATCACCGTGGAAGAGGGCATCCAGATTTTCCTGACCGGCGGCATGGCAATTCCATCACGGATGGTCCGGCAGGAAGGCGACCTGACTCGCTGACTTCCGGGTATAATCCCGACCTTTGTGTTTACAGTTTTGGCGGTCTCTGAGATCTCGGCCCGCGGGTGCGTGCCGCAGTCAATTGATGTCGGGTGGGCCCCGTTGTGGGACCTGCCTCCTGAGAGGTGAGATGAGCGCGACGGTTCAGAGTTTTATCGGGCGGCTGTTCGTCCCACTGTTGTTGCTGGTCGCGATGTCGGCTATGCCCCGGACGGCGTTTGCGCAGGTCGGTCAAACGCCTGGTGCGACTCAGGAAGTGGCGCATCGCGGCGAAGCCGATCTGGTGCTGCCCGATCTCTCGACGGTCGACTTTCACGGTGTGAACGGGCGGACGCTGCTCATGGGGGGGCTGCTGGTTTGCGGACTGGGCCTGTTGTTCGGGTTGATGACCTTCACGCAGCTCAAGAACCTGCCGGTGCACGCGTCCATGCTGGAGGTCTCGGAACTGATCTACGAGACCTGCAAGACGTATCTCATCACGCAGGGGAAATTCATCCTGCTCCTCGAGGTGTTCATCGGCGTGATCATGGTGTTCTACTTCGGAGTGCTCCAGGCCATGGAGCCGTTCCGGGTCGTCATTATTCTTCTCTTCAGTCTCATCGGCATCGGGGGAAGTTACGGCGTGGCATGGTTCGGCATCCGCGTCAACACGTTTGCGAACTCCCGCGCCGCGTTCGCGAGCCTTCGGGGCAAGCCGTTTCCCATCTACGCGATTCCGCTTCGCTCGGGCATGAGCATCGGGATGCTGCTCATCAGCGTTGAGCTCCTCCTGATGCTCTGTATTCTTCTGTTCATTCCCGGCAACCTGGCGGGCGCCTGCTTCATCGGATTCGCCATCGGCGAATCACTGGGTGCAGCGGCGTTGCGGATTGCGGGTGGCATCTTCACGAAGATCGCCGACATCGGGTCTGACCTGATGAAGATCGTCTTCAATATCAAGGAAGACGACGCGCGCAACCCTGGAGTGATCGCCGACTGCACCGGCGACAACGCGGGGGATTCGGTCGGTCCGAGCGCCGATGGCTTCGAGACGTACGGGGTGACCGGCGTCGCGTTGATCTCGTTCATCGTGCTCGCGGTTCCCGACGTGAAAGTTCAGGTCCAGCTGCTCGTGTGGATCTTCGTGATGCGCATCATGATGATCGTGGCAAGTGGCCTGTCGTATTTCATCAACGAGAGCGTGGCGAAGGGCAAGTACCTCAACGTCGACAAGATGAACTTCGAGGCGCCGCTCACCTCGCTTGTCTGGCTCACCTCCTTCGTGTCGGTCGCCATTACGTATGTGGTTTCCTATCTGCTGATTCCCAACCTCGGCGACGGATCGCTCTGGTGGAAGCTGTCGACGATCATCACGTGCGGCACGCTGGCCGGGGCGATCATCCCCGAGCTCGTGAAGGTGTTCACGTCAACGGAATCGGGTCACGTGAAGGAAGTGGTGACCTCGTCGCGCGAAGGCGGCGCGTCGCTGAATATCCTGTCCGGGTTCGTCGCCGGCAACTTCAGTGCCTATTGGCTCGGCTTGAGCATCGTCGGGCTGATGGGCATCGCGTACAGCGTCAGCCTGGCGATTCCCGCGATCGCTCCCGCCGGCGTCTCCGCCGGCGGCATGATGCTCGCCCCCGCGGTCTTCGCGTTCGGCCTGGTGGCGTTCGGATTCCTTGGCATGGGCCCCGTCACCATCGCCGTGGATTCCTACGGTCCGGTCACCGACAATGCGCAATCGGTCTTCGAACTGTCGGTCATCGAGCAGATCCCCGGCATCAAGGAATCGATCAAGCGTGAGCACGGCATTCGACGTTCGCTTCGATCGGGCCAAGGATCTGCTCGAAGAGAATGACGGCGCTGGTAACACGTTCAAGGCGACTGCCAAGCCCGTGCTGATTGGCACGGCCGTGGTCGGAGCGACGACGATGATCTTTTCGATCATCTTCGTCCTGACGCATGAGCTGACCCAGAACCTCGACAAGCTCTCCCTGCTGCACCCGCCGTTCTTTCTGGGCCTGGTGACCGGCGGCGCGGTGATCTATTGGTTCACGGGCGCGTCGGCTCAGGCGGTGACGACCGGGGCGTACCGCGCGGTGGAGTTCATCAAGGCCAATATCAAACTCGAGGGAGTGGAGAAGGCCTCAGTTGAAGACAGTAAGAAGGTCGTGGAGATCTGCACGCGGTACGCGCAGAAAGGGATGCTGAACATCTTCCTTACGGTGTTCTTTTCGACGCTGGCGTTCGCGTTCGTCGAACCTTACTTGTTCATCGGCTACCTGATTTCCATCGCCCTCTTCGGCCTGTATCAGGCGATTTTCATGGCGAACGCGGGCGGCGCGTGGGACAACGCCAAGAAGATCGTGGAGGTTGAGCTGAAGATGAAGGGCACCCCGCTGCACGCGGCGACGGTCGTCGGCGATACGGTCGGCGACCCCTTCAAGGACACGTCGTCGGTCGCACTCAACCCGGTCATCAAGTTCACGACGCTGTTCGGACTGCTGGCGGTCCAGCTGGCCGTGACGCTGTCGGCGGATGTCGGGGCGATGGTCACGCACACCCTGGCCGCAGTTTTCTTCGGGATTTCGATGTTCTTCGTCCACCGGTCGTTCTACGGGATGCGTATCGGGTCTGGGAACGCCTAGGGTGGCCGATTCCCGGAACTTGGTGTCTAACAGTTGAGCATCATTCGCTCGTTGACTGTCTGTTTTTCGACTGGCTATAATCGCGGCCTTTGGCAAGGAGCCAGGTGCGCGGGCAGGGCGCGGTAAGGGGCTTCACGTTTCGGGGCGACTACTCCGGGGAGGAGATCTGTGCCAGCTGATTTGTTCGGTGATGTAGTCAACCCCTCTATCAAAATCGGCACCCGTCGGTGGTATACGGTACCGCTGTCGATTCTGGTGCATACCGTCGCGATCAGTGCGGTCATTATCATCCCGTTGGTCGCCATGGACGCGCTTCCGACCCCGCCAGCGATGATGGCCTTCGTTGCGGCGCCGCCACCGCCACCGCCACCACCGCCGCCACCACCGCCGCCGCCGGCGGCAGCTCCGGAAGTCCCGAAGGCACCGGTTCCGGAAGCCAACGTGAACGCGGCTCCAGTGGAGGCCCCCAAAGAGATCAAGCCGGAGACTGGCCTCGAGGTGAACAGAGGCGTTGTCGGCGGCGTCGAAGGCGGCATTGTCGGCGGCGTGCAAAGTGGGATTGTCGGCGGTCTCGTTGCGCCCCCTCCGCCCCCCCGCCGCCGCCCCCGCCGCCGCCTCCAGCGCCGGTCCGCGTCGGTGGCGTCATCAAGGCGCCGACGAAGATCAAGAACGTCGACCCGGTCTACCCGCCAATTGCGCAGTCCGCTCGTAAAGAGGGCGTGGTTATTATTGAACTGCTGGTAGGTATTGACGGGCACGTCAAGGATGCGAAAGTAATTCGTTCGGTTCCGCTGCTCGATCAGGCGGCGCTCGACGCGGTGAAGCAGTGGGTATACACGCCGACGCTGCTCAACGGCGTGCCGCAGGAAATCTTCTACAACATTACGGTGAGCTTCACACTGAAGTGATGCCGGGACGTTCGACCTGTACGCGACTCTCGTAACCTCGTCTCGATGGAGGATGGACCGTGGATTTCATGTCGATGTGGGCGTCAATGGGATTGCTGGCAAAGGGCGTGGCCTTCGTGCTCTTGGTCATGTCAATGTGGTCGATCGGCGTGGCCGTCGAACGCATCATGACCTACAACAAGGCGCGAAGTCAGTCGAAGTTGTATGCGCCGCAGGTGGCGAAGCACCTGAAAGAGGGACGGCTGAAAGACGCAATTGCACTGTCCTCCTCCAAGAACTATCGCTATAGTCACTTGGCCAAGGTCGTGCTTGCGGGGCTGCAGGAGTATCAGTTTCAACAGGACACCAGCAGCGGCATGAGCCGTGAGGACCTTCTTGACTCCGTGCGCCGCTCGATTCAGCGCGCCTCGGCGCTGACGGCGTCCGATCTGAAGAAGGGTATTGCGGCCGTGGCGACGATCGGGTCGACTGCCCCGTTCGTCGGGCTGCTCGGAACGGTCGTGGGCGTCATCAACGCGTTCCAGGGCATTGCGAGCAGCGGATCGGGCGGTATCGCCGGCGTGTCGGCCGGCATTTCCGAAGCACTCGTCGAGACGGCCGCGGGCCTGTTCGTCGCGATTCCGGCGGTGTGGTTCTACAACTACCTCTCCGGCCGGGTCGAGTACTTCAACGTTGAGATGGACAACTCTTCGTCCGAGCTCGTCGACTATTTCATCAAGAAGACGGCGTAGGAACGTTTCAGCCGCGCGTAGCGTGGAACCGAGAGATTAGGAGTTGTAGCCATGTCAATGGACGTAGGCGGCGCAAAAGGTGGCATCAAGGCCGACATCAACGTCACGCCGCTCGTCGACGTCATGCTGGTGCTGCTCATCATCATGATGCTGATCGCACCGATGCTGCAGCAGGGCGTCAGCGTCCGGCTGCCGCTTGCACAGAACACGAAGGATAAACCGTCGACCCAGGATCAGACGGTCATCGCGATCGCGGCCAACAAGGATGTCTATCTGAACGCTCGACTCGTTCAGCGGGGCGAACTGGTGACCAAGATCGCGGAACTGTTGGAAACCAAGAAGGACAAGGTCGTGCTCATCAAGGCCGATCAGGACGTCGACTACGGCGCGGTGATGGGTGCGATGGACGATCTCCGGCAGGCCGGCATCGAGGATATCGGTCTCATTACCGATCCGAAGAAAAGCCCATCCGCGGCGGGAGGACGGTAATGGCACACCATCATCACCTCGGGGCTGATAAGGTCGTCAAGGAGGAAATGCCGCATGCCAATGCGGACATGAACGTGACGCCGCTCATCGACGTTCTGCTCGTGCTGCTGGTCATTTTCATGGCGGCGCTCGACCTGACGCAGAAGGGCGTCGATATCAACCTCCCGCTCGAAACCAAGAGTGCCACACAGACTGAATCGAGCGTGAGTCAGATCCTCCTGGACTACACGGCTGACGGCCGGATTACGATCAATCATCAGGACATCACCATCCAGGATCTCGAGTCCAGGCTCCGCACCATCTACGAGCAGCGCAAGGATAAGACGATGTTCATCGCCGGTGCCGAGACGATCAAGTACGGCCGGATTATCGACGTCATCGACGCCGCCAAGGGCGCAGGCGTGGAGAAAGTTGGCATCATCACCGCCGGCATGCGGAAGGCCGCCGGCGTTCAGAGGACCAACTAGGAGTCCCTAACGCCCGACTTGAAAGCCAGGCCACGGGGGGACTGCGCCCGACGTTGAAAAGTTGGGCCTTTCGGTGAAGAGTTGGGCCTTACGAACGAAGCACGCTCGGATCAAAAAAGGCCGCCAGACACGTCTGGCGGCCTTTTCTACTTTCTGCATGCGTGCGTTACGCCTTGCGGCAGCGGCCTCTTGCTGGCGCCGTCATCGTCGGGCGCCCCTGCGGTCTCGAGTCCAGACTAGCTGGCGCCTGCGGTCTGCTTTCGACGCAACTCGGTGGCCTTCTCCGTGAGTTGCTTGGCCTCGTTGATGAGCGCGTTCTGTTTGCCCGGGTCCTTTTCCAGAAGCGCCTGCTGGCGCAGCAGGAGGCCCTTGAAGACGATGGCGTCCACATAGTCGGGCTTGAGCCCGATGGCTCTGTCGGACGCCTCGAGGCCCTTCAGGACGAACTCCTTCTTCTCGCTGTCGCGCAGCTTCGGGTCTCCGCGCGTTTCGTCCCAATAGTAACTGGCGATGGTGTGAAAGGCCTCGGGGTTGGTCGGCTCTTTGGCGGCTCGCTCCTCGAGCGCCTTGATGGTCTTGTCGAACTGGCCCTGGCGGTTGTAGTAGCCGGCGAGCGTCGTGTAGACCGACGGGTCGTTCGGACGAACCTCCTTGGCCTTCAAATACATTTCTTCCGCTTCGGCGTAGGCGCCGGCATCCTCATAGATCTTCGCCAGCGCGAAGTAGTTGGTGGGTTCGGAAGGGTCCATCTGAATCATCTTCTGGACGACAGGTTCCGCCTGATCGGGCGCGTTCAACTTGTCGGCCCCGTAGGCAGCCACGAGATACTCGAGCGAGCGCTTCCCGATCATCTTTTCGACTTGGTCGGTTGTGCCCGCGAGTTTCTCGGCCGACAACAGGTAGTTCTTGACCGCCTTCTCCATCAGGATGTCGTTCTCGGGTTTACCTTTCTCGGCTGGCCGGTACATGTTGTCGTAGCTATTGGCAAGGTAGAAATACGCGACCTTCAGGTCAGGATACGCCTGCACTGCCTCTTCGTACAACGCAACCGCCTTCTTGTAGTCCTGACCCGCATACGCTAGGTTCGCCTCTTTGAACGACCGCATCGCCTGCAGACGCCCAAATTGCGCACAGCCCGGCAGAATTGCCAGGGAGGCTAAGGCCACTACTAATGTTGCACCCGACAACGTCCGAGTTGGAGTCCCGTGACGACCCTGAGTCTGCATATGTCCGATCCTTGCCTGGGCAGATTGAAAATTGGTTTTCTGGCGAAATCGCGCAAGTATAGTGAAGCGAAAAAACGTACGTCAAGGCAGCGGGGCATCCCTATGATTAGGCTAAGCATCCGGCCGACAAGAAATTAGACACCAGATCTCATGATTCGCTTCGAAGACCTTCTGGAAAAAGTCCGCGCCTACAGCCCGGACGCCGACGTGGAGCTCTTGAGACGAGCGTACGTGTTCACGGCGTTTGAGCACAAGGGACAAGTGCGTCACTCAGGTGAGCCTTATCTCGTTCATCCTCTTGCAGTTGCGGACTTTCTGGTGGACATGAAACTCGACGTCGTGGCCATCGCGGCCGGTCTGCTGCATGACGTGGTCGAGGACACGCTCACGACCATCGACCGAATTCGTGAGCTGTTCGGGCCCGAAGTGGCGCACGTCGTGGAAGGGGTCACGAAGATCAGCGCCATCCCGTTCTCGTCGACCGAGGAGCGCCAGGCCGAGAACTTTCGCAAGATGCTGCTGGCGATGGTGGACGACATCCGCGTCATCCTCGTCAAGCTGGCGGACCGTCTCCACAACATGCGGACGCTCAGCCATTTGTCCGAAGACAAGCGCCGGACGATCGCCCAGGAAACACGCGATATTTACGCGCCGATTGCCAACCGGCTCGGCATGAGCAAGGTGAAGAACGAGCTGGAAGAACTCTCATTTCGCTACCTCGAGCCCGCCGCCTACGAGACGCTGCGCGCGCAGGTCGATGCCAGGCGCCGCGCGACGGAAGGCCTGATCGAGCAGCTGAAGAACACGATTGCCGCGAAGTTGCGTGAGGCCTCGGTGCCGGTCGTTGAGATCGACGGTCGGATCAAGCGACTGTGGAGTATTCATCAGAAGCTGAAAGCGCAGCGAATCGAGCTCGATCAGGTGTACGACTTCATTGCGCTCCGCATCATTACCGGCAGCGTGAAGGACTGTTACGCGGCGCTTGGCATCATCCACCAGACGTGGTCGCCCGTGCCCGGTCGCATCAAAGATTTCATTGCGATGCCGCGGCCGAACGGATATCAGTCGCTGCACACGTCTGTGGTCAGCGATCGGGGTATGCCCTTCGAACTCCAGATCCGAACCATGGAAATGCATCGCATGGCCGAGGAGGGAATTGCCGCGCACTGGAAATATAAGGAGGGCCGCGTTGGGGATCAGAAGGATGAGCGCTACTTTCAGTGGATGCGGCAGCTGCTCGAATACCAGCAGGAGGTGCGCGATCCGCAGGAGTTCATTCAGCACCTGAAAGTAGATCTGTACGCCGAGGAGGTTTATACCTTCACGCCAAAGGGACAGGTGAAGGCCTTCCCGCGCGGAGCCACGCCGATCGACTTTGCGTACTCCATTCACACGGATGTCGGCCACCAGTGCGTCGGCGCCCGCGTGAACGGCAAGATGGTGCCGCTTCGCGCGCACCTCCGGAACGGAGACATTGTCGAGATCATGACGTCTCCCGGTCACAAACCGAGCCGGGACTGGCTGAATTTTGTTGTCACCTCGCACGCACGTTACAAGATCAAGCATCTCATACGGCTGGAGGAGCGTACGCGGGCCATCGATCTCGGCCGGAAGGTCTTCGAGAAGGAGGCGAGAAAGTACGACGTCAGTCCGAGGGGCGTCCAGGAGACGGAGGCGTTCACCAAGGCACAAGCCGAGGCGGGTGCGAAGACACCCGAGGATCTTTTTGCTCTGATCGGGTACGGCACGTTGTCGGCCAAGCAGCTCCTTGGCCGGCTCATACCCGCGGACCGGCTGCATGAAAAGCCGCCTGAAGGCATGGTCAGCGCCGTCGTCCGGCGCGCGTTCGGAGGCGGCGAGGAGAAGATCAAGGTCACCGGCGCCGACGATGTGCTGGTATTCCGGGCGCGGTGCTGCAATCCGATTCGTGGCGAGAAGATCGTCGGATATATCACGCGTGGCAAGGGCGTTTCCGTGCATTCCGCCACCTGCTCCAACGTGCTCAATCTTCTCTACGATCCGGAGCGCCGCATTGACGTTGAATGGGACAAGAGCGCCAGCGGCGAGCCAGCCGTGAACTACACCGTGAAGCTGACGATGGAAGTCAAGGATCGAAAGGGCCTGCTGGCCGCGGTCAGCGCCAGAATTGCCGATATCAACACGAACATCAAGAACATGGAAGCGCGCTCCGAAGGAGACGAACACCGCGGACGCATCGATGTGACGGTCGAGATCAGCGACTTGAAGCACCTAGAAAAAGTGATCAAGTCGCTCCGCAGCGTCAATGGCGTCATCGACGTTTCTCGCGCCGGCGGCGTGAGTCATTAGCGTCAGTACGACGCAATGGCGTCGATTTCGACGCGCGCGTCTCTCGGCAGCCTGGCTGCCTGGATCGTTGATCGCGCGGGATATGGCTCGGAGAAGTACGACCGGTAGGCGTCGTTCATGGCGGTGAAGTCGTTCATGTCGGCCAGGAAGACGGTCGTGCGCACGACGTCGGCGAACGTCAGGCCGCCGGCTCGCAACAGAGCGCCGATGTTGTCGAGCACTCGCTCGGTTTGTGCGGCGATGTCGCCGCCGACCATCTGACCCGTGACAGGATCAACCGGTACCTGCCCGGAGACGAAGAGCAGCTGTCCGGAACGGATCGCGGAAGAGTAAGGTCCTATCGCTTTCGGGGCATCAGGGCTCGTGACGGCGGACTTCATGCCTGTCTATGCCGCTTTGACCACCTTGCGCGACCGTAGACACCGAGTGCAGACGCGAATTCGCTTGATGCCACGATTGACGACGGCCCGGACAACCTGAAGGTTGGGTTCGAAGCGCCGTGCGCTGACGTTATGGGCGTGGCTGACCTGCCGGCCGACGACCGGACCCTTGCCGCAGATTTCACATCGTTTTGCCATGACTCAATCCTCGGATCTGCTTGCGTTTCTGGGGTTTGCCGTTGGTATCGATCGCCACGGCCGTGAGCGGCACCACGAAAGCCCTCAGCAGGCAGCGCTCAGCTTCTCAAGGCAAACGTCAAGTATATAGAGTCGGTTACGGGACTATCAAGCGCGAGGGCTCGGACTCTATCTTGGCCGAAGGCTCACGAGTGCGAATCATCCGACTCAGCAGATCCAGAAATGGCCGTCGATCTTCCGGCGCCGGTCCACGGATTTTTCCCACGGCCTCCCCGATTCGGCGCAGGACCACCGCCGCATCGCGCTCGAAGATACTCCCCCTGTTGCCCCGCGCCTTCTCAAAGAGCGGTTTCAGCTCTGCGGCGAGGTGCCCAGCGACAGCTGACGTCGGCCGGTGTTCGTAGATGACCCCTTGGGCCGCAGTCTCGTAGGTCGCGGCAAGGGCGGCTGCGGCCCCTGCCACGTCCTCATCGAGCAGCGCGTGCAGCTCGGGCGGCTGATAGCCGGCGAGGAAGGCGCCAGCCATCAGAAAGAGTTGCGACTGTCCTTCGCTGAAATCGCGCATGTATTGCAGCAAGAGGGCAATGTCGCGCTGCTGCTGGCGGACGAAGGCCGCGGGAGGGTGTTCCCGGGCGGCGGAGAGGTAAGGACAGTCCTCGGGACACTGGATTTCCGTGAGTCGTTTCGTGCCGCAGCAGAACGAACAAATATCGCTCCGAAGTGCGGGGCACGCGCGACGGGCCTTTCTCTTGCCACAGAGTGGGCAGTTCACAGCGTCCCTATTGTATGGCTGGGCGGAAGAATTGAGTTCCAAGATTGTCTCGCCTTGCTAATTTCGAGACACTCGTGTCGTCTCCCAAAGCGGACAAAAATTCGGCCATCTTCGCCGAACCGATTGCGCCCCAACTGCGTCTAAACGTGCACAAGTTTGAACGAACGGTCCACTGCGGACGATATGCTGCTGTAAGTTATTAATAGATAGTTGCTTATCTGATATATCTAGTTGAGCTAGATAAGAAATGGTCAAAGCGCCTCAGATTGGGCGACGCTTCATTCTTGGACAGCAGCTGAATCTTGTTGCTTGTGAGATGACTCTACACCGTGTTAGCATTGGCCAATCATTTGCATAGAACCGGCAATCTTAAGCGGCGACGGCCCGGCGTTCCGGGCGACAAGGAGCGGCGACCATGAAGGAGAATCTGGCAACGGTGACGACGGTCAAGACGAGGACCCGTTACACTGAATTGAAGGGCATGCTTGAAGATCGGCGTCAGGAGATCCACGCCGAGGTCCAGGGCAGGATGCGCGACGTTCGGGCGGAAGGCACCTGGGGGGGTAAGCTCAACGAGGTGCTGGATGCCGTCGAGAGTTCTGAGGCCGACATCCAGGAAGAGATCGAGTTCGCGCTCATTCAGATGAAGTCTGAGACCCTGAACAAGATCAATGATGCGCTGTCGCGTTTGGAGCAGGGCAACTACGGCAACTGCTTCGAGTGCGGCGAGGAGATTGCCGAGAAGCGGTTGCGCGCCCTCCCGTTCGCAGTTCGTTGTAAGGATTGCGAGGAGGCCAGGGAAGTGGCCGAGCAGCGCGAGCGTCACATGAATGCGCGGCGGGGTACTTCGGCTCTGTTCCTCGACATGTAAGACTGGCGACCCACGATGCGGGCTCCGCCGGTGGCGGGGCCCGCGTTCTCCCCACCGGCGCTTCCCAGATAGAAAACCAACGCCTCCCCCGATCGTAGACGGACCGGATCTAGAGGAGAACTTCGGAGGCCGCCATGAGCGATCACATCGAGGATCTCAAGACTGAAGACATCCCGGTCGGCGAACGGCCCCTGTCGCTGCCGACAGAGCTACCCATTCTTCCGCTCCGGGACACGGTGCTCTTCCCTAATTCGTTCATGCCGCTCGCGGTGGCGCGCGAAAGCTCCGTCCGCCTCATTGACGATGCGATCGCCACTGGCAAGCTGATCGCGGTTTTCACGCAACGCGACGCGAGCGTCGATGATCCGGGCGAGCATGACCTGTATCGCATAGGCACTGCGACACACATCCACAAGATGTTCAAGCTGCCGGACGGCAGCCTGAGACTGATTGTCCAGGGGCTGTCTCGTCTGGCGCTCGGCTCGGTCATCGCGACGCAGCCCTATCTCCGTGCGAACGTCAACGCCGCGACCGAAGGGACAAACGACAACGACCGTCTCGAGATCGATGCTCTGGCGCGCAACATCAAGACCAATTTCCAGCAGGTGGTTTCGCTGTCGCCGCTTCTGTCAGACGACCTTCAGACGCTCGCCTCGAATATCACTGAGCCGGGCCGTCTCGCCGACTTCATTGCGTCAAGTCTTTCGACAATCAGCACGACGGTCAAGCAAGAGGTGCTCGAGACGCTCGATATCCGGACGCGGATGGACAACCTCAACCGCATTTTGATCAAGGAGCTTGAGGTGCTCGAGCTCGGCTCGAGAATCCAATCCCAGGTTCAGTCGGAGGTCGGCAAGAATCAGCGTGAATACTTCCTGCGCGAGCAGATGAAAGCGATTCAAAAGGAGCTTGGCGAAGGCGACGACCAGACCAAGGAGGTGGAGGAGCTCGCCGAGAAGATCGAAGCGGCGGGTATGCCCGAAGCGGTGAAGAAGGAAGCGCTGAGGGAGCTCGACCGCCTCTCCAAGATGCCTGTCGCCGCGGCCGAGTATACGGTCTCGCGCACCTATGTGGACTGGCTGGCGGCGCTCCCCTGGGCCAAGCGGACCGATGAGGTCATCGACTTGGCTCGCACGAAGACCGTGCTCGACACCAATCACTCGGGCCTCGAACGGGCCAAGGATCGCATCCTCGAGTATCTGGCCGTTCGCAAGCTGAACCCGGCCGCGAAGGGGCCCATCCTCTGCTTTGTCGGGCCTCCCGGCGTCGGAAAGACATCGCTCGCGCGGTCGATTGCGGAATCGCTGGGGCGGAAGTTCGTTCGGGTTTCCTTGGGGGGAATGCGGGACGAGGCGGAGATCCGCGGCCACCGACGGACCTACATCGGCGCCCTACCTGGGCAGATTATCCAGGGGCTCCGGCGCGCAGAGTCGAAGAACCCGGTGTTCATCCTGGATGAGATCGACAAACTCGGCTCAGACTTCAGGGGAGACCCCTCGTCGGCGTTGCTCGAGGTACTTGACCCCGAACAGAACCACACATTTCGCGACCACTATCTCGATGTGCCGTTCGACTTGTCCGAAGTACTCTTCATCACCACGGCGAACGTGCTCGATCCGGTTCCTCCGGCCCTGAGGGACCGGATGGAAGTGCTCGAAATCGCGGGATATACCGAAGAAGAGAAACTGGAGATTGCCGTCGCCCACCTGGTCGATAAACAGGTGAAGAACCACGGCCTGTCGTCAGATCACATCCGCTTCACCCCGGACGCACTACGTCAAGTGATCCGCGGCTACACCCGTGAAGCGGGCGTTCGAAATCTGGAGCGTGAGATCGGGTCAATCTGTCGCAAAGTTGCCCGCCGGCGTGCGGAGGGCGACGAATCGGCAATCGACGTCACTCGGGAGCTGGTCGTGCAGATGCTTGGAGCGCCGAAGTTTCTTGATGAGGAAATGGAGGAGCGTACCAAGGATCCAGGAGTGGCGATTGGTCTCGCGTGGACACCAAGCGGGGGGGAAGTACTCTTCGTCGAAGCGTCGAGGATGGCGGGAACCGGTTCATTGACTCTCACAGGTCAACTCGGCGACGTCATGAAGGAATCCGCCCGTGCGGCGCTCTCCTGGCTGCGAACGCACGCTCGCGAATACGGCATCGATCCGGATTTCTTCAAGAACGCTGAAATACATGTCCATGTACCTTCGGGTGCCATTCCGAAAGACGGACCTTCTGCCGGCGTGACGATGGCGACGGCGATGGCGTCGCAGCTGACGGGGCGGTCCGTGCGGGGAGATCTCGCGATGACGGGCGAGATCACGCTTTCGGGACGCGTGTTACCGATTGGCGGCGTCAAGGAGAAAGTGCTGGCGGCGCGGCGCGTCGGCATCCGGGACGTGATTCTCCCGAAGCTGAACGCGAAGAACGTCAACGAGGACTTGACGCCTGAGCTGCGGAGTGACATGACCATCCACCTGGTTTCGACGATTGACGAGGTGCTGGCGCTCGCGCTTCAGCCGGTTTCGTCCGACCTTCGTCCGCGAAAGACGGAGCTCAAGGAACCGAAGGCTCCAGGACCGGTCGCCGTCAGACCGTGACGCACCGATTTCTGGCGATCTGAGGCGGCCGTTCGCGAGACGATAGAGTCCATCGCATGGATCGTCGTTCGATTGCTGTCGTGGGCACAGGCGCGGTCGGGCAGGCCATCGGCCGTTTGCTGTACCTCCATGGGCAGCCCATCGTCGCCGTGGCCGGCCGCACACCAGCGAAGGTCGAGCAGGCGGCGGCCTTCATCGGTCGGCGCGTCGGGACGGTCCCTCTCGTGGAGGTTCCTCGTTGTGCCGAAAGGGTGCTCGTAGCGACGTCGGACACAGGTATCCTCGCGGTGGCCGAGACCCTCGCCAGCGCGGGCTTTGTTGGTGTCGCGCTCCACACATGCGGCGCCCGAGGTCCTGAAGCGTTGGTGAACCTGCAGCGAACGGGCAGCGCGTGCGGAGTTCTTCACCCCATCCAGACGATCGTCAGTCCCGCGCAGGGCGTGAAGGACCTCCAAGGCATCAGCTTCGGCCTCGCAGGCGATCCGGCAGCTTTCGACTGGGGCCGGGAAATCATCGCGCTGCTCGGCGGTCGCGAGATCTCCGTGACTGCCGACCGGATGGCGCTCTACCACGCGGGCGCCGTGATGGCGAGTAACGGGATGGTCGCCGTCATCGATGCGGCCGTCCGACTGATGGAGGAAGCTGGCATCGGGTCCCAATCCGCGCTGGACGGCCTTGAACCCCTGTTGCGCGCGACGCTGACCAACGTGCTGGCATCGGGGGCTCGGGCGGCGCTCACTGGTCCAATCGTACGCGGCGACGCCGAAACCGTGCGATTGCACATGGAAGCTCTCCGGGACGTGCCAGAGGACATTGGGGCGCTGTATCGTTCGTTGGGACACAGTCTTCTCGGCCTGGCTCGACGCCGCGGCTTGCCCGAATCGAGCCTGCGCGCGATTGCAGCCGCGCTCGAGATGGAACACGCTGGAGATGCCAATGATTGATCTCAACCGGATTCGGACCACCGACCTGCAGGCAAAGAAGCAGCGCGGTGAGAAGATTGCCATGCTCACCGCGTACGACGCCGCAATGGCCGCGCTCCTCGATCGCGCCGGCGTTGACGCCATCTTGGTTGGCGATTCTGTCGGCATGGTCATGCTCGGCTATGAAACAACCCTGCCGGTGACCCTTGATGCCATGATTCACCACACCGCCGCGGTGATGCGAGGTGTTCGTCGCGCGCTGGTGATTGCCGATCTTCCCTTCATGACCTATCAGGTCTCAGTCGAAGAGGCGGTGCGGAATGCCGGCCGTCTGCTCCAGGAAGGTGGCGCGGCCGCAGTGAAGCTCGAAGGCGGTCGCCCCGTTGTGGAGGCCGTCAGACGTCTGGTCGAGATCGGCATCCCGGTGATGGGACACGTAGGCTTGCAGCCGCAGTCGGTGAATCAGCTGGGTGGGTATCGAAAGCGCGGAACCCTGCCGCAGGAAGCCGACGCAATTCTGGCCGACGCGGAAGCGCTCCAGAAGGCTGGAGCGTTTGCGATCGTGCTCGAGTCGGTTCCTTCCTCGGTGGCGCAGCGCCTGACGGCGTCCGTAGACGTGCCGACTATCGGTATTGGCGCCGGGCCGCATTGTGACGGGCAGGTGCTCGTCAGCCACGACATGCTCGGGATGTCGGACGGGTACGTGCCTTCGTTCGTCAGGCAATACGCCAAGCTTGCCGAGACGATCGTGGAGGCGGCCGGGGCATATGTCAACGACGTTCGAACCGGTCGGTTCCCCGAGACCCACGTCCGAGCGGAGGCGACACCCATCGTCTGAGATGGCCGACCTCGTCACTTCAATTGGAGCCCTGCGCGAGCAGACTGAACGCTGGCGTAAGGCTGGACCAATCGGTCTTGTCCCGACAATGGGAGCGCTACACGCCGGTCATGCCCGGCTGATCGACCGGGCGCGCAGCGAGTGCTCGCGCGTGGTTGTCAGCGTTTTTGTCAATCCGCTTCAGTTCGACCGGGACGAAGATCTGCGCCAGTACCCGCGCCAGCTCGAGGCGGATACCCAACTGTGCACGCTTCATGGCGTGGACGCCCTGTTCGCTCCTGACCTCAGCGAAATGTTTCCAACTCCCCCAGCCTGCACGATTGATGTCGGCAGGCTCGCGGATCACTTGTGCGGCCCGCACCGACCCGGACACTTTCGCGGCGTCGCCACGATCGTCATGAAACTCCTGCAGATCGTGCAACCCGACCGCGCGTACTTCGGCGAGAAGGACGCTCAGCAGCTGGCCATCGTCCGACGCCTGGTCACCGATTTCGCTGTGCCGGTGATGATCGTCGCCGTACAAACAGTCCGCGAACCGGACGGCCTCGCTCTCAGCTCACGCAACCGGCATCTCACACCGGACGAGCGGCAGCTGGCTCCTGCGCTCTATCAGGCGCTCTGCGAGGCCGATCGCCTGATTGTGTCCGGCCTTCGCGATACCGATGCCATCACGAAGGCGGCCGTCACGCGCGTGCCGTCCCATCCCAGCCTGCGGCTCGAGTACTTCGAGATCGTCGACCCGGACAACATGCAGCCCGTGACGTCTGTGACGGCGCCGGTTCGTGTGGCCGGATCGCTCTGGGTGGGATCAACGCGTCTCATTGACAATCTATTGTCCGTGCCGTCCGGCTGGAGGGTCCCATGAAGCTACGAGTCATTTGCAACCGGGGGCTAGTCAAATCAGCGTCAGGCCGTAGGCCGTCTTGAGGTCGACGATGGTTCCGCGGGCGGCCATCGCTTTGGCCTCCTCGATGGCGAAAGTCTCTGCGTGAATGTCCTCGTCGTCATCTGGCTTGTGAGGTGAATCTGTCGGGGGAGACTGCAAGTCCGAGACGCGGAAGAAGATCAGCTCCTCGTCGCAGAATCCTGGCGCAGGAAACAGTCCTCGAATCCTCACGACCTGCCGTGGCACCAGGCCGATTTCTTCCTCGCACTCTCGGACGGCGGCGTCGTGTGCAGTTTCGCCAGGATTGAGACTGCCGGCGGGCAGTTCCCAAAGGTCTCGTCGAACCGCACGCCGGTACTGACGAACCAGAGTGACGTGCCGCTCGTCAGGCATCGGGATCAGCACAACCGACGGTTGATGTCGAACGATCGAGACGTCGTGCACGCGTCCGTTGGGGAAACGCGCGCGCTCGACCTCGACGGAGAAGACGCGGCTCTTGTAGACAATCGCCATGATGATGGCTCCCGAGCTCAGGGTGAGGCTCTCGTCGGCACGTATGATCGTAGGCCCGACCTTCACGTCGGCAGTACTCGTAGGCCCGACCTTCAGGTCGGCAGTACTCGTAGGCCCGACCTTCAGGTCGGGCGTTTCTCCCGCAGTTCTTCGAGCACGCTTTGGAGGTCTTCGGGCAACTCGCACGTGAATTCCATGCGTCTCTTCTCAACGGGATGATTGAATGCCAATCGGCTGGCATGGAGAAAAGGGCGCTCAAGGCGCCCCACCGCGCGCAAGTCGCCAGGTACGCGGCGGCGCAGGCCGCCGTACACGGGGTCGCCGACGATGGGATGGCCGATAGCGCTCAGATGAACCCGTATCTGGTGTGTTCGGCCGGTATAGATGGCTACGTGCGCCAGCGTGACTGGACCGAGCACCTCGGCTCGAACAATCCTCGTGACCGCCTCGCGACTGCGCCTGGCCCGCGCTGACATCTTCTTGCGATCGGCGGGGTCGCGGCCGATGGGCAGGTCGATCCGGCGTCCCGGCACGACCGTGCCCCAGACGAGCGCGATGTACTCTTTCTCGACTTCACGATCGTGAAACTGACGGGCCAGCTCCTCATGAGCGGCATCGTGCTTCGCGACGACCATCAATCCTGATGTGCCACGGTCCAGGCGATGTACGATGCCCGGCCGCTTCTCGCCACCGATGCCGCTCAGGTCGGCCACGTGGTGCAGGAGCGCGTTGACGAGCGTGCCTTCGGTGTGGCCAGCGGCCGGGTGCACGACCATGCCGGCGGGCTTGTTCACCACAATCACGTCCCGGTCCTGATACACGATGGGCAGCGGGATGGCTTCGGCCGTTGGACCCGAATCAATCAGGTCGGGAACCGCGACGCTGACGTGCTGCCCGGCTCTCAGGGGTCGGTTGGCCTTGGCCAGGCGTCCCTCGACCTCAACGCGGCCATCTTTGATGAGGCGCTGAATCTGCGATCGCGAGTGTTCCGCCCAGACGGAGACGAGAAAGTGATCGAGCCTTGCGCCTTCGCTTTCAGCTGGAACGGTGAAGGTCACGCCGCCCTTTGGCGGGCGCGTCGCGGTTCAGGTTCCCAACGCCGCGCGAGGTAGATCAGCATCACGACGGCCAGCGGCACCAGGATCATCGAAATGAACTGGGACGTGGAGAAGCTTCCGACCATGCCACGCGGATCGTCTCGATACACCTCGATGACATAGCGGGAGATTCCGTACAAGAAAACGTAGAGCCAGAAGGTTCGACCAGGAAATCTGCGGCCGCGCGACTCGGTTGCCAGCAGCAGTCCGAGTATCAGTGCCTCCGCCCCGGCCTCGTAGAGCTGGGTGGGGTGGAGGGGGACATTCAGGGGCGTGCCGACGTTGATCGCCGTGAACGGATCCGTGAAGGTGATGCCCCACGGACGGTTGGTCGGCTTGCCGTAGCAGCATCCGGCGAAGAAGCAGCCGAAGCGTCCGATGACATGTCCGAGGGCGATGCCAGGGGCGAACACATCGCAGGTCGTCCACAGCGGAAGGCCAATGCGCCGGATGTACAGGAGTGCCACGATGACCGCGAGAATGAGGCCCCCGTAGAAAACTCCGCCGGACCAGACCAGCGAGACAAGTTCGCGCGGGTTATCCAGAAACGACCGGAGGTTGGTGAGCAGCAGGAGCAGTTTCGCACCGAGAAGGGCGCTGATGATGATGTAGATGCCGAGGTCCAACACGCGCGTTTGGTCCAGATCGCGCGCTCGAGCCCGGACCATGGCGAATTTCAAACCCAACAGATAGGCGGCGGCCAACAGGACGCCGTAGGTGTAAACCGTAATTGGTCCCAACCCGAGCAGCTGGGGCAGTTCAAGCAGTCGTGGATACATGTGTCCTCACGCCCAGCATGTCGAGGAGCATGACCGCCACCCCAATGGTAATGGCTGAATCCGCGACGTTGAACGCCCAGAAGTGGAACGTGCCCCAGTACACATCAACGAAGTCGACGACTGATCCGGCTACGAGGCGGTCGATCAGGTTGCCGGCCGCGCCACCAACGATCAGCGCGAGCCCGAGTCTGGCGATGAACTGGTGCGCCGAGAGGCTCGCCGAGTAGAGGCCAACCGCGATCAGCGCTGCCGTCGCGATGGCCGCAATGAGCGTCGTCTTGAACGGGAAATCGACCGAATTCAGGAAGCCGAAGGCAGCGCCCGTGTTCCGGACGTGCGTGAAGTCCAGCAAGCCGGGTACGACGGAAACGCTGCTCGACAACGGTAGCATCTCTCGAACGATCGCCTTCGTCCCCTGATCGATAGCCACGATTGCAAGCGGCAACCACAACTCGATCCGACGCCGCTTTGGCAGCATGTCCGCGGTGATCGTGGCGTCAGCCATGGATCGGCTCCGCCAGAGCGTCCTGACAGCGTTCACAGAGGCCCGCCCAGGCAGGATCGGTTGACACCGCCGAGACGTACCGCCAGCACCGGTCGCATTTCACACCGCCGCTGCGCTCGATGGTGATGCTCAGCCCTGCCTCCTGCTGCCCGCCGGTGTCTGGCAGCTGCCGGGTCTCTACGTCAGACACGATGAAGAGCATCGGTAGATCGCGAAGGTGTGGCGTCAACGGCGCCAGCGCCTCCTTCGTCCCCGACAAGACCACCTTCGCCTGAAGGGAGCTGCCAATCTGCTTGTCCTTCCGAAGGGGCTCAATGCGTGCGAGAACCTGCTCACGGAGCGTGGTCAGTTTCGTCCACCGATCCAGGAGGCTCGGATCGCTCAACTGGCTGATCTCAGCGCTTGTCGGGAACACCGCCATGTGCACTGATTCTTCGCGACGTCCGGGCAGAAACCGCCACAACTCGTCCGCGGTGAACGATAGGATGGGCGCCATCAGTCGGGTCAGCCCGTCGGCCATCAGATACATAGCCGTCTGGGCCGAACGCCGCTCGGACGATCGCGCCGCGAAGGTGTACAAACGATCTTTCGACACGTCGGCGTAGAACGAGCTGAGATCGACCGTGGAAAATGTGTTGAGTGTCTGGAAAATCGTGCCGTAGTCGTAGCCCTCGTACGCAAGCAGAATCCGACGTCCCGCGTCCGCGTAACGCGCGAGCACGTAGCGGTCCACCTCCTCCATCTTTGCCGCCGGCACCAGATCGGCCACCGGATCGAAATCGTAGAGGTTTCCCAGCAAATACCGCAGCGTGTTGCGGATCTTGCGATAGGCCTCGACCACCCGCGCCAGAATCTCTTTGCTGAGGCGTATTTCCTGCGTGTAGTCGCTCATCGAGACCCAGAGTCGCAGGATGTCGGCGCCGTTCTCGGTGATGATGTCCTGCGGATCGATCGAATTGCCGAGCGACTTCGACATCTTTCGGCCGTCCTCCGCCACGATGAAGCCGTGTGTGAGCACTTCGCGGAACGGCGGTCTGCCGCGCGTCCCGAGGCCGACGAGCAGCGAGCTCTGGAACCAGCCGCGGTGCTGGTCGCTTCCCTCGAGGTAGATATCGGCCGGCCACGTGAGCTCGGGACGTACGGAGAGCACGGCCTCATGACTGGACCCGGAATCGAACCAGACATCGAGGATGTTCATTTCGCGCTCGAAGGTGGTCCCGCCGCACGACGGGCACGTAAGACCGGACGGGATGAATTCCTCCGTTTGCCGTTCGTACCAGGCATCGGCCCCGTACAGTTTCGAACACGCCCGCGGCTTTTTCGACAAGAGCAGGCGTCACGATTGCCTCGCCGCACTTCGTGCAGTCGACGGCCGGAATCGGCACACCCCATACCCGCTGGCGCGAGATGCACCAGTCGGGCCGGTGCGCGACCATGTTGTACATACGGTCGTGGCCCCAGGACGGAATCCACTTCACCTCGTTGTCGATGGCGTCCTTCGCCGCGTCGCGCAGCGTCCGGGCGGACCCCTCCCGAGACGTGGCATCCAATCGGACGGTCTCTTTGAGCCTTGCCGTGTCAAGCGCGATGAACCACTGCGACGTGGCGAGGAAAATGACCGGGTTGTGGCACCGCCAGCAATGGGGATACTGATGCGAGAACGGTTCACGGTGCCAGAGACGGCCGCGCGCCTTCAATGCCTCCACGACATTCTCGTTGGCGTCGAACACGCGCTGTCCGCCAAAAAGTTCCACCGTGTCGAGGAAGTGGCCCGCCGGTCCAACCGGCGCGTAAATCTCCAGTCCGTACTTCATGCCAGTGGCGAAGTCGTCGGCACCGTGCCCTGGCGCCGTGTGCACCGCGCCCGTCCCGGCTTCAAGCGTCACGTAGTTCCCCAGCACGCCAAGCGAAGCGCGTGCATATAGCGGATGTTGAAAGCGGATCTCTTCAAGGTCCGCGCCCTTCATCCGCGCGACCACTGGCCCAAGCGTCCTGCCGACGGCTGCGGCCACCTTCGGCGCCAGCGCCTCAGCCAGGATGACGGCGCGGCCGTCGGGGCTCGCGACGTCCCGGATCACGTACACCGCATAATCGAATTCCGGGTGGAAGGCGATCGCCAGGTTCGACGGAATCGTCCACGGTGTCGTTGTCCAGATGAGCACGGATACGTCGCGTCCGGCCAGCGCTGGCACGCGTGTCACGAGCTCCGCCATCCCTTCCGGCGCCACTTGGAATTCGACGTAGATGGATGGCGAGACGTGGTCCTCGTACTCGACCTCCGCCTCGGCCAGTGCCGTTCGGCAATGGATGCACCAGTGCACCGGCTTTTTGCCCTTGTACACGAGCTGCTGCTCGACGAACCGGCCGAATGCCCTGGCGATCGCGGCCTGATACTTGAAGTTCATCGTCAGATAGGGATCGTCCCACGTGCCGAGGATCCCGAGCCGCTGAAACTGTTCGCTCATGGTTCCGACGAAGCGCTCAGCGTATGCGCGGCATGCGCGACAAAAGTCGGCGACCGACATCTCACGCTTCCTGCCACCAAGTTCGCGGTCGACCTGCAGCTCGATCGGCAGACCGTGACAGTCGTAGCCGACGACGTAAGGGGCGTCGAAACCCGCCATCGAGCGCGACTTGACGACGAATTCTTTCAGAATCTTGTTGAGCGCCGTGCCCATGTGGATGTTGCCGTTTGCGTACGGCGGACCGTCGTGCAGCACGAACTTCGGCGCGCCTGCGCGTGCCGCCTGAATCTTTCCGTAAAGGTCCATCTTCGACCAGCGTGCCAGGGCTTTTGGCTCTGTGCTCGGCAGGTTTGCCTTCATCGGAAAATCGGTCCGCGGCAGGTTGACGGTGTCTTTCCACTCGGGCATGGGGTATCCGACAATTTTATAATGCTTTGATGGCTACCTTCGCAGAAGCTCCACAGAACGTCCCCGTCCGCCGCGCGACCCTCGACAATGGTCTCAAGGTCCTCATTCTGGAGGAGCACACCGCACCGCTGGCATCAGTGTGGTGCTGGTACAAGGTCGGCTCCAAGGACGAACGACCCGGCCTCACGGGCGTGTCGCACTGGGTGGAGCACATGAACTTCAGGGGCACCACAAACATTCCGAGGGATCAGGTCAAAGGCATCATCGAGCAGTTCGGTGGCAGCTGGAATGGCTACACCTGGGTCGATCAGACGACGTACCTCGAGACGGCGACGAGCGATGCCCTCGATCGGATGCTGTTCATCGAGTCCGAACGCATGGCGCGCTGCCTGTATCACCCAGACGACTGCGAGTCGGAACGAACCGTCATCATCTCGGAGCTCCACGGCGGTGAGAACGATCCCGACCAATTCCTGGACCAGGAGCTGACCGCCACCGCGTTCAAGGCGCACCCGTATCGCCACCCCACGATTGGGTGGCTGTCCGACCTCGAGAACATGACACGAGACGACCTGATCAATCACTACCGGAGTTACTACACACCCAACAACGCCGTGCTGGTCATTGTCGGGGATGTCGAGACAGACGCCACGCTCCGGCGGGTCGACCATCACTTCGGAGGAATCGGAGCGGGCTCGGCGCCTGAACGGCAGCGAACCATCGAGCCCCAGCAGACAGGCGAGCGGCGGGTGGCCATTCGCAAAGACGGAACCACCGCCTATCTCAAGGTCGCGTACCATGCGCCTGGCATCACCGATCCGCTGTTCTTTCCGACGCTCGTCCTCGACGCCGTCCTGACAGGCGCGAAGGGACTCAACCTGTGGTCCAGCTTTCGAGAGGCGCCGCCGCAGCGAAGCACGCGGCTCTATCGCGCCCTGGTCGAGCGGGGCCTGGCCTCCAGCATTTCGGGCGCGCTGCTGCCGACCGAACAGCCGTTTCTCTACTATCTGTCGGCGACCGTGACCGCGGGCACGTCGCTCGGATCCGTTGAGACCGTGCTCCTCGAGGAACTCGACGGCATCCGCCGGTCGGGCGTTGCGCCGGCCGAGCTCGACAAGGCGAAGGCGCAGCTCAGGGCGCGGTTCATCTTCGACAAGGACAGCATCAGCAATATCGCCCACCAGATGGGGTACTTCGAAACGATTGCCAGCGTGGATGTCTTCACGAATCTTGCGACGAGCGTCGACGCCGTCACGCTGGAGACCGTGGCCGAAGCGGCCCGTCTTTTCGGGCCGTCGAACCGGACCGTCGGTTCGTTCGATCCGGACGGCCGAGAGCTGAGGGTGAAACGCTGATGACCCCCGAAGCCGCAGGCCTTGCACCATCCCGCGCCGTGCTCGACAACGGCATCGTCGTCGTGGCCAAGGAAACCCGCAAGACGCCGGCGGTCACTATGAACCTTGCGGTCCGATCGGGCATCGTGTGCGATCCCCCGGATTTGCCTGGCGCGATGAACCTTCTGGCGCGCGTGATCGATCGTGGTACGTCAACCCGGTCGGCTGCCGCGATCGCAGAAGAACTCGATGGCCGCGGGGTGACGCTGAGCATCGGCGTCACCCGGCATCTCGTGTCGTTTTCGTGCACCTGCCTCGCCGCCGACCTCGAGGCCGTGCTCGCGGTCGTCGCCGACGTCATCGTTGCACCGATATGTCCGGAGAACGAGCTGGCGACTCGCAAGGGCGAAGTGATCACAGCCATCGGCCAGGATGAGGACAGCCCGTTCATTCGAGCCGCCGAAGCGCTGATGCCGATGCTCTTTGGCCAGGAGCATCCATACGCGCGGCCACAAAAGGGAACGACTGATAGCGTTGAACGCACGACGCGCGCGGATCTGCTGCGGCTTCACGCCGCGCGATTTGCACCGACCGAGCTGACTGCTGTCGTGGTCGGTGATGTCGAAGCCTCGAAGGCCATCGACGCCACTCGTCGAGCGTTCGCGGGTTGGCAGAGGCCGGCACCCCCTTCTGTACCGTTGCCGCGCCCGGCGCCGGCCACGACACGGCGTCGCACGCTGATCCCGATGATGAATAAGGCTCAGGCGGACATTGCGTACGGCTTCGTGTCGATTGCCAGATCGGATCCCACGTTCTACGCGCACTGGCTGATGAACAGCATCCTTGGCCAGTACGCCCTTGGCGGGCGGCTGGGCGACAGCATTCGCGAGCGGCAGGGAATGGCATACTACGTGTCCAGCGCGCTCGAGGCGCAGATTATTGAAGGTCCCCTGCTCATTCGGGCAGGCGTTGGCACGGAGCACGTCGATCGGGCGATCAGGTCAATTGACGAAGAACTCGTCCGGCTGCGGCGGGATGGTGTCACCGAAAAGGAGCTCGCCGAGTCGCGGGGTTACCTGATTGGCTCGATGCCTCGCACGCTCGAGACGAACGCGGGCATCGCGAATTTTCTCCAGCGTTCGGAGGTGTTCAGCCTCGGCCTCGACTTCGATCTGCGTGTGTCAGGCCTGCTGCGAGCCGTCACGCTCGACGACGTCAATGCCGCCGCGGGCATGCTCGATCCTGCTCATGCCAGCATCGTTGTTGCTGGACCCTATACAGACCAACAACCATGACTCGCGCGGTGTTTTTCGATGTCGACTTCACACTGATCTATCCGGGCCCCACGTTTCGTGGGGAAGGATACCGGGCGTTTTGTGAGCGCTATGGCATCGAGGTTGATGAGACGCGATTCGAGCAGGGAGTGGCCAGCGCGGCGCGGTTCCTCGAAGGTCCGGACGAAGCGTACGATGCGGAAGTGTTCGTCGCATACACCCGACACATCATCGAGCAGATGGGTGGTCGGGGCGACCGGGTCGATGCGTGCGCAAGGGAGATCTATGACGAATGGGCGGCCTGCCATCATTTTGAGCTCTATGAGGAAGTGCCCGGCGTTCTCCGCGAGCTTGCGGCGTCCGGCCTGCTGATCGGCCTCATTTCAAATTCGCACCGGTGCCTGACGTCATTTCAATCGCACTTCGACCTCAAGGGGCTCGTGACGGCCGCGATTTCCGGGCCGGAGCATGGATTCATGAAGCCGAATCCGAGCATTTTCCGCGCAGCCCTTCGGCTCGTAAACGTGGAGGCGGGCGAGGCGGTGATGGTGGGCGACAGCGTCACTCAGGACGTCGAGGGCGCGTTGCGGTCCGGGATGCGCGGAGTCTTGCTGCACCGCAGCGATGCACCGCATCCACGCGCGACCGAACTAGTGTCCGCCGGAGTTCCCGTCGTCAGGTCCCTCACGCGACTGCGGGACTTGGTGATCGAAATGTAGGAGTAGTGGCCCCCCAAAACGACATGTCGACGACATGCGGCATTGGTGTCCCCGAGAAGGTGGTCGCCGTGTCACCCCGGGGGCCACGTCATCGTCCTGCCGCCGAGCAGGTGCAGATGAATGTGGAAGACCGTCTGTCCCGCCTCCCGGTTCGTGTTGAAGACGGTCCGGAACCCGCCGGCCGCAATGGCGCGTTCCTTCGCGATTGTCGCCGCTCGGCGAACGAGTTCCCCGACGATCGCATCGTCGCCAGGCTCGAGATCGTTCAGCGTGGCGATATGCCGTTTGGGAACGACAAGCACGTGCGTCGGCGCCTGAGGGTTGATGTCGTTGAACGCGATCACCGAATCGTCCTCATAGACGATCGAAGCCGGGATCTCGCGTGCGATGATCTTGCAGAAGAGGCAGGCCATTTGAAGTTCAAAGGTTCTAGGGTTTGTGCCGGGTTCCAACGGTTCTAAAAGTTTCAGCGGTCCAAGCGTCTCGGTTTCAGGAACGTCGAGTAATGGCGACGCGTGGAATCCCCTGCAAGTCGCGCCTGAGGCCGACCATTGTGAGGCCGGAGGTTCGTTCGATCAACTCTTCAACCGGGCCGGCCTGGGCATAGCCGAATTCGAACAGCAAGAAGCCGCCGGGTATCAGATGTGACGGCGCTTCAAAGACCAGTCGCCTGATGACATCCATTCCGTCGTTGCCGGCAAAAAGCGCCATGGGTGGCTCATGGTCGCGCACCTCCGGCGCCAGCGTCTCGCGATCGCGTTCCGGCACATATGGAGGGTTGGACACGATCAGGTGGAAGTCCTCCCCGGTCCCTTGCAGCAGATCGCGTCATCACGAAATCGATGCGATCGGCCACGACGTTCCGGGTGGCGTTGCGCTGCGCCACGGCGAGCGCTTCGCTCGACACATCAGTGGCGACGCTGCGCGCGGCCGGATACTCGCGGGCGAGCGCGACTGCAAGGCATCCACTGCCCGTGCAGACGTCAGCAATGAGAAACGGTGCTGCTCGGTCGGTCACGAGCTCCAGAGCAGCCTCGACGATGCCTTCGGTTTCCGGCCTGGGAATGAGCACGGCCGGCGACACGTCGAAGCTGAGTCCCCAGAATTCCCGGTGTCCGATGATGTAGGCGAGTGGCTCGCGCCGCGCGCGCCGACCGACGAGCGCATCGTAGCGTTGTTCGAAATCTGCAGACTCTGGTTCGCCGCTGGCCGCCACGAATCGCGCCGCATCCCAGCCGAGCGCGTGCTGGGCCAGCAGCCGCGCGTCGAGGAGAGCTTCGGCGTCGGGAATTCCGGCGTCGATGAGGCGCTGCCGAGCCAGGGCGACGCGTGCGTGAATCGTAAACATTGTGGCGGGTCGGTCGGATGGGAGCAGGTCAGGCAGGTTGGGACGCATGCGTTCTGTCGACCTCGCCTGGCTCGCCGGCCCTGTCTGCCTCTGAGTCCTCAAGACACAGCGGTCGCGTCCTTGAGCTTCTCGGACTGATAGTGTGTGATGACGTTGTCGAGGAGCTCGGCGAGATCGCCGTTGAGCACCTCGGTGAGCCGGTGTGTCGTGAAGTTGATGCGATGATCGGTGATGCGGTTCTGCGGGAAGTTGTAGGTGCGGATCTTCTCCGACCGCTCGCCGGTGCCGACCTGGCTGCGGCGATCCTTGGCGATCGCTTCCTGCTGCTTGCGCAGCTCCATCTCGTACAGACGCGAGCGCAGCACCTTCATCGCCTTCGCGCGGTTCTTGATCTGCGATTTCTCGTCCTGCTGCGAGACGACGACGCCGGTCGGAATGTGCGTGATGCGCACGGCGGAGTACGTCGTGTTGACGCTCTGGCCGCCGGGACCGCTCGAGCAGAACGTGTCGATCGCGGAGATCCTTCTCGTTGATCTGGATGTCCACCTCCTCGGCCTCCGGCAGCACGGCCACGGTGGCGGTGGACGTGTGGATGCGCCCGCTCGCTTCGGTCGCCGGCACGCGCTGCACGCGATGGACGCCGCTCTCGTACTTCAGCTTGCTGTACGACGCCGCGCCCTTCGATCGTGGCGATGACTTCCTTGAGGCCGCCGACGCCGGTCTCGCTCGTCGACATCACCTCGATCCGCCAGCCCTGACGCTCGGCGTACCGCGTGTACATCCGGAACAGCTCGGCCGGCGAACAGCGCGGCCTCGTCGCCGCCGGTGCCGGCGCGAATCTCGAGCACGACGTTCTTCTCGTCGTTGGGATCCTTCGGGACGAGCAGCATCTTCAGCTCGGCGACGAGCGCGTCGCGCCTGGCGGTCAGCGCCTTCAGCTCCTCCTGGGCGAGCTCGCGCATGTCGGCGTCGCCGCCGGCGACGAGTTCCTCGGTCTGCGCGATCTCCCGTGTCACGGCCTTGTACTCGCGGAAGCTGGTGACGAGCGGTTCGATCTCGGACAGCGTCTTGGCCTGCTTGCGGTACTCGGCCGGGTCGCTCTGGACCTCGGCCGTCCCGAGCCGCTGCATCAGCTCCTCGTATTGCCGTTCAGTGGCGATCAGTTTGTCGAACATGTTCCCACGTAGGCCCGACCCTTCAGGTCGGGCGCCGATCCGGTGCAACGATCGCCCGAGCTGAAGCTCGGGCCTACATTCTCAGTTCATGGCCTGCGCCGCTATCCCCCCGACACCGGTGGCAGGAACGCCACTTCGTCGCCGTCGTGGAGCTGGTGGTCCATGCGCGCGTAGTCGGCGTTCACCGCGCGTCGAGATCGAACGCTCGTAGCCGGCCAGCTCGGACATGCTCGGTCACCAGCTGCCGCCAGATCGACGCGATCGTCGCGCCGGGAGCGGCCTCGCGAGCCAGCTCCGCCGTGCCGGCGATATCGCGCAGCCGGGCGAACAGCCGCACCGTCACGCGCATGCGACTCGCTCCGCCTCGGTCCTGGCGCGTTCGTCGTCGGGATCGGCCGTCGCACCCTCGATCCAGACGTCGCCGCCCTCGAAGAACTCGTGCTTCCAGATCGGCGCAATCTGCTTGACCCGCTCGATCGCGTAACGGCACGCGGCGAACGCATCGGCGCGGTGGGCGGAACGCCGTGACGATCGCGACGCTGGCGTCGCCGATGTCGAGACGGCCGATGCGATGGTGCATGGCCAGCCGAACGCCCGGCCAGCGCGCCGCAACCTCCTCCGAGATTCGCGCGAAGGCCCGCAGCGCGAGCGGTTCGTACGCCTCGTATTCGAGGTATCGGACGCGCCGACCCAGGTTGTGGTTGCGGACCAGGCCGAGAAAACGTCACGACCGCGCCGTCAGCGCCCGCGTTCCCGCCGACCGCGCGGACAAGGGTCTCGAGCGCCAGCGGCGCAGGTCCGATTGCGAGCAGCGGCGCGGCCATCACTAGTTCAGTATACAGGCGGCGACTTTCGTCACGAAGACGCGAAGAGCCCCCTATTCAAACCGTGGTCCGTGAGGCACCACGCACAACGCCGATGCGCGGCTATGAGAGGGTGACTACCGGATTTTCCAGAAATGATCGAGCGGGCCGTGGCCCTGGCCGATGGAAAGGCCGTGGCCGATAGCACCCGCCACGTAGGACTGCGCCCGCGCGACCGCATCCGGTAGCGAATCGCCCAGGGCTAGTCGTGCGGCGATCGCCGACGCGAACGTGCATCCGGTGCCATGTGTGTTCCGCGTATCGATGCGCACCGTCTGGTACTCCGTGAAGCACTTGCCGTCATAGAGCAGGTCCACGATGGTGTGATCGCGAGTGTCTCTGGAGTGCCCGCCCGTGATGACGACCGCCACACCGCCGATCTGGTGAATGGCCTCCGCGGCGTTTCGGACGTGCTCCAGAGATCTCGATCTTCCGGCCGCTGAGAATCTCGGCCTCCGGAATGTTGGGCGTCACGACCAGCGCACGCGGCAGCAGCTCCGCGCAGAGCGCGCGCACGCCGTCCTCGTCGAGCAGACGGTCGCCGCTCTTGGCCACCATGACCGGATCGACGACGAGCAGCGGAAGCTCGAGCGCTTCGATGGCTGCCGCCACGGCTTCGACAATCGCGGCGTTGGCGAGCATGCCGGTCTTGGTGGCATGCACGACGATGTCGGTGGCGACCGCTTCGATCTGGGCAGTGACGAGGTCGGCGGGCACGGGCATCACGGCGGTCACGCCCGTCGTGTTCTGTGCGGTCACCGCCGTGATGGCGCTCGTGCCGTAGACGCCGAGCGCGGCGAACGTCTTGAGGTCGGCCTGAATGCCTGCACCGCCGGAAGAGTCGCTGCCGGCGATCGTCAGCGCTGTCCGGATCGGATGAGACATGGGGTCACGCCGCACAACGCGATGTGGTCGTCGCCTTTCCGAAAACCAGGAGGAATTGAAACGGGGGCACGGCCTCCCGTTTGAGCAGCTTCAGACCCGCGGCGGCGGCGGCCTGGATGGCTGTCTCTGGATTGAGCCGTTCGTTGGGGCTCGGTCCTGGTCCGCCGCCCCCAGCCTCGAAGTCGACAATGCCGAGACACCCCTGTGGTTTCAGCGATCTCGCCACGTTTTTCAGGAGCGTGATGACCTGCGACGGGTCGGCCGGGTCCTCCATTTCGTGGTAGGCGTCGACGATCAGGACCGCGTCGACGTTCAGCGGGAGTTTCGGATCGTTTGCGGTACCCAACACCGTCCTGACGTTCTTCAGGCCTTCGCGCGCGACGCGACGTTCGATCGCGTCGAGCATCAGGCGCTGAATGTCTTCCGCGTACACGAGCCCATTCTGTTCGACGCGGCGGGCCAGCCGGATGGTGAACCACCCGCCGCCCGCCCCGAGATCCGCCACCACCGAGCCCTCGGCGATTCTCGAGGCGTCCATGATCTGGTCGGGCTTCTGCCACTGCTCGCGATCTGGCGCGTCGAGCAGCCCGAGATCCTGGGCCCTGAAGAGGCGATCCTTCGGCTTGGCCGGGTTGATCTGAGCGCGCTGAACGTCGGACCGAGTTCCGGACGTTGTCGCTGGCGCAGGACTGACGCACGCGGTGAGAACGGCGGACGCCAGCACGCAGGCCAGGTGAAGTCCTCGCTTCACGAGTTCGACCTGCCCTGGCTCTCGGGGTTCTTCAGCCGTGGTCCCACGATGCCGGCCTTTGTCATGGCGTCGGCCGACAGAATGTCGTCGAGGGTCCGCGCGTCGAGAAGGCCGCGCGCAAGCACCAGCTCACGAATTGAGCGGCCGGTGCGGACCGACTCCTTGGCGATCTCCGCGGTCGTTGCGTAGCCGATGTACGGACTGAGCGCCGTTGCCGTCGCCGTGCTGCCGTCCAGCAGTTCGCCGGGCGTGCTCGGCGTTGGCCACGATGCCGTCGACGCGTCCGAGCGCGCAGCGCGTGCATGGACTCGCGCAGAATGGTCGACGCGTGAAGCGCGTTCCAGGCGATGACCGGCATCATCACGTTCAATTCGAGCTGGCCCGCTTCGCACGGCGAGCGCGACGGTCATGTCGCAGCCCATCACCTGAAAGCAGACCTGGTTCACCATTTCCGGAATCGACGGGTTCACCTTGCCGGGCATGATGGACGAGCCGGGCTGCACGGCCGGCAGCGCGATCTCGGCAAGACCCGCGCGGGGACCCATGCTCAGCAGTCGCAGATCGCTCGCGATCTTCCCGAGTTCAACGGCAAGCCGCCGCATCGCGCCGGAGAAGGCCACGATGTCGCCCATGCTCTGCGTCACGCGGAACAGATTCTCGGCCGGCTTCACGGCGAGGCTGGTGTAGTCGCGCAGATTCTGCACCACCATGACGCGATAATCATCGCCGGCGTTGAGTCCGGTTCCGATGGCGGTGGCGCCGATGTTCAGCTCCTCCAACTGCACCGCGGCCTGCTCGACGTCGTCCGCGCCGCGCCGGATGCATGCGGCGTATCCGCTGAACTCCTGTCCGAACGTCATCGGGACAGCATCCTGCAGGTGCGTGCGTCCGGTCTTCAGCGCCCCGCCGAACTCCTGAGCCTTTCGCGCGAGGCTGGCGGACAGCTGGCGCGCGGCATCCACGAGCAGCCCCGCGCCCGCCAGCAACGCCAGGCGGGTGGCCGTGGGGAACACGTCGTTGGTGGACTGGCCCATGTTGACGTGATCGTTCGGATGCACACGTTCGTAAACGCCGCGAGGAGCCGACAGAAGTTCAGCCGCGCGGTTGGCCAACACTTCGTTCACATTCATGTTGTGCGACGTGCCGGCGCCCGCCTGATAGACATCCACGACGAACTGATCGCGCAGCTTGCCGGCGAGGATGTCGTCGGCGGCGCGTACGATGGCGTCGCGCGATGACCGGGTCGAGACGACCGAGCGTCGCGTTGGCGTTCGCGGCGGCCTTCTTGACCAGCACGGTCGCGGTGACGAGATCCGCAGGGAGCGCGAAGTCCGCTGATGGGAAAGTTGGCGACCGCCCGTGCGGTCTGGATACCGTAGTACGCGTCGGCGGGGACCGCCAGCTCACCCAGCGGATCGCGCTCGGTACGGAAGGCCACTACACTCATTATACTTTCCGGACTATGGTGCCAGCCTTTTTCGACAGCGTCCTCCAGCTGATTGTCCGAACCTCCACCGATCTGCCTCCAGACGTCCGGGCCGCGATGAAGACGTCGCTCGACGCCGAGGAGCCCGGCACACGCGCGGGACAGGCCCTGACGATCATCGCGCAGAACATCGACCTTGCCGCCGACGGCGAAGGCGCCATCTGTCAGGACACCGGCATGCCGACCTTCGAGGTGAAGGTTCCGCTTGGCGCGAACCAGATGTGGATGCGCGCCCAGATTCGCGAAGCGGTCGCCGAGGCCACGCGGCGCGGCAAGCTGCGTCCCAACTCAGTCGATTCCATCACGGGCAAGAACTCCGGCGACAATCTCGGGCCCGGCACGCCCATCATCCACTTCGATCAGTGGGACCGCGACGACGATCGAGATCAAGCTGATCCTGAAGGGCGGCGGCTGCGAGAACACGAACGCGCAGTACGCGCTGCCGGTCGAGCTGCCGCACCTGGGACGCGCCGACCGCACGCTGGAAGGTGTGAAGAAGTGCATTCTCCACGCGGTATGGAATGCCCAGGGGAAGGGGTGCAGCCCAGGGGCCGTTGGCGTCTGCATCGGCGGCGACCGGACGTCGGGCTATCTGCACGCCAAGGAGCAGCTCTTCCGGACGCTGGACGACGTCAACCCCGATTCGCGTCTGGCGGAGCTCGAGGCATCGATCATGTCCAGCGTGAACCAACTCGAGATCGGCACCATGGGTTTCGGCGGCCGGGTCACGCTGATCGGCTGCAAGGTTGGCGCGCTCAATCGCCTCCCGGCCAGCTTTTTCGTGTCGGTGGCGTACGACTGCTGGGCGTTTCGCCGCCTGGGCGTCGTCCTCGACAGCACAAGCGGGGCGATCGCGAAATGGATGTATCGCGATCCCTCGACACCCATCATCCCCATGCTGGATCAGGCGGGCTTCGTACGCACTGGTCGAGAAATTGCGCTCAAGGCACCACTCAGCGATGACCAGGTCCGGTCGCTCAACGTTGGCGACGTCGTGCTCATCTCCGGCCGCATGTTCACCGGCCGCGACGCCGTGCACTCCCACCTGATGAAGCACGAACCGCCAGTCGATCTCGAGGGTCGCGTGCTCTATCACTGCGGCCCCGTCGTGGTGAAGGACGGCGACAAGGACGGTGAGGGCTGGCGCATCACCGCCGCCGGGCCGACGACGAGCATCCGGGAGGAACCGTATCAAGGAGAGATCATCAAGCGCTATGGCGTCCGCGTCGTGATTGGGAAGGGCGGCATGGGGGCCAAGACGCTCGCCGCGCTGAAGGAGCACGGGGCCGTGTACCTCAATGCGATCGGGGGCGCGGCGCAGTTCTACGCGCGAACGATCAAGAATGTGGACGGCGTGTCGCTCCTCGACTTCGGCACGCCCGAAGCGATGTGGCACTTGACGGTTGAGGATTTTCCGGCGATCGTCACCATGGATGCGCGGGGCCACAGCCTGCACAAGGACATCGAGCAGGAGTCCGGAAAGCACCTCGAAACGATCGGCACCTGAGCCGACGTTAAACGCAGAGGCCGCAGAGATCGCAGAGAACTATGGTGCTGGATTCGACCAAGCTTCTCTGCGTGCTCTGCGATCTCTGCGTTTAGCGTCGTGTGAAGTCTTTCAGCGGTGGGCGCGAGTAGCCGTGCTCCATCGTGGCCACGTCGAGGTCCATCGTCTCCATGTCGGTAATGGCGAGCAGCGGGAACGGCGAGAGCGCTGGCATGTCCACCGTTTTCAGATAGCTGCCGCAACTGCCGCAGACTTCCACGCGCCGGCCTTTGCGCTCGGGATCCGGCGCGGCTGTGACGAATCGCTCGCCATCCTCGCCGCAGTACACGCAGGCATATGTCGTGAGTTCCCAGGCGAACGCGCAAAATGAACAACGCAGCACACGGTGGCCGGAGACGACTTCGGCCAGCGCCGGCCACGATCCGCAGGCGGCGCAATAGCCGTGATTCCACCTGTCCAGCGCTGTGCGAAGTCTCTCATCGTCAGACCCGAAGAGCGCGTGCTGCACCGCATGGACGAAGGGACTGGCGGCAAGTTCGGCGACGAGCCACAACAAGTCCGGGGAGAGGCCGCGATGCGCGGCGCCGGTACGGATCGCGGCGTGATTGCGGGAGACGGACGCCGTCAGCAGCGAGCTCGCGTCCATCTGCCCCTCGTCTACGAGCGTGCGAATGTGGTCGGCCGCATCGCCCGCGCCACCTTGAGCGAGCGCTTCGCAGAGCTGCAGCAGCGCGGGCTTCAGGAGGCCGACCGGCAGGGGAATCGGCTCCCCAGCCAGCGCCGGGGTTCCGCGCTCGAGCTTGATGGCGAGATAGCGTGGAGGCAACGACAACCGCGGTAGCGGCGTCTCATGGATCAGGCCGGCGAGGTCGACGACGAGCCCGAGAAGTCTTTTCTGGAGTGCAATTGCAGGCTCCATGTCCGGCCGGGCAGCCAGGATGGCCTCCCAGCGGTCCTCCGCGGTGGCCAGCCGGGAAGCGCGGGTGGCTGCCGCGAGCACGACATGGGGCATCGAACCCCAATGGTATAATGAGCCATCACTTCAGGAGAAGTCAGAGATGATCAACGTTTCGGAAACGGCGGCGGCGAAAATCACCGAGCTGTTGGCAGAAGAAAACAAGAACGGTAGCGGTCTGCGCGTGTTCGTGCAGGGCGGCGGGTGCTCCGGTTTCCAATACGGTCTGATGATCGAAGAGAGCGGCCAGGGCGCGGGGGACCAGGTCTACGAGTCGCATGGCGTGAAGCTTTTCGTGGATCCCATCAGCCTGCAGTATCTGAAGAACGCCGAAGTGGATTTCGTGGACACCGTCACCGGCGGTGGCTTCACGATCAAGAACCCGAACGCCACGTCCACCTGCGGTTGCGGATCGTCGTTCACCACAGAATAAGAGCAGGGGTGATGGCGTCACCCCTGCTCGTCATCCTATGCCCCGCGCCCTTCCTGATCTCTCGAGCCTGCGTCCGGCAGGCAGCAAGCACTCCAGCAAACGAGACCGAGTCCTCAGCATCTTCCTGCGCCAGGAAGGGCATCTGAGCGCGGACGACCTTTGCGACCTCGTTCACCAGGAGGACCCGGGCATCGGCCGCGCGACGGTGTACCGCACGTTGCAGTGGATGGTGGGCGCCGGCATTGCGCGCAAGGTGAACTTTGGCGAGGGCCGTGCGCGGTTCGAGCCCTCGTACCGTCATCCGCGCCATTTTCATCTCGTCTGCACCGAGTGCCGCCGGTCGTCGGAGTTCCTCAGCTCCGACATCGAGTCGCTGCTGGAGGAAATCGCGGTCGCGCGGAACTTTCAGACGGCCCAGGCCGTTGTGCAGGTGTCTGGGGTCTGCGGCGATTGCCGCACCGGTGCAAAAACGCCGATGATTGACGGCACGACCACCGAGCGGGTGTTCGCGCGCGACGCGCTGAGGATCGCCATGGCGACCGAGCGCAGCGGGCTCGATTTTTACACGCGAGCATCCAAGATGACCACCGATTCTCGCGGCCGCGCCGTGTTCGAACGACTGGCGGAGGAGGAGAAGGAGCACCTCGGCACGCTCGAGAAACGCTACGCGCAGCTGCTGGCCGAAGACGAACAGCTCGAGTCACGCCCGACGTTCCTGTTCTTCAAGGGAGCCGCCAACGGCATTTTTGCGGAAGCCGCGGAAAAATTGCGCACGGGCGTGGACGATCAACAGGCCTTGCTCATCGGCATCAAGTGCGAACGGGGATCCCACCAGTTCTTCAAACGCTACGGCGATCGTTTCGAAGATTCAGAGGGCAAGCGCATCTTCCTCGAGTTCGCGGACGAAGAGCGCGCGCACCTCGAACTCCTCATTCGCGAATACCGCTCCTTGCGCGAGCGTCAGAGCTCAGGAAAGGGCGGTCGGCGCCCGCCGGCTCGCGCGCGCGCGGCCCGTTGATCGATCTTCACACCCACACGACGGCATCCGACGGACGGTGCACGCCCGAGGAGCTCGTTGCCCGGGCCCGAGCGGCAGGCATCGACGTCCTCAGCGTCACCGACCACGACACAACCGCAGGGTGCGAGGCCGCCGCCCCAGCCTGCGCGGACGCCGGCATTGACTTCGTCCCGGGTATCGAGGTCACGTCCATCGTCGACGAGCATGATGTGCATGTCCTGGGCTACTTCATCGATCCGCGTTCAGCGACACTGCAGGCATTTCTCGCGGAGCAGCGACGCGTGCGGCTCGGTCGCGCGCGCGAGATCGTCGATCGCCTGACGGAACACGGCATTCGTCTCGACTTCGACGCCATCCTGCAGCCGGGCGTTGACGATCCGTCGAAAGCGGTGGGCCGGCCCTGGATCGCTCGAGCGCTCGTGGCTGGACGCTACGTGGCCAATACCAACGAAGCGTTCAAGATCTGGTTGCAACGAGGACGCCCCGCATTCGTGTCCCGCCGGGGACCGCGCCCCGAAGAGGTGTTTTCGCAGATTCACGCGGCGGGCGGCATCGCGTCGCTTGCGCATCCCGGGCTCGTCAAGCGCGATGAATGGGTCGCTGGCTTTGCCGTGTCGGGGCTCGATGCGATCGAGGCGTACCATTCGGAGCACGACGCCATTGCCACGCGCCGTTACCTGAATATGGCCGAAGATGTGGGACTCGCCGTGTCGGGAGGCTCTGACTATCACGCCGACGAGTCTCACGGATCAGTCGCCCTCGGAAGCGTGGGGCTCCCGCCGGCGTTGTTCGAGGATCTGAAGGCGCGAAAACGCCCGAGCTGAAGCTCGGGCCTACGATCCGAACGGTGTGCGAACGTAGGCCCGACCTTCAGGTCGGGCGCCTCCATCGAGTGGATCGCGTCCGGACTATCGGAGATACTGGGTATCTTGGCTCCAGCGCTGTTCACGGTGATCGTCATCGGCTTCCTCGGTCTTATGGCGACCGCCATCTACGGCCTCGCGGGCATCGACGTGTCACAGCACATCCGCGTCGGCATCTTCTCCGCGATGCTGCTGCTGCTCGCACACTCGATGATGATGTTCTATCTCATCGGAAAGGGAAAAGCCGTCAAGGATGCCCTCGCGGAGGGAGGGTACCCGGTCGGCGATCCGCGATACACGACGTTCGTGGCGCGCATTTCTCTCGCGCGCAAGCCAGTGTTTTCGATCGGTCCGCTGGCAATGATCGTCACGATGATTGCGGCGATCATCGGCGCCGGCGTCGACACCGGCTCGCTCCCCCCGATGATTCACGCGATGATGGCTTACGGCGGCATTGCCTGTAATCTGGCGGCCATCAAGGTCGAAATCGATGCGGTCCGCGAATCCAGCCACGTCGTGGACGAGGTCAATCATCTGCTGCTAGGCTCGTGAGCCCGCCCGTTCTGGAGCTTTCCGCGGTCAGCAAGGATTATCACGCGCTGCGGCCGCTACGTCTCCAGCATCTGCATATCCAACACGGCGATCACGTCGCCATCCTTGGGGTAGATGAGCCCGCCGCGCAAGTGCTCATCAATCTCATGACTGGCGCTGTGCTGCCCGATCGGGGTGAAGTTCGAATCCACGGCCGGGCGACCTCCGACGTCACGGACAGCACGGACTGGTTGGCCGTCGTCGATCGATTTGGCATCGTGAGCGAACGTGCGGTGCTTCTGGACGCCCTGTCAGTCCTGCAGAATCTGGCGATGCCGTTCTCGCTCGACATCGATCCACTGGCCGACGATCTTCGCCGTCGCGCCACGGCGCTCGCGCGCGAAACAGGATTGAGCGGAGACGACTGGGAGAGACGGATCGGCGAGTTGGGACGCGCGGCGCGCCTGCGCGTCCGGCTGGGCCGGGCTCTCGCTCTCGATCCAGCGATTGTCGTCCTCGAGCATCCCTCCGCCGGGCTGGCCCGCGACGAGGTTGTGGCGATGGGCCGGGAGATTCACGGTATCCTCGAACGGCGGCACCGATCAGACGGCCCGGCACCCGCGTCGCTCACGTTGACTGCTGATCCTGACTTTGCCCAGGCAGTGGCGACTCGGGTATTGTCATTGGATCCGGCCTCCGGGCGTCTGGCCGAGAGGGGCCGACGCCGCTGGTTTGGCCGTGGCACGGCGAGTCTGTAGAATGGCTCCGCCACACGTTCGGCTTGTGGCACTTTAGCCGATTCACGAAAGGGAGAGCGTTCATGAAAGCTACGACATACCTTGCACTGATGGCTCTGCCCATCGCCATCACTGTTGGGGCCTGCGGTTCCGAGCCCAAGCCCGCGGAGAAAGCCGCTCCGGCTGCGGCACCCGCGCCTGCCCCGCCCCCGGCCGCTCCGCGTGCGTTCTTTGCGGAGCCGGCGGACGGCGCAACCGTGACAAGCCCGCTGAAAATGAAGTTCGCCTCGGAGGGCGTCACGATTTCGCCGGTTCCAGCAGGGGACATCACCGAGGTGAGGCCCGGCATGGGTCACTATCACCTCGCCATCGACACCGACTGTCTCGCGCCCGGTGCGGAGATCAAGAAGGGCGAGAAGTGGATCCACTACGGTAAGGGCGACACGGAAGCCGATACGCAGCTCAGCCCGGGCTCGCACAAGCTGACGCTGGCGATTGGCGATGACAAACACATGCAGATCCCTGGCGCGTGCACGACGGTTACGGTCAACGTCGGCGCTGCTCGCTAGAGACGCGGACAGGGATGTTCCCCGACGTCCGAGAGAGCGTCCCTGTCGTCTGCTTGCGTTCTCCCGTCTTGCACTCCGACACGTCGGACTTTTCTAATTGGGCGTGACCAGAGTCGTTCTGTTCGACATCGACGGTACTCTCGTTCTCACAGGTGGTGCTGGTGCTCGCGCCATGGCGCAAGCGTTCGAACATGTGTTCGGCGCACAAGCCGGCGCGAGCCCTTCGTCGAGACTTGCAGGCGTGCCCATGGCCGGCCGCACCGACACATGGATTGTCGGGGAGATGTCGCGGATATACGGCGTCGAGTCCGACTCCGCGTCGCTCCAGCGGTTTCACGACATCTACGTCACCCATCTGGCCCGAGAGATACATGAGCCCGGACCGCGCAAAGGTGTGTTGCCCGGTGTTCGGGCTCTCCTGGACGCCTTGGCTGTGCGAGACGATGCGCACCTGGCGCTGCTGACGGGCAACTTCGCGGCCGGTGCGCGCGTGAAGCTGGAGTACTTCGATCTGTGGCGCTATTTCCGCACCGGTGCCTTTGCGGAGGACGCGCCGGATCGCAACGGATTGCTCCGAAGAGCGTTGTCGCAACTGGCGGCCCACGGCGGCCCTGTGGTCGAACCATCTGAGGTCGTGATTGTGGGCGACACGCCGCTCGATGTCGGAGTGGCGCTTGCCGGCGGCGCCCGGTCGGTCGGCGTGGCGACAGGCAGCTACGACACCGCAGCGTTACTGGCCTGCGGCGCGGACGCCGTCTTCGAGGACCTCAGCGATCTTCCTGCCGTGCTCGAGGCCCTTGGTTTCAGATCTTGATTGACGCGATGAAGCGCCGGCCCGCGGTCGGCGCGGGCCGGATGGTGGGATTGGGACGCGCGTGCTCAGCTCTCGATCAGACGAACGTCGCCTGCGCGCGGGCCCTTGCCGGAGTCTTCCGGTGTGAATTCGACGCGCTGACCTTCGCGGAGCAGTTCAAAGACCGCGCCGCGGACCGAGCTGCGATGGAAGAAGTGTTCGATGCCGCCCTCGTCTCGGATGAATCCGAATCCCTTGTCGATGAGGAGGCGTGCGATAGTCCCGGTCGGCATACCCGAAGCCCTCCGTTCCGATCCCCAGGGACATCCTAGGGGTATTCAGCCGGAACGGGCGCCTGCGAGCAAGTCTGACCGTCGGGACGCGGGCCGGCTGAATCTGTCCCCGACCCACTTACGCGAAGCTGAGCCGGAAAACGCGCCAGTCTAGGCAGGTTCAGGGGTTGAAGTCAACCAACCGCCTGCCTAGCACATTCGCCGAAGAAAAACGTAAGCCAGCTACGACGCCGGGGGCTCGGCTACCGGCTTGGGTTTGGCAGCAGCCGGCGGTGGGTACGTTGTCCAGAAGTGGCGGCCGCACCTGGCACAGACCCAGAACTGATCGGGTGTCCACGGCATCCCGGGTCCTGGGTCGCGCATGTCCATCTCGGTGCCGCAGCGCTGACACCGGATGTGAATATCGTGGTCGGGCATGGCGTGATCTTATCAGCTATCAGCGGTCGGCTATCCGGTATCCGTTTGCCTTTTGCCGTCTGTCCTTCGGCCTCTTCAGTATTACCATCCGACCATGGTGCCAGCCATCGTCCTTGCCGCCGGAAAGTCCAGTCGAATGGGCCGAAGCAAGGCCATTCTCCCTCTGGGTGGCGGGGACACGTTCCTGACCCGCATCGTTCGGACGCTGCGAGACGCTGGAGTTGAGGACGTGGTGGTCGTGGTCGGTCACGAACCCGAGACGATTCTGAAGAGTCTCGAGGCAGTGGAGATGTCCCTTCGCATCGTCATGAACGAGGACTATGAGTCAGGTCAGTTGTCGTCCGTGCTGGCGGGTCTCCGAGCGATCGATCGTCCCGGGGTTACTGGCATGCTGCTCACCCTTGTCGACGTTCCGTTGGCGTCAGCCGGCACCGTGCGAGCCGTCCTGGACCGGCATCGTGCCACGCATTTGCCGATCACTCGACCGGTGAACCGAGGCCGCCACGGGCATCCGGTCATCGTGGACCGGTCCCTCTTTCCGCTCTTGCGATCCGCCGATCCTTTGCTCGGAATGAAACCGGTTGTGCGGGCTCATGCCTCGGCCGCCGGAGATGTCGAGGTGAACGATGAAGGCGCGTTCACCGATATCGATACGATCGAAGAGTATCAGCGGATCCTTGACCGATCGTAGGCCCGACCTCAGGTCGGGGACCGATCGTAGGCCCGACCTCAGGTCGGGCGGAAAGTCGAGGACCGATCGTAGGCCCGACCTTCAGGTCGGGCGGAAAGTCGAGGACCGATCGTAGGCCCGACCTTCAGATCGCGCGGAAAGTCGGGGACCGATCGTAGGCCCAACCTTCAGATCGGGCGGAAAGTCGAGGACCGATCGTAGGCCCGACCTTCAGATCGCGCGGAAAGTCGGGGACCGATCGTAGGCCCAACCTTCAGGTCGGGCGGAAAGTCGGGGACCGATCGTAGGCCCGACCTTCAGGTCGGGCGGAAAGTCGAGGACCGATTGTAGGCCCGACCTTCAGGTCGGGCGGAAAGCTACCGAAACTCGCCGTTGAGGAAGGCCTGGGAGATCTCGACAAACGCCGGCGCGTCGCGACCGAACACGGGACCGTGCCCGCCGTTCGGCACGACCCAGAGCCAGGATCGCGGAATCGCCTCCCGCAAATCCACCGCGACCGACACCGGATAGAGGAAATCGCGGTCGCCAAATACGATTAATGTCTCGGCCGTGATTGTCGCGAGCTGTTCGCGTGCGAAGTTCGGGTCGTCGCCGTCAGCGAACCCGCGAACCTGCGCGAGGAGCAGCTCCAATTGGCCTGCGCGCTGGTGGCGCCGCCGCATGAGGATGAGCTCAGACTCATCCAGCGTCGCCTCAGAAAAGTTACGCTGAAGGGCGCGCGCGGCCTCGGGGAAAGTCGGTGGGGCGCTGATCGCCACCATGGCCGCTATGCGTGAAGGCTCGAGTGTGGCCATGTGCAGCGCCGTGATGCCGCCGCCGCTCAAGCCGATCACCTTGGCGCGGTCGACGCCGAGGTGGTCCAGCAGGGCGAACATGTCGAGCGCCGACTGCTTGAACGAATAGGTCGCGCCCGCGCCGGTGGACCGGCCGTGCCCGCGCAAATCCGGTGCGATGACCTGGTAACCCGCAGGCGGCTCCTTGAAGATGTGCTGCCAGTCAGGACCGTGACCCAGGCTGCCGTGCAACCAGAGTAGTGGTTCGCCCTCCCCATGGACGTCCCAGTACAGCTGCATGTCGCTGCTGTCCATCATCATCTGCGGCGATTCCCCGTTGGTTGACTCGCAGCGCCATCGAGCCGCTCGGCCAGCGAAGCGAATGACGCGGTCGGACCGTTCCAGCGAAGGTCATCAACGCTCGCGAACAACCGAATGTCAGTTCGAAGCGTTGCGAGATCGCGAAACAGAAATGCCCGGTCGCGTTCCCGCGCGAGCGTCGCCGCCAACGCGGCCGGACGCGACGCGTTCACGCCCCACGTCGTCCAGTCGCCGGGAATCGACTCGAGATGGCCGTATTTCGACAGGACAGCGGCCGCCGACTTGGCGCCCCAGCCGACCAGCCCGGGATAGCCGTCGGCGGGGTCGCCGACAAGAGCGAGATAGTCCGGGATCGATGCCGGCCGTACCCCAAACTTCGCCACGACCCCCGCCTCGTCACGAATGGTGCGAGTGCGGCGATCCATCTGGACAACTCGTGTGCCACGGACCGATTGCGCCAGATCCTTGTCAGGCGTGCAGATCAGCACGCGGTCCACCCGCGGGTCGGACTCGGCCGCCCTCGCGGCCGCCGCGAGCGCATCGTCCGCTTCGAACTCCACCATCGGCCAGACAACGACGCCCAGGGCAGACAGCATCTCCTCGAGGAGAGGAAATTGCTCGAGCAGTTCTGGCTCAATGCCTTCTCCTGTCTTGTACTCCCGCCACAGGCCGTTGCGGAACGATTCGATGACGTGGTCGGTGGCGACACCGATGTGCGTCGCGCCCACCTTCATGATACCGAGGAGAGATCCGAGTACGCCGCGGACGGCGGCTACCTCTCGGCCGTCGCGGTCGCGCGCCCGCGGAACCGCGTAGTAGTGCCGGAAGAGCTCGTAGGTGCCGTCGATGAGATAGACGTCCAAGTGATTGTGCTCCCTGGCGGCAGCAAGTGTCGCGACACGCCCTTCGTCAGGCGCCCGTGGTCCACTCCCATTCTCCCTCGTGTGTGACGCTTCACCGATGGGCACATGGCTGGGGTGGCGCGACGCCAGGCTCGCCTGCATCGGTCTGGCACGTTACGCTGTCACATGCCGACATCCCCGTTTGCCATCGCTCCGCCGATCGAGCCGATGCTCGCGAAGCTGGCCGCAGAGCTTCCCTCCGGCGACGGCTTTCTCTTCGAGCCGAAGTGGGACGGATTTCGCGCGATCGTCTTTCGCGGCTCGAAAGACGTGTTCATTCAGAGCCGCGAACTGAGGCCGTTGGACCGCTACTTCCCCGAGCTGCACGACGCGTGTCTCGACGGGTCTGCCCGAGGGTTCCGTGGTGGACGGCGAGATCGTCATCGCCACGTCGAACGGACTCGACTTCGACGCGCTCCAAATGCGGCTCCATCCCGCCGCGTCGCGCGTTGCCAGACTCGCGAAGGAGACGCCGGCCGCGTTCGTGGCGTTCGATTTGGTCGCCGCTGATGGGCAGGACTTGCGCGGCGTCGTCCAGAGTGAGCGTCGTGTGCGCCTGGAGCGTCTGCTGGCCGACACCAAACCGCCGATCCACCTGACGCCGATGACACGCGACCGCGATCAAGCGTCCGAATGGCTCTCGCGATTCGAAGGAGCCGGCCTGGACGGCGTCATGGCCAAGTTCGCGAATGGAACGTACCAACCTGGCAAGCGGGCGATGATCAAGATCAAGCACGCGCGGACCGCCGACTGCGTCGTCGCAGGATTCCGCTGGCACAAGGCGGGGAACGATGAGGAAAAAGACGGGCTCGTCGGCTCGTTGCTCCTCGGGCTGTACGATGACAAGCGCCGCCTGCATCACGTTGGCGTCACCTCGTCGTTCACGATGGCGATGCGCAAGCAGCTTGCAGCGGAGCTGGCGGCCCTGCGCGTGCGCGCCCTCGAGCAGCATCCCTGGCGGGAATGGGCCGAGGCCGGGGCCGAGATGGCACGCATGCCGGGTGGCCAGAGCCGCTGGAGCGCGGGCAAGGATCTCTCGTGGGAGCCGCTTCGAATCGAGCGTGTCTGCGAGGTGAAGTACGACCACATGCAGGGCTCGCGATTCCGTCACGCGGCCGTGTTTCTGCGATGGCGTCCCGACAAGCGGCCGATTGACTGCCGTTACGACCAGCTGGATGTCACGACCCCTTACGAGCTCGCGAAGGTGTTCGGCGCGACGGGCCGGGATCGCTGACGCCGCCCCTCGACGAAGCTCGGAGCGCCCCTGGGCTCATTGAAGGACCGCTCCACTCCGCGCTCATGTTCTCGTCGGGATCGAGCGCCTCCTGAGCGGGACGGAGCGCGAACGGTACATGTTGAAGGTTCACGCGGACCCGCGTCCACGTGCGGAAGCGGCCGCGCAACGCATCCACGAGCACGTCGGCCGGTTTCAGGTACGCGCTTGCTTCGGGGTGATGTGCCTTCCACCGCTCAAACCCGGCCAGTGCGTCTGCTTTCTCTCGAGCGCGCCCGATTTCAATGAGCGGATGGCTCGGCGTCCGGCGGCGTGAGGGTGCGACGCGCGTGGCCTCCCCCAACTGTTTTCGGTAGTGGGGCGGCCACGGCGCGTCACCGAGACCGTCGCGCTCCTGGCGCGCCGACAAGTCAAGGAGCGCGATGAGCGAGCCCGGGTGACCGTCCATGCTTGCGTGCGGATCTCCCACCTGAGAAAAACGTACCGGCATCGTGGCGAGCGTGAAATCGGCGGGTTCGCATGCGTCGACTTCGCTCCACGCCAGCGGAGCGGAGACACGCGCATCGGCTGTAGGCCTCACAGAGTAGGCGCTCGCGACCGTGCGATCTTTGGCGTTCTGGTTGTAATCGAGGAACACGCCATGCCGTTCTTCCTTCCACCATTTGCTGGTCGCGAGCCGGGGTGCGCGCCTCTCCACCTCGCGCGCGAGCGCCAGCGCGGCGCGGCGGACTTCGTCGAACGTCCAGCGTCGATCGATGCGCACGTACACATGCATGCCGCGGGAGCCTGACGTTTTGGGCCAGCCCACGAGCCCGTAGTCGTCAAGGGCCGCGCGCACCACCCCAGCAACTTCACGAATCTGAGGCCACGGCACGCCGGGCACCGGATCCAGATCGACGCGCAGCTCATCGGGATGCTCGAGATCCTCCGCGCGCACCGGGTGCGGGTGCAATTCGAGACACGCGAGGTTTGCCATCCAGATGAGTGCCGCCGCGTCGCGCGGAACGACCTCCTCAGCGCTCCGACCTGATGGGAAGCGCAACGCCACCACCTCAATCCAGGGTGGCCGCGACTGCGGCGCTCGCTTCTGATAGAAGAACTCGCCGCGGATGCCGTTTGGATACCGCACGAGAACGTTCGGCCGTCCGCCGGCGCCGCGCAGGGCGCCGTCTGACACCGCCACGTAGTACCGCGCCAGATCGAGCTTCGTGTAGCCCGCCTCCGGGAACAGCACTTTGCCGGGGTTAGAGATCGTGACCTCGCGTCCAGCTACCCTGAGGACCTCGTGCTCAGCCTGCGCCGGCATGGTGAGACTATAAGGCTTCAGGGGAGGGAACGGTCTCAGGAGGCTTGTGGGAAACCTGGAACTGCACTAGGACAGCAGGCGCATGAGCGCGTCGGGATGGAAATGCCATCCGAACAACCCGGCCAGTCCGAAAGCGAAGCCCCCCGCGATCGGCAGCAGCGCCAGCCAGTACAACCAGCGTTTATGGGTCAAGGCGGTCAATGCCAGCAGGGAGATGGACACGGCCAGCAACGCATCGCACAGATCGAACTGATCATCTCGATAGTTGAGCGCGTCGTAGGTACGCTGGTCTTCCTCCGCCTGGGCACGCAAGCCCACTTTTTTCTGGGCCTCATCGTCCACCAGTCGTTGATAGGAGGCGATGGCGTCGGCATAACCTGCCCGTTGTCCAGGTGGCGCGGACGCGGCCGCCAAAGTCAGCTGTGTCACGGCCGCCGCGGCGACGTTCTCGCGAATGTTTCGTGCCTGATAGAAATTCCAATGATCCAGCTTGTCCGCCTGCGCTTGCTGCATGGCCTGCACGATGTTGTCGTCCTTGACTTTGCAGACGCCGAGGAAGGTTGCCAGGAGAGCGACCGTGATCGCCACCCAGGTGCCAAGGGAAGCCCGCGTCAGATCGCGCGCGACGATGCCTTCATTGGCCGCCTCAGTCGCTGATTCCATTGGATCGATATCCACGTCGAGTGGCCGGGGATTCTACTTGGCCGCACGCGCCTCTTTGCTGACCTCGCCGAGGACTGTGTTGTAGCTCACGTTCAAGGTGCTCATCGTCTTCGTCATCTGATCTGCGTTTGGAGGGTTCTGTTTCAGGGCGGCCTCCAACTCGGTCAACGCCCTTTCGATGGCATCATGAGCATCCTGGGAGCGCCCTTTGACAAGGCCCGCGACGCTGCTCCAGCTGCGGCGGAAGCCCGCAACACCGTCACGCACCTTCGAAAAATCGCCAGCCCTCAACCCGGCGTTCACCGGCAGAAGATTCGCCCTTGCGATGCGCAGCCGCGCGACATCGTCGAACAGAGGACTGATGGGTGGAGCCTTCTCGATCATGCTGACCGCCTCGTCAAACTTGCCGAGCATGGCCTGCGCATCGCCGGCAATAGCTGCAGCGTCCGGATCGGGTCCAGCCAATGCTTGCTTGATCCTGTCCTGGTAAGTGTGCTCGATGAGGTTGTACATGTCGATGGAGCGGAAATTGATGTACACCTCGATTCCGTTCCAGGCTCGGTCGTACGCTTCAAACGCCGACCTCGCCCCTGCCACATCCCGTTTCTGCAGGGCAGTGATGGTATTCACCAGAGTGGGTCGAACAGCCTTGATGCTCGAAACCTCGAACCGTTCGTTGCTGGTTCCTGCCGAGCGCGCCCGCTCCTGAGCCAGGGCAGTCGCGACACCAACGACGACGACAAGCGCACAGACAACCGAGCGCAACGTTGCTTCCATAGCTACCTCCCGGTCACGCATTCTCAGGCACGAACATGAACATGACACAGCGGCGGGGACTGTCCACCAGCATCTTGCGATGGTGGCGTCCTTGACACCAGCGTACGGTAGTTTCGAGCGACAAGATCGAAAGGTTTTGTGCGGATCTGGACGTCCATTTGTCATCGACGCGCGGCGGACTTCGTCGAGTCTCCCGAATCTGGAACCAGCATCCGGATCATGCCATCCTGCCGCGATGTGAGTAAGAGCTCCCCATCACGAGTCCGGCTGATGTGAAGGTCCGCCCGAGTCACGCTTGCCCCATTGGTCGCCTCGATGAGCTCCCGGAATGTCACGTACGTGCGGTTGCCGCTTGCATCGCGGACGTAGAGTTGGACCTCTTCGACAGGCGCGACCGTCTGTGGAATTCCATCGTCGGCCTTTTTCATCGCCGCCAGGTTGGCCGCGAAGATGCGTCCTCGAACGATGTCGCCGAAGATGAACTTGCCCCGGAGTGCGGGAATGCGTCCGTGGTACGCAAATCCGTCGGTTACTGCCTGCCCCTCGGTGTGGTCATACATCGCGACTGGATATGTGAATCCGTCCTTCATCCGGCCATCCAGGACTTCCGGCGCCAGCGGGTAGAGCTGGCCGAGGTTGCCACCAGGTCTTGTGACGCCGTTCTCGAAAAGTCCTTCGCGCTTCATCCACCCGTAGTTGTGTCCCTCGTGAACGATGTTGATCTCTTCGATATTGTTCATCCCGATGTCCGACGCGAACAACGTCCCATCGGTGAGATCCCAGGAAAGACGGTGGGCATTCCGGAACCCGTACGCGTAGATTTCGCCGAGTGTCTTCGGATCGCCATCGGCCGCGAATTTGTTGATCGCCGGAATAGTGTAGTCGCCGAGTCCTTTCATTCCACCGGTGACAGAAGGACTGCGCGGGTCGATGCGGAGGATCGCGCCAATCACTGTGTCGAGACGTTGTGTCTGAGACGGATTGCTGGCATTCGGTCCGCCGCCGTTGCTGAATCCCAGGTCGCTGCCGCTCGTGTAGAGCAAACCGTAGTCGGGAGCGCCGGGCTTCGCCGTGGGGTTGAACTCGAGATGCCCGAACGGGTGGACGAAATTAGAGACCACGTGTGCCACGCGAAGCAGCTCCCGCCTGGTGCCCTCGAAGGTATTCGCTGCCGGGTTGGTGGCGTGCCACTCCGTGATGACGTTGTGGTAGGTGACATCAGCTCGCGTGAACCCCGGTGGGATGAAGTTGGGTGTGGCTGGGTTCCCCATCGCCCGCTCGCCATGCACGGTATAAAACAACCCGTTCTTCGCAAATTCCGGATGGAAGTCGAATCCAATGAACCCGCTCTCAGTCCGATTGTAGACAGCGAACGGAAACGCCGCGCCGACGTTCGCGTAGACGGAGGGCTGGTTGTTGCGATCGATCAGGTACAGGAATCCGCGCGAGTCGTTCGCGAACCGGCGGGCATCGGGAAGGTCGCGCACGTAGCTGACCCGTGCCCACGCCGCCGGCGCGACGTCCTGATCAGCGGGACGAAGGCCGCGCGTGTCCGGCAGGCGCACAAGATCGCGGACCTCGACCATCAGGCCGCGCTTCGTAATCGGCGCGTCAATCGGATTGCTTGTGATGGGAGAGCCAGTTTGCCCGCGAATCGCAACGGCAGCACAGAGTGCCGACAAGAGCACGGTGACGAATGTCAACGGAATACGCATGAGCTCTCCTGAGGGCATGTGAGGTCGGATTTCGTTCGCACTGGGTGGCGTCAAGCGTACCAATTTGGCGGCTGGAATCAAGAGAATTGCCGAGCGACCGGCCCGACTGCATTGCACTGCTCAGTTTCGGAGTGCGCATCCTTCCGGATCGCACGACGAACTACACAGGCGCTGGCGTCAATCGGGACACCAAATACCTGCGCACTCTCTAGGATGGTCCACGACATGTGTCGACGCACAGGCCCGCAGATCGAGAAATGTCGACGGCCTCATGAGTTAGTGCATGTCACAGGCCCGAGCAGCATGCACGACTGATCGTATGTCGTCTTGTTCGCCGCAATTCTGGCTTCTACCCGCCGACCAGACGCCGAACCTGTGCGTCGGTGAGCTCGACGTGGTAGAACTCCTGGAAGAAGACCCGTACATCGTCATAGAAGACGGTGTCGAATGCCCGCTCTCGCAGGGCGTAGGCGAGCCACATCAGCCCCGCAAGGCGGTTCACCGACGGGGGCCGCGATCCCCAGTTGTAGGGCAGATCAGGCAGGTGATACACACGACCGCGAGCCACTGCGGTGACGGTCTGCCACTGTGGATCGGCGCGCAGGCGGGTTGCCGCTCTGGCGCTGCTGACGACGACGACGTCCGGTGCCAAGGCTCCGATCTCGTCCACGATCAAAGGCCGCATCGGCGCGGTCGCACTGGTGCCGGCGACGTTGACCCCACCGAGCAGCGCGATCTGCTCGCCGGCGCTTTCGTCGGCCAGGCAGGGTATCGTGCCGTCCGGCGAGCACGCGAGATACACACGGAGGGGGACCTGGCCCGCCCCAGAACGCTTCGGCCTCTTCATCGATGAGCGCCCGTTCCCAGCCTTCGCTCATCGTGAACTGCCCGCGCATGGCCGGCCCCCAGTGGGGAGGCGCGGCACTTGCGCACCGGCACCAGCTGGCCACCGGGCGCCCGTGCCGCTCGATCACGACCGTTTCGCCGTCCTCAACCAGGTCGAGCAGCTTCGAGAGCTGGGTTTTGGGGCGGTGGACGTGACGTTCATCAACCTATTTTGGTCCAAATGTCGGACTAACGCCACCTTCAGCGCCGCCTGGTCGAAGGCTCGAAAGAGTGTCAGGTACCGAGGACGTCAGGTGCCGAGGACCGCTGCGGCGATCTGAACGAACAGGATCTTCGCGACGGTCACCGTCGGAAACACCATCGCGTAGCCGATGTCGGGCCGCTCCGTGGGGACGGCGCGGTTCGCGTACACCAGGATGGCGGGATTCCCGGTCACACCGGAGACGATGCCGAACAGATCGTCGGCAGGAATTGCGAGCAGCCGTCCCGCGATCATCGTCACCACGATCAGCGCGAGCATGATGATGGCGCCGAGCAGGAGCAGCGTGAACCCGCTCTCCGCCACCGTCGCGGCGAACTGGGGGCCCGACGCGATGCCGACCTGCGCCAGGAACACCGTGAGCCCGAAGTTTCGCAGCACCATGTTCGCCGAGAGCGGCAGCGTCCATACGATGCCGGTGCGACGGATGTGGCCCAGCCCGAGCGCCACCAGCAGGACCCCGGCGAGTCCCAGCGTGATCCGGCCGACGCCGGGAATGGGAAGCGGGATCAATCCGACGAGGAGGCCCATTGCCGCGCCGACACCGAGAGAAATGTAGCTGAAGTCGGCAACGCCTTTGATGGAATCGCCGAAGAAGCGGCGCACGGCATCGAAATCCGCGCGATGGCAGAGTACGCCGACGCGGTCGCCGAATTCCAGCACCAGGTCGTCGTCTGGCAGCAGATCGACGTCACCCCGTCGCACGTGGATGTAACTGTAGGCGAAGCCGCCGGGAAGTTTCAGGCTGCCGAGGGGCATTCCCACGACGCCGCCCTTGGACGCGAAGACACGGATGTAGTCGAGCGCGGTTCGATCCACCGCGATCGACGCGGCCGCTTCGCCGACCAACTCGAGCGCCTGTCCAATCGCCGCAGGATCGCTCCCGACGAGCAGCAGCACATCGTCCGCCTGGACGATGGTGGTCGGATCCGGGACGCGGTTCTGCCCGCCGCTGCGGATCGCCACCGCCTGGACGCCTTTCGGCAGGCTCTGCTGAAGATCGACGAAGCGCCGTCCGATGAGCGTCGCGTTGCGCACGCGGACCTCGACCGGCTTCATCAACCGGTCCGCTGGAGCGGCGATCTTCGGTTTGAAGATCGCGAGATAGACGTACATGCAGAGGATCGGTCCGGCGACGCCAAGCGGGTACGCGAGGCTGTAGCCGACCGCAGCGTCCTGGCTTCCAAGCGCGTCGAGAACGGCCTGCAGCGCCGGGGTACTGGTAGTGGCGCCCGCGAACATCCCGAGCGATTCCGGCAGGCCCGCGGCGCCCGTGCGCTGGATCGCCAGTGCGACCGCCGCCGAGGCGGCCAGACCGCAGAATGCCGCGGCGTTGGCCCTCAGTCCCGAGCGGCTCGTGAGCCCGCGATACCATTCGCCGCCGTACTGAATGCCCACGCAGTACAGGAAGAGCAGCAGGCCGAGGGTGCCCAGCATTCCGGGCGGCGCTGCCTTCGGCGCAAAGGCGCCGCATGCCAGGCCGACAAACAGCACCGCGCCCGAGCCGAGCGCGAACCCCTTGAAGTTGACTTCGCCGACCGAGATAGCCGGCCGCAATGACCAGGAACAGCGTGGTCATCGGCGACGTCTCGAGAAGGGTTCTGAGCCAGTCCACGCTGCTTCTCCTGTTCGCCGTCACATTAGCGCAGATCTTGCGAACCCCATGCAGTCATTTCAGCGACCGCACTGCCAGCTTCCTCGAACTCCCTCAAGTACGACCACTTCGCGCTGCGCTCGCACCTTCAATCACTTGGCATCTCGCTACGCTCGGCGACGGAGCCAATCGACGACACGTCGACGGGAGGCCGGCCTACGCGCGCCGTGCGAGAAGGCGCTCGCGCAGACCCTCGCAGGGGAAGCGTCTCTCGACCTCCTCACGAACAGCCTCCGCTCCTTGCTCGCGTTTCTGGAGGTAGGTCCGCACGTCGGAGGTGTTCCGGAGATAGTGCGTGACCACCGCGTAAACGTCCGCCAAGGACACGGAGGAGTCTCCGCTGAACGATCTCCTCGGCCGTCGCGCCCGCATCGAAGGCCGCGACGATCGTGTCCAAGGTCACCCGGGCGCCGGCCACGCGGATGACCCCGTCCGCATCCGTGTGAATCGGTACCCGCACGGTTATCAGGACTGAGTCCAAGGCGGGACTCCTGGTGTCAAGGTCTGACGGAGAAGCCGAGCGTCGTTGCCGCCGCCCGCAGACGTTGGTCGAAGCAGACAAGCGGTCGCTGTCTGGGCCGTTCCCGGCACCACACCAAGGCCGCCGCGAGTTGAGCCGCGTCGGCTGCTCGCAGGCTATGGCTGTCCGGCAGATCCTCGGCGAGCGACCGAACTCTCTCCGTCGGCAGGATCTCGTCCCACGTCACACGAAGCTGGCCGAGCAGTTTCGTGGCGGCCGTTCGCCCTTCAGCGGACAGTTGACCCTCGCGAAACAGCCTGGCGAACGCGCTCCGGGCCTCGAGCGGTGTTCCCCACCACACCACCATCCGCTTCAGCTCACGCCGCAACTTGCGCCCCTGAACGCTGGCGGGTTGGGAGCAGCACAACGGAACGATCGCGCTGGCGTCCCAGAACGCCACGGTCAGACCTCGTCGCGATCGGCACTGACCGCGGCGACTGCCACCTTCACCGCGACACGAGGGCGACGAGCGTTCCAGAACGAGGGCGGGATAGCACCGGAGCCCTTCCGCATCAGGCCACCGGCGACGAGCGCCGCGTCATCTGCATCGTCATCGTCGACGGTGAACGGGACGATCTTCGCGATGGGCCGCTGGCGATCCCGCACGATGATTTCTTCGCCGGCACGAACCTCCTGTAAGTATTGCGTCAGGTGGTTCCGAAGGTCGGCGATGTTGGCGCTACGCATGGGAGACCTCGATATGGCTATGATAGCCATATCTGAGCCCCTTCGCAATCGTAGCTAAGCAATCAGGCGAGCCGCTTCGGCCCCATCGGGCGGCACGCCTGCCCGCTACTGCGCCACCATCGTCGGTCTGCGGCCGCCAGACTGCGTCGGAGCCCGCGAGCCCGCACTTGGGCGGGACGGATTCGCAGCCTGGCTCGGTGGTAAAAGCGCTCACGCAGCGCCAACCGGCGGGAAACCTTCACCGCGCCGATCGAACACGCGCCTGGCCTTACCAACCGATCGCTCAATGGCGCCGGGATTGCAGACCGACACGGACGCCGTCACGCCAACATAGGACTTGATCCGGCGCTGCAGGTCTCTCGCGGCGTCATCGCGAATGGCTTCGACGTTCGCGACCTGCGGATCGAGCTCGACAATCACCTCGAGATGGTCGAGCGTACCCTCGCGGCGCACTTCGAGGATGTAATGAGGCGCAAGGTGCAGTTGACCGACGATGAGCTCTTCGATCTGCGATGGAAACACGTTGACGCCGCGAATGATCAGCATGTCGTCCGTCCGCCCCATCACCTTGGCCATTCGTCGCATCGAACGCGCCGTTGGGGGCAACAGCCTGGTCCGATCGCGCGTGCGGTAACGGATGACCGGCAGGGCCTCTTTCGTCAATGACGTGAAGACCAGCTCGCCGACCTCGCCATCTGGGAGCACCGCGCCGGTCTCTGGATTCACGATCTCAGGGTAGAAATGATCTTCCCAGACGACTGCTCCATCCTTCGCTTCGATGCACTCGCAGGCCACCCCTGGTCCGATCACTTCTGACAGTCCGTAGATGTCAATGGCGTCGATATCGACCCGCTGCTCGATGTCACTACGCATCGCCTCAGTCCACGGCTCGGCGCCAAAGATACCGATCTTCAGCGAGCAGGTGCGCGGATCGACTCCTTGGCGGATGAATTCCTCGCAGATATTCAGCATGTAGGACGGCGTCACCATGATCACGTCGGGAGCGAAATCGATGATGAGCTGCACCTGCTTCTCGGTTTGACCGCCGGACATGGGCACGACAGTGCAGCCCAGCTTCTCTGCGCCATAGTGCGCGCCCAAGCCGCCGGTGAACAATCCGTAACCATACGCCACGTGCACGATGTCTCCAGGACGTGCACCAGCGGCACGGATCGAGCGGGCCATCAACGACGCCCACGTCTCGATGTCGCGAGCTGTATAGCCGACAACGGTTGGTTTGCCGGTCGTGCCGCTCGAGGCGTGTACGCGGACAACGTCGGTTCGTGGCACGGCAAACAGGCCGAACGGATAGCCATCCCTGAGGTCCTGCTTCGTGGTGAACGGAAACCGTGCGAGATCGGCGAGCGTGCGCAGATCGTCAGGATGCGCTCCGATCGCGATGCATTTCCTCTGGTACTGAGGGACGTGGTCATAGGCGTGCCGAACCGACCACTTGAGTCGCTGCAGCTGAAGGCTTTCGAGTTCGTCCCGGCTCGCCCGCTCAATCGGTTCGAGGTCAGCCGTCCCCTGTCGTCTTTTCGTCACGATGAATCACCGTCCTCGCGAAGCACGTTCAGCGCGATGCTCGGCCATCGCGTGCACGTGCTCGGGCGACGATGTCGAGAGCCGCTGATACTCGAAGTACGTCTCGACGAATTCGGTGAAGGACGTATCGAAGGCCATGTTGGTCAACTTCTTCGTCAACCGGGTGGACGTCCAGGCCATGGACAGGATTCGATCGGTGAGTTCGTGCGACCTTGGCCTCGAAGGCGTCTGGTTCGACGACCCAGTCCACGAGACCCCACTCCTTCGCCACGGCTGCGTCGACGATGTCGGCGGCCAGCGCGAGTCGTTTGGCGCGGCCGACGCCAGCGTGTCGCGCGACTCGCCACATGCCGATACCCGGAATGATGCCCTCTCTCACGGCGGTGATCCCGAACCTTGCATCGTCGCGCGCCACGCGCAGGTCACAGGCGAGGGCAACCTGGAGGCCGCCGCCGATGCAGTGCGAGTGAATCGCCGCGATCACGACAGCGTCGAGCGTTTCCAGCTTGCGAAGCGCCGTTTCCCAGTTTCGGAAGAACGTCATGCCGGTCTCGCCCTCGGACAGCGCGGTGAGGTCGATGCCACTGCAGAAGGCGCGGCCCGCGCCGCGGACGACGACGACTCGCACGCCTGTCCTGGCTCGCAAGGTCGTCGACCAGCGTGCTCAGATCGCGTGCCCACTGCTCGTTCGCGCAGTTCAGGACGTGCGGGCGGTTGAGCGTCAGCGGTCGCGACCCGGTCGTCGACGGTGGAAAACATGGTTTCAAGCTGCACGCAGCCTCCTTTCGAGTGAGACACGCCGACTTGCGCAGTGTAGGCGGAGTCGGTCACGAAAAGAATCCTGGAGTAGACAAGGGAAGCAGCCTCGCGATTTCCGTCTTTTAGAATCAACGATTTGGAGATGGTGGACCAGAACAGCGCCAGTTGGAACCGGATCGCCGGATGGCTTAGGGCCGTCGAAGAGGTTCGAAAGGCTGCGTGACAGCAAGCGGCCACAACTTTGGCAGTGGCCTCGTTTCATTGCGGGCCGACTGGTTCGTAGATGCTGCGATCAGGAATGCCATCAGAGTCCACAGCCAGCGTGATCTCGATGCCTTCCGGCAGCCCTGCGCCGGGAGCCGATACGACGTAGTACCTGTCAAATCCGAGCAAGAGGAAGTGTCGCCACGCGCTGACAATGCGAATCCTCTGCCCAAGCTTCAAGGGTGTCACATATGAGACGAATCGATTGCGAACTCCCGGTGGAGCTAGCAATGAAAACGATTGGATCTTCGTCTTGTCAGGAAAATCGTTCCAGGCGTAGGCGCTGACGCTCGAAATCACGCGATACTCGCGCCCTACGAAATCGGCATACGGCTTCTGCTGAGTGGTCTCGGTAGGTGGCCATGGAACCTGAACGCCCCCGACGCCTAAGACGATAACCAGCGCCAGCAGCCCGCCTACGGCGAGCACCGACCACTTCACCAGGGTCCGGATGGTCCGCATGTTTATGGTGGTTCACCAAGTCCGTTCGCGCTACGCGCTACGGCGAGACTCAACCGATCGTGAGCTTGGCCGATTTCCCTCCGATTCGACTCAAGCCGCCAACTCTTGTCTAACGTCGTCGCGCCGACTCCAGAGCACGGGCACGATGTCGTAGTTTCGTAAGGCATCGACAATCGATGTGGTTGGAGGCCGGTTCTCGTCATTCAAGAATGCGTAGAACTTCGACGCGAGCGGCCGCACTTCCTTAGTATCGACCCAAGAAAACGCCATCGCCTCCGCCAAATCCCTACTCGGCCGATTGACGGCGCGAATCAGCCTTTCGGGGGCTCGCCTCGACGCGGGCACCACGAAGTCGAACGTGTGGTCGTATCCGCTTCGTCCCGTGAACTTCACGTTCGGTGTGAACCGAATGTCGTGCAGCTCGAGCCAGGCGGTGACGTCCTCGAGGAACAGACTGGCGACGACCGGAACGGCAAGATAGAAGAGGTCATTGACCGCCAGGATCGCCTGTACCAAGTTGTGCTTGCGCAACGAGAAATCTTGCGCCGTTGCCTTCACTAGTAACGCGTCACCTTCACGGCGCACGCCAAAACCGTTCAGTGCCGCGCCGAGCAACTCCCTGCGCTTCGACGTTTCGAGGTCGCAGCCTGAGGCCCGCAGGTCCTGGATTGTGTCGCCGCCGTCGGTCAAAACGAACCCGCCGTCGTCCTTGCGCACGTATATCTGCGTGTAGTCGTTGTGACGATCCAGGTAGGGAGTCGTGATTTCGACGTACTGCTCGTTGACCTCGCGGAGGATGCTCTTGTCGCGCACCCACTGAGCGTACTGGTCAAGCAACCCGCGGACTTCGTCGATCATCACGTAAACAGGTCCCTCCGCACGTCCGGCGGCACGGTGATGTTCACAAACTGCATGAACTCTAGCAGCAGGAGCCAGGAATCGCTAGCATCGCTGAACCGCTCGGCTGGCAACGGAATCGCCCATCGATCTCCGTACCCTTCGCGATAGAGGTGCAGGTGCGGACACGGGATCTCCTGGTCATCAGGGTTGCGGTGAGGCGCGCCGCCGAAATCAAGCCGGGCGAGGATCGCGACACCTCTGGCGCGATTCTGGTACGTGCCCTTCGTCAGGACCACTTGGCTGCGGGTGATGTCCAGAAAGAACAACTCGCGCTTGTCGGGACTCTGAAGCGGAATACGGAGTCCGCCACCGAGGCTGGGGTACTCGTATGGCGTGTCCTCGACCTTGTGCTTCTCCATTGCGAGCAGCACGTCGGCGTCGGCTTGCGTCAGGTTAATGTCGGCCACTTCTACTCCTACGCCTCTTGGACGCGCTTTGGCGACTTGGGCCGCTTGATGGAAGAACGTGACGGCCCCTGCGATCTTCGGCGAGGTCTTTCCGTAGGGCCTGGAGGGCACGATCCAATGCCAGATCGATCTGCTTGGCTCGTCGCGCCGAACGCTGAAGCGTGAACGTACCATGAGCAAACGCGTGAGCCAGGACGCGCAGTGCATCAATCTCGCCGAGCGCGGCAGCACGCTCGACAAGGCGCCGCCCTTCAGAGGGGCGACTCGGCCCTCCCTCTCCCTGGATCAACATGAGCCCATATTCGAACAGTCCGCGCAGGTCCCGCCTCTTCGCGGCCCGGCGAGTACCATCCCGGGCACGCGCCAGCTCTGGAGGCCTCTGCGTCGCGTAGACCGCGGCGAGGTTGCTCCACCAGAATGGATCGTCCGCGCGGTATGCGCGGCGACGGGCGTACTGCAGGCGAGGATGCACAGGATCTCCGGTCAGCTATTGTCGATCATCGCGGGCCGGATCAAATTGCACGTCGGCCGGACGTAGCGGCTTGATATCCCATTCAAGGGTCTGCAAGATCCGTCGTTCCGCCTCATCCCATTCGGGGTGGTAGTGGTGTACGTGAGCTCCGAGGACCGCGGGCTCGCCCCAATGCGCACCCAGCGTTTTCAGCGTCGCCTCGAATTCGTCGAGCGGGCCGTACGCGTAGATGAGATTGTGGCGATCCAGAACGATCGTCGCGTCGTCGTCATGCGAGCGCACCCACAGATCGTGCCGTGAATCCTCGCGGACGTACCTACCGAACTCTTTGAGAAATTCCTCGACGTCGCCGGTCGTTAGCTCGGGGCTCTGGTACCGACCGAGCTCGGCGCCTGTCCGGGTCGTATGCAGTACGTAGAGCAATTGGAACGGTCCGCGAAGCCCCCTAGCGAGTGCCGCAACAGTTGCGTCTTGGGCTTCATCGACGCCGACACGGAGTCGCGGATGACCGCCAATTTCCTCCCGCGTAAAGACGTTCCCGTACGTGAACGGCTGCGCCAGATCACCGTTCATGGCTTCGATCTTGATGGTCACAGATTCCTCTTCAGAACGTGTATCGGCTGGCCTGACTACCCGGGCCAGTGTCCGGCGCAGCACCTGCGTAAAGGCAGTGAGCGGACTCGTGACGTGGACTCAATTTATCGCCTCCGAGGGGGAACACCGGGGGGAACACCCCCTCCGCGCGAGGTGTTCCCCTTTGATTGGCCCGCGTCGAGGATACGTTCTGGTCAACGAACGCGACTCGCGCGCGGCGAGCCCGCAGGGCAACTGCAGGTCGTCGTGCAGGTTGCAGGCCGTCGTCGTCGGGCGGCGCTCTGTGCCGCCCGCCTGGTGGCGCCACTGCCGGAGCGGTCGCCAACAGCAATCCCGTGGCGTGAGCGACCACCCGAAATGGCCGCTTGGCCTGCCAAGCCTGCGGCCAGCGATGTGGTCGCTCACGCCACCGCTGAAAGGGTGTTGGCGCCCCGTGCCAGCACGCGTCAGTCCGGCTGGAAGCCGCGGTGAATTCGACGCGCAATCTGCGAGAGAACTTGATGGATTTCTCGACGCTCTTTTCACACTGGTCCCGGCCTTCGGATTGGAACGGCTGACGCCGCGAGGGGGGCCGCGACAAAGAGCGGTGGTTGGCGTAGTTCGGGAACGCTAAGTTGTCAGTCGAAACCGATGGTCGATGAACCGGTGTCCGCGAGCGCGCCTCTCGCAAGTCTCTCCACGCCGACGACTTGCAAGCTGAGAGGCAGAACAACAAGCGCGGCGTTCTGTGCCGCGCACGAAACCGCACTTAGTCGGCGTCACTGATGGAGCGGGGGCGTGAGCAACCCCCCGGTTCTGCGCCGACTGCCGTCCCGAGGTCGGCCCGGAGGGTTGCTCACGCCCCGGTGCCGGTGTCGCAAACCGCCATCGAAACGGCGAGTGATCTGCGCGCCGTTTGCGAGTGCGTTGTTCGTTGCGTACTCGTCGCAGATCGCTCACGGAACGCATCTGCACTTTCGACGCTGATCTCTGTCTCCGTACTCGTTTGCGTCGGCCATCACATGATCAGCGTCGAGCTGTGCTCGACGTCGTCAAGGCTCTCGCTGCGCTCGACCCTGCGGGCTTCGGCCTTGACGACGCCTGCGCGCAGCTCGAAGGTAGCACTTATGTGATGGCCGAGGAAGCTCGTCCTCATTTCGTGTTGACCCGAGTGGCGCGGCAGTCGTATCGTGAAGATCTCGTCGGTGCCATCGCGCACCCCTCCGCAGTCCGGATCCGACGCGGAGCGCTGCAGCCGCCGCTCTCAGAGCAACGCTTTCAGCTCCTTCAACAACCATTGATCGATCGCGCGAGCTACCGCGCGCGATCACCGCGTTCGACTTCAAGTCACGCGTTTCGCTGTCGGCGTCACGCCACATCCGCGCTCATCGACATCGGCGCGCCGGCATCACGTCGGCGCGCTTCGAGCGCACTCCACACACATCACGAACGTCTGCATCGAGTTCGCAGGGGTGCCCATGGAGTTCGTCGAACATGCGGATGACAGGCCGGAGCCGATCTCGATCGCGCGCTGTCGGGAACTGCTCGGCGAGGACGCGGAATCGATGACCGATCAGGACATCGAGGACGATCCGCCGACACGCAGAGACGATGGCGTGCATCGTGGTCGAGATGTACCAGGAGCAGTGCCGGATCTCCGAGTAGAAACCGTGCCTCGGAAACGCAGCTTGCCCGAGCCGGCGAATGGATCTACGCTGCCGACCATGGTCGGCGCGGTGATCTACGTTCGCGTCAGCACGAAGGAGCAGACCGAGAACCTGAGTCTGCCGACGCAGCTTCGCGCCTGCGAGGAGTACTGCCGCCGCCAGGGCTACGAAGTCCTCGAACGCTTCCACGAGGAAGGCGAGAGCGCCAAGACCACGGATCGCAGCCAGCTTCAGAACCTGCTCACGTTCTGCCGGTTGAACAAGGGCCGCGTGCACTTCGTGGTCGTGTTCAACCTGACGCGCTTCGCGCGCGACAAGTACGACCACTTCGCGCTCCGCTCGCACCTGCAATCGCTCGGCATCTCGCTGCGGTCGGCGACGGAGCCGATCGACGACACCTCCACCGGCAAGCTGATGGAAGGCGTGCTCGCCGCGTTCGCGCAGTTCGACAACGACTGTCGCTCAGACCGGACCCGCGCCGGCATGAAGGCGGCGCTGGAGCTCGGACGCTGGGTGTTCCTGGCGCCGATCGGCTACTTGAACGCGCCGCGCGCGATGGGCAAGAGCCTGATGCCCGATCCGGAGCGGGCGCCGCTTGTGCGGCGAGCATTCGAGGAGTACGCGACCGGGCGCTTCACCAAGCAACAGCTGCTCAAGCAGGCAAGAGCCTGGGGCTTGACCAACCGGCGCGGTCGTCCGCTCACATCGCAAGCGATCGGCGTGCTGCTGCGGAACCAGCTCTACGCCGGCATCGTGGACGTCACCGAGTACGGCGTTCGCGGAAAGCGCGGCGACTTCGAGCCGCTGATCTCCGAGGACCTGTTCTACCGCGTGCAGGCGGTCTTGTCCGGGCGACGTGCCGAGCACCACGCCACAGCAGCGGGCGCATCCGGACTTCCCGCTGCGCGCCTTCGTGCGCTGCGAGTCCTGTGGTCGAGGCCTCACCGGCAGCTGGTCGAAGGGCCGCAGCGAGTCACGCCTACTACCACTGCCGCCCTGGCTGTCGCGCGGTCAACGTGACGAAGGCCAAACTCGAAGGACTGTTCGCAGACGAACTCGCCCTGCTGCAGCCAACGCCAGGCTACATGCGGCTGCTCAAGGAATCCGTTCTGCAGATCTGGAAGGCGCGGAAGGCCGTGCGTGCGCGAGGAAGTCGCGAGACGCCGAGCGTGCGGCCAAGGCGATCCAGGACAAGCTGGACCGTCTGGACGAAGCATTCCTCTTCGAGCGCTCGATCGACATCGAGACGTACGACCGTCACGCCGAGAAACTGCGCGAGGAGCTCACGCTCGCGCGGATCGACCGTCACTCAGGCCAGCTCGATGAACTCGACGTAGAAGGCATCCTGGCGTTCGCAGAACGCGTTCTGCCGCGCGCCGCGACCTCTGGGTGCAGGCGTCGCTCGAACAGCGACAGCGGTTCCAACAACTGTTCTTTCCGACGGAATCGCGTTCGACGGAAACGGCTTTGTTGGAACCGGCGTAACCGCACCGGCCTTCAGCTACTTGCGGACGATCGAGGACCGAAATGAAGGATGGTGGACCAGACCGGGATCGAACCGGTGACCTCATGAATGCCATTCATGCGCGCTCCCAACTGCGCTACTGGCCCACGTGGAGGAAGGGAACCTCAATTTTAGCACGCTGATCCAGAACTGCCGGGCGGTCAACGCCACGAGCCGACTGCCCGGCGCGCGCAGCGGTCTGCAGTCAGTGTCGCACGGCGAGATCTCGCTCGAGAAACCTCCACACGCGGTTCCACGAATCGACCTGCTCGGCGCGTGTTTTCAGGCTGCCACGTCTTCGGATCGACCCGCCGATCGAAGAGGTGCCCGCCAGGCGGATGCTCGTACACCTTCGTCTCGGCCAGTGCTGGCTTCCGTGCGCGCAGCGCGTCGACGAGCGGCATGCCCTCCTCGATGTTCACGTCCTCGTCGTTCTCCGCAACGTGCACCAGCAGCGGAATCTGCAGCTTGTCGACCTGGAACAGCGGCGATCGATCGCGGTAGATCTCGCCGCCGCTCCGCCGGCAGACCGCCGAAGCGGTTCTGTGGGTCGATTTCCGCGCGAAGCTGCTCCTCGCCCTTCCACGCGAAGCGCTGAAAGAGATTCGTCACCGGGACGATCGCGGCGGCCGCTTTGAAGCTGGTCGGGTTCCGGAACACCGCAAGCAGCGCGATCAGCCCGCCGTGGCTCCAGCCGATGATGCCGATGCGCGCGGGTCGACGCTGGGATATCTGGTCCTCAGCACGCTGACCGCCGTCACCACATCGTCCACCTCAGCGCCGCCGTAGTCGATGCGCGTCGTAGAACGTCTTGCCGTATCCGATGCTGCCGCGATACTCAGGCGCGATGACGAGATAGCCGCGAGCGACCGCGTCCCGGACGTAGGGAATGAAATGCTCGTAGAGATGCCCGCGGATGTTCTCGTGCACCCAGACGATCGCCGCGAGCGTTCTTGGCGCGGCGGAGTGCAGCGGCTGAAACACGAAGGCGGGAATGTCGAGGTCGCCCACGCGGCTGCGGTAGACAACTTTCTCCATCCGCATGAAGCCCTGACTCGCCTCGCGCCAGATCCGGTCGGTCTCGGCCTGCTGGCGAAGGGCTCGTTCGAAGTCGGGCGCCCCGGCCCTGGTGTCTACAGTGTTGGACTGTGCCCGTTGGCCGGTGACCTGGGATCGCTCGGACGACTGCGCGACCTCAGGTGCGCCTGTTGGCGAAGAGGCCGCCGTCGTGTCGAGCTCACGACCGAGAATCGTCAAGAGCGACGCGGAGAGAATCGCCGCAGCGCGCATGCCCGCCCACCTGGTGGCCATGGCCACCGATCCTACACTCGGCTGGAGGTATTCGAAGCGCGTTCGTGTGCTCGCGTCAACCACTGCCGCAATTGGTCCGCGGCGGCATCCGGCGTGGTCCCGTAGAAGGGCATCAGCGCCGTCGGCACGCCAGGCAGCTTCACGATGTACGCGCGCCAGCGGTCGTGGGCGACCGCGGACACCTCGATCAGGTAGGGATGTCCCGCGATCAGCTCTTGGAATCGATGAACGGTTGTGGGCACTGTTGACGCGTAGCGTTGGCTTGCTGGAAGCGTTGAATTGTACGCGCTCGGTTTTCGGAATCAAGCGAAGCCAGGAACGAAAGGTGCGTCCACATCGCGATGCGGTCGACGCCAAGGGCGTGCGACGGAAAAGAAATTTTTTGTCGTCACGACGTCCACAGGAAATGCACGGTTCATCAACAACTTTTCCACAGTTGCATGGCTTGACGACGCCGGGGCCTCACACTAGGCTTGGGAGTTGATGAGAAGAGGCGCGTTCGCGGTACTCATCGCGCTGGCGATCGCCCGCCCGGCATCGGCACGCGACGACGCCGCAACTCTTTTTCGGGTATTCCTGAAGAATGGCGCGTCGCTCGTGAGCTACGGCGAGGTCGCGGTGGTTGGCGATCGCGTGATTTTTTCGATGCCGGTCGCAGAGCCGTCCAGGACCGGCGAGCCGCCGCTCCAACTCGTGAACATTCCGTCCGATGGCGTCGATTGGCCGCGGACAAACAGATACGCCGAGTCCGCGCGCTCGACGCACTATCTCTCGACTCGCGCAGCGGAGGACTATGGCAGGCTCTCTGGCGAGGTGGCGCGGGCCCTGAACGAGATCGCGACGACACCGGACCCGAGCATGCGTCTCCTGATTGTCGAGAAAGCACGGAAGTTGCTGGCCGAGTGGCCGGCCGCTCACTACAACTACAACCACGCGGACGTCGAGCACATGCTCGTGTTTCTCGACGAAACCATTGCCGACCTCCGGGCGTCGAGCGGGGTCGCGCGGTTCAACCTGAACCTGGTGACGACATCGACTCCCCTGGAGCCGCTCGAGCCGGTCCTGCCGCCACCGACCCTGAAGGACGTCATCGAGCAGGTGCTCCTCGCGGCGCATCTGGCGGATTCACCCGTCGATCGTTCGACGCTTCTCGCGACGGCCCTCACTGCACTCAGACGAGATACCGGAACACTTCCAGCCAAGTGGGCGGCAACTACCACGGTGGCGGTGAGGACGGAGATTGCGGAGGCGATTCAGACTGAGCGCGAATACCAGCTTCTGTCCGAGAGGTTCTCCCGGCTGGCGGCTGAACGGGCCCGTGCTGGCGACGTGCGGGGCGTTGGGCGGCTGCTGGAGCAGATTCACGAACGCGACGCTGCCATGGGCGGGAAGCGGCCCGACATGCTGGAGCCTCTGGTGGCGTCAGTCCATGCCCATCTCGAGGTCGCGAGGAAGCTGCAGCTGGCACGCGACCACTGGGCGTTTCGTGTGCCGGCATTTCGTCGGTACCAAGCGGCACTTCGCACGAGCCTCGAACGGTTCGCGCGCCTCAAGCCGTCGCTCGAGGATATCCAGGCGCTCGCGGGATCGATACCGGCAACGCTTGCATCGGTTGAACGTCTGACCGGGGAGATTGCGGCTGCCGTCTCTCGGATCACGCCCCCGCAGGAACTGGAGTCTGCGCACGCCCTGCTCGTCAGCGCCACTCAGCTGGCCGATAGCGCCGGCCGCATTCGAGGAGAAGCCGTGCGGACCGGCAACATCGATTCGGCGTGGGACGCCTCGTCGGCGGCCGCAGGCTCGTTGATGCTGGTCGCCCGCGCGCGAGCCGAGATCGAGTTGATGCTCCGAGTTCCGCAATTGCCCAGGTGATGACCCCTCGCCGGACGCGGCTCATTCGCGTCCCCGATTTGCACGAGTTCCGTCGCGCGATCCGTTCGCTGTCCAGCGGACCGGCGCACGATTCCTTCGTGCTCGTTCCCACGCACGCCGCCGCTCACCAGGTTGCCAGACTGTCGTCCGCGAGACAGGCTCTGTCGGGTCTGCCGGGCTCGGCGTCGTTGCCTGTCACCCGCGACGAGTTCTATGACGTGCTCCTCAGCCGCCTTGCCGATCCGCCGCCGCGGCTGACCTCGTTCGAGCGTGACGCCATCATGCAACGTGCAGCGTCGACCGTGGAGGATCTGCCGTTTCAGATTCGCCCGGGTCTCATCGCCGAGATGCTTCGCTTCTACGATCAGCTCCGCCGCCAATCACAGAGCGTGAAGCGGTTTCAGGAGCTCATGGAAGAGGCGCTCGGAGGCGGCGCGGCGGATGTCGATCGCGGTGCCGAGCGGCTGCTGCGTCAAACGCGGTTTCTCGCCGAGACGTTCCGGGGCTATGAGCGGCGGGTCGCCGAGAGCCGTGCTTGTGACGAGCACACGCTGCGGGATCGGATACTTGGGGAGATTGCGGACCTTTCGGTGCGGCATGTTGTCGTCACGATGCCCGACTGGATTGCGGACCCCGACGGTCTCTTCGTTGCCGACTTTGACCTGCTCGCGCGCATGCCCGGTCTCCGATTGATCGACATCGTCTGCACCGAAGCAGTCCTGGGGTCCGGGTTCCATGAGCGCCTGCACGGGTGGTGGCCAGGTTTGGACGAGCAGAAAGGCCTCGAGGCGGAGGGAGTGCGGCGAGTCCGGCCCACGCTGATGACGCCCCCGGCCGCACAGGGCGATCAGACATGGTTTACCTATCGTGACCGGGAAGAGGAATTGATTGCCGTCGCACGGCGCATCACGCTCGAGAGTCGAACAGACCTCGATCGAACCGCGGTCGTGTTCAGACGGCCTCTCCCGTATCTCTATCTGGCGCCAGACACCCTGGGGGCTGACGATATCCCGTTCCAGTCGTTCTACACGTTTCCGCTGGCCGCTGAACCCACGGCCGCCGTGGTTGACCTTGTCCTCGAGTTCGTCGAAGCCAACTTCACCCGGCCGTCAATTGTGGCGTTGCTGCGGACGCCGCACCTGCAGCTTGTCGATGCAGCAGATCCCCTGGGCTCAATCGCTGTTCTCGATCGGTCCCTGGGCGACGCCCGGTATCTGGGCGAACTGCCAAAACTTGAGGCGCTCGGACACATTGATCCGCCGGCGGCGCCCGCGCTCGCCGCGGCACTCGAGGTGGCGCGAGAGTTGGCGCCTCTGCTCGAACCGGCACCGGCGTCCACTCAGATTAGACGCCTGCTGGCATTTCTCGAGGCCCGGCTTCGACGAATCGACGACAACAGCCCGTTCGCTCAGCGCGAGGCACGGGCGCGCGCGGCGATTCTGGAGACGCTGGTCGGCATGGCCGACGCGCATGCGGCACATCACGATCCGCCCTGGTCCATCGAAGAGTGCGCCGGCGCGGTCCGTCGCTGGATTGGCGAACAGACCTTCAACTTCGGGATCGAGGGCGCGGGCGTACAGCTGCTCGACGATCAGGCCGCGCGGTACGCCGACATGGAGGATCTGACGCTCGTGGGGCTGGTGGAAGGCGAATGGCCGGAGCGTCCAAAGCGGAATATCTTCTATCCAGTTTCGCTGTTGAAGGCGCTCGGCTGGCCGTCGGAGAAGGATCGGCGCGGCGCCGACGAGGCGAGGTTTCTGGACCTCCTCGCCTCCGCCTCACGTCGCGTTGTCCTTTCGACCTTCACATTGGACGACGAGGCGCTCGTGACGCCATCGATGCTGCTCGACGAAGTGCCGCGAGCGCGCTTGTCGATCGTCGCGGAGACGCCCGATCTGGCGGAGGCGCCCGACCTGAAGGTCGGGCCTACGAATACGCCTGGGTCCGCCGAGCCGGCCGATTCGGCCGGCGTCGATGGTCGCGCGCCGTCGTCTGTCGGGCGCGGCGACCGGTCCATCGGACCTGTCCATGCGTCTGCCCTGGGTCGGAGGCCCGACCTCGAGGTCGAGCGTGTGGACGATCCGGCGTTTCACGGCAGTCTCGGTCCACAACCGTCGCGAAGCTGGTCGGTCAGCGCGCTCGAAACTTACCTCGACTGTCCGTTCAAGTTCTTCGCGCAGCACGTGCTGAGTCTTCAGGAGGAGCCTGAAGACGAAGAAGTGATGGACCCGCGGCGTCAGGGTCTGTTTGTCCACGAGGTGTTCGAGGCGTTTTTTGGGCAGTGGCAGGCCGCGGGACACCAGGCGATCACTCCCGAGAACCTGGATGATGCGCGGCGCATGTTCGCCGAAGTCGTGGAAGACGCGCTCGTCGCATCTCCCCGACTGCGGAAGCAGGCCTCGAGCGGACGCGTCTGCTTGGTTCGTCCGCCGCGGCCGGTCTCGGTGAGGCTGTTCTGCGAATGGAGGCAGAGCGTCCGGTTGCGCGTCGTTGAACGGTTGCTCGAGCATCGCTTCGACAAGAGCGTGACCATCACCACGACATCGGGCCCGCGGGTTGTGTCGTTGCGGGGCAAGGCCGACCGTCTGGATTTGCTCGCGGACGGAACATTTCGGCTGATCGACTACAAGCTCGGGTGGCCACCGAACCGTTCGCGTGCGCTCCAGCTGCCGATCTACGGCCTCGCCGCCGAGCAGCAGCTCTCCAGCTTCCCGAAAACGGGAATGGAGGCTCGGCGAGGCGGTCTACCTGGCGTTCAAGGGGCCGCGGCGCGTTGTGCCGCTGTTTTCCTCGCCAACCGAGCGCGACGAGGTGCTGGCTGCCGCCGAGCAGCGTCTTGCCGACACGCTCGATGCGATTGAGCGAGGCGAGTTTCCACCGAGGCCAGACGACGTGTACCGCTGCGACACATGCAGTTTTGCGTCTGTCTGTCGCAAGGACTATGTCGGGGACGTCTAATCTACCGCTGCCATTCGATGAAGAGGGCGGGTCCGAGCGCAATCAGACCGCGGAATTGGTGCCTGTCGATGACCGTGCGCGGCGGCACGCGGTCGATCCCTCCGAGAACGTCGTCCTCGAGGCGTCGGCCGGCACGGGGAAGACGCGCGTGCTCGTGGACCGCTACATCAATCTCCTCCGCGCTGGCGTCGATCCCGATCACATTCTGGCGATCACGTTCACCCGTAAAGCGGCAGCCGAGATGCGGGAGCGCATCATCGACCGGCTGCGGGAAGCCAGTCGGCTGTCTCAGGCCGACCTCGCTCGATGGCGCGATCTCAAGGGCCGCCTCGGGGACATCGCCATCTCGACCATCGACGCCTTCTGTCTGTCGCTCCTTCGCGAGTTCCCGCTGGATGCGGGAGTCGATCCCGGATTCGACCTGGCGGACGACACCGAGGTGCCCCGGCTTGTCTCGGAATCTCTGGACCAGGCCCTGCGAATCTGCCGGGCGGTCGCGCGAGACGACGATGATGTGGGATTGGTGTTCGCGCAGCTCGGTGAGCGTCGGCTCCGCGCCGGGTTGGGTGCGCTGCTCGATCGGCGCCTCGTGGCGCCACAGGCGCTTCGCCGGTACCTGCAGAGCGGTCCGCGCGATCTGACCTCGGCGGTCGCGTGCCGGCGCGCGGCCGAAGCCTTGCGCGCGCTATTCAGCCCGGTCATCGAGTTTCTGCACGACGGCCCGATTCGCCATCCACAATTTGCGATGCTGGCCGACGACATTCGCCATCTTGCGTCCAATCCCGAGCGCCTGGATCCTGACACGCGCGATGGACAAGCAGCCTGCCGCGCCCTTCTCGATCGGCTTCGGGCCTACTTCCTGACGCAAGACGGACGGCCGCGCGGAAAGAACTTCACCGGCACGATCTTCAAGAAGGACGATTGCGCGAGCGAACACGCGTGGCGGCGTCACCGCCACGTGGCTGCGGAGCTTGCGCCAGCGGTGGCGGATGTCGTGGCGCGATTCCGCCGCGACCTGAACGTCGTGTTGTCCCGCGGCGTGTGGCGCATGTTTGCGGTCGTGCTGAGTCAGTATCAGCGGACGCTCGATGCGCACGCGCTCCTCGACTTTTCTGGTGTGCTCGAAAAAGCGGTGACGCTCTTGAGGGACATGGACGAATTCGCGGAGAGCCGTTTCCGCCTCGAGTCACGCCACCGCCACGTGCTGGTCGACGAGTTTCAGGATACCAGCCGCGCGCAGTGGGAACTCATCGCGCAGTTGGTGCGCAACTGGTCCGAAGGCGTCGGCGCCGGTGCCGACGCGCTGCGGCCATCGGTCTTCGTCGTGGCCGATCGCAAGCAGTCGATCTACGGCTTTCGCGACGCCGACGTGGCAATCGTGGACGAGGCGGCCGGCTTCATTGGAGGACTGCGGTCCGAAGGTGAGCCGCGGCGCACGATTACCGTGAGCTTTCGAGCGGCGCCGAGGCCTCCTGGCCTTCGTCAACGACGTGTTCGAGGCCGTCGTTGTCGCCGAGAGCGGTGCAGCCGAACGCAGGGACGCGTTTCGCTACGACGATCGGGATCGGTTTCCCGTTTCTGGTGCCGAGACGGCCCGCGCGAAGGCCGACGCCGGCCACCTGGATGAGGACGTCGCGATCGGGCTGATCGTGGGCGAGAGCGTCACCGCCACTGCGGAGCAGGTGAGTGCCGAGATCTCGCGCCTGTTGTCCGGTGCCACCGTGCGCGACCGGTCGACCGGCCTCCACCGGCCGGCACAACCGGCCGACATTGCGATTCTGTTCAGATCGCGTGACAGCCACCGCGAGTTCGAGAGAGCGCTTGCGAGATACGGCGTCCTCACGTACGTCTACAAGGGCCTCGGCTTCTTCGAGTCGGACGAAGTGCAGGACGCGACGGCGCTGCTCCGATACCTCGCCGATCCGTTGTCCGACCTCCGCGCGGCGACCTTCCTGCGGTCGCGTCTGGTTCGCCTCTCGGACATCGCCCTTGCACGGCTGGCGCCTCGACTCGCGGCCGCAATCATCGGTCCTGAACCCGAGGCGACGGCCGATCTGCGTCAACAGGACAGGGCCGTGCTCGCGCGCGTGCGCGAGGCGGTACCGCGCTGGCTCGCAGGCGTGGATCGACTGTCGCCCTCGGAACTGCTCGCGCGAGTCCTCGCCGAAACGGGCTATGCAGGCGAAATCCAGGGCGCCGGCCACCGCCAGGCGCGCGAGAACCTGAAGAAGCTTCGCGCGCTGGTGCGCCGCTTCCAGAATCGCGGCTATGCCACGCTGGCCCGCGTGGCCGAGCACCTCGACGAACTGGCCGTCGGCGACGAATCGAACGCTGCCATAGACGCCGTCGACGCCGTCAGCCTGATGACGGTACATGCGGCCAAGGGCCTCGAGTTTCCCGTTGTCTTCCTGGTCAACCTCGGACGTGGGACAGGGAACGTGCGCTCGCCGATTCGCGTGGCATTTGACGCGGCGGGGGAGCCCTCGGTCGCCGTGGCCGACTATCAGTCGGAAGCCGACGAGGACGCTCAGGCTCGCGAGCGTGAAGAAACGAAGCGCCTCTTGTACGTCGCGCTCACACGCGCGCGGGATCGTCTGTATCTTTCCGCGACCGTTCAACGAGGCGTGTGCCGCATGGGCCGCGGCAGCCTGGGTGAAGTCCTGCCGGCGTCGCTGAAGGCGCTGCTTGCGGAGGCAACGGCTGGCGACCGCGACCGTGTGGTCGTGTGGCAGGGGCCGAGCGCCATTGGCCACCAACTGCTGGTCCGTGGGCGGGCACCCTTCAGCCCGGCGCCTGCGCCCTCGACTCGGAACCTTCTGCGCTGATCCCTCTGCCGTTTCCCGTTCTCAGGACGTGGCCTGCTCCGCCCAGCGTCGTGCGCGTTCCTCCGCCTCGGACTGGCTGCCTGCAATGAGGATCACGGACCTGTCTGGTTTGGTCTCGCCACCTCGAGTGATCCAGCTGATCCAATGTGGCCCGCGCGCTTCGCTGTGAATCTGGTAGGTACCAGTCGTTGCAGTCATTTTTTTGGGTCCAGCGAAGAGATTCAGGCCTATTTCGCGAGAAATGGCCAATTTCTCTCGGTTTCTCGTTGCGTATCGCCCCAGCCATTACATAGAATCAGGTGTTATCGCGCTCCAAACGGGGCCCAGAGAGGGAGTCTTCGTGACGTTGACCTGTCCCAATTGTGGCAATGACCGGAATTTTCAGGTCAAAACGCTGCAGATGCACGTCGTCCATCTTGAGGACGGCCGTGTCGAAGTGTCGGAAGAGAGCCGGCCCGCCGTGCTCGAAGTGCTGTGCGACGAGTGCGAATCGGCGCTCAAGTTCGAGGAGTTCGAGGATACGCTCCGCAAGGAAGTCCTGCTCACTATCGGCGCGCGCTGACCCCGCGTCAAGCGGACGCCGTCTACGCTCGATCTTCGTCGGCATCTTCGAAGTAGTCGCACTCAGGGCATATCCACTCGGTCGACACTCGCTTGACGGGTCGTGGATTGCCCGGCACGTGTGTCACCTCCTCCGTTGATCTGAGCCGCATCGTGCCGCCGCACAGGGGGCACTCGCGCGCCATCGCCATTGCCATAGTGTGCGACCTTAACACTCGCTCGCGGCCCAGGCAAGGTTGACAAGCGCGGAACCCGCTCCTATCGTTGAGCAGGGTTATCCGTGAGTCGCGATCGTTTTCATCAGGAACCGTTGCCCGTCGTATGGGACTCGATCCGCGCGGTTCAAGCGGGCCACGAGTGCTTTGCCGACGAAATCGCGATCGACTTTCCGCCGGTTGGTCCCCTTGCCGAGCGCGAGCGCGATGCCTTTCTTGGCGAAGCGATGGCACCGGACACCCTGAAAACAGAAGTGCTGCTGTCGGTTCGCGACGCTGCGCGGGGCACCGTCCTGCCGCTGGAAGTTCCCCTGCAGGGCACGTGTACGCTGTGCGGTGGCCGCGGCGAGACTTGGCCCGAACCTTGTACACCGTGTCGAGGAACTGGCACCGCCTCGGTCCAGCGCCGGGTCCTGCTGTCGGTTCCTGCGGGCGTGCCAGACGGCACTCGCTTTCGCTTTCGTCTGAAAGCGCACCTCGCTCCGCCAGTCCGCGTGGAAGTGCGGGTCGCGGTCAGACGATCGGCCGCTTAGAACCCTGGAACGCCTACAACCTTAGAACCCTTCTTCCCGTGCCCCTCCACATCGATCTCGTCGGCGTGCTCTTTGTCGTGTGGGGCGCGCTCACCATGGTGATCGGCCTGTCGATGCTGGCGCTCGGGATCGGAGCGTTCGGGCTCATCGCTTCCGCCAACGCCGCTGGAGCTGGTGGACAGTTCGCCGCCGAACTGACGGCCACGGTGTTCACGACGCTCGCCGTGATGGCGATTGTCTGGGGTGCGGCGCACGTGGCCATTGGTTTGCCGCTTCGCCGCCGTCTTCATTGGTCTCGACTCGCGGCCCTCATGCTGGGATCGGTGGACGTGCTGTTGTTGCCGTACGGGACCGCGATCGGGTGCTACGTGCTGATCACGCTGCTTCGCGAGGATGCCAAGCGGCTATTCGAGGTCAAGGCCTGACGGCGGCGCCCTCGGGATCATGGAGCTCGAGAAAGCGTGAAACCTCCAGGTTTTCCGGAAAGTCCCGGACAATTTCGCGGGCGACCACGACCGCTTCCTTGAAGTTCTTTTCCCGGACGTGCATGTCCCACAGGGCGAACGTCGCTTCGGCCTGGTCGAAGAAATCGACGTTGGCGCGTGCGGCTTCCCGCAGCATCTTCAGCGCCCGCTTCTTGTCTCCACCCCCGAGGATCCACTCAGTGCCCCATGGCATTCTGGTGTCCACGATGTAATCGATCCACGCGCGGGCGACGCGGGCACGCACGTGGTCGGGATTCTGTTTGAGCACACCATCTAGAGAATGTCGGGCTTCCCAGTACTCGTTCCATCCGGTCCGGTGGCCGAGCGTTCCCAGTTGCAGCCAGATGTGGTTCAGGTTCAGTTTGCCGAGAAAGAACAGCGCGGCCACATCCTTGCCGTCGGCCTCGAACTTTGCCCGAGCCAGCATGCGCCCGGCGTCCACGTCGTTCTGGAAATCGGACATCAGACCTGGGCAAGGCTCGCACTGCCTGAGTGCCTTCTCCTTGTCCTTGGGTTCTCCGATGGATCTCCTGATCTGAAAGAGCAGAGCGGAACTGCGGAGCTCATAGGCGGCCATGCCTTCGTCATCTGAGGCTCGTAGTGTCCCGGCAAGATCCGCCGCTTCCACGAATCGGCCGGTATAGAACAAGCGGCGGGCATCGGCCAGCACCGATGAGCTTGATGAGCGGACTGCGGCACTCTGGCCGGAGACCGGGGACGTCGCCCCGACCGAACCGATCGCGGCGGCTCCGATCGACAAAACGCTCGCGAGCGCGGTAGCGCGAAAGCGAGGATGCACAGAAGCCTTCAATACCCTTGTATCACAGGACTTCGGGGGGGCTTCTTGTTATTCGCGCGCTAAAGCCGATATTCTTGAGTCCATGTCCGTTGAACAAGCCGCCGTGCTCGATGCGCTGAAGATCGTCAAAGATCCGGATCTTCACCAGGACATCGTTGCACTCGGCTTCATAAAAGATCTCAAAATTGCCGGTGGGCAAGTCGCCTTCACCATCGAGCTGACGACGCCGGCTTGTCCGGTCAAGGAGCAGATGCGCGATCAGGCGCGCGCAGCCGTGCTGCGGGTTCCCGGTGTCGCCAGCGTGGACGTGCAGATGAGCGCGCGGGTCCGCGAAGGCGTCAGCGGTGATGGCACACGCCAGCCGCTGCCGGGCGTGAAGAACGTGATCGCCGTCGGGGCCGGCAAGGGTGGCGTGGGCAAGACGACCGTGGCGGTGAATCTGGCCATCGCGCTGGCCAAGTGCGGCAGTCGCGTCGGAATCATCGACGGCGACATCTACGGCCCCAACGTGCCGATCATGCTCGGCATGAAGTCGCAGCTCATCACGGATGGGGAGAAGATCGTTCCGGCGGAGAAGTACGGCCTGCAGGTTGTTTCAATGGGATTCCTCACGGCCGATGATGCCCCCATCATCTGGCGCGGGCCGATGCTCCACGGGGTGTTACAGCAATTCTTCCGACAGGTGAGCTGGGGCGCTCTGGACTATCTCGTGATCGACATGCCTCCAGGCACCGGTGACGTCGCGCTCAGCCTGAGCCAGACCGTGCCGGTCGCGGGGGCGATCGTCGTCACCACGCCGCAGCAGGTGTCGCTCGCCGACAGCCGGCGCGCTGTGGCGATGTACCGGAAGTTGAACATTCCGCCGCTCGGTATCATCGAAAACATGAGCTACTTTACGTGCGGCAACTGCCACCAAGAGGCGGACATCTTCGGCCGGGGCGGCGGGCAGAAAATGGCGATGGACCTGGGCCTCCCCTTTCTCGGAAGCATTCCCATCGACGAGCCCATTCGGCAGGGCAGTGACGCGGGAGTGCCCATTCTCATCAGCGCTCCCGAGTCGCCGACGTCGCGGGCGTTCATGGCGGTGGCGGAGCAGACGGCGGCCCAGATCTCGATTGCCAGCTATCCGCGGTCGGCTATTCCCTTGACGGTGGTGCCATGAGCAGGACACGTGCGTGCGCTGCGGCGGCGACAGTGGCCCTTTCGATGGTTGTGACCGGCTGCGCTCCAGCCCCGGAAACGGCCGCCACACCGAAAGCGGGTTCAGCGCTGCCCAGCGCCATCGTCGACCCTTATCTCAAGATTGCGAGCGCGCTGGCAAAGGACAGCGTCGAAGGTGTCCGCGCCAACGCCGGCGAATTGGCGACGGCTGCAACCGCCCTTGGCGCACCGGCGATGAGGATTGACACGTCCGCTGTGCAGCTCGCCGCCGCGACCGAGATCGAAGACGCGCGAACCAGGTTCGGCGCGGTCAGCGACGCGCTCGTCGCCTACGTGGACGGGCTGAAGCTCACGCTGCCGGAAGGCGTCCGTGTGGCATCCTGCCCGATGAAACAGAAGCCGTGGCTGCAGCGGGGAGCCGAGATCGAAAACCCATACTTCGGCTCCTCCATGCTCGGGTGCGGCAGTTTCCGGTGAACATCCCCTTCAGCAAGCACACGCTCGCCAATGGGATGGATGTGCTGTTGCACGAGGATCACACCTGCCCGATCGTCGCCGTGAATCTCTGGTACCACGTCGGATCGAAGAACGAGACTCCCGGCCGGACCGGTTTTGCGCATCTCTTCGAGCATCTGATGTTCGAAGGATCGCAGCATTACGACAAAGGCTACTTCCAACCGCTCCAGGGCGCCGGCGCTGCGCTGAACGGGTCGACCAACGCCGACCGGACAAACTATTGGGAGGTGGTGCCGACCGAGGCGCTCGACCTTGCGATGTGGATGGAGTCGGATCGCATGGGGTTTCTCCTCCCGGCGTTGACGCCAGCGAAGTTCTCCAATCAGCGCGATGTGGTTCTCAACGAGCGGCGTCAGAACTACGAGAACCGCCCGTATGGCCTCGCGCCAATGGCCATGCTCGCGGCGCTGTATCCGCCGGACCATCCGTATCATTGGACAACGATCGGCGAGATCGCGGACCTGCACGACGCGAGGCTCGAGGACGTCCGGCAGTTCTTCAGCACGTACTACCACCCGGCGAATGTCTCGCTCGCGCTGGCCGGCGACATCGAGCCGGAAGCGGCGCTCGCGCTGGCTCGCGCATATTTCGAAGAACTGCCCGCAGGGCCGCGTGCGGGGCGTGTCTCGCCGAGGGAGTCGGTGCTGGAGTCCGACCAGCGGCTGGTGCTCGAGGATCGCGTGGAGCTGCCTCGCCTGTATATTGCGTGGCTTTCCCCGGCGATGTTCGCCCAGGACGACGCAGAGCTCGATCTGGCGGCCGATATTCTGGCGAACGGCAAGACGTCCCGCCTTTATAAGCGGCTCGTCTTCGAGGAGCGCCTGGCAACTGACGTATCCGCGTCGCAGAACTCCAGGGAGATCTCCGGATTTCTTCAGGTCACTGCCACCGCGACCCCCGGGCATACCCTCGGGGAAATCGAGCGCGTCGTCATCGAGGAGATCGCACGGCTGGCGGCCGAGGGCCCGACCGTTGCGGAGATTGAGCGAGGACGCGTGCAGACGGAGGCGCAGTTCGTGTTTCGCCTCCAGACGGTGGGCGGGTTTGGCGGGAAGTCTGACCAGCTGAACGCTTACAACACGTTTGTGGGCGATCCGGCGTTCTTCGAGCGCGATCTTGCCCGATACCAGGCGGTGACGCCCGGCTCGATGAAGGCGGTTGTCGGCCGCTACCTCGCCGGCCGGCCGTCCGTGACGTTGAGCATCGTCCCGCGCGGGCGCACGAGCCTCGCGATTCCCGGATCGATACCGGCGACCGTGTCGTGAGCGGTGCGATGAACCCTGTGAACCCCTTGGCCTCTCTTCGAATCGATCGGTCGCGGCTTCCCGAATCTGGCCCGCCGCGTGCGTTCGTCTTTCCTTCAATTCAGAAATCCGTGCTTGGGAGTGGGCTTCGAGTCTGGACCGTGCCGCATCCGGCCGTGCCCGTTGTGACACTGTTGGTGCTGATCCGCCGGGGTGCCGCGGACGATCCTCCGGGAATGGAAGGGCTCGCGGCGATCACGGTGGACATGCTCGACGAAGGAAGCGACGGCCGATCCTCAATCGAGATGCACGAAGGGCTCGCCCGCCTCGGCACGCATCTCGATTCGGACATTGGATCGGATGCCGCGATGCTCAGCCTGAGCGTGCTGAGCCGTTTTGCCGGGCCCGCGCTCTCCTTGATCGGCGACATGGTGGCGCGGCCATCGCTCGCGGAGGCCGACTTCACACGCGTGCGCCAGCTTCGCCTGCATCGCCTGACGCAGCTTCGCGACATGCCGGGCGCTGTCGCCGATCGGGCGTTCATGAAGCTCCTGTACGGCACTCACCCTTACGGGCATGCGCCGCTCGGTGGCGAGCGATCGCTGAATGCGCTCGGTGTGGACGATGTCCGGCGCTTTCACGTATCAGCGATCAAGCCGTCGGAGACGACGATTATTGCCGTCGGCGATTGCAGCCACGACGCGATCGAGCGTCTCGCTGGGGAGGCGTGTGCCGGATGGGAGGGCGTCGCGGACCACCGAGCGCCCACGGCCACGCCGTTGCCGCAGCCGCCGCGGCTGAATGTCGTCCCGAGGCCCGGTGCGCCGCAGTCCGAGCTGCGGATCGGTCACGTTGCGGTCGCTCGCAACACGCCCGACTACCATGCGCTGGTGGCGGCGAACATGGTGCTCGGCGGACAGTTCGTGAGCCGGATCAATCTAAACCTGCGCGAGGACAAAGGCTTCACGTACGGCGCGCGGACAGCGTTCGATTTTCGGCGGCTGCCCGGACCATTTGCGCTGAACGTAAGCGTACAGACGGCCGCCACCGCTCGCGCCATTCAGGAGTCGATCGACGAAATCGCCGCCATCCGTGGTCCGCGCGCGGTCACGAACGAGGAACTGGCGCTTGGGATCGCGGCATTGACGCGGGGCTACGCGCGGAACTTCGAGACCGCCGAGCACGTGGCGCGCGCCATCGGGCAGATTGCGCTGTACGACTTGCCCGACGACTACTTCACGGAGTTCGTCCCCCGCATGGCGAAGGTGACGGTCGAGGACGTGACTCGTGTCGCGGCCGCTCAACTGGACCCGTCTCGCCTGACGACTCTGGTGGTGGGCGATCTCGATGCCGTGTCAGGCGATCTCGACCGCCTCGGACTCGGTGCGCCGGTGGTCCTCGCTGGCGACGCGTTCTAAGGAATTGGAGTTCACGCGAGCGTGCAGGCTGTCGTTGAAGAGTGTTGATCGTCCTGGGCCTTGGGCCCGACGGCCGGCGCATCCGGGCCATTAGCTGGTCGTCGCGCTCGCCTGCCAAACCGGCGCCGTGATGCGGAGGTCTCCTCCCATCGTCAGACAGGCGATTGACGCCTCGGGACGACGAGCTTGCCGATAAACACCTGCACGACCTCGCCGCGCTGGTTGCGGGTCTCGCTCCGAACGGTGGCGATGCCGCGGTCCGGGCGGGAGCGTGAGGGAGCGATCGCGGTCACCTCGCTCGTGACCTGAAGCAGGTCACCCGCTCGCGTGGGATTCGGCCAGTTGATCTCACCACCCGCCCCAATGAGTCCACCGGCCAGGGGCACTCCGCCTTCGACAACCAACCGCATCGTGATCGCCGCCGTGTGCCACCCGCTCGCGACCAGTCCGCCGAAGAACGAATGCTCGCCGGCTTCCTCGTCCAGGTGAAACGGCTGCGGGTCGAATTCGCGGGCGAACTTCAGGATCTGCGCTTTGTCGATGAGGTGCGATCGGCTGACGAATTGCTGCCCGACGCGAAGATCTTCCAGGAAGAGAGGGGTTCTCTGCTGCGTGTCGTGCGCCATCGATCACCTCGCCACGATGATATCGGTGATGACGTGCAGCGCGTGAGAAGGTGATGCTCATCGGTTTATACTGGATCTCTCCGGGTGAAGGAGCAGGTCATGGGGTTTCGAGTGGTATCGAATGTGTTCGCCGGCGCGTTCTTGACGATCGTCATGTGTGCCGGTTCTTCCGCCGCCGCCCAGGCGCCACGAGCTATTCCCGCCAGCGATGTCGGACCGACGTTCACACGCGATGTCGCTCCGATCCTCTATAGAAACTGCGTGAGCTGCCATCGGCCGGGCGACATCGCGCCGATGTCGCTGCTCTCGTTCGAAGAGGTCCGGCCCTATGCGAGACCCATCCGCACGAAGGTCTCCGAAGGGACAATGCCGCCGTGGCACGCGCAAGCAGCGGTCGGCACCTTCAGGAACGACCGGCGTCTCACGCCAGCCGAGAAAGAGACGATTGTGAAGTGGGTGGATGCTGGCGCGCCGCAGGGCGATCCAACGGATCTGCCGCCAGCGCCAGCCTTTACAGCCGGTTGGAGCATCGGCAAGCCGGATGTGGTGTTGACCATGCCGCGCACATTCGACGTGCCAGCCTCGGGTGAGGTGGCGTACCAGTACTTCGAGCTGCCAACCGACTTCACCGAAGACAAGTGGGTTCAAGCGATCGAGCTTCGTCCGGGCGCGTTGAGCGTGGTGCATCATATCCTGGCGTTCGCGCGCGATCCGAACGCGACCGCGACCCGGAGAACCGACTTCACGCCGAGGGCCATCCCATCGGACACTCCCGCAGCGGCGGTCCAGCCGCCAGGGTCACGATTCGGTGGAGGGGGCGCGAGGGCGGCTGCCGGCGCACAGTCCGAGGCGAACCCCAACCCCGGCGGGCCAAACCGGGGCGTGCTGATCGCGACCACCGCTCCCGGTACCAATGCGCAGGTGTTCGAGCCGGGACAGGCGATGCTCATCAAGGCTGGTTCGATTATCACGTTCCAGGTGCACTACACGGCCAGTGGAAAGCCGACGACCGATCGGTCGAGCATCGGGTTCGTATTCGCGAAGCAGCCCGGGAAAGAAGTCCGCAGCGGTGCGTTCATGAACACGCTCCTCTCGATTCCTCCTGGCGCGGAGCACCATCGCGTTGATTCAGTCATCGAGTTCAACGTGAACTCGAAGATCCTCGCGCTGTTTCCGCACACGCATCTCCGCGGCAAGAGCTGGGAGTACCGAATGGTGTACCCGGATGGCCGTTCGGAAGTCGTTCTGGCGGTGCCGAAGTACGACTTCAACTGGCAGACCTATTACGATTTCACGAAGCCGCTCATCGCGCCGAAAGGTTCGCGGCTCGAGGCAACCGCCTATTACGACAACTCCGCCGCCAATAAGTCGAACCCGGATCCCAACGTGCTCGTGCGCTGGGGCGAGCAGACCTGGGAGGAGATGCAGTACACCGGCATCACGTACATCGTGGACGACGCAACGGCACCGACGAGCGGCCAGTAGTTTTCTTGCTGTGCATCCTTCGTGATGATCAGGTCCGTATCCTGAATGGCGGAAGGAATCGTGCGGAAGTTCCATCGGATTGCACTGTTCGTCAGCCTTCCTGCCGCCGCACTCGCGTTCGCGGCGAGCCTGTCCGCTGTCGGCCCCCTTCCGCCTTCCTCATCCTTTCAAGTCGAAATCATCGGTCGCGGGCGACCGATGATTCTGATTCCGGGCCTGTCCTCCTCGGGTGACGTGTGGAAGACTGCCGTTGATCACTACCGCGACCGGTTTGCGTGCCACATTCTGACCCTTGCCGGATTTGCGGGGGTGCGGCCGATCGAGCGACCACTCCTTCAAGCTGTTCGTACCGAACTCGTCGAGTACATTCGCCGCGAAGGCCTTGATCGACCGGTGGTGATCGGCCACAGTCTTGGCGGCACGCTTGCGCTTGCGGTGGCTATCGACCACCCCGAATTGCTGGGATCGCTCATCATCGTTGACGGGCTGCCGTTCCCAGGTGGCCCGACGCTGAACGCGAAAGATGCGGACGAGGCGCGATCGCTGGCGGCCGCAATGCGCGAAAGCATGAACCAGTCCACGAAGGAGGAGTGGAATCAGTACGTCCGATCAGAGGCGCGGGCAGCATTCATGGCGAGCCGTCCCGGAGATCTCGAGGCGATCACGCGGTGGGGCCTTGCCTCCGATCGGCGGACGGTGACCGATGCCATGGCGGATCTCTACGCGCTGGATCTGCGCGTGGAACTGGCGCGTATCACGGCTCCGACGCTCGTGATCGGCACCTGGCTCACCGTGCACGAACAGCTGGCGACAGACGGTGTCCTTGTTCCCCGATCGGATTTCGTTCAGACGTTCTTCGATCAGTTCGCGAAGCTGCCGCGCCTTCACTTCACCCTGTCCGAAACATCGCGGCACTTCGTCATGCTCGATGAGCCGCAGTGGCTCTTCGCGCAGTTGGACCGGTTCCTGTCAGACCCCGATGCGGTCGTTCGAACCCGCGGGTTCGATGCAAAGTAGACCACCACGAACCCCGAGCGCACCAACAACGGGTCGCGTGCACTTCCGCTAGTCGTCGCCCGAGCCGAACCTCAGGTGTCGAGACGCAAGGCTATGAGCCGGCTTTGAAAGCCAGCAACTCGCCCGGGTAGCCAGGTCCACCGACTGCTACGACGATGTACTGCGTGCCGTTCAGCATGTAGGTCATTGGACCTCCGCCCTGTGGTGCAGGCATGTAGACGGCCCCCACTTCCTTGCCGGAGGCTTTGTCGTAGGCGCGGAGCATGGCGCCTCGCTGCCCGGATGGCGTGGGACCAAAGCCAGCCTCTCCAACGACCAGGAGCGTCTTTGTGACGAGTTGACTTACCGTGCCGGGACGGCCGGTGCGTGGAATCGTGACGCCCTTGAGGGCGGGGTTGTTGGCGATCGGCGCCGGCGTCTCACCATGCGCGATCTGCCAGAGGATTTCACCCCTGTTCAGATCGATTGCGGAGATGGATCCGTACGGCGGCTTCATGATGGGCAGACCCTTGACCGTCAGGGCGCGGCCTCCGCCTCCGCCTTCGCCGCCGCCTTCGCCCGCAGGGGGACGAGGCGTAGGCGCTTCTGGGGTGACGCTGCCGCCAGCCCCCGCGGTTGTCCGTGCGCCCGATGCGGCGTTGCCCTGCACGTAGGCCAGGTCGTTCTTCGACGGGTCTCGCGGCGGAACGAGTCCAAGCTGGCTCAGAGACCTGTTCGACGACACGTACAAGATGTGCGTCTCGGGATCGTACGAGCCGCCAGGCCAGTTCGTCCCGCCGCCGGCTGCCGCGAGCACTAGTGTCGCAAGCGGGCCTTCAATCTTGCTCACAACCGGTGGTGTGAAGACAGGACCGAGCTTGTACTTCGACACAATCTGGATTGCTTCCGTGCGCAACTCAGGGGTGAAGTCGATGAGATCGTCGATGATGAATCCCTGACGGTCGTAGTTGAAGGGCTTCCCGCGAGCGTCCAGCGGGAACGGTTGCGTCGGCGAGTACCACTCTCCGGGCACCTCACCTCGCTCGACCGGTCGCTCCTCGATTGGCCATACGGGCTTTCCCGTCACACGATCGAAGACGTACATGAAGGCTTGTTTGGTCGGCTGAGCCAGCGCCTTGATTGGTCGTCCGCTCACGACGATGTCCACCAGGATTGGCGGGCACGGGATGTCCATGTCCCACACCCCGTGATGAACAAGCTGGTAATGCCACTTGCGCTTGCCGGTCTGGAGATCGACGGCGACGATGCTCTCGCCGAAGAGACCGGCTCCAGGGCGACTTCCTCCGAAGTAGTCGCCCGTCGGCAGTTCGACAGGCAAGTAGGCGAGTCCGAGCTCCTCGTCCACGCTCATCTGGGCCCATACGCCGGCGTTGCCGGTGTACGACCAGGAGTCCTTCTCCCACGTGTCGTTGCCGTACTCGCCCGGCGACGGAATCGTGTGGAAGATCCACAGCCGCTTGCCGGTCTTGACGTCGAATCCACGCACGTAGCCTTTCACGTTGGATTTGCTCGTGGGCACACCGCCGCTCTTGTGCGCCGCGCCGATGAGCACGACGTTCTTGGCAATGACTGGCGTGGAATGGAGACCGATTTCGCTGCTCATCGGATCGATGGGCTGATCCATGTCCTGTTTCAGATCGACCGCGCCGTTTCGGCCGAAGCTTCGAATGAGCTCGCCCGTCTTTGCGTCGAGCGCGATCAGACGATACCCGGGCGTGACGTAGAGAATGCGACGCTCACGGCCGTCGGTCCAATAAGCCAAACCGCGTCCCGAGAGCTGGCGCGGCGCTGCAGCTCCCCGAGCGCCCTCGTTCTCGCTGTGCATCCAGATCAGCTCACCGGTCGCGGCGTCGAGCGCGACGACCGCGCGCCGTGTCCCGGCAGTCGAATAGACGATGCCGGCCACCATGAGCGGCGTCGATTCGAACTGATACTCGGGCCGCGGACCCAAGCTGTCGGTCTTGAATCGCCATGCGACCTCGAGCTTACTGAAGTTGGATGCGTTGATCTGATCGAGGGGCGAGTAGCGCGTGTTGCCGAGATCCCCGCCGTACGTGGGCCATTCGGCATTCTTCGCGCCCCCCTGTGCGAAGAGGGCCGCCGCCCCGGCGACCATGAACGCAACAACGATGGAGTTCCAGCGAGAGATCGAATGAGTCATGTGCGGCTCCAGTATGGACGCTCCCAGTGGACCGTCCGCGTCATTTCCAAAGCACCGAAGGGTTCTGTACTAACGTAGGCTCGCGGTCGGCGGTAATGGTTTGCTCTTGCGTTCCTCCACCAAACGGTTGTATTCCGCGTCGTCCAGATACACGACGTTGATCCACACCTGCAGCATGTCGTCGACGCTGCGCTCGCCGAAGCCGGCCCACATCGTCGGATCGGGATTGCGCCGGTTGGCGGACGTGTTGTCGTGCATTCCGATCATGTGCAGCACGGTGCCCGCCGGCAAGAGCGGCGAGACATCGTCCGCATAGAGATATGACACGTGCCAGTTGAAATCGAAGTGATCGACAGAGCTCAGCACCTCGACGGTGTTGTCCAGCTTGATCGCTTCGAGCGTCATCCCCCTGCCGCGCATGTGCATGTGCGGCTGAAAGGCGTCGATGCGCGCGTTCCTCGGCAGCCGGAAGTAGCCGTCGTGGCGCACGACCGTGTTCGGGGGGATCTCGAGCTCGTCGTTCGGGATATTGCGAAAGTTGATCGACCGCACGTCGTACTTCGGCGTCACGCCTTTGGGATAGAAGATGAACGCGATCTGCGTCTTGATCCTGCTGTTCCTCACCGATGGCGAAGTAGTGCATGTCGAAGCGAAACCGCGTGCCCGCCTTGAGCAGCCGTCCCGTGTTCTCGTTGAACGTGTCGCCGTACTTGCCGACGGCGTACTCGTGAAGCTGGATGCCTGTTTCGGGTGTTCCGGGCGGGGCGTCCGGCTCGATGGCGTACACGACGGTGTGATGCACGATGCGACGGTTGCTCGGCTTCACTTCCATCGCCTTGATCCAGCGATCTTCGGTGAGACCGGAGTCGGCGAAGTAGTCGATCCACCAGTCGGGGCCGTTCGAGTACATCGTGTGGGTCTTGGCCATCTTCACAACAAGGTCGGGTTTGCCGATGTGCCACACATCTTCCGGTCCGAAATCGCTGTGGGGGCGGCATGTCCGCTGGCGCGCCGCGCGGCGCATCGGCATCGATCCATCGCAGCACTGTGGCGATCTGGTCGTCGGTGAGCGAGAGGTCGTTCTTGTAGTGCCGAATGCCGACCGTCTGGTCCAGATGCCAGGGCGGCATCTCCCGGTTCGCCACCCGCTGGCGCATCGACCGCGTCCACGGCCGCACCTCTTCGTAGGTGATCAGCGACATCGGAGCACCCGTGCCTGCGTGATGGCATTGCGTGCACTTGGCCTGGAAGATCGGTGCGATGTCTTTCGTGTAGGTGACGGCCGCCGTTGCGGTCGTGCCTTTGTCGCTCTGGCCACTCACGTGAATGGTGATGTCCTTGTTGGTCCAGCAGCAGTGATAGCCGAAGTTACCGGCCGACTCGCCCGACCCGTCATCCACGACGGCGATGAGCGTGTAGTCGCCCGGCTCGCTGAACCGGACCGACACGTCAGCCGTGCCGTCGCGAACGGTCTGAATCGCCGGGGCGACGGTAACGGTTCCAGGCCCACGATATTTCATCCACTTCACTGTCATGCCGACGGGTATTCCGCGCCTCTTGGGCAGCCCGTCGTCCGTCGCGTTGACACGCACAATCGCCGCCTGGCCGACAGGCACGCTCGACGGGGCCGCCGAGACGGACACCTGAGGCGGTGTATTGGAGTTGACGTTCTCGCTGTTGCCGCCGCGTGTCGTGCGAACGCGATCGATCTGCCACACGCGGTTCAGCGTGGCCGCGACCACTTCTGTCTTGCCGCGCACCGTGAGCGACCAGAGCAGCTTCGTGTTGGCGCCGAAGTCCTTCGGCACGACAACTCGGAACACGTCCTTGTGACGCCGCGGATCGAAGTGCGTCGGCTGTCCGCGATCGGCCCGGGTTCGAACCGATTGTCAGGACCGACCGGTACATCGAGCCCTTCTTCGTAATTGCGGTTCATGTATCCGAACCACATGTTGTAGGTGCCGTCGGCGTTGACATCGAATCCTTCGTACACGGGCGCGAGGCCCTGTCCACTCCAATGACGCGTCTGCGCTGGGCTCTGCGCTGACGCGATCGGCATGGCCAGCGTGGCGAGTGCACCGGCGAGAACGATTCGTAGAAGCGTCATGACGGCGTTCCTTTCAGGCGCCGGCGCGCGGGTCGGCGACGAGCAGCAGATGGTCCGAGGCGAGAGCGCTAGTCTAACGCGAGGCGGTTCATTCCCGCGACTCTAAGGGGCCTTCGGCCGGGGGGGTCGGGAGTTGCCCCGAAGCCGGGTTCAATACGGTCCTCGAGGGGCATACGACGATGTCTTTACGCACCGGCGGCGCTCGGGCCGATGGACTCCTCACCGAGCAAACCTGCCAGAACCCGCTTTCGGATCTTCTTCGCCGAGCACCCGCACGTCGATCTTCGAGCTGTCACGCTGCGGTACCTCTTGCTGAACTGTTCTTCCCGGATAGCCGCCACGGTTTTTTTACGCACGACCACGTCTTGTTTTACGCACGACCACGTCTTGATCGTGAGAACGTTGAGTCAGCGCCTGGGAGGGGGAGGGACATGAAGACCAATTGGGCAAGCGACCGGGCCAGGCTCGCACTGGTGCTTGTCGCGGTCTGCGGCGTTGGCGTGTGGGCCTCAGAGTCCATCGCGAGCCGCTGGCGCGATCGGGACATGCGGGTCGACGGCGTGAATGACGAGTGGCCGGAGACCGTGCATGTCAACGAGGCGGGTTCAGTCGGCTCCGTCAATGATGATCAGTTCCTGTACCTTTCCATGATCACAAGTGATCAGCAGCGGCGTCGTCGGTTTGTCGCCGGAGGCCTGATCGTCTGGCTGGACGCATCGGGCGGCAAGCAACAGTCGTTCGGTATCCACATTCCGGGCGGTCGCGAATTGGGGTTCCCCGGCCCGCGCGCCGGAGGCCGGAGAGGCGTCGACCAAACGTCCCCAGATGTCCCGATGCCGGTGCTTACTTACGTCGAGTTGCTTGGGCCGAAGAAAGACGATCGCCGGCGTATCGAGCTGACGTCCGAGTCCCGCATTGAGGTCGCGGTCGGCTCGCGCGAAGGGACGCTCGTCTATGAACTGAAGGTGCCACTGGCGAAGACTTCCGCAACGCCCTATGCAATCGGCACCGAGCCTGGTCGGAAGATCGGATTGGGGCTGGAGACGCCGAAGATCGAACCCTCCGACGCTGCCCACGCAGGATACGGCCACGGTGGCGGAGGGTTTGGAGGTGGCGGTCATGGCGGTCGAGGTGGTGGCGGCGGAGAGCGGGCCGGACACGGAGCTGGTGGAGAAGGCGGGGGATCGCAGACGGCCAAGCCGCTGAAGGCCTGGACGACGATCCAGCTGGCGCGGCGGCCTTCCTAACGGAGCGCTTTCTTCAGAAACCGCGTCAGGATCCAGCCGTCGACGAACTTGAAGGGCGCCTTGCCTGTGCTGTAGTGACCGCACCGCAGAACAGCGACTTCGTGAGGGATCCGGCGATCGCGAAACTCACGAACGAGATCCTCGGACAGATCCAAGGGGAACGTCAGGTCGTAGCGCGCATAGACGAGCAGCGTCTGTCGATCGCGGACGCGCTCCAGAAACCACCGGGGACTGATCGGCTTCCACAGCTCGCGCAACAGGTCGAGCTCGATGTGGCCGTCGAGCCCTTCGCGGACGTGCCGTGTTGAGATGCCGCGCCAGACGACGTCGGCAAAGTGAGGCGAGATGTGATTGAGCGCCTGAGCCCTGACGAGCGGCTCGTGGGCAGTCGTGAGGAGCGACAGACACGAGCCGAGGCTGGTTCCGAGAATCCCAATACGATCGTACCCCTCCAACGCGAGCCACGCGATGGCGCGCCGGGCGTCGAGCACCGCTTGACGGCACACCTGCACCGTCCGCGCGACATTCGAGCTCACGATATAGTCCGCGCGCTGAAGGTCGGGTGGCATCCGCAGATCGTGGTAGGGAAGACTCAGGCGAAGCGCCGACATGCCATTCATCGCCAGCAGCCGGCAGAGACCCACGTGCCCGCCGGGATCGGCGTTCCATTGAGGCAGCACGAGGACGGCCGCGTGCGATCGTTTCCTTGCTGGAATGTACCGGCAGTAGACAGTGTTGTTTTCTGGATGAGGCGTTTCGAACGCGCTCGGAAACGTGAGCACGCGATCGCCGTCTGGAGAAGGCACTGAGAGAGAGTACGCATCGGTCGGCCCAGGATCGTAGAATGCGTCGCTCGCGGCCATCACGCCAGACACCCAGTCGCGGATCACTTCACGTGCATCGAGGTCGGCGGCGGGAGAATGGCCGTTCCGTGGGAGCCAGTCCAGACCCCACTCGAACGGGCGCACGGTGCGATTCGTGGAGACGGAGGCAAGCTGTCGTTCCCAGGCGTAGAAGAGGGCTTGAAGCATCAGCGGCCCTTCATGCTATACTCACTTTCTGCGGGTTCCAAAAAAGGGATCCGTCGTACTAATCCGATGTTCATCTCCGACAGTCGAAAGCGAACCGGTCGAAAGCGGGTCACCCCTGTCGGAGGAGCTATGCTCGGTCGCTAATCGCGCAACCACATTCGAGCTGCAACCTGCCGACACGGATTATCCGCGTCGGCTTTTTTTTTGGGTGACGCCCGACCTGAAGGTCGGGCCTACGGAAGGACTTGACGCCCGACCTGAAGGTCGGGCCTACGCGACCTGACGCCCGAGCTGAAGCTCGGGCCTACGTGAGAATTCGACGGTTCTTCAGGTCGGGCGGGACGGCGGCAGACGGTACGTAGGCCCGACCTTCAGGTCGGGCGAGACAGTGGAGGATGGAGAGGTAGAGACGATATGACGCGGATTCCCGTTGGTATTCTTGGCGCGACCGGCATGGTCGGTCAACAGTTCATTGCCCTGCTCGTCGATCACCCGTGGTTCAAGGTCGAGTGGCTCGGCGCGAGCGAGCGCTCCGCAGGCAAGAAGTTTCGCGAGGCCGCCGCGTGGCGGTTGCCGAACACGCTGCCGGACGTTGTCGCCAACAGTGTCGTCAACGCCGCAACACCGGACGGCGCTCCCAGGCTGGTCTTTTCGGGTCTCGACTCTTCGGTTGCAGGCGAGATCGAGCGCGCTTTCGCCCAGGCCGGCCATCTGGTCGTGAGCAACTCGCGCAACTATCGCATGGAACCTGCCGTTCCTCTTCTCATTCCCGAAGTCAATGCCGAGCACCTCAAGCTGCTTGACGCGCAGGGCGTCTCCACCGGGTGGAAAGGCCGCATTGTCACCAACCCGAACTGTTCCACCGTCGTGCTGGCCATGGCGCTCGCACCGCTCCGTCAGTTCGGTGTGAAGACGACGATGATCACGACGCTGCAGGCGATTTCTGGCGCCGGCTATCCAGGCGTTCCGTCGTGGGACATCCTGGGCAATGTCATCCCGCACATCGGTGGCGAAGAAGAGAAGATCGAAACCGAAACGAAGAAGATCCTCGGGGCGTTTGCCGACGGTCGCGTCGAGTATCACCCGGTGCGCGTGAGCGCCACCACGACGCGTGTACCGGTCCAGAACGGCCACACCGAATCGATTTCCGTTGGTCTCGACGAGAAGCCGACGGCTGAGGCGATCATCGATGCGTGGACGTCGTTCAAGGGGCGCCCGCAGGACCTCGAGCTTCCGTCGGCGCCGGACCGTCCGATTGTCTATCTGACCGAGGCGAATCGGCCGCAGCCGCTGCTCGACGTGAACCGTGGACGCGGCATGACCGTGACTATCGGGAGACTTCGGCGCTGCCCGCTCTTCGACTACAAATTTGTGGCGCTCGGGCACAATACAGTTCGGGGAGCGGCTGGTGTCGCGATTCTCAACGCCGAGCTGATGCATCGCGAGGGACTCCTGTGAACGTGATCATGAAATTCGGCGGCACGTCTGTCGCCGATGCCGACGCGATGAGCCGCGTCTCCGCCATTGTGCGCGGAGAGCTCGAGCGCAATCCCAACGACCCCCCGCCAGTCGTGGTCGTATCGGCCATGTCCAAGGTCACCGATCGGCTGATCGAAACGGCGCGCCTGGCCGGCCAGGGCGACGCAGACGGAGCGGCGAGGCTCCTGCAGGAGCTGGTTGAGCGTCACATCGGTGTGGCGACCACGCTCATCCCGGGCGACGCGATCGCGGGACCTCGTGGCACGACTGCGCGAGGACTTCGCGCGGCTCACGACCGTCGTGCGTGCACTGGCGGCCACGGGTGAGGTGTTCCCGCGATCGCACGACGAGATCGTGGCAATGGGCGAGCTGGCAAGCAGCCGTATCGTGGCGGAGGCCTTCAAGGCCCGGCAGATACCGGCCGTATGGGTCGATGCCCGGGCGGTGCTCGTGACCGACGCGGAACACACCGCCGCAATGCCGGACATGGACGCGACCTGCAGTCGCACGCAGCAGTTGGTGGCCCCGCAGCGCGCCGGCAGGAACGTCGCGGTCATGGGCGGCTTCATTGGCGCCACGGCCAGCGGGGTCACGACGACCCTGGGTCGCGGAGGGTCGGACTACTCGGCGGCGATTTTCGGCGCGTGCCTCGATGTGGACGAGATTCAGATCTGGACCGATGTGGACGGCATGCTGACGGCCGATCCGCGCGTGGTCGCCAATCCGAAGCTCGTGCCGCAGTTGTCCTTCGACGAAGCATCGGAGCTCGCGTATTTTGGCGCCAAGGTCCTCCATCCGAGCACCATTCTCCCTGCCGTCGCCAAGAACATTCCGGTTCGGATTCTCAACTCGCGACGTCCCGAAGTGGCGGGCACGATGATCACCGCGGAGGGACGCCAGCATGACGGCCTGACCGCGCTCGCCTGTAAGCGCGGCGTGACCGTCGTGGATATCACCTCGTCGCGCATGTTGATGGCGCACGGCTTTCTCCGGCGCCTGTTCGAAGTGTTCGAGCGATTCAAGACGTCCGTCGACGTCGTCACGACCTCTGAGGTCAGCGTCTCGGTGACGGTGGACAATACGAGGCGCCTCGACGACATCGTGAGCAACTTGCGAAATTTCGCCGACGTGAACATCGAACCCGATATGGCGATTGTCTGTGTAGTGGGGGAAAATCTGCGGGGCGAGACGACGCTGTTTGGACGCGCCGTGACGGCACTCGGCCACATTCCACTGCGTCTGGTGTCGCAGGCGGCATCGCGCCGGAACATTACGTTCGTGCTGCGGGACGTGGACGTCGAAGCCGCAATGAACCAGCTCCACGAGGAGTTGTTCGCGGCGTCATCAACATGACGAAGACACGAACGACGGCTTCGTGACTTCGTGAATGGCAGGCGATGAATGAGCGAGATGCGTATTCTGCTCGTCGGTCACGGACGAATGGGACGGATGGTCGAGAGCCTCGCGCCCGAGTACGGCTGTGAGGTCGCCGGCATCGTTGAGATCGACAACGCCTCGAATCTCGGTCGTAGCTCGTCGGATTGGGGCGCCGTCGACGTGGCGATTGATTTCTCGTATCCCGAAGCCGTGCCGGTCAACATTCCGGCCCTTGCCAGGCTGGGCATCAACGTCGTCATTGGGACAACCGGCTGGGGTGCCCACGAGCCCGACGTGAGGAAGTCGGCCGCCGATGCCGGGATTGGCGTCGTAGCCGCACCGAATTTCTCCACCGGCGTTGTGCTCTTCGAGGCGCTCGTGGCCCGGGCCGCGAAGCTGTTCGCGCCTCACGACGACTTTGGCGCCTGGCTGCACGAGGCGCATCATGTCATGAAGAAAGATGCGCCCTCGGGCACCGCGCTGTCGCTGAAGCGCGCGATGGAAGCGGCGGGATACACCCGCCCAATCGACGTGTCGTCGACACGAGCCGGACATATTCCGGGAACGCACACGATTGGCTTCGACGGAGCCGCGGAATCGATTACGCTGTCGCATGCGGCCCGCGATCGCAGCGCGTTCGCCCGAGGGGCCCTCGTGGCGGCGCGCTGGGTCAGGGGCAGGCACGGCTGGTTTACGATGCACGATGTTCTGGGGGTGCGGCCATGAGAACGAACTGGACGGGAGTCGGCACGGCGCTGGTGACGCCGTTCACGAGGTCTGGCGATCTCGACGAGAAGGCTGTTCGACGGCTTGGCCGCCGACAGATCGACGCCGGCATCCATTTCCTCGTCCCCTGCGGCACGACGGGCGAGAACCCGACGCTCACGCTGGCGGAACGCATCCGCATCGTGGAAATTCTCGCGGACGAAGCACGCGGGCAAGTGCCGATCCTGGCGGGTGCCGGCGGATACAACACCAGCGAAGTCATTCATCTCGCGGGAGAGATGTTGAAAGCCGGCGCGTCCGGGCTGCTCTCGGTTACGCCGTACTACAACAAGCCGACACAGGAAGGCCTGTATCAGCACTTCAAGGCCATTGCCGAGAGCACGCCGCTTCCCGTTGTCGCTGTACAACGTGCCGGGTCGCACGGGCGTCAACATCGAGGTGCCAACGCTCGCCCGTCTCGCCGGGATTCCGAACATCGTCGGCGTCAAGGAAGCGTCGGGCAACGTCAGTCAGATGTGCGACATTCTGCAGGCGGTGCCGTCCGGCTTCATCGTGCTCTCGGGTGACGATGCCCTGACGTTGCCGGTGATGGCGGTCGGCGGTCGCGGGGTCATTTCGGTGGCGTCGAACGAAATGCCATCGGAGATGGTGCGCATGGTGGAAGCAGCGGAGCGCGGCGACTTCGCGGCCGCACGGACCGTGCACCGGCGCATCATGCCGCTGATGCAGGTCAATTTCGTCGAAGCGAATCCGGTTCCGGTGAAGGCGGCCATGGCGGCGATGGGACTCCTCGAAGAGGTCTATCGTTTGCCCATCTGTTCGCCGAAGCCAGAGTCCATGGAAAAAATTCTGAACGTGCTGAAGAGCCTCGAGCTGCTCAAGGCCGCAGTCGCCTGACGCCAGATCGCCCGACCTGAAGGTCGGGCCTACGTGCTGGCGTAGTGAACCTTGACCGTAGGCCCGACCTTGAGGCCGGGCGTGGACCCATGCTGCAAACTGATATCAACACGCTGGTTGCCGCCGGCGCATCGGCGGATCGCGACGCGGTGCGGGCGGCTTTCGCTCGGTTGCGCGAGGCGCTGTCGTCCGGTGCGGTTCGCGCGGCGGAGCCAGACGCGGCGAGCGCGGACGGCTGGCGCGTCAACGCGTGGGTGAAACAGGGCATCCTGCTCGGGTTCAGGTTCGGTGACATCGTGGACGCCTCGATGGATCACGGCCGGTGGCCGTTCTACGACAAGGACACGCTGCCTCTGAAGCGTCCTGGATTGGCGGCCGGCGTGCGGATTGTGCCTGGTGGATCTGCGGTGCGGGATGGCGCGTACATCGCTCCGGGCGTGATCTGCATGCCGCCGATGTACGTGAACATTGGCGCGTGGATCGGCGAGCAGTCGCTGATCGATTCGCACGCGCTCGTCGGATCGTGCGCGCAGGTCGGGGCGCGCGTCCATGTGAGTGCCGGCGCGCAGATCGGCGGCGTGATCGAGCCGGTCGGAGCGATGCCGGTGATCGTCGAGGACGAGGTGCTCATTGGCGGCAATACCGGCATCTACGAAGGCGCCATCATCAAGACGCGCGCGGTGATTGCCGCCGGTACCGTGCTCACGGGATCGACGCCGGTGTACGACCTGGTGAAGGGCGAGGTCATCAGGCCGACGGCCGAACGGCCGCTGATCGTGCCGGAAGGCGCGGTCGTGGTTCCTGGCGCTCGCGCGGTGACGGTCGGGAAAGGCCCGGAGTGGGGGCTCTCGCTCGCGACACCGGTCATCGTCAAGTATCGCGATTCGCGTACCGACACGCGCACGGAGCTCGAGGCGTGGATTCGGTGATGCCAGCCGCCGCCGCCGGATCGATCTCGTTGGTCTGACGCGGTCGCTGGTGGACATCGATTCGACGACCGGGCGGGAGACGGACGCGGGGGTCTGGCTGTCGCGCTATCTGCGCGAACGCGGATTCGCCGTCACCGAGCAGCCCGTCGACGGCTCGCGGTTCAACGTGTTCGCGTCTCTGCCGGGAGCCGCGTCGCCCGTGGTTGTCCTGTCCACGCACTTCGATTGCGTCCCGCCATTCTTCCCGAGCCGTGTCGACGGGCGATCGCATTGTCGGGCGCGGCTCGTGCGACGCCAAGGGCATTCTGGCAGCTCAAGTCGCGGCGGTCGATCGACTCCGACGTGCGGGGGAATCGCGTGTCGGACTGCTGTTCGTCGTCGGCGAAGAACGGGGCAGCGATGGCGCGCGCGCGGCCAACCTGGCGGCGACGGCTGCCGGTTTCTCGTCGACGGCGAGCCGACCGACAACCGTCTGGGCCTGGCGACGCGGGGGATGATCCGCTTGAAGCTTCGCGCGAGCGGACGCGCCGCGCACTCGTCGTTTCCGGAACTCGGCGAGTCGGCGATCGACAAGCTGATCGACGCGCTGGTGGCGCTGCGGTCGATCGCGCTGCCGTCGGATCCGGTGCTCGGACACACGCACTACACGATCGGTCTCATCTCCGGCGGCGTGGCGCCGAACGTCGTCTCGCCATCGGCCGAAGCAGAAGTCATGTTCCGGACCGTCAGCGACGTCGGCCAGCGTGCGCCGTGCCATCGCGCCGATCGAAGCGCGTGTGGCCATCGAGCACGTGCTCGATGTGCCCCCCGTGCAGCTGGTGACCGTCCCGGGCTTCGAGACCGCCATCTTTCCCTACACGACCGACATTCCATTCCTCGGCGCGTGGGGCGAGCCGCTGCTGTTCGGTCCCGGATCGATTCACGTCGCCCACACGCCGATGAGTTCGTCGCGATCGGCGAGTTGATGGCTGCCGTGGACGGGTATGTCAGGATCGCCCAGGCGCTGCTGAACGCGGGGTCAGGCGGGGGGCAGTCCGGGGTCTGACCCGAGCAGCCGCTCGATACCGGCCGCGATCCTCAAGAGCGCCTGCGTGTGCATCCGCTGGCCTACGAGCTGCAATCCGCACGGCAGTCCGGCCGCGGTGCGCCCGCACGGCAGCGAGATCGCGGGATGGCCGGTGAGGTTGAAGAGCTGGGTCTGCCGCAGCATGAGGGCGCGCACCGGCTCCTTCGTCTGTCCGATCTGAACGAGGTTCGCGCCGATCGTCGGCGCTGGAATCGGCAACGTGGGCAGCAGCAGGACGTCGTGCCCCGAGAGCGCCGCATCGACCTCGCGCCGCAGCACCTCGCGCCCCGCCAGCGCGCGAACATAGTCTTCCGCGAGCACATACCTCGCCAGTTCCAGACGCAGTCGCACGGGCGGCGTGTACAAGTCGGCCATCGTTTCGAGCGTTGTGGCGTGATAGGCAGCGGCCTCACCGAACGAAATGTGCATGTAGATCGGCGCGATGAGGCTTGCGTGCGGAATGCGCGCCTCCTCGATGCGCGCGCCACCCGTTCGCAGTGTTTCGACAGACGCTTCAAATCTCGCACGAATCTCATCGTCCAACACGTCGGAGAAATACCCGCGGAGCACAGCGATGCGAAGCCCGCCGGCGGAGCCGCCGCCAGAGGGCCCCCGGCGTCACGCCCGAGCAGTACATGGAGCAGATGCCATGCATCCGCGACGCTGCGCGTGATTGGTCCGACGTGATCGAGCGTCGGCGACAATGGAACGACGCCGTCCATCGGTACCTCGCCGCAGGTGGGCTTCAGGCCCACGGTTCCGCACGCGGCAGCCGGAATTCGAATCGACCCGCCGGTATCCGTGCCAATGGAGGCGATGGCCATTCCGGCGACGATGCTGGCGGCCGATCCGCCGCTCGATCCACCGGGCGAGCGCTCGACGTCGTGCGGATTGCGCGCGGCGCCGAACGCGGAATCCTCGTTGGTCGTTCCGAACGCGAACTCGTGCAGGTTCGTCTTTCCGACGAGCACCGCGCCCGCGTGCCGCAGACGCGCAATGACCGTGGCATCGCGATCCGCGACGTGGAATTCTCGTACGCGAGACGCCGCGGTTGTGGCGCTCCCTTCCACATCGAACAGATCCTTGATGGAGACGGGCACGCCGTGAAGGGCGCCTCGATCGCGCCCCGCGGCCAACTCGGCGTCGGCCTCTCGCGCCTGGCGACGCGCCTCGTCGGCCATGACGTGGATGAACGCATTGAGCCGCTGGTTGTCGGCGTCAATCCGGCGCAGGCACGCCTCGGTCACTTCCGCCGCGCTGACTTCCCGCGCGCGGAACTTGCGCCCGAATTCTTCGATGGTGAACATGGGATGAACACGCCCGACCTCAAGGTCGGGCCTACGTGCTCGCGTCCAGGTTGAAGTCAGCCTTTCGCAACGCCTGGGTCGCCTGCGCGAGATTTTCGAGAAGTGGCTTGAGCTCAGGGAGCCCGCGTCGTTCAGCGTCCGCAATGGCAGCTTTCAACCACGTGTCGATCGTCATGTGACACCAGAATCGTCTAGAGAACCTTAGAACCACACGCCCGACCTCAAGGTCGGGCCTACGTTACGTTGACCTGACAGACGCCACGCCGTCTCTGAGTGGAATCACCGAGGTCCTCAGCTGCGGATGCGCGCTGATCCGCTCATTGTATTCAGCAATCGCCCGCGTGTCCTCTGCTTCTCGCTTCGGCTTCTCCACGAAGCCCGGCACGACCTCACCATCCCACAAGACGTTATCGGTGATCAACAGGCCGCCGGGACGCAGCAACTCGACCAGCCGATCGAGGAGCGGCAGGTAGAGCTGCTTGCTGCCGTCCTGGAAGATCACGTCGAAGGGCCCCGAGACCTTCTCCAGCATCCGCTTGGCGTCGCCGACGATGACGCTCACGCGATCGGCGAGACCGGCACGAACGAAATTGTCTCGCGCCATCCGGGCGCGTTCCGGATCCCGCTCCATCGTCAACAACATGCCGTCCGGCTGGAAGCGCGCCGGCAAGCCAGATCCCCGAGTAGCCGATCGCGGTCCCGATTTCGAGCACGCGACGCCCTCGAACGGCCATGACGATCACCCGCAGCAGCGCCCCGACCTCCGCATCGATGAGCGGCAGATCCTGCTCTTCACCGTAGCGGGCGATGTCGAGCAACAATGGGTCAGGAAGCCGATTGAGACCCGCGAGGTATCGTTCAACGAGGTCTGGAACGATTCTGGCCCATAATTGAGTGATTCTACATGCGACGTACAAAGATCATCGCGACGGTTGGCCCCGCCAGCGACGATGATGCCACCCTCGATGCGTTGATCGCCGCCGGCGTCAACGTCGTTCGCCTCAACTTTTCGCATGGCACGCAGGAATCGCAGGCCGCCACCTTTGCGCGAGTGAGAAGCGCGGCGGCGCGCGCGGGCCGGGACGTGGCCATTCTGCAGGATCTTGGAGGGCCGAAGATTCGCACGGGCCGCTTGAAGAACGGCCAGCCGATCGATCTGAAGCCGGCCGACTCCCTCCGGATCGTCACGGGCGATCTCGAAGGCGATGCCGCCCGCATCTCGACCACGTTCGAAGGTCTGGCCCGCGGCGTTCGTCCCGGCGATCGGCTTCTGCTGGCGGACGGCGTGATTGAGCTTCGCGTCGACGCGTCGAACGGCCGAGAAATCCAGACAACGGTTGTCGACGGCGGAAAGTTGGGCGAGCACAAGGGCATCAGCGCGCCGGGCGTCGACCTGCCCGTGTCCGCGGTGACGCTCAAGGACGCGGACGATCTCCGGTTCGGTCTGTCGCTCGGTGTGGATATGGTGGCCGTCAGTTTCGTTCAGACGGCCGCAGACCTTCGGCTGGCGAGGGATCTCGTTGACGCGGACTCGGCCGGCACTCCGCTCGTGGCGAAGCTCGAGCGGCCGCAGGCGCTCGACCACCTCGACGAGATCCTCGCCGCGTCCGATGCCGTGATGGTGGCCCGCGGCGATCTGGGTCTCGAGATGCCACTGGAACGGGTGTCCGCGGGCGCAGAAGGAGATTACCCGCCGCGCCCGCCTGTGCGGGGTCCCCGTCATCCTCGCGACGCAGGTCCTCGAATCGATGACCACCGAAGGCCGGCCGACTCGCGCCGAGGCCAGTGACGCCGCGAACGCTGTCGAAGACGGCGTCGACGCGATCATGCTGTCGGGGGAGACGGCAGTCGGCGCCTTTCCGGCGCGAGCCGCGCAGACGCTGGACGCGATCATTCGCGACGCGGAATCCGGGCCGTTCATCGATGCTGGTGTCCTCAGGCGTGAGAGCGCCCACGATCACGCGCGCGCGCTGTGCGAGGCGGCGGTGACGTTGGCCGAACGTGGAGACGCGGCAGCGATCGTGGCGGTGACGAGGGGCGGAGGCACGGCGCGCCATCTCTCCGCATTGCGCCCGCGCGTTCCGATCCTGGCGATCACCGATCGCGCGTGAGACGGCACGCCGCCTCGCGCTCTATTGGGGCGTCGCGCCGATCTGCACGGACATCGGGGAGAGCGTTGATGCCGTCAGTGCGCGCATCGGTCGGCAGCTCGTCGCGCGAGGGCTGGTGAAACCCGGAGCGGTCGTCGTGCTGGTCAGCATCAATTCAGACGTGACGCGCAGCGACGCCAACTATCTCAAACTTCAGCGCCTGTAATGCCGTCGTTCAAAGGCACGATCACCGGCATCGCGCTCGCGTTCGTGGCGGCGGTGCTCGTGGCGCGCCTTCTCCGGGCGGTGATCCAGCGAAAACTGGGTGCCCTGGATGTCGCGACGCCGAGAGCCGTGCGGCGCTGCAGGGCAGGGCGACGCGTCTCATCCGGACGTTGATGTTCCTCGCATTCGGGGTCGCGGCGCTCGTCACGGTGTCGCTGCTCCTCGAGCAATTCGGCGCTCGGGGACCGCTCGGAAGCGCCAGAGAGATTGGAGACTGGCTGCGGACGAGCGGCATTCGCATTGCGTTCATCGTGGTTGGTGCGGTGGTGGTGATCCGCGCCGCCCACCTGGCGATCGAGCAGCTGCAGCACACCCTCGGCGGTCGGCGCGATCAGACCGATCTCGAGTGGCAGCGTCGCGCCAGGACGCTTGCCAGCATCCTGTCCAGACTGGTGACCGTGACGGTCAGTTTCATGGCGGCGCTGATGTTGCTCGGCCAATTCAAGCTCGATGTCGCGCCCATTCTCACCGGCGCCGGAATCGCGGGCTTGGCCGTCGGCTTCGGCGCGCAGAACCTGGTTCGCGACGTCATCTCGGGTTTCTTCCTGATCCTCGAAGACCAGGTGCGCATCGGCGACAGCGCGCGCATCAACGGCGTGTCCGGTGCCATCGAGCAGATCAATCTGCGCACGATTGTGCTGCGCGATGTGGAGGGCGCGGTTCATGTCTTTCCGAACGGGACCATCGCCGCGCTCGCCAATCTGAGCAAGCAGTATGCCTTTGCTGTTGTCGACGTCCGCGTGTCGTACCGTGAGAACATCGATGTTGTGCTGGCGGCGCTTCGTGAGGTGGGCCACGACATGTCTCGGGACCCCGACTGGACGGAGCGCGTGCTCGAGGTGATGGATGTCGCGGGCGTGGAGTCGCTGACGGATCGCTCGGCCGTGGTCCGCCTGCGCGTCAAGACGCCTCCACTCCAGCAGGGAGCCGTGGCGAATGAGCTTCGGCGGCGGATCATGAACGCGTGTGCTGAAAAGAGGATTCGGCCCTTCGGTTGACACCGACAAGGGTCCACTGTCGCTCGCGCAGTGGCGGCCCTCAGTGCCCGCTCACTTCTCCAGCAGCATCTTGAGCGATCGCAACGCGTGCTGAAGACCGGCGCCAACGATCTCATAGTAGCGGCGCCAGCGCGGACTCTCTTCAAACCCCGTTTGCACGACGTGAAGGCGGGTGGCAGCGCGGTTCGGCTCAGGCGTGCAGGTCACGTCGAGGGCCATCGGGCCGATCGGATCGCCGTCGGGAGGAAGCCAGAAGGCATCGGCGACGAGGAAGCCATGATTCGGTTCGAATTGCATGACCGTGCCACGAAAGACGCCGCCGAGCCTCCCGAGGATTTCGTCCCGGTCGTCGGTGGGTGTCCATTCGATGGCGTAGGCACCCAACGTCCGCGGCGTCGTGACCGCTCGCGCGACCTGCCACCAGGCTCCCAGCGCGTCGGCGTCGAAGAATCCCTTGAGAATCCGTCCTGGCGGGGCCGCGATCACGAGGGTCACGTCGATTCCCGGCGTCCGCTCCTTGCCGGCGACCGGATGGCCGTGAGTCCCTGCGTCGAAGTTCATGGGGTTGTTGCGCGCGATCGCGCCCGCACGACCATGTCCTTCACTTCACGCATCAGCGTCGGCACATGGTAGGGAATGCCGTCCTTGATGGTCCACTCGATACCGCCTTCGTGCGCGGACTGCACGCGGTCTCCGGGATCGATGCGAGTGTCGTTGGGGACCTGCCTCCCATTCACGATCATGATGTCCGCGCCGTACGGATTGAGCAGTTTCAGATTTTCGAGCGGATTGCCGTTCACGACGAGCAGATCGGCGATGAAGCCCTCGCGCACTTTGCCGAGTCGGTCATCCATGCCGATCATCCGAGCACCATTCCACGTCGCGTGCTCGATCACCTCGAGGGGGTGGAATCCGGCCTCCTGGTGCAGCTCGAGCTCGCGCGCAATGCCGAAGCCGTACAGGGAATACAGATAGCCGGCATCGTCACCCGTCGTGATCAGTCCGCCCTTGAGGCCGAACTCGCGCACGGTGTCCATCCAGATGCGGTATTGCCGCTTCCAGGCAGCCTCCTGAGCGCTGGTCCAGCCAAAGAAGAACGACCCGTGATTGTCGAGCGAAGGTCGGAAGAAGGCTTCCATCGACGGATGCAGGTAGTCTCTGAACCACGGGACGTTCTGCGCGCGGACGACGTCTCGGGCGGCTTCGTAAACCGAGAACGTCGGGCTCCATCCTACGTGCCGCGCCACCATCAAATCGACGATCTGGTGCAGCTTCTTCGGATCGGCCTGCGCGTACAGCTCGCCTGCGCGGGCGAAGCGCTGGATTTCGTTGTAGTAGTTCATGTCGGCCGGGAAGTTCTGGACGCCGTCGAGGGCGGCATCCGCAACCCCGTAGAAATGCTCAATCGAGTCCACGCCCAACTCGATGTAATCCTTGGCTGTTGTTTCCTCCGTGCCGATGTGCGTCGTTGTCCGAAGCCCGAGCTTGTGCGCCTCGTCCAGAGTGGCTTCCACCTGGTCGCGATCCATGGCGATGATCTTCAGGCCATCGGCGCCTTTCTTCTTGATGTCGCGGATCCAGGATCGGATCTCGGCGGGGCTGCCGTGCTGCCCTCGATCGACGACCGGATACACAAGGATCCTCGGCGCGATGATGGCGTGCGCGTTGCTGTCGACCTGCCACCGCTTGGATTTCTCGAAATCGCCGCCGAGCTCGCGCGCTGTCGTGACACCGGCGGCGAGATAGAGGTTGCGTTCGTATTGAATCGGTTGTGGCGTGCCGGGCTGCCGCTCTTCGTGCCAATGCATGTGGGTATTGACGATGCCGGGCATGACGTACTTGCCGGCCGCGTCGATCACGTCATCCGCGGCGCCGCCGCGAGCACTCGTCGGACTGCTCGGGGAGATGGAGGAGATCAGACCGTCCTGGATGTCGATGTCGACGGGACCGAAGGGCGGCCTGGCGCTCCCATAAATCACCATGGCGTTGCGGATCAGGAGCCGGCGCCCGCTTCTGGCGTGGAGCTCTGGCGCCCGTGACGCCTGGGCGTCGAGACGCGGAGGAAGCAGCGCGACCGCGCAGGCGACGAGGGACAACCCACACGCCAGCGCACGGCCTGCCTTCATGGTCATGGTGAACACTCCGTCAGCGATGAGCGATCATAGCATCTGAGATACAGTAACGAGCTATGTTGCAGCCGCTGGCGTACCTTCTCCCGGAGTTTCTCGAGAGCGACGATGCCCGCCCCATCCGGATACTGGCCGAATATCTCGAGCCACTGCGACGCTTCAAGGCCGAGAAGATACAGGATACGGTGGTGTTCTTCGGGTCCGCCCGCGTCGACAGTCGGGAGCGCGCGCTTCGTGCACTGCGGACGCTGCGTGCGAGGGGTGTGCAGCAGGCGAATGACGAGTACGAAGCCGAGCTCAATAGGTCGCGCAAGGCAGTCGAGTGGGCGAGGTACTACGAGGACGCCCGGGAACTCGCGAGGCTTCTCACCACGTGGAGCATGTCGCTCGACTCAGAGAACCATCGCTTCGTCGTGACCTCCGGCGGCGGGCCCGGCATCATGGAAGCCGCGAACCGGGGCGCGCGGGAAGCGGGTGGGAAGACCGTGGGCCTGAACATCCGTCTGCCGTTCGAGCAGGGGGCGAATCCTTACATTACCGACGGCCTGCACTTCGAGTTCCACTATTTCTTCATGCGGAAGTTCTGGTTCGCGTACCTCGCGAAGGCGCTCGTGATTTTTCCGGGCGGCTTCGGCACGCTCGACGAGCTGTTCGAGATCCTCACGCTCGTGCAGACGGACAAGCTGTCGAAGAAGATCGAAGTCGTTCTCTACGGCCGCGAGTACTGGGACGACGTCCTGACGTTCAAACCGATGGCCGAGTGGGGCGCGATCGCGGAGCAGGATCTCGAGCTCTTTCATTCCGTGGACACGCCGGGCGAGGCGTTCGAGCGCCTCCGCGCGCATTTCGTCGAGCATCATCTGATGCCGTCGACGCCGCAGGAATCGGCGGCGCCTGGCATCGCCAAGACGCGCGGATAGTCGCGCGGTTCATGAGAGGGGTTCTAATAGAGAAGGAACCGTTTCCTCACCTCGTTGAACGCGTCGACGGCCGGATCCCACGAACGCGCGATGTCTTCAGCGGCTACGCCCGCCTCGATTTGTGCCCGCAACTCTGATGATCCGGCCAGGATGTCGAATGGCAGCTTCTCGTGTTCGTACTCGTACGGTGGATCGCGCCAGCGGAACCGATCCGGATCAGCCGCGCGAAAGGCGGCAACGAGCGCCACCCCCACGAGCACCGGCCGGAACATGCGTCGGTCGACGACATGGATCTGACATCCGCCGCATGTCTGGTGTGCGTGTTTGTGGAACGTCGGCTCGAACACGACCGGCCGGAGATGGGTGCCTGGGAAGGTGCGCCGATTCAGGGCGTTCGACGAAGCGCTCGGCGACGACGCCCGGCGCGCCGACGATTTCGAACGGACGCGTGGTGCCGCGCCCCTCGGAGACGCTCGTGCCCTCGAACAGGACCGTGCCGGGATAGACGATGGCCGAATCGAGCGTCGGGATGTTGGGCGACGGCAGCACCCACGGGGCCTGCGTGTCGTCATGGTACATCTCGCGTCGCCAGCCATGCATGGCCGCGACCTCGAGATTGGCGCCGATGCCGAAGTGTTCGTTGAACAGCCGGGCGAGTTCGCCGATCGTCATGCCGTGGCGCATCGGAATCGGATAGAGGCCGACGAACGACTCGAACCCTGGCACGAGCATCGGGCCTTCGATCGAGATGCCGCCAATCGGATTGGGGCGGTCGCACACGATGACCTTCACGCCGTGCCTGCGCGCGGCCTTCAGGCAGTTCGCCATTGTATGGATGTAGGTATAAATGCGAGTCCCGACATCCTGCAGATCGACGACGAGGACGTCGAGGCCGTCGAGCATGTCCGCGGTGGGTTCGCGCGTGTCGCTGTAGAGCGAGTAGATGGGAACGCGGCGAAGGTCGTCCGTGCCGTGCCCGGTCTCGATCATGTTTTCCTGAACGTCCGACCGGAACCCGTGCTGCGGGCCGAAGATCGCCGCCAGTCTGGCTCCCGGGTGCGAGGCGACGCGGTCGGCAATATGGCCAAAGCCGTGGTCCACCGAGGCAGGGTGACACACGACCCCGACATGCTTGCCGTCGAGGGCGGATGAAGCGAGCAGGCATTCCGATCCGAGCCGGACGCGCATGAGCGTGTGATTATTTCACACGCCGAGCGGCGGCTCTCATGTTCGTCGAGACGTCGCGGCGAGCGCAGCTCGAACGGGTCCATCACCGCCATCGGGAAGCCGCCAGGTCGATGTGCGCTCAGTCTTCGCGCTGTCGCGCGGTCGCCGGAACACCTGTCGATAGCCGCCGGCGATGAGCGCGGCGATGTCTGCGAGGATCAGTGGAAGCTTGAGTCCGCCTGGGTACGCGAGATAGCGCGGCTCCCACACCGGGTTGAACTTCTCCTTGAACGCGCGCAAGCCCTGAAACCCATAGACGGGTTCGCCGTGCTCGTAGAGGAAGGCGCCAATCTTGTTCCACTGCGTGGCGAGTGGTGAGTGCCCCACACCGGCAAGCGGGGCCATACCGAGCGCGAACCATCGGTATCCTTCGGCTTTTCCCCAGACCATCAGATGGATCAGGAGCGCCTCCATGACGCTCTTGGGCGCCTCGGGGCCGTAGCGCATCAGATCGATCGAGAGCTCGTTGCGGTCGCTTCCGAGCCACAGGTTCGCGAACGCCTGGATGCGTCCGCGGCACTCGATCACGCCCACCGGGAACCGGCGAACGTACGCCTCGTCGAAGAAACCGAGAGAGAATCCTTTCTCTGCCCCGGCCTTGGCGGCGAGCCACTCGTCGGAGATCTCCCGCAGTCGCGGAAGCACAGCCGGAACGTCTTCCACGGCGACGACGCGAAAACTCGCCCCGTCTTTCTCGAGCCGGCGGAGCGTTTGCCGGAGGCGCGAAGCGGCGCCACCAGTCAACGTGAAGGCGGTGAGATCGACGCGGGCTTCCTCGCCCAGCTTGACGAACGTCAGCCCGAGATCGGCATAGCGGTGAAGATGTTGGGCGCCCACCTCGTAGAACACGGGCGTCCCGCCAAAGTCGTCGCACCGCTCGAGCAAGAGGCGGATCATTTCGTCCATGCGCTCGGGAGGCCCGACCGGATCCCCAATCGCGACCCACGTGCGGCCCTGCACGCCGTACATGACGAATGCCTTCTTGTCTTCGCTGAAGAGCACGGACTTGTCGCGCAGGTACACCAGGTTCGGGGTCGTCGCCTTCTGGGCGGCGATCACCGCGCGTGCGGCAGCAAGATCCGCGTCCGTCGGCTCCATGAATTCATGCGGCGCATGTCGCATGAGCCGTGCGATGCCAAAGAGCAGGACGACGACCGCCGCGCCGACCGAGGCACGCAGAAACCGCGACACCTCGTCGTGCAGCTCGAATTGCCACCAGAGCTCGTGCGAATAGTCGATGTGCTTGAACGCAAAGAGTCCGAGCCAGATTGAGGCGATCACGGCACTTGCCAGCGCCGCGATCCATTCGGCCGAGAAGCGCGTGTCGAAGAAGGCCGCTCGGCGGGTGAACGCAGGCCGCGCGCGCCAGAGCAGCACCAGCAGGAACGTCAGGAGCATCGCCTCCTCGTAGTCGAACCCCTTGGCGAGCGCGGCTGCGATGCCCGCGACGATGGCCACGACACTCAGGTAGTACGCCGCATCGAGCCGGCGGCTGATCCCCTGCGACAGAAGCAGGAGCGCGGCGCCAACGATGCTACCTGCGAAGTGCGACACCTCTATCACGCCGATCGGGAAAAAGCGCGACAGCCACGTGAGTCGTCCGGCCGCCGCCGGCGTTGCCCCGGAGAAGAGCAGCACAATCCCCGCGAGGAAGGCGAACACGGCCAGCAGGCGAGGCGTCAGTTGCTCGGTCAGCTCTCCGATCGCCGCGCCAACCCGCGCGGCCTGTTCCCTGCGCTGATGCAGTTCGTCAGCGACCAGTCCCAGGAGCGCCAGGGACAACGGCGCAAGGTAGTACACCCCCCGATAGACGATGAACACGGGCACGAGCTCGGCGGAACTCAGGTGGGGCTTGAGGAGGAGCACCATCAGGCCCTCGAACACGCCAGCGCCGCCGGGCACGTGGCTCGCCATGCCAAGCAGCATGGCGGCCAGGAACGCGCCGAGGAATTCGAGCCAGGTCAGACCGCTTGCCGGCAGTAGTACGTAGAGGACCGCGGCCGCTACGACCCAGTCCACAACCGAGATCGCGAGCTGCGCGACGGCGATCCGCGGCGGGGGCAGCGGAAGCTCGAACCGACCGACTTGCAGCGGTTGGCGGCGGACCGCAGTGGCGACGATGTAGCCGGCGCAGACGCTCATCAGCAGCCAGCCAAGCGGCGCAACGGGGAACGGGACCAGCTGGCGTGCCGCGTCTGGAAGCGGTCCGATGGCCAGCACGAGGCCGCCGAGCGACAGCAATCCAATCCAGAACGTCACCGAGTACGAGAAGACGATGCCCGATAGTTCCTCGGCGGTGATCCCCCAGCGCGTGTAGAAGCGGTAGCGCACCGACGCGCCGGACAGCATGGCGAAGCCGACATTGTTGGCGATGGCGTACGCCAGGAAGGAAGCCATCATGATGCGCATGCGCGGGAGCGACCGGCCGATCGTGGCGAACGCCAGCTGGTCGTATCCCGTGAGCACGACATAGTTGAGAGCCGTCAGCGCGGCCGCAATTCCCAGCCGCCACAGTGGAATCTCGAGAGCGTTGTGCGTCAGTGTGCGCCAGCTGGTTGAGCGGAGCTCGACGCCGAGCACCGCCAGCGCCGCCAGGAAGAAGGCGAAGCCGATGATGACAGGCAACGTCCGGCGAAGCCGTTCGCTCACGGTTCCTCCCGATGCGCCCCGTTGTGTCGCACCCAGTCGATGGCCTCCAGCAGACGCGCATCGAACTCTGCCAGGTTGCCGCTGAAGCGATGGTTGGATGCGTCGACAATCCAGAGGCGCTTGGGATTCTGCGCCATGCGCATGGTCGTTTCAACCTCCGCCAGCGGCACGAATTCATCTCTCGTGGAATGAATGGCTGCGAGCGGCAGCGGCGCGATGCGTTCCGCGATAGCGGCCGTGCTGAATGTCGGCTCGTGAGGTACGCCGTGGGTGACGTAGATGAGCGCGTCGCTCCACCGCCAACCGAGCTCATTCACATCCGGCAGGCCGAGTCCGATGACGCCGCTCACCGCGTTCTTGGTGAGCGGATCGGCGGCGGCGAGCACCGACAGCCCTGCACCTTCCGAGACGCCGATGAGCAGCGGCGCCTTTGCTCCGCTGCCGCGGGCGAAGGCAGCGAGCGCGCGGTAGTCGCCAGGTTCGTCGGCGGCCTGCAGCCTGCTGCGGCCCTCAGTGAAGCTTTCCAGGTAGACCTTCGTGTCGAATCCTACGACGAAGAAACCCCTGGCGGCCAGCAGCTTCGCGACGTATGGGGCGAGGTGGATCCAGCCGCCGTCGCCACTCGACACAATCACGGGATCGTTGCCGCGTTCACCATAGATGCGGAGCGTCTGTGCATGTCCGCGGATGGTCAGCGTTTCAGTGGAAAGGTGGAGCGGCGCCGCACGGACCGACGTCGTGAACGCGAGCGCGCAGAGAAACAGTAGCGGAATGCCGACCTCGAGCTTCTTCATGATTCCCTGCCAAGTCAGCCTTTCGCAAAGGCGGTACCACTGAATCCAGGAGGAATGACGGCTGTGAAACGGCTAAGAGGTTGCCATCGGCTCTGGCGTGCGTGGCGGTCGTGCACGGGCCGACCTCCAAATTGCCACGCAGCCGAGCCCCTATTCCTTGAGCTCGATGCCGAATCGTTCGGCCATCCGGTACAGCGTCCGTCGGTCGATCCCGAGAATTTCGGCGGCCCTGGTGCGGTTGCCGTCGACGGCGTCGAGGACGTGCAGCAGGTAGCGACGCTCCAGATCGTCGAGTGTCGGGAGATCGGAGAACGGCTTCTCGTCCGATGCGATCTTGAATCCAACGACGGTCGGCGGGAGATCGAGGGTATCGATCGTCGAACCGCGACTCAACGTGACAAGGCGCTCGATCGTATTGCGCAGCTCCCGAACGTTACCCGGCCACGAGTGCCGCATGAGCGCATCCAACGCCTCAGCCGAGAGCACTTTGCTGCGCCCGGCACGGTTGCAGGCCTCCTCGAGAAACCGCCCGATGAGCAGTGGAATATCGGCGCGTCGCTCGCGCAGCGGCGGCACGCGGATGACGATCACGCCCAATCGATAGTACAGATCCTGTCGAAACCGTCCCTCGGCGACCGCCTGCTCGAGGGCGACATTTGTGGCGGCAATCACGCGAGCAATCGCGTGGATGGATCGACTGGCGCCGACCGGCCGGACGTCGCCCTCCTCGATCACCCGCAGCAACTTCACCTGCAGCGCGGGAGAGGTGTCCCCGATTTCATCGAGCAGGACCGTGCCGCCGCCTGCTTGTTCAAAAATTCCCTTGCGGTCGGCAACGGCGCCGGTGAATGCGCCACGCACGTGTCCGAACAGTTCCGACTCGAGCAGCGAGTCGACAAGGGCGCCGCAGTTGACCGCGATGAACGGTTCGCGAGCTCGTTTCCCGTACGTATGGATGGCACGGGCGACCAGTTCCTTGCCCGAGCCGCTCTCCCCGACGATCAGCACCGGGGCGGACGAATCCGCGGCGAGCGCAATGTGCTTGTAGACGTCGAGCATCGGCGCGGTGCGTCCGATGAGCCCGGCCGGCGTGGGCGGCGGAATCTCGGCCGGCCGTTTCCGGTCGGTACGTCGTTGCTCGAGCGCGTGGGCCACAATGCGCCGGATTTCGGCGATGTCGAACGGCTTGCTGATGTACTCGAACGCTCCCGCGCGCACAGCCTCGATTGCGGTTTCGAGCGTGCCGAAGCCGCTGATCAGCACGACGGGCGCATCGGGATGCTCTGCTCGAAAGGCACGCAGCAGATCGACACCCGATTTCGGCGCGCCGAGGTTGATGTCGGAAATGAGGAGATCGAAGGGTTCGGTGCGAATCCTGGACATGGCCTCTTCCGGGTCCTGCGCGGAGGCGAACTCCCGTCCAGGCTCCGCCAGAAGTTCCTGCAGGAACCGGCATGTTTCGCGATCGTCGTCGACGATGAGTATGCGAGGCACGATCGGGTCAGGCCTGTGTCTGGCCGGCGGTGCCGGCGCGCGGTAGATCGATCGTGAAGACCGCGCCCCCTTCGGCGGCATTGCGGGCCGAGGCGACGCCGCCATGCGCGCGGACGACGTCGCGGACGATCCCGAGGCCGATGCCGGTACCCTGGCCGGCCGGCTTCGTGGTCACCCACGGCTCGAAAATGCGATCGACGAGGCCCGCCGGAATACCGCTGCCGGTGTCGGCGATATCGAGCCTGAGACGGTTATCCACGGCCGTCGCTCGAACCGTCAGTGTGCCCCCGTGGGGCATCGCGTCAAGCGCGTTCGTGATGAGGTTGAGCAGCGCCAGTTCGAGCTGCACCGCGTCGACGTCAACCGGCGGAAGGGTATCCGGTACCGAGATCTCGGCCTTGACACCGCTGCGGGTCAGGCGCGGTCCGACGAGTTCGCGAACACGATTCATGATGTGCGCGAGGCTCGTCGTCTCACGATGGGGAGGCTGGCGCGCCTGGTCGAGCATCGTGCGGACGACGCGAGTGACCTGCTGGATCTGTGTGTCGACGGTGTTGAGCCGCTGGCGCACCAGCGTACTCGTGCCCGGATCGTCACGGATCATCTGCACGTATCCAGAGATGAGATTGAGTGGCGTGCCGACCTGGTGAGCCACAGTTGCTGCCATGTAGCCGAGGGCAGCCATTCGCTCGGTTCGGGCAAGTGTCTCCCTGAGGGTCAGCATCTGATTGTAGTTCTCCGCGAGCTCGGCGTTGCGCTGGCGGAGCTGATCGGTGGCGTCCCGTACCCGCTCGCGAAGCGCATCGTTGAAGTGTTCGAGACGATCGAGCATATCGTTCAGCCCGTCCGCTACCGATCCCAGCTCGTCGGCGCGGAACACCGTCGCACGCGCGGCCAGTTCCCCTCCGGCCGCACGCTGCATCACCCCGCGAATTTCGGCGATCGGGCGGTGGACGAGCTGACGCGCAGTGAAATCGACGAGTACGGTCACGAGCAGAATCGTCGGGAGCGCGAATTCGAGCGCGATCGCACGGCCGCGAGCGCGCGCCTGCTGAACGCCGGACATCGACACGGCAGCCACGACGGCGACGGACGGCGAGGCGCGCAGCGGAATCGCGACGGAGGCCAGCGCTTCGTTGCGTTCACTGGCGACGTGTCGGGACGTCAAGGCGCGGGCGCCGAGCGCCAGAATCTCCGACCGTTCTTCGGACAATGTGCTGGCGAGCACCTCTGGACGTCCCTCGTCGACCATGCGGACCACGGAAATCGACCGGATGACCGGATCGGCATCGGCAAAGTCGTGAAGGATGTCGCGGACGTCCAACGGGTCCAGCGGGGTCTGTCTGTTGTCGAGGGCGTTCGCGACGGCCTGCGCGGTTCGCTCGGTCGTGTCGGTGAGTTCGCGCTCAACGGTGAGGCTAAAGGAACGAACTTCGAGATACGAAACGGCGCCGACCACGCCTGCGGTGATGAGCACGACAAAGAGCAGCAACCGTCCCCGAAGCGAGAGCGCTGTGGCCCTTTTCGCCACGGTGTGGCGGTTTGGAGGAGTGCTGGCGGCCGGTCCGCGCGGATCTAATTCCATCTAAGTGCTGGAGCGTGCAATGGTTCGGTGATGGTACTGTAACCGGTTCATGCGGCACAGGAATTGTTGTTCTCGCTCGCGCGTGCAAATTCCGCGCTGAGGGATAACCACCATGAGATTGACCATCCCGGCTCTTGTGTGCCTGATTGCTCTGGGGTCGACGACGGCGACGGGGTCAGCCGAGACAGTGTTCGATCAGGCGATGGCCACGAACAAGGCTCCCAAGGCGACCGCCAAGCCCACGGCCGTTCGTGTCGATGGCAAGGTCTCCGCGGTCGACGAAGCGGGCAAGACACTCACGGTGACGACGGCGAAGGGCAGCCAAGAGTTCATGCTGTCGAAGACGACGCACATCACGCAGGGATCCAAGGCCATCGATCTGGCGGCGCTTGGCAAGCTGAAGGGACACGATGTCACCGTCCGCTACATGGAAGAAGGCGGGCACAAGATGGCCCAGTCGGTGCGGGTATCGGCTGCCGCCGCAAAGACAACCGAGAAGAAGAGCTGAAGGTTCACTCAGGTTGGAATTCGGAAGGCAAATCCCGCGTGTGGACGCGCGTCGTCACGGCCGTTGCCAGAAGGGTGTTGCCATCGGTGCGATACCGCACCGAGACCGTCACGCCAGCCGCGATTGTGCCCTCTCGCAAGGTGGACGAATTGAGGACGAACGTGAGCTCGCCCCCCTTTCTGCGGGAACTCGTGATCACCAGAGACGTGGCGCTGATGGATTTCACTGTGCCCCGAACGGCGTGGCTGGCTGCCTGCATCGTCGGAGTCTGTTCGACGAACTGGGCTCCAACGGGGCCGCCTGCCGCGGTCGATCCCGCCATGTCGGCGATCAGTACGAGCGTGGTGATTGTGCGGCTCATCCAGTACATCTACATCGCTCACGAAGGATTGTTGCCATCATTGAACCCGATTCATCTGAGACTCAGATGAATGCTGGGTTAACGATTGTTAATGAGGCCCGAGCAGCGACATTGCACGCTATTTCCTGGGTCTTCTCACGCAGGTTCGCGAGCTCGGCGCCGATCGCGGCTGGAATGCAACGCAGTGGCGTCAACCCCTGAGCATGTTATCGCTGTGAGGTGCGACCTGGCGAGACGCGCCCGACGCGTGGTGACGACGACAACGGAAAGAAATTGGGAGGTGGGTTATGCGCGTCCTCGTGGTTGAGGACGACCGGAAGGTCGCGAGTTTCATCCAGACCGGGTTGCAGCAGGAGGGCTACGCCGTGGATCTGCTCAATGACGGAGGGAGCGCAGCCGATCAAGCCCGCACCATTGACTACGACGTGGTCGTTCTCGACTTGATGTTGCCCGATCGGTCCGGGTTCCAGGTCCTCCGTGACATTCGATCGCGGAAGGCATCGCTGCCGGTGCTGATTCTCACGGCAAAAGGCTCGCCGGAGGAGCGTGTCACCGGTCTGGACGCCGGGGCGGACGACTACATGACGAAGCCGTTCGCGCTCGCCGAGCTCTCGGCCCGGCTCCGCGCCCTGCTCAGGCGCGGCTCTACACGGGAGAGCGTGCTGCGTGTTGCGGATCTCGAGGTGGACACCATTCGTCGAAAGGTACGACGCGGCGGGCGTCCCCATCGAGCTGAAGCCCAAGGAATACGCGCTCCTCGAGTTCCTCATGCGCAACACCGATCGGCCGTTGACCAAGTCCCTCATCATCGAGCACGTCTGGGATATCCATTTCGACAGCATCAGCAACGTGGTCGAGGTGCACATCAACTCGCTCCGAAACAAGATCGACAAAGGATTCGACACTCCGCTCATTCACACCGTCCGGGGCGTCGGGTACGTGCTCACGGATGCCCCGTCATGACCCTGACGCTGCGCGCCCGGCTGGCCGCGATCTCCACGATCGTGTTCGGCCTGCTGTTCGCAGCGTTCAGCATCGTCACGTATCAAATACTGGCCCGGCAGCTCGACACTGACGCCACCGAGCGTCTGACTGGGCTCACCGACGGCCTTCATGGATATCTGCGTTTCAATGACGAGACCGTGTCGGTCGATTTCGACGCCGTCGACAACGATCAGGCGGCATTCGTCCACGAGGCGACGAGGTACTACCAGGTGTACGACGTCGGCACCGGGAGGCTGCTCGTGGAGTCCAGTGCCCTCTCACCTCTCGGTCTGGAGTTCAGCTCCGCAGAGGTGCAGGCGTTCCGCACCCAGCAACGCCCCTTTGACATCCAGACCGAGTACGGCCGGCTCCGCATCTTGAGCAGCGAGAAGGCGACCGCGGACGGCCGCGTGTATCTCCTCCAGGTGGGAACGTCTCTCGCGTCGATGGATGCGACGTTGCGGCGCTATCGCACGCTGCTGCTGTTGCGCGTCCCGGCGATGCTGTTCATCGCTGTCTTGGCCAGTTGGTGGTTGTCCGGCTTCGCCTTGAGTCCCCTGGCACGGATGGCGACGGCGGCACGCCGGATTGACGTGAGAACGCTCGATCAGCGGTTGCAGGTTCGTGGCGTGGACGACGAACTGGATCGCGTGGCGAACGCCTTCAACGAGACACTCGGCCGCCTCGAGCACGCGGTCGGCGAGATGCGCCAATTCAGCGCCGCGCTGGCACACGAGTTGCGCACACCCTTGGCTGCACTCCGCTGTGAGATTGAGCTGGCTCTGCGGGCGCCGGGAACGAGCGTCGACCAGGACCGCGCGTTCGCCAGCCAGCTCGAGGAGATCGACAAGCTGACGCGTCTGATCGACCAGATCCTTACCCTGGCACGCGCCGAGTCCGGGCAGATTCGGCTCACGAGTGCGCCAGTGAACGTCGGTGATCTCGCCGCTTCGCTCGTCCAACAGATGGAACCGATCGCCGAGGCACGGGCCATCAATTTGCGGTGCGAGCAGGCGGATGCGGTGATCGTGGACGGTGACGCCGGCTGGCTCGAGCGACTGCTGTTGAACCTTCTCGATAACGCCCTCAAGTTTACGAAGGCGAACGGCCGGGTCGTGATGCGGGTCTCGAGAGAGGGTGACACTGCGCGGATCGAGGTGCAGGACACGGGCATTGGCCTGTCGTCGGGCAATACGCAACAGGTGTTCGAACGATTCTTCCGGGCCGATCCAGCGCGATCGAGCTCGACCGAAGGCGCCGGGCTCGGCCTCAGCTTGGTCCAGTGGATCGCAGCCCAGCATCGCGGCGCCGTGACCGTCCAGAGCCGGCTCGGTGAGGGCTCGACGTTTACGGTCATGCTGCCACTCAGTCGAATCTGATTTCGCCTCGAGGAATCATCGGCAACGACTTCTCGCTCTGCGGATGGCCGGTGTCACCAGGCAGAGATGTCACGCGCCCGCATTAGCGCAAATTAATCTGCCCCTCACGAGCGCTTCACCTGCGCCGCGTCAAATATCAATAGATGACAACGAAGTCATCCAGCGCAATCACGCGCGAAGGGAGGTTGGTATGCGGTCACTCATGCGGAAGTCGGTGATGGTTGCAGGAGCGTTTCTTCTATTCGCTGGTGCGAACGCGAGTGCGTCCGACTGGACCATCATGGAAGTCAAGGTCCCGTTCCCGTTCGTTGTGAAGGGGGAAACTCTCCCAGCAGGCCAGTACATGGTTGAGAAGACAGGGTCGACCCTGCTCTTCCGCGGGGAGAAGGGCAACCACGCCGTGGCGTTCGTGCAGACGGGAACGCCGGCCAGTGGGCAGGACCCGGCAGGTTGGAAGCCGGCGTTGACGTTCATACCCTCCGAGAATCAACACCGGCTGTTGAGTGTCTGGGAGTCGGGCAGTGAAGGGTGGAACGTCATCGACCGGTGAGTCCAGCCCGCTCATTGGACCGTGGCTCAGGAAACGAGACGAGGAGTCATGAAGATCGCGCAACGAGAGGTCGGGGACGTTACGTGATGATGCCGTCGATCAGCGGCGACGTAGCCTGCTGGGGACGATCGTGATGGGACAATGGGTCAGCGCTGGGCCTGAGAGAACGCACGGGACCAGCGCTGGCGTTGCCACAGTGGCATCGCGCCAGCATGGACCAACCGGACTTTCGCGCACATTCGGCGAAGTTGATCTGTTCTTTTTCGGCGGTAGCTCACTCGCCCACATCCGCGCGCATGTACACATCCTGACGCGTACGTTTCAGGAACTTGACGTCGATGAGGGCCGTGAGGAGCGCCTCCGAGGTCACGTCGTCGAGACCCCAGAGTCGCTGCGCTTGGGGCTTCGTCAGGCGTAGGCCGGGAATCTCGAGGTACTCGGCACGTATCAGGTTCAGCCAATCCGTGACAGTCACATCAGCCGACGACATCACTGCCTCCTCTCGCCGAGCAGCGTTCGCGCGTCTGGACGCTCACCGCCGCAGCAGGTCACCCACTATGGGGTGCGACGGCTGATCGGAATATGAACGCTTGATTAATCCTGGTTAAGCCTTGCCTTACGACTCGCTAATAGGATTCACACAGGGCGTGGCACAGGCATTAACAACAATTAATGCGTTCTTCATCTGAGGCTGAAGCCCACCGGATTCAATGGGTCCAGCAACGAGTGGCGTCGGGGCGCGGCCCAATGTCGGGCTGCCGCGGCACGATGACACGAACGGAAGGCCGGCGCGAAGACGCCGGCGTGCTGGAGGACGCGATGAGAATGCGAATGACCGTTGTGACCGGAGCGCTCATTGATAGCGACCCCACTCTTCGCGCAAGAGCGGGGCCGAGGCGGACAGGACGCGAGGGGTGCGTGAGCGGACTCGGTGGCTTCTCCACGTCGGTCGGCGACACCACCGGAAACCTCCTGGTCGAGGGCGGTGTGCGGATCGCCCCGCACGTCATGGTATTTGGCAACCTCGGCCAGTTACGTAACCTGCAGGCTGCCGGTCTTCAACCGACCATTGACGACCACAACAGCCGCGTTATCGTCCGGCCAGGACCTCAGCGTGATCGGCGGCGGAAGCCTACCCGCCACGTACTGTCTCGGGCGGGTTCGCGAGTTGAGGTTCCTACCGGGAGCCGCATCAGTGCCGTACGTCACTGTGGCGGTGTCGGCGTCGCACGTCTCAACCCGACGACACAGTTCACGTTTTCGAGCGGGACGCTGCCTGATGGATCCACGCCTCGACGTCGGCACGCGATGTGACCGCGGCGCTCACATCGGCGGGCAGTTTCACGGATCCGCGGCCAGCACCGCGCCGATATTCACGTTCGGCGGCGGCGTTCAGGTTCCGATGGCAGCGCACTGGGTGGTCGATGCTGCCTATCGATACTCGCGCATTGCGGCCGATTCAACGTTGAGCACGTCGCCCCTGAATGCCAATGGAATGACCTTTGGACTCGGCTACCGCTTCTGACGCGGGCGAGGCCGGGGCGCGTCGCCGCACGCGCCCCGGGCCGAGCCCTCGACGTAACCCTAATGCACGACAATCGTGCTGCCGTGCCGCCACCCTGTAGAGCATCAACGTCAGTGCCACGGTGCTCGCTCATTAACAGGAATTAATCCTTCGTTCACCAGAGCCTAAGCTTCATGGGGCACGATCGTCGGTCACAAGGAGTGAACATGCGTGCCAATGTGCTGATCGTGGGTAGTGAGGTTCAGACGGCGGTCCTCGGGAGGGGCCTGACGAGCCGCGGGTACGAGATACGAACGGCGCGGGGAGCCGACGCGGCGATCGTGGAGCTTCATGAGAGCGATCCCGCTCTCGTTATCGCCACTCTTGACGCGCCGGCTCGCGACGAGATCGAGTTCTGTCGCCGCGTGCGCCGGCTCTCGACCGTCCCCATCATGGTGGTATCCGGCCATCCCGATGAACCATCGGAAGTCGCGGCACTCGATGCCGGGGCCGATGACTATCTCGGGAAGCCGTGCAGCACGGAGCGACTGCTGGCACGGGTGCGAGTCGCGTTACGACGGAAGGCCGACGCACCAGAAGCCAAGGCTTTCGGCGTCGGCGTGTTCCACATCGACTTCGATGACCGACGCGTGCACGTTCACGGACAGCCGGTGCGTCTCACGCCAAAGGAATTCAATCTCCTCGTCTTCATCGGCCAGACACCCGAACCGCGTGCTCGCGCACAGGATGTTGCTCGGCGCGGTGTGGGGCGAGGCCTATGCCGCACAACCTGAATACCTGCGCGTCTTCGTGGGACAGCTGCGGAAGAAGCTGGAGGCGGAGCCGTCGAATCCCCGTTACCTCGTCACGGAACCGTGGGTCGGCTACCGCTTCAATCCGGACGGGGTGGCGCAATGAACGCTCGCGGCCTGGCGACCATTCGGCTCGCTTTCCTGGTGCTGGTTCTGCGTATTCGGTGCTCGCGGGGCCCTCGCAGGCCAGGACGTGAAGAACCTGGATCCGCTGAAGCTATTCAGCCAGTCGGTGGAATCGCTCGTTCAGCGTGTCTCGCCGAGTGTCGTACAAATCGTCGTGACCGGGTACGGTCCCTCGAGGACGCCGGCCGCGACAACACCGACGTCGTGCTGGGCCCACGGCACAGTCTGGGGTCTGGCGTCATCATCGACCCGGATGGTTACATCGTGACAAACGCACACGTTGTAGCAGGAGCCCTGCGCGTGCAGGTCGCTCTGCCGCCGCCTGCCTCGAACGAAACGCCGGTGCAGTCGCTGCTGAGTGGTCGCGGTCGGACAGTGGACGCGAAGATCATCGGCGCGGCCAAAGAGGTCGACCTCGCGCTCCTCAAAATCGACGCGACCGGACTTGCGGCCGTGCGGCTCGCGGACTACGACGCGCTGAGGCAGGGAGAAATCGTGTTTGCGTTCGGTAGTCCCGAAGGCCTTCGCAACTCCGTCACGATGGGACTGGTCAGCGCCGTCGCCCGCCAGCCCGACATGGACAACCCGATGGTCTTCATCCAGACCGACGCCCCCATCAATCCCGGCAACAGCGGCGGTCCGCTTGTCAATGCTTCGGGCGAGCTCGTTGGCATCAACACCTTTATCCTGACGGAGTCTGGTGGCAGCCAGGGGCTGGGATTCGCCGTACCAAGCGCCGTCGTCAGCGTCGCGTGGCCTCAGCTTCGGCAGTATCGGACATCTGCACCGGGGTGTCATGGGCTTCAGTCTGCAGTCGATCACGACGGATCTGGCTCGAGCGCTCGGATTACCCAGAGACTACGGCGTGATCATCTCGGATGTGCTGCCGGACGGCCCGGCCGCAGCCGCCGGCTTGCGCGTACAGGACGTCATCGTCAGCGTCAACGGAAGCCGCGTCGACAGCTACTTCACGATGTTCGGCCAGTCGTATACGCGGGCGCCCGGCGATCATTTGATACTCGGCATCCTGCGGGGCTCTGCGGTCCTCGAGGCGGACGTCGTCGTCGGTAAACGCTCGGACGATCTCGATCGTCTCATCGACGACGTCGACCCCCGGACGAGTCTCGTGAGGCGGCTCGGCGTCCTCGCACTGCCGGTGGACGAGGAGGTGAACCGGTCCATGGGGAGTCTCCGCCTGCCGTTCGGGGTCGTTGTGATCGGGCGCTCGCAGCGGGCGTGGACGGGTGACATTCCGATCTCCGCGGGCGACGTGATCCACACGATCAATGGCAGTGCGATAGCGTCGGTCCAGCATCTCGACGCGATCCTGGACGGGCTCGAACCGCACAGCGTAGTCGCGCTGCAGGTGGAGCGCGACGGGAAGCTGAGGTTCGTCACCTTCATCGTTGAGTAACCGCACAGGAGCGATGGCGCGCGCGCACTCTTTCCGACCATGCCTTCTGAGTACCCTTGCGTGACGTCAGCGCGGGGTCGGACTAATAGTCATTGGGATGGAACGAGGACTCGAACCCGCGGGAAACAGCGACGCCCTCCGTGCCGTCCGGCTTGCGATATGCGACGACACCCCATGTCCGTGGAAACTGCTGAAGCAACGCCAAACCGTTCTTTGGCCCGAGTACGAACAGTGCTTTCGACAGCCCGTCCGCCAGCGTCCCGTCGGTCGAGACGACGGTCGCGCTCAACGAGGCGTCGGCTGGTTGCAGCGAGCGCGGGTCCATCAGGTGCCCGTAGGTCCGCGTGCCGCTCGTCAGGACGTTCGACGAGTTCGCCGATGTGGACACGGCTACGCCGGCGAGATTGTCCGGGAGGTCGCCTCGGAGGTCTATCGTCCCGAGCATGGCACCCTGCCGCGCGGGATCTTCGAATGCCAATCGACCACGCCGACTTGCCCGGTGGCAGTCCAACCATATGCTGGTTTCCACCGGCATCGACCATGCCCGCGAGACCGCGGCGGCGAATGCTGCCGGCGGCCAGTTCCGCCGCGAACCCCTTCGCGATGCCCCCGAGATCGATCTCGACGCCCGGTCGCGTGAAACGGACGGCGCCCGCGTTTCGATCGAGCACGACGTTGCGGAAGTCGATGAGCGGCCGTCAGGGCGGCGAGCTCCGCCGCTGTTGGAATATGCGGTTGGCGTGTTTTGAATCCCCAGAGGCTCATGAGCGGGCCGGACGCTGATATCGAATGCGCCGTCGCTCGCCACGCCGATCCGCTCCGCGGCATCGAGAACCGCGAGCATCGGCGCGCTGATTGCCACAGGACGCGTCGCCGCCGCGCGGTTGATCGCCGTGAGCTCGCTGTCATCGCGGTAATCGCTCATCAGGCGGTCCACTTCGGCGATCGCACCGAACGCTTCGTCCGCCGCGGTCTGCCGGTCTTCGGGTGTGCCGCCGTACACCTCCACGCGCATCGCGGTGCCCATCAGGTACCGGAAGACCCGAGTCTGAGCGGTGTCGTCCGAGGCCTCGAGTGTGTGTGTCGAGAAGCCCGCGAGCAGGGCCGCCGTCAGACACAGTCCGGAAACCACGGGCCGGCCGACGCCGCCACGAGTCACTTGAGTGGCACCCGGAAGCCGCCCGTGAACACCGCGGCCTCGAAGTCTGTGGTGGTGCGGTACCGCTCGTATTGAATGTTGAGAGTTGTGCCGGGCGGCATGTGGAAGATTCCCTGTTTCGGGGTGATCTCGAACCGGCCGGTGTACGCGTTCGAGTCGAACGGGAACAGCCGGAAGTCACCAGTGTAATACTCTGGGGTTCCGATGTATTTCGGTGAGTAGAAGTACGCACCCGTCTGGGTGTAGCGCCGATAGGACCCGCCGCCGACGATGGTGTCGCCGAAGTGGTGCGACAACCCGATCGAGAATGCGGTCGAGTCGATCGACCACGTGTCGTGATACCGGCGCAAGTCGGCGTCCAAAAACGTCCGGGCCGGCAGCGCCTGTCGGATGCGGGCAGTGAAGGCGTGGCGAGTGCGCGCGTCCGGGGCTTCCCCGACGGTCATGACGCCGTTCACTTCCGTGCGCAGAAACGGGTTCGACTGGTAGCCGTTGATCTGGTTCAACTCGTACCCGAATTGCGTGACCGTCTTCTTCGTCCACGACTGGGTGACGGAGACGAAGGCGTCGGCCGCGTGCTGCGACTCGACCTGCGCGCTTGGGTGGAGCTGGGGCTGGTTGAGGGAGTAGGAGAAACCGCCCGCCACTGTCGTATTGCCCTTGTTCAGGTCGCGAGAGACGGACGCGAGGGCCGTCGTCGCTGTGTAGAACTGCTCCTTGCTGAACTCGCCTCCGACCGTGAGCTTCGAGTCGCCGTACTTGCGGACGACGCTGACGCCAACGACACCGCGGCTGTTCGTGGCGCCCTCCTGATGGCAGCGGACGCAAGAGTCCGACGCCGCCGAGATGGCGTCCACGCCCACCCTGGCTCGCACGGTCGTGCGATCCGTGAAGTCCTTGTTGAGACTGATATCCGGGCTGAGTACCGTGACGCTACGGGTGTCCTGGAAGGCGTGGAACGAGACGTCCAGGTCGTTCTGAGCCCGGTTGTCCACGGATGCGACCAGGAAGAGCGCGATCACGACAAGCGTGAAGACGACGAGGCGCTTACTTGCAGCCACACCCGCCAGCCTGCACGCCGAACCCGCCCATCGAGCCCTCGCGGGCCTCCTGCCAGTGGGCCATGTACGCGGTGGCGGAGGCATTGGCATCGAAGATCATGCATTGATCGGCCAGCGTCCCGCGCTGCCAGGGGTGAACCGTGGCGCAGCCAGCGCCGGCGGCTCCGGTTGCCAGCACCACCGCGACGAGGAATCGGCGTGCAATCGACGAGGTCACGGCTGTTCTCCCAGCAATTGAAGGATTTCGGCGCGGTACTGCGCGATGGTCTTCTCGGTGTAGCCCATGTGGGTGAAGCGGATGTGACCACCCCGGTCGAGGATCATCGTGCTCGGCATCGCCTTTCAGGTCGAAGGCTGTGGCCGCCTTGCCCTCCGGGTCGAATGCGATCGGCATCGAGTGCGGATATTTCTCGAGGAACGCAGATGCGTTGCGTTGCTGTTCGTCCACGTTGATAGCGACCACCTCGAAGCCGCGGGCGCGGAGCTCCCGGTAGAGCGCATCCACTTCCGGGAAGGACTTCCGGCAGGGCACGCACCAGCTCGCCCAGAAATCGAGCAGCACGACGCGGCCCTTCAGCTCGGCGATGCGGATCGGCTTGCCAGAGAGAGCCGGCAATGAAATGTCCGGCGCGTCTTTGAGCGCCGCCATGCCGACGCCCGGACACGCCAGCAGTGATGCGAGCATGAGCGCGACGGCTGTCTGTCGTTGAATCATCGGGTTTCCTGTGCGTTATAAGTGACCACCCACGAGCGCACGAGTGCCGCCTTGGCCTGCCGTGTCGCTGAGCCGCCGCTGAAGTACCGATACATGCTGCCGTTCTGCTGCGTCGCGGTAACCAGTCTGCTCGACGCGTTGCCGGGTCGTACGAGCGCCATTGTCTGCGCGTATGTTGTGACGCGATAGTTGGCGTCGGCACGCGCCGAACCATGGCAGACGACGCAGTCGGAGCTGAACAGCGCCTTCATGTCGGGGTCGTAGGCGACGCTGTCCTGGGCCGCCACCGGCGACGTTGGAGTGCCGCTCGGGCCGAGCGGGGTTGTGCTCGGATCACCCGTGTCCGTCGCCGGGATCGGCGTGATGCAGCCAGCCGAGATGAGTAGCAGAACGAATGCGGAGGGGAACAGGAACTTGGGCATGGATACCGGAGCTCGGCCACCCGGCCGCTGATGCTCCACGCGAAGCAAGCGCCTTGCCGCCCGTACTGGTGGCGTTTGCGCGGTTTCTTGTCCGTGCTGTCCTCGCGATGTGGCGGCGCATGCGCTCGAAGCGGACGGTCGGACGTCTTCTGCCGGACGTCCGGTATGATGAAATCGTAAGGGCCGGCGGGCCGCTTGGTGCCCGGATCCACGAGGCTGGCGCGGGCAAACGGGACTACTTCCGCGGCTGTGGCGGTCTGGCATTCCCGTAGACCACGACTGAGCTTGTCGTAAAACTCGGCGTTCTCGCCAGGATACCAGTAGCTTCTGTGACAGTTCTCACACGCTTCGTCGAGATTCTGGCCGGCATCCCACAGCTCGTTCACGTCCTTCCTCTTCACGATGTCGAGGACCTGAAGCCCAACGTTTCGCAGCGCCTCGATTCTCGCATTCCACTCCACCGGGTCGGCTTCGAGCTTGGCGGTGATCTGAGCCGGCGACAATTCCACCGCGTCCGGGCCAGTGCTGTTGTTCAGGTCTCCAGGAGGGGCGAAAGGCCGCCGGATCTTCAGCAGATATGAGCCTTCGGCCATCGACACCGCACCGATTCGGATCTTGTCCCAGTCCTCCTCGGTCTTCGGTGCCCTTTCCACGGCACCCTTGCTGGTCATTACCGTGCCAACGGCGTCGAAGATGTTGTCGGCAAGAGGATCTATCATGTCCCGCATCAGTTCCTTGACGGAGACGACCGGCTTGAGGTCGCCCCAGAGCTCAGGCGGGCGAGGCGGATTGGGAGAAGGTGTTGACGACGAACACGCAGACGCCAAGACGCTGAAAACGAACAGTCCGGCACAGGCTGCTACCGGCTTACAAGCGGGAAGTCCTAACACGTGTCCTCCTCGTACTACTTTGTCAGATCGTCGATTTCTCGAACGATCTGGCAGTGATCTGATTTGATGACATTGTACGTTTCGCTGAAGTTCGGTACGCTGGCGCGCAGTGCTGCTGCCGCGCAACGCACCGGCGTGGCTCGACCGCTTGAGCACATGGCTCGAGCCCTTCGAACGTGCTTCACGCACGTTGCGCAGCGCGGCGCGTTTCGACGGTACTTGCTTGGGCTGCTGAGCGACAGTCGACGCAAGTCGATGAGCGCGATGCTCGAGCGCGTCAACGACCCTGGGACCTATCAGGCGTTTCAGCATTTCATCACCCACGCGCCGTGGAGCGCCGAGCGGGTCTGGCGGCAGCTCCGCGCGGCGATCCCCGAGCGCACGGGGATGGTGATTCTCGACGGGACGAGTTTTCCGAAGCAGGGCCGGCGCTCCGTGGCGGTCGCGCGCCAGTATTGCGGGGCGTTGGGCAAAGTCGCCAATTGCCAAGTCGCAGTAACGGCAGCGCTCTGGACGGGCGTGCGCGCGTGGATGCTCGGCGCGGCGTTGTATGTGCCCCAGGAATGGCTGACCCCCGACGCGCGTCAGCGCGCGCGCATTCCCGCGTCGATCCGCTTTCAGGAGAAGTGGCGCTTGGCGCTCACGTTGCTGCGCCAGAGTCGCGCCGCTGGTTTTCAGGTGACCGCGGTGCTCGGCGATGCGGAATTCGGCGACAACGCCACCCTGCGTCGGACGCTGCATCGATTGCAGCTGCCTTACGCACTCGGGATCTCGTCGACGCTGACGGTCTTTCGCGGGACGCCGCGCGTCGCGGTGCCGCCGCGCCCGCCGGGACGCAGCCGCCCACCGACTCGGCTGCAACTCATCGACGACCGTCGTCCCGAAGCGGTGCGCGCGATCGCCGCCGCCTTGCCGCGGCGCGCCTGGCGGCGCGTGACCTGGCGCAACGGGGCGAATCGACCGTGGGCGGCGCATTTCGCCGCGCTGCGCGTGACGCCCGCGCACGATTGGCGCGCCCATCGCTTGGCGCCCGAAGTCTGGGTGCTCTTCGAACGCGACCTCGGGGCGACGCCGCGGGTCAAGGCGTACCTCGTGGCGTTGTCCGCGACGGCCTCGCTGCGGTCGCTGGTCCGTTTGGCGCATCATCGCTGGGCGATCGAGCAACAGTACGAAGAACTGAAGGACGAGCTCGGGCTCGATCATTTCGAGGGACGCTCGTTTGTGGGCTGGCATCGTCACGTTGTGCTGACCGCCATGGCCTACACGTGGCTGCAGGACACGCGACGACGCGCGGGGGCGCGCGTTCCGACGTTGCCCATCGCTCGCGCGGTGATCACCGAGATTCTCACCGCACACTTTTTCGTGACGCGACCGCATTACTTACAAACCATGCAGAAACTCGCGGAAATCAATCTGCGGATCTGACAAAGTAGTACTAGTGCCTCGTCACGTTCATGGTTCGTCTTCCCTGAACTGAGCGAGACGTCCTCAAACAAGACCGTCGGCGGAAAGCCGAGACGGTCACAGTTGTGCGTTCTGCTTCAGCCACGCAACCGCTTCCACGAGGCGGCGATCGAATTCCGCCAGGTTGTCGCTGAACCGATGGTCGGCCGCGTTCACAACCCAGAGCTTCTTGGGATCCTGCAGACCGGCGAACAGTTTCTCCACGTCCGCCACGCTGAAGAACTCGTCGTGTGTCGAGTGGATCACCCCGATCGGTACGGGCGCCACCTTGCCGATCACGGCTGATGTGCGGAACGTCGGCTCGTTGGGCACGCCGTGGGTCAGGTAGATGAGGGAATCCTTCCACCGCCAGCCCAGCTCGGTGAGATCGGGAAGTCCCACAGCGATCACGCCGGCGATGGCGGCTTTCGTCTGCGGATCGGTTGCCGCCAGCACCGACAACCCGGCTCCTTCCGACACGCCGATCAGAATCGGTTTCCTGGCAGTCCCGTGCGCCGCGAAGTCAGCCAGGACGCGGTAGTCCGCTGGCTCGTCCTCGATGCTCAGGGTGGTCGTGGCCGACGTGAAGCTTTCCAGATACGCCTTCGAATCGAGCCCGACGACGAAGAAGCCTTGTGCCGCCAGAACGGTGGCGATATGCGGAGCGAGGCGCACCCAGCCGCCATCGCTGCTCGAGACGATCACGGGGTCGCCGCCGGGCGGGCCGAATGTCCGCAGTTTCTGATTCTTCGTCCTGAGGCTCAGGGTCGCGGTGGTCTGGGCCTGCGCCGCGGATTCGGAGATCCAACAAGCGATGAATCCGGCTACGACAGCCGCGACGTACGGAGCCCACCGGGGAGAGCGAGGATAGCGATCCACGGCGACAGTGTTCGGCGACACGGCTTCTCGGCAGTGGACCATTCAAGGAGCGCGCCACGTGACGTGGGTTTGCCTCGCGTCTCCTAACTGATTCCGATTCTATGCGTTCCAGAGACGGATTCCGCAGAGAGAATGCAGGAACGTCGAGTGGTCGCGAGCCAGAATGCCCCGCGGCGCATGGTCGCCACACCCAGAAGCCGGTGCAACCGTTGGAGTGCCCCGGAGTAGTCCAAGTCTGTTCACGACTTTTCCACGAGCGCCCACCGGCAGGCGCGCGCAAAACACCTGCAGCAGGGGACATTTCTATCGAGTTGACACAACTCTGTTGACGACTTGCTTGTGCAGTTCCGCATTGGTAGACTACGCGCTTCTGGTGGTGAGCCCCGCCTGCTTCGCCCGCGCCGAGAGCCGATCGAGCCTCTGTCCTGACTCGTTGTCTCCTCCACGCTCTTGCTAAGCCGACGAGCTGCCACGTCTCTGGAAATCCCCACGTAAGCCCAGCGTGTCGGTTGGGCGCGATGTCGGGCCTTTCGGAGCAGCGCGGTAACTGCGCAGCCGCAGGCTAGTGGCGGGCGCAAACGAGGAGACGGTATGGGTCGAAGGCTGTACGTGGGGAATCTTCCGTACACGACGGGTGAGGCGGAACTGCAGGAACTCTTCAGCAAGGCGGGGAACGTCGAGTCGGTCCGCGTGATGCGCGACGCGGCCACGGGGCGCGCGCGCGGTTTCGCATTCGTCGAGATGTCCACGGACGAAGAGGCACAGAAGGCAGCCAGCGAATTCAATCAGTTCCAAATGGGTGGCCGCAGCCTGACTGTCAACGAAGCACGACCGAAGCCAGAAGGCGGCTTTGGCGGTGGCGGAGGGTTTGGCGGGAATCGCGGAGGGGGCGGTGGCGGCGGCGGACGCCGCGAACCGCGTTGGTAACCCGATGAAAGCTTGGACGAAAGGCGACCGCGTGTCGCAGCCTACGTACGGGGCCGGCACATTGGTTGAAGTCAACGAGCATCACACGGTGATCGACTTCGACGAGCACGGCCGGCGTGTGTTTTCAACTCGTCTGGTCGTGCTTCAGACGACCAATGAGCCGGCGCCCGCGAAACCCGCGCGGAAGCGCGCCGTGAAAGCCAAGACAAAGGACGCCGCGACGAAGGAACCGAAGAAGGAAGCCAAGACGAAAGAAGCCAAGGCCTAGTCATTCCGAGGGGCGGAGCGTGCTTCGCCCCTCGTTCGTCAAGTCTTCCCCCGCCCGTCCACCAGCCACATCAGCGTCGGCACAAACACTAGCGTCACCACCGTCGACATCGACAAACCGCCAATGACGGCAATCGCCAGCGGTTTCTGCAGCTCCGCGCCGGAACCAAGTCCCAGCGCGAGAGGTAGCAACCCGAACAGCGTGCAGAGCGTCGTCATCAGGATGGGCCGCAGACGCACCGACCCGGCGCGGACGAGAGCGTCGCGTCTCTCTACGCCTTCTCCGGTGAGCCGATCGGCGTAGTCGATGAAGATGATGCCGTTCTTCACGATAAGGCCTATCAGGAGAATAAGACCCATGAAGGAGGAGACGTTGAGCGGCGTGTCCGTCAGCAAGAGGAGCCCGAAGGCGCCGGCAAGCGACAACGGCGCCGCCGACATGATGACGATCGCCGACGTGAAACGCCGGAACTGCGCCACGAGCAACCCAAAGACGAGCAGAAGCGCCACGGACAGCACCACCAGCAGTGACCGGAAGGACGCCTGCTGGCTTTCGTACTGTCCACCGAGCTGATACGTATAGCCGACCGGCAGGTGCTCGGCGTCGAGGATTCCGCGGATTTCAGCCACCGCACTGCCGAGATCCCGATCCTCGAGCCGCCCCGTAATGGGCAGCATCTGCTTCAAGTCCTCGCGATGCAGCTGGGCGGAACCATGGCCCTGCTCGACCGCCGCCACAGACGATAGCGGCACGACGGCGCCGGCCCGCGTCACCAACGGATACTCACGCAGCCAGGTCGGGTCGAATCGATGGCGATCGGGGTATCTCACCCGCAGATCGATGAGCCGATCGCCGCGGCGCACCGACGAAGCGACCTCGCCCAGCAAGCCGCGCGACAATTGTGTGGAGATCTGCTCGGGCGTGAACCCGGCCTTGGCGGCCCGCGTGGAATCGATGTCCAGCGCGAGCTCGGGATTGCTCTCGCGCGGCTCGACAACGTCGACAAGACCTCTGACGTTCTCCAGTTTCTTGACGATACGATCCGAGAGGCCTGCCAGCGTGGTCAGGTCGTCGCCGAATAGCTTGATCTCGATCGGCTCCGGATTGCCCTCGAGATCGCCCAGCATGTCCTGCAGCAGCTGTACGAATTCGATGGTCATGCCTGGCGCCTCACGGGCGAACCGTGCGCGCTCTTCCGAGATGATTTCCTCGGAGCTGCGTTGCCGTTCGTTGGGAGGCTTCAGGCGAACCAGGATATCGCCGCTGTTCTGTTCGGTGGCGAACAGCCCGAGCTCGGTTCCCGTGCGACGGGTGAAGCTCGCCACCTCGGGTGTGGCCTTCAGAATGCCCTCGAGACGTCGGAGCATGGCGTCGCTTTCGGAAAGCGACGTGCCGGCCGGGGTGAAGTAGTCGATCACGAAACCGCCCTCGTCTACGGCTGGCAGGAAGCCGGTCTCCATCCGGAAATAGAGCAGGCCTCCTGCCACCGCAACGAGAAGCGTGACGCCGACAACGAGCCAGGCGCGCCTCAGAGCGCCCCTCAGCAAGGATTGATACCAGCGGCTCAGCCAGCCGCTCTCGTGCTGCGCGCCGCGCGATCGCAGGAACCTGGCGGAAGGAACAGGGATGAGCAGCAGAGCGTACACCAACGACAGGAGGACGGCACCCGAGAGTGTCAGCGAGAGCGCGGCAAAGAACTGTCCGACCATGCCTTGCAGCAGCCCAAGCGGGATGAAGACGACCACGGTCGTGAGTGTCGAGCCGATCACGGCGCCGACGAGCTCGTTCGTGCCGCGCTCGGCGGCAGTCGTCGCCGACTCGCCCATTCCAAGGTGACGGTGAATGTTCTCCACGACGACGATCGCATCGTCGATGACGAGCCCGATCGCGATGGCGAGCCCTCCCATCGTCATGAGGTTGATCGTGCCGCCTGCCAGATTCAGAAAGAAGAACGTCCCGACAATCGCCAGCGGAAGCGTGGCTGCAGCGACGAATGTGGCCCGCCAGTCTCGCAGGAACGCCAGGATAACGAACACGGCCAGAAGGCCGCCGATCACGATCGCCTCGGTGACGCTCGCCACCGCCTCGCGGACGAAGCCGGCCAGGTCGTAGACTTTCGAAATGCGAATCGCAGGTGGCAAGGATGCCGCCTGCTCGCGCAGCGTCCGATCGATGCCGTCGGCAATGCCGGTGATATTGCCGCCTATCTGGCGCGCAATCGTCAGAACCGCGGCCGGCTCACCGTTGCCGCTGACGAGCGTCGTGCGGTCGACCACTCCGTCGCGCACCTCGGCGATGTCACCCAGGTACACGGGCGTCTGCTCGCGGAAGGCGACCACGACGTGCTTCACATCGTCGAGGTTCTTCAACTCGGAGACGGAGAGGACCAGGAACTGCTGGTAGTCCTTGGGTAACCGTCCGACGGTCGTGATCTGGTTGGATTGCCTGAGGGCGTCGACGACCTGTTCAAGGCTCAGTTTCGCTGCGTTCAGGCGATTGGGATCGACGATGACCGAGATCTCGCGCTCTTCGCTGGCGATCACGTCGACTTTGGCGACGCCCTGGAATGCGGCTGAGGAGCGGCCGCAGCTGAAACTTCGCGATGTCGGCAAGATCGACGGCCGGTAGTTTCCCGGTGACGTTGAAGCTCAGGATTGGAAAGACCGAGGGTGTCATCCGTTCGATGACGATCGTGGTGCCAGGCGGAAGCGTCTGGCGCGCCTCGTCAACCTTCCCTTGCATGAGCTGGAGCGCCTGCTGCATGTTGGCGCCGGCATCGAAGAGCACAGAGATCTCGGTGGCGCCTCGGATGGTCTTCGAGCGAACCCGACGAACGCCGAGCACCCCGCGGGCCGCCTCCTCGAGCGGCCGCGTCACCGTGACCACCATGATCCGGGAAGAAAGGTCGCCGGCCTTCGCGATGACCACAATGCGCGCGAACTCCACCTCCGGATAGATTCCGCTCGGTAGTGTCGTCAGTGCGTATGCGCCGGCAAGCGTAACGAGGAGCGCGCTGAAGACGATCGCGCGGGCGTTCTTCGATGCGAAGCGGGCAACGTTCATTTGGCCAGCTTCGCCTGTGCGCCGAGGCCGTATACGGCCGTTGTCAGCACGGTCTGACCCTCGGTGACGCCGGAGAGGATCTCAATACCGTCGGACTTCTCGATGCCCACCCTCACCGGCGTCCGCTGGGCGATGTCGCCATTCACGACGTACACAGCGGCGCCGTTGCTGCCGCGAACCAGCGCCGAAGGCGGCACGACGAGCGCGTTGTCGTGACGGACGAGTTCGAGACGCGCCAGTGCGAACATGCCCACCTTGAACATCCGGCCCGCGCCTGCCACGCGGATGCGCGCGAGCGCCGCGTTGGTCACGGCATCGACCGACGGCGCGATGGCGATGACGGTGCCGTCGAACGATCGATCAGGAAGGGCGTCGCTCGAGACAACTGCCGTCTGGCCGATTGCAACCCGCGAGATCTGTTCGGCAGGGACTTGTCCCGCGAGCTCCACCTGGTCGAGATTGGCGATCTCGGCGATCGGCTGGGCGGCCGTCCCATCAACCTGCTCGCCCACGCTGACCATGCGCTTCACGATCTGGCCGGAGATTGGCGATCGCACTGCGGTTCGCTCCAGCTGCAGGCCGACCGCGTCGAGGGCGGCGGTCGCCTGCTCGACCGCGGCTTCGGCCCGGGCGACGGCCGTGCGGGCGTCCTCGACTTCCTTGCCGGCGGCAATGCCGCGTTGGAACATCTGGTCCATTCGCTGGAGGTTGAGCCGAGCGTTTTCTCGCTCCGCCGCGGCCTGCTGGGCAGTGGCGGCGATCTGCCGGCGCGAATCCTCGAGCGGCCGTCGATCGAGCTCCGCAATCACCTGCCCCTCGTGGACGGTGTCGCCCTCGGCGATGGGCAGGCTGTTCACAACGCCGGCGACCAGCGCGCTGACCTTGACGTCCTGGTTTGGGAGAGCTGCAATGACCCCGCGCACGACGAGCTCGTCGGTCATCGCGCGCCGCGCCACGGTGGCGGTCTCCGCAACAATGGTCGGGACCTCTGGCTCAGGCTGGGCCTCTCCCTCCGGTCGGCGTCCACAGGCTGCGAGGGGGATCATCATGACGAGCAGGCTGCAGACGAGATAGGAGTGTCCGGGCTTCAGCCGGACGTCGGACGCGGTGACGCCCGACCTGAAGGTCGGGCCTACGTTGGAGCATGAGTCGGGACCGTGGAGGAGTCGTAGGCCCGAGCTTCAGGTCAGGCCTGCGTTGGAGCATGAGTCGAGACAGTCGGAGGAGTCGTAGGCCCGAGCTTCAGGTCAGGCCTGCGTTGGAGCATGAGCCGAGACAGCCGGGGAGTCGTAGGCCCGAGCTTCAGGTCAGGCCTGCGTTGGAGCATGAGCCGAGACAGCCGGGGAGTCGTAGGCCCGAGCTTTAGCTCGGGCGCGACAGGGTCGCGCCTACGGAAGCGAAGTGCCAAGCAAGTCCTCCAGTTCTGCGAACGAGATCTGCAGGTCGAGCGCTGTTTGCAGTGCCTCTCGAGACAGTTCCCTGACGGCTCGCAGCGCCTCGATCGCTCCAAGCACCGATGTCCGGCCCGCACGGTAGCTTTCCTCGGACAACGTGGACAACTCGGTGGCCGTCGGGAGCAGTCGCTGCCGGTAGGCGTCCACCCGACGTTGCTCTGTCGAAATTCTTGTCATAGCCGCGAACACAGCGCTCTCAATGACGCGTGCCGTGGCATCGCGCTGGGCCCGCAATTGCGACGTTACCGCGATCGAGCCGGCGATCTCGCCTTGGTTCCGATTGAAGAACGGGAGCCCGATGCTGAACCCGGCACGGGGGCCGGCGGTGAACTCGCCGGGAGCATTGAAGACGGCACCGAAGGAAAAGACTGGCGTGGGTGTCCGTTCCGCACGCAGCAGATCGAGGCGCCGCGCCTCGACGGCGATCTGGCGGTCGAGCGCCAGCAGATCGGTGTTGTTCGTAATCGCGAGCGCGAGGGCGCTCTCGTAGGACGCCCCGGCGGTGTTGTCGTCCATCGTGCCGGAAACGGTCAGTGTGCTCTGCACGGGCAAATTGAGGATGCCGTTCAGTGTCGCCTGCGCCGACGTACGCAGGCTCCGAGCCAGATCGACGTCGGTCTCGGCGCGCGCGACACCAAGATCGGCTTGAAGCACCTCGAGCCGTGGCGCCGCGCCGGCATCGAAGCGTCCCTGCGCGACATCCCGGAACCGGCGGGCGACGTCCAGCAAGCTGTCCGCGAGCCGTACGCGTTCGTCGGCGGCGAGCAGGGAATAAAATGCCGCCCGCAGCTCGCGCCTGACGCGGCGAAGCTGGACCTGGACGTCAACATCGGCGAGCGACAACTGCTCTTTCGCCAAGTCGACGCGCCTGGCGCGCTTGCCGCCGAACTCAACGGGCAGGTCGAAGTTCAGGGTCTCGTGCGGCGTGTCGCGGGTGAATTCGGTGCTCAGTTCCGGGTTCGGCGACAGCCGCGCGGTTTGCACGGCCGCCTCGCGGACAGCGCGCTGACGCCGGGCAGCCGCCACAGCCAGATTCGTCGAGCTGGCCAGCTCGAGTGCCTTGTCGTAGGTGAGTGGTGACGGAACTGGCGACTGCGCCCAACCGGCTGATCCAACCAGACACCACAGCACGGCGGCCGAAATCGTTCGGGGGCGAAAGCAGGGGAATCGTCTTTGAAGCCCCAGGTGCATATACCGGTCAAGACTAGTGTGAAGCGATGCCTTCGTCCATCCGGCAAATGACGTACGTCGGATCAGGAAAGACGGCTATTTGCTTCCCGCGAGAAGTGGTGTGGCCGGCGTTTCGCCCGGAAGCAGAAGATCCTCGAGGAAGAATGCCGCGAGATCGCTACGCCCGCTCAGTCCGGATTTTCTGTAGATCGCGAGGGCCTGCTGTCGAACCGTGCGTTCGCTGGTCTTGCGAAGATCCGCGATCTCTTTGTGACGAAGGCCCTTCAACTGAAGGAGAGCGACATCACGCTCGGCGGGTGTCAGTTGCCATCGTTCGAACTGACGGTCGATGGCTTCGCCCAGACCCCGAAGGACGGCGTGCGCTTCAAGGTGCCATTTGGCCGCATCTTCGCCCGACCTTCGGACTTGGGCCCGCGCTTCTTGTAGTTTTTCGTGAAGCCGGTCGGACCGGCGTCGGGCCGCGGCCATCTGCCACCAATGGAGGCCAATGCCGGCAAGCGCGAAGAGGAAGATCAGTAGTTCGAACGTTTGCAGTCCGGGTGCGACGCCTCTTCTGAACTCGATGGTCAAGTCGGTGGCCATCAGGCCGGCGATGAGCACGAACAGGGCAAACGACCGGCCTCCGCCGGCAATCTGCCTCGGCTCGTTGTCGAAGTTCCAATCAGACGGGCTCATGGGTGGCACATGACTAGCGTAGTGCCAGGACCACTTCCCATCAACGGGTTCGGGTCAATGCCTCACTGCGAGCAGCTTGGCAGCAACCTCGTTACTGACGATGGATCGTTCCCCGCACGCGTGGCAGCGAACGATGATGGTCTGCGTATCGTGTGTGCGGTCGACGATTTCCGTCCGATGGCTGCCGCACTTCGGGCAAACGGGCGGGCGCACTTGAGCGGCGTCCTTCTTGGGACCGTAGTGAACCATAGTGTCATATACAGTCGCAAGAATGACTCCACGTTAGACTGCGCAACATAAACCCATACCGATCAAATAGTTAATCATCATCACTCACAGGCAGGATCGCTCGAAAGTGCCCCACAAAGTGACACCGCGTGTCCCAGCCCTGGACGTTTTTGGAACACGGCAGTGATCGATCTTGCTCGTGAATGCACGGTGGCACACTCGGCCTGGTTCGAGCGCTGCCATGTACGCGGCTAAGTTGACCATTACCTGCTACCACAGCCGATAGTCCGGCTTGCACGCGCGGACGCTCCTCGCGTCACGATGCATCGATGGTCGATCTCACCGCCCGGGACGATTGCCCGCCAACGATCCTCGAGTCGGCGCTGCGATACGACCGCGCGTCTGCGGTGTTGCTGCTGATCGTGCTCCCCGTGGTTTCCTGGATGTGGATTGTGGTGATGGCGCGCGACATGTACGGGCCGATGACCGGCGCCAGCGCCTGGATGATGACGGTTGTCTGGGACGCCCGGCATCTCGCGCTGCTGTGGGCCATGTGGGCCGTCATGATGGTGGGGATGATGCTGCCGTCCGCATCACCGATGCTGCTCTTGTACGGCGGCGTCGCGCGACGGTCCGCCGCCGGAGCATCTGTGGCGTCGCGTCAGATCTATGCGCTCGCGGCTGGTTACCTGATCGTGTGGGCCTTGTACAGCGTCGCAGCCACCGCGCTCCAGCGTCTCCTTGCGAAGCTCCTGTTCGTTTCGTCGATGATGGAGGCCACCACTCCAGTTGTCGGTGCGACGCTGCTGCTCGTCGCGGGTGCGTATCAGCTGACACCGATGAAACACGCCTGCCTGCGGACATGCCAGTCACCGCTTGGATTCCTGATGAGCCATTGGCGCACCGGGTTGTCCGGCGCGTTCCGCATGGGCGTCGAGCACGGCGCGCTGTGCGTGGGCTGCTGCTGGGCGCTGATGCTGTTGCTGTTTGCCGGCGGCGTCATGAATCTCGCGGTCATCGCGGCGCTGACGGCGTTCGTGGCATTCGAGAAGCTGACGCCTTTCGGTGCGCAAGGCGCGCGGGTCAGCGGTGTCCTGCTGATTGCGGCGGCACTCTGGATGCTCGCGCGCTGAACGATACAATAATACAATCCCTGTTCTCCCCATCCCGCGGCCGGAGGCGTCTATGGCAGACATTCCGAAGTGGCGCGTCGAGGGCGACTGGTTCGACACCTGAGCGGGACCATTTCGTCAGGCCGGCTTCATCGCACATAGGCATCGACTCATCAGTCCGTTCCCCACGGGTTGTCGATCACGAAGCGCCAGGAGCCGTCTGCTTGACGCCGCAGAACATCGGCATTGTGCCCCGCCAGCCTGACCGGCGCGCCGTCTGGCCCGGTTCCAGTGAATGACCAGACCCCGACGACGAGAGCCAGATCACTCGCCTCAAGGACCCTTGTCACTTTGAGGTCGAGTGTGCCCTTCATGCCAATGAAGGCGGCCAGCGATTGACCGACACCCGACAAGCCGTGAGCGAGGCTCCCAGGTTGAGCCGCAAAAGCGGCCTCGGGCTCATACAGAGCCATGAGAGCGTCGAGATTGCCAGCGTTGATTCCGTCAACTATCGATTTGAGGACTTCTTCAGGTGTTCCTCTGGACATGCCGTCCTCCATCGTTCTTTCATTGACGCCTGACTTCCTGCCCGTCCACCGTTCAGCGCAGGCTGAGGCGTCGAATCACGAACCGCTCCCGCAGCGTCGAAGGATTTGACGCCCCGGCAGGGCTAATGCGGTTGGCATCCGTGGCCAGGTAATAAAGCTCGTCCCCGGTGATTGTCAGGGCCAACCAGCGATCCGTCGCGGCCACCTGTGAGACGACAACGGTCTTCTCCGTCACCGCTCGACCAGCCGGATTGAGGGTCAGTCGGACGAGCTGTTGCGATCCTGCAGGCGTTGTCTGCAGACCGAGCAGTGCATCGCGGTGCGCGCGAATCGCGTCGAACCGCCCCACGTCGAGTCCCATCGGCGCGGCGAGCGCCGCGACCTTGCCAGCGCGCAGGTCGACGCGCGCGATGCCGTCGTCGTGCGCGACGTAGAGCACGCTGTCGTCCCGGGCAGCAATACTCCTGGCACCAGACAGCTTCAGCGACATGGCGACGATGACGTCCGAGCTTCCGCTGGCCAGCCTGAGCAGCCGGTTGCCGGAGCTGTCGAGCGCGATGACATCACCAGACGCCTGAATGGCAAGATCGACCAGCCGCGTGCGCCCGATGCGCGGCGCCGCGCGATACGACTTCAACGGGCGTCCCGAAACCAGCTGCAGACGGTGTAGTGTGCCCTCGCCGCTTGTGTCGGATGTACTGATCACCCAAAGATTGCCGCGCATCTCGTCGATGCCAAGGGCGACGACATCGTCGAATCGTGCGGAATCTCCGCGCACCAGGTCGTCTGTGTGGTCGGATCCGACGCCGACGACCATCAATTTTCGCCCAAGGGCGTCGCCAATCACGAACCGGCGCGACACCACATCGTACGCCAACCCGGCGGCCAGGAATCGCGCGGTCGAGAACTTCCCCGCATCGCTCGACGCGGCGGGCTCGATTGGAACGGGAACGGCCGCGGGTGCGACGGTGGCACTCGCACGCGGAGCCGCTGCTGTGCCGCCTGTCGCGCGCGGGGTCGTCGTGCCGCGCGGGCCATCGCGGCAGCCACTTCCGGCCAGCCTGGTAGGGCGCGTGTCCGTGTGAAGGCCGCGTCGGTTGCCGCGTCGGTCGCCACGCCCATGTCGGCCAGCCGCTGCAGCATCACGAGCGCGTCGTGCGGGCGGCCGCTCAATACCTGCGCGCGGGCGAGCAGGTACATCAGTGCGGAATCGTTCTTCGGCCCGGTCTGGACGGCACGCCACGCGAGATCGTGGAAGCGTTCGTACTCGCCTTGCGCCGATGCTTCGAGCGCGAGCTGTCGACACTCTTGCCAATCCCGGCAGATCGCAACCTGCTGGCCCCGGACCACGGTCAAGAGCGAGATGACAACCAAGAGGGGCAGGAGCAGGTGGCGCAACGGTCTTCTCCCCACATCATCCAAAGTTGCCTCCGGTCCTTCGGGAGCGGCCCGCGGCGGACAACCCATCATCCCGGCCCGTTAACCGGTCGTAATGCCCACTCACAGTTTCAGGCCGTTCCCCCGGGTTGAAATGACAGCGTCGACCCCCAAATGCTTCAGTGCTTGTCATGACGTGCCAATATCCTATCGCGTCCTCAGCAGACCGGCGAGTTCGTGAGTTTTTGGTTCGCCACTTTGCGCCCCTGGTGATACATTGCGGGTCCTAAATAGCCCGGATCTATCATCTCGACCAGGAAGCACGAGAATCGGAGGGTCGAATGTCCAGCAAGAACTGCGCTGACAAACGCGGCGATGGTGCGCCGGAAACTCTCTGCCGGCGCAAAGCCCTCTTCGTAGGCTCGATCGGAATCGCGAGTGCATTTCTCGAGAGGAGCACGGCGGCAATGGCCGTCGCAGAACCCTCGATCGAGCAGGCCTTCGACGCGTCGGTAGAAAACAGGATTAGCAGCCTCGCGAAACGAGTCACCGTCAATGGACTCGGGATTGAGTATGAGGTCATCGGCAAAGGTGACCCCGTCGTCATCACGCCGGGCGGGCGCTTCTCGAAGGAGACGCCGGGTGTGCGGGAACTTGCCGAAGCGCTCGCCAAGGGCGGCAAGCAGGTCCTGATATGGGATCGTCCCAATTGCGGGGGCTCCGATGTGAGCTTCGACGCGGAATCGGAATCCGCGCTCAATGCCGACATTTTGGCTGGGCTCCTCCGCACCCTCGGCATGAAGCCGGCGCTGCTCGTTGGGGGCTCGGCTGGCGCGCGTGTGTCCCTCCGGACGGCGGAGCGCCATCCCGACGTCGTTTCGAAGCTGTTTATTTTGTGGATCAGCGGCGGCCCACTCGGGCTTGCTTCTTTAGCGGTAATTTACAATCAGAACTCCGCGAACGCCGCGAATAGAGGCGGGATGGAAGCGGTTGCGGCGCTCCCTGAATGGGCTGTATTAATCAAGCGGAACCCGGCCAATCGCGAGCGCATCCTGAGCCAAAATCCCGAAAAGTTCATCGAGACCATGCAGCGCTGGGCCGGGTCCTTTTTCCCCACGCCTGGATCCCCTGTCCCCGGCATGACGCCGGCGGCCTTCCGTTCGATCCGGGTTCCGACGATGGTCCTGCGCAGTGGCAAAAGCGATCTGAGTCATACGCGCAAAACAAGCGAAGAGGTTCACGCGCTGATCCCCGGTGCGATCATTGCCGAGCCGCCATGGCCCGACAACGAATGGAATATGCGCGGGGCGGCCAGGGCCAAAGGCGAGGGCTTATTCGGAAACTGGCCCAAGCTTGCGCCACAAATCCTCGATTTCGCAAAAAGAGCCTAGCAGGGAGGGAATCATGTTGGAACGCTGGACTCTTGCCGGACTCGTGGGTCTTACCGTCGCGGGGCTTCACGCCGACCCGTACGCGCGCGCCCGAGGACCCGCGGCCGCGACCGGTGTCGCGGCGATGGCACAGTCCGCCGCCACCGGGCGGTCGGACTGGTCCATGTACAACCTCGACCTCTACAACAGCCGATTCTCTCCGCTCGACGAGATCAATGCCTCGAACGTTGGCCGTCTGACGGTGAAATGGTCGACGCAGGTCGGCGACAAAGAAAATATCAATCAGGTCACGCCGCTCGTTGTCAACGGCGTCATGTACTTCAATGCGGGGTCGAAGCTCTACGCCCGCAATGCCGCGACCGGACAAGAACTCTGGACGACCCAGGTCGAGCCGGCGTTCACAGGCAGCGGTCGCGCTGCCGCGTACGCCGACGGTCGTATCTACGCGTACGGACGCTCGATTGTCTACGCGGTTGACGCGAAAACGGGCGCCATCATCGAATCGTTCGGCAACAAGGGGCGTCTGCTGATGGCGGACGCGGCCATCCAGTTCGGGAAGCTGCAGCACGATGCGACCGGCTATTCGATGATGACGCCGCCGGCGTTCCACAACGGCACCTTGTATTTCGGCCTCGCCACTTCTGAGAGCCACATTCCCGGCGGACTCGTCGTTGCCGTCGACGGCAAGAGCGGCGCCGTGAAGTGGGTGTTCAAGACGATCCCGCAAGGTCCACAAGACGAGGGGTGGAACGTGGCCAAGGACACATGGCGGGGTGGTGCCAGGCCGGGTGGCGGGGTCTGGACCACGCCAGCGATCGATAGCGAGCTCGGCCTCCTTTACCTGAACGCCGGAAACCCGTCGCCCGACTACGACGGATCGGCACGCAAAGGAATCAATCTCTTCACGAATTCGGTTCTGGCACTGCACCTGCAAACGGGCAAGCTGGCGTGGTACTACCAGACCATTCATCACGACATCTGGGACTGGGATCTCGTGACTGGCCCGATACTGTTCGACGTCAACATTGGGGGGCGGACGGTCAAGGCCGTGGCGTCCGGAGGCAAGAATTGCCTGATGTACATGTGGAATCGCGAAACCGGGCAGCCCCTTCACCCGATGGTCGAGACCGCCATGCCAACCGCGACGGACGTGCCGGGTGAGGAACCGTGGCCGACGCAGCCCATTCCGCACACGGCGAAAGGGGTGCCGATGCAGCCGTTCTGCTGGACATATCCCATCATCACGAACCCAGAGTTCGTGAAGCAGGCGCGGCAGATGTACTTCCCGTACTCCATCAAGGAATTCTTCATCGTCGCGCATGGGGGATCGAGCTTTGGCTCGCCGGCGTTCAGCCCGAAAACCGGTTTGCTGTATGTGACGGGCAAGAATGCGGCTGTCGCGCTGAAGGTCAAACCGGTGGGCGACACGCTGCGCCAGAGCCCGTCGAGCGTCGGTCACGCCAGTGTCATCGCCGAGGGACCGCTCCGCGACGCAAGGATCGGCTCGACGAACTCGGAAACGGTGACAGCCTACAACCCGGTGACCGGTGATCTCGTCTGGCAGGAGGAGCATCCGTCGCGTTCGAGCATTGGGAGCGCCGGAAACTTCGCGACCGCTGGCGACCTCATCTTCCAAGGCAGCGACACCGGCGACTTTTACGCCATCGATGCGCGAACGGGAAAGGTGCTGTTCCGGTACACCCCGCGGGGACCCTTGTCTACGAATGCGGGCGCGGTCTCCAGCTCGGGAAAGTTGGATAACGTCGGCTCGGACTTCAGGTCCGGTATTCGAGCCAGCCCGCTCACGTTTCAGGCGAACGGCCGGCAATATGTCAGCGTTGTTTCGACGAACACCGTCTTGACCTTCGGCCTGCCCTGAAATACAGCGCGGAGCAGAACATGTGGCGTTCGGCGCATTCCAGCGACGCATGAGGTGGTGTCAGCGATCGCCTCGAGCTCTACGGAGGCGCGCGCGAGTGATGAAGCGATCGATGGCGCTGCTACTAATACGAGTCGGATTTCCACCGAATGAGGAGGGGCAATGTTCACGTACATCACGCTCTACCGATACACAGAGCAGGGCATCCGAACCATCAAAGATGCGCCGAACCGAATTGAACAGGCCCGCCAGACTTTGGAACGAGCTGGTGCGAAGCTCAAAGCGGTGTACCTGACGATGGGGCAGTACGACTTGGTGGCGATTAGCGAATGGCCGAGCGAAGAATCGGCCGTGGCGTTTCTGCTCGCGCAAGGAGCGGCCGGCAACGTCAAAGCAGAGACTCTGCGTGCCTTTGACGAAGCCGCCTTCAAGAAGATCGTCGCAACCGTTTCCTGAGTTCAGGTAAATCCTTCCAAATAGGGGAGTTTGGATAGCCGCGAAGATGCGCTTCTGCGAGGGCCGCGAGCAGGGTATCATCTCGCCATGTCACAACCACACCACCCCACGACCACGGTCAGCCGACGAACCTTCCTTCGGAACGCTGCGGGAGCCAGTGCGACCGCTGCGTCAGTCGTTGGCGGGGGCTCGCTCGCCAGTGCCGCCGGACAGAGCGGCGAGGCGTCCCCAGCGCCCCCAGTCATTCCTCCTGAATTCGCGGCAGCCGGCGCTGCGCCGGCCGTCGCCTACACCTTCCCGATGACGGGCGCGCAGGTCTTCGCCCGCGCCTGCAAGGAAGAGGGCGTCGCGGCGCTCTTCGCCTGCCCCGGCAACTACCCCGTCGTGCACGCGGTCGCTGGCTGCGGCATCCCGACTTTCGGTGGCCGCCACGAAGGATCGATGGCGCACGCGGCCGATGCGTTCATCCGCATCACCGGCGAGATCGCCATGGCGTCAGGCACCGAGGGCCCGGGCTTCACCGACATGATCTGCGCGATCGCCTGCGCCAACGCGGCGCGGACGCCGCTGCTCGTCGTCGCGAGCAACATGTCGATGGGCCAGGAGGACACCGAGGCCGGCATCCAGCTCGGGTATCAGCAGCCGACGACCGAGGGGCTGAAGAAGTACGGCAAGCGGCTGATCATTCCCCGCCGGGTCCACGAGTACGCGGGCTACGCGTTCCGGCAGCTGCGAAGCGGCGTGCCGAAACCGGTCCATCTGGACTTTCCGGCGGAGGTGGCGTCGGCGCGCTTCAAGGATGCCGCGGAGCTCGAGCTCTACGTCGACCAGAAGCGATACCGGACCGAGTCGAGGCCACATCCGTCTCCAAAGGACATTACGGCGGCCGTCGACCTGATCCGCACGGCGCGCCGGCCGATCATCGTGTCGAGCAACGGCGTCTTCTATCGGAAGGCGTGGGAGCCCTTGCAGCGTTTTGCCGAGAAGGCGCAGATTCCGGTCGTCGAATCCGGCGCCATGAAGGGACAGTTCTCGGATGCGAGCCCCCTGTCGGCGAACGCCGCGCCCGCGGCTCTCGCCAGCGCCGATCTCGTCATACTTGTCGGCCAGCACTGCATGCCAACGGTCGGCGAGTTCGCGTTCGGCCCCGACGCGCGATACATCCGCATCGACCAGGCGCACGAGGACATCGGGCGAAACCTGCCGATCGATCTCGGCATCGTCAGTTGCGAGCGGGCCGCGCTCGAGGCGCTGGCCGACGCGGTGCCCCGCCTGACGCACGACGCCTGGATCGCCGAGATTGCCGCGGCCCGGAAGCGCTTCGAGGACCAGAACCTCGAGTACTACAAGATCGCGCTCGGATACCGCGATGCCGTCCACCCGGCGGTCATCGCGCACGAGCTCGCGGCGTTTCTGTACCGCGGAAAGCTGCCCAAGGAGCAGACGACGATCGCGTCGGGCGGGTACGGCATCGCGCGCTACGTGCGGCGGGAGCTGCGCGCGTTCCGCCCGGGCCAGATCATGAACGGTGCGTATCAATACGGCGCCATCGGGCCGGACGTCGGCTACACGCGTCGGCGTCGCGGCGGCCGTTCAGTTGGGAGCCGGGGTGCAGGCGCCGTACAAGGGGCATCCGGTCATCTGCATCACCGGCGATGCGGGCTTCGGCTACACGGTCATGGAGATCGAAACGATGGCCAAGTACCGACTGCCGGTCGTCGTCATCGTCTACAACAACAACGCGTGGGGCACGTGGACAGGAGCCGCAGACAACGCGCGCGCCCTGCCAATCCACCTGTTCCAGGAGAACCTCCGCTACGACAAGCTGGCCGAAGCGCTCGGTGGCTACGGCGAGTACGTCACCCGGCCGTCAGAGTTCACGCCCGCGCTGGAGCGTGCGTACCAGGTGGCCCTCAAGGAGAGGCGCCCTGCGGTGATCAACTGCCAGGGCAAGAAGGAATTCTGGGACCGCGCCAAATTTCCGCCGGGGTCGCTCGGCAAGATCGAGCCGGGCGTCATGTCGTACTACCATTGAAGGCCTCTGGCGGGGTGCGTCGCTCCGCGGCACCGCCAGCGCGGCGCCTCCGCATCGAGACGGTGGCGAGCGTTCTTCGCCAGTACGCGGATCGGGGCGTGCTCGGTGGGCTGCTCGCGGAGCCTCTCACGGGCGGAAGGGCCAGGTTCCGGTTCACATGGCTCACGCGCCGACCGATGGTCCTGCAGGTGGCGCACGACGCGAGCAGATTGCGCTTCGTTGATCTGCTCCCACACGTAGACCTTCGGATGCCGATGGCGAAGGACCTGGCCGTCCTGGTCGCCGCTCGAACGTCTCGGACGATCCCTTCGCACAAGCGGCTCGATCTACGTCGTGCTTCTCTCCACGCCTCGATACGGAAAGGCGCATGGACGCTCGTCGTGTCCGTGCGCGGGGCCGGGCAGGCGTATGCCGTGCGGTACGCGCTCAATTTCGTCAACGAGCTCTTCCTGCTGCTTCATGAAAAGTATCCGGACTATCTCATCGAGCACTTTGGCCTGTCGTCCGAGTAGAGCCATCGCCGTCGCGCTCTGTGTCTGGCTGGCCGGTGCGGTCCTGACAGGCCAGGGCGCGTTGACGCCGACGTCGCCCAGGCGAGGAGGAAACCCGGAGGCGGCCAAACGGGTCAACCCGGTGCCCGCCACCGACGCGTCAGTAGCCGCCGGGCGCCGCAACTACCAGAGGCTCTGCAGTCGCTGTCACGGCGTTGAAGGCAGGGGCGACGGTGGGGGGGCCGGGGCCGGCGGTCAGCCGGCCGACTTGACAGACGCGACGTGGGAGTTCGGATCGAGCGACGGCGAGATCTTCGCGGTGATCAGCGAGGGGACGTCGGCGGACATGGAAGGTTTCGCGGAACGGGTGGACGCATCGGAGATTTGGAACCTGATCAACTACATCCGCAGCCTGCGAGCCAAACCCTAATCTAAAGCGAGCAGGCGGTGTCGCGCTTAACTCCCCGCGCCTCACGCGAGGCGCTTCACGACCACCGCCGTGAGGTCGTCCAGTTGCCTCGTTCCGCCGGCAAAGCGGACGACGGCCTCGTGAAGGCTGGAGATGATCTGTGAGGCTGGCAAGTTGCGCGCGGCCCGGATGGCCTCTTGCAGCCGTGCGATGCCGAAGTCCTCGTGCCCGGCATTTTCCCACTCAAAGAACCCGTCGGTGAGGAGCACCAGCAGATCGCCCGCGGCCAGGCGGATCTTCTGTGCTGGCCCATAGGGCATTGTCGGGACGATGCCGAACGGGATGCCATGCGCCTCGAAGCCCTGAACGCGATCGTCCGATGCCGTGTAGAGCAGCAGTGGACCATGACCGGCGGAGAGGAGCTCGAGCCGGCCCTCCGCGGGCTCCAGCGCGGCCGCCACGAACGTCACCAGCTTGCCGGGCGGCAAATCGTCACAGAGGAGTCGGTTCAGGTGGCCCAGAATGGCGCCCAGATCTGACTGCTCGGCCATGCCAGCCCGGGTGTAGGCATGACACGTCGCCGCCACGAGGGCCGCGTCGATGCCGTGTCCGGTGACGTCCGCGAGCGTGAACGCCACGCGTCCGTCGGGAAGGTCCTGCCACCCGAAGTAATCGCCGCCGGTCTGGTCCGCCGGCTGATTCCAGCCGGCCACGTCGTACCCGGCGAGCCGCGGTGCCTCTCTCGGCAGCAACCCTTGCTGGATGGTGCGCGCGGTTTCGAGCTCGCCCCGTATCCGCTCCACCTCGCGCGCTTCGCGCAACGCGGCGCTCACGTGACCCCGTATCTGACGTGCCACCTCGCCGGCGACGAATCCTGCCACCAGGATGACGACGATGTTGCCGACGTAGAACTCGACCGGATACATGCCCGTCCCCAGGTCCGGCGTTGGATAGCGGGTGAACACGTAGAACGCGACGGCCGAATAACCGCCGGCCGAGCACAGGCCCGAGAGGCGTGCCAGGGTCGGACTCAACCGCAGCGTCGATAGCGAAATGAAGAGAAAATAGGTCAGGACGACAGGTGCCACCAGGGCGGCGTACGGGCGGGTCATGCCCATTGCGATGAGCACGCCGAGGCCGATGGTCGGAAAGAGCGCCTCGACGACGACGTTGCTGATCCAACGGGCAGGGCCCGGTTCCGTTCCGTCTCGTAAGGCACGGGTCACGCGCCGGAGGGTCGCCGCTTCATACGCGATCATCGTGCCGAAAAAGGATGCGAAGATCGCGAGGCCCCGCGCGCCGTCGATGCCCTCGAGTACGAGCCTTCGGGCCACCGTGAACACGAACAGCAGGCACAGGACGATCAGGATCGCGATGATGCGAATCCGGTCGCTTCGAAGCGCCGCCTGTCGAAGGGTCTTCGAGTTGAGTTCTGTGCTCTCCACGTCGCTATTCCCTCACTTCCGCGGCGAGCGACACGGGTGGATCAATGTCCGGCTATCCACTTGTCAACCCAACGCCGTAGGAGGAAAGCGACGTGGGTCGGATTCAGCCATCATCTGGTAGACAGCCTTTGTGATCTGTTCCCGGTTTGGTTTGGAGAAGTAGTCCCCGTCGGAACCATAGGCGGGACGGTGCGGCTTCGCCGACAGCGTTCGCGGCGGCGAGTCCAGCAGTTCGAATCCGCCCTGCCGTTCGAGGACTTCCCGCATCATGTAGGCCGTGATCCCGCCTGGACAGTCTTCATCCACGAAGAGCACGCGACCCGTCCTCCCGAGCGACTCCCGGATCGTCGCATGGATGTCGAACGGCAACAGCGTGCGCACATCGATGATCTCGATGTCGATGCCGGCGCCCTTCAGGAGCGATGCGGCTTCCAGAGCGATGTCGCAACACGCGCCGTAGGTGACGACCGTGACGTCGGATCCGGGCCGAATGATCTCTGGCACGCCGAGGGGGATCGTGAAATCGCCGATGTTTTCGGGTAGCGGCATCCGCTTGCGATACCCGTTCAGGACTTCCACGATCAGCGCCGCGTCATCCGACCCAAGCATCGTGTTGTAGAAGCCCGCGGCTTGAACGGCGTCTCTCGGCACACACACATAGATGCCACGAACCAGATCGACGATACCCGCCATCGGTGACCCCGAGTGCCAGATGCCCTCCAGCCGGTGCCCACGCGTCCTGATGATGACGGGGGCCTTCTGGCCTCCGTGTGTTCGCCAGCGAAGCGTCGCGAGGTCGTCGGAGATAATCTGCAGCGCGTAAAGGAGGTAGTCCAGGTACTGGATCTCGGCGATCGGTCGCAGCCCACGCAGCGCCATCCCGATGGCTTGTCCGATGATCGTCGCCTCCCGGATTCCCGTGTCCGTGACTCGAAGGGCGCCGTACTTTTCCTGCAGGTGAGCCCAGCCTTGATTGACGCCGCCAAGGTGTCCGACGTCCTCTCCGAAGGCGACCAGCGTGGGTATTCGCTCGAACGCCCGGTCGAAACAGGCGTGCAAGATCTCGAATCCTTGCAGCACTGGAGGATCCGCTGAGTACCGAGCCGGAACCGCCGGCGTCGCAAGGGCAGATTCCGACGATTCGCTGTAGAGGTTTGCGCCGTAGCGCCGTTCGTTGAGGACCTGCTGCTCCAGTGTCCATCGGCGCAGCGTGCCGGTCGCGGCCCCAGGCTCGTCTCTCGTCGCGAGCAGGACTTCGGTCGCCGCCGCCATGAGATCTCGACGAAGCGGTGACTGAACCTCCTGCAGCGCCGAAGTCACGGCTCGGATTTGTGCGGCTCGAGGGGACCGCTCGGACAAGGCGTCGACGAGCGAGATCAGGGTCTGCCGCTCGTCATCGATGGGCTTCTGGTACCGCTCCCAAGCCAGATCCCGTGCCTTCGAAGCGAGTTGCCGTTCTTCAGCCTCCAGTTGATCGAGCTCCTCGACCGACGCGATCTTCCGGTCGAGAATCCACGCGCGCATCCTTGGGCAGACAGTCGTACTCCTTTTCCCAGTCCAGCCGCTCCGCCGACTTGTAGCGCTCGTGATTCCCAGAGGTGGAGTGGCCGTAGGGTTGGGTCAGGTCCATGACATGGATGACTGCTGGCGCGTGGCTGCGGCGAACCTGCTCCGCCGCGTCCAGGTACGTCGAACACAACGCGGGATAGTCCCACCCATGGACGACGTGCAGGGCGATCCCGGGCCGCCCACCGACCCGGCGACCGAAGCCTTCGAGAACCCTGCCGATGTCTCCCTTCGCGATCTGAAGGTTCTCGGACACCGAGATCCCGAACCCGTCGTCCCAGATCGAGATGAGCGCCGGAGCCTGGAGCACGCCGAGCGCGTTCACCGATTCCCAGAAGATCCCTTCGGCACAGCTTGCCTCGCCGATCGTGCCGAAGGCGATCTCGTCGCCGTGCGACGAAAACAGCTCGCCGTGATCGCTGAGACCAGCCTGTTCCCGATAGAGTCTGGACGCGTAGGCCAGCCCGACCAGGCGCGGCATCTGCGAGGCGGTCGGCGAGACGTCGGCCGTGGAGTTGTAGCGATCCGTCTGCCGCACGAACGCGCCCGTGTCGTCGAGCAGCCGGGTCGCGAAGTGACTGGTCATTGCCCGTCCGCCCGACGCCGGTTCGGCCGAGACGTCGGCGTGTGCGTACAACTGAGCGAAGAACTGCTCGGGTGTCAGCAGGTCCAGCGCGAACATCAGTGTCTGGTCCCGGTAGTAGCCGGAGCGGAAGTCACCCTTTCGAAAGGCGTGCGCCATGGCGAGCTGCGCACATTCCTTGCCCTCGCCGAAGATGCCGAACTTGGCCCGTCCACCAAATACTTCTTTGCGGGCGACGAGGCTGCATTGGCGACTCCGGTAGCCGAGCCGGTAGTCGCGGAGAATGACTTCGGCGTTCCAGTGAGGCGCGTCGCCGAGTGCCGAAAGGGCTTTCCGGTGCCATGTGTCCCCTTGCGCTGTGCGAGGAGATTTTGACGGCGTCCGGCCGGGAAGAAGGCGCCAGGGGCCAGTCTCCGACCACGACCATCCAAGGTCACCCTCGCTGTTCCCGGCTGGCCCGACGATACAGTAGCAGAAGGTTCGCCGCTGCCGCATTCTCGCGACGGATGTTGGGGGCAGCAGCATGCGGTAGCACACGCCCGCGACGACTTGATTCGCACACATTCGCACACGGGGAGGTAGGGTATACCGTGGCGCCCAGCGGCAACTAGCCGCAGGAAACGAGGATCTTGCCCGAGCGCCCGCCACGCGCGGCGTGCGCCACCGCCTCCTTGAGACGCGTGAGCGGATAGACCTGCTCCACGTCGACTGTCAGCGTACCGTCGGCGAGCTTGGCCGCCAGCGCGCGGTACAGCAGCGCGGTCTCGTTCGGCGGCGTCTCGGCAAACCAGCGCCGCAGCCAGAAGCCCTTCAGGCTCACGCCGCGGAACACGAGCTCGCGCGTGTCGATCATGCACGCCTCGCCGCTCAGCAGACCATAGTTCACCACCGTCCCGCCATCGGCGACCGAGCGCGCCAGCCGCTGGGTCGCCGAGCCTGCGACCGCGTCGATCGCCAGGGCGAGCGTGCCGCCGCCGATCGCCTCGCGCACGCGCGCATCGAGGTCCGGACCGTCGACCAGCACCGCGTCGGCGCCGTGGGCGCCGAGCGGCTCGACGTGCTCCTTCCGGCGCACCACGTTGACGCTCTTCAGCCCGGCCTCGCGCGCCAGCTTGATAAGGCAATGTCCGACGCCCGAGTTGGCGGCGTTCTGGATCACCCAGTGCCCTGCCTGCGGCGCGACGTAGCGGTTGAGCATCAGGTACGCGGTGGGCGGGTTGACGCGCAGCATGGCCAGCTGCCGTGGGTCGACACCGGCAGGCAGCGGAAACATCGCGGCCGCCTTGCCGACCGCGCGCTCGCGCCACGCGCCCGGCCCCGGCAGCAACACCCGGTCGCCGGGCTTCAGGTGCGTGACGCCCGTACCGATCTTCGTGATCCGGCCCACGCCCTCGGCGCCGGGGATCATCGGCAGCTTGGGCGGCGTCGCGCCATACTTGCCCTCGAGATTGAGGATGTCCGCGGGATTGATCGGGAAGAACTCGGTCTCGACAACCGCCTCGCCGGACCCAGGCTCGCCTGGATCCGGCTGCTCGACCAACTCGATCACTTCCTCCGGCTTGCCGAACCTCGAGCATTGCGCGACCAGCATGGGTCCCCTCCTTGTGCGAGCGGGCATTCTCGCATCAATGCGCGTCCGCAGGTCGCGCTGCGCGAGTGCCGCCAAATTTTTCTCGGCGTGAGGAACCGCGTGAACAAACGCGCCGTTACTTGAGAGCGATTATCATTAGAGGCTACACTCGCTCCTCTGAACGATTTCCGACGTGGCATCATGGCCAATTTGAAGGGCTCGACCGAGCAGCATCTGAAGGACGCGTCTGCCGGAGAGTCTCAGGCGAATCGCTGCTGTCTCTTCTTCCCGAAGTACGCCGACATCGAGGGCGATCCCGAGATTGCCGGGCTCTTCCGCGACACGGCCGAGGGTAAACTAATTTGATCGCTAGGCGCCGAGGCGTCAGCCCGTCGGAACGGGTCAAAAACACAAACCACGATCGGAGAGAAAGAAAATGGATACGGAAGCCAAGTGCCCAGTGACACACGCAGTGGCTGGGTCCCCGACGAACGCAGACTGGTGGCCGAATCAGTTGAACCTGAGGATTCTTCACCAGCACTCGCCCCTGTCCGATCCCATGGGCAGGCAGTTCGACTACGCGAAGGAGTTCAAGAGCCTCGACCTTGATGCCGTCGTCAAGGACCTCCATGCCCTGATGACGGATTCGCAGGACTGGTGGCCGGCGGACTTCGGGCACTACGGCCCCTTGTTCATTCGCATGGCATGGCACAGCGCCGGCACGTACCGCATCAGCGACGGTCGCGGCGGCGGAGGGACCGGCAACCAGCGCTTTGCTCCCCTGAACAGCTGGCCGGACAACGTCAACCTCGACAAGGCGCGCCGGCTTGCTCTGGCCGATCAAGCAGAAGTACGGCCGGAAAATCTCATGGGCCGACCTGATGATCCTCACTGGTAACGTCGCTCTGGAATCGATGGGATTCAAGACGTTCGGTTTCGCCGGCGGGCGTCCGGACATCTGGGAACCGGAAGAAGACATCTATTGGGGCTCTGAGAACAAGTGGCTGGATGACAAGCGCTACTCCGGCGACCGGGATCTCGAAAATCCGCTCGCTGCCGTGCAAATGGGTCTGATTTATGTCAATCCGGAAGGCCCGAACGGCAACCCGGACCCGCTCGCTGCAGCGCGGGACATCCGGGAGACCTTCGCCCGCATGGCGATGAACGACGAAGAGACGGTTGCGCTCATCGCTGGCGGCCACACCTTCGGCAAAACCCACGGCGCCGGCGATGCGAAACATGTGGGGCCCGAGCCGGAAGCGGTCGGCATCGAGGAGCAGGGCTTCGGCTGGAAGAGCAGCTTTGGTACCGGTAAAGGGGGGGACACGATCAGCAGTGGCCTGGAAGTCACCTGGACCAGCACGCCGACGAAGTGGAGCAGCAACTTCTTCTCGAACCTGTTCGGCTACGAATGGGAGCTGACGAAGAGCCCGGCCGGTGCGCATCAGTGGATCGCGAAGGGTGGCGCGGGCGCCGGTACCGTACCGGATGCCCACGACCCGTCCAAGCGTCACGCGCCGACCATGCTGACCACAGACCTTTCCCTGCGCTTCGACCCTGTCTACGAAAAAATTTCGAGGCGCTTCTACGAGAATCCGGATCAATTCGCGGACGCATTCGCCCGGGCGTGGTTCAAACTGACGCACCGCGATATGGGCCCCCTGTCGCGTTATCTTGGCCCGCTCGTTCCCAAGGAGCAGCTGCTGTGGCAGGATCCCGTTCCCGCAGTGGATCACAAGTTGATCGACGAGCAGGACATTGCCGCTCTGAAGGCCAAGATCCTCGCATCTGGCCTTTCCATCTCCCAACTGGTCACCACGGCCTGGGCGTCTGCTGCCACGTTCCGCGGCAGCGACAAGCGCGGTGGAGCGAACGGCGCGCGCATTCGCCTGGCGCCCCAGAAGAATTGGGAAGTCAACCAGCCGGCCGAACTGGCCAAGGTCCTGCAGAAGCTCGAAGCGATCCAGAAGGACTTCAACAGCGCACAGTCTGGCGGCAAGAAGGTTTCGCTTGCTGACCTGATCGTTCTGGGCGGCTGCGCAGCTGTCGAGGCAGCTGCGAAGAAGGCCGGCCACGACGTGAAGGTTCCCTTCTCGCCAGGGCGCATGGATGCGTCGCAGGAGCGGACCGATGTGGACTCGTTCGCAGTGCTGGAGCCGGCTGCGGACGGGTTCCGCAACTACGCCCGCAAGGGACTCGAGGGATCGGCGGCCGAGCTGCTGGTGGACAAGGCGCAGCTGCTGACGCTGACCGCCCCTGAGATGACGGTTCTCGTCGGCGGCATGCGCGCCCTGAATGCGAACGTCGGCCAGTCCAAGCACGGCGTGTTCACCAAGCGCCCCGAGACGCTGACCAATGACGTCTTCGTGAACCTGCTCGACATGCGCACGAAGTGGCAGAAGTCCGCCGCATCTGAAGGCGTGTTGGAGGGGCGCGACCGGGCGACAGGCGAGCTCAAGTGGACGGGCACTGTCGTCGATCTCGTCTTCGGTTCGAACTCCCAGCTCCGAGCCCTCTCGGAAGTCTATGCGTGCAGCGACTCGCAGCAGGCGTTCGTGCGTGATTTTGTGGCGGCCTGGAGCAAGGTGATGAATCTCGATCGCTTCGACCTTGCATGATCTCAGCGGAAAGGTCCTCGAAGAGACGTCGAGGACCTTCTCCACGAGCGTGGATCGTTGTTTACGATGAGCCGATATGACCATGGAAGGGCGGCATCTTGCCGGCCAGGTTGCTCTGGTGGCGGGAGCGACGCGGGGTGCCGGACGCGGGATTGCGAGAGCGCTTGGAGAGGCCGGGGCTGTCGTCTATTGCACAGGCCGCAGCGCTGCGGGGCACCCAAGAGGCATGGATCGCCTTGAGACCATCGACCAGACGGTCGAGATGATCGAGCAAGCTGGCGGTCGCGCAATCGCGGTGCGAGTCGACCATACGCGCGAGGAGGAAGTAGCAAGCCTCGCCGCCCGCGTCCGAAGTGACGCGGGACATCTCGACGTCCTCGTCAACAGTATCTGGGGCGCCGATCCTCAGATCGACTGGGGGCGGCGTTTTTGGGAAGTTGATCTCGCAAACATCCGTGCCTACCTCGACCAAACGCTCATCAGCCATGTGATCACGAGCCGACACATCGTGCCTCTGATGGTGGAGGTCAACCGTGGCCTGATTATCGAAGTGATCGACGGCCACTTCGCGGGATACCGCGGGCACATCCTTTACGACCTCGTCAAATCATCTTTGTCACGCCTATCGTACGGGATGGCCATGGAGCTGGCTCAGACTGGCGTCACCGCGCTGTGCCTTTCGCCGGGCTTTCTGCGTTCGGAAGCGGTGCTCGATCACTTCGGCGTCCGCGAGGACAACTGGCGCGACGCGGTTGAGAAGGATCCGTTCTTCGCGGAGTCTGAGAGTCCACACCTCGTCGGCCGCGCAGTGGTGGCCTTAGCGGCTGACCCGGACGTCGGCCGGAGGGCGGGGCTCATTCACTTCGCCGCCGACCTCGCGCGAGAGTATGGCTTCACGGACATTGATGGCCGTCTTCCTGACTTCCCGCGGCTGTTCGATGCGAAAGCGCATGAGATCGCGTCGACGCTGCCGATGGACGATGAAGGGCGGTTTCTCGTGTGGGCGCGCTACTGTCAGATCCACCAAGATCCTGCTCGGCGTGAGCTCGCCGTACGGCTCGCGAAAGCTCTCGGCCTTGAAGCCTTGGGCGCTGGCGTCGCACCCGCAGCGGCGCGCGCATGAGGATGGGCGGCGGCAAACGTGCGCTGGTGACCAGAGCGCGAAATCGCCTGGCCCAAATCGCGGGCAACGCCGCAGTGTTCACGGAGGATCGTGAGCAGTCTGCCGCGTCGGCGGACTGGCCCACTGTCCGTACTGCAACGGAACTACGTCAGCTCCCAGCGATCGGCGGCACGTCGGTATGCAAGACGTAGAAGATCGCCTGCGTGTCTTGCACCGTACCTGGATCGGCGACAATGAGGGACGTTAGTTGCTACTGACGCTAGCTGCTGGCGAAACGCATGCTCGGGGTAGGCAGGGAGAGCGCCGAAAGCCCGCTCCGCTTTGTGCCGGTTCCGAGCGAAGGAGAGACGAGATGCAGGAACAGATCGCTGCCGTACTGGACGAATTCGAAGCGGGCCGCTTATCTCGCCGACAGCTCGTTGGCCGTCTCGCGGCCTTAGCCGCCATCGCCGCACACGGATCCACTGGCGGCGCAGCCGCTCAGTCGCCTGCGAGCACTTTTGAAGCGCTCGGGCTCAATCACCTGGCGCTGCGTGTGACTGATCTCGACCGTTCCCAGAGGTTCTATGAGCACCACCTGGGCATGACGTTGATTCCGAGTGGAGATCGGTCAGATCTGCGTCTGATGGCCTGCGGACCCCATGTCCTCAACCTCTTCAAAGCGGCCAAGGCTGAAATGGATCACGTCTGCTTCACGATTGCTGACTACGATCCCAAAGTCGCGGTGGAAAGACTCCGAAGGCAAAACCTCACTCCTGATCTGCAAGGAGACCGCACGCACTTCCGCGATCCTGATGGGTACACCCTTCAAGTGGGAGGTCCGACAGCCGGCGGTCAACGGACGTTGCCGAACCCACGCGGTTGAGGGCGCACGCGCGTGACCTTTTGTAGCTGCCAAGAACAGAAGAGGCCCGGGAAACCGGGCCTCTTCTGGATCTGGTGTGGAAGGGGGGACAGTCAACCGGAACGCTCTGGTTGGCTGATGTAGTCTGACCGGCTTCCACGCTTATTGCCTATGCCAGCACCGCCTCGACGATGCTCGCGCTGCTGGCAGTCGGGACGACGCGTGTCATTCTCAGACCCGCGCGGGCGAGCAGCGTTCCATATTCTCGCGCGGTCCGTTCTGCGCCGCCGGTCAATACCATCATCACCATATCCGCGCTGCCGAAACCCGGGGCATGGCCCTCACGTAACACGAGTTCAACGAGGAGCAACCGGCTCGTGGCCTTCATCGCCTTGCGGCAGTTGCCAAGAATCGTCAGGCACTGGTCTTCGCTCCAGTCGTGGATGACGTGCGACAGGACGTAGGCCGCGCCTCCGACCGGCACGCTCTCGAAGAAACTGCCGGCCTGGAGCGTTACGCGGCTCTCGATGCCGCGCGCGCGCAGCAGGGCCGGTGCGTCCGTCATCGCTTGGGGAAGGTCGAAGAGCACGCCCTTCGGCTGAGGGTGCCTGGCCAGGATGTGAGCCAGCATGTTGCCGGTGGCGCCGCCTACGTCCACAATCACATCCAGCGACGAGAAGTCGTATGCCTCTGCCACGGCTGGCGGTTCCGCCCCATGGATGCTGACCATCGTTTCGCTGAACTGCCGCGCCTCCTCTGGACGTTGCGCCAAATAGTCGAAGGCGGGCATGCCAAAGACCTTGTCCAATGCCGGTTTGCCAGTCTCGACGGAATATTGAAATTCCTCCCAGGCTTTCCAGCTCATTTGTCCCGCACTCATGAGAACGGTGGACCGAGCAAAACCTGGGGCATCGCTTCTGAGTGCGTCGCCAAGCGGCGTGAGTGAGAAGCGGTCGTCCTCGCCCAATGTCAGGATGCCGAAGTTCGTGAGTGTCCGCATGAATCGATGCAGCGGGTGGGCTTCGCATCCCGTCGGCCCCGACAGCTCGCCGGCCGACTTGGGGCCGTGGGCGAGATGATCCGCAAGGCGCAGGCTGGCAGCAACATAGACGAGACGGGAAAGAATGAACCCAGTGGCCATCTGGGCCAGTCGGGCATGGGGCGGCGGCTGGACTGACTGTTCGGACAAAACGGTTTCCTCCGGGGCACGAGTCTAGCACCCCCATCGTCCTCGCTGGCGCGCCCACGTTAGCTGTTCGTTAGCTTTTTCAGAGGAGCCACGAAAAAGGGTCCGTCACCAGCCGTAACCAAACTTGAGATACACACCGCGATTGTTCTCGGGCCGTCAGCATACAGGGCCAGTTGTGGTCGGCAGCGACAACGATCGGGCTGCAGCACGGAGACTCGATTGTCGTGGGCCTCTTCGTCGAGTCGCTTAACGAGGTAATTGACCTCCATGCGAAACGAGTGACTGCCGGCTTGAGGAACCGCATCCCTGGCGCCATCTGGGTGGTCCTGCTGACGATCGCCACGCTGTCACTGGCCGCCATGGGCTATCACGCGGGGCTGGTCGGCACGATCCGGTCGCTCGCCATCCTTGTCGTGGCCGTCACCTTTTCCGCGGTCATCGCGCTGATCGCTGATCTGGACCGCCCGCAGGAAGGGACCCTGACCGTGAGCCAGCAGGCCCTCATCGATGTGCGGCAGTCGATGAATTCGCCCGAGAGGTAGCGCGGGCCTGTCTGGCTCGCTGGCGTGCCCCTCCGGCCGCCGCGGGCACGGGATACGTATAATCCGGAAGACGATGACAGCCGAGCGTTGGCGGCGGGTCGAAGAGCTCTATCACGCGGCTCTGACGCGCGATGAACAAGCGCGCGCCGCATTTCTGGCCGATGCCTGCGTCGGCGACGGGACGTTGCGGCGGGAGGTCGAATCGCTGCTCGCGCAACACGCATCGGCTGCGGGCTGCCTGGACGGGCCCGCCGTGGCGATGGCGGCGCCGTTGGTCGGTGACGTCGGTGCCTCGGTGCTGACGGGTCGTCGTTTCGGCGCCTATCAGGTGAACGAGCGCATTGGCGTAGGCGGAATGGGCGAGGTCTATCGCGCACGCGACACGAAACTCAGGCGCGAGGTGGCAATCAAGATCCTGCCGCGCGTCTTCACGGCCGACACCGACCGCCTGGCTCGCTTCAACCGCGAAGCGCGCGTGCTCGCTGCACTGAACCATCCTCACATCGCGGCGATCTATGGATTCGAGGAGAGCGAAGGTGTGCCTGCCCTCGTGCTCGAACTCGTCGAAGGACCGACGCTGGCCGATCGGATCGCGCGAGGACCCCTCCCAATGACAGAGGCGCTGACCATCGCGCGTCAGATTGCCGAGGCGCTCGACGCCGCGCACGAGAAAGCGATCATTCACCGCGATCTCAAACCGGCGAACATCAAGATCACCCCGGACGGCAACGTGAAGGTGCTGGACTTCGGGCTGGCCAAGGCAGCGACCGGCGACGTCCCGATGCCCGACTTGACGCAGTCGCCCACGATGACAGTCGGCGGCACGCGCGAGGGGATCGTTCTCGGAACCGCAGCGTACATGAGCCCAGAGCAGGCACGCGGCCAGACGGTGGACAAGCGCACCGACGTCTGGGCATTTGGGTGCGTATTGTACGAGATGCTAACCGGAAGGATGGCCTTTGGCAGCGCGACACTTACCGACACGCTCGCCGCCGTTATCCAGCGCGAGCCGGACTGGGAGGTGCTGCCTTCATCGACGCACGCCGCAATCCACAAGCTCCTTCGACGCTGTCTGACCAAGCCCGTGGGACGTCGGCTGCGCGACATCGGGGACGCCGTGCTCGATCTCGAGAGTGCGAGCGCCGCCGACGAATCAGTGCGGACTCCGGCTCCCGCGACGGATCGGAAGCGGTTCCGCGCGCGATCAGCTCTGACCGTTACGGCGGCGGTTCTCACCGCGGCGGCCGTGATCGTCGCAAGCAGCGCCTGGTGGGGGGGCACTCCGGAGTTCGCGCTCGCGCTGGAATCCATGACGCGCCTCACGTCCGATTCGGGTCTCACGACTGAACCGAGCATCAGCGCTGACGGTCGAATCATCGCCTACGCATCGAATCGCAGCGGCGACGACAACCTCGATGTCTACGTCCAGCAGACGTCAGGTGGCACCGCGATTCGGCTCACGACCGATCCGGCCGACGATCGCCACCCGACGGTATCACCCGATGGCAGCGTCGTGGCCTTTCGTTCGGACCGCAGTCCGGCCGGTATCTATCTAGTGCCGGGGCTCGGCGGCAACGCTCGCCTCATCGCACCGGATGGTCGCGCGCCACGCTTCTCTCCGGACGGCCGAACCATTGCATTTTGGACCGGCAGGTGGTTGGCGCCTCGTGGGATGGACTCCACCCGCGAAGTCTACGTCATCACCGCCACCGGAGGAACACCCATGCGCATGGCGGCGGATGTTTACGGCGCCGGCGATCCGGTGTGGGCCCCAGACGGTCAAAGCCTGCTGGTGTTCGGCCGTGATGCGCGGGGGGCGGACGCTGACTGGTGGTGGGTGCCGCTCACTGGAGGCAAGTCGGTCAAGACCGGAGTCTACCCTCTCCTCGCCGCACGCCAGCTGGATGTCCGGACGACAACCAGGTACCCACTGCCGCAGGCGTGCGACGACCACGGCGTGCTGTTCTCCGCCGCCGATCACATCGGCGATACCCGCGCTCTTTGGCGGATCGCCATGGATGCGCGATCGGGCCAGCCTTCTGGTGATCCCTTGCGGTTGACGCATGCAACGACGATTGACGTGTTGCCGTCAGTGTCGAACACAAATCGTGTCGCGTTTGCCGCGCAGACCGTCACCCAGCAGATCTTTGGGCTGCCGATCGACGCCAACGCGGGAAAAGTTACGGGCACGATGCGTCGCCTTCGCGACGATGCCGCGGAAACCGGTCGCGCCAGCCTGTCAGAGGATGGGCGCCTGATGGTGTTTCCCAAGTACGAGTTCGCCTCGGGAGGCGTGTGGGCGCGCGACCTGACGACCGGGCGCGAATGGCAACTCGCGGCCACGCCGCGGACGCCGCTGAATCCAGTTATTATGGTCGATGGCCGGTGGACCGCGTACACCGTCACGAAGATCGACACTGGCGGCAGCAGCGGCAGTGGCGATGGCTACGTGGTGGAGACGATGCGTGGCGCTCCGCGTCAGATTTGCAGCAACTGCCAGCTGGAACAATGGACTCGTGACGGACGCTTTGTCATCGTCGCTGAAGAGGGCAGTCGACGCCTCAGCCGGATGGACGTGGCGACTGAAAAACGCATCATCTTGCTCGAAAGCGCCGAACCTATGGATCGTCTGCAATTCGGGCCGGATGATCGCTGGATGACCTTTAACGTAAGGGGGCACGTATATCTCGCGCCTGTACATTCGGACATTGCGTCATCGAAGGACGAATGGACCTCGATAGTCTCAACTACTGGCGCGGGACGGACCGCTGGCCTGTCACCTGACGGAAGCCTTCTATATGTCCTGCTCGAAACGGACGGCTTCCGATGCTTGTATGGCCTGCGGCTGGATCCGAAGACCGGACAGCCACGAGGAACCCCATTCGTCATCGCGCATTTTCATGACGCGGCTCGCAGCTGGGGATCTACCGGGTTAGGCTCGGCGGCGGTCAAGGGCCTGTTCGTTGCCGACCTGTACGAAACGACAAGCAACATTTGGGTGGCATCGTTCGGCGGCTCGGACCCGCTGAGCGAACGCCAGCGACGCCTTTATTCGCACACATTCGCACACGACATAGACGTGGGACTGTATCTGCAGCACCCGCTCATTTTTTTCTTCTCGATCAATCCCGCCAGCACCTGCGCTTCGAGTTCGGTCTGCTTCGCATTCAGGAGACCGACGTGACGCTGCGTGAGCTGGCCTTCACGATCAGAGGATGAAGGTCGTAGGCGCTGACGCCGGGGAAGATCTTGGCCAGGCGGAAAAGCTTTACGACCGGGGCGTCTGCAGTCGGTGGTAGCGACGCGGCCACCGATGTAGAATCACGGCCCACATGAAAGACGCGTTCTCAGCGGCGGGCGGCAAACAGTACGTCGCGGTTACGACCGGACTCGGCGGAGGAAGCCCAGGTCTCAGGAGGTAGGAGCGCGGGTTGCCCGAAGCCAAGGACCATCTGAGCATCCACGAGAGTCTGCGCCGGAACGTGCGCGAGCTGTGCGCGGGCTTTCCGGACGCGTACTGGCGATCGCTCGACGCGAACCGCGAGTATCCCGAAGAGTTCGTCAGGACGCTGACTCGCGCCGGATACCTTGCTTCGCTCATTCCCGAGCAGTACGGAGGTTCGGGCCTTGGCGTCACCGAGGCCGCGATCATCCTCGAAGAGATCAACCGGTCCGGCGGCAATGCCGCGGCCTGCCATGCGCAGATGTACGTGATGGGGACGCTGCTGCGCCATGGATCGGAGGAGCAGCGGCAGACGTATCTTCCTTCGATCGCGAACGGCGACCTCCGCCTGCAGGCGTTCGGCGTCACAGAGCCGACGACCGGCTCGGATACCACGCGCGTGAAGACGAGAGCCGTTCGCCAGGGCGACCGCTACATCGTCAACGGGCAGAAGGTCTTCATTTCGCGGGCGGAACATTCCGACCTTCTCCTGCTGCTCGTCCGGACCACACCCCTCGAGGAGGTCAGGAAGCGCGGCGAGGGGCTTTCCATCCTGCTGGTGGACATGCGACGGGCCGTCGGGCACGGCATCACGATCCGTCCGATTCGGACGATGATGAATCACGCCACCACCGAGCTCTTCATCGAGAACCTCGAGGTACCTTCGGAGAATCTCGTCGGACGGGAAGGCGAAGGCTTCAAGTACCTGCTCGACGGACTCAATGCCGAACGCATCCTCATCGCCGCCGAGTGCGTCGGCGACGGACGATGGTTCATCGAGCGCAGCCGGCGCTACGCGAAAGAGCGCGTCGTGTTCGGGCGGCCCATCGGCCAGAATCAGGGCGTGCAGTTTCCCATGGCGGCGGCGCACATCAGGATCGAAGCGGCGGACCTCATGCGCCAGCGGGCCGCGGAACTGTTCGATCGCCATGAGCCATGCGGCGCCGAGGCCAACATGGCGAAGTACCTCGCGGCGGACGCGTCCTGGGAAGCGGCGAATGTCGCACTCCAGACGTTCGGAGGCTTTGGCTTCGCCGAGGAGTACGACGTCGAGAGAAAGTTCCGGGAAACACGGCTGTACCAGGTCGCGCCAGTCTCGACGAATCTCATCCTGAGCTACGTGGCCGAGCACGTGCTCGGGCTGCCGCGGTCATACTGATGCGACCCCTCGAAGGACTGACCATCGTCGCCCTGGAGCAGGCTGTCGCAGCGCCCCTCGCGACGCGCCACCTGGCCGATCTCGGCGCGCGGGTGATCAAGATCGAGCGGCCTGGCACAGGCGATTTCGCGCGGTCCTACGACACGACCGTCAATGGCCTCGCCAGCCACTTCGTTTGGCTGAACCGCTCGAAAGAATCGCTGACGCTGAACCTCAAGGCGGAGGACGCGAGGCGTATTCTTCTCGCGCTGTTGTCCCGCGCGGACATCTTCATCCAGAACCTTGCGCCTGGCGCGGCTGAGCGCCTCTCGCTTGGAACGGAACGACTGCGTGGGGACTATCCGGCGCTCGTCGTGTGCAATATCTCGGGATACGGCGCCTCGGGCCCGTATCGGGACAAGAAAGCGTACGACCTGCTCATTCAGAGCGAAACAGGGCTGCTGTCCATCACGGGCACAGAGGAGACGCCCTGCAAGGTCGGGATTTCGGTCGCGGACATCGCCGCCGGCATGTATGCCTATGCCGGCATCCTGACAGCGCTTCTCTCCCGGCAGCGAACCGGGCAAGGGACGGCCGTCGACGTGTCCCTTTTCGATGCGCTGGGTGAGTGGATGGGATATCCGGCCTACTACAGCTACGGCGGCGAGGCCCCCGTACGCGCCGGGGCGAACCATGCGTCCATCGCGCCTTACGGGCCGTTCAGAAGCGGCGACGGCAACGTGGTCTATCTGGGCATTCAGAACGAGCGCGAATGGGACCGGTTCTGCCGCCTCGTCCTGCAGCGCCCAGCCCTGCTCGCCGATGCCCGCTTCGTCTCGAACACGAGTCGCGTCGCGAATCGGCCGGCGCTCCATGCCATCGTCGACGACGTCTTCGGCCATCTTGGCGTCGACGAGGTCATCGGGCGGCTCGAGGCAGCACAGATTGCGAATGCGAGGATGAACACGATGCGGGAGTTCGTCGAGCATCCCCAGTTGGCGGCCAGGCACAGATGGCGGACCATCGACTCGCCGGTCGGCCCGCTGTCGGCGCTCGTTCCCCCTGTCGATGTCGAAGGCGTCGACCCGTGCATGGGTCCCATTCCGTCGGTGGGAGAGCACACCGAGCGCATTCTGAACGAGCTGGGTTTCGACCAGTCGGTCATCGCCAGGTGGCGTGAGACAGGCGTGATCTGACGGCATCTGACGTGCTGGACGTCAAGAGAGGATGTGTCCGTGGCGGTGAAGGAAGGATGGCGCGGGAGGTTCTACGAGGATTTCGAGGTGGGCGACGTCTACGCGCACAGTCTGGGGCGGACCGTCATCGCCGCCGACAACATCTGGTTCACGCTGCTCACGCAGAACACCAATCCCATTCATTTCGATCGGGCCTATGCCGCAAGAACCGAATTCAAACGGCCGCTCGTCGATTCGACGTTCACGCTGGCCCTGGTGACGGGGCAGTCGGTCTCGGATATCTCACAGAACGCGATGGCGAACCTCGGGTGGGACGAGGTGCGGCTCCCTCATCCGGTGTTCGAGGGGGACACGATCTATTCTCGCAGCGAAGTGCTCGAGAAGCGGGAGTCGTCGTCGCGCCCCAACGTCGGCATCGTCCGCTTCAAGACTACGGGATTCAATGAGGAAGGGACTGTGGTGATCGAGTTCAAGCGCACCATCATGGTCTACAAGCGCTCCGAGAGCCCATTCATGCTGCGCCCTGGACCCAAATGATGCCTGCAAGCGAGCGCGGCGTCGGGACGCACGAGCACGACGTGATCGTCGTGGGCGGCGGGCTTGCCGGGCTCATGGCGGCGCTGCAGCTTCAGGGAGCGGACGTGATCGTGGCCACGAAGGTCCACCCAACGCAGTCGCACAGCGGCGCGGCGCAGGGCGGCTTCAACGCGGCGCGGTCTGCATCGGACTCGGTGGAGGCGCACGTCGCCGACACCGTCAAGGGGAGCGACTACCTCGCCGATCAGGATGCCGTTGACGTGATGTGCCACGAGGCGCCAGAGGTCATCGACGAGCTCGATCGTCTCGGCGTCATGTGGTCGCGCACCGAGCGAGGAACGATTGCCCTGCGGCTGCTCGGCGGATCGTCGAGTCCCCGCGCGTGCCACGCGGCAGATCTTTCCGGGCACGTCGTGCTGCACACCCTCTACGAGCAGCTTCGGCGACACCGAGTGGCCATCCAATCGGAGTGGCATCTCCTCAGTCTGCTGCTCGAGGACAGCCAGGTGGCGGGCGCCGTGTTCTGGAACCTGCCGGCCGGACGCCTCGAGTTCGTGCGCGCGAACGCCGTGCTTCTGGCCACCGGAGGTTACGGAAGGATCTACGCGAAGACGACAAACGGGCTTGGCTCGACCGGGGACGGCGTGGCAATCGCGTATCGAGCCGGAGCCATCATCTCCGATCCCGAATTCGTGCAGTTCCACCCGACGGCGCTTCACGGAACGAGCATTCTGATCTCGGAGGGCGCCCGTGGCGAGGGCGGGCATCTGAAGAACGCCCTCGGCGAGCGGTTCATGGCCCGATACGCTCCGGGCGCGATGGAGCTGGCGCCGCGGGACGTCGTCGCTCGCGCGATTGCCCAGGAGATCCGGCAGGGGCGCGGCATCGGCGACGGGTACGTCCATCTCGACTTGACGCATCTCGACGAGCGCGTCGTGACCGGCCGTCTTCCCCAGGTCTCCGAGCTCGCACGCAACTACGCTGGAATCGATGCCACGCGTCAGCCGATCCCGATCGAGCCCGCCCAGCACTACAGCATGGGCGGAGTGCGAACCGACACGTGGGGTGAAACCGGCGTTCCTGGCCTGTTCGCGGCCGGGGAATGCGCGAACGTGAGCGTGCACGGCGCCAATCGGCTGGGCGGTAACTCCCTGCTCGAGACGGTCGTGTTCGGGCGACGCGCCGGACGCCGCATCAGGGAATGGGTCGGCGCGGGCGGCGCCAGGCCGCACGCCGCCGTCGCGTACCAGGCGTTCGATGACGAGTGGCGGTCCCGCATGGATTCTTCCGCCGATCTGCGTGAGACAGCCATCCAGGTCGCCGAGCTTCGGCGCGCGCTGACCGAGACGCTCACCGACAAGGTCGGAGTATTTCGGACCGGGCAGGAGCTCGAAGAGGCGGCAACGAACGTCGATACGCTCGCGCAACAGCACGCATCTTTGCGCGTACCTCCGCCGCGTGGCGCGTTCGACTATCGATTGATGCAGTTCCACGAGCTCGGATGCCTGCTCGACGTGGCGTCGATGGTGGCCAGGGCCGCGGTCAGGAGAGCCGAGAGTCGTGGGGCACACTATCGGGCCGATTACCCGCAGCGCGACGACGAGCGGTGGCTCGCGCACACATTCGTTGTCAGAGGCTCCAGCGGACCCGAGCTCCGGAACGGGACCTTGCGGCTGGGACGGATCGCCCCCGCGACGAGGACGTACTGAGCCGTTTCGTGAACCCGAGCATCGCATGCTCCTTCCCAGTCGAAGAACTCCGATGCCGACCAGACAGATTGCCGTGCAGAGAATGGATGGTCCTGAAGGGGGCGAGCCGTACTGGCAGACGTACACCGTCGAGATGAAAGACAGTCAGACGCTGCTCGATGCGCTGCTGACGATCGTCGACAGCATCGATCCGACCCTGGCATTCCGTCGGACATGCCGGAGCGGCATCTGCGGATCCTGTGCGGCCCGCGTCAACGGCCGCCCATGCCTGCTGTGCCAGCTGTCCATTGGCGAAGCCGCCGGAAGTCCTGATGTCCCCGTCCGCCTTCAACCGCTGGAGGGATTCGCGGTCCTGCGCGACCTCGTCGTCGACATGGACCCCTTTTTTGACGAGTTCGACGCCGCGGGCGCCTGGCTGATTCCCAATCCTCAGTACGACGGTGTCCTGTCGGCGCAGAGCGCCGCCGCCTTGTGGCCCGCGATGACCTGTGTGATGTGCGGAATCTGCGCCTGCGGGCAGACGTCCGATACGTCTCCTCACGCCGCAGCGGTGACGCGCGTGCTCACGCTCGCTCGCGACCCGCGAGATATCGGCGGGTCCGATCGCCTGCGCGCGCTTGGCGTCCCACCCGATCGTCGCTTTGCCGAGTGGCTGAAGGCGATCTGCCCCAAAGGCGTCGACGTACGAGGACTGATTGAGTGACGGGCCAAACGTCGCTGAACCAGCAGGCTTCGCGAGGATGGTCCGGTCGGCTGGCTCTGGTCGTGGGCGTTGGCACGGTGATCTGGATGCTCCCGCGTCCGGACGCCCTCGAGCCGCGCGCATGGCGCCTCCTGGCAATCTTCGTGGCGACGGTCGTCGGCATCGTTGCCAAACCGCTGCCCATGGGCTCGACGGCCATCGTGGGAATCGCGACGGCCGTCGCCACCCGCACGCTGACGACCGCTGAAGCGCTGAGCGGATTCAGCAACGGCACGGTGTGGCTCGTGGTGACGGCTTTCTTCATCGCCGCCGGTTTCATCAAGACCGGGCTCGGAGCGCGAATCGCGTACAGCCTCGTGGCGGTCTTCGGGCGGAGTACCCTCGGCATTGGCTACAGCCTCGTCGCCGTCGATCTCATGCTGGCGCCGGTCATTCCCAGCAACACCGCACGTGCGGGAGGCGTGATCTTTCCGATTCTCCAGGCGCTCGTCAAAGCCAACGCAGGTTCCGACCGGATTCGCACGGGACGGACACGAACGTTTCTCACCCTCGTCGCCTACAACGGAACGGTCGTGACGAGCGCCATGTTCCTGACCGCCATGGTGGCCAATCCGCTCTCCGTGCAGCTGGCCTCCAGCCAGGGCATCACGATCACCTGGAGCATGTGGGCGTTGGCTGCGGTTGTTCCCGGCATCACCAGCCTCATCCTCGTCCCCCTCGCGATCTACCAGCTTTCCCCGCCAGGCGTCGTCCAGACTCCCGATGCGCCCGGCGCCGCGAAACTCGCGCTCGCGGAGCTCGGGCCCGTTACGCAGAACGAGCGATTGATGGGAGCGGTTTCTCTCCTCCTCCTCGTTGCCTGGATCCTGGGACCAGCCATTGGCCTCGACGTCACGGCCGCTGCGCTGATGGCGGTGTCCGGCCTGCTGCTCACCGGTGTCCTCGAGTGGGACGACGTCACGCGCGAGCGCGAGGCGTGGAACACGTTCATCTGGTTTGCCGTGCTGGTGACGATGGCCACATACCTTGGACAGTTCGGGTTGATGCAGTGGTTCACCGAACGGGTGCGGGGCGTGTTCGACGGGGTCGGCTGGGTGTCCGGTCTTCTCGGCCTCAGTCTGGTCTACTTCTACAGCCACTATTTTTTCGCGAGCAACACCGCCCACGTGAGCGCGATGTATGCGCCCTTTCTCGCGGTCGCGTTGAGTCTTGGCGCGCCGCCTCTTCTGGCGGCGCTCGTTCTTGCCTATTTCAGCAATCTCTTCGCGAGCCTCACGCACTACGGCACGGCGCCGGCGCCGATCTTCTTCGGCAGCGGGCATGTTCCGCTCGCGACCTGGTGGAGAGTGGGCGCCGTCCTGAGCGTCGTCAATATTTCGATCTGGCTGGTTATCGGCGCGGCGTGGTGGAGAGCGCTGGGACTGTGGTAGCGAGCACCAAGGGGCGACCAGAGTGGTTCGATCTTGTCAGATCGCCGGTGAACATCGGCCGGTTCGCGGCGCACCAGGTGGACCGAGATCAGAGGATCTGACAAGCTCGAACTTAGGCGTCATCGAGAATGTGCACGGCTTTGCGGATGACCGGGACGTCGACCATTCGTCCGTCAACCTTGACGACAGATCCTTTGGAGAGACTGGCGGCCTCGAGTACGCGTTTCGCCCAGGTGACCTCGTCCTCGCTCGGTCGGAAGCACGCGTGTACGTGGGCAATCTGCGACGGGTGAATGCACAGCTTTCCACCGAATCCGAGACGCCGGCCCCTGAGCGTGTGCGCGCGAAGCCCGTCGACCGCGTTGATGTCGGTCCAGACGCCGTCCACTGGCGGCTGAATGCCGGCCAGGCGTGACACGAGCACGAGGTGGGAGCGAAAGTACAGCGTCTCCTCGTCGTCTCCGCCAAGGCCGAGATCTGCCTGGAGATCCAGTGAGCCGAACGCGAGCCGCTGCACGCCCTCAACCTTGGCGATCTCGGCAGACTTCTCGAAGCCTCTCGCCGATTCGATCAGCGGGAGGACCGGCACGTCGTCGGCCAGGTGGTCCCTCAGGAGCCGCACCTGATCGGGAGACTCGGTTTTCGGCAGCATGACGGCGCCGACGCCGGGCATCGTGGCGATGGCCAGGTCGTCGCGGAACGCCTCGGTTTCCGGCGCATTGACCCGCAGCACGACGGACCGTGCGGGACCGAGCCACGCGGCCACAGCCTCCCGGGCGAACGCTTTTTCCTCGACGCCAACGGCATCCTCGAGGTCTGCGACGACCGCGTGCGCGCCTGATGCGCAGGCTTTATCGAACCGATCGGGTCTGTTGCCTGGGACGAACAAATACGAACGAGCGATCCGCGCCATCGAGTGTCAGCCTGTGACGAGTTTGAGATCGGCGATCCGTTGACGCCACTCGGCCGGCCCAGCGCTGTGGACAGAGTGGCCCTCTGTGTCGACGGCAACGGTGACCGGCATGTTCTCCACCTCGAGCTCGCAAATCGCCTCCATGCCCAGATCCGGGAATGCGACGAGTCGAGACGAGCGGATAGCTTTGGAGACGAGATACGCTGCCCCTCCGACAGCGATGAGATAGACAGCCTTGTGGCGCTGGATGGCAGCGATTCCGGCCGGTCCGCGTTCCGCCTTGCCGATCATCCCGATCAGGCCCGTTTTGTCGAGCATCATCTCGGTGAACATGTCCATGCGGGTCGCGGTCGTCGGGCCCGCCGGTCCAATGACCTCGTCCCGCACCGGGTCGACCGGGCCCACGTAGTAGATGAAGCGATTGGTGAAATCGACGCCCACCGGCAGTCCTTCCCCTCGGGAAAACAGATCGGCGATACGCTTGTGAGCGGCGTCCCGGCCCGTGAGCATTCTTCCGGACAGCAGCAGGCGTTCGCCAAGTTTCCAGGTGCGGATCTCTTCACGCGTCACCGTGTCGAGGTTGACACGCCGCGCTTCTGGCGCGGGAGACCAATGCACCTGGGGCCAGTCGGCCGGACGTGGAACCGGCAGCTCCACCGGCCCGGTACCGTCCATGACGAAGTGCGCGTGGCGTGTCGCCGCGCAGTTGGGGATGACAGCCACGGGCAGCGATGCCGCGTGCGTCGGATAGTCGAGGATCTTCACATCGAGCACTGTCGCCAGCCCGCCCAGACCCTGCGCTCCGATGCCGAGCGCGTTCACGCCGTCGAAGATCTCGATGCGCAGCTCCTCGAGCCTGGTCTTCGGTCCGCGGCTCTTGAGCTCGTGCATATCGATCGGATCCATCAGCGCTTCCTTGGCCAGCAGCATGGCTTTTTCTGCGCTTCCGCCGATGCCGATCCCGAGCATGCCCGGCGGGCACCAGCCCGCGCCCATCGTCGGCACCGTTTTCAGTACCCACTCGGCGACGCTGTCCGAGGGATTCAGCACGGCAAATCTGGCTTTGTTCTCCGAGCCGCCGCCCTTTGCCGCCAGCGTCACCTCGACCGTCTGCCCAGGCACGATCTGCGTGTGAATGACCGCCGGCGTGTTGTCGCGCGTGTTCTTTCGGGAGCCTGCGGGATCGGCCACGATCGACGCCCGGAGCACGTTGTCGGGATGACAGTACGCGCGACGCACGCCCTCGTTCACCATGTCCTCGACGCTCAACTCGGCCTCCCACCGCACGTTCATTCCAATCTTGAGGAACACCACGACCATGCCAGTGTCCTGGCAGATGGGCCGATGCCCTTCCGCGCACATCCTGGAGTTCGACAGGATCTGCGCAATAGCATCGCGAGCCGCTGGCGACGTTTCCCGGCGGTACGCCTCGCCGAGGGCGGTGATGTAGTCGACCGGATGGTAGTAGGAGATGTATTGCAGCGCATCGGCCACGCTGCTGATGAAATCTTCCTGGCGGATCGTGCTGGTCGTCTGCATGGGCGGATCTGGCGGCACCGGACGAGCACACCACAACGATATTACAGGCACGCCAGCACAAAGCCCACCCCTGGAGCCTAGAGCCTAGTCACCCGACGCCGAAGCTTGGCCCAGAGCGCGTCTGCGCCCCACGTCCATACGGGCACCAACAGGGGTGTCAGCGGGAGCAGATAACGCGCGTAGAACGCAACCAGGATGTACGGCGTGAGGTAGACGGCGATTGCCAGTAGGATGGCGTCCTGAAGCAGCGGATGCTCGCGACGACGAAGCGACAATAGCAGCACGGCTCCCAACGCAGGTAGCGGATGAACCAGGGAGGCAAACACCGGATGCGCGCCTTCGTGCGCAGGCCGGTAAGGGCGGTAGATGAGCGTGGCGGCGAGCAGACGACGGGACGAGCGCACCAGAACCTCGGCCGGGCGGTCGACTAGCGCGGCACGAATCTTCTCCCGGTAGGAGTCCATGAATCCCATTTCGCCGAGCACCCGGTAAGGCGCGTTGGAATCAGCCACGGTGGTCCACACCGGGTGGCCGCCAAAAGAGCCTTCGTCATACACGCCGTCATGGCGGCGGCCGAAGTTCCCTTCGTAGAAGTCATACGCAAGATTGCTCTTCACCAGCACCAGACGATGGAACACCGCCACATTCCGCGCCGTCCACCCATTCACCACCGTGGCGCCTATCAGCAGCGAGACAACCATCGCCCACGCCGGCTGGACCCGTCGCACCAGCAGCCACACGCACAGGGCACCCCAGGCCACCCCGGCCATGGGATTGGTCAGTGCCATCAGGCCCCCGAACACACCCCATGACACGGCACCCGCCGTCGACAACGCACGCTCCAGCAGCCGGAGCAGTCCCAACGCCATCAGTTCCACAAACAGCATGATGACCCACGTGTCGTGCGTCATCTGGAAGAACCACTCGAAATAGGCCGTGAGCCATGCGCCGTAGAACAGCAGCGGCAGCCATGCCGGCACGCTGGTTGGCACCACGCGGCTGATGCGCGTCACGACGTAGGCGCCGAGCCACCACACCATGCACTGCAGCAGCACAATCACCTCCGCCACCCGGCGCACTTTTCCCAGTGACCACAGCAGCGCGGCAATCAGCACCGGATACACCGGTGGCATCCACGCGGTGGGACCCGTGCCGGCTGCAAAAGGGTCCGAAAAGCCGCGCCCGTCCACCAGGGCGCGGGCAATGTTGAAATATTCGGCGCCCAGGTGGAAGTTGTCGTTGCCATCGTAGCCGGCCTCGAACGGGGGAAGGAAACGGAAGTCTGCGCGGTCGTGTACGAAAAACGACAGATTCGCGTAGCCCGCACACAGCGCAATAAAAACCGCCAGCAGCACCAGGGCTTTGCGCTGGGATGCGTTGGGATCGCTCCCGGTTGAGGGATATATGGTTCGCACGAGGTTGTCAAAATATCTGTGCAAACCGCAGGGCATCTATGAAGCTGATCCGCTCTATGCTGAGGTGTTGAGGTATCGCTGATTGCGACATGACCAGGCGCACCAAGTTGTGGACAATGGCAAACACCGCCAATTTTTTCAGCACTTCTGACACGGTTTTACAATGTAGCACATCCATCTGGATGGCGGTCTTGAGGTGCGAGAGCGCGGTCTCCACCTGTCAGCGCTGGCGATAGAGCTCGGCAAGGTCACTGACGCCAGAGGTGTCCGCGTCGAGCAGCGTGGTGACCAGCGTGATCTCGCGGGTCCGAAAGCCCGACGTGCCAAGGCGATACCGCACCTCACCGATACGAGGGTGGTATCGTGTGATCCGCTCGCGGGCATCGCTGTCCTCGTCGCCCTGGCCCCGACCGTGGCGCAGGCCGTGACTGCCACTGAGCTCTCACCGTGACCGACAATCTGAGCGCGTCGGGATCGAACGCCGAGAGCGCGCCGATGCGCAGACCAACGGCCGTAAGTGTCGCGGCGACGCACGCCCTGAGCTACAGTGCACACATCGATGACCTGCTGTGCCACCATGGCCTGTAGCATCGTGGGGCTGCGGCGTCGCCACGCAGTCTTTGAGCCGATGCAGTACGGCCGTCTCGCTGGATCCTGCGGGTTGAGAGGGTTTGCCGATGTAAAAGCGCTCATCGCCGTCCGAAGCACCGTTCGGCCTCCAACATCTCGGAGCCGATTCGACCACTTTCAATTTGCCGCGACCAAGCCCTGCAGACACACGGAAACACAAGCCACACTCACATATCAGGCCGCGTACTACCCTTGCTTGAGCGGCGGCCGAGTGGTCCGATGGAAGTGTGCCGGTGTCGAATCGTTCTCGGTGGAGCCGTGCAGAGCGTCGGACTCCGCGACGGTACCCTTTGTGCTGTATCCTCAGCGCACATGCGATCGAGGCGAGCGGCGCACTTTGCCGGAGGTGGCCCTGCATTTACCCCGCGACAACCGGCTTACGGCGCCCCGGTGTCACGAACCTGCCGGCGCCGGGAAAGGTCAATTGCGGTGGTGAAACGACTTCTTGCAAATGCGGTGTGCGTGGGAATGCTGATGTCAGCGCCGGCCATCTCGATGGCGCAGACCCGAGAGGCGGAGAGCCAGATTACGGTCCAGGGTACTGTTGAGGCCATTGACCACACGCGCCGCACGGTGACGATTCGAAGGCAGCAGGGCAGTCTGGTGACCCTGGACGTGCCCGCCAATGCGACGCGTTTCGAACAGGTCAAGGTTGGCGACACCGTCAAGGCTACCTACTACGATCGCGTCAGCCTGCGGTTGAAGCCCGAGGGCGAGCCGGCGGTCGACCGCACGGAGGAGCCGACGATTACAGCGACACCAGGGACGCTGCCTGGTGCGACGAGAACCAAGCAGCGGGTGGCGACCGTGACCATCACCGGTTGGGACCCTGTCAACAAAGTCGTGACCTTCACCGGACCGGACGGGACGGCCTACTCGCGGCGACTGCTGGACAGCACCGACCCCAAGATTGTCGAGGGTCTCAAGGAGGGTGATCGCGTAGACGTCACCAGGACTGAGGCGGTGACGGTGTCCGTCCAGTCGACCACGAACAACACACTCGCACGCGTTTACGCCGAGCTCGAAGACGTCCGGCACCGTCTCACGGTCTCGGCCCTATTCGGGTGGGACAACCAGTTCAGCGGCAAGATGATCCAGCAATCCATTGGTCGGACGACGGGGGGGGCGCCCATCGACCTCGACGAGACGACCTACGACGAGGTGTACGGTGGGATCGGGATGTTCAAGGTCGGCGTCGGCTATCGGACCAGCCCGCGCACCGAGGCCGTCTTCAACTTCGTGTGGTCCAGCAGTGATGCGAACGAGGGAGGGGTCCGGATCGGCACGGTAGGGAACCCAGCGATCCCGCTCACCGTCAACTTCACCGAGTACCAGTATTGGGGCCTCGAGGCCGGCCAGCGGTGGTTCTTCGCACGCACCCGCTTCACGCCTTTCGTCGGCTACCTCGTCGGCGCCAACCGGCACCAGGACATCCGTGGTACGTTCCTCTTCGTGCCTCCGAGTCTCACGCCCGGGCTTGCCGCGCAGGACGGCAAGTTCTTCGAAAAGTCGTGGGCGATCAGCTTGGGTCCGACCGCTGGCGTGCTCGTCGGCGTGGGGCCCTTCGAGGTGATGGCCGAGACGCAGCTCCGTTTCATGGGCGGGCTGTCGGACGTGGACTGGCTGGTCGAAGAAGGCCTGCGCGATATTAACGGCGAGAGTTCGCGCTGGTCGTTCCCGTTTCTGTTGGGCGCGCGCTACCGGTTCTGAGCGACGCTTGCCTCATGCTCCGCGGAACATCGCCGGCATGAACAGGACCCTGGTCATCGTTCCAACGTACAACGAACGCGAGAACCTTCCGCAGCTCGCGGAACGCTTGCTCAAATTGCCGGTCATGGTCGATCTCCTCGTGGTGGACGACAATTCGCCCGATGGCACCGGCCAACTGGCCGACGAGCTGGTGGCCAGGAATTCGCGGATTCACGTCCTTCATCGCTCCGAAAAGAACGGGCTGGGCCGCGCGTATTGCGCCGGATTCACGTGGGCTCTGGAGCGGGACTACGAATTCGTCCTGGAGATGGACGGCGATTTTTCACATGATCCAGACGATGTTCCGCGCCTTCTGGAAGCGGCGAAAGATGCCGATCTGGTGCTGGGGTCCCGCTATTGCAACGGCATTCGCGTCATCAACTGGCCGTTGAGCCGGCTCATGCTGAGCAAAGGAGCCGCGAAGTACGTGAAAGTGATCACCGGCATGCCCTTCAGCGACCCGACCGGCGGCTACAAATGCTTTCGGAGACGCGCGCTGCAATCGATCGATTTGCACGCCGTGCGTTCCAACGGCTACAGTTTCCAAATCGAGTTGACGCACAAAATCTGGCGGCAGGGAATGAAGATCGCCGAGGTGCCGATTGTTTTCACGGACCGTTTCCAGGGTACTTCCAAGATGTCAGGCAAGATCGTGCGCGAGGCGCTCTGGGTGGTCTGGCGCCTATGGATTCAACATGGCCTCCGCCGTTCCCCCCGAAAGAACGAACGCCTGCGCCAACCCATGTGAGAACGGCGGGTCACTCGTACGAGCCGACGCTCGATTCCCCGGTGATTTGCCGGACCTCGGGTGCGCGCGCTATTCTTCATCCTCCCAGACAATCGGAGCGGACGGGAAGTCCCGATCGCTTCTCGCCACGTGACCCGCACGCAGGCGCTGGTCAGAGAATGACTCCGCAAGAGCCGACCGCCGCCGAACGACGGCTCGCCGCGTATCACACACTGCTCGAGCGAGCCGAAGCGATGCCCCTGTCCCGGACGCAGTCGGAATTCTTCGAGCTCTTTTCAAGACATGTGCGCGAGCTCGTTCCGTTCGATGCCGTCACCATCTGGCAGTACGACGCACCCGATCAAATGCTCCGGCAGTGCATGTTCGAGCCCTCCTCGATCGTCGGCTTTCCCACAAAGGAACTGCCGGTCGACTTCGGTCCTGGTGGCCGAGCGGTTCTGACGCAACAGCCGGTCGTCACGCGGCTGAGCGGTGGGCCGGCGTCGCCGCTGGCGGTGCTCTCGCAGCGGCTCGGTTTCCACGTGATGTGTGAGGTGCCGGCATCGACAACCGAAACCCATTGGGGCGTGCTGGGGATCGCCAGCCGCGATGTCGAGGACTATTCCGCCGATCTTCTGGCTGTCCTGAGTCGCATCGGCACGACCGTGGCGCTCGCGGTCGACCGCCTCACCTCGCCGGATCGACGTGCCTCCGCCCTGATCCCGAGCGGCGGTGACCCCGAGCAGCTTCTTCTTCGGCTCACCAATGCCATCACCGCCGAGCGACACCTTCCCGATCTGTTGCGGACCATCTCGCGGCTGCTCGGGGAAACGATTCCTCATCGCTACGCGAGCGTGTCGCTGTGGGACGAGGCCGCGCAAGGCCTCCGCCGATGGGCGGTGGCGCAGCAGCCCGACGTGGCCGGCGTCATCCCTGAAGGGGAGCTGCTCAATCGAGACGAGCCGCCCTGGCTGGCGTTCGAGAGCGGCGACGTGATTGAGATCCGCAAGGAGGCGTTCGACCGGCTTCACACGAAAGTCACCGGAGCGTTGGTCAGTCGAGGTGTGCAAGCGGGACTGTGCCTGCCGTTGAAGACGCGACGCGGCACCTACGGGGTTCTGAACGTCGGCAGTCCCAACCCGGATGCGTTCCCGCTGTCCGAGATCATGCTGCTGTGGGAGCTCGCCCGGCAGCTGGCGCTGTCGATCGAGAATGCCACCTACTTCGATCGCCTGGAACGATACCGACGCGAGGCCAGTGACGAGCGCGACCGCTTCAAGCTGCTGCTCGACGTCAACAATGCCCTGGTGTCGGAACTGGACGCGAACTCGCTGTGGTCGTCCGTGCTCGACACGGTTCGACGCACGCTCAACTACGACTATGCGAGCCTCGTCGTGTTTCGCGATGGCACCCGCGAGCTGCGTCTCGAAGCCGCGACCTACTACGACGAACGGGGCATCCTGCAGCCTCATGTGGTGACAAGTCTGGATCGGTCGCCCGTCGCCCTGGCGTTCCCGGGAAGCGCCCCACGCGTCTTCAGGGGGCCGGAGCTCGACCAGTTCGATGTCGCGGGGTTTCCAACGATACGCAGCGCCGGGCTGCAGGCCGTCTGTTGTGTGCCGCTGTCGACACGGCGCGCGCACGCTTGGCGCGCTGAACATCGCCAGCCGCCGCGCGGACGCATTTTCGCAGGCGGAAACCGATCTGTTGAGCGACATCGCCGGGCAAGTCGCGATCGCCGTCGAGAATACGCTGGCCTTCCGGGAGATCTCCGACCTGAAGAACCGCTTGACGGAAGAAAAGCTGTATCTCGAAGAGGAGGTCACCTCGCAGCACGACTTCAAAGAGATCGTCGGCGAGAGCCCCGCATTGAAGCTGATTCTTCAGCAGATCCAGGCTGTCGCGCCGACGGACGCCACGGTTTTGCTGCTCGGGGAAACGGGGACCGGGAAGGAACTCCTGGCGAGGGCGCTTCACGATCTGAGCCGACGGCGCACGGGTTCGTTCATCCGCTTCAACGGAGCGGCGCTGCCGGTCGGCCTGGTGGAAAGCGAACTGTTCGGTCACGAAAAAGGCGCGTTCACGGGTGCCGGTCACCCCAAAGCCGGGCGACTCGAACTCGCACACCAGGGCACCCTGTTTCTCGACGAGGTGGGTGATATCCCTCTCGAAGTGCAGCCGAAGCTGCTGCGCGTGCTGCAGGAACGCGAGTTCGAGCGTCTGGGCAGCGCCCGCACCCAGCGAATCGACGTCAGGCTCATCGCGGCCACGAACCGGAACCTCGAGCAGATGGTGGCGAACTCCACCTTTCGAAGCGACCTCTACTATCGGCTGAGCGTCTTTCCTATTCACGCCCCGGCGCTGCGGGATCGGCGGGATGACATCCCCGCGCTGGTCCGCCACTTCACTCAGAAATTCTCTCGCGCCGTGGGCCGCAACATCACGACGATCCCGCAGTCCACGATGGCCGCGTTGCAGGAGTGGCATTGGCCCGGCAACATTCGCGAGCTGCAGAACGTGATCGAGCGGGCGGTCATCCTGTCGACGGGATCGGCACTGCAGGTTCCCCCTGCGGCGATTCAGATGGGCGCCCGGAGCGAACGCTCAGGGCGGTCGGAAGCCCGATATCGCCTCGGCGAGCGCGACATGATCCTCAAGGCGCTCACCGAATCGAAGGGGGTGGTGGCCGGTCCCAACGGCGCTGCCGCAAGGCTCGGCCTGAAACGGACGACGCTGCAGTCGAAAATGCAGAAGCTGGGGATCAAGCGGCCGTCGGTACTGAAGCCACTTTCCTATCGTCCGACTGGGGCGGAGACCTGCGGTGGTTCCATGACCGCTCTTGAGCTGGTGTCAACTGTCCCACTCGTCCCTCTAAGCACTGACAGCGACCGAATACTCCCAAAGAAGCACACGGAATGTCGGGCCTGGCCATGCGATTTCGGAGGCGCGAAATCAGGATGACTCGTCACTTCCTAATACAGGTAACTGACACACACTGACTTTAAAGGACCGTGGCTGGCATCCTCCCGCGCGGCAGGCGTTGTGCACAACAGCAGGAGCGAGAGCGCCGAGCGATCAGTTCGGCTGCGATCCCCAGAGACTGATTCGGTGACACCGGACCTACGGCGCCCCGGGGTCACAGGCATTCCGCGCCGCAACAGGTGAATGATGGCAAAGCGACTTCTTGCATACGTCATGAGTGTGGGAATACTGATGTCAGCGCCGACCATCTCGACGGCAGAGCCCCGAGAGGCGGAAAGCCAGGTGGTCAACGACACGACGCAAGAGATCAGGATCCAGGGTAGCGTGCAGGCCGTCGACCACAAGGCCCGCACGGTGACGCTTCGAGGGGAAGAGGGCAACGTGGTGACCCTGGATGTGCCGGCGAATGCCCCTCGGTTCGAGCAGGTGAAGGTGGGCGACCGTGTCACGGCGACCTACTCCGATCGCATCAGCGTGCGGTTGAAGCCCGCCGGGGAGCCCGCGGTCGACCGGACCCTGGACCCGGTCACGACGCCCACGCCTGGGGCGCTGCCGGGTGCCACGAAAACCAAGCAGCGGGTCACGACCGTGACCATCACCGGCTGGTCCCCGGCCGACAGGGTCGTGACCTTCGTGGGACCCAACAAGGTCTCCTACTCACGCCGATTGCTGGACGCCCCCGACCCCAAGGTCCTCGAGACGCTCAAGGTGGGTGATCGCGTCGACGTGACCAGGACCGAGGCGATCACCGTCGCGGTACAACAGGCCGCGGCACCACCCGCCGACACGTTGCGGAACCGCCTCACCCTCTCGGTCCAGGCGGGGTGGGACAACCAGTTCAGCGGCAAGATGATCAAGAGCGCCACGGGGCGGACGACCGGGGGGGCGCCCATCAATCTGGGCGAGACGACCTACGACGACGTCTACGGCGCGATGGGGATGTTCAAGATCGGCGTTGGCTATCGCACCAGCCCGCGCACGGAGGCCGTCTTCAACTTCGTGTGGTCCAGCAGCGAAGCGAGCGAGACCGCGACCCCGATCGGCACGGTGGGCACGACCCCGCTGGTCCCGCTGAATGTCAACTTCACCGAGTACCAGTATTGGGGCTTGGAAGGCGGTCAGCGGTGGTACTTCGCCCGCACCCGCTTCACGCCGTTCCTGGGCTACCTGGTGGGCCTCAACCGACATTCGGACATCCGGGGGACGTTCGTCGGCGTGCCGCTCTCGGTGACGCCCGGCCTGGCCGCGGAGGACGGCAAGTTCTTCGAAAGTTCCTGGAACTTCAGTGGGGGGCCGACCGCGGGCTTTCTCATCGGCGTGGGTCCCTTCGAGGTGACGGCCGAAACGCAGCTCCGGTACATGGGCGGGCTGTCGGATGTGAACTGGCTGGTCGAAGAAGGCCTGCGCGATGTTAATAACGAGAGTGCGCGCTGGTCGTTCCCGCTTCTGTTGGGCGCCCGCATCCGGTTCTGAGCGGCGGGGATCGCTACCCTTTGAGCGGCTGTCGTGAGGGGGGGGGCTGTTTCCATCGTCTCACTTCGATGGTGACAATGTGCGCCTGGATCTTGCCATCCACCCGCCCCTCGCCCGAACCGCCGGGCGATCGCCTCCGTCGCGACGTCGGTGGCGTCGCTGAGCCGTGAGGGGTCGCGCGCCTCGATCTCGCTCCGCAATGGTGTGCCGTGGCAGTACGCAATCGCTGGGACCCGAGCAGATTGCGCCCGACTGCGTGCTGATACCGTGACGAGGTTCGGTGAGGCCATGAAGCCGCCGTCTGCAAGATCTCGCTCGATAGCCCCGCGTTCGTAATGCCCGTGCGGTGTGCGAGCGAGGAAGCGAGGCGGGCGGTGGCATCTCGATTCATGTTGCGCTCTTAACGGTCGACCATCACCTGCAGAACCGCGTTCCAAAACCGTTCAACGTTCTACCACGGTCGTCGCGGTTAATGCGACGACGTTCCGACGGACCTGCCACCCAATTCGGGATGACGAGCGCGTGGGCACCATCATAGAGCGCCAACGCCGAGTACATCGGGTGGCGAATCCGGTGATAGACGCCGTGCGTAATGAGTCGATGCTTCTCGCGTCGCCTGTTCACGGACATGTCAGAACCCAAGGGAGATGGATCCGTCGGGATTCTGACTGCGGGAGCGGATGAGCATGTACGTCTCGGCTCCCGGCCCGGTGTCATCGCCAGCCACGATCCGATCTTCGCGCATGTCGTCCCCTTGTCCCTCGACGAGAGCCGGTGACAGCATCGCCAGGGATGGAACAACGGGAGACCTGAACTCCATGCTAGTCTGCCCGCCGTGCCTGTGATTCTCGTAGAGACCCTGCTCCGCCTTCCCGAGCTGGGCCCTCGTGGACTGAACGACATTCTCCGCATGGCGGAGCGGGGCGACTGGCAAACACGCGCGCTCTGTCTGTCGGCCGCCGGACGTATCGCCCGAGCGGAAGCTCCCGTTCTGCGGCTGGCGCGCTGGATCACTCGCCGCGTTCCGGGTTTGCGCACCCGTTTTCCGAGCGCGGGCCACCGGGGGCGCTACATCCGCAACAATCTCTCGGATGCCCTGGTTGACCGATCGTGGATCGTTCGCACCGCGGCCGCGCTCGCCCTGGGAGAGTGTCGCGCGGCGTCGATGATCGAAAAGCTGCGGCCGCTGCTTACGGCTCCCTGCCGGGCAGAACGCATCGCCGCCGCGGCGGCCCTGGTCTGTTGCGGAGACCGCGTCACGTCTTCGCGCGCATCCATTCTCGCGGGCGCCTCGCCCGCGCCGGCGCGCATCGGCGACACGACGCGGACGCTCGAATTTCTGACGACGCTGGCGTCCTGTCATCTCGAAGTGCTCTCGGCCTGGCAGCGAGTCGATAGTGGATTCGTCAATCGAATTGGTGATGTCAATCGAGCCGGCAATAGTGACGGCCGGCCCGTCAATCGAGCCGGCAATCACGACACCGCCCCCGCCGGCTCCACTCCAGAGGCTTGGGCCGCGTTCCTGGCCGGACCGGTCGTCGAAGAGCAGGTACGCGGGACCCGAGGCGGAGATCGAGCGCTACGACGCCGGTGGCGAAACGGAATATCTCCTCACGAAGCCGTTCAGCCGGATCAACCGGACGCAGAACGTCCGCCTCCTGCATTCGTTTCTGGTCGTGGCCGAGCAGCTGCGCGTGCCGCAGGACGGCCGTGTGCTCGACCTGGGCGGCGGATCCGGCTGGGTGAGTGAGCTTCTGGCCAGATTGGGCTACAGGCCATTCACCCTCGACCTTTCAACGGCGCTCCTCAGTGTCGGGAAACGGCGCTTCGCGCGTGAGGGTCTGACGCCCAGGTTCACGGTCGCAGACATGACGCGTCTTCCCGTGGCCACCGGATCCATGGATGCGGTCGTGGTTGTCGACGCGCTCCATCACGTGCCGGACGTGCCCGCGGTCTTTCGCGAGGCGTATCGCGTGCTCACGGCAGGAGGACAGTTCGTTCTGTCGGAACCGGGTGAAGGGCACTCCGAATCCGAGAAGTCGGTGGGCGAGATGCTCGAGTACGGAGTGCAGGAACGCGAGATCCACCTCTTCGAAGTCATTGGCTACGGTCGCGAGGCGGGATTCGACAGCATCCGGGTCGTGCCGCACTACATCCCGCTCGTGTCCATGACGCCAGAAGACGTGCAGCAGGCGATGACATCCACCGCGGATCGATGGATCGCCCGCCAGGAAGACGAACCGAGACTCTTCCCTCACTTCGTTGTTCAGGCGATGCTCGATCATCCGATTGTCGTTTTTCGCAAGGGGCAGCGCCCTCTCGATTCGCGGATGCCCAGGAGCCTCAAAGCGGAGATCACACCACGGCTGCTGCGCGAGGGCGCGCGCGTCAGCGGAACGGTCGGAGTCCGCAACCTCGGCGACACCACGTGGCTCGGCGCGGGCGAGGAAGTGGGGAACGTCCGAGTTGGCATCCAGCTTCTGAACGCCGAGCGGAGGCTGCTGGACATGGAGTTCAGCCGGACCCGTCTCACCAGAGACGTGATCCCTGGCAGTGCGCTCGACATCGATATCGACGTCACTGTCCCTGAAGCCGACACCAGGTATGTGCTGAAGGTCGACCTCGTAGACGAGGGAATCTGCTGGTTCGAAGATGTGGGGTCGAGGCCGGCGTATGTGAAGCTGTAGCGATGAGGATAGGGGATGTAGGGATGTGGGGAATGTGGGGGTGTGGCTACGGATGGGAATGTTTTTCGTCCGTCGCAGGCTTTGTTTCACATGACGCATATGCCCCCGGCAGGAGCAGCAGGACATCGTCCAGCTTCACCATGCCTGGCTCGATGCGTGAGTCGCGGGCGGAGGGGATGGCGCCGGCGAGCAATCGCTTCTTGAACGACGTGTAGGCCGAGTCAGCGACGAGGACCACACGCTCCTCCGATGGCTCGTAGAGGTACTTGTAGAGGGTTTCATCCGCGGGCTCCTCGTCGCGCTCCCATGGACGCAGACGCCGGAAGTGATAGATGTGCGGATGATCGTACACGCTTTGGGTACCCGCGACATACAAGCCGTGCCACGACATCCCGCCCGCGCCTTCCGCGCGAACACCTTCGACACACTCGCGCGCCGTGCGCATGGGATGCTTCACAACGGCGAGCCGCGCCAGCGTCTCGGGATACGCGTGTACTGGCAGCGTCAACAACATCAAGAGCGGCACGCCGAGGAAGCGACCGACCTGTGTGGAGCTCCCCGCGAGAAGCCCGCAGACGACTGCCACAAGCCACGGCCGGAAGAAGCCTGTGTTCTTGAATAGCTTCACATTCGCCACGTCGACATGCACGGAACCATGGGTCATGGTCCGCAACATGATCGCAACAGCCGCTGCTGCAATGCCCAGTAGAAGCCATCGCAGGACCGGTTGTCGTCGGGCCACCATCAAGGATGGCGCCCAGGTCGTGATCCGCCGATCTGTCTCGTCAACAAGGTGACGGAAGAGGGGCTGGAGCTGGCGCCAGAAAAACGCCATCAGGAATCCTCCCGCCAGACCAACCGGCGGAAGGAACGGGTCGGCGTAGTAGTACAGCTTGGACGCCATGAACGAGATCGCGCCGAACGGTAGTGCGAACCACAGCAGGACTGCGACGCCTTCGACCGATCGGCGCCGAATCGTGTCCACGAGCAGCGCAATTCCCCCCACGGCGACGAGCAGCCACGCACCGGAGTCTGTCAAGACTTCGTACACACGCGAGAAGTAGTAGCCGCCGGAATTCACGTGGGACGGATCGAGTCCGACCGCCATGCGCTCGTAGACATGCGTGCCGAGGATGACGTGCCAGAACTCGGCGCCGAAGGTATAGGACGCGTACACGAACCATGGCGCGATGAGCGCCAGGGCGACGAGTTTGGCAACACCCCACACGCGCCAGTCCCTCACAAGACGAGTCCGGCAGGCAGGCAGCAGGATACTCGTTGCGGCGAGGACGATGGGCAGGAAGAGGGCGGCGACGAACTTCACCATGAACCCGAGGACGAAGTACAAGGCCACCGCGATCGCATGCCGCCAACGCTGTCGGCGGCTCTCGTCGGCAGCGGCCCACGCCAGGTAGTGATAGACGGCGCCGCAATAGCCGAGCAGCAGCGCGGCCTCCATGTGGTTGCGGCGCAGCCCGTGCTCGAAGAGCAGCGGCGTATGGATGAAGAGAATCAAGACGGCCGTCACGCCGCAAATCGGGCCGGCGAGCCGGCGCCCGATGAGAAAGACGTAGAAGAAGGCGACGCTGCTGAACAGTGCGTCCCAGAACCTGAGCCCGAATTCATTGTGCGGCAGCAGCCCCGACTTGATTCCGGCGGCGACAATCCAGAACTTCAGCGGAGGCTTCTCGAGAAACGGCGCGTCTTCGAACGGACTGCTCTTCGGCACCAGCCAGTCGCCGGTCTCGAGGATGCGATCGACGGCGAAGGAGTAAGTCCCTTCGTCGGTCTGAAGATCGAGGCCGTCGAGATTGTTGAAGAGCGGCAGGCAGAAGAGCGCGACAACCAGGACCGGCCAGAGCCAGTTCGGCCGGCGAAGCGCGTCGGGAAGTGTCAACGAACGGCCTCCGAGGACGACTTCGTTCCGCACCGCGCAAATGGTCCTGGCAGGAGCAGCACGGAGTGTTCCAGCTTGACGATGCCTGGCCGGACGCGCTCGTCGCCGGCAGTGCTATTTAGGGTTTGGTGCGGAAGAGAGGATTCGAACCTCCACGGGGTTGCCCCCGCCAGCCCCTCAAGCTGGTCGAAATCATACTCTGATACGAACTGACGCGTGTCTGCTGGACGGATGTTGGGCAGGAGCGTGCTGAAGTGAACGCCAGTGACGACTTTATTCGCACAAATTCGCACACGGGGAAGGGGGCCAGACACGACGATCAACCTCCTGAGTCCAGCCTTCCCCCACGGTACAATGGGCGGTGGCGAAAGACGGCCACTAGAGCTGAGATGAGCGCACTCGATCGCATTACAGTCGATCCCGCCGTATGCGGAGGACGCCCCTGCATCCGTGGCCTCCGCATTCGTGTGAAGGACGTCCTCGACCTTCTGGCGGCCGGTGCGACCCACGACGAAATCCTTGCCGACTACCCCTACCTGGAGTCAGACGACATCGCTGCGGTCTTGGCGTTCGCCGCGCGCCAGAACGACCACCCCGTCCTACGGAGCGCGTAGGTGCGCTTCGTTGTCGACGCGCAGCTGCCGTCCGCGCTGGCTCGTCGACTCGAAACCCTTGGACACACCGCCGAGCACGTGGCCGACCGTGGCATGGCGTCGGCATCGGACCACGTCATCCGCGACTATGCCGCCAGTGTCGGAGCCGTCATCGTGACCAAGGATGAAGACTTCGCGATACGGGGACTGTTGACCGAGGGGCCTGCCGTTGTGTGGCTGCGATTGGGCAACACTCGTCGTGACGCGTTGCTCACCCGCATGGAAGCCGAATTGCCGACGATTGTCGCCGCACTCGAGCGCGGCGAGACGCTCATCGAAGTCGTCTGAACTCGTTCAGGACGTACTCTCCTATAATCGCGACGGGTTGGATCCGTCGTGTCCCTTCCTCAACCTCCGAGACGCAGATCGGAATGTGCTTCTTCAGGAGCGGTGGTGACGGACTCGATGCGATCTGGTGCGGAAGGGGGGATTCGAACCCCCACGGGGTTGCCCCCGCCAGCCCCTCAAGCTGGTGCGTCTGCCGTTCCGCCACTTCCGCGTTCAGAGGACTGAGTGAGATTTGTCGGCCAGATCGGCTGGTGCGTGCCTAACGAGCCATGTTCAGAGCCGGCCGTTTTGATGTCTTAGAGTTGACAACACTTGACAACAGACTCGCACAAATCTCCGAGCGAGTATATGGCAGAAGGCAGGCGTGAACAATGACACGTCGTGGCGGGCCGAGCGTGTGAGAGTCACTTGGAATGCTCCTCCCGCTTAAGACGAGCAGTGAGTCCGGCCGAGGTTGTTACAACCCGAGTAACGCTCTGAGACGTTCTCGGACGTCGGCGAGGACCTCCGCCGGCGCCTTCGCTGCAAAGACGACCCGTCGCGCCTCCCAATCGAGATTCTTCACATGGTCCGAAAGGACGGCGCCAGCGATCGCGCCGTGGGGCGGCAGGGCGACTTCGAACGGGTAGCCCTTCACCTGGCTGGTGACGGGGCAGGCGACCGCAAGGCGTGCCTTGGCATTGTAGAGGCGCGACGACAGGATCAACGCCGGCCGCCGGCCGCGCTGTTCATGCCCGGCTTGCGGGTCGAACGTGAGCCAGACGAGATCGCCAGCATCGGGCACGTAGGCCCGGGCTACCACAGCTCGCGTCCGACGGGCGTGGTAACCCAGTCGGTCTCTTTGTGCCGGTTGCGCGGGGTGATCTTCGAAACGAGGGTTTCGATCGAATAGGTGGGCCTGGCCGGCCGCACCACGATCGCCCCGTTCTTGACCGACACATCGACGGTGTCACCTTCGTCAAGTTGCGCCTCGCGCGCGACCGATTTCGGCAGGCGCAGCCCCAGACTGTTGCCCCATTTCGCGATTTGGGTCGATGTCGCCATGTATATACATTGAGTATACCGACCCCTGTGAGACTGTCAAGGATGTCATGGGCCGGCGACAGCGACGAAACCCAGAGGAGCCGTCCACCGGCGGGCTGCGCAGGATCGCTTCCTAATTGGTCGCGATGATGACGTGGCCGCCGACGGCCCAGGTCGCCAGTTCGGCGTCTATCGCGGGCAAGTTGTCCGACCGAGTGGGGTGGTGCTGCAAGAAGGTGACTCATTTCTTCGGTGCGGCGCTCCAGTTCAGGGCTACGGTGATGCCGGCCGCGCTAGGCGCGTCGGCGGTGACGATCAGGAAGCGCTGGCCGTCCGGCGATACGTCATATGAGAAATCCCCAGTTGCGCGCGTTTCGAAAAGCGTCTCCTCGGCGGTGATCTCGAAACTCGGGCCGTCGCCGTTCACCGCCACCGCCATCAGCATGTTATTCGGGGCCAGGTAATATATTTCCTTGCCATCCCGCTTCCTCCATCTCGGCGTAGAACCGCCGGCCGTCGAGATCAGGCGCTTTCCTCCAGCGCCAGGAAACGCCGCGACATAGACCTCTTGCCGTCCGGATTCGTTCGATGCGTACGCGATCCATCGACCGTTCGGAGCAATTTGCCCTCCAATTTCGTTAGACGTGGTCTCGAGGTACGCGTAAGGCTTTCGATCGCCAAAAAGCGGCAGAATCCACAGATCGCCGCCGGTTGTCGGCGATCCGGGTAGTGCATTGTAGAGGAGAAACGTCCCATCGGGAGACCAGCTATTCGCATACGCGACCGTGCTCGCTTCCAACACAGACTGCTCATCGCCCAGGCCGTCCATCGCTTTTTTGAAGAGACCCACGACACCTGACGCGTTTCGTCTTTTGTTATAGACAATGCGCTTGCCGTCGGGCGCCCAAATCGCTCGTCCCACCGTGTTCGCTGCGTCGAAGGTCAGCCGAGTTCGACCGCTACCATCCAAGCTGTAGAGCCACATGTCGGCATTTAGCCCGGTGTTCACTTGTGCCCGAATAGCGCCTACCGCGCGTGAATCATCGGGCGAGATTTCTATCGTGTTGTAGTTAGCCGCCTCGCCGAGCACGCCAAGAGGCTTCCCCGTTCGGTCGAACCATGCGAGCCGCGACTGCGCCACGTCTATCCCGCTTTGATACGCAAGGATGCCGCTGGTCGACACGTCGAAGACGCCTCCCGGGATCTCCGCAATGGGCGATGGCTCGCCAACGAGCTTGAGCGATGCCATGTCAAACTCTTGCGCCATCAATGTGCTCGCTCGAGTGAAGAACAGACGGCCCTGGGAGTACTTGGCCACTCCGCCAACGTCGGTCAAGAGTTGCGTGCGTTCCTTCGAGTTCAGTGCGCCGAGATAGATACTGACACTCGGGAAGGTGCTATAGAGGAAATGCTGACCGTCGGGCAAGAAGTGCGGACTGGCATGACGAACTTCACCTTGATCCAGCGTGGTGACCAGGGTGGCCGCTACGTCCCGTTGCCGACACACTACTGAGGGGACCGTTTCCTGTGGCGTTGAAGAGAATGGTACCGTCACGATTCCAATCTCCGCGCGCCGGCCCGCTATCCGAGATCGTTTGCGGTGGTCCACCTGCCACATCAATCTTCTTGAGCCTTCCGTCTGCCATGAACGCGAGGAACCTGCCATCGGGTGACCAGAACACACGGCCCGCAGCTTCGGTACCTTTCACTGACTGGGCGACAGTGGAGTCGAGCGACCGCACCCAGACCTTTGTTCGACCGTCCGTGTCTGCCGCGATGAACGCCAGACGACGACCGTCTGGCGAAAGCGCCAGGTCGCGTGCCCCGCCGTTCGGCAGGCGTGTACTCCAGCCTTCAGGTGAAGACACCGTGAACTGGATCGGCTGTTGCTCCACGGCCGTGAGCCGACGATAGAGAACCACCGTCCCCGCGAGCAATGCCAACGCGACGACCCCCAAAGCGGCCGCGATCGTCCAGGCCGTCCGTTCGCGCCCTCGGGGAGGTGCGGCGGCTCCGACAAGCGCCTCGGTCTCCCCCGATGTTGTCGACGGCGTTGACAGGGCCTCGAGGGCAAACGCGAGATCGCGCGTGGACTGAAAGCGCGCCGCCGGACTCTTCTCCAGGCAGCGATGAACGATGCGTACGAGGCCGGGCGGAATCTTGCGTTCAACGGCCGGCAGATCGGGCGGATCATCCTTGACGATGGCCGTCATGGTGTCCATCGCCGTGTCGCCTTCGAACGCGCGCCGGCTTGACAGCATTTCGTACAAGACGATACCGAACGCGAAGACGTCCGAGCGATGATCGACTGGCACGCCGCGCACCTGCTCAGGCGACATATAGCCAATCGTTCCCAGAACCATGCCCGCCAGAGTATTCGGCGGCGTCGTCGGTAGCGCGGAGAGACCGGCGAGCGGCGGCTCCGGCTGTGTGAGCTTGGCCAGTCCGAAATCCAGAATCTTCACGCGACCGTCGTCGGTCACGAATACGTTCTCCGGCTTCAGATCGCGGTGGACGATGCTTTTTTCATGCGCCGCCGCCAGGCCGTGTGCGATCTGGATGGCGTAATCGATCGCTTTGCGGATCGGCAACGGGCTTTCGGAGAGTTGCTCGCGGAGGGTGACGCCCTCCAGCAGCTCGGTAGTCAAGTACGGCGTGCCAAGGTGCGTCCCGACGTCGTACACGGCGAGAATATTGGGATGGTTCAGCGCCGCCACGGCGCGCGCCTCTTGCTCAAAGCGCTGGAGCCGTTCCGCGTCGCCTTGCGAGGATTGCGGGTAGGATCTTCACGGCTACGTCGCGCGCCAACCTGGAATCGCGCGCTTTGTAGATCTCGCCCATTCCTCCGGCGCCGAGCCGAGAGAGGATCTCGTAGGGGCCAAGCCGAGTGCCGGGTTGCAGGGGCACGGTTGACTCGCAGCATTATAGCGATGAGCCAATCCGTCGCTGGATCCGGCCAAAAGGCGAGTTTGAGATACGGCTCACCTTCATCCCCATCTCGATCGCGGTAACATTCGTCGAGACGACCCGTCATGCGGCTTTCCCTCCGATTCATCGTTCCGCTGATGCTCGCGCTCGCGGCGATCGCATACGCCGTCGTGCCCCTCGTCGACAGCCTGACTCTGCGCTGGTTCGTGAGGGATCTCGAGATCCGCTCCAATCTGATTGCCAGCACGGTGCAGGATCCTCTGGAAGAGATGATCCGTACCGGCAGCCGCAACCGCATGCTCCAGTTGTTCACCAGCATCTCGCGGGACGAACGTCTGTATGCCATGGGGTTCTGCGACTCGCCTGCGAGCCAGCCGCTGGCGACCACGACGCTTCCGCCGGAGGTCACGTGCGCGAGTCTTGACATGTTCTCCGGGCCTTCGGGACGCATGCTGGACAGCGCGCACGGTCCGCTCCTTGTGTCGGTCCGGCCACTTCAAGCCGACGGCGTATCGGCCGGGAACCTCGTGCTCCTGCATGACATGAGTTTCGTCGAGCGCCGGAGCGAGGAAACTCGAAGCTACCTGTTCTATTTCTTTATCGCGCTTGGCGCCGCGGTCTCGCTCATCACCGTCGTCATCGCGCAATTGAGCTGGCGCGGCTGGGTTCACGGCCTGCGGGCGCTGCTGCGGGGCGAAGGGATCGTGCGCCCATCGGGGAAGCCCGACTCGGCGGAGCTGCGGCCGATTGCCCGAGGAACTCCGCGCGCTGATCCGGGACATCGAAGCCGAGCATCAATCGCGCGACCACGACCGGCTCGCGTGGACGCCCGAAGCCGTGCGGGCGATCCTGCTCGCCGAGCTTCGCGGACAGGCGGTCATCGTCGTGTCCAACCGCGAGCCGTACATCCACGTCCGCCGCGGCGACTCGATCGAAGTGCAACGGCCGGCGAGCGGCGTGGTCACGGCGCTCGAACCGATCATGCGCGCCTGTTCCGGGACATGGATTGCGCATGGGAGCGGCTCTGCCGACCGCGACGTCGTCGATCGAGTACGACAGGGTGGCCGTTCCCATCGAGCGGCCAGCGTATCAACTCCGCCGCGTCTGGCTCAGCGCCGAGGAGGAAGCTGGTTACTACTACGGCTTTGCGAACGAAGGGCTCTGGCCGCTGTGTCACATCGCCCATGTGCGCCCGACATTCCGCTCCTCGGATTGGGAGCAGTACGTCACGGTCAACCGCAGGTTCGCCGACGCCGTCGTGCAGGAGTCTGAATCTCCCGATCCCATCGTCCTGGTCCAGGATTACCATCTGGCGCTGTTGCCGCGGATGATTCAGGAAGCGCTTCCGGCCGCCACGGTCATCACCTTCTGGCACATTCCCTGGCCGAACCCGGAAGCGTTCGCCATTTGCCCCTGGCGAGAGGAACTGCTCGACGGCTTGCTCGGCAGCAGCATCCTCGGATTTCACACGCAGTTTCATTGCAACAATTTCATCGATACGGTCGATCGAGTGCTCGAAGCGAGGGCCGATCGGGAAATGTTCAACGTGTCGTACCGCGGCAAGCTGACGGCGGTGAAGCGCTATCCGATCTCGGTCGAGTGGCCCCCGTCTGAAGCCATGGTGAAGAAGCCCGTCGAGCAATGCCGCGTCGATGTTCGCGAACGCCATTACCTGCCGCCGGATCACGCGATCGGCGTCGGCGTCGACCGCCTTGACTACACGAAGGGCATCGAGGAGCGGCTTCGGGCAGTGGAGCGTTTTCTCGAGATGTGGCCGGAATGGGTGGGCAGGTTCACGTTCATCCAGATCAGCGCTCCGACGCGGGGCCGCATCGGACAGTATCAGGAGTATCAGGCGCGGGTGAGGGCGTTGGCGGCGACCATCAACCGCCGCTTCGCTCATGCGGCCTATCCGCCGGTGGTGCTCAAAGTCGAGCATCACGAGCCGCAAGCCGTCTACGAGTATTTCCGCGCCGCAGATCTGTGCGTCGTCAGCAGTCTGCACGACGGGATGAATCTGGTGGCCAAGGAATTCATCTCGTCCCGCGACGACGAGCGCGGCGTGCTGGTGCTGAGCCAGTTCACGGGTGCGGCGCGAGAGTTGCCGGAAGCGATCATCGTCAACCCGTACGACACCGATCAATGCGCCACGGCGCTCCATCTCGCCCTGACGATGCCGGCAGCGGAACAGCGTGCCCGCATTCGTCTCATGCGCGGCCTCGTTCAGGAATTCAACGTGTATCGGTGGGCGGGTCGCATGCTGATCGACGCGGCGGGTATGAGACGCCGGAGCCGCCTGCTCGATCGAGCGGCCGTGTCTGATGGGGTGGCGCGCATTCCCGTTGGACACGGATCGGGCAGCGAGCGATGAAACGACTCGGCAAGGTCGGGCGCGCCACGCCGTCTCGCGTCGCGAACCGCTTGCCGGTGGCGCAGGCCCAGTGGGCGTATTTCTTCGATATCGACGGAACCCTCGTCGACTTCGCGGCATCGCCGGCCGGGGTGCGCCTCGATCGTACGCTCCGGCGCCTCCTCGAGCGGCTCCACCAGTCTGCGGGCGGAGCAGTCGCGTTGATCAGCGGTCGTTCGATTGCAGATGTCGACCGTCTATTTCCGGGAGTCCGCCTGCCCGTCGCTGGACAGCATGGTATCGAACGCCGCGATGCCTCGGGACTGGTGGCGCGGCACGGGTTTCCCTCTGGGAAACTTCTGTCGGTTCGCCGCAAGCTGGCCGACGCGGTGGCGCGGCATCATGGACTGCTGTTGGAGGACAAAGGCTTGTCTCTGGCCCTGCACTATCGTCGGGTCCCGCGGCTGGGCGGCTTCGCCCATCGCCTCGTGCGGTCGTTACAGGCCGAGATCGGCGCGGAGTTCTGCGTGCAATCAGGCAAACGTGTCGTCGAAGTCAAGCCTACCGGCAGGCACAAGGGGATTGCCGTCCTTGAATTCATGCAGGAGGAACCGTTTCGCGGGCGGACGCCCGTGTTCATCGGCGACGACGTGACGGATGAGTACGGCTTTGCGACCGTCAATCGTCTCGGTGGCTACTCGGTGAAGGTTGGCCCGGGACGAACGGTCGCCCATTGGCGGCTGCAGAACGCGCGGGCTGTGCGGGCCTGGCTGGAACGGGGCACGAACATGACAGGTCGTGGGAGTCGCGCAAGGAGGGAGAGCGCTTCGTGACATCCCTGGATCTGCGTTGATTGGCAACGGCACGATTGGTTGTCTGGTCTCGAGGTCACGGACCTCACGCCGCGCTTCCAGCAGCACGACCGCATGTGCTGCCCATGGTTCAGACAGATCAGGAGGATTCCGAGGTCGTTCCCCGGCGATTGCTTTTGACGCTACTTCGTCGGCTGCGCCGGTGTTGAAGCGGGAGCCGGAGGCGTCGGCGTGGTCTGCGCTGGCGTTGTTGTCGACGGAGCGCCTGGTGCAGTCGGCGCCGGCGTGGCAGCGGGAGCAGGAGCCGCCGGCGTTGCCGCCGCTGGAGCTGCGGCCGGAGTCGTCGTGGTCGGCGACGTCGACGCGGGTGCCGGAGCACTTGGCTTCGACGGCGGGGGTGCCGACGGCACGCCGCCCATGATCGAGCTCGGAGCACGCTGACCGATGATGGCCAGCGCGAGCGCGCCAATCATGAAGAGGGCGGCCAGGACGGTTGTGGCTTTCGTCAGCAGGGTTGCGCCACCGCGGACGCCGAACGCGGTCTGGCTGCTGCCCCCGCCGAATGCGCTGGCCATGTCGCCGCCCTTTCCTTGCTGCAGCAGGATCACCAGGAGCAGCAACAGGCACGACAGGACGTAGAAGGCCGAGAGTGCGTAATACAGCATGAGTCCAGCAATTCTTCGGGAATCGGAAACGTCGATTATAGCGTAGCCGGTCTCCCTGTCACTTCGTCACGTTTTTCACGATTCGCCCAAAACCCTGAACGTCAAGGCTCGCGCCTCCCACCAGGGCGCCATCCACGTTGGGCTGGGCCATGAGCTCCACGATGTTTTCAGCCTTCACGCTGCCGCCGTAGAGGACGTGACACTGGTCGGCGGCCGTCGCGCCGAACCGCTCGCGAAGTCGCGCCCGGATATGGAGATGCGCCGCCTCGGCCTGAGCGGCTGTGGCGTTTCGGCCGGTCCCGATGGCCCACACGGGCTCGTAGGCCACGACGAGCTCGGCGGCCTGCTCTGTCGTGAGGCCGTCGAGCGCCCCACCAATCTGCCGGTCGAGCACCGCGAGCGTTTCGTCGCGCTCGCGCTCCTCCAGCGTTTCACCGACGCACACGATGGGCGTGAGCCCGGCACCAAACGCTGCCGCAATCTTTCGTTTGACGTTCGCGTCGGTGTCGCCGAAGAGCCGCCGGCGTTCCGAGTGGCCGATGATCACATACTCGGCGCCAGCCTCTTTGATCATCGGCGCCGACACCTCGCCCGTAAACGCGCCCTCGCGCTCCCAGTAGACGTCCTGCGCCGCGATCTCGACGTTCGAGTTGCGCAGCGCCTCGGCCACTGCATGAATCGCGGTGAACGGCGGCGCGACGACGATGGTCACGTGGTGGATGTCCTTGACGAGCACGCGCAGCTCTTTGGCAAAGACGACGGCCTCGTGCACCGTCTTGAACATCTTCCAATTGCCGGCGATAAACGGCGTTTTCATGGACGGTCCCATCATTTGTCGCTCAATGCGGCAACGCCCGGAAGCGTGCGTCCTCCAAGGAACTCCAGTGACGCGCCGCCGCCGGTGGAAATGTGCGTAATCCGATCGGCGATGCCAGCTTTCTTGACCGCCGCAATCGAATCGCCGCCGCCGACGATGGTCGTCGTGCCCGTGACATCGCTCAACGCTGCCACTGCGCGGGCGACGGCGTTCGTCCCGGCCGCAAACGGCTCGAGTTCAAACACGCCCATCGGACCGTTCCAGACGACGGTCTTGGCGTCTGCGATGGCGGCTTGGTATGCCGCGACCGTGGCCGGTCCGATGTCGAGGCCCAGCCGTTGGCCGATGGCCGCGTCTCCAATCTGGAGCACTTCGCACGCGGCGCCGGCGTCGACGCGATCCGCAACGACATGATCGACGCGGAAGCTCGAGTCGCACACCACGTGCCGCTGCGTCGGCTTCGATGCGCCGGGCCGCATCGAGCTTGTCGTCTTCGACAAGCGATGTGCCCACGGGCAACCCGCGCGACTTGAAGAAGGTGTACGCCATCGCGCCGCCGATGATCAGGCGGTCGATCTTGCCCAGCAGGTTCTGGATGACCTCGAGCTTGTCCGAAACTTTCGCGCCTCCCAGAATGGCTGCGAACGGGCGATCCGGCGACTCGAGCGCGAGGCCGAGATAGCGGAGCTCCTGCTCCATCAGCAACCCGGCGGCCGCCGGAGGGAGCTCGTGTGTGATCGCTTCGACCGATGCATGCGCACGATGTGCGGCGCCGAACGCGTCGTTCACATAGCGATCGGCAAGAGACGCGAGCGCTTGCGGCGAATGCGCGGTCGTTCTTCTCCTCCTCCGGCATGGAAGCGGAGATTCTCGAGCAGGACGACGCCGTGCTCGGCCTGCGCCGCCTCCACCAGCCGATTGGCCGTGTCGCCGATGCAGTCGTCGGCAAACGCCACCGGCCGGCCGAGAATGTCGCGCCAGACGGACGGCGACCGGGCGCAGGCTGAACTCTGGATTCGGCTTCCCCTTGGGACGACCAAGGTGGCTGGCCAGGACGACCGTCGCGCCCTCTTGAAGCGCGTACGCAATGGTCGGGATTGACGCGCGGATCCGCGTGTCGTCGCCGATCACGCCGTTCTTCAACGGCACGTTGAAGTCCACGCGGATGAACACGCGCCGGTCCGTTGAGGTCGAGGTCGCGGATGGAGAGCTTCGCCATCAATCCTTCCTGCAATCCTGCAATCCTACAATCTGCAATTTCTCTAGATTCCCCGTTTCACCAGCAGCCTGAGCAGATCGACGCAGCGATTCGAATAGCCCCACTCGTTGTCGTACCACGAGAGCACCTTCACGAAGTCGCCGTCCATCACCTTCGTGTACGGCGCGTCGATGATCGACGAATGCGGGTTGCCCTTGAAGTCGATCGACACGAGCTCGTCGGTGGAGAACTGGAGGATGCCCTTCAGGGCTCCGTCGGCGGCCTCCTTCAGCGCGGCGTTGACCTCTTCGGCGGTCGTCTTCTTGTCCACGATGGCCGCCAGATCGACCACCGACACGTTCGGCGTCGGCACGCGCATCGCGAAGCCGTCCAGCTTCCCCTTGAGATCGGGCAGCACTTCGCCGACCGCGGACGCGGCGCCGGTGGTCGTCGGAATCATCGACAGCGCGGCCGCTCGCGCCCGGCGCAGATCCTTGTGCGGAAGATCGAGCAGGTTCTGATCGTTCGTATACGAATGGATCGTCGTCATCCACCCCTTCTTGATGCCGAAACGCTGGTGGAGCACCTTGGCGAGCGGCGCGAGGCAGTTCGTCGTGCACGACGCGTTGGAGATGATCTGGTGCTTCGCCGGGTCGTACTTTTCGTCGTTGACGCCAAGGACGACCGTCAAGTCCGGACTCTTGGCCGGCGCGGTGATCACGACGCGCTTGGCGCCCGCCGTGATGTGCTTCGCCGCATCGTCGCGGTTGGTGAAGAGGCCGGTCGCCTTCGAAGACGACATCGACGCCCGAGATCCTTCCAGGGGAGCTGTGCCGGATCGCGCATCGACAGCACCTTGAACGCGTCGCCATCGACCGAGATGCCGTCCTTGCTTGCCTCGACCTTGGAGTGGAGGTTGCCGAGCACCGAGTCGTACTTGAGCAGATGGGCGAGCGTGGCGGCGCTGGTGAGGTCGTTCACTGCCACGAAGTCGATGTTCTTGTCGCCAAGCGCCGCTCGCATGATGTTCCGCCCAATTCGCCCGAATCCGTTGATGCCGACCCTAACCGCCATCGCTGCTCCTTTGCCGCCGGATTCAAACAGGTCCGGCGTGCCGTCCTGGTTTGTGCACCGGACAAACGCGCAATTCTATCCTAAGATGTAGGAACTCAAAGATGTACCTTCGCCTACAGCCTGCTGACGCTCCTGGCGGTTTCTCGTCGTATCGCCCTACTTTCTCTACCAGGCGATTCGGTACAAGAAGTACATCGGCAGCCTGCGCCAGCGGCTCGGGTATCTGCCGATCACGTTCAACGTCGACGGCGACGAGTCCATCTGGATCCATGCGGTCTCGGTTGGCGAGGCGCTCACGGCGCGGGCGCTGGTGGCCGATCTGAAGGCGCAGTATCCCAGGTTGCGCCTGTTTCTCTCCACGACGACGATTGCGGGGCAGCAGGTGGCCCGGCGGAACCTTCAGCAGCTCGACGGCGTCTTCTATTTTCCCTTCGACTGGGCGTTCATCGTCCGCCGCACCCTGCACATCGTGAAACCACGACTGTTCGTGATGATGGAGACCGAGATCTGGCCGAACCTGCTGCGGATCAGCCGGGAGCGCGGCGTCAAGACGCTGATGATCAACGGGCGGATTTCGTCGCGCTCGTATCCACGCTATCGTCTGGTGCGGCCGTTCTTTCGACGGGTGCTGGCCGATGTCGATCGTTTCTGCATGCAGAGCGAAGAGTCGGCGCGTCGCGTCATCGATTTGGGTGCGAATCCGTCGCTCGTGACGGTGACGGGAAGCCTGAAGTTCGATTCGCTGCAGATTCCGACGCCGACTGCTCACGGCAAGCCGCGCGATCGTGTGCTGCGCTTCTTCCGCGTCTCGCCGAACCGCATCGTGGTGGTGGCTGGCAGTACCGTTCGTGGCGAAGAAGCCGCTGTGCTGAGCGCGTTCGCCCGGATCAAAACGACCATGCCCAGCGCGATGGTGATTCTTGCCCCTCGGCAGCCGGAGCGTTTCGCAGAAGCGGAGCGCCTGGCGCGCGAGGCCGGCTTCGTCACCACCCGGCGGTCCGACTTGTCCATCGACACCGAACCGCGCGCCGATGTGGTCATCCTCGATACGCTCGGAGAACTCGCGCAGCTCTATCAGCTGGCGACGGCGGTGTTCGTGGGGGGGAGCCTGGTTGATCAAGGCGGCCACAACATTCTCGAACCGGCGGTCTTCGGCAAGCCGATTCTGTTCGGACCGTACATGGATAACTTCCGGGAGATCGCCGAGGCCTTCGTGATGAACGGCGCCGCGGTTCAGGTGCAGTCCGAGCGCGAGCTGGAGGAAGTGCTGCTGACGATCGTGAGCGATCCCGTGCGGCGAGCCCGGCTTGGCGCCGCAGCCCGTGCGCTCGTCGAGGCCAATCGGGGCGCCAAGGAAAAAACGCTGGCGGCGTTTGCCGATGTCTTGCCGTCGGCCGGCGCAAGTGGCGTGGTGCGTCCGTTCCGGCTGGTTCATTGAGCGCGTTATTACCGCCCGAGCTGAAGCTCGGGCCTACGAGTGGGCCGCACACGGGTTGTAGGCCCGACCTTCAGGTCGGGTGCATAGCGATCGCGTTGTGATTCTCGCCACTGCCGGTTCCCTGTATGGCGCCGCCACCCGATGCCGGCGGCAATGGTACGCGCGCGATCGGTCGCGTCGGCGGCGGCTCGTCCGTCCGGTCGTCAGCATCGGCAACCTGCGGGCCGGCGGCGCGGGAAAAACGCCGATCGTGGCCGCGGTCGCGCAGCAGTTGCTGGCGCGCGGTGAGCGGCCGGCCATTCTCGTTCGCGGTTACGCCCGCCGTGTGGCGCCTGACGGTGTCACGGTGGTCTCTGATGGCATGCGCGTGCTCGCCCGCCTCGACACGGCAGGCGACGAAGCGCTGATGCTGGCGCGCGATCTTCCGGGCGTGTCCGTGCTGGTGGGGGCGGATCGCTATCTGTCGGGCTGCCTCGCGGAACGCCGGTTCGGTGCGACGCTGCACCTTCTGGACGATGGGTTCCAGCACCTGGCGCTGGCGCGCGATGTCGATCTGCTCGTCGTCGACGAGGAAGACCTGTCTGAGCGCCTGTTGCCGGCGGGCCGGCTTCGCGAGCCGCTTGCGGCGGCGGCCGCGGCTGATGCATTGCTGACCGCGACTGCCGACCCCGCCGCGATCCAGCGGCTCAAGGAGCAGCTGGGGGTGGCGACGCTCTTTCGCGTCTCGCGCGCGCTGGGTGTACCGCGTCTGCTGCAGCGGCCGGATGGAGGTCTGACCCCGGTGTCAGACCCCCGTCTGACCCCCGCGTGCACTGTGTTTGCGGCGGCCGGTATCGCGCGGCCGCAACGATTTTTCGATGACCTCACGGCCGCTGGGTGGCGACTCGCCGGGACAACGGTTTTTCCGGACCACCATCCCTTCAGCGCTGCCGATGTCGATCGCATCCGACGGTCGGCGCGCGCGGCAGGCGCTGAAGCTGTGCTCACGACGGAGAAGGACGGGGTCCGGATGGAGCGGTACGCCACCGCGGATGTGCCGATCGCGGTCGTTCCCCTCCACGTGAGGATCGAGTCCGACTTCTTCGGGTGGCTCAATGATCACGTCAACGGCGCCGCCGGCGTCAGACCTCGAGATGTTCTCGGGTGAAGCACCGTTTCGAGTATCTGCTCGTCAAGGCACTCATTGCGGGCATCCGCCTGATGCCGGCGCCGCTCGTGCATCACGTGGGCGCGGGTGTGGGCCTGGTGTTCTACGTGCTGGATCGTGCGCACCGGCGTACGGCCAAGCAGAACGTCGCCGCGGCGTTTCCCCTGCGGACGGCTCGCGAGCAGCGCGCGGTCGTCCGGGCCGCCTTCAAGCATTTTGGCCGGCTCCTCTTTGAGCTGTTGAAGTTCAGCACGCTTTCGCCTCAGGCCATGCTCGCGCGCGTGGAGTTCGAAGGACTGGAGCGCGCGCGCGCCGCCCACGCCCAGGGGAAAGGCGTGCTGTTCATGACGGGACACTTCGGCTTCTGGGAATTGCAGGCGCTGGTGCATCCTCTGCGGCTTCCGCAGATGGCCGTTCTGGCCCGCGCGCTCGACAATCGCGCGCTGAACGATCTGCTCGAACGGATTCGCACGAGCACCGGCAACGGCGTGATCTACCGCACGGGAGCGATTCGCCGGGTGATGCGGACACTGCAGGCAGGAGGGGGCATCGGCGTACTGATCGATCAGCACATTCAGGGCCGCGACGCCATTCGCGTGGACTTCTTCAATCGGTCGGCGGCCACGACGTCGGCCGTCGCCGCGCTCGCCCTCAGAACCGGCGCGCCGGTGGTGCCGTCGTTCGCGCTCCCGATTGGTGGTGGACGCTATCGAATGATCTACGAATCGCCCATTGAGCCGCCCCCAGGCGAAGGCCCTGAGGTGATTCGCGAATTCACGCAGCGATGCACCGACGTGCTGGAGATGTACGTCCGGAGGCACCCGGAACTATGGCTCTGGATGCACCGCCGTTGGAGGGAGAGCGAGCCCGGGCAAGGCGTGACGCTCGCGGAGGAGATTTAGGGGATACTGCAGCTGAAGCGGGAGCTACCCCTGATCAACTCTCGCCGCGATCGGCATTCGCCAACCGGTGCCGAACGCGCGGTCCGTCACTTTGAGGCCCGGTGCCGCCTGCTTGCGTTTGAATTCCGCGGTCCGCACCAGCTTCAACACCCGATGGACAGTCGACGCGTCGAGCCCCGCCGCAATGATCGCGTCGGCCGTTTCCATTCCTTCAATGTGACGCCGCAGAATGTCGTCGAGCACCTCGTACGGCGGCAGCGAATCCTGGTCGGTCTGGTTCGGGCGCAGTTCGGCTGACGGTGCTTTTGTGAGGATGGGTTCGGGAATCACTTCGCGTCCCGAGGTCCGGTTCAACCATCGGGCGACTTTGTACACCATGGTCTTGGGCACATCGGCAATCACGCCGAGACCGCCCGACATGTCCCCATACAGCGTGCAGTAGCCGACGGCCAGCTCCGACTTGTTGCCGGTCGTCAGGAGCAGCGCTCCGCGCTTGTTCGAGAGCGCCATCAGGAGATTGCCTCTGATGCGGGCTTGAATGTTCTCCTCGGTGACGTCGCGCTCTGTGCCGGCGAACGCGTCCCGAAGCGTGGCTTCCATCGCCCCCATCACGTCGGCGATCGGCAAGGTCAGCGTCTCAATCCCGAGCCGATTGGCCAATTCTCGCGAGTCGTCCACACTCCCGCGGCTCGAGAAGGGCGACGGCATCATCACGCCCAGAACGTGCGGCGCGCCGAGCGCTTCGACGGCAATCGCCGCCGTGAGCGCGGAGTCGATGCCCCCTGAGAGGCCGATCACCGACCGGACAAAACCGCACTTACGGGCGTAGTCGCGTGTCCCAAGCACGAGCGCGCGCCAGATCTCCGATTCCGCGTCCAGGTCCAATGCCGCCGGAATGGGAGTGGCGGTTCCCAGATCGCACACGACGATGTCGGCGTCGAACGAGCGGCCCCTGGCAATGGGGGACCCGTCGGCGCTGAAGATACAGCTGCGGCCGTCGAACACCAGGTCGTCGTTCCCGCCGAACTGATTGACGTAGGCAATCGGCACGCGGTGCTTCCGCGCCATGCCGCCCAGCATCTGCTCGCGACGCCGGTGCTTACCCGCAGAGAAAGGCGATGCCGACAGATTGACGATCGCCTTCGCCCCGGCGGCAACCAGCTCCTCCACGGGATCGTGGTGGTAGCGCCGGCGCTTCCAGAAGTCGCGATCGTTCCAGATGTCTTCGCAGATGCTGATGCCGACCGCCATGCCGGCGACGTCCAGGAGCTGCGTGCCCTGATACGGCTCGAAGTATCGGTCCTCGTCGAAGACGTCGTAGGTCGGGAGGAGCGCCTTGCGGTAACAGCGCTCCACGCGCCCGCCCCGGATGAGCGCGGCGGCATTGAACAGGGGGCGTCCCTCCTCCGCGCGATTCGGTTCGGGCAGACCGACGAGCACCGAAGGCTGGTTCGCGAGGTCGCGTGCCAGATCCTGAAGGCGGTCCCAGCTCCGGCTCACGAATCCGGCGTTGAGGAGGAGATCGCGCGGCAGGTAACCCACGAGCGCAAGCTCCGGTGTGACGGCCAGGTCGACCCCTCGAGTGGCGGCCTCCCGCACGGCGCTCGGCGATGAGCCGCGCGTTCCCCGAGAGATCGCCGACTGTCGGGTTGATTTGCAGCAGGGCGATCTTCATCGAGTCACATCATTCCCCTGCCATCACCCAGGTCGCGGCTTGACACTTCATCAGTTCAGATTGGACGCGCCACGCGTCTGCCGTTGCGCTCGCGCGTTTCTCGGGGTCTCCGTGGTCACGTGTACGACGCGTGGTACCCTCTTGGGATACCGGTATGACGACCGTACCACACGGCCCAACGGCGGACAATCGACTGGTCGTCTTCGCCCCCAATTGGCTCGGAGACGCCGTGATGGCGCTGCCAGCCGTTGCCGACCTTCGGCGCGCGAACCCTGATGCCTTCATCGCTGTCGCGGCCAGACCGTCGATTGCGCCGCTCTTCACACTGGCTGAAGGTATTGACGACGTGATTGACATCGAGAGGGCAGACCTCAGAGCCCAGTCCTTCGATCGGGTGTTGCTGCTGCCCAACTCGTTCCGCTCGGCCCTGTTGGCGTGGCGGGCTGGCATTCCCGAACGCTGGGGCTATCGCACGCAAGGGCGTGGCGCGCTGCTGACGCGCGCAGTTGCATGCGGCGGACGCATGCATCAAGTGGCGTACTACCAGCATCTGGTCAACGGCCTTGGCTACGCCAACGGTCCGATGCGGCCCGAGATCCGACTATCTCCACGTCTCCGTCAGGCAGGTGCCACGACGTTGAGCGCCGCGGGGTGGGATGGCCGAGGGCCGCTCGTTGCGTTCGCACCGGGTGCGGCGAATGGGCGCGCCAAACAGTGGCCCCCAGAGTCCTTCGCACGCGTGGCTCGCGAACTGGAGGAGGACGGTGTGACGACGGTTCTGGTCGGCGTGGCATCCGACGCGCGCGCTGGCGCAGACCTGCTGAAGGCGCTCGGTGAACGCTCCCGGGTCATGAACCTGATCGGCCGGACGGATTTGGCGACCCTCGCCGGTGTGCTGGTAAACTGCCGGGCACTCGTGTGCAACGATTCTGGCGCCATGCATTTCGCGGCGGCGCTCGGCGTCAACGTCACCGCCATGTTCGGACCGACCAACGAGGTCGAAACGCGGCCGCTTGGTCAGGCGGAGATCGTGGTGCTCACGCACGAGGTCTGGTGCCGGCCGTGTATGCTTCGCGATTGCCCACTCGATCATCGCTGCATGCGGGGAATCACCACCGCGGCGGTCGTCGACGCCACGCGCGCCGCACTACAGTAGTTGCTCGAGCCCTAGAACCCTGGACCCTGGAACCTAGAACCCTTGAACCCTTTGAACTCCCGCGCCGTCTTCCTCGATCGCGATGGCACGCTCATCGAGGAAGTCGGATATCTGGATCGACCCGAACGCGTCGAGCTCTATCCCTGGAGCATCGATGCGATTCGCGCGCTGAACCGCGCCGGTCTGCGCGTCGTCGTGGTGACCAATCAGTCCGGCGTTGCTCGAGGTTTCTTTGCTCCGGCCGTCGTCGAACAAGTGCACGATCGCATCGCGGAACTCCTCGGAGAGGGAGGGGCCAGCATCGATGCGTATTACTATTGTCCGCACCATCCAGACGGGAAGATTCCCGAGCTGACGCGCGCGTGCGATTGCCGCAAGCCGGGGCGCGGGCTCGTCGATCGAGCCGTCGAACGCTTGGGCATCGATCCCGCGCGCTCCTTCATCGTGGGCGACAGGTGGCTCGATGTGGCACTTGCCCGGGAAGTCGGGGGACGAGGCATCCTGGTGCGAACCGGATACGGCGCCCGCGAAGAACAGCGGCCGCAGCAGGGGCTCGCTGCCGACGCCGTCGTCAACAACTTGATCGAGGCCGTGGGCTGGATTCTCAGACATGCCGAATCGGAATCTTCCATCTAGACTCGACCGCTGGTTGTCCCTTGTCGATGGCTTCGCGGATCGCCGCGTTCTGGTGGTTGGGGATCTGATCGCCGACGAGTTCATCTACGGTGAAGTCTCCCGCGTTTCACGGGAAGCGCCGGTGCTGATTCTCAAGTACGACACGACGCAGTTGGTCGCGGGAGGCGCAGGTAACGCGGCGAACAACATCGCGGCCCTTGGCGGCCGCGCCATCCTTGCCGGCCTCGTCGGCGCCGATGCTGAGGGCCGGCGTTTGCTGTCGAGCTTCCGTCGCGGCGTCGATCGCTCGCGCGTCGTGCGCGCACAGCAGTATCGGACGCCCGTCAAGACGCGAGTGCTCGCAGGTGGTGTGCACTCCAGCAAGCAACAAGTGGTGCGCATCGATCGCGAAGCGGGCTGGCCTCTGGGTGAAGACGTTTCTCGGGTGTTTGCGAAGAAACTCCTGCCCGCCCTTGCCGATTGCGATGCCGTGCTGCTGTCCGACTACGGGTCGGGTCTCGTGACGCCAGCGCTCGCGGCGGCCGTTCGCCGAGCCGTACGAGGTCGTCCCCGCAACGCGTCCCGGCCGCGTGTTCCGCCGGTGCTGGTCGACAGCCGCTATCAGCTCTTCAACTTCCGCGGTCTGAGCATGTGCACGCCAAACGAGTCAGAAGTCGAGCAGGCACTGGGTATTCGGATCGACGACAACGGAGACGTCCTGGAACGGGCCGGCCGCGAGCTGCTGCGGCGCACGGGGATGGCGGCGGCGCTCATCACCCGGGGCAGCCGCGGGATGGCGCTTTTTCAGCCGCGACAACCGACGGTGCACATCCCGATCGTGGGATCGGACGAAGTCGCGGATGTCACGGGCGCCGGTGATACGGTGATTGCCACGGCGGCGCTGGCCATGGCCGCCGGCGCGACGTTCCGAGAGGCTGCAGAGCTGGCGAATCATGCTGGCGCGCTCGTGGTGATGAAACGAGGGACGGCGACAGTCTCCGCGGCCGAACTCGCGGCGGCGATCGCCGCCGCCGGACGTACCTAGGCCCGACTCTCGTAGGCCCGACCTCGAGGTCGGGCGTCATCAGCGATTATGGGACACCTGCTATCGGAATCCGAACTTGTCGAGGCGGTGGCGCGCGACCGCGCGGCGGGGCGGACAATCGCGTTCGCCAACGGGTGTTTCGATCTCCTGCATGTCGGGCACGTGCGCTACCTTCAGGGCGCAGCCGCCGAAGGCGACCGCCTCGTTGTCGCGGTCAACGACGACCAGTCTGTCCGTCGCTTGAAGGGGGAGGGCCGGCCGATTCTTCCTGCCGCCGACCGCGCAGAGCTCGTCGGCGCGCTGCGCGGCGTGGACTACGTCGTCATCTTTAGCGATCCCACCGTGGAGCGGCTGTTGATGCTGGTCAAGCCTGAGGTCCACTGCAAAGGGACGGACTACACCGTCGACTCAGTCCCCGAGCAGGCGGTCGTGCGGGCTTACGGCGGCCGAACGGCAATCGTTGGTGATCCGAAAGACCATGCAACGCGCGACATCCTTCGGAAGATCGCGCAATCGTGAACCGCATTCTGATTATCCGCCTGGGGGCGCTCGGCGACATAGTGCACGCCATCCCGGTGGCGGCGGCGCTGCGCCGCGGGCTGCCGGCTGCGCGCATCGACTGGCTGGTCAGCGCGAAGCACCGCGAGCTCCTCGACCTCGTACCGGTCGTCGATCGGCGGCTTGCGGTCCGGGATCGCGGCGACGCGGAGGGCGGCACGTCGCTGGTGTCGACCGTCCGCGAGATCCGGAAGAGCCGCTACGACGTGGTCATCGATCTGCAGGGGCTGATGAAGTCGGCATTGATCGCGCGCAGTTCAGGTGCCCCTCGCGTCGTGGGGTTTGCCGCGCGCTATCTTCGCGAACCGCTTGCGCGAGCCTTTTACACGCAAGTGCACGATCCGGGCGGCGGCGGCATGTACGCACCGAGCGAGACGCGCCATGTGGTGCAGATCAACCTTGGGATTCTGGAGCCGCTCGGCTTCACGATGCAGACGCCGGAGTTTCCGATCGAGGACCTGGATCCGATGGGGCGCACGGCGTGCGCGGTCCGTGTGTCGGACCAGACCGGCGGACGATTCGCGCTGCTCAACCCGGGCGCGGCATGGCCCAACAAGCGCTGGCCTCCTGAACGGCTGTCGCAGGTGGCCATCGCGCTGCGCGAACGCCGTGGCCTCATGTCGGTGGTCCTGTGGGGACCGGGCGAGCGCGATCTGGCCGACCGCGTGGTCGAGGGCGCCCGAGGCGCTGCAGTGCTCGCGCCACAGACGACGATTGCCGATGTCGTGGGACTGGCGCGTCGGGCGGCGGTCATGATTTCCGGAGACACGGGGCCGACGCACATTGGTGCCGCCGTGGGGACGCCGATTGTCGGCCTGTATGGGCCGACGCGTCCCGAGCGCAATGGTCCGTGGCTGCCGCAGGACATCACCGTGTCGCGCGCGAGCATCTGTCAGTGCCACCATCTGCGCCGCTGCAGGCTCGAGACGATGTGCCTGCTCGACATCCAGGCGGCGGAAATAGTCGAGGCCGCCGAGCGGCGGCTGGACGCCAGGGCCCGTGAATCCGCCTGACCACGCCACGCTCGCGCGTGTCGCGCGGTTCCGCGTCCCGCTGGGATTTGCCTGCGGCGGCGTCGCCGTGTGGTTCGCGCAACCGAACGCACGAACGCTGGCGGTCGGCACAGCAATCGCGTGCGTGGGCCAGGCCTTGCGTATCTGGGCAGCGGGCCACATCAGCAAGTCCCGCGAGGTCACCGCGTCCGGCCCCTACCGATGGTTTGCTCACCCCCTGTATGTCGGTTCGTCCGTGATGGGGATTGGCCTCGCGGCGGCCTCCAACAGCATCGCCGTGGCCGTGCTGATCGCCGTGTACCTTGGCGTGACGATTCCTGTGGCGATCAAGGCCGAGGAAGCCTTTCTGCGTCGACGCTTCGACGACGAATACGATCGCTATCGCCGCGGCGATCCGATGACGAGGAGGCGCTGACGAGCAGCGGCGCTTCGATATGAGACAGGTCATGGCGAATCGGGAGTACCGCGCCGTGATTGGTGTGGCGCTCGTGTTGACGGCCCTGCTGCTCAAGCTGCTGTAGACGCCCGACCTGAAGGTCGGGCCTACGAAGACAGTGAGTCCGAGCGGTCTCAGCGGTCGTAGGCCCGAGCTTCAGCTCGGGCGCTCGCCGCGGGTTGACCGGTTCGTCTTCCGCCAACATATAATGAGATGCTCTGGCGGGCAGGAAGTTGTGTAACGGGCGGTTAGCTCAGTGGTAGAGCACCGGCTTTACACGCCGGCTGTCACAGGTTCGAATCCTGTACCGCCCAGATCAGCAGTCTGAATCGGCATGGCAAATCGCGCATTGCAGATCTCAGACTGGTGGTCTCGAATGGCTGACGCTCGATGGCGGATGGAACAGTGGACTGGTCTGACAATCCAATCTGCAATCTGCACGCTGCGCCCGGCAATTCTTCGTTCAGCATCGGGGTCGTAGTTCAGTTGGTTAGAACGCCGGCCTGTCACGCCGGAGGCCGCGGGTTCGAGTCCCGTCGACCCCGCCAACTAGATCGGATTCGTTCGAAAAACCATTAGTTAAGTTAGGGCTTCCGTCCCACTCCGTCCCAGACCTTCAGAGACCGTCAATTTCCGCGTGGCAGGCCATTCGCGTGGCAGAGCGCGTGGCACGTTTGAGGACTGTTGTCGCTAAAGTAGGGTTGGTTGCGGGGGCTCGCAACCAGCGGTACTTGCAGCTGTGGAGGGGGGCTGCGTAACGCCACAGTAGGCGCTCATCCGTGGTCCTGTCGTTCACCGAGGAATTCCGCCGGTCTCTGAATCTTGATGCCTCGGAAGCTGCCGAGCCCGAGCAGGTGCCCATCACCCGTGACGATGGTCGTCGCGCCAGCAGCGACCGCGCATTCAAGGATGCGGTCATCGTCAGGATCGAGCAGGACAACGTTCAAGGTTTCGTTCGGCGTCACGGATCTTGTGATCGTGGCGAGATGCACCCGGTCGGCTTCGAGTTGCTCGGTCGTACGTTGAAACTTGTCGCGAAGAATTCGGAAGGTTTCGCTCAGGATGGGCTCGGAGATGAACAGCTCGAGTTCTCCCTCTTCAGCCATTTCCAGGAGTAGCATCGGCTTCCCGCCGAACACAATGGCGCTGACGTAGACGTTGCTGTCAGCGACGACTCGGTTCACCGCGGCCGTTGTTCCGCCCTGGATTCCTGCACGGCCTTTTCGACGACGGTCTCGACCTGGTCATCGGTCATGTTGCCGCGGCGAACTTCTGCCTCGCGCCTGGTGCGGTCGAGCCAGCGTCGGGCCATGTAGCGCCGCGCCGCCTCGTTCGCGAAATCGTCAGCGGTTTTCCCCTCAGCGGCCGCCTCCTCGGCTATGCGGTCGAACAGTTCCGGTTCGATGGCGACGTTCTTCTTTGAGCTCATGTCGTCCTCACCCATTATAAGGCGCGAGTGGGAGGTGTGCCGGGCGTCTCAAACATGAACGCGGATGCTCACTGGCTGCGAATCCGTGTCTGCCGACTCAGGCTCTAACGACGGTAATCCGGCCTGCTTCTCGTGTCCGAGGCTTTCGCCGAATCACGATCTCGACGTCCTGGTCGAGCGCCGTCAATAGGTTCATCAGGCGTTCGACGGAGAAGCCCGCCAGCTTGTAGTGGCGAAGCGCGGAGACCTTCGGCTGCGTCACTCCCAGCACCTTGGCGGCATCGGCCTGCGAGATCTTGCGCGCCTCAAGCACCTGATTCAGGGCATATGCCAGGCGCAGCTTGGCCTGACGCTCGGCGGCGTCGGGGAACCCGAGATCCGCGAATACGTTTCCGGTGCCGCGAGTGACCGGTGCGTCTTCGCACTTGGCATCGTGCTCCTCGTGATCCCCCTCGGCGGCTTTCAAGCGTTCGCACTCAATGCAACGGTTTCTCGTCAACAGCCGGGACACGGCGCACTGCACGATTATCCCAGTTCGGGGATGACGAGGCAAGCGCGCCCGCCACGACGGGCAGAGCGCGACGTCTCAACTTACATTTCCGAGCGGCCAGGATCAATCTGGCGCGAATGGAGTTTTCTGCAGGGACAGGCGTGCACTAGACTGAGGAAGTCGCTATGCCAGCTGAAGGAAGATCCCGCCTTCCTGCCTGTTGACATCCCAACGAGAAGAAAGCGCATTTGAGACAACTCCCGATCATGACAAGCGAGCACAACGTGTCACGTCGCCAGTTCCTGGCCGCCTCGGCCGGCGCTGGCGCCACAGTCCTGTTCACGGGCTGCAGCCGACCAGCCGGGAAGCGGACCTTCACCATCCTCCACACCAACGATCTGCACTCGAACCTCATCGGCATGGCTCCCGCGTCGGACTATTCGCCGTTCGTACTCAACGACGACAAGACCCGCGGCGGCTTCGCGCGTCTCGCCACGTTGATCGCGCAGCGCAAGGCGGCGCGCGAGGCCGAGGGACCCGTGCTGATCCTCGATGCCGGTGACTACAGCATGGGGACGGCATTCGCCGCCGCGATTCGCGAGACCGGGGGCGAACTGCAACTGCTCGCCCGCATGGGGTGCGACGCCACCACCTTCGGCAATCATGATTTCGACCTGGGGCCGGACGGCACGGCCCAGGCCATCGCGGTGGCCGGCAAGGCGGGCCGGCTTCCGGCGGTGGTCGCCGCGAATACCACCTTCGCGGGAAATGATCCGGCCTTGGCCGGTCTCCAGCAGTTGGCCAAGGATGGCATGCTCCGCCGTTACATCGTGATCGACCGCGGCGGGCTGCGCTTCGGCATCTTCGGGGTGCTCGGGAAAGAGGCCCAGTTCTATACCGGCGGCGCCGCCCCGGCGAAGTTCACCGATCCCGTCGAGACCGCCAAAGAGATGGTGAAGATTCTCCGCGAGACGGAAAAGGTGCACGTCATCATCGCACTCAGCCACGGCGGCATGACGAAGGGCGCCGACGGACGCTTCGTTGACGGCGAGGACGTGCAACTGGCCAAGGGCGTGCCGGGCATCGACGTGGTCATCGGCTCCCACAGCCACACCGAACTGCATGAGGCGATCATCGTCAATGGCCGCACCCCCGTCGTCCAGACCGGGAAGTACGGCGAGAACCTCGGCGAGCTGGTGATCTCCCTCGACGGCGATACGCTGACGGTCAAGTCCTACAAGCTGCTTCCGGTGGACGACACGATTGCCGGCGACCGGGCCATCGCCGACGAGATCGAGACGATCAAGAAGACCGTCACCAAGGTCGCGTTCGCCTCGCGCGGTTACAGCATCGATCAACCGCTGGCCGTGGTGCCGCGGGACATCCCCAACACCTTCACCGACATCGCCGCCGGCACGGTCCTGGCAAACCTCTGCACCGACGCCTACCGCAGCGCCACGAAAGCGGACATTGGCTTCTCCGTGAACGGCATGATGCGCTCCAGTTTGCTCCTGGGAAAAACCGGCGTGCAAACCGTTTATGACGTCTTCGCCGTAGCCCCGCTCGGTGCCGGAGTCGTGGATAACACCGCCGGCAGCACGCTCGTGACGGGCTACTTCACTGGCCAGGAGTTGAAGAACATGCTCGAGTTCTTCCTTGTGGACAACCCGGCCCACCCCGGCGAATATTTCCCCCGCGCTTCCGGCCTGAAGATCCACTACGACCTGTCGCGCCCGAAGTTCGATGTCGTGACCGCCCTCGAGATCGGAGATCTGGACCGCGGTTACAAGGCCATCGACATCACCGGCAAGGACGCCCGCCTGTTCAGCCTCACCTGCCCCTTGATGCTCGGCAGCATCCTCGTGGCCATCCCGACATACACCAAGGGCAAGCTTCCGCTGGTGGCCAAGAAGAAGGACGGCCAGCCGCTCACGTCGAAGGTCGACGCCCTCGACGACCCGCGCAGCGACACGCCCGACCTGCTGGCCCCGGCGGGGACGGTGGACAAGGACAGCGTCGCCTCTGCGACGGTGAACGGCGCGGTCAGTGAGATCAAGGAATGGCAGGCGATCATGGATCACCTGCGCAGCCTGCCCGCCAAGAAGGGCGAGCTGCCCGTGATCCCTGTGGATGAGCGCGCCGCTGAGGTTCGCGCGATTAAGGCCCGCTAAGAAAATTATCTCCAACGATGACCCGAGGGGGAACAGGAGGGGGAACAGGGCTTCGCGCGAGGTGTTCCCCCTCTTGGGCATTCGGTTCGGCGTGCGTTAACGGTCGATGCGAACCGGGCTCGGCAGGCGGATGCTTCGTTCCAACGTCAATCAGCGCTGCGACTTACTGAACAACCGCGTCGGGCGGCGCTCTTTGCCGCCCGCATCAATTCGACGCCGTCGGCGAGGCGGTCAATGGCAGTACCGTGGCGTGAGCGACCACGAGATTTGGCCGCGTTGGCGATCACGCCCGCGGCCACGAAGATGGTCGCTCACGCCACGCTGTCTCTGCCTCAGCCGGAGCGGGTGGTCGTCGGACGCGTACGTTCGGGCGGCGTTGAAGGCGTGCGAGATCCGCGTCGTGAACAGCGGCCGTCGCACTGGGATTGTGCGGCTCGCAACTCGTCGCGCTCAAGGTGCTCCGCGCTTCCTCGGTTCCGCTCCGCCCGCGCTGCGCGCGGCTGACGGCCTTGACCACGCGAGTCGCGAGCCGTTCGGACGGCAACTATCGACGGCCGCACGTGAAGTGCTTGACGACGGTCAGCAGCGGCGCTACTGTCGAATCATCTTCGCTGGCTGCGACTCGCAGCCCCCTCCACATCGCCCGATGTGGAGCAGCGTTCGAATCGGCGGTCTCAGGCCACGGTTCGTTCCCCACTTCTCAAACCACTTCCTGGTTCGTCTGCTCGTGCGACGTCACGTCCGCGAAGCCGATGACCGAATCGGACTGCGCTTCGGCCTCAGGCCAGGCGCAGATCCGCTCGCGTACACACGTTTTCGAAATCATCACGCTGCCACGGCGATACGCCTGTCAGACGTCGATGCGTCAGGAGCCGCACTCAGTGCGCCCACTTCCACTGCGGACGAACGACGACATCGACGCTCAGGATGGGCAGGCGTATCATGGCCGAAAGACGACGACGCCGAACGGGACGCGGGCGGCGGCAATTGGGTTCGCGCTCGCGCGAAGGAGATCGGACGCAGCGCCGATGCGCGGCGGACGAGTCGCTTCGCGCGTTCGTTCGCGCCCTGGCGCGGCAGGCTGCACGCGAGTGTTTCGAGCTGGAACGAAGCGGCAGTCCGAACGATTCAGTGAGGTGCAGACGTGAAGGTCGCCATCTACGCGCGCTACTCCTCGGACAACCAGCGGGACGCGTCGATCGCCGATCAGCTGCGCGTGTGTCGCGCGTTCGCCGAGCGGCAAGGCTGGACGATCTGCGAGGAGTACACGGACCACGCGGTGTCCGGTGCGACGCTGCTGCGTGCTGGATTCCAGGCGTTGATGCGCGACGCGCTGAACCGTCGATTCGACGTCGTCCTCGCCGAGTCGCTGGACCGCTTCAGCCGCGACCAGGAAGACACGGCGGGACTCTTCAAGCGCCTCACCTTCGCCGGCGTCAACATCGTCACGCTCGCCGAAGGCGACATCACGCACCTGCACATCGGCTTCAAGGGCACGATGAACGCCCTGTTCCTGAAGGATCTCGCCGAGAAGACACACCGCGGACTGCGCGGTCGAATCGAGGATGGCAAGTCGGCCGGCGGCCTCTGCTACGGCTATCGCGTCGTCAAGGCTCTCAACGGCGGAACGGTCACGACAGGCGAACGGGAAATCGAACCGGCAGAGGCCACGGTCGTCGAGCGCATCTTCCGCGAGTTCATCGCGGGCGTGTCGCCGAAGCAGATCGCGAAGAATCTGAATCGCGAGGGCGTGCCAGGTCCGTTCGGTGGCCCATGGAGTCCGAGCACGATCTACGGCAACGCGCAAGCGTGGAACCGGCATCCTCAACAACGAGCTCTACGTCGGCCGCCTGGTCTGGAATCGCCTTCGCTACGTGAAGAATCCCGACACCGGAAAGCGAGTGTCGCGGCTCAATCCGACATCCGAGTGGATGTCGCGAGGACGTCCCGGAGCTGCGGATCGTGCCGGACGACCTCTGGACCGCTGCGAAGTCGCGTCAGAAACAGACCCGGCACGCGATGAAGACAGCGGGCGCCATCGGCGCGGCGAAGCGGCCGCAGTACCTGTTCTCGGGTCTGACGAAGTGCGGCGTCTGCGGCGCCGGATTCATCATGTCGGCGCAAGAACCGGCTCGGGTGCTTCGGCGCCCGCGACCAGGGACGATGCGACAACCACCTGACCATCCGCCGCGACGAAGTCGAAGCGCGCGTGCTCAGAGCGCTTCAGGACAAGCTGCTGCGCCAGGATCTCTTCGAGGAGTTCTGCGACGAGTTCACCCGCGAGATGAACCGGCTTCGGATGGAGCACCGCGCCAGCCTGTCAGCGGCCGAGCGCGAGATCGAGCGCATCGAGGTCAGGCGCAAGAAGCTGGTCGAGTCCATCATGGAAGGCGTCCCGGCCAGTGAAGTGAAGGACGAGTTGAACGCGAACGCGGCCAGGCGCGAGGAACTGAAAGCCAAGCTCGCAGCGGCAGACGAGCCGCCGCCGCTCCTGCACCCGGAGATGGCCGACCTGTACCGTCAGAAGGTCACCGCACTGGCTCAGGCCCTGGAGCATCCAGAAACCCGCACGGAAGCCTCTGAGGCGCTTCGTGGCCTCATCGACGCCATCGTCCTGACGCCGAACCAGGGCGAACTGCAAATCGAGCTGAAAGGGAATCTGGCGGCGATGCTGGGTGCCGCCCAAAATGCGAAGAGGTCGCCAGAAACGGGCGACCTCTCGCTGCAAGTTGTGATGGTTGCGGGGGCGGGATTTGAACCCGAAAGACGAGGCTAGTAAAGTCATCGCGACGCCCGTGGAGGCCACAACCGCCGGCTGTGCCGGATCGAAGCCGACGCTCAACAGCCGTTCCCACCAGGACGCGCCTGCCTCGAAGTCGACGGGCACAAGCCGCAGGAAGGAAGGGATGCCGTAACCGAGCTTGACGAGGCGCTGGCCACGTCGAACCTGATCGTCTGCATGACCCCTATCAATCTGGCGGAAATCCGCCAAGAAACCGCCACAGGTCATTCCCATACGTCGTATATGGCTACGAGGCGACTGGCGAATCGGTGGATGTCGTCGCGGCCATGCGTATGGGTCATCTTCACCAGCCCCAACTCCTCGGGTGTCGAGGGCTTCACATCGACCGGATACCGGCCAGACCACTTCACTGTGAGAAAGAGGCGGCGCAGGAGTTGGCATGCTCTTTCGGACAATGGTTCGGTAGGCCCAGTTCCGCAAGGAGTCTCCCGAGCTGATATCGTCCTAGCGGCTATCGTGGCCGTGTTGCTAATTCGCGAAGGACCAGCTCCTGGACGCGGCTGGCATCACCCGTCTCGCAGAGCCCAAGACGGCACTTACTCCAATCCATCCTTTCGTAGAACTTGGTGATCGCGGCATCCGATCGGACGTCGGCGGCCTCGGCGACCTCGAGCGCATGATACAGCTCGTGCGCGATCACGCTGAGGCAATAGTCAGGGTAAAGCAGACTACTGACGGCAATCCGCAGACCCCGAAGGTCGCCTATCGTGATCACGGTGTGCGCCAGGTAGCCGTGCACGCGGGCAGGCATCTTCATCCGAGCTTCGATAAACACGATTACATCTGACGCGTTGAGCGCCGCCACGAGGGCTGCCAGCGTGTTCGACCGCCTGATACCAGCGTCGATCAAGGCCCGTAGTTCTGGCTGTTCCGAGCGAACGTGTGGGTGTTCGGGTCGGTGCTGAGCAACGGCCATGGGACCGGCGGACAGGGCCAGCACGGCAAGGATCGTGAGCATGTTCGCGCCTCCGAACCGAGACGCGAGAAGGGGCGGGGAACTGCCTCACGGAACAGGCGTTGACTTTTGGCGGGGCGAAGTCCACGATTTTGGCGTGAATCGCCCCCCAGCCGCGCTGGACGCCACGGCGCTCCTTCACGCGTGGCGGGCGGGGGATTCGGCGGCGGGGGAACGATTGATGGCCTGCCTCTACGGTGAGCTCCGTCGGCGTGCCGCCGCATACTTGCGCCGCGAGCGACCAGGGCACACCCTGCAACCGACCGCCCTCGTTCACGAGGCCTATTTACGATTGATCGACCAGCGGACGGCGTGGCAGAACCGCATCCAATTTGTCGCGATGGCGGCCCAGATGATGCGCCGGATCCTCGTCGATCATGCCCGCCGGCATCAGATGGCCAAGCGCTCCGGTCAATGGGTGCGGGTGGAGTTCGACGACGACCAGCTGCCGACCACCCAGCACGGATTTGACGTCCTCACGATGGACGGCCTGCTCGCGCGCCTTGCGGCGTTTGATCCACGGAAGAGCCGCGTGATCGAGCTCCGGTACTTCGGCGGGCTCTCGCTCGACGAAACTGCCACGGTCTTGCACATCTCGCGTGCGACGGTGGACCGCGACTGGCGGGCGGCGCGCGCCTGGTTGTATCAGCAGCTCACCAATGGATCCTGATCGCTGGCAACGCGTCACGGCGGTATTCGATGCCGCGCTGCTGCGCGAGCCAGCCGCGCGGGCCGCCTTTGTCGCGGACGCGTGCGCTGACGATCAGGCGTTGCTGGACGACGTGCAGGCGCTGCTCAGAGGCCACGACCGGGTGAGGGCCGAGGACACATGGAGCAAGGGCGCGCCCGAGCGGCAGCGGGATGCGCTCAGGGCGGGAGAACGTCTGGGTGTCTACCTCATCACCGGAACGCTCGGTAAGGGCGGGATGGGCGAGGTCTATCAAGCGACCGATACCCGGCTCGACCGCACGGTCGCCGTCAAGGTCCTCCCTTACTACGTCTCTTCAGATCCGAGGCTGAGGCAGCGATTCGACCGGGAAGCCAAAACGATCTCGAGCCTGAACCACCCGCACATATGCACGCTCTACGATGTTGGCAGTCAGGACGGCATCGACTTCTTGGTGTTGGAGTACCTGGAGGGTGAGACGCTGGCCGAGCGGCTGACCAAAGGCGCACTACCCATCGAGCAGGCCGTTTCGATCGGTACGCAGGTGGCCGATGCGCTGGACAAGGCGCACCGCCAGAACATCGTGCATCGGGATCTGAAGCCGGGCAACATCATGCTGACCAAGCGTGGTGCAAAGTTGCTCGACTTCGGCCTGGCCAAGCTGCGCTCCCTCGCGACGATCGGTGGCGAAGTGGTCAGTACCGGGCCGACGGCCAGCTCGCGGTTGACCGGTGTCGGAAGCATCGTCGGCACCTTACAGTACATGGCGCCCGAGCAGCTCGAGGGCAGGGAGGCGGACGCGCGGACGGACATCTTTGCCTTCGGGGCCGTGCTCTACGAGATGCTCACGGGGAAGAAGGCGTTCGAGGGGAAGAGCCAGGCGAGCCTGATTGCCGCCATTCTCGAGCATCAACCGGTGCCGCCGTCAGCCGTGCGGCCACTGACACCCCCGGCAGTCGACCACGTCGTCGCCACGTGCCTGGCGAAAGACCCCGACGACCGGTGGCAGAGCGCCGGCGATCTCGTTCGCGAGCTGACCTGGATTACTGAGAGCGGCGCGGCCACAGCCGGAGCGACGACTCCAACCACGAGGTCGAGCATCCGTCAAACACGGCACACCTGGACTGCCACCGCGCTCCTTGCTGCAGGTCTTCTTATCGGTGGAGTGGTCATCGCGCTCGTTCGGTTCCCTGGAGGCCGTTCGGGCCAACCACCTCCGGGAACGATACGCACGTTAGTTAGCGTTTCGCCGGCCGACCAGCTTCGATCAGTGCCGCCCGATCAGAGCGCTGGCGAAGGACGGCCGAGTCGGAACGCGATTGCACTCGCCCCCGACGGGCAATCCCTCGTGTTCAGTGCAATCCGTGAGAGCCAACAGCACCTGTATCTGCGTCCACTGACCGACCTCGTGGCGACGCCGATTGGCGGCAGCGAGAACGGCTTTGCTCCGTTCTTTTCGCCTGACGGACGGTGGCTCGGGTTCTGGGTTGACGGAGACCGAGCAACTGGAGGTCTCTTTAAAGTGGCGTTCCCGCAGGGCGGGCCCACGACAAAGATCTGCGACGTGCCCCCGAACTTCACCGGTTTCTTCGGCGCGAGCTGGGGCTCGGACGATACCATCGTGTTTGCTCAGAGACTCGGGGGGCTCTGGCGCGTGTCGGCTGCCGGCGGTCACGCGGAACCGCTGACGACGCTTGATGCGACGCAAGGCGAGTTTAGTCATCGGCTTCCCTTCGCGCTTCCGGACAGTCAAGCCGTATTGTTCACCGTCACCTACTCGCAGTTTCCACAATGGCCCGCCACGGACATCGCGGTGCAATCGCTCGGGACGGGTGAGCGGAAAATCCTCGTCAAGGGCGGGGCCGATGCGCGCCACGTCCCAACGGGTCACCTTGTGTACATGCGGCTGGGAGCCTTGATGGCGGTACCGTTCAACCTCGAGAAGCTGGAAGTCACGGGGGGTCCGGTGGCCTTAGCCGCCGACGTCATGCAGGCAGTGGGGCCCACGACGAACTTTAACCTCGATTCGGGCTTCGGGCAGTTCAGCGTGTCCGCGTCGGGCACGCTCGTCTACGTGCCCGGCGGCCTGCTTCCGCCTCGCCAACGATCGGTGCTCTGGGTCGATCGCACCGGAGCCGAACATCCAGTTCCCGGCCCGCCAGGCACCTATTCTTCCGTGCGGCTCTCGCCTGACGGCCAAAGGTTCGCCTTCGCCACACTGCTTCCGGGTGACAACAACGTGTGGCTTTCTGACGTCCTTCGCGGAAGTGTGACCCGTCTGACCGACGACGGTCGTAGCCAGGGACCCCTCTGGGCACCGGACGGAAAGCGCATCGCTTTCACGTCGCTGCAGGGTAAAGGGGCTGATCTTGTCTTGAAGGCGGTGGAGGGCGGACCGGTCGAAAGCCTGACCACGCGCTCCAACACTGCCTACGTGCAATCCTGGATGCCTGATGGTTCCGCGCTGGCGTTCACAGACCAGCACCCCGAGACCGGGAGCGACCTCTGGGTACTGCCGCTGAGCGCGAGTCGTCAGCCGGTTCCGATTCACACCACTCGGTTCGGTGAGAACCATGCCGAGTTTTCTCCGAACGGACGCTGGTTGGCCTACGCGTCGAACGAATCTGGCCGTCCAGAGGTGTTCGTGCAACCCTATCCCGGTGAAGGTGGCGGACAGCCGATTTCCACTGGCGGGGGGCACTCACCGGCTTGGTCTCGGGACGGGAGGGAGCTGTTCTACATGACGCTTCCAACGTCTGGGGGCGTGCTCCAAATGATGGCTGTCCCGGTCACGATGGTGCCCACCTTCACTGCTGGAACACCCCGAACCCTCTTTGAGGGCCGCTATCTCATCAACCCTGTCACTCGCCAATACGACGTCTCTCGGGACGGGAGCCGTTTTCTGATGGTTCGCGTGGCGGATCGGCCCGCCGTGAAAGTCACCCAGATGGTCCTGGTGCAGAACTGGTTTGAGGAGCTGAAGCGCCGCGTGCCGCTAAAGTGACGACGGTGTCCGGACGAATGGTGGCCACTGTCCAGACTTCTCGCGATTGCTCGTTCCAGTCGCGATCTGGCGAAGAATCCGACTGCGTTCGCTGTGGTCTACCCTTCGGCGCTTCCCGTTACCTATCCCAATCCCGCACCAGTTGATTCCCTCTCGATTCCACCGGACTCAGAGGTTCGCGACCCCTGGCGCAACACCTGAGGCGGGCAGGAGCCGGCGTGCAACAGCCGTTTCTTCCGATGGTGCTTAGCGGACTGCTTGCGTGTGATGCAACGCTGACGCTGACGACCATCGGCCTCTACAACCAGCCTGACGGCCCGTACCTTCCGGCCATCCTGTGCTGAGGCTGTTCGGGGCCGGCCCATCACCAGCTCGGTCCCTCGCAGCGGAGCTTGGTCACACGGAGGACTTTTCACTGCTGCTGTCGCGTGAGAAGACACTTCGTCTGCAGGGCCCTCACGAAATCATTGTTGTTTGTCGCTTGGCAGGAATTGTGCTCCTGCGAAACCAAACGGGTTGACCCTCAGCCCGTCTGTTTCCTCAGAGAGGAGTACCTGATGCTGCGATACATCACCTCAACGCTAACTGCATGCGCGCTTGCCGGCACGGTGAGCGTGCTCGCGCAAGAGCCGGCGCCTGCTCAACCAGAGAAGCAGCAAGCCCCCAAGCAGACACTCACCGGTTGTGTAGGGGAGGCCAAGACGACCGACGGCGGCACGGCCTACGTGCTGAACAATGTCGAAGGTGGATCGGCGGCGATGTACGTGCTCATAGGGTCATCGCCATCCGAGTTGGCGACCAACGTCAACAAGAAGGTGGAAGTCACGGGGCCGGTGCAGCAGCGAAATGCGCCCCCAGCGGAAGACGGGGCCGCGGCCAATCCGAAGGTGGTGCGTCCGCCGTTCGTGCAGGTCGAATCCGTGAAGGTGGTTGCTGAGACCTGCCGGTAAGCGCATCGGCGTCTGCCCCGCGCCGCGTGTGGGGCAGATCGCTTCGATCTGGTCGAATCCGGGTTAGCACCGGGACTTCTGGAGGGGTCGTACGGTTCGGTGATATCGGCGAACCGCGTTCCGCTGACGTGACAGAACAGCAGTGTGTTCGATGCTGTCCAGCGCGGTGTTGTTCCCGCCCCCGGTAGTCATGTAAGAACTGGCATTTTTCGGGCACCCACGGCCCAGGCCATTCTCGTGGGCATTTAAGCGATTGCTCCTCGGTAACGCCGTGCTGTTTACCTGGCTCTCACGGCCACTGCGAAAAGTCACGACGCCGCCACCTCGTCAAATGGCCGGCCGTGACTAGGTCCAACAATCTCCCTCCATTTACCCCAGACTTTCGCCCTGGATTGGCGGCGTCTGCCAGCCGTCAGTTCGGCGGTCCATCAAACACATGTTTATGGGACACACGAAAAGAGGACTGCAAAACCTCCACCCGGTTCAAATCCGGGCGGCGCCTCCAATTCATTTTTCGCTCCCCAAGGTCCGATGTGAACACACAGATGTGAACACGCCGCCGCGAGTGCGGCATCGCACCCCGAAGGGCTGGCGCGTAAACACAGCGGTGAACTGAGGGGGCGGAGTATATTCCGCCCGCCTCAATGCATGGACAGGAAGGGCGAAGCGCGCAGAATCACTTCGTCGGCACGAGGCGCTTCAGCTCTTCAAACCAGGGTCGAAAATCTCTCTCAATCATGCTGGACTGCTCGATGGAGAGAGCCGCGAGTTCGACGCGGTAGCCAAGGCTTCGCAGTTCGCGGATCATCTTGGCGGCGCGGCGTTGCGCGCGGTCTTTGGTCGACGGCCGGTCCGCGTTCCTCGTACGAGACGCCCTGGTGCAGAATCTTCCAGATCAGACGACAGAGACGATGCGCAATCGCGCCGATCGTTTGTGCGTGGCCGAGCCGCGGCACCAGTCGGCGATAGACCAGCTCGAAGATACTGCCTTTCGTCTTGACGGCGGCATTGGCGGCCTGATTCAGCAAGCGGCGCATCTGCCGATTGCCTTTCGGCGAGCGATGGCTGTAGTTGACGCCCGCGCTCTCCTCGTCGCCGGGGCAGGCGCCCACCCACGAGGCGAGATGCTTGGGCGACGGAAAGGTCGCGGCCGTCGGCGCCGACTTCCGCGATGATCTGCTGCGCGGAATCGACGCCCAGCCCGGGCACCGCGGCGAGCCGCTGCACGGCCGGCTGATGCGGGCTGAGTAGCCCCGCCATCTCCTGATCGAGTTGCGCGATGTGGTCTTCGATCACGCGCAGTTCCTCGAGCATCAGCTGCAGGAGCCGCCGGTAGACGGGATGGAGATCCGTGCAGGCGCCGAGCGCGTCGCACAACTGGTCGGGCGTCGCGCGCAGACGCCGACTGGCCAGTGCCGCGAGCGTCGCCGGATTCGTTTCTCCATCCGCGAGCGCCTGCAACATGCGCCGAGCACTGGCACCGAGCAGATCCGACACCAGGCTCGACACCTTAATGTGCGCCTCCTCCAGCAGGCACTCCAGCCGGTTCTGAAGCTGCACCCGGTTGCGCGTGACCTGGTACTTGCGGCGCATCACCGTCCGCCAGAGCCGCTGCTCCGCCTCGGGCACAAAGCTCAGCGTCAGCTCCTGCGCCACCAACCGCTTGACCAACCGTTCGGCATCCGGAAAATCTTTCTTCCGTCCACGCGGCCCCTGATTCGACTGCGCCTGCGCCAGATGCAACGTGCCCGACATCGGGCCGGCGCCTTCGCGCTGCCGGCGGCGTGGCTGCCAGTCCCGCTCCAGCGTCTCCCACACCGGCCGCCAATACTGCGCGGTCGATTCCATCACGACTTCCTCGACCTCCTGCGCTCGACGAGCCACTCGGCCAGCGCGCGCAGTTGGTCGGGACTCGTGCCCACCATCCGTCGCTCAAACTGGTACTCCCCCTCGACCGCCACGTCCGCGACCACCACCGCCAGCATCCGCTTGTGGACATCAATTCCCGCGATCCGATACGGCATCGGCGTCTCCTGGCGGGAGCGGAGAACGTGCCTCATGCTGTCTCACTCAGGGTCTCGGGCTATCGCCGCGCCACCACCGCACCACCGACGCCCACTTATTCGCTCAAACACGCACGTTCCGGATCATCCAATTGAACGGCCTCGACTGCTCCACTGGTTCGATCGATCTCGCCGCTCGCGCCGCCGCCATTCTGCGCAAACGCGCGCTGATTTTCATGACGTTTCGCGAGCTGAAGCCCTACGACGACATCTCAGCGCGTCAGGCACGAGTCGCTTCAGCTCTTCTGTCCAGTTGAGCACGACCTCGATTTGCGTTGAGTCGAGGGTGCCTGACGTGGTGATCTGGCCGGCAGGGACGACGGCGAGGAATCGCTTGCCGTCGCGCATGATGTCGTAGTTTCGCTGGAAACCAGGACCCCGTCCGGGGAGGTAAATTGTCGGCACCATCAGCCGCACCGGGTTGCCAAACGTGAATGCTGGCTCCGTGCTCACGCTGGCACTGACGAATTGGTTCGGCCCAGCGCTGTAGAACAGCTCCTTCCCGTCGGAAGACCACGTTGCATGAATACCGGAACCCTTGGAGATCGGATACGGCACACCCGTGGGCGGAAACGGCTGCGCAAACAGTGAACCAGCGACAGACGATGGGGAACTCACAGAGTACGCGACCCACTTCCCGTTTGGCGAAAACGTCGCCGATGGTGGCAATGCCGATTCGACGCGGCCGAACGGTGTCAGCTTCCGATCGGTCATCGTGAGAGCCGCCAATGTATAGCTCGACCCTTTGGCGACACTGATCAGTAACGTGTGGTTATCCGGCGACCAAGTTTCAGGCACCTGGGCCGTGTCCTTGTCGGCCGTCGTCAGACGCTCGGCTGGCGTGGCACCGTCGGCCCGCTGCCAGAAGACACCAAGATCGCCATCGCGGTCAGACTGAAACGCCACATGCTCGCCGTCGGCGGACCAGATCGGCATGCGATTCCGCCCAATTCCCGACAGCCGACGCATCGAGCTCGTGCCCGACAGGGGATAGATCCACACCAGCCCTTCCGTTCCATCGTCACTCCCGAACGCCACTCGCGTGCCGTCGGGAGAGAGACGCGGATATTCGTAGGGTCCGGGTTGTAACTTGAGCGGGTGGACCGTCCCATTATTCCGATCGATAACGGCCAAATCCGATTGACCAGCGGCGGTCGACGTCGGGCCGGGAACAAACACGAGGGATCCCGTGCTCGAAATGTTCGCGTGTGCGATGCCGGTTGTACCGCTGCCTGACCGCTTCACACCTTCGACGACAGGCACCGGTTCACCGGTGACGGCCAATCGACCGAGATCGAATGGCACCGCGAAGAGCACGCCCCCGAGCGCGTAGACGAGATGTCCGGTCGGCAGATACCGACCATCGCTGCCGCCCTGGAGGAGCGTCTTTCGGTCCGACGACTTCAATGACTGCACGACGATCTGCGCGTTGTTCCAGCGGTCCGTCGTGACCTCTTTCGCACTGGTGAACAAGAGCCCGTCGCCGCCGGGCAACATCTGTGGGCCGTGGGCCAGTTCCCCGTCTTTCACGCTGACTAGGGTCTCTGGCTGGCCTCCAGTGGCGGACACTCGCTGAATACCCTTCCCGCGTTGACCGAACAGAATCCCGGTCGCGTCCCAAGTCATCCCAAAGAGTGGCAGGGTCGCCGAACACACGGTCACGGCGGCTCCGCCGCTCACGGCGATCTTCTTGATGACTCTGTCAGGCTCGGAATAGAAGGCGATGGACTGGCCGTCAGGAGAAAAGACCGGACTCAAAGGACCAAAACCCGTAACCGCGGTGCCGGAAATGGGCCTCGCGTCCCGCTCGGACATTGCTTTCACGTACAACTGGTTATTGGCTGCATACACGAACCGCGAGCCGTCAGGAGAAAAAGCCAGGCTCTGATTCTGGTTGGCCGTTAACCGCTGCCCTTCGCCAAGCATGAACGTAAAACGCGTCACGGGCCGGGAAGGCGTGGCCGTCGGCTTGAGCGCCCACACCAGGGCGCCGCCGCCGAGTGCCCCCAGCACGACCGCCGCGGCGACGATAAACACGACACGTCTGGAGCGCGGTCGCTGCGTGGCCATCACCTGAGAAGCGGCCGTGGAGAAGCCGCCATCGGCGGGAGTCGCAAGCGCCTCGTCGATCTCAAAGCGCGCCATCGCGATGTCGGGCACGCGCGCTCGGCGATCCTTCTGCAGGCAGCCCCGCAGCAACCTGCTGAGCGAGGCTGACGTCGTCGTCGGCAATGCGGCCCAGTCGGGCGTACCACGCAGCACCAAAGCTAGCGTGTCAGACACGTCGTCACCCTCGAACGCGCGTTTCCCGGTGAGCATCTCGAAGAGGACGCAGCCAAACGCCCACACGTCGCTGCGCTTGTCGGCCGGGCGCCCTTTTGCCTGTTCGGGCGACATGTACGCCGCGGTCCCGAGGATAATGCCGACGCCGGTCATCATCGCGGGCGACGTGATCGTCGGTGATGCCGTGGCGTCGATACCTCCCGCAACCACTGGTTCGAGGGCTTTCGCCAGTCCGAAATCCAGCACCTTCACCGTGCCATCCGGCCGCACCTTGATGTTGGCGGGCTTCAGATCGCGATGGATGATTCCCTGTTCGTGTGCTGCCTCCAACGCCTCGGCCATCTGCTTCGCGATGGGAAGCACCTCATCGAACGGCAGGGCGCCTTGCGCGATACGGTCAGCGAGCGTCGGCCCGTCAACGAGCTCCATCACGAGCGCCGTGGTGCTGTCACTCCTCTCCAGCCCGTAAATTTGCGCGATGTTCAGATGGTTCAGGGCGGCGAGCGTCTTGGCCTCTCGCTCGAAGCGAGCCAGACGCTCGGGGTCATGGGCGAAAGGGTCAGGCAGAATCTTGACGGCGACGTGCCGCCCAAGGTGGGTATCGAGCGCGCGATAGACTTCGCCCATTCCGCCCTTGCCGATTTGGTCGGCGATCTCGTATGGGCCGAGTCGAGTGCCAGGATGGAGGGCCACGACAAACGGCTGCATTATAAGGCGTGGCGCAGCAACATTGGATACGTGACGGGTAACGCCGTAACTGGCTATTTGCGCCTGCCAACCCGGAGCCGAGCATGCTCCGTTCGGATGGTGCGGTGTGACCTAGTAGGAGGACTCGTATGTGAGTCGCAGCACGGGCGTCCGCCAATCGCAGCGGCGACGTTGACGTTGGTCCCGGCGAGCCTCGAAGAGTTCCCGTCTGCCGGCCATAGTCGAGCAGTCAGGATTCTTGATCTTAGAGCATACGGTGGAAGTGCTGGCCGAATCCGCGTTCGAGGCCGTGCTCCTGGCGCTCAAGAAGCTCGAACACAAGCAAACGCGGGGGCCGCGAAAAGAGACAATCCTTGAAGTGAAGGCCACCCACACCAATTCCACAAGGTGAAGGTCGGCGATGCCCTCGACTGGCTGTACTCCAAGCCGGCCAAAACTGCCGCACAGAAAGAGCGAAAGCAGTACCTGCAGGCGCTGCTGGCGGAAGAGAGGCGGTAGCACTACCACGGACCTGGCAAAGGAGAGTCAGCTGTCACAAGGGCTCCGAATCGGTATCTCTACCCTGAGTCCTCGACCGGCCGCCAGGCTGCGGGCCGATGGCGCACCTCTCGCAGTCGATCGTCCGTTGGTGCTGAATATCTTCTACCCGCACGAGGCGGCTTGCGCTTCACGAGCGAGTCCAAGGCGATCGCCGACTCGAACGTCCCGCCTACAAACGAGGGTGTCAGACCGGCAGCCCAGACCTCGTAAGCGGCATGCACGGCTTCGTCTGGGTGCGCCATCGCCCCGAGGAAGAAGGCGGCATGTGCTGGCTTGCCCTGCCCAAACGCGATGACCGCCTTGTCTTACTCCTGCTGGGGGTAGTGGGTCATCAATTTGAAAGGCGGCTCGTTTCGCGGTCTTAGGGCATGTGTCCCGTATTGCACAGTTCCTGCGATGAACGAGGGTCGATAATGGCTCCCGTGCTGACACTCCGAACACTTGGGATCAGTGGAAGCGGCTCGGTCATCGGGTCGGAACCCTATCGATACGAGGTTGTCGGACTGCCGCCGGGGCGGGGCGCGATGCTCGCTAGATTGTCTGGCGTCTGGAAGATTCTCAAAATCGAGCGCGGTAGATGTTATGCCTGGACCGGGAGCTTTGTCAGCGCCGAAGATGCACTCACTTCACTTGAGGGCGATGGAGACACCTCAAACTGAGACAGTGCCCTGCTGGGCGCGGACAGCGGGACGATCCGTCAGCATCTCGGTGACCGCGGCGTTCCACTTCACGCTGTGGCCTTGAAAGCGATCGTCGTAGCCGCGATGCTGGACGCCGCACCCGAGCCTGATCAGCTTGTTGTTTGGTGCCTCGGTGCCGATCAGGTACATCGCCTTGTGCGGCACGAGCCAGGCCTTCTCCTCGTCGGGCAGTAGGGCTAACGCGTGATCGGCAATCCAGTCGTGAGTCGCGTACGGCGGGTTGTTGCACTCGGCGGTGCTCGTGGCCGTGTTGCCGCTTTGGCCGTTGTTTCACGCCAAAGCAGAGCCGACGATCGTGACGGCGAGTCCGACCCCGAGCAGCAGCGGACGCATGGCGATCTCCTGTCGCAACTCCGATGTGGATCGCGGCCGACGCGAGTGAGTCGAAGGGCTCGCGCTGCCTGTCAGGCTGTTTGTAGAGAAGCCTGATTATCGGACCGAGCGACGCAGCCGGCAATGAAAGAGTGCCTTGCGGTTTCCCGAACGCCCGCGACTGACAATCACCTACGGCCCAGCCACGCGATTGCCGCTGCACCAGGCCGAGGAACTCGCCCTTGGACGGGATCGTATCGACTGGGCGTGCCTCCTGCAGATGATTACCGGCGTAAAGCGGCGTCGCATGCTTATTCGAGATCGCCTTCCCGGCTGCTAGATCGACCGCCGCTCGGCGGCGAGGCGCTCGAAATAGGCCCAGACTTCTTCCACGACGCGATCATCCTTGGCCGGCGTCGGCGCGCCCGCATTGCCAAAGAGCAGGCGACAGACAGCGAGCCGGACGTGCTCGACGGGTGGGATGTCACCGATCGTCGCCGGGGCCACCGGTGCGGCGCGCTCCAGCGCGGCGATCAGCTCGTCGAACGGATCATGCCAGAACGGCATGTGTTGATCCTCCTGAGAGCGACGGCAGGTCGGCGCTCGGGCGGAGCGCGCGGCGCGCCTTCAGCCGGGCGACGATGCGCTGCGCGGTCTCTGGCGATTCCTCACGAATGACCTCGACGACGCTCTCCTGGAACTCCTGGACGACGCGGAGATCGACGAGGGTGCGGGAGATCGAGAGTTGCAACCCGAGCTGCTGCCGGACCTCGCCAGCCATGCGGAGGATGACGTCGGCCAGCGCGCCGCGATCGGCACCCGGCTGGCGGGCTTGGTCGACGGCCCAAGCGAGTTCGCCATCGATCACCTGCTGCACGCGTTCGAGGCGGGCGGTGGCGGTCATCTTCTCTTCAACCACGGCACCGGCCTTCTCCAGCGCCACGACCTGGGAGGTCAGTCGCGTCAGCTTCTTCAGCCGTTGATAGATGGCCGGTTTGGACACCCCGAACGCGCGGGCGGCCTCGGCTTGGGTGTGTCCGGCGTCGAGGTAGGCGCGGAGCGCGTCGGGATCGATCTTGGGCCGTGCCATGCAGCTCCTTTCCGCGAAGCAAAGTGAAGCACCTGATGCTTTACCTTAACGTTAACCGGATCCTCGCCGTGTGCAACCCCCCCCGAGACGGGTGGCCTCGCAGCACGCTCAGGTTGCGGCAGGCGCGCGAGGAGACTCGTCCCCGAACGTGCGGGTATCGAACGTCTCTACAACAAGGGCACCAAGGGCAAGCGTAGACTTTTCAATCTGATCTGAGTCTGATCTGTCATGGTGTTCTGTCTGTTCATGGGGTGTTCGCGCCGCGACCATGGACCACAACTTGGCAACAATGGCGTGACCCAGCCTGACACGGCCTCGGGTAAACTGACGCTCACATGCCGACAATCGCCCTGCCGGCCCCTCTCCGCCCTCCACTGAAGTGGGCGGGAGGAAAGCGGTGGCAGGTGCCGTATCTGCGCCCGTTGTGGGAACCGCACGCCCGCCGACGTCTCGTCGAACCGTTCTGCGGTGGACTCGCCGTGACACTCGGGCTGTCGCCCAACCGGGCTCTGCTCAATGATGCGAACGAGCACCTCATCCATTTTTACCGCTGGCTCCAGAAGGGCCTCCGCGTCGATCTGGTGATGAAAAACAACGAGGCGCTGTTCTACCGCCATCGTGAGCAATTCAACGAACTGCTCGCAAGCGGGAAGGGTGAGAGTCGAGAAGCGGCGGCCTTGTTTTACTACTTGAATCGCACGGGTTTCAACGGACTGTGTCGTTTCAACCGAAGCGGCGAGTTCAACGTGCCGTTCGGCCGTTACGCCCGCATCGGCTACACGAGCGATTTCACGCCCTACCGAGACGTTTTCGCGGACTGGACGTTTACGAATAGTGATATCGAAGCGGTCCCCATCGATCGCAGCGACTTCGTCTACGCCGACCCGCCCTACGACGTGGAGTTCACGCAGTATGCCAAGGGTGGGTTCACCTGGGACGACCAATTACGAACCGCTGAATGGCTGGCAAAGCACCGGGGACCGGTGGTGCTCGTGAATCAGGCAACTCCGCGCATTGAGGCCCTCTACCGGAAGCTCAAATTCGGCGTGCAATTCCTTGAGGCGCCCCGCCGCATTAGTTGCACGGGCGACCGTTCGCCCGCCCGCGAAATCATGGGCACGCGCAATTTGTGACACCCAGGAACACCAACACCGGTGCTGTGCTCGAGGCGATGGTGCTGCCGGCGCTGACGCGCGGTGGCTACAGCTTCACCAAGCAAGTGCGCGTCGGCACGCGGTGCGGCGGCGGCGTTCACAACGTCGACGCGGTCGCGGAGAAGGACGGCGAGAAGGTCCTCGTCTCGCTGAAGTGGCAGCAAACGAGCGGGACGGCCGAGCAAAAGGTTCCGTTCGAGGTAATGTGCTTGGCCGATGCCGTTCGCGCGGACCTTGCGTCGCGCGCCTATCTAGTGCTCGGGGGCGATGGTTGGACGCTGCGCGACTATTACACGTCAGGCGCGCTCAACGAGCACTTGATTCACGCGAGATTCGTGCACGTCGTAACACTGGAAGCCTTCATCCGCTTGGCGAATAACGGAGAAGTCTGAACCCGCAGTCATTCTCTCACAGCAATGACCGGAGATCAGGCGCTTCAATTCCAGCTTACGAAGTTACGCAGAGCCGTGGAATTGTTACTGAAGGACGGTCTGGTGCTTCCGGCGCTGATGCTCTTTTTCGCCACGGTCGACGGGCTGGCCTGGCTCGCTCGTAAGAATCCGGACGGTGATTCCACGGGCGATGACTTCGAACAGTGGGTGGACAGATATCTCCTTCCGAGTTGGCCAGATCGGCCAGCCGAGGTGACATCCAAGACGTTGTGGGGATCTCGATGTGCGCTACTGCATTCGCAAACCGCTGAGTCGAGAGCCAGTCGGGCAGGAGAGATTCATGAGATTTGGTATCGCTGGAACGATTTCGCGCTCAAACCGAGCGTGGAGCGGCCACATGTAATTGTGAATCCGGTCAATCTGATCGCCGCCCTGGAGCAGGCGGTAGAACGGTTCGTGAAGGCCATGGGGGGCGAACCAGTTTTGGGCCGCCAAGTCGAGGAGCAGGGCAAGAAGCTTTGGGTCAGCACCATGCTGCCGCCTGACATCAAACGCGATGTCCCTACTTAGAGAACGACCTGAACGAAGCTTATCGGACGCTCGGTGCATACCTGGGCCTCTACTGAGTCCAGCGAAGCACCCTTACTCCCGATCAACGCCGATCAAGCGAGCCCAACCACCGGATTCCACGTGATAGGGGACTCGTACATCCTCGTACGAGCCGGAAGATCATTTCGAGAATCTTCGGAACTGCTCCGGAAGAAGCAATCCGAATCGCTCACAGAGCAGCCGCACATCGCGATAGTCCTTCTCGGCCACCTCGTAACCAGTGTGAAACTTCACAAGCGATTCTGGATCGATACAGCGCACCGGCCTTCCGGCAATGACTCTGCTGCCGGTCAGCTGCTCAGCGGTGTAGGGCACGCCGAATACGTTCTTACCGTCGGCATCGAGTGTGTAGGAGTGAACGTCAAGACGATGATCATCCCCGTCAACGAGCACGAAGTTGCACGCCCACGAATCGGCTTGAGGCCTCTCACGAAACCCGCGAGTCGCCATCAAGCGGCGCAGTCGCTGCACTTGCCGATGCGGTACGGCGATGTCCACGTCGGCGTGGCCTCGAGTCTGCTCTCCGAGCAGGGCGTCCACGGCCCACCCGCCGTCGATGTGCACCTCAAGCCCGTTCGCTTCGAGGAAGTCCATCAAGTCAACGACTTCTGTCGCGTCCATCAAGCAAAGTCTAACTCTCGTGTAACGGTAGGACTCTATCGGGAGTGACCCGGCGCACAGACGCTCGCGTCAGCTCCGATGCGGAGCGCCGGGTCACTTTCGATAGAGTCGTTTGGACCAAGCCGCTGGCGTTTGCGGCGGACGCGGCCCTTCAGCTATGTGCGTTCAATCGTGCGGACCACCGGCGTTTGAGCGTGCGCCGACGTGTGGAGTCGCTGAGAGCGACGCTGACGACGCGCCGACGGGTCGTGACGGGGGGACGCGGGCCTTGGCGCCGGCCGGCGGACAGACCTCCGGTGTCCGCGCGTGCACGCGTGATCTGGGCCGCCTGGCGGAGCGCGGGTGTGTGCTAGGAGCTGTCATGGAGGACGTCGGCGAGGAAGGCTGCCAGGACCAGCTGTCGCGCGGTCAACCGTTCGACGAGGCGCATGGGCGCGCCACATTTCGGACAGGGCCACGACGCGCGTGGCGCGGCGAGGACGAGGGGTTCGACGGGCGGCGGTGGCGCGACGGCGAGTGCGTGGCGACACTGGGCCAGCTCGCGGGTGCGCGTACGCGAGGCGAGAAACCCGAAGTAGCGGATGCGGACGAAGCGCTTCGGGAGCACGTGCACGAGGAAGCGACGGAGAAACTCGTCGACGTCGAGCGTCAGCGTCTTGATCTGGCTGCCGTGGCGATAGTCCTTCCACCGAAACGAGACGGCGTCGGTGGTGACATCGACGAGCCGGTGATTGGAAATAGCGACGCGGTGGGTGTACCGCGCGAGGTAGTGCAGGACGTGCGTGCCGGGTCCGGCGGAAGGCGACCTTCGGCCTGTGTGCCCTCGTGAACCGGAAGATGCCCAAGGTCGGGTTAACGAAGAAGAGCGGTTACCCGCTCTCTTGATTTAAACCGTGGGAAGCTCGTGCGGGGGCTCGCCCCGCACTCAGGTGGGGCCCTCGCCAGGGCGACTAGCCTTTCACCGCGCCCTGTGTCAGGCCTCCCGACAATCTGGTCTTGCAGGGCGAGGTAGATGATCATGATCGGCACCGCGCCGATCAACGCGCCGGCCGCGAACACACCCCACCGTGCTCGAAATTGCGCCCCGGCGAAACCGCTGCAGGCCGACCATCAGGGTGTACTGCTCGGTGCTCTTGAGCAGCACCCGCGCCAGGATGAACTCCCCGTAGGTGCCGATGTAGTTGAGAATGGCGATGACGATCAGGATCGGGCGCAACAGCGGCAGAATCAGGCGGGTGAAGATCTGCCAGTTGGATGCCCCTTCCACCATCGCCGCCTCGTCCAGATCACGCGGGATGGTGTCGAGAAAACCCTTCATCAGCCAGATGTTGACACCCATCGCGCCCCCCAAGTACACGAGGATCAGGCCGGTGTGGGTGTTCAGGCCAAGGAAGGGGATGACATCGCCGATCTGCGAGATCATCAGGAACGTGGCCACCAGCGCCAGCAGGCCGGGGAACACATTGAGAAGCAGGATCCCTTTGAGCATGGTCAGGCGACCCCGGAAGCGAAAGCGCGAGAATGCATACGCGGCGATCGTGGTGATGCTCAGGGAAAGCACCGATGTGATCGAGGCGATCTTGATGGAGTTTCCAAACCACTTCCAGAAAGGGAATTCCACCGAAGCCAGCAGTTCTCGGTAGTTCCCCACCCCTGCGTTCTTTGGGATCAGAGTTCTGGGTCGCCAGCGTGCCGGTCGGGTTGAGGGAGGCGGAGATCATCCACAGGATCGGGAAGACCGAGAAGGCAATCAGTATGACGGCTACAATCAGGCGCATGGCAGTGCCGAAACGGCGCTGCGCCTTGGCAGAGCCCTGCAGCCGTTGGAGGGAAGATAGACTAGACATTCTCGCTGACCTCCTCCCACATACGGGTGTAGCGGAACTGGAACAGGGTGATGGCGCCCACGATGAAGAAGATGACGATGGTGATCGCCGAGGCGAACCCGTAGTTGACGCCGCCACGGCCGGCCGTGAAGGCCAAGTTGTACACGTAGCTGATCAGAATATCCGTGTGCCCCGCCGGGGTGGGCGTCCCGGACATGGGTGGGCCGCCGAGGTTGAAGAGGTAGATCAGATTGAAGTTGTTGAAGTTGAAGGTGAAGGAGGCCACCAACAGCGGCCCGACTGCGACCAGTAGAAGCGGCAAAGTGATGTTCCAGAATTGCTGCCAGGGGCTGGCACCATCCACCTGTGCTGCATGGTAGTAGTCTTCCGAGATGGATTGCAGCGCCCCGCTGCAGATCAGCATGAAGTAGGGATAGCTCAGCCAGAGGTTGACGATCAGGATGGCCACCTTGGCCCACCCCGCGTCGGTGAACCAGGGCGGCGCCCACCCAAACAACCCTTCCAGGGAGCGGTAGAACACACCTAGGGGGGGATACAGCATCCCGCGCCAGATCAGGATCGTGATCAGAGCAGGGACGGTATAAGGAACGATCAGCAGGGAGCGGATGAGCTTCTTGAAGGGGAAGGACCGCTCGTTGAACAGGACGGCGATGGCCAGCCCGAGAGAGAAGTTCAGCAGCAGGCTGAAGAAGGCGAAGGCGAAGTTCCAGGCAACGATGCGGACCAGAGGGCCGCGCAGGGCCGGGCTGGTGAAGAACTCTTTGAAATTGGCGACCCCGACCGTCTCCATAAAGCCAGGTCGGAGGATCACGCCGTCCGGCGAGGTGAACGTGCCCCGCAGGTTGCGATACACAACCCCGGTCTCCTGACTGATCATGGCATCCAGATCCGGATCATAGGCGTACAGAGGCAGAAGCTCCGCTGCCTCCGACGGGGATCGGACCTGGATGGTCCTCCCCGCCTCGCCAAATTGGATCTGTGAGAGGTTCTTGTCCGTGGCTGCCAGGATGGCGTTTAGTCTCTTGTAGCCCTCGATCGTTGCCGGGATGCCTTTGGCGTCGAATGCCCCGATCCCCATCTCGCCCGCCTTGGGTTGGGTGAGTGCTTCGCCCACTTTCGCCAGGTATCCGTTGCCCTCGGCGTCCGTGAGCCACAGGGCGTACTCCCCTTCGGGGGAAACAAAGGCCGTCCAGGAATAAGCCTTGCCTGCTGGCGGCAGATACTTCTCGGCCAGGATCTGGGCCGTGGCCTGTTCCCTGGTGACGAAATGGCCCTCGCCATAGTTCGTGAACGAGACCCACACCGTGAAGATGATTGGGTAGATCACAAACAAGGCCATGAAGACCAACCCGATGACCATCCACCGCACAGGGTACGCCTGCCGGCGCAGGATCACGAAGTTCACGAAGGCCGTAATGATAAAGAGCGCGGCCGCGAAGGGCAGGTAGCCGAGCGCGAGCAGTCTTTGGAGGAACCAGAGCACCGCGGCGTCGAGCGCGATCAGAAAGGCGAAGCTTGCGAGCCGAGGCAAAAATCGCTTCGGGGATAAGGCCACTGTCTGGAGGGTCTTCGGGGAGGCATGCACAGCCATGGGCTCACCTCCGGGCATTCGTCCAGCGGGGGGAAAGAAGTGAAGGCCGAGGAGCCTCGGCCTTCACTCTAGGCGGGCGGATTACTCGGTTGTGACCAGGTGCGTTTCGGCATTGTAGACGAAGTTCACCGGGCCGGCCGCAGCCACGCTGATCGTATAGTTGGGACCGGCGAGAGCTCCATCCGAACCGTAGTTGACGTCCCAACTGCCGTCCAGGGCGACCTTGTACTCCCAGTCGCCGGCAGGCATTTCGATGGTGATGCGGTACATCCCATCATCACCCTTCGTCATGGCGGTTGCCGCGCACGCAGGATCCCAGGCCGCGCCGCATCCAGCCTGATTCTGGTAGCTGCCAGGCAGGTTGACCATGCCCTTCAGCGCGCCGACGATCAGGTCCTTGATCTGCTGCGTCGCGTCGGTCATGGCCTTCTCAGGCGTCTCCTGACCGGTGATCGCGATGGTGATGCCAGCGTTCCATGCGCCCCACACCGAACCCATCTCGGGGATGTTCGGCATCGGGACCGCGTTCGTGCCTGCCAAACCCATCGCCTTCAGGTCAGCGTCTTCCGTGATCTCCAGGACCGACTTGAACGCCGACGGGCGATTTCCGGTCTCGTAGAGCGTCTTCATCACTGCGTCGGTGGCGATGTACTCGGTCAGGAAGGTCTGCGCCAGCAGGACATTCTCGCTGAGGGGATTGACGATGAAGCCCTGCACGCCGAGGAGTGGCGCTGCGTTGTCAGGGAAGCTGTTGGCGATGGCATAGGGCACACCGGAAGCACGAATGTTCTCCAGCCGCCATGGACCGGTCATGATGAACGGGATCTTGCCGGTTTCGAAGAGGGCGTAGTTGGTTTCCTGGTCGGTGGTTTCGGGCATCAGGCCTTCGACGACGGCGTCTCTCATCCAGCTGACCCCGGCGATCTCAGCCTCGCTGCCAAGGCCGATGTCGTTTGGATTCAAGGCGCCATTCGCGTCCTTGCCAAAGATATACCCGCCAAAGGCCGACTGCATCGGGAATGAGTTGTAGCCAGGATCCCCGGCGATGGCGATCGCGTAATCAACCTTGCCTTCGGCCTTCAGGGCACGGCCGATCTCCAGCACCTGGTCCCAAGTGGTAGGCGGCTCCGCGACCAGGTCGGTGTTGTAGAAGAAACCCATATTCTCGGTGGCGTAGGGCACGCCATAGAGCTTGCCGTCTGTGTAAGTGAAGGCATCCAACGCCGCGGGGACGAACGAGTCGGCCTTGGCGCCCAGGTCGAGCGGGGCTGCCAAGCCGCTCTCGACTAGTGCCCCCAGCCAGTCGTGCACGCCGATGTAGATGTCGGGGCCCTCGCCGGCCGGCACTGCGATCAGCACCTGGGCGCGGATGTCTTGAACGATACCCAGATCCTCAACGACGAGCTGCACGTTGTAGTCGGCCAGGAATTGGTCCGCCAGGCCTTGCAGGATCGGGGTGCGCGTGTCGTCGGCCCAGATTCTCAACGTGGCTGAGGGTTCCACGGCCGCTTGAGTTGGCGCAGGCGCCGTTGTGGGCAGTGCGGGCGCCGCCGTCGGCGTGGCGGCGGGCGCGCAACCCACAAGCGTAGTGACCACAAGCACGGAAAGTAGCATTGCGGTCCAGAGTTTTGTCTTCATCTCCTCTAGCTCCTTCTGCTATGTGTTACGCGGATCGGGTCCGTGTCTGGCAGAGGCATCTGGCTCTGGTCGAAGTTGGCGAGGATGCCTCGTAGGTTGTCCCTGAACTGCGCTGCTCTTCACCTCCTTACCTCTCACACCCACGCGGGCGAGCGATGGTCCATGTCCTTGGCAGCCGCTCTACCATCGGTTTCGCAGGTTGAGAGGCGATCCTGCGCATGCCGAGCAAAGGCTTTCGGGGTGGACCAGCGGGTCCCCAACTCCTTCGCTTACATACGTCAAGTATCGCGGCATGGACCCCCTGCTGCGACGCTCTCAGACGATTCCTCCGGACCCCTCGTTTCCGGAGAAGGACAGTATTTTATGTGTGTCAAGAAGGGACGTTGCCCTCGAAGGCTGGCGACAACACGCAAGGGCTGGCGGTCGTGCAACGAGATGTGAGGCTCGATGGCGTTTGAGGTGGACGTTCATCAGCCTGCCAACATCGCCTGGGCAGCACCTCTTGCCAATGTTCGACGGATTGCGATTATACACCCCTGGCGGAAGGCAGGCGACTCAAGGAAAGTTGCGGTTTCGCCTCCTGAAGTGACACACGAAGACCGCGCAGGCAGTTGCGCCCGGGCGAGCGCACGAACCTGGTCAATCACGACGAGGGGAACGGCCGCGATTGCCCTAAGGAGGCCGCCTGAGCGCGAACCGCTCCCCGCCTTCCTCCGCACGCGATGCGGGCTCGATTTCACGCGCCGGGCCAGGGACCAGCGAATCCGTTCGTTCTTCGGCAGGTTAAGCCACAGAATTCCGGCCGAGGAAAAATGGTCGCTTCAGTCGTCAAGATGCATTCGCTTGGGTTGGGGGTTACCGCAAACGGCGCACGGTGCCCTTGCGGCACCCGCCCGCGAGTGACAGAGTCCCGAACTCGTCACTCAAACGGCGACGGCCAAAGCGCCCGCAAGCGACCCAGTGCTCGGCGGGCACCGCGTGGGGCTTCGCGCGACGCGCTGTCGTCGTCTTGTGTACTCTCCTCTATTGGAACCCTGAAGATCCGTGATCAACGATCATGATCCATCTTCGGCGACAACCTTCACATCGCGGGGACCGACCAGGACGGCCCGTCCCTGAACGGTTGCGGTCAGCGGCGCAGCGGCAAAGTTGAGCAGGACAATGAAGGGTCCGCGGCGTGAGACGATCAAGCCGTCCGGGACGCTCGCCAAGGAGCGAATCCCGGCCTGGGCAGCCAGATGCGCCAGCAGAGCCTCGGCCTGTGATTTATCCGGATACCACCCCAGGTAGAGAACCCGACCTGCTCCGACCTTGTGCTCGGTCAGGGCCGCACAGGAATTGAAGGGACCAGAAGTGTAGCGCGCATGTATTTGGAGCACAGCTTCGCCGGGGAGAGGCTCGGGAACAGCGGCCAGGAGTGCCTCGGCCCAAACCGTAGCTGGGCCGGTCAAGCTCGGGATCGTGGAAGAGAGGTCGTAGGTGACACCCGGTGGAAGTGCATGCCAATCGCTCACCGTGGCGCCCACGAGGTCGCGGAAGAGACCGGGCAAGGGATGATCCGTGAACTGATTGCTCACGGTCTTTGTGCCGGATCGCACACCGAGCAGAACGGTCCCTCCTGCCTGTGCGAAGCCCCGCAGGGAGTTCGTCAGCCGCTCAGTGGCCACGGGGGCCGTGGGCACGATGACCAGCTTGTACCGGCTGAGGTCCGCTTCCGCGGAGAGGATATCGACCGGAAGGCCAAGCCGCTGCAGCGCGCGGTAGGTGCCGAACAGGCAGCGCATGTAGGTGAAGTCATGGTGGTGGGGCTGGAGTTGAATCGCCCAAAGCGAGTCGTAGTCCAGCAGCATCGCGATCTGGGCTGCATGTGGTGCAGAAGCCACTTCCGCCATGCGCGGCCGGTCCGCCTTCATGGCCTCGAGATCAGCGTAGCCGACGGCGGGCGAACCATCATGATGCAACAGCCCCGAGTGCATCTGCTCCTGGGCGAACAACCCAGCCCGCCAGCGGAAGTACACTACCGCTTCCGCGCCGGACGTCATCGCGTGCCAGGTCCACAGCCGGACCGTGCCGGGTTGAACACCGGTGTTGTAGGTCCCCCAGTTGATGTTGCCGCACTGCTGCTCCATCACCCAGAATGGACGATCCGGCTTGAAACCGCGCATGAGCGAATGCGCGAAGCCGGTGACATAGGGATCGCCGACATCATGGGCGCAGGCCGGCCGGACGCTTTGGGGCATGTAGAGTGAAGAACTGGATTCGGCATGCCCGCTTGGGTAGGAACTCATCGTGACAAGGTCGAGCGCTTGGGTCAGATCCTGGTAGTCCAGATCGGCGAACTGGCTCATGAGATTGGTCGTGAGGAACTGGTGTTGCGGGATCAAAGCGCGGAGCGTGGTGAGTTGAAGTTGTTGATAGGTAACGAACGAATTGGACGAGAAGCGGTAATAGTCAAGCACGTGACTCGGGTTGGGTTCGGCGACGGTAAGGTTGGGAGGATCGATCTCGCTCCAATCCCCGTACGTCTGGCTCCAGAACACCGTGCCCCACGCATCGTTGAGTCGTTCGAGGCTTGTATACTTCGCCTCGAGCCAGCGGCGAAAGGCCTCGGCGCACGTCTCGCAGTAGCAGCGCGCGGTGCCGTGGCAGCCAAACTCATTGTCGATTTGCCAGCCGACAACGGCAGGATGGCTCCCATAGCGGGAGGCCATGGCCGCCACGATTCGCTCTGTATGCCGGCGATAGGCGGCGCTGTTGGGGCAGTAGTGACGGCGTGAGCCGGGACGGCGACGGCGGCCCTCCGCGTCGACCGGGAGGATCTCCGGTTGTGCCTTGACCATCCACACGGGCGGAGAGGCGGTCGGTGTGCCGAGAATGACCTTGAGACTCCCGGCGGCCAGGACGTCGATGGCCTGATCGAGCCAGGCCCAGGTGAACACGCCTTGCGTGGGCTCCATGGCCGCCCACGCGAACTCCGCGATGCGGACCAGCGTCAGGCCGGCCTGGCGCATGAGCTTCGCGTCCACCGGCCATCGTTCCGGCGGCCATTGTTCGGGATAGTAGCAGACTCCAAGTTCCATCTCTCAACCTGATGTGATGATGGGCCCTGCTCAAAAGCCCCGCGGCGCCGCCTCGGCACAAGACCCCAAGCGGACCCCTCTGTGGCTGCCTAGGGATCTAGGAATTCATCGAGCGCGGGCAAAACCCGGTCGTCGAAATCGAACAGCGCCTGATTCTCCCAGGCATTCCCGGAACCAGGATCTGTCGAGTCCCATCCATTCCCAGGCACGGCCGTCCAGGTGGCGTCCCAGTAGAACACACCCAGTCCGCGTCCATTAGGAACGGCCCTTACGACCGCCATGACATCCCTCAGCATGGAGCGCTGGCCTTCGGGAGTAAACGGGTAGCCAGGAATCACCATGCTCTTATTGAGGATGTTCGGCAGAGCGTCCTCTTCTTGATCGGTGAACGCATACGCCGTCTCGACCACGATGACGTCCCGTGCGTAGCGTGCGGAGATATCGTTGAGGTTCTGCTGCAATTGCGCCAGGGACCCATGCCAGAAGGGATAGTAGGAGATGCCGATCACGTCGAAGGGGACGTCCCTTCGCGTCATGTTGTCGAACCACCAGCGTGCGAGATCGTTGTCGCCGCCCTCGGCGATGTGCAGCATGACGAGTGTCGAGGGGGAGCCGTCCTTGGCAGCCCGGTAGCCGGCCTTGAGCAGTGCCGCCAGGTTGTCCAGGTGCTTGTAGTCTCCATCCGGCCACAGCATCCCGGCATTGATCTCGTTCCCGATCTGAACCATGTCGGGCGGTGTACCCTGAGCGGCCAGGCTGCTGCAAACATCAAGCGTATGGTCGTACACGGCCTGCTCGAGTTGCTCGAAAGAGTACTGGCTCCACGCGGCGGGTTTGAACTGCTTGCCGGGATCCGCCCAGTTGTCGGAGTAGTGAAAGTCCACCAATAACCGAATGCCCAGGCTCTTCAGCCTGCGGGCCATCTCCAGGATCTCCTGCTTGCCGTGGTAGCCGTCGGCCGGATCCACCCACACCCGCAGGCGAGCGTAGTTCAGACCATGGCGCTTGAGGATGAGCAGGGCGTCCCCCTCCGTTCCATCCGCGTCTCGGTAGATCCCGCCCATCTCTTCGGACTTCTTCAGGCTTGAGATGTCGGCCCCAAGGATGGAGAGGACCGATCGGCCGGGAGCCAATTCGACGTCATCGAAGCTGGCCCAGGTCTCCGGGCCCCCTTCGGAGTGGAGGCTCACAGTGCACTGGCCCTGGAGGGCTTGATTCGACACCACCAGTTGGATCCAGCGATACCCCGGCGTCGTCGGCGGCACATGCACGCGCCGTTCGTCGGTTCCGCAGCGCAGGGCCACATAGACGGCCTGTTGCCCCCCACTCGACCGCACCCAGGCGCGCAGGGTGTACCAACCGTTCTCCAATCCTGAGACGGTTTGAGACGATTCAATCTGGTAGGCTGTCGAGCTTCGGTGGGTGAGGCGAGATCCACCCGAATGTCCCCTGTCTTCGAGAAAGGCGGCGTCGGACTTGCCTGTGTGATCCCAACCGCTGGGCCGCCCACTTGCATCGCGATCCTCAAAGCTGGGGTTGAGGAGGGCGATCGGCCCGGCTGTCGGGCTCGAGCCGTCGCCGGGTTGGGTGTCGGGTGCCGATGATTCGTTTCCTGTGGCGGTCGCCATGGGGCGTGGCTCCTGCGTCACCTGCGCCTCCCTCCCGGAGGTAGTTGCCGGGAGGCCCGCTGGCGTACAAGCAACAACCATGCCCGTCATCGCCAGGATGGTCACGAGCTCGATCCACATCCTCGGTCGCTTCATTATGATGATCTCTTATCCGCCATCATTGTAAGGCCGGGCGGTATCGGACGCCCGTTCTGCTTGGACACACACCTTGAGGCATCGACTTCGACACTTGAGGGAATAGAACGAACCTATGGAGACGCTCGGTCCAATGGCCGGCCGTTGATGTGCCTGCCCAAGTGCAGCTCCGCGGCTTCAGGCTCAGGGGTGACCCGGCCGCAGCGCACCAACGGACGTACAATGGAGAGAAGCTCCCTGGAGGCACCCTTGGCGGCAGTAGCCGTGGTGCTGCTCGCGGCCTACCTGCTCGGGTCGATCCCCACCGCCGTGATCGTCGCCCAGCGCGTGGCGGGCGTGGATATCCGCACGTTGGGCGATGGCAACATGGGTGCGCGCAACGTTCCGCGCATGCTCGGGACACGTCCGGCAATGGTCGTGGCCCTGGTCGACTTCTTCATGGGAACGCTCGCGGTTCTGCTTGCCCAGCGGGCCGACCATGGATCGAACACCCATAATCCTCCTGGGCCAATGCCAGTGTAAGGAGTCCCATGCCATCAAATGAGAAGTTGACCCGTGACCGCCAGATCATCGACCGCATCATTGGCGCCAGCCAAGTCCTTCACCTCGGCCTGTCGGTCGGGGATGAACCCACAATCTTCCCGCTCGCCTTCGGGTACGACGGCCAGTCGCTGTTTTTCCACACCGCCCTCGAGGGCCGCACGCTCGAGGTGTTCGAGCGCGGCCCGCGCGTCTGCTTCGAGTTCGAGCACGGGGTTCGGCTTCTGCGGGACGATCCCAATCCGTGCAAGTGGTCGTTCGCATACGAAAGCGTCATCGGCCGCGGACACGTCGTCGAACTCACGCAGACCGCTGAGAAGGAACGTGGGCTGCAGCAGGTCATCCGCCACTACGCCGGAGCAGAGGCTCCCATGGCGCCCGACGACGTGGCCAGGGTCCGCGTCTGGCGCATCGCGGTCGAGACCGTGACCGGCCGACGCTCCCACATGGAAGATACTTGATCGTACATTGCCTCCTTCATGCCCGGCATGCGGGAAGTCCTTTGGCGGCAAAACACTCTGTGGGCAATCATTCCTGGCAAGTCCCGCGCCGGGTCGCAGCCGAGCGCGCTCGCCTTGGCATCAATCCACTCGCCGCTCAGAATCACTACACCCAGTAGGAGGCTCCCATGCCCGACAGCGTGTACAAAATCATCGAGTTGGTCGGAACGAGCAGCGAATCGTGGGAAAAAGCCGCGGCTGCGACCGTCGAGCTCGCCAGCCAGAGCCTGCGCGACCTGCGCATCGCCGAGGTGACACAACTCGACATGCAGATCGAAGACGGCACCATCCGGCTGTATCGGGCCAAGGTCAAGCTCTCCTTCAAGTATGAGGGGCGCGAATAGCTCGCGCACGCTGCCTCGGAACAAACTCGTCCATCTCTGCCGCCGACGGTCGGCAAGCCAGGCAGCCGCCGCCATCGCGGACCCGTGCGCCGCAACCACGAAACCCGTGCCGTCGCCCGGCGTATGTAGAATTGGCCAGCCCATGGGGGAAGGAGTATCGCACACACATGAGAGTCCACTCTCTCATTTGCCTCGCGGCAGCCATTGCGGTGAGCGGATGCTCGCTCCTGGGCCCTGGCGCGAGCGGCTCAGCGGCCGAGAGTACCGCAAGCCCCCTTCCACCGGGACAGACTTTGCCTCCCGCATGGACAGCGACCGCCACAACCACGCCGCGCTCTCCAACCGCGACATTCACGCCTTCGCCCGAAGCGACCCCGCGCCTGCCCCTCGAAGGCCTGACGCGCACGCCCGCTGCTCCGCTCCTGCATGCGACCGCCGCTGCGGGCACGCTCGACATCAGTGGGTGGAAGAAGATCGACTCCGGTCATGCCTATTTCTGGCTCCCGGATACATATGAAGTGGCCGATCTGGGCGGGCTCGGGGACCTAATGGAGATCTTCATGATCGCCATGGTCCAGGGCCTGAGCCAGGGATTGCAGGAGATGGTCGGCGAAGGAACTCCGGGGCCGACTCCGACAATGATGTCCTTGGACGAGATGCGTGCCGGCTTCGACATCGACATGCTGATGGCCGCCGACAAGGGGTTAGGCTCGGCCGTGTTCGTCGTCAGCGAACCCGAGACCGAGTTGACGGACATCGCCTCCCTGCTCGACGAGGCCGTCCAAGGCGTCAAGGGGCTGGAGGAGACGCTCAGCCGCTGGGCCATCGATGGAATACGCTACCCGACAGCCCGTGCCATCCTCACCGCCCGCGATCCTGAGTCCGGCATGATCTCTCAGCAAGCGGTGTACGTCATTCAGGCGGAAGGACGGGCCTACACGTTCTCGTGCCAGACCACTCCGGCCGAGTTCGATCGTTTGCTGCCGGTCTTCGAGCGCAGCGTCGCAAGCCTCGAACCTCATCCTACAAGCGAGTAGGACGGGTTCCTGCAGGTATTCTCTCAAGGGCGCTCGCCCTGGCCCCTCCGGACCAGGTGAACGTCCTGTACTTCTCATGGAGCCTGGGCTCGCCGCTGGACCTCGGGCTGCTCGAGGCATGGCTCGAGGCCTTTGCACCCTACGTGCAATCCGGGCGTTTGCAGTGGAAGATCCTGCCCGAGATGTCTGATGCCTATGGAGCATGGGAGGCCGGCTGAGATGACCTGCGCCCTTGCACAAGCCGCCGCATCATCGGCCGCACGCGGAGCCGGGATGAGGGACATGGGATGCTCGAACTGACGGATCTCGGCCAGACGGAGCGGTTGTGGTTGCGTGCGCCGATCTCCGAGGACATACCATCCATTCTCGCGTTGTGGCAGGATGCGCAGGTCACGCGGCACATCGGCGGCCCGCGCGAATCACGTCCTGTCCAAGACCACTTTCAGCGCTACGCCCAAAGTCCAGAGCAAACTGCCGCCGAGGAGCGGGACTGGTGGTGGTCGATCATCGAGTTGGGCACGCAGCGGTTCGTCGGCCTGGGTTCGCTCGGCGAGAAAGATGTGGATGGCCAGGTCGACATCGAACTCGGGTACTTCCTGCTCCCCGCGTATTGGAAGAGGGGTTTCGCCACCGAGGCCGCGCGGCGTGTCATCCAGTTTGGTTTCACCCAGCTTGGCCTGTCGTCGCTTATCGCGCTCATCGATCCGCACAATGAGGCCTCGCTCGCGGTGGCTCGCCGCCTGGGTATGAGCTACGAGCGAGCCGCACTGCGTCCGGATGGCGTCGTCCGGCATGTCTACCGCCTGTGGGCGCCCGGCTTGCCTCGGCCCGTGGCAAGAATCCGCAGACTGAAGCTCATTCGACCCAGCCACTCAGGCGCGGGCGGCAACCTGCCGGCAGTTCCTCCCAGTAATGTGGATTTGCTGTGGGAACAGGACGTATCACGTGGAGGAGGATCGCCTTATTCATGCACCGCCGCGAGGTCGCCCGTGCAATCGTACGGGCCTAACCGAGCCGCCAGCCGGGCCCGGCCGCCTACTGTGCGCCCACGTCTCACATCTCAAGCATCGACGCGACGGCACGAACATCGCCGTTGAGGAACTGACGATGAACCCTTGGCGCCGCTCCCTCCCCTTCGACCCCGTCCCACGACTGCTGAGCTCCGATGACCCCGCGCTGGAATTCTTCGTCCGGCGAGACGTCCTGGACGAACCACAGCCCGCGGTGCGCGCACTCCTCGAGCTTCCCGAAGCGCGCCGGTTGCTTGCGCGGCAGCGCCCGAGCGGTGCCTGGGAGTATCCCAAGAAAGGGGGCGCGCTCCAGCCCTATAACAACTTCGCGATCCTCGAGACCTGGCGCTCGCTTGGAATCCTGGTCGAGATGTATGCCATCGACCGGTCCCACCCCGCGATGAAGCGCGCCGCGGCCTACCTCTTTTCTTGCCAGAGCCCGCAGGGCGATCTACGTGGAATTCTCGGCAACCAGTACATGCCCTACTACCATTCGGTGATCATGGAGTTGCTGGTCATCGCGGGGTATGCCGGCGACCGGCACGTGCGGCGCGGACTCGACTGGTTACTGAGTATGCGGCAGGACGACGGCGGATGGATCGTGCCGACCCAGGCCGTTCCTTCGTCGAAGCGCAGCCACGCTTTCTGGCGCGGAGCGCCGCTGCCGCCGAACCGCGCACTGCCGTTCTCGCACATGGCCAGCGGCATGGCCTTGCGCGCGTTGGTGGCCCACCCGGCATACCGCACCAGGCCCGAGGTGCGCGCGGCGTGCTTGCTGCTCAAGGGCCGAATGTTCGAACCGGACCGCTACAACGATCGGCGAGGCCGTGAGTACTGGCTCAAGTTCCAATACCCATTCTGGTGGCCGAACATACTCACGGTGCTGGACATGCTGGCCCAGGTCGGAGTGACCTCCGACGACAGCCAAGTGGCCACGGCGCTTGCGTGGTTTCACGATCATCAGCGTGCGGACGGGATGTGGGACACAGGCTACGGTCATGGCAGCCGAGCCGCGCGTGCGGAGGCCTGGGTTGCCCTGAGCGTCTGCCGCGTCCTGCGTGCCTACTTGGGATAGAGGCTCCCAACCCTCCGCTGGCAACCTTCGCTTGCATCGTGACGCGAGTTGTTTAGAATCCAGCACACGTTGAGAGGTGCCCGGAACCGCTAAACCCGCGTTCGAATCGACATCCTCACACAGGAGTTGACAATGAAGGGCGACCCGAAGATCCTCGACCGACTCAATTTCCTTCTGGCCGACGAACTCACGGCCATCAGCCAATACATGGTCCATTCGGAAATGTGTGCCAATTGGGAATACAAGCGGCTGCATGAGGCCATCGAGAAGCGCGCCATCGATGAGATGAAGCATGCCGAGAAACTCATCGCGCGCATTCTGTTCCTGGAGGGCCGGCCGATCGTCAGCAAGCTGAATGAGATGCACATCGGCTCCGATGTGCCTTCCTTCTTGGCCAACGATGAGGGCGCCGAATCCGGTGCGATCCGGGCTTACAACGAGTTCATTCGCCTAGCCGTGGATGCCAGCGACAACGGCACCCGCGACCTCCTGGAGTCCATCCTGGGCGACGAAGAAGTACACATCGACTGGCTCGAAGCCCAGCAGGATCAGATCCGCCAGATGGGCCTGCAGGCTTATCTCACGGAGCAGGTCGGGTAGTCCGCCCCAAGACGATCTGGTCTAGCCCTCGAAGGCGCGCTCCTCGCGGATTTCCGCCTACGGCCCGGAGCCGTGATCGGCGCGCCTGTGCTGGACCGTGCTCGCCGCGCCACACGAGCCTGATGGCACTCCACACCCAGACGCACCGGGTGTGCGCGTGTGGCGCTCCCAAGAGAACTCCATGCCTGCCGCAGATGCGATGACCCAACCCGCACCGGCTCCCGTGCACGCGAAGACCCTGGGCCAACTTTGGCTGGCTGTCTTCCTGGTGTCCTTTCCCTTCGGCATTCTCTCCTTCGTGCTGCCGATATATGGTCGCGCGCTGGGGGCCTCGGCCCTTGAGGTCGGCGGTCTGTTCTCGGCTGTCGCCGTCGTTCCCGTCGTGGTGCGGCCCTTCCTCGGCCGGGCCTTGGATCGATGGGGGCGCCGACCCTTCCTGCTCGTCGGGTTGGCAGGCTACGTCGTGGCCATGGTCCTCTTCTGCTTCGCAACCAGCGTGGTCCTGCTCACCGTGGCGCGCTTCTTCCAAGGGCTGGGCCAGGCCTTTCTCTGGTTGTCCGCCTTGACCATCGTGGCCGATGTCGCCGCGGCGACGGGGCGCGGGCGCGATTTCGGATTCATCGATGAGGCGGTCAACCGGGGAGCCCTCATCGGCACGGTCATCGGCTTCACGCTGCTGGGCGGCCTGGGTAGTTTCGCCCTCGACTCACAACAGGTGTGGTTCTGGGTGTTCGCCGCCTTCACGCTGCCCGCCGTGTGGGCGTTATGGGCGGGTTGGCGAGGTGTGCGGGAGACTCGCCCGGCGGCTGTCGTGGGCCCTGTGGCCAGCCGGCCAATCTCACCTCAACTGCTCACGCTCATGGGCATCGTCTGCATCACCGGGGCCTCCGGCGCCATGGTCTGGCCGCTGCTCATGATCTTTCTCCAAGATTCGCTGGGTGCCAACCTGGCGGCGTTGGCCTCGGCTTACGCGCCGGCGGCCCTGGTCAGCGCGTTTCTCCCCTCCCGCATGGGCCGGCTGGCCGACCGGTTCGGCCGCCGACCGCTGATGATCGCCGGCTTGGTGGTCGGAGCACTTGCCTCCATCCTGATCCCTCACCTGCGCAGCGTCGTCCTGTTGGCCCTTCTGTGGACGGGCGAATCTATCGGCTACGCGGCGTCGATACCCGCGGAACGTGCCTTTGTGGCCGACATCGCCGGCGAGGATACGCGCGGCTCGAGCTACGGCTTGTACACGTTCGCCTATTTCCTTGGCGCGCTGGTCGGGCCGCTGGCGGGAGGCTGGCTTTATGATCATGCCGGCCATGCTGTTCCCTTCTACCTCAATGGCGCCGGCTTGCTGCTCGGCGGGCTGCTGGTTGCACTCGCGCTGCGCGAGCCCCAGGCGCTGGTCCGCGAGTCGCAGCCGGGCTGACCCCTGACGCACAGCGCAGTCCCGAGGAGACGATGATCCGATTGGTCGGGCTGGACGCGGACGACACGCTCTGGCACAACGAGATCCTGTATCGTGAGTCCACAGGCCTCGCTGGGGCGTATCCTTGTGCGCTTCGCCGACCCGTCCCAGACGCTGGACGAGCTCGACCGCACCGAAGTGCGCAACGTCGACACCTACGGCTACGGTATCAAGTCGTTCACCTTTTCCATGCTCGAGACGGCTGTGGCCATCTCGCGGGGCGGGCTGACCTCCGCCGACACGCAGGCGATTCTCGACCTCGGACGCGCCATGCTGCGGCGTGACGTCGAACCCATGCCCTACGTCGGGGAGACTCTCGCCGCGCTCGCGCCGGGCGTGCCGCTGGCATTGCTCACCAAGGGCGACTTGGCCGAGCAAATGCGTAAGATCGAGCGCAGCGGTTGGGCGGACCTCTTCCGCCACAAGCACGTGGTTGCCGACAAGACCCTGAGGATGTATCGCGACTTTCTCGCGCGCGTCGAGCTGCCTGCCGCAGACTTCCTCATGGTCGGCAACTCCCTGCGCTCGGATGTCCTGCCCGTGCTCGAGCTCGGCGGCCATGCGGCCTACATCCCCCACCCCCTGACCTGGGATCATGAGTCTGCCGAGATGCCCTCCACCGACAGCGGACGGTTCCACGTCCTGACCGATATCCGCGAGGTCCTCCCGCTCGTCACCCGCCTCACGTCGGGCCAGCTCTGACCGGCCTCCCACGGGGGGTTCCAAGCCAATCGCGCTTGCGGTGCCACGCGATCGCTCCTCGAGCGTGTTCGTGATCGGCCCACCCTAGGGCTCGACATGCTCGCCACCGGTGGTGATGAGATGGCGCACGATGTAGAATCGCGGACGGTACTCGGGCGCGGACGAGCCGCGCCCCCCTTAGCGGATGGGGGACATGCTCCCAGCCCAAATCAGCCAACCCTGGATCCTGGCCAACGCCGCCTCGTTGCTGCTGTGCGTGGTGGCTTATCTATGGCCGCGCGCCGGACGCGCGCTGTACGCCGGGCTGACCTTCGCGACCGCCGTGCTCGTCGGGTACTTGGCCTGGACCAACCCGGCATTCTTCGTGGAGGGTCCCGCAGAAGCGGCGCGTCTCGCCCTGTACCGCGATTTCATATTGGGCTTCTTCCGAGAGCATGTGGTTCCCTTCGCGCTCGCGCTCTCGATGTTGATCTTCCTCATCGGCCTGGCGCTTGTCCTGGGCGATGCCTTGCTGCCCATCGGCATCACAACGGGCGTGGTGTTCCTCGCCCTCCTGGCGCCCTTGGGCATCTGGGTTGCGTTCCCTGCCCCACTCATCCTTGCGCTTGGGCTAGCCTGCGTTCGGGTTCCGCCTGAGGTGCGGGAGGGTCGCGCGCGCTGAGGCGTTTGGCACCTGCGCGGCATGGGCCCTCACGATGCGTCCCTCGCGGGGCATGCCTCGCGTCCGCGTTCGATCCGACCTGTCCTTCCGGGCAACGCCTCCAAGCAGAAGGGAGCCCACGCGCGCTGGCGCGTGGGCTCCCTGTTTTCCCTTCCCGATCAGGAATTGCAGGCCCCGCGGGCTATTCGTACGATGCCGCGATGACTTCCTCCAATCCTCGCTTGGGAACGTGATGGATTTGCTGATCATCCCTCCAGTAGCGCACGTCTCCTTCCGGCGGCAGCGCTTCGAGCATCACCTGCTCCTTGGGCTTGCCCAGAGCGATCACGAAGAGGATCTCCAGATGCTCCGCAAGCGTGAGCAGGCGGGTCATGGCTTCCTTCTGCACCGAGCCGATGATGCATCCGCCCCAACCTGCTTCACTGGCTGCAAGGAGAATCGTCTGCGCGGCGATGCCGGCATCCGTGTCGCAGCTGCGGCTGATGCGAGTATCTGCCAGGACGACAAGGTACGCCGCCGGACGTTCGCCCTCCGTCGGACCGCCCCAGTCTTTCAAGTACCCGGCCCAGGCCAGCAGCGGGAAGAGGCGCGCATTGAGCTGGCGGGAGGCACACACGACGTACTTCAACGGTTGCGCGTTTCGCGCCGAGGCACACTGGCGCGCGAGATCCACCCACGCCCGCAGGCTCGCCGCCGGTAGGCGTGTCTCTTCATAGAATCGGCGCACGCTGCGGGTGCGAGGGATAAGATCCTTGAGCATGCTGAGCCTCCTGTGTGACGTGGGCGGATTATAGCGTGCCGCGCCTGCACGCCCTTCACCCTCGGGATAGAATAGGGAAGCGCGTGGGCGAGTCCGCCGGCTGTGACAAGCGCGCGTCGAGCCTCGACTTCGGCGCGAGCCGTTGCACACCGGCCACCCTCACACTCCGAGGAGCCTCATGGCTGCAATCGATTGGGCGCGATCGCTCCATCCGATCTTGCAGGCGCTGCTGGCCACATGCTTCACCTGGTTCCTCACCGCCGTCGGCGCCGCCGCGGTCTTCTTCTTCAAGAATCTTCGGCGTGAGGTGCTCGATTCTATGCTTGGCTTCGCCGCCGGTGTGATGATCGCCGCGAGTTACTGGTCGCTGCTCGCGCCCTCCATCGCGATGGCCGCCGCCTCCCACCTGCCGTCCTGGTTGCCGGCCGCTATCGGTTTTCTCCTGGGGGGTCTCTTCTTGTGGGGCGTGGACCGGGTCTTGCCGCACTTGCATATCGGCTTCCCAATCGACGAGGCGGAGGGCATCAAAACCGGATGGCAGCGTAGTGTGTTGCTTGTGCTGGCCATCACGCTGCACAACCTGCCGGAGGGGCTGGCGGTGGGCGTGGCCTTTGGCGCGCTGCGCGCCGGCGTTCCGGCGACCTCGTTCGCCACAGCGATGGCGCTTGCGATCGGCATCGGGATTCAGAACCTGCCGGAGGGCACCGCGGTCGCCGTTCCTTTGCGTCGCGAAGGGATGAGCCGCCTGAAGAGCTTCTGGTACGGTCAGCTCTCGGGCGCGGTCGAGCCGGTGGCCGGCGTCTTGGGCGCCGCGGCGGTGATCACCATGCGATCCCTCCTGCCGTACGCGATGGGTTTCGCTGCCGGCGCCATGATCTACGTCGTGGTCGAAGAACTCATCCCGGAATCTCAACTGGCCAAGAACACCCACCGTGCCACCATCGGGGCGATGCTTGGCTTCGCGGTGATGATGATCCTCGATGTGGGAATGGGGTGAGTCGTCGACGGCCGTCGCAGGAACCCGGCCTCTGTGAGCGCACCCTCGCTTCACGCTCGAATCTTCGCCGTCGTGCGCAGGATCCCCTGCGGACGGGTGGCCACCTACGGACAGGTCGCGCACCTGGCCGGGCTCGGGAACCACGCGCGGCTGGTGGGTTACGCGCTGCACGCGCTGCCTGCGGGCTCGCGCGTCCCGTGGCACCGTGTGCTCAATGCGCGCGGCCGGATCAGCCTGGCGGGCGCGGCCGCACTCGAGCAACTTCGCCTTCTTCGCCGCGAGGGCGTGCGGCCGGGGGCCAACAAAGCGATCGACCTGAGGCGCTACCAATGGCGGCCCGTCTCCTCGCCACCACATCACCTCCAGAACAAGCGGTTGCCGTGAACTCCCTTGGCCTCATGCGGGGATCGCGTCGATCGCAAGTCATTACGCCGGGTGACGACCCGCGATATGCACATCGTGCGCGCCGGCCTGGATCGCGCGCATGAGGCGGCGTGGCATGCACATCAAAGACTTGGCGAACCTCGCCTTGGCACTGCGTTCAGCGCGGCGGAGGGAATGGCATGACGACTGACCGCAATCGATCACAGCTCGTCGTCAACATGTTGCTCTCGGCTATGATGCTCGGCCTGGCGTGCCGAGCCCCGTGGCCCAGCCAGCCACCTGGGGCGAGCTCTACCTCCCTCTCACCTTCGCCAACTTCCACCGACCTAAGTCCGGCGTCGAGGCTCGTGTTCGTTGGCCCTCAACTCCTCACTTGCCCGGTGGGGACGTGCCTGCAAATCTACGATCCAGCCAGCGGCGAGTACTGGGCAGATCAGCCTGACCTACACGGACTTGTGTACGAACCGGGGTTCGTCTGGCACGTGGCGGTTCAGCCCGCTGACAGCCCGTCACCTAGTGCGTGGACGGTGGCCAAGGTCGTTTCGCAGGAGCGAGCCGCGGGCACGATCAGCGTCACCGCGCCGATCTTGGGCGATGCCTTCCGCTCGGGCGACGTCCTGCGCGGTGATGTCTCAGTCCCCCCAGACAGCGGGCAACTCCTCTATCGCGTGTACGACGCCGGCGGCACCCTCATAGGCCAGGGTCCGATCCCAGTGACGCCTGCCGCGGCGGGTCCCAGCCCCTTTGAGTCGGTCGTTCAGTTTTCCGATTACGTGGGACCGGGGCGAATTGAGATCCTGGATCCTTACACCGCGGCGGGATTCGTAGGCGAGTCAGCCTCCGTGGACCTTTACCTGGGCATGGCGCAACCGCTCGAAATCGAGGCCTTCGGCACTTGTTCTCGGGTCGAGGAACATCAACATCGATTGGCCCGACCGCTACTCGGTTTGGCCACCGACCTTTGAGATCCGCGGGCGTGTGTCGATCTCCCCATTCGAGAACACACTCGGATATCACGTGTTCGGCGCGGACGGTCAGCTGCTCTCCGCGGGCAGCGTGATGGTTCAGGCCGAGCTCGGCCAGCCTGGCACGTTCGACAGCCTGGTCGCCATGCCTCCCACCTATCGCGGTCCAGCGCGCCTGGTGGTCTTCGAAGCGAGCGCGGCCGACGGGCTGAACTTGACCTTCGCGACGCTCGACGTTTTTGTCGCGGGAGGGTCGCTTCCTTGAGGTGCGGTATGGACAGAGCCTGTGAAGGTGGTCCGACCAAGGCGCACCCGCTCGGAGGCGATGCTTCCTCCCTGCCCATGCAGGCCGATAGTCTTTGAATCGGCGAGAGGCGCCATCAACCGTGAACCACGCGGCCCCGGCGGTGAGGCATACCCGAGTGCGCAACCATCGAGCATGGCGCCGGCCATTTCGGACCGCGGGGAGGCCCCACAACACGCCGCGCGCACCGATGCCGTCGGACTCTGATCTCTTATGATCGATATCCTCGTGTTCGATTTCGACGGCCTGATCCTCGACACCGAGTCTCCGTTCTTCCTCGCCTGGCAGGAGATCTATCACCAGCACGGTTGCGAGGTGTCGCCTGATGAATGGGCATCATGGCTGGGTACCTCGCCCGACCCTGAAGCGCCTTATCTGGCGCTCGAGAGGCACCTCGGCCGGTCCGTGGATCGCGAGGCGATCCACATGCGCCGCATGCGGCGCGAACGCGAGATGCTTGCCGAACAACAGGCGGCCCCCGGGTTCGAGCGCTTCGCGCGAACTGCGCACGCTCGCGGGTTGCGATTGGGCGTCGCTTCAAGTTCCGATCGTGCCTGGGTGCTCGGGCATCTCGACCGGCTCGGGCTGCTCTCGCTCTTCATGAGTATCAAGTGCGCCGAGGATGTGCCGGCGACCAAGCCCTCCCCTGACCTCTACCAAGCGGTCTTGCACGAACTCAGTGGAAAGGCCTCGCAGGCCGTGGCCTTCGAGGAACTCGATCAATGGCGTCCGCGCCGCCAAGGCAGCCGGCCTCTTCTGCATCGCCATCCCCAATCCCATCACCCGTCACCTGGATCTGCCTGAGGCCGACCTGATCGCGCCGGGCTTTGACCGATTGACCTTGGAAGACGTTCTGGCCGCCGCAGGTCACGCCCCAAGGTCCGCGGCCAGGGGTTGAGAGATAGACGGGCGCGTCAGTCGGCCCGTCCCGCCGGGCGCGTCGACCTCCCTTGTGCGATAATGCGGGCGGCGGCTCGCATCAGAAAGATCGGAGGCAGCCCTCTCGTGCCTCGCCCTGGCCTGGATCGCGCGGGCCGAGTCGCGCGCAACGGAGAAAGGATCCCCCATGAAGCGCTTTTTCCTGCTGGTGCCAATCGGCGTGCTGGCATTGGGCGTGGCAGCCTCTTCACCCTCCCGATTCTCCAGTTCCACGTCGCTGCAGGTGACTCAGCCCCCGCCCAGCGCGACACGCGCCGCGCCGGCGCCGACTGCGACGCGCAGCCCAACGCCGGCCCCGACAATCGCTCCTGCTCCGGCCGCTCCGACAATCGTCCCGGGTTCCGCCGGCGTAACCACAGTTAGCCACGGTTTCTTCCCGGGCGGCGACCTGCGCCTGGCGGTCGCATTCCCGGGCCCGGTGCAGGCGCTGCTGGAGAGCCTCACCGGAGACCTGGCCGACCCGTGCCGCGCCATCAACCAACATGGCCAGGACGTGTATTGCGTCAGCCCAGTCCTGCCGCGTGGCAAGACACTGACCGTGCGCGTGTTCCTCAACTGGACGGACCGGGTGGCTTTCCTGGCCGACTTCATCTTGCCGGCCGCTGCCGCTACCGCCACCCCGCCCGCTGCGACCTGCACCGCCGACGGTCAGGGTTTTTCCTACGACTGCCAACCGGTTCCCATGCCGGGCTGCGAGACCACTCAGCTCGATCAATGGCACGGCCTGATCTGTTTCGACTCGTGCGGCCGCTCCCAGGCTTCCTGCCTGCCCCCGGTCGAAAGTTCAACCCAGCCCTAGCCGGCGGGGCATTCGGTTGGAAGGGAAGGCGCATGCCCGTCAGGATTCGCATCACCGCCGGCAAGGTCATTGCCGACGCGGAATTGAATGAGAGCGCGACGGCCAAGGCCATCCTCAAGGCACTGCCGATTGAAGGTGCGGCCAATCGCTGGGGGGAGGAGATCTACTTCGAAATCCCCGTGAAGCTCGAAGAGGCTCCGGACGCGCGCCAGGAGATGGCCGTGGGCGAGTTGGCCTATTGGCCGGCCGGTGCTGCGTTGTGCATCTTCTTCGGCCGCACGCCGGTCAGCCGCGACGAGAAACCGCGGGCCTACAGCAATGTGAATCCGTTTGGCACCGTGGCCGGCGATGCCAAGGTCTTCCGCGCCGTGCGCGACGGGGATGCGGTGCGCATCGAGCGGGCCTGACCCCTTCGGCGATCGCACTCCCGCCGGTTGCTCGGAGCCCAATTGTCGGTCCCGGGGCAGACCGAATCGGATTCGCACCAGCCAACCCCGGAGACGCACCCGCATGCCACGCCGGCCCATTCCCGGCCGCACCCCAGCCCCCCGCTCCGATCACCTTCGCTCGTCAGCTGTGCCATAATCGAGAGCGCACCCAATTCAGCCTCTGGCGACGTGACGGCGCCGAGGAATGCGGCCCGCGGCGGAACGCGTGGTGACATCCGAGAGCAATCATGGCCGACGACATACGTGAAATGTTGCGCGGAGGCGACAGGCGTTCGATTGGGCGCGTGCCGCAGGTGCTTGAGCGCCTCAAGTCGCATCCGAAACTCGCGGGCCAACTCGTCGCGGCCCTCGGCGATGCGGACCCGCTGGTTCGCATGCGCGCGGCCGATGCCCTTGAGAAGGCCACCCTGCACAATGCGGCGCTCCTCCAGCAACACAAGCGCGTGTTGCTGCGCTTGGCCCGAACCGCCACCCAGCCAGAGCTGCGCTGGCACTTGGCCCAGATGCTGCCTCGTCTCCATCTGCGCTCATCTGAACGGCGTGCGGCAGCCCGCGGGTTGAGGCTCTACTTGACCGACCCGAGCAGCATCGTGCGGACTTTCGCGCTGCAGGCCCTGACCGATCTGGCTCGGGATGATCCTACGCTGAAACCGCTCGCACTGAGTTCTGTGCGCCAGGCCGCCCGTCGCGGCACGCCGGCCATGCGCTCGCGCGCCGCGCGCTTGCTGCGCGAGTTCGAGCCCGGGGCGCGGCCCCGATCCACAAAGGAGCACCGCGCATGAAGCGAATGCTGCCACTCGTGTGTTTGATGGTGTGTGCCACACTGGCATGTGATCTCGGGCAGCTTGCTCCCATCCCGACCCTGGAGGCCTCGCCCTTCGACGCCGGCGACATTGTCTTCGGGTTCTTTCCCTCCCCGCCCGAGGCCTCGCAGCAGAGCATTGTCAATCACTATCAAACCTTGGGCCGTCATGCAGATGTCATCCTGCTGCAACAACCCGTGCCATGGGTTGATTTTGCCGAGAAGGCCGACGGCGACTCGCACGCCATCGACGATATCCACAATCAGTATGTGCTGGCGCGCCAGAACGGAATGGATGTGATCTTCGTGGTGGACCCGCTCAACGGCCTCAACCGACGCGAGTTCCTCGGACTGCCCAGCGGGTGGGAAGCCAGCTTCGCCAACCCTCGCGTGCGCAGCGCCATCATCAACTACGCGCTGCGTGTCGTGCGCGAGTTCCATCCGCCGTATCTCGGGCTGGCCTCCGAGATCAATACTTACGCCGACGCCTTCCCGGAGGACTTCGCAAACTACCTCAGCCTTTATCAAAGCGTGTACGACGCGGTCAAGGCGGAGGCGCCCTCGACCCAGGTCTTCGTCACCTTCCAGTGGGAAGACCTCAACAACCTCATCCCCGCGGCTGCGGAGGGGCGCATGCCGTATCACATCAACTGGGAGACGGTCGAGGCTTTCGAACCGCGCCTGGACCTGTGGGTTATCTCCTCCTACCCCTTCGCCGTCTTCCACAGCGCCGTCGAGATTCCGCCCGACTACTACTCTCCGCTTCTCGGGCGGACCTCCAAACCGCTGGCAGTGGCCGAGGGCGGCTACACCTCGCGGCCAGTGGGGCCCTTCCCCGGCTCGCCCGAGGACCAGGTGGGCTACCTGCGGGCCATCCACGATCAGATCGGGCCGCGGCTGCGATTCTGGATCTACCTTCTCTTGAGTGACTTCAACCTCGATTCGTATGCCAAGATGATGCGCGACCAGGGACAGGGACAGGACGTCGAGACGCTGGGCATGTTCGCCTCGGTTGGCCTGACCCAGTTCGACGGCACCCCCAAGACGGCGCTTGAGGTTTGGGACGCGCTGCGCGCGGGAGAGTAACCGCAGTCGGCGAGCCTCGCCTCGACAAGCGCGAAGCGATCCGAAGCGGCACATATGTCGGCGAAGACATCGGCAGCGGTCTTGATGATGGTTGCCCTTGTACTTGTGTGTGCGGCGGCCTGTGCCGCTCCGCCTGCTGCGGCGCCCAGCCTCGGGCGCGCCCAAGCCATTCCCGCAGCGGCGGCGAAAGTCCGGCCGGCCGAGGATGCATGGCCTCCGCGCGTCGCCCCGGGCTGGAGCGCGCCCGAGCCGATGCCCGGCCCGATCAACACCGCAGGCGCAGAAGATAGCCCCTACCCCACCCACGACGGCCGGACCTTTCTGTTCTTCTTCACGCCGGATGCGGCCCTCCCTGCCGAGAAGCAATTGCTCGACGGCGTCACCGGCATCTGGTCGGCCGAGGCCCTGGGCGCATCGTGGAGTGAGCCGACCCGCGTGTGGTTAGCCGCACCCGACGAGCCGGCGTTGGATGGATGCCCGTTCGTCCTGGGTGAGACGCTTTACTTCTGTTCCGCGCGGGTCGGCAACCTGCGCGAGATAGACCTTTATGTGGCGGACTTGCGCGAGGGAACCTGGCAAGGTTGGCAAAACGCCGGGAAGCGATTGAACCTCGGCCTCGAAGCGGGGGAAATGCACCTGAGTGACAGTGGCACCGAAATCATCTTTGCCTCGCGCCGCGCCGGCGGCTTTGGCGGAGTGGACCTGTGGCGAGCGCTGAAGACCGCCGACGGCTGGAGCGATCCGGAGAATCTCGGCCCGGGAGTCAATACGGCCGCCGACGAAAACCGCCCCGCCCTGAGCCCGGATGAGCGCGAGCTGTGGTTCGATGCACCCAGCCTGCTCGGCCTCCCCGGCCCGGCCGTCTACCGCTCGCTGCGTACGCCCCAGGGCACATGGGGCAACGCCGAAGAGATCGTGTCCTCCTTCGCCGGGGAGCCGGCTTTCTCGCCGGACGGCCAGACCCTGTACTTCGTGCATCACTTCTTCACCCAGGATGTGAGCCGCATGCTCGAGGCGGACATCTATGAGACTCACCGCCTCGACCTGACCTCGCCCCCATGATGCTCCGGCAAGCGTGCTCCTCATCCGCCGCGTACCAGCCAACACCTCCTGCTACAATGAGGCACCCACCCTTGTCACTCGAGTGCGACAACCGCCATCGACCGAGCGTATGTGTGCCCCCGCGAATCGTGACCACGGGCGACGGGTCGAGCATGCGGAAGACCACTTCCACCGCCTGCCATCGTGGAGCTTCCAGGCGAGATACGCCTTATTCGGCCTCAGCCCGCGGCTCCTTGTCCCACCCCGGGCGCTCCACCGGCCTCCCGGCCTCGGGAGACCTGGCTGAGCATTCGCCCGTTGCGAGGTCTCAACGCATGCACGGTAGCGCCCGGCCCGAATGGAGTTCGACAAAGGACGATTGGACTGGCAGCGATGGCCGATCGGGTCCCGCGGGAACTGCACTGTGACAAGTCCGGTTGAAACTCAGCCTCGGGGCCGCAGACCATCGCGACCCAGCCCGCATCCAGGTCGAGGCCCGTGAGACGACGCAAGGAGGCCAACGTTGAGCAAGATCGAGCTTTACCAGCAAGCGCTTCGGGCCACCCAGGACGTAGAGGCTTACCTCTTGAAGGAGTGCGGCCTGCCCGGCCCGCGGGGGAACCTGGAATTGGCACAAGCCTGCGTCGATGTCCTGCCCGAGCGGACCCTGCGCGGCTTTCTGAAGTACACCCCGCAGCGCGCCCCGGCCAACACGCCACACGAATTCCTGGCCTTCTGCGGCGCGCTCAGTCTCGGCCTGCCTGCCTCCCGCGGCAATGAGCAGGCGTGGCGCCGGCTGCGTCTTCTCGCGAGCGACCCACGCTGGCGCACACGCGAGGCGGTGGCCATGGCGCTGCAACGGGTCGGGCGCACCGACATGCGGCTACTTTTCGCGCGCCTGCAATCGTGGCGCAAAGGCAGCCCGCTCGTCCAGCGCGCCGTTGCCGCCGGCCTGTGTGAGCCCGACCTGCTCCGTCACTCGCCGGACGTCGTGCGCACCCTATCGATCCTGGCCGGCCTGAGCGAGCCTTTCAAGCGCTCTGCAGGTCCCGCCGATCCGGAACGGCTCGTGTTGCGCCAGGCCCTGGGCTATTGCTGGAGCGTAGCCATCGCCGCGCACCCCGAAGCCGGCAAGCGCGCCTTTGAGAAGCTGGTTCCTCCCGCAAGCCCGGATATGCTGTGGATCGTGAAGGAGAACCTGAGCAAGAATCGACTCACGCGAATGGATTCGGCCTGGGTGGCCAAGTGCCGCCAGCGACTCGCACCACGCACTGCCCGCCGCTAGGTAGGTCCAATTCCGCTCAGGCAGACCATGCCCCCACCCCAACCTGCGCAATCTCATCCCGCACGCGATGTCTCACGAACTCACGACTCTGAGCCGCCCCTTGCCCGCCTGAAACGTCAGTGGCTGGCCTGGGCGGTGGCCTCTTTGGCTATTACGATCGCCGTGGATTGCGGGCTCTCGGCAGCGGTGGGCGTTCGCTTCGGGCTGCGCTGGGCGGCCCCGGCGCTGCTGGTCTTGGTTTACGTTCTCCTTTTCGCACGCCGCCGGCTGCCCGCCAACCATCCCTCCGGCCAGGAGACTCTCCTTTCCACTCTCGGGCCTGGCAATAATCTGACCTTGTTGCGCGGGGTCTTGATCGCTCTCCTGGCGGGGTTCGCCGCTAACCCGAGATCGGCAGGGGCGCTGGCCTGGGTACCTATGGTCCTGTATACGCTCAGCGACGTGTGTGATTACTTCGACGGTTTCCTGGCACGCCGCGCCCATCATCAAACACGCCTGGGAGAGGAGCTCGACATCGAATTTGATGCACTGGGGCTGCTGATCGCGGTCGTCGTGGCCGTCACGTTCGGCGGCCTGCCGGCCTGGTACCTCGTGATCGGCATCTCGCGCTATGTGTATTTGTTCGGTGGATGGGTCCTGCGCGTCCGCGGGCGGCCGCTCCGATCTCTGCCGGCTTCGGTGAGCCGGCGCCCGATCGCCGGGCTGACCATGGGATTCACCAGCGCAGCTCTGTGGCCGATTCTGCCTGCCTCACTCACCTACACCGCGGCCTATGTCTTTGCCGGCCCGATTGCCTTCAGCTTCATTCGCGATTGGCTGGTCGTCAGCGGCACACTCGACCCCGAGTCGCCCGGTTACACGCACATGCGAACCATGGCCAAGCGCTGGCTGCTCGACCGACTTCCGCTCGCGTATCGCATGCTCACGCTTGGGGCTGGGGTGATGCTCATGGTCGTGCAGGCGCGAGAACCGCAGCCGTTCGCCGCCGGCTTTCCATCGATCGGCCTGCCTGCCTCGGTTGGGTTGGTCATCGCTTTTGTGATCGTCGAGGCCCTCAGCGTGTTGGCGATTGGGCTGGGCGCGGCGGGCCGCCTGGGGGCCTTCCTTCTGCTCTTTCCGCTCGGGCTGACGTTGGCGAGCGGGAATTCCACGCCGACTATGACCGTTTTGCTTGTGGGCACGCTGCTCATATTGATCTTCGGGACGGGTGCCTTCTCGCTGGCCAAACCGGAGGAGCGCCTGTTCGGCCGGCGCGCGGGTGAATCCCCGTGAGCCTGTCCTCGAAACCGCTGGCCGGACGGTTCCGATGGCGGTGGTATCACCTGCTATGGGTTGCCGCTCCCGTTCTTCTCGCCATCGCGTTGCGCGGCGTCCCGCTGCGATCGATCGCCCAAGTTCTCTCCCGGCTCACGTTCACCCAGGTGGCTGTGATTGCCTGCGTCAACCTGGTGGCCCTGCTCGTCTTCTCCGGCCGCTGGGCGCTTATCCTGCGAGGGTTCGGGTTTGCCCAGCCGATCCAGGACCTGGTGGCGTACCGTACGGCCGGATTTCTCGATCAGCTACTTCACTCCGGGGACCCAATTCGGGGGCGAGCCGCTGCAGATCCTTCTGCTCAACAAGCGCAAGGCCGTACCGCTGCCGATCGCGGCGGCCTCGGTGACCATCGACAAGGCGCTCGAGGTGCTCGGCAATTTCACCTTCCTGGCCTTCGGCATCCTCATCTCGACCCAAACTCGCGTACTGCCCGGGCCGTCCGCCATGCTCCCGTTGTTCGCCGCGCTTGCGATATTGGCCCTGCCGCTGGCGCTCGTGATTGCCGCCGCGCGCGGGGCTCGCCCGCTCACCTCGCTACTGGACCAGGTGCGCAAACGCTGGCCAACGGCACCCCATGCGCTGCAGCGGCTGCATGCGGCCGTGTCGGAGATCGAAACGCACATCGTGGGCTTCTACCGCCTGCACCCGTTCTTGCTGCTGGCGGCGATGGGCTTCTCGCTGGCGAGTTGGGTGGTGATGATCGCCGAAACGTGGCTGATCCTGCGTTTTCTGGGACTGTCGCTGGGGGCGGTGGAAACGATCGCCGTTGTCACCGCCAGCCGGCTGGCCTTCTTGGTCCCCGTCCCGGGCGCTCTGGGCGCACTGGAGGCCGGGCTGACGCTGGCCCTCACGGCCCTGGGCCGCACACCGGCCGAGGCGCTTGCACTCAGCGCCGTGATCCGCGCGCGCGACCTGCTGATCGGCGGCAGCGGGCTCATCCTGGCAGCCCTCCTTCCGCGTGATCGCGGCGGTGCCCCTTCACCCGGCGCCTAGCGAGGCACAGCCTCGCGCCGCCGGGCGCAGGCTAGACCCTTCAACTTGTCACGAAGCGACACAAGGTGATCAAAGCAATTGCCCGCCGGGCCCGGCGGGCAATGGAGTTTTCGTCTCGCGGCCGTGCCGTGCGTGGGCGGTTGTGCGACGACTCGGCCTAGCGAACGCGGGCGAGGAAGTCCAATTGATGGGCGATGTAGACCAGCTCGCCCCGCTCGATCTGTCGCATGCGCAGGGCCGCCCAGTCTTCGAGCTAATTCCTGAGGCACGTCCCTTCGACCCGTCAGCGCCTGCACGACCGTGGCCACGATGAACCGCAAGAAGTACTCTTCGTCCGACCGGTACACACCGCGACGTGGGAAGACAACCCAGTCCGAGGCGCCCGCCTCCACGAGCTCGAAGCCGGCCGCCGCCAGTTCTCCGAAGAGGTGCCGCCCCGTTCGCGCATCGCCGCTGCGCTGTCCGCCCTCGCTTCGTTCATCCATCGTGCGGTGATAGGCCGCCAGGATCGGGCGCTCCAGGCCGGCGTCGACCTCCGGCTGGAAGATGCTTTCTCCGTCGAAGTTGAGCGTCGCGTAGATCACCCCGGCCGGCCGCAGGAGAGGTGCCACAGCCGGCAACAGGGTCGCCAGGTCCACCAGGTCGAGAAACGCATGCGCCAGAACGGCATCCCATGTATGCCGACCGGCCTGCCGACGTGCGAACGCGAGCGCATCGCCGGTCACAAACGAAGCCTGCAGGTCCATCCGCGCGCCGATGAGGCGCGCTTGTCCTGGCACGTGCCTCACGGACCATTCCGCCCAGCGCCGCGGCCCATTCCCCCAGCCGTTCTTGGGCGCGCAGGGTATTGGCCGGGTCGGCATCCAAGGCGGTATACGCGCTCAGGGGCAGCACGCCTCGCTCCACCAGCCGTTCGAGCATCGTGCCCACGCCTGCGCCGATCTCCAGCAGCTCGGCGCGCGAGGGGCCCGTGTGCGCCGCCAACCAGGCGACAAAGGCCTGCCACACGCGCGCATTCATCGCACGGTCGTCGACCGTTCGCTTGGCCAGCAGGTAGCGCTGGAAATCGAGAGCGACGTGCGGTTCGGCCAGCATGCGGACTAGGCGCGCTCGGCGCGAAGATGAAGGAACAGCGCAACGATCAGGATGACCTCATCGACCTTGGCGGTGATGCCGATCGGGTCGTGCAAACTGCCCAGGATGAACCAGGCGACGATGGTCACCGCCGCGTACAACATGAAGAGGTAGTGCACCAACGCACGTTGACGGCTGATCCAGGGCAGGTTGAAGAAGAAGGCCGCCAGCAGCCCCAGGTAGCCGAGCCCGTTGAGTGTGAAGAGAAGATCCACATGGCCCATGACCACGTTCATAAACAGATGTATCGCGGCGGTTATCAGCCCCGTGACCAAAATGATCCCGCGCAGTACCGACTTGTTCATGAGACTCCTCCGAAGGTAGGTTGAGGGCCGAGGCGCAGTCGCGCCCTCGCTTCTGCCGGTGTCTGCGCCACCTCCACGATAAACCGATGAATTCGCTCCAGGCCTTCCTCCCACGCCGGCTGCTGCTCGTAGCGACGGCGCGCCGCCAATCCCATCCGCGCTAGTCGCTCACGATCAGTGGCCATGAGGCGCAGCCGGTCGGCGATCGCCTGCGGGCTGTCCTTGTCGATGAGGAATCCAGACACGCCGTCCTCGACCACCTCGCCGGCGCCACCCTCCGCGGCGGCCAGGCACGGCAACCCGAAGGCCATGCCCTCCAAGTACGCGATGCCGAACCCCTCCAGCGCGGAAGGCACCGCGAGCACATGACCGGCCGCCAGGCACATCGTGAGTTCGCGGTCCGGGATACGGCCAAGAAACTGCACCTGCTCGTCCAATCCCAGCCGCCGGACCTGGCCGCGCACCTCTCGGGCATAGGCCCTCGAGCGAGTGAGGTCCCCGACGACGCTCAGCCTGGCCGTGCCTGGCGGAAGCGCGGCCACCGCATCAATCAGCCGGTGCAGTCCCTTGCGCGGCGTGACCGCGCCAAGGAAGATCACATGCAGCGGGCCCCGCGCCCGCGCTCGGGTGCGGATTTCTGCGGCGCTCACTCCTCCGCCCAGCCGGTCGCCGCCCGGGTGGGCGACGACACCCGGGGCCAGGGGCGCGGCCAGCGATTCCACCGCCCGGCGCGTGGCCTCGCTGTTATATATGAAGGCGTCCACCCCCGCGAGATAGCGGCGCTCCACGGCGCGCACCACGGTGCCTGCCAGCCGCGCCCCGCCTTCGGCCGAGCGCAAATGATGCACGATGGAGACAATCGGCTGGCCCGGGCGGCGCAGCAACCCATTGAGGCCTGCCAGCGAGGGGTGATTGAGCTCATCCTCGAGGAGTAGATCGAGCTTTGCGCGGTGGACCTCCCAGGCCAGGCGCAGGCTCAGGTTCTGCGCGAGGAGCCGCGGATACTCGCCCCAGGACATCGAAAAGATGCGCAACGTGTGCCCGGCACGACGCAGGTGCTCCACCAGCATGCGATCGTAGAGATACCCGCCGGTCGGGGTGTCGAGCGAACCGTAGAGTATGAGGCCCAGGCGCATCAGCGTGCCTCTCGAAACGCGGCCCAGGCGGACTCGTTTTCCCACAGGCGCACAGTCACCGCACTCACGCCGGGGGCGTTCATGTCGGCCGTGAGCGAGGTGCATAGTATTCGCGCGAAATTCTCCAGCGAGGGGTTGAGCCCGGCAAAGGCCGGCTGATCGTTGAGGATCTGTTCGCGGTAGTGCCCGATCATCAGGTCCACCTGGCGCTCGAGGTCGACCAGGTCCACCAGGAACCCGTGCTGGTCGAGGCGTGCCCCCTCCAGCGTGATCTCCAGGAGATAGGCATGCGAGTGCAGGTCGTTCTCAGGGCCCCAGTCGCCCCCGACCATGCGATGACGAGCGACGAAGCGGCGTTGAAGGCCGAGTGTGAACATGGCTGCCCCTGGCACAACCCTGGATCACGCGCTGTAGGTCAATACGACCTGCAGGGCGGAGTCCGGTTGATGATCGAGAAAGGCGTAGGCCTGCTGCGCCTGGTCAAATGCAAAGCGATGGCTGATGAAGCGCGAAGGATGCAGGCGACCGAGCCAATGCATGGCCACCTGCATGCGGCGTTCCTTTGTCCAGGCCGCTCCAAGCCCCGCGCCCAGGCTGCTCACCTGGCTCGAGGTCAGGCTCAAGCGGCGGCGGTGAAAGCTGCGCCCGAGATCGAGCGCCACGGGCTTGGTGCCAAACCATGAGCCCACAATGATGCGCCCGCCGAAGGCCATTGCCTCCAGCGCCTGATTGAGCGCGGACGGGCTGCCACTTACCTCGAGGGCCACATCCGCCTCGCCGCCCAGCGCACGGCGCAAGGCGGAGGCCAGGTCCGGCGCGTGCGGGTCGAAGGAGGCGTGCGCCCCCATCTCGCGCGAGGCCTCGCGTCGCCTGGCGAATCCATCCACCGTGACAAGCGCCTCCAGCCCATGCGCGGCCAACAAACCGGTGGCGAGCAGCCCAACTATTCCCTGCCCGAATACCACCGCCCGTTCGCCCAGCACCGGCCGCACGTCCTGCACCAGATTGACCGCCGTCTCCATGCTGGCCAGAAAGAGAGCGTCTTCGGTGGCCATGTCGGGCGGCAATGCGATCACGTCCTGCGGCGCGGCGAGAAAGCGGCTCTCGTGCGGATGCAGGCTGAAGACCAGCCGCCCCTCCCAGCCGGCAAGCGAAGCATCCCCAACCGCCGCGACCCGTCCCACGGCCGCGTAGCCGTACTTGAGCGGGAAAGCCAGGCTCCCCGGCAGCGCGCCGATCGTGTCGTCGCGCGCCATGTCCCTCGGCGCTTCGCCCCGCAAGAGAAGCGTCTCCGTTCCGGCGCTGATCGCCGAGGCCATCGTCTCGACCAGCAACTGCCCGGGCGCAGGCCAGGTCAATTCCTCGTCACGGACCTCCACCTGCCGGGGACCCGTGAACCACAGCGAACGGCGCGTGAGCGCCCGCCGCGGATTCACTGTCGCGAGGGCCGCGATCGCGAGACTCGCATTGTCGAGTCTGAATGTCCTTCATTTTCCACCTTGCCCTACACGCGCCGCCGGTGAAGAGGACTCAGCCAGCAGAATGCGAGCTCGGGCGGCGCGCTGCGCACAGTCGTCCCTGCGCGCGGCGCACAGCCTGCCGGCAGAGCCCGCGCGGCGGATCTCACGCCTCACTGCCATGTCCGTTGCGACGCACCGGCACCGGCACCAACGCCGCGCTCGGCAGCGACAGCAGATGTTGCATCCGCTGGACTTTGGTCTTCAAATAGCCGGCGTTCTCGGCGTGAACCGGCGCCGGCAACGGCACGCGCCGGGCCACATGCACCCCCCGCGCTTTCAGTCCTTCGATCTTGTGCGGGTTGTTGGTCAAGAGATCGATCGAGCGCACGCCCAGGTCGCGCAAGATGAGCGCGGCCATGCTGTAATCGCGCTCGTCCGGCTGGTGCCCGAGCGCGAGATTGGCCTCCACGGTGTCGTAGCCCTGGTCCTGCAGGTTGTAGGCGCGCAGCTTATCGAGCAACCCGATGCCGCGCCCCTCCTGCGGCAAGTAGAGCAGCACGCCTCGCCCGGCCGCGGCGATCGCGCGCATCGCGCGATGCAGTTGTTCGCCGCAATCGCAACGCTGCGAGCCGAGCACATCCCCGGTGAAGCACTGGGAGTGCACCCGGACCAACACGCGGTCGCAGCCAGCCACCTCGCCCATCACGAGCGCCAAGTGATCGAGCCCGTCGCGGTCGTTGCGGTACAGGCTCATCTGGAACTCCCCCTCTTCCGTCGGCACTCGCGCGCAGGCCATGCGCTGGATTGCCATCTCTGCCATGCCGTTTGGACCTCCTGGATCCTCGTACCCTAATAGACATTATAAAGGTAGTAGTTATCTTTTTATACGGCACAGTTGCGCCAATCGGTTCTTTTCGGATTCTGTTGTCGGAATTCGGGCAGCCTGGCCCGCTTTGGGCGCCTGCCTCCGGCGAAGGTTAGCAGTGCATGAGCCTGTTGTGTGGATGACCGGGCGCGCGCTCATCGTCGACCAGCGCAGGGAAGTTCCAGCCGACGCACGGGGCCTGCGTTCCAACTTTCACATGGCCATGCGGCTCGCCCGCATTGGCCAACCCGTAAGGCGCGATGGGGGGTAACACCCGCGCACGCGCCGTCCACCCTCCATCTAATGAAGAAAGGGAAAGGGCCAGGCTCGAGCCTGGCCCAGGTTGGTGCACCATGGGCAGACCGGCTACTCGACGGTCACGCTCTTGGCCAGGTTGCGCGGCTGATCGACGTCGCAGCCGCGCAGCACGGCGATGTGGTAGGCCAGCAGCTGCAGCGGGATGACGGTCAGCACCGGGCTGAGCATCCACGGGACGTCCGGGCACGCACAGCATGTGGTCGGCCTTGGCGGCGATCAGGCTCGTCGCCGTCGGTGGCCACGGCGACCACGATCCCGCCGCGGGCCTTGGCCTGCTCCACCTGGCTGAGCATCTTCTCGTACCACGGGTCGCGCGGCGCGAGGGCGACCACCGGCATGTCCTTGATCGATCAGCGCGATCGGGCCGTGCTTCATCTCGCCCGCCGGGTAGCCCTCGGCGTGGATGTAGGAGATCTCCTTGAGCTTGAGCGCGCCCTCGTAGGCGATGGGCATGTTGATGCCGCGCCCCAGGTACAGGCAGTGGGTCGATGTCTTTCAGGGCCACGGCCACCTGTTCCGACTTCGCTCTCGCGCGTCCAGGCACTCGCCCGACCAGGTCGCGGCAAGCGGCGCAGGTCGGCGACGAGCTCGCGCGCGGCGCTCGTCATCGCTCGAGCGTGCCGCGCAGGTCCGCCGAGCAGGATCGCCAGCAGGTACAGGTCGACCAGCGGCGCGGTGAAGGCCTTGGTCGAGGCCACGCCGATCTCCGGCCCGGCCTGCATCGAGATGTAGCCGTCGGCCATGCGCATCGCCTGCGAGCCGATGGCGTTGACGATGCTCCACAGCGTGGCGCCTTTGCGGCGCGCCTCCTCCATCGCCGCCAGCGTGTCGGCCGTCTCGCCCGATTGGCTGATGGCCAGCACCACCGTGTCGGCGTCGACGATCGGATCGCGGTAGCGGAACTCGGAGGCGATATCGACCTCGACCGGGATGCGCGCCAGGCGTTCGATCAGCAGCTTGCCCGACCATGCCGGCGTGCGCCGCCGTGCCGCAGGCGGTGATGACGATGCGCCGGATGCGCCGGGCGAGCTCGGGCGTCAGCCCGAGGTCGGGCAGGATCACCCGGCCGCGTTCGAAGTCCACCCGTCCGGCGATCGTGTCGGTCGATCGAGCGCACCTGCTCGTGGATCTCCTTCTGCATGAAGTGCTTGTACTCGCCCTTCTCGGCGGCCACCGGGTCCCACGGCGACCGTCTGCAGCGGCAGACTCGAGCGGCTGTGCCGTCCAGCGTGCTCGCGCTCGAACCCCTCGCGCGTGACGACCGCCATCTGGCCCGGACTCGAGGAAGGCCATCCGCCGCGTGTGCTCGAGGATGCGCGGGCATGTCGGAGGCGACGAACATCTCGCCCTCGCCCAGGCCCGACGACCACCCCGCCGGCGTTGCCCGACGCGCGCGGCCACGATCTTGTCCGGCTCGCGCGGCGAGAGCAGCACGATGCCGTGCGCGCCGCTGCAGGTGCGCGATGGCCCGCCGCGCCGCCTCGGCCACGGATCATGCCCGCCGGCAGATAGCGCTCGACCAGATGGACGATGACCTCGGTGTCGGTGTCGGAGGTGAAGGTCACGCCCTCGGCCTGTCAGCTCCTCCTTGCAGCGGCGATGAAGTTCTCGACGATCCCATTGTGCACCACGACCACCTCGCCCGAGGCGCTCACGTGCGGGTGCGCGTTGCGTTCGCTCGGCTCGCCGTGCGTCGCCCAGCGCGTATGACCGATGCCGACCGTGCCGTGCACCGGCGAGGCCGCGACCTTGCCGATCAGATTGCCGAGCTTGCCCACATCGCGCCGGATTTCGAAGTGATCGCCCGAGAGCACGGCGATGCCCGCGGAATCGTAGCCGCGATACTCCAGGCGTTTGAGCCCGTCCAGCAAGATGGGCGCGGCCTCGCGTGGACCGACGTAAGCCACGATGCCACACATGCGGAACCTCCTCGTGCCTGCTTGGGTTCATCCACAGCCGCAGCGCTCGCGGTGTGCCCGGCCGACGCGTACGCCTTGCGCGCGGCGCGCGCTCCGCGCACCGCAGCCTGGCCCAGCGAGGGAAATCGTTGCGCTCGGTTGTGTCGGCCACGCCCCGGGGTTTGCCGGCGCAGTTACCTGCACCGTCTTGGCCCGGGAGCTCAGGCGGGGGACCCCGCCGGGGGGAAGGAGATGGGCGGTGGCACGCCCAGAGGGCTTCCGCTGATCAGTCGATTTTCTCTCCGGCGGCACCGGAGATTGGCCCTGCCTTGCGGCAGGGAACCCTCTGCCTCGTCAACCCGTGCGCCACATATCGCGCGCGGGTCCATGCGCTGTTCCTCCCCATGTTATCCTTCGCTGCACCTCCTCCGGTTGCCGTTCTTCGGATGCGTGCGCGCAGATTATACCACCCGCTCTCGGCCGATCGGACCGCCCGCGCCCTTGGCACGTTCGCCCTGCCCACACGCGACGCAGCGCGGGGCCGCAGTCTCTTTGGTATACTGGCCGCGCGCCCTTGGCTCAGGAGGACTCATGCGAAAGTTCGGCGCCCGTCTCCTCGCGGCGGGCCTCATGCTGTGCGGGATGCTCACCGCCTGCGCCGCTCCCCCTCCGACAGGGACTGAACTGCGCTACGGTCTGACCCTCGCGCCCACCGGGATCGACCCGCATATCAATGCCTCCTCCGAACTCGGCATCCCGCTGCGCTCGGTCTACGACACGCTCGTTTTCCGCGATGCGCAGGGCGGCTTCGTGCCCGGGCTGGCCCGCGCCTGGACCATCAGCAGCGACGGCCTGAGCTACACCTTCTCGCTGCGCGCCGGGGTGCGCTTTCACGATGGGACGCCCTTCAACGCCGAAGCGGTACGCATCAACCTGGAGCGCATCCTCAACCCGGAGACCCAATCTCAGAAAGCGCGCTTCATGCTTGGCCCGCTCACGCGCATCGACGTCCCGGATGCGCTGACGGTGCGCCTGACCCTGAGCGAGCCGTTCGCTCCACTCCTCGATTCGCTGTCACAGCCGTATTGTGGCATCGCCTCGCCGGCGGCATTGGCGCAGTGGGGCAAGGCGGACTATCAGTTCCATCAAGTGGGCACCGGGCCGTATCGCTTCGTCGAATACGTCAGCGGCGATCACCTGACGCCTCGAACGCAACCCCGACTACGCCTGGGGGCCCTCCATCTATCACAATCGCAAGGCGGCCATCGAGCGCATCGTCTTCCGCTTCTACGCGGACCCCGCCACGCGCGCGCCTGCATTGCTCTCGGGTGAAGCGGACGTGATGGGCGAACTGCCGCCGCAAGACGCGCTTCGCCTGAAACAGGACCCTGGCTTCCAATTGGTGCCGGTTGCGATCCCCGGTCAGCCGCTGGCGCTCTATATGAACACCCAGGCGGCGCCCACCGACGACCCGCGCGTGCGACAGGCGCTGATTGCCGGCGCCGATCGGCAGGCCATCATCGACACCGTCTTTGGCGGGCTCTCACCGGTGGCCACGAGCCCCATCTCCTCTTCCACCTGGGGCTTTGTGGAGGTGGTGCCGGCGGCGCCCGGATACAGCCCGGGCCGAGGCATTGCTCGACGAGGCCGGCTGGGCGCGCATCCCGGGATCCACATGGCGCGTCAAGAACGGCGCTCCGCTGACGGTGGAAGCGGTCATCCCGCCGTGGGGCTTCAACCCACAGGTCGGCCAGATGCTCGAGCAACAGTGGGAGGCCCTCGGCATCCAGGTCAACCTGACACAGGTGGCTTCATTTGCCGCACTGCGCGAGGCGCAGGCCGCTGGCCAGTACAACCTGCTCTCGATCAATCTCTCGGGCGCCGACCCCGACCTTCTGCGCCCGTTCTTCGTGACCGACGGCTCCTACAACCTTTCGCGGGTGGCGGACGCGCAACTCGACCAGCTCTTTGGAGAAGCGGCGCGCGTCACCGACCCGCAGCAGCGCCTCGAGCTCATGGCCGAGGCCCAGCAGCGCGTGGCGGCGCTCGCGCTCGTCGTTCCGGTGCGCGATTACGTCAACCTCAACGTGGCTCGCGCCGGGGTGGAGGGCCTGAGCTTCGATGCCCAGGGTTGGTTCCCGCTGCTCATCGATGTGAGCTTGAAGCAGCCCTGAAGCGTGGAATCGCCTCACCTGTGGTGCTCCCCGAATCTTGCCCCGCGACCGCCGATGCTGACGCTCGCCACGTGCGGATCGCCGGGCAACCTCTGCCTATGAGCCTGCGGACTCTCCTTCGGCGGATCCTTGGCAGCCTGACGACCATCTGGATCGTCACCACGTTGGTGTTCTTCGCCATACGCCTCAGCCACCTCGATCCATTGGCGGCGCTGCTCGGGCAAGGGCTGGCCAGCCAGGCGCAGGCGGCCGAGATGCGCGCCGCGCTGGGCCTCGACCAACCGCTGCTCACGCAATACGCGCTCTTCCTGAGCGGAGCAGCGCACGGCGACCTGGGGCGCTCGCTCTTCGACGGACAACCCGTGGTGCGCGCGATCGCCGAGAGCCTGCGCTTCACCGCCCCGCTGGCGTTTGCGGCGTGGCTGCTGGCGATTGCCGTCGGCCTTACGCTCGGCAGCCTGGCCTCGCGCGCCAGCGCATGGGAAGCCGGACGCCCCGCCCGCTGGCTCGCGCGCCTCGTAAGCGCGGCCCTCGTGCTCGGCACAGCCACGCCTGTGGCCTGGTCGGGTTTGCTCATCTTGTGGGCGGCCGTGCCGCTGCTCGCTGCGCTGCACCCAGGGCCGGCGCGCGAGGTGACGCTGCTCGCCCTGCCGGTGCTCACCCTGGGCATCGCCTCGGGCTGCAGCTTGGGGCGCGTCGCGGAGGCGGGCCTGGCGCGCGCCCGCCGCGAGCCGTTCTTCATCGCCGCTCGCGCCCGAGGCATCGGGCCGGTCTGGCGGCTCGAGTGGTCGGCGCTGCGCACCACACTCGCGCCGGTCATCTCGCTGGCAGGGGTGGAGGCGGCCTTCCTGCTGGGCGGAACGATGGTCACCGAGACCCTGTTCGCCCGCCCAGGGGTGGGCCGGCTGCTGGTTGAATCGATCCTGCGCGGCGACTTCCCCTTGGTGCAGGCCATCGTTGCACTCGTCGCGGCCGGGTACGCGCTGTTCAACCTCCTGGCGGACTTTCTGGCCAGCAGCCTCGACCCGCGGCTGCACGAGGAGGCCGAGTGACCTCACGTCCCTCGCCTCCACGGCTCGCCTCGCTCATGACACAGATACCACGCGTGCGCCGTACACCGTGGATCTCCCTGGCGTGGCTGGCCCTCGTCCTCCTGGGCGGCCTCCTGAGCGCAGGCGCGGCCCTCAATCTTCCGTTTGAATCGCTCTCGCCTCCCAACCCGGTCCATCCCTTGGGGACGGACCTGCTCGGGCGCGATGAGGGGCTGCGCCTCCTGGCCGGCGGATTGCGCACCCTGCGCATGGCCGCCGCCGCCACGCTGATCGCAGCCGTCCTGGGTTCGGTGTGGGGCTTGGTGGCCGGCCACGCCGGCGGATGGCTGGAGTGGATTCTGGTCCACGCCAACGATGTGCTGCTCTCGGTGCCGGGCCTGGTGTTGGCCCTGGTAGTGATCGCTGCGCTCGGCCAGCACGAAGCCACGATCATCTTGGCGGTCGGCGTGGGCGGCGTGGGGAGCTTCGCGCGCTTGGCACGCTCGGCGGCCGCCCAAACGACTCATCGCTCCTACGTATTGGCCGCGCGCGCCCTCGGCGCGGGCGAAGTGCGCTTGCTGCAACGCCACATCTTTCCGAACACGCTGGAGGCGCTCACGGCCTTCGCGCTTTTGCATTTCGGTTGGGCTCTGGTAAACTCGGCCTCGTTGACGTTTCTCGGGTTGGGAGGCGCGCCTTCCACACCCGATTGGGGCCAGATGCTCAACGAGAGCCGGCTCGTGTTTCTCGACGCGCCCTGGCTCGCAGCCGCCCCCGGTACCGCGCTGGCCCTGACCGTCCTGGCCGTCCAACGTCTGGGAGAGTGGATCGCCAAACCCTGAGGCCCGCCGCGGCGTACCCTTGCATGCCGCAGCCGGCCGGTCGTGTCCATTCCTGAGGTCATCCATGACGATCGCTCTTCTGGTGTTGCTGGCCCTGGCCGTGGCGTTCGATTTCCTCAACGGATTTCACGACAGCAGCAACGTTGTCGCAACGGTCATCACGTCAGGCGCCATGCACCCGCGGTTGGCCCTCCTCACGGCGGCCACCGCCCATTTCATCGCGCCCTTCGTTTTGCCGCTGGCCGTGGCGGCGACCCTCGGGGAAGGGATGCTGCACGACCAGGCCATCCAGATCGATGTGGTCATTGCCGGCCTGGCGGCCGCCGTGGTCTGGAACTTGGTCACCTGGTATTTGGGGCTGCCCTCGTCCTCGTCGCACGCGCTGGTCGGCGGCCTGCTGGGCGCCGCCATCCTCTCCAGCGGGTTTGCGGTTGTGCAGCTGCCGGGGCTGCTCAAGATCGTTCTCGCGCTGCTGATCTCGCCCGCATTGGGGATGGTGGCCGGGTGGCTGGTGATGCGCCTGACGCTGTGGATCTCGCGCGGCGCCAACCCTTCGATCAACCGAGTCTTCAAAGGGCTGCAAATCCTCACTCTCATCGGCCTGGCTTTCGGCCACGGCTCCAACGATGCGCAGAAGACCATGGGTGTCATCACCATGGGGCTCTTGGCCGGCGGCCTGATCCCCACCTTTCACGTGCCGACCTGGGTCATCCTGATCAGTGCCTCGGCCATCGCCTTGGGCACCTCACTCGGCGGATGGCGGCTGATCAAGACGCTCGGCGGCCGCATCTTCCGCATTCGTCCCATTCATGGATTCACCTCACAGGTGGCCGGCGCCGCGGTGATCATCGGCGCCTCGATCCTGGGCGGCCCGGTGTCCACGACTCAAGTCATGAGCTCGGCCATCATGGGTGTGGGCGCCTCGGAGCGCTTGGGCAAGGTGAACTGGCTGATCCTGCGCGATCTGGCATTGGCCTGGGGCCTCACCATCCCGACCACCGCCCTGCTATCGGCTGGCATCTACCTCGCCTTCTTGGGTCGCTAGCCGCGTCGAGCGTCCAGCCCGCGCTTCGGATAGTCGCAGTGAGCAATCAAAAACGGCGGAGTGCACCTCCGCCGTTTTTCAATGGCCGAGGATCCGTGCGCGGCTATCCGCCCACGCAAGGAAGCGCTGGGCGTGACCCACGGCGGTGTCGAGTGCGTCTGGCCCGGCAGCGATCCACACCACGCCCGGGTCGTTCGCCCTAAACCAGTTGGATTGGTGGCGCACCAGACGCCTTGTGGCCCGGCGGATCTCCGTGCGGCATTCCTCGAGGCTGAGCTCCCCCAGCACGTAACGCGCAATCTCGCGATAGCCGAGGGCGGAAAAGGCAGGTAGATCAGGCGAGTAGCCGCGCGAGAGCATCGCGCGCACCTCGTCCACCCAGCCCGCCGCGAGCATCGCCTCCAGGCGTGCGTCCGCGCGCGCGTACAGTTCCTCGCGCGGCATGCTCAGGCCCAAGCACAGTGTGCGAAAGCCCGCCCGCCGGCGTGTGCGCTGGGTCGAAAAGGGATGCCCGGTGAGGTAAATCACCTCGAGCGCGCGCATCACCCGCCGCACGTTGCGCGGGTCGATCGAGGCGGCCGCCAGCGGGTCGCGCACGTGCAGCTCGCGGTGCAGAGCCATTCCCCCCTCGTTCTCGGCGCGCGCCGCGAGTTCCGCGCGCAGGGCCGGGTCGGGTGTGGTGCGCGGAATGACCCATCCTTCGAGCAGCGCATGCACGTACTGGCCGGTGCCTCCCACCAGCAGCGGCACGTGGCCTCGGTCGTGGATTCCGGCGATGGCCTGCAGTGCTTCCTCCTTGTATTCCGCCAGGCTCCAGGGTCGGTCGATCTCGGTCACGTCGATGAGGTGGTGCGGAACCCGCGCGCGCTCGTCCGATGTCGGCTTGGCGGTCCCGATGTCGAGGCCGCGGTAGAGCAAGCGCGAGTCGGCGGAGACGATCTCGCCGCGCCACGCGCCCGGCCAGCTCAAGCGCCAGCGCGCTCTTACCGGCCGCCGTCGGCCCGATCAGGGCGATCAGCGGCCGCAGCGAGAGGTCCGAATCGCGGGGTTGGGGGGGACGGGAGTCAGGCATCTGGCGAGGCCGCCGCCATGCGGTCGCCGCGCACCGCGTTCTCGATGATCTCGAGCCGCGTCGTCGTGCCGCCTGGCCCGAATTCGATCGCCACCACGTCGATGCGCCAGTCGGCCTCGAGCAGATCGTTGACTGCGAGGTAGTGCTGGGCCGAGGCAATGAGATGCGCCTGCTTGGTGGCCGTGAGCGATTCTTCCGGCAGCCCGAAGGAGCGGCTGGTGCGCGCCTTGACCTCGACGAACACCAGCACCCCGCCCTGGCGGGCGACGAGGTCGAGCTCGCCGTAGGGCGTGCGCACGTTGCGCGCGAGGATTTGGGCGCCCCGCTCCACGAGCGCCCGAGAGGCCAGCGCCTCGCCGCGTTGGCCCAACCGCCGCGCGTGCAGACTCACACCCGCACTCGCATGCGACGCCACCAGCGCGCGAGCGGTCCCGGGCGGCGCGGTTGCGCGTCACGGACGACCCGCACGTAGGCCTCCTGCAACAAGTCCACGGTACGCCGGATGTCGTAATCCTCGGCGGTCCGCCGCGCGCCACGCCGCAGCCGCGCGCGCAAATCGCGGTCGCCGGCCATGCGCGTGATCATCGCGCTCAGACCCGCCAGGTCGTCCTCCGCCATCAACCCGTTGGTCTCGTGTTCGATCAAGTCGTCGATGCCGGGCGAATGGATGCCGACGGCCGGCAACCCCGCGGCCATGCTTTCGATGATCGTCAGCGGATGAACCTCGGTGGTCGAGGCGGTCACGAAGAAATCCGCCGCCGCCAAATGGGCCGGCATTTCGTCGTAGGGGATGCCACCCAGGAAGTGGATGCGCCCGGTCAGGCGCGCGTCGGCCACCTGAGCCTCGAGGTTCTCCCGCTCCGGCCCGCTGCCGATCAGGACCAAATGCAGCCCGGGCCAGGCGGCGGCCGCGCCGCGCACCGCCCGCAGCAGGAAGGCCAGGTTCTTCTCCGGCCCCAGCCGTCCAACGTACACTCCCAGCACGTCGTTGCGGGCGATACCCAGTTGGTGGCGCAAGTCGGAGGGCAGCGCCTGGCGAAACGGCTCGAGATCCACTCCGTTGGGCAGGATCTGGATGGGCGAGGTCACCCCGAAGCCGCGCAGCACGTCCGCCACGCTGCGCGAAGGGCTGATGACCATGGCGCACTCGCGGCAGAAGGAGGGAAAGTAGGCTTGCAAGACGGCCTGGGTGAGCGGCTCGGGCATGAGCGGCACGTAGTACTGAGCGTACAAGTCGTAGCGCGTGTGGTTGGTGAAGACCACGGGTTGTCCGAACGGACGCGCGTAGCGCAACCCCAAACGCCCCGACACGAACGGATGATGCGCATGCAGAATATCCATGCGCTCGAGCTGCTGCCGCACGCGCCACGGATAGCGCAGTCCCAGCGAATAACCGGTGTCGGAAAGCGGCAGGCCCGGCGAGCGAAAGACGTTCGGCTCGTCATCCTGGTAATCTTCTCCCCCAAACGTGAAGACCGCCACCTCATGCCCGGCGGCTTCCAGGAAGCGCTTGGTCAGCGCGATGTGATTCGTGACGCCGCTGATGTGCGGCTTGTACAGATCCGCCAACATTCCGATGCGCAAGGGAGGTGTGACCATCGTTTCAATCGTAGTCGCGGGGCAAGGGCACGTCAAGGGAGCCGGCAGGCCATCACCGACACGAGCATCGGCGCGAAGTAACCCATGCCTGCCTTCTGCGACCCAGGGTCAAGCCGAATACTGGCGGCATGCTGTGACCTCAGGAGCCGCTCTTCCCCCCCGAACACTGCGCGGAAATGCGGCCGGAATAGGTGTTTTAGTTGACAAGCAGCCCCTGGCCCGCTTATAATTGCCCTAATACCTACGTCCTGCCCTGGAGGGCCCCGCCGGCCGGCGCACGCCGATGCAACACACGCCGCGCAGGTGGGCGGACATCCCGACAATCGAGCAACTGTTTCTCTTCCTTGAAGCTTCCGCTCAACCCACGGAAAAAGGGGAGCGTGTGGTTTGGGCTAACCTAATCATGTGTCACCAGACCGAGCCTGGCATCGGTATGGGCCAGGCGCTCGTCCTTATCAGCGCCTCGAAGGCGAAAGGAGGTGATCACCGGACTGCTCGAATGGGCGCAAGGCCCGACGGCCTTGCCGAATGAACCCGTACCTTCACACGTCCTCACAGCTCGATCGGATCCGCACGTCGGTTTGCCATGCACCAAAGGAGGAGGAACTCCCATGAAAGTGCGCCATATTCTGTCCGCGTTCTTTGTTTTGAGCATTCTGTTGGCGGCGTGCGCCACCGCCACACCTGCCCCAACGGCAGCTCCAGAGCAACCCACCGCGATGGCGCCCACCAGCGCTCCGGCGGGCCCGCCCGACGCATGCGCCAGCGACGCCTTCGGCTGCGCTGTGATCGACCCCGGCCAGACAATCAAGATCGGCATGGGTGCGCCGATGACCGGCGACAACGCCGCGTTCGGCAAGGATATCTCGCAGGGCGCGTTGATCGCCATCGACGATGGCGGTGAGTTCAACGGGTTCAAGTTCGAGCTGGTGGCGGAAGATGACCAAGGCGCGCCCGAGGGCGGCGCTGCAGTGGCCAACAAGCTGGTCTCCGATCCGACGGTGGTTGCGATCGCCGGGCACATCTTCTCTGGCGCAACCTTGGCCGCCATACCCATCTACGAAAAGGCCGGATTGCCGATGATGTCACCTTCGGCGACGAACCCCGACCTGACCAAGGCTGGCTCGGCGGTCTTCAACCGTCTGGTCTTCACCGACGCCGACCAGGGCCGGTTTGCCGCCGACTACATGTATAACAAGCTGGCTGCGCGCAAGATTGCCATTCTGCACGACGGTCAGGCGTACGGCCAGGGTCTGTCACAGGTTGTGAGCGACGAGTTCAAGAAGCTTGGCGGCGAGGTGCTCGCCTACCAGGCGATCACACCCGGCGAGTCGGACTACACGGCCGTGCTCACCTCGCTGGCGGCGCTATCGCCAGAGGTTCTGTACTTCGGCGGCTACACCGCAGAAGGTGTGGTGATCGTCAATGAAATGAAGGCCGCTGGGCTTTCGACGACCAAGTTCTTCGGCGATGACGGCACCTTTGGACAGGACTTCCTCGACCGCACTGGCGCCAACGGCGAAGGGGCCTACAGCACGGCGCTCATCCCCGCCGCATCCGACGCCAAGAGCACGTTCGATGCAGCCTACGAATCGCGCTGGGCCGTGGTTCCGGGCAAGCTCTCCCCCTACTCCTGGACCGCTTATGACTCGGCTGCGGTGCTGATCAAAGTGATCAAGGACGTAGGCGTCCTCGGAGGCGACGGCAAACTCTACATTCCACGCGGCGCGCTGGTCGCGGCGGTGCGCGGAATCAAGGACTACCAGGGGCTTTCCGGTACGGTAACCTGCACAGCAGTCGGCGAGTGCGCGGGTTCCGGCCCGACCTTCTACATCATCCAGGGCGGCAAGTGGGTTGAAGCCCCCAAGTAGAAGGGATCTCCGTTTCTTCAGCGAGCGGGGCCGCAGACAGCGGCGGCCCCGCTCTCCTTGGTAGCCCGAACGACATAGGCATGCCGCCGATATGGACCCCATCCCCTCCTCTCGTGCACGCCTCCCGGTCAATGCCTACCGCATCGCTCAGGTGGCGTTGGCCATTCTCGTCGCTGGTTTCATCCTCTGGCGCTTCACGACCGTCCTGCGCACAACGGTATTCGGCCCCGACACCTGGATACGCTTTGCCATCGCCGGGCTGATCCTGGGCAGCGTCTACGCACTCATCGCGATCGGCTATACCCTGGTGTACGGCATTTTGTTCATGATCAATTTCGCCCACGGCGACGTGATGATGATTGGCGCCTTCGGCGGGTACTTCGTTTTCGAAGCCCTGCGCGCGATCAAGGTCGCCGGCGCGGATGGGCCAATCAGTTTCCTGGATGCTCACGTGGTGATCTCGGTCGTGCTGGCCTTTGCCGTCGGCATGAGCGTGGCCTCCCTGTCCGGATTCTTCCTCGAGCGCATCGCCTACCGACCGCTGCGAGGCGCGCCGCGCCTGGTGCCACTCATCAGCGCAATCGGCGCCTCCATCTTCCTGGAGAACGCAGGGCAGTTGCTGTTCGGCACGCAGCGCCGCGACTACGTCAATCCGACTGTTCTCACCCGCGGCGCGGGCTGGACGATTCCCCTGGGCGACGGGACGATTGCCGTGCCCTACACGGGCGTCTTCACCGTGGTCTTGTCCCTCACCATCATGATCGGTCTATACACGCTGGTGCGGCGCACCCGCCTCGGGCGAGCCATGCGCGCGGTGGCCGAGAACAAGCCCGTCGCGGCCCAAATGGGCATTGACGTCGATGCCGTCATCAGTCGCACTTTTATCATCAGCGGCGCGCTGGCCGGCGCCGCGGGTGTCATGTGGGGCATCCACCTGGGGCTGGTTTACTACTTCGTTGGATTCCTGCCGGGCATCAAAGCCTTCACCGCAGCCGTGCTCGGCGGGATCGGAAACATTCCGGGCGCCATGCTCGGGGGATTGTTCCTGGGCGTGGTCGAGTCGATCGGGCCAGCCATCCTGGGCATCGACTTTCAACTTAAGGACGTGATCGCCTTCTCGATCCTCGTGCTGGTGCTCATCTTCCGCCCCTCCGGGATCCTGGGCGAAGTGCTCACCGAGGAGAAGGTGTGATGGCTACGCATCTGCGCAGCGGATTGCGCACCGGGATCGTGCTCAGCATCGTGACCGTCTTCTTGGTGCTGATCGGTTTCAATGTGATCGCGGGCGAGTTGATCGGCAACTTGCTCGGTCACCGGGACCCGGCGACGGTGGGAGCCTTCGCTCTCACCTGGGCCCAGTTGGACATGCTCATCTTCCTTGGCCTGCTGGGCCTGTGGGCAGGCGCAGCCGGCGCACGCCGTCAATCCCCTGACAGCTGGGCGGGCGCGCTTCTGGGCGGGACGTTGAGCGGGTTGATGGTCGGGCTGATGACCGCCGGGCTCGCGTACCTGTTGGGTTCGTTCGCCGCCGCCAAGATTGAGGTCAGTCGCTATCTGGCGGCACTCATCCCGGACGCCCTCAAGCTGTTCGGGCTCGGGATTCCTGTGGCGCAGGCGGCGCTCACGTACGCCTGGTTCTTCACCGCGTGCGGCCTGGCAGGGGCGCTCCTGGCGCGAGGAGTCGTGCGCGCCGAGTGGCGACGTCGCCTGTGGACATGGCTGGGGGCGCGCTTCGGCCCGGCACGGGCCTGGCTCATCCACCAACCGGTCTTCCACACCCCCGCTGCACGTATCGTCCTGTACATCTTGGTGGGCCTCGCCCTGCTCCTTCTGCCCCTTCGGCTTGGGCAATTCTGGAACTACACAGCCGGCACGGTTGGGATCTACGTGCTGCTTGGGTTGGGTCTCAACATCGTCGTCGGCCTGGCAGGGTTGCTCGACCTGGGCTATGTGGCCTTCTTTGCCATCGGGGCATACACAATGGCGCTGCTCACCGCGCCCGCCCCGCATCACCTGATGTGGAGCTTCTGGGCGGCGCTGCCCATGGGTGTCGTCATGGCGGCCTTGGCCGGAATCCTGCTCGGCATTCCCGTGCTGCGCATGCGCGGCGACTACCTGGCCATCGTCACCTTGGGTTTCGGCGAAATCATCCGTGTGCTCAGCAAGAGCGACGTCCTGACCAAGTTTAGCGGTGGGCCTCGCGGCGTTCCCGCCATCGGCGGGCCGACCTTCTTCGGCGGTCGGTTGAGCACCGATGTGGAATTCGTATACCTGATCGTGCTGGGTGTGCTCCTGGTGATCTTCGTGACCGACCGCCTGCAAAAATCGCGCGTCGGGCGCGCCTGGGTCGCCATGCGCGAAGACGAGACGGTGGCGCAGGCGATGGGCATTTCCACACTGCGCCATAAACTGCTGGCCTTTGCGATCGGCGCCGCCTTCGCCGGCCTGGGCGGCGCGCTGTTCGCCTCCCGCAACCAGTTCACCGGCCCCGAAGATCACAACCTGATGGTGTCGATCAACGTGCTATGTCTGGTGATTGTTGGCGGCATGGGCAGCATCCCCGGCGTGATTGCCGGCGCGTTTGTGCTCAAGGGGCTGCCCGAGGTGCTGCGCCAGCTGCAGGACTATCGCATTCTGGCCTTCGGCGCGCTTTTGGTCGTGATGATGATTGCGCGGCCGGAAGGGCTGATCCCCTCGGCGCGGCGCAGCCTGGAGATCCATGGAGAACACGAGGAGGCCGCGCCAGGCGGGCCGCCTGCCGAACCTAGAGGAGGAGCCTCATGAGCGCCGTCCTGGAGACCCACAAGGTCACCAAGCGCTTTGGCGGTCTGACGGCGGTCAGCGCGGTCGACCTGGTCGTGAATGAGAAGATGATCGCCAGCGTCATCGGCCCGAACGGCGCGGGCAAGACAACCTTCTTCAACTGCGTATCCGGCTTCTACCCGCCCGAAGAAGGACAGATCCTCCTCGAGGGTCGCGCACTGGTTGGCCTTGCGCCGGATCAAATCGCCGAACTGGGCATTGCGCGCACCTATCAGAACATACGCCTCTTCAAGAACATGACCGCCATTGAGAACATCCTGGTCGGCCAGCACCCCCGTCTGAGCGCCACCTGGATCGAGTCCATTCTGCACACACCGCGCATGAAGCGGGAAGAGATCCAAGCCTTGCGCGAGGCGACGCGCCTGTTGCGCTTCGTTGGGCTGGCCGGCATGGGTGACCAACTGGCACGCAATATGCCCTACGGCGCTCAGCGCCGACTGGAGATCGCCCGCGCGCTGGCCAACCAGCCGCGCCTCTTGCTGCTGGACGAGCCGACGGCCGGCATGAACCCGCACGAGACGGAAGAGATGATGGCCTTCATCCAGCGACTGCGCAGCGAATTGGGTATCACCATCCTGCTCATCGAGCACGACATGCGCGTGGTCATGGGCATCAGCGATCAGGTCACCGTGCTCGATTACGGGGTGAAGATCGCCGAGGGGCTGCCGCGAGAAATCCAGAAAAACCCGCGCGTGATTGAAGCCTATCTTGGTCGAGGGGCCGCCTCGGGCTTGGGCGGCTCCAACTCCGCAAGCCTGCAGTGATCCGGCTCACCGGATGGTAGCCGCCAATGACGATGCTCGAAGTGCGCGATCTGCACACCTACTACGGCAACATCCATGCCCTCAAGGGCATCTCGCTGACCGTTGAGGAAGGCGAGATTGTCACCCTCATTGGCGGCAACGGGGCGGGGAAGTCAACCACCCTCCGAACCATCTGCGGCGCAATCAAACCGCGGCAAGGAAGCGTGCGTCTGAACGGCGAGGACCTGGCGGGATTCAAGGCCCACCAGGTGGTCTATAAGGGAGTGTCGATGGTGCCCGAGGGTCGGGGTGTGTTCGCCCGCCTGACCGTCGCCGAGAATCTCGATCTGGGCGCCTACACGCGGTCCGATCGCGCCGGTATCACTCAGGATTTGCAGCGAGTTCTTCCAGGTGTTTCCACGGCTCAAGGAACGTTCACGCCAGGTCGCGGGTACGCTTTCTGGCGGCGAGCAACAGATGCTGGCCATCGGCCGTGCGCTGATGGCGCGCCCACGCCTTCTCTTGTTGGATGAGCCCTCGATGGGGCTGGCACCGATCCTGGTGGAGAGCATCTTCGCCACGATCAGTGCCATCAACAAGGAAGGGACGACGGTCCTCCTGGTTGAGCAGAACGCGCTGATGGCGCTATCGATTGCCTCGCGCGGTTACGTGCTGCAGACCGGCAACATCGTCCTGGAGGACACGGCCGCCCGACTGCGCGCCAATGAGATGGTGCGCAAAGCCTACCTGGGCGAGAAGTAGCCTCCTCCAAGCACGCTCCCGAGCCCGTCGCATTCCTTGCCTGTCCCTACCCAGTCCGATCCTCCTCCATCCGAGAGGACCGTGGGCAGCCCGGATTGGGCCTGCGGCGACTGGCTCACCCGCTGCGGACGCATGCAGTCCATCGGGGAGCAGGAGATATCTGTGGCCGTCGAAATCATCACCATCGGCACCGAGCTCTTGCTGGGCGATATCCTCGACAGCAATGCCCAGTACATTGCGCGCGCTTTGCGCAACGCGGGGATTGATCTCTTCTGGAAGACCACGGTTGGCGATAACCCCGAACGCATTGCGGAGGCAATCCGCCTGGGTCTCTCGCGGGCCGAGGCGGTGATCACCACCGGCGGCCTGGGCCCGACCGTCGACGACCCGACGCGCGAAGCGGTGGCGCGCGCGGTGGATCGGCCCTCTCGAATTCCGCGACGAGTTGTGGCAGGAAATCCATGAACGCATGGCGCGTTGGGCGCGCGCCACGCCGGAGACCAACCGCCGCCAGGCCTACATGCCGCAGGGCGCGACCGAGATCCGGAATCCGGTGGGCACGGCACCGGGCTTCATCGTCGAGACAGAGCGCAGCTGCGTGCTCACGCTGCCCGGCGTACCGCGCGAAATGCAGCATATGCTGGCCGAGGCGGTCATTCCTTATCTGTCTCGCCGGCTCGGCGTGCGTGCGATGTTCCGCTCGCGCGTCTTGCACGTGGCGGGGCTGGGAGAAGCGGCGATCGACGAGAAGATCGGCGAATTCGAAGCGCTAGGCAATCCAACGGTGGGTCTCGCGGCGCACAATGGAATCATCGATGTGCGCATTACCGCTAAGGGTGAGCGAGAGGCGGACCTTGCGGCCGAAGTTGGCCGGCTCGAAGCGGAGATCCGGCGGCGCTTACCGGAGGCCATCTTTGGTGCCGATGAGGAAACGCTGGAGGGGGTCGCACTCGCAATGGCGGGCGAGGCGGGTATGCGCGTGGTCAGCGTCGAATGGGGGGCCGGCGGCAAGCTTGCGGGGCGGCTGGCCAACGCCGGGCAGGCCGAGGTATATGCGGGTGGCCTCGCGCTGTCCGGGCGCCCCGAGAATCTCGAGCAGGTGGAATTCGAAACCCGGCGTTGGATGGAAGCACGCGACGCCGCAATCGGGCTTGGGCTTGCGGTCCATGCGGCTTCGCCAACATCGGAGATACTCATCGTGCGCCTCGCGCCGGGCGCACGCGAAGCCAAGGCGCGGACCTTTGGCGGTCCACCGCCAAGCGCCGATCGCTGGGGGGTGAATGTGGCGCTGTACTTCCTCTGGCGCAGTTTGCGTGAGGCGAAGGGCCGCGCTGCTTGACACTCTTGTTCGCCCAGATATAATCGCGTGGCACGCGGGTGTAGCCAAGTGGCAAGGCACTTGCTTCCCAAGCAAGCATTCGCGGGTTCGAATCCCGTCACCCGCTCCTCCCCCTTGTTTTGACCTGAATCTCGCGCATGACGCCCCTCCAGGGAGCGTGAATCATGCGCGAAAGGCACTTTATTCCGGAAATTCAAGAAGCCCCATTTGGGGCCCCCGCACCCGCTGATC
>CAVQVI010000009.1:0-26498 GCA_963717075.1 uncultured Acidobacteriota bacterium | reverse complement strand
GATTTCACTCAGTCCGGGAGTCCTACGGCACGCTGTCACGGAGGCCGTGCAATACCGCACCATCACGCCGCCGCTCGCTCTCTTGCTGCCGGTACTGATGGAACGTCGTACGCATCGCCGTCGGTGAAGCGGAAACAGACCCGCCATTGGCCGTTGATGCAATCGCGTGCTGTTAGTGTCTGTCGCCCTTCAGTGCGTGCAGGCGGTTGCCTGGCGGCGTTCGAAGATCTTCGATCGATGACGCCAGGTGGACGTACTCGAGCTTCCGCACTGCGCGCCGAACGACGTCGGGGCTGGTGGGTCGAGCCGTATCAAGACAGCCGCAGCACTTCTCTTCAAATCCGTTCAGAACCACGCGTTGTGGGTCTGCTGGACTATCTTCCGCCGACAGGGCTTTTCGGCGCGTCGAAACAAGAAGTCCCCGATGTGTCGATTGGTCTACTTGCTGATGTTTGTCATGGCAATGAGTGGTACAGCAAAGCGACCGACGTCCGTGCGGTCCGACCTGGTCGTTCTGGCGCGGGACGGCTGCGTCAACACGCCGGTCATGATGATGAGTCTCCACGACGCGTTGAGAGCCCTGCGGCTGCCGCTCAACTACCGCCGCGTCACCGTCGGCACATTGCCGGCGACGGATGCGCTCGTCGGGTACCCGACTCCGACCGTGGTGTACAAGGGCCGGGATCGGTTCGGGATGGCGAAACCGATCCCGCCTTATCCTCGACCAGCCTGACGACTCTATCCGGGCGGAGTTCCGTCCGTCGAGGCGATCATCAAGACGCTCAAGGCGGCCATGGGCTTGTGAACCGTTCCCTGCGCGGGGCACGTTGAAGCTCGTCGGCCGCTTCGGGTCAGTATCGTGTACTATCCGCGGGGATCTGTGCGCGGGATTTCCCTGAACCTCGGCCGAAACGGGCGTTCCGACAACACGCGAGGCCATCTTGGCATCTGAACCTCCCGCCCTTTCGACGCACGGGCTCGCGGCGATTCTCTCGGCGACGGCCGTGGCCCTCCTCGCGACTCCCCTGGCCGCGCCGGCCATGCCCGAGATGGCCCGGTTGTTCGCCGGCCAGGCGCAGCACGAGCCCTTCGCGCGCGCGCTGCTCTGGAGCATCGGCTTCCTGGGTGCCCCGAACGTCAGCTTTCTCGTCAAGTTCATTCTCCTCTCGGTGCCCGCGCTGTTCATCATGGTCGGGTCGCCGATCGCTGGCTGGATGTGCGATCGATGGGGCCGCAAGGCGCTGCTCAATGCGTCCCTGTTCGTCATGGGGCTTGCCGGCGTCTCGGGCTATTTCGCGGACACCTTCCTGTTCCTGTTCGTCTCCCGCGCAGTCCTCGGGCTGGCGATCGCGGGCATCAAGACCGCGACGGTCGCCATGATCGGCGACTACTATGACGGCCCCAAGCGGCAGAAGGTCATCGGATGGCAGGGGTCCGCAACCAAGTTCGGCAGCGTGGTATTCCTGCTGCTCGGCGGATGGCTCGCCGGTCTCAGCTGGCGTTCGCCGTTCCTGGGCTACGCGCTTGCGTTCCTCGTCCTGCCGAGCGCGTTCTTCGTGCTCCGCGAGAGCCGTCCGCGGATTGAGTCGGCGAGCCCCGGGCAGGGCGCCGACCCGGCGTTGACGGCGGCGCCGTTCTGGCCCTGCGCCTTCGTCGTCGTGTCGGCGACGCTCGCCTCGGGGCTCTTCTTCATCACGCCGGTGGAGCTGCCGTTCTTCCTGACCAAGGCGTTCGGCGCGTCCCCATTTCAGACGGGCTTTGCCGTGGCGGTCGGGAACACGGTCGCCGCGCTCGTGGCGCTGACCTATCACCGTTTCCGGACCCGCTTGAACTACGTGGCCATCTACGCGGTGATCTTCCTCTCGATGGCCGCCGGGTACTACGTGCTCACGCTGATGCCGGGCTTTGCGAGTTCCTTGATCGGGATGGTCGTCGGGGGCGTCGGCTTTGGACTGTACATCCCCAACCACAGTTCGTGGATTCTTGCCGTCGTGGGGCCGGGCCGGCGCGGATTCGGCGTGGGTCTCGTCACGACCGCCATGTTCCTGGGCCAGGCCTTGGCACCGATGCTGGTCGAACCGCTGTCCGATCCGGCGGACCCGCACGCCGTGTGGCGATCGGTCAGCGCGATCCTGCTGGTCCTGGCCGTCCTCTACGGGCTTCTGGCGAGGATGCGAGTCGCGTCACCGGGGGGAGGGCAGGGGCGGCAGGCCGCGAGCACCGGGTCCGTTCTCAGATCCTGATCGGGCCTCGGAGGCGGCGAAGCGGACCGAAATGCTGCCGAGGGGGTCGAGCGTGAACACGATCTCCTCGCCCGCTTCGACCCACAATGGCGGCACGATGGAACCCGCGATGATGATCTGCCCGGCACGCAACGTCTGGCCGAACACGGCCAGCGTGTCGGCGACATGGTGCACGATGTCGATCAAATCGCCGGTCAGCGCCTGCGGGTCGGAGGTGTGCGCAAACACGCTGCCGTTTCTCGTGATCTCTCCGTGCAGACCGGCGACGCCACCGCCAGCGCGCGACAGGTCGCAGGGTCCCAGAATCACGCCGCGCTGATAGATGTTGCCGGCGAGTATGTGCTCGACGTCTTGCGGCGGACCATCGACGTCAGCCAGTTCGATCGCGGGGCCCACGCCGGCGATCGCCGCCTCGACCGATTCGCGGTCCGCGCCCGCCGACAGGCTGCGTCCCATGTGCACAGCGATCTCGGGCTCCGCGACCGGTTTCTTCCAGCCGGCCAGCGAAATAGTGGCGCCTGTCTCCACGAGCGCGCGGTCGGTCAGAAAGCCGACCAGCGGCGCGGTGGTGTTGAGCTTCTGCATTGCCGCGGGTGCGCCGAACCCGACTTTCCAGCCGAGCGGTTGTTCGCCGGCACGGATGCGGTCGCGCCAGTGGCCGAGCTGTACCGTCATGCCGCGCAGAATACGCGGGTCATCGATGGGCAATGTCATCGGGACCGGCCGTGACGATCAGTGTGTGCGTCCGCCCTCGACGGATTCATAACCGGCCGCCTCCAGCGAACCCGCCCCGCTCCAGCCCCACGCCAGGACGACGTCCTGATCGGAGGTGTTCTTGAACCCATGCCAGTGGCCTCGCGGCGTGAACACGACGTCGCCCTCGCCCGACGGCCTCTCACCGTCATCGGTGTACATGACCCCGCGCCCCTTGATGACGATCCAGAATTCATCACAATTGAAATGCCTGTGCCGGTCGTGCTGCGCACCGGGCGGCAGCACCGTCCAGCCGAGCAGCAGCTTGTCGGACCTGGCGGTCTTCTGATCGATCAGGAACTGCACCTGCATGTTGACCCAGCCGTCCTTAGCCGACAGCCCGCCGACCTTGGGGACGTTCTTGAGATTGGTAAGGAACGGCTGCGCTCCGGTTTTCGGTTCGGGTTTCATTTCGACAATCCTCCGAGCCGGCGATACGCCTCGTGCGCGATCACGAAATCGTGATGGCCAAGGCCGAGGCCGCGACACGCGTTCATCATTTCATTGGCGGCGGCGGCCAGCGGTACCGGCATTCCCAGTCTGCGTCCCAGTTCGAGCACCAGCACCATGTCTTTCTGTTGCAGAGTCACATCGGCGAGCGGCACGTCCGGCATTCTTCCCTCGAGTATGAAAGGGCCGCGGTAACCGAGCACGGGCGACGCAATGACGCTCTTGAGCATCGCATCGACCGCGACCTCGCGCGCGACTCCGCCCTTCTCGGCCAGCGCAACACCTTCGCCAAACGCGATGACCTCGACCATCAACACCAGATTGATCGCCAGCTTCAGCTGCACGGCCAGTCCGTTGCCGCCGATGTAAGTGACCTTTGGCCCGATCGACAACAACACCGGCCGCACGCGCTCGAATGCCGTCTGGTCGCCGCCAACCATGATCGAGGCTCTGCCTTCCCCGAGCGTCACGGTGCTGCCGGAGATTGGCGCGTCCAGCATGGTCAGGCCCGCCTTGGCAAACTCGGCGGCAACTGCGCGGCTGGCATCCGGCGAAATGGTGCTCATGTCCAGATACACGTCGCCCTTCTTGAGGCCCGCGACGACCCCGTTGTCCCCCAACGCCACGGCCTGCACCGCGGCGGCATCCGTCACGATCGAAAACACGATTTCGGACTGGGCCGCTACTTCGCGCGGGCTATCCGCCCAGCCCATGCCGAGCTTGATGAGCGGCTCGGCCTTGCTCTTGGTCCGGTTCCAGCCGGTGACGCGGTGCCCGCCGGCGATGAGACGGGGCACGATGCCCGTTCCCATGTCGCCGAGACCGACGAACCCGATCTCCATCCGATGCCCCCTCTCATCTGTATGAACTCAAGCCTGCAGCAACGACCGCAGCTTGCGCACGAGCGGCACTATCGCAGGCTTGCCGTTTGCCGTGTCTTCGCTGCTCACTCGTCGCCGGCCCGACAACTCGACCAAGATCCCGCATGGGAGGGGGGCGTGGAGACGAATCGGCACAGGTCAGTGGCCGTCGGTTGCCGCCTCACGGGCGGCAGGCAGCCACGTTCATTTGCACTCCGGCTGCTCCCAGATGGTCTTGTAGTCGGTCGGCGAGAAGAGCTCGAGGAACGCGAAGGTCTCGTCGGTGTGGTTCTGGAAGCGATGCCGCTCGCCGTCGAACACGGAGATGAAATCCCCTTGCTTGACTTCGCTCGCAACGTCATTGACAAACAGCGTGCCGCGGCCCTCGGTGATGTAGAACAGATGTTCTGTTCCCTCGTGCCAATGCCCGGCGCCGCCCGTTCCTGGCGGGTAGACAACGATCTCACCTCGCATGTGTTTCGTGCCCAGGACGTGGGGCTGAACCGTCTCGTAGCGGTAGCGGCCGTCGTGCTTCGAGTTCAGCCGCGGCACGTCGTAGGTGTTCACGATCTTGGCCATGGATCCTCCCGTGCCACTTTGAACGGCATGTCCGAGTTCTCCAGCTGACCTGCTGCTGGAGTCTAACCCGGAAGCCCGACCCGGCGACAGGAGGCACATCGGGGGGCACATCGGCGATACGGTGCGGAAGGCGGTCGTCGCGCTGGATCCACCGAAGGCGGGCGACGCGAAGAAGGATCAGTCGGGGACGCTGCCGGTGGAACGGGATGTCGGAAAGGCTGGCTCGCCGCACTGGACGATTTCCGCAACTGGTTGATCCGAGAGGCAGCGTAGATGCTCCTCGCCTCAGTCAATTCAACTTCACGAAGTGCGTGCCCGCCGCCCAGCCCCACGCCTCCGCGGGCCTTCTCCGATCGAGAGGTGGGCGATGAGCGCAGAGCCGAGGGTGATGGCGAAGGCGGCGTATGCCCACTCCTTCAGACGCGCCGGCACCGGCGCGAGCGACAGCACCGCCCCGAGGAGCTTGGCCAGACGCGAGCTCCACGCGGACGTAGTCGGTGAAGCCGAGGCGGGTGGACGCCTCGCCTTGCATGCCGCCAATCCGGATGTTATACTGAACCACATGGTTCAGTCTTCGCGGACCCGCTTCAATGCTTCGTTTGCCGCGCTCTCGGACGCCACCCGACGCGGTGTTCTGGAGCAGCTCGGGCGTGCAGACGCTTCGATCACGGACCTTGCCGACAAGTTCCACATGACCCTCACGGGCATGAAGAAGCACGTCGGCGTCCTGGAGCAGGCGGGGCTCGTCACCACGGCGAAGGTCGGGCGCGTGCGGACCTGCAGGCTCGGCCTGCGCAGACTGGATGAAGAGGCGGCATGGATCGAGAGGTACCGCCAGCTCTGGGATGCACGGTTAGACGAGCTGGACAAGGTTGTCGAGGAACTGAAACGGAAGGAGAAGGCTGATGGACGCAAGAAGAGAGAGTGAGCCCACGCCCATGAAGAACCGCACGACGGTGGAGCGGAAGTCCGAGCGTGAGCTCGTCGTGACCCGGACCTTCAACGCCCCGGCCCGCATCGTGTTCGAGGCGTGGACCAAGCCCGATCTGTTCAGGCGGTGGTGGCTGCCGAAGTCGATGGGCATGTCGCTGCGTTCCTGTGAGATGGATGTGCGTGTCGGGGGCAAGTACCGTCTCGAGTTCGAACCCGATGGTATGGCGTTCTTCGGCACGTACCTCGAAGTGACACCGCACTCGCGCCTCGTGTGGACCAACGAGGAAGGTGGTGAGGGTGGGCCTGTCACCACGGTGACATTCGAGGAAAAGCGTGGCAAGACGCTGCTGGTCATTCACGAGCTCCATTCCTCGAAGGAAGCTCTCGACGCTGCCGGCACCGGGGCGGCGGATGCGATGGTCGAGACCTTCGCGCAACTGGACGAGCTTCTCCTCGCCCTGGGCGCGAGCGCGGGACGGTCATGAAGTTGTCAAGGGGCACTCACTTCTCTCCAGTTGGGGGAAACGAAGATTCCCCACGCCGGGTTTGGTTCGATTTCGATCCGGTTTCCGTACGCGCGTAATCCCGCCGCCGAGCGGGCGTTGTCAAGGCCGCGCCCAAGGCGCGCCGCAGGGGAGCCGGGCGAAGACCGGTTGTACGGGACGGGCTCGAACATTCAGCGGGTCCTGGTGGCGAGGGCGTCGGGCCAGTCATTGTCGCGCTTTTGCGAAGAGCGGATCGTTCGGCCGCTCGGGATGAAGGACACCGCGTACCTCGTGCCGCCGGCCAAGATCGAACGGCCGGCGCACGCCTCTCGCAGCGAAGGCGATAGGCTCGTCCTCTTCGATGAGCCGGCGACCGAACAGTCGTCTCGAATTCAGACCGACCGCGTTCGCCCAAGACAGCCGACTCCGCCTCTTCGACCGAGTTCCACGTGAGCTGCAGAATCAGCCGGGAATGGCAGGCGCGCTTGTCCCAACGCGCGTCGAGACAATCATCAGGATCGGTCGATCGGCTCGGTGCTGGAGGGCCGAGATCTGGCGCAGCAGCCTGCCGTCGATGATTGAGCGCCCGACTTCTTCTGCGCTCCTACGCTCGACGACGGCCGGGCAGCTGAACGGTATAATCCTGTCGCTCACGCCGCGTGCCTGCGCGGCCCTGGCCTCGATCGCACTTGCAAGGTGCCTATGCTCAAGAAACTCAGCCTCGGCGTTGTCCTTTGTCTCAGCGTCCTGACGGTGTCCGCCCAGGTTGGCCCCCCAGGGGGCGACGACTTGAACGGGTACTTCAAGCCGGTGCGATGGCGGTCGATCGGGCCCTTCCGGGGCGGTCGCGCGGTCGCCGGCACCGGCGTCGTCGGCGACCCGAAGACCTACTACATGGGCACGACCGGCGGGGGGCTGTGGAAGACCGACAACATGGGCCTCACGTGGCGGAATGTCTCGGACGGGTACTTCAAGACCGGCTCGGTCGGAGCGGTCGCCGTCGCGGGGAGCGATCCGAACGTGATCTACGTCGGCATGGGCGAGCACGCCGTGCGGGGCGTCATGACGCACCACGGAGACGGCGTGTACCGCTCCACCGATGGCGGCAAGACGTGGAAGCACGCCGGTCTCGAGCTGACGCAGCACATCTCCCGGATCGTCGTGCACCCGAAGGACCCGGACACCGTGCTTGTCGCGGCCCAGGGCGCGCTTTACAGCCAGTCGGAGCAGCGGGGCGTCTTCAAGTCGACCGACGGCGGGGCGACCTGGAGGAAGGTGCTGTTCGTCAACGACAAGACCGGCGCCGCGGAGCTGTCGATGGACGCGACGAACCCGCGGATGCTCTACGCGGCGATGTGGGAGCACGGCCGCCGGCCCTGGCAGGTGATGAGCGGCGGGCCCGGCAGCGGCCTGTACAAGTCCGCGGACACCGGCGAGACCTGGGAGAAGATGACGAAGGGCCTGCCCGAGCAGATGGGCAAGATGGCCATCGCCGTCAGCCGCTCGAACCCTGAGACGGTCTACGCGCTCGTCGAGAGCGATTCGGCGAAGGACGAGCGCGGGCTCTATGTCTCGACCGACGCCGGCAAGAGCTGGACGCAGGTGACGAGCGAGCCGCGGCTGGTGCAGCGGGCCTGGTACTACACGGAGCTCTTCATCGATCCCAAGGACGAGCGCACGATCTACGTGATGAGCGCGCCCGCCCTCCGGTCGAAAGACGCGGGCAAGACCTGGGAGACCCTTTCCGGCACGCACGGTGATTTCCACGACCTGTGGATCAACCCGGACAACCCCCGCAACTTCATCATCTCGAACGACGGGGGCTGCGCGATCACCTTCGACGGCGGCAGCAGCTGGAGCTCCGAGGACAACCAGCCGACCGCGCAGTTCTACCGGATCAACGTGGACCAGCGGTTCCCGTACCGCATCTACGCCGCGCAGCAGGACAACACGTCGGTCGCCATCGCGAGCCGCGAGCTCGGCAGTGGGGGCATCACGGCGGCGAGCTGGAAGGCGTCGGCGGGCGGCGAGAGCGCGTTTCTCGCCTTCGACCCGGACAACCCGCGCTACGTCATGGGGGGAAGCTACCAGGGCACCATCGAGGTGATCGACACGGAAGCCACGGCGGGCACCAACGTCATGGCGGCGCCGATCCAGTACCTCGGCATGGCCGCCAAGGACATACGGTACCGTTTCAACTGGAACGCACCCATCATCTGGAGCCGGTGGGAGCCGCGCACGTTCTACCACGGCGCGCAGCTCCTGTTGAAGACGACCGACCTCGGGAAGACGTGGAAGGAGATCTCGCCCGACCTCACGCGCAACGAGAAGGAGAAGCAGGGTACGCCCGGCGTTCCGTACACGAACGAGGCGGTCGGCGCCGAGAACTACGGCACGCTCGCCGACGTGGTGGAGTCGCCCCACGAGAAGGGTGTGATCTGGACGGGGAGCGACGACGGCCTGGTCCACCTGACGCGCGATGGCGGCGCGACGTGGAAGAACGTCACGCCGAAGGGGCTCGCGGAGTGCCTGGTCAACGCCATCGAGGTCTCGCCGTTCGACAAGGCCACCGCCTACATCGCCACCACCCGGTACAAGTTCAACGATCACGCGCCGGGACTCTACAAGACGACCGACTACGGCGCCACGTGGACGAAGATCGACCGCGGCATCCCCGGCAGCGCCTTCACGAGGGTCGTTCGCGAGGACGACGTGAGGCGCGACCTGCTCTTCGCCGGCACCGAGCTCGGCCTGTTCGTCTCGTGGAACGGCGGAGGCGACTGGTCACCGTTCCAGTTGAACCTGCCGATCACGCCGATCACCGACCTCCGGATCCACCAGGGCAACCTGATTGCCGCGACCTCGGGCCGGTCGCTCTGGATCCTCGACGACCTCACCCTCATCCGGCAGTACAAGAAGGACACGCCCGACCTGTTCCTGTATCAGCCGGGCGACGCGTTCCTGGTGAACGGCGGAAGCGAGCTGAACGAGCCCAAGGAAGACTTCACCGGCGCCGCCGCGACGCGCGGCGTGAACCCCGCGAACGGGATCGTCCTCTACTACCGGCTGCCCGAGCTCGGGAAGACCGACGAGATCACGCTCGACGTCGCGGACGCGGAGGGTCACCTCGTTCGCTCGTTCTCCTCGAAGAAGGACGACGCCTTCAAGAAGTGGGAGGGTGGGCCGGCCGCGGAGCCGGTGCTGCCGAAATCCAAGGGGCTGAACCGGTTCGTGTGGGACATGCGCTACCCCACGATGCCGGGCGTGCCGGGGGTGTTCATCGAGGCCAGCTACCGGGGGCACAAGGCGATCCCCGGCAGGTACCGCTTCAAGCTGACGGTGAAGGACCGGACGCTCGACACGAGCGCGGAGATCCTCGCGAACCCGCTGTACGCGACCACCGCCGCGGAATACCGGGACTACCACGCCGAGATGGCCGGCATGGAGCGCGAGCTGGCCGCGATGCACCGGCTCGTGAACGGCCTGTACGACCAGCAGAAGCAGCTCGAGGCCCTGCTCGAGGCGCTGCCGTCCGGCGACCGGTACGCGGCCGTGAAGCGCGACGGCCAGGCCCTGCTCGAGAAGCTGAAGGCGTGGGACGGCGACATGGTGCAGCGCCGGTCCAGGGCCTACGACGACGTGGAGAACTTCCCGAACAAGTTCACGGCGAACTACCTGTTCCTGATCAACCAGACGGAGAGCGACGTGCCGCGGGTCAACGAGCCGAACCGGGACCAGCTGAAGCGGCTGAATGCCGAGTGGGCGGCGCTGAAGGCTCGCGCGGATCGGGTGACCAGCGAAGAGATCCCCGCGCTGAACAAGCGGCTGTGGGAGCTTGGCGTCGGCGCGATCTGGAGGAAGCAGGCCGCGACTTGGTGACGGCGACACCTCGCCGAAGCTCGCGGCGGCCAGACGCTGGCCGCGAGCGAAGGCGGGCAACCCTCCGGTTAACAGGCGCGTCGGAACAGCGCTCTGAAGCGATCAGACCTCGTCTCTACTGACGACCCACTGATCAGAAGCGATCCCTTTCGATCCCCTGCGACGGCCGCAAGAACCCAAATTAACCCAAGCGCCGCCCTCTAGCGCTCCGGCTACTGTGCGCCTCTCGCGACCACTTGGGGCCTGTGCCTTCGATCCTCGTCGCCGCCGAGCGTCATTCTCCATGTCACCTCCCACAGGCGCAACGGCGGTGCGACACGGTGTACGGTGCCGCCCGTGTTCGGTGATTCTTAGTCGTTGATGAACTCCTCCATCTGTCGACACAGAAAGTAGTTGTAGCCCTTGTTGTATAGTGCCCGCCCTTGCCACTCGCGATCGAGATGGAGGAGGTAAGAGTAATCCGACTCCTTCATCAATTTCTTACGCTTCTGTCTGTGGTCGGCCAAACCAGATACTAGGCCAATGGCGATGCCTAGACTGGACACGATCATGAGAGTACTCTGGATCCAACTCCTTCCCCACGATTTCGGAAGCCACCTTCGTGATCACGGGAAACGATAGGCTCTTGATGCCAGTCCACCCAGTAATGTTGAGCGTCTCGACGCTCTTGCGATAGTCCTTCAAGGATGTTTCTATTTCCTTCCTCACGTCTTGTATCCTGTCTCGGACTACTCCGGCATCAGTGCAGCCCGACAAGTCAGATGCGCTCTTTCGTATGGCTGCGAGAAAGCGGCGCCGCTCGTCCTTGTGCTTCTCTCGAAACCGTAGAATCGACTTAGGAGGTATCGAAGTCACATCCTCGGGAAGGAAGTCGCGAAAGACGAGAACTGCTAACTGTTGCACATAATCCTCGTGCGGGTAGTCCTGAACGTCGCCATCGAACCGAAAGTAGGTTGATCCTGTCCACGCCGCCGCGCTGTCCGATAGTAGTTGCAGCCTATTCTCGCTCGCTATGTGATTGGCCAAGTACGTCATATAGAGGGCAGCGAACTCGGTCGGTACGTAGAGCCAATGCTCGTGCCGCGCACCTTTGCCCTCTGCAATAATCATCTCCCGTAGTGCGACATCAACCTTGCCTTTGTGCAGTCGTGCGTATTCCGCTGGAATCTCGCCAACCACGGCCGCTGCGTCCCATCGCCGCTGCGCCAACTTGCTGGCAAAGTCCTTCGCCACAACCGGCGCATACGTCTCTGGCCGAATGGGGATACCGATCTCGCCGCCCTGTGCGAGGATGCGGACGTTCTCGCAATCCTCTGGCTCGTAGCCTGTCGGAACAATTCGGTAAACGCGGTCCCATAGCAGGGATGCGTTCCATAACCACTCGTAGTTCCGAAACTCAATCGTCGGGTAGTAGAGCGCGTAGTCTTGCATAAGGGTCCTTCTTCCTTTCCACATCTAGCGGCCGGATTCAGCCGCCGCGGTTCATCGTCACGCCGGCCGCCGAGGGCTGCAGGGCATTAGCCGGCCTGACTCGTTTCTGGAGAACATCCCACCGGTTCTCCCATCGCGCCAGCGCCGCCGGTTTCACTGCAGTGTGCAGCGATGTGGGCCGCCTCGGCCGGACGCCACCGTGCTTCGCCAAGAACTTCTCGTGACCATCGGTAACGATACGTGCCAGTTTCTGCCACGGCAGAATGTAGAAGCGATCTCGACGCCGCGAATCGGCCGGCGCGACCTGAACCATGACGCAGATCAGATGAGGATATGGAGCCGGAAGCGGGCCGCGGACGATCTGCTTCGAGCCCTCAAGCACGACGTCCGCGAATTGCGTGACCGTGAACTGCCAGGAATCGGCGGCGATGGCCTTTACCTGAACCAGTGCATGGCCGCCGTGATCGTCAACCGCCACAATGTCGTACGACGGTACGTTGCCGGTGAACGTCGTCGCAACAAAGCCCCGGCGCGACAACTCGGCAGCGACGATGTACTCGCCGGCTTGCTTTGTAAGGTAGTTCCCCCGTCCGGTGGCCATGCTGATTCCCTCGTCCGTCACCGATCGCGTTCACGCGCCCCCTCTTGGCCGTTCGCTTCGCGACCTTCGGTTGTGCGGGCGCGTTCGGCTTCACGTTCTGGGCTTCTGGGACCAGATCCATCCTTCTCGCAGTGCGGTTGCCTGATCGCACGGACCCATGGCGCGACCCTCCAGAAAGTCAACCGCGGCGAGAACGCAAACCGCGGAGTCGAGAGCATCTGCGTTCGACTCGAAGAGCGACCGACTTGTGCCCACATCCAGCCAGCGATCCAGCGCCCTCACCATCTCCTGCCGCTCAACGGTCTGCGACGGCTTCTTGTAGCCTTTGGAGCGAATGCCGTGAGCAACGAGAGTGGCTGCTGGATAAACCTCGATGGTCGCAACACCGGCCAGATCCGAACTCCAAGCGAGCGGGATATCCAGGCGGAGCGCCGTACGGAGGTCCCCCAACAACTTGAGCGCCGCGTGCGCCGTTCGGGCGATCCGATCAGCACCGACATCGAGAGGTGTCTTGCCGACATGAGCTTGAATGAAGCGGTCGGTGCTTCGCCTGAACATCAAGTTCGGAGTGGTGTCGATAGCTGCGCCGGCACAGTGTGAGCTCAGGACTTGGCTCAATGCGATGGGCCAGCCAAAGGGTGCGTCAATGGCCAACAAGACCGGACCTCGGACGTTGCGCAGCCAGCCGGTTACAGTGCTGAGAGCAGAGCGGTCGCGAGCGCAGACCGTGGCCTCTTTGATCGCAGTGAGCGCGCTGCCCCGCTCGGCTAAACTCAACCCGAGCTTCGCGTCCTCGGTAGCACAATCGACGCCGACAACGAGCTCATTCACATCCGGACTCTCCTCCAGCGCCGTTGGTCATGAACGCGATCGCCCGCACCCGATTTCCTGCCGACGAGGCGACACGGAACCGCGACTCGCGCGGCTGCCGGGGCCACGAATCGGGATCAATCAAACAGTTCGGATACCTTCTTCGCAGCAAGCAGGCGTCTCAGGCTCGTGTACCGCGGCCCCTGCATGGACCCGGTCGTCGTGTCTGCGAAGGGAATCGGACCAAGGGCCTTGGCGGGTTCGCTAAAGACGAGGCGGTACTTTCCTTCGTCGCCGTACGGCTCGATCTGTTTGACGGGCGCGAAATGGGTAATCGCGGATACGGGAGCGGTCTGGTACGCGGCGATGTACTTGATCCGGTTCAGCATGCCGCCGCCAATTCGGATCGCAAACCAGACATGCTGTCCGAGGAACACCTCATTGAAGCCGTCGGCCTGGGCGGGTACGACGACGGTATCGCGATCATCCGTGGGCATACCCGGCACAACAGGAAGCGTGACCGATCCGCCGGCGCCAGGTGTCGCGACGGGCTCGGGCTTCTGAAAGATGTCGACCCCCAACAACGGCAGGATGCGCAGTAGCTCTCTCAGGAATCCTTCTGTGTCGGCCTTCTCGGATTCGGACAGGCGGGGTTCATTCGGCAGGGTGCCATTGTCCAGATGGCTTCGCTTCGCCTTTTCCGCGCGGTGAATCAGCGCGTGCTCCAGCCAGGTCGTGTGTGCCCGGTTCAAAGGATTGCCGTTGGACACGAAGGCATATCCCCAGTTCCAGAAGTCCTTGGCTTCGTAGTGTGAGTCAATCCGGGTCCCGATTTCCTCCGCCTGGCCCACGTAGACCGTAGGAAGGTCGTCGGCGGTCCCTTCTGCCGTGCCGGTCAGGATGTAGATGCCCGCGCGGGTGAATTCGCTGCGCGATTTCAACTGTGGCCAAGCGGAACGTGGGAACGCCAACCCGACGCCGGTCCAATTCAGACGCTCGACGATCTTCACGCCTTGCGGGTCGCCGTCGGGCACGAATATCCGAATAGTGAACGGTTCGCCCATACGCGCTGCCTTTCTGGGTCGAGGGCCGCTTGGTGCTCGTTAGGACAGGGGCGCGGAGGATTGTAGCACCGCCGGCCTTGGCCAAAACTCCGGTGGATTGTGCCGCCTTCTGGCACGACCGGCCGGGCATCGTCTGCCCCATCGTGCCGCCGCTGGCTGCGGAACGAAACGGACCTGGCCAGGTGGAGGGCGAGCGGAAGGCGGGCAACTTGCTACAGACACGAGACGCGGAGACAATGCCTGCGGCACCCGACAGTCCTGGTGGGCCATCGGGTGCGCGTCCGTCTCGCGGCTGGCCGGTCGAAGCCACGCGGACAGCTGCGCCGGTCGTACGGGGGAGCTAACATGATCGACGAGCAAACCAAAGCGCTGCCGCTAAAAGCCGCGTACCGAGTACGGGATCGCGCACGGTCTCGAAGACGACATGCGCGAGATCCGCGACATGGTGATCGAGTGGGATCTCTGTACACGTCAACGCTTCGGCGCGGCTACATCGTCGCCCTGTTTGAGAACAAGGACCTGCTGGAAGGTTTCAAGAAGGAGCATTGGCCATTCGGTAACACTCCCGGAGGCCTGAAGAAGAGGGACTCCTACCTGCGCATCAAGAGGCGGTATGAGGACTTCGTCGCAGGACGCGATCCGGATCAGGAGACTGCGGACGAGTCAACGGCCACGCCTGCACAGGAGGGCGCGGAGGAATTCGCGCTTGAGGCGCACCTCCGAGATTTCCTTGCGCGAAACATGGAGAAGATCGAACCCGGCCTACGTCTGCATGCCTCGGACGAGAACACCGGGATCGAGTTCCCCGTCGATGGTGGCCGCATAGACCTCCTGGCGGTGGATCGGAACGGCAAGTACGTTGTGATCGAGTTGAAACTATCCCAAGGTCGAAACCGCACTCTTGGCCAGATTCTCTACTACATGGGTTGGGTCGATCAGCATCTCGGGAACGGGCCATGCCGCGGGTACATCATCGCCAGCGAAATATCCGAAGAACTCGCAATTGCCGTCGCTCGTGTCCCATGGGTCAGTCTGGCCAAGTACCGAATGAGCTTCTCGATTGATGCGGTGACGGCGTGAACGCCCTCCGAGAGTCCTGATGCGATGACCGATCGCTGCTTCCTGGCGACGTTACACCCGCTCGTTAGCAGCGCCGGCGGACGCCGAGCGGTCGAGAGGTTCGGGCTGCCGCCGTTCATTGACGGTTCGTGCCGGCGCGAGCCAGACCTCGAATCGCCCTGCCCATCGATTACGGCGACGTGTCGAGCTGGCGGTTTCGCGCCACGCCTGCAGCCGGGCGACGCGGTGGCCTATCTGACCGTCAAGGGCACCTACGGCGCTGACACCGTCCCGGGTTGGCGTCTAGTCGCCGTCCTGAACGTGGAGAAGCGGTTCGAGACACACGACCTCGCGGCAGCGTGGTATTGCTCGAAGGGCCTTGGGTTGCCGAGCAACTGCATTGTGGAAGGGAATCCGCCCAAACCCCTCGAGTTGACCAACGGGCATCCACCAGCGGAAATCCGGGCGCGATTTTCGATCTCGTCGGAACCGGATCGAGCGATTCGCCTCTGGGACGCAGGATACCGACAGCGCGTCGCCAAGTGGCCCGTGTTCCTCGTCTGCCGCGCGAGGTTACTTGCCCTGCACGCGCCACACCAGATCGTCGAGTCCGACATGCTGGCCGTCTTCGGCAGAATCCCCGGAACGCTGACCCCGCCGCTGATCACGCGTCGTCAACTGGACGACCTCATCCAAGCCGCCCGGCATAGCTGAGGCGAGCCACGTCGGCGGCGCGGGCACACTGGGGACGTCCGTGCAGCGGGCCGGGTGCCGATTCGGGACGTACCGCCTCGGAACCCTCAAGTACGCCGGCAAGCCAACCGGCTACTGGATGTCGAAGTCCGAGGCCGAGACCTTGCGAGACGCCATCCGATCCGCGATTCGGGCGGGCACGTTCCGGCAGACGCCGGCCCCCGCGGCGCCGATCGACCGCCTGACCGTCGAGGACGTCACGCAGCGCTACCTGGACGCCGTGCGCGCGGACCCCGGACGTCGGCCTCACCGCATCCTCCGCATACAGGCTCAGCTCGCGCTCATCTGCCGCACGATCATTCCCGGAGCGCACGGCCAGCCCGTTCCGTTTGGCGCGTTGGCGGTCGAGGATGTCGGCGTCGGGCACCTCGACGCCTTCCGCGACGCACGACGCGCGTTGCTGAAGCAGAAGGAAGCGGAGCGGCAAGCACGCGTGCAGCGCTTAGCGAACGCCCGCCACGAGGCAAAGACCCTGCCCCGTGGGCAGCGGGGCAAGCGGTGGGCGGCGGCGGTCAGCCAAGAGCAGCGCGTGAGCGCCGAGGTGCCCCACCGACGCAACGGGGAGACCGGCTGCAACCGGCACTTCGAGGTCATCCGGCATGTGTTCAACTTCGCGATTCGGAAGGGCTACCGCGACAAGGAGAACCCGTTCCTCCGGCACGGCCAGCGCGTCGTGCAGTTCGCGCGGGAGCAGGGGCGGGACCGGCGGCTGCTTCCAGAGGACGAGAAGCGATTGCTCGCGCACGCCGCCCCCCATACGCAGGCACGCATCATCGCGGCGCTGGAGGCCGGGTGTCGACGTGGTGAACTCTTGTTGCTGCGTTGGCGCGACATCGTCCTCGATGCGAAGGGCGTCATGCAGACCATTTCGCTGCGCGCCGAGAACACGAAGACCGACACGGCGAGACGCCTGCCCATTTCTCCGCGCCTCCGGGCCGTGCTGGAGATGCGCCGGACGGGTCCGGAAGGCGGACCGCTCGGCCCGGACGCCTTCGTGTTCGGCGACGAGTGCGGAGGGCGCGTCGGCGAGTTCAAGGTGGCGTGGTACGGCGCCCTCCGACGCGCCGGCATCCGCGACCTGACCTTCCACGACCTGCGCCACGAGTTCGGGTCAAGGCTCATCGAGGCGGGCGTCAGCCTGCTGACCGTCTCGCACCTCTACTGCCACACGAGCATCGCGACGACCGCGCGGTACCTCAATGCCTCCGAGACCGTCGTCGTGCGTGAGATGACGCAGTTGTACCGGAACCAAGAACGGCCGCATTCCAAAGCGCCCGACGAAGACGCCGACGACGTATTGATGCAAGCGCCGAGGGGCACGCTCGTGACGATGTGAGTGTTCGCGGTGCACGACGCGGTGCTGAGTGGTGCCAAGTGGTGCCCATCAGTGCTGGATCGGTTACGGTTTGGGCTACGGTGCGCTGCTATCAATAGCAGCGGTTTGGATGGCTGTGGTAGCGTCATGCACAGCAACGGAGGGTTGCATGCACAAGATGGGGTCTTGGCACGTGTCGGTCGCGGCCGAAGCTGCCGCTGCCGCCCAATTCGCCCGCTTCGGCTGTGATGTCTCGGTTCAATACGGCGCCAACCAGCCCGAGTACGACCTCCTGGTCGTGCAGGGCGATTCGTTGCTGAAGGTGTCCGTCAAGGGCAGCCAGGATGGGGGCTGGGGACTCACGCAGTCTTACATCGCCAACGCGGACTACCACGCCGCGGCCGACCGCTGGCTGGCGCGACACGGGGCCCGAACCGTGTTGTGCCTCGTGCAGTTCAAGAACGTGCCCGACGAGCAGATGCCTCGCATGTATCTCGCAAGCCCGACCGAAGTTGCCACTTGGTTGAAGTTGGCTGCGAAGGGACGAGGCGACACGATTCTCTATGAGCGCCACGCATGGACCAATCGCGGTCACGGAGCCGGGACCGTCGACGAGATACCCGACACATGGCGGTTCACCCGCGACCACCTGGCGGCGCTTCTGAACAAACGCGAACCCGCCGCCCGAATCGGCCCAATTGTGGCGGCCACCCGAAAACGATAGCAGCTACGCACGTTTATCGGTGCTCTTTGCACTCGACGCAGTGCTGAGTAGTGCCGAGTGGTGCTCTTTGGTGCGGAGTTCCCTACCATTTCCCCTACCACGGCAGAGGTTGGCGCGAATCCACCGGTAGACTTCGTCGGACTGGACTAGCGTGCATAGGCACGGAAGGGCGCACGGTCGGGGGCCTATTCCTCCTGTCGGCCCGACGTTCCGGAATTGCGGTAAGGCGTTTGCCTAATCGGCTGGAACCGCTTGGAGGGCCGTCCCCGATCTACAGAAGTGCGGCATGACGTAGGAGTTCTTCAACTAATACGCGGCAGCCGGGCTCAGCCGCGTCGACATCACTCTTCTGTGCCGTGAAGTATCGGCCGTGAGCCGACTTATGTCCCAGGTCCTTCAGACTAGGGAGTGCCTTCTTCGCATTTCTGGATAGTGGCAACGCCGGTTCGGCCAAGGCCCTTGACACGAGGTCAGAGAGCTGAAGGTAGTTCCCCGCTGCGTCCTGGATCGAGGTTGCGACACCTTTCGCTTCGAACGCCTCTATGATGGCAATCTCGATGAGGCGCCGCATCATCACGGCCGCCGCGTCGTACCAGTGCATGCCGTAGGCACCGTTCATTTGACGTCCAACGACAACCAAGTAACCCCGCTTGGCTTGCGCCAGGAGATTCAAAGGGAAAAGCCCCTCTTCTTCTCTCGGCGCCGCTGTGGAGCGCCAGGTAGTGCGCAGGTTGTAGATGAACTCCTGCGATGCCTTGGCTCGTTCTCTACCCTGTGAGGAGGGAGAGAAGACCGCCTCCATCAACTCGGCGATGGCCGAAGAATCACCAGCGCTTGTCGGAGCTAGATCTCGAAACGCGTTGGTGGCGTCAGCGCGGAGAGTCGCCATTTTGTTCGCGTAGAAGTTGTCTCCATTCAATGGGTTCCTGTTCCGTTTCGCCTTCTTCGCGACCAATACCGCCTCCTTGGCTAGTCGCTCGAGACGCTCAGAACCCGACAGTGCTCCGTCGAATGTGGCTTGAGGCATTGGGCTCTACCAGTTCGAGTACGAAAACGTCTTCCCGTCGGGCTTCTGCCGCCGCAGGATCTTCTTATGGCAGAGCTTCTGCATTGGTCCGCTGAGCGACGTCAGTGGAATATGGTGGCCGCGGTTCTCCAACTCGGCTTTGACTTCTGAAATTGTCTTGGGTTTCTTGAAGAAATCGTCCGCTACCATGGCTTCAACATAGGCCTGTGGGCCGCCGCGCCGTTTGGCCTTGGGACTCGAAGACGCATCTTTGGCGCTCTTCCCCTTGGCTCGGGGTTTCGGCCTCTGCACATCATCCGCACCACCCAGTAGGTCATTGAGCACCCTCTCGAAGGCCACGCGTCGAAGCTCGGCATCCTTGACTGCTGCGACCGCCTTTTCAGCTTGAGTCACGAGCTCGGAGTAGGGCTTGGTCATTTGTCACTCCTTCTTCAATCCGGGTTCTGCCGTCAATAAGTCTGAGGCCACGTGGTCGGTTCGCCCCACGCCACGGTCCTTATGCTGCGCCGCTTACGCCTCCGCAAGGGACGGCTCGTCCTCGTCCCAGACGCGGGCGAGGGTGGCCTGGATCTTCTTCTGGATGCGAGTGGCCAGCTCGCGGTTGGCGACGACGAGGGCTTGCTCGGCTTCGATTTCAGCCACGATAGCTCGCTGCGTGGCCAGTGGGGGCAGGGGGAATGTAATCGCGCTAAGGGCGTCTGTGTTGATCTTCAAAGTTCCATGAGCGGCCGTTTCCAGAATCTTCCTGAACTGCGACTCCTCTTGTTTCAACATCACTCTCAAGAACGTGGAGTTCACCGATTCGTGCGGATTCATCGCCTTCACGTCTTGGTTGAAGGCACATGGCTTCGCGAGCTCGCAAATCGGTACTCCGTTGGCCAGGCCCATCCCTCGGACCAATATCAACAACGACCCGACAGGCGCGATTTGTGTTGCGCTTTCTCTGACTGCCGTTCCGGAGACGTGGGTCGAAGCGTCTGTCAGCACATCGGACTTCATGTCCTTGGCCGAGACCCACGGAATGTCTCCGATCCAATAGGCTTCATTGGCCTTTGACGGCGTTCCTCCGCTGCTGTAGGTGACAACCTCGCCCAATCGCACCAGCGGCCAATCGGGACGGATAGGGATATGGGGACGGTAGTGGTCGAGGACGGCGCGGGCGCCGTCGATGATTCTCTGGAAGCCCTCGATCTCCGCCACGATCTCCTTCTGCACCTCCAACGGCGGGAGGGGGATTTCGAACTGCGCGAGGTCGTCAGGTTTCATGCTTACATTCGCCGCTCCTCGCATCAGGCCGGCGATGTCGGCCCGCTTCAGGTCGAGGGCATGGAAAAGAAACTTCGCGTCGAGTTCGCTGGCGTCGCTGGGCTCCAGAGCAACAAGCAGGTTAGCCAGCGCGAACTTGCCGGTTGCGAAATGGATGCGGTGAAGCGCGGCCTTGCCGTGGCCGAGGGAAGAGATCAAGGGGACGCACACAGCTGGTCCATCGAACTGGTGGGCCGCAGAAGTCTTGGGTGCCGGAGCTGTCAGAATCAATGGATATTGCCCCGGCGGGGTTGTTGTACTCGAAGAGGTGCCCTTCGTTATGCGGCAGACATCGGCGATCTTCACGAGTTTCGTGCCGTCGGTCACACGTGCTGGGCGATAGCGACTGCCGGTAAGGTTGCAGGCATTCCTTAGAATGTCTTCGCGCCAAGCAGTCCAAGAACAGCGTGTTAGTGCTTCGCCGTGATAGAACGCGCGGTAGTCACGCAACACGGAGGGCATGTCGTTGTGTTCGCTCGGAGTCCGTTTCACACCGAGGCTGACGCCGATGTGCTTGATCTCCGAGAAGAGAATGTGTGGCATGCGCTTCGCCACCACGCGGTCGAGCACCAAGATTGATGTCTTTACCCCGGTGTAAGGCATGAATACGCCCGAAGGGAGCGAAATCACGCCGACAAGGAAGTCCCTGATGAGCATCTCTCGCAACGTGGTATAGGCCGCCCCGCTCTGGAAGATGACGCCCTCCGGCACGACGATGCCGGCGCGGCCGCCGGGCGTCAGATGCTCGGCCATGTAATCCACGAACAGCACTTCGCTGCGCTTGCTCTGCACCGAGAAGCGGTTGTGCGGCTTGATACCGCCCTTGGGCGACATGAAGGGCGGATTGGCCAGGATGACGTCGGCGTGTTCGTTCCACTTTTCCTGACTGGTCAGAGTGTCGTACTCGGCAATATGGGGATCGGTGAAGCCGTGCAGGTACAGGTTGACCAGCGACAGGCGCACCATGTCCGGCGAGATGTCGTAGCCCTTGAAGTTGGCGGCCAGCCGTCCGCGCTCGTCCGGCGTCAGGGTGCTGTGCCCGTTCTTTTCAGTGTTGGTCTTGAGGATGTGTTTGTAGGCGGAGATCAAGAATCCGGCGGTCCCGCACGCCGGGTCGAGGATCACGTCGGTCTTCTTCGGGTCTACGACCTCGACGATGAAGTCGATGATGTGGCGCGGGGTGCGGAACTGTCCCGCGTCGCCCTGGGAACCGAGCACGGCCAGCAGGTACTCAAATGCGTCCCCCAGACGCTCGGAGTGGTCGTAGGTGAACTCGTCGATGATCTTCAGAAACGCGCGCAGCGTCTCAGGGTCGCGATACGGGAGATAGGCGCTCTTGAAGATGTCCCGGAAAAGCGGTGGAATGCCGGGGTTCTCCGGCATCTTGGCGATGGCCTCGGCGTAAAGGTTTAGCGTCTCGTGACCGCCAAGGCCCGAGTGCATCAGCTTGGCCCAGCCGTAGCGAGCGAATTCGCCGGCAAAGAACTTACGTTTCCCGCCGAGTTCCTCGGACTCGGCGTCCATGTCGTCCATGAACTTGTAGATCAGTGCGATCGTGATCTGCTCGACCTGACTCTTGGGGTCGGGCACCTTGCCCACGAGGATGTCGCGGGCGGTGTCAATCCGGTGTTTGGTATCGGTGTCGAGCACGCGGTCTCCTTCAGGCAGCGAACTGGTTCAAGGAGACGTAGTCCTTGACGTATTCCGGGACAAGACTGCGGTACTTCGGCGGCACGGCCTTGAAGTCGCGAGTCGAAAAGACAGGATTCGTCGCCAGATCGGTGAACTGGCGGCTGTCGATGATGTCACGCACACGCCCGCTGGTGACGTAGGCCTTGAAGTAGGTCTTGATCGCCGGGATGGCTGTGGCTTCGTCAGGCTTGTAGTCGGCGACGAACTTTGCGAACTCCTCTTCCAGTAACTCATCCTTGGACTTGAAGCGCGGGATGAGCCCGAAGACTTTTTCAAGAATCTCGCGAAGAGTCAGGCGCCGATCCACGGCGGCAGCTTTGCGCAGCTTGTCGAGGGTGTAGTACTCCTCCGGCCTGTCGAAGACCTCGCGGTTGACATAGTCGATTACGCGGTCCCACTGCCCGGCCTCGACGGCGGCGGCGATCGTGCTGTCGGCGCGCACAACGTCTTCGAACTTCTCGAAGAACATCCGATCGATCTTCATGCCCTCGTAGCCGATGGTCTCTTCTTTGACCATCGAGAGAATGTCTGCGCCGACGTGCTCGTATGTCCCGCCGACGCCTTGGCCTCCTCCCTCCTCGGGGCCCTTTCCTCTTGGTGGCGGAAGGTTTAGCACTTCGTCGTAGTTGAACTCCTCCTCGAAGTACTCGCAGTTGGCGAAGAAGTCGAACAGCTTGTACGCGGTCTTGGACGGGTTCTGTACGCCATCCTTTAGGCTTTCGTCGAAGAGTTGCTCCAGGAAGTTGTGCTTCCGGGTGCCGCGGCCTTTGATCTGGATGAAGTCGGTGGGCGAAAAGATCGGGCGGAACAGACCGAGGTTGAGAAGGTCAGTGCAGTCGTATCCGGTGGTCATCATGCCGACCGTCACGCAGACCCGCGCCTTGCTCGTCTTGTAGGTGGGGATGAAGTTGCCTGAGCCCAGCAGGTTGTTGTTGCTGAAGTTGATAGTGAACTGCTGGGCGTCGGAAATTTGACTGGTCACCTGCACCGCGAAGTCCGACTGGTACTTGCCCGGGTACATGCGGTCGGCCATCTGGTTGAGGATCTGCGCGAGCTTGGCCGCGTGGTTCTGGCTGACGGCGAAGATGATCGATTTTCCGACCTCGCCGCTGACGGGGTCGCGCAGGGCGTTATCGAGGAAGGTCTTGCAGAAGAGCTGGTTGGTGGCGTCGGCGAAGAACCGTTTCTCGAACTCGCGCTGCTTGAAGATCTGTTCCTGGTCTTCTCCGGCATCGTCGGTGAAGGAGACGATGAAGCCTTCTTCGGACAGAAGTTGGGTGGTAATGTCGGTGCGGGCGTCGACCACCGTGGGATTGATCAAGTAGCCCTCTTTCACCCCGTCGAGCAGGGAGTAGCGAAACGTCGGCTGGCTGTTCTCACACCCGAACGTGCGATAGGTGTCGAGTAGCAAGCGACGCTCGGCCTCGCGCGGGTCGCGCGTTCCCGGATTCGAACTGTCGAACCGCCGCAGGTAGTCGCGCGGCGTGGCGGTCAGGCCGAGCTTGTACCCGATGAAGTAGTCGAAAACGGCCCGGGCGTTGCCGCCAATCGATCGGTGCGCTTCATCGGAGATCACGAGATCGAAATCGGTCGGCGAGAAGAGCTTCTGGTACTTGTTGTTGAAGAGCAGGGATTGCACCGTGGTAACGACGATCTCCGCGCGGCGCCAGTCGTCGCGGTTCTCCTTGTAGATGACGGTCTGGAAGTCGGCAGAGAGCAGCGCTGTGAACGCCTTCTTGGCCTGATCCTCTAGCTCCAAGCGGTCCACCAGGAACAGCACGCGCCGCACGTTGCCGGAACGGAGGAAGAGCTTGATCGACCGCGGCGGCGGTCAGCGTCTTGCCAGTGCCCGTGGCCATCTCGAAGAGGAAGCGGTCCTTGCCATCTCCAATCGCTGCCTGGAGGCGTTGGATTGCCTTCAGCTGATAGGGACGCAGAAAGCGGAGCTTGTTCGCCTGGATATAGGCGGGCCGTTCCGCCTCGTTCTTCCATCCGGCCTCGGACTGGTACTTCGGGCGTTGCGTGAGTGCGATGTAGTCGTCACCCAGCCGCTCAGTGATCAGGCGTTGCGGATCAGGCGTGACCTTCTGGTAGCCGATGACTGAATCTGGAGTCGGGAAGGAGGTGATGACGTAGGGATTCCCGCGTTCGAGATCCCAGAAGTAGTGCAGGTTCCCGTTGGAGAGCACGACGAATCGGCAGTTCTGCGAACGGGCGTACTTTCGAGCCTGCTCCTTGCCGACGAGCGGGTTCTTGTTCTCGGCTTTGGCTTCGAGGACGATGAGCGGGAAGCCCTTGGCGTCAAGCAAGAGGAAGTCGACGAAGCCCTTGCTGGCCTTTTCGAAGTTGTCGCCGAGAGCGTCCAGGTCGGTGGACTTGATCGTGACGCTAGGTTCGAGCCGGATGTTGGCGGATTCGTCGCCTTCGGGGAAGAAGCGCCAGCCTGCTGCTTCGAGCAGCCTGTTGAGCTTGATGCGGGCTGTGGCTTCCTTCTCGGACATTCGCACTCCTCTTTCAGCGGTGGCCGCGGCCGAGCGGCATGAAGGTCCCGCGTCAGGCGCGGCGGCTCGTGATTTCACCCAGCCGCGTCATCGGCTGCAAGCGTGTGTTGGCTGGCCTCACCGTCGAAGCCCATCGTTCTTCAATAGAAACAGCTGGATAAGCCGAACTGACATGGCACCGATGGCATCCCGGGAGAACTCGATAAACTCATAGTCTCCTTGGATGCCCCCAATGCTTCCGACACCCAGCTCCTTCAGGAGAATCAGCCGTTTCTTCCGGCCAACCGCATATGCCTTCTCGTCAATCACCCATGGGCTGGTTGTCCACTCAGCTTTTCTCGCGATCTTGTCGCGACGGGTGAACATGCCCACGAAGATCTCTTGCCCCTCTATCAGAGCCTTGACCTTCTCAGAGATCGAATCGGCCTTCGGCTTTTCACCGGTTACGACCGCGACACCGAGGGCGGAGAGGAGGTCTGCGACAACGCTGTTCACTTGAGCATCGGTAGCCATGAACGACTGGCCTACAAAGGCGGTCAATGGTTTGGCATTGTTTTGCACGGGTGTCGGAGTGCCGCCACGGGCCTGCTTCAGCGGTAGTACGACCTTCACGCTGAAGCCGTTGAGAATAGCCTTGAACTCGGCGTCGTACCGTCGCCGCAAGGTGGCGTGTTCGGCGAATGTCAGAAGACGCTGAAAGTGAACACTTAGGTCGGCGACCGTCGCAGATCCGATGGCGTCAGCCGCAGTTCCGGCCGCCGCGATCTCTACCAGCCAACGCTCCGACAAACGGGCAACGACCCGCCGTAGATCGTCGGCGGTCACTTGGCGCGAATCCGCCGAGTACCTTTTCTTGATAGCGGCGCGAATGGCCTCCAAGTCGTCTCGGAGGCGTTCGGCCGAGAGGATGGTGGCCTCATCGATCATCGAACGCCCTTTGCCTTCCGCTTCCTCTGGCCCGGTTTCCGCCGGGCGCTGCCCTTGGCACCCCTAGACCTTTTGATTTCGCCCTCGAATCCGGCCTCGACCGCTTCCAGCCCTTTTGAGGTCAGATACGACTCGGCGCCGTCCTCATGAATCCAGCCCTTCTTGACGGCTTCGACAAAATCGCGGTCGTAGTTACCCGCGGGCGGTTCCTTCGCCTTCGCGAAGTACGTCTCCAGATCTTCTCGATTGAACCTCGGCAAGCCCTCGTGCTTCTCGCGAAAGTAGGCGTACGTTGCGATACGTTGCGAGTTTGTCCCTGGGCGTTTTTCCTGCACCAGTTCAACGAGTGACATCGGTCGGCCGACCGCCTGCCGACCACTCTGTCGAGCCGCGGAACCATCCGATTGAATCGTGCCAAGTGCTGTTCCGCCTTCGACATCGAGCAGAGCAGCCACGGATGCCAGGACCCTACGTCGACCTGCTGGCTCCAAGACCTTTAGCGCGGTGTAGATCGCCTCGATGGCGGCGATCTGAGGATCTTTCGATTTGTCTGTCATTACCGACCTCTCCTATGAGCTCGCAACTTGGTCCGGCTAGCATCCAATAGGTGGTAGGCGTGGAACCGCAGTTTCCGTCGCGCAATCACCGTGTCCTTGGGGCGCCTTCGACGTTTGGCTGGGCAATTCTCCTGCATGGGTTCCTGCGACGCAAGTCTCGTCCCTCGTGATCGTTCCGAACCGACGCCACCCGACTTCGCTGGTGGAGGCACCGGCAGCGCATTGCCGGCGTGGCCGTGGTTGACCAGTAGGCGGTGGAACGTGGACGTTCGTCGAGGCCGTGGTGCTTCCGTGGGCGCTGACGACGACTAGGCTCCCCCAAAGCATCGCCCCCGGATTAACCCAACGGAAACCCAAATAGGGGTTTTCGGCCCTCCGGACGAGGGCAAAGCTCACGCGCCGGAAGCCAGGAATCGCGGAAAACGCTAGGCATTGATGGGAAAGGGAATGGCTCCTCATCCGCCTTCGCCCCTCGACTTCGCTCGGGGCTTCGGCGCGATTTCGTAGTCAATCCTGTGTGGGCAGATCGGGTGGTCAGGTAGGATTGGCT
>CAVQVI010000008.1:0-91478 GCA_963717075.1 uncultured Acidobacteriota bacterium | reverse complement strand
CGGCCGGCCTCGTCGTGCCCTCGTCCCCGAGGTGTTCACGACGGCGGGTTCTGGGAAGGCTCTGTGGTGCACGAGCGGCCTCGAACTCTGAGCCATCCTGTTCATCATCACGTCCGTCATCTACGGGTTATTAGCCGCAGGTTCACGCATCAGCCGACGCACTCGCCGCGTTTTACAACGGCGATCGCGTGCGGATCTGCTGATCGCTGCGGCGTTGTCCGGCCTCAACCTCGTCAACCTTCTGTGGTTCGTGGCGGCGCTCAGGACCACCTTGGCGGATGCGGGGGAAGACGGTTGGGGCACGGCGGCAACCGTCTCCAGCGCTGTGTTCGGAGGGCTATCCCTCCTGCTCATCGCGACGGGCGCGGCGCTCGCCTACTCAATCGCCGGCTCCGGCAATGACACGTTCACATCGGGACTGCACGACCTTACATGGGCCCTCGTCGTGTTGATCTCGTTCCCGCGCGCGATGCTGATCATGTCTGGAGCATTCGGCCTCTGGCGGGCGGGGCTGATCTCGAATGCGCTCTTTGCAGCTGGTGTGGCCGCCGTGGTGCTCGGCGTGCTGGGCGGCACCACGTGGCTCAGCGCCGGAATCTGGGCACCGGATGGCGCCTACTCGCGGTTTGTCTCGCCGCTACTCCTCCTTCTGTGGGTGGTCGGCGTGAGCCGGGTCCTCCTGACTCGAAGTCCTGCGACGCGTGCGGCATGGTAGGTCTCGTAAAACGGATCTGCAGGATAGGTGGTGGGCCGATGATTTCAAGACATGCATGAAGGCATCAACCGCGAGGCCTTCCTTGGGCAGCGCCCGTCGCGCTCGAGGCACTTCGCCAGGACTAGCTGCTCGCTGTTGCAGGTCGCGAGAAGAACCACTGGTTGCCCACCGCGTCCTGGACACCGCCTACCCTCCCGTACGGCTGATTGCTGAGCGGCATGATCGACGTGGCACCGGCGGTAATCGCGTCTTGATACATCGCGTCGGGGTCGACCACATACAGCATGAACGATCCGGGCATCGGATCGCCTTCGCCGAGCTCGATGGCGGCGTCGCCGACGCGGACGCGACCGAACCGCAGTTCGCCCGACGGGTCCGCGGCACGCATCTCCTCGACCGCGCCGAGTGCGCGCTTCAGGAATTCCACGTACTCGGCGGCGCCCTTCAGATGCAGAACCGGCGTGACGGTGCGCAGAGCAGTCGCAAGGGACTGCGGACCCAGCGGCGTGGCAATGTACCAGCGGTTCCCGAACGGATCGCTGACGAACCCGGCGCGTTCACCGTAGTGGCGGTCGGCGGGCTCTCCGAGCGACATCGCGCCGGCTGCAATCGCCCGCTTGAACGTGGCGTCGACGTCCTTGACGAACACATGAAATGCCACCGGCCGGATCGGCATGACGCCACCGGCCACCGCGCCGCCTTCGCCGATCATGAGCATCGAGTCGCCGATTCGCACTTCGCGGTGCATCCCGCCGCCGCCGCCGCGTCCGCTGAACGTTTCCTGTGCATCGAACACCTGAGCCAGGAAATCGATCAGCCCCGCCTCGCGAACGCGAACATACGGAGTCACCGTGGTGAACCCTTCGCGAACGGCTGGTGTCGTCGAGACAGCTGTCATGGTCGTCCTCCGTTCCAGTTGCGCCCTGAGCCTCCCCTTGAAGTCCGGGCTGGGATAGTGGCGCAGATCCACGGCCACGCGAGCGAGCGGCGCCAGTTCGGGATCGCGCAACGCGCCGGTCGCATCCCCGCGCGTGAGGATAGCGTCGACGGTCTCGCTCAGACGGTCCGCGAGGGAACGCTCAGCCATGGCCATCCATGCTCTTTCGCAGCTTCTCGAGCGCGCGAAGCTGAAGCTGCTTGACGGCCCCTTCGGAGCGGTTCAGGGCGGCCGCCACCTCACGGATGGTTCGCTCCTCGACGAATCGCATCCGGATCACCTGCCGCTGTGCGTCCGGGAGTCGCTCGACTTCCTGATACAACGCAATCCGCCGCTCGATCTCCTCGAACTCGCCCCCATCGGGAACGTCGGGAGGCGGCTCGTTCGTGTTGCGGGAGTGCTCGCGCCAGTAGTCCGCCAGGGCGTTCGAGGCGATCCGGAATAGCCAAGCCGACACCGGCAGTCCCCGCCATTCGAAGCGACCAATCGCGCTGAGCGCCTGTTCGAACACCTGCGACGTGATGTCTTCGGCGGCGGCCCGATTCTTGGTTCGGCGACTGACGAAGGCATAAATTCGGTCGACGTACCGGACGTAAATCTCGACAAATCGAGCCGGATCGGCCTGCGCCGCCTCTACCAGAAGCCGGTCGTCCTCGGTGGTTTGACTCAATCCGAACCGCGCGTCTCGATCCTAGTAACGGCCGGGACTGGCAGAAAGTTACGCGGGTGGCGTCGACGCAGAGTGCTCGAGCACGTACCGGCCCAGTTCGGTGGGGGCGGCGCCCGTGGACGTCAGCGTGAGCTCCAACCGCATCGAGGGCATCTGCCGCACGAGTGCGGCAGGATTGGCCCAGAGCACTTCGCCCCGCGGTCCGGACACCGGGACGTCGTCGCACCGGCCGAACGGCGAATCGTCCGGTCCCGTCACCGAAAGAGTCACGGCATCCACGCCCGAAAAGTCCGCCCGCAGCGCGGTGACGATGAGATCGTCGCCGGGAAAGACGGCGCACGGCACCGTCTCGCCGGGCGCGAGCCAGTACATGCGCACACGGACGCCGTCACGCTGGAGTCGATTGAGAATGGCGCGCGACACAATCCCCGACACTCGCCCCTGACGCACGAGCGTTGCCAGCCCGGCTCCGAGTGCCGCCATCTGGTGCAGGCGTGCCGAGCAGTCGCCGCACGCGAACAGATGCTCCTCGACCCGGTTCATCTCATCGCCGCCAAGGAGATCACGCGCCCAATAATCGAGCAGTGTTGCGTCGGGAATCGGAGCCTGGCAGGGGAGCATCATCGGCCCCCTTCGCGGGACGTCATACACGTGCGAAGACGCTCAATCGCGCGGTGTCTGATCACCCGCACGTTGCCTTCCGTGAGCCGAAGCTCCTTGCCGACCTCGCTTCCTGTTTTCTCCGCGTAGAACGTCAGAAGGACGACCATGCGCTCGCGATCGGCGAGCCGGGCGAGGCATCTCTCGAGGTGATCGATGTCGAGCGTGGCGTCTGGGACGGGGGCTTCGACCATGGACGCGGGCAGGAAGGTCTCGCGCAGCTTCTCGCGCCGCCAATCCAGCCGCTTCCAGTCTTTCGCCATCATTCGGCTCACGCCAAGGACAAACGACGCGATCTGATCGGCATCGCGAATCGCTCCGCCTCTCAGCTTCTCGATCGCGAGCAGCATCACCTGCTGGGAGAGGTCGCGCGCCTCCTCCTCGTCGCGCAGATGGCGCAACCCGTACAGCCGCACACGTGGGGCAAAGCGCCGATACAATTCGCGTCTCGGCCGCCTCGGCCACCCCGGGGGCCCGCGCCGCGACCGCGCGTGCGACGTCGCCGTCGCTCGAGTCGACGATGGTCTGCATGCGCCGCCGACGAGTACTATCCGCCTGCGCCGGCAGTCAATCGGACCGCGGGCCCGCTGACGTCAGACCGTCGGCGCTGCTACACCGGTCACCTGCCGGATGACGTCTCCGCTCGCGATGAGTGCCGCCGCGCCGTCGCCGACGAACGTCGAGCCGTGCATGGCCGCCAGCATGCGGGGCCGCAGTGCCGCCAGATTCGCCAGTTGCCGCTTCGTGTTCTCCGTGTACGGCACGTAATCCATCAGCACAGGCGACTGCTGGTAGGTTTCGAAGGCCTGTCGATACCGGCCCACGACGTCGTCGGTCGTCACCGGCCTCTACGTCGCCGAGCTGATGCATCAGGTCCGAGCACAGCAGCACCCGTTCGGTTTCTTCGAACAGCACGCCCGCGTCCCACCCATGCGGCAGATGCGGCGTCGGAACGAAGCGGAACCGGTGCCGTCCAGTCCCGAGGACCTCGTCCGGCTTGAGCCCGCGCGGCGGCCGGTTCGAGAAATCGGCGATGTTGATCATCGCACCCGTTTCTCCGCACACGGGCGTGGCGTTTGGGGCGACCGCCAGCCACTCGTTGAGCGCGCCGCATTCGTCGACCTCGAAGTGGCTCCAACTGATCCAGCGAAGCTCCGCGGGATCGATCAGCGTCGCCACCGCCGCGCGCACCGCTGGAAACATCCCGCGCATGCCCGTGTGAAACAGCAGCGGCTCGTCGTCTCTGACGAGGAAGTGATTGAATTGAAGGTCGAAGTCCGGCACGTACAGACAGATTCGATACAGGTCAGTGGCGATTTCATCGATCCGCGCAGTCATGTTGTCTCCTATCGGGCACTCAAACAGTCAGTCCGTTCCCCAAGGGTTGTCGATCACGAAACGCCAGGAGCCGTCTGATTGAAGACGCAGAACGTCGGCGCTGTGTCCCGTCAGGCTCACCGGCTGGCCATCTGGCCCGGTTCCAGCGAATGACCACACCCCAATGACGAGGGCCAGACCACTGGCCTCAAGGACCCGTGTCACTGTGAGATTGAGTGTGCCCTTCATGGCGATGAATCCCGCGAGCCCTTCACGGATACCGGGTAGCCCGTGAGCAAGACTCCCCGGTTGAGTGGCAAAGGCGGCGCTCGACTCATACAGGGACATGAGGGCGTCCAGATTGCCGGTGTTGATGCCGTCAACGATCGATGCGAGGACCTGTTCGGGGGTTCCGCGGCCTCCTGCGATTCGATGCGGGCCAGATGCGATGTCCGTGATATGTGCAGTCATGTTGTCTCCTCCAAGCGTCTCTTGCCGTCAACATGGAGGAAGCGTCACGACCCGAGCCAGCGTTACACAGGGACACCAGAAAGTGGGTTGGCGCCCGAAAAGGCGGCTGCGGTCATTCCTTAGATGCAAAGCCGCGGGCCAACGGGCTCTCCCAGACGCGGAGCAGCAGCTCCTTGAGCTCCGCGAAACGCTTGGGTCCGAGCTCAGTGCTCCATTCGCGTTCGATGTCGCGGAGGATGTCGTGGATCTTTGCGTATGCGGCGCGTCCGCGCTTGGTGAAGCGGACAATGCGCGCGCGGCCCTCGTCGGGTGCGTCGGACCGGACGAGATAGCCGAGACCTTCGAGGCTCCGGAGCAGCTGGTTCATGGCCTGTTTGCTCATCCCGGCGCGCTCGGCGAGCAGGCCGGGGCGCACCCCATCCGGACCCGGAAACTGCAGCACCGCCATGTGCGGCACGCGGAGCTCCTCGAACCCGGCCGCGTTGAGCTCCGTGATGATCCGGCGCTGAATGGCCTGAGCCGGCACGCGCAGCAACGCGCCGATGAGCATGTCCTTCGTCTTGACCGGGGAGCTGACGGGCGACAGACGGTGTTGACATTGAGGTAAATCGCAGTTTACTATCTCCAGACAGTCAACTCAGTTTACTACAGGAGAGACGCTCATGCCACAGCAGACCACCGGCCTCCACGTCAATCCATCCGATGAGACCATCCGTCTCGGACCGCTCGCCGTGCGCTTCCTGCTCACCGGAGACAACTCGAGTGGCAGCGTCGCGGCCTTTGAGCTCGTGGTCCCGGCCGCGCAGCGCCTGGCGGCTCCCGCGCACAGCCACGACCATTACGAAGAGACGATCTACGGCATCGACGGCGTGTTGACCTGGACCGTCGACGGGACACCGATCGACGTCGGGCCGGGACAGGCGCTCTGCATTCCGCGCGGCGCCATTCACCGGTTCGACAACAACGGCAGCCAGGACGTGAAGGCGCTCTGCGTGATCACGCCGGCCGCGATCGGTCCGCAGTATTTTCGCGAGGCGGCCGAGGTGATCAACGCGGCGGCCGGTGGTCCGCCGGACCGCAGCGAAGATGGCGGAGATCATGCGCCGCCACGGCCTCACCCCGGCTCCGCCCCCGCGTCACGCGTAACGCCAGGGGTTACGGACACAGGAGTTCTGTGGAGATCATGTGCGTGGCACGTTCGCGTGGCACTCGCAACTTGTTGACACGCAGCGACCTCCGTAACAGGAATTCACCCTGGGCGGCGGGGTCACGACAACAGGATCGGCAACCGCGTAGACTGACACGGCGACGACGACATGGCAGACCCGCACCCCAACACACGGCTCGAGGCTTTCTGCGATGGCGTCTTTGCCATCGCGCTCACGCTCCTGATCATCGACATCAAGATCCCTGCGTCGGAAGGGATTGGCACCACTCGTGAGCTGTGGCTTGCCCTCAGGCATCTCGGGCCATCGATCTGTCGCGTTCGTGTTGAGTTTTGCCATCATCCTCATCACCTGGGTCAATCACCACCGCTTTTTCAGATTGGTGAACAAGTCATCCGGGTCGTTCGTCTATGCGAACGGTTTTCTGCTGCTGACCGTGGTGTTCATGCCGTTTCCCACCGCGTTGGTCGGCGAGTACCTGCTGACTGACCACGCCGCCCCGGCGGTCGTCATCTACAACTCTGTGACGGCCGTTCAGGCGGTTGGCTGGATTCTGGTCTCTGGGGCGGCACTGAGAAATCGATTGGCCAAGGATGAGAAGTCCGCCGTGCTCGTGCGCGACGCCCATCGAAATGGCTACTTTGCGTTAGTGGTCTATTCTCTTCTGGCACTCATCGCCGTCTGGTTCCCTCTCACCATTGCAATCGTCACCACGATGCTCTGGGCTTATTGGCTGACCTTTAGCCTGAGCGCAGACTAACGCGCAGGACCGGCTCAGGCTGACGCTAACGCGCGCCGTCCGAGCGCGTTCGCTTACAAGCCTTCACGCTTCTAAACCGGGGGTCGCAGGTTCGAGTCCGGTCGGGCGCGATCGCATCCACGGTCGCGCGTGAGTGCTGTTGGCGCGCCGCAGCTCGACGTGCGAAGGCGGGCCGGGGTTTCGAGCGCGATCAGGTTGTCGGCGCTGAACAACTGCCGAGGAATCTCGAAGACTTCAGCCACTTCTGATCGGGATAGTACGCGAACAGCAGCCCGTTGCCCCTGATGCGATCGATGATCTCGTGCGCCACCGCCTGGCGCAGTGCAGGGCAGCCCCAGCTCCGGCCCAGACGTCCCAGAGATTTGGCGACCTGTTCGCTGACGTAGGGCGCGCCGTGCATGACAATGGCCCGCTCGAGTGCCTTGTCGTTGAACCCGGCATCCAATCCCTTCAGTCGCAGTGAGTAACCGTTCTTTCCACTGTACGTATCTTTTGTTTCAAACAGGCCGAGGCTCGATTGATGGCTCTCCGGATTGTTTGAGAAGGCCGTCGCAAAACTGTCGCCGCTGCCCTTGCCGTGTGCGACCAGGTCCTCGTACAGGAGCGCGCGAGAGCGAAGATCGAACACCCACAACCGCTTCGCGGCTGATGGCTTCGAGTAATCAATCACCGTGAGCGTGGACGGATCGGGCACGGCGCCAGACCGCACGGCGCAGACCGCGGCGCCGAGCGCCAGATCGAACACGTGCCGGTCAATGCCTCCCAGAGATGCGTGATTCCAGCTGCTCGCGGCGAACGCCCCGGAGGCCGCCCTTTCGGCGCGCGCATTGAGCACGACCATCGGACAGGTCGCGAGCGCGCAGACCACCAGCCCGGCCCGAACGGCACGGGCACGACGAGATACAAATCGCTTCAGCACAGAAATCCTATTCAATTGTTGGGGTGAGAGCGCACAGAGGTTCCGCCGCTCTGATTCATCGTAAACGCAGCTGCCAGGAATTGCAAACTCGACGGCAATTTCGAGCGGGCGACTCGATCGCGATCTCGAGACGACGCCGGTGCGGTATGGCCCGCGGGCAGTTATACGCAGCACGGCGACGAACTGAGGCTCGTCCCCTCGCCGAACTGTCAGATTTCAATCGGCGGAATTGTCAGATCTTGAACCGGCGTTGACACCGCAATGACTGGTCCAGGAATTGCGGTTATGTGAAGGCATGCAATCAAATGTCGGCAATTCGCCAATGGAAAGCCGCATGTCGCTCGCGGACGCAGGTGCAGGGTCCCAAATCTCGCGATCGTCGCGTTCCTGAGTTTGGTCGCGTTTACTGGGCAAGTCGGGCAGGCAAGTCAACGGGTTCCGCCTCCTTTAGCACCGCGCGAGATTGGGTATGCGCACGTAGAAGTCGATCTCAGCCGGCAGCAATTGTCTGTCGTGGACGGTTCTGGCCGCGTGGTGAAAACCTTACCGGTCTCGTCCGGCAGCGGAAAATGGTTCACGTCCGAAGGAAGAACGAGAAGAGCGATTACGCCCAGGGGGCGATTCACCGTTGTTCGCAAAATCGCGGGATGGCACAAGAGTCCGTTGGGGATGTTGTACTACCCGAGCTTCATCTACAAAGGCGTGGCTATTCACGGCAGTTCGTCGGTGCCCCACAGGCCGGCGAGCCATGGGTGCATCCGCATCCCGAACTCGGCCGCGAAGGAATTCTTTGATGTGACGCCGATCGGAACGGTCGTGCTTGTTCATTAACGCTGTACGTGCCGCCGCCGTGACTCAACTATTTATCCATGCAGGCTTGCGATCGGGTGCCTGCAATTGGTATTAGAATTCGCAGACTCAGCATGCCCACAGTTCCTGTTTTTGAAGTTGTACGCCAGGCGGATATTGGGCAGCCCCGCTTCGCGACGGGCTTACGAGCGCATTCTCTCTGGCAGCTGTTCCCCCGGGTCGGCAGGACGCTTGAGCGCTGCGAGGGCGCCGTCACCTGGAAGTTCTTCCTGCAACTGACAGCTGTCTTTCTGGCGTATTTCGTCGCCGGCAAGCTCGGTCAAGCCACCACCAACATCAGGAGCAGCAATCTTGGACCTGTGTGGCCTGCGTACGGGATCGCGCTTGCCGCTCTGTTGGCATATGGCTATCGAGTGTGGCCGGCCGTGGCCGTCAGCGCTTTTCTCGTGGCGGCTCAGGGTGGGGTTCCTCCCCTTGGCGCAGCGGGCCAGGCGGCTGGCGCCACGCTCGGCGTGGTCAGCGGGACGTTTCTTCTCCGACGAATCGCCGATTTCGATCCCTCGCTGCCCCGATTGCGTGACGCGCTCGGGTTGATTGCCATTGGCGCCTTTGGAAGTGCACTCCTCAGCTCATCTATAGGAATCGGCTCTGCTGTACGCAACCGGGATTCAACCGTATTCGGGGTTGACGTCGGCCTGGCTTATCTACTGGCTTGGCGACACCACGGGCGTACTTCTTGTCACCCCTCTCGTCTTCACGGCGGCCCAGCTGTTTCGCATCCGGTCCTGGGCCCGCATCGCTGAACTCGGTGCTCTCGTCACGCTCCTCACGGCGATCTCCTTCTTGGTCTTCGGTGACTTGCCCTTGATTCCAGCTCGACTGCCACTGGCGTTTGCCGTGATCCCGTTCGTCATGTGGGGCGCGATCCAATTCGGGATCGCCGGCGCGGCCCTCTCAGTTTTCTTGATTGCCACCCTCGCGACACTCCTGACCGCGCTGGGCTTCGGACCTTTCTCGGTAAACACCCCGCTCATCAACGCCGTCTTGTTGGACCTGCTCTTCGCCGTACTCGCCCTCTCCGGTCTGTCGCTCGCAGCCGTGATGGCCGAACGGCTACGGGCCGAGGGCGAACGCGAACGGCTCATTCGCGAAAAGTCGGAGACGGAAGCGCGTCTCCATCTTGCCGCGATCGTCGAATCGTCCGACGATGCGATTCTCTCGGAGAATCTTGAAGGCGTCATCCTGAGTTGGAACCGGGCGGCGGCGCGCATCTTGGGATTTACGGAAGCGGAGGCGGTTGGAAAACCGATCTCGAGACTCATTCCGTCCGCGCTCTTGCGCGACGAGAAGGAGATTGTTCAGAGACTGCGGTCCGGCGAGCGGATCGCTCACATAGAAGCGACTCGAATCACTGAGGCGGGGCAGACGATGCACTTGGCGTCGACCGTTTCACCGCTGACCGACGCGGCGGGCGCCATCGCGGGTTTTACAAGGGTCATCCGTGATGCGACCGAGCAAAAACGCGCCGAAGAAGCTCTCTCAGGCGCGAACCGTCAGTTGATTGACATTCAGGAGCGGGAACGCGCCCGGATCGCCCGGGAGCTTCACGACGATATCGGCCAGCGGCTCGCAATGCTGGCGATTAAGCTCGCCGGGCTCTCGAAGGATCTGGAGACGCAGGCCTCGGAGATCGCCGGGGATGTTCAAGCGCTGTCGCACCAACTGCACCCGTCCTGGATCGAGCTGCTGGGCATCGCCGAAGGCGCGAGATGCTTTTGCCAGGAATTTGCCGACCAGCACGAGGTGACAGTCGACTTCGACGCCAAGGAAATCTCGGACGACCTGCCTTCAACCATTTCCCTGAGCCTTTTCCGGATTCTCCAGGAAGCGCTCCAGAATTCAGCGAAGCATAGCAGGGTGCGGCAATGCGAAGTGCGGCTATGGGAAGCGGAAGACACCGTTCATCTCGTGGTCAGCGATCGTGGAGCGGGTTTTGACGTTGAGGAGCGTAAGGGAGGCCGGGGCATCGGCCTCGTCAGCATGCTGGAACGAGTCAAACTCGTGGAAGGACACCTGTCAATCGAATCGCAGCCGCAGCGCGGCACGACGATTCACGCGCGTGTGCCGTTCCGGTCGTCGCAGGCGGCAGCACGCTGCTAGCATCGCGCACTCCCCAGCTATCGCGAATGAACGGCTGAGTGTGCTGCGCAAATGTCTTGGAAGATCCCGGCGTGTTCGTCGCCACGCGGCATCGAATATCCGCAGAAGATAGCCACGTCATAGGTCTTCCCTACTTCGTCCCAGAGCTGCTCGAGCCGAACCGCCGCGTCGCCCCTCCCTTCCTGCCACAAGGTGCACGCGCCGTCTCCGCAGGCGGCCACCCGAGGGTGCTCTCCCGTCGACGCTCGTGCGGCTTTCATGACTAACGAGGTCGCGACATCCCAGAAGCGTGCTTCATTCGGCCACCCGTCGACCAGGAAATTCGAGAGGCAGTCGGCGACATCCAGCCGCAGGTACCTCCCTTCCTTGATGGCGCGGCTGATGTCCAGGCCGCGCGCCTCCAGTCTCGCTTGAACCAATCCCGCCTCGACTCGATGACGATCAGGCTGTCTCCGGCCTGTAATGCGGGTTCGGCAAATTGAGCATAGCCATCCAGGAGAAGTGCTTCCTGTGAATAGAATCCAGCCTCGTGGCGACGAGCCTCCCAGGGGACCCGCCCGGTCGCCTCGTCGGAGCGACGCCCTCCGAATCTGGCACTGATGAAGCGCATGCCTTCGGCGACCGCGTTCATCGCAGGCAGCAGTTCCCGCCCGGCATCCGATTTGACCACGTACCCGCGCGCGCCGGTGCGCAACGCCTTTTCGGCGATGTCCCACGATCGATGCTCACTGACGAAGAGGATCCGTGCACCCGATCGGGTCCCAGGATTCGCTGAGCCACCTGAATGCCGTTCAGCGTTGGGAGGCTGACGTCGAGCAAAATGACATCCGGTCGAAGCGCCGCTGCTTTCTGAACGGCCTCGGCCCCATCGGACGCCTCGCCGACCAGCTCCCACCTCGCGCTTTGCCTGAACACTGAGCAAACATGGTGGCGCCACAGTTCGGAGTCGTCCACCACGAGGACCCGATAGCTCAACGACTGCGCCTTTCAGTATGCCGAACGCAGTTCTGGATCGTGTTAATCAACGACGGAAGCTGCAGGAGGCATCTCTGCACTGGAATGGGTTCTTGGTGTCGCGGCGTCGTCATGTAGACGTGAGAATTCAGAAAGACTGTTCGGGTGAACCCCGACCGAGAGCGCTGATTGTAAAGCTTTCGCACGCTGGCAGTGAGAATTTTTCCGTCCAAGTCCGTCAACGCCTTCCGAGGCGGTGCCCGAGGGTTGGCGCGTGGCAGTCCTCACAACTGTTGGAACGGAGTCGCTTCCGACACAGGAATTTACCCTTCTAAGCCGGGGGTCGCAGGTTCGAGTCCTGCCGGGCGCGATCTCAACCCGAGGCGCGCCGAAGCACGGAGTGCGAAGGCGGGCCGGGCCAGGCAGGTCTCGAGATGATCGATGTCGAGAGTGGCGTTACGGGCGGGGGCTTCGACCCCGATCACGCGGTCTCGATTTTGATCATCGCCCGCTTGTGCCGGTTGATCCTCGAGAGAAAGTTGAAGAGCTTCTTCAGGAAATACTTTCGATCGAGCAGTTTGTCCGCGGCGAGCCGCTCATCGCCTTCGACCAGCGACGCCGTCGCGTCGAGCCACGGGCCCCTGACGTCGCCGCGAATATTGCAGACCGCCACCCGCACCCTCGGGTTATTGAGAATGCGCTTGACCTTCCACGAATCGGCTTCCGTATACACGTAGAACGCGTTCTCTTGCAGCACAAACCAGATCGGCGTCTTCACGCCCTGGCCGTTCTTCTTGAACGTTTCCAGCGAAATGTACTTCTGGCCGTCGAATTGTGCGAGTTCAGGATCGGGCAAGCTGCTTCTCCGGACCGCCGCAAGGCGTGGAAGACGATGTCGATGAGCGACAGAACGCTATCACTGGCGGCGCGCAGCGTGCACTCTCGATATTTCGTGACGCCAGCACTCGCCCTGCCTGCCTCTCGCCTGATTCCCTTCGACTCCAAGCGACAACTCTGGAACTTCGGTGGGCAACGGCCTTGCAGCTGACCGAGTCAAGGGGAGCAAGGACTGATTGCGCGCGTTTAGCGTTCCCACGCTTCCCCAAGGAGACTCACGATGAGGATGTTACTGAAGGCCAGTATGCCGGTGGAGAAATCAAACGAAGCGATCAAGAGCGGGGCGCTCCAGCGGACCATTGAGTCCACCATGAAGGCGCTCAAGCCGGAGGCGGCTTACTTTTTTCCTGATGAGAACGGCAGGCGGTCGGCCATCATGATCTTCGACATGAAGGACTCGTGGCAGCTACCAGCGACGGTCGAGCCGCTGTTCCGGGAACTGGGCGCGTCGGTGCATCTCACGCCGGCGATGAACGCCGATGACCTCCAGCGAGGGCTGAAGGAGGCAGGGGTGTAAGGCGTCGCGTTCAACCGCGACGTGAATCAGACCATCTCGTGGCACGTCCGCGTGGCAGTCCCCGTAACCTGCTGGAGGCAAGCTACCTCCGACACACAGGAATTCACTCTTCTACTTAAGCCGGGGGGCAGGTTCGAGTCCTGCCGGGCGGATCCGGCTTCGACTCAGGCAGGCGTGGTGCTCGAGCCCTGACCTGCGAATGTACGGTTACTGCCGTGGTTCGAAGAACTCGCTCATGTAGTCCAAATCATCTAGGCCAAGGACGTTCCCGTAGAGCACGCTTCGGGGGTCGCGGCTAACGGGCAAGCCGTAGTACATGATCCCGATGTTCTTCATGACCATCTTGCGCAACCGGCTCCGCAGCAGCTCCTCGTCTGGTGTGATGCCGAGAAACGCCTGACCCATGCGGGCGTAGGAGACCACGGCAACGGAGTTCTCGTTTGATCGCAGTGAAAGGGCGAAGCGCCAGGTCCCTCTCCGGGCCTTGATGTACATGTCTTGTGCCGTGATGGCGATCACCCGTGCCCGCGGATTGCGCGCCAGGGTGGGATACCGGGAGCGGACGGCCGCGATCAGCTCGTCGGCGATCAGCTGAGACCGTGCCGGATCGTACATCGTCCGATCGACCGACAGCGGCCGCAGCACGGCGACTTGAATCCCCAGGGTCTGTTCGGCCCCCGAGACCAGCGAGGACATCAGTGCCGTCGGTACGTCGCCCACGGCGACGAGGTACAGGTCGTTTGGCGTTGCAGGCGGCCGTTCCCAGCCATAGCGCCGATGCGGCCGCCAGAGCGTTGGCGCTCGGAAGCCAAGCTGTATAATCCGGCGTCCAACAAGACCAAGTCGGGGCCTGTCGGGATCCGTTCGATTTCGGACGCATGTGCATGAGCTGGTGGCTCCAGCGGCAGGACCGCGTCCCGAGATGAGCGCCATCTGGGCGCTTGGACCTAGCGGTGGACGCCACATCGTCACCCCTCGTGCTGGACAAGCAGCGCCGAGGGACACGTCCGCCGGCGCGCCTCTCCGACCAACAGGACCATCGCCCAGACCATCACGCACGTCGTCGTAACAGCGGCGATCACTCCACGGCTCGCTGCAGTCGCCGACGTCATGTTGTAGAGCGCATGCCAGAGCGCCGCCCCCAGCACGCTCCCATCGGTCCGCTGCGCAATGCGCGACAGCACGATTGCTCCGGCACAAATCCCCAGACCGAACCCGCCGATGATCATCGGAACGGTCATGATTCGGTACGTCTCCACGACGAAAAATGCCGGTGTATGCCATCCAGCCCATAGCGCGGCTAGGGTCAACGTGCCACTGACCGGGCCGAACCGGCGTTGGAGCGGCTCGAGCGCGAAGCCACGCCACCCGGCTTCTTCACCGAACCCGTTAAACAGCAACACCAGGAGCAAGACCGCAGGCAACCCCAGCGGTGGCAGGCCCGAATAGATCGCGAACTCGCTGACAAGCGGCAGTGGCGCGTGCATCACGAGAGCCGCCACAAGGGCAAGCGCGAGAAACATCAGGGGGCTCAGACTGTAGATGAGAAAACGTGATGTCGGCCGCGAGATCAGCACGAGCCGCTTGGCCAGTGCCACGACTCCCGCTCTGCCCTTCGTCAGTCCCGTGACGATGAACGCGGCAAGCGCAGGGCCCAGCAACCCTGGCTCATGCGTCGAGCTGGACCCGGGAGCCGTGCGAACACCAGCCAGCGCGAGGGGAATCCAATACGCCCAGGAGAAGCCATACGCCAGCACGAAGAAGCTGACCAGGGGGTACCGGCGGACGAACGTCATGATGACCTCTAGGCCGCCGGTGAGCAGTTTCTGGCGCATACAGTTTCTGGCGCATACCACGACGAAGAGCCACACGCCTCGGCGCGCATAGTGCCTCCTTCTCCTCTGGGCGCGGCCTTCAGTAGAACAGATAGCCGACTGTCGCGAGCAGTACGGCGTGGTTGTTGTTATCGCCCATCCTGAGAAAGAGTGCGTCGCCAGAGATCGACCAACGCCGCTTGAACTCGTAGCCTGCGCCCACTCCAAGCCCCCGCCCCACGCCCCAGTCGCGGCTCTCGAGGGTGGCGCGGGCGCCTTCGCCGGCGATCCCGGTCACGAAAAAAGACGGCGACGTGGGCCGGGTCATGTACGTCACACCGAAACCGCTAATGCCGACAGCGTCGTAATCCATGGCCTGCGTGAACGCCACCTTGGCCGAGTAGTAGATCAGGAACTGGTCCGTCGGCGCGTAGCCGATCTTGAAGTCGGTGCCGATCGCGAACGCCGAGCGGTCGAGACTGTCTCCCGTGACTCCACCCTCTGGGATCCGGTGCAGCCCGCCGCCAGCGCCGATCCCCACGATGAAGCCCTTCCGCTCGGCGCTCGGCCTGCCTGGTGTTTGGGCCCTCGGGGCGTTCAACGTCTGCGCTGATGCGGCCGATGCCCCTGGGAGCACGAGGGTCGCCGACACGAGGACGGCCCAGAGTATGCGATAGGGCGTCATATCCCGTTCCCCTCTTCGCGCAGGCTCAGGGCCACGCGTCGCGTTCGGCTTGGGCGGTCGACGACGGAAGCTCCCGCCAGCAACGATGATCGAATCCCCGCAGGGAGGCGGCCGCGGACACGAACCCACTTTTCTTCCGTCCGGATCCTCTTTCATTACCACCGGTGTCAACCGGTCGCTCGAACCGGCTGCCCCGCTGCGCGGAATGGCGCTGTGATGGCGAACGCTCCCCAGACGAGGGCGAGGCCGAGGTATTCCGTCAGCTCGAACGGCCCGATAGCGTTCACCATCTTGTCCATGGATATCGCCGACACCAACGCGACTGTGTTGCCGACGAGCAGTGTCCACCATGCCCAGCGCTCACCGCGGCGGAAGGCCGTGACAGCGATGGCGCTGCCCATGAGTCCGAACAGGACGCAGTAAATGCCGTACATCCGGTAGAGCAACGTCATGTATCCCGTGACCAAAGGGGAAGCACCCGCAAGTGCCGACCAGGATCCGCCGGAGTAGCCCTCGTATCCCGCCGGCAGAATCGCCTTGCCACCCGGACCGAGCAAATGATCGGGCGATAAAGCGGCCCCCGCGCCCCACGCGATGTATCCCACGTCGACGATGAGGATCAGAATCCATGCAATGTTGTGGCGCTTCATACCGTAGCCTCCACGAGTTTCGGGATTCACGACATGGCGGCGCGCAAACGCCTTAACCACCTAGACAGCGGCTGTGGTTTCAAGTCCCTGGAGGAAGGCGTACACAGTAATACCGCCAGCGTGCTTCTTTGCGAGGTCCCTGAACCCCTGGGAGACCTCGCCGAAGGCGATCATGCGGTGATCGAATGCGTAGTCCCTGAAGAGGACCGCCCGCGCCTCCATGATGTGCATGTTGTGCTCGAAGAGCCCTTGTTCATTCACGTACGCTTCGTGGACCTCGCACTCCGTGCCATCTTCTTTGATGAACCAGTCGTAACGAAGCGTCTTCGTATCCTGCTCCCGGGTAATCCGTATGAGCTCGGCGGCTTGGGCTTTGAACCCCTCCAGTTGCCCTGGACGGATCTTCAGGTGAGCGTGCAGTTCCAAATGGCTCATAGCTCCTCCTTCACGTTGAATCGGATCGACATGAATGACGTTCAAACCGTCTTGGGAATGCGGCTGGCAAGGACCATTCGCATGACCTTGTGGCCGAAGTCTGCGGTCGGGTCGAACATGAGCGGACAGCCACCGTCGATTACGGTGATGCCGTGTGTACGCCCGTAGGCCGTCGCTGTGGCGCTAACGCTGCCCTGACCGTAGGACCGATGCATCCACACGTGTTTGATCCCGAGTTCGGCGCACTCTCGCATGGTGCCCTCCGCCTTGTCGGGCGCGGTCGCGATGACGACGGCGTCGACCCCTCCAGGGATGCTCCTCAAGTTGTGGTAACTGCAGGCACCCTCAACCTCCTCCGCATTGGGGTTGACCGCGAAGACCTCGTAGCCGCGGTCCCGCAGACGCTTGAACACGGTATTGGATCCATGATCCCTGGGCTTTCGCGACACGCCTGTCACGGCAATCCGCTTGTGAGCGAGGAACTCGGAAGCGGCTTCCTTCATCGTCGGCATCTTCCACCTCCGTCACGAGTCAGTAGCGGGGTTGTCGGTGGGCCGGCATTGCTCGGTTCCGGAGCTTGAGGCGTCATCGAGAAGCTCCCGCCGCGTGCGCGTCGACCTGCCGCGCAGCCTCGCAGATCGTCTTGACCTCCTCAGAGGAAAGCCGAGTTTCTGGTTTGAAAAACGTGTAAGGCCCGGGCATCTTGCCGCTCTTCGCGTCGTCGCACGACACGGCCAGCAACATCTGCTGTTGCGCCGGCGGATACGCGGCCCACTCCGAGAAGTTGACCGCCTTTCGCCCTTCCGCCACTTCGTGCGCCATAAGCCAGGAGAGGGGCGCGATTTGCGCGTACCAGGAGGACCACGCCGTCGCGTTTGAGTGACAGTCGCCGCACGAGCAATCCAGGACGATGGCCAGTCCGTTCGCCGTCCCCATGCGAGCCTGAATCGTGCGGGTTACGTCGGTCGCCGGGTTTGCGCGCTCGGGACGAACGAGTTGAGCGGCGGCGAAGACGACGACGATGACAATGGCTGCCTGCTTCAGTCGTCTGCTCATGGCAATCCTCCGAGCGGCTCAGGAAATCCGCGACACCCTACTGAGCGACCGGCGATGTTCGGCCGACCGCCCGCGCCGCACGGGTCCGGTCGCTTGTCCTGTGTCTAGCCGCTCCCTCGAATCACCGAACAAATCGGAAGAATAGCGGGCCGGCATGCAATTCTTGTTCTTGTGCTTCATTGAGGGACGAGACGGGAACGTGACTGTAGACGTGAACTGTTAGGTTCAGTGCGTGGTTCACGACTGCGAAATAGTTCATGGCGGGCGTGAAATATTCCGACTCGCCATCGAGCATCCTGACGGCGCCCCATACCACCAGCGATCCACCGTTAGCCGTGACGGCGCATCGAGAAACGCCGAACTCTTGTCGCTCGATCAACTCGCGGGTGAGCCCGGCGTAAACCAACGTACGTTGCGCGGCAGACACACGGAACCGGTGACCGTCACCCGTATCTTGCAAAGGAGTGTGAGGACCTCGATCGATATGGCTGCATTCGGCCCGGCGCCGATTGCGTAGAACGTGTCGCTAAAGGACGTCAGTGATGGTTTCGCCATCAATTCGGAAGAAGAATCTGGGGCCTGTCGGTAAACTCTTCGCCATGTCTTCGCCGTCGATACCTCTACGTCTCTCTTTTCGAGAGCAAGGAGCGGTGGCCATGCCTCGCGATCTGAAGAGGCCCTACAAATTCGGGGGAGGAGCACTCGTCGCGAGCGGCATCCTGTTCGGCTTGCTGGCGTTCCTGGACTTCCGGGCCGGTCCGCCCCCTTCGAACGGTACCGAGATCCTCCTGTGGAGGGATTCGCAGGTGCTTGTTCTGGACTTCGTCAGCGAGTTTCTCTTCTTCGCGACAGTCCTCCTGGTTCCAGGAACGATTGCCGTCTATCAAAGCCTCCTTGATGTCGATAGAACCAAGGCGGCGACAGGCTGTGGAATCATCGCGGCAACAATTCCTGTCATTGCCGTGATGCTCATTGTTCACGGGCGCCTCGTCTATCCCATTTATGGCATGCGCGTCGATACGCCGGAGGCGGCAGCGTTGGTGGTCATGGTCTTCTACGGCGGTCTGCACGCCATCTATCTTCTTCTGGCAGTCGCGACCATTGTCCTGAGCCTGGCGATGAAACGAGGCGCCTACGCGGAATGGATTGCATACTTTGGTTTCGCCACGGCTGCGCTCGACATCATTGGCTCTTATCCCTGGGCCATCGGATCCGTTCTGACGCTTGTCTGTGAATTGGTTCTGGCAGGATGGTTCGTAGCGGTAGGGTCGGAACTCTTCAGAATGCGAGCCAGTCTCGCCTAGCGTAGGAGTTGTGTCTGACGGCGCGAGGAATCAGTGCAGTTGTAGCCGGAGGTCACCCATGAAGGTGTTGACGGTCTTCGCTCATCCCGGTTCGCGGTCGTTCTGCCACGCCGTCCTCGATCGCTTCGACGCCGGTCTCCGCGGCGCGGGGCACACGAACGAGATCGTGGACCTCTACGCGATCGGCTTCGATCCGGTCCTACGCCCACGCGACAGCCCGAGCTGGCTGACCGAAACCATCCCGGATGACATGCTCGACCGCATGCGGTTACGCGAGTCCCTCCTCGATGAGGCGGGTGGGCCTCTGAAACGCTTCGCGCTGAAACGCCTCATCGGTGATCGGGATGCGCGGGGCATCATCCGGCTGCTGCGCGAGCGCTATCAGCCGAAGGACGTTCTCGTGCAGCAGCAGAAGGTTGCGCGCGCTGAGGCGCTGGCGTTCATCGCACCCGTGCACTTCCTGAGCTTTCCGGCGATTCTGAAGGGGTGGCTCGATCGCATCTTGACACCTGGGTTTGCGTACGATCTCACTGCGGAGGCTTGGCGTGGCGACATCAACGGCCGTCAGCCGAGGCTCACGCACCAGAAGGCGCTGATCATCCAGACGACCATCTTCGACAAGCGCGCCTATGACGCGGGCCTCCGCGACGCCATGCGCATGGTGATTGACGAGTTCACGCTCACGTATCCAGGAATCAAGAACGTCGAGCGCGAGTACTTCTACGCCGTGCACGGCGCCGACGACGCGACGAGGCGGGGCTACTTGGAACGGGCGCATGCCTTGGGTCGTCAGTTCTGAACAGTCGCCGCACGTCGGCCGCCCGAGCGTTGGCGCTCGGAAGCCAGGCTGTATAGTCCGGCGTCCAGCAAAGTCGTCAGTCAGTCAGTCGGCAGTCGGCAGTCGGCGGTCGGCGGTCGGCAGTTACCAGCCGCTAACACGCGACTTGTCCGCCGCCCCATCGGTCGGCATACTGCACCATGGGTGCCGATCTCGTCTTGACAATACAAGGAGCGAACCATGAGATTGCGAATATGGATGCTATCGGGTGTTCTGGCGTCGCTGTTCGGCTTACCCGGCGCGGCAATCGCACAGGTCAATGACGCACCGAGCCTCGCGGGTGTCATCGACATTCACGCGCACGTGGCGCCGGAGACGGCGGCGTTGAATTTCCAGCGCTCAGTCGACGCTATCCAAGCCGCCCAGATCGCCCGCATTTACGGCATGCGGGGAATGGTGTTCAAGGAACACACTACGGAGACCGCTTCCTGGGCCTACCTGGTGTCTCAGATGGTCCCGGGCATCGAAGCTCTTCGGCGGCATCGTCCTGAACCGGGCGGTGGGCGGCATCAATCCGGCGGCGGTGGAAGCGATGGCTTTGACGAAAGGTGGCCGGGGTAATGTTGTGTATATGCCGACCGTCGACGCGGAATACCGCAATGAGGGTCAGCCCAACAGGGTCCTGGTCTCGCGCAACGGACAACTGCTGCCGGAAGTGCTGGAAGTCCTGAAGGTCATGGCAAAGCATGACCTCGGCTTGTCCACCGGACACATCAGTCCGGCGGAAGTGATGCTGCTGATCCGGGCGGCAAAGGCTGCAGGCGTCAACAAGATCTACGTGCAGCACCCGAACCACGGGGGGCTCGTGATGTCGATGGCGCAGATGAAGGAGGCCGTCCGTTTGGGCGCGCTGATCGAGATCGTGCTGAGTGGGGATGGCTTCACGGGTGGCGGACCCAAGGTCGTCAATGCCGAGAATCCAGTCATGGACTACGGGCCGCAGAAGATTGCGGACATTCGAGCGCTCGGTCCGGCAAACGTCGTGGTGAGCTCAGATCTCGGCCAGCCCGGCAGGGTGACCCACGCCGATGCCTTTCAAATCGCTCTCGCTGTCCTCGCAAAAGAGGGCTTCAGCCAGGCGGAGATCGACATGATGACCAAGACCAATCCGGCCCGCTTTCTCGGCCTCAAATGAATCGGATTCGCACCGCGGAATCCGACGGCCTTACTGCCATTTTCGGTTTGGTGTAGTACCAGTCCTCAGTCCCTGGTTCCTGGTCCGTCCTTTGTTCCTGGTTCTGGGTGCGCACCAAGGACAAAGGACCAAGCCCGGACCAAGGACCAAGGACGAAGGCCGAGGGACGAAGACTGACATCTACACGCAACTGAAAACCGCTCTAGTGGGTCATGGCCCAGACGGCCACGTCCACACCCAGCGCATAGCCCTTCCCCGCATAGGTCTCGAAGTAGTCCCGGTTGTCGCCTTCCCGCTCCCAGCTGTCTGAAACGTCCGAGTTCATGCTGACGAGCACAGCCAGCCTGTCGTGGTCGTCGAACACACCGTAGTAGTGCACGGTTGAAGGCCCGATCTCAGAATCCTGACGGTTACGCTGCCACGAGCCGAGCGCCGGGATCTGCGGGAGCGGGTTGACGCGGTAGAGAATCGAGAACATCGGGTGCTCGACCGGCAGGTCGACAATCTTTGCGCCGGGCAGGATTCGCATGAGATTCGGCCGGATGTACTCGAAGTCCGGATCCCAGTTGTCGTCGATCCAGAGAAAGCCGCCCTTCAGCAGGTAGTCGTGCATGCGGGCGCTCTCTTCAGGCGTGAAGTCGTAGTTGGCCGCATTCTGCATGCGCAGGTACGGACACCGGAAGAGATTGGGATCCATGGCGGTAACGTTCGCAAAGCCGGGGTAGCCATCGTTCCACCGGCTGATCGTCGTTGTGGTCAGCTCGGCGAGACGCACCATGAAGTTGTAGTCCGCTTGAGGATAGTCGTCGCCCCAGCCGGACTTCCTCGCTCTGCGGATGTTCTCGTACCGCAGGCGACAGAACGTGAAGCCGAACTGCTTGTCGGGAAGTCCGTGGTTGATCGGTATCTGGAGGTTCCGTCCGTTTCTCAGGATGGTGACCTGCTGCGCCGCGCCGCTCATGACGGCCAGACCCAGCGCCAGCCCAAAGGCCAGTGCGAACCGCATCCATCGAGCCGATGCCCGCGTCCGCCGCATGTGAGGATCCTACAACGACTTCGTGGAAAGGAGTCGGACGGCGCGCCGGAAGGCTACGCACGGCCCAGCGGACTCACGCTAGAATCGTCCACGTCAAGTGTCCAATGCGTTCCGTCATCCTCCATCGTCGTTTTGGCGTTTGGCTGGTGTGCCAGCCGCCCTGATGGCCGTGGCGATCCTCATCCGCTTGCCCTTCCTGCACGTGCCCATCGACTCCGATGAAGGCGGGTATCTCTACGTCGCCCGCTACTGGACCTCGGACTATCGCCTCTACCGGGACATTCCGTTCGATCGGCCGCCCGGCGTTTTCCTGATCTATCAAGCGATGCTTGGATTGCTGGGCGACAGCGTGCCCGCACTTCGCCTCGGTGCGGCGATCTGGAATGCGCTGACCTCCTTGGCCCTGTTCCGCTTCGCCCGAGAGATCACCAACTCGATCTGGGCGGCGGCCGGCGCCGTGCTCCTCTTTGCCGTCGTCAGTACGAACCCCTACATAGAAGGGTTCCTCGCGCAGGCAGAACTCTTCGCCGTTTTGCCGCTCGTCCTCGCCGCGCACCTGACGTGGAAGGAACGCTGGTTCAGCGCGGGGCTGCTCGCCGGTTTGGCGACCGTCATCAAACCGATCGGGGTGTCGGCCTTCCTGCTTGCCGCGGGCTGGCTGCTCTGGCAGCGTGCGGGGCGTCGCGCAGCGGGTTTGCTGGTCCTGGGCTATGCGCTCGTCGGCGTCGTCGCGGTCGGCTACGTGTGGACGATTGACTGGCCGGGCTTCATCGCGGCGCAGCAGATGAAGCTCGCCAGCCTCGTCGACGGGCCGCTGCAGGATCGGTTGATGTCCACCCTGCAGCAGACCGCACCCGCCTGGCTGGGCTTGGCGGTATTGGCGCTGGTGGGATGGGTTTCAAGTGCGAAGCCCGTGCGCGTGTTCGGCGGGCTCTGGATCGTCACGAGCCTGATCGGCATGCGGATGGGCCGCGAATGGTGGCCCCACTATTTCGTTCAGATCATTCCCGCGTTGGCGTGGCTGACTGCGCCGGCGTTCGCGAACCTGAAAAGACAGCGCCTCCCGGTCGCCGTGGCGCTCACCGTCATGGGCGGCTGCTTTGTGGCGAGCGATCTGCCGCTCTACGTCGCGGACCCCAAGGCGGTCTCCTGGGCGGTCTTTCACGCGCCGATCCTGGTGCAACAGGACGAGATCGCCGCCTACGTGCAGGCCACGACGCGCCCCACGGACACGATTCAAGTCATGCTGTTGGGGCCGAGCCTCTATGCCTCTGCCCATCGCCGAGCGGCCGTGCCGCATTTCTACTACTACGAATACCGACACACCCCAGATGCGTATCAGGCCGTGGTCGCGGCGGTGGGGGCGCGTGAACCCGCTGCCGTGGTGTGGATCAACGCGCCTCCGCCGCAATGGGCCTCTGCCGACGACTTCCTGGCCGTCCTGACGGCCGCTGGCTACCAGCCGCGTCGATCCTTTGGCTCCTTCGTCGTCTACGGACGGCCATGAAAGCCATCGCGATACGGCTACTCGAAGGGTCGAGCCCTGCGAATCTCTTCCAGATTCAGCAGTCGTACACACCCGATGCGCAGCGTCGGGATGTCCTGCGCGCAACACCTGAGACGCTCACCGGTGTCAGGGGGCGACCAACGACGGCCTCGACAGTAGACACGAAAACGTTCGCGCCCGGAGGCACGAATCGCTCGCTCAGTTCGAGGCACAAGGTGCCGAGGATTGCGGCAAGCAAGAGAATTCGAATGCGTTTGACCATGGTCATCAATCTCCAATGGCTTTCTTGATTGCAAAAATGCCCGGCAACTCGTCGAAGTCGCGGAGCTCTCCCGGGTTGAGCTTCCTGGCGCCTGCAGGAACCTTGAATGTGAAAAGATTAGGCGCGACCCCCGCGCTCGTTTTCCATGCCCTGACGTCGATGGTGTACTGCGGCGCGCTGTTCACCTGCGTGCTGGTGATGACGTAGCGGCAGGGATAGGGACGACTCCCCTGAGCAATCCAGATCTGCCAGTCGACTTCCTTCGTTCGAAAGGCCAGATGATCGCATTCGACGCCGCCGATCACGCCACTTCCCAGGTCCTTGACATCCGCGACCTCGGGCATGAGCTGATCGTAAACATTCGACATCAGCAGATCCGCCCCAGGCACGGGCCGATGATATTTGTCCCGTAACACGTCGACCAATTGATCGATCGTGCCTGGCGCTTCGGCTTGAGCGTACGCGTTGGCATTCTTGCCGAACATCGTCACCGTCTTCCCATCGAAAGACGAACTCGACGTCCGCGAATCCGCCCATGCGGGTTGCGCGTATCTTGTCGGGACGGTTCACCGTCATTGTGCCGGAACTGGCCAGGCCGAGCTTCTGATTCTGCTTGGTGACGACCTCGAGATACGTGTCGTAGTCGAATGAAAAGGCTTTTTGCGCAGCCATGTAGTCGGACAAACGCCTTGAGCCGGCTTTTGGCATTGGCTTCAGCGGTACGCGTGGCTGATTCGTCCGCCGTTCCCGTTGTCGGCGTCTGCGCATTTGCTTCAGAGGTACGCGTGGCTGACATGCCCACCGCTCCCGCTGTCGTCGCCAGAGCCAGCAAGGTTGCCCACGTCCTTGCGTCTCTTATGACCTTCCTGATTGTGGATTGCATCGGCTCCTCCGGTTCTTGACGGGATGCTGAGTCACGGTCGCGACGCACCACATCCCAGTCACTTTTTTACCGGAGCATGATTCGGGCCAGCCGCACGTGCGTTCGAATTGTCGCGTCCAATCTTCGTGGGTTGGTCTCCTCCGCGGCCAGAGATCACGAAATGCTGACAGTCGGTGCCCGCACGGCGAGCGCTCAGCCGAGGAGTTTAGAAGGTCGCCGCGGCTCAACGCGCGACGGTGACGCGCAGGAAGGTCGCAGGAATCGACGTGGCGCCTTTGACCTCGCTCTTGTTCTGGCGCTCGAAGAGCGCCTCGAGCTCCGCCTGGAGCTCCGCGGCTTTGCCGTTCTGTTCTGCGGCGGCAAACGCGTTCATCGTGGGGCCGTAGTAGTTTTTGAAGTCCGCGACAAACGCGGACGGTGAGTCCGGAGACCGGAAGGTATAGGTCTCTCTGGAGAATGAGATCTTCTCGGCTGGAACCCCCGCTGCCACAAATCGCTCGATCACGTTGCTCTCGATCCCCCATGTCATCGGGCTGACGAAGCCTTCGGGAGGTGGCGGCGAGTAGGCGGAGCTGATTTTCAGGATCTGCGCAACGAGCGTCGGATCGCCGGGAATCCAGTTCCCCATCACGATCCGGCCGCCGGGTCGGGTCACACGCACCATCTCCTTGGCCACGTCGAACGGCTTGGGCGCAAACATGGCTCCAAAGATGCTGACCACGAGGTCGAAGCTCCGATCGGCGAGGTCGCTCAGGTTTGTGGCATCGCCTTCCTGGAACCGGCAGTTCTTCAGGCCTTCTGCCTGCGCGCGCCTGTTCCCGGCTTCGACCAGATTGCTCGCGATGTCGACGCCGAGGACGTCAGCGCCCAGCCTGGCCGCCGGCAGGGCCGTCGTCCCGTCGCCGCAGCCCAGGTCCAGCACCTTCAATCCGGCGGTGATGCCGAGTCCGGCGACGAGCGCCTCGCCGCTCTCGCGCATGCTCGCCGCGATGCGCGTGAAGTCACCCTTTTCCCACAATGCCTTGTTCGGATTCATTGAACGTTGTCCCTCCCATGACGGCGAAGCCACGTGCACGGTATGAAGGCCGGTTGGCCGCTCGATCGTTCTTGCCAAGGGACGCCACGCGCCGTGAACCCGAGAAGATGTTCGTCTTGGGATTCCACCGAGCTTCTCAGATTCGGGCTCGAGGTACCGCTACACGTCCCGTCAGTCCGCCTTCTTGAACGTCGGCTCGCCGGTCGGTCCGTCGTGCGGCTCCAGGCTGTGCAGATACTCGTAGAGCGCCCCGATGTCTTCCGTCGTCATGCGCGCGAACGCTTCCCACGGCATTGGGGAACCGGCGTAGTGGCGCCCGCCCCTCTGAAAGCGCGCGATGAACGTCTCGCGGTCAGGGAACTTCATGAGCGCGCTGCCGACCTTCGGCGTGATGTTCGGGGTTCTAAACCAGACGGTTGGATCGGCGCCGGGGAGCGGCATCGGATCCATCTCGAACCCGCCGGAGAAATCGGGACCGGTCGCGGTGTAGGTGTTCGGATCGCGTGGCGTATGGCAGCCCGCGCAGTCCGCCACATAACGGGCGAGATATTCGCCCCGCTCCTTCGTCATCCCCTGGGGCGGCGCGGTCTGCGGCGGGTTGATCGATCTGCGCGGCTTCGCGATGCTGACAAAGCTCTTGACCACCTTGCCCATCAGTGTCCACTCGTTCGCCGGCACTGCGTTCCTCACGGGCGGCTGCGCACGCAGATACGATATGACCGCGACGAGATCGTCCTCGCTCATGTTGCCGAATGGCATCATCGGCTCGACGGTCGCGCGGCCGTCGGGCCGCACGGCCCAGCGCATCATCCGGGCGATTTGCGCGTCGGAATAACGGCCGATCCCCGTCTCCGTGTCGGGCGTGAGGTTCTTCGAGTACACGGCGCCGAGCGGGCCCAGCGCAAGTCTGAGTCCTCCGCTCAGCGGGACTTGCACGCCCTCACTGAGCTTCTCCAGCGCGTCGAACGATCCGCTGTGGCATTCGACGCAGTGCGCCGGACCGTAAACGATGTACTCGCCTCGCGCCAGGACGGCCGGGTCCGAGCTGATGCGGACTTCAGGCAGCGGCGCGTCGTACGTCCGATCCCACGTCCGCGCGACGTACGCGGTGAGGCCAGCGAGCGCAAGCACGACGACCGTCGCCAGAATTCCCGCCGCCCAGACCAAACGCCTGACCATAGCTGCCCTCCCAGCGAAATGAATCGGGGAAATATATCAGAGGAAGCCGCCGCCGAAACCGCGCGCGCTCTAATCTAAGCCGGCTGATCGGGCAATCCGAGGGTGATCGTGGCGTGGACGGCCATCAGGTGGTCGATCAGGCGCTGCGTATCGACGCCTTTGGTGAAAAAGCCCGCGGCCCCGGCCAGCTCGATCGGGTGGAGGTCCTCCGGTTTTCACGTGCGTCGAGAGCCCGAGAATCTGGATGAACGGGAGCTCGGCGCGTATGCGGCGCGTGGCCTCGACGCCGTCCATCCCGGGCATCGAGACATCCATCAGGATGACATCGGGCCGGAGTGCGTGCGCTTCGGCAATCGCCTCGAGTCCGTCGCCGGCTTCGCCCACGACGTGAAGCTCGGGCCGCTCCTGCAACAGCTCGCGGAACACTCTGCGCACCTCGGCGTGATCGTCGACGATCAGAATCCTGAGCGCCCGCGCCGACGCGAAGCCGGCGGCGCCGTGAAGCGCCGGTCCGGTCGCGACGCGGCTCAGCCGGCGTTGTGCGTCGACCCCGCCCTGCGCCTCGCCTCGGGGCGCGACCAGGCGGAACCGTGTTCCCTGCCCGGGGGCGCTCTCGATGTCGAACCGGCCACCGAGCAGCGTCAGCCGTTCGCGGATGCTGAACAGACCCCATCCGGCCTGGCCGGCCTTCTCTCGTTCGACGAGCCCCGCCGGGTCGAACCCGATCCCCCGGTCCGCCACGGTGATGCAGAGCGCGTCATCCTGATCGAGTGACAGATCGATCGTGACCCGATCGACCTGGGCGTGCTTGACCGCGTTGAACAAGAGCTCTCGCACCGACTCGAACAACAGCGTGCGGACGTCCTTCCGGTCGGAGTTGGCGAGCGGGTCAGCGGACACCTGGACCACAAGACCGTACTGGTTTCGTGTCCGCTCTGCCAGCCAGGTCAAAGCTGCGGGCAATCCCGAACCGTGCAGCGCGGGAGGAAACAGCTCCAGGCTCAGCGATCGTGCGGCAGCGATCGCCTCGTCGAGGTGACCTTTCGCCCGCACGAGCAGTTCGTCCGGACCGGCCCCTCGCTGCGCTTCCCGCGTCACGTGTCGATCGAGGTTCAGCGCCGCGCTGACGAGCAACTGCTGGAGACCGTCGTGGAGCGTCTTGGCGAGCTGTTCGCGCGCGTGCTGCTCGGCGAGCGTCAGGTCGGACGCCAGCCGGCTCAGTTGAGCCGTCCGGTGTTCCAATTCGACCGTTCGCTCCTGAAGGGCCGCCTCCGCCCGCTTGCGTTCGGTGATGTCCGTCACGAAGGCGATGGCGTGTCCGCCGCCGGCGGTGGCAACGTGATTCAGGCTGACTTCGAGCGGAAACGTCGACCCGTCTTTCCGTTGACCGAAGAGCTCGACGTTGACGCCCATCGGCCTGGGACCCGGTGCGGCGAAGTACCCGGTCCGATGCTGCACGTGCGCGTCACGAACTGACGGCGGCACCAGCCGCTCGATGGACTGGCCGATCAGCTCCCCCGGCGCCCAGCCGAACATCGCTTCGAGGGCGCGATTCGCCGTCACGATCGTCCCCTGCGCATCCACCGAGACAATGCCCTGCGTGGCGGTCTCCAGCAGCAGCCGCAGTTCCCGATCGCGCTCCTCGTCACGGCGCGCCTGGAGCGCCTCCTCGGCCCGCCGGCGCTCGGTGACGTCGAGGTCGAGCCCGGTGAGCCGCGTGACCTGTCCGTCGGCAGTCGCGCTCGGCGCGTCCCAGACTCTGTATCCACGACACGGTCCCGTCGGGCCGCACGATGCGAAACGTGTTGTCCCACGCATCCTTCGTCCGTACGCCGAGATCTCGTCGAGGTGGGCGAGCACCTGCGGGCGGTCGTCCTCGTGCACGCGGGACAGCCACGCGTCGAAGCGTCGGCGGTTCTTCGGGCGAGAAGCCGTATCGCGCACGAAAGCCATCATCCCAATCGACGTGATTGGTGCTGGCGTCCCACGTCCAGGAGCCGCCTGCAGACGCATCGAGCGCCAGACGCAGCCGCTGTTCGCGCTCCCGCAGCGCAGCCTCGGCGCGGGCGCGCTCGACCGCGTCCCAGGTCCGTTCGGCGACGTCGTGGATCAGCGCGATCTCCATCGGCGCCCACGAGCGTGGTGTCGCGTTGTTGGCACCGAAGGCGGCCACCAGCCGCCCGCCTTTCAGCAGCATCACTCCGACAAACGCCGCGATCTGTCTCGCCTGCATGGCGACCCGCTCGGATTCCGTGAACCTCGGATCCGTATGAACGTCGTTCACCACCACAGTCTCGCCGCGCCGGTACGCATCGCGCAGCGCCGCCCCAAAGCCCCCCACCGGCCCTGCCGACAAGCGGTGCGACACCGCGTGCGTATTCACGCCGAATGACGTACTCGCGGTCTTCGATTTCCGCGTAGCCGACACGGTTCACGCCCAGGTGTTCCCCCAGGAGCTGCGAGGCGACTTCCTGCACGTCGAGCGGATTGCTCAACGGCCGCAGCGCATCGGAGAGCCTGAGGAGGAATGCCTGTCGCTCTTCGCTCCGCAGCAGGAGTTCGCTCAAGAGCTGCTCCTGCGTTTCGCGGGCCTTGCGCTCGGTGATATCTGTCGCGATGCCCGTGAAGCGCACGGGGCGCCGGCCGTCCGCGGCACCCTCGAAGAACGTCTGGCACGTGCTCGCGAGCCACCGCACCTCGCCCGTATCCGCACGACGGATCCGGAACTCTTCTGCAAACGCGCCCGATCCACGCGGATCGAGAGCCGCCGCCATGGCGCCTTCGACGCGAGCCCGATCGTCCGGATGGCAGAAGTCCAAGGCCTCGGCCAGCGTCGCGAGTCGTCCCTCGGGAACTCCCAGGAGCGAGCAGGCTTCGGGCGACCAGAGTGACTGATCCGCCGTCACGTCATAGTCGAGCACGCCGACACCAGCGCTCTTTGTGGCAAGCTTGAAGCGCTCCTCGCTCGCGCGCAGCGCCTCCTGGGTGTGAGTGGTGTCGGTGAGCGTCCAGACGAAGCCGACGACGTGTCCCTGGAGATCGTGCTCCGGCGTCCCTTGGCTGAGGAGCCAGCGGATGCGGCCGTCCGGAAGCACGCAGCGGAACTCGGCCTGCCCCGGTTTCCTCGCGTGGAGCGCCGACGAGACTTGACGCAAGACCGCCTCGCGGTCGTCGGGGTGGACGCACTGTTCCCATCCGGACTGCATGGCCGATTCGGCGGTGAGACCGGTCAGGTCGGTGACGCGTTCGCTGATGTAGAAACAGCGGCCCTCGAGGTCGGTCCGAAGGATACCTACAGGCAGTTCAGGCGCGTCTGAAGTCATGCGTGTGAAGATCGGCCCGGGCGGCATTCTACCTCCGCCCTGACACGCTTGCATCCGGCGCTCGGGTCTGCTGGTCGAAAATCCAATGCGGCTATACTGCCCGAGGAGAACTGATCATGTCTTTGGACAAACCGTACCTCGACATTCCGGGCACGACGATCTTTGACGCCGAGCAGTCACGTAAAGGCTACTGGCTCAACCAATTTTGCGTGAGTCTGATGAAATCCGTGAACAGGGAACGCTTCAGGGCAAATGAACGCGCTTACCTCGATGAATGGCCAATGACCGAGGAGCAGAAGCAGGCCGTGCTTGCGCGCGACCTGAACTGGTGCATGCGCCTCGGCGGCAACATTTATTTTCTGGCTCGAATAGGCGCGACCGATGGCAAAACCTACCAGCAGATGGCCGGTAGCATGACGGGAATGACCGAGGAAGAGTACCGCAACATGATGCTCAACGGCGGCCGCTCGATCGAAGGTAACCGCTTCATTGGTGAAGACGGCGATGCGCAGGCACACCGTCAGCCCCAGGGCGTGGCGGGGCGGAAATTGAAAGGTTGACCATGGCCAGGATTACAGCCTCCGTTTATACCACCCATATCCCGGCGATCGGTGCCGCGCTGGACACGGGCAGGGACCACGAACCTTACTGGCAAAAGGTGTTCTGCGGCTATGAGTTCTCCAAGCAGTGGATGAAGGACCACACCCCAGACGTGATCTTCCTCGTCTACAACGACCACGCCACGGCGTTCAGCCTCGAACTGATCCCAACCTTTGCCATAGGCACTGCCGCCGAATTCCAAGTCGCGGATGAAGGCTGGGGCCCGCGGCCGGTGCCCAAGGCGATCGGTCACCCCGAACTCGCCGCGCATATCGCGCAGTCTGTGATTCAGGACGATTTCGATCTCGCTGTTGTCAACAAGATGGACGTGGACCACGGCTTCACGGTGCCGTTGTCACTGATGTTCGGCCGGCCCGACTCCTGGCCCTGCCGGGTCATCCCCTTCCCGGTAAACGTCGTCCTGTACCCGCCGCCGTCGGGTCAGCGCTGCTTCAACCTTGGCCACGCCATTCGCAAAGCAGTGGAGAGCTATGACCAACCCTTGAACGTGCAGGTCTGGGGCACCGGCGGCATGAGCCACCAGTTGCAAGGGGCACGCGCCGGGCTGATCAACCGGGAATGGGACAACCGCTTCCTCGACCGGCTGATCGAAGACCCGGCTGAAGTGGCGAAGATGCCCCACGTCGAATATGTGCGCGAAGCGGGCAGCGAGGGCATCGAACTCGTGATGTGGCTTGTTGCGCGCGGCGCGATGAGCGAAAAGCCGCCCAGAGTCGCGCACCGCTTCTATCATGTGGCGGCAAGCAACACCGCGGTCGGCCATCTGATCCTTGAGAACCAGTGACGGCGGCCGCGCATAATCCACACGTTCGCTGACTTCAGGCCATCGCTTTTCGTCTCTTCTTATGTCGCTTATATAAGGCATCCGTCACCAGCACGGCCGGAATCGCGAGCAGAGCCATCAGATAGCCGACCTCGTTCGGAGGTGCCTGCCCCAATACGTTCGCGATGGGCGCAAGATAGAGAAAGCCACCGAGCATTGCGACTTCGCAGACGACCGCGAGCACCAGGTATCGATTCGAAAACCAGCCCAGTTGTCCCGGCCGGAGACTCGCGCTGCGGCACGCGAACGCGTTTGCCATTTGGCCAGCCACTACGGCGGTGAACGCCGCGCCCGATGCGGCCAACAATGGCGCCCCCGACGGAAAGGGCGCTCCCGGTCTCCATCCGTTGGAGGAGAGCACCGTCAAGAACGTGACCATTTCGACGATGGCTTCGGTGAGCCCGAGGATGACCAGAGCTCTGAACAGGAGGAATCGGTCCACGAGGTGGCGGCCGAGTGGAGGCTTGTCGAGCGCTCTTGGACTCGACGGTTCGGCTCCCAATGCCACCGCGGGGAGGATGTCGGTTCCAATGTCCAAGCACAGCACTTGCAGAACGCCGAGCGCTAAAGGAAAGCGTCCACCGGACAGCGCCCAGACGACGAACGGCGCGAGTTCGGCCACGTTGTCCGTCAGGTGATACGTGAGAAATCGCCGTGTATTGGCAAACGTCGTTCGCCCCTGCTCGATGGCTGCCACGATGGTGGCGAAGTTGTCGTCCAGCAACACGAGATCGGCGGCCTCGCGCGCGACATCCGTTCCCGAAAGACCCATCGCGACCCCGATCGCGGCTTCGTGAAGCGCCGGCGCATCATTGACCCCGTCTCCTGTCATCGCCACGACATGCCCGCGCTTCCCCAGGGCGCGGGCGATCCGCAATTTTTCCTCAGGCGAGACGCGGCTGACGATGATGCCGTCGCGATCCATCAGCGCGCCCAGAATCTCGTCATCCTTGGGGAGGTCCTTCCCTTCGATCAGCAGGGCGTCGGACGTCCACAATCCCACTTCACGGCCGATGGCGCGCGCGGTTTCCGGATGATCTCCAGTCACCATGGCCACCGAGATTCCCGCGCGTCGGCACGCAGCAAGGGAATCCGCAACGCCCGCTCTCGGCGGGTCTTCAATGCCAACCAGTCCAAGCAACGTCAGATCGACCTCGGTGGCGTCGGGTGATGTGGGGACCTCCTTGCCACTAAAATCACGAACAGCAATCGCCACCACTCGAAGGCCCCGCGCGGCCATTCGTGAAACCGCTGCCTCCGCGTCGCCGAAGCTCAAGCAGCGCTCGAAAATCGCCTCCGGTGCGCCTTTGACGATCGCACGATTTCCGACGATCACGGACATTCGCCGACGCCGTGGGTCAAACGGAAATTGACGCGTAGTGGGCCAAGCGGCTGCTTCCTCCTTGCGAACGTCGATGTTGAGACGGCGAGCGAAGACATCGAGTGCGACTTCCAGCGGATTACCCTGCGCAACCCAGCGTCCCTCGCGTAACACGGCACGGCCATTCGCGCGCAGCGCCGCTGCCCAGGCCAGCTCCTTGAGCAAGGGCAGCAGGTCCGGCTCCGCACGAACGATGCCTGATGGCTCATAACCCGTTCCCTCGATGGATGCGCCCCCCTTTGCGGTCCAGACTTCGACCACGGACATTTCGTTCCGGGTGAGTGTTCCAGTTTTGTCGGTACAAATGAAGGTCGTCGAGCCCAGCGTCTCGACCGATTCCAGGCGCCGTACCAGCGCGCCGCGCGCGGCCATCCTCTGCGCGCCGATCGCGAGCGAGAGGCTGACCGTGGGAAGCAGCCCTTCGGGAACCAGGGCCACGGTCACTCCGAGCGCGAAGAGAAACCCGTCGGTAAGGCGAATCCCCACGAGTAACGCCACGATCAAGAACAGGAAACCAACGGCCAACGCGATGACTGCGACGATCCGCACCACGCGGCTCAACTCGATGGCAAGTGGGCTCTGTGGGCGCCGTCGCGCTGTCGACAGTCGCGCGATCTGGGCGAGGCGGGTTGAACGGCCGGTCGCCGTGACGACTCCGATAGCCTCGCCCTCGACGGCGAATGTGCCTGCAAACACGTCTTCTCCGGATTGTGGAGTTGTCGGGACACTTTCTCCGGTGAGCGTGGAGGCATCGATAAGGAGGCCGTGTGCGTGGCTCAAGCGCATATCCGCCGAGACGCGGTCTCCTGCATTGAGAACCACCACATCGTCGGGTACGAGTTCGACGGCGTCGATGCTCTGGCGACTTCCGTCACGGATCACGGTGACGCGCCGCGGGAGTAAGTCGCGAAGTCGATCGCCGGCCTTCTCGGCGCGGTATTCCTGGAAGAACGCGAACAGACCGTTGAGCAGAATGACGATGAAAATGGCGAATCCGAGCTGTGGCATGCCGGCCAGAATCGCCAACCCGCCGGCAATCCAGAGCATGACCGCGAAGAAATGCACCAGCTGAGATAAAAGGCGCCGCCACAAAGGCAGGCGAGGCGGAGGTGACAGAACGTTCAGACCAGCGTTCTTCCTGCGCAGTTGAACTTGTTCAAGGTTCAAGCCTGCGGATTCAAGCGGTCCGGCGCGCCCGCCATCGGCATCATCGGACTGTTCGCGTGGCTTGGGTCCAGGACTCAACGTTTGAGAACCGTGATTATACTGGCCGAACGGCTGGCAGACCATCCGAGCGCGCCGAAGTTCGAGCCTCCCGTATAATCCACACGAATTGGCCCTGACCCCCGGCACCCGCCTCGGCCCGTATGAAGTCACCGCCCAGATCGGCGTGGGCGGCATGGGCGAGGTCTATCGAGGCCACCGACACCAACCTGAAGCGCGACGTCGCGATCAAGGTCCTGCCCGCGTCGGTGGCTGGACGATGCGGATCGACTCGCGCGGTTTCAACGCGAAGCGGAAGTCGCTCGCCGCGCTCAACCATCCGAACATCGCGCAGATCTACGGCCTGGAGAGATCAGACGGCGGCACGACGGCGCTCGTGATGGAGCTGGTCGAGGGGCCGACGCTCGCCGACCGCATCGCGCAGGGCGCGATCCCGCTCGACGAAGCGCTTGCCGATCGCGAAGCAGATCGCCGAGGCGCTCGAAGCGGCGCACGAGCAGGGGATCATCCACCGCGATCTCAAGCCCGCGAACATCAAGGTGCGCGCGGACGGCACCGTGAAGGTGCTCGACTTCGGCCTGGCGAAGGCGATGGCGAGCCCGCAGCCGGCTCGTCAGCCGCAGTCTGTCGATGTCGCCGACGATCACGACGCCGGCGATGACGCAGGCCGGGGTATGATTCTCGGCACGGCCGCCTACATGACTCCGGAGCAGGCGAAAGGGAAACCCGTCGACAAGCGCAGCGACGTCTGGGCGTTCGGGTGTGTGCTCTACGAGATGCTGACGGGCCGGCGCGCGTTCAGTGGTCAGACCGTGACGGAGACGCTGGCCGCCATACTCGAGCGTGAAATCGACTGGACGAGGCTCCCAGCATCGACGCCCGCGAGCGTCCGGATCCTGCTGCGACGCGCCCTCGAGAAAGATCCCAAGCGGCGCCTGCATGACATCGCGGACGCGCGGCTCGAGCTTGACGACGACTTGCGGGCCCAAACCCCTGTGTCTGAGGCGAGCCCACGCAAGGTGATCCTGCAATCGGATCGCGGTTGTTGGCGTCACAGCCATCGCGACTGGAGGCGCCGTGCTGGTACCTCGCGGCGAGGCGACCTTCGAACCGATCGACCGCCGCCGTGACCCGGTTGATCGTGGTGCCCGAGGGGCCCTTCCCGACTGACGCTGAAGGAGTCGTGACGCTGTCTCCCGACGGGAGACGCCTGGCCTACGTTGCGGCGCCAGCCGGCCAGCCACAGCTCTATCTTCGCGAGCTGGATCAGTTCGAGGGCAAGCCGATGCCGGGCACGGAGGGTGCGACCAAGCCCCGTGTTCTCTCCCGACGGGAATTGGCTCGCGTTCGCCGCAGCAGGGAAGGTCAAGAAGGTCGCGGTGACCGGCGGCGTGCCGGCGACGCTGCTCGAAGCCGACACCGAAGGAAACCTTTCCCTGAGCTGGGAATCGAACGACACACTCTTCTTCAAGCCCAACAGGGCCACTGGTATCTGGCGTGTGCCGGCGGCGGGAGGTGCCCCCACGGCCGTCACCACATTGCAGGACGGCGAGGTCTCGCACGTGAACCCGGCCATTCTGCCGGGTGGGAAAGCCTTGTGTACGTGGCAGGGAGCAACGTGTTCGTGCAGTCGCTCGAGGCCGACCAGCAGCGCCGCAGGCGTACGCTGCTGGCTCGGTCGCTCAATATCTGCCGACCGGGCATCTGGTATACGTCGAAGGCGGCACGTTGTTCGCGGTGCCGTTCGACACGACCCGCCTCGAGGTTCGTGGCAACCCGACCGCTGTTCTCCAGGGCATTCGGGAAACCCAGCTCGGGGCGGCGCAACTCGCGTTCTCACAGTCGGGGACGATGGTGTACGTCCCCGCCGACCGCGCCGAACGCCAGAGCGCCCTGGTCTGGGTCGATCGTACCGGTGCGGAACAGACGACGTTCGCAGCCGGCCTCGACTTCTCGAGACCGAGGCTGGCTCCCGACGGTCGCCGCGTGGCTGTCGCGATCGGCGCCGGCGCCGGGCAGGGGCAGATTCTCGGAAACGTGTGGCTCTTCGACCTGACCCGCGAAACGCGAACTCCCCTGACCTTCGACGGACGCAGCACCTTTCCCCTGTGGTCGCCGGACGGAAGCCGACTCGCCTACAGCTCCGGTCGAGAAGGTCGATACGAACTGTATTTCAAGACGTTCAGCGCCGCGGGAGCCGACGAGGTGATCCCGACGAACCGTGGTTCGAACTATCCGTTGTCCTGGTCGCCAGACGGCCGGTTCGTGGCCTCCGTCACGGTGGACCCCACGACCGCCAACGACATCTGGGTGCTCCCCGTTGGAGATCCGTCGCAGTGGCGCCCGTTCGTGCAGACACCGTTTGGCGAAGGCGGGGCGACGTTTTCGCCGGATGGCCGTTGGATCGCCTACGCGTCCGCGAAGTCGGGCCGCACCGAGATCTACATGCGTCCCCTTCCCTGGCCCGGGTGAGGAGGTGACGCTTTCAACCGACGGCGGCAACGAGCCGATGTGGGCACGAAAGACCGGAGAGCTGTTCTATCGGAAGGGCAACGCGATGATGGTGATCGACATCACCACCGCCTGCGGTGTCGGTGGGCAAGCCTCGCTCGCTCTTCGAGAAACCGTACAACCGAACCAACGGGTTCTGGTCCAACTACGATGTCACGCCAGATGGCCAGCGCCTGCTGATGGTCAAGGGAGCTGCCCAGGAGGCACCCAGACACATCAACGTCGTGCTCAACTGGACCGAAGAGCTGAAGCGTCTCGTACCGACGAACTGAACGTGACGCGTCCGCGTCCAGCGGATTCCGCCTAAAGCCGTCTCTCCCTTTCCAAATGCGCCTGGGTCGGCGCGTGGTCGCGAAGCTTTCAGAGAACGTGTTTCGGTTCCGAGGTCTGCTTCGTGGGCTGCGGGCACGGCAGGTCGGCACCGTCGGTAAGCCGCGCATAGGCCCCGTTTGGTTTGACGCACAGGAACTTCGTGTCAACGAGCGCGTCAAGCGCCATCTGGCACACCGTCCGCTCGACACCACAGAGACGTTGCGCTTGTTCGCGGGTCAGGCGCAGACCCGGCATTTCCAGGAACTCGGCGCGGAGACGGTTGATCAATGTGTTCTCCGGCATAGCGACCCTCAACGGCTACAGATGGCGGCTGTGCCTCGACGCTCATCGCGCTTGCCGCGGACCGTTGCCTTCAGTGCGTCGCGCGCGGACTGTGGTGAAGACAGCGGTCGAAGACGACATCCCACGGCACATAGCTGCGTGGCCTCGACCCGGCCCTCGCTCGTTCATTAGACGCACGGCAATCGTTTTTGGGTGCGACCAAGGAAGCTCGTCGTCATCCGAGGTCCGAGGACCACTGCCCTTCTAAGCCGGGAATCGTAGGTCAATTCACCAATTCACCAAATACCAATTCACCAAATGGACTAGAAATGATCAGTCATGACCCTAATCTGCCCGAAGCGCTTCCAAACGGGCTGAGTTTCGCCGCGCGCCGCGCGGGCAGCCAGCACGCCGCAAGCGCCACGCCCAGCAGCAGACACGTCGTAGCGGCAAGCACGCCCGGATCTCTGGGGCTCACGCCGTAGAGCAGCGACTCGATGACGCGAGCTGCCCGCAGCCGCGGTCGTGAGGCCCACGGCGACACCGCCGGCGGCCACCACACTGCCCTGCCGCACGATCATCCGGGCGACCGTGGCAGGTTCGGCGCCGAGGGCGAGCGCGCACGCCGATTTCACCGGTGCGCAGCGTGACGATGTAGGACATGACGCCGTAGATCCCGATCACGCCAAGGATCAGGGCGACGCCAGCGGCGATCGCAATCAGAACCATCGTGAACGCCATCTGCGCCGAGGCGCTATCGAGAATAGTTTCCAACGTGCGCACCTGAGCCATGGCCAGTTTGGGATCAACCGAATCGATGGCGCGACGCACGGAAGGCACCAAGGCGGCAAGCGACGTGTTGGAGCGTACGACGTAACTCATCACCGAAATGTCTGGACCAACCAGCGAGGAGATCGGGAACTCTGGTCCACCCGCGATGGACATCGGCATGTAGAGTTGGCGCAACCGGATCAGACTCCGTGAGCACGCGACTGGGGGTCTTCGACACAACGCCCACGATGGTGAGCCATGCGATGTCTGGCGTCTCCCCAGGTCGTGTTGGTGGGCGGCTCGAGAGCCACACGCTCGCCGATTGGATCCTGATTTGGAAACATTCTCTGTGCAAATGCTTCGTCGACGACGACAACCGGCTCACGCCGATCGATATCTCCGCGATCAAGCATGCGACCGCGAATGCGCCGAATGCCCAGCGTTTCGAAGTATCCGCCGGCCACCGCGTTGAACACGACAAATGGCGGCACGGTCCCAGGAGGAATGACCCGACCCATGACGCGCACGGTGTTGCCCATGCACCCTTCGCGCACGAGGGGCAAACACGCGGACGCCGAGACGGCGCTCACACCCGGCAATACAGACAATTGCTCCAGAATCGCGTGATGGGCCATGACCGCTTCCGCTCGCGTGGAATACCCGCGATTGGGCAGTCCGATGCTGAACGTGAGCGCTGATGTGGCGTCGAAGCCGGGATCCACCGCGCGCAGCTTCTGGAAACTTCGAACCATCAGACCGGAAGCGACAAGAAGGATGAGTGCCAGCGCGACCTGACCGCCCATCAGAAGTTGTCGGGTGCGGTGACGACTTCGACTCGCTGTATTGGTGCGGCCGTGTTCATGCAGCGAGGCGGCGAGCGGCGTGCCGCGCCACAGCGGGAGGGCGCCACACGCCAAGGCCGCGAAGAGGCTGAGGAGGCACGTGTATGCCACCGCGATTCCGTCGAGGCGCACCTCGCCGAGGCGTGGGAGCGAAGCGGGTCCGCTGGCGACGAGCACACGCACAGCCACCCACGCGAGCGCCAGCCCAATCATGCCGCCCGCGAGTGAGAGCCACGCGCTCTCAGCGAGGAAATAACCTGCGATGGCGAGACGGCCCGCGCCGAGCGCACGGCGCACGGCTATTTCCCGCTGGCGGGCTTCCGAACGAACGAGGAACAGATTGGCGACGTTGGCGCACGCGACGAGCAGGACGAGCCCCACGGAGGCCAGCAGAATCCACAGACCGCGCGCGACGTTCCCGACCGTCGCCTCCTTCAGGGTCCTCACGTTTGAAAACAGCTTGATTTGTTCGGAGTTTCCCAGGGCGATTGGATCTCCCGGAAACGCGCGCGGGACATCGGCAATCAGCGTGTTCAGTTCCGCGCGCGCGTCCGCAACCGTCACGCCCGCTCGCAGCCGCGCCACGCCGTAGTAGAGCCAGATGCCAAATCCCATCGACCGCGCGATTGGCTCAGCCAGCCAGATCTCGACGCGTGGATCGGGAAACGCAAACGATGCCGGCATTACGCCGATAACCCGTGCGGGCACGCCAGCCAGAATCACCGACCGTCCGACGATGCCCGGGTCGCCGCCGTATCGGCGCAGCCAGAGCCCGTGCGACAGCACGGCCAGACTTGGCGCCCCCGGCTGGCCTTCTTCCTCGCTGAACCAGCGACCGACGTCGGGCCAGACACGCAACACCGGCGCCAGCGTCGTCGTGACGCGGGCCACTCGGATCCGCTCTGGATCTCCCTCGCCTGTCAGCGTGAGGTCGTTGGTGGCGTACAGCACGACACCATCCAGCGTGCGTGCACGCTCTGAGTACCGATAGTAGAAGCCCCGCGTCATCCCCAAGCCCGACGGCAGGTTGAGCAGCTGCGCGCCGTGATCCAACTCGATCAACCGATCCGAGTCCGGATACGGCAGGGGGTTCAGCACGACCCGTTGCACGACGGCGAATATCGACGCGTTGGCGCCAATCGCGAGTGCCAGCGTCAAGACGGCCGACCACGTAAACGCCGGGGCCCGCACGAGCCGCCGCGCCGCGAAGACGATCTCCTTGCAGGCGCTCTCGAGCCACGTCGCGATGACGGCGTCCCGTGCGTGCTCGCGATAGGAGAGCGGATTCCCGAACCTCGCTCTCGCCCTCCGATGGGCCTCGTCAGCGCTCAAGCCGAGCGCACGTTCTTCTTCTTCGATGAGCGCGAGGTGCGTTTCGAGCTCATTTCGAAGCTCCTCGTCCAGCCGCTGCCGGCGCACGACATTCCAGATCCGCCACAGCACCGACATGAAGCCTCCTACACGAATCGCAACGCCTTGCCGACGGCCACCATCAGCGACTCCCAGCGACGTTCTTCCTCGTCGAGCTGCCGTCGTCCTACCGGCGTGATGGCATAAACATAGCTCCCCTCAACTCCACGGAGTTCAACGAGATGGGACGTTTCACTCGACCAACGGCCGGGACCGTCCCGCCTCCCGCCATCGATCAGCCGAGAGCGAAGTCACTCCACCCTCATCGTCTCCATCGGATCGATCGTCGCCGCGCGACGAGCCGGCACATAGCTTGCGACCGCCGCGGCTGCGACGGTGACGCCGAGCGCCGCGACATAGGCCGCAGGATCCATCGGGCCGATGCCGAACAGCAGCGACGACATCAAAGCGCCCCAACGCCATGGCGGCGACAAGCCCCGCGGCAGCGCCCACTCCGCTGAGCGCGAGCCCGCGCAGCAGGAACATCCTCTCGAGCTCCCGTGGCGTGGCGCCGAGCGCCGACCGAATACCGATTTCCCGGGTCCGCTGCGAGACGACGTAGGCGATGACGCCGTAGATCCCGACCACGCCGAGCGCCAGGGCCATCGCACCGGCGATCGCGAGCATCACGAGCGTGAACGACGTGCGCGCGAGCGAGTCGGCGTACAGATCCTGCATCGTGCGCGCCTGAGCGACAGGAACGCTCCGCGTTCACCGACCGCACCACCTGCCGGACCTCGTTCATGAGGCTCGCGGTCCCCGCGCGCTCGCTGCGGATGGCGAACGTGACGGCCGGCCTGCCGAGTGGAGGTGCATTGCGCATGCTGCCGTTGAACATGCTGTCCACGAGCACGGGCCAGTACACGAGAGGCGGGGGTTCCTGGTGCAGCCCGTCCTGGCGGACGCTCTGCACCACGCCGATCACCTCCCGCCATGGATCCTGATCAAACGCAGCCAGCCGGATCCGCTGACCAAGGGCGCCCGCAGGCTCTGGCGCGAGCTCGCGAGCGACATCCTCGGTGATCACGGCCACGCGGCCGCCCGCCGCGATATCGGCCCACGTCACGTCGCGTCCTGCGATCATCCGCGTGCCCATGGCTTCGAAGTAGCCCGGGGACACGAACGCGTTTCTCGGCGGGGCGACTGCCGGCAGGGTCTGACCCTGAAACGCTATTTGGCTCGTCATCTCCGCCGCCTCCATCGCAACGGCACTCGCAAAGCCGGCGGCGGTGACCCCCGGAAGCGCCGCGATCTTGTCAAGGATTTCGTGCTCCATTCGGGTCCATTGCTCGCCGTTGGGAAACAGAACGGTCGAAATCGAAATCCGCACCGTTTGAATGGTCGCCGGGTCCGAAAACCCGGGATCAACGGCGCGCAAGGCCTGAAACGTTCGAATCATGAGCGCCGCGCTCACGATCAACACGAGCGCGAGCGCCACCTGCACCACGACCAACGCGCTGCGCGTCGTGCTTCGCTGCCGGTCCGTGCTCGCGCCGCGCGCTGCGCCGATCGTGCGCGTATCGACGTGTAGTGCGTGTCTGAGCACCGTGAACGATCCGAACACGAGCGTCGACGCGAGTGAGACGGCGACGGTAAACGCGAGCACGGGCGGATAGATGCCGATCTCCTGAAGGCGCGGCAGGTCGCTCGGGCCGTTGGCAGCGAGCACCTGGAGTCCAGCAGAGGCGAGCACCAGCCCGAGCGCGCTCCCGACGGCACCGAGACACAGGCTCTCGACGAGCACTTCTCTCGCGATTCGCACAGGGCCAGCACCGAGCGCGGCACGTACGGCGAACTCGTGCCGCCGAGTGTCCGCCCGCACGAGCATGAGATTCGCAATGTTGGCGCAGGCGATCAGCAGCACGGCGCCGATCGCGCCCATGAGCACCCACAACATGCTCGCCACGTCGCCGACCAGGTCGTCCTTCAAGGGACGAACGACCGGGGTGATTCGCAAGTTCGCTATCGCGTCTCTCGTGAGCGCGCTACCGGGTATGAGCGGCCACGCGTCGAGCCAGATCGGCAACATGCGCTCGATGTCGGCAGCGGCCGTGGCCGGCGTCACGCCCGGCTTGAGCCGCGCCAGCATTTGATATTGGTAGATGCCATGGACCTGCTGGGCAGGGGGTCGAAGCCGCACGGGGACGATGACGTCGGGCTGCGGCGTCATCTCGATGAATCTGAAGTCGGACGGCATGATGCCGACCACCTGCGACGGCCGCGAATCGATCGAGAGCTCGCGTCCGAGCGCCGCCTCGTCACCGCCGAATCGCCGCTGCCAGAACCCGTAAGAGAGGATGACCGGGACCGGTCCCTCGGCCGCCGGTCCGTGTTCCTGCTCGGTGAACGAGCGTCCGCGCATCGGCGGCACGACGAGCGCCTGAAGCGTGCCGTGTGAGACCTGAAGCGCGCGAACCTGCTCCGCCTCACCGTTGCTGGTCAGCGTCGCGTTCCCCTCCTGCCACAACCCGATGTTGGCGAACGTTGTGTTCTCGTCGCGGTACGTGAGGTACATGTTCGAATTCGCGTCGAGATTGTCAGCACCGACGCTGCGATGCCGGATCCTCACGAGCTCGTCCGCATTCCTGTACGGCAGCGGCTTGATCAGCACGGAATAGACGACGCTGAAGATCGCGGTCGTCGCGCCGATGCCGAGCGCGAGCGTCAACACAGCCGCGACGCTGAAGTGTGGGCTGCGGACGAGCGATCTGATCGCGAGACGAATGTCTCGCCAGCCGTCGTCGAGCCAGGTTGCGACAACCGCATCGTGCGTACGGTCACGGTACAGGATCGGACTCCCGAATCGCGCTCTCGCCTTTTCGTGAGCCTCCCGAGGGCTCGAGCCCTGAGCCCGCTCCTCCTCTTCGATGAACGCGAGATGCGTCTCGAATTCCTCTCGAAGCTCGTCATCCAACCGAGCCCGGCGCACGACATTCCAGATCCGCCACAGCACCGACATGAAGCCTCCTACACGAATCGCAACGCCTTGCCGACGGCCACCGTCAGCGACTCCCAGCGACGTTCTTCCTCATCGAGCTGCCGTCGTCCTGCCGGCGTGATGGTATAAAAGCGGGCCTTCCGGCCGGTGTCGGTCGTCCCCCATGTGGCGCGGAGCCATTTTTCGTGCGTCATTCGCTGCAAGGCGGGATAGAGCGATCCTTCCTCGATCCGCAGCGAGTCGTCCGTCGCCCGGCGAATCCGCCGGGCGATGCCGTACCCGTGCAGCGCTCCCCCACGGGATACGGCCTTGAGAATCATCAGGTCGAGGGTGCCTTGAAGACGGTCGTTCGGGTGTTTCGGCATAGCTCAGTTAGCTATGTATAGCTGGCTCAGATATAACGCGGATGCCTCGGATCTGTCAACAAAGCGTCTGGCGACGCCTTCGCCCCCCGGGCGATCGCGTCTCTACGTGAACTCGATGACGCCGGTGATGATCGTCCGGTCGGCCGTGTCCTGCACCGCCTGGCGGCTTTGGTCGAGCGTGTATCGCTTGGTGATCACCGACTGCGCGTCGATGATCCCCTTCTCGATCAGCTTCACGTAGCGGGGAATGTCGCGCATGACGTGGAGACCGCCCTGCTGCCCCGGGTGAATCGTCCGGCCGAGCAGCGCTAATGAGGTGCCGGGGAACGACACGGGTTGGAGCGTGAGTCCCATCAACATCACATGCCCGCCCATGCGCGTGCAGTCCCACGCCTGCTGCACGGTCTTCACGTTGGTGGGATCGGGCTGAGCCTCGGCCTTCGGCGGAAACGCCTGCAAGCCCGCCGCCTCCACGACGAAGTCCGCGCCGCGCCCCATGACGGCATTGCCGGCCCGACCCCAGGTGACGCCGCCGGCGAATCGGCGGTCGTTCGGTCCCCGGCACAGCTCGCGCACTCGCTCGACGACTCCGTCGCCCTCCGCCACCGGATCGAGCGTCGTGGTGGCTCCGAGCTTCACCGCAAATTCGCGGCGGTATTTGATCGGATCGATCACGATCACCTGTCCGGCGCCTGTCACGCGACCGGCCTGCACGACGCCAAGTCCGACCGGCCCGGCGCCGAAGACGACCACATCGCATCCAGGCTGAAAGTGCATGTCTGCGTGACCGGCGGCAAAGCCCGACGATAACTGATCGCCGAGCAGCGTGAGCTGCGCGGCCGGCAGATCGGTGAAGACCGGCACGCAGTACTCCTCGAATACGGTCATGAGCTCGCTCATTCCTCCGATACCGGCCTGTGCGTATACACGAGTGCCGTCCGGAAACTGAGCAAACGGAGGAAACGGCTCGACCCCTTGTGCGTTCGAGAAGAACGTGAACTGGCAGTAGTCCGGACGACCCTGCAGGCACTGGTAGCACTGGCCGCATTGCGACGTGCCAGCGACGACGACCCGATCGCCGACCTGGACACGCTTCACCATCGGGCCGACGGCCTCGACGACGCCGAAGCCACAGTGGTTCGGCACTTCCGCTCGTCCAATCGCGTTCGTGCTGAGCGCGCCGCGCACGATCGTGTAGCAGGGCGCGACCGCCAGGGAGCGGATGACCACCTGGCGCGGGTCGATCGGCAGCAGCCGCATCTCCTGAACGTCGAGTGTGCTGGCGTGGCGGACGAGGCCGCGGAAGGACCGGCCGGTCTGCGTGCCGGTGACTAAGCCAGGTGCCTGGGTGGTTTGGGCCTCGAGAACGGGCGGACCGTTCAGCACGCCCGTGCCTGCGCCGAGCGCCGCCGCGCCCGTCTTCAACAGATGCCTGCGCGTCAGAGGGCGTTTGTTGGACATAGTTACTTTCCAATCAGTCGCGACTTCTCGTTTTCAAGACAGATTTCGTCCACGAGCTCCGTGTCGACCACGATGTTTTGCTTCAGCGTGACCGTCCAGGGCCTGGTGTACGCCTTCGAATCGTCTACGGTGACTTCGATTTCGAGGTGTCCGTAGTCCGGCCGCCGGATTCGCTCTCGAACCTTGGCCGCGTCCGTCATCGGGCTCCCGAGGATGTCGAGCCACAGGCCATCGCGGAATCCGATCGAGTCGATGACGAGCGTGTCGCCCTCCCATTTGCCCGACGAGTACCCGTTCCACGACGGTTGCGGGTCGGCCGGCAGCGGCCGCCCGTCGGTGAAGACCTGGCGGTAGCTGGCGTTCAGCTCGTAGATCATCATGAGAAGGCCGGGCACCTGGACGAACTTCTGCATATGCGGTAAGCCGTACAGACGCACAAACGTATCCGGCAGACAGCGGGCGTGCGGATCGTCCTTCGAGTTTTGCTCCGTCTGGTACTTCACCTGCTCCGCCGCCCATGGCTGGTACGGGAGGCCGCCGGGCAAGCCGGCGCCGATGTTGATCCCATAGCGCGACATCGGCAGTTCCGAGCCGCACTGCTGGAAACCCTCTGCCAGCTTGTTGCATGGCATCCCGTCCGCCGTGAGCCACATTCCCGAGAAATCCGGTTTGCCCTCTGGGGTCCGGGGCGTCGGCGCTGTCAGGTTGGGTTTCCCGTCGCGCGAACGCGGAACGCCGGCGGTCGGGTACTTCAGCCATTGCGCGGCAAGGGGCGACGCGGAGATGAAGCTTGCGACGGTCAACGCCAGCGCGGCGAAAGGAATCAGACGTCTCTGCATGGGCATCTCCTAGTCGACGCCGATCTCCGCGAACAGCGCGCCGATTTCGACCTGGTGCGCTTCAGCGAACGCGACGTTGCCGCCTGCCACGCCGTCCGGCATCACGTAGATCAATCCCGCCTTCACGAAGCCCTGCGCGAGGCGCGCGGCGAAAAGAGCCAGCGCGAACGTGGTGAACTCGCGCGCGTCGATCTGGGCCGCGAACAGCGCGTCCCTGAACGCGGGTTCCTGCTCGAGCCGTGCCTGCAGCAGCGCCGCCATTTCCACCACGTCGCCCGACACGGCAATCTGCCTCGTGAAGAGCGGCGCCTGCTCGAGGCGAGGCTCTTTCCGCGACGCGGCGATGATGAGTCGCGCCGCGTGCGCGAACCGCTTGAAGACCGGCTCGGTCAGCCGGTACTCGGCGAGCTCCTTCTGATCGACCGGCCGCTGGGACGTCGCCACTGCCGGGAGGACGCCGAGACAGAGTCCGAGCGCCCCCGCGAGCCCGTTGCGACAGGTCGATCTGAGAGTCTTCGCTGCCAAGCCTCCTCCTCAACACTGAACCCCATACGATATTAAGGCGGTTTTTGTTTCCCTGTAGTAGCCGGATCCGCGGTTTTTTTGGTCTGACCTGCGCAGTAGAATTCAGTGGAGAATCGGAGAAACAGATGCGACAGATGGTTCCGATCGGCGCTTTATGCGCGGTGTTCGTTGTGCTGGTCTCGGCGCCTGCGGCGATCCGCGCCGAGGAAGGCATGTGGACGTTCGACAACTTCCCGGTCGGTACCGCCAACAACGCGCTTGGTACCCATGTCGACCAGGCCTGGCTCGATCGCGTGCGCCTCAGCTCTGTCAGATTCGGTGGTTGTTCGGCCGGGATCCTCTCTGCGGAGGGCCTGGTGATGACCAACAATCACTGTGTCGCCACGTGTGTCGCCAATCTCTCGACAGTGACGACGGACTACGCGGAAACAGGGTTCACCCCGCAGCGCCGCGAAGACGAGATGAAGTGTCCGGGCGCCGTCGCCGAAGTCCTGCTCTCCATCACGGACGTCACGCCCCGCATGCACGCCGCAGGTCGTGCACTGTCGGGCCAGGCGTTCACGGCAGCGCGTGACGGGGAAGCGGGGCGGATCGAGAGCGAAGTCTGCGGCCGTGATGCGACCCGGCGCTGTGTGCTGGTTTCGCTCTACCGCGGTGGACAGTTCAAGCTGTACGTATATCGCCTCTACTCCGATGTTCGACTGGCTTTCGCACCGGAGAACCGCGCTGCGACGTTCGGTGGCGACCCTGACAACTTCAACTTTCCACGCTTCGCGGTGGATGCGGCATTCATCCGGCTGTATGACGATGGGCGTCCGGCGGCGACGCCCACTCACTTCCGCTGGAACGGCTCGCGGCCAACCGAAGGACAAGCCGCGTTTGTCTCTGGCAGTCCGGGCGCAACCCAGCGCCTGTTGACGCAGGACCAGCTGATGACTGTCCGCGATGTCGTCCTTCCGTTGGATCAGCTGATTACGTCGGAATTGCGCGGGCGGTTGTTGCAATTCAGCGCGCAAGGCTCGCAACAGGCCTTCATCGCCAGGGATTCGATCGACAGCCTCGAGAACACGTACAAGCGCGGTCTCGGTCGCATTCGAGCCCTGGTCGACCCGGTGTTCATGGCCCGGCGTGCTGGAGAGGAAGCGGAGTTCCGGCGCCGCGTGGCTGCCAACGAAGATCTGCGGCGCAGAATTGGTGACCCGTGGGCGGAGCTCACCGCCGTCCAGGCCGTCCAGCGCGAACTGTATCCGGCATACTCGCTGCTCGAAAGTCGGGCCGGCGGGGGGTCGGTGCTGTTCGGCTGGGCGATGACATTGGTGCGTGGAGCGCAGGAGCGGGCCAAACCGTCGGACCAGCGATTGCCCGAGTTCGCCGACAGTCGACTGGCTGGCGTCGAAGCCCGCCTTTTTGCCGAGCGTCCTGTTCATCCAGCGTTGGATCAGATTCAGGTCGAGTGGTGGCTGTCGAAGACGCGCGAGTGGCTGACAGCCGACGACGCGCGGGTGCGAGCGCTCCTCGGGAAAGAGTCCCCCGAACAACTGGCCGCGCGTCTGATCGTGAATACGACGCTGGCCGATCCCTCCGTGCGCCGGAAGCTGTGGCAGAGTGGTCTGGCCGCGATTCAGGCCTCCACCGACCCGCTGATTCGCTACGCGCTGATGATTCAGGAGCCGACACGCGAGGTACGGCGCAGGTGGGAAGAAACCGTGCAGGCGCCGACCGATCGTGCGTCGGAGCGCCTTGCCGATGCACGCTTCGCGGTGTTTGGTGACAGCGTCTATCCCGACGCCACCGGCACACTCCGATTGAGTTACGGACGGGTCGAAGGCTCCAATGTGCCGGGCCAGCGCTTCACGCCGTTCACGACCTTCGCGGGACTCTGGGATCGTGCCACTGGTGCGCCACCCTTCGATGTCGCACCGAAGCTGCTCGCGGCGAAGAGCCGCATCGATCCGGCGACTGTCCTCAACATGACCGTGTCGTCAGATACCATCGGCGGAAGCTCGGGCTCACCAGTGATCAATGCCAACGGCGAGATGATCGGCGCGAATTTCGACTCGACCGTGCTCACGCAACGGAACGCCTACGGTTACGACCGCGACGTCAATCGCAGCATTGTCGTCACGAGCGCCGCCGTCACGACCGTGCTGCGCGATGTCTACGGCATGCAGCGGCTCCTCGAAGAACTCGGCGTCCGATGACCGAGGGGCGGGTCCACGGTGGACCCGCCCCATCTTCTTCTCAACGCGCAGGCGCGCGCCTCAACGCGCGGGCGCGGGAACGTTGACAGCAAACATGAAACGCTGGCCGTCGCTGCTCGCGCTCCTCCACTGGAGGCTGTTCCCCGGCAGTGGCCCCTGAAGCTTGAACAGGAGCCTGGGCGTTCCCACCTGAAACGTCGGCGTCGTCGTGACATCCACGGCCATCACGTGGACATCGGCGTTCTGGGGATCGGGCTGAAGGAAGTACATCTCCCGGCCGTCTCCCCTCCACCCGATCATGCCGGCCGTGTCTGCGGACACCGGTACGATGGCCCCCGGCGGCGGACTCTCGGGCTTGGCGGCATCGAATGGACGAACGTAGAGCTGAAGTTTCCCGTTCTCTTCCTGGTCCGTTATGTACGCGATGTAGCGCATGTCTGGAGAGAAACGGCCGTGGAGCACGTTGTACGCTTCGCGCAGCCACTCGATGCCTTTGCGCTCCGCGGCAGTCTGGCTCCCTTCCAAAGGCACGATCACGAGAACTTGCGTCCAGAAGGCCATGAATTTCCCGTCCGGAGACCAGTCGGTGAGAATCATCCCGGCGCCGGGCGTATACGTGAATACCTGTTCTGCGTTTCCGCTGCCGTCCCAGGCCTTCCGGTAAATTGAAGGGATGCCTCTTTGCGTCATAGACACATAAGCCACCTGTTTGCCGTCTGGCGACCAGATGGGCGCATTTTGTGGGTCGTTGTCGTTTGTAATCGGATGCCCCATGCCTGTGGAGACTTCGAACGTCCAGATATCGTTCTGATTCGTCCTGGGATCGTTGCGCATGGCCACGACGCGCGTTCCGTCCGGCGAGAAATTGGCTTGGCCATAGCTGCCGGGCTCCCCGACTTTGCTGAGGATCTTCCCCTGGCGGTCGAAGACAGTGATCTGCTGGAGTCTCGGTTGCGCGGGCGCGGCTACCACGAATCGCTCTCCGTCGCGGCTGACGCTTACAGTCCCAACGGCCACACCCATCGCCTCATGCAGGCGGAACAGGAGCCTCGGTTTGCTGAATTCGAAACTTGGGGAGAGGGTCACGTCGACCGCCATGAATCCCCGATCGGCAGCCAGGTAGTAGAACTCTTTGCCGTCCTGTCGCCAGAATCCCATGCCCAGACCACCTTCGGGGGATATCTGCCAGGGTCCTCCGCTCACCTCTCCCTTGCCCGAGGGATCAACCGGCCGGACGTACATTTCGGACCGTCCGGACTGATTGGACATGTACGAGAGAAAGCGGCTGTCGGGAGAAAGGCGCGCTCCCTGCACCGTCGCCGTACTGCGGAAGGCTTCGATGGGTTTGCGATCCGCTGCACCCTCGAGCGTCAGCAGGTTCAGGATTCCTCCTGAAAGGTCGGCGGTGAAATAACTCAAGTACTTTCCGTCCAGCGACCATCCCATGAGGTTCATCCCAAAGCCGGAATGCTTGTACAAGAGTTCCTCGGGCCCCTCGCCGTTCGACGCTTTCCGATACAGACCTTCGGTGCCGGCGCGCAGAGAAACGTAGGCCAGCTCTTTGCCGTCCGGAGACCAGACCGGCGCTCGCGTCAACTCCCGGCGCTGGCTGGTCGTGATGCGTGTGGCTTTGCCTGTGGCGACATCGATCACCCAGGCGTCCGCGGTTTCCGTCTCCGGGTTGTTCCTGACCACGGCGATGCGCGTTTTGTCGGGCGAAATCACCGGCTGGTTGTAGAAGTCGCGCTCCTTGATCGTCGCGACGAGCTTTCCCTGGCGGTCGTACAGATTGAGAACCTGCGCGTTGTTTTCACGGGCCTGGGCAATGCCTCTGGCCCTGGCAGCGGCCCGCGCTTTGGCCTTTTCCTCTTCGGACTGGCCTTGTCCCCGAACCGGCGCCAGCAGGAATACGACGGCCAGGGCAGTCAAGGCCGTGATAATCGCGGACCTAGAGTGATCCTTCATAGAGATCTCCTTGCAAAATCGGCTCGGCTTGCGACGCGCGTGTCAGCAATTTTGCGGGCACGCCGAAACGAGCTTGCCGCTCGGGAGCGTCATCGTCCGCAGAAGTCCCCAGGCAGAGCCGTCGCGGGCGCGGCTGGCTTCAGCGGTCACCTCCTTGCCGAGAGCGACGTCAATATCCGCTTTGCTGACATCACGATCGCGGAAGAAGCCTGGGGCCGGGCCTTCAAGGCGGAAAGGCTGCACCTGTTCACCGTCTTTGGTGTCCACAATCAGTTCGATGTGGGGATTTCGCCAGTCGATCTTGGCGAGCGTGCCAGTGACCGTGACTCGATTGTTGAAGTCGAAATAGGCTGACATGTTGTGGTGCGCCGACGCTGAACCTGCCAGTAGCAGGACAGTGAGGACGCCGCAAGCGATCGATCGAGAGCTCATGGGATGCTCCTTTATTGATCGGGGGCCGCTACCCAGCGAGGCTCGCGCTTCACTACGTTGCTCGACGTTACTCAACGGGGCGGCTCGCTCGGTTCCTTATACATACGTTCCCCGCACCAAGAGGTTCCTCGCCAGGAAAACCGGGACAGTGTAGCACCCAGTGCATTGATGGGGCCCCCCTCTTCGCCAACTCACCAAGTCACCAATTCGCCAATTTCTTGAGCAATTCCGTGGATCCGCTCCCTGCCGCCCCGAGACCCGTGACGTCTTTTGGGAGTGGATCCCGATATGTAACTACGCCTAAACTTGACCCAGAGCAATCGTGGTGGATCGGCCCGGTCACACACGTAGACAGATATTGAAGGGCGCGATTGGCGGCGCCGCCGGAATCGTTCTGGGCGCACCGGTCCGACGCCTGACTGCGGCCGCGGCGCAAGCGGCGTCCGAAGGCCAGGGGCTCCTGCGACTGAGCGACGATCTGTTCGTCGTCAGAATCCCCGGAGAAGCTAATGTCATCGCGCACACCAGCGCCGACGGCGTCCTGCTCGTTGATGGCGGATCGGCGCGCGCTTCCGATGCGCTGATGAAAGCGGTCTCCGGCCTGCCCGGCGGCGGTCCGGTTCACACGATCTTCAACACGCACTGGCACCCCGAGCAGACCGGCTCGAACGAGCGGCTGGGCAAGGCCGGCAAGACGATCATCGCGCACGAGAACACGCGGCTGTGGCTGACGACCGACGTCACCTGGCCGTGGAACGGCCAGCGCTTCAAACGCTTGCCGAAGATCGCGCAGCCGAACAAGACCTTCTACGCCACCGGCGCGCTGGACTCAGGCGTTCGTTACGGGTACATCCCGGATGCCGCGCACACCGACGGCGATCTGTACGTGTACTTCGCCGAGCAGAACGTGCTCGCCGTGGGTGACGCCGTCTCCGGGCAGGGCTGGCCCGTCGTCGACTAGTGACCGGCGGCTGGATCGGCGGCATCGTCGGCGGCCTCCAGCGGCTGCAGACGCTGGCCAATGAGGAGACACGCATCGTGCCGGGGCGTGGACCGGTGCTCGGCCTGAAAGACCTCAAGGCGCAGTACGAGATGTACGGCACGATCTACGACCGTCTGACGCAGCTTCTGAACAAAGGCCGTGGGCCGAGCGAGGCGGTCGCCGCGCAGCCGACAAAGGAATTCGATGCGCAGATGGGGAATCCGGACGAGTTCGTCCGCCGCGCATTCGAGAGCCTTTGGGCATACGTGTCACCGGACGCGTAGGACAAAGTAAAAGGTCACGAAGGTAAAAGGTAGAAGGTAAAGAGACGGCAAAATGATTCAGAAAGCGTGGCGTTTGCATGTCGCCTTTCGCATCTCGCTGTTTGCCTTGTGCCTTTTCACTCTTGACTTTGGCGTTGTGACGCGCGTGTTTACTGCGTCGCAAGGGACGATCCTGCCCAACCAGCATCCGGTCAGGCATCCGGCACTCAGGGACAGTTGGCCCAGCTGGCAACGATGCAGCAGTACTGCGTCCCGTGTCACAACGACCGCGCCAAGATGGCGGGCGTCAGCTTCGAGGGCATCACGCCCGAGAGCATCGGCCAACATGCCGACGTGTTCGAGAAGGCCGTGCGCAAGCTGCGTGGGCGCGTCATGCCGCCGCCCGGCGCTCGGCAGCCCGACGCGCGCGGCCATCGACTCGCTGGTCTCCTGGCTCGAAGATTCGCTCGATCGCGCGGCCAGCACAGGCGCACATGCCGGACGAGGTCGTCCTGCATCGGCTCAACCGCAAGGAATACGCAAACGCGGTCCGCGATCTGCTCGCCGTCGAGTTCGACGCGAGCGAGGTCCTGCCGGCAGACGACGTCGCCGAGGGCTTCGACAACATCGCGACGGCGTTGCAGGTGTCGCCGTCGTTCATCGAGCAATACGTGATCGCCGCGCGCGCTGTGGCCGTGAAGGCGCTGGGCCGGCCGGATGCGCGACCCGGCGGCTGGACCTTCCGCGCCGGACCCGGCACGCAGCTCACGCACGTGCCAGGTCTGCCGCTCGGCACGCGCGGAGGCATTCTCGCCAAAGTCGATCTCCCGTCCGACGGCGAATACGAGCGTCAACATCGCCGACATGGTCACCCACATCTGGGGCAACGGCATGGAGTTCGAGAACCCGCTCGTCGTCACGCTCGACAACAAGCTCGTCTACGAGACGGTCGATCGGCGGCGAAGAAGACATGAAGCTCTACGATCAGGTGCAGAACGGCGCGCTCGATCGGGTCAACGCGCGCCTGAAGAACATCCGCTTCCTCGCGACGGCGGGACCGCACAAGATCGGCGTGGCGTTCAAACGCCGGACCTTCGCCGAGTCCGACGATCAGCTGCAGATGTTCGCGCCCGGCGGTGGCCAGGATCGCTTGTATCGCGTGAATTCCTTCCAGCTTCAGGGGCCGTTCGACGCGAACGGGCTCAGTCCGACGCCGAGCCGCGAGCGAATCTTCAGTTGCCACCCGATGACGCGACTGCGCCGCCTACGCCAAGGCTACGGCGGACGAGCAGGCGCTGCGCGAAACAGATCATCACGTCGCTCGCCAAGCGCGCGTACCGCCGGCCGGTTTCCGCCGAGGACGTGAACGAGCTGCTCGCAGTACTACCACGACGGCGTGAAGGCAGAGCGGCTTCGAGGGAGGCATCCGCAGCGCGATCACCGGCCTTCTGGCGAGCCCGTTCTTCCTGTATCGCGGCGAGCACGTCCCCAGCGGGTCTGCGCCCCGGCGACACCTACACCATCAACGATCTCGAGCTCGCGTCGAAGCTGTCGTTCTTCCTCTGGAACACGATCCCCGACGACGAGCTGCTGCAGCTCGCCATCAGCGGCAAGCTCGAGCGAGCCCGCCGTGCTCGAGCGGCAGGTCCGGCGCATGCTGGCCGATCCGCGCTCCGATGACGCTCGCGAGCAACTTCGTCCATCAGTGGCTCGACATGAAGCGCCTCGACGAGATCGTGCCGGACTCGGCGGTCTTCCCGTATGCGTCCGGCCGAGCCGATCCGCGCGACGACTTCCGCACCGAGCTGACGCTCTTCGCCGACAGCATCTTCAGAGAAGACCGCAGCGTCGTCGATCTGCTGAGAGCGAAGCACACGTATCTCAACGAGCGCGTCGCGCTGCACTACGGCATCACCGACGTGAAAGGCGATCGCTTCCGGCGCGTCGAGCTCGAGCAGTCGGCGCGCTGGGGCCTGCTCGGCAAGGGCGCCGTGCTGATGGCCGCGGCGTACCCGAACCGCACGTCGCCGGTGTTGCGCGGCGCGTTCATCCTCAAACACATTCAGGGCGTGCCACCGGCCAACCCGCCGCCGAACGTCCCGACGCTGGACGAGAAGGACATCGGCACGACGAAGGCGCTGACCGTGCGCGAGATGATCGCGAAGCATCGAGCGAACCCGACGTGTGCGTCCTGTCACGCGGTCATGGATCCGCTCGGGCTTCGCGCTCGAGAACTTCGATGCGACCGGCATGTGGAGAGATCGCGATCGCTATGCCGGCGCGGCGATCGATTCCTCCGGTGAGCTGCCCGACGGCACGCCGATCAAAGGACCCGACGATCTGCGCAAGGCGCTGCTGCGCCGTCCCGAGCAGTTCGTGCAGACCTTCACCGAGGGGCTGCTGACGTACGCGACGGGGCGTAAACTGGAGTACTACGACATGCCGACCGTCCGCCGGATCGTGCGCGGTGCGGCGGGCAGCGACTATCGGTTTTCGAGCGCTCGTCCAGGCCGTCGTGAGGAGCGAAGCAGTTCAGGATGCGGCCGTGTGCCCGGTGGCGAGACTGCGGCAGCCGTGACGGAGCGCGCAGGCGAAGTGACAACGGAGAGCAACGAATGTACGTATTCAAGAAGCACGTCTCACGGCGTACGGTGTTGAAGGGCGTTGGGGCCACCATCGCGCTGCCGCTCCTCGATGCGATGAATCCCGCCGCCACCGCGTGGGCGCAGACCGCAGCCGGGTCGACGCCGAAGCGGCTCGCCTTCATCGGCTTTCCGCACGGCGCGATCATGGACCGCTGGTCGCCCGGCGCAGACCGGCACCGACTACGAGATGTCGCCGATCCTCCAGCCGCTGGAGCCGTTCCGCCAGCACCTGACGATCGTCTCGGGGCTGCGCAACAAGCCGGGCGAAACGCCGGAGCCGCACGGCTACATCGAGATGACGTGGCTGACGTGCGTGAAGCCGTGGGACCATGGCGTTGCCGGTCCGGATGCCGGCGTCACCGCGGACCAGTTGGCGGCGCGGCACATCGGGCAGGAGACGCGGCTGCCGTCGCTCGAGCTCACGACGGCGCTCGGCGGCGCGCGACGTGGCCTGGCGGACGCCGACGCAGTCGCTGCCGCAGGAAGGCAATCCGCGCGCGGTGTTTCAGAAGCTGTTCGGCCAGGGCGACACCGACAAGGAGCGTGCGGCGATTCTCCACGAGACCGGCAGCATCCTCGACCGCGTCAAGGGGCAGGCCGCGCGGCTGCAGGCCAGCCTCGGCGTTCGCGATCGCGTCGTCGTCAGCGACTACCTCGACTCGGTCCGCGAGATCGAGCGGCGTGTGCAGATGGCGTCGCAGCAGGACACCTCCCGGCTCGACATTCCGGATGCGCCGGTCGGCACGCCGAATGACATCACCGAGCATTTCAAGCTGATGTTCGATCTGATGGCGCTCGCGTTCCAGGCGGACATCACGCGCGTCATCACGTTCTCGATGGATCGCGAAGCGAGCATGCGCACGTACACGAACCTCGGCATCGCCGAAGCCTTCCATCCGCTCTCGCATCACGGGAACAATCCGCAGAAGCAGGACAAGCTGGTGCAGATTCAGAAGTACCACACCGAGGTGTTCGCGAAGTTCGTCGAGCGGCTGGCGAAGGCGAAGGAGGCTGACGGCACCGTGCTCGATCACTCGACGATTCTGTTCGGCAGCAACATGAGCAACAGCGACAAGCACAACAACGATCCGCTGCCGGCGGCGATCCTCGGTCATGCGCACGGACGCATCAAGGGCGGTCAGCACGTGAAGTATCCGCAGGACTCGCGCTTTGCCGATCTGCTCGTGACGCTGTTCGACCGCAACAACATCCCGGTGGAGAAGCTCGGCGACAGCGGCGGCATCTTCTCGGAGGTCTGACACGGGATGAAACCTGTAATTCAGAATTCAGAATTCAGAATTCAGAATTGGCGCGTCGCGGGAACGCGGCTCGTTGCCGCTATCGCGATGTTGGTCGCCGCGAGCTCGATTGCGATAGCGGCGGAAGCGACGCTGCTCGATGCGGCCGAGCGCGGCGATCGCGCGGCCGCGTTGCAGCTGCTGGCGAAAGGCGCGAACCCGAATGCGCCGGGGCCGGACGGGACGACGGCGATCATGTGGGCCGCGTCGAACGACGATCTCGAGCTGGTGCGCGCGCTGATCAAGGCCGGCGCGAACGTCAAACTCAAGAACCAGTTCGGCACGTCTGCGCTGACCGAGGCCGCCATCATCGGCTCGGCGCCGATCATCGACGCGCTGCTCAAGGCCGGCGCCGATCCCAATACCAGGAATCCGGAAGGTGAAACACCGCTCATGGCCGTGGCGCGCAGCGGCAATGTCGAAGCGGCCAGGCGGCTGCTGGAGGCGCGGTGCCGACATCAACGCCAAAGAAGCCTGGGGCGGGCAATCGGCGCTGATGTGGGCCGCCGCGCAGAGCCAGGCCGAGATGGTGAAGTTCCTCGCCTCCGAAGGCGCCGACCTCAATGCGCGCGGCGTCGTCCGCCAGTGGGAACGCAAGGTCATCACCGAGCCGCGTCCCAAAGACATGAACAAGGGCGGCTTCACGCCGCTGCTCTACGCCGCTCGCGAAGGCTGCGTCGAGTGTGCGCGGCACCTGATCGCGGCCGGGGCCGATCCGGATCTCGAAGATCCGGAACGCATCACGCCGCTCAACATGGCGCTGCTCAATCTGCACTTCGAGTTCGCGGCGTACATGATCAAAGCCGGCGCCGACGTCGACAAGTGGGACCTCTTCGGCCGGTCGCCGCTCTACATGGCCGCCGACGTCAGCACGCTGCCGATCAAGGGCAACGGCGCGATGGCCGTGATCCCGAGCGAGGATTCGGTCACGGCGCTCGACGTCGCCAGGCTGCTGCTCGAGGACGGCGCCAATCCGAATCTTCAGCTCAAGCGCCGTCCGCCGTATCGCGACGTGCCGCAGGATCGCGGCGGCGACACGATCCTGGCGCAGGGCGCGACGCCGCTGTTGCGCGCAGCGCGCGCCGGCGATGCCCCGTTCGTCGAGCTGCTGTTGAAGCACAAGGCGCTCGTCGATCTGCCGAGCAAGGAAGGCGTCACGCCGCTGATGGCGGCCGCTGGTGTCGAATTCGGCGACCGCGTCACGCGCGGACGCAATCGCACCAACGAAGGCGTGCTCGCGACGATGCGGCTGCTGCTCGACGCCGGCGCGGACATCAATGCGCGGATGGTGACCGAGCCGGGGCGCAACCCGACGGACGGTCTGTCGCAGGCGGCGGCGTTCGCCGTGGCCATTCGGCGCCCCGGCCAGGTGCCGAGCCCGTTCGCCGTGCCGCACCAGACGGCGCTGCACGGCGCTGCGCAGCGCGGCTTCACGCCCTTCGTGAAATTCCTCGCCGAGAACGGTGCGGACCTGCAGGCGAAGGACGCGAACGGCCGAACACCGCTCGATCTCGCGAAGGGTGTCGGCGTGCCTGGTGTTCGACAAGCGGCCGGCGAGCCGTTCCCGGAAACCGTCGCCCTGCTCGAATCGCTGATCGCCGCCAAATAACACGCCTGAGCCGCGCAGCTTGACACCCGCCTGCCCCGGGGGTATACGTCTCATCCGGATCCGAGGAAATCTCTTTCGACAGAGACGATAGCGCCGTCTGACACCCACCATTCCGTTGGAGGGCAACATGCGGGACGCTCACCCCGACGGACGATCGACGCGCTCAACTCTCGAGCGGATGAAGTGAACGTGGTTTCTTGGAACGAAGGGAGACCCGCCATGCGAGCGATCGCGACAGTTGCTCTAGCCACAATCGGGTTCATCGGCCTGCCAGCGCCCTGTGCCGGCCAGGCGCTCGGGACCATCGCCGGCGCTGTCAAGGACGCGTCTGGAGCAGTCCTCCCGGGTGTGACAGTGGAAGCCGGCAGTCCTGCGCTCATCGAGAGAGTGCGCACCGTCGTGACTGACGGCAGCGGCCAGTATCAAATCGTCAGCCTTCCGCCTGGCGTCTACACCGTGACGTTCACGTTGGCAGGCTTCAGCACCGTCAAGCGTGAAGCCATCGAGGTGAGCATCAACTTCACGGCGACCGTGAACGCCGATCTCAAGGTCGGTGCGGTGACCGAGACGATCACGGTGATCGGCGAATCGCCCGTCGTCGACATCCAATCAGCGGCGCAACAGCGCACGCTGACGTCGACGATGTTCAAGGATATCCCGACGAGCGGCGTCTGGATTCAGCTCGCCACGCTCGTCGCCGGTGTCAACACCACCACCCGCGACGTCGGAGGGTCGTCGGGCGATACGACGGGCGCTCAGGTCTCTGCTCACGGGGGCCTTCCCGGCGACGGCGTGTCGCTGCTCGACGGGTTGCGCGTCGGGAATATGTATATCAGCTCGAATGTCTCGAACATGAGCTTTTCCCCGCTGCTCTTCGACGAAGTGGACATATCTGTTTCGGGCCAGACTGGCGAGTCCGGCACAAACGGCGTGCTGGCGAACATGATTCCGAAGTCCGGTGGCAACGCCTTCCACGGCGCGATCCTCGGCAACGGCTCCGCGCCACGCTTCCAGTCCAGCAACATTACCCAGCGTCTGGTCGATCGCGGCCTCGCGGGCGCGCCTTCGAGCCTCAAGAAGCTGTACGACGTTGCCGGCGCGCTCGGTGGACCAATCAAGCAGAACAAGCTGTGGTTCTATTTCACGGCCCGGTACTTCACAAACGAGTCTTACATTGCCGGGTTGTTCTACCCGGCCGATCCGGCGGCCGTGATCCGCGTGGAGGACAAGGGCCACCAGGCCAACCTGGGCACGTGGACGAGGGATACCAACCTGAGGCTGACTTATGCCCTGTCTCAGAAGCAAAAGATTTCCGCGTGGTACGGCTATCAGCGGAAGCAGGATCCGTTTTGGACGATCAACGCGACGCTGTCGCCGGAAGCGGCACGCATCACGGAGTGGTACACCCAGTTGGGCACGCTCACGTGGTCCTACGTGGCGACGAACCGTCTGCTCTTCGAGGCGGGGGTTGCGCCGGGCGCGAGCCCGGACACGATTCTCGCGCAGCCCGATCGAAGCGCTGGCATTCCAATCGTGGAGCAGGGCGGCGGCGTCAACCCGCTCGCGAAGCCGATGACCTATCGTGCGTCCCCGGCGGCGAACATGTTCGACAACGTGCGGCAGCAAAGCTACAAGGCGTCAGTGAGCTACGTGACCGGGACGCACAGCACGAAGTTCGGGATGGACCTTCAGCGCGGGCACTTCAACCGGAACAACTATGCGAACTCGTACAACGACATCCAGCTGAGGACGCTCGACTTCGTCCCGAACCAGGTCACGATTTTCGCCCCGCTCGCGGGATTCACGACGAAGCTGAACCGCAACCTGGGTCTGTACGCACAGGACCGCTGGACGCACAATCGTCTCACCGTCAGCGGCGGCATTCGGTTCGACCTGCAGAATGAATCGGTCGATCCCTTTACCGCGAACACGACTCGATGGACGCCGAATCGGACCAATTCCTACGCCGAAGTCACCAACGTTCCAAACTGGAAGGACGTGAATCCGCGCATAAGCGCCGCCTACGATCTGTTCGGCAACGGGAAGACCGCGATCAAGGCGAGCGCCAGCCGCGCCGTCGAGCAGGACTCGATTCGGTATGCCGACGCCAACAACCCCGGCCTGACGGTTCAAACCTCCACTCAACGGAACTGGACCGACAGCAACGGCAACTTCTTTCCAGACTGCAACCTTCTCAATTCAGCCGCTCAGGACCTGCGGCCGTCGGGCGGCGATGTGTGCGGGGGGTGGCTCAACATCAACTTCGGCAACTTCCTGCCAACGACGTTCTACGATCCGGCCGTCCTGAACGGGTGGGGCGTGCGGCCGTCGAACTGGGAGTTCTCGACGAGCGTCCAGCACCAGCTGATCCCGAGGGTGTCCATCAACGCCGGATACTATCGACGCATCATGGGCAACTTCATGGTGCTCGACAACGAGGCGCTGTCCGCCAGCGACTTCCTGCCTTTCACCGTGACGGTTCCGAGCAATCCGCCGGGGATTCCCAACGCAGGCGCGACGCTGACGGGGCTGTACGACCAGAGGGCCGTGGTCCTCAATAAGAACGTCGTCAAGGCCGCGTCCCAACTCGGCAAGCAGTACCAGAATTGGAACGGGTTCGACATCTCCATCGACGGGCGGTTCGCCAACGGGCTCTTCTTCCAGGGCGGAATGAGTAGCGGCAAAGCCGTGAGCGACAATTGCGAGATCGTCGCCAAGGCGCCGGAGGCACTACAACTGCCGCTGCCGGTCGGTGCCCTGCCGGCCGGTGTGCCGAGCCCGGTCGGCAACGGCGCGTACCTGGGGTTTGGCGGTGTGGGCCCCGGCGCGTGGACGCCGCTCGAATTCTGCCATCAGGAATCGCCCTTCCTGACAGGCGCCAAAGCGCTCAGCTCCTACCAGTTGCCGTGGGCCGGCGTACGGCTGAGCGTGACGTATCAGAGCCTTCCCGGCCCGCAAATCGGCGCGAACGTCATCTACACGAACGCCGACATCGCGGCCGGCAGAGTGCAGGGGCTGGGACGCCCCACGTTCCTGGCGAATCAGGCCACGGTCAACGTCATGCAGCCGGGCACGGTGTATGGCGATCGTCTGAATCAGATCGACTTTCGCGCGACGAAGATTTTCAAGTTAGGCAAGGGCCAGCTCGAGGCGAACTTCGACGTCTACAATCTCGGCAACTCCGACGCGATCCTGACGCAGATCAATACGTTCGGCGCAACGTGGACGCGCCCGACGGCTGTCATCCAGCCACGGTTCGTGAAGTTCACGGCGCGCTACGATTTCTGATATGGAAAAACAAGTGTTTAGAAAGGGTTACAGCACATCGCTGTAACCCTTTTCTGTTGCCCATGCTTCCGATCAACCACTGTAAGGAACAGCTCCTGATGGCCGGCTATCGTCCGTCTCTGGGCCAAGCCTTGATAGAATGCCGAGTAACTTCGCGTCAGCGCCCCCGTGGCGGATCGGTCGACGAGAGCGCCCCAGCGAATCAGCCAGAAGGTGCCCAACACGGCTGCTGAAGAACTACTCGCGGTGCCGGCAAGCTTTGGCTGAACATCCGGGAGATGGAAGGGATTCGATCCATGCGTATCAGGCGTGTCGGTGGTTTGATCTCGGGCGTGATAGTGGGCGCGCTCGTTGCGCACGTCGGGAGTGCACAAAAGGATACCGGACGCAATCCCGATTGGGACTGGCCGACCTACAATCGCGATCTCGCCGGCACACGCTACTCGCCTCTGACGCAGATCAACACGACAGAACGTCTCGACACTCACCCAGGCGTGGTCGTATCGACTGCGGCCCGAGCCGGGCGTTGTCGTCCCCGCGATAGACAAGCCGGCCAGCGCGTTCGAAATGTTTCAGGAAGTGACACCCATCGTCGTGAATGGCGTGATGTATCTGCCATCGGGCAATCGCGTGGTCGCGCTCGAACCGGAGACAGGAAAAGAAATCTGGCGCTACGAACTACCCGAAGGACTCGCATCGTTCCGTGGTGTCGCGTACCGGCCCGGCGAAGGCCGCCTGCCCCCACGCATCCTCTTTACGAGCCTGAAGAAGTTGATCGCCCTTCGCGCCAACACCGGCGAAGCTGGACGTCGAGTTCGGCAACCGCGGTCACGTCGATCTGGAGATCGCCTACTCCGGAGTGCCCGCTGATCTACAAGAACGTCATCCTGATGGGATCGAATTTCTTCGGGCCCGGCGAACGGCACATCGGACCGCACCTCACGACAAGCAAGGGCGAGAAGGGCGACGTCCACGCCTACGACGCGCGCACCGGCAGAGAAGCTGTGGGACTTTCACACCATTCCGCTGCCCGGCGAAGTCGGCAACGACACGTGGGGCAATGACAGTTGGAAAGATCGCACCGGCAACAACGTCTGGTCGTTCACGCTGACCGTCGACGAGCAGCGCGGCATCGTCTACATGCCGGTCAGCGGTCCGGGCATGAACTACTACGGCGGCGATCGGCCCGGCAACAACCTCTTCAGCAACACGACGGTCGCGCTCGACGCGCAGACGGGCAAGTTGAAGTGGTACTTCCAGAACATCCGCCACGAGCTGTGGGACTACAACCTGCCGCCCGCGCCCGGCTTGATCGACATCAGGAAAGACGGAAAGACGATTCCCGCGCTCGCGCAGGTCGGCAAGTCCGGCTTCATGTTCATCCTGAATCGCGAGAACGGGACGCCGATCTACGGCGTCGACGAACGTCCGCATGGCAAAGGCAGACGTGCCGGGCGAGTGGTATCCGGCGACGCAGCCGATCCCGAGGAAGCCCGGTCCGCTCGCCAGAGTGAGCATGACGCAGGAACGATCTCGTCACGGCCGAAGACACCACGCCCGAACACGCGCAGGCATGCCGGGAATTGTGGGACCGCGTGAAGTTCCGCAACGACGGGCCGTACACGCCGTGGAACTACCGGCCCAACGGCGGCCCGCCGTCTTTGATCTTCCCTGGAATGACCGGCGGCGTGAACTGGGGCGGCACCGCAACCGATCCCGAGCTCGGATACATCTTCGTGAACTCGAAGGACGAGCCGTCTTCCGGTTGGATCGCGCCGAATCCACGCTACAACGAGAACACGAAAGACACCGAGTTTCCGTATGTGCAACAGGGCGGCGGCGCGCTCAGCGCTGAAGCGCACGATAGCAGACGGGAAATCACTCGGCACCCTGCCCTGCTTCCGTCCTCCATGGGCCAGCCTGATGGCCGTGAACGCCGCGACCGGCGAGTTCGTGTGGCGTGTTCCGCTGGGCGTGAACGACAGCATGCCGGAAGGAAAGAAGAACGTCGGATCCCCTGGGTACGGCGGTCCGATGGTCACCGCAGGCGGGTTGGTGTTCATCGGCGCGACACGCGACCGGCGCTTCCGCGCCTTCGATTCAAAGACCGGCAAGGAACTGTGGTCTGTTCGTTTGGATTACAACGTCACCGCCATTCCGATCACCTACCAGGGCAGGAACGGCAAGCAGTATGTCGCCGTCGTCGCCGCGACGAACGGACAGGGCAACAACGAGTCGCTGCTCGTGTTCGCGCTGCCCCAGTAGACACGTCACGACGTATTTCGGAGATTGACACATGCGAAACCGATTGATCGGCACGCTCGCGACGGCCCTGGCGATATTCTTATTGCTGACCGTCGGCACCGCTCGAGCGCAGCCGCAACCGGCCCGTCCGGAACGCATTTCGGGGCATCCCAATTTCAATGGCATCTGGCAGGCGCTGAACACCGCGTACTGGAATCTGGAGGCTCATTCGGTGGAAGGACTGACTGGCAGCCCTGGCAGCCCTGGCAGCAATGTCTTCTGGCAGCTTGGCGCCATCGCCGCCATTCCGGCCGGGCGGAGCGTCGTGCGTGGAGGGACGATTCCGTACTTGCCCGCAGCGCTCGCAAAGCGCAACGAAAACCGCGCGAAGTGGCCCGCGGCCGACCCTGAAGCCAAGTGCTACATGCTCGGAGTTCCACGCGCGACCTACCACAATTTACCGTTCCAGATTTTCCAGGGTGACGGCGATCTGCTGATGGTTTATCCGTTCGCGGCTGCGAACCGAGTCATCTACATGAAGGACCACTCGGAGCTGCCGGTCGATTCCTGGATGGGCAAGTCCAACGGAACGTGGGAAGGCGACGTCCTGGTCGTCACAACGACCGCACAAAACGATCAGACGTGGCTGGATCGTGCCGGCAATCATCACAGCAATAAGCTCACGGTCACCGAGCGCTTCACTCTTCTGGGGCCGAACCACATCCGGTATGAGGCGACGCTCGACGATCCGCTGACGTACTCGCGGCCCTGGACGATCGAGATGCCGTTGTATCGTGTGATCGAGGACAATGCGCAACTGCTCGAGCACAAGTGTGTACCGTTCACCGACATGCTTCTCTATCATGATCTGCTTCAGAATGAGAAGAAGGAGTAAGACGATGCGCACCAGACTGATAGGGATTGTCGCGAGTGCCGGCCTGTTGATGGCGGTCGTGCTGCCGGTATCGGCGCATCATTCCTTTTCCGCCGAGTTCGATCAAAACAAGGTTGTCACGCTGGAGGGCACCGTCGTCATGATGGAGTGGGTGAACCCGCACTCCTGGCTGCACATCGACGTGAAGAAGCCGGACGGCTCGGTCGAGCGCTGGAAAATCGAAGGCGGATCGCCCTCAGTGCTCTTGCGCAAGGGCTGGAACAGGGATTCGCTTCCTATCGGCACGAAAATCAAGGTCGTCGGCTTCCAGGCGAAGGATGGCGCGCTCCGCGCGAGCTCACGAGACCTTCAGTTCCCCGATGGCCGGCGTCTGGATCTCAGCGGGTCGGCACCCTCCGAGAAGGATCCACCGAAATAATGCGAAGCCGGCTTACTTGCCGGCTTTCTGAGCTCGTTCGAAACGCGACGTTTCGATGTAATTACGAATGGCTGTGTTGCCTTCGTGGCAGGCGTATTCGAACATCAGGTAGTCGTTGTCGAGCTTCATCGGAAAGGCCGCCGACCATGAACCCGTCGTCAGCACCTCCGGGTTTTCGACCGTCATCTGATATTCGATCGTGTCGTTGTCGGTTCGCGTGAAGCGCTCCCTGAAGCGCATGGTTTCCGTCGACGGGGTTAATGGCGGAGAACCGGGAACGCCGGCGTTGGTCATCGCTGGTTTACCATTGAAGTTCGTCGTTTCGACGACGAGCGTGTTGCCTTCCCAGCGTCCTCGCGACTCTCCCAAATACTGCTTGATCGAGGGATCGAGCACCGGGCGTACGGCGGTCGGAATGATGCGGGCCTCGTGCGCCATTTCGAGGAGAATCACGACATAGCCCGGGAGATTGCATGATTCGGATGCCGTTGTTGTAGTTGCGCGGCAACATCGACACAGGCAGACCGCGTGTGATGCACCGATCCCAGCTATCGAAGTCTTCAGGGCTGTCGAACACGGTTTTGCCCGGCTTGTAGCTGCCGCCCATCTTGTCGTAGAGCTCCTTGCCCTTTGCCGTCAGCGCGGGGAAGCGTCCGTTCGGCGGGTCGATCATCAAGGAGGTGAGCCGCGTGACCTCGCTGCCTGAGTCGGCCTGAGGTATCGCTCCTGATTCGAAGCGTTTGTTGCGGTTTTCGGCATTCTTTTGGGCGGCGGCGAATTCCTCGTCGGTCAGGAATCGCCGCTCACCGAACCGTTCCGGGCGCTGGAAGGGCGTTGCGATCAGATGATTCAGGGGCCAGATACCTTGAAGATCAGGTTCCCCCCACGGGGTCTTCGGGTGCGTCCAGCCGGGCTTGATCCCTGCGGGCTGTTGCGCCGCTGCCGTCCCGGGCGTCCAGCAGACCATCAGGCCAATGCCGAGGCTGATTCCACGTAAAGCCAGAATCCGTTTGACCATGATGCGGCGATGATATCACTCTGCATGTAACAATTCGGAATATCAGGGAGACATCATGAAGACCGCGCTTGGTGTGCTGATGGCCGTTTCGATGCTCGTGGGCCAAAATGCAAACGACACTCCCGACGCACACGTCGCTCTCGCGAAGACCGCGGCGGGCGGCGATTATCAGAATCTGTTCAACTTTCTTTGCGCAGTGCCGGTTGCACGCGGAGGCGGCCCGGGCGGGGCCGGCGGCGGGCAGAGGCAGGGCCCGCCGGACCGATCAACGTGGTATGCCGAGCCGGTGAAGGTGTTCGACAACCTGTACTTCCTCGGCCAGACCGAGTACGCCGTGTGGGCCGTCACGACCTCGGACGGCATCATCGTGATCGACACGATCTTCGACTATTCCGTCGAAGAAGAAGTTGCCGGCGGGCTGAAGAAGCTCGGTCTCGACCCGGCCACGATCAAATACGCCGTTGTCACCCATCCACATCCCGATCACCACGGCGGCGCGAAGTTCCTTCAGGATCGATACGGCGCGCGCGTCCTCATGTCGGCAGCGGACTGGGATTTCCTCGATCGCACCGACGGCACGAAGCCGAAACGTGACATGGTCGCCACCGACGGCCAGAAACTCACGCTGGGCGACACGACGCTGACGCTCTACATCACGCCCGGTCACACTCCGGGGACCATCTCCGCTCTGATTCCTGTCAAAGACAACGGCAAGCCGCACCTGGCGGCTCTCTGGGGCGGGACGGGGCTCAACCCCGACCGCGATTCCCTTCAGACTTACATCCGGTCGGCGCGGCGGTTCAGCGAGATCGTGCAGGCCGGAGCGGACATCATCCTTTCGAACCACACCGACTGGGACCGATCGAAGGTCAACCTGCCGCTGCTGGCGAAGCGCGCGGCCGGTGGTCCCAATCCAGACGACAATCCTTACGACAATCCTTACATCGTGGGCAACCAAAGCGTCCGGAGGTATCTGAAGGTCGCCGAAGAGTGTGCCACGTCCCGGCTGATGCGGCTGAACTGAAGCGAATATCTCCTACGGAGGTTGAGTATGAGGAAAGCGCGACTGCTGACAGGAGCCGCCGGAATAGCCATCGGATCGGTCCTGCTGTTGACGTCACTGCGCGGCGCTGACAAGCCGAACTATCTGTTCTGGACAGCTGCCCAGATGGCGGATTTGGACAAGAAGCTTCTGTCATCGATGGACGCGACAAAAGGCTCGCGCGTGGACATGATGTCCACTGACCACAGCTTCTTCATGGTCACGCACTGGGAAGCCACCTCTCCCAATGGAGAAGTCCATCAGAACTACGCAGACTTCGCGGTGGTTCGGAGTGGCGACGGCGCGGTCCTGGCAGGCGGAAAGCTGGTGGACTCAAAGCAGAGCGCTCCCAACGAGTTGCGCGGCAAAATCGAAGGGGGAACGCTCCATCGTCTCAGGACCGGAGACGCCTATTACGTGCCGGCGAACGTTCCTCATCAGTTCATCGTCGAGCCCGGCAAGCATATTCGCGTCGAAGTGCTGAAGGTCGAACGGTCTCCAGGCGCCAGGGATCTGCCGGAGTTCATGTCGTGGGATGCGGCGCTTTTGCTGAGTACCGAGCAGAAACTCAAGACCAGGATGGACGAGAACTACAGCGCCGTCGAGGACTTCATCAAGAACGACCAGACGCAGTTCCACATGAACCATAAGGAGGGAACGGCGCAGTCGGAAATCCACGAGCATTGGGCCGAGTTCCAGATCATCCGCAACGGCGAGGGAACAATGAATCTCGGCGGCAGCGTCGTCGACGCCAAGGTCACGGATCCGGGAGAAACACGTGGCACGGCTCTCAAGGGAGCGACGGGACAGCCGCTGAGGGCAGGCGACCTGCTCTACATCCCGGCTGGAACTCCGCACCACACCGTAGTGGAGCGTACAAAGTCGCAAGACAAACTGATAGTCAAGGTCTGGGTGCCATGAGCTACGAGACAGCTACTTCGTCGTCACCATGAAGTAGAAGGTGTTTGATACACCGCCTGCCGAGCCAGGCTGCACGACGACAAGCGGGTATACACCCGCGACTTTCGCCAGTCCCGACGGGATATTGATCTGGAGTTCGGTGTCGCCCTGGACCGTGCCACGAACGATTTGGTCGTTGAACAGGACAAAACTACTTTTGGAAAAATTGCTTCCCTTGATGGTGACCGGAGAAGGCTTGTCCTTCGTCGAGATCAACTCCGGCCAGATTTCATCGATGAAAGGAACCTTCAGCGCGGGATTCGCAAACCCTTCCGCCACAAGGCCGGGCCGCGGGACGACTTCCTGCCGTTTACCGGCCAGGCTTTCGCGGTCGATGACATTTCCGCCCTGAACGATCCTGAAGATGTCCATGGTGGCGTGCATGTCATCGAGCGGGTTCCGGTTCAAAACGAGAACGTCTGCTCGCCTGCCGGCTTCGAGTGTCCCAGCCTCTTTGCCTTTGCCCCATGCTTCCAGCGCCCAGCTGGTCGAAGACTGGATGACTTTCATCGGAGGAACGCCCACTTCGCTGAGCATCATCATTTCCTCGTGCAGCGTGAGGCCCGACGTACCAATTCTTCCCGCGTCGCTATCTGTCCCTGAAATGATTTTCCCGCCGGCGTCCGCAAACTGCTTCACGAACTGACCGACTCTCTTGTAACCCTCGGCCAGGACGGCTGCGTTTGCCTGGGGACCTGGTTTGAAGGACAGAGCGTATCGATCGCGAACAGGCTTCGGCGCGCTCCGGCCCATCGGGCTGTTCACGTAGTTGGTATTGATCTTGTCGAATTCGGGAAGGTACTGGCTCGCCTTCTCAAACTGACTCGCGATCGTAGGGTTTACAAATATTTTGTTTGCCACCAATTTCTGGATGATTGGAGCGAACTTGGCGGTGTTCAGTTGATCCCAACCCTCAGTCGGCCCGCCTTTCCGGATGCGATCGACCACTTCCTGTGGAGCCGTGGACTTGATCAGGCTGAAGAGATGCACCACCACGTCGAGTCCGGTGTCGACGATTTCGTCCATTCCCGTGAGGGGTTGCCCTTGCCGAATATTCGCTGAATCAAAGTGGGCGAATACAGGGAGACCCTGCTGGTGAGCGATATCGATGACCATCTTCATCTGGGCAGGCGTCAGCCGATCGCGCATCTTGATGGCGTCCTGGCCGACCTGCCTGGCCTTGGCGACCTCCCTCTCAGCCGATGCCCCATCGGTAATAACCGCATTGCCGGAATTCCCGATCAATTCGGCGTCCAGGCTGTTGACGAATTCCGGTTTGAGGGGCGCATTGAATCTATTGCCGCCGTTCAGAATGAATGAACCGGTCGCTCGCCCTTGTTCGACGGCATCTCGATACGCCGTCAACCAACCCGGAGAATTTCCGAGGTCGCCTACAGTCGTGACGCCCCAATAGAGATAGTCCTGGATGTGATAATTCCGGAGGTGCACGTGGGAATCCACCAGGCCCGGAATGACGGTTTTTCCGGTGGCGTCGATCACTAAGGCATCGGCCGGGATCGTCACCGATCCTTCACCGCTCTGACTCCCGGCGCTCTGAATCCTGCCGTTCACGATCGTGATGATGGAGTTCGGAACGGGAGCCGCTCCGGTTCCATCGATCAGGAGACCGCCTCGGATCACGAGCGGTCTCTGATTCACCTGCCGCGCCTGGTTCTGGGCAAGCGCGGCGGACGATACCAGTGTGGCTATCAACGCAACGGCTAAGAAGAACCGTGCTCTTTGCATGCCTATCTCGGCGCTGCGCCTCGAATGCGTGGGTCGTCCTTTTCGTTTTCCAGGCAGTAATGCTCGAACAGATCGGTGTCCGGGAGGAGCTCTTCGACGACGCTGAAGGTGATCGGCTGGGTGAAGGTCTGGGGATCGGTGATCGTGATAGTGAGCTCCAGGTGGCCGTAATCGCGGCGGCGGAAGCGTTCCTCGACGCGCATGTCCGTGCTGTGGCCGGTGCCACGCGCGTCCAACCAGCCGAAATCGTTGAAGCCGGCCGTGTCGATCACCAGCGTGTCACCGTCCCATCGGCCGACTGAATACCCCTGCCACGTCGGCGACGGATCGGCGGGCAGCTTGCGTCCGTCGGTGAAGATCTGGCGAAAAGTGGTCTCGACCTCGTACAGCATCACGATGACGCCGGACGAGTGAATGATCTTGAACGGTTCGGGCAACAGATCACCGTGGGGAACCCCGTCGGGGAGACAGTTCAGGGTCGGGTTGAACGCTCCCGGCTGGCCATGCTTGCGGAGCAGCTCCGCGCCGGCCGGTGTGAGCGGTCGCTGATCCGGTTTGAAATCCGACAGAACGTCCCTGAAATATCTCGAATTGGTCGACTCGCCCAATCCGAACAGCGCGCCCGGAGCGCGTGGCTCGCCCTGCACTTGCCAGATTCCAGAAAGATCGGGCTTGCCGTTCAACATGGGAACCGGCCCGGTCATGTTGATCTTGCCGTCAGGGGTTCGCGGAGCCCCGGCCATCGGTTGGTTCAACCATTGGGCGCGTACAGGTAGGCCAGCGCCAAGACACGCGATGAGGGTCCAGACGACACACCGAAAATGACCGCGCATGGCGCTCATTAAACCACAGGGGCCGCCGATCTAGTACCCTGTTCACCGACAACCGGAGTGACGGTCGTTCGAATCAGGCGAGGGACATCGATGGCGACACATGGCCGATTTCTCACCACGCACGTCGGCAGCCTCCCGCGGCCCGACGATCTGAAAGAGATGATGTGGGCGCGGGAGGACGGGATTCCCGTTGACGCGGCCGCGCTGGAAGAGCGCGTGCGCCGGGGAGTGGACGAGGCCGTTGCGAAACAGACGAAGGCCGGGATCGACATCGTCAACGACGGCGAATGGGGGAAGCCGAGCTACGCCACCTACATCAAGGACAGGCTGAATGGCTTTGGTGGGAGCGCCACCACGACATACGTGTTTCAGGATATCGAGGCGCTGCCGCAAACGAAGGCCCGTGTGGCCGCCGACCCGGGACGCAAACACCGCAAAGCGCCGGCGTGCAATGCGCCGATCAGCGTCCGCGACATGGAGGCGCCGCGCACGGATGCCGACCGGCTCAAGGCGGCGCTGAAGGCGCACGGAGCCGCGGGCGGGTTTCTGACCGCGGCGTCACCCGGCGTGACCGCCTTCTTCTTCCACAACGATTACTACCGTACGCACGAAGACTACGTCTTCGCGATTGCCGAGGCGATGCGACACGAGTACGAGACAATCGCGGCCGCCGGCGTCACGCTGCAGGTCGACTGCCCCGACCTGGCGATGGGACGCCACACGCAGTTCAGAGAGCTCGACCTCGCCGGTTTTCGAGAACGCATGGAGCTGAATGTCGAAGCGCTCAACCGGGCGCTCGTGAACATTCCGGCCGGGCAGGTCCGGATGCATTTGTGCTGGGGCAACTATCCCGGTCCGCACCACTACGACGTGCCGCTCCAGGACATCATCGGCGTGGTGTGGAAGGCGAAGCCGCACGCGATCCAGTTCGAGGCGGCGAACCCTCGCCACGGCCACGAGTGGGTCGTGTTCGAGACGGTCAAAGTGCCCGAAGGCAAGGTCCTGATACCCGGCGTCATCGAATGCCAGTCCAACTACATCGAGCATCCGGAGCTCGTCGCGCAGCGCATCGAGCGCTATGCGAAGCTCGTCGGCCGCGACAACGTCATGGGCGGCGTCGACTGCGGGTTCAGCATTCACGTGGGATCGGGGGGCGTGGATCCGGACGTCGTCTGGGCCAAGCTCGGCGCGCTGGCACAGGGCGCCGCTATCGCGAGCCGCAGGTTCTGGCACTGAGCGCGGCAACTCAGGCTGCAGCACGATATCGGCTGGGCTGGGCGGGCAACGGCACTCGTGCGGACGCCGCGTCGGAACGTCGCACGGAAAAACGCGGCGTCAGGCCTGAGGCTTTCGCTCCCGCGTCGATTCGGCTGATTCCAGGGCCGGCGCTATCAACATCGGACCGTCCGTGCTCGTTCGTGGAGTTCGTGGCGGCAATCAGGATCGACGCGGCCGCCGGCCTGCCGCTCGCGTTTTACCCCCTTCCGCTTCTCGCGCGAATTCCACGCAGCGCCGCCCGAGCGCCGTCGCCCGCAGGCGCACTCGACAGGGATGCGGAACGTCGGAGACGATGTCTCGCGTCCCCAGGCGCGCTGTCGATGACAGTGAGGTTGGCGCCGCTACGGCTTGCGATCTTCTTTGGGTCTGCCCGTATCGTCCGTGTAGTGCTGGAGATCTCGCTCGCCTTCGTGGCACGCGAACTCCAACAGGTAGTAACCCGGCTGCGTGTTTCTCCTGAGCGGAAAGGCCATTTTCCACGGCCTCGTGTACATCGTCGGATCCTCGAGTGTGGCTTCGTACTGAATCGTATTCGCATCGACGAGCGTGTACCGCTCCACAACGCGGAGCGCGGGACTGGTGAAGTTCCCGGCCATATCGAGCCACGTCTTGCCATTGAGATTCGCCGTGTCCACCACGAGCGTATTGCCCTCCCACCGGCCCACTGAATCGCCCGACCAGAGCCGGGCCTGGCTTGGAACATGTTTACTACCGTCCGTCCGAATCACCCGGTGCACGTGTTCGGCTTCGTAGAGGATGACGACGTACCCGCGGGGCTGGACGATCTGGAAGCCGAATGGCGTATACGTCTGACGCGGCACGCCGGACGGAGCGCAGTGGGCCTGCGGATCCTCGAAGGCGAACTTGTCCCGAAGCTCATTCCGCTTCGCGAGCGCCCAGGGTTGGTACGGAATCCGCTTGTCCGGCGGATCAACGATCACGCCGTCCCCGGGCGGGACTTGAAAACTGGCCGGATGGGGCTCGATGTCCCAGGGCGCCGTCCCGGCCTGATTGTTCCAGTACCCTTGCAGATTCGGTTTGCCCTCCGGTGTCGTGGGCGGATTGGGACGAGAGGGCGCGGGCGAGCGCGGCGGGCCCGGCGGGTTTATCGCGGGCGCCTGGGCCGTCACGAACGCGGGTGCTATGGCCACAGCGAGCAGCGCCGCCGCAATCAGCAGCAAGGAAGCAGACTTCACTGGCCACTCCTTCGATCTTCAGGGTGGGCGCCTCGAATAGGCTTTCCTGCCTCCTCGGCGTCCAGATAGCATTCATCTTCGAGGGCGCGCGGCATGTCCTTGTGGAGAGACAAGGGCATCCGCATTCGCCAGGGTCTCGTAAACACTTTCGGATCGTCGATCGTCACCTCGTAATCGATCGCGTCCGAGGCAATGCGTGTGAAGCGTTCGGTCAGTCTCAGCGCGTCGCTGTGGAAATTGCCGGAGTGATCGAACCACGACTGTCCGTTGAATCCGATCGATTCCACGACCAGCGCGTCGCCCTCCCACCGGCCGCGTGGGTCGCCCATCCACGACTCGTATCCGTCGATACGCGGCAGGGTGACCGTGGGTATCCACCGCCATGTATGAACGTACGACGAAACGATCACGACGGCCTCCGGCGTCTGCAGGATCTGCACAGGATACGGAAGGTACATCGTGCGTGGCGCACCCGCCATGTAACACTTCTCGACGGGATCCTCGGTCAGGCGGTTCTTGAAATTCTCCGCCTTCTTCGCCGCCGCCCACGGCTGGTACGGAATTTCTTCGCCTTCCACGACACCGATTCCAGCGGGAATCCTGTAGGCGCTGCCGTGGGATTGGACGTCCCAGTTCGCCGTATTTCGAACCTGCCACACACCCTGCAAGTCCGGCTGGCCGTCTGGTGTTCGGGGTGATTTGTAGGCCGGATTCGTCGCCGTCGTCTGCCTACCCGCCTGGCCGGCCACCACGGCGGCGCCTGCAGTCGACGCGCAAATCAAGATCCACGCGCGGATCGTCCTCTTTCTCAACTGAAAACTCCTTGGCTGCGTGGTTCCTTCTACGGCGCCGGACGAGGAGGATCGCCGGGGGCTCCGGTGCCCGACGACCCCGCGAACAGCGCGCGTCCGTCAGCCATACGAAGGGTCCGGCCATTCGCCGTGGCGGATCCGTCTTTCGCAGCAAAGCCTTCGACGGTGAGCTCGGCGCCGATCGGAACGGTGTTTTTCGTGATGCCTCGCCTGATCAGCCCGTTCGGAGCGCCCATCTCGATCGCCCAGTTGACGACCTTCCCGGTGGAGTCGGTGACGTTCATGTAGAGCCAGGCGTGGGGATTGACCAGATCGACTCTGGTAATCGTCCCCTTGAGCACGACCGGCTTGTTCGCATCGAATTCGGCCGCGAACGAATGGTGCGCCAGAACGCTCAGTGGAGCGGCCAGGAAAGCGAGGGCAATTAGCGGAAGCTTCACACGCATGGACTCCTCCGATTAGCTATCACGAACGCAGTGACACGGCAGCTGTCACGGTCGTTCCTCGGTTGGAAAACAAGCGAGGCGCTTGCCGTCCGGCAAATCAATCGTGCGACAGCGCATCGCGGGAGCGCCATTCCGAGCGCGGGCCCCCGTCGCGCGGATCCGATCCCCGTGCTTGATCGAGTATTTCGTCCACCCAAGACGCGACAACATCTGAAGGCTCTCGCTCTCGATCGTCCAGCGTGTGATGGTCCCTTCAGGGTCGCTCACGTCGAGCACGATGGAGGTGTGGGGATATCTCCAGTTGAACGTGGCGACGACGCCGCTGATGACCGTCGGTTGTGTCCCATCGAACGCGAGCGTCGAATGATGGGCCGACACGGACATCCCGCACAGACACCACACGAACAATGCGATTCCAGCCCGTCGCATCTGGTTGCAGCCTACCATTTCATCCGGGGCATTACCGTTTATCGACCACAATCATGCCGCCCTTGACGACGACCTTGGTTTTCAGCCAGTTCCAATAGCCTTCCAGTGGATTGCCGTCGAGCAGGATGATGTCGGCCAGCTTGCCCGGCTCCAAGGTTCCAAGCTGGTCGCCCATCTGTATATAGGATGCGGTGTTTGGCCCCATCAGCTTGACGAGATCCTGCATCGAGAACATCACGTTCAGGCCCTTGAGTTCGTGATCCAGTCCGGCCTTCGGGTCGTAGGTCGTGTCGGTGCAATAACCAAGGATGGCGCCTTGATCCCAGACCGTCCGCGCATTCACGAGCATGTATCCTGCTTCCTCGCCCAGGCGGACCCCATCGATGATCCCTGAGGGCCAGGGCTTGCCATCCCGGAAGCGGGGCGCGTTGTCGTTCGCGAAGACGCCGAAGACCGGCGCGCCGAATCCGCTGGTGGTCAGGATCCGGATGCCCGAGGCGGCCAGTTTCTTGGCGTCCTCCTGGCTCACCCAGTCTTTGTTGGGCAGGTGAACGAGCAGCGGCGCACCGGCATCGATGGCGGCCCTCATCGCCGACGAGCTCACGGCATGAATCTGAACCATCACGCCGGCCTTCTTGCCTTCGTCGACGACGGCGCGGAGGACTTCGATTTCCTGCGGCGAAGGCCCGGGAACCGGCGTCAGGAGCAGCTCGCCCGTGAACTTGATGCCCATCGCGGCCAGCGCACGAATCTCGGCGCGCGCCATCTCGGGCGTGTTTTTCGCAAGCAGGCCGACCCGCCCTGACGGGATGATCCGCGGGCCATTGATCACGCCTTTGTCGATGTGATCCTTGAGCGTGAGGTTTCCATCCGCGGGGCCGCCGCCGGAGAGAACCGTGGTGTACCCGGCTTCGAGGAGGGCCTGCATCTCGGCCTTCTCGTTGGGTCCCGTGTTGATATGTTTGTGCGCATCGATCAACCCCGGCATGGCCGTCATGCCCCTGGCGTCGATCGTCTGACCGGCCGGACCTGCCGGCGCGCCGGCCTGCACGGACGCGATTTTTCCCGCGCGCACCACGATCGAACCGCGATCGATCACCGTGCCATTGGCGACGATGATCCGGGCGTTAGTGATCGTCAGGTCCTGCGCAGACACGGGCCCGAATGCCCACATCGTCAGGCAGGCAATCATCGGCAACGTGTGTCGCTTCACTTGACCCTCTCGGAAAATCTGATCATCTGGTCATCTGGTCACTTAGTCATTGATTTGTCGATTGGACCCAATCGATTGGCCAATCAATGACCAGATAACCAAATCAATGACCCGATAACTAGATGACCAGATGTCTAGATTTCCTATGTCCCCTGCTTGGGCGTTCCGAAAGCCGCCTTGGTGCGTGACAACGGAATCGCCGGCTCTGCTCCTGATTTGTGCTCCGCGGCAGCGGCGGGCCGCGGCGCCGACTTCACGCCCGATTTTGGCCGGTTCTCTTCGGGAACGGCGATCGGCTCGAGCTGGGCGACGATCGCCGCCCGCTGCTCCTCAAACCACGGTGGCAGGTGAAGCTTCGTGCCGAGATCCTCCGGTGCTTCGTCCTGGTAGAACCCGCCGGGGACGTTCGCCGTGCACTCGACGAGGATGCCGCCGGGCGATCGGACGTACATCGAGTGGAAGTAGAAGCGGTCCTTGATTTCGGACGCGTCGGTGTATCCGAGCTCCTCGTAGATCGCCTTCTGCTTCACGAGCGCATCGTCCGTCTCAACGTTGAAGGCGATATGATGCGCGGTCCCGGCGCCGAAGCCCCAGCTTCCAGGCGCCCGGTCCGGTTCGTGGTGCAAGTCCACGATGCGGCCGGCACCGGTCCCCGGCACCTCGAATCGATGATAGGGGCCGTCCACGCCGACTTTGCGAAAGCCGAGCGCGTCGACGAAAAACGATTCCTGCTCGCGAACGTCGCGCACCGACAGCACGGCGCCGAAGAAGCCGCGCGCCCCGACGTCACGGCTCACCTGTTTCGTCGTCCAGGCATTGCGCTGATCGCTCGCGTCCTCGATCATCTCGAAGAGCAATCCGGCCGGATGGCGCACACGAAGGTACTTGGTGCCAAACCGCTCCTGCACGCCGCTATGCTCCGCACCGTGAGCGTCGAAGTGCGCCTTCCAGAACGTCGTCGCCCCCTTCGGGACCGTATAGCTGGTGGAGGAAAGCTGGCCGGAGCCGGCGCGACCCGGCTTGCGGGCGTACGGAAATGACGTGGCAATGGAACCGACGTCGGCGTCAGCCGTTTCCGTAATACAAGTGGTAGATGGGGATGCTGCCATCCATCAGCACCGTCTGCTTCACGAGCCGCTGCCCGAGTACCTGGGTAAAAAAGTCGATATCTTCCTGTGCGCGTCCGGGACACAACGTGATGTGATGAACGCCTTGTACGAAGGTTTGCATGGCTCCTCCAGTCTTGACAGGTAATCCTATCGTGTCGACTTGCCTTTCACCACATTCAGTACGCCTGTGGTCAGCTCCCGGTTTCCGCCGCCAACTTCGCTGCGTGCGCCGTCTGCTTCTCCTTGCGTGCCAGATTCCGCGTCTGCCACGACTTCTGCTCGGTCTTCGGCTTCGGCTTCAGCTTCTTACGCGACTCACGAGTCGGGACCGCTGTGGTGGATGCCATGTCTCCTCTTTCAGCCTGATTGGTCAGGCGCACGTTACCGGATGAGCCATCGACGGCGCCTCTCAGGGGCGAACCGCCACGGACTCGGAGCGTATCACGGCAGCGCGCAATCGGTCACCGCTCTGTGCCATGACCGCATCAACAAAAAGGCCCGCCCCTCATGAAAGGGGCGGGCCAGAAGGAACACGAACGAAGAAGGAATCTACCGGCATTGACACCGGTCTTTCCATATCAGAAATCGAGCTGCGCGCTGATCTTGAAGAACCGCGCCGACATGATCGACAACGGATTGAGATACGTCGCGTCGCCGTAGGTCAACTGGTACACTCTCCGTCGTATTCGAGTTGAACAGGTTGAAGACGTCGAGGCTCACCAGCGTCTTGGTGGTGCCGTACCTCAGGATCTTGCCGAACCGGAGATCGACGGAATTCAGGCGATCGCCGTACAGCGCGCCGGGCTCGACGATGTTCAAGAACTCGACGGGAATGCCACTGGCGAGCGGCCGCCCGAGATTGGTGCTCGTCTACCCCCGGGATGCCGAGGAACAACGCCAGTCGCCTGTCCGCCGAGGCTCTGGCTCTGCACGGAGGGGAATTCGTTCCCGGCATACGGCAGGCTGCGGAACGTCCCGCTGATCAGCACGTCGATCTTCGGCACGTTGTACGTCGCCAGCCCCTTCACGTTCGTCTTCCATCCCGACTCGCGATGGCAGAACGGACTGCGGCCACTGCCCGACGCCGCCGAGGAACGTGTCGAGGAACCCGTCCGTGCCGCCCCAGGGACCGAAGATGTAGAAATCCGGGTGCTTCGCGACCACGCCGCACGAGTCCTCGACGACGTTGCCGGTGCTGGTGCCGCCCTGGAGCGTGACGTCGCGCAGACGCGCGTTCACCGTGAAGTCGACGCCGTTGAACTTGTTGAAGGCGCCGCCGACATTGTCGGCGAAGGTCAGGAAGTTATCGAGCTGTTGGAACTTCGCCAGGCTTCACGTCGTAGAACGTCAGCGGGTACCCGCCGCCGCCCGGCAGCCGGCTGTCCTTCGGCACGTTGTAGACGAACGTGTCGAAGTCGGCCGGCGTCCAGGCGCGGTTGATCGTGGCCGGCAGGTTTCCCCAGCTCCGCCGGATGTAGTCGACTTCGACCGACACTCTCGGCGCGATTTGCTGCGTCACGCCCGCCGACAGATCCCAGCTGTACTCCCGTGTGTTCCATCCGTCTGTCGGTCGCCGGATCGACCGTGAGCGGGGAGACTTGCTTCCCGAAGAACGGATTCCCCGGGCCGCACTCGCCGTTGGCGGCCGAGTTCAGCAGATTGCAGTCGACGACGTAGTTCGTTGTTCGCGTCGGTCCAGCCTCTCTGCGTGTCCGTGGCTGACAAAATGCCCGAGCCCGGCCGGGCTGTAGTTCACCCACTCGTCGACGGTGTTGAACGTCGTCACGTACCGGCCCATGAAGAACTTCGCGGCCGTCTTCCCGTTGCCGAACACGTCGTAGGACGCGCCGAACCGCGGCTGCAGGTCCTTCTGGTTGAGCGGGCCGTCCTGGGCCGGGAACACGACGGCGGTCGGGCAGGAAGCGGTTTGGCCCCATCTGCTGCTCAGGGAAGTAATCGCCGAGGTGCTCGAAGCGGAGTCCGCCCTGCAGCGACAGACGGCCGAGTCGTCCAGCGATCCTGCGCGTACAGCGCGAACATGCTCTGCTGCTGTTCCTGGTGCGAGTCCGCGTCGGCGTACACCGTCACCTGCGTTGGGAACGCCGTTCTGTGAAGTTGTACTTGAGCTGCGAGTTGTTGTAGAAGTTGTTCGGGAACGTCGAGTCGTTGCTGGTGGTAGCGGAAGCCGAACTTCGCCGAGTGCGACCCGGTGATGTACGAGGCGGACCCCTGGACGATGTTCGTAAATCCCGGTGTGCCCGGACCAGTTGGCCGACCGGTAGTTGATGCCCGGAATGGCGCCGGCCGTTCTCCTGCACCGGAATCATCGTCGTATCGAACGAATTCTTCTGACGGCTGCCCCACCAGAAGTAGGGCCCCAGTTGCGCGTTGGCTTCGAGCAGCAGGCGCGAGGTGACCGGCGACGTCCAGCTCGATTGCGTCAGCATGCTCGGGTGGTTTTCGTTGGTCTGTATCGCCTCGGGCGAGCTGATCGACGCGCCGAAGCCAAGCCCGGTACCGTCGCCGCCCTCGTTGCAGTGCAGGCAGTGAGTACTGGACGCTCGTCCAGACGTTGATCTTGTTGCGCGGCGTCGCCTGCCACGTCAGCCGCGCCGAGCCGTTCTTCCACGTCGCCGTCGTCGACGGCCTGCTGGCTCTTGTCCGGGTCGTAGGTCCATTTCGTGGGATCGCCCGCGTTCTTGTTGACCCACATGCTGGCGACGTTCTGCCGGCTGATCTGGTAGCGGAACGTGCCGAAGAACCACAGCTTGTCGCGGACGATCGGGCCGCCGAACGAAGGGTTGACGTCCCACAGCTTCTTGATCGCAGTTCGTGGCCGTCAGCCCCTTGGCCTTGCATCTCCGGCGTGAGGTTGTCGCCCTGGAGCCCGCTGCCCGTGCCACTGACGAAGAAGCTCCCGGCGAACATGTTGCCGCCCTGCTTGCGGATGATGTTCATCTGCGGGCCGCCGGTGGTCGCCTCGCCAAGCCCGCCGCTCAGGCTGAACACCACTTCCTGCGAGTTGCCGACCTCGGGCACGTAGCCCGACACGCCCATGCCCTGGTAGCCGCCGCTCATGCCGTCGACGAGGACCTGTCCCTCGTTCCGGCGTCCGCCGTGGATCTGGAACACGCTGTAGAGCGCAGGGTTGGAGCCTTCGAAATCATTCTGCTGAACGTTGATCGCCGGGATGAGATGCGTGAAGGCGGAATACTGTCGGGACGACGGAATCTCGGCGACCGTCTGGCCGCTGATCACCTGCTGGTTGCGCGTGCTCGTCACGTCGACGACGGGCGTTTCGCCGGTGACGGTGATCGTTTCCGCCACGCCGCCGACCTTCAGGTCCGCGTTCACGGTGGCGATGAAGCTGCCGGTCAGCTCGATGCCTTCGCGCTTGACCGTGGCGAATCCGGCCAGCGTAAACGTGACCGTGTAGGTCCCCGGCCTCAGGTCTTCAATCGCGTACTGACCGACGCCGTTCGTCACGACCGAGCGCGTCTTCTCGATGAGCGCCGGGCTGGACGCCTCGACCGTGACGCCTGGCAGCACGGCGCCCGAGGCGTCCCTGACCGTGCCGACGATCGACGCTTGCGCGTAGGCAGACGCCGGAAGGACCGCCACCGACACGAACAACACGATCGCCTTCACACACTTGAACATGATGAGCCTCCGTGTACCACCACCCAGATCCTGCGCCAAGCTGAACGACACACGGTCGTTACATGGTCGTTTCGCGTCACTGTACGCATCCGAGGGTAGGGATTCAAGAAGGAAAACGCTGAAACTCTACGCCTCGTCAACGAGATCCAGAAAAACCCACTTCTTCCTGTCGGCCAGGCCGGCCAGCTCGCGGCCGGCGTTGCGGATGACGGGAGGCGCCGACGTGATGTGCTGGGTCCCCGCGTGCATGTCGCGGAACAGGCGCTGGATCGTGCCGTCGCGCAGCGCGATGGTGCCAGCCGAGGTGTAGACGAATTCCGCAATCTCGTGGCAGGACCAGGTGACGTGGGCCAAGGCCAGGCGCACCAGCGTCTGCTGGCGAACGTCGAGCTTCCCGCCCCGATCGAGCGACGCTCTCACGCTCTCCCACGCCTCGTCCACCAGCGCGTGCGCCGCGCGGTACGTCGCCTCGGCTTTGGCGTACTGTTCGTGGAACGCGTCGCTGTTCGCCAGCGTACCTGACCGGCCAATTCCCGAACGAACCTTCTTCGACAACTCGTCGAGCAGGCGCCGGCCGATGCCGCACGCCCATCCCGAGTGACAGATGACGGCAAACCCGGCAATGCCGATGGTGTACAGCGCACCGCCACGCTTGGGCGACTCCGTGACCGCGAAATGCGTATACGCCTCCGGGACGAACACGTTCGTGGTCTGGTAGTCGATGCTGCCGGTTGCACGCAGGCCCAGCACGTCCCAGTTCTCGATGAGCGTCGCCTTGCCGACCGGGAGCACGAAGATCCGCGGTTCACCGGTGCCCTCGATGACGCCCAGCGTATGAATGTGGGTGGCGTGCTTGATTCCCGACGCGAAGCTCCACGAACCGCTCAGGCTGAAGCCGCCGGCCTGCGGGACAGCGGTACCCGGCCGGGTGCCCTGACCGGCAATCACGGGCAGCCGTTCGCCGCCGAACAGTTCGGCGACCGCTTCGTCGGCAAGGTAGGCCGCGCCGGTGCCAATGGCGAGCGCCGCCGCCATCAGCACCCACCCGGCGGAAGGGTCCCCGTAGGAAACACTCTCGATGACGCGAAGCGACGAGATGGGATCGAGCTCGGCACCGCCGCGGACCGACCGCGGCACCCACATGCCGAACAACCCCTCGCGGTCGAGCGCCTCGACGACGGGAGCAGACAGTTGTCCCTGCCGATCGCCTTCTTCCGCGTGTTCATCCGCGACGGCCGCGGCCCTGTTCGCGCCGCCGAGCAGGTCCCTGGTCGGTTCGACACCTGTGATGCTCGTCATTTCGACTTCCCTGCGCTTCAGTCTGCAGCCAGCGTTGCGGTTGATCCGATCTTCTCATGTCGAGAAATCGGGTATAGAGTGTCACGCGAGTGAGTCTGCGGCAATCGATAAGGAGCGAATATGTGCGACCAGGATCATTTTGACGAGGATCGACAGGAGTACGAGGCGAGAGGGCTGGTAACACGGCGGCAGTTCGGCGTCCTGTTGGGAGCGGGCATGGCGATGATGCTGCCGCAGGTCGTCAACGCGGTCGCGGTGACCGAATCGGACGTGAACGTGATGACGCCGGACGGCACCGCCGACTGCTACTTCGTCCACCCGGCGACCGGCACGGCTCCCGGCGTTCTCGTGTGGCCGGACATCTTCGGGCTGCGGCCGGCGTTCCGCCAGATGGGCAAACGGCTCGCCGAAACGGGCTATGCGGTGCTCGTCGTGAATCCGTTCTATCGCGTCAAGAAAGCCCCGACCGCGGAAAAGGGCTCTGCGACCCCGATCCCGCAGCTGCTGCCGCTCGCGCAGGCTCTAACCGAGACGACGGAGATGACCGATGCGAAGGCGTTCATCGGGTGGCTGGACCAGCAGGCGTCGGTTGCGAAGAACCGCAAGGTGGGCACGCAGGGTTATTGCATGGGCGGCCCGATCGCGTTCCGCACTGCAGCCGCCGTGCCCGGTCGTGTCGGCGCGGTCGCCTCATTCCACGGCGGCGGACTCGTGACGGACATGCCGAACAGTCCGCATCTTCAGGCCGCGAGGACCAAGGCGCAACTCCTCATCGCGATCGCGGCGAACGACGACATGCAGAGGCCCACTGAGAAGGACGTGCTGAAGGAGACGTTCGCCAAGGCAAAACTGCCCGCGGAAATCGAAGTGTACACAGGCGCCGCGCACGGCTGGTGCCCTCCGGATTCGGGGGTCTACAACGAGCCACAGGCCGAGAAGGCGTGGAGCCGTTTGCTCGCGCTGTACGGAAAAGCTCTGGCCTGAACATCAAGTCCGGCTACGGATTTCAGGTTGGTGTCGCGCGTCGGTCACCAACCTGAAGTCGTGGCGGCAACGTCGGCTCCTGTTCCCTTCTTCATCGCCACCAGAATCATGCGAGGAGACGTCAGGGCATTGTAGGGACTCAGGCGGTAGTCGCCGTGCACCTCCTCGATGCTGAGGTCATGAAGCGCGAACATGCGCTCGAAGTCCTGCAGCGTGAACCTGGCAACGCGCTCTACGTATTCGAGCGGCTTGCCGCCGCCGTCCTCGACGACGATCCGCTTGAAGAAAGAACGGGCGTCCGTCCACCGTGTGAGGCGGTAGATGACACCGTCGATCTTCTTGACCTCTTCGGAGGTGAGCCGTGCCTCGGCGTACCGGACATTCAGGTAGTCAAGTACCAGGCCGCCGCCGTACCGCAGCGATGTGGCCATGTTCCGAACGACGGTCAGGTGCTCGTCCGGCTTTTCGAAGTAGCCAAAGCTCGTGAAGAAGCTGAAGACGTAGTCGTAGGCATCGCGCCCGAATGGGGCTCGCATGTCGTGCTGGAGAAAGCGGAGGCCAGGCCGCTCGGACTTCTTCGCTTCCCTGATGCTGCCGGCGGCCAGGTCCATGCCGACGACCCGGAGACCCTTCGACGCAAGGTACTTCGAGTGACGTCCGGCGCCGCATCCAAGGTCGAGCACCCGTGCCCTCTGGCGAGGGCGGAGCCGTGCGATCAGTTCATCGAGAAAGCGCGCCGCTTCCGTGTCGTCCCGATACCCGTACAGTTTGTGATAGTGGACGGAGTCGAACCAGGATTCGAACCATTCCAAACGCTCCGGACTGGACTGAACCGTCTTCGTCAACACCATGTGGCACCGCCTGTCCGTGAAGTCGTGCTCTTGAAGAACGTTTCCATGTTGAACAGCGGGGCCAGTTTGCGGCGGGGCTTCCCGCTCCTCAAGCGCAACGACATGCCAGAGACGCTGTGACGTCTTTTGGCGTATGTCTGCGCTATCCTTTCGTCTTCATGGCCGACAACCCGGGCGCGCAACCCACGCCCAGCCCTGTGCATACACCTGAGGATCGACTGGACTCCTGGAAGGAGATTGCGGCGTATCTCGGCCGGGGCATCCGTACCGTGCAGCGATGGGAGCGTGAGGAGGGACTGCCCGTTCATCGCCTCGCCCACGAAAAGCGCGGCAGCATCTATGCGCGAAGAGAAGAACTGGCCGCCTGGTGGGAAAGCCGGCGGCTCACGCTCGCTGCCTCCCCTGTTTCTGAAGCCGTCGAGACGCCGGTTACACACCGCCTCGAACGAGTGACTTGGACCACGGCCCTGACCAGCTGGCCGACGCTCTCATCCGACGCACGCCTGGTCGCCTACGTCTCGGATGCCGGGCAGGACGGGACGACGCCGCAGATCTTTATTCAGCAGATTGGCGGCGCGGCATTGCGGTTGACGAGCGGTGAGCGCGAGTATTCGCATCTCTCGTTCTCACCGGACGACACCCGAATCATCTTTACCGTGAGCGACGATTCGGGTCCGAATGTGTACGAGGTTCCGACGCTCGGAGGTGAACCCCGGCTCCTGCAACGAGGGGCGAGCCGCGGCCGGATTTCCCCCGATGGTCTCTGGCTCGCGTCGGTCCCGCACGACGCCGTCGGCATTCGGGTCGCTGCCCGCGGCGGCGCCGGTTTTCGAACGGTCGCGTCTGAAATGGTCGATGTGGCCTGCATGACGTGGTTGCCGGACGGCCGGTCGGTGCTCGTCCATGCCCGTCCGGATCCGGCGCTCGAGGCGGATTGGTGGATCGTGCCGATAGACGGCGGTTCCCCAGCCAACACTGGGGTGGTCCAGCGGTTCCGAGAGGCAGGAATGTTCACCTTGCCCACCGGTGCGGCGTGGGTGGATGACTCGCTGGTGTTCTCGGCGGCGGGGGCTCAGGGGGTCAGTCTCTACCGGCAACGACTCGCCGCGTCGACGTACCAACCAGCGGGTGCGCCGGAGCGGCTGACGGCAGGCAGTGAGTCGGCGTGGCTTCCGAGCGCCGCCGCCGGGCGCCTGGCGTTCTTCAGCAGCCGCGCGGACGCGAATCTCTGGTCGGTGGCACTCGACGCGGCAAGTGGCATCGCGCATGGTCCGCTGCGCCGGATGACGCGAGGCCCGTTTCCTCTGGGCTATTTGTCAGTCACGAACGACTTCCGAACGCTCGCGTATTTCTCATTCCGGCTCGGAGACGGTGACGTGTTCCTGAGAGATCTCATGACGGGCTCGGAGAGGGTTCTCGCCGACGGACCTTCCGGCTCGAAGGGGTACCAGCGATCTCGCCAAGCGGGCGCCTGCTGGCGTACGGCATGAGGATGCCGGAAGCGGGGCGCGCGCTACGACCGATCGTCATCGCCTCTCTGCCCGACGGGACCTGGCGAAAGCTGGGCGAGGATTGCGGCGGTCGTCCGCGCCAATGGGTGGACGACCGCCGGCTCGTGATCGAACGTTTTGCGCGCCTGAACTCGATTGCGCTCATCGATACGGAAACCGCAGACCAGCATGAGTTGCTGGTGAGCGCCGAACGGTCGGTCAGCAATCCGCGGTTGTCGCCGGATCGACGATGGATCGCGTTCGATGCAGCGCGTCCGGGCGAACCGGCCAGTGTGTGCGTGTCTCCGTTCCGGGACCACCCGATTCCAGAGTCAGAGTGGATAGTGGTGGATCGCTCCGCAAGCCATCCCTTCTGGTCTGCGGACGGGCGGTTACTGTGTTACACGCCCACGGGCACGAACCCGTTGGTTCGTAGCGCCGTTCGTGCGCGGCGGTTCGCCTCCGCATCAGGACTGGTGGAAGGCGAACCGATTGCGGTGTACGCGTCAACCGAAATGCTGATGCCCGCGTACCTTCCAGGCACTGCGCCAATCGCCACGCCCGATCAGATCATCTTCGTGCTCGGCGACTTCAGGGGCGACGTCTGGGTGATGGAGCTGACATAGCGCTTGAGTTTGTCGAGTTCACTCCTCAGGCGGCTCATAGGCCGGGACGTGATTCACAATCGGCTTGATGGTGCGCAGGTATGCGTAAATGGCTTTCAGGTCTTCGTCGGTCGCGTTGCGATACGCCGGCCATGGCATCGGCGGATTGATCGGACGTGACACGCCCATGTGCCGGCCGGTGCGAATCGCACGAACGAACATCTCCTCCGTCCAGATGCCGAGGCCGGTGTTCGGCTCCGGCGTGAGGTTGAACGTGTAGCTCACGCCCCACGGTCCGCTGAAGGCGGTGTTGGTCCCGAGTCCGGACCAGAGGAACGGCGCGGCAGCCGCCCTCTTCGGCAGCGGACCGATCTCTTCCGGATGGCCCGACAGAAACCGGGTCGTGTCCGGTTCCGGACCCTGCGGGCCCATTTTCCACGGCGTGTGGCAGTCGTTGCAGCCCATGATCTTGACGAGATATTCGCCTCGTTGAATGACATACCGAGGTGCCCGGCCTCCAGTGGACTGTTGATCGCCTCCGGCAAGGGTGACGAACCCGGCGGCGGCGACGAAGATGACGATCGGGATAGTGACCAATAGTGTGCGCAGCGTAAGTCGATGCATGACATGATTCCTTTCCGTGTCTGAATCCCTCTGCTCCCTAACGCGACATCGGTCGCGAAACCCCGCAAGAAGGAAACGGACGGAATAAAATCAAAGGCGAAGACAAATCGAAAAAGTGTCATGGCGACGTCATCCCGTATAAGGTCCGCGGATGCGGCCTTCTCCGCCGTCAACCAGTTCTATTCGTCTTCCCGCTACGCCGAGCGACGGTTGGATCCGGGAATTTGCGACTTCACCTTCGGCAATCCGCATGAGTATCCATTGCCGGGCCTCGTCACGGCGATTCGCGAACGCGCACAGCCGCACGACAAGAACTGGTTCGCGTACAAGACGAGCGAAGAGAAGCCGCAAGCCTTCATTGCGGAGCATCTTGGTCGCGAACTGGGCCTGGCGTTCGAACCGGCCGATATCGCGCTGACGACCGGCGCCTTCGCCGCCATCATGGTGGCCGTCCACCAGGTCCTTGACGCCGGCGACGAAGCGATCTTTTCCGAGCCGGCGTGGTTCTGCTATGAACCGCTGTTGCTTGCGGCGGCTACCGTGCCGCGCAAAGTCGCATTGAAGGCACCGACCTTCGATCTGGATCTCGGCGCGATCGACCGGGCGATCGGCCCACGGACGCGCCTGGTCATCGTCAATACGCCGCACAATCCAACCGGACGCATCTATACGCGTCAGGCCTTGGAGGACCTGGCGAACCTCCTCGAACGCGCCTCCGCCCGCATCGGCCAGCGCATTTACTTGCTTTCGGATGAACCGTACCGCCGGCTACGGTTCGACGGAAGGCGTTTCGACAGCCCGGCGGCCGTGTATCCGTGGACCTTCATCTCCTATAGCTACGGCAAGGTTCTCCTGGCCCCGGGACAACGACTCGGCTACCTGGCGATTTCGCCTCTCATGCCGGAGGCGGAGCGTCGCGCCTTCAGCAATTCGATGCTCGCCGCGCAGGCGGCCCTTGGCTGGTGTTTCCCGAATGCGGTCATGCAGTACGCAGTACCTGACCTCGAGACTCTCTCGATCGATCAGGCCGTACTGGCACGCCGGCGCGATCGGCTGATGCGCGTGTTGGGAGACAACGGCTACGAAGTCCTCCCGCCGGAGGGCACCTTCTATCTGTGGACCAAATGGCCGGAAGGCGACCCGGCGCAGCTGTGGAACCACCTGGCAGATCGCAACGTCTTCGTTTTGCCTGGGAGCCTCATGCACGCGCCTGACTATTTTCGAATCAGCCTGACCGCCTCCGACGAAATGGTCGAGCGTGCGCTGTCGGCGTTCCGGGACGTCGCACGGCTGTCGTTCTCCTAGACTCGCCAACGGCCGCAACCGGCCGTAACAGATCATCGCGGGCTGTCATCGGCCCGTCTGAGAAGCACGCCGTACTGCTTCTACAGGCGGTGAAACAGCCCGTTTCCTGCCATACAGCGTTGGACGGGAGCATGGCCTCCATCTTGAACTGCCTTGCGCTCGTTGCCCGCTTAACGGGAGGAGGCGAGATGAACATCAGGCAAGTCATCGGAAGTATGGTTCGCGGCGGAATACTCGTAACAACGGTTCTGGCACTATGGGTCACGCCTGCGGCAGCCCAGGTCGGCACGGACTACCAGACGAAGGAGACCCCGGTCAGGATACTAGGAGGGAGCACACGATTCAGCAAACCGATGCGCAACGTCGACGACCTTCACTCGATGGTGAGTGCCAATCGAGATCAAATCAGCCGCGTCCTGACGATGGCCGGCCTCAGCAATGTCTCCACGCAGGTGCTCGACGCCCTCATCGTGGGTAACATGACCGACGCGACGATCGCGCCCGGCACGCACATGGAGTGGATGGCGCTCAAACGGTCGGGAACGCCGGCACTGTTGCAAAACGTGCGATGGGCGGGACGACAGTCCTTTGAGGCTTTCCAGTTCAGCGTGGTCGCTGCCGGGTACACGTACACGTTCGTCGTCCCGAAGGTGTGCGGCAACCTGTCGTTGCTCACCGCGATCCAGAACCCGGCGCCAACCACTGGCGAAGTGCGCGCTGCGCCGGCACCGCCCCCGCCACCCCCGCCACCACCGCCACCACCACCGGTCGTGGAACCGCAGGTGGCAGCACCGCCCCCGCCGCCGCCACCCGTGGTTGCGGTAGTCGAAGAGTTTGAGCCGTGGATCGCGTCCGCGTACATTGGCAACTACTTCGACGCGACTGCGGGTCTCCAGTCGGACCTCGTGGAAACTGCCAATGACGACATCACCAAGAGCGTGGCGTTCGGCGGACAGCTCGCCTATCTGTGGCGTAGCAACGTCGGCGCTGAATTCATCGGCGACTTCGTGCCGACGTTCAAGGCATCCAACGTGCTGTTCGCCGAGCATCCGACCGTCAGCAGCTACATGTTCAACATCATCTACGGATTGCGTATCGGCGCCGAGAGGCGGTTCAAGCCGTACGTTTCCGGCGGCATCGGTGCCATCAACATGCGCGCGAGGCTGTTCACGCTGGGCGATATCCTGACCCCTAACGTGGACCTCATCAACAACACGAACACCGCAAGCCAGACGCGGTTCGGAGGAGACCTCGGAGCGGGCCTCATGGGATACCTCGGCCGCGTCGGCATCCGGGCGGATCTTCGGTGGTACAAAGCGAATTCGGACGCCAATCTCGACATCAACGTGGACAATAGCCTGCTGGACAACAGTGTGACGCTGGTGGAGTTGTCCGGTCTCAAGTACCTGGCGATCCAGTCTGGGCGTGGCATTCCGCTGGTAGAACATTCGTGACACTAATTCGACCGCCTGCGACTCGGTTCGCGAGTCGCAGGCTCTCTCATCGCAGGTTGACCGAGCACCCCACAGTTTTCACTCTGTCTCATCCCCACGACTGCTCCACCGTCTGTCGCGAGCTTGGTATTCACCCCTGGACGCACACGAAAGAGGGGAACGACCGACGTTGCGGGTGTAGCATGAAAGCCGACTTCGGGATGTCCAAATCCAGGAGAACGGCAGTATGAAAGCGACGCGTCTCGCGATTCTTGGCGTTGTCGTCGGGGTGGCGCTGCAGGGAACCCATGTTCAGGGGCAGCAGCGGGGAGGCACGCCTCAGACGGACAAAGTCCAGCCGGTCAACAACGGCTCCAATCCCTATCGTGTTCTCCGGGATTGGGCACAGCTCAATCTCGAGGCGAGGCCGTGGGGCGGCTCCAATGGCGTGGCCATCGACCGGGATGGGAAGTCGGTGTGGGCGACCGACCGATGCTCTCCCGGAACCGCGCCCGGCTGCCTCGGCACGAAAGCGAACCCGGTCCATCACTTCGATGAGTCAGGGAAGGAAATCAGGAGCTTTGGCGGCGGGATGTTCGTATGGCCGCACGGCATCCATGTCGACCGGGACGGAAATGTGTGGGTGACCGACGCACGCGCGGCGAGCCCGGACGAGCTCACCAAGTTTCCCGGAGAAGGCAACAAGGGAAGCGCGGTCGTCAAGTTCAGCCCCGAAGGCAAAATCCTGATGACGCTGGGGAAACCGGGCGTGAGGGGAAATCCCCCCGAAGCCCTGACCGACCCGACCGATGTCGTGACCGACCCGGGGAATGGTGACGTCTACGTCGCAGAGAGCCATACCGACGTGACCGATCCCAATCTGATCGGGCGCATCTCCGTATTCGACAAGAATGGGAAGTTCCTCAGGTTCATCGGCAAGACCGGAACAGCGCCTGGCGAGTTCCGGACGCCGCACGCGCTCGAATTCGACTCCCAGGGCCGGCTGATCGTCGCCGACCGCCACAACCATCGCATCCAGATCCTGACGAAGGAAGGCAAAGTCGTCGGTGAATACGACGACTTCGGTCTGTACGAGCGGCCTGACCATCGACAAGAACGACGTCATTTACACCGCCGACTCGGAATCGACCGAAAGGGTTCATCCGGGCTGGCAGAAGGGGATCCGGATCGGCAGCCTCAGAGACGGGAAGGTGACGATGTTCATTCCACCCCACACGACGCCGAATTCTCCCGACGGCGCCATGGGGGAAGGCATCGCGATCGACGCCGCCGGCAATGTCTACACAGCGGAAGCAACCCTGCGGGGCGTGACGAAGTACGTCAGGAATTAGAGATCGTCAGTTCGCGCGTCTAGGAGAACTCGCATGAGAACGAAATTCCTGGTTCGAGTAATGGGGTTCGGCCTTTTGTGTCTGGCGGCGCCCGCCTCTGCCCATCACTCGTGGACAGCGGAATACGACGCAAAGAAACCGGTCACGGTGAAGGGGACCGTGACGAAGGTCGAATGGACGAATCCACATACCCACTTCTACGTCGACAGCAAAGACGAAGCTGGAACGGTCACCAGTTGGAACTTCGAAATGGCGAGCGTCCTTGCCCTCGAGCGAGCCGGCTGGACGCGAAAGACGCTGCAAGTCGGCGAACAGGTGACCATTGCCGGCTTCGGAGGCAAGGCCGTCACGACCAAGGCCGTTGCCAGCTCGATCACGTCGGCGGACGGTCGCGCGCTGTTCGACGGAAAGTTGGGGCAATGAGAAAGAATCCTTTCAGTCTTCGCAGCGGTCATCGGGTTGACGTTGCCGCTCCTCAGTCAGGAGCTCCCGCGGCGTCTGGGAGGCGCCAACGGTCCGCCGCCTGCCGACGCGGCCCCGAACCGGCCCGTTCCCAAACTGGCTGACGGCACCGTGGACCTGTCCGGCGTCTGGACCGATGGCGGCTCAACACCTGTCGGGCGGCTGCTGAAACCAGGCGAGCTGGACAGCCTGCTCCAACCCTGGGCGAAGAAGCTGATGGGCACGCGGACGGATGGCGACGATCCCTACTTCTTCTGCATGCCGGGCGGACCGCTGCGGATCACCGGCGGCTTTGCCTGGCGGCTCGTGCAGCACCCGACGGTCAACGCGACGCACATCTTCATGCTGCAGGAAGGCAACGCGCACACCTACCGGCAGATCTTCATGGACGGCCGCAAGCATCCCGACGATCCGTCGCCGACGTGGTACGGCCACTCGATCGGGCATTGGGAAGGAAGACACGCTCGTCATCGACACCATCGGCCTCAACGACAAGTTCTGGCTCGACAGCGCCGGCACGCCGCACACCGAGAAGCTGCACCTCGTCGAACGCTGGACGCGCACCGACTTCACCACGCTTCGGCGCGTGGTGACGATCGACGACCCTGGGACGTTCACCAAGCCGTTCGCCGTCACGTATACGGCGAAGCTCAGCGCGCCCGGCAGCGAGATCATGGAGTACATCTGCAT
>CAVQVI010000007.1:0-911544 GCA_963717075.1 uncultured Acidobacteriota bacterium | reverse complement strand
AGAGCAACTGGTCGATCTCCACGCCACGCCGGTGTACCTGCGGGCTCTGTCGGACACTGACTCGATTTCTCCTGGCTCCCGATGAGACGCGCCTCGAATGGCCGCTCGCCAAGGACGCCCGTGCTCACGTCCATCACATACTGGACGCTTACGGCCTGCCGGTGACCCACACGACGAGGCGCGCCGGCCGGCCCTTCACGCTCGTCCTGATGAAGACGGATGCGTTGTTCAGGCGCGAAGTGTCCGAGCGGGAGCTTTGGGAACGCGATCTGCAGTGGCTGACCAAGACGGCCCAAGCCTTCTGAGCCAACGCGAGCACGACGTCAGAACGGCGACGCCGTGGACTAGAGGCCAGCGCCGACCTCAGTTGCGGAGTACGACGTGGAGCCCCCGAACGAAACGGACTTCCTTGACCTGCGAGATGCGTGCTGCCGGGCGATCTGCTCTAGCTTGCGCGAGGATCGTGGCATCTCAGAGCGAACCGGTGCGATAATTCTAATGCTGAGGGTGACCATGTCTACGACAGTCAAAGGCGTGTATCGTAACGGCCGCATCGTGTTGCTGGAGACTCCCAAGGGAGTCGAGGAGGCAGAGGTCGTCGTCACGTTCCCGGACGTGGCCATTGCGCCCGACGACGCAACGGCCCGACAGACGCGCCACCAGGTCGCCTTGAAGTGGCTTCGCGAGGACGGCTGGAATCTTGGCGGTGCCCCGTACCCCAGTCGCGACGAGCTGCACGACCGGACGCGCTAGCCCATGGCGCGTTCGCTCGTGGACACCAACGTCCTCGTCTATTCACGCGACCTGAACGAACCCGTCAAGCGTGCTCGTGCCATTGAAGTGATTGACCAACTTCGTGCGAGCGGAGAACTGGTACTGAGCGCCCAATGCCTAAACGAGTTCAGTTCGACCTCGCTGCGCCGTGGAACGCCTGTCTCAGAAGTGCGTGTCGCTGTTTCCCGGTGGCACGATCTTGGTGAGGTGCTGGCGTTGAATGGGTCGGCGACCACTGCGGCTCTCGCAGCTGTCGAGCGATACCGATTGTCGTTCTGGGACGCCCTCATCTGGGCCACCGCGTGCGACGCTGGCGTCCCCGTCGTCCTTCTGAAGATTTCCAAGACGGGCAAGAACTCGAAGGCGTGCGCTTTGTCAATCCTTTCAAGCCGACCTGACAACGCGCCGGCTGCCGGACGAACCTTCCCGCGCCGACGTCCGATCGATTGGCGCCGTTCCGCGGCGGGGATGACCGCGTGAGGGAACGGCTTCCACCCTGCGCTCGTGCGGTATCGATGGCCCACCGTACGAAAAAACTGCGTGCGCGCGTCTGATAGGCCCCTTCTTTCTCGGTAATTGTCTACGGAGGCCGCCGCGTCGAGTGTCATTTCGAGTGTGATTGCGCTGGCAAAACAGGAAAAGGGAAGCGAACAGAGGGCAGCCGATGAAAGAACTCGAAAACGCTAAATCGCTGGCGTTGCGCGAGTTCCACTGAAAACGTCTATGTTCATTGGGGTTTCGCGAAGCGGGTTTCAAGACTCCCTCTCTCTCCGCCAACTAACCTGTTCTACCGAGAGGAGTTCGCGGTTTCGCTCGCCCCGTTGCCACGATGTTGCCACGACTGGGGGGGCATCCGTGGGGACTCCAACAGTCGAATCGCGCTGTCCACCGCCGCGGGGGTCAAGTGCATGTAGCGCTGCGTCGTCGAGAGGTCGGCATGCCCGGCCAACTCCTGAATGGCGCGTGCAGGCGCCCCCCGCATCGCCAGATGCGAGCAAAACGTATGGCGAAGCATGTGCGGGCCGTTGTTCTCCAGTCCGGCGCACTGGGCTGGGCGCCGAACGAAGCCCTGGACCACCCCCTCGGTCAACGGGGATGAACCGTCATCCTGATAGAGCACCCGTGGCCCGCGGAGGTACCGATGCTCCCGAAGTGCGGCAGCGAGCCGTGCTGTCAATGGCACGTACCGCAGTCGGCCGCCTTTCGGCGACGCGATCCGACGCGATTTCGCGATGCCAAGGCCCTGGCGAGTTATGTCGTAGCGCCCTTACGCGCCGCGGTTCGGTCCTGCTTTACACGTGTCTGAGCGCAGACGTAGCATCAGTCTTCTAACCACTGAGCCGGAGTTGCCTAGGGCGGCAGGCAGAACGTCTGCAGGGGGGCCGATGAGAGCCAAGCTCCGAGTTTTGGTAGCGGCGGTCGGGCTAGTCTCGGCGATACACATGACAATCATCACCCTTTTCCGGAGTTCGACTATGAAACTCTCATGCTTGCTGAGACGTTCTTTCGTAACGTTCGCGACGCTGATGCTGATTCTGTCCGCCGTCGTAAGCAACGCTCAGCAGGCTGCGACGAGAGGAGATGGCCCCGACACGCTCCCGGACACTCCGCAGGTCTTGGGCTCGGGAGCACAGCGCTTCCGCGTGGTCCCGATCAAGGGCTTTTTCCGTCCGTCCGCCCTTGCGTTTCTGCCGAACGGCGACATCCTGGTTGCCGAACGCTCCGGAGGCCTGCGGATCGGTACGCAACGGCACACTCGACCCCCAGCCCATCGCGAACGTGCCAGCCGTGGTCAGAGGCCCCAACCGTAGGTTCGGCCTCTGGGACGTGGCGGTGCACCCGCGTTTTGCCGAGAACAGGCTGATCTACCTTACATACCTGAAGCCAGACCCCACCGACAGCCCGGTGCCCCAGGCTGGAGGTGGTCAAGACCAAGTAGGAACGCTGGTGCTGGCTCGAGGGCGGTTCGATGGCGGCCACTCACTGACCGACGTCAACGATGTCTTCGTGTCGAACGCCCGAACGAACGGCTTCGCCGTCGCGAGGCTGCTGTTCGCCCCTGACGGCAAGATCTTCATGTCCATCGGAATGCCGCTCCGTGACAAGGCGCACGGCGGCGCCAATCGCGTGGGCACTGCAGAGCAGGCCCAGGAGCCGGGTAGCCATGCCGGCAAGATCCTACGGCTGAATGACGATGGGACGGCTCCTTCGGACAATCCCTTCGTGGGGAAGCCAGGGTATCGGCCCGAGATCTACGCCCTGGGTTTTCGCGATCCGCTGGGCCTGATCATTCATCCACAGACGGGCGAGCTCTGGGAGGTCGAGCACGGTCCGCAAGGTGGGGACGAGCTCAACATCGTCAAAGCCGGCGCGAACTACGGGTGGCCGGTCATTTCGTACGGCCGGGCCTACACGGGCGAGCTGACAAAGGGGGCGGGTGGAACGGGGCCCGAGCTTTCCGTGCCAGTTGCGCAAGGTATGGAGGAGCCGTTCCTGATCTGGATTCCCGTTATTGCTCCCGGTGGCATGATCCTTTATACGGGCGACAAGTTTCCGGCATGGAAAGGGAATCTGTTGATTGGCGGGATGGCCAGTACGCAGCTTCACCACGTCGTCATGAACCAGCGTGGATTGCCGGTGCGTCGTGAGGCGTTGATGCAAGAGCTGAAGCAGCGCATTCGCGACGTGAAGCAGGGACCGAACGGCCTCGTCTATCTCACGACGGATCACGAGGCAGGCGCTCTGTTGAGAATCGAGCCAGTCCTTGACCCCTCAGCGAAGTAAATCTGCCCTCTTGTGCTCAGTAACGGAGGCACTTCCAAGACGAGTGTCGTTGCTGCGATTGCCGCCACCGAAACACCGAGCGTTCGCTTCAACGCCGCGATGTCATTCGCGGGCCAGCCGAACAGTGTCATGACGTCCTCCGCCTCACATAAGGCGACTGTCTTGAAGAAGACGATGTGTCCGGCGATCAGCGTCCACCAGCTCCTCCACGATTGGCCGCGGCGGTTCGCCTCCTCGTACTCCATGTGCAAGCCGGCCAGCAACGGGTCAATAACCCGCTCCATCGTCCGCAGATCCAGGATCCGAGCAGCCAGCGCACGAAGCCGATCAAGCGAACCCCTCATCGCACGAACGCCGGCATGAGGCGGTCGACGGCGCCTGTCCAAGCTTTCAAAACGCGGCGCCCGAGCGTCGTTGGTTGATAGAGTCGACGTGGCATACCGCCTGCCTCTGCCGGCGGATCTTCGAGTCGTGAGGCAATGTATCCCTTCTCTTCCATTCGCCCGAGCGTCACGTAGACCGTTCCCCGCTTCAGTAGGCCACCTGAAGCTGCTACGAGTTGAAGGCCATACATTCCGTGTTTCTGCACGAGCAACTGGAGGATCAGGGATTCCTTGGTGGAAAGGGTGAGCATACGGGGCCGACGATCAACCATGGGCGTCAGTCTTACACACATGTAAGACTGCCGTCAACTATCGTGCTACCCGCCGTCGCCTAGCGGCTAAATCCGTGTTCACATCGGAGGGTGGGACCCGAGAAAAGATTGGAGGCGGCCGCCCGGATTTGAACCGGGGGTTGATGTGCTGTAGTCTCGAGACGCGCTCAGGGCGGAGCAATTGACGACAACGGACCTCGAGTGGGACAGTGAGGGGGTTTCAGATGCGTCCAGGGTATCGTGCATCGGTCAGCGCGGTTTTCATCATTCTGGCTGTTCTGACGCTCTCCCCGCGAGCGATGGCGCAGCAGGCCAAGCCAGCCGCCTCGTCGGCGAGCTCGTTTCAGACGCCCCGGACCCCGTGGGGCGATCCGGATTTCCAGGGGATCTGGAATGCGATGGTCCAGCTGCCGATGCAGCGTCGACTCCCCGGCCAGAAGCCGCAGGTCGAAAATGACGAGGGCGGGCCTCCGATCTTGAAAGATCTGCTCGGCAAACCTACAACTGACGGCCGAACCGGTGATGGTCCGGAATTCTGGTATGAGTTCGGTCTGTCCCTCCCTAACGGTCAAAAGGAGCTGGTGGTCGATCCTCCTGATGGGCGAATCCCGCCGAAGACGCCAGCGGCCCAGAAGAGGCGACAGCAGTTTGAACTATCGATGGCTGGCGTGGCGAAAGACATGCCCAGGCCAGGCGGATGGGTCGAAACCATGGACCCGTGGTTGCGCTGTATTACGCGCGGCGTGCCGGGCATGTACGACCCGACGTGGACCGGCTACAACATGAACTTTCTCATCACGCAAGGTCCCGGGTGGGTGGCCATTCTCTCGGAACAGATTCACGAGACGCGCGTGATCCCACTCGAGAGCCGCGCGCCGCTGCCGGACAACGTGCGCCAATGGCTTGGCGATTCTCGAGGACGGTGGGAAGGCAACACCCTGGTCATTGAGACGACCAATTTCTCACCCGAGATGAACGGGAATTGGCACGAGACCAACTGGTACAGCGGGCCGAACACGAAGGTGACCGAGCGGTATACGCGCCTGAACGAGAACTTCATCGATGCTCGATACACGATCGACGATCCGGTCGAGTACACACGGCCCTGGACCTTTGCGGTCCCCTGGAACAACAAGAACGCTCCCGACAGAATCTTCGAATATGGGTGTCACGAGGGGAACTACGGCCTGGGGAACATCCTCTCAGGGGCCCGCGCCCGCGAGAAGGAGCAGCCGGCAAAGAAGGCGTCATCGAACAAGTAGCCTGTTCTTGAACCGAAGTTGGTGAGCTGGCGACGTGGACGGCTGAATGCCCACCAAACACCAGTTCACCGACTCATCCTGACGAATCCGAACTCTTCGCTCAGATGACTGCGGCGATTGTTGCCCGTTGGCCGCAATATCCTCCGTATGGTGGTCAATTCCCGGAAGTCACTCCACATCTAACAGTCGCAGACCGCGCGACCGTCGACGTCTTGAATCAGGTGGAAGGAGCCTTGAAAGACCGATTGCCGGTTCGATGCCACGCCGCACAGGCATGGCTGATGTGTAGCGATGATGAGGGGCTCTGGAGGAAGGTACGGTCCTTTGACTTTGGATGATCGTCGACTTGCGAACCTGTCGCGGGAACCTTGGCTTTCACTGCTCGGTGATTCCTTGACCTCCGGTCATGGATCACAGCATCACGTGAACACGTGCTATGCCCTCACCGCGCGAATTTGAGGCCGCGACGGCTACAATGAGGCCCACCGATGACCGCGCGGGACGCTATCCAGACCGCCAACGATTCCGCCGCGCCTGGCGAGCGTCTTCGCCGCTTTGAAACCGTCTGCGGTCCTCGCGGCGCCTGTCGCCAAGAGCCTCTGAGCAGTGACCCAGGCAAGTGGAAGACCTGGTGTCCGAACTGCCTCACCCTGTTCGACGACTACGGACAAGCGGTCAATCCCATTTCCGAGTTCGCGAGGACTCATTGAGCCGCGACATCGTCAAGACAAGGGCTGAGCGCACTGTTCGCTCGGCGAGCCTCACGTCTCCTCGTCTCGCTCGTGTTGGCGGCGTCAACAGCCACCCGGCGTCACGACCTACGTCGAGGCACGGTCGATCCACTTCTCGACGACTGGGGGAACAAATTGTTCGAGCAATTCAAGCAACGCATCAGGAGAGCTGGCTACCAAGACCATGGAGCGATTCTCGCGCCGAACGAAACCTTCGTCGATGGAATGATCAATAAAGGACAACAGGCCATCGAAAAACCCCCGCACATTCAGCAAACCGCACGGCTTCTGGTGGAGCCCGAGTTGCCCCCACGTGAGGACTTCGAAGAACTCCTCCAACGTACCCCAGCCACCAGGCAGGGCAATGAAGCCATCTGCGAGATCGGCCATCACAGCCTTCCGCTCGTGCATAGACGCAACGACTCGAAGATCGGACAGGCCCGAGTGGGCCACTTCCTTGACAACAAGCGCTTCTGGAATGACGCCTGTCACGTGGCCTTGTGCTGATAGGACTGCGTCCGCCAACGCACCCATGAGCCCAACCCGGGCGCCGCCGTAAACAAGACTCATTTGACGCCGAACGAGCGCATGTCCGAGTTCTTGAGCCGCCCCGAAGTATTCCTTCTGCGATCCCGAATGTGACCCGGCGAAGACACAGACTCTCTTCATGTGCTGCCCACGACTAGCACTTCCATGCCACCGTCAACTGACGGAGCTGCGGTTCGACCTTCGCCGCGTCGGCTCCATTTCGGTTATACCGCAGCCTATTCGAGCTCCTAGCCGATGCACTCGCTTTCGGCGGCAAATGAAGCCGGTATCCATCCTCGCAGCGGTTTCGAGAGCTGAACTTCGACGAAGTACCATCGCGTCTTGGTACGACGCGCCCTGGGTCTGCAGAACCTTGGCTTCGGTGCAACTTTCGATCTTTGCGAGGAGTTTCGAGTTTCGGGTGGGGCGGGCAAACGTACCCAGTGTCTGGCCTCGCTCGTACGTGGCGATCGAGATCGTGTCGCCGACGGCATACAGCCCTGGTTCGTACGAACGGCCATTCCACCTGAACCAGGGGTTCGAATCGCACTCTATACAGTACAGGGGCATAACGGTGTCGGCCGACGGATGGTCGATGGCCACTCCGTTAAGTGAATGACCGCTCAGCGGAACAATCCAGCGTACTGTTGTCGGCGTTTGGGCATGAACCGCCAACACTCCGAACTGAGTTCCTTGGGAGGTCGCCTTCACGACCGTCGCAACAACGTCCGGGCGCTTGTCGTGATCGAGATCCACGACGACCCAAGGTGGCCAGTAGCCGAAATCCCTGATCTCGTCGATTGTGTACCCGCCGGGCAGGTCAATAGAAGGGTCGAGCAGCCTCAAGTCTGGCCGTCTGCCCAGAGTGTCTCGTAAGAGCGCTGGAAGCTGCGGTTGTTGAGCAGAAAGCCCTGCGACCAAAGCCAAGAATGGAAACCATCTCGTCATTTCTAGAACCTTGTATCGGCCGTGACGTGGCTCCCGGTATGTCTCGACGGCATAACGTCGCGGTCAACCGCGGCGGCTTCGCATCGCATGTGCCGTCGGGTGCAAGCTGACGTTATGCGGCCTTGAAATGCTACGCGCCACGATTGTCGTACGCCTGCTTGAGAAGCGTCGAGATGGTCGGTTCCTGCTTTGCCAAGTCAGCCTTGGTCAACCGAATGCGGTACTTGCCCCACTTGTACGGCAATCAAATCAAGGCCCGTTGCCTCCAGCTTGCTGTCGGTCTCCTCAGATTGTGGAAGAGTAGCCTCCACTCGAAGAAACTGCTGCTTGGGCCTGAAGCTGACGAACTTGTCGACCGAGCCGCTCTTCGCGAGGACGATTGAATACTTGTTGTATTTCATTTCGAGCGTGCTGTCCCACTGCCTAAGTATCCCGAACAGCTGATCGGCCATCCCGAGAACGTCCTTCCCTACGCGTCCCTCCCAGTAGCCTCGATCTACAAGTTCCTGCGATTCGTCGCCTTCTTCTTCAATCCCACGCGTGAGCTCGTTCAGCACGGTAGTGAAGACCAGAGTCACCTGGTCGCCGATACCGAGGGCAGACATTTGAATCGCGATAATGGGTATGGCGCTGTTGAAGAGCCCGATCACGTTGAGAAACCTGCTCGTGATGTCCTCGGCAACGATGACGGCACAGTGATCGTACCTGTCGGGTACCTTCGCTTCTCGATGTCCCAGTACTCGATAGTCCGAATGATGTGGCTCTCGTCGGTTCGCCCCAACTGCAGTTCCACTTCATCTCGGCGATCGCTATCGGGGTCCTGAAGCAGAAGGTCGAGGCGCCCTGCGTGGGGCTGCCTCCTCTCTTTGTCCTTGAGAACCAGGTCACCGAGCCCAAGGATCCGCGGGTTGTCCGCTACCCGGTCCTGCACCCATCGCTCGTCGAGCTCAGCGTGATCCTTCAACCAAATGCGATCGTGCTTAACGAATTTCACATGCTACTCTCCAGGTTCTTCCTTGTCGGCATAACATCAGTTTTCCTGCCGCGGCGGCTCATCGTCGCGCCAGCCGCCGTCGGCTGTAAAGCTCGTGTTGGGCTGTCGCCCTGCTCTTACAGGTAACCACAACGCGGCTTCGGTAAAGTTGCGAAGGCGGGGTTGGCGCGGATGGCGCCCTCTACCGCCGACGCAGCGGCCTCACCACGTTCGCCATCGGGTCCAATGCTGCAGTTGCAGTTGTCCCAAGACAAGCTGTTTGAGCGAAGGTTGGTTTGTATTTCTAGGTGCCACGTCGTGCACGGAACGATGGAGCACGTGGCCGGCGCAGTCGATGCGGACTGGTTCTCACGCGGCGGCGCGAAGAAGGCAATGGCCTGCGCAGCGGCCAGGATTCGGGCGGCATCCTCGTCTGTCAATTGCATCGGTACGGTTACAGGTGGGTCACACACCATGTCATGCGTGTAGAGGCCACTGACTGTGTCCAGATGATTCCGAGCCCCAACGCCGAAGTCAAAACGAACGCTCACAATTCGCTCCGCCGGCTGCGGGACCCAAATAGGGGCAAGAAGTACCGCGACGAGCAGATGACGCATTGGCTAGTCTCCGGTTAGTCAACCCAACGTTCCAAGTGAGCCGCGCGCCACTCGAACATGACCGCGCACACCAGCGCGTAACGACTCCATTCGGATTTTAGCCAGCGAATGCTCCTGGCGCCACCGCACCATACAGGAAGAACCGGCCGGTCGATCGGACCCACCCGCGCCAGCCAAGTTGCAGAAGCCGTCGCTCCAGGGACGCTGGTTCGTAGAACACCTTTACAATGCTGAATGCTCGTCCATCGTTGAGTCGGCGCTGAACGACCGCGGATACGTCGAGCAGATCGTGGTCTGTCGCCGTCGACGACTGCTCAATGAGGCTATCCACGAAGAATGCGACTCCGTTCGGCTTGAGGGCCGTTCTCACGACTTGCCAGAATGGATCGAATCGCGCCGCCGGCACGTGAGAGAGCCAGAAGGCAAAGAAGACCGCGTCGAATTGCCCGACGGGCGGCGTCCAGGAAAATAGATCGGCCACGACGTACTCGACGGCGTCAGATTCGACCCGCGTGTGGTTGATGGCTATGGCTTCAGGGGAGGCGTCCACCGCAACCACTCGACGATGACCTCCCGTGAGATGCCGAGTCCACAGTCCAGTCCCACACGCGAGTTCGAGGACGTCTCCAGGCGGCAGCGCGTCCCGAAGAGCGGCTTCCACGAGCGCCACCTCACCTGACCATTCGGCGCGATGCGAGGGTCCGCGATCGTAGCGGCCCTGCCGGAGGAACCATTCGTCGTACTCCTGCGCTCGCGCACGGTAGTACGCCAATTGGCTTGCGAGGAGTTGTTCCTCTCCCATGTCTGTCCGGCTAACGTGCGACTTCAGTCGCGCCTCACGATCGCACCAAGCGCCGACGGCTGCAAACAGACTTGGTTAGCCGTTCAAGGCACGTGGAAGATCCCTTACCGAATCCAGTACGCGCCACGCTCCACTGAAATCCTGTGTTGCCGTGAAATCATTCGGGATGATGGCGCAGTCCAGTCCAGCGGAGAGGCAGAAGCTAGTCCTCCTGCCGAGTCCTCAATCGCCAACGCCTCCGCCGGTGTGGCGTGGAAATGCTCCAACGCCCGTAGGTAGGGATCTGGCGCGGGTTTCGCTCGGGTGCAATCTTCGATGTTGATCACGAATTCAAAGAATGGCCGAATCGGTCTGGACTTGTGAATCACGTCGAAGTCTGCCCGTTTCGATGTGGAGACGATGGCCATGCGATACCGGAGGCTGAGTTCAGCTAAGACATCGACTACTCCCTCAAGCTCGATCTCCTCTGCACGAAGCAATTCTTGGTAGCGTCGATCTCGCTCACGTCGTGCGTCTCGAACAGTGGACTCGGGCAACCCACGCTCGACTGCCAAATCCCAACAGGAACGGCCCTGCGCCATGAAATGCAGGTAGGTCGGCTGATCGAGCTCGACCCCAAGCGCGCTAAGGCACTCCTTCGTGGCCGCGAAATACCATCGCTCCGTGTCCACAAGAACACCGTCGTGGTCCCACAACAGAAACTTACGCATGTTGACGCCGGCTACGGCCTGCCGCTCCGATGTGGGGGCCAGCGAGCACGAACTCCAAGAGCGGCAGCGTTCGCTCTGGCGCACCAGGCATTGGTGCAGGCGTTGCACCTAGCCTGCGAGCCCCCAGCCGCTCGTAGAACGCCTCGGCAAATGGGTCGGACTCAACCTCGACCCGCGCCACGCCAACATCCGACGCCATTGCCAAGACTTGAGTGATCAATGTGCGCCCGATGCCACATCGCTGATGCTCCGGCGCAATCCAGACGTGCGCAAGCGACCCTTCCGGACCACGCACCTCGAGAACGCAAACGCCAACAACGTCCTCACCCTTCACGGCAACGAGCGATCGGTGCGCACTCAGGTACCGATGCTCCCGAAGTGCGGCAGCGAGCCGTGCTGTCAATGGCACGTACCGCAGTCGGCCGCCTTTCGGCGACGCGACCTGTCCCTTCCACGCCGACCGTTGCACGCACACTTGTCCCTTGGCGAAGTCGATGTCCCTCCATTCCAGCGCCACCATCTCGCCGAGCCGCAGCCCAGCGTCGCCTGCCAGCAGCACGAGCACATGCGCCCGCGGGTCGGTCTTTTTTGCCGCGGTCACGAGCCGGTCGAATTCGTCGAAGTCGTAGAACCGCGTCGAACCCTTAGAGACCGGTAGGACCTTGATTGTGCATGGCAGCCGATCGATCACATCCCACTCAACCGCTTTCTTCAGCATGACGTTCAACACCGTCAGGATGTTGTTGACTGTCTTCGGCGCCTTGTTCAGCAGGCGATGTTTCAATCGCTGCACATCCTCGTTCGTGATGGTGTCGAGCGGCTTCGCGCCAAGCATGGGGACGAGATGCACGCGGACGATCATCGCCTTCGCCGCGATGCCGCTCGGCTTCTGACGGTTCGCGCGCGCGTGTCCATCGATGAATCGCGACGCGAATTGGTCGAGAGTGGGCACCTCCTTCTTGGGGTGGGGTGGGCCGTGTTGCAGCAGGTGCCGCTCACGATTCTGTCCCCATCGTTGGGCCGCCGACTTCGAGGGCATGCGCGCGTTGGCGCGCCCGGCGGCTCGGTGCGTGGGGCAGGAGTCTGGGGCGTGTCCAAATCGACAGCCGCAAGACGGATTAGCACGGGCCGTTGAGGGTTTGTTGGTTCAGCTCAACTCTCGGTAATGGGCTGAGATTGCATAGGAGGCGTTGAAATCAGTAATCGAAAGGGCCAAACCCTGGTGCGCTGGAAGTCGTCAAGTTGAAGGGGTCATTGCACCCAGGGGGCATTCCCCTCATCGATTGTGACGCGATAGGTCTGGCCCGCCGAGAGCACCGCGCCGAGCACTGAAGACCAATTCGGAGGCAGTGGGTCAGTTTGAAAAAGGTGCCTATTGTTTGGATGCTGAAGGTCGCGGAATCTCTCCACCCGGTGGCGTAATCACGCCGAGCTTGGCCAGCACGCCGATCCAGTCTGCGTTCGCATAGTGCAACACAATCTTACCGTCGACAATCTGGTCCATGAGCAGAACGCTCCACGTCAGTTTTTGGTTTGTCGGCGCAACGCCGAACAGGGTTCCAAGATGAGTGCCGCGTAACGTGGCTCGTGTCGCGACGGTGTCGCCTTCCGCAACTTGGTGCTCGATGGTCGTCTGAAGATCAGGAAAGGCGGCGCGGATGATTGGCTGTCGCACTACCGTTTGATACAGTCCTGGATGCTCTTTCAGTGCATCGAAATTCTGCTGATCAAGAGCTTCCAAAAAGCGACGGACGATCGCCTTGTTTTCTTCCATCGACATTGGTTGTGTCTCCGTAAGTAGAGCAACAATGGCCTATCCGAGTATGCCTACGATTTCCTCAATAGAGCAGACGTGATCGGCGATCCCAGCTTCCCCATCGCAGGAGACACGCGGAGGTAATGGGTTAGTTTGAGCCCCGGTGACGGGCGAAGGTTCTCAGCGTCTTCCAAAGGCGACAGTTCATCTCTCGAGCCGTGCGAGCCTTCCAGACAAGCACGACTGCAACCGCTCCAAACGCAATCCCCACGCTCACTGTGTCGGGCCACCAACGCATTCGCTCGCTGGCGACCATATGAAGGAAGATCGGAACAATCACGCCAGCAATCAGAAGAGCCTTTAGATAGACCTTCATCTCCATGTTCAGGAATCAGCTTGCCCTGATGTGTTGAACAGCCCAAGGAAACAGCAGCGCCACGCCGACGAGAATCACAACCGCACCGAACACGCGCAAGAGGCGGCTGTGTCGCTGCCATTGGTTCCAAACGAATAACGCCACGATGGCCACGGCGTACGACGCGAAATGCAGTAGATCCATCGAGTCTCCTCATTCAGCACTTCGACGATTTCCTCAAATTGACCAAACATGATCCGCGATCCGGGCTTCCATCGCAGGTGTCACGCGATAAAAATGTCGGTCGTGAGCAACCTACGTCGGCTTTGTAACCGCAAACGCGACGAAGCCCCCGGTAGCGAGAGCCACCACCGCTCCGGCGCGCAGGAGTGCGGAATGCATGGCCTCCCATTCGAGGATCGCTTGCGCGCGATCAAGTCCAAGGACCGTTGCCGCCAGTCCTTGCGCGCAGACCACGGCTCCCAATGCGCGAAGGGTTTTTGGCGCACGAGAGTGCGGGGCAAATAGGATCACTACGAGCCCCATGGCAACGCGAACAGCTCCGGCCGTATAAAGTCCGACAGGCGTGGCAAAGTACTGTCGTCGAACCGTCGTCAAGCTGTCGGGGGAAACGACGCCCAGCACACCGACGACGATGGTAAAGAGGGCGACGAGTAACACGGCAATTCTCATGTCTTTCTACCCGAGCAGACCGACGAATTCGTAGATGCGCCAAACTTGCTCCGCGATGCGCGCTTCCATCCGGGGCGTCACACGCAATGTCTGATGCACCCGGCCGAAGTTGTAATGCATGAAGTATACGGCCACCCATCACCGTGTGGTTCTTCCGAGCAGTGGGACAATCCCTCACGAAAGGGTAGGCACTTTCGCCTCCTCTTCCGTTGCCCTTTCCAGAGTCCAGTCAGGCTGGGACAATCACTTGATTTCTGGGACAAGGGAACGGGTTAAGGCCGCGTTGAAAATCGGTCTATGGGCGGTGGCTGTGCTCAACGAGCTCGGTCAGGGCATCCGCGAGTTGAGGATTGCCGAGGATCGCCAACGGCTAGAAGCAGCACGATGATACGTTTCGTTCCTAGACACTGCGCGACTTCTCAGGACCCGTGCTGATGCCTCGCGGGCCGCTGGAATGCGGCGCCCGCGCGAGATGTATGCAGATCGGTCTAATCGCCCACGGACAAGGCTCATGATCTCGCAAGTGTCCAATCGTGAACGACCTGCCGGACATTCTAGCAGCAGCGCTTTGGCGTTACGCTGCGAGCCTTACAGGGTCCGACGAGATATGCCGGTCGGGCCTACTACTTGTTAGGCCTCGGATTTCCCACCGTGTCAATGATCGACGCAGGAGAAGTGTCGTATAAGGGCTCTGTCAACCACGAGCAGGCGACGAAAGAGTTCTAATAGTTCCATCGTCTGGCGGTTGTAACGCACGCGCCAGCTGCCAATCTCCGTACGTAGCGTGATCGTAATCCGCTGAGACGAGTACGTTGAACATCCACGTCGCCGGCATCATCGGACTGGTCGTCGTCTTCCTGATTGGCACGCTGCGGCCGATAAACCTCGGTGCGCTTGCGCTGGTGATGATGTTTGTCCACGGTACGATCTTCGGCCAGAGCGTGCAGGACATGTACCGCGGCTTCCCCGTCGACCTGTTCGTTCTGCTTGCCGGCGTCACTTATCTGTTCGGGGTTGCGTCGAACAACGGCACACTCGAGCGCATTGTCGAGGCTGCCGCACGTTTCGCCGGGGATCGGCGCGCGCTCATTCCCTGGGCTGTATTCATCGTCGCGGCGCTGCCGACGATACTGGGTGCGCTGAACTTAACCAGTGTGGCGCTGCTGGCGCCGCTCTCGCTGCGGCTTGCCCGGCGCTACGACATCGACCGTAGGATGATCGCCCTGATGGTGGCACACGGTGCAATGTGCGGGAACTTTTCCCCGCTGAACTTGCTGGGCGCCGTCGTTCACCAGGCGCTCGCGAGCAACGGCCTCCAGATATCGTCTGCTGCACTCTTCCTGGGAAATCTCGCATACAACGTCGGCCTGGGCGTCATCATCTACGTGTTGTTTGGTGGCTTGCGGTTCACCAGGCGTGAGCCAGAACACCCGGTTTCCAACGGGCAGGTCGACGCCACGGTCAAGCAGTTACCAGCGGGCGCGCGCGTTTCGCACGTATGCACGTTGCTCGCCATCGTGGGTGTAGCTGCCGCGGCGGTCGCCTTCCGGCTCAACATTGGGTTTCTCGCTTTCGGCGCCGCCGCGATGCTACAACTGGTTTTCCCGAAATCGAGTGGTGAAGCCGACAGGAAGATCGCATGGGGCGTGGTATTGCTCGTCTGCGGCGTCGTCACGTACGTCGCCGCGCTGCAGCGTTACGGAACCATCGATGTGGTTGGCGACAGCATTGCCGCAGTGAGGCCCGCAATTGTGGCGGGTCTCCTGATCTGCGTCGTTGCCGCCATCACGTCCGCGGTCGCGTCGAGCACGGGTATTCTCGGCGCGATGACGCCGCTCGCCGTCCCGCTAATGGTCCGCGGCGAGATCAGCACGACGGGGCTGATCATCGCCCTGGCGATTTCGGCCACAGTCGTAGATTCGACGCCGTTCTCTACATCCGGCGCACTCGCTGTCGCGAGCGCCGACGACGATGAACGGCCGCGGATCTACCGCGGGCTTCTGCTCTGGGGCGCCGCCATGGTAGTCACGGCGCCCTTGCTGACCTGGCTCATCTTCATCGTGGCCGCCGGGTGAGTGTTGCCTGTGAAGATCACGCTGCGAATCCACTGCCCGAGAAGGATATGTTGCCGGTGCTCGTGATCAACAACGTCGAGACACCGTCGCCACGGTTCGCTGCTACAACGCGCAGGGACGACTCCTGCGGAAAGCGGATGGCGAAGACGAGGGGGAAGAGGCGACGGACGCCTTCGTGACAAGAACGTGTGGGGAATAAGGATTAGTAGGTGTGGTTGTCCAACACTGAGGGCGTCAGCCATTTCAATTTGCAGCATTTACCTGGTCCTCGACCAGCTCGAACCATCCGATCCAGTCGTCCCGTCCATTGACCGCGATCTCGTGCGGTTGCCCGCTGGGTTTCCGGACGAGCTTGCCGCGCACTTCCCGAAGGCGGAGAAACTGGCTCACCCCTTTCGTCAGCAGGCCTGTGTTGCGCCCGAGGATAGTGAGCAGCTTCGTCTTGGTCGCCGCCGTGTAGGTCGGCTTCGCGATGAGGTCGTTCAGCTCGGCGAAATCCTCCAGGACCTGTCGGCCGTCCGACCAGGACGGGAGGTTCATGGCGGCCGGTCGCTCGAACATGTTCTCCACGTTGAAGGTGGCCAGCCGCATGACGCTCCTCCTGAAGTGAGAAAGGAGAGGCGATTCTACCTGGTGCGGTCACTCGCTGGAGGCAAAGTGAGGCCTTCGGTTCGTGCAGCAGCGATGCCGAGCCGTCCTCACACGTCATGCTGACGATGCGCTCCTTACCACTACCAGCGCAGACGCGATCTCGATATTTCACCGGAGGAATCAGTGTCCGTCGTCCGCCCTCGCCTTGAACTACTTCGCGTACAATTTCATCAAGATTCACCGGACCCTCAGAACGTCTCCGGCGATGGCAGCAGGCGTTACCAGCAAGCTCTGGGAAGTCTCAGGCCTGGTGGCGTTGCTTGAAGCCGCCGAATCTCAAAAAGCGGCATAGGAGATGACTATGGTGAAATGGGAATACCAACTCGAGAGATCAGGGAGTGTTGAGGGATTCAAGGAACTCACATCTCGGCTCAATAAGTTGGGCGATGAAGGGTGGGAGGCTATTGGAGTCTCCGAGTACGACCAGGACTTCACGGTTCTGTTGAAGCGCCATAAGGTCGAGCGCCTAAGGGTTGAGGCTGAGTCTGAGTCGGCCGCGCCAAATATTCACATCGGCGTTCCCCTCGGTGGGATGCCAGCCCCAGGGGATCAGCCGAATTAGCGAAAATCAAAGTAGCCCACGACCCAGGCTGGCGACACCGGCACGACCGTGCCTCCTCTCTCGGCCAGCGAGGCTGACATCATGGCTCCCTGTTGCGGACGCCACCCGCCAAAAGCACATTGATTGGGGATGAACGGCGGATCAACGGTTTCGGTAACTGGCAACGCGAACAAGACGTGCAAAGCCATTGAGTCGCAACCGCAGACGGTTCGTGTGGTTGTTGGAGATCATCTTGCTCATGTGCAAGACCCATTCGCGCCACGCGGTGTCTAATCGCATATGAGGTTGGCCGTCGCGCACAATATTGTGATCGCAACCGTCGCCGTTTTGCATCTCTGCACGCGCCAGGAGCCGCGACACAGGAACGCGCCGAGCCCATCACAGACCAGGACGCCTACGCGATTTACGCCGTGCTAGTCCCGCCAGCGTGGGAGGCCAGGTCAAAGGACATGTTACGGCTTCAACAAGAGACCGCAGTCCCCTCGTGGTGCCAGTCATCCGTCGCGGGTGGCGACCCCGAATGGGAGGCGATCGAGAATGCCTTCAAACAGGAAAATGCTCGCGTTCGATTGCTGCAGCCGATGCTGCCTGTTGATATTCCATACCGGCTCGTTCCGCGTGCAGAAATCGAGGCGGACGAGGCACGCTTGGCACTGAGTATCCGGGCTCATGGCAGCATCGGCCAGAATCGATGGAATACGCGACCGTGTCCGCCGTGGGCTTCAATCCGGCCAAGACCAAGGCGATGGTGTATGTGCGCCTGCGAAATGAAGGGTGGGTGACCACCATGGAGGTGCGGGAAGGCAAATGGGTCGGTGCGCTCCGCGGCGGCTGTGCATGGATTGCGTAAGCTCGTTCGCTGAGTGACCTACGTGGACGCGTTCGACAGCTGTAAACAGGCGACAGTCATCAGGGAAGGGAATCGACGGGCATGCGCTGAGGAAGCGCCGTTCGCGTTGCAATCCCTAGCCGGTCAACATGGAATCTACCGCGTCGCGCCTCTCACGCATTGAGTGCAGAACGTCGATATGAGACGGATAAACGTGGTTCCCAGACAGTAGTCCCATCGGGGCCGAGCAAAACAGTGGACCTCGTTCGGGTACGATACGGGTGCGAATCATCCACCGAAGCTGCGTCCACGGGTTGAGGATTTCGACATCCGAGGCTGCTGCCGGTCTATGTGGTGCGGACCGCGATCAACGTCCGCGAAAACGCAAAGCGCGGTGAGCAGCGCAAGGAGCCCACGCCGTGACGATTTGGCAGCGTTGGCTGCGCCAACCGCAAGGGCTGTTCTTCCGTAAGGCCGTGTTCCAGATCCATCTCTGGACTGGGCTCGGCGTCGGACTCTACATGGTGATGATCTCCATCACTGGCAGCGTCCTGGTCTACCGGAACGAGCTCTACACCGCCTTCTCGCCGCATCCCGTGATGGTCCAAGAGACCGGCCATTTGCTCACATCGGAGCAGATCACAAGCGTGGTTCTCCGCGCCTATCCTGACGCCAAGGTGACGGAGGTGCGAGCCGGCCAAGTACCGAACCAAGCGATCGAGGTCACGCTCACGCGTGGGGGGCAAACGGTCCGGCGACTGTTTCACCCCTACACTGGCCAGGACATGGGGGATCCGTTGCCAGCGGGATTTCGCTTCACGATGTGGCTCCTGGATCTCCATGACAATTTGCTGGCGGGGCCAATGGGCCGACGCGCGAATGGCTTCGGTGCCTTGTTGCTGTTGGTTCTTTGTGCGACTGGCGCGGTCATTTGGTGGCCGGGCGTCAAGAATTGGCGGCGAAGTCTCGCAGTGGACGTTAAAAGGAAGTCGAACCGCCTCATCTGGAGCCTTCATAGCTCGCTGGGGTTTTGGTCGTTCCTCTTTCTTGTCATGTGGGGACTGACGGGCACTTATCTCGCGTTTCCAGACCTGTTTGCCGCCGCGTTCGATTACGTGGAGCCCTTCGACGCGAGCAATTCGGCCGAACGGATAGGTGACCGCATTCAATACTGGCTCGGCTACTTGCACTTCGGGCGGTTGGGCGGGCGGGGGATCCCGGGCTGTGGGCGGGGCCTGTGCAATACGACGACAAAAGCGATCTGGGCGATGGTGGCGCTTGTGCCACCCGTGATGTTTGTGACTGCGGTAGTCATGTGGTGGACGCGGGTGGTCCGTCCGATCCGGCGGCTCGCGGGCACACCGAAGAGGTCGGCGGCGGTATCCTCGTCTTCGTAAGGGACCATCGGCTCATCTCAATTCCTCACGTGGCCCGCGCCACAAACCACGCTCCCCAAGAGTTGGGCAGCTGCGATCTCCAGCTGGAAGACCGGTCTCAAGATCGATTCGGTTCCCGCTCGGAATTCAAACCCGGTGTATCCAATCAGGTCTTTATCCGATACTTCATCAACGGGGTCTAATTGGCATGACCATGCGCCTCATCGCAGCTTGTGCGGTTCTCCTGGCGCTCTCCGCGCGACTCACAGCCGACTGTGGCCTTGCGCCTCCGACGTGCGATGCATTGGCAAATGCAACCCTTGTGTTCTACGGTGAGGTGCTGGACTCGGCGTTCACCCCAAATTTTGTTGCTCCAAACGAGCAGTCAAAGGATGGACGTCAAGAAGTGACGTTCAACGTCTTGCAGTCATTCAAGGGCGTGGAGAAGGGCGTGTTTGCCGGGACGTTCAATTTCACGTCCGAGGCGGTCTCTTTCAAACCGGGTGCCTGCTTCTTGGTTTACGCTTCTCGCCGAGATGGACGATGGCAAACCTCGTGCTCACGCACGAAGGAACTCTCGACATCGGCCGAGTCGGTTGTCCTGAGTGAGTTGGCAGAGCTCGGTGGGTGTCGCCAACCCGCCCACTAACTTTTACGGCTATGACTCGGTGTGGTGCGCCTCCCGGCAAGCACTTAGGTGGCTCCGATCTAGCGGGAATGAGCGGTCGGCATCCGGCTTCACGCAGCGATGTCGCGTTCAATGAACGGGTCGAGCGCGCCCACTCGTGCACCCGCTTAGACGCAAGTTCGTGGGCTGCGGCCACTTCTGGAGCTCGCGGTCGATGACACCTTCACGTCAGCATCTTAGCCATTTTCACCGCCGCCATCGGATGCCCGGTGCGGAGAACGTGCTCGGTTCGACCATGAGTCTCATACCCGAGAAAAGCGTAAAAAGATTCTGCGTTTACAGACGCGAGTAATTCCAGCCGTTCGAGGCCGTTCTCTTGGGCTATACGCTCGATCTCCGCTACCAATGCGGTCCCGACGCCCTTTCTCGAAGCCTCCGGCACGACGTAGCAGGCTCGGAGTTCTGAATTCTCCACCACAAGCGCGCCAAGACCCACGGGCTCACCATCAAGTTCGGCGATCAACCGAATCTCGTTGTCCCGGTTATCCAAGAAGCCGCGAAGGCTCTTCTCCGTCAAGGGAACAGCCCACGCTTCGATCACTTCCGCCGAATAGTGTCCGGCCGCCAAACCGCGTATCGAGCGACCATGGATTTCGAGAAATATGCGAGCCTCGTTCACTTGTAACGGGCGAACCGTGATGGCCATTCTGCGTGGAATCCTATGTCTAAAGCGTGGGCCGCGAAAGCCAGACCTACTCACGCGGCGATATCGCCTTCGATGAACGCCTGTGGCACGCTCACCCGTGCGTACCCCGGTGGGGACGCCACACCGTCCCGCTCAGTCGAAATCTCCCGCAAGTAGTGGTCCCAAAAATCTTCCCGAACATGGTAGGTTGAATCCTCCACGAGACTGGATCACGCTCACCGCGGCGAAAAGGTCGACGTAAGAGTCATCAGCGAGGGGCACCATATGAGCGTGAGCACGACGGCCGGAAACCGAGCGGCGGAGCGGCGCCTGTATCTGTGGGGCGGCGTCGCCGCCGCCCTGATCGTCTTCACGGGCTTCGCGAGGACGTTTTACCTTAAGGCGCTCTTCGGGACTCCCGCACTCTCTGAACTGTTGATGGTTCACGGCGTGGTGATGACCCTCTGGATGGGGCTCTTCCTCGTACAGACCGGGCTCGTGGCGGCCGGCCGAACCGATTTGCATCGCAAACTGGGGGTGGCGGGTGGGTTACTGGTGTTGCTGATGGTTCCGCTGGGCGTGGCCGCGGCGATAGACGCGGCGAAGCGCGGCGCAACCCCGGCGCCGGAGGTCACGCCTCTCATGTTCATGGCGGTTCCGCTGCTCACAATTGCGGTCTTCGCCGCGCTCGTCGCAGTCGCCCTCTGGCAACGACGCCGGAGCGCCTTTCACAAGCGACTGATGCTGCTTGCGACCGTGAGTATCCTGACCCCGGCCATCGCGCGAATCCCTGTCATAGAACGGGGCGGCCTACCGGTGTTTATCGGCCTGACCATCCTCGCAGTGCTCGCCTGTGTCGGCGTGGACACCGTGAGGAACCGCAAACTCCATCCTGCATTCGGATGGGGCGGGGCATTTGTCATTCTCTCGTTGCCGTTCCGCGTGTGGCTGGCGGGCACGGCGATGTGGGGGCAGTTTGCGGCCTGGCTGCTCTCGTAGCGCGCCATGCCTGACTCAGCGCGGCCAGCGCGTCCGCGAACGACCCCTCCGTTCGCGGCGTTTCCAGACCTGATGACGACGTTGCCACAATGTTGCCACGACGGAGGTCGATTCCCGACGATTCCTGAGGACGTGAGGGGACGGTTACCGCACTGCAAATCGGTGAATCGTATGGGCTTGGTGCCAGAAGTCCCACGCCATCACCATGTTAGAAAATCGTTGAAATAGAGTTCGACTCCCTCTCTCTCCGCCAGTTACTTTTCGTTGTTTTTCCTCAGCATTTCGCACGAAATCAGCGAGACTCGCGTTCTCGCACCCTCGCGCTCGTTTTGCGAAGGAATGCTGAGCAACTTGACGAGTATTGGCGTCCAAATGCGCCAAGTGACATTTCCGCGTGACATTTCTTTGGTCTTTGGCGAGCGTTTGGCGAAGCCGCCCTCGGCACTCAAGGACGAGAGGCCGGGTTCCATTTCGAGTATCACCTGGCCGCGAGCCGGTAGAATCGCGGCGTGGACGAGCCCGACCTCAGGGTGCGCCTCGCTGCCTTTGCTTTCTTGGACGAGCGGCGAAAGCTGTCGTCCGATCTCTTCGATCGGCGAGAGCTACAGCGCGGGTTTGTCATTGACGGTGAACGTGTGCCCCTGCAGGCACCGCAAGGTATCTTCAAACCCCGCGTGTGCAGCCTTCCACTGAGTATCACGACGGTCGCAGTCAAGGAAGGCCAGCCGCGCCCGTACGATGACACGATCGGGCAAGACGGTTTGCTCCGCTATCGATATCGCGGAAGCAATCCCGACCACCCCGACAACGTCGGGCTTCGAGCGGCGATGCGGCGGCACGCACCGCTCGTCTACTTCCACGGTATCGTTGAAGGGAAATACGAAGCCGAGTATCCCGTGTTCATCGTCGGCGACTCTCCGGAATCGCTCACGTTCACGGTCACCGTCGACGAGCGGCGGTTCGCGAGTCTGGGGAACGTACCGGACGATCCGGTCGAAACAGACATTCGTCGGCGCTATGTCACGCGGACGGTGCAGCAGTGGCTGCACCAGCAGGAATTCCGGGAGCGGGTTCTCGAAGCGTACCAACGTCACTGCGCGATCTGTCGTCTGCGGCACGATCAACTCTTGGAGGCCGCTCATATCGTTGGCGACCGTGAAGCGCTCGGTACGCCGGCCGTGCCGAACGGCATCGCCCTCTGCTCGTTGCATCACGCGGCCTTCGATGCGCATCTGATGGCCGTTCGGCCGGACTACCAGATCGAGGTGCGCCCCGACGTGCTCGAGGAGGCAGACGGCCCGATGCTGATCCACGGATTGCAGGGATTCCATGGAAAACCCATCCGTGTTCCTACCAGGCAGGACCTTCGGCCCGATGTCAGCTTGCTTGAGATTCGGTACGAGTTCTTTCGCCAGGCCTCCCGAACGGCATGAACGACTTCTGGTTCTTCTGAACACTTGAGATCTAGACATGAACAAGTGCCTCACGGTCTCGCTGCGCGAACAGACTACCCGTCTACTGCCTCGACTTGCCGGCAGAGGTCAGCGCAGCAGCCTGGTCAACGGGCTGTCCTGCTCTATGGGGAACTGAAACATGAGACGGGAGCAAATCTGCGGAAACGACTGGCGAAGAGCTATGCGCGATGAACGCGGCTCTCGATCGGCAACGAGCCGAAGACTGGTTCACGATCGACGAGGAGGCGTTCGATTCGCGCCGGATGACCGCGTGGTCGTACGGGCCGACGGATGGGACAGCTCGACCCGTAGCTGCTAGTCGATCTCGTGACCGATGTCGTCGATCTGCGCCAGCAGCACGGGCAGCTTCGTAGTGACCACGTCCCACAGGATGTCCACGTTCACCCCGAAGTAATCGTGCACGAGCTTGTCGCGCATGCCCGCGATACTCCTCCACTCGACGTCCTGATGTGCGCCTGTGAGCGTGGTCGGGAGGTGCTTCGCCGCTTCACCGAGGATTTCGATGTTACGAATGACAGCGTCTTGCGTTTTGGAATCGGCGAGAAACTGGCCGTACGTGATCGCGGAGGTGTAGCCCTGGATACGAACGGTCGCTTCGCGCATATCCGCGAGGTATTCCTGCGGCCCCCGTCTAGACATGCACGAGCGTTCGCCTAATGTCTTCTGAGATCTGGGGGACGCGAATACCGTCGACCCCAGCTGGCGTCAGAATATCGACGCGTCGGCCGAAGAGCTGCCCGAGGAATTGCTCTAGGCTCGCAAAATTGTCGTAGGTGGGCGCGGAGAACTCCACGACAAAATCCAGATCACTAGAATCCGTCTGCGCGTCCCTGGCATACGAGCCGAAAAGCGCGATGGTCTTGACGCCGAGGCGCGCGAGTTCCGGCCGATGGCCCCGCAGGGTCTCAAGGATATCGATTCTTGTTAAGGGCGTTTTCATCGTCCTTCCGTTCCGTTCAGCGTACCAGAGCCGCCCTCGTGTTTGAACCTCAAATCCGCGCCTGCTCTCCAGCGAGTCCTCAAGGGGCTCGCGTGCGACGGCCCCCGGAGATCCTCGCGGAGTTCATTTCCGCGAGTGTCATTTCGAGTGTCATTGTGCTGGAAAGACCCGAAAACGACCGCGAACGGATGAAGACGGATGAAGGAATCCACGAAGCTAAATCGTTGCGATCCTGAGGCTTGAGCGAAACGAGCCAGTGTTTGCTGGCGTTTCTTGAAACTGGCTAACGGACTCCCTCTCTCTCCGCCAGTTACTTTTCGTTGTTTTTCCTCAGCATTTCGCACGAAATCAGCGAGACGCGGATGCTCTCACCCTTTGCCCCAGATATCGCGCAGAACGCTAAGCAATTGTGCGGTTCTGGCGCCGAACTGCCCGAGTGACATTTCCGGGTGACATTGATTCGACGCCGAGGGGGTAGGTTCATTTCTCCGCTTCGCGGAACCACGGATCGTGGCTCCGGCACCAGAGGAGAAGATTGCAAGTCTCGCACGTGAGATCGCCGGTACACAGCGGAAGGTCGATCGAGACCCGCCACCGGGTCTCATGTCGGCGAATCCGGTGCCAGACATAGAGCAGACGGCCCTGTGTGGCCCACCACCAACTTTCGACTGATAACAACTTGCGCGCCATCGAATTCACGCAACCTCCTCCTCCCACCAACGACCGATGTCGTCGAACAGCTTGAGTGCCACCTTTTCGGACGACGGTCACAGGCGACAGTAAACGGTGGCCATCTTGTCGTCATCACCTTTGTCTCCTTGCCGGGCTGCGCGGAAATGCTGTTCCGTGACGGCAAGGCTCGAGACTTCATCGAGTTTGAACATCTTCCAACCGGTGGAATGACCAGAACGACTATCACCCCTGACTTGATCCCCAAGGACCAAGTCGTTTCCTTCCTTGCTGCACCCGTGGCAGTGGACTCAGCCTCGCGGCAGCCGCCGTCGTCGTGCAAGAGGACCACTCGACGTTCACGAATAGCGCGACAGACGAGCACATTCATCTGGCACAGTGTCCCAACATGCTCCGCCTGAGTCTATGGGCGGAGCACTCGCGAGCGCGGCGCGGCTTCGAAGGATGAATCGTCGCCGCAGTGAATGAAAAGCCGGCCGACAAGCTTTCCGTCCTCAAGATGCGCCCAGCCGCGGCCGCAACCGGGGTCGCTGTCGTTTCGACCTTCCCATGATCACTCGACGTAGGACTCACCGCTCACGTCGCGTATCGGGCAATCGAGCCAGCCCTTCACTGTGCCGACCTGGAACTGGCCCATCAGGTGGTCATCCTCCATGTCGAACGCGATGAAGCCGGGGACGATCAGGTCGACGTACGCGGTGTCCCACACGTCCATCTTCGTGATCCTCCAGTAGCCGATGAAAGCGGCGTTTGTCATGACCGTGCCGCAAGCCTATCCACGCGGCGTCAAACGACGGCGCTTCCGTGGTGCCGTCACCGGCTTGGTCGCCCGTTTCGTCCGTGCCCGCCCAGGCGTTCGTCGCGATACTGGGGCCTCGTCGCCCCGGATGGGTGGCACGTCGGGAACCCGGCTCAATATGCGGTCGATGATGACAGGGTTCGCTCGACGTCCACGCGCCTCGAGGTACTCCACCGTCAGCAGCGCTGCGGCCTTTTCCGCGACAGCGGTGGCGATGAATTGATTGATGGACACGTCGTCGCGTGCCGACAGTTCACGCAGTTTGCGATGCAGCGAATCGGGTAGCCGCAGACTCAGATTGCTCATGATGTCTCCTCGATCGAACGTAGGAACGTCGCCGGCGTGACGACCCTAATGCCGAACGGCTGGGCGCCAGAGAAATCCCGGAGGTTGTGCGTGACGATGGCGTCGCATTGAGCCGCCATGGCCAGCTCCAGTACGAACTCATCGCGCGGGTCACCGAGCGCCGGCCGCCAGAGAAAGTGAATCTCCTGCCGGTGCGCGATACTGCACAGGTAATCCACCAAGCCCGTCGCGTCCCGCGATTGAAGTCCGAGCTCGCGCGCGTGACGTCGCAGTACCGCTTCGTACTCCAACACCAGCGGAACAGACACGGCAATTTCGAAACATCCAGAGCGCAGCAGCGTCAGGACACGAAATGAGGCACCCTGTCTGGAGCGCAGAGCCGCCACAAGCACGTTGCTGTCCAGGACGACCAGCACATCGATATGGTATCACAGGCAATACCGCGTGCGCTGGCAGCGTTGCTCTTGGCCTGATACCTCGTCCACCGCCGATTGATGCGTTCGATGCCGATGCTCTCCGGGAATTCTCTGACAAGAGCCTGCGGGTAGTCCTTCGCGGCGAGTGTCATTTCGAGTGACATCGGGCTTGCAAGATCCGAAAACACAAGTAACTGGATGACAGCTGACGAAAGAATCCGAAGACGCCAATTCGTTGGACTCATGCGAGTTATGCTGCAAACGCCCGTGTTTATTGAGGTGTGTCGAAGCCCGCTGAAAGAATCCCTCTCTCTCCGCCAATCTCAAATAATAGAAATGAAAGACTTGTATCAAGATCGCTCGCTGCCGCCCCTGCGAAATTCTTGACAAAAAGGCTGCCGCCCCGAACACTCCAAAGAAGGGTAGTGGCCGCTTCGACGCAACCAACCCAATGATAAGATTCCCGCATGTGGCGGCTATTGTTTCCCATCGCCATTGCTTTGAGTGGAGCGCTTGGCCAAGCCCGCCTGACGCCCGAAGCGCGGCAGGAAATTCTGGACTACAAGCTCACGATGCAGCGTGCCAATCAGCTTATTGCAGCGCTTCCGGAGATGAGCAAGTTCGTGGCTTCGCTCTCACCCGAAGCGCGGGCAAAAGCGGCGAAGGCAACTCCCGCCGAAAGGCTTGCCAACACTGCCAACAATCCCACGTCCGCGGCCATTCTGAAGCGGAACGGGCTCACGGCGACCGAGTACCTGGTGGGGGTGCCAACCCTCCGAATGGCCATGATGATCGCAGAAGGGATTCAAGCCCCAGATATTTTCGCCTCACCCGCCAATGTGGCCTTCGTCAAAGCGAATCTTGCAGAGCTTGCACCGAGGTGGGCTGCGGCGAACGGTTTAAGCCGTCCGGCAAAGTAGCATCGCATAGGAGCTGGACAAGATTCAGTGACCGTGAACGGTGGACGGCATCCTGGTCCACTCAAGAGGGACAGTCGCGGAGCCGCCCATCCCGAGTGACGCCAGCCTTAGCCACTTCAGCTCAGTAGTAGACCGACCTATCCATTTCGATACGTCTTTTTTTCCCGTTTCGCGACTCGCAGCATCACGCAAGAGGGCCTCATGGCGACCGCCGAAGAAGTTCCTGCTTTAGGCCGTCCAGCTAGGACGGCCCATCGGCCTCACTGATAAAATGACGGGCATTTCAAGGAGGAGGACAACGCCATGGAACACATCATCGCGAGGCTGCTTCAGGACTTCGAACATGGAATGATGACTCGGCGGCAGCTCATTCAGAGCCTGGCGCTCACAGCAACGGCGGCGTCTGCCGCGAGCGCGGCGCCCGCGGCCCCGAGCCCGGTAGCCGAAGCCGTCTCCATTAACCACGTCTCCTATCAGGTGGCCGATTACACCAAGACTCGCGACTTCTATGTGGGTCTGTTTGGGATGAAGGTCTCGAGGGACAACGGAATGGAGTGCCGTCTGAGGTTTGGCGATAACATCCTCATTGCTCGCAACCGGCCTTCCGGCACGCCAAAAGTGGATCACATCGCGTACACCCTCGCCAACTGGGACACCGACAAGAACGTCAAGGGCGCGGTGGAAGCCGAGCTGAAGCGTCGCGGGCTGAAGGTTCGGACGACCGAGCCTAGCGCGGTGAATCGAAGCTTTGGAGAAGAGCCCAGTTTCATAGTCGAGGACCCGGACGGCTTTATGGTGCAGATGGGTGGCAAGGAACAATGAAGGCCTGATCTGTGGGCCCAGGTCGACTCGCCACACTCAGCGGCTGCCCGCGGCCTTAGCAGCCGCCGCTTTTTCAGCTGCCGCGGCTTTGTCGCGGGCGCGGGCTCCGCTGAGGATGTTCGTCAGGCCGTGGTTGCCCTCATGACACCCATACTCGAGAATTCTGTCGGGAGCGTTGGTTGTTCTCCATGGGATCTTGACAGTCCACTGTCGTGTGTACTGTGTCGGATCGTCGACGGTGTACCGGAAGTCGATGGTGCCCGCGTCCACGCGCGTATACCGCTCGACCAAGCGCGTATTGACCGTGCCGTACCAGGTGCGCTCCTGCCAGAGCCCGTGCATCCTAGGGTCGAAGTTGGTCGTCTCGATCACCAGAGTATCGCCCTCCCAATGGCCTCGGGAATCTCCAAGCCACTGGCGAACATTGGATGGCAGCGCCGGGCGTCCATCGAGGGGAATGATTCGGGTCTCGTGAATCATTTCCGAGAGAATCGCCACCCAACCCGGGCCTTGTGTGATGAGAAAGTTCATGTTGTAGCACGGAACAGGACGCGTCCGGGGCGACACTGGTGTGTACGACGACGGTCAGGTAGATCTGCACCCTCGACCCAGACCCCATCGACCCAGACCCCAGGTTGACGGAACCCCACCTCAGGATTACAGTGGGACGTCTCGGCAAGAAACACCGCTGACGAGCCTTCCTGCAGGTCGCAGCTAGACCCGCCGGCCTCATGGTTGTCACGACGCCAGGAGGCGACTTGGTTCAAAGACTTTCAGTCTAAGTACACCCACGCAAGTCACCCCAGGCGCGTTGAAGTGCGGTGCGCGCGCCGGTTTGGGGGAGCAACGAGCAGCCTTCTGTCCGCAGAGGGAGCAATGTCCGATGGAGCTAGTGTTTGGAACCCACGTGAGCGAGTATGGGTATCGGATAGGACGGCTGGCCGGCGTCGAGATGGAGCGGGGCACGTGTCAGGTACGCCAGATTTTCTTCAGCGCCGACGGCGATCTGGGATCTCACGCACAGGCCCGCCCGCTGGCTGCCGTGCCGGTCGATCATTTCGCAGGCGACCTCGTGCTGCGGGCATTCCCCACACCGCCCCAAGTGACGACGGCAGAACCCGTGCTCCTCAGTCATCGGACACGCCTCGTTCGCAGCACTCGTCAGATCGGCAGGTTGTCGGGCGTTGACGTGTCGCCCGACGCCGGCGTGTTGACGGCCGTCTTCGGTCGGCAGCACAGGTGGACGCGCCAGTTCCGGCTCGACCGCGCGGGACTCGACTTCTCGACCCTTGGCGAGGTGCAGGTCGTCACGACGGCGAGCCACGCCGCGTAGTCGATGAGGCGTACTGTCGTGCAGACGTCCGGTCGTTCTTCTTCCTCGATCGACAAATCGACACAAGCCATGTCGAATGCCTGAAATTTGCTCCAAGCCACGAGCAGGGAGGACACGATGAGGGCCGTCGCGCGTGCGTGTCTGACGAGCGTCGTCGCGCTGGCGCTCTCGGGGACTGCCTTGGCGCAGGACTCGGAGTCATCGCGACTCGCCAAGCAGTTGGCGGCGGCGCTCGAGGCGGCGAAGCTCAACAGTATCGCCGGACGCGACCCCTCACGCGTCGGTACCTATATCGCCGCGCTGTACCTTTCTGGCACCCAGGTACTTGTCATCTCCGCCCAATATGCGGCGCCGACGCTACTGGACCAGAAGCTCGTCAAGAAGGATTATCGCGAGATCTATCTCGATTTGAACGGCGCGGCCGTGCCGGGCACGAAAGTGTTCATCGAGGATTTTGGCGCTGACGGTCTCAAAGTCCGGCCAGACGAGAACAAGCCGTCTGACAGTTACGAGGCGGGAGGGAAACGAACGGCATTCAACGGCAATTGGAACGCGCAGAAGTTATCGGAACATGAGTATCAGCAAACGTTCGCCGCCGCCGGAAGCCAATATAGCCGGATGCTGACCGTGCTCCTCGACGAGCTCATGCAGAAATAGCAGCGGCTTGCTTGAATGCTCGAGGTCGCCGGCTTCAAACCTCGCTCCGCGGCCATGTAGATGAAGAACACCGGCGTCAGGTAAAGCGTCAGGAGCTGCGAGAAGAGCAACCCACCGACGACCACCAGGCCGAGCGGTCGACGTGCCTCGCCGCCGGACGAGGCCCGTCAGTCCAACTAGCGCGACACCAATCAGGAGAACCCGAGCGTTCTGTATCAGCGCTTCACACGGCATTTCAAGCGTCCTCAGCTACGCGGCTTCTTGGATGGTTGACCTCAGGTTCTTGACATACATAGAACAACAATGTATAAGACTTCTACGTATGGACATGAGTAAGGACCTGGTTGCGGCTTCCGCCACGCCGCTCGTGCTCGCCATTCTTGCCGAAGGCGACAGTTACGGCTACGCCATCATCAAGCGCGTGACCGAGTTGTCAGGCGGGCACCTGCAGTGGACCGACGGCATGCTCTATCCCGTGCTGCACCGGCTCGAGCGCCAGGGTTGTGTCGCAGCGAAGTGGTCCGCGGCCGAGAACGGCCGCAGGCGCAAGTACTACCGGATCACGAAAGAAGGCCGGGCCCAGCTCGCAGCCCAGCGGCAGCAGTGGAAGGCCGTGGACGGTACGCTTCGGGGTATCTGGATGAAGGCGTGCACCGTATGACGGCCTTCGCCGATCAACCGCTCGAGGAGCAAATCGCGCAGTGGCGGACGTACGTCAGCCGCCGGCAGGCCCTCCACGGTCACGACGTGGAGGAGCTCGAGGGACATCTGCGCGACCAGTTGACGGCGCTAACAGAGGCCGGCCTGGCAGGAGATGAAGCGTTCTTGGTCGCGGTCAAGCGCATGGGTAGCCTCGATGCGCTGTCACGCGAGTTCGCCCGCGCGCACTCCGAGCGGCTGTGGAAGCAGTTGGTCATGGCGCCCGACGCTGATGAGTCGGCGAACACCGCACCCGCCGAGACGCTCGTCGTCCTGAGTCTGGCCGTCGCCGCGGCGTTGGCCATCAAGATGCCGGCGCTGTTCGGTCATCCGCTCAACCCTAATGACGAGCTGCCGCTGTTCTACGCCAGGAACGCCAGCCTGTTCGTCTTCCCGCTGCTCACCGTCTACTTCGTGTGGAAGCGTGGGTCGGACGTTGTCAGCGGCCTCTGGCTGGCGCTGCCCTTCGCGGCCGGGGCTGTGTTCGCCAATGTCTTCCCCTTCAGCAAGGGCAGCCACACTGAGGTGCTGACCGTTCTGCACTTGCCAATCGCCCTATGGCTGGCCGTCGGCTTTGCGTACGTCCGAGGCCGCTGGTTCGCCGACGGTGGGCGCATGAACTTCGTCCGGTTCTCGGGCGAGCTGGCGATCTACTACGTGCTCATCGCGCTCGGCGGGTTCGTCGTCACCCTCTTTACGTTCATGATGTTCCGCGCCATCGACATGAATCCTGACTGGTTCGTCGCGGGCTGGCTGATCCCGTGCGGGGCGGCAGGGGCCGTCATCATCGGATCCTGGTTGGTGGAGGCGAAGCAAAGTGTCATCGAGAACATGGCACCGGTGCTGACCAGGCTGTTCACGCCGCTGTTCACGATTCTGCTCCTCGCGTTTCTGGCCACGATGGCGTGGACAGGCAACCCCATCAACGTGAAGCGGGAGGTGCTGATCGGCTTCGACCTGCTGCTGGCGGTCGTCGTCGGGCTGGTGCTCTACGCCGCCTCCGCGCGCGACCCGCAGGCACCGCCCGACTTCTTCGACGGCCTGCAACTGCTGCTCGTGGTCAGCGCACTCGTGGTCGATGGGGTGGCGCTCGCGGCGATCGCCGCCCGCATCTCCGAGTTTGGTTTCACGCCCAACCGGGTGGCGGCTCTCGGCGAGAATCTCATTCTGCTCGTCAACCTGGCATGGACGGCGTGGCTCTATGCGCGCTTCCTGCGTCGCGAAGGCTCGTTTGCCGCCCTGGAGCGATGGCAGATCGCGTATCTGCCCGTGTACGCCGTATGGGCGGCGCTGGTGGTGGTCTTGTTCCCGCCAGTGTTCGGCTACCGTTGATGCCCCCCACGGGCACTGCACCGGCGGATAGTCCTGACGACGAGGCCAAGGGTCTGGCCTCGTCGACGCTTGCGCCAGGGACCGCGATTCGAGGTGGGCGTGCCAGGCGATATTTTGCTCCGACAGGCGCCGGTGTTCGGGCGCTGAGCCATGCGAAGTCGGCGACCGACAGGATGTGGCGCGGCCTTGCCTGGCCGCTGAAGGTGCGAACGGCATCCCGATGTCCTACAGATGAAGACCTTGGTGTCGTGGTCGAGCGGCAAAGACGGCGCATGGACGAGGGCTTTGTGTTCGCCGACTTGACATGACGCGCTATCCGCATCGCATCGTCTGCCTTACCGAGGAGACAACCGAGACGCTCTACCTGCTGGGACAGGGCGATCGGGTCGTCGGCGTCTCGGGCTATACCGTGCGGCCACCTGAAGCGCGGCAGAAACCGAAAGTGTCGGCGTTCATCAATGCCAAGTTCGACAAGATCGTCGCGCTTCAGCCTGATCTCGTGCTGGCATTTTCCGACCTGCAGGCCGACTTGGTCTCGGAGCTCATTCGCCGCGGCCTGCCGGTGGTCACGTTCAACCAGCGGAGCATCGACGACATTCTTCAGATGATTCGGATGCTCGGCGGTCTCGTCGGTTGCCAGGCCGAGGCGGCAGCCCTGGCGGACCACCTGAGTTCTGGTCTCGACCGGATTCGTGCGTCGGCAGCGCATCTTCCGCGGCGGTTACGAGCGTTCTTCGAGGAGTGGGATGATCCGCTCATCTCCGGCATTCGCTGGGTGGAAGAACTTGTCGAGATCGCCGGCGCGGATCCGATCTTCCCCGAACGCCGCGGCTGCGGACTCGCCAAGGATCGCATTGTCGATCCCGCGGAAGTGGCACGTCGCGACCCGGAAGTGATCTTCGTGTCGTGGTGCGGCAAGAAGATGAAGAAGGCAACGATCCAGAACCGGCCCGGATGGGACCGCGTCGCGGCTGTCCGCAACGACCACATCTTCGAAATCAAGTCGACTTACATCCTGCAGCCGGGCCCGGCGAGCCTCACGGACGGCGTCGCCCAGTTACACGCCAGGCTGTGCCAGGCATCGGGTACACGATCCGGGGCTCAAGTGAGGCGTCGAAATTGTGAGCGAAATCGTCGACCTTGATCACGTCCAGCTCGCAATGCCGGCGGGCCAGGAGGCGACGGCACGAGCTTTCTATTGTGGCGTGCTTGGCTTGATTGAGGATCCGAAGCCTCCGAATCTTGCTGCGCGGGGCGGTGTTTGGTTCCGGAGCGGCGCTCTTCGGCTGCATCTCGGCGTCGATCCTGATTTTCACCCGGCTGGCAAAGCGCACCCCGCGCTTCTAGTGCGCGGCCTCGCGGAATTGGCAGCGCGCTGCCGGTCGGCCGGTTTTCTTCCGGTCATGGACGAACCGCTCGAAGGATTCGACCGTGTGTACGTCTTTGACCCGTTTGGAAATCGAATTGAGCTGCTGGAACGATGTTGACGCGAAAATCTTGGGGTCTCCCAAGACTACGGCAGAGACTCCCTCGCTCCGACCCCTAAGCCGCCAGTGCGAACGCGTTGCAGCCTGTGATGCTTTCGCGTTAGAAGCCACGACCGTCGCGATTCCCCGACACGCGCTCCTGGCGCAGCCGCAGGATCTCGTCGCTGGCGTCGAACCGCGAATCGACGAGCGGCCGAGGCGCGAGACCGAGGCCAATGAGCGCGATCACCAGAGCGAGAAATGTCCACGCTTCGCGCGGTTTCAACCCAAGCCGGAGGCTGGGATGCGCGAGCACCTCCGAGCGACCGCAGAAGAGTGAAAAGTACATCCGTAGCACGGCGAGGCCGGTCAACGCCGACGCAATCACGACGGCGAACCCCATGACCGGGAACACGTCGACGGCGCCATTGACGAGAAGTTCCTGACCGACGAAGCCGAGCGTTCCTGGAAAACCGGTGCATGCGAGCCCCATGGCGAGAAAGCTGATCGCCAGCACCGGCATGCGCTCGTACCCGCCGTGATAGGTGGTCAGATCGAGCCGCCCGCGCCGCGCCTCGAGCACGAGGACCGCAGCGGGCGAGTCCCGCAAACCCAAGGCCTGCCGACAGCCACACCAAGAGACCACCCGCCAGGCCGGTCACGCTGGTGCAATCGAGCCCCGCCATCACCAGTGCCGACTGGCTCATGAAGAGGTAGCCGCATGCCCGGCGCGCGCTGCTCTGTACCAGCGCGAGCGCCGCACCGTACACCGCGGTCCCGAGCGCCAGGAGGGCGATGAATCGCAACATCTCCGGCGATGCGCGAGGCACGATCAGCACGACCGTCATGTATGCGCCCACCTGCGGTGCGTTGAACAGGATGGCGGGGCCCAATCGTCCGTGATCGAAGACCTCGGGCACCCACGCGTGAAACGGCAGAATCCCTTTCCGGATCAGTGCGGCGACCACAATCAACCACATGGCCGCTGTCTCGAGCGCCGTGTTCCGCCCGGCAGGACTGACGAGCAGCGCGACCCCGACCGCGAACAGCAGTGTCGAGAGGCCCAGATACACCGCCGCGACGCGACGCTGATACTGATGCGCGGGATCCCCGAGTGCGGACAGGAACGTCCACACGGAGGCGGACGACAACACGAGGAGCACGATCGCGCTCTCGGTGAGGAAAGACGCCACCGTGAGCAACGTCGCGAGGGCGGTTCGCCGCAAGCCACGCCGATCGAGTGCTGCGCGCGGCGTCACCGCGACGGTGAGCAGCCACAATCCTGCCGCAAACGGCAGAAGGGCGGACGAGAGCGCGTCGATGCGAATGATGTCTTCTCCGCCCGGGATCCAACTGAGGGCGGAGGTGCGGATCGAGAAGTCGCGCAGAGACGGCGACAGCGGGATGACGAGCGCCTCCAGCAGCATGGCGGTCGCGGCGGCAACTGACAGTCGCCGCAGGCGTTCGACGTCGAAGCGCAGAGAAGAGGCGCCGATCACGAGCGCGGGCAGCGCGACGAACGCCGCAAGCCACAGCCTTGCGTCACTCATCCTGATCGCTTTCGTCGAAGGCCGCGGGTCGCCGTGCCGGCAGAACGGCGTCGCACAGCCAACCGTCGAGACGCGTCAGCAGTCGCGCCAGTCCGGTGAAAGGCTCGACCACGACACGGTCGAGAACGTTGTCGAGGAACCCTCGTTCGAGCGCGATCAGGAAGAGCCGTCGACGCGCGCGATCCGACCCAAGGACTGCGAACGTGACCACTGACTGGAGACGCGTGGTCACCGATGGCGTCCTCGAGTCCGTGCAGGTCGTGAAGGACGTTCGGCGCGCTCAGGAATTGCAGCAACCGAAAGCACGCGTGTCCCGCCAGATGGACGAACGCGATCGTGTACCAGCCGAGCGCGATTTCGACGACGATGATGCCGACTTGCGTGAGGGACGCGTACGCCAGCGACGATTTCACGTCGCTCTGCACGCGCGTCGTCGATCCCTGCGAACAGCGCCGTGGCTGCGCCGAGTCCGCCGGCGAGGAGACGCGCCGCGGGTGCTTGTTCGAGCAGCGGCGCCGCGCGCAGCAACAGAAAACACCCGGCGTGAATCGAGAGCGACCCATAGTAGACGGCGCTCGAGGGTGTGGGTCCCTCCATCGCCCGCGGCAGCCAGCTCGAGAACGGCAGCAACGCGCTCTTGCACGCGACGGCCACGATAAGGAGGATGGCGATGAGTGTCGCGTTGCCAGCCGTCAGTCCGGTCGTCGGCCCCCCGCCGCCGAAGAGCAGCACGAGGCTGTCGTTGCCGGCGACGTGACGCAGCAGGACCGCGGCCGACAGCATGGCGGCATCGCTGATGCGGTAGACCGATATCACGCGGAACGCATTCGATACGGCTGCCGGCCGGTCGTGGAAGAACGCCACGAGCAGCGCCGAGCTGAGGCCGACCAGTTCCCACCCGATGAAGAGAACTGCCACGTTGCCCGGCCAGCGCCACCAGCAGCATCCCCGTGACGAACATCGCCAGCAGCACGAAGTACCGGTTGTAGCCCGACTCCCGGTGCAGGTATCGATTCGAAAACGAAGACACCACGCCGGCGATCGCGGTCGAGAGCGCTGCGAACGCCAAGCGAAATTCGATCGACCAGGAACTCGATCGCGATGCCGCCTTCGTGCGCTGTCGACCACGCGCCATAGGAGAGCAGTTGCGTACCGGGTCGCGGTCATCCCGTACACGACGAAGGCGACAAGCAGCGCGACACAGGCAAGTGTCATCGAGCTACCGGCGAGCAGGCCGGTCCACCGCTCGGGCAAGGGGCGGTTGACCAGTGAGGCGACGCCGAGCAGCGCGAGCAGAAGCGCCGGCGATCCGACGCCGACCAGCACCAACACCGTGAGAGGAACGCTCGGCATGTCGAGGGTCATGCCTGCGCCCCGCGTTCGTGCGGCGTGACCGCCGGTACGATCGCCACCGGAGGCAGGAATCCCCGTTTGCCCTGGTACCACGTGGCCGATTCGCCCGTGACGACCGCAAGGGCATGTTCGGGCGTGTGTGCAACGAAGCCGGTCGAGCGGAGCTCCCACAACGTGCCGGACTCCGCATCGAGGCAAGCCAGCCACACCCAGCGGTTTCGTACGAGCCGTTCGATGTGCGGGTTGGCCTCGACGACACGCGAGAGGCGATCTCGCGTGGCCTCGACCACAATCGCCAGACGCGTGGGCTCGTGGATTTCCACCATCTGCCAGGGGAGGCCGGTGCGCAGATCGCTCTGGGCACCATCCATGACCCCGAGGAGCGACGTCACGTTGTGCGGCAGCTTGGTGCCGCAGCCGTACCCGGTCGGATCGACGTAGCTGAAGTAGTACTCGAGGCTGATCCCGGCGACGACGGGAACCACGGCGCCCATGATGCGCGCGAGGATCGCGCCATCGTCGTCGCGCGACGGGTCGTAGGAGACCAGGAACGCGCGGCGATCGAGAAACAACCCCCGCGTTCGCGTTCGCCGGCCGATGACGCAGAACGCATTGGTCGCATGGCCGTACTCCGGCCGCGGTTGCGCCAGATCGTCGGCGCGCCCCTGCACGTGCGCCAGCGCCGCCGCCGGCGGATACCACCTCGGGACGCCATCGAACCGGCGGCACCGTTCGTGCGCCTCGCGACGTCTCGTCGTCTCAATCGCGTCGGCCGCTCGCTCGAACAACGGTCGCCAGGACGCAGGGACGAGATCCTCGTCGAAGAACGTCACCTCGTTGTTGCAGGTGTTGCGCTGGGCGCCCACGAACCACGTGGTCGCACCGATCGACAGTCCCTCCGCGGCGAGCAGCTGGCGCACGCGCAGGTCGTTGGCCATCTGCGCGAACGCGCGGGCGTTCGGTCCGCCCCGTCCGCCGCCACACGCCCCGCAGTCGTGGGCCGACTCGTGGGGGTTGTTGAGGCTGACCGATCCGTGCCCGATCACCAGCACCAGCGGCGAAAGGCGATCGCGAATGCCGATATCGTCGACCACGCGTCGGACGATGTCCGCCATCTCCCGCACGGTGAACCCGGAATGCTTCCCGATGGGTGGCGCCTCGCTGTCGCGATCCAGTCGCAGGCGGGTTCGGGACGTGGTGATCGTTGTCCGGTGCATGCGCCGCCATCGGGACGAGAGCCACGGGAAGACCACGCGCAGCACCAGCGGAACGAGCGCGAGCCAGCCGAACGCCGTCATCAGCACGGCGCCGCTCATCGGCAGCCGGCTTCCCACGTGCACGTTGTAGCCGAGGAAGCCGGCAGCGCGACGGTGCAGACGACGTGTGCGTTCCACGAGGCCAGAGCCGTCGGCCTCGACTTCGGCGACGTAGTGTTCGGGACGGATCGCCACAGGGCAGAGCGGCCGCGGATGAGCGTCCGTGACGCCCTGGTGATACATCGCCACGTTGAAGAAGCCGGCGGTGCTGAGCGTCTCGCAGGCGGGCTCGACCTCCTCCAGGTGTCGGCGAAACGATTCCTCCCGCTCGTCGATGCAGAAGATCGCCTGGAACGATGGTGCTTCGGCTGGCGCGTGCGGTGTGTGACGCACGAGCGCGTCGTACAGGCGGTGACGAATCGCTCGCTCGAACGCCTGGTGGAGGATTCGACGGCGACGCACGCGTCGAGCTGTTGCAGCTCGGATTCGAGCTCCGCGACCTGACGCGGCGTCCACTGCTCGACAATCGACGCGTCAAGGCCGCAGAGCTGTGCGACGTGGAAGAGCGACCATGCACGCTCGACCGTCGTCGGCGGCTGTGCGAACAGGAAGCTGATTCCGCAGCCAGCCGCGGAGTTCGGACACAGGCCCCTTGAAGGAGAGCTGCTCTCGCGGCGTCGTCGAGCGCCGCCCGTTCGAACAGCAGGCGCACCGCGAGGTATCCGCGCAGCGTGACCGTGAGATCCCGTGCCGGAACGCGGTCCGGGCCGCTCTTCAATCTGCCGCACAATGCCGGCCCAGCCTCGCAGGGCGAGCAATTCCGCGCTCAGATAGTCGTCGTACTCGTCCTCACGGACACCGAGCTCGAGCCAGCGAGTGTGCAATCGAATCGAGCGCGCGGCGGTTCGGCAGACCGGTCCTCGGCAACGATTTCCGGCAGCGTTCGAGCCCAGCGGCCGCACTGCGCCGCCAGCGACGTTCGGTAGATCTCGAGAAAGCAGCCATGGATGCCGCGATCCCTCTCCGGCATCGACCAGTGCGCGAGGCCTTGATCGAGGTAGCCAGCGAGGAATCGAATGAACGATGGGTGGATCCACGCATCGGTGTCGATGCCGTGCACGGCAAGCAGCCAGTCGCGATGGCGAACCGGCGTCTCCGCCGCGGACACCACAGGCGCGTCGGCGCGTCCCGCCGCCGCGAGGCATGCGTTCCACAACCGGTACACCGCCTGGCGTTCGTCGTCCACGCGATCGTTCAGCTCGCGCAGTGCAGCCAATGCAGCGCGAGCGCTTGCCGGCACATCGGTCCGGAATCGAGACAGCGCCTCGGTTTCCTCGAGGATCCAGGAGAGCTCCCGTCCCGTCGCGGCAGGAATCCCGTGCAGCACGACGGCTCTCCACAGATCGAGACGCAATCCGACGCCCGCGACGTCCTCCGTCGCGCTCCTGCCGAGTTGATCGACGAGCAGCGCTTCGACGTCTCCGGGTCGAACACGTCCGGATGCCAACTTGTCGCGATAGCGCGACTCGGCCAGAAACGGTTCGCGGCCGAGCCTCGTCGCGGCTTCTTCGACCGCGTCTTCGAACGGCAGGTGCTCGAACGCGTGCAGCGTGTTGTGGTGGATGAAGATGCTGATCGGTCCCTGTGCCGGCAGCACGTACGCGAGCCGATCGATCACAGGCGTCAGGGCATGGTCCGGTGCGCTCGCGTCCTGGATCATCGGGTGGCTTCAGTACAATATGTGCGATCCACTCGTCGGCGCGCCACTTGATGAACGATTCCGCCCCTTCGCCACCAGGCCCGGAACCCGGCCGCATCGCGCGCGCTCGGCGGGACTCCCATCAGGCGGGCTGGATACGCTGGCTGCCGGGTCTGTGGACCCTGCACAGCTACCAGTCCGCGTGGCTGCGTCACGATCTTGTGGCCGGACTGGTGCTGACAACGATGCTGGTGCCCGTCGGGATCGCCTATGCGGTGGCATCGGGAGTGCCGGGCATCTACGGACTCTACGCGACGATTGTTCCGCTGCTGGCCTATGCGTTGTTCGGTCCCAGCCGCATTCTCGTGCTGGGACCCGACTCGTCCCTCGCTGCCGTCATCCTCGCCGTCGTCTTGCCGCTGTCTGGCGGCGATCCGATGCGTGCCATCGCCTTGGCCGGCATGATGGCGATCGTGTCCGGGACCGTGTGCATTCTGGCCGGCCTGGCACGCCTGGGATTCATTACCGAACTCCTTTCCAAGCCCATCCGCTATGGATACATGAACGGCATTGCGCTGACGGTACTAATCAGCCAATTGCCCAAGATCTTCGGGTTCTCGATCGAGAGCGACGGCCCGCTGAAAAGCCTATTGGCCATCGCCACGGCGGTGCTCGAGGGCCGGGCCAACCGGACTGAATTCCTGGTCGGCGCAGGCACCTTGGCGGTCATCCTGCTGCTGAAGGGCAGCCAGCGCGTGCCGGGCATCCTGGTCGCCGTGGTTGGAGCAACCATCGTCGTGGGTGCGCTGGACCTGGCGGCCCGCGCGGGCGTGTCGGTACTCGGCTCCCTCCCGCAAGGCCTGCCGGCCTTCGCTATCCCATGGATCACCGCCGCCGATATCCGCCCCGTGCTGATCGGCGGGCTCGCCGTCGCCCTGGTGTCGTTCGCCGACACCAGCGTGTTGTCGCGTTCCTATGCGGCGCGGACGCGGACGTATGTGAATCCCAACCAGGAGATGGTCGGTCTCGGTGCCGCCAACCTTGCGGCCGGATTCTTCCAGGGCTTTCCCATCAGCAGCAGTTCGTCGCGCACGCCCGTGGCTGAAGCCGCAGGGGCCAGAACCCAGCTGACCGGTGTCGTCGGCGCGCTGGGCGTGGCCCTGCTGCTGCTGGTGGCGCCCAACCTCCTCCAGCATCTGCCCTCCAGTGCATTGGCTGCGGTCGTGATCGCCTCGGCGATCGGCCTCATCGAGATCACCGACCTCGGTCGAATTTTTCGCATTCAGCGCTGGGAGTTCTGGCTCTCGATCGTCTGTACGGTCGGCGTGGCGATGCTGGGCGCGATTCCGGGCATCGGCCTGGCGATCGTGATTGCCGTGATCGAATTCCTGTGGGACGGCTGGCGCCCGCACTCCGCGGTCCTAGGTCGCGCCAAGGGCCTCAAGGGCTATCACGACGTCGAGCGCTATCCCGACGCCCGTCTGATCCCCGGCCTGGTCCTGTTTCGCTGGGATGCGCCCTTGTTTTTTGCCAACGCCGAGCTGTTCCACGACCGCGTGCTGGATGCGGTGGCCGCGTCGCCTACGCCGGTGCGCTGGCTGGTGGTGGCGGCAGAACCGGTGACCAGCGTGGACGTCACCGCCGCGGATATCCTGGCCGAACTGGACGAAACCCTGCACGCGGCCGGCATCGAGTTGTGCTTTGCCGAGATGAAGGATCCCGTCAAGGACAAGCTGAAACGATTCGGGCTGTTCGCGCGTCTTGGCGAGGAAACCTTCTTCCCGACCCTGGGTGCTGCCGTCAGCAGCTACCTCAAGACCCACACGGTGGATTGGGTGGACCCTGAGGACCGGACTCCCTGAAGGCTGTTCCCTGGGCTCTGCGGAGGCAGCAGGTAGAGCGTCATGGCGAAGATGAAGTAGATCATCAGGACCAGCACCCCGACGAACCACGCCGAGCGGCCGTTGTTGGTGATGAACAACGCCGTGAGAGTGGCGATGAGTATCATCAGGACCGCGCCCGGCCAGAACTCCAGACCCATCGGCGTCGGGCCGATCAGGTAACTGAGCAGCACCAGCACGGGCGCCACGAACAGCGCAATCTGGGACGCGCTGCCCAGTGCGATGCCCACGCTGAGGTCGAGCCGGTTCTTGCGTGCGCCGGAAAACGCCGAAGCCATCTCCGCCGCACCACCGACCAGCGCCACGATGATGAAGCCGACGAACGCAGCGGTCATCCCGAACGCCTCCGCCGCCTTCTGCACCGACTCGACGAAGATCTCGCTCACCAGTGCCACCAGCAGTGTGACGCCAGCCAGCGTGGCCAGAGCCAGGGCCAGGGGCCACGGCGCGTCGCCGTCCCCGTCATGCTCAGCGCTGGAGAACATTTCGCGGTGCGTTTTGAGCGAGAACAGCATGCCCAGCGCGTAGGCCACGATGAGCAGTACGGCCAGACCGACGCTCAGCGTCCGCGTGAACTCCGCCGCGGCGGGAGTGTTGACGTGCGCGATTGCTGAAGGTATCAGCAGCGCGATCGTCGCCAGGAAGAGCAGGCTCGCCTGAAAGCGGGCGCTGACCCGGTTGTACTCCTGAATGTGGTGCTTGAGTCCGCCGAGCAGAAACGAGGCGCCCAGCATGAACAGCGTGTTGGCAACAATGGCGCCGGCGATGGATGCCTTCACCAGCATGTATTGCCCGGCGCGCAGGGCAGACAGCGCGATGACGAGTTCAGTCAGATTTCCCAGTGTGGCATTGAGCAGCCCGCCCGCTGCGTCGCCCGTTTTGGCGGCCACGGATTCGGTGGCGTGGCTGAGCAGTGTGGCCAGCGGCACGATGGCGAGCACGGACAGCACGAAGAGCAGCGTATGCGCTTCGTGCTCGAGCTCCGCGGTTGCAAACACCACCGGCACGAAGGCCAGCAGCCATAACAGTGGGTTGTGACGGATTTCCTCGAGCAGGGGATTCATGCGTTCAGCGGTGCCTATTGCGCCTTCCCCTGTTTGGCGACTGCCTCCTGCGCCTTGCGGATTTCGTCCGGGTTGCCGAGATAGTAGTGCTTGATGGGCTTGAGATTCTCGTCAAGCTCGTAGACCAACGGCACGCCGGTCGGAATGTTGAGTTCCACGATATCGTCGTCCGAGATGTTGTCGAGGAACTTGACCAGCGCCCGCAGGCTGTTGCCATGAGCCGCAATGATCACCTGCTCGCCCGACTGGACCGCCGGAGCGATGGCACTGTGCCAACAGGGCAGGAAGCGGGCCACGGTATCCTTCAAGCACTCGGTCAGCGGGACATCCTGTGGCTCGAGGTGACGGTATCGTGGGTCGCGACCGGGCCAATGCGCGTCCTCTTTGGTCAGCGCCGGAGGGCGGACGTCGTAGCTACGGCGCCAGATCTTCACCTGAGCGTCCCCGTACTTCGCCGCGGTCTCGGCCTTGTTGAGCCCTTGCAGCGCCCCGTAGTGGCGCTCGTTCAGGCGCCACGAGTGGTGAATGGGGATCCACATCAAGTCCATCTCGTCGAGCGTGATCCACAGGGTGCGGACAGCCCGCTTGAGCACCGATGTGAAGGCCACGTCAAAGACGTAGCCTTCCGCCTTCAGGAGATGCCCGGCACGATGTGCCTCGGCGAAGCCGCGCTCTGACAGATCGACGTCCGTCCAGCCGGTGAAGCGATTTTCCATGTTCCAGGTGCTCTCGCCGTGGCGAAGCAGCACGACTTTGTGCATGGGTTTCTCCTCTCAGCTATCGTCTCTCGCGAGCGCCTCCACCCCTACTTCGACGCCAATGGATAGGCGGCCAGACCCTTGAAGACCGCCTTCGCACCCAGTTCCGCCTCGATCTTCATCAGGCGGTTGTATTTTGCCGTCCGCTCGCTGCGAGTAGGCGCGCCTGTCTTGATCTGCCCGGTGCCCATCGCGACGACCAAATCGGCAATGGTCGTGTCTTCTGTTTCGCCTGAGCGGTGCGACACGATCGCGGTCCAGGCAGCGCGATGGGCTTCCTGGATGGCCTGGATCGTCTCGGTGATCGTGCCGATCTGATTCAGCTTGATCAAGATGCTGTTGCAGCTACGCTCGCGAATCGCCCGCCGCAAGAAGGTGACGTTGGTCACCAGCAGGTCGTCGCCGACCAGTTGCACCCGCTTACCGAGTCGCTCCGTCAGCAGGCGCCAGCCGTCCCAGTCCTCCTCCGCCAACCCGTCCTCGATGCTCACGATCGGGTACTTGTTGACCCAATCCTCCCAGAAATCGACCATCTGTGCGCTGGTCAGGCTTCGCCCGTCGCGTTCGAGGTGATAGAGGCCGTCACGGTAGAACGAGCTGGCTGCCGGGTCGAGGGCGAGGAAACAGTCTCGGCCCGCCTTGTATCCGGCTTTCTCGATGGCCGCGAGGATCACCTCGACGGCGGCCGCGTTCGACGGCAGTGACGGCGCAAAGCCACCTTCATCGCCGACGTTGGTGGAGGCGCTTCTGGTCGTGGAGCACGGACTTGAGCGCGGCGTAGACCTCGGCTCCGCATCGTACAGCCTCGTGAAAGGTCGGCATGCCGGCCGGCACGAGCATGAACTCCTGGATGTCGGTGGAATTCTCCGCGTGCTTGCCGCCGTTCATGATGTTGAACATCGGCACCGGCAGAACATGGGCATCCACGCCGCCCAGGTAGCGGTAGAGCGGCACGCCAAGCGCCGTTGCGGCCGCGCGGGCGCACGCCAGCGAGACCCCGAGGATGGCGTTGGCGCCGAGCTTGCGCTTGTTTGGAGTGCCGTCCAGCGCAATCAGCGCGAGGTCGATCCCGCGCTGGTCGCTCGCATCCACGCCCTTCAACGCCTCGCGAATGTCCGTGTTCACGTGCTCGACGGCCTTGAGCACACCCTTGCCGCCGAAGCGCTTCTTGTCGCCGTCGCGCAACTCGATTGCCTCGTTGACTCCTGTGGAGGCGCCAGAAGGAACCATGGCTTGGCCAATCGTGCCATCAGCCAGCGTGACATCCACCGCGACCGTCGGGCTCCCGCGCGAGTCCAGTACCTCAGCTGCCTTCGATCGCTGCAATTCGCAAATCCATGTCACCTCCGTAGGGTCAGGCCGAACTTCCTGCGCTTTCGAGATGGTCGATCAGGCCGCGATACGCGCCGCCATTTCGGCCAGGCGGGTCGAGTAGCCCATCTCGTTGTCATACCAGGCGGCGACCGACAGCAACTCGCCCTGGATAGCCGTCAGCGGCAGATCGACGATCGACGAATGCGGATCGCCGACGATGCGAGACGACGCCCATTCGTCTTCCAGGACGGACATCACGCCCTTGAGAGGGGGAACCCCGGCCGCCTTGCGGAATGCGTCGTTGACCTCCTCTACGGTCACAGGACGCTCGGTGAGCAGGTTCAGCTCGGCGATGCTGCCGGTGCGTGTGGGGACGCGGTAGGCCTTGCCCGCGATGTTGAGGCCCTTCCAGATGAAGGCGAGAGCGCGCGCTGCGCCGGACGACGAGGGGATGATGTTCTCGGCTGCAGCCCACGAATCGCGGCGATCCTTCATCGGCTGGTCGGTCAGCGCCTGGGTATTGGTGTAGGCATGGACGGTCGAGAACAGGCCATACTTGATGCCGAAGTTCTCGATCACGACCTTGACCACCGGGGCCAGCGCGTTGGTCGTGCAGCTCGCCATGCTGACGATCTTGTGTTTCTCCGGGTCGAACGTGTCGAGGTTGATGCCCGGCAGCAACACCGCGTCACAGTCTTCTCGCGTCTTGCTCGGCGCGCTCACCAGCACGCGCTTGGCGCCGGCATCGAGGTGGGCCTGGGCGCCGGGACGCGTGGAGGCCCGGCCCGTGCAGTCGATCACCAGGTCGACGCCGAGGGCCTTCCAGTTGGGCAGGGCCTTCATCGAGTCGAAGTAGGGGATCTCGCGGCCGCCGATGACGAAGCGGCTGTCTTTCGTCGTGACTTCCTCAGTCCAGCGGCCGTAGTTGGAGTCGACCTCGAAGAGCGCGGCCAGGGTCGGGACGTCCTTGATATCGGAGATGGACACAGGGACGAACAAGTCGTCCTTGAGTGCCACCCTCATCAAAGACCGGCCGATGCGACCGAACCCATGGATTGCGATTCTACTCATGACATTTCTCCTTCATCTCCGCGTCGATTGTTCGATTTCATTCCACCGGGCACGGTTCGGCGTGCCAGATGTCCCTCGCGTACTCCGCGATGGTCCGGTCGCTCGAAAATGTCCTGGACGCCGCGATGTTGAGGACCGCCTTGCGCGACCACATTCTCCTGGTCCGTATACAGTTCGCCCAGCCGCGCGTGCGCCTCGCTGTAGCTCTTGAGGTCGGCGAGGTGCAGGTAGTAGTCGCCCTTGCGAATCAGGACGTCGAGGATTGGCGCGAACACGCCAGGCTCGTTCTGACTGAAGTGGTTACTGGCGATGAGGTCGAGTGCGGCGCGCGTCTCGGGATCGTTGTCGTAGTGCCACTGCGGGTTGTACCTGCCTCGGCTGTTGGCGACCTCTTCGGCGCTCAGGCCGAAGAGGAAGAAGTTCTCCTCGCCCGCCGCGGCGGCCATCTCGATGGTCGCGCCGTCGCGTGTGCCGATGGTGAGCGCGCCGTTCATCATGAGCTTCATGTTGCCGGTGCCGCTCGCTTCGTACCCAGCCGTCGAAATCTGCTCCGACACGTCGCTCGCGGGAATCAGCCGCTCGGCGATGGAGACGCTGTAGTCGGGCACGAAGACCACCTTCAGGCGCCCTTTCATCGCCGGATCGCCGTCGATGGTCGCGCCGAGGTTGTTGATGAACTTGATGACCAGCTTGGCGAAGTGGTACGCGGGCGCCGCCTTGCCGGAAAAGAAGAACGTGCGCGGCGGCACGTCGCGCGTCGGGTTCTCGCGCAGGCGGTTGTAGAGCACGACGATGTGGAGCGCGTTCAGGAGCTGCCGCTTGTACTCGTGGATGCGCTTGATCTGCGTATCGAAGATCGCCTCGGGGTCGACCACCTGTCCCGTGGCGGACTTGAGCCAGCCGGCGAACCGCACTTTGGCCTCGCGCTTGGCTTTGCGAATCGCGGCGCGGAACGCCTTGTCTCCGGCCAGCGGCTCGAGCTTCTGGAACTGGTCGAGATCGGCGATCCAGCCGTCGCCGATGGCGTCGGTGATCACCGTGGCGAGCGGCGGATTCGCGAGCAGGAGGAAGCGCCGCTGCGTGACGCCGTTGGTCTTGTTGTTGAACCGGCCGGGGAAGAGCGCGGCGAAGTCGGGCACGACGGTCCGCTTGAGCAGCTCCGAGTGAATCGCCGCCACGCCGTTGGTGCTGTGCGAGCCGACGATGGCGAGGTGCGCCATGCGGATCTTCTTCGGCTCGCCCTCCTCGATGAGGCTCACGCGCGCGACCCGTCCGTCGTCGCCGGGGAAACGGGTGCGCACGTCGTCAAGGAAGCCGCGGTTGATTTCGTAGATGATCTCGAGCTGCCGCGGCAGCATCATCTCGAACCACGGCAGCGGCCACTTCTCCAGCGCTTCGGGCAGCAGCGTGTGGTTCGTGTAGGCGAGCGTGCGCTGCGTGAGATCCCAGGCCTGGTCCCATCCGAGCTTCGCCTCGTCGAGGAGGATCCGCATCAGCTCGGGGACGGCGAGCGTCGGGTGCGTGTCGTTGAGCTGCATCGCGACCTTGTCGGGCAGCGCGGACCAGTGGTTGCCGGCAGCGCGGAAACGGCGGATCGCGTCGGCCAGCGTGCAGGCCACCAGGAAGTACTGCTGCAGGAAGCGCAGCCCCTTGCCTTCCGTGGTCGAGTCGTCCGGGTAGAGCACACGCGTCAGCGTTTCGGCCGTGAGCGTCTCGGCCAGCGCGCCGACGAAGTCGCCGCCGCTGAACTGCTGGAAGTCGAAGTAGTCCGGCGTGGCGGCGGACCACAGGCGCAGCGTATTGATGGTTCTTCCGCCGTACCCGACCACCGGGCGGTCGTACGGAATCCCGATGAGCGTCGACGGCCGGCCCTGGACGGTCCGCAGCGCGCCCGCGTGAATGTCGAACGAGCAGGCCAGCCGCACCTCGACGGCTTCCTCCGGTCGCGGGACTTCCCACGGGTCGGGCCGGGCGAGCCAGTGATCCGGCTGTTCGTGTTGCCAGCCGTCGCGCACGGTCTGCTTGAAGATGCCGTACTCGTAGCGCAGGCCGGAACCCATGCCCGGAATGCCGAGCGTCGCCATCGAATCCAGAAAGCAGGCTGCCAGCCGGCCCGAGCCCGCCGTTGCCGAGACCGGCGTCGGGCTCCTGCTCGACGATCTCGAGCGGATCGATCTTGTGCTTCTTGCACAACTGACTCCAGACCGGGTCGAGCAACAGGTTGGTGATGTTGTTCGCCAGCGAGCGGCCCATCAGGAATTCGAGCGACAGGTAGTAGACCCGTTTCGCATTCCGCTTCTGGTACGTCTGCTCGGTCTTGATCCAGCGTTGCGACAGCAGGTCGCGGACCGATCGCGCGATGGCTTCGAACCGGTCGCGCGGCGTGGCGGCAGCGACCGGGACGACCTGATCGAAGGTCAGATGCCGTTCGTACAGCGCGTCGCTGTTGCCGGAGAACTTCACCGGGCCGCAGTTGAGACGATCGAAAGGATTGGGGCGTGGCATGGGGTCGTTCCTTTCATCGAACGTGCCGGAACCCGTCGGCGTCGCGCGCGAGCTGCTGCCGACGGCCGACGCCGCTGCTCTTCATGCCGGACCTGCGGCCTTGATCTCCGCGCTGACGCCAGACTCGTACTTCTTGAAGTTCTCGCGGAACAGATCGGCGAGCTTCTTCGCGGTCGTGTCGTAGGCGGAGGCGTCGGCCCACACGCTGCGCGGCCTGAGGATCTCCCGAGGCACGCCGGGACACTCGGTTGGCACGTCGAAGCCAAAGATCGGATCGCGCTCGGTCTTGGCTTTCGCGAGAGCGCCATCGTGGATCGCGTCGATAATGGCGCGGGTGTGCTTGAGGCTGATGCGCTTGCCCGTGCCGTAGGTGCCGCCGCCCCAGCCAGTGTTCACCAGCCAGACGCGCGCGCCATGCTGCTTCATCTTCGCCGCCAGCAGCTCGGCGTACTTGTTCGGATGCCACACGAGGAACGGTCCGCCGAAGCAGGGTGAGAACGTCGCCTGCGGTTCGGTGACGCCCATTTCCGTGCCGGCCACCTTGGCGGTGTAACCGCTGATGAAGTGATACATCGCGTGCGCGGGCGACAGGGCGCTGACCGGTGGCAGCACGCCGAACGCGTCGCACGTCAGGAAGATGACGTCGCTCGGATGGCCGGCGACGCACGGGATCTTCGCGCTGCCGATGAATTCGATCGGATAGGCGCCGCGCGTGTTCTCCGTGATGCCGGTGTCGGTGAAGTCGACGGTGCGGTCCTCCTCGAGCACGACGTTCTCGAGCACGGCGCCGAAGCGCAACGCCTGGAAGATGTCCGGCTCGTTCTCCGGCGTCAGGTTGATCGCCTTCGCGTAACACCCGCCTTCGATGTTGAAGATGCCGTCGTCGCTCCAGCAGTGCTCGTCGTCGCCGATGAGGTGACGCTTGGGATCGGCCGAAAGCGTCGTCTTGCCAGTGCCGCTCAAACCGAAGAGCAGCGACGAGCGGCCGGTCTGCTTGTCCGCCGTCGCCGAGCAGTGCATCGAGAGAATGCCCCGCTTGGGTGCGAAATAGTTCGCGACCGTGAAGACGCCCTTCTTCATCTCCCCGGCGTACTCGGTGCCGAGGATGACCATCTCGCGATCTTCGAGGCTGAGAACCACGCTCGTCGTCGAGCCCATGCCGGCGGTGAGGCGGTTGGCGGGAAAGGCGCCCGCGTTGTAGATCGTGACGTCGGGTTTGCCGAAGCTCGCCAGTTCCTGCGGTGTCGGCCGGATGAGCATGGTGTGCATGAAGAGCGCGTGGTACGGACGCGAGCAGATGACGCGGATCTTGATGCGGTACTTCGGGTCCCAGCCCGCGAAGCCGTCGAAGCAGTAGAGCCGGTCGCGTGTGTTCAGATAGTCGATCGCGCGCTGGCGATTGATGGCGAACGTCTGGGCGTCGCAGGGGATGTTGACCGGCCCCCACCACACGTTCTTTTCAGAATCCGGGTGCTTGACAACCCGCTTGTCCTTGGGGGAACGGCCAGTCTTCACGCCGGAATAGGCAACCAGCGCTCCGTTTTCGGCAATGCTTGCGTCCTTCTCGTAGCGAATGGCGTGCTCGTAGAGTGAGCTGGCCGGAAGATTGTGGTGAATTTCCCCAACGGTCAGTTGGTGCTGTTCAAGATTGAACGTGCTCATCGAATGTCTCCTGCTGCCTGGATTGTTCCGGCTGAGGAATCGCCCAGGGTCACTGGCTTCCCGGGCCTGTTGCGCGTGGCGACAGTTCGGGCGCCAGTCGATGACCGCAAGGGCAGTACCACTTTTCGTGGGTGCCGACCAGTCAGATCGACGCCAAATCCAGCAGGTTCTTTGCAAAAGAAGCATGGTGGGCGCGGACCTGATACGCTTTCGGGCCCTGGTGCGACGCCCTGCCTCTGGTATTTCGGAGGGCCCCCGACAAGACAGCATCAGACCGTCGTCATGAAAGTGTTGGTCATCGACATCGGCGGGAACAGCGTCAAGTGCCTTGTCACCGGCGAGACCGAGCCGCGGAAGTTTCCGTCCGGGCCGACGCTGACGCCCCGGCAGATGGTGTCGGCGGTCCTGAAGCTGACCGAGGACTGGAAGTACGACGTGGTCTCGATCGGCTATCCCGGGCGCGTGCGCGACAACCGGCCGGTCTCCGAGCCGGTCAACCTCGGGCGTGGGTGGGTTCACTTCGATTTCGCCAAGGCGTTCGGCGTTCCCGTCAAGGTGATGAACGACGCCGCGATGCAGGCCGTTGGAAGCTACCGGAGCGGGAAGATGTTGTTTCTCGGGCTGGGAACGGGACTCGGGTCAGCGTTGATCGTGGACGGCAACCCGATGCCCATGGAGCTCGGGCATCTCCCCTACAAAGACGGGACCTACGAAACCTATCTCGGGCTCAACGGACTGAAGCGCCTCGGTATCAAGAAGTGGCGCGAGTGCGTCCACCTGGTCGTCACCAAATTCATCTCCGCTCTCGAACTCGACGACGTGGTCATTGGCGGCGGCAACGTCGACAAGCTGGACAAGCTGCCGCCGGGCTGCCGGGCCGGAGACAACGCCTTCGCATTCCGCGGCGGGTTTCTTCTCTGGGAGAAAGACGGCCGCCGGAGAGGCGGCGCGGGCTTGCCCGCATCATCGCAGTCGTCGCGAACGAAGTGAACTGAAGGAGATCCCGATGCCGGTTGCCGACTACACGCAGTACTGCAAGATGCTCGATCGCGCGCGGAAGGGAAGGTTCGCCTATCCAGCCGTCAACGTGACGTCGCTCACGACGGCAAACGCCGTGTTGAAAGGACTGGCCGACAGCAAGAGCGACGGGATCATCCAGGTATCGACCGGAGGCGGCGCGTTCGCGTCGGGCGCCGCGGTGAAGAACATGGCGCTCGGCGCCATCTCGATTGCCGAACACGTCCACCGCGCGGCGGCGCGATATCCGATCTACGTGGCGCTCCACACGGACCATTGCCAGGCGGACAAGCTGGACACCTTCGTGATGCCGCTCGTCGAGGAGACCGAGCGGCGGCGGGCGGCGGGCAAACCGAATCTGTTCAGCAGCCACATGTTCGACGGCAGCGCGCTGCCGCTCAAAGAGAACCTCGACATCGCCGTGAAGCTGCTCGAACGGTTCAAGAAGAGCGACCTGATCCTCGAGATCGAAGCTGGAGTGGTCGGAGGCGAGGAGGACGGCGTCAGGGCGAGCGCCGCCGCGAAGCTCTACACGACGCCCGAGGACACCTTGGAGGTCGCACGGCGGCTGAACGCGGTGTCGGGCGCGCGCTACCTGCTCGCGGCGACGTTCGGCAACGTGCACGGTGTGTACAAACCGGGCCAGGTCAAGCTGAAACCGTCCATCCTGAAGGACTGCCAGGATGCCGTCGTCGCCGCGTTCGGCGAAGCGGCGCGGTTCTACCTGGTCTTCCACGGTGGATCGGGATCGGAGCTCGCGCGACATCCACGAGGCGTTGGACTACGGCGTGGTGAAGATGAACATCGACACCGACATGCAGTACGCGTTCACGCGCGCCATCGCAGACCATTGCTTCAAGAACTACGACGGCGTTCTCCGGGTGGACGGAGAAGTCGGCAACAAGAAGGCCTACGATCCGCGCTCCTACATGACCCTCGCCGAGAAGGCGATGGCCGCTCGGGTCGTGCGGGCGACGACGGAGCTGCGGTCCGCCGGCACGACGATGGGGCAATGAGTCGGCAGTGAGGATCGAATGCGCGACAACGATCTCGATTTCACGATAGCGCGGCTCGGCGAGTGCCGCATCCCGTCGCCGATGTCCGGCGTCCGGTTCACGCGCGACGAGGAGCGCGTGCTCTATCACTCCACACTCGAGGGGATCAACGCCTGGCTGGACAGGTCTGACAGGGGCGCGGCGCCTCCCGCGATGGAGTCCGCCGGACCGAGGCAGATGCTGTTCTTCGATCCGGCGAAGCTCGCCTGCGGGATCGTGACGTGCGGCGGTCTCTGCCCCGGGTTGAACGACGTGATCCGCGCCGTCGTCCTGAGTCTGCGCCACCATTACGGCGTGAAGAAGGTCTACGGCTTCCGCTTCGGCTACGAAGGGCTCGTGCGTCGGATTGGGCACGAGCCGCTCGAGTTGACGCCCGAATCCGTCCACCGGATTCACGAGAGCGGCGGATCGATCCTCGGATCGTCCCGAGGGCCCCAGGACCCGGCGGAAATGGTCGACTACCTGAAAGACCTGGGGGTCGGGATCCTCTTCGCCATCGGCGGCGACGGGACGCTTCGCGGGGCACAGAAGATCGGCGAGGAAGCGGCGCGGCGTGGCTTGAAGGTCGGCGTCATCGGTGTCCCGAAGACGATCGACAACGACATCTCGTTCGTGCAGAGAACGTTTGGATTCGAGACGGCCGTCACCGAGGCGCGGCGCGCGACGTATGCGGCCAACGCCGAGGCGGAAGCGGCGCGCAACGGAATCGGACTCGTGAAGCTCATGGGCCGCGATTCGGGGTTCATCGCGGCGTATTCGGCCCTGGTCAACAACCACGTGAACTTCTGCCTGATTCCCGAGGTGCCGTTCACCCTCGAGGGGTTCCTGTCAGCGCTGCAGCAGCGGCTCGAGCGCCGAGGCCACGCGGTGATCGTGGTCGCGGAAGGCGCCGGCCAGGATCTGATGGCGAAGAGCCAGGAGCGGGACGCGTCGGGGAACGTCAAGTACGGCGACATCGGCGTCTTTCTGCGCGACGCGATCAACGACCACTTCAAGCGGACCGGCACGGCGATCACCCTCAAGTACATCGATCCCAGCTACACCATCAGGAGCGTGCCGGCGACGGCGCACGACTCGGCCTTCTGCCTGCTCCTCGGACAGAGCGCGGTCCACGCGGGTCTCAGCGGGCGCACGAACATGGTCGTCAGCTTCTGGAATCACCAGTTCACCCACGTGCCGATCTCCCTCGCCGTATCCGAGCGCAAGAAGATCGACCCGGAGGGCGCACTCTGGAGCAGTGTGGTCGCATCGACCGGTCAGCCGCGGGACATGCGGTGACGGTCGCTGTGTCACGGCCCTGGTGACCGTCGCCGAGTCAGCCGCGGCGGTGGGCGAGGTCCGCAAGCCGGGCACCGACCAGGAGGCCGATCGTCATGGCGCCGACCACGAACACGGACTTGCCGGAGAGCGCCAGCGTGGCAGCGGCGAGCGCGGGATCGGCCGCTGTTCCGGCGGCTGACAGGTGCATGGCGCCCGCAATGCTCTGGTAGATGAAGACCCCTGGCATCATCGGCACGGCGCCTGCAAACGCGACGGCCGAAAACGGCAGCCGTAGGCGATCAGCAGCCACGCCGGCAATCAGCCCGATGGACAGGCACGCGAACAACGTGGATATTTCCACGCTCAGGTGATCGAGACAGAGATAGCGGAGACCGTGGCCAACCATGCCGCACAGGATCGACACCCACAGGACGCGCCACGGCGCGTTGTAGAACGCACCGAACCCGCAGGCGGCCACGCCGGCCAGCGCCATATCCAGCGGCAGCGTGAGCCGCATGGCCTCTGACGGCGACGTCGACAGGGTCGTCGGACCGAGGGTGAGCCAGCCACCGAGGACGACGCCGAGCGCGGTGGCGATGAGGATGCCCATGGCGAGCCCCAGGCGGCAGACGCCCGTCTGCATGTGGTTATCCAGCATGTCTTGTGCGCTGTTGATGAGATGCGGGCCCGGCACGAGCATCAGCGCCGGAACGATCAGGCACAAGCCCGGCGTCTCTGTCCAGCCCAGACGGATCGCCGCGCCGCCAAGCGCCGCGCCAATCAGCCCGGCCGCGAAGGGCTGCACGAAGAGGATGACAGTCCGTCTGGCAAGCTCCTGCCGCGCGATCAGCCCCACGGCGGCAGACACGGCGCTCACGACGATCGCGCCCCAGTCCGCGCGCAGCAGCCACGCGATGGCTGACGCCGCAAGCCCGAAGAGGACGGCGACCACCCAGCGTCCGTGCCGCGGCGCCAGGCGTTCCAATGTTTCCAGACTCCTCGTGGCTTCGTCGAGCCCGATGCGATCCAGGCACAGTTCGTCGATGACATGCAGGGTGCCCGCACTGACGGCGACGTTGATGCGAAGCTCCGGCGCGCGCGCGTGGAGACCGCGTCCATCTGCCATGGCGAGCGTGACCTCGCGATACCCCACGACCGTCTGCACGTTGACACCCACGTGCCGTGCGATCCGCTCGATGTGGCGCTCGAGACTCTTCGAACGGACGTTGTATTCGAGCAAGAGCCGCGCACTCAATTGAAGGAAGCGCAGCGCCGCTTCGCTGGGCGCCGTGGTGTTCCGAGGCGACTCGAGAGGGTTCGGTTCGAAGGTCATCTGCCATCGGTCGGACTGTGGGCGTGCGAGAACGGTACCACCATTCGGCGCGTCCGGCTTCCGCCAAATGTCAATGCTCGCGGCTGAGACGACTTGGTCGACGGGTGTGTCCTGTGCGTTGAGCACGGATACGATCCGCGGCGGCGTTCGTGAGGAAGCGATGCCCGAGTGGGCGCGGAAGTCAGATGGGGTTCACATGCCTGTTGCAGGCTGAGGCTCGGCCGCCATCCGGCGCGTCTTCAGCCAGGCCTGGAGCTGGGCCATGTAGATGAAGAACACCGGCGTCAGATAGAGTGTCACGAGTTGCGAGAAGAGCAACCCGCCGACGACCACCAGTCCGAGCGGCCGCCTTGCTTCGCCGCCGGCACCATATCCCACGGCGATCGGCAGGGCTCCGAGCATCGCCGCCATCGTCGTCATCATGATCGGACGGAACCGGACCAGGCAGCCCTGGTAGATGGCCTGCTCGGATGACATGCCGCGGCGCTCTGCTTCGAGCGCGAAGTCGATCTGCATGATGGCGTTCTTCTCGACAATGCCAATGAGCATGATCATCCCCACAAACGCGTAGATGTTCAGATCCAACTGGAACACCATCAGCGTGATGAGGGCGCCGAAGGCTGCCGAAGGCAGACCCGAGAGAATCGTCAGGGGGTGGATGTAGCTCTCGTAGAGGATGCCGAGCACGATGTATACGACCAGCACCGCGATGACAAGCAAGATGGCCAGGTTCGAGAGCGCGCCCTCGAAGGCCTTGGCCGCGCCCTGAAACTGACCGCTGACGCCGTCGGGCAGCGTGCGGTCCGCCACGTCCTTGACCTGACTGAGGACGCCACCGAGCGCCGTGCCCGGCGCCAGGCCAAACGAGATGGTGGCCGACGTGAGCTGGCCGTAGTGGTTCACGGTCTGGGGACCGATCTGCTGCTTGGCGGTCGCCAGGGTATCGAGCGGCACGAGGGGTCCACTATTCCCCTTGATGTAGAGCAGCGAGAGCGCACTCGGGTCGGCCTGGAACTCTGGCGCCAGTTCCAACATCACTTTGTATTCGTTAACTGCCGCGTAAATCGTCGACACCCATCGTGGCCCGTACGCGTCATAGAACGCGTTTTCGATCTGGCTGGCGGTAATCCCGAGCGACGCGGCTTTGTCGCGATCGATCTCGACGTTGATCTGCGGGCTCGTGATTTCAAGATCGCTCGTCAGATCCTCGAGGCCAGGAACCTCTGCGAGCTCTTTTTCGAGGTCGCGCGCTGCCGCGTAGAGCTGCTGCCGGTCCGGCGACTGTATCGAGTACTGGTAGAGGCTCTTGCTCGCCTGGCCGCCGATGCGGATCGTCGGCGGATTCTGCATGAAGACCTTCATCCCCGGCACAGCGGCAAGCTGGGGGCGCAGCTTCTTGATGATGTCGCCGACGAGCTCGTTCCGTTCGGACCGTGGCTTCAGAGTGACGACGATCTGCCCGAGGTTCGGGCCGCCGAGTGTGTTGGCGGCGCTGCCGCCGATGGTCGAGACGAGCGCGACCACATTGGGATCCTGCCGAATGATGTCGGCGACCTGTCCTTGGTATTCGACCAGCTTGCCGTAGGCGGTGCCTTGTGCGGCTTCCGTCGTGACGGCGATCTGATCCGTGTCCTGATCGGGGATGAAGCCCTTCGGCACGACGACAAAGAGCCCGCCCGTCAGCAGGAGCACGATGGCAAACGCGGCCATGGTCGCCGCTCGATGACGGAGGACCACTTGCAGCGTGCCGTCGTACCCCTTGAGCAGCGCCTGGAACCAGCGCTCGGTCGTGTCATAGAGCCTGTTGGACGAACCCGCGCCGTGCGACGCCTTTTTCAGAAAACGGCTGCAGAGCATTGGCGTCAGCGTCACTGACACCACTCCTGAGATCAGGATGGCGACGCAGATGGTCACCGAGAACTCGCGGAACAGCCGGCCCAGCACGCCGCCCATGAAGAGCACAGGGATGAAGACCGCCGCGAGCGACAGGGTCATCGAGACAATCGTGAAGCCGATTTCTCGCGATCCCACGAGCGACGCCTGCAGCGGATCCTCCCCCATCTCGACGTGCCGATAGATGTTCTCCAGCATCACGATCGCGTCGTCGACAACGAAGCCGACCGACAGGATGAGGGCCATCATCGACAAGTTATCGAGGCTGTACCCGAGCATGTACATCATCGCGAAGGTACCGATGATCGAGAACGGCAGCGCGAGGCTCGGGATGACGGTGGCCCAGACGGTCCGCAGGAACAGGAAGATGACCATGATCACGAGACCGAGCGTCAGGAGCATCGTGAACTGGACGTCGCGGTACGACTCGCGGATCGTTTCCGAGCGGTCGTAGAGCACGTCCATGTGGACGCTCGCCGGCAGCTCCGCCTGAAACTGGGGCATCAGGTTCTTGACGGCGTCGGCCACCGCGATGGTGTTCGTACCCGGCTGCCGCTGAATGCCGAGCGTGATAGCCCGCTGTTCTTTGTCCTTCGTGTAGAACCACGAGCCGGTGTGTGGGTCCTCGGCCCCATCTTCAACCGTGCCGAGCTGATCGAGACGGATGGGTGCGCCGTTCCGGTATGCGACGACCATGTTCCCGAACTCGTCCGCGTTCATCAACTGGCCGGTCGCCTGTAATGTGAAGGCCCGGTGTGGCCCGATGATGTTGCCGGCCGGCACGTTCACGTTCCAGTTGCGAATCGCCGCCTCGACTTCGTTGATCCCGATCTGACGGGCCGCGAGGGCGCGCGGGTCGAGGCGCGCGTGCACGGCGTACTTCTGGCTGCCGAGCACCTGGACCTGCGCAACGCCGCTCACCTGCGAGATGCGCTGCGCGATGCGCGTCTCGGCCCACTCGTCGAGCTTCCACGGCGGAATCGTCGTGGAGGTGATGACGAGATAGAGAATCGGCTGGTCGGCCGGGTTGACTTTGGTGAAGGTGGGCGGTGTCGGCATGCCCTGCGGCAGCAGTCGGCTCGCCTGGGTGATCGCCCCTTGTACGTCCACCGCTGCACCGTCGAGGCTGCGGTTCAGCTCGAACTCGAGTGTGATCTGCGTGGAGCCGAGCGAGTTGACCGATGTCATCGACTCCAGTCCGGCGATCGTGGAGAACTGATTTTCGAGGGGTGTCGCCACCGAGGCGCCCATCGTTTCCGGGCTCGCGCCCGGCAGCTGCGCCGTCACCAGCAGTGTGGGGAAGTCCACGTTGGGCAGGTCGCTGACCGGAAGCGACCGATAGGCGACGGCCCCGAACAGTGCGATCGCCGCCATGAGCAGGCTCGTCGCGATCGGCCGTCTGATGAATCCTTCGGAGATGTTCATGTGGTTGCGTGACTCGCAGCGACGTGGAGAATTCTGCGCGTCTTGAAGATCTTCGCTGTATACGTATAGACCACAGGCGTCAGATACAACGTGAGCAGCTGCGAGAACACGAGACCGCCGACGACGGCCAAGCCCAGCGGGCGTCGAGCTTCGCCGCCGGCGCCATAACCCAGCGCGATCGGGAGCGATCCGAAGAGCGCAGCCATCGTCGTCATCATGATCGGACGGAAGCGGATGATGCAGCCCTCGTAGATCGCCTCGAGCGAGGTCTTGCCGAGTCGCCGCTCCAGATCGAGTGCGACGTCGATTTGCATGATGGCGTTCTTCTTGACGATGCCGATCAGCATGATGAGGCCGACAAACGAATAGATGTTCAGCTCGTTCCTGAAGAGCATCAGCGTGACCAGCGCGCCCAAGCCCGCTGATGGCAGACCGGAGAGAATCGTCAGCGGATGGATATAGCTCTCGTACAGCATGCCGAGCACGATATAAACGACGCCCAGGGCGATGAAGAGGAGCAGCCCGAGGTTGTTCATCGACCGCTGGAACGTCTTGGCCGTCCCCTGGAAGGTTGTCGTGACGTTGGGCGGCAGCACGCGGTTGGCCACCGCGCTGACGTTATCGACCGCCTGTCCCAGCGAGACGCCAGGCTTGAGGTTGAACGAAATCGACACGGCGGGTAGCTGCCCAACGTGGTTCACGCTCTGGGGGCCGACGGTTTCCTTGAAGCTGACCACGGACTCGAGTGGCACCAGGTTGCCGGCCCCTGTCTTGAAGTTCAGCCTTCGCAGCGAGTCGGCTTGTTCCTGATACTTCGGATCGAGCTCGAGCAGCACCCGGTACTGGGACCGCTCTCCATAGATCGTTGTCGACCACCGCGGACCGAGGCCCGCGCTGAGCGTGTTTGCGATCTCAGTCGACGTCAAGCCGACCGATGCCGTCTTGTCGCGATCGATGACGAGATCGACGCGCGGACTCCGCGCCTCGAGATTGGTCGACACGTCCAGCACTTCGGGCAGTTCGCGGATGGCCTGTTCGAGCATCGGCGCCCACTTGGTCAAATCCTCGTAGTTCAGGCTTTCGACCATCAGGTTGTAGCTGCTGTTGCCCTGGAAGCCACCTATTTGGAGTGCGGCGGGAACGTTGACGCTTCCACGGAAGCCGGGGTGCCGCCCGATCGGGCCGCGGAGCGACTGGGCGATCTGCGAAGCACTGACTGGACGCTGCGCACGAGGCGTCAACTGAATGTTCATCCGCCCGAAGTTCTGACCGCCGCCGCCAGGACCACCCCCGCCCGTGGCGACCATCATGGCGTCGACATACGGGTTCTGATTGACTTGAGCCGCCGCCCGTTCCATGTAGTTGACCATCTCGTAGAACGACGTGCCTTGGGCAGCCCGCAGGTTGATGTTCAGCGTGTCGTTGTCGGAGTCGGGAATGAAGCCTTTGGGCACGACGCCGTACATGTAGATGGTTGCTCCCAGGACCGCGACGAACACAGCCATCATGACCACGCGGTAGCGAAGCACGAGGTTCAGACTCCATCCATAGCCGCGAAGGAGCGCGTCAAACCCACGATCGATGAGACCGGCGAAGCCTCGATCGGCGTGCGTGACTTTGAGGAAGCGGCTGCACAGCATCGGCGTCAACGTCACAGAAACGACACCGGAAATGAGAATGGCCGCCGTGATTGTGACCGCGAACTCACGGAACAACCGGCCCAGGATGCCGGCCATGAACAGGATGGGGATGAACACGGCAGCGAGCGACGTGGTCATCGTCAAGATGGTGAAGCCGATCTCTTTCGAGCCCTTGAGCGCCGCCTCCAGTGGCGGTTCGCCTGCTTCCATGTGCCGCACGATGTTCTCGAGCATCACAATCGCGTCGTCCACGACAAAGCCGATCGAGAGAATGAGCGCCATCATCGACAGGTTGTCGAGGCTGTAGTTCAGCATCCTCATCACGGCAAACGTGCCGAGAATCGAGAAGGGCAGCGCGAGGGCCGGGATGAGCGTCGCCGATCCGTTGTGGAGGAAGAGAAAGATCACGCCCACAACGAGTACGAGCGTGAAGACCATCGTGATCGAGATGTCGTTGAACGCCTGGCGGATGGTTTTCGACCGGTCTTGGCGGATGCTCAGATGCACGGAGGGGGGCAGCTGCGCTTCCAATTCCGGAAGGATAGCTCGCACCCTGTCGGTGACCTCGATGACGTTCGTGCCGGGCTGTTTCTGGACTTCTAACGTGATGACGCGCTGCACCCCGCGCTTGGTGTAAAGCCACGCGCGCTGCGTGGTCGTCTCAACGCTGTCGATGACGCTGGCCACCTGATCGAGCCTGACCGCCCGGCCCTGCCGGTAGGTGATCACGATGGGTCTGAAACTCTCGGCGGTGCTGAGCAGGCCTCGCGGGCTCCGCAACAGTCCGTTCGCGCTGATGGTGTACGTGGAACTCGGTCCGAACAACTGGCCTGTCGGTTGATTGACGTTCCAGTTCTGAAGCGCTTGATCGACTTCATTCACGCCGATCTTCTGATCTTGCAGCTTGTTCGGATCGAGCTGCACCCTCACCGCATATTTTTGGGCACCCTGAACCCTCACCTGCCCCACACCGTCGACTTGCGAGATGCGCGGCGCAAGTATGTTTTCCGCGTAGTCGTCGACGGCCGACATCGCGAGACTGCTCGACGTCAGGTTGAGCATCAGGATGGGCTGGTCGGCGGGATTCTGTTTGCGGAACGAGGGCGGCGAGGTCAACGTGGACGGCAGCAGCGGCAGCGCGGCGGCGATGGCCGTCTGCACGTCGACGACGGCGCTGTCGATATTGCGGTCGAGGTCAAAGGTCAGCGTGATGTTGCTGTTGCCCGTCCCGCTCGACGACGTCATTTCGTCGACGCCGGCGATGGTCGTGAACTGGCGCTCGAGTGGACTGGCGACCGTCGCCGCCATCGTTACCGGATCGCCGCCCGGCAATACGGCGTTGACGTTGACCGTGGGGTAATCCACGGTCGGCAAATCGGCCACCGCCAGCCCGCGATACGACACCACGCCGAACAGCGCGATGGCCGCCATCAACAGGCTGGTGGCGATGGGACGTCTGATGAAGGTTTCGGAAACGTTCACTGTCCTGCGCGACCACCTTGGTCGCCTTGCCTGTCGCGTCCGCCCCCGCCGCGCCCCCCACGACCCTGGCCGCGGCCGCCGGCGCGTCCCGCGTTGTCGGCGCTCTCCACCTTCGTGCCCTGCTCGAGCCGAAGTTGGCCTTCGGTGACGACCGTCTCGCCTGGCGTAAGGCCCTTCTCGATGACGAGTTCCTCGTTCACGCGTTGGCCCACGGTGACCGGGCGCTGCTCCACCGTCGAATCTTCTTTGACGAGGAACACAAACTGGCCGTCCTGTCCGGTTTGAACGGCCTGTTGGGGAACGACCGTTGCGCCCTCCAATGTCGCCAGACGCAGATTGACGCGCACGTACTCGCCTGGCCACAGCCCGCGATTGGTATTCGCGAACGTGGCCTTGAGTTTGATCGTGTCCGTCGTCTGATCGACGACGTTGTCGAAGAAGGTGAGCTGGCCTTCAACCGACTGCGAAGCGGCGTCCTGGGGCGTCGCTGTCACTGTCAGTCTCTTCGCCTCGCTGTAGTTCTTTTTGATCGTTGGCAAGTGCGTGGCCGCTACAGCAAAGGTGACAAGTACCGGCTGCACCTGCGCAATGGTCATGATCTGTGTGCTGTTGGCCATGACGAGGTTCCCGGCCTTGACTGCAATGTCGCCGGTGCGGCCGTCGATGGGCGAACGGACGTTGCAGTAGCTGAGCTGCACCTTGGCGCTGTCCACTGCTGCTTGTTGAGCAACGAGTTGAGCTTTTGCGCTGTCAACGGCGGCCCGATCGGCCTTGACCGTGGCGGCCGTTGCATCGGCCTGGGCGCGAGCCTGCTCCTCGAGGTCTTTCGAAACGATGCCTTGTTTGACCAGCATGGACTGTCGATCTGATTGAAGTTGCACGTACGCGGCGTTGGCGACGTCGCGGCTGAGCTGCGCCTCGGCCTGGGCGAGGAACGCCTGGTCGCGGACGTAGTTCGCTTCGGCCTGTTGCAGAGCCGCCCGGAACGGCCGTTCGTCGATCTTAAGGAGAAGGTCACCTTGCTTGACCGTATCGCCTTCGTGCAGCAAGACTTCCTGCAATTGACCCGTGACCTGCGAACGCAGGGTGATCATCGTGTAGGCCTCGACGTTGCCGACCGCGGTGATGTCGACAGGTACATCTTTCTGGCTGACCTTCGCCGTCACAACCGGTTGCGCGACTCCACCGCCCGCGCCGCGCCCGCGCCCGGTCCGTCCACCACCCGTGCGCGTGGCGGGCGTCCCGGACGCAGACGGCTGGCTGCAGCCGTCGAGAGTCAGGGATAGCGCCACGCAGGCGAGGCCTGCTCCCACTCGAAGGCGCAGACCGGAAGAACGCAGAACACGCAAGGGGTTCGACACTGGGATCTCCAGGAACCGCACATGAATTTGAGCGCGCGACGAGACACTAAAGCATACGCGTCATTGTCAGTGCTGTTTACTGAACGAGTGTTCCACAGCCCTCTCTTTGAGTGACCGCATACGCAATATTTCGCATAATCTTTATGTTTCTTTAGCATCTTCCTCACTGCGCCCTTCTCGCCACTTATCAATCCGGGCTATCGTCGTCGCCTAGCCCCGGTCGCCGATGCTCTTCACTGAACCCACGTTTCTGTTCCTGTTCCTGCCAGTGCTTCTCGGGTTGCACTTTCTCCGTCGCGAGCACGGCGTGTACGCGAACTGGCTGTTGGTCATCGCGAGCGTGATCTTCTACGCCAAGGGTGGAGGGGCATTCACCTGGTTGATGCTGGGCTCGATCGCGTTCAACTACCGGATGGCGATCGCGGTTGCCCGCGCGCGCAAGGCGGACAAGGCCAGGCGTGTGCTCGCGGCAGCGGTGAGCGTCAACCTGATCGTGCTGGGCGTCTTCAAGTACGCCAACTTCTTCGTCGACAACGTCAACTCCGCTGCTCGCGGCAGTCGGGATCGGTCCGCTTGCGGTGCCGCGTGTGCTGCTCCCGATCGGCATCTCCTTCTATCACGTTTCACGCGATCTCCTACATCGTGGACGTCTACCGACATGATGCGTCCGCAAAGAAGAGTCCGGTGCACACGGCGCTCTACCTGCTCCTCTTTCCGCAGCTCATCGCCGGCCCGATCATCCGGTACCGCGACATCGCCGACCAACTGGCACGCCGCCTCGTCACGCTCGACGACTTTGCCTTCGGCGTCCGCCGATTCGTCATCGGGCTGGGCAAGAAGGTCCTCATCGCGAACATCGTCGGCGAGGTCGGCCGACAAGATCTTCGGCATGCCGCACGGCCAGCTGACGCCTGGGCACGCGTGGCTCGGCGTCGTGTGCTACACGCTCCAGATCTACTTCGACTTCTCCGGCTACTCCGACATGGCGATCGGTCTCGGCCGGATGTTCGGCTTCCGCTTTCCGGAGAACTTCCGCTGGCCCTACATTGCGGACACCGTTCAGGAATTCTGGCGGCGCTGGCACATGTCGCTGTCGACCTGGTTCCGCGACTATCGTCTACGTCCCGCTCGGCGGCAACCGTGTCTCGCCAGCGCGCACGTACGTGAATCTCGTGAGCGTGTTCTTCCTCTGCGGCCTCTGGCACGGCGCGAGCTGGAATTTTGTGATCTGGGGACTGTTCCACGGCTCGTTCCTTGTTGTCGAACGACTGGGCCTGGCCGCAGTCGTTCGCAGGCTCTGGCGTCCTGTTCGGCACCTCTATCTGCTGCTCGTCGTGATGATCGGGTGGGTCTTCTTCCGTGCGGACACCCTGTCTGGCGCGCTGTCGTTTCTCGCGGCAATGACCGGGCGTGGAGCGACAGCGCCGACACCGTTCACCGTGCAGTGGTATCTCACCCCCGCCGTCTGGCTGGCGCTGGCCGCAGGAACGATCGGGTCTCTGCCAATCGGTCCGCTGCTCAACAGGTGGCGGGAGCGGACCCTTGCGGGCCTGGAAGACTCCAGTCGGTCTTGGGGTTTCGCGGCGGCGAGTGCCGGTGCGATCGCCTTGATCCTCGCCGCATCCATCGTCGAGATTGCGGCGAGAACCTACAATCCGTTCATTTACTTCAGATTCTGATGCCGAGGTCCGCTCCAGATTTGCATCCGCCGGGTGGCCTTGCCATCGTGGTGCTGTTCATTGTGATGACCGCCGTGCCCGGATTTGGGCTCGCGCTGGGAATCGACCGCGCGGGGCTATCGGAATCCGAGATGCGCGAGCTTGCCACGTGGCCGAAATGGTCGTGGTCGCCGAAAGATGTGGCGGCGTGGCCCGATGCGTTCCAGAAGTACTTTGACGATCACTTCGCGTTGCGCGCCCGGCTGATCGACTGGCGATCTTACGTGCTCTGGAACGGCCTGCGCATGACAGCGTCAGACACGGTCATCGCCGGCAAGGACGACTGGCTGTTCTATGCCGACGATGGCGGGATCGGTGACTGGACACAGGCAGAGCCGTTCACGCTCGATGAGCTTGCGGTGTGGCGCGAGACGCTCGTTCGCCGCCGCGCATTCCTCGCCAGACGAGGGATTCCCTTTCTGTTCGTCATCGCGCCAGACAAACAGATGATCTACCCGGAGCACATGCCAACGTCGCTCAAGCGGCTACGAGATGACTATCGCGCGGATCAGCTCGTCGCCTATCTACGACGGACGACCCCGGACTTTCAGATTCTCGACCTTCGTGCGGCGGTGATCTCGGCGAAACCGACAGCGCAGCTCTATCACCGATACGACACCCACTGGAACGATCGTGGCGGTCTTGCTGGCTATCAGGCCATCGCCCGCGCGCTGCGGCAGTGGTTTCCATCTATCCAGCCGCTGGAGCGCAGCGATTTTGACACGGACCACTCAGTGGCGTCCGGTGACAAGACGACGATGCTTGGACTAACCGACCCTGGGAAGATGGCGATGCCTGGCCTGGTTCTGCGGAGGGGTCAGGGTTATCGTGTGGTCGAGCCCGACTCCCCGGATCCGTACGGTGAGGACGGATTGCTCGTGACCGAGCACCGCGACAAGTCTCTGCCGACAGCGGTGGTCTTTCGGGATTCGTTTGCCGGACGCCTGATCCCGTTTCTGTCAGAACACTTCAGTCGGGCGTCCTATCTCTGGCAGAACGAGTTCGATTTCGATGAGATCGCGCGGGAGAAGCCGGACGTCGTCATTCAAGAGTTTGTCGCGCGGCATTTCGTCGCGTTCGTGCCGTATCCCGGGATCATTCCAGAGTAGCGATCCGCCGCGTTCTAGGGCTTCCGCAGGACGAACCGATTGGGCCCCACCTGTACTCGCGTCGATATCGACGCACGATCGATGCCTCCGAGCACTGCGGCGAAATCTGCCATGAAGACAGGATCGCCGAACTGCCAGGAGTGCGAGCGATTCCCGTTGGCCACCATTCTGCGGTTCTTCGGAATGGTCTTCCAGTAGGCGCTGCAGTCGACGTTGACGGCGGCGGGCGGCGCAGCGTCGGGGAGGCCGTGGCGTCCGACGCGCGGAGCCACGCCGACACGCTTGACGTTGGAGAGCGCCAGCGCCGCGTCGTGACTACTCTGGTAATTGGTGAGACGCACGGCATGGCGATAGAGCGATTCCGCACCGCGATCGTGAGCGTCCAACGAGCGCATCGACACATCGCCGCCGATGAAGACTATCTGGCTCGCTGTCCAGTTGGTTCCCCCAATCGTTCCGCCGCTGTTGTCGGCATCATTGAACGCTTCCCTTACAACGAACGCGCCCATGGAGTGCGCGAGCACGTGCACGTTAATCGCGCAGTCGGGCGTCTTGTACTTGCAGAAGAGCGCGATCCCATCTGTCACCAGTTGTAGGGCGGTTTGCACCGCATCGTGACGATCTTCGAGATATGCCAGTGCTTCGTCGCCGGCGGGCCAGTCGAAACTCACGATCGCGCCCTCGTAGCCCAGGTTCTCGAGATCCTTCCGGACCTGCCGGTGACGGGCCATCACGGCGGGAGGCTCGTTGTTGAAGCCATGCACGAAGACGAGGATATCGCCGGTTCGAACGCCGTCCGTCTGAGCGAGGGTCGCCTCTTCGACGAGCTGGTCCGCCCAGGCGCTCTGGGTTCTCGCGTCGCTCGGCGTCGGGAGCTTTCCCGACGGGACGAGGAGGTAGCGCGTGCGGTCCGGCTCCTCGCCAAACGCACCACTCTTGACGTTGCGCGCAGACATCACGAAGTCGGCCATGGCGCATAGTCTTGCTCATGTGCGGACGCGTGACAATACCGCTAAAGCCGCTAGAACCGGCTGACGTCGCTGCTCGTGCCGCCTGCCGCTGGGATGTACGCGTTCGACACGTAATCCATCACCATGCGGTCGGCGCTGAAGCGCCAGCCGAGCGTGCGGATGGCGCGCTTGATGCGCGCGATCCATTCGCGCGGCAAGCCGTCGCGATCCCGTTCGTAGTACAGCGGCACCACCGTGTCGCGAAGCACGCGGCGCAGCGAGTCGCCATCGCGGAAGTCGTGCAGGTCGGTCGATGTGTGCGTCTCGCCCATGCCGACAGCAAACCCGTTCCTGCCGTCATACGCCTCCGCCCACCACCCGTCGAGAATCGAAAGATTCAACGCGCCGTTGAGCACCACTTTCTGGCCGCTGGTGCCGCACGCCTCGAGAGGCCGCCTGGGGGTGTTGAGCCAGACGTCGACGCCCTGCACGAGGTACCGGCCCATGGCGATGTCGTAGTCTTCGATGAAGAGCACTTTTCCCGCAAACCGCGAATCCCGCATCAGGCCGACGATCTGCTGCAGCACCGCCTTGCCGGGCTGGTCACGCGGATGAGACTTGCCGGCGAACACGAACTGGACGGGCATGCGAGCGTTGCCGACGAGCGAGATGAAGGCCTCGAGATCCTGAAGGATCAGGTCGGCACGCTTGTAGGTGGCAAACCGGCGCGCGAAGCCGATCGTCAGCGCGTCGAGGCTGAGCGCCTGCCGCATTTGCTCGACCACGTCCGGCGACTCGCCGCGTCGCTTGGCTTGGTGCGCCGCGCGCCGCCGCGCCATGTGGATGAGCTGTGTCTTGAGTGTCTGGTGCGTTTCCCAGAGCTCGCCGTCGTCGATGGCGTGCACGCGCTCCCAGAACCCCGGATCCCCCGCGTGAGAGGACCAGTCCGGGCCGAGATGACGTTCGTACAGCTGGCGCATCTGAGGAGCGAGCCAGCTCGGGACGTGGACGCCGTTCGTGATGTGGCCGATGGGGACGCGATCGTCGCTGCGGTCGGGAAAGAGCCGCCGCCACATGCCGCGAGACACGTGCCCGTGGAGCGAGGAGACGGCATTGGCTCGGTGAGATGTCTTGAGTGCCAGCACCGTCATGCAGAATGGCTCCTGGCCGTCCCCGGCATTGACGCGACCCAGACCCATGAACGCGTCATGCGAGAGGCCCAGCGATTCGCGCAGTGGCCCGAGATGCTCATCGATCGAGTTCCGGCGAAAAGGTGTCGTGTCCTGCCGGCACGGGCGTGTGCGTCGTGAAGACGGCTTGAGCGGCCACGCGGCGGATGGCTTCCCAGGCGTCCACGCCCTCGGTGGCCATCTGTTGCCGGACCAGCTCGAGCGCCGCAAACGCGCTGTGGCCTTCGTTGAGGTGCAGGACGCCTGGGGTGATATTCATGGCGGCCAGCGCTCGTACGCCGCCGACGCCGAGCAGCAGCTCCTGGCGAATGCGCACGCGCTCGTCGCCGCCATAGAGACGGGCTGTCAGCTCACGATCTTCGGGCTGATTGCCCTCGACGTTCGAATCGAGCAGCAGGAGCGTGTTCCGTCCAACCGAGAGCTGCCATACGCGCGCGTGGATCGTGCCGGTGCGCGTCTCGATGGCGATGCCGATGGGCGCGCCCTCGTACTGTGCAGGTTGAATCGGCAGCTGTCGATGATCGACGTCGATGTAGTCCTCGTGCTGCCAGCCATGGCGATCCAGTCGTTGACGGAAGTATCCCTGGTCGTAGTACAGCCCAACACCGATGAGCGGAATGCCGAGATCCGACGCGCTCTTGAGGTGGTCGCCCGCCAGGATCCCCAGACCGCCGGAATAGATCGGCAGCGATTCGTGCAGCCCGAACTCTGCGGAGAAGTACGCGACGGGCCGCGCCCACAACACGCCAGCGTGCCGCGCGCCCCACGTATGCGTCGAGTGCAGGTACTCCTGCATCCGGCGGTAGGCGTAGTTGATCCGGCTGTGCAGCGCGAGATCGGAGGCCCGTTCTTCGAGTGTCTCGATGGGAATCCGCTGGAGCAGAGCCACCGGGTTGTTATCGAGCTCTCGCCAGAGCGCCGGATCGAGCTGGCGGAACAGGCTGACGGTGTCGGGGTCCCAGCTCCACCAGAGGTTCCGCGCCAGCGCCGCCAGTCGTTGATGCGCGGGCGCGACGAATTGCTCCAACGTCCGCGCCTCGCAGACGCTTGGGGCGAGCTGCATGCCGGCTGTCACCAACATGCTGACGGCGTCCGCGTCGAAGACGCGGGGTTCGATCGTCTGTACCACCAGCACGCCCTGCAACAGTCCGCGATCGACAATCGGCACGCCGAGAAACGAGTGGTACTTGTCTTCACCCGCCTCAGGGAAGTACTTGAAGCGGGGATGCGTCGTCGCATCGGCAAAGACCTGCGGCCGCATCTCCTCGGCCACCAGCCCGACCAGGCCTTCAGAGAGTCGCATCCGCACGCGGCCCACGCTTTCCGGCCGAAGGCCGATCGTCGCGGCCAGCACCAGGTTGGTCCGATCCGGCTCCAGCAGGTAGACCGAGCACACGTCGATGTCGAACCGGTGCTGAATCAGATGGACGATGTTGGTCAGAGTTTCCGAGGCGTCGCCGCTCTCGGAGATCAGCCGCCCGATTTCCTCGAGGGTCCACAGCAGCGATCCTTCGTAAGTGATGCTGCTGGTGACCGAATCGCCAAAACTCACGGGCGCCTCCGCACTTCAAGAGCCTGTTCGGGCTGACAGGGACATCGCCACCCGGGAAGCAAGAATGCTGCCTCGACCATGCCGAAAAACCGCGGGAAAGACGAGAAGCTTGACGACATTTCTGTCGGACATCGGTTTCGATCTGACAATCATGGCGATCTTCAGAAACTCACTGGTCAGGTCGCAGGCCGGAGTTCTGGCGAGTGCGCCCATCTGCAATGAGTTGCCGCCGTTCACTGAGGATCAAACCGTACTCGGCCGCGCGCTTCCAGACGCGGTTGGCCATCCGCGTCAGGTGCACGGCTTTGAGACCGTAGTAGAGGAAGACGGTGCCGAGGATGCCGACAATGGCAAACCGGATGAACGCCACCGAGTCCGATCCCAGTCGCGGGACGAATGTCCCCGCGATCTGGTAGGTAAGAAAACCGGCAACAGCCAGAAGCGGCGTCATGACCGTCCGCGCACCCCATGAGGCGACGCGCGACTCCTTTTCCATGAGCGCGCTGATTGTGTGGAGACGATCGACCGCGGACTTCGTGTGGTCGAGGTTGTCTCCCGTCAGTACCTCGCGCAACGTGACCTGCGCGCGGCACGCCTTCGCGACACGAAGGTCTCCACGCAGCCATGAAGCGCCCGTGACTCTGATGCGGTAACCGGGAAACGTCGTCCGAAGGGTGTTCAGCAGATGCGCGTGTGATTCTGGCGTGCACTCGCCCATCGTGGAAACGATGTCCACGCTGAGGACCTGCTGGCCAGGGAAGATGACGACCTCGTGCAGGCTCCCTGAGTGGTCCTCAATGTACGCCGCCGCATGCGACGCGATGCCCTCGTGCAGCATGGCTTCGTGATCGAGACAGGGAATCGTGGGCACTTGCGGAACCGCCTGAGACTGCAGGCGATAGAGTTTGACCGCCAGCACAGTGCAGAAGCTATTCAGCCTGTCGAAGAACGCCTGACAATCCACGACTCCTCGACGGGCGCCGGGTTCGGTCGTCTGCAATTCAACGGCACGATAGCATAGACACCGAGGTGCCACCGATCGTGACGAGCCTGTTCGTCACGACCTCGAGTGAGTCGGGCGGCCGGGCTGTCCGAGTCGCGTTCGATGCCCGGGCCTCATATTCCACATGGGCCGCGCGCGTCTCACGGCCGATGCCGGTGATAAAGTACAGGTGAGCCTAGGAGGCGCCCATGGCAAACCGGACCAGACCAACCCTCGAGAAACGCGCAAAGGAGCGCGCGCGCCAGGAGAAGCGCAAACAGAAGGAAGAGCGCCGGGCCAACGCCAAGGTCCAGCGGTCCGGGAGCCCTCGACAGGACGGCGCAGACGACCCTGACATCGCCGGGATCGTGCCCGGACCGCAACCTTCTCCCTGGGGAGACGACTTCGAGTAGCTGGACGCGATCGTGTCGGCCCTTCTAACCGTCCGCTCCAGCGGCTGGACCGCACCGGTTTCCGAGGACCTCGCCGTGAGGGCCACCGGTTCTCTCGAACGTGGCGATGTGGTCTTCCTGTCGGATTTGGCCTTCCCCCTCGAAGCTCAGGATGCATCCCTCTTTTCTCAGCAGATTCTCTCCTCGAGTAAGAACGCGAGCTTCGATCCGGCGACTGGGAGCGTCGCAGGAACCGCGCTCGGCGGCGGGGAGCTCGAGCAACTACGCCATCTGATGACCCGTTTCAGCGGCCTGGCGGCGAAGCTCGTGGACCAGCTTTTCCCGCACTATCGCCGCCGCATCGAGCTGGCGCGGTGCAGTTTCAGACCCGCGGAAATCGCCGGGCGTGCCACCTCATGGCGCAAGGACGACACGCGTCTACATGTCGACAGCTTTCCAGCATCACCCGTGCAAGGGCGCCGTATTCTTCGCGTCTTTACCAATGTGAATCCCGCCGGGCGTTCCCGGCGGTGGCGTATCGGCGGGGATTTCGAGGCGGTGGCGTCGCGCTTCGTGGCCTCATTGTCGCTGCCCTGGCCAGGCAGTGCGTTCATCCTCCGCGCGCTTCGGGTGACGAAGAGTCGGCGGTCCGCCTATGACGCGTTGATGCTCGAGCTGCACGATCGGATGAAAGCGGATCGCGTGTTCCAGCAGACCGCACCGCAGACCGCGGTGGAGTTTCCGGCGGGATCCACGTGGGTCGCGTTCACCGACTCGGTGAGCCATGCGGCCATGGCGGGCCAGTATCAGCTCGAGCAGACGTTTCTCCTGCCGGTGGACGCGATGATCGACGAAAGCCGGTCGCCGCTCCGCATTCTCGAACGGCTCAAGGGGTGCCGACTGGTCTGAGGTCGTCGCGCTCTGGTGTGCCCGACCAGGCGGTCAGCCCACGACCCGACCTTCTGGTCGGGCGCTACTGGGCGCGGAGCAGCAGAACCGGAACGCGGACGAGGTGGCGCACACGGTCTGCGGTGGCTCCGTGCAGGATGTCGGCGAGAAAGCGGTGGCCGTGCGTCGTCATGGCGATGAGATCGACGTCTTGTGTCTCAGCGGTTCGAATGAGCTCGGTCGCCGGATCACCCATGGCGAGCTGCGCCTGCACGGTGAGTCCCTCGCGCGTCAGCCGCTGTCGAAGCTCTTCCAGGTAGGCACGGTCTTCTTTCATTTCATCGGACTCGCGTAGTTCCAGTTGTGTGAAATTCCGGGCGGCCCATCCATCCGCCACGTGCACCAGCAGAAGCTCGGCTCCTGTCAGCTTTGCCAGCTTCGTGACGTGCCCCAGGATCGTCTGGTCGGATTTGGAGTTCTCGACGGCGACGAGGATACGCCGGTACATGGTCGTGATCTATCTGCCTGCGATGGTCTGATACAGCAGCCACCCATTGAGGGCGGCGATGATCACGGCGACCATCCAGGCGAGCGCCTTCACCCAGCCGGGATTCGCGAATGGACCCATCTTGGCGCGATCGCTCGTGAACATCACGAGCGGGAACACCGCGAACGGCAGCTGCAGGCTCAAGATGACCTGGCTGAGAATCAGCAGGCTCATTGTTCCCTTTTCCCCATACAACAAGACGACGATGACGGCCGGAATGATGGCGATGAGCCGCGTGATGAGGCGGCGCAACCAGGGACGCAGCCGCAGATTGATGAAACCTTCCATGACGATCTGGCCGGCGAGCGTGCCCGTCAGCGTCGCATTCTGGCCTGAGCAAAGGAGGGCGACGGCGAACAGGACGCTGGCGGCAGTTGTGCCGAGAAGCGGCGACAACAGCTTGTAGGCGTCGGAAATATCCGCCACCTCGTCGTACCCGGTGCCGTGGAATGTGGCGGCGGCCATGACGAGAATGGCGCCATTGATGAAGAGCGCCGTCATCAGTGCGAATGACGAGTCGATGGTAGCGAACCGAATCGCCTCCTGCTTGCTCTCGAACGTATCGAGATACCGCCGGGTCTGCACGATCGACGAGTGCAGGTACAGGTTGTGGGGCATGACGGTGGCGCCAAGGATGCCAATGGCGATATAGAGCATCGAGCCATTGAAGAGGATTTCCCCGCGCGGGATGAAGCCCAGTGCGACGTCGCCAAGGTCGGGCTTTGCGAGCCACAGTTCGATCGCGAACGAGCCCGCGATGGCGACGATCAAGGCAACCACGAGCGCCTCGACGTAGCGGAAGCCGCGGTGCTGCAGGAAGAGGACAATCAGTACGTCGAGCGCCGTCAGGCACACCCCCCAGATGAGTGGCAGGCCGAACAGCAGGTTGAGGGCGATCGCGGCGCCGACGACTTCGGCGAGATCGCAGGCCGCAATGGCAATCTCGCAGAGGACCCACAGAACGATGGTGGTCGGGGTTGAGTAGCTGTCGCGGCACGCCTGCGCGAGGTCTCTCCCGCTGGCAATGCCGAGGCGGACGGAGAGTGCCTGCAGCAGGATGGCCATCAGGTTGGAGATCATGATGACGCTGAGAAGCGTGTAGCCGAACCGCGCGCCGCCGGCGAGGTCGGTGGCCCAGTTGCCCGGGTCCATGTAACCGACGGCAACGAGATAACCGGGGCCGGCGAAGGCCGCCGCCTTCTTCCAGAAGCCGGCCCCGGCGGGGATGGCAATTGACCCGTGGACTTCCGGCAGGCTGACGGACGTGCGGTCGAGCCGCCATCCGCCGACCTGCGGAGTATTCAGCTTGCTGAACTCCATAGTTTTGACTGGTCAAAAATCAGTCTAACACAGCTGGATCGAGCAGGAATCCATGAACGAGAAATTCCACCTGCGTCTGACTTGTGAGGGGGACCTGCTACCCAGTGGGAAGACTCTTCCCGTTGGATAGTCCTGTCTTGATTGGGATTTGCGCCCACATTCGAGGTTTACCCTTCGGCATTCGCTGGCACTATTCCTGCCTCGTTTGTGCCTCATGTCGGCGCCTGTTCCGAAGCACGCGAAGAGTCTGTTGATTGACGATGCGGCGAAACTGCTCGGGATGTCACGGCGAACCGTGTACTACCGGATTCGCGAGGGCCGCTTGCAGACGATTCGGACCAAGTGTGGGTCGCAGCGAGTCCTCGTGTCATCCATAGAGCTATTGCTACGAACAGGCCGGGACACCGGGGCAGCGCGCAGTGAAGATTGGCGCGACGTGGACGAAGACGTCACAGACCGAGACGCTGGCGCTTGAGATACAGCCCCTTTCTCGAAATTCCCAGGGCTTTCGCCGCTGCCTCCAAGCGCCCGTGATGGGTGCGTAGCGCCACGCGTTTGTCCAAGATGGTCAGCGCGCCACTCCGGCAGGTGGCGTAGAGGTTGGACTTGCTAAGGGTGACACTTTGTCACCCTTATACGGCTGCTCAGGCTGCCCCACACGCCACGACCGACCACACCGGCAGGCCGGAGCCAAGGACCGGACCGGGCGTGGCTACAGGCTCCCGAAGAATCAAGTATGCAAAGTGAACACTTGATCTTGAAGGTGCACTTTCCTTTTGACCCGAGTTTTTAAGCTGTCGAATTTCGACAGGTGCTTCGGAAATTTCCGAAGACTCAAAAACAAAAATATTTTCTGAATGCTTAGCAGGGCTAACGATTTCGCTTGACATGCCCGATTATTCATATATCATGGGTGAAGCTCGATACACGCGGAGTACGGCGCGAGAGCCGTCAGTGCGTAGGGGAGCTTACGGCGGCCACGGATACCCGCCCGGTCAGAATGAAACCCTTTTTCATTTGACTGGGCGTTTTTTGTGTACACCCCGGTCATCGCAGGTGACCGATGGCGTTCCACAAGCGACGCGGCCGACCGCCCTTCCCGCGTGTCTCCTTCGAACCGGCGTTCCGCGCCCGGCTCAGCACGACCCAAGTCAAGCACGTTCAGCAGGTCGGCCAGTGGCCGCAGTTCAGTGCGCTCTCTTGCCTCCTCCACCAAAAGCATCTCCCGGCGTCGCCGGTCACGTTGGGTCGTATCTATCTTGTTGCCGACGCGCTGAACTTCAAGCGTGAAGACGTGCCTCCGGGAGGTGTCCCGATGAATCCTGCGAATCCTGACACCGACGAACTCGCGCAACTGAGAGCGCAGAATGCCCTCTTGTTGAGAGCGCTGCAACGCTCGAATCGCGAACGTGAAGAACTCGCGCGGCAGTTGGCGGCGTTGCAGCCGGCACCGGCGCCTGACGTGAGCTCTCCAACACCCACGGAGGATGTGCGATGAACCCTGATGACCTCGACGACGAATGGCACACGCAGCAAGTGTTGGAAGGCGTGGACCTGGAGACGGACCGCGATGCCGTGGTCGATTTGCTGGCCCTCCTCGAAGAGCTGCTGAATCTCACGTGCGACGATGTTCGTAGGTGTACACCTGAGGGGCAGAGCACAGCTGCGGCACCTCGGGCCATGGCCCGCCTGCTCGGCGTCGCGAGGGGCGACGGCTATACGGCACGCGACCGCGCGGCAGATGCCGCGAGCCCTCAAGACCCTCCTCGCACGAGTGAAGAGGCGGTGACGCCGTGAGTCGTGGGCTGGGGCGACTCCAACGCGAAATTCTGGTCGCGTGTGTCCTGTATCGCGAGACGGATGCTCCATTATCGCGGCTGCTCGTGGCGCTCCCCCCTGTTCGAGGCAGTCGATATCCGGGCGGTCTCGAAGTATGTCGCCCTCTACCGTCGCCCAGTCGATCGCCTTGGCTATGGCCATGTGTTTGCACGTGGAAGCGCAAATCAACCCAGGGTTTCTCGCGGCGTTTTCGCGGGCGGTGACAGGGCTCCGCCGCCGCGGGTATCTCGGACGAGGTGCCCTTCCATCCGGCCGCGACGCCCTCGCTACTACCGGGTAAGCGTTAAGTTCACGGACTTAACACTCACGAACAGATGCAGCGGCCTTCCTGCGGCAGCGGGCGGCGGTGATGCCATGACCGAGTCCATCTACGCACTGACCCGCTGCGCCGATGGCTCGTGGCTGCTGCTCAATCGGTCGTACAACCGGTCGGCACTGGCATCACGACCTGGGTGAATTACGACGACTGTCCTGGTACGCGCGTCTCCCTCAGCCGCTGGCAGCTCCATCATCTCGATGGCGGCTGTCCACCGTACACGAACGGCGACCCGATGGTGTGGGTGTTCTGCGAGACGAATGCGCCGACCCGCGGGGCAGCGTACCGGCGGGCGTATCTCGAACGACTCAGTATCTTGGATTACATCCGGGAGGCAGCATGATGAGCGACGCAAACAAAGAACAGAGGTGCGACACCGATTGTCCAGTTAAAGAATATCCACCCCCGCCGTCTCTTCGATAGTGGCACAGAGAACGGCGGCATGTACGGCGAGGAGTGCCTGATGCGCTGTCCGGTGTGTCAGTCAGATTGGACGCACCCCGTGGGCGCGTGTACCCGCGTTGGGAATGATCAGATTTGAAGCGGGGGTCTACCAAGGTACTGAAGCCGTCGGCGTGACCGGCGCTCGGCGCAGCGCGCTTGTCGTCGTGTGCTCGTGTGAAAGTCAGCATCGATTCGCGCTGGTGATTCAGCAACACAAGGGCAGAACTTCTGCTCCGTCGAGCGCTGGCCCGACGTCGAGTCTGATGCCTTCTCACAGACCTGGGACGCTGCCGCGTTCAATGCAAGGAAACGTCTCCAGGAACTCAACGGAGCCTCAGTGCAGTGACGCCCGAGCTGCTGCAGTGGGTCGACGATGGCGGGCTCGTCTATGAGCCGGACGAAGCGCCGACGACTCGACCGCTCACGGCTGCGCAAGCGATTGTGGCGCAGTACCTCACGCGCCACTTCCGCGTCGTGACATGGCCACCTGTGGGCGATCTGAAAGGTCCCACGAAGCCGGACTGGCCGCACACCGCTGTCCTCCAGACCCTCGATGACTATCACGAGGGTGATCGTGTGGGACTCGTCAACGGTGTCGAGCTGAGTCCCGGCCAGTACTATCACGACGTCGATATCGACTGGGGTGCTGGTGCGGCGATCGCGACGGCGATGCTGCCGCTGACAGACTTCGTCTACGGACGTGCCTCGAAGCGCATCAGTCACTGTGGCTACACGCTGTCTGAAGCGCTGCCGACGATGCAGTACCGAGATATTCGCCCGGCAGGCGCAGTACGACGGTCCGATGCTGATTGAGTTGCGCGGCACGAACCAAGACGGCACCCTCGGCCAGCAGTCGATGGTCCCGCCAACAATCTGGTCGAAAGATGGCAAGCGCGAGGCGCTGGAGTTCAGGACGTTCAACGCGCCGACGTTTGTTGACGCTGCGCGATGCCAGCAGCGCGTCTGTCTCGCCGCCATCGGGATGATCCTCGCGAAGCACCTTGGGACGAACGGCTTCGGGCACGAGGCTCGATTGTGCTGGGCGGGCTTTCTCTTGCGGGCACACATCAGCGTCGACGATCTGATCATCATGGGCGAGGCGATGTCCGCCTACTGCCACAACCGTGAAGTCTCTTTGATGTCCGCACCGTCGTCGAGTCGACCGCCGCCGCGCTCGCGGCTGGGCACAAGAAAGTCAAAGGTGGACCGGCACTCGCGAAGATACTCGGCGCCGAGGGCAAGAAAGTCATCGCGCGGATCAACGAGTGGCTCGGTCGCGACAGCGATTTCCTCCGCAACAAAGACGGCGTCATTGTCAAAGACAGCCAGGAGAACATCCGCCGGGCCATCGAGCTGCTCGATGTCACGCTGTCGTACAACACCTTCGCTGAACAGATCCTCATTCAAGAAGACGCCAGCAGTCCGGCCCGGTACCTGGATGACGCCCCGCTCGATGACTTGTGGTTGCGCATCGATCGCGAGTGTCGGTTCCGCCCGACTCGATCGTTCTTCGACACGGTCATCAGTAGTCTCGCCCGCGAGCAGACGTTCCATCCGGTGCGTGAGTACCTCAACTCGTTAACCTGGGATGGTGTCCCGCGTATCAATACATGGCTGATGACGTACGCCGATGCGGACGATGCCGACGATGCGGCCGAGTCGCAAACGTACCTCGAAGCGATCAGTTCTATTGCGCTGATGGCCGCCGTCAAACGCGTATTCGAGCCTGGCTGCAAGTACGACGAAATGGTGGTGCTTGAAAGTCCGCAAGGCTTGAATAAGTCGTCGGCGTTGCGTGCCTTGTGTCCACGCGCGGCATGGTTCAGTGATGATCTGCCGCTCAATGTGAGTTCGAAAGAACTGATCGAGCGCACGCTCGGGAAGTGGATTATCGAGTCGTCGGACCTCTCGGGCAAACGAAAAACAGAAACGGAATCCTTGAAGGCGATGCTCAGTCGGCAAGTGGATGGCCCGGCCCGCATGGCGTACGCCCGCAAGCCGGTCGAGCGGCCGAGGCACTTCATCATCATCGGGACCACCAACGCGCCGGTGTACCTGCCCGATTCAACCGGCGCTCGACGATTCTGGCCGGTGAAGATTCAGCAGTTTGACGTTGACGCGCTCAGCAACGATCGCGATCAGTTGTGGGCCGAAGCCGTCGTCCGCGTCACGAACGGCGAATCGATTCGGTTGCCGAAAGCGCTGTGGCCAGCGGCGAGTGTGGAGCAGGAAAAACGCCATGAGGTGGACCCGTGGGAAGACAGACTCGCAGCACGAGTGGAGCAGGCGATTCCCGATCGTCCCGGCCGCCGTCGTATCGAGACGGGTGATCTGTGGGATGCGCTCGGTGTGGAATTGAAGAACCAGGACCGGGCAGGCGCGCTGCGGATTGCGGGAGTGATGCAACGCCTCGGGTACGAGAACGGCACCATGAGAGTGGAGGGGAAGAAAGTACGCGCCTATATCGAGCGGAGCCGCAACACATGGTGACGATCGTGACGTGTGTTCCACGTGTGGCGAGTGTTCCAGATTTCGTGAAGAACACTGAAGAAAACCCCCTGGAACAGTTGGAACAGTTGGAACAGATAGATAAGAGGTGTGCAGCAGGAGACGCTGTACGTCGGCACCTCGTTGAGAACTCTTGTGGAACAGTGTTCCTATCCGTTCCACTGTTCCACTGTTCCAGCAGCGCCCGGACGCCCGATTTGCCGATATTGGGCGAACGGCTCACGAAGGAGAAGGCGAAGCGTGTTGCAGGTCAAGGACTTAGGACGAACTGGGACCATCTGAGACCAACGTGGACCATACGGCTCGGGGCTGGCCCGAGCCATCGAGGTACCTATCCCCAGGGCGATTCGCACCCCTGAGAAGTGGACGGACGAGAAGGATGGCGATAAGTGACTGATACCAAAGCTGATGCCGCGACACCCTGGCTGACCCCGGACGACGGGCCGGTCATCAAAGGTGAGGTGTCGAACCTCGTGGTCTGCACGGGTTGCGGCGCGCCGATTCCGGTTGGCGCGAAGCACTGCGAGAAGTGCGGCCGATTCGCGCCGGGGGTTGGTCGCCTCAGGCGCAAAAAAGGGGACGTCGAGCAACTGCTGAAGGACATCAGCATGGACTACGGCGAGCCCACCACGACTATCCAGCGTGGGAACTATCACGACCTCGCCTTGACACTCGCAGAATTGAAAGTGGTCCGCATCGGCAGCCCAGAATGGCAGCGTCTGATTCAAGGGAAGCAAACGCTCATCACCCTGCTCGAAGACGCGCGGGCCTCAGCGACACAAACGCCAGGCATCAACCTCGATGCACTCAGTGACGACGAGTTCTTCGAGCGTCTCACCAAGACCCGCGACGAGTTGAACACGATGATTGATGAGCGCGCGGCGAGTGACGACATCGCCCACATGGACACCGACCCGGCGGCGCGTCAACGTGTGCGCGAACGCTATTATCCGGACAGCGCGCATCCTCCGGCTGACCTCGTGGGAAATCCAACACAGGACGTGAGCCACAGCAATACAGATAGCCCTGTACCTACCGAAGAGTGTTGGAAATCCAACACCCGCAGCTGTCTGCCCGGTCCTGCGCCACATCGCCCTGTCTCGGCGCCGACGACTTCAGGTTCGAATTTCTCCATGCAAATGACCCGACCGAACTCGCCCGTCGCCGCAAAAAGCAACACGACGAGATGCTCGAATCCATGAAGCGCCGCCTGCCACCGTGGGACTTCCGATGAGGACCTACCGCGGCATGACCCGCGCCGAGTGCGTCCGAGAAGCGTGGACCTGCAGGCGTTGGTTAGTTGCGCGCATCAACCGCCTCGACGCCGAACGTCAGCAATGGGTCGAGCTGCTCAACGAACTCGACGCGAATTTTCAAGGTGAGTGTCTCATCGACGACGACGACGCGCTCCAGAGGAGGACATCCAATGAAACGCCGTGCCCGCACGAACGTGGACCGACTTTTTTGACCGTGAAGATCAGCTCGTACGCGCCGCCGAAGACGCGGGGTTGAGCAGAGACCGTGCAAAAGCCCTCGCCCGTCGCTACGCCAACACCCCGCTCGACTCCCAGCGCGGCGCGCGGCTGCTCGCCGCCGCGTTACGTCACATCGAACACGAAGAAGGAGACTGACCATGACTGATCACCTCGCAGACAGCCTCTACGACGCCCCGTTGCAGAAACTCCGCGCCGCCGCACGCGCCGCGCACCCGTTGACGCCTGAACAACGGTTCGCCGCTGAATTTCGTTCACAACGTGTCGTGGAGCTGGCCGACGAAGCCTTCGCTGCGACGGTCGCTGACGAAGACACACCGCCGCCATTCCGGACGTTGTCGGCCGCGCAACTCGACGAATACCAACCGCCTGACGCCTACGCGGCGGCGCTCAAGAAGATGAAGGAGGCCAAGAAGTGACCCTCGAAGACCTGCAAACGGAACGCGACGCGCTGCCCGCCGACAGTGCACTTCCGGCAAGCGCCACACAACTCGACCTGCGTGCCGTGCAGCGCCGCCGCGCCGACCTCGACGCGCGTCTCGCACAGGCGCGCGCCGCCGTCGCCGTGCTCGCGCAACTCGGCACGACGTCCGACCTCGAACGGTGGCGCGCACAACTCGAAGACTGGCGCAAGACGCTCTGCGTTGAGTTGCTGGCCTTCGAGAGCCCGATTAAAGACAAGACGCAACGCGGCCGCGCCAAGTCGGTCGAGTTCTCTATCGTGATGATCGATCGAGGCCCCAGTACGAAGATGGCGCAAGCGGGCATCGGGTTGGAAAACATCGCGCTCGGGCAACTCATGCGCGACGCTGGCTATGTGCAGGCGGGCGGCGACCCTGCAGCTGAACTTTGTCGGCGTGTTGCCCTGGTACGGCAGTCTCGCCGTGGTCGAGCGACGGCTCAAGGAGCATGCGACGAAGCGCGCCGCCGCACAAGCGCAACTCGACGAAGCGCTGATGGATGACGCCGCACGTGCGCAGCGCGACGCCGAGCAGCAGGAGCTGCGCACCGCCTACAACCGGATGAGGGTGAAGGTGAATCCGAACCTCGACACGCCGGGGCTCGTGGTCATCGACCGGCAGACGGGCGACGTCGTCGACGAGACGACGCTGAGCCCACTGCAGCGACGCGCCCTGGAGGCGGCGCGGACGACGTGGTTTGCGGAAGTGCGTGAGCGGCCCGTCGTGGAGACGCCGACCGACGCGCCGGTGCTGTCGTGAACGACCAGCGACGCCGCGAGCACCTGATGGCGGCGGGGCAGCGCAAGGTGCGGGCGTGTCTCGGGAAGACGAAGTTTCCGTCGAAGAAGAACGCCTCGGGACGCGCGCTGACGCTCGTCGACATTACGATGCAAGCCTATAAGTGTCCGCTGTGTCACGGCTGGCACATCGGGCACTCGCGCATACGGGTGCGAGGGTGAGGGTGGTCGACATCATCGTCGGGGGGCTCGTGCTGCTCGGCATGGTGATGATGCTCGCCGTGTTGTGGCTCGTGGTGATCCATCTCTGGTGAGGAGGACCCGTGCCGACGTTGTCGATCACCGGATTGCCGGACAAAGCCGCCGCCGTCGATCTCGAGTTTTTCATTGGCGACGACGAGACTGTCGAGTATCAGCCGACCGAAGACGCCACAGGGTGGCAACTGCGCTTCGCGGTACGCAAAACGGTCAACGCGGCCGCGGCGCTGATTCAGCTCGTGCCGATTGTCAGTGGCGTGTTCCCGGCGCAGACCGTCGACATTTTCATCGCGGACGACAAGACGGCCATACTGAAAGCTGGCGCGTACTTCGTGGGCGCTCTGGCGCATCGACGGCGGCGTCACGCGCGTCCTGGCATGGGGTCAGCTGCGCCTGCTGCAGGCGACATCGAGTCGGCAGTAGCTGCTGATTACAGGTAATTGACCCCTTGCCCCATTACGTGTAAGATCCCTGCCTATGGCGACATCCCCTGCGACCCTCCGGCGGAAGATCCAGACCCTCGAACGCACGCTCCGAACCACGCGACCGATGACCCCCGACCGCCTGGCGCTGGTCGTCCAGTTGCACGCCTTGAAAGCCGAACAGCAGCGGCCCCAGAACCGGGCGGCCGTGGCCCGCTACCGGGCCGCCCACAAGGCCGAGATCGCCCAGGCCCGCGCGGTCTTCAATGCCTTGATGGTGTTGCGCCGTCACCACCGCTGGGAGCCACCCCCACCGTCCGAGTGGACGCTCCGCCCGCTGGTGCGTGCGCTGCGGACGTGCCTGCGCGACGCGGAGCTGGCCATCCTGGTGGCGTCGTTGCAGACCCCGGCGACGCCGACCAAGAAGAAGCAGACACCCGGTCAGTGAACGATCGTCCCGGCCACGCCGTACCTGGCGCTCCGCGAGGATCTGCCGCGAGCGCTCGATCTCCTCCTGCGTCGGATCGCGCCCGGTCAACGCCTTCGTGAGCTTGATGAGGTCGTCGAGCGACGGCAGTCCTTCACCGGGAGGACCGACCAAGTACAGACGTGGCTTCGTGTCCATTGGTCTATAATAGAGTGGTTCAGCAAGTCGGGACCTGCCAGAGGTGCGACCCTCCGGCAAGCCCCTGACCCGTCCACTCGGAATAAGCGAGCGACCGGGCTCCCGCCATTCTACGGGTGCCACGCCGCCGCAGGAAAGTAGGCACGCGATGAGCACTCCACGCACCCCGGCCGACTTGGGACAGACAGACCCGCGCGCGACCATCCCGACTGAGGCCTTCGGATTGTCACCCTTGTGGATGGTCACCAAGGCGACCGCGAACAGCACGCTGGACGACATTTTGTTTACGACGACGCCGCGGAGACTGGCGTTGCAAGTCCTCGGAGGGCTGCAACCCGACGAGATTCTCGGATGGTTTGCCTGGTACCCCCACGCACAGGAATGTGCGCGTCAGGAACTGGCGCGAGCAGGAGCAACCCGATGAACGCCAGTATCTACGCCCGCGTCTCCCGCAAACAAGACGGCACGAGCAGCGAGGACCTGTCCGATTCTCCGGTGCGCCAGGTCGACGGCGCCCGCGCCTTCATCCACTCGAAAGGGTGGACCGTCGACGAGCATCATGTCTACACCGACGACGGCGTGTCGGGCGCGCTGTTCGCCAACCGCGCCGAGTTCCAACGGCTGATGCGCGACGCGGCAGCCGGGGCGTTCGACGCGATCGTCTTCTTCGACCTCGACCGCTTCGGGCGCAACGCCCGGCAGACGATGCAGGCGCTGAACACGCTCGCCGACCTCGGCGTCACCATCTGGGACTACAGCACCGGGCTCGCCGTCGACGTCGACTCCTTCGAAGGCGAGATGATGACCTTCATGAAAGCGCGGTTCGCGCAGCAGTACCGGGACCAAGTGCGGAAGCACACCGCGACGCCATGCTCCAGAAGGCGGCGCAAGGGTGTGCCCTCGGGGGCAAGACCTACGGCTATGACACGCACCGGACAGCCGCCGGACCCATGACCCGCGTCATCAACCCGACCGAAGCGGCCGTGGTGCGAGACATCTACACCCGGTACACCGCCGGACAAGGCGCACGGGGGATTGCCCGGTCCCTGAATCAGATGGGCGTCCCGTCCCCGCGTGGCCGTGGCTGGTCCTCGGCTACGGTGCGCGGAATCTTGGACCGCTCGATCTATCGCGGGGAAGTGGTGTACGGCAAACTCCAAAAAGCGTACGGACGGGAACTCCCGAAGCGCAGTACGAAAGAAAAAGGGATGATTCGCCGTCCCGAAGATGCGTGGGTGCGCCTGCCGGTCAATGACGCGTTGCGCATCATTCCCGCCGACCTCGCCGCCCGGTGCGACACGCGCCGGCTGACCCGGAAGACGCAGTACTCGCGGTGTCGCCAAGGGCGGCGAGGTGCCCGAGCGGGCACATGGGCGCTTTCTTTTGAGTGGAGGTTTGTTGATTTGTCCGACGTGCGGGGGGCACTTCGAAGCGCGCACCGCCCCGTGGAAGGGCATGACAAATGTCTACGTGTGCTCTCGACGGCGGCGAACGGGCCGTGTACGACACGCTGGCCCTGCCGATTCAGGAGATGGATGACGACGTGCTGAGTATTGTCGAAGGCGAGGTCCTCGGCACGACGCTGATTAACGACCTGCTCGCGCTCGTGGCCGATGGGCAGCAGCACGAGTCCCAGCATTACGAAGCCGACCGGGACCGGCTCCAACACGAGATTGACAATCTCCTGAACCTCGCCGCCTCGGGCGTCAGTGCCGAGACGGTCGCCCCGAAGGTTCGGGAACGCCAGCAGCAGCTCGCCAAGGTCGACCTGGCCCTGCGGACGCCCCGTCCGACACCCCCCAACATCGAGAAGCTCCGGGAGGCGCTCGAACAACGGACGGCCAGTTGGAAGGCCGAATTGAGAGCGGAGCCGAAGATTGCCCGGCTCGTCCTCCGTCGTCTCGTGGGTCCGCTGACGCTGTGGAAAGAACCCGCACGCTGGCAAGCGGATACGAAGATTGACGACCTGATCGACGGCTCGTCCATCATGGCGCAGCGCCACGCGGATCATCTCCCGTTCGACCCGCGATATTGTCGGCGTCAGCTTGTCGCTGAGCGAGACGGCAAGTTCCTGGCTGTTGCTTCGTGGCGCAGGTTTCGTCGTGGCTCGCCGGATATCCTGGGACATGGCGCCCGGTTTCAAGGTGGCATCGACATCGGCCAGCGCGGTCATCCGTCGAATCTCGTTTTGAAGTTGACGAATGTTCCCGGGCCAGGGATAGAGCAGCAGATGCTCCATGGTTTCTTCGGCCACACGCACCTGTCCTTTTGAGAATTCGGCGGCCGCGCGCTCGAGGAAATGGTGAACGAGCGCGGGAATTTCGTCGCGGCGTTCGCGAAGTGGGGGAATCGTGAGGCGGATCACGTTCAAGCGGTAGTACAGATCCTCGCGGAACCGGCCCTCCTGGACCAACTGCTCGAGATTTCGGTTGGTTGCCGCGACGATGCGGACGTCGACGGTCAGCGGGCTTTCGCCGAGCGGGCTGATTTCACCGGACTCGAGAAACCGCAGCAGCTTCGGCTGCAGATCCACACTCAGTTCCCCAATCTCGTCGAGGAACAGCGTCCCGCCTTTGGCGGCTCTGATGAGTCCAGGATTGTCGCGATCGGCGCCGGTAAACGCACCACGACGATAGCCGAATAGCTGACTTTCAAGCATTTCCCGCGGTACGGCGGTGCAATTGAATGGAATGAAGGGCTTGTCGGTGCGGGCAGAATATCCGTGGATGGCTCGGGCGAGGATTTCCTTGCCCGTTCCGCTTTCGCCGGTGATGAGCACGCTGGCGCTGGTTCGTGCGATCCGTCGCGCGAAGGAGAGCAGTTCATGCAGGCAACCGCCGACGACGGCTTTGTCGCCTTCAACAGCGAGCTCCTCGAGGGGCCACAGGGCGAGCTGTTCCTCTCGTTCAGCGTGGGCGCGTTCGAGATCCCGAACGGTGCCGAGCAGCAGCGTCAGAGCATTGAGGGTCGCGGTCGACTCGATATCGGTGCGCGGCCACAGGGTCACTTCGACGGACCGGTTTCGAGCGGATCCAATGGCAAAGGTGCGGGGGGGCGCCGCGGGGCGTCCTTCCGTGTTGGCGGACTCCTCATATGTCGCGAGGGTTTCCACGGTCCCATCGTCTGCTCGAGAAACTGCGGACGCCCTCAGGGCGGCGCCGGTATCAGCGACGATGGCCACGATGTCGGTCGCGAGGAGATCCGGCCGTCCCGCATGTATCATCAAGGTGGCGACGTCTTGAAGCATGTTGCAAGACGCCTTCGCCGTTTGCTCTGTCGGGACAACCAACTCGGTGTGTTCAGCGCCCGATGCGGTTTCGGCCCACGTTCGCTTTAACTCATCGAGTTCGGCGATGCTGTGAAGACTCTCAAGGACTCGCGTCGCACGATTGAGATGCAGCAGTCCGCTGTTGGTTTCGCCCATCGAGCGAAGGGCACAGGCAACAACGCCTTCGTACCGGGCGTGAATATCAGGAGGATGGTTCGGAAGAGATTGGACCACTACCTCAAGCGCTGCAAGTGATTCTCCGAAACGGCCCAAGCGATGCAGGACTTCTCCCTTTGCGATGTGACCAATTGCAGAAAGCAGGTGATCGCCAGCCAGTTGCGCCAATGCAAGAACGCAATCGGCGCTCTCCAGCGCTTCATTCGCAAGTCCCCTTCGAAGCAAGAGTTTGGTTCGAGTGAGTTGAGCATGCCGGTAGACATACAGCGATCGGTCTTCAGGTCGTATAGTGTTCTCAACCCTATCTAGGAGGTGCGAGCACTCTTCTATCTGCCCTTGGGCCAAACGCACCCGCGCGATGCTCTCAATCATCGCATTACCACGTTCGCCGGCCAAAGGCAGAGCCGTGGCTGCCTCCTCGAAATAACCAATCGCTTGTTGAAAGTCTCCGGTGGCATAAGACAGGTTGCCGAGGTTTACGAGGCATGTCACCCGAGACGCACCGGATTCTTCCGCGAGTCGCAAAGAGCGAAGGCCGTGTAAGAGCGCACGCTCGAAGTCTGACCGAACGATTGACATGGCCAGGAGATTGTTCTCAGACCACATTTCCAGTATGAGATTTGGAGAACCGTTCAGGATTTGTTGGGCCAGTTGTGTGTGTCGGCGAGCTGTTGTCATCAATCCGCGTTTTGCGTCAAGTTCTCCTACGGTGAGATGAAGAGCTGCTGACACATGCGGATTGCCAAGCTTCGTTGCAGTTGACCGAATCTCCGCGAGTAAGGTTGTCGCCGCTTCAGGTCCAGCTTGGTCGGCCAAAAGAAGCGCGAGAGGGAGCTGCGCCAAACAGAGAAGCTCTCGACTTTGTGCTGTTTCCGCAAGAGAGATCGATCGATGAAGACACCTTCTCGAAGATTCGATCCTTCCAGCATCGCGCTCAATTCTCGATAGAACTAGCGCGCAGGCGCTTCGCTCTGCTGCGCTGAGGTTCTTGAATTGTTCAAGCTGTCGCAACAGCTGCAGACTCTGCTCATGTCGGCCGGTTCTTTCCAGAAGCTCGGCTCGGAGTACCTCTACGTAGCGATCACGTGGACCAGGGAGGCTGTGCGTCAGCCGATCAAGAGCCTCACTCGAGCGCCCTTCACTGGCAAGACGTCTGATGTGAGCTAGAGCTTCCGTAAGGAGTTCGGGCATGTTTCCCGACATTCTTACTAATACGCATCACCCTGTGAAGGACAAAGCCACAATGACGCCGACTTTGTGTGCACGAGCACGACGGCCGGCGAAGGTCTGCTGGGTGCTACACCGCCGAGGCAAACCCTGATCACCCAAGTTGAAACCCAATCCCGGGCTCAAGTGTGGTGTTAACGAATGCGCGTCGTTGGCCTGTTGGGACGCCGTGCCGGAGATGATGCTTAGTCCTCTAAACCGTTTGATGGTGGGAGCCGATAAGACTAAGGCCGATAGAGTCCTCCCTGTAAATGACTGAATATAGTGATCTTCGACGCGGCGCCAGAGTCTATGTCGCTTTGGTTGTGCTGGCGGGGGCAGCGGTAGTCGCACATTCCGTTCATCGACTTTACATAGATCCAATAGGCCCACAGTGGTTCGTGCTCGCTGCGTTGACCCTGCTCACCGGATCGTTCACGGTCAAAGTTCCCTCAATAGCTGCCTACTTGTCTGTTTCAGAGACCTTTGTCTTCGCTTCGGTTCTGATTTTTGGACCGGCGGCAGGCGCCATTACCGTCCTCCTAGAGTGTCTAGTCATTCTCTTCTGGATGAAACGGGGCGCGTCCATTCACAAGTTGCTCTTCAATACGGCCGCATTGGCGATCGCCATTTGGGTTTCTGGAACGATCTTCTTCCTTACATCAGGGATCCACGCGCCCTATTCAAGAAGTTCGCTCACCGCTTCAAGAGCTCTTGTTTCCGCTGCTTGCATTCACGCTACTGTATTTCTTGCTCAACAGCTGGCTTGTTGCGATAGCGCTCTGGTTTTGAGACGCAGCAATCGCCATTTGGAATCTGGTGGAACAACTTCATATGGCTGTCCATCAATTATTTCAGCGGAGCATCTGTAGCGGCACTCATAGTCACGTATAGCCATGACGTTGACTACAGTCGGGAAGTTGATCTCAGCACGCTCGCGGTGATTGTTCCGCTACTTGTAGTCTCGTACCTGACGTCCCGAATTTCGCATGCAGCGATTCGATGATACGAATCGGCACCTCAGTGAGCTGAACCGACTCTATCTCTCGACCATCGAAACGCTGGCGATGGCGATCGACGCTAAAGACCAGATCACCCACGGTCACATCCGCCGCGTGCAGTCCTACGCCGTGGCGCTGGCCAAGCACTTGGGCGTCACCGATCAGAACTTGATCAAAGCGATTGAGGCCGCCGCGCTACTGCACGACATGGGGAAGCTTGCGGTGCCGGAGTACATCCTCAACAAACCAGGCAAGTTGACGCCCGCGGAGTTCGAGAAGATGAAGCTGCATGCCACCGTCGGGGCAGATATTCTCTCCGCGATCGAATTCCCCTATCCGGTAGTGCCCATTGTGCGGTACCACCACGAAAGCTGGGATGGGTCTGGCTATCCCGCTGGGCTGAAGGCCACGGACATTCCGATCGGCGCCAGAATCCTCGCGGTCGTGGATTGCTTTGACGCGCTCACCTCGGATCGCCCTTACCGTCCGCGGCTCCCGGATGAAGAGGCGCTGAGGATTCTCGTAGAGCGGCGCGGGAACATGTACGATCCGCTGGTTGTGGATACGTTTGTTCGCGTGTACAAGGAGATCACGCCGAATCCGCTGCACGTCACCGTGCCGCGCGCGGCGTTGAACGAGATTACAGGCGCGAGGCTTCCAGGAGCCACGACTGCCGTTGGAAGCTCGCAGCTGGACGGCATCGCCGCGAGCGCCGACGAAATGACGACGCTCTATGAGCTCGCGCAGGCACTCACGGGCCAGGCTGGCATCAATGCCACCGGGGAGACAATTGTCAAACATCTGCGGCGACTGATTCCCTTTGCTCAGTCAGCGCTGTTTCTGTACGACGCGACCACGGACGAACTGGTGGCTCAGCATGCGATGGGTGACGCGAGCTCCGCTATCAAGGGTGTGCGCATTGCCCTGGGGCAGCGGCTGAGCGGCTGGGTGGCAGCGAATCGGCAAACCATTCTCAACTCAGACCCCGCCCTTGATCTGGGTGATGCCGCCCGTGCGCTCGACCCGCGTCTGCGCAGTTCTCTGAGCACGCCGCTCATTGCCGACAACGAGCTGATCGGTGTGCTGACTCTCTACTCGACCGCGCAGGATGCGTTCACCGACGAACATCGTCGTATCATCGATGCTGCCGCGCGCCAGATTGGTCACGCGCTCAGGTCGACAGCGGAGTTCGAGAACGGGGCCAGGCGTGATGCGGTGACGGGCTTGCCGAGTGTGAAACAGCTCGAACGGATCATGGACGCTGCGTGTGGTGGCAACGTGGCGCCTCGAAAGCGTCTGGCCTTTCTGTTTATTGATGTTGTTCATCTCAAGGAGATCAACGATCAACATGGGCGAGCGATTGGAGATGCGGCCTTGAGGCATGTGGCGAGGCACGCACGGGCCTGCCTGCGCCCGTCCGACATCCTGTTCAGGTATGGCAATGACGAGTTCGTGGCACTCCTGAACGACGCGGAATTGGAAACCGCCAGCGCGATTGCGTTGGAGATCCTCGAGAGCATCCGATCCCATCATCCGACAACGGACAGTGGGGAAGTTGTCTCTGTCGACGCCCGAGTCACTCCTCTTGTAGCCGATGGGACGTCATTCAACGACCATCTGGCTTCGGCTCGACGCCAAATGCATGAGGCGGCGACGGACATCCGGAAGGTCAGCGTTCACTGACGGCACGCTATGCGTGCGCAATCGCGACGACGGTTGACGCTCGGCGCAGCACGCACCGTATCGTCCTATCGACGTTTTCGGGATCGAGTGCGCTGAAGCTCTCGTCAAGCAGAAGAAGTTCCGGCTTCTGCAGCAGCGCGCGAGCCAGGAACACCCGCGTCCGCTCGCCTTGGGAAAGCTGCCACCCGGTTTCGCCGACGATTTGGTGAAGGCCGCCTGGCAACCGATCCAGCAGGTCTCCCAGCCCCAGTTCTCGACATACCTGCTCGGCCTCCACAAGATCTGCGTGGGATGCGGGCCATCGGCGCCCCATCAGGAGGTTGAACGCTAGAGATCCGGTCACGAGATAGTTGTCGTGCGCCTGCGGGGCCATGACGACGCGCTGCCGCCACCCTGCACGGCCCAGCACTGAATGGTCAAGCCCATCCAGGAGCAGGAGCCCTGAGTCGGCGGTCTCGAGCCCGGCAAGAATCGAGGCGAACGTGGTCTTGCCTGCGCCCGACGCACCTTCCAGGAGAAAGCGTGCCCCGCGCGGAACGGTAAGCGTGCATCCGTCCAGCACTGGTTCTGCCTGGAGAGGGTAGCGAAACGATAAGTCCCGCGCTTGCACGGCACTGGTGTCCCCGGTTGCGGCCGCCTCCCGGCGAGCAGGGACGACCATCGAAGGATGCGGCGCCGCCTCACGAATCTCGGCCGCTCGCGCGAGTGGCAGCATGGACTGACCGGCGATCGTCGCGCCGGCCAGGTTGGAAAGGCCCCCGGAGAGATGACGCAGGCTGCGATAGGCGAGCAGAATGCCCCCAACCGTAATCGCGAGTCGCGACTGGGACGCGTGAGCGATGACCGCGGGTGTAAGCGACACGAGCGCCACCGCGAGCCAGCCTCTCGGGATGAACGCGGTGAGCCCCGCGCCGGCTCGGTCCATTGCCCGCCCGCGCTCGATGTATCGAGCCAGTGCCAGATCCTCCTGCGGGTGCCACTGATCGACGGGTTGCTGCGCGAGTCTCGTCCGGTGACCGAGCATCGACTCGAGTAACTGATCGGTCATCGAGAGTCGCTCGCGAGTCCATGCGCGGCGGCTCCTGATATAGCGCCACGCCATCGCCGCTGCGGCGGCAACCCAGAAGACAAGCAGTGCTCCCGGAAGTACTCCGGTACCAGACCACAGAACCACGGCCGCGATGACAAGCTCGATCAGCGAGAAACACGCGGTGATGCCCCCGGTCAGTGCGAGCGACTCGATGGCGGCCCCTTCGACCACGATCCCGAATAGCTGCCCCGCGCCCTTGCGCCGCACATCCTCGCGATCGATCCGAAGGGCGCCGCGAAGGAGACGACGGCGAAGCGCTGCCCCAGCTGTTGTCGAGACGACGCCCTGAGTCCAGGTCGCCAGTAGACGAAACGGCACGAGCGACACCAGGAGCAGGAGCCAGCCAAGCAGCCACCCGGTATCGATCGTGCCCCGCATCACGCCGCGGCCCAGAAGCCACCACGACAAGATAAACAGCAGGTACTGAATGAAGTGGGCAGAGACGAGTAACCCGACGCCACGACCTAGGCCGGCCTCGCGAATCTCGTCGTGAATGCGGCTTCCTGGCGGCAGTCGAAGCAGCCAGCAGCTCCGAAGGCGCACGTTTCTGAGCTGCTCGGCCAGCAACGCTGTTCGCGCGCGTGCCCGCCGGCGGCCAGTGCTCCGCATGCGGTCGAGGAGCCGATCGACGTCGGCCTCCACAGGTTTCTCGAACGGCCGCTGAATTGCTTCACACAGCGTGGCGACAAGAATCCGGCGACGCCGCAGGTCGGGCGCGAGTGCCAGGACGTGGCGCCCCCGTCCGCCGAGGACCGCGAGAAACCGATCGGTGTCAGCCACGCGGACGCGGAGCAGAAGCGGCGCTCCTCCGTGCGTCAGCGTCGCGATTTCGTCGAGCCCGGCCACAACCTGATTGGCTTGAATGCCCCCGCGATCGGCTGCCGCCTCCATCCATGCGCTGAACTGTTCGGGCGTCGCATCAGGAGGAGGAGCAAACGTCTCGCTACAGGTCGTCGGCAGACCAGCGGCGCGCGCCAGCGCGTGAAGAGCTTCACCCAGACGCGACTCGGGCCAGAGCGCCGCGTCCAGAACCGATTGATGGCTACGCCAGTTGTTCGATTGAGGAGTTGCCATGGTCCTGAGTCAATCGTCCGGACTCGAGACGGATGCGTCGCCACTCAGCCCCGGTCGTCAGGCGCGCGAGCACCATCTCCTGAGCCTGGAGCAGGCGCCGGTATCGAGACGACGCCATTTGCGCAAGTTGCAGCGGTTCGCCGTCTTCAACAAGGCGGCCCCGTTCCATCACGATCACTCGATCGAAGCCACGCGTCTCGCTCACGTCGTGCGTGACATATAACAGGGTTCTTCCCGCCCAGCGCTGCCGCACCTGTGCGAGCAGGGCCCTCCGTCTATCGCGCTCGAGCCCGAGGAATGGCTCGTCGAGAATGACGAGTCTGGCCCCTTGTCGCATCATCGCGCGTCCGAGGCGAACCCGTTGCCCCTCGCCAGCCGACAACAGAGCGCCTCCCTCACCAAGTGGCGTCGCCAGGCCTTGTGGGAGCTTCGCAATCACTGGCATGAGGGCTGCCGCCTCCAGAACCGACGACACCGATTGCGGCGAGCCGTCCGATCCATAAAGCAGATTGTCCAGCAGGGGTTGATTCCAGATCTGCACCGTGGGGTCGACCCACGCAGTTTCCTTCCGGAGCCGATCGAGGCGATCACCGGCAAGCGGTTCATTGTCCACCAGCAGTTCTCCTGCCGAAGGACGGTACCATCCGAGCAGCAGGCCAACGAGTGTTGATTTCCCAGCACCAGACGCGCCGACGATGGCGACATGGTCGCCAGGTTCGACGTGCAGATCGACCGCTTCCAGAACCTGATGCCCGGCGACGCGAACGGCGATTGAGCTTGCATCGATCCGTACGCCGGAACTCGCTGGTTCGATGCTCGGGATGACTTCGCGTGCACCGCCTTCGCGGCGACGAGCTTCCGGTGCCCCAAGCGGCTCGAGCAGTCGGAGCATCGTGCTCCGGTGTGCCGGGTATTCACGCGCCGTGAGCGCCAGCTCGTAGCCCAAAGCCGGCAGGTTCAACACCCAGTACGTGAGCAACAGCATTGTCCCGCTGATGCCGTGCGAAAAATGGCTGAAGAGAAGCCAACCGGCAAGAGCGAAGCCGACGGACATCTGAAGGCCTTCGATGATGACCGAGCCCCGCTGCAGGCCCCTCGAGGCTCGAACCCACTCCGAAAGCAGGCGTTCGTGCTCGCGCTCGATCGTGGCTTCCGCGCCGTGTGCTTCGATGGCCGTCCGACCAAGGAGCGCGTCAAGGTGGAAGCGGGCGAGCGCACCAGCGTGCGTTCGCACTTTCATGTCGCGTTCGGCCATGACAGAGTTGCCGAGGAGGGGAATTCCGGAGGCGACGACGCAGGCGAGAACGGCAAGGCTGGCCATCCGCGGGTCGAGCCACGCGATCGCCGCCGTGGTGATCACGAGTTCAGCCCCGACTCTGAGAAATCGGACGCCCAGTTGCGGCAGCGTGCGAAGGACATGCACACCGTGACTGCGTTCCAGCATGTCGGATACAGGCCGGCTCTGGAAGTACGAATCCGCGAGGCGCGGGATCTTGTCGAGAAACGCGATGCGCAGTCGGGCTTCGAGATGGCTCCCGGCGCGCCGCTCTGCGGAGGCGAGGACCAATTCGATGCCGAGGAGCGCAGCGGCGAAGAGTGCAAGGACGACGCTCGCGGTCAGTCCTTGGATGGGAAGAGGCAACAACGCGCTCACGTCCAGGACGCTTCGCAGAAGAAGGGCCTCGAAAACGACGCCGAGCGCAGCGATGACGATAGCGCAGCCGGCAACCACCGGTCCAATGACACCCGCCTCGCGGAGGGCGACGAATACTTCACGAAGCGGTTTGGCGGGTGCTTCTGTAAGGGCAGCAGCGATTTCAGGGGAATTTGCATCCACGGCTGCCATGCCCGTCGTGTGGCCTGCTCCTGAGACGCTTACCGAATGACCGCGCCGGCCTTGAGCGCGGACGAGCACTGCGCCGCGCAGACGCAACCGGTCTGCCTCGCGTTCAACTGGCCGAACCGACCAGTAATAGTCTGGAATGAGCGAGCGTCGTTCATCGTCACCCGGCCGTGCCAGAACAGCGCGGAGCGCGAGTCGGCCGCCGGCGCGGCGGACAGCTCGTGATGCCACGAGATTCTCGATCATCCGAACGCTCGCATCGATCTCCGCCAATCCGCGCCACGATGGATCCTGAACCGCGAGTCCAACAAGGGACACGACGTCTTTCTGGTAGAGGCCCAGCGCCCGCATCCGTCGCGTGAGCGGAGCCAGGAACGCATCAGTCCCTGCCCAGTCGCGCCATGCCGGCGCGCTGACCACGGTTGAGTGTCTGAAGAGTCGGGACAGAAAGGCCTGGCGGGAAAGCCATAACCGTCCGCGCGCCGGATCCATGACCTGTACCCACGGCCCATGGCGTCGCCAGACGACCATGAAGTGCGCACCACCGCTCGGAGTCCGGGCCACGGCTATCGCTGGAAGGGCCGCGGCTTCGTCGAGCAGTACGTGATCCACCGGAATCATCACCTGCTCGGCGCGAAGGTTGAGCGCCTGCGCAATCTCCTCAAGGGTATCGATCGACGTCCCATCCACGTCGGTGTGGCAAGCTTCCCGAAGCCGTCCGTAGCTGACCGGAATGCGGAAGCCTTCGAGCAGTGCCTTGAGAGCCGCCGGTCCGCAGTCCATGCCGGATGTCTGTAGGACTTCTGGAATGAAGAAGCGGCGGCCGGATCGTCCGAAGGGGGACGCCAGCGGGGAAACGCTCATCGTTCTGCAGCGGACAAGCGTGTGTGTGCGCCGATGCTTCGCATCACAAGTGCGGCGGGCGAGATCCGTTCGACCTCGATATCAATCTCGGCGGGCAAGCCATGTTGCAGGGGAATTGCCGATTCCCTGACGTCGAGCTCCAGCTCAACGCGAATCGTGCCATCACGCGGTTCTCCTGCCACGCTGGAAACGTGCGCTTCCGGGCTTCCGTATTGCGTCCAGGGAAACCCTTCCAGCCTGACCTGTGCAGCCTGACCAATCCGCACACGGCCGAGTGCCGTGGCGGGAGTGAAGTATGCCACGACCCTGAGCCCTCCGTCGGGCACTATCGTGCAGACGCGCCTGCCCACGGCCACGACGCTGCCCGGGGTCAACGGCGTCACATCAGCGATTCTGCCGCTGATCGGCGCGCGCACCGTTCGCTGTTCGATGTTGTATTTCAGTTTGTCGGACGCTGCCACTGCCTCGGCGCGCGTGCCTTCTATCGCCGCAATCTCCTTTTTCAACCGCGCGATCTGGGCGAGTCGGTCCTGCTCGCGAGCCGCCAGGTCAAGACCTACACGCCGAGAAGCGAACTCGGCGGCCTGCGCGTCATTCTGTCGTTCCTCGGCTGCATTCCTCGCTCGGAGGGCCTCGAGGTCGCTGATGAGGCCGCGTCGCTGCAGCTCCACAACACGCGTGGACTCTTCGACCGCAAATGCCGCAGCGGACTTGGCCCTCTGTCCCTCAGCCTCGGCCTGAGCGACCGCGGCCCTGGCCGAGCGTCGCCCTTCTTCCAGCGCCAGTTGCTGAGCAGCGAGCTCTTCTCGGAGCAGATTCGCTTGTGATGCGGCGGGCGCCAACCGCGCCTGTTCTTCGCCTCGTGCGAGGCGCTCAGAGCTCGCGTCGAATTCCAGGAGCACGTCCCCCGCTTGAACCCATTGGCCCACCACCACGCGGACGGCCTCGACTCGGCCCTCGACCGGCGCATCGACAGGGTGATTCTCTCGAGCCACTTCGAGACGAGCGGTACCCGTGGAGGCATAGACCGCAACTCGTCCGGCTATAAACCACGCGAACCAGAGACCGAGAAAACCAATGATGAGGACGAAGAGGACGGTATTGTGGCGCGAGCTGTCCGTATCGAGGGTCCGGAGCGACCGGGAGAAGTGTAAAGACATGCGGAAATCCCGTGCTCTCGGAATCGTGGACGCCAAACGGAGTGCGAACTCCGTCCTCACGCCCACGCGATTGCTATCAGTCCGAGAAGCTACTTGTCCCGTCTCAGAGCTTTCGTATCTTGATTGTCATATTGCTCATCGTTATCTCCCAGTTTCCGAATGGGGCCGTGTACACCCTTAGACTGGACCGACACATGGACCGAAGGGTCACGGCATCGTTTCTAGTTGCCCCAACAATTGAACTCGCTCGTCGCTTCCAGCCTGATGTTCGCTCTTGATTGTCATCTGCTGTCTCCAACCTGGCCCTGTTTAGTCAGCCGTTCGCCGGGCGCCTGCGCCAGCCCGAGTTGGTTACCCTTCAATCTGGCGTGCGATCACGTGTTTCGAACGACTCGCGGTCGCGGCCTTCGTTGACCGATTCGATCAAGACCCGTTGTGATCCGCCCAACGTACGAACGGTCCGTAAGCGTCCTTCCCGAATCCGGTTGTAAATCGTCCGCCGGGAGACTCCGAGGAGCTCGGCTGCGTGGTCGAGTGAGACGCTGCGGCCGACTCTGGTCTCGAAACCTCCCGACAGTTCCTTTTGAATCGATTCCATATGCGTGGATATAAGCGCACGGCGGGTGCCATCGAATCTGGCGTGACGGTCTTATTGTCATTTCGCGTGCAAGTGATTGAATAAGTTGGTGGTTGTAGGGTGATGACCAGCTCGAAGACCCGGTGGTGTCTGCGGAGGGATCGGTCAAACGGTTGGCCAAGCGTTCGATTCGGCTCGGGTCTCAGCGTTTTTTTGCACGCAAAATGCGATCGGCCATCAGAATTGCACAGTTCGTCACTCGGTCAGGTTTTTGGCCTGTTGGCCAAGATTTGGATTGACTGGGGGAAAGCGTCCGCAGACAGGTCGATTAGCGATTCAGCGCTGAGGGGGCACGTTCGCGCGCGACAGTACCTCGGATAGCTGAGCCGCCCCAAAGATATCCAGACTGCCAGCTCCACTTGCAAACGCGCCATCGAGGAGAAGCGAGCAGCTCGCCTGCAGGATTGTCTTGGCTTCATCGGCCGTCAGGTTAGGCTCCCGTTCCAGAAGCAGCGCAAGCGCACCACTGACCACGCCGGCCGCCATGCTGGTTCCGGAAAGCTCCATGTATGCATTCACACCAGTCCCACTGACGTGTCGCTCGGGGTCGCTCGTCGAAAGGTAGGATCCAACGGCCTCTGCAGAAATCACACGCGTGCCAGGCGCAACCAGATCGGGCTTCATGACGAGGTCATAGGTCGTGGGCCCCCGGGAACTGTAGGCCGCTACCGTATCATCCCAGCGCTGCGGCGTTCCGCGCGTGTCGAGGGCACCGACGGTAATGACGTTGGGATCGTTTCCTGGCGACGTCACGCTCCCGAATTGAACCGTTCCGTCCTTCGTCGTACCGTAGTTGCCCGCCGAGGCGACCACCACGATGCCGGCGGCAACCGCCCGCTCGACGGCTTCACACAGCGGATCGTCGCGGTAGGGCTGGAGGACCGGTGCGCCGACAGACAGATTGATCACGCGAATGCCATAATTTCCGCGGTTGTCTATCGCCCAATCGATTGCTTCAATCACGCTGCTGGCCCTGCCAGATCCCTGATCGTCCAGTACCCGCAGGTTGATGACGTTGGCACCATAGGCAATACCTCTGCCCTCGCCTGATGAATCCGGCTGCCCGGCGATGATGGCGGCGACGTGCGTGCCATGCCCGTACCGGTCGACGCCCGTCCCTCCCGTGAAATCGACCGTCGCGACAATGCGGTTCTTCAGCGCCTCGTGGTTTGGATCCACGCCAGAATCAATCACCGCGACCCCGATGCCCGCCCCCGATAGAGGTGTCAGACCACCCGAACCCCTCCACACTTTGTCGGCGAGAACGCTTGCAGCCGTCGCGTCGATGGCGGAGCGAATCGGGATGTCGGACGATAGATGGTCTTGGCTGCCGTCCACCTGCAGCGCCGCGAGCTGGCCCGCCGTTACCCGAAGCACGGCTCCGGTCTTCAGGTACTTCGTGATCGGAAGGTTGTACCGCCCGGCCAGTTGGTCGACCTGAGCCCTGTTCCCGTGGACGATGACGTCAATCGACGCTGAGCCGGCGGCGAGGTGGGCGGCGAGGTCAGCGCTCAGTCGGGCGCGCTCGGCCGCGACCACGCTGTGGGTCGTCATGACCAGGGCTGCGCACGCTGTGGCAAGAACTGCCCGGCGAACCCGATGGAATGGATGAATCACCACAGCCGCAAATCCGATCGTAGGGGAACGTCTTCCCGCATGATAACTTATCGGTCGATCCGCTTATGCGACTCACGGGGGTCTTTGCGCCCATTCCCACACCGTTCGACGACGACGATCACCTTGATTTGAAGCGTCTGCACGCAGCTTTTCCGCGATGGCTCGCGAGCCCGCTGACCGGCTTTGTGGTACTTGGCACAAATGGCGAGGCAGGGCTGCTCGACGACAATGAGAGCGATCGCGTTGTCGTCGCGGTTCGCGAAGAAGTTCCTCGCGGTCGACCGCTCATCGTCGGCACCGGGCGCGAGTCTACCCGGGCGGCTGTGCGCGCGACCAGGCGCGCCGCGGAGCTTGGCGCTGACGTCGTCCTCGTGCGGACCCCAGGATACTTCCGGTCCCAGATGACGACCGAGCTGCTCGTGCGGCATTACACCGAGGTGGCGGACGCATCCCCTGTGCCGGTTCTGCTGTACAACTTCACCGCGGTCACGGGCGTGAACCTCCTACCTGCCGCGGTGTCGCAGTTGGCCGGGCATCGGAACATTGTTGGCATCAAGGAGTCGGGAAGAGATATCGCGCAGATCGCCGACTTTGTCGCCGGCACCTCGTCCGGCTTCAGTGTGCTCGCTGGCTCGAGCGGGACGTTCTTTGCCGCCCTTTCCGTCGGAGCGTCTGGAGGAATTCTCGCGCTTGCGTGTCTCGTACCAGAAGCGTGTTCGCGACTCTTCGACCTCACGCTGGAGGGTCGTCGTGCCGAGGCCCTGATGCTTCAGCAGCAACTCCTGCCGATTTCAAGGCTGATTGGGTCGACGTACGGCGTGGCCGGTCTGAAGGCCGCGCTCCGAATCCTTGGCTGTGATGTGGGCGTACCGCGGCCTCCCCTGAGGCCTGTCTCTGAAACCGGAATGGCGGCACTCAGCGAGGCGCTCGCCAGTTTTCAGAAAGTCATCGCATGAGTCTCTTGCCCGAGAACTCCCGCATTCTGCTCGGCCCTGGACCGAGCATGACCTCCCCGCGCGTGATGCGCGCCATGGCGGCACCAACGTTGGGCCATCTCGATCCGGTAATGGTTGCACTCATTGACGATGTACGCGACAGGCTTGGACGACTGTTCCGGGCGCCGGAGGGCTCGTTTGCCTTTGCGGTTTCCGGCACGGGAACCGCGGGCATGGAAACGGCCGTGGCTAACCTCGTGAGAGAGGGGACGCGCGCGCTCGTCATCGTCACGGGCTACTTCGGCGACAGGCTGGCGCAGATGTGCGAGCGATATGGGGCGTCGGTCACTCGTCTCGATGTCGAGTGGGGACGCGCCTGCGATCCGGGTGTTCTTCGCCGAGCGCTCGAAGCCGATCAGTTTGATCTTGTGGCCATGGTTCACGCTGAAACGTCGACGGGCGTGCTGAATCCGGTCGATCAACTCGCACCCATCGCGCGCGACCATGGGGCGCTGACCGTGGTTGATGCGGTCAGCTCGTTTGGTGGCCATCCTCTTGACGTCGGAGCGTGGGGCATCGATGTCTGTTACAGCTGTACGCAGAAGTGTCTTGGCGCGCCTTCAGGAATGGCGCCGATTGTGTTCGCGCCGCAGGCACTCGCGCGGCGGGTACCGTGCCGCAGCTTCTACTTCGATCTGCACCTGCTCGAGGAGTACTGGTTGAGGCGCAAGTATCACCACACGATGTCGTCGACGCTTGTCTACGCCCTGGCCGAGGCATTGACAATGGTCGAGGAAGAAGGGCTCGAGGCGCGTTGGGCCCGCCACGAACGAAACCATCGGGTGCTGATCGAGGGGCTGAGGGCACTCGGCCTGTCGGTGCTGCCGCCCGAAGGCGAGCGGCTCTGGACGCTCAATGCCGTGCTGGTGCCGGCAGGTCCTGGCAGCATTGATGAGGCCGCTGTGCGCAAGCACCTGCTGGATAATTTTGGTATAGAGATCGGATCCGGACTTGGCGTGCTCGCGGGCAGAATCTGGCGCGTGGGGCTGATGGGCACCAGTTCTTCACTGCGGCTCATCGTTCTCTTGCTCGGTGCGTTGGAGCGGGCGCTCGCTGCACAGGGGCACGCGACTCACGCCTGAGGGCATGCGAGGGAAGCGCCACCCGATTCTCAGATATCTTGCGCGGGGCGGGTCGGCCGCCGCGGCCGCAGGGTTCTCCTGCCTCGCATACGCGTACCTCACGCTCCCCGACGTACGTCCGCTCGTGAAGGTGAATCCGTCGACAACGGCATTCATGGAGCTGCGGTCGCGCGAGGCGCGATCTCATGGGAAAGAACCGCGCCGCGTTCAGCGGTGGGTGAGTTATCGGCACATCTCTCCAAGTCTCACACGCGCCGTCCTCGTTGCCGAAGACGACGCGTTCTGGCAGCACGAAGGTGTGGATTTCGAGCAGTTGCAGGAGTCGCTCGAGCTGGACTTGGCGCGCGGACGTTTCGTCCGCGGCGCGAGCACGATTACGCAGCAACTTGCGAAGAACCTGTATCTGTCTCCGTCTCGAAACCCCATGCGGAAGTTCCGAGAGCTCGTGATCGCGCGACGGCTGGAAGCGGAACTGAAGAAGGCCCGTATCCTCGAGTTGTACCTGAACGTCATCGAATGGGGTGATGGCATCTACGGAGCCGAAGCCGCTGCGCGCACGTATTTTTCCTCGCCTGCATCGGCGATCGGATCGGCGCAGGCCGCTTTGCTGGCGGGCGCGATCGTCAATCCGCGTCGCCTGAATCCGGCGCGGCCGACTCCGCGTCTTCTCAGTCGGCAGCAGCTGATTCTCCGTCGCATGGGTGCCATGTCGCCGCCAGCGCCCGAACCGATCTCGGAGAGCTCCGATCGCGGGCATGGGGTGCCGCCCGAACAGGTGCCCGACCCGTTGGAGCCTGTGCAGTCGTCTGCCGAACCGTCACCGAACGATCTTCCGGAGCAGAAATGAGCAAAACTGGTCGCCGCTCAGCTTGACGTCGCGAATCGCGTTCGCTACATTCGCTTCATCAGAGCGTGTCTTCACTAGACGGACAATTCCAAATTCGCACGCGCAGGATGTACTCCCCCACCGACCCGCGTCAGCCCAACGCGGACGAGCCGGATAGCTGGCAGGATCGAACGCCCACCGGATGATCAACTACACCGAACAGCTGACGCTGCTGATGCAGGATCTCGTGGATCGCGTTCCTGCGCTGTCGTTTATTGAGATCGCCGACGTTGTGGTGTTCGCGCGACATGGGCGGTCCAACGCGCAGGGCGCGTTCGCGACCTGTCACTGCCTGACGCTGCCGCCGAGCGAACCCGGTTACTACTTCTGGCGCGATCGCGCGACGGGACGCGTGACCCGAAGGTCTGAGTGGTTTGTCACCAAATCGCCCACGGTCATGCTCGGAACCCGGCAGGTGAAATACCTCATCTCATTCTCCTTGCCGCGTTTCTGCGACCAGTCGTTCGATCGGTCGCGCAAGGAGCGTTTCTACCGCGGCGTGGACGCGCCCTGGATCGCCAAGCTGGACACGGTCGTTCACGAGCTGTATCACATCGATCCCGGACACAACGGCATCAGGCGGCTCGATCGTGGCGACGGCACGCACTCACCGCAGTGCCACAGTCCACGTTTCTTCGCGAAGGTGGCGGAGATGGTTGCGATGTACCTTGATACGCGTCCTGACCCCGCCGCGTACGATTTCCTGCGGTACGACTTCAACGCCCTCGAGTCGCGCTACGGTGGAATTGTAGGCGCCAGCTTCCGTTCGTTTCCGTCCTACCCCCAGCGTTTCATCGAACGGCTGGCGGTTCAACCCGCCCACGACGCCCTGATGTGCCAGGCCGACCTCGTGCCCGTGCCAGCCAGCCGTCAGCCGACTCGCTACACGGAGAACGACCTCCAGGTGCGCGAGTTCAACCGGAGCTCTTCGCGACACTTGGTTCGAAAGGGGCGGTTCAAGGCTGCGTGACGACACGCCGTGCGCCGAGGTAACGCTGCGACCAGTAGCTCGAACTGAGATGCTCGACTCGAACAACTCCAGCCGAGCTCGGTGCGTGCACAAACTCGTCTGATCCAATCGCAATCGCCACGTGCGATGCCCCCGGCTCGATCGTCGAGAAGAACAGCAAATCCCCCGGAGTCAGGTCGTTCAGGTCCACCGCCCGCCCCGCTCTGAATTGATCGCGCACCCCTCTCGGCAAGGCGATATGGTGCAGCGCAAACACGTACTGTGTGAATCCGCTGCAGTCGAACCCGAATGGGTCGCCGCCCCCGTTTCGATATGGTGTGCCGCGGAGCTGGAGGGCCGTGCTCACGAGGGCATAGGCTTCCACGCCCGGGGTGAGGGAATCTGGTGAAGGGGAAGCCACACCGATCCCGGCCGGAACAGGTGCCGGTGGGGCGCTCGGGCGATTAGGCATGGGGAAAGGCTTGGGCACGGCCCCGGTCGCGCTCGCACAGCCAGTCCCGAGCAACGCCAGGACAAGTGTTCCCATGGCGACGACAACCGTTTTCATCGCGGTGTTCATCCTATCGACCAAGAACCCATTGCGCCGCAGAGGTGCTAAACGCTCATTTGCAAGGTGTTTACGGCGTCGGAGTCTTGACACCTCGGTGAGCGTCGGGCAGAATTCAATCAAAGTCAACGGCAGGGTTTGCTCCGAACGGTTTCATGGAACAGACGCTTCTTCTCAACGCGTCCTATGAGCCCCTCAAGATTGTCCACTGGCAGAAAGCAGTCACCCTTTTTTGCCAGGGCAAGGTCGAGGTTATCTCTGTGTACGACAGAGAGATTCGGGCAGTTTCCATCAGCTTCAAGCTCCCGTCCGTCATTCGCCTGCTTCGGTACATCAAGATCAAGCGGCGATTCGACTACGTGCCGTTTTCCCGGGCCAACATCTATGCCCGCGATGACCACCGCTGCCAGTACTGCGGTGACCCGTTTCCAACCAACGAGCTGACCTTCGATCACGTGGTGCCGGTCGCCCAGGGCGGCCGAAAAGACTGGGAAAACATCGTCAGTTGCTGCGTCACCTGCAACCGCAGAAAGGGGGGACGCACACCGTCCGAAGCCCGGATGCATCTGCTTCGTGCGCCGAGGCGCCCCGAATCGGCGCCGGCCATTCGAATTACCGTCGGCCTGCGAAACGCGCCGGAGAGCTGGCGTGACTATCTCTACTGGAACGCGGAGCTCGACGACACGTAGCGTTCGGTCCCCAAACGTACCATGAATCACTCCCGCATCGCCGCCATTCAGCCTCGCAAGGCGGTCGAAGGCGGTCGCATCAGCATCCACGGCGAGGGTTTCCCGATCGAGCGACCCCAGCTGCCGGAGGTTCGTGTCGGTGAGCGTCTGGCGCGAGTGGTTTACGCCTCGTCGAGCCGACTCGATGTCATCGTTCCTTCAGGATTCTCACGGAGCGGTTGCTTTGCTGTTCAGGTCGATGGGGAAAGCAGCGATGCTGCCATCCTCGAGGTGGCGATTCCTTTTGCGACCGATCTGCATCTGGTTGACAACCCGATATGCGATCGGGACGGCAACCTGTATGCCACGTACAGCGGCAGGCGTGGACAGCAGGTCCCAGTTTCTGTTTTCCGCATCAACAGGGATGGTACGCGGGAGGCATACTCGCGCGGCGTGATCAACGCCACCTCTCTGGCAATCGACCCGATGGGACGGCTCTACGTCTCGAGCCGTTTTGAAGGCATCGTCTATCGGCTCGATTCCGACGGTGCTCCGCAGCCATTTGTCACTGATCTCGGTGTCGCGTGCGGGATCGCGTTCTCGTCTGACGGCACGCTGTTCGTGGGCGATCGCACGGGCACCGTCTTCAAAGTCGATCAAGGGGGGCATGCAACCGCCTTTGCCACCCTGCCCGCCAGCGTGGCGGCCTTCCATCTGGCGCTCGGACCCGACGGATCGCTGTATGTGACCGCCCCGACGCTTGCCACCCGCGACGCGGTCTATCGAGTGGACGAGGACGGCCAGGTCACCGTTCGGGGTGAGGCGTTTGGCCGGCCGCAAGGGCTCGGGTTCGATGCGAGCGGCACGTTGTTCGTCGTCGAAGCGCTGGCGGGAGCAAGCGGTGTGTATGTTCTTCCCGAAGGGCAGGAGCCTGAGCTTGTCGTTGCCGGGCCGGATCTGATTGGCCTCGCCTTCGACCGCGAGGGCGGACTCGTCGTGTGCTCTGCCGACAGCCTCTATCGCTTGCGCCACATGACACCCTAGCCGGTCATCGGCCCTCGAGAGTGCTTCGCCGGAGGCCGTAGGCGAAGTAGATCACCAGACCGACCGCGAGCCATACCCCGAACCTGATCCACGTGACCCAGGGCAACCCCAGCATCAGATACCCGCACGACAGGACACCAGCGACCGGGACGAAGGGAACCCACGGCGTTCTAAAACTTCTGTGCCGTTCGGGGTCGCGTTTTCGAAGAATCAGAATTCCCACGCACACGAGGATGAACGCGAACAGCGTGCCGATGTTCGTGAGATCCACCATTTCGTCGATACTGGTGAACATCGCACACACGCCCACTGCGACGCCAGTCAGGATTGTCGTCACGTGGGGCGTTCGATACGTCGGATGCACTCTCGCGAAGCTTGGCGGCAGCAGCCCGTCACGGGCCATGGAAAAGAAGATCCTCGGCTGGCCGAGTTGGAACACCAGGAGTACGGCTGTGTGAGCCACGATCGACCCGAACGCAACAAGGCCAATGAGCACATTGCCCCAGCGGTCGATATTCGCGTACTGCAGAGCCATGGTGAGCGGTTCTGCCTGCTCCGTCGACAGCTTCTTGACGAGTTCGTTGTACGGAATAATGCCCGTAAAGACCAGAGCCACCACGCCGTAGATTGCCGTGCAAATGATGAGGGAACCGACAATGCCGATGGGCAGATCGCGTTGGGGATTCCGGACTTCCTCCGCGACCGTCGAAACGGCGTCGAACCCGATATAGGCGAAGAAGACGATGGCCGCGCCCGCCTGCACGCCCGCCCAGCCATTGGGCGCAAATGGGTGCCAGTGCTCGACCCTTGTGTACTGCCACCCGACTGCGACGAAAACCCCCAGGACGATCAGCTTCAGCACCACCATTGCGGTATTGACCGATGCGCTCTCCCGAACGCCGATGACGAGCACGACGGTGACGAGCGCGACGATTCCGATCGCGAGGATATTGAAGACGATCGGAATGCCGAAGATGTGTGGCGCACTGTCGAAGAGTCCCGGGATGTGCGCGGCGGTCCGATAGTCGGTCGACAGCCAGTCGGGGACGACGATGCCAAACCCCGCGACGAATGTCTTGAAGTAGTTACCCCAGCTGATCGCGACCGCGACGTTGCCAACGGCGTACTCGATAATGAGGTCCCACCCAATCATCCAGGCCGCCAGTTCACCGAGCGTTGCGTACGAGTAGGTGTAGGCGCTCCCCGAGATGGGGACCATTGCGGCGAACTCGGCATAGCAGAGCGCGGCGAAACCGCAGGCGCCTGCGGTGATGACAAAGGACAGGATGAGGGCCGGGCCGGCGCCTGGGCGCGTTACGTCGCCTGCCGCAGCGGTTCCGATAGTCGCAAAGATGCCGGCGCCGACGATGGCGCCCACTCCCAGCATGACCACGTCGAACGCGCCCAGCGTTCGCCTGAGCTGATGCTGAGGCGCTCGTCCCTCAGACAGGATCAGGTCCAGGCTCTTTATCCGAAACAGGCGCTTCAGCATGAGTTCAGCAGGCGGGTGAGTCGGGACAGGTCGCGGATGCGCGCCGGATTATACCGTTACCTCGTTTGCTGCGCGGCCTCCCTGTCCCGTGCTACGATTGCGAGGATCGGCTCACGGTCCTCCTCATCACATGGCGCACGATTGGATTGCGGTGCGCGGCGCCCGCGTTCACAACCTCAAGAACATCGACGTCGATATTCCACGGCACCGGTTCGTGGTGATTACGGGGCTGTCCGGTTCCGGCAAGTCGTCGCTCGCCTTTGACACCATCTACGCCGAAGGACAGCGGCGCTACGTGGAGTCGTTATCGGCGTACGCTCGCCAGTTCCTGGAGCAGATGGAGAAGCCGGACGTCGACTTGATCGATGGCTTATCGCCGGCCATCTCCATCGAGCAGAAGACGACCGGTTCGAATCCCCGTTCGACGGTGGGCACCGTCACCGAGATTTACGACTATCTCCGCCTGCTGTTTGCGAGCATCGGCGTGCCCCACTGTCCCAATTGCGGCAAGGAGATAACGAGCCAATCGCTCGAGCGCATCGTCGACATGGTGATGCTCTACCCGCGGGACGCGCGCATCAATGTCCTCGCCCCCATTGTTCGTGGCCGTAAAGGGGAGTTCAAGAAGGAGCTGGCTGGCCTGCGCGGCCGTGGATTCACCAAGGCGCGCATCGATGGACAGTTCCGGTCGCTCGAGGACGACATCAGACTCGATCGACGGAGAAACCACACGATTGAGGTCGTGGTTGACCGCATCATCGTTCGCGGCGGCGTTGAGAGACGCCTCACCGAGTCGATCGATACGGCGCTCAATCTCGCGGACGACGTGGTGGTCATCAACTCGTTCGAGGAGGCCGATCGGCTGTTTTCGCGACGCTTGGCGTGCGTGGACTGCGGGCTGAGCATGCCCGAGATGACGCCCCGTGCGTTCTCGTTCAATTCGCCGCATGGCGCCTGTGTCGAGTGTCAGGGCCTCGGTTCGAGGGTGGACATGGATCCCCACCGCGTCGTGCCGGACGAGTCGAAATCGCTGGCCGAGGGAGCAGTCGCGCCCTGGTGGCGCGGAGATCGCAAGCTGGTGCGTGAGGCGCTCCAGTCACTCAGTCGAGACTTCGGCATCGACCTCAGCACGCCATTCGGAAAGCTCCCGCGCAAGCAGCGGGAGGTCTTGCTGTTTGGTGCCGGCACCGGAGGGCGGGGAGGCAAATTCGAAGGTATTCTTCCGAACTTGCGACGTCGCTATGAGAACGGTACGTGGACTGAGCAGGCGGAACTGGAACCGTACCGAGCGCTTCGACCCTGTCCTTCGTGTAAGGGGCAGCGGCTCAAAGCCCAGAGTCTGTCGGTGAAGGTCAAGGGGCGGACGATCGCCGACTACGTGGATATGCCCATTGCTGAGAGCGTCACCGTGTTTGACGCGCTGCAACTCACCGATAGGGAGGCAATCATTGCCGAGCGGATTCTTCGAGAAATTCAGGATCGCCTGCGATTTCTCAACGACGTTGGCGTCGGATACCTCTCCGTTGGGCGCAGCGCGGCCACTTTGTCTGGGGGGGAGGGCCAGCGCATCCGTCTGGCCACGCAGATTGGCGCCAACCTGACCGGCGTGCTGTACGTGCTCGACGAGCCTTCCATCGGGTTGCATCAGCGGGACAATCGCAAGTTGCTCTCGACACTGGCGCGCTTGCGCGACCTGGGCAACACGGTCATCGTTGTGGAGCATGACGAGGAAACCATTCGGACGGCCGACTATGTGATCGATCTCGGGCCGGGTGCGGGTGAGCACGGAGGCCATGTCATCTTCCAGGGGACGCCGGCCGACTTGATGATCAGCGCCGCCGACGGACATGGTGGGCAGTCGCTGACAGGCGCATACCTGACGGGGAAGAGGAATATCGCGACGCCCAGAAGTCGGCGACCCTCCCTAAAGGGCGAGTTGACGATTCGTGGTGCGCGCGCGAACAACCTCAAGAACATCAACGTCGCCATTCCACTCGGCGTCTTGACGGCCGTGACCGGCGTCAGCGGGTCTGGAAAGTCGACACTCGTGAACGACATCCTGTATCGCTCTCTGGCCCGTACCCTGTACAAGGCCAGCGACGAGCCCGGCGCGCACGATCGGATCGACGGCGTCGAACTGATCGACAAGGTGATTGAGATCGATCAGTCGCCAATCGGACGCACGCCGCGATCGAATCCGGCCACCTATACTGGGCTCTTCACGTTCATTCGCGATCTCTTCGCAATGATGCCGGAGGCGAAGGCCCGTGGGTTCAGGGCCGGCCGCTTCTCGTTCAATGTCAAGGGCGGCCGCTGCGAGGCGTGTCAGGGCGATGGTGTCATGGCCATCGAGATGCATTTCATGCCGGATGTGTACGTGACATGCGAACAGTGTAAGGGGCGCCGCTACAATCGAGAGACGCTGGAGATCAAGTACCGAGGAAGGTCGATCGCGGACGTGCTCGATCTCACGGTCGATCAGGCGCTGCCGCTGCTCGAGAACTTCCCTTCCATCGCGAGCAAGCTTCGGACACTGCAGGATGTGGGTCTGGGCTACGTCGAACTCGGTCAGTCGGCGACGACCCTGTCGGGGGGCGAGGCGCAGCGAGTGAAGCTCGCCAAAGAGCTGTCGAAGCGGGGGACCGGCCGGACGCTCTACATCCTCGACGAGCCGACGACTGGGCTGCACTTCGAGGACACGAGAAAGCTCCTGGATGTTCTCAATAAACTTGTCGATCAGGGGAACACGATCCTGGTCATTGAGCACAATCTCGACGTCATCAAGTCGGCAGATCATGTCATCGATCTCGGGCCTGAGGGCGGCGCCGGGGGAGGCCAGGTTGTCGCGCAGGGGTCTCCAGAGGAGGTGGCTCTGAGCGAGGCGTCGGCCACAGGCAGGTTCCTTGCGGACCTGGCAGCCAGGACGGGAGCGTCGATACGCTCTGAGGCTGTGTAGGTCCTGTGGTAGGATTGCCACAGCCCAGCGGTTTTTGGTGTGGTGGCATGACTACAATTGCGCGGGCATTTTCGTTCGACGTCGTGCGAGAAAACGGATTAACTTCTTGATCCACGGGTGTTTTGGAGAGAGAGGTCAACTTCTGACACATCGGGCATTCAGTTTGCTGAGGGTGGCTGTGCTCGTCCGACTTGCCTGAGAGTTGATGGACGCACAGCGCACGCTTCGTCGCCAGATTTCTGTTGCCGGAATCGGTCTTCATTCCGGCAATAAGGTCACGCTTTCCCTGAAGCCGGCTCCGGCTGAGTTCGGCATTCGGTTCCGCCGCACAGATCTCGGCGACCACGAGGTTCCCGCGACCGTTTCCCATCTGGCCGGCATTCAACTGGCGACCGGACTGGCGCGAAACGAAGTGTCAGTAGAAACGGTCGAGCACCTTCTCGCCGCGTTGGTCAGCATGAGCATCGACAACGTGCTCATCGAGCTGAACTCGCCGGAGGTGCCGATTATGGACGGCAGCGCCGCGCCGTTCATCTATCTGATTCAGGAAGCTGGCGTGAAGATGCTGACCGCGCCACGCAAGTACCTCAAGATCGTGAGGCCTATTGCGATGTCGCGAGGTGACAAGCGCATCGCATTGTATCCCTCCGATCACTTCAAGGTGACCTACAGCATCAGCTACGATCATCCGCTGCTGCGTCATCAGTCCCGTACGATTCGCGTCACTGAAGAAACGTTTATCGAAGAAGTGGCTCCAGCGCGGACATTCACGTTCCTCAAGGATGTCGAGATGCTGCGCCAGAATGGGCTCGCGCTTGGCGGTTCGCTCGAAAACGCGATCGTCCTTGGCGAAACGGGAGTGCTGAACAACGCGCTGCGGTTCGAGGACGAATTCGTGCGGCACAAGATTCTCGATGCTGTTGGCGATCTTGCGCTTGTCGGCCGGCCGGTCATTGGCCACCTCGTCGCGCACCGCGCGGGCCATGCGCTCCATACCGAATTCGCCGCGAAGATTCTCGAAGAAGAGCACGCCTGGCGGCTCGTCGAATCGGTCACCGATGGCGTGCCGCTCGTCACGCCTCTCCCCGCGAAGACCGCTGCGCGACTCGCCTGACATTCCACGCAGATCGGCTTCGTCATGTTTCGTGAGGTCGTTCGCGCCTTCGCGCGTTATCTGACCCGGAATTTCTTGGTCGTCGTCTCCGACCCGCATTTCTCGAACCAGTCCACGCCCTCGAAAACCAAATCGAACTTGAGTGCGTACCGGCCGGCCTTGGGCAGCGGCGGGAGCTCGATGGCAATATTCTCCCGATCTCCGCCCGCCAGTGCGCGCGGCAGTCTCGCCCTGGCGAAGTCGCGCTCGATGAGCGTGCCGTCGTCGGCGCACAGTTGCGCGCCGAGTCGGACCAGCCGCCGGCCGTAGGTGGCATCGGCCGGGAACGGGCGATTGGAGAGATTGTGCACCCGGGTTCGCACGCGCAGCGGCTGTCCAACGCGCGCGATCAGAGGAACGCCGGGAAGGAGAGTTCGGACATCGATGCGGGCACGTGGCGTGGCGCCAGGAATGGCGCTGCCGAGATTGCTGTCATCCCAGGTTTCGCGCCGGATGGCTTCAAACTCGGCGCCTCCCCCGCCGAAGCGTCGTGAATAGGCGCTCTCGGGATGGTCCGTTATTTCCCAGCACAGGCGATCCACTCCGATGTCCGCCGCCAGCGCGCGGGCGAGGTTCATTTCTTCATCGCTGTCGTTCCACCTGAAGAGGATGTAGCGCCAGTTCAGGAACGGAAGATCGCGGCCGGACTGCCGCTTTTCATCCACCATCGCGCGGAGATTGGCAATGGCGACGTCGAACCGACCCCGCTGCCGGTAGCGTGCATAGCTCTCTTGCGTGGCGCCGTCGATGGAAAAGGTCACCTCATCGATGCCCGAATGCACCAGACGCCGCGCCTGCGCTTCGGAGAACGCCAGACCGTTTGTGCTCGTGTACAGATAGATGTGCGGGAAATGGCGCTTGATGTACTCGCACATCTCCACCGCTCGCTTGTGCAGAAACGCCTCGCCATAGTTGAAGAAGTCGATCCGCGACAATGTCGGGCCGACCTCATCGATCACGCGCCGGAACAGGTCGATATCCAGCATGCCCGCCTGGCGCGTGCGCGTGATGCCCGTCTCCGGGGCGCAGCAGGCTTCCGAGCAGGAAATATTGCAGGCGGCCGTGCACTCGATGAACATCCGCGAGGGCAGACGGCCGGCGTCGAGGGGCCGCACGACTGGCGACACTCCGTGTGCGAGCGGTTGCTTCAAGGGGCAGTCTCCACAGAAGGCCGATCCAGCACGGTTCAGTTCCTCTCGGAGCGTGGTGATGGTGCGACCTCGCCACACGTCCTCGACCGATGTCGTTCGCGCGTCTCCAAGCACGCGCTTGCCGTACGGATCGGCGCAGCCGCAGACGAGACGGCCGTCGCAGAGCATCACCAGGATGTCCCACGGCCACGTGCACTGAAAGCGAGTGGAGAGATAAATCAATGACACTCGGCTACTTCCGCGAAAGCTTCGTGCGCATGCACATCAGCATCTCGAGGGCGTCCAGCGGAACCGCCGGTCGAACGGCGGCATCACAGGGTTGGACGGGAACTCCAGGATAATAGCAGGTGATATAGTCGCTAGTCATTTGTGGTGGTGATAGGGCGGGACTCGTCGACATTCCTCGGCAGTGGCGCGCGGCGTAGTGGTGGGTGAATCAGCCTTTCGTATCGTCAACCGCGAGCTCGTGTGTGACAGTGTGCCGCTTGCCGCGATCGCGGACGCGGTGGGCACGCCTGTCTACGTCTACAGTGCCGCGGCAATCCGCGCGCGCTATCGTGAGCTGGACCAGGCGTTCGGGGACTATCCACACGCAATCCACTACGCGCTCAAAGCCAATTCCACACTGGCGATCGCAAGGTTGCTCCGGGGCCTCGGCAGCGCGGCAGATGCGAACTCCTTCTGGGAAATCGACGTCGCGCGCAGGTCGGGGTTTGGCGTCGGAGACATCGTTTTTACTGGCGTGGGCAAATCGATCCACGAGTTGGAGTACGCCGTCGGCCTGGGTGTCAAGGCGATCAATGTGGAATCGGCCGGGGAACTCTCCAGAATCGAGGCCATTGCCCAGCGAACAGGAGTGGTCGTCCGCGTGGCCATCCGGCTCAATCCGGACATCGACGCCGGGAGCCATCCCCACATCTCGACCGGGCTGAAGGTCAACAAGTTCGGTGTGGCGCCGGAGGAGGCCGCCCGATTGTTCCAGTCGCTTGCGAGGCGCCCGTCGCTCAGACTCGTCGCCGTCCATGCGCACGTCGGCTCGCAGATAACAAGCCTCGAGCCGATCCAGCGCGCGGCTGTCCTGCTTGCACAGACAGCTGGCGATCTGCGGCGGCAGGGCCATCAGCTGGAATATCTGGACATCGGCGGCGGCCTCGGCATCTCGTACGACGGTCGCGATGTCCCCGATCCGACGCAATACGTGTCGGCTATTCTCGACGCCGTCCGGGGAACCGCCTTGCCCGTTGTCATTGAGCCCGGCCGTTCGATCGTCGCGGCCGCCGGCACGCTCGTGGCGCGTGTCGTTGACCTGAAGCCGCGCGCGGAGGCGAGCGAGTTCGCGGTCATCGATGCGGGGATGACGGAATTGATGAGACCGGCCTTGTACAATGCGTTCCACCGCATTGAGCCGGTTCGCCCGCGTGCAAACTGCCGGGCGTGAGTATGAAATTGTCGGCCCGGTCTGCGAGAGCAGCGACGTCGTGGGCCGAGATCGCGTGCTCCCCACGCTCGAGGTCGGCGACCTCCTGGCCATCCGCGACGCCGGTGCGTATGGGTCCGTGATGGCCTCAAACTATAACCGCCGGCCCCTGCCGCCGGAGGTGCTCGTCGAAGGCAGCGAATGGCGCGTGATTCGCCGGCGCCAGACGGTCGACGATCTGTTGGCACTGGAGTCGTGATGTCTGGCTTGCTGATTGCGTTCGAGGGGCTCGACCAGAGTGGAAAACAAACGCAGGCGGAACTGCTGCGGGACCGGCTCCGGGAAGGGGGGCGCAAGGCGCGACTCGTCTCATTCCCCGACTACGCCACGTCGATCGGTGAGGAGATTGCTCGAGCGCTGCAGGGGGAACGGGAGTACGGCCCAGACGTGATGCAGTTGCTGTACGTAGCGAACCGGTACGAGCGCAAGGCCGATCTGCTGCGTTGGCTGGAAGGTGGCCTGATTCTCGTGTGCGACCGTTACACGGCATCGAGCATCGCATACGGTGAAGCGCAGAATCTGGATACCGTCTGGCTGACGGACATGCAGAAATTCCTGCCGTCCGCAGCGCTCACAGTGATGCTCGACATCGCACCAGAGACCGCCGTGAAGCGCAAGGCGGTTGATCGCGATCGGTACGAACGCGACGTGGCCCTCCAGGCAAGGGTTCGAGACAGCTATCTCAGACAGGCGGCCGCGCACCAATGGGTTCAGCTCGACGGCGAGCGTCCGAGGGATGCGATCGCCGCCGACGTGTTCACCGCTGTCGCAGGGCTCCTTCGCTAGACACGACTCGTGCGGCCGTGAGGGCCCGCACCTCGCCGATCCCTTCCTCCTTCAGGACGCGCGCGCACGCCTCCAGTGTCGCCCCCGTCGTGCTCACATCGTCGACAAGCAGGACGATGCGATGACGAAGCGCCCTGGCGGTGGCTGCCGCCACAAACGCCCCGCGCACATTGCCATGTCTGCGGGCCGCGGGAAGCGCCGCCTGCGAGAGCGTTGCCCTCACGCGACGGAGTGCGGGGTTGACGGGAATTCCGAGATGTCTCGCCAGATCGGCGGCCTGATTGAAGCCCCGCGCGCGCTGGCGTGATGGATGAAGCGGCACGGGAACGACTGTGTCGACCCCGGTCAGAAGGTCGGCGCCACGCTCGCGCATCATGTGGGCCAGCGGCACCGCCAGCGACCGGCGGCCCTCGTACTTCAGCGCGTGAATGATCGAGCGCAACGGCCCTTCATAGCAACCGATTGCCCGCGCTCGATCCACGTGCCTGGTCGCGCGACGGCAACGCGGACACGTCGCGAGCGGGAGACTGATGGCGCGCCAGGCAGGTAGGGGATCCCCACAGGCATCGCAGAACGGTGGAGTCAGTGGAAGGATCGAGGCCCAGCAGTCGGGGCATACAGGCCCCCGCGTCGGCTGGTCGAGTGTCCGGCCGCAGGCAACGCATGGCGCAGCAACGAGTACGGAGAGGAGAGCGTCGACGAGCGCTCTCACGTGGGACTACCGGAAAACGGGGCTACCGTGTCTCGTGTACGCCCGACACTCCCCGCATGTCCACCTGCTCGGCATTGCCCCACAGCCGTTCGAGGCCGTAAAAGTCTCGCGTTTCGTGGGCGAACACGTGCACGACGAAGTCGAAGTAGTCCAGGAGAATCCACTCGGCACGCTCGTAGCCCTCGACGTGCGCCGGCCTGACGCCCTGGCTGGCAAGGGCTTCCATGACGCCGTCGGCAATCGCGCGAATCTGCCGCGCGTTCCCTCCAGAGCAGATCACGAAGAAGTCGGTGAAGCCCGCCGCCTTCCGCAGGTCGAGAACAATCAGCGCTTCGGCCTTCTTGCTTTCCGCGGCGCGAACCGCCCGCTCAATTTCCACCGATGGCCGCGTCGCCTTGGCGCGCGTTTCTCTCTTCGCTCTCTCAGTGTTTGCCATGCAACCTGCCTGCCGCGTGTGCCGACGGCCCCGTCGTTTCTACGTCGGCCGGGAACGCTCGATGCGTAAAGTCCGTGCTGTTCAATATGTTGTTCGACACCGAGATCGACCAGCCCGGTGATCGGCCGCCCTTCGGATCGGAGGCGGCGTATTGCCGACGATGAGACGTCCGCGGTTGGAGCGTCGATCAAGAAAATGAACGGCTTGGTATCGGCGGCCTCGACGATGGGCGGGCGCGTCATGCGAGACGCCAACTGTGGCAGACGCCGGGGCAGATCCTCGACCGAATGACCGGGACGGGACACGACGGCGAAATGTGCGGCGTCGAGGACTTCTGCGGAATCCTTCCAGGTAGTCACCGTCGCAAAAGCGTCAGCGCCGATCACGAAAAAGAGTTCGGTGGGGGCCCACCCACGCTCATGGAAACGTTCGAGTGTGGCAATGCTGTACGACGGTGCCGCAGCGGCGCGAAGTTCGAGGTCAGAGGCCAGCCATCCACGCCGTCCAGATACCGTCAGCGCCACCATGGCAAAGCGATGGAACCCCGATGCGAACGCGTGCTGCCTGTGTGGAGGCACGCTGGCGGGGATGAGGAAGAGCCGCGCCAGCTGCAGCGCGCGTTCGGCGGCGAGCGCCAGATCAACATGTCCGCAGTGGATGGGATCGAACGTGCCGCCCAGAATGCCGATCCGTCTCTTCATGGTTCGACGGTCTGTGAGCTCGGTCTTACCAGGACACTCACGGGCTTACTGAGGGCAAGCTGCTGCCAGCAGGACTCGAGCAGTTCAGGTACGCCTGCGCCGGTGACTGCAGAGATTCTGAAGAATGGAAGTTCCAGCGCCCGCGCCCGCGATCGGAGCGCGTTTGAATGCGCCCTGCCGATCTCCGCGTCGATCTTGTTCGCGGCGACGATTTGCGGCTTGGCTGCCAGTTCCGGTCGGAAACACGCCAGCTCCCGGCGGAGAACCTCCAGGTCTTCGACCGGATCGCGTCCGGTGGCGCCGGACACGTCAATGAGATGCACCAGCACCTTCGTGCGTTCGAGATGGCGCAGAAACTGGTGGCCCAGGCCAAGTCCGCGATGAGCTCCCTCGATCAATCCAGGCACATCCGCTACGACAAAGCTGCGATCGCCGCCCATGCTCACGACGCCGAGGTTCGGCGTGAGCGTGGTGAAAGGATAGTCGGCGATCTTCGGGCGAGCCGAGGATATTCTCGCGATAAGCGTTGATTTTCCTGCGTTCGGAAAGCCCACGAGTCCAACATCCGCCAGCAACTTGAGCTCCAGCCGAAGGTCCTTCTCCTCGCCGGGTTCTCCCGGCTGCACTTTGCGCGGGGCGCGATTGGTTGACGAGGCGAAGTGCGCATTGCCAAGTCCACCCCGACCGCCTCTGGCGACGAGCACCCGTTGACCGGCGTCAGCCAAGTCGCCGAGGAGGCGATAAGGTGGACCGGCGGGGTCGGTTGTCTTCTCGTGCACCAACGTTCCGATTGGCACCGGCAACTCCATGTCGTTGCCGCTTTGGCCGGTGCGGTTCGAGCCTTGACCGTGATCACCGCGCCTGGCGGTGAATAGGGGATGGAAGCGGTAGTGGATGAGGGTGTTCGTGTGTTCGCTGGCGACGATGTAGATGGAACCGCCGCGCCCGCCATCGCCGCCGCTTGGCCCCCCGCGGGGCACGCGTTTTTCGCGCCGGAAGGCAAGGCACCCGCGTCCGCCATGGCCGGCCGCGACGTGAATATCGACTTCGTCGACGAACATGGCAAATCTGGTAACTGGGCAATCCTGTAATGCGGTAATTGAATTACCCGATTACGACCAGACTATCCAATTACCAAATTCATGCTACTCGATGGGGAGAATGCTGATGAGGCGGCCGTGCGTGCCGTGGTCCTCGAATCGGACGCGGCCAGCCGTCTTCGCGAAGATCGTGTCGTCCTTGCCCAGGCCGGCGTTCAGGCCCGGGCGGAAGCGGCGTCCACGCTGGCGGACGATGATTGTGCCGCCCGTGACGAGATTGCCGTCATGGGCTTTCACGCCGAGCCGCTGCGAATTCGAGTCGCGGCCGTTGCGCGAGCTGCCTTGACCTTTCTTATGAGCCATAACTGATTCCCGTCGATGCTACGTGCTGCTGGTCGCCGGAGGCGTCCGGCCCCCTAGAGGAGGATGTCCGTGATTCGCACGCGCGTATACGTCGCGCGATAACCCTTTGTCCGGCGCATCCCCTTGCGTCGCTTCTTCTTGAATACACGAATCTTCGGACCGCGTGCCTCGCCATCTACAATCCCGGAGACGCGGGCATTAGCCACAAAAGGAGAGCCCGCCAGCACTTCGCCGCCGTCCTTTTCGACGAGCAGCACTTGGTCGAGTGTCAGCGTGGCGCCGGGTTCACCTGTCGAGCCATCGAGAATGACAAATCCGCCGGGGGTCACCCTCACTTGGCGTCCACCCGTCTGAACGACTGCGTACATGATTGGCACCTGCCCAAAACGAACAGTGTACTACCGACTGCGTTTCTACTTCAACAGGACTCTGATTCCTCTGACCTTCTGGGTACTGAGGGCGGTGAGGAAGTCCGGGACGAGGCGATCCATGAGTTCGAAATACGAGGAAAGCGGAGGCATGTTCTGCTGGGCGCTGTAGGACACTTCTTCACGGTGAGTCTCTGAGTGGAGCGTCACGCCCGTCCGACCATCGATGAAGATGAACTTAGGACGGAGGACGTAGCCCTTGCGGTCCATGAAGATGCGCTCCTGAGTCACCGTCGCCTGACCAAACGCATCGAGTCGTTCGGTCGGCCGGCTCACCATATTCGACGCCGTGCGTGTCATGAACAGCACGGTGCCCGTGACGATGAGCGGGTTCTGATATTCCTCGCCGATCTGCTTCCAGTACGCCGTGTTGGCGAACAGACGCTCGTAGGGTTCGATGTCCTTCTGATCCTTGATCGGCGTCGGCAAGGTCTGGAGGGGATGGGCCGGACCGGCGGCGGCCTGACTTGCCACCGGGCTCCCACTCACACCCGCGGCCGGCAGCTCGGAGTCGGACGCGATCCGGCTCTGATTCTGGGCGATCTCGGCGAGCGGCAGGACGTCGGCGTCAATGACCCGGAGACGAGATTTGCTCCGAAGTTGGCTCCGCAGGAGACGGACCGTCTCCTGGTTCGCATCGACATCTTCGGTGCCACCGGCGACGAATCCCGCGACGAGCACACGCTGAAACGCCGAGACATCGAGTTTGGGTTGGAGCGGGGTCTCAACAGGAATCTCAACGTAGCCAGGGGCGCACGCGAGCGCGCCGCCAGCGCAGAGCACGGCAACGCCGCCGAGCAGGAGACTACGGTGTTTCTGTCGCGGCGTTCGCGCGGTCATTGACTTCCTTGAACAGTTCAAAGTTCTGGCGGATCTGCTGATCCTTCGGAGCGAGCGCGACCGCCTGTTCGTAAGCGTGACGAGCTTTCTCCATCTGGCCCTCGTGCTCGTATCCGACCGCGAGGTTGTTGAAGGCGGATGCGTATGTCGGATCCAGCTCCGTCGCTTTTTCCCATCGATAAATGGCTTCGCGCCACAAGCCGCGCTGCGCGACGTCGATCCCGAAGGCCACCCAGGCTTTCGCTTCGCTCCGCATGTCGGCGTGCACGGGCGTCGCCGACAGAAGAGCCGTGACCGCGAGAATGGCCTTACAGCGTCGAATCATGTTGGATGATTTCAACTATAGCCACTGGTCTTCGCCGCTTGCAAGGCATTTGGGTCAATCGACGGCCTCTCGCGTATAATGAATTCAGGAGGTCGGGCCCCGCGCGAACAGGCGCGGCGGCGACGACCTCCTTCTGCGTTTCAGGAGCGACTGGCCTCCCTGCCGAGGAACGGCCATGTCCACGCTCGTTGATTTTGTTGCTCTTTCGCTGCTGCCGCTCTTGTGGTGGCGAGACGCTGCCGCCGCGTTGCGGGCTGGCGATTCACCCTCGGATATTCTCGAACGGCTGACGGCCGAGCGTCCGCGCCAACCTCCCGCGCCTGCCTCATCCATTCGGTCGCGCGCGGCCACCGCTCTCAGTCGCGCGCGCGCGCGGCAGATCGACGCAATCGCGTGGACCGATCCCCAGTATCCTGCAGCACTCGCGGCGATCATCGATCCGCCACCGGTGCTGTGGCTTCGCGGACAGCGCGCGGCTCTTGAACAACCTTCTGTCGCCATTATCGGATCAAGAGCGGGGTCCCCTTACGCGCTGTCGGTCGCAGAGCGGTTCGCGGGGGATCTCGCGACGCGGGGAGTTGCTGTTGTGAGCGGCCTGGCGCGCGGTGTGGACTCGGCGGCCCACCGGGGTGCGCTCAGGGTGGGAGGCACGACGGTCGGCGTGTTGGGGTCGGGAGCCGACGTGCTGTACCCACCCGAACACTCGGCGCTCGCCAACGAAATGATGGTCTGCGGGGCCGTCATCAGCGAGCTCGTGCCAGGGACGCCACCGCAGGCCCAGTTCTTTCCGCGGCGCAACCGCGTCATCAGTGGGTTGGTGCGGGCGGTGGTGGTCATCGAGGCTGGGGCGAAGAGCGGGTCGCTCATCACCGCTCGATGCGCACTTGAGCAAGGGCGTGAAGTGCTGGCAGTGCCAGGGAACGTGTTGAACGGTCGCAATCGAGGTGGGCATGCCCTCCTGCGCGACGGTGCAAAGATTGTGGAGACAGTAGACGATATCCTTGAGGAGCTGGGTTCTGCCGTGACGAACCGTGGTGATGGCCAGCAGGCGTCCAAAAGCAGGAGCCTGGCCGTCGACCCCATTCTGACCTGCGTCGTGGCCGGTGAATCCTGCGATTTGGACGTCATCGCCCAGCGTTCAGGCCTCACGCCGGCACGACTTCTGCCGCGTTTGCTCGACCTGGAGCTGCGAGGGCTTGTGCGGCGCGCCGGCGGCGGGCGATTCATTCGAATTTGACAGACCGTGCTAGGGTCTAATCAGCAGGTGAGCGGCGGGGACTGGGGATTAGGGGTTGGGACTAGGGGTTAGGGATTAGGGATTAGGGATTAGGAGTCGATGGCAAAAGCACTCGTCGTGGTCGAATCGCCTGCGAAGGCGAAGACCATCAACAAATATCTGGGGCGTGACTACAAGGTGTTGGCGTCGATGGGCCACGTCCGCGACCTGCCGAAGAGCAAGCTGGGCGTGGATGTCGAGAACGATTTTGAGGAAACGTACGAAAGCATCATCTCCCGAAAGAAGGTCCTCAAGGAGCTGAAGGACGCGGCAAAGCTGGCAACCGACATCTACGTCGCAACCGACCCCGATCGAGAAGGAGAGGCGATCGGCTGGCATCTCGCGCAGGAGCTCGGCGGCAAGAAGCGGAAGATTCACCGCCTCATGTTCAACGAGATCACGAAGAAGGCGATTCTCGAGGCATTCAAGCATCCCAAGAAGATCGACGCGAAGATGGTCGATGCTCAGCGGGCGCGGCGCGTGCTCGATCGTCTGGTCGGCTACAAGATCAGTCCACTGCTCTGGGACAAGGTACGTCGCGGCCTGAGCGCAGGCCGAGTGCAGTCCGTCGCGCTGAAGCTGATTTGCGATCGTGAGCACGAGATAGAGGAGTTCGTTCCCGACGAGTATTGGAACATCTTCGCGCACCTGGCCGGGTCGCAGCCCCCGGAATTCGAAGCGAAACTGCTCAAAAAAGACGGCGACGCCATTCGCGTGACCAGCGAGGAGCAGTCGAATGGTGTCCTGGCCGACCTCGAGCGGTCACCGTGGGTGGTGACGTCGGTGACAACGAAAGAACGCAAGCGGCACGCGCCGCCCCCGTTCATCACGAGCAAACTTCAGCAGACCGCCAGATTCCCGGTCAAGAAGACCATGATGCTCGCGCAGCAACTCTACGAAGGCATCGAGTTGCCGGGACTCGGCGTCGACGGGCCCATCGGGCTCATCACCTATATGCGCACCGATTCGGTGCGTGTGTCGGTGGACGCCCTGACCGCGGCGCGCGCGCAGATCCGGAGCGTTTTTGGTCAGGAGTATGTGCCCGAGAGCGCGAACTACTTCAAGACGAAGGTCGACGCTCAGGACGCGCACGAGGCTATCCGGCCCACGTCGATGCAATACGACCCAGAGACGGTGCGACCTTACCTCACCCCGGATCAGTTTTCGCTGTACCGGCTCATCTGGAACCGTTTCCTCGCCTCACAGATGATGCCCGCCACCTTCGATGAGACGATTGTGGACGTGACATCGGCAGACTACCTGTTCCGTGTCAAGGGCACGGTGCCGAAGTTCCCAGGCTGGATGGCGACGTACGGGCTGACGCCCGGGGACACGGACCAGAAAGATCAATCGCCAGCCTCAGGCGATGCTACGGCGGACGAGGATGAGGCGGTGTCGGGCGTGCTGCCTCCACTCGCCGAGGGCGATCGGCTCGAGTTGAAGCAACTGCGCCCGGAACAGAAGTTTACCCTGCCGCCGCCGCGGTTCACGGAAGCAACGCTCGTCAAGGAACTCGAGGAAAACGGCATCGGGCGTCCCAGCACCTACGCCTCGATCATCGGCGTGCTGCAGGACCGCGACTATGTCGGCAAGATCGAAGGAAAGTTCAAGCCATCGCCGCTCGGCCGGATGATCAGCGAACTGCTCGTCAAGAGTTTCGATGACATCATCGACGTCGAATACACGCGCAGCCTTGAAGACGATCTCGACAAGATCGAGCAGGGCAAGACCGACTACGTCAAGATCCTCGGCTCGTTCTACAAGAAGTTCAAGAAAGATCTGGCGCGCGCCGGCAAGGAGATGGTCGATCTCAAGAAAGGGATCGATATCGGCGAGGCGTGTGACAAGTGCGGCTCGCCAATGTTGAAGCGGGTCGGGAAGTTTGGCCCCTTCATCGCGTGCAGCGCGTACCCGGAGTGTACGAATACACGCGAAGTCGAAGGCGCGGAGCCCGAGTCTGAAAGCGGCGAAGAGGACGTCGAGCCGTGCGAGAATTGCGGCAAGCCGATGGCCGTGAAGCGGGGGCGGTTCGGGCAGTTCCTGGCCTGCACGGGCTATCCGGAGTGCAAAACCACCCGGAAGCTCATTGCGACGCAGCAGGGCGGTCTGCGCGCGGCGAAGCCCGATCAGATCATCGACGAGCAATGTCCGCGATGCGGGTCGAACCTTGTGATCAAGCAGGGCCGGTTCGGCGAGTTCACGGCCTGCACCAAGTACCCGGAATGCAAGTACGTCAAACACAAGACCACGGGGCTCTCGTGTCCGAAAGACGCCGACAAGGGGGGCGAGGTCATCGAGCGTAAATCGCGGCGGGGCAAAGTGTTCTTTGGCTGCTCCAACTATCCGGATTGCGACTTCGTTCTGTGGAACCGCCCGGTGGTCGAGAAGTGCCCGAAGTGCGAGGCGCCGTACCTGGTCGAGAAGACGACGAAGAAACTCGGCCGACGGATTCTGTGCAGCAACGAAGACTGTGATTACTCGCGGGCCGAAGCCCTTCCTGACACCGCGGCATAACAGTGGTTCGAATCATCGGGGGCGGGCTCGCCGGTTCGGAGGCTGCCTGGCAGGTCGTCTCGCGTGGCGTGCCAGTCAGGCTGTACGAAATGCGCCCGGGCCGGCCGACGCCGGTGCACAAGACCGATCGCCTCGCAGAACTCGTTTGCAGCAATTCGTTCCGGGGCGACAAGCTCGACAACGCGGTCGGCTTGCTCAAGGAGGAAATGCGGCGTCTCGGTTCGCTCATCATTCGAGCGGCCGAGGCCTGCCGCGTTCCGGCCGGCGCGGCGCTGGCCGTTGATCGCGAGCGCTTCGCTGAGATCGTCACTGCTACAATCCGGGCCCACCCCGCGATTGAGGTCGTTCGCCAAGAAGTGACCACGATCCCCGAGTCGACCGAGCAGAGTCCCGTCATTGTTGCGACTGGACCGCTGACCTCTCAGGCGCTTTCCGAGGATCTCGCGCGGCTGGTTGGCAGCCAACACTTGTATTTCTACGATGCCATCAGCCCCATCGTGCTCGCCGACACCATAGACCTGAACAAAGTGTTTCGGCAGTCACGGTGGAATCGAAGCCTGAGACCGCTCAGCGGACCCGCATGCGGCGTCGATGATGGAGAGGGCGACTACCTGAACTGCCCGCTCTCGCGGGAAGAGTACGAGGGTTTCTATGATGCGCTGGTACACGCCGAATCGGCGACCGTTCACGATTTCGACAAGGAAAAGTTCTTCGAGGGTTGTCTGCCCGTCGAGGTGATGGCACATCGAGGAGTGGACACGCTGCGATTCGGGCCGATGAAACCCGTGGGCCTGACGGACCCGCGATCCGGACGTGAACCGTACGCGGCGGTTCAGCTCCGCCAGGACAACCTTGCCGGCGATCACTACAGCCTCGTGGGATTCCAGACCCAGCTCAAGTGGGGTGAGCAGGCGCGTGTGCTCCGTCTGATTCCCGGCCTCGAGCACGCCGAGTTCGTCCGGTTCGGCATGGTGCATCGCAATACCTACGTGAACGGACCAACTGTGCTCGCCGAGACGTGGCAGGTTCGGGCGAGACCCACGCTGTTTTTCGCTGGACAGATGTCGGGCGTCGAGGGGTACGTCGAGTCGGCGGCATCAGGCCTGCTCGCGGGACTCAACGCGGCTCGATTGGTGCTCGGCGAACCGACGTTGCGTTGCCCTCGGACGTCGGCGATCGGAGCGTTGGCGTACTACGCCTCACATGCTGACCCCGCGCACTACGAGCCTTCGAACATCACGTTCGGCATCCTGCCGCCGCTGGCGACCGCGGTACGCGGCAAGGCGGAGCGGAAGTTGGCTCTGTCCGAGCGCGCGCTAAAGGATCTCGACGAATGGATTGCCTCAAGGATTTCCTCCAGTATCTTCAGCTGAATCGCAACGTCTCCGCTCACACGGTGAGCGCCTACCGCAGCGATCTCACGCAGTTTGTCGCGCATGTGGCCGACCTGGCGGGGGTGACGGCGCACAGCCTCGCGCCTGCAGCGCTGGACCGTGGGGCCATTCGAAGCTTTCTCGCAGCGCTCCACGCTCGCGGACAATCTCGCGCCACTGCTGCCCGCAAGCTGGCGTCGGTGCGCGCCTTTCTGCGCTATCTCCGCAGGGAGGAGCGGATCGACGATGATCCGGGGGCCCTCATTGCCACACCGAAACGCGAAGTGCGCATGCCAACGCACCTCTCGGAAGGCGAAATGCGACAACTGCTGGAGGCGCCGTGCGGGGACGATCCACTGGGGCGACGGGATCGTGCCATTCTCGAGCTGTTCTATGCGTCGGGGCTCCGGCGCAGCGAGCTTGTGGGCCTCGATCTTGAAGACGTGAACCTGAGCGCGCGGATGGTCCGTGTGCTCGGTAAGGGAGGGAAGCAGCGTCTCATTCCGTTCAACACCAGCGCGGCGTCCACGCTCAGGGCCTACTTGAAGGATCGCGCGCGCCTGGTTCAGGGTGGTTCGGGAGGATCCGCGCGGGACGCACGTCGTTCGGTCAACGCCAGAGGATCCGCGAGAGGCCGCGATCCGATCTTCGTCAACTATCGAGGGGGCCGACTGACCGTGCGGAGTATCGACCGTCTCGTGCGTCGGCACATGGCGGCGTGGAGCTCTCGGCTGGGCGTCAGTCCCCACGCCCTGCGGCACTCCTTCGCGACGCACCTCTTGCAGCGTGGGGCCGACCTTCGCGCCATTCAAGAACTGCTCGGCCATGCACGCCTGAGCACGACCCAGCGTTACACGCACGTGAACGCGACGCAACTGCTCGAGGTGTACCGACAGTCGCATCCGCGCGCCGCGGAAGGCGTCGGTGTGTCCCACAAGCGAGGAGGCGGAGAGGGCTCGTGACGCTATGAGGCGGCGGCGATCGGTGGCGCAATCGCGGCTCGACGCCCGCGCGGAAACTCGATCCCGAGCGTCTTGATCTTGTAGTTCATCACCCGGGGGCTGATCGCCAGCAGCTCTGCAGCGTCCTTTTGCACCCAGTTGGACATTTTGAGCGCCTCGATCAGGGCATGGCGCTCGATGTCCTCCAGGGGAATGCCGGTTGGAGGAATCTTGACGAGCGGCGTTTGGTCGCGTCCCGTACCCACGCTCTGCGTGTCACCGAGTCGGAGATCGTCCGCTGAAATCGCGCGTCCCTCAGCGAGCAGCATCGCCCGTTCGATGGCATTTTCGAGTTCGCGAATGTTGCCCGGCCAGTTGTAGCGCATCAGCAGCTTCTGCGCATCGGGGTCGAGTCCTTCGATCTTCTTCTTGAGCTCGCCCGCGAACTTTCGAATAAACGACGTGGCCAGCGGCACGATGTCGTCCTTTCGTTCCCGCAGCGGAGGCATTTCGATCGACACGACGTTCAACCGATAGTACAGGTCCTCGCGGAACTCGCCGGCCTGGACCATGGCCGACAGGTCGCGGTTGGTTGCCGCGATGAGCCGCACGTCCACACGCAACGTACGCGTCCCGCCGAGCCGCTCGAACTCGTGCTCCTGCAGCACGCGCAGAATCTTCGCCTGGGTGCTCGGACTCATGTCCCCGATTTCGTCGAGAAAGAGCGTCCCGCCGTCGGCCTGTTCGAAACGCCCGATTCGCTGCTTGTCCGCGCCCGTGAACGCGCCCTTCTCGTGACCGAACAGTTCCGACTCGAGGAGGTTTTCCTGCAGGGCCGCGCAGTTCACCTTGACGAAGTTACGTGCGGACCTCAGCGAATTGTGATGCGTCGCACCGGCAATCAGCTCCTTGCCCGTGCCGGTTTCGCCCCGGATCAGTACGGTCGTGTTGCTCTTTGCCACCTTTCTCACGATGTCGAGCACCTTCTGCAGCGCGGTACTCGACCCCACGATGCGGTCGAAGTCGTAGATGTCCTGTTGTGTGCCGCGGAGGTACTCGAGCTCGTGCTTCAGGCGCCGCATTTCGAGCGCCTTCTCGATCTTGACCTCCATCTCTTCGATTTCAAACGGCTTCTGCACGTAGTCGAAGGCACCAATCTTCATGGCCTCCACAGCCGTGTTGACCGATCCGAACGCCGTCATCAAAATGACCGCCGTCGTCGGGTGCATGGCGCGCGTGGTCCGCAACACGTCGAGTCCGTCGCTGCCACCCATCTTGAGGTCGCTCAGGACGACGTCGAAGTAACTGTCGTGCAGACGCTCGATGGCGGCGTTGCCATTCGAGGCTTCTTCAACTTCGTGTCCTGCCTCGCTCAGCCCGCGGACAAGGCCGCGGCGAAGTGCGTCGTGATCGTCAGCGATGAGAATGCGGCCCATAAGCCTCGTTGCCTTTCGTCGTCGTCCCGCCCACCCTGTTGAACCAACTCGACGCGCTCGAGACTGGCAGCGTGACGCGGAAATGCGTGCCCATCCCTTGAGCGCTGTTCAGATCGATGCGGCCGTCGTGCGCATCGACGATCTTTCGCACGATGGGTAATCCGAGTCCTGAGCCCTGCACCTTCGTTGTGAAGAACGGATCGAAGATCTTGTCGTTCAGCTCAGGTGGGATACCCGGACCGTTGTCTGTGACGTCGACCATGAGGACGTCGAGAGGCGGCGCGGTTTCGCCGGCGAATGCCGGATCCCGTTCCATGGTTTCGACCGCCGCCCTGATCTCGACATGACCGCGCCCCTCGAGCGCCTCGAACGCATTGGTCAGAAGGTTGGTGAAGACCTGACAGAGCTGATGCTCGTCGCCGTCGATCGGCGGCAGATCTGGCATCACATCGAGACGGACGGAAATCTCGCCTCGCGCGACCTTGCTCTCGGCCAGCGTCAACGCCTGATGCAGGACGGCGGCTATTTCCGTACGCTCCACCTGCAGGCGGAGCGGTCTGACGAACTCGAGCATCTCGACCACGATGGCGTTGGCCAGCTTGGCTTCGCTGATGATGTCGGCCAGCAACGAGAGCGCGTCGGGCGACTCCGAGACCTGACGTCGCAGGAGGCCGGCCATGACCTCGATACCGGCCAGCGGATTCTTGAGTTCGTGGGCAATGCCGGCCGCCATTTCCCCGAGCGAGGCCAGTCGATCACGGAGCCGTTCGCGCTCCTCCTGCTGCTCGACCTGCGTGAGGTCCTTGAAGAACATCACGGCACCGATTGGCCGGTCGTCGTCGTCTTTGACCAGCGAGAGCGTATAGCCGATCACGCGGTCGATGTCCTTCAACCGCAACTCCGCCCTGTTCGGTAGCGTCGTCAATTCGAAGGCACCGGACAGGACCCGCAGCACGTCGGGCCGGTCGCGGAACAACTCGGCAAACGGTCGGCCGACATCGTGAGACTGCCTGGCGATGGAAAAAATTCGATAGGCCTCGTCATTCATCAGCGCAAGCGCGCCGTTGCGGTGGACGGCAATCACGCCGTTCCGCATGCTGCTGACGATGTGCCGGAAAAACCTGTCGTCCGGGCCGGCACCCTGAGCGGGGGCATCCGCCACAGGTGTGCCGGAAGGCCGTGGCCGGCGAGGAGCACGCACGTCCGGGCGTCTAGGCATGGCGGGCATGTCCATCAGTTACTATCGAGGGGCAAAGCGTGTGCCCGTCCGGAAGAGCCGGGTCGTCACAAAAACCGCCTAAAACCAGTCGCTTAGCCCAGGGCAGTACCACATAGTGTACCAAAAGTGTAATTCGATGACGGAACTGTCAGATGTCGGTGGGAGACTTGAGGTCGGCGTCCGTTTGCAGGCCTTCCCATTGGTGCATGAGGTCTCCGATCTCCCACATCAGCGCTTGATGGCGGTCGATGATCGGCTGAGCGGCCGCCCGGTTGTCATAGAAGCCAGGCTCGGACATTGTGGTTTCGAGATCGCGGACGGCACTCTCGGCGTCGGCGATGCGCCCTTCGAGCGCGTCGATTTCCGCGCGCCGCACGTGCGCGGCACGCGATTTCCGGCGGGCTTCCGCGTCGATTTGTCTTTTCTGCTCCCGGGTCGGAGGCGGAGCCGGCGACGTGGTGGGCTTGCCTCGGCCCGACGCGCCGGTTGCTCTGTGTTGCACCGGAGGCGGTGGCGGCGGCCGATCCTGGGGATGTTCCTTGTGCCAGAGGAACTCCTTGTAGGTTCCCGGGTACACCAGGGCGCGTTTCGAACCGACTTCGATGATCTTTGTCGCCAGGCGCTCGACGAAGTACCGATCGTGGGACACGAAGATGAGCGTGCCCCCGTACTCGATGAGCGCGTCGAGCAGCACGTCCTTGGAGTCCAAGTCCAGATGGTTCGTCGGCTCGTCGAGCAGCAATGTGTTCGACGGCCGCAACAGCATGCGTGCGACGGCCAGGCGTGTGCGCTCTCCGCCCGACAGCACGCGAACGCGTTTGTAAATATCGTCTCCGGAGAACAGGAATCCGCCAAGGATGTTGCGAATCGCCGGGATCATGTTGTTCGGCGATCCTGACGCGAGCGTTTCGTACACGGTCGGCGCCGGATCCATGCGCGTGGCCTCGTCCTGAGCGAAATACTGCATGACGACGTTGTGGCCTTCGGCCCGTTCGCCAGCGTCGGGCGGTTCTTCGCCAGAGAGCATACGCATCAGCGTGGATTTGCCCGCGCCGTTGGGGCCGACGAGCGCAATGCGGTCACCGCGCTCGATATGGAGATCGAGATTCTCGAAGACCACCAGATCACCATAGGCCTTTCGCGCGTGCTTGATCTCGAGGACCGTGCGGCCGCTCTTCGGGCACGGAGGGAAGTTGAAATGAATCTTCTTTCGCTCCGGCGGAACCTCGATGGGCACCACCTTCTCGAGCATCTTGATGCGGCTCTGCACCTGCGAGGCCTTCGTGGCCTGATAGCGGAAACGGTCGATGAACATCTTGATGCGCGCCACTTCCTCGTCCTGCTCGCGTTTCGCCTTGCGTAGCAGTTCGATACGCGCCTCGTGTGCGACGAGGTAGGCGCTGTAGTTGCCGACATAGTCCGTCAGCGTACGCAGCGTGAGATCAGCGATGCGCGTGACGACGGCGTCGAGAAAGAAGCGATCGTGCGACACGAGGATGACGGCGTGCGCGTACGCGTTGAGGTACTCCTCCAGCCAGTTGCGCGCCTCGAGGTCGAGGTGGTTGGTCGGTTCGTCGAGCAGGAGCAGGTGTGGTTGCGTGAGCAGGAGCTTGGCGAGCGCGAGCCGCATCTGCCAGCCCCCGGAAAATGTCTCGGTTCGGCGTTCGAAGTCGGTCGGCTTGAACCCCAGGCCTTGAAGGACGGTCGCAGTCCTCAGATCGATGGTGTACCCGTCGCCAATGCGGAAGCGATCCTGCAGGTCGCTGTAGCGGGCCAGCATCTGCTCGTGTTCCGCATCGGGAATCGATCGGTCTCCGAGTCGATCCTCGAGCGCGTGCATTTCTCCCTTCATGGACAACAGATCGGCGAAGGCGCTGCTCGCCTCTTCGAACACACTGCGGCCGGCGTGTGACAGGCCGTCCTGTGGCAGGTACCCGACGGTGAGCGCCGCTGGCTTCAGGACGGCGCCGGAATCGGGCTCTTCGAGCCCCGCCATCAAGCGGAGCAGTGTGGTCTTGCCAGCGCCGTTCGGACCACACAGCCCGACGCGCTCCCGATCTGTGATCTGCCACGTCACGTGGTCCAGCAGCACGCGATCGCCGAAGATCTTGGTGAGGCCCGAGAGCTGAATCATGAACAGGAACGCCCGACCTGAAGGTCGGGCCTACTCACCGAGAGCCTTGGCGGCGGCGGCGAGCACCTGCGGAACGCGGAATGGCTTCGTGAGGTAGCCGGCAACGCCGAGATTGACCGCTTCAATGGCGCTCGCCTCGGTCGAGAATCCGGTGATGATAATGACCGGCAGATCGGCTTTGTAGCGTTTCGCCTCCCTGATGACCGCCAGGCCGTCTATGCCAGGCATCTTAAGGTCCACAATCAACAGATCGTAGGTGTACATCTTTATCCGCTCGAGTGCGGAGCGACCATCAGGAGCGACATCCACGTCGTACTCCGCGAGCGCCAGCGTCTTGGCCAGCAGGTCGCGAATACTTGCTTCGTCGTCGACGACGAGTACGCGGGGACGGGTGGTGCCGGGCGCAGGGCGCGCCGGAGGAGTCTGTTGGGCTGCCGCCGAGCGTGCACTGCCACGGGGGCGCTGGCTGTCAAGCCAGGCGTCAATGTCGCGTTTGCGGAATCGCCACTGTCGCCCGACTCGGACCGCGGGAATCTTGCCGGCCTTGATCAGGCGGTAAACGGTACGCAGGTTGACCTGGAGGTACTCGAGCACTTCCTCGGTCGTCAGAAACATTTCGTCAATCATGCCTTCAGGTCCCGTCGCCGGTGAGCCGGCAATTCGACCGTGAAGATCGCACCGCCCTCCGGATGATTCGCCGCGGCGATATGGCCACCGTGCTCCTGGACGATCCCGTACGCGATAGCCAGTCCCAGACCGGTACCCTTGCCGACATCTTTGGTCGTGTAGAACGGCTCGAAAATTCTACTGAGCGCATCGGGAGGAATGCCGTCCCCGGTGTCCCGCACGCTGCCCACGACGCGGTCGTCGACAACGCGGGTCGAAATCTCGATGTGCCCCGGACGGCCCGAGGCAGCAATCGCCTGCTCCGCGTTCATCATGATGTTGAGAAATACCTGATGCAGCAAGAGCGGATCGCTCTGCACGCGGGGCAGCTTTTCGTCATAGTGTCGCACGACTTCGATGTCGAGCGCTCGGCAAGATGCCAAGCGGAGGGCTACGACTTTTTGCAGGAGCCCGTTCAGGCTGACCGCACGGCGCACGAGTCGGCGCGAGCCCGCGAACACGAGGAGGTTCCGGACGATCTTCGCGGCGCGATCCGCCTCCCGGTAAATGGTCTGCACTTCACGCCGGAGCTGTCGGGGGAACGCGCCGGTCGCCCGCAGCAGTTCAAGGTGTCCGAGCACGCCCTGGAGCGGATTGTTCAGCTCGTGCGCAATGCCGGCAACGAACTGGCCCAGGGCTGCGAGTTTTTCAGACTGCGTCAGCCGGTGACGGAGCTCCTCACGCTCGGCTTCCAGATTGGCCTCCGGCGTCATGTCCCTGGCAACGAGGACCGAACCGACGCGTTGTCGATCCTGATCCAGCAGATCCGTGGCGGTCACCATGAAGGGGCCGTTCAGCACCGGATCGACCGTCTCGTACGTGGCCGCATTCTGGCCATCAGGTCGCACAGGAGACCGCTCTTGCACCGCAAGCCAGGCCGCGAGCTCGGGGCCGATACAGTCGGCGAGCGGACGGTCGAGCAGTTGCTCGCGTGTCTGCTTCAAGCGATTTGCGAATGCCTCGTTCGCATGGACGATGTGACCGCGGCGGTCGGAGACGACGACCAGATGCGAGATGGAGTCGAACGCATTCTGCAGATCCCGGTGCGCCTGCCGCACGTCGTCGAGGAGCTGCATATTCTCAACCGCACTGGACAGCTGGCGCCCCAGTTCGTCGGCCCGATCGAGCAAGTCGAGTTCCCCTCCGGTCTCGACCCGGACGCCCTCGAAGACGAGCGTGCCGAGCGCGCGACGGCAGCCGCGGAGGGGAACTGTGACGATGCTGGTGGGGAGCCCCCCGGCGCTTGGCGCGATTTCAGCGCGCACGCGTCGCATGGCCGCCGCAGCGGGCGCGAGCGGATCATCCACGCTCACGCGGGCACCCCGAAGCACGTACTCGGGGTCTGAGGAGGCCTGCAGCACAAGGTGGCGCCCTCGCCGATCGTGAATCCATGCCGAGGCGTGATCGGCGCCGAACAGGCGCTTGGCACCGTGGCAGAACCCCTCGAGTCCGGCCGACAAATTGAGCGTCGCCGACAGGCTGCCGTTGAATTCGTCCAGGAGTTCGTGGAGGTCGCCGTGGAGTTCGTCCTTCTGGCGAAGCCGAAAGATCTCGAGTGTGGCCACAAACGCATCAGCCACCTCAACCGCATCGTCCCCTGACCGTTCCGGGGTGCCGGACGGCATCGTCGCCGGAAATCCAATCGCCAGCAGGCCAAAGCGCGTTGTCCCCTGTGCGAGCGGCATCAGCAGCGCAGCGCGCGCGCCCAGCCTTCCCGCCAGATCGGGCATCTGCCGGTCGAGATCGCCAACGAACGTCGGTGTGCGACGCGAGAACGCATTGTTCACGAGCGCATGCTCGTCGGGACCGGGAATCCATGGTTCGGCGGACAGTTCGTCGAGTCCGAAGCCGGACGTGGCCTGGAGGACCCCGTTGCGGGGGTTGAATTCGAAGAGCAGCGAGCAGGTGCCCCCGGTCCCCTCCAACGCGTGCTGATGGAGATGGGGCAGAAGGTCATTGAGTTTCGGCGTGTGCGCGAGGAGGGAGATGAGCGGCGGGATCGTGGTCGTCGGGCCAGCCTCCCGGCCCCGCGCGGTCGCACCGGCGGTCGCGCGCGTCAGGCGCCGAGATCGTGTGTCACGGGGCATCAGCTGCTATAGGAGTGCGGAGTGTAGCAAATTGTAACGCGAACGGCTGGGGTCAGCCAACTGCCTGCTCCGGGCCAGACTCGGCGGTAACCGAAACAGCAGAAAAGGCTTACAGTAATACATACGACGCAGGCCAGGGTCCCAAATCCCGGCACCGGCTGTTCGACGGCGAAACACGTCTAACCAATGAGAAGAGAGGGCCCTCCGCGCTCCGCATGACGTGGACGGATGAAGAGCTCGTCGCGCGATCGATCCGCGGCGATGCCGAGAGCTTCAATCAGCTCATCCTCCGATGGGAACGGCCAATCTATGCCTTGGCGTACCGCACGATCGGGCGCGAAGAGGATGCGCGGGACGTGTGTCAGGAAACGTTCCTGCGCGCATTCCGGGCCCTGCCAGGCTTCCGCGGACAAGCCAAGTTCTCCTCGTGGCTCTATCGTATTGCACTCAACCTTTGCCGAGACTGGATGCGGCGCGAACGTCGCGCGCCCGTGCAACAGCCGCCGGAGAACGTCGATCTGATGGAACTTGCGGCGGCGGCCGAGCCGACAGAATCCATCGAGCATATGGTCGCGAGGCGCGACCTCATGCGCGCCGTCGAGGTCGCCATGGCCGCCCTGCCGGAAGAGCAGCGAACGGCCATCATTTTGAAGGAATATCACGGCTTGACGTTTCAGGAAATCGCGGACCTCGTCGGATGTCCGTTGAGTACGGTGAAAACACGTTTGTATCAGGGCCTAACCGTTGTTCGGCGGGAGTTGGCGAAGAACGGCGACATGGCACGTTGAAATCGAGAGGACAGGTCATGGGTGAAGCACTGTGTACGTATCCGGGCAATCGCGAAGAAACGCTGATCGCCTACCTTTATGACGACATGGCCCCGCCAGCTCGGACCGTTTTCGAGTCGCACGTCGCGAACTGCAGCACGTGTCGTCGGGAACTGGCGGGGCTGGGCGGCGTGCGGGCTCGACTGGCGGAATGGGTGCCGCCTGAGCACACCAACCCACACGCGTCAATCGGCGCGCTTGCCTTCACCCGCCGGCCACGTTTTTTGGCCGCCATGCACGAACTGCCAATGTGGATGCAGGTGGCTGCGGCACTCCTCTTCATCGGCGTGTCAGCAGGTGCTGCGAACCTCGATATCAAGCACAGCGCGGAGGGGTTCTCGATCCGCACGGGCTGGCGCCGCGTCGCGGCCAGCGTGCCAGCACCGGCCCGGCAGGAACCAATCCTGACGGCAGCGTCGGAGCCGCTTGCGTCGAAGGCGGATCTGGCGGCGATCGAGCGTCAGTTACGCGACGAGATCGCCGAGGCCCGTGCCGCGACTCCGGCCCTGGACCGCCAGGTTCGTGCCCTCCTCGCGGACAGCGAGCGCAAACAGGAGACTGAACTTGCATTGCGCATGGCCACCTTGTCCAGAGACCTGAGCGCACAGCGCCAAGCCGATTTCGAGAGAATGGATCGCAACCTGGGCCTGCTCTCGAGCGCGACCGGGCAGGAGGTGCGGCGGCAGACCGAGATGTATCGAACGTTGTTGACGCGGTTTCAGCAAAGGCAGTAGAGGGGGCCATGAAGACGATCGCTGCATTCATCGCGAGCGGAGTGTTGTGGGGAACCGCGGGGTCGGCGATTGCGCAGACACGCCCTCCTCAGGGGACATCTCAGTCCATGGCGTCAGCGCTTCGGGATCCGCGCTATCAGATCGGTCTGATGGAAGGGATTCTTCAGCGGGCCGCCGAGCACGGCGCCAAGATCACGCGCGATCGCCTGCGAGCGGTCATGCCCGCCGACATGCTCCTCAGCGACGACGTGCGTGCACGGGGTTTCCGCCTGGACGGATACGGAGTGTTCTTCGATATCGACATGCCCGATCTGGAGGGGACGCTTCCCTGGATCGTCCGGACCCTCGATCGCAACGATCTGGGTCTCGACAGCGCGTTCCGGTCGATTCGTACGCTCATCGAGTCCAGCGGCAGCGCCAACGAGCGGCAGGCGCTTCAGCGGATTGAGATGCAGCTGGCGCCGAGCACGCCCGCCCTTGGAAACGCCGCGCGTGTGGCCCCGCAGACCCTCGCCGGGTCAGCGGCGTCCACTCTCGTCAACACGGCTCAGGCGGCTTCATCCGATCCCGTGGTGAACGATCCGCAAGGGGTGTACCGAGCGGAGGTCATCGAAGCGCTCATCGAGGCCATCCTCGATCACAGCAATGGTCTTCACCTCGAGCCGGTGGAGTGGCTGACCGTCGCTGCGCGAGGTCGAGGCGGGTCGCCGCGACTGAGCCCGGCCGATACCGAATCTCCCACCATCCAGATCAGTGTGCGTGGAGAAGACCTCATCGCCCTGCTCGCTCGACGGATTTCTCGTGAGGATGCCCGGACACGCATCGTGATCAAAGTGTTCTAGAATACGGCGCATGCGTGCGCGTCTCTGGCCGCTGACAGCCTTGGTCTTCCTAGTCTGCGTCGGTTGCGGGCCGCTGGTCGACCTCTCAAAAGGCCTTCAGGTGTTCGACGTGACGACGGGGTGGGCCGACGTCGGCATTGTGAACGGTCAAAACAAGTTGGTTCCGTCGATCACCTTCAAACTGAAGAACGTGTCCGATCAGTCGCTGGTCGCGCTTCAAATCAATGCGGTGTTTCGCCGCCTGGGCAATCCCGACGAATGGGGCAGCGGATACCTCATCATTACCCAGTCAGAGGGATTGGGGCCGGGCTCAACAACCAAGGCGTGGACGATTCGCTCAAACCTCGGCTACACAGGTCTGGAGCCGCGCGCGGACATGCTCAAACACTCGCAGTTCGTTGATGCGAAGGTGGAGCTGGCAGCGAAGTACGCTTCGGCACAGTGGAAGCGCGTCGGCGACTACCCTGTGGACCGGCGGCTCCTGACACCATGACCCTGCCACCCGCGTGACCGGTCAGCACGGCTCCTCGCTCGAGCGAAGACTGGGCCCGTTCGACGCGGCCGCGATTGTCGTCTCAAACGTCATCGGCGGCGGCATTCTCTTCACGCCCCCACTTGTCGCCGCGGCGGTGCCTCATCCCTGGCTGTTCCTGTCGACCTGGCTTGCTGGCGGCCTTCTCGCATTCGCCGGAGCGATGGCGTACGCGGAGCTCGCCGCGCTTCGTCCAAGGGCCGGCGGCGAGTACGTCTATCTGGGCGCTGCCTATGGCGGGCTTGCGGGGTTTCTCACAGGGTGGACGTCGTTTGTCGCCGGTTTCTCCGGCGCGATTGCCGTCAGTGCCGTTGTGTTGGCCTCCTACGTCGGCCGATTCGTGCCGGCTGCTGGTGACGGCACGCCGATGTTCACGATCCCGTTGCCGTACGTGCCGCTCGTGGTCTCGAGACAGGCCCTCGTCGCACTCGCGGCAATTGGATTGATGGCGTGGGTCCACCTTCGAGGTGTTGGCCCGGGCCGTTTCGTTGGTAACGTGCTGGCGTCGCTCAAAGTGTCGGCTCTGCTGATTTTCATCGCACTCGGGTTGACCGTCGGCACCGGATCGGTCGCCAACTTTCAGCAGGCAGCAGGGCCTGTGAGCGGTGCGGCCTGGCTCCTCGCGCTCATCCCGGTGATGTTCACCTACTCGGGCTGGAACGCCGCCGCCTACCTCGCGGAAGAGATCCGCGAGCCCGGACGCAACCTTCCCATCGCCCTTGGCGTGGGCACCGGGGTCGTGATTGCGATCTACGGCCTCCTGAACCTCCTGTATCTCTATGTCCTGCCCGTCGGCCAGCTTGCGCAGGTGCGGGGCAGTGTGCTCGACGCCATTGCCGACCGTCTGCTCGGGACGCGCGCCGGCGATGTGATGGGCATCGTCTCGATTGTGAGCATTGCTGCAAGCATCAGCGCGATGACCTTCGCCGGCCCGCGCGTGTACTACGCGATGGCGCGCGACGGCGTGTTCTTCAGGGGCGCGGCCCGCGTGCATTTGCGGTATCAGACGCCCGCCGTGTCGATTGTGGCGCAAGCCCTGTGGAGCGGCGTGCTCGTGTTGTCGGGTGGCGCTGCTGCGCTGACCAACTACACGGGATTTGCGGTCGTGCTGTTCGCCGGCGTTGCCGTGGCCGCACTGTTCGTGCTTCGGCGCCGCGAACGCGACGCGCCGCGTCCATTCAGGGCGTGGGGCTATCCCCTGGCTCCGGCGGTCTTCGCGATCGCGAGTCTGGCGATCGTTGCCAACGCTGCGTGGAACGACCTGCTGCTGCCGATCCGCATGGGCACGCCGTGGGGGCCATCGGCTGCAGGCTTGCTGATTATCTCGGCGGGGATTCCGGTGTTCTGGTGGATGAAGCGAACGCAGGGTGGCGCCCGTCGTACGCCACCCTGAGCCGTCGAATCAGTCTCGTTTCAGCTCCCCGGTGTAAGTCACGGTACGACCGGGAAGAATCCGGATGTCGAAAAAGAGCGGCTGATACCCAGCCGCGCGAACTTCGATTCGGTGCGGGCCCGGCTCAACATGCAGTCGTTGGAAGGTCCCATCAAAGTTGTCGACCTGGCCCGCAAAGTATCCGTCAACGAAGACCGCTGCATCGCTGGGTTTGACTTTGAGCCGAACAGCGCCGTCGTCTGTGTATCCGATGGAGTAGTCCCTGGGGTATCCGTAGCCATATCCCCACGGATCGTAACCACCATAATAGCCACCTGCGTAAGACGGGCCATAGCCGAAGCCGTAATAGGCGCCGAATCCGTAGCCGTAATACGCTCCGAAGCCGTAGCCTCCCCAACCCCATGGGTAGTAGCCGAGCGGGTAGTAATAGACCGACGACCCATTCACCGGACCGCCTGGATGTCTCGGAGGCGACGTTCGCGCCACCGCGGTCCCCGTGGCGGGGCCGTTGCGAGGCCGTCCACCATAGGGTCCGGCATCTCGGGAGTCAGCGCGGGGCGCGCCCCGGGTCGAGTCGCTCGAGCCGCCGGAGCTCTGTTGAACCGGTGCGCCGCTCGAGCCGCCGTTGTCTCTGGGGGCCGAGGGCTGACGCGCACCCTGCGGGGCCGACGGCGCACTCGTTTGCGGTGCAGGACCGCCGGTGCCTCCTGAGCCCCCCCGAGACACCGCTCGCTGAGCCGCCACCGCACCTGGCCACGCAACGAGGGCCAGGAGGAGACCGCCCGTCAACGCCCAGCCGCTAGCCTTCTGGAATGTCGGTGTCATGGCTCTGGTCTCTCTGCCTCCACTGCTACCCATTGTGGCACTGTTCACCGGTCCGCTGCGCTTTCAGCGAGCAATCGCGTTGCCAGCCGGGCTTGGCCGAACCCGTGTCAAACCGGGCGCAAATATCGACGCCGACGCTCTTAACCCGCATGCTTCGTCATCGGGTGAGCACAGCGCGCGTCTCGTTTTCTTGACACCCGGATCGTCCGGCCGATAGAGTCAGAAAACTCATGTTTCACAGCACGACGATCCTTGCGGTCCGCCATCGCGACCGCGCAGTCATGGCGGGCGATGGTCAGGTCACCTTTGGTTCGACGGTCGTCAAGCAGAGCGCGCGCAAGATCCGCCGCCTCTACAACGAGCGTATTCTGGCGGGTTTCGCCGGATCTGCGGCCGACTCCTTCGCGTTGTTTGCGCGTTTCGAATCAAAGCTCGAACAGTATCGTGGCAACCTCGAGCGATCCGCCGTGGAACTGGCCAAGGACTGGCGCAGTGACCGCGTCCTTCGGCGGCTCGAAGCGATGCTCATTGTGCTCGACAAGGCCGCCACGTTTCTGCTGTCGGGCACCGGCGACCTCATCGAGCCGGACGACGGGATTGTCGCGATCGGATCCGGAGGCCCCTACGCACTCGCTGCGGCGAAAGCACTCGCCGCGAACACGGATCTCGATGCTCGCGCGATTGCCGAGCGATCGATGGTGATTGCCGGCCAGATCTGCATCTACACCAACACGACCCTGACGGTCGAAGAATTGTGATTCAGAGTTCCTGTGCCCATTTATCTTCCCGAAACGACACACACGTCCACCGAGGCCCTCACGCCGAGACAAATCGTCGCGGAGCTCGACAAGTACGTCATCGGGCAGGCTGCGGCCAAGCGTGCCGTCGCGATTGCCTTGCGCAACCGTACGCGGCGGCAGAAGCTGTCGCCGGACCTTGCTGAGGAGATCGCGCCCAAGAACATCCTGATGATCGGGCCGACCGGTGTGGGCAAGACCGAGATCGCCCGCCGGCTGGCGCGCTTGGCCCAATCGCCGTTCGTGAAAGTCGAGGCGTCGAAGTTTACGGAAGTTGGCTACGTTGGCCGCGACGTCGAGTCCATGGTGCGCGACCTGGTGGAACTTGGCGTGGGCATGGTGCGCGAGGAGAGAATCGAGGAAGTTCGGAGCAAAGCGGCGCAGAATGCGGAAGAGCGGCTCCTCGACATCCTGCTGCCTCCCACACGGCCGATCGCACCCGACGGTGATCCCGCGGCAACGCGCGAGCATCAGCACCAGACGCGTGAGCGGTTTCGAGAGCAGCTTCGGAGCGGTCGCCTCGACGCGCGCATCGTGGAGATCGACGCCCGGGAGAAAGCGTTCCCGTCGGTCGAGATCATCGCGGGGTCATCGGTCGAGGAAGTGGACATCAACCTCAAGGACATGCTGCCGGGTCTGTTCCAGGGCAGAACCAGGAAGCGGAAGCTGAAGGTACCGGAGGCGCTGGAGTATTTGGCGCAGGAGGAAGAGCAGAAACTGATCGATATGGACAGTGTGGCGCGCACGGCGGTGGAGCGCGTCGAACAGGCTGGCATTATCTTCATCGATGAGATCGACAAGATCTCGGGACGCGAAGGGAGCCACGGGCCGGACGTGAGCCGTGAAGGTGTGCAGCGCGACATCCTCCCGATTGTCGAAGGCACGACAGTGAATACCAAGTACGGAATGGTCAGGACGGATCACATCCTGTTTATCGCCGCTGGGGCATTTCACGTCTCCAAGCCTTCCGATCTCATTCCCGAACTGCAGGGGCGCTTCCCGATCCGCGTGGAACTCGAAGCCCTCGGGAAGGAGGAGTTCGTGCGCATCCTGACCGAACCGCGAAGCGCGCTCGTCAAGCAGTACATCGCGCTGATGGAGACCGAAGGCATCTCACTGGACTTTGCGGACGAAGCGATCCGCCGCATCGCGGACTACGCGACCATCGTCAACGAACGCACCGAGAACATCGGCGCTCGCCGTCTCCATACCGTCATGGAGAAACTGCTCGACGAGATTTCCTTCGAAGGGCCCGATCTGGTCGAGAAGCGCGTCCTGATCGACGAGGCCTACGTGGTTCGCATGCTCGCGGACATCGTGAAGAACGAAGACCTGTCGCGGTACATTCTGTGAACGCGGCTCCCGGAGTGGCGTTTCTGCTGCTGGCCGTGACCACGGCGTCTTCCTGCGGCAAGAAGGGCCCTCCCCTCCCGCCCCTCGTGCGGGTGCCCGTCGCGCCCGCGGATTTCGCAGCCGAGCGGCGCGACGGGAACGCCGAACTGAATTTCACCGTTCCAGCAACGAACACCGACGGCACACGCCCCGCGAATATCGAGCGCGTGGACGTCTATGCGTTCACCGGCGGTACCGGCGTTTCCGACGCGCAGATCCTCAAGCTCGGCACGCGAATCGCCAGCGTCCAGGTGAAGGCGCCTCGGGATCCCGACGCAGTTGTTGAACCCGACGAGCCCGACGATGATCTCGACCCTCTTGTTGGTGCTGGACAGGAGCAGGGGGCCCGAGTGCACGTGAGCGAGGACGTGTCGACGCTCGCGTCTGCGGCGTCGGCATCCGGCGAGCCGCCCGTCCGCTCCTATGTCGGCGTGGGGATCAGCACGCGCGGGCGGAAAGGGGTGGTCTCGAGGCGCGTGGCCGTGACGCTTGGCGCGCCGCCTGCCGTGCCAGCACAGCCGGAGGTCAGCTACGACGAGAAAGGCGTGACAGTGACATGGACGCCAGTGGCCCCGTCGCCCTCAGCGCAAGGAGTGCATCCTGCCATGGCCTACCACGTCTACGAAATCACGACGTCCCTGGTTGCCGGCAAGAGCGCGGAGACGCGGGCTGACCGGCATGCCAGTCACGGACGCACGATTCGTCGATACGCAGATTGAGTGGGGCGCGGACAGGTGCTACGTGGTCCGGTCCGTGGAAGTTCGCGATGGTCTGTCGGCCGAGAGCGGCGCGAGTCCGTCCGCATGTGTGAGATTCACCGACAGGTTCGCCCCGGTGGCACCAACCGGCCTCACTGCGGTGGCTTCCGAAGCGGCCATCAATCTGACCTGGGACGCCAATGCCGAGAAGGACCTGTCGGGGTATGTCATTCTTCGTGGTCCGGCATCGGATAGTCCTCTTGCACCTATGACGTCAGCGCCCATTGCGGAGACGACTTTCAGAGACGTGGTGCCAGCCGGCGTCCGGTACTTCTACGCCGTGCAGGCGATTGACAAATCTGGCAATGTCAGCCCTGCGTCGGGTCGGGTGGACGCAGCGGCTCGCTGAAAGCTGAGAGCTGAAAGACATGCCTTTCAACTTTCAAGTGTCGGCTTTCAGCTAGAATGTCCGCAATGGATCGTCTCTTTCACGTCAGTCAGGACGGCGAGCGCTTTGTCGCCGTTGAGCGCGCGGGTGAACTTCGCCGGGTATCGCTGGCGGCGGGGGATGTGTTTGGCGGCTATTCGCTCGCCGCGCCGGTTCAAGGCGGGCTTGGCGCGGTGACACTCCTCACGCCGGTCCGGCCCTCGAAGATCATCTGCGTTGGCCTGAACTACAAGAACCATGCGGCGGAAGTCCACAAACCGTTGCCGGTCGAGCCGCTGCTGTTCCTCAAGCCCTCCACCGCTGTGATTGACCCCGGCGCTCCGATCAGGCTCCCGCCCGGTGTCGGTCGCGTGGATTATGAAGGCGAGCTTGCCATCGTCATCGGACGCCGTGCGCACCGGGTATCCCAGGCTCGAGCGTGGGATTACATCTTCGGGCTCACGTGCATGAACGACGTGACCGCGCGCGATCTCCAGAACAAGGAGTCGCAGTACACACGATGTAAAGGTTTCGATACCTTCGCGCCGATCGGTCCGTGCATCGCGGTCGCCACTGATGGAAGGCCCCGCTCGATCGAAACGCGCGTGAACGGCCAGCTGCGGCAGGCTTCGTCGACCTCTCAGTTGATCTTCGGCATCGAGCATCTCGTCGAATTCATCACGTTCGTCATGACGCTCGTGCCCGGTGACATCATCTCCACCGGCACGCCATCGGGTATCGGACCACTCGCGGACGGCGACGTGGTCACGGTGACCGTCGAAGGGATCGGCGAACTGACCAACCCTGTAGCAGCGGAGTCTCCATGAAACTGTTCATCGACAGCGGAAACCTCAAGGACATCGAGGCGCTCGCGCTCCTCGGCATCATCGACGGTGTGACGACGAACCCGTCGCTTCTAGCCAAGGAGCCGGGAGACTATCGTCAGAACCTGAAGAGGATTTGCGACATCGTGAAGGGACCGGTGAGTGGCGAGGTGGTGGCAACCGACTTCGCCGGCATGGTTCGCGAAGGCCATGAGATCGCGTCGATTGACACGCACATGGTGGTCAAGGTGCCGCTGACACGCGACGGCATCCGCGCCTGCAAGACGCTCTCCGGCGAAGGCCACCCAGTCAACGTCACCCTCGTGTTCTCTGCCGCCCAGGCGCTTCTTGCCGCGAAGGCGGGCGCGACGTTTGTGAGCCCGTTCGTCGGTCGGCTTGACGACGTGGCGACGAACGGAATGGATCTGATCCGAGAGATTGTCGACATCTACGACAACTACGAATTCACCACTGAGGTGCTCGTCGCGAGTTGCCGGAATCCGATTCACATCGTGCAGGCCGCGCACATGGGCGCAGACATCTGCACCTGTCCGCCGAGCCTGATCGATCAGCTGTTCAACCATCCCCTGACCAGTATCGGCCTCGAGAAGTTTCTGAAGGACTGGGAGAAGGCCCAGACGGTGAAGGCGTAACTTGCAGCATCAGCGCTCTAGTACCTTCATGACGAATCCTGAGGACATTCTCAACGATCTCGAGCAACGAGCGGAACTCGGAGGGGGCCCCGCGCGGCTCGAGCGTCAGCACGCCGCGGGCAAGCTCACTGCCCGTGAGCGGATGGAGTTGCTGTTCGATCCCGGCGACATTCGAAGAGCTCGACAAGCTCGTCATCCACCGGTGCCGTGACTTTGGCATGGAGGACCAGACGATTCCCGGCGACGGCGTGGTGGCCGGCCACGGCCTCGTCGACGGCCGGCAGGTGTTTGCCTTCGCGCAGGACTTCACCGTCTTCGGCGGATCGCTGTCCGAAACGAACGCCGCAAAGATCGTGAAGATCATGGATCTCGCCATGAGGCTCGGCTCGCCGATTGTCGGGCTGAACGATTCTGGGCGGAGCGCGTATTCAGGAAGGCGTCGTCTCGCTGGCTGGGTACGCCGACATCTTTCTGCAGGAACACGCTCGCGTCAGGTGTCGTGCCTCAGATCTCGGCGATCATGGGCCCATGCGCCGGCGGCGCGGTGTATTCCCCGGCGATCACCGACTTCACGCTCATGGTCAAGAAGACGAGCTACATGTTCGTCACCGGTCCCGAAGTGCTCAAAACCGTGACGCACGAAGAGGTCAGCAAGGAAGAACTTGGCGGGGCGATGACCCACAACGCGACGAGCGGCGTCGCCCATTTTGCTGTGGAGGACGACCGCGAGTGTCTCGCGCTGGTGCGCGAGCTCCTCGTCATATCTTCCGTCGAACAATCTCGAAGACGCGCCCAGGAAACCGCACCAGCGACCCGCCGGACCGCGAAGACGCCTCACTCGATCGACTTGTACCCGCCTCGCCGAACCAGCCGTACGACATGCTCGACCTCATCCACGCGGTCGCGGACGATGGTCAGTTTCTCGAGGTGCACGAGCACTATGCAGGGAACCTGATCGTGGGATTTGCGCGCCTCGACGGCCGGTCGGTCGGGCATCGTGGCCAATCAACCGGCCGTGCTGGCGGGGACTCTCGACATCGACGCATCGGTGAAGGGCGCACGGTTCGTGCGCTGCTGCGACGCGTTCAATATCCCGATCGTGACGTTCGAGGACGTGCCCGGTTTTCTTCCGGGGACGGTGCAGGAGTACGGCGGCATCATCAGGCACGGTGCCAAGCTTCTCTACGCGTTCGCCGAGGCGACCGTGCCCAAGGTGACCGTCATCACGCGCAAGGCCTACGGCGGCGCCTACTGCGTCATGTCGAGCAAGCACCTGCGGACCGATTTCAACTACGCATGGCCGACCGCTGAACTGGCGGTGATGGGACCGGAGGGAGCTGTCAACATTCTGTACAAGCGTGAACTGGACCTCGCCGCCGACCGGGTCTTAGTGCGCGCCGAAAAGGTCGAAGAATTCAGAGCGAAGTTCGCGAATCCGTATGCGGCGGCGTCGCGGGGGTTTCTGGACGAGGTCATCCGGCCGCGCGAGACCCGCCGGAAACTCATTACTGCGCTCCGGAATCTGGAAGGCAAGCGCGATCACAACCCGCCGAAGAAGCACGGCAACATTCCCCTATGACAGGAGGGCGCGTACGCGTCACCGATTCTTTGCCTTGAGTCCCTGGCCCGCCGTACAATGAGTGAGCCAGCCCGCCTGTCAGCCGATAGAATAACGACAGTTGCAAAAGATTCTCATCGCGAATCGGGGCGAGATTGCCGTGCGAATCGCGCGTGCGTGCCGCGAAATGGGCCTGGCCACCGTCGCTGTCTACTCGGAGTGTGATCGACTGGCCCCGCATGTGCGCTACGCAGACGAGGCGTACGCCATCGGTCCGAGTGCGCCGCGGGAGAGCTATCTCCAGGTCGGTCGCATTCTCGAGGCGGCGAGCCGTTCGGGCGCGGACGCGGTGCATCCCGGCTACGGGTTTCTTGCCGAGAACGCAAGCTTCGCGGCGGCGGTTCGTGATGCCGGACTGACATTCGTCGGGCCCACACCTGAAGTCATCCGATTGATGGGGAGCAAGACGGCCGCCCGAACAGCGGCAATCGGTGCTGGTGTGTCGGTTGTTCCCGGCACGGCCGAGCCGCTCGGCGCCGACGTGTCGGAGGCGGAGATGGCGGCTCTGGCCTCGTCGATTGGCTACCCGCTGCTGGTGAAAGCCGTCGCCGGTGGCGGTGGCAAAGGCATGCGCACGGTCACCGATCCGGCCGATCTCGCGACCGCGACTCGTGCCGCGCGGTCTGAGGCCGGATCGGCGTTCGGCGACACCGCGGTCTACCTCGAACGTCAGCTTATTCGACCCCGTCACGTCGAAGTGCAACTGCTCGGCGATCACCATGGCACCATCATCCCGTTCGTCGAACGGGAATGCTCGATTCAGCGCCGCCATCAGAAGGTGGTCGAAGAATCGCCGTCGCTCGCGGTGACGCCCGCGCTGCGTCGAGCGATGACCGATGCGGCCGTCACCGTGGCACGGGCGGTCGGGTATACGAACGCCGGCACCATTGAGTTCCTGCTCGATGAAGACGGCGGCTTCTACTTTCTGGAGATGAACACGCGTCTGCAGGTCGAGCACCCGATCACTGAACTGGTGACGGGCGTCGATCTGGTCCGCTGGCAGCTGCGCATTGCACGAGGAGAACGGCTCGATTTGTCACCGGAGCCGCTGCTCCGGCCGAGCGGACACGCCATCGAGTGTCGCATCTACGCGGAAGATCCGGACAACGGCTTTCTACCCTCGCCCGGCCGAATTCTGCGATTGCGCGCACCATCCGGTCCGGGCATCCGTGACGACAGCGGTGCAGCGACCGGAATGGACGTGCCGATCTTCTACGACCCGATGGTCTCGAAACTCTCGGTCTGGGCAGAAGATCGTCCAGCGGCCATTGCGCGCATGCGACGCGCGGTGCACGAATATGCCGTTGCCGGGATCAAGACGACGCTGCCGTTTTTCAGGTGGCTTCTCGATCAGCCGGAATTTCTCGACGGTCGCTTTCACACGACGTACCTGGACGGTGTGCTGAACGCCCGCAACGGTCAGCCGTTCGCGGACGCTGCCGACGGGGCTGAGGATATTGCGGTGATTGCGGCGGCCCTCCACGCAGCGTTGTCGCCCTCGACACTCACCTCCGGCAACGCCAATGCCGGCGCGACTGCCCCTTCGTCCACCGGCGGCTGGAAGACACGGGCGCGCCTCGAGGGGCTGCGCGCGTCGGGGCGCGAGGGTCACTAGCGTGCAGTACGAAATCGACGTCAACGGTCGTGTGCGGCGCGCGGTCGTTCATCGGGTGCAGGGCAGGTTCGTGGTCGACATCGACGGCCGGCAGTGGAAGGTGGACGCGGAACCGGTAGACGGCCAGTCGCTGTCGCTGCTGATTGATGAAGGGGTCGGGGTCTCAAGCCATGAGGCCACCATTGTACCGGGGGCGCTTGGACAGCTCGTCGTCAGCGTCGGTGCAATGTCGGTGTCGCTCTCGCTCAATGGCCGCGCCCGTTCGAAGAGCCGGGGCGACGTCGGGCGCGCAGGCGACGGCCCACAGCGCATCGCGGCACCGATGCCGGGAAAAGTCGTGCGCGTCCTCGTCAAGCCGGGAGAGAACGTGAGCGCGCGGCAGCCGATTGTCGTCATCGAGGCGATGAAGATGGAGAATGAGCTTCGCGCCGCGCGCCCCGGCCGCGTCACCGAGATCCATGTGCGGGAGGGGCAGTCGGTGGAGGCGGGCGGGCTGCTGGCCGTCATCGCCGAGCCGTCAGAGTAGTCAGCATCAATGGTGCAGTTCTTTTCGAGGCTTCGTCGACACCAGGCGGTTTGGTACGGGAGTCGAGGCCTGATGATCGCGGTTGCGATCGTGGCTGCCGCAATTGTCAGCTCGCTAACCGTCGACATCGGGCCGGTGGCGCGCCCGGCGGCGGAGCACTACCTTTCGGCTCAGGTCCAACGGCCCGTCCACATCGGGGGCATGACGGTCAACGTGCTGTCCGGACTGCTCCTTGGCCGCGTCGAGCTCCAGGACTTCACGATTGAAGGGCGCGTTCCCTCCGACAGGCCGTTCTTCACCGCCGAGCGGCTGCAGGTGTCCATTGACTGGTGGCCGGCCCTCGCCCGCAAGCCCACTATCACCGTCACGTCCGTTCAGCTCGACAGCTGGCAGATGCTCGTCGAGAAGTGGTCTGACGGCGACAGCTTTCCGCGTTTCAAGAGGGGCGACGGGCGGCCAAATAGTCCCAGGCCGTTTACGGCCACCGTACGCGACTTTCGTGGATCGGGCGGGCGGTTCACGTACGAAGATCACCAAACCCCATGGTCGGTTCTGGCGCCGGAGATCGACCTCCACATCGGGAATCTCCCGAAGTACAACGGCCGCGTCGTCTCCACGGGTGGAACGATCGCCATTCAGAACTATGTGCCGATGTGGTCCAACCTGAACATCCGGTTTGTGATCGATGGCGATATCTTGCATCTGACGCATATCGAGATCGAGACCGACGGGGCGAAAAGCGCGGCGTCAGGCGATCTCGACATGGCCCATTGGCCGGAGCAGACGTACAACGTCAAGTCGCACGTCCAGTTCCAGCGGATGCGCGAGCTGTTTTTCACAAAGGAGGACTGGCCGCTCACGGGCGAAGCCGACTTCACGGGAGTGTTCCATCTGTTCAAGGGTGGACATGACCTCACAGGACGCTTTGCCAGCGACCTGGCGGGCGTGTACGACTACCGCTTCCCATCGCTGTACGGATCGCTCCATTGGAACAAGCAGGTCTTTGATGTCCGGGACGCCGGCTCCAGATTTTCTGGCGGCGACGCCGCCTTCTCGTTTTCGATCAAACCGCTCGGCCGTCGCGTTCGACCAACCGCGCGGTTCGAGGCGTCCTACAACAACGTGGATCTCACGGAATTCACAGACTTTCAGCAACTGACTGGTCTGCGCTTCGCGGGGAACGCGGCCGGCCGCAACGTGCTCGAGTGGCCGCTCGGAGAGACGGGTGCGCGACATGGCGATGGGCAGATCGCACTCACGCCGCCGCCTGGTGTCGAGCTCATGACGGAGTCTCTCGCCGCAGCGCGAGCCGCGGACCAGGAGCACGCGCGGCATGAATGGGGACCCTTTGCACCAATGCCGCTCGCGGCGCACGTGCCCGTCGGTGGCGGCGTGTCGTATCGCTTCGATCCCGATCGGGTGTACCTCGAAGACGGGTGCTTCGCCACCGAACGCACGCACGTCGCTTTCGGAGGGGCCACCGCGTGGGGGTCGGATGCGCAGCTGACGTTTCATGTGTCCAGCAGCGACTGGCAGGAGAGCCAGCTGGTGCTGGCCGGCATCATCACCGACTTCGGGTCGCCCACCGGGCCAGTGTCCTTTGGCGGACGTGGGGAGTTCGACGGCTCGATGCGAGGACCGTTCCGCCGCCCTCGCATCGAAGGCGTGTTTTCTGGAGAAGACATGCGCGCATGGGACACCATCTGGGGCGATGGGTCCGCCGAGATCGTCGTTGAGAACAACTACGTGACCGTGAAGGATGGGCGCGTCAGCCTTGACGGATCGGAAATTCGTGCGGACGGGCATTTTTCGCTCGGCTATCCGCGTCGCGACGGGGGCGAGGAGCTGGATGCGCGGTTTCGGGTTACGCGCCGCGATCTCGACAGCCTGCGGCATGCGTTCGAGATCGACGACTACCCGGTGTCGGGCACGCTCACCGGTGAATTCCACCTGACGGGCGCGTACGAACATCCGTTTGGTTTCGGGTCCATGACGATCGAACACGGTGTCGCCTACAACGAGCCATTCGAACAGGGGACGGCCGCGCTCCGATTCGATGGAGCGGGCGTGAGGCTCGATGGTGTGACGATTGCCAAGGGCTCCGGAACGATGACCGGTGCAGCCTACGTCGGCTGGGACTCGACCTACTCCTTCAACGTCGATGCGCGCAGCATTCCGATGGATCAGGTCACGGTCTTTGCGTACCCGCAGGTCCGTCCATCAGGCCTTCTCGAGTTCACGGCGGGCGGCAGCGGATTGTTCGAAGCGCCGAGTTACGACGTCAGGGTCCGCATCAACGATCTCGCAGTCTCTGAGGAACCTGTGGGCCAGGTGACGGGGACGCTCGCACTCCGCGGGCACGAGTTGAGCGGAGAAGTCGATGTGGCGTCGCCACGGCTCGCCGTCACGGGGACCGGACGCATCGCACTGACGCCGCGCACAGACTCCGAGGTGACGCTTCGCTTTCACGACAGTTCCCTGGATCCGTACGTCCGCCTCTTCGTCCCGCAATTGCTGCCGTACACGACAGCGGTCGCGAGTGGGTCGATCCGCGTCGTCGGTCAGCTGGCCGATGCCGATCACTTGCTCGTGGACGGTACGGTTGACGCTCTGGAGATGCGGCTGTTCGACTACGCCATCCGCAACGCCGGACCCATTCGGCTGGCATTCGACAAGCAGGTCGTGCGCGTTCAAGAACTGGAACTCGTGGGCGACGATACCCGCGTGAAGATAGGCGGCATGATCGGGCTCCAGGATCAACGCATTGCTTTGCAGGCTGCTGGCGAGGCGAATCTGGGCATCCTCCAGGGATTCTTTTTCAATGTGCGCGGCTCTGGCAGGGCGGAGATCACAGCCGCCGTCAACGGTCCCCTGTACGAACCGATATTCTCGGGCAGCGCCACGATTATCGGCGGCCGCGTGCGACACTTCTCGCTGCCCAACGGGCTCGACGCCATCAACGGCACGATTCACTTCGACTCTCGCGGCATCAGGCTCGACGATGTGACGGCGACGCTTGGGGAAGGCCGGGTGCAGTTCGGCGGCCACATCGAGCTGAAGGGGTATCTTCCTGGCGATCTCAATGTCATCGTGCGCGGCGAAGACATGCATCTACGCTATCCGGAAGGCGTGCGATCGACGGTCGACGCCGATCTGACCATTCGGGGCAACGTCAAAGCGCCCATGCTGGGTGGCCTGATAACCGTCAAGGATGCGATCTGGAGCCGGCGGATCGATCCCACCGGCGGAGTATTCAACCTCGGCAGGGACCGTCGGGTCGCTGGGGCGGGTGGAACGGCGTCGCCGCCCATCCCATTGACGCTCGATGTCGAGGTACTCGTCCCCGGCACGCTGCGGATCGAGAACAATCTGGCGCGGCTCTGGGCCAGCGCGGATCTGCAGTTGCGCGGCACCTACGATCGTCCACTGTTGCTTGGGCGCGCGGATATCGATCGCGGTCAGGTGACCTTCGAGGGACGGCGCTATGTGGTCACGAAGGGCGCCATTGAGTTCACGAATCTTCTCCGTATCGATCCGTTTTTCGATGTCGAAGCCGAAACGCGCGTTCGCGTGCCCGGCCAAACCTATCGCGTGACCGTTCGGGCCGCTGGCACGATGGAGCGCCTGCAGCCAACGCTCGAGTCGGATCCGCCGCTTCCGGCGGCTGAGGTGCTGGCGTTGCTCTTCAGCGACATCCGGCGCGACACCACCGCGGCCGAAATTCGCGCGCTCCACAATCCGAACGAGCTGGAGACGGACATCCTCACGACACGTGCCACGCAGATGCTGGCGAACCCCATCTCCTCGGAGGTCGGCCGCGTCGTCGAACAGGCGTTCGGCGTCGATACCTTCCGCGTGTCGCCGTCCCTCATTGACCCATACAGTCAGTCCACCTCGACGCGCGTGAACCCTTCCGCTCGTGTCACGATCGGCAAGCGCGTGTCCGATCGCGTCTATCTGACGTTCTCCCGCAGCCTCAACTCGTCCATCAGTGACCAGATTCTGCTGCTCGAATACGACCAGAACGACCGCCTGTCCTGGATCCTGTCGCGCAATGAGGATCAATCGTTCAGTGTTGAAGTTCGCGTGAGGCATATCTTCTGATGCGCGCGGCGGCCTTCTGGCTGGCCGGTGCGCTTCTGGTCGCCGCGCCCGGAACCGTGCTCGCCGATATTGCCGACTATCTTGGAAAGCCCGTGGCGTCCGTGCGCGTTGAGATCGAAGGGCGCTCGGTGGACGATCCCCGCGTTGTCGAGCTCATTGAAACTCGTCCAGGAAGTCCGCTGTCCATGCTGGCGGTACGGGAGACCATCACCCATCTCTTCTCTCTGGGCCGATATGAAGACATCCGCGTCGCGGCGGACAGTGCGCCCGGGGGCGTCAGACTGACGTACGACCTCGTCCCAATCCATCCCATCGAGAAGATCCTGTTCGCCGGCACGACGGCTCAGCCGGGCATCGACGAGGGCCGGCTGCGGCGAGCGGTGGTGGAGCGATACGGCGCGTCACCTCCGGCGGGACGCCGTTTCGACCTGGCCAGAGTCGTTGAGGACGAGCTCAGGCAGCGCGGTTATCTTCGCGCGACGGTCACACCAACCGTCGAAATTGCGCATGCGCCCGATCGCGCCACGCTGGTGTTCACGATCCGACCGGGTGACCGTACACGCGTTGACACGATCGATGTCGTCGGCGCCCCGGGGATGCCGACGCCGGAGTTTCTGAATCGATTGGGTCTCAGAACGGGAATGTCCTACGAACGCGACGTGCTGGATGCGCGTGTTCAGCAGTATCGGAAGGACCAGTGGGCGGACGGTTATGTTGAAGCGAAGTTGGCGCTCGCGACGCGCTTCGATGACGACGATCGGAGGGCGCACGTGACCTTGACGGTGTCGCGGGGACGGCGTGTGCGGGTGGTGTTCAAGGGTGATCCGGTTGCCCGGGACAAGCATGCCGAGCTCGTCCCGATTGCAGAGGAAGCCTCCGCGGACGAGGACCTGCTCGAAGACTCCAGCAATCGCATCGAAGAATACCTTCGAGGTCTCGGATATCGCGATGCCGCAGCGCCCCACAAGCGGGACGAAGTGAACGGGGAGCTGGTCATCACGTTCACCGTCGCGCGTGGTCGCCTGTATCGTGTGTCGGAGGTCGCGATCTCGGGCAACCACCTGGAATCGCTGGCCGCGCTGGAACCGAGCTTTGGCGTTCGCAAAGGTCAACCCTTCGCGCAAACGAAACTCAACGCCGACGTTTCAGCAATCGAGGACTTCGACCGCCGTCAGGGTCTCGCCGCCGTCAGAGTGGAGCCTTCGATCGAGTACGTGCCGACGGTCGCCGGCGCCGAGGTGCCGGTTGTCGTGCGTTTGGCCATCAGCGAGGGCGTCCGCACTGTGGTTGCCTCGGTCCGCGTGCGCGACAACGGGTCCGTGCCCGAAGCCGAGCTGGTGCGGGGACTGGGTCTGCAGCCTGGCAAGCCGTTCTTCCTGACACAGATGGCCATCGACCGTGACGCGATTCAGCTGCAGTACGCAAACCGTGGGTATCAGAGCGCAACCATTGCGAGTAACCCCGGGATCAGTGTCGACGGCGGCCTGGCCCAGGTCGTCTTCACCGTGAGTGAAGGTCCCAAACTCATCGTCGATCACGTGCTCATTCTTGGCAACGTGCGCACGAAGACCGAAATCATTGAACGCGAGGTACAGTTGAAGGCTGGCGACGCGCTCGGTCTGGCGGCCGTCGTCGAGAGCCAGCGGCGGCTTGCCGAACTTGGGCTCTTCCGGCGAGTGCGCATCACGCAGGTGCCGCACGGTGACGAGGCCCGCCGCGATCTCGTCGTCGCGATCGAGGAATCCCCGGTCACGACGATTGGCTATGGCGGCGGTATCGAAGCGCTGCAGCGCGCTCGGACAGACGCTGCCACCGGCGCCGCGGTCGAACGTCTGGAGTTCTCTCCGCGGGCGTTCTTCGAGGTCGGCCGGAGAAACCTATTCGGCAAGAACCGGTCGATCAACCTGTTCGCGCGCATCAGCCTGAGGCCGGATCCTGCGCAGTCGACGACAGACACGCGAACTCAGTTCAGTGAGTATCGTGTGTTCGGGGCCTTTCGCGAGCCGCGGCTGTTCGGAACCGCGGCGGACGCATTCTTGACAGCCACCATCGAGCAGCAGAGTCGTTCGAATTTCAACTTCTCTAGGCGAGCGTTCAGTACGGAGATCGGACGTCGCGTGACGCCGAATCTAAGCTTTAGCGGTAACTACCAGATTCAGCGCACGGAAACCTTCGATGAGGGAGCGATTTCAGAGGAAGACAAGCTGCTGATCGACCGGTTGTTTCCCCGGGTCCTGATCTCCTCGTTTTCGGCCTCCGGCGTGCAGAGCACGAAGGATGATGCGGTGAATCCCACGACCGGACGCTACTTCAGCGCCAACGGCCAGCTAGCCGCGCGGCGCATCGGGTCGGAAGTGGGATTCGTCAAGTCGTATCTCACCGCCCAGGCGTTTCGCATGCTTCCGCGGTCTCGCGGGACCGTCCTGGCGACGAGCGCCAGACTTGGGATGGCTCATGGTTTCCCAAGGAATGTCGTGCAGATAGACGAGCAGGGCAACCCGGTGCCTGGCCCGGATGGATCACCTGTCATGGAGGTCGCGCTCGATCTGCCGGCCAGTGAGCGATTCTTTGCGGGCGGTGACACCACCGTGCGAGGCTTCGCGCTCGATCAGCTGGGAACTCCCGCCACACGCGACTCGAATGGGTTTGCGCAAGGCGGCAACGCCGTCCTGATTCTCAACGCGGAGCTTCGCGTGCCCCTCCGCGGCAGTATCGGCGTGGTTGGCTTCGTCGACGCCGGGAATGTATTCGCGCGGACCAGCGACGTCGATCTGAGCCAGTTGCGAAGCACCGTGGGTTTTGGCATCAGGTACAAGTCGCCAGTAGGACCCATTCGCGTGGACATCGGCTACAAGACCAGACGCAGCGAAGTGGTGCCCGGTCGCCTCGAATCAGCGAACGCTTTGCATTTCAGTCTGGGACAGGCGTTCTAGGAGTGGGAGTCCGAGACATGGAAGCCCAAAAGGCAGAGAGCAGGACATCGCAGACTGCAGATGGCAGATGGCAGATTGGCAGACGAATCCTGTGCGCCCTGTGTAGCCTTCTTCTCCTTTCCGGTGCGACGGGGAGTGGTGCGGGGGCCGAGATCATCGATCGCGTGCTGGCGGTCGTGGCAGGGAATCTCATCACGTTGAGCGATGCGAATGCCGTGATCGATCTCCATCTGATGGCCTTCGAAGAAGGGGCGGACCAGATTCGCCAGATTCTCCCGCGCCTCATAGACCGGGCGCTGATGTTGGCCGAAGTCGAACGTTACGCCCCGCCGGAGCCAGACGCCGACGCCGTCAACCGGCAGGTGGTCACCGCGCGGGCGAGGTTTCCAACCGCGCAGGCGTTCGAGGCGGCTCTTGCCCGTGTGGGCTTCGATGAGCGGCATCTCCGTGAAATGCTTCGACAAGATCTGCGCATCGTGGCCTATCTCGATCAGCGCTTCACCGTCCAAACACCGACAGACGATGAGCTTCAGCGTTTCTATGGGGAGCATCCGCAACGCTTCACGGAGCATGGGAGCCTGACGCCGTTCGACCAGGCACGCCCACGCATCCTCGAGGCTGCGACGACAGAGCGGCGCGAGCGGCTCGTCCACGACTGGGTGGAAGGACTTCGGCGACGCGCGGAGATCATCGATCTGTCAGCAACCGCTCGGTGATCGATCGGAAGTTGACTAACGTCCGAGCGCCAGAAACTGAACGAGCTGCAGGAGGTTGAAGCCTGAGTGGCTGACGATTGGAGCCACCACGGAGCGTCGGCGCAGGTAGACGATTGCCCAGAACACACCAAGAGACGCGGTTGTGATTGCCGCATCCAGGCCCTGCGTCAGGTGGCCCACGCCAAACGCAGCGCTGGTTGCCACGATGCCAAGCGTCGTGCCCCCAAGCCATCGCTCGAAACGATGCATCAGAAAGGCGCGCTGAATCTCCTCGCGGATGCCCCCGGCCACGACAACGACAAGGGCGAAGAGCGCCGTTTCCCCGGGCGTTCGTATGAGACCTGTGAGAGGGTTGGTGGGCACGGTGTGCAACTGCGGGGCAAACCGCAGCAGCGCCGCCAGCGCGATGCCGGCGATCGCGAACGCAACCACAATCAGCCCGATTCCAGCGCGTAACTCTCGACCGATGGGCCCGACCCCGATGAGCACCGTTCGAGGCTTCTCGGCGTGGGCACGAAGGAACAGCAGAATGAGACCCACGAGGAGAGCGGCGTCAATGAGCGACAGTGCTGCGACGAACGGCAGACTCAAGCCACCGTCGGGGCGCTGAAATGGAATCCCGAACCGGACCAGCATTGCGGTGATGGCGAGCTGGGTCGGATAGTCGGAACAGAGCAGGACTTCGAGAAGCGCCACCGTGCGATCGGCGAGGGTTCCATCGCGTGATACACCACTGCCCGAAGACGCGAGCTCGGGTTCGGCCGTCATTCTCATGAGAGCGTAGTGCACCCGAGAGCCAGCCCCTAATCCGAGACGTTCGCCTCCCCGATTCGAGCGCGTATTGTCACCGGTTCGGTCGGCGTCCGCGATATGGCCGCACCCGTTGGCAGGTGGACTTCCTGTCCGCAATCCGAGAGCACGACCGCGGGACGCGCCTTGTGGAATTTGGCACCTAAGTTATTGATGAGCAGGAGTTTCAGATTCAGCTTGCAGTGAGCATCCGCCGCCATCACAATGTAAAAATGACATGGTTAAGACGAAAACGGAGGACTGGATGAACGTTGTCAGCGATGAGTCCCCAAGTGCTCAGGTGGAGTCCGCGGTAGCCGAGCGCGTGCTGATTGTCGAAGATGACGCTGCGGCTCGTACCGGCCTGGAGCAGCTCCTGAGGAATTGGGGGTTCATCGCCGAGTCTGCGGCAGACGGTGAAGAGGCGCTCGAGAAGGTCACGAGCTTCCGCCCGGCGATTGTCATTTCCGATCTGGTGATGCCGCGTATGGACGGGCTGGAGTTGCTGCGTACGCTCCAATCGCAAGGTACGGACGTCATCACGCTGCTGCTGACGGCGCAGGGGACCGTGGACACAGCCGTCGAAGCCATGAAGGAAGGCGCCTACGACTATCTGACGAAGCCAGTCGACCTTCAGCGCCTGAAGATTCTGCTCGACAAGATCGTTGAGCGCCAGAGCACGCTGCGCGAGGTGAAGGTGCTGCGACGACAGCTTCGCGAGTATGGAGCGTTCGGGTCGCTCGTCGGCAACAGCCCGGAGATGCGCAAGCTCTATCACGTCGTGGAGCAGGCCGCCCCGACCGCGGCGTCGGTGCTCATCACCGGGGAGTCCGGCACCGGCAAGGAACTGGTGGCTCAGACGATCCACCACCTCAGCCCGCGCAACGGCTTCCCGTTCGTGGCCATCAACTGCGCGGCAATTCCCGAGACGCTTCTCGAGAGCGAAATCTTCGGCCACGAGAAGGGGGCGTTCACTGGTGCCGCCGATCGTCGTCAGGGTTGTTTTGAGCTGGCGGATCGTGGAACCCTGTTTCTCGACGAGATCGGTGAGATGACGCCCGCGACGCAGGTGAAGCTGCTGCGCGTGCTGCAGGAGCGGACCTTCCGACGGCTTGGCGGCCGGCATGAGCAGTCCGTGGACGTGCGCGTCATCGCGGCAACGAACATCGATCCCGCGGAGGCGGTCCAAAAAGGGAAGCTGCGGGAGGACTTGTACTATCGCCTGAACGTCTTCGCGCTGCGTCTGCCGCCGTTGCGAGAGCGGAAGGACGATCTGGCGCTGCTCATCCAGGCATTCATCACGGAATTCAACGCGCGCAATCAGAAGGCGATCGCGGGTGTGGACCGCGAAGCGATGCGTCTCCTCGAACAGTACGGGTGGCCTGGCAACGTGCGCGAGCTCAGAAACGTGATCGAGCGAGCCATCATTCTGGCGCCTGGTCCGTTCATCGAGCCGCGGCATCTTCCGCCCCCGTTGACGGAGGAGCCGGCCACGGAACAACGTCCGCAGGTTGCGCTTGGGCCGGGTACGACAGTCGAGGAGGCTGAACGACGTCTCATCATGATGACCCTCGAGCACACGCGCGACAACAAGACTCGCGCGGCCGAGATTCTGGGTATCAGTCTGAAGACGCTGCACAACAAGCTCAACCGGCTGAGGCTGCGACCGCGAAAGACCGAGTGACCTAAGTGACGTGTAACCGGGTGACAGAGAAGTCGGGCGGGCGACGATGCGGTTAGGGATCAAAGGCAAGCAGGTTCTCTACGTCACCTCGATCGTGGGTGCGTTCGTGGTGGGCGTCAGTCTGCTGTACCTGGCGCGGCTGGCGCAGACCAGTCTGGTCGAGAGCCAGGCACGCGCCGAGATGCTGGCCAAGCAGATCTTTCATCGCGCGCGCGAAGTCGTCGTCGAGGGGAGCGACCCATATGATCAGCTTCGCGCCGATCCTGGACTACGGTCGATGCTCGCGTCGAGTCTGTACGGCAGAAACGTCACGTTCGCCGCGATTGTGGATACGTCCGGCCGGCTCATCGCGAAGGATCCTGCGCTTCAGGACTCGGCACTTCGAAGCGTGGAGGACCTGAGCACGCTCCTCGAGCAATCGCCGTTTTCCCAGCTGCGCGCCATCTACGAAGGGCAGGGGCGCAATCTCGAGGCCCGTCAGCCGCTGCTCATCGGTGACGCCGAGATCGGTTCGATCCGCATTGGGGTCTCGACACTGCTCATCCGGGATGATCTGGACAAGTCACTCAGCTTTGCCGGAGGCATTGCGCTCGTGACGCTGACGGTGGCGGTCTTCGTCTCGATGCTGCTGGCCCAGCTGATCCTGCGTCCGATTCACGTCATTCGCGGCGGCCTTACGCGGCTCGGACGCGGCGAGTCTGGTGTCAGGCTCGACATCGACCAGGACGATGAATTTGGTGAACTGGGAACGTTCTTCAATACGGTGAGCGCGCAGCTTTCGGCCGATCGTTCGCAAATGGCCGGACAGGTTGCGCATCTCGAATCGGCCGTGGAGCACCTCGAGGACGCTGTGGCCATCGTGAGTCCAAAAGGCGATCTGCTGTTCGCGAATCCGGCCGCTCGCTCCCTGTTCCCCAAGGCGTTGATCGGCGGGCCGCTCGGCGGGCTGGTCGCGGCCGAGCATCCACTGCAGCGTCTCTTCGAAGAGACGCTCGCCAGCGGTCAGTCGCGTGGTCCGATCTCCGCGGCGTTTGACTCGGGCGAGCGGTTGATTCTCGGGCATCCGGTGAACGACGAGAGCGGGGCGCTTGTCGGCATCATGCTGATCGTTCGCAATCTGGAGTACTTGAGCCAGTTGCAGTCGACCGTGCGCTATTCGAGGAAGCTGGCGGCCCTCGGTCGGTTGTCGGCTGGCGTAGCGCACGAGGTCAAGAATCCGCTCAACGCGATGATGATTCACCTCGAGCTCCTGCGACACCAGTTCGCACCGCGAGCCGTCGGTGTCGGGCACGCGGCGGCCGGTGGTCGCGGGGCAGCGGTGGCGACGACTGACGTGTCGCGTGTTGAGACGGATGCGTTGCAGCATGTCGACGTGATTGCGGGCGAAATCCGCCGCCTCGATGAAGTCGTGCAGGGATTCCTGAAGTTCTCGCGGCCGGAGGATCTGAAGTTGCAGCCCGTGCAGATGTCGGCGCTGCTGCAGGAAATCGTTCCCATTCTGCAGCCGGAGGCCGACCGCTCCGGGGTTGTGCTCTCTGTCGGTGGGCAAGTGCCAGATGTCAACTGTGATCCGACCATGATCAGGCAGGCGTTCCTGAATCTGGGTTTGAATGCGTGTCAGGCCATGCCGCACGGGGGAACGCTGCGCATTCATTGTGAGACCGCTCGCGGGCGCCGCGTCGCCGTGTCCTTTGCCGACACGGGCGTCGGGATCAATCCCGAGCATCTGCAACGCATCTTCGATCTGTATTTCACGACGAAGGCGAAGGGCAGTGGTATTGGCCTCTCGATGGTTTATCGTACGGTGCAGATGCATGACGGGGAAATTGAGGTACAGTCGACCCGGGGAGCTGGCACCACGTTCCGGGTGCTGCTGCCGCAGGCATAGAACCATGCATGCCCGGACTCGATTTCGTCGCCTACCTCTGTTGCTGGCTGTGACGGCGCTGGCCTCCGGGTGCGCGCACAGGCAGGCGAAAATGGTTCTGGAGCCGCCGTCGCTCGACGTGCCACAACCTCCCGCTCGCGTGATCGAGAGGTTGAACGTGGAAGCGCCCCCGCCGGTGGGAGCGCCGGAGAGCCTACCGGGCGGAATTGATGGCCTGAATCGCAGCGAGCCCGCACGCCCGGTGCGCGCATCGCAGCCCAGGGCCGAAGCGCCGAAGCCCGCGGAGACGCCCAAAGCGGAGGTCCCCGTCACGACCGACCTCCCGAAGCCCCCCGAGGAGCCGCACGCTCAGGTGGCGTCGCCTCTCCAAAGTACGCCGACGCAGCGCGAAGGTGAAGTGGAAGCGGCGATTCGGGCCGATATTCGGCGCGCAACAGACAAGCTCAACCGGGTCGACTACCGGCTGCTCACCGCGGACGCCCGCACGCAGTACGATGGGGCCAAGACACTCATTCAGCTCGCCGAAGATGCGTTGCGTGCAAAGAATCTGGTGTTCGCGAAGAGCCTGGCGGAGAAGGCTGGGACACTCGCCGTTCAACTCGCTGGCCGCTGATCTCAGGTGCGTGAGCTGTCCGCACAGGTTTCCACAGGTTTCAACAGCGTCAACATCTTGCGAGTGACCTAAAAGAAATGCACAATATATAGTGCTTTCTCGCTTGACAATGGTTCAAGGGGCGCTCATATTTGTCGGCCGAAGCAGAAGACAAGCGGGACGCGAGGAACTCCCAGCTTCTCGTGGATCTCCTTGGGGGTTTTTTTGAGGCTCCGTGGGCCGCTGTACTACGGAGTCGACCAACTTCGGCTCGGAAATAATTTCTAGACAAGATCCGGGGGGCCGGACCACCTTTGACGATCGCGCCCGGGGGCGGGTGTGCGATCCTCTGATTCGGGCGAGAGCCCGGGCGAACGGAGTCGGAACATGAAAGAGCGCGCTGCCTACCAAGCCTCGAGCGCCGGCCAGCAGACCGTGGGGAACCGGGAGCCACAGAGTGTTCCGAGTTTCACGAAACCGTTGGCTGAGCACGAGCTGCCTGTCGAGGACGTCGTGCCATCGGATCGGGCGACCAGGGCAGCGGCGAAGGGCTTGGCGTTCCAGCGGTTTTTCACTCAGATCGGTCTCGACCCCTTCGATGAGACGGAGTGGGAGCTCCGCGACGCGGTGATTGGCAACGAGCGCGGCCAGGTAGTGTTCGAGCAGCGAGAGGTGGAAATTCCGAAGTCGTGGTCGCAGCAGGCGACCAACATCGTGGTCTCCAAGTATTTCCGCGGCCAGATCGGCGCCCCGGAGCGCGAGCGCAGCGTGAAGCAGCTCATCGGCCGGGTCGTGTCGACGATTACCGAGTGGGCACGCGCGGACCGGTATTTTGCCAGCGACGAGGATCTGCAGGCGTTCAGCGACGATCTGAAGCACGTGCTCGTCTACCAGAAGGCGGCCTTCAACAGTCCGGTGTGGTTCAACTGTGGCTTCGAACAGGCACCGCAGTGTTCGGCCTGCTTCATCAATTCGGTGCAGGACACGATGGACTCCATCCTGACGCTGGCTCGCACCGAAGGGATGTTGTTCAAGTTCGGTTCTGGCACCGGCACGAACCTATCGCCGATTCGTTCGTCCAAGGAACTGCTGGCGGGTGGTGGGACGGCCTCTGGTCCTGTCTCGTTCATGAAGGGGTACGACGCCTTTGCGGGTGTCATCAAGTCGGGAGGCAAGACGCGTCGGGCGGCGAAAATGGTCATCCTCGACGCCGATCACCCGGACATCGTGGAGTTCATCAACTGCAAGGTGGAGGAGGAGCGGAAGGCGTGGGCGCTCATCGACGCTGGCTATGACGGGTCGTTTACCGGTCCGGCGTACTCGTCAGTGTTCTTCCAGAACTCGAACAACAGCGTACGCGTGACGGACGATTTCATGCGCGCCGTGCTCGACGACAGCACGTGGGACACGCACGCCGTGCGTGACGGTCAGGTGATGGACACCTATCAGGCGCGCGACCTGATGCGCCTGATCGCTGAAGGCACCCACATCTGCGGCGATCCCGGCATGCAGTTCGACACGACGATCAACGAATGGCACACGTGCCCCGATACGGATCGTATCTACGCAAGCAATCCGTGCTCCGAGTACATGTTCTTGAATGATTCCGCGTGCAATCTCTCGTCCATCAACCTGATGAAGTTCGTCAGGGAAGACGGCGAGTTTGACGTCGTGGCCTACAAGGCCGTCATTCGGACGCTCATCACGGCTCAGGAGATCATCGTCGATAACGCGAGCTATCCGACGCCGGCCATTGAGAAGAACAGCCACGCATATCGGCCCCTCGGGCTCGGCTACGCCAACCTGGGTGCGTTGTTGATGGCGCGTGGTCTTCCGTACGACAGTGATGCCGGGCGGGATTATGCGGCAGCGCTTACCGCATTGATGACTGGGGAGGCGTACGCGCAATCCGCGCGGATCGCACGCGACTGCGGCGGGCCGTTCTCAGGCTACGAGAAGAACGCCAGGTCGTTCCTGCGCGTGATGCGGAAGCATCGAGATGCGATGCGCGATGTCAATCCGCGCAACGTGCCATCGGAGCTCTATTCCACAGCCAAGGGGGCGTGGGACGATGCGGTGGAGCTTGGGGAGGCGTCCGGGTACCGCAATGCGCAGGCGACCGTGCTCGCGCCCACCGGCACCATCGGTTTCATGATGGACTGCGACACGACTGGCGTCGAGCCCGACATCGCGCTTGTCAAGTACAAGAAGCTCGTGGGCGGCGGGTTGATGAAAATCGTCAATCAAACGGTGCCGATGGCCTTGAAGAAGCTCGGCTACACGCAGGCGCAGATCGACGCGATTGTCGAATACATCGACCAGAACGAGACGATTGAAGGCGCGCCAGGACTCAGGGAGTCGCACCTCGCGGTGTTCGATTGCGCCTTCAAGGCGGCCAAGGGGCAGCGTTCGATTCACTACATGGGCCATATCAGGATGATGGGCGCGACCCAACCATTCATTTCTGGGGCGATCAGCAAGACCGTCAACGTTCCGAAGGACGCCACCGTTGATGAGATCATGCAGGCCTATATCCAGTCGTGGAAGCTTGGAGCCAAGGCGGTATCGATCTATCGCGACGGCAGCAAGCGAACGCAGCCACTGAATACGTCCAAGGACAAGACGCCGGCGGAACTTGCACAGCAGGCCGCTGCGCAACTCGTCACCGGGCCCGTCAGGAAGAAGCTGCCGGACGAACGCCACGCAATCACCCACAAGTTCGACATCGCCGGCCATGAGGGCTACATTACGGTCGGGCTGTTCGCCAATGGTCAACCGGGCGAGATCTTCCTTGTGATGGCGAAGGAAGGGTCGACGATTTCCGGCTTTGCTGACGCGTTCGCACAGGCTATCTCGTACGCCCTGCAGTACGGCGTGCCGCTTCAGGCGCTGGTAGACAAGTTCAGTCACGTGCGCTTCGAGCCGTCTGGGATGACGCGCAATCCGGAGATCCGTTTCGCTAAATCGATCGTGGACTACATTTTCCGCTGGATGGCCACGAAGTTCCTTTCAGCGGAGGCGCAGTTTCACGCGGGTGTCAATGGTCAGGAGCTGAACGGGCCTGCCGCGCCAGCGGCCAACGTTCAACCGGACCTGGCTGTTTCGGCCGTGCCACCGACGTTGGGCCAGGCCGCCAGCTGGGCCGCTCCGTTCTCGACGATTCAGAACCAGGAAGATGCGCCGCCGTGTTCCACGTGCGGGTCGATCATGATCCGCAGCGGTGCGTGTTATAAGTGCGTCAACTGCGGGAACACGAGCGGTTGCGCTTAGCAACGCGCCATGCGGGGCATGGGGTTCCTCTGGACCCGCCTGTGGGCATCTTTCAAGGAGATCTGCTGATGCGCGTGACAAATGTTGCGACCGCAGTCATCCTTCTATCAGCGGTGCCGGTGTTGATCGCTGCGCCAGCTCGGGCGCAGCCACCGGCCGCCGGCCAAGCGCTGAGTATTTCGGCCAGCATTCAGCGAGGGTACGCATCGGTGAAGACGAACCTCACCCAGGGAGCGGCGAAGATGCCCGAGACCGACTACGGCTTCAAGCCGAGCACCATGCCCGAGATGCGTACATTCGGACAGCTCTTCGCGCATGTCGCTGCAGCCCAATTTGGCACCTGCGCGGCCGTGAAGGGCGTGCCAAATCCCAACATGGGCAAGAATCTCGAGCAGGACCTGAAGACCAAGGCTGAGTTCGTGAAGGCGCTCGCCGATTCGTTTGCGTTCTGCGACGATGCGTATGCGTCACTGACCGAGGCGAACGCAAACGAGATGATCGTGCAGGGCCGTGGCTCGATTGCCCGCGCCGCAGCGCTCGCGAACAACGTGTCGCATGACAACGAGATGTACGGCACTGGCGCCGTCTATCTCAGGGCCAAGAACATTGTCCCGCCATCCACCGAAAACCAGCAGGCCGCCCGTGGCGGCGGCGGGGGCGGCGCGGGAACGCCGCCTCCGGGGCGCTAGGCACGAGTCCGGCTGCCCGCCTTCGCGCTCTGCGCCCCGGCGGGTCACGCCGGAGGCGGAAGCCGGATACCATGCCAACTATTGGACGTCTCCGCTATCTCGAAGCGCGTCCGCAGAGTGTCTCGCCCTCACCGCCGGCGACCCGACCGCGGCGTACGCTCGTTCTGATTCACGCATTCCCGCTCAACGCGCGTATGTGGGAGCCGCAGCTCGCGCTCGCTCAGACTGGATGGCGGGTCATCGCACCGCATCTTCGTGGAATGGACGGCGGCGCAACGGACCCTGAGACCGCTTCCATCGACGACTACGCCGGCGATGTCATCGACCTCCTCGACGGACTCCACATTGAAGAAGCTGTCATCGGTGGTCTTTCAATGGGCGGCTACGTCACCTTTGGAATTTTCCGTCATGCGCCCCGCTATTTCAGCGGGATGGTGCTCGCCGACACGCGTGCGGAGGCCGATACACCTGAGGGCGTCGACGGCCGGAAGCGAACGCTGGCGCTATTGCGGGACAAAGGTGTGCGGCCGGTCCTGGACGAGATGATCCCGAAGCTGCTGGGCGCCACGACGCGCCGCGACCACCCGGACGTCGAGGCACGGCTGCGTCAGATTGTCTCGGCGAATCCAGACGCTGCGGTCGCCGGCGCCATTACGGCGTTGATGACGCGTCCGGATTCAACACCCCTCCTTTCCTCCGTTCATTGCCCGACACTGATCATCGTTGGTGAGGAAGATACGCTCACTCCGCCGCCGATGAGCCGGGACCTGCATCGAGCTATCCCCGGCTCGGAGCTGGTCGTCCTGCCTGGTGCGGGCCATCTGTCCAGCATGGAGCAGCCACATGCGTTCAACGCTGCTCTCGAGAGATTTCTCACGCATCGGGTTTGACGCCAAGGGACACGTTATGGAACCACAGAAGCCATTGCAGACGGAAACGCGGCTCCACACGGAATGGCACGTCGCACGCCGCACGTCACCAATTGGATTCCGGATTGGAGTCATTGCGCTCGTTGGGCTGCTCACCGGCGCGCTCCCGCGCGGACAGGCGAACAGTGCGCCAGACGGGCGTGACAATCGTGACGTTGGTTACAGGGCGTACGACGAGCTTCTGGACCTCAACGTGCGCGACGGTATGGTCTACTACCGCACGCTCAAAGCGCAGCGTGGGCGCCTCGATGCATATGTCAGCGGGCTGACCTCGGCATCGATCGCATCCGAGCGGCCGGAGGCACAGATCGCCTTCTGGCTGAATGCCTACAATGCCATCGTCTTGCAGACGGTCATCGATCACTATCCCATCACGCAGCAGACACGCGCCTATCCCGCGCGAAGCATCCGCCAGGTTCCTGGAGCATTCGAACGGGCGCCGCATCGTGTCGCTGGGCGAACGTTGACGCTTGACCAGATTGAGCAGACGGTTCTGCCGGCCTTTCAGGATCCGCGCGTCTACCTTGCGCTTGGCCGCGGCGCAGTTGGAAGCGGACGTCTTCGTAGCGAGGCGTACACCCCAGCGAACCTGGAACGCCAGCTCACCGAGGTTGCGAGCGAATGCGTGGCTCGCGCCCAGTGCGCCGACCTCGACCGGGAGGCGAACATCCTCAGAGTCAGCGCCGTGTTCTCCTGGCGGGAGAAGGAGTTCGCCGCCGCGTACGCCGGCAACGCGGCACCGCTCTTCAGTTCCAGGAGTCCGATAGAGCGGGCCGCGCTGGCCTTTCTCGACCCCAGGTTCCTGATGCCGGAACGGCAGTTTCTTGCGAAGAACGCGTTCAAGCTGGAATTCATCCCATTCGACTGGACGCTCAATGACCTGACGGGGCGCAAGAGTAGGTGAGAGTGGATCTCGAGCTGCATGACAGAGTCGCGATCGTGACCGGTTCCAGCCGCGGGCTCGGGCTCGCGAGCGCCAGGGCGCTCGTGCAGGAAGGCTGTCGCGTGACGTTGTGCGCGCGCGGGGCCGCAGGGCTGACGGAGGCAGCGTCGGAGCTCAGGCGTCTTGCGGGCGGAGATCGCGTGCTGGCGGTGTCGGCCGATTTGTCCACGAGCGATGGAATCGAAGCCGTCGTGAGCCAGGCAGTCGGGCGATTCGGGCGGCTGGATATTCTGGTGAACAATGTGGGACTCGCGCGCGGAAGCACCATCGTCGACACGGCCGATGCGGAGTGGCAAGAGGCGCTCGATCACACGCTGTTCCCCGCGATCCGGGCCTCGCGCCTGGCAGTGCCGCACATGCGCCGTCAGGGCGGCGGGGCCATCGTGATGATTGCGTCGATCTGGGGGCGAGAATCGGGCGGGCGCATGACGTACAACGCGGTGAAGGCGGCAGAGATCAGTCTGGCGAAGTCGATGGCACAGCAGCTGGCCCGCGACAACATCAGGGTGAACAGCGTGGCGCCCGGATCGATTCTCTTCCCTGGGGGATCATGGCATCGGCGGCAGCAGGATGATCCGGACGGCATTGCGGATTTCGTGATGCGGGAGCTGCCATTCGGACGATTTGGCCGCGCCGAAGAGGTGGGGCAGGTGGTCGCGTTTCTGGTGTCGTCGCGGGCGAGCTGGATTAGCGGCGCAAGCCTTCCAGTTGATGGCTGCCAGTCACGATCGCTGATCTGACCCGTCAAACGGGCCGCCCGCCTTGTCCACTTGCAGTGGGTGACGCGATGGCAGCCAGCAGCCACGGCTGCAAGGCGGGTGGGAATCGAACCCATGGGCGCTGCTCGCCGAATCTGATAGGTTATCTGGCATGACACTCCCAAAGAACATCGCTATGGCCGCCGTTGCGCTGATGCTTGCACTCGTGAGCCTCTCCGCCCAACGCGGCGTGCCGGAGCACTGGGTCGGCACGTGGGCCACGGGCGCTGCGTGGCGTCCCTCGGCCCAGGCGAGCGCCTCGTCTGCGCCGCCGCTCGTGCCGCAGTCGGCTCCTCAGACCGCGGCGCCCGCTCCCCAGGCGAATCCGGCCGCGGCTCCGCGCCCGCTGCAGTTCAACAACCAGACGCTTCGGCAGATCGTCCACACGTCGATCGGCGGCAGCCGCCTGCGCATCGTCCTGAGCAATGTGTTTGGGACCGCGCCACTGACCGTCGGCGCGGCCAGCGTCGCGCTGCGCGATAAGGATGCCGCGCTGGTCGCCAATACGAACCGGCCCCTTACGTTCTCGACGCGGCCTTTGATCACCATTCCTGCGGGGGCAATCGTCGTGAGCGATCCGGTGTCGCTGACCGTGCCCGCCATGGCGGACCTCGCCATCGACCTGTTCCTTCCCGTGGACAGCGAGGCGTGGCCGTCCACGCTGACCGTGCACAACACGGGGCTGCAGACGAACTACCTATCCCCACCCGGCAATCATGCCGGTGGGGCGTTCACGCCTGTTGGGACCGCCACATCCTGGTTCCTCCTGGCGCGCGTCGAAGTCGTGGCGCCGGCATCTTCAGCCGCGGTCGTCACCTTGGGCGACTCGATCACTGACGGGACGCGGTCCACCTCGGACGCGAACCGGCGCTGGCCGGACGCACTCGCTCGGCGGCTCCAGGCCCAGCCTGCGACGAAACGTCTGAGCGTGCTCAATCTCGGGATCGGCGGCAACCGTCTGCTGAATGAGGGGGCTCCAAATTTCGGCATCAACGCGCTGGCCCGGTTCGACCGCGACGTCCTCGCGCAGCCAGGCGTGGCCTATGTCATCGTGCTGGAGGGCATCAACGACATCGGCATGAGTGCGCGCACCGGGCCGTCACCCTCGGCCGAGGACCTCATCGCGGCGCACCGCCAGCTGGTAGAACGTGCCCACATGAAAGGTCTGAAGATCTTCGGCGGTACCTTGATGCCGTTTGAAGGGGCCGCCTACTTCACGCCCGAAGGCGAAGCGAAGCGGCGGGCGGTGAACGACTGGTTGCGCACGAGCAGGGTCTACGACGCTGTCGCGGACTTCGACGCTGCCACTCGCGACCCACAGCAGCCCATGCGGCTCCTTGCGGCGTACGACTCTGGCGATCACTTGCATCCGAGTGACGCCGGCTACAAGGCGATGGCGGACGCGATCAATCTGGGCTGGTTCAAGTAGGTCGGTCAGCGCCTAGTCCCGAGACGAGACGTGGAGGCCTTCACGAGTGCCGGGGATCCTCGCGCGGTTTCTTGGGCTGCACCGTGGCAGAACGTTGGTAGTGGGCTGGTCTAACGCGCTAGCCCACTACCTTCATGGTACTTCCTCTGCCGAGGGATGCCGATGACGACATACTCGACGAACCTGCGGAAACGTGGTGCAGGATAAGCACCTGCGCTCACTTCGTCAGCGCTTGTTGTTCTTCATCCATTCTTCAGTTCGCCGCTTCATGTCCTGCAGTTGCGGCACTCGTTGATCGGCTTCGGACTGAGCGGCCTTCGACGCATACGCTTCATCCGCGCGGCCTGCGGACAATTGCCCGACGATGCCGTAATTGCCTTCGTGGCAGGCGTTCTCAGGCATCAGCAAGTCATCCGGTTGCTTTACCATGGGAAGCAGTACTGTATACGGTTTCACGTAGGTCTTGGGGTCGTCGATCGTATAGCTGTACTCGATCATGTCGGGACTGACGCGCGTGAACCGTTCGATCAGCTTCACGGTGTCACCCGACCCGAGGTGATTCCCGCCTGGCATGGCGAACGGCGATCGACTCGGCATGGTCGGGCCGCCGTCCTGTTGATTGTTGATATGCGTCGTTTCGACCACCAGGGTTGTGCCCTCCCAGTGGCCACGCGGGATCCCGAGCCAGTTGCGGACGTTCTCGCCTGGGAGGGGACGCTTGTCCAACGTGACGATAATCGGGTCGTTCGAATTGAGCGAGGACACCATGATCGCCACGTATCCCGGTGTCTGGATGAACTGCTTGATTCCCGTTCCGCTAGTCGTGAATCGGACAAACGCAGTCAACAGGCACCGCTCGCTCAAGTTTCGATCTTCCCAGCCGTCGGCTTCGCCCCGTCCACGCCGGGCCGCTTCTCTTGCCTCGAGTCGCTTGACCGCCTCCGGCGTCAAGGGAGGAATTCTCCCATCGGGCGGGTCGATGACGAGGGACGTTCGTTTCCACGGTGTTATTTGCCGTTGTCCGCCATCAACCCAAAAGGCGTTGTACTCCTGATAACGGATGCCCTTCTCATGTTCCGGCGCGGCTTTTTGAGTGCGGACCGCTCTGTCGTCATCGCCTTCTGGAGCAGCTCGTTTGCGCGCGTTGGCGATCTTCGTGGCCAGCTCTTCGTCGGTCAGGAGCTCCCGATTTGCAAACTCTTTCGACCGCTCCATCGGCGTACCGGTTTCGGCCATTGCCCATTTGCCCTGAAAATCGGGATCGCCCCACGCCGTGCGCCCCACCGTCCATTTCGTGGTCCCACCCGGAGTGGACTGACCCTGAGCGGCCGCGGAGCCGAAGCCGAATGAGCTGACCAGCATGACGCCGGCCACCACGCCTGCTGAAGCGAGTAGCCCGTATTTCATATACCTTCTCCTCTTCAAATTATAACGCGCTCGCGCGCGCTCCTCCTCGACGAAGGCCCGCTGGCGGGTGCTTGTCTCATCGGCTGGTCTTCTTGCGAAGCGTGCCATAAAGATAGTCTTCGACAAACTCTACGCATCTCAGCTCCAACAGTTCAGCATTCGCTTCTTTGAGACGATAGAGCGGAAAGCGGATTTTCCAGGGTCTGGTAAACGTCGACGGGTCCTCCAACGTCGCTTCATAGAGCAGGTGGTCGGGACCGGTCGCTGTGTACCGCTCGACCACTTTCAGGCCCTCGCCCGCAAAGTTGCCCGCCCGATCCAGCCAGCTGCGGCCGTTCTGCTCCGTGACCTCGATGACCAGCGTGTCTCCCTCCCAGTGGCCGTTCGACCAGCCCATCCACGTGGCGACTGGCGCCGGCTTATGGTTCTTCAGAGGAATGACGCGGTTAGCGGCCGCGTACTGAAAGGCCATGAGGATCTGGTCGCCCGTCTGCAGGATCTGAAAGGGGTACGGCATGTACATCGCGCGCGGGATCCCAGGCAGGTAGCATTTGGCTTCCGGGTCCCCTGAATCGTGCATGTTCTGGGGATCGATTTTCAACCGTCGCTCCGCGTTGGCTTTCTTCTGTGCGAGAGCCTCCGGCTTGTAGGGAATCTGATTCCCCTCGACGATGCCCTTTCCCGGCGGCTGCAGACCCCATGCGCCGATGACAAGGTGGGCGGGACCGGCCTCTCCCGGGTGATCGAGGATATCCCAGTTGGCCGTCGTGATCGCCTGCCACATGCCATTGAAGTTTGGATTCTGCGTGCCCACGAGCCGCGGGGCTCGGTACGCAGCCGACTGACCATCGGCAGGGCTCGGTTGCGATACGACCGCGACCAGCACACCAATCCCGACGGCCGCCAGGGCTACGCCAGACAGCGAACCTGTTGCGCGAGTTCTCATAGTCCGATACGACTCCTTCTTGTCAAATGATTGCTCCAACCGCTCAATGAGTACCCCACTGCCACCATCCAGGAGTGCCGGGCTGGTTAGCTGTGGGCTCCGCCATAGTACACCCTCCGCTAAGTTGAGCGACGACCATCGCCGGACGGTCCCCCTGCGCTCGTGCGGGCGCAACGAGCCACGTGACGATGCCGGCAAGACTCAAGACTGCCGCCGCTTTGCACAATCGGAACAAGGCTGTGCACCTCATAGCGATTCTCCCCGGAGACAGATTGTAGAGCTCCGCGGCATGCGATGAAACATGGCGGCTCAAGGTCACGCCCTGCGTCGCACCCGCCTATGAGGCGACCCGGATGTGGCTGATTCTAAAGCGAGAGCCATCGATCCCCACGCCGAAAGCCGGAGGCTTTGACACGAAAGCCGGAGGCTGTTGCATTGCGCCGCGGGTGAGCGCACACTGCGGCTGGACGACGAGCTGAGCCCTGCGCTGAGAACGGGAGGAGGAGGATTCAAACATGATGTTCCATCGAATCGGCGCCGCGATGGCGGCTGTGGCGATTGCATCGGTCATCGCTCCGACGGCTGCAAGTGGTCAGACAGTGTCGACCGCCGCGAGCGGGACGCCTCGCGTGACGCCCTGGGGGCATCCGGATTTTCAGGGCGTGTGGAAAGCGAGCGAGTCGGCTCAGCCACCAGCCAGGCCGTCTCCGCCGCCTGGCCCGGCGACCGCGTCCACATCGTCAAATCGCGGCGGGGGAACCGGTGCCGGTCCCGAGCACTGGTATGAAGCCGAGCCGCTCGTCTTCACGGCGCAGTTGAAGATCGTCGACCCTGCCGACGGCAAGGTACCAGCTCTGACACCGGAAGGGCAGAAGAGGGCGAGGGCTCAGTCGATGTTTACGCGCGGGCGGCCCGGCGGCCCTGAGGATTTCGCTGTATGGGATCGCTGCATCACACGAGGTGTGCCGGGCTCGATGATTCCCATCAACTACAACAACAACTACCAGTTTCTTCAGACTCCGAACTCCATCGTCATCCTCTACGAGATGATCCACGACGCACGGATCATTCCCTTGGACGGGCGGCCCAGGCCTTCCGCGAGCGTGCGCCAGTGGATGGGGATTCCGCGCGGTCGCTGGGAAGGGAACTCGCTGGTCGTCGAGACGACGAACTTCACCGACAAGACGCGCGTCATCTATGGCGACGGAGATCATAGCGACCAGCTGCGTCTGACCGAGCGATTTACGCCGGTCGGTACTGACACCATGCGTTACGAGTTCACGGTGGATGATCCCGCCACGTGGTCGAGGCCGTGGACCGCCGTACTGTCGCTGAAGCGCGGCGATAAGCAGGATCGCCTCTTCGAGTACGCATGCCACGAGGGGAACATGTCGCTGCGCAACATGCTGAGTGGCGCGCGGGCCGAGGAAAGAGCGGAGCAGGCAGCGAAGCCGTAGACGACCGCACGATCCGTTGCACGTCGTTCGAGGCCGCCCGGCCGTCGAGGCGACCGTGATCGTGAACAGCGCGCACGGGATGTCCGTCCCCACAGTCGGCTTGCTCAGACGTCGGGAAGCGCGCTCGGATCGCTGCCAGTTCCGACGGTACGTGGTCAACACGATCGCCGCGTTTGAGACGTCGTTCGTTGACGCTCATTACGTCACTCTGATTGCGAATCGATCGACGCACCGTTGGCGGGCCGACTCCGTGGCAACCATTAATTCCTTGACTTCCTGCACATACAGCGCAAGATCTGCCAGCTGAACGGCAGCGCGATCCGCGACGCCGGGCAAATGGGACCTTGAGACCATGAGTCGAAAGCGTCGGAGGAGGAACAGCGTTCTGGCGTTGATGCTGTCGTGATGGAAGGAGAACGCGTCGTATCCGACCTGGATGAAACTATGCACCGGAAGAGGGTATCCCGTCTCATCGACCGTCGGACTCACCTTGCGGCCTGCGAGCGTGGGCGCAGCGACAGCTATCGCCGGTGTTGCCCGAGACACGACCGGGGGCGTGCTGCCTGGCGTCACGGTCGAAGCGTCCAGTCCCGCCCTGATCGAAAAGGTGCGATCGGTTGTCACCGACGAGGCGGGTCGTTACAACATCGTGGACCTCCGCCCAGGCGCCTACACCGTGACGTTTGCCCTTTCCGGATTTTCTACGTTCCAGCCGCGAAGGCATCGAGTTGACGACGGGGTTCACCGCGACGGTGAATGCCGAGATGACCATCGGCAGGATCGGTGAGACGGTGACGGTCACCGCCGCAACCCCGATCGTCGACGTGCAGAACGTCAGCACGCAGCCGGTGCTGAAGACCGAGACGATGGATCAGCTCCCGACGGCGCCAAGAACTTGATGTCGTACGCCGCGTTGACGCTTGGAGCGATGCCCTCGTCGGCGGGCCGCAATGACGTCGGCGGTGACAAGGGCGAGCAGGCCACCGGCATCATCCTGCATGGCGGCCGGGGCGACGACGGCCGGACGAACTGGACGGCATGAATACGAACGTGTTCTTCGGGAATGGCGGCGGCCAGCAGCGGACCTACTACTTCAACACAGTGGCGGTCCAGGAAGTCGCCGTCGACACGGGCGGCGCGATGGTGGAGACAGAGACCGGCGGTGCGAACATCAACATGGTGCCACGTGAAGGGGGCAATCGGTTCTCGTTCTACGGCCTTTCCACCTACACGAACCGGGACTTCTCTTCGAAGACGGTCCCCGAAGATTTGAAGAGGGAGCGGAACATCGCCGACCAGTCGTCGCTGAAGCAGATCTACGATTACGGCTTTGGCGTCGGCGGGCCGTTCAAGCAGGACAAAGTCTGGTTCTACGGGACCTCGCGGTGGTGGGGCGCGGACAACTATGCGGCGAATAACTATTTCGATAAGGACACCAACCCATTCACCTACACACCTGATCTCGCCCGACCCGCATACAGCGCTCAGTTCTACGTGGACAGCTCATTTCGCGTGACGTGGCAGGCTGCGACCAAACACAAGATCAATAACGACCTCCACCTGCAGCACGGATGCAGCTGCTGGCTCGCCCTTGGCGCCGGCGCGCTCAGCGCGCCGGAAGCCTCGACGGACTTCAACTACGGTCCGCAGGTTCTGAACCAGACGACGTGGACCTTCCCGGCCACGAACAGGCTGTTGATCCAGGCCGGCGCCAGCTTCCTGCGGCAGGAGGTGAACTTCGTCAACGGGGTCGAGCCGAACGCCAGCAAGCTCAGCGGCATCGGCACGCCCGTCTTCCCTGGTTCGGGCGTCTTCTCCATCAACGAGGCCACTGGCGTTCCGGGCGGCGCGCCGGGCGGGTATACCTATGGTGCGCTGCCGGGCAGCTTCCTGAACTACGGCGAGAACGACAACAACAACAACTACAATCAGCGCGTCAACGTGTCCTACATCACCGGCTCGCACGCGATCAAGGCCGGCCTGCAGACCATTCAGGGGAATTACGACTTCTACGCGATGCAGCGCGGCGTGGAGCAGGTGAACTATACGTTCAGCGGTGGCGTTCCGGCCAGCCTGACGCAGTGGGCCGGGCCGTTTCAGTCGCAGACGCGGCTGGGGGCCCAAGGTCTGTTCGCGCAGGACCAGTGGACCATCCGCAAGATAACGGTAAACGGAGGCGTCCGATATGACCGTTTCACCGGCCGCACGCTGGCGCAGGACATCCCGGCGGGGCCGTTCCGGCCGGCGTTCCACGTCGACGAGGTGAAGGACCTGCCGAACTTCCAAGACTGGCAGCTCCGGCTTGGGGCGGTGTACGACCTGTTCGGCAACGGCAAGACGGCCCTCAAGGGGTCCTGGGGCAAGTACCTGGCGGGGCAGGGGGGTGCGCTCAGCTTTCGTGGCTTTGCGCCGTCGGTGGCGATTGTCACCAGCGCGGGCCGTCCCTGGAATGATTCGCCCGCCGTCGCAACGCCGATCACCGGGGTGTTCGGCAATGGCAACTTCATGCCCGACTGCAATCTGAACGACTTAACCCCCAACGGCGAGTGTGGCGCCATCTCGAACCCGCTGTTCGGGAAACCGTTCTCGGCCCAGACTCTGGCGGACGACGAGCGGAAAGGCTGGGGGAATCGAGAGTTCAACTATCAGTGGAACCTCCAGCTCCAGCACGAGCTGCGGCCCGGCCTCGGCCTGGCGGTCGGCTTCTTCCACACACAGTGGGGAAACATGTCGGTCGTCCGCAACAGGCTGGTGACGCCCGACGACTTCACCTCGTACTGCGTCACGGCGCCGGCCGATGCGCGACTGGGCGCCACGAGCGGCCAGCCGATCTGCGGGTACTACGACCTAACGCAGGCCGGCCGGTTGAAGGGCGCAGCATACGAGCTTACGCAGGCACGCAATTTCGGCGACCAGAAGGACTACTACAATGGCGTGGACATCGGCTTCAACGCACGGTGGGGGCGCGGCGCCTTCGCCAGCGGTGGCGTGAGCGTGGGGCGCCAGATAGCCGACTACTGCTACGTCAACAGCCGTCCGGACCTGACGCCGCAGGGCTTCCCGTTCGCCTTTACATCGACAAGCCGATATCCGCGCAACGACCAGTTCTGCAAGGTGACGCCGTCGTGGTGGGACGGCGTCGGGTCGCAGGTGAAGCTCCAGGCCGCGTACCCGCTGCCGTACGACATCATGGTCAGCGGGGCATACAAGCACCTGCCGGGCATTCCTATTCAGTCGAATTTGTCGGTGCAGCCCGCACAGATCACGTCGGCTCTCGGGCGGACGTCAACGGCTTCTGGCCCGACGAACCATTCGCTCATTGCGGTTGGGAGTGGTGACGCCAACACCGCCGGCGGCGCCACAGGGACCGTGTTCGATGAGCGCCTCAACCAGGTGGATCTTCGCTTCAGCAAGATCATCCGCCTAGGCGGAGGAAGACGCCTGCAGGCGATGATCGACCTCTACAACGTGTTCAACGCGCGAATTGCGCAGGGCATTGTCACGACCTACGGCCCCGTGTTCATGCGACCGACCTCGCTGCTCGGCGGCCGCCTTTGGAAGTTTGGCCTGCAGATCGACTTGTAAAAGATGCATCTCAGGTAAAGATCCTTCTGCCCACCGTGGGACGCGCCCGATCCGCATCGGCCGCACGCGCGTGCAGGGAGTCGTGGAGCTCTACAACCTCCTGAACGCGCGTACCCCGCAAACCGCTACGCCGACGTGGGGTCAGGTCGTGGCGCCAGGCACGGAAGTACCGGGCTCCACGTACCTCGAGGCCGTCGGCATTCCTCGGCGGGCGGCTGCTGAAGTTCGGCGCCCAGGTCGACTTCTAAGCCTCAATACTCGCGAAACGGAGGTCGCTCCTTTCAGATGGGAAGCGAACGAACCCGTGGGGAGGTCCCCGGTTCTGCTGGGGGGATACTTACCGCAGCTCGCCGAGCGGTAGCGTTGCCGCACGATTGATGGCTGTTGATTGCGAAATGTGACAGGGGTTGTGCCTGTGAAGCGCGTTCCCTCTCCGGTGCAGCGGAAGTGCCAACGTATCGGCCGCGGGCGTTTTGCGTGCGCGCTCGCGGGCAGCGTCGTGCTGGCGGCCGCGATGTGGACCGGTGTTCATGCGCAGGCGCCGACTATTTCGATCACCAACACGTCGGTGATCGAGGGGAACGCCGTCAGCGGGCCGCTGGCGACCCTGACCGTCTCGCTGTCAGCGCCCTCGACGCTCCCTGTGAGCGTGGACTACACCGCCGACACGGGTACGGCGAGTGGGGCCACCTCGAGCACCGGCTTGGCCGAACTTCGCAGCCATCACGATTCACGACAACGCCGCCGCAACGCCGTATCCGTCGATCATCACCGTTCCCGGAGGACCATCGTCGGCCCGGTGACGACGGTCACTGTGAGTCATCGAGGGCCTGAGCCACACGTTCCCGGGCGACATCGACATCATGCTGCAGGGCCCGCAGGGCCAGACCGTGATGCTGATGTCGGATGTGGGCGGTGCCGTGGATGTGACGAACGCGATCATCACGTTCGACGACGAGGCAGCGACGAGCGTGCCAAGCCCCGTCGTCTCGGGGATTTTCAAGCCGACGAATTTGGATTCCGGCACAGACGTGTTTCCGGCACCAGCGCCGGCCGGACCGTACGGAGGCGTGCTGTCGATGTTTGCCGGCCTGAATCCGGCTGGACAGTGGAAGCTGTACGTGCGTGACGATGACGGAGGGGATATCGGCTCGATCGCCTCCGGCTGGGCGATTGTCTTCACGACGCAATCGGGCGACTACATCCGCACGTCCGGCACGCTCACGTTCCCACCCGGCACGACGAGTCAGAGCATCGGCGTACAGATCCGCGGCGACGCGATCGTCGAATCGAACGAGGTGATCAATGTCACCCTGACGAACCCGGTAAACGCGACCATCGGGGATCCGGCGGCGGGCATCACGATCCTCGACGACGATGGGCCGACGCCGCCGGTCGGCGCCGGGAAGGCCGATCTCGCGGTGGACTTGGGCGCGGTGGGTTTGTGGAACCTGTATAACGGCACCACATGGGGATCGATCAACAGCCTCAACGCTTCGCAGGTGGCGGCGGGCGACTTGGACGGCAACGGCAAGGCGGACGTCATCGCCGACTTCCCCGGCTTCGGCGTGTGGGCGTACATGAACGACACGTCGTGGGTGCAGCTCCACTCACTGGACGTGAGCGGTATGGCGACAGGCGACCTCGACGGCAACGGCAAATCTGACGTGCTGCTGAACTTCCCGGGCGCCGGGGTTTGGGTGTTCGCCAACAACGGCACCTGGTTCCAGCTCCATACGGCCAACCCATCGCTGATGATCACGGGCGATCTCGACGGCAACGGACGGGCCGAAGCCATCCTCGACTTTCCGGGCTTCGGCATCTATGCGTGGACGAACAATTCGTCCTGGACGCTGATCAATGGACACGACGCCGCGACGATGGCGGCCGGGAACATGGACGGCGTCGCGGGCGACGAACTGCTCATCAGCTTCCCCACCTACGGCCTGTGGATGCTGCGCGACAACCTTTATTGGTCGCAGCTCCACACGCTCACCCCGACGAAGCTCGCCATCGGTGACACCGACAACAACGGCCAGAGGGACGCGATCGTCGACTTCACGGGCTTCGGCGTGTATGTCTACAAGAACAACACGTCGTGGGTGTTCCTGCATCAGCTGGACGTGTCGCTCATCGCCACGGCCGACATCGACGGAAACGGGAAGGCGGATGTCCTCCTCAGCTTCCCGGGCTTCGGGTTGTACGCGTGGATGAACGGCACGTCGTTCGCGCCGGTTCACGGTCTCAATCCTGACGCTATCGCACCCGGGAACTTCAATGGGAACTGACATCGACGGTTCTGCAAGTCCGTTCCGAGCGAAGGCGGCATATGCTGCTTCCGCGCTGTTTGAAGCCCGCCTGCTGCGAGGTACGGGAATTCTTGATTCCGGAGTCACCGTACGGTAGCGTCGCAACACTTCTGGTGGCGGTTCATCGCCACATGTGACGGGTTGTGCCTATGAGGCGAATTCCCCCTCCAGTGCAGCGGAAGTCCCGACGTATGGGCTGCGGGCGTTTTGTGTACGCGCCTGTGGGTAGCGTCGTGCTGGCGGCCGCGATGTGGACCGGTGTCCATGCGCAGGCGCCGACGATTTCGATCAGCAACACGTCCGTGATCGAGGGGAACGCACTCAGCGGGCCGATTGCGACCCTGACCGTCTCGCTGTCAGCGCCCTCGACGCTCCCTGTGAGCGTGGACTACGCCGCCAGCATGGACAAACAGAGGTCGGAGCCCCTGGCCTACTTTTTCGACAACTCCGCAGCCATCTTGATTAAAGACAACGCCCCCGCAACGCCGTATCCGTCGACCATCACCGTCGCCCCCCCTGCCGGAAAATTCTTCGGCCCGGTGACGAAGGTCACGGCGACCCTCTTGGGCCTGAGCCACACGTTCTCGCGCGACATCGACGTCATGCTGCAGGGCCCGCAGGGCCAGACCGTGATGCTGTTGTCGGATGCGGGCTCCGGAACGGATGTGACGAACGTCACCATCACGTTCGACGACGAGGCACCGACGAGCGTGCCAAGCTCCAGCCCCGTCGTCTCGGGACTTTTCAAGCCGACGAATTTGGATTCTGGTCCTGACGTGTTTCCGGCACCAGCGCCGGCCGGACCGTACGGAGGCGTGCTGTCGACGTTTGCCGGCCTGAATCCGGCTGGACAGTGGAAGCTGTACGTGCGTGACGATCAAGGAGGGGATATCGGCTCGATCGCGAAGGGCTGGCAGATTCGCCTGTATCCGCCAACCGACGAGGACTACATTAGCACGTCCGGCACGCTCACGTTCCCGCCCGGCACGACGAGTCAGAGCATCGGCGTACAGATCCGCGGCGACGCGACCGTCGAATCGAGCCAGGTGATCAATGTCACTCTGACGAACGCGGTCAACGCGATCATCGCGGATCCGGCGGCGGGTATCACGATCCTCGACGACGATGGGCCGACGCCGCCGGTCGGCGCCGGGAAGGCCGATCTCGCGGCGGACTTCGGCGCGGCAGGTTTGTGGACCCTGTATAACGGCACTACATGGGGATCGATCAACAACCTCAACGCTTCGCAGCTGACGGCAGGCGACCTGGACGGCAACGGCAAGGCGGACGTCATCGCGGACTTCCCCGGCTTCGGCGTGTGGGCGTACATGAACGACACGTCGTGGGTGCAGCTCCACTCACTGGACGTGAGCGGTATGGCGACAGGCGACCTCGACGGCAACAGCAAATCTGACGTGCTGCTGAACTTCCCGGGCGCCGGTGTTTGGGTGTTCGCCAACAACGGCACCTGGTTCCAGCTCCATACGGCCAACCCCTCGCTGATGATCACGGGCGATCTCGACGGCAACGGACGGGCGGAAGCCATCCTCGACTTTCCGGGCTTCGGCATCTATGCGTGGACGAACAATTCGTACTGGACGCTGATCAATGGACACGACGCAACGACGATGGCGGCCGGTAACATGGACGGCATCGCGGGCGACGAACTGCTCATCAGCTTCCCCACCTACGGCCTGTGGATGCTGCGCAACAACCTCTATTGGTCGCAGCTCCACACGCTCACCCCGACGAAGCTCGCCATCGGTGACACCGACAACAACGGCCACAGGGACGCGATCGTCGACTTCACGGGCTTCGGCGTGTATGTCTACAAGAACAACGCGTCGTGGGTGTTCCTGCATCAGCTGGACGTGTCGCTCATCGCCACGGCCGACCTCGACGGGAACGGGAAGGCGGATGTCCTCCTCAGCTTCCCGGGCTTCGGGTTGTACGCGTGGATGAACGACACGTCGTTCGCGCCAGTTCACGGTCTCAACCCTGATGCCATCGCGCCCGGGAACTTCAACGGGAACTGACAATCGGCCGATGTTCGCCTCTTGATCGCCCCGGCGCCGGCTGTCAGGATCCTCATCCATGCCGGATGCTCCACTCGCCATCCCACTACGGGCGACACCGGATTAACCGGCGGCACACAACGGCTCAAGCTCGCCGCGGCAGTCCCACCAGCCCGGCGGCCTTCCTTTGTGCGAGGGTCACCACGGCTGCGACAAGGGCATCGGGATCGACCGGTTTCGCAAGGTGCATCTGAAACCCCGCGTCCAGCGCGAGCTGGCGGTCCTCTTTACGAGTTAACGCCGTCAGCGCCGCGGCTGGAATCCATGCGCTCCCCGGCAGCAGCCCCGCGCGGATCCGTCGAATGAACGTGTAGCCGTCTTCGCCTGGCATCGCGATGTCGGCCAGCAGCCCGTCGACGCGCTCGCATCGCAGCACGTCGTATGCGTCCGCGGCCGACCCAGCCACGAGCACCACAGCGCCGAGACCTTTCAGATGCTCGGCGACCATAAGACGACTTTCTTCGTCGTCGTCGACCACCAGCACGCGGAATCCGTGGAGCGACTCGGGTTCCGTTCGAGGGACGGCTCTCGTAGGCGCGAGTGGCTGATGCGAGGGGGTCGCGCACGCCGGATCGATCGGCAACCGCGCGATGAATGTCGCCCCTCGACCGGGGCCGGCGCTTTCGGCCCGTACGGTGCCGTTGTGCGCTTCGACGAGGTGTTTCACGATCGACAGACCGAGCCCCAACCCGCCGTGTGCGCGCGTCGTCGATCCATCGGCCTGCCGGAACGGCTCGAAGACGTGCGGAAGGAATTGGGCTGAAATACCCTGCCCGGTGTCGCGGACCTGGATTTCGACAGACTCGGAGCCGCGCGTCACGTGCACCTCAACTGCGCCGCCGCTCGGCGTGAACTTGACGGCGTTCGAGAGCAGGTTCGAGACGACCTGCTGAAGCCGTGCGCTGTCGCCCTGGATGAAGCCGAACCACGAATCGACGTGGGCGGCGATGTGCACGCCCCTGGCGTCGGCCGCTGGCTGGACGACCTGGAGCGCTACGTCCACCACGTCTTTCAAGTCGACGTTCGTGCGCTCGAGGCGCAGCGTCCCCGACATGACGCGCGAGACATCGAGCAGGTCATCGATCAACTTTGCCTGGCGCTTTGCGCTGTCATGAATCGACTGGAACGCCCCAGGGCGCTTCGTTTCCTCGAGCTGGCCGCGCCGCAGCATATCGGCCCACCCCAAAATCGAGTTGAGCGGCGTCCGCAGCTCATGCGACACGACCGCAAGAAACTCGTCCTTCAATCGGTTGGCGCGCTCGGCGGCTGCCCGCGCCTCCTGTTCGGCATGCTCAGCCTGACGTGCCTGTGCCAACGCCTTGACCGTGCCCTCGTGCACCTGACGCATTTCCGTCATGTGCCGCGTGTCGTTTTCGAGACGGCCGACGAACACGCGGTACGTCCGGTACGTGAGATAAATCGGCGCGACGAGCAGAATAGCCTTCCAGTGCTCGCCCCGGGCGACCACCAGCGCAGCCGCCGCGCCGGCGCTGCCGGCGACCATGAAGCTGGCGGCGCTCCAAGAAAAATCGTTCCACCAGACAGTGAAGAACGAGCGACTGCTGGTCAGTGAAATCGCGCCTGCGACCAGGCCGGTGTTCACGAGAAAGTACGTCGCAATCGCGCCGACGAGCGGCTTCGCCAGACCGGTGGCATACAACGGCACGGTCGGGCCCCCCAACACCTGATAGACCGAGCCGGTTGCGAGCATCGTGATGACTTCGGCGGCGACGCTGAACAGCGTCCGGTACAACGGATAGGGAGTCTTGACGTTGTACGTGCACTGCGTCCACACGCCGGCAATCGCCACGATCAACGCGCGTTGCGGTCCGAGCAGCAACAGCGCCATCAGATTCGCGGCGTACGAGACTGACAGCGTCGAACCGCTCACGGGGGTGATCGGCAGGTTGACCTTCCAGAGCGAGGTCACACAAGCGAAGAGCACCAAAACGGCAAACAACACAGGCTGCGGATACGTAGCGGGGAAGAACGCGACGAGCGCCGACCCGCCCGCGGCCAGTACGATCGCGACATACAGTCGTGCCCGCCACGACAGCGCCGCCCACGCCAAACCGCCTGGATGCAGATGTTTTTCTACGGGTTCCATATGACCGGTGCGCAACTCGGGTCGGTGCAACTCGTGCCCCACACGACCGTGTCGTCGTCATCAGACGTGCCCCACACCACGGTGTCGTCGTCGTCGCCGGTGCCCCACACGACCGTATCGTCGTCGTCGCCTGTGCCGAACAGACCGCGGCTCCACGGGCCCTCGCAGTCGTTGTTGCCGCACCTCGAGCCCCAGACGACGTTGCGGTAGACGCCGTCCCTCCACACACCTTCGCCGTCCCCACAGCCGGCGGTGGCGCAGCTCATGCCCCACTCGATCTCCTGACCGTCGGGCGTCGTGTCGCTGCCCCAGGTGACGTCGGAGCGCCAGGCGTTTGCGGCAGGCGTGAGGCGGCCGCCAGTCACGAGTCGGTTGCCCCAGATAATTCGGCCGCTCCAGCCTGGCGAGGCAAAACTCGAGCCGGCCTCAAAATTTCGCGCGAGATCAACGGCGCCCTTCGCATTGAGAAAGCCCGCGCCTTCGGTCAGCGGGTCGTAGCGTGGTTTCACCTCCGCGGTGTACTGCAGAATCGCTTTCACCTGGTTGGGCGTGAGCGACGGATTCGCCTGCAGCATCAACGCCACCGTGCCGCTGACGACCGGCGCCGACATGCTCGTGCCGCTCTGGCTCAAGTACGGCAGGTACGCGGTCGGCACCGTGCCCTCCAGGAGGTAAGGCGCCTGCGTCGTGTAGAACGCGCTGTTCGGATCGCTCAGCGATTCGATCCCGACGCCAGGGGCCACGAGATCGGGCTTTGCGCGGCTGTCGATCGCGGTCGGGCCACGAGAGCTGAAGGTCGCAATCCTGTCGTCCGATCGATCCGCCGTGCCCATGTGACTCGACGCGCCGACGGTCAGGACCCACGGCGCATTGCCCGGTGCCGTGATGCCGCCGTACATCCTGTGACCCCTTTGGTCGTGTCCATAATTGCCGGCGGCGGCGACGACCACTACGCCTGCGGCCACCGCGCGCTGGGCCGCACGCGTGAGCGGATCGGAGTCATACGACTCGTACACGCCGGTCGCAACTGACAGGTTGACGATACGAATGTTCAATGCCGACTTATTGTCGACGACGTAGTCCAGCGCCGCGATGACGTCGCTGATGCGTCCGTGTCCGGCGGAGTCGAGCACTTTGAGCACGATCAGGCGCGCGTTCGGCGCGATGCCGGAACGGCGAAGATTCGAATCCGCGCCATTGCCAGCGATGATGCCGGCGACGTGCGTCCCGTGACCGTAGTCGTCGTAGGCGGTTACGGAGCTATTGACGAAGTCGACGAACCGATCGACACGCTGAAGGCTGCCGCCACCTGCAAGATCGTCGTGCCACGGCGTGACGCCAGAATCGATGACAGCCACGCCGATGCCGGATCCGTCGTAGCCGAGTTCTTGTCGCACGGCCGTCGATCCGATGGTCGCGCCGGTGCGTTCGACCGTGCCGGCAACGAGCCGATCAAGAGCTATGTGCGTGACGTGAGGATTATGCGCGAGGCCGTTCAACGCCGGGTTGGGCACGTCGGCGACATAGGCGTTGATGATCCGCAGCGTGCGTCGGAGCCTGCCGCCCCCATGCTCGATGGCGGCGGCGACATCCGGCAGTGAACCTGGGACCGCGACGCTGACAATCACGCGCGAGGAGCCGACGCCGCGCGCCGCGCGCCTGTTCGCGGGCGGATCAATCTTCGGCGGTGGCTCGGCGAAGGACGAGGCCGCGAAGGCGACGATTCCTAGTACCGACACCGAAATCTTCAACGACGTTGCGACCTTACGCATGAGCACGCTCCTCGAAAAGTAGACGTTACGGCAGACCCGATACTAGGGAGGCAGGGCGAACACAAGGGCGTCGAGCGTCCGGACAGGACAATCGGAACCACGCAATGTGCTGAACGCGCGCAAACGCTCTCTCGCGGGGGGAGAATCAATCATCATGCAACTTCTGCTGTTTGCAGCTCGTCGATATACAATTTCTCGATGCGAATGGATGTGCTATAGCTCTGGCGTCGGCGGCGTACCTTTTGCGCGTTACTCCTCTTTTCGACGCGACACGCAACAGCCGGCTGCAAGGTGCTCACGTTCTTCGTCGGCTTCACGCAAATCGACTGAGCTGATGGGGTACGGTGTGCCAAAGAACGTGAAGACCGTGAAGTGGAACTGCCACGGCGTGACATGCCTGACGGCAAATCGTCCACCGGAGCAGCATCGTTCCGCATGGTGACGCCGATGTGGCCGAGCATGTTCTGGATCGGTTCCGCCTCTGAGAGGCCTTCGAGGGGATCTCGTGCAACGGCCGGCGTCCGAGACAGGCTACCAACAACGCGGCGTCGGTCGATATGACGGGGGCCCAAGTATCGAGCCCTACTCCTTCAATGATCGGCTCGAGCACCCCGTTGAACGCGCGATCAGCGGAGGATCGATCGAGAGCGCCTGCCCCTCATTTTCGCCTCTTGATCGCCTCGGCGCCGGCTGTTAGGATCCTCATCCATGCCGGATGCTCCACTCGCCACAAATCGAAGTATCGCAACACGTTCCGGGCGTGACGGCGCGCTCGATGCGGCGCTGGAGCGGCTGGCCTCCGGTCCACTCGGCAGTGTGTTCGAGCGTCCGGACACTCCGGACCTCCGCGTCACGGCGGTCAGGCGTCTTCCTGCCGTCGCGGCGCGGTACGCGGAGTTTCCCGCCGCCCTTGACCCCCGCCTGCGCCGCGCGCTCGAGGCGCGCGGCATCTCGCAGCTCTATGCGCATCAGGCCGAAGCAATCGACCACGCGCTGGCGGGACGACATGCGGTGGTCGTCACGCCCACCGCGTCGGGGAAGACGTTGTGCTACAACGCGCCCATCCTCCATTCGATTCTGCAGAATCCATCGAGCCGGGCGCTGTATCTGTTTCCGACGAAGGCGCTGGCGCAGGACCAGCTCGCTGAACTGCAAGGACTCTGCGAGACGCTGGCCGCAGCATCAGACGATCAGATTGGCGTCTTCACCTACGACGGCGATACGCCGCAGGACGCGCGGCGAACGATCCGTTCGCGGGCGCACCTGGTGTTGAGCAACCCAGACATGGTGCATTCGGGGATTCTGCCGCACCATCCGCGGTGGGCAAAGCTCTTCGAGAACCTCAAGTACGTGGTGATCGACGAGCTGCACGCGTACCGCGGCGTGTTTGGCAGCCACCTGTGCAACGTGCTCCGGCGCCTCCGCCGCATCTGCGAGCACTACGGATCGCATCCCGTCTTCCTGTGCTCCTCCGCCACGATTGCGAACCCGCGTGAACTGGCGGAACGGCTGACCGAACAGCCGTTCGAGGTCGTGGATCGGAGCGGCGCCCCTCGCGGCGAGAAAGTTCTTCGTGTTCGTGAACCCCCCTGTGGTGAATCATCAGCTCGGCATTCGGCGGTCGTATCTGAGCGAGAGTCGCCGGATTGCGGGCGAGTTTCTCAAGCGTCAGTTGCAGCTGATTGTGTTCGCGCAGAGCCGGCTTGCGACCGAGCTCCTGACGACGTATCTCAAGGAGGACTTCGACGAAGGGCCTGGGGGCGCCGAACGCATTCGAGGCTACCGTGGTGGCTACCTGCCGGGCCACCGTCGGGAAATTGAAAAGGGTCTGAGAGAGGGCAGTGTTCGTGCGGTGGTCTCGACCAACGCGCTCGAACTCGGCATCGACATCGGTGCGCTCGATGTCTCGGTGATGGCCGGTTATCCAGGCACCATCGCTGCCACCTGGCAACGCGCCGGCCGCGCCGGCAGGCGCGCGGGCCGGTCGGCGGCAGTGATGGTGGCCAGCAGCGCGCCCCTCGACCAGTTCATCGTTCGCACGCCATCGTACTTCTTCGGTGCGTCGCCCGAGCATGCACTGATCGATCCGGATAATCTCCACATCCTCGTCGATCACATCAAGTGCGCCACGTTCGAATTGCCATTCACAGCCACTGACACGTTCGGGCGGCACGACCTGCAGGCGATCCTTGGAGTGCTGGCCGAGCAGGGTCTCGTGCACCGTTCAGGCAGCCGGGATGGTTTCGACCACCCGTCGACCGATGCCCGCTGGACCTGGACGAGCGAGTCGTACCCTGCGGATGCCGTGAGCCTGCGGTCGGTATCGTCTGACAATTTCGTTGTCGTGGACACGACGAACGACCCCCGCGTGATCGGCGAAACGGATTTTGGCAGCGGGCCGTCGACCCTGCACCCCAAGGCCATCTACATCGTGGAGGGCAAGACGTTCCAGGTGGACACGCTCGACTTCGAGGGACGGAAGGCGTTTGTGCGGGCTGTCGAGTCCAACTACTACACGGACGCCATCACCTACACCCGTGTGACAGTGCTCGACACCTTCGAGGGAGCGAACGCGGAGCCTCCTCCGATCCCCTCGCACGGGGAAGTGCAGGTCGTGTCGCGTGTGGTGGGTTTCAAGAAGATCAAGTTCTACACGAACGAGAACGTCGGGTCGGGCGAGCTCGACCTGCCCGAACAGCAAATGCACACGACGGCGTACTGGCTGACGATCCCCTCGGACGTACTGATGCAGCTGCCGTACGCCGCGGACGATCGTCGCGACGGCCTTGTCGGGTTGGCGTTTGCGATCGGCCAGGTGGCGCAGCTGCTCTTGATGTGCGATCGACACGACATCGGTGTGTCGATCGGGGGGACGTTCACGAAGGGGTCTGAAGACCTCTCACAGTACGATCCCGTACGCCTGTTCATCTATGACAACTATCCAGGCGGCATCGGCTTCAGCGAGCCGCTGTTCCGGATGCACGACGAGCTCCTTGAAGCCGCGCGACGACTGATCGCCGAATGCGAGTGCGAGAACGGGTGCCCCGGGTGCGTCGGTCCCGTCGGCAATACCGGGCCACTGGCAAAGACGGCGGCACTCCGGATCATCGACCTGATGCTCGCGTCTTCACCGGCTGACTTTGGTGAGCCAGCGGAGATTGCAGAAAGGTGAGCCTCGTCGATCGAGTGCGCGGCGTCCTGAATACGGGAGAGGCCAGACGGAATCCCCAGTGTCCTCGTGTACCGCCGGGCGGCCTCTCGCCGCATTCTGATCGCTCCGCGCTGCCTGAGTCGGACTCGGTGTCACTCGAGCAAGCGCTCGGCGGTGAGTGGCGGCTGGGGGGGCCGCGCTGCTTTGTCGTCGAGCGTGAGATGGCCGCCGACGACATCTACGGAAACGTTCGCGTCCACGATTGCGCAACGCGACTCGATTCGGCCATGGCGCGCGCGTCTCTTCTGATGCGCAACGTCCACGCGCGTTTTCCATTTGTCTTCTTCGATCTCGAAACAACAGGCTTGAGCGGCGGCGCGGGCACCTACGCGTTTCTCATTGGCTGCGGCTGGTTCACCGACGCCGGTACGTTTGCGACACGTCAGTACTTCCTGACTGACCATGGTGACGAGCGGCCGATGCTGGAAGCCGTGGCGGTCGATCTCGGCCAGGCTGGAGTGTTGGTGAGCTTCAACGGCAAGTCATTTGATGTCCCGCTCCTCGAGACGCGGTACCTCTTTCACCGACTCGACTGGAACGGGGGAGAGGTGCCGCATCTCGATGTGCTGCACCCCGCGCGCCGCTTCTGGGGTGGCGGGCCGGAGCACGAATCACGTTGCTCGCTCGGTGCACTTGAACGAAGACTTATCGGAATGCACCGGCAGGACGATGTGCCAGGGTTCGAAATTCCGGCTCGATACTTTCAATTTGTTCGGTCGGGCGATGCCCGGCATGTGTCAGGCGTGTTGGAACACAACCGTCGGGATCTGGTATCGCTGGCACTCATCACCACGCGTCTCCTGCACGTGATCGATGCTGGTCCTGACGCGACCATGGACAGGCGGGAAGCGCTGGCATTGGGGCACGTGTACGCGAACTCGGGGTTGGATTCGCGCGCCAGGGAGGCCTATCGGCGAGCCGTGACGCTCAGCACCACACCAGGCGACGACGGGATTGCCGCCCTCCGGGCCCTCGCACTCGCCGAACGCCGAGCGCGCGCGTACGAGGAGGCCGCGGTGTGTTGGCAGCGGCTCCTCGACGTTCCGGGCTGTCCGCCCCGCGTTGTCGCGGAGGCACTGGACGCACTGGCGATACACCACGAACACCGTCGCTACGATCTCGCAACGGCCAGGACATTTGCGCTGCGGAGATTGAGGCAGGGGGCGCAGCCATCATCATCAACATGGAACGATGCCGTCCGGCATCGTCTTGCGCGCCTGGAAAGGAAGCTGAGTCGTTCTAGCGAGCCGCCGCTGTTTCCTTTTTCGTCTTCGCGGCCTTCTTGCGACTCTCCGATGTCTGGGCGCCGAACTTCTTCGTAAACCGTTCGACGCGGCCTTCGGTGTCGAGTCAGCTTCTGTCGGCCGGTGAAGAACGGGTGGCAGTTCGAGCAGATTTCCAAGTGCAGCTCGTGCTTGGTCGAACGGGTTTTCCACGTAGCTCCGCAGGCGCACCGCACCTCGACCTCGTGGTACTTGGGATGAATGCCTTCCTTCACGGACTCTCCTTCGGTGTGCCTGGAATCCTCAATTATATACCCGGCTATGCTCGGCTTGATTCCGCGCGCCCGACATGAATGTCGGGCCTACGTCTTGCCGTTACTCATGCAACGTCGGGCCTACGTCTTGCCGTTGCTCATGAACGTCGGGCCTACGTCTTGCCGTTACTCATGAACGTCGGGCCTACGTCTGGCCGTTACTCATGAATGTCGGGCCTACGTCTGGCCGTTACTCATCAATGTCGGGCCTACGTCTGGCCGTTACTCATCAATGTCGGGCCTACGTCTTGCCGTTGCTCATCGACGACAGGAATTCTGCATTGGTCTTGGTCTTGGCCATCTTGGACAGCAGCAGCTCCATCGCCTCGACAGGCGATAGCGGTGTGAGCACCTTCCTGAGCACCCACACGCGATTCAGATCTTCCTTGGGCAGCAGCAGTTCTTCCTTCCGCGTGCCGCTCTTCTGAATATCGATGGACGGGAACACCCGGCGGTCGGTGAGCTTCCGGTCGAGGTGAATCTCGAGGTTGCCGGTGCCCTTGAACTCTTCGAAGATGACCTCGTCCATCCTCGAGCCGGTATCCACGAGCGCGGTGGAGATGATCGTGAGCGATCCGCCCTCTTCGATATTCCGCGCGGCGCCGAAGAACCGCTTCGGGCGCTGCAGGGCATTGCTGTCCACGCCGCCGGAGAGGATCTTGCCTGAGGGGGGCACGATGGTGTTGTAGGCGCGGGCGAGACGCGTAATGGAGTCGAGCAGGATCACGACGTCCTTCTTGTGCTCGACCAGCCGCTTCGCCTTCTCGATCACCATCTCAGCGACCTGGACGTGGCGTTGCGCCGGTTCATCGAAGGTGGAGGAAATCACTTCGCCGTGAACAGACCGCTGCATGTCGGTGACTTCTTCGGGCCGCTCATCGATGAGCAGCACGATCAGGTACACCTCGGGGTGGTTACTCGTGATGCTGTTGGCGATGTTCTGAAGCAGCATCGTCTTGCCGGTCCGCGGCGGCGCGACAATCAGACCTCGCTGGCCCTTGCCAATCGGCACCATGAGGTCGAGGACACGCGCCGACAGATTCTCGCCTTCAGTTTCCAGCGAGAGTTTCGACTGCGGATAGAGTGGCGTAAGATTCTCGAAGAAGACTTTTTCGCGAGCCCGTTCCGGCGGCTCGAAGTTGACCGCTTCGACCTTGATCAGGGCGAAGTACCGCTCACCATCCTTCGGCGGGCGGATCTGACCGGACACCGTGTCCCCCGTGTGGAGGTCGAACTTGCGAATCTGCGACGGCGAGACGTAGATATCGTCAGGGCCCGGCAGGTAGTTGTAGTCCGGTGCACGAAGGAAACCGAACCCGTCTGGCAGCGTTTCCAGCACGCCCTCGGAGAAGATCAGTCCGCTCTTTTCGGCGCGGGCTTTGAGGATTTCGAAGATGAGCTCCTGCTTGCGCATGCCGGTTGCCCCCGGCACGTCGAGCTGCTTGGCAATCTTCGTGAGCGCGCCGACGCTCATGTCCTTGAGCGTGGCCAGGTCGATGCGCTCTATCTTCTCAGGCGGGGCGGCGCCGTTTCCCTTGGGAACTTGGGGCTGTTGCGCAGCTTCGGTTGGCGGTTGTTCGCTAGCTTGTCTATCAGTTTCCACAATTCATCCAGTCCTTCACCCGTGACGGCCGAGACCGGCAGCACGGAGTCTTCAAACACGGATTCGAGTGTCCTCATCGTGCGGATCCGTTCGCCGCGCGCGAGTTTGTCGGTCTTGGTCGCCACCAGTGCGACGCTGGGCACTGTCGCCCGGATCCACTGCCACGCCGCCCTGTCGTTTTCGAGACCCGGATGCCGGGAGTCGATCAGCAGAATGGCCGCCCCGTCGCCCCGTCCGAAGTAATCCAGCGTGAGGGCGTCGAACGCGGCGGTCGCGTCGCGTTTGCCCCGCGTGTAGCCGTACCCAGGGAGATCGACGAGGTACAACGGCTGGGCGGCGCTTCCTCGGGCGACTCGATAGAAATTGGCCAGCCGCGTCTTGCCGGGTGCGGCGCTCGTGCGCGCAATCCGTCGTCGAAGCAGCGCATTGATCAGACTCGACTTGCCGACATTCGAACGCCCCACGAATGCGACCTCGGGGAGCCGGTCTCCTGGGAAGCCAGCGGTGCCTGTGGCGCTCGTGACGAACTCGGCAGTAACTTTCACAGGGAATCGGAATTGGTGATTAGGGAGTGGCGAGCAGGGCTTGCAGTCGTGCGCCCTGGGCGAGCTTTCTTATGACGGTTCGAAACGCGTCCTCATGCCAATGCTATGGCTGAACCCCATTCCCTAATCCCTATTCCCTAATCCCTATTCCCTATCCTAGTGAGTAATCGTGTCGTCGACGATGGCTGTCGCGACCGGCTCTGCCTGGCCCTCGGCCAAGCGTCCCCCCAGCGGCTCTGCCAACGCGACCTTCAGGACCTCGTCCATGGTTTGAACCAGGTAGACATTCAGCGTATCCAGTACGTTCTTCGGAATGTCTGCCAGATCCTTTTCGTTGTCTTTGGGAAGGATGATGCTCTTGACCCCGGCACGATGCGCGGCCAGGACCTTTTCCTTCACACCGCCGATGGGCAGGACTTTGCCGCGGAGGGTGATCTCACCCGTCATGGCGACGTCTTTCCGAATCGGGATGCGCGTGAGCGCCGACACGAGCGCTGAGGCGAGCGTGATGCCGGCCGACGGTCCGTCCTTCGGAATCGCGCCTTCAGGAACGTGGATGTGGACGTCTGTCTTGCGGTTGAATTCCTTCGGGATGCCGAATTCCTCGGCCTTCGTGCGCACATAGCTCATGGCTGCCTGCGCCGACTCCTGCATGACGTCGCCGAGCTTGCCGGTGAGTGTCAGATGGCCCTTCCCGGGCATCAGGGTCGCCTCGGTCACGAGAATTTCGCCGCCAACCTCCGTCCACGCCAATCCGGTCGCGATGCCGATTTCGTTGGTTTCCTCGGCCATCGTGTTGCGGAACCGAGGCACGCCGAGGTACTCCGGTGACTTTCTCTGCCGAAATCTCTTCCTTGAAGGTCTTCCCCTGGACGACCACCTTTCGCGCGACCTTGCGGCAGATGGAGGAGATCTCGCGTTCGAGGTTGCGCACGCCGGCTTCGCGGGTGTACCGCTGAATGATGGCCTGAAACGCGTCGTCGGCGAAGGTGATGTTCTCGTTGGTGAGGCCCACGCCCTCGATCGCTTTGGGCGAGAGGAACTTCCTTGCGATCTCGACTTTTTCGAGCTCTGTATAGCCCGCCAGCTGCAGCACTTCCATGCGATCGCGCAGCGCCTGCGGAATGGTGTGAAGCACGTTGGCCGTGCAAATGAACATCACGTTCGAGAGGTCGTACTCGACGTCGAGATAGTGATCGAGGAACGTATTGTTCTGCTCCGGGTCGAGGACCTCGAGGAGCGCTGCCGAGGGATCGCCCCGGAAGTCCATCGACATCTTGTCGACTTCGTCCAGCAGGAACACGGGGTTGACGCTTTCGGCCTTCTTCATCATCTGGATGATCTGGCCGGGGAACGCGCCGATGTAGGTGCGCCGATGGCCGCGGATTTCGGCCTCGTCCCTGACGCCGCCGAGCGAGAGCCGGACGAACTTGCGATTCATCGCGCGCGCGATCGACTTGGCCAGCGACGTCTTGCCGACTCCCGGAGGCCCGGAGAAGGTGAGGATCGTCGCTTTCGGCTTCTTGACCAGCGCGCGGACGGCGAGGAATTCCAGGATGCGTTCCTTGATCTTCTCCAGCCCGTAGTGGTCTTCGTGGAGGATCTCTTCGGCGCGCTTCAGGTCGCGGCTCTCGCGCGTCTTGCGGTGCCACGGCACGGCGATGAGCCAGTCGAGATAGTTGCGCGACACGGTCGCCTCGGCAGACATGGGAGGCATCGCCTCCAGGCGCTTCAGTTCCTGGATGGCCTTCTCCTCGACGTCCTTCGGCATTCTCGCGGTCTCGATCTTCTTCTTGAGCTCGTCGACTTCGTTGCCCTTCTCGTCTTTGCGGCCCAGTTCCTTCTGGATCGCCTTCATTTTTTCGTTGAGGTAGTACTCCTTCTGCGCCTTCTCCATCTGCTTCTTGACGCGGGACTGGATGCGGCGATCGACCTGGAGCTTGTCCACCTCGATCTCGAGGATCCCGGCGATACGATTGAGACGCTCGACGGGGGAGATGATCTCCAGCAGGTTCTGCTTCTCATCGACGCCCACCAGCAGGTGGGCGGAGATCGTGTCGGCAAGCTTGCCGGGATCGTCCACGCGGACGGCGGCAATCATGGCGTCGTAATGCAGATTGTTCGAGAGCTTCACGTACTGTTCGAAGAGTGACACCACGCGGCTCATCGTCGTTTCCGCCTCGCCGCCGGCTTCGCGCTGCTTCGCCAGCACCTTCACCACGACACGATAGAAGCCTTTGTCTTCCTTCCACTCCACGGCGCGAGCGCGGTCGACGCCCTCGACGAGCACCTTGATGTTGCCGTCGGGCAGTTTGAGGCTCTGCACCACGTTGGCCACGCAGCCCATCGTGTAGATGTCTTCCGGGCGCGGATCGTCCACCGATGCATCGTGCTGCGCGGCGAGGAAGATGCGCTTGTCCTTGAGGAGCGCATGCTCCAGAGCACGCGTGGAGCTCGGCCGTCCGATGACAAACGGCATCATCATGTGAGGGAAGACCACCACATCCCTGAGCGGGACGATGGGCAGTGTTTCGTAGACTTCCAACGGGGTGTCCATCCCTACCTAGCCTGCCTTCTCGATGAGGGCGACGGGTTTGTCCTTCGCCATGACGATGTCGCGGGTAATCGTGACCTCGCGGATCTTCTTCTGATTGGGCACTTGATACATGAGGTCCAGCATGAGGTCTTCGATGATCATGCGAAGCCCGCGCGCCCCGATCTTGCGTTCGAGGGCGAGTTCGGCAATCGCCTCGAGCGCATCGTCCGTGAAGCGGAGCTTCACGTTTTCGTACTCGAAGAGTTTCATGTACTGACGTGTGATGGCGTTGCGCGGCTGCGTGAGGATCTGCACAAGGGCCGGCTTGTCCAGCTCGTGGAGCGTGCCGACAACCGGCAATCGGCCGACGAACTCTGGAATGAGGCCGTACTTGATGAGGTCCTGTGGCTCGAGTTGCTCGAGCGTCGCGCCAATGTCGCGATTGCGAAGGGACTTGACGTCGGCCTTGAACCCGAGCGTCTTCTTCCCGACGCGCCGCTCGATCGCCTTGTCGAGGCCGACAAAGGCCCCGCCGCAGATAAACAGGATGTTGCTCGTATCGACCTGGAAGAACTCCTGGTGTGGATGCTTTCGTCCTCCCTGCGGCGGCACGTTCGCCACCGTGCCCTCGAGAATCTTCAAGAGCGCCTGCTGGACTCCCTCGCCCGAGACGTCGCGCGTGATGGAGGGATTCTCGTCCTTGCGGCAGATCTTGTCGACCTCGTCGATATAGATGATGCCCTGCTGGCACTTCTCGATGTCGCCACCGGCGGCCTGCAGGAGCTTGAGAATGATGTTCTCGACGTCCTCCCCCACATAGCCGGCTTCGGTGAGCGTCGTGGCGTCGACGATGGTGAAAGGCACCGAGAGCAGTTTCGCCAGCGTCTGGGCGAGCAGCGTCTTGCCGGTGCCGGTCGGACCGATCAGCAGGATATTCGATTTGGTCAGCTCGATGTCGTTGCGGCTGCGCGGTTGTTTCTGAATCTCTATCCGCTTGTAGTGGTTGTAGACCGCGACCGCGAGCTTCTTCTTCGTCCGCTCCTGGCCGATCACGTACTCATCGAGAAACTTCTTGATCTCCTGCGGCGTGGGCAGCGAGGAGCGGGTGCCCCGATTCTCGAACCGATTGTCGTCGGCAATGATGTCGTTGCAGACCTCGACGCACTCGTCGCAAATGAAGACGGTCGGGCCAGCGATCAGCTTGCGGACGTCGTTCTGGTCCTTGTTGCAGAAAGAACAGCGCAGGACCTCGGTTTCGCCGGTTTTTTTCACCATGCTGAGCTCGGCGCTCTGGAGCCATCCGCCGCGTGTCTATCAGGCTCTCTTCCGGATGACATCATCAATAATACCGTATTCCTTACCCTGGTCCGCCGACATGATGTAGTCGCGCTCGGTATCGTCCTGAATACGCTTGACCGACTGGCCGGTGTGGTGCACCAGGATTTCATTCAGGCGCTCGCGCATGCGCAGGATCTCCCTGGCCGCAATATCAATATCGGTCGCTTGGCCCGCAAGGCCAGACATGAGCGGCTGATGTATGACAATTCGTGAATTGGGCAGGGAAAAACGCTTGCCCTTGGCCCCGGAGGCCAGCAGCACGGCTGCCATCGACGCGGCCTGGCCAATGCACAGGGTTTGCACGTCCGGTTTGACGAACTGCATCGTGTCGTAGATGGCGAGCCCCGCCGTAATCGACCCACCCGGGCTGTTGATATACAGCAGGATGTCCTTGTCGGGATCTTCCGCCTCGAGGAAGAGCATCTGGGCAATGACGAGGTTGGCAATCTGGTCATCGATCGGTGTGCCGATGAAGATGATGCTGTCTTTGAGCAGGCGCGAAAAGATGTCGTAAGCACGTTCTCCGCGGTTGGTCTGCTCGACAACCATCGGCACGAGTTGCAGACGCGGCTCCGGAAGCTGATAGCGCATAGGGCCTGAAACAGTTCTCTCAAACGCTTGATGACGATTCTGTAACTATGTCGGGGAAGACGAGCGGGGCTATGACGAACCTACCGAAATTGTAGCACGCGACAGGAGGAAGTCAATCGCCTTGTCCCGACGCAGTCCTGCGTAGACGCGCGACAACCCACCTTCTTTTTCGAGGGCGGCGCGCACGGCGGCCGGGGTCCGCCCGGTCCGCTCGCCGTAGCGCACGATTTCCTGGTCCACCTCGCCGTCGGTCGCCGCGAAACGCTCGCGCCGCGCCACTTCGTCGAGGACAATGGCGCCGGCCACGCCTTCGCGCGCGGGTTCGCGCTGGCTTTCACGGAACGCCGTCCAGTCGATGCCGGCCTGCCGGGGATCGATGTGCTGATCCATCAGGCGGCGGGCGAAATCCTCGAGGCGCCGATCGATCTCCCGCTCGACGAGCGAGGCTGGCACGTCGAATGGCACTCGCGACGCCAGCTGCTTCATCAGCGCGCCCCGCACCTCTCGTTCGGCGGCGTGCCGCGCTTCGTGCTCCAGGTCCTCGCGTACCTGAGCCCGGAGCGCGTCGAGCGTCTCGAACTCTCCGAGATCCTTGGCAAACTCATCGTCGAGATCGGGCAGCACGCGCCGCTTGATGCCCTTGACATGCGCCGCGTACGACACATCGGTGCCAGCCAGTTCCCTGATGGCGTGGTCCTCCGGATAGTGAATCGAAAATGTCTTCGTGGCATTCGGCTCGAGGCCCAGGAGCTGCTCATCGAAGCCCGGAGGATTGGCTTTCGACCCGAGCTCGATGTGGACGTCCTTGTGCGAGTCCACCTCGCCTGACGCCGTCTTGCGCTCCAAGTCGACCGTCACGGTATCACCTTCGATGAGGCCGCGCCCTTCGACGGGTTCATGACGCGCGGCCCGCTCCCGCAGTCGCTCGAGCGCCTCGTCGACGGCGGACTCGTCCACGCGACTGGACGGACGCGTCAGCGAGATTGTTGCGTAATCCCCCGGCTCGAATGGCGGCAGCGTATCGAACGACGCGGTGAATGTGAGGGCGTGTCCCTCTTCAACCGTGACGTCGCGGATATCAGGCGTATCGACGGGCTCGACGCCCCGTTCCCGCATGGCATCGTCCACGGCCCCGGGAATGAGATCGTGCGCCACATCATGCAGGATCTGATCCTTGAAGCGCTGCTTGATCACGCGCGCCGGCGCCTTGCCCGGACGAAAGCCGGGAATGCGTGTCTTGCGCGAATAGTCGCGCGCGATGCGGTCGATGTGCGCATCGACGACGGTACTGGGAATTTCCACCCGAAGATTCTTGCGGGTTTCGTTGACGTCGATGAGGTCGGCCTTCATGCAGTTGTCAGCTTTCAGTTGCCACCCTTCGGCAGTCAGCTCTCGAGACCATCGGCCGCCGGACGCGTGCTCAGCTGGTTGATTTGACGGAGAGCCGGGGACCGGCAGTTCCTCGAAATAGTCAGAGTAGCATGATCGCGTCGGCCGGGACGATCAATCCGGCACAGCGATCCATTCCGAGACGTCTCTGCACCACGCACAGCCGTCGGCAGTTTCGAAACGGTAGCCCCAACTGCGCAGTAGCTCCTCGCAACGACGCTGCTGGCGCTCGCCGTGTAACGCAAGGTAGATGCGGGGCCGGCTGGCGTGAATGGTCGCGGCGCCCCCTTCGAGTACCTCGACCTCGGCGCCTTCCACGTCGATCTTCATCACCGCCGGTGCCGTTTCCCGATGCTCCTCGCGCCAGGCATCGAGCGCGACCGATTGCACCTCCGTCGCGCCGGCACCCGACACGTGGAATTCGCTGCGCGAGTCGCCCCGCTCCAGTCGAACGATGCCACTCACGTTCCAGACGGCGGCCGGAACGATCCGAATGTTGTCCATGCGGTTGAGCGCGGCGTGTCGCCGCAGCGCCGCGACATTCGTCGCCGCAGGCTCGAACGCAACGACACTCCCAGCAGGACCGACGCAACGACCCGCCAGCAGCGAGTACAAGCCGACGTTGGCGCCGATATCCCAGACGGTGGCACGCGGTTGGACGTGCCGCGAAAAGTCGCGGAGGCTGGCGCGCTCGATGGTGTCGAGCCACACGCCATGGGGTGCGGAGCCACTCACCCACCAGAGGCCGCGCAGTGGTCCTCGCACGATTGGCACGACCGTACTCGCGGGCAGCAGCCGCAGCGCCGTCCGCACCGTACCTTCAATGATGCGGCGTGGCTTCATGACGATAGTGCCCTCTGCTCTAACCGGCACAGTGAGATGTCGCGAGGAATTTCGATGCGCAAGTTCTCTTGGGTGATGGTGACCGATGCTCGCGCGCCCAGACTCCTGTCCGGACCTGACGAGCGAAGGCGTGCCTGCACCGCCGAAGCTCCGTACACTCTCTGCCGAGCGAAGGCGTGCCTGCACCGCCGAAGCTCCGTACACTCTCTGCCGAGCGAAGGCGTGCCTGCACCGTCGAAGCTCCGTACACTCTCTGCCGAGCGAAGGCGTGCCTGCACCGCCGAAGCTCCGTACACTCTCTGCCGAGCGAAGGCGTGCGAAAGGGGGGAGTCGAACCCCCAAAGCCTTTCGGCTACCGGATCCTAAGTCCGGCGCGTCTGCCAGTTCCGCCACTTTCGCATGAGTGTGCTGCTTACGCTGTGAGGATTCCGCCAGCGTAGCATGGGGGCTTCACCGGCGCCTGCCACCAGACGCCGAGTGACTGCCGCCTGCTGATTCCCGATGCTCTGAAGATACACAGCACATCCTGATTGATACAGCTCTCCAGACCGATAAAGATACTATGCCCTTGCAGCGACAGTGTCAGCTAAACACTGCAGCAAAGGAACTTACGTTGAAGTTCCGCCGCCTTTTGGGCGCGTGACTGCTGTCCGCGGATTCGCTCGTCTGTATCGAATCTGTGAAAGACTGTATCTATAACGACACTATATGTCTTTTAAGTCATACTAAGTCCTCTTATCTTGGTATGGCTTCGGGAAGAACCACTGCAGACCTTGTCCTTACCAGCTGTAAGTGACAGGGCGAAGCTGTATCGATTGGTCCCATCGCGAATCTGACCTATGGCAGACAGTTTCACAGCGGCAAACAGCCGCCCCACTCGCTTCGTCCCCCATGTGACGGCGGCCATCGAGCTGCTCGGACGCTCGGCGGCCATTGGGCGCATTCAGGAGCTCGTGCGGCGGGCCGCCGTAGCCGACGGCGCGGTGTTGCTGGTGGCCGAGGCGGGGGTCGACGTCGAATCGGTCGCGCGCGACCTGCATGCTCGCAGCCGCTCGCCCAGGGTCCCTTGGGTTGTCGTCGATTGCGGCAGCGTCCAGCTTGATGCGCGGTTGTTTGGGACGCCGGGCTCGGCGCAGACCGATCTCGAATCGATCTCGCCGGACAGCCTGATTGCCAGCGCTTGCGGTGGGACGATCTTTCTCAGCGACGTCACGGAGTTACCGTCGGGTGTCCAGACGCGGCTCGCGAGAATCGTGCGCGACGGAGAAGTCAGGATTCAAGGACGGGAGGTCGCCACGGACCTCCGCATTCTGGCCGGCGCGGCGCCATCGATCGACGCGGACGTTCACGAGCGCCGTTTCCGTCCGGATCTGTACCGGCGTCTGGCAGTGACCCGGATCGACTTGCCCTCATTGCGCGACCGTCCGGGCGATGTGCCGGCATTTGTCGAGCGCGTGCTGCAGGATCTGTCCTCCGCGAACGGGTCGACGCCGCGCTCCTTCACGCACGCCGCGGTCGCGCTGTTATCCGCGCTCACCTGGCCGGGGAACCTCGCGGAACTCCGAGGAGCGATCGAACGCGTGCTGGCGCAAACACATGACGACGTGATCCAGGTCGAACAGGTGCTCCCGGCGCTCCAGCTCGAGCGCTCACTGACGCCGTTCATTCCTGTCGGCAATCTGCGCGAGGCTCGCATCAGGTTCGAGCGCGACTACATCGCAGCCGTCCTGCAGCACCACGGCTGGCGGATGGCGGACGCGGCCCAAACACTCGGCATTCAGCGTCCCAATTTGTATCGAAAAGCCCGCCAGCTCGGGATTCCCGTGGCGCGCATCACGGAATAGTCAGAGGAAGCGGTCAATGAGATTCTCAACATTCGCCTTCAGCACGTTCTTGCTCCTGCCCATGCCGGCAACGGCTCAGTCTGTGCCGCCACCTGGTCCGGTTTCTTCCCTGGCGCCTGCGTACCGAATAGGTCTGGAGGATGAAATCAGACTTGTTGTGGTTGGCGAAGATCAGTTCAACCACGAATTCCGCGTTCAGGCTGATGGTTCCATCACCATTCCCCTGGTCGGCAGCGTCATGGCGCAGGGCCTGACAGCCATGCAGCTGCAGGACCGGATACGTGCCGCGCTGGCGAAGGACTACTTCGTCAACCCGCAGGTGCGCGCGGAAGTCAGCAAGTACGGCAGCCAGTTCGTCATGGTTCAGGGCGAGGTGCGCGATCCGGGCCGGGTGGCCATGACCGGACCGTTGACAGTCATGCAAGCGTTGGCCGAACGCGGCTCCCCGACGTCTAACGCGAGCAGCATTGTGACCATCGCGCGCAGGTCGGTCGACGAGACTGGCGGCGCACCAAGGAACGCGGAGATCATGACGGTCAACTTGGACGATCTCCGGCGAGGCGTGGCTGGAGCCGACATCCTGCTGGTCGGCGGTGACATCATCAATGTGAGGAAGGCCGAGACGTTCTATGTCTCGGGGCGCGTGAAGATGGTGGGCGTGCAGAACTGGGAGCCGGGACTTACCGTGGGCCAGGCGATCACGAAGGCCGGCGGGATCGACGATCGGGGCCGAACGACCGGCATCAAGATTCGTCGTCTCCTGGAGGGCAAGAGCAAGGAAATCGAGGTCAAGCTCACGGACCCCGTTCAGGCAAACGACGAGATCGTCGTCCCTGCCCGCCGTTTCTGATGTGTGGGTTCGCCGGCGTGGTTCGATCGGATCGTCCGATCGAGGGTGCGGCCGCTCTGGCCGGGCGCCTGGACCGAGCGCTTGCGCACCGCGGCCCCGATGGTCGCGGCTGCTGGAGCGCTGCTGATGGCTGCACGCTCCTGCTGCACCGGCGACTCGCCATCATCGACCCGACGCCCGATGGCGCACAGCCGATGGCGACGCCGGACGGCAGCCACCAACTGCTCTTCAACGGGGAGGTGTACAACTACCGAGAGCTCCGGCGTGACCTCGAGTCGCAGGGTGAGCACTTTTCGAGTTCCAGCGACACCGAAGTCCTGCTTCGCCTCATCGTGCGCAACGGTCCCGAAGCGCTCTCGCGGGTTCGCGGCATGTTTGCGCTGGCCTGCTGGTCGCTGCGCAACCGTTCCCTGCTGCTGGCGCGCGACCGGTTTGGTATCAAGCCCCTCTACGTTGCGGCGACGGCCACGCAAATTGCCTTCTCCTCTGAGGTCTCAGCGCTCGTCGCGGCCGGGCTGGTCAGCGGTCAACCGTCACCAGCTGGCATGCTCGCATTTCTGTCGTGGGGCAGTGTCCCGCCGCCGCTGTCCTGGCGGCAGGGGACGGAGGCGCTGACGCCCGGCACATGGCGTCGCTGGTCGTGCGATGGGCGGGACGTCGGTGGCGAGTTCGCCGATACGCGCGACATCTTTCTGTCGGGTCCCCGGTGTGACTCCGAAGCGGCGCTTCGGGAAGCCACGGGCGAAGCGGTCCGCCGGAGTGTTGCCGCCCATCTCGTGGCAGACGTTCCAGTTGGCGTCTTCCTCTCCGGGGGGATTGACTCGAGCGCGATTGTGTCGGCCGCAGCCAGCACTGGAGCGAGGAACCTGCAGACGTTCACGGTTGGTTTCGAACGCGCGCGATCAGCGGACGTTTCGCATGCTCGAGTCGTCGCGCGGACCTTCTCGACCCGGCACCACGAGCTGACAGTCGATGCGTCGCATGTGGCGGCCGACTTTCCACGGCTCCTCGCGCACCTCGATCAACCATCAATCGACGGCATCAACACGTTCTATGTCTCTCGAGCCGTGGCCCAGACCGGGATCAAGGCGGTGCTGTCCGGTGCGGGCGGCGATGAACTGTTCGGTGGCTACCCCTCATTCACACGGCTTCCGCGCGCCATGATGGCGAAGCGGCTCGCGGGCAAGGCGTGGCCCGTGGTCTCGGCGCTCGGGGGTCTGATAATGCCCGGACGCCTTCGACCAAGGTGGCGTCACTTTGCGGAGACCAACGGGAGCCTCGTCGAGGCCTATCGCGTGCAGCGAGGATTTCTCATGCCCGAGGAGATCGACGCGCTCTCGGGTCCCGCGCTGCTCGACGCGCGTGTCATGCGGGACGCCGCCGAAGCCCTTGGCGCCGCCGAAGCGCGTCTGCTCGCGCCGGCGGGCGACGAAACCATGACGGCGTCGATTGCGCGGCTCGAAAGCCGGTTGTATCTCAGCTCGCAGCTTTTGCGCGACATCGACGTCATGGCGATGGCGCACGGGTTGGAGGTGCGTGTGCCGTTTGTCGATCACGAACTCCTCGGTACCATCTGGCCGGCGCTCGGGGTGTACCCGGCATTGCAGCGGCAGAAGCGGCTCTTGTTTGAAACGCTCGACCATCCGCTGCCAGGGGCGATCGTCAATCGGCCGAAGCAGGGGTTCACGCTGCCCTTCGAGCAGTGGCTCGGCGGAGCGCTCGCCCCCCTCGTTCGCGATGGATTGTCGCAACTCGCGGCGTCAGGGTGGCTCGCTCCCGAAGCGCCAGATCGCGTCTGGGGCAGCTGGCGCGCTGGATTGGTGCACTGGACGCGGCCGTGGGGCCTGGGTGTGCTCGGGCACCTGCTGAAGGGCTCGCGGCCATGAACGCGAGAGGTGCCCTCAAGACTGCCCTGCTCGGATCGGTAGACGCCCTGACCAGCCGGCACACGGCGCTGCTCCCAATCGATGCGCGCGACGAGCGCTTGATCTTCACATTGGAGGCGCCGTATCGCGTCGATGGATCGCTACTCGTTGTCGAACTGCTCGAACGTCGCTCCGGGCAGCTCACCGCCACACTGGTGGGTTACCAGGGTCATTGTCCCACCGTCTCGCTCTGGACCTCTGCGTCAGTGCGCTACGACGGCCCGAAGACATTCGAGTTCGATACGGAGTCGGGAGCAGTCCGCCTGGAGGGGAGCGACTGGGGACTCGCGGTGCCGCCGGCGACACGCCGGTTTTGCTGGAAGTTCACATTGACGACGCCGCACGGTGTCGTGCGGCGTCTGACCGGCCACTATCGGGCCGATGCCGGCCGTACGATCGAACAGTCGTACTACGTCGGCGATGACTATGTGGATTACGAAGCCCAGAGCGTTGGTGGACGCGCGACGGTGGTCGGCCTACTCCGCGAATTCGATGCCCGCGGCCCGGTTCTTGAGTTCGGGTGCGCGACCGGTGGATTGCTCGCCGCGCTCGGCCGCGAGCAGTATGACGCGTTCGGTGTGGACGTGTCGGCCTGGGCGATCGAGCAGGCGGTTCAGGCGGTCGGCGGCGATCGCGTGTTTCGCTGCGACGCCGAACGCGATCCGTTGCCGCCGGCGGTTCTTGCTCGTGCGCCCTTCGGTGCCATTGTCATGTGGGCGGTGCTGGAGCACTTTCGTGAGCCGTTTCAGGTGATCGGCCGGCTGCATGAGATCACGCGACCCGGTTCCGTGCTGCTCATCAACACGACAAACGCCGACAGCATGAGTCACCGCGTGCTCGGGCCGAAGTGGGAGGGCTATTACGACTGGAGCCACCACGGTGTCGATCAAGTGAGCGTCGGGTCACTTCGCCGTGAATTGCGGGACCGTGGGTGGGACATCCTTCGCCTCACGACCGACACGCTCTGGGCCGTCGACACCGATCCGTTTGCTGCAACCATGCGCGACTGGTTCATCGCCGACGCGCGATTCCGCCGTCTGCTCACCGATCGCGATCTCGGCGACTTCGTCACATGCGTAGCCACCCGGCGGTGACCTGTGCATAGCGTCGCGCACGAGTTCGTCCTGCCGACCCGGCGGCTCGAGCCGTCGCGCGGCTGGAGTGTGCGTCGACTGGCAGAGATCTGGGCCTACCGCGAACTGCTCTATTTCCTGATCTGGCGAGACGTCAAGGTCCGTTACAAGCAGACCGTGCTCGGCGCAGGCTGGGCGATTCTGCAGCCGGTCATGACGATGGTGGTGTTCACGATTGTTTTTGGCCGGCTTGCCAACATTCCCTCGGACGGGATTCCGTACCCCGTGTTCTCGATGGCGGCGCTCGTGCCCTGGATGTACTTCGCCACGGCGCTCTCCACGGGGAGCCAGTCCGTGGTTGCCAACCAGCACGTGCTCGGAAAGGTGTACTTCCCGAGGCTCCTCATGCCAATCGCGTCCGTCCTCGGTCCGCTTGTTGACTTCGGTATTGCCTTCCTCGTCCTGGTCGCGCTGATGCTCTGGCATGGCATCGTGCCCGGAGCCTCGCTGCTCTGGCTGCCGCTCCTGCTGCTTCTCTCAGTGCTGACGGCAGCGGCCGGCAGCATCTGGCTGTCTGCGCTGAACGTTCAGTACCGCGACGTGCGCTACCTCGTGCCGTTCGTCACCCAACTGTGGATGTTCGCCACGCCGGTGTCCTATTCATCCTCGCTGGTGCCGGAGCGATGGCGTGCGCTGTATGCAGTCAATCCCATGGTCGGCGTCATTCAGGGGTTTCGGTGGGCGCTTGTCGGGGGTCCCTCTCCAGGCGTCATGACGCTCGTCTCGGCCGGCGTGGTCGCGCTTGCGTTGCTCACGGGCGCCGTGTACTTCCGCCGCCTCGAAGGCACATTCGCGGATCGCATCTGATGTCTGCCGTACCGGCTATTCGATCCGAACATCTCGGCAAGCGCTACTTCCTCGGGCCTCGCCGGCGGCAGTCGGCGACCGCGCGAGACGCGATCGCCGACGCTGTGAACGGACTGTTCAGTCGTCGCCGCCGCCACGACCCCGCCGCGTCCGAACAGATCCTCTGGGCGCTCGATGATGTGTCGTTCGAAATCGGACGGGGCGAGACGGTCGGCATTATTGGACGTAACGGGGCGGGCAAATCCACGCTGCTCAAGATTCTTTCGCAGATCACCGAGCCCACAACCGGGTTTGCGGAGGTGACCGGTCGCGTAGGGTCGCTCCTCGAGGTGGGGACGGGTTTCCACGCGGATCTGACCGGACGCGAGAATACGTATCTCAATGGCGCGATTCTCGGCATGAAGCGCGCGGAGATCGACCGCAAGTTCGACGAAATCGTGGCGTTTGCGGAGGTCGACCGCTTCATCGACACGCCCGTCAAGTTCTACTCGAGCGGCATGTACATGCGTCTCGCCTTCGCGGTGGCCGCGCATCTCGAAACGGAAATCCTCGTGGTCGACGAAGTGCTCGCTGTGGGCGACATGCAATTTCAGCAGAAATGCCTGGGCAAGATGGACGACATCGCCAGGCTCGGGCGGACGGTGCTCTTCATCAGCCACAACATGGAGGCCATTCAACGCCTGTGTACTCGAGGGATGCTCCTGGAGCGGGGGCACCTCACCGCCAGCGGATCGATTCACGACGTCGTCAGGAAGTACCGCACGGTCGAGCGCAGGCTCGTGGACATCGGTCGCTTCAGTCCGCGCGGCCGCCGAGGCACCGGGTGGGCACGCATCAAAGACCTGCGGCTCGTGGACGCGACCGGCAAGCCAGTGGCCGGCCTGCCCGCCGAGGACGACCTGACCTTCGAGATCGATCTCGAGCTCGCGCACGCGTTGAAAGCGGGCGCCAGCCTCCGTGGACTCGTCCTCGAACTCATCATTCATTCCGATCAGGGTCAGCCCCTCGTGTCCATCATGAATGTCGACGATGAGGGTGTGGGCTTGCCGTCGACCGCGGCGTGCCGGGTCAGGGCCCGAATTGCCGGTCCGACGTTTCTTCCCGGGCGGTACCGTCTGAATGCCTTTCTGGGGATTCCGCAGCTCGAACATGTCGATGAGATTCCCGACGCGCTCGAGTTTGAGGTGCTGCCGCCGGTTCATCCGTGGCGGCCGTACGAGCTGCACATTACCCGGCAGATCGTCTGCCGTAAAGCCGACTGGACCTGCACAGCCGTCAGTCCCCCGACGAGAGCGGCCGTATGACAACGCCGCAGAGGGCCCGAGCCCTCGCGAAGCGAATACTCGGCCGCGGCCAGGAGCACCCGGCACCGCGCGTTGCGGCCAATACGTATGTGGAGCCCGGCAACCAGTGGTACTACCCCGTGCTCGGGGGCGCTTCCACTCTCGCGCCGCGTCTCGGCGGTGGACGCATGGTGCGCGAGGCGCTCGCGATCCTCGATCGGCTGGGGGAGGATGTGTACCGTACCTTCGTCCACAATTTCTACCTGGCCGGGCTGAGCAAGTATGGGGATGCGTGGCAGTATGCGGACATCAATACGGCGCTGCTCGGACTTGCCGAGATCCTGCAGCCGGCCGCCTACCTGGAGATCGGCGTTCGGCGTGGCCGCAGCCTGGCGATGGTGCTGTCGCGCGCGCCCTCTTGTCACGTGGTCGCGTGCGACATGTTCATCGAGAACTACTCCAATATGGAGAACCCAGGTCCGGATTTCGTCCGGAACGAACTCGATCGCCTTGGTTGCTCCGGCACCCTTGAATTCGTCGTTGGTGACTCGCGCAAGGTGCTGCCTCAGTACTTCAAACAGCACCCTGAGATGTTCTTCGATCTCATCACCGTTGATGGGGACCACACGGCACAAGGGGCCCGCACGGATCTGACCAACGTGATTCCTCGGCTCAAGATTGGCGGCGCGCTTGTGTTCGACGACGTGTCGAACCCGTCTCATCCGGAACTGCGTCAGGTGTGGCGCGATACGGTCGTGGCCCGACGGGGGTTCTCAACGTTCACGTTCGACGAAATTGGTTTCGGTGTGGGTGTGGGGATTCGACATGCGTAACAGGAACTTGAAGGCCGTTGTCACGGGCGCGAGTGGTTTCATCGGCCAGGCGCTCGTTGCACACCTGCAATCAACGGGCTGGCACGTGCTTGCGGTCGATCGGAAACCGTTTCCCGATTCGAAGCAGCTGGCGATGTCGATGGATGTGGCTCAGCCCGACGCGCTCGCCCGGGTGGTCGATCCCAATACGACAATCTTTCATCTGGCGGCGTCAGCCGATGTTCCCGGATCGGTGGCAAATCCGCGCCGCGATTTCGAGAACACCTTCCGGGGCGTCTTTGAAGTGCTCGAAGCGGCACGTCAGGCGAACTGCCGTGTCATTTTCCCGTCGACCGCGTCGATCTTCGATGCGAGCAATTCACTCCCGCTCCAGGAGCGGGCGTTCCCGCGGCCGACCTCGCCCTACGCCGCAGGAAAGCTCGGTGGCGAGGCGTACTGTCACGCCTATCATCGAAGCTTTGGCCTCGATGTTCGCATCGCGCGGCTGTTCAGCGTGTATGGCGCCGGCATGTACCGCTTCGCGATCCACGACATCATTCGGAAGATCCAGGCGAACCCGAAGGAGATCCAGATTCTCGGCGATGGCAATCAGATTCGCGACTATCTGTATGTCGACGATGCGGTTCGAGGGCTCGAGATGATTGCGACCGAGGCGGAGCCGGGTGAAGAATACAACCTGGCGTCTGGCGTCCCGGTGCGACTGCTGGACCTGACCCGCACCATCGCTGAATTGATGGCGTGTCCCAATATTCGCATCACCCCGACAGGCAAATCGTTCCCGGGCGACACTCACCGCTGGTTCGCGGATATCTCGAAGATTCGTGGACTCGGGTTCGAACCCGAAGTGGATCTCCGTGGCGGGCTCCAGCGCACCATCGCGTGGCTGCTCGCGACGCCCAGCAACGTGGCAGTCCTGCAATGATCCGTGTTCGCGACGAAGTCGCGTACGTGCTGCCCGGGAAGCTGGGCGGTGTGTACAACTACGTGCGGAATCTGCTCGCGCACCGACGCGACGATCGACTCAGCTACGCGTCCGTCCGCACGGACAACGCGTCGGACGCCGACATCAGGTGCAGCGAGCCGATGCCGGGCGACCGGGACGTACGCTTCTCGTACTCGCTGCCTCCGGAGAACATCCATTCCGTCCTTCGTCGATTCGCACGAGCGTTCAACGGTCCCGGTGTGATCGTCGCCAACGATTGGATCGAGTTGGCGCTGACAGCCATTCACGACACCGGGCGAGCCGTTGTGGCGATCACCCATGGCGATTTCGACTACTACTACGACCTCGCGCTGCGACACCGCGAGACGATTGATGCGTATGTCACGTACAGCAACCGGATGTTCCAGAAGCTGCGGGAGATCCTTCCGGATCGCCACGACGCCATCTTTTTCCTGCCTTACGGGGTGGACATTCCCGCCGAGGTGAGGCGCCCGGCCGGCGGCCCGTTGCGGCTGCTCTATGTCGGACGTCTGACGCGTGCAAAAGGTGTCTTCGACCTGCCGGTGATTGATGCTCGCCTTCGTGAGCGCGGCGTCGCGGTGTCGTGGACCGTGCAGGGCAGTGGTGCGCACGAGACGGCGTTGAAAGACGCGTGGCGGGCCCAGGACATCCGGTGGAGCGGTATGCAGCCGATGGCGGACGTGCTGCGGTTGTATGCCTCGCACGACGTGCTCGTGATGCCCAGCCGCAACGAAGGCCTTCCCGTGGCGCTCCTCGAGGCGGGAGCCGCGGGTGTCGTGCCGGTCGTGAGCAATCTTGCGAGCGGCATTCCGGACGTCGTCGTGCCAGGGACAACGGGGTACCGGCCCGAGCCCGGTGACATCGACGGATTCGTCGAGGCGATCGCGCTGCTCGCGTCAGACCGCGGGCGACTCGAGGGCATGAGCCGCCAGGTGCGCGAACGCGTCGCGGCGAAGTACGACGCCGCAGCCTGCACGGCGGCGTATGAACGGTTGTTCGCCGACTGGCGCGAGTGGAAGCGGCCGCGGCCTGCGCGCGTGCGTCTGCCCTATGGCAGTCGGCTGGACCAGCCGTGGATCCCGAATCCGGTGGTGCGCGCGATTCGATCGGTATGGACGAAAGCGTGAACGCGGTCCGCTTTCTAGCGTCGGGCATCAAGCGAGCCGCTCTGACGACCGGTTGGTACCGCCGTCGACTGTTACAGGATCGGTTTCCGGGAGTTGCCGTTCTTTGCTACCACGGCGTTCGTCCGGGGGGCGTTCCTGCCGAAGGGTTGTCGCACCCAAGGCTGCACGTAGGCTGTGATGAGTTCGAAGGGCACTGCCGCTTCGTACGGGAGACGTGCAACGTGATCTCGCTCGATGACTGGCGCGCCACACTTGCCGGTGGCAAGCCTCTACCTCCGCGCCCGGTCCTCTTCACGTTCGACGACGGCTACCGAACGGTATTCACTGTCGCAAAGCCCATTCTCGAGCGCTATCGAATTCCCGTCGCGCTCTTGCTCTGCACGCAGCCGATCGCCGACCGCAGGATGTTCTGGCACGATGCACTGGTTCTTCAGCACGGCGAACACGCGGTGGAGCGTGCCAAGGCCATACTCTCGGGCGACTGGGACGGGTTGATGGGCGCAATGAACTGGCCCATTCGTAACGACGACGATCCGAACGCACCGCTTCACATCGATGATGTGAGGACGCTTGCCGAACACCCGCTCTTCGAGATCGGCGCTCACACCGTCTCGCACCCCATCTTGCGCTCGATGACAGCGGAGCGCCAGCGAACGGAGATCGCACGCAGCCAGGTTCACGTTCAGGAGTGGACGGATCGCCCGGCACGGGCGTTCGCCTATCCCAATGGCCGTCCGGCACTCGACTACAGCCAGGAGTCGGTCGCAATCGCCCGATCCTGCGGCATCGACTTCGCGTTTACAACCGGCGAGGCGTTCGCGCCGGTGTCGCACGATCACCTGGAATGCCCACGCTTCGTCATGTTGAGCGGCGTTGACAACGCGGAGATGGCGCATCGCCTGAGCTATTCCTGGCGATGTCCCCCCAGGTTCTGACGCCGCGCTTCAAGAGGCGGACGTTCGCCATCCCCGTGAAGACGCGCATGGGGCCCGCCAGAATCCTCGACGACGAAGCCGACTCCACCGAGTGCGTCGGTGTGCGCGATTCGAGTGCCGGGGACGGAAAGGTGAGCGCGAGCCGGAGGGACGCGAACGACACGGCACCGATCGTCAGCGTGCTGATGACTGCGTACAACCGTGCGGACTTGATCGCCGAGTCGATCGAGAGTGTTCTCGCGCAGACGTTCAAGGACTTCGAGCTCATAGTGGTGGACGACTGCTCCAGCGATCGCACGGTCGACGTGGTGAACCGTTATCTTGTCGATTCGCGTGTGCGGTTGATCCGCAACGAACGAAATCTCGGTGATTATCCGAATCGTAACCACGCCTCGACGTTCGCGAGAGGCGAGTTCTTGAAGTACCACGATTCCGACGACGTGATGTATCCGAACTGTCTCGAGATCATGGTGAGGGGACTGCGAGCCTTCCCATCGGCCGCTTTCGCGTTGTCTGGGAACCGCGGCTGGCCAGGTGGGCAGGTGCCCATGTTGCTCACGCCCCGGATGTCCTATCAGCGCGAGTTTCTTGGATCCGGGCTGTTCAACCAGGGACCCGCCTCCGCCATGTTCCGCTCGGACGCGTTTCATGAGCTCGGCCGGTTCCCGGTCGCCGGCGTACACTCGGACACACAGTTTTGGGTCGCCGCGTGCGCGAGGCGATCGATCGTCCTGGTCCAGGCGAACCTCTTCTATTACCGGGTGCACGGCGGACAAGAACTGCAGGCCTATGGACCCTACACGCTGGCGGCCGCTGAGGGCCAGATGTTCCGCGCGTTGGATGCCGCGGAGTGTCCGCTCGAGCCGGGCGAGCGTCAACAGGCGAAGAGAAATCTGGCGTGGGGCTTCATTGAACGCGCGATTCACGATCTACGGAGAGGGGCACCCCCGCCTCGCCCTCTACCGACTTCGAAAAAGCACGCTCAGTCTTGGGGACTGGCTTCGTTACGCAAGGCGCCCGCGTCGCGAAACCGAGGCTGGCTCGCCTGCCCTTTCGGTGAAGGCTCAGGAATAGGTTGCACGTTCGTGAAAGTCGTCCATGCGCTCGGTTGGTACTATCCCGAGAATCTTGGTGGGACGGAAATCTACGTAGCGGGCCTGTGCCGCCGCATGCGCAGCAGCCGGGCAGGATGTGTACGTCGCGGCTCCACAGGCCGGTCGGCGAGGGCACCGACGGAATACTTTCCACGAAGGTGTTTCGCGTCTTCCGGTACCCGATACCCGCTGCGCCGTCCCGCGATGAGGCGCAGGGGCTGACGGCCGCTCGGGGAGCCGAGCTGTTCCATCGGTGGCTTGCAGGACTCGAGCCCGATGTGTTGCACGTGCACAGTCTCGTGACTGGTCTTGGTCTGTTCGAGCTCCGCGTCGCGAGGCGTCTCGGCATTCGGATCGTCCTGACGCATCACTTGCCGTCGCTTGGATACATCTGCCGGATGGGCACGTTGATGGAGCGCGGTGTTGGCCCGTGTGACGGAATGGCTTCGCCGCGAAGGTGCGGCGTTTGTGTCCTCGTGTCGCGTGGGTCGGCGGTCGCGCCCGCGCAGGTGGCCTCGCTTCTGCCCCGGTCGCTCAGCGCGGCACTGGGTGCAATTCCTGGCGCGCTCGGCACTGGTCTGGGCATCACGGCTTCGCTCGCCCGGGACCGTGATCGTCAGCGAGAGCTGGGCGAACTGGTCGACTATCAGGTCGTGTTGAACGAGTGCGGCATGCGCATCGTCTGCGCCAACGGCATGCCGCGCGAGCGCATCGTGCTGAACCGTCTCGGCACCGATCACGAGGCGGTCGTCCGGAAGCCTTCGGTTCAGCAGGCGCCGACAGCGGCACCCATTCGTGTCGGCTACCTCGGACGCATTGACGACCAGAAAGGCGTGCGAGAACTCCTCCTTGCGGCCAGAAGGCTCTCGCGCGACGCGCGCTTCACACTGGAGATCGTTGGACCAGTGTCATCGGCCCTGTCGCGGTTGTCAGAGGACCTGTACACAATTGCCGCCGGCGACCCGCGAATCACATTCCGCGCCCCGGTGACCTCTCCGGAGGTGCCAGCGGTTCTCGCCGCGTTCGACGTGCTGTGCTGCCCATCGATCGGCTTCGAGAATGGGCCCACAGTGGCGCTGGAAGCAATGGCCGTGGGGACGCCGCTCATTGCCAGCCGGATCGGAAATCTCGCCGAACTCGTGACAGACGACGTCAACGGTCGGCTCGTTCCGCCCGGCGACGTGGATGCCCTTGCCGCCGCGATTGGCGAGGCCGCCGACGATCCCGCGCAAACGATTGACCGTTGGCGTACCGGGCTTGGGCCGGTTCGGTCCCTCAACGACATCGCCAAGGACTATCTGGCTCTGTATGCGCGCCTCGACGTGAGGCGGGCGCGGGCGTCGTAGGCCGCATGGCACGAATCTGTGTGGTGACGGCGGGCCATCTGGCCACCTGTCCGCGTATGACCAAGGCCGCCGACGCCTTGGCAGCAGTCGGCCATGACGTCCGCGTCGTCAGCACGTGCCACACGCCCTGGGCGGCCGCCGCTGATGATGCCATGCGAGCGACGCGGTCGTGGACATGGCGCGTCGTTGACTACCGGCGCGAGGCAGCGCCGCTGCCCTACGCGAGATCGGGCGTTCGCAGTCGTGTCGCGCAGGCGTCGACCAGGGTGGTTGGCGCGTACCGCGTACCGTTCGCTGTTGGGGTCAACGCGTACGCGCGTGTGCATCCCGAGCTCGTGCGCGCGGCCATCGAAGAGCCGGCCGACCTGTATTACGGCGGAACCACCGGCGCGCTTGCTGCCACGGCTGAGGCCTCGGCACGCACGAGCACGCCCTACGGCCTCGATCTCGAAGATCTGCATAGCGGAGAACAGGAAGGTCCAGACGCCGCTTTGATGAACGAACTGGCCGCCCGCATCGAGTCACGCGTGCTGCCGAAGGCCGCTTTTCTGACGACCTCGAGCGCCGCCATTGCCGCTGAGTACCGCCGCAAGTACGGTGTGGAGCCGACGACGATCAACAACACGTTTCCACTCCCGCCGGAACCCCCGGAGATGGCCCATCGCGCGGGCTCGCCGCTCAGGGCGTACTGGTTCAGTCAGACGATCGGATCTGGACGTGGGTTCGAGCGCTTCATCGCAGGCGCTGGCGAGGCAGACATCCCCCTGGAGGTTCACCTTCGCGGGCAATCGGTCCCCGGCTACGTCGAGACGCTCAGGCGGTTCGCGGCGTCGACTGCGCCGAAGCTGTCCATCGTGACGCACGAACCCGAAGCCCCAGACCGCATGATTGCGCTCTGCCGAGACTACGACATCGGACTGGCGCTCGAAGATGGCGCCGCACTGAACCGGCAGCTCAGCCTGAGCAACAAGGCCTTGACCTACATCCTGGCTGGTCTCGCGGTCGTCATTACCGATACGGAAGGGCAGCGCGGGTTGGCACGGGAACTCGCCCAAGGTGCGCTGACATATCGCGGAGGTGATCTCCGATCGCTTGCGGAGGGCTTGCGTCTGTGGTACCGGGAACCCGCCCGCCTGCTTGCAGCGCGACGCGCTGCCTGGTCGGCAGCGGTGCGGCGCTGGCACTGGGAGCATCCTTCTCAACGTGGTGCCCTCATCGAAACCGTGTCCGGTGCGCTCGCATGAACGATCGGCCGATGCGCGTGTTGCTCCTCATGGATCCGTTCATCGCCGTGCCTCCGCGGCACTACGGCGGCATCGAGCGAGTGATTGCTGACCTCGCGAACGGACTGCGGCGTCTAGGTCACGACGTCACCCTGTGGGGAGCGCCCGGCTCCCGAGTCGACGGAGCCACCGTTGTCCCTTTCGGAAACGAAGGAGAGTGGACGCCGTGGAGCAACCTGCGCAATACCGCGACGGTGACCGCCCGGCTCTATCGCGGGCGCTCGAAGTTCGACGTGGTGCACAATTTCGGACGTCTCGCGTATCTCACGGGCGTGCTTTCGTGGGACCTCCCGAAAGTGCAGACCTACATGCGCACCGTGACGCCAGGCAACATGCGCAAGGTTCACGCCCTTGGCGCGAGGCGGCTCTGCTTCACGGCGGTGAGCGCGGCCATCGCCAGGACAGGCGAACCAGGTGGCGGAAGCTGGCGGGTCATCTACAACTGTGCGTCACGAGACCTGTATCAGTTTCGACCTGCCGTCGATCCCGCCACTGCGCCGCTCGTGTTCCTGGGCCGTCTGGATCGCTGCAAAGGCGCGCACACGGCGATCACCGTCGCGCAGTCCCTCAACCGGGAACTCATCATTGCCGGCAATGTGTCGACCCTGTCTCACGAGCGGGAGTACTACGAGCGCGAGGTGCAGCCGCGCATCGATGGCAGGCTCATTCGTTACATTGGCCCGGTGGACGATCGGCAGAAGAGCGAACTGCTTGGCGGTGCCGCTGCCCTTCTGAGTCCTATTGAGTGGGAGGAGCCTTTTCCCGTCGTTCTGCCGGAGGCAATGCTGTGCGGGACACCCGTCATCGGGTTCCGTCGCGGCGGCCTGCCCGAGGGAATCGACGATGGGCGAACCGGCTTTGTCTGCGAGACGACTGCTGAAATGGTCGCGGCGGTTGGCCGACTGGGAACGATCAGCCGGCACGCGTGCCGGACCGAAGCGGAGCGACGATTCAGTGCCGAGACCATTGTTGGCGACTACGAGCGTCTCTATCGGGAACTGTGTCAGAGCTAATCCCCCTTTCGGAGAGCCGTTGGCCGAATGCGGATTCTGATGCGGCCGAACGTGGCCGGATGGACCTCCGTCGAGGCCCGGCCATGAGCGGGGCGTTGACTGTGAAGCAGCGGATCGGTCAGCTGGTGTTTCCGCGTCTCCCCATCACGCGATTCCTGTTCGACCAGCTGCGCTTTGAGGTCAATGGGTTTCGCGTGCGCGCAGCGAATCGAGCGCTGCCATGGCGCCGCGCCCGGATTGCCGACATCCGGCGTCGGCGGGGAGTGCTCTTGAACGTCGCCTGCGGGCCGCAGGTGCTCGATGGGTTCATCAATCTGGATCTCCTGCCGGCATCGCCCGAGGTGATTGCGTGGGACTGCCGCCGGGCCGTGCCCGCGGGAGACGAGGCCGCGGCCGGGATCCGCGCCGAGCAGTTCGTCGAGCATCTTGAAACGCTGGAGGAGTTGCCGGCGTTTCTGGCGGACTGCCGTCGCGCGCTCGCGCCGGGCGGCGTGCTGCGCGTTATCGTGCCGGACGCTGGTCGGTACCTGCGGGCGTACTGTGCGGCGGACCTCTCGGGGTTCCGTGAGCTGCATGTCCCCGAGCCATTCCCTTCAGATCTGCCCACACGAATGGACGTGGTGAATCACGTTTTCCATCAGTGGCACGAGCATCGCTGGGCCTACGATTTTGAGACTCTCGCGAATCGACTCAACGCTGCCGGCTTCACGCGAGTGACGCAGATGCAGTATCGGACCTCCCTGCTCCCTGTCCTTGCTCAGGACCGTGACGTGCATGCCCCGTACTCGCTGTACGTGGACGCCGTGAAGGATGCGTAACGTGCGTCGGGTGCTCATGGTGACGCCGCATTTTCCGCCTGACAGCAGCGCAGCGTCGCATCGTGTGCGCCTGCTCGCGCCTTACCTGTCCGAGCACGGCTGGGAGCCCACCGTCCTGACCGTCGATCCGCGCGACTACGAGGGCGGCGTCGAGCCAGCGCTCAACGCGCTCGTGCCTCCGTCCCTACGCATTGTCCGCTGCCGGGCCTGGAGCGCGTCGTGGACACGGCCGATTGGCTTTGGCGACCTCGGCCTGCGCGCGTTTGCGAATCTGCGAGCAACCTGCCGCGATCTCCTCCGCGCGCAGCATTTCGACGCGCTCTTCATCACGCTCTACCCCGTCTATCCGGCGCTGCTCGGGCCAGGGCTCAAGCGGCAGTTTGGCGTGAAGTTCGTGCTCGACTACCAGGATCCCTGGGTGGGGAGCTGGGGTCTGACGGTCGGTGGCGGACCCAACGGGACGCCGGACGCGCGCAGCCGGCTGACGCGGCGTTTGGGTACGCTGCTCGAGCCGATCGCGGTTCGGGCGGCAGACGCCATCACCGCGGTGTCATCGGGCACGTACGAAGAAATTGTCGCGCGCATCCCGTCGGCCGGGACCCTCGTGCGGGCCGCGCTGCCGATCGGCTGGGACCGCGATGACTTCGCGCGTGTGGAACGGGCTGACACTCAGCCGTTCTTCGCTGCCGGGGACGGTCTGGTGCACGTCGCCTATGTCGGGACGCTCCTGCCGAAGGGCGTCGATACGCTGCGGGCATTGCTCGAAGCCGTTCGGCGCCTCCGCGATCGGGACGCTGACGCGTACCGGAGGCTCCGACTGTGGTTTCTTGGCACGAGCAATCAATTTGGCAGCCAGTCGCGCGCGCGGGTTCTGCCGATGGCCGAAGAAGTCGGCGTGACGGATGTGGTTCGAGAAGTGGCGCCGCGCATTCCGTACGGCCAGGCGATTGCCGTGTTGCGGCAGGCGCATGCGATTGTCCTGCTTGGCAGCACCGAACGTCACTATACGGCCAGCAAACTCTATCCGGCGCTGTTGGCCAACCGACCGATTCTCGCGGCGTTCCACGAGGCGAGCAGCGTCGTGGACATTCTGAAGCGTGTCGGCGGCGGACCTTCGATTCGGATCGTGACCTACGACGACCGAGGGCCCGGCGTCGAAGCGGTGATCGACTGTCTGGCGCGGCACATGGCGGCACTCGTCCGGCAGCCCGTGACGCCTGCATCGTTCGATTTGAGCCCGATCGAAGATGTGTCCGCGCGAACACTGGCGCGCAAACTGTGCGGCGTGCTGGATCAGATTAGTGGCAACTGACGCCATGCGCCCCATACGGCTCACAGCGGTCCTGACACACCCGGTTCAGTACGATTCGCCCTGGTTTCGGCATGTCGCCGCATACGCGCCCGAGATCGAACTGACGGTGCTCTACGGCACCGAGCCGACAGCGGAACAGCAGGGAACCGGTTTTGGTCGTTCCTTCCGCTGGGATGTCCCGCTGCTGGAGGGGTACCGTTCTCGCGTGATCCGCGCGGCTCGTCCTGGTGACCGGACCCACAGTTCCTCGTTTTTCGGGCTCGACGTTCCTGAGGTCGGTAACGCGATTCGCGAGACGAATCCCGACGTCGTCCTGGTACCGGGGTGGCACTCGATCACGCTGATGCGAGCGATTTTCGCGGCGCGACGGATGAACGTCCCGCTGTTGTTCCGTGGCGACACGAATTTGGGCTCTGAGCCCGAGGGCTGGCGGGGTCGTGTCTGGCGTTTCAGGACGAAGCGCCTCCTCGCGTTGTTCGACGCATACCTGGCGCCTGGTCGTCGCGTCCGGGAATATCTGGAAACGCTGAACGTCAATCCAGGGCAAATTGTCGACGTGCCACATGTCGTCGACAACGAACGCTTCGCGGCGGCGGCGCGACCATTTCAATCGGCGGACGGTCGAGCGAGGGCCCGCGGCAGATGGCAGCTGCCCTCCGATGCCAGTGTCTTGTTGTTCGCGGGAAAGCTGGAAGAGAAGAAGCGGCCACTCGATCTCATCAGGGCTGCAGCCCGTCTCGACCCGCGGGCGCATGTGCTCGTTGCGGGCGCCGGCGAACTCGAGTCCGCCTGTCGTGCCGAAGCCGGGCGGTTGGGTGTGCCGGTCGCGTTTGCCGGATTCCTCAATCAATCAGCAATCGCCGAAGCCTATGCGGCCGCTGACCTGCTCGTCCTGCCAAGCGATTCACGCGAGACGTGGGGGCTGGTTGTCAACGAAGCTCTGGCCACGGGTCTTCCCGTTGTGGTCAGCGATCGAGTCGGGTGCGCGCCCGATCTCGTTGACGACAGCACGGGCGCGACGTTTGTGTGCGGGGATCTCGAGAGCCTGGCGGCGATGATCGAGCAGGTGCGTTCCCGTGCGGCGACCGGAGACTATGCGGCAGGTTGTCGCAGACGCTCGCGGCAATTCGACGTGAACGTTGCCACGGCCGGTCTCGTCGCGGCCTGTCGGCGCGTCGCCGGTGCGGGCGTTGATGAGGAGCTGACGGCGTCTGCCATAGAGCAGGTCGGTGCGCCAGGTGAGGTAGCCCGGTGAAGAAGTTGCGATTCAAAGACACCGAGCTGTTCGGCATCGCCGTGGCGAGCGGACTGATTGGCCTGATCGTCGACGACTGGATCGGCGGGGCGGCGATAGTCGTCTTGTGGCTGGGGGCCAAGCTGCTGATTACGGGCGACCGAATTCCGGTGCTCTTTCTGGCGTTCCTGTACCAGTGGATGCAGGTCACGGTCGGCCTGTTCTATTTCGGTTTCCTTGGCCGTGCGGTTCCGACGGTGCACCTCATCGACTACCGACCCATGGTGTTGATTGGACTCGGATGCGTGCTCTCCCTTGCCGTCGGCATACGCGCAGGCATCGCGTTCGTGCGCAGGCGCATGGCGGCTGCCGGTGACGAAGGGCGGCCGAACGAGTTCCTCTCGTGGCCCTTGCTGCTGACCGCCTATGGCGTCGGCGTCATCTTCGAGGGCTCGTTGGTCTATTTTTCAGATGTTTACCCGTCACTGCGCCAGCTGTTCTTGACGTTCACTGTCGTGCGCATGGGTCTCTTGTTCCTGATCTTTCGCCGGCTGTCGTCCCCCACGTTCCACTGGTTGCGGTTTTCGGTCCTCATGTCCTTTGAGGTTGCGCTGGGATTCACCGGGTTCTTCGCGGGTTTCCGCGAGCCGTTGGCGCTCGGCGTCATGGCGCTGCTCGAAATCTTCAACTATCGCCGAACATCGCACCTCGTGACCGTCGCCGGGATGCTGGCGGCTATGGCGGTTGCAAGCGTAACGTGGATGGGTGTGCGAGACAGTTTCCGGAGGGATTTCGAGATTGACGCCTTCTCGAATTCACAGAGCGCCCGCATGAACCGCATCTCTTCTCTGGGAAGCGGCTTTTTGAAAAGCGACGTGAGCGAGATGGTCGAGTCGGCGGATAACCTCATCGATCGCGAATGGGCGATCTACTATCCGGCGCTCGCGGTGGCTCGCGTGCCATCGGTCGTCCCCCACACCGACGGCAGTATCGCGCTGGCCGCCATCAAGCACGTCCTGGCGCCGCGCATGTTCTTCCCCAAAAAAGGGGAGTTGATGTCTGACAGCGAGATGGTGCGCAGGTACTCCGGCGTCTGGGTGGCGGGAAGGGAACAGGGAACCAGTATCGCCTTCGGGTACGCCGCGGAAATGTTCGTCGATTTCGGAGTGCCCGTCATGTTTCTTCCAGTTGCGGCCTTCGGACTGCTCACGGGCGCGGCGTATGGCTGGTTCAGCAGAGTCATCCGGCATCGCGAACTGGCGGTGGCGACGATGACCGTGGTCTTCTGGCTGAGTTTGTACCCGTTCGAGCGCTCGACGGCCAACATGCTGGGTTTCGAGCTGAGCTATATCGTGTATCTCGGTATCCCGGCGATTCTCCTCGACAGGTTCTTCCCGATGAAGGTCAAGGCGGTCCAGCAGTCCGATGTGACCTATGCGGCTCACGCTGTTCCGGAGGCGATGCCCCTCGTCGATCGGTTGCGCTGATATGCATGTCGTTCACGTCACGCCCTATTTTGCGCCGGCCTTCGTCTATGGCGGACCGCCGAGAACCATTCTCGCGCTCTGTCAGGGCCTGCAGACTGCTGGCGTCAGTGTCGAAGTCGTGACGACGGTCGCGAATGGAGCGGCCGACCTGCCTCCCTCCGGGTCGGCGGAGGTGCCGGATCGGTACGAGGGAATAACTGTCCACTATGCGCCGCGCGCGTTTCCGCGGGTGTTCTTCAACGCCGCTGTCCGCGATCCTCTTCGAGTCGCGCTTGCGCGGGCCGACCTGTGTCACATCCACGGACTCTGGACCGTGCCCGCATGGCAGGCCGCACGCGCGGCGCGGCAGTCGGGCGTGCCATTCGTCATCTCGCCCCGAGGCATGCTGCAGCCAGCAGCACGGCGGCGCCGGGCGTGGCGGAAGCAGCTGGCTTTCGCACTGCTCGATCGTCAGCACCTGAGAGACGCCGCGCTCGTGCACGCGACCGTCGAAGAGGAAGCCGCGGTGCTGCGCGAGATCGTCGATCCCGCGCGCGTCGTCACGATCCCCAATGCCATCGACGTGGCCGGAGCAGATCGTGCGAAGCCTGGCGCACGCGCGCGGTTCGGAGTTGCTCCGGACGATCCCCTGGTCGTGTTCGTCGGGCGCCTCCACCCCATCAAACGACTCGACCTGCTCGCCGATGCTGTCCTGCGTGTGCGCGAGCGCCATCCCGCCACGCAGCTTCTCCTTGCCGGACCCGACGAGGGCGGTCTGACCGCCATTGGGCCCCAACTCGCGAGGCTCGCGGCAGCTGCGCACGTCGTCGGAGTGGTGGACGAGGCGTGGAAGTGGGCACTATTGCGCGAAGCGACGGTGCTGGTCCTGTGTTCGGACTCGGAGAATTTCGGCGCGTCGGTGGTCGAGGCGATGGCCACGGCCTGTCCGGTCGTGGTGACGCAGACGTGCCCGTGGCGGGAAGCGGCGGAGCAGGGCGCCGGACTGTGGGTGCCACAGGACGCACGCGCGATCGCCGACGCCGTGTCCTCCGTGATCGCCGATCCGATTCTCGCGGCGTCCATGGGCGAGCAGGGCGCGCGGCTTGCACGCGCGCGGTATGGCCGGCGCGCGATCGGTGCTTCCATGGCCGCCTGCTATGCCGAGATCCTTTCGGCGAGGCGTCGAGTCGCATGATCAACGGTGTCCGCGAAGTCCTCGTCATCACACCGGCCATCGACGGCGCGGATGGCATCTCAGAAGTGTCGCGCCAGTTCGTGGCTGCGCTCGGCGCGCTCGACGAGAACATTCGCATCGATGTGTGGGCTCTCGACGGCGCCGCCCCGTCCGAGCGGTCTCTCGGCCGGGCGACGTTCCGATCGGCGGGTGGGAGCCGCACCCGCCTTTCGGCGTGGGCCCTCGCGCGTGCCCGCTCCGCGTCGGACGAGGTGCTGGCGGTCGTCCTGCACGTGCATCTCGCGCCACTGGCGCTGCCATTGGAACTGCGCGGCGCACGACTGGCGTTCTTCTTTCACGGCATTGAAGTGTGGCGGCGGCTTCGCGGGCGCGAGCGGCGGGTGCTCGACCGCGCGTCACTGATGATGGCCAATTCTCAGTGGACCGTCGCGCGCTTCAAGGAGACCAATCCCGAGTTCGCGGCGGCCGACATCCGTGTTTGTCATCTCAGCGTGTCGCCGGCCGCAGTCGCGGACCCACCTCCCGGCGAGGGATATGCCCTCATCGTCGGGCGGTTGGCGGCCGATGAGCGCTACAAGGGGCACGACGCTCTGATCGAAGTGTGGCCTCAGGTCCGTCGATCGGTTCCAGAGGCCGAGCTCATGATCGTCGGCGACGGCGACGATCGTCCACGGCTCGAGGCACTGGTGGCCTCGCTCGGACTGGGTGAGGCCGTGCGATTTGCCGGCCGCGTGTCGAACAGTGCGCTCGAGGGGCTCTATCGAGGCGCCGCGTTCTTCGCGATGCCGAGCGTTGGCGAGGGTTTCGGTCTCGCCTATCTCGAGGCCATGCGAGCTGGAAAAGCCTGCCTCGCAGGGCCTGGCGCCGCCGCCGAGATTGTCGAGGACGGCGTCACGGGCTTCATCGTCGATCCGGGGCATCGTGACCTACTGGCCGCAGCATTGATACGGCTGTTCGAGGAGCCCGACACGTGCGCGGCGTTGGGAAAGGCTGGCGCTGCCAGGGTACAGGCAGAGTTCGAGACGGGGCAATTTGCAACCCGCGTGCTTGGTGAGCTCTCGGAGGCGTTGGTGCACGCATGAACGTACTCGGGCTCAACGCCTATCACGGCGATGTGTCGGCGGCGCTTGTTGTGAATGGCCGGCTGGTGGCCGCGGTGGAGGAGGAGCGCTACCGCCGCGTCAAGCACATCGCCGGCTTCCCGCACACGGCAGCGGCAGAGTGTCTCCGCATGGGCGGCATCACGGCGGAGGACGTTGATCTCTTTGCGATTTCACGGAATCCGAAGGCGCACGTGTGGCGCAAGGTCCTGTTTCTCGCCAGACACCGTCCCGCAGGTACCGTGTCCGATCGTGCGAAGAATTTTGCGCGTCTTCGCACGCTGCCACAAACGATCGCGGCATCCCTCTCGCTTGATCCGGCAGGCCTCGAGACCAAGGTCCGGTTCATCGAGCACCATCCGGCGCATCTGGCCAGCGCCGCCTTCGTCAGTCCGTTCGACGAGGCAGCGGTCTGTGCGATTGACGGGTTTGGCGACTTCGTCAGCACCTCCTGGGGTCGCGTTCGAGGCACGAGACTGACGGTCGATCGGCGCGTGTTCTTCCCGCACTCTCTGGGCCTCTTGTATCTCGCCATCACCCAGCACCTCGGCTTCCCGAATTACGGCGACGAGTTCAAGGTCATGGGCCTCGCGCCCTACGGTGAACCGCGATTCACCGACAAGATCAGCCGCCTCGTGCACCTAGGTGACGACGGCGGATTCGAGCTCGACCTGTCGTACTTCTCGCACTGGTCCGAAGGTGTGCAGATGACCTGGGAGGATGGGGAGCCGCTGATTGGTCAGGTGTTCACACCCAAACTCGAGGCGCTTCTGGGCCCTCGGCGACGACCCGACGAGCCCGTGCAACCGGTGCACGAAGCGATCGCGGCGTCGCTCCAGGCCGTTTTCGAGGCTGCGGCCGTGCACGTGCTCGCCCATGTACAGAAGAGCACGGGCGCGACGAAGCTGTGCTTCGCCGGAGGCTGCGCGATGAACAGCGTGGCCAACGGGAAGATACGCGAGCGCACGCGCTTTTCCGATGTCTTCATTCAGCCGGCCTCCGGCGACAACGGCACGTCGCTCGGCGCGGCGTTCGCGGCGTGGCACCAGACCTCTTCGGCCTCGCGCGACGTTCGTCATGGAGCACTCCTACTGGGGCCCGGCGTTCGACGATGCGGCTGTTGCGCGAGCCATTGAGGGACAGCGCCACCTGTTCGGCGAGCGCGGGTGCTCGCATCGGACGTGGAATGACGCCGATGCGCTCGACAATTGGACGGCGGCCCAGCTCGCTGATGGACGTGTGGTCGGCTGGTATCAGGGGCGGATGGAGTGGGGCGCCCGCGCGCTCGGCAATCGCAGCATCCTCGCGGATCCGAGGCGGGCCGACATGCGCGACATCATCAACACGCGCATCAAGTATCGTGAGAAGTTCCGGCCGTTCGCGCCCTCCATCCTGGCCGAGCGTCTCAGTGACTATTTCGTGGGCGCCTGCGTGGACCCGTTCATGCTTCAGGTCTATCCGGTGCGCCCTGACAAACGCGCGATCGTCCCGGCCGTGACTCACGTCGACGGTTCTGGCCGGTTGCAGACCGTCTCCGAGCGCTCGAATCCACGCTACTGGCGGCTCATCAAGGCCTTTGATCGCATCACCGGCGTGCCACTGGTGCTGAACACATCATTCAATGAGAACGAACCGATTGTCCTGACGCCGGAGCAGGCGATCGATTGCTTTCCTCCGCACACACATTGGATGTGCTCGTGATCGGCGGTCACGTGCTGGAGCGGGCCCGCGTGCCCGTGACCAATCCCCCTCATCAGTTGGTTGGAGTCTCCTGACATGGATGCCTGGCGCCTCCCCGGTTGGCGCCAATCCGACCCACGACTGCACCTCCGGCTATCAGCCTGAGTTCTGATGCACATCTGTTTCTTCAATCGCTCGTACTGGCCCGATCAGGCGGCGACCGGGCAGCTACTCACCGAGCTGGCTGAGGACCTCGTTGAACGGCATGGATGCGAGGTGTCGGTCGTGGCTGGGCGCGCCCTGCACGCCCGGGAAGCGCGCGCGCAGAGCGCCAAGCCGGTCGATCGCGAAACCCGGAACGGCGTGACTATCCTGAGGGCCAATGGCACGCGCTTCTGGCCCGGGCGCTTCGCGGGCCGTGCCGCCAATTACCTGACGTACTTCGGCTCCGCGAATCTGTCCGGCCTCTATCTCAAGCGCCCGGATGTGGTAGTGGCGCTGACTGATCCGCCCATCGTGGGTCTGGCCGGCCTCTGGGCCGCGCAACGCACGGGTGCCCGGTTTGTGTTCCTTTGCGAGGATGTGTTTCCCGAGGTCGCGTCGTTGCTCGAAGACTTTCACAGCACGTCGGTCAATCGCGTGTTGGACCGTGTCAATCGCCACCTGCTGCGGAAAGCCGACGCGATCGTGGTGCTCGGGGATCGCATGCGCCGGCGTCTGGTCGAAGAGAAGGGCGCTGACGGCTCGCGGATCGAGATCATCCACAACTGGGCCGACTGCGAAGCGATCGCGCCTGGGCCACGTGACAACGCCTTCTCGCGGGAGCACGGGTTGACCGACCGGTTCGTGCTCATGCATTCCGGCAACGTGGGGATGTCGCAGAATCTCGACGTGCTCATCGAGGCGGCGTCGCGACTGACCTCGAGAGAGAAGCTTCTCGTGGCCATCGTGGGAGACGGCGCCCGACGCAAGGTGCTCGAGGCCGAGGCCGCGCGGCGCGGGCTGGTCAACGTCAGGTTCTTCGCGTATCAGCCTAAAGCCCGTCTTGCGGAGTCATTTGCTAGCGCGGATGCCTTCCTCGTGTCGCTCAAGGCGGGTATCGAGGGCTACGTCGTACCTAGCAAGCTGTACGGCATCCTGGCGGCAGGCCGGCCGTACGTCGCGGCTGTCGACCCGACGTGCGAGGTCGCTGCTATTGCGACGGAACACCGTTGCGGCGTGCTGGCGACGCCCGGCGATCCGGATGCACTGGCCGGAAGCATCGCCGCGCTGTACGACAATCCGATCGAGGCCCGTCAGATGGGTGAGAACGCCCGTCACGCCGCGTGGCGGTTCGACCGACGCGCGACAGTCCAGCGCTACTACGCTCTCTTTCAGCGTGTGGCAGGAGTGGCAAGGGCCGCATGATCAAACGCCTATTCGACGTAATGCTGTCAGGCGTGGGCCTCTTCGTGTCGGCTCCCGTCTGGTGGGCGATCGCCCTGGCCATCAAGCTCGAGGATGGCGGGCCCATCTTCTTTTCCCAGGCGCGGGTCGGGCGTGGTGGCCGGGTCTTCATGGCGCTGAAGTTCCGATCGATGATTCCCGATGCCGAACGTGAGACGGGCGCGGTACAGGCGACGACCGGCGACCCTCGCGTGACACGGACCGGACGCTTCCTTCGAGCGACAGCCATGGACGAATTGCCGCAGCTTTGGAACATTCTCGTGGGAGAGATGAGCTTCGTCGGACCGCGGCCGCTGCGGCCAGGCGAGGTGGAGGTCCGCGGAGATGGAACCATGATCGCCCTCAGCGATGTGCCAGGTTACGAGGAGCGACATCAGGTCCGGCCCGGCCTCACCGGTCTCACGCAGGTCTACGCACCTCGCGATATCGCGCGGCACAACAAGTTCAGACTCGATCGTCTCTATCTCAAACGGGCCGGTCTCTGGCTCGATCTCAAGTTGATCGTCCTCTCCTTCTGGATCAGTGGTCGCGGTCAGTGGGAGGAGCCGAAGAGGAACATCTAGCGCCTGTTCACTAGTCGTCCCGTGGCCGCCGTCATCAGTGTAAGAACGCCCTTATAATGTCCCGACTCATGAAGCATTTCGCTGTCGATGTGCTCATTGCCGGCGCCGGTCCGGCGGGGCTCTTTGCGGCAGCGCGCCTGGCCCGCGCAGGTGCCCACGTCCTGGTGTGTGAAGAGCACGACAGCGTCGGGAATCCCGTTCATTGCACTGGTATCCTCGCGACCGAGAGCTTCGACGAATTCGACCTGCCGCGCGAGTCCGCGTTGAATGAGCTCGCCGCTGCCCGGTTCATTTCCCCGACCGGGTTGACCGTTCCATACGCCAGCCCCGTTCCTGTGGCCACCGTCATCGACCGGCAAGTGTTCGATCGCGCGCTGGCCGCGAGGGCCATCGCGGCCGGGGCGACAATCATGACTGGTGCGCGCGTCGCGTCCTTCGAGACCGATGCCGCAGGTGTCCGAGCCGTCGTGGGCGAGCTCTTCGTGACAGGCCGCCTGGCGGTCGTCGCATGCGGCGCCACCTACGCGCTGCAGCGCCGGTTTGGGCTTGGGCTTCCCCCGACATACCTCCAGACCGCGCAGGCCGAGCTTCCCTCGGCTATGCCCCCGTCTGACGTGGAACTCCACTTCGGACGTCAGGTTGCGCCGGACGGATTTGCCTGGATTGTTCCCGTGCTCCGGCCATCGGGCACGAGCGTTCGCGTTGGTGTCATGGCCTCGGCGGACGCCGAGGGGCTGCTACCAGCGTTTCCTGACCGCCGTGCGGGATCGTTACGGGATCTCCGAGACGGATCACCCTCCGCGCCAGAAGATTCTCCCGCTCGGTGCCATTGACAGAACCTATGCCAACCGCCTTCTCGTCGTGGGAGACGCCGCCGGCCTTGTCAAACCGACGACGGGAGGGGGGATTTACTACAGCATCCTGAGTGCGGCACTGGCAACCGAGGTCGCCAGTGCCGCGCTTCGTCGCGATCGTCTGGACGAGTCCGCGCTCGCGGGCTATGAGCACGCCTGGCGCGCCAAGATCGCCGATGAAATGCAGACGCAGACAGAGTTACGGCAGGCCGTGACCAGGCTGACCGACGACGAGATCGATGGGTTCTTCAACCTCGCGCTTACCGACGGCATCATGCCGATTGTGCGATCGACGGCGCGGTTCAATCACCACCGCGACCTGATTCGCGCCCTCTTTCGGCACCCTCCCGCCAGACAATTCCTCTTCCGCTCGATGATCAGCTGAAGACGGGCTCCTCCTCCTGCTCGTGCGTTGGGCGGGACCTCTGTGCCTCGTGAACGGCGACTGCGGCGCAGAGCGCAAAGAGCACACCGTTCGCCGGCATGCGCAGTCCTGTCTCCCAGACACTCTGTACGCCGACGGCCACGAGGCCGGCGGCGGCGCCCGCTCGCATCCAGAACAGCGGCGTCATATCGCGCCTGAGGGCGCGGACCGTCAGCACGGCGAGCGCGATGAGCCCGAAGAGTACCGGAAGCCCCACCAAGACGCCCCCCTCGGCTGCGATCTGCAGGTACTGGTCGTGCGCCTGATTGAAGAGGAGCTGCCGGTCCCCTTGCTGATAGAACAGCATCGCTCTGCTGAACGTACCCTCGCCGGTTCCGGTCAGCGCGAAGTCTCGGACGATCGGCAGCGTTTGACGCCAGATCTCCGCCCGCTCGCTGCCGTATTCAAGGACGCGCGCGAAGCGTGTGGTCAGCGCCACGAGATCGGCGAGGAAGGTCGCAACGATGACCACGAACGCTGCGAGGCCCACGAGCCACCGCACCTTGATGCGACCGAATCGCACAAAAGTGAAGGCGAATCCCGCGATCGCGGCTGCGAGGAGACCGATCGCGCCAGAACGCGAGAGCGACAGGAAAAGCGTTGACACCATCGTGACCACCGCACCAGCCTGCCAGATGGTCGTCCCGTCCAGCGCTCGAACGAACGCGACACGGCCGACCTGGCCGTGCATGCGGGCCCGCGTGCGGGTCATCAGGTAGCCCCACGCCAGCGGGATCGCCAGGAGCAGCCAGGTGGCCATGTGATTGCGATTGACGAACGGGCCGAACGGACGAGCGCTCGCGTCTTCGGGACGCCACACGCCGTACATGAGGAGGGGAGTCGTGCCGAGTTGAATGACGGCGATGACCGAGACGATGAACCCCATCCAGGCGACTCGGCGAACGACCGGCCGGATGCTCCCGCGCTCGAGAACCCCTCGCGTGAGCCAGAACACCCCCGCGCCAAGCGTCAAGTACGCAAGGCTCAACGTCGTGGTGACGGGGCTGATTGTCAACGGATGCGTGGATGGGGAAACCGCGCCCGCAGCCTGAATTCGGAGAGCCGCTTCCACCGATTCTGCTTGCGGCGAGAGCGCGGCTCGAAGCCCGAGCGGCAGCGGGACGAGCTGTACGGCAACGGCGAGGAGCAACAGCAGAAGCGCGGCGTCGAGCGTCGAACTCACGCTCAACACCCGTGGGCGAATCGTCAGCACGCCAGCGAGGACGAAAATCGCCAGTGGTACGAGCGCCCAGGAATACAGACCACCGAACGCGAACAGCGTCCAGGCAATGGCCGCCACGAGGGGCCAGGAGGGAGTCCGGCGGTTATGAGGCTTCGGCGTAGTAGTTCTTGTACTGATGGCCGTAATGGCGCGAATAGTAGTACTTGTTTCGCGCGAAATCGACCCTGTTCAGCACAGCAGCGACCTGACGCGGATGGCTGGACCGGATCGTCTCCACGGCCCGTTCGGCCAGGCGGCGCCTGGTCATTTCCGACCCTATCACGAACACGGTCCCCGTGACGGCGGGGGCGAGCACGACCGCGTCCGTCACCGCCAGGACGGGTGGCGTGTCGATCAGAATCCAGTCGAAAGGCCCGTGCGCCAGATTCGTGAGCAGCGTTTTCATGCGCTCGGACGCGAGTAGCTCCGATGGATTCGGCGGTGTCTTTCCGGCGGTAATGGCGAGGAGGTTCGGGTCCACGGTTCGCTGGATGACATCTCGGACACGCGCCTGGCCCGTGAGCACTTGCGAAAGGCCACGCTCGTTGGTCAGGCGGAGAGCGCGATGCATGCCTGGGCGTCGCATGTCGGCGTCGATCAGGAGAACCCGGGATCCGCCGTACGCCAGCGCCATGGCGATGTTCACGGCAGTCGTCGTCTTGCCCTCGAGCGGCTGGGCGCTGGTGACCGCCAGCACCTTGACGCCGTCTGTTTGAAAACGGGAAATGAGCGATGTGCGAAGCGCACGAAACGATTCGCCAAAATCGTGCGGCACATGGGACGACGTGAGCAGCGGGTGCTGGTCACCCCGGACCGACGGAATCAACCCCAGGAACGGGATCTTCAGGTGGCGTGCGATGTCCTCTGGTGTCTTGACGGTGTCGTTCATGTAGTCGAGTCCGAACACCACCCCGATCGCCGCAACGAACCCGAAGAAGAGCGCCATGAACCACGTGCGCCGCGATCCGGCGGTCGTCGGGCTGGTCGGCACCTCCGCGCGCTCGATGACGCTGACATTGTTCTCTCGGCTGTTGCTGGCGACACGCAACTCGTTCTCGCGCTGCAGCAGCGTGTTGAGCACTTCTTCGTTGCTCTTCGCTTCGCGCTCCATCACGCCGTAGTCGATGCCTTTGCGATTGAGGTCGACGGACTCCGCCTTGGCTCCCTCGAGCGCCCGGGTGGCCTGCTGCTCCTCGATGATGGCAGACTCGTAGTCGTTCTTCACCCGCTGGATGGCCGTCTCCTTCGCCCGCTCCAGCTGCCGGTTGGTTTCCTCAATCTTCGTGTTCAGGGCCACGACGTTTGGATGCTTTTCGAGATAGGTCTGGAGGAGCTGTGCCCGCTCACGGTTGAGCCCGTCGAGCTGTGTCCTGAGGTTCTGCACCTCGGCGTCGGCCGCGATGATCGGCAGAGCATCCACCGAGGAGGACCCTGTCTGCAGCAGTTTCCACGCGGCTTCCTTCTGCGAGCGCCGGCTCTTGGCCTGCATCACGTCGTCGTTGTATTTGGTCAGCCTGGAGAGCACGACGTTCTGTCGTTCGTCGAGCGAGAGCGCATTCTTCCTCTCGCGATACTCGCCGAGGCCTCGCTGGCTCTCTCCAACTTTTCGCTTCTGCTTTTCAACCTCCTGCTCGATGAACCTGATCATGTTCAGGTTGCTGCCCTGGCGTCGCGCGAGATTCTGTTCGACGTATACGTCGGCCAGCGTATTGGCGGCCAGCGCGGAGAATTTGGGATCCTTGCCCTGGAAGACCAGATCCACGAGGTGACTGCCGCGCACCGGTTCAACGCTGATCCGATCGAGGAAGGCGTTCACGAGCGATGCCTCGTTTGTCGTGTCGCCGGGCCGCGGTGTTTCCACCGGCGCCTTCGGCCGGCTCCCGCCCATCATCCGTTCCTGCAGACTTCGAAGCAGGGTCAGGGGTGTCGAAGGGGGCGGCTCATTGCCGTTGAATTCCGAAATCGTGGAGAGTTCCAGCTTTTGCGCCGTCAGCCGTCCGATGTCGCGGCTCTTGATGATCTTGTACTGGGTCTGGAAGTAGATCTCAGGGTCCTCGAACGTCGACTCCGCCTGCATGGAGCCCGGCAGCGCCGACGAATGCTCGGGCTCGATGAGCAGCCGAACCTGCGCGCGGTACACCTTGACGCCGGAATAGCCCTGCACCATGACCGTGATCGCCGTCAGGGCGAACACTGCGAATGCGATATAGCGGTATCGATAGATGACCGCCAGACGATCCAGGAGATGGACCTCGCCTTCACCGCTCTGAGGCGATGTGTGCGACGTCCCAGGTCCGTGGTCGCTCGTTGAAACGGAGGTGGTCATGTTCGGTAGGAAGTCGCCATGGGATTCGAGGGTCTAGTTCTCGCACGGAGGGCTGACGCAGTTGCTCGAGCGGACAGACAGAACACCCGCGGCGGCGGCCGTACCTAACACGACGGCTGCGATAGGTGCCACGAAACCGGTGAGCGAACCACGCTGGGTTGGCAGCTTGACGAGAGTCGTGGCCGAATCACCGGCGTTCACGCTGACCATGGGGCTTGCGGCCAGGACGTTGTTGCTTCTGTCGCTGAGGAGTTCCACGACGAAGTTCCCGGGATCGATGCCACGGAACGCGAAGCGTCCCACTTCGTCAGCTCGCTTGGAATCTGAGACCCTCCCCATGCGGACGTCTCGCAGCCGAACGCTCGCGCGCGGGATGGGGTTGTCGCGCGCATCGGCGACTGTCCCCTCAATCACGGCGAACGCGCGAGGCGTGACCGGCGCGAGGCTCTGCCCCCCGGACTGTGCAGCCGCGGACGCAAGTGGACGGGATGTCCGGGCTGCGGCCAGAGTCGCAGGCGGAGCGGTCTGCTGCGCGAGCAGCGGGAAGCCGTTCGCCACCATGACGCAGATCGCAATCGGGCGAAGCCCCTGCTTGTTCATTGTTATCGCCTCGGTTCACCGGTCTCCAGGATCGCTCTCTCTCTCTATCGGCCTGTTTCCGTCTCGTCAGGAGAGTTCCGGTATATGACTCTATATGACACAATAGTCGTTTGTGTCCTTCAACGCAAGCGGAAGAGACAACCCAGTCTTCCGTGAGAACGGGGAATCCCGCGAGGAGGTAGGCGCTGTGCAAGCGGTACGGTGCTAAGTTATTGCTTACAAAAGCGTTTCGCGTATCCTGCTTGGTGATGGTCGTGTGGAGGCGGAATGGGAGCGACTCGCAGGTCCTGGCTTCCGTGAGGCTCGCGCGTGTCCAAATCGGTGTCGTCGTGCTGGCCGTAGCGCTGGCGGTCGCGCCACTACCCCCATCCTTCGTCGAGCGTCAGTTCTCCGCTCGGCTGTTCCCCGTGACGCAGTCCGCGCTCACGTGGTTGTCGAACCTCATCCCTTTCGCGCTGTTCGATGCGCTGATGCTTGCTCTAGCCGGATGGTGGATATGGCGTCTGGTCCGCGACGTGTCCGGGCGGCGTCCGGGGCACGCGCATGGCTGGATAGGCGTAGGCCGCCGTCTGCTCTCTCGCACCGTCACCACCGCCGCCATCCTCTACCTGCTGTTCCTCCTCACGTGGGGACTGAACTACCGGCGCACGCCGCTGGCCGACCGTCTCGCGTTGAGTCCTCAGGGACCGACACCTGAGGCGGCGGAGCACATCGTGCTCAGAGCGGTCACCGAACTCAACGCCCTCTACGGCGAAGCCCACGCCTCCGAGTCGGGGACCGCGATGATGGTCGGCGGCTCACTCTCTGACGCATTTCGGCGCGCGCAGTCCTTGCTGGCTGCCGGGTGGGAGGCTCGGCCCGCTCGCCCGAAATGGTCGTTGCTCGATCCCTATTTCCGATCGGCGGGCGTGTCCGGCATGACCGACCCCTTCTTTCTCGAAACTCTTGTGGCCTCCGATCTCCTGACTGTCGAGCGTCCGTTCGTGATGGCGCACGAGTGGAGCCATCTCGCGGGCTTTGCCAATGAGGGCGAGGCGAACTTTCTCGGCTGGTTGACGTGCATCCGCGGTGCAGAGTTGGACCGGTACAGCGGCTGGCTGTTTCTCTACAGCGAAGCGCTGCCCGGGCTGTCGCGCCCGGCCCGTCACGACGCGGCCAGCCGCCTGGCGGCTGGCCCTCGCGACGATCTTCGTGCCATTTCCGATCGGCTGCGGCGCAATGTGCGCCCAAGAGTCGCAGACGTGGGTTGGCAGGTGTACGACACGTATTTGAAGGCGAATCGTATTGAGGCCGGAGCGGCCAGCTACAGGGATGTCGTGCGACTCGTCCTGAGCGCACGTTTCGACGACGACTGGGTGCCCACGTTGAAGTAAAGCGGCGACACGCGGGTGGCCGCAAACCGGGCGCCCCGCCGGGCGCGGAGGCGTCGTCCGGGACGGGGCTTTTCGCCGAGCACTCGGGGTTTGCGGACGGGCCCCGCCATGGGCGCTGCAGAATGACACGGACGCTCCACTAGGACGCTCGGAGGGGTGTCGCAGCTCTCAGCGGCGTGTCTCTCCGATCGCCCTGATAGTACACGCGCTCGAGAAAGAGTCCTGATGCTGGTGCCGTTCGGCTGGCTGGCACGCGGGATCGACCTGCCAGAAACTCAGTGACTGCCGATGGTTCCAGGCCGCCCTTCCCGATCTCGACGAGCACCCCCACGATGCGGCGGACCATCTTCCAGAGGAAGTGGGACCCTTCGATCGCGATGAGCAGCAGACCGTCTGTTTCGCCGACCTCAACGCGCTCCAACAGCACGAGCGTCGATCGCGCCATTCGACCGTTCTCACCATCGTCCTCATCCCGCTCTGCAAATGACCCGAAGTCCCGCATGCCAACCAGCATCCCCGCGGCCTCGCGCGTGCGCGCGACCTCAATCTGGTTCTTCACCCACCAGACGTACGGTTTGGCGAAGGCGGTCCGGCGTGTGGCGATTTGATAGAGATATCGCCGTGCCACTGCATGATGTCGGGCATGGAACCGGTGTGGCACCACCGAGGCGGCCAGGATGTTGATGTCGGCGGGCAGTTCGTCATTGAGGCGCCTCTGGAGCGCCTCCGGCGGGAGACTGGTGCTCACGTCGAGGTGGGCCACCTGTGCCAGCGCATGCACTCCGGCGTCGGTTCGCCCGGACCCGTACAGCTCGAAGTCGCGCCGGCCGGTCACCTCGCGGGTGGCGTTGTCGATTTCTCCCTGGACCGTTCTGGCGTTCTTCTGAATCTGCCAGCCGCTGTACCTCGTTCCGGCATATTCGATCGTCAGCTTGAAGCGCGGCACGCCCTCATTCTACGAGTAACGCGGTGGCCGGTGGGTTGACTTCAGGGTTCCGATGTGATGTCCTAGAGCTTGGAACTATGAGCGCCGCCCACGCGACACCTTGGATCACCGGCTCGACCTGCCGGGCCGTGGTGTCTTCGCGGCTCTCGAGCATCACGCCGCTCCTCCTTCTTAGCACCGGCTTGCTGCCGTTGCCGGCAAGTCTGAGACTCGGGTGATGTAACCAAGCGAAATCAGCACAGTGATTCGACAAGGGCCATCACCCGGAGACGGGCGATGGCCCTTTTGCTTTTGGAGGAACACCATGCGGAATGAGAACACGGCAAGTCACAACGACACCAGGGCAGACCTCACGACAGGCATCCGACGGGACGAGGCGAGGACCTGCGATGCGGCGAATCTTCTCGTGCGTAAACGCGAGCCTCGCTGTTCTGAGGCACCTGCCGAGAACGACGACCGTCCGCCGGAAGAAGCGGGTTACGGATACGGCGTCTGAAGACGTGATAGCTTACTGGCTCGAATCAGCACGCTGACAGCTGACCGCTGACGGTCGACAGCTGAGAGCTGAGAGCCTCAAGGTGCGCACTCTATGACATCCAATGCAGTGGTTTCTCCCAAGCGCTCGCGTGTCGCGCTGCTCGGGTTCGGGACGGTGGGGCAGTCGGTCGCCCGCATTCTCTGCAGCGGAGAAATTCCACACGTGCAGTTGACCCACATCTTCAACCGCGAGGTGTCCAGGAAGCGGGTCGATTGGGTCCCCTCACCGATCGTCTGGACGGAGTCGATCGACGAGGTCCTGGCATCAGACGTCGACATTGTCATTGAACTCGTGGGTGGCGTTCGTCCGACGTACGACTGGGTGAAGGCGGCCCTGGTAGCCGGCAAGTCGGTCGTGACGGCGAACAAACAGTTGATCGCGCATTTCGGGACCGAGTTGCTGGACGTGGCGAAGACCCGCGGACTGGAAGTCCGGTTCGAGGCATCGGTGGCCGGCGGGATTCCCGTCCTGCGGGCGCTTCAGGAGGGCCTCGCCGGCGATCGGCTCGTCGAAGTCCGCGGCATCCTGAACGGCACTTGCGCCTACATTCTGAGCCGCATGCAGTCTGAGACCATCTCCTTCGCGGACGCGCTTGCCGAAGCGCAGAAGGCCGGGTACGCCGAAGCCGATCCGAGCGAGGATCTCGACGGGGCGGATGCCGCCGCGAAACTGGCGATCATTTCCGCGGTCGGACTTCGACGCCCGATTCGCGTGACCGACATCGCCACGCGTTCCATTCGTCCCATCGAGCCGGTGGATTTTCTCTATGCTCGCGAGCTCGGGTGCACCATTCGCCAGATCGCGCGAGCGTCGGTCGAAGACAGCGGCGCAGTGTTCGCCGCGGTCAGACCGGCGCTCGTGCCGTTGTCGTCCGGTTTCGGACGGGTCGAAGGCAGTCAGAACCTGGTGACTGTTCGCGGCGTCTTCGGCGGCGAGACCTCCTTCTTCGGGTCCGGCGCGGGCGGTTCGCCGACGGCGGTTGCGGTGGTGTCCGATGTCCTATCCGTGGCCACACGCGGTGAGGCACGACCCGCAAATGCGGCGCCGACCAAGTTCTATCCGGTGAGCGGCGATTTCGTGGCGCCCCACTACGTACGCTTCACCGTCAGTGACAAGCCCGGCATCCTGGCGCAGATCACGACGTCGTACGCGAAGTACGGCATCAACATCGAGGGCGTCCTGCAGCTGCCGAAGTTCCGCAGGGACCGGCTCCCGTTCGTCACCACGCTCGAGGAGTGTCCCGAGTCCGTACTGGATCGCGCGCTTGCGGAGGTGGCCCAAAGCGACTATCACGTCCAGCCCCCGCTGGCCCTGCCCATCTTCACGTGACATGGCTGCAGCCACGTTCAGCGAAGTCGTCGAAGCGGAAGGGCACCTGATCGACTCACAGATTCTCAATACTGTGTTCGATGCCGTGGTCAAGGGCAACGCGTCCTTCGAAGTCCTCAAGTTCGACATCGGTCGCAGCAACAACGATCCGTCGTTCATTTCGATGCGGATCTCCGCGCCCTCCCCGCACGTGCTGGGACAGGTCCTCGAAGAGCTGGTGGCGCTCGGGTGCCGTCTGGCCGATCAGCAGGACGCGCTCATCAAGTCCGCCGACCGCGATGGCTGTGTGCCGGATGATTTCTACTCGACCACCAACCATCGCACGCTGGTTCGACACCGGCGACACTGGATCGAAGTGACGAACCAGCGGATGGACGCGGTCATCGCGATCGAGGACGGTCACGCCCGATGCCGAAAGCTGCGCGACATCAAGACAGGCGATAGCGTCGTGTGCGGCGTGTCTGGTGTCCGGGTGATCCCGGAATTCCAAGATCGCGATCGTCATGGTTTTGCGTTCATGGCGAACGAGATTTCATCGGAGCGGCGCGTCGAGGTGGGGGTGGCGCGCATTGCCGACATGATGCGCGACATCAAGAACGAGCGGTGGGCGCATCGCCGTCGTGGCCGGGCCGGTCGTCGTGCATACGGGTGGGTCGCAGCACTTTCAGGAGCTGATTCGCTCGGGCTTCGTCAACGTGCTCCTCGCGGGGAACGCCCTCGCGGTCCATGATGTCGAACAGGCGTTTTTCGGAACCTCGCTCGGCGTCGATCTGGATACGGGGAAAGCGATTGAAGGTGGCCATCGGCACCACATGCGCGCGATCAACACGATCTGCCGGATGGGAGGGCTTCGTCAGGCCGTCGAACAAGGTGTGCTGACTTCGGGCCTGATGTACGAGTGCATCAAGCACGAGGTCCATTACGTGCTCGCCGGTAGTATCAGGGACGATGGGCCGCTGCCCGACACGATCATGGACTTGCGCGCCGCGCAGGACCTGTATGCGGACGCCCTGCAGGGCGTCAGTCTTGTTCTCGGCCTGTCGACGATGCTGCACGGCATCGGTGTCGGAAACATGCTCCCGTCATGGGTCAAGATGGTCTGCGTGGATATCAATCCCGCGGTGGTGACCAAGCTGGCCGATCGCGGGTCTTCGCAGACGATTGGAGTCGTCACCGACGTCGGGCTCTTCCTGCATCGCCTGGCACAGCGCCTGCGCTCCTGACTACACTCACTGCAGAGCCCGCAGGATTCGCAGAGAAGCACAAGAGGGCCTATCGCTGTCCGCTGGTTGGACGAATCTCCGATGCCGGGAGCGCGTACGTGACATACGTGCCGGCGCCAGTGCCGAGGCCATGGACGGCGATGTTGATGTACTGTCGACCGTCGCTGCCAAGATAGGTCATTGGTGACCCGCTGACGCGGTTCGGCATGAGCACCGCGCCGAGTTCCATGCCGGTCTGCTTGTCGTACGCGCGAAGCATGGCCCCAGGCTGACGTCCCGGCGGCGAAGTGACCGCGAGATCACCGACCACGACCATCGTCTTCGTGACCATGAGACCGGTACTCCCACTCTGTCCGGTGCGCTCGGTGTAAGTCACGCCAAGACGCTGCAACGTATTGCGGACATTGTCCGGTGTTTCCCCATGTGGCACCTGGAATTTCAGGGCGCCGGTGTTCAAGTCGATTGCCGATAGGACCCCGTATGGCGGCTTGACGATCGGCAGACCCTCGAGGCCCGTCGTCATGGCACGGCCGTCACCAGCGGCCGCTGCGGCGGGTGCACCACCGCCCTGCGCCGCGTCGCCCCGCCCGGCTCCTCGGCCGCCGGCGTCACCTTCCCGACTGGCCCTGTCCGCCGGTGGTCCGCCTGAGCGGCCGTTCGGTGACTCCCACGACGGAATCCGGTTCTTCGCCTGCTGCTCGGGCCCGATGATCTCGAGATCCTCGGGGGAGAAGCTCGTCGCGGTCACGTTCGCGTTGTTCGCCTGCCCGTAGAAGATCGCCGTCTCCGGGTCGAACGACGCACCGGGCCAGTTGATGCCGCCGCCGAGGTTGCCGATGTTGATGCCGCCGAGCCATTTGCCTTCCGGCCCCCTCCACGTCGGCGGGACGAACGGTGTCGGCTCCCAGCGATACGGCTTCAGATTCTCGAGCGCGCGGGCTCGAAGCGCCGGTGTGAAGTCGATCAGGTCCGATTCCGCCACGTAGATCCGCGAGTACGGAGGCGGTTTGGTCACAAACGGCTGCGTCGGCGAAGTCTTCTCACCCGGGACGTCGGTCTGCGGCACCGGTCGCTCGACGATCGGCCAGATCGGTTCTCCGGTAAGCCGGTCGAATGTGTAGAGCCATCCCTGTTTTGTCGGCTGCGCGACGAGCTTGCGCGGCTGCCCGTCGATCGTTGCGTCAATGAGGAGAGGGGCTGACGAGATGTCGTGGTCCCACAGTGGATGATGGACGAGTTGGAAGTGCCATTTACGGACACCGGTCTTCAGATCGACCGCGACGAGGCTTTCGGCGAACAGATTGTTCCCCGGCCGGTTGCCGCCATACTCGTCGATCGTCGGCGTCTCCACTGGGAGATAGGCCAGGCCGGCCACGGGGTCGGCGGTGATGTGCGCCCACACGCCCGTGTTGCCGGTCCATTCCCACGAGCCTTGTTCCCAGGTCTCGTTGCCGAACTGTCCAAGGTAGGGAATCGTGTTGAAGCGCCACAGCTGCTTGCCGGTTTTGGCGTCGAAGGCGCGGACCAGACCTTTGGCGTTTGTGCTGAAGTGATAGTCGAGTCCCTCGAACATCGATGAACCGACGAGGATCGTGTCGCCGACGACGGTCGGCGGGTTGTGCTGACCGATTTCGCCCTTTTCGAGATCGATTTGCTTGTCCTTGCCGATGACGACGCCGACCTTGAGGTCCACGATGCCGTTCTTGCCGAACGACACGATCGGCTGACCGGTCTTCGCATTCAGCTCGATCATCTGATACCCGGTCGTCAGGTAGATGACGCGTTCGTCACCACGACCATCGGTCCAGTACGCCACGCCGCGGCCCGAATACTGACGAGGGGACCAGCGGCTCGCGCGCTCGCCTTCGTCATAGCGGTGCACCCATTTCAGCTCGCCCGTCCGGCCGTCGATTGACACGACCGATTTGCCGGCCTGACCGGCGGTAGTGTAAAGCGTGCCCTTGACGGCAATCGGCGCGCCCTGGAGCCTGGCTTCGGGCCGCGCGCCGAGATTGTCGACCCTCAGCGTCCAGGCGACTTCGAGCTTGCTGAAATTCGAGGCGTTGATCTGGTCGAGCGGCGAGTACTTGCTCCCGCTTGGATCCGCGAGATACATCGGCCAGTCGCCGGCCTTGGTGCTTGGCCATCCCCAGGCCTGAGCGCCCACTCTCGGTTGAGTCGTCCAGATGAGCGCGACGACGAGGAGGGTGAGCGCCGGCACAATTCCCAAGACTCTTCGTGACATAGGTTCTACCCGGACGAACAAGCGGGTTCGATCATACCGCCCGTCGCCAATGGTTCCATCATCACCAAATCTGTGATCCACTGTTCCAGGACGGCGCATGTGCGGGAAAAGGACCCGCGTGCAATTTTTCCCGTAAAGGCTGTCATTACAGACCTTAGCTGAAATCGTGCACACAAGCGTCGCGGCATCCCCCTTGCTCCGTTGAGCAGTGTGATGTCAGGTCACGGTCGAGAGTCCGGGTTCACGATCATGGAAGTCACGATCGTCCTTGCGGTGATCGGCATCATCAGTGCGATTGCGATGCCGATGTTCGGCAGCGCCCTGGCTGCCTTTCGGCTGAGCGGCGACGCCCGCAGCGTGTCGAATGCGGTTGCGGTGGCGAAGATGCGGGCCGCGTCCAATTTCTCTCGATCGAGGCTCTACGTGGATCTGGGTGGGAATACGCACCACATCGAGTCCTGGAACAAGACGACGTCGGCCTGGACGGCCGAGAGCGGCACGTCACCGCTGTCGCTGGGCGTGTCGTTCGGTTACGACATCATCGGTGCGCCCCCGCCGAACACGCAGGCGACCATCGGTCAGGCTCCGCTGTGTGTTGACGACATGGGTGCGGTGATCAACGACACGGCCTGCATCATGTTCAACTCTCGCGGTGTGCCTATCGACTCGACCCTGGCGCCGACCGGTGTCGACGCGCTGTATCTGACTGATGGCTCCGCGGTGTACGGCATCACGGTGGCTGCCACTGGCATGCTGCGGATGTGGCACGCGTTCCCTGCTGTCACGCCGTCATGGGTGCTGAATTGATCGAAAAGCTGAAGTCCGAACGAGGCACGACGCTCATCGAAACCGCCATCGCCTGCGGACTGATGATCGTGGTGACGATCGGGTTGCTGGGGATGGCCGCGCTCGCCACCACGCTCACCGAGAATCACGGGCATCTCGAGGCCCGCACGACCGAGTACGCGCAGGACAAAATGGAGCAGCTCCTCGCCATTGCCTACACCGACGCAGGCACGGACACCATCGTGTTTCCGGCCGCGGCGACCGGCGGCACCGGGCTGGCTGTCGGCGGCAGCACGGACACCGCGTCACCGGTGAATGGATACGTCGACTGGCTGGCGCAGGATGGTTCGCTGCTCGGCGGCGGATCGACCCCTCCGGCAAACTGGTTCTACGAGCGCGTCTGGAGTATCACGAACCCGTCCAGCGGCGTCAAACAGATTACGGTGACGAGCACGGTGCGCCACTCGGTCGCCCGCGCGCTGATTCCACGATCCACGGTGGTAGCCCTCAAATGCGCGCAGTTCTAACGAGGGACGCGCGAAGCGTCCAAACATCGGCTGCCGGCTTCTCGCTCATCGAGCTGACCGTGTCCACCGCGGTGCTCCTCATCGTCTCCAGCATCGTCACCAGCGCCTTGATGCAGATGACGAACTCGCAGGCAACGGTGTGGAACCGGACCGAAATGCACAGCGGTATCCGGGGTGCCACCGAGCTGTTGCAGCAGGAGGTGGGCCAGGCCGGGCGTATCGCCACGGCGGCCAGCGTGCAGCTCGGCTCCGCGGTGGCGGCGGCGGCGAGCTGCGACCAGACATTCCCGCTAGTGAACGCCGTCGTCGTCGGTGTGAATTCCGTTGAGGGCATCTTTGCCTCGGCCGGTCCGCCGGCGGCGTACGAACTGCTCACGACCCTCGATGGCGACTTGCAGGAGACCGTGAAGATCGCGGCAGTGAATGCCGCGGCCACGCCGCCGACGATCACGGCGTGCTTCACGCTGGCTCACGCTGCGGGCACGGTACTCGTGCCGCTCGGAGGCTTCGCGAACGGCATCATCCCGCCAACCGGCGTGGTGAACGGATCGAGCGCGACCGTGCTCAAGATGTACGGCGACATCAACGCCGACGGCAACATGGTGTACGTCGAGTACACGTGCGACACCGGCGCGCACAACCTGTATCGGAACGTGATGCCGTTCAACGCCGGCAGCAAGCCGGCGCTCACGAACGCGCAGATTTTGCTCGAGCAATATCATTCCGAATCCGGGCGGCACACCGTGCTTCACGTATCAGACCACGAGCATGACCGTGCAGGGCACGCCCTTCACGTTCGTTCTGGATGTCGCGATCACGCTTACCGTGCAGACTCAGCAGATCGACCCCGTGACGAAAGCCTATCAGACGGAAACGAAGGCGCTCCTGAACGTGTCGCCGCGCAACATCTACAACGCGTGGATGCTGGCGAGCATTGGCTATACGGATCGCATTCAGTCCACGCCCGCGACGATTACGGGGTTGCTGCCCTGACTTGTCCATGGATGAACACCATATGAACGCACACCACGAACGCGGAATCGCCATCGTCCTCGCGCTGTTTCTGATGACGGCGATGTCGGCGCTGGCCGTGTCGCTGATGTTCCTCTCGCAGACGGAAACGTACGCGAGCATGAACTACCGGATGATGTCGCAGGCCCGGTACGGCGGGGAGGCGGCCGTCCAGAAGGCCGCCAACTTCCTCCTCGACACGGCGCAGTACTCTCCTCCGGGGACGGTCGCCGATCCGCTCAGCAATTACAACCGCACCGTCTCGCCGGTCACCTACAACGGCCAGCCCGTGATCCTGTCCGCGACGGCCTCACAGGCATCGAACTATCCCGTCGCGGCCGTGCGGGATGCGTTCAACGCGGCCGCCCAGGGTACCCTGGCCGCCGACAACATCAGTGTCGCCTACGGCTCCTACGCGACGCTGCTGCAAATGCAGCAGTTCGAGTCTTACGGTGGCGGGCAGAGTGTCGTGCAAACGTGGCAGATCTCGGGCGCCGGAGTCCTTAGCGGCGCGCGCCGCGCGACCGTCGAGGTGACGGCGCTGGTCGAGACGCCGAAAGTGTCGGCCAACTCGTACGCGGCATTTGCGACCGCCAACACGTGCGACGCCATCTACTTCCACGGGAACGTCACCGTGAACAGCTACGATTCGCAGCGTCGGGCCGCCGACCGGCGCCGGCAACAGCACGCTGGCGAGCGGCGGCGACGTCGGCACGAATGGAAACTTGCACATTCTGGGAAGCGTGGACGTGCAAGGCAACCTGTACACGCCGCGGACCGGCGTGGGAACCTGCGCGGCCGGCGCCGTCACGGGCTTGACCGAGGGTGGCAGTGCGAACGTCGAGGGCAGCATGGTGCAATTGCCGACGGCAGTCAGCTACCCGCTGCCGACGTTCTCGACGACGCCGCCGACGACCGCGGTGACGATCAACGCTGCGCTGTTGGCGGTTCCGGTGAACGCCTGCTCCTCGCTGGGCTTGGCTCTGGGCGTCAACTGCACCGTCAATGCCGTCACCAAGACGGTGACTATTGACGGCCACGGCTCAGACGTCACGCTGCCAAGCGTGACGGTGGCTGGCGGCTTCACGATCGTCCTGAAGACCAACAGTCCGTCGAACAACGTGAACATCAACAGCCTGAACGGTTCGGGGGATGTTGAAGTTGCCAACAATCTGTCTGGCTCGAACCAGGCGGTCGTGCTGAAGATCGCGGGCAAGAATCCCGATGGAAGCGAAATGACAACCCCGTTCGATCTGTCCACGATGGCGTGGAAGCAGAACAATACCTCCGGCGTGAACTACGACGCGTCGGCGCTGCAGATCGTCTACGGCGGCATCGGCCACCATCAGCATGAAAGGCGGAAACAGTCAGTCGGCGGCCACGATCTACGCTCCCAATGCGGACTTCACCCTGCAGGGCACTCAGGATCTGTACGGGTCGATTCTGGCCAGGACGATTACCAACGGCGGCAACGCCAGCATCCACTACGACCGCCGCCTGGCGCGCGACTTCTACGTCGCGGGTCATCCGATGATCGGTACGTTCAGCTGGAACCGGTACTGACCGTAGGCGCGAGCTGAGCTGCCGTAGAATGCTCGGAAATGTCTTCGGATGTTTCCATTGTCGCGATCCTCGCGGCGTACAACGAAGCGGACATCATCGATCAGGTCGTCCGCGACCTGATCGCCCAGGGCATCGATGTCTACTTCCTGGACGACGGTTCGACCGACAGCACCGCGGCCATCGTCGAACGATACGTGGGCCGCGGGGTTCTTGCCATCGAGCGGCTCCCTGCGCCTGATGGAGCTGGCGATGCGACATTCGCGTGGGAGCGCATCATTCTCAGAAAGGCGGAGCTGGCCACCCGCCTTGACGCCAGCTGGTTCATCCACCACGACGCCGACGAGTTCCGCGAGAGTCCCTGGCCCCAGCTGACGCTCAGCGAGGCGATTCGAAGGGTTGACGCGCTCGGATACAACGCCATCGATTTTGCCTCGCTCGACTTCTGGCCGGTCCGCGACGCGCTCGGTCCTGACGAGGATGTGCGCGACGCGCTCAGGTTCTATTCGGAAGCGGCGCCGTACGATCGCATTCAGATCCGCGCCTGGAAGAAGACCCGCGACCTCGATCTGATCGCCAGCGGCGGGCACGACGCGACGTTTCCCGGTCGTCGCGTATTTCCCCTGAGATTTCTCCTCCGCCACTATCCGATCCGGGGGCAGGCGCACGGCGAGCGCAAGGTGTTCCGCGAACGACGGAACCGGTTTCCTGAGCGTGAGCGCGCGCGCGGCTGGCACGTGCAGTACAACGAACTGCACGAAGGCGATTCCTTCGTCCGGGATCCATCGAGCCTCACGCTTTACGACCCGGATGCCGTACGGATCGCATTAACGCTGCGCCACCGTGGCGTTGAGGCTCTGGAGGCTGCGGTTGAGACCCGAGACCGTGACCTGGAGTCGTGTCGATCGACCCTGCAGGAAGCCAGGGCCGATCTGCGAGACAGAAACGCGGAAGTGCGAGCCAGAAGCGCCGAAGTGGACGAGTTGCGGGCCACTCTGGACAAAGTGCAGGGTGCACTGGCTTCTGAAACGCGTCGGCTGGAGGCCGCGCGCATAGAACTTGAAGGCCGTCAGGCGGAGCTTGCCGCATGCGCACTGGAGATATCGGGTTTGCACGAGGCTCTCGAGCGTCGGGCCACCGATGTTGCGCATCTTCAGCGCGCCGTTGAGGATGCGACGCGCCGGCTCGACGAATTCCACCGCTCGCTCAGCTGGCGCTGGACCGCCCCGGCACGCGCCGCCTATCGCATGCTCGGGGGACGATGACGACCGTCGAGCCGTCACCTGGAGGACGCCGAGAGTCTCGGTGATCATCCCCTGCTACAACCTCGGCGCGTTTCTCGACGAGGCCGTCGAGAGCGTGCTCGCCCAGACGTTCCAGGACTTCGAGATCGTCGTTGTGAACGACGGCTCAACGGACGCCGCGACCCAGACGCTCCTCGCGGACTTTCGACGTCCGAGAACCAGGGTCATTCACACACAGCATCGGGGCCTCGCGGCCGCGCGCAATCTGGGAGTCGAGAACTCGACCGGCGAGTATCTCTGCGCGCTCGATGCGGACGACCGTCTGGAGCCGTCGTACCTCGCGAAGGCCGTCGCAGCGTGCTCGATGCCGATCCGTCGATCGCGTTCGTCTCGTCCTGGCTCCGCACCTTCGGCGAGGAGTCGTGGGAGTGGAAGCCCGAACGATGCGACCTGCCGACGCTCCTGTGGGAGGACACGGTGCTCACCGCGGCTCTCGTGCGCCGCCATGCGGTTCGTGCCGCGGGCGGATACGACACGGCCATGCCCGTTCAGGGTGACGAGGACTGGGACCTCTGGCTGACGCTCGTGGAGCGCGGCGCTCGCGGCATGATTCTCCCAGAGGTCCTGTTCGCGTATCGAAGACGGGCGGGTTCGATGAGCACCGTCTGCTGGCACGGCCCGGGGCACCTGCCGCTCGCGCGCTACCGCATGGCGAAACATCGTGAGGCCTACCAGGCGCACCTCACCGACGTGCTCCTTCATCAGGATGGCGAAACCGCGGCCCTGCTGCGACGCAACGACGAACTCGAACGCTACATTGGCTCCCAGTTGGAGCCTGCGGTGGCGTCGTGTCGGCAGGAACTCACCGAGCTGCAGTCACGGCTGGCGGCCGCAACGGCACAGATTGATGGAGATCGGGCGACCCTCGAGATGGCAGATCGCCTCGAGGCGCTCGAAGCGGCGGCTGCGCGCAGCGTCGAACGAAGTGGTCGCGCTACGGACATCGAAGAGCTGGCGTCTCACCGGTCCGCTCAGAAGGGTCTATGACGGGTGGCTTCGATGGCGAGGTCCTGCATGAGCCCGGGACGAATCGCCGCCGTGATCACCTGCCGCGATCTTGGCCGGACGCTCGGAGCGGCGCTCGTGAGCGTCGAGCGTCAGACCCGCCCCGCCACCGAGATTGTCGTGGTGGACGACGCATCTGCTGACATCTACACGCAGCAGGTCGTGGCCCGGCTGGAGCGGGAGGGCACGCGTGTCCTGCGGGCCAACGGTCGCGGTGTCGCGGCAGCCCGGAATCTTGGCGCGCAGTTCACCTCCTCCGAGTACCTGATGTGCCTGGACGCGGACGACTTGCTCGCCCCGCGCTACTTCGAAACAGCGGGCGCGTTGCTCGATGTCGATCCGGCCATCGATTTCGTCTCGTCCGCCATGCGCGCGTTCGGGGCCGCCAGCTACGTCTGGACGCCGTCGCGTCCGACGTTCGTGGACGCAGTGTCCACGGGCGGCGTGCCGCACGCCTCGACGCTGGTGCGGCGGAGGTTGTGGGAGGCGGTCGGCGGCTTCGACGAAGACCTGCAGTCGTTCGAACTGCTGGACTTCTGGGCCTCGGCGATCGAGCGCGGTTTTCGCGGCGTCATCCTCGACGAGCCGCTGCTGCACTACTGTGTGCGTGCCGGCTCTGGCTACAGGCGTTCCATTCAACCAGACACGTACCGGTCGCGCCTCGCTCACTTCTACGCCAAGCATCACACGTCCGTGGAGCGGCATGGTCTGGATCTCGTGGACGGAAAAGAGACGTTCCTCGCGAACCAGAGGGAGTATCGACAGCACGCTCGAAGCGCGAACGGCATCACTCGAGACCGAGCTCGCGGATCTCCGGCAGCAAATCGCCGAGACATCGCGACAGCTGGAGTCGCTTGGCTTGCCGCGCGTGGACATGGGCGATCTCCGTCGCGTTCAGCCGATCAGTCGCGCCTGGGGACGCGATCGGGGGACGCCTGTGGACCGTCACTATATTGAGCGTTTTCTGGACGAGCACCGTCGTGATGTTCGCGGCCGGGTGCTCGAGGTCCGAGACTCGACGTACACGAGGCGTTTCGGCGACGACAGAGTCACGGCGAGCGACGTCATTGACCTGGACCCCACCAACGCCCTGGCGACGATCGTTGCCGACCTGCGCCGCGCGGAATCGGTCCCGACGGCCACCTACGATTGCATCATCCTGACGCAAACGCTGCAGTTCATAGACGAGGTGCCGGCTGCGCTCGCAGAGTGTGCGCGCATCCTTCGCCCCGGCGGTGTGCTGCTGGCGACGGCGCCCTCGGTCATCCGCGTCGACGACGAGCGGGGGCCCGACGGCGACTATCTGGCGTCTGACCGAGGCATCGGCCCGAAAGCTATTTGCGGAAGTTTTTCCGATTGATGCATTCGACGTCACCGTGCACGGCAACGTCCTGGCGTGCGCCGCATTCCTCTACGGACTGTCGGCCGAGGAGATCGCTCCCGCCGACCTCGCGCATCAGGATTCAACGTTTCCACTTGTCATTGCGATTCGGGCCGTGAAGCCCAACGACGCCGCGCACATCGGTCGCCGTGTCCGTAGCCGAACCGAGATCGTCTGGAGTCGTCCTTGCCTACCACCGGGTGGCCGAGCTCACGCCCGACTCCCACGCGCTGTGCACGCCGCCTGCCGTGTTCCGCGATCACATGCGTCATCTCGCCAGGCACTTCTCGCCGATCGGCCTCGAGGATCTCGTGCGGGCGGCCGCGGGAGGCCGCATCCCGACAGGCGCAGTTGCTGTCACGCTCGACGATGGGTATGCGGACGCGCTCACGGCCGCATCACCGATACTCCAGGAGACGGGAGTCCCCGCGACGTTCTTCGTCAATACGGATCGGCTCGATGAAGAGCACGAGCGGTGGTGGGATGCGCTCGAGTGCCTGTTCCTGTGCGGACGGGCCCTTCCATCGGTGCTGACGCTGAGCGGCCGGCACGGCGGTCAGGACGTGCGGGTTGCCGACCAGGACGGCCGCCGAGCGCGGCGCCGCGCTCGATTGGGTGAATCGCCTCGCGTGGCCGCTCGATGCCGGCACACGCCTCGACCTGGTCCGCGACGTTCTCGAGTGGGGTGGCGCGCCGACCGTTCCGCGGGCGACACACCGTGTCCTCACGGGGCGAGAGGTCCAGGCGCTCGCCGATCGGCCGGGCCACGTCGTTGGCGCCCACACCGTTCATCATCTGGCGCTTCCGACACAGCCGCCTGAAACGAAACGCCGGGAAATTGTTCAGGACAAGGTGACGCTCGAACGAGTGCTCGAGCGGCCCGTGCGTCTGTTCGCGTACCCGTACGGCGAGTACGATGCCGAGACAGTGTCGATCGTGAGCGAGGCGGGGTTTCTGGCGGCCGTAACGGTGCAGCCGGGTCTCGTCTCTGCCGGCACGAATCGCTTGCTGCTGCCACGGATCGAGGTGACGCCTGAACATGCGGGACGTTTTCCGGCGGTCGTGCAGCAACTGTTCGACGGCTCGTACGCCTCGCGGTAGAAGCGAGCCTTTCGCACCAACCTCAGCCGTCAGCGTGCGTCAACATCGATACGTAGCGCTCGGCCACCTCCCGGGCGGCGCCGTCGAGCACGATGCGTCCGCCGTCGAGCAGCAGGGCGCGGTCGCAGAACGTCGTGATCACCCGCGGGTCGTGGCTGACGATGATGGCCGTGTGCCCGCTCGATCGGAGCTCGCGGTACCGGTTCTCGCAGCGCTGTCGGAAGCCGGCGTCGCCCACCGCGAAGATTTCGTCGAGCACGAGCACTTCGCGCACCGCCTTGAACGCCACGGCATAGCCCAGTCGCTCCGACATGCCGCTCGAATAGTGTTTCAGCTTCAGGTCGGCGAACCGCTCGAGCTCGGCAAACGCTAGAATCTCGTCCAGGTCGCGGCGTATCTCGTGGAGCGACAGCCCCATGACGGACCCGATGAGCAGCACGTTGTCCACCGCATCGAGCTCGGGATTCCAGCCGACGCCGAGCTCCAGAATCGGCGTGATCGCCGCGTGGGTGCTCACGTGTCCGCGGTCGGGCAGATAGACGCCGCACAGGATCTTGAGCAGCGTGCTCTTGCCCGACCCGTTGCGTCCCATGATGCCCAGCGCCTCCCCTTGCTGCACGTCGAAGCTCACATCGTCCAGCACTTCGAGGCGTTGAAAGCGGCGGGGCCGCAACAGGCCCAGGAAGTGCTCGCGAATGGTTTCGCGCCGTGCGCTCGGAATCAAGAACGCCTTCGAGACCGCGTGGACGTCGATGAGAGACATGGGCGGCTACAGATACTCCGCCGCACGCGGGCTGAGCCGCCAGAACAGCAGGATACCAGCGGCCAGACAGACCGCCGCGTCGAACGCGAGGTACAGATGCCCGGTAGCGGTCGGCATGATGCCGGCGACGAGCACCGCGCGCGAGAACTCGATCACCGGCGTGGGCGGCCAGATGTACAGGTAGAAATGGAACCGCTCGGGAAGGATGTCGAGCGGATAGATGATGGGCGCGAGGAAGAAGCCTGCCTGAATCACCACCTCCCACACCTGGTTGAGATCGCGATAACGCAGGAACAGCACGCTCGACGCCAGCGAGAAGCCGACGACGATGGCCGTCAGCGCCGCGCAGTAGCCAGCGAAAGCGACGAGGGCCGACGCTGACGGCGGATGACCGGCGGCGACCAGAAAGATCGTGATGACGACCGAGAACACGGCGAGCGTGATCAACGCGTTGGAGACCGACGTGACGACCAGGATCCAGGACGGGACGCGCGCCTTGGTCAGGAGATACCCGCGCGCGTGGAGCGACGTCAGCCCGCTCTTGGTGCCTTCGGCGAAGAAGTCCCACAGGAACAGCCCGACGATGAGATTGAGCTTGTATTCGGGCTTCGAGGCGAAAAGAAACGAGAACACTCCCATCAGCACGACGAACATGCTCATCGGCTTGAGCAGCGCCCAGAAGAATCCGCCGATCGTGCCGTGATACCGCGCCTTGAAATCGGTGCGGACGAGCGTCCAGATCAGCCCGGCGTGGAACCGCGTCGGACGCCTCACTCCGTGTGAAATGGTGTCAACGGCCGCGGTCATTGCCCACAGGCTGGGATGTCAGCGTGATGTCATCGGCATCGAGAACCGTGAGCGCCTGGCGGGCGGACGCATTCTGCGGGTCGACGCGAATCGCCTCATGAAATTGCTCTCGCGCCCCTTGCAGCTGTCCTGTTGCCGCCAGAAACCCGCCAAGCTTCACGTACCCGGTTGGCTCATCCGGCCGCAGGCGGATCGCGGTCTTGAACTGCTCGGCTGCTTCGTCGAGGCGTCCGGCGTCCTGGAGAGCCTCGCCAAGCAGGAGGCGCGGCCGGAAATGACGCGGCGCCAGATCCACGGACTCGCGCCACAGTGTGACCGGGTCGGACCACACTTGGTTGCGAAGAAAAGTCTCCGCGCACAGCGAGACGACGACAAGCGTCAGACCGGCTGGTGCGAGCCACGTCAGCTGCCGGTCAGCCCGCTTCAGGCGTGCCGAAAGCCAGCCGATGGCTGAACCGGCGGCGAGGAACAGCCCCGCGCTTGCGGCATAGACGCGATGTTCGGCCATCGGTTCGCCCTGGTCGAGCACGGTGAGAACGGCGGACGGCGCGAGCAGCAGGAGAAACCAGAGAATCCCCACGGTTACCACACCCTGGTTCTTTCGGGCGCGCCAGGCCAGTGTCACCATCGCTCCCAGTAGTGCGAATGCCAGAAGGGCTCGAGGATCGAGGACTCCGTCGACAGGCGTGACCACGTGAAAGATGGTTTGCCCCACCGGATAGAACATCAGGCCCACGTAGCGGCGGACGACGTCGAGCGCGATCAAAAAATAGGGCCAATGAATTCGGACCTCGCCGGGATGCTCGATCCGCGCAAGAATGGCCAGCCGGACGATGCCGGCCGCGACAGCCAGGAGCACGAGCGGCAGATAGACGGTGAAGATCCGCCTGCGCCTGCCGTCCGCATCCCCCGCGGCCACGAACCAGTCGTAGGCGAAGAGCACCAATGGGAACATCACACCAATTTCCTTCGTCGCCATGGAGGCGAGCCAGAGGCCCGCTGTCATCGCAGCCCACAGGGCGCCGTCGCCGCGAATCCAGCGGCGGCCACACGACAGTGCGAGCAGCAGGAGCGTCGCGCACAGCACTTCCGACCGTCCGCTGATGTACCCGACAGCCTCGGTCATCATGGGGTGCACGGCGAACAGCGCGGCTCCGGCGCCGGCCGCGATATCGCTCTGCGTCAGCTGCGAGGCCAGGCGGAACAGCAGCAGGACATTGAGCATGTGGAACAGCACGTTCGTCACGTGAAAGCCCAGAGGTTCCGTGCCCCAGAGCGCGCGATCGACGGCGTACGAGAAGTTCACGATTGGCCGCTTGACGTCATACAGCACGATCGCGCGAATGTTGGTCACGGACTGAATGGACGGATTGGTCTGGACCGTGTGGTAGTCGTCGTAAACGAAAGGGTTGCGAAGAGCATTGACATAGACAAGACCGGCAAGGATGGTCACAGCGCCGCACAGGACGAATTTGCCACTTGTCAACGTCAAGGCTGTTATTGTACGAGGCCGGAACGTTCCGGACCAGAATGAAGTCTCCTCTGCGAATCCTTCACGTCACCCCCTATTCGGCCGAGGCGTGGGCGTACGGGGGCATTCCGAGGCTTGCGCACAGCCTTGCGCGGGGACTCGCGAGACGCGGTCACGACGTCACGGTGTGCACCACCGATGCGTGCGATGCATCCTCGCGCCTCCCGTCGCGCGAGCGTCACACGCCCGATGGAGTTGACCTGCGCGTGTTTCCCAACGTGTCGAATCGCCTGGCCTATCACGCGCAGCTGTTCCTGCCGATGGGGCTCCACGAATACCTTGCGACCCACGCGCGGACGTTCGACGTCGCTCATCTGCATGCCTGCCGCAACCTTCCTGGAGTGATCGCGGCGTACCACCTTCGCCGATCCGGAGTGCCGTACGTCCTGGCTCCGAACGGTACCGCTCCCCGGATCGAAAGGCGGCAGCTCGCGAAGCGCGTGTTCGATGGCGTGGTGGGTCGTCGGGTCCTGCGGGGCGCGAGCCGCGTTCTGGCGGTGTCGTTGTCGGAGCGACGTCAGCTGGATGCCCTCGGTGTCGAGCCGTCGATGATACGCGTGATCCCGAATCCCCTGGACCTCGACGAGTTCACCACGCCAGTCGTGCGCGGGTGCTTCCGGCGGCGGCTCGCGCTCGGGCCTGGTCCTCTCGTCCTGTTCCTGGGCAAGCTGACGCCGCGCAAGCGAGTTGACGTTTTGGTGCGCGCCTTTGCGCGGCTCCGGCACGCCGAGGCATCGCTCGTCATCGCGGGCAACGACATGGGTGGCGGCGCCGCCGCGCGCGCGCTCGTCCGAGCTCTTGGTCTCGAACATCGCACGCTCTTCACCGGTCTCCTTCGGGCCGGCGAGCGGCTCGAAGCACTGGCCGACGCCGATGTGCTGGTGTATCCATCGGAGCATGAGATCTTCGGGTTGGTGCCGATGGAGGCGCTCCTCTCCGGGACGCCCGTCATCGTCTCCGACGATTCAGGCTGCGGCGAGGTTGTGAACGCCACCGGAGGAGGCCTCGTCGTGCCCCTTGGCCCTCTTGGCGACGACCGGGTGCTCGCGGCTGCGATTGACGCGGTGCTGAGCCGGCCGGCCTCCTGGCGGTCCGCGGCTACTGCCGCAGCCGTTCGCGTCAGGGCTTCGTACGGCGCCGACGTCGTGGGCTCCCAGATCGATCAGCTGTACGACGAGATGGTCGCGAGCGCCTGATGGAAGGCGTGAGCTTCGTTGTCCCAGTGCACAACGGCGTCGCATGGATTCGCGACACGCTCGAAGCTATTCTCTCGCAGGCCGACGGGCGGCCCATGGAGATCGTGGTCGTTGATGATCGCAGCCGCGACGGTTCCGCGGAACTGCTCAAACAGCTGGCCGAGCAGTGGCCACTGAGGATTGTCAGCGGCGCGGGGCGCGGGGCCGCGGCCGCCATCAACCTCGGACTTCGCCTCGCACGGTTTCCCATCATTTGTCAGGTCGATCAGGACGTCACGCTTGGTCCCGGCTGGATGCGCCAGCTCGTGGACGAACTGGAGGATCCGGCGGTCGCCGCGGCCCAGGGCTACTTCGCGAGCGACCCCGGCGCCACGTGGTGCGCGCGAGCGATGGGCGTCGATCTCGAGCAGCGGTACGCAGCAATCGAAGGCCCAGAGGTCGATCAGGTCTGCACGGGGAACGCCATGTATCGTGCGGAATCGCTTCGTCGCGTGGGGCTGTTCGATGAAACACTCGGATATGGATACGACAACGACATCACATATCGTCTGCGGGCTGCCGGCTATCATGTGCGCTTTTGCAGAGGCGCGCTCAGCACGCATCGATGGCGGGAAGGGCTGGCCGGTTATCTCGTCCAACAATACGGCTTCGGATACGGGCGCCTCGACCTCGTCGCCAAGCATCCTGGACGATTTGCCGGCGACTCTGTGTCGCCGCCACGCATGATGGCGCATCCGCTGCTGATGCTCGTGGCTGTTGTCTGCCTGGCGACGGCCGGACTGGCGAGCCTTGCCGGTGGCGCCTCGCGGCCGTTTGTCGTCGGCGCCGCGCTCGTGCTGAGCGCCCTTGCAACCGAGCGACTGGTCGCGGGTGTGCGCGCGGGGCGGCGCTTCCGCGATTGGGCCCCACTGACATTCCCAATCCTGCATCTTGTCCGGGACCTGGCCTGGGTTGCTGCGATCATCGCGTGGTCAACTCGACGGATGGTCGGGCGCCCGATGAAGCCTTCGCATAGCATGCGTCCGAGGCCCGTCTGCGCGTTGCCCTCCATCGTGGGTCGGCGCCCCGTTCCGGCTCGGGCGGCGCGTATCCTTTGCCTGATTCCGGCCCACAACGAAGCGGCGACCCTTGCGGCCGTCGTCTCCGACGTCCGAATGCGTCAGCCGCACCTCGATCTGCTTGTCGTCGATGACGGTTCAACCGACTCAACGCCGTCGCTTCTGGAACGGTTGGACGTGCGCTGGCTGCGCCTGCCCGAACGGATGGGCATTGGAAGCGCCATGCGCGCCGGCCTTCGGTTTGCCGTCCGTCTGGACTACGACGCCGTCGTCCGCATGGACGGCGATGGTCAGCACTCGGCCGAGGACGTCGATCGTCTGCTCGACCCCGTGGTCAATGGAACCGCTGACGTGGTGCTTGGCTCCCGATTCACGGGGAGGAAAAGGCGCGCCGGGCTCGCGCGCTTTCCGCATCAGGCGTTGGCGACTTGCCTGTCCCTCCTCACCCGCAGGCTGGTGACCGATCCGACGTCCGGATTCTGCGCCATCGGCCGTCGTGCAGTCCGGGTGTTGGCCGAACACCATCCGACTGGTTACCCCGAACCCGAACTGCGACTGTTTTTGAGCCGCAACGCGTTAAACGTGGTCGAGGTGCCGATTCACGCGCGGCCCAGGCTCGGAGGACGAACGTCGCTGACGGCTGGCCGCGTGACGACGGCCGGCGCCCGTGTTGTGCTCGCCATGCTCATCGTGCCGTTTCGGTGTCGGGTCGAGGGGCCTGCCGGTGATTGACCGCATCGAGATTGTCGCGGTCATCGTCAGTCTGGTGCTGCTGAGCGTGGTGCTCGAGCTGGTCAGACGGCGGAAACTGACCGAAGAGTATTCGTTCCTCTGGATTTCGTCCTCGCTCGCCCTCCTGATCCTCTCGTTGCGCCGCGAGATTCTGCACACGGTGGCGCGCTGGATTGGTGTGTACTATCCCCCAGCTGTGCTGCTCATGTTCCTGATTGTCATCGTATTCGTCGCCTCGCTCTGCTTTTCGGTCATCGTGTCCCGTCAGCGGCAGCAGATTGAACGACTCATCGAAGAGACCGCCATCCTCTCGGCCGAATTGCGAGACCTTCGCGCGGAGCGTGACACGCGCGCTCAGTCGTCGCGAGGCTCGTCAGACCCAAGTCGCCCAGCCGCGTAATCACGCGTGCCGCTCGCCACGGCCTGCAGGCGCCCGGCCAGGGAACCGCCAGTCGCGCGCACTGCGTGCGCCAGATTCAGCACGACGATGGAGAGTGAGCGGCAGAAAGCGCGGACCCGATGGGTTGACGGGGCAGCGCGCGTCGCCATGAGCAGGTGGTTCCGAGCGGCGAAGTACAGTCGTCGCTGCGAGGCCGCCCCCATGGACTGGCCGCCCTGGTGATAGACCGTCGCTGCCCCGGCCAGGACGGTCGCGAATCCCGCGCGCCGAGCCCGGAGACAGAACTCGAGATCCTCGAAGCTGAAGAAGTAGTCCTCGTCGAGCAGCCCGACCGCTTCGAAGACCTCCCGTCTGATGAGCATCAGGCAACCGCTCACGCCGTCGACCAACCGATCCATCGGGCGGGTCTGCAGGCGATCGCCCGTGCCGCAATGCGACATTCGGCCGGTTGATGGCCTGTACGACATGCCGAGCGACGCGATCCGATCCGGTTCGGATCGGGCCAGGACCACCGGTCCCGCAATGCCTGCCCCTCGGTGAGCGGAGAGACTGCGCTCGAGTAGCTCGAGCGCATCCGGTGGAACAATTACATCGCTGTTGGCCAGAAGCACGCGATCGGCGCCCCGCGCCAGAGCCTCGCGAATGCCGACGTTCATGCCTCCGGAAAAGCCCAGATTGCGGCCGGTTGTTACGCAGATCACTTCTGGCCGGAGGCTCTTCAATGCGTGTCGAACATGTGCTGGACCGTCGGTGTCGTTGTCCACGACGATGATGTCGCGCAGGGGACGCCGCGACGCGAGCAATGACTTGACCGCGAGAAGCGTCTCGTCCGGGGTCCGGAAGTTCAGGACAACGGCGGCGACTGAGGGCGCCGACGCCGATTGTGCCGGTACCGGGCGATGGGCTTGATACACCTGCCGAGTGCTCCGCACGTCGTCCTCAATCGTTCGCACCGCTGGAATGCCCGCACGAAGCGCTGGAAGAAGATCCGGCTCGCGCAGCAGGCGCAAGATGGCACTTGCGAGATCGTTCGCGTCGCCCGGGCGGAACAACAGTCCGTTGGTTCCGTTGCTCACGACTTCGGGAATGCCGCCGATCCGGGAGGCAATCACGGGCCGGCCGGACAAGAAGGCCTCTTGAATGACCAGCGGGCTGTTCTCCGGCCAGATCGACGGCACGACCAGCGCATCGAGCGAGGCAAGGGCGCCTGCCACTCGGTCGTGCGCGATGGCGCCATGCAGGCGCACGCCCTCCTGCGTCAAGAGCGGCTCGAGCTGCGTCCGGTAGCTGTCGTCGCCGTGATAGGGCGTGGGCGCGCCGTAGATATCTACGGACACCGCACCGGGCGGAAGGCGGCGGATTGCTTCAAGCAGCACGTGCGGCGCCTTCGACACCATGAGGCTGCCGAGGAAGCCGAGCCGAAGACGCCCCGGTTCGTCCCGGGTCTCTCGGGATATCGCCGCGAACCGTGCGTGGTCGAACCCATAGCCCGCGACCGTGATGCGACTGGGCGCGATGCCGGCGGTGACGAATCGATCGCGCATGTGCCGGGATGGTGCCAGAAAATGCGTCACGTCGGCGCAGACGTCCCGCATGTGTTCGACGCGTGCGCGCGCCCGGTCCTCCGCGAACCTTCCACCGTAGACCAGCATTCCCAGCTGGCCGGCCACTCGGCGCAGCTGGCGCGACGGTCCCTCCGGCAGGTGCCTTTCGATGGCGCGCACCGCCGCGGCGCCGATGAACCCCGGTGGTCCGGCGCTGCCGGCCGGACCCAGGCAGGCCGCGCACACGGGTGGACCGTGCGCCTCGGTGAGCCCCGGACCGTCACAGAGGCGGCAGTTGACGTCCAGCAGCTGGCCGCGATGACAGAGGAGCCAGTAGTCGTGGAGCGTGAGGATGCAGGGGATGCGTCGCACGGCCAGAGACCGGACGATCGTGGTCGAGAGGCAGGTCAGGTGATGGATGTGCGCCACATCGGGTGAGAATTCGTCGATGACCCGGTTGGCGATGGCGCCAATCGTGTCGTTGCGGTATGTCTCCTCGAATGTGCGAATGGTGCGGAAGGTGTTGTTGACACGCACGATCTGCAGGCCGTCGCGTTTCTCGACCCGCACGTCATAGTCGTCACGGCGCGGATCCTGATCGCGCGTGAAGACCAGGATATCGTCGCCGAAGAGTCGCCGGAGAGCGACGGCGTGCGTGTGTGCATAGATCTCGGCCCCTCCCTGAGCGGTGGGAGGGAATCCGTGGACGATAACGAGGACCTTCACCGCCCGGTCTTCCTCACTACACCCGCCGTAGTCGCAGGGGTTTCCAGCTGCGTGCGGCCGACAACGCCCCGAGGTACTGACCCAACGGCCATGCAAGCGCGAGCGTGACGGCCCGACCGTACGACCTGTGTCCGTCGGGCTCCTCCTTCTGACATCGCACGTGAACAGCCATCGAGGAGGCGATAGCGCGGGCGAGCAGAGGAATCGTCGGGATTGTGCGCAAGCCAAAGAGCTCGAACAGACGGCGGTGCAGCACGTACGTTCGAGCGAATTCGTACCGGGCCGCGCGATCGTGCGAGTGGATGACTTCCGCATCCGGCACGTAGGCCAGGCGATAGCCGGCGAGCAGCACCTCCCGAGCCCACTCGATGTCCTCGGCGATGGGCGTTGAGCGGAACGGATGCTCGACCCAGACCGACCGCCTGAGGCACGAACAGACGTTGTCGAACGCGCACCGCTCCATTCGCGCGTGCGGGGCGAGCGCTTCGAGGTCCGCGCGGCTTTCAACTTCTGCCGTTCTCGGGACCCGCGACGCCGCCACCCATTGTTTGAGATAGTGGCGCGTGATGGCGCTGGCACTCGGCCTGGGGCTCTGGCGGGCGAACGCCCCGGCGATGCGCGCGTCGGAGATGAGCGCCGCCGTCAGCGAGGCGAGCCAGAATTCCGACGCTGGAACTGCGTCCTGCACGAGCAGGACAATCAGATCGCCGGTCGCCTGCTCGATTCCGAGATTGCGGGTGAGGCCATGGTCGAACGCGTCGGCGCGTATGTTGACCAGGCGGTCGACACGTCCCTGGAGCAGATCGACGGTTCCGTCGGTCGATGCGGAATCCACGGCGACAATCTCGAACGGAAAGTCGACCCTCTGGCGCGCGATCGCGGCGAGCACCTCCGGGAGCGTTGCCGCACCGTTGTGCGTGGGCAGCACGATCGACACGCGCGCTGGGCTCACGCCGTGTCTCCCACAGTCGCGCGGCGTCGACGCACGTCACGGTATGCCGCATCCCACTCGCGGGCATCGTCCGCCATCGATTTGATGTGTGGGGCCGTGCGCGCGCCTTCCATCAGGGCTGCGAGGAGGTCGGGGCGCTCGGTCAGCCGCCGCAGCTGCACGCCGAGGTCCGCTGGCGACCTGGGGTCGTACAGGAGACCGGTGCGGCCCTCGTCAATCAGGTCGGCGATGCCCCCGGTTCTGGCTCCGACGACCGGGATGCCCGCCATGAACGCTTCGTGAATCACGAGGGGTGAATTCTCGAGCCAGAGGGATGGAACGACCAGAACGTCGATCTGGGCGTAGACATTGGCAGTCTGCTCGCGATCGAACGCGCCCATGAAGCGAACCGGCAAGCCGGCCGCCTGCGCTCGCAGCCTCGCCGAGTAATCCGGGAAGACGTCGGGGTTACCGAAGATCTTGAGCTCGTAGGCGGCGGTGGGAAGCGTCCGAACGGCATTGAGAAGCACGTGCGCGCCTTTGTGCCAGACGAGCGTACCGACAAAGGCGATGCGGAGCGGTCCCGGCGATTCAGTCCGGCGCGGTGCGCCGGGTGTGCGGTCGCCGCGACGGCTGAGAGGGACGAAACCGTAGTCCGAGATGTGGATCTTCGCGGGATGGACCCCGAGCTGTCGGAACTCCGCGGCGATGGATGGCGAAGGCGCCACGAAGAGGTCCACGGCCTCGAATACCTTTCGGGCGGCCGACAGTCGCGCGTCGATGTCCTGCCTGGTGATGGGAATCAGAGGCGAACGCGCGGCCGCCGCAGAGACGCGGGCCGCCAACCGCGGCAGGCGTTGCGCCATGGCGACGGCCGCGCGATTCAGCGTGAGCGGCAGGCGCCCGCCGGCGAGCCTGCCGAACGACATCTGCGAGAAAAAGGGCGATTCGCGGAAGCAGCGCACGCATCGTTCCGTGTCGATGGTGTGACACACGTGCTCGTCGCCTTGATGGATGCGCTGGCCGCCGGCCGCGCAGACGAGCGTGTAATCGTGCAGCGTCGCGACGACCGGAATGCCTCGCGCTCTCGCCATTGCAGGGAGATCGAATGAGAGATTGAGCAGGTTGTGGATGTGCAGCACATCCGGCTGCACCGCTTCCAGCACCTGCGCGATCCGATCCGCGATGAGTGGCGGCCGGTAGCTGTCCGCGAAGCTTCCGCATACCCAGTTGTTGACGATTTCGATGACAGGGAGTCCCTTGTAGACACGCCACACGACATGGCCATGTCGACGCGCCGGTTCGTAAGAGGCGCACAGGACGCTGACGTGATGTTCTGCCGCAAGCTCGCGACACAACTCGAACGCATAGATCTCTGATCCCGCCTGTTGGCGCGGCAGAAAGTCGTGGATGGCGTGAAGGATGCGCAAACGTGACTATAGCAGCGTGCCGCGCAGCACGACGATCGCGACGCTGAAGTAGATCACCAGACCGGTGACGTCGACGAGCGTCGCGACGAACGGCGCCGACGAGGTGGCGGGATCGAAGCCGAGCCGCCGCAGCAGGAACGGCAGCAGCGATCCGATCAGCGTGCCCCACAGCACGACGCCGACGAGCGAGACGGCCACGGTCATCGCCACCAGCAGCCAGTGCGGCCCGTAGATGTCGAGAACGCCGACCAGAGCGTGATGCGCAGGAAGCCGATCGCTGCCGAGGATGCCGCCGAGCGCGAGGCCGGCCAGGATCTCGCGGCGCATGACGCGCCACCAGTCGCGCAAGTCCGACCTCGCCGAGCGCCAGCGCGCGGATGACGAGCGTCGACGCCTGCGATCCGGAGTTGCCGCCGCTCGAGATGATGAGCGGCACGAACAGCGCCAGCACGACCGCCTTCGAGATCTCCGCTTCGAACGCGCCCATCGCCGTCGCCGTCAGCATCTCGCCGAGGAACAGCGCCGTCAGCCAGCCGGCGCGCTTCTGAATCATCCGCCAGAAGGCGATCTGCATGTACGGGCTCGTCGAGGGCTTCCGATCCGCCGATCCGCTGGATTTCCTCGGTCGCCGTCGCCTCGGCCACGTCCAGCACGTCGTCGATCGTGACGATGCCGATGAGCATGCCGGCGGTGTCGGTCACCGGCAGCGCGCGTTCGGTCGTACTGCCGGAACACCGCGACCGCCGTCTCCTGGTCGTCGGTGGCCTTCGAGCGCCACGAAGCGGCGATCCATCAGGTCGCTGACGTGCCGGTCGAGCGGGGCGAGCAGGAACTCGCGGATGCGGATGTCGTCGATGAGCACGCCCTGCTCGTCGACGACGTAGATGACGTTCAGCGTTTCGCTGTCCTGGCCGTGCGTGCGGACGTAGTCGAGCACCTCGCGACGGTCCAGTGCTCGCGCACCGCCACGTAGTGCGGCGTCATCAGGCGGCCGATGGAGTCCTCGGGGTAGCCGAGCAGCGTCGACGCGACGGAGCGCTCCTCCGGCGTGAGCAGCGCCAGCAGCTGGCGCGTGGCCGCCGCCGGCAGCTCCTCGAGGAACATCGTGCGATCGTCGGGCGCCATGTTGTTCAGGAGCGCCGCGACGTCCTCCTGCGCCATCGCCTTCAGCAGCGCTCTCCTGCGCGTCGTGCGAGAGGTACTCGAAGACCGCCGCGGCGTCCTTGCGCGGCAGCACGCGGAAGACGACGACCTGATCCTCGAGGCTGCAGCTCCGTCAGCAGCGTCGGCGACGTCGCTCGCGTGCCGGTTGCGCACCATGTCGCGCAGCCGCGCGTAGTCGCGCGCGCGGAGCGCCGCGGCCAGTTCGTCGGCCGGCCGCGCCACCTCCCGGATGGCGGCGAGCGCCTCGTCGCGGTGGGGCCTGTTGAGTTGTTGTTCCATTTGCGTCAGCGCTGCTCGGACGACGTCGTGATGATGGACGTGTGGTCCGACGGCCTTGACGGCGTCGAGCCAGACGCGGTGAATCAGATCGAGATCGCCGGGGCGAGAGCGAGGGCGGGTGCGCGCCGAGGTGGTACGTGTCGGCGCGCCCGCTGCGGTGATGGATGACGAGCCGGACGTCGAGCGGCGTCGGCTTCGGCCGGCGCGCTCCCAGGCGTCGCCGAGCAGCCGCGCCTGATCGTCGGCCGACAGCGTCGCCGATTCGCCGACGTGGATCTCGGACGAGTGGAGACGAGCGCCGATGCGACGATGGCGTCGAAGACGTTGCGGGCCGGGACGATCAGCAGACGCACCGGACGGCCGTAGCGCTCGGCCAGCGCGACCACGTCCGAGAACAGCTGCCGCTCGGATTCGAGCGGCTCGGTCGAGTCGCACAGCCTCCTCGGTGCGGTCGAAGAGCCGCGCCGTCATGACGACGACGTCCCGATCGCCGGCATCGCGCAGGGCCGCGGCGACGTGAGCGAGCGCATGCGGATTGCGAACCGGCACGAGCACGTTGCCGGGTCGGGCCTCGACATGGCCGAGCGAGACGTCGGAGGGGGCCATGAGCTCGAAGGCGTCGAAGGCAGGATCCGGCGCTTCGGTCTTCTGGCGTTGCGCAATGAAAAACAGGGCCAGTACCGCCACCATCCCGCCGGCGGCAATGGCGGGACCGTCGCCCGTCAGGAGCATGGACGAGCCCGCGGCGGCTGCTATCAATCCTGGAACGAGGAGGCCGATCGGCAGCTCGCGCGCGCCGGCACGAAGGGTCAGCGTCCTGAATGGTGTGGGCGCCGCGGCCGTCCGGCGGAGGCGCGCGAGCGACGCGATCTTCAGCAGCAGCGTAATAGCGACCGCCATGGCATAAGCGCGCGACAGCCAGGCCACGCGTCCGCTTCCGAGGAGCATGACGACGGCGGCGGCTGCTGCCGTGACGTCGATGGCTCGGGCAGGTGTACCGAATCTGGGATGCAGGACTGCGAGTCCTTCCGAGAGCACGCGCGCTGCGGACAGGCGTCTGAGGAGCCACTCGGCGTCGACGAGCGCCGCATATGCCGCCGGTGCCAGCATCGCAAACGCCGCCACGACGATGGCCAGCACCATCAACCCCTTGAGCCACGCCGGTCCGAGCAGATAGTGGGTCAGGCCTGCAAGCGGGACGTCCGACCATCGAACCTGATCGCCACCAGGCACCAGCGCCGAAAAGGCAAAGGCCGGCAGCGCAACTGCGACGAACGCAAACGCCGCTGCCAGCAGCGCCGTCCGTTTCACGCCGCGGAGGCGCGGCGGTTCGAAGTCGTGCGCTTCGCGCGCAAGGCCGTCCCCACCTCCGAGAGCTGGGAGAACCAGCCCCAGGGCGAGCCCGTACGCCAGGAGCCTGTGAGCCACGCTTCCAGCGGTGGCGCCCGGAGGTGCGACCGGGATGAGTGCGGCCAGTCCGGACGTGGCGTGCGCGAGGCTGAATGCGGCCCACGCGGTCGTGACGACGAGCACGGCAATCCCGATCCAGATTCCGCGCGCGAGCGCCTGCCTCGGCAGATCCAGTCCAAGCCGCACTCGGATCCAGATGACTCCGAGCATCAGGACGGCCAGAGCTGCCGACAGTTCCTCGGGTCTGAGGGAGGCCGCCAGGGGCGGGATGGCGAGTCCGGTCGTTATCGCATTCGTCGCGTAGTGAGCGGCCACGCTGAGGGCCAGCGCCGCGAGGAGGAACCGCTCCGTGAGCGCCGCGGCCGCCGCGACGGCCGCGGGACGTCTGCCATAGGCGCGTTCGACGCGGCCGGTCAGGTCGCCAGGCAGCAGGAGAGCCCAGCTCTCCATGTCGATGGCCCGCACCGCCGCGGCGATTGTGCACGTGGCGAGGATCCACCACGGCGTCGCCGACCCGAGCTCCGGTCCGACGACACCCGCGAGAAAGAACGCCGTGACCCCCAGTTCCGCGATCGCAAGCGCGCCCGCCTTCCAGACGGACATGAAGGACAGGAGTGGCGCCGTCGAAAGGACGACGCGAATGCGGTGGGACTCAGAATCGTGCGACACCAGGGATAGTCACCGTTCATGCGAAAGCCGCCCTGGCCCACCCGGTTTCCTGACATGTGAAGACCGGGCCAAGACCGGAACGTCCACATCCTGACTCGGCAGGCAACGCAGGCGTGCGTACGCTCTTGCAGTATAGCTGCCGCAGTGGTGTGATTGAGCACCGTGATCCAATCGGTACCGGGCGGTATCATCATCGACGTTCGGGTGGTGCCACGTGCCGGCAGGTCCGGGTTCGCGGGAACCCACGGCGAGGCGCTGTCGGTTCGGCTGCACGCGCCGCCGGTTGAGGGTGCGGCAAACGCCGAACTGATCGACGTCGTTGCCGCGGCCCTCGACGTGCCGCGGCGCGCCGTCTCCATCGTGTCCGGCGAGCACTCCCGTCAGAAACGCGTCCGGGTCTTCGGTACGGACTCCGCGACGGCCGAAGCCCGGTTACTGCGCGAAGGACAATCGCCAAGGGCGAAGGGCCGAGGGCATAGGGCTCAGAGCCGACACGGCGACGCAGCCGAGAGGCGATCGGATTCAAGAGCAATATCCGGAGTGCCGACCGGGACCGGAGGCGCTAGATTGTCGGTCATGAAGCGAACGGGAGCTACGTTGAGCGCGGATCCGGATCCTCGATGGGCTGCGGTTGTGCGGCGAGATCCGGCCGCGGACGGCTGCTTCGTCTACTCGGTGCGCACGACGGGCGTGTACTGCCGTCCCTCGTGCCCGTCGCGTCTCGCGCGGCGCGAGAACGTAGGCTTTCACGCGAGCCGTGCCGAAGCCGAGGCGGCGGGCTTTCGACCTTGCCGGCGATGCCGGCCGGACGAAGACTCGCTGGCCGAGCGTCACGCGTCGGCTGTCGCGAAGGCGTGCCGGCTTGTCAGCGAATCGGACGACCCGCTGGATGTCGCCGTGCTCGCAGCGGCTGCCGGCATGAGTCGGTTTCATTTCCTTCGCGTGTTCCGGGCGACGACCGGCCTCACGCCGAAATCCTATGCATCGGCCGAGCGCGCACATCGCCTGCGCGCGGAACTCGCGCGGGGTACGACGGTGACGGAGGCCATTTACAACGCTGGCTTTGGTTCGAGCGGGCGCTTCTATGCGACGTCGTCACAGCTGCTGGGCATGACGCCGAGCGCCTATCGCGCGGGCGGGGCCGGCGCCACCATCCGTTTTGCGATTGGCCAGTGCTGCGCTCGGGTCGGTTCTGGTTGCGGCGAGCGAGCGGGGAGTGTGCGCGATCTTCCTCGGCGACGATCCGGAGGCGCTCCTCCGAAGTCTCCACGACGACTTTCCGAACGCCCATCTGATTGGAGCCGACGCGGAGTTTGAGTCGTGGGTGGCCAAGGTTGTCGGTTTCGTCGAGGCGCCGCGCGTGGGATTCCACCTTCCCCTCGACATTCAGGGAACCGTGTTTCAACAGCGCGTCTGGCAGGCCTTGCGCGAGATTCCGCCGGGTTCGACCGCATCGTATGCGGAGATTGCCGAGAGAATTGGCGCGTCAAGGGCCGTGCGCGCCGTGGCGCACGCGTGCGCGGCCAACCGACTCGCCGTGGCGATCCCCTGTCACCGGGTCGTGCGCACCGGCGGCGCTCTGGCCGGCTATCGCTGGGGCATTGACCGCAAGCGGGCCCTCCTCGATCGTGAGGCGCGATAGGCGTCCTCCGTCGCCTTCGTCCTCGGTCCCGGATCGCGTGGAGTTCCGGCTGTGACGAGCACGACCAAGTACCAAAGGATCAAGGACACTGAGGACCAGGGAAGACCCGATGCCGGCCTGGCCGCGCTATCATACCAATCTAGTTTCCCCGCGCCAGACTGCTGCCCTCAGGCCGGGGTGGCCGGATTGCACGGCGGGCAGCGAGGGTGCGCCAGATTCAGCCATGACTGTGTCGATGTCCGAGGGGATCTGCGTGCTGGGGATGCATCGCAGTGGCACATCCCTCGTCACGCGCGCGCTGAGTGTTCTGGGCGCCTACCTCGGACCTGAAGGTCACATGATGAAGCCGCGCGAGGACAACCCTCTTGGCTTCTGCGAGCATCAATCGCTCACCGATTTGAACGAAGAGATTCTCTGCGAACTGGGAGGTGGCTGGCACACGCCACCCTCGTTTCCGCCGGGGTGGGAATTCGATCCCCGGCTCGATCGCCAGCGAGCCCGGGCCCGGCAAATCCTGCGCGAGGACTTCGGCGCGGCGACGTTGTGGGCCTGGAAGGATCCGCGCACGTGCCTGACGTTGCCGTTCTGGCAATCGCTCGCGCCCGGACTGCGCTACGTGGTCTGCGTCCGCAGCCCGCTCGATGTGGCGCGGTCGCTCGCAAAACGGGATGGATTTTCGATCGAGCGCGGTGGCTCGCTCTGGCTGGAACACATGAGCCGTGCGATCGCGTACACATCCGGGTATCAGCGGCTGTTCGTCTCGTACGACGATTTGGTCGAACGGCAGCCCACCGAAATGGATCGACTTGCCTCGTTCATCGGACGGCCGGAATCGGTTGCCGAAGGACTGCCGCCGATCCGAGACTACACGGATGCCACGCTGCGCCATCATCAAACCCGGATCGAGGCGGTGATGGAGGATCCGGAACTGCCATTTCCGGCAAGAGCGTTGTACTTGTCGTTGTTGCTGGTGACCGATCTGCAGCATCGCAAACCGGACGCTCGGTCCCGAACGAGCGGCATGTTCGAAGCGGCCCTCGATCACTTCAGTAGCGAGGCCGGCCGTGCGCAGGCTGACGCGCGCGAGCGCGACGCGCTGGAATTGCGCTTGCGGGCCCAATTGCGGGAGCTGACGGCGGTGGTGCAAGAGAAGAGCGCCAGCATCGAGGCCACGCAACACGTCCTGTCGGCACGAGAGCGGGAGCGTGACGACCAACGCGCGCTCATCGCCTTGCTCCATGAGGATCTCGGCGCCACAAAAGAGTACGCGCGGACGCTCGAGGTCGATCGGGATGCGCTTCGGGGCGATCGCGACGCCATCAGCCGAGAGCGGGATGGGTTTCGCGAGCACGCGTCGGCTCTTCGAGACGCGCTCGACGAATCCACGCGGCGCGTGGCCTATCTGGAATCGCCCGGCGGTTCGCTCAAAGCGGGACTTCGCGCGCTGCTGCCACACCGCGTCTATGTCGGGCTGCGGCGAGTGTACGAACGGCGACCTGTCTGGCGGCGGTAGGTCACCGCATGGTGACTTCGCGAGAGTGAGCTGGTGCGCCCGGCAGGGTTCGAACCTGCGACCTTCGGCTCCGGAGGCCGACGCTCTATCCAGCTGAGCTACGGGCGCGACGGGTCAAGCGTACTTCAATGTGATGACGGGTGACGTCATCAGGTGAATGTGGTGCGCCCGGAGGGACTTGAACCCCCGGCCTACAGGTTCGAAGCCTGCCGCTCTATCCAACTGAGCTACGGGCGCGTCCAACTGCTGATTCTACTATGCTAGAATCCTTTTTCACTTTCCTCGTATCTGGTCGCCATACGGGCCAGATGTCTCCCATTCGATTCTCGATTGGGCCGGTAGCTCAATTGGCAGAGCAGCAGACTCTTAATCTGCGGGTTGAGGGTTCGATTCCCTCCCGGCTCACCACTCTTTCATCAGCACTCTCGGACGGCGCCAAGTACTTGAAAAGTGGTGCCGTTACGGCGGTTCGATTGAATCGATTTCCGTCGTACGCGATTCCTTCCGGGAAGAACAGCTGCTGCAGCCGCTGCTTGTAGTCGAGCGAGGCCTGCACCCAGAGGTCTGAGGCGCGCGGCAGAATGCGTTCTGCGAACGCCAGGATGCCCTCTACGTCGAGTTCATCGACGGCCTCGGCGTGATGGTCGATCTTGGCGAGCGTCAATTCCTCGCGCAGCTTGTCGCGTTGACGGCCGTAGGTCGTGACGTCGATCGCCTCCGCGTAGAGAAACGCCTCGTCCAGCTTGTCCAGCTTCTGCTGGATGGCACTCACCCGCCGTTGCTGTTCCGTCGTCCGGTCCTTCGCTTCAGCCCGACGCTGCTCCCACACGCAGAGGATTCGATCCTTGACCAGCCGCATGTAGCCAGGCGTTGGCTGCAGCAATGCGAGCTCATCGACGAAGGCCCCTTCGAGCGTCGCCTTGCTGATGTTGACCGCCCGGCACTGCCGCTGGCAGTGGTAGTACGCGTAGTGGCCGTTCCGGCCCTTCGACCAGCTGCCCGTCAGCGGACGGCCGCACGTCTCGCAACGCACGAATCCCCTGAGCGGAAAATCCGGATGATTCCGCGGTCGCGGTCCGGCCACGACGACGCGGCCATCGAGAACAGCCTGCACGCGATAGAACGTGGCCTCGTCGATCAGCGGCTCGAAATCGCCGCGGGTTGACACGCCATAGTCCGGGCTCTCGACCCTGCCGACGTAAATCGAGTTCCGCACCATCTGGCCGAAGCTTTGCGGCGAGAGCACCAATCCACGCCGCGTGCGCAAGCCGGCCTCGGTCATTCGGGCAATGACTTCTTGCTTCGTGAATCGTCCCGTTGCGAGTTCCTCGAACGCACGCGCGATGAGCGGCGCGCGTTCCGGGTCCGGCACCAGGCTCTTGCCAGACCATTTCGGCGCGTTCAGATAGCCGATGCGGCGCAGGAAAGGTCCATCGGCCGAGTTCCAGTGCGGCGCGCATACCGGCGCGCGTGCGGTCAGAGCGCACGTCGTTGTCGAACTGCGCGAACGACGCCAGCACCCCTTCCATCAACTTGCCGGTGGACGTGTCGTCGATCGGCTCGGTGGCCGACCGCAGCGAGATGCCGAGCGATTTCAGGTGTGCACGGAGCGCGAAGTGGTCGTACTTCTCCCGCGCGAATCGCGTGAGGTTGTACACGACGACGAAGTGGACCTTGCCCTTGTGCGTCCGGCAGTACTTCAGCAGTGCCTGGAGCTGACTGCGGTCCGTGGTCTTGGCGCTCTCGCCTTCTTCGTGGAAGCGTTCGAGGATCTCGTAGCCCTGGCGGCGGCAGTACTCCTCGCAGGCACGGAGCTGGGTCGGCAGACTGAGGTTCTCCGTCTGCTCCTTCGTGCTGACGCGAACGTAGATCACCGCGCCGACCATCAGCGGCAGATTAGACCCAATCGTGGGCGCGGGCAAGGTGTGTCGAGAAGGCACGGTGATTACCCAGGAATCCGACGGCTCTCCACGAACATCTCGACCACGATCTGCGCCATCGTCTCGGCGTGCCGACGAATCAGTTCGATGTCCTGATCGGTCAGCGTGTCGGCCTCATCGCCGAGCAGCTCGCGGCACCGCGCAATCGAGATCGGTTCCGGCCGGTCATCCCCACGATCAACGAAGTCCATGGAACTCCCCCAGAAGGGCGATTCATGACGATTCGTGTTGTGCTGGGATTGCGCGCTCCGACGCGCCGACTTGGAGTCGGCGCGTCGATGTCCGTGGAGCGCGGATGCGGGCGTGACGCCGACAACAATACGCATGACGTGAGGTCAGGCGCGGTGGTCGCACAAGCTCGCGACCGGCGATCGATCAGTCAGTTGTTGAAGGGGCTGCAGCGTAGCTCTGAGAGCGATGGTTGCAGCGCTCCGCGTCGGATGCGACGGCGGAGAGGGTGCGTGATGGCACCGACGAGATCTTCACCATACGTCCGCTGGCTGCTCTGGTCAATACGGAAAATGCGACGAGCTTCCTCGGCCATCACATAAGTGCTACCTTCGAGCTGCGCGCAGGTGTCGTCAAGGCCCACAGGCCCGCACAGCGGGTCGGAGCGTAGCGAAGAGCCTTGACGAGACCGAGCACAGCTCGACGCTGACCATGTGATGGCCGAAGCAACGCGAGTACTTTCGCGGATGTGTGTTGAAAGCGCAGTGCGATCCCCGTGTGATCTGCAGCGTGTACGCACGTGACAACGCATGTGCAAACGGCGCGCAGATCGCTCGAACATTCGGCGAGTGATCGCGACACCGACACCGGGGCGTGAGCAACCCTCCGGAACGACCTCGGGGCGGCTGTCGCGACAAACCCGGGGGGTTGCTCACGCCCCCGCTCCATCAGTGACGCCGGCTAAGTGCGTTTCGTGCGCGGCACAGAACGCCGCGCTTCGTGTTCGGCTTCTCAGTGTGCAAGTCGTCAGTGTGGAGAGACTTGCGAAAGCAGCCTTCCGGAAACCGGTTCATCGACCATCGGTTTTGACTGACAACTTAGCCTTCCCGAACTGCGCCAACCACCGCTCTTTGTCGCGGCCCCCCTCGCGGCGTCAGCCGTTTCCCAGTCGGAATCTGAAAACGAGGGTGAAAAGGCGCTCCGAAAACCACGGTGAATCGCCTCCGATGCCATCAAGATCTGAGTGCCTTGCGGCGCAGTCTGCGCCCGGCGGCGAATCCGATGACACCATTCAACCGTGGCGTGAGCGACCTCGGCTGTGGCCGCGGGCATGATCGCAGATGCGGTCAAATCTCGTGGTCGCTCACGCCACGGCTGCCCTCAGTGTCGCCGCGCAGGGCAGCGTGGCGCCTACCGTGCGGCCGAAGGCGCCGCCCGGATTCTCCGCTCCGAAATAGCTGACCCGGCCGGCGTTGCTGCTCTGAAACGATGTAGAACGTGATGTGGGAATTGGCCATCCGGATCGGCAGGAAGATTCCAGGAGGGGGGAACACCCCGCGCGACGCCCTGTTCCCCCCTTCGTTCCCCTACCAGCTTAGGAGTCGCCGGGCCAGAAGCAGAGACTGATCGACCGACGAAGCGATGAGCATGCAAACGCGAGTCACGTTGGCGCGATACGCCGTGTCGTCGGAACCCGACGCATTAGCGGTTAGGATCGCGGGATGGATCCTTCGCCACCGTACCTCGTTCGGCTCCAGTTGAAAGAGGGCGTCGCAGACGGTGGCGAATATCCGTTCAGCCTGCCCCTCATTCGCTGCCTCGACATTGAGTTCACGTCGCCGGTCACGTTCTTCGTTGGCGAGAACGGAACTGGCAAGTCGACCGTCATCGAGGCAATCGCGGCTCTATGCAAACTGCCGGTGTCGGGCGGCGGTCGGAACGAACTGGCGGGCAATCACGGTCCCGATTCGGCGAGCCCGCTTGCGCCGTCTCTCCGGCCGTCATTTCGGCGGCGGCCACCGGACGCATACTTTCTCCGCGCCGAGTTCCAGGCCCACTTCGCATCGTTACTCGATGCGCGCAATGCCGACCCGGATTTCAGGATGTCGGGCGATCCGTACACCCTCTATGGAGGACGGTCACTCCATACCCGCTCGCATGGCGAAGCCTTTCTGGCGATTCTCCAAAATCGGATCCGGTCCGGGCTACTGCTGTTCGACGAGCCAGAGTCAGCGCTCTCTCCTCAACGTCAACTGGCGCTCCTGGCTCAGATGTCCACGCTCGTGGCAAAAGGCAAATCGCAGTTCATCATCGCGACTCATTCGCCAATTCTGCTGACGTTCCCCGGCGCGCAAATTCTCTCGTTCGACGGCGACGCTCTGCGTGCCACTTCCCTTGAGGACACGTCGCATTTCCAGATCACCAAGGGAATCCTACAGAATCCCGCAGTCTACTGGAAACACCTCCAAGAGAGCCGGGCCGATCACGAAGGGCCGATCGACACCCCGCCGCGCAAGTCCAAGACCAGAAGAACGCGCCGATCGAACGCGTCTGAGGGGTGATTGCGCACAAGCATGGGATGTCGGCTACGTCGACCGACCCATCGCCTCGTTGGAGACAGCTTCTCCTCCCAAGAGTTTCGTGTTCAGGGTACCGCCAGAGAACAACATCTCGTGCAGCGCGGCCTCTGCGGTCGCCTTAGTGACGTTCCCCTGCGCGGCCGAGTCGAGGTGGTGCTGCGCGATTCGACGGAGGAACTCCTTGATGAATGCTGGACTTGCGCCGTCAGTTCGACGCGCGAGATCGTCCATCAGTTCGGGCGAGAGCTCCAAACTTCTGGCGTAGAGCGCCACCAGCCGCCGCCGGAGCCGCTCGTCGGGGAGCGGGAACTCAATCGCTTGATCGATGCGGCCAGGGCGACTGGCGAGAGCCGGCTCCAAGGTGTCGGGACGGTTCGTGGTGAGAATGAAGAAGACGTCAGCGCGTTCGCGCAGACCGTCCAGTTCGTTGAGCAGCCGATTCAGCATCACTTCATCGCACGCGCTGCCGCGCTCGGTACGATCTCGAGCAATCAGGTCTGCATCCTCGATGACAACCAGGGCAGGCTGAAGAAGGCGCGCCAGCGCCATGTACTGAGGCAGGATGCCCATTTCCTCCGCGGTGATGAGCAGGGTCGTGTGGCCGGAAAGTTTGCCTGCAAGGTATCTAATGCAATGCGTCTTACCGGTTCCCGGCGCGCCATGAAACAGCAGCCCCTTTTGCGTCGACAGCCCCATCGCTCGCAACGCCGGACGTTGTTCCGCGAATTTCAGCACATTCCTCTCGAGCGCTCGAAGTGTCGCGTCAGGAAGAATCACTTCGTCGCGCTCGACAGGCTCAAGGTCGTGAACGCGGATCCGAGCAGCGTGGCCGGTCCACTGCGGGCTTGTCTCCAACGATAGGACCCTTCCTCGATAGCACGAACCTCGGGAGAGATGCCGTTCGAGTGCGTCGAAGACCCGCGACGCCAGCTCCGCGCCGAAGTCGCCAGGCGGAGCCGCCACCTCGACGTTCAGGAAGCTACCGTGTCCGTAGTCATCATGCTGCGAAAGCACGATTGCATATGGACCGCGATCGTCTCGCAACAGCCACAGTCCATTCTTCAGGCACCGCTTCGTTTCACCGGCGCCGATGTCGATGTCTTCGAACTGTGCAGGCGCGACCTCGACCGCGGAATGGCTTTGCTCCAGCAGTTTGGCGAAGTCCGTCATTTCGTGGCGGTACTGCGCCCTGATGCCAACGAAATTCAATGGGACGACTCGGTCACCAAATAGCTCATCCAGGGCCGCTTGAAGATCGGCCTGCTGGCGGAGCGCAAAGGAACGCGAAGTCGCCAGTAATTCCTGCGGGCGGAGGGGCGCAAAGTGTCGAGCGAGCCGCTGAAATGCGTAACGGTCGGGACGCTCCTCGGCAGCCGTCTGGGATGCGGCGGGTTGAAGCAGCGCCGAGCACGCGACGACACAGGCGTTGCAGATGAAGCCGGAGTCCCCGGCGATCATGTGTTCGACGTTCCCCGCCGTCGTGTGACAGAACTGACAACGCCCTTCGGACACGAAATACTGGGCCAACGGTGCCTACCCTCCAGGTCGCCGGCTGCAAGCAGCCAAGGCGAGCACTTCGGGTATCGGCATGAAACGGGCCCACCAACAGCAGCGCCGGCAGCTGCCTTGCCGGTAAAGCACTCAGGCCTCGTCGCGAGGCGCACTTCCCGCTGTACAGTTGGGTGCCACACTGCGCTGTGCGGCGCAGGCTTTGAACATGACGCTCCCCAACGCAGAACGCGCCATCATCGCAGCGGAGAAGCTGACCGAGTACCTGCTGAACATGTCGCACAAGCGAGGCGCCGCGAAGGCAAGGCTTCTCCTTGGCGTCGGGTATCGGCCCGATGCTCCACGCTTGCTAGAGTCGGACCTGAGGGCGCAGCACCTGTCACTCGATGTGACACGGACGTCCGAGAACGCGTACGGCGTCGTTTATGAGATCGAGGGTCCGATCAAGACGCCCAGCGGAAAGACCGTGCGGTTCTGCTCGATCTGGCAGATCGACGCTGGAACCGACGTGCCGCGATTCATTACCATGTACCCGAGGTAGGACATGCCCTTTGACATGTACGGCGACGTGATCCTGACCCGCGACGTTGCCGAGCACGGTCTGCGTGCCGGCGACGTCGGCACAGTCGTGGAGCGGCACACCGTGCCTGGTGTTGCCGAAGAAGGCTACTCGGTCGAGTTCTTCGACATGACGGGCAACACCGTCGGCGTGGTCACTCTGCCGGCCACTGCCCTGCGCATGCCGACGCCAGCCGATCGTCCGGCTGCGCGTGCGCTGAGCGCCTGACTCCGCGGACTTCACGCCGCCCGTCGCAGCTCCTCCACCTGTCGCAGCCACCGGTCCAGCTGGTTCCAACTGGTGAAAGTTAGGGTCACCACTTTCCTAAGAAAAACAGCGAGTTCTTGGCAGGCGATCTCAGCTCGGTCCGCGTTGACAGCCAACTGACAGCCAATCGCTTCAAGCCATCAATACGACGTCCATCTGGTCCGCAGCGGCACGGCTGACGGTGGGCAGCAGTGTGGAATACATGTCCATGGTGACGCGCCTGATTGCGTCGCGGGTCTTCGGCGTGAGTGCGCTGGATCCAGCGACATTCCTGGGCGCCGCATTCGTTCTTGTCAGTATCGCACTGGCAACAAGCTACGTTCCCGCCCGTCGAGCAATGACTGTCGATCCGCTCGTGGCGCTGCGCGCCGATTGAGACCCGAAGAAGCATCCGTGGACGAAACGCGGTGGAGAGGGGCGCGCGGGCGGTTATTCGGAGCGGGGCTTGGCCGACGCTTTCTCAGGCTTCAACACGGCAGGCGACGTCGTTCCCTTCCAATCCTCCACCCTCAGGCCTGAGACGCGCTGAAACTCCGTGGTGTTGTGCGTGACGAGCGTCAGCTTGCGTGCCTTGGCCTGGCCAGCGATCAGGACATCGTAGGGACCGATGGGCGTCCCCTTCGATGCGAGATGCGCTCGGATCTCCCCGGCCTGCCGAGCGTCTTCCTGGTCGAACTCCACCACCGGAAACTGGAGAGCGTCCACGCGGGCCACGTTCTTCTCCATTCGCTGACTCTTGAACGCGCCGTAGTACAGCTCGTGGATGACGACTGCGGACACACCGACATCTCGGGGCGCGTAGCGGCGAATGCGGCGCGCGATGGGAGAGGTCGTGTCGTTGAGCAGGGCAATGACGGCGTTCGCGTCGAGGAGATACCGCATCAGCGGAACACCTTGTCGAGCTCAGGCCGTTCTGTCGCCTCGGGCTGCTCGCGCACGGCCGACTCGAAGTCCTCATCGACCTCACCTACGAGGGCATCGAGCCACTCCCATGACTCGGGCACCGGTTCCAGCACGATGGCCCGGCCACGTCGCCGGATCCGGACTTCCCGGCCGTCGACGCGGAAGGCGCGCGGCAATCTCACCGCCTGCGATCGCCCCGACCAGAAGACCTTCGCTGTTTCCATACGCCCCTCCGGAACGAGATATATCAAACGAATATATCATTCCAGACGGCGCTCCGCCACCACAGGCGACGTCACGCCGCGCGCCTCAGCCTCTCAACCTGCCGCAGCCAGCCGTCGAGCTGGTTCCAACTCGCGAAAATGCGGCTCACCACTAAACTTCCTATGCTGTTCAATCACTTGCGAGGGCCGAAGGACCGACTGCAAATAGGAATCGAATCGCCGTTGCGCGTGTTTTCAATTGAACCGCTTCCGATTTCAGCAATCGGTCGCGTTCAACTGCGCCGGAGTTTCGGCTCGAAGGGGATGTCCTCGGTCAGCGCTCGGGCCAGCCCCTTCGGCGTGCCGTGATCAAACAGGACGAGCACCGGTGGGGACTTCGGAGCGCAGACTCGCAGCCACGAATTCGAGAACGGTGGCCACTTGTTCCCGCGTCACGTCGAATTGCTCGATGACCTCGTCGACGCTGAGGTCCTCAAGATTCTCGATGACGGGCCACGGGCAGGCGGGTGCCTTTGAACACCCAGGCGCCGCTATCCCTGTCCGGGACGCTCTCGACCGCCGGACACTTCGACCAGTCAAGCGCAGCCATTGAACGGACCTCCTCGATCTCCAGCTTACGGGATGTCGGCCCGGCCGTCACGATCGTTCATGCGGCGCCTCGAAGACCGTGCAGTCGCCGCAGCCAGCCTGCGATCTGTTCCAACTGGCGAACGTTTGGCTCACACCATCACTTCGTTGGGGTTTTCATTTCGTCGCACAGAGCCTCAGTAAACCTAGGTTCTCGGCGGATCTCCATGCCGTAGCGCATGTGCTACAATCGATTGGAATGGCTCGACGAATCACCCAGCGCCAACTCCGCAACGACAGCGGGCGAATCATGCGTGACCTCGACCGTGGACGAGCGTTCATCGTCACCCGGAATGGGGTTCCCGTTGGGGAGTTGAGCCCTCTCCGTCAGCGCGTGTTCGTGCCGTCCGACGCGGTACTCGCCGCCTTCACCGGAGCGCCTCGCATCGCCCGCGCGCGCTTTCGGAAGGATGTCGACCGAGTGATCGATCAGGATGCCACGCCGCGTGGCTGAGCCGCGCTCGCCACGCGGGTTGATCGACACCTCGGTTGTCATCGATCTACCGGACATCGAACTGAACCGATTGCCTGTGGAAATCGCGATCTCCGCGGTCACGCTGGCCGAGCTCGCGGCAGGTCCGCATGCGACTTCTGACGCCGCGGAACGCGCGAAACGCCAGGACCGGCTCCAACGGGCCGAGGCGACGTTCGAGCCGCTACCCATAGACGCGAGCGTGGCGCGCGCCTACGGCCGTGTCTACGCCGCTATCGTTGCGTCAGGACGCAAGGCACGCGGCCGTCGGGCAGTCGATCTCTTGATCGCGGCGACGGCCGTCGCGGCTGGTCTGCCGCTCTACACGCGGAACCCGGACGACTTCAGTGGCCTCGCCGGCCTTGTTCAGATTGTCCCGATCTAATCTGATGTCAGGGGCGATGCACTTCTGGCCGGCATTCTCAAGCAATCGCTCTGAGCCCCTCCAAACTGCGCAGCCAACCAGCAACCTGGTTCCAACTGGCGAACGTTTGGCTCACCAGCCTTCGCTCGCCTTCGGCGAGCTACGGCTGGCTTCGCCAGCTGTAGGCGAGTCTTCTAACGCGAAGGCTGTCCGCCGTAGCGTGCTGCGAAGCCTGGATGCGAAGGGCGGACCCCATCGCAGTCAGGCCCTCGCCCAAGGCGAACCTGTAGCGTGTCGGCGACGTCATACAGGAGTCGATGGCGGTTGGCAGGTGAGTAGAGGCCGGCGCCGGCTGTGAAGGGCGGGTAGGAAGTAGTTGCCCGACAGCACGTTCAGTCGGGTTCGAGGAGGCGCGTATGAACCGAAGAGAATTCGTCAGCGCGGTGGGTGTCTTGCCGTTTGCGGCCGAAGCGGCATTGACCGCACAGGCTGTGACCGCTGCGGAGGATGCCCGACTGCGAGCGCCGGCGGCTTCGCCGTTTCCGGTCATCGACACGCACATCCATATCTTCGACAAGACGCGCGTCGGAGGCATGCCCTGGCCGCGCGACACGCCGGGCGGCGGCGAACCGCAGCAGGGGTACGTCGCCCTGCCGGGCCGCTATAGGCTCGTCGCGTCACCCTTCGGCGTCGTCGGCGCGATCATCGTCGAGGCGAGCCCGCGGCTCGAGGACAACTTCTGGCTGCTCGACGTCGCCAAGGACAACCCGATCATCGTCGGGCTGGTAGGACGGATCGATCCGGCGGACGCGGCGTTTCCGAAGAATCTCGAACGCCTCGTCCAGAACAAGCTGTTCGTAGGCATCAGGCAGGGGCAGCTGCAGCTCGGGCTCGACAAGCCGGAGTACATGGCAAACCTGAAGCGGCTTGCGGATGCGGACTGCAACCTAGACGTCGACACGCCGAGCCTGGGAATTACGGCGACGGAAGTGCTCCTCAAGGTGCTCGACAAGGTGCCATTGCTGCGCCTAGTGATGGATCACCTGCCGGGCGTGACGTATCGGGTCAAGGAGTACTCGGATCGGGCGGCGATGGAGAAGTACGTCGGCCACCTGAAGGAGCTCGGCAAGCGGCCACAGGTGTACATCAAGCTGTCCGAAGTGGTTCGCGCGTCCGATGGAAGAGTCTCGACCGACTTGAACATGTACAAAGAGTGGCTCGACGAGCTCTGGTCGATCTTCGGCGAGGATCGCATCATGTTCGGCAGCGACTGGCCGCAGAGCGAGACCGTCGAGTACAACTCGTATCCCAACGTCATCGGTGTTGCGCGCGCGTACGTCTCGAGCAAGAGCCAGACCGCAGTGGAGAAAGTGTTCTGGAAGAACTCCACGAAGCCGTACCGGTGGGTGCAGCGCGTCCCGAGCCAGCGTCGGGCCTGAGCCGCGACGCCACGCTCATCGAAGTCCGCCGTAAACAGTCGGCGAGTCCCCCCAAGATAGAAGCCCCGGCCAAATTCTTTCGGTGGCCGGCGCTGTTTTCGTTTTTCAGTCCTCGTCGCAGCTCCGCGAGAGCCGAGGCGTTAGCCAGTCAAGATTCGTTGGACCAGAATGATGGAATCCGAAGTTGTAGAGCGCTGGGTGAGATTCCGACCTGGGTGGACTCCCTCCCAAGCACGGCTGAATCGGGCCGCGACTCAGGAGAACACAAAGCCCTCGTAGTGTCCGGGCCGTGATGGCGCGGACCTCCGGCACGTACGTGGCCATGCCGGCCGCCCAAGGCTGGAAGACGCGGGATCCGTCGTCCGCGTTTACGTGGACCATGTAGTTGTCTACTTGTCGGCGGAGCATGTGCTCCGCCCAGGCCGCGGTTTTGCGACCCCACTCGTTGGCCCCCTCCTCGGTGGCCTCGACGGTGGTGTAGCCCGAGCGTTGCATGTACGCGATGCAGTCGGCGATCCAGTCGGCGTGGAACTCGTTCTGCAGGAAGAGCGGCCCGAGCACCGACGGACTCCCGGCATTGGTCGGGTGGAAGAAGTTGGGGAATCCCGGCGTCATGAGCCCGAAGACGGTATGCGGACCTCGAGCCCAGACGTTGCGCGGTGACAGCCCTTGTTCGTTGCGGACTCCGGCGCTGTCGATGGCTCCGAGGAAGGGCTTGAAGCCGAGAGCGAAGATCAGCAGGTCTACCTCGTAGTGGTGATCGGTGGTGCGAACGCCCATCTCGGTGATCTCTTCGATAGGGGTCTCCCGCATGTCGACGAGCGTGACGTTGTCGCGGTTGAACGTCTCGTAGTAGCCGGTGTCGAGACAGAGCCGACGCGTGCCGATCGGGTAGCTGGGGCAGAGCTTCTGTGCCAACACCGGGTCCCTCACGGTCTGGCGGATCTTTTCCCTCACAAACTCGGCCACTACGTCGTTCGTGGCCCAGCTCGTTCCGATGTCGGAGAAGAGGTACGACATCCCGTGCCCGCCGTATGCCCACTGGCGCTCGAGCATCTCCCGCTGCTCCTCCGGCGTATAGGCGCTCAGTGGCTGGGGCTTGTCGAGGCCGCGGGGCAACGTCGGCTGAGCCAAGGCCTCTTCCCTCCGGGCCGCGAGATCCCGGGCAATCGTGTCCTGCAATCCCGGCTCGGGCGGCCCATTCCGGGCCGGCACCGCGTAGTGGGGGGTGCGCTGGAAGACGTACAGGTGCTTCGCTACCTCGGCCACCACCGGTACAGCCTGTACGCCCGACGATCCAGTGCCGACGATCGCGACCCGCCGGCCCGCCAAGGGCACCTCTCGCTGGGGCCACCGATTGGTCTGCACCCGCTCTCCCTTGAACCGATCGAGCCCGGGGAACTTCAGTGGCTTCGGCTCCGACAGGTTGCCAGTGCACATCACGAGGAACCAGCAGGCGATGCGGTTGCCCCGGTCCGTCATCAGATGCCAGCGGTTGTCCTCGCTCGACCAGCGCGCCTCCCGCAACCAGACATTGAAGCGGAACAAGCCCGCGACGTCCAACTGGTCGACCACCCAGTTCAGGTACTCGAGCAGCTCCGGCTGCGCCGCGTAGCGCTCGCGCCAGCGCCATTTCTCGAAGATCTCCTTCGAGAACATGTAGCAGTAGTCGACACTGTCGGTGTCCACTCTCGACCCTGGGTAGCCGTTGTGGTACCACACGCCGCCGAAGCCGGAGGCACCCTCGAGCCCGATGACGGACAACCCTTGGTCGCGAAAGCGGTGGGAGGCGTAGATACCACCGAGGCCTGCCCCGATGACGGCCACGTCGCAAACTTCTTCCTGCATCAGCCGAATCTCCGGTCCGAGTCGCTAAGGTTTCCTATCGTCTGGCTTCGAGTGTGTGGAACCAATCGAGGTCGGTTCAGGCAAGCACAGGTGGTCCTATGCGTACCGGATTCCGATGTTCACCAACCATGCTACACGGCCCGCCAGCCCGCATCCGCCGGCATGATTGCGCCGTTGATGTGGCGCGATTCATCGGACGCGAGGAAGAGCGCCAGCGCAGCGATATCCTCGGATTCGAGCATGCCGGGCACGATGTCGTTGAACACGCTCGCGCGGGCGAATCCGGCTTGATCGAGCTTGGCCGGGTCCATGCTCTCGGCGATGTTGGTCTTGGTCGCGCCTGGGCAGATCGCGTTGCAACGCACGCCTTGTGGGCCATACATCCATGCCGTGCTGCGGGTGAGGCCGACCAACCCATGCTTTGAAACGGTATAAGCCACACCGGCGGATGCGCCGCTCGTGCCGGCCATCGAAGCAGTGTTGATGATCGAGCCGCCGCCCTGCCTGACCATGTGCTGCACGGCTTTGCGCGTGGCGAACATCGGCGCATCCAGGTTGATGCCCAGCACTCGGCGCCACACGTCATCCGTCAGTTCGGCAACGCCCGCGAAAAAGTCCATCACTCCGGCGTTGTTGCACAGGATGTCAATCCGGCCATACGTGTTGACGGCAAGCGCGATCAAACCTTCCGCCGTGGCCTGATCAGCGATGTTGCCCTGCGAGCCGGTGATGATCCCGCCTCTAGATTGTACGTGCTTGACGACCTCATCCAGACGTTGAGCATTCCAGTCGGCAGCCACGACAGACGCGCCCTCGGCGGCAAAACGCTCGGCCATCGCGCGTCCCATGCCAGAAGCGGCGCCCGTGATCACAGCGATCTTTCCCTGTAAGCGCATCAACTTGTCCTCCTGTAGTAGTTGTAGGTTTCCCCGGCTTGCCTAGATGCAAAGCAGTCATCGGACGCGGCACCACAGGCCGTGGAAATCTTCGCCAAACACGCACGCCGGCAAACGCCTTACCCCCTTTGCCGCGCGTGACCTCGCGCATGATTGTTCTGCTCATTCACGTCAAGCGCCTTTGACGCGAAGGCCCTCACTGCGTTGTCAGCAACCTTCGCCCAGCGCCACGGGCTGTGCGCTTTTTACCACGAGTCACATCACATGTGACCGGTCATGAATCGCAAAACGGATTGACGCGTATTCGCCACCTCCATATGATCGCTGCGACCGTAAAAAAGCAAACAGTCGCAGAATCAACGCAATGCTGTCGAAGGGGGAAGGGCTTCGGCAGCATGTGTTCGACGAACACTCCGCGGTGGACAATGGTCGCTCAGACTGGAGGGGGCACGATGGTGAAGACACGGAATGCGGCGAGTCGTCGTGCGTTCGTCACGACGGGGGCGGCGGGCCTGGGCCTTGTGCTTGCGTCGGGTTTGACCAGGCGGGCCGAGGCCGCGGAGTGGTCGGTGGCTGAGAAAGCCAACGTGCAGATCGTCAACGCCTTTTGTGCGGCGTTTGGCGAGCGCGACCTGGCGAAAGCCCTCGCGCCGCTGGCCGAAAACGTCACCTATCGTCCAATCGAGACGGCCGAACCAATCAAGGGGCGTGAGCAGGTCACGGCCCGCATCAGGTCCTTCATCGGCCGTGCCGGTCGCTGGGACGTGCTCGAGACCTTCGCCAAGGGTCCAATGGTCGTCAACGAGCGTATCGACCATATCACCAGCGGCGAGTTCAGGTCGTGGCACGGCGTCGGGGTCTTCTACGTCAAGGACGGCAAGATCGTCGACTGGTACGACTACACGATTGCAATGAACAAATAGAGGTGACCAGGGTCGCCACGGGCGAAGGATGAGACGATGAGACAATGAGATGGTCGTGAGACGATGTGGGCGTGGCTGAGGGATTGATCACCGTGGAGGAGGCCGGGCGAGCGCTGGGCGTGTCACGCTCGACCGTCTGGCGCCTGATTCAGCGGGGCGAGCTGCGGAGCGTACGGCGAGGGGGACGGCGTCTCGTCCAAGCGACCGCGGTCCGCACCCGAACACGGCGGCGCCGAACCGCTGAGCTGTCTGCGTTTTCTGACGACCACCCGATCTTTCGTCTCGTCGGCGCCGGGCGGGGCGGGGGCCGGACGCCTGGCGCCCGCGACAAGCACGCCATTCTCGATCGGTGACCCGCGCCGTTCTCTGGGATTCGAGCGCCATGCTCGCTTTGCTTGACGCAGACGCGCGGACCACGCACGCGCGGTCTCCGTGGCCCGCACGATCGCGTCGGAAAAGCGTCCGAGCTTCATCACCAACTATGTCGAAGCCGAGGCTCACGCGTTGCTGGTCAGGAAGCTCGGCAGAACGATTGCCCGTCAATGGCTGCTGACAGCGGGCCTGCCGGTCGTGCCCGTACTCCCTGCGGAAGAGCACAACGCCAAGGACATCCTGGCTCGACACACCGACAAGGACTGGACCCTGTGCGATGCCATCTCGTTCGCGGTCCTGGACGCGCGCCACGTCCTGCGAGCCTTCACCTTCGACCATCATTTCCGACAATACGGACGGGTTCAGGTTCTCGGCTTGGAATAGCAACCGCGAGGGCCGGTCGCGGGCGCCCGCAGTTGATCGAGCCGGCGCCGCCACGGCGCGATCCGGTTCCAACTCGTGAACATTTGGCTCACCATTCCACTTTTCCAACACTATCAAGCACGTGTGGGGGGTGTCGGCCGCTATCGCAGATAGGAATCGAACCCGTCGGTTCCGAGCACTCGATCAGCACATTGACGAAACCTAGCGGTAGGTTTACGATCTGCAGGGTGACGTGGGCCGAGGTGATCCGCAAGCTGAAGGCTGCGGGGTTCGTCGAGGTCCGGTCAGGGAAAGGCAGCCACCTGCTGCTGAAGCACCCCACGACCGGCAAGGAAGTGTGGGTGGCGGTTCACACGAAGAAAGATGCCGGGCGGCTCGGCAATCGCATCCTGCGCGAGGCGGGTGTCGAATGACAATGCTCTACCCGATCGTCCTCGAAACCGAAGAGAGCGGCGCCGTGAGCGCCTACGTGCCGGGGCTGCCCGTATATGCCGCGGCCGATTCGCACGCGAAGGCCGAACGCGCCATCCGCGCGGTGCTGACGGATTACCTGAACGCGCACCCGGCCAGTCGGCCAGACGCACGAGTCCGCGTCGCACGCGTCTCCGATCAGAGGGAAGACGCGAATCAGCGTCGTTGGCGTTGCCGCGCTGGTGGGCGCGAAGCGCAGCGACGCGAAGGCGCGTGCCTCGCGTGCCAATGGCCGGCTCGGCGGACGCCCTCGCAAAGACGCACCCACGCGAACGACTCGGACGAAGGCATCGCGCTGACCGCGCGAAATCCGGCCGCGATGAGTCCGACTGCCACCGCCTTCACCGGAGCGCCTCGCATCGCCCGCGCGCGCTTCCGGAAGGATGTCGACGTAAGGCACGCGGCCGTCGGGCAGTCGATCTCTTGATCGCGGCGACGGCTGTCGCGGCTGGTCTGCCACTCTACATTCGGAACCCGGACGACTTCAGCGGCCTCGCCGGCCTTGTTCAGATTGTCCCGATCTAATCTGATGTCAGGGGCGGTGCACTTCTGGCCGGCATTCTCAAGCAGCCGATCTCAGTCCTCCAAACGGCGTAGCCAACCAGCAACCTGGTTCCAACTGGCGAACGTTTGGCTCACCGACCTTCGCTCACGCGTGCCAGAGACGCGAACTTCGGTCGGCAAGCCACGCGTTGGTGCAGGCTATCGCCCCCACCGAATGAGTGCGGCCGCGGAGTAGTCGCCGGCGTGCGAGAACCCGCCGAGCGCCAGCAGATCGCCCGGCGACAGCTTGCCGTGGTCGAGGGCGTCTTCCAGGTTGATGGGAATCGCCGCGCCGAAGAGGTTCCCGTACTTGTCGTAGGTGTCGTGATGCGCCTCGGGCGGCAGCTCGAGCGCCTCGCGCCAGTTCCTCAGAAAGATGGGATTGGGCTGGTTGGTGATCAGGAGATCGATGTCTCGTGGCTGCACGCCGGCCGCAACGCATCCTTCCGCGACGACTTCCGGAACGAGCCGATTCCCTCTGGTGATGATCGACGCCACGCGTTCCTCGGTGAATGCCACCTTGAAGGGCGACATCCCAGGCTCCCAGTAGCGCCGGCCATCGTCGGCGCTCACCACCATGTCGCTCGCGAATTCCCCGTGCGTGCGATGCAGGACCGACAGAACTGGTGAGATGTCGCTCGCGGCGACATAGCCGACACCGCAGCCATCTCCCGGGACGGGGGCCTGCGACGTGAGCCGCACCTCCGGTTGAGAGAAGATGCGCCCGGCCGCATTCTGAACGTTGCAGAGCAGCGCGCCACGCGCGTCCGTCTGCTCCATCAGAATACGCGCCAGCTCCAGCATATAGATGAACGCGACGCAGCCCGAGTTGTGGAGGTCCACGACCCACCGAGCGCGGCTGCCAATCCGGTATGCCACTTCGGCGCCGCAGCCGGTGAAAGGCTGATCCGGAATGGTGACGTTCGTGAAGACGATGTCGAAGTCCTTGGCCGGGTCCAGGTTGAGTTTGTCGACGAGCCGCGACGTCGCGCGCTCGATCATCGTCGTCGGCGTGTCGTCCGGGGTGACATGGCGCCGGGTCGTTGGCGCCGTGAACATGCCCCGGCGCGCGGCGGTGCCCTCCGCGAAGTAGTCGTTGACGACCACGCGTTCAGGCAGGTAGCTGGCGGCGCCGACCAGGCTGACCGGGTTCACGCTCTTGTGTCCTCAACGTCCATGAGCGCGGGCCCGATCGGCAGCCCGTGACGATGGCGATGCTCCAGGATGGCCTTCAGGTTCCTCAACTCGATCGTGTGGCCCGCGTAGAAGAGCGGCCACAGCTCACCAACCCACGTGCGTTTCTTGTCGGCCGACAACTGCGGAAACGGGTTCTTCGCGTAGTACGGATGGTGGCAGTTGCTCCAGATGACGACCGAGCCCGGACGTTTGAGCGCCAGCTCGGCCGGGACGATGCGATTGAGGTAGACCATCCAGAGTTCGTCGCCCTGATCCCAGGCGCAGAAGTAGTCCACGGTCAGCGCGTTCGCGTTTGCGACGGTGCGGCAGTAGATGGGCGTGCGTTCGCCGTCCTCGCCCACCAGAAGGCCATCCGCGCCCGCCGGTCGCAGCCGGCGAACGCTGTAGGTCCACTCCAGCAGACTGTAGGGATTCTGCATGTAGGCGAACACATCGCAAGGAGGGCAGTCGATGTGCTCGTGCACAGTGCAGTACTTGCCGTAGACCTGGTCGTGCGGATACACGGTGTGGGTCATTTCGGTGAGATGCTCGGCGAGCGCTTCCCGGTTGTACTCCTCGCACCGAATCAGTCCCGGTACTCCCTCCAGTGCGCCGGCATCGCAGGTCTTCATGTTCGAGGCGCCCCTCTCTCAGCCGTCGTGCGCGCCGCGAGCGCTGCCTTGAATGCCACGAAGGGCGGAATCTCGATTCCGGGAAGCTCCGCGCAGATGACGACGGGGCCATCGCCCGCAGACGCCAGCGCCTGCTCGAGCTCCTGCAAGGAGGTGCAGTCTGATGCTCGGAGCCCTGGAAAGATCGCCGCTAGCCCCTTACCGATCTGCGAGTCCCTGAACACGTTGTAACCGCTTTCCTGACCGAGCAGCAGGCGTTCGCGCACCAGACACATGCCGTGAGCCTTGTTGTTGAAGATGACGTACGTGATCGGCAGCTGGTGCTGAACCGCCGTATGAATCTCGAGCCCGTGCATGAAGAAGGCCCCATCGCCTGCCAGGACCAGCGTCCGCCGGCCGGAGGAGAAGGCGGCGCCGATCGCTGCCCCGAAGGTGTATCCCATGCCGGCCATGCCCATCGCCACCAGCCAATGTCCGTGGCGAGGCGAACGCAGGTAGTGCACCGCGTGAGCGCCTGTGTTGCCGGCGTCGATCAGCACGACTCCGTCCTCGGGGGTCGCTCGCTCGATGGCCTGCAAGATCCCTTCGGACCCGAACGATGTCGCAACCTGAGACGATTCCCTCGCTGGTGGAGCAGTCGGCGCCACAGTCCGGCGCGCGGCGTCGACCAGCTCAGATCTCAGCGCTCGCAGGACGTGGCCGAGGCTGCCGGTCAGGTGAATGGCCCGCCGGGACACGACGAATGGCGCCTCGCGTGCGATCGAGATGACAGGCTTGGCTTCCAGAAACGCTTCATGTCCCTGGCGGGCGACCAGGGGGAGACGCGTGCCGACGAGCAGGTACACGTCGGCGCCAGCGATCGCTCGAGCTGCGTCTTCGTGGCCCATGGCGCCAGCGACACCCGAAAAGAGGGGATCCAGGTTGTCGAACGCGTCCCTGGCATCTGGCGTCACGGCTACGCGGGCGTTGAGTGCTACCGCCAGCGTGCGAAGGTCGTCCTGCACGCCCGCCCTGGCGACTTCGTCCCCTGCGATGACGACAACCGATGCGTTGCGGAGCAGGTCCGACGCCTGGTGCAGCGCCTCAGGCTCTGGGGCGGACGGCGGTTGCACCCGCAGGTCAGTCTGTCGATCGGCAGCGAAGTCGACAGTTGCCTGCTGCAGGTCCTTGGCCACGAGGAGGACCGCCGGAGCGCTGTGCTGCAACGCGGCCCGAGTCGCTGCCTCGACGAGCACCGGCAGGTCGGCGGCGCTCCGGGCGCGCTCACACCACACCGATACCCCGGCGAAGACTCTGCGGACATCGACGGATCGACCAAGACCGGACGTGTCCTGAAAGGCTCCGCGTCCCTGAAGCGGGATGGGTGGCTCGCCGACGATCGCGAGGACGGGCACATAGGACGCGCGTGACTCGGCGAGAGCCGACACCAGATTTGCGGCCCCGCCGCCGGATGTGGTCATGACGACGCCGAGCGATCGGCTGACGCGCGCGTAGGCATCTGCGGCTGTTCCCGCCGAGTGCTCGTGCTTGTCGAGGACCGCCATCATCTCGGGCCGTCGCTTTTGCACTGCGAGGTACAGATCCTCGATGTTGGCCCCGCCGACCCCGAAGACATGCCGGACGCCCAGTGCCGCCAGCGTGGCAGCGATCGCGTCGGCCCCCGTGCCTCGCCGGGTTGCGGCCGGTGCGGCGTGAGCCATCACAGGTCGTGCGCGGTGCACCATGTCGCCGATGACTTGTCCGAGGCGCGAGATGCCCTCTCGTATCAGGTCCGGCGACGCATGTGTAAAGTTGAGGCGCATCGACGCCGCGCCTCCGCCCTCCGGAAAGAACGACGCCCCTGGCACGAACGCCACCTTCTTCGAAAGGGCATACTGGAGGACGTCAGCCGCGTCTACGTGGTCTGGCAGCGTGGCCCAGACGTACAGACCGCCAGAAGGCCGCGTCCAATTGACACTGGCGGGGAACGACGCCGACATGGCCGCGAGCATCGCGTCGCGGCGGACCGTGTACTCCCGCCGCAGCCGAACGACGTGATCATCGAGAAAGCCCGTCTTCAGCATTTCGAGGGCGAGCAATTGAGCAAACGCGCTTGTGTGCAGATCAGCGCTTTGCTTTGCCTGGCCGAGCTGCGCGATCACTTCGGCAGGGCCAACCACCCAGCCGACGCGCAGGCCAGGTGCGAGCAGCTTCGAGAACGTCCCAAGATACAAAACGTTGCCAGCCCGATCGCCGGCTGCGCGCCGCTCCTGCCTGTCGGTCACAAACAGGGACTCGACGACCTCGCCGTCGTACCGCAGCGCGCCGTAAGGATCGTCCTCGACAATCGGCACGCCCAGCCACGAAGCCAGGTGCACGAGCCCGCGCCTGCGTTCGCCCGACATGACCGCCCCGGTCGGATTGTGGAAGGTGGGAATCGTGTAGATGAACTTGGCCGCACGTGCCGTCGCAGACTCGAGCGGGTCAATCCGCATGCCGTCGCCGTCGAGTTCGACGGAGTGGTATCGGGCGGAGCACGTGTTCCAGGCCTGGAGCGCACCCACGTACGTCGGACGCTCGACTACGACGGTGTCCCCGGCGTCGATGAATACGCGTCCGATGAGATCGAGGGCCTGCTGCGAGCCCGTCGTGACGAGCACGTTCTCGGCTGTGACGCCGGGATCCTTGCGGCTGCAACGGCTGGCAATGGCCTCGCGCAGGGCCGGCACGCCTCCGGTCGAGCCGTACCTGAAGCGCCTGCGCTCCTGAGTCGCGCAGGATGCGTTCGCAGGCCTGGCGAAGTTCGTCAATCGGGAAGAGCTCGTCAGCCGGCATCCCGCCTGCGAATGAGATCATTCCAGGCTGGCGGACGATCTCTTGAAGATCGCGGATCGCGGAGCTGCGCAGGGACTGCGCGCGCCGGGCGTACAGGCTCTTCCACTGCACCTGAGTCATCGGACTGCGCTGATCTTAGCGCAGCCTCCGATCAGTGTGCCCTGGGCTGCCGTGACGGACTACGGTCGAAGCGCGGAACAGGCGAACCACCGAGCCGAAGCCACGCCGCACCACGTCCATGTCGCGCGGATGACAATGGAGGTACGATGAGAACCAGTCAACTGTTCTCGGACACTCTGTCAGCGTTTAGTGTCACCCACCGTATTTGCGACATGACTGCGAATATACTTCACCGCAATGTTGATTTTCTGATCCACAAGCACCTTACCCACTTCCGGCGACGCCAGTTTCGCAATTTCTGGCGGGAGCTTTTCCTTTCGAACCCATCGGTTTTCTTTATTGACCGCAAGCACTTCCGCAGCATCTTCCAGCGGAACTTGACGTTTGTCCGGTACATTTAACTTCGTCAGGTACTCTCGCATTTGAATCTTCGCTTCGTCGTAGACGGGGATGAATGATACGTGCACGCCCTTCGACGACCACTCACTATCGAGCTCAGCAGCCACTTTCTTCATCAGGTTCTGACCCGTAAGACCATGATCGCCAGCGATAAACACGTTCTTGAATCCTGCAGCAATGAGGCTCATGGCAATGTCGCGGCACGCGCGTTCAAATGTCTCATCCGTGAGAGTCATTGTCCCCGCAAAACGCATGTGAACCGTTTTCTTGACCGGATCGCCCTGCGGCGAGTGGGGAAACATCACGGCCAAAGCGTTCCCCAGATCTTCGGCGACACGGCGGGCGATATAGTTACCCACGAAGTTGTGCTTGCCGGTGGCAACCGCGTCCTCGGCGCTACCCTCAGGAGTTATCTGATTTTCATGTACCCCTCCGACGTACAGAAAAGCCGTCGTCTTGCCTTTCGCGATTGCCGCCTGTATTTCAGTTGTGGTCAGATCCTCCAACATGACCGATTGCTGAGCAAAGCTTGAGCCGCACCAAAGCATGATCACAAACAAAAGCGACATCGCTCTCATATCCACCCCTCACCTTCATTGTTCGCGGCACTGCGGGGCCACATGTGGCATTGCCGCGGCTGCTGCGGAAAGCCGACGAGATTTCCGGGATTGTAAGAGCCGCCTTTTGTGGCAGTGCCTTATAACGTTGGCATGAGCGATTGTCAAATATCATCGACGAAGCGGACGCCGACGCGCACGAGGGGCAAAAGCTACGTTAGATCCGAAGCTGAATGTTCTGTAGTTCTTGGATACGTTTCAAAATACGAATGTGTCAGAGGGGATGGAATTCCGCGTCAGGAACTCAGCCGGGACGCTGGGATGTTGGTTATTCGGCTGGACGTCAGGCTAGCCGACAGACAGCGAGTCGACAAACGATCGCCAGGCCTGCTCGGCCTCCAATCGGTTCTGTGCCAGGACGCTGCCGCAGTACATCATCGACCCTCTGGGCGAGGGCTGCGTCCACACGCGTTGCGCGGTCACCGACACGCCACGGTGCGGCACGCGGACGTTGAAGAACGCAGGCAGAGCCTGGGCGCGCGCGTCTGGCACTTCCAGCCGCATGCCTTCGTTGCTGACGTCGAGAATCCGCGCCGGTACGCCGTTGACGAACGCGTCGACCCGCGGAGCCGGCTTGCGCGGCGAGCGCTGCATCGGCCGGCCGTCGAGCAGCGCCATCGTCACGTAGCAGAGCAGCATCGCCCGCTCGAAGGGGCGCGCAAGGCACATCGTTTGCGCGCTTGCGGTCTCGTTGGGTGGAGCCGTGTCGGCCTCGCCGATCACCACCGCCGGCGTCAGCGGATGGCGCGCCCGCGCCTTGGTGTAGAGACTGTCACGGTAAGCAAACTCGAAGTCGGCAATCAGCAGGTCGAACGGGCCGGCGAGCATCTCCTCCACGGCTGTGCGCGTGGTGCAGACTCGGACGGGGTCGAGGCCTTCCTGCGACAACCAGTCGGCAACGGTCGCACCCTCGTTCAGGTCCGGCAGGGCCACGATCACCCGTTGTCTTTCGGCCATGGCGAGGCCCACAGTGCACTCGGCGTGCCAGCGAAAACATGGGGAAGATGTCAGGGTGCCGCCATGTGCAGGCACAGAAACCGCCACCGCCGTGAAAGAAGCGTAATTGACCCGCCTCTACCGGCTGGGTTGAAGAGGGTTCTGAACAATCGCAGGCCCACTCAGGGCTTCGGAATGTCCACTGCGATCCACACCGCAGGCACTTTCCCCGTGCTCTCTGCCCAATGCGTCGTCGCTCGTCCTTCCGCGAAGCCGTCGCCAGGATTCGCGACGAGATCGGGCTTCCCTTCCTGATGGTACGTCATCTGACCCTGCAGCAGATACGTGATTGCGGGGCGATCGACGTGGTTGTGAACGCCCAGTACGCCGCGGGGCTGAAGCGTGATCTTGCGCATGCGCAGCGGGCGGCCCGCCGTGGAGTCGAGCTCCTTTGACAAATCCAGCGATCGCAGCAGCTCTTCACTCTGCCCCACGGTCTGGGTGGGCGGCTGGCGCTGTCCGGCCGCGTAGCCCGACATGAACACGACGGCCAGCACGGCAATCCCGACGATGGCGGTTTGAAGTCGAACCATGAAAAGCGTCTCCTCTCGCGCGGCGCGAGCGCGATTCGTCGCGTTCGGTATCATAGCGCCACAACTGCGCAAAACCTCAGTCCGCCCCGTGGATTCAGCAAGAACGCGAACCAACCGATCGACAACGTCCGCAGTATGGAAGAGTTGTATCGGATACCGTTAGGACACGGTGCAAAACCAGTCCGTCAAAGATGAGACGCCGGTGACAGGGCAAGTCGCGACGACAGCGATGCTCGAGAAGTCATCGCTGTCGTTCACTGTTAGGCGAATCGGGACGTCACAGCAACGTTGGGCTGAAGATATTCAATTCTCAATGTGGAGATCCGCGACAACCATACAGTGATCAGAGCCGCCGTCGGCGCAGTTCACGTGCGTGGCGACTGGGGCGACCGAGCCCCTGGTCCAGACATAATCGATGCGGACGAGCGGGATGGGGATGGTAATTGGTCCCATGCGCTTGTGGTTGGGGAACGTGAACCCGAACCCCCTGCCTGTCTCGCCGAAGGCGTCGTGCAGCTCTGAAGCCAGGACGGCATAGCCCGGTTCGCGGTCGCCGGTGTTGAAGTCCCCCATCATGATCAGCCCGCCGCTGACTTTTCGCGCGGCCTGCCGCAGCGCGTTGGCCTGGTGCAGGCGCCCGCTGGTGTCGTACATGCGAAAGTACGACAACGAACCGAACCGCTGCGAGCGGATGCGCGAAATACCCGAGAAGTGGAGATGTACGTTGGCGACCGTGATCTTCTGTCCGGCCACGCGCAAGAGGGCCCACTGTCCCGGAGCGCCCTCCATACCATCCGCCGGTTCGAGCGGGTAGCGGCTCAGCAGACCGACGCCAGCAACGCTCGTCGAGGGGCTGAGGATCTGGTAGGGGTAGATGGTCTTCAGATCGCGCTGGATGGCCTCCGCAACCGGCGGCGCCAGTTCCTGCAGCGCGACCACGTCGGCGTGTTGCGCGCGGATCGCCGCGAGTTGGTCGTCCATGCTCGTGCTGTAGACCAGCTGGTTGAATGTCACCACGCGCAGCATCGTTCCTCCCGCCATCGCGGGGCCGGGGCGCGGGACGAAGCGCGCGCCGAAGAGCGCCAAGAAGACAACGAACGGCAACGTCGTGACCAGATACATCCAGCGGGAGCGAAGCAGCAGCGCGGCGGGCACGAGCAGCAGCAGCGGGAGAAAGAAGCCCGCCGCGAAGACGTTCGAGAGCGCGATCGACCAGTGCGCGCTCGGCGCGAACGACCACAGAGACGCCAGCACGACGACACCAAGGCAGTACAGTGTGGCGCCGGCGATGGCCAACGCGCGTGTCGTTCGGGAGACGATCCGATACTCAGCGGCGGTCGCTCGTGGTCTTGGCACCTGCCGCTTTTCCAGCGGCGGCCGCTTTCTCGGCTGCCGCGGCTTTGTCGCGGGCGCGGGCTCCGCTGAGGACGTTCGTCAGGCTGTTGTTGCCCTCGTGGCACGCATATTCGAAGATTCTGTCGGGAGCGTTGTTCGTTCTCATTGGGATCGCGACGGTCCAGGGTCGGGTGTACTGTGTCGGATCGTCGATGGTGTACCGGAAGTCGATGGTGTTCGCGTCCACGCGCTTGAACCGCTCGGTGATGCGCGCGTTGGGCGTGCCGTACCAGTCGCGCTCCTGCCAGAGCCCGTGCATCCGGGGATCGATGTTGGTCGTTTCGACGACCAGCGTGTCGCCCTCCCAATGGCCTCGGGAATCACCAAGCCACTGGCGGACATTCGAGGGCAGCGCCGGGCGCCCATCGAGGGGAATGATTCGGGTCTCGTGAATCATTTCCGAGAGAATCGCCACCCAACCGGGGCCTTGTGTGATGAGAAAGTTCAGGTTGTACCCGGTCGGGTGAAACATGCCGGGCACCCCGCGAGTAATGCATCGCAGCCATGGGTCCGCCGTCTCGAGCCATCCGCCTGGTCTGGGCTCATCTTTCGGAACACCGGCCATGGATAAGTCGAATTCCTTACGCTTCTTCTGGGCGTCCGGTGTCATCGGCGGGATTCGCCCGTCTGCTGGATCGATCACCAGGGACGCTTGACCCGTGGGGACGGCCGTACTGTACTCATACCAGTGCTCCGGACCGTTGCCGGTTTGGCGTTCGTTGGTCGGCTGGCCGAGCGTATCTTTCAAGACCGGGGTATTGCCGGGCGCCCCCAACGGAGGACCCTCCTCCTCGTTTTCCGGCGGCTTCTCGCCAGGGCGCGGACGCTGAAATGGTGTCTTTGTCTGAGTGTTCCAGATCCCCTGCAAATCCGGATCGCCCCATGGTGTCTTGGCGGTCCAGGGCGAGCCCGCCTGCGAGGCGGCTTTGGCCTGCTGCGCCACTAATCGCGGGGATAGCGTCAGAACGGCAAGGATGAGTAACGCCGCGCCGATCGATCCACGATACCCAACACGCATCTGACTGCTCCTGTCTGTCACAAGATGTGACGCCCTTTGCCTCCACGCATTTGCTCGGCTCCGCGCGAAAACGCCGGTACGAGAGTTCGTCCGCGAATTCGACACATTTGAACTCAAAACTGTTGACACACCATCTGACACACTATCTGACACTAGTGGCCGGCCGCAAGCGGAAACAGGCGGACAAACCCAGCTGACAACGGCGGTCTTGCCGGCGAAGTCGGTCCGCGCGTCAGGCCGTGACAGGTTGTGCGGCGCGCTTGTTCGCCGGGGCCTGCACCATCCCAGTGATCGGGGTGTAGAAGTAGGCGATCGTCGCGTTCGTGTCGAGGGCGGGGTCGATGTACATCGCGTCTGTTCCCGCGGTGGAGGCGAGCGCGTCCTTGACGGCCGGGAGCTTCTCCTCGTCGACCTCGTAGATCGCAAGGTACTTGTAAGGCGTCGCGCTGTCGCTCATCTGCGTGTCGGAGATGCGGAAGCGCTGTGCCGCGCTGAAACCGTGCACCTTGAGCACGTCCGGCAGATGGGTGCCGGTGTACCACGTGTTGAAGGCGTCGTCGCCACCTTGAACGGCATTGCTGAGAACCAGAAGGATGTGCTTCATGTGATTGTCCCTTTCCATGCAGAAGGCTGCGAGGGCGGATTATAGTGGAGTCCGTTGCGAAATGTGTGAAGCGGCCGTCGACCCCGGACTGAAACGCTGCCTGTTGCTGGAGGTGAACACGTGCGGCTCTTGACCATCGGCCTTTCGCTCCTGCTCCTGCTGCTGGCGCCCGTTGCCGCGCAAACGCCGGCCCGACGCCTGCCGTCAGCGCAATCCGCCGCGCCGGGTCCCGGGAAGCCGGAGGGAAGCCTGGCCGAACTCATGCGCGCGATCATGTTCCCGAACTCGAACATCATCTTTGACGTGCAGACGAACGACCCCGGCGTCGAGAAGAAGATGGGACCGGCCGGTGGGGGAGCGCTGGCGACCTTCGCGAACCTGTATACAGGGTGGGACGTCGTCCAGCAGGCGGCCATCGCCCTCGCGGAAGCGCCGGACCTCATCACGAAACCCGGCCGTCTGTGCTCGAACGGTCAGCCTGTGCCGCTCGCCCGGAAGGACTTTCCGACGTGGGCGCAGGGGCTGCGGGATGTGGCTCGGAAGGTCCTACAGGCGGCGCGAGAGAAGAATCAAGCGAAGGTCGCGCAGCTCACCGACGACCTCATCGAAGCCTGTCTGAACTGCCACGTTCAGTATCGGAACGACCCCGCCGGCGGTGCTCGTCGGTGCGTGCCGAAGTACCCTTAGGGCCTGCCGCGAAATTAGCCGATCGACCTGATTCTTCACGGTTGAGGCCTTCGAACCATCCGGCACACACGACATATATCGTGGGTGAACGCTGCCTCGCGAAAACTTGGCCGAGGACGCGACCGCTCGCAACGTACTGCCGCGAAAGGACTGCGTTTCTTTTTTGGTAGCTGCGCTCGTCAGGCCTTCGCCTTGCATGAGTTCGCGGCAAGTCCTCTGGCGGTGACTGCCTGATTTCTCGATATCCAGGATCCGGCGGCAGGATGGCCCCCGGACTCGGTAAGATTGGCGTGACCGCCGTCGTCATTTACGTGCTCTGGGCGGTTCCCGGATAGAGAAACGAGAGACTGAAACAACCGGTCAGCGAACCGGCCGCTCGATCGCGGTCAGCACAACGCGCGAGCGGTCATGTCCTGACCGGAAAAAGAGCTGGAGAAGCACATGTCCGACAGAGAAGACGTGAGAGACGATGACCGTGATCCGCTCGATCGTTCGGCGCTGGTGCCATCGGAGATTCCGACCGGCGTCGATCGCCGGAAGTTCATCATGCGCGGCGCCGTGATCTCGGCGGCTGCGGTGATGAACGGCTGCACGCGATCGGAGACCGAAAAAACCGCTCCTCCCCCAGCAGCCGCATCCGCACCGGCGGCCGGTGCGCCCGCTGTCCCGTTGGCTGCCGACCTGAACGTGGTGATGAAGGCAAAGGGGCCGGTGTTGACGACCGCGGACGAGTTCTACAAGGTGGGCCCTGGGCCTTCCAGTTCGCACACGATTGGTCCGATGCGCATTACCTACGATTTCTACCAGCAAGCCGCCAAACTGCCGGCCGACAAACTCGCCAAGGCGACGAAGCTTCAGGTGAACTTGTTCGGAAGCCTGAGCGCTACGGGCAAGGGACACGGCACGGAACGAGCCGCGCTCGCAGGGCTCGTCGGCAAAGAACCGGCAACGGTCGATCCGAAATTTCTGGACGGCTTGCGAGACAAGCCTGATCAGGTGTTCCCGGTGAAGCTTGGCGACAAGTCAATCGATGTGAGCCTCAAGGACGTCATCTACGACGCGACGAAGGGCGACTTCAAGCACCCGAACACGATGACCGTCAAGCTCCTCGGCGGCAACGATGTGCTGCTCGAGCAGGAGTACTACTCAGTGGGCGGCGGATTCATCGAGTGGAACGGGTACACGCCGCCGAAGAAGAACCCGCCGAAGTACCCGTTCGCGACGATGAAAGAGCTGCGCGCCCACGCCGACAACAACAAGACCACGATCGCCAAGGTCATGCTTGCCAACGAGATGTCGATCGCGGGCAGGTCGGAAGAGGAGGTCAATGCTTTCATCGACAAAATCATCAACGCGATGGTCGCGACGGTCAGGTCTGGACTTTCGATGCCGGAGGACGACGTGCTGCCCGGCCCGATCAAACTGCACAGCAAGGCAGCGTCTGTTTACAAGCGCGCCATGGACGAGAAGTATCAATCGGACCGTGGTATCGGCACGCTGTCGGCATTTGCGTTGGCGGCATCCGAAGAAAACGGGCGCGGCCACCTCGTGATCACGGCTCCAACCGGCGGTTCCGCCGGAGTGATGCCGGCCTTGGTCTATGGGCTCCTGGAGGTCCGGAAGGTCGATCGGCAGAAGGTCCGTGACGGCATGCTCGCCGCTGCGGCGGTCGGCTACCTCTGCAAGCACCATGCAACGCTGTCTGCGGCCGAGGGCGGCTGCCAGGCAGAGATCGGCGTGGCGTCGTCGATGGCTGCAGCATTGACCGCTACCGTGTACGACGCACCATCGCTGGTAGTCGAGAACGCGGCCGAATCGGCTCTGGAGCATCACCTGGGCATGACATGCGACCCGGTCGCTGGTTACGTACAGGTTCCGTGCATCGAGCGCTGCGCCTTCGGCGCGGTCAAGGCCTGGACCGCCTACGCGATCGCCAGCAACGAGATCGCGTCCAGGCACCGCGTCAGTTTTGACGAGACCGTGCTGGCGCTGGCCCAAACCGCGAAAGAGATGAACAGTAAGTACAAGGAAACAAGCGAGGCTGGTCTCGCCCTCTCCGTCGTGCTCTGCTGATCGAGCCGAGCTCGATGAAGACGGTGTGACCCTTCAGCGCAAGAGCGGAAGCGGTTGGTGCGGTCCACGACAGCAACGCCGTCGTCACGGCGGCGAGATCCTGAACGGCTGCGTTCAACACGTGTGCGGCCTGCGGTTGAAACAGCGACAAACGACAACACCGCGCAGCAGTAGGCGTGGGGAAAGCTGAACTCAAAAATGAAGCGACTCCTTGTGATGTTTGTGCTCGCCGGTCTTGGGTCCTCGACCGCTCGGGCCCAAAGCCAGCTGGCGCAGAAATCGAAGCCATCGATGTAGGCTCAGGCCGCTGGCTCGACGTTCCCCGTAACCATCAGCGGTCGGACATCCCAATCCTTTTCAGGGACTTTAGCAGCCCGAAAGGAATAACCTTCCGGGCGTGTCGAGCGCGACGTGCTACGGCACGGCGAACGCGTACACGGCGTTCGTTGCGATGAACGCCACGTACTGCTTGCCCTTGGCGCTGTAAGTAATGGGGCTCGACGCAATGCCTCGGGGCACCTTGGTCTTGAACAGCTCTCGGCCGTCCTGGGCGTTCAGCGCACAGAACTCACCTGTGTCGCTTCCCTGAAACACCACGTTGCCGGCGGTCACGAGATTCCCCGAGCTACTGATGTTGGTATTCGACGGATGTTCGTGCTGCCATACGAGCTCGCCCGAGGCCGGGTTGTACGCCGTGACGGTTTCCGTCGCAGGCACGCCGTACTCCTGGTCGCGCTTGGCAATCGTGGCGGCGTGGCCATCCCCCTGGCCTTCGCGCAAGGTGTCTCCCACGACCTTCACGATAAACGACAGGGCGGCATTCTTGCCGGTCACGTACAGGAGATTTGTTCGAGGACTGAAAGACAACGACCCGAAACTCGAGCCGCCATGAGAAACGATGAAGAATTCTTTGGTCGAGTACGGATAGAACATTGGACGAGCGCGCGCGGCTTTCTCGGGATCGCGGGCAATCGGGAACGTCGCGCAGAACGGCGTCATCGGCACGCCTTTCGCCGTGTACGGGTACGGCTGCGTCGGCCACACCTGCTCGCCAGGGACGTCGGTTGTCGTGCGCACCGCGGTCTCGACGATCGGGTTGATCGGTTGGCCGTTCTCGCGATTGAAGAGATAGAGGAAGCAGTTCTTCCCGGCCGAGCCGACGCCCTTGATGGTCCTTCCCCCGGCGGTGACGTCGAACAGCACCGGCCCCGTCACCAGGTCCCAGTCCCAGAGATCGTGGTGGATCGTCTGGTAGTACCAGGCCAGTTTGCCCGTATCGAGACGCAGCGCGATGATCGAGTTCGTAAACAGGTTCATCCCGTGTCGCGCGGTCCCCTCGTAGTCCGGCGACGGGTTGCCCGCATTGAAGTAGATCAGTCCCAGCTCGGCGTCGATCGCTGGCTGCGTCCAGATGCCCCCGCCGACTCGCTGGCCGCCGATCCAGCTGTCTTTGGCAATCTCCCACCCGTCGTCCGCCGGCGACTGCGGAATCGTGCTGAATGCCCACTTGACGGCTCCGGTTTTGGCATCCATCGCCACAACCAACCCGCCGGGAATATGCTTTTCAGATTGCGACAATCCCAGATACAGCGTGCCATTGAGATAGGACGGCGGGCCCACCAACCGGTAGCCGGCGGCATCCTTCTTCGGGTACTTGAACTTGACGACTTCATCCGCCACCAGGAGCCGGCCCTTGCTGCCGAACGATTGAAGCGGCTGGCCGGTTTTGGCATCGACGGCGTACAGAACATTGCCACCGCCGAATGGTCCCCCGAATGCGTAGATGTGACCGTCGCCATACGTTGGGCCACGGCCGCTGCCCGGAAACGCCGGGTCGACCTGATGGGTCCAGAGCGTGTGCTCCTGTCGCCGCATCGACGGCAAACAGTTTGCTGCCGGCGTCGTAGTACATCACGCCATCAATGACCAACGGGGTCACTTGCCTGATCACGTCCCCGCCGCTTGCCTGAACTGACCACCGTTGCGTCAGCTGACTCGCATTTGACGTGTTGATCTGATCGAGCGGCGAGTAACGACCGTTGCGAAGGTCAAAGTTATGCGACGGCCAATCACCCGATGTTCCCCTCTGCGCCCGCGTCGGTGCGACCAGCCACGTGCTGATGCCGACACAACTCAACAACGTGACTAATATGCAGAACCGGTACTTTGCGAGCCTCATGGCAATTCTCCTCGGCGGGGATTGTCGATTCATTTCTCGCCGATCGATCCTGACCGGCGTCAAAGCTAGACCAGCCGCGCGTAGATCATGGTATCGGCAGCAGCGACTTATCCTTCGGGCGCACGTGCTGATCGGCAGCATTCAATAAGATCGTGGTCGCCGCATAGTCACCCATCAGAGCAACAATATCGACGACTCCCTGATTTCCAAACAGTTTCAAGGCGCGGGCGAACGTATCCGACCCCACTTTGTGTTTCACGATCGAATCACGGCCTAGCTGGACAATAACCGCTTCCTTTTCTCCCAGCGTCGTCAGCGGTCTGCGGTACTTCACAGTGTCAATGGTCGCCTGGGCTAAACCCGCCTTCTGAGCGGCAGGTTCGTGCGCGGTCCACACAAATTGACAGTCCATCTCTCGCGCCGTGACCAGGATCGCCAACTCCACTAAGCCGGGGTCGAGACCGGATTTGCGCCGAAGGTAGTCATTCAGGCTAGTCATGGCATCGGCCACGGCTGGGCTATAGAGCCGTATTGCTCCCGGTCCGAAGCCATCGGCCGTTGGCCTCGCGTCGTAGATCTTCTTCCCGGCTTCGTTCAACTGTTCCCGCTTGATGGCCGGGAAGCGGTTGCCCGTATCGGGATGGATATCTTTTGGAAGTGTTCCCGCGGATGCTTGTGATGACGCTCCAACAGCTCCAGAAGCTGCTTGCGCGGACGTGCGACTCAGGCCGTGTCCGGCGACCACGGCGGTTCCAATCACCAACAACAACCCGATCAGAGTTTGAAATGGTCTCATGTCCGCCTCCTGACGAGAACCTGGAGACTTCCCTCGTCCGCGATTCTAAGGCCAAGAATGACGGGCACCAAACACTATCGACGCCCCTGAGAGATATCATGTCGGCACCCTTCAGGTGCCTCGCTCCAAGGTGACGCGCTCGATTCGATCGCGGCGATATGCGCCCGCGTTGTGGCTGCTTCTGCTCCTGTTCGCCTTCCGCGTCGTGGCGCAACCTATGGCGCTTGTTGTCCACAGTCCTGCGCTTCCGCCGTTCGAGTCGTGGCATAGCGCCGCGCTTCCGTACGGTGTTCTGCTCGCCTCGCAACTCGCGATTCTCCTCGCGCTCGGCTGGACGGCCTGGCGCTTCACCATCGGTGACGTCAAGGCGCGGCGTCAAGTCGGCGTTCTGGCGCTGGCGTTGGGCGGCGTGTATTTCGCCGCCATGCTGGCTCGCCTCGTTCTGGGTCTCACGGCGCTCAGTCACGTGCGCTGGTTTGCGAGTCCCATCCCAACGGTGTTTCATCTCGTGCTCGCGACATATCTGCTGTTGTACGGCCGCTTTCACTACACCCATGGAGCGAACATGACCCCGGACCGATAACGCAGACATGGCGAGGCCACCCGCCAGATTGTTTCCGTACCTGCCCTACCCAGCCGTCATGACGACGACGTTTGCGCTCTTCGCACTCTTGAGGACTCAGGGCGCCTCGCTCGTCATCAGTACGTACGTTCCAGTGCTGCTCGCTGCAGCCATCGTGACGATGCTCGAGCTGAAGTTCCCGCATCGTTCAGAGTGGCGGCCCACTGTCAGCGAAATCCGGACCGACCTCGAGTTCATGACGATCGTGCAGCTCGCATTCCCGCCGCTCGTGGGCTTCGTGTTCACGTATGCGCTCATTGCGCCTGCCCGTGCGTTGCACCTGCCGATCTCGGCCCTCTGGCCGCACGGCTGGCCTCTCTGGGTCCAGGCAATGCTCATGATTCTGGTCGTGGATCTTCTGCGCTACTGGCTTCATCGCGCCGCCCACCAGAACGACACGTTGTGGCGGCTGCATTCGGTGCATCACTCGGTGGAACAGATGTACTGGTTGAACACCGCGCGATTTCATCTGCTCGAAAAGGCCATGCAGATGACCCTCGACAGCTTGCCGTTCCTGCTGATGGCGGTGGATCCAACCGTTCTTGCGCTCTACTACGTGGCCTACGCGACGAACGGATTCTTTCAGCATTGCAACATCGAGCTGCGCCACGGCGTCCTGAACTACATCGTCGGCAGCGCGGAAACGCATCGGTGGCACCACTCGAGAGTTCCACGCGAATCCAACGCCAACTACGGCAACACCGTCATCGTCTGGGACCTCCTGTTCGGCACCTGGTTCCTTCCCAGCGAGCGCACGGTGCAACAGCTCGGACTCCAGGACCGAAGGTATCCGAAGTCGTTCTGGGCGCTGATGCGCGCTCCCTTCCGCCACTGAACCCCATGTTGACAATGGTGTTCCGTGGTGCGATGGCGGCGTCCGCGGTCAGGTACTGGACGCCGGTCACACGCGCAGCCGAGAGACCGGAGCGCGCGCAAGCGCACGTGCTGCAGAAGATCCTCGCCGCCAATCGAACGACGCACTTTGGAGTCGAGCATCGTTTCGCGGATATCCGGGCGCCCGGACACTTCCGCGACCGAGTGCCGGTCCAGGACTACGAGACGCTGCGTGGCTACATCGACCGCCAGCGCTGCACTGGTGCGGCCGCGCTCACGACAGAGCCCCCCCTCTTCTACGCGCAGACAAGCGGGTCCACCGGTAAGCCGAAGTACATCCCGGTGACCGAGTCGACACTGCGCATGCACCGGGCCGAGCAGGCGCTGTTCACGTACTTGCAGTATCGCGCGTGCCCGGCCGCGTTTTCGGGTAGGGCGCTCGGCATCATGGGCGCAGCTGTCGAGGGCCGGCTCGATTCCGGCCACCCGGTTGGCTCGGTCTCAGGGTATTTGTACGAGTCGCTTCCCGCTGCCGTGCGCTCGCGCTTCGTGCTGCCGCCGAAGCTGTCGACAATCGCCGATTACGACCTCAAGTACATGGTGATCCTGCGGCTCGCATTGGCGTCGCCCGACATCAGCTATCTGGGCTCGCCGAATCCCTCGACGTTTCTGCGGCTTCTCGACATCCTGAACGAACGACGGGACCGGTTGGCGCACTCGCTGGAGACGGGGTCGTTGCCCGAGCTCGATGCGATCGAGGGGGAGACTCGAGAAATCGTCCTACGCCGGTTGCGACCCGACCGCGCTCGGGCGGAACAGCTTCGTGGCACAGCGCGGCTCACCTTCGCGAGCCTCTGGCCGGGGATCAAGCTCCTCACGACCTGGACCGGAGGAAGTTGCGGGATCGCGCTCGACAAGCTCCGCGAGACGCTTCCTCCCGGCACCAAGGTGATGGAGCTTGGCTATCAGTCGACGGAATGCCGCGGGACCATCGCGGTCGAAGCCGAAACACCGGGCGGTCTGCCGCCGCTTCATCATCATTACTTTGAGTTTGTCGAACAGGACCACTGGGACGCCGACCGTCCGGAATTCCTGGGCTTGGACGCGCTGGTACCAGGCAAGCGGTACTACATTCTCATCACGACAGCGGCCGGCCTGTACCGCTACTTCATGAACGACCTCGTCGAAGTCGCGGGACGCTATCGCCAAACGCCGCTCGTTCGATTCGTTCAAAAGGGGAAAGGCGTCACTAGCCTCACCGGTGAAAAGCTCTACGAGGAGCAGGTCATTCAGGCCGTCCAGGACACCGCGCGCCGCCACAGGTTTGCTCCGAGTTTCTTCCTTCTCGTCGCGGAGGAGCACTTGTCCTCGTACAACCTGTTCCTCGAGACGGACGCCCCGGCCGGCCCACCGGTGACCCAGGTTGCCGCCGATGTCGACCACAGGCTCGGCGAGCTGAACGTCGAGTACCACAGCAAGCGAGCGAGCGGCCGCCTTGCTCCCCTGACCATTGCGCTGCTCAGGCAAGGGGCGGGAGAGGCCTACAAGAGCGCCTGCGTCCGCGCGGGCCAGCGGGAGGGACAGTTCAAGCCGGCGGTTCTCCAATATCGCAAAGAGCTGGTGTTGTCCTTCGAGCCGTATGTCATCGCGTAACTGGCGCATCGAACGGTTTCGATTTCAGGAGATCCACATTCCCTTCAAAGTCGCATTTCGGCACGCCTCGGCGGAGCGCACAGAGACCGAGACAGTCTTGATCGACGCAGTCGCGACCGATGGAACGATCGGGAGCGGTGAATCGTGTCCGAGACCGTATGTCACGGGAGAAACGCTCGCCACCGCTCGCGCCTTCACGTCGCGGCACGAGGCGTCGTTACGAAGCACTGTCAACAGTGTTGAAACGCTGCGCACGTGGGTCGAGGCGCATGCGGACGACATCGACACCAATCCCGCCGCATGGTGCGCACTGGAATTGGCGCTCCTGGATCTCCTCGGCAAGCGGCAGGGCACGCCGGTCGAGGCCCTCTTGTCGGTGCCGTCGCTCGCCGGCCGTGCGTTCCGGTACACCGCAGTGCTCGGCGATTCCCCTGCGAGCTCGTTCCACGCCATGGCGGAGCAGTATCGGCGCATGGGTTTCAGCGACTTCAAGGTGAAGCTCTCAGGCGATTGTGAACGTGACCGCGACAAGATCAGCGTCTTCGACAGGTGGCCAGAAGTGTCCATGAGAGTGAGAGCCGACGCGAATAATCTCTGGCAGAACACAAACGATGCGATCGCGGGACTAGGTCGCCTCGGTTACCCATTCTTTGCGCTCGAGGAGCCGATCGGCAGGGACCGGCACGCTGAACTGCCCCGGATCTCGCACGCCCTGGGCTGCGCCATCATCCTGGACGAAAGTTTCCTGAGGCGCGAGCAACTCTCACTGTTGCGCGAGCCTTCGTCGCAATGGCTCGTCAACGTTCGTGTGTCGAAGATGGGCGGGCTGATCCGTTCGATACAAGTGATCGAGGCTGCGCGAGCGCGAGGAGTGGGCGTGATTGTCGGGGCACAGGTCGGAGAAACAAGCCTGCTCACACGCGCCGCGCTGACCGTCGCGCGCGCGGCGGGCGACGCGGTGGTCGCTCAGGAAGGCGCCTTCGGGACGTTTCTCCTCGAGCGCGATCTCTGCGATCCACCGCTGATGTTTGGCGTTGGCGGCGTGCTCGACGCATCCGCTCATCCCATGCTGACGAGTCCAGGGCTCGGGCTGCCATCGCACGGCGAGGCCGCACGCGCGTAGCGGCTTCAGAGGGGCGTCAAGCGACGACACGCGCTCGATCAGCCCGCGCTCTGAAGGTCCACTCGACTGAACGCACTACGACACACAGGCCATCCGTCCTGGGCCATTAGCATCAGCGCGGGATGTTTCCGCGGCTGGGGAAAAATTACCCAGGCGATGCAAATTGTGGGCACCGCCCTCAATGGAGGGCAACATTTCCTTCCCAAGTGCGGACCGGCCCAGGTGCGGACCGGCAGCGGTTCATAAGGCCTGGTGGATCGTGAACGTTGGGAGATAGATGGAATATCCTTAAACTAATGACACATGTGCTTACGCCGAGACTTGGCTTCCTGCCGAGCGGGTTTGGCAGCGTTGATGCAGTCCCTCCGGCGTCAAGATCGGGAGACGAGGGGATGTCTGAATGTAACCGTCGTCGGCGTCAGTTGACGATGGTGCATGTTGGTCTGCTCGCTGGGTTCCTGCTCGCGGCTTCAGCGGAATTGGGCGCACAAGGTTCTCCGCCCATTGGTGGGGACGGTAAAAACGTTGCGGTCGAGTCCACACAAAAGAGTTTGTATGCCGCGCTCCGCTTCGTTGTCGTGAAGACGATCGACGGTGTGGAGCAGGTGATTCATTTCACCAAGGACCTGTTCGTGCGCGGCGGGAAAGGCCCAGGCGTCGATGCTCTGCAGGGGCTGGAAGAGGGAAGCCCGGTCGTTGTGCGCTACACACTGGCCGGCACCGAGGAAATCGCGCAGGAAATCGATCGCGTCGGCGAGCAGGGCCTCAAGAAGACGGAAGGCGTGCTCGACCGCGTGGATCGGAAACGTCAACGAATCACAATCCGATTCGCCAATGGCACCACCGAGACCTTGCAACTGAGCGAGCGAGCGACCTCAGAGGTTTCCAGTAACGTTAGCAGCGCGGCGACGAGCGGGGTGAAGGTCATCGTCGACTTCACCGACACGGCAGGACGCAAGATCACCCACGTCTTCAAAAAGGTTCCATGAAGGTTCTATAACGATGCGCTTCGACACAATGTGGTTGACCGGTGTTCAGCGGCTGTACTAGCATCAAAAGTGGTCGGCGAATCGGCCGGCAACGATCTGACGTATTCATCGGAAGGAAAACGACATGCTGAAACGCGCTCTCGTGGTGGCTATTCTCGGGTGGTTAACCGCAGCACCCGCCTTCGCTCAGAAAGCCGAACTCGGCGTCACGATCGGTTGGGTGTTCGCTGACGGCGTCAGCGGCAACAACTTCCTCGCGCCCGACGGGAACATATACAACCGCGTGGATCCGAAGGACTCTTTTGGCTGGGGCATCGACCTCGGCTTCATGGTCGGACCGAACGCCGAAGTGGGCTTCCTTTACGGCAACCAGCCGTCGAAGCTGGTGCTCGGCGGGCCAGGTACAAAGGAAGTCGGCGACATGAGCGTCAACAGCTACCACGGGTATTTCGCGTACAACTTCGGTGAGGTCCACGGGGTCCGTCCCTACCTGCTGGGCGGCTTCGGCGCGTTGGACGTCGGCGACGTCGACTACACGTCGGTGACGGGCGCGTCCCGTACCGTCTCCGGCGGGTCGAAGTTCTCGAGCACGTGGGGCGCCGGCGTGAAGCTGTACGGTAAGGGCCACGTTGGCGGCCGCGTCGGCCTGCGCTGGTCGCCCGCTTACGTCAAGTCGGACGCAGCGGGCTATTGGTGCGATCCGTACTGGGGCTGCTATCTCGTCGGCGACCCGCAGTACGCCAACCAGTTCGACATCAACGGCGGCGTCACGGTCCGCTTCTGAGGCCCGTGTGGCCAGGTCAAGTCTTTCGTCTTGTCGGTAGTGGTCTAGTCCAAGACCACTACCGTCTTGTCCCGAAGCATTGCACCTGCCTTGGACTCAAGTCCGCAGCTCGTGCCCCCGAACCTCCAGACAGCGTCCGAATGCTCGGAGGCGAGCGCTTCTGAAGCCCTTCCAAACGCGGGCAGAAATCCGCGGGATCAGTCGCTGACCCGCGCGTAACCGTCCGTCAGAGGTTTCAAGTAACTCCTGAAGAATCAACGCGTTCAAGACGAAATCCACGACACGCAACGCGTCATGGCAACTTGCCGCGTCTGAAACGGCACGAAGCCTGCTGACGTGTTACGGCGCCAGCCTCGACCGACTCCAAAGGAGACCGATTCGTGACGACTACCGGGCAAGTGCTCGCACGAGCAACCCTCACTGCCTCTGTGCTGATTCTCCTCGTCGCCGGGGGCTCGAATGCGCAGGCCACGGCCGAACCTCCGCCGGCCGCGCAGGCGCCGCCGCCGGCAGGGGGCCAGAACGTCGTGCAGAGCAGCATCCCCTGCGAATCGAAGATGGGCGAGCGCGTTTCTTGTCCGGCCGACACGTCAGCAGGTGTGGCGCTCGTGAGATCGACCGGCACGGCGCCATGCCTCCTCGGAAAGACCTGGGGCTACGACGACACCGGCATCTGGGTGTCGGACGGCTGCGCGGGCGAGTTCATCGCGGGCCAGGTGGCGCCAGGCAGCCGACGAAGCAGGAAAGCCGCTCGAGCACGTCCCGAACGTCGGGTTTCTGCTGTACGACGGCGACGAAGGGCGAGATCTACTTCCGGCTCTTCAGCTACGTGCGCTATCTGAATCAGCGCAACATCGACGCGTCCTACATGGACGCCTTCGGCGTCGCGCACACGGTGCAGCAGCGGCAGGACATTCAGCTCGCGAAGTTCTTCGCGCCGTTCTCCGGCTGGTTCCTGACGCCGAAGTTCCGCTACTACCTGTACGTCTGGTCGTCGAACGCGTCGCAGGGCGATCCGGCGCAGGTCGTCGGCGCGCGGCAACCTGAGCTACACGTTCAATCGGTTCGTCACGGTGGGCGTCGGCATCACCTCGCTGCCGACCGTGCGCAGCACGGAAGGACAGTTCCCGTACTGGCTCGGCGTCGACGACCGGATGATCGCCGACGAGTTCTTCCGCGGCTCGTACACCAACGGCGTCTGGGTGAAAGGCGATCTTGCCCGCGAAGCTGAAGTACAACGTGATGTTCGCCAACAACCTGAGCACCCTCGGCGTCAGCGCGTCGCAGATCGACAACAAGATGGACACGCAGTCGTACGCGCTGCAGTGGCTGCCGACGACGGGCGAGTTCGGCCTGTACGGGACGTTCGGCGACTACGACTATCACGAGAAGGTCGCGACGCGGGTCGGCGTGCACTGCTCGCACAGCCTCGAGGACAAGCAGAGCCAGCCGGGCACGAACGGGATCGAGAACAGCCAGATCCGGCTGACCGACGGCAGCGTCGTCTTCACGCCGGATCTCTTCGGCCCGGGCATCACGGTCAACAACGTGGACTACCAGATGATGAGCATCGACGCGGGCATCAAGTACAAGGGCATGTCGCTCGAGGGCGAGTACTACCGGCGCTGGCTGACGAACTTCACGGGCGTCAACACCGGCGGCATTCCCGACATCACCGACAACGGCTACCAGCTGCAGGCGTCGGCGATGGTCGTCAAGAACGTCCTGCAGCTCTATCTGAGCGGGTCGCAGATCTTCGGCGACTACGGCGATCCGTCCGAGGTGCGCGTCGGCGAGAACTGGTACTTCATGAAGGAGCGCGGCCTCCGGCTCAACGCGCGAGTACATCCACGTGAACCACAGCCCGGTCGGCTACACCGCGTATCCGATGCCGGTCGGCGCGAACGGCAACATCTTCCACGTCAACCTCGAGATGAACTTCTGAGCGATGGCAGAGGAGCATGATCCACGCGATCGCATCGGCGCGTGATCATCCGCGGCCGTGCGGCTGTGCTCGTCGGCGCCTGGCGCTGCTGGCGGTCGTCCTCGCGCGCACCCGCTCGGCGCGCAAGGCGCCGGCGCGGCCAACGAGTTCTACGACTCGCACTTCCACCTGACGAACTACATCCAGCAGGGCACTCACGCCCCGCGAGTTCCTGCAGATCATGGGCACGCGCGTCGGACGCTCGACGCTCTTCGGCATCCCGCTGCAGCAGCAGTGGTCGTACGCGAACTCCGGCGACTTCGCGCCGACGTACTACCTGCACAGCGACGCGCCGCTCTACTACTACTCGTTCACCGACGCGTACATCGCGAGCGTCTACCGGGCGCTGACCCCGGCGGAACAGGCGCGCTTCGACCCGATGATCACCGGCTTCAACCCGGCCGACATGTACGGCGTCGATCACATTCGCCGCGTGCTGCAGACATTTCCCGGCGTGTTCTCGGGCATCGGCGAGTTCAGCATCCACAAGGAATTCGTGTCGGCCAAGATGTCGGGCGAGACGGCGAGCCTGACGAACCCGGCGCTCGATCGCATCCTCGACTTCGCCGCCGAAGCGGGCCTCGTCGTGATCCTGCACAACGACATCGACATGCCGTTCGCGAAGACGGACGCCGAGCCGGTGTACCTGACGCAGATGAAGGCGCTGCTCAAGCGGCATCCGAAGGCGTCGATCATCTGGGCGCACATCGGGCCTCGGCCGCATCGTGCATCCCGTGCAGGTGTCGGCGGAGGCGGCGGAACGCAGCCCGAACCAGGTCGAGATCGTCGAAGCGATGCTGACCGACCCGGCGCTCAGCCATCTGAACTTCGACATCTCGTGGGACGAGGTGGCGAAGTACGCGGTCGCGTCGCCGGAGACGATCGCGCGCGTCGCGGCGATGCTGAACCGGTACCCGGATCGGTTCCTGTTCGGGACCGACACGGTGGCGCCGGCGAGCCGCGGCGCGCGTACTTCGCCGTGTTCGACATGTGGGCGCCGGTCTGGCGGCAGCTGACGCCAGAGGCGAGCCTCAAGGTGCGCAAGGGCAACTACGAGCGGATCTTCAACGAGGGACGCAGGCGCGTCCGCGAGTGGGAACGAGCGAACGCTGAAATAGCACGCAGACTTCACAAGGAGCAACGATGCACGTGAAACGCATAGTCCAACATCCGGCGCTGCGCTGGGGAGCCCTGGCTCTGCTGTTCGCCGGTGTGCCGACAGGCGCTGCCCGCAGCGCAGGCGCCAGCCGGCCCAGGACGAGAAGGCGACGCTCGAGATCTACGGCTTCGGTCAGGCCGACGCAATCGCCGACTTCAAGCAGAATCAACCCGGACTGGTACGACGTCAACCGGCCGTCGCGGCTGCCGAATCGTCGCCAACCAGTTCGGCCAGGACGGCCACTTCTACCTGAGCGTGCGGCAGAGCCGCCTCGGCGTCAGGGGTGACGTCCCGACCGTCGGACGGACGACGTGAAGGGGCAGTTCGAGTTCGACATGTTCGGCGTCGGCGGAGACGCGGGCCAGACGACGATCCGCCTGCGCCATGCGTGGGGACAGTGGAAGCAGTTCGGTGCGGGCCAGACGAACAGCCAGTTCATGGACGTGGACGTCTTCCCGAACATCGCTCGACTACTGGGGACCGAACGGCATGCTCTTCTTCCGGAATGTCGCAGGTGTTCTGGGAGCCCTACCGTGACGGGCGACTCGAACGCGCGCGTCGCGATCGAGACGTCCGGGTGCGAGCGGCGACGCCGGCGTGCTCGCCGACCGCGTCGAGCTGCAGAACGTCGAAGGGACGGTTTCCGTCGCCCGACTTCACGGGTCACTATCGCCTCGCGGCCGGAAGTGGGGCTACGTGCAGGTCGGCGGCGCGCTGCGCTACATCGCGTACGACGACCTCATCCCGACGACAGGTTCGATCTGAACGGCCATGTCTGGGGCTGGGGCATCAGCATCAGCTCGAACGTGAAGGTGCGGCGACGAACAACGTGCTGCGCCTCCAGCTCATCGACGGCGACGGCGTCGAGAACTACTTCAACGACGCGCCGGTGGACGTCGGCGTGAAGAGCAACCCGGGCAACCCGGTCACGCCGGTCGTCGGCGAAGCGCTGCCGATCTTCGGTCTCGTCGCTCTACCTCGACCACACTGGAATCAGCGAGTTGTCGAGCGTCGGTCGGCTACTCGCGCGTCGACATCACGAACAGCGACGGCCAGGCCGCCAACGCCTACAAGAACGGCCAGTACGCCAGCGGGAACCTGCTCGTACACGCCCGCGAAGAACGTGATGATGGGCGGCGAATTCCAGTGGGCGCGCCGCGAGAACAACTCGGACGGATTCACCGTCAACGATTTCCGCGTGCAGTTCTCGTTCAAATACAGCTTCCGGCTACAAGATGGGAGGCTAGTGATGGTCAGAAATGCGCTATCGACGCGGCGCCGCTGGTTCGGCGCGGGAATCGCGGCCAGTGTGATGGTCGGCGGGCTCGTGCTCTTCGCCCAGCGGCACCGACCCGCAGGCCGCCGTCAACAACGCGTACAACCAGTTCAAGACGCTCAAGGAAGGCAAGAACGCGGACTACATCCCGGCGCTCGCGAAGGTCGATCCGAATCTGTTCGGCATCGCCCTGGTGACGGTGGACGGCAAGGTCTACACGGCCGGCGACATCAAGACCGAGGTCTCGATTCAGTCGATCTCCAAGGTCTTCACGATGGCGCAGGTGATCCAGGAACAGGGCCTCGACTCGATCGAGAAGCGGATCGGCGTCGATGCGACAGGCGCGCGGTTCAACTCGATCATCGCCATCGAAGGCGTCCGCACGGTGGTCGGCACGGGCGCACCGGAAATGAACCCGCTCGTGAACCCCGGCGCGATCTCGGCCACGAGCATGGTGACCGGCGCGAACGCCGACGCGGTCTGGAAGAAGATCATCGGCACCTACAACGACTTCGCCGGGCGTCAGCTGACGCGTCTTGCAGGACGTCTACAAGTCGGAATCGGACACCAACCAGCGGAACCAGGCGATCGGCGCGCTGATGCTCGCCTACGGCTACATCAAGACCGACTGGCAGCAGGCCGTCGATCTCTACACGCGCCAGTGCTCGGTCGGCGTCAACGCGAAGGACCTGGCGATGATGGCGGCGACGCTGGCGGCGGGCGGCAAGAACCCGGTGACCGGCAAGCAGGTCGATCGACGCCGCCAAGGTGCCGGGCGTCCTCGCGGTGATGGCCACGGCAGGCCTCTATGACGACTCCGGCAAGTGGCTGTATCACACGGGCCTGCCCGCGAAGAGCGGCGTGGGCGGCGGGCTCATCGCGGTGTCGCCTGGCAAGTTCGGCATCGCCGTCGTCTCGCCGCCGCTCGACGATGCGGGCAACAGCGTGCGCGCACAGCGCGCGATTACGGCGATCTCGAACGCCCTCGGCGGCAACCCGCTCAATCCGAAGCGGTAGGAAACCGAAGATCGCTGGTTGCGCCAGCCCGGAGGATCGCCGATTCAACGCGCGCGGGCCGATGTGTGCGAGGATGCGTCAGCGCCGCGCAGTCCACTCGGCCGCAATCGTGGTGACTTCGTTGTGAAAGATGAGGCAGGCGGTCATCGCGCCGAACGAGATCGCCAGGACGACGCCGGTAGCGGCAAGCCATGTGCCGATGTGCGCTGTTCGGTCGCTGCGCTCGATTCGGACAACAACGCGCGCAGACGTGCGCATCGGCTGACCGGTTGGAATCACGAGACGCTCGATGAGCCGCGGCTGATTGACCGCTGCGGCCACCCGAGCGGGCGTGCGGAGCATCAGCCGATCGAGCTCGTTCAGAAAGGCGTAGAGGCTCGGATCCTCTGCGAGCGGAGGGCGTTCGAGCGCGCTTGCATCGGCGGCCTCGGATGCGTAGCTCTCGAGGACGTCGGCCGCACGTCGGGCGTTGTGTGCGTATGGCACAGTGCACACACGATCCAAACCTGATGCCTCCGCACACTGCACGCCATGGCATGCTGCCGCACGGCATGAGCCGCTCGTAACGTAAGCGGCGCGACGTGAGTGTAAGTCACTGCCCTGAACCGCGCCCAGAGCGCGACACACATCCGATCGCCTCGCGTCGCCGACAGTCAGGTCCGGACGGCATCGGTTCCGTGTGCCTGGCATGACGCGGTCGAGACTGTCGTGGCGGCGGAGAGAACCGCGTGACCTCTGCGTCAGGAATCCGAGACAAAAGCAGGAGTGACCGAAAACTCGCATGTTATAGTGGGCCGTCGTCACTCAACCCCCAAGGCCAAGGGGTAAAGAGGCATTTTGTTCACAACGAAGGAACGGGCAGAGCCGCCACCCTCACGATGGTGGCCGTGTGGGCTGACGGCGCGCGATTGGAGGCTGCTCGTCGTTGTTGCCGTAGCGCAGGTCGTCGCCGCAGCCGCCTTGTGCGCAATGCCGCTGCCTGCGCTGCGGGCCGGCGCGAGGTATTTCCGTCTGCCCGTGCAGCGGCTCGTGCGAGGCTCCGACGATCGGATCGCGTGGGCGATCGAGGCCACGGGACGGCGGCTCGGCTGCCTGAGCACGTGCTTGATTCGAGCTCTGGTAGGGGAGTTCGTGCTCGACCCGCTCGGCGGACCTGTGTACCTCACGATTGGGGTCAAGCGAACAGCAGCCGGTACACTCGACGCGCACGCGTGGCTCGCGCGCCAGGATCGCGTCCTCGTCGGCGCCACGTCCGACGAGTACGTGCCGCTCGTCACCTGGACGAGCGCGCCTGCCTGAGCGACACTCCCTGCCGCTTCCCATTGATTCGCCAATGGCCGTGAAGACTGCAACGAATGATGGAACCAGGCCGGCGGCTGGCGTTGGCTTGCGGCATCGGTACTGCGTTTACGGAATCGCTATCGTGAGCGACACGCCGCTCGCCCTGCCGGAATATTCCGACGGCGATCTGGGCCAGGTGGAATGTGCGAGCGCTCCCGCCTCGGTCTTCCTCACCGCAATCGGCGGCGGGGATTTCGATCCGCGGTCCGATTCCTGGTACCGATACGCGTTCCTTCACGATGGCTCGACATACGTCCGGTGGGGCACCGTGGGCGAGTTTCTCGTAGCCGCCGACGGCCGTCGGATTGTCTGCCGCCGCGCGGAGGAATCCTCCGATGAGTCGTTCCAGGTCTACATGCTGGGGCAAGCGCTTTCCTTCGCGCTCGTGAAACAGGGCTTCGAACCCCTGCATGCCACTGTGGTGGTCGTGGACAACCAGGCCGTGGCGTTTCTTGGCGACAACGCGTTCGGGAAGTCGAGTCTCGCGGCGTGTTTCCTGGAAGCTGGTGACCGCCTGCTCACCGACGATCTGCTCATCCTCCAGGAATTACCGGGCGGCGTGTTCGCGTATCCTGGTCCGCCACGGATCAAGCTGTTTTCGAGGATTGCCAGTCGGTTTCTCGGCCATACGGTAAGTCGCGTGCCCATGAACGCGGACACCGACAAGCTGATTCTGCCGGTCGGCGAGCATCGGAGCTGCGCCACTCCGGTGCCGCTCGCAGCGATCTACTCCTTGGCTGCCCCCCGCGACGCGTGCCGAACGCCGCGCGTGGACATCGAAGCCCTCTCGCCGCGCAGGGCCTTTGTCGAGCTCGTGAAGGGCACGTTCAACCGTCGGCTGGTGAGCTCCGAGCGGCTGGAGCGACAATTCAGCGTCATGGCGAAGCTGGCGGAACTCATTGCGGTCAAGAAGCTGACGTATCCAAGGGCGATCGACCGGCTGCAGGAAGTCCGCGCGATGGTGCTCGCTGATCTCGCTCGCGACGCTCGCAACCTCCCGCAGGAGTCGAGGGTCGCGCTGCGGATTCTCGATTGAGGGTGACGTGGCTGTTTCTTTCTCGGCGTGCGTGAGGGTTGCCCCGGACGTGCTGTTTCGTCTCGTGGGCGACGAGGGCGTGCTTGTCAATCTGAACACCGAGCTGTACCTGGGTCTGAACCCTGTGGGGACTCGCATGTGGAGCGTCCTCAACAGCGCCAGCTCGATACAAGCGGCCTACGACGGGTTGCTCCAGGAATACGAGGTCGAACCGAAGCAGCTGCGTGCCGACCTCGAGGAGTTCATCGCCCAGCTGCTCGGGCAGGGGCTGATCGAGGCCCGTCACGCGACAGAAGAGGGTCCCAGACAGGCGTGAGCGGCATGGTCGGCGTGCTGAATTTGGACGGGTCGCCGGTCGATGGCCGCCTGCTCGATCGGTTGACGGAGTACCTGACCTTTCGCGGTCCGGACAGGCACTGCGTGCGATTGGCGGACAATGCGGGCTTCGGCCATGCGCTGCTGAGAACCACCGAGGAGTCGGAGCAGGAGGCGCAGCCTTTCACGCTTGATGGTCGGCGATGGGTCGTGGCTGACGCGCGAGTCGATGCTCGGCAGGACCTCATTGCTGAGCTCAGCGCACGACAGGATGAGGAACTCACCTCCAGCGCCACCGATGCGGAATTGATCCTCCGCGCCTACGGCGCCTGGGGCGAGGACTGCGTGGCGCACCTCATCGGCGATTTCGCCTTCGCCGTGTGGGACGAGCTGCAACATCGTCTGTTTTGCGCGCGGGATCAGCTCGGCGTCAAGCCGTTCTTCTACGCCCAGCTCGGGCAGACCGTCATCCTCAGCAACACGCTCGATTGCATCCGCCTGCATCCGGCGGTTTCGAACGATCTGAACGATCAAGCGATCGCTGACTTTCTGTTGTTTGGTGCCAATCAGGAGGGTGATACCACCTCGTTCCGAGACATTCGGCGACTACCTGCGGCCCACTGCATCACGTGGTCGCAAGCGACGCCGCGGTGCCGTCGCTACTGGACGCTGCCCGTGGAGGAGCCGATCTTCTTCAAGCGCGAAGGCGAGTACACGGACCGGTTCGTGGAGCTGTTGACAGCCGCGATGCGCGACCGGCTGCGAACCCGACGCGTCGGAGTGTTGATGAGCGGCGGGCTGGACTCGCCGACCCTCGCGGCCGTCGCGCAGAGCGTGTTGCGCGAGCGTTCGACGGACTTTTCTCTGCAGGCGATCACCTCGGTGTACGACCGGCTCATCCCGGACTCCGAGCGCCATTACGCTGGCCGGGTTGCCCATCATTTGAACATTCCCATCCGGTATGACGTGAGGGACGATGAGACGTCGATCACCGATTGGGATCGGGTGTCGGTTCATACCCCTGAGCCAGTCGCCAATCCGCCTGCGTTCGCGGCGGGCGTCAGTTTCCTCACGACCATGGCCGCCGAGGCGCGCGTGTTCCTATATGGGGAAGGTCCCGATAACGCCCTGCGGTACGAGTGGCGTCCCTATCTATCGCATCTTCTGGCGACACGGAGCGTAGCCGGGTTGGTTCGCGCGTTTCTGAACGATCTGTCGATGCATCGACGCGTGCCCTTGTGGTCGTCGATTCGACAGATTGCCGGGGCCAGACGGCAAAAGATGCGATGGCGAGAAGTGTTTCCAGGCTGGCTCAACGACGAGTTCGCAGCGTCCTGTGGGTGCAAAGAGAGATGGGAAGCGCGCCAGCATCCGCCATCGTCGTCGCACCCAGTCAGGCCGCTGGGATACGAGGGGTTCAACGCTGCCGTGCAGTGGCAGCCGCTGTTTGACGACTGTGACATCAGCGGCGCCTTCAGTCTCGCTGAGATTCGACACCCATTTCTCGACCTGCGACTGTTACAATACATGCTCGCTCTGCCGGCGATGCCGTGGTGCCGGAACAAACTGATCATCCGCAGGTCCATGCGAACGGTGTTGCCGGACGAAGTGCTGCGTCGAAAGAAGGCGGCGATTCAGGTGAGCGCCGATTTGAAGAGGGTCCTCGCTTCTGGTTTTCCCAGACCGGTGCCCTCGCCGGATCTGTCGAGGTACGTCAATCCAGGCAAGATTCCTTCCGCACCGACGAGCACGGTCGAACTGCGCGCGGCATTGCGGCCGCTCGGTTTGAATTACTGGCTGCAGGATCTCGCAAACCGCTCGCAAGGGGGAGATGCGTGATGAAGACGCAGGGCACACCCGCCTCTGATGACCAACCAGACCGGGCGCCGACGCGCAAGACCTACCAGAAGCCAGAGCTGCAGGTATATGGCGACCTGGCCGAGATCACCCAGAGTATGACCGGCTCAAAGAATGCGGATGGGGCCGGCCATCCGAACAAGCACTTCACGTCTTAGGGCCGATGGCCCATCAAGAAGGGCGATCCGTTCACAATCCCCGAGGCGCGGCCGGTCTCCGCTGCCCGAACGAAATGGATCCTCGAAGCGACTCCCAGTCGTCGTGGCTCTCCGCGCTCATCGCGCCTGTGTCGGTGGGCGCGTTTCTCTCGACATATTGGCTCAAGCAGCATCTGTTCTGCCGCGGTCCAGCGGAGAGATTTTCCGGCCTGCTCTCGTGGAAATCTCTCAACGAGATTCTCGAGCATCACTGGCGCGAGACGTACCGATTCCGGCTGGCGTGTCAGGGCCGCGATCTCGAGCCGGCCTCGTACGCCGATCTGGGAGGGTTTACGCCCCGGATACGCCCAAGGGATGTCACCCATCACCTTCGGCACGGCGCGACGCTGTCGTTCGATGCGATTGACGAACTGCACGAGCCCCTCACGCGCCTGGCTGAATCCTTCGAGCGGTTCTTCCGCGGCGGCACGAAGATCAACACGTACGCCGGGTGGCGTGCCTTGCACGGTCTCGACCTGCACCGCGACAACCAGGAAATCTTCATTCTTCAGCTCGATGGGCGAAAGCGATGGCTTCTGTACGGCTTCTCCGTGGACGGCGTCGACCGGAGCCAGCTGAGTAGCACCTCTGTGCCGCCACCCGGCGCCGTGCTCGACCAGGTTCTTCAGCCCGGCGACCTCTTGTACATTCCCAGGGGCTGTTATCACGTCGCAGTGCCGATGGATGAGCCGACGCTCCATTTGACGTTGGGTGTCAAGAATCCTCGCGGGATGGACCTGTTGCTCTGGATGGTCGAACGACTGCGCTCGACGGAACTTGCTGATCGCGATCTGCCGTGTCTGTTCGGGCCTGCCGATCGACTTCGTTACAGCGAGCAACTGCGGGACATCCTTTTCGAGGGTCTTGCCCCCGACCTGGTGGAGCAGTACTTGACAGAAACCGGTTCCAACTTCAAACCGCGCCCTTCGTTCAGTCTTCCATGGAGCGCGACGCCGGAGCTCCTGCCGCCGGGCAGGGAGTTTCTCGTGCGGTTGAACGCCCATGCGCACGCGGTCGTCAACGGCGAGTCGGATACGGGGCCGTTCGAAGTACGTTGCGGCGGGCGCAGGTGCCGGTTTCCACGAAGCATGCAGTGGATCATCCAGCAGTTGGGTGATGGAGCGCCGCGGCCGGTCGGCCGGTTGATTGAGGCAGTTGCCGGGCGGCTCGATGAAGAGATGGTTCGCATGCTGGTTGGCATGCTCTTGAAACAGGGGCTGGTCGAGATTCGCGTCTGAGCGGCGTTCATGCCGCCGACAATCCGGATGAGGGCATGCGGCCGGCACGTGCCGGTCCGCCGAGAGCGGCCACGCGATGTATGGCATCTGCGACTACGGAGACATGATCCTCGACGACGGTCGTACACAGGCGTACGCAGACAGCCTGAAGAAACACGTGACGGCTGCGTCGGTCGTGGTGGACGTCGGGACGGGCACCGGCCTGTTCGCGCTGCTGGCTGCCCGCCTGGGTGCCAGGAAGGTGTATGCGATCGACCCGAGCGACGCGATAGAGTTCGGCCGGCGCCTCGCCGCGCAAAATGGACTCGCTGGACGGGTGGAGTTCATTCAAGGCGTCTCCACAGCAGTCGAGCTGCCTGAAAAGGCCGACCTCATTGTGTCCGATATTCACGGCGTCCTTCCCGCGTATCAGCGCAGTCTCTTCTCCATCATGGACGCGCGCGATCGCTTCCTCGCTTCGACCGGCCGTCTGATCCCGCGCCGGGAGACATTGTGGGCGGCGCTCGTCGAAGCCACAGCGCGCCATAAGGCACTCGCGAGCGTGTGGGGAACAGACGTGTTCGGCGTCGACATGACACCGGTCCGGTCGACGGCCGTGAATACGTGGCACAAGAGCCAAGTCGGCCCGCCGGATCTGGTGACCAGCCCCGCATGCTGGGCCGTGCTGGACTACGCGGTTCTGCGGTCTCCGGATGTGCGCGGAGACGTCGCCTGGACGATCCGTGAGCCCCGGACGGCTCACGGCATCTGTGCCTGGTTCGATTGGGAGGGCGCCGATGGTGTGGCCTTCTCGAACTCGCCGCTATCCGGGGAACGACACATCTTCGGGCAGGCGTTCTTCCCCTGGCCGGAACCGCTCGATTTGTGGCCGGGCGACGAGGTTCGCGTCCAGCTCCGTTCGGATGCTGTAGGGTCAGAGGTACATCTATGGATGGGAGACGACCGTGTGCGGCCAGGACGGCGGGACGAAGGCTGCGTTTCGTCAGTCCGACTTCTTCGGAGGGCTGTTGTCATCCGACCGGCTACGGACGCTGTCGGGCGCATTCACGCCCACGCTCAATGAAGATGGCCGGATCGACCTGATGATTCTCCAGCGGCGCAGCCTCCGGTTTGAGGCTCGAGCACATCGCTCGCGAAGTGTCTGCGACCTTTCCACACCTTTTTGCGACATGGACCAACGCACTGAAGCGGGTCAGTCAGGTCGCATCCAGATACAGTGCGTAGCGTAGCGCGGATTCACGAAGCGGAGATTGAGGCGATCGTCGCGCGGGCGCTTCACGATCCGGTTGCCTCTCCGCCCGCCTGGCTCGGAAGCGATGTGGCGGCATCGACGTTGACTGCCGTGGCTTCGCGACACCGAGTCCTGCTGTTGGCAGGCTGGGCGCTTCGAGCCGCCGGCACTCTCGAGGACTGGCCCAGGGAGTTCACCGACGCGTTCCAGCGAGCCGAACGCAAAGCGGTCACCGAGGACTGCGTGCGCCATGCCGAACTCGTGACCGCGCTCGCGGAACTGAACGCTGCGGGTGTGCGGGTGATGCTGTTCAAGGGTGCTGCTCTGGCGCGCACTCACTACCCGGCGTCCCACGTACGCGTCCGCGCCGACACGGACTTGCTCGTAGCGGCTTCCGAGGCGCCGTCGTTGGAAGGCGTACTCGGCCGTTTGAATTACACCCGTCAGACCGAGACCTCCGGGCATCTGGTCTCGTATCAAAGCCACTATCACAAGGTCGACCGCTATGGCGTGATGCACGCATTCGACGTGCACTGGAAGATCTCGAATCTGCAGGCGCTCGCCAATCGCTTCACGTGTCAGGAGCTGTGGGATTCCCGCGTCCCACTCGTCGCCCTCGGTTCCGCAGCCGTCACCGTCAACCCCGTGCACGCGCTGCTGCTGGCGCTCGTCCACCGGGCCGGTCATCATCCAGGTTCTCGCAATCTCCTGTGGATCTACGATCTTCACCTGCTGGCGAGCCGATTGACACCTGCGGAGATGTCGCAGGTTCAGGAGGTCGCCAGCGCTCGAGGCCTCGGTCACATTGCAGCCGATGGGCTCGCGCTCGCGCGAGACTGGTTCGGTACCGCTGCTGTCGATCCCGTCATTGACGCCCTGCGCGCTCGAGGGCCGCATCCTGAAGAGGCGGCGGTCATTCGCGGACCGTGGACCCAGGCCGGCGTGCTGCGTCTCGATCTCGACGCGCTTCCGAACTGGCGGGCGCGATGCCGCTTGATTCGAGAGCATCTCCTGCCGTCGACACACTACATGCGCGCACGATACGGTGTCCGATCGAATTTCCTCCTTCCGGGGTTGTACATCTGGCGTGCACTCCTTGGCGCACCGAAATGGCTTCGCAGCCGCAAGGCCGACGATTGACCCGAACGATCAGGGGCTCACGCACCGCAGTCGTTCGCGCCGCGGAGGGTGCATGCCGCTGGCGGCCTAGCGCTGGGTCCAGCTGCCCATCGTTATCCAGATTCGTTGATCGAACAGTTGCCCTGAAGGGGACATCGCCAGGTCACTGCACAGTGGTGGAAAACGCGACCGACCCTTTTCCGGCCGATCCGTCGAACTCGATGGCCAGGCGCCACGTTCCTGCCATCTCGAATTCGCCGTCGGCGCGGTACCGACCAGCGGCATCGCCTCGCTGCACACGAATACTGCCGAACATCGGCATGCCGGGCATCGGCATGCTGGCCGTGGCGCGAACCTCTCCCACGTCGACGAGCTTCCCGTCGGCAGATCGGAACTCGACGATGAAATCATCGTTGCCGTGTCGCAGCGCTGCATGGGGCGACAGGAGCACGACGTCCAGCATTCCGGACTTGACCTTGTGCAGCTCTGTGAGCGTGGCCGCTCCCCGACCGCACCCGGCCGCGACGGCCATGAGCGAAACGAGCAGACCACACACAATCGCACTCACGTCTTCGAGTCATTTTGCTGCTGTCCTCCGTGCGGGAAGCAAGAAGATTGTAGCGTCAGATGCGACGCCACGAATGACGGTCTGGGATGGAAACTCGAGCGGTTTCCGAAACAGAAACGGGTGGCGGGCGCTGTCCTTGAACTCGTACAGCCAGATAAGCGGCTCGACGTCTCCGTCCGGTCGTACCGCAACTATCTGCATCGACGTCCCGTCTGCAACGTGCTGTGGATACACGCCCTCCACGGTCAGCGGTTGACGGAGCGTCAGGCCGTCGGTAATGGCGAGCGCATCTTTCGGGAGGCGGAACCGAGCCGGAGGCTTGAAGGTCGGCACGGGTGGCAGCGCATTCGGATTGTTTCCCTTGGTCGTTCCTCCCTCGACCCAGTCCGCCACCAGCTCGATCTGCTGCTGTGTGAGGCCTTGCTCGTCCTGGAAGCTGCCAAAGCCCTTTACGGCGCCCCAGGGAGGCATCCGTCGTGACAACACGGCGTCCTTGATGGCGGCTGCTCGGGGCTGTGCCTCCTGGTATGTCATCAGCGAAAACGACGTTCCCCCGTCGCGATGGCACGACGCGCAACGCTCGTACACAATTCTCGAGATTTCCCGATTCCAGGAAATCGGTACTCCGTTGGGATCGTGAGCCAGCGCGTGGCCCGCGGCGACGAATGCCAAGCCGATTGCGGAGATGAGACCCTTCACAGCTTGACAACCCGCCGGCCGGGGGCTACAAGCAAACGATGTGTGCCGTGCGACACCTTGGCGTCTGGTTGGTCGCCGGCACGGCGATGGCGGCTGGTTGTGGCGGCCAGGGTCGCAATCCAGCGGCTTCGACGACGAGTGCGGCTCGAGCTTCCACCCCGTCGAAGCCCTCCACGGACCTTGCGTACGTGTGTCCGATGGATCGCGAGATTCGTTCGAACCAGCCTGGAAAATGTCCGCGCTGCGGGATGGAGCTGGTCGCGGGCATCCCCGATCAGACGGAATACCACCTGGATCTCACCGTAGCGCCGAAGCCGGCCAAGGCCGGCGAACCGGTCCGGCTGACGTTCGAGGTGTTCGATCCGTGGAAACACTTGCGGGTCGAGAAATTCACCGTCGTCCACGAGAAGCTCCTCCACGCCTTCATCGTCAGCCGCGACCTGCAATTTTTCGTGCACGACCACCCCGCATGGGAAAACGGCGCGTTCCGCTGTGACCTCACGCTTCCAAAGCCCGGAATGTACCGGGTGCTGGGCGACTTCTATCCCGAAGCGGCCGCGCCGCAACTCATCGCTGAAACCATCTTCGTTGCGGGCGGCGACACGCCCGCTGCGCGGCTGTCGCGCGACTACTCGACGAAGGATGCCGGGAATCTGGAGGTGGCGTTTTCGACGAATCCGCCAGAGCCCGTGGCGGGCACAACAACGCAGATGCGGCTGGTCGTCAAACCCGGCGAGGGTCTCGAGAAGTATCTTGGCGCCTGGGGCCACATGCTGGCGGCGAGCGACGACCTGATCGACATGACCCACACGCATCCGTTCATCGCCGACGGCAGTGCAGAAATGCAGTTCAGTCTGACGTTCCCGCGCCCTCGGATGTACCGAGTCTGGGTGCAGTTCCAACGCCATGGCGTCGTCAACACCGCGCATTTCGACGTTGCGGTCAAGGCTCCGCCACCGGCGGGTGCTGCAGACTGAGTTAGCCCTGGAGTGGGCCGCCCGCAACACCTGCGGCGCGACGTTCCCACCATTGCCGAATGTCATCGCTAATCACAAACAGGCATGGGGTCATGAACAAAACATGCAGTGTCGATGTGACCATCCCGCCGATGCTCGGCGCGGCAATCGGCTTCATGATCTCCATGCCCGGTCCGTTGGACAGCATGATGGGAATCAGGGACAGTACGATCGCTGCCACCGTCATCAGTTTTGGCCGTAGACGCGTGGTGGAACCATCGATCACGGCATCCACATACGATTGGCCGGCAGCCCGCCTGTCGAGGGCCGACCGAATGAAGATGACCATGATGATGCCAGTCTGAACGGCGACGGCGAACAACGAGATATAGCCCACCATCACTGCCGTGGTCATCGAGTAGCCGAGGATCCGCTGAAGAAACACGCCGCCGATCATGGCGAACGGTACTGAGAACAGGATGAGAATGCTCTCCGTCACCGACCTGAAGGCGACCATCAACAGTCCGAAGATGATCACGAGCGTCAGCGGCACGATGAGTCGGAGTCTCGCGCGCGCCGCCGCAGCGTACCTGGTACAGACCGGTCCATTCCACGGTGTATCCCATGGGGAGCGTCAGATTCTTGGCGAGAAACTGCCGGGCGCTGTCGACGTAGTCAGGGCCGGTGACGTCCTGCACATCAACGTAGATATACCCGGCCAGCTTGCCGTTGTCGTTCCGGATCATCTCTGGGAGCTTGCGGACCGAGACGTCCGCGACATCGCCGAGCGGCACGGAACGCCCATCGCCCGTGACCACCGGAGTGTTCCTAATCTTGTCGATCGTGTCGAGGTACTCGGCTGAATACTGGACGCTCAGCGGAATCATGACACCGCCGGCCTCCTTCACAGAGACGATGTTGTCGCCGCCAATGGCATAGCGCACCGTTGACATCGCCTCGTCGACGGTCACGCCGTGCTCCGCCATTCGCTGCAGGTCGTTTCGCACGTCGACGTAGTAACCCTCGGAGATCCGTTCAGCGATAACCGACTTCGTGCCGTGAAGGCCTCGCACGAGCCCTTCGATTTGTCGGGACACCTCCTCGATGCCCGACACTTCCGGTCCCGTCACCTTGATGCCGACCGGCGTCTGGATACCGGTGCTCTGCATCATGACGCGAGCGCGAACCGGCTGCACCCAGGCGTTCACGTACCCCAGTGTTTCGACCGCCTTATCCATCTCGCCGACGAGCTTGTCCTTCGTCATGCCTCGTCGCCACTTGGCCTTCGGCTGCAAAAGGACGGTCGTCTCGATCATCGTCAGCGGGGCCGGGTCCGTGGATGTGTCGGCGCGGCCGATTTTGCCAAACACGCGCTCCACTTCAGGGAGCGCCTTCAACTTCTTGTCCATCTGCTGAAGGATCCAGCCCGCTTCGCGGTTCGGCAGACCAGGCAGCGTCGTCGGCATGTAGAGGATCGAACCCTCGTCGATGTCGGGGAGGAAGTCCTTGGGGAAGGTGGCCAGCAGGTACGCTGCGGGAATGAGGGCGAGCATACCGGTGACCGTAAAGACATAGCGATATCCGATCACGGTTTTCAGCGCCAATCGATACACCCCGACAGCCCGGCTGTCACGAAAGTCCCGCCGCGCGAGCCGTTCATTCTTGAAGATCCAGACAACGATGAGCGGCAGCGCGAAGATGGTCAGGAGCGTCGAAAACGCCATTGCGAAGGTCTTGCTGTAGGCAAGCGGATCGAAGAGCCGGGCTTCGCGCTCCTCGAGAAAGAAGACGGGCAGAAATGACGCGAGAATGATCAAGAGTGAAAACAGCAACGGCTTGGTGACGGAGGCGATCGAATGAATGAGGATCTCGCGCTTTTCATCTCGGCTGGCAGACGGGTGCAGCGACAGCTCCGCCGTGCAGTTCTCGACGATGACGATCGTGGCGTCGGCAATTTCCCCGATGGCGATGGCGAGTCCCGCCAGTGAAAACAGGTTGATCGTCTGGTTGAAGCCGACGAGTGGGAGCGCGGTGAACAGAACGCCAAAGAGCAGAATGGCGATCGGGCCGATCGCCGTGCGGATGTTCCTCAGAAACAGCAGCGTCACCGCAATCAGCACTGCGATTTCAATGAGCAACGTCTCGAAGAATTGCCGCAGCGTCGCCCAGATCCACGCGGAGCGATCGTAGGTGGCGACGATCTCAACACCTGCCGGCAACGCCGGCCGCAGCTGGTCCAGCTTCTGGGTCAGCGCTCTGGTGACCGCCAGGACATTCTGATCCTGCTCCATGATGGCGATGCCGCCCACGACTTCGCCCGTCCCGTCGAGATCGACCGTGCTCCGGCGCTGGTCGTAGCCCACCTGTACGTACCCGACGTCCTTCAGGAGGACAGGTGTGCCATCTGCAGCGCGCCCGAGCACGAGCAGGTCCAGCTTGTCCAGGTCCTCGCTGTTGATGACGCCCCGGAGCTGATAGTCCCGGTTCGTGACCTCGATCATCCGTCCGCCCGCTTCCTGGAATACGCTCTGGACGGTGGCGATGAGCTCCTTGAGCGAAATGCCGGCGTTGGCCAGCAGTGGTGGAAAGATCTTCAATTGATACTGCTTTTCGAGGCCGCCCACCGACGCGACTTCGGCCACGCCCGCCACGGTTTGCAGCGCGGGTTTGATCTGGCTTTCGTTCAACAGACGCAGCTCACGCAGATCGTGGGAGCCCTCGCGATCGGTCAACGCGTACTGATAGATCCAGCCCATGCTGCTGGCATTGGGTCCGAGCGTGATGGACGCGTCGGGTGGGAGTTGCGGCCGAATCGTGTTGATGGTGTCGACGACCAGCTTCTGGACTTCCTCACGCCTCCTGTTGTCGCTGAGGACGACGTAGATGAATGCGTAGCCCATGTGCGAGCTGCCGCGTATGGCCCGGATTCCCGGGGAGCCGACAAGCGCGGAGGCAAGCGGCTCGGTGATTTCGGTTTCCAGCAGTTGTGGGCTCCGGGCCCATTTGGCGTAGACGATGATCTGAGGATCCGAAATGTCGGGGATCGCATCGAGCGAGGCGGTTCGGATGGAGTAGGCGCTGAGCAGCACGCCTGCCGCCAGCAGAACCCAGACGAGTGCCCGCCAACGAATGACGGCTCTAATGAGGGCGGTGATCATCGAGTACGGTCGCCGGCCCCTGGTCTGTCGCCTTCAGCTTGTGCTCGGCATCGATGAAGAAGCTCCCGAAGGTCACGACCTGATCGCCCTCCTTGAGGCCATCGACGATCTCGGTGAGCAACTCACCCTGAATGCCGGTGTGAATCTCCTGAGGCACGTACTGGCCGGCCGCGCGCTGGACGTACACGACACGGCGGTCGCCTTCCTCGATGATGGCCTCGTTCGGAATAGCGAGGAACGGTCCGCGCTCGGCCACGATCTCCATCACGTAGTGCGTGGCGTTCTGCCTCCCGCTACCCGACAACGACGCCTCGATGATGGCGCCGCGCGGCCCCGGTACGACGCGCGTCACGTAGGCCTGGTACATCGACGATTTCGAGCTTGGCGGAAAGGCGCGGAGCCGCTGCCCGACCTTGACGAGGGACGCATCGCTTCCAGACAAGGTGGCGGTCAACACCTTTCCGGACTTATCGATTGTCCCGGCAGTGCGGACCCAGGTTTGCACCAGGCGCGACGAGGCGGTGCTCAACGTCAGGGTGAGGTCGCTCGCCTGCGATTCCGACACGACGGTGGTGGCCTTGGAGGGGCGCGTGTGCTCACGCTGCGCGGAGGTGACGACAGGGATAGCGAGAGAGAAGGGCACCAGAAGGAGAGCGATCACCCTTGGCAGCATGGCCATCGCACCAGTGTATCGCCAAGCGCGGCGTATGGGCACGACGCGCCTGGCGCGGAGAGGGGATCAGTGGCAGTAGTTGTCCTTGCTGTCCATGATGTGCGTGCCCCATGGATACAGGCCCACGTTGGCTACTTTCTCGAACGTTCCGGTCTTCGCATCGATGATTACCACCGAGTTCGTCGGTCGACTCGGCAAGATAGAGCTTCTCATCCTTCGTGTCGGTCGTGGCCGTTTCGAGCTGTACGTTCGTCCCGATCTTGATCCGCCCGGCCGGGCGCAGCGATTTCATGTCGTACGAATACACAAACCCGCTGGTCGAGCTGATGACGAATGCCTTGCCGGCTGCGAAATTGACCCCCGTCATGTTTGGGCCCGCCTCCAAGGTCGCGGCCACCTTGTTCGCCTGGAGATCGATAATCGAAATCGTCTCGTCGCCGTTGTTGGGCGTGATGGCGTACTTGCCGTCGTGGCTCATGTAGATTCGCCATGGATTCTTGCCCACACGAATCGTCTTGATCACCTTGTCTTCGCGGGGATCGATGACGCCCACAACGCCCAGGTCGCCGTCGGCCGCATAGAGGAACTTGCCGTCATTGGTGGGCGCAGCAATATTGATTCCCTTGATCTCTCCGAGATACTTGTCAGGGTCGAGCTTTGCCACGCCGGGAACCTCTGCGACCTGAATCTTCTTCAGCAGCTCGTGCCGGCGGACATCGATGACGCCGACCCAGTGCGCGCCGTAGTTGCCGACGTATGCCTTCGATCCGTCAGACGAGAAGGTGACATTCAGCGGCTCGGCCAACCCCGGGATGGTCTTGATCTTGGTCAGCGACACCATGTCGATGACCGAGATCGAATCGCCCTCGGGATTGCCCTGGTAGTACCAGCGGCTATCCGGGGAAAACGACAGATGCTCGGGAGCGATGTCGACATCGATGACCTTGACGAGCTGGAGCGTCTTGGCGTCGATGATGTAGGCCTTGTTGGCGCGTGTGCCACCCGTGACGACGTACCGGCCATCCGGCGACATCATCACCATATGAGGGTTCACGTTGTTGCCCAGGAACACTTTCCCCACCATCTTGTGGGTCTTGATGTCCATGAACGAGATGTCGTTCGAATCGCGATTGACGATCATCACCACAGACGTCGGGTCGGTGAGTTTCACCTGCGGCGCGCAGGGGAGTGTCCGCAGCCGTTACCACGAGGCCGAGGACCGCTGCGACGAGAACTGCCGAACCGTCTTGCATTCAACATAATGCTTTCTCCTGCGCAATTATCCGCTAAAAGCTCGCCTGCAGACGCACACCGGGCAACAAATACCCGAATAGCGACGTCCCGTCTTCGGAATCGAGCACGTGCTGCAAATGGAACGAGAGGCGCAGGCGCTCTGTCAGCCGGAAGTTGTAATAACCTTCCACCAACTTCTCCCCCTGCCCTTCCTGAGGAGCGACTTGCGCGTAGCCGATGCCCCACGTATCCAGTGGGTTGAACACGGCTCCGTTCTGGACCTGCACGCCGGCACTATAGAACCGATCCGTGCCTCCCGTCGCATCGGCAAACCCCAGACGACCAAACGCGGTCAGTGTCGGGATGATGCGTTGATCGAGACTGACCCCCACGCCGTTGCGGTTGTCAGTCGTCGTGTTGTCCCAGCGGTACCACACGCGGTAATTACCTTCCCCCAGTCCAGGCGGTCTGGCCACGTACCCGGCCTCGACGAGCGAGTAGATCGAATCCGACAGGTTGGTTGCCTCTGGGTTGCTCTGCTGGATCCCGAATTTTAAATTGAAGCCATTCTTCGGATCGAACACGGCTGCGAACCCGGTCCCGTTGCTCGACAAACCGAGCGCGGGATTGTTCACGAGCGCGTCGCTGAGGAACTGCGTCGTCTCGTCGTTGGCGGCGGCGTTGTGATCGAAGTAGTTGGTCAAATCCAGCCGGCCCGCCACAAGTGCGAGACGTTGACCGAAGACCTCCGTTCTCAACCAGGTCTCTCGAAGATTGAGCGCGTTCTGGCTCACCAGGCGCGCCGTGTAGCCATTGAGCAGCGTGAGCGAGGGAATCTCCAGGTCGGGTGGCGACCCGCTCAACGCCACCACGTCGGCGAAGAAGATCGTGTGCTGAGCGACCTTGGCCGTAAAGAACAAGTCTGCCGACGCGAGCGCATACGCATTGTGGTTTGGCAGTGTGGTGTCGCCAGTCGTACGGCTCGCGTATTGCAGCACAGTCGTGGCGTCGACGCCGATCCCGACGCTCTTGTCCTTTTCACTCGCGAGCGCCTCTTCGATCTTTTCGTTGATGCTCTGGCGCCGATACGCGCGCTCGCGCTGGTAGGTCACCACCTTCTTCGCGCCCGGCACCGGGTGGTCGTATTGGACGCCGTCCTTGTCGACCCAGATTTCGATTCGCTTCACGCGTGTTTCAGGCTCGGAAAGCACGGTGGTGGCCTCGAACTCGCTGAGCCGCATTTCGAGGGCGCGAATCCGGTCCAGGAGAGCCTGGACATCGGTGGGACCTGCGGGCGTCGCGGCGGCCTGAGTCTCCGCGCCTGGCACTTCAAGCGGCAGGAGGGACACGGCGAATGTCTGTGATGCTGGTACGGTGATCAGCTGGGACGAGCGCGCGAGACCTGGCGCATCGACCTGCAGCACGAACTGACCGGCCGGGACCTGGTCGAACTGGAACGTCCCGTCTGCTCCCGAGCGAACGGTGCGGTCCGGCGCGGTCGGCCGCATCCCCGGCATCGACGCCATCGCCGACGGTGGCGGGACCAATGAGACCTCGGCATTCGCAACCGGCCCGCCTTCCCGATTCGTCACCCGACCGCTCACAGAGGACGTCTGGGCCGCCGCCCCCCCAGCGAGTAACGAGATCACGAGTGCCGTGATCCCCACGCGAACTCTCTCCATGATTTGTGCACCTTCGCGCTGTCCACCTGTCCCAGCGCCGATTTCGAACAGTTAACGATCAGATGGATGGTAGTGCCATCAGGAGAATGTCCGATCTGAAAGAGTTCTGAACTTTTTGTCATGTGACGTGCGTACCGCTTGTCATGTGACGTGCGCACAGCTGCGCAAGGGCTCAATAAAGGTCGTCTTGGCCGGTTTTGGGGCCTCTGGGGCGCCCATCAGATTCTGTTCAGTTCACGTAACCAACATGACCGCAACATCTTAAGAGAGCGAATCCCGTGACACTCGGAAGTGTCGAAGCCGCAGGCGATCGCTTCTGGGTACGAAATTCCCATCGGGACGATGTTCGGTGTGTGAACCGGGCTCTCGGGACTCGATACGTTGGGTTCGAACGCGAGCCACTTGTCGGGAGTAGTCGTTCGCAAATTGGACGCCGTAGTGGACCGACTTACCAGAGAGCGGGTCGAAGCGACTGAGCACCGAGGCGGAATCCCCGGCGGCCGTCGGTGTGAATCAGCGTCCTCCGGGGTCTAGGTTGGGTGCACGATCCTGACTGAAATAGCCGCTACGCGCGCGGACGGTCAGGCCCCGATCGCGTACGCGGACGTCGATTGGCCGCCACTCGCGCTCGGCGGCCGATTCGATCGCAATCAGATACTGGTGGCGCAGCTCCGTCAGAATTTGATCGGCCGTTGGCGCAGTGTGCTCGCCGACAGTGGCCCACAGCAGATCTCCGCCGGTCCAGAGCGCCAGATCCCGGAGATCGGCGGAAGACCCGCCGGCGCGGCGGGTCGTTGCGGCGTCGTCCTGTTGGGGTCGATCAATCGGGGGGACGGTGACGACGATGTAGACGGGAACGTCGATGGAGCTGGCGAGCCCGGATACCTGGGCTGGCGTCAATGTGCTGCTCGTGTCGACGCCGTCGGTGATGACGACAATCGCCCGGCGTGGCGCGGATTGCGCCTCGAGGCGTCGCGCGGTTTCCGCAATGGCATCGTAGAGTGAGGTCGAGCCAAACGGCTGGGCGCTCGTGAGCGCCTCCTCTATCAGTGTGGGAAGTGCGGTGAACGGCTGTTTCTCGTGCAGCGCGGCGTCGAACGTGAACAGGCCAATCTGGCTGCGGCCGTCTTGGATCTCGGTCGTGAGCCGATGGAGTACCTGGCGGGCGAGCGTCATCTTGGGGCCGATGCGCATGCTTCCGCTGACATCGAGCAGCGCGGCAACCGTGATCGGACCGGAGTAATCCACCTGAAAGTTGATGATGGGCCGCCGCTCGCCCTTGTCGAGCACCTCGAAGTCGGCCGAGGTCAGTGTCGTCACGATGCGTCCCCGGCGATCGCGCACCGTGGCGCTGATCGGCACGACATGCACGCCAGATGCGAACGTCGGAGCTGATTGAAGGGACGCGGTCGGATGCTCGAGCGCGCCCCATCCCACCAGAATCGCAATGAGAATGATTTTTCGCACACACGCCCCGCACACACTCAAGAAGGACGGCGAGTCCTCAGAATGTTTGAAGACAATTCTTGGAGGAGAATTCGAGAATCGCCGATCGTGCCGATCGAGTCAACAGAAGATCGTCGTTGGCGGCGATGTCCGTGCAAAACGATGCAGATACGGTTACGCTTGTTTGGGGAGCGCTGAAAAGAAGGAATGAGGAACTGATGAGCTCATTGTCTGCGGGTCTGATGCTCTTGCTCGCCGGGGCCCTTTCCGAGAGACCCACAATCATCGTGCAGGCTCCGGATTCGCCCGTTCATCTGGAGCGCGCCACGATTCTCGCGGGGGCCGAAGGTCCGCCGGTTCTCGTTTACGCTGCGACGAACCGAACGGACGCGGAATTGGAGCAATTCACAGTGATGGCGTTCGTCTTCGCTGCGGACGGCCGGCTCAAGGCGAAGCAGCTGGCGCCTGGCAGGCGAACGCTGGAGGCCCGAAGCACGAAGTACTCCACGATGGTTCTCGATGGCTCACCGATCGAGCCGACAGATGTCGTGGTGGTCGGTGTGGACCAGGCGCAGCGCGCGGGCTCTGAGACCTGGTGGAGAAGTGATCTTCAGCCAGCGGCCATTGCCGCCGCCCAGCCGAAGAAGCCCTAGCGCAGCTCCGAGTCTCGCGCGTACCGCTCCAGCCTTTCGAGGTCGAGCGTCTTCGGCCGTCTGACTGCCGCCCACAGATCGCCCACTTCGCGAACGCGCGCCGGCGCGGTGGCAATCGTGAAGTCTTCGCGGCGGACACCCTCGTCGACTTCCTTCCACGTCAGCGGCGTCGAGACGCCGGCGTAGTCGCTCGCGCGGGCGCTGTACGCGGTGGCCAGGGTTTTGCCCTGAATGTTCTGCAGATAGTCGACATACACGGTCTTGCCGCGCGCCTTGACGAAGCGCTCGATGGTCGCCTGCTTCGGGTGTTTGCGCGCGACGACGGTGGCGATGATTTGGCAGATGAGGAGCCCGGCATCGTACGGCGTTCCGGGCGGGAGAGGCAGGTAGATGTGCAGGCCGCTGGCGCCGGATGTCTTCGGCACGCCGACCATCCGGAGCCGATCGAGTTCCTCGTGAATCCACCGCGCGACATCGATGACTTGACGGAAGGGGACGCCATCCGACGGATCGAGGTCGAGCGCGACGTAGTCTGCGACGTTCAGCGACTGGATGCGCGAGAACCACGGGTCCTGCGAGATGGCGGCGAGCTGCGTCATGTGAAGGAGCGTCGCGACGTCTCCGCCGATAAACTGCGGGCGCATCTCGTCATCCACCGGGACCGTTTCCACGCGGACGCCCGCGGGCGGATGTTCCACCCGATGTTGATAGAACGGAGCGGCCGCGATGCCGTTCGGAAATCGTTTCATCACAAGCGGACGATCGGCCACGGCTGGGAGGATGAATGGAGCCACGTGCGCGTAGTAGCGCAGAAGATCGCCCTTGGTGAACTGTCTGCTTGGGCCAGAAGACCTTCTGCAGGTTGGTCACCGACAGTCGAGTGCCGCCAGGTAGACTGAGCGTGCCGTCGCCTTTGCCGTGCTCAATGGCCTCGAGCTGGTCCACGATCGCCGCCGAGACCGCTTCCGTGGCACGAGCTGCCGTGGCGTCTGGCCGACTGCGTTCCACGGGTCCGCGAAGGATTGGAGCCTTCAACCGTTCTGCCGACGCGTGCAGGCGTGTTGCGCGTTTCGCGGACGATATCTTCGGGCGGCTTGTCGTCCCGCAGTCCCAGGTACACCGGGTGGCGAAGATGGCCATCGGCCGTCCACTCAGTGAACTTCACCTGGGCCACGAGGGTGGGCCGCAACCAGTGCGGACGCTCGTTGCCGGGCGGCTCCTCGCGAAACGGGCTCGTGTTCACTTCGAGCGGTTTGAAGAGCTTCATCAACCGTGCCAGCTCGCGCTCGTCGAATCCGGTCCCGACGTGTCCGACGTAGGTCAGCGGCGCAGAACCTTCGCCGGCCGCGGACCGCGTCGAATCTCTTCGTGCCTTGCGAGTCCGGCGGTCAATGTCTGTGTCCTCGTACACTCCAAGCAGCAATGCGCCGAAGTGCGTGCGCGACTGCCGCGGCTCCGTCCAACCCCCAATGACGAACTCCTGTTCGTGGACGATCTTCAGCTTGCGCCAGTCGAGGGAGCGCTTCCCCGACGTGTAGCGCGACCCGGTCCGCTTGGCGATGAGCCCTTCCCAGCCGCTCGAAAGTGCCCGCTTGTAGAGGGCAGAGCCATCGCCCACCGTCAGCTCGCTCACGCGGAGGAGAGGGGATCCGGTACGCCCGAACAGGCGTTCGAGCGCCGCGCGTCGCTCGAGAAAGGTGCGTGAGCGAAGGTCGGCATCGCCCTCGCGGAGCAGGTCGAACGCGATGAACGCGGTCTCACGCCCGACCTGAAGGTCGGGCCTACGTCCCTGATGGCCGTGGTGGCTCAGGCGTTGGAGCTTCTGGAAACCGGCAGGATCGCCCCTGGCATCGAGTGCCACGACTTCGCCGTCGAGCACCACCGCACCGTTGAGCCTGTGTGCCCATTGCTCGAGTGCGGCGGCGACGTCATGGAATTGGGACGTCTTCTCGTTGCCCAGACGCGACCACAACCGAACGCCTCGCCCACCCGCAGGCACCTCCGCGATGGTGCGGATCCCGTCGTACTTGGGTTCGTACGCAAACTCCGGATCGTCGAGCGATGCCTCGGTCAGCGAGGCCAGCATCGGTTTCAGCATCTGCGATGTGGCGATGTGGCTGAGCCCCTTTGGCCCGTCTCTATTCAGAAGAGTACCGGTCATTGAACCACGGCTCTGCCGAATTCGAGTAGCCGCGCACCTCCCAGAAGCCCTTGTGGTCCTCGGTGAGGAATTCGATCTTGCGGATCCACTTCGTGCCTTTCCACGCATAGAGCTTCGGCGTGATCATGCGACACGGTCCGCCATGCTCGCGGGGAAGCGGTTTGCCTTCCCACGTGTGCACGAGCAGGACGTCGTCTTCAATCGCGCGGGCAAGCGGGAGGTTGGTGGTGTACGGAATGAAGCTGCCGGGCATGAAGTCGTACCCCGTGCACAACACGAACCGTGCGTCTTCGGTGGGTATCGCGAGCTCCGCGATCGTCTTGAACCTCACCCCGCGCCACCGATTGTCGTAGCGTGACCACGTCGTCACGCAGTGGAAGTCGCTGACGTCGTCGGCCTGCGGGAGCGCAAGAAACTGTTCCCAGGTCAGCGTGACCGCGTGTTCGACCCGGCCGCCGACCTCCAGCTTCCACGTCTCCGTGTTCACATCCGGTTGCTCTCCGAGGTCCAGGACCGGCCAGTTCTTGACTTCGTGCTGGCCGACGGGAAGTTGTGGCATGCCGTGCCGATTGCGCGGACCGCTGCCTCGAGGCAACTGACCGTGAAATGCCACATTGACCGCGCCTTTGTCGAGACGCGATCTGGCGCTGGATGTACTTCTGGCGGCGTTGAACGAGATCGGGTGTGTCGGCCATTCACTCTGTATACAGGTGTCTGACCCCAAGGAGCAATGGCCCCCGAGCTCTGCAGGCTTCTATATCAGCTTGGCAGGGGGGCTGGCCTTCTGGGCGCGTCTAAAGCGGCCTGACTGGCGGTGGCGATGGGTATGCCGACGACGGCTGTTGGCAAGCGCGCGGAGAGCACGCGGCGGGCGGCCTTGTCGCGATACATGTGGGCGTCGGCGTCGGCGAGGAGTTGCTCGTACGATGTGCCGTCGTGCGGATACACCGCGACGCCCGCACTGGTGCCGAGCCGAACGGTCTTGCCGGCCCACACTTGAATCTCGATCTCCGCGATGCGGTTCTGCAGCTCTCGGCGCTTGATCTCCGCATACTCCCGCGAGCACTCCGGTAGCACCACGATGAACTCGTCACCGGCATAGCGCACGCAGAGGTCGTAGGGGCGAAGCATCGCCTGTAGCATGGCCGCCACCTGGCGCAGGGCCGCATCTCCGACGTGGTGCCCGTAGGTGTCGTTGATGCTCTTGAATTCGTCGATGTCCAGAACGATGAGCCCTACTTCATTCTGGAGACGCCCGGCGCGCGCCAGTTCGCGCGAGAGATACGCGAACATCGACCGCCGGTTGGGGAGACCTGTCAACGCATCGGTCAGCGAGTCTTCCTGTGTCTGTTCGAAGACGATTGAGTTGTGGAGGACCGCGCCGGCCTGCTCGGCCACGCGCTCGATCAGGCGCCGATGGTCTTCGGTGTACCGATTGCGGTCGGTGTGATACAGGGCGAGGCAACCGATGAACGTCTCGTCCACATACAGCGGACAGACAATGGCCGAATTCAGCCTCGTGCCGAGGTCGATGCCCGCTGTCGCGAAGGTGACCCGCGGCTCGGCGTTCACCAGCGTTTGGCGGTTGCGAGCGACCCACCCGCAGAGTCCCTCGCCCCATTTCAGCGTGACGTTCAGCAGCGGCAAGACGTCGACGCCAGAGGCGAACCGGCACTTCAACGTCTCGTCCGGCTGCTGCAGGAACAGCGCACAACCAGACCAGGGGACGAGGTTCGCCAGTTTGGTGGAGACGAGCGCCATCGTGTCCGCGACACTGAGGCTGGTGCCCATGGTCTGAGCGATCTCGTAGAGGGCGTAGATCTCGCGGTGGGCGAGGGCGATGTTTTCGAAGGCCGAGGTGCCACGGGGAACGAGACCGGTTGCGGTACCTCCCTCCGTGAAGCCGGAGGCGTCGGCCACCACCAGTCCCATCGGTTCCATGCCGGCGGCATCCGCGATCAGTTGCGGGACGATCTCGACGAAGGTGTCGACGAGCGCCGGATCGAGCGCGCATCCCGCCTCGTGCCTGAGCAGCGCCATGGCGCTCTCGTGGCTCATGGCCTTGTGGTACGGCCGCTCCGTGGTAATCGCGTCGTAGTAGTCCACGATCGTCAGAATCCGCGCACCCACCGGGATGGCCTCGCCGGCCAACCCCTGGGGGTAGCCCTTGCCGTCCCACCGTTCGTGGTGGCTGAGGATAAGGGGTGCGACCGGATAGGGGAACGGAACGGTGGCGATGATCTCCGCGCCCACCTGGGGGTGAATGCGAATCTTCTGGAACTCTTCCTGCGTGAGTGGGCCCGGTTTGGAGAGGATGTGTTCTGGCACGGCGAGTTTCCCGATGTCGTGGAGCAGCGCCGCGGTCTCGACGGCCTGGACTTCCGCCTTGCCGAGCCCAATCGCGCGCGCCAGACCTGTTGCATACAGCTGCACGCGACGAATGTGCGTCTGGGTCGTCTGGTCCTTGGCATCGATGGCGCGCGCCAGCGCTTCAATGGTGGCAAGGTGCAGATCGGAGGTCTGCAGCACGTGGCGCTGCTCGTCCTCGATGCGACCCATATAGACCTTGTACGTCCGGTACGTGAGGTACAACGGCGCGCAGGCAAGCGGCGCCAGCCAGTAACCCATGTGCTCGGTGATCGACGTTGCTGCCGCGGCGCTGGCCGCGCCGACGAAGTAGCTCGGCGCGCTCCAGAGAAAATTCGTCTGCCACGTCGTCAACATGCGCTCGCCGGAGGTCAGCGCGATCGCCATGGCGATGAGGCCGGTGTTGAGCAGGAAATAGGTGATGGCCGCTCCAACCACGGGCCGCGCGAAGGCGGTCATCGCGTCGGGGGATCCGACCGACCCGAGCCATGTGTGGACAAGGCCGGCGCCCTCCACAGTCACGATGAGCGACGCGATACTGAAGGCCGTGCGGTACGGCGGGTTGTGTGCTTTCTTGTTCAGATGGCACTGGCTGAACGCGCTGGCTGCGGCCACCAGCATCGTTTCGTGGGGGCCGATGAGCAGCAGTGACGCGAAATCGACGGCATAAGACACTGAAAGCGTGGACTTGCTCGCCGTCAGCGGTAGCGTGACTTTGAGAGCCGCGGTTGCGGAGGAGAGTGCCAGCAGCCCCGCGAAGAGCGCAGGCTGCCGGAAGTCTGCCTGTGGCAGGCCGATGGCCAGCAGCACAGCACCGGCGGCGATGACGAAGCCGATATAGAGGCGCGCGTGGAGCGGAAGCTTCGAGATCACCTGGAAATCAATGGATGTGTGGGGAGATGGAAGCGGGCTGATCGCTCCAGTCTTCCTTGATGACCGACCAGAGTATCTGGTCGAAATACGCGTCGCCCAGGCGAACCGCCCGTCGTAGCACCCCTTCCTGGACAGCGCCGAGCTTGCGCAGGGCGCCCATCGCCCGACCGTTACTCAGCAGCACGCGCGCCTCGAGACGATGCACGCCGATCGAGCCGAACACGAACGATCCGAGGAGGCGAGCCGACTCGAGAAAGACCCCGGTGCCGCGCGCGGAGGGCGCCAGCGTCATGTCCCACTCGGCGCCTGTGAAGCCCGGATCGAGCCGGCGAACCTGAACGAGGCCCACGACGCCGAACGCGGCGGCAATGGCGTACGCAAAGGCAACCCCGGCCGCGCGCTCGCGCAAGAGCCGCTCGACGAGCGCCCGTACAGCGCCTTCGTTGGCGGGGCCGTTGATGCCGAAGCGACTCGCATCAGGCGCGGAGAGCGCATCAGCAAGGGGAGCGAGGTCCCGCGTAGACGGCTCATAGAGCGTCACGCCGTACCCGTTGAGGACCGGCAATTCGTGACGCCAGTCCGCGAGCGCAGAAGGAGAGTCAGGGCTCATCAGCAGTCACTGCTCAGGTTCAAATGAGTCTAACACAATGGTCGTTTATAGGACAATAAAGAAATATAGACGTCAGTAGTGTCCACAATTAGCACATCCGTGTCTCTTCTTGGAGCGGTCAATCACGGCTCATTCCGTGCAAAAGCGGGTATAACTGTCCCCAGTCCCCATGGAGCGGAAAGAGACGACGCGCCTCCCGCTGGCGGAGGATCCCGGTTTTCTCTCGAGCCTTGCCGAGCTCGATCGTGGCGTTTTCGATCGGTCGGCCGAACCTCCGCGGTCGCCCGACGTGGGCAGCGTCCCCATCGTGACCACGCCGGGGCAGCGGCCGCTGCTCGATCTGTTCTCCGTGTTTTTTCCGTCGCAGGTGGGATCGCCCGTGCCGTCAGGTGTGAGCGCGTCCGGCCGAGCGCATCGGCCGCCGCTGACCTACGAGACATTCTTCGGCCTGCGCGAGTCCCCGTTTGCGTCGTCCGCCGATCCGAAATTTCTGTTTCGCAGTCGCGCGCACGAACGCGCCGCGGAGGAGGTGAACGCCGCACTCGAGCGCGGCGATCGCGTGATAGCCGTGACGGGCGCGCCGGGCGTCGGCAAGACGATGCTGTGTCGAACGATCGTGGACCGACTGGACCGGCGCTCGGTGACCTCGCTGGTCGCCGAGCCCGTCGGGTCCGTCGAGGAACTGCTCAAGACCCTGCTGGCCGACTTTGGCGTCATGTCGCGCGACAGCCTCATGAGCGGCCGGCTCAGCCACGGTTCGCGAGGGGAGTTCGCCAGCGCGCTCCACAACTTTCTCGCGTCGCTCTCGCGACTTCAGGCCTCGGCCGTCGTTATTGTCGACGCCGCACAGAACCTGCCGATAGAAGCGCTGCAGGAACTGGGCGCGCTCGTCGAAACAGCCCCGTTCAGCGAACTCAGAACGCCTCGTGAATCCCGCTCACTGCTGCAGCTGATCCTTATCGGTGAGCCGGAACTCCTGCCGCTGCTCTTGGAGCCTGTCCTTCAGCCGTTAGCGCGGCATGTGTCAACCCGATCCGTGCTCGGTCCGCTCGAACGGGACGAGGTGGGCAGCTACGTGCTGCATCGCCTCGCCATGGCCGGCAATCCGCACGTGGACTTCGACGACCCGGCGCTTTCTCGTGTGGCCGATTGTTCCTACGGCGTACCGAGGCTCGTCAATCTGCTATGCGATCGGGCCATGGACGAGGCGCATCGATTATCGACGAGCGTGATCGATCTGCCGAGTGTTGAACTGGCTGCCCGTGCGCTCGATCTCTCGCCACCACCGTCGCCCGCGCGCGGCCTTTGGCGGGCGGCGCTATTGGGACTGACCTTCACGCTGCTCGTGCTGCTGGGTGCGGCGGCCGCGACCTACGTGTTTCGAAGCGAGATTGCCGCGATCCTCGCTCGGTCCTGAACGACTCGACTGCGCACAGCGCCTCAGGAAGCGAGGTGGTCCCAGGGAAGGTTCAAGGCCCTTGTGGACTGATCGTCGCATCGGTCCGATAAGGATCTCGTGCCAACACATGAGGTAGCGGACTACTACGAGATCCTTCAGATCAGCTCGAACGCAGAGCCGGAGACGGTGCACCGGGTCTACCGTCTCCTTGCGCAGCGTTCACATCCTGACAACGCTCAGACGGGGAACGACGCGCAATTTCGTTTGCTCAACGAGGCATATCAGGTGCTGAGCGATCCCGAGCGCCGAGCCAAGTACGACATCACTTATGCGCAGCAGCGTCAGGAACGTTGGCGACTTGTTTCCAGCAGCACGAAAGCGGAGAACGATTTCGACGCCGAGCACATCGTCCGGCTGACCGTGCTGGAAGTCCTCTATACGCGTCGGCGAATCGAGCCCGAGAGCCCAGCCCTTTCGCCTCTCGATCTGGAACGGCTCACAGGAACGGCGCGCGAGCACCTGGAATTCACCTTCTGGTATCTGGTGCAGAAGAAATTCGTGGTCCGCACCGACAACTCGCTGCTGGCCATTACGGCCGAGGGCGCCGAATACCTCGAGCAGAACTATCGGGAAGACCTGCAACGTCGGCGGCTCACCGCGGCGTCCGCGAGCTAGCGTCGCGCGTCCCGACTCGACGGCCTGTCTCGCGAGCCACTCGCTCACAATCGACCCACGACGCGACCGCGCAAGTTCCCTGTTGCTCGGATGTTGGGCTACACTTGCAAGTTGCCGGTCACCGGCGTGTGGTGGGCGTAGTTCAGTGGCAGAACGCCTGACTGTGGCTCAGGAGGTCGCGGGTTCGATACCCGTCGCCCACCCCAATTAACCTGCTCTAGCGACAGGAATGACCACGCTCCGGTAGCCCGGCGGTGACACGGGGGGACGAACTCTCACCACACCGATACGAGGAACGCGCAAGGGGGACGCGGCCCGGGCCGAACCTGCTTCGCGCGGCTCAACGGCTCAGAACCCTTGCGAAATGAAGTTGCGCGTTGCCCAGGCGGCCAGGCCCGACTGGCCGACGCTCACATGCGCCGCGCCCACTTCCAGGAACGTCGCCGCTCATCGGCGTTTGCGCCTGGTCGTCTTTCGACCCTGGAAGAACGGACTGAAACAGTAAGAAAGTCTGAAGTGGGAAGGCTGAAGTCTGAAGACGGGCTCACGCCTCATCCGTTCTCACTGCGCGCCGCATCGCACTCAACGCGAGAAACATCGGCGTTGGCGCCGGCCGGGCATCCGACTGGCCCTCGACCGCCTCGACGGAAATGAAGCCGTACTTCGCGTAGAAGCCGATCGCCTCAGGCTTCGCATCGACGAGGACACCCGTGCATCCGTAGTCGCGCGCCATCCGGAGAGCGAGTTCGAGAACGAAGCGAAGCAGCTGCGCCCCGACGCCCTGCCCCTGCGCGGACCGATCCACGCCAAGCCGGGCCAGGCGGAGCACGGGCAGCGGATATCGCGGTAACTTCTTGCGCGCCGCCGCCGGCAGATCCTCGATTTCCACGTGACCGGGAACGACGGTCGCGAACCCGATCGCGCGGCCGCCATCGATCGCGACGTAAGTAACGCCGATGTGGTGGCGGAATTGATTGTGGCCGGCGAACTTCTGAAAAAACCGATCGAGGTCCGCGTCGCCGGATTGGAATCCAGCGCGGTCGTCACTTTCGCGAAGCGCCCGGATTTCCATCGCGCATCAGGCGTCGGAGCGCCCGCGTCGGTTTCCCGGTCTCGATCTGCTTGAGAATCGCCTTGCCCGAGCGCCCGGACACGACGAGTTTCGGATGGGTCACCACGTCCGCAGGCAACTCCTGCAGTGCATGGAGGTGGTGCCGGAGCGCCTGCTCGACGACGTGGCCCTTCCTGACGCCGGTCGCGCGCACGTGACGCTCGAGGAGCTCTTTTGTCGCCGGCGAGACGAAAGCAGAAATCTGAGTCTCTTTCTCCATAGCTGTAACAGATTCTACATTTCTGTAGTTCACGCTTCAAGCCGCGCGATCGCGCGCCCTGGACGCCGACCGACACCGAAGGCAATCGCGCTAGACTTAGACTAGACTAAGGGCGAGCGAGAGAATAACACTGACAAATCATCGGCGAGGTGAGATCGTGTAGTTCCACTCCCCGTGAAAGGCGTGCGGGGTGAGGCGAAGGCGCGCGACGTCCTCGTCGCTGACCTGGATCGCGGTGTCGTAGTGGTGGGTGTCGAGCGCGGCCTTCACGACCAGGCCCGTCCGCGTGGTGGTCGCGGCGATCAGATTGACGATGGCCTGGTGACTGACCAGCGGTTGGCCGCGCCAGTTCTGCGTGATGAAACTGAACAGCCGATGCTCGATCTTGTTCCACTTGCTGGTGCCGGGCGGAAAGTGGCAGACCGACAGCGTCAGGCCCAGGTCGTCGGCCAACGTCTGCAGGGACCGCTTCCACAGACGCGACCGCGGGCCGTTGCTGCCGCCGCCGTCGGCGGTGATCAAGAGCGTGCGAGCGCGGGGAAACCGGCGGCGGCCCATCCGCGTCCACCAGCGGCGAATGCTGTGGACCGCGAACTCGGCGGTGTCGTGATCGATCCCGACGCTGACCCAGCCTTGATTGTTCAGCAAATCGTACACGCCGTAGGGGATCGCCTTGCCCAGTGTCTTGTCGAGGAAGTCATGGACCCGCACCTCCCTGGGCTGCCCTCGTGGGCGCCACTCCCGGCCGCCATTCTTGAAATCCCCGACCAATTCCTTCTTCTTGGTGTCCACCGAGATCGCCGGCTGCCGCCGCCTGTGAGACCGTGCGACGCAGGCGTTGAGGTACGCGAACTGGGCATTGCGATCGGGATGGGACGCGCCCTCCCGCGTCTTCCGGTTGGCCTGCAGACTGTAGCCCGCGTCCTTGAGCAACGTCGCCACCGTGCGGTCACTCACCGGATGATCCTGCCGGGTCAGTTCGTCCGCCAGCATCGCGGTGCTCTTGCAGGTCCAGCGCAACGGCGATTCTGGGTCGCCGCGGGTGGTCGGTTCGATCAACGCCATCAACGCGGCCAGCAACGTCGGATCGGTGGCGGTGACCGCGCGCCGGCCCCCGCCGCGCCGACGAACGCGCTGGGCCGCCGCGGCGCGTTGCGGGGCGGGCAACCGCAACTCACGCAAACCGGCGATGATGGTCGGTCGCGACAACCCGGTGGCTCGGGCCACCAAGCTCACGCCGCCCCATCCGACGTCACGCGCCTCGGCGGCGGCCCATTGGCGCCGCCGGCGTTCGTCCAGTTCCAGGGCGACGATCCGATACTTGCGCCGAATCCGCGTGCGGTCGCTCCCGCACGCCTAAGTCGGGCGCTGGCCGGAGTGTAAAGTGACAGTTGACACTCTGTCGCGTCTGCTTTACGCTCGACACTGTGATCGTCAGCGTTCGACACGCCGGGTTGCGGGAGCTCTTCGAGACCGGCAAGAGTCGGAAGGTGCAGGCGGACCTGCACAAACGCTGCAGAAGGGCGATGGACGCGCGCCATGCCGCGACGGCAGTCTCAGACCTGAACATGCTGGGCTGGAGTGTGCACCCATTGAAGGGCAATCGAGAGGGCCGGCACGCGATGGCCGTCAGTGGCCCTTGGCGCATCACGTTCCGCTGGGACGGCAAGGACGCCCGCGAGCTGGCTCTCGACCAGTATCACTGAACGGAAGGCGACGACGATGGTGACGACGAAGACGACGACGAGGAAGGTGCTCCCTGTCCGACAGCCATTGAAGCGGGAACCGACCCATCCCGGTGAGATCCTGCGTGAAGACGTGCTGCCGGCGTTGCGGATGAACGTCTCGCAGGCAGCCCGCGAGCTCGGCGTGTCTCGACAGCTCCTGCACCGAATCCTGGCGGGTAGGGCGCCAGTCACGCCAGAGATGGCCGTTCGGCTCGGGAAGTGGGCCGGTAACGGACCGGCGCTCTGGCTTGGGATGCAGCAGGCTTTTGACGTGTGGCACGCGGAACAGACGCTCGGGGCAGAGCTCGAACGCATTCCGGGACACGCCGCGTAGCCGTTCTGCGCGCTCGGCCACCAAACCGCGGCGGTCGGCAATCTGCGCGCAGTGTCTGCCTGCAGTCCACGGGGCTCATGTCGCCCTCCGCAGGCCGTCCACTGCACGGATCCACAGATAGAGATGGTTCCAACTCGCGGAAATTGGGGACCCCAATGAACCTGTTCTAGCGACAGGAATGACAGACCTCGAACGACCCCGCTCCCGTCGCGGATAACCGAACGGATAACCAAACCGATCGAGTCTGGCTCCCAAGAGAGATGAGACCGTCTCGTGCGCCGCACTCCTCGGCGTGCGCACCAATGGGGATCGCCAGGAACAGTGCAGCGAGGATGCACCACGTCAGCGGACGGATCCTGGCGGCCATCGTCTCCTTCACGCGGACCTCTCGCCGGCCACTGTGGCCATGTGACCCAGCTTCTGTCGCGCTTGATACGGGATGCCGACGATCAGATTCAACAGCAGGTAGAGAACGATGGCCGCGCCGAGGTAGGGTTCATCAGGGAAATTGACCTTGGCAATTGCCAGCGCAATCACCGGGTGCCGGCTGGCTGTGGACAATGCGAGCACGGTTCTTTGGTCCGGCTCAGGCCCTCCCAGCCAGTGCCCGATCGCGAGGCCCACCACGACGAATCCCGCCACGGTGATGAGGGTGAAGTTGCCCAACAGCGCGAGCGCGGCGGGTAGCACACCGGCCAGGATCGCGACAACGCCGATCGCGAGTAGCACCTTTCCGACGACGTCTGCCGGCCTCACGATTCGCGCGGCCGCGGCTGGCCACATCGCGCGAACTGCCAGACCTGTCGCCAGCGGGAGGACGGACGCCTTCAATACCACGTTGGCGATAGCGCCCGGCGGCATGGCGAAGGGCCGCGTGAAGTAACGGCCCAGCAGATTCAGGGCTGCTGGCACGATAACGACGGACAGGAGACCGGTAATCACCATCAGCCCGAGCGCGTATGACGGGCGACCGCCGGCTTTCTGTTCCCGCCCTGGCAGGAGCGGAGGAATCGGCGAGATGGACAGCGCAACCAACGCGATCTCGACCGCTGGCCGTAGTGCAAGCGTCCTGGCCAACCCGACCGCGATGATCGGCATGATCACGAACATCGCCACGAGCGAACGGCCGAGCAGCGACGGCTGCCGGACGACGTAACATGACGTCGCCGGGCGTCGCGCGCAGGCCGAACCCGAACACCGTCAACAGAATGCTGGCTTGCAAACCCAGCATGATCGCCTGCTCGAGAACGAGCAGTATGCCATGCGTGCCAGAGTCCTATTAAGGAAGAGCTTTAAAACGACCCTGAGGAGGAACGGAGGTGGTCCGAGATCAGCCGGGATCCGCTCCTCGGTCGAGGCAAGCTAGACGCAGGCTGGACCGTCAAGAACGACTCGAAGCGGCACGGGTCCCTCAGAAGCGCACAACGGGCCCGACACTCAATTCGAACTGCTGCGTCAGTCGCCCGTTGAGTAACACGAAGCAGCCGCCGCTGACTGAGTTACACGCGAAGCCGCTGACTTCCGGGTCAATCAAGATGGGCAGCCAGTGCGCTTCGGCGCGGATGGCAAGCTTCGAACCGAGGAACTGCTTCAATCCGGCTCCGAACCCGAAGGAGAAGCGCGTGAAGCCGTCCTGTGACGCAGCCATGTGCGTGACGCCCAAGCTGCCGGTCAGAAACGATCGCAGCCCTTTCACTTCGGGAATGATGAACTCGCGCGTGAAGTCCGCGTGGAACTGGTTCAACGTGACGTCTCCGAGTGCCGGGCCCAGCGGTCTGAACGGAGCATCGAACTGCAGCGTCGTGGTCGACTGCGTCCAGCGGAACTCGACGAGCGAGAGGTCGTCGAAGCGCACGCCGGCAGAGAAACCGTAGCTCTGGGCATCCTTCAAGGTGGCGTCAATAGGCACGGACGCGTCCGGCAGAATCTCGAACGTCCCCCCCATCCGGAGACCGATGAAGGGCGTCACCTCGAACGACTCTATCTCGACATACTGCGCGCGAGCGGGTGCGGCGGCCGCGAGAAACGCGGCACACGCCAGGGAGACTGTCCTGCCTCTCGAGAACATGCGTGGCGGAATCCTGAACCGCATACGTCATCAGCAACATTACACTGTAAAGCGGTCGGCTGCCTCGAGGGATCGAATGGCGATTCTGTGAAGGTGGCGAACTCGTCATGACCCAAGCGACCAGGTGGAACGCGGCGCGAATGAACCCACTGGTTCATCCGCGGCGTCACGCCATTCCAAATCGAGCTGGTGCTGGCGCCATGTCCGGCTGTCGTCCCTATCCGAGCGATTCGGCGCTCGCATCCATCAGCTGACCCTCGACGACCTTGGCGCTCACCATGCGAACGTGAGTTGAACGCTCGCTTTTCGCGTTGTACATCAGCTGGTCGGCGCGTTGGATGAGTGCGGCGGCCAGCTGTGCCCCCCTGAACCGTCGGTCTTCGATCCGACCGAGCCACAGACAGACCATGCCGACATCGGCCCGCGGAGGATTGGAGGCGAGTCTCTCGTCCTCGAGACTCCAGTCATGGTCTGCCACTGCGGTCCGGAAGCGTTCGCCAATCGCGTACGCCTGGTGCACGTCGTCCAGATCAGAAATGAGAAAGCAGAACTCATCGCCCCCGAAACGGGCGTGCAGGTCGCGGGTGGCGACGTCGAAGGAGTCCTGGCCCCGTGGTTCCTGCGCGATGAGATCGTCAGAACGAGCCTGTTGCCCAAGCAGGCGCGCAACGCACTCGATGATACGGTCGCCGACCTGGTGGCCCAGCGTGTCGTTATAGCCCTTGAAGTTGGCGATGTCGACCAGACCCACGGCGCACCAGCGGCCCCGCTGCTCGAGTCCCAGGAAGGACTCGAGTCGCTGCATGAAGTGCGCGAGGTTCATCAACTTCGTTTTCGGATCGCGATGGGATCTGTCGGTTAGATCGTCAACGAGTTCCTCGAAGTATTGCGAGATGGTGCTGACCGTGGCATCCTTCGCGCGCAGCTCGTGCTGGGCGCGGGCCATTTTTTCGGCGAACCCGGTCGAGAGTGCCTGAACCGCGTCTTCTTTGGAGTCTCGCCAGAGCCGTTGGTGTCGTGAGAAGACGGCATCCACGGCGGCGAACAGTGCCGCTTCCAGCCTGGATGGCAGGTGGAGCCTCTGGTGTACCCAGCTCCGCAATTCACTGAGTGTCTGCGGATCGGTTTTGTGATCGTCACCTTCGTCCGAGCCCATCTGCAGAGACCAGCCTCCCAGAACATCGGGGCCTACAAATGGCGTGCCTGCCCGGACCTCTGCACTTGCTCGCGTTTTTGGACGCAACTTGTGGCAGTTGCTCTCGCAGCATCAAGTCTTCGAACAGCCAGTGTTGCGAAAATCAAACGCGCGATGACAGTTTATACTCAGCTTTTTCGGACGGCCCTCCAGACCTGGGCAGTGGATGGTGGGGCCCTCGCGAAACCAGTCCGGTTTCGAACGGGCTCTGCCTTACGGCCTGTCGGGCGCCAGCGTCTCCGCCGACGAGTCCAGGACGTACTTGGGGCTGGTGCTGTTGTAGTAGGCACCAAACAGGATTTCCGTGAGCCGGCGGTGTCTCGATGTGGCCTTCCGGTCGTCCGGGTACCCCTCAATGAGATACACGTCGGGATCCACGCTCACTGGATGCGGCCGGATCATGAATGTGAAGTCCGGCTCGCCCTTGTGCGCGTCCACGAACCGGATGACCCTGGTCAGATACAACGACGGATAGTGGTTTACGCGGCCGGTGTCCCGAGCGACGGCGTGGCTCTCGACCGCGTGCGTCGCTGCAAGTCCCGCTATCACAACGTAGGCGACGGCCGCGGTCCATCCGTGCAGCCGGTTGAAGTCCACCAGCGAGTACATGAGCACGGCGAGCAGGAGACCGAAGATGTACACGTAATAGGTGATATGGAACACTTCGCGTGGCGATCGCCCGAAGGCGAGCAGGAAAAGGTATGCGACCATGGCCAGTAGCACCAGCAGAGGAAGGGGATGCGCGTCGGACCACTGTCTCCGAGACATCGACCGGGCAAACAGGCCGAGCGCCAGCAATGCGAGCCCTGCATTGAAGAGATGTAGCGGGTCGGTCCATGAGAACGAATAGGTCTTCCCGAAGCGACTGAAGGCGCCCGAGGCCAGGTGCAACACTGACGGCAGGGCCAGCTCCAGCATCCACTGACCGACCATTCCGACGCCGAGTGGAATCGTCCGGATGGCTCCATCGAATGTGAAGACGTTTTCCGCGCCCTCGCGTGCGATGTACTCCAGACGCGCGACCCGAAGCGCGTGATGAATGTAGAGAGCGGAGAAAAGCAGCGTCGGGCACAGCAAGCCCAAGGTCTTGCGAGTGCTGGGCCGATCTCCTCGGCGCCAGTCCGTCCACACGACGATAGCGGCCGCCGCCAACGACACAGGGACCATGGCCTCATAAAGCAGGCCCGCGGCGGCAAAAGACACGGCAAATGCGGCGATCGTGCGACTCTGATGCGGATTGGCAGGAGGATGCGTGAGCCGGACGAACGCCAGGAGGCCGAGGAGGAGAGCGACACAGGCGAGCAGGTATCCGCCAAGATGGTTCCAGACCACGAGCTCCAACGGAGGCTTCAAGGCCGCGAAGAGCACGGCGGCTGGAAGCGCAAACGGGGAAGGCCTCACGGCGAGGAGCAGACGGAAGAGGAGCAGGGCCACCAGCGTGTGAAGGGCGAGGTTCGCGACATTCCACCATACGTGGTGGTACGAAAAAAGGCGATTCCCGATGGCGAGCCACGTGAAAAGGAGCGGGCGGAACGTCACATCATCGCCCTTCCAGAAGCGCCGCGTTGCCGCGTAATCGTAGTGGCGAAGGCCGTCCAAGAGAGACGTACAGACCGTCGAGCTCTGCGAAATACCAGAGCTGGTCGGCGGCAAACACGCGGTTCAGCGCAGGCTGGTAGATGGTCCAGGCGACGAGGACGAGGACGAGCGCGGCCCATCGCGTATCGAGCGACCCTTTCAGCAGCGCGCGCCAGACGGCCCTCAGCGGCAATGGCAACGTTTCGGCAGGGACTCCTGAACTGGAGGCCGACTATAACACGCGACCGACGACGAGAAATCCAAGGAACAGCACGAAGCTCACACTTGCGAGAGCCTGCGACGCGAAGACCGTCTCCGCCCTCCGGTCCCGGTATTGGAACTGCACGCGGACCCTTCCCGGGGGAATCACAACGGCCTTATACGCAAGATCCGACCGGAGGATTTGGGCGTCCTTGTCGTTGATGCGCGCCTGCCAATGTTCGCTCCAGCTGTCGCTGTAGGTCATCACGAGCGACACATTCGTCGGGTTGTCCACATCGAATTCCGCCCGGTTCGAACTGAACGACGTGTTGCGCGCCGATGGCGCCGGAGTCGGCGGAGCGACATCAGCGGTCAGCGCATCGGCCTCGCAGGGCGCAACAGCCAGCGGAGGAGATTGCTGCTCGAGGCGTCCCGTCAGCAGAGCGGCCTGGCCGTAGTAGGCGGGATTGGCCAGAAGGGCCGTGGTCGAATCCGCGTCCGGGCAGACAATCGCGTGCGCGAGAAACCGGACTTTCGACTCCTCTAAGCCGCCAATCGTCGTCAGTAGCTCGTCATCGGTCGGCAGGACCAGGATCTCCTCCTTGACCATTGGCCTCGAGCCGTCCCGCCTGTCCATCACCTGCAGGAGCGAGTCGAATGCAGTGGACCAGAACACGGTCCGTTCCGACGTTCGGTACGTGTCGGTGAGCCACAGCAGGTTCTCCGGCCAGTACCTGGTGCCGACGACCCGCGCGAGGCTCTTGGAGAAGGTTCGTCGCCGCTCGCTCTCCATGGTCTCGGCCGTCTTACTCCGTCTGTCAGCGTAAGGACGATCGGTGAACTGAAAGATCGCCGCTTCGCGCGGTGGCAGGCTCAGGGTTCGCGATCGCATCTCAAGCCATTCGTACGTTGACACGTCGAAAAAGAGCACGAGCCCCGCTATCCACGCGAGATGGGACGCCCGTGCTTCGGATCGTGCCGGCACGCGACCCAGTGTCCGCAGCACGATCCATGTCAGTGCCAGGAACAGGGCGCCTCTCACGAGTCGAACGCCGGTCATCGCGGTGCCGTACGATTTCAGGACGGGAAGCGGTCCTCCCTCGAGCGACGCGACGAACGACCGCAGGCTCGCCGGAACGATCGCGAAGGTGGCGAGCAGAAGCAGTACGGACGCAAAGACGGCTGTCAGAGCCATCCACGTCCGCCCTCGCCATTCCCGCACCCCCGACTCACAGACCAGACGGTCGAGCGTCGCGCCCGCCAGAAGAATGCAAAAGAACTTGGCGCCAGGCAGCAGCAGTGCCAGATGCCGGAAGACCCAGCCCAGCGGCCACACGTAATAGAAGACCGTGGCGACCGGGCTGGCGGCAGACATCAGGATCATCAGGGCCGCGAGCCAGGCGAAGATCTTCTGCGCGTGCTCGAGCGGACCCGAAGACAGCGCGATGATTATCAGACCCACCGTGAGGAACCCCGCGAACAGCGTGAAGTCCAGATGCGGTGTCAGCCCTGTGAAGAACTGGTTCCAGGCCCGGAGGTCGGTGTTGCCGCCGTAGTTCAGAAACACGTCGAGCGAGACGGCGCCATTCGCTCCTCGCTGGCTGCTCGCAAAAGCAATCTCCTGGCTCGACCGCTGCAGCCAGACGAGCTCGAAGAGAAATGCAGTGTTCACGACAGCAAGCATGAGAAGGCCTGCCGCACTGAATCGGAACCGTTCGCGAAACGCCGATCGTACCGAACGTTGCGCAATCAAAGGGCTGGCGTAGGCCGCAAGGAGCAACAGCGTGATCGGCAGGTAGTAGGAGAGATGGCCGAATGTCTGAAGATACAGCAACACACTCAGACCGATTGGCCACTGCCAGCGAAACGCCACCAGCCCCCGGTGCAGGAAGAACAGCATCATGGGCAGGGCGACGACGGCGTGGAAGTCCCACCAGGGTTGCGTGTACCAGATGCAGGTCGAGCTGACAGCCGCCGTGACGGCGAATCGTGCCGGCCGCGACCGGAAGTGCTCGCCGGTGAACAGCCAGCTGCCGAGAATCAGCAGCAGCTTTTCGAGGAACAGCAGCGTGTAGAAGATCGGCAGGAAATTGACGAGTTGCAGGAGCCGCGCCACGACCAGCATCACCGGATCAAAGATGCCGCTCTGGACGACGTACCACCATGCGCTCGGCGACCCATGTGTGAGGTACGGCAGCCACTCGGTGTGCTCTCCGTTCCGGACGAAGTCGTTGAAGAAGTAGTACTTCAGGTAGAAGTACTGAAACCCGTCATGACCGCCAGCAATTGTGCGCGATGCCGCCAGGTAGACGGACCACGCCAATTCCACGGCAGCAAGAAACAGGACCGGGCCGCAGCGTCGAAACAGGTTCGTCCTGGGTGTCTCGGTCGTGGTGGAGGCCTGGGACGTCAACGGGAATGGTACGTCTCGCGGAAGACCTGGAGCATGTAGGCGCCCCCCCAGCGGAACATCTGCAGCTTACGCTCCCCGCCGATGCGCGCAGGTTCCGGGCACGGGATTTCTGAAACCCGCAGTTTGCGCTTGGCGCACCGGATCGACAGCAGCGGCTCGATGCCGATGCGCGTGCCGAGCAGGCGTTCGGGCGCGTAGCCCTCTTCCTTGTCCAGGCCGAGGCGAGAGAAGAGATCGGTTCGATACGCCCTGAAGATGCCCATCGCGTCGGTGTAGTGGCCCCCGTGCAACGTATTGATCAGGGTCGTGAAGAGCCAGTTGCCAAACCCCGTCAGCATGTCATCGTCGTCGCTGGTGGCGTCTCCGAGATAGCGCGACGCGATGACCATGTCGTAACCGTCGTTCATCATGGCGATCAGACGGGGAATGCCTTCGATTGGACAGTTGCCGTCGGGACTGAACGTGATCACGACGTCTCCGCGGATGAGCGGCCAGGCTTCCATGTACGCAAAGCGGATGCCCTTGCGACGCTGCACGTAGGTCTCGAGCCCCAGTTGCTGCGCGTACTCGAGGCTGCCGTCCGATGAGCCGCCGTCGGCGATGAGAATCTGATCGCACCATTCAGGACGAATGTGCGGAAGCGTGACTTTCATCCCCTCAATTTCATTGAGGACAGGGACAAACAACGTGACTCGCGGATCGACCGATGCCATGAAGGCTTATGTAGGCCCACCTTTGGGCGAGCGTGACGGCGGTTCGTAGGCCCGACTTCAGATCGGGCGTGACCGCGGTTCGTAGGCCCGACCTTCTAGGTCGGGCGTGACGGCCGTTCGTAGGCCCGACCTTCAGATCGGGCGTGACCCCGGTTCGTAGGCCCGACCTTCAGGTCGGGCGTGACGGGCGTGACTATAGCACGCCAGCCTCGATGATGGCGTGATGTCGGCACCCCATCAGGGCGACGCGAGAAACGTCACGACCAGCACATCCCGGTAGGCGGTCAGGGCTGGATCACATGGCTGGACCGGAGTCACCCCGTGCGCCACGCGGGCGTCGTTCACCAGCGCCGCGTCGAAGGGATCCGTCAGCGTGAACTGACCAAGCGGCCGGCCGTCGAGGGAATGGATGCTCGTCACCCCGCTCGCGATGTTGCAACGGTTGATGAGCAATACGAGCACGTAGTCCACGCCGTCGCGGTGGACGCCTTCGGGTGAGGGGCGTCCAGGCGCGCCAGGACGCGCTTCGATGCGGAACTGATGCGCTTGGACCTGCCAATTGCGGACGGAAGGCGACAGGCTGCTGAACAGCGATCGGCAGAACGCCAGGATCGTATGCATGCTAGGGCCGTCACCGATCTGCGGCTCGACCGGTTCGAACCAGCGCTCGATACCACCGTTCAAGGGGTTGTACTGCAGCGACTGATAGTGGGGCTGATGGGGCTGGCGAACGATCGCCTGGTTGGGACGAGCCGCGTACACCGCGTGGCGGCGTCGGCGATAGCGTCCCCCGTCGGCCATGTATGTATCGAGCCCGAGGCGGTTCCAGCTGTCTCGGAAGCGTTCCCAGTCGGACGTCGAGCCAAACCCCGCGAGCAAGCCCCGCATCAGGCCCCCGTGTGCGAACGCGAAGCCCTCGTCCGCAATTGCGGTCTGCAGAGCGCTGCCCGACTCGGAAACGACGCCAGCCATAGTGTGATCTTACCGCCGGGGAAACATGAACGCACGAAACAACTTGGCGATCAGACGCCTACAGCAAGAGGGCCTCGACGCGGTGGGCGTGGACCAGTTCCTCGCACGGCGACCACGCGAACACGGTGAATCGGCCATCCTGCGACGCGACCAATGCAACCGCGTCGTGCTGATCGTGAACGAACTGCGCTGCTGAGAGATGGCGTGTGCCACCGAGGCGGTTGGGATGCATCACCGCTTTCGTGGTTCCCTCGATCGGTTCGGTGACGGCCACTTCCTCCACCTGCGGCGAACCTTTGCGCCGGGCGATCTTCGCGCCGAAGGCGACGAGCTCGTAACGGGAGGTGAGGATGGTCGCACCGTCCACCGCCGTGAGCCCCGCGACGGCGCTCACGGCCTCGGCGAGCGCGTCACGCCATCGCCGCTTCGCGCGCTCGGCTTCTGCCTGTTGTACGAGCTCAGCCAGTTCTGAAAACGGAGGGGCGACTGCGTACGTCGTAGGCCGGACGATCGACTCACGCCAGGAATCGTGGTCGGCGGGGACCACGAGGAGCGCTCCGCCGCGGCCGTGCGCGCGCATCGACACCGCGAGTTGCACGAGCACGTTCACGGATCCGGCCCAGGAGCCGGCGGCCTCGAATCCGAGCAGCGACGTGAGCAGCGGCGGGCAATCGGGCAGGCTCGACGCTTTTTCGTCGATCACCTTGATCTCTTCGCCTTCGATCACCGCGACGTTCACGAACTTGCCTGCTTCCCCGCGATGGTGCTTCACCACGAGAAGGCCCGGCGCGGCAACCTCCAGGACGAAGCAGAAATGCGGTACGGCTCGCGCTGCTCCCCAGACGCGCAGGGCATGACGGTCGTTGTCGCCGTTGTCTACAGGACCGTCAGGCCAGACGCCCAGATGGATGCCGGGGCGTTCGACGGCGGCGGCGATGCGGACGAGCGTGGAGGTCGCGAGCGGTAGAGACTGCTCGAAGATGAGCGACGGAGAGGCCTGGTCCGGAGGCACGAGGGCCACGGAGATCTTCGGGACGTACCCCTCTTCCCTCCGCAGGCTGGCCCAGAAGGCCGCGTCGATGATGGCCTCGATCGCGTCCACACTCGGCGGCGTGGCGAGCGGCTCGGCGCCACCGGAAGCACGAGCGGCCTCGATGTGCCAGGCGAAATGGCGGTGAAGTGTGGGTGCGACGGCTCGCGCGGCAGGGTAGCGGGGTTCGGACATTTGGGATAACCGTATTCTGTCAGAGGTTGGGGTTTGAAGTAGGCCCGACCTTCAGGTCGGGCGTCGTAGGCCCGACCTTTCAGGTCGGGCGTGACATAATTTGCCGTGTCCTCTGCTCCTGATGTCGTGACGGCGATTCTCGAACTCCGCAACGCAACCGTCGTGAAAAACGGCGCGCGCGCACTCGACAATCTGACACTCACCATCCGGCGCGGACAGCACACCGCGATTCTCGGGCCAAATGGTGCCGGCAAGACGACGTTGATCAACCTGCTGACGCGCGAAGACTATGCACTGGCCAGGGACGGCGATCGGCCCGTGAAGATCTTTGGCAATGCGACCTGGGATGTATCCGAGCTGCGCACCCGCCTCGGGATTGTCACGGCAGACCTGCATCAGCAATTCGTTCAAGGGCATTCGGCGGGACCGATTACTGGCGAGGACGCCGTGCTCTCCGGCTTTTTCGCGACGAGGGGTTTCCTTCTCTATGCTGTGGTGACGGAGGACATGCGCCGGCGGGCCGTGGATGCTCTCGCACGTATGGATGCAGCGCCGCTCTCGGGGAAGATGCTGAACGAGATGTCGACCGGCGAGGTCCGTCGCGTGTTGATTGCGCGCGCGCTGGTGACCTTGCCCGAGGCGCTCGTGCTCGACGAGCCGGCGGCCGGGCTCGATCTCGTCGCGCGCCATCGCTTCATGCAGTCTGTCGGCCGTCTTGCAGCGGGAGGCACCACGATCATCCTCGTGACGCATCACGTGGAGGAGGTCATTCCCGCCATCGAGCAGGTTGTGCTCCTGCAGAATGGCCGCGTCGTGGCAGCGGGTCCGAAGCCGTCGGTGCTGACCGCGTCACACCTGAGCCGCGCGTTTGGCGCCCCGGTGTCTGTCGAGCAATCAGGCGGCTACTACTACGCCCGTTCGTAGGCCGACCGTACGCCACTCGTAGGCCCGACCTTCAGTGGGCCCACGTACGCCAGATGTAGGCCCGACCTTCAGGTCGGGCGTGACACGAGAAGTGGACCCGCCCTTCAGTCATGGGCCCGACCTTGTAGAATGGACCTCGTTTATTCCTGGAGGAAGGTTCTTGTGATTGCATCCCGTCAACTCATGGTTGGGCTGATGACCACGGCGCTCGCCGCGACAGCGTGCGGCGGCGCACTCGAAGTCGGCCCAACCTGCCGCCGGCGGTCCCACTGCAGCCGCTCGCCCCGCTGTTGCGGTGGACAAGAACGCCTATCCGGTGTTTCCGAACGCCGATGCCGGCGCCGATCCCTCGGTGCCCGCCGAGCAGGGCGGGAAGGGATTCACGGGCGAGGGATGGGAGACGAACACGGACTTCGATCTGATCGGTGATCCGCGCGCAGTCAAGGGCGGGACGTTGCGCGCAGGCGATGATGACGCGATTTCCCGTCGACGCTGCGCTATGCCGGCCCGAACATCTCGGCCTGGAATCCGATGCTGAACGGATTGGTGTACGAGACGCTGCTCGGCCTGCATCCGACGACGCTGGAGTACATCCCGGCGCTCGCCACGCACTGGCAGATCTCCCCGGACAAGATGACCTTCCGCTTCCGTATCGATCCGAACGCGCGATGGTCGGACGGCATGCCGGTCACCGCCGACGATGTCGTCGCGACCTGGAAGCTGATGGTGGACAAGAGTCTGCAGGATCCGGCGCGGACACTAGTCTTCGCCAACTTCGAGCAGCCGGTCGCCGAGAGCAAGTACATCGTCTCGCGTGAAAGCCAAGACCGAGAACTGGCAGAACTTCCTGTACTTCTCGGGCATGTCCATCTACCCGGCGCACGTGCTCAAGAACGTCAACGGCGCGGCCTACATTCGCGACTACAACTACAAGATGCTGCCGGGCACCGGCCGCTACATCGTGTCGGAGCGAGGACGTGGTCAAAGGGCAAGTCGATCACGATCCGGCGGCGGAAGGACTACTGGGCGGAGAAGCAGCGGCGGAATGTCGGCATCAACAATTTCGACGAGATCCACCAGATCGTCGTCCGCGACCGGAACCTCGAGTTCGAGATGTTCAAGAAGGGCGACTCGACTACTACTTCGTGCAACGCGCGCAGATGTGGGTCGAGGAGCTGAACTTCGAGAACATCAAGCGGGGCCTCATTCAGAAGCGGAAGATCTTCAACCACAATCCGCAACGGCGATGCGGGGCTCGCCATCAACACGCGCCGCGAACCGCTCAACGACATCCGCGTCCGCGAGGCGCTTGCGCCACCTCTGCAACCGCGAGCTGCTGATCGCAGAAGCTGATGTTCAACGAGTACGCTCCGATGGATTCCATCTTTCCCGGGCAGCGTGTACGAGAACCCGAACAACGAAAAGATCCGATACGACCCGCAGAAGGCGCTGCAGCTGCTGGCCGAGGCCGGCTGGAAGGATCGCGATGCGCCCGGACGCCTCGTCGAAGAACGGCCAGCCGCTGGCGATCGAGATCGCTCTACGGGGATCAAGGCTCCGAGCGCTATGCTTACCGATCTACCAGGAAGACCTGCGCAAGGTCGGCATCACGCTGAATCTTCGGCTGCGTCACGTTCGAAACGCTGTTCAAGCTGCTCGACGAACGAACCTTCGGCATGGTGTCGATCGCGTATACCGGCGACGCTGTTTCCGAGCCCCGGAAGCAGAACTGGTTGGTCCGGCCTGGCCGACGAGAAGAACACCAACAACATCACCGGCTTCAAGAACAAGCGCGCTGACGAGATCATCGACGAGTACGACAAGGAGTTCGACTTCGAGCAAGCGCGTGACAGCTCCTGCAGCGAGCTCGACGGCATCTTTACCGAACGAGCACCACTGGATTCTCGAGTGGGAGGCGCCGTATCAGCGCGTTCGTCTTCTGGAACAAGTTCGGCCAGCCGCAAGGGCATCTCACGCGCATCGGCGACTACCGCGACATCCCGTCGCTTGTGGTGGATCGATCCCAGAAGGCGACAGAAGCTGGAGCGAGGCGATGCGAGAACTCCGTCGATCCAGCTCGGTGAAGGCGCCATCGAGGACAAGTACTGGCTCGAGTACGCCAAGCGTCGAAGCCCGAGCGAAACAGTCCCGTGAGCGCGATGACCGGCTACTTTCATCCGACGGCTGCTGCTGATCATTCCGACGTTCATCGGGATCACGATCGTCGTCTTCGTCATCATGCACTTCGTGCCGGGCGGACCGGTCGAGCGGCAGATCATGGCGTACAAGATGGCCATGGCGCGCGGGAAGGCGGCGCCGGTGGCGGCGCGGTCGCGGCTTCGGCACCGAGATTCCTCCCGAGGCGCTCGAGGAGATCCAGCGCTTCTACGGCTTCGACAAGCCGGTCCACATCCGCTACGCGCATGGCTGTGGAACGTCGTGCACCTCGATCTCGGCACCTCGTACATCTACCAGGACCCGGTCTGGGACGTGATCAAGTCGCGATTTCCCGTCTCGATCTTCCTCGGCCTCACCGGGTTTCTTCTGAGCTACCTCGTCTGCATTCCGCTCGGCGTGATCAAGGCCGTCCGCCACGGATCGCGGTTCGACTTCGTCAGCAGCGCGCTCGTGTTCCTGGGCTACTCGGTGCCCGGATGGGCGCTCGGCACCGCGCTCGCTCGTGCTGTTCGGCGGCGGCAGCTTCTGGAGCGTGTTTCCGCTCGGCGGCTTCCGGCCCGACAACTGGGAGTATCTGAGCGTCTGGGGCAAGATCACCGGGCAGCTCCACCACATGTTCCTGCCGGTGCTCTGCTACATGGTCGGCTCGTTCGCGACGCTAGACGATCCTGACGAAGAACTCGCTGATGGAGAACCTCGGCCAGGACTACGTGCGCACGGCGTTCGCCAAGGGGCTGCACGAGCGGCGCGTGATCTTCGTCCACGCGCTGCGCAACTCGCTCATTCCGCTCGTCACCGGCCTCGGCCACGTCATCAGCCTGATCCTGGCCGGCTCGTTTCTGATCGAGCGCGTCTTCAACATCGACGGCATGGGCTACCTCGGCTACACCGCGATCCTGCAGCGCGACTATCCGGTCGCGCTCGGCATCCTCGTCATCGAGCAGCCTGCTGATGCTCGTCGGCAACATCCTGTCCGACATCATCTACGCGGTGGTCGATCCGCGCATCCGGTTCAAATGAGCGACCGTGCGCCGATCGTCCCGATCGAACGAGATGTCCGCCGACGCCGTCGTGCTGCGACGCGTCCACCGGCCGCTGCCGGAGTCGATCTTCGGCGACGCTTCGGAAGTTCCGGCGGCTCAAGCGCGGCTACTACTCGTTTCTGCTCATCGCCGTCGCGTACGCGATCTCGTTCTTCCTGCCGCTCCTCGCCAACAACACCGCGCTCGTCGTGAAGTACCACGGCGAGTACTTCTTCCCGATCGCTCACGTATCACGCCGCGGCCGAGTTCGGGCATGAGCGCGTTCGGCGAGCCCGACTATCGCGCGCTGAAGCAGCAGTTCGCGGAGGCCGAGCGAGGGCAACTGGGTGCTGATGCCGCCGTACCCGTACGGGCCGAACGAGTCGCTGCTCGACCTGCCGGGCTCGCCGCCGCAATCCGCCGTCGCGCGAGCACCTCTTCGGCACCGACGACCGCGGCCGCGACGTGCTCGTGCGGCTCGCCTACGGCTTCAACATCTCGCTGACGTTCGCGCTGCTGGTCATGCTCGTCGGGCTACGTGGCTGGCATCGCGGTCGGCGCGCTGCTCGGCTACTTCGGCGGCGAGCTCGACATCCTCGGCCAGCGCGTCATCGAGATCTGGTCGTCGCTGCCGTTTCTCTACACGATCATCATCATCAGCTCGATCGTCGTGCCGATCTACGTGCCCGGCCGCAACCAGCTGCTGCAGCCGTCGTTCTGGCTGCTCGTCGTCATCCTCGCGGCGTTCGACTGGATGGGCATCACCTACTACATCCGCGGCGAGTTCTATCGCGAGAAGGCGAAGGACTACGTCGGCGCCGCGATCGCCACCGGCGTGTCCGAAGCCGGCGATCATGTTCCGGCACATCCTGCCGAACGCGCTCACGCCGGTCGTCTCGTTCGCGCCGTTCACCATCGTCGCCAACATCGGCTCGCTCGTGGCGCTCGACTTCCTCGGCTTCGGCCTGCCGGCGCCGACGCCGAGCTGGGGCGAGCTGATCGGCCAGGGGATGGAGAACCTGACGAAGTGGTGGCTCGTGTTCTATCCGCTCGGCGTGCTGTTCGTCACGCTGCTGCTCGTCGTCTTCATCGGCGAGGCCGTGCGCGAAGCGTTCGACCCGAAGGAGTACTCGCGGCTCCGGTCGATGGACGCCACGTGCCGACGTGACGGCGGACCTGCGAGGACCGCTTCTCGACATTCGCGGCCTGCGCACCTACTTCTGACACGGAGTCCGGCGTCGCCAAGGCCGTCGACGGCGTCGATCTCGACATCCGGCCGGGCGAAGTGCTCGGCCTCGTCGGCGAGTCCGGCTCGGGCAAGAGCGTCACCGCGCTGAGCGTCCTGCGCCTCATTCCCGATCCGCCCGGCCGCATCGTCGGCCGGCGAGATCCTCTTCAAGGGACGCGACCTGCTGAAGCTCTCGTGGGAGGAGATCCGCGCGATCCGCGGCAGCGACATCAGCATGATCTTCCAGGAGCCGATGACGTCGCTCAACCCGGTGTTCACGATCGGCATGCAGGTGACGGAGGTCATCCTGGCGCACGAGCGGTGCACGCAGCGAGGAGGCGCACGCGCGCGCCGTCGACATGCTGACGCGAGGTCGGCATCCCCGATGCCGCCGACGCGCATGAAGCAGTATCCGCACCACCTCTCCGGCGGCATGCGGCAGCGCGTGATGATTGCGATGGCGCTCGTGCTCAACCCGTCGCTCCTCATCGCCGACGAGCCGACGACGGCGCTCGACGTGACGATTCAGGCGCAGATTCTCGACCTGATGCTGGAGCTGAAGGCGCGCCGCGCGGGCGCCGCGATCCTGCTCATCACGCACAACCTCGCCGTCGTCGCCGAGACGTGCGACCGCGTGGCCGTGATGTACGGCGGCAAGATTCAGGAGGTCGCGCCGGTCGGCGAGCTGTTCCAGAACCCGCTCCATCCGTACACGCACGGGCTGCTCGGCTCGATTCCGCGCGTGGACGGCGCAGAAGGCCGAGCGGCTGACGGTGATTCCCGGGACGGTGCCCGACATTCATCAGCCTTCCCGGTCGGCTGCAAGTTCGTCACGCGCTGCCCGCACCGCTTCGAGCCGTGCGCCGACATCGAGCCGCCGCTCATCGAGACGACGCCGGACCATCTGGGTGCGCTGCCACCTGTACCCACGACGACTGCCATGGCTACAGTTCGACGACGTCATTCTCGACGTGCAGGATCTGCAGCGTCCGCTTTCCGGTCTTCGGCGGCGTGCTCCTGCGGCGCGACGGGCGAGGTGCGCGCCGTGGACGGCGTGTCCTTCACGCTGCAGCGGGGCGAAACGCTCGGACTGGTCGGCGAATCGGGCTGCGGCAAGACGACGGTCGGGCGCGCGATCGTCAACATCCTGCGCGCGATGAGCTACCGCGTGGAGATCAGCGGGCCGCATCCTCTACCACCATCGCGACGGCGTCGTCGACCTCGCGCCGCTCGAGCGCGCCGGCAGATGCGGCCGTACCGCGTCCGACATCCAGATGGTCTTTCAGGATCCGTACTCGTCGCTCAACCCGCGGAAGACGGTCGGGCAGATCGTCGAAGAGCCGCTGAGGATCCACACGCGCAGATCCGCGGCCGAGCGCGCGGACCGCGTGCGCTGGCTGCTCGAGAAGGTCGGGCTGTCGCGCCGAGCACGCGAACCGCTATCCGCACGAGTTCTCCGGCGGGCAGCGGCAGCGCATCGGCATCGCCCGCGCGCTGGCGACCAATCCCGAAGATCGTCATCGCCGACGAACCGGTGAGCGCGCTCGACGTGTCGATTCAGGCGCAGGTGATCAACCTGATGCAGGACCTGCAGCAGGAGTTCGGCCTCTCCTACATCTTCATCGCGCACGATCTGTCGGTCGTCCGGCACATCTCGGACCGCATCGCCGTCATGTATCTCGGGCACATCGTCGAAATCGGGCGCGGCCGAGACGATCTACAGCCGACCGCTGCATCCGTACTCGCGGGCGCTGCTCGCGGCGGCGCCGCGGCCGAATCCGGCCGCGCGGGCGTACGCACCACGCGCGACTCGGTGGGGATGTGCCGTCGCCGGTCAACAAGCCGTCGGGCTGCGCATTTCGCACGCGATGTCCGATCGCGCGTCCAGATTGCGCGGATGCCGTTCCGCCGCTCGTGCTGCGCGAAGGCCGCGACGTGGCGTGTCCTTACTCGTAGGCCCGACCTTCAGGTCGGGCGCGATCCTGATCACCAGCCGAGTCGAATGGCATACCACAGCCCCAGCCAGATGGCGCTGCTGGCCACGAGCAGTGTCGTGACATTGGTCGCAAAGTACGGGCACACCATGAGCGCGAGTCCGGCGAGAGCATGCGCCCACCGCTCCTGCTTCTTGCCGTATATCAGCAACACAAGACCGATGCCGCTCGGAATCAGGGAGAGGAAGAGCCAGGCTGGGTCAGCGGCCATGGGAGGACGCCGCAGCCCTCCTCGACCCTCAGCTTACCTGTCGTGGGGACGATCCTTCACGCAGTTCCTGCTCGGCTCGCAGCCAGTGCTCGAGATCGCGGCCGTTCTGCGCGCCCTCCTGGATGAAAAGTTCGTACGCGCGTTGTGCAATGACATCGTGCGTGCCGGGAGGCACTGACGGTGTCTGACCCGCCGGCCGTTTCCGGCTGGTCGAGTCGCTGGCCTTGGTGGGAGGAATTTCTGTTGAAGCAGTCTTCTTTGCTCTCGCCATCAGTCTTTGCGCTCCTGTTTCTGGTCCGGCTGAATCCGGACACTCCTGCCCTCTTGCTCGCGGGGATCGGATAAGTATAGTGCTAGCAAGAACTCCGCCAGACACACAACGCCGCGGCGCTTCGAAGCCGGTCAATATTGGGCGAGAATACGTGTCGCCGCGGTTGCCGTGGCTGGCGCCGGGTGACAAGGATGTGGCCACTGCCGTGAATTCCTACAATTTGCTGACGTGAATCCCAACATGCCTGTAGACCTGGTATCGACGCTCGAGACGTACGGCAATCTGGCCGTGAAGATCGGTCTAAATCTCCGCGCCGGGCAGCGGCTGCTCATCATCGGGCCTCTGGCCAACGGCGGTGTGTCGCTCCAGGCGGCGCCGCTCGTCCGGCACATCGCGGCGAGCGCGTATCGGGCGGGCGCCGAGCTCGTCGAAGCGGTCTGGGGCGATGAATCGCTGCAGCTGATTCGCTTTCGCGATGCGCCGCGCGAGTCCTTCAGTCAGTACTCGACCTGGTTTCCAAAAGCGCTCGTCGAACATGTCGAGGCGGGACACGCCGTACTGTCGGTCTCCGCCAACGACCCGGATCACCTCGCCGGACAACCACCGGAACTGATTGGCGCCCTTCAACTTGCGACTGCCCGCTCTGTCCGTCCGTTTCGCGAGCTGATTTCCAGAAACGCCACCAACTGGTCGGTTGTGGCGGCGGCAGACGCCGGGTGGGCGGCCAAGGTGTTTCCGAGGCTGCCGCCTACGGAGCAGATGCAGAAGCTCTGGGAGGCGATCATCCGACTGTGCCGGCTGGATTGCGAGGATCCGATTGCTGCCTGGCAGGCACATCTCGACGCCTTGGTGGAGCGGCGCGACGACCTGAATCGGAAGCGCTACGACGCGCTGAAGTATCGCGGGCCGGGCACCGATCTCACGCTCGGGCTGCCCAGAGCGCACATCTGGGTGAGCGGTCAGTCGCTCAGCCGCGCAGGCATCCTGTTTGCGCCGAACCTGCCAACCGAAGAAGTCTTCACAATCGCGCACAGGGATCGCGTCGATGGGACCGTCCGCTCGACCAAGCCGCTCAGCCACGGCGGGACGCTCATCGAGGACTTCAGCCTCCGGTTTGCCGGGGGCCGCGTGGTCGAGATCAAGGCGGCGAAAGGCGAACAGATGCTTCGCCAGTTGATTGGCACCGACGAGGGCGCTGCGCGTCTCGGCGAAGTCGCCCTCGTGCCCCACAGTTCGCCGGTGGCGCAATCAGGTCTGCTGTTCTACAACACGCTCTTCGACGAGAACGCTGCGAGCCACGTGGCACTCGGCTCGGCGTACCGCTTCACGTTGGAGGGCGGCGAGGCGATGTCGGACGAGGACTTCGAGCGCGCGGGCGGCAACAGGAGCGCCGTCCATTCGGACTTCATGATCGGCTCGGAGGAACTCGACGTCGATGGTGTGCTCCCTGACGGCCGTTCGGAGCCACTGCTGCGGCAGGGCGAGTGGGTCAGCAGCGGGAGAGCGATGGGGTGATGTGCTGGCCTGCCTCGTTCTGGTCCGCTCAACGACACGGGCCTACGAGAACAGCAGATAGCAGACGGCCGCGCCAACGAGGGACATCGACAGGCCCCACGCAAGTAACTTGTTGAAGAGCGCCCTTGTGGCCGCCCCGGCTGGCGCCCCTGCGATGCAAAGCGCGCCGATCGTCGAGAGCGGCGACACGTCCACCAGATGGCCACCGATGTTCATCGACATCGCAATGGCAAACGGATTCACACTGCCCACCTGCTGCGCGAGCTTCGGCACCATCGGGAGAAACGCGGGAAGCACGACGCCAGACGTACTGCTGTAGACGGAGACCAGTCCGGTCAGCAACGCAACCTCACCCGTGACCAGGCCGCGTGTGGCGATGCGCGCCAGGTACGACACGATGAGATCGATGCCCTCTGCCTTCTCCAGCACGGCAATCAGTACCGTCACGCCGCTCACCATGATGATGACGCTCCACGGCATGCGTCTGATGGCCTCGCGGTCGTCGCCGCACCGGCACAGCACGAGGAACACAGACGCCGCGAAGGCACCCATCCCCACATTGATGTCGGCAAAGACGACCGACAGAATCAGCAGGCCGATCGTCGCCAGCGTGAGCACGTGCCGTGCGTCGAACGGATCGTCGCCGGCGATGGCTGCCGCAGCGCCACTCGCATCACTGGTACTCTGCTCTCCGAACAGCTTGATGCCGCCGAGCAGGAAGTAGCCGCCGAATGCCACCAGCGCGTGTGCGAACAAGTTGTACAAATACGTCTGGGTCGCGAAGCCGCTCATGCCGATTCGCGCCATCTGACCGCTGACAATAATGCCTGTCGGGGCGAATGGCGAGAGCGCTCCGGCGTTGGCGCCGTTGCCGACCATGATCGCCATCAGGAATAGAGGGATCCCGACGCGTCCGGCCGTGGCCATGGCCATCGGTGCGACGAGAGCCGCGGTGGCAATGTTGCCGGGGCCGATCGACGCCAGGGTAGCCGCCAGCCCGAAGAACATGATCGGGAGGACGCCGCGGTTGCCGCGGCAGCTCCGAACCGCCCGATGGGCCAATCTGTCGAGCGTGCCGTTCGACTGGGCGATGGCAAACAGCAGTGTGACGCCCGCCAGTGTCAGGAAGAGCTGGGCCGGGAAGCCGCCCATCACCGCGTTGACCGGCATGCCACCAATGTAGACGCCGACCACCCAGGCAAGCGCGATGGCGAGCACGCCCACATTCAGAGTGGTCACGCAGCTGACGATGATGGCGAGAACGAGAGCGGCAACCGACCAGGCAGCAAGGGATATCATGCGAGTGCGCCGATAATAGCCCACATGAACGTCGGGCGATGGCGCACAGAGATGATTCCTACACCGGCAACCGAAATCTCAGGGGACCATGGCGTGGATATTCGGCTCGCCCGATGGCAGGCGCGGCAGCGCACGGAATCAAAAGCGTGATGCGCGAATCCAGGTGTCGGAACGCGCCCAACTCGCCTTGAGATCGGCGTCGACCTCAGGTGACGACACGCCGCGGCCGGCCAGAGCCTTCTGCAGTCCATAGAGTGACCAGCCGTTGTGCGGATGATCGACGAGCTCTTCGCGGTAGACGCGCTCGGCATCGGTGTAGCGCTTCATCTCGAGGAGCGCCGCCCCCAGCCAGTGCCGTGCCGCGAAGGGCAGCGGCTCGGGTTCGTCGTAGATCAGGGCATCTTCCAGCGCCACGCCCCGCTCGAACGCCGCGATGGCCGCAGGGAGGTCATTCGCACTGCGATAGATTTCGCCTTCGAGAATGGCACCCACCGTGCCGAGCAGGTTCTTCGCCGAGTGGACGCGTACGGTCGCCTTGGATGTCTCAGCCGCTTTCAGGACACGTCCCAGGTACACCTTCGCGAAGTCGACCTCGCCTTGTCGGAGGTATGCGTATCCCTGCGAAAAATCCCACAGCCCGGCGGAAATCTCGTTCTTCGGACGCGCGGTGACCGCCAGCACTTCGTCGAAGCGGCCGAACCGCGTCAGCGTCATCACCTGAAACGACGTGTCGCCGGTCAGCTTCGCATAGTCCTTTCCCGCCTGCATTGCGAGCGCCCCCTGACCGTCCATGGAGGCCGAGAAGAGCAGCATGTGCAGGTTGTGCTCGGGGTAGATGGCGAATCCCTCGCCGACCGCGGCTTTCAGGTCGGAGTGCCATGCCTCGATGTTGGCGCGCACGGAATCGGCCCAGCGGCCCACTTCATTCCAGGTGTGGGACGGCATGTGGTTGATGTGGCTGGCGCCTGGAATCGACTGCCCCAGAAACGCGGCACACCCCTCCGCCTTCTCAGGAACGACCGTCGATTCGGTGGCATGCACGTAAAGGTGGCAGGCGCCTGGATGGTGAATGTCTCTGGCCAGGATCGCCTCGAGCACGTGGTGCAGATGCTGGACGTTCGGCGCGTTCGCGTCTCGCGTCCCACGGCGAGGTTCCAGGAGAAAGAGCGCATCGGCATAGAGCGTTGCCGCGTCCAGATCGTCCGGATACGCCGCTGCGACGCGGCTCATTGCGTCGGCATAGGCCCGGTCCTCGGTCACGCGCGTTGTGGCGTCGAAGTGCTCGACATAGCGGGAGGCCAGGGCATCGATGAACGCCCGCTCCTTGGCCGTCGCATGGTCGTTCGCCAGCGAGATGGCCTTCTGGATGGCGGCAAACGCGTACGGCGCCTCCTCGGCAGTCATCGGGGCGTTCAGATACGAGCCCCAGGCCCACGCTTCGCCCCAGTAGCAGATGGCGCACTCCGGATCTCGCTTCCAGGCCTCACGGAAGGATCGAACGGCTTCCGGTTTCGCGAAACTCCACATCATCTGGAACCCCTGGCTGAAGTAGGCCTGGGCTTCCTTGCTCGTTGAGGAAATCGGACGCGTGAACGTGCCAAGCGTCCCGGCAGGGTAGAGCTGGATCGGTTCGGTGTAGCGATCGAAAAGGGACCGCGGCGGAGCACTCTGCGCCACCAGGGGCGAGACAGCCATCGAGAGCGACGCAGCCGCGAGTGACAAAGAAGGAGATGCGGGCACGGTTCATAGACTGGCAAACCTCCGGCCCGACCTTCGAGCCGCCGACATCATATGATAATGATGCGGTCGATGGCGGCTTCGCGGTCGCGAATGTGCTCATGTGCTGACAGAGGTCAAAGTTTCATGAGGGACTCTCTCTGATATCGCGGGCAGAAACGGACGGCCTGTCAGCCTAGCATTGAGGAAACGTGGCGGAGAGCGGTTCGAACAAGAAGGTCCCGCACAGCCTCGTGGCCCTGAGCTCCGCGGCGGTACTCGCTGTCTACGCCGCCGGATATCTTCGCACCAAGTCCGCAGCCGATCGCTTCGCCCTTCAGGCGGTGGAGCGGAGGCCGCTTGTTCCCGCACCGCCTCTGCCAGCCCGCGCCGCGGATCCGATCGTGCAGGTGCAGCCAGCGGTGCCCAACGCACGCACGGCCGAGCCCTCCCTCGCATTACAACCGGCCGCCGATCCTCCACACCCGGCGTCGACCGCGGCGAACGGGACTACCGCGCCTGCCGAACCTTCGCTAACGACGCTGGACGTTCAGAACTCCCCGGCTGTGCCGCTGACGGCCGAAACGTCGGCGCCGTTGTCTCCGGTGACAGCGGGCGCCTCGCAGCCCGTGAACCCCTCGGCCGGACAAAAAGCCGCCGAACAATACAAGGACGGAACCTATTTGGGCTGGGGCATGTCCCGCCATGGCGACATCCAGGCGGCTGTGGTGATCGAAGGCGGGCGCATCGCTTCCGCGAGGATCGCCCAGTGCCTCACTCGCTATTCATGTGACGTGATTGCCGACCTGCCTCCACAAGTGGCCCTGCGACAGAACCCCGACGTTGATTCGGTATCGGGCGCCACCCAGAGCGCCGATGCTTTCTATTTCGCCGTCGTCGAAGCCCTATCCAAAGCCAAGTGACCCGCGATATATCCGTCCGGACCGAGGCGCTGATGGGGACGCTTGTGACCATGCGCGTCGTCAGCCCTGGCGCTGACGATGCAATCGAGCGCGCTTTCGGATGGTTCCGTGAGATAGAGGAGTGCTGCACGCGGTTTGACGAGCGGAGCGAGCTGATGCAGCTCACGAAGCAGATCGGCGTGCCCGTACCGGTCAGCGCGATCCTCTATGAAGCGGTGCATTTTGCGACGGCCGTTGCCGAGGTCAGCGGCGGCGCGTTCGACCCAACGGTCGGGCATCGGATGGAAGCGCGTGGCTTCAACCAGAACCACCGGACCGGGCACAGCATCTGCTCCACGATCGCTCCGGATGTCGACGTTAGTTATCGAGATCTTGGCCTGGATCCCGATCGAAGAACGATCACGCTGCGGCGTCCCTTGACGCTCGATCTGGGCGCGGTAGCGAAGGGCCTCGCTGTGGACACGGTGGCACGCGAGCTGCAACCGTTCACGGATTTTTCGATCGATGCGGGCGGCGACCTCTATCTCGGCGGATGCAACCCGGAAGGCCGCCCGTGGTCGATTGGGATTCGTCACCCCCGCCGCGACAACGAGCTGATGGACAGAATCCAGGTGTCCAACAGAGCCGTCTGCACGTCGGGCGATTACGAACGCTCCGCTTCCGGCAACGAGCGTGGGCACCACATCCTTGATCCGCGTACGGGCACATCGCCAAAGTCCGTGGCAAGCATCACCGTCGTCGCCACTAGCGCCCTGCTGGCTGATGCACTCGCGACAGCTGCCTTTGTTCTTGACCCGGCCGAGGGTCTGGCTCTTTTCGATCGCCTGAGTGTGGATGGCCTGATCCTGACGCCTGAGCTGGAGCGGTACCAGACACGAGATTTCGGGGGATGAGTAGTCGCACTCACGCCATTCGACGATTCTTCAAGACGCCGAAGGGCCTGCTCACCGTCATTCTCGCGATCCTCGTCGCCATGGCGGCGCCGGGTGAAGGCATCCGAGTCGTTGGCCCTGGAGTCATGGGCGCGGTGATTGTCGCGGGATTGCTGGACGGGTTGATCCTTCGGATGAAAGGGAACGCCTGGGGGTTTCCGAGCGGCGCCGTCCTCACTGCATTGTTCGTGGCGATGGTGCTAAGGGCGCAGGAACCCTGGTACGTCACCACGATCACCTCGGCAGTCGCCATCGTCAGCAAGTACATCGTCCGCACGCGCACCGCGAACGTCTTCAATCCGGCGGCCCTGGCGATCGTCGCGACCTTCTATGTGTTCGACACGGGTCAGAGCTGGTGGGGAGCCTTGCCCGACGTCACGCCGGCCGCGCAGCTGGTGCTTGTCGCAGCCGGCGTCTTCATCACCGATCGCGTCAACAAGATGCCGCTCGTGCTTGCGTTTCTTGGAACCTACTATCTCCTGTTCACCGTCACGGCGTTCGTGAGTGATCCCGCGCGGGTCTCCGAGGTATTCCGGACACCCGACCTCCAGGCCGTCCTGTTCTTCGCGTTCTTTATCCTGACCGATCCGCCCACGTCGCCGGTGACGTATCCAGATCAGCTCGTGTGCGGCGTGATCGTCGCGGTTGTCGGCTACGCGGTGTTTGAATGGATCGGCGCGGTTTACTATCTGCTCGCGGGCGTGCTGGTGGGCAATGTCTGGGAGGCCTGGCACCGATCGAATCGACAGATCGGGCGCACAGTGCCGAAGGCCTTCGGTGCGAGTCTCGCCAGTGACTGATCCGCGGTCCCGCGCCTCAGAGTACTCTGGGGGCGGGCGTTGACCTGGTGCCGGCAAGGCTTCTCAAATCACGATCTCGACCTGATGTGCAAGGAGAATCCAGCGAAGTTGCTGGGACTGCCGGTGCACTGAGCGTCCGGCCGGCATGCTTACGGACGGGGATATGAGTGTGAGACATCTCTCGACCGAGGAGCTGGATGCAGGGTTGGGCGAGATTCAGCGTTCGCCGAAGGACGAAGGTGTGCTGGTGATGATCGTGCGCCGCCCCCAGATCGAAGAGCGTGAGGTGCTCCAGGAAGCACAGCTAGACCTCGCGGAGGGGGTGGTCGGCGACAGATGGATGAACCGGAGCAACGGTCGCACGCCCGACAAATCGCCGCATCCCGAGATGCAGCTCAATATCATGAACGCCCGAGTGATGGCTCTTGTCGCGCAGAGCACGGAGCGCTGGCCGCTGTCAGGGGATCAGTTGTACCTGGATATGGACTTGAGCGGCGAGAACCTGCCCGTTGGAACGCGGCTCGCGCTCGGAGACGCCGTGATTGAGATCACTGCGCAGCAGCATACGGTTTGCGCGAAGTTCGGATCGCGGTTCGGAGTGGATGCGATGAAGTGGGTTCATTCCCCGCTGGGAAAGCAGCTGCATTTGCGGGGCGTGAATGCCAAGGTCGTCCGGTCCGGCATGGTCCGTGTCGGGGATCGCGCAAGAAAGCTTCAAAAGACGCGTGGCGAGAATGGGACCAAGGGCTGAGAGCCGATGATAATCCGCATCTTTACCCTCTGCGTGGCTCTCGTCACGGCTCTCGCCGCACCGGCCGACGCCCAGGCGCAGGTCCTGCGTCGGCCCGACGTCATCTTCGTCCCGACACCAGAGGATGTGGTCGACGCAATGCTCGAAGTCGCACACGTGACCGGGAACGACATCATCTACGATCTCGGCTCGGGGGACGGTTGCATCCCCATCACCGCTGCCCGGATGTTCGGCGCGCGCGGCGTGGGGATCGACATCGACCCGCAGCGCATCCAGGAGGCCAGTGCGAACGCACAGGCCGCGGGGGTGACCGACAAGGTGAGGTTCCTCAATCAGGACCTGTTCACCACCGACATCAGCGAGGCCAGCGTCGTCACCCTCTACCTGCTGCCGGAGCTGAACCTGAAGCTGATGCCGAAATTGATGAAGGAGCTGAAGCCGGGTACGCGCATCGTGTCGCACTCGTTCGGATGCACCCAAGATTCTTGCTACCCGCCCTGCTCGAGCATAGTATCTGCAGGGGCGGTCCGTCGAAAACCCTAGCTGTTCTCGTGAGTTCCCGAGCGGAATAGTGGAGGTGCACAGTGGCTTCTAAGGGTTCCAATAGAAGGCGATTCTTAGCAGGCGGGGGGGCCGCACTCGTTGGTTTAGCCGCGGGAGCACGATCCGCGAGCGCCCAGAATCCAGAAGTGCCAGGTAAAGACACCATGCCGTACGGCGACCGCTCGCGATTCGAGCGCACGGTACGCTCGCGACTAGGCAATAAGGTCAACATGAACATGCATGGTGACCCCAATGGTTACGATGCCCTGTCGCCGATCGGAGAGCAAGTTGGCATTATCACGCCGTCTGCGGTTCATTTCATCTCGTCCCACGGGAACGCCCCGCCAGACATCGATCCTGCACGGCACCGTCTGATGATCCACGGCATGGTGGATCGGCCGCTCGTCTTCACGATGGCGGAGTTGAAGCGCCTCCCGTCCGTCTCACGGATTTATTACATCGAGTGCCTCGCCAACCGACCGGCTCCCGGGGAACGGAGGACGGTTACGGACAACCACGGGATGCTCTCGTGCAGCGAGTGGACCGGCGTGCCAGTGTCGGTGTTGCTGAAGGAAGCGAATGTGAAAGCCGGAGGCAACTGGATCATCGGAGAAAGCGATGAGGGAACGCGTTCGTCGAGGAGCGCGCCCCTCGCGAAGATGATGCTCGACGCGCTGGTGGCCTATGGCCAAAACGGGGAACCGATCAGGCCCCAGCAGGGTTATCCGTTGCGCCTGGTGATCCCCGGCTTCGAAGGCAAGTACCACGTGAAGTGGCTCAAGGGAATCAAGGTGGTGGATCGCCCGTACATTACGTATTGGGAACACGGGACGTTCATGAGCAATGCGAACACTAAAGGCCAGTATTTCATGGAGCAAGGCCCAAAATCGGTCATCACCTTCCCGGGCGGTGGTCAGAAGCTGACCAGCCGTGGCTTCTACACGATCGCTGGTTTTGCCTGGTCCGGAAGCGGCGCCGTGACAGCCGGGTTGAAGTTTCTACCGATGGCGGTCGAACGTGGAACGACGCGAAGCTCCAGGAACCGGTGCTCCCACTTGCGCTGGCGCGCTTTCAATTTCCGTGGACGTGGAACGGTGGCGAAGCGGTGCTGCAATCGCGGTGTACCGATGAAGCGGGGCAGGTTCAACCGACGTCGGCCGAGCATGCCAAATTCTGGGCTCCGATGGGCGCGCCTCACGGAAACATGATTCAACCCTGGAGAGTCACCACTGACGGGCAGGTGCTCAATGCGCTTTAGTATGGTCGTCCCCGTGATGATTCTGGCGTGTGCCGTAGTAGCGGGGGCGCAGGGGCCCACCTACAAGCTGGGTCGATCTCCCTCCCCGGAAGAACTCCACCCGTCAGACGCTACGGTGGGGCCTGAAGGTGCGGAACTTCCGCCCGGGAGCGGCACGGCTGTACAAGGCGCGACGACATTCATCGCGCGACGCTGTAGCAACTGCCATGGGCCCACCGGGTCCGAGGGGCCGGCGCCCCATCTGTATGGCCGCCAGGCTGGTGCCGGCACCCCCGCGGGTGGCGGTCGGCAGGGAGGGCGGGGTCGCGGGATGGTGGACATGGGGGATGAGCACGGCGAGGCGACCTGGATGGGTAGGGGAATCGAGAACTTTCCGTTTGCACCGCTGATCTGGAGCTGGATCAATCAGGCGATGCCTCTTAATCAACACGGCTTTCTAACCGCTGACGAGGTCTACCGACTGACGGCATATCTGCTCTTCCGCAATAACATCATCCAGGAAGACGATGTTATGGACGCCAAGAGTCTGCCGCAGGTGCGCATGCCGAGGCGGAACGATTACGCCCCCCCGCCATTTTCAGAGTGGAAGCCTGGATTACGGCTGACGCAGCAGAAGAAATAACCCGTGTCTGACGACTGAAACGCGGTCAGGCGTTCTTTTCCGGCGTGCCGACATCCAAAGTCCCGCCCGCGTAGAGCCTCCGTCTGAGAGAGGTGAGTTTGGCGGGCTGCACCTCGGCGCGACTCCATAGTGGGCGCAACGGTCGACACGCTAGAGGATAGGAGCCCAAGTCGACGGACGAAAGTTGAACTCGATCACCGCTGCGGGAATCCTCGAGCTACCACAACGACGTGAGGTTCCGGAAAGTCGTGTACGGACGATCGTAGCTTGGTGAAGTTGAGGATAGTCCAATGTGGTCCAGGACGGTGTGGCATCGCCTCTGCTCAGTAACCGTGTTCGCCGTAACGTGTGGAACGGCTTTGTCCGGTTCGGCCCAAGACCTTCCACTCGCACACGCCGAGTGTCAGCGGCATGCCTCAAGGTGTCCCATTCTTATGTGCTCCCCCCACTGTCACGAGCGCCGCCAGTGGCGCCTGGTCCGATGCGAGGACCTGGTCAACGCATAGAGTGCCAGGCGCGAACGATAAGATCGCGATCGCGGCTGGTCATGACGTGACCTATGACTCCGTGAACGATTCGAAGCTGGACTGCATCGAGGTTCGGGGCCATTTGATGTTCTCTTCGCGACAAGAACACCCGAATGAAAGTCGGGACCCTGATGGTCCTTGAGGAAGGCCACCTTGAGATCGGCAGCGTCGCCAACCCCGTCGCGCTCCAAGTCACGGCCGAACTCGTGATCGCGGATCAGCCGATCAATCCTGAGGTGGACCCGGGCCAGGTCGGCACCGGGATCATCGGACTAGGCAAGGTGACGATGCACGGTGCGGTCAAGACGCCGACGTTCGTCAGGTTGCGCCGCGAACCGCTCGCTGGCCACACCACGATCGAACTGGAGCAGTCCGTCGCCGGCTGGAGGGCCGGGGACGAGATCGTGATTCCCGACACACGGCAGCTTCGCGCAAGCGAGCGCGGGAGCAGCTACGCGTCGCAGACCGAAAACGTACAGATCGCATCAATTTCTGGTTCCCTCGTCACGTTGGCGGCGGCGCTGCGTTTCAACCACCCGGGCGCGCGCAACGCCGCCGGCACGCTCCAGTTCCTGCCGCACGTCGGGAACCTCACCCGCAATGTGATCGTCCGATCAGAGAATCCTGCCGGCACGCGCGGCCATACCATCTTCATTTCGCACGCCGATGTCGATATGCGGTACGTGGAGTTGAGAGAGCTCGGGCGCACCAAAATGGGGGCGCTGGACAACACTCAGTTCGGTAGCGATGAACGGCCGCTGAAGATCGGAACGAACCAGATCGGTCGCTATGCGGTCCACTTCCACCACAACTTCGGACCGAAGACAACGCCGACCAATGGCCATCAGTTCACGCTCATTGGGAACGCCGTCGACGGCGCGCCGAAATGGGGCATCACGATCCATCGCAGCCACTACGGCCTCATCCAAGACAACGTCGTCTTCAACACGCAGGGTGCTGGCATCGTCACTGAGGACGGCAGCGAAAGCTTCAATGTGTTCGACCACAACTTCTCGATTCAATCCGCAGGGAATCAATCGCCGCTGGGCAGCGGCTACGGTGGCCCGGTGCTGGACTTGGGCGGGGATGGCGCTGGCTTCTGGTTCCGCGGGCCGAACAACTACATCCGCAATAACGTCGCCGCCGATGGCGCAGAAGTCCGGGTTCGCGCTGCCGGCAGCCGCGCTCGGCACCGTCCGCATCCCGGCGTTCAAGGGCGCCGACACGAGCACAGGCCGCTGAGTCGGTGCGAGTCGACACGACCAACGCTTCGGTGCTCGAGTTCGCGAACAACGAAGCGTACGGCACGATCCAGACCGGCCTCGAGTGCGTCTGGAACGGCACAATCGCGAACTTCACGGTCTGGCATCCGTCGCACCATGGCTTCACGGGCATCCCGCCCCAGCAGCTGATCGTGGACAAGCTCACCGTGCGCGGCGACCTATCGGTCCTCGGCGACCCGCTTGAAAACCCCGTCGGTGTCTCGGTGTCCAACTACCTCTCGAGAAGCGTCATCGTGACAAACGCCGACGTCGCGGAATGCGCGTGGGCATCTTTAGCCCCTTCTTCTATAACCAGACGACAGAGCCGGGTCGAGGAGCGGGGTCATTCGTTATCGAGAACGGCTACTTCCGCAACCATATCGGCGTGAGCGTCGCAACGGCGTACACAACGAACACCAACGGTGGCGTGCAAGCTTAAGAACGTCGTTGTGCGCGGTTCCGTGTTCGAGCCGCTCGACGTCAAAAGCGCCGGTATTTGGCCGTCCGAGTCGATTTCAATGAACTACGAGATGACGCCGCGCGACGCACAGCCACGTGATCCTATCCTCGTCTACAACTATAACAACCAGCCGGGTAACAACTTAGCGTGTATTACTCCTACGAGCACCAGAGGTCGTCGCCCCATGCCACAAGACGCTCCGGGGCATTGGTGGCTGGGTCTGTAAGTAGTCACATCACAAACCAGTGCCTTCCCATCCGGCGCGTCGATGACAATGGCTGATCGCTTTGGACGTGCGTTTGCGTAACCGGATCTGACCTGCCCCCGAAACCCGCTGCGGGGATGGTGTGAGGTCCTCGGGTCCCTCGTCGGCAAGTAGTCTCGCCGGTCGTTTGACGCCGGATCCACGAAACTGGTGAAGCCGTCGGCAGCATGGTCTGTCTCGCCACATCTCGGTCGTTTCGTGTTGACACCCCTTTTGGCCTAGTGTAGCGTCCGTCGCATACTCGCCGGCAACGCCTATCTGCAGTAAAGAGGGGGCGCGATGTCTTCAACGCGAGCGGGGAGAAGGCGATTCCGGAATGGTGGCGATCGCGCCCTCCAGTCTGGCCGTGGGGATCCCGCTCCCGCGATCGACCAGGCACCCTCTTCTACGAGAGCTGTAGAACCCTCCCTCCACCGAGCAGGCGACAAGTCTCCCATCAATTCTGATCGACACTCGGGTTCGGGCAATCCGCGCGCGAGGTCCCGAGTTGTCGGCGAGCTCCCCCGGACGGATGTCCTCGCAGGCATCGGCCGTCCACATGAGGGGGACACGTCATCGTCTTTGTGAAACTGCTGCACTTCTCTTCAGGAGGCGGCGCATGGTGAGTTCGGCGACATCTACAGGAACGCTGGCGCTGGCGATCGGTACCTGCTCCTGACTCCGAGTCGCGGTGAGCTGCCCAGACCGGGGCCATTGCAGGTACCGTTCGAGATAATACCGGCTCGGTGCTGCCGGGTGTCGTCCGTCGAAGTCGAGCAGCCCGGCGCTGATCGAGAAAGTCCGCACGGCGGTCACAGACGGACAGGGCCAGTATCGGATCACCGACCTGCGACCCGGTGTCTATACGGCGGCCTTCACGCTCGCGGGCTTTTCCATCGTCAAACGCGAGGGCATCGAGTTGTCGGCCGGCTTCACGGCGACGATCAACGCGGATCTGACCGTCGGCGCCCTCGAGGAAACCGTGACCGTGACCGGCTCGTCTCCGCTGGTCGACGTGCAAAACGTCACGCAGCGAACGGTCATGCCCCGGGAGACCATCGAGCGCGATTCCGACAGCAAAGCTCTTTTCGAACCTATCCGTGCTCGTCCCGGGGGCGACGCTGAGGGGATCAGGCCCAGGTTCCACGGGCCTGCAGGACGTCGGAGGCGCGTCGGGGAATCCGGTCGTCCGAGTCTCGATTCACGGCAGTGGGACGAGCGACCAGCAGGTCGGCCTCGATGGCTACTCGGTCTCCAGCTTGGCGGGTCAAGGCGACGGTGTGTTTCAGTATTTCGTGGATGCCATGGTTCAGGGGTCCACGTTTCGAGACCTCGGCACGGAACGCCGAGTCGGGCGAGACGGGCGGCGTGCGCACGAACCTCGTGCCGAAAGAGGGCGGTAACACGTTCAGCGGTTCATTCAGCGGGAATTTCGCCAACAGCGACCTCCGAATCCAACAACTACTCCGAGGATTTGAAAGCTCAAGGGTTGACGAGCCCTAATCGAGCGAAAGCCGTTTGGATGGCGGGCGGAGGGCTTGGCGGTCCGGTCAAGCGGGACCGAGTGTGGTTCTTCACAGGCCGCGCAGCGGCAGCTGGCGGACAGCTATGTCGCCGGAAAGTTCTATAACGCGAACCAAGCGGGTTGGACGTACGTCGCCGACCCGAGCCGCCCCCCGTGGTTACTCGAGCAGAATGGCTGGGGAAGCGCCACACGCGTCACGTGGCAGGTATCCGCCAAGAACAAGCTCGCGCTCTATGGGGAATACAACGATCAGTGTTTCTGCCAGTTCTTTTCGGGGGCCATCACCATGCCCGAAGCGGCATGGCGAGGAACCTTCCCGACCAAGAGTGTGAACGGCACGTGGACCTCACTGCTGAGCAGCCATCTCCTCGTGCAGGCGGGCGCCTCCTGGTATCACATCGCTCCGGCACCATCTTGCTGCACAAGGGAACGGGCGCTCGACGGTGGACAACGGAGGACTGAATGCCTGGATCAGGTACGGCGATGCGGCCGAGGACATGCCGAGAAGGATACAAGGTATCCAACGTCGCAGTTCGCTGGCTACGTGATGGGCTCTCAGACGCCAAGCAGGGATGGACTTGAACATTGGGTCTTCGAGTCCTTTCATCAACTCCACGCCGGGAATATCTATATACATTCTTAACGGCAGTCCCAGTCAAGTGACGTATTCGCCGGTTCCGTGACCCAAACCAACCGGTATCTGCCGAACCTCGGGCTGTACGCGCAGGACCAGTGGACCCTCAGGCGTCTGACCTTGAATGGGGGACTCCGCTTCGATTGGTTCCGGACGAAGTACCCCGATCAGGTGTTACCCGCCGCCCAGTACCGGCCGCAAAATTTTCAGATTACAGGCATGGAAGTGTTGAACTGGAGGGATCTCAATCCACGCATTCGGCGCTTCACACGATTTGCTCGGAAACGGGAACACCGCGGTGAAGTTCAGCTGGGGCCGTACGTCGCGCAGGAGGCTGTGACGTTGACGGTAAGCGCGAATCCTGCGTCTGCGACGACAGCCACCCAAACGCGCACATGGACTGACAACGGTGACCTCATCATTCAGGGCGATCCCGCTGAACCTGGAACAGAACCAGGAGCTGGGCCGTAGCAGAATCAGAACTTCGGGAAGTCGGTGATCACGTCGCGGCTCGATCCGCGTTCGCCAGGGGGTTCAATGTCCGCCCGGTTCAATTGGGAGCTGGCAGCCGGGTTGGAGCATCAGCTGCGTCCGGGGCTGTCAAGTTCGGTCAGATGGTCACCCGCGATGGTTTGGGCAACTTTCAGCCGACCGACAATGTGGCGGTGGCGCCGACGATTATGCACCGTTCTGCATCGTCGCCCCGATCGACGCGCGGCTGCCCGACGGAGGCGTGCTTATCCGATCTGCGAGTTCCTGTACGATGTCAATCCGACGAAATTGCAACTGCGAGACAACGTCGTCCTGGACGCTTGGGTGTTCTATGGTGATTGTCCCTCCCATTGGGATGGCGTGGATGTTTCGACGAGCGCGCGGCTGGCGCATGCGTCATTGTGGGAGGGGGCGTCAGCATGGGGGAAGACGACGACAGTACAATTGCGACGTCACGAACGTCGACAATCCGAAGCACGTACCTGGGCGTCATCAGGAAACGCCATTTCTGGGCGAGACGTGAAGTTTCAGGGCTGTACACGCTGCCCTGGGGCATTCGGGACTGGCCGCTATGTTCCAGAGCCTTCCGGGCCCTCGATCGCCGCGGCGTACACCGCGAGCAATCGTACCCCGTACCGACCCTCAAACGCAATCTCGCCGCCGGCACGGCCGGCACGCGTCCGGTGCAGTCTATTCCATCCAAGCACGACCTACAACTCGAACGCATGAACCAGATTCACCTGCGTCTGGCGAAGAGGTTCGTCGTTCGCGGGAAGCGCTTGGAGGCGCAGACGCAGATCTGTAAGAGAGGGTCGTAATGGGGACGGTCATTGAGTCGCAAAACAATACCTGACGGGACGAACGGAGCTTCGTGGCTGGTGCCGCAGTCGATCCTGTCGGCGGAGTTGCCGAAGTTTGGCGTGCAGATGGAGATTCCAGTTCGCGAAGCGCTTCTTCTGGTTAGTGTGGGGTCCAGGAGGCTGCCATGAGTGCATATGTCGTCCGACCGAATGTTTCTCTCGATGGCAGTCGATCAAGCGCGTGATGGCTGGCGGGTGGCGTAGAGCTTCGGCTGACGCGCTTGGCAAGGTCAGCGAATCTGTGCTGGCGCAGTAGCTGGAAGAGTCGAAGTCTTCGATCACGTTGCCCTTCCGATGCAAAACACCGAGGCCATGCTCGGCGTTTCGATCGCCCTTGGGTTTGTCGTGGCTCGAAAACGCGCTCCACACGTCGGTCGACTTCGGGACGAGAAGATCAAACTTTCATTGTCCCGCGATGTGGCAGTGTGACACGTTTACCTGGCCGAGGTCCGACAGCAAAGCCCGGATGCGGTGACGGATGTTTCTGGTGGGATGGCACGCCGGAATCCTTGAAGCACGATGCTGGACCGCGCGGGCGCAAAGATCATAGAAGGTCCTGCGAAACGCGATGGTGGGCGCGACGGCGGCAAGGCCACAGGGACCAGCGTTACGTGCGCGATCGAGATGCTAACCTCCTCGAAGTTCATCATCTATTCGTGAAGCACAAGCGCGAGGGACTTGCGAATGCAGGCCCTCGCGCTCGCGCTGGCGCTCGGCCATGAAGCGCCTCCTCCATCGACTGGTACATGAGGACGACGCGAATGCGGCGTATGTGCCTCAGCAATGGGGTCGCGTGCGCACGGGCGCGGATACTGACTAGATGCGGATCGACTCGCGCGCACCCAATCGACGAAGCAAATCGGCCGGACGCTTGGCTGCAGCTTGCTCAGCCGGCTGAGTGCCGTCGTCCAGACGGCGCCGTCCGTCTCGCGGTCGCCATAGCGACAGGTGTCTGATCACGTGTGTGTTCTTCACTTCCAGTTGGTGCGACGATCCGGCGCAGGAATTGCACGACAGCGTCCAGCCGCTGGACGCTGCCCGTGCGCAGTGCTGTGTTGCCGACCACATTGGCCGGATCGATGTTGCTGCCGAACTCGACCGGGCGACCTTGACGGCCTCAGACCGTCCGGCGCTCTGCGTTGCTTGGGTCTCCCGCGCCAGGCGGCCGCACACGCCGCGGCCTTCCGGAGTCATCGGCGCGATCACTGGGGTCTTGGTCGTCCTTGCTCGCCAATCGCGGATCAGCGCCGCGAGAGTGATGGCGCGCATCATGCTGACGTCGACCAACTTCGCGGCGAGCTGAAATGGCGTCGCGCCGACCCAGGCCCGACGCATGGCCAAATCTTGGCCCAATCGCCTGGCGGGCGTGCATTCAGCAGTGGAGCGTTTGGATTCGCTCCGTGCGCGAGAAGCGCGTCACCAACCCCAGGTCGCCTCTAGAATCGCAATATGCAGGGCGGTAGACCCCGCGCCCGCGGCGTTGGGGTCGGCGCCCTCCCAGAAGAAGCGCTACCAGCGCGCTGTGGCCGCTGCGAGCCGCGACGACGAAGCACGGGTGCCAGTCGGAGCGGCATCGTTGGAGTTCGCTGCCGCAGCGACAACGGCCTTGCAGACTCGATATCGCCCTGACGGGGTCGCAAACGCAACCGTGTGAATCCACCTCGCCTTCCTCGACGACCTCCTTCGGGTTGAAGTCTGCATCGCCGCGATCGGCTCCGACGTTCACGACCACTGAGCGTGTCAGCGATCGAGCATGAACGTTCGCTCCGTGATCGATGAGCAGTCGGACGACGTCAGGATGCGGCTGCGCAACCGCCCACATCAGCGCGGTCTACCGCGTGCATGATCCTCGACGTTCACGATCGCCCCGTGGGCCAGACAACAGCTTCACTGCGTCTGCACCGCCGGCCCGCGTAGCGGTCATGAGCGGAGTCTCGCCTCCCGGCAGGGCGGCGTTGGTATCCGCCCCGGCCTTTAGCAGTCGCCCGATCATTGCCGCACTGGCGTGCGTGGAGGACACCCAAAGGGGCGTGGCGACGACCTCGTTTTGGGCGTTGACGCGGGCGCCGGCACGAATCAGCGTCCGCCGTGTCGCGACGTCCCGATAGGCCGCCGAATGGAGGGCGCTTGCGCCATCCGGTTGGGTCGCATTGACATCGGACCCCGCTTCAGCAAAGCACGCACGGCTGAGCGGTCTTGTTCTGGCTGCGGACACCAAGGCAAGATCGTTGTCGGTGCCGGCAAAACCGGTGAGTGCCAGCACCAGCCGTAGCGAGACGCGGACGCCGAACTCGCCAGCATATCCCTCACCCTCAGGGGCCGTCCGGGGCAGTTTTCGCTGGGCACCCCTGCAGGCGACCGCGACCGACGGCGAGTCGCAAGGCGCTATCGTAGCGCAGCGGGGCGCCCTCCACAATGTCGAAAGCGGACCGAAGAACGGGCCTTTTTTGCGCCACGTCCCACCTGGAGGGCCGAAGGAACTGATTGATCGACCCGCGGAGATGGCCTGAAGTGGTGATCTGTAGGCGTGGGGCCCTCGCACGACGACTCGCGCGGATGAGAGAAGACAGTTCCGTCCGGGGGGGGACGAGACGTGTGTGTTGTGTGATCGGCGCCTGTATCGCGATCCGGACACCCGTACGTTCCGCGACCCAGGCGCGCAGTCCACAGCAACCTTCAGGTTCGGTCCTTCCCTCCGTCTCGCCGCAGCGAGTGGTTCTCGATCGGTACCGTGTTTCTTGCCATAACGAAAAAGTTCGGGCCGCGAAACCTCACGCCTCGACACGCGGACACGTTGCGGATGTGGGCGCGAAGGCGCAGGTGTGGGAAAAGGTCATCCAGAAAGTGCGGATGGGTGCGATGCCCCCTCCAGGCCGCCCCCGGCCGATGCGGCTATTAGTGACGGCTTTGTGTCGTACCTGGAAACGTCGCTTGACCGCGCGGCCGCGAGCAGCCCAGATCCCGGCCGGACCGACATGTTCCATCGCCTCAACAGGGCTGAATACCAGAACGCGATTCGCGACCTGCTTGCGCTCGACATCGATGTAGCCGAGTTGCTGCCGGCCGACGCAGCAGATCGCCACGGCTTTGACAACATGGCGGGTGTGTTCTGTCAGTCTCGCCGGCCCTGATGGAACGTTACCTGTCGGCGGCGCGGAAGCTAAGCCGCCTCGCCATGGGGCTCCCCCCTCGTTCGGTGTTGACCACCTACGATGTGCCGCTCAACTTGATCAAGCCGATCGCCCGAGTGAGGACCTTCCGTTCGGGTCGCGAGGAGGGGGATTGCGTTCTCTACGGCAACTTTCCGGTCGACGGCGAGTACGTGATCAAGGTTCGTCTGCAAACCAACTACGTCGACTACATTCGAGGGCTCAATACGCGCCATCAGATTGAAATGGCGCTTCTGACGGCGTGCGCCTCAAGCTCTTTGGGGTGGGCGGCGACGTCCCTGGCAAACCTGCCCCCGAGAGTTTCGAAGGAAATATCTTGGGGGATTCCAAGTGGGAATCCTACATGCACCACGCGGACGAGGGCTTGGAAGTCCGCGTTTCCGTGCGGGCGGGTCCACGTCTTGTGGGTGTTGCGCTCTACGAGACTTGTCGAAGGCCGACGGAATCCTCCAGCCGCGTCAGAGCGGTTATGCCCTCGCTATCAATGCTATGCCGGACGACAAATCCGGCCGTTCGGTAGCGTCACGATCAGTGGCCCCTCACACGATAGAAGGACCGGGCGAGACACCCAGCCGGCGCGCGATTTTGTGTGCCGGCCGAAGCGCAATACGGACGAGGAGCGCTGCGCCAAGACGATTCTCTCCACGCTCGCCCGTCGCGCGTATCGTCGACCTGTCACGGACCGAGAGGTTCGCACCCTTCTCGGTTTTTACGAGGCGGGCGGAGCAGGGGAGCTTCGACGAGGCATCCAGTTGGCCGTCGAGCGGCTCCTCGCCGACCCGAACTTTCTGCTCCGTATTGAGCGCGAGCCGCCGAGCGTGACACCGGCTACCGCCTATCGGCTGAGCGATCTCGAACTGGCCTCGCGGCTGTCCTTCTTTCTGTGGAGCAGCATTCCCGACGACGAGCTCCTCGACGTGGCCGTTCGCGGCAAGCTCAAGGATCCGAAGGTGCTGGAACAGCAGGTGCGGCGCATGCTGGCCGATGCGCGCTCGACGGCGCTCGTGGACAACTTCGCTGGCCAGTGGCTCTTGCTCCGCAACATCCGCAGCGTGTTGCCCAATCCGGAAGTGTTTCCCGAGTTCGACGACAATCTGCGGGAGGCCTTCGAGCAGGAAACCGAAGCTGTTCCTCGAGAGCCAGCTGCGCGAGGATCGGAGCATGCCGGAGCTTGCTGAGCGCGAACTACACGTTCGTCAACGAGCGGCTGGCGCGTCACTATGGCATTCCGAACGTCTACGGAAGCCGGTTCCGGCGCGTAACCCTCAGCGATGAGCGAAGTGGGGCCTGCTCGGCCAGGGAAGCGTACTGACCGTAACGTCGTATGCGAACCGAACCTCGCCGGTGCTGCGCGGCAAGTGGCTGCTCGAAAACATTCTCGGTACGCCTCCGCCGCCGCCGCCTCCCCGAAGTGCCAGCGCTCTGAGGAACGCGAGCCGGGGAGCAAGCCGGCTCTCGGTGCGCGAGCGGATGGAGGAGCATCGGAAGAACCCGGTTGCGCGTCGTGCCATGCGTCGATGGACCCGTTCGGTTTCGCGCTCGAGAATTTCGACGCGATCGGCCAGTGGCGCACGACGGACGGGGCGGCGCCAATCGATGCCTCGGGGCGCTTCCCACGGACCACGTTGAACGGCCTGGCGGGGCTGCGCACCATCTTGCTGGCGCACCGCGAACAATTCGTCGGACAGTGACCGAAAAGCTCCTCACCTACGCGCTCGGCCGGGGCGTCGAGTATTACGACCTGCCGGCATTCGCAAGATGCGAGAGAGGCTGCCGCCGATCGACTACCACTGGTCGTCGATTATCCTGGGTATCGTCAAGAGCCCGCCGTTTCAAATGAGGAGGTCGCGACTCATGATCATCACCAAGAAGGCCATTCCCCGCCGCACGGTGCTGCGCGGCCTTGGCGCAACCCTGGCGCTGCCGCTGCTGGACGGCATGGTTCCGGCGTTTGCGGCGCTGCGGAAGACGGCGACCAACCCGATGCGACGTCTCGGCGTGGTCTATGTGCCGAACGGAATCGTCATGAAGCACTGGATACCGCCCACAACCGGCCTCTCGAGCTCACGCCGACCCTGAAGGCGCTGGAGCCTTCCGAGAACGCCTGCTCGTGGTGAGCGGATTGTACAGCCGGCCGCGGAACGCGGTTTCCACGGACTGCGCCCACGCGATTCCTGACGGACTGTCTCCATGCCATCGGAACCGCCGGCTCGCGAGCCGGCGTCTCGATGACCAGCGTATCGCGAACGAAAGCGTCGGCATTCGCAGCTCTCATCGCTTGAGCTTGCCCTGGACGTCGGGATGTCTCGGGTTCCTGCGACGTGGGCTTCGCCTGTTCGTACTCGAACACGATCGCGTGGAGCAGCCGACGACGCCGCTCCCGCTGGAAAACAACCTCGACCGTCTTCGAGCGGATCTTTGGCGACAGCGGAAGTACAGACCCGAGCGCGCGACTTGCGCGCATCGGAGAGCAGCGCAGCATTCTCGATTCAGTGACCGAAACGTCGCCGACCTCGGCGAGGAGTCGGGCCGCGCGACCGCGTGCGGATCGGTGAATACCTCGACGCTGTTCGGGATATTGAGCGTCGCATCCAGAGGGCCGAGGAACAGAGTGCCGAGACGCTGGCGGTTGGTGATCAGCCTGCGGGCATCCCTGCGTCGTTCCGATGAACATGTCAAGCTGATGTACGATTTGCAGGTGCTGCGCGTACCAGACCGACCTGACCCGCGTCATTACCTTCATGTTGGGCCGCGAATTGAGTGGCCGGACCTATCGCGAGATTGGCGTGCCCGATTCGCACCATCCGACGTCGCACCATCGAAACAATCCCGAGCTGTACGAGAAACTTACGAAAATCAACGTCTACCATACGACGCTGTTCAAGTATTACTTGGACAAGTTGGCATCGACGCCCGACGGCGACGGGTCGCTGCTGGATCACGTGATGATTCTGTACGGTGCCGGCATGTCCGATCCCAACGAGCATGCTCGCACCAACCTGCCCATCCTCTTGGCAGGCGGCGCAGCTGCTCAGCTCAAGGGTCGGCGGCGCGTCGCCCTCGCGAAACGCCGATGGCGAACCTGAATCTGGCGCTGCTGGACAAGTTCGGGATCCACCTCGAGAAGCTCGGCATCAGTACCAGGATAGTCGACGTCGAACCGCTTTCTCTCATTTGAGACCGAACGGAGCAATCTTCGACGTGAGAAGGCTGCGGGACGTGTTTGCGGGAGCAGATGTGGAAGTGTGGTAGCCGGCCCGATGGGCCGCGGTGCAGGCGCTGATTTTTTTCTCGGCGTGTCCGCAACGTGAGTTCTGCAACTTCATGAGCGAGGTGTGCGATGGCTTCGAAGCAGTCCAATAGACGGCAGTTCCTGACCAAGGGCGCCGCGCTCGCTGGTTTGGCAGTCAGCGTACCGCTTCCGTCAGCGCACAGACGCCGGGACAGGGGCTTGAAGGTGAACATGTCCTCGTCGTGGCCTTAGCGCCGCTGTCAAAGACACCATGTCGTACGGGGAGCGTTCCCCACACGTGACCGCGGCGCGCACGCGCATCAGCATGATTGGCAACATGGACATGCATCGTGAGCCGAATGGGTGGGATGCACAGACTCCGCTCGATCAGATGGTGGGCACTATCACGCCGGCTCCGCTCCATTACGTGTCGTCCCATGGCAACGCGCCTCCGCCGATCGATCCCAGAGAGCATCGATTGATGATCAGTGGCATGGTCGAGCATCCGTTGGTGTTCACGATGGACGAGCTGATGCGGCTCCCCTCCGTCTCCCGGGCGCATTACATTGAGTGTATCGCCAACGCGGCGAGGCCAATGGACAAGACGCTCGAGGAAAGTCACGGCATGATCTCGTGTAGCGAGTGGACCGGCGTGCCGCTGTCGCTGCTGCTGAAAGAAGTCGGTGCCAAAGCCGGCGGGAAGTGGATCTTGGCGGAAGGCGCGGAACCCAGCAAGCACGGGAGTAGCATCCCGATGGGGAAGGCGATGCAGGACGTGCTGGTGGCGTACGGCCAGAACGGGGAGCCTGTGCGGCCTCATCAGGGCTACCCGTTGCGGCTGGTCGTCCCTGGCTTGGAGGGCAAGTATCACGTGAAATGGCTCAAGCGAATCGAGGTGGTGGATCGCCCCTATGCCACGTATTGGGAACAGAGCCACTTCGTCAACGCGGGGCGGGTGAAAGAACGCTACTTCATGGAGCAGGGCCCGAAATCGGTGATCACGACCCCTCCGGTCAGCAACGGCTTAGTCGTGGTTTCCATACGATCAGGGGTCTGGCGTGGTCCGGCGGCGGTACGGTTCGCCGCGTCGAAGTGTCCACGGACGGGGGCAAGACCTGGACCGACGCGCCACTAATCGATCCGGTTCTCCGCATCTCGTTGACGCGGTTTGAATTGCCGTGGACGTGGAACGGTGGAGAAGTGGTCCTTCAGTCTCGGTGTACCGATGACGCGGGGCAGGTGCAGCCGACCATGGCCGATCACAACAAGTTCTGGGGCGGCGCACGCACGCCGCATGGGAACGCCATTCAGCCCTGGAGGGTGACCAATGAGGGACTCGTTGTCAACGCCCTGTAAATTGTTGCTTGTCGCGGCGCTGGTGGCCACCTGGAGCATCATGGCCGGCGCCCAGGGGGGCGCCACGTACAAACTCGGCCGGGCGCCGAGCGAACACGAACTGAGGCCTTGGGACGCGTCGATTCGACCCGATGGAGAGGGCCTCCCCGCCGGCAGTGGCACCGCCGAGCAGGGGGCGGTTGTCTACGCCAGGCGGAATTGTGCGACTTGCCACGGGCCAACCGGCGCCGAAGGCCCCGCTCCTATTCTGGTTGGCACTCGGCCCCCGGGGCGCGAGATGTCCCACGAGGGGGTCGGCGGCTTCCCGGGGCGCGGGCTCCGGAATTGGCCGTTTGCGCCGCTCATTTGGAGCTTCATCAACCGGTCGATGCCGCTGCATCAACAAGGGTACTTGACGGCAAACGAGGTGTATAGCCTGACCGCGTTTCTGTTGGAGCGGAACGACGTCATCAAACCAGGCGAGGTGATGGACGCGAAGCGACTCTCGGCGGTCCAGATGCCCGGCCGCGCCAGCTACGTCCCTCCCCCGTTTGAAGACTGGACACCAGGGCTCCGTCAACGGGAAATCGGGAAATAGGCAATATACCTGCTCGGCGCTAGTGCTGAGCGCACGCCCCTGAGGAGGTCTCGATGCGACGTCAATTTCTCGCCTCCGGTGCTCTGGCGGTGGGGATCGCGATCGCGCTCTCGATGAGCGCGCCGCTTGCCGCCCAGGCTCCAACCGTCGTGACGAAAGGTGGAACCAAGGCGACGAAGGCTGGAAGCAAGGCGAAGACTTGGACTCCGCCACGAACGCCTGACGGCCAACCGGACCTGCAGGGCTTCTGGACGAACTCCACCTATACTCCGATGGAGCGACCCAAAAACGTCACAAAAGAGTTCTATACGAAGGAGGAAGCGGCCCAACTTCGTGAGCGAGGATCTACAGAAGGCGAGGGACCCGCGAATACAGATGCGCCACCCGCGAATAGAAATGCGCCCCCCGGGAATACGAATGCGTCACTCGGCAGGTGGATGAATACCGGCAACGCGGCGGACGCGCCAAAACCTGGAACGACCGCGGATGTGCACTATGATTTCAGTCAGTTCGGTCTCGCAAGAACCAAACACCCGTCGTAGAAACTTTGCGAACGTCGTCGGTCTTCGATCCACCAGACGGCAGGATTCCGCCGTTGACCGAGGAAGGACGAAAACGGGCGGCCGCCCGGGCACAGGCGCAAAAGCAACTCGGTGGGCGGTTTGACTCCGCGCAGGCCAACGAGCTCGACGATCGGTGCATCATCATGAACGCCGGCCCGCCGATCCTGCCGTGGGGCTACCAGAACAACTATCAAATCGTGCAGGGTCCTGGCTACGTGATGATTCTGGTTGAGATGATCCATGACGCGCGCATCATTCCACTGGATGGGCGACCACAGATCTCAAAGAATATCCGTCAGTGGATGGGAAGCTCGCGCGGTCGTTGGGAGGGCGATACGCTTGTCGTTGAGACAACAAACTTCTCCGACAAGCCCGCATTTCGAGGCTCCGGCGAAAGTTTGCGCGTGATCGAGCGATTCACCCGCACCGCCGAAGACACAATCGGTCACACGTTCACGATCGACAATCCGACGACCTGGACAAGGCCCTGGTCGGCAGAGGTCCCGATGGTGAAGACGATAGGTCCCATGTTCGAGTTCGCCTGCCACGAGGGAAACTACAGCATGGCCAACGCCCTCAGGGAGCGCGCGCCGACGAGAAGAAACGTGCCGATCAGGCCATGAAGAAAGAACCGAAATAAGCGAGTCTGTAGACTTGAAAACACTCCTCATCTCCGTGGGTTTGGCGGTTGCGGTAGGGGTATCGACTCCGGCCGAAGCGCGGATTACGAAAATCGAAGTCGTCACTGTCGAATCGCCCACGTTTGAGGGGGTTTCATTCGGCACCGTGGGGCCGTACCAGAAGCTTCGGTGGCGGGTGTTCGGCGAAGTCGATCCCAAAGACGCACGCAACGCCCTAATAGTCGATCTGGTGTCCGCGCCTCGCAATGCCAAGGGGATGGTCGAATATTCCACGGATGTCTTCATCCTGAAACCGATCACTCTCGCCAGAGGCAATCGGCGACTTTTTCTGTACCACATCAACAACCGCGGAAACATCGGTGTGCTCGGCGCCTTCAACGACGGGGGAGGAGGAAACAATCCAAGCAGCGCTGCGCATGCAGGCAACGGTTTCCTCATGCGGCACGGGTATACCGTCGTTTCGAGCGGCTGGGAACCGGGTGTGAAGCCCGGCGGGAACCGTCTCACCATTTCGGTTCCAGTCGCTGCGAAAAAAAACCCGGATGGTTCGTCTCTCGTCGGTCCTTCCCTCGAGGAATTTGTGGTTGACGAAGCCGCGACGATCGCGGGCTCTCTCAGCTATTCAGCAGCGACGCTCGATAAATGACAGGCGGTTCTTACCGTCCGTGTGCACTACGCGGATCCCCCGGTAACCATCCCCTCGAGCGGCTGGGAGTACGTCGATCCGCAGACGATTCGGCTGCTGCCTCCCGGATCGCCGTTCGAGCAGGGCCGCCTTTACGAATTCACGTATCCGGCCAAAGACCCGATCGTCGCGGGCCTCGGTTTTGCCGCGACGCGGGATCTGGCCGCCTTCCTCCATCACTCCGCCGCAGACGACCACGGCAATGCAAATCCCCTGGCCGGGAACGTTCAGGCTATCTATACGTTCGGAATCTCACAGCCGGCGCGCTACATGCGCGACTTTGTACACCTGGGTTTCAACGAGGACGAACAGGGCCGACCGGTGTTCGACGGGATTCTCAATTGGATCGCCGGGGCAAGCGGCATCTTCTTGAATTACCGGTTTGCTCAACCCGGAAGAACGCACCGCCAACACATCGCGCGGTGGTTTCCGGAGCGTGAGTTCCCGTTTGCCAACCAGGTCCTGTTCGATCCAGTCACGCGCAAAACCGATGGACGACTCCGGCGCTGTCTGCCCAGCAGTCCGTGCCCCAAGATCTTCGAAGTGAACTCGGCGAACGAATATTGGGTGAAGGCGACGTCGCTCCTACATACGGACACGCGTGGAAAGGATCTCGCCGATCCACCGAACGTCCGCTACTACCTGATGTCGAGCCTGCCGCACCAGGCTGCGAGCGGCCCCGGGATCTGCGCGCAGCCAAGGAACCCAGTCGGTCCGAACCCCGTTCTACGGGCCCTGCTGGTAGCACTTGATGAGTGGGTCACCTCCAGCGTCGCGCCCCCGGAAAGCCGGGTGCCGAGGCGCGCAGATGGGACACTGGTCCCTTCCTCGCCCAGACATGTCATGGGTTTTCCAAGCATCCCGGCTGTTAATTACACGGGCTTGATAACGACGGGCGATCTGTTCGATTTTGGTCCCTCATTGCCCACGGGCATCCTGACAGCGCTTCCTCCCCGGTTTCTCGGTTCTCCGATCCGGCTCTTGTGCCCAAGACAGACGCCGACGGGAACGACATTGCCGGTATTCGTTTGCCGGAGATCGCCGCACCCGTGGCCACATATACTGGTTGGGCGTTGCGACGATCGCAGCTGGCAGGCAACGATCTGTGCGATGTCCGCCGGTCAGAAGATCGATTTTCCTCAAACCACGGCGCACCGGTTGGAGCTTGGCGATCCACGACGCTCCATCGCCGAGCGTAACCCCACCCATCAAGATTATGTAAGTGCCGTGGCCCGAGCGGCGACTGGTCTTCAGACGCAGCGGCTGCTACTCGCCGAGGACGTCGACCGTTATATGACCAGGGCGGTCGAAAGTGCCATTGGCAAGTAATCTGCCGCGGCGAGCAGTCCGCGTAGGATTCTAAGAGACGCGTCCTCATCGCGTTCTGCAGACAGCGACAGGCCCCACTGAACAAGGCGTTCTACGAAAAAGGAGCTATCGTCAAGATGCGGTGGAAAGACGTAGCGAGTTCGGCATGCGCTTGGCGCCCTAATGTCTGCTTGGCTGTCGCAACGACGGGAGCTCAGGCGCCTTCCGGTAAAGCCTCTCGGACGGCGGACGGGACGGCCCATTTTTAAACGGCATTCGCAGGCGCTCAATGAGGCGAACTCGAATATCGAGGCTCATCCCACGGGTTTTCCTCCGCTCGACTCACTTGGAGCGATTGGTGCAATCCGCCAGTCTCGGCGTCGTGGAGGAGGTAACATCCCGTATCAACCATGGGCCTTGGCCAAGAGACAGGAAAACTTCAAATCACGGATGACCGAAGACCCTGAAATAAAATGCTATCTCCCCAGTCCCCGCGCGCCAACTACATGGGACAGCCGTTTCGAATCGTCGAAAGTCAAGAGCACATCATGATCGTCTTATCGGTCTGCCGGCGCCGTTCACACGATCTACCTGTCGCGATCACCAGAAGAGGCTCCTGCGGACAGCTGGATGGGCTGGTCGAACGGACGGTGGGAAGGCAACGCGCTGGTTGTCGATACCACCGGCTTCAACGGTCAGACGTGGTTCGACCGGGCCGGGAATTTTCACAGCGACGAGCTGCACGTGGTGGAGCGATATAGTGCACGAAGCCAGGACCATCTCAACTACGAAGTCGCAATCACCGATCCCAAAGTGTTCACGCGGCCCTGGAAGATGAGCATGCCGCTCTATCGGCGAGTCGAAGCGCATGCCCAGGTCCTCGAGTTCCGGTGTGTCGAGTTCGTTGAAGAAATGATGTATGGCCATCTTCGCAAGCGGCCGATCAAGAAATGACAAACCAGTTGGAAGGGTTGTCCCAACAACGCTGGCCGATGCGCATTACGGGTTCAGTCTGTTTGGGCTCGGTCGCATCGAAACGACGACTCTCCGGACGTTGAGCACATCGCTTGTCGTCGATTCACCCCACGGTAGGATTCCGCCGATCACAACGGACGCCGAAGGGCAGCCGATCGGGCAAGAGCCGCACAACTACAGCTTGACGAACGCTCTGACTGCAGCTCGCGCCGAGGAGAAAAGGGCGGCCGAGGAAGCGGGAAAAGCGGAGCGGAAATGAGAACAGGATTTCAGATGCGAACGAAAGTCGCCATTGCCCTGGCCGTTGTCGGACTTCTCCATGCGACGGTGCCGTCGTCGGCGCATCATGCCTTCTCGGCGGAATACGACGCGGCTCTGCCGATCCATCTGCGCGGCACGCTAGTGAAATGGGAGATGGTCAACCCCCACTCTTGGTTCCACATGGACATCAAGGCCCCCGACGGTAAGGTCGAGAGGTGGCTGATCGAAGGCGGGAGCCCAAATCAGCTCATCAGGTTGGGGGTGACGAAACAGAGCTTGCAGATTGGGTTGGAGCTCGTGATCGATGGCTACCAAGCCAAGGACGGATCCAATAAGGGCGTGGGCAGGAATTTTACCCTACCAGATGGACGACGATTGTTTCTGGGCGGCTCTGCCCCTGGCGCCACTCCAACCGTGAAGTAGCCACCGGCGATCGTAGGACGTACAAGGCTCCTTGCGCTCCCGTTTCACGCCCAGCGCAAACAGGAAGGCAAGGTTACTTTCAGCTTCTGGCCGGTCTGCTTGAGCAGCCCGGTATCCTGGTCGACGGAATAGACCACCACTTCATCGCCGATTTGCGCGGCCGCCAGCGCCCACTTGCCGCTGGGATCGAACAGCATGCTCCAACAAGACGGTGAACCGATCTCGGCCTGACCGACGGCGCTCAACGTACCGTTCGATTGGTCGATGCGAAACCCCGCCAGCGTGCCGGTGCTACGATTGGTGACATAGACGAACTTGCCGCTGGGATGCATGGCGATATCGGCTGGATTGTTACTGCCTGTGAAACCGTCCGGTAGGGTGCTGAGGTTCTGCAGGACTTTGAGCGCGCCCTTGCCCTCGTCCCAGCTCCACGCCGAAATCGAGGAGTTCTTCTCCCCAGAGGTGTACAGGTATTGATAGCTCGGGTGCCAGGCAAGATGCCGCGGCCCGGCGTCGTGCGTGTCTTCGACCAGTTGATGAGTTTCCAAAGAGCCTTTGCGGGCGTCGAAGCGCAGGACATGGCAGCGGTTCGCCGAAATTTCGGCCGCGATAGCAAAACGCTCTGTCTTCGACAACACGATGGCATGAGGACCGCCGGGCGCACCACCCATTCCCGCTGAGCCGATTCCAGGTCCCTGGCCGGAAGGCACGGCATTGGAGATTGCGCCAGTGGGTTCTTTGCCGATCATCGCGGAGCGCTCGCCCAGAGAGCCGTCCTTGTTCAAGCGAAAGCATACGATGCTATTCGTCACGAAGTTGGTGGTGAGCAGGTGTTGACCTGCTCTGTCGACCACGCCAACCGTCGGTCCTCGACCACCGCTGCGCATCGTGTTCAGCTCGCGTAGCTTGGCGCCTTCAACAGCGAAAGCAGTGATGATGTTCTGCACATCGATCTGTGGGGGCAAGGGACAAACATATAGCACGCGCTTAGTGGAATGCATGATCAGATTGAATGGATTACTCACCTCGGCCGCCAGCGAGATTTCGCCAGCACGGCCGGTCGCAGTGTCGAAGGTGAACGTGTAGAGACCTCGGCTAATGTTGCCTGCGTCGCGTCTCCCGAAACTAGCTGGCACGTTCTCGCCCGATGCATTGGTAGACGTGCCTACGAACACGCGATGAATACGGGTCTGCGCAAATGAGAACATCGGACGGCTCACGAGCATTGCCGCGCCGGCGCGAAGTATCGTTCTGCGTGTGATGGATTGCATCGAGTCCTCTTGATGTAGAGGCTATTGCTGCGCTCGATTGTTCTGAACGCATCGATCGATTGCTTGCGTCGAATTCCAGGATCAACCTCTCAAGCCGTGTCAACTGCGGCGTCAGGATCGGTGTCCGCCACCGCGAAAAGGACGGACCAAGAACTAAGGACGAAGGACCCAGGACGACGTACATCGAAGGGAAGACTGTGTTAGACCTCAGCTGATCGCGGTGCGGATGTTGGCTTCTGGGACCGCAGGCGCTGCAGCATCCGGCGGGGGCTCCATTCGCGCAGGTCGTCGAAGTAGGAGTACACGACCGGCGTGACGAGCAGCGTCAGCAGCAGGCAGAGCACCTGCCCGCCGATGATCGTCACCGCCATCGATGCGCGCGATCCGGCGCCGGCGCCGCGGCCGAACGCGATCGGGATCATGCCGGCGACGATCGCGATCGTCGTCATCAGAATCGGCCGCAGGCGGACGTGGTTGGCCGCAATGAGCGCCTCGTGCCGCTCCATGCCCTGCGTCGCGGAGCGTGTTCGTGTAGTCGACCTGCAGGATCGAGTTCTTCTTGACGATGCCGAACAGCATCATCAGCCCGATCGCGCTGTACACGTTGAGCGTCATCCCGAATGCCATCAACGCCAGCAGTCCGGCCGGGAGGCTCAGCGGCAGCGCCGTCATGATCGTCAGCGGGTGGACGAAGCTGTTGAACTGCGAGGCGAGCACCATGTAGATGAACGCGACGGCCAGGACGATCGCGATCATGAAGTTGCTCGACGCCTCGGCGAGCTGTCTGGCGCTGCCGCCGAACATCGCCTGGTAGCCGGGCTTCAGGTGCAGTTCCTCGACCTTCGGCCGGGCCGCCGCGATGACGTCGCCGAGCGGCACGCGATCGATGTTGGCGTTGACCGAGATCTGGCGCTGGCGGTTGTAGCGGTCGATGGACGCCGGGCCGCGCTCTTGAGTGAGCGTGGCGACGTCGCTGACCTTGACGGTCTTCCCCGGACCGGCCGGGATGAGGAGATCGCCCATCGCGAGGGGGTTGTTGCGATACGGCTCGTCGAGTCGCAGGCTGCACCATGAACTGATCGTCGCCGTCCTTGTACTCCGACACCTCCTCGCCGCCGACGAGCGTGCGCAGGTTGGTCGCCAGCGAATCGATGTTGACGCCGAGATCGGCGGCGCGGGCGCGATTGACGTCGATGCGCAGTTCGGGCTGTGTCGGTTCGAAGTTGGAGTCGACGTCGACGACGCCCTTGATCGTGCGAACCTTATCCATCAGCTGGACCGTGTAGGCTTGCAGCTGCTCGAGGTCGGGCCCCTGGATGAGGATGTTGAGCCGGTTGTTGTTCCCGCCGCCGCCTCCGCCTCCTCCTCCGGCCGCGTTCGACGACGCACCCGAGATGTCGGTGCTGCCGGTGACGCTGATGCGGGCGCCGCGATACTTGCGGAGCATGGCCCGGGCGCGGCGCATCATATCCTGCTGCGAAATCGATCGCTCTTCGAGCGGCGATCATGAGGACTGTGGAAGCTCGCCGACCCCGGATTCACTGACGTGCTCACGCGATACAGCGACGGCAGCGCGAGCACCTCCTTCTCGATGGGCGCGATGAACTCCTCGGTCCGCGGGTAGCTCGTGCCCCTCGGCAGCCGGACGTTGATGTTGAACTCGCCCTGGTCGTCGTCGGGCACGAGCTCCTTGCCGACGTAGGGATACAGGAACGCGGCCGAGATCGTGACCGCGCCGGCGATGCCCATCATCGCCCGCACGGTGGTGGAGCGACCAGCCGAGCATCCGTCCGTAGATCGCGTCCAATCTTGCGTAGACGCCGGACGACTTCGTCGTTGGAGTGGTCCGCCTTCGTGTCCTCGGGCTTCATCCACCAGGCGCAGAGCGCCGGTGTCAGCGTGAAGGAGACGAACATCGAAATGCAGAATGGCTGCCGCGGCGGTGAGGCCGAAGCTGTAGAAGTAACGGCCGATCTGACCGGTCATGAACGCGACCGGCACGAAGATGACGACCAGCGACAACGTCGTCGCCATCACCGCCAGGCCGATTTCTCGGGTCGCGTCGGCCGCCGCCTCCTTCGGCGTCAACCCCTTTTCCTCGACGTACCTGAAGATGTTCTCGAGCACGACGATCGCATCGTCGATGACGATGCCGGTTGCCAGCGACAACGCCAGCATCGTCATGTTGTTGAGCGTGAAGCCGAACGCCTTCATGACCGTGAACGTGCCGATGATCGACGTCGGAATCGCGAGCGCGGCGATGAACGTCACGCGGAGGTTCCGGATGAACAGGAACACGACCAGGCTCGCGAGCAGGCCGCCGAGAATGAGGTGCAGCTGATGTCCTCGAACGAGCGCCGGATGAAGATCGACTGGTCGGTACCGTAGCGGACTTTCAGATCTGGCGGCAGCGTCGCTGCGATCTTGCTCAGCCGCTGCTTGCACACGGTCGACGACTTCGACGGTGTTCGTGCCCGATTGCTTGCGGACCAGCATGGCGACCGACGGCTCGCCGTTCAGTCCGGTGTGCGCTGCGGATCTCCCGGCACGATGTCCTGCACGCGTCCGATGTCGCCGAAGGTGATGGCCGACCCGTTGCGATAGGCGAGGACGATGCGGTTGAAGTCGTTCACGTTCTTGATGCGGCCCATCGTGCGCAGCGCGACTTCGGAGGGGCCGGCCACGAAGCTGCCACCTGGGATTTCCACGTTCTGCCGCTGTACCGCGTTGCGCACCTGGTCGACCGACAGGCCGTACGCGTTCAGGCGATCGGCATTGAGCAGGAGCTGGATCTCCCGCTTCCGCTCGCCGATGAAGCTGATCGATCCGACGTCCTTGACGGTTTCGATCACCTGCTTGAGCTGCTTGTCGGCAATTTCGGTGATCTTCGGACGCATCGCGATCGCCCGCCAGCGAGAAGCTCAGGATCTGCGTCGCATCCGGGTCGACCTTCTGGATCACGAGCGGCTTGGTGTCGCGGGGGAACTGGTTGACGATCGTGGCGAGCTTGTCGCGAACGTCCTGCACGGCTGTTTCGATATCGCGGTCGAGCGTGAAGATGATGGTCACGCGGGACGAGCCCTGATCGGAGGTGGCACGCAGCTCGTCGATGCCACTGATCGTGTTGACCGACTCCTCGATACGCCGAGTGAGCTGCGTTTCAACTTCCTCGGCGCTCGCGCCGGGAAGAGCGGCGTACACCGTCACGACCGGTGATTCGGTCTTCGGCATCAAGTCGATGCCGAGATCCTTGTAGGAGAACGCCCCTAGCAATATGAGCGCCGCCGTCATCATGATCGCGAAGACCGGCCGCCGAACGCTGACGTCTGAAAGAGCCATGTTGCTTAACTGCCGCTCCGCGTGGCCCCCTTGCTCGCGGTGTCGTCTTCCGAATGCACGCTGGTGCCGGTCGCGAGTTGGTTCAGGTTCGATGACGCCAGCACTTCGTTGCCTTTGAGCCCGTCCACGACTTCCCACACGTCCCCTTGGCGAACGCCAACCGCTACGCGTTGCTGGCGCACCTTGTCTTTTTCAATCACATAAACGCTGGACACGCCCGCCATCGTCGATACGGCGTCGTCGGACACGGCGAGGACCTGCTCGTCGAGTCGGATGTCGATGGTGCCCTTGGCGAAGAACCCCGGCTTCAAGAGGCCGTTCGCGTTGTCGACGAGGAGTTCCACGGTGAACGTTCGCACGGCCTGATCGACCGCGGGACTCACAAACGCCACCTTGCCCAGGAACATGCGTCCCGGGAACGCTTCCACATTGAAGTGCGCACCCTGGCCCGGTGTGATGACCCCGGCAAATTTTTCCTGGATGCCGGTTCGAAGCTTCAACGGGTTCATTTGCACGATGGTGACGACCGGCGTGTTCTCTCGAATGTATTCGCCCGGCTGCACGAGCCGTTCGACTATCGAGCCGGCGACCGGAGCCCGCACGACGGCGTCGTTGAGCTTCTTCTTGGCGAGATCGTACGCCGCGCGTCTATCCTGCAGGCTGGCCTTGAGGCTGTGGACCGTATCGATCGCTGCCTGATAATTCGCCTCGGCCATCTTGAGACGGGTTTCGGTTGTATCGCGGTCGACCTGCGGCAGCAAGCCGCGCTCGGCCAATTGCTGCGCCCGGGTGAACGCCACACGCGCGTCGTCGCGATTGGCAAGCGCCAGTCGCACCGACGCGATTTGGTCATCGGGCGGCGGCTGCTTGTCGACCGTTCGATCGATGCCGAGTTGCGCTTCGACCTGCCGAAGCGAGCTCTCGGCCCGTTCGAGCGCCAGGGCGAGCTCATTGGTGTCCAGGTGGACGAGGGCATCACCGGCACGCACCTGGCTGCCAAGATCGACCGTGACGTCACGCACGATGCCGGCCGCCTCGCTGCTCAACTTGGCCTGATCGGGCGAGAGCAGCGTTCCGAACACGTCGACTTGTCGTTGAACTGATATCCGCGCGGGCCGCGTGGTCCTGACCGATATCGACGCCGCCTGGCCTTGTCGTCCCTCGGCGCGCGGAGCCGGCGAGTTTCGCTTTGCGGCATCGTCGGCTGCGGTCGTGTTGCACGCAGCAAGAGCCGCGGCAGCGACGAGCGGCAGAAGCACGCGCGCCATGTCAGATGAGTGAGTGATTGTCGCCCCCTTTAAGTATACAGGTATAAGAGAGTTACAAGAAATTCATGAGCCAGGCGGCCACACTCGACGCGAGCGGCGATCCAAGGCACAGCCAAAACTCAAAGCGTATCAGCGCCTGCGCCCATCTTTCAAATGCGGCAATGCGACTCCTGCACGCTATCCTGGGGCGCCGACAGGTCCATGGTCGACTGCGATGAATTTTGCTCTTGCTGAACCTTGTGTCAGCCGATGAGGACTGAGAATATGAAAAGCACTCAGACCAAGCAGATGGCACGAATTGGGATAGCGTGCGCGTTCCTGGTCGTCACAATCTCCACGGTGACCGAGTCTCAGGGCTGGCGACAGCCGAGCCCTGACGGCAGCTCGGCAACAGAGATAGGCGGGCGCCATGACGAGCGGCGGGGCTACGTCGGCGGGAAGTGGCTCGAGCTCCGGTACGGCCGTCCGATCAAGCGAGGCCGAGACCTGTTCGGCCCCCCCGATTACGCTGAGATACTCAACGACGGAGCTCCGGTGTGGCGGGCGGGAGCAAACGTCTCGACGCGGCTGAAGACGGAAGTGCCGATCGTGCTCGGCAACAAGACGGTCGCGCCGGGAGAATACACGCTCTTCATCGACCTGCAACCTCGTCGGTGGACGCTCATCGTGTCCACCTGGGGGGCAAAGACAACCTTCGAGGCCAACAGCCCGCTCGAGTTGTGGGGCGCGTACGATTACACGTCGGATCGCGACGTCGTCAGAGTCCCGATGACGCGGTCAACGCTCCCGTACTCGTTCGATCAGCTCGCCTGGGAGTTTCTCGACATGAGCGATGCCGGCGGCAAGCTGGCCCTCATCTGGGACAAGCAGATCGCGTCAGTACCATTCCGCATCCAACGCTAGCAGCAGCTCAGGAGCTCAGTTCTCTTTTCGCGGTAGAGAGACCGCGCGAACATCGGGCGAGGTCGTGGAGACGCTCGTTCGAAGGGCGCCCTCCCGCGCGGTGCGCGGCGATCAATTCGGTTGGTTGCCCCGGTCTGCCTGTGTCAAGATATCGCGCGACCGTAACTCGACAGCCCCAAGGGGCGAACAGTTTTTTGGAGGAATTTATGCGGAATCGATTCATTGGAAACGCCGCACGCGGTGCGCTCGTGGTCGCCTGCCTGGCAACGGTGGCCAGTGCACAGACTCCACCACCGCCACCGGCGGTCGAAAAGCCGACCTACGTCGCCATTCCCTTGGAAATCGCCGTCAACCGCCCGATTGCCGAGGTGTGGAAACGCATCGGCGGGTACTGTCAAATCGGCGACTGGATTCAGACCAACTGCACCATCCTGTCCGGCAAGGACAACGAGGTTGGCGCCGTACGGTCTGTGGGAAGCGAAATCATGGTAGCGAAGACGGAGTATTCCTACACCTATACGCAGCCCGTCAGAGCCGGCCGGCCGTTCAACGCGTATCACGGCACGCTCGAAGCGAGAGCACTGACGCCGACCACCACGAAGCTTCTCTATACGTTGTTCTTCGACAACTCGATGCTGCCGGACGATGCCGCCCGCGAGAAGGACATCGCGACCAGAACGGCAATGTTCACGAGATTTCTCGGGAACATGAAGACCCTTGCTGAAGGCGGGACGTTGCCACCGGCCCCGGCCCGCGGCGCTCCGCCTGCGGCCCCACCGTCGCGGTAACTAGCCACGCGGGGCGAAGGTTTGGAGGAATTCATGCGGAATCGATTCCTTGGAAGCGCCGTACGCGGTGCGCTCGTGGTCGCCTGTCTGGCAACGGCTGGCCAGTGCGCAGACCCCACCACCGCCACCGGCCGTCGAAAAGCCGACCTACGTCGCCATTCCCTTGGAAATCACCGTCAACCGCCCAGTTGCCGAGGTGTGGAAACGCGTCGGCGGGTTTTGTCAACTCCGAGACTGGAGTCCGAATACCTGCACCATCCTGTCCGGCAAGGACAACGAGGTTGGCGCCGTGCGGTCCGTGGGAAACGGCGAAATCATGGTGGCGAAGACAGAGTATTCCTACACCTATACGCAGCCCGTCAGAGTCGGCCGGCCGTTCAACGCGTATCACGCCACGGTCGAAGCGAGAGCGCTGACGCCGACCACCACGAAGATTCTCTACACGTTGTTCTTCGACAACTCGATGCTGGCGGACGATGCCGCCCGCGAAAAGGACATTGCGAACAGAACGGCAACGTTCACGAGATTGCTTCAGAACATGAAAACCGTTGCCGAGGGCGGGACGTTGCCACCCGCCCCGGCCCCGGGCACTCCGCCGGCTCGGTAACTGGAACGCTGTCCTGCCATAACGCCAGCCTTCCTTGGCATCACTTCGCGTGGCCTCTGGAACGCTCCAGGGCGTCTGGAGTACTCTCTCCCCAGCGTATGAGTGCCCTGAATCCGTTGGTGCATTGGATGGAGGCGACCTCGCTCGCCGGCACGATTCGCGAGTCGTCTCGCCTCACCGGAGCGCTCAGCGCGTTTCATCTCATCGGCCTCACGTTGATCGCTGGCGGGGCGGTCGTGTCGAACCTCGCCAGATTTGGTGTCCTGGGTGAAACGGAGCATGGTGCCGAAGCGACGCGCCCCGTGGCCCGAGCGATGACCGTCGGCCTTTGCATCAGTGTGGCGACCGGGCTGCTGTTGTTGGCTCCGCGGGCGTCAACCGCCGTGGCGAACAGCACGTTCCAGCTGAAGATGTCGTTGCTGGCGGTGGCGGCGCTGCTGCACTTCACCCTGCAGCGCGCGAATCGGGGAACGCCGACCGTCGGTGGGGTGCTTCGGGCTGGTGGCGCGCTCGAACTGGTGCTCTGGATTAGCGTCGCCCTGGCAGGGTGCGCATACATCCTGCTGGAGTAGATGCCTCGTCCCTGCGACACGCCAGGGATGCCTGGGACGAGCGCTGCGCGGAGTTGGTGAGCCGATGTCTATGCTCAGTATCTGTGAATGGCTGGAGGGGACCGCGATGGCGACCCTCATTCGGGAATCGACGTGGGGCTTTGCCATCCTCGTCACCATTCACATCATGGCGCTCGGTCTTTCGGCGGGTGTGGTGTTCTGGTTCGATCTGCGGCTCCTCGGTGTGACGCTACGGAGGTGGCCGGTGTCCACGCTCTATCGCCGTCTCGCGCCGTGGATGTTGTCCGGGTTCCTGGTCATGTTCGTGTCCGGTAGTTTTCTGTTTGCCGGGCATGCCACGAAGGCCTACGTGAACGTCTTCTTCTGGATCAAGGCGTCAGCACTGCTGCTGGCCGGCCTGAACGCCCTCGTATTTCACTTCGTGACCGAAAGGCAGATAGGAGGATGGGACAAGGGCCAGACGCCGGTCTCTGCGCGCCTGGCGGGCCTCACTTCCATCCTCATCTGGGCGATTGTCATCCTCGCAGGCCGGATGATGTCTGTACACGATGTACACCTAGGCGAGCGGCGCGCGGGACGGGTGAGCGAGGGATTACGAAGATGTGAAGGAGACGTGCTTCGCATGCGGGCCGGCCCGACGTGTTCGTGCCAGCCCGCCGAGCAGTGCGGCGATGAGCCTCAATTCGAAACAGGCAGGTTCTTGGGAAACTCCGGAATCACCTGGTTCGGATACCAGTACTTCAGATGGCAGTTTTCGCAGGCCGAGTCGATCTGCTCTCCGGCGTCCATCAGTCCCTGCGCGTTTTTGGCTTCGATGTTGCGCAACGCTTCCGACGCGGCGGCATGGAGCGCGTGTGCCATCTTGTTCCATGTCTCTCTGTCCTTGTCCACCAGGGCCTGCATTTCTTCGGGCTCTAGCTCGACGTTGGGGTTCTCGGATTTCTCGCCAGGCCTTGCGATCTTGCGTCCCGGCATCCGCAGCAGGTTCGTGGCCTCGATGAGTGTGATGGCTCCCCGGCGCACCTTTACCCAGTCCTCGTCCGTTTTCGGCATGCGCTCTTCAGTGCCTTTGCTCGTGACGAGCGTGGCCACCGACTCCCACAGCACGTCCGCGATCGGATCCACCATTGAATCCATGATGTCTTTGACGGTGGCGCTCACCTCGTATTGAGTTTGCGGTGAAGGCTCCGGTTGCCGTGCCTGACACGAACTGAAGAGCAGCACCAGCGGCAGACCCGCGGCACATATCCACAAGCACCGTTTGTTCATAGTTCGCCTCACATGAAGTTCAGGGTCTCTCGCGTCTGGCACTGTCCCCATGGCTTCACATTATATTCGGTATGTTCGGTGAGCCGATGCGTACGAAGCGCCGGTCCATCTGCATGTATCTGAAGATTGGCTGAACTATTCTTCAGAAACCGGCGCTTCTCAGAAACCGGAGCCGCCGCGGAGGACGAAGCGAGACTGACGTCGTGAATCAATGCGATCCTTCACTGCGAGGTCCGCCTGATCTGCGAGGTTCAGCGTTCACGACGACTGGCCGTGTCGGCGGTGGCCGCCATTTGGATCGGTGACGGTCAGAAGAAGCCCCCTGCTCGAGCGGGGAAGTTCCCGCAGCCGGACGCCGTGGAGTCGACGGGATAAGCTGAAATTGTGCTGGAATTGCGGGGCGCCCGCTGGTAGCGTTGTTGCAAGAATTATGGTGGAGACACCCATGAGAGCACTCAAGACTTGCACCGTTGTAGCCATTGCGATCCTGCTCGCGGCGATGCCGTCATTCGCGGAGCAACGCGGCGGCGGAGGTGGCGGCTCGGCTTCTCGCCCGTCCGGCGGTTCACCGCCGGCCGGACGTGCAGTGCCAGCGGGGCGACTAATCCTGGGCCTGGGCATCCTGGGTCGGCATATCCCAGACCAGGCTACCCAGGTCACGGCGGGCCGTATTACGGTTACGGCCGCTACTACGGGTACCCGTACCACTACGGATATCCGTACCGCTACGGCATATCCGTACTACTACGGCTACCCGGGGTTTTCGTTCTCCTTGGGCTTCGGGTATCCCTACGGTTACGCATATCCCTATGCTTACGGTTACTACCCCTGGTACGGCTCCCCGGCATACGGCTCCCCGGCATACGGCTCCCCGGCGTATCGGCTCTCCCCGGCGTACGCCTCCCCGGGCTCTGTGGCGGTCGCACCGGGCCGTGGGTATGGGGGAGTCCGAATCGTCGTTGAGCAACGCGATGCCCAAGTCTTCGTCGACGGCTACTACGTGGGAGTTGTTGATGACTTTGACGAAGGGTCACAGCAGGCGAATCTTGAGCCCGGTCCGCATCGCATCGAAATTCGTTATGACGGCTTCGAACCCGTGACGTTCGACGTCAATATTCAGCCCGGCCAGACGGTCACGTACCGCATGCGGCTCCGGCCATCGGCGCGGTGAGGATGTCGTTCACGCTGCGTTGATTCGACCGCCCTGAAACCTCTGTTGCGCAAGATAGCGGAGGTGTCCCCCTGCCCTCCCTTCATGGTGACGCGTCGACTTCCTGCGCGGGGGTTCGAGCAAAAGAGGACAACCTGACACATCGCGGGGACAGCTCGGCACGAGTCCTTGCTATCGGCGCACGCGCAGCGCACATCGGGAGACCGCGAACCCGACGAGGCCCGGCCATTGTCACGATTCTTGCTCGGCCGTGGGACCGTTTCCGTCGCGGACGGATCTCTTTCGCAGTGACATCCGGGAAGGCAAGAGCGGAACGCCCTTGAGCTTGACGGTCAAGGTCGTCAACGCCAACGCCAGCTGCGCCGCCGTGTCGGACGCCAATGTCGAAATCTGGCACTGTGATGTGGCGGGCAACTACTCGCAGTATGGGTCGGAGACCGCCCAGACCTTCTTACGGGGAATCCAGACGACGAACAGCAGCGGCGAAGTGACGTTCACAACAATCTATCCTGGCTGGTATCAGGGACGAGCGACCCACATCCATCTGGAAGTGACGGTCGGCGGTATTTCGAGGAAGGTCACGCAGGTCGCGTTTCCCGAAGTTGTGAACAACGCCGTGCACAGCAGCGGCGTGTACGCGTCGAGGGGAACAAATCCGGTGTCCAATGCTTCGGATAGCATTTTCGCAGACAGCCTGTCGTCGGAGTTGGTCACCCCTGCTCGTGACCAGGCTGGCAATTACTCCGCGATATTTCAGTGTGCGATTTCGCCGTAGCCCTCGCGCAATGCATCAAGTCCACGTGGCCGCCCCTTGTGGCGGTCGGGGGCGGAATCGTCAAGAACGGCTCGACGAGATCCCACAGCGCATCTGGGACCCGTGCGGGGGCCACACCAATTCGCGCCACCACGTCGCCGATGAGGCAGAGGTTTCGGCGGTTTGTTTCCACGCTCTCAGAAAGCGCTCAGCGGGAGGCACGCCACGGGCTTTCGCCTGTCCCGGTCGTGACCGTGCCTTCGATGGCGTTGCCGTTCACGCGTCCAGCGTATCGGGCCGTTCCGGCAGTAAAGCTGATCCGATCGCCCACCATCTTTCCGACAAACGATGTCTTTTTCTGAGTGCCAGGGTTCAGAGTGCCAGAGAGCATCTGGAACGTCTGCACGAGCTCGAGGTCGCCCTGCGCCGATTTCCACGTGCCCCCAACCTTGGCTGGCACAATCCAGAGGAGAGCCGTGCACCACGACCCGCAATCCGTGGTGACCGTATCCTTCCCGTCCTCCTGCCACTCGCCCATCGTGAAGGTATTCGACACGACGCGCGTGCCCGGCTTCAGATCGAGGATCTTGGGACGCAAATCGAGGTTGATCTGTGGGAGCAGGAACATCGTGATGACCGTGGCTTGCGAGAGGTCCGTCTGGAACAGATCGGCCTTAGTGAACGTGGCCTTGTCGCTGACTTTCGCGTCGGCGGCATTACGTTGCGATAGCGCCACCATTTCGGGCTCGTACTCGATGCCCATCGCGCGTGCGCCGCGCTTGGCGGCGGTGATCACCGTGCGGCCATCGCCGGAGCCGAGGTCCATGAGGACGTCCTGTGGCGTGAGCTTGGCGAGATCGAGCATCTTGTCGACCAAGGCCTGGGGCGTCGGCACCCAGATGACGTCCTTCCCGGCCTGACCGACGGTTGGTTGAAACGGAGCTTGCGTCTGCTGCGCCTGTGCGAAGAGACCCATCGGCAGGAGCGAGAGGCAGGCAGACAGTAACAACCGGCGCGCGAGCGAGGTGGGTAACTTCGCATTCATTGCAGGTCTCCATTGAAAAGCGTAAAGGGCGGATTATAGCCGCTCAGCCGCCGATGGGTACCGCCTTCTTCCTGGAAGGGTTGAAGAACGGGGTCGCGACAACCGTTCCCGGTACCCGGTGGCGAACAGCCTCTACGGTCAGTTCGAACTCAACGGGTGTGCCCTGGGCATAGTGGGGGGAATCAAGCGTGGCGAGCGCAATCAGTTTCTTGAGGACTGGAGACCACGCCGTGGTCGTCGCGCGCCCGATCTGCTTCCCGTTCTTGTAGACCGGCACCTGGGCCCGCGACGCCGCCGCGGGGACTTGCGGTGCCATCCCACGCGCGTCGTAGAGCGCCTCAACCGCCGGCCAATGGATCTCCAGACCCACGATTCGTCGCGCCGGCTGCCGCCTTCTCTCCTCGATGAGCACCTCGCGCCCGACGAAGGGCCCCTTGTTGAGCGAAACGAGACGACCGAGGCCCATTTCAAAGGGCGAGTACCTCTGCGAGTCAATGAGCGCTGTCCGGCTGCTGTGGAAGTCCACCTCGATGAGCAGCAGCCCGGCCTCGACGCGCGCGACATCAAGCGCCAGCATGCCGGCCGGCCGGATCTGAAACGCACGGCCTGCGCTGATGAGTGCATCCCAGACGTCGATCGCGCGATTCCACGGCATCCAAATCTCATAGCCCAAATCGCCTGTGTAGCCGGTGCGGGAAATATCCAGGGGCACGCCGGCAATCGTGCCGTGCGTCATCCGAAAGTAGTTCAGCTCGCGAATGTCGACAGACGCGCACGCGTTCAGCACCGCGGCCGACGTCGGGCCCTGCAGAGAGAGGGCAGCGACCTGGTCCGACACGTCGTCAACGACCACATCCAGTCCGGCAGCGTTCTGCATCAGCCAGCGGTAGCTGGGATCGGCGGCGGTCCAACGGAATGTCGAGGTTCCGACTCGTGTCACCGTCCCATCGTCGATGACCTTCCCGCGTTCATCGCACCACGGCGTGTAGTACACCTGGCCAACCTCGAGGCCGTAGGCGTTTCGGGTAATGATCCGGTCCACGAGCTTCACCGCATCGCGGCCCGACACGAGGTACTTGAACAGCGGGGACACGTCGATGAGCGCGGAAGCGTTCCGAATAGCGCTGTACTCGTGCTCGTGGTGCGACTCGTACGCACTGACCGCGTAGTAGCCGGACCAGTCGCGGAAGTTCAGGCTCTCACAGAGCGCCAGCGTGCGGGCGTGGACGGCCGTTCCAATCGACATCGCCGGAATTATAGTAAGCCTGCATGCGGTACGACGCGATCGTCATCGGTGGCGGACACAACGGACTGACGGCCGCAGCCTACCTGGCTCAAGCCGGCCGCAAGGTCCTGGTCCTCGAGCGACGCCACGTCGTCGGTGGAGCGGCCGTCACCGAGGAAGTATTTCCGGGGTTCCACTTCTCTGTGTGCTCGTACGTCGTGTCGCTCCTCCGGCCGGAGATCATTCGCGAGCTCGACCTGCCGCGCCACGGCCTCGAGATTCTGCCGCTCGACGGCACGTTCACGCCGATGCCGGACGGCGACTATCTCTGGCGCGTCAACGATCACGCCAGGACGCGACGCGAGATTGCCCGTCACTCGAAACTCGACGCCGAGGCGTACGACGAGTACGGCAAAGCCATGGCCGAGATGGCCAGGGTCGTCAAGCCAACCCTGGGCATGACACCCCCCGATCCGATGTCGCGCAATCCACGCGATCTGTGGGATCTGTTCTCCCTTGCCGGCCGCTTGGGTTCGATTGGACCGGAGTCTCGACGTCATGGGCTGCAGCTCCTGACGATGAGCGCAGCCGATTTCCTGGATCAGTGGTTCGAGACGGACGTGCTCAAAGCCACGATGTCGGCATCGGGGATCATCGGGACGTTTCGCGGCGTTCGGTCGCCTGGTACGGCTTACGTACTGCTGCACCACTACATGGGAGAGATCGACGGCGCATTCCGGTCGTGGGGCTTTGCGAGGGGAGGCACGGGCGCGATCTCGAACGCCATTGCGAGCGCGGCGCGCGAGATGGGTGCCGAGGTCCGCACGGAAGCCGCCGTGGTCCGGATTCAGATACGAAACGGCCGCGCGACCGGCGTCGTCCTCGCCAACGGCGACGAGCTCGAGGCCGAGTGGATTCTGTCGAGCCTGGATCCACGACTCACGTTTGTCGAGTTCATGGAGAGTACGGCGCTGCCCACGGAGTTCCTTGACCAGGTGAAGCGCTACAAGTTTCGAGGCTCGTCCGGCAAAGTGAATCTCGCGCTCGATGGGTTGCCGGATTTTGTCTGTCGGCCCGGCCCGGGCTCTCACTTGAGAGGAGCGATTTCAATTTCGCCAAGTGTGGACTATATGGAGCGCGCGTACGACGAGGCGAAGTACGGCGAATTCTCCAGGCGGCCCTACATCGACATGGTGATTCCAACGCTCACCGACCCTTCGGTGGCGCCGCCGGGAAAGCACATCCTCTCGTGCTTCGTGCAGTATGCGCCCTACCAGCTCGCCCGCGGGACCTGGGATGAGAAGAGGGAGGCGTTTGGTGATGCGGTGGTCGATACGCTCGCCGAGTACGCGCCCAACATCCGGAGCATCATTCGCGGCCGTCAGGTGCTGACACCGCTCGATCTCGAACGCGAATTCGGGCTGAGCGAAGGGAACATCTTTCAGGGCGAGCTGACGCTCGAGCAGCTGTTTTTTCTTCGGCCAGCACCCGGTTGGGCACGGTACACGACGCCCATCCGGAATCTCTGGATGTGTGGATTGGCGGCGCATCCCGGCGGCGGCGTCATGGGAGCGCCAGGCCGCAATGCCGCACGCCGCATCCTGGGACTGACCAGGTAACGTGATGTCCGCCACGGCTCGCAGCAACGGTTCGACGCGGGTGGCAGGGATTCGCGAAGCGGTCATCATTGGAGGCGGACCGAACGGCCTCGTGGCCGCGGCGTTTCTGGCAAAGGCCGGTCTGAAGCCGCTGGTGCTCGAACGTGCAGAGCGGGTTGGGGGCTGTGCCATCACGACCGACGTGGTTCCGGGCTTCCGTTGTCCGACGCTTGCGCATCGAGCAGCCATCGATGGCGTGATTGCGCGACAGCTCGAGCTCGATCGACATGGCTTGACGATCATCAGGAGCGCCGCACGCGCATGCGCGTTGGCGGACGCCGGCCGCGCGCTGACGCTGTGGTCGGACGAGGTGGAGGCGGCGCGTGAGATCGCGGCGTTCTCGCCGAGGGACGCCGAGCAGTATCCGCGGTTCCTTGCCAGTGTCGCCTCCATCAGCGGTGTGCTCCGAAGGTTGATGGCCGCTCCTCCGCCGGGCAAGAGGGCAACGGCCGCTGACGCTTTGCGCCTGCTCGAGACGGGCAGGAGATTCCGCGCGCTTGGCACAACCGATGGGTACCGGTTGCTGCGCTGGCTGCCGATGGCGGTCGCCGACTTCGCGCGCGAGTGGTTCGACAGCGAGCCGTTGTGCGCCGCGGTGGCTATGGACGGCCTGCAGGGAGCGTTCGTTGGGCCGAGGTCCGCCGGCAGCACGGCGACGCTGCTGGTGCTCGCCGCGGGTGACGGACATCCGATCGCGCCCGGATGGACGGCGCGTGGCGGCATCGGCGGCGTCAGCGACGCGCTCGCGAAGACGGCCCTGCACGCGGGGGCGGAAATTCGAACCGGTGCCGAGGTGACGCAGGTCCTGGTTCACGACGGGGTCGCGACTGGCGTCGTTCTGGCGGGCGGTGAGGAGATTGCGGCTCGACGTGTGGTGTCGAGCGCGGATCCTCGTCGCACGTTCCTCGGTCTCGTCGATCCGGACCACCTGACGCCGGAGTTTCGGCGGCACGTGCAGAACATCCGGATGCGCGGCACGCTCGCCAAGATCAACTATGCCGTGTCGTCGCTGCCTGGATTCACCGGGCTGCGCGCGTTGGACGACCGGCGACGAGCGGCGGCGCTGTCCGGCTGTGTTCGACTGTGTCCAGACACTGACGTGGCCGAACGCGCGTTCGATGCTGCGAAGTATGGCGGATACGGCGACGAGCTCGTGATCGAGCTGACGATTCCATCGATTGCCGATCCGACACTTGCCCCCGCCGGCCGACACGTGGTCTCCGCGTACGTGCAGTACGCGCCGTACCACCTGCGCGGAACCACATGGGACGCGGAGCGAGAACACTTTGGCGACACGGCGACGCGCACCATCGCGAAATACGCACCCGGCTTCGATCGGTCCGTCCTGGGACGGTCCGTCATCACGCCGATCGACCTGGAGCGCCGCGGAGGCCTGACGGGCGGCCATATCTTCCACGGCGAGCTTGCGCTCGACCAGTTGTTCGTCGCACGTCCGCTTCTGGGATGGGCGCGGTACCGTACGCCCATCAAGAACCTGTATCTCTGCGGGTCGGGCACTCATCCCGGCGCAGGACTGGATGGTCGTTCAGGAGCGCTGGCCGCGAGCGAGATCGTCGCGGACGTCCGGAGGGGGTCAGGCTGATCGCGTGCCGCGATGAGTGGCCCGCGCGTCCAGTGCTCAGTGAGCCGGGCATCCTACCTTCCTGTGCGTCGATGGCATCAACCACGACAGCCAAGCGAAATGCACCTGGCCCAATTATCGGATCCACTGTCACCCGATTACGTCGCAGGAGGGCCGAACCAGGTTCCCGGTTCCAGATTGTGCTTGAAGTCATATGATGGCCTCGACCACAGGGGGCAGCCGACCGTGCGGTGGGCGCTGGCTTCTTGAAGTTGAAGAGAAATCGTGGCGAAACTGGGGGGATGAGTCATGACTTGGCGTGAACCACTCTTCGGACTGCTCCTTGTCGCGTGCGCAGCCACGGCTTCCGGTGCTCAGAATCGCCGCGGTTGGTCGGATCAGCAGATCCTGATGCAGCTCGAGCGCGACTGGGACGCGGCGTTTCTGAGCAATGACGTGACGACGCTCGAGAACATCCTGGCCGACGAATTCACTGCGACCTACGACGATGGGAGTCGCGGGGACAGGGCAAAGGAGCTGAAACTCGCCGCGGATTTCAGCCAGGAGATCGAGTCGTCGAAGCTGGATGACTTCACGGTGAAAATCTACGGCGACACGGCGGTGGTCGGATTTTCACGGCATCTTGCCGGCATCAGCAAGGGTCGTCGTCTGGAGATTTCCTACCGCTACCTGGACGTGTTCGTATGGCGCGCCAATCGGTGGCAATGCGTGGCGAGTCAGAGCACGAAAGTCGCTGCCCCATAAGTCTCTTTCTTCGCCTGGAGCGGAAGAAGCCGTGAAGGCCCCCTACGGTTCGTGGACGTCTCCGATCACGGCTCAAACTGTCGCGGCGGCGGGCGTTCGCCTGAGCAGCGTCGTCATCGAGGGGACTGACATCTATTGGGTTGAGGGCCGGCCGGAGGAAGGAGGCCGGAATGTCATTGTCAGACGGAGCCATGACGGCCGGATGGTGGACCTGACTCCGCGGCACACAAACGTCCGCACACGCGTGCACGAGTACGGTGGCGCCGCCTATGTGGTCTCTCGCGGCACGATCTACTACTCCGAATTTGTCGATCAACGTCTGTACAAACTGATCCCCGGCGTTCCGCCGGAGCCGCTGACCTCAGTCGGTGATTGGTTCTACGCTGACGGGTGTGTTCATCCGTCGCGCGAGTACCTCGTCTGCGTGCGCGAGGATCATACCGATCCGGAACGCGAAGGTACCACCACTCTGGTGAGCGTGCCACTGGGCGGTCGGCAGAGTGCAGGCCATGTCATCGCCTCCGGGCGCGATTTCTATTCGACCCCGCGCTTCAGTCCTGACGGTTCCCGCCTATCGTGGCTGACATGGGACCATCCTCGGATGCCGTGGGATGGCACTGAGGTCTGGGTGGCGAACGTCTCGAACGGGACGTTGGATAACCCGGTGCGGATCGCGGGCGGTGAGACCGAGGCGATCTTTCAGCCCGGATGGTCGCCAGATGGAACGCTGCATTTCGTGTCGGATCGCACCGGGTGGTGGAATCTGTACCGTGTGGTCGGCGACCGTGTGGAGTTGGTGCACGGCATGCCAGCGGACTTCGGCCGCCCTCAATGGCAGCTCGGAATGTCCACCTGGGCATTTGCCGACGACGGCCGTGTTGTCGCGAGTTATCAGCAGCGCGGCCGTTGGCACCTCGCCACCATCGATGTGCGAAGCGGCACATTCACGCCGGTTCCTACCGACCTGGAGCCTGGCGAGAACATTGCCGCCACCAGCGCCCACGCGGTGTTCGTCGGCGGCGGCGTCGCGGCGCCTGATGCCGTGGTCCGCGTCAATCTGGAAACAGGCCAGGCCGAGCCGATTCGCTCGGCCGCCGACATGGCTATCGACGAGGGCTATCTCTCGCCGCCCACGCCGATCGAATACCCGACCGACGGCGGCCTGACCGCGCACGCGTTTCACTATCCGCCACGCAATCGCGATTTCACCGCGCCACCCGATGATCGACCTCCGCTCATTGTCATCAGCCATGGTGGTCCAACCGCGTCGACCAGTGCGCGCTTGAACCTGGAGGTTCAGTACTGGACGAGCCGAGGGTTTGCGGTGGTCGACGTGAACTACGGGGGGAGCTCCGGGTACGGGCGCGCTTATCGACGTCGGCTTGCCGGACAATGGGGCGTCGTCGACGTCGCCGATTGCGTCAACGCGGCCACATACCTCGTGGCGCAAGGTCTCGCGGATGCCGATCGCCTCATCATCCGCGGTCGCAGTGCTGGCGGCTATACGACACTCGCGGCCCTGACATTTCGCCCCGAGGTGTTCAAGGCGGGCGCGAGCTACTATGGCATCAGCGATCTCGAGGCGATGGCGCGTGACACGCACAAGTTCGAGTCGCGCTACCTTGACAGCTTGATTGGACCCTACCCCGAGCACGAAGATACGTACCGCACCCGATCGCCGATTCATTCGATCGAACGACTTTCATGCCCCATCGTGCTGTTCCAGGGCCTGGAGGATCGTGTTGTTCCACCGGCGCAGTCGCAACTCATGGCTGACGCGGTCCGAGGCAAGGGGCTGCGCGCCGACCTGCTCATGTTTCCGGGCGAGCAGCACGGCTTCCGCCAGCGCGACACCATCGTTCGGTGCCTTGAAGCTGAATTGTCCTTTTACTGTGCGGTCTTTGGGTTTTCACGGTTAGGGGAGGATGGCGGTGGCGGTTGACGGCGTGGGGGGCAGAACCCCTGTCTGCCCCGAGATTTAGGGCCAAATGGTCGTTCCATCGGCGTGGCCATTACGGTTTGATAATGCGGTCGACTCACTGGTTGTAGGTACGGGGACGACTGGAATACAATGTTTGGGTTCCGCTCCGGCCCTCAAGAACTGAGGATTCGTTACTCATCGATGGGCGGGTCGATGCTTTTGCGAGGTGACGCTGCTATGGAATGGACGAAGCCCGAGTTCACTGTCGTCGCGGTCACGATGGAAGTGACAGCGTACGCCGCCACGAAGTAAGCGTGTCTTGAGGCGGGGCACAACGCCTGGGCCCCGCCTCGAACCTGCGTGCACGTCATTCTCCTTGGCAGCGCCGCGGGAGGTGGCTTTCCTCAGTGGAATTGCTGGTGTCCCTCCTGCCGGATAGCTCGCCACGACCCCTCTGCCGCCCATCCCCGAACGCAGTCGTCAGCAGCCGTCAGCACAGATGGCCGTCGCTGGTTTCTCCTGAATGCATCGCCTGACGTCCGCGAGCAGCTGCGCCGGCTAGGGACGGAAAGCGACACTCCCTCGGGAGTTCGTCACACCCCGATCGAAGGCATTCTGTTGACGGATGCCGAACTCGACCATACGCTGGGGGTCGTGCTGCTACGCGAAGCCCGGCATCTTCCGCTATACGCAACGGCTGCCGTACGATCCATACTCGAGAGCGATTCCCGGTTGCTGCCCGTCACACGGGCGTTCAGCGATGTGCCGGTGACCAATCTCCCGATGGAAACGCTCGTGCCGCTCAAGTACGGAGATGGGTCGTCGACGGGCCTTGCGGTGAACGTGTTCGAAGTGCCGGCGGGGCCACCGCGATTCGCGTCACGCGAGGAAACCGGGCACACGACAGGATTCATGGTGCACGAACTGTCGAGCGGCAGCGTCTGCGCGTTCGTTCCCGGGTGCGGCGCTCTCGATGCCGCGCTCACGGATCGCCTCGCCGAGGCCGACGCTGTATTCTTCGACGGAACCTTCTGGTCGGACGATGAGCTGATCGCCCTCGGCGTTGGAACGCGCACGGCGCGCGAGTTGGACCACCTTCCGATCGCCGGCCCAGGTGGAAGCCTCGAGCGGCTGGCGGCACTCCCATGCCGGCATCGGATCTACACGCACATCAACAACACCAATCCCATCCTGCTGGAACACTCGAACGAGCGCGCGGCCGTCGATCGGGCGGGGATTGTCGTTGGATTCGATGGGCTGCGGCTCAACCTCTAGCAAACCAAAGCCATGACGACCTTGCATGCGTCCGCACTCTCCGCTCCTCCGCGTCCCGCGTTTCCGGACCTCACGGAGCCCCTGTCGCCGGCCGACCTCGAAGCCGCGCTCCGCGCGTTGAGCGGGTCGTACTACGCCAACCATCCGTTTCACGCCCTGATGCACGAAGGTCGACTTGACGCGTCGACAGCTGCAGGGATGGGTGGCGAATCGGCTGGCGTATCAGCGGGCGATCCCGCGGAAGGACGCTGCGATTCTGTCCAACTGTGCCGACCCCGACGTGCGGCGGGAGTGGCTGCAGCGGATCATCGATCACGACGGCACCGAACGAGGCACCGGCGGCATCGAGATGTGGATCAGGTTGGGGGAGGCGCTCGGCGTGCCGCGCGACGAGATGGAAGACGAGCGTCACGTCCTGCCAGGCGTTCGATTCGCGACCGAAGCCTACGTGACGTTCTGCAAGACGAAGCCGTGGATCGACGGCGTTGCCTCGTCATTGACCGAACTCTTCGCGCCAGACCTGATGCGGCAGCGCATCGCGGCATTCCCCCAGTACTATCCGTGGGTGCGCCCGGAGGCGCTCGACTATTTCAAGAGCCGCCTCATTCAGGCACCCCGTGACAGCCAGTATGGTTTGCGGGTCGTGCGGACGCACTGCACCACGACCGAGACGCAGCGTCGGGCGTTCGCCGCGCTCGCCTTCAAGCTCGAGTTGTTGTGGGCCATGATCGACACCATTCACCACGCCTACCTGGAGCCGACGGGTGCCTGACGTGGCTCTCAGCCCGACCTCCGTTCCCGCGCTGTGGCGGCTGGCCCGGCTCGATTTCGATCCCGTGCGGCAGCAGCGCGTGCTCCTCTATCCGGAGGGTGTTGTCCTCCTGAACGATACAGGCGGCGCGATTCTCGATCTGTGCGACGGCCGCCGGTCTATCGCCGACATCGCTGCGCTTCTGCAGGAACGGTATCGTTGCGACGTCACGCCCGACGTGATCGACTATCTGTCCCGCCTCGTCGAGAGTGAGTTGGTCCGTGTCGAGTAGTCATCCGACGACATTGCTTGCGGAGATCACGCATCGGTGTCCGCTTCACTGCCCGTACTGCTCGAATCCGCTGGCCATGGTCGGCGCGCGAGATGAGATCGCCACCGAGGACTGGAAGCGCGTCTTCAGCCAGGCGCGCGAACTGGGCGTCCTGCAGCTCGGCCTTTCGGGCGGCGAGCCGTTAGTGCGGCCGGACGTCGAGGAGCTGGCTGCCCACGCGCACACGATCGGGCTGTACACCACACTGGTCACGTCCGGCATCGGCCTGACGCGCGCCCGTGCCGGGAAATTGCGCGACGCGGGGCTCGAGCATATTCAGATCTCAATCCAGGATTCTGACACCGCCACGGCTGATCAGATCGCCGGGATGAGCGGCGTTCCGCAGAAGCTCGCCGCGGCAGCCCTCGTGCGAGAACTGGGGTTTGCATTCTCGATCAACGCCGTGCTGCACCGCGCCAACATCGATCGCATCGGCGAGATCATCGAGCTCGCCGCGGGGCTCGGCGCGGATCGCCTGGAGCTGGCCAACACCCAGTATTACGGTTGGGCGCTCGAGAACCGGAAGGCGCTGATGCCGACGCCGGCTCAGGTAGCGGCCGCCAGCCAGATCGCCGACGAGGCCATTCGCCGCCACAAGGGCCGCATGCAGATCGTCTATGTGTTGCCCGATTACTACGAGGCGTATCCGAAGCCGTGTTATGGCGGATGGGGGCGATTCTATCTCGTGGTGATGCCCGACGGCCGCACGCTCCCGTGTCACGGCGCGACTCACATCACCACGCTCGCCTTCGACAACGTCCGCCATCGGTCACTTCAGTGGATCTGGGAACAGTCGCCGGCATTCCAGGCATTTCGTGGCGACGAGTGGATGCAGGAGCCCTGTCGGACATGTCCACGGAAAGCGATCGACTTCGGAGGGTGCCGCTGTCAGGCGTTTGCCTTGACGGGCGATGCGACGAACGCCGATCCGGTCTGCACGTTGACCCCGCTCCGCGCCATCATCGATTCGGCCGTGCAGGAAGCGACGGGGCCGCCAACGTTTCGCTACCGCTCCCTTGTACTCGAGCCCGAACGGTGATGGCGCCGATGCCGGCCGCAATCGAGACGGTTGGCCTCGGCCGCGACTATGGATCCATCCGGGCGCTCGACGCCCTCGATCTCGTCATCCCGCCAGGTGCCATCGTGGGACTCCTGGGTCCAAACGGCGCGGGGAAGACCACGGCCATGTCGTTGCTGTCGACGCTGCTGAAGCCGTCGCGCGGCGTCGCGCGCATTTTCGGGTCCGATATCGTCCGAGAGCGCGCCGCGGTTCGCCGCCGTCTTGGGCTGGTGTTTCAGGAGGCCAGTCTCGATCGATTGCTGACCGTCCGCGAGAACCTTCGATTCGCCGCGGGATTGATGGGTCTCGGTGGTGAAGCTGCGCGCCGGGCGGTGGCGGAGACGATCGAGCGCACGGGCCTGGCAGCGCGGGCCTCTCAGTCGGTCGGCCAGCTCTCCGGCGGCTGGCGGAGGGTCACCGACATCGCTCGCGCAACCGTGCATCGGCCCGATCTCCTGATCCTCGACGAGCCGACGGTGGGCCTCGACCCGGAACATCGCGACCACATGTGGGGTCTGCTCGACATGGAGCGCGTGGAGCGTGGCACGACGGTCGTGTTCTCCACTCACTATCTGGTGGAGGCCGAGCCCTGCGACCAGGTCGTCCTGCTGGCACACGGACGCGTGGTTGCGGCCGACACGCCAAAGGCGCTCAAGGACTCTGTGGGCAGCGAGATCGTGGAAATCGAGGGCGCTGGTGCCGCGCGGATTGCGGGATCGCTGCGAACTGCCGCCACATTGCATTTCTTCACCACAACGAGGCGAGGATATCGGCTTGGTATCAGCGGTCCTCACGATGAGCTCGCAAGAATTGTGGGCGCCGCCGCGGACATTACTCGCCTCACCATTCGTCCGGCGACATTGGAAGACGTTTACTTCGCTCGGACACAAGCGTCGAACGTGCCCGCTCCAAACGACGCGCCCGTCGCGAAGGCAGTATGAGCGGCGTCAGCGTGATTCAGGCGATTGTCGTGCGCGACCTGTCGAGGGCGCTCCGGCAGAGGAGCCGGCTTCTGGGAGGGCTCGCACGGCCCTTCATGTGGCTCCTGCTGGTGGGGACTGGCTACAACGCGATTGCACGGGTCGACGGAACGGCGTCTTATCGAGCGTTTGTGTTTCCTGGCCTGGTCGTGATGGCGGCACTCTTCGGTGCCATGCTCACCGCGATTTCTACGGTCTACGACCGTGAGTTCGGGATGCTCCGTCTCATGCTGGCGAGTCCCGCCGGCTCGACGGCGGTTCTTGCAGGCCGCGCGCTCGCGGCCACGGTCGTCGGCACGTTGCAGGGCGCGGTGATCCTTCTCTGCATCCCGGTCGTCCTGCCCGTCACTCCCGGACGGATGGTCGCGGCGGGTGGTGCGCTGCTCGTGAGTGCCGCCGTGAGTAGTGTCCTTGGGCTGGTTGTCGCCGTGCCACTCCGGTCGGTCGAGAACTTCGCCGGCGTGATCAACGTCGTGCTCTTTCCGCTCCTGTTTCTCAGCGGCGCGCTGTACCCCACGGCGGGCATGCCTGCCGTGCTGCGCAGCGTTGCGCGGATCAATCCGGTGAGCTATGCCGTCGATCTCGTACGGAGCTCGTTGGCGCAGCCCGCGGAATTCTCTGTTATGCGTTCACTGCTCGTGCTGAGCGCCACGATTCTGATCGCGTTCGCGCTCACGGTCTTGCTGTTCGATCCAGAGAGGCGTTCCGTGTCCCTGGACCAGGGACGATTCGGCGGCTCGAGGAAGGACGCCGGTAGGGACGGGCTACAGCGCGCGCTGTAGCCCGGGGCGTTCTCTCTTGCCTATTCGATCTTGAGGAGCTCGATGTCGAAGACAAGCAGCCCGAAGGGTGCTCGCCGGCCGCCATATGCGATCGCCTCGGGAATCCAGAACCGCGTCTTCTCGCCTTCGACCATCAGCTGGACACCTTCAGTCCATCCTTTGATCACACGGTCCAGAGGGAAGGTTGCCGGCTCGCCGCGAGTCACCGAGCTATCGAACATCTTCCCGTCGGTCGTCCAGCCCGTGTATTGGACCGTCACATTGCTCGTCGCCGTCGGGTGCTTCTTCCCCTTTCCTGGGGTGATGACCTTATAGGCCAACCCGCTGGTCGTCTTCTTCGCGTCCTTGGGCGCCGCGCTTACATCGGGTGGCGCCGGCAGTGTGGATTGGGCAGTCACGAGCTGTGCCGCCGCCGCCGTGATGACGCACGTGAGCACACAGAGAGCGATTGGTCGCATATACCTTCCTTATTCATGTGTGGGCAGTCCAAGTCCTGATTGCAGAACTTCCCCGGATTCGGTTCCAGGGGGCAGCGCAATTCTAGCAAACAACGAGCAGCGCAGGGCACGTCTCGTCCGCGCCTGTCGGGGAATTCAGGATCTTTTCAGGTGCCCCTCCTGCCGGGTTTGGTACCATGAATTATTCGAGAATTGCGAGAATTGTTCGAGCGCGACGTGCCGCATGGCCGTCGCATCGACCCGGGAGGAATGATGCAGATGGTTCGCGTGTTCGTGGTTCTTGCCACCGTGGGAGTTCTCGGAATGGTCGTGACGGCTCAGCAACCCGCATCGCCGAACAGCGCGCCGGCCAAGCCTGCAGCGGCGGTGCGCCCGGCCGGCGCAGCGTCCGTGTATCAACCCGCCGCGACGGTTCAGGATCTCATGGCTGGGGTGATCGGTCCGGCGTCGCAAGTGGTCTTCACGGCGGTGTCATCAGAGGAGACGCCCAACGGCACGAAGGAGACCGCGCCGAAGAACGACGCGGAGTGGCTGGCTGTACGAAGAAGTGCGCTTCTGATGGTGGAAGGCGCGAATCTCCTGATGATGCCTGGGCGCCGCATGGCCCTTCCTGAGTTCGCCCATCAGCACAATGAGGGTGAGCTGCCGCCGGCCGAAATCGAGATTCGAGTGGCCAAGGATCGCGCGGCGTGGAACAAGTTTGTCGTGGAGTTCCGGAAGGCCGCGCTCGTGGCGCTTGAAGGCCACTGAGAGCAGGAAGACGAAGGATTTCAACCCCGCGAACGAAGGCGTGGACACGGCGTGTGAAAACTGCCACCTGCGGTTCTGGTATCCAGACCAGGAGAAGCTGCTGGCGAACGCGCCCAAGCCCGGGTAGCGCGTCACGTTTCCGTCCGCCGTTTCGACTTGCACATCTGCAGAGGGCGTCCCACCGCCTCACTCGTAACCCGACGGATGCCGAGGAGCTCGTTCAGGACCGGCGTCCTGGCGGATCAAGTCATTACCGTGTCGGCTCTCGTCTCAACGTCCCGAAAATCGCGGCAGGCGCTTTGCGAGAAACGCCGCCACGCCTTCCTTGAAGTCGGCGCTCGAATAGCAGAGGGCAATCAGGTCCTCGGCTTCAGCCGCATTCAGACGTCGTTCGATTTGAGTGCGGCGGACCATTTCCTTGGCCGCCCGAACGGTCAGCGGTGCGTGCGCGGCGATCGTGGTCACCAGTTCCTGCACCGATGCTTCGATCTCGGCAGGTTCTGCGATGCGCGTGACGAGGCCGAGCGACGTCGCTTCTACCGCATCGATGAGCCGGCCCGTGATGAGCAGATCTTTCGTGCGCGCGGGACCGATGAGGTCGACGAGCCGCGCGGTGCTGGCCGCCGACAGGCAGTTCCCGAGAGTCCGCGCGATGGGTACTCCAAAACGCGCCTGCTGCGTGCACACGCGGAGGTCGCAGGCGAGCGCCATCAGGCAGCCGCCGCCGGCGGCGACGCCTTCGACCTGTGCGATGGTCGGCTTGGTCACGCGCTCGAGGCGGTCGATGATGCGGTCCAGGCGCTGCTCGTAGGCGATGCCGTCCTGCCCCGACGCGAACGTCGTAAACTCTCCAATGTCGGTGCCCGAGACGAACGCCTGGCCTCCCGCACCCTTCAGGATGAGCACATGAACAGCGTCTTCGGCGTCAACGCGCTCGCACGCGTCGAAGAGGGCTTCGTACATGGCCCAGGTCATGGCGTTCCTGGCTTCCGGACGGTTGACCGTCACCGTGGCGATGGAGCCTTTGATCTCAAGTAGCAGGCGCGAGGTGGACACGTGGGGGATCCTCAAGTTTCTAAGGGTTCTAGGGGTTCTAGGGGTTCTCAGGGTTCCAGGGGTTCCAAGGGTCCCAGGGGTTCTGGTGCGCTTGCTGGCGTTCGTGTCTTGGACGTCACGGAGGTCATGGCTGGTCCCTTCTGCGCGATGCAACTATGCGACATGGGCGCCGATGTCATCAAGGTGGAACCTCCGGGCGGCGACGCCACGCGGCGCATGGCGGGTGCGGTTGGCCACGAGAGTCCGAGCTTCAATGCCGTGAATCGCGGCAAGCGCGGCATCGTCCTGGATCTCAAGACCGCGGAGGGGCAGGACATCTTTCGACGCCTCGCGCGCCGGTCCGACGTCGTGGTCGAGAACCATCGTCCTGGCGTGATGGCGCGCTTCGGCCTCGACTACGCGACCCTTTCGGCCAATCAGCCGGGGCTCATCTACGCATCGATCTCGGGTTACGGTCAAACCGGGCCGTCGGCGAACAGAGGCGGCTTCGATCTGGTTGCTCAGGGCGTGTCCGGATTGATGTCGGTCACGGGCGAGCCCGGTCGTCCGCCCACGAAGGTCGGCGTCCCGATTACCGATCTCGGGGCAGGTCTGTTCGCGCTCGCCGCCATCCTCGCGGCGCTCTACCATCGGACGCACACGGGCGAGGGCCAGTACATCGATACGTCGCTCGTCGAAACCGGGGTTGCGCTGTCGGTTTGGGAAGCGACCGAGTACTTTTCCAGCGGGGTCGTGCCGCAGCCGATGGGATCGGCGCACCGGCTGATGGCACCGTATCAGGCCATCCGCTGCGCCGACGGGCACATCACGCTCGCGGCTGCGAACCAGCGATTGTTCGAGCGCCTGTGCGTGGTGCTGGGTCACGCGGAATGGGCGCAGCAGCCCGAGTACGCGGACGACACGGCCCGTGTTCGCCATCGCGCCGCGCTGGTCCACTCCATCGAGTCGGTGACGTCGGAACGGCCGCGACGTCATTGGGTGAATCTCTTCGAGGCGAGCGGCATTCCGTGTGGACCGATCAACACCTATGAAGACGTGTTCGCCGATCCACAGATCCTGGCCAGAGGCATGGCGATTGCCACTGACCATCCGACGTTCGGCCGCATCCGTACGCTCGGGTCGCCCATGAAGATGTCCCGCACCCCTCCGCTGGCGGGCCGCCGCGCCCCGCTCCTTGGCGAGCACACTGCCGAAGTGATGCGCGAGCTGGGGAACGAAAGCAATACGTCGTAAAAACCACGGGGATCGCGTCCAACGTTGTGGAAGGTGGCCAAACGACGACAGCCTACTCGCGCGTGCCAATGGCGAGCAGTTCGCGATCCGTTCTGAAATACCACCGGCCATCCACCAGCGCAGGCGAAGCCAGCACACTGGCGTTCAACTGATTGACGTGCAGTAACTCGAACTTGGGGCCAGCCCGCAGGACGAACGTCTCGCCGTCGTCGTTGGTGAAGAACACCTTGCCGTCAACTCCCACGGGCGATGCCGAGAAGCCCTCGGACATCGCGACGCCGAGACGTCCCTGCCAGAGCACGTTGCCGGTGGCGGCATTGAAGGCCGTGGCAACGCTTGTCATGTCATTCACGAGATAGAGCTGGTCGCCGTAGAAAAGCGGCGACGGCACGAACGGCGATCCCCTCGGGCTCCGCCACTCGACGTGCGTCCGCGTGACGTCGCCCTGGCCTCCGGGGCGGATCGCCAGCGTCGGGCCGGCGCGTCCGGACGCGCAGAACACAAGGCCTCCACCCACAACCGGCGTTGGTATGACCTCGTATGTATTGCCGGTGGCGGCCCACAGTTCGCGGCCCGTGTCGGGATGGTAGGCCTGCACCCGTTCCTGGCTGCTGACGACGATCTCATCGTGGTCGCCCGCCCGGAGGGCAATTGGCGTGCTCCAGCCAACCGAGCCCCGGCGCGAGGAACGCCACAGCGTATGGCCGTCTGTGGTGTCGAGGGCGGCCACAAACGCGCTCCCTTGAGAGCCCCCCTCGTGATCCTGAAACACGATCAGGCGGTTCTTGTAGAGCAGTGGCGAGCCGGCGGTGCCATGATAGTTGCTGAATGTCCCGAGCGAACGGTGCCATACCACCTTGCCGTTCAAATCGACCGCGAGGACACCCTTGCTGCCGAACGATGCGTAGACGTGCGTGCCGTCTGTGCTGGCCGTTGCGGAGGCGGGGCTGTTCTTCCGATGCGTCGATTCCGGCGTGTGGTCGGGGTTGAACGCTTCCCATAGCTGCCGCCCGGTCGTCCGGTCGTAACACAGGATGGAGACGCGGCCGTCGTTGTAGCCAGTCGTGAGAAAGACGCGGTCCTTCCACACGATTGGTGAAGAATTGCCGCGCCCACCGACCGGGGCACGCCACAGCACATTCTTTGTGTCCGACCACGTGTCCGGATAGCCAGAACCCGTCGCGAGCCCCTGCCCGCTTGGCCCGCGCCAGCGCGGCCAGTAGCCGGAGGCCTCGCCACTCGAAACGATCATCGCCACGCCGGATGCTGCGGCGGGTATTTGCGCTCCGACTCGATCCAAACGGGGAACGATCAGGGCGGCCACGCCTATGGCAAGGATGGCGACAGCTCTAGCCGCCGTTGTTGCGCGGGCCTTCGGGCCTGCCATGGTCTGCCTCGCGTAAGGAATCCGATCGGCATTTTCGCACGCCGTGCACTCCGCGCGGCATGTGGCCAACTGGTGTCCCGTTCTACACGTTTGTTCGATCTGAATCGACCCGGGTCGTCCGTTGGTGGCCGCCCTCGCGGGTGTTTCGTGAGAAAATTGCCGAGTTCCTAGCCACGTGCTTTTCTGGAGGATTCCGAGATGTTCAGCCATTCACTGGGCCGCACGTTGTTCGTTGGTGCAGTCATCGCGCTCATGGCGGCGTCCGCCGCTGCCCAAGGCGGAATCACTGCCCCAAAGGAGGGAAAGGGCGGAAGCGTCGTGAAAGGAGCGGCCGGTACCGATGGCAGCACCGGCGATTCGCTCGACCACTGCGACAAGCCGATGGGAGCCATGGCAGTCGTCGAGCCCCAGACCGACATGCTCGCCTATCTCAGGAGATACCAACTCTCGTCACCTGTCGGCCTCATCCGGATGATGATTCAGCAGTCCAACTGCTTCATTGTCGTCGAACGGGGCGTGGGCATGCAGAACATGATGCAGGAGCGCAATCTTTCTAACGCTGGCCAGACCCGCCAGAATTCCAATGTGGGCGGCGGGCAGATGGTCACGGCCGACTTCATCATGACGCCGGGGGTGGTGTTTTCCGAAGGCAACGCCGGCGGCGTCGCTGGCACGGTCGGAGGACTCCTTGGGCGCAAGGCAGCCGCCGTCGCGGGTGGCTTGAAGTTCAAGGAAGCGCAGACCAGCATGCTGGTGGCAGACGCGCGCAGCGGAGTGCAGGTGGCTGCGGCCGAAGGTAGCACGAAGAAGGCCGACCTCCGGGTGGGCGCCGGACTCTTCGGTGGTGGCGGGGGTGCGGCGGGCGGCGGGTACGGCAACACGAACGAAGGCAAGATCATCGCAGCCGCGTTTCTGGACAACTACAAAAAGGTCGTGAGCGTCGTGCGCAACGATCCGAGTCTGCAGCGCAATGTCGGCACCCTGAAGCAGGAGGCGGCGGCGGGTGGTACGACGAAAGCGGGCGCAGTGTTCAACGAAGGCGACGTGATCGGGCCCAAGATCGGAAACGTCAAACTCATGGCAGAGCCGTCAGATACCGCCAAGGTGGTCGCGACACTCGGCCGGATGGACGAGCTTGTCGTCATCGGCGGGGAGAAGAACGGCTTCATCAACGTGCAGGGCCCGAATGCGAGCGGTTGGATCAAGATCGTGCTCTCGGAGAAACGGTAGCCGTCGCAGCGAGCTGCCCCGGCCTCAGTTCTGTCGTTTGAAATGCGCGGCTCGCTTGTCGGGCTGCGCCTCTTGTTTCTGAGCGCTCACGATGCGAGCCTACCGTTGCGCCGCGATTGTTCAGGGCGTAAGAGCCGGAGCCTTCTCGCTCTTGCGCAAGGATGTCGGGAGAAACACATCGATGTCCTTATCCGAGAGCGTCACTTCATCCGCCGTCAGAATGGCCCGGGCGACGGTCTGATACGCTCCGGGATTGGCGAGAGGAGCGTTCTCGTATACACCATGTAGCTCGTTCATGAGCGCGTCCCTGCGGAGCCGCCCCGCGTCGGTGTCGAGGACGCCATCCGACAATTCTGTCAACAAGACGCGGTACTGCTCCTGAAGTCGCCACAGGCGCGTCGCGCAAGCGCGATGAGCGTCGGCGGCTCCCTCGACATCGAATGTCAGATGCATCAGCAAGGTCACCAGGGCGAGACCTGCGAGGACCGCGACGACGATCACATAGCCGTCGCCTTTTCCGAAGGCTGCCGCTGCCGCCGCCGTCCCAACGCCCAACATCAGCAGGGCTTCCGCGCCGCGGAGTCGCCTGCTCCATCGGGCATTGGTCTGGGCCAGGTAGGAGTGCGCCCGCCGACGGTGGACGATATCGCCGAACGTCAGTCGAAGATGCTCGATCAGAGTCAGATTGAACATGATGGTGCGGAGTCAATACACGTGCCGCTGGCTCGACCGCTCATTTGGCAGTGTAAGTCAGAATCTCAGTAAGGTGCTGTAGAAAGTATACGGTTCTTCACGATTGACTCTGCTGAGCTTCCTTCTTCATTGCGAAATGGTTGAGCAAAAGGCAAGCGCTTCAAACACCATTTCGTCAGGCGTCGCGGGAATTCGCGTTGACTCGGATCGGGTCGACTGCTAACGTGTAAGTAATCCGCTCACGCAGTTCTCTCGGACAGCTCAACACTTATCGACTCTGGCAAAGCTGTCTCTGCCAAAAGGCTCGGGTCTGCGAATGGTTTCTAGACGACTTGTCTTCATTGCTTCCATTGTCGCGACGGCGGTATCCTGCTTCACGCTGGGCGTGTTCCATGCACGGCTTGCTGACGGATCGGATCGCGTAACGGATACGAGGTTCGACGCGCTTCGCGAGGAACTGCGTCGCGCGTTGGCGCGAGATCCTTCGACTGCCATGTCCGAAGCGACGACGGGAGTCGTCGGGTCCACGAGCGACGCGGGGGGCGACCGGACGGAACGCGACCGCGCGCGGATGGTCGCCGAGATCAAAGAGCAGCTCAGCAACGAAATGGGCCTGCTCCCCGTACGTCTGTTCCGCGAACGACGATCAAGCTTCGCCGAACTGTACACATACGACAGTAACGGCGAGAAGACGTACGGAACGGCGGGTTATCTTGGTCACGGGTATTTCATTACCGTGAAGCACGCCGTTGCCGTGCTCGACCAGCAGAGCGACCGCAAGATTGTGGCGCTCAAGGTCGTCTACAAGGGCAAAGAGATCCCGGCCAAGGTCGTCGACGCAGGCACTGCCAAAGTGGAAGTTGACGCGGGTGATTGGGCCATCATCAGAACGCGCGATCTGGATCTGCCACCGCTGCAAGTGGACACACTCTTCCCCTACGAGTTTGCCGATCCGATTTTTCGTCTGGGCAACGACTACTCGAAAGGGATCGTTGTCTCGACCGGTTACGTGGGGCAGCACACGTCGAGCGGTCTGGTGACCTGTCTCGTTGACGGGCACCCGGGCGTGTCTGGCGGCGGCATTCTCGACCAACGCGGCGCACTCGTCGGCATTCCCATCGGTCGGATGCAGGGCGATTACCGCTTCTCGTTCATTCTTCCGATGCGCGCGGAAATGATGCGCAAGGTCCCCGCATTCGTTGCCGCTGAGCCGTCAGCCGCTCCTGCGTCGGTCGGCCAGTAGAGTCACTCGATCGACCTGAATACCGGGCCGAGAGAGCCAGCCCTCCGGTCGCCTCTCTCGGCCAACTCCTTTTTTGCGCACCTTACGGCGCGCAATTCGCCGCAATCATCTTCACGGTGTCTACCTTGAGCTTTGGCGCGTTGGCGATGCCCGCGAGCGGGGCGTCGGGCGAAGGCGCCGAACCGATCGGGCGTTCCATTGCGCTGTCCACGGTTCCCGTGATTTCGACTTTGTGGCCGACGTGTGAACTCAGCTTGCTATCCTCCGCATCGAGCCTGTACGTTGACGCGATTGCGGCGGATGAAGCGTTGGCTGCTCCCGATGTCCCAGCTGGTTTCGCCGCACTCGCAAGGATGAATGAAGGAGCGGTAGAACCGGCTGTGCCAACTGCGCCGCTCGGTGCGCGCGGAGCTAATGGCCCGCGCTGCACGCACCCTTCGACGGTGAGGTTGACAGTTTTTGCCGCGGTCTGAGCAGGCGCCTGCGGGGCCGGTGCGGGCGCACTTTGTGGGGGTGCCGGTGCCGGCGCACTTTGTGGGGGTGACTGAGCTCCAAGCCCTGCGGCGGCGTACGTGTAGATCGCAAACATGCTCATCAGTAGTGTTCGACTCATGTGTCCTCCTTTCGATTAGAACGACGCGCACCGAGGTGCAATACCGCCGCCACTTCGCTCGAGCGCGGTGCGACAGCACATTCCAACGTATGGTTGACTTGCGGTCTGACGCGTACGGTAAAAGCTTCACGATCTGTGGGCCGCTATAATCGCTGAGTTCATGCTCACGAAACGTCTCGCGCGCGTCTAACGGTCGATGTCTACGAGCGCGATCGAATTCGTCTCGCGCTATCACGACGACACGAAACACCACGTCGGTCGGTTTGCCCGGTCGCTCGGCTATCTGGATTGGGCATCTCAGCCTCGTCCGTTTCGGTCGTTCCACGGGACACCGGTCGGCAGCCTGTACCCGCGTCCAGACGCGCCGACGTCTTCGCGCGAGTTTCCACAGGTCACCTACGATCGGCTGTTCGGCGAGTCGGAATCAGCCGCAACGCCGATCACGGCAGCGGCTGTCGGAGATGTTCTCCGCCACTCACTTGCGCTCTCGGCGTGGAAGGTGTTTCAACGCTCGCGGTGGTCGCTGCGCGTGAATCCGTCAAGCGGAAATCTTCATCCAACCGAGGCCTACCTCGTAATCGGAGCGCTCCCTGATGGCGCAGATGAACCTGGCGTCTGGCACTACGCGGCCGATCGACATGTCATCGAGCAACGCTGCGCGTTCGCTCCCGAAGGGTGGCGTCTGGCCGGCATCAGCGATCCGAACCAATCGTTTCTCGTCGTTCTGACATCGATCCACTGGCGGGAGTCGTGGAAGTACGGCGAGCGCGCGTTCCGTTACTGCCAGCACGACCTTGGACATGCCATTGCGGCCCTGAGCCTCGCGGCGACGCTGCATGGATGGAAGCTAACGATGCGGCCGGAGTGGGTCCACGGCGCGATGGCCGGACTCGTCGGCCTCGATCGCGACGAAGATTTCGTCGACGCCGAGCGTGAGGAGCCCGGCTGCGTGCTGCTGGTGACTGCGGGATCCACGCAAGCAAGGCAAGAGGCTGAGTGGTTGTGGAAGAAGGGGCCATGGGCTGACAGCGAACTCCTCGATGTTGTGCGACAGGGCCGGTGGTGTGGCACGGCGAGTCAGCTGAGCGAAGATCACGTGGAGTGGACATTCATCGACGAAGTGGCAGCGGCGACACGGGAGCACGAGGAAAGCATTCCAAGTTCAGCGGTTCTAGGTTCCAGGGTTCCAGGTTCCACCGTTCCAGGTTCTCGGGTTCTCAACCCTATCGAGCGGGGAATCGACGCGCGCCGCATCATTCTTCAGCGCCGGAGCGCGGTCGCTCTCGATGGCGTGTCGTCGATAGACCGTGCCCAGTTCATCCAGATGCTCGGTCGCACCCTTCCAGGCCTTGGTGCGCCATGGGACGCCATGTGGTGGTCGCCGCGCATCCATCTTGCACTATTCGTTCATCGGGTGACTGGTGTTGCTCCCGGCCTGTACCTGTTGGCGCGTGAATCCGCCGTCGTGCCTCGGCTCGAGGCGTCTTGCGCTCGAGATTTCCGCTGGGAACGGGCCGATGACCAGCTTCCGCTCTGGCTGTTGCAGCCAGGTGACTTCCGGATCCGGTCAAAGCGCCTGAGCTGCGATCAGGACATCGCAGCGGACGGTTTCTTCAGCCTCGGGATGATCGCCGACTTCGACGCCAGCCTCGCCGAACACGGCGCGTCGTTCTATCGCCACCTGTTCTGGGAGTCGGGAGTCGTCGGACAGGTCCTGTACCTCGAAGCCGAAGCGGCCGGCGCCCGAGCAACCGGCATCGGCTGCTTTTTTGACGATGCCGGTACACGAGCTACTGGGACTCGACGGCCACGCGTTTCAGAGTCTGTATCACTTCACGGTCGGCATACCGGTCGAGGACACCAGGCTTACAACCGAGCCTGGTTACGCCTGGCGATAGGAATGACGATGGGCCTGTCCTGACCGGGCACGGCTGACGGATTGCCAGACGCGTCCTGGCGGGTCACCTTCGAGAGCACGGCCTCGAGCAGCGGTGTCATGATACCGAGGCTCCTCGCCCGGATGAGCAGTCCCCAGAGCCGCTCGAACTTCTTCCATCCCGCCGCGTAGAACAGGTGCTTCGCTTGATGCGAGCCTGGTCACGTGCTCATCGACGATTGTCGCTTCGTCGTTCGCCGACAGGTACGCCGCCAGCGTCGCGAGACCGAGTGGCGGGAAGAGCGAGTACTTGATCGGGCGCCAGTACGGGCTGGTGGCCTCCGTCAGGGCGGGCAGGATGAACTTGACCTTCATCGCGACGCCTCACCGAGAACGAGCACCGAGATCTCTCGGGGACGAGGGCCGTCCAGCTCGGCCAGGAAGATACGCTGCCAGCGTCCGAGTTGCAGGCGGCCGTCGATCACGTTGAGGCAGGCGGAGGGCGACAGCAGCAGGGCGCGGCAGTGTGCATGACCGTTGCGGCGTTCGTCGGCCGTGACGTTCACCGTGCGCGCGGTTTTGTCGTCATGTCGATAGGGGGCGGCGTCAGGCGCCGCTCGCTCGAGGAGCGCGGCGAAATCCGACAGCAGCAGCGGCTCGTGCTCATTGATGACGATGGACGTCGTCGTGTGAAGCGTCTGCACGTTGAGCAAGCCGAAGCGAAGGCCTGCCTCGGCGACGAGCCGTTCCAGTCGACTGGTCAGGTCGATGAACTCGGTCGGACGTGTGGTGGTGACGGCGAGTTTCGCATGTCGACAGGTCGAGCCCGGTGCGAGCGTGTCCATCGATTGGTCCTCCCATGTCGTGCGGTCCGGTGCACGGTAGAAAGGATCGACGGTTGACCGCTGGAAGTCTTCAGCGAAACATGAGCGTCACGTGAGATGTCAGTGAACAGTGCACGTGTGTGCCGGTTACGGCCGCCGTGTGAGACCGAGCGCCAGGCCGATGCCGAACAGGGTGCCTTCGCCGGTCCCGATGACAGCACGAGACACCGGTCCGAAGTCGGGCTCGCCGAGCAATCGGCCAAATGGCGTCAGCGTTGCCTGCGAGCCGCGCGATGCCTGCGCAATCCGGTGGATGGTGCCGCCCACGAGCGGCCGGCCTGACAGCGTCACGCTGAGGGCGGCAAGGCCACAGGCCGCGGCGGTCAGGCCGACGACTCGCAGCCGCTGTCTTCCTTTAGGCGCGGCCAGTCCACCATCTGACCGGGAAGTGGCCGCCGCGTACCCGAACCCGGCGGCGCCGCCAATGCAGAGACCTTCGATACCGCCACCTACCTGAGCGTCCAACCCGATCAGTGCGGCCAGGCTCCAGCGCGCGAGCCATTGCACGACCAGTCCTACAAGCCCCCCGCCGGCCGCGGCGCCGATGACAAGGGCGACCGCCCGCCGTGAGCGAGCAGTCGCTTCGGCCACGGACAGGCCGGCGCCGACACCTGCGCCGCCAAGCGCCCCGGCGACGCCGCCGATGACCGCCATCACGGCTGAGAGCGCGATGGGCGCACGACTGCCTGGCACGGCAGCGAGAATCGAGCCGCCGGTTGCTCCAGCGGCAATGCCCGCGACGCCGCCACCGATTGAGGCCGATGCCCACCGGGCAGCGGCGATTCGTGCCGCCCGGCGCAACCGCAGGCCGACCAGAGCGCGCGCGGCCGGCACCGATCCGGGCTCACCGATGAGAGGTACGTCGCCGGCGCCCGGAGTGTCCCAACGAGTGTCCCGCAGCAGCGCTCGCGCAAATGCGTGTCCGGGACGGGTGCCAAGCCGCCGCAGGGCCTCAGCAGTTCCGAGCCCGTGCAGGAGCTCGGCGGCTTCGCGCTGGTCCTCCTCGTCGGTCGCGCTTGCGGCAACGCGCGCGATGCGCCGGAGCAGTGGCTCGAACGGATCCGCCGGCGCGGTGATGTCGATCCACGCGCCCTTGAGACCTTCCGGACCGTCGACCGGTGGCGCCGGTCCCGGCGGCCATGCGTCCTCATCCGCTTCCTCGACGAGGTCGGTGAAGACGAAGCTATAGCCGTGTCGCGACACGGTGCGAATGAAACGCGGCTCTCGAGGGTCGTCCCCGAGCGTCCTGCGGAGGGTGCGAATGGCCTGGCTGAGGGCGCTGTCGGAAACGATCACATCGCTCCAAACGCGATCGAAGATGTCGCGCCGGTGCACCGCCTCGTGACGCCGTTCGATCAAGAAAACCAGGAGGTCGAAGTAGCGCGGAATGAGCGGCTGCTCACGACCGTCCCGGAGGAGCATCCGACGCCGTGGGGACACGATGTAGTTGCTGAAACGGTAACGCGGCATGACCGGAGCGATGAGGTCATGCGCATCCTATCAGACGTCCTTGACGTTCCCATGACGTGCCCGTGGCTCCAGCACATGTGGCACCAGAACATGAGGAGCCCTTCAGCGATAATGGCGCCGTGCCAACACTCGAGTCGGACATCGACGAGCTCTACAAACTTCCGCTCGGCGATTTTATCGCCGCGCGTACCGCGCTGGCGAAAACGCTGAGTGGAACAGACGCCAAGCGCGTGAAGGCTCTTCCCAAGCCGACCGGGGTGCCATGGGCGGTCAATCAGCTCTATTGGCACGCACGAGACGTGTACGAGCGTCTTGCGGAAGCAGGTCAGCTGCTTCGCTCCACACAGGTGGCGGCCCTGGAGGGCAAGAAGGGGAAGACTGCCGATGTGCGGGCGGCAACCGATGCGCATCGAGGGGCGGTATCCACTGCGGCCGCCACTGCCGTGAGGTTGGCGGCACGCGCGGGAGTGAGTCTTGACCTCGATGAGGTCGCACGAATGCTCGAAGCCCTGTCCCTTACGGCCACGCTGACTGAGGCTCCCGGACGCTTCACCAGGCCATTGGCGCCAGCCGGTTTTGAAGCGCTCGCGGGTGTCGTCGTGAAGGCCGCGCCGCGACAGGTTGCGGGCCCTCCGAGCGATGAGTCTCTGGAGCGTTCCGCGCTCGCCACGAGTCCGCGCGCGGCTGCCGGAACACGAGATGCTCACACGCGGGATCGGGAACTGGCGGAGCGACGGAGAGCGGTGGCCATAGCGGAGGCCAAGGCTGCGGTAGAGGGGGCTCAGGCCGCCGAAGTTCGAGCGCGTGAGGCGTGGCAGCAGGCAAAGCGAGCGCTCGACGAGGCAGAGCGAGCGCTAGCGTCGCTCCGTAAAGAAGACGAAGAAGCAGATCGATGACGAGTGGCTACAAAGGCCGCTTCAAGAGGACGCTCGTTCCCGACTGATTGATCACCTGGACGCCCGCAGCTTCCCAGCCCTCGGTTCCGGCCATCATGAGGGCGCTCGCCATGTCCTGACCGGCTGGCACCGTCACTGTGCGGTACGCCCACGGCTGCTGGACGAGACGCGCGCGGACCTGCGGCGACCCTGTGATCTGCGCGGTGATTGGGCGGTCTCCAGCCGCCCATTCCTGGATCGAGACCGGGACTGCTTCATTCAGGCCCCGGTTCTCGACGCGGACCCTAGGCTGCGCGGTGACGCCAGGTCGGTTCTGGGTCTCCTGTCGCGGGGCTGCGGCGAACGTTGCGGCACAGAGTGACAGCAGCACGCATCCGACGGCGAGTGTGAAATGTTTCATGAGCATTCTCCACGTTGTCTAGAGGCCGGTTAACCGCACGCCGAGCCGAACTCCTGCTCTGACCGACTTCGCCAACTCCGCTCTTTCGGGCTTCGTCGAGATCTCGCCGTGGGGTTCGCGCGCGAAGGCGGACAAGGCTGCGGCGGTCCGCCAACCCGTTCCGCGATGGCGGAAGGTCGGGTCTACGACTCGATTCGCGACCAGTAATCGCTGCCGCGCGTGAGCATCCACTGCTCCTCCGGATGATCGCGGCACTCGTATCGCAGCAACTCTCCTTGATCTTCTCCCAACCACAGGCTTGTGAACGCCACCGGCTGTCGGCACACGCGGCAAAGCGGTGGCCAGAGCGTAGAGTCGTAGAACGTGTTCGTTTCGCGCACCCGTTCGAACAGCCGCTTGCACGTGGGGCAGTAGCCCGTGTCGATCTTCCCGACGGGTGGGTTCAGCATTTCAATCGTGGCGTGATACTCGAGCACGCTGCGGCATTTCGGACAGACGATCACGGGAAGCTCGGGCATGACCTCAACATTCTAACCAGAGACCCGCCCGTCGGCGTTCTCGAAACACGTATCGATCAGGTGGCATTGCCGTCGACAAACATGTCGCTCGATGAAAATCGACATTCATGTCGCTCACGAACTGGCAGTTCGACATGACTGTCGCTTTTTGTGATGGAACGCGCGCGTCTTGGCGCGGCGTGTCTAGAAGCTCCCGTTCGCGCATCGTATCGCCAGCGAGTCCCGCATCCTCGAAAAGGGCCGCTGCGTTGCGGCAGGAGCCATCGACGAGCTGCAATTTCTGTCATCATCTCTCCGTGTCCGATCGCGGTCGCATCGTCTACTCCACCGATGTCGGCAGAGTCTGCGCCACCTGCGGCTGGCCCGCCAAGGACTGCAAGTGCAGTCGGTCCCACACGACAGAATCGGTGCCATCCCGCCTCGTGGCCAGGCTGCGCGTCGAGAAGAAAGGGCGCGGTGGCAAGACCGTCACCGTCGTGGACAATCTGCCAAACAACGCCGCGTTCCTCAAGGACCTCTGTCAGGAGCTCAAGCGAGCGTGCGGAACCGGCGGCACAGCCACGGAAGGCGCGGTTGAACTTCAGGGCGACCAGCGGGAGCGAGTGCGTGAATGCCTGCTGAAGAAGGCGTTCGTCGTCAAGGGGTGATTGGCGGGTCGGCGCGGGGTGGGCCGTCGGGGTAGCGTTTCGTGCGCGAACGCGGACAAGGCTGGCCCATGGCGAACTCGCGACGAGTCCGTGGCCTTCCGTCCAGTTACCACCAATGACGGGAGTCGTGAGTCGCCGAAAGCGACTCCCGTCCCCATATGGAGAGCAGCGTGCTCACGATGCTCACGACGAGCGCGCCCCAGAAGGCGGGCCAGAAGCCGCTGACGTGGAAACCCAGTCCAAGCGCCGCCGAGAGCGAGCTCGTCAACATGAGCATGAAGCCGTTGACGACCAGGGCGAAGATACCGAGCGTCAGGATGATGATCGGCAAGGTGAGGATCTGCAGCACGGGCCGGATGAATGAGTTCACGACGCCGAACACGAGCGCCACGCCGAGGAACGGAAGCCAGCTGCCTTCAAACGTGACCCCGGAAACAACCCTTGTCGCCACCCACAGCGCCGCGGCATTGATGAGCAGTCGGATGAAGAAAGGCACGAGTGGATGGTATCACCGACCTTGCGTGTGTTGGATGAACGTCCCGTCCCGGAGTTCCTTGAAGGCGCGGCGTAGTTCCTCCTGGGTGTTCATCACGATCGGGCCGTACCACGCGACCGGCTCCTCGATGGGGCGGCCGGACACGAGCAGAAACCGAATACCCTGGTCTCCGGCCTGCACGGTCACTTCATCGCCCGAGTCGAATACCACGAGCGACCGGTTGCCAATCGACTCGCTGTCTTCCCTATCTGCCCTACCCGCTTCACCAGCTCCACCGGCCTGATCCGTCCCAACGGCTTCGGTTCTGACCGTGCGCGGCGGCGACGCATCGCGGAATGTTCCAGAACCTGCGAACACGTACGCGAAGGCATGGTTCGCCGTGTCCACGGCGAGGCGTTTGCGGCGGCCCGGCGGCACGGACACGTCGAGATAGCGAGGATCAGCGGCCACCCCTTCCACTGGACCGGTTTGTCCCCAGAAGCGTCCGCAAATGACCCGCACGCGGGTTCCATCGTCGTCGATCACCTCGGGGATGTCCTTGCCGGCCACGTCCTGGTATCGAGGCTGGGTCATCTTCAGCGAAGATGGAAGATTCGCCCACAGCTGGAAGCCGTGCATGCGGCCTTGCGGGTCGCCCTTCGGCATTTCCTGATGCAGGATGCCACTGCCCGCCGTCATCCACTGCACGTCGCCGGTGCCGAGAGACCCACGGTTGCCCAAGCTGTCGCCATGGTCGACCGTTCCCGCCAGCACGTACGTAATCGTCTCGATGCCGCGATGCGGATGCCAGGGGAAGCCGGCCAGATAGTCGTCGGGGTTCTCGTTGCGAAAATCGTCAAAGAGGAGGAACGGATCGAAGTCTGCGGTGTCGCCGAACCCGAAGGCCCGCTGCAGCTTGACGCCCGCGCCCTCGATGGTGGGCTTCGCCTGGACGACGCGTTTGATGGGCCGGATTGACATGACAAAATGCTAGCACGCGGCTGTCTCAGGAGGGAGGTTTCTATCCGCCGAGCAAGGCCAGCACAGCTATGGGATCCACGCGCGCGCCATTCAGACGTATCGCCCAATGCAGGTGCGGTCCGGTGACGCGACCCGTGGCTCCAACTTTTCCGATGATCTTCCCCGATGGGACGAGATCGCCTTCGCGCACATCCACGACGGACATGTGTGCCAGGAGTGAGAGCAAGCCGAGGCCGTGATCAAGAATCACCGTGTTGCCGGAGAAGTACAGGTCTCTCGCGAGCACGACCCGTCCGGCGCTTGGTGCCGCAATCGGTGTACCTGCCGCGCTGGGGAAATCCGCCCCGCTGTGCGGATTGCGCGCCACGCCGTTGAAAATGCTGCGCGACCCGAACGCACTCGTGGCAGCCGCCGTCACGGGCGCGACGAACACACCGTCCGAGATTCGCGTTGTTGACACCTGATTCAGGACCCGGTTGAGTTCTGCGCCTTCGCGCACGATGCGATCTTCCATGGCGCTCGGCGGGTTGACGAAGTCTGGATCGACCTTCAGGACTCTTGTGGGAAACCTCTTCGCCTGGACCGTGAAACGATAGGTGCCCTGAATCCGAGCCGGTCCACTGTGTCCTTCGATCGTCGATGCGTACGTGCCTGGGGACGCACCAAGGTCGATGCCGACGAGCGCGCGCCAGGTACGAGCGTCGATTCTAAAAGCGGGGATGTCGCGGTTGAAGACGTGCACGTCGACCGCGTCTGCGGGTCTGGATGTCGTCAGGGTCAGAACAATCAGTTCGCCTGGCTGCAGGGAACGGGAGCGCGCCGCAACGTCGATCGCATCAGCTGGAGATGCAGCCGGTTCCACACTCGGCAGGGCGAGCGCGCACAACAGAACCAGCATGCGACGCATACGTCAATTGTACGCCTGGGGAACCGCAGGTGTTGACTCCACGCCCACTCAGCGAGATGGAACGCACCGCCAGACCCGTGCCGCGTGACGGCGCTCGTGGGCGCCAGTTCCGAAGGAATGGGTTGGCCGAGGACGAAGGGCGCAGGAGTAGGCACCGCGCACCCTACGCCCAAGGTTGCGGGGGCGTCAAGTTCGCCCGGTTGGAAGGTAGTGATAACGTGGCGGCATGGATGCATTTCTCAGCTCTGAAGGTCTGCTGGCCCTTCTCACTCTGACGTTCCTCGAGGTGATCCTCGGGGTCGACAATGTCATTTTCATTTCGATTCTCTCTGGAAAACTGCCACGGACGGAACAGCCACGCGCGCGGCGCATAGGGCTGCTCGGGGCGATGCTCATGCGCATCGGGCTGCTCATGTCGATTGCCTGGATCATCCGCCTCACAGCGCCGCTCTTCACCATCGTCGGCCGCGAAATCTCCGGGCGCGACGTGATTCTCATCGGTGGCGGACTCTTCCTCATCGGCAAGGCGACGATGGAGATTCACGACAAGCTGGAAGGCGAGGAGGGGCACGGCTCGACACGTGTGGCGCCATCGTTTGGGGCCGTCATCGTGCAGATCATGCTGCTCGACATCGTGTTCTCGCTCGACTCCGTCATCACGGCGGTCGGCATGGCCGAGGACCTCTCCATCATGGTTGCCGCGGTCGTTCTTGCCGTGGGCATCATGATGTTCTCGGCCGAACCGATCAGCGCATTCGTGAGTCGCCATCCAACCGTGAAGGTGCTCGCCTTGTCGTTTCTGCTGCTGATCGGTGTGTCGCTCATCGGCGATGGGAGTGGCTTCCATCTGCCAAAGGGCTACGTTTATTTCGCCATGGGCTTCTCGGTGTTCGTGGAGATGATCAATCTACGTGTGAGAGGCCGGGGGCAGCCCGTAGAACTCCATCAGTCCTACGTGCCTGGCGACGTTAAGAGCAGGTCGCGACACTAACGTGCGCGCGGGTGGCCGAGAACGGGGCGCCCCGCCGAGCGCGGAGGCGTCTCCCGTGACGGACGCTTTTCGCCGAGCACTCCGGGGTCCCCGCCGCGCGTGGTTTGCGCGGTGGGGTGGCTCGGTGGGGCTGTTCGAGGACAGGATCCGCAGGACGTTAATTCTGCAAACGTGCTCTAAGTGCGATAGGTAGGGCGGGTAGTGAGCCAGCGATTTGCGTGGTGTCCCGGCCCGCCGGGCCAGTGTTGCCTGCCCTACGCGATCAGAAGAGCGAGGAGCGTCAGAATCGCGGAGACAAGTGTCGCGAAGCGCGTGATCGATTTCGCCCTCGCGCGGAAAACACGATCGAGCTCAGTGGTCATCTCAGGCACGCCGGCATCAGGATCGCACGTTCCGCGCGCAGCCAGTGCAATGCACGTGCGCGCGCGTGCCTGGAGCAGCCCCACCGCACCAAACCAGAGTACCGGAAAGACGGACAACCGCAGCCATCGGCTCGCTTCGGCCTCAACGAGCCAGAACAGGAGGCCGGCGGCCGCTGCGACGCCGATCGCCCCAATGACTCGACGCTGACGCGTCCCCCTGTTGCCGATATTACCGATGTTCTCCGAGTTGGCTGCGGCTTCCACGGACGACATATTTGTCATCGGCGCTTTCAGTTTTGGTGTTCCGAGGGGCCCTTTTGGGAAGTGGGCCGCCAGTTTAGGAATGTCCTGACGGGCACCACGTGGCCTGAACCTTGCGACGTACCCCCCAATATTCACAACATTAGACGATCAGCATACCCGCATGAAGTTTGAAGCCTACAGCCGCCGCCAGACGCAGATCTTATTCGAGCTGATCGCGAGTCACGTCGCAGAAACAGCGAAAACCGAGCTGGATACCCTGCGGTCCGGTGTGGAGGCCCGGATCAACGCGCTTCAGGCGTCCCTCTCACAGCCTGAGCATACCCATCTGCTCGAGCAACTCGTGCAGGAATTGACGAACGCGGCGCGGGGCGAGGCAGACGCGGCGCGGAACGAAGCGGAAGCCGTTGCGGCGAAGGCACTGCTCAAAGCCCGGGAGGACGCCGAGTCGGCATTGGCCGCGGAGCAGCGGTCCGCCGCCGCACTGCGTTCGGCCGTGGAGGAAGCTCGCCAGCAGCTCCGCGCGGCCCAGGCCGCTGCGCAAGCCGAACAGGCTGTTGCCCAGGCGACGGCTCAGGCTGCTGCACAAAGCGCAGCCCAGGCTGCACACGCCGCACAGGCGGCCGCGCAGGCTGAACTCGATCGCACGCGCCTCGAGTTGGAGGGCAGGCTCGAGCAGGTGCAGTTGGCCCGCGAAGAACTGGCCAGGGTGCTGGCCGAGACGCGGCGGGATGCCTCGGCTGCGCAGGCCCAGGTTGCCGCCCAGGCCACCAGCCTCAAGGATGCGCAGGCGCGCGTCCAGGCGTTGGAACAAGAATCCACGGGCCTGCTGCTCGCACGCGACGAGGCCATCGCCCGCGCGACCGCGGAAGGCCGACGAGTTCAAGAGCTGTCCGAGGCCCTCGCCGCCAGCCGGCAAGAGGCCGGCCTGGCGAAACAGGAAGCAAGGCTTGCCAAGGCCGACGCTGAGGGGCGGCGTCAGGCGCTCGAAGCGTCGACGGAGCAGCTTCGCCTGCTCGAGGATGCATTGACAACTCCGGGCGCGGCGGTGCCGGTGATACCGCAGGCACAGGCGGTGAGCGGGGATTCGGGCTTGTTACTGCTCGACCACGTCGGCACGGCCCTCGAATCGATCGACGTTGCCATCAGCGCGAGCGAAATCCTCGAAACGCTCATCGAACAGCTCGGACGTCACTTTGCCAGAGCCGCCGTGTTCCTGGTCGGGCCATCGAGCTTCAAAGGATGGAGGGGCAGCGGGCTGGGCTCGGCCGCCGATATCGGCAACATCGAGATTCCCCGTACCATCGACTCTCTTCTCACGCGCACGCTTGCCGATCGCAAGCTCTCCACCGTTGCCGGGAACGCCGGCGATCCCGCCGTCGGTGTGCTCGGGAGCCCGGTCGCCACGGCGCTGGCGCTGCCTGTGTTCGCGAACGGCCGCGTCATCGCCCTCGCCTACGCCGAGCACGCAGAAGAAGCCTCCGCCTCATCTCTGGCGGTCGGCTGCAAGATTGCCGAGATTCTCATCGATCACGCCAACCGCCGACTGACCGTCAAACGCCGCGGCGGAGCGGCCTCGTCGCCCGACGGTCAGGCCGAGGTCGATCGGCTCGGCGCCGGCTCGCATCTGGACATCCGGCCAAGCTCGTACTCGCCCTCCCGCCAGGTCCGACGTGCCGCCATGAAGAAGGAGGTCGAAATCACGCTGGAAGGTACCTCCAGCGTCCTTGTCGATCTGTCACCGCTCGGTGCCCAGGTGCTCTCACCGGTTGCCATGCGGCCCAAGCGTGTCGTACGACTGACCCTGCCCGCCGAGAATGGCGATCTCGTCTTGAAGGGCCGCGTGGTGTGGGCGCAGTTCGAACAGGCCACAGGCAGGACGGACGCGCGGTATCGCGCCGGCGTGAAATTCACCGAGGCGGACGAGCGGGCGGTCGACGCGTTCATCGGGAGCCACGGAATCGGCGATCCCGGCGAGCGTACGCTTACTGCCAAGCTCGAAGAGACCGCCTGACACGATTGGACATCACCTCGGGAGCGCGAACGCGCGACCAGCGAGAAAGGCGGTCGACCAGGCCCACTGGAAATTGAACCCGCCAATCCTCCCATCCACATCGAGCATTTCACCCACCAGGTACAGGCCCCTGCTCACGCGAGACTCCATCGATGCCGAATCCACTTCGTCGAGCGCAACCCCACCCGCCGTCGCTTCAGCGAAGGTGTAGCCTCGGCAGCTCGTGACAGGCAGAGGCCATTCGGTGATCGCGCGAACCACGCGGCGCCGCTCGTCGCGCGTGATCTGCATGAGCGGACGCGTCCGATCGATCTGCAGTCGATCGAGGAGGACCGCGGCGACCGACGTGGGCACAATGCCCGACAGCGCGGTCACGAGCGAGAGCTTCGAACGCGCGGCCACCATGGCCGACCAGAGCGCGTGCTGCGTCTCGAATGTTCCTCCTGGACAAAAGCTCAGCGTGAGACGAACGGGACGCCCTTCAGCTCCGGCCCGCAACCAGTGACGCGACGCGTTGAGCGCCACCGGACCGCTGATGCCGACGTGCGTCCACAGCAGCGACCCGCACAGCCGCGTCGTGACGCGCCCATCGATCCAGACCGCCAGTTCGGCATCGTGGGTGACACCGGCCAGCGTGCGATTGATGGCGGCGCTGGACGTGTCGTCGAGCACGAGGGGGACCAGGGCTGGTGTGGTGGGAACAATGGTGTGCCCGAGACTTCTGGCGAATTCCAGTCCCGCGCCGTCGCTTCCACTTTTGGGCAACGAACGGCCACCTGTGGCGAGGACGACGAATCGGCTTTCCATCGTGCCCCGCGAGGTGGCGACGCGAAAGCCGCTCGGCGTGCGCTCAATCGCCAGCACGCGACAGTCCGCCAGGAGCTCCGTGCCGGCTGTCTCCACGCCGTGAAGGAGCGCGGCGAGGACGTCGCGCGAACGGCCGCTGTCGGGAAAGATCTTGCCGTCCTCTTCTTCGTGGAGCGGCACTCCAAGCTCGCGGAAGAACCGAATGGTGTCGCTGACGGTCAGCCCGCGCAGCACACGCCGGATGATCGACCGACGCCCGCCCCAGAAGTCCTGCTCGGAGACAATGCGATTGGTAACGTTGCAGCGTGCGCCGCCGCTCACGAGGATCTTCGCGCCGGGTTTCTTGGCGCCCTCGAGCAGGCGGACGTGGAGCCTGGGGTTTGCGCGTGTGATGAAAATCGCGGTCGCGAGTCCGGCCGCACCGGCGCCGACAATGGTGACGTCGATGACGTCGGGGCGGACCGGGAATTGGGCCATCGAATCACTGAATCATTGGGTCATTCAGTGACGAAATCAATGGCCTGATGATCCAATGATCCGATGACCCACTAGGACGATCGCACGTTGACGCAACACCACTGCAGTCGCCATCGTTCCGATCGCGAGTACGGCCTTGCGAAGGCAAGACAAGGACCGTTGCGAACGAAGGCCGTCTTCGCCAGGATCTGACGTTCGCAGGGTGCCGCGCGTTACACTCAGACCAGGCACTTCTTGATAAGGATGGCTCCGTGTTGATTCTTGCCAGGTGTGCGGCCATGCTGGCGCTGTCTCTCCTGGTGGTGCGCGCCGTCATGCCCGAACTGGAGCTCGGGCCGACGAAGAGGCTGTCGGCGGCCGAGCTGAAGCTCGGGCCTGCAACCGAGGCCGCACAATCGGATGCGAGCAGGGCGCAAGCGCCAGCGGCCGCGAACGGAATCAAGCTTCCGTTCGAAACCTATACGCTGGCAAATGGACTAACCGTCGTGCTTGCGCCGGACCATGCCACGCCGACTGTGGCCGTGCAGGCCTGGTATCACGTCGGCTCGAAGAACGAGCAGCCGGGCCGCACCGGTTTCGCACACCTCTTCGAGCACGTGATGTTCACCGGCTCCGGTCACGTCCCCTATGGACTGCACGACAAGCTCACGTCAGGCGTCGGCGGTTCGAACAACGGCACGACGTCGAACGATCGGACGACCTACTATGAGACCGCGCCGTCAAACTATCTCGAGGATTTGATCTGGCTCGAGTCGGATCGCATGGGATTCCTGCTCGAAACGCTCGACGTCGCCAAGCTGAACGCACAGCGAGACATCGTGAAGAACGAGCGGCGGCAGCGCGTGGACAACCAGCCGTACGGACGGGCATTCGAAATCCTGTCCAAGGCGACGTACCCGCCATCGCATCCGTATTCATGGAGTGTCATCGGCAGCATGGAAGATCTGTCGGCCGCGTCAGAAGAGGATGTGAAGAGTTTCTTCCGGCTCTATTACGCGCCGAACAACGCGGTCCTCGCGATCGTCGGCGACTTCGACATCGCTCAGGCAAAGGCGTGGGTGACCAAGTACTTCGGAGACATTCCGCGTGGCAGGCCCATCACGCGTCCGACTGAAGGTCCTGTGTCGCTCGACCGAGAGCAGCGGCTGGTCTACGAGGACCGCGTCCAGGTGCCGCGGTTGTACATCCAGTGGCCGACCGTTGGCGAGAAGAACGACGATCGGTTTGCGCTGCAGATGCTCGACGCTGTCACTGCGGGGCCGCGCACGGCCCGTCTCACCAAAGCACTGGTCTATGACCAGCAGTCTGCGGCGTCGGTCGGGACGAGACAGAGCTCCAACGAGGATGTCGGCGAGTTCGTTATTACGATCACTCCAAGGCCCGGACATTCGCTCACTGAACTCGAGGCAGTCACCGACGCCATTCTCGAGCGGTTGAGGGCCGAAGGGCCGACGCTGGAAGAAATCCAACGAGCGTCGGCAGGTCTCGAGCGCAATTTCCTGAACCGTCTGCAGTCGAACCTTGGAAAGGCATCGACGCTGGCGAATGGCGCCGGGTTCCACAACAGCGCCGGCTACTTCGCGGTCGAGTACCAGAAGCTGCTCGCCGTGACGCCAGCCGACGTCAAACGCGTCGCCAACCAATACCTGACGCGCGGCCGTGTCGTCCTGAGCGTCGTGCCGATGGGCAAACTGGATCTTGCGTCCAAACCGACGGAAAGCCGCAAGGCGGCTGTCGGCACGACGTTGTCGACGGAGGCGGGTCAATGAAGGTCCTCTGTCATGCGATGGTGGCGCTGGCGCTCACGGCTTCAGTTGTCGCGCAGCAGGTTCTCGATCGGAACAAGGTTCCGCCTCCTGGCAAGCCGCCCGTCCTGATTGTCCCCTCGTGGACGCGCTCGACGCTCGCGAGTGGCGCCGATCTGATCGTGTCGGAGAGACACAATCTGCCACTGGTGTCCTTCACCATTACGTTCCTTGGCGGCGCGCATCAGTTCGAAACCGCCGAGCTCAGGGGCGTCGGGAGCCTCACGGCCGACATGATGAGCGAGGGCACCACGACGCGCGACGGCGAGGCGTTGTCGAATGCGCTGCAACTGCTCGGGACCAACATTGGCATCAATGTGGGAGGTGAGAGCGGTTCGATCGGCTTTGAGTCGACGGCCGCCAAGTTTGGGCAGACGCTCGACATCCTCGCCAATGTGCTGGTCAACTCGACCTTCCCGACAGAGGCGCTCGATCGCCTGCGAGCGCAGCGGCTGGTCGCACTGGAGCAGGCCAAAGCGCGGCCCGAGTCGATCGCGAACCGCGTGTTTCCCCGTCTGCTGTACGGCGCCGCGCATCCCTTTGGACAGTCCGCCACCGAGGCATCGATCAAGGCAGTCACTCGCGCCGATGTCCTCGCGTTCCACAAGGCATATTTCCAGCCAGGACGCGCGCTCGTGACCGTCGTCGGCGACATCGATCGGTCCGTGGTGACGGCCACGATTGACCGCGCTCTGGCCGCATGGCCTCGGGGCGGCGCCAGGCCGGTGTTTTCGTACCCGCCGCTGCCACTGCCGCGCGCGGCGACGATCTATCTGGTGGACAAGCCCGGCGCCGCGCAGTCGACCTTCGCCATCGGCAACCCGGGCCCGCCGCGCAGCACCCCAGACTTCTTCGCACTGCAGGTGATGAACACGATCCTCGGCGGCCTGTTCCAATCGCGGCTCAACGCGAACATTCGCGAAGACAAGGGATACAGCTACGGCGTGAATTCCAGCTTTGCATACGGCAAAGGACCGGGAGCGTTTCGTGGGGGAGGCGACGTGGTCTCTGCGAAGTCGGACGCGGCGCTCGTGGAGTTCATGAAAGAGCTGCGTGGGATGACAGGCAGTCGGCCGATTAGGGACGAGGAACTGGTGACGGCGAAGGACGCGCTCGTTCAGCGGCTGCCCGGAAGCTTCGCGTCAGTGCAGGGCACGAACAGCGCTCTCACAACTCTGTGGGTGCAGAATCTCCCAGACGACTATTACCAGCGGTATGGTGACAGGATTGCGGCCGTCACAAAAGAAGATGTCGTGCGGGTGGCGAAGCAGTACATCGATCTGGACCACCTGACGATTGTCATTGTCGGTGATCGGGCGAGCATCGAGGGACCCCTGAAGTCGACCGGCATTGCGCCGATCGTGCTCACGGACATCGAGGGCACGCTGCTAAAGCCATAGCGAGAGTCCTTCCTGCGAACCGCCTTCGGTCGGGCGGGTGAGAGGCGGCACCGGGAGTTGAATTGTGGCTCCGGTGAGCCGCAGCGTCAGGCGGCTCGATGCGTCGTGAGAACAGCGCACGGAACGCCGTGCCGATCTGAAGATCGCCCAACTCTCTTGGGGCAGACGCTCAGACGTGCTCAGGGATGCGCGACACTTGACCGTGGACGCGTTATCGTGACGAAGCCCCAATAGGACCGCGAATCCCGGCCCCAGGCAAACACCACGACGTCATCGCCAGTCTTTCCGGACAACGTGCCGTAGCGGAGTTCGGCATCACCGGCTGGCAGGCTGATTGTGAAGTCGTCGAGCGACTGCTCATGCGTGAAGGTCAGTGTTCGTGTGCCGTTGGCCTCGCCTTCGGTGACGAGGGCCCACTGTTGGTTCGCCTTCGTCTGACCAGCGCCTGGCGGCAGATCGACGATGACGTTGGCTGGGGAGCCGTACAGCACCAATTTGCCGTGTTCCATGCCGAGGCGATCGATCCGGTCGATGGCGACGGGCTGGTACTCACCGGTAACGGTGACCGTCTGCGACGAGCCTTTGATCGGCGTAGATCCCGTGGCCGTCGAGGCGGGTGAACAGCTGCTGAACATGGCGAGCGCTGCGGAAAGAACGGGAAGAAGACGACGGTGTGCCACTCGGACGTAGCGCATGCGTTCCTCCATCAATAGCCTTGCCGGATTGCTGCAGCGTCGGCCGCGACCATCAGCCCTGTCGCGTTCATCAACTCTGCCAGATCCGTCGGTACGGGCGCTTCGAGAAGCAGTCGGCGTCCGGTGAACGGATGCGTGAACTCGACGCGCCAGGCGTGCAGCGCCTGGCGGGGGAATGCGCGAAGCGTGGCCGCAAGTGTCAGATCTTCGATGTGCGGCCAGCGCGGTTCGCCGTATGTGCGATCGCCGACGAGTGGCCATCCTCGTGCCGCAAGGTGCACGCGGATCTGGTGCGTGCGGCCGGTGACGAGGTGGCAGCGGAGGAGTGACAGCCCAGCGCGCGGCGCGGGAACGCGCGCAAGGCGCTCGAATCGCGTCAGGCTACGCGCACCCGCCGTGTCCGAGGCGACGACCTTCCGGCGATCGGTCCGATCGCGCGCGAGGCACGAGAGCGATCTCCCCGCGCCGGACCTTCACGCGTCCGTACACCACCGCCAGATAGTCCTTTTCGCCACTCGTCGACATCAGTTCCCGCTGCAGCGCGCCATGGACCGCCGCCGTCTTGGCGACAATGACGATGCCTGACGTGAGCTTGTCGAGTCGACCGACGAGCGACGGTCGTTGGGGGCGTGGCCATGCCTTGGCGCGCCAGAGGAGCGCGTTCATCAATGTGCCCGAGATGTTCCGGTGCGTGGGGTGTACGACGATGCCCGCTGGTTTGTTGATCGCGAGCAGGTGATCGTCCTCGTAGAGCACCTCGAGGTGTACCTCCTCGGCGCCCATCACATGCCGTAGCGTCCGCCTTGGAAGCATCACGACGATGGTGTCGCCATGCGCGGTTCGTGCCGCGACGCGGCGGACCAGTGTGCCGTTGACCGTCACGCGTCCGTCCTCAATCCACGCCTGGACCCGCGTGCGCGTCGCGGAGTGGATATCCGTCAAGCGACGCCGGAGTACGAGATCGAGCCGCGTTCCAGCATCGCCGCGATCGGCGATCACCGTGCGAGACGAAATGTCATCAGATCCGCTACGATCCACACGCCGTAGAGTAGCGTGGCCCGCAAGTTGGGGCCAGCGTGGGCGGCAAACCTGGAACGCTCGCGCATCAGCTTGCATTGGATGCCGATTCAAGTACCCTGACACCCAACCGTATGAACATCCTGCTCCTGTCGATGCCAGATGCGTTCGAGCACATGCCGCCGATGGCGATCCGGATGCCGAATGGTGCGCTGGCGTCGCTCGCGGGGAATGTCGACGCTCACCACAATGTCGCGATCGCCGACCTGATTCTTGTTCAGTCGTCTGTTCGCGACGCCATCGCGCGGCTTGTTCGTGAGCGGCAGCCCGATGTCGTCGGCCTCTCGGTCATGACCTTCCAGCGCGCCACCGCATTGCGGGTGGCGCGTTTCATCCACGAACTGCGTCCGGAGGCCCGCGTCGTCGTGGGTGGGTACGACCCGAGTCTGGCGCCCGCGATGTACGAAGACTGTCCGGACATCGATTTCATCGTTCGCGGCGAAGGAGAGGAGACATTCAGCGCCCTGCTCCGGGCCTTGGAATCGGATGGCGATTGTTCAAGCATTCGCGGCTTGACGTTTCGCACGCGCGACGGCTTCGTCCGGACGCCGGCGCGACAGGTCATGCGACTCGCATCGAATCCCTTGAGGCTGCCCAGACGCGAAGCCCGCGTGTGGGGCGGTTATACGCTGCTCGGACGGACGGTCGACGTCGTCGAAACGTCGCGCGGTTGTACCTACGATTGCAGCTTCTGCTCGATCATCGAGATGCGCGGCCGCAACTTTCATCCCTACCCGATCGAGCGGGTCCTGGCCGACATCGCCAGCGCGCGGACAAACGGCGCCCACGCGATCTTTCTCGTCGACGACAACATCACGCTTGATGTGTCGAGATTCGAGGCGCTGTGCGGCGCGATCATCGATGCGGGGTTCGCCGATGCCGACTACATCGTCCAGGCGATGACGGCGCCCATAGCGCTCCACGGCGAGCGGCTTGCGCCGCTCATGCGGCGGGCGGGCTTCCGCTACGTATTCCTGGGAATCGAGAACATCCTGGATGAGGATCTGACGTTCCTTCGGGCGCGCGCCAAGAACGTCTGGCGCGAGCGCGGTCGAAGCGTCGGCAACGCGACGATACAGGCCATCGACTACCTCCATCGCCACAACATGTATGTGGTCGGTGGCCTGATCGTCGGGAACCCGGACGACACGCGCGAATCCATCCGCGCGAATCTCGAGTTCGCCGAGCGCTACGTGGACTGGCCGTACATTCAACATCCCACGCCCTATCCAGGGACGCCGATGACGGCAGACTTTCGTGCCCGCGGTCTCATCGTGAGCGACGATGTAAGGCGCTACGACGGGACGACGGCGGTCGTGCGCAGCGAGCATTTGGACGCCGACGATATCGAGTTCATGCGATGGCGTGCGGAACGATGGATGAAGGTGAAGCACTTCCCGGCGGCGCTCGCGCACAGCCCGTGGTTCGTGCTGAGACACGCTCGCCGGATGCTTGCCCACACATTCACCGGCAGCACCCTGCGATCGGCACTCGGGATGGAGGAGGACCGGGCGGTGTTCGCGCGATACCGCTCTGCCCGTTGGCATGAGCGCGAACGCGTCACGGCCGCCCTGCCCGCATCGCGGAGCGAGTCTGAGGGAACCGACGCCGACTTCAAGCGGCGAACAACGAACCGCCTGCGCGCGTCTTAGTCCGCCCGACCCGTTCGGCAAACTGGAAATTGGCGGTGCTGCGGTGGGCTCGCGGGCTGTCTCGGTCCGTCGCCGGTCGCCTGACCGGCGACCGGCGCAAAAAAAGGCAGCGCTACTTCTTCTCCGTGGGGTCGCGTCCATCGGCCGGGGCACCGGTGCCCGATGAGCCCATGAAGAGCTTCCGGCCATCCGGGAAGGTGATGTCACGTCCGTTCGCTCGCGTTGGGTTACCCTTGGCACGATACCCGTCAACGAGGATTTCGGTGCCGATGGGCAATGAGTCTTTGTTGATGCCGCGCCGCAACAGGACGGTGGGATTGCCGCCTTCGACCATCCAACGTTCGACTTTCCCATCCGGGCTCTTCACGTCGATGTGAATCCACGAGTGCGGATTGATCCACTCCACCTTTGCCACGGTCCCTCTCAGCTGGACCGGTTTGTTGGCATCGAACTCGGCTGAGAATGCGTGGTGCGCCGATAACGATCCGGATCCGACCAGAAGGCATGCACCCGCGAACCCCAGTACACTGACGAAACGTCGTGTCCTCATGACTTCACCTCGCTCGCGAATCGTTGACTTGCGGTCAGTCTGTCCATGGCTGCGAGCGTCATGCCATGCTGGCCATCAGCGGAATTATAGCGCCTGGCAGGCAACCCCCTCAAGGGGAATGCCCCACGCTGCGGGTGTTCGCCGCATCGGCGACCGACAGCAATTCCGACTTGAATGGGGAGGATTGCCCCACTGCTGTTACTGGCCGCATGAGTTCGGTCCGACACAAGACCGGTTTCGTTGTCGAGCGCTGCCGCTCCATCGAAGGCGAGCATCAAGCCGAATAGAACCCTCTTCCTAGTCCGGTGCCGGGTCAACGGATCCGGTTCATGCGTTCGTCCGACTATCGCCCAATCTGTGGTGGCGGTGCCGACTCCGGGTGAATCAGGGGCGGTTCCCGCGGGGCTGGCGAGGGCGGCACGGTGCCCCCCAGCTTGAGCGCCCAGAGAAAATCGCCGGGCTGAGAGAGCAGCAGCCGGTTACCGCCCGACATGATCGCGACATACTGCTCGCCGTCGACTTCGAAGGTGGATGCTGGTGCATTCGCACCCGCGCCGGTCTGAAACTTCCACAACTCCGCACCGTTTCTGATGTCGCGAGCCACCAGATGGCCATCCGGCTCGCCGTGGAAAATCAGCCCGCCCGCCGTGCTCAAGAGACCGCCACCGGTCCCCAACGGCCACTTGGTTTTTTGCTGCCAGACAATCTTATTCGTCGTCGGATCTATCGCAGTCAGTGTGCCCGATCGCTGCGCTCCGGCTGGTCGAAAGAACCCCTCTCCGCCGCCAACCTTCTTGAAGTGCCCGGTTGCTTCGTCGAACAGTTCGTGTTTCGCAGCGTACAGCGTGCTCATGACGTTGGCCGGGATGTACGCCAGATTGGTGGTGGGGTTGAACGTCATCGGCGCCCACGCGTTACCACCGGAACTGCCCGGGAAGATCAGGATGGGCGTCGCCCAGTACGACTGGAAGAGACAGCCGTGCTCGTAGTCTTTGAGCGGCTCCGCACACAACGGAACGAACCGATCGCCGACCGGATACGGCTGCGTCCGCGCGGTCTTCATCCGCGATTCTTGAGGCACCGGCTTCTCTTCGATGCCGAGGATCGGTTTCCCATTCGTGCGGTCCAGGATGTAGAGCCAGCCCGTCTTTCCCGGGTGCATCAAGACCTGCCGACGTTGCCCGCGGACGGTGAGGTCTGCCAGAACGGGCGGTGAGGCCGCATCGTAGTCCCAGAGGTCGTGGTGGACTTCCTGGAAGTGCCACTTGTACGCACCGGTCTTCAGGTCGAGCGCCAGGACCGAGGCCGTAAATAGGTTGTCCCCACCGCGGAGCGGCCCATACGTATCCGGCCCGGCGTTGCCGGTTCCCATGTAGATCATGCCCAGCTCGGAATCAACGGCGACGTGATTCCACACACCGGCCCCGCCGTACTTGTAGGACTCGCCTTCCCAGGTGTTCGCAAAGCGTTCGCCTGGGCCGGGGATCGTGTGGAACTTCCAGATCTCCTTGCCGGTCGCTACGTCATAGGCACCCACCTGCCCCCGTGCGCCGACGTCGCCGCCGGCCGTGCCAATGAACACACGTCCGTCGTAGTAGACGGGGGCGGCTGATGTATAGGCCGCGCGCTGCGGAGTCAGCAAGGTATCCCACGCGACCGCTCCGGTTTCCTGATCGAGCGCGATCAGGTGATTATCGCGCCGGCCGAAGATCACCTTGCCGTTTGCGACCGCGACGCCCTTATTGGCGCCCACGATCGACGGGTCCGGGCGATAGCGCCACTTGACGGTTCCGGTCTTGGCGTTGATCGCGAGCACGTTTCGAAGACCGGTGGTCACATACATGACGCCGTCCACGACGATGGGTGTGGCGTCGAGGTTGCCGAGCTGGCCTCCGCGAAGCTCCGATTCCAGACGAACCACCCACGCGCCGCCAAGGGTCTTGACGTTCGAGGGGTTGATCTGGGCGAGCGCCGAGTAGCGCTGGTTGAAGTAATTGCCGCCCGCGAGGGGAAAGTCCTTGGTCGGCGGGGCCTTCCAGTCGGAGACCGCCGCAAGGGCGACATAGGCCATGGTTCCGACAAGGGCGCAACTGCCAATCGCAATCGACAACCGTCCCCGGTATCGTTCCTGATGCGCGCCGAATCGGATCATCGTCATGCCTCCCTGTTGGCGTGATTCTGCACCCGGAAGGGCCTCAGGGCAAGGGCCGACACCTCGCGACCCTTGCCAGACCTCCGCCAATCGCATGGGACACTTACAGTTCGAACTGCGGGACCGGCTCCAGCGCCCCGTCCTGGTCCGACGCGGTCACCCGGTTCGTGGTGCGCAAGGGCAGGTCGATGAGCATGCAGGTCACGGCAAGCGCGACGAGGACGACGAAAGTGCCCATCAGAAACACGTCGTGGAGCGACCCGGCGAGCGCGCGTTTGAGAGCCGCGAGAATCGGGGCCGCCGCAGGTGTCGCATTCATTCGAGCCATGACGGCCGGATTCATCAGCGTCTGTGGATTTCCCAAGGTCGCCAGGGTGCCTGGAGGCAGCGCGCGCGCCGCGTCAGGCGGCAACGCACGCAAGAATGCCGGCGCGAATCGATTCGAGAGCACCGCGCCGAAAATCGCCGCACCTATGGATCCACCCATCGTCCGAAGGAACTGCACGGACGAGGTCGCGACACCGACCTGTCTGATATCGACGGCGTTCTGAACCGACAGCGTGAAAATCGGCATCGTCAGTCCCAGCCCGGCGCCGATGACCATCATGTTGCGAAGCACGGTGGCGTACGTGGTCGAGACGTCCATCCGCGCGAGGAGGAACATGCCGACCGCAGTCGTTGCCGTGCCGACGATGGCAATCATTCTGTACTTGCCGAACCTGGACACCAGTTGTCCGGCCGTGATGCTCGCGGCGATCAACGTGATCATCATCGGTGTCAGCACGGCCCCGCTGCGAGTGGCGGACGTTCCGATCACGCTTTGAATGAACAGCGGGATGAACAGCGTCGTGCCGAACATCGCCATCGCCACGGCGGTCGCAGCGACGGCCGATGTCCAGATGACGCGGTTCCTGAACATCGTGGGAGGAATGATCGCTTCCTTGGCGCGAGCTTCGACGCGGAGGAACACGGCCAGCATCGCGAAGCCGAATGCGAACAACGACACGATAGCCGCCGAGTTCCACGCGTACTCCCGGCCTCCCCATGAGAGCGCCAGCAAGACCGGCACGACGGCCAGCACGAGTGCCGACGCACCGAGCCAGTCGATCGACGGTCGCTCCTTCCGACTCGTCACGACGTGAGGGAATTCGAGCAGCAGGACGATGAACGCGGCGATCCCCACAGGTATGTTCACGTAGAAGCACCAGCGCCACCCAGGACCATCGGTCAGGAACCCGCCGATCGCGGGGCCCGCGACGCTCGCGAGGCCGAAGACCGATCCCATGATCCCGGCGACGCGTCCGCGCCGAGCCGGCGGAAACAGATCGGCAATCGTCGTAAACGCCATGCCCTGCGCAATACCTCCACCGAGGCCCTGGATACCGCGAAACAGGACCAGCTGCGTCATACTCTGCGCCACGCCGCACAGTACGCTGCCGACGCCGAAGACTGCGACGCCGGCGAGGAGAAACGGCTTGCGACCGTACAGATCGGACAGCTTCCCCGCGAGCGGGACGACGACCGTCGAGGCGAGCAGGTAGACCGTGGTGACGGCGGTGTAGTGTTCGAAACCGTGAAGGTCCGCGATGATACGCGGCATCGCGGTGCCGACGATGGTGGCATCGAGCGCCGCCATGAGCATGGCTGCGGTGATACCGACGAGGCTTGCAATCACTGCCCGGCGCGGCAGCTCGCCGTCGACGGTTGATAGGTGTTTTTTCATGGGATCTGCGGCGATTGTACTACCGCTGAAGACTCACGCACTCGGCAGGGAAGGCTTGAAGTATGCGGCCATGTTCGCATCGATGTGCGCGAGGCTGGCCTTGTAGGTGAGTTCGATGATGAACATGGACGTGCCAGATGACGAACGTACGGCATGGATCGGCCGCTCATCACGAAGGACGAGGAACACGACGCGTTTCAATGAGAATCGATCGTGATCCTCGCGGCTTCGTGGTGAGCGGTGAGCTGGTGACGCGCGACTGCCAGACGCGAGCGGCAGTCCGATTTGGCGATGCCTACCTGTGTGTCGGCTGCGGTGCGAAGCTCTTCATCCATTCCGCCTGCCGCGTGTCCATCTCCTCAGGCGTCAGATCCTCCTTATGCGTCGCGAGTGTCCACTGGAAGCCCTGCGGATCGATCAATGTCCCGGTGCGATCGCCCCAGAACTGATCCGCCAGCGCCCCCATGGGGCCCGGCGCCACTTTCGCGCCCGCCGACACGGCGCGATGATACAGCGTGTCGACATCCTCCACGTAAATCCAGAACGCAGATCGTGAATTGGGAGCGGACTTCGGTCCTCCCATCATGTCGTCGTTCACCATTATGGGCGAATTGCCGATCCGCAGTTCGGCATGCATGATCTTCCCATCTGGACCAACCGCGCGCCCGTTTTCCTTCGCGCCAAATGCCTCCTTGTACCACTCGATGGCCTCGGCGGCTCTGTCGAGGGTGAGCTGGGGTGTCACTGTATGGAACCCCTCGGGAATTGCACTCTTCGCTTTCGACATCTGAACCTCCTCCCATATCAAACGACAAGCGCGTATTGTGAAATGACACCGGCGTTGGCGCAAGCTGATGCACTTGATATGGATAAGGTTAGGAGCGAGAGGCAAGCGCCGCGGTTCACTTCCAGATGCCGAGCGCGCGGCGGACGGCGACGAGCTGTCCAAGATGATATGCGTTGTGATCCACAACGAGCAGGATCGACCGCAGATACGTCTGGTCGCCTTTCCCTGTCGGCACGGTCGCGAATAGATCCACGGTGGTGTCGGCCGCGAGCTGTTTCAGCGTCTCGCGATGCGCTTTGAAATCGGCGACGCTGTTGGTCCAGTCCACCGCGCTCTTTGGGGCGGGACTCGGCCAATAATCGTCCGGCCACTTGAGCGTGTGGACGTATCGGTGATTGAGACAGAAGTCGAGCAGATCTTTTTGGGCAAGGCGCATGTGTTCGAGCAGCTGCCATGGGGAGTGCTCGAAACCAGGAGCGTGCGCTCCGCGTTTGTCGGCCGGAATACCGTCGACGGCTGCATCGAAGCCCGCATGGGCCTCTTCCCAATCCAGGACCCGGACCAGGTGTGTGCGCAAAGCATCAGGTGACTGTGTTCATCGGTCTAACTCCCCTTGTCGTCGCGGGTCGGATTCTATCCCAACGTGTACCTGGTCTTCGGCCGGGCCCTGCAAAAAGCGGTTGAAATCACTGTGCGCTGCTACGATGCGCAGGGGCGACTCCTTCAGCGGGGTTCTATGGCCGTGTGGTTTACGGGCGTGATTGTGCTCGCACGGCGTCTGAGAGCTCTCGCCAGGGGCGCCGACTTCTCGCTTGCCCGGCCTGAAGAGCTGGCGCAAGATCGATACGTGAGGATCGCGAGCGACCGACCCAGGCACACGGCTCTTTTGGCCTTCCTGTTGGTTACGAGCGCCTTGCGGATAGGCGCGCAAGACCGTCTGAAACTGATGCCTGGTTTCGACCAGTACACGAAGATGCAGGCGCAGCTGCAGGGGGCCTTCGTCTCGGGCGCCGCTCAGGGCGTCCAGTGGGCCGTCGACGGGGCCTCGTTCACGTACAACGCACGCGGCAAGCGGTATCGCTTCGACCTGGCCGCCAGGCAGTCCGTCGAGGAGGCGGCCCCGGCAGCGTCGGCGCCGGCGGACGCCGCGCCGGCGGTCCGTCGGGGCGGTGCGCCGCCCGCGGCGCGCGGAGGTCTCGAGCAGGAACAGGGCGAGATGCCTGTGAGGCCCATGAACGGCTGTCCGGAGGGTGGACCAGCACGCGGGCGGCAGAACGAATGCGCGCTTTCGCCGAACGGAGCGCTGAAGGCCTTCTACCGGGCGCGCAACTTCTGGGTCGCGAACGCGGACGGCTCGGGCGAAATGCAGGTGACGACTGATGGCAGCGTCGCCGGCCGGGTCAAGAACGGCTCCGGCAGCTGGGTCTACGGAGAAGAGCTCGATCAGACGACGGCCATCTGGTGGGCGCCGGACAGCTCGAAGGTGGGCTACTACCGTTTCGACGAGAGCCAGGTCGCCGATTTCTTCATCGCCATGAATCAGACCTCCATACAGACGGTCGTGGACGCGGAAGCGTATCCCAAGCCGGGCACGTCAAATCCGGTGGCCGACGTCTTCGTGTTCGACGTCGCTCAACGGAAGTCGACGAGGATCGACGTCCGCGACGGCCAGCCCTTCGACAACAACGTGGTCGGCCACTACGTATACGACGTGCGCTGGTCGCCGGATGGCACCGAACTCTTGATGAACCGCACAAACCGACGCCAGCAAATCCTGGAGTTCGTGGCGTGCTCGCCATCAAGCGCGAACTGCCGCGTGGTGATTCGGGAAGAGTGGCTGACAGGGTGGGTAGACAACCATCCGGTTCTCGTCTGGCTTGCAGATAAGAAGCGATTTATCTGGGGGTCGAACCGGAACGGTTGGACCAACTACTACCTCTACGACACCAGCGGGCGGCTGCGCAATCCAATCACGAGCCATACGACGTTCGAGTCCGGCGCGATCGTCAAGGTCGACGAACCGGCCGGCCTGCTGTTCTACATGGCGCGCGATGGCGACAACTACATGAAGAGCCAGCTGCACCGCGTCGGACTCGATGGCAGGGGCGATGTCCGTCTCACCGACCCTCGGTTCAATCACAGCGTGAGTGCCTGTCTGAAGAGCGATGCGGGTGATGCCGGTGATTCTGGGTCGACCGCTTCGGTCGGACGCAGTTGCGGTATCTCACCAGACAACCGGTCCTTCGTGGACACCTATCAGACGCACGACCGCGCGCCCGTGACACAGCTGGTGCGCATCGATGTCGCTCCGGATGGAGGAGAGATACTCGCGGAGGTGTTGAAGAGCGATACCGCCAAACTCGATGCGCTTGGTCTGGGTCGAGCGGAGCAGTTCACCTATCTGGCCGCTGACGGCAAGACGAGGCTTTTCGGTCAGATCAGCTTCCCGTCGAACTTCGATCCCCTGAAGAAGTGGCCGACGCTCGTGAGCGTGTACGGTGGTCCGGCGTCAAGCGGCAATGTTCCGACGGAGAACTTCGTGCCGCCGAACACGATGGCGGAATATGGATTTCTCGTGGTGCGCCTCTCATCGCGGGCCGCGCCCGGCATGGGGCGGAAGGTGCTCGACGCGATCTATCTGAAGCTCGGCGTGACCGAGGTGGACGACATGGCGGAGGGCATCAAGTCGCTCTGGCCGAGGCCGTACTTCGACAAGAATCGCGTCGGCATGTACGGCACGTCCTACGGCGGCTATGCAGCCGTGACGATGATGCTGCGGCATCCTGATGTCGTCGCTGCGGCGTCGGCCTCGTCTCCGCCGACGAGCTGGTATCACTACGACTCGATCTACACCGAGCGCTACATGTGGATTCCGCAGGAGAACAAAGAGGGTTACGAGGCCGGCAACGTGATGAGCCTGGCCCAGGACCTCAAGGGCCGGCTGCTCTTGTACTACGCCACCGCCGACAATAACGTCCACCCGAATAACTCGATGCAGTTGATCAAGGCGCTCCAGGCGGCCGGAAAGAGCTTCGAGGTGCAGGTGGGACCAGACGTCGGGCACTCCGGCGTGAACACGCAACGCATGATGGAGTTCTTCATCGAGAACCTGGTGATGCGTCCGGAGCGGGCATTCGGAGTGTAGTTGTTTACAGGGGTAGGCAGGGCAGGGTCACGGAGCGGGCGTCGAGTCGCGCGCGCGGAGCGCATAGAGCTCGAGCTCTCCGTCCTTCTTCAGCAACGCAATCGGCAGCGCCGTGTCCAGGTAGCGCGTGAGCGCCCCGGGAGATGCCGCGCGATTGACGACGAAGTAGCCGATGCCCAACGCGCGCAACGCCGCTGCGGCGTCTTGTTGGGTGAGCGCGCTGTCGAGCGGGTCCACCGCCCCCCCACCGGAGAGCGCAAGCAAGGATCGGATCACCGGGGTTTCTTGGTATCGTCCGATGATGGATGCGGGGACACGTGACGCGGATCCCCCGACGATCGAGCGTCCGTGCACCATTTGATGCACGAGCACGCGGTCGTCGAATGCCCCGAGCTGCGAGAGACCGTCGCGGACTCCCAGCGGCAGTTCGCAGACCGCTCCTGGCGCCCCCGCATCGCGCAGCGCTTCGTAGAGGGGAGGACTGTCGATCCGGGTCAGCGGGAACGGTGCTGGCACGAGATCCATGAACATCAAGGCAACGGCCGCGAACACCACCCGCCATCGCCGTTCGATCTCAAGACGCGCGATTGTCGTGGCCGCGAGCACGCCCAGCGCGAGGAACACGACGACGATGGCTCGTCCAGGCATGCGCGCGTTGGACAGAATCGGGATGTACGCGAACAGGATCTGCGGCAGCGGCAGACCCGAATTGAAACCGCCAATCCTCAGCCACGGTCCGAGCGCCCACACGAAGAAGACAGTCGCAATCGTGAGCCATCTGCGAACTTCCTGATCGCGCCTGAATGAGCGGGCGCCCAAAAGGGTGAGCCCAACCGACACTACGCCAAGCCAGCCGACTCCCTCTATGCGGTCGATTCCAAGACCGCCGTACGCGGCGCGTGTCCACGAGCCCCAGATCGGATGCAGCGGATTGCCGAGCACGAGTGTGGCGAGATCGATTCCTCCGGGGCCGCTGCGCCATGAGGGCCGTGGCGACGAGTAATCGCCGCCGAGCCACAGGCCGACACCGTTCAGGAGGAGCGGCGCCATGCCGGCGAGTCCGACGAGCGCGAGTGGCGCCATCCTGCCCGCCAGGCCGGCAAGGACGGCCCGATCGATATGCCGCCTCGTGACGGTGGGCCTGAACCGCAGCCACGAGCCAACCGCCAGGACGATCCAGCCGAGGGTGATCGAATTCGTCGCGCGCCGGGCCGAGATGTCGATGAACCCCAGCCTCAGAAGGAAACCCCCGGTCGCCAGGATCGTCCCGACCGAGAGGACGACGATGGAGAGAAGGATCCAGAGAGTCGTGCGCGTCCGGGGCGACAGGGGCGTCGGTTGTGTCCTGAGGGCGATCGGTTGCAGATGCCAGATGGCCAGTACGAGCGCGAGCGCGGCGCAATAAACAACGTAGTAGTAGTCCGTGTAGGCAACGGCCGACAGGACGAGGCCGCCGGCGATCGACGACCACACCGCGTGTGCCGGCGGGCGTTCGATGGCGCGAAGCAAGTACATGGCGAACAGCGGCAGGCCCCACGCGGCAACCAGGTTGAAGTGCCCGAGCAGATGAACGCTGACATGCGATGATCCCGCGAAGACAACGCCGCCGACGAGCGCGCCAGCTCGATCGCGAGTTCGATCGAACGCCAGGAGATAGGCGGCGAAGCCGTTCAGCATCAGGGAAGCCAGGAGGACGACGTTCTGCGCCTCGAGCGCGGACAGTGGCGAGAGGACCGTGGCACCAAGAAAGGCTGACAGCGCGGTGTGCGTGTGCAGCGTCAGATCGATGCCGAATGGAGCGAAGAGGCGATCGGTATGAAAGAAGGAATGAAAGACAGCATGAAAAACACTCGCATCAGGGCTCGCGAGTACTTCGCGCATCCACCAGAAATTCCAGAGAAACGCGATGTTGTCGCCCGCCTCACCGGGAAGGTGTGACGAGAGGTGCATCGCCAGCGGAAACGTCCAGACCAGCGCCAGCGCCACAAAGAAAAGAGCGGGTCCGATGTGTCCGAGATAGCGGGACAGAGGCGCCAGTATAGCGGCGTTGTTTGGTATAGTGCCATCCGGATTGAGCGAGAATCGCCGCGGGCTCGTCGGTCTCGCCAGAGCCATGAGCTCGTGGCGTACGGCGTCCGTCGCCCTCCTGTCGTTTTCCTCAGGCCTCCCGCTCGGCGTTGTCCTGTATTCCATTCCCGACTGGATGCGGGACATCGGTGTCGACATCCGGGTTGTGGGACTCTTCACGCTCGCACAGGCGCCATGGGCATTCAAGGTCGTCTGGTCGCCTCTGATGGACCGTTACGTGCCACCGTTCTGGGGACGCCGGCGCGGGTGGATGGCACTGACGCAATTCTCGCTCGCCGCGCTCGGACTGCTGCTCGCTCGAGTGGGCCAACATCCAGATACCCTCTGGGTCGTAGGAGCATTGGCGCTGTCGATCGCGTTTGCGTCTGCGTCGCAGGATATCGCCATCGACGCCTATGCCGTGGAAGTGCTCCGCAACGAGGAGCAGGGCGCCGCCGTCGGCGCGCGCATCGCCTTCTATCGAGCAGCGTTGGCTCTGTCCGGTGGGGCAGCGATTACTGCAGCCGCCCGCTTCGGCTGGCCAGTCGTGAATGTTGCGCTCGCGCTCGTCTACGTTCCCATCCTGGTCCTGACCTGGAAGGCGCCGGAGCCCGAAGAGCAGACGCCCGCACCGACGTCGCTGCGGGAAGCCGTCTGGCTCCCGTTCATCGGATTCCTATCTCGTCATCGAGCCCTCGAAATACTCGCATTCGTGCTGCTGTACAAGTTCGCCGACCAGCTCGCGCAGGCGCTCACGCGGCCGTTCCTGATCGATATGGGGTACAGCGCTGACCACCGGGGGATTGCGTTGGCGACCGTCGGACTGGTGGCCACGATTGCGGGGTCGTTTCTCGGCGGCTGGATCACGACGCTCGCCGGTCTCGGCCATTCGCTGTGGCTGTTCGGCATCCTGCAGATTTTTTCGAACATCGGCTACTTCCTGATCGCGCGAGCTGGCGCTCCCAATCTGCCGTTGATGTACGGAGCCACGAGCTTCGAGCTGCTCACATCGGGCCTCGGCACGGGGGCGTTTTCGGTGCTGCTGATTCGGATGACGCAGAAACGATTTTCGGCGACGCAGTACGCGCTCTTTTCCAGTTTGTTCGCGTTGCCGCGGCTCGTCGCAGGGCCCATCACCGGGTTTGCCGTCGACGCGATCGGCTGGCCCGCGTTCTTCCTCTCGACGATGGTGCTCGGTGTGCCTGGCTTGCTGATGCTCGCGCGCTTCGTCCCCCCTGGCGTGCGAGAGCCGGAGTTCAGCGTGGAGGAAGTGGAGCGGACGAAGGCGCCTCTGTCTGCAGCCAGGCTCGCGGCATGCGGCACCGTCGGCGCGGTCGTCATGGGTGCTGGATCGTTCGCGATCGTGGCGCTCCTGGCCGCACTCAAGACCATGCGCGACACGCCGGGCGCGGGATTTGATTTTCTCGCCGCGGCGCAGGTGGTGGCGAACCCCGCGGCACTCACGGACTGGCTTCAGATCGCCGGCATCCTGGTCTTTGCGGTCATCGGCGGGGTGTTCGTGGCGGCGGCCCTGGCGGCGAAGCGCGGGGTTGGCACCCCTACGCGCCGATCCTGAAGGCGACCGACGCCATCATCTTGTCCCACATGATGGCGAGAGTGCCGCCGGCGTCGCTGACGTCGATGAACTCCCAAGTCAACGCTTCGTAAGAGTGCGGTAGCGCCTCGAGCGTCATCGGTGCGCGCAAGACGTCCTTAGCGGGCGTGTAGTTGTACGAGCCCCAGAGGGCTTCCTTGTTGTTCGGGTCGTATTTGGCCTGCGCTGCCCACGAGGAGACGATGAACGTCCAGTTGTTTTCCTTGAGATCGATGAACAGGCTGTACTCGCCGGGCGCGACGGTCTTGCCGTTGATGATGAGCGGCACTTCCGTCTTGAGGCGCGTCGACACGTTCGCGCCGGCCCGCCAGACGGGCGTGCCGACCAGCGCCGCCTTGCCGTAGTCGGCTCCCGAACCCCAGAGGTTGCGTCCTCGCTTGAGGGGCCGTCCGTACGTGACCTCGATCCACTTGCCGCCTTCGTAGGCTTCCCCTCCCAAGGTGGGAGCACCGCGTCCGGCGGGTTTGACCCACTTGCCAAGGACGTGCGCTGCCGCTGTGCCGGTGCCGCTCAACGGACGGGGCCCCTGCGCACTGACGATCGTTCCCATGGCTGCGAACGTGACGATTGCGGTAATCCATCGACGTGTCATCGGTCACTCCTCCTGCGTATCGTACCTACTCGTAGAACGCTTTCGATATTCGGGACCACCTTGAAGTAACACGAAGCCGCGAAGGCCACGAAGATGTGTTTGAAGAGGCATGTCTTTTACCGAGACTCAGCACTTGCCGCTGGTGCGTGCCTCAGGTACTCCCGATCGATTCGGAACGCCAGCGCGCTCAGTCCGATCATGATCAGCCCGAAGATCACGAGCGCAATCGGCCAGCCGACGGAATTTGCAAAGTGCTGTTCGGTGAACCAGCCGGTATAGGCGAGGATCGCCAGCGTCGCGACAAAGAGCAACATTCGACTCTGCAGCACGACGCTGAGGTACACGAAACCGGCGGCCGCCACGAGAAACCCGATCTCGAACGGGGTCCGCTCGACGGCATCGAAGAATCCGTAGAGGAACGCGGCGCTCCCGAAGAGATACCACGCCGGGGTAATCGCGCGATGTCCAGTGCGGTCGATGCCAATCGCTGCGAGAATCATGCTCCCTCCGAGGACCAGCGCGACGACCGTGTGGTCCACGTCGAGCAGATCAAACGCCGTCCAGAAAAAGAGGGTGCCGAAGATCAGGCACACGAAAAGGGGCGTCGATCGCCGCATGGACGCGAACGTTGCACCGAACTGAAGGGCCATCGTGGCACAGGTCACCAGGCTGGCCATGCGCCAATCGCCGCCAGATCCGAACTCCTGAAAGGCGACCAGCATCCCACCGGGCTCGAGCGCGGCCGCGACCAGAAACAGCGGCGGCGTCGCCTTCTCGAAACGAGCATCCCGGCTCGCCAGCACCGCCAGCACGAACGCCGCGATCCCCGGGCCGAGTGTAATGACGACACGCGCCGCGGAGTCCATGGAGCTCCACTGCAGGGCGATGAAGACGCCGACGCCGGCGAAAATGAACGTTCCGCCGAGGAACCCCAGCACGCGGACCATTACAGAGCGCCATCGGCGTTCCGAAGTTGCGCCAGTCGCGTCGCCGAGAGCGGCCGCGATGTCGGCTGCGGACAGTCCGTGCTCCCTGGCGACGGCGACGATGTTTTCTAGCGCTTGCGCGCGATCATCCATCTCAGCGCCGCCCCTCTTCCACGATCCAGCCAACCAGGTAGACCGGAGCCTGGTATTGATACTCCGAGGGGAAGTGAATCGGCACCACGCGGCCCCGGTTCCCCACCATCGCGCTCTGATCGTATCGATGCATCCCGAACAGCTCTCCGACAAGCCCTGGGCCGCGGTATCCGCGGCTCAGGAGCTCGTAGCCGTCTGGAGCCGTCACTTGGGAAGACACGCGATAGCCAGACAGGCTGTCGATGACGATGGTCCTCGACTCCTCGCCCTCCGCCAAGGTGGTTGGTAGACGCAAGGGAATCTCGCGGACGGTCATCGTCTTGTGATCGAAGAGGAAGAGCGCCCACGGTTGCGAGTAGCCGTTCGGTGGCGTGCGTTGAACCGTGGCCTCAACGAGGCCGTCTCGCACACCGAAGTCCACCGAGAGTCGGGTAAGTGTCGCGTCGAACGGGCGCGCCACCCGCATCACCAGATCATGCGCGGGTGGGGGCACGGTCCATCGGGGGATAGCGGAGGCGACGATGAAGAAGCCGGCGACGATGAGGGGCAGCGCCACGGCCGCCATGAGGAAGGCGTTATTTCGCAGGAACTGGCTACGCTCCGGCGTCATGTTGCGATTCTACCGCCTCAAGCCAGCGTGGTTGTCCCTGGTGCCCAATACCTGACGAGACGTTCGCAAGATCGTGCAACTTTGACCCGAGCGCGGGAGACCAGTACGATCACCAGGTGTTGCCACCATCAGAATCTCAGGCGGCCTTGATAAGGTCCGCCGCTGCGCCAGACGTTCCGAACCAGTCCGACGCGTCGATGCAGAGCGAGCTCGAGCGCGAAGTGTCCAGACGCCGGACGTTCGCGATCATCTCGCATCCCGACGCCGGCAAGACGACGCTGACCGAGAAGTTGCTGCTGTACGCGGGGGCAATCGAACTGGCAGGCGCGGTCAGAGGCCGCAAGGCGCGCCGGCATGCCACATCGGACTGGATGGCGCTCGAACAGGAACGCGGCATTTCGATCACTGCCGCGGCTCTCGAGTTCGAGATTCAGGGGCGACGGATGTCGCTCATCGACACACCCGGCCACAAAGATTTCAGCGAAGACACCTATCGCGCGCTGATCGCGGCCGATAGCGTGGTGATGGTCATCGACGCGGCCAACGGCGTCGAGGAGCAGACACGCAAGCTCTTCGAAGTCTGCCGCCGCCATCGGCTGCCTATTCTCACGTTCATCAACAAGCTCGATCGACCGGCGCGCGATCCCCTCGAGCTGCTGGACGACCTCGAGCGAACGCTCGGAATCTCGGCGGCACCCGTGAACTGGCCGATCGGCAGCGCCGAGCACTTTCGCGGCGTCTACGACATCCAGCACAAGACGATGCTGCTGTACGAACGCGAGGCGCAGGGACAGTATCCGGGCGCCGGTTGATGTGTCGAACCTGGACGACCCGGCCGCTCGCGATCTGATCGGGGAGAGCGCGTATGCGCATTTCACCGAATCGCTCGACGTGATCCAGGCAGCAGGCACGGCCTTCGACGTGTCCGCATATCTGGCCGGCCGCCAGACGCCGGTGTTCTTCGGGAGCGCGCTGACCAACTTCGGTCTCGAGCCGTTTCTCCAGGCTCTGGTCGACCTCGCGCCGCCCCCCCAGCCGCGTCTGTGCGACGAGGGCGTCGTGAGCCCGACCGACGAACGCTTCACCGGATTCGTCTTCAAGATTCAGGCGAACATGGATCCCAGGCACCGGGATCGTGTTGCCTTTGTCCGGGTCTGCTCCGGCCGGTTCACGAAGGACATGGTGCTGTTCAACAGCCGCGTGGGGAGGGCGATCAAGGCGACGAGGGCGTACCGCTTCTTCGGCCGCGACCGCGAGACCATCGCCGTCGCGTACGCCGGCGACATCATCGGTCTCGTCAACCCGGGCCAGTTCGCGATCGGCGACACGCTCCATTCGGGCGATCCAGTGCGGTTTCTCGACCTCCCGCGCTTCCCGGCCGAGCACTTCGGGCGGGCCCGCCTCAAGGACACACGCTACAAGCAGTTCGACGACGGGATGAAGCAGCTGGAGGAGGAAGGGTTGATGCAGCTGTTCTACGTCACCTCCGGGCGGCGCGAGCCCATCGTCGGCGTCGTCGGCGCGCTGCAGTTCGAGGTGATTGTGAGCCGGCTCCAGACTGAATATGGCGTGGAGGCGGCCATTGAGCCTGCGCCTTACGCGCTCGCGCGATGGCTGGGCGACCCAGCGGCCGCGGCAGCGCTGTCGTCAGTCGCAGGAGGGGTGACGGTCGCGGCGGATCGACGCGACCGCCCCGTGCTGCTCTTCAGTTCCGCGTGGGAGCTTCAGTATTTCGAACGGAAGCATCCCGATGTGGTGCTGCTCGCGGAGTCGCCTGTGGAGACGACCTCCGCGAGATGACGGAGATTCCGTGCCCGCCTCGCTCCGTTTCTGAAAACGGTGCGCTCTATTTCGTCAGTCGGATGATCTGGTTCTGTATTCCCTGGAACGCCTTCCCCATGTCACTTGGCGTCTGGGCGAAGAAGAACTTACCCTCGAGCTGAGCAGGGTTGAAGTCCGGCGAAGTCCGGTCGTTGGCCATGCGCTTGAGAATGTCTGACGACGGTTCCGGTATCGTGCCCAGCAGATAGGTCACCAGTTCGCCCATGCCCAGTGTGTAGATGCGGATGCGGTAGTCGCCGTTGTCGTTTCTGATGTCGTTTGACATGATCTCGATGAGATTCCTGGCGGCGTTATTGATATTGAAGACTTCCGTTGGATAACGACCGGTTGCACCGTCCAGGTGCCGCAATCCGCGGACGGCATTTTGCGGCGCGCCATTGACTCTCAGGGCCGCCGTCTGGAGCGGAAATGTCGTCGGGATACCCGCGCTCCGATGGTTCGCCTGCCAGCCCGTCAGCGGGAGAAGCGGGACCGACGGATCGGTCGAGGTTGAGTTCCAAGGAACCGCTATGCTCACATACGGATTGGCCGTGTTGCCGGTTGCCGTGTTGTACAGCCCGTCGATACGCGGATTCGCATGGGTCTGGTTATCGGGATCCGCGCCGTTGTCAGGGAAATCCCAGGTTCTCAGGGCTCGTCCCAGCCCCGGGGCCTCGGTGTAGTTGGCTGGCACGCTGTTGGTGGCGCCGTCGGTGAAGAGCACGATGATGCGAAGGCCAGACTGTTGACCGGCCGGAACCGTCCGCAGCTCGTCCCATCCGCGATAGAGCCCCTCCACCATGTTGGTGCTGCCACCGGGCAGAGCGGCCGGAATGTCATTCATGACCTTGGCTTTGTCGAACCCTCGACTGGCCGGCATCTGATCTAACACCTGGGCTCCGTTGCCAAAGAAGATCAGGCTGATTCGATCGTGGGCGGCATCAAACGCGTCGACAAAGGCCTTGGCTGAATCTCTTACGTACGGCCATCTCCACCCAATGGAGCTCGACACGTCCATCACGAGGGACAGGTCGACCATGCGGCGCGTGGCTTCGCCGGTGCTGGTGACTGTCATCGTGTCGAAGTTGCCGAGCTTCATGAACGTGGTCGGCAGAACGGCCGTCGCCCGGATTGTGACCCTGTTGACCCCCGTGGCCGCGTCTGTCGTCATGTCATAGAAATCTGCGGCGGCAGTTGGATCCGGAGAGGGCAGCGAGCCTGCAATGCCAGGGGGAAAATTGGCTTTGAAGATCTTGATGGCTTCATTCTTCGGGGTTCCGCTGTTGAGACTGCGCGCGGCGCCGAGCGCCGCGCCGTCAACGGCCTTGGTCAACTGCGCCTTGACCACGAACCCGCGGCCGGCATCAACGGCCAACCCCGTGAAAAGCAGCAGTCCGGTCATGGTGACAGCCATGTACGTCAGGGCCATGCCCTTCGCGCTGGCCAGATTGGATCGGTGTGTATGTCCACTCATGTCAGTCGGCCTTTTTCAGAACCCAGTTTCTTGTTCCCACACGTAGGCCCGACCTTCAGGTCGGGCGATTTCATCAGCCCCGTGTCAGAAATACGCGATGGAGTACAGCCTGGTCGGAATCGGCACCCCGAACCGATCGAACGGTGTAATCAGCGTGTGCCGGCTGTAGAGCTCGGTGACGTAGATCATGCCGCCTTTCACGGCCACCAGATTCGCCGGGACGTTGGTGAGCTGAAGGCCGCTGTTGGTGTCGGAGTTGACGGCCTCGTAGTCGGGGGCGCCATTGAAAGATCCGCCGCCAGCGGTCGCCAGCTTGCTGCTTCCAGTGCCGGCGCCGAACTCCCTGCGTTGATAGAGGAAAATCTTGTCGTAGTTGGCCGTTCCGGCGATCGCCCCTCTCTTGATGACGGAGAAGATCAGCTTGGAGCCGTCGTCGAAATTGACGGGCCTGGTGTTCAGCTGCTTCATCGCGCTTTCCGCGTCCTGGATGCTGGCGTCCCGCGAAATCAGGTTCGAGCCCTCCCGTGTGAGTCGGGCGACGACCTGCTGGTCCATCAGCGCGTATCCCACCTCCACGACACCCAGCACCACCAACAGCAGCACGGGTGTGATGATCGTGAATTCGAGAATGCTTTGACCGCTCGCGCTCAGAAGACTCTGCCGCTTCTTCATTGGAATTTGCTCTCGTTCTTCATGGAAGATTCGACGGTGAAGTGAATGTAACCGCCGGGGAAGAACGGCCGGATGACTGGAGTCATGACCTGCCACGTGTAGTCGACTGTGACCTTCTCGATTTCGTTGGGTCCACCCGTACCGGCGATCCAAGCAGCGCTGCCGAGCGGCATGTGGTGGAACGTGAATGCCCCATCGTCGAGCGTGAGCGTCGGAGTGGCCTGCCTCATCGCCGCCCGGATCGACTCCTCGCGGGTCATGCCACCCATCAAGTTGCCCGTGACTGCGAACCGGGACGCCTGGCTGACGCCGTTCTGCAGCGCGAGATCGACGTAGAGCATCGCGGCGAAGTCGGTAATCGCGAAGGTCAGGAGCAACAGCAGCGGCGTGATGATCGCTGCTTCGAGCATGTTCGTGCCGGCGGAATCCCCGAGCCCTCTCAGCAACCGGCGTGCAATCCTGCGAGCCATAGACTTTTCCTGTCCGTTTAGAAAAGCGTGACGATACGGGTGCCGATGGTGCACCTGCTGTGCCAATCACAGAGTTGTTACAGACTGCGCGCGCCGCTCACGTATTTGTGCGAAGCCGTCCGAGCGGGATGCCTGCGATGGTGGCACCTGCGCCGGCGAGAGACACCGCGGATGAGCTGCTTAAGTTGATGAATCAAAATAGGTTAGTGGACGGGCTGCCTCCGGTCCGTTGGCAGAGTCTGGGCATAGCGTGCCCTTCGGATGTTGACCAGCGGGGGGCGGCTGCCAGAAGTGTCGACCTGCCGTGCCGGATGCTGCCCTGGGCAGGAAAGTGCAAGTCTCGTTACCGAACCGAGATCGCAATGGCGGTCGATGTCAGTCGGGTCGCGCGTGGCTGCGGGCCCCTGATCGGTCGCGCGCGCTCGCATATGTGCCCGGCTTCCCAGAGAGGTTGAAACGCTCGTCGGTGGCGCGGGGTGTGCAGGCGCCCTCGTCATGTCCGCGCGACGATCGGCCGCAGCCGTGTGCCTGACGCTGCTGACATGCACATTCGTTCACACACCGCTTCACTCGCAGGCTCGCGTCTTCGAGTTGAACGAGGCCGGCTGGAAGGCGCTCGACAAGGGTGACGCGGATCGCGCGGCCCGCCTCTTCGCCGACGCGCTGTCGATACAGCCGAACGACCCTGTACTCCTGCTCGGGGCCGGTGTGTCGCTGCAGGGCCAGGGCAGACCGCATGACGCGATGGCCCGTCTGAAGCGCTCACTGGAGTTGGATCCCAAGCTCAAGGCTGCGTCCGTGGTCCTGGGGCGCATCGCCTATCACGAGGGCGAGGTGGACCTCGCCATCAAGACGTACGAGAAAGCATTGACCCTTGCACCAGGCGACCGGGAACTCACGAGCGCGCTCGCCGCGTGGCGGCGCGAGGCCGATGTGCATCGCGCGTTCGAGGAGCGCCGGTACGATCGCTTCAGGGTGCAGTTCGAGGGACGCGCCGAAGAATCGCTGGCATCCCAAGCGACCACGGTGCTGAACTCGGCATTCTGGCGCATCGGCCAGAAGCTCGGCGCCTATCCGTCCGACACCATCGTGACCATCCTCTACACCGAGAAGCAGTTCCGAGATATCACGCGCGCGCCGGAATGGTCTGGCGGCTACTACGACGGCCGGATCCGGGTGCCCGTGGCGGGCGCGAATCGCGACCCCGGCTTGTTCACGGAAGTGTTGACGCACGAGCTCACGCACGCCATGGTGTCAAGCCTCGCGCCGCGGGGCGTACCCGCTTGGCTGCATGAGGGGATGGCGCAGTACTTCGATGGGTCGGATGCGGAAGCCGCCCGTCGGCGCATACGGGCGCTCGGAAGCTTTGTGCCGCTCCAGCACCTCGAAGGGAGCTTCTCACGCTTGACCCCTGCGCAGGCACAACTGGCGTACGACGAAGCGTTGGTGGCGGCCGCGGTCATCTTTGACCGCCCCGGGTTCGGCTGGACGCGGCTGCTGACCACGCTCGCGGACGGACAGCCCTTCTACCGCGCCATCGAGAGCTTCGGCCTCACATATTTCGACCTCGAAGCGCCGTTCAAGCGATAACTACTCCTTGTCCTCCTCCGACGGTTCGGTGGCTGGCGTGAGGAGCGGGATCGAGTCGCTCGACGTGGACGAGAGCAAGCCCACTTTGGCGTACGTCAGCAACTTGTCCCGCGTGTCTGCGATATCGAGATTTCTCATCGTCAACTGGCCAATGCGGTCCTGCGGGGTGAAAAACGACTCGCCTTTTTCCATCGTCAGACGCTCCGGCTTGTAGGTGAGGTTGGAGCTGACCGTGTCGAGGATTGAGTAGTCGTTGCCGCGCCGTAGTTCCAGCGTGACTTCGCCGGTGATGAGCCGTGCGACCCAGCGCTCGGTGGTGTCGCGGAGCATGAGGGCCTGCGGATCGAACCAACGGCCCTCGTAGGCGAGCCGCCCGAGCCTTCGACCGCCGCTCCGGTACTGCTCGATGGTGTCCTCGTTGTGGATGCCGGTGACCAGCCGCTCGTAGCCGATGAAGAGCAGGGCCATTCCCGGCGCCTCGTAGATGCCGCGGCTCTTGGCCTCGATGATGCGGTTCTCGATCTGGTCGCTCATGCCGAGCCCATGGCGCCCACCGATGGCGTTTGCCTCGAGCATGAGCGCGACCGGGTCGTCGAAGGACGTGCCGTTGAGCGCGACCGGGCGGCCCTCCTCGAAACGAATCGTCACCGTCTCCGCCTTGATCGTCACGTCCTCCCGCCAGAAGGCGACCCCCATGATCGGCTCGACGATCTTCATCCCCCTATTGAGATGCTCGAGATCCTTGGCCTCGTGTGTGGCGCCGAGAATGTTGGAGTCTGTCGAATATGCCTTCTCGACGCTCATCTTGTAGGCGAAACCGGCGGCCCGCATGTACTCGGACATCTCCTTGCGCCCGCCGAGCTCGTCGATGAACCGCTGGTCCAGCCACGGCTTGTAGATGCGAAGATGGGGATTGGCGAGGAGGCCGTAGCGATAGAAGCGCTCGATGTCGTTGCCCTTGAAGGTGCTGCCGTCGCCCCAGATGTTGACCTCGTCCTGCTTCATCGCGAGCACGAGCAGGGTACCTGTGACAGCGCGACCGATCGGCGTCGTGTTGAAGTAAGGCACGCCCGCCGTGGAAATATGGAAGGCGCCGCATTGCAGCATCGCGAGGCCTTCGCTCACGAGCTGCTGGCGGCAATCGACGAGCCGCGCCGCTTCCGCACCGTACTGCGTTGCGCGCTTCGGGATGTCGTCGTAGTCGGTTTCGTCCGGTTGCCCGAGGTTGGCGGTGTAGGCGTAGGGAACCGCGCCATGCGTCCGCATCCAATGGATCGCGGCGCTCGTGTCGAGACCGCCGGAAAACGCGATGCCGACCTTTTCCCCGACGGGAAGGCTCTGAAGGATCGTGGTCAATAGGTGTCTCCCGGCCACCAATCATACTAGGGTAAGATTCACGCCGTGACGAAGCGTCCGGCCATCGATCCCACATTTCTCGGGCTGCCCTTTGAGCGGCTTGCCGACGCCGCACTGGCGCGCGCGAAACAAGGTGGCGCCACGTATGCGGACTTCCGTTTCGAACGGTTGCGGGGGCACATCGTCGTTGCGCGAGACCACGAGCTCGAGACATCGGTACTCGCATGAATCGATTGGATTGAGCGTGCGCGTCATCTGCAAAGGCGCGTGGGGATTCGCGGCTGGCATCGATCTCACGACCGATGCCGCAGCGGCGGTGGCTGCCCGCGCCGTCGACGCCGCCGAAACGCTCGCGCCACTCAACACCGAGCCGGTGGTCCTGGCCGAGGAGCCGGTCTACAACGATACCTACGTGTCGAGCTACGAGATCGATCCGTTCCTGGTGTCCGACGAAGAGAAGACGGCATTTCTCCTGGGCCTGAACGCCCGCGACGCTGGGGTCGCGCCTGGTCGATCGGGTGACCTCATATCTGATGCTGGCCTCGGAGCAGAAGTTTTTTGCGTCGCTGTCGGGTTCGCGCATCATGCAGCAGCGCGTCCGCGTCAAAGGCGATCTCACCGCCGTGCGGATCGACAAAGCGACCGGCGCGTTCGAGACGATGGGATCGGCGGCGCCCCCGGTTGGGCGCGGCTGGGAGTACTTCACCTCCGGACACGACTTCAACAGAGACGCCGACGAGATTCCGGTTCTTCTCGAGCAGAAGATGGCGTCGCCGTCGGTCAGCCCGGGGCGCTGCGATCTCGTGATCGATCCGACGAACCTCTGGCTCACCATTCACGAGTCGATCGGTCACTCGACCGAGCTGGATCGCGTGCTCGGCTACGAGGCGAACTACGCGGGCACCTCGTTCGCGACGCTCGACAAATTGAACACGCTTCAGTTCGGCTCGCCCATCATGCACGTCACTGGCGATCGGCAGGTGGAGTGGGGCCTTTCCACCGTCGGCTATGACGACGAGGGCGTTGCGGCTCAGACCTGGGATATCGTCCGCGACGGCAGGCTGGTCGGCTACCAGCTCGATCGCCAGATGGCCCACAAGCAGGGTTTCGGACGCTCGAATGGCTGTGCGTTTGCCGACGCGGCGGATCATGTGCCGCTCCAGCGCATGCCAAACGTGTCGCTCCGCGCAAGTTCCCGCGACATCACCATCGACGATCTGATCGGCGCGGTGGATGACGGCATCTACATCGTCGGCGACAAGAGCTGGTCGATCGACATGCAGCGGTACAACTTTCAGTTCACCGGGCAGAAGTTCTTCCGGATCCGCGGAGGCAAGCTGGTCGGGCAACTGAAGGACGTCGCCTATCAATCCAGGACGACGGATTTCTGGAACGCGATGGAGGCCGTGGGCGGGCCATCCACCTACGTGCTCGGCGGTGCGTTCAACTGCGGCAAGGGACAGCCGAGCCAGATTGCTCCTGTTACTCACGGTTGTCCGGCGGCGCTCTTCAGGCAGATAAACGTGCTCAATACCGCGCGGGAGGGGCACTGATCGACATCCAGGGCGCCATCGCTCGCGCGCTGGAGCTGTCCAGGGCCGACGCGTGCGTGGTGATCGGCCAGCAGGACGCCGCGGTGAACATCCGGTGGGCGAACAACACCATCACCACCAGCGGCGTGATGGACAAGGCCTCCTTGTCCGTGGTGTCGATTATCGGGCGGCGCGTGGCCTCGATCACCCGTACATATTTCCCACCCGACCAGATCGAGGCGATGGTTCGAGAGTCCGAGGCGGCCTGCCGGGATCGGCCGGAAGCGCCGGACTACATGCCGTTGCTCGGCGTCGATGATGCGGTTGATGGCGACCTCTCGCGCGATGCGCAGGCAACGCCCTGGGACGCCTCGCCCGCGCCGGCGAGCATCCACGTGCTCGATACGTTCGTGGCGCAACTTGGAGGACTCTTGAGCCGCGTGCGCGCGACCTGAAGGTCGGGCCTACGAGTCGGGCGGATCGACGATGCAGACGTTCGGCTTCGCGGAGCACACGACATCCACGGTCTGGCTGGCAAACTCGGCCGGTCTTCGCCGCTGCCACGGCGATCAACTGGGCAAGGTCGAGATAACGGCGAAGACGCCGGATTTCTCGCGATCGTCGTGGGTCGGCCGGGTCACTGTCGACTTCAGCGATACGGATCTGGCAATGCTGTTCGATGTGCTGCGCCAGAGGCTCCTGTGGTCGGAGCGCAGGCTCAGCCTGCCCGCCGGGTTGTACGAGGTACTCCTCGAGCCGTCGTGCACCGCCGACCTGGCCATCAGCGCGTACGCCTACATGACGCGGCGAGACGCCGACGAGGGCCGCAGCCCGTACTCCAAGCCGGGCGGCGGCACGCGGATCGGCGATCGGCTGTTCGGCAACGTGACGATGTATTCGGATCCCGGGGAGCCGGGGATTCGAACGGCGCCATTTCACGTCGGCACGGACTCCAGCAGCGCCGTGTCTGTCTTCGACAACGGTCTGCCGCTTTCTCGAACCGAATGGGTGCGTAAGGGAGAGCTTCGAGCGCTTGTCACGCCTCGCTACTGGGCGGCACGAACGACCGCGAACGGTCACGTGTCGTTCGTCAACAATCTGGTGGTGGCCGGCGACGGGCCGACGCTCGAGGAGATGATCGCGGCGACCGAGCGCGCGCTGCTCATCACATGCTTCTGGTACATCCGTCACGGTGGATCCGCAAACCGCGCTCGACACCGGCCTGACGCGCGACGGCGTGTTTCTCGTCGAGCACGGCAAGGTGGTGGGCGCGGTGAACAACTTCCGCTGGAACATGAGCTCCATTGCCGCGCTGGCGCAGGCGACGGAGATTGGCAAGAGCGGCATGGCGCTGCCGCGCGAGCACGACGAGTTTCTACGCGCGAAGGCGCCGCCGGTGCGGATCGCGCGCTTCAACATGAGCTCCCCGAGCGAGGCGATGTGATGGGCCGATTCGACTGCGTCACTCACGCCCGACCTGAAGGTCGGGCCTCCAAGTCGTCCATATCCGTAGGCTGCGTCGCGTGGAGTCGATCGTAGGCCCGACCTTCAGGTCGGGCGTCGCATAGAATCTGCAGATGCCCAAGCTCACCGTGGATGGTTACGGAACGTTTGATGTGGTGGACGGGAAGCGGCTCGTGCTCGCGATCGAGCAGGACGCCCATGTCGATATTCTGCACGCCTGCGGCGGGAACGCCCGCTGCACGACCTGCCGCGTGGAGTTCATCGCCGGAGAGCCGTCCGCGATGACCGCTGCGGAGAAGGAACGCCTCGCCGCGCGCGCCCTCTCGGGCGTGAGGCTCTCGTGTCAGATTCTCTGCGACCACGACATGACGGTCCGCGCGATAAGCCGCCTGGAAGGCTCGGGCCGTCCCGATCCGGGCCGTACCCCGGAAGAGACCATCACACCGCCCGCTGTCTGGGTCTAGAGAGCACCGAAGATGCCAGATCGAAAGGGTTGGGCCGACAACGTATGAACGCCACACCACGTGCTGCATCACGCCGCCGACTCTGGCGGTCCGCGTTTGCCATTTGTGCTGTTGCCGCCGTGTCGGCGTGCGGTTCAGAAACCGGCGGCACGAGGCGACTCTCGATCGCGACGGGAGGAACAGGGGGCGTGTACTACCCCTACGGCGGAGGGATCGCGAAGATCATCAGCGAGAATCTCGAGGGCGTCCAGGCGACGGCAGAGGTGACAGCGGCCTCGGTGGACAATCTCAAGTTCCTGAGCGACGGCCGGTCGGATATCGCCTTCACCATGACGGACACCCTGAGCGATGCCGCGCGCGCGGAAGGGCCGTTCAAGAGTTTTGGCGCGGTACCGGCTCGCGCGCTCGCGGTGCTGTACTCGAACTACGTGCATCTGGTCACGCTCGCTGATGTGGGCATTGCGAGCGTCGCCGACCTGAAGGGGCGCGTGGTCTCGACGGGCTCGCCAGGCAGTGGAACCGAAGTGGTCGCGCTCCGCGTCCTCGAGGCGATGGGCCTCGATCCTGCGAAAGATCTCACAACGCAGGCGATTGGGGCGGCGCAATCGGCTGACGCTCTCAAGGACGGGAAGCTCCAGGCGTTCTTTTTTGCGGGTGGCCTGCCGACCGCCGCGATTCTCGACCTGGCTCACACATCCGGGATCCGGGTGCGATTGATCGCGACTGACGCCGCGCTTCCGAAGATGCGTGCGAAGTACGGGGACGCCATTTACGAGTCCCGTGTCATCCCCAAAGCGGCGTACGGGACGGACGTGGACGTGCCGGTCGTGGGGATTCCCAATCTGCTCGTCGTGTCCGAGAAGATGCCGGAGCCGCTCGCCTACGACGTCACCCGTCTGCTGTTCGAGAAGCAGGCAGACCTCATTGCCATCCATCCACAGGCGCGCGATCTCTCGCTCGAGACGGCAGTCAAGGGATCCCCTGTTCCCTTCCATGCCGGCGCCATCAGGTACTACACGGAAAAGCACGCCTGGAAGCCGTGAGTGACGACCCGATCGGCCTACCGCTGTCCATCGACAGCCTGCAGCCCACGATCGAAGAGCTTGAGAGCGAAGGCAGGACGCGATCCCTGGGCGGCTGGGCTGGCACGCTCACTGGCGCTCTCGCCGTCTCGCTCTCGTTGTACGCGCTGTATTGGGTTGTCGCCATTGTCCAGCCGCAGATCTATCGAGTCAGCTTTCTCCTCATCTCGCTCGTTCTGACCTTCTTTCTCTATCGCGGTCGCCGGTCGAGCAAGGAGATCACGCCGATCGACTGGATGCTGGCCGCGCTGAGCATCGTCGCGCTGGCGTGGCCAATCTTCGACTTCAATGCGTTCGTGTACCGGGCAGCGACGCCGCTCACGATCGACGTCGTGCTTGGCAGTGTTTCCATCCTGCTCATCCTCGAAGCAACGCGACGCACAGGCGGACTGATTCTTCCAGTGACTGTGGTGGCCTTTCTCGCGTACGGCTACTACGGTCCGTTGCTCGATCGGATTGGGCTGTCGCTCATCGGCCACCGCGGGTATCCCGTCGATCGCCTCGTTGCGACCCTCTACATGACCCTCGAAGGTGTCTTTGGTGTCCCCCTCGACGTCGCGGCGACTTACATTGTGCTGTTTGTCGTCTACGGCGCCGTCCTCGAGTACAGCGGGGCAGGTCGCTTCTTTGTGGACTGGGCGTTTGCGGCGATCGGGCGGAGAGGCGGCGGAGCGGGACCAGGAAGAACTGTTGTGGTCGCGGGTTACCTGCTCGGTTTGGCGTCCGGAAGCGGCGTCGCGAGCACGGTCACATTGGGGGCCGTGGCGTGGCCGGTACTCCGACGCGCCGGATATAGCGCTGAGGTCGGCGGCGCTGTGCTGGCTGCGTCCGGTATCGGCGCGATCCTGTCTCCCCCGGGGATGGGCGCCGCCGCGTTCCTGATTGCAGAGTTCCTGAACATCTCGTTCCTGCAGGTCATGATCATGGCGCTCGTCCCCGCAGCGCTGTACTACGCGTCGATCCTCATGATGATCGAAGCCGAGTCCAGACGGCTCGGCGCCCGTGCGGTCGAGGTCGAGCGCGGTACGTTCCGAGAGTTGACGCTGCGGCAGGGGTACCACTTCATCTCGCTGTTCGTCCTCACGTTTCTGATCGTGCGGGGAATGACTGTGTCCCGAGCCGTGTTCTGGGCGACCTTGCTGGCGATGGGCGTTGAGCTTCATCCAGCCGGAGACAGCACTGTGGCCGACGCGGTTGGCCCGGGCGCTCGCCGCCGCCGGCCGAGGCGTCCTGCCCATCGTCGCCACGACGGCTGCCGCCGGCATCATCGTCGGCGTCGTGACGCTGACGGGGCTGGGGCTCAAGGTGTCGGGAGTCATCGTGACCCTGGCGGGTGGCAGTCTCGTGCTGACGGTTGTCTACGCCGCGATTGCCATCTGGGTGCTTGGACTCGCGGTGCCCGTCACGGCGTCGTACATCATTGCGGCCGTCATGCTTGCGCCGGCACTGGTCAAAGTGGGCATCTCACCACCCGCCGCGCACATGTTCATCTTCTACTATGCCGTCTTGTCCGAGGTGAGCCCGCCGACGGCGCTCGCGCCATTCGCGGCTGCGGCCCTGACTGGGGCTGACCCGATGCGCACGACGCTTCAGACCTGGAAGTACACGATTCCGGCCTTCGTCGTGCCGTTCATGTTCACGCTCAGCGATCGTGGACGGGGGCTGCTGCTTCAGGGGACCTGGACGGACGTTGTCCTCGCGGTTGCGGTGGCGTGTGTCAGCCTGGCGTGCTTCGCGGCCGGCGCGTGCGGTTGGATCCGGAGAGAGGCCACCTTGATCGAGCGCGCAGGCATCACAGCATGCGGCGTCCTGTTGACCTACGGCAGTCTGGTGGCTGTGGCGATCGCGGTCCTGGGACTCGTGGCGACGGTCGGCGGTCACCTGCTCCGCACGCGCGCTACCGTCTAACACACGAGCGACCGTCACGCCCGACCTGGTCGCGCCCGACCTCAAGGTCGGGCCTACGATCTGCGCGGCCACGATCCGCACGGCGACGATCCGCACGGCAACGATCCGCACGGCCACGATCCGCACGGCGACGATCCGCACGGCAACGATCCGCACGGCGACGATCCGCACGGCGACGATCCGCACGACATCCGCACGGCAACGATCCGCACGGCAACGATCCGCACGGCCACGATCCGCACGGCAACGACGACTCGTAGGCCCGACCTTCAGGTCGGGCGTCACTCAGCGGACCGGCTTCTCTTCGAGGTACGTGTACCCGCCAAGGCCGTCTTCGTAGAAGCGGAGCAGACGGCCGGCTTCCTCGTAGTCGAGACGGCCCGCGCGCACAGCGACCTCGACGTCCGACCGCAGCTTCTTGATCAGGACTTCGGCATCGAACTCCACGTAGTCCAGCACTTCGCGCACCGTATCGCCCTTGATGACGGCGTCGAGCACCACCATGTCGTTGGCGTCGAGGCTCACGTGCACGGCGTGCGTGTCGCCGAGCAGGTTGTGCAGGTCGCCGAGGATCTCCTGATACGCGCCGACGAGGAACACGCCAAGGTAGTACGGCGATCCGTCGAATGCATGGAGCGGCAGCGTGCGCTTCACGTCGCGCCGATCGATGAACTGATCGATCTTGCCGTCCGAATCGCAGGTGATGTCGCCGAGGACGGCGTGCCGCGTCGGCCGCTCGTTCAGACGGTGAATCGGCATGATCGGGAAGAGCTGTTTGATCGCCCAGCTGTCGGGAATCGACTGGAAGAGCGAGAAGTTGCAGAAGTAGGTGTCCGACAGCGACTCGTCGAGGCTCTGCAGCTCTTCCGGGACCTCGTCCATTGCCTGCACCAGCTTCTGCAGCTTCAGGCAGATGGCCCAGTAGAGGTTCTCGGCCATGCGACCGCTGGTCGAGTGGCAGATAACCGCTGGTGAAGAGGTTCATCGCCATGTCGAGCGCCTGCTGGGCGTCGTGGTAGCTCTCGAGCGCGTTCCTCGACATCAGACTGCCGTAGGTCTCGATCAGATCGATGAGCGGCTGCTCCATTTCAGGCGTCGGGGTCTTGCGGCACCGATTCGTCGCCGAACCCCGACACGCCGAGCACGTTGAACACCAGAAGGCTGTGATGGGCGACGATGGCGCGTCCGCTTTCCGAGACGATGGTCGGATGCGGCCACCTTCGCCTCGTCGCAGACCGTCTGCAGGTGATAGACGACGTCGTTGGCGTATTCCTGGAGCGTGTAGTTCACGCTCGACTCGAAGTTGGTCTGCGAGCCGTCGTAGTCCACGCCGAGCCCGCCGCCGACGTCCATGTACTTCAGGCCGGCGCCCGGCCTTGACCAGCTCGACGTACACCCGCGCCGCTTCGTTCAACGCGCCCTTGACGATGCGGATGTTCGGGATCTGGCTGCCGAGATGGAAATGGAGGAGCTGGAAGCAGTCCTCCATGCCGCGCGTCTTCAGCTCTTCGAGCCCGCGCAGAATCTCTCCGACCGTGAGGCCGAACTTGGACCGATAGCCGCCGGACGACTGCCAGCGTCCGCCGCCCCGGGCCGCGAGCTTGACCCGCATGCCGATCGTCGGCCGGACCCCCACCTTCTCGGCGTACTCGAGAATCAGATCGAGCTCCGTGTATTTCTCGACGACCGGGATGATGTGGCGGCCGATCTTCTGCGCCAGCATCGCCATCTCGATGAATTCCGGCGTCCTTGAAGCCGTTGCAGATGATGGGCGTGTCGTTGTCGGCGAGCGCCGCCACGGCCAGCAGCTCGGGCTTCGACCCCGCCTCGAGGCCGAAGCCGTATTGCCGGCCGAAGTCGAGCACCTCCTCGACGACCTGCCGCTGCTGATTGACCTTGATGGGGTAGACGCAGATGTAGCGGCCGGAATACTCGTGCTGGGTGATAGCGCCCTGAAAGGCTTCGCGAGATCTCCTGGAGCCGATGCTGGAGGATGTCGCGAAACCGGATCAGCGTCGGCAATCCGATGCCGCGCAGCTGCAGGTCATCGACGAGCTGTTTGAGATCGATCGAGCGGCTGGCGTCCTTCGTCGGGTGGATCTGGACGTGACCGTTGTCGCCAATCGAGAAGTAGCCCTGTCCCCAGCGAGCGATCTCGTACAGCTCGCTGGCATCGGCGGTGGTCCAGCCTTCACCCACATCGTGCGGGGAACGCAGGCGGATGATCGGAGCCTTCATGCGCAACATGATAGCGCAGCGGAGGACAGACTTCGTTAGAAGATCATCATGTCGAGCGATCTTCTATCGATCCTCGTTCGGCGGATCGACTCGGGGTCGTCGTGGCGGTCGCCTAAGCAATCGTCAGCTTCCGCGGAGCCTGCGAGTTGTCCTCGAGAAAGCTCTTCTTGTCGGCTAGATCCTCGACGGTCGGCTGCACCTTCCCGTTGACGTCGGTTGCCCGCGAGACCAGGGTATGCTCGCCCGGCGTCGGGTTGTTCCACGTGTACGTATAGAGCTTCCACGAGTACTTGCTGCTCGTGGCGGGGTCCAGCGTCGCCGCCTGCCACGGGCCGTCGTCCACGCGGACCTCCACCGACTTGAGAGGAGTGCCGTCATTCAGCGCCACGACCAGCACCTTGTATTGGCTGCCATCGCGCGTGACGCGCGCCAGGAACGACTTGAGCTGCATGTGCGTGACGGCGGTCTCGACCCACTTCGTCTCGCCGTTGATCTTCTCGCCCTTCAGCGTCCGGTACCAGCGCGCCTGATACTTCCCCAGGTACTGCTCCTCCTGAACGTGAATCTGAGCGAGCCATTTGACGTTGGCCACGCCGTACCACCCGGGGACGATGAGCCGCAGCGGGGAGCCCTGGTGGCGAGTGAGCGGCTCGCCGTTCAGCGCCCACACCAGGAACGCGTCCGACGACAGGGCCTGCTCCCGCGTGAGACTCCTGCCGAACTGCTGTTCCAGAGAGAACTTCTGTGTGCGCCACTCGATTTCTTCCGTGCCGTGATCGGCACCGAAGAAGACGAAATGGCGAGCCTGACCCTTCACGCCAGCCCGGTCGAGGACCGTCTTCAGGGGGACGCCGGTCCAGCGGCCGTTTCCAGAAAGACCTTGCAGGGGGCGACGATTGCCGGAGCACTCAAATCCGGCCACGAGGTCGGTGGTGCGGATCTTCCTGAGAGCGTCCAGCGAGAGTGACAGCGGGTGGTCGACCAGCCCCGATACTTTCAGCTGGAAGGTCGCCGGCTCGACAACGGGGTGACCGTAGTGCTGCGTTGTGAAGAATTGATCCTTCGGCGTGAAGGGGCCGTTGATCGTGCGGATGTCGTAGGTGCGTCTGTCCGCAGCGGCAGCGGGCAGGCTCGCCGGCTGGTCGGCAAACGGTACGACGACCTCGCCTTGCGCCAGGGCTGGAAGCACCCACTCCGGGATGCCGAGCGCGCCGAGCCCCATCATTGCGAGCCCACCTCTGAGAATCTCTCGACGGGTTCCTTGAATTGCCATGCTGCCCCCCTGCTGACACCACTTTTTATCACGAGCTGGCCGCTGGCGACCACCTATTTGGGCGCGTGCGAACCCTCAGCGCCGCATGCGAGAGGTCCAGTCCTTGCCGCGCAAGGATTCGCCTACGGACAGCTCACATCGATTCGACGATGCTCGCCACGACGAACACGAGTTGTTCAGCGGTGTCCGTGCGGCCTGGGTTACAACCCGCGCGGCACACGTCAGGACTGCGGGGTCGTGGCCGGTGCGCAGAACTCTTCGAACGCGGCGGTAAGCTGAGACGCGACGCCGAGCGCATCGCGATTCTCGATCTGGCTGCGCTCGAGCAGGAAGACGATCTTTCCCTCACGCAGCAGCGCCATCGACGGAGACGAGGGCGGGTAGCCAGTGAAATAGCTGCGGGCTCGCGCGGTCGCCTCCACGTCGAAGCCGGCAAACACCGAGGCAACCGCGTCGGGTCTCACGGCATTCCGCAGCGCGAGTGCCGCGCCCGGGCGCGCCTTGCCCGCCGCGCAGCCGCACACAGAATTGACGATGATCATCAGCGTTCCGGGCGTGTTGGCGATGGCGCTATCGACGGCTTCGGCCGTGCGGAGCTCTTTCACGCCAAGGTCGATCAGCTCCTGGCGCATGGGACCGACGAGATATTCGGGATAGGGCATGGGCTCCATTGTAGCAGGGGGAAACTCTGAATCTGGTCATCCGATCATTTGGTCATCTGGTCATTTGGTCATCTGGTCATTTGATCTGGTCATCTGGCCATTGATTTTGGCTCTGGTCGAATTTGACCAGATGACCAGATGACCAGATGACCAAATGACCAGATGACCAGATGACCAAATTCAGGTGCCGGTGTGCCCGAAGCCGCCTTCGCCTCGCGGCGTGTCGGGGAGCGCCTCGACCGGTTGCCACGTGACGCGGCTCACTGGACCGATCACGAGCTGTGCAACTCGTTCCCCCGGGGTGATTGTGAATGCTTCCGGTCCGAGATTGATGAGCAGAACACACACCTCGCCTCGATAGTCGGCGTCGATGGTTCCCGGTGCGTTCAACACCGTGACCCCGAACCTGCTGGCCAGGCCGGATCTCGGCCGAACCTGCGCTTCGTATCCTTCGGGAATCGCCATGGCAAAGCCGCAGGGGATCAGGCGATACTCGCCAGGCTGCAACGTGACCGGCTCGGTGGTCGCCGCGGGCAGATCCATGCCTGCCGCTCCGACGGTCTGATACGACGGCAGCGGAAAACTGGTCTCTGATAGGCGCTTGACAGGAATCGAGACGCCGTGCACGACCGCATCGTATCAGACGCGTGCTCTCCGCAGGCCGAAGGCGGAAGTGAGGAAGACGTAGAAGCTGGACGCTAGACGGAAGACGACGGGAGCAACGCGCCAGCGAGCTTCACGAGATCGTCGAGCCAAAGCGGCTTGAAGCAGAGCGTGACGCCGAGGTCCCTGAGGGCGTCGGCAACGGTCTGGTCCATCGAATAGTCGCCGGTCACCATGGCCACTGGGATCGCCCGGCCGTGCTCCTGAGCGCGCAGGCTGCGAACAAACGTGAGGCCGTCCATGATCGGCATGTGCAGGTCGACGATGATGGCATCCGGCGGGTACGAGGCGGCCTGGGTCAATGCCGTCTTCGCATTCTGGGCCGTGGTCACTTCGTGTCCATCGAGGCGCAGCATCTGGGCGAAGGTTGCCGTCGTGAGTTCATCATCGTCGATGATGAGCACACGGGCCCTGCGCGCTGTCATCTCCGTCGGTGGAGAGCTTGCGACTTCGCTCGCGGGCGTTGGTTCCGTCGTGAGGAGGCGCGGCACGTCGCGGGCCGTCAGGGGCAAGTCGTGCGCCTTCCTATCGATGCGCGCCGATGCGCGCCGGTGCGCAGTCCGGCACAGCGGGGCGCATGCGGATTCGTCGGCAGCATTGCAGGCTTGCGATCGTCTGGACCGCGTCTGTTCGCGCGATGCGAGGTTCGCGAGCGGACCATGGTGAGCGGCGCCGGCATCGGCACCGGACCGCGTGGCCGAGGGACGGCTCGCGTGGCAAACGCGTCCGCCAGCGGAGGGCTGGCGATGAGCCGGCCGCCCGGGGCTTTCGGCACAACGGCCAGATCCAGATGATGTCAATCCCGAGGCAGATAACACTCTTACTGATGCGGCACTCTGATCGCCAAAGGCTCGAGAATCCGGCGTATTTTCGCGAAGTCCTCCTGGCCGGCGATTTGCGCTGGAGGACCTCCCATGAGACCACGACCGAGACGCACGGACCGGCCGAGCAATCGCTTCGAGATCATGGTTGGGCGAAGCCTCGCGATGTCGGCGCACCCGACTATCGCTTGGCGTTTGTTGCCGCCCTCCCGTCGCGCGCTGATGATATTCGGCTACTTCGCCGCGTCGTACTTGACCGTTCTCTGCGCCCTGCAGTTACTGTCGTGAAATGACCAGCAGTCTGGCAGGTCGTCGGCCAGCTTCAGCTCGGGCGCCACTCAGATCGGCCAGTTTCGCGGAACCTTCACCACGTAGGTGCCTGCGATGCGATCGTGCCAGGCTTGTCGTTCAGGGTCACGCAGAATCCAAAGGCCACCGATCCCGAGCACCGCCAGCGAAAAAATGCTCGAGAGACCTCTCACCAGCGCATCGACGAAGCGTAGTGGCGCACCGTCGACGCGCACCAGCCGCAGCTGGCAGATGATGCCGCCAACCGTCGTGCCTTTCCACGTCCAGAACACGATGTGGTAGGCGAGGAGAAACAGGAATAAGCCGTCCGCGCCACGGCCCACGGCGCGCTGAAGGGGCCAGAGCATCTGTCCCGCAATGGCCACGAGGATCACGTCGAGCACGAAGGCCGCGAGTCGGTCGAGGAAGGCGGCGTGCGGAAACAACGCGAGACCCGACTCTGTGGCCGGTGACGCCGGCGCGACTGGAACGGGCGATCGGCAGCGCGGACGCGGAGCCCAAGGTATCAGCCGCGACATCAGGTCTGAGAGACATGGCACCTCCGAAAGAGTAGGGCGGCGTCGCGCCAGGAGAGGATACCTGTGCGAGCGGGTGTTCGGTTGGCGCGGCAGGCGGTGGAAGGGGATTCTCCCGTCTGTATCCAGCCATGAACGACAGCGCGGCGCTGCCCAGTCCGAGGACAGCGACGATGGCTAACGTGGCGAACCCAAGCACCGGCACCGTATACGCCACCGTGACCACTGCGAATCCGATCACAACTGAACGCATCGCCTGCAGCCGGCTTTCCCCGGAATCCTCGCCGACGACGCTCATCCCGATCCAGCGCATCACCCCGACCCTGCCGAGAATGAGCGCCACGAAAACGGCACACGAGACGAGCGGCACAACAGCGATTCCGACCACGGACAACGTAAGCAGCAGGATCACCGGCCCCGTGAGCAGCAGCACCAGCAGGCCGGCGAGAAAGGTGGTCAGCGGCTTCTCGCATAGCGTCAGGGCGCAAACACGAACAGGTTCGTGAAAGACGAGATTGAGGACCAGATACGCCAGAAAGAAGAGGCCGACGATGCTCCAGACCCAGGGGAGCCCTGGGACAATCGGCCGGCCCCAGAGTAGTCCGCGCGTGATCCAGGGGAGGATCGCGTCAATAGTGCCACCGAGGACATTGGAGCCGATGACGACGTGCTCGCCTCCGGGCGCAAACCCGACTGGCGCATCGAATGTGCCCCCGACGACCACGAGATCCCGCCGAACGGTGGCGCCAGCCGATACCGACGTGCTGCCGCCGATGACCACGAGGGAGCCCCCAATGGACGCCGTGCTCGCGATCTGCGCCTTACCGAGAATGACCACCAGATCACGATCGACTCGTCCGTGAATCGTGGCGTTGCCCATGATGACCGTCGCTTCACGGACGGTATCGCCCGGATCGAGCCTGTAGTCCTGGCCGATGCGAATCGCGGCACGTCCGTAGGAGTAGACCGGCCCTTGCACGACATCGACATCGGACGGGCGTTCCAGTGGCTCCTGGGCAGCGGGTTGGGCGAGCAGGCTCGCGGGCAGACACATCGCGAGCCCAAGCAGGAGTGCCAGGAGCGCGAGACGGATGCGATTCATGATTGGAGGGTCCTTCCGAGTGCCACACGATTGAGCGCCGCTGCACAGGCCGTGCAGGCGGCCGCCATCAGCAGGGCCAGCGCGAGCGCGTAGACGCGATAGCTCAGGACCGGCTCGAGCAGCGTCCGCGACACAATGCGCGCTGCAGCGGTCGTCGATGCCGCGCGCTCGGTCGTGTAAGCAACCTCGCTCAATATGCCGGCCGTCGCGTCAGCCACAGCAGCCTGCGTCGTTGATAGCAGCAGAGCCGCGCCCGCTGCGAACAGCACCATCGCGCCGATGCCCACCATCTGCCACCGAGGCGGCCACGTGAACCAGGCGCGTTGATACCAGGGCCGCAGCGTCCAGGCCTGTACGGCGGTCATCACGCGCGGCAGCAGCGTCCGTGGCGCGCGCGGCGGCGGGAGTCGACGGAGCTCGTGCGTGACCAGCCCGTGGGAATCAGTCATGGCGGGTCCTCAGCTCATCCATCCTCCTGAGCGCGCACGCCAGGGCCTCACGGCCTCGGTGGATGTCGGTTTTCACTTTGCCAAGTGAGATCCCGAGCAGCTCCGCAATCGCCTGATATGTCAAGTCCTCGAAGTGGAACAGCACGAGCGGCACGCGCTGATGGTCCGGGAGTTCGCGGAGCGCGCGCTCCAGTTGTGCCCGTTGGCCGGCCTGCTCCGCCTCCATTTCTGGCGAGGGGTGCCCCGACACGAGCGCCGCCTCGAAGACCCCTTCGGAGTCCCGGTGAACGTCCTGTCGGTCGAGTTCGCTGAAGAAGCGCCACCGCCCGCGGTAGCGCGAAAGGTGGTTCAGGCAGGCGTGTCGCGCAGCGGTTTTCAACCATCCAGCCGCGGCCGGGCTCGACTCGATCGCCGCAAAGTGCTGAAAGGCCTTGAGAAACACTGTTTGCGCCACGTCCTCGGCGTCGGTCGCGTTGCCGAGAAGCCGGACGGCTGTACCAAACACCATGTCCTGATACCTCCGGACGAACGCCTCGAACGCGTCAGCGACCACGCCGTCAGCCGCATTCACCGGCGGTCACTCCAGGGAGAAACCCGGGAGCGGGGTGAAAGTTTCACTGAAGGATCCCTGGAAGCCCGTATCATCGCGATGACGGATTTCTGTGACCACGTCCCCTCTTGTCGATCGACTGGCTGCTCTACGAACCTTCGCCGACGCTCCTCGGGAGCAGCTGCAATGGCTTGTCTCGCGCGGATTTCTCCGCCAGTATGCCGCCGGCGAGATCATCTTCCGGAAGGCGGAGCAGCCCAGGGATTTGTGGATCGTACTGTCGGGCCTGGTGACGATTGGCGTGGACCGCGGAGGCGCCAGTCGCATTTTCGCCGAGTGGCGGGCGGGCGATATCACCGGGGTCCTCCCGTACTCGCGGATGGCGGAGTCGCCGGGCACGGTGACCGCGGAGGAGGCATCGGAAGTCCTGATGCTCAATCGCGAGCATTTCCCCGAGATGATCCGCGACTGCCACGAGATCACGTCCATACTGGTTCACGTGATGCTCGACCGCGCCAGGCACTTTCGATCGAACGAATTGCACGACGAGAAGATGCGCTCACTCGGCCAGCTGGCCGCCGGTCTGGCCCATGAGCTGAACAATCCCGCCTCCGCCGTCGCGCGCAGTTCCAGGAGCTTGGCCGGTTGCCTCGCTGCAGTTGAGCAAGCCGCAAGCGCGCTCGGCGCGTGCGATTTGTCCGAGGCATCGCTCGCGATGGTCCAGCGCATGCGCGACGCATGCTTGGAGGCCAGCGCGACGCTGTCTCCACTGGAGCGGATCGACCGCGAGGAGACCATTGCCCAGTGGCTGCAGCAGCACCAGCTGAACGACGAGGAGGCCGCCGCGTTTGTCGAGGCCGGCATCGAAGTGGCCGGGCTCGAGACGCTTGCCTCGCGCCTGACCGTTTCCGCACTGCCGGTCGCGCTCCGCTACCTGGCCGCGATCTGTGATGCGCGCAGACTCGTGCTCGAAATTGAAACCGCCGCGTCCCGCATCTACGGGCTTGTGAGCGCCGTGAAAGGCTTCACCTATATGGACCAGGCCGCGGTGCCCGGGCTGGTGGACGTGGGTCGCGGGCTCTCGGACACGATCACGGTGCTTCGCGCAAAAGCGCGGGCAAAAAAAGTCGACTTGAGCCTGGAGATCGAGCCTGGGCTGCCCGGTGTCGACGGATTCGGCGGCGAGCTCAATCAGGTGTGGTCCAACCTGATCGATAATGCTCTCGACGCCGCGCCGGAGGCTGGACGCGTGGCCGTTTCGGCCGTTCGAGACCGACAATCCGTCGTTGTTCGCGTTGTCGATGACGGCCCGGGTATCCCTGAAGACATTCGGGAGAAGATCTTCGACCCCTTCTTCACCACCAAGCGCGTCGGCGAGGGAACAGGTCTGGGTTTGGACATCGCCCGCCGCCTCGTCGATCGCCATCGGGGGGTGATCGACGTCAGTTCCGGACCCGGCGGATCTGAATTCCGTGTCAGCCTGCCAATGGCCGCAGCACGCGGGCCTGAGAGGGACTGATGCGCTGTTGGAGAGACACATGCCGAGATTCCTAATCGAAGTGCCCCACGAGCCCGAAGTCGTGGCGTGCGCGAAAGTCGTGCAGGTGTTTCTGTCTTCGGGGTCCCACTTCCTGACGCATGCCGACTGGGGCTGTTTGGACGGCGATCACCGCGCGTGGATCATCGTGGATGTGGCGACTCGTGATGAGGCCCGTGCGGTGCTGCCCCCCGCCTTTCGGTCTCAGGCGAAGATCGTGGGGCTGAACAGCTTCTCGCTGGAGCAGATCGATGCGATTCTTCGCCGCCATCGCAGCTGAACCCCGTCGCGGGTGACGTCCGTGCCAATGCAAATCGCCGCATCGACGCGCCCGTTGGCGAAGGGTCGGCGGTGATCTTTTCCGTGCATCAATGCTTGCGCACAGTCTGACATCGGGCCGCGATTCGCCGCGTGATGGCCAGTCGGGGAACATAGTAGAATCCCGTCCTTGACTGAAGGTCCGGTATCGCCAAACTTTTCTTGAGGGGTAGATGAGTACTCGACGCGGCGTCGGCATTTCGTTCGTTGTGGCCATTGTTGCGGCCGCGGCACTTGGCTCAATCATTCCGACCTCGAGTCAGACTCAGGCCCCGGCATACAGGGCGCCCCGCACGGCCGACGGCAAGCCAAACCTTACAGGCATTTGGCAGGTGATGAACACGGCCAACTGGGACATCCAGGCTCACGCCGCGAAGGCGGGCCCGGTTGTCGCACTCGGGGCGGCCTTCGCCGTGCTGCCTGGCCCGGGCGTGGTGGAAGGCGACGAGATTCCGTACAAACCTGAAGCGCTTGCGAAGAAGAAGGAGAACGCCGCGAACTGGATCACGCGTGACCCGGAGGTCAAGTGCTATATGCCGGGGATCCCGCGGGCGACCTACATGCCGCATCCGTTTCAGATCGTGCAGTCCACGAACACGATCATCATGGCCTACGAGTTCACAACCGCCAGCCGCATCATCCGGATGAACAGCAAGGCGAAGAGTCCTTCCCCGGCGTGGATGGGTTGGTCGATCGGGCACTGGGAAGGCGAGACACTTGTCATCGATGTCACCGATCAGATGGAAGAGACCTGGTTCGACCGCGCCGGGAACTTCCATAGCGACGAGCTGCACGTTCAGGAGCGGTATACGGCCCTGGACGCCAATACCCTCAACTACGAAGTCACCATCACCGACCCGAAGGTCTTCACGCGTCCGTGGAAGATGAGCATGCTCCTCTATCGACACCTCGAGAAGAACGCCCGATTGATGGAGTTCAAGTGTGTGCCGTTCGTGGAAGAGCTGATGTACGGTCATCTGCGCAAGCGGCCCACGGCTGCTCGCTGACGTAGGCCCGACCTTCAGGTCGGGCGCGACGGCCGGTTCACGCCCGAGCTGAAGGTCGGGCCTACGGTTTGGTCGATTTGCAGGTCGCTGAAAGGTACGTGAGCGTGTTCACCCTCAAGACGAGCGCGTTCGCGTTCGGGCCGGTCGCGCCGGCCGGTGGCACCGAGAGAGGCCCGGAGATCTCCACTGTGTGTCCCACGTGCAAGATGAGCGTACTTTCGTCACCGTCAAGCCGGTACACCGTCGGCTTGTCGCCCCTCGTATCGGTAATGAAAAACTTCGGAGAAGCTGCCGCGCTGTTTGTCGCCATCATTTCGCGGCTGATGCACCCAAACACCACGTAGCGTTTGGCGTCGGATGACGCGGGCGGGGGATTCTGCGGAGTCGCGGCGTAGGCCGCGACTCCGACCACGGTTGCGCAAACCATAGCGCCAGCGGCGTATGACAGGCGTCTGACCATCGACGGGCTCCGGCTATTTTTCGGTGGGGTCTTTCCCGTCGCGTGGGGCGCCCGTTCCCGATGAGCCCATGAACAACGTCCGGCCGTCAGGGAACGTCATGTTCCGGCCGTTGGCTCTCATGCTCCCATCCTTCGACTGAAAGCCGTCCACCACAATCTCGGTGCCGATCTTAATCGTGTCCCGCGTGATGCCGCGGCGCTGCAGTGTGTTCGGCGTGCCGCCCTCTACCATCCACTTTTCGATCTTGCCGTCGGGCGCCTTCACGTCTATGTGAATCCAGGCGTGGGGATTGACCAACTCGACCTTTGTGATGGCACCTCGCAGCGTGACCGGGCGATTCGCATCGAACTCCGCCGAAAACGCGTGATGGGCTCGAACCGGGCCCGCGGCCAGCAGCACACTCACGCCCGCCGCCACCATCCAAAACTTGCTTGGCATTCGACGAACCTCCTCTGTAATTTCAGTGCGTCAAGCATAGCACTGCCCGGTAGGTCCACGCCACAAGCGCTGCCAGCGAACAACCCGCTCGACCTCCGGCGTATCCCGGGCTGTCTTATTGCTTCTCAATCCGCCCGAACATGTGACCACCGACCTCCCGACCGTGCTGCCACGTACCGGCGTACCGGTCGTCGTAGAAGAAGACGCGCGCGGTAAACGTCCCGAGCGACGGAATGCTGTACTCGGTGAGCATGACGACCGGCGTGTCGCCGATCCATTGCATGGGGACGGTGACGGGCAATGTCACGTCGAAGTCGCCATGACGCATGCGCACGCCGAAACGCCATAGATTATCGCCTACCTTTTCGACGGTCGACAGATCGTACCGGTCAGCGCTGGCGGCGCGGTTCGTTCGGCCGTCGACCGTGAAGGAGCCGACGAGCGAGGCTCCGGACATCCGATCGGCGAACTGACGTTCAGGATCCGAGAGAGACGCTCGGCTGACGGCGGAACCGATACCGGTTCGGCCGATAATCCAGCCGGCTCCGAACGTCGCCAGCAGCAGAAACACCGCCAAGACGATCCAGGCCGTTCGTTGAAGTGTCATCTCCGCTCCTCAGATTCGGGCTCTCGGCTGTCGGTCCCTTGCAAGATACTTCATGTTGCGTCCAGATCGGTGCTGTAGCCGCCTGGAGCCTTCGGGGAAGGGGCGTCGAGCGATGACCCGCGCGTCACGTCTGGCGGCTGAACATTGAAGCGCTCTCGAGCGTCCCATTAGACTGTATTTCCGCACCATGAAACGACAACCGCCGACGCGAGTTGGGGCACCGAATCGGTCTGGCACCAAGCCGTCGACAGGCGCATCCGGGTCACGTGCGGAGCCGAACGGCGTCTGGTGGCGTGTGGGGGTTATCGTGGCCGCTTGCGCTGCAACTTACTGGAACAGTCTCGAAGGCCCGTTCATTTCCGACGACCTGGTGTCGATCGTGATGAGTCATCAGCTTCGCGAGTGGTGGAGCGTAACGAGCATGTTGTTTCCGCTGGAGGACACCTCGTTTGCCGGCCGGCCTGTCGCGCACTTCTCTTTTGCGATCAACTACGCGCTGGGCGGACTCGACGTGCGCGGCTATCACATCGGGAACGTCCTCGTGCACACTGGCTGTGCGCTCCTGGTGTTCGCGGTGGTCGCCCGTACACTGCGTCTGCCATCGGTCAATGCCAGGATCGGCGAAGCGGCCACCCATCTGGGCTTCGCCACCGCGCTCGTCTGGGCGGTTCACCCGCTGAATAGCGACGCCGTGAACTATCTTTCGCAGCGCACGGAATCGCTGATGGCCTTTTTCTACCTGCTCACGGTCTATGCGTCCATACGCGCGCTCGATTCCCCTCGGAAGGGCCGCTGGGGCGTAGCGGCCGTGCTGTCGTGCGCGCTCGGCATGGCGTGCAAGGAGTCGATGGTCACCGCCCCAGCAATGGTCGTTCTCTACGATCGCATGTATGTATTCGAGTCCCTCACACAGGCGGCCCGATCACGCTGGCGCCTCTACACGGGTCTAGCGGTTACCTGGTTCGTCCTCGGTGCGCTCCTCATGACCGGCGGGCGCGGCGGAACGTCGGGCTTTTCTGGCGCGGTGACGCCGTGGACGTACCTGCTCAATCAAGCCGTCATCATTACACAGTACCTCCGTCTGGCCGTTTGGCCCCGATCTCTGGTCGTCGACTACGGATGGGTGCTGCCATTGACGCTAGGTGACGTATGGCCGCATGCGCTGGTCGTCGTGGCTCTTCTGTGGGGAACAGTGGTGGCGCTCAGCCGGAAACCTCATCTCGGATTTCTCGGCGCATGGTTTTTCACGACGCTGTCACCGACATCGAGCGTTGTGCCGATCGCGAACGAGGTGGGACGAGAGTGTCGGATGTATCTCCCCATGGTGGCCTTCGTCACGTTGGCAATTGTCGGAATCGCCGCGTTGTGGCGGACCGGCATAAGAGCCTGGCCCTGGGTGCCGTCTATCATATTGACGCGGCAGGCTCTTGCCGGCGGGATCTTGTTGCTGGCGCTTTCGACATCTCTGGCAGCTGCGACAGTCTCGCGCAACCGGGACTATCAGTCGCCGCTGACGCTGTATCGGGGAATGGTCGAACGGTGGCCAACACCGCGCGCGCACCACATCTATGCAAGCGAACTGATCAGGATCGGGCGGAGGGAAGAAGCCATTCCGCACCTGCGAGCAGCGGCCGACGCGGTGCCATGGGCTCACTACGATCTTGGCTTGGAGCTCTTGACCGACGGCAAGCTGGACGAAGCCGTCGAGCATCTCGAGAAGTTCGTCGAGATTTGGGCCTCCCCGCCCGCGGATCATCCCCACTGGCAGCGGCCGCTGCGTGTCCAAGCCGCTGGGGCTCGGGCCGCGATCGGAAAAGCCCTGGCCCGACAGCAGCGTTGGCCAGACGCGATCGAGCAGTATCGCCTGGCACTTGCCATAGAACCTGCGTATGCCGACGCGCTGGCCGCTCTGGCCGACGCTCTCCTCACACAAGGAACGTACGGGGAAGCCATTGCACGCTACCGCGAGTACCCTGACGCTCCGTCCGGACGACGCGATTGGGACCGCCAATTTGGGAGTGGCCCTCGTCGGCGCTGGCCAAATTGAAGAGGCGATCCCTGCATTTCGGCGTGCGGCAGAGATCGATCCCAAGCAGGGCGAGCGCCATCTGGCGAATGCGCTGTTCGACACGGGCGACATGGATCAGGCGCTCCTTCACGCCAGGCGAGCGGTCGCTGCGCGGGCCGACGACCCGGGCGCGCATGACGTCCTCGGCCGAGCGCTGGCGGTTCACGGGGCATACGATGAGGCGATTGCTCATTTCGAGGAGGCCCTGCGGATCGACCCTACGCATCAGGACGCCGACGAGCACCTCAAACGAGTGCGCGCCATCCGGCACAAATGAAGCGGAACCCGAAACATGTGACAGATGTACTGAGACTGAGGCGACATGCAGTGTACGATGATCGTTTTTTGCGACAGCCATTCAACTGGAGAGGAATCATAGATGACCGCCATGCACGAGATTGACTACAAAATCTTCGGCGACGACATGCAGTACGTCGAAGTCGAATTGGATCCCCAGGAAGCCACGGTCGCCGAGGCAGGCGGCATGATGTACATGGACGACGGCGTGGAGATGGAAACGATCTTCGGCGACGGTTCGGCGTCACAGCAGGGCGGCATCCTGGGGGCGCTGATGGGTGCGGGCAAGCGACTTCTCACCGGGGAGTCGCTGTTCATGACCGTGTTTCTCAACCGCAGCGCCGAGAAGCGGCGCGTCGCCTTCGGCGCCCCATATCCAGGGAAGATCATCGCCATCCACCTTGCCGAAATTGGCGGGGAGTTGATCGCGCAGAAAGACTCGTTCCTGGCTGCCGCAAAGGGTGTCTCCATCGGCATTGCGTTCCAGAAGAAACTCGGCGTCGGGCTGTTTGGTGGAGAGGGATTCATCATGCAGCGCCTGCAGGGAGATGGCTGGGCGTTTGTCCATGCCGGCGGCACACTGCAGGAGCGCACGCTCGGTGCGGGAGAAATGATTCGCGTGGACACCGGATGCATCGTCGCGTTCCAGCCGTCGGTGCAGTACGACATTCAGTATGTCGGGAAGATCAAGTCGGCGCTGTTTGGTGGGGAAGGTTTGTTCTTCGCCACGCTGCGCGGCCCCGGCCGCATCTGGTTGCAGTCGCTTCCACTCAGCCGGCTCGCCAACCGCATCATCGCCGCCGTTCCAGGGCTGACCCGAGGCGGGCGTGAGGAAGGATCGATTCTCGGGGGGTTGGGGAACCTGCTGGACGGGGACAACAGCTAGTGGTGAGCAGGCCCGACCTTCAGGTCGGGCGCCTGAGTCGTGGTGTGGTCGCGCGCTCTTCTCGAGCCTCGATGGCGACAGCGCACACAAACCAGGGCCAGGGACGCTTCGCACTTCTTCGCTGGACTGCATCACCGTTCAACGGTCCTCAATTCGAGTGAGACCCGGGATCTCCCGCAGGTTTCTCACCGAGCCGAAACACTGATCTGATGGAAGCGCTTCACGTTACGGCCCCACGCTGACCATGTCCAGACTCGTGCATGTCTTGATAGTGGACGACTCTCCGGACGATGCGGAACTGCTCGTCCGAGAGCTCGAGCGAGGCGGATTCAGCGTCGACTACGAACGGGTGCAGACGTCCGAGGCGATGCGCGAGGCGTTGAAGCGGCGACGCTGGGATCTTCGTGCTCTCCGACTACAGCTTGCCGACATTCTCAGCCCCCGCGGCCCTTGCGCTGTTGCAGTCGACCGATGTCGATATCCCGTTCATCATCATTTCAGGAACAGTTGGCGAGGAGGTCGCCGTGGCGTCGCTCAAGGCCGGGCGCGGACGACTTTCTGGTCAAGGACCGTCTGGCGCGCCTGGTTCCTGCCATCGAACGCGAGATGGGCGACCACCAGCAGCGTCGCGAGCGCCGACGCGCGGAAGAAGCGCTGCGCGCATCGGAGCAGGAGTATCGCTCCCTGGTGGACCATGCCGTTTTCGGCATCTACAGAACGACCGTGGACGGTCAGTTCCTGACCATCAATCCCGCCCTCGTAGCGATGCTCGGCTACGAATCAGCCGCCGAACTGCGCGATGTCGGCATGGCGAGCCTGTTCGTGGATCAGGAGGTTGGGCTCGAGTTCTTCCAGCAGAGCCATGCCCGTGGCCACATCGCCGGCACCGAGGCGGTGTGGAGACGGAAGAACGGCGACCACGTCCGCGTTCGCCTCAGCGGCCGTCTGACGAAGGATCGCGGATCCCACCATCCAGTGTTCGAAGTGATTGCGGAAGACGTCACGGAGCAGCACCGCCTGCACGAACAGCTTCGCCAGGCGCAGAAGATGGAGGCCGTCGGGCAGCTGGCCGGAGGTATCGCACACGATTTCAACAACGTGCTGACCGCGATCCTCGGGTACTCGGAGCTGCTCACCGACCAGATCGGTCCGGACAAGGCCATCGGACGGGACCTGCGCGAGATCCGCGTCGCGGCGGAACGGGCTGCCTCGCTCACACAGCAACTGCTGGCGTTCAGCCGCAAACAGGTCATCGCGGTCACGCCGATCGATCTTTCGGCGCTCGTCAGCAATCTGGAACCGATGCTGCGGCGCCTGCTGCCCGAATCGATCCGGATCGAGTGCGCGCTCGCCGAAGGACTGGATCTGGTCATGGCCGACGCAACACAGCTCGAGCACCTCCTCATCAATCTGTCAGTGAACGCCAGGGACGCGATGCCGAGCGGCGGGACACTCACCATCTCCACGGGCAGTCGCGTGATCGACCGAGCATTCGTGCTCGAGCATCAAGGTTCAGCGGAGGGCGCCTATGCGGCGCTCGCGGTGACCGACACCGGAATCGGCATGTCACGGGAGGTGCAGCAGCGGATCTTCGAGCCGTTCTTCACCACCAAAGAGCGTGGACGGGGCACGGGGCTCGGACTCGCGGCGGTGTACGGGACCGTGAAACAGCTCGGTGGCTATATCGGCGTTGACAGCCAGGAAGGCCGCGGCACGACGTTCACCAGCTATTTCCCGAAGGTCGCGCGGGCGACGCCCGAGCCGAAGGTGGCGTCGGCGAAGAGCACACCAGTCGGTGCGGAAACCGTGCTGCTGGTCGAAGACGAAAACGGTGTGCGCGCGTTTACGAAAACGGCGCTGCAGCGATTCGGATACCGCGTGGTCGAGGCCGAAAGCGCCGAGTCTGCTCTGGCGCTGCTCGAGGGGCTCGACACGCCAATTCACCTGCTGCTGACCGATGTCGTGCTTCCAGGAATCGACGGACGCGAGCTGGCGCGGCGCGTGAGCGAACGGCGGCCCGACACGCGCGTGCTGTTCATGTCCGGGTATGCCACGGCACTGCGAAACGAAGAAGGCTTCCAAGTGCCTGGCGTGGAACTGCTGGAGAAGCCCTTCACCGCCCAGGTCCTGCTGACCAGAACGCGACAACTCCTTGGAGCGGATTCGGCGTCGGCCGGTCGCTGCTGATCGCAGCCGCCGGAGTGCAAGCAGGCCGGGGCTTCCGCCGCATTCCTCGCATTCGCGATGTTCAGTGCACTCGAGACTAGAACACCGCAATCGGATTGATCGGCGATCCGGTTCCGTTGACGATCGGAAGAGGCGCGGCGGTGAACAGAAACTCCCAACGTCGCTGTTTGGCGGCCGCAGCTGCCACGTCGTCCAGGTCCATGTCGTCAAACAAGTAGATCCCGAGCACGATCAGACTGAAGTCGTGCACGGGCAGAGGCGCGATCTCCTGGCTCAGGGTTGGCGTCGCGTCATGGGCGTATTCGCTGCCGAGCACGGCAACATCGCGCTTGCGCAGCCACGGAATCACTGACGGGTCGAGACCCGCAGCGGTTCGCATGGCTTCCCATGGTCCGAGCTTCTGCCGGCGCGCCCAACGGCCGGTGCGAATCAGGAGCACGTCACCTGGAGACACGTTCACGCGCGCGCGTTTCTCCCAGGCCTCGAGGTCTTCCACGAAAATGCGATCGCCAGGCTCGAGGTAGGGAACTCCCTTGAGGGCTGGCACGTCGATCAGGATCGCGCGTGTGAAGATGCCGTCCCGCACGCTGAAGATCGACCCCTTCTTCGCGCCTTCCTGCATCGTCACATCGGAGGTCGTGAAGCCGTTCCACATCTTGCCGTCGAAGAAGCGATGTGAAAAGGCGTCGATATGCGTGTGCGCATAGCCGTGAAATGACACCGTCAGACTGTCACCCGCATTCTGGGGCCCCGCCTGGTACATCCGATGTTCGTACGGCCGAGGATTCTCGACCGAACGTTCCGTATCGGCGGGACGCGCGAGCGACACAGTGGTCCCGTCACGGACGAGCCGGGCGGCCTGTCGCCGCTTTTCGGTTGTCACCAGATTCAGCGTGCCGAGTTGATCGTCCTTGCCCCAGCGTCCCCAGTTGGACAGCTCTCTGTTCCAACGCTCGAACTCGGCCCTGGTCACCGGGGGGTGAGGCGCTGCTGGGCGGACTGAATCCGCCTGGCGGAACACGCCACCCCCCAATACGACAAGGGCGGTCGCAACAATTGCGGTCTTCATGCTGACTCCAGATTCATGTCGTGCGGTTCTGACGCGTCGCCGTGGGGTCCGCAGCATACCAGCGCGTGTACTGCGCTGCATGACTTGTCGCGGGCGTTGGTCTCAGGCCCACCGCCGGGGAGTGTAACCGATTGCCCAATCGTGGCCGCTGAACCGAAGGCGTATGCCGTCTGACAGAGACAACGAGCGCAGCTGCTAGACGTCGTATTGGCGAAACGTGAGATTGAAGCGTCCGGCAAGATCGAGCGACCCAGGTGCGGTGTTCGGGACAAGACGGGACACGCCGTGGTAGCAGAGGCGTGCAGGGCCGCCGAACACGAACACATCCCCCGATGCGAGGTTGATCGGCTCGACGGGATCACGACGCCGGAGGCCGCCAAACAGAAAACGCGCGGTGTCTCCGAGCGACACAGACACGACCGGGAGTCCGGCGGCGATTGAGGCCTCGCTCTCGTCTTTGTCCTGATGCAACCCCATCCGACCTGAAGCGTCGTAGTAGTTCAGGATGCAGACATCGGCGTCGAGCGTCATTCCCACCACGCCAGCACATTCGCGCGCGAGATCACGAAAGAACTCTGGTAGAGGGGGAGCAGACAGTCCGTCGAAGTCCGTCCGCGAAGCCTCGTAACGATACGTCTGGCCATTCCAGTGACGGCCCAGGCACAACATGCGCACGTGCATCTTGCCCCCGCCGCGCACCGTAGGCACATAGCCAGGGACAGCGCCGTCCATCAAGCGGCGGCAGGCGTCGGCAAGTTCGCACTGCCGCTCGACTGTCAGGTACTGACCCAACAGGAACGCACCAGGTCCGATCGAAGCGGTCGCGTTCACGATGTCAACAGTGTTTCATGAAGCGCGAAGGCAGAGAAGTCACCGCTACCGTCTTTGGACGAAGGTGTCGCATTGAGCCGGATCGCCGGTGTTCATGCCGCGGCGGAACCACTCTATCCGCTGCGCTGAAGAGCCGTGCGTGAAGCGTTCGGGCGCCACTCGTCCGCCCGCCATCCGCTGCAGGCGATCGTCGCCGATAGCCGCCGCGGCTTGCAGCGCTTCTTCGGCGTCTCCCGGCTCCAATTCGACCTTGCCAGCGCGAAATCGCCCTTGCTGCGACGCGTCGTGTCCCCAGATGCCGGCATAGCAATCCGCTTGCAGCTCGAGTGCGACCGACGTGCTGTGGGCTCCAGGCCGCGCGTCGTTCCTCATCCGCTCGTTGGTGCCCAGCAGATTCTGGACGTGGTGCCCAAATTCGTGCGCGATGACATACGCCTGGGCAAAGTCGCCCGGCGCGCCGAATCGCTGCGACAACTCGGTAAAGAAGCCGAGGTCGAGGTACACCTTGCGATCGCCGGGGCAGTAGAAGGGGCCCGATGCCGACTCCGCGGCCCCGCAAGCCGACTGCACCGCATCGCGGAACAACGTGACAACCGTACGTTCGTAACGGGGGCCAAGGAGTCGCGCCCACGTCGCCTGCGTGTCGCCGGCCACGGCATCGACGAACTCGACCATCCGCTCCTCCTCGGGGCTGGTCGTGGGTGCTCCTGGCGAGCCGGCCGGCGCCGAACTGTTCAGGTCGCCGAGCATGGAAAAGAAGTCCGTGCCCGTGAAATAGCTCAACGCGGCCACGAGCAGGAGGCCGCCGATGCCGAGGGGGGCCGCCCCTCGCATCGCGCTTCTTCCCCGTTGGTCGTCGATGTTGCTTCGGTCGCCAGACTGCCAGCGCATGGACGCTCCGCGTTGCAGAGTCTTGGAGGGGCTATTCTAGTGGAGTAGAGGCCACTGAGCGCCTCTCCGCCGCGTCTCTGGAGCAAAAAAAAGGGAATTCCGCATGTTGCGCAGTCAGCCGGCCGACCCGTTCGGAGTGGCCCTCAGCTGGGGCGGTCTCGCACTGCTGGTGTACCTGGTCTACCTCGTGGTTGCGCCCTTTCTTCCCCCGCTCGGCTGGGCGTCAGTGTTCGCTATTCTGTTCCACCCGCTGCACGCTCGGCTGGCGCTCCGTTGGAGTCCGGGCCGGGCGGCGCTTGCGTCCACCTTGATCATCGCTGTCGTCCTGATCGTGCCGATGGTGCTGCTGGTCACGAGTTTTGCGCAAGAAGCGCTGCAAGCAGCAGGGACTCTACAGGACGCCATTGCCGACGGCGGATCGTCACGCATCGAGACGCTCTGGCACCAAGTCGAGGCGGGTCTACCGGCTGGAGTGCGGAGCGAAGTGACGGGGTTTGTCAACGATGCCGCGCGGGCCGTTGGATCGTTTGTCATCACCCAGTCGGGGCTGATCGCGCGGAGCGCCGTCGGGTTTGTGACGGACCTCGTCATCGCGTCTATTTGCGACGTTCTTCCTGCTGCGGGACGCGAGCGCGATCATGCGCGGTGTCCGGCGGTTGCTCCCCATGGATCACGCCGCGCGGGAGGAACTCATCGCCCGGACGCAGGAGCTCATTGCCGTGGGTGTGGTCTCGTCGCTGGTGGTGGCGGCGGTTCAGGGCTTTCTCGGCGGCGTATCGTTCGCGCTCCTTGGACTGAGCGAGCCGATCTTCTGGGGTGTTGTGATGGCCCTGTGCTGTCTGTTGCCATTCGGCGCGTGGGTGGTCTGGATGCCAATCGCCCTCCTCCTCGCGCTGAGCGGGGACGTCACGCGGGCCCTCATTCTGGCGGGGCTGGGCCTGGGAATCGTCAGCGGCGTCGACAACGTGCTGCGTCCCATGCTGCTCAGTGGACACGCCAGAATGAACGGGCTGGTGATCCTCGTCGGCCTGCTCGGCGGCGTCGCTGTGTTTGGACTGCTCGGTCTCGTCCTCGGACCGATCATCATTGTGACGGCGCTGGCCTTGGTCAAATCCTACGTGGAATCACCGGGCCGGGAACGCCTCGACGTGACGGATCCCCTCGATCACTAGGAAACAGCCGCGACGACGGTGGTCACCGGTCGGCGGCCGTTTCCCGCCGGACGATTCAGCATCACGTTCGCGAACACGAACGCGCAGTGCCCAACGTCGATAAAGAAGGTCGATAAAGAAGTATCGATGGTCTGTGTGCGTGGCTACTCGCGCGAGAGCCTGCGTTTGGCCACCGCCAGGGCCTGACGCGTCTCAGGGCCGAGCTCTGGATACTTGAGGTCGAGCGATCGGATCTTCGTGGTCACGATGTCGGCGACCATTGCCCGCGCGGTCCATTTGTAGTCGGCGGGAATGATGTGCCACGGCGCCCACTTGGTGCTGGTGGCGCTGAAGGCGTCGCCGTACGCGTCCATGTACTCGTTCCAGTGCTGTCGTTCCGCGAGATCGCCAACCGAGAACTTCCAGTGTTTCTTCGGGTCTTCCAGCCGTGCGAGGAAGCGCTTCTTCTGTTCGGCCTTCGAGACGTTGAGGAAGAACTTCAGAATCACGGTGCCGTTGCGCACCAGGTGATGCTCGAAGGCGTTGATGTCGTCGTAGCGATCGTTCCAGAATGTCTTGTCGTACTTGCGCACCGGAAGACGCTGCCGATCGAGCCATTCCTCGTGCACTTTCACGACGATGACTTCCTCGTAGTACGAACGGTTGAAAATGCCGATCCGGCCGCGCTCCGGCAGGCTCTTCATGCAGCGCCAGAGGAAGTTGTGATCGAGCTCCTCGGTCGACGGCTGCTTGAAGCTGAACACCTGACAGCCCTGGGGATTGACGCCCGACATGACGTGGCGGATGGTGCCGTCCTTGCCCGCCGCGTCCATCGCCTGGAGCACGATGAGCACGGAGTACCGGTCGTCCGCGTACAGCAGTTCCTGGGCTTTTGCCAACCGCTCGAGGCTCGCCGCCAGCGCCTGCTGGGCCCGATTGCGAACGGTCTCCTCGTCGTGCTTTCGCAGCTCACGGCTTTGTGGCCAGCCTGAGTCGTAGTCCTTGACCCGCACCTTGCGGCCGGGCGGCACCAGCAGCTTCTTGAGATAACGTTCTTCGAGCACGAGATTGACTCCTGACTGAAGAGGGTCCCGATCCTACACGACTGCCGGTCGAGCACGAAGGCCCGTACGCGTCGGCACGTGGAGTATCTTGCGTGCTGACCGTCGAGGACGAATGTTGGCCTTGGCGCCGAGCTTCCTCATTGCGTGGTCGTCCCGGAGAGAACACAATGAGCACGATCTGGACGCGATGGTCTGATTGAGCTCGTCTCCTTGGGCTGGAGGAACCGTATGGGACGTGCGTTGATCGCCCTCTGTCTGGCCGTGGCTGCGTTGGCGGTCTCTTTCCGCCGCGGACCAGTGGCCGCAGTTTCGAGGCGGCACCGCCGGTGTCGCCGCAGACAATCCAGCCCTGCCAGAGACCTGGAGTCGTGCCGAACACGTGGTGTGGAGCATCGATGTGCCGGGAGTGGGCTGGAGTTCCCCAATCGTCTGGAACGATCTCGTCTTTGTCACCTCCGTCATCCAGCCCGGCCCGATTACGCTGCCCGAACGCGGGTTCTACGGAGCGGGCGGGGGGGGCGAGGTGGGCGCCGGCGTTCATCGATGGATGGTCTACGCCATCGATTTTCAGACCGGGCGCGTGCGCTGGGAACGGGAGGTTCGACGAGCCGCTCCGACAGCGCAGAAGCACTCGAAGAACACGTACGCGAGTGAAACGCCATTCACCGACGGGGAGCGCGTCTATGCGTACTTTGGTGACGTAGGACTCTTCGCCTTCGATATGAGCGGCAAGCCACTGTGGTCCACGCCCATGGACCCGCTGATCATGCGGGGGTGGGGCACGGGGGCCTCGGCCGTGGTCCACGGCGGGCGAATATTTGTCGTCAACGACAACGACCAACGTTCGTCGATGAGCGCCTACGACGCGAAGACGGGCAAGGTCGTGTGGAGCGTGCCGCGCGACGAGACCAGCAACTGGTCCACTCCGTATGTCTGGGAGCACGATGGCGCCGCCGAAATCGTCACGACGGGGAGCCGACAGGTGCGGGCCTACGACTTGAACGGCAAGCTGACCTGGCAGCTGAGCGGCATGACGTCGCTGCACGTGCCGACGCCGTTCGCGAAGCTGGGACTGTTGTTCGTCTCCTCAGGGTTCCTGGGCGACGCCGTTCGGCCCGTCTACGCGATCCGTCCCGGGGCGTCGGGCGACATCTCCCTCAAAGGCGAGGAAAAGAGCAACCGGTTCATCGCCTGGAGTAACCCTCGCCTCGGAACATACGTCACCTCTCCGCTCGTGTATGGCGACTACTACTACACGCTCATGGACCGAGGCTATCTCTTGTGCAACGACGCCAGGACGGGCGAAGAGATTTATCCGCGCCAGCGCATCACCGCCGAGGCAAGCGGATTTACAGCGTCCCCCTGGGCCTACAACGGCAAGGTATTCGCGCTCAGCGAAGACGGAGACACCTTCGTGATACAGGCGGGGCGAGCGTTCAGCGTGCTTCGGAAGAACTCGATCGGCGACATGGCGATGGCAACGCCCGCCATTGCGCAGGACAGCCTGATTCTCAGGACCGCGTCCAAGCTCTACCGCATCAGCAGTCGGTGAAGACATGACATCAGCGACCTGCACGCGACTGGCGTTGCTCTGCGGGTGGACCTCTCTCGCCGGCAGCACATCGCTCGCCGCGCAGACCATCAAGTTGGACGTCGTGGGCAACATTCCGGGCCCGGCCGACTTCGTTCGCGTGAGCGGCACGTATGCCTACGTGTCGGCCGGCGACACTCTCCGCGTCGTCGACATCAGCGAGCCGTCCGCCCCGAAGCCTAGGGGAATCGTGCAGCTCCCTGCGGGGGCGGCCGCCATCGCGGTGTCGGGATCGGCGGTCTATGCGACGATGGGCCTCCGCGGTTTGGCCGTCGTGGACGTGAGCAATGCCGATGCACCCGCAGTGGTCGGTTTCTACAAAACCGCCGGAGAAGCGCTCCGCATTGCGGTTGCCGGCACGAGGGTCGTTCTCACCGACAGGATGGCGGGGGCGGACGTGATCGACATCTCCGATCGGGCGAAACCTGCCTCCGTCGGCGCGTACTACACCGAGGGGTACACTCGTGATGTTGCGATCGTGGGGTCGTTGGCGTATGTCGTCGACAGCACCAACGACTTCGCCATCGTGGACCTCTCGCGTGCCGGTGAGCCGCGAGCGCTGTCGACGCTACCGTCGTCCCTCACATCGACGCTCGTCGCGGTCTCGAGCTCCGCCATGGCTCCGAAGACCGCTTATGTCGTGGGCGGCGGATCCCTTCAGGTGTACGACGTCTCGAACCCCGTTGCCCCACGGAAGCTGGTGGTGACCAAGATCCATGAACGAACCACCGCGCTCGCCGTGGATGGAGGGTTCGGTTACGCAGCTGTTGGGACCGAGGGCCTTCAGGTGCTCGATCTCTCGGACCCAGGCAATCCCGTCCAGGCCGGGTCGTACAAACCTGCCGGAAATGCGCGCGACGTGGCCGTATCCGGCGACCTGATTCTCGTGGCCGTCAACAGCGCCGCACGGCCTGCCGCTGGAGGGAGTGCGCCCGCCGCAGGGGTCGTGATTCTTCGACGCAGCCGATAGGTCCTCTGCCTCGCCCGACAGGCTGATCGGACTGAGCTCTTGGGTACTCGTGGCGGTGTCGTCATCTCATGGTCGCTCTTGTGAGGGAGCCTGAGATCGCGAGACACCATCCGCGGAGGACTGGCTGCCGGACGTTTTGCGGCAGACAATCTGCGGCGTGGTGTGAGAGACTGCCAGCGTGAACGCGCCTCCCACGGTGTCCGCCTTCATCGACAGGCACTTCCGGCACTTCAACGCGGCGACACTGAAGGAGGCCGCCGACGCGTATCGGCACCATGTCGAGAACGGTGGCCGGATGCTCGTCACGATGGCCGGCGCGATGAGCACGGCGGAACTTGGGTTGTCTCTCGCGGACATGATTCGGGACAAACGGATCCACGCGCTTTGCGTGACTGGCGCCAACCTGGAAGAGGACGTGTTCAACCTTGTGGCGCACTCGCACTATCGGCGCATTCCGCACTATCGCGACCTGACTGCGGCCGACGAGCAGACGCTGCTGGAGTCGCATCTCAACCGCGTCACCGACACCTGCATCCCGGAGGAAGAGGCGATGCGCCGCGTCGAACGCACGCTCATGGCGGAGTGGCAACGCGCCGAGCGGGCGGCTGAGCGCCTCTTCCCGCACGAGTTCCTCTATCGCGTGCTCCGAAGCGGCGTGCTGCGCGAGCACTACGAAATCGATCCGGACGGCAGCTGGCTCCTGGCGGCTTCCGAGGCCGACCTGCCCTTGTTTGTGCCCGGCTGGGAAGACTCGACGCTCGGCAACGTCTTCGCGGCCCGCTGTCTCGACGGCACGCTGAAAGATCCACGTACGGTGCGAGGGGGGGTCGAGTACATGATGGCGCTCGCAGACTGGTACACGAGCGACAGTACTGGGAATGGGATCGGATTGTTCCAGATCGGCGGCGGCATTGCGGGAGACTTTGCCATCTGCGTAGTGCCCATGTTGCATCAGGACCTGAAACGAGAGCACGTGCCTCTCTGGGCCTACTTCTGCCAGGTGAGCGATTCGACGACGAGCTATGGGTCATACTCCGGCGCCGTTCCCAATGAGAAAATCACGTGGGGCAAACTTGGCGTCGACACGCCGAAGTACATCATCGAGTCTGATGCGACCATCGTCGTTCCGCTGATTTTCGCCAAGGTTCTGGGATGGTGAAGACGGTTGGTCTTGCGGTCCTCCTCATCGGGTTGGCCATTGTGCCGAGTGTCCCAGTGTCGGCACATCAGCTGCCGCTGGAAGTCGAGGCGTACTTCAAGGTCGAGGGCACAGTTCTCCAGGTCCTCGTTCGCTTGCCGCTCGCAACGCTGGCCGACGTCAGCCTGCCCTTGAGCCGAGGCGGTGCCCTCGATCTCGCAGCTGTCGGACCAACGATCAAGGCCGCTGCAGACGACTTCGTCAAAAACGCTGGCATCGCGGACGGCGGCCGCCCCCTGGCGGCGCATGTCGTGTCCTCGATCGTCGCTGTTCCAACCGATCCGTCATTTGCCACGTACGAAACGGCAAACGCACATCTGCGAGGCTCGGCGTTGCCTCTCGAGACCGTGATCGAGCCCCAGGCGGGTTTCATTGATCTACACGTCGACTACGCGCTGACGTCGAGGGCGCCTCGACTTTCGGTCCGCTTCAATAGCCTGCGGGTCAACGGGCGGTTCCTTCCGACACGAACGGCATATCTTGCCGCTGACGGCAGCCAGCGGCGGTTCGTGGTGGCGGGTCCTCCACAGCGTGTGTCGTTCGAGCCATCGCGGTCCGAGGTCGCCACGATGTTTGCGACGCTTGGCATCGAGCGCGTTGCGGTCGAGCGTTCGGTGTTGTTGCTCTTGTTTTGCCTGGCTATCCCCCTCAGGACTGCATCTGCGATGTTGAAGCTTGTTGGGACGCTGCTGACGGGCTATCTGGTTGGCGGCATCCTCGCGGTAGTTCTCCCGTCGGCACCGGGTCTTTCGTTTCAGTCCGTCTGCGCGCTGGTTGCGTCGGCGGCGCTCGTGCTGGCGGCCATTCAGATTATCCTCGTCCCACAAGCCTTCTGGGTCCGAGCTCTCTGCCTCCTGTTCGGTGTGGCGAGCGGGGTCGGCATCGGTGTGGCGACTCGCGACGGCATCGGTTTCGCCGGCTCGCACGGGATGACGGCGTTGACGGCGTTTCTGGGCACCTCGGCCCTGGGGTTCTTGGCCGTAGCGTCACTCCTCCACGTTATCGTCGCGTGGTCCTATCGTCTGCCTCTGTCCGAGCCTACGATAGCGATCCTGCTGACGCTGATCCCCCTGCACACGGCCCTGCACCAGTTGGCGGAAGTGGGCGAAACAATTGGCGCGCGCGCGAACCTGAACAGCGGGCAGTGGGCTGCGGCCGTCGCGCACTGGCCGTCCATTGTCGCTGTGCTCGGCTTGGCACTACTCGCCCTGATTTCGAGGTTCTCGGCGTGGGTCGATCGAGCCGAGTCAGGATGACGACCAGGGTTCTGGGCACGCCGGTGGGGAAGCCGGGGAACCGCGAGCGAACTGCCGTTCTTGGGCTTGCCGTGATGGTGGCGATTTTCGTCGGAATCTACCTCGGACTGCGCTCCTTCGCAGTCGACAACGGCGCCGGGGGTAGTCTCCTGCCGTATCAGATGCTGGTGCGGGATCTCGTGGCATCGGACCAGGCAGTGTTCGAGCACTTGCGTCAGGGCCTGCTTCAGGCGGAAACCGCAAGGGCCAGCACCGGACAATGGCCCGATGCGGCGATCGTCACCCGGCTGCAAGTGGCCACGACATCGACCGACGCATCGATTTCGCTTCCGCCGTACAGATGGACACGCTCTCAGCAGAACATCGTCGTCAACTATCTGGGCCTGCCGGAGGGCGACGTGTCGGCGGCGGCGTGGTTGCTGCGCGTGCGGGAGCCTGATCCTCTGGCGCCAGGCGACCCGGCACCGAACGACGAGGAGCACCATCGCCTACCGGACGGCACGGTGCTGCATGTGTCAATCTGGACGCACCGATTCGGCGGACAGATGAAACCCGACTTCTTCGCCAATCCGGAGAATACCGGCTGGACGCAGCTGTTGATGGCGCCCATCAATCCCATGCTGACTCGAGGGACCAACCGATGACGAGCCTCCTGGCGCTTCGCGTTTTGCCTCTTCGTGCGCGCATGAGCGGTGCGCTGGCGCTCGTCGGTCTCGTGATTGCAGGCGGTTCGTCACCTACGGCGCAGTCCGTGTTGAAAGTGGGTGTCACGCTGCATCCATACTACTCGTGGACGAAGAACGTCGTCGGCGCGCTCCCGGCCTACGAAGTCCGATCGATCCTGCCGGGCGAGATCGACGCCGGCGACTATCAGCCACGGCCCGAGGACATCAAGAAGCTGATCGACCTCGATGCGATCGTCGTCAACGGCATCGGCCACGACGACTTCATCTTTCCGATGATCAAGGCGTCTGGCAACACGACGCGCCACGGTCATCCGTCCAAACGAGGCCACGCCGCAGATTCAAGCGGCGCGCGGGACGGGCGTCAACTCGCACACGTTCATCTCGTTCACCAACGCCATCCAGCAGACCTACGCCATTCAGAAGGCGCTCGCCGCGCTGCGGCCGCACGACGCCGCAGCGCTCCAGCGCAACGCGGCGGACTACGCCAGGCGGCTGCGGGTCATCAAGTCGCGTGCGGCGGCCCGCAGCTCGCCGAGGCGAAGATCACGCGTGTCGTCACCGTGCACGACGGCTACGGATACCTGATGCAGGAATTCGGACTCGAGATTGCCGGCGTCGTGCAGCCCGCCCACGGTCTGACGCCGTCGGCCGCCGAACTCCGGGACATGGTGCGCCTCCTGCAGCGCGAGAAGATCCGGTCGTGTTCAGCGAGGAGACCTTCCCTGCGGCCGCTGCTGAAGGTGCTCCACGACGAAGCCGGCGTGAAGGTCTACACGATCAGCCACATCGCGTCGGCCCCTTCACGGCCGACGCGTTCGAGCGTGACATGCAGACGAACGTCGAGACGATGATTCGGGCGCTTGTCACGGAGCCATGACGAGGCCGCTGTCGAGTTCATCGGCGTCTCCGTTCGACGTCGCGGACCGAGGAGCTGCTGGCGCGGTGTCTCGTTCAGCGTCGGCGCGCGGAAGCATTCACGTGATCGTCGGGCCGAATGGCGCGGGCAAGACCACGCTGCTCGCGCCGTTGCTGGCACAGGTGGTCTTCGAGGGACAGATCGTCGCGCACTGGCGGCGGAGCGGCGCCATCGGCTACGTGCCACAGAGCTTCGCGGTCGATCCGAGCCTGCCGGTCACCGTCGCAGGACTTTCTGGCGCTCACACGGCAGCGACGGCCGGTCTGCTTCGGCGTCGGTGCTTCGACGCGCCGCAAGCGTCGACAGCGCTTCTGCGCGAGGTCGGATTGCAGGACCTCGAGCAGCGCCCGCTCGCCGTGCTCTCAGGAGGCGAGCTGCGTCGGGTGCTGCTCGCGCACGCGCTCGATCCGGTGCCCGAGCTGCTGATTCTCGACGAGCCGGCGAGCGGCCTCGACGAAGGCGGCGTGCGGCAGCTCGAAGAGCTCTTGCGCGACGCTGCGAGCGGCCGGTACGACGGTGCTGATGGTGTCGCACGATCTCGATCAGGTGCGACGCATCGCCGATCGCGTCACGGTGCTCGATCGATCGATTGTCACCGAAGGCACACCAGAGGACGCGTTGTCGCTCGACCGCGTGATGGCGCTTCTGCCCTCTGAGCGCGGCAGGCGGCCACGCGGATGAAACCTTCTACGGATGGGTCGCCGAGCTCGCGCTGAGCGGATGGCTGCCGTCGGATTTCCAGTATCCGTTCCTCATCCGCGGCTTCCTCTGCGTGCTCATTCTCGCGCCGATGCTCGGCGGCCTGAGCCATCTGGTCGTGACGCGGCGCATGGCGTTCTTCAGCGCGGCGCTCGGGCAGGCGGCGCTCACCGGCGTGGCGATCGGCCTGCTGCTCGGCGAGCCGCTCAACGCGCCCGTACGGCGGGATGTTCGGCTTCTGCCTGCTGACGACGCTGGCGATGGTGTATGTGAAGCGCCACTCGACGCTGCCGCCCGACACGCTCATTGGCGTCTTCCATGCGCTCACCCTGGGCCTCGGCCTGTGTCTGCTCGTTGCGCTGACGCGGCAGTTCAACGTGCATCAGGTGGAATCGGTGCTGTTCGGGAGCCTGCTCACGGTCACCGATGGCGACCTCCTGCTGCTCGTCGGTGTCGGCCATCCTCGTCGTGGCGGTGGTGGTCCGTGAGTACAACAAGCTCCTGCTCGACAGCCTGAGTCCACCGCTCGCCACGGTCGCCGGGGCCCAGTCGGCCTTCCTCGAGTACCTGTTCGCCATCATCCTGACGTTGTCGATCGTCGTGAGCCTCAAGGTCATTGGCGCGCTGCTCGTCGAAGCGCTCGTGGTGGTGCCGGCCGCAGCCGCTCGCAATCTCGCGCGCAGCACCCGGACGTATCTCGTGTGGAGCATTCTGGTGGCGTTCCTCGCGAGCGCCGGCGGCCTTGGCATTTCGACCAAGCTCCTGGTGCCCACGGGCGGCGCGGTCGTGCTCGCCGTGAGCGCCATCTTCTTCGTCACGCTGGCCGGCAGCGCGCTGATGCGCCGACGAGTCTCACAGACGCCGCAGCCGCAATGACGAGCCGCAATGACGAGGATCCTGGACTCGACGGCCATCCGCGACGTCGCCATCACGCCGCCATCGGCGCGTCACGAGCTGTTGGCGGTCGTGCGTGCCGCCATGGCCATCACGTTTGGTGTATGGCTGTACCTCGCGAACAGCCCCTTCGCGGCCTCTGGCGGGGACGTCGCCAGGCGCAGCCTGCTCCCGTATCAGGCCTTCGTCCGCGATCGCCCGACCGAAGATCAGCGGTTCTTCCGCGAACTCCAGGTCGCCCTGCTCGAAGCCGAGAGGGTGCGATCGGCGAGTGGCAGCTGGCCGATCCCCGACACGCTGGCGGCCGACGGCATCGAACCGTTTGCCGTCAATCCCGCGATCAAAGGACCGCGCTACACCTGGCGCGTTGGCCGCGACGGCCGGTTGATCAACTACCTGGGCCTGCCTGAGTCGGCAGGTCCCGCATGGCTGCTGTGGATTCAAGAACCCGACCCGACGCTGCCAGAGCCGTTTCGGGCCGACGAGGAGCACCATCAGTTGATGGATGGATCGGTCCTGCATGTTTCCATCTGGAGCATGCCCGACGGGATGCGCGCGTCGAACGCAGTGACACGATCACCGCAGTTCGAAGGGTGGACGCAGCTCTACGCGGTGTCGCCGGCGTCCGGGCATGCGGTTGCTCCAGCCGGTAACAGACCCGGTTCGTAGGAGAAAGCAGTCGCCAGTCGGTCGCGACCCCGCTTCCTCCCAGAAGACGAACCGCCGCGGGAATAGCCGGCGTGAGGCGTCGCCGGTCTGTCCCGGCTGCGACGGTCCGGCCGATGTGTTCAGCGTGGTAGCATTCGCTGCTCGAACGCAATAGGGGATTGGATTTGGGCTGACCGAACAGCGTCGAACAACCAAACAGATCGTCGGAACAACAGGCTGTCCTGTGTGGAGGCGAGCATGCTGAAACGGATTGTGGTTGCGGTCGCTCTGCTGGTGAGCGGAGCGATTGTTGGGGCACAACAGACTCGAGAACTCAATCTTCGAGGCGGCCGGTTCAAACCGCTTACCTGGGAACAGCTGACGCCCGAGCAACGGACCATGGTCAACGACGTACTCTCGAGCAGGCGCGCATCACTCGGTGGTCCGTTCAACGCGTTGATGCGAAGTCCGGAGATGGGCAATCTTGCTCAGAAGCTTGGCGAGTACATTCGGTTTCGCTCTTCCGTGACGCCACGACTCAACGAGTTCGCCATCCTCCTGGCGGCGAAATGGTGGTCTGCCCAATACGAATGGTACGCACACAAACCACTTGCCCTGGCAGCAGGGCTGGACGCGTCGATCATTGACGACGTCCAAGTCGGGCGGCGGCCAACTCGGATGCGACCGGACGAGATCGTCATCTATGACTTCTCGACGGAACTGCGGGATCGCCGCCGGGTCACAGACGCGACGTTCAAGGCGGCTGTGAGCGTGCTCGGTGAGAAAGGCGTGATGGACCTGGTTGCGGTGGCCGGGTATTACGACCTCATTTCGATGGTGCTGAACGTGGACCGATATCCATTGCCAGAGGGCGAGAAGCCTCCATTTCCGGAGCCGCAATAGGTCGCAGCCCGACGTCGGCTTGGAGGGCTTGACCCGATGCGCCCGTCGTTCGCGCGATCATGTCGCGGCGGCGCGCGGCTCGAGTCATACGTTCGGTTGACAAGCGATTCGCGCAGGGCACGTGCGCGGTAGCAGGCGTTCGCACGTGGTAGCGAGGTCTGTACGAGCCAGGGAGGGACACATGACGAGACGGGTTGCCACGTTGGTCCTGATGACGGCGACATCCGTCGTGCTCGCCCAATCCAGGAATGCTCCTCAGAACGACCTGCCGCAACCCTACGTCACCACGCGAGACTGGGGAGCGCGTCCGCCTGGAGTGAAGTGGGCCGCTGTCACGGCGGTCGAACCGGCTCGAGACGGAACCATCTACGTCGTCCATCGTTGCTTTGCCAACTCCTGCGCCGGCCGTCAAGAGGCGCCGATTCTGAAGTACGACGCGACCGGCAAGCTCCTGCAGACCTGGGGCGAGGGCTTGTTCATCTTTCCGCACGGCGCGACTGTCGATCGCGACGGAAATCTCTTGGTGACTGACGCGGGTGGCGGGAATGGCAAGGGCCACCAGGTGTTCAAGTTCAACCGGAACGGCAAGGTGGTCATGACGCTGGGCACGGCGGGTGTTTCGGGCTCTGGCCCGGACCTCTTCGATCAGCCAACCGATGTGGTCGTCGGCGCCAATGGCGACATCTTCGTGACAGATAGCCATCGGGACGGCAAGAACAATCGCGTCGTCAAGTTCACGAAGGACGGCAAGTTCATCAAGGAGTGGGGCAGAAAGGGGTCGGGCCCAGGGGAATTCAGCGAGCCGCATACGATCGCCATCGACACGCGAGGCCGCCTGTTCGTCGGTGACCGTGAGAACAACCGCATCCAGATATTTGAGCAGGACGGCACGTACCTCGATGAATGGCGCCAGTTTGGCCGGCCGAGCGGCATCGCCATCCGCGATGACACGATCTATGTCACCGACTCCGAGTCTGGACCGGATACCGGGGCGCACGAACTGCCGGGCATCAAGAAGGGCATCCGCATTGGCAGCGTCAAGAACGGCCAAGTGACCGCGTTCATCGAAGACCTGGAATCGACTCGACCAGATCACTCCGGCGCTGAGGGTGTCGGCGTCGACGCACAGGGTCACGTGTACGGCGCTGTTGTCCGGCGTCAGATGCTCGAACGTCATGTGAAGAAGTAATGAAGAACGTTGCGGCGACGGGCGATTGGCGTGATGATATGGTCGCCGCTGCTGCACTACCAATACCGGATGCTGTCTGCACAGGAGGATCCTGACATGCCACAACGTCTTCTTCGCGCGCTCGTCGTTGCCCTCTCGCTGGCCGTCATCTCTTCCTCTTCCGCGGCTGCGCAGACCGCATCGTCATGGACCGCGCTGGTCGCCAACGCGACGCAGGTCGAGCACGGCATCACCTATGTCCGGGCGAGCAACTGGGAGGGCAAGCTCGATGTCTACGTGCCGCGGAGTCCGGGACCGCACCCGACACTGCTGCACATTCATGGCGGCGGGTGGGTGGGCGGCACCCGCGAGTCGGTGGTGCTGCGCACCCTGCCGTATCTCGAAATGGGCTTCGCCGTGGTCAACGTCTCGTACCGGCTCGCTGCGGTGGCTTCCGGACCTGCGGCGGTCGAGGACTGTCTGTGCGCGCTGCGCTGGATCTTTCGCAACGCGAAGCAGTACAACTTCGACACGTCGAAGGTCGTCGTAATGGGGTACTCCGCAGGCGGGCATCTCGCACTGACGACCGGGATGATCCCGGCGTCGGCGGGGCTAGATCGTCAGTGTCCGGGGACAGATCCGCTCAAGGCGGCCGCTATCGTGGACTGGTATGGCATCACCGATGTCGTCGATCTGCTGGACGGCCCGAACCTGCGGTCCTACGCCGTGCAATGGCTCGGCTCGCAGCTGGACAGGGTTGATATCGCGAAGCGCGTGTCGCCGCTCACCTACGTTCGGCGGGATCTTCCGCCGACGATCATCATTCACGGGGACGCGGATCCGGTCGTTCCGTACCAACAGGGTGTGAAGCTGCACAACGCGCTCCAGCAGTCGGGCGTCGCGACCGAGCTCGTGACGATCCCGAACGGCAAGCACGGCGACTACCCGCCGGCCGAGCAGCTGCGCGCGGTCGAAGCGGTGCGTGCGTTCCTCACGAAGCACGGCGTGCTCCGGAGTGCGACGTCTGCCGCGAGCAGCGGTGCACGATAGCGACAACGCGGGCGAGCATCGAGCTCGATTGAGCTCGATTGAGTACGGGAGCAGAGACATGGCGCAGGTGATTCCCAGCAGAATGACCGCCGAGGTCGAGGGAGACTTCGTGGTCTTCCTGATTGGGATGCGCATCAACAAGCCATGGAAGGTTCACAAGTGGCTGCCGGTGTTTCTCGCGATGCCTCGGATGCTGAAGGAACTGGACGTGTACAGCGGGATGCCGCCTTTCGGCCTCGGGAAAGTGGGCAAGCTCGTGCCGGCGGGCGGTCAACGAGAGTCGGCACGCGGGCGATTCCTTCGTGCGAGGTCCCCCGAGTCAGCTGGCGCCAATCGCAGCGGTGAGCCGGCGTCGCCCTAACTCGCGGTCGCAATCGAGCGGCGGCATTCAGTCCGGGGCCGCGCCGGCGCGCAAGGGGCCCCAGACGAGGCGCTGACGCTGATTCGGGTCAATGCGGCACGAATGGCGTGAAGACGTCGCACACAGAACGCCGCTGGACAGCAGCCAACCTTGAAGCCACACGGAATCTGGACGGCGCTGTCGACTGACGGACAGGCGGCGCCGCTCACGGGGTGGCCAACTCGGTACAGGCGGTCGTAGGACGACAGGCGGTCTTCGAAGTGGTGGCGGCCGCGTCGGTCGAAGGTCGGGTGGCACCCGGGCCTCGGGCACCTGTCGGCAGCGCCCGGCCGTCGCCGGTCTGCACCGTGGTGAGGTGCTCCACGAACCCCGCGCTCAGCGCGAGCCAGATGCCTTGCGTGGCCAGCAATGATTGGATGCGATTGCGCACGCGCTTCCGAGGAGCAGGGCCAACAACTTGCCGACATCCAGCCGATCCGTCTTCGCTCGGCGCGCCCGCCGATTGACTTCGATGCTCGAGGAGTCCACCACCACGTTCTCCACGTCCTGCGCGATCAACCACCGGTGGAGCCAGAATCCATCCCGGCCCGCTTCGTAGCAGCTCCGCACCGGCGCGTCGAGCGGCAGCCCGAACCGCGACCTTCGCCAGCTGGATCTCCTTCACCAGCCCTGGCAGGTCTCCGGCGGGCATCGTCCGCACGCGCGGGCGCTGCGCGGGCGCCGTCGTGAACCCGAGCGTCCACTTCGTGCTCCCGAGTTCAAAGCCAGCATCAACGGCGCACCAGGTGCGCTACACTCTGCCGAACGGGTCGTCGCGGTCATACAGCTCCCTCCTTGTTCTGTGCCCAACGAGCACATGGCGGGGAGCTTATCGCTGCGGCCCGTGTTCTTTCTCAGCCGCGCGCCCGGGTGCCTACATAGCATCTATCGTCTGACGGACGTCCGGTCTGACAGTAATACACTTTCATAGGGCTCCTTGGCCGGATGAATTTGGAGCAAGGCATTGGTGCTGAGGCCTTGATTTGGGGGGAGACAGCCATGGGTTAACATTCGTCGGCTCCTGCAGGCTTGTTTGCCACTCAGTAACGAGGCAATTTGGCGGAGAGCCGGTCAAGGTGCAGCAAAGCCGTTCTTTTCCCTAGCGGCTCAAGAGATTCAGGGGCAATCTCTTGCAGCTGTATCAGGGTCGCTGAAAAACCAGAGATAACCACGGTGTCTGACGCAACACGTCGCATCCGCTCGACAGAGGCGGCCTCGAAGAGCTGATTCGGTTTGGCAAAAAAAAGCATGCGCGCCTGACTAACTCCCGGTTTAGTCCAACGCCGCTCACCAATGGAGTTGTCGGCGATCATACGTTGTTCAGAGTCTTTGGTGGAATAGCCGTGAGAAGAATAAATGTTTACGATCCAGCCGTGCCATCCATCATGTATCAGTAGCGGAACTCGATTCTCAATTGCGTTAATTACAGCCGCATCCTGCTTCTGACGACCACTCGTTCACGAACCGCTTCCATTCGCCAAGTAGCACCCAAGCGTGGCCAAACAGCGGTCGCGGTCCTTCTGGCGTCGGAACCGCCATCCCGGGTCCAACAGTTGGAGAAAAAAATGAGGTGCTCCTGGCAATGCGGTCGTAAGGCTGCAGCTCGAAGCCCGGCCCCCAGGCGATACCGCCGTATGACCACCGGATTCCAATCAGCCAAGGTAAAACTAGTAAGCCGAGCAGTGCGTAGCGCTGGGCAGGGCGCTGCCAGAAAAAGCAAAGTCCGACGACGGCACAGGCGACCAGGCTAGGCGTGGCGGTGATAAACCATTTGGGTACTCCATACAAGACAAGCTTTACGACAGGTAGGATAGCCATGGGCACGATGATTGCCAACGGGTGTTTCCGCCGCAGCAGTAGCAAGTATCCCGCTGCGCTTAGAAGCGTGAAGGCGGGAGTGAACAGCGTCTGGACTCTGGAAAGACCCATCTTCCAGTCCAGACTTTCCACAGGACCACCAACTTGAATGGTGTGAAGAATGCGTTCTAAACCCCATCCGTTGAACATCAGTACAACTAGCCAGGTGACGCCAGCCAGTGCCCCCCAGCCAAATGAGAGCCGCAGGCGATCCCAGACTGGCGGCTGACCGTACTCGCTGCGATCGCCCGCGCGGAAAAACAAATCGGCGGCGATGGTCGCCCCATAAGTAACCGTGTCCCAGCGAAAGGCAGCGCCGATCCCGAACAGCAGCACGGAAGTCGTGAAGCTACCCAACCTAGGAAAGCCTGTGCGGGCGGTCGCGCGGCGGACGATCAGGTGTGCACCGACGAGCAGTGCCATGGCAATAATAGAAAGATCTCTGGTGTCGTTCTCGGCGGTCTGCCCCGTGCCTTTGGCGTGCGGTTGGTTGCCGCCACGATCTCGACGATCACATCACGAATGGAATGCCCCCCAAGGGCCTTCCATCCCTCCGCCCTGAACAAGTCGAGAAGCGTCGCCTGCGCGCTGTCCATCGACCCCGCTCGCGGGTGTACCCAGTACATCGCGCGCAGTTTCTTGGCGAGCACGACCTCGATGACGTCGTGCACGAACCTGTCGTAGGACGTGGGTATCTGGCACGAGGCCTACCAGGCCCGCGCGGGCGAGTACGAAACGGTGTACAGCGGAATGCCCCTTCGGCCTCGGGAACGTGGGCAAGCTCGTCCCGGCGGGCGGTCAACGAGAGTCGGCGCGCGGGCGATTCCTTCGTGCGAGGTCCCCGGAATCATCTGGCGCTAATCGCAGCGGTGAGCCGACGTCAGCATGAATCGCGGTCGCACCTTCTCATTCGCGACCGGTGGTCAAGGCTTCGCCTGCCGAGAGGGTCCAACCCTATGCCAGACGGCAGTCTTGGCGATGCTAGAGGAAATGCGCTGCGCCAGCGTCAAAGGGATGCAGCTGTTGCAGTGCGGCTGGTCTAATTGCGGACCACCAGATCGACCACGAGCGGCGCGTGGTCTCCCCCGTATGGGCTGGAGAGAACACGCGCATTCGCGCAGCGCCACTCGTCCGACGTCAGCACGTGATCGATCCGGACCCCGAACAGGCTGGTGAATTTCGTGTGACCGAACCCGCGACCGCAGCTCGAGAAGGCATTTCGGAGATCTCCCCAGTCGGCGCGGTAAATGGCGCTCTCGACCGGCAGGTTGAAGTCTCCCGCAACCACAATCGGTTCCGTTCCGCCCCTGGTTCTCTCGCGAGCCGCGCGAGATTCGAGTGCGGACTCTGCGCGGTTGCCGGCAAACTGCGGCAATGCCTGCCAGCTTCCAGCGCGCAATGCGTCGAGGCCGCTTCGGATTGTCTCGAGGTGCACGTTCAAAAGCTGAAACCGCCCCATCGGGGTTTCAATCTCGAACCGAAACGGCTCTCGGCCGCTGCTCCTCCAGGCTTGGTCGGGATCGCGCACATCGAGGACGTCAAACGGGTAGCGGCTGACCAGGCACAAATCTCCGCCGTAGTAGAAACGCCAACCGAGGCGCGCCATGTCGTAGTCGTAAAAGGGACATTCCTGCAAGGCAGCAACGTCCACCTCCTCGGCCTTCATCAATCGATCCAGAGCCTTGGCCGTCACGTGGCCTTCGCCTAGGTTGTGGGTCATGATGCGAAGGACCGGCGTCCGGGCCAGAGACCTGAGACCCACTCGAAAGTCCATGAATCCGAAAATCAGAACGACGGCGGTGAGCGTCAGGAGCCCGATGAGTCTCCACGCCACACGACCGGGCGTCGCAACAACGACGACTAACGCGAGGGGGAGCAGGGGCAGCGCCGCCGGCCAGCGGGGCCCAAACGCGACGAGCGTCGCGGGCCAGGCGAGGTCGGTCAACAGGTCCACGGCTAGCCAGAGGCAGATGACCGTCGCGGCATAGCCAAGCACAGCGAACGCAACCAGACGCCTCATTGACCTCTTGCCCATCTCGCTGAAGTGCCGCCCGCGTCCGATGTCGCTTACGCGTTCCTCGCGCCTAAGCCAGGGACCTGCGACCAGAGCACGAACGTTCCGGATCGGCGAAGCCACCGCAAATCCAGTTGCGGATTTCTTCACCTGTTCGCAAACAACCACCGCTTGGCGCGGAATGCCGAGTTCGCGAATGATCTGCCGGTGAAACTGAAGATGAAAAGACTCGTTGCCATCAACCATTTGGACGGCTGGCGGGCGATCTTCAACGCTTGCAACGCGAGTTGGCGAGCCTCCCGCGTGTTATCTCTATCGAGAAGCAAGAAACCGAGTTGCACATACGTTGGCGCCAGCAGAGCATTCACCGTCCGCACCGGAGCGAGCTCCGGAAAGAGAAGCCGGGCCTTGTTCCACAGGCGGACGCGAGATCGCAGCGTGGTCTCCAAGTCGCGAGAAACGCTGGATGCAACCGCACGCTTACGGCCCAGCATCGTGGGAATGCACCCAATTGGGAACTGCGCAGCGATCCGAGACCACATGTCGCGATCCTCGGCTGCTTTGAGCGTCGTATCGAACAGTGCGGTGGTGTCGAAACATTGCCGCCTCACCATAACCGTGCTGGTCGGAATGAAGTTCTCGAGAAGTAGCTTCTGAAACGCACGGCCGACAACTGCCCGCGAGACGATCTCGGAATAGAAGCGGCTCTTGGATAGTAGGGAGGCGCACTGTACTCCCTGCTCGTCGAACTCTTCCGAATCTGCAAACACCAAGGCGATCCGGGGGTTCCGCTCCATGAAGTCAAGCTGTGTGTTGAGCTTTTCAGGGGTCCATACATCGTCCGCATCCAAAAAGCAGATGAACTCACCTGCCGCCGCGCTGATGCCCGTATTTCTGGCTGGCGATGGACCCTGGTTCGACTGATGGATGTAACGCACTGGACCGCCAACGGAGAGAACGACCGTCTTGGTGTCATCTGTCGATCCGTCGTCAACCACAATCACTTCGTAGTCACGGCAGGTCTGGTCCAGGACGGATTGCAGTGCGGCACCAACGTACCGCGCGGAGTTGTACGCCGGGATGATGATGCTTACCCTCGGGATTGATGTTCGGTTCACGTCAGGGCTCCCGCCGGATGGCGCCCGACGTGTTCCTTTTCGGCATGCGCGTTCTTATAGATGTACTCGACCTTGTCGGCGACCTTGTCCCAGGTGAAGTGTGCCTCGGCCTTCGCGTGCCCGGCTCTGCCCATTTGCTCGCGCGCGTTGCGATCCGAAAGCAACTGGAGGACGGATTTCGCGAGGTTATCCGGATCCTCTGGTGTCACGAGTGTCCCGTCGACGCCGTCCTGGATCACACAAGCAGTCGATCCAACACGCGACCCAATGACCGCTTTCCTGCACATCCAGGCTTCCAGGTAGGCAATGCCAAACGACTCTGCCACAGAAGTCATGACGAACACGTCGAGCGCGTCAAAAATGGTGGCCTTTTCGTCGTCGTTGAATCGACTGATGCCAATGATGCGGGACCTCTCAGCCTCTGACAACGCGGCAAATGCGGCACGGATCTCCTCGTCGCACCTCGCACCCGAAGGCAATCCGGATCCGGCGAGGAGGAGCCGCACCGCCGGATCGATCCGCCAGACGATCCTCATGGCCTCGATCAGCGTAACCACCCCTTTACTGGCGGACATGCGGCCCACGTAGCCAACCAGAGGCGAGTCGCCTATGCCGTGTTCGATGCGGATCTGGCGCCCGTCTGCTTTTGCAAACAGCGACGGCTCCACTCCGGCTCCCACGACGTGCGCATGGCGCTGTGAAGATCGGTGTTCGATGAACCGTTTTTCGTGCTCGGTCATTACCGCGAGCGCGTCGCAGCGCTCGAGCATGTCGGTAAAGAGCGGCGAGTCCGTCCACTCGCGTTCGGTGTGAAACAGCGGGATCCCGACAAGCGCAAAATCGCGAAGACCGCGCGCAACGCAGGTTTGAGCCGCTAAAGAGCCATGGTACCAGTTGACCACCGCCACGATGTCCGCATCGGCACGCAGCGTAAACAAGAAAGCACGCAGGCTGACGGGACTCAGCGACAGCATCTTGAATCTGTCGCGAGCGAGCGCCAGGCTGAGCAGCCTGTGAGCACCGCGCAAGCCGAGCAGGCGCTCGTGGAGCTTATAGGCGTGATTCAACCGCTCCACCTTCACCCCGTTAACGACTTCCCTTGGCTTGAGCCTGTCTCCGTTGGCATCCGAGAGGCCGCGGCTGTTCATGGCAAGAACGGTGACGTCATGACCGCGCGCGGCAAGCCTCTCGGAGATTTCTTTCGTGTAAAGCTCTGCACCTCCCAATGCGGGATAATAGTCGGGCGTGATGTGCAAGATTCGCATTGGGATCACAATGACGTCTGCAGCTCTGGAGCTGAACGCTGCTCGGCGACCCGGGTGAAGACCTCGCACGTCTTTTCCATCATTTGACTGAGCGTAAACTCGCGGAGCACCGTCTGCTGGCCACGGAGCGCGATGTCTGCCACTCGAAGCCGGTCCTTCTCGAGCGAGGACAACAGCCGGCTGAGTGCAAAGGGATGGTCTTTTGGAAAGAGAGGCGTCCCGGCTCGTTCTGCGAGCTCGATCGCGCCCCCGCTTCCGGTGTTGGGCACCGCGCATCCCGCGCACATCGCTTCCATCATGACCATCGGCATGCCCTCATTCCTCTTGCTGGCGAACACCAGCACGTGATGCGCGGCATACACGCCAGGCATCTCGTCATGTGGGACGCGGCCCAGGAACGTGATGTGCCTGGACAACCCGAGCTGCGCGATCCTGGCCGTGATGCCGTTCACATATTCGTCCGGGACAACCGGTCCGCCATGCGCGATCGACAGGTGCATTCTGTCGCGCTGCGCCGAGGGGATGAGGCCGAGGGCCTCGACAATCGTGTGCAAGCCCCTCCGCTCGTCGATATATCCCGCATACAACAATCGAAGCGGGCCGTCTGCGTAGTCCGCGGACGACCGCTTGATGAAGAATTTCTCGGGCGAAACACCACCATAGATGACATCAGACGATCGCACGTCGAGCCCCGCCTGCTGATGCAGGAACCTCCAGAATGCACTGATGAAGCAGACGTGACCTGGCGGAACGCCAAACACGCGCGTCGGGATTCCGCGGCCCTCCATTCGACGTTCGAGCGGCGCAAGACACAGACGAACAATCGGCCGCAGCAGGCGCGGTCCCCAGTTGACGCGCCAGAACTCAAACCAGAACGGCAAGTCGACGTCACCCGCCGCCCCGAACTCACGGATCATCCAGTTGTCGTCGATGCAATACACACTCGGAATACCGCGATCCAGAGGCATACGCAGGACAGCTTTGGTCACGCCTTCGAGGTTCCACCAGCTCACGAGGTCCGGCTTGAACTCGTCCAGAATGTGGCCAAACCGCGCGATATCGGTGATCTGCCGTCTCACCACATCGAGGTTGTACAGGCGTCCTCCCGGCTGCCAAGGGTCCAGCCTGTGCTGGCGCATGAACCGGGAGACAGGCACTCCGTTCACCGAATCCTCGCGCACGACGGCGCCGTCGCTCGTTCCATTGATCTGATACGAGCTGGCCACGACCCGCACGTTATGCCCCTGCCGCTGGAGATATTCCGTGACCTGCGCACATCGCAGCTCGTAACCACCCTGATGGTGCGGCGGATAGAGATTGCTGACAATCAGAATTCTCATGCGTATCGCTCCTCACCGATGGTGATGGAGGCTGGGGGTAGCATGACGCACAAACACTGTGAGGCGATCCTCTGCACACCATTCGTCGTCACGCTCGCCCGCGATGAGCGGGCGGCTCCGGAAGCGAGCCGCTCGGTCGGCATTTGCATAACAGAATCGTCATCACTGGCGAGGCTCTCGAGCTACTCGTCGGCCTGCTTCGATACATTAAGTCGTTACTTATCAGTCACTTAAGAGTCGACGTGTTCGCAGCCAATCACGGCACGACTATTGCTAGTCGCACACGCGCGTGTGCAGTTATGCAGACCAATTTGCCAACGCGGTACGAGTCACGTTGAGCCACGGAGAGCCGTAGATGAACGTCACGATTCGGTCGTTCCTTTCTTTTGTATTCATTCTAGTCGTCGTGACGCTGGTTCCCGTTGACGTACAAGCAAGCACGTATTTTGTGGCCACCAATGGAAGCGATGCCAACGCAGGCACGTCTGCCGCGCCGTGGCTGACGATTCGCTACGCGGTGAGCCGATTGAGGGCGGGCGACACACTCTACATGCGCGGCGGCACCTATACCGGATCGGCGAATACGATTAACGATACCCTCGGTCCTGTGTCGAGCGGCACGTCATGGGCCAACGCGATCACGATTGCGGGGTATCCCGGCGAGACGGTCACGATTCAACCTCCTGGGACAGACGGGATTCACCTCTCGAACAGCGTCCACCGCTACATCATTTTCCAAGATGTGACGGTTGATGGCTCGCTCGGCAGGAGCAAGAGTATTTCCGCGATTGTTTTTCTGGAAAATCAGACCTACATTCGGTTTCTGCGGGTCCAGGTGATGAATGCATGGGTGACCGGCTTCGACATCTTCGGCGGTTCGTTCAACGAAGTCATCAGTTCTAGCGTGCATGACAATGGCCGGAGCGGGGTTGAAGGCGGTTCAACGGTTGGCGGCGGCGGAAACTATGGATATGGATTCTACGTCTGGGTTGCGACGGACACTCTCCTTGAGGGAAACAACGTCTATCGCAATGGCGGCTATGGATTTCAAGTCGCCGGCGACCGAAACACCATCCGGAGGAATCAAATTCACGACAATGGAGTTTACGGCGGCACTAATTATGGCGTTGTGCTGGGGCTCGGGACCGCCCCCTCGACCAATGGAGGTGTCATCTCAGACAACCTGATCTACGGCAATCGTGGTGGGATTCTCGTTTACACGAACAGCTCCAACACGGGTATCTACAACAACACGATCTACAACAACGGCCCTGCTGGCGCGATCGATGTGCAATACATCGCGGGTGATGTGACGATTCAAAACAACACTCTCTATGGGAATACCATCAATGCCATTACCAATAATGGGGGGTTCTCTGGCGGCTCGATCCGCCAAAGTAACAATCTGTTCGGCGCGACGGTGTCACCTCCCCCGCGGCACGTTCGTTTTGCGACGTGGTGAAGCTCCACCTCCACCTCTATTGCAGCATCAAATCGACATTGTAGTCTCTCAGTAGTTGATGCAAGAGTGTGGCTATCATGCTGTACGTTTCTCGTCTCAAGCCTTGTCTCCAAATATCCCTTATCTGGTCTCGCATTGCACTCGTGTTCCAGAAAATCGCATTGCAGGGCGTCTACCAGCGCGTTCAGAACTGCACCATTCCGATGGAACTCCCAATACCACCATTCCATATGGCCTCGGTGGGACAGTTCAAAACCGGCAATTAATGGACAGTGAAGGCGGCAATTTCCGAGGTGAAGCCGTGGTCGTCGACGAGGTCCTGATAGATGGCGACGGCATTGCGCCCACGACCGACGGCCTCTGCAATGAGCTCGCGATACAGCTCGCCGGCGCTCGCGCTCGGCGCCCGCGCCGGCGGGGAGTCGGTGGACTCCGTCGGGGAAATGGCCGGGGTTGGTCCAGAGTCGTGCGAGAGTCGGCATCGAGCAATGGCGCCGGCACGACAGCGAAGTCCGGCCTCATTCGAGTCTCGGCTATCTGACGCCGCGGGAATTCAAAGCGGCCGGTGGAGCTGATCGTGACGGAGGGCGCTCGCTGGCAGGGCCGGCTCACGCTGCCCAAGAAGAACAGAACCCAGAACGGACGACGTTATCTGGCGCCATTTTCCAGTAATGGCTGGTCCGAAGAACCCAGGCACGTCACATTGGCGACTTGAAATCCATAGCCGCCATTGCGATAGACGTCGTTTCCCTCGAGGAGAGTGTCCGTCGCAACGACGTAGAATCCAAATCCATCTTGCATCAACTACTGAGAGACTGCAATGTCGATTTGATGCTGCAATAGAGGTGGAGGTGGAGCTTCACCACATCGCAAAACGAACGTGCAGCGGGAGAGGTGACACCGTCGCGCCGAACAGATTGTTACTTTGGCGGATCGAGCCGCCAGAGAACCCCCCATTATTGGTGATGGCATTGATGGTATTCCCATAGAGAGTGTTGTTTTCAATCGTCACGTCACCCGCGATGTATTGCACATCGATCGCGCCAGCAGGGCCGTTATTGTAGATCGTGTTGTTGTAGATACCCGTGTTGGAGCTGTTCGTGTAAACGAGAATCCCACCACGATTGCCGTAGATCAGGTTGTCTGAGACGACACTTCCATTGGTCGAGGGGGCGGTACCCGAGCCCCAGCTCAACGCCATAATTAGTGCCGCCGTAAACTCCATTGTCGTGAATCCTGTTCTTCCGGATGGTGTTTCGGTCGTTGGCGACTTGAAATCCATAGCCGCCATTGCGATAGACGTCGTTTCCCTCAAAGAGATTGTCCGTCGCAACGACGTAGAATCCATATCCAAAGTTTCCGCCGCCGCCAACCGTTGAACCGCCTTCAACCCCGCTCCGGCCATTGTCATGCACGCTAGAACTGATGACTTCGTTGAACGAACCGCCGAAGATGTCGAAGCCGGTCGCCCATGCATTCATCACCTGGACCCGCAGAAACCGAATGTAGGTCTGATTTTCCAGAAAAACAATCGCGGAAATACTCTTGCTCCTGCCGAGCGAGCCATCAACCGTCACATCTTGGAAAATGATGTAGCGGTGGACGCTGTTCGAGAGGTGAATCCCGTCTGTCCCAGGAGGTTGAATCGTGACCGTCTCGCCGGGATACCCCGCAATCGTGATCGCGTTGGCCCATGACGTGCCGCTCGACACAGGACCGAGGGTATCGTTAATCGTATTCGCCGATCCGGTATAGGTACCGCCGCGTATGTAGAGTGTGTCGCCGGCCTTCAATTGGCTCACCGCATAGCCAAGTGTCAACCATGGAGCCGTTATGGTTCCGTCGTTCCCATTACTCCCCGTGGTCGAAACGTAAGCGGTCAGCGGTGACCCGCTGCTCGGTGACGTGGGGCTCCGGCTGCCGCATGCGCAGACGGCCACAAGGGCGAAGACCATCAAATGTCGCAATAAAGTCATCCTTCATGCAGTCGGTAACGGATGCACGCTGCCGCCTTTACAGGCGATGTGGGACCCCACTGTCCGAATCGGCCACGATTGTCGCAAATAGCCGCTCCCACTGTGGTCGGACGTGCTCCCACGAAGAAGGCTCTGCCAGTTTTCGATTCTTCGCCGAAAGTCGACGGTCGAGGTTCCGGTCCGGTAACAGACGCAGAACAGCGGTCGCCATGGTCTCATCATCGTCATCAGGCACGAGCAGGTTCGTTTCATTGTCAGTCAGGATATCAGGTATGCCATCGACGTTGGTCGCCACAACGGGCAGGCCCATCGCGCAGGCCTCGATGATGCTGACCGGCATATTGTCTACGCGGTGCTCGAGAAGAATATCCGTTCATCCCCAAGCTTGCGTGCGAGCCGACGGACGGCCTCCTGCAGTCCTTTGCCCTGGGCCGCAATGACAAGCGTCGTCTCTCGCACGACTTTGTCGTGAGGTAACCAGGGTTGCGCACTACCATTGGGCCGGCACAACAGAGTCTGTGTGTGCGAGAACGAATCCATCAATGACGTTGCCGCTCTGAGGGTCGGCCAGCGCTCTCGGGTTTTCGAATCATCGCTAAGTAATGCGTATTGAAGATGAACAGCCTTTCCAGAATCAGCGAACCAATCCAGGTGATAGGCACCAGACGCCGGGCGATGGGCGGAGCCAGCGTGACTCTCTTCAGTTGAACCGCGCACCCGGGAAACAGGGAGCGTATTTCGCGTGCACCAATTCCTCGGACATGTGGATTCTTAGGATTGCTGAAAAGAAAATCGTACCAAATCATTGCTCCGCCTGGTTTCAGAACTCTCACGATTTCGCGGGCGACTGCACTCTTCATTCCGATGTCGGTGATTGATGTGAAGACAGTGCTTTGATGAACCATGTCGAATGTCCCGTCCGGCCATGGAAGCCTGGACGCGTCGCCCACGCGCAGCTCTGGGCGCTCCTCAGGCCCACGTCCGCCGAAACGCGCGACAGCGCGAGCTAATCTCGACTCGATGAGATCAATGCCGGCCAGATCCGAGGGTCGTGCGCCCCAACTCTCCAGGTTCAGAAGCTGCTGGCCGTCGCCACACCCCACATCGAGAATTTTTTTCCCATCGAGAGGAATCAAACGTTCGCGGTTCAATAGCTGCAAAAGCTCCCGGTTCCTCTGCTGATGCGCAAAGAGATTGGCAGGCCGGCTCAGGGAATAAAAATCCTTGGGCAGGCTCTCTTCCCGCCGCGTGTATTCAGCGCGAATGCGCTCTACTTCATTGGTTGTCACGGAACAGCTTTATCCCGGCTCTGCCAATCCGCGAAGCCAGACTTACGTGCCACCAGCGAGCCCTCGACTCCGACTAAATGCCTTTCCCATCCCAAGTCGTAGAATCCACGCCGCTCGTGTCCACGTGATGTGTCGGCGTGCCTACTGATCTTGGACATTCGATTTGTTGGCGCCCGGCGCAGGATGACGAAATCCAAGGTCCCCCAAAGAAAACCATATCCGTATCCGATGTGAAAGCAAAGAAACACAAGCGGCAGGACGGGCAGGAGCTTCGCTTCGGATCGAATCGCCGCAATCACCGACGCCACCAACGTGCAACCGAGATAAAGTCCGCAGACTATGTAGACGCCCAACACGGCTGCCGATGACACAGGAGACGCGCTGAGAAGCGACAGCGTTGTCAACACGAACAACGCAGGAACCAGATGACGCCATGATGCAGGCAGACGGTGCTTCTGGATGACACGGACTTTCCAGTATCCGTATTGCATATATTGCTGAAACAGCTGCCAGAATGAGCCACGCGGGTAGTACCAGCTCCTTATGCGAGGAGACTGCCAGATCCTTCCTCCTACACGTGTGAGTCGCAAATTGAATTCATCATCCTGATTACGTACGAGTTCTTCGTCAAAGCACCCAATGCGATCAAGGGTGTCTCGTCGCCAACACCCAAGATAGACGGTGTCTACGAGACCGTCGTAATCAGGGTCATGCGCACGCGCACCACCTGACCCGAACCTGGAATGAAACACCGCTGCGATGGCACTGCCGACATATCCGTGACGTGCGGCGATCCAGGGACCGCCGACATTATCTGCGCCGCTTTCATGTAACACGCTCACACACTGGCGGATATAGTCAGTGGCATACTCCGTATGGGCATCGGCGCGAATGATAATGCTACCCCTTGCTGCCGTAATCGCTTTGTTCAGCCCAGTTGACACAATTCGACCGGGATTATCGATCACACGCAAGGACGCGTTGCCTTCAGCAAGCTGACGAAGGATTTCACGTGTGCCGTCGGTGGACATACCGTCGGCGACAATCAGCTCAAAGCCTCCTTCGGGGGGCTCCTGTGACAGCATCGAGCGAATACAACCACCGATGTGATCCTTCTCATTTCTACAGGGGACAATCACAGAGACGACAGGAGTCATCGCGGTCGAATCCGTTCCTTCTCTTCGGTCGAGAGCTGACAAACTACGGCCTTGAACTTGCCGGAGGCCGTCCGGGCAATGCGCTCGATTGCTCTGACCTGCACTCGCACATTGCCAACATGTGAACGCATGTTACGCCGAATTGCCTCGATATCATCTTCCCCAAAGCGGTCTGCGGGGACGACGTCAATGGCAAACTGATCCAGCGCCTCCTGCACCACCTGAGCCTCGCGGATGTTCTTTACGCCCTTAAATACCGTGTCAAATCGTAGGAATTCACCATGGGCTGTATAGCACATGTCCTCAAAACGGCCCTCAATCCCTTCGAGAATCGGCATCTGCCGTCCGCACGGGCAGTCCTGGTTGACAGCCCAACGCGCCACGTCCCCGATCGCGTAACGAATCAAGGGTTGGAGTGCGTTGTGCAACCCCGTACAAATCAACTGCCCCAACTCTGCAGGCCCCGCTGGCGTACCATCATTACGCAGTATCTCTACGATGCCCACGTCAGGGCTCACATGGTATCGATTCTCCGCGCATTCGGTCACCAGCACACATCCTTCTACAGCGCCATACCGATCGTATATCTTGCATCTCCATGCGGCCTCGATGCTGTGTCTGGCCTGTTCAGTCAATGTCTCGGACATGGTAAAGACCGCGTCTGCTGGTGCGGGGAAGTCACCTGTCTCAAGAGCATACCGCGCCACAGTGTGTAAAGCGCTCGGATATCCCATCACAACGGACGGATGATAAGCACGAAGAAAATCCACATATGACGGCAGCGTGTTAGGAGAGAGATGATAGATGGACAAATAGGCGAGGTTTTCGGCGGCGCTCAAGCGCCAGAAGGGAGGCTTCTTTTGACCAACGCGACAGACCTTACGGGCTCCAAACATGACTCGACGATGACGATAAGTCAGGCCAGCCCAACGCAAATTGCGCGTTTCTGGCGCAGCCAATTCCAAGCCATGAAATTCTGGTGTGTAATAGATTTGGCTGGGCGTTCCCGTCGTGCCGCTGGACTTGAACACGAGCGTCCGCGGCGGTAGACGCGTCACGGTCAGCAAATCCTCGGCGCGAGTTCGCAGCGTCTCTTTGGATAGTAATGGCAACCTGGAAAGTGCTTCGAAAGGATCTGTCTCTGAAGTGATTCCGGCCTGAGCGAATACCGAACGGTAATAAGGCGATGCTCTCGCTACCTCGAGCAGCTCGCCCAATCGCTGCTCCTGATAGGAGCGAAATTGGTCCCGCGTCCAGCCTTCACGCGACTCGAATTCCGCTACCAAGCGCTGAAACGCGCCGCCAAGCCGTCGACGATACCACCACCGGCCGTAAGCCCCAATCATCGCCTGTTGCGCCCATACGGGGCTAACAGAGTAGATCCTCTCAAGTATTTCTGTCACATGCCATCCCGCCGCACTGCCGCGCGGGTCGATTTATCAACAATGTCCACGACTGGCAGGTTATTGCGCTCGCGCCTCAACCTCGGTCCTCGCGCCGTCGCGACACATCGCGATGAGTTCATCCCAATGATGTCGCGTCTGATCCCACGACAACCGCTCTGCCAAATGTCGTCCCGCCGCCGACAAGGAACCAGCGAGATCGGGTTGTGTGAGTAACTGCGCCACTGCTTCAGCCATTGCTTCATCATCATTGTCATTAACAAACAGCGCAGTCTTGCGATGTTCCAAGAGATCAGATATGCCGCCCACATTCGTGGTCACGATCGGCAAGCCCATGGCACACGCCTCGATGAGACTCACCGGCGTGTTATCGATATGATTTGTATTCAGAAAAATATCAGCAGCGCCTCCTTCGCGTATTTTAGCGGCGAGGTTCAGAAACCCTGCAAACCGAACGGCCTGATCCACGTTTAGGTCTCTGGCTAGCCGCCGCACATCCGATTCTGTTCCTTTATCTTGACCTGCGATTACGAGTGTCGCTAATGAGTGCGTTTGCTTAACTCTAGCCAAAACACGAATTGCCATTTCTGGGTTATAAATTGGATGAAACGTCCGCATCCACAGCAGTCGAGGCGCAAGCTGCCGACGATGTCTATAAGGATACGCAGAAAGATCGACCGCGTTGGGAATCACATGAGCCGTGAAACCGTACCGGGCGATGGCACGTTCCAAAAATCGCGACGGGACGACAATGGCATCCGCGCGGCGCAAGACTCGACCCGTCCATCGAGGATAGCGTTCCATGAATTGCGGAACGGCACCTCCGTGGACGTGCATAATAAGTTTGTGGCCCATTCGTAGGCCGAGCCAGCTGGCCACGTCGTCAAGAATGAAGCTGAGCCCACTGTACACTTGAAGGATCTGAACATCGATTGTGTTGGGGCAGGCCACGATCGTTCTTGCAATGTCGGCCAAGCGTAATACCCGAGACCGATATCGGGAAGTGATCGTAACGTGATAGCCCACGCGAGCCAGACGAGTCGCCAAGTCCTCGCCCGCGGTCATCGGTCGACCCGGGTGACACCCCAGCATCGTGCCGACAACGATCAGCCCCACATCTCTTGGGCTAGAAATCGACGCCTCCATCGCCACAGTGGTTCCGTACGTCTGGATCGTCACGGTCGCTGACGGATGGCCCCCATCGTGATGGAATGTGGCGACCTGCGCTTGATCTACGATGAACAATATCCAACGTCTCGGCGGCCCATGGTAAACATGAAGCATCGCCGTGACGCAGGTCAGGGCCAGGACCTCCCACGTCGCTGCGACATCCGGCACGTGCGCGCGCACGTGTAAACCTGCTTTCGATGAGATCGATACCGGCCAAGTCCGCTCGCCGCGCGCCCCAACTTATGAGCTCACGCAACTGTTGACCTTCACCACAGCCAACGTCCAGGATGGTCTTCCCTTCAAGCGGCATCACACCTTCGCCCACGTGAAGCTTCAAAAGGAGGCAGCTCTTCTGCTGATACGCAGACAGATTGTATGGCTGGCTGAGCGAATACCGATCTATTGGCAGCTCCCGTTCGCGACGGGCGTATTCGGCGAGAATTCGCTCTGCTTCAGTCGCCACTAAAGGACGCCTCGAGTGCTCTCGAAATCACGCGATGTAGGAGATGAGCACATGAGATCATCTGTGAGGCATGCCTAACGCTCTCGCTCTGTTCGACAGGATTGACGGACTCTTGCGCCCCCGTTCCTCTCTGTGCGCCCGCTGGGCGGCCGACCGCCGTTGCGCTCTCAGGAGAAATCCGGCGGCACCTAAGGTGCCAGTTGTTGCCATGGCCCACTGCGCCATATAGGGTTGGTTCAGCTCCAATCCAATCAGACACACGTAGACGAACAAGGGGACGAGAAACACGGCATCCTCATGCGAACGCGCACTCAGCCGCACTGCTTCAGCTCCCAAGTGCACCCAGTACGCCACGAAGAGCAGGAGCGGCAGCAACCCGGAGGCAAGCGCGATGAATATGAACTGGTTATGCGGCGTCGCCAACGTGCTTGCTTGAGGAATGAATGTTGCCACATCGGAACCGCCAAATCCCATAAGCGGAGAGGTAAAAAAGCGCTCGATCGCGGCAGGCCAGATGAGAAAACGGCCGGTTTCTTCGAAGACCCTGGCTGCATATAGAGAGCCTGACCGGTCAAACAGTCCGAATCCGTACGCAATCCATGCGACGACCGCGAGGGAGAGGATCGAAAAAAATCCATGCTTGAGCATGCGTCGAAGCGCCACCACAATGCCGACCGCCGCGGCGAGCAGCGGCGCGCGACTGACAGTAAGAGCAACGATATACAGGCAGGCCATGGCCGCGATACCCGACAACAAACGAACCGACAACCGGCGCGTTTCCAGACTCAGGACAGCGAAGTACAAGCAGCAGAAGCCAAACCAGGCACCCAAGTCGTTTTGGTTCGAAATGCCAAGTCCCGTTTGGAGGCCAAGTCTTGTCGCAGAACCGCGATACGTCAAATATGGCAACGTGCAAAGCCCGATCACAAACATCGCCATCGTAAAACGGTGCAAGAACCCTCGTCTGAGGGCAAGGCACTGAATAATAACGACGCCCATTATCCAGGGCACGAGTGATCGGACGACGTCGCTCATTATGGGTTCGCGGAAAAAGAGGAGTTGTATAGCGAGATATGACGCGCCGAACGCCAGTGGGAGCCCTATTGGTGTCCAGACCGTTGTCGATCGGCTTCCCATTCGAAGAACACAACACATCGCCAGCAGCGCCAGCATCGACACTCCGACGAAATTGAATGACACGCCCAGGGCGGACCCCAGAACGGCGTAGAATGCCTGAGCGTAGTACCAGTACTCGAACGCAAGCGGCGGGATGCGGACCGGCCGCGACGTGGAGCGGGGATCGCTCACGTCGCTCACGCTGGCTAAACGTGTCGGGACTGCGACAGTACGCAATGCAGATCGACCCTTCCTGTCGGTGACAGCCATTTCGCGACTTTCACCTGCTCGAAATAACGTTGACCTTCTTCGTACAGGTGAGGCTGCATCTCTGTGTCGGAGTGTCCGTTGAAGATGTGGCCTCGACCTTCCAACTGATGTCGGAGGTCGCGGTGGTTGTATATCTCTCCGTTGAAGACGGTCCAGACCGTCGCGTCCTCGTTCGGCATCGGTTGGGCGCCCGCCGGCGACAAATCGATGATGCTCAAGCGGGTGTGGACGAGCGTTGCCTCGCGGCAGCATCGAATCCCGTGCGCATCGGGGCCGCGGTGGTTAAGGGCGAGTCTCATGCGCTCGGCAGAGTGACCGGCATCCGCCGAGCGACCCAGCCATCCAGCAACTCCACACATAATCAGGCCGGTTTCCATCCAGCCGCCTGATACGCGGCCAGCGTTTGCGAAAAGAGACGGTCCAGCCCAAACTCTTTCTCAGCTTTCGCGCGACCAGCTAGTCCCATGCGCCGGCACAAATCGCGATCGGTCATGAGCTTCGCCATACGGTCCGCGATCAGCACGTGATCGCCTCGCGGCGTCACAAAACCGGTTTTTCCGTCGTCGATGAGCGAAGACACGTCCCCAGCATCGGTCGCCACGACCGCGCGGCCACACGCCATCCCCTCCATGATTGCGTTGGGACATCCCTCGTGATCCGACGTGTGAACGACGAGCGTCGCGTCTGCCATGATCCCGGGAATGTCTTTGACGTACCCCAGGAACTGGACGCGGTCCGTGAGTCCCAAGGCACTCGCTTGAAGCTGCAGCGACGGGCGCAATGGACCATCGCCGGCGATTCGAAGAAGAAAGTCGAATCCCTCCTTGGTGAGCGCCGACGCGGCCGACAGCAACCGGTCCCATCTCTTGCGCGGAGAAAGAGAGCCCACGGCAACGATGCGGACCTGTCCATTCTGCGGTAGCGGGCAGGTCGAGTATCGCTGTAAATCGAGCCCGTTGCGGACGACCGATAACCGCTTAGGGACGAACGGACCACGGGTCGACATGACGTTTGCCGCCGCCACATGGCTGTTGCATATGTGGTAAGGGGGAAACCGTGAGCTCGGAAGACTCAACCAAAGACCTGCGTTCGCCCTATCTTCAATGAAGTCATTTCGAATGCTTCCCACGGGGATTCCCGTCGTGCCTCTGCTCGCAAGCCATGCCGCCGAGTTCGTATGAAATGAGTACGAATGAATGACTTCTGGTCTCAGCCGTCTGACAATGGCCCTAAGTCGTCGCAATTTTGCAAACCCTGACAAGGTGCCGTCGATGCCGATTAGCGGCACGCGCAGTGCGCGGATTGGTTTCACGTGCACTTCTTCGTCGGAGTAGTGCCAGACCACCACAGCGGGCCGATACCCTTCCCGATGGGCCGCCTGTACGAGATAGAACAACTGCTGCTCCGATCCGCCGGCACCGAGCTGGCCGGTAAGGTAGAGGATTCGCTGATTCAGCGGCTCAAGCATATCGGGGCTGAACACTCAGCCAGCGCTTCGGACTTCCGATAGCGCGCGACGATTGGCCTTCTCCAAACAAGGACTTTTCTAGGCATCGCTGGCGACCCCCCATTGCGACATGCATGCATAAGCCAACGAGAGACCACCCAGCGCAGCGCGGTGTAAGCGGTGCCACGCGAACTGCCGGATTCAGCCCAACGCTATGCTGCAGCGGGCAGAGATGATCTCCTCAAGTCGTCTCGCCGTCGCCCCCCAGCTGTAGCGCCCGCCTACGTGAAGACGACCTCGGTCGCCGCGCGCCTCGCGTTCACCAGCATCGGCGATCGCGCTCGCAAGCGATACGGCTAGAGACGAAGCCGAACCCGCTTCGAATAGCCAGCCGGCTCCCGTCTCATGCAGTTCCCGGTTGCCGCCGACGTTTGAAGCGACGAAAGGCACACCACACGCAAGCCCCTCGAGAAGCGCGTTGGAATAATTCTCGTAGCGGCTCGGCATCACTCAGCACGTCCATCGCGCGGTACCATTCTGGTAGCTTTTCATGAGCGACGTCCCCGGCCAGGTGCACCCTGCCCCGCGCAATTTCAAATTTCAGCGCAGCCCTGACGTTCTTCTCCTCTTCGCCGTTGCCAATGATGAGAAGCCTTGCATGCGCTACCTGCTGCGAGAGTGCACGGAAACTTTCGGCGAGCAGATCGACGCCCTTGATCCGCGACAACCGGCCAACGTACCCGATAACCTTGTGTTCGAAGGTCCATCCAAGGGCTGCGCGCATGGATGCCGGCCCAGGCGTGAACAACCGCTCATCGAGCCCCACGGGAAGCTCCAGAGCCCATTCTCCCAGAAAAGTCCGGATTCGCTTGAGTGCGTCTCCATTTGCGCACACGGCATGAATGTTCCGCAAAACCGGCAATGACTCTGAGGTCAAGGGGCCAGGCAGGCGCAAAACCGTGGGCCGGATCCGCGCCATCTCCTTCGCCAGGAATGGATTGCAATGCACGTAGACCACGTCGATATCGCGCACTGTCTTCTCGATCTCGCGAACAATTCGCCGCTGGAACCGGCGGTTGGTCCACTGGAACGTCCGCCAGGCGAGGGCGTTCTGAGCGTAATCCCAGTTGGATCGAAGCGATCGTCTGGCGGAGAGTCGACGACCGACCGCTGAAAGCGTCGCCTGACCTAGGTTCTCGGACCACCACCCACGAATGGGGATGGCCTCGACGCCAGCGGGGAGGCAAAACGGGTACCTGCCCAGCGGATTGGCGGCGAACGCCGCTTTGACTTGATGTCCGAGCGTGACAAACGACGCGAACAAGTTTCGTGTAAAGTTCTCGCCCCCACCTCGCAGCGTGCCCAACTCAGAATGAAGGACGAGCACCCTCATTGACATCAAACGGCGATCCGCGTTGGTGGCGCTCCAAGGGCCGCTTCGGAACTGGAGCCAAATAGCGCCCGCTCCATTGCTAGAACCGCCGCCGTTGGGCTATGCGCCTGGGAAACGTACTGCCGGGCTTTTTGAGAGATGTGCTCTCGCAACTCCACACTGGACATCAATCTGCTGATCTCGGCGGCAGCGCTTTGCACATCTGGGCAAACGGCACCCAGTGACAATTCCTGAATCACTCGATCGGGATCGATTCCAAGAGTCACGATCGGCGTGCCCTGCAACCACGCTTCAAGAAACGTCTGCGGAAATCCCTCTTCATCCGAGGTGGACAGCAGGATCGATGAGACGCTGCCGATCCGCAACGCCTCTTCCGGAGAGACCTGGCCGCGATAGTCAATGTTCGGCAGCGTCCGAAAGGTTTCGATCGCACGGTCGCTGTATCCAACAGGGCGTCATATAGGTCGACGGACCGCCGCAGACGATGAACCTGACGTCGGGCAGCAGACGCGCAATTTCGATAAGGCGATCCGGACGTTTGGGCCGCCGCAGGGCGGCGATCCAGGTGACCGTCCGTGCGCGTTGTGAGTGCGGCTGAACATGTGTGCCGCTGAATGCGATGTTGGGAACCACGAAGGCCTTGCGACTCCAGCGTTCCGGCAGATCGGACCGCTGACCCCCGTGCTGTAACACGATTCGGTCGGCCCGAGATAGACCGAATGCGTAGGCGGGCCACCATCGCGCACGGTGGTCGAGCGCTTCGCGGAACCGGACGTCGCGGTCAACCCCAACACCGAATATTGCTTTGACGTTCGCCAGATGTGCGAGGGCCACGCCAAAACCGTAGAGATGACTGGCGCACTGCCAGAACCACCAATCGGGTTGTTCCGACTTGAAAAAGCGGTACCACGCGTGGAAAATCTGTTCGCGTCCGATCCCTCTGAATCCGACGCCGTCGACATATGCCAAGTCTCCTGCTTTTAGCGGGGAACGGCGTACTCCAACTGTCACAGTCCAACCGGCGGAAGCCAGCGCCTTGGCAAGCAGCCATTGCTGACGTTCTGCACCCCCTGTCGCCCAACTGCCTCGTTCACTCTGGAACGCGTAGTTGTACATCATGTCGTTCAAGAACACGATTTTCATGCGCTACCCCGCTGTGCACCTTGGCGCATCGCCCAGGTCAGCAACACCACCGGATTCCAGAGCTCGAGGCCGACTCCTTGTTCTCGGACGTTGATACGTTGCAGCCTGCGTAGGTATCGGTAGTTGAAAATCTGCAGGTTGCGCTCGCCCCAAGCCAGCGCATCCTCCACCACGGGGCGCCAGGCACCGGCGAGCCTGACGTCGACTGGCACGTTGAAACCATGCTTCGGCCGATTCCACACTTCCATCGGCAAGAGACGCTTCGCGAGCGGAAGCAGCAACGCCTTCAGTTGGCCGTTCAGAATCTTCTGGTCCGCGTGCAGAGGTAGGATGCGGTCGAGGAGCAATTCGTCGAGAAAAGGGACGCGCACTTCGAGAGATGCCAGCATGCTCGCGCGATCCGTTTTGACCAGGCAGTTCTCGCTGAGATACGTTTCTAGATCGGTTCGCATCAGCAGGTCAGCGTCGAGCTGAGCGCCATACTTTCCGGCAATTCGCTCCCACGGTTCAAAGAATTGCTCGACATGGGCGCCCTCTTGAAACTCGCGAGAGAACAGCTGTCCCAAATCCTTTCGGAACACTGGGAAGTCGCCGTAGCGCGAATACGAGTATCTCAGCCCCTCGGTGGCCGTCAGGGTGCGGCCATACAAACGACCTACCCCGCGTGGTCGCCATGGTATCGCCCTGAGCGAGCGGTGCACCATCGAGGATGGCGGCAATCGCCGCGTCGCTTCTCCAGGCATGAGATACTTCTCGTAGCCGCCAAAGATCTCATCACCACCATCGCCAGAGAGTGTCACTTTCACATGCTGACGGGTCATTTGTGAAAGGGCATAAAGCGGAACCAGCGCCGCGTCGCAAAACGGCTCGTCCAGCGACCCAATCAGCTGCTGAAGCAACGCAGGCCCGACTTCTTCCGCCCGTAGCACCGAGTGTTCGGTTCCGAATTGCCGAGCCACTCTCCCGGCAATTCGAGACTCGTCGACATCGCCTTCGGAGAACGCCACCGTGTAGGTTTTGACGGGCGTTGCACTGTGTCTGGCCATCAACGCGACGAGGAGCGACGAATCAATGCCGCCAGAAAGAAACACACCAATCGGCACGTCGCTCACCATCTGCCGCGATACTGATTTCTGGAGAAGGTCTTCGAGCTCGTCCTGTTCGGGAGCGCTACATGTCTCACTCGCCATCGGCGGGCTCCAATACCGTTCGATGACCGGCTCGCCAGACCCGGGCTGCCATTGAAAACGGCTGCCAGGCTCCAGTTTCCAGACGCCTTTGCGGATCGTCCGAGGGGCGGGAATATAGTCGAACGTCATCAGGTCCCGAACAGCCACGGGATCGATCTGATCAAAGGAGCCCAGCGCGGCAAATGGCTCAAGGGTTGACGAGACGATGAGCGCATCGCCTTTCATCGCCCAGCAGAGCGGCTTGATGCCGAGCCGATCGCGCGCACAAAACGCGGCGTGTCGAACCCGATCCCAAATCACAAACGCAAACATGCCGTTCAGCTTCTCAACGACGGCAGAACCCCACCGCCGGTAACCCTCGAGGATCACCTCCGTATCCGATCTCGTGCGGAAGAACGCGCCGGATGGCTCCAGCTCCCTCCGCAGCTCGCGGTAGTTGTAAATCTCACCGTTGAAGACGATGACGTACCGGCCATCCGAGCTGTGCATGGGTTGCTGCCCGGTGTCCAGATCGATAATCGAGAGGCGGCGATGACCCAGATAGACGTCGGCTTCGTGCCATTCTCCGCAGGCGTCGGGTCCACGGTGCCGCAGCGAATCCAGAGCACGCCGCGCGGTGGGCAGCGACGTCACCTCAGAATTCTGCAGAAAAGCGATTATGCCGCACATTCCATCCTCAGTCTGCTACTGCGGAGAGTGCGCGACCAAAAGTAGCGGTCACAACAAGAGACCGCTGTGACAGGAAGGACACACAAAGAGTGGCAGGGCAGCCTCTCTCACAACACACCTTGCGCTGGAACCGTTGAAACGACATCTCCAACCGAACGCCAGACGACTTGTGAATGCGATTTGGCAAGATCTACTAAGCGTTGGAGCTGCTCGCCTACAGTGGGCTCGCCCTGGTGCACGCTCGAAGTCGCCAGTTCCCAATAGTGCGTGGCCGCGCAGAACGAACCTTCAACCGATAGAGCCGCTCCCAAGATAGCTTCGTTGACGCGGGACTTGGAGAGTGGCGTGACGGCGTTTCCGGCTATTTCGCGATGGTCCCCGAGATCCAGAACCCAGGGGACACCAACGCCTCCCCCCATTTTCCAGCGGCGAAGACGCAGCCACAGACGCCAGGATCGTGCCGAGTAGCGCGGCCACCCCGATCGAATTCCCGCAACACCGCCGAGATGGAGACCTTCATGGACAATCGCAAGCAGCCCCTCTCGCCCGATGCCATTGCGAGGCGGCACGAAAACCCGGATGTTGGTTCCTAGGAGATCCTCCAGGTACTTGCGCCCATGCGCGATCCGCCGCGTCAGGTCATCGCCCTTCTGGAATTCCCAATGACCATCTGGCTCGTCGTGATAGTAGCCATGAAGCATCACTTCGTAGCGCCCCGCGGCGATGCCGCTCGCAGGTATTCAACAAGCGGGCGGTTCTCATGAAGCGGGTGAACGGACCATCGGCCACGAAACTTCTCGGGAACTCCTTTACTAGTTCCGGCACGATGGAACGGAACCACCGCAAGCGAAATCGGACCACACTGGTTCAGTTCGCCGTACGCTTGCTCCAGCTGCTCCGGCGTCGTGAAGAAACTGGTGTCGTCGTCACGGATACAGAACTGCACGCTACGCCCACCCACTGGCGGCGAACTCGTTCCGCAGGCTCGGCACGATATCGACAGCACCTGGCACGAAGGGGTCGAGTGGCGGAAGGCCCTCGAGCGCACGGGCCAGCGCCGCAGTTTGCTCCTTACCCGAATAGCGCTCGCAGGCCGATCGATCGGGGACAAATGACGACAAACGACCAGCGCACCAGGCGGCAAACAGGGTCTCCAGAACGGCACAGATGCCTTCTGCCGAAGTTGCGTCAGCAATGGTGGAGACACCCACGTCGCGGAGAATCCTAGCGGCTTCGCCCTGTGGGACGACGCCGAGAATCGGTCGGCCCGCCTTCAGATACCCGAAGAGCTTGGCCCCCGCCAACAGTTCATAACCCTTGTGCGACGGCTTGCGCTCCAGCATGAGCAGAGCGTCGACCTCGCGCTGCAGCCTGCCGATCTCCGCATGCGGCACTGGATGGTGTACAGAAACGACATCTGAAAGGCCCAATTCCTTCACGCGGCTGAGCAGCAACGGTTCTTCCTCGCCCACAAACCTGACCGCGAGGCGTCGCGAGCGCGCGACGCCGCCCTTCTTGAACATTGCCAGAGCGTCGAGGAATGTGTCGTATCCGTAATCCGAGAGAGTGCCCGTGTAGAGAATGGTGAACTTCTCAGTTTGTGGCGGTGCGAAGTCCTCAACCTCACCATCAAAGCCATTGGGAATAATGTGAGTACGCGAGACGTCCAAGGCCCCCTGATTCATCCGCCAAAAACATTCGGCTTCAGCGGCGTAGAAAAATGTCACGGCCTGTGCGTCTGTAAGCAATTCACGCAATACGCGGCGATCGCGTTTTTGCGCCCACGCAGGCCTCATCGCCTCGAAGCGGCTCGGAACGACCGTCCACGACGTGCGGAAGTCGAGCACATATGGAATCCCCGTACGCTTCGCGGCTCGCTGGGCCACGACGAACGCTGACCAGGGAGGCCCCGTGGCCCAAAGGACATTCGGGCGAACGCGCGCACACACGGCTAGCGTTGCATCCACAGCCGGTCGGATCCACGACCGTTGCATGTCCGGGTGATACCACCAGCTTTCGGCCTGACGAACAAGTTCCCGAACTCGCGAGCGCAAAGGCGAACTCAAGCTGGCGGGTTCATGAGCCATCGGATTTGACGCAAGCGCGTCCATCGTTTTCCGAAGCCGCTGGCCTCTCTTTCTTTGAATCGACTGCCAAAGGTCCCCGCCGGCCACTCGGATGATCTCCGTGCCTTGTGGGATCTGGCTCAATAGTCCGCGGTCATATCTTTCGAACTGCGGTCCAGCTGACGAAATCACCCTGCCAGTCCAGCCAAATGCCGGAAGGTTCCTGAGAAATCGCAACGGTCGGTAGACTGCGGCATTCCCCTCGGGCGGAAACCAATACGCGATCATCACAACCGATTTCATGGACTTAGCAAGACATCGGAAACACGCACATTGGGAAGGTCTTCAAAACGGGCCGCAGGCCCATATGAACGTCACGCACGTACAGCTCCGCCCTGTTAGTTACATCGGTGATCCGCTCTTTAGTCAGAATAGAATTCGCCGACGCCCGAATGGATGCAAGAGCTATGACGGGCGAGTGGCCGACGTTCGTTGCACTTGGCGGTGACGTCAAGTGGCGAGACTTCCAGGAAGCAGACATTTGTCACGTTTTGGCAGAGATCGCCCGCGCGACCCAGAAGCTGGCGCACCCATTGCCCCGGCAGTTGAACGGCTACCACGCGAACCACACTTCCCGCCACAGGTCCACCAGAAACACCTCATTGGCGACCGCCATTTGTCCCTCGCAATATTTTGGCGAGTCCATCGGCCACAACTCGTGCGAGCTCCTCTGATCCTTTTTCATTCAAGTGAATGTGGTTCGCAAAAAGATCGTCTCTACCCGTCAACTGCTGCGTGACGTCCATCACAACCGCGCCTTTCTCTCGCGCGACATCGCGAATTATCTTGTCTTCTTTTTCAAACGCGTCACAGAGAGCTTCGTGCGTCAGCAATACATAGTCGTAACTAATTCGACTCTTTTCAGCGCTAGTATTATCAGGCGTGACGAGCCGTGCCTCCAACATCAAAATTGGGATCGCTCCGATATTTCTTGCAACGTCGACGAAGGTTTCGATATTCAACCGATACTGCCTCAGAGCGCCATCAGCGATTGTAGAGGAATACTCTCCAACCGGAATGGTCCCTTCCGCACCCACGTGCAGCTTCCACGTGTAATATCGTTCCCTTAGACGGACATAGAGTTGTGAGATATTGCTCAGGCCATGGTCCAGCCAGTTTCGGTAGGTCGTCCGTGGATCGTCAAATGAGCCTGGAGGAACAAACTCCCTGAGCAAAGACTTAGTCGACCTGAAATATTTGATGTCGTTCCACTCATCGTATAGAAGTACGTAGTCAGGAGAGAAGATATGACCTTCTGAAAACAGCGTCCCGACTGCATCGAACGAGGCGTACCCGGGTATGCCGGCGTTGATGACCTCGACGTTCGTGTGTCCCTTGTCCTTGAGAATACGTTCTATCCGGTGCGGCCAATCGTTATCTTTCGTGGACTCCGCATCAAACACCGATGAGCCGCCATAGAACATGATTCGGATTGTTCCCTTGGCTTTCTCGATGGCGAAATCCCGGCCGCGATAGCCGTAGGCGTTGATGCGGAATTTCTCTTCGCCATCGACGACAACTGTTTTCACATCCGGGCGAATCACATGGCGGGCGAAGACCGCCGGCTCATAGTCCGGGGTCATGGACCTCAGCGTGGCAGGCGTGACATAGCCGTACGAAGAGAATAGCCGAACGCAGATTTCTGCCAGAATGAGGGCCACGAAGACGGCGCAACTGACGGATAAGAGCGTGAAGAGGAGCTTCCGCCTCGCTGTGAGCTCAATCATTGCGCTGCTGACCACCTCCTTGTTATTTCGTGCGTGTCCGTCTTCCACGGTTTTCTCAGTTAGCGTCGGCGACGACAAACGAGCCCTCTTGTGAGTCTTGAGCTATGCGATGCCATTTTCAGGCGGGACTGCAGTGAAGCGCCCTGTCAATGAGTGAGAGCGATGAAAGGGGCTACCGACCTGGGGAGGGACCCGTGCAGGCAGGCCGGAGACAGCCACCTCGGGAATGAAAGGAAGCGAAGTACCTAGTGAACCGACGACGAAGGCTCAAGAAATCTCGAGACGATCAGGCCTTCCCGGCGGACGTCGCAAGATTTGCCGGCGGACGCCGCTTAATTGCCTTGGGTTTGGGGAGTTCGAAAGGCGGCGCTTGGTGGGGCGCTCCGCGGTCCACGTCTTGATAGCCGATGCTTAGCGACCGCAGGATTCGATGGATGGCACCTGTGTCACCTGCATGAGCCGCGTCCTTCAAATCCCTCACAGAAGTTTCCAGCTGCGACCAGTCAGTACTCAGTGCCTCTGCGACAAAAATCTTAGAGTATTTGGTACTCCGGACGCCGCGCTCACCCGCAATGAGGAGCTCCTCGTCCAGCTTCTCTCCGGGACGCAAGCCGGTGAACTCGATGGTTACGTCCTTGTCTGGCACGAGACCGGACAGCTCGATAAAATTGCGTGCGAGGTCCACGATCTTGACCGGATCCCCCATGTCGAGGAGGAAGATCTCCCCCTTCTTCCCCAGAGAACCCGCCTGAATCACCAGCTGGACCGCCTCCGGAATGGTCATGAAGTAGCGGCGAACGTCGGGATGGGTCACCGTGATGTTCTTGCCCTGTTTGATTTGTCTCTGAAAGATCGGCACGACGCTGGCTCGGCTGCCCAGGACGTTCCCGAAACGGACGCAGCAGAACCGGGTCTTCGAGCCGGAGCGCGCATGCTGCTGCACGATCATCTCGGCCACCCGCTTCGAGGCGCCCATCGTACTTGAGGGATTCACCGCCTTGTCCGTCGAGACGAACACGAAATTCTTGACGCCGAACCGATTGGACACGTCCGCCACATGCTTCGTGCCCATCACATTGTTCAGAATGGCTTCAGCCGGGTAATGCTCCATCAGCGGCACATGCTTATATGCGGCTGCATGGAACACAACCTCCGGCTGGTAGCGCTCGAACAGCTTTTCCATCACATCCAAACTGCGGACATCCGCGACAACTTCGATGACGCGCTCGAAATCCTCCTTGATCTCGCACGCAACCTCATAGAGGTTGTTTTCGTCCTTGTCCAGGAGAATCAACAAGGAGGGCTGAAACCTCCTCAATTGGCGCACGAGCTCGGATCCTATCGAACCGCCAGCGCCGGTGACTAGAATCCGGCACCCCTGATAGGCGCGCGTCGATTCCACCAGATCCTGTGGATGGCTCACGCTGTGCCGCCCGAGCAGCTCTTCCATCTTTACTGGCCTCAACTGCCCGATGGTGACGTTGCCGGACATGATTTCGCCGAGGGTCGGCACTGACGAGGTCTTAACCGAGACGCTCGCGCAGCGCGCGACGATGCGCTGCAGGACCGCCTTCGGCGCACTTGGGATGCAGAGGATGACTTCATCGACGCGTTGGGCCAGGACGACGGATTCCAGCTCGTGCGTCGTCCCCAACACCTGCCATCCCCCGATGGTACGGCCTTGGAGCTCGTGGTCATCATCCAGAAATCCGACAACGTCGAAGTCCGTTTGTCTGAGTTCATGGAGGAGGTGCAATCCGGCTTCGCCGGCGCCGACCAACAGCAGCCGCTGTCGCACCTCGACCGCCGCCTCGCGTGGTTTTTTCGTGGTGGCTCGATTGTGCACGACGACTCGAATCATGCGAACACCAACCAGCGCCGCGTAGCTGAAAACCGGGTGTATCATCAGCACGCCGAAAGGCACTGGCGTGTCCGCAAGAATGCCGGGATCAAAAATCCGCCAGAGTAGGGAAATGAGAAACGCGAGTGTAATCGAGACGCCGATCGCGACCGCGTCCCGGAGCGTAAAAAACCGCCAAATCCGTTTGTAAGCTCCGGACACCACATTGATCGCCAACACCAGCGATACGGCGAACGGAAGCGCCAGGAGTAGCTGACGGGCGTAAGGCGTGGGAAGCTTGCCGTCAAAACGGAGCAGGTAAGCGACGCAAAGCGCCGCCGCGATCCCCGCGCCGTCGATCAGCACCCGGCTGACGCTGCTGTACGCGACTCTGTTCGCCAACACCGATAGTTTCTCCGCAGAGGTCGCCGTGCTCGAAGCCGTGCGCTTGAGCACAAGCTCTCCGCGGGAGCTCATCTCCCCAAGGATGGATCCAGTTCTTTCGCCGGCCATGTTGTCCCTCACACGATGCGAAGACAGATACAGAATTTGGCCCGATGACGGGTCAGGATCAAGAGAGTCGGGTAATGATGGGTGGTGCGCGGTTTATGCCACGTCGAGGATGGCTGGATGCATCACAGCGACGGACCGAACACGACGGACGTCACGGGATCAGCGCGTAGGGAATCGTCGTAATTACACTCGGCGCGGCGTTCAACAAGCCGTAGCCAATGCTCTTGGCGTTGCTGCCGGGCACGAAAATGATGTCGTTCGCCCGAACGACGAAATCTTCCTTCTTTCCTTTTAGAATATCAGCGAAGTTGACCGGCAATTCCTGTCGTTCCCCCTTCATCGTTGTATCGCACCAAAATGCCCTCGCTCATCTTGGCCGTCTTCATCGGCCCGCCTGCCCAAGCAAAGGCCTGACTCACGCGAAGATCCTGTTTGGGTGGCAGAGCGTACGCTCCGGCGCGATTGACTTCGCCGATGACGTAGACCGTTTGCTGCAGCCGCTCCTGGATATGGACGACATCCCCGCCGCGGACCACGACGTTGAGAGACAGGTCGCCCTTTTCCAGCAAATCTCTAAGGTTGACTTTGATGTTCTCCTCGCCGGAGCCGTCGGCCTCGGCCGCACGACGTTGAATCACAGCTTCCTCGACCGCGTTCGGTGAAAGGCCGCCGGCCATCGCGAGGACGTCGACGATCTTCAGCTGCAATGTGATCTGATATTGTCCTGGTTTTTGGACTGCCCCGAGAACATAAACCGTCTGTGATCGGTATTCTTTGACGAACACGGACACCTGCGGGTTTTTGATGACGTCGTCCTGCAGCAGCACAGTTAGGCGCTTTTCAAGTTCGGCCGGCGTCAGTCCCGCTGCCGGGACCGCATCGACGAGCGGCAATTTCACCAGCCCGGAAGCGCTGATACGGAGTGTCTGTCTGAAGTTGTCCACTCCAAACACCCCGATCTCGATCAGATCTCCCGGCCCCAGTCGATATTCCGCATCTGTTTTCCCTATCGAACTGTATTGCGCGACCCGCTCGTTCAAGTTGACGGTCTGAGCGTACGCCGCGAAGGAACACAGAACACACGCGACGAGTAGACCTGCCGTCCACCTTTTCATGTAGTTCATATAGCCTCAGTTCAAGTGCAAGCTGGACGAGTGGGGGCGATCCGGAGAGGCATCGTCAGCCCGGGCGTACGTCGCTGGATAATAACCAATTTCGGCCGCATCGATCGCGGCGTCGTTGATCAAGACACCCAGCAATTTCGCGTCTACGCTGCTCAACATTCTTCTGGCCTTCTGTACCGCACTTTTCGGCGTTTTTCTGACAACCAGGACAACCCCGTCCACCTGTCTCGAGAGAATCAGGGTATCGGTCACCGGCATCAGCGGCGGACTGTCGACGATGATGTGGTCAAAGTACCGGCCCAGCAATTGAAAAGCGCTATTGAGGCGAGCAGACCCAACGAGTTCGGGCGGGTTGGGAGGCACCGGGCCAGCGGCTATGAACGTGAGATTCGGAATCCCTGTTCGATGAATTTCCGTGCTCAGTTCGCATTGGCCCGAGAGGTACCGACTCATGCCATGGGTTCGCGGCACCTGGAACAGATCCGCCAGCTTCGGCCTGCGCATGTCCAGCTCCACAAGAAGCGTGCGAGCGCCTGTTTGGGCGAGGACAATCGCGAGATTGACCGCTGAGGTGGTCTTCCCTTCCTGTGCAAGCGCAGACGTCACCAGAATGGTCTTGGGCCGGGTCTCGGAGGAACAAAAGAGCAGCGACGTCCTCAGGGCGCGATAGGTCTCCCAATACACGTCGACGGTCGAATGGACGTAAGGAGCCAATTCACGGTGGGCCGGTTGCCCGCGAGGCTGCACAAGGATGCCACCGGTTGCCGCCCTCCAGGACTTGTCGAAGGCTGGGATAGCACCCAGAAGCGGCAGGCGGAGTTCCCGTTCGACGTCCTCAGGAGTCTTGACCGTCCGGTCGAGGAAAGCCACCCCTAACGCGCACATGATTCCCGAAAAAAGGCCAAGCGTCAGCCCGAGCGCCAGATTGCGCGGCAGGTTGGGAGAATCGGGCTGTCGCGGAACCTGCCCTCGATCGATCACATGGACATTGACCGACTTCAATCCCGAGGAGACATCGGTTTCCTTGAGGCGCTGCAGCAGGCCGTCATGAAGCTGCCGGTCGCTCTCGACCTCGCGCTTGAGAATATTGAATTGAATGGAGTCCTGCGAAAGCTGATCCGCCAAACGATTTTGAGCGGCCAAGGCGTCAGCGAGCCGCCGACGGTGCGCGACGGCGAGGTTGTAATCTGTCTTGGCTTGCTCGAAAGCCTTCTTTCGTTCGTTGTCAAGCTGTTGGTGCACGTGCGCGAGCTCTTGATTGAGCGCGATGACCTCCGGCCACTTCGGACCAAACTGTAGTGTCAGCGTTGCGAGTTTGGCCTCCAGCGCCGCTCGGCGCACGTCGAGGTCCCTCATGACAGCGGTCTTGAGACTCTCTGGAAAGCTCTCTGGTGTCGTATCCCTCAGGGCAAGATGCTGATTCGCAAGTATTTGATCTTCCACCCTGTTTATCTCTTTGTTGAGGTCTTGAAGCTTTTCCAGAACGACATTGTCCTTTTCAGAGGGTAAGAAAATGCCGTGCTCCCGACTGTACCGCACCAGCTGCTCTTCGGAGCGCTCCAGCTTCCGCCGTTGCTTCAGGAGCTCATTTTGCAGAAAATCCTTCCCTTGGGCGGTGGCGTCCTGCTTGGTTTCGAGACTGTAACTCACATATTCGTCTGCCAGCGTATTGACCGCCTTTGCTGCGAACGACGGGTCTTCGTTCGCGTAGCTGACGCTGACCACCTGCGTAGCCGGAATCGGCCTCACCACGAGGTTGCCCCTGAACCAATTGGCGAGCCCAGCTACTTTGTCCGGGTTCGAAGTGAGATTCAGCCGCGTGACAATACGGCGCGCCAGCATCTCGCTCTCGAGCACCTGTGCCTGAGTCCCGAGGTACAGGGGATCCGCCGTCACCGACTCATAAATTCCTCGGTACGGGAGGACGCGTTGTTCGGGCTCGATCTGAATTTTGACGCTCGACTTATAGCGCGGCTTTGTCGTGAAGGTCCAAGCTGCGGTTGCCGCTATCACAACGAGCGTGACGGCTAGCACAAGCCACTTCCGTTTGACGATGAGCCCGGCGTATCTGTCGATGTCGCTCTGCTTCTCGTCCAGATACGCGTCAATCCAGACGTCCTGAGGGCTCGGCTCGAGGACGACTGGGACGCCGAGCTGCTCCCGTTTGACTAAATCTGACACCGTGAACGCCTGTTCGCATCGAGAGGTTTCGGTTTCGCAAACAAGACAGACGCCGTTTGCGCGAGGATCAACAGATCGCTCGAGAACGTCCGGCCGGCCAGATAGTTCAGTTCAATCTGCAGCTTCACTGGCAGGATCTCATTGCGATAGGTCTCTTCCCAGTCCGGTCCGGTGATCATCTGCTCTTCGTGGCGGTGCAGCACGGTCGCCGGACTGGTGATGCCGGGCTTCACGCGCAGCACCTGACGCTGCTGCACGGAGTAGAACTTCACATAATGTGGATCTTCTGGTCGAGGGCCAACGAGGCTCATATCGCCATTCAAAATGTTGAAGAGTTGAGGAAGCTCGTCGACCTTCGTGCGACGCAGAAAACGACCGATCCTGGTGACGCGTTCGTCTCCGCTCCCGGTGACGCGGGGACCGCGATCGCCTGTGGCCATCACCATGGTCCGGAACTTGTAAATGTCAAATAACCGCCCGTCCTTGCCAACGCGTTGGCCTCGATACAGCACGGGACCCGGCGAGCTGCACTTGACAACCAGAGCCAACATCAGCAAGACCGGGCTCAGGACAATCAACCCGAGAAGCGAGACGCTAACGTCCAGCAAACGCATAAGATGACGTCGTGCCGAGCTCGCGAATGACGTCTGTAACGGCGTCGATCACGCTCTGTACATCCAGATCGGTCATTTTACTGTAGATCGGCAAGGATATTTCTCGCTGGTATTCCCGAAAAGAGACCGGAAAATCCTCCGGCCGGTAGCCGTACGCCGCTTGGTAGTATGGGTGAACGTGCAGCGGAATGAAGTGAACGCTCGAGCTGATATTGCGCGTCTTCAGGTTCGCGATGAACTCATCGCGCCCCATGCCGAGCGAGTCGCCGTTCAAGCGAAGCATATAAAGATGCCAGGCGTGGCTCACATGCTCGCGGACGGTTGGCGTCTCTATCTCGGGATACTCAGCGAATGCCTCGTTGTATCGACGCGCAATCTCCGCCCGGCGCTGTCGCATCGTGTCCACTTTCCTCAGCTGCGCCAGGCCAAGCGCGGCGGCGATATCCGGCATGTTGTACTTGTAGCCAGGAGCCACGATCTCGTAGTACCAACTGCCATCAGCCGTATACCGCTTCCAGGCGTCCTTGCTGATCCCGTGCAGACTCATCACGCGAATGCGGTCCGCCCATTCCTCGTTGTCGGTGGTTACCATGCCACCTTCCCCGGTCGCGAGCGTCTTTGTGGCATAGAACGAAAAACAGGCGGCCCAAGGTACCCGGCCACCGATTGTGCCGCCAATCAGACGCCCGTTCAATGAGGCAGAACAGGCGTGGGCCGCGTCCTCGACAATGGGCAGGGCGTGTTTGTCGGCAATGGCAGTGATGGCATCCATGTCACACGGGTGGCCTGCCATATGGACCGGCATCACCGCCCTCAGGGCCGCGCGACGCGGTCCACCGGGGGCTGTCCCCGATTGCTTCAACGTCGGCCCCGAGTCACTTCTCAGTGCGCGCGCCACCGCGACCGTCCTTGGTCTTCGGCCTTTTTCCAAGCACCGCTCCAGATCCTCGATCGTCTCAACCAGACAACGGGGATCCATGTTGAGGGTGTCCGGCTCGACATCGACAAAAACAGGGATTGCGTTGAAATAACGGATCACTTCCGCAGTCGCCGCAAAGGTATAAGGCGTCGTCACGACCACGTCGCCCGCCTGCAGACCAACGGCTTCCAGGGACAAATGCATCGCGGCGGTACAGGAATTGACGGCGACCGCAAATTTCGCGCCGACGTAGCTCGCAAACTCCCGTTCAAACCGATGAGCCTTGGGACCGGTGGTGATCCATCCAGACTCTATAACTTCTCTGATCTCGTTCTGTTCAGCCTCGCCAAGTTCTGGCAAGGCGAAGGGAAGAAGGGTCGTTCGCTCTATCATATTCGACTAGGCTGCGAAACTAGGTGCGAGGACGTTGCGCGGCGGGGCCGACTTGCCGCCCGTTCTCCGGCGTCGGCGATTCCTTGGCCCGCTCGTTTGCGTAACCAGAGCTTGAGCCCGGGTCGCGCTCCCGCTCCGCCCGAGCGATGTCACGGATGAGGTCGTTGAAAGTTCGATTGTCTTTGGGGCGCAAAAAGGTAGAGAACACGGCTCCCAGTCGCTGATTCGTTTCGGCTTCGCTCTCGAATGCAGAAAATCTATGGCCACAAGACCGGCAGCGATATGCGGCGATCCCCAGGAGGCCCAAGAACCGCTTGGTCCACAGGCCGCGCGGGCGACCTTCGCAGGGGGGTTTGGCAATTCGGACATCGAACAGAAATAGAAGCGGTCGCTCCTGGGGCCAACGGCTCAGCTATTTTTGTGTGCGTGACCGTCGATGGGGGCATTGATGTCGGTAGATCCACCGCTGGTTCGGCGTCCGGCTCGAAATCGCGAAGCCGAGTTTTGTTCGTGCGCGTGTCCTCAAGCACCTCCGCGACACCATCCTTGTCCTGGGCAATCTCCCTCAACCGCTTGAACGCTTGAGCCACTCGGGTCATCGCCAAGCCCCGAAAAAACCCCCATTCGGACGCTTGACCCCGGTTTTTGCGACATACACTCCGCACCGCCGGGTCTCGTCCATGGCAGGGTCAACGAGCATATTCATACATACTTCGTAGTGCCTTCATACATGTTCATATTGCTTTCTCAGAAGAAGTCGCCCCGTGCAGGCAGCTTCTTCGAGCCACCGCGCCACCAGCGACCGTAGCGCATCCAATTTCTTGATAACCCATCGTGGACCGCACGAGCATACAATCGAGTCCGCGTCCACACGCAAGCCAGGTAGTCGTTTCCCTTAGTCGGTAAGGCCTGCGCAAAGCTTCGCCCTCTCAGTTACAGGGCGAGGTACGGCCTTCCCGCAACTGCCAGGAACACTTCGGGTCGCTGCAAAACCTGTGCAAAACTCTGGGAAAGAACTGATGGGATGTAACTTGTGGGTACTTGGCCCTAGATCTCGAATTTTGGCCGCGCCGCAAGGCGCCGCGAGGAAGAGATGCCCCACGGGATCTCGGAGTGTTATCCGTTTCTTCGTAGTCAAAAGTTGCCATTGTAGCGGAATTCAGATTGAGAGTCGAACCTGGGCTGTTCTGATGCATGTGGGAGAGCGAGGTGAAGCTGTCCTATGGATGGCGCTGGAGTCACATGTGTGGCGTGCATAGCACAGCGATCGCGACGCAGTATCACTCGATCCGTTTTGCACCGATCGACTGAGACACAGGCCGCGTTTCGTGATGTATCATCGGCCCGGCGGGGAGGTCGAGAGGCCACCAAGTGGTTCTTTCGTGTTCGCGGAGGAACGTCCCGAGGCTGAGCGCGCCGCCGACGCCGAACGCGGCGGGTGAGATGGCCGGAAGATCAATAGTTAGGTCGGAAAGCTGCCTCAATCGAGTGGGCCGGGCGCCACTTGACCGGTCGCACAGCGTCGTGGGACGCAGTGGCGAAATCGAGACGTGATCGCCAAGCGTGGAGCTTACGTCGATTTCGGGCCGCTCGGCCACGAAATGGTCCGGTCGCACATTCCGGAGGCCGAGAAGGTCAAACGCTTCATGACGCTGCTCGACGCAGGCATCGAGAACCGGGAGTAGCGGGGCGGGGCGAAGCCGCGCACCAATCGCGGTGCCGCCAGCACCGGCAACGGCGACGGACGCGGCCGTCAGTCCCTGAAATTCAGCGGGCCTTCGACTATGGCGCGCCGACCGTGAGCTTCACGTCGCGGACGGTAAACGAGGCGGGATCGCTGGCGCGAGCGCGAAGAACGTACTCACCCGGCTTCGAGAACGTTGCCAGGACGTTGACATTCCCGCCGTCGGCTTCAGCAAGTGGCGGATCGAACGTAACTGGTCCAGGACCGCGCCATACAAGCCACCCGAGGCTCAAGCGTCCCTTGATGGTGGGGCGCGGCCGAGCGACGACTTGTGGAACGTTCACGGGCGCAGTTCCTGTGGGCTGCGGCCAGCGAAACGTCGGAGGATTCTCCGAGGACCGGTTCCCCCGCGGCTTGCTGCGCGGCGGTTGCCCGTCGTCCGTTACTGTGGCTGTGAGCGTCAGCGGTCCAGGCTTTGGCAGGCTGGAAGGCGCGGTGATGGACAGGGCGGGTGGAACGTTCGGCACGTTCTTCTCGCCGCGAGCAATTGGATCGATCTCCCACTCCGGCTGAAGCCACCCCACGGCACGTTCTGTTATTCCCCGGAAATTCACCGTCCAGACAAGCTCCTGTTTACCACCCCAATTGGCCGGAACGGTAATCGAGAAAGCCAGCCGGTTGAATCTCGGATAGAAGTAGCCGGGCTGCCCGCGATCTGGTCCGCCCGGCATGATCGAATTGTTCGGTCCGACCGGGATGGATACCTCTTCTACATAATTCCGATTGAGATATCCGAAATGCATCTCGAAGCTGCCATCGGGGTTGTGGGTCCAGCCGTCAAAAATCGGCTGTAGGTTCTGGCCGGAGTTGAACCTGACGTTGTTCCCAACGTCTACGCCGTCTGGAAGTTGTGCAAGCGCGTTGAAACCACGAAGTGCGGCAAGCAACACGCCGAATCCGATCAACACTCTGATATTTCGTCGCATAAAAACCTGAGAAGGCGGTAAGGAAGCGGCAGACGGGAGGAAGGCGCCGTCAGCGCCGCCCTCCTGCAAATCTGCTTGCTGTCTCGCAGCTACTGTTGTTGCTGGTTGGTGGAAGTCGCTTGCTTCGCCTTCCGGGCAGCCCACTCGGCTTCATATTCTTCCTGAGTGAGGTCCACCCAACCGATCCACGAAAAGCCCATCTCGTCAATCGTGCGCTGGCCGTATCCGACCCAGTTCTTGGGATCGGGATTGGCCTTGATCGCGGCGGAGTTGTCGTGCCAGGTGGTGATGTGGACAATGGTGCCAGCCGGGACGAGCGGCGCCACGTCGTCCGCGTAGTTATAGACCGTGTGCCAGTTGTAGTCCCAGTTGGCACAGTTGATCGTCTCGCGCTTCATCACCTTGCTGGGATTGGACGGATAGATCAACTCGAAACACTGATACTTGCCGCGAATGTGCATATGCGGCTGCCAGGCAATGAGCTTTGCGGGCTTCTGGTGCAACGTGTAGCCGTCCACCCGCGTCATCCGACCAGCCGGAATGTCCAGCGACTCATTCGCATCCGGCGCTGGATCGCCGTGGTGCGTCGAATAGCGGATGTACTTCGGTACATACCCCTTCGGATAGAGCAGGAACCCCATCTCGGCGACCATGTCGGTGTCTTCGCCGATTGAGTGCAAGTGCGTGGCCAGCGCCAGCTTGTTCCCAGCTTTGAGCAGTACGCCCGAGTTGTCCGGATAGAACTCCGGTCTCTTGCCCGAAGCATATTCAATGACGAACTGGCCGGCTTCGTCGTCCGCCGCCGCGGCATCCGCAGTCGCTGAGTCGGGCATCTGCGACGTCGTGCTGTGATGCAGAACACGGCGCGACTTGGTGTCGGCTGGACGGGTCTGAATGGCTTTGACGTACCGGTCCTCCGTCAACCCGAGCGACGCATATAGCGTGGGGAAGATATCCGGACCCGCGGCGAGCACGCGATGCGTCGGGAATCGGATGATGAGGTCCGGCTTGCCAATCGCCCATTCCGACCCGTCGGTCAGCTTGGGCAGCGGCGGCATGTCTGCGGGATTACCCTTCGGCGCACCGCTATCCACCCACTTTGCAATCGTCGCGATCTCTTGGTCGCTCAAGGACGGATCATCCTTGAACTTCTGAATACCGACGTTTCGGTCGATGTGCCACGGCGGCATTGAACGAGCCACAATCCTCGTTTTGATGGCCCGGGCCCACGGCCGCGCATCTTCGAACGTCATCAATGACATGGGCGCCGACGAATTCGGCTGATGGCACTGGACACAGGAACGGACGAAAATAGGAGCAACGTCCTTCGTGAAGGTCACACCTGCCGGCGCCCCACTCTGAGCCGCAGCGGGAAGGGGAACCAGCACGGCTCCGGCAACGGCCGCAGCGGCCATGTAAGAAACGATTTGGAGCGTACGACGCGTGCTACCAGAACTGCTCACAGCGACCTCCCATATGACTCATAGTCCCGCGAAAACTGTGAAACGCACCACGGTCCACGGCAAGATTTTACCCCAACCCTGGGGTCAGGAGCAGCCAAATCTTTTTCAGCCGCAAACAGCCGCGTACCGCCCTCATCGCCACGCGTGGACAAGGCGGCCATAATTGGCCCAAACACTCCCCAATTTTGCAAGCCTCAGCGTCAGCGTCGCCGTGGAGTGCCTCTACGTGCCCATATTTTTCGGGTTCGCCGGTCAGGGCTCAAGAATCGGCCGCATCCTACAACTGCGACACGAATTTGGGGAAGAATTAGTCATGTCGCGATGTGGCAGCCCAGCCGGCCGGTCGGCCGGGGCCAGATCGACCCTGCGGCGTTTCTCGCGGGCCAACGAGTTGCCGCTCAGCCGCGGCGGAATCGATCTCCACGTGAAGACCATGTGTGTCTGCGTTCTCGATGCGACCGGCCAGGCGCTCGTGCACCGGAACGCGGCGGCTGCATCGAGTTCCCTGACCAGCGCCTCGAACTCGTCCTGTCATCGGCATCTGGGCGCAGCGACCCACAGGCGGGTTGGCCGCAACCACTTTGCGGAGCGACACGTCGCTCATCTCGAACCTCCTCTCGAAGGTAGGCCTGGGTGGCGAGATCCTGTCAGCAATGGGCGGGTCTGAAGCCCCGGCGGAGGCCTGATGCTCGCTGACCTGATAGGCGAAGAATCGCTCGCAAAGGGCCGGCACCCGTGAGAGACTTAAGTTCCAAAGTACCTGCGGGTTCGGCGTCTCATCTACTCTAAGGGGAGAGCTGATGGCGAGGAAGCACGACCGTCGGCCGTTCTTGCTGATTCTAATGGTCATCGGGCTGCTCATGCCGACCGCCGAGGCGGGCCAGTCGCCCTCGAGCGCAGGGGAGGTCACGTTCACGAAGGATATTGCGCCGATTCTGCAGCGCAGCTGTCAGAAGTGCCGCCGGCCCGACGCCGTGGCGCCGATGTCGCTGATCAGGTATAAGGAGGTTCGGCCCTGGGCGCGCGCGATCAAGGCGCGTACCAGCGTGGGCCCGCGCGCCGGCGTGCTGGCGCCCTGGTACATCGAAAAGAACATCGGCATCCAGCATTTCAAGAACGATCCGTCGCTCAGCGACGACGCGATCTGGAAGATCGCGAAATGGGCAGACTCCGGCAGTCCACGTGGCGCTTCACGAAGGAGGCTCGCATGAGGCATCGATTTCTTGCTTCGACTGCGGCGTTGGTGACTCTACTCGCGCTGTCGGGACTGGTGTCGATCAGCGGAGCGGCGCAGGAATCTGGTGAAGCGAACACGACGGGACGATCGAAAACGTGGACGACTCCGCGAACCTCCTGGGGCCATCCCGACCTTCAGGGTGTCTGGACCACCGATGCCGAAATTGGCGTCCCGGTCGAGCGGCCGGTGGATTTGGGAGAGAAGGCGCTTCTGACGGATCAGGAGTTCGCGCAGAGAGAGCAGGCGCTCAAGAAGCGGTATCGAGATAACAAAGAGGATCGGAGACAACGCGAAGGCACGACGGGCGATGGCCCGGAGCACTGGTATGAAGGCGGTGCAAAGGTCTCGCGCCGCACATCGCTGGTTATCGACCCGCCCAACGGGCGCGTCCCCGAGTACACGGCAGAGGCCAAGAACCGTGTCGTGCCGAAGGGGACCGCACTGGGGTTCGTGGGCGGCAGTATGGGCGGTGGCCCGTTCGATGGTCCCGAGGACCTGCACCTGGCCGACCGTTGCATCACCCGAGGGCTGCCGCAGACGTGGTTCCCAAGCGAGTACAACAACGGCTTCCAGATCGTACAGTCTCCCGACTACATCACGATCTTCTACGAGCGCCTCCATGAGGCACGCGTGATACCACTGGATGGTCGTCCGCATGTCAATCCGTCCATGCGGCTGTGGCTGGGCGACTCGCGGGCGCGCTGGCAGGGCGACACGTTGATCGTGGACGTCACGAACTTCAGCGACCGGGCGACGTTCAGAAAATCCGGCACCACGTTGCACTTGACAGAGCGCTACACGCGCGTCGATGCAGACACGGTGAAGGTCGAAGTCACGGTCGATGACCCGACGACCTGGACGAGACCGTGGACCTTCGCTGTCACGGGGAAGAGGGACGGCTCGTACTGGCAGATCTTCGAATACGCCTGTCACGAAGGCAACTACGCGATGCGTCACATTCTCAGCGGAGCGCGGGCGCAGGAGAAAGCGGCCGCAGCGCCAGCGAAGACAGGCAAGTAAGCGCCGCGCGCAAAGACCCTCCGTTAGCGAATGTGGTACGTGCTACCCATGCGAAATCGGAAATGGCGTTCGATCCTGACAGGCGTGGCGGTCGCGCTCGGTCTGCTGTGGATGTGCGCGCCGTCCATCAGCGGACAGTCAGCCACGTCTCGGGCGCCGCGAACGCCGGACGGACGACCGAACCTGGGTGGCATCTGGCAGGCCCTCAACCCCGCGAACTGGGACATCGAGGCCCACGTGGCGCGTCCGGGACCCCCGCAATTGGGAGCGCTGTTGGCGGCCCCTGCAGGCGCTGGAGTCGTCGACGGCGGCGCGATTCCCTACCAGCCCTCCGCCGCAGCGAAACGGAAGGAGAACTTCGAGAAGCGGTGGACGGCAAATCCTGAAGCCAAGTGCTACTTGCCTGGCGTACCCCGCGCCACCTATCTGCCCTTTCCGTTCCAGATCGTTCAAGGCACAAACAAGATCGTGATGATCTACGAGTTTGCGGCCGCCGTTCGCACCATCCACATGGACAAGGTCCCTGAAAGCCCTGTCGACACCTGGATGGGGCACTCGCTTGGGCGGTGGGAGGGGGAAACGCTGGTGGTCGATGTCACCGGGTTCAACGGCTTGGCGTGGTTCGACCGCGCCGGAAATTTCCAGAGCGACAGCCTGCATGTTGTGGAGCGCTATACGCCGCGCAGTAACGACGTCCTCGATTACGAGGCCAGAATCGAGGATCCGACACTCTATACGCGGCCCTGGACGCTGCGGATGCCGCTGTACCGTCGGCTCGAAAAGGACGCGCAGCTCTACGAGTTCAAGTGCGTAGAGTTCTCGGAGGAGCTCCTGTACGGCGATCTTCGCAAGAAGCCAAGTCGCTGACCAGCATTGATTGGACTCAGCGGTAGGCGGCCGCCTGAATGCTGTAGAGCTCCGAGTACCTGGCCGCCCTTGGCCATGAGTTTCTCGTGCGAGCCGACTTCGACGAGTCTGGCACCGTCGAGCACAACGATGAGGTCGGCCATCCGTACGGTCGAGAAGCGGTGCGACACGAGAATGGTGATGCGGCCATCGGCCGCACCGCGATTCACCGCCACCGCCGTCGCCGCCGCGCGCGGCTGCAGCATAGCGCTCGAACAGCGCGTGCTCGGTCTCGGCGTCGAGGGCGGCCGTGGGTTCATCCAGCACCAGCAGAAGCGGATGGTCTCGCATGAATCCGCGCGCGAGCGCGAGTTTCTGCCACTGACCGAAGGACACGTCGACGCCGCCAGGCCAGGTCGGTCCAAGCTGCGTGTCGAGTCCAGACGGCAACCGCGATACGACGTCCTGCGCGCCCGCCCGATCAACGGCTCTGCCGACGGCGGTCCTATCATCCAGCCTTGGGATATCACCCACGCCAACCGAGTGGAGCGCGTGAAACTCGAAGCGAAAGAAATCCTGAAATGCGCCGGCCAGGCGCGAGCGCCAGGTGTTGGCCGACATCCGCGCGAGCGGCACATCGTCCACGAGGATCGAACCCGCGGACGGCTCGTACATCTTCGCAAGCAGCTTGACGAGCGTGGTCTTGCCGGCACCGTTTTCACCCACGATTGCCACGACCGATCCCGCGGGCAGCAGCAACGACACGTCGTCGAGAACGAGACGCGACGTGCCGGGATACGCAAACGAGACGCGATCGAGACGAATACCCTGACCCAAGGCCGTGGGCACGGGCAGATCAGTCGACCGAGCGAGAGACGAGGCGTAGTCTTCCAGCCACGCGAGACGTTGCGCCCCGTCCATCCAGATGCCTCGCAGAAATCCGATCTCGCCAACCGTTGCGCCGATGTACGACGACAGGCGCGCGCCGGCCGCGAGCACGAGGAGGACGTCGCCGGGCGGCGAGCCAAGACCGGATGCCACGAACACCACCGCGCCGACGTACGCGCCACCGAATACCGCCCACGCTGTGGAATGCCAGATCGCCGAGGCCCACCGCGCGGACGCGACCGGTCCGTACCACTGTTCCCATGCGTGCCGACGCTCTGTCATGAGGCGAGTGCCAAGACCGATGACCCGCACTTCCTTCCCCGGCGACGGCGTCGTGGCCGTTGCAAAGAGATGGCGAGCCAGCCGGGCCCATTGCGCTCCGCGTTCCTGCGCTCCCCGCTCGACCGCAGGCCGCCATGTTGAGGTGAGCACCGTCGGCAGCGCGAACAGGGCGAGGAGGACCAGCGCAGGATGAATCGAGGCGAGGAGGGCCACCGTCACGCCGAGTCGCAGGATCCACCCGCAGGTGGCGAAGACCGACATGTACATGTGGTCGAGCACGAACAGCTGATTCCGAAGCACCGACAGCCGGTCGAGATACTCTGGACGCTCGTGATGGGCGAGGGTGACTACGGACGCCTGAAGACGCGCGACGTGCGATTCGAGCGCGATCGTGACCTTGTCTCGAAAACGTCGTTGCACGCGGGTGCTGATCGTCCGGAGGAGCCAGGTTGCTGCAGCTGAGACGCCAAGGCCGATAGCAGCCGTACGCACGAGAGTCGGCCTGTTCTGAAGCAACCCATTTCCGAGGAGCTTGAGCCACAGTGCCAGCAGCGCATCGGGCAGGGCCGAGAAGATCGCCAGCAGGAATGCAGCCAGCATCAGGCCCGGCTCGTGTGAGTAGCCCAGCTTGCAAAGACGCCACATCGAGGAAAGCGCCGGCGGGAGGGGCGCGATGTCGTCACGCGTGGACGAGTTGGCGCTGTCCTCACGCCCGGCCGGCTGGGTCCCTTCATGCGCCGGTCGATCACCAGCCTCATGGGCGGTCTGGTCTCCCTCGCCGCCTGCCCGCCCAGAATGGCGGGGCTCTAATTGAGGACGTCATAGGCCATCCCTTCTTCGTCCTCGGTAGCGAAGCGTTGCGCCTGCAGATCGAACATCGTCCGGTATCGGCCACCCGTCGCGATCAACTCGTCGTGCGTGCCGAGCTCGACAACGCGGCCGTGCTCGAGGACGCAAATGCGGTCGGCCTGGCGCACCGTGGAGAAGCGGTGCGAGATGAGGATCGTCGTGCAATGACGCGTCGCGGTCAGCAGACGCTCAAAGATTTCGGCTTCGCCTCGGACGTCGAGTTGGGCTGTGGGCTCATCGAGGAGAACGACGCCGGCGCCCTGGTGCACGGCGCACAGCGCGCGCGCCAGCGCGACGCGCTGCCATTGGCCACCCGAGAGGTCCGTGCCACCCTCATAGCCTCGGGCGAGCACGGTGTCGAGCCCGGCGAGGCTCCCCGCGCCCGCCGAGGCGAGCGCCGCGCGCACGGCTTCGTCCGACGCGCCAGACGGAGCCACGTTGTCGCGAAGCGGGAGCTCGAAGCGAATGAAATCCTGAAAGACGGCCGTGACGCGCGATCGCCACGACGCGATGTCGAGAGTGCGGAGGTCCTCACCGTCGATCTCGATCCCGCCTGTCTGCGGGTCGTACAGACGGCACAGCAGCTTGGCTAACGTGGTCTTCCCGGCGCCGTTCTGGCCGACGATGGCGAGAGACGAGCCGGCGGGGATGGTCAGGTCGAAGTGGTCCAGGACGGGAGGCCCGCCGGGATAGGCGAAGGTCAGATCGCGGAACCGAATGTCGCGCGCGGGCGCATCCGTGGCTGCGCGGCTGCCGGCAGACAGTGCGCCGGCGGCGCCCATCGCCGGCTCGAGTCGCAGCACCGCGGCGACGGGCGCCGCGGCGCCGTCGAGCGCCCAGTTGAGTCCGCCGAACGCGATCATCGACGCGCCCACCGCGCTCTGAGCGAACATGACGACCTCACCGAGCGTGATCCGACCGCTCGATGCCGCTGCCGGCGAGCGACCAGAACACCGCGACGTTGGCGCCAATGACGAGCAGGACGCTCCACACCAGCGGTCGTTCGCGCAGCCGCGTGGCTTCGTACTGGCAGCGTGTGGAGCCGCGTGCGACGGGCGATGAAGCGATCGATGATCCAGTCGGCGAGGCCAAACAGCCGGACTTCCTTTGCGGGTGCGGGATCCGCCGCAAGCCGGTACGCGTAATCGGCATCGCGCTGCGCGTTGCGCACCTCGTCGGTATTCCGGTCGCGCCAGACTGCGCTTTCGCGCAGCAGCCAGTGCGTGGCGAGCCACGCGCCGCCGAGCACAAGGGGCGCCCACCACGCGTAAGCGAAGAGCACGACGACAGATGACAGACCACCGAGCAATTCGACCAGTCCGCTGGCGATGAAATCCATCGAGATGGACAGCGGTGGGCCGGTCATGCCAAGGTCGAAGTCGCGGGCGACGGTGAGATCGCTGGCGAGCCGCGGATCCTCGAGGTGACCCACGCCGGGTGGGCGCACACACGCGGCCGTCAATCGGTCATAGAGCCAGGCGGCCGTGCGGTCACCAAGATTGGCGCTGATCGCCTGATGAACCGGTGTGAGGACCTGGAACAGGACGAACACCGCGCCAGCGAAGCTGAGCGGCGCTCCGGAGATCGTCGCCCCTCTGCACGGCGCCGACCAGGCCGCCCATCGCGACGGCGAATCCGGCCGGAAGTACGCCACGCAGGACCAGCACGCCCCACCACAGAATGGCGAGCCGGCGGTCGGCCTTCGGCAGCACGCCGAAGAACTTCCACTCATTGCGCGCGGCGAGACGCCCGATCATTGGCGCAAGTCTATCTGTGCGTCGGCGTCGGAACAACGTACTGTTCCGCTCCGTGCCCTGGACGCTCGGCAGCGGGGCCTGATAAGGGCCCGGGCCTCACCGACACATTTTTCCGCCCAGCGTAAATCCGGGTCTCGGGAGGGTCCGTTTCGCGCAGGACGCGGAGCAGCACGTCATGGTCGCGCGTGATGATGTTGATATAGTCGGGGACATGGCGGAGGAGATCGCATGCGTATAGGGGACGATCGGACTGGGCCGGATGGGGTCCGGCATGGTTCGTCGCGCTTGATGCGGGCCGGCATTCGGTGGCCGTGTGCGACAACGCGAGGTCGTCGCGCTCGCTCGGCGGAGGTCGTGGCGACCCTGCTCCCGAACGGTGGCGGCGGCGCCACGTAGGAGAAGTCATGATCGATCGCCTGGCGTCAGATGCGCTGGTGTTCTTCGGCATCACCGGCGACCTCGCCTACAAGAAGATCTTTCCCGGCCCTCCAGTCTCTGGTCCGACGCGGCAGGCTGAACGTGCCCGTCATCGGCGTCGCGCGATCGCAGATTGATGATGCAGGACTCATCGCGCGCGCCCGCGCCAGCATCGCCGAACACGACGTGCTCGATCCTGCCGCCTTTCAACAACTGGCCGGCCTCTTGGGTCACGTGTGGGGGAACTACAACGACGCCGGCACCTTCACCAGGCTACGTGAGAGGCTGCGTGAGGCAAGACGGCCACTCTTCTATCTCGCCGTTCCGCCAAGCCTCTTCCCAGTCGTCATTCAGCATCTTGCCGATTCCGGCTGTATTGCCGGGGCGCGTGTCGTTGTAGAAAAGCCGTTTGGCCGCGACCTGCGGTCGGCTCGCACGCTGAACGCCCTTCTGCGATCGGTGCTTCCGGAGGAGTCGGTATTCAGAATCGACCATTACCTCGGGAAGGAAGCGGTCCAGAACATGATGTATTTCCGGTTCGCGAACGCGTTTCTTGAACCCATCTGGAACCGGCAGTACGTGAAGGATGTGAAGATTACGATGGCGGAAAGCATTGGTGTCGCGGGCCGTGGCGCGTTTTACGAAGAAACCGGCGTCATTCGCGATGTCATCCAGAACCATCTGCTGCAGGTCATCAGCTACCTGGCGATGGAGGCGCCGTCGTCCATGTGGCCCGAGGCGATCCGGGACGAACAGGCCAAGGTGCTGCGCACCGTCCGGCCGCTCGCCTCGGCTAACCTGGTGCGAGGACAGTTCCGCGGATATCGACAAGAGCCGGGCGTGGCCCGAGATTCGCGCGTGCCGACATTTGCCGCTATGCGGCTCTCCGTCGACTCCTGGCGATGGGAAGGGGTCCCGTTCCACGTCCGTGCGGGTAAGTGTCTCGAGACGACCTGCACGGATCTCGTCGTCGAATTGAAGGAGGCGCCGCCCGTTGTGTTCCAGCACGCTGCTCCAAGAGACGGCAACTATGTCCGGTTCAAACTGGCGCCGGAGGTGACGATAAGTATCGGCGCGTATGCGAAAACGCCTGGAGAGCGACTGGTGGGGCAGCCGGTGGAGTTGTCGGTCGTCTCCGGACCTCGACAAGGCGTTGGAGAGAGGCTCGGCGCATACGAGCGGCTGCTGGGTGACGCGATGACCGGCGACGCGACGCTCTTTGCGCGGCAGGATGTCGTCGAGGCGGCGTGGGCGATCGTAGATCCGGCGCTCAACGACCTAGGACCGCTCGTCGAGTACGAACTGCGGGAGCTGGGGGCCGCCGGAAGCCGACCGTCTGGTTGCAGGCGGTTGGAGGATGGGCCTCCAGGTGACTCTCGACACTGTGATCGGCGATCGAGACGCCTGCATCGCGGCGCTCGTCGGTGATTTCATCGCCGAGTACGCAGCTGCGAGGGTTGAGCACCGTCGGTTTACCCTGGCCGTGCCAGGGGGGGCAGTCGGCCTTCACGTTTTCCCGGCGCTGGCGGCGCTCGGTCTCGACTGGAACCACGTCGAAATCTTTTGGGTAGATGAGCGCGCCGTTCCGCCGACCGATCCAGAATCAAACTACGCCTTGACGGAGTCGTTGTGGCTCCAGCCGGCGCGGATCCCTCGCGCGAGGATCCATCGGATGCCGGCGAACGAGCCGAATCTGCAGGCCGCCTCCGTGGCATATAGTGCGGAGCTCGATCGCGTGCTCGGGCGTTCGGGACGGTTTGATTTCGTGCTGCTCGGTGTGGGATCGGACGGTCACGTGGCGTCCCTCTTTCCCGGGCATGCGGGCCTGCTCGAGACTCATCGGTCCGTTGTCTCGATCGAGGGTGCCCCCAAGCAACCCGCGCGCCGTTTGACTCTGACGCTGCGTGTTCTGGCATCCGCCGGCCGTGTCGTCGTCGCCGCATTCGGCGAATCGAAGGCATTGGTCCTTGACGAGGTGTTGACGCGCGAAGATTCGCCGCTGCCCGTTGCGCGGCTGTTGCGGCAGGCGGAACGTCCGCTGCTCGTGGCAGACCATGCCGCCGCCGGGCGCATCCCAGGCGCCCTCACGTAAGCTCGCAGGGCCGATCGATCGACGCCCCTCACGCGCGTCGATGAGAACTCAGCAGCCGAGCGTCTCGTCGAAGGCGTCGCAGCTCCCGGCAATCACCGAGACCTGGTCAGCGTGTCATCGTCTGTTCAGTGCGCCAGATACCACGGGACGTTGATCACGACGACGTCTTCGTCGCTGCGAAGCAGAAGAAGTGCCTTGAGCATGCGCGGCCCGCTTGTTGTGCAGTAGATGCTGATACCAGTGGCGCGCCACCAGCTCGGGAATCAGCGACCGCGATCTGACGGTCCGGGTGTTCGCGCTTTGTCTGCACGATGTAGTCGAGGAGCGGGTTGAACACGTGCCGGTAGGGGGATTCGATCGCCACCAGCCGCGGCGTCGGCCAATGGCCGCCCGCGTCGGCGCGTCGACGTACTCCGCCCAGCGGCGTTCGAGGTCGATCTTCTCCCTGCATCGCCAGCGCGCACCTGCACGACGACAATGTCCGGCGACAGTTTCAAGGCGAAGCGGAGACCCTTCTGCGACATCTTGTTCCACTCGCGCATCGGCAGGATGACGATCGGCGGCTGAATGTTCGACACGTCGAGCGGCAGCGGATTCTACGATCTCGAGCGCGACCGATCGGTAGTGGCCCTTGTCACGGCGACGAACGCCGTCAGCAGGAGAGGAATCAGAGCACCATCACCCACGCGCCCTCGGCGAACTTCGCGATCAGCACGACGACGAGCGTGATGCCGGTCGCCGAAGCCCCAAGGCCATTGATCGATGACGTTGCGCAGTCCGTGATGAGGCCCGCCGACCCGCAGCCAGTGGCCCACCATGCCGGCCTGCGAGAGGGTGAATGCCAGGAAGGCGCCGATCGCAAACAGCGGGATCAGCCGATCGGTGATGCCGCCGAAGACGATCAGCAGGAGCGCCTGACAGGCCCGTCAGCACGAAGATCCCCTGCGAGTACACGAGACGGCGGCCGCGCGATGCGAAGAACCGCGGCAGGAAGCCGTCTTGTGCGATGCAGCCGGCACAGGCGCGGAAAGTCGGCAAAGCCGGTGTTCGCCGAGAGCGCGAGGACGGAGAGGATCGAGCCGATCGACAGGTAGTAGAGCACGCCTCGACCCGCCACCGCGGCGACCAGCTGAGACAGCACGCTTTGATAGCCGGCCATGCCCGGCTCGGTTGCGGCGATGTGGTACGCCCGCGTCAGATAGGCAATGCCGGCCAGCAGGATCACGAGGATGCCGACGATGGCGCCGAGCGTGCGGCGGGCGTACACCACCGCGGGCTCTCGAAAGGCGCCGACGGCGTTGCTCACGGCCTCGACGCCGGTCATCGCCGTGCAGCCGCTCGCAAAGGCTCGCAACAACAGCCAGACGCTGACGGTGGCCGTCGCCGCTCGGCACCGTAGGCAGCTCGACGAGCGGCACCGGATGTCCGCCGGCTCAGCCAGGTGCGAACGGTGCCAATCACCAGCACCAGAAACAGGCACACGACGAAGAGATAGGTGGGAACGATGAACGCCATGCCGGATTCCCGGACGCCGCGAAGGTTCACCGCCGCGATCATCGCCAGAATCGCCAGACACAGCGCCAGCGTGTGCGGCTGCAGCGATGGGATCGCCGAGACGAGCGCGCCCACGCCAGCCGAGATCCCGACCGCCACCACCAGGACGTAGTCGAGCAGCAGCGCCGCTGCGGCGACGAGACCGGCGAAGACTCCGAGATTCTGACGCGCGACCGTGTACGAGCCGCCGCCGCCGGATAGGCCGCGATCGTCTGCCAGTACGAGAAGCAGACGATGATCAGCAGACCGATGATGATGGCGCTGATCGGGCCGACATAGCCGAATGCCAAGCGCCCCGAGAGGGATGAGCAGCGTCATCGCCGCCTCCGGTCCGTACGCGGCGGAGCTCAAGGCGTCGAGGCCGAGCATCGGAATGCCGGCCAGCGGCCCGACCCGTTGTTCGCTCTCTTCGCGAGAGGCGAGCGGTTCTCCCGAACAGGATGTCGTTCAGCGACATGCGGCGGCCGTCGCCATCGCCGTCGCGACGAGATTCTCGATGTCACCGTGCTGTCCCAGGTGTCTCGACTATGATGCGCTGTACGGCGCGTGACGCACGCCCGCCTCAGTAGGCAGCTCGCCTTAATCCTAGCGGTCTCGGTCAGCGACGAACTGTTTGCGCGCAGAGATTGCGCAGGTCGCTGTCGCTCTTCCGCACGACGTTCGTCGTCAGCGTCGAGCCGAGGAGAGGAACGTGAGCGATGGGTCGCCAGGGAGGAAGGCGGCGTTCAGCCAGCGTGTTCCTGCGAGACCGCCTTTACAAGAGCCGCAACGCTGACGAATGCCTCCACGACGGCAGGATCGAAGTGGGTGCCCGTTCCCGGCGATGATGACTTTCACCGCCTCGTCGTGGGATGAGCGCGGACGATACAGCGTCCTCGTGGAGGTGGCGTCGTACACGTCCACGACAGCCATCACCCGGCCGGCGATCGGAATCTCGGTGCCGCGCAACCCCTGCGGATATCCCGTCCCGTCCCAGCGCTCGTGATGCGTGTAGACGATGTCCTTGGCCATCGCGAGCGTCACATCGTCGCGGACGCCGGCCTGCTGCTCGGCCTTGAGAATGACGTCCCGGCCAAGGACCGGGTGCTTGCGCATCTCTTCGAGCTCCTCCGGGGTCAGCTTGCCGGGCTTGTTGAGAATGTGATCGGGAATGCCGACCTTGCCAATGTCGTGGAGCGGCGCGAGGCTGGACATCAGATCGATCCGTTCGGGCGTGAGGTAGTCGCGGTATGCCGGGTGCGTCGAGAGCTGCCCGGCGAGGAGCCTGGCGTAGCGTTGCGTCCGGCGGGAATGACGGCCGGTTTCGGCGTCGCGGGTCTCGGTGAGCGACAGAAGCGTCTGCACCATGAGCCGCTGAACGTTGACCTTCTCGTGGCCGACGCGATCGGCCCGCTGGCGCTCGACCGGGAACTTCGCGAGCGTCATCAGCGCGAGCGCGCCGATCACGCGCCGGTGGGCGCCATCGGCGATATGAACACGCCGCTCGTCGAGAGGCGCCACACGGCCGTGGACCAGAGCACCGCGATGCCGCCCGCGCCGATGACCGCTCCAGCAAAGAGGCCGGTGTTCGCGACCAACGCGGCGACCGTCAGACCGAGCGCAAACGTCGCCAGACTCTCGAGAGTCGTCACGAACTGTGATCGGCTGATGAAGTCCTGCTGCAGCAGATTGTCCGCGACGGTGGCCTGCACCTCGACGCCGGCAAACCGCGTGTCGAGCGGCGTGGCCACGACCTCGCGCGTGCCGAGGGCGGTCGTGCCGACGAACACAATCTTGTCGCGCAAGGCGGCGAAAGTCGGCTGGTCGCTCAGGACGTCCGCAGCCGACACATAGGGGAACGTGTTCTTCTTTCCACGGTAGCGCAGCAGAGGTTGCTCTTGCCGTCGAGCGGCACCGCTCGATTGTCGATGGTCAGCACCGAGGCATTGACGTTGGCGAGGCGAAGCGCCACGCTGCGTGCATCGGTCGCGGCCGCGACTGCCGCGAGCGCGAGGCTCGGATACACGCGGCCATCGAAGTCGACGAGCAGCGGCACACGTCTGAGAATGCCGTCAGAGTCGGGAACAGCGTTCAGGAAGCCCGACCTGCCCGCGGCCTGCGCCAGTGACGGCAGGCTGCAGACAGCGTCCGTCGCGCGGAAGAACGGTGATTCGTTCGTGTGCTCTCCGGGCTGAATGATGGCGAGTCCGATCGGATGCAGCACGCACGGACGTCGCTCGCCGGAGACGGCGTCGAATGTCGCCGCGTACCCGAGAACGACGTGGCTTTCGCGAAGCGTCTTTCCCAGGAGGTCGTCCGGTGTCGGCACCTCGCCCTTGGGGCGCGTCGTTGCGATCGGATTCGGCGAAGATGATGTCGAGCGCGATGACCGATGGCGCCGATTCCTGCAGCCGCGCGATCAGGCGGCCGACGACGTCCCGGCGCCAGGGCCATTGGCCGATCGTCGACAGGCTCCGCTCATCGACGTCGACAATGACGACGCGGTTCCCGTGCGGCCTCGTCGGGATCGATCGGAGCAGGGCATCGTATGCGAAGTTGTCGAGTCGCACGAGAAGGGCGGGCCGATACACGGCGAAGAGCGCCGCAAAGACGACCGGGATGGCGCCGCTCACGAACACGAGGCGGCGATGGGCTGCCGGTGCTCCGCGATTTCGGTGGTCTCGACAATCCCGACACTCTCGCCAATGTCAACAATGTCACAGCGAGGTCGCTACCTCACAGAAATCTCGACGCGGCGATTGCGAGGCTCTGCCGTCTCGTCGGGCGGTCTGAATGAGCAGGTCGGCCTCGCCGTGCGATGTGACTTCGACGACCGACGGGTCCAGCCCCGCTGCGACGAGGAGAGCCCGCACGGCGGTCGATCGCTTCAGCCCCAGCTGGAAGTTTGCCGACGATGTCCCTTTTGTGTCGGTATGGCCGACGATCGCGATATCCGGCGCCGCGCGCCCACGAACGGCGTTGACGACCTTTCGGAGGAGCGCGCGGGACTCGTCGGTCAGTTCGTCGGACTCGAAGCGGAAGAAGAGGGTAAAGTGTTGCAGCGGCGGAGGCAGGGCAGACAAGGCGTCGCCGAAAATCCGATTCACGTCCGCCTCGCTGAGCGTGCTGACCGCATCCGGCCGGCGACTTGGTGTGGCGGATGTCGCGTCGTACTTGGCCCCGAGGTCGACCGACCCGAATGGGTTGGCGACATTCGCACCGTCCGGCGAGACCGGTGTCCGCGTCAGGAAGCAGGACCACCAACGAGGATCCTGCTCCGGTCGGCGAGTTCCGGGGGAGGAGGCGTCGGGGCCGACGCCGTGCTTGGGGCCACAGGCGACGGCCCCCACGGCGCCGAGCACCGCGGGAAGAAGGAGGTGAAGACGAGCGCGTGCCACGTTAGGGCTCGACGCGAACCGCCAGGCTCGTGCCGCGCACACCCACGATAGCCGATGGCGTTTCAAGACGAATGGCATCGGGCGCGAGCTTCGCAATCCGACCTGAGACGTACGCCGCCACGCCGCGCACGAACCTGAGCACCAGTGCGAGACTCCCTTCGGCGGGCGCATAGACAAAGCGATCGAGATGCGCCTCGCTGTTCGGACCGATGGACAACCTGGTGTCGTCTTTCAGCGTCACGCCGATGCGTCCATCGCCTCCGGTGCGAAGTTCGTCGGATTCAAAGACGACCTGTCCGACCTGCGCGGGAGTCGACGTCCCTTGACGCACGATAAAAGCCGAGCCGGACGCGACCTTGATTCGTCCGGCCGCGGTCGGGTTCTGGGCCGATAGTGGTGTGGCTCCCGCGAGTGCGAGAGCGAGCACACCGGCGCACATTCGCGAAAAGGCTTGCATGTGTTACCCCCTAATCTCTCTTATCGGCTGAGTTCGCCTCGGCCATGCGGCCGGCGGAGTCGCCTCCCCTACCTGCCACGGCGGTGAACATGCAAACGCCCTTCCGGGAAGGGCCCGTGCCGGCTGTTCGAACAGAGCGGTGTGAGCGCGATGGCGATTGACACCATTCCGGCCGACCGTCCTCGAATTTCTCGAGGAACAGTGGCGAGCGCGCGGAGCATCGGTCCAGACTGCACGCGGCGTGAGTTGACCGCGCGCCCGGACGCGCGTCTAGCCGAGAGGCGTGCACCCTGGACTTCCTCGTCTATTGTTCACACGAGGCGGCGACTCGCCTCAGCGAACGCACCCGCATGTCGCGGTCCACGAGCAGCCCAGTCAGGGCCACCCGCTGTCCCACGTGAGCCGGCAGGCCGACTCCGTTCGCATCGACGACAGCGACTGTCGCGGAGCGTTTCTTCAGAAAACCCGTCTTCCAACTCCGCGACTTCGGCGCATCCGATCCTTCGGTATCGTTCAGACGAAATGTCTCGTCATCGGTTTCGAGGCAGCCGGTAATCGTCACCAACGCGCTCTCGTGAAGAGACGCCGGCATCGCCGCACGCTCGTCGGCGTAGGGTGGGAGTACCGAGGTGTTGTCGGAGGGGACCGTCGCCGCTGCGGGTTCGTTGGTGCGCGCCATCTCGGTTGTCTTTGAGATGACCGTGGTCTTCAGTGCGGGCATTGGACCTGTCAGGGGCAGGACTGTCGGAGGAGTCGGCCGTTTCAGATCGGCCACCTTGGCTGGTGGCGCCGAGGTCGCCATTTGCGACGGCAATTTGACCGGTTGGGCCTGTACCACCGCCATCTCCATGTGGTGGGTTCACCGCCTCAACCTCTACGCGGTCAGGCGCTGGACGGCCAATCAGAACCACACCGGCCATCACGCCTATTACAGAGAGTACCAGCGCCCAGGCGCCAAACTGTGACGACGAGCGCACGCCGGCCTCGGCGAGGGCCGCCTCGGTCTGCGCGGTCTCTTGAGTAGAGACCGCTTTATCGGTGCGCATCACCTTGGCTCGGCGCATTGGTTTCGTGGCGCGTGTCAGTCCTCTGGTGCGCGTGACCTTCGCGGCACGCGAGGACTTCTTCGCGCGGCTGGATCTCGTCACCCGGTATTTCTTGGGTCGCATGGTGTCCTCCGTTGAGATACGGACCCACGCTTCCCGAGCAATTGGAGTACCCAGGCGGCATCCTTGGCCCGGCGGCCGTAACCCGGCAGCGAGGCACGAGTTGGGGGTCAGGCATGTCACGAGGGAATAACGGTGTCGTAGAATGAAACATCCAATTGCGTGATCGCGCCACCAAATTGCTGACGGGCGAGAGGCAGCAGGCTGTTGACGTGGCACGAATCTGCAAGTGTCCGTCTTGATCTTGCAACAGCCCGGTCGATCGTCTCCCTCGACGGTCGAGAGATCGCGAGACGTGCGCCATACGTTAAGCATTCACCAAGGACGAGGAGAGACCACATGGAAGACGACAAGAGCGATCCGACGCCGAACCCCGAGTCGCCGAGCGACCTCTCGCGGCGGAATTTGTCACGCTATCTGTGGCCGCAGGCCTAGGTGCCGCAACCGCGGTCTCGGGCGCCGAGTTGCCGGTGGTCGAGGAGAACGTCGCCGTCAAGACGCCGGACGGCACGTGCGACGCCGCCTTCATCCATCCGACGACGGGTTCGTATCCGGCCGTCATCATCTGGCCTGACGCATTCGGGCTGCGCCCTGCGATGCGCGACATCGGCAAGCGCATTGCGGCCGAAGGATACTCGGTGCTCGTGCCGAATCCCTTCTATCGCGTGGCCAAGGCACCGGTATTTCAGGACCTCTCCTCGTTCAACTTCCAGAATCAAGCCGATACGGCGAAGCTACAGCCGCTCATGGGGTCCATCAATGCGCCTGGCGCGGCGGAGAAGGACGCCGTCGCGTTTATCGCGTTCCTGGACGCGCAGCCGCAGGTCAACAAGGCGAAGAAGATCGGCACGCAGGGCTACTGCATGGGCGGTCCGCTCGTCGTCGAAGACAGCTGCGGTCGCTCCGGATCGCGTCGGCGCGGGCGCGTCGTTCCACGGTGGCGGCCTCGTCACCGCGAGACCGACAGTCCGCACCTGCTCGCGCCGAAGATCAAGGCCCGCATGTATTTCGGGATCGCGTCGAATGACGACATGCGCCAGCCGGATGCGAAGGACAAGCTGAAAGAGGCGTTTGCGGCGGCGAAGGTCCCGGCGGAAATCGAAGTCTATGCCGGGCTGCACGGTTGGTGCGTGCCCGACATGCCGCTGCAGAACGGCGCGGCCATCTACAACAAGCCCGACGCCGAGCGCGCCTGGGCCAAGCTCGTGGCGCTCTACAAGATGGCTCTCGTCTGATTGGAGCCGCTCACAGGTCCTTGGTCCTTCGTCGTGCTTGGTCCTCTCCTGCTCGTGCTTGGTCCTGGCGTACTCGTCGCGGCCGGTACTCACATGACCAGGGACAAAGGATCGAGGACAACCAAGGACGGACGGACGAAGAACCAAGGCCCAAGGACGAAGGACTCCGGAGGACGCGGTCAGCGTTCCGCCGCAATCCGATACAGGGCGCTGTCCGAGCGAATGAAGATCGACCTGCTCGACACGGCCATCGAGGCCAGCGTCGCGCCGTCGAGCACGTTCGTCGCCAGTTTGCGGAAGACCTTCTCCGGCGCGATGACCGTCGCGACGCCTTCCTCGCTCAGAAAATAGATGCGGCCGTCTGCGACGACGGGCGACGCGGAATAGTTGCCGCCAAGACGCGTCACCCAATACGGCGTTCCGGTCTTCGCGTTGAGGCACGACGCGATCCCGACGTCGTTGACGAGATAAATCTCGTCGCCGATGAGCACCGGCGACGGCGTCAGCGGGGCCGCCCGCTTCAAGGTCCACGCAATGTGGGTGTTGGTCACATCGCCCGATCCGTCCACCCGCACCGCCAGCAGCGACGGCTCCTGAAATCCCGTCGCGATGTACACGAGACCCTGGCCGTAGACCGGGCGCGGCACGTTGGAGAAGCCGTCACCGTAACTGACGCGCCAGATTTCCTTGCCTGTCTGCGGATCGTAAGCTGCCGCGCGAAAGGCTCCCACGCTGACGACCTCGTCACGATCGCCGACGCGAATCACGAGCGGCGTCGAGTACGCCTGATCGGCAGGAGAGCGGCGCGGCGTTTTCCACCGGATCTTGCCGGTCCGCGTGTCCAGCGCCACGACGAACGCCTCGTCGCCGCCATCGCAGCTGACGATCAGCAGATCGCGGTACAGCGCGGGTGATCCGCCGTTGCCGTGCTGCGACTGGTAGGGCAACCGCGCCTTCCAGACGATCTCGCCGGAGGTCGTCAGCGCGGCCGTGCCGTCAGCGCCGAAATGGACGTAGACGCGGTCGCCGTCAACGATGGGCGTCGGGGAGGCGAGGCTGTTCTTGGAGTTCAGAAGGTCCGCGCTTCTGAGGTGGAAGACTTCGACGTTGACGACTTCGCGTCCGGTCTCGACGTCGAATGCGAGCGCGCGCAGCGATGCCCCGTTGGCCTTCATCGCGGTCGTCAGCCAGACTCGGCCGCCGGCGACGACCGGCGACGACCAGCCGCGGCCCGGGATCGGCGTCTTCCAGACGACGTTGCGCGATTCGCTCCATTCGAGGGGCACGCCCCGTTCGGTGGAGTGACCCTGGCCCGTGGGGCCGCGGAACTGCGGCCAGTCCTGTGCCTCCAGGGCTGCCCCAGCCAGGACCACAAGGAGCGGGAGCACGGCGATCCTTGCCACGATAGAAGCATTGTACTGCGCTGGCCGAGTTCGGTCGACGGCTGCCACTGTCAGCCTTGGGACCCGTCCGCGACGATGACCGGTGCAGCGTCTACGCAAACGGGTCTCATCCGCGCCTGGACTCGACGTCTTCATTCGCGTTCGTACGCGCCTTCAGCATGTGTTCAAGGTGTTCAAGAACGCCACCCCATCCACCTCGATATCCGTCGCGCGCGCGTTCGCTCGCGAATCGTTCATGGGTCAGCGTGACCGTGGTCTTGGCGATCAGCCAGCTTCGAACAGGCGATCGTGACGAGCGTGTCGCCGGTATTCCCGCTCTTCCACGTGAAGACCAGCCGGTGAGGCCGGTCGATCTCGACGTACGTCCCCTCGTGGGGCGTGTCCTTGCCGATCCCGCTGAACGTGAGCGTGTACTGGCCGCCGACAACCGGGTCGATGTCCGCGGTCAGGAGAGCCATCGATCCAGGCTTCATCCATTGCTGCATCGACGCGGGATCGAGCCAGGCGTCGAACACCTCCTCAATCGGGCCAGGGATCACCCGGTCCACCGTCAGTGAGTAGGTCTCAGGCATCGACGTGACCTTTTGCCACCTCGTAGAGTTCCGCTTCGGATCCGTCCAGAGCCCGGTCGACGAACTCCATGATTGGTGCGGCCGCTTCTCCGGCGCTACGCATTCGAGTCGAGATGAGCGATGAGCCTTCCACGGTCGTTCAGTGATTATCGCGCGTAATGGGTAGGATAGAACGACATGAGCGTCGCCCATGGCTTCGCCGCCCTCGACAAGTCCTCACCGCTCGCGCCGTTCGGCTTCCAGCGCCGCGAGCCGGGAACGCGCGACGTTCAGATCGACATTCTGTTTTGCGGCGTCTGCCACTCCGATCTTCATACGGTCAGGAGCGAGTGGGCCGGCACGGCGTACCCGTGCGTGCCTGGCCATGAGATCGTTGGGCGCGTGACGGCGGTCGGCGGAGGCGTATCGCGATTCAAGGTCGGCGATCTGGCCGCGGTGGGCTGCATGGTCGGTTCCTGCCGCACGTGTTCGAGCTGTCGCAAAGGGTTGGAGCAGTATTGCGACGGAGGGGGAACCATCTTCACGTATAACACGCCCGACCCGCATCGGCCGGGCGAACGCACCTATGGCGGCTACTCGAGCCACGTCGTGGTCGACGAGTGGTTCTGTCTGAAGCTGTCGGAATCCCTCGACACGGCCGCCGCCGCGCCGCTTTTATGCGCGGGTATCACGACCTACTCGCCGCTCAGGCAGCGGGGTGCTGGTCCAGGGAAGCGGGTAGGCATCGTCGGACTCGGCGGGCTCGGGCACATGGGTGTGAAGTTCGCGCATGCGTTCGGTGCCGAGACCGTCGTGTTCACCACGTCCTCGGGAAAAATCTCCGATGGGAAGCGTCTGGGTGCCGACGAGGTGCTGATGTCGAGCGACCGAACGGCGATGCGACCACGCGCGAACAGCTTCGATCTGATCCTGGATACCGTTTCCTTCTCGCACAGTCTCGACCCCTACGTGGCGCTTCTGAAACGTGGCGGCGCGCTCGTGCTCCTCGGCGCACCCGAGGTGCCGCACCCCCGGCCGAGCATCGGTCAGCTGATCTTCAGGCGCCGCCGCGTCGACAGGTCGTTCATCGGCGGCATCCCCGAAACGCAGGAAATGCTCGACTTCTGTGCGGAGCACGGGATCGTGTGCGACATCGAGATGATTCGGATCCAGCAGATCAACGACGCGTACCAGCGGATGCTGAAGAGCGACGTGAAGTATCGCTTCGTGATCGATATGGCATCGCTGGCGCGATAGTCCTTGCGCTCGCGCTGATCAAGCGACCGACAAGAAGAAGGGTTGGAATGTGGCCGTCGTCAGCCGACCCTGATCTATCTGGCCCAGCGCGTGACGATCCAGCGGCCGGCTCGCTGAAGCGGCTCGATGTACGACCCCATGTCGAAGTGTCCGGGCCCGTGGAGCTCTTCGAACGCGATCGGACGGCCGAGTTCCTCGAGCTGTTTCGCGTTCCGCTCCGCCGGGCCAAAGGGGACGACCTGATCATCGCGGCTGTGGATGACGTAGGTGGGCATCGTTGCGAGGCCGTCCTGCGGCAAGTCGCCCGTGGAGGCGGCCATCGCAATCGCACCGGTGAAGAGATCGGGATGGTGCGAGGACATGAACCACGTGCCCCGACCGCCCATGCTGAACCCGGTCACCAGGATTCGACGCGAGTCGATTTCGTACTCCTCACGCACCTTCTTGAGGATCGCCAGCACCGCGCGGTCCGCCATCGGATCGGCCCATGATGGAGATTGGGCCGGGCAGTCGGGGGCGATGACAACGGCGCCCAGATCGCCCAGGGCCGGAAGCACGACCTGCTGCATGAACCTGCTGCCGTAATTGGCGATTCGGCCGCCGCCAGGGTGAAGCGCCAGGACCAGCGGACGCGGGTGGCCCGCGGCGTAGTCGCCAGGAACGGAAATCCCGTAGATGACGGTACCGACATCCGGGACCGCCAACGTGCGGCTGCGGACCCGCCCTGACTCTGGAGCGGCCACCTGCGCGATCAACACGCCGAGGATCAGCAACCTCATAGGCACATCCGGAAGCCCGCCAAGTGTATCAAATGTCGCCCACCTCCACTGTCACGCCTGGACGCGCCAGCGCCGGCCGTACACCCCCAGACGGCGTCGCTCGCCGTTCGCCGATCTGCTGCCGCCACATCGCGTAGTAGAGCCCTTTTTGCTCCAACAGCTCCGCATGCGGACCCGACTCGACGACCCGGCCCCGCTCGAGGACGTAGATGCGATCGGCGTGCATGATCGTTGAGAGGCGGTGCGCGATCAGAATCGTGATCACGTCGCGGCTGGCAGCGACATCGCGAATTGTCTCACTGATGTCCTCTTCGGTCAGCGAGTCGAGCGACGAGGTGGCCTCGTCGAACACGAGCAGATGTGGCCGTCGCAGCAGCGCACGGGCGATCGACAGCCGCTGCTTCTCGCCTCCCGACACCTTCACGCCGCCTTCGCCGATCACGGTGTCCAGGCCGCGATCGGCCCGCGCCAGGAGGCTGTCGCACGCGGCCTGGCGCAGGACTTCCAGGCACTCGTCGTCGGTCGCCTTCGGGTTGACGAACAGAAGGTTCTCGCGGATGGTCCCGGAAAAGAGCTGCGTGTCCTGCGTGACGAACCCAATCCGCTCGCGCAGTTGGTCGAGATCGATGGTCGCCGCCGGGTGACCGTTGTACAGGATGTTGCCGGTCTGCGGCGGATAGAGCCCCACGAGCAGCTTCACGAGCGTCGTCTTGCCGGCGCCCGACGGCCCGACGAACGCGATCGTGTCGCCGCGCTCCACGGCGAAGGAAATGTCGGTGAGGGCGGGCGACGAGGCCGACTGGTGCGTGAAGGTGACATGGTCGAATGTCAGCTGCTCCAGATCGTGCAGCGGCTGCGGGTGCGCGGGCCGCGGTTCCTTTTCCATACGCAGGATGTCCTGGAAGTCGTTCAGCGACACCTCGGTCTCCCGATACACGTTGATGACGTTGCCGAGCTCCTGCAGCGGACCGAAGATGAAGAACGAGTAGATGAACAGCGAGAAGAACTGCCCCACCGTGATCGCGCGTGTGTAGATGAGATACAGCATCAGGAACATGATGCTGGTCCGCAGGAAGTTCACCGTCGTTCCCTGAACGAAGCTCAAGCTGCGGATGTAGCGGACCTTCTTCAGCTCGAGCTTGAGAATCTTCTCGGTGGTGGCATTCAGACGGGCGATCTCCTGCTGCGCCAGCCCCAGGCTCTTCACCAGCTCGATGTTGCGGAGCGACTCGGTCGTCGACCCCGCCAGTGCTGTCGTCTCGGCCACGATGACCTTCTGGATCGTCTTGATCTTCTTGCTCAGGACCGAGCTCAGGACCCCGAGCAGCGGCACCGTGAGAAAGTAGACCGGCGCGATCACCCAGTGCACGCTGAACGAGTAGATCACGACGAAGATGATGCCGACGAGCGAGGTGAAGAGGACGTTGACGGAGACGGCAATGAGCTTCTCGACGTCGGTCCGCACTTTTTGCAGCCTGCCGAGCGTTTCGCCGCTGCGCTGATCCTCGAACACTGCGTAGGGAAGCTCGAGCGAATGGCGGATGCCGTCGGCATAGATCCGCGCGCCGATCCGCTGCGTGATGACGTTGACGTAATAGTCCTGGAAGTTCTTCGCGACACGCGAGACGAAGGCGACGCCGACGGCGGCCGCCAGCAGCAGGCTGACGCCGCGGAAGAACTCGCCGGTCGTGTATTCCTGAAACCGGGTCGCGTACTGATCGATCACGTGCCGGAAGATCAACGGATCGAGCAGCGAGAAGACCTGATTGATCGCGGCCAGTGCCAGCGCCAGTGTGAGGAGCCGCCAGTAACGTTTCAGATAGCCGTACAAGAGCGTCATAGGGGACTCGGATGAGAATAGCGTATCGCTCACGCCCGCGCCTACGCTGTCCCCCGACCACACGGAAGAGTGCAATATTTTGGAGCGGGCTTGTTGGGGCGTGGTGTATGCTGACGCCGCCCTGCTGTTCGACGTTCCTCGGAATTGCTTCGACTGGAGGCAACAATGCCCGAGCCAATCCGTCACCCCGTGTGTTCGGCGGTTGTCCTGGCCTCAGGAATATTGGCGGCTGTGATGGCCGCGTCGCTTTTAGCTGTCGCCGCCAGCGACGGCGCCGCCGGCGTATGGCAGATGCCGCGAACACCGGACGGGCGTCCCGACTTGCAGGGAATCTGGAGCAATTCGACGCAGACGCCCTTGCAGCGACCCGTGGCGCTCGGCACCAAGCAGTTCTACACCGACGACGAACTCGCGAAGCTGCGCTTTCGGGACCACGACAATGCTCCTCCCACTGGTGACCCTGGCACCTACAATCAGTTCTGGTGGGAAGAAGGTGGATTTCTCAAGCAAACCTCGCTCATCGTCGATCCGCCGGACGGTCGCATTCCGCCCCTGACGCCGGAAGGGGAGCGCCGGCGTGCGGCGCGGCAGGCGCGTGGCGGCGAGCGGGCCGACTCTCCGGAAGATCGGAATCTGTCGGAGCGCTGCATCACGCGCGGCGTGCCGAAGCTGCCAGGCGGCTACAACAACAACGCGCTGATCTTGCAGACGCCGGGGTACGTGGCCATTTTTCAGGAGATGATTCACGAAGCTCGAATCATTCCGCTCGACGGCCGTCCCCACGCGTCCGCCAGCATCCGCAGTTACCTTGGCGACTCCCGTGGTCGCTGGGAGGGCGACACGCTCGTCGTCGAGACCACGAACTTCAAAGACAACGTCGGCGACACGAGCTTCAACTGTTGCGGCGGCGCAGCTGAAAATATGTCCATTGTCGAACGATTGACGCTCGTCGACAACGATACGATTGACTACCGGTACACGGTCACCGATCCCACGCTGTTCACACGACCGTGGACGGTCAGCGTGCCCATGAAGCGGTCACCAGGTCCGATCTTCGAATACGCATGCCACGAGGGCAATCACAGTATGGAAGGCATCCTGCGCGGCGCGCGTGCGATGGAGCAGCGTGCGAAGGAACAGTAGCCGATTGGCAATCATCGAGGATATGACGTGACCATCAAACCACATCGACCAGTGCAGTTCACGCGGCGTGAGGCGATCCAACTCCTGGGCGCGAGCACGGCATGCGGCCTCGGGGCGGTGTTGAGCGAGCAGCTGGGATTTGCTCAAGGGGCGGGCTGGATCACTGCAAAGCGCGGCTCGGTCAAATTCCCGAACGGTGCAATCATCCGCACCATTCTGAAGGACGTCAAGCCCGACGCGTTGGCGTCGGGCGCGACCATGTTCCATGAACATGTGACGATGAATTACAGCAGCCCGCCACCACCCCCGAGAGGGCAGGGAGCTGGTGCGGCTGGTGCAGGCGCAGGTGCGGGGCGGGGGGCTGGCGCGGCCCCCTTAGCACCTGGGCAGCGACCGCCGCTCACGACCTCGATCGATTTGATGACTGAGGAAATGCGGCAGGCTGGCTACGACGGTCTGGCCGGCATCATCGATGCGAATGCCAGTGGGAGTATCGGACACACCGACGCTGAGGTGGACTTCCTCAAGCAGCTGGCGACGCGTGTGCCGAACGTTCACTTCGTTGTCGCTGGTGGTCCGTTCAAGGCACCGTATGCCCCGGACATCGTGCGGCAATCGGTCGAGGAACTTACAGACCAGCTCGTCAGCACCAGCGCCCGCCAACGTTGGGGGGCGTTCGGTGAGATCGGCACATCGATGGAGATGACCGCCGATGAGCGCAAGGTCCTGACCGCGATTGCCAAGACGCATGTGCGCACGGGCGTGCCCATCTTCACGCATACCGAGCACGAGGGCTGTCCAAAGTGCGCGCTGGATCAGCTCGACCTGTTCGAATCGCAAGGCGTCGACTTGAAGCATCTCGTCATAGGCCATCTGACGGACATCGCGCCTGGCTCAGAACCACGGGGACAGACGGCCAAGGCGATCGCGAAGCGTGGTGCGTTTATCGGGTTCGACACCACGGGGCACCAGATGGCCGCATCGTCGAATCCAGAAGAAGGCAAGGTCAAGCTCGTCCTCGAGGTGCTCAACGCCGGATACGAGGACAACCTGATGTTATCTGCCGATTTCACGCAATCCCCGCAGCTCAAGGCCAACTGGGGGAATGGGTTCTCGACAGTGCTCGTGCAGTTCGTCCCCAAGCTCAAATACGCGGGTGTCAAGGACGAGACGCTTCATAAGATCCTCGTCGACAACCCTCGGCGGTTTCTGGCTTTCGTGCCAAAGATGCCGTAACTCCGGCACTCGCCTCGCTTCTCTGATTCTGGTCCGGATCGCTGTCAACCCAGAAGCAGCCGCGCATCGACGGCATGGGATTCGTGAGATGACTTTCAAAGAAAGAGGCTGGCGATGCGCACGTTCATCACCACGTTATTCGCTCTGTTGATCGCCGTGTGGCTCTGGTTCGACGCGCGCGCACAGACCACTGCCCCGCTCGTCAAAGGCGCGCACCGGTTCGAGAAGATTGTGGACGGTATCTACTACGCCACCGCGTCCGGGACGATGACCGTAGGTGCGAACTCGCCCGTTATCGTGAACGATACCGAGGCGATCGTCATCGACTCGGAGACCTCGCCTGCCGCCGGCCTGGCGCTCGTCGAAGACATCAAGGTGTTCAGCGACAAGCCCGTGAAATACGTGATCGATACGCATTACCACTACGATCACCTCTTCGGCAATCAGGTCTTCGGGCCCGACGTGCACGTCATCGGCCACGATCACACGCGCGTGCGCCTCCAGACCAACACCATGCAGCAGTTCACCTTCCTGAGCAGCGTCAACCCCATGCGGGTCGAGACGCTGCGTCAGCGGATTGCCGACGAGAAAGACGCGCAGCAAAAAGCGACCCTCGAGCGGCAGCTCCAGAGCACGCTGGCCTATTTCGAGCAGGTGAAAGACGTCAGGCAGACGCCGCCGAACACGACCTTCGAGACCACGATGACGCTATACCGAGGAGGGCGCGAGCTGCGCCTGATGTATCTCGGTCGAGGCCACACCGACACCGACGTCGTCACATTCCTGCCCAGAGAGCGCATCGTTGCGACCGGCGATCTGATGGAGTCCGTCCTCTCGTATTTGGGTGATTCGTACCCGGAGGAATGGATTGCCACGCTCGAGAAGCTGAAAGCGCTCGACTTCGACACCGTGTTGCCAGGCCACGGCGTCCCGTTCAAGGGCAAGACCAAAATCACCGCCTTCCAGAATTATCTCCGCGACCTCGTTGCGCAGACCAACGCGTTCCGAGCGCTCGGAGTGACGGCCGAGCAGGCGGCGACGAAAGTGGACCTGACAAAGTACAGCAACGAGTTCCCGCAGATTCGAGCGGCAGGAGTGGATGTGGCCGTGACGCGGCGGCTGTACCGGCTGGCGCAGGACCCGAACGCCGGTCCTACACCCTGAGTGGTGTCTGGCGCCGGCCTCGCACCCGCGCTCATCGTCCGCTGGGATCCTTGACGACATAGCAGGAACTCGCGGGGCCATGCGACCCAGCCGAAAGTTGAAACGCGCGCCCGCGGTTGAGCGTATTCCTTGCTATGTCGACCGTTGTGTGGCTGCCACGCGGGGTCATCGGTAAGCGTTCCCCGCGCCGAAACAATCGTGAAACCAGGCTCAGCCGGTATGAACTGACAAAACGGGGGTGCAACATGCGAAGGATTTTGTCGCGAGCGATGTTGTTGGTTTTCGTGGGGTTGTTTGTCGGAACCGGATCCGGCCGTCTTTTTGCGGGGAGACAGGGGCTCTCGTCTGGTGATGCAAAGGCCTGGATGGGGGACTGGGCCCTCACCATCGAAGGCGGCCGAGGGCCTCAGGAGCGGACGCTCACGGTCAAGGACATGGCGGGCCGTGTGGCCGCCACGATGGGAGGAGGTCGCGGAGGCCCCATCGAGATCACCGATGTCTCGAAAACAGGCAACGATCTGGTGCTGAAGTTCAAGCAGACGGGCCGCGGTGGCGAAGTGGACGTGGTCATGACGCTGATGATGCAAGCTGACGGCACGCTCAAGGTGAGCCAGATGCTCGGCACCGACACCCGGACCGGGACGGGCAAGAAGAAGTAAGTCCCCCGCCTGGCGAGTCTTATGGGGCTGGAAGCGAGTCAAAAAAACCAGGGTCCGAAATGGCCGACTGGGCGGTATCATGAGGGCGTATCTAGCACGCGTGGATTGCTGCATCAATCAGGAGGGGCTGTGCAACACAAGCATCTCTCAGGTTTGGCCGTCGTCGGTGCCTTCGTCGCGTCGGTATCGCTGGTGAGCGTGACGGTCGCCGGTCAAGCCCCTGCTCCCGCAGGTAAGTCGTGGACAGCGCCCCGCGCTCCAGATGGGCATCCGGACATCTCGGGAACGTGGGAACACAATGCCGCCACACCGCTCGAGCGGCCCGACGAACTGGCCGGTCGCGCAACGCTCACTGACGAGGAGCTGGCGGCCATGCAAGCGACGGCGGGCAAACTGTTCGGGGGTGACGGCGATGCGGCGTTCGGGGACTCGGTGTACCTCGCCACGCTCCGCAACGTTCTCGGCGCGCAGAAGGGATTCAAGTCCCGAGACGTGGGCACCGGCGACTACAATGCGTTCTGGGTCATTGGGCGGTGGTTCGAGAAACGAACCTCGCTCGTAACCGATCCCCCAAGCGGGAAGATTCCTCCGTTGACCGCCGATGCGCAGAAGCGCCGGGCGGACGCAGCGGAGCGACGTCGGCTTCACCCCTTCGACGGCCCGGAAGACATCGCGCTAGGCCAGCGCTGCATTACCGGCAGCGTGCCGATGCTGGGTGCGGGGTACAACAACTACTATCAGATCGTTCAGACACCCTCGACGGTCGCCGTCAACATGGAAATGCGCCATGACACGCGCATGATTCCGATCAGCAGCCGACCGCACCTGCCCAAGACCGTGCAGCTGTGGCTGGGCGATCCGGTTGGCCGGTGGGAAGGCGACACGTTCGTGGTCGATACGACCAATTTCAGGGACGACTCGCCAATCTCGGGCAATGCTACCGCGAACACTCACTTGATCGAGCGTTTCACGCGGGTGGCGCCCGAGACACTTAAGTACGAAGTGACGCTCAACGATCCGATGACGTGGACCAAACCCTGGACGGCTGTGCTCTATATGAAGAGCACAAGCGATCCAATCTTCGAATACGCTTGCCACGAGGCCAACGAATCGATGTCTGGAACCCTCAGGGGTGCCCGCGCCGAGGAAAAGGCCGCGAGCGAGAAGGCCAAGGCGGCAGGCAGGACGAGCTCGAAGTAGGGGACGCTCGCCAATTCCAGCAGGGGGCAGGATGCGGACTCGGATGGGACTTGCCACACGCCTGGCCACAGCAGCGTTGTGCGCCGGAATGCTCGCTGGCACCGTGCGCCCCGTCGTCGGACAAGGGCAGGGTTCGGTGCCGCGAACGAGCGATGGCAAGCCGGACTTCAGCGGAATCTGGCAGACCATGAACTCCGCGAACTGGGACCTGCAGGCGCACGCGGCGCGCGCCGGCGTGATCGTCGCGCTCGGCGCCGCGTTCAGCGTTCCCGCGGGGCCTGGCGTTGTCGAAGGGAACGACATTCCGTATCTGCCGGCCGCGGTGACCACGAAGAAAGAGAACGCGGAGAACTGGCTGGCCCGCGATCCCGAAATCAAGTGCTTCATGCCCGGCGTGCCTCGCATGATCTACATGCCGTATCCGTTTCAGATCGTGCAGGGGAAGGACACCATTCTGATGGCGTCGGAGTTTGCGAGCGCAAGCCGGACGATCCGGTTCAACAGCAAGGCCAAGAGTCCGGCGCCGGCGTGGATGGGGTGGTCGGTCGGGCGATGGGAGGGCGACACGCTCGTGATCGATGTCACCGATCAAATTGAAGACACCTGGTTCGACCGTGCGGGTAATTTCCACAGCGACGCACTGCACGTCGTGGAACGCTACTCCTTCATCGATCGCAACACGATCAACTACGAGGCGACGATGGAGGATCCGAAGGTCTTCTCCCGGCCCTGGAAGATCAGCATGCCGATCTATCGGCATCTCGAGAAGAACGCTCACATCCTGGAATACAAGTGCGTGGAGTTCGTGGAAGAAGTGATGTACAGGACACCTCCGGAAGTCGCCTTCGAATCCCTGACGTCCTGGCACGCTGCGGGCGCACGATCTCAGGTCATCAGTAGTGAGCACGCGACAGTCTCATGGCTCACGGCCGTGCACCTGCACTCTGACCCGTGCGTCAACCACACGGCATCCCTTGCCGGCGGGCAGCACCATGACGGGATTGAGGTCCAGTTCCACAACCTCACGGACCTCCTCGGCCAACCGAGAGACGCGAAGCAGGATCGCACGAAGCGCTTCGAGATCAGCCTCCGGTCGGCCCCGGTGCCCGTGTAGCAGCCGAATACCACGGATCTCGTGCAAGACCTCGTCTGCGTCGCGATCCGTGAGTGGGGCGACCCGGAACCTGACATCGCGGAGCACTTCGACATCAATGCCGCCCATGCCGATGCCAACGAGCGGCCCGAAGACCGGATCGTGCGTGATGCCCACGAGCATCTCGATGCCATCGGGGACCATTGCCTGAATGAGCACGGCGTCGGCCGGAGCGCTGGATGCGCCTGTGGGCATCCGGCCAGCAATCTCAGCAAACGCCGCCCGAACAGCGTCCGGTGATGTGAGATTCAGGCGCACGGCGCCAAGCTCAGTCTTGTGCTGGACGCTCGCCGAAGCGAGCTTGGCCGCGACCGGGAAGCCCATGAGCGCGGCGAGCGACACGGCTTCTTCGGGCGAATGAGCCAGCGCGCTCGTTGCAGCGGGTACGCCTATCGACTGCAACAGGGTCGAGGTTTCAGAAGGGGTCAGCCACCCGCTACCGCGCTCGCTGATGGCCTGTACGCAGATGTGTCGCGCCTCGTCGATATGGAGGTCGTCGAAGCTCCAGAACAAGCCGGGGGGCTGCGCGCGCCAACCCGCATACCTCGCCATCCTTCCGAGGGCGCGAACCGCGTTCTCCGGGAACACGAAGGTCGGAATCACTTCAGCTCCGGCGTGAAGCGGTGCGCCGCGCAAGGACTCCGTCATGAGGCAGGCGAGGATCGGCTTCTCGCCGCCGCCCGCGGCTCGGCCCGCGACGATGCCGGCGCGGATACCCTCGAGGATATTGTCGGATTGGGCGAGATCCACGGGCGTGAGAATCACGACGAGCGCATCGATCTCGGGCGCTGTTAGCGCGATCTCGACCGCCCGTCGGTAGTCGTCCTGGCCGGCGGACGCGACCATGTCGATTGGGTTCGAAGTGCTTGCGGTTGCCGGAAGGAAGGCACCGAGGTGCTCCCGCGTGACGGCGGAGAGCTCCGCCGCTGACAGCCCGGCGGCTTCACATGCATCCATCGCCATGATTCCGGGTCCTCCGGCGTTGGTGACGACAGCGAGCCGTGCGCCCCGTGGGAGCGGCTGTGCGTCCAGGCACGCGGCGACGTCGAACATGTCGTCGATTGTGTCGACTCGAATGACGCCAGCCTGGTGGAGGAGCGCATCGACGGCGACGTCGCTGGCGGCAAGCGCGGCGGTGTGACTGCCTGCTGCGCGCGAGCCGGCCCGCGTGCGCCCCGCCTTGATCGCCACAATGGGCTTGGAACGTCCGACGCGTCGGGCGATCCGCGCGAACTTCCGGGGGTTGCCGAATGATTCGAGATACAGAAGGATGACGCTCGTGCCGCGATCCTCCTCCCAATATTCCAGGAGGTCGTTGCTCGACACGTCGGCCTTGTTGCCCACGCTGACGAACGCCGACAGGCCCAGCCGCCGGCTCGCCGCCATTTCGAGAATCGCAATGCCGAGTGCGCCGCTCTGCGACGACAGCGCCACACGTCCGGCGGACGGCACCGCAGGGGAGAACGACGCATTCAGCCGCACGCCGGGATCGAGGTTGACGAGCCCCATGCAGTTGGGGCCCACCATGCGCATGCCATGGCCGCGAACCTTCTCGACGAGCGCATCCTGCGCGGCGCGGCCGTCGGGGCCGACTTCTGCGAACCCGGCGGTAATCACGACGAGCGCTCTGACACCAGCCGCCGCGCAGTCGTCCACAACTGTCGGAACCGCGGCGGGCGGCACGGCGATGATCGCCAGTTCGACGCCGGGTGGCAGATCGCGCGCCGAGCGGCAGACCGTCACGCCCTGAATCTCTTGGGCCGTCGGGTGGACGGCATGAAGCTGCCCGGCAAACTTGCCGGCGAGGATCGCCCGAATGATGCGGCCCCCGATTTTGTGTGGATCCCTCGAGGCGCCGACGACCGCGACCGACCGGGGCGCAAGTATCGGCCTCATCGACCGTACGGTGGCAAGGCGGTGACGGCGTTCCACGGACGCGACGCCTTCGGCTGAAGGAGTCAACGACCACTGCAGGTCAATGCTCCCATGATCGGACTTGGATCGAATCTCGAAGCCGGAATCGCGAAATACCTCGAGCATCGGCACGTTATCAACCGACGTGGTGGCGTGGAACCGATGGAGGCCGTTCTGGACGGCGTGGGAAGCCAGCCGTTCAAGCAGCAGTGTGCTGATCCCTTTGCCCTGGAAACGATCGTCGACCGCGAACGCCACCTCCGCCGCCCCGTCGGCGATAGCGAGATACGACGCTACAGCCACGATGCGGTTGTCATTGTCGATCTGACGAGTGGCGACGAGCGTCAGCCCCCGCGAGAGATCCGACGAGTCGCAGAAGCTCCTGATGAGTGCATCGGATGGTTCTCCCGCCGTGAGGAAGCGCCGGTAGTGCGACTCAGGGGACAGATCGTGGAAGAAGCGGCGCACAGCGTCCTGGTCCGTGACGTCAGCTATTCGCACGCTGGCCGTCGACCCGTCGCGCAGTACGAGGCGGTGCGCGTCGAGGTCGTCCGTCGCCGGTGGAGGCGGGCCGACAGGGTGCACGTCAGGTTCTTGGCACGGCTACGAGGGCATCCGGCATCAGGAATTCGCGCTCCGGCGACCGCACGGTCAAGACCGGGCAAGGAGCCGTCCGGACCACGCGTTCGGCGACGCTGCCCATCAGAAGATGGGCAAGTGCGCCGCGGCCGTGCGTTCCCATGACGATGAGATCCACCCGCTCCTGCCTCGCGTACTCCACGATGGCGATGGAGGGCGCGATGTGCGTTCGGAGGACCGGCGTGGCGTGAAGCTGCGCGCGATCTTCCCTGCTGAGCAGACCGTTCAGGCGTTCCTGGGCCGCGTCTTCGACCTGCTTCTGCACCTCGGGGAAGTCGACGAAGGCAAACTCCGTCGCGTACTGCGAGATGACGTTTTCCGTGATGTGCAGCACTTCCAGTGTCGCACCGGACATCCGTGCCAGTTCACGACCGTACTCGAGTGCCGTATCGGAGGCCGTGCTGAAATCAGTTGCGACGAGAATTTTCTTGAGGACGATCATGGAATACCTCTCCTGGTCAGCCGCAGATATCGATGGGCACCGCAGACTATAGAGCAGAAGACATGCCATCGGACGCGTGCCGGCGCATGGATGGAGCCCACGCCCGGGGGCTCCGCCGCCGCCGACATGACAAGATTGGGCTGGCACCATCAGCCCGGTCGGTCCCCATCCTGGAATCTGAGGTTCCGGCGGGCCGCTCGTGGGGCCATAGCCTGCGGCGCTCTGTGGTCCGGTTTTTGAACGACGTGGCGAGCATGGTGATACTGCTACCCTTGGATCGGCGAAATCCGCAATGATCTCGCAGGAGGCCGTAGGGCATTCACGAGATTGTCCCCATATGGCGAAAAAATCCACAACGCTGCGCGTCCTGGTGGTCGACGACGAACCGCTCATTCGCTGGTCGATGTCCGAGACGCTCGCGGACCTCGGGCACGAGGTGGTGGGAGCCGGCGATGCGCAGTCTGCGATCGCGGCCGTGTCGGGCGCCGCCATTCCCTTCGACGTGGTGCTCCTCGATCTCCGCCTTCCGGATTCGAGCGACTTGACCTTGCTCTCGCGACTCCGGCGGCTGACGCCCCGAACGCAGTTCATCCTGATGACCGCTTTCGGGACCGCTGAAGTCCTTCAGGGCGCCATCGATCTCGGTGCGTTTCGAGTGGTGGGGAAGCCCTTCGAGGTGAACGAGCTTGCCTCGCTCGTTCAGAAAGCGCACGCCTCGCGACCGGTCTGACGTCGCCAGACTCCTGCCGTATACTTGAGCTTCCATGACGTCCGCAACGATTCTCATCGTTGACGATGAGAAGCTCATTCGCTGGTCTTTGGCCAGCCGACTCACCGATGAGGGCTATCGCATCCTGGAAGCAGAAACAGGCGCGGAGGCCATAAAACGCCATCGTGAAGGCGTCGATTTGGTGCTGCTCGACTATCGCCTGCCGGATGCGGACGGCCTGACGGTCCTCAAGCAAATCAAGGAGGCCGATCCGGATACGCTCGTGATCCTGCTGACCGCGCACGTGAGCGTCGACACGGCGGTCGACGCCATGAAGGCCGGCGCGTATCACTATGCCAACAAGCCGTTCAATCTCGATGAAATCGTGCTGCTCGTCGAGAAGGCACTCGAGACGACGGCGTTGCGGCGGGAAGTGCGCGCGCTTCGCGCTCGTCAGGCGCAGCCGTTCAGTCTGGATCGCATCGTCGGTGAGAGCGATTCGATGGTCGCTGTCCGCGCGCTGCTGCAGAAGATTGCCGGGAGTCGAGCATCAACCGTGCTGCTGACGGGGGAGAGCGGCACGGGCAAGGACCTCGCGGCGAAAGTCATTCACTACGCGAGCGACCGCGCCGCCCGGCCCTTCGTGAACATCACGTGTTCCGCCCTTCCGGAAGCGCTGCTCGAAAGCGAGCTGTTCGGCCACGAGCGGGGCGCCTTCACGGGCGCCGATCGGCAGAAGCGTGGACTGTTCGAGACCGGCGGACGGCGGGACGGTGTTCCTCGACGAGATCGGCGAGATGGTTCCGTTGCTCCAGGCCAAGCTGCTGCGGTTTCTCGAGGAGAAGACCTTCAAGCGCGTCGGCGGATCGACAGACCTCAAGGTGGACGTGCGCATCATTGCCGCGACGAACCGCAACCTCGAAGAAGAGGTCAGGGCCGGTCGATTCCGTGAGGATCTGTACTATCGGTTGAACGTGATGCCGATCGTGCTGCCGCCCCTGCGTCAACGTCCGGGCGACATCCCGCCGCTCGTCAACTACTATGTGGATGCGTACGGCACGGAGTTCCGCAAACGCATTCAGCGGGTGACACCCGAGGCGCTCGAACGCCTGAAGGCGTACAGCTGGCCCGGCAACGTGCGGGAGCTGAGGAATGCGGTCGAACGGGCCATGCTGCTGGCCGAAGGCGACGAGTTGACGGTGGAGCAGTTTCCGATGCAGGGCGGAGCCTCGGCGCCACGGTTGTCTGAGCAGGTCCAGCTTCCAGCGAGCGGTATCGACCTCGAGCAATTGGAGCGCTCGCTCGTCGTCCAGGCGCTCGAACGGAGCGGCTGGAATCAGACCAAGGCGGCGGCCCTCCTGGGCGTGAATCGGGACCAGATTCGGTACCGGATCGAGAAATTCAAGCTCGAACGGTCTTCATAGGTTCAACCTGCAGAGCTTCTTTCGAATCGGCGCGCCCGCATTGTTCGTTCTTCTGATCACTGCGGCTTTCACCGCGGGTGGAGTTGAGCACTCCGGCTCGCTCGTGGCCGCCGGCCTGGCGGTCGATCTCGCGGCGTCCTGGTGGGTTCACCCGCTGGCGTTCGTCGTATTCCTGGTCGTGGCGTGCCCGCTCGTCGTCGTGGGCATGCTGGTGTTCTTCTGGACGCTGGTCGCAGCGCAGTAGCCAGCGCTGGCCCGCGCGCGTGGGTCCGCTTGCCGGTTCAGGTGTTCCACTGGTGGAGTGTGCGAATGTAGTTGGCCCGTTCGAACGCGCCGACATCCGCGGAGTCCTTGAGACTCACCCGTCCTCTCATCCCATCGATGGACGGGATGTGTTGCCATTCCATCCACCTGATCAGCCCCTCCACCATTGTCTTGAGGAAGCCTGGGCCGTGGCGGAGCAGGGCGGAGACCATCTGCACGGCATGGGCGCCGGCCAGCAGCGCCTTGATGCCGTCGTTCGCCGTTTCGATACCACCAGTGACGCAGAGCGCCGCCCGGATCCGGCCGTGCAGAATCGCGAGCCATCGCAGCCGCAGGAGCAGATCGGCGCTGCGTGAAAGCTCGAGGTTCGACATGGCTTTCATGTGTCGGACGTCGATGTCCGGCTGATAGAACCGGTTGAAAATCACGAGCGCGTCGACTCCTGTGGCGTCGAGCTCTTTCGCGAGGTTCCCGAATGCGGTAAAGAACGGCGATAGCTTGATCGATATGGGAATACGCACGCTTCGCTTCAAGTCGTGCAGCATGTCGCGGATTTGCGCCTCGACCGCGATACCCGGCATCGACAGCTCAGTCACCACTTCGTAGTAGTTCAGCTCGATAGCGTCCGCTCCTGCTTGCTCGAACAGTTTCGCGAACTGCAGCCAGGCTTCCTTTGTCGTGCCGTTCAGCGAGGCAATGACCGGAATGCCCACGGCCCGCTTCACGCGGCGGAGGTGTTCCAGGTGCTCCTGCGGCGTGAAAGGGTACTCGGCTGTTGGCGGAAATGGCGCGAGCGCAGAGGCGAACTCCGGATCCAGGGGGTCCCGGTGGCGGATGTGGCCCGATTCCGCCAGCGTGATCTGCTCTTCGAACAGCGAGTGCAGGACGATGGCGGCGGCGCCAGCGTCCTCCAGGCGTTTGACGGTATCGAGATGCGCGCTGAGCGGTGACGCACCGGCGATGAACGGATGGGCCAGCTTCAAACCCAGATACGTCGTGGAGGTGTCCATGCGAGTTCCTCATTCTAGGGCTTTGGCGACGCGCTGTCATTCCTGGTGAGGATGTCGAGCCGAACGTTCGTCGTCATCAGATCTGGGGCATGACACGGCTCGGCGTTTGCGGTTGAATGCCGAAGCCAACGTCGTGCCAGGCGGGCGTGGGCAGTCCCCCTTCCGCATGGACGGTGCCGCGTTGAACTTCGCGCTCGACCGCATCGCCGCGACTCCCGGATTTTCCGCAGCCGATCGGAAATATCCCGCCTGCCGCCTGTCTGAGCCCTCAGCTTATGGACCCGTCGGGACTTTGAACGTGAGCGCGCGGGGTGGGCCGCAAGGGGGCGCCCCCCGAGCGCGGAGGCGCTCCCCGAGACAGGCGCGGTTCGCCGAGCCCCCCGCGGCGCTCCCCGCCGCGCGTGGTTTGCGCGGTGGTGTGGCACTACGATTGATTGCCGTATGTGGATGCGCGTTGCGACCGCGATTCTGCTTCTTCTCCACGGCCTCATCCACCTCATGGGCTTCCTCAAGCCATGGAAGCTCGCTGCGGTTCCACAGCTGAGTGGACGCGCCATCGTGCCCCTCTCTGAGGGCGCGTTCCGGGTCGTCGGCGTCCTGTGGCTGATTGCGGCCGCGGCGCTCGTGTGGGCGGCGTTGCTCCGGGTGATGGACCGAGAGTCGTGGTGGATGTTTGCCGCGCCTGCGATTGTGCTGTCGCAGGCGCTTATCGTGCTGCAGTGGCGAGACGCGTGGGCGGGTACGGGGGCGAATCTTCTGCTGGCGCTTGCCGTGGCGGTGGGCGCCGCCACGCACGCGTTTCATGAGGCCGACCTGCAATACGCGCGCGAGCTGCTCTCGAAGGCCCCGGCCAGGGAGCCGGCGATCCTGCGCGCCGAGGAGATCGCCCATCTTCCGCTGCCTGTTCAGCGGTGGCTTCAGGCATCGGGCGCTGTCGGACGTCCGCGCGCCCGGACGGTCCGCCTCATCCAGCGCGGCGGGCTGCGCACCGCGCGCGATCAGCCCTACATGGCCGCCGTGGCGAAGCAGTATTTCTCCGTCGACGAACCGGGCTTCGTGTGGACGGTCGACGTCACGATGATGCGTGTGATCCCGGTCGTTGGCCGTGACACCTACCTCGAAGGCCTCGGGCGGATGTTCATCAAAGCGGGCGGTCTCGTCGCGGTGGCCGACGGCACCGGTCCGAAGTTCGACCAGGGTGCCGCGCTGCGCTTCCTCGGGGAGATCATCTGGTTCCCGTCTGGCGCGCTCGCGCCCTACATCAGCTGGGAGCCGATCGACGACCGCCGCGCAAAGGGGACGCTGCAATTCAGAGGCGTTACCGTGTCGGCTGTGTTCGAGTTCGATGAGCGCGGCCGCTTCGCGGGAATGACCGCACGGCGCTACTACGGTGACACGTCGCTCGAGACATGGGTGATTCCAGTCAGCGAATGGAGGACAGTTCGCGGAATCGAGATGCCCGTGCGCGGCGGCGCGGTCTGGAAACTGGCGTCGGGCGACTTCGACTACTATCAGTGGGAAATTCTCGACGTTGAAACGAATCGGACCAGTGTGTGGGGTGAGGACGAGGGTTTCCGAGGGGCCGGCCCACGCAACCAGCGCACGGAAGGACTGCCGTTCATGCGGTGGCTGCAGGCAACCGCACGCTGACGACGGTACCGCCCGTTGGCGGGCAGTCCACGGCGATGGTGCCCGCGTGCGCTTCGACGAGTCGCTTGGCGGTTGACAGGCCAAGCCCGGTCCCCCGGGCCTTCGTCGTCTGAAACGGCTGGAACAGTTTCTGGCGAACCGCCGCCGGAATGCCTGGACCAGTGTCCGCAACTGTAATCGTGTGCCAGTCGCCCGTCGAGCTGATCCGCACCCGGATCGTCCCGTTTCCGTCCATCGCCTGCGCGGCATTGATGAACAAATTCTGAAAGACGATCTTCAGCAGCTCCACATCGCCGGGGAAGAGCGGAGCTTCGCCCGCGATCTCGATGTGCAGCGACTTGAAGGCTGGATCCTTGGACAGCAGTTCCCCCACCATCTCGAGCAGCGGCGCGATGGCCACCTTGGACAGCTTCGGATGCGGCGGCCTGGCGAACAGCAGCAGGTCTTGGAGCAGCTCGTTCAAGGCATCGAGGCGAGCGATGATCTCGGCGATGATGGGTCCATCCTTGTTGTCGGATGGCAGACGTCCGCCAATCACCTGAATGGCGCCGCGCACGGCTGTGAGCGGATTCTTCACCTCGTGCGCGATCACCGCCGCCATTTCGCCAAGGCGGGCCAGCGACGTTTGCTCCCGGAGGCGTTCTTCCAGGGTCGCGCGTGCCGTGAGATCGTGGAGGATGCCGGTGAAGTGCCGCTGTCCGTCGACGATCGCTTCTCCGACCGACAAATGCACGGGAAAGGTCGTGCCGTCTCGCCTGAGTCCCGTCGCCTCTCGTCCGCTCCCGATGATTCTACGCTCGCCCGTGCGGAGATATCTGGAGAGATACGCGTCGTGTTCTTCCTTGTAAGGAGCCGGCATCAGCATGCTCACGTTGCGGCCCACGACCTCGCGCTCCGAGTACCCGAACAACCGCTCGGCCCCCGCGTTGAACGATTCGATGGCACCCGCGGCGTTGATCACGATGATCCCGTCGACGGCGGAATTGATGATTGCGCGCCAGCGTGCCTCGGCCAGCGTGCCCGCGGACTCATTTGAGGGCGCAGCATCATTCGACATCGACGCGGAAGACCCATTGGCCATGCCGTCGGATTCTACCAAGATCCGCGCAACGAGGGCCCGGGCGAGGGAGCGCCGGACATCCAGTCACTCGGAGCCGCACTCTGACGCCACTCGGGATAGTTCCCATCGACGAGGAATTTCTCGCGGTGCTTGTCCTCAATTCCTGGGAATCGTTGCACTTTTCCACGGCATGTCGTTTGCCTGCTGATCAATGTTTAAGGTGAGCGCGTGTCGCGTGCTGCCAGGAACTGTTCGAGGACTTCTGGCATGCTGGGGGTTGGGCTTGGCCGGCTGGTCACTTCATGCGCCGTCTGTGGCAAAAAGGCCTTGTATTTGAATAAACGACGAGGTTTTGTGCTCCGACCGAAACCCAAAAAAAAGGCGAGTTTGTGAGGGGGGATGGCGATGACATGCACCTCGGCGCCCTCTCGCACGCCGATCGATTATGACTGGATCGCGGACTATTGCGATCGCTTGCTGAAGGTGGCCGAAGGATTACCCGAGGGGCCGTTGCGAGACGCGATGCTCTTGCGCGTCCAACATGTGATGGATCTCGTCATGGCGTGGAACGGTCGCGAGGGGGAGGGCATAGGTTCTCCGACCCGATCGGCGGATGCGGTGACTGCGAGCGTGCGATACGGTATTCCCGTCAACGTTTCGGTGAAGGCTCCAGCGATCGCAGGCGCCTGAGGAGGGACACGATGGCCAGTAATCTTGCGCGGTATCTTTACGATCTTGCGCTCGTTCTGCCGCCAGCGGCGGTTGTCCTGGGGGCCTTGCTGCTTGTGATTCCGAGGAAGGCCGAGGCACGATCGGCTTCTCCCGCGAGGCGCGCCGCCTGAGGTCAGCAGAAGGGCTCGCATTCGGCCGTGTCGCTGCGAGTCGGCATTATGCCGCCGATTGCGAGCCATCCCGATGGCCTCGCACCGAGTCTGGTAATATCTCGCGACCATGACATCGACGTTCAAGAGAGCGGTTACGCTGGTCGGAGTGACGGTTCTGGTGATGACGTCCTCCGGATCGGCGATGCAGACACCTGCCACCGGCCGGCTCATGCGCGAGAAGCTGGCCCATGCGCAGCGCGTGCTCGAGGCGCTCACGACGAGCGACTATGCGCTGCTCGAGCGCGAGAGCACAGCACTCTCCGAGGCGACCAAGCAGCTCGGGTGGAGCGTGTTGAAGACGCCGGAGTACAGCCGGCAGAGCGACGTCTTCCTTCGGGCGACCGAGGACTTGATTGCGGCGGCCAAGCAACGCGATCTCGATCTCGCGGCGATGCACTACGTGTCGCTGACGATGAGCTGCTATCAGTGCCATCGCTACATCAAGAACACGCGCGTCGCAAAGTAGGCGAACGATCTCTTTGGGCCACTCGTCTGGGCTGAAGAAGTTGTGCGCCTGGGGCCGCGCCCGCCTACGCTCCACAGCGCGAAGATGCCCGCGAAACCGGCCTCAAGCCCCAAATCTTCAAAAAGTGCCGAAAGAACACGCGCGGATCCAAAGTCTTGGACGGACGAGGCGCGGGCTCTCTGCTGGTTAATCTCTAGTCGCGCATCATCGACGCGACGACGCTCGCCTCACGAGCCTTAGGTTCGGATCGTTGCGAGGCGTTGAGATCTGGCAGGAGATTCGGGCGCCCATCGCGGCGCGCGCGTCGCGCCGTTCCGTTCGTTGTCGGGGCATCTGCGCAGCAAGTGAGGCCCGCTTCGTGTGGAGTTGTCCGACCGGAGTCTTTGGTCGGGCAGCGCGAGCGCGATGGCGACGAGCACGACGAGCAGAAGCGCGACCTCAGGCCATCGGCGCATGGGCGACCTCGGCCTCATTTTCACGCAAGTCAAAGGCCGCGCGGACTTGACGGAAACACGCCGGAAAATGGCTCGAGACGCTCTTGAAGTCGCGCCCCGCCGCGACATTGGGCTTCCCGAACCCCGACTGGTCGAGCCGTCAGGGCGAGCACTGGCGCGCATGTAATTGCTGGTGCGGGTTTGTGCGTGACGGGCACGTTGGAACGGCCGCGACCGGTCTCCTACAGCAGCAGCATCCAGACGAAGGCGATGACGACGGCGACAGTGGCGAGGTCGCTGAACATGTCGCGGGTGCGCGTCGAGAGCGTCACGAGGACCTCCTGGACAGCCAGACAGTACCAAGTTTGCGAACCGAGTACAAGTCGGGAATGACCGGGAACCGTTTGCGGCGGTGTCCGGATCCCTTGACGCTCCGCGGACCTAGGTCCAGACGTCGGTTCGTGCGCCGGAAAAGATGGTCTCCTATTCTCGCGTGCGCCTGGCCGCACGCGGTATCCTCGTGACGATCATGAGTAGTCGGTCGTCGCTGCCCGCAGGGCGCACGGAGCCGTTGGATGGCGCGGCGATCCGCCGAGACTTTCCCATCCTGCAGCAGCGTGTTCACGGCAAGCCGCTCGTCTATCTCGACAACGCGGCGACGACGCAAAAGCCGCAGGTCGTGATCGATCGTCTGACGCAGTACTACGCCGAGGAAAACGCCAACGTCCATCGCGGCGTGCACTGGCTCAGCGATCGCGCGACCGACGCCTTCGAGGAGGCGCGTGCCACCGTCGGGCGGTTCCTCAACGCGCGTGAGTCGCGAGAGATCGTCTTCGTGCGCGGCACGACCGAAGCCATCAACCTCGTGGCCGCCACCTACGGGCGCTCGCACGTCGGTCCGGGCGACGAGATCGTGATCTCGGCGATGGAGCACCACTCGAACATCGTGCCGTGGCAGATCCTCTGCGAACAGCGCGGGCGCTCGGCTTCGCATCATCCCGATCACCGACGCGGGCGAACTGGACCTCGACGCGTATGCGACGCTGCTGACCGATCGGACACGAATCGTGTCGATCGTGCACGTGTCGAACGTGCTGGGCACCGTGAACCCGGTCGAGGAGACTCGTTCGCCTCGCGCATCAGCGCGGCATTCCGGTGCTGGTGGACGGCGCGCAGGCCGTCGCGCACCGGGCGGTCGACGTACAGGCGCTCGGGTGCGATTTCTACGCGTTCTCCGGCCACAAGATGTTCGGTCCGACCGGCATCGGCGTGCTCTACGGGACGTCGGCGCTGCTCGAGTCGATGCCGCCGTATCAGAGCGGCGGCGACATGATCCGTTCGGTCTCGTTCGAACGCACCCTGTACGACGTTCCGCCGCTACCGATTCGAGGCGGGCACGCCGGACATTGCGGGCGCCGTCGGTCTCGCGGCGGCGATGAACTATCTCACCGCAATCGGGTTCGAACGGATCGCCCGCTTCGAGCAGGAGCTGCTGGAGTACGCGACGGGCGCCCTCTCGCGACTTCCGGGCGTCCGCGTGCTCGGCACGGCCGCGGACAAGGCCGGGGTGCTGTCGTTCGTCCTCGACGGCGTTCACCCGCACGATGTCGGGACGATTCTCGATCGCGAGGGCGTGGCGATCCGCGCAGGCCACCACTGCTGCCAGCCGCTCATGGATCGGCTCGGTCGTGCCGGCGACGGCCCGGGCGTCGCTGGCGCTGTACAACAACCGCGACGACATCGACGCGCTGTCGGAGGCGCTGCAGACCGTCCGCGGGCTATTCCGATGACGTCCGATCTCCAGTTGCTCTACCGGGACGTGATCGTCGACCACAGCAGGCACCCCCGGAACGTCCGGACGCTCGCGGCCGGCCGCAAAGCCGAGGGCTTCAATCCGCTCTGCGGCGATCGGCTGACGGTGTACGTCCAGATCGACGCGGGATCATCCGGGACGTGAGCTTCGAGGGGATGGGCTGTGCGATCGCGACAGCGTCGGCGTCGCTCATGACCGAGATCGTGAAAGGAAAGACGGTGGCAGAGGCCGACGCGCTGTTCGACCGCGTTCATGCGGATGGTCACGGCGCCTGCCGATGCGCCCGTCGACGATCTCGGCGCGCTGTCGGCGTTGGCAGGCGTCCGGCGGTTTCCCGTCCGCGTGAAATGTGCGACGCTGCCATGGCAGGCGCTTCGCGCCGCGGCTGCGGCGGGCGACGAGGTGGTGACCACCGAGTAAGGACGTTGCCGGATCGTCCGGGTTGTGCGATGGTGGTCCGATGGACGGCGCGAGACTGAACGGCTCCTCGACGCCATCCGCCAGGCGCGCGCGGCTGGCGAGCCCGCGGCGGTGGCGACGGTGGTGCGGGTCAAGGGAAGCGCGTACCGCCGCGAAGGCACGCGCATGTTCGTTCGGCGCAACGGCACCTACGAATGCGCGCTGTCCGGCGGATGCCTGGAACCGACGGTTGCCGAGGCCGCGGCGCGCGTCATCGCCACCGGCGAGCCGGTCATCGTGAGCTACGACCTGGCGGACGATTCGGTCTGGGGACTGGGCATCGGCTGCAGCGGCGCGGTCGACATCCGCATCGAGCGCATCGCGGACGATGCGATCACGAACGAGTGGTGGGCGATTCTCGAGCGCGGCGAGGCCGCCGTGCTCGTCACGCCCCTCTCGGGCGTCTCGGGCCGGATGATCGTCCGCGGCACGGGCGAATGCGTCGGAGGGTTGACCGATCCGTGCGTCGAGCAGGCGGCGGTCGCGCGTGCCCGCGCGCGTCTTGGCGTCGTCGTATCCGGCGTCCGGCCCGGAACGCGTCGGCAGCGCTGAGGTGTTCTTCGAAATCACGACGCCGCCGCCCGACCTCGTGATCTTCGGCGCCGGACACGACGCGGCGCCGGTCGCGCAGCTGGCCTGGACGCTCGGGTTCGCGGTGACCGTCGTCGATGTGCGCGAGGCGTTCCTGACGCCGGAGCGGTTCGGCGGCGCGACGCTGGTGTGCGCGCATTTCAGCCAGTTCGCCGAGCGTGTGACGCTCGCGCCCCGGCAGCTTCGCGCTGGTCATGAACCACCACGTCGAGCGCGACCAGGAGAGCCTTCGGTTCAGCCTCGAATCGGATGCCGCCTACATCGGCGTGCTCGGGCCGCGTTCGCGCTACGAGCAAGCTGCTGGCTGGCCTGGCGGAGCAGGGGTACGTGCCGGACCCGACGAAGGTCGCCCGCGTGCGGAGCCCGGTGGGGCTCTCGCTGGGCGCGGAGACGCCGGAGGAAGTGGCGACGTCCATCCTGGGAGAACTCCTCGCGATTCGACGCGGTTTCGACGGCGGCTTTCTCAGCGGCTCCGTCGGCAGCCTTCACCGCCCTGACGACAAGCGGCTCTTGGCCAGCTCGTAGTCGTCGGGCGTGTCGATGTCCACCAGCAGATCCGGCGGAAACTGCAGGACCATGGTCCGATCGCATGTGTCGCTGCAGGACGGAACGGGCGCCGTGCTGGAGCTGCGGCGAGCTCGGGGAAGAACTCGCGCTCGAACAGATGCGGCGGCGCCATCACCTCGCCGTACCGGACGCTGACGATGGCCGGCGCGTGCTGGAGGTAGGCGTCGAGCACGGTCCGGTACTCGTGCGCCGTCACGAACGGCTGATCGGCGAGCGCGAACATCGCGGCGGCGCTGTCGGCCAGGTGCTCGACCGCCGTGCGGAACGAGCTGCCCATCCCGCTGGCGAACTGCGGGTTGATCGGCGTGGCGGACGGGCAGCCCGTCGAGCGCTGCCAGCGTGGCTTCGTGCTCGCTGCCCAGCACGACCAGCACGTCGTCGAAGCCGGCGTCGCAGGACCTGCCGGACCGCCCGGCGGACGAGCGGCTCGTCGCCGAGCGGCAAGAGCAGCTTCTGGGTCCCCATCCGCGTCGACGCGCCTGCCGCGAGAACAACCGCGCTCACCATGAGTAAGAAAGTAGTGTAGCGCGCAGCAGATTTGCATCTGCTGTAGAATCGATTTTTCAGGATCAGCTTTGCGACGTCCACGTGGCATCGCCGCGTGCGACACTGCCGAGGCAGGAGGTTGGCGACGTGATTCCTGCAGCCTTCGACTACCTTCGCGCGCACACTACAGACGAGGCGTTCGCACACCTGCAGCAGCACGGGGCCGACGCCCGTGTGCTGGCCGGCGGGCAGAGCCTCATTCCGGCCATGCGGTTTCGGCTCGCGCGCCCGGCCGTCCTGGTCGACATCAACTCGCTGACCGATCTGAACTACCTGCGCGTCAGCGATCGGGTGCTGGCTGTCGGCGCGATCGCGCGAGACAGCGACATCGAGCGCGCGCCGTGGATCGGCGAGCGCCGCTGGAGCCTGATCCACGATGTGTCGCGCGTGGTCGCCGATCCGGTCGTGCGGCAGATGGGCACGGTCGTCGGCAGCCTGTGCCACAACGATCCGGCCGGCGACTGGACGGCGACCGCGCTCGCCGTCTCGCGCCACCGTCGTCGTTCGCGGCAAGGCCGGAACGCCGCCGCGTCCCGATCGACGAGTTCCTCGTCGACAGCTTCACGACCGCGGTCGGGGAAGGCGAGATGGCGCTCGGCGCGCGAGTTTCCGGTGCCCGACGATCGCACCGCCGGTTCGTATCAGAAGGTCGAGCGCAAGGTCGGCGACTTCGCCACCGCGGCGGCGGCCGTGCAGGTGTCGCTGAACGCCGACGGCACGATCCGGGCTGCGGGCGTGGCGCTGTCGGCCGCCGGGCCGTGCGCCGTGCGCGTCGACGAGGCCGAGCGCCTGCTGGCGGGACAGAAGCCGACGGCCGCGCTGATTCGCGCCGCGGCCGACGCCGCGTCGAAGCGCAGCGTGCCGCAGGCCGACCTGCGCGGCAGCGTCGAATACAAGAAGCATCTGGCTGGCGTGCTCGTCGCGCGAGGCTTGCGTCAGGCGCTCGCGCGTCTGGGAGTGCAGGCATGAAGGTCCATATCACGGTCAACGGTGTCGCGTACGAGCGGGACGTCGAGCCGCGCACGCTGCTCGCGTACTTCCTCCGCGAAGAATGCGGGCTGACCGGCACCCACGTCGGCTGCGACACGTCGAGCTGCGGCTGCTGCGTCGTCGTGATGGACGGCGACGCGGGCGGTGAAGTCCTGCACGATGTTCGCCGTGCAGGCCGACGGCCACGAGATCCTCACCGTCGAGGGGCTCGCGGAGGGCGGCAAGCTGCACGCGCTGCAGCAGGGCTTCTGGGATCAGCACGGCCTGCAGTGCGGCTACTGCACGCCGGGCATGCTGCTCACGTCGTACGCGCTGCTGAAGCACCAGCCGAATCCGAGCGAGGCCGACATTCGCGAGGGGCTCGCCGGAAACCTGTGCCGGTGCACCGGCTATCAGAACATCGTGAAGGCGGTGCAGCAGGCGGCCGAGACGCTCGCCAGCCGGCCGGCGCCACCAAGTAACGACGTCACGAGGGAACAACGATGAGCACTCAGGCGAAGCCGTTGCACTCGGTCGGCGTGCCGATGAAGCGCAAGGAGGATCCGCGCTTCATCCAGGGCAAGGGGCACTACGTCGACGACCTCTCGTTTCCGGGCATGCTCTACCTGTCGCTGGTGCGGAGCACCGTACCCGCACGCCGAGATCAAGAACATCGACATCAGCGAGGCGATGAAGGTGCCCGGCGTCAAGGCCGTGATCACCGGCAAGGATCTCGAGGCCGCCGGGCTCGGGTGGCTGCCGACCTTCCACGGGTTCGACAAGCAGATGGTGCTCGCGATCGGCAAGGTGCTCTTCCAGTACCAGGAAGTCGCCGCCGTGTTCGCCGAGACGCGCGCGGCGGCCGTCGACGGCGCCGAAGCGGTGCAGGTCGACTACGCGCCGCTGCCCGTCGTCGCCGATCCGTTCACGTCGAAGACCGACAAGGTGCTGCTGCGGCCGGACCGCGAGAACAAGACGAACCACATCTTCCACTGGGAAGTCGGCGACAAGGAAGGCACCGCGCGCGCGCTGGCGTCGAGCCCGAAGCGGATCAAGCAGCGCATCTGGTTCCAGCGCTGTCATCCCGCGCCGCTCGAGCCGTGCGGCTGCGTGGCGTACTTCGACACGATGGGGCGGCTGCAGTTCCACGTGACGTCGCAGGCGCCGCACGTCTATCGCACGGCGCTGTCGCTCGTCACCGGCATTCCCGAGGACAAGATCCACGTGATGTCGCCGGACCTCGGCGGCGGCTTCGGCAACAAGGTGCCGGTCTATCCCGGATACGTGTGCGCGATCGTCGGCGCGCTCAAGATCGGACGGCCGGTCAAGTGGATCGAGACGCGCACCGAGAACCTGACGAGCACCGGCTTCGCCCGCGACTACCACATGGACGTGGAGATCGGCGCGACCGCCGACGGCACGGTCACCGCGCTGCACGTCGCGACGACCGCCGACCACGGCGCGTTCGATGCGGCGGCCGATCCCAGCAAGTATCCCGGCGGGCATGTTCGGCATCGTCACCGGCAGCTACAACTTCCCGGTCGCCCACGCCGAGGTCGACGCGTACTTCACGAACAAGGCGCCGGGCGGCATCGCCTATCGCTGCTCGTTCCGCGTCACGGAAGCGAGCTACGCGATCGAGCGCGGCATGGACATCCTGGCCGACGAGCTGGGCATGGACGCCGTGGAGCTGCGCAAGAAGAACTTCATCCGGAAGGATCAGTTCCCGTACCCGTCGGCGCTCGGGTTCACCTACGACAGCGGCGACTATCACAAGACGCTCGACACCGCGCTCGAGAAGATCGGCTACACGGCGCTGCTGAAGGAGCAGGCGGAGAAGCGCGCGCGAGGCGAGCTGATGGGCATCGGCTTCTCGACGTTCACCGAGGTGGTGGGCGCCGGGCCGTCGAAGCACTTCGACATCCTCGGCATCAAGATGTTCGACAGCGCCGAGATCCGCATCCATCCGACCGGCGCCGGCATCGTGCGCACGGGCGCCAAGTCGCAGGGCCAGGGGCACGAAACGACCTGGGCGCAGATCGTCGCCGAGGAGCTGGGGCTCGATCCGCAGAACATCATGGTCGAGGAAGGCGACACCGACACGGCGCCCTACGGCCTCGGCACGTACGCGAGCCGCAGCACGCCGGTCGCCGGCGCCGCCATCGTGATGGCCGCGCGCCGCATTCGCGAGAAGGCGCGCAAGATTGCCGCGCATCTCCTCGAGGTGGGCGAGGCCGACGTCGAGTGGACCGACTACAAGTTCCAGGTGAAGGGCGTGCCGTCCAAGACCGTCACGATGAAGGAGGTCGCGTTTGCCGCCTACACGAACATGGCGCAGAACGAGCCGGGGCTCGAAGCGACGTACTACTACGACCCGCCGAACATGACGTACCCGAACGGCGCGTACGTGGCGGTCGTCGACGTCGATCGCGAGACCGGCGAGACGAAGGTGCGCCGGTTCGTCGCCGTGGACGATTGCGGCGTCGTCATCAACCCGATGATCGTCGAAGGGCAGATCCACGGCGGCCTGACCGAGGGCTTCGCGATGGCGTTCATCCAGGAGATCCAGTACGACGCCGAGGGCAACAACCTGAACACCAACTTCACCGACTACCTCGTGCCCACCTCGCTCGAGACGCCGCACTGGGAAACGGCGAATACCGTGACGCCGAGCCCGCACCATCCGATGGGCGCGAAGGGCGTGGGGGAGAGCCCGAACGTCGGCAGTCCGGCGGCGTTCGTCAACGCCGTCATCGATGCGCTGTCGCCGCTGGGCGTGCGGCACATCGACATGCCGCTCACGCGCGACAAGGTGTGGCGGGCGATCCGCGACGCGGAAGCGAAGAAGGCCTAGGTGAATCTTCAATACACCGGCGAGGAGACGATCCCCGCCGGTCTCGACACCGTCTGGGCGTTCGTGACCGATCCCGAGAAGGTCGGGCGCTGCTTTCCCGAAGTGGTCGACGTCACCGTGCAGGACGCGACGCACTTCGAGGCCGTCGTGAAGGTCGGCGTCGGGCCGGTGCGCGGCAAGTTCAAGATGAAGGTCGAGCTGCTGCCCGCTCCTTCGAAGCGACGCCTCGACATGAAGATGTCCGGCGGCGGATTTGGCAGCGCGGTGGATCTGACGGCCGGCGCCGACCTCGTCGATGCCGGCGACGGCACGACGCTGCTGAAGTGGAGCGGCCAGGCCGAAGCGCGCGGTCCGATCGCCGCCGTCGGCGGACGCGTGCTCGACGCGCAGGCCCAGAAGCTGATCGCGCAGGCGTTCGGCAACGTCCGCGCAGCAGCTGACGGCCTGACGCGGCCGTTGCGCGCAGATGTCCAGGGTCACGCTCCGCGAGCGATTCTTTCCGCTGCATCAACCCGACGAAGTGGATCGGTTCCTCGCACGCTTCGCGCTGGTCGCGTGATCTTCAAGGCCGGCACCAGCGACAAGACGTTCGACGCGTGGCTCGTCGCGCAGCAGGTGCTGGAGCCGCGAGTGGACGTCGCCGTCGGATTCATCCGCCTGCCCGAGGATCGCCCCGCGAGCGAGCGGGTGACCACGCTCTCCGGGATCGCGCACCGCAGTCCGCAGCTCATCCTGTTCCGTGAAGCGATGGCGCGCGTCCATCTGGACGAGTTCGCGATCGTGCCCGACCAGCTCGTGCCGCTGCTGGGCGAGCATCTTCCTGCCGACGTAGGGCCTCCCGTTCGCAACGAAGCGGTGGTCACGCTCGAGCCGTATCGCGCCCTGCTGTCGCAGTTCCTGCAGGGCAGCCTGCCCGAGGAGCGCTTCCAGTGGGGGTATCTGGATCGGCTGGCGAAAGAGGCGCCGTGGCGCGATGATGAGACGTTCGCGCTGTTGAACAGCCTGTTCGAGAACGAGTGGGGGCGCGACGTGCGGGCGGCGCGGCTCGTCGCGGTCGAGTTTCAGGGGCAGCTCGCCGGCCGGCTCGAGCCGCTCGAGGTGCGTGCCGCGCGGTTGCTCGATCGCCTCGCCGAACGTTGAGGACCATATGATCGACTTCTTCGAGCGGATCGCGGCGTTGCGACGGGAAGGACAGTCGTTCGCCATGGCAACCGTCGTGGCGCAGGCGGGCGCCGGTGTCGGCGCACCTGGGCGATCGCGCGATCGTCTTCGCCGACGGCCGGATGGAGGGCTTCGTCGGCGGCGCGTGCTCGCGCGAGATCGTCAGGCAGCAGGCGCTCGAATCGATTGCGGCGCGGCACGGGCGCCTCGTGTCGATTCGGCCGGACGCGAGCGAAGCGGGTCGCTGCCACCGCCGAGCATGTCGTCGTCCCGATGACCTGTGTGTCGGAAGGTGCCGTCGACGTGTACGTCGAGCCCTTCGTTCAGGCGCGCGCGCTGATCGTGGTCGGCGCGACGCCGGTCGCCGACGCGCTGGCGCGGCTGGCGCGCAGCATGGACTACGACGTGGTGCGGGTGGTCGATGCGGGCGAGCGGCGCGACGTCGAGCCTGGATCGGCGCCGCTCGGAGTCAAGGTCGTGTCGCTCGACGATCTCGCGAAGCGTCGTCGGGGACGATACGCCGTGACCGCGCGGCCGTCGTCGCATCGCAGGGGCACTACGACGAGCAGGCGCTCGAGGTCCTCCTGAAGGCCAGCGTGCCCTACGTCGGCCTCGTCGCCTCGCGCAAGCGCGGCGCGACCGTCCGGAGCCTGCTCGAGGCGAGCGGTGTGCCCGGCGTCGCCGCGATGCGGAGTCCGGCGGGGCTCGACCTCGGCGCGCGGACCGCGCCGAGGTGGCGATGTCGATCCTCGCGGAAATCGTTCAGACCGCAGACGAGCCAGGCGCGAGAACAGAGCGCCTGCGCTGGCGCCGGCGCGCCGCAACGAGCGCCGTCGATCCGGTCTGCGGGATGAGCGTGAGCGTCGCCTCGGCCCGCCATAAGGCGGAGGTCGACGGCGTCGCGTACTACTTCTGCTGCGCGAATTGCCGCGCGAAATTCCTCAAGGACCCTCAGGCATACGTGGCTCATCCATGACAGACGCCGCGGCCATCCACGACCGCTTTCGCGAGCGCGGATTCATCGTCGACGAGGCGTTCGCCACCGCGCTGCAGATCATGCTCGCGCTCGAGAAGCCGCTGCTCATCGAGGGACCGGCCGGCGTCGGCAAGACCGAGAGCGCGAAAGTGCTCGCCGAGGTGCTCGGCACGGAGCTGATCCGCCTGCAGTGCTACGAAGGTCTCGACGCGATGGCGGCGCTCTACGAGTGGAACTATCCGCGCCAGATGCTCCACGCGCGCTTGAGCGAGGCGGAGGGATCCAGCCTCGAAGAGCGTGAAGCCGACATGTTCAGCGAGCGCTTCCTGCTCAAGCGTCCGCTGCTCGACGCGATTACGCGCGAGCGGTCACCGGTGCTGCTCATCGACGAAGTGGATCGCGCCGACGAAGCGTTCGAGGCGTTTCTCCTCGAGGTGCTGGCGGAGTGGCAGGTCACGATCCCCGAACTGGGCACGATCCGGGCGCGGCACAAGCCGCACGTGATCCTCACGAGCAACCGCACGCGTGAGCTGTCCGACGCTCTGCGCCGGCGATGCCTGTTCCTCTGGCTGCCGTATCCGTCGCTCCCGCAGGAAATCGAGATCCTGCGCGCGCGCGTGCCCGGCCTGTCGGATCGGCTCGCGCAGCAGATTGCGCGGCTCATGCAGGTGCTTCGCGGATTGCCCCTGCAGAAGGCGCCCGGCGTCGCGGAGAGCCTCGACTGGGCGTTGGCGCTGATGAGCCTGCACCGCGATCACCTCGACGCGGCCACGCTGGAGCAGACGCTGGGATGCGTGCTGAAGGTGCACGAGGATCGTGGCGTCATGCACGCGCACCACGCGGCGCTCGAACCCATTCTGGGCGACTGCACCCGCCGACCTCGAATCCGGCGGGTACAGCCTCGAGACCGACTTCGGGTTCGGTTCCGTGTCGGCGCCGCGCCGCTGATGTACCCCTTCGCCAGCCTGCCGGAGAATCTCGCCGCATTCTGCGAGACACTGCGCCGTCACCATGGCTTCCGCATCGGGCCTGGCGAGCTGCAGCGACGCCGCTCGTGCGCTCGAGGTCGTGGATCTCGCCGACGAGCGCGCCGTTCGCCACGCCCTTCGGCCCATTCTCGCCGGCACGCTGGACGAGGTCACGGTCTTCGACGAGGCGTTCACACAGTTCTTCTTTCCCGGCCCCGCGGGTCTCCGTCAGCACGAGTTGCCCTCGACACGGCGTGAGCTGGGAACGGATGCCGACGGACCGCGAAGCGGAAACCCCGCCTGCCCACCGTGCGCCGCCGCCCCCGAGTGCCGAGGTGGACGAGACGTCCGGGCCGGGCGGCGGTCCGATGACGCCGCTCGAAGTCGATCGGTGATGGGCTCGAAGAGGCGGCCGCTATTCGCGCGATCGAGCTACAGTCCGCTCGAGGCCGATATCGTCGACGCGCCCGAGTTGCCGCGCGTCGAGCCAGCCTGGCGCGATGCGGCGCGATCGTTCGTTCGCCGGCTGCATCTGGGCCTGTCGCGCCGCTGGCGGCCGGCGCCTCGGGGACGACGGTTCGACTTACGACGCACGTTGCGGGCCAGCTTGCAGACCGGCGGCGAGGCGCTCTCGCCGCGGTGGATGCGCCGCCCGCGGCGAGCGCCGCGATTCGTGCTGCTCGTCGACGGCAGTCGCTCGATGGGCGTTCACGCACGAACCGCGCTGCAGGATGGCGGTCGCGATGGCGAGCGCCACGATGCGAATAGAGGTGTTCACGTTCTCGACGGAGCTTCAGCGGGTGACAGACGAGGTGCGGCGAGCGGCGTCTGGGGAGCGTGATCCGTCTCGAGCGCTTGCATCACGCGTGGGCTGGAGGCACCAGTATCGGCGCGTGCCTGTGTGACTTCCTGAGGCGGTTCGGTGAGCGCATGGTGGGACGAGACACCGTCGTGATGATCGCGAGCGACGGGCTCGACGTCGGAGCCCCAGACATGCTGCGCGATGCGATGCGTGATCTGCACCGGCGATCGGCCGGCGTGGTCTGGCTGAACCCGCTTCTCGAGACGGAGGGCTACGAGCCGACCGCGAGCGGGATGCGCGCCGCCCGGCCGTACGTGACCACGTTCACGAGCGTCAACGATGCGCCGGGATTTGCGCGCCTGTCGCGAATGGTCCGCGTCAGGGCGTGAGCATTTCAAGGCAGGAGCGAACGTACAGCGCGTAACCCAGAAGCGCGGTGGCCGCGCACGCGAGCCCGATTCTCGCGGTCCACTGGTGTCGAGCAGGTGCACCGAAGATGAAGGCGGCCAGACACAAGACTGGAATGCCAAACTGGAACACCGTGCCGGCCGTGAAGTACGCGAGCATCGCTCCGGGGCCGTCGAGGGCGGCCACGGGCCAATCGAGAAAGATCGCCCTGTGAAGGTAGGCGAATGCGCCGGCAATGAATGCCGCGCTGAGGCCTGCAAGAAGCGACACGCGACCCGAAGGCTCAACCTGAGACATCACATGCAGCCATGTAGCCGCGCGCGGGCGCAGACGAGGCCGCGACAGCCGCTCCTCGTCTACCGCAGGCGGCGATACGCGTTTCTCGCATCCTGATACGACCGTCGATAGGCCCCGCACTGGGACCTTGCGGGTTCGCGCTGCTTCTCGTCCCCGAGAGGCGCTCGGCCGAACAACTGGCTCGCGACCATCATGCAGGCTTCGTGGGAGTTGTAGGCATTCCAGATATCGACGTTCAGACTCGTCAAGGCGCGGTCGTCCCACCGCTCGAGCATGTCCGCGCCATCCGGCCTTCTTGAGCAGACCCCGGAGCTCTCGCACGGCGGCCTGCGCTTCAGATCGTGCTTTCTCTTCGCCCGACAGCATGTTCTCGATCTGCGGTGCCAGCCGGTCGAGCGTCGCCATCATTTCCCCGGCGCACGGGAGGTATTCGGCGCGCTTTGGGCCGTGGTCCTCATACACGAGGCCATCACATGCGGTTTTCTTGCTCGCTGCGGCGCCGCATCCCAGTGCAAGCGGCAGACTGACCAGAGCTGCCCACATGAAGGCCGAGCCGACGATCGAGCGTGCCCCGACAGCGACGTTCGAGACAGTGGGTGCCATGTGGAACTCCCGTGAAACCATGAGACGCGGTGCGCGTTGTCGCTTGCTGGTCGCAGCGCGCGGTGGCTGGGAGGGGCGCAAAGGCCGTGCCGAGAGGAGCACGCTCACGATGCATCTTGCCATCGTGGCTGTGGCCAATTCCGCAGTTCAGCGGTTACGCTTTCGGCGGCGGGATCACGATCGATCGTTGCACGTGACACCCCATAGTGGGAGCTGAACGTCGGTGGTATCGGCCTCGATCACGGGCCGAGAGTGTTGTGGACCGATTCACTTCCGCTGCTGTGCCTGTTCGAGCGCGTACGTCTTCAGCGCGGAACTGGTCAGCCCGAGCGCCGCGGCCTCGACCGAGGCCTGTTCGATGTCCCACTTGTCGACCACGATCCGCTTCACCATCCACAGTGCCGCCGCGCGGTTGGCGCTCGCGCAGTGGATGAACGCAGGCTGGTTGGCCTTGTCGGTCACAACTTTGAGGAAGTTGTCCACGAGCATGGGATCGGGTGATGCCGCATTGAAGGGGAGGTGCACGAAATTGAGCCCCGCAGCTTTCGCCGCCACCGCTTCGGCATCGATGTCCGCGCCCTGCTCGCTGGCCTGTCGAAGGGTGATAACCGACGCGTAGCCCATCCGTTTGACCTCGGCCATCGCGCCAGGGGTCGTCGCACCCGCACACGCAACGGTTGTCTCAACCTTGGAGAAATTCGAAATGCCGGGTACCGATGCTTTGGTGACTTGCGCCTCGGTCGCGACGACCGCCACGCTCAACACGAATCCCGCGACGAGTACTGCCGATCGCATGTGCGTGCACTCCTTAGACGTTAGACGGCTGTGACGAAGGTGTATCCGCGCTCCTGCGCGCGGTTTACGGCGAGGATCCCGGCAGGCACCATATGCGCGTTGCCGACCAGGTTCGCGATGATCTCGTTGTAAACGACGTCGGCATTCTCCGCTGGTGGCTTGCGCAATCCAGCCGGCTATGGCCCGCGTGGCCATCTGACACACCGCGAAGTGCACACCTCGCTTGACGAGGCTATCGATGGTTGTGCCGAAGCTGGGCAGTTCGGTGTAGCCCGCGGTGTTGTACACGTTGATGGTGGGCGGCCGTTTGGTTTTTGGATCGTCGAAGGTCGAGCGCCGCGCCAGCACCACCCCGTACTTCGCCCAGATGGCATCCGTGTAGGCGAACGGTGTCGACATGTGCCGGGCGACGATCACGACGGCGGCGTCGGCGTCTTGCAGTCCGTAGCCGCTCTTGTTGGCCAGAAAAAAGTTGTTGGCGTAGAGCAGGGCGCCGCCGATGCCAGCCGGACTGGTCGTATCGAACACGAATCGATGCTGGCCCGGCACCTGATCCAGCCAGTCGTCCTGGGCATGAAGGGTGGGCCGCCAGCCGCCGCCTCCGGCAGCCTGCGCCGCAGGTGCGGATTCCCCGACCGCAAGCGTGGTGCCCAGAGCCGCCATGCCAGCGCCAAGCCGGGACAAGAACGAGCGCCGAGCCGACGGACGCGCCGAAGAAGGATAGTCAGGCATTGGAGGATCGTAGCACCGGCGCTAGACTGTCGCCACCAACATCACATGCTGTCACCGATTGTCGCGGTCGCTACGGCCGTCGCCCTCGCCGCAGGCGTGGCGGGTTGTTCGCCGACGCCCCGGCGAACAACCTCCTCCGGCGTTCCCCTGGTCGGTCCGCTGATCCCCGCGCGGACGACGATGGTGACGGCGTGGGACGTTCCGCAGAATCCCCTGACCGACACCACATTGGACGATTCACGGCTGTCGGCCGACATTCGCTGGGGGTTTCGCTTGTTTACGAACACGCCGGGTGAAGCGACTCGCTTCACGCCGAGCAAGATGTCGTGCAACAACTGCCATCTGAATGCGGGGCAGCGGGAGCGCTCGCTGCCGCTTGTCGCCGTGGCCGCGATGTTTCCCGAGTACAACAGGCGATCGGGTCGCCTCTATAACCTGAACGATCGCATTGTCGACTGCTTCCTCAGAAGCGAGAATTCGACCGGTGTCATCGGGCCCGGCAGCGAAGCGGGGGAACCGGCCTCACGCGAGGCTCTGCCGTCCCAGACGTCGAAAGAAGTCATGGCGATCGCCGCATACATCACCTGGCTGGCACGTGGATCCGAGGTCGGGAAAAACCCCTCGTGGCGGGGCCAGAATACGATTGCCGCAACGGCGCTCATCCCGGTTGGCAAGCTGGATTCGGAAAAAGGCGAAGCGATTTTCAAGGAACGCTGCACGTCGTGCCATGGCACGGACGGACAAGGTGTGACCGTCGGAGATAAGACGCCAGGGCCGCTCTGGGGGCCCGATTCGTGGAACGACGGCGCCGGGGCATCTCGCATATACACGCTCGCCGGCATCATCCGCTATGCCATGCCGTATCTCAATCCGGGCAGTCTGACGGATGAAGAGGCCCAGGAACTGGCCGCCTTCATCAACTCGAAGCCGCGGCCGTCGTATCCGTTCAAGGACCAGGACTATCTCACCGAGAAGCTTCCGCCCGACAGCGTCTACTACCCGCGCCGCTGACGAAGGACAGCGCGCTTTCCGAACCTGGAGGTGGTCGTGAGACGTGTATTTCTTGCTTGTGTGCTTTTCAGCATGACGATGTCGCGGATGGCTGCGCAGTCGGTGCCGGACCTGCCATTCCAGTCGGTACCCAACCCGCTCACGATGCCAGACGACATCCATTTTGGGGAAATCGCAGGGGTCGCCGTCAATTCCAAGGGGCACGTCTTCGTGTTCTCGCGCGGGAACTCAACGGGGCCGTCCTACATGGCGACGGCGGCGCAGCTGCTCGAGTTCGGTCCGAACGGAAAGTTCATCAGGGAAATTGGCAGGAACCTGTACGGCTGGTCGTACGCCCACGCCGTGCGCATCGACAAGGACGACAACATCTGGGTCGTGGACAAGGGATCGGACATGATCATCAAGTTCAACCCCCAGGGCCGTGTCGTGTGGCTGTTCGGCCGCAAGGGCGAGGCATCGCACTACATGACGCCGCCCGACGCCGCGTCCACGCTGTCGGGGTTGCTCAGCCGCGCGGGGGTCGCCGTGACTGTGCCGCCGAACAATAACCCGCGCAACCCGGTGCCGGTGCATCGCGACAACGTTTTCAACCAGCCCACGGACGTCGCCTGGGACTCGAAGGGCAATTCGTATTTCAGTGACGGGTACGTCAACTCACGCGTCGGCAAAGCCAACGCGCGAGGCGAGTGGGTGGCGAGTTGGGGGTCGCTCGGCAGCGGGCCTGGACAGTTCGACACGCCGCACGGCATCGCCGTCTCGCCGAGTGACGAGGTCTACGTCGCCGACCGTGGCAACCGCCGCATTCAGGTGTTCGATACCGAGGGCAAGTTCATCCGCCAGTTCACGATCGACGTGCCCGTGCCGCGCGACTACACCACCGTCGTCTACGGGGAGGCGAGGCCAGACCTGAAGACCGGATCGGCGGCGCCAGGCGCACCCGACGCCCTGTGCATGACCCAAGGTCCCAATCCCGTTCTCTTCGTCGGCGACTTGTACCCGAGCCGCATCTACAAGGTGTCACTCGAGGGCAAGGTGCTCGGCGTGTACGGCCGTCCGGGGCGGAACCTCGGCGAGTTCGGATGGATTCATGGAATCGCCTGCCCGTCCGAAAACGAGATTTGGGTCGCCGAGCTCATCAACTGGCGAGTCCAGAAGCTGGTGACGAAGAGCGCCCGAACGCATTAACGCGGCAGCCGGAGTGCGCCACGGTTTCTGCGCGTCCGCAGCGTGGTCCGGCGACGCAGGGATCCGCGCGGGCGGGATGGCCGGGCAACGGCTGGAAAACAATTGTGGGTGTCCGCGACTCGATTCGAGGTTGATCAACAATTAGGGGACTGTGGACTTCCGGATCTCTGTCGACATCTCGGCACCAGTCGATACAGTGTGGGCCGTGATGTCGGACGCTGAACGCTGGCACGAATGGACTCCGTCGGTGCGCAGCATTCGTCTGCTCGACAAGGGTTCCCTGGCCGTTGGAACGCGCGCGCTCATCCGGCAGCCGAAATTCCCGCCGGCGGTCTGGAAAGTCACCGCGATTGAGCCCGGGAAGAGCTTCACCTGGAGGAGCGGCGCACCAGGTATGTGGGTATACGGGCACCATTCGGTCGAACCAGTCGCAGGCGGCTCGCGCGCCACGCTCAGACTGCACTATGAGGGAGCGATCGGCGTCCTGCTTGCCCGGTTGACGCGCGCGATTACCAACCGGTACCTCGGCTATGAAGCGGCTGGCCTGAAGCAACGCAGCGAATCGCTCGCGCGTGCGTGAAGTAGCGGGCGTTGCAGCTCGCTGATCGGAGGTGACCGCACGCCCGTGATACTCGTCAGGCGATGTTCCAGAGCGTGTACGCGGCTACCGCGGTGCCCACCAGCGCGGCGCCGTAGCAAAGGACCGCGATCAGCATCGTCAGATGGTACAGTTGCAGGCCGTCGTAGAGTGTATAGCGGAACCGGTGAGCCCAATGAAACAGTGGCAACGCGATTATAACGAAGAGATACAGCCGCGTGATGGGATGCTGCACAAGGGCCCGAAAGACGTCGTAGCTCGGCGCGTCCAGCCACCCCAGGGGGAAGGCAAGCCCATTCAAGAACAGATGGACTGGAAACACGAACGCGGCGATGGTTCCGCCCACGCTGAACAGCGCCCACATGAGGGGTGTGAATCGCCCGGTCACTTGAGCCCTCGCGTGAAGATCCAGGCTAGCACGCCCGACACGAGCACCCAGACGACGTAGTTCGAGCCGGCGACGATCCTGTCCGGGACCCGTTTCCCTTTCATCCGCACGACCATCGCCGTCGGGGTCAGATTGAACCAGGTGATCGTGTGAAACAACACGAACAGTAGGGCTACGGCGTCAAAGATCAGAAACGGTGGCGTCTTCAGTCGTGCCATGAATCGTGCGTACGCGTCCGGACCCTCGGCGACGGCTCGCAACTGCCACACATAGAGCATCGCGAAAAACGCCACGAACACGCTCGTCATCTCGCGCAGGACGAACTTCGTATAGGCGCGGTCCTTCAACCACCACCACACGGACATGCGGCGGCGGTACCATCGGGGATGGTACGCTGTGTGATGATGCGGCAGGTCGCTCACTTCGTCCCCCAAGGCATCAGAACGGACCTGACTGCGTCGAGTGCACCCGTCAGCTTGAACTGCTGAATGGCGCCCGCCGGATCCACGTGCTTAGGGCACACCTGCGTGCACTCGCCCACGAAGGTGCAACCCCAGATGCCGGCGTGGTCTGAGAGAATCTTCAGTCGTTCGGGGGCGGCTTCGTCCCGCGAGTCCAGGTTGTAACGCTGAGCCAGCGCGATCGCCGCCGGTCCAACGAAATCAGGCTCCAATCCGACGATGGGACACGCCGCGTAACAGAGCATGCAGTTGATGCACTGGCTGAAATGCTTGTACGTATCCAACTGCTCGGGGGTCTGTCGATACTCCCCCTCCTCAAGGGGCCAGACCTGGTCGCGGATGATCCAGGGCTTGACCTTGGTGAGCTTTCGCAGGAAGTCCGTAATGTCCACGACCAGATCCCGCACGATGGGAAAGTAGTTCAGTGGCTCCACGCGGATTGGACCCGGCAAATGTTCCGACAGGAATGCCGCGCACGTCAGCCGCGGCCGGCCGTTGACCATCATGCCGCAACTCCCGCAAACACCCATCCGGCACGACCATCGGAACGTGAGAGACCCGTCCATCCGATCCTTGATGTAATTCAGTGCGTCAAGCACGACCCAGTCGTCCCGAAACGGCACTTCGTAGGTTTGGAAGGCCGGTTTGTCGTCCTGCTCGGGGCGATACCGGGTCACGTCCAGCGTGACAGTGTGCGGCATGTGTCGCTATCTCCCGTAGACGCGCTCACCCGGCGGCCAGCGCGTGATCATTACTGGCAGATACTCGATTCTAGGCGAACGGTCCTCAGCCGGCACGGCTAGCGAGTGCGCCAGAAAGCGCCGGTCGTCCCTCTCCGGGTAGTCGGTGCGCTGATGCGACCCGCGCGACTCCTGCCGATGAAGGGCGGATGCGACGATCACTTGGGCCAGATCCAGCATGTACGAGAGCTCCAGCGCCGTCGTCAGCTCCGTGTTGAAGGTGTAACTATGATCCTCCAGCGTGACGTTGCGAAAGCGTTCCTGCAACTCCTGCAACTGTGCCTGCCCCCGCTGTAGGGCGCTCGCGTCGCGATAGATGCCTGCGCTCCGCTCCATGGTCTCTTGCATCGCCTCGCGCAAGGTCGCGATCCGTTCCCTCCCGCCGGTCTTGAAGAGGAACTGTTCTTCCAGCCGCCGCTGTTCGTCGTGCGCTTGGGCTAGAACGGACGGGTTCGGCTCTCCTTGACTGCCAGCGAACGCGGCGGCCGCTTTGCCGGCCCGCGCGCCGAAGACCAGACATTCGGTCAACGAGTTGGATCCCAGCCGATTCGCTCCATTGATGCTCACGCACGCGACTTCCCCGGCTGCATACAGCCCAGGCATGGGAGTGGCACCGTGGATGTCGGTATGGATGCCGCCCATCATGTAATGAACGACCGGCCGGACCGGGATCATTTCCTTGACGGGATCGAGGCCCACGTATTTGAGGCACAATTCGCGGACGAAGGGGAGCTTGGTATCGATCACCTGCGCGCCCAGATGGCGGATGTCCAGGTGGACGTAGTCGCCGTACGGGCCCTTGAGCGTGCGCTCCTTTTCCTGCTCCTTCACGAACGCCTGCGAGAGCCTGTCGCGCGGACCGAGCTCCATGGACCGCAATACCGGCTTGAGCTGAGGCGTCCCGAGATCGTAGTCCTGGAGGTAGCGATATCCATCCTTGTTGAGCAGCCATCCGCCTTCGGAACGCGTGGCCTCGGTGATCAGGATGCCGGTGAACGGGAGTCCAGTGGGATGGTACTGGACGAATTCCATATCCTTGAGCGCCGCGCCTGCGCGATAGGCCAGCGCCATGCCATCGCCGTTCTTGATATTGGCATTGGTCGTGAACGGGAAGATTTTGCCGCAGCCTCCCGTGCAGAGGATGACAGCCTTGGCCGTGATCGCTTGAATCTGGCCGGTGGCGAGCTCGATGGCCACGACCCCCTGACAGCGACCGTCGTCGACCAGCAGCTTCGTGACAAAGCATTCGTCGTGTCGGCGGATGCCGGTGTACTTGAGGCTGGTCTGGAAGAGCGTGTGCAGCATGTGGAAGCCGGTCTTGTCAGCGGCGAACCACGTGCGCTGGGCCTTCATGCCCCCAAACGGGCGCACGGCAACATGCCCATCCGGTTCCCGGCTCCACGGGCAACCCCAGTGTTCCAACTGCAGCATCTCGTTGGGGGCCTCGCGGACGAACGCTTCGACCGCATCCTGATCCGACATCCAGTCGCCCCCGGAAATGGTGTCGTACGCATGCTCATCCAGGCTGTCGCCCGGCTTGATCACCGCCGCCGCGCCGCCTTCGGCCGAAACCGTATGGCTGCGCATCGGATAGACCTTGGAAATCACGGTAATACTGAGGTTGGGAAATGTCTCGGCCACGGCGATGGCGGCCCGCAGGCCCGCTCCACCGCCACCCACCACCAGAACGTCACAGGAGAAAGTGTCCATGAAGGATGAGGTTTGGGATCGGAGGACACTACGTCGCGGGGCCAACCCGCGTCAAGATGTAAAAAACTTGAAGTCCGTTCCGGCTGCCAGTATGGTAGGGCCGTTCCGTCCAATTGTCGGGAGCGACAGTCCCGGCACACGGAGGTCGCGATGGAATTCGAACTCAAAACCCTCTCGCCGGAAGCTGTACCCCGGGCGCTTGCGAAGGCAGAACGCTACCGGCTGCTCAACGAGCCGGGCGAAGCCGTGAGCATCTGTTTGGACGCGCTCGACGCGGACCCAGACAACCAGGACGCACTGGTCATGCTGTTGCTCGCGCTGACCGAGCAGTTCGACCATGACGTGGCGTGCGTCGCGGAAGCGTGGAGGACCGTTGCGCGGTTGAGCGACGAGTACGAGCGCGCGTATTTCACGGGCATCATCTATGAACGGCGCGCAAAGGCACACGTGCAACACGGCACTCCCCGAGCCGGACCACGGGCCTATGAATGGCTGCGGGAGGCCATGACCTGGTACGAAAAGGCTGAAACCATTCGCCCGTCCGGCAACGAGGATGCGCTTCTTCGTTGGAATGCCTGCGCCCGGCTCATCATGCGCGACCACCATCTGGTGCCAGCCGCGGAAGAGCCTCACGAGCCGATCTTACTGGAGTAGCATCGCCCCTGAGATCGTCAGCACAGGTGCCCCCTCAGGCGAGGCACGCCGGTGCGCGTCACCGATGCGCACGCCCATGGCTTGGTCGTGAACGTCCGCGGGCCGGTGGATCGTCCCCGCGCGTCTCTACAAGTTCAGCGTGCAGTACAATTTCTAGAGCGCCGCGCAGTTGAGTTGGCGTCGCTTTCGGCTCTCGCCATCAGCTTCTTTGGCTGACAGCTGAGAGCTGAGAATGAGGTTGGTCCAGTTGAACATGAGGGCGTCTTGGGGGTGGCCCATAACGGTTTCCCATTGTGAGGCCTCTACTGTTTCCTATTGTCTTCCTGTTATCTGCTCGCGAGCGAGACATCGCGGTGACCGATAGACCGAGGAGCAGACCGACGAGAAATCAGCCGTGGACGCGGACAATGAGCGTTCTGCTGGTCTTGACGGCCGCCGGCTGTACGGTGAAGCCAATTTCGACGGGTCCTGTCTCCACGGGACCAGGAACGCTCGCTGCGGCGCGCAAGTACTTGGAAGGCCAGTGGAATCTGGTCTCGTACGAAATCTTCCCTCCCGGTCGACCCCCGATTCAGTTGAAAGGATCCGGGACCTTGTCCTACGACGCGTTCAACAACCTCGACATGGAGATTCGCGTCGATGCGCCGACAGCCGAAGTGCTTCGCCAGGCTGGAATTACAACGGAGAACGGCGTGCTCTCGACGAAGGGGCGCACGGCCGTTGATATGCAGCAGCGCACGCTAACCTATGTATTCGAAGGCCAGCCGCTGATCGCCGCGTCAACCGGCCCGCTCGACCCGCGGCGCCCCAGGCACTGGGTGGTGGACGGGACGGTGCTGACGTTGACGACGCGAGGAGACGACGGTCAGCCTATGTCGGTTGGGCGCTGGGAAAAAGTGCCGTGATCTCTCAACGTGGAAACGCCTTCACGTCGGTGAACCCCAGAGCTTTCTTGATCGTCGTGTTCTGAATGGGGCTGATTCCGTCTTCGATCGAGACGCCACTTGTCCATGTATTGTCCCGGCTTGATCAACTTCACGTGCGCATTCATCAAGAGCCGCTCGAGAGCTGCATCGGAGAACACGTTGGGCATTCCAGACTCGAACGGCGTGTACAGTCCATCCCAGTGAATTGGAAGGTACGCCTTAGGCTTGAGCACAGGCAGCACGAGTTCCGCTATGGGGGCTCCGCCGGTGCCAATCCAGAGATCAACGGACACAAGGCCGGCGTCCTTCATGGCGGCCCTCAGGTTCTCGAGAGGCGCACCATAGTCCGTGCCGTCGAGCACGATGGGCACGGCGAGATCGGCCGCGCTGGCTGAGTTCTGATAGAACCAGCTGAAACGGCCTTGCGGGCCATCCACGGTGAAGAGAAATCCGCGACCGCCGCCGCCGTTCGGAAAGTCGTCCGCCACGCCCGCGTGCAGGCCGCCCCCATCGAGCTGAGGGACCGACCGGAGCTCGACCGGATTGTGCTGTTCAGGATTGCGCGTGGAATCGCCGCTGTGATTCCACCGAACGACGCGCATGGTCACGCCCTCCGAGAGCGTGATGGCTTCCCGCCCCGACACCGCCCGGCATCGCGCGACAGGAACGCTCTCGGCCTGGGCCTGGAAACAGGTCGTCTGCGAACCGATGATCGGGGCGCCCGTCAGTTTCGACCACGTCGCCGTGTCGAACGAGTGATCGAAATGACTATGGCCGGTCAGCAGCAGATTCACCTTCGATGCGCCGCCGAGCGCCTTCAGCACCCGCCCGACCGCGCTTGCATCGGGCTTGAAGGACTCCCGCGTATGGGCGAGTCCGCCGCCGCCGCCCGAAAATGCACTTTGAGGGATCCGCGTGAAGTACCCGTCCGTGACGATGCCGAGCGGTCCGAGCTCGTAATACATGTTGGCGACGGCCATCCATGTGATATCGACCGAGGCCGGGCCGGCCGCCGACAGAGGAATAGCCGCGCACAGCAGCATCATGGTCAGGACGAACCTACTCATAATAGGCGGGCGCTTTCTTGAGCTTTGCGTTCGCTGTGAAGTCGTGCTGAATCCAGAACTGCGCGCCGGTCTTCTTGAGGAACGCGTCGATACTTGCCCGCGAGGCACGCGTCTGGTCTTGATTGACTTCAAATATGGGCAGACGGTTCAGCGTGCGCTCCTCCGGATAATGGTAGAGATCGCCAGAAAGCACGACGGGGCCGGCGTTGGCCAGCTTCACGTACAAGACCTGGTGACCAGGTGTGTGCCCCGGAGCGAGCTTGGCAACCACGGTGCCATCGCCGAACACATCATGCTCGTCGCTCTTCATCACGATAGTCTTGCTCGTGCGCAAGGCGTCATAAGTCGCCGGAAGCGTCAATGGGGCACTCGGCGGTACTTTTGGAAACATCGCGTCGCGTTCCACCTGACGCACGAGCCAGGTGGCGTTTCCAAACTCGTTGGCGTTCGCTGTGTGATCCCAGTGATAGTGCGACAGCGACAGATGGGTAATCTTGCTTGCCGGATACCCAACTTCGTCCAGCTGCGCATTGAGGCGCTTGACGATCGTGACTTTTCTATCGCCGAGGCCTGGCAGCGTGAGCGTGTGCGTCACCGGCTTTCCGTTCGGCGTCCACGACGGGTCTGGGACCGCACCGACATCCCACATCAGCGTTCCTTTGGGATGCACGACGAGATAGCAGGCCACCGACATTCTGATCGTGGCAACCTCGTCCGTCTTCAAGCCAAAGCGGGACATGTCCGCCCCTTCGAGAATTCCGCAGTCGAAGACGTACAGCTTGATGGGTGCTGACGCCGTACGTGGGGTAGACGGTCCGGACTGCCCCGCCCCATATACGGTCAGCGAACATATCAGAACTGCGACAAGGGCGGCCACCGCGAGGACGCGACCCGGTCGACGACAGTTGCGAGTCATACTCTCTCCTCTCTCCTAGGTCATTCTACTCGGCTAACACGCTGGCTTTCCTCAACGTGCGCTCGCGACCGACGATTGCGAGGGCAATGCGATGTTTTGACATTTGGTGTGAATTGCAGGATACATAACCGGGCGTGTTCCGTGCGGGTTTGACGCTCAACATACGGGCACCTTCGGAAGCGCCCGTCGAACTGATGCGTCGCGATGAACAAGGTGAGGGATTCATGACAACGGAAACTGCGATGTCAGCGCTCCGTCGGCCTCTGGTCGTGCTCGCCGCCGTGGCGGTATCGGTGACGATTGTGACGGTCGCGACAAGGGCCCAGCGGCCCGCGTCCACCCAAAGTCCGACGAAGCCTGGTCAGGTGCCGCGGACAGCGTTCGGCCAACCCGACATGCAGGGCGTGTGGAGTTTCTCGTCCATCACTCCCCTCGAGCGTCCGGACGAACTGGCGGGCAAAGCCGTGCTGACCGAGAAGGAAGCGATCCAATATTATGACGCGCTCACCCGCGCGATCGACCACGACACCCAGGAGGGGGCGGAGCGTGTCTGCAAAGGCACCGGAAACTACAACGAATTCTGGTACGAGCGCCGCGCGCCCGGTACGACGAGGCGCACGTCGCTCATCGTGGACCCGCCAGATGGCAAGATTCCCCCGCTGACCGCGGCGGGACAGCGGAGAAGAGAGCTGCAAGAGGCCGCGCGGCGCGCCCATGGCCCCGCCGACTCGTGGGAAGATCGAGGTCTCGGCGAGCGCTGCCTGGTCGGCTTCAATTCGGGACCGCCGATGATGCCCCGCGCCTACAACAACAACGTTCAGCTGTTTCAGACAGCCGACACGTTCGTGATTCTCAACGAGATGGTGCACGACGCACGCATCATTCCGCTGGACGGCCGTCCCCATATGAGTTCGCGCATTCGCCAGTGGGCAGGCAGCTCGCGCGGCCGCTGGCAGGGCGACACGCTGATCGTGGAAACCGTGAACTTCGACGAGAGAAACACGTTCGAGGGCGGCAGCCCCGAGCTCCGTCTCACCGAACGGTTCACCAGACTTGACGCGTCAACGCTCGTGTACGAGTTCACCGTCGACGATCCGGCAACGTACACGAAGCCCTGGACGGTGCAGATCCCCATGTCTCCGGTCAAAGGGCACATCTACGAATACGCGTGTCACGAAGGCAATTACGGCCTTCACGGCATCCTGGCCGGGGCGCGTGCGGATGAGAAGAAGGCCGCACAAGCGGGCGCAGCGAAACCGTAGCGCGAGAACATCCAAGCCGCGACGAAGGCGTAGTCCTCTATTCGACCTCCATCCAGACGCCGAGCGATCGGTCATCCACTGAACCAGGATCCCGATCGCTCAGCCGAAAGCCACTTCTGGGGTATCAGCCAGGTCGCATGTGCAGCGAGATAGCCATATTTATGGGATAGCTGATACACTTAGATGTATGAAGACGACAGTCGAGTTGCCAGACAGCCTGCTGCGCGCGGCGAAACGGGTGGCGTTGAAGAACCGCACGACAGTGAAGGCGCTGATCGAGCAAGGCCTGCGCACGGTGATCACCGAGCGTAAGCGCGAAACCGGCTTCGCGCTCCGCGATGCCACCTTCGGCGGAGACGGCCTCGTGGCGGGCCGCTCACTGAAGGATTGGGCGTCGATTCGCGATCTCGTGTATTCGGAGCGGGGTGCGTGACGGCAATCGACACGAACATCCTCGTCTACGCGCATCGGAAAGACTCCGAATGGCACGAGCGCGCCGCGGCGGCGGTCGTGTCGCTTGCGGAATCGACACGGGAGTGGGCGATTCCCTGGCCCTGTCTCCACGAGTTCCTGGCGATTGTCACGCACCCACGCATCTTCCGGACACCCACACCGCTGGAACTGGCCATCGGACAGCTCGATGCGTGGCTCGAGGCGCCGACGCTGGTGGTCTTGTCGGAGAACGACGACTACGTCGACAGCTTCCGCGAGATCGTCCTCTCCTCGCGCGTGTCCGGCCCTCGAGTACACGACGCCAGAGTGGCGGCGTTGTGTCTGAGCCATGGTATTCGCGAGATATGGAGCGCCGACCGCGATTTCTCCATGTTCCCGCACCTGAAGCTCCATAATCCTCTCGTGTAGCGTTCGTCCCACCTCCGTTCAACGAGTACGCCCCGGTCGTCACGTGGATCGAGGAACTGAAGGCGAAGGTGTCGCTGACGCCCCAATCGCCGCCGCGCGTACTGCCCCTCGCGAAGCCGATGCTGAACTCTGTTCCTGTAGTCGTGCCGTCCTGACCCTCCTCGAAGATCAAGTCGCGCACGGAGTCCGCGATCGTCCAGTCGGGCGTCCACGATCCGCTGATGCCCAGTGCTTGTCTTTGGTACCCTGCGCGAGGGCGGGCGCGGGGGCGGCACACACGGCGACAGCAGCGAGAAAGAGAAGGATGGACCAACGGCGTTGATGCGCGATGCGGATCGCGGTCTCGTGTGACTACCAGCCCGCGCCGCGCCCCTTGCGAGGGAGCGCGATACGCCCCTCCGGATCGACGGCACGCGCGAGCACGAACTGCAGCCGCCGTTGAAAGTCAGAAGGACCGACGGCGATACCGCGAAGATTCTCCATGCGATAGACGTCGAGGTCGAAGTTCCAGAAGGAAATGCGTTCCCGCCGCACGTTGTACAGGTAAGTCAGATCGCCGCCGCCGGCGCCGTGAAAATAGACTTTGAGCTCTTGGACCCGCCGGCGTTTCCCACGGTCAGAGGCAATCTCGACTGGCTTGCGCAGCTTGAACCAGACGACCCAGTTGCCGGCCTCGATCTCGCGAACGTCCTGCCACAGGACCACTACCTCCGGCTCGACGCCTGGATCAACACAGCCGCTCATTGAGCGATCGAGATCTGCGCCGAACGCGCCGGCGCGATAGACGCGCAACGCCGTGCGGTCGAAGGTCAGCACGAAGGTGCTGCGCGCGTCCACGTTGTACTCGGTGACGCTCCACGCAATCGCCCCGCCGCGGCCGATCACGTGCTTCCAGGCGTCGAGGGCTTCGGCGCCATCGACGGCCGCGATGATGTTGGACCGTGCAGTGTCCGCGGCGTCCCCGAGCGCCGCTGGATCGCACTGAGCGAGGGGTGTGGCGCCGGTGGAACGAGCCGTGAGCAGCGTCAGCAACACGAGACAGCGGCGGAACATCGGACACCTCCTGCCATCCGAAACGGCAGGAAACGTGCCACGGAGCGGTGGGAAGCCGCGTGCACTCATGCGCGTCACGGCCGGCCTACCGTCGCCTCGAGAGAGCACGACTCCATTGCGGCGCTACTCGATCCGGTCAGTCCGAACGTCGTTCGATCTGATGGGTAGCGTATAGAGGCTGCCGTCCCCGGCTATGGTCCAGTCGCCGCGGCGCGGCCTCGGTGCTGCCTTGCCCCAGACAGGGCGAGTGAGCGCCGAGACGGGACCTTCTGGGAGAAAGCAAGCCCGTCAGCGGTCCGGGAGGAGGAGGTCAGACGCCTGGAATGACAGGCGTTGGCGCAGAAGTTACACGCCTGACCCGGATGTGACATCGGGTCGTCACACCTGGACCCCACTATGGGAACACGTCGAGGAGGTGCAGATGTATCGCTCGAATTTCCGGCTGGCGCTCATGACCATTCAGATGGAGTACGTGGAGAGGCCGGACCTGCAGCTGACGCTGGCTCAGGCCGCGGAGTTATGGATGCTGCCGATCGAGATCTGTCGCGCTGCGGTCGCCGCGTTGGTCGCAACCGGATTTCTCGTTGAGGGCCCGGACGGTGCGTACGTTCGCCGCGGCACCGCGCCCGTGCAGGTTGAGTACGTCGACCCGCTGACGTGGGCCGTGGGCCGAGTCTGCGGACCCATCCCGTTTCCGCACTAGCCAGAACTGGGGTGCGAAGCACGAGGCGGGGGAAGGGCCCGGAGTGTAAGCTAAGACCTTCTCCGCGCGCGTCACACCGTGTTTACTTCCGTCGGGTACTACTGAGAGAAATGGGAAGTCCTGAGCTGCTGAATCCCGCCGATGAATCCACCCGGCTCTTTGACGAAGTCGAGTCGATCAGGAACGACATGCTGCGCCTGGTCGAGGATTCTGCGGACCTGTTGCAGGATACACACGCGCGCCACCGCCTGAGCGCGCTGAACCTTCTCCACTATCTCGCCCTACGGAGCCGCGACCTGCGCCCGTTGCAGGCACGGCTGGCGGACGCCGGGTTGTCGTCGCTCGGCCGGGCGGAATCGCACGTGCTGGCCGCCGTCGAAGCAGTCCTCTCGGTGCTGCGACCATTGTCGGGTCGGCCAGACGGCGGCGTTGCGCCGACCCCAGGCCGTATCGACCAGGCGGCAGGCCAGAAGTTGCTCGACGCGCACACGGATGCCGTGCTGGGCTCACGCCCAGCTGGACGTGGTGTGGCCATCATGGTGACGATGCCCAGCGAAGCCGCCGACGACTACACGCTCGTCTCCCGGCTCCTGCAACAGGGCATGGACTGCATGCGGATTAATTGCGCGCACGACACCTCGGAGCAATGGGCCCGCATGATCCAGCACCTGCGGCGCGCGGAGGAACAGCACGGCCGGCGCTGTCGCGTCCTGATGGATCTTGCGGGACCCAAGGTCCGCACGGGGCCAATCGAGCCCGGTCCCCGCGTCGTGAAGGTGCGGCCACAGCGCGACCTGCGACGGTTGCGTCACCGACCCGGCACACGTGTGGCTATTCGCTGAAGAGCAGCCACGCCCTGCGCCCACTCCTGCCGATGCATCGCTGCCCGTTCCGGCCGCCTGGCTGCGAGGCCTCGCGCATGGCAGCAGCGTGACGTTCGTGGATGCTCGTGGCGCATCCCGCGCCCTGAAGGTCGTCGCCACGGGTGCCGAAGGCTGTTGGCTCGAGTCGACCAAGACGTGCTACATCGAATCGGGTACGGTGCTTCACGCTGAGCGCGCGGATACGGGCGCAACGGACGCGGCGGCGACGGACACGGGCGCAACCGACACGGGCGCAACGGACGCTCCTGTCTCCGACGCCGCCGTGGGCGTTCTGCCCGCGCGGGAAGTGCCGATCGCGGTGAAGGCTGGAGACGAGCTGGTTGTCACGCCGGCGACGACAGCTGGCCGCAATGCCGTTCCGCGACGATCGCGGTCATGTGTTGACGCCCGCGACTATTGGCTGCACCGAGTCCCAGATCTTCCAGGACACGCGGTCCGGCGATCGCATCTGGTTCGACGACGGGAAGATCGGTGGCATCGTGGAGCGCTGCGAACCCGATCGTCTCCACGTGCGAATCACGCGCACGCGGGCGCGGGGCGCGAGGCTTGCGAGCGAAAAGGGTATCAATCTGCCCGATACCGTGCTTCGACTGCCAGCCATCACCGACAAGGACCGCGCAGACCTGGCGTTCGTCTGCCGCCACGCCGACATGGTCGCCCTGTCGTTCGTCAACTCCGTGGATGATGTGCGCGAGCTCCGATCGATTCTCGAGCCGCGCGGCGAGGAGCAGCCGGCCATCGTGCTGAAGATCGAAACCCGCCGCGGATTCGACGCGTTGCCTGCCATGCTGCTCGAAGCGATGAAGTCTCCCCGCTGCGCCGTCATGATCGCGCGCGGCGATCTGGCCGTCGAATGCGGCTTCGAACGGATGGCAGAGGTTCAGGAGGAGATCCTGTGGCTCTGCGAGGCGGCGCATGTTCCGGTCATCTGGGCGACGCAAGTGCTCGAGACGCTCGCCAAGGAAGGTCTGCCGTCCAGGGCCGAAGTGAGCGATGCCGCGATGGCTCACCGCGCGGAGTGCGTCATGCTGAACAAAGGCCCGTACATCCTCCAAGCCGTCAAGGTGCTTGACGACATCCTCGTCAGAATGCAGGGCCATCAGGAGAAGAAGCGATCGATGCTGCGGGAATTGCGGCTCGTGTCGAGTTTTCGCAGGGCTCGAACGGCCAGGCGGAGTGCGCACGCGAGAACCGTCGACGTTCCGTGACCGTCACGCGCGTCGATCTACTTCCCGGCCCCAATTGGATTCTTCCGAGTGCTTGTGGTCCTCGTGGTCGTTCCTGTAGTCCCGATCGCGCCGATCACCAGCGTGGTCGTCGTGGGGTCCCGCGTAGTGGACCATGGGGCAATTCGAATCGGGGGCGACCCGCCCGGGCGCGTCGCGTCCGGCGAAGCTCAGCGGTTGCGAGATTTTGCTTTCTGTTCACCTGATTGATGCCAGGACGTTGCGCCAGAATGGCACACTCTTGGATATGGAAGATATGACGAAGGCGAGGACGACTCTGGATGGTCGCTTCGACGACTGGAGCATCGCGGTAGAGAAGGGGGCGAACATCCTCCTGCAGGGTGACGTGTCCTGGACAAGCCGTGCGCTTGGGGATGCACGGTTGCGATCCCCCCTTCAGGTTTTGAGCCCGGGCGCGCAGTTTACGCTCCCGCCTGGTGGAACTCGCACACTGGTTCTCGATCACGTCGAGCGCCTGGACGTCGAAGAACAGGTGCGGCTGCTGCGCTGGATGGAGGACCCTGGCCGGCGGACTCAGATCGTGTCTATCTCGTCAGTACCGCTCCATACACTTGTCCGGTTCGAGGGGTTTCTCGAGGCTCTTTACTACCGTCTGAATACGGTGCTGATTGAGGCGACGCCAGCGCCCGTCACGGAACATTGACTATGAGCCAGCCGAAAGCTGGTGCCCCGATTGCCGCTCGACCCCTCGAGGGGGGTCGGGCCTGGCCCTATTGTCCTGGGGCCCGCGCGGCCTGAAACCACTGACTCGTCGTGGCGAGTTCCCCGCGCGAGCCAATCAGCGTGGCCCTGATTTCGTACCGGCCCGCTGGAAGCCCCCGGAACACCCACTCACTGACACGCGGTGCGCGATCGCCGTCGAGGCTGATCTCGCTGCTCCGGAAGTACGTCGGGGACTCAGCGACGACTTCGAGAGCCCGGTTCTCGTCGCTCTTTTCGATGGTGGTCCGCACGGTGAGGCCCGCGGGCGCGATCGCCAACGGGGGAGTGACTTTCATCGCCAGCCGTTCACCCGAGTGAACGGAGAGTCCCAGCAGGACGATGCATCCGAACGACAAGGCGACCGTTTTCATGGCGTAAGCCCCTCCACTGTCGTTTATCGTCCTAAATGATATTACACATTAGTCACATTGCCGACATATCTTTGTTACCTGTTTGTGATCCGAGTCCTGGATCCAAGAGCGTGGACAGATGGCCGCACCCCACATCAAAGGCGACGGCCGCAGGTTTCGAGGGCTCCGAAAGACAGGGACGGTGAAGAAATCAGCCGAGGCGCTGGACGTTTGCTAGAGCAGCAGCCGCATGGCTGCTGCCGCGGCAAGCAGTATGGCGAGCAGCACGCCTACAACCCAAGGATCCCATCGATCGACTCGCAGGGTGGGGTAGAGCATGGCACTTTCTGATCTCTTGCCGAGGCGATCGGAGCGATCGCCTTGCGGCCGGCCGCGCTGAGATCGTTCGGGAAGTACGCAAGACACCACGGGAAGTACAAGAATGAAGTGAGAGTTGAGAAGTAAATTGTCTGTAACGCCAACTCGTGTCAGCCTACGCGCATTCGGGGAATCGCGGATGAATCAACTCGAGTCCCGGGCTGTGACTCGTGACGCCGGATGTAGCAGCCGTCCGCGGTGCGCTGCAGGAATCCGGCCTTGTCGAGCGTGTGAAGCGCGCCCTCGCACAGCTCACTCGAAAGATTCCACAGGCGCTGCGCCTGGAAGAACGTCAGCTTCAAGTCGGGCATCTCCGCATATTCCATCTTGATGAGCTGCACCGCATCGTCAACCTGTATCGGCATGTATCTCTCCTCGCGGTTGTTTCGCGATCCCCTGGGTCTGCTTACGGATGGCATGATGGCCTCCTTCCCCTGATAATGGACCGGGAAGATGACGGCCGCGTGTCGGGTCGATACCACTGGTGTTAAAACGAAGGAGTCACGTCAATGTCTTCACGAAATGCTATCGCCGGTTTGTTCGCGGTTGCTGCCCTCTGGGCGCACTCGGCGTTTGCGCAGCAGGTAACAAGGGAAACAGTTCCGGGCATCACCAATCTCGCGCGCCTGGAGACCACCGTCGCGTGTGCAGGCGCCACGACGGCGGATGCGGTGCCCGCGATCAAGAAAATGGGGTTCGTCTCGATCATCAACCTGCGCCTGGCAACCGAGGCAGGCGCCGAAGTCGAGAAGGAGGAAGCGGCTGCCAAGGCGGCGGATCTCAGGTACTTCCATGTGCCCTTCGACGGGAAGCCCAATCCCGAAGCGGCGCAGAAGTTCCTGGACGCGATCACCACCAGAGGAGCGGAACCGGCGTTCATTCATTGCGCGGGAGGTAATCGAGCCGCCACGATGTGGCTGATCAAGCGGCTGGCGGTCGACCACTGGGACCTTGATCGTGCCACCAAGGAAGCCGTGGCGCTCGGTCAGACGAGCGTGCCTCTGCGACAGTTCGCGATAGACTACGCACAGTCGCACCAACGTTAGCTCTCCGCATGTTCCGGCCCTACGACGCCGCCGTGGCCCGGTTATCGCGACGCGAGATCCTCCGGATTCTTGGCGCCGCTGGTGCATCCGCGATCGTCCAGCCCGTTTTCTGCCAGCGAGGTTCTGGCGCAGCCCGCGTTTGACGAGGACCCGTTCTCTCTGGGAGTGGCATCCGGAGATCCACTGCCCGACGGCATCGTCCTCTGGACCCGGCTCGCTCCGAAACCGCTCGATGGCGGCGGGATGCCGATGTCGAATGTCGAGGTGGGCTGGGAGCTGGCGTCCGATCCCGGATTCAGAACGATCGTCCAGAAGGCGACGACCGTGGCCAGGCCAGAGCTGGGACATAGCGTCCATGTCGAAGTGTCGGGCCTGGAGCCAGGGCGGGAGTACTGGTACCGCTTCCAGATCGGCGGAGCGGTCAGCCCAACGGGTCGCACGAAGACCGCGCCCAAGGTTGGAGCCGCCGTCGACCAGCTTCGTTTCGCAGTGTGCGGGTGCAATTTCTACGAGGCGGGCTATTTCACGGCGTACCGTCGCATTGCCGAGGAACAGTTCGACTTCGTCATCCATACGGGCGACTACATCTACGAAGGGTCTGCCGGAACGAGAGGCGTCCGGCAGCATCGGGGCGGCGAGGCATTCACGGTTGTGGACTATCGCCAGCGCTACGCCCAGTACAAGATGGACCCGGATCTGGCAGCGGCGCACGCATCCGCGCCGTTCGTCGTGACCTGGGACGATCACGAAGTCGACAACAACTATGCCGGAGCGATCGACGAGCGGAACACACCGCCCGCGCTGTTTCTGTTACGCCGGGCCGCGGCGTACCAGGCGTATTACGAAGCGATGCCGCTCCGCGCGGCGTCGATCCCGACTGGTCCGGGCATGCGGCTCTTCCGGCGGCTCCAGTTCGGCCGGTTGATCGACCTCAGCGTCCTCGACACACGGCAATGGCGCAGCGATCAGGCCTGCGACGATGGCGCTCACACGAACTGCATCGAAGCGCTTGACCCCGAGCGGACCATGCTGGGCGCCGAGCAGGAGCGGTGGCTGTTCAAGAATCTCGCGACGCCGCAAGGCACCTGGACGGTCCTCGGACAGCAGGTGCCGACGTTCGCGCACGATCTCGTCAGCGTCAACCCTAACGGCCGTTTCTGGATGGACGTGTGGGACGGCTATCCCGCTGCTCGCCAGCGGCTGTACTCGCGCCTGCGGGAAACGAACGCGCCCAATCCCATTCTCCTGTCCGGCGACGTGCACATGCACTATGGGGCGGACCTCAAGCTTGATTTCGCAGATCCTCGCTCGGCCACGGTCGGCGTTGAATTCACGAACACGTCCATCTCTTCGGGGGGCGATGGCAGCGACGTCTCCGCAAGCTGGGAGAAGATGAAGCCCGACAATCCTCACATCAAGTATCACAGCGCGCGGCGCGGGTACATTGCCTGCACGGCGACGTCAAAGACGATGACTGCGGATTTCAAGATTCTGGACAAGGTGACGGTGCTGGATCGGCCGGCGCGGATTGGTGGCACGCTTGTCGTGGAGGCGGGACGCCCCGGGATCGCCTGAGAGCGGAAGGGACGATGGCTGGGCGCCTACTGGTGGCCGATGCGATCCAATTGCTGTTGGAGGGCCATCCGTTCGAGCTTGTCGAATGGAAGACAAGCGAACAGATTGATGCGACGGGTGAGCACCCAGAAGGCATCACGGAAGGCGCGCCGTCGGTTCTCTTCGGACCCTTGAACGGCCGCGGGATCGGGAACGCCCCAGTGGGCGGTCATCGGTTGACCGGGCCAGACGGGGCAGACTTCAGCCGCTGCCGTGTCGCACACCGTGAACACGAAATCGAGGCGAGGCGCGCCGGGCTTGGCGAATTCATCCCAACTCTTACTTCGCAGGTGCTCCGTCGGGAAATGTTGTTCTTGGAGCAGTTCAAGGGCCAACGGATGGATGTAGCCAGTCGGATGACTGCCCGCACTGAAGCCGCGAAATTTGCCACCCCCAATCGTGGGGTGGTTAATCGCGACCTCCGCCATGATGGACCGCGCGGAGTTGCCGGTGCAGAGAAACAAGACGTTGAGCGGCTCTGCCACAGCCGGCGAGTTTACTGAGGCGATGTGACGGTAGAGTAACGAGCCTTCCAGTGGCTTGTAGTGTGTCCAGCACTACAACAAGACCGCGACGTCCATCCGCTGGTCGCACGCCGACCCATCACGGAGGATCGCTAGCGATCCCTATTGCCTAATCTCGTCTCCTAGGTCTACGGGTCACAGGCCCCCCTTTGCTGCTGTAGGGAAATGACGCGTTACACTCCTCTATGAAAGGGCCGTCGTTGTCAGGGCACACGTCACCTGAGCGCGCGCGGACGACAGACGGCCCTTTCATCTGATCGCTAGGGACTTGGGGATAGGAGTTCAGAGCTCCTCGTCCGGAATGGCCTAGAGGGGCAAATTGGCCCCAAATTACCCCGAATCCGTCACTGCGCCTCCGAACTTAACGTACACGAAACAGGTTTGACACAACCCGGTGACAAGCGCCGCTTACTCTTTCACCTGTTTTGTAACTGGGTGAACGCTCTGTTCGGCGTGGGGCCGGACCGACACCGATAGGAGTTTACGATGCGGACGCAGAAATGGTTGGCTGTCTTCCTGCTGTTGCTGCTCGCGGGGCCGACGAGACTCGCCATTGCCCAAAGCGATTCGGGTCGCATCAGCGGTACGGTCCGCGACCAGACCGGCGCCTGGGTGGCTGAAGCGGCGGTGACGCTGAAGAACGAGAGGACGGGCGAGACACGAGCGGCGACGACGAATCGGGATGGCTTCTTCGCCGTTGCCGCGTTGAAGCCTTCGATGTACACCGTGACGGTCACAAAGGAGGGCTTCGCCCCCATCCAATACACAGAGCTGCCGATCGGCGTGGGTCAGGAACTGGCGCTGGACTTCGAGTTCAAGCTGGCCGGTGGCAGCGGAATCGATCACCGTTGTCGGAGCCGCGCCGGTGGTCGACCTCAGCTCGGCGAAGATCGGCGTGAACGTCAGCGAGCGCGAAGTGCAGAGCCTGCCGATCAACGGCCGCCAGATGTCGCAGCTGATGCTGCAGGCGCCCGGTTCCCAGAACGCCGGCACCGGGACGTGGCAGGACATTCGCTTCTCGGGCCGAGCGGTCGAGCAGAACGTCATCAAGTACGACGGCGTCGAGGGCTCCGGCGATCATCGATGCGGCGCCGGGCAACGTGAACGGCGAGAACACGACGCCTCTTCAAGCTGCAGGCGAGCCTCGAGAACGTTCAGGAGTTCCGCGTCGAGTCGAGCGGCTACCCCGCCGAGTTCGGAACCGGCACCGGCGGCCAGGTCAGCGTCATCACCAAGTCGGGCGGCAACTCGTTCCACGGCGTCGCTGTTCGAATACCTGCGCAGCGACAAGATGGACGCGCGCGAACTACTTCGATTCCACGCGCAGCGATGACGGGAGCATCATCTACGAAGCCGGCAGTTCGCCAACGGTTCCGAAGTCGCCCCTCAAGCTGAATCAGTTCGGCGGCTCGGTCGGCGGACCGATCGTGAAGAGACCGCGCGTTCTTCTTCGGCAGCTACGAAGGCTATCGGCTGGACGCCGGCAAGAACCTCATCGAGGGCGTGCCGAGCGACGCCGCGTGGGCGCGCGCCGTCCCGGCGATCGCCGCCTCTGCGGCCCGGGTTCTTGGCGCCGGGCGCCGTCATCTTCTGCCGGGTGCGTCGACCAATCCCGACTTCGACATCGTCGCAGCTGCAGGGCGACGCAGGACGTCAACGAGAACGCCTTCAGCGGACGCGCTGGACCTCAAGATCAGCGACAACTGGTCGTCCTACGTGCGCGTGTTCCACGACCAGGCCGAGAGCTTCGATCCCGCAGGACGTCAGCGGCCGGCGTTTCCACATGAACGATCAATCCGACCAATGCGGTCTTCAACCTGCAGGGGGTTCTGGGCGCGGGGACGATCAACGAGTTCAAGGTCGGCTACAACGCCGCGCCGAGCACCGAGGATGCTGAGACATCGCCTCCGGCATTCGAGAACATCGTCGATCAGCCTGCAGCGGAACCGTCGCCAACACCGGCATCGCCGGCCAGGGCGCGCAGACTCGGGACAGTCGCGCCCCGGGCGGACTGGTCCGCGTCAACAGCGCCGGGAACGGTCGCGCGGCGCCGTACAATCCGTACTCGCTGACCTTTGCCGACACGCTGAGCCGCGTCGCCGGCAAGCACTTCATGAAGACCGGCGTCGACGTCCGGCTGATTCGGATGACGACCGACCAGCTGGGCGGCATCACCTACACTTATCCGAACGTCGAACGCGTTCCTGGCGAACACGCCGTCGCACGATCCAGTACTTCGGCGACCTGAGCGAGCCGAGCCCGTTCCACAACGGGGCCACGGGACTGAAGCACATCAACCAGGAATACTACGTCGGTTACGCGCAGGACGAATGGCGCGTCGAAGCACGAACCTCACGCTGAACTACGGCCTCCGCTACGACTACTACGTGCCCCTGCGCGAGGCCGACAACCGGATCGTCAAGTTCAACATCGACACCGGCGAGACTCGATCCGGACACCACGCCGTTCTACAAGTCGAAGAAGAACAACTTCCAGCCGCGACTGGCAGCCACCTATTCGGTGACGCCACGCACGGTCGTGAAGGGCGGCTTCGGCATCTTCGTCGGCCCGGGACAGACGGAAGACCAGATTCAGCCGATCGAAGCCGAGCGGATCAGCACGACGCTCTCGAGCGGATCGCTGCTCGCGTACCCGCTCAATGCGGACATCGTCCGGGCGAACTTCACGGCCAACCCGAACAACCGATCGTACCAGCCGCGCGCGTACGCCAACGAGTACACGCTTCCGGAGAAGGTCTACCAGTACACGACGTCGGTTCAGCAGGACCTCGGCGGCAGGACCTGGCGGCGACGGTTGCGTATGTCGGCAGCCAGGGCCGGAACCTGTTCCTGCGCAGCGTCGCGAACCGCACCGTCGGTGTGCAAACCCAGCCGGGCACGACAGCTGCGCTTCAGATCCGCGAGTTCGACATCGTGACGTGCTCTGACGGAACGACTCGCGACGGCACCGTAACCGCGCTCACCGGGAGCCTGTGCGGCGCCGGACTCTCGATCGCGAGCGTCGCAGAGGCCGTACGCCGAAATCGACTACAAGACGAGCGGCGGCCACGACAGCTACAACTCGATGCAGCTGGCGCTGACGCGGCGGTCGGCGTCGGGGTCTGGCGCTGAACGCGCAGTACACGCTCGGCTACAGCAAGGGCAAGACCGGCGGCTCGAACGAGGCCGTCACCGCCGGCAACAACGCGCGAGCGATTGCTGATTGCGACTACGACGACGGCTACAACAACTTCGACGTTCGCCATACGCTTCAACGCTGAGCGCGCTCTACACCATTCCTGGCCAGGGGGCCGTTGAAGGGTGGATGGTCGGTGGGCGGCATCGCGAACGGCGCGCAGCGGCCTGCCGGTCGACGGTGCTCATCACCCGCAACGACATCGTCTACGTGACGACGCCGCCGGAAGCGTACTTCACCACCGCGGCGGCCGGCCGCACCGCGGTCATCAACACGCCGGGCGGCGGATCTTCGCGGACCATGCGGCGGCCGGATCTGGTGCCCGGCGTCGATCCCTTCATCAAGGACGGCGGGCTGTTGTTCCTCAACCCGGCGGCGTTCGCGACGCCGAAGCCTGGCACCTTCGGCAACCTCGAGCGCAACTCGATCCACGGACCGAACTTCTCGCAGATCGATGCCGTCGTTTCCAAGCGGTTCAATATCGGGAGGGGATCCAACGCCGAGTTCCGCCTGGAGGTGTTCAACGTGTTCAACCAGTCGAATTTCGTCGTGAACGGCGGGCTGCCGATCGGCCTGCCCACCACCAATACCAGCAGCACACCTGAGGCGAACACGATCCAGCCCGGTAAGCCATTCTCGTCGACGACCGCCGGGATTGGCACGTTCGGGAAAGCAACCTCCACAGTCGGCTCGACAGTCGGCATCGGGACGAACCGCCAGATCCAGTTGGCCTTCCGCCTCAATTTCTAAGAGCACGTTGCAGAATTAACGTCTCGCGGGGCCCGTCCTCGACAGTCCTCGACCAGCCCCACCGAGTGCTCGCGAAGAGCGCCCGTCACGGGAGACGCCTCCGCGCTCGGCGGGGCGCCCCGTTCTCGGCCACCCGCGCTCGCGTTTGATTTCGCAACGCCCTCAACTCGCGTCACTTTTCCGCCATCGCTTGCCACGAAGGGGCCGAGCCGGACGCTCGGCCCTTCGTCTTTTGCGGGCCGCGTCGGGGTGCCAGCGCTAGCGCCATTCCCGCGCCGCAGGTGCGGACTCGCTACACCGATAGCCCCGGCTGAATGACGCCGTCCTTCGGCACGATGATGATGCCGTTCGCGGATGAAGTAGCCGTCGCCGTCGGCGTCCTGAACGTCCGTTCTCGTTCACCAGGCGCGCGCCGTCGCCGATGCGCGCGTTCTTGTCCACGATGACGCGGTCGAGCACGACGTCGCGGCCGATGCCGAGGCGCGGGCAGTCGGCCCGTGCGCGGCGACGTCGCCGTCGGCCTCGTAGAAGTCGGCGCCGAGCAGCACCGATCCGCGGATGGACGCGCCCTGCCGGATGTGCGTGCGGATGCCGACGACCGAGTCCTCGATCGAGCAGCGATCGAGGAAGCAGCCTTCGGCGATGATGGCGTCGCGCACGGTGCAGTCGCTCAGGCGCGACCCGGGCAGGAACCGCGGGTGCGTGTAGATCGGCCGGCTGCGGATCGTAGAACTTGAACGGCGCGCCGGGCCGCGTCAGCATGATGTTGGCGTCGTAGAAGGACTCGATCGTGCCGACGTCGGCCCAGTAGCCGCGGAACAGGTGCGCATTGCACGCGGTACTGCCCGAGCGCCGACGGAATGATCTCGCGGCCGAAGTCCTTCGCCTGGTCCGCCGCGAGCATGTCGAGCAGCACGTCGCGCGAGAACACGTAGACGCCCATCGACGCGACGAACGGCTTGTCCGGCGTATGGCCGGCGAAGATCGACGCCTGCCGGGATGCTCTGGCCGATCTCGGCCAGTCGATCGGCGTCGGGTTTCTCCTCGAACGCGACGATCTGGCCGCTGCCGATCGAACCGGAAGATGCCCATGCCGGAGGCGTCGGCCGCGGTCACCGGCTGCGCGGCGATCGTGATGTCGGCGTTGCGATCGATGTGCGCGTCGACCAGCTCGCCGTAGTCCATGCGGTACAGATGATCGCCGGCGAGAATCAGGTAGTAGTCGGCGTCGTAGCGGACGAAGTGGCGCGCCGCCTGTCGCACGGCGTCGGCCGTGCCCTGGAACCAGTGCGGATTGTCGGGCGTCTGCTCGGCCGCGAGAATCTCGACGAACCCCTGGCTGAAGAGATCCATGCGATAGGTCTGCGAGATGTGGCGGTTGAGCGACGCCGAATTGAACTGCGTCAGCACGAAGATCCGGCGGATGTCGGCGTGCAGGCAGTTGCTGATCGGGATGTCGATCAGCCGGTACTTGCCGCCGATCGGCACGGCCGGCTTCGAGCGATGCTGCGTGAGCGGGAACAGGCGCGTGCCCTGTCCGCCGCCGAGAATGATGCGCCAGAACCTCGTTGTTCACGGGCATGATGCACGGCATGGTACACCGGCCGGACTGGTGGACTGGGGAAGGACCCGCGACATCGTGCGTGTGTAACGACCGTGTAAACGGATCTGCTACATTCCAGGGTTTTGCCGCCGGTCGGCATCCCGGCGTACCGACAGCACCGATAGGGGGCTTGGTGGCATTCCGTCTGATTCCGCGCGAAGAGAAGTTCTACACCGACTTTCAGGCGCTGGCCGACGAGCTGCAGCGTGGCGCGCGGCTGCTCGAGGAGATGCTGGCGCCGGAGCATCCCGATCTGGGACAAGGCCGACGAGATCAAGGAAGTCGAGCACAAGTGCGACTTCCTGACCCACGAGATCATCCAGCGCCTGAACCGCACGTTCGTCACGCCGCTCGATCGCGAAGACATCCACGCGCTGGCGCGCTCGCTCGACGACGTGATGGACGCCATCGACGCGTCGGCGACGCTCGTCCGGCTCTACCGGCTCGACGAGCGTCCGCTTCGGCGCGCGCGAGCTGGCGCGCATCATCACCGCGTCGCACGCAGCAGGTGCGGCTGGCGCTCGAGGCGCTCGAGCAGCGCAAGGGCGTGATCGCGCACGCCGTCGAGATCAACCGGCTCGAGAACGAAGCCGACCGCATGCACCAGCAGGCGGTCAGCCGGCTGTTCGACGAGGAGCACGATCCGATCGCTCGTCATGAAGTGGAAGGAGATGCTCGACTTCCTCGAGGACGCCACCGATCGCTGCGAGGACGTCGCCAACGTGCTCGAAGGCGTCATCGGTCAAGCACGGATAGCGCGCCGATGTTCCTGCATCGTCGTCGGGCTCATCGTCGTCGCGCTGGTCTTCGACTACATCAACGGCTTTCACGACGCGGCGAACTCGATCGCGACCGTCGTGTCGACGCGCGTGCTGTCGCCGGGCAAGGCGGTCATCTGGGCGGCGTTCTTCAACTTCGTCGCCGCCTTCGCCTTCGGCACGGCGGTCGCGAAGACCGTCGGCTCCGGGATGATCGACATCAAGATCGTCACCTTCGCCGTCATCTTCGGCGGGCTGATCGGCGCGATCGTCTGGGACCTGATCACCTGGTACTTCGGCCTGCCGACGAGCTCGTCGCACGCGCTCATCGGCGGCTACGCCGGCGCCGCGGTCGCCAAGGCCGGGTGTCGCGGCGATCATCCCCGGCGGCTGGACCAAGACGCTCATCTTCATCGTCCTGTCGCCGCTCATCGGCCTGGTCGCTCGGGCTCGCGCTGATGACGGCGATCTACTGGATCTTCCGGTGGATGCCGCCCGTCGCGCGTGGACCGCTGGTTCCGGCGGCTGCAGCTGGTGTCGGCGGCGGTCTTCAGCCTGAACCACGGCGCCAACGACGCGCAGAAGACGATGGGCATCATCGCCGGCGTGCTGTTCGCCGCGCGGCTACATCGAGACGTTCTACGATCCCGTTCTGGGTCGTGCTTGCGGCGCACGCGGCGATCGGCCTCGGCACGCTGGCCGGCGGCTGGCGCATCATCCACACGATGGGATCGAAGATCACCAAGCTGCAGCCGGTCGGCGGGTTCGCGGCGGAGACGGGCGCGGCGGTGTCGCTGTTCATCGCGACGCAGACCGGCGTGCCGGTCAGCACGACGCACGCGATCACCGGCGCCGATCGTCGGCGTCGGCGCGACGCGGCGGCTGTCGGCGGTGCGCTGGGGCGTGGCCGGTCAGATCGTCTGGGCGTGGGTGCTGACGATTCCCGCGGCGTTCGCGATCGGCGCCGGGACGTACATCGTGCTGCACTTCGCCGGCCTGCGGTAGGGGCGCTGTGGGATCTAATCTGAACTGGCAACCCCGAGCGTGATCGTGAACCGTGCCCCGCTTCCGGGCAGATTCTCCGCCCGGACGCTGCCGCCGTGCAGTTCCACCAGGTGTTTCACGATAGCGAGCCCGAGGCCCGTGCCGCCGGGATCGCGTCCGCGAGACTTGTCCACACGATAGAAGCGTTCGAAGACGCGCGACAGATCCTCCTCCGGAATCCCGGTCCCTCGTCAGACACGGAGAGCGTCACCAATTCACCGGCCGCCCTGACCGCTTCGATGGTGATGACGCTCTGCTCCGGCGCGTAAGTGCTGGCGTTGGCGACGAGGTTTCTCAGCGCGTCGTGAAACTTGGCGGGATCGACGCGGATGTTGTCAACGCCGTCCGCGATGACGATGTCGGCGCTCTGGCGTCGCGCGGTCAGCGATGGCAGCACGTCGGCCACGACGGATTGGAGGAAGGCGCGGGTGTCGCACGATACGATGTCGAGGGTTTCCTGCCCGGCGTCGAGGCGGGCGAGACGGAGCAGATCCTTCACGAGCCGTTCCATCTGCAGCGACTGCTTCAGGATGATTCCAAGAAACCGCTGGTGCTCCTGCGGGCTGGTGTCCCCTTCGGACAGCGCCTCCACGTATCCGCGGATGGCGGTCAGCGGCGTGCGCAGTTCGTGCGACACGTTGGCGACGAAGTCGCGCCGGATCTGATCGGCCCGTTTGAGCTCGGTGATGTCGTGCAGGACCAGCACGGCGCCGTGCGTTTCCGGGCCCTCTGATGCGTCCCGGTCGCTTGCCGCAGGAGCGGCGCGCGCCATGACACTGCGCGAGGGATCGCGAGGCGGCGTCAGTTGTACAGATTCTGGCGTCCGTCCGGCCAGCGCGGCGGCCACGAGATCCGCAATTGCGGGATGCCGAATGCTCTCGAGGTAGTGACGTCCGACCGCCAGGCCTTCGAGTCGGAGCATGTGACGCGCGGCCTCATTCGCCAGCTGCAACCGTCCCTGCGGATCGACGACGATGACCCCCTCGACCATGCCGGCGAGGATGGCCTCCATCCGGGCGCGGTCCCGCGCGAGCTCTTCGAGCTTCCGCCCGAGCTGCTGCACCGTGTCGTCCAGCGTGCGTGCGACCGTGCCCAGTTCATCGTCCCCGTAGTCGAGCCGCGCCGGCGTAAGATCGCCGCGCCGGTAGCGGTCCGCCACGCCGACGATGGCGCGCACACGCCGACCAACGCGTCCCGCGAAAATGGCAGCGATGGCGACACCGCCGAGGAGCGCGAGGCCCAGCGCTGTCAGGACGGCGGTCAGGACGGTGCGGAGCTGAGACCGGACGTCGGTCAGCGGAAGCGCGACCCGCACAGTGCCGATAGCAGTGTGGCGCACCGGCACGGCGATGTACAGCATGTCGATGTCGAGCGTGGCGCTGTAACGCCGGGCCCGACCCAGTCCGGTGGTCCGGGCGGCAACGACTTCGGGCCGCGCGGCGTGATTTTCCATCGTTGCGAGCCGATCGAGCGGCTCGGCGGAATCGCCGACGACGTGGCCATCGGGTGCAATGAAGGTGACGCGCGCGCCGACGAGCGCGCCCAGGCGATCGGCTTCGGTGTCAAGATCCTGGACGCGAGTGCCGCCCGCGTTCGGATTCTGCTGAACGTCCTGTTCCAGGAGTTCGGCGGCCAGACGCGCTTCCGCGACGAGCGTCTGCTCGATGCGCGCGTTGGTCTCAGCTCGCATGGAAGTCGCGAAGCGGATGCCCGCGACTGCGAGCGCGAGAGTAGCCGCCGCCAACGCGGCGAGGAAGAACTTGGTCTGCAGGCGCATTTCAGGAGCTCTCCGCTGTCGGTCTTCAGCGACGCGCTTTCAGCTTACAGCGCCCCGACCTGCGCCGCGGAAGGCATTCGCCTGAAGGTTGATACCTGACAGCCGAGAGCTGACAGCTGGGTCCGCAGACTTCACTCGGGCGACTGTTCCAGCAGCTTGTACCCGAACTGCTTGACGGTGACGAGGGCGTCTGCGAGCGATGGCAGCTTTTCGCGCAGACGCCGAACGTGGACGTCCACGGTTCGCGTCCCTCCCGTGTACTTGTAGCCCCAGACATCGGTCAGCAGGACGTCACGCGACAACACACGGCCCCGGTGCTTCAGCAGGTACTCGAGCAACAGAAACTCCTTGGCGGTCAGCGTGACCGCCTTGTCGTTGGTTGACACGGTGTGGCGTTCGGGGTCCACCTTGATGGGGCCGTAACTGAGTCCGGCACTCGAGGCCCCTGGCGCGATGGTTGCGGCCGGACGCTGCGTCCGGCGCAACAGCGCGCGGACGCGGGCCACTAGCTCGTTGGGGCTGAAGGGCTTGGCGATGTAATCGTCGGCGCCGAGCTCCAGGCCGACAATTCGCTCGGACTCTTCGGCGCGGGCCGTGAGCATGATGATCGGCATGCCAGATGTGTTGTTGTTGCCACGCACGGCACGACAGATCTCGAGCCCATCCATCTGAGGCAGCATCAGGTCGAGTACGAGCAGGTCAGGAGGCCGCTCGGCGATGGCACTCAGCGCATCACGTCCGGACGCAACCGTTTCGACCGCGAAGCCGGCCTTCGACAAATAGCGGGCGACAAGATCCGCGATGTCGCGGTCGTCTTCGACGACGAGGACTCTAGTCAAGGCGTGCGGGGTTCAGAGCGCTCACAGGTTCACAGCTTTACACATTCTAGAGGACGTGCCTGAGCTGGAGCGAGGACAGCTCGACCGCCCAGGTGGCGGAATGCGGCCGAAACCGGAGGTTGGATTGTGGCACCCGCCTTGGAGCTCCCTCTTTCACGCGTCACCATTGCACCATTGAAGGGAGGCAGCACATGACCAGATATCTCACCGGCGTTCTCAGCGTGATTGCGGTTGGCATCGTTCTCATTGCGTATGGTTTGCTCAGTCCGCGCGCGGCGGCATTCAACAGTCCGAGTGTGGATCCATACGGGCGCCCCGTGGTGAACGATGAGCGCCTCACTTACGACCCTTATGCCGTCCGGTACGCCTATGCCAACGGCAATCGGCCAGCGGCCCAGACATTCGTCGAGGCTCCTGCCGTGCAGCATCAGGCCGTTGCCCTGCAGCGTGAGGTTTCCGCGCCCCAGCGAGTGGTCACGCGGACCGTCGAGCCGCGTCGCGACTGGACGAAGACGGTACTCATGATCGGCGGTTCGACCGCGACAGGCGCCGGCGTAGGGGGGCTCATCGGCGGCAAGAAGGGCGCGCTCATCGGGGCAGCCGTCGGCGGAGGAGCCAGCACGCTCTACGAGAGTACCAAGTAAGAGGTCTGATCGTTGAATTGCAGGAGTATGCAGGATTGCAGGATTGCAGGACGGCGAGCCTGCAACCCAATCCTGCGAATCCAATCCTGCAATCTCTGCAATTTCAGTGTTCTTACAGCAGCCGGTATCCCCAGAACGCGCCGAGCGCGGTCGAGAGACAGCCGACGATGAGCGTCACTCCCCGCGCGACGACGTGATGGGCGCCGAGGCGGGCCAGAGGCCAGCCGAGCAGGCCCGATAGAGCAGCCATCCCCATCGCGGACCCCACTCCAAACAGCGCCATGTAGGCCAGGCGCGCGGCGGTCGAGGGGAGCGTGGCGAGCACGAGCGCGGTCAGCGCGCCGCTTCCAGCCAGGCCGTGAATCGCGCCAATCACGAGCGGCCGCCGTGCCATCGTCCACTTCCCGATATGGACGTGCGGCTGGGCTCCGGCGTGTCGGTGCACTATCCAGCCGTGGCGATGGAGCCACGATGGCCCGTCCATGCCATGGCGTGCTGCCTGGGCGATGGTGCGCAGCCCCAGCGCGACGAGCATGACCGCGACGCCGAACTCGAATGTCGTGGCCGCCGACGCCGGGAGTTCCGCCCGCAGCACGACCAGCACGGCGCCAACGATGAGCAGCGCGAGCGTGTGCCCCGCGCCCCAGCACAAGCCGAGCCACGCCGCTCTGATGGTGCTGCGCTCGTCGCTCACGAGCGTCGACACGGCCGCCAGGTGGTCGGGTTCGAGCGCGTGCCGCATCCCCAGCAGCGATCCGAATCCCGAGCTCGTGAGTATCTCCAGAACGGGCATCGATCAGATGTCCCTGACTCCGTGACTGCGCACGAGAAAGTATAGAGCGACCGCGACGAGGAGTACGCCGTTGATGCCGATGACTGTCGGCGCACCGAGAAAGGTCGCGAGGTACCCGCTCACCAGGCTGCCGAGTGGCATGCCGCCACGGAAGGCGACCATGTAGATGCTCATCACGCGTCCGCGCATGCTCTCCGGCGCGCCGAGCTGCACGAGCGAGGTGACCGACGAGAACACCATCATGAGCGAGGCGCCGGTGAGGAACAGGAGCAGTTCGCTCAGCCAGAGCAGACGTGACGTTGCAAACGCGAAGATCAAGGCGCCGTACGCCACCTGCATCACCAGCGACGTCAGCCCCATCCGCCGGTAGCGGCCCAGCCATGCCACGACCAGCGCGCCCAGGATCGATCCTGCCCCAGAGAATGCCATGAGATGGCTGTAAGTGTCGGCGCCCTCATGAAACACCTGCCGCGCGAGCACCGGCAGAAACGTCAGAACCGAGAAGCCGAGGAACGTCGTGGCTGCGGCGAGCACGATGAGTCCGACGAGCGTGCCGTGATCGCGCACGTACGAGAGGCCGCCTGCGAGCTCGTTCCGCATGCTCCCGGTCGTCGCCGGCGGGATGTGCTTCACGTGCAGTGAAAGGAGCGTGTAGATCACCACGAGAAACGACAACGCGTTCAGTGCGAAGCAGGCGTTCATGGCCTGCGGTTCGTTGTAGCCCGACTTCATGAAGGCAGCCAGGATCGCGCTGAACAGCAGCGGGCCGAGCACGCGTGCGATGTTGAACTGGATGGAATTGAGCGCCACCGCGTTCGGAAGATCTTTCTTGTCGACGAGCGACGGGACGAGTGACTGGTACGCCGGGCCGCCGAATGCCTGCGCCAGGCCCGTGACCGTGGACAGTACCAGGATGTGCCAGATCTGGACGACCCCGAAGTACATCAGGAGCGCCAGCGATGCGGAGGTCGCCATCTGGACGTACTGCGATGCCAGCAGCGTCCGCCGGCGATCGCGCCGGTCGGCCAGCACGCCCCCGATGAGCGTGAAGAGCATGATCGGCAGTTGCTGGAGAAACGCGTCGAGCCCGAGAAAAAAGGCCGAACCGGTCAGAGCGTAGACGAGCCAGTTCTGCGCGACCAGCTGCATCCACGTGCCAATGCTCGACGTGCAGGCACCGAACCACTGGACGCGGAAGTCTCGGTACGTGAACGCGGCGAGCATTCGCTGCAGCATCCTGGAGCCAAACAGGATGTCTGGAGCTTCCGAGGCGACGCTGCCGAGATCGACCTCAGGCTCGCCCCAGGGTGCTGGCTGTGAATCCGCTGGCCGTCGGTTGCTGTCTATGGGAGCGGCCACGTAAAGAAGTCTATGCGAGGAATCAGCAAAGGAACGCTCGTATATTATGTCACGCGGCCGCGTACATTTCGTGGGCGGTGTCCTGTAGTTTAGGGCAGATCGTGTCCGCCCGCGTCGGCTGACGAGACATCAATTCTGAAGGAGTGCATTCTCATGTTGTGGGCTTTGCTGTTTGCTCTGACGCTTGCCGATCCGGCGGTGACCGGCATCGTGAAGGATTCGACAGGCGGTGCCGTGTCCGGGGCAACGGTCATCATGCGCAGTGCCGGCGCCGAGCAGCGAACGGTCACGGGACCGGACGGCAGTTTTTCCTTCCCGAGTTCGCCCGAAGGACAGGTCACGCTGATTGTGCGCGCGGGAGGCTTTGCCGAGGCGACGCAGACGGTTTCTGGCTTCGCAGAACATCGAGGTCGTGCTGGCCCTGCCGAGGATGGGCGAGGCCGTGAGCGTGACGCCGACGCGCGTGGAGCAGCAGCTGGGTAGTGTGCCGGCAAGCGTCAACGTGATCGACCGCGAGCAGATCAGCCAGTCTCCTGCCGTGATCGCGGACGACGTGCTGAGACAGGTGCCGACCTTCAGCCTGTTCCGCCGGACGAGCGCCATCTCCGCCAACCCAACCGCGCAGGGCGTATCGCTGCGCGGCATCGGCCCGAGTGGCGTCAGCCGCACGCTGGTGCTCACGGACAATGTGCCGTTCAACGATCCTTTTGGCGGGTATGTGTTTTGGACGCGCGTGCCGCTCGAAGACGTGGATCGGATCGAAATTGTGAACGGTTCGAGCTCCAGCCTGTACGGCAACTACGCGATGGGCGGCGTCATCAATATCGTCAGCCGGCGGCCGACGAAGAGAACCTTCGAGCTCAGGCCGCAATTCGGTAACCGGACCAGTCCCAAGCTCGATTTCTTCGGAAGCGACGTCTGGGGCAAGGTGGGAATCGCTGTCAATGGCAGCGTCTTCAACACCGACGGGTTCAAGCAGGTCATTGCCAACGAGCAGGGCCCCGTCGACATCAATGCCGCCGTGGATTTCATGAACTACAACGTCAAGGTCGATTACAGCCCGACGGCCAGCGTAAGGACGTTTCTTCGCACCGGCTACTTCTCTGAGAAACGGGAGAATGCCAAGGTCGCGACCGCCGACGGCACCCCGGTCGGAAACAACAACGGTACTCACGAGACGAATGACACCATCTGGAAATCATTCAATGGCGGGGTGCGAATCCTGCTGCCGGATCAAAGCGACCTTCAGGCAACCCTGTTTTACGACGACGAGGACTACCATCAGAACTTTCTGGCGATCTCCACCGTCGCGGGGGTCCCTCGGGCCGGTGGCCGGGTCACGGTCGATCAAAGGGTGCCGATCAAGAACACCGGCGGCATGGTGCAGTGGTCCAAGGCCGTTCGCACGAAGAACTATTTCACCGCCGGCACCGACTGGCGGTGGGTGAAGGGCGACAGCCTCGAAGACAACATGGACCCGACCTTTGGAACAACGGTGATCACCAAGCGCAACTCCGGTGGACAGCAGACCAGCGTCGGCGCTTTCGCGCAGGATGTCTTCACGCCAACGCCGCGCCTGACGCTGACCCTGAGCGCGCGGATCGATCACTGGAGGAACTTCGACGGCCACAATCGGCTCACGCTGGCGTCGACGGGTTTGCCAGATGTCGGCGACACACCAACACTTCCCGAACGTGACGACACCGCGGCCAGTCCGCGCGTGGCGGCCCTCTATCGCCTGACGAACCGCGTGAGCGTGTGGGGCGACATGAACGGGGGATTTCGCGCGCCCACGCTCAACGAGCTCTACCGGCAGTTCAGCATTGGTGCGAACCCCAGGCGCTTGACGCTCGCCAACAACGATCTGGGCCCCGAGCATCTGAAGGGCGGCGAGGCAGGAGTCAGCGCGACCCTTCCCGGCAACGTGTTCGCGCGCGCGACGTGGTACGACAATCGCATGGCGGATCCCGTCTCCACCGTCGTTCTTTCCTCTACCGCAGCCCTGGTCACGCTCCAGCGGACAAACCTTGGACGCACCAAGATCCAGGGAATCCAGATGGACGCGGAATCACGAATCGGGGAGTGGGTGAAGGTATCGGGCGCCTATCTCTACAACCAGGCGAAGGTGACGGAGAACCCGAGCGATCCGAGCCTTGTCGGCAAGTACCTCGCACAAGTGCCGAAGCACCGCGGTTCGGTGCAGGTGTCGTATGCCAACGCGAAGTACGTCGAACCTCGGCCTCGCCCTTCAGCTCGTTGGCCGCCAGTTCGACGACGAAGCCAACCTGGCGACCGTGCCTGGCGAAAGCGAACCCGGCCTGCCCGCGTACGCCCTTCTCGACTTCACCGTGTCGCGCACCATTGTGCGCAACTTCGATGCGTTCTTTGGCGTCCAGAACCTCCTGGACCAGGAGTACATCGTGCAGACGGCGCCGACGACCATCGGATCGCCTCGCCTGGTGACCGTGGGACTGAGAATCCGCTTGAGCGGACGATAACGACGCGATCACCCGCAGAATTCGCAGAGCACGCAGGGCCAGTCCATGCTCCCTGCGAATTCCGCGATTTCTGTGGTGTCTCTCTATGCCTCGGCGGGGCGGAGGCGTTTGACCTTTTCGCCGATCTTGAGCGAGCTCTTTAAGATGGAACCGACCGGTACGAAGCCGAAGACGCGATGGCGCCCGAGCGCCGCGAGGCCCGCGGAGGCGACGCAGCCACAGTTCGAACAGTCCGGTGAACCGCCGAACTGACAGGGCGTGATCCGCGTCGAGAGATCGGCCGAGATGGTCGTCGTCGTTCGAGAAAAGATGCACTCCTCAGGCGATGTCGGCGGCGTCGCGTACACCTCCAGCAGGCCCTTGGGGGCTTCGAGTTTCGGATAGCGCAGTTGCAGCGCCATCAGGTCGGACACGACGCGCTGGCGATCGGCCGGCCTCAGTCGTTCCTCCGACACCTCGCCAATCTGCGGCGTGTAGAGACTCATCCAGATCTTGCGCGTCTCGGGCTTATCGGACCAGATCTTGAGGAACTCTTCGAGATACCCGGGGCGATTGACCTGTTGCCGCGTGACGGTGCAGTGGACGGTTATCCGATGCCCGGCGATGTGCTTCATGATCCGGTCGTAGGTGGCGGGCGTCCGGCGGGCATCATGCTCGGGCTGGAGTCCGTCCACTGACACCGTGATCGACACGCGTGGAATCGTGGCCCAGGCCCGTGGAATCTCGCGCACCGCGCTGGTGACCACTTGCGTGTGAATCCCCCTGGCCGAGAGCATGGGCAGCAGAATGTCCAGCTCGCGGTAGCGCACGAGCGGTTCGCCGCCCACAATCGACAGGTGAAGCGGTCGGTGCTTGTCGACCAGGGCGAGGACGCCCTCGACGAGTTCCTGGCCCTTGAAGTCCCTCACTTGACGGAGAGTCAGATCACCCCCGAGGTGATCCTCCCCGTAGGCGTAGCAGCCGGGACAATGGAGAGGGCATTCCCGGGTGATCTCGATCGACATCGAGGGCACGACACCCGTCAGGATGCGGCCCCAGGCTGAGAAGATTCCGCTGACGGCCGGCATCATGCAACTATATCAGTTGGCCGTGTATCTTAGGAACGTGATTAGGAGACGACAATCGCGCATCCATGGGTGGGGTGTCTACGCCACCAAGACCATTACGAAAAACACGCGCATCATCCACTACGCTGGGGAGAAGATTTCGAATCAGGAGAGCCTCAAGCGCGAACGCGGCTACATCAAGCATGGCCACATCTGGTGCTTCAAGCTCACCAATCGGACCGTGATCGACGCGGGTGTGGGCGGCAACGATGCGCGTTTCATCAACCACTCGTGCCGGCCCAACTGCTATATCGACATCAAGGACGGCATCATCTGGATTCGCGCGTCGCGGACGATTCGGAGGCATGAGGAGCTCACCTACAACTACCACACCGACGGCGAAGCCCTGATTGCGTGCCGCTGCCGTCCGGGGTGCCAGACGCTGTTGTGAGGTCTCGATCGCCGATGGAACGTCTATCACCAGGGGCGTTGCGGTCACGTCGAAGGCGACCAAGGTGGTACACTGGCAGTGCTCGCTACGGGGAAATTCTATGTTTCTGTTGATCGCGAGCCTTCCGCAGACTTGGAACGACATGGAAGCCTTTCTGGGGCTGGTCGAATGAGGGTCGTGGCTCTTGTCCTCGGCGTGGCGGTCGTGCTGACATCCACGCTGGCCGGAAGGGCAGGCAAGGCCCGTGGGCCCGATGGGGCAGCTGGAGAGACGTCCGCAGTCCGCATCGGGGTTCAGCACGGCGGCGGCTACGACGTCGAGACGATGCCTCTCGAAGAGTACGTCGCGCGCGTGCTCACGGGCGAGGCGTTGCCCGGGAGCGCGCCGGCGGCCATGGACGCGCTTGCCATTGCCGTGCGGACCTACACCGAAGCCAACCTCGGACGGCATCGCGCCGACGGTTTTGACCTCTGCGACCAGACCCATTGTCAGGTGATGCGCGCCGCGACACCGACCTCCGAGCGGGCGGCGCACGCAACAAGCGGGCAGGTGCTGCTCTATCACAACGCGCCGGCGACGATTTTCTACAGTGCATCGTGCGGGGGGCGCACGGAGATTCCGTCGGCGGTCTGGCCGGACGCGGAGGACCTGCCGTACTTGCCATCACGTCCGGATGATGGCTGTGGTGGAGGACCCGTGTGGACGGCGGAGCTCGCCTCTTCTGACCTTCAGCGGGCGTTCGCGGCGACAGGTTTTCGCGGGTCGCTTCGCAGCATGGCTATCGCCACTCGCAACAGCTCGGGGCGCGTCGGAACGCTCAGGCTGGACGGTCTCACCCCGTCAGAGATCTCCGGTCAGGATCTCCGCGCCGCGGTCGGGCGGACTCTCGGATGGCAGTACATCAGGAGCGCTCGGTTCGAGTTGCGACGCATCGGCGATGTCTATCGCATGGACGGCCGCGGTTCTGGCCATGGCGTGGGCATGTGCGTGATCGGATCGGCCAAGCTCGCGGCGGCTGGCGAGAGCGCCACCGCAATTCTGAATCGCTACTATCCGGGGCTCGACCTTGGATCCGTCGCGCCTCGCCCCTCACTCGTCCCTGCGGCCCCGTCACCCGTTCTGTTTCCTGGGGCATCCACAGGCGCTGCGTCCCGAACTGTCCCTCCGGCGACCCCGGTGACCCGGGCGGTCCCCGCAATAACGACGGCTGGCGGCGTGATGATTTCGCTGCCAGAGGGTGATGAAGGCGAGCGTGACATGATGCTGGCGCTTGCAGCGCGCGAGCGGGACCTGCTGGCGACCGCGCTGGGTGTGCCGGCGCCTCCACGCCTCGCGTTTCGCATTCACCCGACGACGGGCGCCTACGAGCGCGCGACCGGACGACCCTGGTTTACGTCGGGCGCCGTCGTGAATAACGAGGTTCACCTTCCGCCGCTCGCACCGCTCCGCGATCGGGGTGTGCTGGAGCGGATGCTGCGCCGGCAGATGGTTCATCTGCTGATCGACAACGAGCTGGCCCGACGCCCGGCGTGGGTGCGAGAAGGCGCGGCTCTGTACTACGGGGACGGCCAGATGGGGACACTCCCCAGTCTTGCGCGGTCCTCCTGCCCGGAGGACGCCGAGCTGCAGCATCCGATATCGGCGGGAACGCTGAGCACGGCCTACGCGGACGCGCGGGCGTGCTTCGAACGGCAGATCGCGTCCGGGCGCTCGTGGCGGGACGTGCGGTAGTGGCCGACACGAGAGGAGAGACGTCGAGTTGTCCTTGCTGATTCAGTAGCGGCAGATCACAACGATCACCGCAGAGGGCGCTGAGATCGCGGAGAAATCATCAGCCAAGATCCTCTGCGTGCTCTGCGACCTCCGCGGTGTACGTTGTGACTGGTCGTACAGATTCATCGAAGACGCTTCGCAAGGTCACCGTTTGTCACGCTGGGTAAGCGGCAACGAGATGATGATGGCTGCCCCGGGACCGGGCGGGCCCGCGGACCAGACGCGGCCGCCGTGTGCTTCGATGACGCGCCGTGCGATCGGGAGCATCAAACCAAGCCCGCCGCGTCGCTCGTTGAGCGCCGACTCGGGCGTGCTGTGTGCGTTCTCGGCGGTGCGTTCCTCGGCTATCACGATCGCGGCGGTGGCCCTCTCGAGCCGACGATCGACAACGACGGTGGTCGCGGTGGGTTGCTCGCGAAGGGTGGCACGGAGGCAGGTGGCCAGGGCGTCACGAATGCGCGCCCGGTCTCCGCGAATGGGGGCGCCACTCGATTCGCCCCGCACCTGCAGAACGACTTCGCGATCCGCGCCCTCGTGCACGCTCGCTGCGGCGTCCGAGAGCGCGCGGAATAGATCGAACTCTTGCGCCTGGAACGCGGCCGTGCCCATCTCGAGTTGTGACAACTCGCTGAGCTCGGCAACCAGCTCTCCGATGCGCGCGCACGACTTGTCGGCCTCCGCAATCATCTTCGCCTGCCGCGGACTGTAGGGTGGATCGACCTCCTGCATGAGCATGCGCAGGTATCCGGTCAGGACTGACAGCGGCGTGCGGAATTCATGCACGGCAAGCGATAGCAAGTCCGCCGACGAGGTGCCCTCTGGCGCGGTGGCATTACGCTTGGGCATGCCGGCCAGCCTAGCACATGCGTACGGGTGTCCGGGCCCTGGGGGGACACCTGACGCCCCCAAGGCCTATAATGAGAGGCGTTTCAGCGCCCGGTAACCGATGGCGGACCCCAGGCGTCCAATGGACAGGTCTTTATGCTGATCAAACGCCCGTCCGATATCCCGAGTTCCGAGATTACTGACAAGAAGCTGTACCTCAATCGTCGCGAGTTCATGAGCGCGACGGCGGCCGCTGCCGCTGGCTTCGGGGTGCTGGCCGGTACGAGCCAGATGCTCGATGCTGCCGGGCTGCCCGCACCGCACGGGCGGAAGCTCGAGGGGGTGAAGGCCAGCAAGCTGAGTGTCACTGACGAAAAGGTGAACTCGTGGGACGACATCACCACGTACAACAACTACTACGAGTTCGGCACCGACAAAGAGTCGCCCTCGATGCTTGCAAAGGCCCTCAAGCCGTCGCCGTGGTCGGTCGTGGTCGACGGCGAATGCAATAAGAAAGCGCGCCTTCAACTCGAGGACATTCTGAAGGGGCAGGCGCTCGAGGATCGCGTCTACCGGCATCGCTGTGTGGAACGTTGGTCGATGGTGATTCCCTGGATCGGATTCCCGCTGTCCGACTTCATCAAGAAGTGCGAGCCGACGTCGAAGGCGAAGTTCGTGGAATTTACGACGCTTGCCGACTCGACCCAGATGCCGGGCGTCCGCGTGCCGGTGCTCAGCTGGCCATACACGGAAGGGTTGCGGATGGATGAAGCGATGCACCCGCTCGCCATTCTCTCGGTGGGGCTGTACGGTGAGGTCCTGCCGAACCAGAACGGTGCACCGATCCGCCTCGTCGTACCGTGGAAGTACGGCTTCAAGAGCGTCAAGTCGATCGTGAAGATTCGCTTCACGGAGAAGCAGCCGGCCACGGCGTGGAATACGTCAGCGCCGCAGGAGTACGGCTTCTACTCCAACGTGAATCCGCAGAAGGATCATCCGCGGTGGAGCCAGGCGTCTGAACGCCGCATCGGCGAGTTTCTTCAGCGACGCACACGGCTCTTCAACGGCTACGCCGATCAGGTGGCGAGTCTCTACGAGGGGATGGATCTCATTAAGTACTACTAGTGGAGCGGTCAGCAGCGGATCGCAGGCCCGAAGGATCGTAGGCCCGACCTTCAGGTCGAGCGTGCAGATCGTAGGCCCGAACCTTCAGGTTGGGCGTGCGGATCGTGGGCCTGACCTTCAGGTCGAGCGTGCAGATCGTAGGCCCGACCTTCAGGTCGAGCGTGCGGATCGTAGGCCCGACCTTCAGGTCGGGCGTTGCGGATCGTAGGCCCGACCTTCAGGTCGGGCGTTTTGATGTTCCAGCTGAAAGCCGCCAGCTGACAGCCGATGGCTGACGTCCGATAGCCGGCAGTTGACAGCCTCTGAACTGTGACCTCCAATCAGACCATCCGTTGGATTCTGAAGCCCGGTGTCTTTCTCGCGAGCCTCGGACCTGCGGCGTGGTTGGTGTGGGCGCTCGGTGGGATGTTCGGGTACTGGAACCCGCCCGGCAGCCTGAGTCCGAACCCGCTGTCGGACATCACGAACGAGACGGGTGTCTGGACGCTGCGGTTCCTCTGCATCACGCTCGCCCTCACACCTCTGCGACGGATCACCGGTTGGAACGGCGCGATTCGCTTCCGGCGTATGACGGGCCTCTTCGCATTCTTCTACGGCTCACTCCACTTTCTCATCTACTCGATCGCCGATCGGCTCCTCGGCCTGATCGATTTTCCAGAGGGCGTCGTGTCCCGGGACACCGCAACGCGCCTCGCGGCGGCGATCTGGGAGGACGTGTACAAGCGCCCGTTCATCACGGTCGGTTTCACAGCGCTCGTGCTCATGTTGCCGCTGGCCGTCACGTCGACGGCGGGGATGATTCGCCGCCTGGGAGGGAAGCGCTGGCAGGCGCTGCACCGGTTGGTGTATGTCTCGGGCACGCTTGGCGTGCTGCACTACTGGTGGCTGGTAAAGGCCGACGTCACCCGCCCCCGCAACTACGCCGTCATCGTCGGTCTGCTGTTGCTGTTCCGCTTCGTCTGGGCACGCGTGCACGCCCGTAAGCCGGTTCCGGCACGCGCCCAGCCTTCCACACTGCGCACGTAGCGACGCTAGGAAATCAACGTGAATGCGGTGGCCGAGAACGGGGCGCCCGCCGCTCGCGAGGGTGTTCCCGTGGCGATCCGGTCCGGGTTGGCAAGGCAGCGCTCGTTGAGGAGCGGCCGGCGGCTACGGCGCGATGACAATTCGACCCTCGACTTCCGGTGCGACGTCAGGAGTTGCCGCAAGATACTTCTCGAGCGCGACCATCAGCGAATCTCCAGACTCCGGTCCGATCAGCACGCGCTGACCTTCGAACATGCTGTATCCATCGCCGCCCAGCAGGGCAAAGTCCGGCAGCGCGACGGTGTACGTTCGTGCCGCGTCGAACGGTTCGCCCTGGATCCTCACGTTGCTGACCCGGGCGCCGGGGAGCGCCCGCGGGTCGATTCGCATGGTCAACCCTGACACCTGCGGAAACCGTCCAGCCGCTGCCGGAAGTGCGGCAACTCCCGCATTGAGGGCATCGAGCACGACGCGACCGGTTACCGCGACTTTGCACACGACGTTGCCGAAGGGATGGATCTCAATGAGCGTGCGACGAGTGAGGGGCCCCGGTCCGAAGATGCGATCACCGCGGATGGCGCCTGCGTTGGTGATGGCGATGTCCGCGCCGGCATTGGCACGGATGGCGTCTGCGACCAGATTGCCCAGGTTTGTCTCGGAAGCGCGAAGGTGTATCGTGATGCCGTCGAGCGGCACGCGAGTCCTGCCGACGATAGCCTCGAGTTCCGCACTCATCCTGTCGGCATAGGACTTGGCAATGGCCGCCGTCCGTGCATCGTCCGGCAAGGCGGCAGTGATCGGGATGAGCTCATAGAAGCGGTCGATCGATCCTGACGCTCGCCGATTGACGTCGATTCGCGCGACGAACTTCGCATCCGATCCGGCCTTGCTGATGAACGTCCGGTTCTCCGAGGCTGTGATCGGGAAGTGCTCGTGTCCACCGACGATGAGGTCGATCTCGGGGAAGCGTTCCGCCAGCGCCCGGTCGTCGGCAAACGTGAGGTGCGTCAACGCGACGATGACGTCCGCGCGTTCGGTCTTCAGCATGGGAAGGTAGGTTGCGGCTGCCTCGAGCGGATCGACGAGACGGATACGCGTCAGCTTGTCGCGGCTGATGTCCTCCGTGATGAGGCACAGCCCGATGAAGCCGACTTTGAGAGCGCCGAACGTCCGCACGACATAGGGCGCTGCGCCGCCGATGGGCTTCCCGGTGGCGATGTCCAGGACGTTCGACACGACCCACTGCCACTTGGCTTCGCCCATGCGCTGGAGGAGGAGATCGATGCCGAAGTCGAACTCGTGATTGCCGAGTGTCGCCAGGTCGAGACCGGCGCGTTGAGCGTGGCGATCATCTGCTCGCCCTTGAAGACGCTGGACGCGACCGACGAGGACAGGAAGTCGCCCGCGAGCATGAGGAACGGAGTGCGCCCCTGCGCCGCGATCTGTCGTTTGAGCGTCGCGACGCGTGCGAGTCCGCCGACGCCGCCTGGACTCGCGGGACTATCGATGGGGGCGGTCGAGTACACGTCGTTGAGCTGCAGGATCGTGAGCGGGGCCGTCGCGCGTGGAGAACTGGTCTCCTCACGTTGCGCGCTCATCACGATGGCAAGCGCCAACGACACGAGCACGCCGACGAGGACGCTCGTGCGTCTCATAGCAGGCGCCTCCAGGTATCAACCTGCGAGAAGTCCACGTTGCCGCCGCTCAGGATCACGCCGACGCGCGTGGCGCCTTTGGCGATATCTGTCTCCAGCAGCGCTGCGGCCGCGCCCAGCGCGCCGGTCGGTTCGACGACGAGCTTCAGCCGCTCCCACAGGTAGAACATCGTCCGCAGCAGCGCGCGATCGTCGACGGTCGTCATGTCGCTCACGTGCTCCAGCACGAGCGGGAACGTCAGCGTGCCGAGCGACGGTGTCCGCGCGCCGTCGGCGACGGTCTTCGGATTCGTCGACACGTCTGCAGCGTCCTCGTCCGAAACGATCGCGTCGCATCGTCGCCGGCCGCGGGCTCGACGCCGATCACGCGGCAGGCCGGGGCCAAGCGCGTTCGCGGCGAGTGCCGATCCCGAGAGCAGTCCGCCGCCGCCGCAGGGCACGAGCAGGACGTCGAGCGGTCCCGACTTCCTCGATGAGCTCGCGGGCGGCGGTGCCCTGGCCGGCGATGATGTGTGGGTGGTCGTACGGAGGAATCAGCGTGAGGCCGCGCTCGTCGGCCAGTCTGCGGCCGATGGCTTCGCGGTCTTCGCCGTTCGCGGTCGTAGAGGACCACTTCGGCGCCGTAGTCCTTCGTGGCGGCGCGTTTGACGGCGGGCGCGTCGGACGGCATGACGATGACGCGCGGGATGTCGAGGAGCTGTCCGGCCAGCGCGATGGCCTGCGCGTGGTTGCCGGACGAGAAGGTGACGACGCCGCGGCGGCGTTCGTCGGCGGCAGAGCCGCGACAGCGCGTTGTACGCGCCGCGGAACTTGAAGGCGCCTGCGCGCTGGAGGTTCTCGCACTTGAAGAACACCTCGGCGCCGGTGCGAGCGTTGATGGTGCGCGAGGTGGCGACGGGCGTGCGGATGCGCGACGCCGGCGATCTGCCGTGCCGCGTCTTCGATGTCGGCGTAGGTTGGGAGTGATGCGGGCGGCGTCGAAGCTATGGCGAGTTGCTATGCTAGCATTAGGGTTCCTCTCAGGTGACGCGGGGTGGAGCAGTCCGGTAGCTCGTTGGGCTCATAACCCAAAGGTCGCGGGTTCAAATCCCGCCCCCGCAAATCCCTTCAATACAAGCTCAATCGCTACAACAGTTGCGGCGCTGCGATCATGCGGACACGATTTGAACCCGCGCTTGGTCGTCGTTCTCGCCGTACAGCGGTCTCCCGAACCGCTGCCTTCGTAACGAATCAGCGTTTCAGGTTGGTGCGGTCGACAGACTGCGAAGGCGCGTTCGGCACGCTCGCCAATTCGCGGGCACCAGTCACGTTGAGCTGAGCGAGATCTCTCGCCTCCACTGAACTGTCGACGATCACTGGGTGATCTCGGGAGAATGTCCGGAAGCGGGTGGCCGAGGGCGCAGGGGGCGACCGGCCTGGCCGGTCGCCTCACCGCTAGAAGCACGAATCGGAACCATTCCCTGTGAACACATTCTCCTTGAACGTGTTGCCGTCCACCGTGCCCTGGATCCCGCACGTGTTCATCTGCAGCGCGTTCTCAATGACCTTGTTCCCGGTCCAGCCAGCGCCGAATTTGATGCCAGCGGCATTTGCCGTCAGGATGTTTTCCTTGATCAGATTCCCCGACGCGCCACCGCCAGTGAGGTCGATCCCTGCGACGGTACTCTCGGCAATCATGTTTTCCTTGAGGATGTTCCCCGGCTGAGCGAAGAGGAGGATGCCGCTCGGATTGCCCGTGAGCGTGTTTTCAATGACCAGGTTCTGGGTGGAGGTGACACCGCTCGCGTTCGGCCGAATCATTATTCCTCTCAACTGGTTCTGCCACGCGACGTTCGCTTTGACGACATTCCCACTCGACGCTATGAGGAACACGGCCTCGCGGTTTCTGGTAAATCGATTCTCCTTGACGGCAATCCCGGTGGAGTTCGAGATGAAGATGCCCGTCACGAAATCCGTGATGCTACCGCCGTGCACGACGACGTCCCGTCGCGCCCGCAACGTGACTCCGATCCCAGATCCAGATCCGGCAATCGCGTGGCCGTTGAGGTTGATCTTGATGCCATCGGCGCCCACGATGAGTCCGTCTCCGGCACACGAGAGATCCTCATCCAGCTTCAGATCCGCCAGGATCGTGGCACCGCAGAGATCGTTCGCTGTCACCAATCCTGGAGCAAGCAACAGCAACCCTGCGATCGCGAGTCGGGCTCGCAGGCACCTGACGCCGTTCAATGTGACATCCATGAGGATCCTCTCCTTCGTTTCGTGCGTTTGAATCGCTAGCCTTCGGTCGGCCCGGCCAAGGGCACGGACGCGTGGCGCCACCCTGGAGAAGCCAGGAGGGCAGCACTCTCTGTCCTGCCCGTGCTCAAGCTTCTTGCGCTTAAGATAAGGGGGTCCAAGGCGGCAAATCTTTGGAGAGCCCTGGGAGTTCCATGGGTAATCCATGCCGGAGGGGCAGGCAATGTGAGTTTGCCGGCCGGATCAAGACTCGGCCCGTACGAAGTTCTGTCGCTGATAGGTGTCGGCGGGATGGGCGAAGTCTACGCAGCTCGCGATACACGGCTCGATCGGCCGGTGGCCATCAAGCTGCTCCATGCCGAGTTCGCGGAGCGGTCCGACCGTCGCGCGCGATTCGAGACGGAAGCGCGCGCCATCTCGTCGTTGAACCACCCGCACATCTGCACGCTCTTCGACGTCGGCGACCAGGACGGTCGCGCGTTCCTGGTGATGGAGTATCTCGAGGGGGAAACGCTCGACGACCGCCTGACGCGCGGGCCGTTGCCGCTGAACGAGGTCTTGCGCCACGCGCTGGAGATCGCCGGCGCGCTCGATCATGCGCACCGAGAACAGATCATCCATCGGGACGTCAAGCCGAGCAACGTGATGCTCACCGCCTCGGGAGCGAAGCTGCTCGACTTCGGTCTCGCGAAAGGTCCATTGCTTGCGGCCTCTGGTGTCCCCACATCGACGCTGTCGTTCGAACACCGCCAGCTGACGGCCGAAGGCACGATGATCGGCACGTTTCAGTACATGGCGCCAGAGCAGCTCGAAGGACACACCTCGGATGCACGAACCGACATCTTTGCGTTCGGGACACTGCTGTACGAGATGGCCACGGGCCGCAAAGCGTTTGATGGCGAGAGTCAGGCGAGCTTGATCGCGTCGATCCTGACCGACCAGCCGGAACCAATCTCCGCTGCACATACTGCGATTGACGCGGACAGCCCATTCTTCGCGCTCGATCATGTCGTCGAACGGTGCCTCGCGAAGAGCCCGGATGCGCGGTGGCAAACGGCGCGAGACCTCCTGTTGGAGCTCGAGTGGGTCGTCAAGGGCCGCCGGTCGACCTCGCCGGTTGGTTCGGCATGGCGCAAGATTCGGACGCGCGAAGCGGTGGCCTGGACAGTGGCAATCGGTGCCGTCGTCGTGGCTGCACTTCTCGCACTCCTTCCGTCGCGCAGCCCGCGCGGAGAGCCGACGCGTTTCGTGGTGCCGGCGCCGCCTGGCACCACGATTGGGATCGCCGAGAACCGCACACGTATTGCCATCTCACCCGATGGGCGACGCCTTGCTATGGTGGCGGCCCGCGAGGGAACCACGCAGATCTGGGTGCGATCGCTCGATTCGGTCACGAGCGAACCGGTGCCCGGCACCGAGGGTGCAGTGTCACCATTCTGGTCGCCGGATAGCCACTTTCTCGGGTTCTTCTCGTCGGCCGACGGGGAGCTGAAAAAGGTCGATGTCGCCGGCGGACCTGCGCGCACCATCTGCGCGGCGCAAGTGGAGGGCGCTCCGGTCTGGGGACCTGGCGGTACCATCTTGTTCACACAAACCCGCGAGGGCATCTTTCGAGTCGCCGCAGAGGGCGGCGCGCCGACCCGCGTCACTCAAGTCGATCGCGCAAAGCGCGAGCTGAGTCACTTATGGCCGGCGTTCCTGCCGGACGGGCGACATTTTCTCTACATGGCCATGCTGGTGAACGCCGACGGTGTGCAAGGGACGCCTCATTTGTATGCCGCGTCGCTCGATTCGTCCGAGCTCACCCTGGTAGCGCAGATGCATTCGCGCGCCGTATTCGCACCACCCGGTCACCTGCTGTTTGTCCAGAATGGTGCCCTCCTGGCGCAAGCGTTCGATACGACGAAGCTCCTGCTCACCGGTGAGCCGGTCCAAGTCGCCGACGAGGTCGGGTATTATCGGACGCTTGGCAATGGGGCGTTCACCACATCCAGCACCGACGTCCTCGCGTATCTTGGCAACCGCACGCCGTTCTCGCTGGTGTGGTACGACCGAGGCGGAGCCGCGTCCGATTCGACTTGGCAGGCGCAAAACGTGGGCTCTATCCGGATTTCGCCGGATGGACAGCGAGCGGCTGTCGACGTCACCGACCCCCGGATAGGGACGGCGGACATCTGGATCTACGATACGACGCGGGGTGCGCCGGTGCGGGTCACGACGGACCTGACCAATCAGAGCCAGGCTGTCTGGTCGCCAGACGGGCGACGGATCCTGTTCAGATCCGAACTCCCGGACGGTGGCACGCCAAGCCTCTATGCAAGAGATATCGGTACCGGAGCACAAGAAGCGGTCCTCGTCGAGCCCGGGTCGACAACTCCGCTCTCGCCGGAGGACTGGTCACGCGACGGGCACTGGATCTCGTACTACAGAGGATCCCGCCAAACGGGCTCGGACCTCTGGCTCATGCCGCTCTCGGGGGACCGCAAGCCAATTGCCTTTGCGAGCGAGCGGTTCGACGAGTGGGGTGGGCAGTTCTCGCCCGACTCGAAATGGGTGGCGTTCGCCTCTACTGAGTCAGGGTCTCCGGAAGTCTACGTCGCGCCCTTGGCGCAGCCGGGCAACAAAACACGGATCTCTGTCGGCGGAGGCAGCACACCGCGGTGGCGGGCTGATGGACGCGAGCTGTTCTATGCGGCCGCCGACAACCGTTCGGTGATGGCGGTTGCAGTCAAGGGTGCCTCGAGCTTCGTCGCCGGCACACCGAAGCAGCTTTTTACGATCGGGCAGACGCCGGCAGCACGCGACCGAGGAAGAAACGTCGTCTACGACGTGACGCCAGACGGTGCGCGATTCCTGGTGAGCATTCCCGCGGGTGAGCCCTCATCATCTCGCGTCACAGTCGTACTGAACTGGCCGGCGGCGTTGCGGCGATAACCACCTCACGATCGCTCCTCTCCGCTCCACGTTGCCGTCGCCCCTTTTGGCAGAATCATTCGGAAGCGAAGCACGATGGACCCGGTCCGAATCTCATCGCCGTCGGCGAGACGAACGGGCGCGGAAACCGGCTCACCTTGGACGAACGTTCCGTTTTTACTTCCGAGATCTTCGAGCAGCGCTTCTGCACCGGTAATCACGATACGTGCGTGACGGCGGGACACCGTTGGCGAGTCGATCTGGATGGCATCGTCGTCTCGCCCGAGGATGTTCTCGCCGGTTCGCAGCGGTAACCGTCGGCCGTCTTTCAACAGCCAGCAGAAGTGGACTGCCCCGTTGGATGGTGCAGATTCGGGAACCGCGGTCGCCTCTCCCATAAAGGCATACCCGAACCGATGGGCGGTCCTGACGAACCTCGGCTGACGCGCATCGTCATTAAGCGCCTCACGGACCTCTGCTACGAGGCTGGCGAGATTGGCTTCCGAGACGAATGTTGCGGGCCACAGAAGCTCGTGCAGCTCGTTCTTCGAGAGCGCGCGTGGTCGACGATCCACCAGGATTCGCAGAAGCTCGAAGGCCTTCGGCGAGAGATGGACCTCCCCCTCGGCGCCGATAAGCTGCCGGGTGTCCGCGTCGAGCGTCAGCTCGCCAAGACGAATTTTCACAAGCGGCCCAGCCAAAACCCATGAAATGCCCAGAAGTCACCCAAGACTACGGGCGTGAGGGTCTCCATATTAGAACCCGTTCCAAGAACCCCGTTACGCACGCCTTAGGTGTGCAAGGAGGTTGTCATGGGCTCACGGGTTTTGATTCTGTTTGGTTCCCTCGTACTCGCGGCGGCTTGCGACTCGCCCGGCCCGATAGCTCCGACCGAGGTCATCCCACCAGCTGCTGTGCCACCAACGTCCGGCTCCCGCGGCCCGTCGGGACCCGCGTCGAATCCCATGATTGCTCCGGACACACTGGTCGAAGGCATGGTCGATTGGACCTATCCCGATTGCTTCCCGCGCTGGGACGCCACCGGCCGCTGCCGCCAGTACGACTTCGTGGCGGGCTCGGACGGCCTGGTCGTCGCGACACTGACATGGGCAGGACCTTCCCGGGGGCTCTACGATCCCGACGTTTTCCTGGTAGCGCCGGACGGCGGGTGGGAGTATACCAAGGATGCCTGGCCCGAGAAGCACGTCACGATTCCCGCGCGCAGTGGCCTGACGTACCGAGTTGTCGTCATGTCGTACGGAGCGACCGAACTGAGCTTCGGTCTGCTCGTTCGAGTCCAGTCATGAAAACAGCGGCCTTCGGTGCGCTCCTTTGTTTCGCGGTTCCTGCCGCGGGTCAGTCGGCTGGCGCCAGCGTCGCCGGCATCGTAGCCGACGCATCGGGCGCGCGTCTGGTGGACGCGACGGTCACGATCGCGCACGTGCTGAATGGCCGTGCGATTACGTTGACGACGGGTCGTGAAGGCGATTACCGAGCCGTGGCCCTCCTGCCCGGCGAATACGACTTGACAGCCAGGCGCATTGGATTCACGTCACTTACGCGACGCGTCACGCTGGTGGTCGGCGCGGACGCATCCGTCGACTTCAGCCTCGAGGTGAGGGGCGCGGACGTACGAATCACAGTTGTCCCTGAAGTTCCGCTCGTTGAACCCGCTCGCTCCCAGCCCTCCTCCATCGTTACGAAGCGCCAGATCGACGCGCTGCCCGTTCTGGAGCGGAACTTTCTGGTGCTTGCGCAGCTCCTGCCTGGCGCTGGCCCGATCGCGGGGACGAACACGCGCTTTGCGGTCACGAAATTCGGAGGTGTTGGTGATCAGCGCAGCGGTTACACAACGTTGATCGATGGAGGCGATATCGACGATGCGCAATGGGGCAGCCCGACAATCAACGTGAGCCAGGACGCGGTGCAGGAATTCAAGGTGTTTCGTAGCCAGTTCGACGCGCAATATGGCCACGCCTTGAACGCGGTCGTCACGGTTGTGACCCGATCCGGAGCGAATCAATTTGCCGGAACTGGCTTCTATTTCGGTCGAGACAAAGCCCTCAACGCTCGGAACCCGTTTGCCGCGAGCAAGGTTCCGTTCGACGAGCATCGAATCGGAGGGTCTGTCGGGGGCCCGGTACGTGGAGATCGCAGTCACTTCTTTGCCGCCTACGAGGAGGACGCTGTCGACAACGTCCGCATCATCGCGTTGCCGCCGAGCAACCCGCTGGCCGCAACCGAAAACGGTTTGTTCCCGGCGGAGTCCGACGATCGGATGGCCACGCTACGGTTCGATCAGCGCTTCGAGTTACCACTGACCCTCTCGGTTCGGTACAACGACGAGGATCAGCGCTCGTTGCGAACGAACATCAGCCCGTCCTCCGATACGAACCAGACCGATGTGTTCAACCGATCCCATAGTCTCCTCGTTGAGGAGACTTGGAGCCCGAGGCAGAACGTGGCGAATGCCTTTCGAGTCCACGTCTTAAACCACACGCTGGGCACGAGCCCGCGAAACGCCGACGTGGGGATCGTGCGGCTCTCCGGCACCATCGGCCAGACGAGTCGCGACTCGCAGGTTGTACCGCGGACCAAATTGAGCGTCTCCGACACGTTCTACCGTCATACGACACGGCACGACCTCAAGCTCGGAGGCGAATTCGCGTTCACCACACACGACGTCGACTCACACGTCTTCGAGTACGGCGTATTTCGGTTCACCACTGACGCGCCGTTCGATTCGAGTATCCCGAGCACATGGCCGACGTCGTTCGAACAGCAGACGCCGACCAAGTTTTCTTACGACTCGCGGGAACTTGCCCTATTTCTGCAGGACGACTGGAGGCTCGGCAGCCGGATTCGGATCAACGCCGGCGTCCGATACGATTTGGACCTCGACCTCCGGCTGAACGACTTTTACGGGCGTGTGCTGGACGAGCCGAGCACGGCGGCACTCGGGCAATTCATCAGCCGAAGCCGCGGCACGGATACGAATAATGTGCAGCCACGACTTGGTGCCACCTGGGACGCGCACGGGGACGGACGCATTGTCGTGCGCGGCGCGTCGGGTGTGTACGTGACCAGGAATCGCCCCTGGTTTCAGCTCCGCGCGATGAACCAAGCCGGCAGCAGCGTGGTGCGTATCACGGACGCGGCGCTCTTGCGGAATTACCCCGACATCGCTGCGGTGCTCGGCGGGCGCAGCCTCGACAGCTACATCGCCACCGGGGGGCCGCGTCAGCTCGGCACGGTGATTCCGGATGATTTCGTCCAACCATACGCGGTAAACACGACCGCAGGGGTCGGCTGGCAGGTGAACAGCAGCACGGCCTTCGATGCGGACTACGTCCATTCGTATGGCAATCATCAAATAGGCTCGACCGATCGTAACCTGCCGGCGTCCGGTCGTCTGCCGGCGACGCCTCGGCCGGTGCCGCAATTGGCGCAGGTGGTGATGCTTGAAAACTTCACCAAGAGCTGGTACGACGCACTCGAGATGCAGCTCCGGACGCATCTCGGCCCTGCGGATTCGCTGCAGGTCTCCTACACATTGTCGCGCAGTTACCTCGATGGCGTGGACTTCTTCCTCACGACACGTGGCACCCAGCGGACGCCGCACGAGCGAGGCTATAATCCGAGCGACCAACGCCACAACCTGACGATCGCCGGTACGATAACGCTTCCGTGGCAGATTCAGGTTGCGGGAATCCTGAAACTGGTCAGCGGATCGCCTATCAAGATTCAGGCGGGTCCCGACCTCGACGGTGACTCCGTCACCACGGGCGATCTGCCGCCAGGCATTCCCATCACGGTCGGACGCGACCGCGTCGACGAATCACTTATGGCAATCAATGATTTCCGTGCCTCAGTTGGGCAGTCGCCGATCGACAAATCGCTCCTCAACCTCGATCCCTATTGTTCGCTCGACGCGCGGATCACCAAGAGCATCAGATTGCGCGGCTCACATCGGCTGGAACTCGTGATCGAGGGGTTCAATCTATCGAACCACGTCAACTTCAGAACAGATGCAGTCGCGAACATGAATGCTTCGTCATTCTTGCTCCGCACGTCCGCACGTGACGCCCGTCAGATTCAGTGGGGAGGGCGTTACAGGTTTTGACCGGCGAGGTTCCTCGTCCGTCGTCCATTGGCGCATGCGCACGGGTCGGGAACTGTCCCCACGATTGTCCCTGAGCGCGGCCAGAGTGGCCTTCCAGAGCCAACGCCAGCCAATTCGGTCAATCGGAAGTCAAGACAAGTGAAGAATCTACGAGATAATTCGACGACACTCGAGAGGCCGATTCCCGTTTAGCAAACCGCTTTACGCCGGAGGTCGCCGAGCGGCAGATAATGTTGGTTGCGCGCCCCCGCAACCAACTTTCCTCTGCAAATCAGCGCACACGATGCAGATGCGCACCGCTGATCGCCGCGAGTTTAACTTTGGGTTTAACTTCGGCCTTCACCAAGCCCGTGAGCTTTTCGGCGTTGTCGTGCAGGTCCTTTCGAAGTCACGACGGGTGGAGCAGTCCGGTAGCTCGTTGGGCTAGCAACCCTCTGCGCCCGAGAAATCCGCGATGTCCCTCGTGATCCCGCTGTTTGTGCCACTGTTTAACCTTTGTCTCACTCACGCGATCAGAAACAGGCCGGATTCATTGAATCAAATCGCCAAATTACGTGGATTCAACGTAATGGATCGACCCGCCCCCGAATGCAGGCGGCCGCAACTGTCTCAGAGTGGACTTTCGGCCGCAAATCGTAGAAGGCCGCGGCGTAGTCCTCCGATCGCCATTTCCCGTATTGCCATTTCCATTTTGCCATTTCCGTATTGACTCCTCTCGCGGAGGGGTCCTACACTCGCGAAAATTCCCGCTGGCTTCATATTCATCCGTCGGCAGCCATCTCGTTGTGCTTCAGGAGGTAACGTGGGAACACCGTGGTTTGTCAAGGTCGTAGGCGGCGTCACTCTGTCCATCGTTCTCGCGCCGGGGGCCGCCATGGCCCAGATCACGGGCATCGCGGGTGTCGTGCGAGACACGTCAGGCGCCGTGATGCCTGGCGTGACCGTGGAGGCAGCGAGCCCTGCCCTCATTGAAAAAGTTCGAACCGTAACCTCCGACGGCCAGGGCCTCTATCAGATCGTCGATCTGCGGCCCGGCGTGTACACCGTCACGTTCTCGCTCCAGGGCTTTCAGACCGTCAGGCGGGAAGGCATCGAGCTGACCGGCTCGTTCACCGCGACGGTGAACGCGGATCTGACCGTCGGCAAGCTGCAGGAAACCATCACCGTGTCGGCGTCGGCGCCGACCGTGGACGTCAAGAACGTGGTCGATCAGAGGGTGCTGTCCGACGAGCTCAGGGAAGACCTGCCCACGGCGCGGAACGTCCACAACATGGCGCAGCTTCTGCCCGGCATCGTCATGAACAGCGGGACGGGCCGGCCCTCCTCACAGGACGTCGGCGGCCTGTCGGGCGACCGCGGCGTCGTCATGATCCACGGCAGCCGCTCCCAGGACTACATCATCTCCATCGATGGCTCGATGCTGAACTACGGCACGGCCACGTCGCAGGCCCAGGCGTTCAACCCCGCCGAGGGGCAGGAGTACATCTACGAGACGGCCGCGCTGTCGGCCGAGTCGCAGTCGGGCGGCGTCCGCGCGAACGTCATTCCGAAAGAGGGCGGCAACCAGTTCGCCGGGTTCTTCCTCGGTTCCTACGCCAGCACCGGTTTCCAGAGCAACAACCTGGACGCCGACCTCCAGAGCCGAGGCCTCAACTCGGTCAACGAGCTCCGCTTCATCTACGACGCCAACGTCGCGGCCGGAGGGCCGATCAAGAAGGATAAGCTGTGGTTCTTCACCTCGTTTCGCCGGTGGGGCGAACAGGAAACGGTCGCAGGCGCATTCCGACCGATCGATCCGCTCTCCTTCGTCTACAACCCGTCGCTCGGCGCCGCGGGCAACGTCGACTTGTCGCGGCCGGACCTCTACGAGCACTGGAACACGCACCTCAGCGGCCGCTTGACGTGGCAGGCGAACGGCAAGAACAAGCTGAGCTTCTACATGAACACGCAGCCGCGCGAGCAGCTGGGAATGGGCATCAGCGGCACGCGCGTGTTCGAGGCATCCATCGATCAAGAGCTCCCGCGAACCCCCAACTACATGCTCCAGGTCGCCTGGAAGTCGTCGGTGAGCCAGCGCCTCCTGATCGAAGCCGTCTACGGAGACATCAACAACCACATCGTGTTCGGCCCGACTGTGCCCGGCATCGATAAACTGGTCTCCGCGACCGATACGGGGACCGGCTACACCTTCCGCTCGGCACCCGGGCAATACGCGTACGAGGACTGCTGGTGCTACCGGATGCCGAACGTGAAGGCGTCCGCGTCCTATGTCACGGGCGCGCACGTCGCCAAGTTCGGCACCTACTTCGAGTGGGGGAAGAACGACATCCGGAATAGCCACGCCGGGCAGGCCATCAACTACACGCTTCGCAACGCCGCGCCCACGTCGGTGACGATCTTCAACCAGCCGCGCTATGAGCTCGAGAAGTACCGCATCTTCGGGCTGTTCGCCCAGGATCAATGGACCGTCAAACGGCTCACCGTCAACGCCGGTTTCCGGCTCGATACGCACATGGGCTGGCTGCCCGCGAGTCAGTCGAGCGGCCCCGGTCCCTTTAGCGCAGCCCAGACCTGGCCGGCCGTCGACGACCTGCCGAACTGGAAGGATCTCTCGCCGCGGCTCGGCGTGGCCTACGACCTGTTCGGCAACGGCAAGACGGCGCTGAAGGCGACGGCAAGCCGGTACGTCGTGCTCGGGCAGGCCGGGTTCGCCGCGGCGAACAATCCTCTTCTGTACAACGTCTCCGCGTCGCGCGGCTGGAACGACCAGTTCTATGGCCCCGGCGATCCGCGGAGCGGTAACTACGTGCCCGACTGCGATCTGCTCGCTCCCGCCGTGAACGGCGAATGCATGGGGCTCTCGAATCCAGCGTTCGCCACGGCGCAGGGGACGAGCCGCCCGGACGATGCCATTCGCACGGGATGGGGCGTCCGCCCGTATCACTGGGAGGTCTCCACCGGCGTGCATCACCAACTGGCAACGCGCGTGTCGGCCGAGGTCTCGTACTTCCGGCGCTGGTACGACAACTTCACGGTCACCGACAACCTGGCGCTCACGTCCGCCGACTACACGGAGTACTGCATTACGGCTCCGGTTGACGCCCGCTTGCCGGAAGGGGGCGGCAACCGGATCTGCGGGCTGTACGACGTCAACCGCATCGTCACGCCAAACAACGTGGTGACGTTCGCCAGCAACTACGGCACGCAGACCGAGGTCTACAACGGCATCGACGCGACGGTCAACGCGCGTCTGCCCTACCGGATTACGTTGTCAGGCGGCTTGAGCAGCGGGACCTCGAACAACGTCGACAGCATCAACTCGCGGTCCAACTGCTTCGTGGTCGACTCGCCAGGGCAGCTGCGGTTCTGCGATATCAACATGCCGTGGCGAAACGGCGTGCGATTCCTGGGCACGGTGGGCCTCCCGTGGGACCTGGATACCGGGGTCACCTTCCTGAACAATCCCGGACCGCAGATTACGGCGGCCTACACCGTGTTGAGCTCGCAGGTCCAGTTCGTCAACTCGACCCGCACGACGCTGACCGCCGGCTCGGCTACTGTCCCGTTGATCAACCAGGGTGAGATGTTCAGCGGCCGCATGACTCAGGTCGATTTCCGGATCGGCAAGAACTTCAAGCTTCGCAACACGCGGATCCGGGCGCTGCTCGACGTCGCGAACCTCTTCAACTCCAACGCGGTGCTCACGCTGAACACCACATACGGCACCAACTGGCAGCGGCCGGCATACGTGCTGCCGGGCCGCTTGATCAAGCCGACGGTACAGATCGACTTCTGAAGTAGGCCGGGTCCTCTTGGACCCAGAGCAATGCCGCCGGGTTTGCGGTTGACGGGGCATGGGGACACTATCCGGCAGGCGAACCTCGTCAAGCGCACAATCGGCTAGAGAGCGCCGGCGGTGTTCCCGTATGCGGCGCTCCGACGCCCGGGTGTCTTGCCCTGGGTGCGTCCACCGGTCATAATCCGCCGCGTCGGAGGGGGAGAAGGACGGAGCGACGAGGAGGGACAGTGAAAGCACCGATTCTGGCCGTGTGTGGAGCGTTGGCGCCGTTCGTGTTCGCGTGCGGCGCGCCGGAACGCGCAGAGGCGCCGGCAGCCGCACCAGTGCCAGCTGCCACGACGCCGCCGGCGGCAACCCCGTCGGCCCGCGACTACGCGGTCCCTGGCGAAGCGCCGTGCACGCCGGTCGGCGACATCAAGTTCGTCTGCGGTATGGTCAGTCCGGAAGACATCGCCGTGTTTCCCGGTGGAGAGTGGGCGATTGCCTCGGGCAACCGAGAAGGTGGCCGACTGCATCTCATCAACGTCCGGAGCAAGACCGCCACGGCGGTCTTCCCAGCGCCAGACCAGCGCGAGCAGCTCGACGCCGAGCGCTATCCCACGTGCCCCGGCCCGCTCATGCTCGAGAAACCGGATCTGTTCAAGGCACACGGGGTGTATCTGAAGCCAGGCGCCAATGGACGGCATGCGCTGTACGTTGTTCACCACGGGACGCGCGAATCGATCGAGGTGTTCGACGTCGACGCCGGTGCGACGCCGCCGTCGCTTACCTGGGTAGGCTGCGCGCCGGCGCTCTCTACCCAGACGTTCAACGCCGTGGTCGCTCTGCCCGAAGGGGGCTTCGCGGCGACGAACACACGCGCCGGGGACGTCTGGGAGTACCACAAGGAGACTGGATGGCGACGGGTGCCTGGCACGGAGAAGACCGCGCCGAACGGTCTCGAGATCTCGAAGGATGGCCGCTGGTTGTACATCGCCGGCTGGGCAGAGGAGAAGGTGACGCGCGTGTCGCGCGGGCGCTCGCCCATTCAGCGTGACGTGATCGCCCTCGGGTTCCGGCCCGACAACATTCGCTTCTCGGCCGACAGCTCCGTTCTGTTCGCGGCTGGACATACTGACAAGGACGGCCGCTCCATTGTCGAGCCGCGGGAGGTTTTGAAAGAGACCATCAACGTGGCGCGGATCGATCCCACGACGCTCGAACATCGTCGAATCTTCGAGCACAAGGCGATTGCCGGCTTCGTCGCGGCAACGACCGCCGTTCCAATCGGCGATGAGCTCTGGCTGGGCTCGAATCGCGGAGACCGAGTCGCGTACTTCCCAACACCGAAGTAGTTGCCCTTCGCACGGTCCGCGGCGAGTGATCATGGCGGTGATCTTGAAAACCCACTGTGACGCTCACACGTGGAGGCGCCACAAGAACTGCGGTTTCAAGAAGATGGAAGAGCCGCGGATCGTGAGCGCGTGTTGACGCGCGATAAGAACGGAGCCAAACGCCCGCCGGTAAGCAAGCGGGGTGGTTCCGACAATCTCGCCAAAATGTTCGCGCATCACAGTTGCGGAACCGAACCCCGCCGCTGCGGCGACGCTCTCCACGGCGAGCGCCGTCGTTTCGAGTAGCCGTTGTGCCCGCCGGATACGCGCGCGGGTGATCCATTGCGCCGGTGTAGTGCCAACCTGCTCACGGAAGCGTCGGCTCAACGTTCTGGTGCTCATGGCCGCACGGCGTGCGATGACCGGGAGCGAGAGATCTCTGCGGAGATTCTGTTCCATCCACGTGAGGAGCTGGCCTATGGATGGATGATCGCTGGCGGGTGTTTCGTGAACAATAAACTGTGCCTGCCCGCCGGCACGCTCCAGCGGCATCACCGCGGCTCGCGCGACTTCAGCGGCCGCCTCGGCGCCGAGATCGCACCGCACGAGGTGAAGACATAGATCGAGACCTGCCGCCGCGCCTGCAGACGTGAGCACGTTTCCGTTGTCGACATACAGCACATCGGCATCGACGTCGATGTCAGGGTAGCGGCGCGCCAGCTCCGCCGCGGCGCGCCAATGGGTCGTGGCTCGCAGGCCATCAAGCGCTCCGGTTGCGGCCAGAACAAACGCGCCACTGCAAATAGAGGCGACGCGTGCTCGCCGATCGACCGCTCGGCGAATCGCGCGCAGCAGGTCTGCCGGAATTGATTGGTCAAGATCGGCAATGCCTGGCACGATCACGGTGTCGGCCCGGCTCAACGTCGAGAGTCGCCACGGCACCCTCAACGTGACGTGCTCCGATTTCACCTCAGGCCCGATGCTGCAGATCCGAACGTCGTACAACGCGCGCCCATCGCGACTGCGAGCCCGCCCGAATATCTCGCATGGCGTGGACACGTCACCGAGCACCACACCGTCGAATGCGACCACGGCGACCAGGTGCCTGTGCGGTCCAGCGCCATTTCGGATTGGCTGGAATCCTATGAACATCGTCTTTTTAGCCACTAGCCTCAGTCTGCCATAGGTCATAGGATCACACCAGAAGGCAGGACGCTGATGCACAACTCGCCCCCGCTTCTCGTCATGGACTCCGTCGGCCCAGTGGCCGGAGCCATCGTGTTCGTGCTCGTCATGTCGCTAGTGAAAGAGCCCGGTCGTCGGACCTTTAACGCGATTTTCGTGGCCGGTGCAAGCGGCGCGTATCTGAGCGGCGGGTTCGGACCGTGGGAGTTAATGTATCCGGCAATCGTGACACCGGTCGTCTATCTCGGTCTTCGCTCCCACCGATTCATCGGACTGGCGTGGCTCATGCACTCCTGCTGGGACATCGTGCATCACCTCTGGGGTAACCCGATCTGGCCCTTCATGCCGACATCCTCGTTTGGATGCATGATCTTTGACTCCGTCATCGCACTCTGGTTTCTCGGCGGAGCACCTTCGATATTGGCGTTGGCATCCGGCAGGCAGGCTGGGCAACCAGGAACAGTAGCGGGGTCCGCAACATCCTGAAGCGCCACGACGAGTGGGCAACGCGGGCCAAAAGCCAAAGGCTCAATCCCCAGAACGCGGCGCCATTCTTTGGTGTCGTCGAGCAGAAATGCCAGATCGCGTGCCTGCCACCTGGGAGTCGCGCAGCCCAAGGTCTCGGCGGTTCGTCACTACAAGCTGGCGGGCTTCTCCGTCGAACGCTTGATGAATCTGTTGACGGCGCTCGACCAGGATGTCGAGATCGTAATTCGACAGAAGCCCCGCTCGCGGAAGGTTGGTCGGATCAGCGTCGTAGCGGCGTAATTTAGGAATGTCGGCGACGCCGCAACCGCGAGATCGATCGCCAATCAGGCTGAGGAATCGCTTGCGACGGTCGCGCCGATAGGCACGGAATGGCCAGATCCTTGGGGCCATGCGCAGACTTGTTGCGCGCGGTGGGGAACGAATAGCATGACCATGAGATCAGAAGCTGTGACCCAACTCCAACGTCGCTTGGCTGCGTTCTTCCTATGCTTCGGCTTCATCGCGGTTCCTCAGCCCGGCAGCACACGGGCGCAATCTGACGACGTCATTGCAGACCCTGAGTCGTACGCCGTCTTCGCAGCGGCGTTGGCGATCAGGATGGCGGAGAACGGTCGGCCCGTGGACCGGGTGGCACTGCTCCAGGAAACCCGTGCTGTTACGACATGCCCTGATGAGAAAGCCGTTCCGCCTGAATGGCGGTCCGTTGTGGCGAATCACAAAACCAAGAATGCCCGTATACGTACGGTGCGGCCGGATGCTGACCTGGGACAGCCATACTCGCTCGTGAGCATGGCCGAATTGCGCAAGCTGATGCAAAGCGTCGGATACGATCTCTCCAAATTCTCCGGCCAGCAGTCCCCCGGTGCCGCGGTCTTCAGAGGTCTGCCGGGCGGCAGACTTATCGCATTCTCTGCGGTAGGTTTCGACGAGCAGAAGACCCGAGCCATGGTAACGGTGCAGGACGCACTGTTTCCCGACAGCGGAGAATCAGCCACCGTATCGGTACCGCCACGAGTACGTGCAAGTCATGTTGGAGAAGCATGATGGAAGATGGATTCCTGCGCGCGGGGTGGGCTCTTGCGCAGGCATTGCGTGAAGTCCACTTTGGCTGCGAGGGCAGACGGCACCGATCAGTTTTGGCGTTAGCGTCAGGCCACCACTCGCCAGAGCTGAAAGTACTGGCGGTTGCCTGCCGCCGCAACCAAATTCTCGGTGTCCATTGATGCTTTCAGGGGCGACTGCCGCTGTTGCGACCATGTTGCCACGGTCTTCCAGTAACCGAATCGTGCCTTCAATGGCGGCTGGGCTCAGGTGTATGTACCGCTGCGTCGTGACGAGATCTTGATGGCCCGCCAGCGAGGTTTCTTTCAAGACTAAAGACAAAGTGATAATGTTTTCCCGCTGTCGAAAAGGAAGGCTGTGAGAAAGGCCGCACACCTCGCCGGAGTTCTCCTCATCGTACTGCCAGCTTGTACCTCTCAACAGACTAGCGTCGGGCCGACGCCGCCAGCGCCGATTCAATCGCGGATTAGCGGCACCGTCACCGTGGGCGAACAAATCAAGGGCACCTTGTCGGCAGTCCGCTGGTCTAGGAGTTGACCGCTCCCTCGACCGGCACGTTGACGGTTCGGCTGGCTTGAACGCCGATGCGAATAGCGCAAGGTTGAAGCTCACATTGGGTGATAGGTCGTTCCAGGCTTGACCTCCGAATTGGTCTCCAGTGTTCGGCGCGGTGCTAGTCTCGGCGGGCCAGACCTATCGCGTCGTCATCGATGAGGGGAGTGCCCCCTGGGATTGCGGGTTCAATGACCCATTCAACTTGACGATACTTCCATCGAGCCAGGGCCTGGCCCTTTCGATTACTGATTTCAACGCCTCCTATGCAATCTCAGCCCACGACCGAAAAATTGGGCTGATCCAACGAACACCGAGCGGCCCACGCTGATCCACCTCGCGGCCGTCGATTTGGACACGCCCGACACACGTGCTGCTCGCGCGCTGAGACCCCGGTGCGCGCGCCATCGCCCCGTGTTCTCCAGCTTTTTCGAGAAGGTACTCGTCAGCCGGGTAAACCGTCGCATGGACATCCGCATCGTGAGGTTCTGCCGCCCAAAGGTCGTTCGGCGTGAGGTGTATGATGCAACCACCCCGGGCTCCTCTCGAACAATCAATTTGGAGAATCCATGCGCGTTGTGGTGTTGGTTGTCGTCGTCCTTGTAACTTTGGCGCTGTCGGTCGACGCAGCGGCTCAGCAACCTGTGGGCTCGTTCGAGGATCTGTGGTCCCGCGTGAAGAGCGGTGACACGGTCTATGTGACTGACGCGAGCGCACGTGAAACTACGGGGACATTTGTGAAGGTTGCCGACGCGACGTTGACGATCCTCGTCGACGGTCAGGTTCGGGATATCCCATCTCTCGACGTGAGGCAGGTCGCGAAACGTGGCGACTCCGTAATGAACGGCTTCTTGATTGGGGTGGCGATTGGCGGAGCGCTTGGGGCGGCGGCAGCTTTCAGCAACTGCTCTGGCGACTGTGGTGCGGATCAGCAGTTCCCTCCAGTCGTCGTCGTTATCGCCAGCGCACTAGAGGTTGGCGGGATCGGGGCGCTGATCGACTACTTCATCAAGGGTCGCACGGTCGTGTATCGAGCCGCGACTCGCGTACGAGTCCAATTCACGCCGCTCGTTCTCGGCCACGACCGAGGCGTTCGGCTCTCGCTCACCTTCTGAGTTCTGGGCCCCTGGGCTTATGAGCGGCGGAGTCACGCAACCACAGAATCGGACCAAGCCTACTGGTCTGCGAGTCGTGGGACGATCCTCCACGAAAAGGGGATGCTTTCGCCCCTCTTCCGCTGGCCTTTCCAGAGTCCAGTCTATTCGTCGGCGGACGCGTTACGGCTGCAGACCCGCCCTTCAACTGTGTTCTCAGTGCCGCGCGGTCGACTTGCCCGCCCCGCAGGTACACGCGCGAGATCCGGCGCGTGTTGGCGATGTTGTCCAGCGGATTCGCGTCGAGCACCAGGAAGTCGGCGTTCTTGCCAGAGGCCACCGTGCCAAGTTGATCGAGCCCGAGGATTTGAGCGGAGTTGCGTGTGGCCGCGGTAATGACCTCGCTCGGCGTCAGACCGGCCTTGACCATGCTCTCCATCTCGATGTGCGAGCTCCATCCGAGATAGGGCGGGGTAGGGTCATGTTCACGTGAAAGGCCTCCGCCCATGTCGGTCCCGAGCGCGAACCGGAGGCCCGCCGCTTTGAGCCTCTGCACACTCCGCGGCACGGGGCCGGTCGCCCACGTCTGAGGCGCGTCGCGGGGCGTCTTTGGATTCTCCAACGCCTTGATCTCGGCCTGCGTGAACGTCTCGCCAAGCAGCGGATCGTCGATCCAGTAAGGCCGCGCACCGTAGATGTCGTGGCGCGGCGTCCACATGCTGGTCATCACCGGCACGTTCGGATGCGCCTTGAACAGCGCGATGAGCTCATCGTCCACCGGTTCGACTTCTGTCTGGCGCCACGTGGGATGGGCGAACGCGTCGATCCCGGATCGCAGCAGATGCTTGAAATCCGACAGCGCGTGAGTGTGGGCCACGACGCGGAGGTTGTTCCTGTGGGCCTCGGCGATGAGGAATTCAATCACAGGCCGGGGCATCAGCTCACGCCGGCTGTCCTGCCAGACTTTGACGAAGTCGGCCTTCTTCGCAACCAGCTCCTGAATCTCCGTTCGCACGTCCTCCTCGTTCGTGACCACGCGAACGGCCTCACCGAGAGGCGAGAAGGGTCCGCCCTTCGGCATGGAGAACCCACCGGCCGAAAGATACATCGCCGCATCGGGGCGCGGATTTGCCCGCGAGCTCATCGCGCAACGGCCAGGCGATGTCTCTGCGATCCGCTCCCATGCTCAGAACCGCCGTGACGCCGTGGTACGCGAGGCGCTGCAGATCCGACAGAAGGTTCTCGCGCGTGAAGTGCTCCGCCGACGGCTTCAGATCCTTCCAGTACCCCAGGTGGGCGTGCGCTTCGATGATGCCGGGCATGACGGTCTTGCCCGTCAGATCGACCCGAGCGGCCCCTTCCGGGGCCTGCACCTGCACCGCGTCGGCCGACAGCAGTGAACGTGCCATCCTGCACGACGAACGCGGAATCTTCGATGGGCGGGACCTCGTCACCGGTAATCAGCCGCGCGCCCTCGAACAGTGTGGCGCTTCGTGCCGCCGCTGGCGGCTGGCTGGCTGGCGGAGCGGCACACGCTGCGACGAAAAGAATGAGGCCTGACAGGATCACCTTCGACATTCGCCGCATACGTCCTCCGTGCCATAGACGCATCGCGACTTCGGTTGCGGCGGACCGTCCCGGTACTGCAGCGAAATCGGAAATCCAGGCAAATAGTCCGCTCCCGGGCTTCTCGCGGCGCACGAGGAGCCAGGGCTCGACGCGCGAGGCCCCCGAGCGAGACCAGTTGTGGCGACTCCTGGTTGGCGTCATGAGCCCTGGCGCATGACCCGCGAGAGGCAGTCCGTGGCGAGGCGCCCCAGCAGTCGGCCGGCGGCCGCGGCCAGGTCGCCGGGCAGGTCGGCCGCGATCGGTTCCTCCGCGCGGATGATCTCCGAATGGACCGCCCGGTCGGTCGTCGTCACCTGGACCTCGACAGCCCCGACCAGCCGTGGGCTCGGCGCTGCCTCGATCTGCCATGCCACCAGCGTGACGGCCAGCGACGGCGCGCTGCCGACGTCGACGAGGCGGATATCGGGACTCGACGCGATGGCATATCGCACCGCCGAATCCAGGTAGCGATCGGGGGTGGATGCCCAGAGCCAGACCGGATCCTCGGTCACCTCACCACCGGGCTGCTGGTGCAGCACGCGACGGCCGATGTGTCCCCGGCCCTGCGTCTCGAGCAGACGGACGCTCGTGGCGTTCGGGGCATCGGCGGCCACCCCGCGCGGCTCGACCAGTTGTGGCTCGATCATGCGGATGGGAAGCGGTATCCGGGCGTTGAAGCTGAACACGGCAGCCCCCGCCCAGGCAGGCCACTGCCAGCACGACGAGCATTCCGTATCTCGAGCGCCGAATCATTTCGGCTTCGCTCCTGCCTGCCGGGTGCCGTGGACCACCGACTCCGGCTGTTCCTGCAGCTGGCGCGCGAGCTCGCGCAGCTGCCCGAGCGACTCGCGTATCGCGGGCAGCGAGCGCCGCAGGTCCTCCGCCGCCAGGCTGGCCTGGTCCATGGCCTCGCGCGTGGCGCGGCCGGAGGCGGGCAGGTCTGCCGCGTCGATGGCGGCGCGTGCCTCGTCGGCGAACTTCGACAGCGTGCCCTCGTTGCCGACCAGTCCGTCCAGGTTCGAGGCGATTGCCTCGATCTGCGCGCTGGTCGTCGAGAAGAACTTCCGCGAGTCGGCGCTGAGGGCCGGCAGCTCGCTCTCGCGGACGATGCGTTCGACGTTGGTGAAGAACCGGTCGGCCCGGTCGAGGCTGTCGGGCATCCGGGCGACGATCTCCCGAAGGACCTGGAGCGTCGACTCGACGCGCTCCAGCACTTCGGGCAACCGGTCCCGTAGCTCCGCAATCGGGGTCGGCATCGACGGGATGTATGGCCGACTTGGCGTGAAGCCGAGCGTCATCGGCGGAGGGGGGTTCTCCGGCATGTCGAGAAAGAGGTATGCCTCGCCGGTCACGGGGTTGCTCACCACCTGAGCGCGCAGCCGCTCGAACGCGCCCGTCCCGGCCAGTTCCTGGAGGTTGGTGACATTGGCGCCGACGGTGGTGAGGCGATCGGTGAACAGCTCGAAGTCGATCTCGATCGTGCGGCCGCCCGGCTCCACCTGCAGGTTCGACACCCGCCCCACGGCGACGCCGCGGTAGCGCACCGGGCTCGAGATGTCGAGACCGGCGACGTTCTCCTGCGTATAGGTGACGAGCTCGATGACCTCGCGGCTCCGCATCCGCTGGATGAAGAGCAGCCCCGTCGCGAGGATCACGACGATCGCGATGACGAGGAACAACCCGAGGCGCGCGTAGCTCTTCTCGACCGCCATGGTTCATCTCTCCCGGGCCGCGGACGCGCTCGGCGAGGACCGCGTGAAGAAGTTGTGCACGAACGGGATGGCCGATTCGTCCCGCAGCCGCCGAGGATCGCCTCGGGCCACGATCCCCTTGGCCTCCTTGTCGAGCACGATGCAGTTGTCGGCGACCAGGAAGATGCTCGGCAGCTCGTGCGTCACGATGACGATGGTAATCCCGAGGTCGCGGCTGAGCGTGACGATCAGGTGATCGAGCTCGACCGCGCTGATCGGGTCGAGCCCGGCGGAGGGCTCGTCGAAGAACAGCAGGTCGGGCTCGATCATCATCGCGCGCGCGATGCCCGCGCGCTTCTTCATGCCGCCCGAAATCTCACCCGGAAGGTGCCCCGCGAACGCGCCGAGGCCGACCAGATCCAGCTTCGCCTGCACGAAATCCTGTACGAGGGGGCCGCGGACGCTCGTCCAGGTCGTCAGCGGGAGCGCGAGGTTCTCGGCCAGCGTCAGAGAGCTGAAGAGCGCGCCGGACTGGAAGAGGACGCCGAACGGCGGTACGCCGCTGTAGACGTGCGGCTCGCCGACGCCGTCGATGTCGATGCGGCCGGCCATCGGCTGCTCCAGGCCGATCAGGTACCGGAGCAGCGTGCTCTTGCCACTGCCCGACCCGCCGAGAATGGCCAGGGTCGTTCCGCGCTCGACCTCGAAGCTGACGTGCTCCATCAGCACGCGGGCCCCCCACCCGATCCGGAGGTCCTCGACGACGATGTGCGGCCGGGACGGGGGCATGTTCAGATTCCCAGCAGCGTGAAGAACAGCGTGAAGAGCGCGCTGATCACGATCACGCCGAAGATGGCCAGCACGACGGCGGTGGTGGTGCGCGCCCCGACGGCCGCCGCTCCTCCGCGCGCGGCCAGACCCTGCCCGCAGGCGATGAGCCCGATGATCAGCCCGAGGAAGGGCGTCTTGATCATCCCGTTGAGGAAGTGCGCACCCGTGATGTGGTCCGCGGTACTGAGCACGTAGGCGCGTGGCGTCATGTCGGTGATGGCGATCGTGGCGAGGAGCCCGCCGCCGAGCGCCAGCACGTCGCCAATCCAGGTCAGCAGCGGCACGGTGGCCACGAGCGCAAGACAGCGCGGTACGACCAGCCAGCTCACCGGGTTGAAGCCCATCGACCGGAGCGCGTCGATTTCCTCCGACACCTGCATCGTGGCCAGCTCCGAGGCCAGGCCCGCGCCCGAGCGGCCCGCCACGACGATGGCGGTGACCAGGGGGCCGAGCTCGCGGAAGTGTGCGATGACGACGAGCTCGGGGACGTACACCACCGCGCCGAACCGCCCGAGCTGCGAGACGCCGAGAAATCCGATGATGAGCCCGACGAGCAGGTTCGCGGCGCTCGTGACCGGCAGTGCGTCCGCGCCGATCGCCTGCATCAGCCGTGGTAACGATGACCAATCGACCGAGCGAGGGGACACGAAGGCCTTCGGGAGCGCGGCGGCGGCCTGACCGAGGAAGTCCAGCGCGCCGGTCACCATGCCTGGCACCGCAGCGGCCACGACCCCGAGCCGGGCGAGCGGGCCCATCCTCCGGGTCGGCTGCGGCCGGGCCTCTGCCCGCCGCTCGCGATAGAGCGTGATCAGGCGGACGGCGTGGGGGTTGTGATCCTCGATGAGGCGCGTGCGGAGCCCGCGTGCCTCGAGCCGGTCGATCAGCCGCGCCAGCAGCACGGCGCCCGACCCGTCGATGCGCTCGAGCGCGGACAGGTGGAGGTCGACGTCACCGCTGGCGATCAGGTCCCGCTCGGCCTGCTCCACGGCCCGCACCACCGCCGACGCGTGCGCCAGGTCGAAGGTGCCAGCCGGGACCAGACGGGTGCGCTCGCCATCGGCTTCCGCCCTGATGGCCACGCTCATCACGTTGGACTATACCACCCGGACCGTTGCGGCTCGTGCGACTGCGATGCAGGCGCTGCTGGACACGACGCGTCTACCGGCCCGACGCGCGGTGGGACGCGAAGTTCTGCGAGATCCGATCGATCACGAACAGCCGGCTTTCGCTTGCATACACAATTGGCAGATCTAGCGAGGCACCGCCCCGGACCGTCGAGGCTCCGCCCCGCTAGACGAACATTCATGACAGCCCCGCTGCGCGGGGTCGTCTTGACCGGAAAACTCCACTCATGCAGTGCAAGTTTCAGAGGTCAAGACTCTAGCTCATGAAGTTCGAAGACCGGCTGAATGAGTTGACGGTGTATCCGATGCGTAACAAGGCACCTCAACCGTGCAAAACACCTAGACGTTGGTTTCGTTTCGCGGTAGCGTGTGTAACCATGCTGTCATGCTGTGTGCGGATGAGAAAGGAAAGAGTCGATCCATGAATCAGTCTCCATCAATAACGAGGATGGTCTTAGGCATTTCCCTGATGATCATCGGGTCCGCAGTTGTAGGTGCGGCCCAGAACGAAGGTGTCAAGCAGATCCAGCAGCTCATCAAGAAGGCCAAGTCGGGAGTTGAGTCAATCACCGAAGCCAAGCTGCAACTTCAGAAAACCATGGATGCTTACAATGCGGTGCTCGCTCCGGACGCGAAGGATCGCCGCGACGCCTACAAGAAGCTGCAGAAGGAAATGGCGACGGCGGAAAAAAAACGTGCCGACGTCTCGACACGATCCGGTGAAATGAACGCAGAGGCTGACAAGCTGTTCAAGGATTGGCAGGGCTCGACGGCGGCGATCAGTGATCCTGACTTGCGCCGGCGTAGCGAGCAGCGCCTGACAACAGCGAAGGAGCGGTTCGGAGAGATTCGGACGGCTGGCCAGAGCGCATCGGCGCTTTACACACCATTCATGAAGTCGCTGCAGGATCAAGTGACGTTTCTCGGTCACGACCTCAATCCCAGTGCAGTGGCTACCTTGAAACCAAATGCCGAGAAGCTCAATGCGCAGGCGCAGGAGCTGTATGCGGCGATAGACAAGACAACAAGCGCGGCGAACAGTAACATCAGTCGACTGAGCGCAGAATAACTGCAGTGCGCGGGGCCTTCGCGTTTGGCAGTCGAATAACGGCTGCCAGCCGCGGCACTGCGCCCGCGCAGCGGCTCATGGATTGGTTCCACTTGCCGCGCGCCCTTGGGAGCACACGGTAGGATAAAGGTTCCCTACGGCTTCTTGGCGGCGCCCGCCGCGGCTTCTACATTGCGGGCGATGCTCAGTATGTTCGGCAGATCGTAGTTCCCCTCGTGACACGCGTACTCGTAGATCGGACCGTCTGCGGCGATCATCGGAATCTGGGCGGTCCACGGCTTTGTCCACGAAGTCGGATCCTTCACCGTGAACTCGTAGTTGATCGTCTCCGCGTCCACGCGGGTGAAGCGTTCGACGACGTGCAGGGCGTCGCCGGAGCCCTGGAAGTGCGTTTTGCCGGTGAAGTTCGTCGTGTCGACGACCAGCGTGTTGCCCTCCCATCGGCCGCGGGAGTCTCCCGCCCACTGGCGGATGTTCGGCGACAGATGCGGCCGGCCGTCGAGAGGGATGAGGCGCATCTGGTTGGTTCTCACCTCAGGGAAGATCACGACGTATCCCGGTCCCTGCACGATCTGGAGGCGGTCGAGGTAGGCCGGGGGCAGCATGGGTGGCCCTTCGTGGCGCCACACCAGGCAGCGCTCGGCCAGCGTGCGGGTCTCGTGGCTGTCGGTCGCCTGGTCGGGAAGGCCGTCGACCAGGAACATGCTCCGTTTGACACGATCGGCATCTCGTTGCTTGGCGTCTGGCGTGAGCGTCGGTACTCTCCCGTCCGGCGGGTCCACGATGAACGATGTTCTCCGGCTGGTCAGGCCCTTCGGTCGTCTTTCGCCCAGCCAGATTGCGTTGTCGTAGTGGATGTTCTCCTTCGACTGGCGAAGCCGCTGGCGCCGCTGCTCCTGGGTCTCGGCCGCCAAGGCGGTCCCGGCGAGTGGGTTAACCCCCTCAGCAGTCAACTCCTCTGCCAGCGCAGCCGCTTCTTCCTCGGTGAAGAACTCTTTTCCGGCCAGGTTGGCGGGGCGTTCCAACGGCGTGAACGTTGCCATCGTCCAGATGCCTTGCAGGTCTGGCTGACCGTCCGCCGTTCGAGGCGACGTCCACTTCTTGCTCGCCGCGGGTGAGTGCCCCTGCCCGGTCGTTGCCACCTCGGTAAGTGGTGCGAGTGCGACCATGGTCAACGCCGCTCGGAGAAGGCGGTTGTTCATCCAAGCCTCCCATATCTGCGCGATTGTGAAACGCGTCGTGAACGCTTCCGATATACACCCGCCCCACCGGCCAGTCAACATTCGCAGGAGATTCACCCGGCCGCCAGCTTTTCCGCGCGTCTAAACATCCGTCCCTTCCCACTCACCGGCCGCGCGCATCGGGCAGCGCCAGCGCCACGATCGCGGCGTCCTCATTGCCCCCCACCGCCATCGTGAGGTACTGCTTCCCGCGATACAAGTACGTCAGGGGGGCGGCGGCCGCCCGGCCGGGCACCTCGATCTCGCGCAGGAGGGTGCCCGACTGCTTGTCGAACACATACAGGATCTTCCGGTCGGCGTCGGGATCCCCATAGGGCGCCCACGGCGGAACCAGTACGCGTCCGTCGCGCTGGCGGCGCCAGGTGGTCACAAACAGCAGCGTCTTCGTGACCAGCGCACTCTGCCCTTCGGAGACCTCGCCAAGCGGCGGGAGGTTGAGGTCCTTCAACAACGGGTGGTTGCGCGGCCCGTTGCCCAGGGGCTGGACCCACAGGCGCTCGCCGCGATTCATGTCGAACGCGGTCACCCGCGAGTAGGGGGGCTTGAACAGCGGCAGCCCGTCGAAGAACATGCCGGGCAGGTTCACATTTCCGCCGCCTAGGATATAGCCGGCGTTCGAGACGTTCGGATCGACAGGGGTCAACTTCATCTGGCTTGGCGTCGTCCGCGACGGCACGTACAACACGCCCGTGTCCGGGTCGAAGGCCGCGCCTCCCCAGCCAGAGGCACCGAACACGCTGGGAAGTGCGAGCGTCCCCTTTTCCGACGGCGGGGTGAACAGCGGACCAGACACATATTGCTGCAGCTGCGCGCGCGCGCGGTTCTTCAGGGCCGGGGTGAAGTCGATCAGGTTCTCCTCGGTCGTGCCCTGGAGATCAAAGGGCGGCGGCTTGGTCGGGAAGGGCTGCGTGGGCGCATACCACTCGCCCGGCGCGTCCCCCTTCGGCACCGGCCGCTCCTCGATCGGCCAGACAGGCGCCCCGGTCCGTCGGTCGAAGACGTAGGTGAAGGCCTGCTTGCTCACCTGCATCACGGCCCGGATCCGGCGGCCGTCCACCGTGATGTCCCCGAGGACCGGCTGGGCCGCAAAGTCGTAATCCCACAACCCATGATGCACGGCTTGGAAGTGCCACACCCGCTTGCCGGTCTTCGCCTCCACGCACACCAGGCTTTCGGCAAACAGATTGGGGCCCGGCCGGTGGGCGCCGTAGTGGTCGCTGCTCGGCGTCGAGGTCGCCAGGTAGACGTAGTCGAGCTCGGGATCGTAGGCCATCGTGGCCCAGACGTTCGTGTTGCCCATGGTCTCCGCGGCATCGGCCAGCCAGGTGTCGTGGCCGACCTCGCCGGGCCGCGGAATCGTATGAAACGTCCACAGGAGCCGTCCCGTCCGCACGTCGAATGCGTTCACGTAGCCGGGGGGCTGCTGTCGATAGTCGCGAAAGGCGTCGGAAATCGAGGCGCCGACCACGACGAGGTTGCCCGCGATGAGCGGGTCGCGCGCCGAGTAACTCACCGCCCGCCGCACGTCGCGAATCCCGACCGCCGCATCGACCCGCCCGCCGGTGCCGAAGGCCGGGTCCGGCTTGCCGGTCCGCGCGTCGATCGACAGCAGATACGCATCGTGCGTGCCGACGAGCAGGCGTTCGAGCGTCCCGTCGGTCCAGTACCCGAAGGTCCGCGTCATGAAGCCGCCGTTGTTCGGCCGTCCCAGTTTGTAGCTTTCCGGGTCGTAGACCCAGCGGGTCTGGCCGGTGCCGGGATCGAGGGCCACGACCAGGCCCAGGCCCGTGACGGTATAGAGCCCCCCGTTCGCCATGAGGGGCGTGTTTTCGTTCCGCGACGACTGGAGGACGGGGCTCGACTTCTGGAGCGCGAGCTCGGGAGAGGGCGACCGCCAGACGATGCGCAGATCCTGGAGGTTGTCTTTGCTGATTTGATCGAGCGGCGAGTATTTCCACCCGTGGGTCGTGCCGGCATAGGCGCGCCACTCGCCGCGCCGGAGGTCGTCGAGCGTCTGCATCGACGAGGGGCCGGGCGAGAGCCCCACCAGCGCCACCGCGCACACGCCGACGCCGCGCATCACGAGCCGGCTCATCATCTCTTCTCCCGCTCTTCTCCCGCGTCTTTTCCCGCGCACCCGAAGCACGGCGCGCGGCCGGCTGGCACATCCGGCCGCGGCGACCCACGTCGCTCAAACCGCCGCCCGTCTCATGGGCGGTACCCCTCAGACCAGATGGAGACCGAGTCGGCAGTGCCCCTGGCGCGCGTGACGCCGTCCCTGCGATCGCTCAACGCAGCGCCGCCTACAACGGAGGTCGATGGTGACAGAAGTCTACTACCATCGTTGCCTTGACAGGCCTGGAGTTCAAAGGGCACACGAGACTTGCTTGTCGGTCTCGACGATTCCGTCTCCGTCAGGGTGCTTGTTTTCGAGATCTCCTGATCGTACGGGGCAGAATTCGTTTATGGTGTATCGCCATGCTGGTGGCTGGCTCATAGATTCCGCGGACAGCGCCGCTCTCAAACAGTGGGTGTCCACCTGGCCCCTTACCGTGGTTATCATTGGCCTCGGTGTGCGCTTCTAGATCGCGCCCGCGCACCTGCATGCACGCAGGAACGAAAGTGGAGCTGGGGTATGACATGCAAATAGCGGTCGAGTCAGGATGCGCGTCACGAATCGGGCGACTTATGAAAACGTTCACGATACTCGCGTTCGTCTTGCTGGTCTCAATCCCCGCGACCGCGCAGGTCGATCAGGTGCTCACACCACCGCCGAACATAGTGCTCAACAACTACGATACGGTTCCGGTCGGTCCGTACGGCGGGCTCGAGGGCTCAGCGTTTTCGGCGCGGGTCGGGGACCCATCTGCCGCGTGGTTCAACCCGGCGGGCCTGTCGCGCCAAGAGACTGCGCAAATCAGTGGCAGCGCCGGTGTCTATGAGCTCACGTCGGTCTCGCCAAACGCGTTGCCAAATCGAGGTGGCTCCATCCAGCAGCTGCCGAACTACGTCGGGTTCACGTTCACGCCACGCGCCGGCATGACCGTTGGCGCGGCGCTGCTCACAACCAACGCGTGGATGCAGGAAACCGACTCCGAGCTCGTGACAACGGCGCCGGTCGCCCATCGTTTTGCGTACTCGGCGGACTCCGATTACGAACGGCGCGTCGCCGCCATCGGCGTCGGGTATCACCGCGGCGGAGCGTGGCGATTCGGTGGCGGGTTTGCTTTTTCGTTCATGGATCTGCGGCTGGTCCAGAGCGCCAGCGATCGCATTGCCGACAGCACTGGCTTACGTTCGCTGTTGGTTTCTTCCCGGGTCAGGGGATCCGCGACCCAGATTCGGCTTCAGGGCGGTGCGCAGTACGATGCCGGGGCCTGGCGCCTCGGCGCCGCGATGCGGACACCGGGCTTCACGATTTTTCGCAGCGGAACCGTCACGCTCGATGGACTCCTCGACAACGGTGGGACCTCGCAAGGCGCGTCGCTCTTCGATCCGGATGCGCATCTCGAATACCACCTGCCGTGGGAATTTCATGGCGGCGCGGCGTACGTGCGTAGCCGCGTCCAGATCGAGGTGGACCTGCAGGGCTACACGCCGGTGTCGGCCTACGCATTGATTTCGAGCGATCACCCGACGGTTACATACAGCGATGCTGGCACCGGCGCGCCCCCGACGGTCATCACCAGACCGTTCGGCGGGTTGACGTCGGCATCAGACGGGATCGTCAACGTCAGCGCAGGTGGCCATTTTCTGTTGCTCAAGGGGCGCACGTTGCGGATACATGGCGGCGTGGGGTCCAATCGGTCGCCGGTGGGCACTACCGATGTCGTCTTCAACAAAGTGGACTTGCTCTCATGGACGATCGGCCTCAGCGGGTCGCTCGCGAAGTTTCAGTTCGCCGCTGGAGTCAATCGTAAGAGCGGAACTGCTGACGACATCACCGTGCGAAACGTGCTGAGCGGCCAGGCGGTTCGAACCTCCATCGACATGGGAACCACGGGGTTCATCTATTCGCTCTCGTATCAATTCTGAACGAGACGTGCCGGATGCACGCGATTGGGCAGAGACAGCGACACCAGGTTCGTGCAGTTCCCTCGAACCGGATGCCGCTCGGTCGCAGCTAGCCGAGTCGCTGCACGACACAGCCTCTCTCTTGCAGGAGGAATCTATAATCTACAATCTACCCTCCATGGACGCTTCCTATGTCTCGGGACCGTCAACCGTTCCGTTGCTCGGCGAGACCATCGGCCACTGTCTGAACAGGACGGCTGACGCTTACGCCGATCGGGAAGCGCTGGTCTCCTGCCACCAGGGGCTGCGCTATACCTACCGGCGCCTCCGCGCGGAGGTGGACCGCGCCGCCCGTGGGCTGCTGGCTCTCGGCGTCGAACGGGGCGACCGCGTCGGTATATGGAGCCCGAACACCGCGGAGTGGATGATCACGCAGTACGCCGTGGCGAAGGTGGGCGCCATCCTCGTGAACGTCAACCCCGCGTACCGCCTTCGAGAGCTCGAGTACGCGCTGCATCAGTCAGGCGTCTCGGTGCTGGTCCTGGCGCGGAGGTTCCGGACGGCCGATTACGTGGGCATGCTGGTCGAGCTCGCTCCTGAGCTGGAGCTGGCAAGCGGTGCGCCGCTCAGGTCCGCCAAACTGCCGGCGCTCGGCACGGTGGTATATCTCGGCGACGACCCCGCACCGGGCGGCATGGCGTGGCCCCAGTTGCTCGCCCTCGGCGACACGATTCAGCCGAGCGCGCTGGCCGATCGAGAGTCGGGACTGCAGTTCGACGATCCGGTCAATATCCAGTTCACGTCGGGCACCACTGGCGCCCCCAAGGGCGCCACGCTCTCGCACCACAACATCCTGAACAATGGTTTCTTCGTCGGCGAACTGCTGCACTACACGCCGAAGGATCGCGTCTGCCTGCCGGTGCCCTTCTACCATTGCTTCGGCTGTGTCATGGGCAACCTCGGCGCACTCACGCACGGCTGCGCGGTTATCGTGCCGGCCGAGAGCTTCGACCCGGAAGCGACGCTTCGCGCGGTTCAAGACGAACGCTGTACGTCGTTGTACGGAGTGCCGACGATGTTCATCGCGCAACTCGACCATCCGGACTTCTCGAACTACCGGCTCGATTCGCTGCGGACAGGCATCATGGCCGGTGCGCCGTGCCCGATCGAAGTCATGAAGAAGGTCATCGACCGCATGCACGCTCCGGAGGTCACGATCTGTTATGGGATGACGGAAACCTCGCCGGTGTCATTCCAGTCGGCCACCGATGATCCGCTCGACGAGCGGACGTCTACGGTCGGGCAGGTCCATCCGCACCTCGAAGGCAAGATCGTCGATGGCGACACCGGACAGGTCGTGCCGCGCGGTACACCCGGAGAGCTCTGCACGCGCGGCTACGCGGTGATGCTCGGTTACTGGAACGATTCAGAGGCGACCCGCATGGCCATCGACGCTGCCCGCTGGATGCACACGGGAGATCTTGCCGTCATGCGCGACGACGGCTACGTCAACATCGTCGGACGGCTGAAGGACATGATCATTCGCGGCGGCGAGAACGTGTACCCCCGCGAGATCGAGGAGTTCCTCTATACGCATCCGAAGATCAGCGACGTCCAGGTCATCGGCGTGCCCGATCTCAAATACGGCGAGGAAGTCTGCGCCTGGATCCGTCCGCGCGATGGGCAGGCGGTCACGGTCGAGGAGATCCGGGAGTTCTGCAAGGGCCAGATCTCGTCGTTCAAGATCCCGCGCTACATCCGCCTGGCGAACGAGTTTCCCACGACCGTCACCGGCAAGATCCAGAAGTTCAAGATGCGGGAAATCTCGATCGGGGAGCTCGGACTGGCAGCACAGCAGCAGAGGACGGCGTAGGACGATTCCAGCAATTTGCGCATCTGGTTGCGAAAATGGCCGCGACGCCGGAGGGCGACGGGTCGATGCTGGATCACACGCTGTTTCTGTATGGGACCGGCAATCGTCCGTCGTCATGGGCCGCAGAATCGAACTGGTCCACGGTGTCGAATTCGGACGATCTGGCGCGTGCCACGGCATCCAAACGTCAGGTATCGTCTGACCAGAACTCGGACGCGCCGCGCTCGCCACGCGCGCGCCGCTCGGCTTCGCGGTTGCGCAGCTCGACGCGGCGGATCTTGCCGGAAATCGTCTTCGGCAGGACGGCGAATTCGAGGCGGCGGACCCGCTTGTACGGAGCGAGGTTGACCTTGCAGAACTCGAGAATGCTTCGAGCCGTGTCGGCATTCTCCTCGACGCCGGGCCTCAGCACGATGAACGCCTTTGGCACGGACAGCCGCGCCAGATCGGGGCTCGGGACGACGGCCGCCTCTGCGACAGCATCGTGCTCGAGGAGCGTGCTTTCGATCTCAAACGGGCTGATTCGATAATCGCTGCTCTTGAAGACATCATCACCGCGGCCGACGAAGTGCACGTATCCGTCCGCATCGCGTTGTGCTTCGTCGCCGGTGCGGTAGAACCCCGACGCTATCATGTGATCGGTGCGTACGGGGTCGTCGACGTACCCTTGCATGAGCCCGAGCGGCCGTGGCGTCAATCGCAGCGCCAACTCGCCCTCGTCGCACTCGCGCCCCTCGCTGTCGAGCAGCACGACGTCGTAGCCGGGAAGCGGCTTGCCCATCGAGCCAGGCTTCACCGTCAGGCCGGGAGGGTTGCCCACCAGCGCCGTCGTTTCGGTCTGGCCATACCCGTCGCGAATCGTTATCCCCCAGGCCCGTTCCATGGTTTTGATGATCTCGGGATTGAGCGGCTCGCCCGCACTCGTCAGCCCACGCAGTCGTGGTGGAGGCCCTCCAAGCGGCTCGAGTGCGACCATGCGCCAGACGGTCGGCGGGGCGCACAACGTGTTCACTCCCTCCTCGTGAAGAACCTCGATCGTGCGCCGTGCCGAAAAGCGCGCGCCCTCGTGAACGAGTACAGTTGCACCAGCATTCCACGGCGCAAAAAAGCACGACCAGGCGTGCTTCGCCCATCCGGGCGAGCTGATGTTTTGATGGACATCTCCCTCATGCAGGCCGAGCCAGTACATCGTCGACAGGTGGCCGACGGGGTAGCTTGCGTGCGTGTGAAGCACCAATTTCGGTTTCGCCGTCGTTCCAGAGGTGAAGTACAGGAGCAACGGCTCATCTGCACGTGTGTCCGCGTTCTCGATATGTCCCGGGGCGGCGCGCGCATCGTCGAATTGTGCAAATCCCCGCGCCTCTCCCACAGAGAGCTTCACACGCAGCCGTTCTGGACGCGTGAGCTTGGCCGCGCCCTGAGGATCCGTGATCATGTGTCGTGCTCGGCCCCGCTCGATGCGGTCATCGACATCGGCGCTCGTGAGCTGCGGTGTCGCCGGGATGACCACGGCTCCCAGGCGGATCGCCGCAAGCATCGTCTCCCAGAGCGGCACGACGTTGGTGAGCATGAGGAGAATTCGATCGCCCCGATCGACGCCCGCATCACGAAGGTAACGAGCGACACGGCGTGAACGATCGAGCAGCTCGGCGAATGTCACACTTTCTTTGCGGTCATCCGTCACGACACGCAGCGCGGGCCGCCGATTGCCTTCCGCAAGCTCATCGAACCAGTGAGTCGTCCAATTGAACGCCTCGAGGGCCGGCCAGCGAAATGACGCGGATGCGGCGTCTGGGTCGCCCTGCGCGCGCATCAATTGATCGCGGGCATGCCTGAAAGCGTCGTTGGGGGTCACGAGGCTGGAAGTACCTGCGGTGTCAGCATGAGTCGGCTTGTTCGCCTCCGCATAGTATATGGGCGCATCTCGACGTGGGTCCGCGTTCGCGCAGCTGGCCGGGCCCTTGTCTGTCAGCTTTCAGCGGGACCTTCGTTCAAAAAAAGCGATCCACGGGGCGCGAAACCGCGATACAACTGCGCTCATGACGAAACGACTTCGCGCCTGCGTCCTGTTCTTTGCCTTCTTTGCCGCGCTCGAGACGGCCGCGTGGACGGTCCACGGCCAGTCCGCCAACAGCACGGGCCGCCCTGCGCGCGAATCGAACGCGCCAGGTGCAACCAAGGAGCAGTTCGAGCGATGGATGAAGGAGTTGTCGAACTGGGGCCGATGGGGCAAGGACGATCAGCTCGGGGCCGCGAACTTGATCACGCAGGAGAAGCGCAGGCAGGCGTTGGGTCTGGCGAAGACCGCCACGACCGTGTCGCTCGGGCACGATGTCGCTGACGAGAAAGGGAGCGACACCAACAACCCGTTTGCGATCAAGATGATCATCTCGCCCGACCCGGTGCGAGTCCGCGACCGGCTGGAGCTGGACTATCACGGCGGGTTCTTCACCCACTTGGACGCGCTGTGCCACGTGGTGTATCAGGATCGCATCTACAACGGGCTGGATTTCCGCCAGACCATCACACAGGACGGATGCGCTCAGCTGGCCATTACCGGCCTCAAAGACGGCATCGTCACGCGGGCGGTCCTCATCGATGTGCCGCGTCTGCGGGGCGTACCGTATCTCGAGCCGGGCACGCGCGTGTACCGCGAGGACATCGAGGCGTGGGAGCGTCAGGCTGGCGTGAAAGTGGGCCCTGGCGACGCGCTGCTGGTGCGGACGGGTCGGTGGGCGCTTCGACGAGCGCCGTCCGGCGTCGGCCCTGGTGCGGGGATGGACGCGTCGTTTCTGCCGTTGTTGAAGGACCGCGACGTCGCGCTGTTCGGGAGCGACACGTCCCACGAGCTGCCGAACAACATCCCGGGCCTGGACCTCACGGTCATCCACAAGTTCACCATCGTGGCGCGCGGGATGAACCTGCTCGATAACCTGGACCTGGAGGCCGCCGCCGAGGTCGCCGCGCGGCTGAAGCGGTGGGAGTTCATGCTCACGGTGAACCCGCTCCGGATCCCCAAGGGCACTGGTTCGCCGGTCAATCCACTCGCGCTGTTCTGACACGCTCACTTCGCCGGCTTCTCGTGATGCCCGCCGAACTGGAAGCGCATCGCCGAGAGCAGCTTGTTCTGGAAGTCGGCCTCGCCGCGCGACGAGAAGCGCTCGTAGAGGGAGGCCGTGAGGACCTCGGCTGGTACCCCTTCGTCGATCGCTGCGAGGATGGCCCAGCGCCCCTCGCCAGAATCCGACACGCGCCCCGAGAAGTCCTCGAGTTCCGGCGACTGGAGCAGCGAAATCGCCGTCAGGTCCAGCAGCCACGAAGCGACGACGCTCCCGCGCCGCCAGACCTCGGCGATATCGGCGAGGTTCAGGTCGTACTGGTAATGCTCAGGGTTTCGGAGCGGCGTCGTCTCGGCGTCCGCCTCGCGTCCCTTCTTGCCGATGTTGGCGTGCTTCAGGATGTTCAGCCCCTCGGCATACGCCGCCATCAGCCCGTATTCGATGCCGTTGTGGACCATCTTGACGAAGTGGCCGGCTCCGTTGGGCCCGCAGTGGAGATAGCCCTCTTCGGCGGTACCGCCGGCCTTCTCGCGCCCGGGCGTCCGCGGGACATCGCCCCGGCCCGGGGCAAGGACCTTGAAGATCGGGTCGAGGTGCTTCACGACCGTCGGCTCGCCGCCGATCATCATGCAGTAGCCACGCTCGAGCCCCCAGACGCCGCCGCTCGTGCCGACGTCCGCGTAATGGATGCCCTTGGCGGCCAGCTCCTTCGCGCGCCGGATGTCGTCGATGTAGTGCGAGTTGCCGCCGTCGACGAGGATGTCGCCCTTCTCGAGGTGCGGTAGGAGGTCGGCGATCGCCCGGTCCACGACTCCCGCCGGCACCATCAGCCAGATCGCGCGCGGCTTCGCGAGCTTCTTGATGAGGTCCGCCTGCGACGAGGCGCCGACCGCCTTCTCCTTGGCGAGGTCCGCCACCGCCTTCGGTGACATGTCGAACACGACACACTCATGGCCGCCGCCGATCAGCCGGCGCACCATGTTCGCCCCCATCCGTCCCAGTCCAATCATTCCGAGTTGCATGACCGTGTCCATTTCCTCGTCAGGCGATGACAACGGAGTTCTCACACTGTGCGTAGTCGTTCCACACGTACGTTCTCCGGCCACCTCATAGGATTGCGATCCAGGCTCCTGTCGTTGTGCCCGCGACGGCAACGGTCGACGCGTCGCGGGCCGCTTGCGCCGGGAGCCGGAAGGTCACGTGCGTCCGGTGTGCGGCGGGCCGTCCGATCGCATTGCCCGGTACCGTCGGATCAGGTTGTTGGTGGAGCTGTCGTGCGCGAGCGTCGGTGTCGCCGCGCTTTCGAGCTCGGGGATGATTGCCTGCGCGAGCGCCTTGCCCAGTTCGACGCCCCACTGGTCGAACGGGTTGACGTTCCAGATGACGCCCTGCGTGAAGACGCTGTGCTCGTAGAGTGCGACGAGGCTGCCGAGCACCGCCGGCGTGAGCCGGTCGGCGAGAATCGTGTTCGACGGCCGGTTGCCCTCGAAGACGCGATGGGGCCGCAGGGGAGCCGCCGTGCCCTCGGCCTTCACTTGCTCGGCGGTCTTGCCAAACGCGAGCGCCTCGGCCTGCGCGAACACGTTCGCCAGCAGGATGTCGTGCTGCCGGCCAAGCGGCGTGAGCGCGCGCGCGAAGGCGATGAAATCGCACGGAATCAGTCGCGTGCCCTGGTGAATCAGCTGATAGAACGAGTGCTGCCCGTTGGTGCCGGGCTCGCCCCAGTAGATCGGGCCCGTGTCGCAGGTCACCGTCTCGCCGTCGAGCGTGACGTGCTTGCCGTTGCTCTCCATGGTCAGTTGCTGGAGATAGGCGGGGAAGCGCTTCAGGTAGTTCTCGTACGGCAGCACCGCGACGGTTTCGGCGCCGAAGAAGTCGGTATACCAGAGCGTCAGCAGCCCCATCAGCACCGGCAGGTTCTTCTCGAAGGGCGCCGTGCGGAAGTGCTCGTCCATCTGGTGGAAGCCGTCGAGCATCGCGAGGAAGTTGTCGGCGCCGATGGCAATCATCGTGGACAGGCCGATCGCCGAGTCCATCGAGTACCGGCCGCCCACCCAGTCCCAGAAGCCGAACATGTTCGCCGTGTCGATGCCGAAGGCGGATACCTTCTCCGCATTGGTCGAGACGGCGACGAAATGCTTCGCCACGGCGTTTACGTCGCCGCCGAGCCCCCGGAGCGACCACTCGCGCGCGCTCTGCGCGTTCGTCATCGTCTCGAGCGTCGTGAACGTCTTCGACGACACGATGAAAAGCGTCTCCGCCGGGTCGAGGTCGCACGTCGTCTCGACGAAGTCGATGCCGTCGACGTTCGACACGAACCGGAACGTCATCGAGCGATCGCTGTAATGACGGAGTGCCTCGTAGGCCATGACGGGCCCGAGATCCGAGCCGCCGATGCCGATGTTGACCACGTTCCTGATGCGCTTGCCGGTGTGGCCTTTCCATTCACCGCTGCGGACGCGGCTGGTGAAGCTCGCCATCCTGTCGAGTACCGCGTGGACGCCGGGAACGACGTTCTTCCCGTCCACGGCGATCGAGGCGTCCCGCGGCGCGCGCAAGGCGACGTGCAGAACCGCGCGATTTTCGGTGATGTTGATCCTGTCGCCCCGGAACATGGCGTCGATACGCTCGCGCAGTCCGCACTCTCGGGCCAGCCGCAGCAGGAGCCGTAGCGTGTCGTCGGTGATGCGGTTCTTCGAGTAATCGAGAAGAAGACCCGCGGCTTCGCCTGTGAGGCGCTCGCCGCGTGTGGGATCCTCCGCGAACAGCGTCCGGAGATGGATGCCCTTGATCTGTTCGTAGTGGACGACGAGCGCTTTCCACGCCGGCCGTAACGTCAACGATGTGCTCCTGTCCGTCATGTGCGCGCACCTTTGCGTTTCACTGCCCGGTCATGAGGAGAACCCTTCGGAAGTGTATGCGGCGTGACGTGCTTTCGCGGGTTCCCATATGCGGTACCCGGCAATGAGCGCGTTGGCGTTGCTGCCGAGGCGACAGCGAGGGGTCTTCCCGCTGCCGAAGAAGTGAGTTGCTCGAGATGCTTCGTCCTTCGTGCGTCAGCTGGCCGGCTGGACGGGTTCAATCCGCAGAACAGCGCCTGCCACGGCGTCGACCGTCAGATACAACAATCCGTCGGGCCCCTGCTTGACGTCGCGGATCCGGTGGTGGAGCTGGTACAGCATCGTCATGTCGCCCCCGCGCTGGGGGCGCCCAGCGCTGCCCAAGACAATGCGGTGCAGTAGACGCGCTCCGAGGTGCGAACCTGCTCCCATCGCGCCCACGAAGACGTTCCCCTTCCAGGCTGGAAACTTGTCGCCCGTGTAGACGGTGATTCCGCCCACTGCCGGAGAGGGAGTCCAATACAGGAACGGCTCGTCCATACCCTCCCGCTTGCGGTCTTCCGGCGGCTTGCCGCTGTAGTCGTTGCCGTAGGAGATGACCGGCCACCCGTAGTTGTGACCCGGCCTGATGATGTTGATCTCGTCACCGCCCATCGGGCCGTGCTCGGTTTCCCAAATCTCACCGGTCTCCGGATGTACGAACAGCCCGATCGCGTTGCGAATCCCGAGCGCATAAATCTCGGGCCGGTATCCCGCCTTCCCGACAAAGGGATTGTCTTTCGGGATCGTGCCGTCGTCGTTCAGACGCAAAATCTTTCCCCCGAGATTCGCAGGATCCTGCGAAGCGCCACTCCCCACCGTCATGATAATCGTGCCGTCGCGGGCGAAGACGATCCGCGATGCGCAGGCCCCTCCACACGCGTCGGACACGAGGAGTTCCTTGACGTCGGTCAGGGCGTTGCCCCCCTCAAACCGGGCCCGCGCGAGCGTGGCCGTCACCCGTTGCGGCGTTCCGGCGGGCGCATCCGGATTCCGTGGCACCGATTTCGAGTAGGTGAGGTAGATGGTCTTGTTTTCCGTGTACCGCGGATGGACGGCGACGTCCATCAGCCCTGCACGCCAGACGCGCGTGTTCACCTCGGGGACGCCGGCGATCGGTTGGGCGTCTAGCATCCCGTTGCGGATAATCCGCAGGCGGCCCCCCATCTCGGTAACCAGCATGTCGCCATTCGGCAGGAAGGCGAGCGCCCAGGGGTGCCTCAGCCCCTTGATCGGCACGACACGGAATGGATTCCCGCCCGAGTCCGTGAAGACCTGCGGCCCATCGGGGAGGGCAACTGCGGGACTTTCTGCGCCTTGCGCTGCGGCCAGCGACTCAGGGGATGACGACTGGCTGGACTGCTTCGCTGTTGGCGCCCCCGCGCCAAGCGTCACCATGAGAATAAGGATTGGAAGATAGCGGTTCATGAGCGTCTCCGTTAGCGTCGTCTTCTTCTTCGATCGACACAATACCATTTAATTGTTGCGATTTTCTTGTGTTCTGCGTGCCCATCCGCGCAATGTCCAGCATTGGTAGAGCAGACTCACACCTCTCATTGAGTCCGGGCCGTGCAAAGTTCATGTACCAGTGGACTTGGCAGCTCGGTGACAGACGAACCTCCGGATGGTGGCTGAGCACATTTCTGGAGAGATGCCTGCGCGACATGCGTGGATCCACTCACGGTCGAACCGGCGCACGAGTGTATACTCGGGCGCTACGACATGTAGCCCGTTGCGCCCACTGTTCGTTCGTCTGCGCTTCACAACTCTCGGAGGTACCTATGAAATCCATTCTCCGGCATCGCGCTTTCCTCGCCTCCCTCACGACGACGCTCGCAGTCGTCGCCTTCGCGTTGAGCGGCACACAAGCGCAAGAAGCGCCGGCGCCGAAGCCTCCCCTCAATCGAGTGACGGAAGCACAGCTGGACAAGTGGATGCAGGAGTTGTCGAACTGGGGACGCTGGGGCAAAGATGATTTGCTAGGAGCGGCCAATACGATCACGCCCGAGAAGCGACGCCAGGCGGCCGCACTGGTCCGGACCGGCGAAACGGCTTCTCTGTCCCACGACCTGAAGATCGGGGGGGTGAAGACTGAATTCGTGGTCCCCTTCGTCCTGCAGATGAGGATCGTTCCGGAGCGGCAGGTCGTGCGGGATCTTCAGGCTATCGACCCGCATGGCAATGGCGGGGGTTCGCATATCGACGCGCTGTGTCATATGGCGAACAAGGGGCGGTTCTACAACAACTTTTCTTACGACGAGTCGGTGACGGCCGAGAAGGGATGCAAGCTGGGCATCAACAACCTGAAAGATGGAATCGTCACCCGCGGCGTGTTGATCGATATCCCACGCCTGCGCAATCTCCCCACCCTTGACGCCGGGACGCACGTGTACCGTGAAGACATCGAAGCGTGGGAGAAGCAGGCTGGCGTGAAAGTGGGCCCAGGCGATGCGCTCTTACTCCGTACGCGCGGCTCCGGTGGGTACGATGCGTCGTTCTTGCCGTTCCTCAAGGATCGAGACGTGGCAGTCCTTGGCAGTGATACCGCCCAGGACGTGGGCGTCGTACCAGGCTGCACGAACAAGGGGCCAGTGCCAACGATGTGCTGGCTCCCCGTTCACAAGTTTGCGCTGGTCGCCCGCGGCATGCACCTCTTGGATGGACTCGACCTGGAAGCGGTGGCGGCCACCGCTGCCAGGCTGAAGCGCTGGGAGTTCTTGCTCGTGGCCTCGCCGATTCGTGTGCCTGGAGGGTCAGGTGCGCCGATCAATCCCGTTGCCGTCTTCTAGACCGTGCGCCGGAGGGAACTCCCCTTTCAATTTGCCGGACGACCGCGCGGCGCTCGCCCGTCAAAACACCACCAGGGGTTGCTCGCGCCCCGCACGCCAACCAGCCCGCGCGACCGGTGACGATGGCCCCTTCAGGGCATGGGCGGCAGCTCTTGCATGGTCTCGCGGCAAAAGCGCCCTGCCTCAGCAGGTTCGCCATCGTCTTCATGGGCGCGTCGATGTGGGTGAAGAACGCCTTGTAGCCGGCACACAGGTAGTTCAATCCGGGCTCGCGTCCGGCGTATCGATGAAACGGTTGCGCGGGCGAGCGGCGCTCCGTCGGTCGGCGGCGAACAGTCGCAGGGAATGCATGCGCCCGCCGGTGAGAAACGTCGCGACAAACAGTGCCGCAGCGGCGCCCGTCTCGAGCAGCATCAGAAGCCGACCAGTCTCGAGAAGAACTTCTGCGCCAGTTCGGTGACGGGGTATTGGAACAACAACAAGGGCGTGAGCGGTGCGACGGCCGCGATCATCATCATCGTCAGCAGGCGTGGACCAACCGTGATCCACCGCATCCCCTTCACGACGCTGACGGCGTTGGCCAGGTCCGCGAGCGATTGGATGTCTGAGGTCCCGAGCAACGGTTCACCCGCGGGAACGTTGTCGCCGGTCCACTTGGCCTCGAACTCTGTGACATAACGTGCCGCGAGGCCCGCGTAGAGCCCAACGCCCTTCGTGCGAGCCGCCCACAGCTTGTCGGTGAATACGAGCAGCGGACCGAGGAAGAGCGCGCCATCGATGAGCAACACGATCGTCAGCCAGGGGTAGACCGCGGAAATCGCGAGGGTGCCTGTCGCAATCGATTCGGCGAACGAGGCGGATTCGAGGACCGAGAGCGCGGCAACCAGCGGAGTGAACCTCTCGTGCACGCCTTCGAGCGGCCCGAGGCCTCCGGCGCGATCGGGGTGGCCCGGAATCAGGCGCAGATCGAGACGCGACACCCGCCAGAGGAACCAGGTCCAGATCGAGAGTCTCCACACCCCGCGAAACAGGAGGAAGCGGAAGAGCGTCAAGCCGACTCGGAAGTACAAACGAAAGGCCAACGCGTCGCGTGACGGATCGTACGCGCCGGTTGCGCCGTATTTCTGCAAACTCGATCCGGTGACCTCGAGTCCGATCGCCGCAACCAGACACACGGCTTCAGGCCACCACGCGTTCACCCTCCGACGCGTGCGCGCCACCTCGACGTCCAGCGCCGGTTTCGCTGAGGGTGGCACGACCCCCGTCCTGGCAATCGTGGCGACGAACGCCGTCATGCGGGGTCCGATCCAGGACTCGCACATGAAGAACAACGGGATGACCAGCAGCAGGCGCGCGTGCGCGGCGACGACCGACAGGTCGAACAGCCGGTCGGTGACCCCCTGCACGAAAGCCAGGGCGACAATGACGAGCCAGATGCCCACCCCGAGCGCGAGGCCGATCGGAACGGTGTTAGTTCCGCGCATGAGACCCAGTCGGCGGCCCAGTTGGTGGAGAGGGCCACCGATTAGGGAGAAGGGCTCGTGCAATTCAGGGGCGACGATCGGCTTCTCCCTGCGCCACATCGATGATGAAACCTGGCAGATCCATTGAAACCGTATGAACGCTCTGCGCGACAGCCTGAAACGGTAGCACGAGCACCGTCCCAGCGCGCTCCGCCACTATGCCTACCAAAGCACCGGTGTAAACGCTTCCGCCTGCACTATTTAAGTAGCGTCTGAGCGTGGATGGAACGCTCACGTCCCTCCTGGCGCGTTTCCAGAAATACACGGCAGTCTACGAGTCTACGCGCTTATAATCGAGGCGGTTGTCAGAGAAAATGCATGCCCGATGGATCTTGATGAAAATGATCGTCGGACGTCGTGACGCCGACGTTTCGAAGTCATAGGCGACCTGAGACTCGAGGGACCGTTCGTGAACACCTCGAGTAGGGCAGGGGCGAGGAATTCTGAGTTGGGGCCGCGGGCAATTGGCCTTTGTGAGCCTCGGACCTGGCCAGTGTTCATCGTCGCCTGACGTTTGTTGGACGTGCCAAGGAGGTTTGAGATGAGCCGTCGATGTGGTTTGTCAGCCCGTACGCTTGGTGCTGCGATAGCGGTTGTCGTCCTACTGGTCTTGCCAGTGGTGTCCGTCATGGCTCAGGCGCAGACCGGAGCGGCGAAGAGCTCGAGACCACGAAAAACGCCATGGGGGCATCCGAACTTGCAAGGCGTGTGGACGAGCGACACCGTGTTGGGCGTGCCCTTCGAAAAACCTCGGACGGAACCGTTGACGGCCCTGGAGAAGGCCAACCAGGAAAAACTTCGGGCGCTTGAAAAAGATCTGGATCCCAGGGGATCCAATATCGTCTGGAACGAGCGTCCGGTGAGCGGCAACTTCACGCGTCCCCCAGCGTTGGTCGTCGATCCGCCAGACGGCCGGGTGCCCGTCACGCCGGAGGTGAAGGGGTTGATCAACGACTTTGCGCGGGACGTCCGGCGTTACGGCATCGGCATCGATTCATGGGAGGATCTCGACCTCTGGGACCGGTGCATTACGAAGGGTTTTCCCACCGTGATGGTGCCGATGGGGTACAGCAACATGTACCAGATTTTCCAGACGCCCGACTATGTGGCGATCTTTTACGAGGTGATCCACGACGTGCGCATCATCCCGGTGGATGGCCGGCCGCACGTGGGTCAGGGGCTCCGCCAGTGGTGGGGCGACTCGCGCGGCCACTGGGAAGGGGACACGCTCGTGGTCGACGTCACCAATTTCACCGACAAGACATTCGCCAGTCAGCAACAGGCGGGTGAGTTCCGCGGCGGCGGCAAGGACATGCACATTGTCGAGCGCTTCCGGTTGAACGACGACAACGTCATGGAGTACCGGGCGACGCTCACCGATCCGCGGTCGTTCACGCGACCCTGGACGATGGCGGTTCCCCTTCTCCGAGATGATGGCCACACGGTCCTGGAGTACGCGTGTCACGAAGGGAACTATGGGTTGAGGAACATTCTGAGCGCTGCGCAGAAGCAGCGCGAAAAGGCCAAGTGAGCGCTGCCTGACAATCTCCCGCCCCTTTGGCGATGGAGCCTTGCCTGACGCAAGGCTCGGCGCCGGGGGGCGGACCCGACCCGCCGCCCCTTTCGGGACCCAGGATTTCCAGTCAGATTTCTGACATCAGCAGATTGAGCGAACTTGCAGATTCGCTACTAGTTTCGCGCATCCATCTCGGACTGCGCCGCACAGGGTCGTGCGGACTTTGACAGGGACTACCAAGGGTCTGTGCCCTCTGACTGCGCTTCGGCGGAACTGTGGCGGCCTCGCTGACAATGCGATAGACGCGGCGCGAGATCGCGTCAGACGAGAGGAATGTGTCGCTCACCGATAGCTTGACAGACCGCACAGCACGCGCCGCCCGGTGGCGACTTGCTGGATTGGGGTTTGGCGCCGTCTCCCAGTTTGGACTTGGGGTGCTGCTGGCCCGCCTGCTTGCACCCGCCGACTTCGGTTTGATGACACTCGCCTTCATCGTGCTGGGCCTCGCGCAACCTCTCGGCGATCTTGGCATTGGCAACGCCGTTGTTCAGCGGGCCGAACTATCCGATCGTCACATACGGACCGCCTTTACGTTTTCAGGTACTGGTTGGTCTGGCGATGACGGTCGCGATCTGGCTCGTAGCGCCTGTTGGCGCCCTCGTGATGAGCGATCCGAAGGTGACGACCGTACTGCGTGGACTTGGAGTCGGCTTTGCGGTCGCGGGCGCGGCGGTCGTGGCGGAAGCGCTCCTCCGGAGGCAGCTCGATTTCAGGCGACGGTTCTTCATCGACGTCGGGAGCCATGTGCTGGGTTACGGCGGAGTAGCGGTCACGCTGGCCCTGACCGGGCAGGGTGTGTGGAGTCTCGTCTGGGGCACTCTCGTCCAAACACTGCTCGCGTCTGGCTTCACACTGCTTGTCGTTCGGCATTCTGTCCGTCCGTTGCTGGCCCTGCGCGAGCTCAAAGAGCTGCTCCATTTCGGCTTTGGATCGGCACTGAATGCTTGTGTGAACTTCGTTGCGCGCAACGCCGACAACTTCGTGGTTGGGCGCTGGATTGGGGCGGCCGGCCTTGGTCTCTACAGTCGGGCCTACAACCTGATGAACCTTCCCCATACGTACGCTGGGAGCGTGATGTCGAGCGTGCTGTTCCCGGCGCTTGCGCATGCCCAGCACGATGAGGCGCGTGTGCGCCGCGCCTACCTGCTCCTCACGACGCTCACGGCGATGGTGGCGGGGCCCGCGATGGGGACCATGACGATTGCCGCACCGCATCTCGTGGGTACCCTCTATGGGTCACGGTGGACCGGAGCGGTGCTCCCGCTACAGATCCTGTGCGTGGCCGGCTACTTCCGGGCCTTGTATCATCTCGGCGGTGTGGTGGCCCAGAGCGTCGGCTTTGTGTATGGCGAACTGAGGAATCAGACGGTCTATGCCGCCCTCGTCATCGGAGGGGCTCTTCTGGGTGTCCGCCATGGGCTCCCCGGAGTGGCGGCCGGCGTCAGCGTCGCGATTATCTATATGTTCATCGCGACCGCTCGCCTTGCGTTGGAGGCCACCGGCACGTCTCTGGGCGCCTACTTGCGGGCCCAGTTCGGCGCGCTCCTCACAACCGGGATCACGTGCGGTGTCGCCCTCTCCGTCCGGATCCTGCTCGAGGAATGGCAGGCTTCAACGGCCGTGATTACGCTCCTCGTCCTAATGATGGCTGCTGTGCCCTGGGGCGCCGGGATGTTATGGACCCTGGGCGAGCCCGACTTCGAGCCATTGCGAGCACGCTCGCCGCACTGGTGTGTGCGAATCGCCGCCTCGCTGCCCAGGGGGTCACGAGCCTAGCCGGGATGCCAGCCCTTCGGATTCCATCCTTCAGCACAAAGGGCACCAGCCCAGCGGCTGGAGGTGCACGCTCTCGGGACGTCTCTTTTGCCACCTCCAGAGCGATAAGCGCATGTCTCGAGCAGGCTCTGTCCCCAGCCACGTCTCGTCGCAGGTCGAAAAAAGCGATCGAGTCCCCCGACAAGGCTGCAGCTACGTGTAAACTGTCGTCGACATGAAACTTGTGGCTGATATTGGTGTATAAGGATGCGTTGCAGGAGGCTCTAATGAATCGCAGGCTTTTCGTAGGTGGGGCATTGCTCGTCGCTTTGGCCGGTTTAGGCGTGACACAGTCCGTTCTCGGAAAGGCTGCCGAGGCGCAGAGCCGCAACGCGGCGAAGGCCCCGCGCTTCGAGGTCGACCCGCTCTGGCCCAAGCCGATGCCGAACCACTGGTTGTTCGGCAACTCGATTGGCGTCTGGGTAGACGAGCAGGATGTCGTCTGGATGGTTCATCGCGGTGCGGCGAACCTCAACAGAGACGAGCAGGGGATAAAGAACGAGATTGCCGATTGCTGCGCCCCCGCGCCGCCGGTGATGGCTTTCGATAAGGCCGGCAATCTGGTGCACCACTGGGGCGGGCCAGGAGAAGGCTTCGACTGGCCCACGTCCAACCATGGCATCTTCATCGATCACACGGGATCGGTGTGGATCGGCGGCAACGGTCCGGGCGACTCGCATATCGTCAAGTTCACGAAGGATGGCAAGTTCCTCGCGCAGTACGGCAAGCCAAACGCGCGCTTGACCGGCAAGGACCAGAAGGGGCAGAACACGTTCACGCCGAACAGCAACGACCAGGAGAACTTCGGCCGCGTGGCGAAGGTCACCGTGGACGCGAAGGCGAACGAGGCCTTTGTCTCCGACGGCTACTTCAATCACCGTGTGGCCGTCCTCGACGCGTCAACCGGCAAGATGAAGCGTTACTGGGGCGCGTACGGTGCGAAACCGGATGACACGCCGCTCGGCGTGTACGATCCCGCCGCGCCGCCTGCGAAGCAGTTCCGGAACCCGGTCCACTGCGCAGATCTCTCCAAAGACGGGCTCCTCTACGTCTGCGATCGCGTGAACAATCGCATCCAGGTGTTCCGTCCCGACGGGACGTTCGTGAAAGAGGTGATCATCGCGAAGAACACGAAGGCAGCCGGAGCCGTGTGGGATATCGCGTTCTCACGCGACCCGCAGCAGAAGTACCTCTACGTCGCAGACGGTCAGAACGATCGTGTCTACATCGTCCAGCGCGACACCCTGCAGGTGCTGACGAGCTTCGGCGATGGCGGCCGTTACCCCGGGCAGTTCTTCGGCGTTCACAGCATTGCCGTCGACTCGCAGGGCAACATCTACACGACCGAAACGTACGAGGGCAAGCGTCTCCAGAAGTTCGTATACAAGGGCGAGGCGACCGTGGCGAAGGAACATCAGGGGACCGTCTGGCCGTCACGGTAGCAGTACCACGGCTGGCGAGGAACGTCGCCAGCCGTACGCGATGCAATCGGGCTATTTCTTGCACACGGGAGTATCTATGAAGAAGGTGTGGACAGGCTGTTTCATCGTGGCTGTGGCCGCCGTCGCGGTCGCTGTCAGCGTGATGCACAGTCAGCAGCCGACGCTGCAGGCTGCCGGCGCGCCGCAAGCCGGGGCGGGACGTGGTCGTGGGGAAGCCGAAACGAACACGACGCGCACGTCCAAAGAGGAGCTCGAACGGTGGATGACGCAGTACCTCGAATTGGGGCCGGTGGGGGAAGGACGATCAGCTCGGCACCGTCAACCTCATCACGCCTGAGAAGCGAAAAGAGGCCGCGAAGCTCGTGAAGAGCGGGATCGTCGTCTCGCTCGCTTCCACAACGATGCAGGGGAAGGTCGGTGATGGCGGTCCGGGGGCGAAGTTTATCGGACCTCCTCCGGACAGCCCCATGATCGTCCTCAATCACGACGGACGGGGACGTACCAGCTGGGTTCACGAGCGGAACTACCGGCTCACGAGCACGCACCTCGAGGAACACTTTGACGCCCTCTGCCACGTTGCGTACAACGGGAAGACATACAACGGCTATACGCTCACCGAGATTGCCACCAAGGACGGCGGCTGCACCAAGATGGCGATCGGCGGCATCAAGGACAAGATCGTGACCCGCGGGATTCTTGTGGATATCGCAGCGATGAAGGGCGTGAAGCAACTCGAGCCTGGCACGCACATCTACAAGGAAGACATCGAGGCCTTTGAGAAATGGGCGAAGGTCAAGTTCGAGCCCGGCGACGTGTTCCTCTACCGGCTGGGCCGCTCGAAGGGGTCTGGCCTCGACCCGTCGTTCATCCCGTTCCTGAAACAACGCGACATTGCGCTCTTTGGTGGCGAGACCGCCCACGAGTCGTTTAATGTCCCTGGTTTCGATATCCCGATGCACACGGCCATCATGGTCCCGCTCGGGATGAACATGTTCGATGGCCTCAATCTGGAAGACCTCGCCGAGACGGCCTTGAAGCTCAAACGGTGGGAGTTCATGTTCATCGCCGCCCCGCAACCATCGGGCAATGGCACCGGCTCGCAGATCAACCCGCTCGCGATCTTCTAACGAATCGACGAGGGTACTAGTACACTGTATTCGGTGATTGAGTTACCGGTCACAACGTTTGACGTGAGCCTCCAAGGCTCGAGGGAGCCATGAAGCTATTGCTCGCCTTTCTAATGGCCGTGACGGCGGCGGTCGTGTCGGTCACAGCACAGTCAGGCCTTGCCCAGGCGACAACGTATGGGGTGGCCCCAGGCTGGAGCGTGCCGCGCACCGCTGACGGCAAGCCGGACATGCAAGGGGTCTGGGGGAACAACAGCGTGACGCCGTTGACACGCCCCCCGCAATGGAAGGACAAGACGCTCCTCACAGATGCCGAGGTGAAGGAGTTGCAGGGGATTGTCGTGCGTTACGCGAATCAGGGTGGCGACGCCATTTTTGGCGATATCGTCCAGCTCGCGCTCAACGCCAGGGACTCCGGGAAGTTCGATCAGACCTCGTACGATCCGACAACGGGCAACTACAACCAGTTCTGGATGTCCGAGCGCGAATGGGACAACCGGACATCCCTGATTATCGACCCGCCCGACGGTCAGCTCCCGCCCCTGACTTCCGCCGCCCGTGGACGGCTCGCGCGCGCTGGTGACGTGAAGGCGGCGGAGGTGGAGGGTTCAGAGAGCGGACCGCGCGGTCGGGCCGACGGTCCCGAGGATCGCCCGCTCTCGGAGCGGTGCATCTCCTACGGCGTGCCGCGCTTCCGCGCCGGATATAACAGCTACGTCCAGATCGTGCAATCCCCGCAGGTCGTGGTCATTCTCCAGGAACTGATTCATGACGCGCGGATTGTGCCCATCGGCGCCAGCACAGGGCTCCCCGACACAGTCCGCCAGTTGCACGGCGTGTCTCGGGGCTGGTGGGAGGGCGACACGCTCGTCGTTGAAACGACGAACTTCCTCAACGGATTCGAACTCTATATTGGCGGCGGCCGCAATCTAGGCAGCTCGACTTCAGCAGTGCGAATCACGGAGCGCTATACCCGCGTCAGTCCCGACTACATCAATTGGGCGATCACCGTGGATGATCCGGCGACGTGGACCAGGCCGTGGACGTTCATGGTTCGACTCAAACACACCGACTGAATTGTTGTACGAGTATGCCTGCCACGAAGCCAATCAATCGATGATTGGAATTCTCGCGGGCGCACGCGCTGAGGAAGCACAGGCCGCGTCGAAGTCGAAGAAGTAACGCGCGTCATGCTCGCCCGGGAGCATCTCAGCCCCTCACGTACTTGTTGAACCACTCGATCGTGCGCTGCCACGCCTGGTCGGCCGCGGCCTTGTTGTAGCGTTCCGGCGTCGCGTCGTTGTTGAAGCCGTGAACCGCGCCGGGATAGACGTGGCCTTCGTAGACCACATTCGCGGCCTTCAGGGCCGTTTCGTAGGAGGGCCATGCCTCCGCCAGACGTGTATCGAGCGCGCCGTGGTGGACGAGGATCGCCGCCTTGATCTTGGGGACATCGGCGACAGGTGGCGCTCCTCCGTAAAAAGGCACCGCCGCCGCCAGGTCCGGCCCGAGCCGGACGGCCAGTGTATTCGAGATGCCGCCGCCGTAGCAGAAGCCGGTCACGCCAATTCTGCCGGTGCAGTCAGCACCTCGCTTTCAACCAGAGCGCGCACGCTACGAAGTCTTCCAGCTTCTTGCCCGTATCCACCTTGGCAAACAGCTGGCCGCCCTTGGCATCGTCGCCAGGATAGCCACCGACGGACGTCAGTGCGTCGGGCGCAAGCGCCATGAAGTTGGCGAGCGCGAGTCGCCGCGCAATGTCCTCGATGTGGGGGTTGAGGCCTCGATTCTCGTGCACCACGAGAATGCCGGGGAGCTTTGTCGGGGTCGCCTCTCGTGTGTCCGCGCTGAACGGACGAACGAGGTAGCCTTTGATGCTGCCATTCCCCTGCGGCGACGGCACCGTGACGTAACTGGCTCTGATCCGATCGTCTGTTTTTGAGACCTGTTGCGCGGATGCGTAGTCGGGCATCAGCGCATCGACGACGGCGCCGACGGTGAGGCCTGCGACGGCAAATCGCTTCGCGCCGTTCAGGAAGTCGCGCCGACTGATCTCCCCGTGAATGTAGCGGTTGTACAGCTCGATCGCTTCGTTCGGAAGTCTGGGTCTTGCTGGTGGCATGGATACCTCCGTTTCGAGTGGGAGGATAGCAGCTTAACGGGTATTCACGGTCGCGCAGTCGTGTGACGCAGTATCAACACCTCGGTACCGGAGGGCGATCGTGAGTCAACCCGCAGATCGCCGATCACTACAAACACAAGCGAATCCGCGACAAACACGTCTCGTGCCGGGCTCGGCGTCTTGAACGAGCCAATGATCTGAGGGGCTGAAATGGCTGAGAGGTCGAGAACAATCAAGCCTTCTTGAGCGTCTGCCACATACGCCCGTTTGCTGGTGAGCGTTGCACGCTGAGGCCGGCCGCTTGGCGTCCGGAACGTCGCTACCGTAACAGGCTTGGCGGGATTGGAAATGTCATAGAACAGAAGAGACTCGCTTCGCACCACGCCGATCAGTCCGGGGGGCTCGGCTCCTGAAACCTTCACGGAGGCCAGTTTCGGATGCAGAGGGCCGCCGCGGTCCTTGATGGGCGTCTGCAGAGTTCCGACAGGTTCAAGAGCACCGGCTTTCAAAAGATCGAACACATAGAGACCCGATGGCGAGTCGATCGCCACGCCGAGCGTGCCCAGGACCCACACGTCGCGGGCATAACCTTCAAGATAAAACGATCCTGCCGAAACGGGCCTGGAAACATTGGAGACATCAAGGACGTCAAGGCCCGTCATGTGATCGGCGACCAGTGCCCGAGTCCCGAACAGGGCGACGTGCTTGGCCTGACCGGGCGTCTTGAACGAACCCTTCAATGTCGGCACGGCTGGGTTCGACACGTCCAGAATGCCCACGCCGAAGATGTCCGCGGCCACATAGACCAGCGGCCCGACGACGGTCAAGGCCCAGATGCGGTGAGGAAATACGTACGAGCCCTGGCGCACCGGCATCGCGGGATTCGTGATGTCGAACACCGTGAATGTCTTTTCGGCAGCAACGTACGCACGGGTCCCCATCCACTTCAATCCAGTCGGCTGGCCCAGGAATAGACCCTACCGCTTCGAATTGAACCGTTTGCGCGAAACCGTTACCGACAAGCGTGCCAGAGCCGCCACAAAGGAGCATGGCAACGCAGAGACAACATGCTTTCGAAGCCTTCATCCGCGTTTACCGATCCGATAGAGTTTGGTCTGCGTCCTCACAAATACACTGCCTCGCACGACTGCCGGCGACGCTAACGACATCTCGTCGAGTGAATTCTTGCCGAGCACTTTGAACTCTGGTCCGGCCTGAATGACAAAGGTGTCTCCATCCTCACTCAAGACGAAGATCTTGCCGTTATAGGCCCACGGCGACGCCGTGAAGGCTCCCGCCTCAGGAGCCGATTCGCTGGCGACCATAAATCTGCTCGCCGGTTTTCGCGTCATGGCAAAGCAAGAAACCGCGATCGAGTAACGTGTAGTAATAGTCACCGTAGACCAATGCCGAAGTATTGTAGGTCCCGAGCAGCGGCTGGTGCCACGCGACGTAGGTGTTGCTGGTCTCACCAGGCTTGAGCGAGATATCACCCGTCGCACCGGGCCGAATCGCATAGACAGGACGAGGCGCGCCGCCCGGGTATCCCGAGCTCACGTACACCAGGCCGTGCCGAATGAACGGCGAAGGAATCGTCAGCACTGTCGTTCCCGTCAACTCCCACAAGAGCCCGCCGTTCAAGTCGTACGATCGAATCTTCCCGGTCCCGACCGTGACGATCTCCGTTCGAATCGCGTTTTCCCAGACGACCGGCGTTGACCAGTTGCCCCGTTCGTCCCGATCAATCCGCCACAGTTCATTCCCGTTGGCCGTGTCGAACGCCGCCATGAACGATCGGGTGGTGTTGTCGTTAACGATGTAGAGACGGTCCTTGTGAAGCGCCGGGGAGGAGGCGGTGCCCAACTCGATCTGCGTGTTGAACGCGCCGAGCTCCTTCGTCCACACAACGTTGCCTTTGAAGTCGAGCGCCGCAAGCAAGCCAAGCGTGCCGAAGTAGACATATACACGCTTGCCATCGGTGACGGGGGTTTCGGACGCGTAACTGTTCTTGATATGCCTCAACAGTGGTGGGTGCGCGCGACGTAATTCCCGTTGCCAACGAACATTTCCGGTCTTGAAATCAACGTCGTACACCACCCAACGCTGATCTCCTGAGGCTTTCACATGATCGTGCTCGTCATAGAGACCGGGCAGGGGCGCTTCCTCTTTGCCTGAGCTGATGGCGGAGGTGAGAAAGATATGGTCGTCCCATACCACAGGCGAACTCCACCCCATGCCTGGGATGTCGGCGGTCCAGATAATGTTTTTCGTTCGGCTCCAGCTGTCGGGCAGGTTGGAATCATTCGCGACCGCACCAGCCTGTTCGCCCCGGAACCGAGGCCACTGGTCGGAGGCGGACATCGCCGGCATGCTAAGAACTGCAACGCCGAAAATCGTGAAGAGAGCGCGCTTTACCCCTTCGCCCATTTGAAACTCTCCTCGGCGAAACCGGAAGACGAGATCCATGGCGCCACGATCGCGGCATGTTAGCACGAAGGTCCAACAGTGCTGTCTATCGTCCAGACGTGGCCGTCGTGATCGGCGCCCTGGCCAGATGTGCGACGGCCCCGTTGTGGACGTGCCGGTTTTCGTACCACTTCAAGTTCGCGGTCGCCGTGCCGATGCACACGACGTCCAGCCTCTTGTCGCCGCTCAGGTCAGCCACCGCACATCCCGCCGCCGACATGTCGCCATCGTCGAGCGGTTCCTTCGACCATGTGTCATCTTTGGTGTTCGTCATCCGATAGAGATACGCGCTGCGCTTGCCCTGCCGCTCTCCGACGACGATTTCGTCCTTGCCGTCGCCGTCGAAATCACCCGACACGATAGTGTGACCATCGGCAATCGCTTCGTCGATGACATGACGCGTCCACGCACCCTTGTGCTGTCGATACACGGCGACCTTGTTCCCATGCCACGGCTCGATTGTGGCGAGGAAACGCTCTCGACCGAGGCGGCCGACCGCGATGTCGCTCGCGCCACTTTTCGGCCACTCGCTTGGGTCGCCCTTCACGATTAACGTGCGGGTCCACCGCCCGTTGTCGAACCGATGCGCATACACGCCGAGAAAACTCGCGCTCAGCGCCGCCTCGCGCCGACCACTGTCCCATGGCGTCATCAGGATGCCGTGGACGACGCCCTCGTCCGCGTCCGTGATCACCTCTCGCTTCCAGTCGCCTGGCCTGTACATCACGAGCGGCACGCGGTCTCGGTAATTCGGCGCGAGCGCCTGCGATCCGATGAGCGGGAAGTTGACGAGGACTTTCTTGCCATCGCCGGTAATGTCGGCGAAGCGAATGCGGTGCGAAGTCGGTAAACGGTCGATGTCCTTGATCGACCACGGCTGGGTAGGATCCCCCCCTTGGTGGGCCATGATCGAGATCACGCCGGGGCTGCTCGCGTACACGGCCGCAAACTCATGGGCCAACGCGATCTCAGGGATGCCGTCGCCATCGACGTCGTAGGCGGCCGCGTTGATGGGTCGGTTGATGCCGCTCACGAGCACGTGCCTGGTCCAACTCGGATTCTCGTACCACCGAAGCTCTTTGAGACCGCTGGCCAGGGCGATGATGTCCGGTTTGCCGTCGCGATTGAGGTCGGCAACGACCACCTGGTAGCCGCCCGTCAAGCCCGTATCGATGGTGTGCGCGGCAAATGCCGCGGCAGACGAGTGGCCGGGCGGCTGCTGGGCACCAGCGGGCAAAGCCGGCATCTTCGCGACGAGAACCAGTCCGACAATCGTGGCGAGCGGCGCGCGCCAGCGCCCGGTCGGCATCACAAGACCCCCCGTGGTTTGGGCTTTCGCTCTATGTCGTCGCACCGCCCAGCGACGCGATGAAGCGCCGAACCGCGCTCACTGGCAGTGGCGGATTTGGACTCCCTTTGAGTCGAAGAACCTGTCCTGCGCAAAGACGGTCACGTCTGCGAGAAGGACCGCAAGGCTCACGATGGCGGTCTGAGTTGCACGCATCGTGGCTCATCATGGCACCGGAAACCGGCGGGTGCAATCTGTCTGTCGTTCCCCACCGCTCCAGGGCACAATATCCCGCCTGGCAATGTGCGAGCCAGCACCGCGTTGGGCCGACAGCGAGGTACTCCTCCGAAGGCGATCATGATCGGCGTGGACTGCCGATCCCCACCCCGGTAACACGGGATCGGGAAATGGCGCCTGCGGCCTATTTTCGGATTCCCGCGGAATTGGCGCCAGCGCCAATTCCCGGTCCCCGCGCGTCGGATTCAGCTGAATCACATGGGGCACAAGGACTTGTCCCCGGACGGAATGACGAGAATAATGCGCGCAAGTTTGCGGACGGGCTTGCGATCGCGAGCGGAAGGAGACCGGGCGACCGACCAGCAATTGGCGCCCGCTACCTATGTGAAGTTAGCCGGGCGAACAAAGAAGTGCTTCAAAGGGAACGATAGGAAGGAGCCAACCATGTCGATGCTGATGCTCGCAGTTTTATTTGCCGCACCAACAACGTGCGAAAGCCTGTCTTCCCTGAAGTTGCCGAATGCCACCATCACGCTGGCGCAATCTATGCCGGCCGGGACGTTCACGCGGCCGGATGCTGCTGCTGCCACGCCAAACCCGGCAGTAATGAATTTGCCCCCTTTTTGTCGGGTTGCCGCAACACTGAACCCAACTACTGACTCGAGCATAAAGATCGAGGTGTGGCTGCCGCTATCGGGCTGGAACGGTAAATTTCAAGCAGTCGGTAATGGCGGCTGGGCGGGTGTCATAACGTACACAAGCGGAGCTGGCGGGATTGAGCGCGGTATGGCGGAGGCACTAAAGCGCGGCTATGCCACGGCGAGCACCGATACGGGCCATGTGGGTGCCGATACGAAGTTTGCACTTGGCCATCCCGAGAAGATGCTCGACTTTGCCTATCGAGCCGTTCACGAAACGACTATCGCCTCGAAAGCCATAGTTGCCGCATTTTATGGTCAGTCGGCTCGGCTCTCGTATTGGAATGGTTGTTCGACAGGGGGCCGCCAGGGTCTCATGGAGGCGCAACGATATCCCGATGATTTTGACGGGATCATCGCCGGGGCTCCCGCAAACTACATGACGCACCTGGAAACCGCGCATATAGCGGCTGGTGTAGCAACCTTAAAACAGAAGGAAAGTGTTCTCACTCCGAACCTTTACTCACTGCTGAAGAATGCGGTGATTCAAGCTTGTGATGGGAACGATAGGGTGAGGGATGGACTTCTGGCTGATCCTCGAACGTGCCATTTCAATCCAGAGGCGTTGCTATGCGGCGGTGGCAACTCGGCCAGTTGTTTGACGCCGGCTCAAGTTGAAGCGGTCAAAAAGATCTACGCGCCAACAAAGAAGGCCACTGGTGAATTGGTCTTTCCAGGGTTAAAACCGGGGTCAGAACTTGGTTGGGGACCGGTTACCGGCGGACCGGAGCCATTGGGAATCTCCATGTGGATGTTTAGATTCGTTCACGATGATTTGAGCTGGGACTGGCACACGTTTGATCTCAACGCGGATTTATCGATGGTCGACAGGAAGGCAGGCTTCATCAACGCGATTGAGCCAGATTTGGGCAGGTTCAAGCGCCGCGGCGGAAAGCTTCTTCTGTACCATGGATGGAACGATGCATCGATCGCGCCGGAGAATACGATCAATTACTACGCCAGTGTTCTGGCAAAGATGGGCAGTCAAGAGGATGGCTGGATCCGGCTCTTCATGGCTCCAGGGATGAATCATTGCGGTGGTGGCGATGGACCTAACGCGTTCGACGCTGTATCCGTGCTCGAACGGTGGGTAGAGGGGAAAAAGGCTCCTGAGCAGATCGTGGCTTCGCACAGCACTGACGGTAAAGTCGATCGGACGCGCCCGCTTTGTCCTTACCCCCAGATCGCGACGTATAAAGGCACTGGCAGCATTGACGATGCCGTGAATTTTGCCTGCAAAGCTCCATAAATCATCGGTCTTCGTCGGATTGAGCGTGGGCCGCGCCGCCCAAAAGGTTCATCGGGCGCTTGCGTACGTGTGAGCGGGTCGTGAGGTGTCGCCTCATTCGAAATGGACCGGCTAGCATCGGCTTGCAGCCGACGGCGGCCGGTGCGATTCTGAGCCGCCGCGGCTGAAGCCGGGCGACCCAAAGATCTAAGCGGTGAGGGTGGATGGCCAGAAAATCAAGAACCGATGTGATCGAAGCCATCAAGGCGGCGTCGAAATCCATTGGCGGCGAGCCGTTATCACAGACGCAGTTCTTCCCAAAGTCTTCCATCACGATATCGGACGTCTTGAGGTTCTTCCCCAAGTGGTCCGACGCCTGTCGCGCGGCCGGTGTGAACCACGACAGCTCTCGTGAGCGAGTGCCTGACGAAGAACTTCTTGGCGACTGGGGTCGTGTAACGCGGAAGCTCGGCCGTGTTCCAAGTCTTGCGGAGTACAAAGTCGACGGCAGATTCAGTCGCAATGTATTCAATCGATTCGGGCTCTGGGTCGACGTGCCGGCCGCTTTCAGCAGGCTTTTTGCTGGTTCCGGCGATTGGAAGGATGTACCTAGCGGCGTTGGAGCAAAGGGCGCCCACGCGCCGGCCGGCAAAGAAGCCTCCTGAACTGAAGATCGGACCACAACGCAGTGAACGAGCATGGCCTAAGCTCGACAGGCGTCCAATCTATGGCGCGCCAATCGACTTCCGTGGATTGAGGCACGAGCCCGTTAATGAGCAAGGCGTGGTGTTTCTATTCGGGATGGTCGCGAGGGAACTGGGGTATCTCGTAGAGGCTGTACAAGGCGGCTTTCCGGATTGTGAGGCGAAGCGGCAGGTGTCACGAGGCCAGTGGCAGCCTGTGCAAATCGAGTTCGAATATGAGAGCAGGAACTTCGTGGAGCATGGTCACGATCCGGAGAAGTGTGACGTCATCGTGTGCTGGGTGCACAACTGGACTGAATGTCCGGCCTCTATCGAGGTCCTTCCATTATCCGAGGTTATCAAGAAGCTGTGACAGTTCTGAACGGTCGCCTAATACGGCTATATGGAGCCGTCGGCGCGGATCCGACGCTGACGCGCCGCGGCTCATGGCGAACGTTGATATGACTTCGAACGAATTCCCAAAAACCGCGCGGGCTCAGGATGGGCAACGGGGCAACATCGGCAATATCCAACAAGTCGTGATCGCCAGTGACTAAGACGTCGGATAGACCCGCGAGCGCGGAAGCGGGAATCCATGCATCATCCGCATCTCTGGCTGGCATCGACGCGGGCTTGTTCTGCTTGGCGACCACCACCTGGTGTTGTAGTAAGTCGAGAATGTCTTTCATGGTACTCGCGGGCAGCTTGAAACGGTTGGTGAGCACATCGCGAAGCTCGTCCAGCACCACGTCGCCGGTGATCAGTTGGTGTTCCGCAAGGACGTATCGGACAACGTCAGCACACAGCCCACGCGTGGCAAACGCCGCAGCGAGGACATTGGTGTCCAGAAACACTCTCACGAGACATCCCGCATTACGTCCTCATCGGTCAGATAGCCGCGGGCTTCGGCAAAGGGCAGGGTTCGTCGACGAAGGTCCTCGAACCGACGCAGGGACAATTCGCGTCTCAGCGCGTCCCGCACAATCTCGCTCCGTTTTTGGCCCGTGCGTTTACACTGTCGGTCAAGGAGTCGTTCGAGGTCTTTATCGAGGCGAATGGTGAGAGTTGATTTCATGTGTTACAGTGTAACACATACGACGGGCAAAGAAGGACGACGACCCAAGGTGCTTTGGGGATGATCGTGAAGCCATTCCGAAGAGTCATTCGCTTCGGCGTGGTTGCGCTGATGTTGGCCGTCGCATGTGGCGTTTGCCGTCGCGTATACGTTGGCGCTTCCAGGCTTGGTTAGGGAGACCCAAAAAAGGAGGATACCGATGCTGTTTCATGTTACCTGGGATTTCGTCGATTCTTCGGAAGCGGGACAAAAGCGCTCCCTGGAACTCTTCTCCAAATGGACGCCGGGACCCGGGCAGTTTCAGGCCTTCTACGGTTTCGCGGACGGGGGCGGCGGTGTGGCCTTGGTTGAAGCAGGCAGTGCGGCGGACTTGGCGAAGACAATCGCACCGTGGACGCCGTACCTGAAATTCACGACGCGGGCCATTCTTCCGATTCGCGAATCGTCAGAGATCAGCAGCGCGGCGGCAGCGTGGCGCGACGCACACTGAATGTCTTGCTGTCTCTCGCGACTCCCGCCTCTGGCACGAGGACCCGAGGGGATTGGGATGGCAGATACAGCACAGCTCGCGAACTTCCAAATGGTGCGCCACGGGTTGGGCAAACCTGTGCCGCGGCGCGCGGCTCACTCGCCGCGTTGGGCGGCTTGGATGCATCGCAGCAGGTATCTCAGCGCACTGAGATGATGGAGCATGGGAACACACCCGGCAAATCTGGCCGTCAGATTTCTACTTGAGGTATCGGCCTTCCTCATCTTGGGGTTTTGGGGCTGGCACCGCCGCGATGATGGATTTCGGATCTTGGTCGCGATGGCCGTTCCCTTGCTCGGTGCCGTGCTCTGGGGCACGTTCGCCGTTCCGAACGACCCCACACGATCGGGCTCGGCTCCAGTACCCGTGCCCGGTGTGCTCCGGCTGGCGCTCGAGTTGGGCTACTTCGCCTTTGCAACGTATGCGCTTTACGATCGGAAGCTCGCCATACTCGCCGCGATCTTTGGGACCGCGGTCGTACTTCACTACCTGCTTTCATACGATCGCATCCGGTGGCTCATCGGGCAGTAGAGAGCATGTCGATTGGGAGCAGAGCGCATGTCACAACTTACCGCTCATAGGCGTCTGGTCGTTGAGGCCTCACCTGAGGTGGTCTGGAAGGTCCACACCAAGGAAACACGACGATCACGATGACGACGGAATCATGGCGTCGGAACGGGTCGAGGACCCGGGTTGAGCGGCAGGGCGTGGGGCCGACTGAACGCCAACGACGAGTCTGGGCGTAGAATCGTCGTATGAAGCGAGTTGGCCGAGCGCGAACTCGACGACGCGGCTCGGTACTATGAACATGAATCGGTACCTTCTGAGAGCGCTCATCGCCGTGGGAACAGTCCTGATACTGCTCGAGTTCGCGGCAACCTTCGTCCGCGGTCAGGGCACTCCCACTTCTTCCCAAGCCACGTTCAGGACGCCTTGGGGCGAGCCAGACCTTCAGGGCATCTGGACCGATCCGTACCAGACCCCCCTCGAGCGGCCGGCTCGGTTCGCCGACAGAGAATTTCTCACGGAAGCGGAGCGAGCCGAGCTCGACGAGCGGCGCGGGGCGCAGCGCGGTCGCGACCGGCGCGGCCAACTAGGGAGCGAGCGTGACGTGGCCGGCGCGTACAATGCCGTGTTCGAGTCAGTGAGGCCCACGAGCCGGCGCACCTCCTTGATCGTGGACCCGCCAGACGGCCGAATACCTCCGCTCACGCCAGAGTCGCGCGAGCGAGCGGGAACCTACCGTGCGTTTCAGCTCGCGCTGCTTCAGGCCACGGTGACCTGCAAGGACCAGGAGGCCGCCTGCCGCGGCGGGAAGTACGGGCCGCCCTCGCCCCGACGCGCCGAGGTCGCGCCCATGTACAACACCGATCGTCTGAATCGCGCGAACGGCCCGGAGGACCGCAGCCTCGCGGAACGATGTCTGCCGGGCGGTTTGCCCGACTTTCTCGGGTTTCGCCGCATTGTCCAGTCGTCCCGATCGGTGGCGATTGCGTACGACACGGGTCAGGGCCAGGGGTGGCAGCGGGTGCTCTGGGTCACAGACCGTCCGCATCTCGCCGCGCACATTCGCCAGTGGTGGGGTGACTCGCGTGGCCGCTGGGAAGGCCAGACGCTGGTGGTCGACGTGACGAATTTCAGTCCGAAGGTCGACTATCGCGGATCGCGAGAAGGCCTGCATCTGGTCGAGCGATGGACGCGCATCGACGCTAAGACGATCGAGTACGCCGTGACGATCGACGATCCGACGACCTGGGCCAAGCCCTGGACCGTCAAGCAGGAACTGCAGAAGCAGGACGAGCGCGCCAACCGCATCTACTACGAGCCGCGCTGCCATGAGGGGAATTACGGGCTGGCCGGCATGTTCGCGAACTCGAGAGCCGAGGAGCGCGCGTTCGCCGCGGGCCGTGGACCGGACCCGGCCACCAAAGACAATGCGACTGCGGGCGGCGGGGGAGGAGACCGCCCCGAACCGGATCCGTTTGAGAGTCCGCAGTAATCGGGTGGGCGGCTGACTCCAACGTGCTATCGGCTACATGCGGCCGCCAGGGCCCAGGCGCCCGACCCGTTCTGCTGCCAGTAGCGAACGGTCGGAGCCGGCGTGTCGTGGTACGCCGGAATCTGGACGAAGCTGTAGCAGGGGGCGAGATCCTCGGGCTGCAGCGAGCGGAGCTCGCGATCGGGCAGGACGCGCTCCAGCTGCACCGGCGTGAGCGTCCGCTGCCAGGCTCCGCCGTTGATGACGATCGGCGTCAACGCGCCTCGTACTGGTGAGAATCCTTCACTGGGAATCTTCAGAAGACCGCCGCTGATCATGTTGGCATTGGTCTGCGACCGGTCCGCCAGATGGGAATGGCCGTGGACGAAGACCGTTGGCTTTGCGCCGACTGGAAGACGCGCGTTCAGGCTTTCGAGATGCTTGGCAAGCGTCAGATCTCGCGACCGCCAGAAATAGTCGAAGATTGCGCCGCGAGTTTCCGGTGTCCGCGGACATTCGGCAATGACGGGCCCCCGAGGGGCAAATTGCGAAACGGCCGGCTCGAAGCGACGCCTCGCGCGGCGCACGGCCGCGCGGTAATCGCACAGCGCCACGATCGCTTCGTCGGTCAACGACCGAACGACAGGATCGAGTCTCCCGTCTGCGAGTGCCCGTGCCGCCAGCCGCCGGAATGGATCATCCTCTGGCAGCGTGGACACCAGCATTGCACCGCCCTGGGAGCGCACCTGCGCGATGTCCCACAGTGGTGGCTCGACGTCCCCATCGTCGAGCTCCATCCTGAACTGCTGCCAGGACATTGTTTCAAACAGCTGATATTTCAAGAGATCGGGCGCGAGCTCGCCCGCGTCGGTCACACCATCCGCGGCCAGCGCATACTTCACGCCGGTGCCAAGCATGGCGAGATTGTCGACGACCGGGTATTTCCCCTCGAGCCGTTCGTAGAAACCGCCGGCAATGCGCTCGCCCAACGGGCGGATCAGGTGCTCGCGGCCGTCGCGGCGGATGAACGGGGCGGGCCAGTTCTCAAACCTGTGGGCGCTGAGGCCGATTTGATGACCGTGTTCGGCGTGGATGCGCCCGTCACGTGACAGCCAGAACCCTTGGCGAGCCACCTCCACTCGCGTCGCAGGCGCGTTGAACGCGCCGAGCAGCCGCCGCTCGACTGCTGGAAACAGCAATGCGGCATCGCTGTCGCCGGGCACGAACACCACACGGTTCGATCCCGCCCGTGCAAAATTGCGCGCGGCAGCGATCTCTGCCTGATGGGCCGTCAGCACTCGGTCCAGCCGCGCCACGGCTTCCGCCTCCGTGCAACCAACCTCCGGGCTGTTCGCGCAATCCTTCGCAGCCGACTGCACGAGATCGAAGGCATCGCCGTTCAACACCAGATCGACCGCGCGCTTCCCCTCGCTGTTGACTGCCTCGAGAAAGGACGAAAACTCTGGCGCCCAACGGAAGTCTTCGTACGGATGCCACGCACCGGATGCGTCGCGTCCGATGCCCATGTGAAGATCGCTGATGACGACGACCGCACGTTCGTTCGTCGCCGTCGTCTGGCCCAATGCCCTGGACGCGGCCAGCGCGGCCACGAGGATGGCGACGCCGAGGCGCGGGGCCATGCTACGACCCAGCCGCAAGCGAGACGCGAACAATCTCGTTGTCGTTGCGCACGATCACATGCCGGTTCGCGTACGCGGGATGTGACCACAGGACGTTTGGCAGCTGCCGCCGGCGGACGTACGGATGCGTCGGTTCGATCAGTGTCGCTCGGCTGATCTCCTGGAAGCCCTTTGGCGACAGCCTGGCCAGCACGAGCTCGCCCCGATCGTTGTTGATGAAGTAGCGGTCGCCGTTGCGCACGAAGAACGCGGTTCCGTGCATCGCGTGCTCTTTCAGCAGCGCGTCGGTCTTCCAGACGAGCTGTCCCGTCGCGGCCGAAAGACAGCGCAGGAGCCCGTCGTTGTCGACGCCGTACACGTACTCGCCATCGATCACTGGCGTGCTGATGACCGAATTGAGCGTGTTTGGCGTCTCGTGCGTCATGCCAGGATCCTGCTCACCGGGCCCGCTCCACAGGAGTGCGGCCGCCGGCCGGTCCGCGGCGAGCGTGAACATGCGGGCCCCGCCGTACTGCGACGTGACGAAGAGGTAGGGCCCGCTCTGCACGGGTGTCGCGACGACGATGCCCATCTGAACGGAATGATCGATCTCCCAGTACACCTTGCCGGTTGCCGGATTGAGCGAACTGATGCCCTTCGGATGAAACAGAATGAGCTGCCGCGCGCCGCCGGCGTCGACGATGATCGGCTGGTTGTACCCAGGCTCCGAATCGGACGAGAGCGCGCGCCAGATCTCTTTGCCAGTCCGTTTATCCAAGGCTACCAGTTTGGCGTCGGGCTCGCCGCCGGCCAGGCAGATCAGCAGATCCCCGTCGACCAGCGGCGCACCGGCGAAGCCCCAGGTCGGAACGGACGCACTGAAATCCCGCACGTAATCCTTCTCCCACAGCACTTGACCTGTCTCTGCCTTGAGCGCCAGGAGGTTCCCCATCGTGCCGAGCACGTACACGACGTCACCGTCCACGGTGGGGGTGGCGCGTGGTCCGATCGCGTACACGAGCTGCAGGCCACTGTAGTTGGTGGGCCATTCGTGCGCCCACAGAAGCCGCCCGGTGCGTTCGTCGAGTGCCACCACGCGCTCGATCATCTGGTGTGCGCGTCTGGCCTCAACAGGGCGCGCGTCGGTGACAAAAACGCGGCCGTCAGCCACGGAGGGCCCCGCGTATCCGGCGTTGATGCGGGTGCGCCAGACGGCCGGGAGTCCGCTGTCAGGCAGTCGCCCGACGATGCCGGTCTCGTTCCAGACTCCGGTGCGGCCTTTACCGCGCCATTCCGGCCAGTCGTCGGCAAACAGGCGTGCCCCTGCGCCGCCGAGCCACACCACGACGCCCAGAAGAGAAAGCGCGTGCAGGGAGCGAAGGGAGCGCCGCTTCATGGAAGGCCGAGGGCGACAAACTCGGCGTCACGATCGACGCTCCCGGTCGCGACGACGATGTACTGCCTGCCTTCGAAGAGGTATGTCATCGGGGCGCCAGTCGTGCCCGAGGGCAGCTCGATCTCCCACAAGATTGCACCGGTCGCCTTGTCGTACGCGCGGAACTTCTTACCGCCTGCGCCCGGTACCTGAGACGGGGGCATCTCGGGCCGGAGCCGCGATCCAAGCCCCGCCATGATGGGGTCGCCTTCTCCGACAAAGAGCAACGTCTTTGTCACGAGCGGCGAACTGCGGCCGGGATTCCCCAGCCACGGTAGATTCAGCGGCTTGAGCAGAGGGTGGTTTCTTGGCCCCTCGCCGTTCGCGACCATCCACGCTTGAACGCCCCTGTTCAGATCGATGGCAGTGATGCGGCCATAGGGCGGCTTCAGCAGCGGAAGCCCCTGCGGTCCAGGCGTCCAGGCTCTCGTGCCGGAGACATAATTCAAGTCCGAGACTTTCGGATCGCCTTTGATGATGTCCGCCGTGAAGGGGCCGGTGATCGACTGGACGTACAGCATCCCTGTTTCCGGATCGAATGCCCCGCTCTGCCAGTCTGCGCCCCCGACAGAGCCCGGCAGCTGAATCGTTCCTCGGATGCCATTCGGGCCATCACCGCGCACGGTGGGCGGCGTGAAAACTGGACCAATTCGGTAGAACTTCAGGAGCTCGACCGCTTCCTTACGCAGCTCGGGGGTGAAATCGATGAGATCGTCAATCGAGACGCCCTGTCGATCGAACGCCGGGGGCTTGGTTGGGAAGGGCTGCGTACGCGCGGCGCGTTCACCTGGAGTCTCCGAAGCCGGAACCGGACGCTCCTCGATCGGCCAGACTGGCTTGCCGGTTACCCGATCGAAGACGAACGCGAAGGCCTGCTTTGTGAGCTGCACGACAGCCTTGATCGGTCTTCCCTCAACGGTAATGTTCGCGAGGATCGGGGCTGCAGGCAGGTCGTAATCCCACAGATCGTGGTGGACGATCTGGTAGTGCCAGACGCGTTGCCCGGTCAGACACCTGACGCAAACCAGCGTATTGGCAAAGACATTGTCACCGAGCCGATGCCCCCCGTACATGTCGTTGGTTGGAGCGGTCATCGGCAGGTACGCGAGTCCCTCTTGCTCGTCGGCGCTGATGAGCGACCAGAGATTGGCTTCGCCGCTGTAGGACCATGAGTCGTTTTCCCAGGTCTCACTGCCGACTTCGCCCGGGCGCGGAATCGGATTGAAGCGCCAGCGCGGCTTGCCGGTTCGCACGTCGAACGCCTGCACCACGCCTGGGGCGGCTTCTTTGTGCGTCGGGCGGTCCGACATCGCGCCACCGTTCCCGACGCCGACGATGACCACGTCGCGACAGACCTGGGGCGCGCCGGTCCACACATACTGCGAGGCGCGAGGACCGAGACCCGGTCGCAAGTTGACCCGGCCCTTGTCGCCGAACGCCGTCTGTGGCTTGCCCGTGCGCGGGTCGAGGGCGATCAGGTGCTCCCCGCGAATGACGAAAAGACGCCGATCCGGGCCGTCACCCCAGTACGACACACCGCGCGCGCTGTTGCCGCGGAGCCCTTGCCCCGGGTCGTCGGCAAACGGTTCCTGGACCCAGAGCGTCTGGCCCGTGCCAGGATGAAACGCTTCCACCAACCCGATGCCATTCGGGCTGTAGAGAACGCCGCCGATCATCACCGGCGTCGCGCGGAAGTTATGTGAATAGGAAAAGTCGGGAGCTTTCGCGGTGATGCTCGCGTCGACGGCTGGCCGGCGCCACGCGACGCGAAGCCGGGTCACGTTGTCTTTGTTGATGTGATCGAGCGGCGCATACTTGGTGCTTCCCTGATCGGCGCCGTACCTCGTCCACTCGCCACCACGTGAACCCTGCTGTCCGGCGACGAGCGTCGTTCCAAGGGCGAGTGTTACGCCGACCAGCGTCCGTCGGAAGGCCATCACTGAAGCTCCTCGTGTCGACTCGACGCGCCTTATCGACGCAGTAGGGAGGAATGCGGTCAACTCGGACGGTGCGACGAACAAACGTCCAACGAACGCGCACCACCGCGCGAAACTGTGCGGACCGTAATCCGATCTGCCTGCGCCTGTCAACACGATCGACAGAGGCGATCTCCCGGAGCCGGATCCGTTCGAGTGTCCGCGGTAAGGGGACGTCTTGTGGGAAGGCGCATACTTGTTAAAAGGTGGGTGAAGAAGTGTGCCATCCTGACAAGGATCCCTTATAGGCCGCGTGTCCAGTCCGTTCCTGCCGATACAGTGGGTAATGGGCCATCGTCCTCAATTCCGGCGCGACTACCAAATCGTCTCGCAGTCCAGTCCCTACGTGCTCATCGTGAGGGGGGCGGACAGACGGCCACGCTTCGAGCGTTTTGCCGACGCCAATTCCTACAAGGCCCGACTCGCCGCCCTCAAGCCATCGCCCGCCTGCAGCCTCTCTCTTGACGAAGTCGTCGGATGGCTCGAGGCACAGACAGCTGATGAGTTCGAGGCTGCCGACCATCCGACAGTGAAGAGGTGACGGCCGGCGACCAGAATCACCCTTCTCCGACCTGCCGAAACTGCAATGTTGGGACGAAATCTGGGCGTGTCGGACCGGAGTTCTCGGCAATCGGGCAAGAAGTCGCTTTCGTTGACGAATCCGCGCTGTGGCGTGGTCCGTGCACGTGCAGGTGCGAAGAACCCCTTAACACGGGCACGGGTGTGGGCGCCTTGCCGTCCGTCCCTTGCCTCCGGTTGGCGAGCGTCGGCGGACGCTGCGTCTCTCCGATCGCGCGAGCACTGTTTGGGGCCCTGGTCTCGTCGTCTGGGCCCTGGTCAACGGACGGTCCGGTCGCACGGCTCGAGCGGCAGTCGGTATTGGAGATGTGAAATGAAGAACGTGCTGCTCGTCTCGGCGCTGCTGATGTGCGCGGCGCCCGTGATGGCCCAGAATCACACCGACGTCGTCGTGGCGGTGAAGGCCAGTCTCGTCGCCCAGGGCTACGACCTCAACGGCCCCTGCGGAGCGTTTCAAATCACCGGGCGCGTCGCCTACATCCTCCGCGCCGAAGGCTGGGGCTTAGTCGCGAAGACATCGGGGCAGAACGGCTGCACCGTCGCGGGCGTCGGCCGCTTTGCCGTGGATGCCGTGATGCTACCCGACGGAAGGGCGATCGACATGCTGATCAACGCCGAAACCGAAAACATTCCTGCCTGGCAGACTACGGGCGCGCAGCCGCCGTCGAACTGGCGCGCTCCCTTCGCGATGGATCCCGAGCCGCCTCCGCCACCACCACCTCCGCCGCCGCCACCTCCGCCAAAGGTCAAGATGGACTTCGAGGGCGACGGACGCGCAGATTTGGCCGTGTATCGCCCCTCGGAAGGCACCGCCTATATCAAGGGAACCAACATCCTCGTGTACTCTGGAGGTCTGCCAACCGACGTCCCCGTTCCAGCCGACTACGACGGCGACGGTAAGACCGATCCTGCGGTGTATCGACCCGCTACGGGCGAGTGGTTCATGGGGCTGTCGAGCAGTGGATCTGTCGTCCATCACGCGTGGGGGAACGCGCTCGACGTACCCGTGCCCGCGGACTACGACGGCGATGGCAAGACCGACATTGCCGTGTATCGACCGTCGAACGGCGCCTGGTATGTGGTGCCCTCGGCCACGGGGGTGGCGTACGGGTTCGCGTGGGGCAACAGCGCGGATATTCCGGCGCCAGGGGACTACGACGGCGATGGCAAGACCGACATTGCCGTGTATCGGCCGTCGAACGGCACCTGGTATGTGGTGTCCTCGTCGACAGGGGTGGCGTACGGGGTCGCGTGGGGTAACAGTGCCGATCGGCCGGTCGCCGCGGATTTCGACGGCGATGGCAAGACCGACATTGCCGTGTATCGGCCGTCGAACGGCACCTGGTATGTGGTGCCCTCGGCGACAGGAGTGCCGTACGGGGTCGCGTGGGGCAACAGCGCCGATGCTCCGGTCCCCGCGGACTACGACGGCGATGGCAAGACCGACGCGGCCGTCTTCCGCCCGTCAAACGGCACCTGGTTCATCCTCTACTCGAGCACCGGCACTGCCGTCGGGCTTCCCGTGGGGCAACAGCGCCGACATCCCGATCCGGGCGCGCTAGAGAGAATGAACGCAGTGTCGAAGAGGCACAGGCGGAGCGCCACCGAGCCGCGCAGCGCTGAGGCCAAAAAGGGACCACGACGAGGGGACCGTCAGTCCACGGTCCACAATGTCAGGAAGTTCGCGTCCTTGATGAAAATTCGCTTGCCCGTGATCACGGGCTGGGCCCAGGTCGCGCTCTCCGCGACGGTGTAGCGCTTCAGTGGCTCGAATCTGTCGCGATTCGCTTTCGCGACGATCAGTTCCGCGCTGTCATTGAGGAGGAACAGCAGATCGCCAGACTTGACGACCGCCGTGTTCGTGGCCTCGCGAGGCGTGCCGAGCCAGAGCACTTTGCCCGTCCGTGCATCCAGCGCGAAGAACTGGCCACTCGCACGCTGAGACAATCCATACAGCGTCTCTCCGATGAGCACCGGATTGCTCATGAAGAGCGAGACATCCGGCGTATGCCAGCGTGTTTCCAGGTCCCACGTGCCATTGCGGCGGACGGGCGCAAGAGCCAGGACCCCCTGTTCGTACGCCGACACGAGAATCGTGTCCTCGAACACGAGTGGGCGTGATCGAGTTGTTGAAAAACCGATTCGCGAAGGGGCGTTGCCACAGAAGCGCCCCGGTGTCTGCAGCGACTCCCACGATGTACTGCTGAGTGACCGCAATCACCTGCCTCGTGCCGTTGAATGTCGCGATGACGGGAGACGCGTACGCCGGGCCGTCGCCGCGCCAGTTCCACTTCACGTTGCCGGTCTCCACGTCGAATGCCGTCAGCGCGCCATCGTTGTGACCACCGACGTGAAAGATCACCGTGCTGCCATCGGCAAGGGGCGACATTGCGGAATTGTTGTACAGCGTCTCCACCGCGGGCGCGGGTTTCTGCCACAACAGCTTTCCATCGGCGGCGTTGAACGTCGACACAATGCCCGTGATGCCGAGCGTGAAGAGCCTGCCGGCGTAGAATAGCGGCGTCGATTTCGGTCCCTGGCCATGTGCGGCTGCCCCGGACGCAATCCGGTGCGGGGCCGGGTAGCTCGTCTGCCATATCACCTTGCCGGTTCCGGCCTCGAGCGCGGAGACGACCTCGTTGCCGTCGCGTCGTGTCAGCGTGAAGACCCGATCGTTGACGAGGAGCGGTGTCGCGTAGCCCTCACCGACCGCGACTTTCCAGCGTTCGGTGAGTTTCTCGGGCCAGGATTTCGGGGGAGTGAACGCGCTGGCCGACCCGTCACGCTGACGTCCGCGCCATTGTGAATAGTCCGTCGTTGACTCCTGGCCGGCGGCGGTCACTCCTGCCGCACAGACGGCGAGCGTCATCAAGATAGCGAATTGGCTGCGCATGCCTCCATTCTCCACGATTTCCGTCCCCTGCGTGGCGCTGTCAGGCTTCGTCGAGCGTGGAGCGGACGCGGGACAGTGCACTCTGTGGGTGGGTTGTTCTGGACGGCTGTCATGAGGGTGGGTTCTGTGGCACAATCCCGCCGTTTGGCTTGTCGTCACGGCAAGAATGAGAGGCCGCCCCGGTGAAGCGTTCACTCGGCATGGTTTTGTTGGCGATTGTTTGCTTCGGGCTGGGTGCCACCGTGCAGCGCTACTACGACGAACGCCGGGCGGCCGCTGACCGCGCTCGGGCGGTCACGGCGCAGCCTGCCGAGCCTGTCGTCGACTTCGCGAGCGAGCCGCTTTGGGCCTATGGGTTCGAAACCGTCAGGAAGCCTGGAGAGCAAGCAGCGCCGCAGACGCCGCCCAGTCGCAAGCTGCGCCCTAACGAGGACCCCAACGAGCAGACGCGACTCCGGAAACTTGTTGGCAGTGACGCCGCTTACTCGCTGGTCGACATCCGCGACGGCTCGAACGTCATCGATTGGTTTCCTGGCGATCATCCAATGCCGATGCCCGACGTGGTCAAGCATGGTCCAGCTAGCATGGACGAGCGCAAACGCGGCTGCGGTTCGTGTCACCTGCCGAACGGCCAGGGCCGGCCGGAAAACGCGCCGCCGGCCGGGCTGCCGGTGGCGTATTTCATCCGGCAGATTCAGGATTTCAGAAACGGCCTGCGACGGACTGCAGATCCGCGAAAGCCGAATACGTACACGATGATCGACCTGGCCAAGGGGATGACCGACGAAGAAGTGCAGCAGGCTGCGAATTATTTTTTCGCTATCCAATACAAGACCTGGACGCGAGTGGTCGAAACTGACGTCGTGCCAAAGACGCGCATTGCGGGAAATCTCTTCCTCCCGCTGGCGAAAGAAAGGACCGAACCGATCGCCGGGCGGATTATCGAGGTCCCGGAAGACGAAGAGCAGACCGAGACCCATCGCAATCCAAGGGTTGGTTTCGTCGCGTATGTGCCGTCCGGCAGCATTGAACGAGGGAAAGATCTCGTGACAACGGGCGGTATGCGGGTCGCTGGTAACACCGTCATTCAAGGGAAGACGACGCCATGTGTCACCTGCCACGGTCTTGATTTGATGGGCGTGGCGGATGTCCCGCCGATTGCCGGCCGGTCGCCGAGCTACATCGTTCGGCAAATGTGGGACATCCAGCAGGGCACCAGGAACGGTACAGCCGTTCAATTGATGAAGATCGCTGCGAGCCGCCTGACGCCTGAGGATCTCGTGTCGGTGGCCGCTTACGTATCGTCTCGTCCGGTCCCGCGAGTACCCCGGTCTGAAAAACTGGTCACCGAGCTGCGGCCAGAACGGTAGTTCTGGGCCGACCGGCTCTCCTGGGTCCTTCTACTTCCTGGCTGCACGTGAGCCACGTAGCTGTGGGCTTCAGGCTTTCGGCTTCAGCAATGCAGGCCAGCTGAACACTGGCAGCTGAGAGCCGATAGCTGCGACAACCCAAGCGCGTGTTTCGGGATTAGTTCTGGCTGCGTCCACCCAGGGCCAGCGCTACGACCTCGGAGGTCGGACCGCCGCCGGTCGCCACCACGATGTACTGTCGTCCCCGATAGAGGTACGTCATCGGCGCCGCAGCGGACCGACCATCCAGCTCGATCGTTTTCAGGAGCGTTCCCGACGACTTGTCGAATACGTACATCAAGTTTCGCATGTCGGCAGGGTCGGCCCATCGGGCCCAGGGCGCTGGCTCGGGCCCGCCCCTGGAGTGAAGCGCCGACATGGAGACGAACAGCAGTGTTTTTGTCACGAGGACGCTGCCGCGCTGGTAATCGCCTCCGAGCGGCGGCACATTCAGCTCCTTGAGCAACGGATGATTGCGCGGGCCGTTTCCGATGGGCGACATCCACAGGTGCTCACCTTTGCTCATGTCAATCGCCGTCACCCTGAAGTACGGCGGCTTGAAGAGAGGCAGCCCGTCAATCGTCATCCGATCGACGAGATTTCCTGTGGTTTGACCCGGAAGATCACCCTGACCTGGTCCTCCTCCACCGCCGCGATACCGAAGATTCGTTCGTTCGCCTCCCGGAACCACTCGCAGCAGCGACGGGTTCATCCGCGATGCGACGTAGAAGACACCCGTTTCGGGATCGAATGCGCCACCCGGCCAGTTCGCTCCACCCACGATCCCGGGCAGCGCCAGCGTGCCATTCAGAGAGGGCGGAGTGAACAGCGGACCGTGATCGAAGTTCTTCAACTGCGTCAACGCCCGTTCTCGTAGTGCAGGGGTGAACTCGATCAGATTGTGTTCGGTCGTTCCCTGGAGATCGAAGGCCGGCGGTTTGGTGGGAAACGGCTGCGTTGGCGATGTGCGCTCGCCGGGGACCGTTGACTGCGTGACCGGCCGCTCCTCGATGGGCCACACAGGCTCGCCAGTCTTCCGATCGAAGACGTAGAGGAACGCTTGCTTGCTGGCCTGCATGACGGCGTTGATCCGCGTTCCACCCACGTTGATCTCTCCGAGAATCGGTGTGGCGGGAAAGTCGTAATCCCACAGTCCGTGATGCACCGCCTGGAAATGCCATACGCGCTTGCCGGTCTTCGCTTCCACACAGATGAGGCTTTCCGCGAAGAGGTTGTTGCCGAGCCGGTGGCCGCCGTAGTAGTCGTTGGTGGGCGTCGACGAGGGCATGTACACGTAGTCGAGTTCTGGGTCATACGCCATCCCGGCCCATACATTCGTATTCCCGGAGTATTCGGCCGACGCGCCCTCCCACGTGTCGATTCCGACTTCGCCCGCTCTGGGAACAGTGTGGAAGGTCCACCGCGATTTCCCCGTGCGGACGTCGAACGCCTGAACGTATCCTGGCGGCATTTCCTTGTTCGGTACGCCGTCCATAATCGCACTGCCCATCACGACCAGGTCGCCCGCGATGAGCGGCCGTCTGCCGGTGACCTGTCTCAACGCGCGATTGCCGCCGGGAATCGCGAGCAACAGGTCGACCTTGCCGTCCGTGCCGAATTTCGGGTCGGGCTTCCCGGTCTTCGCATCGACAGAGACCAGGTACGCATCGTTGGTCCCGGCCAGCACACGTTCAGCCGTTCCGTCCGTCCAGTATGCGAGGCCGCGTTGAACGAACGTTGGGGCGCCCGATCCACCGATCTTGTACCCCCCCGAATCGGTACACCCAGCGCGTTTCTCCTGTGGCGGGATTGAGTGCGGCGATCAATCCCAACCCTGTGATGGTGTAGAGGGTGTCGTTCACCATCAACGGCGTGTCTTCATTCCGACCCGCGCGCCAGAGCGGATTCGAGGTCTGCAGCTCGCGATCTGCAGTCCGCCACCGCCATACCACATGCAAATCCGACACGTTCTCAGAAGTGATCGTCGCAAGCGGCGAGTACCGAGCGAACGAACTATCGCCACCCCACGTGAGCCAGGCCCCCTGTGGGACCGCGCGCTGAGCGCGAACCGAATCGACACGAGCAGGCGGCGCACTCATGGCTACCCCGATGAGCAATAGCCAACTGAATCGAGGCGACCATACGGTCATGGACTCCCTCCTGGAACGGCATTCTAGTCCCATCCCTTTTTGGAGATGGAACGGGGATCGCAGCCTGCGTGCTGGCAAGACCTGCTGGTGAAACCGGGCGCTCAGGCGCGCGTCGCGAGCGGTTGCCCGAACCAGCGCTGAAGCCGGCTCGATCCGAAATGGACCTTCTCCGCGACGAGCGCCTCGGATGGCTCCTGAAAGGTGCCCGTCGGTTTAGGGCCGCTCAGGAAGTCCACATCAACGCGCCCGACCAGGTCGTGCCCGAACTCCACATAGCAGGAGCCCGCTCCCTTGTAGGCCTCTGGCGACGGCCCTCCGCGGAGCTTCGCGATGATCGCGGCCGCGACGACGCGCGCCGAACCCTCGGCGAAGACCCCCGCCTTGGGCGTGCCGACGCCGTTCACGTCACCCACGGCGTAGACGCCGGGAAGCTTCGTCTCGAGCGTCTTCTTGTTCACCGGCACCCAGTCGTACGCATGGGCGGCAAGCCCGGACTCGACGACGACCGCCGGCACGCGATGCACCGGTACGCCGAGAAACAGTTCGTAGGGCATCTCGGAGCCGTCGCTCAGCACGGCCACCTTCCGCGCCGGGTCGAGGGCCCGCACGAGGCTGTCCTTGACGAACCTGATGCCGCGCTCGTCGAACGCGGCGAGAATGGCCCGTGACGTGTCGGGCGACGGGGGAATGGGCGTGCCGAATGGCATCACCACCGAGATCTCGGTGGCCTCGCGCCGCCCGCGTGCGGTGAGGTAATCGTGCAGCAGCAGCGCCGTCTCGCTCGGCGCCGGCGGACACTTGAAGGATTTTCCGCATACCCCGACGATGGCCGGGCCCCGCTCGAACGTCGGGAGCACGTCGCGCAGGGCGAAGGCTCCTGCAACCGTGTAGAACTCGCGGCCACCCTCTACGCAGACCCGGGTGTGGCCGTCAGGTCGTAGATCCGCGCCGAGCGCGACGACCAGAATGTCGGCCTCGAATGTCCCTGCGTCGGTCACGACGCGCTTGGCCGCCGGGTCGATAGACCGCACCGTCGACTGCAGAAAGCGCACCCCTGGCTTGACAATGTCGCGGTACGAATGACGCGCGGCGGCCGGCAACTGCCGTCCGAACATCACATCGAGCTTCGAAAAGCCGAAGACGAACGCGTCACCCTTGTCGATGAGCACGATGTCCATGCCATCGCCGAACGTGTCCGAAAGAATCGTCGTCAACTCGAGGCCCCCGAAGCCGGCTCCGAGCACAAGTACTCGTGTCTTCGTCATCCTTGTCCCTTCTGTCCGTGACGGGCCTGGGCCCGGCGGTGCGGATGGGCCCATGGTATGGGACAAAGTCTATCTCCAACCGGTTTCTGCGATGCGTGCGCCCCGGGGGCATAATGAGGCCATGAAGTCCGCTACCTTCTTGCTTGTCATCACCTGTGCAGCTCCGGTGCTCGCGCAGTCGCAGGTGACCGAGATTCGTGCCACCGGCTCGCACAGGATGACCGACGGCGAGACGGCCGAGTCGTCGCGACAGCTCGCGCTCGTCGACGCGCAGCGCAAGGTGTGGCGCACGGCGGTCACCGAGCTCCAGTCACGGCGCGACGTCAACGCACTTCACTTGAAGCCGGAGCAACTCGAAGCGTACACGGTCGTGCTGCTCGAGACTGAGGAACTGCCATCGAGCAGCTCAGGGAGTGCAGCGTCCCCGGTTCAGCAGGTGACGGTGCGAGCCGCAATGAATCCGGCCGACCTCATCCATCGCATGGCGGCGCTGGACAAGGATCAAGACGCGACGTTCGATCTGGTGGCGGCGTGGACCGAGATGAAGCAGCTGGAGGACGGCCGCGCATTTTCCGTCAGGCTTCTGGCGGCAAGGGCATCCGCCGCCTTGGCAAGAACTGCACCCAGCACCATCGGTGGGCGTGCGCCGTCAGCGGAGGGTCGTGTGCTGGCGCGGCAGCTCGTGGACGCGGCGTTGGCACTCTCGCCTGATTCGCCCAACGCGCACCTCGTCATGGGCGACCTCCTGGTGGATGCGGAACAACCTGAGGACGCGGAAACAGAGTACCGAAAAGCCCTGGTCGGGCGGTCAGGCTTCAGCGAAGGACACAAGAGACTCGCCGAAGCCCTGCGCCTCCAGGGCAAACTCGACGAGGCTGAAGCCGAGCTGGGCGAGGTCCTTCGCCTCGATCCGGCGTCGGCTCGAGCGCACAGTGACCTGGCCCTGGTGCTGAGGGGACAAGGCAGGGACCCGGATGCCATCGCCGAATACCAGGAAGCGATTCGTCTGGACCCCGACCTGATCGACGCGCACAACAATCTGGCCATCATGCGCGCGAGCCAGGGACAGATGGAAGATGCCATCGTGGGATTTCGAGAGATGATCCGCATCGATCCGGATTCGGCGAGTGCCTACTTCAATCTCGCCACCGTGCTCGCGGACATGGATCGTGACGTCGAGTCGGCTGCTGCGCTCCGCGAAGTGATCCGCATCAATCCGGACCACTACAACGCACGCTACAATCTGGGCGAACTGCTTCGCCTGGAAGGGAAGTTCGACGAGTCCGCCACGCAGTTTGCTGAATATCTCCGGCTCGCGCCGAGCGACGTGCCCGCGAATCGCCGCAACATTGAACGTGCCAAGCAGTTCGTCGAGCAGTTCACAAATCGCTAGTTCACGACCTCACATTCCCCGTAGTACTGCTCCGGGCTGGATGTCGCACCCGGCAGTGGAACCGTGAAGTACTCGTGCCGCGAGTGCACCGCTTTGAATGGTCCCCCCTTCGCGTCGCGGTCGAACACGGTGGTGGTGTAGAGCGCGCCCGAGCGAAATGACTGCATCAAGTGCAGGTATCCCTCAGCCAGCCGCGCGGTGACCTCGGAACGCATGGCTCCGTTCCTCAGTACCGCAGTACCGGAATCGGGATCGATGGACTCGTACAGCAGCAGCAAGGTCGACGGTTTCAGGGTCGCACCAGGCGCTCCATCCTTGTTCCAGTTTCCGATGGCGGTCTGCCGGAACGTACAGCGGAGGCTTTTGGCGGCATCGATCCGCACTTGCCGTGCCTCAACGCTCGCGCCGTGGCAGATCAGCGCACACCCAACCGCCGCTATGCCCATTCTGAAAGTCTGGTGGCCCTGCATCTGAGTAACCTCGGACCGCCATCATAGAAGGCGACGCACTTCGATGCAAAACGGTGACGCCCGTGCCGCGACCAATGCTGAGTCGCTGAGGGCCCCCCGATCCGGCCGGACTCGAACCTGGGTCACCAGGCGTCCGTGGTTGCCAGGCCGTATGGTCGCATCCGGAACCGTTCTGGTTGCATCATCCCGACCGCCAGCGATAAGCTTCGTCTCGCACCATGGGCCCAGCGCCGACCATCACGATCCATGTCCCGGGCCCGCTGCGCACGTACTGTGCGGGCGCAGCGCAGCTCTCGATCTCGGCGCACACCGTGCGCGCCGCGCTCGAGGACCTCGAGCGGAGCCAGTCCGCGTTGTATCGCAATGTCTGTGACGAAACGGGCACGGTGCGCCGGCACCTGAACGTGTTCGTGAACTCGGACAATGTGCGCGACCTCGACGGGGTCGACACGACGCTGACGCCGGGGGACGTGGTCACGATCCTGCCGGCGGTCTCAGGAGGTTGAAGATGGCGGATCGAGTCATTCTCACCATCGGCACCAAGAAGGGCGTGTTCGTCGCCGATGCCGCGAAGCCGAGGCGCAGCTTCGCGCTGCGCGGGCCCTTCGGTCCCGGCGTCCCCGTGTACTCGACGCTCGATCGACACGCGCGGCACACCGCGCCTGTATGCCTCGAGCTGCAATCCGTTCTTCGGCATGAAGGTGTTGCGTTCGACGGACATGGGGAAGAGCTTCAAGGAGACGAAGTCGGCGCCGGCATTCCCCAAGGAGGACGGACGCGCGCTCGCCAACATCTGGTCGCTCGAGGCCGGCGGCGGCAAGAAGGAACTGTGGTGCGGCGTGGAGCCGGCGTCCTTGTTCAGGAGCCATGACGGCGGCGATTCGTGGGAGATGGTGCCCGGCATCAGCAACCACGAGCACGCGCGCAAGTGGCAACCCGGCAACGGCGGGCTCTGCATGCACACGATCATTCGCGACGGGAATCGCGTGCACCTCGGCATCTCGACCGGCGGCCACTATCTGAGCGAGGACGGTGGCGAAACGTTCAGGGCGTCCAATCAAGGCGTCGGCGCCGGCTTCGCGCCCGATCCCTATCCCGAGTTCGGTCAGTGCGTGCACAAGATCGCGCGGCACGACGACGCGCCCGGCCGGCTCTACATGCAGAACCACGGCGGATGGGCAGATTGGACCGGGCCTGGGGGGCCGCGGCCGGACATCGGCGTGCTGCGCAGCGACGACCACGGCCACTCGTGGCGATCGATCGCCAAGGGATTGCCGTCGGACTTCGGATTTCCCATCGTCGTCCACCCGCACGACGCCGACACGGTGTACGTCATGCCCCTCGAGCCGGCGACGCGCTCCTGTCCCGGCGGCGCGCCCGCGGTGTGGCGCAGCGAGAATGGCGGCGACTCGTGGAGCCGGCTCGCGCGTGGGCTGCCGAAGAAGCAGAGCTACTTCACCATCCTGCGCGACGCGATGGACATCGACCGGCTCAAGACACCCGCGCTCTACTTCGGCACGACGACCGGTCAGCTCTGGATCGGGAGGGAGGGCGGTGAGAAGTGGGACTGCCTGTTCGATTCGCTGCCCCCGATCCACAACGTCAAGGTCGCGGTCGTGTGAAAGGAACGAGCTAGAACGCGGCCGCGATCGTGACGGGATCGAACGCGGTCCCCGGTGCGACGCGTCCGTGGATGGTGACCGTGCCCGCCTTGCTTGATCGTCTCGAAGTCCTGGACCGTCGCGCGCTGTCGGCGCATCAGGGGCAACGTCTCGCGTGGCTGCTGGCGAGAATTCACGGACGAAATGCGTTCTACACGCGCAAGCTCGATGCGGCGGGTATCCGCGTGGACGCCCTGCGGTTTCCGCAAGACCTGTCGACGCTGCCACTGACCACCAAAGCCGAGCTGATCGCCGACCAAGCCACCCATCCGCCATGGGGCACAGCGCTGACCGAGCCGATTGAGCGGTACACGCGATACTGCCAGACGTCATCGACCACAGGCCGGCCATTGCGGTGGATCGACACCAACGAGAGCTGGCAGTGGATGCTCGATTGCTGGAAGACGGTCTATCGGGCTGCCGATGTGGGTCCGGGCGATCGAGTGTTTTTCCCCTTTTCCTTTGGGCCGTTTCTCGGATTCTGGACCGGCTTCGAAGCAGCCTGCCAGGTGGGGCTTCACTGTGTGCCCGGTGGCGGGATGTCCAGCCAACTCCGCCTCGCGACCATCGACGCCGTCGCCGCCACGGTCGTCTGCTGCACGCCGACGTACGCGCTCAGGCTCGCCGACGTGGCCGCCGAAGAGCGGCCGGACCATCCTCTGTCTGACAGCAGCGTGCGGATGCTCATCGTCGCGGGCGAGCCGGGGGGCAGCATCCCGGCGACGCGTGAGCGGATCGAACAGCGCTGGGGTGCGCGCGTGATCGATCATCATGGGTTGACCGAAGTCGGACCGCTGAGCTTCGAGTGCCGCGAGGGTCCGGGCTTTCTGCATGTCAATGAAGCCGAGTACATCTGCGAGGTGCTGGACTTCACGGGCTCGCGGTTGGAGCGACCAGCGCTGGTTTCCGACGGAGAGTGCGGTGAGCTGGTCGTCACGAACCTGGGACGGATGGCGAGTCCGGTTATCCGCTACCGCACCGGCGACGTTGTCGTCCGGCGCTCGACGCCATGTCCGTGCGGACGGACCTGGGCGCGGCTCGAAGGAGGCGTTCTCGCGCGTGCCGACGATATGGTCAACATCCGCGGCGTCAACGTCTACCCGTCCAGCATCGAATCAATCGTGCGGCGCTTCCGTGAAGTCATCGAGTTCCGATCGACTGTGTCGTGGACGGGATCCATGCGTTCGCTGTCGGTCGAGATCGAGGCGGGTGGCGTCAACCGACGTTGGAGCGCGAGGGACGGGCCGATCGACGCTTGCAGCAAGGGTGTCGCAGGAGCTGCGCATGGCGTTGGGGCTGACTGTTCCCGTGCGCCTTGTCCGAGGAGGGAACGCTGCCTCGGTTCGAGATGAAGTCCCGCAGATTCGTTCTGGAGGAGTAATTCGCGGGCCGTCGCCGGATTGGGGACGTGGATGTGCTTTGCAGAAAACGGGTGACGACATGCGCTTGCCGGAGTATCGTTCTTCAATTGTGAACCGACGCGATTCAGTATCCCTCCCATCGTCGAGTCAATAGTGCGAGAAGCCATGTTGCTCCACCGCCGGATGCTAATAGCGGGCATCGTCGTGCTCGCATTGCAGTGCGTGGTGCCCGAACACGCCGCAGTCGTGCAAGCGCAATCGGGAGAGGGCATGCCGGTCTTCACACTCGATGCTTCGTGGCCGAGACCGCTCCCAAACAACTGGATGCTTGGCGTCGTCTGGGGCATCGCGACAGACTCGCGCGATCACATCTGGATCATCCAAGATCCGAGAGGTGATTGGCCGAAAGAGGACAAGACGAAGGAGCTGATGGCCGCAGCAAAGAAACAGCCGGCGCCGCCGGTCATTGAATTCGACGCTCAGGGAAACGTCATCCAGGCATGGGGTGGTCCCGGCGCCGGCTATAGCTGGATGCAGCGCACTGACAGAACGCCTGCCGAACATGGGATCTGGGTCGACCATCGAGACAACGTCTGGGTGGCCGGAAACGGTCATGTCGCGCTCAAGTTCACCCGGTCGGGCAAATTCCTCCTGCAGATTGGCGAGCTGTGGAAAACGGGCGGGAACAACGACCACAGGCTCCTCGGTAACCCGACCGGTCTCACCGTCGATCCCCAGGCGAACGAGGTGTATATCGCCGACGGCTACGACAACAATCGCGTCATTGTGTTCGACGCGGAAACCGGTGCGTACAAGCGACACTGGGGCGCTTACGGAAAGCAGACCGAAAATGGACCGGCCGAGAAACTTGACCCGACAGGCCCGCCTCCCCAGCGGTGGAATCCGACACATTGCGTCCGGATTGCCAAGGACGGTTTGGTGTATGTCTGCGATCGAGGGCACAATCGCTTTCACGTATTCAGAAAGGATGGAACATTCGTGAAGGAGGTCTTTGTTGCGAAGGACACGCCTGCCACGCACCAGTTTGTCCGCGAGCCAGCCGAAGGTTATGTCCCTCGCTCGGGTCCCGGTAATGGCACGGGCTCGGTTTCATCGGCCGGATTCTCCGCCGATCCGCAGCAACGCTTTCTCTTTATTGGTGGGTCGACAAGCTACCCCAGGATCTTCGTCTTCCGGCGCAGCGACCTGCAGCTGCTGGGCTCGTTCGAGAACGGCCGTGGCAACCACGAGATGGCCGTCGATTCGAACGGCAACATTTACACAGTTGATGGGTATTCACGGGGACCGCAGCGATGGCTGTACGGGGGTGTGAAGGGCGCGAAGCCATAGTGAACAAGTTCAGTTTCTCTGTGAGGACTCGATGACTGTCAAGGATGCTCGTATCACAGGTTGTAGTCGACGCCAAGCCATTGGTCTTCTCGGGATGGTTGCCGGAAGTTCCATGGCCACACTGTGGACAGAACAGTTTGCTCTGGCGCAAGCCGCGCCGCCATGGCTGGCGACGAAGAGTCCGAGCCCGGTAGTTTTTCCCAAGGGCGCGATCATTCGGACGATTCTCGCGGATCTCCCGCCTGACCAATTGAACACTGGCGCGACGATGATTCACGAGCATTTGACGGGTAATTACAGTACGCCTCCCGCGGCGCCTGGCGCGCGGGGGGCCGGAGGCCCGCCGCGTGGGCAGGATATCGGCTTGATGGTCGAGGAGATGCGGGCAAGCCGTTTCGACGGCGTACATTGCATTGTCGACTCGGCGTTGCGACGACGCTCGGCTGAGAATGTCGACGAGATGCGGCAGATCGCCAGCCGCTCGGGGATGCATATCGTGCTCGGCGGCGGTTATTACCTGGCGCCGTATCCACCGGAAGTGTCCAAGATGAGCGAGGATCAGCTGGCCGATCAGTTCTTTCAGGACGCCGCCGCCCAGCGGTGGGGCGCGTTTGGCGAGATTGGAACATCGCTCGAGACGCATCCTGACGAACGGAAGGTGATGCGCGCCGTCGCCAAGGCCCATGTCCGGACGGGCTTGCCGATCTTCACACACAGTCCCCACGAGAGCTGCCCGAAGTGCTCGTTGGAGCAGCTCGACCTCTATCAGTCAAACGGCGTCAACGTGGCGAACCTCTGTATCGGTCACCTGTCCGCGATCAAGTTCGAAGACGACCCGCGTGGTGAGACGCTCAAGGCGGTCGCGAAGCGCGGTGCGTTCATCGGATTCGACACCGTCGGTCATGAGATGACGCGATCCCATATTCCGGAGGTGCAGAAGGTCAAGATGTTCATGATGATGCTCGAGGCCGGATATGAGAACCACTTGCTTCTCTCCGGGGACTTCGCGCAGGAGAACAACATCAAGGCGAACTGGGGCAATGGGTGGTCCTCGGTGGTCATACAGTTTGTGCCGAAGCTGCGGTTCGCTGGCGTCAAAGATGAGACGCTGCACAAGATCCTGGTCGACAATCCTCGGCGGTTTCTCGCGTTCGTGCCGAAGCAAAAAGCGTAGGCAGGTGGCATCCTGGCGCCCTTGGGGTCCATGCATGGATTTTGGCGCGTCGGCGATTAGCGCAGCGGCGGCGGCGGATCGCCCCCCCGCTCGGGATGAATCCGCGGCGGCTCTCGCGGCGCCGGCGCCGGCGGGACGGTGCCCCCCAGCTTGAACGCCCAGAGGTAATCGCCGGTCGCCGACAACTGAATGCGGTTGCCGCTCGACATGACCGCGATGTACTGCTCGCCGTCGACTTCGAAGGTCGCCGCCGGCGAGCTGACGCCGGCGCCGGTTTGGAACTTGAACAGCTCGTCGCCGTTCTTGATATCCCGAGCCACGAAATGGCCGTCGGGCTCACCGTGCAGGAGCAGCCCTCCGGCGGTGCTCAGCAGCCCGCCGCCTGAGCCGAGCGGCCACGTCGTCTGCTTCTGCCACACGATCTTGTTGGTCGTGGGATCCATGGCCGTCAGGGTTCCCGACCGCGGTGCGCCGCCGGGCCGATAGTAGCCGTCGCCGCCGCCCACCTTCTTGAAGAGGCCCGTCGCCTCGTCGATCACCTCATGCTTGACCGTGAACACCGACGGCATCACGTTGGCCGGGACGTACACCAGGTTCGTCTTCGGGCTGAACGTGATCGCCGCCCAGGCATTGCCGCCCGAACTGCCAGGGAAGATCAGAACGGGCTTGTCCCAAAACGATGAGAAGAGGCAGCCCCGCTCGAAGTCCTTCAGCGGCTCCGCGCAGAGGGGCACGAAGCGATCGCCGATGGGATAGGGTTGTGTCTTGGCCGTCTTCTGCCGCGGCTCTTGCGGCACGGCCTTCTCTTCGACGCCAATCAGCGGCTTGCCGTTCGTGCGGTCGAGGATGTAGAGCCAACCGGTCTTGCCGGGATGGACGACGACCTTGCGAGGACGTCCTCGATACCTGACGTCGACCAGCGTGGGCGGCGACGACGAGTCGTAGTCCCAGATGTCGTGACGCACCTCTTGGAAGTGCCACTTGTACGCGCCCGTCCGCAGGTCGAGCGCCACCAGGGAGGACGCGAACAAATTGTCCCCCCCGCGCATCGAACCGTCGTTATCGGGACCGGCGTTGCCCGTGCCGAAGTACACCATGCCCAGATCGGGATCGAGCGCCACGTGGGTCCACACGCCAGCCCCGCCCCACTTGTACGAGTCGCCCTCCCATGTATCGGCGAAGCGCTCGCCGGGGCCAGGCACCGTGTAGAACCTCCAGACTTCCTTGCCGGTCTTCACGTCGTAGGCGCCGATTTGTCCCCGCGCCCCCACGTCGCCGCCGGCCGTGCCGATGAAGATCAGCCCGTCGTAGTAGATCGGAGGCGCCGACGTGTGGGCCGCGCGCTGTGTCGTCATGACCGTCTGCCACACGACGTGTCCGGTCTGCTGATCCAGCGCCATCAGCGTGCTGTCGCGCCGGCCGAAGATCACCTTGCCCTCGGCGACGACGAGCCCTTTGTTGCCGCCGTAGAGCCCTGGACCCTCTGGGCGATAGCGCCATTTCACCGTGCCGGTCTTGGCCTCGATCGCGAGCACGTTGCGCATGCCGGTCGAGACATACATGATGCCGTCGACGACGACGGGCGTCCCGTCGAGTTGTCCGCCGCGACGACCCTCCTCCAGGCGAATGACCCAGGCGCCTCCAAGCTGTTTGACCGAAGTGGTGTTGATCTGGTCGAGCGTCGAGTACCGCCAATTCGCATAGTTGCCGCCCGCGAGCGGAAAGTCGCGCGTCGGCGGCAGCTTCCAGTCGGTGTTGGGGGGGGCCGCAAGCGCGACGAGCGCTCCGGTCAGCACCAAGAGGCCGAGTGTCATGAGCGGGTCTGTCAGAATCCTGTGCCCGGGCGCACGCCGTCGGAGCATCGCCATCCCTCCTTTTCGATCGCGAACGTCGTTCATCCGAGTGCCGCGGTCGCGCCAGACGATCCTGTCGCGACCCTTCGCACGCCTTCACCGCTTGAACACGCCCTCCATCAGCTCGATCGTCTTGTTGCCCTCGTGGCAGGCGTACTCGAACAGCCTGTAGTCCTTCGCGGCCCTGGTAAAGACGCGGAACCCAAGCTGCCAGGGCTTTGTAAACACGTTGGGATCCTCGATCGTGGCTTTGTAGTCGATATTGTCGGCGTCGACAATCGTGAAGCGTTCCACCACGTGGAGCGCCGGACTGTGGAACGAGCCGGTGGCCATCCCTTCGCCCCCCAGGTCTCCCACCACCCAGGTCTTGCCGGTAAAGTTCCTGACGTCGACGACCAGCGTGTTGCCCTCCCAGCGGCCGACCGAATCGCCCATCCACAACTGAATGTTCGGTCCGGGATGCGGACTGCCGTCCAGACGGATGACGCGATAGAGATGATTGTGCTCGTACAGGATCACGACCTGGCCAGGCGGCTGCTGAATCTGCCACCCGTTGTAATAGCTGTAGAACGTGCCGCGGGGCGTGCCCGCCGGCAGGCAACGGATCCGGTAATCGTAGATAGCCCGGGATTCGAACGGGTGATCCCGGATGTAAGTCTTCTTGGCAAGCGCCCACGGCTGCCAGGGGATCTTCCCGTCCGGCGGATCGACGACCGCGACGTGTCCTGGTTGGTGAGGACTGTTCACCGGGCGGCCCGTGCCGCCGGCGGGCCGGTCGAACCACTCGTTTCCATAGGAACCGTTGTTCCCGGCAGTTGCCGCTGTGTTGGGTCCCCGATGCGCGACTGATTGCCTTTGCGAACGCGTCGCGCTCGTCCTTGGTGTAGCGCTCGATGGGCACCACCCACTGGTTCGTATAGATGCCCTGGATGTCCGGCTGGCCGTCTGGCAGCCGCCGCGGCGTCCACTTGGACGGTGACGAGGTGGTCGACGACGTGCCCGGCGACTGGCCGGCTCCGAGCGGTGCCAGCCACGCCCCGGCAAACACGATCAACGACAGGCTAATGATGGCGAACATGCGGCTTCTCACAGGCGACTCCTCATTTCTCTGACCGTGATCACCGCTTCGGCGGTCCGGGCAGGCCCGGCGCCGGCAGATCATCCCACTCGAGCAGCGGTTCCTCGAACTCGAGGCACTCGTAGTCAAGCGTCTGCACGTTCTGCTCGACGCGCCGATACAGCGGCACGCTGATCTTCCAGGGTCTGCTGAACACCTTCGGATCTTCGATGGTGACTTCGTACGTGATGTGGTCGGGTCCGCGTAGGGTGAAGCGCTCGGTCAAGCGGAGAGCTTCGCTGTGGAAATTCCCGGCCCGGTCGAACCACGTGTTGTCGTTGAAATTGGCCACGTCCACGACCAGCGTGTCGCCCTCCCATCGCCCACGCGAGTCTCCCATCCAGAAGTCGAGCGCCTCCGGGTGCTGGCTGCGGTCGGTCCAAATCCAGCGATACGCGTGGCTGTACTCGAACGTGACGGTCACGAGCTCGGGCGTCTGGTGGATGCGGAACGGAAACGGCATGTACATGAGACGCGGGATGCCGGGCAAGTAACACTTGTGCAGCGGGTCGAGCTCGAGCCGCCTGGCGTAGTGCTCCTGCTTTCTGGCGGCCGCGGCGGGCAGGTACGGGATGACCCCATCCTCCACCACGCTCTGCCCCGCGGGGACGCCTTTCTGCGCGACGTGATCCTCGAGATCCCACGAGGCGGTGGTCAGCGCCTGCCAGACGCCGTTGAGATCGGGTTTTCCGTCCGCCGTCCGTGCTCCGGTTCCCATTCGCGCGGGCGCCTGTCCGGCAGGCTGCCGCGCACCAAACCACACGATCGCGATCGCCAGCGCTGCCCCGATAGCGATCGGTCCAATCCAGCGTCTCATCTGATGTCTCCGGCACCGCCACTCATTACTGGACCCAAATTACCGCGCGGCCTGGGCGGTGGGTCGGATCGCGGCGTCCGGCAGCCGGAACGCGATGTATTCGCCGGGGAAACTCCCCAAACCAACTGCCACGACCAGATACTGCTTGCCCTCCCACATGTAGGTCATCGGCCCGCCAGTCTGTCCGGCCGGCATCCAGACGGCGCCGACCTCCTGCCCCGTCTTCTTCTCGTAGGCGCGAAGCATCGCGCCGCGCAGTCGGCCAGGCGGCGACGTGGCGAAGCGGTCGCCGACGATGACTAGGGTTTTCGTGATCAGCACGCCGACGTTTGACCCGGGCCCACCTTGCCCCGTCTTCGGGATGTTCAGGCCCTTGAGCGCGGGGTGATTGCGAACGATGTCCGGCGTGTCGCCGTGGGGTACCTGCCAGAGGAGCTCTGCGCGATTCATGTCGATCGCCACCAGCATGCCATATGGCGGTTTGACGAGCGGCAATCCTTGCGGGTTGACGCCGCTCAAGCCGCGTCCGTCGCCCGCCGCAGCGCCGCCGGCGGGTTCGGGGGAAGGATTGCCGGCACCCACCCCACGTGATATGGCTCGTCCTGCGACTCCCGAGACGTACCGGACATCGGAAGTGCCAGTCGGCGGCGGCGCGACCGAGAGCACGTTGAGACCGGCGTTGCCGACATGCGAATAGAAGACGTTCGTCTCCGGATCGAACGCCGCTCCCGGCCAGCTTGTTCCGCCTCCAAAGTGGCCGATCGTGAGCGTGCCGAGCAACCCGTCAGCACGGCCCAGGCTCGGCGGCGTGTACAACGGTCCAACCTGGTATCGCTGGACGATCTCGAGCGCCTCCGCCCGCAGCTCCGGAGTGAAGTCGATCAAATCGTCCGGGATCTTCAGGTGGTTGCGGGCGTAAGCCGGTGGCTTGGTCGGAAAAGGCTGCGTCGGTGAATACCACTCGCCGGGAACATCGCCTTTCGGTACCGGCCGTTCCTCGATCGGCCACAGGGGCTGCCCGGTCACGCGATCGAAGAGAAACAACATGGATTGCCTTGTCGGCAACGCGACGGCCTTGACGTGCCGCCCCTCGACCGTGAGGTCGGCCAAGAGCGGCGCCGCCGCCATGTCCAGGTTCCAGAGCGGATGGTGCACGATCTGGTAGTGCCACTTCCGCTTGCCAGTCTTCAGATCCAAACAAACGATGCTCTCGGCAAAGAGGTTGTTGCCGGGGCGATGGCCGCCGTACAGGTCTGATGCGGGGGTCTCGACCGGGACGTAGACTAAGCCGAGCTCCTCATCGACCGTGATCTGCGTCCAGACGCCGACTTTGCCGTTGAACGCCCACGAGCTTTCCAGCCACGTGTCATTGCCAAACTCGCCGGGACGCGGGATGGTGTTGAATTCCCACAGCTTCTGCCCAGTACGCACGTCGAACGCCCGGACCACGCCTTTGGTGTTGTTGTGCGTTGGGATGACCAGCCCTTCGCCGAGGGCCATGCCGACAATCACCACGTCCTTCGCAACGGTCGGCGTCGCGAGAAGACCGGCCTCCCCGGTTTCGAGATCGATCTGGGTGCCGGTTCCGGTCACCAATCCTTGCTTCAAATCGACGATGCCCCCTTTTCCGAACGAGTTGACGGGCTGGCCCGTTTTGGCGTTGAGGACCACAAGGCGGTACCCGACCGTGACGTACACAATCCGCTCGTCGCCCTTGCCGTCGGTCCAGTACGCCAGGCCGCGGCCCGACAGCTTGCGCGGTGAGACGTCGGCGCGCTTGCCTTCGTTGATGCTGTGCACCCACAGCAGCTCGCCGGTTTTCGCGTCGAGCGCGATCACCGCGCGCCGCGAGCCAGCAGTCGTGTAGAGCACGCCCTTGACCATCAGCGGAGTGCCTTCCAGGTTGTACTCGGGACGTGGACCCAGATTGTCGGTCTTGAAACGCCATGCCACCTCCAGCTTGTTGAAGGTTGCGGCGTTGATCTGATCGAGCGGTGAATAGCGGCTACCGCGCCAATCGCCGGCGTAGTGGGGCCATTCACCGTTGGTCGTGCTCGGCAGCGCGGAGCTGGTCCGCTGGCCGGCAACACGTGATTTCGCCCCGGCCATCAGGAGCACGGCAAGCGCCATGACCGAGACCGTGCAACGAAACGCGCGAGGCAATCTGCAACTCCTCGGAGCCGATTGAGCGGGAGCCCGGTTTAGAGACACTGGCCAACTCGAAGGGGCGTCATTTATTTGGCCGGCATCGCGATCTTGGACACCGTGATGGTGTCTTTGACCATGATTCCGGTTAACTGGACGGTATGGTCCGCGTGCACGCGCAGATCGGCAAAGTCCTGATTGCTGATTTGAAAGACGCGTCCGCCAGAGACGAAGACGAATTTGCCGCCGTTCTTCGCACTGATGCAGCCGGGGACCGACCCGTCCTGCTTCCCGATCATGCACTCCCGACTGGTGATCTGGCTGGCGTCGACCTCGTCTCGCATATGACTCGGATTGTGCACCAAGGCACAATGGTTGTCGCTGATCACCCCTGTCCAAGTCCAAGTCGGGTCGGCCCCGAATGCGCCTGATCCGACGAGCAGGAGCGAGAGTGCCATGCCGATTCGAAAGAGTTTCATTCCTTACCCCCATCGCGGCGCCGCTACGTCGGCGCGCACCCCAACAATTTGCGTCCTGCCTTCGCTAACCGAGTGCCACGCTGTCACGCCGAATCGCACCGTTTGCGCCGAGCGGGTCACGGCATAGCGGCGAGCTGTGCGACTGTGACGCTGTGGCTTCGCGTCGTGCCAGCGAGCTCGACGCGGCGGCCCGCGTACGTCGAGAGGGCCACGAAATCCTGATTGCGAATCGCATAGACCGTCCCACCGGACACGAACACGTAGCGGGCCCCCTTTCTGAGACACCCCTTAACGCACTCGGATGTGCTGCCCCCACCCTGCACCGGGCGATGCACCGCCCCGCAGTGGCTGTCGCTAATTACACCCACGGCCTGCAACGACACCGTCCGGAGGGAGTCGCCTCTCCACAAGGCAAATGACCCCATCAAGAAGGCAACGGCAATGCCCGCCGCTAGCGCGCGCCAGCCCCAACCGTCTCCCGGAATGGGAAGGGGCGGCTGCGGCAGCCACGCGGCGGACCCGGCGCGAACCGTCCGCTCGCGCAACGTGTGGCGCACGGCACCCTCAACACGCACGCGTCGCCGACACGCCGAGCAGCTCGCAAGATGATCGTGGACTACGACCCGTTCGGCAGGCGTGAGCTCGCCGTCAACATGCCTCGTCACCAACCGTCGAACCCGCCAACACGTCAGGATGTACATGGTCGTCTACCTCGACAAAGAGAGTCGATCGTTGCGCGTCACCTGGTCAGAGCCTTCAATCGTCTGTACAGCAGCTGACGCGCTCGGGAAAGCCGCGACATCACCGTGCCGATCGGAATCTCCAGACGTCCCGCTATCTCGGAATACGGCAGCCCCTCGACGTCTCGCAGCCAGAGCGTCTGCTGCAGGGCCAGCGGGAGCGACGCGTGCGCCGCTCGCAATTCGTCGTCGAACACGCGACTGAGGAACTGCCGCTCGGGCGTGTCGCTGTGCTCTGCGACCTGTGCAAAGCGATGGACCGTCGCTTCGTCGATGTTGACTATTGCCCTGGCGGCCTGCCGTCTCCAATTCAAATGGGTATGCCTGAGGATCGTTAGCAGCCATCCGTTGAGGTTCGTGCCCGAGCGGAACTGCGCTGACCCGCGTAGCGCCCGAAAATACGTTTCCTGAACGAGGTCCTCCGCATCTGACGCATTTCGGGTCAGCCGGCAGGCGGCGCGCCGGATGGAGGACAGATGACCGACCGCCTGGCGGTCGAACCCCTCCGGACGGACGGATACCTTGGTAGAGTCACCCATCAGCGTGTCTCGCTCAGCCGCCGCCCCGGGGAAACCAGGCTGCCATAGTTAATAACCCCGCGTGAGCCCAAATATTCGAGGCGCGGCGATTTCTAGAGATGCACTTCAGGTGGATGCCATCCGATTCGAGTACAGCGACCTAGCCACTTTCAGGACATGACGTTACGACCACGCGTCTCGCGGATCACGTCGCCCGATCTGCTCCGACGCCGCGTGGGACGGCGTCCGCGATAGTGTCGGGCGGTCGAGCGTTGCCGCCGCCCCTCACCAAACAGCACCCCGGCGGACGCCGCCCCACAGGGTCACAGCGAAGTCTATGCGAGCCGTCTCCGCCGGAGCGTCCTCGCCATGCGGCGTGAAATCCTGCGTCAGCTCTCAATGCGCAGGTTTCTTCCCCATGTATTTGATCGAGCCGAGTGCTACAGCTTGCGTGGGTAATTCAGCATCCCCTGGAGGAAAATCGCCTTTCTCCAACATGTACGCGAGGATGTCTGCATTCTGCGGTCCAGTCAGACTGCCAGGATTGTTCTGCGGCATTGACACACGCATGCGCTCGAACAGGTCGCCAAGCGACAACTCGTTCCAGTTGGCGTTGAAGTCGCCGCCAGCCAGAGCAGGCGCCATTTCACCTCCTCCTAGATTTGCCCCATGGCAACCGGCGCAATGAGTTGAGTAGAGCGTCTGGCCCCTGGACGCCTGCGTCTTGGTATAAACGCCGTCCCACTGCGTCTTGACTTGCTGCGCCTCTACTGTCGCCACAAGAACACACGTTCCCAGTAACAGAGAAGTGCGAAGAAACGTCGACATGAGACTCATAGGACCTCCGTCCCTAGCATACGTCCTTCCAAAAAACCTGTACTCCGCCGGCACGACCGAACCGCGAAACGATCGTGGCATTTCCTTCGGAGGTTATCCCTGCCGATTGGGCCAGGGACGGACTCCGACAGCGCCATGATAGCGCCACCTTCAGCCGGCCGTCACTGAACGGACCTTGGGCATGCGAAAACTGCTTCAGGTGGACGGAAGGACGTTACGGCTCGTCGGTGAGGTAGGTGCGCAGCTTGTCGCGGAGGAGCGCGACCAGCGCCGACTGGTCTGGCGCGAGATTGTGATCCTCGCCGAGGTCGTGTGTCAGGTCGTAGAGCTCTTCCTGCCCATACTGCGGCGTCGCGATGTACTTGAACAGCGCGTGGTCGGCGCGATAGAGGACCGCGAAGCGATTGGGCAGGAAATAGGTCTGGTGAAAGCTGAACCGCTTGACGGTCGGCGCGAGCAGCGACTGCCCTTCCCAAGAGGCGGGAATCGGAAGTCCGAGGCGATCGAGAATCGTCGGCGCAATGTCCACCTGCGTGGCGAAGGTAAGGTTCTTGTACGTCGTGGCGGGCGCATCGTACAGCAGCAGCGGGATCCGAATGTCCTCGTTGTACAGATCCCAGCCGTGCGCCCAGTGGCGTTCGCCGAGCCCTTCTCCATGATCGGCGGTGACGACCACCATCGCGTCGTCGAGGTAGTGCTTGGCGGCCAGGGCGTCGAAGAGCTGCCGAATGATGTCGTCGGCCTGCCGCACCTTGTCGTCGTAGCGGTCAGGCTTATTGAGCCGCTCCAGGATCTTGTACGGCTCGAGGCCGGGACTCACGCTGGTCGTCGGGGCGCGTAAAGACGTGCGACTCCGGGAGCTGCACGCCCAGATAGTGCGGCGACATCAGGTGCAGGTAGAAGAAGGACGGTCGGTCCGGTGAAGCCGGCGGCACGCGCTCGAGCCCTTCGAGCACGAGGCGGTCGTCATCCATCGTGTAGCGTTCGGTCTGCGATCCGTCGAAGAACGTGCCGTCGTCCGCGTGGTAGAACTGCGGAAGTCCATTCCAGGCGCGGTGATTGCCCGACAGCAGAAACCAGGTCTGATATCCCTGATCGCGGAGCACGTCCTGGATTTGGAAATCGCGCGCGCTGATGTCGCGGAACTCGCGCCCCGACAACGTGCTGGTGATGCCGCACAAGGACTCCGAACAGGTGGAGAATGCGGCGCCCACCCTCTTCATTCGTCCGCTCTGAACGAGGCTCGACAGAAACGGCGTCGTGGGCCGCTGGTACCCGTAGACCTGCATGTGATCGGCGCGCAGGGAGTCGACGATGATCAGCACGACGTGCTTCCGCCGCGCAGCCGTCACATGCCGCGGGTACGCGGCCCGCAGGATGGCATCGCGTTCGGCGACTGCATGGCGTCGAGGCGTCGGCTCGAAGGCAAAGCCGTCGGGCCGAAAGAAGCTGACGATCAGTTCGCGCTTCCAGAGCAGACTGTCGGTCTGCTGAATGCCCCAGACCATCGTGGCGGCGAATATGGCGACGGCGGACCCTATCGAGGCGGCGGCCAACCCTGCGGAGAATCGGCTTCTTGGCCGGCCCTCGCCATGCGGGTCCTGGCAGAGCCACGACCGAAGGCCGTCGTCGAGCGCCGGGCCCCACCATCGCGATGCGACTGTCATCAGCGCCATGGTGCCGACCGCGAAGAGCCCAATGCCTGTCGCGCCAACCGGGAACGGTTCTCTGCCCGACCACACCGTGGGAGCGAAAGCGGCGACGAGATGGCCGGTGATGTTACGGCCCCAGAACACGTTGCTGACGAAGTTCAATGCGTAGAGATAGATCTGGCACGCGAAGGTGGCGGCCGGAAGGAGTCGGCAGGCCCATCCGGGCAGCGCCGCGGTTGGAAGGCAACGAACGTGCCCAGCACAACGAGGAGCAGCGCGTCCCATTCCGCCAGGACGAGGATGTGTGCGGCAATGGCGCGCCAGCCTTGACTGAATTGCCGAACGAGCGCCGCTGCCACCACACCGCTGATCAGCAAATGGATGCCGACGAATATGGCGGGACGCTGGCGACTACGAAGCTGTCATGCCATCGATCGTCCATGTCCTGGGCATCGTGTGTGTTGCATCCAGGACCAGACACGACCACTACGCTACCAGCGTAGCCAGGCCGGTGTCGAATAGCCGACGCGTCGTAAGTGAGCGCCGCTCACGTTGCCGCTTACTTGTCCATGTGAACCGAGACGGTTCTCGGACGATGACGCGGGCAACGGGAGGGAGGGGACGATGGCGCGGGCAAGGGAGGGAGCGTGACGGCCGGGTATCGGCATGAGTCGCCCGGCGATAGAATGCCAGCCCATGACGAACCAACCCCTGACCACTTCCGACATTGACGAGACGATGTGCCGGCGTGCGCTGGTGAACTCATGAGCCTGCAGGGAAGAACACTGTTCGTCACGGGCGCCAGCCGCGGTATCGGACTCGCGATCGCTCTTCGCGCCGCGCGCGACGGGGCCCGCGTGGCGATCGCCGCGAAGACGGCCGCGCCACATCCGAAGCTGCCTGGCACGATCTATACCGCGGCGGAACAGATCGAGAAGGCCGGCGGCAGCGCGCTCCCGTTGGTCGTCGATGTGCGGCACGACACGGAGGTGATCGCGGCCGTCGAGCAGACGGTCGCCACGTTCGGCGGCATCGACATCTGTGTCAACAACGCCTCGGCTATTGCGCTCACAGGAACCGAAGCGACCACGATGAAACAGTTCGATCTGATGCATCAGATCAACATGCGAGGCACGTATCTCGTGACCAGGGCGTGCTTACCCCACCTGAAGCGCGGGACCCACCCGCATGTCCTCATGATTGCCCCGCCGCCGGCGCTGAAACCCGAGTGGTTCGCTCCCCACGTCGGGTACACGATGGCGAAGTACGGGATGAGCCTTTGCGTACTCGGCATGGCGCACGAGTTCCACGAAGACGGGATCGCGGTCAACGCGCTCTGGCCGCGAACGACGATCGCCACGGCGGCTGTGCAGTTCGTGTTCGGTGGCGGTGACATGGTACGCCGCTCGCGAACGGTCGACATCATGGCCGAGGCCGCCCACGTCATTCTGACGAAGCCCGCAGCGTCGTTCAGCGGCCACTTTCTGATCGATGACGAAGTACTGAGCGCCGAGGGCGTCCGCGATTTCGATCGCTTCCGCGTGGACCCGACCGTGGCGCTCATGCCGGATCTGTTCATCGATCCGCAGGCACCGTTGCCGCCGGGCGTCTCGCTCGCACCGGTGGTTTCCACCGACCTCTCGTCGTAACGACACCCGCTTCTGTTGCGGGACCGGCGGCTCGGTCGCCTCGCGTGCCTTTGCCGCGCTCATCGTCGGATTCTCGAGGACCGCGCAGGCCCTGGTAGAAGTTGCGCTGTCTTATCGCGCGGCAGGAACCGCAGCGGCGTCGCTGATCATGCTCCGGATGAACTCGATCGCCGACTTGGGATTGTAGCTGCGGAGCACCATTTGTTTCTCCGCCTCGAGCGATCCTTCCGCGTGGACGGCAAGCACCTCCTGATACGCGGAAAACTCCGAGGCGACGAGGTTCCGCACCAGGCTGAGCGCCTGTAACCGCTCCTTGCCGCTCACGCCCGCGCGGCCGGCGTAGTACTTCTCGTAGTAGGGTGCGGTCTCTGGCGAGGTGAGATCCTCGGCGCCCGGGCCGGTCACGAGCGCGCCCCCTGCCAGGTCCTGCACGTGGCGGACCGCTTCGTGATAGTGGTGCGCGAAATGATACTTCGCCATGTTCACATAGAGCGTGTCTGGCGCCATCACGCCGGCCTCCCGCACGACGCCGCGCAGGGCGGCGTAGTGAGTCAAGCCGCGAAGCGTCTCGGCGTAGCTGATGAGTTGTGTCACCTTGTCACGCGCATGACCGGCCTTCGCAATCCCGTTCATGTCGGCCATCAACATCGCCGCGCCGACGAAGGCATCGACGAGCGGCAGCTTGTACGAGATCGCGGTGAATCGATGGTGCTCGACGAACGCCAGCGCTAACGGTCCGGCAAACTCGTGTTCCCCGGCCAGGAACACCCGATCCCACGGCACGAAGACATTCTCGAAGACCGTCGTGGTCTCCATCATCTTGTGGCGGGCGCTGATAGGGTATTCAATCGGCGATCCCTGCGGCGCAGTGGAATCGTACGCCGATGCCAGCAGCGTGAGACCCGGCGTGTCCATCGGAATGGCGAAGCTCACCGCGTAGTCCTTGTCCGCTTCCGTCATCGCACGCGTGGGCAGCACGATCAGCTCGTTGGAGTTCGTGCTCACCGAGGTATGCGCCTTCGCACCGCGGACGACGATGCCGTCCTTGCGCCGCTCGGCGATGCGGACGTAGAGGTCGGGGTCTGGCTGCGCGGAAGGGCCAAGCGTGCGATCGCCTTTGACGTCGGTTTGCGCAACCGCCACCGCAAGATCTTCGTCCCGGCAGTGGCGATAGTACGCCTGCACGCGATCGTGATAGGTCGTCTTGTGCTTCGCATCAACGAGCGACGACACACGAAGAAGCCCCGCGAGCGCGTCGGTGCCGATCTCCTTGATGAGCACCACCAGCGTGGCGCCTTCAGCGGTCGCCCGTTCGATGAGCGCACTCCGCTTCAGCAGGTCGTCCGGTGTCCGAGGAATCTGGTAGTAACGCGAATACGGCGCGCCCTCGCCTTCGCCGACGACGGCAAGATCCCGCGTCCGTGGATCCTCGGCCATGCGATAGTCTGTCGCGGCATGCCGCACCGCGACGCCAATCACCGGGTGGGTGGTCACGTCCGCCACGCGCTGACCACGGAAGAACACGCGCCGATTGTCACGCAGGCTTGCGATGTACTGGTCAGCAGTTCTCAGCGGCATGATTCAATGGTCTCCTACACACGGCCGTCCGGTGTTCCGGCTTGGTCACGGCGCTTCGTCTGAGAGACGAGCGTACGCTGCCGGGACCTGCAGTCTAGGACGACGATTCCATCAGCAGTGTGCCACCGCCGAAGCTCGAATGCGCGGGTGGGCATCCGCCTTTGGTTGCGCGAACCGCACAGTACTTGAATTCGGGAATCTTCCCGAAGGGGTCGAGGACGGGATTGGTCAGCTTGTTCGCCGCCGCCTCGTAATAACAGAACGGCACGAAGAACGCGCCGCGCGGCATGCCATCGTCGGCGCGCGCGTAGAGCGAGATACTGCCGCGCCGTGACTCGATCGTGAGCACGTCGCCCGGCGTCACGCCCAGCCGTTCGAGGTCGAGCGGGTGCGCGGACGCGACCGGCTCCGGCTCGATGTGGTCGAGCACGGATGCGCGCCGCGTCATCGCGCCCGTGTGCCAGTGTTCGAGCTGGCGCCCTGTGATGAGTACGAACGGATACTGCTCGTCGGGGCGCTCCGCCGCGGAAATGAGATCGGCGGGCACGAACTTGGCGCGGCCCGATGGCGTCGGAAAGGCCTCGACGAAGACGACGGGCTGTCCCGGATCGCCCTCCTTCTTGCAGGGATAGGTCACAGAGGACTCGCGCTCGAGGCGATCCCAGGTGATGCCGGCGATCGAATCCATGCACCCGCGCATTTCCTCGAAGACGTCACGCGGGTGCGAGTACTGCCAATCCAGGCCGATCCTGCGCGCCAGCTCGTTGATGATCCAGAGATCCGGTCTGGCGTCGCCGGGGGGCTCGATCGCCTTGCGACCGAGTTGCACCGTGCGATCGGTGTTCGTCACAGTGCCGACCTTCTCCGGCCATGCGGTCGCGGGCAGTACGACGTCGGCGAGATACGCCGTCTCGGTGAGGAAGATGTCCTGCACGACGAGGTGGTCGAGCGTGGCGAGTGCCTCGCGCGCGTGATCGACATCGGGATCGGACATCGCCGGGTTTTCACCCATGACGTACATGCCGCGGATCTGCTGCTTCTTGGCAGCGTTCAGGATCTCGACGACGGTCAGGCCCGGTTCCGGATCGAGCGCCGTGCCCCAGAACGTCTCGAAGCGCTGCCTGGCTTCTGCCGTCGCCACACGCTGATAGTCCGGATAGAACATTGGAATCAGCCCGGAATCGGAGGCGCCCTGCACGTTGTTCTGACCGCGCAGCGGGTGCAGCCCAGAGCCGGGCTTGCCGATCTGGCCCGTGGACAGGGCCAGCGCGATCAAGCATCGCGCGTTGTCGGTGCCGTGAATGTGCTGCGAGATCCCCATGCCCCACAGGATCATCGAGCCCTTTGACGTCGCATAGAGCCTGGCAACCTCTCGGATCGTCCGGGCGTCGATGCCGCAAATCGGGGCCATCGCTTCCGGAGAGAATGCCTTCACGTTCTCGGCGAGCGCGTCGTATCCCGAGGTGCGATCGCGTACGAACGCCTCGTTCACGAGACCCTCCTCGACGATGACGTGAAGCATCGCGTTCAGGAGCGCCACGTCGGTATCGGGATTGAACTGGAGATAGTAGGTGGCGTGACGAGCCAGATCGCTGCGCCGTGGATCCGCCACAATGAGCTTTGCTCCGGCCTTCGCGGCGTTCTTCATCCAGGTTGCGGCCACCGGATGATTGACCGTCGGATTCGCGCCGATCACGAAAGATCACCTCGGCCTTCGCAACGTCGCGCACCGGATTCGAGACGGCCCCTGAGTTGATCCCTTCCATCAGCGCGGCGACGCTCGATGCGTGGCAGAGGCGCGTGCAGTGATCGACGTTGTTCGAGCCGAACCCGGTGCGCACGAGCTTCTGGAACAGGTAGGCCTCTTCGTTCGTGCCCTTCGCCGAGCCGAAGCCGGCGAGGGACTTCTTGCCATGCGCGTCTCGAATAGTGCGCAGTCCTTTGGCGGCGAGGTCGAGCGCCTCGTCCCAGCTCGCTTCGCGGAAGACATCGCTCCAATTGTCTGGATCGACGCTGAAGTCCTTGTGCTTCTTCGCCCCCTGCTTGCGGATGAGCGGCGTGGTGAGGCGATGCTTGTGCTGCACGTAGTCGAAGCCGTACCGGCCCTTGACGCAGAGCCGGCTCGAGTTTGCGGGGCCGTTCTTCCCCTGCACGAACAGAATCGAGTTGGCCTTGACGTGGTACGTGAGCTGGCATCCGACGCCGCAGTACGGGCACACCGACTCAACCTCTCTGTCGGCGACGATCGTTCCGACCCCACGTGCGGGCATCAGCGCGCCGGTCGGACACGCCTGGACGCATTCACCGCACGCCACGCACGTGGAGTCGCCCATCGGATCATCGAGATCGAAGACGATCTTCGAATGCTCGCCGCGGAAGGCGTAGCCGATGACGTCGTTCACCTGTTCCTCGCGACAGGCTCGCACGCATCGGCCGCACTGGATGCAAGCGTCGAGATGAACCTCCATCGCCGGATGCGAAATGTCCTGGGCCGGCTGATGCCGGGCACCGAAGCGCGGCTTGCCGACCGAGAGCTTCCTCGCCCACAGATCGAGCTCGGAATTGAGCGTGTAGGACGTCTCCGGAACGTCTGAGAGCAGCAACTCGAGCACCATCTTCTGGCTCGTCACCGCCCGCGCGCTGTTGGTCGTAACCTCCATTCCGTCAGTGGGATAGCGGCAGCACGAAGGTGCGAGGACGCGCTCGCCCTTGATCTCGACCATGCAGGCGCGGCAGTTGCCATCTGGTCGCATCCCTTCCTTGTAGCAAAGGTGCGGGACCTCGATCCCGTGACGCGTTGCCGCGTCGATGAGGCTCTCGTCGGAGCGTCCGACCAGGGTCCTGCCGTTCAGCGTGAACACGACTGGCGTCGGCGCCGGAAGCGGTGCAACGACGCGCGCGATGACTGTTTCTACAGCCATAGATTCCCCTTCACTTGATTTCCTGCGGAAAGAATTTCATGACGGAGAGCGCCGGATTCGGCGCCGCCTGCCCGAGCCCGCAGATCGAGGCGTCAACCATCGCCTGCGACAGCTCCTTCAGCAGCGGCTGGTCCCAGCTGGGCCGTTTCATGAGCTCGAGCGCCTTGGCCGTGCCGACGCGGCAGGGCGTGCACTGGCCGCAGGATTCATCGGAAAAGAACTTCATGACATTGCGCGCGGCATCTGACGCCTTGTCTCGAGTTCGAAAGTATCACGATGGCCGCCGACCCGATGAAACAGCCGTACTGGTTCAAGGTATCGAAGTCGAGAGGAATGTCGGCCATCGAGGCTGGCAGGATTCCCCCCGACGCGCCGCCTGGCAGGTACGCGTAGAACGAGTGACCGTCGAGCATCCCGCCGCAAAACTCGTCGATCAGCTCCGCCGCCGTAATGCCGGCTGGCGCGAGATGCACGCCGGGCTTCTTGACGCGCCCGCTCACCGAGAACGACCGCAGGCCGCTGTCGACCGTTCCGCCCGTGGCCGGCGAACCAACTCGGGCCCTTCTCGAGGATGTCGCGCACCCAGTGCAGCGTCTCCATGTTGTGCTCGAGCGTGGGCCGGTTGAACAGGCCGACCTGCGCGACGTACGGAGGGCGCAGACGCGGCTCGCCGCGCTTGCCTTCGATCGATTCGATCATCGCGGACTCTTCGCCGCAGATGTAGGCGCCTGCGCCGCGGCGCAGATCGATCGGCGGGATCGGACACGGCGGATTCGCCTGCAGCGCCGCGATTTCCCGCTCGAGAATCGCGCGGCAGCCGTGATACTCGTCGCGCAGATAAATGTAGATGTCGGCGATGCCCACTGCCCAGGCCGCGATCAGCGCACCCTCGAGAAAGCGGTGCGGGTCGCGCTCCAGGTAGTAGCGATCCTTGAAGGTTCCCGGCTCGCCCTCGTCGATGTTGATCGCCATCAGACGCGGCGCCGGCTCCGCCGCCACCGACTTCCACTTGCGGCCCGCGGGGAAGCCGGCGCCGCCGAGGCCGCGCAGGCCAGAGTCTTCCATCGCAGCGATGACGTCGGCCCGCTCGCGCTCGCCGCCGACGCAGGACGTCGCCAGTTCATATCCGCCCGTGTTCCGATAGGCGGCATAGTCGATGTGGCCGGGGGTCACGATGTCGAGGTGTGGATGCGATACCGCGTCGTCCCTCTGCGGGTGCTTCACGGCGTTGGCCTGAACGAGCGCCGCCACCTTCTCCGCCGTGGCATGCGGCACCGGATTCTGTCCGACGACTGCGACGGGCGCCGTCTCGCACCGGCCGACGCAAGGCGCGTGGCAGGACGCGAACGTCTTCGCCCGAGCACGACCGGCAAGCGCCGCGAGCAGCTCGCGCGAGCCGGCCATCTCGCAGGCAATCGAGTCGCAGACACGCACGGTGATCGCGGGCGGCGCGGTCGCCGTCCTTCACCACGTCGAAGTGGTGATAGAACGTCGCGACCTCATAGACTTCGGCCATCGCCAGCTTCATCTCGGCTGCGAGCGCGACGAGGTGCGGCGCGGAAAGGCAGCCGAAGCGGTCCTGAATCCGGTGCAGGTGCTCGATCAGCAGGTCCCGTCGGCGTGGGACATCGCCGAGAAGCGCGAGCACGTCCTCGCGCGCCTTCGGATCGACGCGACGACCTTTCGAGCGTCGCGCGCGCGCGTTTCAGCGCCTGCTTGCTCTTCGGCGTCATGCCAGTATTCTATTCTGACCACCGCCGGGCTTGCACACGGAAAGGAGGGGAGGGGCTCGCCCCACTGCATCCAAGTAAACGCCCTTGTCGTGCCTTTCGGCTGCTTGAACTGGTACACTGAACAACATCATGCGTGTTGAGCTTCTGGGCGTTCCGCGCGAGCGCGCCGGCGTCGCCGAGGTCGAACTGCAGGCGGAGACCCTGGGGCAGCTGCTGATGGCGCTGGCGGTTCGATTCCCGTCGCTCGCAGAGCTCATCATCGGAGACCGGCTGCAGCCATCCGTTGTCGCCAACCTCAATGGCGACCAGTTTGTCAGCGATCCCCGTACGCAGCTCAGAGATGGCGACTCTGTCCTGATTCTGTCCTCCGACGCCGGGGGGTAGCTGCCGATGAAGGATTCTGCGCCGTTCGGTTACCACGGCTGTTATCTCCGCATCGATGTTTCACGCGGACAGTGTCGATCGGGTGCCGCTTCCGGAACCGGTTCTGCGGCAGTGCCTTGGTGGGAGCGGACTGGGCGCGTGGCTGCTGCTGGAAGAGGGCGAGCCGCGTGCCGATCCGCTGGCGGCGGAGCGCTCCGCTCGTGTTCGCGTTCAGCCCGCTGGTCGGCAGCCCGCTGACGACGTCCGCCAAATTTGCGGTCGTCAGCAAGAGTCCGCTGACCGACCGCATCAACGATTCGCTCGCCAGCAGCGGTTTTGCGATTGCCGGCAAGCGCTGCGGCTGCGACGCCATCGTCATCGTCGGACGGGCCGCGGAGCTCTCGGTGTTGATCATCGACGATGGACGTGTCCGTCTCGAAGCGGCCGAGGACCTTCGCTGGGCCACGTGTCAGGCGACGGAAACGGCGTTGAAAGCGCGGCTCGGCGCCGACTATCAGATCGCCTCGATCGGCCCGGCCGGCGAGCGTCTGGTCCGCTACGCGACGATCTCGCACGACGGCCGCCACGCCGGCCGCGGCGGAAGCGGGGCCGTGCTGGGCAGCAAGAACGTCAAGGCGATCGCCGTGCGCGGCACACAGCGCTGCGAGTGGGCGCACCCGCGCGAGCTGACTGAGTACAGCAAGAACCTGTCGAAGACGGTCGTTCGGTCCGGCGACCGCCAAGTACCGCGAGCTTGGCACCGCGACCAATCTGCTGACGTTCAATCGCCTCGGCGCGTTGCCGACCCGCAACTTCCAGAGCGGCACGTTCGAGGGCGCCGCCAACATTTCGCCCGAGCAGCTCCGCACCAGCCACAGCCGAACGCGCGCGAGCTGCGTCGCGTGCACCATCGGGTGCGAGCACATCTACTCGATCGGCGACGAGAAGGGCGTCCGCCTGGAATACGAGAGTCTGTTTGCACTGGGTTCGCTCTGTGGCGTGAGCGACGCGGATGCCGTGCTCCGCGCATCGAAGCTGTGCGACGAGCTGGGCATCGACACGATCAGCGCGGGCGGCACGATTGCGTTTGCCATGGAGTGTGTCGAACGCGGATGGCTCGACGAGCCGTGGCTCACGTTCGGGAGCGGTGATGCGCTGCTGCGCGCGATCGAGCTCGATCGGGCGTCGCGAGGGCCTCGGGAACCTGCTGGCCGAGGGCAGCCGGCGCGCCGCCGAGACGATCGGGCACGACAGCATCGCGTTCGCTCCGCAGGTCAAGGGCCTCGAGATTCCCGGCTACGAGCCGCGAGCGCTTGCAGACGATGGCGCTGGGCTTCGCGGTGGGCGCCCGCGGCGCCGACCACAATCGCAGCGGCGCGTACGAAGTTGATTTCTCGGACAAGGTCGATCGCCGGCACGTGACGCTGGACGCCGTTCGCTATGCCATCGAAACCGAGGACAAGGCTGCGCTGATGGACTCGCTCATCCTCTGCAAGTTCCTACGCGGGAGTGTTCGAGGATTTCTACGCCGAGGCTGCGGACATGCTGCATCTCGTCACTGGCTGGGACACGACCGCCGACGAACTTCGCGAGACGGCCAGGCGTATTGTCGGCATCAAGCGGCAATTCAATCTGCTGGCGGGCTGGACGCGCGAGGAAGACACGTTGCCCGAACGGTTTCTCGACTACGCCGCTGCCGAACGATCCCGTGGCGGCGATCGACCGCGAGCAACTCGAGGCCCTCGTGACCGAATATCACCGCCAGCGCGGCTGGTAGGCGTGTATCAGGGTCGCGTGTCGGCTGCCAGTCCAGCGCTCGACAGCGCCTCCAGGTAGTCTTCCCGGGTATTGAGATTGCGCAGAGTCAGGAGCTCTGGATCGACGGTGGTCATCTCCGCCGGCTGCACGCGGCGGGTTCGCACCGCGTCGAACAGGAACACCGGGCGCAGCCGGTCTTGCGCCAGCAGGGCTTCGACATGCGGTAGCGTGTTGCGTCGATAGACCGCCGAGAGCGGATGAGGGAAACCGTCGATTTCCATCACGGCGATATCGTGATCGGCCGCCAGATCAATCATGTGACGGACGAAACCGGGAACCAGCAGCGGGACGTCACAGCTTGTCACGTACGCGGCCTCGACGGTGCTGGGCAGGGCCTTCAATCCGGCGCGTAGCCCTTCCAGGGGGCCGCGGCCCTCCCGCTCGTCGCGGGTGACTATCACGGTGGCGGGCAGTTCGGGTAGCGACTGCTCGAGGCGCGGCAACGACCACGATGGGCGAGACGACCGTGGCGAGAAGCCGGACGACGCGTTGCAGCATGGTCTCGGAGCCGAAGGGCAGGAGCGCTTTGGGAGACCCCATCCTCGTCGATTTCCCGCCGCACAGGATGATCCCGCCGGTGTTCATTGACTAAACATCGAGAAGGTCATCCCGAGGTGCGCGAGCGCGTCTCGGGTGACAGGCTCCTTCAGCAACCTCGTGAAAGCCACCACGCCTGGGCGATTCGCGCGCAATTTCGGCACCACGAAATCGTAGCGTTCCTCCTGAACCGGCAGGAATCCGAGCCCGGCGCGGCGGGCAATCGTGTCCAGCGTCACTCCCCAGTCCGCACGAGCCTTGCGAGATCGCCGCGGCCACCGCATGGTGATTTCGAGGCTGAACCGCATAGCCAGCAGGCCGGGCGCCCTCGAGAAGGCGATCGATCAGCGCTCGCGTGCCGCTGCCCTGGTTGCGGTTGACCATCACGCAGGTCGGATCGCTGTCGCAGGTCCGCGATGGCGTCGCGCGCCGTACGGCCTTCGAAACGTTCGTCGCCTCGCCGAAAGACGACGCCTTGCAGCGCGGCCATACCCGGCGACCAGGTTCAGCGCCGGAGTGAGAAACGGTCGATTGTACTCGTCCGTCTTCGCGATCCAGCAGATGGATTCCCGCCACATCGCATTCGCCACGCTTGGCGGCGTCCAGTCCTGCCGTGCTGCCGACCGCGAGAAACTTGGAGCGCACGCCTTGCTGCTGCAGCTCGCCGAGCAGGTAGTCGAGGCCGATGCAGTGGCTGCCGATCACCACGAGATCGGCCAGCTGCAGCTCTCGGCCGAGAAGCTGAACGTCGACGCGCGTGCCGGCTTCGACAATCTCCTCGTGACGGCCGATCGTCGCGAAACCGTCGGCGCGGCTGAACGTCGTGACGCTGCCGGACCCCTGTCCCATCGGATACGCGACGAGTGATGGTCCGACGGTTTCCTCTGTCGTCGCCTCAACCAAACCGACCAACAGATACTCCGTGCGGCCGATCTCGCTGTTGACTTTGACAGCCAATCTAGCGGGCACCGTCGGTTCGTCTCCAGGGCGCGCCGGCCGGCCAGAAGCCGAAGTACCGGTGCGACGAACTCGTGAAACGTGAAGATGGCCGACGTCGGAAAGCCGGGGAGCACGACACCGGACGGCCACGAGTCGCCGCCAGACAAATGGGCTTGCCTGGCTTGAGCGCAACGCCGTGCGCCACGATTCCTGGATCGCGCAGCTCAGCCACGACGCGATACGAGAGATCGCCCGCTCCCTTGCTCGTGCCGCCGGAGAGCAGGACGATATCGGCAGACTCGAGCGCGTGCTGAAGCCGCTCCCGCAGAGCAGCCATGTCGTCGTGAACAATCCCCAGTCGTTTCGGCTCGCCGCCGAGCTCTCGCACGGCATCGGCGAGCACCTGGGCGTTCGAGTCGTAGACCTTTGCGGGTCGCATCGGCTCACCAGGAGCGATGATCTCGTCGCCGGTCGAGAGAATGGCGACAATCGGCTTTCGCCAGACTTCGACGGCCGCGACGCCGATCGCGGCCAGCACGCCGGTATCGCGGCTGGTCAGGAGCTGACCGCGGCGGAGCACGGTCTCGCCACCGGTGATATCGGTGCCGGCAAACGTGACCCCGGTTCCCGGCGTGACCGCTCTGGCGATCCGCAGCTTGCGGCCGTGAGCCTCGGCGTGCTCGACCATGACGACGGCATCCGCGCCGCGTGGAACCATCCCGCCGGTGGCAATCGAGACGGCCGTGCCGGGCCGAATCACTGTCTCCGGCACGACTCCGGTGTGAATCGACTCCTGGCCAAGCTCCACTGTGCGCGGAGCTTCCTCGGACGCGCCGAACGTGTCTTCGGCGACGACGGCGAAGCCATCCACGTTCGAGCGGTCGAACGAAGGGACGTCTACAGGTGAGATGACGTCGGCAGCCAGCACGCGGCCGAGCGCAGCATCGAGCGGCACGATTTCGACCCCGCGCGGCGTCAGGTCGATCGCGGCGCGAAAACGCCGCTCTGCCTCGTCGCGGTCGAGCACATGGAGAAACTGCTCTTGCTCAGGCATAGAGCCAGACCTCCACTTCAGCGCCTGGCGCGAAGCCCTCGCTGTCGTCTGCGACGATGACGAAGCCGTCGGCGCGCGTGGTCGACGAAAGCACCGACGCGCCGCCGACGGCAAGCGGCTCGACGGCTCCGTCGATCGACTCGCACGCGGGCGTAGTCGAGCCGCCCGATCGGCGAGCTGATCTTGCGCGCCAGCCTGGCACGTATCGCGCGGTACGGCCACGCCTTGGTGCGACCGCCCAGGGCGCGAATCGCCCGGCCGGCGAAGAAATCGTAGGCACAGAGACACGACACCGGATTGCCGGGCAGCAGAAACACGAGGCGATCCCCGATTCGCCCGAGGCCGGTCGGACTGCTGGGCCGCATGGCGATCCCGTGTATGGCCAGATCGCCGTGCCGCGCGAGAATCGTTGGCGCCAGGTCCTCGATTCCGACGCTCGAACCGCCCGACACGATGATGACATCGGCTGTGGCATGCAGTGCATTCAGGATGGCATCGTGTTCGTCAGGCACTAAACCAGGAAAGTCGACGAGACCCCCATCGCGCTCGACGAGGGCGGCGAGCATCGGTCCGTTGGCGTCGGCGATTCGATAACCGTGGGGCTGCGAACCTGATGGCAGCAGCTCATTGCCAGTCACCACCAGCCGGACCCGTGGCCGGCTGAACACGCGCACCTCTCCGACGCCCACCGAACTGAGCACTCCCAGGTCTTGTGGGCGCAGCACGCGCCGGGACTGGAACAGCGTGGTTCCTCGCACGATGTCCTCGCCCTGTTTGCCGACGTGTTTGCCAGGCGATACGGCGGCGAGGGCGCTGACGGTCGCGTTTGGCGAGGCGGCGTTTTCGGTCCACTCGGCGGGCAGCACGGCGTCGCAGCCGAGCGGCAGCGGAGCACCAGTCATGATTCGAACGCCCTCGCCGACGCCGACCGAGCCCTGAAAAGGATGTCCGGGCAGCGAGTCCCCGATCACGACCAATGGAAGGCGGTTATATGACGTCGCCCCTTCCGTGCTGTCAGCCGCGACGGCGTATCCGTCCATCGTGGCGCGGTCGAATCCGGGTACATCCACGTCGCTGACGACTGGGGTCGCCAACACACGACCTGCGGCCATCCGCAGAGGTACGATCTCGTCGCGCGGCGGCTGCAATTGCGAGTCGAGCCACGCGAGGGCGCCCTCGACGGTGTGTCGGTGCGCAAAGCCGCGCATCCGCACATCGTCGACCGCTCTTTTGTCGTGGTCGTCCATTATGACGGCTCAATTGTAGTGGACCGGAGCCCGTTGAGCCGCTTGGTCTCTACGGAGCATCGACGTGCACGATGCCGCCATTCGACACGCCGCGTTGATGGGGAGGCATTGGTTGAGCAGAAGGTTCATGCCGATGGTGTGAAGACGGGCAAGATATTATGGGAGCCGAAGCTCGCAACCGTTGCTCAGAGTTACCCGATGTCGGACAGCGCTGGCGGAAAGCGGTATATTGCGGTGGCCAGAGGACCGGCGTGCGAACAAGAACTAGCCGGTGGAGAGAATGAGCCGAGAGAAGATCGGTCTGTTTGTCGTCAGGATCGCGCTGGGCGTATTTTTCGTTTTTGAAGGTTGGGACAAGCTTCCGTGGCTGGCTCACCCCGAGTTGCTGGCTGCTATCCTGCAGAGGTGGGCAGCAGCCGGTGTGCCGCTGGGCAAGTGGTATGTCAACACGTTTCTCATGCCCAGCGTCTCAGTGACTGCCCGGCTCGTATTCCTGGGTGAGGTCGCCGCTGGCGTGGCTTTCCTGTTTGGTTTCTGGACGCGGACTGCGGCGATTCTCTCATTTCTGATGGTGCTCAATATTCATATCGCGCACAGCAGCATTTTTCAGTACGGATTTCTCTCGAAAGGTGACGGTTTGCCGATCTTGGGCGGCTTGCTGGCTCTGGCGATCGCCGGAAAGGACTTGCCGTTGAGCCTTTCATCGAGTTCCGCGGGTTCCAGAAAACGAAAATGAAGGCGGTGTGGGATGCCGTCTTCTTCGTGGCGGATGAATGGAGTTTCCGACTCGCGACAGGAGGCGTGCGTTAATGAGACGCTGATTTGATTCGGTAGCCGGTCTGCGGGTCACCCTCGCGATACTTCGTGTGACACGCAGCGCAGGCACGAGTGACGTCTTGGAGGGCGGCAGCCACAGCCGCTGCATCCACAGCCTTCGCCGACAGGACTTTGTCGAGCGCGTCCAGTTTGGCCACCGCCTCTTTGGTCATCGAGACGGCATCGGGCTTCTGGTTGGTTGTCCACCACGGTCTGGTGGATGCAAGTACCTGGCGTGACAGCGCCAGCGGCGTCTTGGCATCCACGTACGACTTCGACCCGACAGCCTGACTCACGCTTTCGACGGCTGTGCCGATCGTCTTCATCGCCCGGTCGAACTCATCGGGATTTGTCACCGCCTGCGCGACGCCCACGGTTCCCGTTCCCACGACGAACGCGGCCAACCAGCTCGCCAGATGACGTGTCATCAGACGTCCTGAGGAAACGAGCGGCCTCCACTTGGCGGACGCGGCCTACTGGGCCGCTGCCAACCCTCGCAAGCGCTCATGTATGGTCCCCGGAATTCCCAGGGTGGTATCGGCACCGAGCTTCTGAAGCAGGGCTGCAGTTTCCGGCCAGTCTTGATAGTGGAACGACTGTTTGGCGCCCTCGGCAATACGGAACGCCGTGCGGCCCCGCCAATCGCGGGCGTCGATCTCAGCGCCGTGCTCCACGAGGTACTGGACCAGTTCGTTCACCCCGCCGAAGGCCGCGCAGTGCAACGCCGTGAAATCAGCTTCGTTGGCAGCATTCACGTCCACACCCACCTCAATAAGAATTCTGAGGGCGTCTTCCGCATTCGGCTGACGATTTGCCCGTGGCAGGTTTGGCGTATGTGCCGGTAGTCCACATCCGGCTGCAGCCATGAGTGTCGTGGTGCCGTCGTTCGTCGTGATGCTGGGACGGGCGCCTGCCGCGAGGAGGCTGCGAATGATCTCGCCGTTCGAGTTGGGCAACCTGACTTTCTCTCCGATGCCCGCGCTGCCCATGCCCGAGTTCGTTGCGTACGCCGCCACCCACAGCGGTGTCGCCCCTCCCACATCTCCGGTGCCAATCGAGAACGTGTCGAACGCGCCGTTCCGCAGGAAACCCAGTCCCGTCATCTCGGAGACAGATATACGCGCATTGGGGTCAGCTCCTCGGGCGAGGAGCGCCTGGACCAAAGACAGCCGGGCATCCAGACTCAGCCGACCCCTCCGTCCTCCTGAGCCGTGTCTGCGATTCCACGCGCGCAGCCATGGATCGACGGGGCCGGCGGCGGCATGCAGGGCAGTGACGCCGTCGATCGCACCGTTCGGATTCGCACCCTGATCCAGCAGAAAGTGGGCGAACGCGGTCTGCCCGACGACGATCGCATACGCCAACGGATGCGCACCGTCCGCTCCCGTCTCATTGACGCCGGCGCCTGCAGCGCGCAGGACCTTCGCGGTCTCGATGTCGCCGTTCCCCGCCGCACGCATCAACGGTGTAGACGGTTGCTGCGGTTGGGGATGGACGTCGGCGCCCTTCCCGACGAGCGCGCGGACGACGTCCCGATGGCGTTCGGCGATCGCCCACATCAGCGCCGTCTCGTGAGTGGCGAGAGTGGTGGCGTTCACGTTGGCGCCACGGGAAAGCAGCGCGTTCACAACACCCAGGTTGCCCGTGCGGGCGGCCGTCATGAGCGGCGTCAGTCCGTTCAGCTGTGCCGCGTTTGGATTCGCACCGGCCTCGAGCAGCCGGTTGACTGTCGGCTCGCTCGCGTTCTCGCACGCCCGCGCGAGGGGGGTGACGCCATGATCGTCAGCCGCATTCACGTTGGCACCGGCGCGGAGCAGCAGGTCCACCGCTTCTCGGTCATCCCAGTGGGCCGCCCAGAGGAGCGCGGTCGCACCATCGGCCCGCGCGGTGTTGACATCGATCCCGCTTTTGAGCAGCGCCCGCACGAGCGCGGTGTCTCGTTCAGCGAACGCGTTCACCAGCCGAAGGTCAGGAGAGGCCGCCGCGGCGATACCGACCGTCAAGGGGAGGAGGATGAGACACAGGCTGGCGAAACGCTTCGTTTGGGCGCACATAGTGACCCTCGTCGTATTCCGATTACCGCCTAGAGCGAGAGGTTGATTATAGGGGTGGTGCAGCGGCGTGTCAAAGGCGGTTTTTGCTATACAAAGCGTGTGCAAGAAGGTAATTTACCATAGGCGTTTTGTCCCTTTGCGTCGCCCGGGTTTAGATTCTCGCTGAATGAGAAAAGGTGCGTTCCCGATGTCGATGTCCATGAAGCTGAGAGTGCTTGCGGCCCTGTGCCTCGTGGGGACGACAGTGTTCGCTGGTTCGTCCCTTCGACTCGTGCAGGTGGAGGCTGCGGGGAAGCCGATGCAACCTTCACCGGTGCCCTCACGCGCGCTTCTCGATCAGTATTGTGTGAGGTGTCACAACGAACGACAGAAGATGGCGGGGTTGATGCTCGACAAGGTCGACATCAGCCGCGTCGATGCCCACCGTGAACTCTTCGAAAAGGTCGCGCGAAAGCTCCGTAAGGGGCAGATGCCGCCGTCAGGCGGCCCGCAGCCCGATCAAGCCGAACTCACAGCTTTCCTGGCGACGCTCGAGGCCGAGCTCGACCGCGTGGGCGCCACAGCTCCCGACCCGGGCCGCGTCGCTGCGCATCGGTTGAATCGCACCGAGTACGTGAACGCCATTCGCGACTTGCTGGCGCTGGAGATCGACGGGACGGCGCTGCTCCCGAGTGACATGGCGGGCTTCGGTTTCGACAACAACGCCGAAGTGCTCTCGATGACCCCGGCATTGATGGATCGCTATATGACCGCGGCCACCAAGGTCAGTCGCCTCGCGGTCGGCTCTCTCGAGAATCGCACGACGATCCAGTCATACAAGGTTCCGCACTCCGCGAGGCAGCGAGCCCGGATGGGGGAGGACCTGCCATTCGCGACGCACGGCGGCCTCGGGATTCGCCATACGTTTTCACTCGACGGCGATTACATCTTCAAGCTGCAGTTGCAGCGAAGCGAGATCGGCGAAACGATTCAAGGGGGCATCGCAGAACGGGAGTACAACATCGAGCTGCGCATTGATCACGCGCTCGTCAAGCGCCTCTCGGTGGGCGGCAAGTTCAAGGGGCGCGTCAAATACGACCTCAGTGCGGGCGGCATCGCGCCCCCTGAAGACGATCAGTTGAATCAGCAGATCGCGTATTACAACCAGAGCGCCGATAAGGACTTGGAGGTGCGCCTCCCGGTCAAGGCTGGAACGCGGCTCGTGTCCGCGGCCTTTGCCGATACGGCCCCGTCGGCATCGCCGGGAGAGGGCGACAACACGGTGGCTGGCCTGATGTCGCTCGACATTCGTGGTCCGTACGATGGGGCGATACCCAAGGAAACACCGAGCCGCCAGCGTATCTTCCTGTGCCGGCCCGGCGGCCTTCAGGACGAGACGCCGTGCGCGAGAAAGATCATGGAAACCTTGGCGCGGCGCGCCTATCGACGTCCGGTCACGGACGCCGACCTGCAGCCGCTCATGAAGGTCTACGAGGTTGGGCGCGCCGCCGGGAATTTCGAGGCTGGTGTCGAACGTTCGCTGGAAGCGCTACTGAGCATGCCCGCGTTTCTGCTGCACGCCGAAACCGAGCCGGCCGGCACCAAGGCCGGCACAATCTACCGGATAAGCGATCTGGAGCTGGCGTCGCGCCTCGCCTCCTTCCTGTGGAAAAGCATTCCGGATGACGAGCTGTTGGATGTTGCCGCCCGCGGCGGCCTGCGCGATCCGGCCGTCGTGGCGCAACAGACGCGACGCATGCTCGCGGATCCGCGGGCGAAACGATGGATGAACGACTTCCTCGGTCAGTGGCTGCAAGTGCGTAATCTGCAGACGATGGAGCCCGATCCGGTACGGTTTCCCGATTTCGACAGCACGTTGCGCGAGGCGATGATCAAGGAAACGGAGCTGTTCTTCGAGAGCCAGGTGCGTGAGGATCGCAACGTCCTCGACTTGTTGCGTGCCGACTACACGTTCCTCAATGCGCGGCTTGCCGAACATTACGGCATTCCCAAAGTGTATGGCAGCCACTTTCGGCGCGTGGCGATGACCGACCCGGCGCGAGGCGGCCTGCTGGGGCAGGCGAGCGTGCTGACCGTCACGTCTTATCCGGACCGGACGTCGGTCGTGCTGCGCGGCCAGTGGGTGCTCGCGAACGTGCTGGGCGCGCCGCCGCCACCGCCGCCACCGGGCGTGCCGCCGCTCAAACAGAACGACGGGAAGAGCAAGCCTGCGTCGTTGCGCGAACGGATGGAACAACATCGAACGAATTCCGTGTGTGCGAGTTGCCATGCCAACATGGATCCGCTCGGCTTTGCGTTGGAGCACTTCAATGCGATCGGGAAGTGGCGCGAGAACGATGAGGGCGCACCCATCAACTCCGCTATTACGTTGAGGGGCGCAAACGTCGACAGCCCGCAGGCGTTTCGTGAAGCGTTGCTGCGACAGGGCGACGAATTTGTTCGAACGGTCGTGGAAAAGCTGCTGACCTACGCGCTCGGCCGGGGCCTCGACTATACGGACGCGCCGACCGTGCGACAGCTCATGCGAGACGCATCCGGCGACAACTACCGCTGGTCGTCGCTCCTGCTTGGCATTGTCGGCAGCGCCCCATTTCAACAGAGGATTGCGCGCGGCGGGGAGCCACAGCAGCCTGCCGCGACCAGCGCCGCTCGGGGCCAGTAAGGGAACGCGTCGCCAGGGGCGAGGAGAGGTCATGTTCATCACCAAGATGCATTTGTCTCGTCGGGCGCTGTTGCGCGGGGTAGGAGCCAGCCTTGCCCTGCCGCTGCTGGACTGCATGGTCCCCGCGCTGACTGCGCTCAGCCAGACCGCCGCGGCGCCGGCGCGATTGCGACGGTTGGGCGTGTTCTACGTTCCCAATGGCATGTCCATGGGCTACTGGTTTCCGAAGACGGAAGGGCCGCTCACGGAGCTGCCGCCGACGCTACAGTCGCTGTCGGCACTCAAGGACCGAGTCCTGCTCCTCGGTGGTCTGGCCGACAAGCCCGCGGATCTTGTGAAAGGCGGGGGAGATCACGCGCGGTCGGCGGGCACGTTCCTGACCGGGGTCCCGTTCAAGCTGACGATGGGCGCCGACGTGTTCGCATCGGTGTCCATGGACCAGGTCGTTGCGCGGGAATTCGCCAAGGAGACTCAATTAGTGTCGCTCGAGCTTGGGATCGAGTCGAACTCGATGGTGGGCACCTGCGATGGTGGCTCGAGTTGCGCCTACACGAATACGATTGCGTGGCGCACGCCGACCACGCCGCTTCCCACCGAGCGAGACCCGCGCGCCGTCTTCGAGCGCCTGTTCGGTACCAGTGGCAGCACGGATCAGGCGGCGCGGCAGGCGCGCCTCCAGCGCGATCGGACCATCCTCGATGCGGTGGCCCCAGAACTGAATCGCCTCCAACGGAACCTCGGGCCAGGTGACCGGACCAAGATGGCCGAATACCTCGATTCGGTGCGGGACGTCGAGCGGCGTATCCAGACCGCACGAGAACAGGGCTCGCGCGAGCTTCCACGGGTGGACGAGCCCGCGGGAATCCCGGACGACTACGCCACCCACGCGAAGCTCCTGATGGATCTCCTGGCGCTCGCCTACCAAACCGATCTGACTCGGGTCAGCACCTTCATGTTGGCAAGAGAGGTCAGCGGTCGGGCCTATCCGGAGATCGGAGTGTCGGATGCGCACCACTCGGTGTCACATCACCAGGACGAGCAGGCCAAGCTCGAACGACTGCACAAGATCAACGAGTACCACTTCCAGCAGTTTGCGCATCTGGTCAAAAGAATGGAAGCGACGCCCGAAGGCGACGGGACGATGCTGGACCACACGCTGTTTTTTTATGGGACTGGCATCAGCGACAGCAACACGCATTTCCACGACGACTTGCCCATTGCGGTGGTTGGCGGGCAGAAGGTCGGGATCAAGGGCGGTCGCTACGTCCGGCATCCGAAGGGGACACCGATCACCAACCTATACATGGCGATGCTAGACAAGCTCGGCGTACAGGCCGAGAGCTTCGGCGACAGCACAGGCAGGCTCGATACACTCACTGTCTGACGGCCGTCGCGTTCCCTGTTCACCTCAGTCACGCAGCGCGAATACCACGAGCGAGGTGCCGGCAATGGTTGCCACGTACTGTTTGCCGTCCACCTGGTAGGTCATCGGGCCGTTGACGATCTGGCCGCCGAGGCTGGTTTTCCAGAGCAACTCGCCCGTGCGGGCGTTGAGGGCATGGAAATGCCCTTCCCGCACGCCGGTGAAGAGCACGTCCGACGCGGTTGTCAAGATCCCGCTGTCGGTCACGTCGGTAAAGGTGTACGTCCATTTCCGCTCACCCGTGCGCGCATTGACCGCGATCACCGCGCCAGTGCCCGCCGTTTCTGTCCAATTGTTGATGGGACCGCGTGAGATAGACGGCACGCCGGTCGCACCTGGCACGGGCCCAAAAGGCTTGGTGCAGCAGCCGCCGAAGTTTCGACCCTCCTTGTATTCCGTTGGCGTGCCGCCAACGAAGTTCCCGTAGTTCTCCCAGGCCGGGATGTAGAACAAGCCGGTGTGCGGACTGTAGGACGGGGAATACCAGTTCGTCCCTCCCTGGGTGCCGGGCCATGTCACTTGGTCAAACGGTTGAGGGGTTTGAATCGGCCGGCCTCGGTCATCGAAGCCGCTGAGCCAATTCACCTTCACGAACGGACGACCCAGGAGGAACTTGCCCGTGGCCCGGTCCAACACATAGTAGACCCCGTTGCGATTGGCAAAGAACAACGCCTTGAGGGGCTGGCCGTTCCAATCGATATCGGCCAGAACGGGGATCTGGGTCGCGTCGAAGTCGTATTTTTCGTTCGGAATGAACTGGTAGTGCCATGTGAGCTTGCCCGTATCGACGTTCAACGCGACGACGGAACAGGTATACAGGTTGTCACCAGGCCGCTGAGCCGGGTTGTGGCTGGGCCCCGCATTTCCGACGCCCCAGTACGTCAGATTCAGCGCAGGGTCGTACGAGCCCGTCAACCAGACAGAAGCGCCTCCATGTTTCCAGGCATCGGGATCGCAGTAGGTTGCCGGGTTGGGCGGGCACGCCTCCCAGGTCTCATGTCCGGGCTCCCCCGGCCCAGGGATCACATAGAATCGCCACACTTCCTTGCCGGTCTTCACGTCGTAGGCGGCGATGAAACCCCGGATGCCCAATTCGCCGCCCCCGACCCCGACGATCACCTTGTCTTTCACCACCAGTGGGGCGAGCGTCAACGAGTACGCGAGCTTCATGTCAGCGACTTGGGTATTCCAGAGGGCATGGCCGTCCTTGGTGTCAATCGCCACAAGATGTGCGTCCACCGTCCCCATGAACAGCGTGTCGCCCAGGATGGCCAATCCGCGATTGTTCGCACCGCAGCAGGCCTTGTGGTCGGGCGATGGTGTGTATTGATAGGTCCAAAACGCGCGCCCCGTCTTCGCATCGAGCGCAATCACGTCGTTGATGCGCTGCGTGACGTACATGACGCCGTCGACCACGAGCGGTGTCGCTTGCCAGGTGCCTGCGAGCCGCGTCTGATACATCCACTTCAGCTCGAGATTCTTCACGTTGGCCGGCGTGATCTGACCGAGCGTGCTGTAGCGCTGACCGAAATACGAGCCCGAGTAGGTGAGCCAGTTCTGCGGCTCCTGGGCCGCGTTTGTCAATCGCTGCTCGGTGACCTGCGCATCCAGGGGAGACAAGGCCCCCCACGTCGCGCCCAGCAACACCACCGCGAACAGGAGTCGTCGCGTCATGATCTTAGAACCCCTTCAAGGAAAGCAGGTACGCCATTACGTCCGCCAGTTCGGTCGGCTCGAGTTCCTTCTTGTAGGACGGCATCGACGCCGTCGTGGAGATCTTGTACTCGCGGAGGTCGGCTTTCATCAGCGAGACGAGCCTTCCACGCGTATCCATCAACTGCACCGAGTAGGTGTCCTCATTGACCCGCCGGCCGTTGATCACCGTGCCGTCCTTTTTGACGGCCCGCACCGGCCGGTTGATCGGCATCAACCCGCTCGTGGGGTCGACGAGCGAGCGCTCCAAAGCACCGGCTCCGCGGACCGTCCCAATCTCGCTCAAGTTAGGGCCTACATACGACCCCTTCCCCTGCACGCGATGACAGGTCAGACAGGCGCCCTTACCTTCGAAGATCGCCCTGCCGCGCTGCGCATCCCCGGGCTTGACCGAACCGAGATCGAGACTATTCATGTTGCGCAGGTACGCGATGAGCCCGTCGACTTCGGTCGCGTTGAACTTGAACCCAGGCATCGCGGTCCCAGTGATGCCCGTGGTGATGATCGTCGTGAGATCGCGATCCGTTGTGGCACGCCGGAACTTGCCGCTGCGGAGGTTCACGTTGGCGACGGCATCCCCGGTCGCGCCATGACAGGTGACACACTGCCCGCTGTAGAGGGTGGCGCCAAACGTAATGTCCGCCGGCGCATACTGGACAGGATGATCCAGCGCCGCATTCTGCGCCATGGCCGGGCCGGCAACCCACAGGAGTGCCAGGACAATCTCAAAAGCGCACCATTTCTTCTTGTTCTTCTTTTTCTTTCTTCCCGATTGAGGACCATTTCATGATCGCGAAGATATACTCGATGTTCATTCGATTTGTCGAGCGAAATGTCTGAGAGAATTGGACTGGTTTCCGGATTTTTCTCACGACGGACGCGCACTTGGCCATATTCTAAAATCCATGGACACAAGACGCATCGGTTCGCTCGCGGTCAGTGTGGTGGGCCTGGGGTGCAACAACTTCGGCATGCGACTGGATGCCGCGGGCACCGAAGCGGTTGTGCACGCCGCGCTCGATGCCGGTGTCAACTTCTTCGACACGGCCGACATCTACGGCGGTACGAAGAGCGAAGAGTTTCTCGGGCGTGCGCTGGCTGGCCGACGCGAGGCCGTCGTGCTGGCGACGAAGTTCGGGATGCCCGTCGATGATCAGCGCAGGGGCGCGAAACCCGCGTACGTGCGGCAGGCGGTCGAGGACAGTCTCCGCCGGCTCGCCACGGATCGAATTGATCTGTATCAACTGCACCAACCAGATTCAGCCACTCCGATCGCCGACACGCTTCGGCGTACTGGACGATCTGGTCCGCGCCGGGAAAGTCCGCGAGATCGGGTGCTCCAACTTTTCTGCGGCGCAGCTGCGGGAGGCGGAGGGCGCGGTCGCTCCGGGCGCCGCGCATTTCGCCAGCGTGCAGAACGAATACAGCCTCCTGCACCGCGAGCCGGAGCGAGACGTGTTCGCCGCATGCGAGCGTCTCGGGGTGGCGTTTCTGCCGTACTTTCCCCTGGCGAGCGGCTTGTTGACCGGCAAGTACTCGCGGGGCGTGCCGGCTCCACCTGGCACCCGACTCAGTCAGGGGTGGGCGGCCAATCGGTTCCTGAGCGATGATAAACTCAACGTGGTCGAAGCCCTGACGTTGTATTCGACGTCGCGCGGCCACTCGGTTCTGGAGCTGGCGATGTCCTGGCTCTTGCAGCGACCTGCGGTTGCGTCCGTCATCGCGGGCGCGACGAGTCCTGCACAGGTGCGCGCCAACGTGCAGGCGGCCGCGTGGAAGCTGACAGGCGCAGACCTCGCCGAAATCGATCGAATTGCCCCGGCCACGGCGACGCCAGGGTGACGGCCAAGTTCAGGTTTCACGTCGTGAACCACCCGGTTTTGGACGTGTTGATGTTTCGTCTATTTTCAGATGTATGGTCTATTTTCAAAGGAGCATGCCCATGAAGCGTATTCTGATAGGTACTCTGCTGGCGACGATGATGACCGTGCCCTCGTTTGCTGCGTTGAAACACGGCGACAAGGCCCCCGATTTCTCGACCAAGGCGTCGCTCGCGGGAAAGGAATTCAATTTCTCACTGAAGGACGCGCTGAAGAAGGGACCGGTGGTCGTCTATTTCTACCCGTCCGCATTTACGGGCGGCTGCAATATTCAGGCGCACGCCTTTGCGGAGAACAAGGAGAAGTTCGACGCGGCTGGAGCGTCCATCATCGGTGTCTCACGTGACAGCATCGTCAGGCTCAACGCCTTCTCGGCCGACCCGCAATATTGCGCAGGTAAGATTGCCGTCGCCTCAGACCCCGACGGCGCGATCGCGACATCCTACGCTCTGACCAAATTGAACATGAAGCCCGGCATGAAAGACACCCGAGGCGTCGAGATCGACCACGAGCTCACCGAGCGGACGACATTCGTCGTGATGCCGGACTACAAGATTGCCGCGACGTTTTCGACGAGCGAGGACAAGATCAGTCCGGCGGACCATGTCGAGAAATCCCTTGCCGTCGTGACGCAGCTCGCAAGCGCCAAGTCGTCAAACCGCTGACCGCGCGTCCACCAGCGTGCGCTCGGCGCGCTGGTGGACTTGTGGCGCGTGCCCTCCGTTTCGTCGATCGCACACCGAACGGCGCGGAGATAATCCGGCCAGGGCTTGCAGGGGCAGCCGATGCCCGAACGACGGACCCGTCAGCGCGAACCCGCCCGCCGTTGCGAATTGAAACGATCAAATAACTCGGCGTCCCGGTGCAGCCCCGTGCCGTTCTTCGGTGTGGCCGCGAGCGTCATATACACGTCGTTCGCCTTATCGTAGCGGGGCCATGCCGGCAGACCCGACCGGTTTGGATCGCCGGTCGTTGCGAACTGAGTCCAGTAGCCCATCACCATGTCCGAAACCTGGCGATCGGCGTCTCGCCACGGGGCGGATGTCACCTCACCGAAGACGTACGCGAGTTCTCCGGCATGCGTGGCGCCGAAGTTCTTACCCTGCTCCGTGGGCGGAACCTGCACGAAGTAATACAGCCAGGCGGGGGCCGACACCTTCGCGTGCGCGCGCATCTCCAGCCGCGCCGGGCCGGCGAAGAACATGTCGTGGACGAGGTGATCCAGGCCCGCGGCGACCCGGTCTGGAGACTTCACGGCGTACTGCGCGAGCATCTCCGATGCGACGCTTCCAAAATCTGAACGGACGAAGGTTTCGAACTCCTCGACGTCCTTGATGTTGAAGCGGCTCCTGAAAAGCGCGCCCTCATTGTCGTTGATGCCGGCGATAAGGGGCACCTTGTGCTGACGACCGGCGTTGTACATGGCGATCGGGTCGTCCGGGATCATCCAGCCGTCCACGTTGGGCGCCCAGATCGTGCCAGACCACTTGAACAACGGTCCTTCCGCCGCGACCTTCGAAATCTCGGCGGTCGTCGCGTTGCGCATGGCCGTGAGCGCGCTGTCACCGGTGGCACCGAGCGATGCGCCGAGATCGAGGCCGACCTTCTCTGCGGGCTCCCAACCACGCGCCGGCTTCGCGAGCGGTCGGTCCCAGCCATGAACATACGGGCTTTCCGCGATGGCGCGGTGGAAGAGCCCCTTGGCTTGCGGCGTGAGCATCAGCGCCGCGACGGCACCGCCACCGGCCGACTCGCCGAAGATCGTGACCCGGTTGGCGTCGCCGCCGAATTGAGCGATGTTCTTGTGCACCCATTCCAAGGCCGCCACCATGTCCGCCAGACCCTGGTTGCCGGAGGCGTGATGAGGGGACTCTGCAGTCAGAGCCGGATGAGCGAGGAAGCCGAACGCGGCCAGCCGGTAGTTCATGGCGACGACAACGACGCCCTTCGACGCGAGCGGCGCGCCGTCGGTTGAGTTGCCCGTGCCGAGCCGGAAACCGCCCCCATGAATCCACACCATGACGGGCAACGGCCTGGCGACTTCGCGCGGAGTAAAGATGTTCAGGAACAGACAGTCTTCGTTCTGGGGGCGTCCGCCCGGTGGACAGGGAGATCCATTCGTGGCTGCTTCCCGAACGCCCTGCCACGGGACAACCGGGGCCGGTGGACGCCAGCGCAGATTGCCAACCGGCGGGGCCGCGTATGGCACGCCCCTGAACGTGATGATCTCTGGGTGCTCCTTGGATGGCACGCCACGAATCTGGCCTCCCGTGACTGTCACCACTGACTCCGGAGACAGCTTCAAGGCTGCCGGCCGAGCCTCGAGTTTCAGCTGGCCGTACACGACAGCCAATGCCAGTGCGACGCTCGCACCGCCTACAAGCAATAAAGATGCGCTTTGATCGCGTCTCATTCCGCACTCCATTGAAAAGAAGGTGATAATACCGCCGTATCGCGAATGGTACAGCCAAGACTTCAGTTCCTGCCAACAAAACAAGGAGCACACCATGATTCGTGCGCTGATTCTGGGGGCGGCCGCCCTCGCGTTGGTCGGGGTTGAAGCCGCCCAGATAACGAGCACGCAGAACCGCGCCCCCAGCGACCCTCGGAGCATCCGCTTGCGTGGCGACCGTTTCAAGCCGCTCACGTACGACGAGATGACGCCGGCACAAAAGACCATGATCGAGCATCTGCTGGCGGGCCCGCGTGGCGGCGCCGGCGAGGGACCCTTCAACGTTCTCTTGCGCAGCCCCGAAATGGGGGATCTCGGACAGGCGTTTGGTGCGGCACGCTTCAGCAGCGCCGTGCCCCGCAAGTTGTGGGAGATGGCGATCATCCTCACGGCACGACATTGGACCTCGCAGTTCGAGTGGTACGCGCACCATCGCGCCGCGCTGCAGGCAGGCCTGAGCCCGGCTATTTGTGACGCGATTGCCGAAGGCCGTCGGCCGGCGTCGATGAAGCCGGATGAAGAAGCGGTCTACAACTTTTCGTCGGAGTTGCTTGCGACCAAACAGGTCAGTGATCAGACGTTCAAGGCAGCCAAGGACTTGCTGGGGGAACGGGGCGTCGTGGACGTGATCGGCATCATGGGCTGGTACGGAACGGTATCGATGCTCCTGAACGTGGATCGCTACCCGTTGCCGGACGGGGTTCAGCCGGAACTGAAACCGATCAGGTAGCAGAATCGCAGGCGGAGGCGCCGCGCGGATTACGGCGCAGGACAAGTAGCCAGATGGACGCGGCGGTCACGCTGGACCGCGATGGCCTTCCGCCCTGGATCGAGACACCGTCGATCGATTCCCGCGCGCCGTGCGTCGCGCGACAACGAACGTGGCACTCGATTCGAACATCGCGTTTCGGGTTCACACCGTCGTATCGCAGATGCCTTCTTCTCTGTCGGGATCGGCGAGATCGATCGGGCCCGGGCACCCAGGGAGGCTTCGCATCGGGTGCGCGTCGCGTCGCTGACGCGAACACGGTGACAATCTTCTTGTCGCGAAGGTGGAGCGCACGAATCGCGCCTTGCCCCGGCCTTTGCTAGCGGACGGTCGTTGCCAGCAGGCGTATCCTTCGGTAGTGCCGCTGTGTCGCGTCAATGGGAGGCCAATATGTGGACTGATGCCAAATCAATGTGTGCAGGCCTTGGCCTGCTCGTCGTCGGCATGATCGCAGGCTATGAGCTTCGAGCGCAGACGCCGGCCCAAAGCCCCGCGTCAGCCACTCCGGCCGCGGCTCCTGCCGATACTGCTGCTCTACGCGCTGGGTACGACCAGTGGCGGACTGAATTCAAGACCTGGAACCGCTGGGGAGCGGGGGACAACAAAGGTACTTCGAACTTGATCACCCCGCAGAAGGTCGTGAGCGCGATCAGGCTGGTGAAGAGTGGCGCGGTGATCTCGCTGGCGGCGGATGTCCCTCAGCGCGACGCGCCTGACGTCGGCGCGAGCCTCTTTCGCCGAACCTCCAACAGCATCAACGAAAACGGGACGAGTGACACCTATGCGGTGAGTTACCACGGACAGAGCGTGTCGCACATCGACAGTTGGTGTCATTTTCTCGAGAACGGCCAGATGTACAACGGCATTCGGGCCGCAGGCAACATCACACCGGAGGCTGGATGCCTGCAAGGCAGCGTCATGCATTGGAAGGACGGGATTGTGACGCGCGCCGTCCTGTATGACATCGCGCAGCTGAAGGGAGTCGAATGGGTCGAACCTGGGACGCCGATCACCCGCGCCGACCTGACGGCATGGGAGCGGCGGTCCGGCGTGAAAGCCGGCGCTGGCGATGTCGTGCTGCTGTACACCGGCCGCTGGAAGAGGCGCGAAAAGCTTGGCCCTTGGATCGGTCAGATTGCCGGGTACTACGCCGATACCATCCCGTGGATTCACGAACGGCTGCCGGCCTTCATCGGACACGACATGAGTATCGACTGGAATCCGAGACCGGGTTGGGAGGGGATGCGCAACCCGGTTCACATCGCGGTGCTGAACTGGATGGGCGTCAACATCATCGAGTCGCTCAATCTGGAGCGTGCCGTCGAGCAGGCGAGACGGGCGCGCCAGTACGAATTTCTCATGACGTTTGCCCCCCTCCGAGTGGAGGGCGGAACCGGGTCGCCGGTTAATCCGTTGGCAATCTTTTGATGGACATCCCAGCGTGCCGGCACCGGCAAAAGCTTCAGGCGATTTCGCCTACTGCTTCTTGACCGTGGCCTCGACGGTCAGCTCGCCGATGTCCGTGACGAACGTCAGGCCGACCTTGTCGCCAGCCGCGAGCGGCTTCTTCAGGTTCTTCAGCAAGAGGTGAACCCCTTCGGCATCCATGTCCAGAGAACCGTACGCGGGAACCATGACGAAGTCGAGCGCGATGTCCTTGGCGGTCTGCCGCAACTCGACGCTGGCGGCCATGTCGGACGACGCCTTCTGGAGGTAGAAGGCGTACGCCGTTGGATTCTCGAAGACGGCGTAGGCCCGCGTAGACGTTGCGGCGTCCGCGGGCAGCCTGACCCAGCCGCTCGAGACCGACGGTTCCTTCTGTTGAGCCGACACGTGGGCGACGGGTCCTCCGCACGCCAGGACAAGGATCACGACGGCGGCCACCCAAGTCGGCATTTGATGAGATCGCTCCGTCCAGAACTATTTCTTACCCTGACCCTGACCCGTCAATTCGTTCCAGTGGTTCCCTTCGTGGCACGCGTACTCGTAGTTTTCGTAGTCCTTCGGCGCCCGTTGCCAGATGCCATAGGCCATCTTCCATGGCCGCGTGTAGACGCTCGGATCCTCGACGGTGGCTTCGAAATCGATGTTGTCGGCATCCCGGAACGTGTAGCGCTCGACCATGTGCAAGGCGGGACTATGAAACGTGCCCACCGACATGCCCTCACCAGCAATCTCTCCCATGACCCACGTCTTATCCGTGAAGTTGGTCACATCGACGACGAGCGTATTCCCTTCCCAGTGTCCGCGGGAGTCGCCTTGCCAGAGTTCGATGTCCTTACCCACGTGCGGGGTCTTGTCGATCGGGATGACCCGGTAGTTGTGATTGTGCTCCTGGAGAAAGATCACGTGGCCGGGAGGCTGCAGCACTTGCCAGCCGTTGTAGCCGCTCTGAAGGCCGAACCGCGGTCCGGCCGGCAAGCACCGCACACGGGAGTCGGTGTACTCCTCTCGATCGAGCCAATGGGTGCTGATGTAGTCTCTCTTGGCCAACGCCCACGGCTGGAAGGGGACGCGGCCGTCCGGCGGATCGATGACCATCACGGTTCCCGGCTTCGGTTTGTATGCGTTCTTGTGGAGTTCGGCCTCGGTCCACTCGGACCCATAGTAGCCAGGATCCTTCCCCCGGTACTTCTCCATCTTTGCCTGCCACGCCTGGCGCTCCTCTGGCGTGAACCGTTCCATGGGGACGCCCCAGCCGGTCACGTAGGTCCCCTGCATGTCCGGCTGGCCGTCAGGCAGATGCTTGGGCGACCAGGCCTTTTTCGCCTTGGGCGCCGCCCCCGACTCCTCCTGCGCCCCGACCGGGACGATGAGCAGCGCCAGCACGACGGCGGCGCACGTCCCCATCACTCGCCGCGAAAATTGTGTCTGCATCTTGCCAGTCTCCTTGTTCTCCACCGCCCGCCGGCCAAGCCGAACATCAGCACGTTCGTTCAGTAAGCATAGGGCTCGCCCGATGTGTCGTCAACGATACCCCCGGCTCGCATCCTCACGTCCTTTATGGTCAACTATGGTCAACGACGAACCCCTCTGGAGCACTGGCCGCAGACCCCTAGAGTCTTGACCTCCGAAACTTGCACCGCATGAGTCAAGTCTTCCGGTCAAGACGACCCCGAGCAGCGGGGCTGTAATGAATGTTCGTCTAGCGGGGCGGAGCCTCGCTAGGCTTCGTCAAGTTCGGTGAAGGTGGCGCACGTCAGAGCGGGGTGATGGTTTGTCTTGCGGCACGAGCGAGATCGGCGTAAATTGCAAGGGGTTGCCGCCGGCAAGCAAGGCAGGGCAGGCAAAGACTCGGTGAGGGGTCAACTTCGCGGCGAGGAGGGTGCATTCGATGCAGAGAAGACTAACGTTGGTCAGTTGGGTTGTCGGGATCGGTCTACTGCTGGTCCCAGCCGGCGCACGGGTGATGGCGCATCATGCCTTTGCGGCGGAATTTGACGCGAACGCGCCTATCAAGGTGAAGGGAACGGTCACAAGGCTGGAATGGGTCAACCCTCACTCCTGGCTCCACATCGATGTGAAGAAACCGGACGGCAAGGTGGAACAATGGATGGTCGAAGCTGGCCCACCGACCAGTCTGCTGAAGCGCGGGTTTACAAAGAATTCGTTGACTGCTGGAACCGAAGTGGTGGTCGAGGGGTTCAGGTCCAAGGACCCCGCCTGTCGTCCCATCTGTAGAGCGAACGGCAGAGACATCACGTTCACGGATGGCCGAAAGCTGTTCATGGGTTCCTCGGGTACGGGTGCGCCTCTCGATGGGAAGGATCCAACCGAGCAGAAGAAGAAGTAGGACCGCACGCGGAACAGGTCGTCGGCGAGAGGGCCCGGCAGATGGAGTGAAGGAGAGGGCCGGGTTCGTAAAGGCCGTTGAACAGAGGGTCCGTGCCTGATCACGGCGCGGTTTCTACTCGAAAGGCCCTCGGAGAACGGGAGCGGCACCCTGGCGAGGGCAAGTACGTGTTGATGCTAATTTCGTGCGCGATCTGTCGCACAACCACGAGGTACAAGATGCGAACCTGGTTCAAAGGTGTGATGATCGGCATCGCGATTGCGACGGCTACTCTAGGAATCTTCTTCTCGTTGGAGAGACCGATCGCCGGCCAGACTCAGGGCTCGGCCTATCAGGCGCCACGGTTCCCGGGGACGAAACAGCCCGATCTGAGTGGTATATGGCAGACACTCACCACGGCCAACTTTAACATTCAGGACCACACCGCCCAGCCGGGACCTTATCCAGCCCTCCTCGGCGCGTGGGGCGCCGAGCCCGCGGGGCAAGGCATCGTTGAAGGTGGCGAGCTTCCGTACAAGCCGGAGGCCTTAGCGAAAAAGAAGGCAAACTACGCGAAGCGGTTAGCCGTCGAGCCGTTCAACATTCACACGGTCGGCGACCCGGAAGCGAAGTGTTATGCGCCTGGCGTTCCGCGTGCGATGTACATGCCCTTTCCGTTTCAGATTCTCCAAATGCCGGACAAGGTCCTGATGGTATTTGGCTACAGCAACGCTTCCCGCTTCATCCAGCTGGAGAAGCATCAAGAAGCTCCGATCGATCTCTGGATGGGGTGGTCGAATGGGCACTGGGAAGGGGACACACTGGTCGTCGACGTGACCGGGTTCAACGGCCTGACCTGGCTCGATCGGGCCGGGAATTTCACGAGCGACGCGTTGCACGTCGTCGAGCGCTACACCCCGACGGGCCCGAACACCATCATGTATGAAGCCACCATCGAGGACTCGAAAGTCTTTACGCGACCCTGGAAGATGAGTTTCCCTCTCTATCGTCGCCTGGAAAAGAATGTGCAAGTCCTGGAATTCCGATGCGTGCCATTTACGGAAGAGTACTTGTATGCGAGTCTTGCGAAAAAAGGGAGTTTTGTGAAGAAGGGGAGCTAGTCACCTGGGAGATCTGACACGGAACTCCGGGCAATGATTGAGGAGATCTGAGATGAGGCATAAATTTCTCGCGTCATTAAGTCTGCTGGCGGTTGCGCTTGCCGCCGTGTCGGTGGCAGCGTGCAATCAGGGCCCGGCGAGCGGGGCGAAAACCGAGGGGACGTCGGCCCGCACCGCGTGGGGCGATCCGGACCTGCAGGGAGTGTGGGAGAACCTCCAGACGACGCCACTGGAGCGAGCGAAGGAGTTCGGCACGAGAGAGTTCATGACGGAGCAGGAAGCGGCGGACCGCGCCAATCGCCCATCTCTTAGCACGAGCGGAACGCCGACGGCGAGTCTGCCGGAGGGGGAGGCGGGGGAGGTGGTTGCGAATCTGCCGAAGGTCGATGCCGCGCGGAACGCCGCGGCGGACGCCCTCCCCGAAGACACGCCGGGGCGGCGCATCGTCAGCGCAGAGTACAACGCCTTCTGGAATGCGCCGCTCAAGCCACACAAGCCGTCTCTTCGCACGTCCCAGATTGTGGATCCGCCCGATGGGCGCCTGCCGGCCTATACGCGTGAGGTGCTGGAGATGTGGGACGCGCGAGAAAAGGCGCGGGCGGGACAGGGCCAAGGCGACTCGTGGGAGAGCCGCGGCCTGGGCGAACGGTGTATCGCGCAGCCGGTCGGGAATGGCGTGTTCACGGGGGGCAACAAGAGCATCATGCAGACGCCCGGGTACGTGGTGATCCATTGGTTCACCCCCGGCGATGGGGTCTTTCGCGTCGTCCCGCTGGACGGGCGGCCGCATGTCGGGTCGAACATCCGCGGATGGTATGGGGACTCGCGCGGCCGGTGGGAGGGCAATACACTGGTCGTCGAAACCACCAATTTCAACAGCGAGCAGGCTGGCGAGACCCTGCCGGCGCATGGCACCCTCTTCGGGACCGGGCATTCGCATAACTACGCCGGCACCGGCGAGACCTTGCGGCTGGTAGAACGCTTCACCCGCGTCGACGCAGACACGATGGAGTACCGGTCGACGATCGAGGATCCGAAGGTGTTTGTGAAACCCTGGACCACCGTGAATGTCTGGAATCGCGATGACGCGAAAAATCCCGAGTATGAATACGCGTGTCACGAACACAACTACGGCATGGTGAACCTCCTCGCCGGCGGTCGCGCCAATGAAAAGGAGAACGTGGCAGAAGCCAATCGAGAATTGCGCACCCGTCAGCCAGGGTTGAAACAAAAATGGGACCAGTTGAAGGAATGGGAAGCGAGCCAGTCGAAGGGTTCGGGCCGCTGACGCGCTGACATGACGCAGGCAGGGCGACGGGGCTGTGGCCGCGATAGTGTGATATAGCGGCGACTGCTCCGCGCCCATCGTCCCAGGTCGCTTCGGCATCGCAGCGCCGCACGCCGCACACCCGAATCCCGCCAAGGAGCTGGATGCCGAAAATCTGCCGCGACTCCCCGGGTATGCACGGCCCCAATCAACGCATGTTGCGCTAGGTGTCACCAGGTGGGTGGTCGTTCGACCCCATCAACAGGATTGCAACGGTGGCCGGTTTTGAAGTGTCCACCCATGTCGCCGCCCCATCAGGGCGAATGGCGTCGACTGCAATTGACAGCATCAACGGGCGATCCGATAATCCTGCACCGCAAACGGGTTTCTGAGAAACGGCGCGCTTCCGGTATGTATCGTTCGTCCGCGACGAAAGTCGAGGGCCGAGGAGGCGAACGTGAACGAAAGGATCTTGATGGTCGCGGTCGCGGCAGCGATCGCAGGTTCTGCGTTCGCACACGCACGCTGGCCCGTGCCTGCGCAGGCACAGGTAAAGTCCCTGCTGGCCAGCGTCGAAGCGCGGTGGTCGGACGTCTATTGTGACCTGACCGAGCTGTCGCGGACCAACCCGTCGGAGCTCACGGTCCGCTTTCAGTATCGCAATCTGCGGAAGGTCGCCTTTCGCCTCCCGAATGCGGAGCTCGTGCCGAACACACGCGCGCTTGATGCGGAGGGACGGACGCTCTTCGGAGTCCTGAAAGACGCGGCCGGCAAGCCTGTCGCCAGCACGATGCGCGACGGTGCCGTCTCGCGGGCGGTTCCCACCGGCGGGGTGCAGACGCACTGGGCGCGACTCGAGCCACCGGGCGATGGGGTGACGGCGGTCACTGTCCTCATCGATGGCTGTCTTCCCTTCGAGAACGTGCGCATTGGCAGTTCGGCAACGCTTGCGCCGCTTTCCGCACCTGCCGCGGCCATCGCGAGTCAGGACGGCGAATCCGAAGGACTCGGCGTCGCGGTTACCCGTCTGGCTCGCGCCCCCGGCGGACTCCTCGATGTGGTCGTTCGATACACCAACAAAGGAAGCGCCCCTTTCAAGTTCCCAAACCGTGGGAGTGCGCCCGCCCGCCGCTTCGCGAGCTCGTACGTCATCGATAGCGCGAGCCGCCGAAAGTTCGAGGTGGCCCGCGACAAGGCAGGAAACCCGCTGAGCAGCGAATCGATCGAGCTGGGCCCCAGCGCCGCCGGCGAAACGCTCGCGCCAGGCGCGGCGCTGAATCTCTGGGCGAAAGTGCCGGCGCCGGCCGACTCGGTGAAGACCGTGAGCGTCTACGCTGCGCTCGCCCCACCGTTCGATAGTGTGCCCATCTCGGGCAGCGGATCGGGCTCGGCTGACGGCGGTTCCGCGGTGGCCGGCGCGGTGGTGGGGCTCGACGCGGCGCTCAAGAGCCTCGGCGCGAGAGTGACCGACGCCGAGATCCGGATCGATCTTGCTGCAGACGTCCTGTTCGACTTCGACAAGGCCGACATCAAGAAAGAAGCGGAGCCAAGCCTACAGAACGTTGCGACCGTGCTCAAGGCCAACGCCGGTGCCCGAGTCTCGATCGGAGGGCACACCGACGGCCGGGGAGCGGACGACTACAACCAGAAGCTGTCGGAAGCCCGCGCGGCCAGCGTCAAGCAGTGGCTCGTCGCGAACGCGCAGGTGAACGGTCCGAACGTCACGACGCGCGGCTGGGGTAAGACGAAGCCGGTCGCGCCGAACGCGAAGCCGAATGGCGCCGATGATCCAGAAGGCCGCGCGAAGAATCGGCGCGTGGAGATTGTCGTGCGCAAAGGCGCGTGAGCGACTGCCACGACTGCCAGCTTCGCAAGAAGGGACCGTGGCCCATCAACGACATCGCGTGGCGTGCGCTGACGCCCGCACTGGCAAACTGCAGGTGACGTGATGGACCGCGAGAGGTCAGCGCAGGAGACCGTCTGGCGACACGCCGCCGGCGTCCTTCGGACCGTCTGGCGCGCGACCCTCCACGTCGCCTCGTATCTCGGGCCCCTGCTCCGCGATGCGCTCGTGTTTCTGTGGCGCGTGTTGCTCGATCTCATCGGCGGTGCGCAGTTCGCGTGGCGCCGGTGGCAGGTGCGCCGTCATCCCGACCGCGCCGGCGCCTTTGAAGCCTGGCGCGCGTCGCTCAGTGAGCGACGGGGCGTTCGCTGGGCATCGTGGCGGGTGCTGCCTCTTGCCAGGCGAGGCGCCATCAGCCTCGCCTCGATCGCGCTCATCGTCCTTGCCGTATGGCTGTTTCAGCCTCGCTCACACACCGAACCGCCACACACGAGAGATGCGGCGAGGCCGACGCAGCCCTCGCCCATTGCCAGGCCACTTGAGTCCGCGACCCCATCGTTCGACGTTTCCGGTGCCGCCGCCCGCATGAGATCGGAGATGGCGCGAGCGTCGGTGGGTCAGTGGGTGTTCCTGTCGGACGGTCCGGTGCTTGCGCCGGGGCCGTCGGCTGGTTTCGACGGGTTCTACGTGTCGAGTCCAGCCGTCGTTCACGAGGACGAGCAGCACTATCACGTCTGGTACCGCGGCTGCCGGCTCCACGGCCGTACCCACGACTGCGCGATCGGACACGCCGTCTCCGCAGACGGCCTCGTGTGGAAGCCGGACGGCCAGCCGGCTTTCGTGCCGCCCGAAGGCGCCGAGGAGTTTCATCTGGGCGGGATCGCGGTCGTTCGAGTGAACGGCACGTACTTCCTGTGGTACTCGGTCGAGGCAAATTCGTTCAGCAATCGGCCGAGCAGTCCGCTCTACTTGGCCACGTCTCGGGACGGCGTGCAGTGGCAGCAACACGGTCGGGTGCTCGCGGCTACCGAACAACTGCCGCGGTTCATCGAGCCGACGGTCGTTCACGACGGCCGGCAGTTCCATCTCTGGTTCGTCGACAGCCTCATCGTGTTCGAGGGTGTGGAGAAGAAAGAGCCCGCAGGCGGGCCGTTCCTCCGTCACCTCACGTCACCAGACGGCCGAGCGTGGCAGGACGCTGCGCAGTTTCCGCTCGGACCGATCGACCGCGGACGCGTGAAGGTCTCGGCGACGCGCGAGCACGACGGATCGTATCGCGCGTTCTACTTCGGCCGCATGCCCGGAAGCGGCGCGGCTGCGATCGGGTGGCTCCTGTCAGCCGACGGAAACGAGTGGCGCATTGAAAGCACGGTGCCGGTGAACGTTCGCGCGCTCGGAAATGACGTGCGCGAGGTGCCTTATGTGACCGGCCTGCGCGACGCGCTGGGCTTGCGAATGTGGTTCGTGACCCAACGTTCGGGCGGGCGGCAGGAACTGAGAGCTGCCTTCTACAAGGAGCAGGGATGAGCGCGCGGCGTTGGTCGGTCGCGCTCGTCGCGGCCGCTGTCGCGCTACCGGTCAAAAGCGGCGCGCAGCAGGCGCAGGAAACTGCGTCGGCGCCGACGCGGCACGTCTGGACGGCCGAGTGGAAGAACGACCTGCAGGATCCCGGGCGCCCCTACGCCAGGCACATCACGTGGCGGATGTCGTTTACCGGTGTCGAGGAGGTCAGGCCGGACGGGACCACTCGCTGGCTTTCGCGGCAGTGGGCCTGGAACCTGCTCGACATCTACGAACAGATTGGCACGATCGCCTACGACCCTTCGGTGGGGCGCTACAAGATCAACATCACGAAGACGTGCACGGGCGGCGCGACGCTGGACCTGGGCGCGACGGAGGGGCCGCACGCCGCGACTGGCGCGCCCAAACTCATGGCGGACTGCGAGCAGGTCGTCGAGCCGGTCGAGGGCCGCGGGAGAGGCGGTCGCAGCCGCCTGACCGAAAACGTCAACCAGATGCCGACGATCCGCCCACCCCAGGAAGGCTGCTCGGTCAGCGAAGCCACGCGCCACGCCTGGCGAATGCCAATCTCCGTGCGGCTGGGATGGTCGGGGTGGCGTGCTACATTGGAGAGGTTCCAGGTCCGCCGGGTAACGCGTCTTCTGTATTCGTCGATAAGGCCGCGCACGCTGCATATCACGAGCTCGAGATTTCGTTCACCCTCGCCCACGAGTTGGGCCATGCTGTCGGGATTTCACACCATGAGAGCCCCGAGTCCAATGCTCGTGGGATCGCTTGGTGTCTGATGCTGCCAAAACCGACGAGGTATTACCCTGAGGTGCCACCGCCTCAGCCGTTCATCTGTTCGGCACCTCACGATGGAGCGGCGGGCTGCACGAGCCACCTCGTCATCAACGACCAGACGATGCGGGGTGATCGGTGACCCGGTGGCGCGGCGCTGTGGTTGGCGCGATGGTCCTCGTCGCGTGCGCGGCGCTCGCGTGGGTGGCCAGGCGTCCGGCTGGTGAACAGGGTGTTCCCGTTGTCGCTCTGCTGTCGAACGGGGCGACCGAAGTTACAGTTGCCCAGGGAACGCCGATCGTTCTGGAGATTTTTGTGACCGGCGTGCGGAACTCGAAGGGACCGGTCATCGGCAGTTGGCTGAAGCCGTGGCATGAGCTGATCGCGCTGCAAGCGACATCGAACGGGCAGTCCGTTCCGCTCGCCGTCGTCACCACCGAAGCTCCGCGAGTACGTGAACTGGTGTCCGGTTCGGACCGCCAGCCAGGCGTTCGCGGAAATCTGCCACGAGCGGCGGCGCTCGATGGCGCCAATCGAGTGTTTCACATTGAAGTCGCCGCCGCACCCGAAACCATGGAACAACTGGCGCCGGGACGGTATGAAATTGTCGCGGTCGTGAAATCGCCGTGGTGGCAGGTATTCGGCTGGCGCGGCCGCGAGGAGTCGCCGCCGTTGGCTACCGTGGTCTCGGCGAAGGCTTCAGCCTCGGACGAAACGCACCTAGCTGCAATAGCGCAGTATTTCTTGAAGACCGGTCAGTTCGATGATGCCTTGCGCGCCGCGCGCAGCTGGGTCGTCAAAACGCCGCAGAACCCTGCCGCCCAAACCATGGCAGGCGATGTCCTCGCGGCGTCTGGTGACACGACGGCGGCACGACGGCATATGAGCGCGCACTGGAGCTTGCGAACGGACTCGATGCCAGCGAACCGCCGACGGCCATCCTCGCTCGCCTCGATCGACTCCCGCCCGCGGCGGTTCGGTGATGCGACGCTGCGACCTGCTCCTTCTGGCGCTGGCTGCGTTACTCCCGACCGGCCGACGCTCCTGATGCGGCGAATCCGATCGGTGCTCGAGCGTCAATAGGAGCGTCCAATGACAACAGCGACGCGTTTCAACTCGTCGTTGATATGGGGCATCTTCATCTTCGTCGGTCTTGTGCTGCTCGCTTTGGGGACCTGGCAGTCCCTCGTCGATTGGCGGTTCGCGCACGAAGCGCGCGCAGTAAAAGGTACGGTCCTCTCCAAAACGACCAGGACATCCACTGCTGGCCGCACGGGAAGCCGATCGCGCACGCAGCACTACGAAGCCATCTACAGATTCGCTGTCCAGGGTGAGATGCGCGAAGGACGCGACGAGCTGACCCAGGACGACTGGGAGCGCCTGAAGCAGGGTGGACAGGTAGACGTCCTGTACTTGCCGGACAACCCCTCGTCCAATCGTCTGGCCGGCCCGAGTCGATGGTTCACAAATGCGTTGTTCGTCTTGATCGGGCTCGTCCTCACGGCCACAGGCGCAGTGGCCGGGGTGCGAGTGGCGCGCCGCGCTCGTCTCGAGGCGCGCCTGCAGCAGCAGGGCGTCAGCACGAAAGGAACGATCATCGAACTGGCAGCCGGCACGCTCAAGCTGAACAACGTGAAGCAATGGCGCCTGCGGTACGAATACGAGGACGCCCAGGGTCATCGGCACGTGCAGACTTTCAGATCTCCCCGAGGAGGAGGCGCGTCAGTGGAACGTGGGAGATGTCGGTCTCGTGCGCTACGATTCAGCTATGCCGACCGAGGCTGTGTGGCTGGGCAGGTCGTAACGCCAATAGCCATCTTTGGCTCGGCACGCCCAACCCCGAGTCCATCGATTCGGCGCAGCCATTCGGCAATCTGCTATCTGCTTTGCTGGACAGGATGATCGCGCTGGCGCGGCAGTCCCGCCTGGTTCACGCGTGGAAACAGCAGCTCTGCTGACAGCGACGCGCACGACGGCTCTGGTCACGGGGGAGCAGTGTTTGTGGCCACATCACACTCCATAGAGGGGCACGTCAGTCGTGGCTTTGAGGCCGTGCGCGAGGCGTTCGCCGACAACTTCGCTCGACGTCGGGAACTGGGCGGCGCCTGCTGTGCCTATCATCGCGGCGAGAAGGTCGTCGACCTCTGGGGCGGTATCCGCAACAAGCAGACGGGCGAGCCGTGGGAGCAGGACACGATGGTGATCGTCCACTCGGCCACGAAGGGCCTGGCCGCGATGACCCTCGCCCTCGCCCACTCTCGAGGCTGGCTCGACTACGAAGAGCGAGTCGCCAGCGTACTGGCCCGAGTTCGCGCAGCACGGGCAAGGAGAAGATCACCGTCCGCCAGCTGCTCGCCCACCAGGCGGGGCTGTTCGCCATTCGACGAACCCGTCGATCGGAGCGTGGTCGCCGACCTGGATCGCCTGGCGGTCGTGCTCGCGCGTCAGAAGCCCGCGTGGGAGCCTGGGACGCGCCAGGCCTATCACGCCCTCACGCCTCGGGTTCTACGAAGGCGAGCTGCTGCGCCGGGTCGATCCGCGGCATCGCAGTCTCGGACAGTTCTTTCAGGACGAGATCGCCACTCCGCTCGGCCAGGACGTCTACATCCGGCTGCCGGAGGAGATCCCGAACGCCCGCCTCGCCACGCTTGTCGCCGCCGAGCCCGCTCCGCATGCTGACCGGATTCCCGCTTCGATTCACGCTGGAAGGCGATGAATCGTCGTTCGAACATCTACCGGGCACTCGTGATCGAATCCGGGTTCCGCGGTGTATCAGGACGAGCAGCGCGTGTACGCGCGCAACCTCGAAGTGCCGTCCGGTGGCGGCGTCGGCACCGCGCGCGGCATCGCGCACGCCTACGGCGTCTTCGCCACTGGTGGACGAGAGCTGGGGCTGCGTCAGGAGACGCTGGACCTGCTGGCCGCCCCGGCGATTCCTCCGACGCGCGGGTTCTACGACGAATGCATGAAAGGGGACGGCATCCAGTTCTCGCTCGGCTTCATGAAGTCGACCGCGGTCTGGCCGTTCGGCAGCGCTCGCTCGTTCGGGTCCCCTGGATCCGGCGGCTCGCTTGGCTTTGCGGATCCGGACGCCGGCATCGGTTACGCGTACGTGACGAGCCAGATGGGGACGGCATTGACCGGCGACCCGCGCGATGTGGCGCTCAGAGACGCGCTCTACTCCGCTCTCCAGGCCTCATGAGGCGCTGCATTCGGCCCCGGAACACCCGGATAGGTTGCAGAGAAGAGGGGTCGCCCATGGCAGAATACGCGTAGGATAGTCGACGGAAATCAGGTCCTGGTGACAAGACCGTGAGAAGGAGACGAGGTGTGACATGGGCTATTGGTCTGGCGCTTGCGTGAGCGCGCTGCTGGCGGCCGTCACGGTCGCGCTCGCACCCGTCCGCACGATGAGTCAGGGCCAGTCGGCCGTGAAGACGCCGGCGGCGTGGCGCACGGCGTGGGGGCATCCGGACCTGCAGGGCACTTGGACGACTGACGCTGAGATTTCAGTACCGTTCGAACGGCCCACGGCATTTGGAGAGAGACCTTCTCTGAACGCTGAGGAACTGGCGAAGCGTGAGGCGGACACCAGGAGGCGTGCCCGTGATAACAAGGAGGAACGCGGTCCAGGTGGATCGCTGGGCACGCCGGCGAGTTGGTTCGAGGTCGGAAACGCCAGCGTGGTGTCGGCGCGCACCTCCCTGATTGTCGATCCGCCCAATGGCCGTATGCCGTCGTTGACCGCGGAAGCTGCGAAACAGGCGATCGATCCCCGGCTCGAAACAGGACTGCTGCCCGACGTCCCGAATGCGCCGGTGAATGGCCCGGAAGACACCGGGTTGGCAGCCCGCTGTATCACGCGCGGGATACCAGAGACGTGGATTCCGAGCATCTACAACAACGGATTCCAGATCTTCCAGACGCCCGAGTACGTGGTGATCCTCTACGAGCGGTATCACGAATTTCGCATCATTCCCCTCGACGTCCGTCAACATGTGGGCCGGCCTATTGGTCAGTGGATCGGCGACTCACGCGGCCGCTGGGAAGGGAATACGTTGGTCATCGACGTCACGAATTTCAGCGGCAAGTCCCGTTTCAAGGGATCGGGGGAGAACTTACATGTGGTGGAGCGCTTGACGCGCGCCGATGCGGACACGGTGAATGTCGCCGTCACGGTCGAAGACCAGACGAGGTGGACGAGACCATGGAGGTTCGAGGTCAACGGGAAGAAGGACCCTCGCTACAAGATATTTGAGATGGCCTGCCACGAGGGGAACTACTCGATGATCAACATGCTCCGTGCTGCTCGCAATCTGGAGAAGGGAGCCGCACCAGACGCGACGACGGCGAGATGATTGTGCGACGAGGAAAGCCAGTGCTAAGGATGTGCCTGGTGGCGACGGTCGGTTGTGGGCAGCGGGAGTGAGAAATCCGGGGGGCTTGCTCTCCTCTCGTGTGAGAGAGGAGAGCAGCCAGGAGTTGCGAGCGAACTGTCAAACCAGGACTATTTCTGACCCTGACCCGTCAATTCGTTCCAGTGGTTCCCTTCGTGGCACGCGTACTCGTAGTTTTCGTAGTCCTTCGGCGCCCGTTCCCAGATGCCATAGGCCATCTTCCAGGGCCGCGTGTAGACGTTCGGATCCTCGATGGTGGCTTCGAAGTCGATGTTGTCGGCATCCCGGAACGTGTAGCGCTCGACCATGTGCAAGCCGGGACTGTGGAACGTGCCCACCGACATGCCTTCGCCAGCAATCTCTCCCATGACCCACGTCTTGTCCGTGAAGTTGGTCACGTCGACGACGAGCGTATTCCCTTCCCAGTGTCCGCGGGAGTCGCCCTGCCAGAGTTGGATGTCCTTGCCCACGTGCGGGGTCTTGTCGATCGGGATCACCCGGTAGTTGTGATTGTGCTCCTGGAGAAAGATCACGTGGCCGGGAGGCTGCAGCACTTGCCAGCCGTTGTAACGACTCACAAGGCCGAACCGCGGTCCGGCCGGTAAGCACCGCACACGCGAGTCGGTGTACTCCTCTTTATCGAGCCAATGGGTGCTGATGTAGTCTCTCTTGGCCAACGCCCACGGCTGGAAGGGGACGCGGCCACTCGGCGGATCGATGACCATCACGGTTCCCGGCTTCGGCGTGAATGCGTCTTTGTGGATGCTGGTCTCAAACCACTCACTGCCGTACGCGCCAGGATCCTTCCCCCGGTACTTCTCCATCTTGTCCCGCCAGGCCTGCCGTTCCTCTGGGGTGAACCGTTCCATGGGGACGCTCCAGCCGCTCACGTAGGTGCCCTGCATGTCCGGCTGGCCATCAGGCAGACGCTTGGGCGACCAGGCCTTTTTCGCCTTGGGCGCCGCCCCCGACTCCTCTTGAGCCCCGACCGGGACGATGAGCAGCGCCAGCACGACGGCGGCGCACGCCCCCATCACTCGCCGCGAGAATTGTGTCTGCATCTCACCAGTCTCCTTCCTCAAACCACACGGCGGCCAAACCGAACATCAGCAAGCTCGCTCTGTAGCATAGGGCTCGCTCGATGTGCCGTCAACGGTGATCCCAAGAAATCCAATTGGCCAGGGGCGTCGATCGGTAGCGACAGTTGGTCGGGCAGCAGGACCGGGAATCAGGAGGGGCTTGCTCTCCTCTCGTCTGAGGAGAGGAGAGCAGCGGGTCGCGAGCGAACTGTCAAACCAGGACTATTTCTGACCCTGACCCGTCAATTCGTTCCAGTGGTTCCCTTCATGGCACGCGTACTCGTAGTTCTCGTACGTCTTCGGCGCCCGTTGCCAGATGCCATAGGCGATCTTCCAGGGGCGCGTGAAGACTTGCGGATCCTCGACGGTCGCTTCGTAGTAGATGTTGTCGGCATCCCGCATCGTATAGCGCTCGACCATGCGCAAGGCGGGACTATGGAACGTGCCCACCGACATGCCTTCGCCGCCAATCTCCCCGATGACCCACGTCTTGTCTGTGAAGTTGGTCACATCGACGACGAGCGTGTTCCCTTCCCAATGTCCGCGGGAGTCGCCCTGCCAGAGTTGAATCTCCTTACCCACGTGCGGGGTCTTGTCGATCGGGATCACGCGGTAGTTGTGATTGTGCTCCTGGAGAAAGATGACGTGGCCGGGTGTCTGCAGCACTTGCCAGCCGTTGTAGCCACTGTTGAAGCCGAACCGCGGTCCGGCCGGCAAGCAGCGCACACGCGAGTCGGTGTACTCCTCTTTATCGAGCCAGTGGTCGCGGATGTAGTCTCTCTTGGCCAACGCCCACGGCTGGAAGGGGACCCGGCCATCCGCTGGATCAATGACCATCACGGTTCCCGCCGGCGGCTTGTATGTGTTCTTGCGGAGTTCGCTCTCCGTCCACTCACTGCCGTACGCGCCCGGATTGACTCCGCGGTACTTTTCCATCTTGTCGTTCCAGGCCTTGCGTTCTTCCTGGCTCCACCGCTCGTTGGGAACGCCCCAGCCGCTCACGTAGGTCCCCTGCATGTCCGGCTGACCATCAGAGAGACGGGCGGGTGTCCAGGCCTTCTTCGCCTTGGGCGCCGCCCCCGACTCCTCTTGAGCCCCGACCGGGACGATGAGCAGCGCCAGCACGACGGCGGCGCACGCCCCCATCACTCGCCGCGAGAATTGTGTCTTCATCTCACCAGTCTCCTTCTTCTCAACCGCCCGGCGGCCAGACGTCACATCACACACGTTCGCTCAGTAAGCATAGGCCCCAGTCGGTGCGGCGTCAACAGTCAACCTGCGTCGCGCCTTGCCAGCCGGGCCCGCTGATTCAGTGGAGCGGGCCGATGCCAGCTCCGGCACGCCGAACGGTTTCGCAGTACGCGTTGATGCTCGCGATCGTCTTCAACTTGCTTTCCTGGAACGCCGCGCGAGTCTTGACCACATCGTCGCGCTGCCGGTCGAGGTGGGTGACCGATGTCGGCTTGTTGCGTTCGAGCGAGCGCAGCAGATCGACCAAGGAACTGATGAGCTGAGCCAGTTGCGACTTCACATCCGCAAGCGTTGCATCATCGACGTAGGCGGCAAACGAGTCGGTGGGGTAGAGCGCGGTTGGGATGAAGGAGCTCAGTTCCGAGTCGCCGACGGTAGCATCCGCGGTCAGCGCTTCGGTCTTCCGAGTGAGCTCTCGGCAGGCGTCTTGTGTGAGCCTGACGAAGGGCTGGGCGTCTTCTTTGGCCTTCGCTTTGCGCGCGAGCCGTGCCTCTTCGTTTTCCTGAAGGGCGACCGCGGTGGTGCGGCGGCTTGTCTGGGTGGTGGGATTCTGTTTTGCGCCGCCGAACGGCTGTGACGAGCACGCGGAAAACAAGGCGACGATGACAACGGTAGTTCCCGCCGGTCGCACAGTAAGCAGAAACGCCTTTCTCACCCTCGAGGATCTCCACAAAGAACGGGCGCATCGGCCGAGCCCCGAATGAGTATACGAAAAGTTCCGCCAGATCCGTTATTCTTTGGGAGGATTCCCGCGGGTCATTGTCTTCACGTGACCATCGGGCCGTGTCACGCACGGCCATCGGTGGAGAAAGAGGAGCCGCCCCCTATGACACCGGACGAGTTTTTCGCGCTCGCGAAGAAGCATCAAGCGGACATGGTCGATCTGAAGTTCGTCGACATGCTCGGCACGTGGCAACACTGTTCCTTTCCCATTGATCTCTGGGACGCGGACACCTTCAAGGAGGGCCTCGGGTTCGACGGCTCCTCGATTCGCGGCTGGATGGGGATCCACGAATCAGACATGCTCGCCATGCCCGATCCCGACACGGGCTGCATGGATGCGTTCTTCGCGAGGCCGACGATCAGCGTCATCGCGAACATCGTCGATCCGGTCACCGGCAAGGATTTCTCGCGTGACCCGCGGCATATTGCCCGCAAGGCTGAAGCCTATCTGAAAGAGTCGGGGGTGGCCGACACCTGTTACATCGGACCCGAGCCGGAGTTCTTCATTTTCGACGAAGTCCGGTATGAGCAGAACCAGCACAGGGGGTACTACGAGATCGATTCGGCCGAGGGTGCGTGGAACACGGGGCGGATTGAGGAACCCAACCTCGGGTACAAGCCAAGCTTCAAGGGCGGCTACTTTCCGGTGAGCCCCACCGACACGTTCCACGATCTTCGCGGTGAGATGGTCGACGAGATGCGGAAAGTCGGGATCGCCGTCGAGGCGCACCACCACGAGGTCGCGACGGCGGGCCAGAGCGAGATCGACATGCAGTTCAAGCCGCTGCTGAAGATGGCCGATCAGTTCATGTGGTACAAGTACATCTGCAAGAACGTGGCGAAACGTCACGGCAAGACGGTGACGTTCATGCCGAAGCCGATTTTCGAAGACAACGGCAGTGGCATGCACTCGCACACGTCCCTCTGGAAAGGCGGGAAGCCTCTGTTCGCGGGCAGTGGCTATGCGGGATTGAGCGAAATGGGCCTCCACGCCGCCGGCGGCCTGCTGAAACACGCGCCAGCGATCCTGGCGTTCGCCGCGCCCACGACCAACTCGTACCGTCGCCTGGTTCCGGGATTCGAGGCGCCAGTCAATCTCGCGCTATCGGCCCGCAACCGTTCGGCGTCGATCCGGATTCCCATGTACTCGAAGAGCCCGAAGGCCAAACGGCTGGAGTTCCGGTGTCCCGATCCCAGCTGCAACGGCTATCTCGCCTGGTCGGCGATGCTCATGGCGATGCTCGACGGCATCCGGAACAAGATCAGCCCCGGCGAGCCGCTCGACCGGGACATCTATGAGATGACCCGCGACGAGATGAAGCACATGGGCATCCGCACGACGCCGGGATCGCTCGAGGAAGCGATCGTCGCTCTCGATCAGGATCACGCATTCCTGCTCCAAGGGGATGTGTTCACTGAGGATCTCGTTCGGACGTGGATCACGTACAAGCGCGAGAAGGAACTCGACCCAATCCGTCTCCGGCCGCATCCACACGAGTTCTATCTGTATTACGACAACTGAGGCTTTTCGATACTGATTCGGCGCAAAAAGTCATCATCAGATCCCCGCGGCCGCCACGAGGCGGCGGCGGGGACAGCGTCAGGAGGCTGAGATGCAGGACAGAATAGCGACGATGATGATTATCCGATCGCTCCAGGACATTGCTGATGAGCTCAAGGCGGTGCATCATGAACTTCGTCAACTGAAGGTCTCCAACACGCGCGGGGAGTCTGGCCCCAGGCCGGGATTCTCGGATCGGTCAGAAGTGGCCTCCTTCGGCGCTCTGGCACGGCGGAAGGAGCGAGGACGATGAGCGAGCCAGGCATTCAGGTCAGCGCCAGGTATTCGTGAACGAATCGCACCACCATCGATCCCTCGCCCACGGCTGACGCCACACGATTCATGGCGCCGGCGCGGATGTCGCCAGCTGCGAATACGCCGGGCACGCTGGTTTCGAGAGACAGCGGTTCGCGGTGTTCCTTCCAGACGCGCGCGTACGCAGGGTCCGCCAGCAGGTCCCGGCCGGTGAGAACAAACCCCTTCGGAGTCGCGCAGCACCTCGGCGGGGAGCCAGTCGCTTCGTGGCTTGGTTCCGATGAACACGAACACCGCGTCGATATTCTCCACCTGACTCACTCGATCGTCCAGTCTGAACGCGACGCATTCCACGTGGCCCCTCCCTTCGACACGTTCGACCTCCGTCCGGGCACGGAGCCGAATGTTCGAGGTCTTTTCGATCTGATCGATGAGGTACTGCGACATGGTGTCGCGCAAGGAATCGCGGCGCACGACGATCTGCACGTCCTTCGGCGTAGCGCGCCAGGTACATGGCCGCCTGTCCCGCCGAGTTGCCCCCGCCGACGACCACACGCGCCGGCCGGCGAACGCCGGCGCTTCTGTGGTGGCCGTGCCATAGTAGACGCCCGCGCCCGTGTGCTCCGACACTCCCGGCGCAGGATGTTCTCGGTACACCATGCCAGTCGCGGCCAGCATGGTTCGTGTGACGAGCTCACGACCATCGCTGAGCGTAAGGCGCTTGTATCCCGCGTCGATCGACGCTCCGGTCACTTCGATCGGCACGAGAACTTCCGCGCCGAGGCGCTGCGCCTGCATTACGGCGCGACGTGTCAGATCGCTGCCGCTGACGCCGGCTGGAAACCCGAGATAGTTCTCAATCCGGGAGCTGCTGCCTGCCTGCCCGCCGGGCGCGTGTCGATCGAGTAACAGTGTCCGCAGTCCTTCCGAAGCGCCGTAGACCGCCGCCGCGAGGCCGGCAGGGCCGGCGCCGACAATGACGAGGTCGTACAGGTCGAGAGCGGCCGAGAGCGGTCGGCCGAGGCGCTCGGCCACTTGACGTGGCTCGGGATTACGCAGCGCAGACCCATCCTCGAAGAACAGCGCGGGAAGCTCGCTGGCGCCAACCCCGGCTGCGTCGAGCAGGCTTTGCGCATCCGGGTTCCGTTCCACATCGAGCCAGCGATAGGGGATGAGATTGCCGGCAAGAAAGTCCTTGATCTGCGTGCGATCGAGGCGACCACTGGTGTCCGACCAGCCGCAGTCCCTTGGCCTCGGGGAGATACTCGGCCTGCCAGGCGTCGAGCAGATCGTCCAGCACCGGGAAAAGGCGTTCCTCGGGCGGATTCCACGGCTTCGAAAGGTAGTGATCGAGATGCGCCTCGTTGATGGCCCTGACAGCGGCGTCGATATCCGAATAGGCCGTGAGCAACACGCGACGCGCCAGCGGGTAGACCTCGCGGGATCGCGCGAGCACCTCGGTCCCCTGGATACCCGGCATTCGCTGGTCGCTGATGACGATGGCCAGCGAGTCGCCTCGGGCCTTCAGCTCGCGGATGGTGGCGAGCGCCTCTTCGCCCGACGCCGCGCTGACGACCGTGTAGGACTCGTGATACCGGGCGCGGAGATCGCGGCGCACCGCGGCGAGCACTTGCGCATCGTCGTCCACGACGAGAAGAACAGGCTTGTTCACAGCCGTCCTCCGGATGCGTCGATCTCGGCGAGCGGAACGGAGACCCGGAACTCCGTTCGCCCCGGCCGCGAGTCGACGTCGATCTCGGCATCGTTGTGGCTCACCAGGCGCCGCACGATGTCGAGACCCAGGCCGATGCCTTTCCCCACCGGCTTGGTCGTGACGAACGGTTCGAACAGGTGCTCGCGGATCTCCGCCGGGATGCCGGATCCATTGTCGACCACACGTACCACCACGCGATCGCTGCTCGCGGTTCGCCGTCACCTCGACCCGGCCGGAATCGGGAGCGGCATCGAGGGCGTTGTCGATCAGATTCGCCCAGATCTGATTGAGCTCGCCGGCGAAGCCGCGGACGCGCGGGAGGCCGGGTTCCACATTCACGACGACGGCGACCGATTTCGCCCGTGCCTTTGATTTGAGCACGGCGACGGTGTTGCCCAGGCTCAACGTCAGGTCCACAGGCTCCGCTACCGTTGCCTGGTCCATGTGCGTGAATCCCTTGATGGCCATGACCAGGCCGGAGATTCGCGTCGCGGCTTCCTGAATCTCCGAGGCGATCCCGCGAACCGAACATCCGGCCGCCGCCCATCGGAGGACCGCGTCGAGTGGCGGTCCGCCGACCGCTTCGGCAACGCGGTCGAGCGCGTCGAGCGTCACGGCGGTTTCGGCAAGCGGTCCCGCGATAGCGACGTCGAGGCCGTGATCGGCGAGCCAGTCGGCGATGGCGTCCTCGCGTTCGGCCTGCTGGATCGGAGACAGCACGCCGTGCACACGCGTGGCGAGGCAGGACGCGCGCAGCGCATCGATGGCCGCGAGCTGGGAGTCGGTCAGCCTCGTCGCGCCGAGCGCGCGTGTCGCCTGCTCGGCGTCCTCCAGGCGGTCCTCGAGCAGCGCCGCGCTGCGTTCGATTGCGGCAGCCGGGTTGTTCAGCTCGTGGGCCAGTCCAGCGGACAGCTTCCCGAGCGAGACCATCTTCTCGTCGTGCAGGTCGCTCGACGTGAAGACCCGGGCGCGATCGATCATCTTGTGCACGAGGATCGACGTGATCTCATGGCAGTCGCGAATCATCGCGGCGAGTTCGCCGCGAGGGATGGCGAGAATCTCCGAGGGCTCCTGTGCGACTGAGTCGCCCGGCGGACTGACCATGCGGGAGTACGGGAGCATGCCCGCGACGTCCCCGGCCCGCCACTCCATCACTTTGTGCCGCCCGGCGCCACGATCGACGAAAATGGCGACGTGGCCCGTCAGCACGATGAACAGGCCCTCCACTGGCATGCCTTTCGCGCTCAACACGTCCCCCTCGTTGAAATGCCGAAGGGACCCGTGTGAGGCCAGCCACGCGAGCTCCTCGCGCGGCGCCGCGCCGACGGTCTTGTGCTCGGCGAGCCGATCGACGAGATCTGTCGCTGTCACGTCGTCGCTCCCTGCAAGTGTAACGGCGATGAGAATCCGCCGTTGGCAGCTTCCCAGAATGAGCCGAAAGCTGCAAGAAATTTGGTTGGAAGTTCGCGTGATGTCTCGTACGAACATGCCATCTGGCGCAGCTGAAGTAAAGCGACTTGCGGGCCGGAGGTCATGACGACTTTCTTATTCGCCGCATGTTGGACGCGACGCGACACGTGCAGTTCATCGATCTCAAACCTGACCCAATCGACAAGGGTCCGTCGGAGTACAATCATTCGATGAAGCTGCGAGCCCTTGGCAAGAGCGACGTGAAGATTTCCGCAATTGGCCTCGGCTGTATGGGCATGTCGCAAAGCTACGGCCCTGGCGACGACGAGGAATCGATAAAGACATTGCACCGCGCGCTGGATCTCGGGGTCAATTTTCTTGACACCGCCGCGGTCTACGGTAACGGCGCCAACGAGCTGCCTGGTCGGTCGCGCCATCAAGGACAGGCGCAGCGAAGTGGTTCTTGCCACCAAGTGCGGCATTCAGGCGGCCAAGGTCGGCTTTCCACGAGGTCTCAACGGATCGCCAGACGAGATTCGCCGCTCATGCGACGAGAGCTTGAGGCGGCTGAACATCGACGTCATCGATCTCTTTTATCTGCACCGCGTCGACCCGAGGACGCCTATCGAAGATTCGGTCGGTGCCATGGCCGAGCTCGTTCTGGCCGGCAAGGTCCGTTATCTGGGACTATCGGAAGCAGCGCCGGCCACTATTCGTCGCGCGCACAGGGTGCACCCCATCAGTGCACTGCAGAGCGAGTATTCCCTGTGGTGGCGTGAGCCGGAAGCGAGTGTCCTCCCGGTCTGTCGCGCACTCGGCGTCACCTTCGTGCCGTTCAGTCCGCTCGGCCGCGGATTTCTCTCGGGACGCGTCACCAGCATGAACGCCCTCGACGACGACGACCTGCGGAAGCGGTTGCCGCGCTTCCTAGGCGACAATTTTCCCAGGAACCTCGCGCTGGTCGAACAACTCGACGCTTTTGCCTCAAAAAAGGCGGCGACCCCGTCGCAGGTGGCCCTCGCCTGGATTCTCGCGAAGGGCGACGACATCGTCCCCATCCCTGGAACGAAGCGGCGCTCGTATCTCGAAAGCAACGCTGCGGCGGTCGACATCGTTCTTTCGCTTTCCGATGTGGCCGAGCTCGATGCGCTCTTTTCGCCCGATGCCGCGGTTGGCGACCGCTACAACGAACAGATGGCGCAGTGGGTGGATCACACGAGCGCGTAGGGCTGGGGTCGGTGCTCCCGACAATGAGCTGAAGGGGGCTAAAGTGCGTGCCGAGGCTCCGACGCGAGCGAATTGCGAGGGGGGCGTCCGGACGGCTCCATCGGGGTTCCGCGGGCCTCCCTGAGCCTGCGCCGCGAGAGGGCAGGTCGAGGTGCTCGTCATGGTTGTGGCTGCGAAAAAAGGCATCGGACGGCGGTCGTTGTCTTGGCGGGAGGGCCAGGGGCCCACGCGTCTCAGTCCAGGCAGGCGGAATACCCAGAGTAGGAAGAGCGCACCGGACTGGCGATCATCGCCGTTGAGCGTGACATCTAACGGCGCTATTCTAGATGGTCTTGGTGCGCCCAGCCCCTGATCGTAGGCGCGCGGGGCTACCCGATCGGCTGGGGCAAGAGCCAGGAGAAGCGAACACATGCCTAGCAACAATCATTTACGCGACTGCGGCGTCTCCCGGCGCGACATGCTCCGGATCGGCGCCGGCGGCCTCGGCTTCGGCCTATTCGGCGGCGTCGGCCCAGTGCCCTACATCTTCAGCAGGGCGAGTGAGGTGGCGGCGGCGAGTGACTCGCGCAAGATACTGGTGGTGTTCGAGTGGTTCGGCGGCAACGACGGGCTGAACACAATCGTGCCGTATGGGGACGAGGTCTACTACAAGCATCGCCCCACGATCGGAATCAAAGAGAAAGACGTTCTGAAGATCGATGCCCACTTCGGGTGGCACAAGTCGATGCGCGGGATGAAGAACCTGTACGACGAGGGCAAGGTCGCGATCGTGCAGGGTGTGGGCTATGACCAGCCGTCGTTCTCGCATTTCACGTCGATCTCGTTCTGGCACACCGCCGCCCCGAACAGCGGCAACGAATACGGCTGGATTGGGCGGACCGCCTCGGTCCTGGATCCGGCTGGGGCGCGTTCGAACATGATCGTGAACATCTCCGACAGCCAGTCCCTGGCTGTGAAGGCGGAGAAGCACGTGCCGCTTGTGTTCAGCGACCCGGCGAGGTTCAAGCGGGGGGTCTTTGCGCAGGAAAAGCCGGCGCTGGATGTGCTGGGTGCGCAGACTGCCACCGTTGGAGACGCGCACAAGTACGTGGTGGACGTCACCAAGAGTGGGGCGCAAGCCTCCGAATTGGTGCGGACCGCCTGGAGCCGCTACAAAGAGAAAGAGAACCCCGATCTCCGTCTGCTTGACCTGGATAAGGTGGTGGCGCTCATTGAGGCGGACTTCCCGACGAAGCTGTACTACGTGCCGCTGCGCAACAGCCTGTTCGACACGCACGTGAACCAAGCGGCTCCGCACGAACGACAGCTGGAGTATTGCGCGGACGCCGTTGCGGGCTTCTTCCAGGAGATGAAGCGGATCGGACGAGCGGACGATGTCGTGCTATACGTCCATAGCGAGTTCGGCCGCCGCGTGCCGGAGAACACGAGTCTGGGCACGGACCACGGCACGGCACAAGTGAACTTCGTCGTCGGCAATGGGGTGAAGGGTGGCATGTACGGGACGCCACCGAGTCTCACCAACCTGGTTCTCGGTGATAACCTCGAAAACACCACCGATTTCCGCAAGGTGTACGCCACGCTGGTCGAGGAGTGGATGGGCGCTGACTCCGCGAAGGTGCTGGGACAGAAGTTCAAGACGATGGGTATGTTCCGGGCGTAGAGCGCACGGTCTTTGGCACGTCCCGATGGGCTGGCGTGCGGTGGGGCGCGCCAGGTACCGTGCTTCTGGAGGACAAGATGGTTGCTCGCATGGGCTGGTCTCCCGGACCGGCATCCTGGAAAGATGACCTGACGCCCATTGCCGCCGGAGACTGGAACTACGACCGAGCCGCGCATCTGCTCGCGCATGCCGGGTTCGGCGGGACGCCGGCGGAGATCGAGACACTGACGGACGCGGGCTTGGAGCGCGCGGTTCGCTCGCTCGTGCACTACGAGAGCATCCCGAACGGCAAAATGCAGCCGTTCGTGGAATCGGGTTTGTGGGATCCGACACTCAACTCCTTCCCCGAGAGCCGGCCCGAGGCGACCGATCGGGCGCTCAAGAACGGCATCTCGATGGGCATCGAGAACAAGCCCGCGGGCAACCGTCCAGTCCAGCCCGTGTCGGACCGGTTCTTCTATTGGCTGCGCGCCACGATGCTCGAAACCCGCCGGCTGGGGTATTGGTGGGCGAACCGCATGCTGCAAACCACGCATCCGGTGGAAGAGAAGATGGCGTTGATGTGGCACGGCCACTTCGCCACCCACGAGAACAAGGTCCGCGACTACCGCAAGATGATGCAGCAGATCGACCTGTTCGAAAAAGGTGCGACGGGCAACATCCGGGATCTAACGATCCAAGTCGCCCGGAACCCGGCGATGCTGTACTTCCTCGACGCCCAGTACAACGTCAAGGGCGCCGCAAACGAGAACTTCGCCCGCGAGGTGATGGAGCTCTTCACCATGGGCGTGGGGAACTACTCGGAACAGGACGTACGCGAAGGCGCTCGGGCGTTCACGGGCTGGTACTTCGACAATCTCAGTTTCAAGGTGAACCCGAACAAGCATGACGACGGTCCCAAGACATTCCTGGGCAGAACGGGAAACTTCGACGGCGTGGATGCGCTGAAGATCATCTTCGAGCAGCCGGTAACAGCGGAATACCTGGCGGGGAAGATCTATCGCTTTCTGGTGAGGGATGACCTCTCTCAGGACCTGAAAACGAAATTGGGCGCGATCCTGCGGAGCAGCAATTACGAAGTCAAGCCGCTCCTGACGGTGATTTTCTCGTCGAAAGACTTCTACAGCCAAGCCAGCTACGGGGCCCACATCAAGGGGCCGGTCGAGCACATGGTCGCGATGATGAAGCACCTGGGCGTGGACACCATGCCGGGGGTGCCCGACTTCAACCAGTCAACCATCGCCATGGGCCAGCATCTGCTGAACCCGCCGTCGGTGGCGGGTTGGGCGGGCGGCAAGGCCTGGATCACGCCTGGCCTGCTCATCGCCCGCGGGAACGTCGCGCGGGATGTGTTGATCCCCGACATCACCGGCTTCAAGGACTGGAATTTCTCCTCCGGTGGTGACGACATCCTGGGTCATCGGTTGCGGGAGGGGTACGAGATCGGCGCCGCGACGGCCGTCAACGACCCGGCGAGGATGACCACGTTCGACATGGTCGCCCTGGAGCGAGACGAGCGGTTCAATACCCGCGTCTCTGGCTACATCGGGTGGCAACAAGCCGGGCGCAAGCTCATTCCGACGCCGCGCAATGCCGCGCAATGCAACCTGACCCAGATCGTGATGGAGAGCGGCTCCAAGACAATCGGCGAGGCGGTCGACTATCTGCTGTGGCGGATGGTACGAGTGCCGACGGCGAAGGTCACTCGCGAGACGTTTGTAGCCTTCCTGACCAAGGAGCTGGGGACAGACAGCATCGAGCGCGCGAAGACCTACATGGAAGACCCGCTGCGTATGACAGTGCACCTCATCATGAGCACGCCGGAATATCAGATCGTCTAAGGTGAGAGAGGCGGGGCTCCTAGATCGTTCTCACGTCGCTCGATGAATGCTGCGGATGTGTCGCGATTCGGCAGTGCATGCGATTTGCCTGGGCTGGTTCGAACGGATCGCCACCCTATCGCGTTCGCTGGAACGTGCGATCGCCCCATCGGGCGGCGTCAACCGCCGTCGTGCGCCACTACGAGGCGCCACGGGCTCGCACGTAGGCGGAAAGCCCATGGCGCCCACGTATCATCTACTGCTTTTTCGCTGCCACAACGATCGCCGATGCGACGTTCGTTTCCCCTTGTTTCGTGTAACTGACCGTCACTGAGGCATTGGCCATCGTCGCCAGGCCCGCGACGTTCTCGGCGCCGGTCACCTTGGTTTGATCCGTGTAGCTGAACTGCATCTCCGTGCCAGAGGCCATTCGAATCGCGATTCTTTTTTCCGTCGTGTCGACGCGTAGCAATTGTCCCTGGGCGGTACTGGCCTGCGGCTGCTGTTGCTGTTGTTGTGGCGCCGGCGCAGACGGATCGGACTGTTGAGCTCGTGCAGGGAGTACGCTAGTAATGAGCGCGGCGGTCGCCAACGCGGATAGCGCGAGTATTGGTGTACGCATTCAAGAAACCTCCGCCCGAGGGCTGCGCAAACGGTGTACCAGCGCGATGGCTCTGCTTTTCCACAGGTAACGCCTGACGGTCAGGCCGATCCCGCTTGGTAGGGACGTCGATTCTACGTAGTGCGACGCGAAGAGCAACTCGACCGTTCCTTCCTTGCATGCCGCCCAGCATTTACAGCCGAGTTGGGTCGTGTTAGCCTAACAGTAGGTTCCATTCGCTACAGCCCATCGATGACCTCTGGAAATTGATTGGCGGAGAAGGGGACGGGGATGCGTATGCGCGTTCATGACCGATATCAAGCTCAGGCGAGGCATACGCCTCAGCTCGCTCCGCTCGTCTGGATATGCGGATTGATCCTTCTCCTGATTCCCCGTGGCGGTGTCGCGCGCGAGACCACCCGAAGCGCGTCGAACACCGACGACGTGGCGGCGGAGATGGATCCTGTCATCCGAAGGGTCGAGAAGATTCAGCGTGTCGTCGACGAGTTCAGCGTGCGCCTTGCGGTGTCCGAGCGTGTGGTTGTATCGGTCGTCCCGAAGAACGAGCTGCTCGTCTCGGTCGAACGCTTGAACGACCGCGACAAAGCGTTCGGGCTCTCATTCGAGGAGGGATTCTTCGACCTGTTGAGCGATCGCGAGTTGGATGCCGCCGTGGCCCATGAGCTTGGGCACGTGTGGATCTTCTGCCACCATCCGTACTTACAGACGGAAGATCTCGCCAACGACATCGCCCTGCGCGTCGTCAGCCGCCAAAGCCTGAACGAGTTGTACGACAAAGTGTGGAATCGTGTGGGCGCCACGGGCCACCTCGTACACCCGTCGTTCCCATAGTCCGGGCCCAAGCATCAGGTAGCCATCGGCTGGCCACGCGCCGCCAAACCCGCCTTCGTATCTCGGTCGGATTCATCTAACGTTGTCCCTCCCAGGACCGTGGTTAGTATACGGAAGCCACCCTGACGCAGGCCGGAGTGTGCCGGGCTGTCGCACGAGTCGGAGCGAAAAGCGATAACAGATGGGCCTTTGTCGCTCAAATTCCCGGCCGGACTGTTCGAGCTGGCGGTCGAGGTGGCCGGCCATAGACCGCATCGCGCTCTTTTCAAGGGGACTGTCACGTTCTGCGCTCCGGTTTCGTCAGTTGGGCATGAGCAGACATCACAATTCCACCTGGCGCTGGCTGACCGCCGTCGTTCTCGCGCACCTTGTCGTCTCAATGGTCCACGGCGCGGCGCATGCCGAGGCGCACGTCCCACTGTCACCCGCCGCGAACCTGTTCGTCTTCATCGTCATCCTGGCAGGACCACTCATCGGTCTTGCGTTGACATGGCCGGCCGAGCGAATCGGGAGCTGGCTGATCGTGGTCACCATGGCCGGTTCGCTCGTGTTCGGATTGGTGAATCACTTCGTGTTTGCCAGTCCGGATCATGTGGCCCACGTCGACCAGCAGTGGCGGCCGCTCTTCGCGACCACCGCGGTGCTGCTCGCCGTCGCTGAAGCGCTCGGGTCCGGGCTGGCGATCCGTCTTGTCCGAGAAAGGAAATTGTCATGAACGTCTTTGTTGCCGGTGGGTCAGGAGCCATTGGTCTTCCCCTCGTACGCGCGGTTGTTGCCGCGGGCCACGAAGTCACCGCGTTGACTCGCACGTTGGACAAGAGGGACCTCCTGCGCGCGCTGGGCGCGTCGGTGGCTGTTGCTGACGCCCTCAATCGGGAGGCCCTCATCGCGGCCGTCGAGGCGGCTCATCCGACACACGTGATCCATCAGTTGACGGCGTTGCCCAGGGGCGGCCCGCGTCGAGCACGCGATCTCGACGCGACGAACCGCCTGCGCATCGACGGCACAAGGAATCTCCTGGAGGCGGCGACGAACGCTGGGGCTCGGCGATTCGTCGTCGGCTCGTTTGCGATGCTTTCCGCTCGGGGTCCTGTCGCCACCATGTCAGACGACGAGGCCACCGCAGCCGTTCGATCGATGGAAAGCCAGGTGCTCGACGCGACGAAGCGTGGCTCGATCGAAGGCGTCGTCCTTCGCTACGGCATGTTCTATGGTCTTGAGACGCCGTCGACCGTCGCCATGATCGACATGGTGCGAAAGCGCCGGCTGCCCGTTGTCCGCGGCGATTCGGGACAGCTGCCGTTGATCCATGTCGACGATGCGGTGAGCGCGACGGTACGCGCCCTCGACCTGGCGCCGGCCGGCAGCACGTACGACATCGTGGACGATCGCGCCGTGAGCCTGACCGAGATCGTGGAGGCGATCGCGGCTTACACTGGATCGGCCGCGCCGCTCAGGATGCCCGCCTGGCTGCCCCGGCTGGTCGCCCCCTACATGGCGCGTATGACGTCGATTCGGATGCCACTGTCGAACGTGAAAGCAAAGGCCGAGCTTGGCTGGCAGCTGAAGTATCCAACGATGCGAGACGGTCTGGCGCAGATGCTTCGACACGCGGCGTGAGCGATGGATCAGGACGTTTTCAGCACCGATCGGCCGCTGCTGTTCTCGATCGCGTACAGGATGCTCGGAAGCGCGTCCGACGCGGAAGACGTGCTGCAGGACGGCTGGCTTCGTTACCGCAGCGCTGACCGATCGACGATTCGATCGCCGAAGGCTTTCGCGACGACCATCGTCACGCGTCTCTGTCTGGACCGGTTGAAGTCGGCCCGGATGACGCGCGAAGAGTACATCGGACCGTGGCTGCCCGAACCGGTGCTCACCTCGGAAGTGGAGAGCCCGGACACGATGCTGCAGCGCGCGGAATCGGTGACGCTCGCGTTCCTCGTCCTTCTCGAGAAGCTCTCCCCTGAGGAGCGGGCCGTGTTCCTGCTCAAGGAGGTCTTCGAGTACGAGCACTCGGAGATCGCCGAAATGCTTGGCACCACCACGGACAACTCGCGTCAGCTGTTACATCGCGCGAAGGCACGCGTGGCGGAAGGGCGCCCCCGGCTGAGGGGCACAGCGCAGTCGAGGCGCGCGGTCGCGGAGCGCTTCGCCCGCGCGTTCTCGTCCGGCGACACCTCTGAGTTGACCGCGCTCCTGTCCATAGACGTGGGCATGTGGAGTGATGGCGGCGGCAAGGCTTCCGCGGCGCGGCGCCCGCTCATCGGTCGCGATCAGGTGCTCAATTTTCTGGTCGGCCTTCATCGCACCGCGCAGACTACCGGTCTGGCGCGCGATGCGTCGCTGAGGATCGAAGACGTCAATTGCGAGCCCGCGCTGGTTCTTCGGGTCGGTCAGCGGCTCGAGTCGATTTTCGTGTTCTCTATCGACGACGAAGCGATTTCGGGGATCCGCGTTGTTCGCAACCCTGACAAGCTTGCGCATATCGATCGTCAGCTCACCATGCACTGAGGAGCCCGCGCAGCAACTGATCCTTTACCTTGCTGCTGCCACGGGCCGATGCGCCCGCAGAAAGGAGCGTATCTGGCGCACTGCCAGGGGAATCCGCTCTTTGGGCTCCTTCCAGGGGAAGATGCTCACTTCGGCCTTCGGCGCGAGCATCGCGGCCTCCATGGCGACGGCGTACGGATGCGCCGGGATATCATCCGGCAGGATCAGTACGGGCGTCTGGCACGTGCGGACGAAATCGCGTGTCACGGTGATGACGAAGTCGGGGTTAGTGCGGTACATCCTGGTCAGAAATTTGTCGACCATCTCCATCGTGATGTCGGGCCGGCGGGCGACCAGAGCCGGGCCCCAGCCCGTGATGTTGTTTTGGTAGAAGAGGTCGGGCACCTCCGGACGGAACCCGCTGGGCTGTGCCAGCACGGCCGCGACAATACGATCGGGCGCGCGCTTCAAGAGGTTCCAGATGAAGGGGCCGCCAATGCAGAAGCCCATCACCATGAACTTCCCGATGCCCAGATGATCCATGAGACCGAGATGGTCATCGGTATAGGAATCCCATGGCCGGTCGATCTCGAGCGGGCCAGAGGACTGGCCGCCGTTGGCGTTGCGCAGATCCGACGCGATGCAGCGGAACTCTCCCTTGAACTCCTCGATTGGGTTGAAGGGATCGCCCCGGTTCAAGCCGGCGATCGTCGAGTTCAGTCCCCCACCGGGGATGAGCAACAACGGGAAGCCGGAACCGACCTCCTCATAGTGGATGCGAACGGGGCCTTTTTGGTAGAAGGACACGGCAGCTCCTCCATGCACAGTCTATACAAAAGACGACGTCGTGAGGGTCGATTCGGCCGAGAAGTTGTGCGGCTCGTCGATCACTTGATCTCGAAGACGTAGACGCGCTCTGCGCCTGCGACGCCTTCATCGTTGTGCGTCGTGCCTCGCGCGGTGAACGACACCTTTGGTTTCCCCCCTACAAAAGCGACGACGACCGCGTCATGACGGTGCCGGTGCGCAACTGCTTCGGTCGCAGGCGCAGGCACGAATTCCCAGACCGTCGCCCGGTCGTTGTCGACACGCTGCTTTCCCGCGCCGGCCGGGAATGGCGGCGCCGCGCCGGTATCCGGCGCCTGCGGTCGCGGCTCGTCCTTGATTTCGACGAAGACAGCTCTCAATGGCGCGTCGCTCGCGCCCTCCTCGGTGTGCGTCAGGCGGCGGCGTTGGAACGGTATGTCCCACGCGGGAGAGCTGACGGCCCGTCGCTCGCCCGTTGCCGAGGTGATGATTCGATCCCCCGGCGAATAGTACACGCCGACGAGGTCGTAGACGTGGCGGTGCAACGGGTATGGCTGTTTGAGCCAGGTGATGTCCCAGACCTGAACGCGATCGTTGTCGAACATCTTCGTCGTGCCCTGCCGTGGGTATGGGGGCGGCAGCGCAGCGGCCTGCGCGCCGAGTATCACTGCAATCACGATGGAGCGCATCGCGCCTCCTGAATTGCACATCCTGGCGGCCGTTCATGCCTCTGGTTCGCGTGAGCCAGGTGCAGGGTCGCGCGTCGTGCGGATCTTACCGAATGAACAGATTATGGGCGTTTTCTGGGAATCTCTCGCGTGTTTCCCGTTGACATGCTCATGAGCTGTACGCGACCTGGTCGAAATTTCGCGGCCCAGGAGAAGTAGTCTTTTCGCCTGTCGGCCGGCAGAGGCTTGGTGCGACGGGTCAGGCGAGCGCAACGGCGAGCTTCAGCGAACCGGGGTCGTACATCCTGGAATCGATGGTCGAGGACGGCTCGTACAATATCGGAGTGTGGTGCTGCTGGGTTCGAACGCAGGTCAGAGTGACAGTCGGGGCCGCCAAGTAACCCCGCGCCTCGACGACTGCCTGGAGCGCCTTCGTTGGAGCGCGCTGGTCATCGGGTCGTTTTTCGTCGTTGACCCCAGCGACTCACGAATCCGATCCGCGAATGATACGGGCGACGCCACGCTGCGTTTAACGAGGTGGGTCGGCCGGCTCGATTCTCAACACTGCACCGTCAGGTTCGTCGGTCGTCAGATACAAGAGCCCGTCAGGACCTTGTCTGACGTCGCGGATCCGCTGCTTGAGCTCGGCCAGCATCGGCACCGTGCCGCTCCGCTGCGGCTGTCCGTTCCGGTTCAACATGATGCGGTGCAGCTGGCGCGCCCCGAGATTGGCTCCGCCCATGGCTCCCACGATGATGTTGCCCTTCCATCGGGGAAACTTGTCTCCCGTGTAGATCGTGATACCGGTCACCGCCGGCGAAGGCATCCAGTACAGGAACGGCTCCTCCATGCCTTCGGCCTCGGAATGCGGCGTCGTGGTTCCCGAGCTGCCACCCGTCTTGTTCCCGCTGTAGTCTTTGCCGTAGGAAACGACCGGCCATCCATAGTTGCGACCGGGCTGGATGATATTGATCTCGTCGCCCCCCATTGGACCGTTTTCGGTCTCCCAGATCGCACCCGTGTCCGGGTGCACAAACAGTCCAATCGCGTTACGGATGCCGAGCGCATAGATTTCCGGTCGGTACCCTGTCCGCCCGACGAACGGATTGTCCTTCGGCACGCTGCCATCGTCGTTGAGCCGCAGAATCTTCCCCGCATGGTTCCGGGGGTTCTGTGCATCGTCTGCCGTCCCAATCTTGTGGCGAACTGGAAGGCCGATCGCAAGGATGATCGTGCCGTCCTTCGCGAATGCGATGCGCCCTGCCGAGGTCCCCTGAGCCCACGCGTCGGACTGGAAGATCTCGCGCACGTCCGCGAGCGCATTGCCGCCATCGTACCGAGCGCGGACCAGTGTGACCGTCGCGGCGTCTCTCTTGCCGACTACGTCCGGGAACGGACCACCGGGCATCCCTTTCGAGTACGTGAAGTAGATCTGCTTGTTCTCCGCATACCGTGGGTGAAGGATGACATCCATCAACCCAGCGAGCGTGGCGCCGGTGTTCACCGTGGGCACGCCGGAAATCGGCTGCGGGTCGAGTTTGCCGTTGCGGATGATCCGCAGGCGCCCCACTCTTTCGGTGACGAGAATGTCCAGGTTCGGCAAAACGGCGAGCGCCCACGGATGATCCAGTCCTTTGATCGGCACGACGCGGACACGTTGCCCGCCGGCGTCAAGAATCTGGGGTTCATTCGGAAGTGTACCGGCGGCGATGGCGAGGGGTATGCCGTCGCCACCAGGCGCCGGTTGTTGTGCGACGAGGGTTGCGCAGCACAAGAGGGTCAATGCGGCACCAGCCAGGTGGAAAAACTTCATGCGCGTCTCCTTTGGGACTTCATCTTGCTCGGCGTGTGCGCCTGTCTGTTTACCGCCCAGCCGCCGGCGCTGACCTCACGTCACGAAAGAAGGCGCGCAGGTCGTCCACCAGCAACTCAGGCTGCTCCATGGCGGCGAAGTGTCCGCCACGCGGCATGATGGTGAACCGCGTCATGTTATATCGGCTTTCGAGCCAACGTCTGGGGATGAATCTGATCTCTTTCGGAAAGGCGGCGCAGGCAGTCGGCACCTCGACCCGTTGCGTGATCTGCGGCGCGCTGCCGTGACGATTGTCATAGTAGAAGCGGGCCGCGGAGGTCACCGTCTGCGTCACCCAATAGATGGTGATGTTCGTGAGGAGCTCGTCCTTCGTGAACACCTTTTCGGGGTTGCCGTCGCAGTCGCACCAGGTACGAAACTTCTCGACGATCCACGCGGCCAGCCCGAGCGGCGAGTCGTTCAGGGCATACCCGATGGTCTGCGGCTTGGTTCCGTGGATGTGGCTGTAGCCTTGCTCTTCGTCGGTCCAGAAGGCGGCCCGCTCTTTCATCTTGTCGAGCTCCTCGGCCGGCACGCCGGCCGAGGGGTTGGTGGCGTCCGGTGGCACACCATTGGTGCACAAGTTGAGATGCAGGCCGGCCACGTGCGACGCGTCGTCGAGCGCCATTTTGTTGCTGATTCCGGCCCCGAGATCTCCTCCCTGCGCGCCGTACCGCTGGTACCCGAGACGGGCCATGAGCTGGGCGAATGCCGCGGCCGTCCGGTCGCGACCATACCCGTACTGCGGCGGCTTGTCCGAGAAGCCGTACCCTGGCAGGGAAGGAATCACGACGTCGAAGGCGTCCTCGGGACGGCCTCCGTGACGCACGGGGTCGGTGAGCGGATCGATCATCTTGGCGAATTCCGCGAACGACCCCGGCCAGCCGTGAATCAGAATCAGCGGGAACGCGTTGGGCTCCTTCGAACGTCGATGAATGAAATGGATGCCGATGCCGTCGATGTTCGTCTTGAACTGCTCGAACTGGTTGAGGCGCCGTTCCTGTGCCCGCCAGTCAAATTTGGTGCGCCAGTAGGCGATGAGCTCCTTGAGATAGGCGAGGTTGGTGCCGTACGTCCAGCCAGATCCATCGAGCTCTTCGGGAGGGCGCGCGCGCGTCAGGCGCTCCTTGAGATCGGCGAGGACGGCATCGGGCACGTGAATAGTGAACGGCACGATCGCCGTGCTTGCGGGCGCGGCCGCGGTGCCAGCGACCGACAAGGCCCCCCCGCGCGGACGCTGGCCGTAACTCGGCGTGATCGCGACGATCACGAGTAGGACCGCCACCGTAGCTGGCAGCAGAATCTTACGCTTCATAGTCGCTCCTCTCAGCTGCGACGAGAGACGGCCCGTTTTTTCTCGCGACACAATGGCGGGCGACGCTGCGCCGTTGATTCAAGCGTTATGTCAGCGTTTCGCCGGAACTACCACGGTGGCCACTGACTCTAGTGGGACCACGAGTTCACGCCAGGCTCAGCCCCCGAGCGGCGGCTGGGGACCGATAGGATTCCGGTCCAATACATCCGGCCTTCCAGCCCGGCATACTGCCGCCGGCGCCGTCGCGGATGGTCCGGAACAGATGAGCGTCCGAGGTGCCGTATTTCCAGTTCCCGGGCTTCGTCAAATCTGCCGCGTTCGCAAACATTCCAGAGAGTGCGCGGCCGTCCTGGTCGTGGCATTCCTGACACTTCGGCCCGTACGCGATCCTGCCCTTTGCAATCGATTCCTTCGAGTACAGAACCGGATTCTTTTCCGGGATGCCCGAGACATCTGGTAGCTTGGCCTGAGGAGGAGCTATCGCAAGCACGCCAGATGCCCACCCAACTCCAGCGAGGAAGAATACGAAGACCATCAAAGCCGGGGTTCGATGCATGCTCGGCGTCGCACGGCGGAAAAAAGAAAGAAATAGGGAGGAAGCCTAACCTCGGCCAGCGTACCATGTCAATCGAGACTGCCCCTTGTGTGATGCCCGTGGTCGTGGGGCTGTGCGCGTCCATCGAGCTTGTGGGAAACGCAGCCGAGCACAGCCGCCGCTTCTTCGAAGCCGCGGCACCGCGGATCGATGACTGTTTGTCAATGTAGGAGGGTCTGCCATGACGTCACGAAGTGTTCTGGTTGCGCTGACCGCAATCGCATTGGTGCTGAGTCGCTGGAACGCAGCCGGCGAGCAAGCAGCAGGACAAACGCCACCCCGCGCACAGTCTTCGCCCGCGCCGCAGCGACAGCCGGAACCGGGCAGCGTGACCAAAGAACAGTTCGAGCGCTGGATGACAGAGCTGTCGAATTGGGGTCGCTGGGGTAAGGATGATCAACGGGGTGCGTTGAATCTCATCACCGTCGAGAAACGCAAGCAGGCGTCTGCGCTCGCAAGGACGGGCACCGTGGTATCGCTCGCCCGTCCAATCGTGGGGCAGAATACGCCCAGCGCGCCGCGGCCGATCGAGCAGGGCGGCAGGTTCACGAACCTGTTCATGGCAGCGCCCGCACCTCAGAAAGACGGCGATTTTCTGTTTGAGCGGCAGGAGATTGCGTACCACGGCGGCACGTTGTCGCACTTCGATGCACTGTGTCACGTGGCGTACAACGGCAAGAACTACAACGGCTTCGTCTTCAAGGAGATCTTCGCCAAGGACGGCGGATGCTCAAAGCTCACCGTCACCTCGGCGAAAGACGGTATCGTGACGCGTGGCCTCCTGCTGGACATCCCTGGCACACCCGTCCGCCGCCAGGATATTGAGGCCTGGGAGAAGCGGACCGGTCTGAAGATATCGGCCGGCGATGCGCTGCTGCTCCGATCAGGACGCGCCGTTGGCGCCGACATGCCCGCACGCGGGGGCTACGACCCCTCGCTCATGCCCTTCCTGAAAGAGCGCGACATCGCCGTACTGGGCAGTGATATGGCGCAGGAGGGGGGCCAGATTCCGGGGGTCAGCATTGCGATACATTATTTTGCGCTCGTCGCCCTTGGCGTCCACCTTCTCGATAACCTGGCCCTCGACGAGCTCGCCGACACCGCGAACCGGCTCAAGCGCTGGGAGTTCATGCTTGTCGTCGAGCCGCTGCCGGTGCAAAACGGTGCGGGTGGCGCCGTCAACCCGCTCGCGCTGTTCTGACGCTTTGACAGGTTCTGACGCGAGGTTGACAGTTCTGACGCGAGGATTTGACTTTCGGCGGTGGAGCACCTAGCCTTCAGCCGGACGAGCGGCCGCGAGTCGAGCACGCGGCCTCGCGCAGCGATGCGGACTTGCTCCGCAACTCCTGCCACCGAGACACGGGGTCACGCCATGTAGAGTCCGAACGTGCTGAGAAAGAAGCGTACAGAAAGTAAAGAAAGGTAGCCATATGTCGAAGGGAATTGCACACAATCGAAGCCGGCGTGCGTTTCTCACAGGAGCTGGTGGTGTTGCCGCAGCCTTGGTGGCAGCCCCGCGCGCCGATGGCGCGCAGTCGCCGGCCAGCTCGACGTCTCAGCCTCGAGACTTGGCGCTGTGGGCGACTTGGTACGATCTGCCCGACGCTGGGCGCAGCGACCATCTTGCCTGGGCGCACCAAACCTACATTCCCGCGCTCCTCAAACGACCAGGCTATCTGTGGGCCGCGAGTTACACGTCTATTCCCAACGAAACAGCAAGCAGAGTCAAGCATACTGACGATCCGACAGTGCCCACCGGCAGTGCTCACATTCTGGTGGTTGGCGGGGAGGATGCCAATGTCTTCGGGAGACCATCACCAGGGGAACTGCATGCGTCATTGTCCCAGGAGGACAGGAAGATGCTCGCAATGCGGAGTGGTGAGCGGATCAACATCTTCGCGGAGGCTTCGCGAGTCACGGGCCCATGGGCGAAGGAATACAAAGGCGGCATGACGCTCGGGCCAGTTATTCAATTCGGAACCTACAGCATCGAGTACCGGAAAGAAATTGAGATCCTTGAGTGGTACGCCCAATTGCAGATGCCGAATCTGAGTGTCGCGCCTGGCTGCCTCCGGACGCGCAAACTCGCGTCGGTGGCTGGATGGGCGAAGATGGCCATTCTCTACGAGTTTGGTTCGGTCGAACTCCGGGGCAAGACCCCCGGCGTTGGGGGGGGCGGTGGAGGTGGAAGAGGAGGTGCCACCCCTCACAAGTGGTCAAGTGCTTCCGGTGCGCTGATCCACGCGCCTGGCTCTCCCAATGTCGCGCGCAGGATCTGGCCGCCAACCGAGGCTTGATTCAGTATTTCATCGTGTGCGGATGGATGAAGATCTGTCCGTCGGGCGGGGGCAGGCCGACCCGCACCGCGCCCATCAGGCCGCCGTCGGCATGATCCAGGATGTGGCAATGAATCATCCACGTGCCTGGCCGGTCGTCGAAGCGCACCAACATCCGGACCGTCTCCTTGAACGGCACGTTGACGGTGTCTTTCCATGCAATCGGGTGGACGGGCGCGCCTTTCTCATCGACAACCTGGAAGAAGAAACCGTGCAGGTGAAATGGATGCGACCACGCCGTCTCGTTCACCACCGTCCACAGCTGCGTCTCGCCCAGCTTTGCCTGGTACGGCTTCGCCTGCCAGTACGGCTTGTTGTCGATGCCGTACTGAAACGAACCGTCCGCCAGCTGCTCGATGGTCAGTTTCATGATCACCCGGGTGGCCTCGGCGGCATCGAGCGCGCGAATCGTCCGGCGGACCTCTGGTAGCGGTGGCCCGACGTACGGCGGATCCTCAGTGAACTTGATCGTGAAGAGCGGCTCCTCGAATGGCCTGAATTCGACGCTGCCGTAGCCGCGGTTGAACAGATACGAGCGGACGCGGAGTTCCGAACCGGGTGCGCCCGTGGGCGTCACCAGCACATCGGCGCGTTCCCCCGGGCCCAGCACGAGCGCGGTCATCGACGCGGGATATTCCTGCAGCCCGCCGTCAGCGCCAATCTTGACAATCGGCTGGCCGTCGAGCTCCAGCGAGAAATAGCGGCTCTTCGCGGCGTTGACGATGCGCCATCGTTGCGGCGCGCCGCTGCGGGCGATCAAACGCCCAACCGTGCCGAGATGTCCGTTCACGAGCACGAAATTGCCTTCGCGCCCGAACGCCATCCCCGCCGAGCCGCCGCTCTCGGGATCGTCGAGCTGGCCGCGCTCGTCGATGCCGATGTCGCTGAGCACGATGACGAGCTCGTCGTTGACGCCGATGCGGCCATCCTCGGCCGGGTCTTGGACCAGCAGCGGGCCGTACACGCCAAACCCGACCTGCTCCGCTGACATCACGTGCGGGTGATACCAGAACAGACCGGCGTCCGGCACGACGAAGTCGTACGTGAATGTGTCGCCCGGTTTGACGGGAGGTTGAGAGATCCCCGGCACGCCGTCCATGTCAATCGGCAGCCGGATGCCGTGCCAGTGAATGGTCGTCGGCTGCGGCAGCTTGTTGACGAAATGGACGATCACGCGGTCGCCGACATGTGCGCGAATCAGCGGTCCCGGCAGCCCGCCGTCGTAGGTCCACGCGTCGATCCGCTGTTCCGGGCCGAGCTGGACGTTGGCGACGCGCGACTCGATGTTGATTTCGACGATGTGCGGATCCGGGTTCAGATCCGCCGCCTCGCGGAGGCGCATCGACGCGTCCCACCCCTGCGGCTGGAGGGACTGTTCCGCGAGAAGCGACGATGGTGCGGCGCTCGCCAGCAAGAGGGTGACGGCCGAGAGGAGCCAACGCGCGAGGGTGTGAGCGGAGGTCACACGCATAGGGAAAACGATGTATTATAAATACATCTTTTGGTGGCTGCCGTCAATTCTGAGGATTCGACGTGCAATTGACCCAGTTTTCGGACTATTCGCTGCGGCTCGTGCTGTATCTGGCCGTGAATCGCGACCGCGTCGTGCCGATCGCCGAGGTCAGTGAGGCATACGGCATTTCACAACATCACCTCGTGAAGATCGTGCAGCGGCTGGTCGCTGAGGGCATCGTGGCGAGCGTACGCGGTCGATCGGGCGGCCTGCGGCTGAATCGCGACCCTGCGGACATCAACGTCGGCAGGCTGATCCGCGTCACGGAGCCGCATTTCAATCTGGTGGAGTGCTTCGACGGCGCGACCAATAGGTGCAGCATCGATCCGGTGTGCGGATTGAAGGGCGCGTTGAACAGGGCGATGGGTGCGTTTCTGAAGGTGCTCGATGGCTACTCGCTGGCCGACTTTCTCCCGCGCCGCGACGCCCTCCTGAAGATCTGGCGGCATTCGCGCGAGGCAGCATCAGCGCGGTAAGGAAAACCAGGCACACTTTCGCCTTCGTCGATCTGCGCGTGCAGCGGGGATTGGTCAGCGCTGCGGCGCGGGCCGCGCCGTCCATTCCACCTGCTTGCCGTCAACTGTGGCGCTCACGCGCATCCGATATCCATCAACCCGTCCGCGATACGTCGCCCTCCCGACGGTGAACGAGATCTCCTCGCCGCGGAGCTGTCCGTTCTCAATCGGCTCGTGTCCCAGCGTTCCGGAGATGAACTGAAACCGCTGCGTCAGGGTCAAATCTCCTTTTGGTGTGAGCCACGTGCCACCTACACGCGCTGGCACGATCCAGCGCATGGCCGTGCACCAGCGTTCGCACGGTTCGATCGTGGTGGTCTCGTCCGGCTCCCAGTCAGCGATCCCGAAGGTGTTCGCGACGATGCGCGTGCCCGGCTTCATGGCGAGGAAGGTTGGCCGCAGCCGCAAGTTCATCGAGGGCAGCAGGAAGGTGGTGATCACGCTCGCCTCAGAAAAGTCTGTCTCGAAGATGTCGCCACGCACGAACGTGGTCCTTGCGCTGACGCCGGCCTCCCGGGCCCTACGTTTCGACAGCTCCACCAGCCGAGGGTCGTACTCGATGCCGCGTGCTCTGGCGCCGCGTCGCGCTGCGGCGATGACCAGCACACCGTCACCGGATCCGAGATCGACCAGGCGGTCGTTTGGCGTGAGTTGCGCAAGGTCGAGCATCTTCTCGACGAGGGCCGGCGGCGTGGGCACCCACTGAACGTCCTTGCCCGGCTGGTTGAGCTGAGGCTCGTAGGACTGTGCCTCCTGCGCAGTAGTGGACATCGCCCCCAAGGCAATCACGAGCGCAAGGGTACCGGTCGACACGCAGACGCTGACGGTCGCCTTCATTCGGATCATTGTGCACTGATAACGATAGGGAAGGAGCTGGCCGCATGACCGCTCGGATCCAAGTTTCTGATGTCGTTGCCAAGAAGAGGCGGATCAGGACCGAAACGGCCAATTTCAACGAGCTCTTTCCCTTGACAACGGAAGAGACTACCTATTTACTGCTCGGGATTGAACGGGATATCGACTCACGCCTTTCCAGCATATCCAGACATTGGCCGACGACGAGTTTCGTGACGAACGCTCAGGTCGGAAACGAACGCAGTCGAAAGGACAGGGTTGTTATGCGCAGTACGTTACAGCGATTGGCAGTGTTCGTCTTCGTAGGGTTATGTCCCTCGGTTCTCTATGCGCAAGCGAGCATTACGGGTACCGCCAGGGACCCCTCAGGGGCAGTCTTGCCGGGTGTCACGGTTGAAGCGTCCAGCCCGGCGTTGATCGAGAAAGTGCGCTCGGCGGTGACGGATGGCTCAGGTCAATACCGCATCATCGACTTGCGACCGGGGACGTATACAGTGACCTTCACGCTGACTGGGTTCGCTCCTGTGAAGCGAGAAGGGATCGAACTGGCCGGCACATTTACGGCGACGGTCAGCGCCGATATGCAGATCGGCTCGCTTGCCGAGACGGTCACGGTCAGCGGTCAGTCGCCCATGGTCGACGTCCAGAACACCCGGACCGAGCGCGTGCTGGACAGTGACGTGATCGCGGCGCTGCCGACCGGCCGGACGCCGCTGTCCCTGGCGACGTTGATCCCCGGGGTGGTCGGATATCTCGGGGTCCAGGATGTGGGCGGGACCGACACCCTCGGGGCGATCAGCGGCCAGCTCACCATTCACGGTGGCAGCAATAACGATATGCGCGTGATGACCGACGGCTTCTACACCGGCGGCAACCGGAGTGGCCTGCAGTACGGGAACAACCAGCCCAACGTCGGGAGCACCGAGGAAGTGGCCGTCGATGTCGCGGGCAATACGGCGGAGCGTGGGGAAGGCGGGATCCTCATCAATTTCGTGCCAAAAACGGGCGGCAACCAGTTCACTGGATTGCTGTTCGCCTCCGGGACCACCAGCGATTTTTCGAGCAGCAACCTGACCCAGCGGGTGAAGGACCTCGGCTTCAAGACGGACGGCAAGGTCAAACAAACCTACGACGTCAACCCGGCCTTTGGCGGGCCGCTCAACAGGGACAAGCTGTGGTTCTACACATCGGCCCGGTTTTTCGGGTATCAAAACTACGTGGGGATGCTCGGCAATAAAAATGCCGGTCTCAAGGACGTGTGGACGTATGTACCCGACGAGAGCAACCCGTTATTCAACGATGCGTATAGCCGCGACGGCAATATCCGCCTGACATGGCAGGTCAACCCCAAGAACAAGCTCAGCCTCTTCTGGGACTCACAGTTCAAATGCGAATGCGCGCAAGTCGGCAACTCTTCCTACTGGGGCAAACTCAGCGGCTTTTCGGTTGCGCAAGAAGCGGTGAACGAATTCTGGATTTTTCCGAGTGACACGGGGATGGTCACCTGGTCGTCGCCCGTGACGAGCCGGCTGTTGCTCGAGGCCGGCGCGGCGTACAAACGCGAGGATTACGCCGTCCCCATCCGCGACTGGCCCAAGGGGGACCCGCGTCTCGACCTCATCAACGTCTGGGACCAAGGGACGGCCATCGTCTATCACGGCTTGAGCGGCTCGGGGGGGCCCTTCTCCACCACGACCCAGCACGTCAAGTCCGTCGGTTTTACGCCGCAGTTCCGCGCGGCGATGTCCGTTGTGGCCGGGGCCCACGCGCTCAAGGTCGGCTTCAACGAGACATACCTGAACGCCAACGACTTGTACGAGAACAATAACGCCAATGTCGCCTACTACTTCTTCAACGGCGCGCCCACCACGATCAGGCAGTTCTCCGGGCCGTATACGCTCCATGGATCGGCGCCGTGGGACCTGGGGATTTACGCGCAGGAGCGGTGGACCCTCAGTCGCCTGACCCTGGACCTGGGACTTCGGTATTCCTACTTCGGGAATGCGTACCCGGCGCAGACCTTCGGGCCTTCCCCGCTGCTGCCGAACCGGAATTTCACGACTCCAGCCGGCACGTTCTACAGCATGAAGGACCTGACGCCGCGTCTGGGGGCCGCCTACGACCTGTTCGGCACGGGCCGCACGGCCCTGAAAGTCACCGCGAACAAGTATCTGATTGCGCCGCCCCCCCTGACTGGAAACCCCGCGTCGACCATCCTCGCCGCCACGAACCGCAACTGGAACGATCGAGGGCTCAACGCCGCAACCGGCGTGACGGGCGACTCCGATTTCGTCCCGGACTGTAATCTCACCCTCGTTGCGGCGAATGGCGAGTGCGGACCGTTGCCAGCAACCTTCGGCACGGCCGTGTCCGCTGCCCAGTTTGACCCGGCGACCAATCGGGGCTGGGGCGTGCGCCAGTACAACTGGGAGTTCTCGGGGAGCATCCAGCACGAACTGGTCAGGCGGGTGTCGCTCGACGTGGGCTACTTCCGACGCATCTACGGTAATCTGTTGGCGATGTATAACCGTGCGCTGCCCGCCTCCGCGTACGATCCGTACACCGTCACGGCGCCCGTCGATTCCCGATTGGGCGAGAATAGCGGCAAGGTGATCTCGGGTCTCTACGATCTCAATCCGGCGTATACGGTCGGCGGGATTGCCACGGACTACTATCAGACCCAGGCGGACGATATCGGCAAGGTGTACTCACACTGGAACGGGGTGGACATCGGCGTCCGCGCGCGGCTGCCAAAGCTGGCATTAGCGGGCGGTCTGAGCACGGGCCGTACATCGCTCGACAACTGCGAGATCGCCGAAAAACTGATTGCGGTGAATTTACCGTCGTTCCCACAACCAGCAGGAGGAAACAGTCTATCGAGCGGCGGAGGCCTTATCAGTTTCGCAACGAATACGGGCCCCCTCTACTGCCACCAGGACAGCAACTGGGTGACGCAAGTGAAGGGGTACGCCTCCTACACATTGCCCTGGGAGGTGCAGCTCGCCGCGACGTACCAGGGCATCCCCGGCCTGCCGCTCGCGGCCAATGTGAGCTACCCGACGGCGGAGGTGGCCAAGTCGCTCGGCCGACCGCTGTCAGGAAGCGCTACGCAGGTAATGGTGAACGTTGTCCCGCCGGGCACGATGTATGGTGATTGGCTGAATCAGCTCGATGTGCGGCTGGGGAAGACCTTCCGCCTGGGAGGACGGTCCCGGCTAAACGCCGCTGTCGACTTTTACAACATGTTCAACAGCGACGCGGTGTTGAACGAGAACAGCAGCTACACCGTGTGGCGCCGGCCGCTGTCGCTCGTCAAGCCCCTCTTCGTCAAGTTTAGCACGCAGTTCAGCTTCTGAGTTGGACCGCCCAGAGCTTCAGCGTTGAAGCTCTGGGCCACGCGTGCGAGAGTGGCGGCGCTGGCACACCGTCACGGTACGTCGACGACCAGCGGCCTATCGGCTTGCGTCCAGGCGGCGTCTGCCTGGCGCTTTACCCACGCGGCGTCCGCCGCCTTGCCCTGCTTCGTCAGGCTGGCCTGCAGTCCGAACAGCGCCCGCGCGTTGCGTGGATGGCGTGCGAGATCTTCACGGAAGACACGCTCCGCGTCCACGGCTCGTTCCGCTTCGAGCAGTGCCGCCCCCAGGGATTCGCGAACCGGGTAGAAGAAAACCGGCGGCTCGTCGTACGGCAGCGCGTCGGCGGCGACGACAGCGCTCGTCCACAGCCGAATCGAGTCGGCCTTCGCGCCCTTCGCCCACGCAATGCGCGCATCGAGGATCCGCTGCGTAAGCGCGAGCACGACGCGTGCGCTCTCCAGGCCGGTGCCCCCGAACAATGCGCCCTCGGGCACCTTGGTCACGGCGTCCGCCAGTGCCGCACGTTCGACCGACGCAGCATCGGCCTTGCCCGTGCGAGCGAGAGCCACGCCCTTGGCGAAGTGCCACCACGCCACCTCCACAGGGTGATCGGCCGGCGGGGCCGGCGATCTCAGGATCTCGTCGTGGAGCCCGAACCGCAGCAACACGGCCGTCTGAATGGTGATGAGCGACTCGACCATCGGCATCATCTGCGTGTGGGGTGCGAGCAGCGTGGCGACCTGCTGCGCGGCGTCCCGCGCGGCCGCCAGGCGGCCCACCATCATTTCCGAGTCCACGAGGAAGTGGAGGTTGTGGGGGTAATAGGCCATCCCGTAGAAGCCGTCGGCGGGCGCTGTCTTCAGATACTCGCGGTCGGCCTCGGCGCCCGCTAGGTTCGCAGCCGCAGCGCCTGCGTGATCGCCGGTGCGCGCCATGATGTGGGCGGGCATGTGGACCAGATGTCCAGCGGCGGGTGCGAGCAGAGGGAGCCGTTGGGCGGCCGCGAGTGCACGCTCGGGATGCGGCGACGCCTCCATGGTGTGGATGTAGTAGTGGATCGCGCCGACGTGGTCCGGGTTCCGGCTCAGCACCGATTCGAGGACGGCAACGATCTCCTCGGTGCGACTCGCGGGCGCACCCTTGAGTGACCACAGCTTCCACGCGTTCAGGTTCATGAGGCTCTCCGCATACAGCGTCGCCGCATCGAGGTCGTCTGGATACCGGCGCGACAGCGCACCCATTCGATCCGCGTACTGCTTTGCCAGGAGCGTGCGGTTGGCTTTGGGATCCGTGGAGAACCGAAGGGCCATGGCCTCGACGTAGGCCCTCTCGATTTCGGGTGCGTCCTTCGACAGCGCGATGGCGTTCTGCATCGCGGCGTATGCCTGCTTCGAGCGCTCGTCATCGATATCCAGGTTGTAGTTCGGTCCGAGGGCCCATGCGATGCCCCAGTGCGGCATCGGCGACTTCGGATCCAGCTCGGCAGCTCGCTTGAAGGACCGGACGGCTTCTTCGTGGTTGAAGCCGAACACCAGATCGAACCCCTCGTCGAAGAGACGCTGCGCTTCGGCGTTCGGCGTCGCGATCGGGTGATGATGATTGCCGAAGTTGAAAGGTGCCGGCGCCACGACGGGTGCCGTTCTACTCGCGACCGGTGGTGACTGCGCGGGCCGCCCGCATGCGAGCATCAGCCCGCCAGGGACGGCCAGCGCCAAAAGGGTGCCGATCGTTCGGCGAAGAGTCAGGCTCATGCCACGGCGTTCGCGATCGATGTCAGCTCTTCTTCGGCTTGAACGCTTCTTTGACTTGCTTGTCGATGGCCTTGTAGTTCTTTGACAGGAACTTCTCTTCCTCCTCTGTCAGGATTCTGAAGGGCACGCGCACGACACTCTGCGCGAACTTTACATTGAGCCAATGCTGGCCATACTTGATGCCGCCAGGTATGTGGAAATAGAGGCGACCGACACAGGCGCGGTCGTCGGTGAGGTCCATCTTGTCGAGCGGCATCACGCGAGACGTCAGCTCGGTAAAGAACGTCAGCGCGCACCCCCGGCTTGCTTTCGGCGGAAAGTAGTTGATCTTGTCGCGCTGGACTCTCGCTCGATTCTGCAGCGACTGGATGGCTGCCGATGCCTCTCGGAATTCCATGACGGTCGCCAGGGGAACTGTCTTGCCGTCTGGCGTCTCGAGCGTCATTGCCTCACGCGTCATATCGTAGTCCGGCACCTTCTCGCGGACCGTCATGCCGACCTCGAGCAGCATCCACTCCTCGCCAAGCGACCGGTTCGCAAGCTGATATCCGAGGATGACGTAGCCTTCGTTGTTGTACGCGACTCGGATGAACTTGCCCTCCAGCGTCATGATCTGCGGCACCCCGGGTTGGGGTATCGCCACGGTGGGCGGCTGTTGGGTTTGCGAATAGGCCGGATCGAACAGGGCGCATAGGGAAACGAGGCAGATGACGACTACTGACCGCGCGTGCTTGCCGCTCATGGGACCTCCACAAAAGTCGATCGGGTGCAGGACAAGGCGCCAACTCGCGAGACCGGATCATTTCTCGATCAAGCGTTGCCTGCCGATCATCTTACTGGAGAAATCGGTGACTTCTTTAGGAAATGGCGCGCTCAGAAGGACCGTCGTGCGTGCTTTTGAAACATGAGCCTGAAATCTACGAATCTTCGGACACGGATCAGTTATATATAGCGGTTAGGGTTATGTGTGTTTGACCTCCCCAGGATCCTTGCCCTGAGTTAGAAGGGGAATGTTCGTGAAGAATCTTTCACCGCGCAGGGGCGTCCTCTCAATCGGTCTGCTGGTCCTCCTTGTTGTTGGCTCTGGGTTACCCGTGTTCGCTCAACATGGCGGCGGACATGGCGGCGGGACTCGCGCCGGCGGAGGTGGGTCGCATCCGGCTTCACCTCGTGCGGCGCCCCACGGCGCCGGGCCTTACGGCGTCGCGGCGCCGTGGGGGGGCAGGACCGTTGCACCGGTGCAATTCTATCGTCCTTACTATGCGTTCCGGCCGTACGTCAGCGTGGGGTTTGGGCTATGGATGGGGTACCCGGTGGTGTACCTGTACGCGTATTACAGCCCGTTCTTTTCGTCGTACGGTTACGGCTATCCGTACGCTTATGCCCCGCACGGGTACGGTCGTCCGTACCCCTATGTGCCCTACGGGTACGGTGGTCCGTACGCCTATGCGCCGTACGGCTATGCATACCCGGAGACGCATATTCCGGTCTATCCATCGCCGTCGATCTATCCGCATTCGACGTATCGATCTGATCCTGTACGCGCAACCAGGCGCGCAACCAGGACCGCCGGGGTCGATCGACGTGCAGCCGGGCGAAACGAGCACGGGGGGCTTGAGCTTTGAGATCACGCCGACTACGGCTCAGGTGTTTGTGGATGGGAACTATGTCGGCACGGTCGGGCAGTTCACCTCAACCAGCCAGCCGTTGGGCGTGGCCGCTGGACATCATCGGGTTGATATCCGCGCACCGGACTATCAGACGATATCGTTCGACGTGGACATCATCGCCGGCCAGGTGATCCCCTATCAAGGGACGATGGAGCGTTAGTCCGTCGCTTGAATTGAGTCCGGCTACTGCTTGTCATAGACCGTGACGTTGCTGACGGTTTGTCCGTTGGCGTTCTGGCCGGTCGTCGTAAGGGTCATCGTCTTCCCGTCGTTCGACAACACGTTGGTCACGGTGAGAACGACTTTTCCCGCCTTCTTGCGGATGCCCTCGTATCTGTTCGCATCGATGCGCTTCCAGGCAGTCGTCTCGTAGTCTGCCGTAGGGGTGGGATGGTCTCTGCCGTCGAAGGTAATCATGAGGTTATTCATGTCGGGATTGATCGGATTTCCTGACGCGTCAATACCCTGCAACAGGGCCATCCACTGCGGCCCCACCGCTTGAAACGTCAGCGTTTGCCGCTTGGGCGGCGGGCCGGGGCTGAACGTGGACTTTGCCAGGTTGAGCTCCCACCTGCCGACCCACGCCTCGTGTTGAGCGGACATCACTGGTGCAAGGACCGCAACCAGGCACAGCGGTGGCACGACCCGAATGGCCCACCCGACGCGCGAGAAACGGGGTTTCTTCATTAGTGCGCCTCCACTGTCACAAGCCGCGATTTCCATGTTGTCGCCTTCTAGGATCGTCTTGTTATACCACCGGAATCGTCCGCGGACTCCTGAGAAGCGATTAGCGGACGGAACTTGAGCCTTGATGGCCGCGGCGCTACGATGAACGGACCGAGGACGGGTGGCAGTGGCCCTCACTTGTCACGCTGCGGTTCGAGGACCTGCGGAAGGAATACGGTGATGAACGCATCGGATTCGGCGCCGAGTCTCCGGCTCCTCGTGTTAGCCACGGCGTTCGGCGCGATTGGGGCACTCCCGTTGTTGTCGGGCCTCGGCCTGCACGCGCAGATCCCCGCGGTGAAGTTCGACGTGCGGGCCGCCAAAGGACTTGTCGTCTCACCAGTGTACGAGGGCTGGTACGAGGTGGACGGGACGAAGTACGTCTTGTTCGCGTACTCCAACCGGAACCTCGAGGAAATCGTCGATGTTCCGATCGGTCCTCAGAACCGCGTAGCGCCCGGCCCAGCGGATCAGGGGCAGCCGACGCGTTTCTTTCCGGGCGTCTACTACGGCATCTTCGCTGTGGCCGTACCCAAGGATCAGCCGACAGCCGAAATGACCTGGACCCTCACGGCCAACGGGCAGACGGAGTCGATTCCCGCGTCGCTCGATCCCCTCTATTACATCTCGCCCCAGCGGGAGACTGGCACCATTTATCCCGGGAACACGCCTCCAGTCGTGAAGTTCGATCCGACGGGAGCCTCGGCGCAGGGACCACAGGGCATCGTCGTCACCCGCACGGCCACCGTGTCGCGGCCTCTCACCCTCGATGTGTGGGTCACCGATGACGGCCTGCCGCCGCCTCGACGCCCGGCACCTGGCGGCCGCAGGCGGTCCGGTCGCCAGGAGCCGCAGGGGGTGGAGGTGAGTTGGCAGGTGTACCGCGGTGCCGGCGCCGTGACCTTTAGTGACCAGGCGCCGGCTATCGACCAGGGAAAAGCGCACACGACGGTGACTTTCAGTCAGGCTGGGGACTACATGCTGCAGCTGCTGGCCATCGATTCGCGGAGCGCCAACAGGTGCTGTTGGACGAATGGCTACGTCAAGGTCACGGTGGAGGCGGGCGCCGAGCGCCGGTGAACCGACGGTTTTGCTGTCGTGCTTCGCCAGGTCACTGGTAAAATGTCTGGCGGTGGCGGCACAGCCGCCGAATGCTGCAGAACGTGGGACGCCAGGTCGAAGGGAGCAGGCACATGAGCGCTGGCAGCGTGTTACGCCTGACAAGCGCGGTCTTTGTTGTGATGAGTACGGCTGCCGCGCCGCACGCGGCGTCGGCTCAAACGTCGGCCGCCGGCGGCCGGCCGCTGACGTTCGCCAGGGACGTGGCCCCCATCTTCCAGGAGAAATGCGAGGTCTGCCATCGCCCCGGCAACATCGGGCCGATGTCGCTCGTGACCTACGAGGAGGTCCGCCCCTGGCTTCGATCGATTAAGGCGCGGGTCGCCGGCCGTGAGATGCCGCCGTGGCATCTGGACAAGGGCGTCGGCATCCAGAAGTTCATCAACGATCGATCGCTCAGCGACGCCGAGATCGACACGATCGTCCGGTGGGTCGACACCGGGGCTCCGCGGGGCGACATGAAGGACATGCCGCCGCTGAAGCAGTGGCCGAGCGGCGATCGGTTCTTCCTGGAGGATACGCTGGGCCCCCCGGACCTCGTGGTGCAAGCCAAACGGTTCACCATGCCGGGGCGGGCGCCCGACGTCCACTTCGAAGGGGAGGTGGAGATTCCGCTGACCGAGCCGCGATGGGTTCGTGCGTCCGAGACGAAGCCGTCACTGAGGGGCCGCCGAATCGCCCATCACGCCAGCATGTATATGATTCGACCCCAGACGCCGGAGTCGATCGCAGCTGAGCGGGCGGTGCGTGCCGGAAAGCCAGGTGCCGACGTGGTGAGCAACGAGCGCCGCGTCGGGTCCCCGACAGAGAGGGAGTTCTTCACCGAATGGGCTCAGGGCAAGGGAGGAGAAATCTATCCGCAGAACGTCGGCAAGCTCATTATGCCGGGGACGAAGCTCCACTTCCGAATTCACTACCATGCCGTGGGTGAGGAAATCACCGACACGCTCGAAATAGGATGGTGGTTCTATCCGAAGGAGAAGACGCCGAGATACACCGCGGAATATTCGTCTCTCGGCAGCCCTGCGGATCTCCAAATTCCGCCCAACATGGTCACCGAGCATCAGGGGTCGATGGTGCTTCAAGCGCCGATGATGCTCCACAATTTTCAACCGCACATGCACTACCGCGGCAAGGCGCAGACGCTCGAAGCGATCTATCCCGATGGCCGACGGGAGGTCATCAACCAGATCAGTCGCTTCACCAACAACTGGCATATCAACTACATCTACGACCCCGACTCCGCGCCGGTCTTCCCCAAGGGAACCGTCCTCATCGTGACGTCGATTCACGACAATACGGCCGGCAACAAGAACAATCCGGATCCGCGGCAGTGGGTGATCTGGGGCGATCGGACGGTGGACGAGATGGCGCACTTGAACGAGCAGCTCATCTACATCACGGAAGAGGATTACCAGCGGATTGTTGAAGAACGCCGGAAGAAAGCCTCGACGCAGAACTGACCGGGCGCTCCACCATCCTGAGCCATTCATTCACGTGCCGCGGCGATGCCGAAGCGCATCGCCGTCGCCGGTCGGTGTGAGGACTTCCTCGCGACTTTCTGAAGGGGCTCGAGCGTGTACAGTGGCTGCCATTCACGCATGAGGTGCTGGATCATGAGAGAGAAAGCAATCGTTGGCTGGAGGCGCTTGGGGCCGGGGTGGATTGGGACAATCCTTGCCGTGATGGCGGCATTCGGCCTTCTCGTCTCGAACCTGGCGGCGCAGCAGCCCGGCGGGAAGCCGCAGCGCATCAATCAGATCATCGAGCAGTTCGAGCAGGGCAAGCCCGCAATCGCGAACGAGCACTGGACGTTCTTCACGCTCACGAACAGCCCGTTTCTGCTGCCAGAACTCCAGAAGCATTTGGCCAGCCTGCGGGTGGAGGGCCAGCGGCCGCGGATGACGCCTGTCGTCCGGATTCCACAGTGGGGAGGACAAGACTTCGCGGACATCGTCAAGCAGATGCTCAGCCAGGGGGTCGGGGGCATCATTGTGCCGGAGGTCCATACGCCGGAGCAGGCGGCCAAGCTGGTGCGTGCGATGCGGTATCCCCCGCAGCGGGGGGCGAAATATCCGCGGCCGGTCGGTGATCGCGGCTGTTGCCCGGGCGATGCGCCGCGCTACTGGGGGCTCTCGCTCCACGATTACTTTGTGCGAGCCGACACGTGGCCTCTGAATCCGGACGGCGAGCTGCTGGCAATCGTGATGATCGAGTCGCGCACGGCCGTCAAGAACATCAACGAGATCCTGAGCGTGCCAGGGATCGGCGGCGCGCTGATCGGTCCGCACGATCTCAGCCTGAACCTCGGGGTCGGATTACCGGAGTCCAATCCGGGGGCGCCCGAAGTCGAGGAGGCGACCGCCGCGGTTGGGAAAGTGTGCGCTGCGCACAAAGCGCTCTGTGGCACGTTCAGCACGACGAAGAACGTGGACGCTCGTATCGCAGAGGGCTTCAAGTTGTTCCCGCTCGCGCGGGCCGCGTACGACACGCCGGCACGCTGACGCACGTCGGAACCGTCCCCACGGCCATCCAGCGGCTCTACGCTGAGCCTTGATGCGTCGGCTGATGTCGCCGACTCCCCAACTGCACGGGTCGCACGGCGGGAACGCGTTCCTGCGACCTCGTTGTGGTCTTCGCCGGGCCCAGGTAATATTCGTGTTCCTGCGCAGGCGTTGCCGCCCGCTGGAGGAGGAGTTGCCATGAAACCATCCCTCGTTACCCTGTCATTGGCCGCTACCCTCGTGGTGGCCGCACCTGCTCCTGCGCGCGCCGCTGGCGCCGACTATCACCACATCCATCTGACCGTGCCGAGCCCAGAGGATGCGGCACAGTGGTACATCAAGCACATGGGGTGCGAGGTGCTCGGTGCCCGCAAGGATGCCGCCCGCTGCGGGACGGTGCAGTTGCTCTTCTATCGTCGCGCCGCGAAGGCCGGCACCGAGGGGACTGGCATGCACCACATCGGCTTCTCGTTCCTGAATCTCGCGGAGAAGATGAAGGCGCTCGAAGCCGGCGGCGTCAAGATCGTCACGCCGATGCGAGAAGGAGGGCGCCTGAAGAGCGGGTTCGTCGAGGACCCGTGGGGCACGAGGATCGAAGTGGTCGAAGACGCTGAGTCGCTGGGCTTGTATCACGTCCATCTCCACACGTCGGACCCTGAGGGGACGCTGAAGTGGTATCAGAGCGCCTTTGGGGGCCAGCTGCTGAAACGCAAGCTCACGGGAGTTGACGGGCTGCTGTACGGCACGTTCTGGGTCCTGGCGACGAAACCGGCGGCCCAAGAGTTGCCGCTGCAGCCAACCGACGGCCGGGCGGTTGATCATCTGGGCTTCTCGTTCGCCAACCTCGATGCGTCCGTTGCGGAGCTCAAGGCCAAGGGCGTCAAGTTTCGCGAGGACGTGCGGACGGTGACCAACGCGGTGGGTGAAACGCTGAAGATCGCATTCATCATCGGGCCCGATGACGTCACCATCGAGCTGGTGCAGCCGCCGAGCCGGTAGCCGGAGGGGGCCGAGACCGCCGCGGGATTAGGCGTTCCGCCAGGCGAAGGGCGCCTGGTGTCCGTTGTTGCCGCCCTTCGAGTCCCACGACAGACCGAGGGCGTGCACGTGGCTCTTTATCGCCTGGTAGAGCCCGAGTCGATCGTTGGCGGGATGTCCCGTGCTGTCGATGTGCATGGGTTCGGTGGCCTTGGGATTGATGCCCATCGCGCCCTTCGCGGCCATGTCGACCAACTTCGAGGCGGTGACGGACCAGGTGACGCCGTTCTGTGCGAAATGGATCGGCGCGGCTTCGACGCCCAGGAACTTGCCAACCAGACCTGACAGCGCGGCCATCGGGCCGCCAGCGGCGCCGCTGGCGATTGCGGCGATGGCCTCTCGCTGCGCCGCGTTCGCCTGTTCGTCGGCGATGACGCCCACCGACCAGTTCCCCTTGCCCATCGCCTCCGGCGTCCACCCCAGCACAATGAACCCGAGCCCATCGAGCGACACAGCGCCGTAGTCTCCCTGGTCCACCTTGAACGCCATGGCAAACGTGCAGGTGCCATCAGTCGGCGCCACCGCCATCTGGCCGAGAATGCAGGGGCAGACGAAAGCACAGCTGCACGTTTCGAAGTACTGCCCGCTGACGTGCCACGTTGCAGTTGTCATGTCTTCCTTCTCCTGAAACAAACGTCCGAACAATGAGCGTACGGTCGTCCCATCCGCTATTTCTTCAGCCGGAAGGGGACCACGGCCAGGACGGCGTCCCGATTTCGCCCATTATACCGGTGCGCGGCACGCATGAAGTGACTTGGACCGGAATGACGTTCTATTGAATCCATAATGGCAAGGTGGTCGGTGGCCGTCCTTCAAGCAGGTGGCGAGGACTGCCGCGCGGGCTCTCCACGCGGTTTCGGTTGCGGCTTCCTCTGATATATTGCCCCGATTCATTTCACTGGGAGGGCGACTATGGTCAGGCGTTTGGTCTGGGCGGCGGGAATCCTGGCGACGGTTGGCGTGCTTGCGCTCGCCGGCCTCGCTGCGTACGTCGCGCGGACGTGGGATCGGACGTACGACGCGCCGCTGTCTGAAGTCCGCGTCAGCTCGGACCCGGCCGTGCTGGCGCGGGGCGAGTACCTCATCTACGGTCCGGCGCACTGTGTCGAATGCCACGGCGGACCCTTGGACGCGCTGGAGAAGCTCAGTGAGGGCGTGCAGGTCCCCTTGAGCGGTGGCTTTAGATTTGCGCTGGGCCCGCTCGGCGCCGTGTACGCGGCAAACCTCACGCCCGACACCGAAACGGGGATCGGTCGTTATTCCGACGCGCAAATCGCGCGGATGATGCGCTGGGCCGTCCGGCCGGATGGCCGCGCGACCGTCGAGCCGTTGATGCCGTTCGGCAACATGAGCGAGGACGACCTCGTCGCAATCATTTCGTATCTCCGTGCAAAGCCGCCCGTGAGGAACCGAGTCCCAACCGCCGAGTGGACGCTGATGGGTAAGGTGGTCAAGAGCTTTGTGGGCGTCGCGAAGCCGCGCCGATCGATCAACCCGCCGCGCACCGCGCCGCCCCAGGGGGTGACGAAGGAGCGGGGCGAGTATCTCGCCCGTTATGTGACGAACTGCGTCGGCTGCCATACTCCACGCGATCCGAACACGTTTACCGCAACCGGCCCCGATTTCTCCGGCGGGTTCGAGCAGGAGCCGATGGCGCTCCCCGGCGTCGATCAAACCATCTGGTTCAGAACGCCGAACATCACGCCGAAGGCCGCGAGCGCGCTCATGAAGTTCCCTGACCGCGAGACGTTCATCGCGCGCTTTCAGAAGGGCGGGCGCCAACACGCCGGCTCCCCGATGCCCTGGGAAGCGTTTGCGCGCATGACGACGGAAGACATCGGGGCGCTCTACGAGTATCTGCACAGCCTGGAGCCGCTCGATGGACCGACCGGTGAGCCGACGTTCAAGAAGGCGGACTGATGGAACGTGCCGTGGCGCCTTGATTCAGATGTTCATCGGCCCGGTCATTTACGCCGGCACGACGGTCCTTTCGTACTGGTTTCCCGTCACCGGGGTCATCATCATCTTCTCGGCCCAAGCCCTATGGATCGTTGTGTCCGTCAATGAGGACGAGAAACTGACGTCATGAATGGCGGCATCCGGTAGAACACCAACTCGGTCAGAACTTCAGGCCGAAGGAGTTCGACCAACCGTAGTCGTTTCTCGACAACCCGGGTGGCGGCTGGCTGTCGAAGTTCTCGAAGATTCCAATCCGGAAGTACCAGTCGCCTGGCAGATTGAAGTCGAGGTCGAACCTGTAGTTGATGCGGTACCGGTCGTCGATCGTCAGGCTGGGGTAGTACGTGAACCGCGTGACCAGGTCGGTCACCTTCAGCTTCTCGGTCATGAATTCCGTGCCGACATACGCCTCTGCCGAGTCCTTCGTCGGGATCGCAGGGTCCGTGTAGTCTTCATTCGTCCACGCGAGCCCGCCCCCGACCGCCAGATGCTGCGAAGACGAGCGAAGCAGGTACCGCCCGCCGCCACCGCCAATCGTGGTCCGGAGATCGAGTCGCTGCTCGTCGCTGTTCATGAAATCCTGTGTGGTGTTGGCGTACCAGCGTTCGCCGAGGAGATACCGGAAGTCGTTGCCGAAATCCCAGCGCTGTGTTTCCGGCGCGTTCGACTGCGAGCTCTTGAACGCGTTCATGAGCACCGTATCCACTATCTGCCTGTCCCGGTACAGCAGGTTGCCGCCGAATGTGAGCTGTGTGGCGGAGTTCGCCTGCGTCATGCTGTAGCCGAAATCGAAACCCACGTCGAACCGGGACCAGAACGATCGGTCAAAGGGCACCATCGAGGATATCTCGGCCAAAGGGACGCTGACGTCCCCGACGCTCACGGTCGCTTTGTTCGCCGCATCGGTTTTCAGCGGGCCGGACACGCGCCTGCCGTCGAACGTCTCGACCAGGAACTGCCGGTCGCTTTCGAGAGACGCGACCTTACCCCACTCGATCTTGAAATCGGAGTCCGAATAGGCGGTGGACATCGTCAGTACGTCTTTTTCAACCTTCTTGATCTCACCGACAAGCTTCTCGCCCGTGATCATGGTCACCACGTCCGTCGCCGCTGACGCCACTGCGGCTGTGGTGAGGAGTAGAAGAACCCACAAGAACGTCACGCATCGCACTCTGGACAGCATGGTTCGGCTCCATCGCAACTGGAGTCTTGACCTCTGAAATTTGCACCGCATGAGTCAAGTCTTCCGGTCAAGACGACCCCGCGCAGCGGGGCTGTAATGAATGTTCGCCTAGCGGGGCGGAGCCTCGACGGTCTGAGGCGGAGCCTCGCTAGGAGGTGAAGAGATCGCCAACGGGCGGCGCATCGCAGGGTACTACATCGAGTATGACCAACCAGGCGTTCGGCGCTTGGCAACTCACGAGCGTCGACCTCCACCGCTCGAGGGTCAGACCCCGAGCATGGACGGCCGCCGGTCATGTGCCGCATTCAATCATGATCTCAAGGGGTGGCTCCTCAGGAGATGACCCGAGCGTATGGCGGAGGAGTCAACCTTGTTGGCGACGCCGATGGTTCCCAGTTGACGGTAGAATCCAGAAACCGCGTGCACCATGCTCGTGCCAACCGACAGGAGGAGCCGATGGCAAGCAGGAGAGCCGCCCGAACCAAGGGCGGTCAGAGACCGACAGCGAAGAAGAAGACGACACGAAGGCCCGCCAGGAGAGCACTGAAGAAAAGTTCGGCGAAGGCACCCCGTCACGCCGCGAAGGCGGCCGGCGGGCCGCCTCATGACCAGCCGCCGCAGGCCGTTCTCCTGCAGTCGCTCTTCGGAATGATGGTGAGCAAGAGCATCTCTGCCGTGGCGGCGCTGGGGGTGCCCGACGCGCTGGAGGGCGGGCCAGTCTATTACACGGACCTCGCGGAGGCGGTCGGTGCGGACCAGCGCGCGTTGCACCGGGTGATGCGCATGCTGAGTGGCGTCGGCATCTTCGCCGAGACGCGGCCGGGAACCTACTCGCTGACGCCGGTCTCGGACCTTTTGCGCTCGGAGGTACCGGGCAGCATGCGCGGCATGGCCGTGATGATTACCGCCCGCTCGCACTGGGAACCCTGGGGCAGGTTGGACGATGTGTTGCGCACCGGCGAAAGCGGCCCACAGCACGCGTTCGGCACGGATGTGTTCACCTGGTTCCAGGCCGCAGAGAACAAGACCGAATGGGAGATCTTCAACGCGGCGATGACGAGCTTCTCCAAGGGCACGGCTCATGCGGTTGCAGCGAGCGTCGACTTCAGCGGGTTCAAGGTGATCATCGACGTCGGTGGCGGCCACGGGTACCTCTTGAACACGATTCTCGCCACGGCGCCGCGTGCGCATGGAACCGTGTATGACCTGCCAGGCGTCGTCAACGGCGCCCCGCCGACGGACCGGATCGAGTTCGTGGGGGGCGATTTCTTCAAGGGCGTGCCGGCCGGCGGCGACTGCTATGTGCTGAAGCACATCATCCACGACTGGAGCGACGCACAGTGTGTGACCATCCTGTCGAACATCGCCCGCGCGATGGCGGCCAACGGTCGCGTTTTCGTGATCGAAACCGTGATGCCCGGGAGCCCCGAAGCGCACCCTGCGAAGTTCATGGACGTCAACATGCTCGCGATGACTGAAGGCGGCTGCGAACGCACGGAAAAAGAGTATGCCGCGCTGTTCAGGAAGGCCGGCCTCAAGCCGGTGCGGGTGCACCCAACCGAAAGCACGGTCAGCGTGGTCGAGGCGAGGAAGGCTTAGGATGCATAATGGTCGCGTCCAGCATCTCCGCGAAGGACGGCGGCAACGGACTCGCATAGCCCGAGGGTCGTGCGAGTCCGTGACGTCGTTGGGAAAGGAACTGTTATGAGGGCGCAAGATCGCACGTTGATCGTTCTGCTGACTGTTCTCGCGGCTGCCGCTCGGACGTTCGCGCAAGCGGTGCCGTCGCCCTCTGCCGCACTGACACCGCCGAATCCCGACGTTCTCCAGGGAGACGTTCGGAGAGGCGGAACAGAATTCTCGGCCTGCATCAATTGCCACGGGCAGCATGCCGAAGGCGGCTTCGGACCCGATCTGGCTGGCAGGGACCTGCCATGGATCACCTTCAAGAAGGCTGTGCGCCAACCCTGGGGCATCATGCCGGCGTTCAGGGAACAGCAGAAGTCGGATCAGGCGCTTGCGGATATTCGTGCCTATCTCAACACGCTCCCTCGAAGCACCACGCTTGGGGAATGGCATTGGCGCCGGGCCCCGGAGGACGCGCCGCTCGGCCAGCGGCTGTATATGAACTTCGCCGGTTGCGGGCAATGCCACGAACCTGAAGGCAAGTTTCCGCGCGCGCGGCTCGGGGTGGCCGCGCGGGACGTCACGTTCGACTATTTCAAACGACAGATCTATCAACATTTGGAGAGGTGGCCGAAAGGCACGATGCCTCTCTACTCGCCTGAGCGGTTGCCGGAGCCAGTCCTCCGGGAGATGTATCAATGGATGGTCGAGGAACTCGGCCTGCGTCCATGGATCGTCGGTGCGCTTGCCCTCGGCGATCGGCGTGGCGACAAGACGTCGTATACGCTGACCGTCTCGAACAGCGGCGAGAAAGACAAGGGACTCGCGGCTGAAGGATTGACCGTCTTCGTCAGGATCCCCACGGGTTGCTCCGTCGTCGCCGGCGCGGGAGCCGGCTACGAAGGCACCATGCCGCTCGCGAAGCTCGGGCTCGAACCGGCGCTGAGGCTGGCGCCGCACGCGCACGACGACTCCGGGACTGTGGAACGCCCGCAGCCTGACCTGTCTCGTGATGTTGCCGTCTGGAGGTTGCCGCGGATCGTGGCCGGCGAACAGATCACACTCTCGCTCACCCTCTCCGGACCCGAGCCAAGTTCTGAGCTTCTCAAGGGCTTCGAAGGGTCCACGATCCACTGGTCGTCGCCAGGGCGCCGGCCGGCAGGCAACCCTCCTCGCATGGTCTACCGTGATCTGCGGATACCCGACAAAGGCGACCACGAACTGATTACGCCGCCACGCATCGCAGGGACTCAGTAACAGCGCCTCAGGCCTCCCGGTGGGCTCCACGTCGATGCCACGCAAAGATGGGCGCAAGATGAATCTGGTCAGTACCGTTCCAAATCCCTACAGGAGGGACACATGAAGATCGCCCATTGGAAGAGAAGCATGTGCGCCTTGGCCATACCTGCCGGCGTGCTGCTCGTCTACGGCGCGACCGTCAACGGCGCCGGGGTACAGGGCCTAACAGCCGAGCGCCTCAACAATGCGCAACGAGAACCGAACAACTGGCTGGTCTACGGTGGGACCTACGCCTCGCAGCGGTACAGCGCTCTCGACCAAGTCAACACGAACAACGTGAACCAGTTGAAAGTCAGCTGGGCATTCCAGACGGGGGTGATCGACGCCGGCCTTCAAAGCACGCCCCTCGTCGCCGACGGCGTGATGTACGTGACCTCGAACAACAATCACGTGTTTGCTCTGAACGCGACGAATGGACGCGTGCTGTGGAAGTATTTCTACGAACCGAAGAAGGCCGCCGCGTCCGGCGCCGCGCCAGTGTCTGTCTCGCGCGGGCTCGCGCTTGGCCATGGGCACGTGTACTTCGGTACTGAAAGCGATAACTTCGTCGTGGCGCTCGACACAGCCACGGGCAAAGAAGTGTGGCGCACGAACGTCGAGGACAAAGATGAGTTTGGATGCTCCATCCGGAACGCGCCATTGGTCGTGAAAGACATGGTTGTCGTTGGGGGCCGGATCGGCGACTCGGGGCACCGAGGCCACCTCGTGGCGTTCGACGGCAAGACGGGCAAGCAGCGGTGGCGTTTCAATGTCATCCCGGGCCCTGGCGAGAAGGGTCATGAGTCGTGGGGTGGCAGCCCCGACTGGATCTATGGAGGGGGAGCGCCGTGGACCACCGGATCGTACGACCCGGAACTGAACCTCATCTACTGGGGCACGAGCAATCCCTCGTCTGATTTCTACGGCGGCAACCGCAAGGGCGACAACCTCTATACGAGCAGCATTGTCGCGCTCGACGGTAACACCGGCACGATCCGATGGCATTTCCAAACGGTCCCCCATGATGTGTGGGACTACGACGGCGTCTACGAATGCATCTTGGCGGACATGATGGTGAACGGCCGGCCGCGCAAACTGCTCATGCAGGTCGGGAAGAGCGGCTACGTGTACGTCATCGATCGGACGAACGGGGAGTACGTCGCCGGTTGGAAATATGCAGAGAACGTGACGTGGAGCAGTGGGCTGGACAGCCGCGGAATACCGCAGGATCGATTAGAGCCGGAGACGGACAAGTTCACGTTCATTTGTCCGAACTATTTTGGCGCGCGGAGCTGGAACGAGGCCACCTTCAGCCCTAAAACTGGACTCCTGTACAACACGGCGATCGAATGGTGTGGTGAGTTCAGGGCGCGGGATCAGAAGACGGAGCGCGCCCGCGGGAACCTGGGCGGAACGATCCGGCTGGTACCACCTCGCTCAGGCAAAGTGACGGCGCATCTTGACGCGTTCGATCCCTTGACCGGACGCCGGGTGTGGCGCCGTGATGCCAAGCATCCGCTGCTCGCCGGACTGACATCCACCGCCGGCGACCTCCTGTTCACCGGTGATCCCGAAGGCAATTTCTTCGCGCTCGACGCGAAAACCGGCAAGGAACTGTGGAGTTTTCAAACTGGTTCTGGACACCGTGGCGGATCTATCAGCTACGGCGTTAACGGAAAGCAATACGTGGCCACGGCGTCCGGGTGGGGCTCGACGCTGGCCGGCCGGCTGGGCGAATTTTTTCCAGAGCTTCTCGCTGCCCCCGGTGGCTCGACGGTGTTCACGTTCGCGTTGCCCGATACGCCAACGAACTCGCGCGGGCGCTGATGCCCTGCCACACTGGACACTGGAACGAACCGCGCAGCCCGCTCGTCGTGCTCTGCTAAGGAGACGAGCAAGCCGCGACGGCTGGTTACCGGGAGCGGCCGGGCCGCTTCGGCACGTCTTTCAGCACCCACCTCTGGGGCATCTGCAGGCCACACGTATACAAGTTTCCTTTTGAATCGACGCCCATGTAATGTTGCCCGTCGCTCTTGAATGACCCGAGCACCTGCAGGTCGCTTCGCCTCAGAATGTACATTCTGGCACTCGCGTTGTTCCCCGTCCCATAGGCGTAATACTGTTCCGGGTCTCTCGAGAAGCCGACCGAGTTTATCGGCCCCGGCATCGCGGCCTCTTTGACGTACGTCCCATCCTTACGGTGGACATAGACGATGCTGTGGGAGCGGTCCGCGACGTAGACGAGGCCGTCGCGAGAGACGTTCACGCCGTGCGCATAACGTGGGTAGCTCCCCAGTGGATTGGGCTTCCCAACCAAGAAGGGCGATGGAACCATCCAAAACGGTTGCTTGCTCGCTTCGAAGGTGTCGTCGGGTTTCAAGCCGTACCGCCCCCAGTGCCGCTTGTACGCGCCGGTGTCCGCGTCGAACACGATGACCCGCTGGTTCGTGATGTACCCGTCGGCGATGTAAATCTCGTTGTCCACCGGGTCGACATCGAGGCCTGAGGGTCCGCCGAGTAACCTCGTGTCATTGCTGCCGCCGGTCTTGTCGACCTCGCCGATCTGCAGCAGAAACTTCCCTTCTCGCGAGAACTTCACCGCGGCGTGGCCGCGGGCTTCCTCGGTGACCCACACGTTGCCTTTGTGGTCGACCGTCATGGCCTGTGCAGGAAACGGCCGATCTTTACCCTTCGTCCACCCGCCCTGGCCGGGCACTCCCCATGACTGCACGAGATTGCCTTGCTGATCGAACTCGAGGACGGCCGGCGCCGGAACTTTTCCTACTTTCTTGACCTGTTCCTCGCGCCCGGACGTTTGATTCAGGACCCAGATGTGATCGCGCGGGTCAACGGCAACGGCCCATACGATCCCCAGTCCCCAGTTATTCGGCAGCGGTTGTTTCGGCCACGATTTGTCGAGTTCGAAGACAGGTGGTTTTTCCGCCTTCAGCAGCGAGGCCGCCGCGATCTCTGCAATCTGATCCGCCGTCTTCTCCCCGGTCTGGGCGTGCGCCACCGACCATTTCCCTGGGACCGCGCGCCCTATCCAGCACGCGAACAGCCCAATGCAGATGGTGGTGCCGACCCAGAGACGCATCCGGTGATTTCGTTGCGTATTAGTCATCTTTCGTCTCTCTCTCTTCCGGCAGCCATCGTTGGCGTTCGGCTACGACGGCAGTCGAAATGCCACCAGCTCGCTGGAGTATGTGGAGCCGCCAATAGCGATGACGATGTATTGTCGTCCATTCAACATGTAGGTCATGGCGGACCCGCTTTCTGGCGCGGGCATGTAAACCGCGCCGACTTCCTTCCCGGTTGCCTTGTCGTAGGCGCGTAGCATCGCACCTCGCTGACCAGAAGGAGTTGTCGAGAAGCCGGACTCGCCGGCAATGAGCAATGTCTTCGTCACGAGTGTCCCGCTCTGACCCTGGCCGGTGCGCGGAATTGTCATGCCTTTGAGCGCCGGATGCAAACGGACGGAGTCTGGGGTCTCGCCGTGCGCGACCTGCCAGACGAGCTCACCTCGATTCAGATCGAGGGCCGTAATCCGGCCCCATGGTGGTTTCACGAGAGGCAACCCCTGAATCTGGGTATCAGTGTCGGTTCTGGTTCCAGGCGACGCGTTCGGGTTCTGAGCGACGACCGATCCAAAGTAGTTCATATCTGATTGCTTCGGATCGCTGGCAAGCCCGGCGGCGAAGACGCTCGTGCTGGAGGACACATAAAGGATGTTCGTTTGCGGGTCGAGCGAGCCCCCACGCCAGTTCGCTCCTCCGGCGACATTCAGCATGAGGAGCGCACGCGGGCCGTCCCATGTGCCGACCACTGGCGGGGTGAAAATGGGCCCAATCTTGTAATGCGATACGTGCCTGATCGCTTCAGCGCGAAGCTCCGGGGTGAAATCGATCAGATCATCGATGCCGAGGCCCTGGCGATCGAATGGCGGGGGCTTGGTGGGAAACGGTTGCGTTGGCGAATACCATTCGCCCGGGACATCGCCCTTCGGTACCGGCCGCTCCTCGATGGGCCAGACCGGCCGACCATTCGTGCGGTCCAGAACGAAGGTGAAGCCCTGCTTGGAAAGCTGCGCGACCGCCTTAATCGAGCGCCCATCGACGACGATGTCTGGCGAGAATCGGGGCGGCCGGAAGGTCCCAATCCCACACGTCGTGATGCGTCGTCTGAAAATGCCAGCGACGCGAGCCTGTCTTGAGGTCCAGAGCGACGAGGCTGTCGGCGAACAGGCAATTCCCCGGTCGATGTCCTCCATAGAAGTCGTTCGTTGGCGATTCGGTCGGGACATAAACCACCCCAAGCTCCTCGTCTGCCGACATCTGTGCCCAGGCGCCGGTGTTTCCAGTGTAAGACCAGGAATCATTCAACCAAGTGTCGGCGCCGAACTCGCCGGGCCTCGGGATCGTGTGAAAGATCCAGAGCCGCTTGCCGGTTCGGACATCGTATCCGCGAACCATTCCTTTCTCGTGGCGCCGGCTCTTGGGCGCTAAACCTGACCCGGGATCATTTCCGGAATGGGCCGCGCCGATGACAATCACGTCGCGGGCAATAATCGGAGCGGCGTGCAGAGCAATATCGGCTCTGATCGGATCCATCACCTGGTCGGCATCCAGGCGCAGGTCGACGGTGCCACTATTACCGAACCCGGGCACCGGACGACCGGTCTTCGCGTCAAGTGCGACCATCGTGTACCCGGCCGTAACGTAGACGATGCGCTCTTCCTTGCCGTCGGTCCAGTACGCGAGACCACGCCCGGAAAGCTTTCGAGGGGAGAGCTCAGCCCGCATCCCCTCATCCATGCTGTAGACCCACTTCAGTTCGCCCGTCGCAGCGTCCAGCGCGACGACAGCCTTTCGCGTGCCCCCCGTTGAGTACAGGATGCCGTTCACCACGAGCGGCGTCGATTGCAGCCGATATTCCTTCCGGGGCCCCAAGTTGTCAGTCTTGAAGCGCCAGGCGATGTCCAGCGTGCTGAAGTTACGTCGCATCGATCTGATCGAGCGGCGCGTATCTGGTGCTTGCGAGATCCGCTCCGTAGGTCCGCCATTCCGTGTTCTGCATGCCCGGTTGGCCCGCCACGGGAATCGACGCGAAAGCCGACTACGGCGAGCAACAGCTGAAGCGAACCTCTCTGCGGCATATCGCGGCACTCCTTCTCCGTTGCTAACTATAGCGGCCAGTCATGCAACCACAACCTTTCCCTTCTTTTCGATGTGCGTTCACCGACGATTCCTCAAGGACCACCGGCCAGGCCGCCCATATAATCCATGCCATCGCGGCAACGCCACGGTGGACGGATCGGCGATAAACAAACTGGCAACACGAAGCGTTTTGACAGGAAGGAAGGTGGATGACCATGGATCGTCGGGCGTTCATGTCATTCGTTGCCACTGCCGCAGCCTTGCCGCAGGCCGCGTGGGCGCAAGCGGGATCGAAAAAGGTTGCACTGTATGCCGCGGTCGGAGCGGTGCTCACGCAGTACGATGTCGACGTCGATGGCCTGGCACTTGCGTCGCGCGGCAGTGTGACGCTGCCGGCCAATGTGCAGTACGCCTGGCCGCACGTGTCGCACCGCGTTCTCTACGTAGCGACAAGCAGCAGCGCTCCCGGCGCGGGACCGGTCGGCACCGTCCACCACGTCAGTGCGTTTCGCATCGATCCGACCAGCGGCGCGCTGACGCCGCACGGCCACCCGATTGCGTTGCCGACACGCCCGATTCACATGACCACCGATATCCCGTCGGCGCATGTGCTGGTCGCCTTCAACAATCCGAGCGCACTGCGTATCTACCGTATCAACGGCGACGCGACGCTCGGCGGGGAAGTCAAGCAGTCGGGGACGTTCGATTTCGGAATATACGGCCACCAGGTACGCGTGTCGCCGAACAATCGGCTCGCGATCCTGGTCGCGCGCGGCAACGATCCCACAGGCAGCACGCCTGAAGATCCGGGTTCACTGAAGGTATTCAACTACCGGGACGGATTGCTCGCGAAGGAAGTGTCCATCGCGCCCAATGGCGGTTACGGGTTCGGGCCCCGGCACCTCGATTTCCATCCCACGCAGCCGTGGGTGTACGTGTCGCTCGAGCGCCAGAACAAGATGTATGTCCACAGGATGGATGGCGACGCGCTCAGTCCGGAGGCCACATACAAGAAGGAAACGCTGGCGAACCCCGACAACGTCATCTCGCGGCAGGCTGCGGGGACCGTACACGTGCATCCGAACGGCCGTTTCGTCTACGGCGTGAACCGCGCGGACACCACCAGACCGTTCGAAGGCAAGAACGTCTTCATCGGCGGGGAAAACACGTTGGCGGTCTATTCGATCAACCAATCGACCGGCGAGCCTACGCCCATCCAGCACATCGACACGCGCGGCATCCACTGCCGGACCTTCCATATCGACCCGAGCGGGCGCATGCTGGTCGCCGCGCATAACCTGCCGGTGCTGGTGAGGAACGGCGCCGGTGTGGAACTCGTGCCCGCGTGTCTCTCGGTGTTCCGCATCGGGCCAGATGGCAAGCTTGATTTCGTGCGCAAGTATGACGTCGACACTGGTGACAAGATCATGTTCTGGATGGGAATGGTGCCGCTGTAGTCGAGCGGGATCACCTGGTGTGTCGATTGTAGGCGGTGTGCCAGATCCCGCTGGGTGAGTCGCAACCGCGTCGAAGGCGTTTCAGGCGTGCACGTCCTCACGAGGGACGGACGGGGCATGCGTGCGGCGGATCTCAAGGCCACCACGCGCGACAGCAGAGCGGCAGAACCGACGCTGCCGCCCTGTCGTGGGACGCCGGCTCTAGGCAGAAGCAGGCCGATGCGCCCGAAGGAAAGAACGTATCTGGCGCACCGCCAACGGAATGCGCTCCTTGGGCTCCTTCCACGGGAACATGCTCACTTCGGCCTTCGGCGCGAGCATGGCGCACTCCATGGCGACGGCGTATGAATGCGCCGGGACGTCATCCGGCAGAACCAGTACGGGCGTCTGGCAATTGCGCACGAAATCGCGCGTCACGGTGAAGACGAAGTCGGCGTTGGTGCGGAACATCTTGGTCACGAATTTCTCGACCATCTCCGTCGTGATATCGGGCCGCCGCTTGACCAGTTCCGGCACCCCAGTTCGTCATGCTGGCGTCGTACATGACGTTGGGCATCTCCGGCCGGAACCCGACGGGCTGCGCCGGCACGGCCGCGACGACACGATCCGGCGCCCGCTTCAAGAGGTTCCAGATGAACGGGCCGCCAATGCAGAAGCCCAGCACCATGAACTTGTCGATGCCCAGATGATCCATCAGACCGATATGGTCATCGGTGTAGGAATCCCACGGCCGGTCGAGCTCGAGCGGGCCGGAAGACTGGCCGGGATTGGCGTTGCGCAGGTCCGCGTAGATGCAGCGGTACTCGCCCTTGAACTCCTCGATCGGGTTGAAGGGGCTGCGCGGTAAGCCGGCCATGACCGAGTTCAACCCCCCGCCGGCGATCAGCAACAGCGGGAAACCGGAACCGGCCTCCTCATAGCAGATGCGAACCGGGCCTTTCTCGTAGAAGCGTCCGGCTCCTGCTTGCCCGCTCTGCTGCGCAAACACTTGCGGCCCTGCTGCAGCGATCGCCGCCGCCCCGGCGCCCGTTTTCAATATCTTGCGTCTGATTGGATCCATGATGGGCATCCTCCTCGCTCATTGTTGTGGCCGGTGCGTGCGGCTCGACGGCCAGAGTGCTGCGCGGATGACAGATTGCTCACGCGCGAGAGGGCTCTTCAAATCCACACTCGCCTCGACAACGGCGCCGTTCGCCACTGTAGCACACGGACTAGTGCAACACGCAGGTACAATCGTTCGCCGAGGGTACCGTCATGAGGCTCACGAAGCTCGGATTGTGGACGACGGTGACGGCGTTGACTTTTGCCGGCATCGGGACCTGGTTGATCGCGTCGGCGCGAGCGCAACAGGGAATGTCCGGCGACTGGTCGTCGCACAACTATGACGCTCGCAACTCTCGCTTTTCGCCGCTCGACCAGATCAATCGGTCGAATGTGAATGGGTTGACAGAGCAGTGGACTGTCGAGATGGGGGCAGCGGATGCCATCTCCTATCTGACGCCGCTCGTGGTCGATGGCGTCATGTACTTCAACGCTGGGAGCAATGTATTTGCAGTCGATGGCGCTACGGGGAAATCACTCTGGACGCGTCATGTCGAGCCGCCGTTCCCGGGCGGCGCGGGCCGTGGCCCGACCTACGGGGACGGGCGCATTTATGCCTTCGGCGATCAGGTGATGTACGCGATTGATGCCAAGACCGGTCAGCTTGTGCAGTCGTTCGGGAACAAAGGGCGGCTCCTCATCGCTGACGAAGCCGTCAAGTTCAAGTACCCCGACATGGATGCTGCAGGCTACAGGCTGACGGCTCCCCCCGCGTACTTCAATGGGACGCTGTATACAGGCCTGGGGGTCTCCGATCGCCATATCCACGGCGGCCTGGTGGCGGCAATCGACGGCACGACCGGCGCCATGAAGTGGGTCTTCAACACCATCCCCCAGAAGCCGACCGACGAAGGCTGGGCGATCGCGAAAGACACCTGGAGCGGCGGCCAGCGCGCCGGCGGGGGGATGTGGACGCAGCCGGCCATCGATCCAGGCCTGGGCCTGTTGTACCTCAATGCCGGAAATCCCTCGCCCGTCTACGAGGGCACGGCGCGACGTGGGATCAACCTGTTCACGAACTCGGTGATCGCCCTGCGTCTCGATACGGGGAAACTGGTCTGGCACTACCAGGCCATTCACCACGATCTCTGGGACTGGGACCTGGTGACCGGCCCGGTCCTCTTCGACGTCAACGTCGGGGGACGGATGGTCAAGGGCGTTGCGTCCGCCGGGAAGAACTGCTTCCTGTATGTGTTCGACCGGGAGAACGGGCAGCCGATCAATCCGATCGTCGAGACGGCCGTGCGCACGGAGACCGACGTGCCGGGCGAGCAGGTCTGGCCGACGCAGCCGTATCCGTACACGGCCAAGGGTGTGCCGATGACGCCGTTCTGCGCGACCTTTCCGATGGTCCAGGATGCCGACAAGGCCAAGCGTGCGCGCCCCATGTACTGGCCGCTATCGATGAAGGCATTTCCGATCGTGTCGATGGGCGGGTCGAACTACGGATCGCCAGCGTTCAGTTCGCGCACCAACCTGATCTACGTGACAGGCAAGAGCAGCGCTTCGTCGTTCACGGTGAAAGTTGCAGGCGACACGCTCCGACCGAGTCCTACCCCAGTAGGAAACTTCGATACGGTTGCTCAGCGTGATCAGGACTCCGGCGTACCCGCACGCAAACGGTCACCGCCTACAATCCGGTGACCGGCGAGCTCGTGTGGCAGGACGAGCGACCTGGTGGCACGAATGGAGGGAATGTGGTGACGGCCGGCGATCTTGTGTTCCAGGGCAGTGATGCCGGCGAGTTCTTCGGGCTGGATGCCCGCACTGGCAAGGAGTTGTTCAAGACCACCGTGCGGCGCGCCATTCGCGCGAGCCCGATGACGTATCGCGCCAACGGCAAGCAATACGTGGCGTTTGTGGCCTCAAACACGATTCACGCGTACGGCCTGAGGTAATCCTATTCCGACGCCTTCGTGGACCGTTGACAATTACGGCAGCTCTTCATAGAAGAGTCGTGCTGCATCGGTCACGATCCTCTCCGGCACCTGGTACTTCGTGGCGAGCTCGCTCGTCACGGTCCGAGCGATCTGGTCCGCGGTTTGCCGCTGCTTTTTGAGCGCGCTGACGCGGTCTTGAACAGCGGCCATGAACACGCGATGCTTTTCAATCATCGAGGCATCGCCGAGCGGACCGTGGGAGGGCACGACGTGTCGCGGATTCAGCTTCATCAGCCGTTCGAGGCTGGCCAGCCAGACGCGTGCCTTGGTGGGTGCCGCCGTGAACCTGGCGGAATTGATGCCGATCGGCGAGCTCATGGCCACGTCGCCCGTAAACACCACGTTGTCGCCTTCGACGAAGAACCCGACGTCGCCGCGTGTGTGGGCCGGTCCCAATTCCATGAGCCGCACGCGAATCCCGCCAAGATCGATCAGGGCGTCGCCTGCAAACGTCACGTCGGGCGTGCGATAGACGGCGTCTTGCATGTCCGCGGCGCGGTCGGGCATGCCCTTGAACAATGCGACGACCCCGCGCCCTTCAGCAGCGCCTGTCGTGTCGATGTCCTGCTGTTGGCCTGTCGAGCGCACGATGATCGCCGATGCCGGAAACCCCGATTCGCCCATCATGTGTTCGGGATGGAAGTGCGTCGCCGCAACGTAGAGGGTGGTCCTGCCAGGCGCGACTTGACGCGCAACGTTCGCGAGAATCGCGCCATTCTTGGGGCCAAGTCCACTGTCGATGACCAACGTGCCCTTGCTGCCCACAACGATGCCCACGTTGGACTGTGCCCCAGGCTGTCCCTGGAGAACAACCGTGACATGATCCGAGAGCTTCAGCGGTCCAGCCGCCGCGGCTCCCTGCGCCGGTGCGATGGCCCGTAGGCCGGCAGTGAATCCCAACGCGATTGCGGCACTTGTCAAGGCAGGCAGTATGGTCCTCATGCCGTTTACTCTACAACCAATCTGGCCGGCGACGCGGGCGATCCTTCCGATCTGCGAAGCAGCCTAGATTAGGTCGTGTAACGATCAGTCGCGGCTCGGCTTTTTGAGGGCAAGCGTTGCGCGGCTCGCGAGGCGCCGGAGCCGGTGCGACGCGATGATCGTGAACCCGCGGCTGTAGGCCTCGCGATTCCGCTCGACCTGCGACAGGGCGTATACGTAGTTTGCCGTAATCCCGAATGAGCGGCGCAGACCGGCGGGAGACGTATCTCCAAGCCAATTGATCCGTTCGAGTCGTGCACCATTGCCGAGATGAAAACGGGTGACCGGGTCGACCGGCTGGCGGCCGAGTGTCTCGTGAAGCAGGTAATGCGCACACAGTGGCATCAGTGCGGGCTCGACTCGACTCCGTGACGCGCCGTCGCGCGACCAGTTCGGCTGCTGGAGATCCGCGACAAGTTGAGCGAGCCCCGTCTGGCCGTCCCGGGCAGCGGCGTCCACCAGCCACTGGCCGAACCCGGGAATCGGTGAGAGCGTGGCGAACGTCTTGAGCCGTGGCAACTCGCGGCGCAGGTGCTCGGCGACGTGATTGATCAGCAGGTTGCCGAATGACACCCCGCGCAGCCCCTCGTGGCAGTTCGTGATCGAGTAGAAGACCGCGCAGTCGGCCGCACCGGGATCAAGAACCTGAGACTCCGGATCGAGCAGCACCTGCACCTGGGAGCTCAGTCCTGTGGTGAGCGCCACCTCAATGAAGATGACCGGCTCATCGGGGAGGGCGGGATGGAAGAAGCCGTAACAGCGGCGGTCGGCCTGCAAGCGGCGCCGGAGATCGCGCCACCCCTGAATCTGATGGACCGCTTCATATTCGATCAGCTTCTCGAGCACGACGGCCGACGTAGACCAGTCGATCCGGCGTAGCTCCAGCAATGCGCGATCGAACCACGCGCGGAGCAAGTACCAACAGATCCGCATCGATGCCACCCCATTCCGGGTGATCGGTGAGCTCGCGCAGGAGGTCTCGCCGAAGCTGCACGAGCGCGAGCATGCCGTTGGGAGCGAACGTGATGCGGCGAAACAGCTCCTCCCGCCGAGAGTCCACGGCACGGCGAAGGCGAAGCAGATTCACCTGCGACGGATCGCTGCGATAGATCTCCGCGGCCCGCGTGACGTGCTCGGGACGCGGCGCAAAGTCGGTCCCGAGCCGATCGAAGAACGCCGTCCTTCCCGGTCCATCGAGTGACCGATAGCACGTCAATAGCTCGTTGGCGATCGAGGTGCCCGACACCTCGCCGTGTGTCGACAAAAGCGCTTCGCAGAGCGACAGCACCTGCTGGACGTGAGCCGCAGGCCCTGATGACGGGGCCCGCTGCCTCAGCGATCCGACGAGTTTCTTCAACAGCGAGTGGGCGGTCCGAAATTGACGCCGTGGGGGTACGGCTGGCTGGGGCGGCGGCGCATCGGCGCGCAGCGCGGGTGCGTTGGTATTCTTGTCAACCACAGAACTGCATCAAGGCGGCACGCAACCGCACGTGCCGCCGTCGAGATGACCCCCAAGCGAGCGTCTTTTGAGCGGAGCACACTGGATCGCCACATTGCTCTGCAAAACGCTTGCCGCATCGTTCGGCCGTATTGAGACTTCGTCATCTCAATGGTCCGAACGGCGAACTCGCATGGTGGATTCCTACTGACTCGTCCCGCGTGAGACGGCATCGATCTGCTTTGTCGCGTCCTCTGGCAACAAATAGCGCTTCGCAACGAGCTTTTCAACCACACGGCGAGTCAACACGTCTGTCGCCCGTCAGCTCACCGGTCCGGACGAAGACCCTGCTCGCCGAGCGCGCATTCTCCGCTTCACCAAGCGCGGTCGCGCCTCATACACAAAGATCCACGATATCCTGCGCGACATCGAACGCGAATGGAGCACTGATCTTGATCCTTCCAATCGGGATCATCTGATCCGCTGGCTCCCGCTCGTGAAGTGGCTCTTGGCGATCCCGCACTTCATCGCGCTGGCGCTGCTCGCAATCATCGCCTTCTTCGCCGTAGTGGTGGCCTGGTTCGTGATTATCTTTACCGGTCGGTACCCGAGAGGCCTGTTCGACTTCGTGGTGGGCGTTGGCCGATGGGCGGTCCGGGTGCAGGCGTATGCGTTCCTGCTCGTGACCGACCGTTACCCGCCGTTCAGCATGAGCTGAACCCCTTGCGCAGGTGCCACCAACCTCGGCAGGATAGGCGTATGTGGCCGCGTGCGGCCACCATGATGACGCCTAGTCAGTAGTCAAATATGATGGTCGGGGACCCCGTGAGTCTTTGCATGTCAGGTCAACTCGTCAGCGGATAGGAGCGTATTCATGAGCGATCACCCGCCTGCTCGGCAATTCAACCGGCGTGATGTGCTTCAGGTGCTCGGCGCGGGCGTCGGACTCGGCGTCGCGCGCGCGCTGCCCTGGAACACTGAGACCCTGTTGGCGGCTCAGAACGTATTCAAGAGCGTACATGCCGTCAACGTGCCCAAGGGAGCGATCATTCGCACGCTCTTGAAAGACCTGTCCCCCGATGCCTTTGTCAACGGCGCGACCCTCGTTCACGAGCACCTCAGCGTCGATGTCGAGCTGATGGTGGAAGAGCTGAAAGCGGCCGCCGACGACGGATTGGGGGGCCTCGTGGCACTCACGACGGATCGACGCAAAGACGAGGAGGTCGAGCGCCTCAAGCAGATCGCCGCGCGATCGCCTGTCCACATCGTCCTGGGAGGAGGCTATCTCGAAGACCTTGGTTTTCATCCCTACCCGCCCAGCGTCGCGAAGATGAGCGAGTCGCAGCTCGTTGAGGAGCTGGTCTCCGACGCCACTCGCCAGCGGTGGGGCGCGTTCGGCGAGATCGGGACGTCGCTGGAGCTGCAGCCTGACGAGCGCAAAATGCTGCAGGCGATCGGCCAGGCGAGCGCGCGCACGGGTATCCCGATCCTCACGCATGTGCCACACGAAGGGTGTCCGACCTGTGCGATCCAGCAGCTCGATGTCTTCTTGTCGCAGGGCGCCAAGCCGGAGAACATCGGTATCGGCCACCTCGCGACGATTCAACGCAGCCAGGACCCCACGATGGAAACGCACAAGGCGATTGCCAAGCGCGGCGCGTTCGTCGACTTCGGGCCCGTCGGCCACGAGATGGCGCGGTCACACGTCCCGGAAGCCGAGAAAGTGAAGCGTTTCATCATGCTGATGGATGCCGGCCTCGAAGATCACGTGGTGCTCTCGTCGGACCTGGGGAATCACAACCACCTGAAAGCGAACTGGGGCCTTGGATTCTCCTCGGTCCTGCTGCAGTTCGTGCCGAAGCTGCGACGGGCCGGCGTGAAAGAGACCACGATTCGCAAGGTGCTCGTGGACAATCCGCGCCGTTTGCTGGCGTTTGTTCCGAAATCCGCGTAGGCGATGTTGAACGATCGTAAGGAGCGCGAAGGGGAGGGTGCGTCGCCCATGCTGTCACGTCGACGCTTCCTCACTGGCACGCTCGGCGCTGGACTGACGGTCGCCGCTCAGGGCTTGCAGCCGACGGCATCTCAAGCTCCCGCCGCCCCGACCGGGAGACGGAGAAGGATCGTTGACTCACAGGTCCATCTGTGGCTCGCGGAGGGACCGAACCGCCCTTGGCCGCCGGATGGTCCCCCGCGCGCCCACCTCCCGCGGCCGTTCACCTACACCGAGCTATTGACGCGGATGGATGAGGCTGGCGTCGATCGGGTGGTGATCGTGCCGCCGTCCTGGGAAGGCGAGCGCAACGATCACGCGTTGGAGGCCGCGAAGAAGTATCCCGATCGCTTCGCGGTGATGGGCCGCCTCCTTCTCAATAGTCCGCAGGCGCCGGCGCAGCTGGCCACATGGAGAGAGCAGCCGGGAATGCTCGGCATGCGACACACGTTCATCGGCGCGCAGGCGAGCTGGCTCACGGACGGAACGGCGGATTGGTTGTGGCCGGCGGCCGCCAAGGCGGGCATCCCCGTGATGACGCCGACGAGCGGCGTTGCTCCGGTGCTCCAGCGCATCGTCCAGCGCAATCCGGAATTGATCCTCATCATCGACCACCTGGGCATTTCGGAGGACATGACGAAAGCCCGCACGCTCGCGGACGGCGTCGCCCAGACGGTCGCATTTGCAAAGTACCCGAACGTGTACGTCAAGATGTCGTCGGTCCCGCACAAGTCCTTGGAGCCGTATCCGTTCCGCGACATGACTGGGTACTTCGAGCGTGTCTTCGAGGCGTTCGGACCGCAGCGCTGTTTTTGGGGGACCGACCTCACCGCCGGCCTCACCAGATTCCCGTTCACCTACCGTCAGCGCGTGACCCATTTCACCGAAACGCTCGATTTCCTGTCGGAGGATGACAAGGACTGGGTCATGGGCCGTGCGATCCTCACGCGGCTCGGATGGGCGTGAGCGCCGTCGTCTTCGCCGCCCCTTGCGGGCGGCCTCTCGTACGCACTCGTCATCACGCAGGAGGGAAGTCATGACCCTTGAACGCATTGCCGGTATCTGTTTCTGCATCGTCATCACATCTGCGGTCGCAACCGGCCAACAGAAGAGCGAAACGACCGACCAGGGGCCGCAGGGGCCCGCCAGGAGTGTCATTGAGCGCACCTATGTCGCCGGCGACTTCGCGCCCTTGCGACGCGTGCAAACACGAAGCGAATCCGGCGGCCGGGAAGTCGTCGTCGAAACCTCCGAAGCGCCGGACATCGAAGGCAGGTTGGCGCCAGTTCAAGAAATCGTCATGGAGACGATCCGTACGGCGCCCAATACCGCACGGACCAGACATGACGTGTTTGGATTCGGGGACCGCCGACGAAGGCTGTTGGAGACGACTGAATCGCTGCAGGAAACCCTGGCAAACGGAGACACGAGCGCCGTTCACAACACCTGGGCTCCGGACCTCAATGGTCGTCTTGGCTTGACATCCCGGCAGATAGTGCAGACAAGATCGCCCGCACCTGATGTGCGTCGGACCAACACGACTCTTCTGGAGCCGAGCCTTAACGAAACGCTCCGAGAAACCGAGCGCACCGAGTACACAGAACGCCGGATCAACCCCGGGGTGGTTCGGTACGACAGCACGCGCCTGGTTCGCGACATCAATGGGCGATGGCAGCCAATCGAAACACGACGCGGCGAAGCTCGGGAGATCGGAGCTTCGGAACGCATAGAGGAAGAGACGATTCAACTTCTCGACATGAACGGGAAGCTGGCCGTCTATGAAAGGAACGTCACCCGCCGTTCCAATGCGAACGAACAGGATCACGTGGTGATCGAGACCTATGTCCCGTACGCGGATGGATCGCTTTCCTCCAACAGCCGGCTGGCCCTGAGCCAGCGAGTTCGCGGGACGAGGACGGCGACGGCCGATGGCGGCCGGTCACACGGTCGAAGAGGTGGAAGGCCGGAGTTACGTTGCCCCCAGTGAGCCCATGCGAGTGATCCGCCGGACCGTGACAACAGTCCGCCAAACCGGTACCGGTCGATGGGTAACAGAGCGGCAGGTGTTCGAGCGAGATGTAAACGGCCGACTGCGGCTCGTCATCAATGAAACTGAAGAAAGGGCCGAGCGGTAAGATTCAGCGGACCCGGTCCGGTGATCACGATCTGTTTGCGAATGAGATGATCGAGACTCGGTTCAGCCCGAACAGGCTCGAGTGAGACGTCGTCCAACGTCTTCGATGATCAAGCCTGCTGACTCAGAGGATCGTTCGAGCTCATCAGGCCGGCGTCCCGGAACGCTGTGTAGGTCGAGTACCCGCCTGACAGGTTCCACGCCCGATATCCGTGCTGTGCGAGAAAGCGCGTCGCGTAGTACGCGCGCTGTCCCACACCGCAGGCAATCCAGACGTCCCGGTTCTGTGGTAGCTCCCGGTATCGGTCGCGCAACTTCGACAGCGGAATATTGACGGCGTCGGGAAGGGGTCCGGCGGCACATTCGTCTGGCTCGCGCACGTCGACGAGCAACGCATTGCTCCGGCCGAGTGCCAGCCAGTCTGCGACGGGCATATCGCCGTTCAGCACATTTTCGGCCAGCATGCCAGCCAGGTTGACCGGATCTTTTGCGGCCCCGAACTGCGGCGCGTAGCAGAGTTCGGCGTCGGCGAGGTCGTGCACGGTGCCTGCGAACTGGATCGCCGTGGCGATGACGTCAATCCGCTTTTCAACGCCCTCATGTCCCACCGCTTGCGCGCCCAGGATGCGTCCGTCGGGTGTCGAGAAAAGCAGCTTGAGATGAATCGGACGTGCCCCCGGGTAATAACCGGCGTGGTGACCGGGATGCAGATACACTTTCTCGAACTGCGTGACCCCCGCGCGCCGGAGCCCTTTTTCGCTGGCACCTGTCGAGGCGACCGTCAGGCCGAGCACTCCCACGACGGCCGTCGCCTGCACGCCCCGAAACCCCGTCGTGCGTCCCGCGATCGATTCAGCCGCGACACGCCCCTGACGATTGGCCGGGCCTGCGAGCGGTAACACGGTCTCCTGCCCCGTCAGCACATCCGGCACTTCGACCGCATCCCCGACAGCCCAGATATTCGGATCCGAGGTGCGCATCTGGGCATCGACAACGATGCCGCCGCGCGAGCCGATGGCGAGATGGGCACTCGTGGCGAGCGCAATATCGGGCCGCACGCCGATCGCCAAGATCACGAGATCGGCTGCCAACCGCTCGCCACGTTCCGTGACAACTGTCAGGCTGCCGCCGGGGTTTTCGTCGATGCCAGCCAACCCATCACCCAGACGGAGCGTCACTCCCTGCGCCGCCACATGCTCCGTGATGGATGCCGCCATTTCAGGGTCGAGCGGGGGCATGAGCTGCGGCAGTTTCTCCAGCACCGTCACGGCGAGGCGGCGGTGGATGAGATTCTCGACCATCTCCAAGCCGATGAAGCCGCCTCCCACGACAACGGCGGTCTTGGCGCGCCGACCGCGTATCCACGAACGAATGCGGCGGGAATCGGGGATGTTCCTGATGGCGAAGACGCCGGCCAGATCCACGCCTGGCAGCGGGGGTCGGATCGGCGCCGCGCCCGGCGCCAGGACGAGTGCGTCGTAGCGTTCGGTGCGGCTAGCGCCGTTCCGGAGATCTCGGACGCTGATCACGCACGACTGGCGATCGATGCCGGTGACCTCTGTGTCCGTGTACACCTCGATGTTGAAACGCCGGCGAAACATCTCCGGGGATGCGACGAGCAGCGCGCGCTCGTCTTCGATGATGTCGCCGATGTAGTACGGCAGGCCGCAGTTCGCAAATGACACAAAGGGTCCGCGGTCGAAGACGATGATCTCGGCGGACTCGTCGAGCCGACGCAGTCGCGCTGCGCACGACGCGCCTCCGGCAACGCCGCCGACCACGAGCACACGACGCCGCTGGCCGTTGCGCGGCGGGACAGTCGGGTCTGGGTCGGCGTGATCACTCATGAGCACTCCAATCGAGGACGCGGGCTTGTAGCATACTCGGCTCGAAGGGCCGATGAAATGCGCTATCGGAACTCTCGAAAGAACGCCCTGATGTCGGCGGCGAGCGCCTCGGGCTCCTCGAGCGCGGCGAAATGACCGCCGGCAGACATCGTCGTCCACCGGCGAATGTTGGGATACGTGCGTTCCACCCACGCGCGTGGCGGGTGAAGAATGTCCTTGGGAAACGAGCAGTACGCCGTCGGCGCGCGCACGGGCGTGTCGTCGTTGAACGGCCAGGGCTCGTGGCGCCGCGCCCAATAGGGCCAGAACGAAGAATTGATGGCGCCCGTGGTCCAGTAGAGCATCACGTTGGTGAGAAGCACGTCTTTCGAGAATCGGCTCTCGATGTCGCCGTGACAGTCGCTCCAGGTTCGAAATTTCTCCACGACCCACGCCGCCAGTCCGGCCGGTGAGTCGGTGAGCGCGTACGAGAGCGTCTGGGGCTTGGTGCCTTGGATGAGCCCGTAGCCCTGCTCCTCCCGATTCCAGTGGTGCAGCTCCGTCACGTATGCACGCTCTTCGTCCGTTTGCGGCGGCGGAGTCGACTCCCGTGGCCCCGACAGCAGCATCACGTGAACGCCGAACAACCGATCGGCATGGGCGGCGCCTAGTTGTGCGCTGATATACGCGCCCCAGTCGCCTCCGTGTGCGGCGAACGTGCGATAGCCGAGCACGTCGCTCATCAGTCTGGAAAAAAGGGCGGCAATGTTCGCGACATTGAACCGAGGTTGATTCGGTCGAAAGGAGAACGCGTACCCGGGCAGAGAAGGCGCGACGATGGTGAATGCGTCGGCCGGGTCGCCGCCGAAGCGCCCGGGGTCGGTCAAGAGGGGGATGAGCTGCTGGAACTCGACGATCGAACCCGGCCAGCCATGCGTCAGCAAGAGCGGGATTGGTCGCGGTCCGACGCCAGGTGCATGGATGAAATGGAGATCGATCCCGTCAACCGGTGTGACGAACTGAGACAGTCGATTGAGTCGCGTTTCGTGCGTGCGCCAGTCGTACTGGTTCCGCCAATATTCGACGAGCGACTGCATGTAGTGCAGATCGGTGCCGTAGCTCCAGCCGCCCCCCTCGTGCTCGTCGGGCCACCGCACCCGCTCCAGGCGCGCCCGAAGGTCGGCCAGCACGTCATCGGCAACATGAATTGAGAATGGGCGCGGCATGTGGTCAGCTGGGAATTGTCGCACGCGAGCGCCGCGAGCATGAGCCTAACCCTCCTTTTCATGCCCTTGTCGCCTCCGACGACGAATTTGGGCGACAATCTGCCTCTTACCTGGGCGGGTATCGCCCGCCATATCGGTTGACAAACCGCCACGCACGATGGACCATGAACATCTACGTCGGAAACCGATATTGGAGGTTGGCGCCCATGAAGACCGGTTCCACGTCTCATCGGAAGTTTCTTGGCCTCCTGGCGGGCCTCCTGCTCCTCGGCACGTTGCCAACCGAGCACACGGCTGCCGCGCAAGCCGCGCCTACAGGGCAGGTCACCTTCACCAAGGACATCGCACCTCTCTTGCAGCGCTCCTGCCAGAGTTGCCATCGACCTAGCGGGATAGCGCCGATGTCTCTTCTGACATACGAAGAAGCGCGGCCGTGGGCGCGGTCGATCAAGCGAAAGACCGCGGTGCGTGAGATGCCGCCCTGGTTCATTGAACGGAACATCGGTATTCAGAAGTTCAAGGACGACATTTCTCTCTCGGATGAAGAGATCGCGAAGATCGGCAGCTGGGCCGACAACGGAGCCCCGAAGGGGAATCCCGCGGACATGCCGCCGGCACGTCAATTCGCGGATGGGGCCGAGTGGAGCTTTGGGAAGCCGGATCTGATCGCTTCCTCGCCGGTCGTCTCGGTCAAGGCAGTTGCGTCCGATTGGCAGGGTGATCTTGCCGAAATGGTGCCGCTGGGGTTGACCGAAGACCGCTACATCAAGGCGGTGCAAGTCCGAGAGATCCGGCTGAATGAGCGAGCCGTCGATGGTGCTCCCACGGCGCCCCGCGCGGCTCTCAACATCTCAGTGCTTCATCACGCGACGATGGCGGCGCGGACAGAATTCGATCACGAGAGCGACGATCCCAACGACCAGACGGGCCGCCGCGGTGGCGAGTTCAGCCTCGTTCACGAACTCGGGCAGAATGCCACAATCTACCCCGACGATGTCGGCGTGCTGTTGCCGGCGGGTTCGTTCCTGTCCTTCCGCGTGCACACGCATGCGACCGGAAAGGACGTCGAGGCCCGTCTGGACGTCGGGTTCAAGCTTCATCCGAAGGGATACAAGCCAAAGTACGCGATGAGGGGCGGTTCAACCATGGCGACCTTCGACATGGACATTCCGGCCGGAGACGACAACGTGCGCCTCGACGCGTATACCGTGCTGAAGACGCCCGCGAAATTCATGACCTTCGAGCCGCACATGCACGCCAGCGGCAAGCGGATGTGTATCCAAGCGATTTACCCGAGCGGGGTTCGTCAAACGATGAACTGTGCCGGCTACAACCATAACTGGGTGAAGGTCTACAGTTACGAAGACGATGTGGCGCCGTTGCTGCCCGCAGGCACGATTGTGCACCTCATCGGCTGGTACGATAACTCGGCAAAGAATCCTCGAAACCCGGAGCCAAGAAACTGGAAGGGCTTCGGCAACCGTTCGATTGAAGACATGATGTTCAATCTCGGAAAGTACATCTCGCTGAGCGAGGCCGAGTTCAAGGCCGAGGTCGCCGCGCGGAAAGCGAAAAGCGGCAATTCGACCAACTAACGAAGCGCGGCCCCCGGATCCTCTTCAGCAACCTGTCTTGGATCCGGGGTTTCGTTTTCCTGCAGTCTTCCAGTCCCTCTCGAGGGGTGGTGTCACGAAGTGCTAGAACGAAAACAACGATCTACTCTTCGTTTCGTGTTCTCAGTCGCAGGGATAGGAATGCGGACTTGCCGGCCCGACCGACGCATGTCTGGCCGCTCATCGTCGTCGCGTTCATCTTGATTGCGGCGCACGGTATAAGCGGTCAGCTCCAATATTCGAGTGGCCAGGAGGTCGTTCCCGACTTCGCAGGATGGGAAGCCAACCCGGACGGCAGCTTCAACATGGTGTTTGGCTACATGAACCGGAACTACGAGGAGCACCTCCACATTCCGATCGGCGCGAACAACAAGTTCGAGCCGGGAGAGATCGATCGCGGTCAGCCGACGTATTATTACCCACGCCGAAGCCGATACGCGTTCAGCGTCAGGGTCCCGTCAGATTTCGGCAACAAAGAACTCGTGTGGACGGTGAACTCGAACGGGAAAACCCGGCGTGCGTACGCGACGCTGAAGCCCGACTATGCGCTGGATGGGCCCGCTATTTACCTCAACAACAGCGGTTACTCGATGGTAGGGAAGGCCGTCAGGAACCAAGCCCCCGTGGTCAAGATCGAGGGCGACATGCAGAGGATCGCGAAGGTGAGCGAGCCGCTCGCGTTGACGGCGCTTGTCACCGATGACGGAATTCCGCAAACCCGGCCCGCGCCAACTGGCTCGGGCGTCGGCTTCAAAAGTGCGATGGGTCTGCGCGTCGCCTGGATCGTGTACCGCGGTCCCGGCGACAAGGTGACCTTTGCGCCGGAGCAGTTCAAGCCGAATGGGGATTTCTCCCACGAGGGTGGGAATTCGCCTTATACCCCGGGATGGGTGGCTCCGCCGCTCCCGCCGGACGGAAAGCACACGGTGAAGGCAACATTTGGCGAGCCCGGCACATACGTCGTCCGTGTGCTGGCACACGACGGCGGCTTCGAGACCGCTCAGGATGTGACGGTAAGAGTCCAGTAGAAGCGGTCCTAACGTTTCTCCTCGGCGCGTGCTCCTCTCAGCATGTTCGCGATCGAGTAATTTCCCTCGTGGCAGGCGAACTCGAACATCAACTCGGGCAGCCTCGCCAGCGTAAAACTCGCGGACCATGGCCTGGTCCACACGGTCGGATCGATCACGGTGAATTCATAGTTGAGGGTGTCAGCATTCAGCCGCTTGAACCGCTCAATCAAGTGGAGGTTCCCATCACGAGGGAGGTCGCGGACGCGGTTATCAAGAAACGTGGGCGTCGACGGAAAGTTTCGCGTTTCGACCACCAATGTGTCGCCTTCCCATCGACCCCGCGAATCCCCCTTCCACTGTTCGATCGACTTCGGCAGCGGCGGGCGCCCATCCAAGGGGACGATCCGCGCCTCGTGAATCATCTCGGTGAGAATCGCGACGGTGTCCTGCGTCTGGAAGACTTGAACCTTGTTGTTGTATGCGCTTGGCCGGAGTGGAGGGCCGGCATTGGATCCAATGAGGCAGCGCTCGGAGAGGTTGAGGTCCTCGGGCCCATCGAGCCGCTCCCTGGCCCGCCGGCGCATTTCCAGGCTTTTCTGCGCCTCGGCGGTGAGCGCCGGCAGCTTCCCGTCGGGAGGATCCACGATGAGCGACGTACGTCTGGTCTTCACGACGCGCGTCCCGTATTCGGTCCACCACCGGTTGTAGGTCCCGGTTGCCGTCTCATCACCGCCCGGCTCGGGGGGCCTCGCCCGTTCTTCCAGTTGTTTCGCCTCCGCCTCGGTGAGAAACTCCTTGCCCGCGAAATGCGCAGGACGTTCGAACGGGGTGATCGTCGCGAAGTCCCAGATTCCTTCTAAATCCGGCTTTCCGAAGCTCGTGCGAGGGACGCCGCTCGCGGCCGGAGGACGTGCCGTGTCCTTGCGATTCGGGTTGCTTTGGCCACTGACACGTGGTGACAGAAGCGGAAGGTTCGCCAGCAAACAGGCCAGAGCAGCCACGGTCGCGATGGAGCTTATCTTCGTCTTCATCATCGTAAACCTCCTTGCCACCATGCTGTGACCGCGAAGGCCCATCTGCAAGGAACCTTGAACGGCCCCGCGCATGCGCATGTTACGGCAAATTCTCGGGAGCTCCAACATGTCGAGTGGGGATGACAATCCGCGCCGTTTTCTGGCGTTTGTTCCGAAATCCGCGTAGGCTAGCGGCAGTTGTGGCGCTCGCCCGCGCGACCGGTCACTTTTTCAAGTGTGTGTTCGGCGCGACATTTCGGACGCGATCGAAATCAGCCGTCTTCTGACTTGATTCCAATATTGTTCAGTGGCATTCTCACGGGGCGCGCGCACGAGAAGGAAACGGTTGGTATTTGGTCGTGACTGAGGTGTACTGATGTCGCTCCGCACCGCGTCCAAGAGTTTGATGAGCGTTGCAGCCGTGTTCGCTCCGACTGCGGGTCTTCTCGCCCTGTTCGTGATACCCATCACGGGAGGCGCCCAGGAAGGCATCGGAAAGCAGGCCTTTGAGGCGAATTGCGCCGTCTGCCATGGGAACCGAGGCGAGGGAGGGTCGGGACCTGCCCTCGTACCGCTTTCCTACGACAACGCGAGGCTGCTCGCGATTGTTCGCCAAGGCGGCGGCCAAATGCCCGCGATCTCCAGCGCCCGGATCAGCGATGCGGCGCTGTCGGCTGTGGCCGGGTATCTGCGAGGGCTCGGCGTAGAGCAGGGAGTATCGCCACAGTCGGCAGCCGCTCCGAGAGCAGCGGAAGCCGGGAGCGGAACCGTGCTGCTTGCGCCCGTGGACAAAGGGGTGCCGGTCACGGACGCCATGCTCGCCAACCCGGATCCGTCCGAGTGGTTGAGTTGGCGACGGACACTCGACGGGCAGGGCTACAGCCCACTCGACCAGATCAACGTCCAGAATGTGCGGGGTCTCAAGCTGGAGTGGTCTTGGGGGATGGACGCCGGGGCTTCGCAAACGACGCCGCTGGTGCACAACGGCGTCGTGTACGTTGCCAGCCCCGGCAATGTGGTCCACGCGCTCGACGCCCGCACGGGTGAGCTCCGGTGGGAGTACCGGCGCCCAGGCGAGGACCCCTTGGCGCAGATGCGGACCCTCGCGATTTACCAGGATCTCGTGTACCTCAATACGGGAGATGCCCATATCGTCGGCCTGGACGCGCGGACGGGGGCGGTGCGATGGGACACCGAAATCCGTGGCCATGACAAACGATTCCGATTCACCAGCGGGCCGATTGTGGCCGATGGTGTTGTCATCGCAGGGCTGATGGGGTGCGGCACGTTTGCCGACGACACCTGCTACATCGTGGCCGTTGATGGTCGGACGGGGCGGGAACTGTGGCGGACGTCCACGGTTGCCCGGCCAGGTGAGCCCGGTGGAGATACCTGGAGCGGCCTGCCGCTCATGTACCGGGCGGGTGGAGACGCCTGGATTCCCGGCAGTTACGACCCCGTCAGGAAAATCGTGTACTGGGGAACCGCTCAGGCCAAGCCGTGGCACGCACTGGCACGCGGTAACGACGGCGAGGCGTTGTATACGAACTCAACGCTGGCGATCGATCCGAAATCCGGGAAGGTCCAGTGGTACTTCCAGCATATCCCGCGCGAATCCCACGACATGGACGAAACGTTCGAGCGGATCCTCATCGATTTCGACGGGAAAAGCTCCGTATTCAGCATGGGCAAGCTTGGGATTCTGTGGGAACTCGATCGCACGACCGGCCGCTTCGTGCGAGCCACTGATCTCGGGTATCAGACGCTGGTCGACGTCGATCCCAAAACCGGCAAGACCAGTTACAAGCCCGGCATGCTCCAAGAACTGGGTAAGGAATTCTACATGTGTCCGACGACGGGTGGCGTCAAGAACCTCCGCGCCATGGCGTACGTTCCGGCCACAGGAGCGCTGATCGTGCCGGCTAACTTGTATTGCCAGACGGCGATCTTCAAACCGATGGAGCGTCGCCCAGGCGGTGGCGGCGTGGGTCCGGTGGAGGTCCTCAAATATCACTTTCATCCCAAGAGCCCCGACCAGATGGGAGAGGTCGTCTCCGTTGATATTCGAACGGGAAAGCAGGTCTGGCGGCAGCGTCGACGAGCGCCGTACAACACCTCTGCGCTGACGACGGCAGGCGGCCTGGTGTTCATCGGAAGCTGGGACCGTTACGCGTTTGCATACGACGCGCGAAATGGCACCGAGTTGTGGCAGTCGCGGCTGCCGACAATGGCCAACGGCAGTCCGATCACGTATGCCATCGACGGCAAGCAGTACGTTGCGTTTGTGGCGGGTGGATCAATCGCGGGGTCGACGTGGACCACTAAAGCGCCTGCGGCTCTGATACCGGAGCTGCGCAACCCGCGCGGCGGCAACACCCTGATGGTGTTTGCGTTGCCCTAGCGCTCCGCACCAGGTTATTGACCCTGCCAACTCGGCCGGCGAGACGTCGTACGGATCGCCAGACCTGTTGGCTGTCGAGGAGGGTCAGGGTCGAACTCTCCTGCTTCCGCGGTACCCCCGGCCGCGGGTCGTCCATACAGATCGTCCAATCGCTGGCGCACGAAGCGGCGTCGCCACTTGTTTCCGTTTCCATCGGGACGGGACACTCGCTTCCGGAATGCGCTGAGCATGAAGGTTGCGCGACGTGATATATGAAGTGATGCGAAGTTGGCCCGCTGCATTTCGGCGCGGAGAGATGACGATGCGAACTATCACAAGCGCCATGCTGACAATCGTTCTGCCGATTGGCATGGGAGCGGCGTTATCTGGCCCAATACCCCGCAACGCTATGGCGCTGGCGGCGGAGCCTCCCGCGGTTGGCGGGGCCGCGAGCGCTCAGAATGTGGCGAACGCGCAAGGTGGCGAAACGTTCAAGGGGAGGCTTTCGCCGCTTCCGATCACGCCGTTGACCGCGGCGACGACGACGGGCTCGGGCGCCTTTACGGCAGTCATGCAGGGCAACAAACTGATGGTCACCGGTACGTTCGAGGGCATGAACTCGCCAGGGACGGCGGCGTACGTGCGTCGCGCGCCCAAAGGGCTGCGTGGTCCAGTTGTCTGGGACCTGAACGTGACGAAGGCGACGCGCGGCACGCTGGACGGCACGCTGACCCTCACGGCTGCGCAGGTCGAGGAACTGAGGAAAGGGTGGTATTACATCCAGATTCACACCTCAGCGAACCCAGACGGACAGCTTCGTGGCTGGATACTGAAATAGTGTGGCGGTGTCACCGTGGTGTCGCGCCGCGACCGCCGAGCGGTTCCGAGCAACGACCCTCACGTGAGCGTATTCGTGTCGATTCGCTCATGCGGATGCTCTTGGGAGAACTGACCATGCGAAGCAAGCTGTGGACTCTCGTCGCTGGCGGTGCGCTGCTGTCGACATTCGGTTTCGTGATGGCGGCACCGCAACAAGCCACCGAGGGGTCGTATACGACGGCGCAGGCCGCGCGAGGCAAGGTGGCGTACGACCAACGCTGTGCGGATTGTCACAATGAGGACCTGAAGGGCGCGTCTGCCCCCGAGCTCGCGGGCGCGAGCTTCATGACGGCGTGGGGCAGTCGAACGGCCCGCGAGCTCTTCGCGTTCATCAAGGACAACATGCCGCCGGGCGGGAGTGCGCTCACCGACCGACAGTACGTCGACATCGTCACCTACATTCTGCAAACGAACGGCCACACGCCGGGCGGCACGGAGCTGCGCGCCGATGCCGCGGTGCTGGTCGGTGGTCGAGGGGGCCAACCGGTCGGCGCTCCGCGTGAGACGGCAGGAGGAGCGGGCGCGGCCTCTCGAGTGGCCGACCAGTCGGGGAGGCCACGCGGAGAGCCGCCGCTCCCCGAACCAGGTGGCGCAGGCTCCCGAGGTCAGGACGCCTTCATCAACAGAGCGGTCACGAGCTTTACGCCAGTCACCGACGAGATGCTGCAGCATCCGCCGCCCGGCGACTGGCTGACGTGGCGCCGCACGTACGATGGCCGGGGCTACAGCCCACTCGGGCAGATCACTCGCGACAACGTGGCGAATCTGCGCCTCGCCTGGGTGTGGCCCATGACTGAGGGGAGCAACCAGGTGACGCCGCTCGTCCATGACGGCGTGATGTACCTGAGCAACCCCGGCAGCATCGTTCAGGCGCTTGATGCGAAGACGGGCGATCTCATTTGGGAATACCGGCGCGCCTCCGCGTCGGGCGGCGGCGCGGGCGGCCAGACGCGCACCGTGGCCCTCTACAAAGACAAGATCTTTCTGGCGACGGCGGACAATTGGATCGTCGCGCTCGATGCCCGCAGCGGTCGCCAGGTGTGGGAGACGCACAAAGCCGATCCGAAGAAGGGCTTCAGGCAGACGGCTGGGCCGATGGTGGCGGCGGGTGTGGTCGTCAGCGGTATCAATGGGTGTAACCGGTTCAAGAAAGAAGGCTGCTTCATTACCGGCCACGATCCGGAGACGGGGAAGGAGCTGTGGCGGACCTCCACGATTGCGCTCCCGGGCGACCCGAACAATGCGAGCTGGGGCAAGCTTCCGCCGGAGCTGCGTGGGGGCGGCGATACGTGGATCCCTGGCAGCTATGATCCCGAGCTGCATCTGTTCTACATCGGCACCGCCCAGGCCAAGCCGTGGGTGGCGGCCAGTCGCGGGCTCACCACGTTCGATGCGGCCTTGTACACAGCGTCCACGCTGGCGCTCGATCCCAAGACCGGCAAGATCGTCTGGTACTTTCAGCACGTGCCGGCGGAATCGCTCGACCTGGACGTCGTCTTCGAGCGCGTCCTGATTGACGATCGCGACGAGAAATGGGTGTTCACGATTGGCAAGGACGGCATCCTGTGGAAGCTCGATCGGCGTACCGGCGCGTTCGTGGCGTTCAAGGAAACGCTGTTCCAGAACGTGTTTGATTCGCTCGACGCCAAGACCGGCCGGCTTCGCTATCGGTCCGACATTGTCGAGGCGAAGATCGGCGAGTGGATTGCGGCCTGTCCGGGGTACTACGGAGGACACAACTGGCCGGCGTCGGCGTACAGCCCCGAGTCCAACGCGCTCATCATCCCGTTGCACCAGAGCTGCTTTGAAATGAGAGGCCAGCGCGTCGAGATGGCCGAAGGCGGCGGCGGGCTGGGCGCCGACGTCCGATTTTTCGAGATGCCGGGCAGCAACGGGAATCTCGGCAAGCTGAGCGCGTTCAGCGTGCAAACGTTAGCACAGCTGTGGACGCACGAGCAGCGCGCGATGCTGACGACTGGCGCGTTGACAACCGCAGGCGGCCTCGCCTTCATCGGCGACGCCAACCGGTTCTTCAAAGCCTTCGACGTCACGACCGGCAAGGTGCTCTGGCAGACACGGCTGGCGACGGGGCCGCACGGATTTCCCATCTCGTACGCCATCGAGGGAAAACAGTACGTAGCCGTGGCCACGGGTATCGGAACCTTTCGACTGCCGTCGCGTCTCCTGAGTCCAGAGATTCACTTCCCCGAGGGCGGAAATGCGCTCTACGTCTTCGAACTGCCGGAACGTCCGTAAGTGTATGTGCAGAGTTTTGATTCTACTGGGTTCGCTCGCAGTGTTGGGGGCGTGGCCGGAAACCGCGTCGCCGCAGGCCGGGAAGCGCCCATCCGCGTCCCGTGCGGACGCCAAGAACCGGTTCGTTGGAACGTGGAAGCTCATGGCCATCGAGCGCTTCACGCCGAACGGCGAGCTCCTGTCACCTCCAGCTCCGCCGGCATTTGGAAGCCCGAACCCGACTGGCTTCATCGTCTACGACGCGGCCGGCTACATGGGGGTGACCATCATGCAGAGCGGCCGGCAGAAATTTGCCGGTGGTCAGCCCACGGTCGACGAAGCAAAGGCGGCCCTGCTCAGCTACACCTCGTACTGCGGCACGTTCAGCGTCAACGACGCGGATGGCGTCGTGACGCATCACATTCAGACAAGCCTGAATCCGAACAACACCGGCACGGATCAACGAAGCTCCTTCCAGTTCTCAGGCGATCGGCTGGTGCTGAAGCCGTCCCGGGACGCCGACGGGATCCAGGCGCAGTTGACATGGGAGCGTGTGCCTGATTTGGCGGCATTGACACCAATACACCGCCGGCTGATTGGCTTGTGGAAGCAGGTCTCGACCGAGCGGCGAACCTTCGACGGGAGGCTCGTTCGGACGGAGCCGCCGCGAGTGGGACTTCTCACCTTCACGGCCGCAGGGCACATGGCGGTGTATGTCATGGATTCCGGGCGGAAGAAGTACACGGCTGCGGACCCCACCCCAGAGGAAGCGCGACAGGCGCTGAACACGTACGGCAGCTACTTCGGGCCGTACGAGGTCAGTGACAAAGAGAGCTACGAAGTGACCCGGCAGGTCGGCGCCATCAACCCAGCGCAGGTCGGCCAGCTCGCTCTGCGGCGCCTCACGTTCGTCGGCGACAATCGGGTAATCCTGAAGCCGCCGCCCGCGATTCTCGACGGGCAGTTGGTGCAGGGCTACGTCACGTGGGAGCGCGTGACGCCGCCGGTCAGGTCGACACAGTAGCAGAGTTGTAATCCAGCAGACTCACGTGCCGACGCGTTCTACGGCATAATACCGCCCATTGGCTCGTCAAGATCGCCAAGTAAATCTGGAGGTTCCATGAATCGATCCGTTGTTGTCGTGGCGCTCGTCGTCACCGGCGCGCTGTCGATGGGCGCCGCCGGCCTGCAGCAGCCAGCCAAGCTGCCCGCCGTGCGTGACATTCAGCGCGTGAAGGACAACCTGTACATGATCTCGGGCGGCGACACCTTCGACCGCAGCACGTGGACCGGTGGCAACTCCCTCGTGTTCGTGACCAATTCCGGAGTCGTACTGGTCGACACCATGTTGGCAGGCGCGGGCACGTCGCTGCTCGCCCAGATCAAGTCGGTGACCGACAAGCCGGTGACCACGGTCATCAACACACATACCCACTACGACCACTCCGGCAGCAACAACGAGCTTCCGGCCACGATCGAGTTCGTTGCGCACGAGGGCACGCGCGCGAACATGGCCAAGGCGACGTGCGAGCCGGTGACCAACTGCGCTGCGTTCAAGGGCGACAACGCGAAGTACCTGCCGAAGCGGACCTACAAGGATCGCCTGACGCTCTTCAGCGGGAAGGACCGGATCGACCTGTATCATTTCGGTCGTGGTCACACGAGCGGTGATTCGTTCGTCGTTTTCCCGGCCGTCGGGGCGATGCATGCCGGCGACATGTATCCACGCTCGCAGATGCCGCTCGTCGACAACGTCAACAGCGGCGGGGCCGCGGTCGAGTTCAACAGGACGTTGCAGCGTGCGCTCACGACGATCAAGAACGTCGATATCGTCGTGGGAGGCCACACGCCCACGCCGACGACGTGGAACGATTTCCGAACCTACACGGAGTTCTACAAGGCGTTTGTGACGGCGGCGCAGGACGCGATGAAGAAGGGCACGCCGGTCGAAGTGTTCATCAAGGGCTACACCGTGCCGGCGGCCTTCCCTGGCTTTGTCGCGGACCCAGTGCGCATCAAGGCCAACGCGGAGGCGATTTGGGCCGAATCGAAGCGGTAGTTCGATCCGGACCTACACCACCGAGAGCAGGCATGTGAGCAGTCGCGAAACGTGGCGCGCACGTGTCGGCATTTGGCATTTCCCGACACGCCTTCCGCCGGCGGAAAACGACAGCTGGGGCAGCGGCCGGCACCGCCGCCCCCAGCTGATGCACGAATGGGCTGATGAGCTTCTTTACTTGGACTTGGGCGACTTACCCGTGATGACCATGTTCTCCGCCATCTCGGTATATGGCTCTTCGACGATCTTGGTGGCCGATACCTCCATGCCCTGCCTCAACTCAGAGACTGACGCGGGTTTGCCCTCCACGATGAACTTGAACGAGTCGGGGACCTTGTACTCTTTGTTCTCGCCGTTTGCCAGGGTCAGGATCACGTAGTTGCCCTGGACCCACCACACTCTACCCTTGAGGTTGCTCGTCGTGCGGACCGTCACAGGCCGCGTTGTTGTCGAAACCGTCGCGGTCAAGACAGTGCCTGGCCTGAGATCACCGATGTGTTTGGTCTGTCCGTCGATCACGAACTCCCGACCTGGCTTCACGTTGAAGACGCTGTAGTAGCCTCCCGGTGTCATCTTGGCGACGAGCGTATTGCCCTGAACCCAGGTGACTTCTCCCGTCATCTGTTGGCTGGTCACCTGGGCTGCGCCCTTGACCGTCTCGGTCTCCTTCGTGACCTGCGCCTGAAGGACCCCCGCCGTGACCAGCAGGGCCAGTCCCGTCATGAGTACGCGACTTCGTGTCATGGTTTCTCCTTTCATTGCTGCCAGTCTTCCAGCGGTTTCGCGCTGACGCGTCTCCCGCTCCAACGCCGTGGCCGCTTCATCGATGGTCTACTCCCCTCAATCCGCCCGTAGACTCAACGGCAAGGGTGTGTCGGACCCGTATTCTAACCGAGACTGAGCTCGCCGATCTCTACGATCTGTGCTCGGATGTTCCCCACGAGGTGGACGCCCGCACACGATGCCATTCGGTGCGGCGGCGGTCAAGTGACTTCCGGCTTCCATGACCGGAGGTCACGATGCGCCGGCGATATCGCATCCATGCCGCGAACGGCGAGACCGGCCGCTTCCTTCGATTTGTGTTCGCCAAGCCTTCGAGCGTTGTCCGATATTCGCCGTTGTCGGGCTCAAGTGCGGCGACGCAGTAGTCGCCGGTTCGTTGGCGCCGGAACTGGAAGCTCAACGCGGGCCGTTGAGGGGTTCTACGACCGACGTGCTCGCACCGGCAGTCGAGAAAATCGATCGAATCTTGACGCTCCGCGAGTCCTGAGGCAAGCGTCTGACGTTGTCGAGAAACTGCTGCCACTGATTGCGGCGAAACAGGTACGTCTCGACGTTCGACACGTAGAAGGCCGACACACGGTCCCCGCGTCGGGCAATGTCTTCAGCGATGAGCGACATCGCATGCGTGCCCGCCACATCCCCGACGACCGGGACGATGGCATCGTGCGCTTGGAGAGATTTCAAGAACTCGAAGTCCGCCTCGGAGGCCAGGTAGTTCCACGTGCGGCCGCTCGCGTCGGTGGCCACGAGCAGGTCGCGCAAGGTGGGATAGTGGGGCTGCGGTGCTCGGCCGAAACTCCTGAACCGCAGATCAAGGCCCTCTCGGATGAACGTGTCGTGAAAACGCTCGAGGGTGTGGAAATCCGTATCCGACAGGGGCACGCCGAAGGCGGCGATCGCAGCGTCCAGCCGGCGCCGCAGGCCGTTCACTTCGGCGGCGTTTTGCTCAGCGACATAGCTGACAATCTGATCAATGGACTTCTCTGTCCACATAGCAGCGTCGGCCGGCGGTACGCGGCCCGTGAGGTAACTGAGGTACTCGACCCGTGTGGTGCTTAGGCCAAACAGCGCCTTGAAGAGCAGGTGGAGGAGGAGGTTGTCGCGGCGGATGTCGATGATGTAGGCACGCGTGGGCCGAATTCTGGCGATGTAGGAGAAGTTCTGATCGGGTCCGACGCCCAGATAGGTGCCACCCGATACGTCGCCAGCGACGAGCGAGGCGACGACGCTGAGGTATTCACGTTCGTTCGAGATCAGGTTGTCAGTGTCGAAGCTGCCTTCCGGTTCCGAAAGCCGCGCGATCTCCGCTGCGAAGCGGGGGGGCTGCTGCGGCGCGAGTGCGTGAACGGCCCCGATGCACAGAACGAGCGTGCACAGGATCGCGCGGCATGAATGGAGGGCGACTCGTTGAGGACGCGTCATCCGTTCGACTCCCTACCGAACGTTGCCGACAGTCCCATGATTGGCCTTTCGCCCCTTCGATGGGCGGTTCGAGTTCAAACCTCCGAGCGCAGCTACTCCGGTCGAATCCGGATATTTCGCCAGTACATTGGTGCGCCCTGGATCTGGAAGACGATGTGTCCGGGTTCCCTGATGGGATGTTCGGGTACCGTCGAAATGAGCGCGCCATTCAAGAATGCCTTGACCGCGCCGTCCTTTGCGACGATCTCGACCGAGTTCCATTCGCCGATCGGCTTGTTGACCCGCAGCCTGGCTTCGTTGTCCTCGATGGCGTTTTCGGCAAAGGGAGGGTGCAGCACGTCGAAATGCCGACCATCGAAGCCCACGCCCTTCTGGCCAAGACCGCGCTCGGTCACGTCCTTCACGAGCATGAAATACCCGCCCTGCCCCTGGTAGATGTCGTTGTCCCGCGTCTCGTCCCAATCGGCCGGGCGCTTGAACTTATAGTCGAACCGCAACGTGAAATTCAGGTACGTCTGTTCCGTGTACCAAATGCCGTGCACGTTGCAGGCGCAGACCATCACCCCGTTCTCCACCCGGACAACCGATCCCGGCTCGGTCTTGCCGCATCCGAGAGGAGCGGGCCGGCAACCGGGTCCGAGGCTGAACTTGATGCCGGTGAAATCTCGGCCGTTGAAAATCGGTTGGAACCCGGGTTCGCCGATCATCATCGATTTCATCGCCTCGGTGTCTTTCGTCAGCTCGTTCGGCCCGGGCGGAAATCCGTTGGCCTGGAGGATGTACGCCACGATATCCGCCTTGCTTTGTTGACTGACGGAGTACGTGTCGTAGGGAGGCATTTGGGCCAATCGCGTGAAGAAGTAGTAGACGCTTGGGTACAGCTTCTTGTGCTCAGGGGTCATTCGCTGATCAAGATACGTTCCGCCGAATGTGTTATACGCCCCCATCGTTCCGGATTTTGGGACGTTCTTGATCTTGGGATCGACCGAGTGACAGAAGCCGCAGTTGCGGTTGAAGAGCAGTCGTCCCCGCTCCGCCTGCACGTCGGTGTAGAACCGCCCTCCGCCGTTGCCCGCCCCTTGGACAGGCTCGACGACACGGGCCGCCCGTTTCGGTGCGGGTTCACCGGGACCTGCGGCCGGTGGCGTGGCACTCCCGGACTTCGACGCGAAAAAGTAGGTTTCGCGGAGCAGATTGCGGTCGGGCGACAATTCCGTCTGGCCGCTCGGAAACTTGCCCGCCTGCAGCATGAACGCGAGGATGTCGGCATTTTGCTGCCGGCTGAGGCCGCCCGGACTCTGGACCGGCATCGCGGTCTGCATGAACTCGAATAACTCGTCCAACGGTTTGTTGTTCCATTTGCCGATGAACCCGGCGCCCGCCAGTGCGGGGGCGGCGTCCGTGCCCGCAAGAGTGCTCGCATGGCAGATCACACAGTTCTCGACGTAGAGCGCCCGGCCTCGGGCGGCCTGCTGTTCTGAATAGATCGCATCCCATTGCGACTTCACCTGCTGCGCGACCACAGTGGCGGGGGTTGCCCAACGCGTGAGGCAGATCGCCGCCATCCCAAGCGTCACCACGCGTGCAAACCAGAATTTCATATCATCACCCTCACGCGAGTACTCGCGTCGAACTGGATGTGCTTGGTGGTACTCCATTTCCCGTCTGAACTCGAGTTCGCGTGTGAACTCGAGGCTCGGGATGAACGTTCGGTCGAACAGACGCTGCCGTGTTTCGATCAGTCAGTTGTCCTGCTACGCGAACTGCTGGTCGTCAGCGGACGGGCCATAAATCGCGGGCACCGGCTGATCGAGCAGCCGCAGATACACTGTCAACTGTCCCCGGTGGTGTGCAAGATGATTCAACGTGTCACGCAACACGACGCTCTAACTCATCGAGAAATAGCTGGGTCAATGTCATCCAGCCATTCTAGACCATTGGGCGTACTGTCCAGTCCCGACGAAACATGCAACCTGCACCTATGTGAGCTCCATCATCCAGACGTCGCCCCTGAAGTCGCCGAGCACGAGGATGATCTGATCGGGAGTGGCGATTGGCGCAGTGCCCGGAAGGTATGCGGGCATCAGCATTTCGGTGGACGCGTACACCGCAATCGGTTCGCCTTCCACCAGTCCTGATGCGGAGGTGAAATGCCGCGCACGAACGGCGCTCCGAACCAACGGGTTTCTGTCGGTGGGTGTGTAGTACAGGAAGCGCCCGTCCGCCGACCAGAACGGATGACTCGCGGAACGTTCAACCAACACCCACTCTGACTCTGGAATCGGCTGTTCTCCGAACGGGACGACAAATACGCTGGCCGGTTCACTCCGACGCGAGGCATCGAACGCGATCCATCGTCGATCCGGCGACAACCGTGGATTGCTGACCGACCGTTCGGCGCTCTCCAGCAGCTCATGCTGGTCTCCTGAGCCCGTGTCGAGGAGCGCAATCGAGTTGAGGCGCCCAAACCGTTCGATCGTGAGCCAGCGTTCGTCCACCCACTCGCGCGGCCGCCCGCCGCAATCCTCCCCCAGGGATCTCCAGGTCTCGTCGGGTAAACCGGTGACGAAGATGGGCCGTAGGGCGCGCCCTCCTCCCGGCATCCTCATGCCGTAGGCCAGGAGGCTGCCGCTTGGCGAGATCGCAGGATACCCCTTCGAGCCAGCGGGTCCATCGGCGAGAACCCTCTCCGAGCCCGTCGCGAGATCTCTCAGGAAGACTTCACCGTTTCGGAGCCGGAACGAGAAATAAGCGAGCGTTCGAAAGTCGCTCGTGACCGTCAGATAGCCCAGCGGAAACGGACCTCGGGTCATCCGCCGCAGGGGACCATGCGCGATGCCACTCGCTGCATCCACGGCCACCGACCAGAGATTCGCGTCGGCCCGGCTGCTGAAATACGCCAAACGCCCGGCGGCGGCCGTGGGAAGCCACGACGCCTCACTGCCCACGGTAAGCCGCTCCGGCGCACCGGCTGGCTGGAACGTCGAGGGCAGCAGCCTTTGTCTGTAGAGATTGACACCCTGAGCGCCAGCTGCCGAGAACACCAGCGAATCGTTCACCCACGCCGCACCCGTGGGCACGGTGAACATTCCTACCTCTCGGAACTGTTGGACCACCCGAGTGTTGGTCGGGGAACCGCCATCGATCGGCACAATCCACCAATCTGCCTCGACCGCGGGATCCGAACGGGCATGGACGAGCACCGACCGGCTGTCCGGCAACCACGTCGCGCACGCCACATCGACCATTTCGGGCGCGACGGTTCGAAAGCCGGCGCCGCCTCGGGCGGCGATCCGGATGCCGGCGGCATCGTGGGGGACGGACGCGAGCCAGAGGCCATCGGGGGAAATCCGGCCGCGGCTCGCGCCTCGTTGCAGGAGCCGCGGTTCACCTCCAAGCGTCGGCACCTCGTACACATTCGGACCCGAATTGTCACTCGCGGTAAAAATGATGCGGGTGTCTTCCGGTGAGAAGGAGAGATGCGAATATTCGCGCTCACCGTTGGTCAACTGCAAGGCGGCACCGCCCAGCTGCTGGATCCAGATCTGCGGCGTCGTCCCGTCCTGCCCGCCATCCGAGACATAGGCGACGAGGCGTGCGTCGGACGAGAGCGCCGGCCAGTTGGTCAGCGCCGACGTCCACGTCACCCGTTCGAGACCGGGCGCAACCGGCGCGTCACCGGCATCCGGCGTCGGGGGAGCGGAGAGCGTACGTCGCCGGCTTTCCCACCACGCCGCCAGCTCTTCTCGGCGCGCATAGATGCTGCCGCGCTTTTCGTGGGCCAGGCGATGAACGGGCAGCCCCTCCTCGCGCTCCCAACGCTGTACGGTACGGATGCCCCGGCCGAGATACGCGGCAATTTCCTTCCAGGAGTCGAGTCGACCCTCAGGGGCATGCACTGGACTGGGGGTGGGCTGCGCGCCAGGATTGTCGGCCATCAAGACGACAGGATAGCGCAGACATGCGCCAAAACACGCCACACCGGCTGTGGCATGCCGTTGCGCTCGAGCAGCCGAGAAGCGCGCCGCACACCGGACGCACGTCCAATACAGGGCGTTTTTCAACGAGGCGCATCGCGAAGAAATGGTTGTTCGGAGAATGAATCATGCCTTGACATCGTTCAACGCGTGTAGTACTCCATCAGTCTGTTTGTGCCATGTTTTCTGCACATTACGGGCGCATCGACGCTCGAGATTGATACACCTCGACAAGAATGAGCCGGCTCAACGGTGGAACCGTCCTTCCGCGATCACGCGTTTCGACTTGCTGAGAAAGCGTTTGCCGCGAATCGCTCGCGATTCAGTCCAGCCGCGAGGCGGACGAGAGGTCGTGTATGAGAAATCAAATACTCACGTTGAGTGGAGCGGCGGCGATCATCGTCCTGGGCACGGTCGTGTCGAGTGGTCAGGTTCCAGGCGCGACACCCCCATCGAAGATGGGCATCACGAAGCCGTGGACCAATCAGCGCACCCCTTGGGGGGATCCGAATCTCCAAGGCATCTGGAGCAGCGGCTATGTCGAAACCGCGATGGAACGTCCGAAAGAGTTCGGAGGTCGCGAATTCCTGACCGATGCAGACGTGAAAGCTGCCATCGATCGAATTCGGGCGGGGGAGGATCATTCGGTCGGCGGAACCAAGTCCACACAGGCGAAGGAAGGCGATACGGGAGGTTACAACACGATCTTTAGCGGCCGCCCACGGGAGGTGATCCGCACCCGCCGCACCTCGTACATCATCGACCCGCCTGACGGGCAGATCCCGCACAAGCCTGAGGTGCGCAAGAAGGCGCTCGAAGAAAAGGCCATGAGCCGGTCCGGCGCGGCGGGGAGTGTGCTCGAGGACAATGAGCGCGGCGGCGAGGGGCCGGAGGACCGGCCAAACGACCGGTGTCGCGGGTTCGCGCTTCCCCACCAGTTCACGCACGCCGAGGCAGGCGGCGCACACCACCGCATCGTTCAGAGTCAGGGTTCGGTGTCGATCTACTACGAGTACGGACCTCACGGCGGCGCCTACCGGACGATTCCTCTCGACGGCCGGCCTCACCTCCCGTCAAGCGTGCGGCAGTGGCTCGGCGATCCCGTGGGGCGCTGGGAGGGCGAGACGCTGGTCGTGGACACCACGAATTTTACGAATCAGACCAACTTCTACGGTGCTCGCGAAAACCTGCACCTCGTCGAGCGGTTCACGCGTCTGGCTCCGGATCTCATCATGTATCACGCCACCATCGAGGATCCGACGGTGTTCACGAGACCGTGGACGATCGAGGTGCCGCTCAGCAAGAAGGACGAGAAGGCCAATCAGATTTTCGAGTCGGTATGTCACGAAGGCAACTACAGTCTGACCGGGATTCTTGCTGGCGCGCGCGCAAGGGAAAAGGAAACGGCCGCGAAGAAGTAGGTCTTGTCAACTTCATTGGAGGGATTGGATGGTCATCAAGTACGGAATCACAACTGGCGTGGTGGCGCTCGCGTTCGCCGCGGGTTTCCTGGCGGGCCGCGACACCACGGTCTCTGCCCAAGGTAGCAGGGTCTTCGAGATCCGGACCTACACCACCGAGAGCAAGACTGGCCTCGATGCGCTCGTGAGCCGCATGGGTGGCGGCGAGTCGCAGCTCTTCGCGAAGTCGGGTATGACCAACATCGGACACTTCGTGGCGGCGGATGCACCGAAGTCCGAGAACACCTACATCTACATCGTGGCGCACGAGAACCAGGAAAAGGCGACGGCGTCGTGGGCGAAGTTCCGTGAAGATCCAGATTGGGTGAAGCTTCGCTCGACGGCGACCTCACCCGGCCAGATCAAGGTCGAGTCGGTCTTCGTCAAACCCACCAACTACTCGACACTCAAGTAAGGCGAGAGGCGCCGACCGAGCAGGGGAGACTGCGACTGCCCTCGCTCCAACGATGAGGCGGGCCGGCCAACCTCTTAGGGGCTGGCCGGCCGCAGGTTCTCCGAGAGAGAGGGATAGAGAATGATTCATGAATCCCGGCGGGACCGTAATGCCATCTCACGGTCCTTCCGATAGACAAGGCATGCAAGAGGTCATCGACACAACGGACCTGCCGGCAGCCGTTGTCGTGGATCGCCGACACCTGTCGGATCGACGGAGCTGGTGGCGTGGGGGGCGGCGCAATACGGACTGGATGAGCCGACCCATTGGCGCGTGGCGACATTTTGAGAAACGTCAGTCACCTTGGCGGCAGTGGATCTGGAAATTACCCCTGCAAATACCTTTCGCCCACCGGCAGGCACGGCAGTGATCCTGCGCCAGCTCATCGGTCTTGGCGTGCTCTCGATTGGTGGTGCGATCGTGCCGCTGCTTGCGGCTCGCGCAATCCTTGGCGCGATCCTCACATTCCTCGTGCAGGCCGCCACCAAGGCTAATCCGTAGTCTGAGGCAGCCCGCGCCCTCGTTAGTGATGACAGAGGGAAGATGACAGAGGGTCGCGCGTGCCCGGATGCTCCTGTGCGATCCGGGCACGCGACCCTTCCGTCGATTGCTCTACACCGTCGTCAGAACCTGAGCATCGCGCTGAGCTTCATGAAGCGGCCCTGCATGATCTGCGTGGGGCGGCCCAGCGACGTTCCATACGTCTGGATTTCGTTCAGCACGACGCTCGAGTTGAGCAGGTTGTAGAACTCGACGGCCGGCAGGAGGTCGTAGCGCCCGAACTTGAAGCTGCGCTTCGCGCTGATATCGAGCTGATTCCAACGCTTCAAATACTTGGTCCCGGGCGCAATCAGGTGAGCGTTGACCGCTTCCGTACGCTGGCCGCCTGGGAAAACATCGGGTGGCACCGCCCAGAGGACGTTGAGCGGTCCGGCCCAGCCTCCCAACGGAGGGGTGATGGCGCCCGGGCAGTTGCACGTCGCGCCCGGATAGCTCATGAACGAGGCGGCTGCCTGAAACCCCCATGGCAGCGGATGTGAGGCGGCCAGCTTGAACTCGTGCCGGAACGGGATATCGGGCACCGCGCCCAGTTCCTGGTAGAGCTCGCCCGTCTGGTCGCAGAACCGCAAACCCGTGTTGTTCGTCCGGTAGTTATCGAGCGCCGCCGCGACGGGGTTCGGGTTGTCGGTATCGCACGAAACCTCGCGGATCCTCTCCACGGACCAGCCGACCAGCACCCTACCGCCGTTGCCCAGGCGCGCCTCGATGCTCGCCTCATACCCGCTGTAGAGGCGCCGGTCGATATCCGAATTGCCGTCGACGATGTCGGAGAGTCCCAGCTTCGCGGGATTGAGGTTGAAAATGGTGATTGGCGAGCCGTCGAGTGGGTTGGTCGTCGTGAACGGGACGTAGTCCGAGAGGCTGCGGGCCGCGTTCTTTGACCGCTGGGCGTTGTAGTTGCGGCTGTAGTACCAGCCGGCGCTGACCGAGACGCGCGGCAGCAGCTCATGTTGCACGCCGACCGAGTAGTCCCAGTTGTACTCGCGCTGGAGGTCCGGATCGGCCCGGCGATCGGCCACCAGCCCGAAGAGCCGGTTCGTGCTCGGCCCGAGCTCGTTGTCCTGCGCGATGTCATCGCGGTTGGTGGGAAGCGCCAGCCCCGAACAGGTCGACGTGCCTGGCGTCAGATCGCAATCGAACCAGTTGCGCGTGTCGTTGGACTGCGAGACCGGGCTGTAGGGATAGAAGTAGTTGCTCGCGTACTGCCGCAGGTATTTGTTGGCGCTGACTTTGAGCGCGGTTTTCGCGTTGCCGAAGAGATCATAGACGGCGCTCAGGCGCGGCGAGACGTCGTTGAATGCGGGCACCGGCGACGACGCCGAGACCGACCGCGCCGGCAGGAAACGCCCCGCCGGCATCGAGCTCGCCTCTGGGCCGCCCGTGAACCGATCGAACCGGACGCCGGGGTTGATCGTCAGGCGCCCCATCGTCCATGAGTCCATCGCGTAGACGCTGTACTCATCGGAACGGAACGCGGCGGTGAAGGGCAGCGCCCCCACCAGCACGTTGTTGGGCACGCCGCTGCGATACTGCTGGATCAAATCCGCGTTGCCACCGGTCGACTGATTCTCAATCGTCATGTGCCGCAGCTGAACGCCCGCCTTGACCGTGTGAGATCCGGTCACGTACGAGGCGGATGAAGAGAAGCTGTAGTGGGGCTGAAACGCAGTCTGCTCGCTGATGGCCGGGGCGCCGCGCAGGGTGCCCAGCACGGTATCCTGCCGGATCGCGCTCGCGTACCATTCCGGCGTCCCGCGCTCTTTCAGGACACCTGGCAGGTATTGGTTGTAATCGAGATTGAACTGGTTTAACGAGCCGCCCGCCTCGAGCAGCAGCCGGCTGCTGACCGGCGAGCTCCACTTCACATACCCGATCTGGTAGTTTTTCGGTTTGTAGGTGGTCGTCGCTGTTTCCCACTCGACGCCTGACGGGTTGGCGGCGCCGAGCGTGAAGGTGACCGATTCCTCCTGGCCCTTGAACGACTTGTCGAGGTACGCCGTGAACTTATTGCGCGGGGTCGGCTGAAACGTGAGCCGGCCCGACAGCATGTGCAGGTAGTTGACGCTATTCGCCGGGCTCCCGTCCCGATAGTGGGCGCCAGCCGGGTGCGTCTCGTTCTCGAAATACCGGCCGGAGGCGAAGAACCACAGCTTGTCGCGGAGAATCGGGCCGCCGAAGGACGGCGTCGCTTCGACGAGATACTGGAGACTGTCGGGCGTTGGGAGAAATTTCTTCAGCTCCGGCGTGAGGTTGTTGCTCTGGAGATTGGTGTTGGAACCGGCGATGTAGAAGTCGCCCCTGAACTTATTGCCCCCTTCGCGCGGAACCATGTTGATGCGCACTCCCCCGGCACCCGAATCAGCGCCAATGGAGCTCGTCTGGTAGGTCACGTCCTGGACCATCGCGAAGTTGTTGTAGCCCGACTGGCTGACGCCGTTCGTGTTCCGCACATCCATGCCGTCGATTTCCACGGCATCGTCAGCGGAGCTCTTCCCCCGCGCGGAGAGATACGCGCCCTGCCCGATGTTGATGCCGCCGACTTCGGGGCGCGACAGCTTGACGGTCGGCACGATCGCCCCGGCGGAAAGATAGGATCGCGCCGTCGGCAGCGCATCGAGCGTGTCGCGCGAGAGCACCTGCTGCTGGGTGGCCTGTTGGATGTCGACCACCGGCGTAGAGCCGGAGACAACAATCGTCTCACCCAAGGCGCCGACCCGCAGCTCGGCGTTGACCGGCACGGTCACGTTCGCGGACACTTCGATGCCCTCCCGTTTGGTCGTGTTGAACCCGGCGAGCGTGAAGGTCACCACATAGGTGCCAGGTCGAAGGTCGACGAGGCTGTAGCGGCCGTCTGCGTTGGTGACGATCGTCCGCACCTTCTCAATTAGTGACGGGCTCGAGGCCTCGACGGTCACCCCTGGCAGCACGCCCCCCGTGGAGTCTGTCACCAGGCCGGCTATCGTGCTCTGGGCCGCCGCCCGGGAGGGCAGTAGCAGGCACGCGAATGCCAAGATGGCCAGCGTTTCGATTCGACGATTGCGAGTTCGCATGTCAATCTCCTTCACAAGAACAAGCTGGCGAACATCCGGCGAAGTGACGCGTGGCGCCGCATCTGTCGTCTCGCACGACCCTGGGTTAGGGGCTCCGAAGAAGAAGGTAGTGAGACAGACCCTACTCCTCCTTAGTCGAGCAGTCAACGCTCAATCCCCCCACCACACGCTGGAGAAAGCTGAATAGCTGCCTGTGATCCAAGCGTCCGAATCGTGGTCCTACAGGACCACCATTTCGCACGCGCGCGAGTCAGTTCGGGTGAGTGCCTAGTGGACTGTCCGCGCCATTTCTACAGCAGCAAAGGCGGGTCCTGGCCGTGAACAGCCCCACCGGGTGCTCGGCGAAACGCGCTCGTCACGGGAGACGCCTCCGCGCCCGGCGGGGCGCCCCGTTCACGGCCACCCGCGTGACGCTGCTGTACTTCTCGCGCGGACATGCCACTAGAGACCGAGAGTGCCGTCGCTTGTCGGAGGGACTGCGTGGGCACAGTCGGCCACGACCGGTGCGATCGCCGGCGTCGTGCGGGACGCGACAGGTGCTGGGTTGCCCGGCGTGACCGTCGAAACGGCGAGCCCCGCGCTCATCGAAAAAGGTCCGAACCGGATCGGAATTCAGCCAGTGGCCTTTTTCGTGCCCTCCGACTCTCCAAGGTCGGAGAACACGTTCTTCTATATCGTCGCGCACGAAAGTCGACAGAAGGCGGCAGAGTCTTGGACGAAGGTCATCAACGATCCTGAGTTCAAAGAGCAGTCGAAACAGGGCGAGCCGCTGGGTAAAGTCACGGTCGATTCGATGTTTGTCGACCCGCTCGATTTTTCCCCAATCAAGTAGCTGGGCGTGCCTGGTGCTCGTATTCCGATAGGGGGGAGGGAGGCGGAAACCGCCGGACGCGTCCACTCGTCGCAACCAGTCACGTGTCCCATGGAAAAGAGGTCGGACTGGATGGCTCGAGTGTTCGCAATGATATACACTCTGTGCTCACAGGGGGCCACAACATGCGAATTCGAACCATGCTGACTATTACCGTGGCTGGGCTCGCTGTCCTGACGATGGCCTCAGGAGCGGTCTCCGGTCAGAGTGCGAGCGCTACATCGACGGTCCACAGGACCTGGACCCCGCCTCGTACGCCGGACGGCCAACCTGATCTGCAAGGAATTTGGACGAACGACACCGCCACGCCGTTGGAACGGCCCGCCGAGCTGGCCGGGAAGGAATTCTTCACGGCTGAGGAAGCGGCTGCGTACACAAAAATGGTTCGTGATCGATTCCTTGCGCAGTCTAGAGACACCGTTCACTACGACGACGCTGTCTGGCAGGACGAGGCCTACAAGAGGGAGGCGAGCAGGCGAACGTCGCTCATTACCAATCCACTCGACGGAAAAGTCCCTCCCTTGACGCCGGAGGCGGAGAAGCAGAAGGCTGCTCGCGCCGATGCGAACGGGCGGAGTGGATCCGCCGACAGTGCCGCGCGTCGCACCCTGGCCGAACGCTGCATCTCCTGGCTGAACGTGGGACCGCCGATGCTGCCGCCGAGTTACAATGCCAATTTACAGATCCTGCAGACCCGTGATCATGTGGTCATTTTCCACGAAATGATCCACGACGTTCGCATCATCCCGCTGGACGGACGGCCGCATCTCGCGCAAGACATCCGACAGCTGGCCGGAGACTCACGCGGCCATTGGGAGGGCGACACGCTGGTAGTCGACACGACTAACTTCAGCGGGAAGACCAATTTCAAGGCCGCCACGCGGAACAATCGACAGGATTTGTTCGCCACCGAGGATTTGCACGTGGTCGAACGCTTTACTCGTGTTGATTCAGACGCGATCCGCTACGAATTCACGGTCGAGGACCCCGCGACGTGGACGAGACCCTGGTCGGGGGAGGTTCCGATCACGAGGTTCGAGGGACCGCTCCTGGAGTACGCGTGTCATGAGGGAAATTATGGGTTGCCGAACATCCTCCGTGCAGCCCGGGTTCTGGAGAAACAGCGAGGCTGCCAAGTAACGCTCGGCCTCGACGACCGCACCCCTATCGTTGGGCATTGATATTGAACACGAGGTTCTCCGGGGCCGGCCCGAACGAGGCCCACGGCACCATCGTCGTCTGTCCGATACCTTTCTTCGTCCAGTCGCACACACCCTCAGGAAAGACCGTGTTCAAACGCTTGAATTCCTCATCGGTCATCGACGCCGGATAGTCCCGGCGATCTACCCGTTTGAGCTGGCATTTGAGAATATCCGCGGCGAGCGGCCCGCCAGCCACATAGCGCGGGAACGTCCATCCGGGCGTCAATGCGCTACACGGCGTGTCTGCTTTGCTGCTGAGCATCGCCGGCTCCGGGATGAACTCCGTTGGGCGCTTCCAACAGCCATCGACGGCGTTCGACGGCTTGTTGCGCAGGGTCTTCTCGCGCATCGTGCCTCGGCCGGTATCTTTCTTCATTGCGTCGACCCAGTTGACGAGCAGGTTCCATGTGGGCTCGAACGGCACCATGTCGGTCCTTCCGCGCCAACTCACGTGATTGGCCGTATTGCCGTTGGCCCGCGTCATGCGCTCTCGCACGGCGAAATGGAACCACAAATAGTGGTAGCGGCCGTCCTCGATGTAGCGACCCGTGACGTTCACGACCGGGATCGACGCGAGGCCACCGTTGCCAACGAACTGCAGCCCGCTCTGATAGGCGCGCTGCATGGCGCCGCGGTCACCGACTGACCGCGCCTTGATCGAGTTGGCGTCCTGATCGAGACCGCCGATCGCCTCGTTCAGATCGAGAAACTGCTTCGCCGTGATCGTGGCGGCGGTGAAGGCCTGCAACCCGTATTGCACCCCGACGTTGTCGAATGTCCGAAGGGCGAAGCCGGTCTTCGGATCGACCCCGTAGATATTCCGGGCCACGTCGTACACAGTGCCGCGGACACCCCGAGGATTCGTCTTGGGATCGTACCGGTCCGCTGGACGGGACGACTGAATGTATCCCTGAGCCGTACTCGGGTATGCCAGGAACAACGCGGCCTGTGACCGGATCGGCGCGGCCTGATTGGCGGGCGGCGTCAACCATCGCCTGCATGCCGTCGACTCCGGACAGCTTGTATCCGGAAATCGCGGCTTTCTGCTCGGGCGAGAGGTCTGCAGCCTTCGGACTCGCAAAGTAGGTCGCGAGCAGCCGGGCGTCGCTTCCTGATAACGCGATCGACATCGGGTCGGGAAATGTCAGCGCGCCGAGCACTCCGTCGAACAGGCCGGGAAGCGCATCGGCCAGTTGGAAGCTGCCGTAAGATCCTCCCGACGCACCGGCGCTGACCGTAAAGTACGGCTCGCCGTAGGTCTCGATGAAGTGCTCTTTGCTCATCATGGCCGTTTCCCCCGAGAGCACCGCATTGCAATTGTTCGAGGGGTGCTGCAGCGTGTTGCTGAAGAGCGCGTATCCCTCACGGAGTCGAGACAGCTGCAGCAGGATGAACGGCATTCCTCCGATCGTGAGGTTGCCAATGCTCTGTCCTTGGCGATACCAGCCGCCCGGACATCCGAACCCCTGGACAGCAATCAACCGCCGGTTCCAACTCTTCGGCGGCGAGAACGGCGTCGGCTCGGGATCGACCGTCGGATCGTGCAGGATCGCGCTCTGGTAGATGCCGCGGTTGATCGTGCTCGTCTCGACCCGCACGATGAACGCGACCGTTGCGCCGGTGAGCGTCGTCGTCGTGGCGATGTCTGCCGGCAGGTTGGACGTGCTCGGCAGCGGGACGAGCTCCTTCCCCCCAGCAGGCAGGTACAGGTAGTTGATTTTGGTCGGGGCCGAGCACGTCGGATCATCGACGATCGGCTGCGCCGTATAGGGTGTTCCGTCCGGCAGCTGGAACCGGTGCGTGTCGCAGATGAACGGCTTGATGTGGGGACCGGATGTAATCGGGCCGCTGATCGGATAATTGGTGACAACCAACGTATCGCCCGCAGCCGAGATCTTATTGCGGCCGAGCTCCAGACCCGTCACCAGACCCATGAGCGTGTTTGGGCGCGTCCCAGGACGGAAACTGCTTGAAACATCCCGCCCGTTCACCTTGATGTCGGTTGGCTGTTTTTTTCGTTCGAGGCCGGAAATCTCAACCAGTACGTCGCCCCCGCTGACCCGACCGGCACGCGTCGAGACCGTCTGAATCGAACTTTTCCTGTCTTCATCGACGTCGTCCTGTCGCGCCGACATGGCGGGCAGGAACCACGCCACGCCCATTGCGAGACAAAGCGACCACAGCCCGACTGTCGACCTTGTTTTCATGACAGACATCTTCATCACCGCTTCATCACCGCGTTTCCTGCGACAGCGGGTCGCCACGGTTTCCCAACGGCAAGCAGGGACCCGCCCCATACCGCACCTCGGCGCGCCATTGTCGTCGACGGCGCACGCCTGGAAAGCTATTGTAAGGCAGTGCTGCGGACCACTTCATCAGCTCATTGAGCGCCGAATCGGGGTGTCTGCACGTCAGCGGGGGGCGCGGATGGCTGCCGACGGCGTAGCGCACACCTGGCGGGCGGTGCTCGCAACCTCGTTGAATTGCCAGGTTGACCCGAATGTTCGGGGCTGGTCGTCTGGTCCTATAATCGTCATGGACGCGTTTGGCGTCGCGCACGTGGGCGCGACAGGTGGATTTGGTGATGAGGAGAACTCACATGAGAACGAACTCTGTTGCGATACGCCTCCTGGCTGCCGTTGGCGTCATGGCGGCGGGACCGGTCGCCGTCCGCGCGGCGGAAGTCGATGTGCACCACATACAGATCACCACGTCGAGCCCTTCGGAAGGTGTCCGCTGGTACAGCGAACACCTTGGCTGTAAGCCGATTGCCGATCGCACCGATGCTGCGACGTGCGGCCGGATCGAGCTCCTCTTCGTCGCCCGGCCGACGATGGGCAGCACACAGGGGACCGGCGTCAACCACATCGCCTTTTCCTTCGCCGATCTCTCCGCCAAGGTTGCGGAGCTCGAGAAAGTGGGCGTTCGCGGCACGGGCGTCAGGCTCCAGCGGTTCGAGGACGGCTCGATGATTCGCCAATTGCCAGGGCTCTTCAAGCATGGCTTCATCTTCGATCCCTGGGGGACCCGTATTGAGCTCGTGGAAGATCCAGAGCTTCTCGGGTTTCATCACATTCACCTGAGCGCCGCCAATCCTGATGCGACGTTGACCTGGTACCGCACCACGCTTGGCGGCCAGACCGCCAGCCTCAAGGGACGACAGAGCGGGTTGCGGTTCGGCGAGGTCTGGCTGCTCGTATCCCCGCAGGAAGCGACGACATCGCCGGCGAGCACCCGAAACCGGGCCATCGATCACGTTGCGTTCGTCGTCAAGGAGTTCGACAAAGGCGTGGCAGATTTGCGACAGCGCAACATCACGTTTGTCGAACAGCCCGGCGTGCCCGAAGGCGGCCGCACGCCCGCGAAGACCGCGGTTCTCAGCGGTCCGGACAACGTCCGCGTCGAAGTCGTCGAACCGGGTTTCGCGGGCGTCAAGAGCGACCGCGGCCGTGACACCGTGACGACTGACGCGCGCGAACCGTATTCCACGCCAAAGTTGCCGTGGGGCGAGCCGGACTTGCAGGGTCTGTACTCCGGCAACACCGCTCATGGCATTCCGCTCGAGCGTCCCAAAGAACAGGCGAATGTCAAGGCTCTCACGCCCGAAGAAGCCGCGGCCCGGCGTGAGCGCGGCACGCTCGGCAGCATCTGGGGATATGAGCGCGAGTGGCGCGACACGACGCTCGAGTACCAGAAGCGTGCGCCATCGACGCAGGTGGCGATGGTGGTTGACCCGCCCGACGGCATGATTCCACCGATCACGGAAGCCGGCCGGAAACGAATTCAGGAGACCATCCGACGCGAGACGGCCGGGAACGAGGATACGAACTTGAGCCAGCTGCCGGCCGGTCCGGAAGACCTGAGCACCTTCGTGCGGTGTATCACGCGAGGTCTTCCCGGGATGATGATACCGATCGTCTATAACAACGGACTGCAGATTGTTCAAGGCCCGGGCTTCGTCGCGATTCAGAACGAGATGATGCACGAGACGCGTCTCGTCCCGACCCAGCCGCGCGAGCGCCGGAGCGCGACGCTCACGACATGGCTGGGCGAGCCGCAGGGCCGCTGGGAAGGCGACACCCTCGTCGTCGAGTCGACGAATTTCAACGGGAAGAGCTCGTTCCGCGGCTCGAGCCCCAAGATAAAGCTGGTCGAGCGGTTCACGCGTGTGGCGCCGAACGTGCTCGAGTACAAATTCACAATCGAGGATCCCGAGACGTGGACGAGACCCTGGACCGGGATGTTCCATTTCGACAAGGACGATAGTCAATACGAGCTGGTTGAATACGCCTGCCACGAGGCGAACTACGGCATTGCGAATATCCTCAGCGGCTCGCGGGCCACCGAGAAAGCACGAGCCAAAACCAAGTAGGCCGGTCCGTTGGTTCAAAAGGAGCGAACCCCATGCGACGTATTCTGGTGGCGACCGTAGCATGTGTTCTTGCGGTAGGGATGCGCGGGGTTCGCGCGCAGGAGTCGGCGCTTCAGACGAAGGTGGCCGTCCCGAAGGGAGCCGAAGAGGTGTGGCAGCTCGAAGGCCAGCGCCGGGCCGCTCTGATTGCCGGCGACCTGAAAACCCTTGAGAGCCTCTGCACAGATGAGATGACCTACAGTCACACCAACGGTAGGGTGGACACGAAGAAGACCTATTTCGAGGCGCTCCGGTCCGGCGTCAGATACGAGACGATGGATTTCTCCGATGTCAGTATCGCGCGCTACGACAACACCGTCGTCATCACCGGGGTGGCGCAGATCGCGGTGAAGAGCCCGAGGGGTCCGATACGTTTCCGGGCGCGTTTCACCGACGTGTGGGCCAAGCAGCAGGACCGCTGGCGCTTCGCCGCTTGGCACACCACGCTCATGCCGGACTAATCCTCGACAAAAAACTCTCGAACACGTGTGGCGGAGTCACCCTGAAGGCTTCCGACCTCCGTTGCAAAGTCCATGTACGCGACGGCCGCCGCCAACGGAAAGCGCGTAGGCGCTCGGCGGCGCGGGTATCTGTCGGCAATGCGACGCGGTCATCTGCTGCGGCATGATCGGAATCGCGTGTTAGGATACGCTCGGTCGGCGCCTCCAGATTGAGGAGACAGAGGATGTCAAAGCTGCTCTCTCGTGCTGCAGCAGTGGAGAGTGGACCGGCGGTCGAAACGCTGGACAGGCGCCGGATGATGGTCCGGGCTGTAACAGCGTCCGCGATTGGTACGACCATTGAGTGGTACGACTTCTTCCTCTATGGGGTCGCCGCGGCCGCCGTCTTTCCTCAGAAATTCTTCCCACGCTCCGATCCATTCACGGGTACCCTGCTCTCCTTCACGACCTTCTTTGTCGGCTTCGCCGCACGCCCTGTTGGCGCCGCGTTGTTCGGCCACTATGGTGATCGAGTGGGCCGAAAGGCTCTCATGGTCACGACGATGATGCTGATGGGTCTCGCGACGGTAGGCATCGGCCTTGTGCCGGATTACAGCGTGATCGGCATGTGGGGGGCTGTGCTGCTGACGGTCGGCCGCATTCTGCAGGGACTCGGCATTGGTGGCGCGTGGAGCGGCTCTGTGCTCTTGGCGGGTGAGTGGACCGATCCGAAGCGCCGCGGCTTTACCACCAGCTTCGCACAATTCGGTGCGCCTGCAGGCTACGTGCTGGCGAATGGTGCGATGGCATTGATGACCGCGGTTCAGTCCGACGAGGCGTTTCTCACGTGGGGCTGGCGGATTCCATTCCTTCTGAGCATCGTGCTTGTGGGCGTCGGCCTGTGGATTCGGCTCGGCATTCTCGAATCCCCGGTGTTCGCCAAACTGAAGGCCGATGGCCGGATCGAGAAGGCGCCGCTTGTCGAGGTATTTCGTCGCAACTGGCGGGAGGTGGTGTTGTCCGCGCTGCTCCGGACGGGACAGCACATTCCATTCTACCTCTTCGGGACCTACATCATCACCTACGGCACGGTTGTCCTGGGGTTGAGCCGTGGAATGATTCTCGTCTTCGTCATGATCATGTCGATGGTGTCCCTGATCACCATCCCTCTCTTTGGCCATCTGTCCGATGTCTACGGCCGCCGCAGGATCATCGCCATCGGATGCTTCGCCATGATGGTGTTCCCGTTCGTCTATTTCGCGATGCTCGACACCAAGAGCGTGCCGCTCGTGTTTCTCGCGATTCTGATCAGTCTTCCGGTGCACGACCTCCAGTACGGGCCGCAGGCTGCGTTCATCGCTGAAAGTTTTCCTGGGCGCGTCCGTTATAGTGGCTCTGCCCTCGGTTACCAACTCGCATCACTGACCGCCGGCGGTCCGGCACCGATCGTTGCAGCGCTACTCCTGCGGAAGTACGGGAGCTCCACCGCCATTGCTTGGTACATGTGCATGGCGGCGGTCATCAGCTATGCGTCTCTGCGTGCCCTGAAGGACAAGGCGTCGGGGTCGCTGGATCAACATTAGTCAGCGCGCGGCGTCCATCCGAGTTCCTTCGCGAGTCGGCTGGCGCCGCTTCCTCGACGGCTGGGGCGACAGCCCGGAACCCTCGGCTATTTGCCGGTGCATTGGTTCGCGACCGCGTTCCTGGGCATGCCGACGAGAGGAGAACAAGATGACACGGCTATTGCGGTGGTCGGCAGGTGCGGTTCTGCTGGGCGGACTCACGGCGCTGGTGAATGCCCGCGGTCCGGCCGCTCGGGTTGCTGGCGAGCAGGCACAGGGGAACGCGTCCGGGCTCGGCGATGCGATTCCGCCTCATTTCGAGACTGAGCCGTCGTGGCCGAACCCGCTGCCGGCAGGGAAATCGTTGCCGGAGCTCAGTCCGATTGCATACGGGCGGCCGAGCGTGTCCGTGGCGACCGACTCACGCGACAATGTATGGATCCTTCAGGTGCCAAGTCCGGCCTCGCGGAAAACGGAAGCGGAGGGGACGGCGCTCCCGCGTGTGTTTGCGTTCGACGCGGTCGGGAATCTCCTGCCGCAGGCCTTCGGCGGGCCTGGCAAGGGCTACCAGTGGATGGAGAACCCGAACCCTTCTCGGATGTGGCCAGCCGGGACGCCCGCCGAGCACGGCATCTTCGTCGATCACAAGGACAACGTCTGGGTGGCCGGCAACGGCCACGTGGCGCTCAAGTTCTCACGGGACGGGAAGTTCCTCCTGCAGCTGGGCGAGTTGTGGAAGAACAGCGGCAGCAACGACCACAAGCTGCTCGGCAGCCCGACTGATCTCGCGGTCGATCCCGCGACGAACGAAGTGTATGTCGCGGATGGGTACGTCAATCGTCGTGTCGTGGTCTTCGATGCGGACACCGGCGCTTACAAGCGGCACTGGGGCGCATACGGCAAGCGGCCGAACGACTTGCGTCTCCTCGCGGACCAACAGGGGCTGATTGCCGACCCGACGGAGATGTACCTCCCGGGCGCGCCGCCGCCGCCCCAGTTCCTCAGCGTGCACTGTGTCCGCATCTCGAAGGACGGGTTGGTGTACGTGTGCGACCGCAATCGGAACCGGATCCAGGTATTCCGTCGCGACGGCAGGTACGTGAGAGAACTCTTCGTTGAGCCGGATACGCCGGCCGACCTCGGGTTCCTCCCTGGCGTGCGTGGCGGAAACCGCCTCTCGCTGCTGGGGCCGCTCTCACCGCGCAAGGAATCGGCCGGTTTCGGGGCACCCTCGACCGTCGCGTTCTCGAGCGACCCGGGGCAGCGGTTCCTGTACGTCGGCGACAACCAGAACTTCAAGATCATGATTTACAGACGGCGCGACCTGCAGCTGCTCGGATCGCTGCCGACGCCGGCCGGCGCCAACCACTACATCACCGTTGATTCGAAGGGGAACATCTACAACAACCGGCTGCAGAAGTTCGTGTTCAAGGGCGTCCCGACGCTGAACCAGCTGCTGAACCGAACGACCCCGTGAATCCGTGAACTCACGTCGTCGCGTCGCTGTGGCAACGTTAGGGGTCAAGAGCTTCAGCCAGCCGACGGCAAAATCCGGACTCGCACTACTTCGCTGCCTCCGCCTGCAGGTAACGGAAGGGGCGAGTCCAGAGTGGTGCACGCGGATTTTTTCGCGAGAAAGTTGCTGCCATTTCTCGATCCGGACGCGGATCAAGAAATCCCGAGCAGCTTCATGATGTTGCCGGATAGGATCTGCGATCGTTCCGCATCACCAAGATCCGCTTCCCGGATCCCCGGCAGAACATGGGGCTGAATGCCTATCGGATGGGAATAGAGGTCGGACCCAAAGACCACACGCTCCGCGCCGAAGCGACGGATGAACGGCCGGATCCGGTCAAAGAGCAGGACCTGGCCGGTGTCGAACAGCAGATTGGACGCGAGGTCCGCCACGAAGTACACCTGCTGGAGCTGCTCGAACGAGGAAAGGGCATCCAGCAGCAGCATGGGCATGCCGGGGAAATCCCGGGCCAGAGCGGCCATGCGCCACGGCGTTTCGGAGCTGATTTCTGGGACTGTGTGGAGGTACGGCACCAGTCCGAGCTTTCCCATTCGGGCGATTAGCCGGCGCACCAGAGCGCTGTCGGTGTTCACACCCTGGTAGCGGGTATCGAAGCTGACGCCGGCCAGCCCCAGCTCGCTCTTGATACGATCCAGTTCGCCCAGGCCCGCATCGCCATAGAGCGGCTCGACGACGCCGATCGCGGCCGGAAACCGCGTGGGATTGGCGCGACCGTAGACGGCGATGGCGTTGTTGAGGGCGCGCGTGTCGGCCAGCCCGGTCGGCCGCAGATAGTCATGGCCTGGAATGATGATGGCCTGGTCGATGCCATTGCTGTCCATGGTGGCAAGGCGCGTCTTGAGCTCGATCTCGGGATTGGCAAGGGTCTCACCGAGCGAGCCAGGCATCAGACGGACATGCTGATGAACGTCGATGACGCGCAGCCGCCCGCGTTGCGGGGCCGCTTCGGCGAAGCGCCCTCCCGCAGCCACCGCCATCGCCGTTCCGGCGACCTGGGCCAGAAAGCCCCGCCGACTTGCCCTCCGTGCCGCGTGACTTGTCATCTTGCCATCCACGCCCTTTTACGTGATCTTGCGCTAACCCTGCGCGCCAATGTTGTGGATCGAGGCCGCGTTACTCGCTCAGACGCAGCGCAAGGATGTCCTTTCGATCCCGTAGGTAGAGCGTTGCCCCGACCAAGGTGGGCGGGGTCCATGCGTTCGACGCGAGGATCGCCTTGCGCGCATGAACGCGAAGACCCTTGTCGGTAATTGACGCCAGCGCGAGGTCTCCGCTTTCGTCGACGATGACCAGCATTCCGTTGGCGTCAATCATCTGGGCACGAGCAAAGCTTCGATCGCGCCAGAGCTCGGTTCCCGTCTCGGCGTCCACGGCCATGATGAAGGCCGGCCCGAAGTCCCCGCTGCTGCCGACGACGACGTTCCCCATTCTGAGCGCAGTGCCGAAGTGGAGGCGCATCCGATTATTGGCCCATAGTTCTGTTGCCGTCGTGCGGCCGTCGACGCGCGACACCCGGAGCATGCGGCTGCCGCCGCCGTAGGCAGACGATACGAAGAGACGGTTGTCGGGACCCCAAACCGGTGTGCTGATGTTCAGTCCGTACTGAGCCGCATGTGGATGGCGCCATTCGATTCGGCCATTGTCAGGGTCGATCGCCACGATCTCCTGCTGCCCCCAGACAACCAGCTCTTTCCGGCCGTTGACATCAATAAGGATGGGAGAGCCGGGACCCAAGGCGATGGGATCGCTCTGCCAGAGGACCGCTCCGGTGTCGCGTTTGAGGGAGACCACACCGCGGCCGCTTCCGCCGAGCGGTAGAAGGACGTTTCCTGCGTAGGCGATGGGGCTCGACGCGAACGCGTTGTACTCATGCAGTTTGAATAGCGCCACCAGGTCGTGCGACCAGCGGCGCGCTCCCGTACGAAGGTCGAGCGCGTGAAATTGGCCGTTTACCCCGACGGCAAACACCGTGTTGTCAGCGATGAGCGGTGTCGAGTAAGGTCCCGCCCCGGCCGCGTTGAGCCAGACGTCAAAATAGCCGTTGTGGGCGATCGGCGCATCATACACATGCTCCCAGCGCGTGGCGCCAGTCGCGGCATCCAAGGCGATGATCACTTCCGCGTCACCTCGACGATACATCGTCACGAGCGTGCTGTCCTGGACGAGAATCGAGGAGTAGCCTTCTCCGACCGGACGCCGCCACAATTCGGTCGGGCCCCTGTCGCGCCATGCGCGAGCGATCGTGGCCGATTCAACGTGAAAATTCCGCCCTGGCCCACCCCATTGAGGCCACCCAGGAGCGCCCTGGGCGCCAATCTGATGGCGGAACACCGTGAGCGAGATAACGATCAGCGCCGTCAGGAGAGCAACCCGTCGAGTCATTAGGACAGCTGACTTTCTTCGCGGGCTTCGTGAGCCACCCGCCGTGTTCTTTGTGGATAGGAATACCACAATTTGTGTATCCCGACACCTGCACGACACGCCAACGATCTCGGCTACGTCGACGTGAAAGCCTGTCGGCTCGAGCCCATCGAGAATCCATTCAGTCCGGAGGTGTACCCGTGTAGTGTGCTATGGTGAAGGCTCTCTTCTATCACTAGCCGACGGTCCGTGGCCCGATGGCACCAAACGGTCTCCCACCCAGGAGGGCTAAAACTCCCATGACATTCATGAAGTGCCGGTTCTGCGTACTTGGAGCGTGTCTGAGTTTCGTGGGCATGAGTACGTGGTTGGTCGTGCCGACGCGAGCACAGAAGGGGACGTCGGGTGATTGGCGGTCGAATAACGTCGATCTCCGCAACAGCCGTTACTCACCGCTCGATCAGATCAACACATCGAATGTGGGTCAGCTGACACGAAAGTGGTCAATAGACGCCAGCGCCAGCGACGTAATCAGGCAATCGACTCCGTTGGTGATCGATGGCGTGATGTACTACAACGCGGGGAGCAAGCTCTTCGCGGTCGATGCGGCTACCGGCGCAGCGCTGTGGAGCTATCAGGTCGACCCTCCGTTTCCGGGCGGCGGCCGTGGCCCGACATACGGCGACGGCTATATCTACGCATTCGGCGGACCGTACGGGAACAATGTTCTCTACGCGGTCGATGCCAAAAGCGGCCAGCCGCTTCAGTCGTTCGGCAGCAAGGGGCGGCTCCTCGTGTCGGATGAAATCGTGAAGGCCAAATACCCCAAGAAGGACGCTGCCGGTTACAGGTTGCTGAGCCCGCCCGCCTATCTCAACGGCATGCTGTATGTGGGGTTGGCCCTCTCCGAGAGGCATATTCCCGGCGGGCTGCTTGCCGCGATGGATGCCAAGACGGGAGCCGTCAAGTGGGTGTTCAGTACGGTTCCGCAGTCGCCCGGGGAGGACGGGTGGGAGATTGCGAAAGACAGCTGGATCGGCGGCCAGCGAGTCGGCGGCGGGATATGGCATCAGCCAGCCATTGATCCCGATCTGGGGTTGATCTACGTCAATGCGGGGAATCCCTCGCCCGACTACGAGGGGACCGCGCGCCATGGGATGAACCTCTTCACCAATTCGGTTCTCGCGGTGCGTCTCGATACGGGAAAACTGGCCTGGTATTTTCAGACGATTCATCACGATCTCTGGGACTGGGACTTGGTGACCGGGCCTATGCTGTTCGACGTCAACGTCGGAGGACGGACCGTCAAGGGCGTCGGCTCGGCCGGGAAGAACTGCTTTTTGTATCTCTTCCACCGCGAGACGGGACAGCCAATCAATCCGATTGTCGAGACTGCGGTGCGCACGACGACTGACGTCCCCGGGGAGCAGGTGTGGCCGACGCAGCCCTACCCGTACACGGCGAAGGGCGTGCCGATGACGCCGTTTTGTGCGACGTTTCCGATTGTTCCGGACCCCGAAAAGGCCAAACGCGCCCGTCCCATGTACTATCCGTACTCGCTGAACGAGTTATTCATCGTCTCGCATGGCGGATCGAGTTTTGGCTCGATGTCGTTCAGTCCTCGCACAAATCTCCTCTACGTGACGGGCAAGAATGCTGCCTTGTCGTTTACCGTTAAAGTTGTGGGAGACTCGCTGCGGGAAGGCCAGGGAGATGGCCACTCGGCCACGATCGCCAAGCGCGACCTTGACTACGGTGTTCCGGCAACGGAAACGGTCACAGCGTACGACCCCGTCTCGGGCGAGCTGGTGTGGCAGCACGAACATCCATCGAATACCAATATCGGTAGCGCGGGGAATCTCGGAACTGCGGGCGACGTCGTGTTCCAGGGCAGCGATACCGGTGAATTCTGTGCGCTCGATGCCCGGAGCGGCCGCGAGCTGTTCAAGGTGACGATGCCTCGAGGCATTAACGCGAGCCCGATAACGTACAGTGCCAAAGGCAAGCAGTACGTGGCAGTCATCGCGACGAACACCATTCAGGTATTCGGCTTGCCCTAAGCAAAGTGGGACGGTCGACAAGCAGCCCCGGACAGGTCTCGCGGCGCGTGCGCATGCAGTCGCGCGCGCAGGTGACCCGGCTGGCGTTCGACGGCACGTTCGACCGCCGCGGGGTCGATGTCGACAAGGTGGATCTCTGAAAATTGCCCGCATTTCGGGTATTCTCTGGCGACCACAAACCGGCGGGGGCGGGAATCCTACGGAGTGACAAGATTGTCACTAGTGAGGTGTATCGATGTCCGCAATTCCGGCTGAGCAGAAAACGGGGCTCCGGGCTCTCATCGACAGCCGTTGGCTCATCCTTTTTTTCAGCGTGCTCAGCATGGTGGCGGTGGCGAACTTCCAGTACGGCTGGACGCTATTCGTGCCGCCGCTGATGGCGCACCTGCGGCAGGAACTGGCCGTTATCCAGGTCACCTTCACCGTCTTCGTGCTCCTCGAGACGTGGCTCGTGCCCTTCGAGGGCTGGCTCGTGGACAAGTTCGGACCCAAGCTCCTCGTCATGCTCGGGGGCGTCCTGGCGGGGCTGGGCTGGGTTGGAAGCGGACGCGCGGAGTCCATCACCGCTCTCTATGTCGCCTACGCCATCGCCGGACTGGGCGCCGGCGTGGTGTACGGCACGGCGATCGGCAGCGCCTTGAAGTGGTTCCCCGACCACCGCGGGCTCGCCGCCGGACTGACGGCCGCAGGCTTCGGCGCCGGCTCCGCGCTCACCGTGGTGCCGATCGCCAACATGATCAACAGGGACGGATACCAGCACGCCTTCATCTACTGGGGCATCATCCAAGGCGCGGTCGTCGTCATCGCGGCACTGTTCCTCAAGTCCCCGCCCGCCGGCTGGCTGCCGGCGTCCTGGACCGAGGCTGCGGGCGGCGAGATGATGGTGAAGAAGCGCCAATCCGCAGTGGACTTCACGTCCGGCCAGATGGCCTCGACGCCGCAGTTCTGGACGATGTACTTGATGATGACGCTGGTGGCGACCGGTGGGTTGATGGCCACGGCCCAACTCAATCCCATGGCCGTGGACTTCAAGGTGGATAAGGTCCCCATTACCTTCATCTGGTTCACGCTGCCAGCGCTGCAGTTCGCCCTCTCGGCCGACCGCGTGCTGAACGGGCTCTGCCGTCCCTTCTGGGGCTGGGTCTCCGACCGCATCGGCCGTGAGAAAACGATGGCCGTGGCTTTCAGCCTGGAGGCGCTGGCCATCTTCCTGCTCATCAGGTTCGCTGCGAACCCGCTGTTGTTCGTCGTCTTCAGCGCCTTCACCTTCTTCGGATGGGGCGAGATCTACTCCCTCATGCCCGCCATCTGCGGAGACTTCTTCGGCCGCAAGCACGCCACGGCGAACTACGGCTTCCTCTATACGGCCAAGGGCACCGCCTCCGTCTTCGTGCCGATCGGGTCGGCGCTCGCCGCAGGGAGGGCTTTCGACTTTCGCGCCGACCTCCTGCTCCTGCTGGGCGGCGCTCTGGTGTTTTTCGCGCTCTTCCTCGCTCCCACGGCGCTTCGCATGGAACTGGGGCGGACGGCCAAGGGCATTGTGCTCGCGGTTGCGGGCGTGCTGATCACGTACGGCATCGTCCTTACCGTCGTGCCCAAGGTCTGGACGCCCTTCGCCGGTACGTTCACGATGCCGAAGATCGGCTGGGCGGGCGTCTTCGGTATCGCCATCGCCTTCGACTTGGCCGCGGCCGTGCTCGCCTTCTTCGTCCTGCGGCGGATGCAGGTGCCCGTTGCTCGCGAGGTGGTTGGCCTCGCGCCGCAGGCGGCGGTGGCGTCCTGGGCCAGGGAGGCTCGATGACCGAACGGGTCGTCCGTGCATTTTCGCGGCGCGCGTCACGCGCGCCGGGGCACTTATGGCTCCCAAGTTTCCGCTCCAGGCGACGGAGGACATCATGTTAGAGACCGCAGCCGCGCCGCCGATGCCAATGCAGCCGAAGCAGAGCGGAAGCTGACGGATGGCTTTCACCTCGTCATCGATGCGCTCACGCTCAACGGCATCAACACGATCTACGGTGTGCCTGGCATCCCGATCACGGACTTCGGCCGTCTGGCACAGGCCGCGGGCATGCGCGTCATCTCGTTCCGGCACGAGCAGCACGCCGGCAACGCCGCGGCCATCGCCGGCTTCCTGACGAAAAAGCCCGGCATTTGCCTCACGGTGTCCGCTCCTGGCTTTCTCAACGGTCTGACTGCGCTGGCCAATGCCACGACCAACTGCTTTCCGATGATCCTGATCAGCGGCTCGTCCGAGCGTGAGATCATCGACTTGCAGCAGGGCGACTACGAAGAGATGGACCAACTGGCGATCGCCAAGCCCCTCTGCAAGGCGGCCTTCCGCGTGCTGCATGCCGCAGACATCGGCATCGGTGTGGCGCGCGCGATCCGTGCAGCGGTTTCTGGTCGTCCGGGCGGCGTCTATCTTGATCTGCCGGCCAAGCTGTTCACTCAGGTGATGGACGCAGAGGCTGGAGCCAAGTCACTCGTCAAGGTCATCGACCCGGCACCTGCCCAGCGTCCCGCGCCGGCTGCTGTCACGCGTGCGCTCGATGTACTGAAGAGCGCCAAGCGCCCGCTGATTATTCTCGGCAAAGGCGCGGCGTACGCGCAGGCCGACGACCAGATCCGCGCCTTGGTCGAAAAGAGCGGCATTCCGTTCCTGCCGATGAGCATGGCCAAGGGCCTCTTGCCCGACACGCATCCGCAGTCGGCGGGTGCGGCGCGCTCGACGGTGCTGAAGGACGCCGACGTCGTCATGCTGATTGGCGCCCGCCTCAACTGGCTGCTGTCGCACGGCAAGGGCAAGACCTGGGGTGAGCCTGGATCGAAGAAGTTCATCCAGATCGACATCGAGCCCAAGGAGATGGACAGCAACGTTGAGATCGTCGCGCCGCTGGTCGGCGACATCGGCTCCTGCGTGTCGGCGCTTCTCGAGGGCATTGACGGCACGTGGCCGGCCCCACCGGCTGACTGGATCGGCGACATCAATGCGACGCAAGGAAGCGAACATCGCCAAGATGTCGTCGAGGCTGACGAAGAGATTCGGCGCCGATGGACTTCCACGGCGCGCTCGGTGCACTGCGCACCGTCATCAAGGAGCGGCCGGATGCCATCCTCGTCAACGAAGGCGCCAACACGCTCGATCTCGCGCGCGGCGTCATCGACATGTATCAACCGCGCAAACGCCTGGACGTCGGCACCTGGGGCGTCATGGGCATCGGAATGGGCTTTGCCGTCGCCGCCGCCGTGGAGACCGGTAAACCCGTGCTCGCGGTCGAAGGCGACAGCGCCTTTGGTTTCTCCGGCATGGAAGTGGAAACGATTTGCCGGTACAACCTGCCGGTCTGCATCGTCGTCTTCAACAACAACGGCATCTATCGCGGAACCGACGTCAATCCCACTGGCGGTTCGGACGTTGCGACCACCGTCTTCGTCAAAGACGCGCGCTACGACAAGATGATGGAAGCATTCGGCGGCGTTGGCGTTCATGTGACGACGCCCGACGAGCTGAGCCGCGCCGTGAACACGGCCATGGACTCCGGTAGGCCGACCCTTGTCAACGCGGTGATCGACCCAGCGGCCGGCACCGAGAGCGGCAGCATCGGCAAACTCAACCCGCAAAGCGTGGTTCGCAAGAAATAACCGAATCGATTCGAGAGGGCCTCATAGATGGGCAAGGCACTAGACGGCGTTCGCATCCTCGACTTCACGCATGTTCAGTCGGGTCCGACGTGCACGCAGCTTCTCGCGTGGTTGGGAGCCGACGTGGTCAAGGTTGAACGCGCCGGCGAGGGGGATGTCACGCGCGGCCAGCTGCGCGACATTCCGGGAGTGGACAGCCTGTACTTCACGATGCTCAACGGGAACAAGCGCTCGATCACGGTCGACGCCAAGCATCCGAAAGGGAAGGCGATCCTCGAAGCCCTGGTCAAGAACTGCGATGTGCTGGTGGAGAATTTCGCCCCGGGCGCGCTCGACCGCATGGGTTTCACCTGGGAGCGCATCAACGAGCTCAACCCGCGGATGATTGTCGCGTCGGTCAAGGGTTTCGGCCCCGGGCCGTACGAAGACTGCAAGGTCTACGAGAACATCGCGCAGTGTGCCGGTGGTGCGGCGTCTACGACCGGCTTCGACGACGGCCCGCCGCTCGTCACCGGCGCGCAGATCGGCGACAGCGGAACCGGACTGCATCTTGCGCTGGGCATCGTGGCCGCCTTGTACCAGCGCAACACGACCGGCCGCGGTCAGCGCGTGCTCGCGGCGATGCAGGACGGCGTGCTCAACCTCTCCCGCGTGAAGCTGCGCGATCAGCAGCGGCTGGCGCGGACGCACGTCCTGGAAGAGTACCCGCAATATCCCAACGGCATGTTCGGCGACGCCGTCCCGCGGGCAGGCAATGCCTCGGGTGGCGGGCAGCCAGGATGGATTCTCAAGTGCAAGGGCTGGGAAACCGACCCCAACGCGTATCATCTACTTCATCACCCAGGCGCCGGTGTGGGAAGCCATCTGCAAGGTGATCGGGCACGAGGAATGGTTGACCGATCCGCGGTACGCCACGCCGAAGGCGCGGCTGCCGCATCTGATCGGAAATCTTCGGCCAGATCGAAGAGTGGACGAAGACCAAGACCAAGTTCGAGGCGATGGACATCCTCAACGAGCACGATATTCCGTGCGGCCCGATTCTCTCCATGAAGGAGATCGCTGACGAACCGTCGTTGCGCAAGACCGGCACCGTCGTCGAAGTCGATCACCCGACGCGCGGCAAGTACCTCACGGTCGGCAATCCGATCAAGATGTCCGACAGTCCGTCCGACGTGAAGCGCTCGCCGTTGCTCGGTGAGCACACCGATGAGATCCTGGCCGAACTCGGCTATCGGCGCGGATCAGATCGCGGCGCTGCGCGCTGAAAAAGTCATCTGAAATGAATCGAAAGACGCTGGAAAACGACGATCAGCGACCGCACCGAAGTCAGGCGTGTTCTCGACACAGTCAAAGCCGAAGGCCGCACCTCGCTCACCGCACCCGAAGGCAAGATCGTGTGTGAGGCGTACGGCATCACGGTTCCCAAGGAAGGCGTGGCGACGTCGGCCGCCGAAGCGGCGACGATCGCCGCCGGCATGGGCTTTCCCGTCGTGCTCAAGATCGTGTCGCCGGAGATCCTGCACAAGACCGAGGCCGGGGGCGTGCTGGTCGGCGTGAAGAGCGCCGAGGACGCCGAAAAAGGCTTCGACCACCATCATGGCCAACGCCAGGAAGTACAACGCCGCGGCCAACCTGCTCGGCGTCCAGGTGCAGCAGATGCTCGCCGGCGGTCAGGAAGTCATCATCGGCGCGGTCACCGATCCCGTGTTCGGCAAGCTGGTCGCCTTCGGTCTGGGCGGCGTGCTGGTCGAAGTGCTCAAGGACATCACCTTCCGTCTTGCGCCCGCGACCCAGGACGACGCCTTGTCGATGCTCGACGGCATCGCCGCCGCGCAGATCCTCAAAGGCGTGCGCGGGGCCGATCCGGTCAATCGCGACGCGCTCGCGCCAGATGATCCAGAACGTGTCGCAGCTCATCGCCGATTTTCCGGAAATCGCGGAGATGGACTTGAACCCGGTCTTCGCGAGCAAGGACGGCGCGATCGCGGCCGACGTCCGGATCGTCGTCAATTTCTCGCCGGCGCCGGCGCGTTACCGCCCGAAGCACGAGGACATCGTGCGCGACATGAACCGCATCATGAAGCCGAAGGCGGTCGCCGTCATCGGCGCCTCGTCCGAGGACGGGCAAGATCGGCAACTCGGTGATGAAGAACCTGATCAACGGCGGCTACAAGGGGCAGATCTATCCGATCAATCCGTCGGCCGACGAGATCATGGGACTGCAAGGCGTACAAGAGCGTCAAGGATGTTCCGGGCGACATCGACGTTGCGGTCTTCGCGATCCCGGCCAAGTTCGTGGCTCAGACGCGTGGCCGAGTGCGGCGAGAAGAAGATTCCGGGCGCCGTCCTCATTCCCTCGGGATTTGCCGAGACCGGCAATCTCGCGGGACAGCAGGAGATCGTCGAGGTCGGCCGCAAGTACGGCGTCCGCCTGATGGGCCCGAACATCTACGGGTTCTACTACACGTGGAGCAACCTCTGCGCGACGTTCTGCACGGCGTACGACGTCAAGGGCAACGCGGCGCTGTCGTCGCAGTCGGGCGGCATCGGGATGGCCATCATCGGCTTCTCCCGCTCCGCGAAGATGGGCGTCTCGGCCATCGTCGGCCTGGGCAACAAGGCGGATATCGACGAGGACGACCTGCTGACGTTCTTCGAGCAGGACGACAACACGCAGATCATCGTGCAGCACTGTGAGGACCTGAAGGACGGCCGCGCCTTTGCCGAAGTGGCGAAGCGCGTGTCGAAGAAGAAGCCCGTCGTCGTGCTCAAGGCCGGACGGACCGCCACTGGGCTCCAGGCGGCCAGCTCGCACACCGGCGCGCTCGCGGGCAACGACAAGATTTACGACGATGTGCTCAGGCAGTCGGGCGTGATTCGCGCGCGCTCCCTGCGCGAGATGCTCGAGTTTGCCCGCGCGCTTCCCATCCTGCCGACGCCCAAGGGCGACAACATCGTGATCATCACCGGGGCCGGCGGCTCCGGTGTGCTGCTGTCCGACGCGGTCGTGGACAACGGACTGTCGCTCATGGCGTTTCCGCCCGGACCTCGATGCGGCGTTCAGCAAGTTCATCCCGCCATTCGGTGCGTCCGGCAACCCGGTCGACATCACCGGCGGCGAGCCGCCGAAGACCTACCAGAACACCGTCCGGCTCGGGCTCGAGGATCCGCGGATCCACTCGCTCATCCTCGGCTACTGGCACACCATCGTCACGCCGCCGATGGTCTTCGCCAAGCTGCTGGCCGAGATCGTCGAGGAAATGCGGGCGAAGGGCATCCACAAACCGGTCGTCGTCTCGCTGGCGGGCGACGTGGAGGTCGAAGAGGCGTCTGAATATCTCTTCGACCATGGGATTCCGGCCTACCCCTATTCGACCGAGATCCCGGTGGACGTGCTCGGCGCCAAGTACAAGTGGGCGCGCGGCGCCGGACGGCTGTGACGTCTACAGACACGGCCCATCGATTTGACTGTTTCTGAGTGGCGCTGTGTTAGATGCTATGAGATAGCGAGCGTGAGCCGCTCCTGCTAATCTCCCCTGTTGGTGATAAAGCAAAGGAGGCAGGCTCCGCCGGGCCATTCCTATAGCGCCCGACGAAGGAGAGAGAAATAATGCTCAACAAACCACGGCGTTCTGCGTTGTTTCTGGTCGGCGTCCTGGTGGTGATCACGTATCACCTCGCGTCGGTTCTCGGACAGGCGTCCACCCCGACTAGTAAGGGCGGATCAGACGCCAATGCGGCAGCGTCGTGGACGCCACCGCGTACCGCTGACGGGAAACCGGATTTTCACGGCATTTGGGCCAAGACCACGCCCGTTCCGCTCGAGCGTGCTCCCGAGCTTGGTCTCAAGGCGTCTTTTACCGAAGCGGAGGCGCGGGAATTCAGCAAGCGAAGGGCCGCGCAGCGCGTGAGCCAAATAGCAGACGTTCACTACGATGACAGCATTTGGCTCGCCATCGCTGACGACCCGGCAAACGTTCCGGTTGACCTGCGCACGTCCATTGTTACGAATCCACCAAATGGACGACTGCCCCCGCTGACGCCAGAGGCGCAGAAACGAGTCATGGAACGATCGATTCCGCTGTCGGCGATGCCTGCGGAGGGACCAGAGGTGCGGACGGCTCTGGAACGCTGCATCATGTGGGTTCACCAGGGGCCGCCGATGCTCCCGAGCGGGCCGGAGTTGAATTACAACATGAACATCGAGATCGTGCAGACGCCAGAGACCATCGTCCTGCACCAGGAGCTGATCCACGACGCGCGTGTGATTCCACTCGACGGTCGACCGCATTTACCATCGCAAATTCGACAGTGGCTTGGCGATTCACGCGGACACTGGGAAGGCGATACGCTGGTTGTGGACACCACGAACTTCATCGATCGGGTGTACAACATTCGACGAACAGCCAGTCCCTCGGTGGACGCTCTCCATACGAGAGGCGCTGATAGCAGGCTCCATGTGATTGAGCGCTTTACATTAGCTGCGGCAAATGCCCTGCGGTACCAGTTCACGGTTGAAGATCCGACAACCTGGACCGAGCCTTGGAGTGGCGAGTATCTGATGTGGAGGATTGCAGGGCCGCTATATGAGTACGCATGCAGCGAGGGGAACTACGGCCTGCCGAACATTCTCAGCATTGAACGCCATCATGAGCGTGCTGAAAGCGAAAACAAGAAATCGGCCAGGTGATGCCTCGTCCGTTCAACCGCCGCCAGGACGCCGACCGCTCCAGTTGTCGATGGAATAGAGGAGAAGACGGCATGCACACGAATGGCGTATTCAGCGTCGCTTTTCGGTCAATGATCCTCGCATTCGGCTTCAATCTGCTCGTGCACGCGGGGGCGACGGCGGCCACGTGTGAGAGCCTCGTCAAGTTCAAAGGGACCGTGCCAGGAACGACTGTTTCCTCGGCAACACTCGTCCCTAAAGGATCGAAGCTCGGTCCAGCCGAAGCGGATGCATCGGACGCTCCGAATGTGGACTCCATCGATGTCTCCTTCTGCCGCGTGGTGGTGGTCATTCCCCGCGCCATCAATGTGGAGGTGTGGCTACCGCTACCTGATAACTGGAATGGCAAGCTGCAAGGAGTCGGCAACGGCGGCATGAATGGCACCATCAGTTATGCTGCGCTGTCTGCCGGAGTGAAGCGTGGATATGCAACCGTCTCGAGTGACTTGGGGCATTCGAGCGGATCATTCGACGCGCGCTGGGCCGCGGGTGACCCTGCCGCCGTTGTCGATTGGGGATATCGGGCGACCCACGAAATGACCGTAGCCGCAAGAGGCATCGCAGATGCGTTCTACGGCAAGGCGCCGCGTCTGTCGTACTTCACGGGCTGTTCGGGAGGTGGACGGCAGGGATTAATGGAGGCGCAACGGTACCCCGACGACTACGACGGGATTGTGGCCGGTGATCCGACGAGTCCCTTTACCCGGTTGGTCGCTGGCGGCCGATTGTGGGGCATGCTGGCGACGTTAAGCGAGCCTGAAGCCTATATCCCGGCCTCAAAGATTCCGCTGATTGCCAAGGCCGTCATCGATGCATGTGATGCGATCGACGGCATACGTGATGGCATTCTCAATGAACCTCGGTCCTGTAAGTTTGAACCGGACACCTTGCTCTGTCGCTGGCGCGGATGCCGCCACGTGCCTTACCGCTGCTCAGGTGAAGGCGCTCAAGAAGATCTACCGCGGTAGTTTCAACTCGAAGGGTGAGCAAATATTTCCGGGCCTCATGCCCGGTGGAGAAGACGGTCCACGCGGATGGGCGGGAAGAATCGTTGGCAAGACGCCACTCGAAGCGACCCAATTGGTTTATGCGGACAGCTTCTTCAAGTACATGGTGTTCAACGATCCCCAGTGGAACTTTCGTACGTTCGACTATGACCGGGACGTGCCCATCACCGACCGAAAGCTGGCGGCGACTATCAATGCCACGGACCCGAATCTGTCAGCCTTCAGGACCAGAGGGGCCAAACTGATTCAGTATCATGGCTGGAGCGATTCCGGTGTGTCTCCCCTCAGCAGTACCAATTACTACGAACAGGTAATGTCCTCGACCGGCTCTCTCGAGCGAACGCAGGAGTTCTACCGCCTATTCATGGTGCCCGGCATGCAGCACTGCTCAAATGGACCGGGCCCAAATGAATTTGATGCGCTTGGCGCGCTGGAGCGATGGGTGGAGGACGGCATCGCGCCGAAAACGATAGTCGCTTCGCACAAGACTCGTGGTGTCGTCGACCGGACCCGGCCGCTCTGCCCGTACCCCGCGGTGGCCCACTGGTCTGGCAGAGGAAGCACGGACGAGGCCGCGAACTTTACCTGCGTAGACAGTGCAGAGATACCGCGGAAGAAACCTTGAGAGGCTTGGGGGCAATTGCCGTCGTCTTCGCCGTTGGCGTCGGATCTGCCATCGGGCGCAGCCAGGCGGTTCGACCGTCCAGCGCCCAACCTGACCGCCCGAATTTGAACGGCGTCTGGCAGGCACTGAATGAAGCCAACTTCGATCTCGAGCCCCACCCCGCGCGGGCGGCGATGTCCCTGCGACAGGACCAGCCGTACAACGTCACGACAAACATTCCGTCTCCGCCAGTGGTTGCCCTCGGCGCCGTCGGGTCCGTTCCCGGCGGTCTCGGTGTGGTCGAAGGCGGATCAATCCCGTACCGACCCGAAGCGCTCTTGAAGAAGCGCGACAACCAGAAGAATTGGCTCGAGCGGGACCCGGAAATCAAGTGTTATCTACCCGGTGTGCCGCGCGCCACCTACATGCCTTACCCCTTTCAGATTGTTCAGAGCCCGACGTCGACAATGTTCATGTACGAGTACGCAGGCGCTGTCCGCACGATTTACTTCAAGGATCCGGGCCCGCCACCGGTCGATACGTGGATGGGGCAGTCAGTGGGTCGTTGGGAGGGCGAGACCTTGGTCATCGATGTGACCGGGTTCAATGACCGAACATGGTTCGATCGCGCGGGTAACTTTCATAGCGACAAACTTCACGTCACCGAACGCTATACCAAACTGACAAATGATCACTTGATGTATGAAGCGATCATCGAGGATTCAGAAATCTTTACACAGCCGTGGAAGATCACCATGCCGCTGTACAGGAGGATGGAGAAGAATGCCTCGCTGGTGGAGTTCAGATGTGTCGAGTTCGTTGAAGAGCTGCTGTACGGTCGGCTGCGCAAGAAGCCCCCTGCCAACTAATACTCGTGCGGAACCGTCCATCGTCGCACCACACTCCACGAAGTCGATCGAAGCCTTCTTCTCTGGTGCCAACGCACGCTGCAAATCGCTGAACACCAAGGGTTCAGGGTTACCCCTGAAACGGCGCTACTTCAGCTCGACGGCGATTCTGTCGGCAGGTTGATCGGAGGCATTCTCCTCGGCGTGTGTCGCGGCGCCGGCCATGCGAACCTCGTCCGCCTTCGCGGCTGTCTGATCGTTGAGGTAAAGGACCACGCGGTTCAGGATGTGCTCGTGCGTCTGCCCCTTCTCGCGCGGCTCGTAGTGGATGCGGAGGACGCGCACCTGTTCGTTCTCGAACTCCACCTTGTAGTGTCTGCCGTCCACGGTCACCGGGTCGAGTTTGGATACCGGTGCCGGACCCGCGGGCGGGCCTTTCAGGTCGACCTCGAGAATGCGAATCGGGTGATCGCTGGTGTTTTCGGCGATGTAGGCTCCGCTCGCCGGGCGCCAGCGAACGTCGCCACGGCGGAATTCGATCCGAGTCGACTGGTCGCCTTCCGTGCGGGTCATCACGCCGTTGTCGAGATAGATCAGCACACGGTTCGTGGCATGTCCGTTCTTGACTATCGATGGCGTCCGCGGCTGGAGCGTCGCCACAATGACCCGCGCCTGCGGCGTGTCGAGTCGCGGCGTGATCGCGGCTGGCGCGGGAGGATTCTGAGCCCCCAGGCCGGAAGTCAACGACAGCGCGAACGGGACGATGAGTCGTGTGCTCCACATGAGACAGTTCATCCAAACATGTCCGATTGTGATGTCCCGGCTTGGCGACATCCTACACCCATCGCGGTTACCTTCCGGCAGCGCCGGCGACGGCGCCTCCCGCCGGAAGGTGCATGACAGCATGTTCCATGGCCCACAGCGCGGCGGCGGCTCGCGTTGAGACGCCGATCTTGTTGTAGATGTGCTGAATGTGGTGATCGGCCGTCTTGGTCGAGATGTACAGCCGATCCGCGATCTGGCGCGTCGTGAGTCCCTTTGCCGCCAGGCGCAGCACATCGACCTCGCGGCGCGACAGCCCGCCCGGATGCTGTGCTCGTCTGGCCGGGGACGCTTCTGGCTCGCCGCCCTCGCTCGGCGCTGCGCGCGACGATCGGCATCAACTCGTATATGCTTCCGTGCTATCGGAGCAACGGCAGCACGACATTCGAGCGGAATCTTCTATATGGAGGAGCTCACATGAAGGCAGTGAACAAGTTCAGCGTGTCCGGCAGTCTCCTCGCCATGGCGTTGGGCGTCGGATTTCTCGCGGGTCGAAGCGCATCTGTGAACGCGCAGCCCAAGAACCGCGTGTTCGAGCTCCGGATCGCGACGGTCGCCAACAAGGAAAAACTCAACGTGCTGATGGATCGGTTTCGAGGGGGGGAGCTGAAGCTTTGGGAACGGCACGGGATGAAAGGCGTGGGGTTCTGGGTGCCGACCGACTCACCGAAGTCGGAGAACACGCTGATCTACATCCTGGCCCATGAAGACCGGAAGAAAGCCAATGAATCCTGGGAGAAATTTCTTAGCGACCCTGAATGGCTGGCGTTCCCGAAAACCCCTGACCTTGGCCCTGTGACGGTCGACAGGACTTTTATGGCGCCTGTCGATTTCTCCGCGATCAGATGAAGAACCATCAGGCACGTCCTGTACAGGTGATCTTGTCCAACGGTTCAAGACGGCTACGTCGTACGCTCGTTGCGGATCATCGAACGTGACGAGTATGAACGGCGACGAGAGGAGCGCAATCGATCTAGGTCGATCTAAGATGTGTGGCAAAGGAGCAACTCATGCGCAAAGGAATCGCAATCCTGGCTGTTACCGTGCTGGTGGTGCTCACCGTCGCGCGGGCCCAGTCGCAGTCGGGCGCGCGCGGATCGCTGACCGCGCTCGACTATGCAGAAATCGAGCAACTGTACGGCCGTTATGCAATCGGCTACGACACCGGGAACGGCGAGATGTGGGCGCGAGCGTTCACGGCCGATGGAACGTTTGTGCTACCGGGTGGAAAGACGCTCGTCGGTCGGCAGCAGCTGTCGGAGTTTGCCGCGGCTCCCGGAAATAACAAGGGGCCGACAAACGTTTTTCACGTGAACTCGAACATCACGCTCGAGTCGTCACGCGAAGGCGCGACGGGCACGTCGTATGTGCTGCTGGTCAACCTCGGGGAGAGCGGAAAGCCGAGCACGATTACCGGAGGGGGGATTTACCGCGACCAGTTCGTCAAGACGCCTGAAGGGTGGCGCATCAAGAAACGGGTTTATCAGCCCGCGCATAGCGTACCTCCATCCAAGACGCAGTGATGGCTCATCGTTGCTGTTGAAGAGATCGTTCGCGGGTTCAGAGAACGGATTGTCGTAAGCGCGTCGAGCGGACTCACGCGTGCCGTGGTGAGCTGCGGCGCGGCTCATCAAACGGACCTATAATCAGCACCCGTGGGAACCCCTTCTCTTGCTGTGGTCCGTGAGGCGGTCGCTGGCGTGCTCGCATCCAGACCGGAAGTGCTCGCGGGGTACGTGTTTGGTTCGGTCTCGTCGGGACGTGCGCGCCCGACGAGCGACGTCGATGTGGCCGTACTCGTGAACCCGGCCGTCATGCGACGCAATCCATCGAAGTATCGGCTGAACCTCATGGCCGACCTTGGCGCAGCGCTCCACGCGTTCGACGTGGATCTCGTCCTGCTGAACTCGGCGCCACCTGCGCTCGCACAAAACGTGGTGAGCGGAGGCGCCGTCGTCAGCGAGCGGTGTCGTGCTGAACGCATCCGATTTCAGGTGCACACGCTGAATCGATTTCTGGACACGCAGCCGATGCGCGATCTGCACATCGACCGCCTGAAACGGCGATATGCCCCGCCCAGCGTTGATCCATAATCACCTCGATCCAAGGGACGCGTTCCCCTCGAATATGACTACTGGGCTCGTTGGCAGGCTCGCCGGTGCCTTGGCGATTGTCGCGGCCTCCGGAGTGGTGATCGCGCAGTCCCACGTGGCAACATCCCCGCCCGTCGTCTACTCGGCCGAAGTCGACAGCATCATCCATCCGGTCTCCGCCGATTACATGATCGAGACCATGGACCGCGCCGACCGCGCGGGCGCGGCGCTCGTGGTCTTCACCCTCCGCACGCCGGGCGGCCTCGTGGATTCCACGCGCGACATCATCACCCACATGCTCGCCAGCAAGACGCCAGTCGCGATCTTCATCGGACCCTCCGGCGCTCGCGCCGCGTCGGCCGGCTTCCTCCTCACGATCGCCGCCGACGTGGCGGCCATGGCGCCTGGCACGCACATCGGCGCGGCGCATCCGGTGGCGGGCACCGGCCAGCCGATGGACGAGACCATGGCGAAGAAGGCGGCAGCCGACGTGGCCGCGTATGCGCGCACCCTCGCCAACAAGCGTCATCGGAACGTCGCCCTCGCGGAGGAGGCCGTGAACAACAGCCGCGCCTTTACCGAGGAGGAGGCGCTCAACGCCTCGCCACCACTCATCGATCTCGTGGTCTCCGGTATTCCCGAGCTGCTGCGAAGGCTGGATGGGCGAACCGTCACCCGGTTCGACGGCGCGACGATTGTGTTGAAGACCGCGGGCGCTCAGGTCGTCCCCATCGAGATGACCCTGCGCCAGCGTGTGCTCAGCGCCATCGCCCATCCCGAGGTCGCCTTCATTCTCCTGACGCTGGGCACGCTCGGGCTGACGATCGAGCTGTGGAGTCCCGGCGCGGTGCTGCCCGGTGTCGCGGGAGGACTCTGCCTCCTGCTCGCGTTCTTCGCCTTCCAGATCCTCCCGGTCAATTACGCCGGCCTGTTGTTGATGCTCTTTGGTTTGCTGCTGTTGATGCTTGAAGTCAAGATCACCAGCTACGGCCTGCTGACGGCCGGCGGCCTCGCGAGTCTCCTCTTCGGTTCGATGATCCTGATGGATTCGTCGGTGCCCGAGCTCCAGTTGAGCCTGCGACTCGTCTTGCCACTCGTATTCGGGCTGGCCGGCATCGCCGTCTTTCTCGTACGGCTCGCTGTCGCTTCCCAGCGGCGCCAGCCGCTCACCGGCGTCGCGGGCATGATTGGTGAGGTCGGATACGCGCTGACCGCCATCGAGCCAGGAGGGGTCGGGCGGGTGGCGACGCACGGCGAGATCTGGAGGGCAATCGCTCGCGAACCCATCGCCGAAGGCGACCGTCTTCGGATCACGGACGTCGACGGCTTGACCGTGACGGTCCGTAAAGAATGAGGTCCTGTGATGCAGATATCTCCCGTCCTGATCTTCGTGGTCATCGTCGTGCTCTATCTGATCAGCTCGGTCAAGATCCTGGCCGAGTACGAGCGCGGCGTCATCTTCCGCCTCGGGAAGCTTCTGCCTCAGCCAAAAGGGCCCGGCGTGATTCTGGTGTTCGCGCCCATCGACCGCATCGTACGCGTCAGTCTGCGAACGGTCGCCTTCGAGGTGCCGCCGCAGGATGTCATCACCCGCGACAACGTGTCGGTGAAGGTGAGCGCGGTCCTTTACTATCGGGTCGTTGATCCCCGGCGAGCCATCGTGGAGGTCGAGAACTACCAATACGCGACGCTGCAGCTCGCGCAGACGACGCTGAGGAGCGTCCTGGGCCAGGCGCAGCTCGACGACTTACTGGCCGAGCGGGATCGGCTGAATCAGCAGCTGCAGCACATCCTCGACGAGCACGCCGAGCCGTGGGGGATCAAAGTGTCGGCCGTCGAAGTCAAGCACGTCGATCTGCCGGCCGACATGCAGCGGTCGATGGCCCGGCAGGCCGAAGCCGAACGGGAGAAGCGGGCGAAAATCATTCACGCCGAAGGCGAGCTGGACGCGTCGGCCAAGCTGGCGCAGGCCGCTGGCGTGATTGCGTCGCAGCCCTTGAGCATCACGTTGCGCTACCTGCAGACGCTCACCGAAATTGCCGCGGAAAAGAACTCGACGATTGTCTTTCCGCTGCCGATCGAGCTGCTGGAGCTGCTCAAGGCCTCGGTGTCGAGTCATCGAGAAGCCAGGTAGTGAGCGACGGGCGCACGTGAAGGAAAGTCTCGCTGTAGGGAGTCTGCCGGCCGGGGACGTGGGTTACGGTAGACTGACGGCGTGAACGACATTGACGTCGTGCGCGGCTGGATTGACCAGGCGAGGAGGGTCGTCGCGCTGACGGGCGCCGGCATTTCAACCGAATCGGGCATCCCCGACTTCCGCGGGCCGCAAGGTCTATGGACGAGGAATCCGAAGGCCGAGCGGCTGTCAAACATCCACTATTACATGTCTGATCCGGAAGTCCGCCGGCTGGCGTGGCTGAACCGTCTCGAGTCTCCGGCGTGGCACGCGCGGCCAAACGCCGGCCACCTGTCGCTGGTCGAACTGGAGCGGCGGGGAAGGCTGCACGCGCTCATCACCCAGAACATCGACGGCCTGCACCAGCTTGCGGGCAATTCGGCCGACCTGGTGATCGAAGTCCATGGCACGATGCGCGAGGTCGTCTGCATGCAGTGCGGCTGGCGCGGCCCGGCCGGACCGGTACTTGATCGCGTGCGCGCCGGCGATGCCGATCCGCCCTGCGACGGCTGCGGCGGCATTCTGAAGAGCGCGACGATTTCGTTCGGCCAGGCTCTGGTCCCGGCCGTGATCAACCGGGCGATGCGGGCCTCGGAGGAGTGCGACTTGCTGCTGGCGGTCGGCACGAGCCTGCAGGTGTATCCGGTGGCGGGCGCCGTGCCGCTGGCCAAATCGTCGGGCGCGCGCTTCGTGATCGTGAACGCCGAGCCGACGCCGTTCGACGACAGCGCCGACGCCGTCTTTCACCGGCCAATCGGAGAGGTCCTGCCGATCTCTATGCCGCAAAATGGCGACGAAACCTTCGCGCGAGGAGAGTCACATGCTGCAACATGTCGTTTTTACGTACGGCTTCAACTTCAACGCCGCCAAGAGACTCGTCGGAGACCTGACCGCCGAGCAGATGTGCCAACAGCCGCACGGCGTCGTCAATCACCCGGCGTGGAGCCTGGGTCACCTCGCGAGCGCATCGGTCGGGCTGCTGAAGGCTCTGGGCCACGATGCGTCGTTGCCGGAGGGTTGGGGAGAGGCTTTCAAGACGGGCGGCATCCCGAGTAGTGATCCGTCGGTGTTCCCTTCGAAGGACGAGCTGCTCTCCATGCTTGAATCGCTGCACGACCGGGTCACCGCCGCTGTTGAGGCCGCCGACTCCGCGACCCTTGCGACGCCACATCCGAATGAAGGCACGCGCAAGCATTTTCCGACCATCGGCGACATGATCGTGTTTCTGATGACGTCGCATGAGATGGATCACCTGGGGCAGTTGGCGGCGTGGCGACGGGCGATGGGGTTGGGGCCGGCCAAGAGGTAGTCTGGCCGGCAGTTCGATAACGAGTTCCGGGCGCAGGCGGTCTCCCTGGCCCTTCACGGGGTTCGACTGAGCTCACGCAGCAGCCACGCCCTGGCCAGCTTCCAGTCGCGCATCACCGTATCGACCGACACCTTCAGCACCGCCGCCGTTTCCTCCACGGTCAGACCGCCGAAATAGCGCAGCTCGATCACGCGGCTCTTCCGCTCGTCCACCTTGCCCAACGCCACGAGCGCCTCGTCCAGCGCGACCAGATCGGGTCCCGGCTCGTCGGCGGCCAGCACCATCTCGTCGAAGGTCACCCGCACGGCCCCGCCACCGCGTTTCTGATTTCGCTTCGATCGGGCGTGGTCGACGAGGATCCGGCGCATCAACCGCGCCCCCATCGCGAGGAAGTGCGCGCGGTCCTGCCAGTTGACGTGCTGCACGTCGATGAGGCGGAGGTAGGCCTCGTTCACGAGCGCCGTGGCTTGCAGGCTGTGTCCCGCGCGCTCCCCGGCCATGCAGCGCCGGGCAATCCGGTGCAGCTCGTCGTGGACGAGCGGCACCAGCCGGTCGAGCGCGGCCTCGTCTCCGTGTCCCCACGCCTGCAGCAGCCCCGTCACGTGTCGGGTCGCTGGACCGGTGTGCGGCGCCATCCGTGAATTCTGTTCTCCTGGCGAAGCGTCGTCCAGCGCGATTTTCCCGTTGGTTTCGCCCGGTGCCAGTTCTCAGCCGCGTTTTCCGCCTCCGGTCGCGAGGAGGGAGACGTCATGGCACGAACGAACCTGGCGGTGGCGGTGGTGGTGGGCAGCCTCGGGGTGGCGGCCCCCTCGGCGATGGCGGCTCCGCCGCCGGTCGGGACCGTGGTGCTCCACGTGACGGCTTACGCCCGGGTGCCGGCGAGTGAACTGGCAGACGCAGAAGCCGCGGCGGCCAAGGCCTACGCCCGCGCGGGCGTCCGTCTGGTCTGGACCGGTGGCGCCGCGGCGACGGCAGCGCCGGACGGAGCTCTGCACCTCGACGTCCTCCTCCTCACGGCCGAGATGACCGAGCGGCTGAGGCCGGCAGCCGTGCGCTGTGCTGGGGAAGGCCAGCCAAGAGACCCGGAAGGCCTTCATCTTCTACGAACGCATAAACAGCTTCCACGGTCGCATCATCAGGGAGGTGATGCGGACCTCGAGCGCCCCGTCGCGGACACTCGGGTATGTCCTGGCCCACGAGATCGGCCACATGATTCTGCCCGAGTACAGTCACGCACCGTCAGGGCTGATGCGTTCCAATCTGTGAGGGCCGCATCGTGGACGTGCCGGACTTCGCGCCGGCCCAGGCGGCGATGATCCGCACGATGGTGACCGCGGCGAACTGACAAACAGGCTGGGGACGGCCGGGGGGACCCGCGGCCGTGCCTGTGCGAGGACACGGGCGTCCACGCCGAGGCCGTGGTGCCGGTTCGATGCCGGAGAGGGGCTCGCGACCAAGGGGCAGCCGCCTCACCGCTGACGCGGACATATAATCCCAGATCGACGCGACGCTATGACGTCTGATCGGTGGCGGCGGATCGACGCGCTCTATCACGCGGCGCTCGCGCACGCTCCGGGTGAGCGAGGCGCGTATCTGGCCGAAGCCTGCGCCGACGATGAGCGTCTGAGACTCGACGTCGAATCGCTGCTCGCGCAGCCGGTCACGGCGGCCGGCTTTCTGGACACGCCCGTGGTGGCAGTCGCCGCCGACCTCGCCGAGTCCAGGTCTGGCGCCCGACCGTCGCTCCTCGGGCAGCGGCTCGGGAACTACCAGGTTCTCGACCGGTTGGGCGCGGGCGGGATGGGTGAGGTGTACCGGGCCCGCGACACGACGCTCGGGCGCGAGGTCGCGATCAAACTCTTGCCGCCGGCGTTCACCGCCGACCGCGACCGGCTCGCGCGGTTCGAGCGCGAAGCGCGCATCCTGGCCACACTGAATCATCCACACATCGGCGCCATCTACGGCCTCGAGACCCACGACGGGGTGCCCGCGCTGGTCTTGGAGCTCGTGCTCGGCGAGACACTGGCCGACCGGATCGCGCGCGGCCCGCTCCCCGTCGCGACCGCGCTCGCGTATGCGCGCGACATGGCCGAGGCGCTCGATGCCGCGCACGAGAAGGGCATCGTCCACCGCGACCTCAAGCCGGCCAACATCAAGGTGACGCCGGAGGGCGTGGTCAAGGTGCTCGATTTCGGGCTCGCGAAGGTGGTATCTGGCGACGCGGCGACCGCCGACCTGACACAGTCACCGACGGTGACAGTCGGCGGTACGCGTGAGGGCGTCATCCTTGGCACCGCCGCCTACATGAGCCCGGAACAGGCACGCGGGAAGTCGGTCGACAAGCGGACCGACATCTGGGCATTTGGCTGCGTGCTCTACGAGATGCTGACGGGACGCGCCGCATTCGCGGGCGAGACCCTGTCGGACACCATCGCGGCAATTCTCGAGCGCGAGCCGACGTGGGACGCGCTGCCCACGACGCCGTCCAGTATTAAGAGGCTGCTGACACGTTGCTTTGAAAAAGATCCGCAGCGGCGTCTGCGAGACATCGCCGACGTCCGCGCTGATCTCGATGAGGTATCCGAGCCGATCACTCTCCCACCAGCCGCGCTGTCGAAAACCGCCATGGGCCGCCGCACGAGAGCTGCAGTCGGTCTGGCGGTTGGCGCTCTGGTCGCGATCACGGTGTTCATCGCCGGAACCTCGTGGCAGGCCCAACGACAGCCCCCACCGTGGAAATGGGACGGAGAGCGTCTCGGCGGATCAGCGCTCGCATTGGGGCCACGCGTATCGCCCGACGGCCAGATGCTCGCGTTTCAAGCCGTGGTCGACGGCTTGACGCAGGTCGCCATCATGAAACCGGCCTCAGGAAACTGGACGACGCTGACACGAAGCCGCGAGCACGGTGCGATTTGTGGGGTGTCCTGGTCGCGCGACAGTACACGGATCTTCTTCGACCGGTACTTTGGCGTCCCGCAGGGCATCTTCAGCGTACCAGCGCTCGGCGGCGAGGAGCGGTTGGTGCTCGAAAATGCCATGAGCCCGGAGGTGCTGCCGGACGGCAGTCTTCTCGTGGCACGGCGCAACGCGGCACGACTGCTCCAGTTGTATCACTTCTGGCCTGAGACCAACCGCGTCGAGCCGCTGCCCGCGGTGCTGCCAGCTTTCATGACGATGCCCGGCCTCAGGGCTTTTCCGGACGGCCGAGAGGCGGTGTTTTTCGGCCGGCCGCTCGAAACGGCCGCGACTCGGAGCGCGTTGTACGCCATTGATCTGGCGTCGGGTCGAACGCGACGCCTGGGACCGTCGATCGCGTTTCCCCAGGGAGATTGGGCGCTGCCGCTCGCTATCAGCCCGGACGGCGCGTGGGTTCGGTTCAACCTCCCCTCAGGAGATCTGTCTCACATTGTCGAAGTGCCGCGTGACGGCTCCGACTCGATCCGATCGCTCGTCACGCTCACGAACAAGCCTGCCGCAATCGATGTGACGGCCGACGGCAGTCTCTACGTGGACCAAGTGGAACGAACGCCCGAGCTCATTTCGTTCTCCACGGCTTCAGGTAAGCTCGACCGACTTGTGCTCCGCCCTTTCTACGCGTCCCTCTCAGGGTTCTCTGCACTAGCTCTACCCGACGGCCGCGCGCTGCTCGGGGCCCAGAGAGCAGGCCGCCATCAACTGATGATTCTGAGCCCTGGACATGAGCCCGAACCATTCGTCGACACCCAAGAGGCGACCAGCTTTCCGGCGGCCGCCATCGGTCACGATCGGGTCGCGTTTCTCATCGGCAGCGGCGCCACACATCGGGTCGCGATTGCCTCACTTGCCGACGGACGGATCCAACGGCGCCTCACACACCTCGACGCCAACGCCGTGCGCGCACTCGCCGGGTCACCCGATGGCAAGACGCTGTTCTATGTAGTCTCGGGAAACGTCTGGGCGATGCTAGCCGACGACGGCGAACCGCGCCGCATTCACGAGGGGGACAGCGTGGCGGTCGATCCACACGGTCAGTATCTGATTGTTACGATTGGCGCGACAGACGAGCGGAGGCTCATACGCGTACAGCTGACAGGCGATCAGGAGCAACCGATTCCCGTCTCGGGTGATTTTCGGATCGCGCTAGACGCCCTCTCGTCTAACGCCATCGGTCCTGATGGCCGCATTGCAGTAAGCGTTGGATCGAAAGACTCGTGGTTCTGGACCGCCGGCATTCTCGATCCCCGAACGGGCACGGTCGCGCCCATCGGCTCAGGTCTCGATATGGACATGCTGGCTCCCGGCTGGGCGCCGGATGGACGGCTCGTGACGGCCGGGTTATTGACGAGCGCAAGCTTGTGGCGCTTCCGCCCGCGCCACTGATCGACGCTGAGGCTCGCGTCGCATTCTATTGTGGGTGGCAAGTTGTGTGCTGAGGAGGCGCGCCCGCCGCTGGCAGCTCACGAAAGCTGAGATCGAGCTTGCCCTGACGACGGTTGCTGCCAAACTGAACTGGGTTGCCGAGTCAGCCCCTTGCACACAAAATCCGAATGGTCAGCGATCACGTCGACGTCGGTCTGTCCGATGACGATATTGGGGTCGTTCGTGAGGACTCGGAACGAGATTGCTCATCACATGCGCTTCAAGCGCTCCTCGAAGCCGTACGCGCAATATCGAAGTGTGCGCTACGTCGTGGATCGCCTGATTTCGGGACTGTTGAAGTACCGGGGGCCTTGCATCGACTGTCGGACCCTCGCGCCAGCCCAATTCGGATCGCCATGAGTGCCTCCAAATGATTGGCGCCATCTACGCCCGCTGACCCACTGACGCGGACCTATAATCCCAGATCGACGCGACGCTATGACGTCTGATCGGTGGCGACGGATCGAAGCGCTCTATCACGCGGCGCTCGCGCACACTCCAGGTGAGCGAGGCGCGTATCTGGCCGAAGCCTGCGCCGGGGATGAGCGTCTGAGACTCGACGTCGAATCGCTGCTCGCGCAGCCGGTCACGGCGGCCGGCTTTCTGGACACGCCCGCGGTGGCAGTCGCCGCCGCCCTCGCCGAGTCCATGTCTGGCGCCCGACCGTCGCTCCTCGGGCAGCGGCTCGGGAGCTACCAGGTTCTCGACCGGCTGGGCGCGGGCGGGATGGGTGAGGTGTACCGGGCCCGCGACACGAAGCTCGGGCGCGAGGTCGCGATCAAGATCCTGCCGCGCGTCTTCACGGCCGATCGCGAGCGGCTGCGCGCGGTTCGAGCGCGAAGCGCGGGTGCTCGCCTCGCTCAATCATCCGCACATCGGCGCGATCTACGGCTTCGAGGACGTCGCGACGGGGTGCGCGCGCTGGTCTTGGAACTGGTCGAGGGGCGAGACCCTGGCCGATCGCATCGCGCAGCGGCCCGATCCCGCTCGCAGAACGCGCTCGCGATGCGCGCGACAGATTGCCGAGGCGCTCGACGCGGCGCACGAGAAGGGCATCATTCACCGCGATCTCAAGCCGGCGAACATCAAGGTCACGCCGGACGGCGTGGTGAAGGTGCTGGACTTCGGTCTGGCGAAGGCGGCGACCGGCGACGTCCGCGATGCCCGACTCTGACGCAGTCGCCGACGATGACAGTCGGCGGCACGCGCGAGGGTGTCGTGCTCGGCACGGCGGCGTATATGAGCCCAGAGCAGGCGCGCGGCCAGACGGTGGACAAGCGGACCGACGTCTGGGCGTTCGGGTGCGTGCTGTACGAGATGCTGACCGGAAGGATGGCCTTTGGCGGTGCGACACTTACCGACACGCTCGCCGCCGTTATCGAGCGCGAGCCGGACTGGCAGGCGCTGCCTTCATCGACGCACGCCGCAATCCACAAGCTCCTTCGACGCTGTCTGACCAAGCCCGTGGGACGTCGGCTGCGCGACATCGGGGACGCCGTGCTCGATCTCGAGAGTGCGAGCGCCGCCGACGAATCAGTGCGGACTCCGGCCCCCGCGACGGATCGGAAGCGGTTCCGCGCGCGATCAGCTCTGACCGTTACGGCGGCCGCTCTCACCGCGGCGGCTGTGATCGTCGCCAGCAGCGCCTGGTGGGGGGGCACTCCAGAGTCGGCGCTCGCGCTGGAATCCATGACGCGCCTCACGTCCGATTCGGGTCTCACGACTGAACCGAGCATCAGCGCTGACGGGCGAATCGTCGCCTACGCATCGAATCGCAGCGGCGACGACAACCTCGATGTCTACGTCCAGCAGACGTCAGGCGGCGCCGCCATTCGGCTCACGACCGATCCGGCCCACGATCGCTCCCCGACAGTATCACCCGACGGCAGCGTCGTAGCCTTTCGTTCGGACCGCAATCCGGCCGGTATCTATCTAGCGCCCGCGCTCGGCGGCAACGCTCGCCTCATCGCATCGGATGGTCGCGGGCCACGCTTCTCTCCGGACGGCCGATCGATTGCGTATTGGACCGGCCAGTGGTTGGCGCCTCATTCGCTGGGGGCCGCCCGCGAAGTCTACGTAATCCCCGCCGCCGGAGGAGCACCCATGCGCATGGCGGGGGATGTCTTCGGCGCCGGCGATCCGGTGTGGGCCCCAGACGGTCAAAGCCTGCTGATGTTCGGCCGTGATGCGCGGGGGGCGGACGCTGACTGGTGGTGGGTGCCGCTCACTGGAGGCCAGTCGGTCAAGACCGGCGTCTACCCTCTCCTCGCCGCACGCCAGCTGGATGTCAGGACGACAACCAGGTACCCGCTGCCGCAGGCGTGGGACGACCGCGGCGTGCTGTTCTCCGCCGCAGATCACATCGGCGACACCGGCATTCTTTGGCGGATCGCCATGGACGCGCGCTCGGGCCAGCCCTCTGGCGATCCCGTTCGGTTGACGCGCGGAACGACCATCGACGTGTTGCCGTCAGTGTCGAACACGAATCGTGTCGCGTTTGCCGCGCAGACCGTCACGCAGCAGATCTTTGGGCTGCCGATCGACGCCAATGCGGGAAAAGTTACGGGCACGATGCGTCACCTTCGCGACGATGCTGCGGAAACCGGTCGCGCCAGCCTGTCAGAGGATGGGCGCCTGATGGTGTTTCCCAAGTACGAGTTCGCCTCGGGAGGCGTGTGGGCGCGCGACCTGACGACCGGGCGCGAATGGCAACTCGCGGCCACGCCGCGGACGCCGCTGAATCCAGTTATTACGGTCGATGGTCGGTGGACCGCGTACACCGTCACGAAGGTCGACACTGGCGGCTCCGACGGCCCTGGCGATGGCTACGTGGTGGAGACGACGCGTGGGCGCTCCGCGTCAGATTTGCAGCAGCTGCCAATTGGAACAATGGACTCGTGACGGACGCTTTGTCATCGTCGCTGAAGAGGGCCGCCGACGCCTCAGCCGGATGGACGTGGCGACTGGGAAACGCGTCCTCCTGTTCGAAGGCGACGAAGCGATGGATCGCCTGCAATTCGGGCCGGATGGTCGCTGGATGACCTTCAACGTATCGGGGCACGTATATCTCGCGCCTGTACGATTCGGACACTGGCATCATCGAAGGACCACTGGACACCGATCCTCTCAACTACTGGCGCAGAACGGACCGCTGGCCTGTCACCGGACGGAAGCCTTTCTATATGTCCTGCTCGAAACGGACGGCTTCCGATGCTTGTATGGCCTGCGGCTGGATCCGCAAGAGCGGACAGCCACGAGAAACCCCATTCGTCATCGCGCATTTTCATGACGCGGCTCGCAGATGGGGATCTACCGGGTTAGGCTCGGCGGCGGTCAAGGGTCTATTCGTTGCCGACCTGTTCGAAACGACAAGCAACATTTGGGTGGCATCGTTCCGCGGCTCGGGTCGGTAGCGCGCTTGTCGGGCGAGGAAATGCGCTCAAGGTCTTCATTTCGCGGCCGGAACATTCCGACCTTCTCCTGCTGCTCGTCCGGACCACACTGCTCGAGGACAGCCTGTCTACCGGCGCGATAAACTGAGAAGCCTGACAGCTGGAAGCTGACGATTCCGCCGCCAGCGTCTCCGCGCTTGAGACAATCTCGGAGCCCGAGGCGGCGAACCGTGTCGCCGGACGGGTGGCGCGTGCGTCGCCGTTCGATGCCGGAGAGGGGCTCGCGACGAAGGGGCAGCCGCCTCACCGCTGACGTTCGGACCTATAATCCCAGATCGACGCGACGCTATGACGTCTGATCGGTGGCGGCGGATCGAAGCGCTCTATCACGCGGCGCTCGCGCACGCTCCGGGTGAGCGAAGCGCGTATCTGGCCGAAGCCTGCGCCGGCGATGAGAGTCTGAGGCTCGACGTCGAATCGCTGCTCGCGCAGCCGGTCACGGCGGCCGGCTTTCTGGACACGCCCGCGGTGGCCGTCGCCGCCGCCCTCGCCGAGTCCACGTCTGGCGCCCGCCCGTCGCTCCTCGGGCAGCGGCTCGGGAGCTACCAGGTTCTCGACCGGCTGGGCGCGGGCGGGATGGGTGAGGTGTACCGGGCCCGCGACACGACGCTCGGGCGCGAGGTCGCGATCAAGCTCCTGCCGCCGGCGTTCACCGCCGACCGCGACCGGCTCGCGCGGTTCGAGCGCGAAGCGCGCATCCTGGCCACGCTGAATCATCCCCACATCGGCGCCATCTACGGCCTCGAGACCCACGACGGGGTGCCCGCGCTGGTCTTGGAGCTTGTGCCCGGCGAGACACTGGCCGACCGGATCGCGCGCGGCCCGCTCCCCGTCGCGACCGCGCTGGCGTATGCGCGCGACATGGCCGAGGCGCTCGACGCGGCGCACGAGAAGGGCATCGTCCACCGCGACCTCAAGCCGGCCAACATCAAGGTGACGCCGGAGGGCGTGGTGAAGGTGCTCGACTTCGGGCTCGCGAAGGCTGGCATCTGGCGACGCGGCGACCGCCGACCTGACACAGTCACCGACGGTGACGGTCGGCGGCACGCGGGAAGGGGTCATCCTCGGAACGGCAGCTTACATGAGTCCGGAGCAGGCCCGCGGGCAGATGGTCGACAAGCGGACCGACATCTGGGCGTTTGGCTGCGTCCTCTACGAGATGCTGACGGGCCACTCGGCCTTCGAGCGCGCGACGATCTCCGACACCCTCGCCGCGGTGCTCGAGCGTGAGCCGGACTGGGACGCGCTGCCTCCCGCGACGCCAGGCAGCGTGAGACGAGTCCTCGAGCGGTGTCTCGAAAAGGATCCCAGGCGGCGCGTGCGCGATATCGCTGACGCGCGTGCGGAGCTCGACATACCCGACAAACGAAACGGTCACGTGCCGCCCGCACGCTCCCGGCTGACGATCATCTGGACCATCGCGGCTGCCGCGTCGACCATCGTCACCGTCGTTGCGCTGACCGGCTGGTGGCGTGCGACACGACCGATGGCCGGTCCCGTCTTACGGTTCCCCGTGGATTTGGGACACGAGGCCACTAATCCCATCAACGGTCCTGGCGTCATCATCTCTCCCGACGGGACGCGAATCGTCTACCGAGTGCGTGATGCACGCGGCACGGTCAGGCTCTTTACGCGGACCCTCGATACCGACCAAGCGACCGTGCTGCCGGGGACTGAACGTGCCATTGCCCCTTTCTTTTCACCGGACGGCCAAAGTGTCGGGTTCTTCGATGTCCTCTCCACTAATCCGAATGGGAAGCTCAAGAAGGTCTCGGTCCGGGAAGGAAACGCGGTGGAATTGTGCGACGTGGTTTTCGCTCGCGGCGCAAGCTGGGGAGACGACGGCAACATTGTTGTCAGTTTGGAGGCACGAGGCCCGCTGTTTCGGATACCTTCCACGGGCGGCACGCCCCAAGCGATCAGCAAGCTCGGTGGAGCGGTCACGCACCGCTGGCCACAAGTCCTGCCCGGCGCGCAAGCGGTGATCTTCACAGCAAACGGGTCGATCGGCAACTTCGATCAAGCCACGGTCGAAATCCTCTCGTTGAAGACGGGCGAGCAACGGACGCTCGTCCGCGGCGGCTACTCCGGTCGGTACGTGCCAACCGGGCACCTGTTGTACGTGCGGAACCAAACTCTTTACGCCGCGGCGATGGACGTCGATCGCCAGGCGCTGACCGGTCCGCCTGCTGCAGTCCTCACTGGGTTCACGACGCGCGTACCGAGTGGTGGGGTCGGCCTGGACATCTCGGCAAATGGAACGCTTGTGTATGCAGCGGGGTCTCCCCTCAAGCAACGGCTCGTCTCGCTCGATGCCGGCGGCCACGTTGAGGAGTTTGCCGCACGACGGTCCCAGTACATCTTTCAGTTGCGGTTCTCGCCCGACGGCCGACGCCTGGCCGTGACAGGCGCCGAGCTGGGAAATCTTGACGTCTGGATTTACGAAAAGCCCAGGGATGCGTGGACGCGGCTGACCTCCTCTCCGGACCTTGATTCGTTTCCGGTGTGGAGTCCCGATGGCGCTCACGTCGCCTTCCTCTCCGCTGCGCCTTCATCCGGCGTAGGCATTTCTTGGAAGGGGTCGGATGGCACCGGGGATGTCCTCCCTCGATTCCGACAGGCATGTTTGTGAATCCCAGTCCCGGTTCGTTTTCGCCAAAGGGCGACTATCTCGCCTTTGATAGCAACGACCCAACCACTCGAGGCGATTTGTGGCTGCTCCCACTCGAAAGCCCACAAGGTGACCATCCACGAGTTGGCAAGCCGTTGCCATTTCTGAAGACCCCATTCAACGAAACGTCACCCATGATCTCGCCGGACGGACGGTACATCGCCTATCAATCAGATGAATCTGGGCGCGACGAAGTGTATCGTGCAACCGTTTCCACGCGGTGGTGCGCAAATGGTCGATTTCGACGGTGGCGGCTCCAGCCCGGTCTGGTCGAGAAGCGGACGCGAGCTGTTCTATCGCGGTCCCGAGGGGATGATGATCGTGACGTTCAAGGCAACCGACACGACGTTCGAGGCCGACAAGCCTCGAGTCTGGGCACCAAAGAAGGATCTTGAACAATGGTTCGACCTGGCCCCAGACGGAAAGCGCTTCGTCGTCATCGAAGACGACACCGACGTCAGTGCAGGCGCGACGCCGGTCACGTTCGTCCTGAACTTCTTCGACGAGCTCCGACGCCGGGTCCCGGCGAAGTAGCGACCGCCGTCCGAACTGAATTCATTGCCTTGAGGAGCGATCGCCACACGGGGATTTTCTGGCGTTTGTTTCGAAGTCGGCGTAGGCTACATTGAACGATCACGAAGCATGGTGAGGGGTCCAGAGATGTTGAATCGAGCGTTGGTGGCATGCGGTGTCGTAGCGAGTCTGGTCGCGCTCCCTCCGCGCGGATCGCTGGCCCAGGAATCTCAGGCGACGGGTGGGTCGAAGACGTGGAAGGTGCCGCGAACACCGTGGGGACACCCGGATCTGCAAGGCGTGTGGACGACAGATGAGGAGATCGGCGTTCCCCTTGAACGGCCCGTCGAACTTGGCGAGAAGGCGCTCCTCACCGATCAGGAGTTCGCCGATCGAGCCCAGCGGCTGAAAAAGAAATATCAGGACGACAAGAACGACCGCCGCTCGCGGCCGGGCGACACGGAAGCGGGTCCCGAACACTGGTATGAAGGGGGCCTGCACGTCTCTCGCCGAACATCCCTGGTGATCGATCCGCCCAACGGTCGCATGCCCGAGTACACGGCAGCGGCGAAGAGCCGGGTTGTTCCAAAAGGGACCGAAATCAACTCTGGTGGGAGCACCGGCAATGGGCCGTTCGACGGTCCTGAAGACCTGCACTTGGCGGACAGGTGCATCACGAGAGGCCTGCCACACACCTGGCTGCCGAGTGAATACAACAACGGGTTCCAGATCGTACAGTCGGAGAACTACATTGCGCTCTACTACGAGCGCCTGCACGAAACACGCGTGATTCCGTTCGAAGCCACTGCCCCTCCTCTGTCGAACGTCGCCCGGTGGATGGGCGAGTCTCGCGCGCGATGGGAGGGCGACACCCTCGTGATTGAGGTGACCAACTTGGGCGACCAGACGACGTGGCGAAAATCGCCTGGCTCCACTCGGAAACTGACCGAGCGTCTCACGCGCGTGGACCCGGAGACGGTGCGGGTTGAGGTGACGGTCAACGATCCGACAACGTGGACGAGGCCTTGGACCTTTGCCGTGACCGGCAAGAACGATCCGAACTACTGGCAGATCTTCGAGTACGCGTGTCACGAAGGGAATTACGCGATGCGAAATATCCTCAGCGGCGCGCGGGCGCAGGAGAAAGCCGTCGGCGCAAAGGGCAAGAAGCCTTGATTTGGCGGCTAGCCTGCAGGGCCGGAGCTCTGATAGCAGCCTGCCTCGCGCTCGTGTCGAGTCCGTCCGCGCATCAGAGCGGTCCGACACCCAAGGTTCGTTTGAACAAGATCATCGAGCAGTTCGAGCGTGGACAACCTGTGTTTTATGGTGAGCACTGGGTGTATTTCGGAATCGAGCACAACCCGTTTCTCCTGGACGACGTCGGTGGCCGCGCGCGGTGGTTTCCAAAGGACATTCCCTACTCCAGCGACCTCAAGACCATGCTTGCCAACCTCCGGCCGGAGGGCTCGACCCGGCCCCGACTGACCCCTGTGGTCCGCATTGCCCAGGAGGGAAACGAGGAATTCAACTCCGCGGTCAAGCAGCTTCTGGACGTCGGCGTCTTTGGGATCATCCTGCCGGGCGTCGAGACATCGGCGCACGCACTCAAGCTCGTGCGCGCGATGCGCTATCCGCCGCAGCGCGGCGCGAAGCACCGGGAGCCGATTGGAGTGCGTGGATGGGGACCGGCCCTGGCGAGGCAGTACTGGGGGCTCCCCGATCTCGACTATGCGCAACGCGCCGATGTGTGGCCGCTCAACCCGGACGGGGAGCTGCTCGCCATCGTCATGATCGAAACGCGCGAGGCCGTGGCGAACATTGAAGAGATCCTGAGCGTCCCAGGTATCGGTGGTGCCCTGGTCGGTCCCTACGATTTGAGTCTGTCGCTCGGCGTCGGGACGCCCGCCCCGAATCCCGCCGCGCCCGAAGTCCTTTCGGCGATGGACACGGTGGCGAAGTCGTGTGTTGCGCACCACATGCTGTGCGGCGCCTTCGGGGCCCTGGCCGAGGCCGACGTCAATGCGACGGTTGCGCGCGGGTTCACGCTCTTCCCCACCCGAGGGTCCGGCAGTCCCCCCCGTTGATTGGAGACCCTTCCAACACTTCGGCCTCCTTTCGCTCAACGTTCATCTCGAGCGTTGCACGCCGAATGACTAAGAGCACGCTGCAGAATTAACCGTCTGGCGTGGCCCTTCCTCGAAGCGCGCGAGGTCGCCTACCGTGGCGCTCGGTTGGACCCCATCAACTCGTTGTAGATCGTCTCGACGTTGGCTCTCGCGTTGCGCATGTCATAGCGAGCGTACTTGCCGGGCAATGACAGGCTCGAGGCCGCTTCGGCTGCGCTCTTGCCTTGCGCGATCGCGCTCCGCACGGCTTCGAGAAAGTCACGATTGAACGCCGCGTACTGCGCGAGATCGTCCCAGCTCTGGACTTCGCCAAAGGCGCTTCGCGGCGCACCGGGGGGTGGACCCGGGTCGTGCCCCGCGACGACGCGGGTCACCCCTGTGACCTCGCGGAGCACTCTGTCGAGCGTGTCCGGGAAGGCGACGCCGCTTCCTCCATTCGCAACGTCAATGACTGGCGCGGACGCCTTCAACGGGAACAGATCTCCCAGGTATGCAATCCCATGCCCCGGCAGCACCACGACCAGATCTCCGTCCGTATGGCCGCGCCCGAAATAGTACAAGTCGATGCGATCGCGACCCTCAAACAACGACATCCTGCCCGTGACGATCTTGTTCGGCAGAGACTTCACCCCGCGCCCGGCGAAGGCATCCATCTTCTCCATGGCCTTCCTGGCGTGCTCGTGCGCGATGATGTTCGTGACGGCCGGCAGATCGAGATTGCCGCCGGTGTGGTCCAGGTGGGCGTGTGTGTTGACAATCGTGGTGATCGGACGATCGGTTACCAGCGCGACCGCATCGACGACTTCCTGGCTGACGCCAGGTCGCTTGCTGTCGACAAGGACGACGCCCTCGTCGCGAACGAGCACGAGACTGTTGCCGCCGCCGCCCGTCAACAGATACAACACGGCGCCGGTGCTCAGAAGCTGGACGCGGATACGGTCCGGCTGCGCGGTCGGCTGGGAAGCGGCCGTCACGAGCGACAGCATCCCAGCCACGACGATCCCGGACGCCGCGGTGCGCGTCATTGACTCCGTCAGCTCCCGTCGGTCGCCAGCGACGCGCAGATGATCTCTTCATCGTTGCGCGCGTAGATGTGCCTGTTGGCGTACGCGGGCTCCGACCAGTTCAGCGCACCCAACGCTCGCCGGTTGGTTGGAAGCGTGGTCGGTTTGATCAACTGAGTTCGACTGACCTCCCGGTAGTCATCCGGGCTCGGTGCGACAATGATCAGTTCGCCGCGGTCGTTGTTGATGAACAGCCGGTTGCCGTGCCGCACGATGAACGCCGATGCCCAGCGGGCGCGCTCCTTGGTGAGCGCCTGCGATTCCCACACGCGCGTGCCGGTCTGCGCTCGGAGGCATCGAAACTGCCCGTAGCTGCAAACGCCATACACATGGTCTCCGACGATGATCGGTGTGCCGTTGACCGCGTGGAGCCCATCGGTCTGAATTTCACTGTCGCTCTGGCCTCTCCACAGCACCGTAGCCGCCGGCTTCTTGTCGTCGAGGCTGAGCATCAGCGATCCGTTGTAAAAGTTCGTGAAGAACAGCAGCGAGCCGTTGCGCACCGGCGTGGCGATCGACATGTTTGCCCCAACCTTATACGGCTGCTGCCAGTACGTCTTTCCCGCCACCGGATCGAGCGAGGCGACGGCGCCGTCGTAATAGATGATCAGCTGCCGCACGCCGCCAGCCTCGATGATGATAGGTGAGGCCACGCCTGGCTCGGTATTCGACGGGAGCGCGCGCCAGATTTCCTTGCCCGTCATCTTGTCGAATGCCACGACCCTGGCGTCCGGCTGACCGCCGACCAGGGCGATCAGGCGATTGCCGTCGACGAGCGGCGAGCTGGCGAAGCCCCACGCGCTGAGCTCGACGTGGTAGTCGGCCATGAAGTCTTTCTTCCACACCTCCTCGCCGTTCGCCGCGCGCAGGCAGAACAGCTTGCCGTCGGCGCCGGCGAAATAGACCCGGTCGCCGTCGACGGTCGGCGTGGCCCGGGGGCCGGTGGGGTGGTAGACCCCGGGATAGGCGACCTGCCACTCCCGGGTCCAGAGGATCCTGCCGGTCTTTTCGTCGAGCGCGACGGCGCGTTCCGTCCCGCGCATCCGCTGGCTTTCGAGGTAGTCCATCACGAACACGCGGCCGTTGGCGACTGCGGGTCCGGAGAAGCCGCTGCGGACGGGCGTGCGCCACAGGATCTTCAAGCCCGTTTCCGGAAATCGCTCCAGGATGCCGGTCTCGGTCCAGACGCCCTGGCGTCCTTTGCCGCGGACCTCCGGCCAATCCTCCGCTCGAAGACCGGTTCCCGCGAAACACAGGACGATAAGGCCGGCGAACGAACCGGCGACCCACGATCGCGCTCGGGTTGGCATTGCTCCTCCTGGACCGGGTGCCATTTCAGACCGCAGACAGATTCTCGCACGGATCTGTCCGACGCTTCGGCCAGATCCTGTTGTGTCACGTTCGCATCCCGCCGGAGCTCGCGCAACTCGTTCACGCGCACACAGTATAGGGAGTCCACAGGCCGGGGATGTGGGCTACGGTAGACTGACGAGGTGAACGACATTGACGTGGTGCGCGGCTGGATTGACCAGGCGAGGCGGGTCGTCGCGTTGACGGGCGCCGGCATTTCAACCGAATCGGGCATCCCCGACTTCCGCGGGCCGCAAGGTCTATGGACGAGAAATCCGAAGGCCGAGCGGCTGTCAAACATCCACTATTACATGTCTGATCCGGAGGTCCGCCGGCTGGCGTGGCTGAACCGTCTCGAATCTCCGGCGTGGCACGCGCGGCCAAACGCCGGCCACCTGTCGCTCGTCGATCTGGAGCGGCGGGGAAGGTTGCACGCACTCATCACCCAGAACATCGACGGCCTGCACCAGCTTGCGGGCAATTCGCCCGACATGGTGATCGAAGTCCACGGCACGATGCGCGAGATCGTCTGCATGCAGTGCGGCTGGCGTGGCGCGGCCGGACCGGTACTCTGATCGCGTGCGCGCCGGCGAAGCCGATCCGCCCTGCGACGGCTGCGGCGGCATTCTGAAGAGCGCGACGATTTCGTTCGGTCAGACCCTGGTCCCGGCTGTGATCAACCGGGCGATGCGGGCCTCGGAGGAGTGTGACCTGCTGCTGGCGGTCGGCACGAGCCTCCAGGTGTATCCGGTGGCCGGCGCCGTGCCGCTGGCCAAATCGTCTGGCGCGCGCTTCGTGATCGTGAACGCCGAGCCGACGCCGTTCGACGACAGCGCCGACGCCGTCTTTCACCAGCCAATCGGAGAGGTCCTGCCGGCCCTATTCGGCTCGGACCTACTTCGGCGTCACGCGGAACAGCCCGCCGGGATTGGCGTCCTCGAGCATCCACACCGCGCCGTCCGGAGCGACCTCCACGTCGCGAATGCGGTGGCCGACGTCCCAGCGTTCGGCGGGCGTGGCTCCGCCCTTGCCGTCGAACGTGATGCGGTTGAGCGTCTGCGTCGCCATGCCGCCGATCAGGGCCGAGCCCTGCCACTGCGGGAACATCGCGCCGTTGTAGAACGTGAGATTGCCCGGCGCGATGATGGGCGTCCAGTAGATCACCGGCTTGGTCAGATCCGGCCGCGTATCCGGACTGGGGATCGGCACGCCGTTGTAGTTGGTCGCGTAGGACACGAGCGGCCAGCCGTAGTTCTTGCCGGGCTCGATCAGGTTCAGCTCGTCGCCGCCTCTCGGGCCGTGCTCGACTTCCCACAGCCGGCCGTCGGGCGCGAACGCCAGACCGTACGGCGTGCGATGACCGGTGGTCCAGGTCTCCGACGGCGTCAGGTTCGGTCCCTGGAACGTGTACGTGCTGACCACGGGCGCGGTCTTGGCCACCTCCGTGTCGCGCGGCGGATTGATCAGCGGAACGCTCGCCGCGCCGGTCTTGCCGGCCATCGGATTGCCCGGTGCGGGCTTGCCGTCGAGCGTCAGGCGCAGGATCTTGCCCAGCGCCTGATCCGGATCCTGCGCGGGCGTCATGCGCTGGCGATCGCCGACCGTCAGGAACAGGTACTGGCCGTCGGGCGAAAAGGCGATCTGCGCGCCGAACTGTCCGCCCTCGGCCCTTGGGCATCTGGCGCCACAGCACCTGCAGTCCGTCGAGGCTCGCCGTAGCTCTCGCCGATCGCCAGCCGCGCCCGTGCCAGCGCCAGGCTCGACCCGCCGTCGCCCGGCTCCGAATACGTCAGGTAGACGCTGTGGTCGGTCGCGTAGTGCGGCGACACGAACACGCCCAGCATGCCGCCCTGCCCCTGGTACAGGACCGCCGGCACGTTCTCGACCGGCGTCTTCGCGCCCTGCTGGGTCACCAGCCAGACCGGGCCGACCTTCTCGGTGATGAGCATGCGTCCATCGGGCAGGAAGGCGATGCGCCAGGGCAGGTTGAACGTCGCCACCTGGGTCATCGTGAACGGCAGGCTCGGTTCCGGCTTCTGTTCGCCCGCGTTGATCTGTGCCCGCGCCGTGGCCGACACCAGAGTCAGGAGCAGCGCCGCATTCAGAAGCGTCTTCATGTATGTATCTCCTCCCTCACGAACTTTCGAGACCAACCAAGAGTAAGCCATTCGAATCGCACGCCTTGTCGTCCCGGACCAGGAAGTCGCTGCGAGCCGTGCTGAAACCGTGCTTCGATAGGAACGCGTCTCGTGGTGCAGCGTGGCTCAGGCGGCCACAATCACCGACATCTGCCCGTGCGGTTTGCGCGTCCGCTTGACCCGGATCTCCACGTCGTGACCGAGCGCGATCAGGAAGTCCATCAGTCGTTCGACCGAGAAGGTCCCGGACCTGTTGCGCATCAGAAGCGACACGTGAGGCTGCTTGATGCCGAGGATCTCGCCAGCCTGCGCTTGTGTCAGGTGGCGCGCCTTGATGATGCGATAAATCTGGAGCGTCAGGCGGGCCTTGAGCAACTCCTGTTCGGGATGGGGGAGTCCCAGGTCCGCGAAGATATTTCCGCTCCCTTTCTCGTAATCGATCGTCGCTTTCTTGCGCGTCATGTCAGTGCTGCCTTTCTCGGCCGAGGGGCGGCGATATCCGCCATCTATATGACTATACGTATTCTCGTATATTGCGTCAACGGTCTGATCGTCACCGACGATCCCCATCATTCAGAGCAGATTGATTCCCGACGAAGCAGCCAGGCAACCTACGTGCGCGAGCTGCGCAAGCGATTCACCAGCCACGAGCCTCCGGAAGGCGCCGATGCACTCCGCGCAGCGGTCGATGGGCGAGTCCGCGTCTACATCAAGCTCTCGCTTCGGCTGGAATTCTGCCG
>CAVQVI010000006.1:0-319449 GCA_963717075.1 uncultured Acidobacteriota bacterium | reverse complement strand
GAACGACCTCACCCTTGCTCCGCGGGAGGAACCGGGGCATTGTGAAGACGTTTGCCGTACGAATATTCCGCAGATCACATCGCCCCTCCTGCGGTCGAGCGCCTGGATGATATTGCCAGGATTATTGAGATAGATGATGCCGTTGTGGACGAGCAGTGTTTGCGCATGTCCGCGCTCAACGTGCCCGGGTTTCCCGGCGGCATTGTTAACTGCACGAAGGACAGCAGATCGCTGGCCGAGCGGCTGCCCCATGCCGCGAGGAACTCTGTGCCGGCCCGCGGCGTGGCCCGTGCTCTGCCCTCGAAGATCTGCTTGATGACACGCCGCACAGCTAGTCTGATGGCCGCTGCGCCGGCCGCAGCTTGCGCCGCGGTAGGCGCGCCGGAAGCACCGGGTTCTTGCACAGCCAGTGCGACGAACCCCAGCGCCGTTGTCGCGAGCGAAAGATGCGCCAGCCAGTCCTTCGAGATCAACATCGGTCCTCCCGGAGACGCCCGAAAGGTTCTGTTCGCACCGCCCGTCAGCGGCCGTGTGAATTGATCAACCGATACAACGTTCTGCGAGGCGCCTAACTGACAAGCCAACCCCACAGCCTGCCGTCGGGCGCCTTCTCGCTTGATATCTGAATATAGAGTTGATGATCCCTTAACGACTGTACGTATACCTGCACAGGCGTCAATTCAATCGAGCCTGACACTATACCTTGTTCTGCCTTGGAAACGGTGAGCATGCGCTTGACAGTCCGCAGACACCCCATCACCTCACCTCGGTATATGTTCGGTACATGTTGGCGGTCGTGGCCGGGGAAAGCAATCCTTCGAAGGTTCCGTTTACGATGAGCGTGTTACCCGTCAGAACGGCAGTGGCCAATCTGCGGCCCGCTAGGTGCTTCGCATGGCGCCGTCGGGGCTCAGTCGGACTCCGTAGTAGTCTTTTGTCCTTGGCAGACGATCTGTCTCGTGCCTGGCCAGCAGCAGAGAACGCGAGCGAGATGGAGAGAAGCGCGACTGCCTTGCTCTTGCCTTCCACTTCAGTCTCTCGAGATGTGCATTCTAACCGGAATGGACAGGTTTTGGCGCGTGCTCAGAACGCGGCAATCGGATTGAACGGCGAGCCGGTCCCCGTCGGAACCGCGAGCGGCGCGAGCACCAGCATGAACTCCCAGCGGTTCTGGGTCACCGCCGCTTCGGCCAACGCATCGAGATTCGTGTTGTCTAACGTGTGGACCCCGAGCGCGACGAGGCAGAAATCATGAACCGCGAGGCTGGGCAAGCCCGGAAGCGGCGGCGTGGCATCGTGCGAGTCTTCGCCGCCGAGGAACGCGATGTCCCGCTTCTTCAGCCAAGGCAGCACTGAAGGGTCAACGCCGGCGAAGGTGCTGCCGGGTCCGCCGTTCTTCTTTTCGAATATCCAGCGTCCAGTCCGAATCAGCAGCGCATCGCCCGCGCCGACCTTGACTCTCGCTTTCTTCTCCCAGGCTTCAAGATCTTCGACATAAATCCGCGTGCCTGGCTCAAGGTACGGAACACCCTTGAGCCTCGGAATATCCATGAGAATACCGCGCGTCAGAACACCGCTGTGGACATCATAGATGGACGCCATCTTCGTGCTGTTGGGATTCTTCAGCTCTTCCCACGAAAAACCGTTGTACATCTTGCCATCGAAGAACCGGTGGCCAAATGCATCCATGTGCGTCACTGCGTTGCCGTGATAGCTGATGTGCATCCGATCTCCGGCGCCCGTCGGTCCGACCGAGGTCGGGATGAGCTCATACGGCGCCACGCCGTTCGGTGTGGTTGGTTTCTTGAAGTCAGCGTCAGCAGAGAGCGAGACCGTTATGCCGGCTTTCACGAGCGCCGCCGCCTGTTTTCGTTTTTCAGGTGTGACCAGATGAAGCGCTCCGAGCGTGTCGTCTTTGCCCCAGCGGCCCCAATTTGACAGTTCAGTCTTCCAACGATCGTTACTCTTCCCGACTTACCGGAGTGCGGGAGGTTTCCTTTGCCACGATGCCCTGCGCGAGGGACGCGTGCATAGCAGCGACGCCGCCGACGATCGCAGCGAGCAGGGTCACGCAAGTGATTCGCGTCTTCATCGGACCTCCATTCCTGTTTTGTCCGCACGTACGGACCTGAGGATACTACTATGGCGATATTTGCAGCGCCAAGTTTTGACAAGCCAAGTGAATCTCTTGATCTCTAGGGAAAAGCAAAACCCGAACTGTATAGAGCGTTCGAGGGTGCTTCCAGGTGCCTCAGCGGGACTGTTCCGGCGGCAGCCGAAGGAGGGCCGACGGCTGGACATGGCCCGTATCGTAGTCGCTCAGGCTCGGCAGCCGTGCCCGTCACGCGATGGCACGCGTGGCCGGCTTATATCAATGGGCGGATGTAATATTTGCGGACCAGTGCGTCCAGCTAAGGCTGGCATGTTCAGTGGGAGCCAGTCCCACCGGAGGAAGAGTCAGGAACCTTCGTAGCTTGGGTCGCATCCGTGGAGGAAACGAATCGGATGAAGCCGACCGACAAAGCCATCGTCGGGATGGTGAGCGAGTCACCGGGCCGCAACGTCAGTGAACCCAGTGGTGGCCTCGATAAAATTTGAATCCGGAGGCCGAGCCCTCTGCTCCGGGGCGAAGGCAGCATGGCAGGCCGCGGGCTGACCGAGAGCGGCGTGCCACTCCGGCGGGGTGGTTAGGGGCAGCACGGTGACAAGGACATGCCGAGCAACTGGAGAAACCGTCCTCGTCCCATCGCGAAAGCGGTGGAGCAGGTCAGTCGTATAACCGGCAGCGCCGGGAAATCGGTTGAAGACGAGACGGCGGCGGCTAGGCTCGAAGTAGCGACGAAGCGGGGTAACGCCCGTGGAGCGACGGGGCCTTGCTGCATCCGATGTCTTCCTCAAGGGGAGGCAGGGGTGCGATGACCAAGACACCCATCACGCTGCAGGACCTGCGACGAAGACTGTACGTCAAGGCGAAGGCAGAACCCACGTGGCGATTCTGGGGGTTGTATGGCCACGTCTGCAAACGAGAGACGCTTCGGGCCGCCTACGAGATGGCCAAGCAAAACGACGGCGCCCCAGGCACCGACGGGGTGACGTTCGAGGTCATCGAAGCAGAGGGCGTGGAGTTGTTTCTCGACCAGCTCCGAGAGGAACTGGCGCAGCGATGCTATCGGCCCCAACGGCCGCGAAAGGTCGGCATCCCGAAAGAGGGTGGCAAGGTGCGTCCGCTCTCGATTCCGTCTATCCGCGACCGGGTGGTCCAGGGTGCACTGAAACTCATTCTGGAACCGATTTTCGAGGCCGACTTCCAACCGGGGTCGTACGGCTACCGGCCGAAGAAGTCAGCGCACGCGGCGGTTCGGCGTGTGGCAGCAGCAATCGTTGAGGGCAAGACCTATGTCGTCGACCTCGACCTTCGGTCTTACTTCGATACGGTGCGACATCACATCGTACTGGGGAAAGTGGCTCGTCGGGTTCGCGACGACGCGGTACTGTGGCTCCTACGGTTGGTGCTGAAAGCGTCGGGACGACAGGGTGTTCCGCAAGGAGGGGTGATTTCGCCCTTGCTCAGCAACGTGTACTTCAACGAGGTGGACCGAATGCTGGAGCGAGCGAAGGAGGTCACCCGCTACGAGCGATGGACGAGCATCGAATACGCTCGTTTCGCCGATGACCTCGTGGTCCTCGTAGACGCTCACCCGCGACAGCACTGGCTTCGCACGGCGGTGGAACAACGGCTCCGCGAGGAGTTTGCCAGGCTCCAGGTCAAGGTGAACGAGGAGAAGAGTCGGCGAGTAGACCTCACCCAAGGCGAGCGCTTCGGATTTCTCGGCTTCGAGTTCCGTCGGATTCGCAGTCATGCAGGCCGATGGATGCCGCTACGGACACCGCAAAGCAAGAAGCGGACGGCGTTGCTGCGGAAGCTCAAGCCAATCTTTCGAAGCCATCGGTCCCGGCCGGTCGCGGAGCTGATTGCGCATATCAATCCGATTCTGCGCGGTTGGGTGCAGTACTTTGCGGTGGGTCATTCGAGCCGGTGTTTCTCGTACATTCGCGACTGGGTCGAGAAGAAGATTCGGCACCAGCTGGCGCGCGCCAGCCAGCGTCACGGGTTCGGGTGGCAGCGGTGGAGTCGGGACTGGCTGTATAGGACCCTCGGACTCTTCGATGAGTACCGTGTTGCCTATGGCCAATCACGATAGCTGCTCCACACCGAACGGCCCCATAACCCTTGTCGCGAAGCGATGCAGGAGCGCGTAGTGCGGCAAATCCGCATGCTGCGTGCGACGCGGCGGGAACTGGAAACGGGACGACGGCTACTCCTACACGGGCACACAGGGGGAAACCCCGGACACAGCCAAGGAGCGGCCTACGGGTTACCGCGCCAGTTCCCGACCCTACCACGGGCATCGTTGCTTCTTGAACTTGTTGAGCGTGCGCGAGAAGCTGCCAAGGAAATGGGTCGGGGCAACGCGCGTAAACAAAAGAAGATGGAGGATGCGCTTATTGGGAGATTGGTCGCTCACTTGCAGTGAGAGGGCCGTTGTTGGACGAACAACAAGGAATCAGCGAGATGTGCCGCGTGCTCGACGCCTCGCGCGGCGGGTATCGCGCCTGGTGTCGTCGGCCTGAATCTGCGCAGGCGCAGCGCGACCGGCGGCTGCGCGTGTAGGGCGCGCATCCTTTGAGGGGAGCAGCGCCAATACGCGAGCCGGCCCGTCGCGGCAATTGCTATGACAATGCGGTAATGGAGGCGTTCTTCTCGTCGGAGAAAAGTGAGACTGCCGATTGTGCGCCGGGCCTTGGCGACGCCAAGATGGAGTTGTTCGATTATGTTGGCGCCGCACTTATGTGACGGTGCGCGGATTCTCATCGTGAATTGCATGGTCATTCCTGTCTCGACGTCACATAACCGGAGGGCTACAGACTCCGAAGGAAGACGAGGAGATCTCGGTTGTCCTTCCAGATCGGTGGGGCTCCGTCGTCGGGCTGGACGGTGCACGTCGCGAGCGCTTTCGCTTTGGTGGCCAGATCGATCTCGGCGTAAATGTTCGTGGTCTCGACGGAGACGTGTCCGAGCCACGCGCGGATGGTGTTGATGTCGACGCCCGCGCGCAGCAGGTGCGTCGCGGTCGTGTGGCGACTATGTCGCTGGGAACATAGTCGGCACTATCTACCCTTCCTGACTATGTCGAGCGATATCGGACAGCTGTCGCGCTGCATCGGGAAATTCAGGTCACAGCGCGGACGTGGTGAGCGTATCGCCCGACATAGTCTTCTCGACCCTACAGACTGTTGAGGAAGCCGAGGAGTTGATCGCCGGGTTGATAACGGGCCGCTCTGCCATTGGGCGGTGTTGTCTTGGCGAGCGCTTGCTCCTTCATCGCGAGTGTCGCCTCCAGATAGATCTGCGTCGTCTCCACCGACTCATGTCCGAGCCACAAGGCAATCACGGAACGATCGACGCCCGCTTGCAGAAGGTCCATGGCCATGGTGTGTCTCAAGCGGTGAACGGTGACGCGCTTGTGCTTCAACGACGGGCACACCTTGGAGGCCGTCAGTGCGATGCTTGTTCAGCAGGTACTGCACGCCGTGGACGCTGAGACGTTCGCCCTTGGCGCTGGGAAACAGCACGTCACCGTCACCGCGTTGCGGCTCGCGCAGCCAGGCTTTCAACACGGCGACGCGTGGATTTGGCGATGGGCGTACAGCGTTCCTTGCGGCCCTTGCCGATGACGCGCACGTGAGCGCCGGCTCCGAGGATGAGGTCCTCGCGTGTGAGCCCGGTCATCTCGGATAGGCGCAGACCCGTCTGTACGGCCACCAGGAGAAAGGCGTGATCGCGCCGGCCGGACCAGGTGCGCTGATCCGGAGCGGCCAGCAAGGCATCGACTTCGGCACGCGTGAGAAACTGGACCAAGGTGCCGCGTGAAACGCTTGCTGGGAATGGCGAGCACCCGCTGGATCTGTGCGGAATGGGCCGGCGCCTCGAAGGCCGCGTACCGAAAGAAGGAATGGATGGCCGTCAGCCGCAGATTCCGGCTGCGAACGCTCACGCCTTGCTGCTTCTCCAGGTCATCCAGAAACGCCACGATCAAAGGGGCATCGATCTCCTCGAAGGTCAGACGTGATGGTGGCTTGTGCAACCGCTGCTGCGACGAACTTCAGGAACTGACGGAAGGTGTCGCGATAGGAACTGATGGTGTGAGGACTCGCCTGGCGCTGCTGCATCAGGCGCTGGGTGAAGAAGCGCTCCAACAGCGGCAGCAAAGCTGGTGGGGGTGGTCATGGCCGATCCTCCCAGCGGTGCTCGAGCCGGCGCATCGCCTCGCGCATCAGCTCCGGCGAGCCGCTCAAATACCACTGCGTATCGGCGACGTGCACATGGCCGAGGTAGGCGGACAAGAGCGGCAGTTGGCGCTCGGGATCCTGATTGGACCGATACCAGTGCACGAGTGTGTTCGTCGCGAATCGGTGTCTCATGTCGTGCAGACGCGGGCCATGACTGTCGGATGGCGCCGCGCAGACCGATCTGCCGGGACAACGCATAGAACGTTCGATGAATGTCTCCGCCATCCAAACGATTGCCCCAGCTGGAGACGAACAAGTAGGAGGACACCGGCCGCTGCCGCCCAATGGCGTTTGCGTCGGCGCGATGTAGTCGGCGAGCACCTTGCAGGTCGAGGCATGCAAAGGCACCAGACGGGTCTTGCCGAACTTGGCGCCGCGGATCGTCAACACCGCGGCCTTCAGATCGACATCCTGAAGCTCGAGATTGCGTGCTTCGCCGAGGCGCAGGCCCGAGACGCTCAGCAGTCCGAACAGACAGTAGTAGACCCAAGGTCGCAGCTCGCCGCGTTCATAGCGGCAGGGCATGTTGAGCGCGGCGCGCAGTAGGCCTCGAATCTCGTCATCCGAGTACAGATAGGGTCGCGCCCGCTTCGGCTGGAAGGGCAACAGGCCCGGCGGCGGAATCTGCGTGCGTGGATCGGTCGCGCTGCGATAACGCGCAAATCCGCGCACGAAGCTCAGTCGTTGAGCCCAATGCGCCGGTTGAACGTTCGACGGTTGTTGCGCCCAGGCCAGCGCCAACGCCTGGGTGATGTAGGAAGCGCGGTGCTGCTCCATGAACGTGACGAAATCGAGCAATCCCTTGCCGGCCTCCTGCAGCTTGAATCCCAGATCGCGCCGCATGCTCAGATACTCCTGCACGGCCTGCCGAAGCGTGGTCATCGCGCACCTCCCGGCCACGGCAACGCGAGCGTCCGTAACGCCTTGAGATCCACCTTGGCGTAGATCGTCGTGGTCTGGGGACTGCGATGCCTCAGCACCTCGCCGATCTCGGCCAGCGAGGCGCCGCTGGCGCAACATCTGGGTCGCCAGTCCGTGGCGAAACTGATGCGCTCCCGTCGTGGGGGCCTGGATGCCGGCGCGCTGGAGCGCATGCCGAACGATCGATCCAATGGCACACTGGCCCAGAAAGCCGCGGACGGGGCTTTGGCTGCGCAAGAAACACGCGACGGCTGGTGCTGCGCGGTCGTCCGTGCCGCAGATACGCGGCGATCGCCTCGCCGACCTCCGCGGGCAGGGGAAGCGCGGTTCGCTGGCCCCTTTGCCGCGGACGCTCACCTGTCCGGCGTTCCAGTCAATATCATCGAGCTCGAGAAAGGCCACTTCACCTGAACGCAATCCCAGTCGTGCGAGCAGGAGCAAGATGGCGTAGTCGCGACGCCCCATCGCGGTGCGCCGATCGATACTGGCCAGCAACTGACGGACCTGGTCCGCCGCAATCGCGCGAGGGATCGATGGCATCGACCAGTTGGCCACGACGGGAACGGCAGCAGCCAAATCCAGCGTCACCTCTCCGCGATAGCGCGCGTACCGCAGGAAGGAGCGCAACGCGCTGGTCAGGAGCTTCGCGCGCTTCAGATGCAACCGCGGCGCTTGGCGCTGGACAAATCGCACGACATCGCCGGCACACAGGCGCGAGAGCGTGACCGGTCCGTCGCCGAAACGATCCGTGAGGAAACCGCGGATGAACGGCACGTAGTTGACGATGGTTGCCTGGCCAGGGCGCGCTCTTCGCGCAAGTACTGCTCGAATGCCTGTGCCATCTTGCTCCACCGGGGTCAGTCGGCGTCGCTGAGATCTTCTCGGCGGGAATCACGCCCTCACGGCGCAGAAAGTCCAGAAATGTCTCAGCGCGGCCGCATCACCCTTGTGCACCTGCACCCGTCGAGCGCGATATCGCAAATACCGTGTCGGATGCTCGGATGAGACGCGGCGGAGTCGGACGGCCTGCTGTCCAAGCCATCGGCTGAAACACGCAGCGAGCAGAACCTGCCGGTATCGAGACTGCCGCGCGTATCCCTGCTTCGCGCGCATATCTCGCAAACGCGCCAATCTGTGCCGCCAGCGGACCCTCCAGCGGCCGCGACAGAACCACGTCGTCATTGATGATGTACTTCACGTCGACTCCTTCTCCCCTGCAACAGGGACTTGATGGAAGGAGTCAAGACTATGTCGGTACAGCTTCTGCGGCGTGCGGCGGAAACGAGGCCGGCATCGCCGCGACGAGACATAGTCAGGAAGGGTAGATAGTGACGAATCAGATGGGGACTGACGCGTCTGCGGAAACCGGCGCGCTTCGCCGCGATCACCACGGCGTCCCAGAGCACGCGCTTCGTGATCGGTTTGTCGGCGCGCCAGTTGTGGACGGTGCCGGGAAACAGCCACGTCTGGGGCCGCATCCACCGGTAGTACACCCGAAGCGTGGCGAGCAACGTGGGACTGAGCGGCACGTAGCGGTCGCGGCCACCCTTCCCCTGGCGAATGTGAACGAGCATGCGTCGACTGTCGATGTCCGCGACCTGAAGCTGCAGGAGTTCCGCACTCCGCATGCCCGTCGCGTACAGGATCATCACCATCGTGCGGTGATAAAGGCCATCCGCCGCCTCGATGAGGCGGGCCATCTCCTCCACACTCAGGATCGACGGCAGACGCTGGGGCGCCTTCGGGTACGGCGTGTCGTCGAGAAGATAGCGACGCTTCAACGTCTTCACGAAGAAGAACCGGAGCGCCGAGACGTGGAGCCGGACGGTCTCCGGCTGCAGCTGCCCCGTCCGCAAGAGGTACGCCTGGTAGCTCCGCAGGTGTGTGTGATTGAGCCGGTCGGGCCGACACTTGAAGTGACGGGCGAACCGTTCCACGGCGTAGAGATAGCTGCGAATGGTCGTCGGGGAGAAGTTGCGGCGCTGGAGCTCCTCCAGCATGATGCGGCGACAATGGGTCACAAGACACCTCCTGTGACCCGTACGCTACGCCCCGGTTCGAGCGCGCCTCACGCGTAGCGTCCGCCGCGCCAGCGGCTTGGTCCAAACGACGTAGGGATGATCCGCTCCACCCGACAGGATTTCTCAGCCCTTGGTGACTCGGGAACGACGTCCGTGAGCGGTTATGCAGGCTCGGTGTCATGCAGATCGGCCTAATTCGCCCCGGCCCCGCGCTGCAGCCCGTGCCAAGTCTCCAGACGTCGACCGGTTGGCGGAGTTTCCCCTGTCCGCCGGTGGCACGATCCACGCGGGCCGCAGATCGTTTCGTAGCGCCGGAGCCGTTCGCCGGGCGCGGCGGCGTTCGCGGCGTCGAGTCCTTGCTTAGCGGTCATCGGTGCACCTGATTGTAGCGTCAGCCCGGCGCGGTCGAACGATTGCTGGCGGGTCAACCCACCTAGTTGTCATTGAGGCCGTACGGCTGGCGCGTATGCAGCCGTTGCTTCCAGGTTGCCTCAAGCCCGATGACGTCGTCGTCGTCCATATCCGGCGAGACCCGCTGGAGGATGCTGAATCGGAAGTTCCGATGATGATCGATCTGACAGAGGCGATGGCCCGCTGAACTGCTCCTCGCCTTCGCAGGACAAGAAACCGTCGAAGCTATAGCGTTCTGGCGTGGACTTGCCAAGACGCCACCGACGAACACCCGCAACCGGGGCGCGGCAGGAGCCTACCGCAGCGACGCGCTCCGCACGCCTACCGTGCCGCGGGCGTCGGCGTCCTCGCGACCGAAGAGAAGAACCACGCGAGGGTTAGGCCGGCCGCGATAAGGGTCATGTGGAAGCCGGTACTCGATCTTCAGCAAGCCGGACAAGTCCATCCCGTTGTGCAGGTGCAGACTGTCGTGCGCCCACCAGTTGACCATGATCCAGGTGATCGACAGATGCGCGGCCCGGGCCAACCCGGGGGAGACGTTGTTGTGGCGGACCGTCGAAAAGCCGAACAGCAAGAACGCAACGCCAGCCCCACAGACAAGCGCCTCGACCACTCCCAAGACCATGAAGAGGGGGATCTGCACGCCGACAGCGGCGGGAACGTCCGGCGCCGGCGCCCAGAACGCGCCCAACGGGCCATGCGGTTCAGTGAGAAATGCGGCCATTCCGACGATGATGGTGACAGCGAGCACCTTGATCTTCATCTTTAACTTTAACTCCTTGTGTTCACTAGTGGGGTAAGGGAGAGTCCGCCACGCGTGAGCAGAGCAGGCTCCGTGCCGGATCATGTACCGTCACAGCAGGTGGTCCAACCACTTGAGCATCCGTGAGTTGGCGTGAATCGAGCGTACGGCTCTCGTTTGACACGAGGTATCGAAGTGACGTGATGTCGTCATGTGACGCCGCGCCGGCTGCGCACGTCTCAGGGGATCTATCTAATTACCGGGGGTGTCGTCTCAATCACGCACTCAGACGGCCTTGTCTGATTGTTCGAAGAATTACGTTAAGCAGTCCTGGGAGGTGCACGCGACGGCAGTCGCTGGGTTATGAGCGCTTGGCCTCGACCGCTCGATGTGCTGGAACTTACGAAGAGTGGCACGCGCTGGGTGGAGCGGGAGGAATCTGCGCGAGGATCTGGCGCGTCTCCTCGACTTCCTCGGGTGTCGGCTCCCGCCCCGAGAGGGCCTTGCCGAGCTTGATCAAATCGTCCAAGGACGGACCAACCGACGCGTGGGCCAGTAGGAAACATCGAGCTGTCGTCAGCGGATGGTCGGGCGACTGCACGAACCACCTGAATCAAGATACAAGGAAATATTACGTTGCCGAGGTGTTCGGACGACGTCTTCAGAAATTCAGTGACAAACGTTAGACGTCGATGAACGGCCCTGGGTCATGTGGTGGCGGCACCGTGGCCTGCTGACGCCCGCGAAAGGACACGACAAGGGCCACGCATCCCGTCCACGTCGGCAGCATGTCGGTCACCGGCAAGAACTCCAGAGCAAAGGTCGGCAGCAGCAAGGGATGGAACCCGATCAACCCACCTATCAGACCCATCGCCGCCACGTCGAGTAGCTCATCGGCAAACAGCCAGCCGGCAGGCCCCAGGAGCAACTGAAGCAGATCCGTCGCTACGGCAACGACGTACGCCAGCCGCACGCGCTCTCGCGTCAGAACCGGTGCTTGCAATCTACGCAGGAACGCCCTAAACACGGCGTCAACGAGTATACCGACCCTTAACGGAACATCGCGAAGACAGGATTGAACTTGATTAGGACCGTTCGCTTGTCCCTTTCAGCATACGTCTTGGTGAATCCCGTGCGCCCGTTGACGATGGTGAAATCGCCGTTGCTCGTCGCCGTCAGCTTGATCCAGTGCGACGTCTGGCCGTCGTCCACGTTGGCGATGAACTGGTCCGGTGAGTTGGCGGCCCCTTGGCGATTCGACGCATGCAGTTGCCACACGTCCTCCAATTCCGGCTGACGGTGGAGAGTGGCGAACGAGGCGGGATCCCCGCCCTTGGTCGCACCGTTGTTCATGATCGCCACGCGCGGCTTGACAGCTGCGAGGACGGCTGGCACGTTGGCGTCGTAGTCCCCGTGGTGCGGGACAAGATAGGCATCGGCTTCCCCCAGCAGATTCCTCGGACACACCGTCGAAGCCAGCGTGTTGCCCATCAAGTCGCCCAGATCGAGGAAGCGGAACGCGCCGAACTGAATGCGCACGCCCAAGGAGCGGAAGTTCTCCGTGCCGTCCGGTTCCTGATCTTCGACTGTCGAGCACGCCGCGTTTTCTTGCCCCGCGCCCTCAATCGGCTTGGACAGCACCAAACCGTCCACGCTGACGATGTCCGCGTCAATGCCCCGGATCGGCAGACGATCCCCGGGGGCAGGCACGAGGTGGGGGTGCGAGGCGCGCGCAGGTTCGTAGGTGCGATACACGCCAGTTGCCATGCGGTCGGTGCCGAGCGGGGCACCGTAGTCAATGAATGTACCGATGGGAATCTTGGAGGCCAACTCCGGCACACCGCCCGCATGATCCGGGTGGAAGTGCGTGATCAGCAGGTAGTCAATGTGATCGACGTGGGCCGCACGGGTGGCCGCCAGAATGCGCTCCGGGTCGCGCGCCAGGGTGTCGCTGGTGTCCTGGCCTCGACCGATGCGGCGCCCGTACCCCGCATCGATGAGGAGGGACTCGCCGGTTGGTGTGACAATGAGTGTGGATTGACCGCCTTCGACGTCTATGAAATAGATATCGAGCGTTGTGGCAACCTCCCCAAGCGCAAGGCTGAGCACGCTCAGGGTAACCGCGACAACCACGCGCTTCATCGGCACCCTCTTCTATTGATGATTCCCACCGTCCCATCAACGCGTGGCCGCTCCCTGAAGACACCGCGGTAGTCGACCGTTCACATCGCTCTGTCTATCTCACGGTTCGAAAGAACGCACGCACCTCACCCGTCAGGAGCTCGGGCACCTGGAGCGCCGGGAAGTGGCCGCCCTCGTGGAAGATGGTGAAACGGGTCACGTTGAAGTACTGCTCGGCCCAGCTCCGCGGCGTAAACCCGACTTCGCCCGGATAGGCGGAGCATCCGGTCGGCACCTGCACCTTCGCGGGCAACGGCCTCTGCGGATGCTCGCCCAGGTGACGCACCTCGTAGTAGTAGCGCGCTGAGGATGGCCCGGTCTCTGTGAGCCAGTAGATCATCGCAATGTTCAGCAGGTCGTCCTTCGAGTACCGATTCTCCGGATCGCCGTGACAGTCGCACCACTTGTTGTACTTCTCGATGACCCAGGCGGCCTGGCCGACCGGCGAGTCGTTCAACCCATAGCCAATCGTCTGCGGCTTCGTGCCCTGGATGAGCGCGTACCCGCCCTCATCCGGCCCGAAGCGCGGCTCGTCGCGGAGCCGGACTTCCTCGGCCGTGAGCCCCGCGTTGGGGTTCTTCGGATCGGGCGCTGCGCCGGAGCAGCGATTCATCTGCAGGCCCGCAATATGCCGCGGGTCGTTGAGCCCCATATACGACGCGATCGCATAGCCGACATCGCCTGCCTGCACGCCGTAGCGCGAGTATCCAAGGCGACGCATCAGCTCGATGAACATCTTCGCGATGCGAACGCGAGAAAAGCCCATCTCCGTCGTGTGGTCGGAGAAGCCAAAGCCCGGCAGCGACACAACGACGACGTCGAACGCGTCCTTCGGGTCGCCGCCAAAACGGTGAGGGTCGGTCAGCGGATCGATCACCTTCGTGAACTCGTAGAACGTGCCCGGCCATCCATGAATCATGACGATCGGGAACGCGTTCGGCTCAGCTGACTTCTTGTGGATGAAATGAATGTCCAGCCCGTCAATCCTGGTCTTGAACTGCGGGAAGCGATTGAGCCGTCGCTCCTGCTCCCGCCAGTCGTACTTGGTCTGCCAGTACGCCACGAGTTCCTGCAGATACTGCAGGTTCATCCCGTACTTCCACCCCGAGCCCACCAGTTCGTCCGGATACCGCGTGCGTGCCAGACGCTTCTTCAGATCCTTCAGTGCCGGTTCCGGGATGTTGATCGTGAATGGACGGATGGACGTATCGTTCGCGTTGACAGGCTGGCTCTGGCCGGCCTTGCCGGCCCCGAGCGCGACGGCTCCACCGAGCGAGCTGGCAACGAGCGCGGCGGCCACCAAGCGGCAACCCGCTGTTCCGTTCACGCCTGACATGGAAGACCTGCTTGTCATCTCAGTCCGCGAAAGAACGCTCGCACCTCGCCGGTCAGCAGCTCAGGCTGTTCGAGCGCGGGAAAGTGGCCACCTTTGTCGAACATCGTGAACCGCTGCACATTGAAATATTGATTCGCCCAGCTTCGTGGTGTGAACCCCACTTCGCCTGGGAAGGCCGAACATCCGGTCGGCACCGTAATCCGCTCACGAATCGGCGCGTAGGGCGGTTCGGGAATGTGCTGTCCCTCGTAATAGTAGCGAGCAGACGAAGTCGCCGTCTGCGTCACCCAGTAGATCATCACCGTCGTCAAGAGCTCGTCTTTCGTGAAGCCCTTTTCCGGATCGCCTTTGCAGTCGCACCATTTGCGGTACTTCTCGACGATCCACGCCGCCTGACCAACGGGCGAGTCGTTCAGCACGTACCCGAGCGTTTGTGGTTTGGTGCCCTGAATGTTGGCGTAACCCATTTCGTCGGGGCCAAATCGAGGCTCGTCCCGCAGCCGTATCTCTTCAGCGGTCAGTCCGGCATTGGGATTCTTTGGATCGGGCGCTTCCCCACCGCAGCGATTCAACTGCAGGCCGGCGATGTTCTTTGGATCGTTGAGGCCCATGAGGGCCGCCACGGCGTAGCCGACGTCGCCGGCCTGCACACCGTACTTCTTGTACCCGAGGCGGTTCATCAGCTCGATGAAGATCCTGGACGTGCGCTCGCGTGAGTGTCCCTGGTGGCTCGGCTTCTCCGAGAAGCCAAACCCTGGGAGTGACACGACGACCACGTCGAACGCGTCCTTCGGGTCGCCGGAGTGACTGCGCGGGTCGGCCAGCGGCTCCACGACCTTCGAGAACTCGAAGAAGGTGCCTGGCCACCCGTGCAGCATGATGATGGGAAAGGCGTTGGGCTCGCGCGACTTCTTGTGGATGAAATGAATGTCGAGACCGTCGATCTTCGTCTTGAACTGGGGCAGCTTGTTGATGCGGCGCTCCTGCTCGCGCCAGTCGTACTTGTCCCGCCAGTAGGCGACAAGCTGCGTCAGATATTCAAGATTGGTCCCGTAAGTCCAATCGGCGCCCGCGAGCTGATCGGGCCACCGGGTGTCCACGAGACGCTCGTGCAGGTCCTTCAGCACGGCGTCGGGAACCTTTATCGTGAACGGGCGGACGGACGCATCATCATCGCGCCGACTTCTGGTGCCCTGGCCGGCCGCGGTTGCGACCAGTTGGCCGACGCCGCACAGCAACACGGCCACGAGCGCGCCTTGTCCAGCCTTGCGCAGCATTGACGGCGTCCCGTTGGACATGGAGTGATCCTCCGTCGCCCGATAGACCTGGCCCATCCCGCCTTCACCAATGGGCGCTGTGATTTCGTAGACACCGAGACGAGTCCCAAGCGTCAGAGCCAAATTGCGGTGAATTATACGGGCGGAAAGGCCTCGCGGGAGCGAACTCGCCATCAACGCCGATCTGGCGATCCGAGGTTACCGGGCGGGTTCAGGCGCGACAGTGAGACAATCGCCCATTCCTGAACTGATGGAGGGGAGGTCCCATGCCCACATGGCTCGGACCGCTGGTGTTCGTCGCACTGGTCGTCGTTGCTGTGGTCAGACGGGCGGCCGGCCTCAGTTTTGCTGCCGGCGACATTCTTTCGCTGGCAGTGATCCTGCGACTGGCCTTGCAGGAGGCGGGGGATCGCTTCTGGGCAACGTTAGGGCTTCTCGCGTATCTGTTCGGCGCGGTGTTCTTTGTGATGCATCTCGGCTTCCGCTTGACCGTCATGCCATTGGCCGTCGAGGAGTTTCGGCGCGTGGGAGCGGCGCCCGGCTGGTACGAGCCGTGGCGCATGTGGGCGGGCTTGGGGTTCGGGATCTACCACGTGCTGGCGTACCTGGCTTTGGTGGCTTACGGGATCGCTCTTCTAAAGACTCGCATCGTGCCCAGAGCGGCCGCATGGTTGTGCATCGGCTTCGCTCTGCTCGCGGTTCCCTGGTTCGGGCCGCCACTGCTCATTCACATGATGCCGTGGGTCCTCGGCGCTTTGATTCTTACTGGAGGCCCAGTAGTCCCAGAACAAGACTCTGCCAGCAACCCACGGCTTCGACATCCGGCGCACTCATCCCAGGACACGTGCGCCAAGCAGTCGTCAATCACCACAACACGGGCTAGATGAGACCCGACGAGAGCGCCCGCCCACGCAGCCAGCTGTTTCGCGAGTGACCGGGGGCGAGCGTAGCGAGCCGAGGTCACGATCCCCCGGATCACTGGCGACCAGGCCCTGTACTTGTGGTACTCCGCAGCGGTGTTTCGCCATTGAACACCGAACCCCGCTGCTCGTCACGTCAGGAATGAACAACGCCACCCCGTGTCGGCGAAACCGGCGGTGAACTAAACAGGCCTTAGTCATGGTCGCCAACGCGGTGCCCCATGACCGGGTCACGCCTGTCGTCGGCGACTTCTTCGTGAGCGTGCCGACTGGAGCTGACGCCTACATGTTGCGTTCGGTGATTCACGACTGGGCCCCGTTGGAAGCGGCTGCTATTCTCAACAATGTCCGGAAGGCGATGAAGCTCGGAGCCCATCTCATTCTCATCGAAGCCGCTATCCCTGAGACCTCAGAGTTCTATCTGAACAAGTGGATCGACCTGCATATGCTCGTCGCGGCCGGAGGCCGCGAGCGCACCGGTCCGCAGTACGGCGCCCTGCGTTCGGAGATGGGCTTATCTGGAAACGATCGTCCCCACACCATCGCCCGTGAGCATCTTCATCGCTCGACCACGGAGCTGATGGATTTCGCTGCCTGCCTGTCGCCTCCTTGATCCCCGACACCATGAGTTGCTGCCGATCCAATCAACATCTCAAAACGGAAGACAGACGGAAGACAGCTATTTATAAGTCTATTGTGTGCAGTCCGCCGGTATACGATGCGGACCGCCGCGCAGCCGAGTATGCTCTCAGCTCGTGGGCCGGTCGCATCGCCGGCACGTGAACACATCTCTGGGCCCAGGAGAACATGTATGAGCACGCGGCTCCGGTTCGGCATCTTTCTCGCGCCGTTTCACCCTCCCGGCCAGAATCCCACTCTCGCGCTGACGCGTGACCTCGATCTCATCCAGTACCTCGACGCGCTAGGCTACGACGAAGCGTGGATTGGCGAACATCACTCGGCCGGCAGCGAAATAATCGCGTCGCCGGAGATCTTCATCGCGGCCGCCGCCGAGCGCACTCGCCGCATCAAGCTGGGAACCGGTGTGGTCAGCCTGAGTTACCACAATCCGCTCTGGGTGGCGGAGCGGATCGTTCTGCTCGATCACCTGACACGCGGCCGCGCGATGCTCGGCGTTGGTCCGGGATCCCTGCCCACGGACGCGGCGATGATCGGCGTCAGCCAGGCCGAGACCCGCGAGCTCATGGAGCAGAGTCTGGACATCATCATGACGCTGTTGCGAACGGAGACGCCGGTCACGTTCAAGAATCACCGCTGGGATCTTCGCGAGGCCCGGCTGCACCTTCGGCCCTACTCACAGCCGCTGTTCGACGTCGCCGTCGCCGCGGTGGCCTCGCCCAGCGGCCCGCGTGTCGCCGGCAAACATGGTGTCGGACTGTTATCAATCGGCGCGACGCAGGCGGCCGGGTTCGACGCGCTCGCGATGCACTGGGACGTGATGGAGGAGCGGGCGCGTCATTTCGAAACCACCGTGGATCGCGCGTCATGGCGCCTCGTCGGGCTCGTGCATTGTGCCGAGACGAGGGAGCAGGCCTACCGCGACGTTGAGTTCGGGATTGAGCAGTGGTTCAAGTATTTTCAGACGGTCGCCGCCTTTCCGCAGATGTCCGTGGCCGGCACGACCGTGGCGGAGATGATCGCATTTATCAACACCTCCGGGTTGGGCGCCATCGGCACACACGATATGTGCACAGAACAAATCGATCGCCTGATGAAGCAGTCGAACGGCGGGTTTGGCGCCTATCTCTTGCTGGCGCACGAGTGGGCGAACCCCGAGGCAACGCGGCGCAATTACGAGCTGATCGCGCGGCACGTGATGCCGCAGTTTCAGGGCCAGTCGGTGAGCACACTCGAGGCCAAGGGGAGGGCGGAGGCGGTGCGACCTGAGCTCGCGGCGCAGCAGGCCAGTGCAGTGGAGGCGATGACGCAGAAATACAAAGCAGAGCGCCAGGCGGGAAACTGATCAGCCAAAGACCAGTTTTCCCAGATGGCGCGGAAACCGCGCAATCTGCTCAAGCCACTCGGATGAGGTAGTTGCGAAAGTCGTCCCAGACACCCCGCCAACTATCTCACACAGCAGATTGGAGATCGCGGATCACGCATCCGCCGTCTCCAAAACGCCTCCACGGCCGAGGTCATCCTCACCAGGCGTAGTGCCCGGCTTTCGCCCGGCCCGGCACCGGGCCTCGCGATTCCAACAACCGAATCGCGCCTTCGAAGCTGCGCGACTACCTGCTGTCTCCGACGCATCCGATCGGACGATTCAAAGCTAGGTTCTTCGGTGCATTGGGATTCACTCCGGAGCGGTGGCGGGAACTTGACGAGGCGTTTCGTCTCCAGACCTTACCCAGAACGCCGAACCGGCTGGCATGGTCGCAACGGGTCAGAAGTACACGATTCGCGCTATTCTGAATGGACCGAACGGGCAGTCGGCGGTCGTCGTGAGCGTCTGGTTTGTCCCGGCTCCAGGGATGGCCCCACGCTTCGTCACCGCCTATCGGGGAGACAAGCAGTGAGCTTCCATCCTCTTGATGTGGTGGTCCTCAAGACGGACCAGCCGGCCCACGGGCTCAAGCGGGGCGACTTGGGTACGGTCGTCGACACCTACTCCCCGGACGCGATCGAGGTCGAATTTGTCACCGCTTCTGGTCGCACGAAGGCTCTCGTCACCGTTGCAACCCAAGGACATCCGTGAAGTCAGCGCTGATCGTTGACAGCTTGGTTGAGCTACAAAGCTAGAGCCAGCCGCAAGCCACTATCTACATCCTTCAGCAGCTGACCTCGAAGGCGCCCGACTTTTTCCGTCAAGAAGTCCCGGTCAAGGGTGATCACTTGCGACACATTGGCCACGGAGTCCTTCGGCAATCCCGTCGCCTTGGTCGGCATCAACACATTTCCTGGCGCGGCTACCAGGCGCAGGTTGGACGTCAGCACAATCGCAATCACCGTTTGCAGCCGGCTTCGATTGAAGGCCTCGGCCTGGACAATCAGGACAGGTCGGCGAAATCCAGGTTCAGCGCCCTCGGGTTCCCCAAGGTCAGCCCACCAGATGTCGCCGCGCTCAACTACCACGAGGTCTTGCTCAGAGAACGCGCTTGAAGGCGCCGTGTGGCTCGGTCGACGCGGCTATCCTGTGAGGCATAGACGGCGTTCAGGCGCTCGGTGACCTTCTTTGCCTGATGCTTTGCGACAAAGTCCTCCAGGGCAGTCGCGTACAGCCGGCTTCTGGACAGGCCGAGACGCTTGCTGAGCGTTTCGGCGGAATCAAAGAGGTCATCCGGGATCGAGAGCGCAAGTTTCATACTGTAGTAATACCATGGTATGAACGTCGGAGCAAGCTGTCTATCCCACGATCGGCACGCGCACCACCGGCTACGGTCCCTTCTTGATGTGCGTTCGAGCGGCCTGCGTAATCTTCTCGCCCATCAAGGCAATCCGGTTGTCGCGCAGTCGCTTTTCGTTGAGCCAGTACGGACTGGTGATCTCCTTGAAGGCGTGGATGGCCGCCTGGATGCCCTCGGCCCAGGCGACCACGATGAGCTTGATCTCGCCGTGCACGTCGCCGACGGCGAAGACGCCGTGTCGGCTCGTCTCGAAGTACTGATCAATGGCGATACTCCCGTCGTCGTTGAGCCGCAGGTTCAGGCGTTCAAACGTGTCTTTCGCAGACAGAAATCCGATCTGCACGACGACGAGGGAGCAGTCGATGTCTTGACCGTCAGTGAGCGTCAGGCGGATCTCGTCGCCGGCAAACGCCGCAGAGCGAATCTCGGTAGACGTTCGAATACGGCCGCCGCTGTCACGGATATGGGCGAGCGTGTCAGGCTTGCCGATGGGGACATCCTCGCGAACGATCACGTCGACATGTCCACCGCGTCCGAGCACCATCAGCGCCGCATCCAGCGCAGAATCGCCGCCGCCCACCACCGCCACGCGCCGCCCTTCGTAATCCCCGATCTTGGGCACCTTGTAATGGACGTTCCTCGAATTCAGCTGATCGAGCACGCCCAGGCGCCGGGGATAATGCAGCAGTCCGCAGGCGATGATCACTTTGCGGCAGAGATAGTTGCTCTTGCTGGTGATGACGCGCTTCAATCGATCGTCGACGAGGACCTCGTCGGTATCCGCGATGCCCGTCAGCTCCTCATTGAACCGGAACTGCACGAGGGCATCGCCGGCCTGCCGGAACGTCCGAAGGGACAGCTCTTCGCCGGTGATGCCGTCGGGGAAGCCGGGCACGTCCACGATACGCTTGTCCGAGTAGAGGAACTGCGGCTGTCCGCCGGGCTTGTCCTTCGCCTCGATGATGAGTGTCGTGAGCGCGCGGTGCGCCGTGGTCAGTCCGGCGGCGAGCCCGGCCGGCCCCGCTCCGATGATCACCACGTCCCAGTAGGGAAGTTGCTCGAAGTTCAACCCGACGTCGAGGGCCTTGACGTTGAAGTCCGCCATGTGCGTATTGTAGTGACCTTGTCGGGGAGCCGCGTCAGGGCGCCAAGGGCAACCACCTGCGCCAAAACCCGTCTCGATCGGCAGTAGGCACGCGTCCGCAACCTCGATCTTCTCGCGCGCCGCGTCCGAAGGTGCGGCGAGGGCGAACGCGTGGCCCTTTCTGTTGCCCGGGTCAGTCCGCTTGTCTCTTCAAAATGATTTCTGGGCGCTTCCTGAAAGCGAGATCGCCGATGCGTATCGACTTCGCCATATCGTCTGCGCCGAGCCGATTCGAAGTCAATGGCAACTGGGGCCGAGCCTCGCCGACATTCGTCCTGCAGTGCGCACGTTGAGGACGGCGCTTGAACGGCAGTCGCCGAGCGCTCTTCGCGATTCGCTTGTCACGGTCTGACTCCCGGCTTGAGCCGCAGGCCGGCGACATGACGGCACGACGTTCAGCGCGCCAGGTGCCGCGCGCTCAAAGACTCGCTCTCGCGCCATCGAGGTCAATTAGCTGTCATGGCCGTGAAACGACGCCGGATGGTCTGCACTTGGCTCGCCGTGAACGTCTGCACCAGGCTCTCTCCCGCGTTCCAGTTCGGCTGCATCAGGCCCTGGTCGGAATGCCTGTTGAGGCCGAGCAGCAAGTGGCCAACCTCGTGGGCCAGCACACGGCCCAGGACGCGCGCCACGAGCGTCCGATTCGTCGTCGCGTTCTGGACGATGCGGTCGTAGAAGATGTACGCGATGCGCCCCTGGGCGCTGGTGGCGCCGCTGACGGCGATGCCCATCGCCTTGTCGTTCAGGCCGTCCGCGCGGCAGAGACGGTTGGTCAGCTCGCGGGACACGATGACCACGCGGACGTCGACGGCGCCCTGCTTCGCCTCGGGCTCCTGGGACGCGAGCGACCAGACCATGTCGATGCCGGCGGCGCGGTAGGCCGCAGTGGCCTGGGCCTCGGCGTCGGCGAGCTCGCGTGGCGCCACGTGCGCCTGGTCGGTCACGCGAACGTTCACCGTCAGCGAGGGCCGGGTCTCGGTAGGGACTCTGGGCCGAGGCCGCCGCCCCACCCGTCACCATCGCGCCCACCGTCCACGCTGCCATCCAGTTCCTCATGACCGCCTCCGTCCCCGCGAGCGCCCATCGCTCGCTGCCGGAGAAGGCGGGAACGGCCGGGAAAAACTGGCATCCGCCGGAAACGGCCCGATTTCGGCGTAGAATCGCCGCTATTCATCCAGAGTCTCCAGATGTGACGGGACTCCTCCTGGCGTGGGGGACCGGCGACGAGGCGGCTCTTGAGCGCCTGGTGCCGATCGTCCACGGGGAACTGCGGCGAATCGCCCGCCGATGCATGGCAGGGGAACGGAAGGGCCATAGTCTTCAGGCGACGGCGCTCGTCAACGAGGCGTACCTCCGCCTCGTCGACGTCCAGCACGTGAACTGGGAGAATCGCGCCCACTTCCTCGCGATGTCGGCGCGCCTCATGCGGCGCATCCTGGTGGATTACGCGCGATCGAAGGGGTACCAGAAGCGGGGTGGCGGGGCGCTGAAGGTGACGTTCGACGAAGGGCTGCCCGTGGTCGGCGGGCGGGATCAGGATCTCGTGGCTGTCGACGACGCGTTGGAGGCGTTGATGAAAGTCGACGAGCGCAAGAGCCGGGTCGTCGAGCTGCGCTTCTTCGGCGGGCTGAGCGTCGAGGAGACGGCGAGTGTCCTGAAGGTGTCGCCCGAGACCGTCATGCGTGACTGGAAGCTGGCAAAGGCGTGGCTGCTGAGGGAATTGCGTGGCAGGAGCGCGAGTGAAGCCTGACCGCTGGTCGGAGGTCGAGCGGGTGTATCACGGCGCGTCGGCACGACCGGCCGGCGAGCGCGCGGCGTTTCTGGCGGAGGCGTGCGCGGGCGACGAGGCGTTGCGACGCGAAGTCGAGTCGCTGCTCGCGGAGCCGGCGTCCGCGAGCGCGTTTCTCGACGGCGACGCGGCGGCGGTCGCGGCGCAGCTGGTGAGCAATGTCGGTGCGTCGGTGCTGACGGGCCGCCGGATCGGCGCGTATCACGTGCACGGCCTGCTCGGCGCGGGCGGGATGGGCGAAGTCTATCGCGCGCGCGATACGACGCTGGAACGCGAGGTCGCGATCAAGATTCTCCCGCGTCACTTCACGAGCGATCCAGAGCGGCTCGCGCGCTTCGAGCGCGAGGCGAGGATGCTGGCGTCGCTGAATCATCCGCACATCGGCGCGATCTATGGCGTCGAAGCGTGGGCCGGGGGCCGCGCGCTGGTGCTGGAACTGGTCGAGGGACCGACCTTGGCCGATCGACTGTCCACGGGTCCGATCTCGCTCGCCGAATCACTCGGCGATCGCCCGGCAAATCGCGGATGCGCTCGAGGCCGCGCACGCGAAAGGCATCGTCCACAGAGATCTGAAGCCGGCCAACATCAAGATCACGCCGGACGGCATCGTGAAGGTGCTCGACTTCGGCTTGGCCAAGGTCGCCGAACGCGACGGGGCCGGTGCGCTCTCACACACGCCGACCGTGACGGTGGGTGGCACGCGCGAGGGCGTGATCGTGGGAACCGCGGCCTACATGAGCCCCGAACAGGCTCGGGGCCTGGCGGTCGACACACGGACCGACATCTGGGCGTTCGGGTGTGTGCTGTACGAAATGCTCGCGGGGGCACGCGCCTTCGACGGGAAGGATGTCACGGAAACCCTGGCGGCGCTCCTGAAGAGCGAGCCTGACTGGTCGCGCCTGGCCCCCACCACGCCGGCGTCAATCAACAGGCTGCTCAAGCGCTGTCTCGCGAAGGACGTCAAAAGGCGCTTGCAGCACATCGGGGATGCGAGACTCGAGCTCGAGGATGCTGAATCTCGTGACCCCGCCCGGCCTTCGCGGCGAGCCCGCGCCGGCTCCCGCAGCATCTGGAGCGTCACTGCACTGGTTGCCGGCCTCGTCATCGGTGCCATGGGCCTGACGTGGCTTCGAGCACCTGACGGCCGTTCGGACCAACCACCGCCAGAGGTGATACGCACGTTCGTGAGTGTGGCGCCAGCCGACCAGCTTAGGGCAACGCCGGCTGATCAAGGACTCGGCGAGGGACGGCCGGCGCGAACCGCGATGGTCCTCTCGCCCGATGGGCGATCGCTCGTCTTCAGCGCCATCCGCGGGAACCAGCAGCAGTTGTATCTGCGTCCCCTGACCCAGCTCGAGGCCACGCCGATCGGCGGCACTGAGAGAGCGCACAGTCCGTTCTTTTCCCCTGACGGGCAGTGGCTCGGATTTTGGAGCGCTGGTCCAGGCAGCGGAACAGGCAGTCTGTTCAAGGTGGCGTTCCCACAGGGTGGACCCACGGTGAAGATCTGCGATACCCCTGCGATCTACGGGGCGAGCTGGGGCGCGGACGACACCGTCGTCTTCGCTCAACGGACCGGCGGGCTGTGGCGCGTTCCGGCTGCCGGCGGGAACGCGGAGCCGCTGACGACCCTTGATGCCACGCACGGCGAATATAGTCATCGGCTTCCCTTCGTGCTTCCCGGCAGTCACGCCGTCTTGTTTACCGTGACCTACGGGACGGTTGCACAATGGGATGCCACGACCATCGCGGTGCAGGCGCTCGCCACCGGCGAGCGGAAGATCCTCATCGAGGGCGGCGCCGACGCGCGGTATGTTCCCACCGGCCATCTCGTGTACATGCGGAGGGGAACCCTGATGGCGGTGCCGTTCAACCTCCAGCGGCTGGAAGTGACGGGCAACCCTGTGGCCGTGGCCGCCGATGTCATGCAGACAACGAATGCCCAGAATGCCGATTTCGATTCGGGCGCCGGGCAGTTCAGCGTGTCGACGTCGGGCACCCTCGTCTACCTGCCGGGCGGCGTGCTTCCAGTTCCCGAACGATCGCTGCACTGGGTCGATCGAACCGGCGCCGAACGCCCCTGGGTGTCCCGTCGCGGCCCTATTCGGCCGTGCGGCTCTCGCCCGATGGCCAGCGGTTCGTCTTCGGGACGCTCTTCGGGACGCTGCCCGCTCACGACAGCAACCTGTGGATTTCTGACATCCTTCGCGGCAGCGTGACCCGCCTCACCGACGAGAGACGCAGCGAAGTGCAGCTTGCCTCCTGGGCACCGGACGGAAAGCGCATTGCGTTCGGTTTGATGAAAGGGAACCGCACGGAACTTGCCGTGAAGCCGGTCGACGGCACGGGCCCGATCCAGCGGCTGATCACGCGCGACAGCCGTGCGTTCGTGCACGCCTGGACGCCTGACGGTTCCACGCTCGCCTTCACCGAGGAAACGTCAGAGACAGCGGCCGACATCTGGGAGCTTCCGCTTAGCGGCAACCGGCAGCCGCGTGCCATCCTGCGTACACGGTTCAGTGAGCGTCATCCCGAGTTCTCTCCCGACGGGAGATGGTTGGCCTACGCGTCCAACGAATCGGGCCGCTACGAAGTGTACGTGCAGCCGTATCCTGGGCCAGGCGACAGACAGCCAATCTCAACGGACGGTGGAGAGGCGCCGGTGTGGTCGCGGAACGGGCGGGAGTTGTTCTTCATGACGCTTCCGCAAGGTTACCTGACGAAGATGATGGCTGTTCCCGTGACAACGGGTCCGACCTTCATGGCCGGAGCACCTCACACGCTCTTCGAGGGGACGTACCTCAACAACAGCACCATGCGCCTTTACAATGTCGCGCCGGACGGCAGCCGGTTTTTGCTGATGCGCACGGTCGAGAGACCCCCCCTCAAACTCACACAGATGATCCTGGTGCAGCACTGGTTCGAGGAGCTGAAGCGCCGCGTGCCGATGAAGTGACATGAGTCTCGCATGTGACTGGGGTCTTGGCGCGATCATGTTAAACGCGCGTGACGGCTCGCACGCTTGTATGCTGGCGTGCTTCGCGACCGATGACGACCCATGGAAGAACCACGACGATCTCGAAGTACGACGCTTCCCAGCTCACCCGACGCGAAGCGCTTGGCCTCTTTGGCATCGCGGCCGGTGCCGGCCTCGTGGCGTCCCCAAGAGCCAGGTCGTCGAGCTGCGCTTCTTCGGCGGACTGAGCGTCGAGGAGACGGCGAGTGTCCTGAAGGTGTCGCCCGAGACCGTCATGCGTGACTGGAAGCTGGCAAAGGCGTGGCTGCTGAGGGAATTGCGTGGCAGGAGCGCGAGTGAAGCCTGACCGCTGGTCGGAGGTCGAGCGGGTGTATCACGGCGCATCGGCCCGACCGGCCGGCGAGCGCGCGGCGTTTCTGGCGGAGGCCTGCGCGGGCGACGAGGCGTTGCGGCGCGAAGTCGAGTCGCTGCTCGCGGAGCCGGCGTCCGCGAGCGCGTTTCTCGACGGCGACGCAGCGGCGGTCGCGGCGCAGCTGGTGAGTAATGGCGATGCGTCGGTGCTGACAGGCCGCCGGATCGGCGCGTATCACGTGCACGGCCTGCTCGGCGCGGGCGGGATGGGCGAAGTCTATCGGGCGCGCGATACGACGCTGGAACGCGAGGTCGCGATCAAGATTCTCCCGCGTCACTTCACGAGCGCGCCAGAGCGGCTCGCGCGCTTCGAGCGCGAGGCGAGGATGCTGGCCTCGCTGAATCATCCGCATATCGGCGCGATCTATGGCGTCGAAGCGTGGGCCGGGGGCCGCGCGTTGGTGCTGGAACTGGTCGAGGGACCGACCTTGGCCGATCGATTGTCCACGGGTCCGATCTCGCTCGCCGAATCACTCGGGATCGCCCGGCAAATCGCGGATGCGCTCGAGGCCGCGCACGCGAAAGGCATCGTCCACAGAGATCTGAAGCCGGCCAACATCAAGATTACGCCGGACGGCATCGTGAAGGTGCTCGACTTCGGCTTGGCCAAGGTCGCCGAACGCGACGGGGCCGGTGCGCTCTCACAGACGCCGACCGTGACGGTGGGCGGCACGCGCGAGGGCGTGATCGTGGGAACCGCTGCCTACATGAGCCCCGAACAGGCGCGGGGCCTGGCGGTCGACACACGGACCGACATCTGGGCGTTCGGGTGTGTGCTCTACGAAATGCTCGCGGGGGCACGCGCCTTCGACGGGAAGGATGTCACGGACACCCTGGCGGCGCTCCTGAAGAGCGAGCCTGACTGGTCGCGCCTGGCCCCCGCCACGCCGCCGTCCATCAACAGGCTGCTGAAGCGCTGTCTGGTGAAGGACGTCAAAAGGCGCCTGCAGCACATCGGGGATGCGAGACTCGAGCTCGAGGATGCTGAATCTCGTGACGCGGCCGCGGCCTTCGCGGCAAGTCCACGCCGGCTCCCGAGCATCTGGAGCGTCACTGCACTGGTTGCCAGCCTCGTCATCGGTGCCATGGGCATGACGTGGCTTCGAGCACCTGACGGCCGTTCGGACCAACCACCGGCAGAGGTGATACGCACGTTCGTGAGTGTGGCGCCAGCCGACCAGCTTGGGGCAACACCGACTGATCAAGGAGCCGGCGAGGGGCGGCCGGGGCGAACGGCGATGGTCTTCTCGCCCGATGGGCGATCGCTCGTCTTCAGCGCCATCCGCGGGAACCAGCAGCAGTTGTATCTGCGTCGCCTGACCCAGCTCGAGGCCACGCCGATCGGCGGCACTGAGAACGCGCACAGTCCGTTCTTTTCCCCTGACGGGCAGTGGCTCGGATTTTGGAGCGCTGGTCCAGGCAGTGGAACAGACAGTCTGTTCAAGGTGGCGTTCCCACAGGGTGGACCCACGGCGAAGATCTGCGATGCACCGCCGATCTTCGGGGCGAGCTGGGGCGCGGACGACACCGTCGTCTTCGCGCAAAGGACCGGCGGGCTGTGGCGCGTTCCGGCGGCCGGCGGGAACGCGGAGCCGCTGACAACCCTTGATACCACGCACGGCGAATTCAGTCATCGGCTTCCCTTGGTGCTTCCCGGTAGTCGAGCCGTCTTGTTTACCGTGACTCACGAGTTGTTTGCACGATGGGATGCCACGGCTATCGCGGTGCAGGCGCTCGCCACCGGCGAGCGGAAGATCCTCATCGAGGGCGGCGCCGACGCGCGGTATGTGCCCACCGGCCATCTCGTGTACATGAGGAGGGGAACCCTGATGGCGGTGCCGTTCAACCTCCAGCGGCTGGAAGTGACGGGCAACCCGGTGGCCGTGGCGGCCGATGTCATGCAGGCAGCGAATGCCATGGCCTTTACCATCGATTCGGGCGCCGGGCAATTCAGCGTGTCGGCGTCGGGCACCCTCGTCTACCTGCCGGGCGGCGTGCTTCCAGCGCCCGAACGATCGCTGCACTGGGTCGATCGAACCGGAGCCGAACGCCCCGTGGGCGTCCCGTCGCGGCCTTATACCGCCGTGCGGCTCTCGCCGGATGGCCAGCGGTTCATCTTCGGGACGCTCGTGGGGACGCTGCCCACTGACGACAGAAACCTGTGGATTTCTGACATCCTTCGCGGCGGCGTGACCCGCCTCACCGACGGACGCAGCGAGGTCCAGATTTCCTCCTGGGCACCGGACGGAAAGCGTATTGCGTTCGGTTCGATGAAAGGGAACCGCACGGACATTGTCGTGAAGCCGGTGGACGGCACCGGCCCGATCGAGCGGCTGACCACGCGCGACAGCCCTGCGTTCGTGCACGCCTGGACGCCTGACGGTTCCACGCTCGCCTTCATCGAGCAAACCGTAGAGACAGGGAACGACATCTGGGTGCTTCCGCTCAGCGGCGACCGGGAGCCGCATCCCATCCTGCGTACACGGTTCAATGAGGCTCAGCCCGAGTTCTCTCCCGACGGGAGCTGGTTGGCCTACACGTCCGACGAATCGGGCCGCCAAGAGGTGTACGTGCAGCCGTATCCTGGGCCGGGCAATCGACAGCCGATCTCAACGGACGGTGGAAGGGAGCCAGTGTGGTCGCGGAACGGGCGGGAGTTGTTCTTCATGACGCTTCCGCAAGGAAACCTGACGAGGATGATGGCGGTTCCAGTGACAACGGGTCCGACCCTCGTGGCCGGAACACCGCACACGCTCTTCGAAGGGCCGTACGTCACCCAAAACATAATTCGCCTTTACAATGTCGCGCCGGACGGCAGCCGGTTCTTGCTGATACGCAGGGTCGAGAGACCCCCCCTCAAACTCACACAGATGATCCTGGTGCAGCACTGGTTCGAGGAGCTGAAGCGCCGCGTGCCGATGAAGTGATATGAGGGAATTGCGTGGGGGGAGCGCGAGTGGAGCCTGACCGCTGGTCGGAGGTCGAGCGGGTGTATCACGGCGCGTCGGCACGACCGGCCGGCGAGCGCGCGGCGTTTCTGGCGGAGGCGTGCGCGGGCGACGAGGCGTTGCGGCGCGAAGTCGAGTCGCTGCTCGCGGAGCCGGCGTCCGCGAGCGCGTTTCTCGAGGGCGACGCGGCGGCGGTCGCGGCACAGCTGGTGAGTAATGGCGATGCGTCGGTGGTGACCGGCCGCCGGATCGGCGCGTATCAGGTGCACGGCCTGCTCGGCGCGGGCGGGATGGGCGAAGTCTATCGCGCGCGCGATACGACGCTGGAACGCGATGTCGCGATCAAGATTCTCCCGCGCCTCTTCACGAGCGCTCCAGAGCGGCTCGCGCGCTTCGAGCGCGAGGCGAGGATGCTTGCGTCGTTGAATCATCCGCACATCGGCGCGATCTATGGCGTCGAAGCGTGGGCCGGGGGCCGCGCGTTGGTGCTGGAACTGGTCGAGGGACCGACCTTGGCCGATCGACTGTCCACCGGTCCGATCTCGCTCGCCGAATCTCTCGGAATCGCCCGGCAAATCGCCGATGCGCTCGAGGCCGCGCACGCGAAAGGCATCGTCCACCGAGATCTGAAGCCGGCCAACATCAAGATCACGCCGGACGGCATCGTGAAAGTGCTCGACTTCGGCTTGGCCAAAGTCGCCGAACGCGACGGGGCCGGTGCGCTCTCGCAAACACCGACCGTGACGGTGGGTGGCACGCGCGAGGGCGTCATCGTGGGAACCGCGGCCTACATGAGTCCCGAACAGGCGCGGGGCCTGGCGGTCGACACGCGGACCGACATCTGGGCGTTCGGGTGTGTGCTGTACGAAATGCTCGCGGGGGCACGCGCATTCGACGGGAAGGATGTCACGGAAACCCTGGCGGCGCTCCTGAAGAGCGAGCCTGACTGGTCGCGCCTGGCCCCCGGCACGCCGGCGTCAATCAACAGGCTGCTGAAGCGCTGTCTGGTGAAGGATGTCAAAAGGCGCTTGCAGCACATCGGGGATGCGAGACTCGAGCTCGAGGATGCGGAATCTCGCGACGCCTCCGCGGCCTTCGCGGCGAGCCCGCCCCGGCTCCTCAGCATCTGGAGCGCCACTGGACTGGTGGCCGTCCTCGTCATCGGTGCCATAGGCATGACGTGGCTTCGAGCACCTGAACGCGGTTCGGACCAACCACCTCCAGAGGTGATACGCACGTTCGTGAGTGTGGCGCCCGCCGACCAGCTTCGGGCAACGCCGACTGATCAAGGAGTCGGCGAGGGGCGGCCAGCGCGAACCGCGATGGTCCTCTCGCCCGATGGGCGATCGCTCGTCTTCAGCGCCATCCGCGGGAACCAGCAGCAGTTGTATCTGCGTCCCCTGACCCAGCTCGAGGCAACGCCGATCGCGGGCACTGAGAGAGCGCACAGTCCGTTCTTTTCCCCTGACGGGCAGTGGCTCGGATTCTGGAGCGCTGTTCCAGGCAGCACAACAGGCAGTCTGTTCAAGGTGGCGTTCCCACAGGGTGGACCCACGGCGAAGATCTGCGATGCACCGCCGATCTTCGGGGCGAGCTGGGGCGCGGACGATACCGTCGTCTTCGCGCAACGGACCGGCGGGCTGTGGCGCGTTCCGGCTGCCGGCGGGAACGCGCAGCCGCTGACGACCCTTGATGCCACGCACGGCGAATTCAGTCATCGGCTTCCCTTCGTGCTTCCCGGCAGTCGAGCCGTCTTGTTTACCGTGACCTACGGATCGTTTGCACAATGGGACGCCACGGCCATCGCGGTGCAGGCGCTCGCCACCGGCGAGCGGAAGATCCTCATCGAGGGCGGCGCCGACGCGCGGTATGTTCCCACCGGCCATCTCGTGTACATGAGGACGGGAACCCTGATGGCGGTGCCGTTCAACCTCCAGCGGCTGGAAGTGACGGGCAACCCTGTGGCCGTGGCCGCCGATGTCATGCAGGCAGCGAATACCCAGAACAATTTGATCGCCGATTCGGGCGCCGGACAGTTCAGCGTGTCGACGTCGGGCACACTCGTCTACCTGCCGGGCGGCGTGCTTCCCGCTCCCGAACGATCGCTGCACTGGGTCGATCGAAGCGGAGCCGAACGCCCCGTGGGTGTCCCGTCGCGGCCCTATACGGCCGTGCGGCTCTCGCCCGATGGCCAGCGGTTCGTCTTCGGGACGCTGCCCGTTGCTGACAGAAACCTGTGGATTGCTGACATCCTTCGCGGCGGCGTGACCCGCCTCACCGACGACAGACGCAGCCAGGTGCAGATTTCCTCCTGGGCACCCGACGGAAAGCGCATTGCGTTCGGTTCGATGAAAGGAAACCGCACGGAGCTTGTCGTGGCGCCGGTGGACGGTACGAGCCCGATTGAGCGGCTGACCACGCGCGACAGCCCTGCTTTCGTGCACGCCTGGACGCCTGACGGTTCCACGCTCGCCTTCATCGAGCAAACCTCAGAGACAGGGTAACGACATCTGGGTGCTTCCGCTCAGCGGCGACCGGCAGCCGCGTCCCATCCAGCGTACACGGTTCAATGAGGGTCATCCCGACTTCTCTCCCGACGGGAGATGGTTGGCCTACACCTCCGACGAATCGGGCCGCCTTGAAGTGTACGTGCAGCCGTATCCTGAGCCGGGCGACAGACAGCCGATCTCAACGGACGGTGGAACGGCGCCAGTGTGGTCGCGGAACGGACGGGAGTTGTTCTTCATGACGCTTCCGCAAGGTGACCTGACCAAGATGATGGCGGTTCCAGTGACGACGGGTCCGACCTTCATGGCCGGAACACCGCACACGCTCTTCGAGGGGCCGTACGTCACCAACACCATCATTCGCCTTTACAATGTCGCGCCGGACGGCGGCCGGTTCTTAATGATGCGCAGGGTCGAGAGACCCCCCCTCAAACTCACGCAGATGATCCTGGTGCAGCACTGGTTCGAGGAGCTGAAGCGCCGCGTGCCGATGAAGTGACATGGAGTCCCGCTGCAAATGTGGACAGTTCAAGTCCGACCGTATGTCGCGGTCATGATCGCAAGCGTTTGTACGACCTCGTGAGAGAGCTGGCCCGGGAGGAGTCTCCATCGCCAGTTGCCGGTATCCGTGCCGGGCCGATTCATGCGCGCCTCGCTGCCAAGCCCGAGAAGGTCCTGCACCGGCACGATTGCGGTATCCGCGACCGAGGCCAGCGCGGCGCGGATGAATTCCCAGTGGACCTCCCGTCCGTCCAGAGACAGATAGCGGCGAGCGTGCTCGCGCTCGTTCTCGACCTCAATGAGTGATCGTGTGCTGTGCCCGGACGCGCCGGTCCACCATCCCATCGTCGTGTCATTGTCGTGGGTCCCGGTGTACACCACCAGGTCTCGGGAATGGTTATGCGGTCTGAAGCTCGGCGCCTGCGGATCGCTTCCGAACGCGAACTGGAGGATCGCCATTCCGGGAAGGCCCAGTCGTTGACGCACGGCTTCCACTTCGGGCGTGATCACCCCGAGATTCTCAGCGACAAACGGAAGCCGATCGGTCTGTAGGGCCGATTGCACCATTTCGAAAAGCACGATGCCAGGCCCCTTCACCCACTTGCCGACCAGGGCAGTCGTGGCATCGCCCGGCACTTCCCACGACGCCTCGAACCCGCGGAAGTGATCGATACGCACGCGGTCGACGAGTGCGAGCAGCGCCCGAAAGCGATCGATCCACCAGGTGTATCCGGCTTGCGCGAGGACGTCCCATCGGTAATGTGGGTTTCCCCACAATTGTCCGGTCGCGCTGAAGTAGTCGGGTGGCACTCCTGTGAGAACAGTGGGTTGGCCGTTGGCGTCGAGGCGGAACAGCTCCGGCCGTGCCCAGACATCGGCGCTGTCATGCGCAACGAAGATCGGCAAGTCACCCATGATGGCAATTGAGCGGGCGTGGCAGGCCTGACGCAGGTGCTTCCACTGCTCAAAGAACAGAAACTGGGTCAGCTTGTGGACACAGATTTCGCGAGCACAGCGCTCCGACCAGCCTGCCAGGGCCCGTGGCTCCCGTCTGGCGATGTCGTCGTCCCACGTCGTCCACGCAGTCTGACCCTGCGCATCCTTGACAGCCGCAAACAGCGCGAAGTCGTTCAGCCAGCTCGCCTGCGTCAGACAGAAGCGTTCGAATCGATTGCGTATCTCCTGGTCGGCGGTCGCTTCGAAGCGATCGAAGACACGGGGCCACAGCGCTCGGCGTTGGCCAATGACCGTGGGAAAGTCGACAGGTCCGAACGGTATCTCCTGCGTGCGCGCCTCGTCCTCGGTGAGTAATCCATCTGCGATGAGTTGCTCGAGGCTGATCAAGAGCGAATTGCCCGCAAAGGCGGAGAGACACTGATACGGCGAGTCGCCATATCCGGTCGGACCGAGCGGCAGCACTTGCCACAGTCGCTGGCCGGCAGACGCGATCAGGTCGACGAATTCGAATGCGGCAGGGCCAAGATCACCAATGCCGAAACGGCCCGGCAGTGAAGTCGGGTGGAGCAGAATGCCACTCGCTCGGCGATGTGGCATTCAGGCTCTCCCTGGAACGCCCACGCAAGCGACTTCAAGGGTGGGGCTCCGGCGACTGTCGATCAGACATTCCGGAGGCACCCGATTAGAGGTGCGGCGCGGCATCGGCATCCGTATTTCGTTCCTGCTTCGACCGGAACTGATGTCGGAGCAACTCCTTCGCGATGTCCCGTCCGCCGAGTCCTAACGCGATCGCCAGTCCCAACATGAGCGCACCAAACGTAATCGCGAAGGCCGTCAGCACGACCGTCGTCGCCAGCCCGAGTTGTTCCAGTGCCATCACAATGCCAATCGCGATCACCAGCAGGCGTAGAGCGCCACTCAGCAGCCGGGCCCCTGGCATGCTGGCATTCACGAATGCCAGCAGCGTCGCCCGCCAGAGAAAATTTCCGACCAGCAGGGCGAGTGCGAGCACGAGCATCGCGATCAGCAGACGGGGCACGAACCGGAAAAAGTCCTGCACGAGCCCTTCAAACGGCGCGAACTGCAGCGTGTCGATGGCCGAAACGATGAAGCCGATCCAGACCAGCCAGAAGACAATCTTGGCGATGAGCACTTCGGCGGACGGCAGTTCGGCTGCGCGCAACATCTCGCTGGCGCCGGTGCGGCGCGACAGGCGGTCGAAATGCAGCCATACGAGCATCTGTCGAACGGTCCGGCGGATCACGAGCGACACGAGAAATCCGCCGGCGAGAATGATGCTGGCGGCGACGAATCGGGGCACGAACTGCACAAACCCCGTCGCAAAGTTCCGCCAGGACAGAACGAGCGCGTCAGCGATTTCCTGAATCATCGTGACCTCACATCTAGTTCCGACCAGCTCGATACGAGGACTGGCTTCAGCCGTTCGAATGTCTGACAGAGGGAGTCGAGTCGTGACTGCACCACGGCTGGAGGTTCGAGTGCAGTGTGGAACATGAACGCCGAGGCGCGCCACATGTAAAGGGGCGCGAACGTGTCGGCGAGGTTGTCGGTGCTGGCAGCCCCTGAGTGAGTCGCGGCAATGAAGCCATATACGACGCTCACCCAGAGCTCATCATCGAGCGGCGGATCCGGGCTCGAGGTCTGGGCCAGGACGCGAGCCGACACCTCCGGCGTGAGCACGGCGTTGATCAGAGGCTCGATTTCGCCGATGTCATGGCGCGCCTGCTCGGCCAGAGCTTTGTAATCCCACGTCACACGGTCGGGCGCTGCAGTCGGATGGCTGCCCAGGGTTTCCAGTCGTGTCACGCCGTTCACCTTCAACCAGAACGACTCATGCGCGCGGAGGCATTCGAGCAGAGACACGACCACTTGGTGGACCGCGGCACGGAGTGTAGTCCTCGCCCCGGCGGCGGTCGGCACAGGACGCCAGATTTGACCAAGGCTGAGCCCCCGCGAGACGGCCTCAGTACGAAGCCACAGGTCGATGGCGAACCTCGCAGCTTCACGATGCCAGATGTCCTGCTCGAGGCAGTGCGATGCGAAGCGTCCGACGCAGGAGAATTCGGCGGCGAGGGGTTCATCGACCTCCACTCCGTAGAGCGCGCGGACGAGTGGGCGGACGAGCTGCGTGACGAGTACGCCGTCGCACGGGTGCCTTCGATAGCGCGGTGTCAGAAAATCGACTTCGGAGCGAAGGATGGGCGCAATCAGCTCCGTCACACGCTCAGCGGTCGTGGCTGGCCCGCTCGGATCGAGCATGACGAGGACCTTCGCCTGCGTGAGCTCAGCGGCTGCAAAGACGGTGCGCAATGCCGTGAACCTTCCAGGCAACCCATGATACGGCGCGACCACGCGATGCAAGGTTCGAAGCGAGTGCGACGTCTGGACGCGGTCCGCATCGCTGAATGAGGCGGCGCGTATGAGTTCCGGCGTGCCATCCGTGGAGCCGCCGTCGGAGTTGATCATGACCGTCCTCAGGCGTGGGAAGTTCACGGTGAAGCACGCGTGGACCGCCCGGATGACATCGACGATGGTTGCCGCGTTGTTCAGGGTCGGTAACCCGACCAGGACGTCGACTTGCCCGACGGCAATCAACTGTCGGACAAGCGCGTCGGAAAGGGTGCTGTGAGACTCCACGATCGCTACAGCCAGCGCAGCCGGAGCCAGAAGAAGTTGTACGGACCCAACGTCATGACGTAGGGGTCGCGACCGATTCTCGGGAAGATGCTGCCGCCGAACATCTCCACGGGGATGGCACCACTCATCGGTGACAAGTCGAGTTCCACGACCTGCGCCGTGCCGGCGAGGTTGCAGACGATGAGCACGGTTACGGGTCCAAGGGTTCGGACGAATGCCAGTACGCGATGATTCTCAGGCTTGAGGAACTCAATCGCGCCTCGACCGAACACCTGCTGGGAGCGGCGAATCGTGATGAGGCGTCGCATCCAGTTCAGAAGCGAGGTCTGGTTCCGTTCCTGGGACTCGACGTTCACGGCTTGATAGCCGTAGACGGTGTTCGAGATGAGTGGCAACCAGAGACGTTCGGGATCGGCCGTCGAAAACCCACCATTGATGCCGGCGTTCCACTGCATGGGCGTCCGGACGCCGTTCCGATCGCCGAGATAGACGTTGTCACCCATGCCGATCTCGTCGCCGTAGTAGAGGATGGGGCTTCCCGGGAGAGACATGAGCAGTCCGCTCATCAGCTCGACCCGTCGCCGATCGCCTTCCATGAGTGGCGCAAGCCGTCGCCGGATGCCCAGGTTGATACGGGCCCTGGGATCCTTGGCGTACTCATCCCACATGTACTGCCGCTCGAGGTCCGTCACCATTTCGAGGGTTAGCTCGTCGTGGTTGCGGAGGAAGATGCCCCACTGACATGACGCAGGGATGCTCGGAGTGCGCTCGATGATGTCGACGAGCGGCTTGCGGTCTTCGAGACGGAGCGCCATGAACATGCGCGGCATGAGGGGAAAGTGGAACGACATGTGGAATTCGTCACCCTCGCCGAAGTACGGTCGCACATCTTCGGGCCACATGTTCGCTTCGGCGAGGAGCACCCTTCCGGCGAAGTGGGCGTCGAGGCGCGCGCGGAGGTCTTTCAGCACGGCGTGCGTTTCGGGCAGGTTCTCGCACGATGTCCCCTCGCGCTCGACGAGGTAGGGGACCGCATCCACGCGAAATCCGTCTACACCGAGATCGAGCCAGAACTTCATGACGTTCCAGATCTCTTCTCGAACCGCGGGGTTGTCGTAGTTGAGGTCCGGCTGATGGCTGAAAAACCGATGCCAGTAGTACGCTTTGGAAACTGGATCCCAGGCCCAGTTCGACAGTTCCGAGTCGACGAAAATGACGCGGACATCGCGATAGCGCGTGTCCGTGTCGCTCCACACGTACCACTCACGCCGCGGATTGTCCGGGGAGCTCCGCGCATCCTGAAACCATGGGTGCTGATCCGACGTGTGGTTCAGCACGAGTTCGACGATGACACGCAGACCCCGCGCGTGGGCTTGATGCAGGAAGTGCTCGAAATCCTGCAGTGTTCCGTAGTCCGGATGGATGTTCGTGTAGTCGGAGATGTCGTAGCCATCGTCCTTGAACGGCGACGGGTACATCGGCTGCAGCCACAGGCAGTCCACGCCGAGCGACGCGAGATGGTCCAGCTTCGACGTGAGCCCGGGGACATCACCGATGCCGTCGCCGTTGCTATCGGCGAAGGACTTCACGTGAAGCTGATAAAAGACGGCATCCTTGTACCAGAGAGGATCCTCGGGCGTTAGCGGCGCCATAGATGCGTTACCCCGGGGCGTTATTGGCGTCATGCATCGACACGATACTTCGCCCTGACACCGCAATCCAAGCCTCTCCATGACCGTCGCGCCGAGCAGGTACAGCGCACCGGTTTGGGCCCGTCGTCCGCGGCGTTCAGCCGGGCACTCATCCTGCCCTATCTTCTCCGACCGGAGCGTGCGCTTGCCACCTCAGACAGGGTTGTCCACGAGGCGCCGTCCCGTCTTGCCGTCGAAGACGTGGAGGCGATCGCGTCGCACCCGGAAGCTCGCCTGATCGCTCACTTCGATCTGCGTATCCGCCGGCACGACCACACGAACGAACTCCTTGGGCAGACCATCGACGCGGAGGTGGATCAACGTCGCGGGACCAAGAGGCTCGACGATCTCGACCCGCCCGACGCCATCGGCTTCGCCCTTGGGAACCAGGTCGATGTCGTGCGGACGCACGCCGACCCGGATGTCGCTGGTATCCGACGGAGCGACATCAATGCCTTTCAGGGTGATCGAGGTGGATGGAGAGACGACTTGCAGCCCGTCGCCGGCCCGATTGTACGTGCATGGCCACAGGTTCATGGCCGGCGACCCGACGAATCCGGCCACAAACACATTCGCCGGCCGTCGAAACACCTCCAGCGGCGGCGCCACTTGCTCGAGGAGCCCATCGCGCATGACCGCGACGCGTGTGCCGAGCGTCATCGCCTCCTCCTGATCGTGCGTGACATAGACCGTCGTCGCGGCCAGGCGCCGGTGCAGCAGTGCCAGCTCGGCGCGTGTGGCGACCCGCAGGATCGGATCGAGATTCGAGAGCGGCTCGTCGAACAGAAACGCTTGTGGCTCGCGGACGATCGCGCGGCCGAGCGCCACGCGCTGCCGTTGGCCGCCCGAGAGTTGCGCAGGCTTGCGATCGAGCAGCGTCTCGATCCCCAGCGCCTCAGCCGTCGCCTGCACACGCGCGTCGATTTGGGCCGCGGCGACGTGGCGGACCCGGATTCCGAACGCCAGGTTCTCGCGCACGCTCTTGTGCGGGTACAACGCATAGCTCTGAAACACCATCGCAAGGTCGCGGCGTTGCGGCGGCACGTGGGTGACGTCGCGACCGTCGATGAGAATGTGCCCGGTGGTGGGCGTCTCGAGCCCGGCAATGAGGCGAAGCACGGTGCTCTTGCCGCTGCCGGACGGCCCGAGCAGGACGAGCAGACAGCCGTTGGCGATCTCCAGCGTGAAATCACGCACGGCCGCCTGGCCGTTGGCATAGACCTTACTGACCTGCTGCAGCGTGATTGACGCCACGTCAGCCCTTCACCGCGCCGGATGTGAGACCAGCGATGATGCGGCGTTGGGCGAGGAGCACGATCGCCGCCACTGGGGCCGTCGCCACGACGGCTGCGGCCAGAATTTGGCCCCACGGCACCTGGTACTGTCCACGGAACAAGGTGATGGCAACAGGCACGGTGTACCGCTCGGGCCCCAGCGTGAACGACAGGGCGAACAGGAACTCGTTCCAGCTGTAGAGAAACGTCAGGATGGCGGTGGTCGCGAGGCCGGGCCCCGAGAGAGGCAGGATGATCTCCCACAAAATTCGAAGGCGCCCGGCGCCGTCCATCAGACCCGCTTCCTCCAGTTCCGGTGGCAGCTGGCGGAAGAATCCGACGAGCAGCCAGATGACGAGCGGCATCGCAAAGGTGAGATACGGCAGGACGAGACCGGCATACGTGTTGAGGAGCCGGAGCTCGCGCAGCAGCAGATACAGCGGCGAGATGATCGAGATCTGGGGGAACATGGACACGGCAAGCACGAATGCGAGCGCCGGTGCCTTTCCCCGAAATTGGAGGCGCGCCAGAGCGTACGCGCAGACCGCTCCAAGGAGGACCGAGACAACGGTCGTGGCGCCGGCGACGATCAAGGAGTTGCGAATGGGCGTCCAGAAGTCGTGGCCGCCGAACAGCGCGCGGTAATGATCGAGCACCAGCGCGCGTGGCACGAGCGTCGGCGACGCGAACAACCGGCTTTCGGGCGTGAAGGAGGCGGTCACGGCCCAGTACAGCGGGAAGATGATGGCCGCCACAAGCAGTCCCCCCACGAGAGCCCGTCCGCGCGACATCATGCCGAGCGCTCCTGAAAGGCGTTCCCGCCAAATGCGCGAATGCTGGCGAGCGCCAAGACGAACGCCACCGCGAAGACAATCACTGAGAGCGCCGACCCGTAGCCGAACCGGAGATTCTGCAGCAGCGTGCTGAATGTGTACAACGCGATCGGTTCGGTCGCTGTGCCCGGTCCGCCGCCGGTAATGACGTACACGACGTCGAACACGCGGAAGGCGTCGAGCGTTCGGAAGAGAAACGCCACCAGGAGCGCCGGTCTGAGCATTGGCAGCGTCACGTCGGTGAACTGCCGCCACGGTCCAGCCCCGTCGATGTCGGCCGCTTCGTACAGCGACCGATCGATGTTCTGCAATCCGGCAAGCAGCAAGAGCGCGACAAACGGAGTCGTCTTCCAGCTGTCGGCAAGCACAATCGGAACCCAGGCGGCGAGCGCGTCGGCGAACCACGTCGGCGGCGTGGCGCCTAGCCGCGTAAGGACGGCCGTGACGATGCCGGCGGGGCTCTCGAACATGAAACGCCAGACGATGGCCGCGACTACCGTTGGGATCGCCCACGGTAGCAGGATGGCCGTGCGGACGAGCCCTCGCGCGCGAGACATGCGGTCGAGGGCGAGCGCCAGGACCAGGCCAGCGACGAGCTCGAAGGTGACCGTGATCGCGACGAACGCGACGGTGTGGGCCAACGCGCTCCAGAACCGCGGATCCGTCATCGCCTCGACGTAGTTGGCCGCGCCCACAAAGGGGCGGCCGAGCCAGGGCATGCGCAGATCGTGCAAGTGCAACGATTCCCAGACCGTCCAGAGGATTGGAAAGAGAGCGACCAGTCCGATAACGCTGAGCGCGGGCATCGCGAGCGCCCACCCGAGATGCGCCTCGCCTCGGCGCCACGACGCGCTGCCGCGCTGGTGTTGCGGAGGCGTCATGACGCCGGCGGGTCCAGCTTCACCTTCGCGAGCAACGCGCGCATCGCCGCCGCCGCCTCCCGGAGCGCCGGGCGCGGCTCCTCCTGATGTGTTAGCGCCCGATGCAGGGAGATTTGCAGAATCTCCGACAGTGCCGTGTAGACCGGCGTGACTGGGCGCGGCACCGCCCGTTCGATGACCTTCAAGGCGTCGGCGGGCGGCATCGTCAACGCGTCAGCAAGAGCAGGGGTCTCGTAGAGCGACGGCCGCGTCGGGAACTGGCCGGCCACACGTGCCCGCTCAATCATCTGTTCGGGCTGCAGCAGATAGTCGATGAGTTGGTAGGCCGCCGCCGGCTGTTCGCTGAACGCGTTGATGGCTAAGGCCGAGCCCCCGAGCGCGGCGGTCGGCGTGCCGCCGGGACCGGCTGGCATGGACGTCACGGCAAACCGGCCGGCGACGCTCGACTGCGATGGATCGTCCAACAGCGCATACGCGTACGGCCAATTCCGCATGAAGACGGCCTGGCCCGCCTGAAATGCGAACCGCGTTTGCTCCTCCTGCCATGTCAGCACTGCTTGAGGCACCACACCGTCCACATAGATACTGTCGCGCATGTACGTCAACGCCTTGTCGGCCGCTTCGGAATCGACGACGACCCGACCGTGATCGTCGAGGATCGCACCTCCGAACGCGCCCAGGTACTCGAGGAAGACCGTCACGAGCCCTTCATAGCGGGCCCCCTGCCAGACGATTCCGAACGGGACGCCGCGTTGGTCTCGCGCGCCTCTCGCAAGCTGTTCGAGATCGGCCAGATCGCGCGGGGGACGCGGCACGAGATCGGTTCGCCGGTACAACATGCCGACGTCGATGAACCACGGCAAGGCGTATAACGCGCCGTTCCAACGATCGGCCGCGACAGCGGCGGCAAAGAACTGATCGACGGACGGGAGAAACCGATCGAGGCTGGCGATCCACCCGGCCGCCGCGAACTCAGGTGTCCAGACGACGTCGAGTTGCAGGACGTCGGGATCACTTGCCCGCGCGTTGAGCCACTGCACGTAGAGCTGGTGCCGCTGGTCCGCCGCGTCCGGCGTGGCGCGCAGCGCCACCTTGATCGATGGGTGTTCTCGCCCGAAGCGTTCGAGCTGCCGGCGGATCACGTCGGCTTCGCGCCCGACGGCGCTCCCAGAAAAGGTGAGCACCGCCTCGTCCGTCCTGACGCAGCCGGCCGTCCAGATTGTCGCGCCGATCGCGAGCACTGCCACCGTTCGCCTGAGAATATCCATCGATTGTCTTTGTGTTCGAACTGATCAGTTGACGATAGTGTGGATCGAGATTTCACAAATTAGTGCACTGAGCCGAGCCACGCCGCAGCGCAAGCACAGTCGCCACGAGCGCTGGGCCGTCCCCATCCTACGCTCTCCCCCCACGCGTTTCGCCGCGTGCAGCCGGATCATCCGCACGTGATCGCGTTGCGCGAGTGGACGCACATGGACGAAGACTTGCGCGTGGAGATCGGGCAGGCGACAAGTCGGCTGCGGGATCTGATCCATCGGATTTCGCCCGAGGTGTTGACGCTTTCCCCGGCTGCCGATGAAGCGTGGTTCTGGTCGTTGTGGCGCGCGGCGCCGACGCCGGCCGAGCAGGCGCGCCTGTCGGAGCGACGGATCGCACGGCTCCTCAAGGACCATCGGATTCGTCGGCTGACGGCCGCGGACGTGCGGGACGTGGTGCAGCGCCGGGTCGTGTATACCGCGCCGGGCACCGTCGAGGCCGTCAGCGCGCACATCCAGCTGTTGCTGCCGCGCCTGGAGCTCATTTTGTGAATCAGCGGCGCGAGTGTGAGCGGCAGATGGCGCGCCTGCTCGAAGCGCTCGAGGCGGAGGGGCCCGCGCCGGGGGACCAGCGCGAGCACCGCGACGTGGCGATTGTCCTCTCCATGCCAGGGGTCGGGACGCGGATTGCCGCCACGGTGCTCGCCGAGGCTTCTCAGCCGCTGGCGGCGCGAGCGTACCACATCCTGCGCGCGCAGTGCGGCGTCGCGCCCGTGACGCACCAGAGCGGCGGGCGCTGTACGGTCACCATGCGACGCGCCTGCAATCAGCGGTTGAAGAACGCGGCGTTCTATTGGGCGAGCGTCGCCAAGCGGACCGATCCCGTCAGTCGGGCGTACTACCAAGCCCTGCGGGCGCGCGGCAAAACGTACGCGTCAGCGCTCCGGGCGGTCGCGAACCGACTGCTGCGCGTCCTCTTCGCGTTGCTGAAAAACGGGCAGCTCTTCGATGCGAAGCATGGCCAGCAGGCGCTGCCCCTCAGTGCTTGACAACAGGTGGGGAGTCCGCCGAGCGCGGAGGCGTCTCTCGTGACGAGTGCGTTTCGCCGAGCACTCCGGGGTCCCCGCCGCGCGTGGTTTGCGCGGTGGGGTGGCTCGGTGGGGCTGTTCGAGGACTTTCGAGGACGGGCCCCGCCAGACGTTAATTCTGCAACGTGCTCTTAGTCTTATGTTGTGAATGCCCGGTAGCGCATCCGCCACGAGGCCGAAACTCTCATTCATGGGCGAAACTGGTAGCCGACCCCGAACTTGACGCCAGGACTGTCGCCGAGTCCCACCTTCAACTCTGTGAACAGACCGCGGCGATGCGCGAGCCCGACAAGGATGTTGAATCCGCCCTGCAGCTCTGTGTCGTGGTTGTCGTAGATGTTCAACGCAGGTCCCGCGCCGAGGTAGACGTTCCAGACCTTCCCATTGAGCGGGAATCGGTACGCGAACTCGAAATTCAGCGCCACGAGCGTCACGTCGTCGCCGACGCCGAGCTCGATGTTCGGCCGGAACCGCAGTCGATCGATGAGCTCCTTGGTTTCATAGTGCAATCCCGCGTAGAACTGATCGGGATCTCCACTGACCCCCGCCCGTACACCGATGCCTTGAGCGCTGGCTGGAGCGGCGCCGATGGTTAGCAGAGTGACGAGCAGCACACTGATCGAGAGTGCTCTCAACGTGGACCTCCTTCAGAGGATACAGCCCAGCAAGAGATAGGCCCACCGAGGCCGGGCGGGTCGACGCACGGGCGCCGATCTCGTCCGGCATCAGGAGCGTCTTCCCGAGACGCAGAACTCAGTTCAGCCTCGAGCCCACCCAAGGTCTGCAGCCATTCGCCCAAGAGTATCCACAACCTCAGCTCGGGCAGGATCCACGCGATGACCTCCAAACCTCCGCGGTCCCGGCGCCTCGAGGACGCTCCTGAACTGCGGCGAGCTTTATGGACGATGTAGGTCAGCATGAAGGGCAGCGGCGTGTGGCGGTCCGGCTTGGGGCCGATTGTCCGAGGTCCGGAACAGGCGTCAAGAACGAATGAGTACTGACGTTTTGGGTGAGTCGGGAGAAACTGTGAAGCAAAGCAATACAGCGGGCCCCTTGGGCTACACGCCCGGAGACGCCGCCCCCCCCCGTACACGCGACGTCGGGTCCAAACACGTCGTGAATCAACCGGCTGAGGCTGGCCTCTTAGTTGCAGAAATGGGAACTCGTGCTGCCCCTGTCCGGCATTCCGGTGTTTCTGCGGCGGCTCCAGGGACAATGGAGGGGTGTCCGACGCCGCCACGCGCGCGCAGTCGGAGTGGGGCTCGCCGCGGTCGGCGCCATCTTCGGGCTGCTTCTTGGCAGCAGCGTCTGGTTCCTGTCCCGTCTTGTCCGTGAGCTCCCCACGCGTGCCGCCATTGAGCGCATGGGCGACATGGACCAGGCCACCACCGTCTACGATCGCGCCGACCAAATCGCGTTCACGATCTTCAAGGAGCAGCGCATCGACGTGCCGCTCGGCGGCGTGTCGCCGCACTTGATTCAGGCGATCGTGGCCATCGAAGACCGGCGCTTCTTCGACCATCACGGATTTGACCTGATCCGCATCGCGTCCGCAGCGATCGGGAACACGTTCAGCGGCCGGGCGGCGCAGGGCGGCAGCACGATCACGCAACAATTGGCGCGTCAGAGTTTCCTGAGCACCGACAAGACCTACCGCCGAAAGATTCAAGAGCTGATTCTTGCGCGTCGCATCGAGCGGACGTACTCGAAGCCGCGCATCCTCGAGCTCTATCTGAACAAGGTCTACTTCGGTGACGGCCTGTATGGGGCCGAGGCCGCGGCCCGCGGATACTTCGGCAAGCACGCGTCGGAGCTGTCGGTCGAAGAGGCGGCGCTCATTGCGGGCCTTGTGCAGTCGCCGTCGCGCCACTCGCCGACGGTGAACCTGTCGCGGGCGAAGAATCGACGGGACGTCGTGCTGCAAGCCATGCTGGAGAACGGCGCCATCGATCGCGTCACGTGGAAATCCGCTCGCGCGTCGAGCGTGGTCCTGAAGGACGGATTTCACGTCGACGAACCCTTTGGACAGTATTTCAAGGAACAGGTCCGGATCGAGTTGGTTCAGCGCTTCGGATGGGAACGGGTCTACCAAGGTGGCCTGCGCGTCTTCTCCACTATCGACACCGCCATGCAGCAAGCGGCCGAGGCAGTCGTTGCCAGGCAGTTGAGCGACCTCGACAAGCGTTTGCACGGCGGACCTCAGAAGGTCCGCCCCGCCGATGCCGACGTACTGCAGGCCGCGTTGATTGCGATGGACCCGGCGACGGGTGAAGTGCGCGCCATGGTCGGCGGGCGCAGCTTCAGCGAGAGTCACTTCAATCGCGCGGTCCAGGCGAAGCGGCAACCAGGATCGGCATTCAAACCGCTCATTTACGCCGCTGCGCTCGAAGCTGGCTACACGCCGGCCTCGATGCTCGATCATCTGAACGATCCCATCGACACGCTGCAAGGCGCCTGGACGCCCGAGGAGGGTCACGCGAGCGCCGAGGCGATGAGCTTGCGAGCCGCGCTCCGAACGTCCAGCAACCGGGCCGCGGTGCGGCTGTTGGGACAAGTCGGAATTCCGGCGGCGGTCTGGTACGCCAAGATGCTCGGTGTGGGCGACGTGCCCGGTGTGCCATCGCTTGCGCTGGGTTCCGGTGAGGTGACGCTGCAGTCGCTGACGGCCGCCTATGGTGCCTTTGCGAACCGCGGCAACGTGTCGCGCCCGATGTTGATCCGTCGCGTGGAGGATCGAAGCGGCATGCTGCTGTACGCCGCGCCACCGGTATCGAGCCGAGCCCTGAGCGCAACGACCGCCTACCTCATGGCCAGCATGATGGCCGATGTCGTGGATGCGGGCACCGGCGCCGGCGTGCGGCGTCTGGGGTTCACGCTGCCGGCAGCAGGCAAGACCGGTACGACGAACGATTTCCACGACGCGTGGTTCGTCGGCTTCACGCCCTCGCTCCTTGCCGGCGTCTGGGTCGGTTTCGATCAGCCTCGGACGATCCTGCCGAATGGCTTTGCCGCCGACATCGCCGTGCCTCTCTGGACGTCGTTCATGAAAGCGGCCACGAAAGGCGCACGGCCGGCATGGTTCACGCCGCCTTCTGGCATTGTCGCAGCAAGGGTGTGCCGTCTCACTGGCAAGCTGGCAACGGAAGGATGTGAGACCGTTCAGGTCATCGACGAGCAGGGTCGCAAGGGCACGCAGTCGATGACCTACCTGGAGTACTTCGCTGACGGCACCCAGCCGAGGGACACCTGCGCCCTGCACCGCCCGCGGGGCATCTTTGGCACGGTGGCCGCACTCTTTCACGAGATACCGCCGCCGGTGAAGATCGACGATGTGAGCAAGCCCCCGGTTGCTGGCGCAGCCCCTCCGGATGTGTCCGCCACCCTCGTCGTCGCGCCCCCGAGTACCATCGCCGACCCGCCCGTGGCTAAAGAGAAGCGCCGCTTCTGGTCGAAACTGTTCGGCATCGGAAAACGGACAAAAAACGACAAGCAGGCCGGGGAGAAGTAGGCTGGACCGGTGGGACGTAGACCGAGCCGGCGGAACGTAGGCCCGACCTTCAGGTCGGGCGCTAAGTAGACCGGACCGGCGGGACGTAGGCCCGACCTTCAGGTCGGGCGCTAAGTGATACGATCCCCCCGATCCATGGCATTTGGTGACGTCATCGGCCATCGGCGGATCGTGGGTCTGCTCTCGCGATCCATTCAGCGCGAAACGCTTCCGCCGAGTCTGATTTTCGCCGGGCCGTCGGGGGTGGGGAAGCGGCTCGTCGCGGTAGCGGCCGCGCAGGTGCTGAATTGTACCGGGGTCAGACAGCGGTCTCATTCCAATGTGTCGGCTGGTGTCAGACCGCCGTCTGACCCCGACTTTGATTCCTGCGGTTCCTGCGCCTCCTGCCAGCGCATTGCGCGCGGCGTCCACGCCGACGTGATCATCGTCGAACCGGGGGACAACGGATCGATCAAGGTCGACCAGGTGCGCGACGTGGTCGACCGTGCCGCCTACCGGCCCTTCGAGGGGCGCCGCCGTGTGGTGATCATCGATGACGCTGATGCGCTGGTGCCCGCGGCTCAGAATGCCCTCCTCAAGACCCTCGAAGAGCCGCCTTCGTCTTCCGTCTTCCTGCTGGTGACCTCGCGTCCCGATGTGCTGCTGGCGACCGTGCGGTCGCGGTGCCCGCGGCTCCGGTTCCGACCGCTTGGCGCGGAGGAAGTGGCCTCCGCCCTCGTGAAGCGCGGCTGGTCCGAGACGGAGGCCCACGCGGTGGCGGCAACGGCCGACGGCAGCATCGGGGCGGCGCTGCAGGCCAGTGCGGGCGATCGTGTTGAGGCGCGCGACGTCGCCCTGCGTGTTCTGACGCAAGCGGCCGCGACGGACAACCGGCGGCGCCTCGACGCCGCCAAGGAGCTCGTCGCGAAGACCGGCGGTGGCGGAGCGGGCGATCGTGAGCGCCTGGCGGTGCACCTGCTGGCGATGGCCTCGCTCGTGCGCGATGTCGAAGTGCTCGGCACGGGCGCGCGCGATAATCTCATCGCCAACACCGACCTGCGGCCGGCAATCGAGCGGCTCTCGGCGTATCGGGGTGAACGCGGCGTTCGCGCGTTTGCCGCGTTGGATCGTGCGCTCGTCGCGTTGGATGGGAACGTCGGCGTCAAGATCGTCGCTGATTGGGTCACACTCAACCTGTGATTCGTGAATTTGGTCATTTGATCATCTGGTCATTTGGTCATCTGGTCATTTGGTCGTTTGGCTAGTGACCAGATCAATGATCAGATCCAATGATCAAATAGACCAGATGACCAGATGACCAGATGACGAGATGACTCAATTCATGAGCCCCTCCGGCCCCGTCAGGCTCGTTTCGGTCAAGCTCACGCCCGTCGGCCGCACGCAGATGTTTCCCCTGGGCGACGTCTCGCCTGAACGGGCGCCCGACGTCGGCGCGTCGGTGGTCGTCCAGACCGACGGCGGTACCTCGGTCGGTACCGTGGTGCGATCGATCCCGCAGCTGACGAATCGCAGACAGCCGCCTGTCGATTCTCCCAACCGCATTGTCCGCGTGGCCACGCATGAGGATGTGGTGACGCGGCTGAAGCAGGAGCAGCGCGAGAAGGAAGTCTTTCGGATCGCGCTCTTGAAGATCCGCGAGCGCGGCCTCGAGATGAAGCTGGCGCGCGTGGAGCAGGCATTCGACGGCTCGCGGCTGCTGCTCTATTTCACGGCCGACACGCGGGTTGATTTTCGTGAGCTCGTCCGCGAGCTGGCCGCGGAGTTCCACACGCGGATCGAGATGCGTCAGATCGGCGTCCGCGACGAAGCCAAAGCGCTCGGGGGGTATGGCAGTTGCGGCCGTCCGTTGTGCTGCACCACCTTCCTGACCTCGTTCGAGCCCGTGTCCATCAAGATGGCGAAGCGGCAGGATCTCAGCCTCAATCCGTCGAAGCTGTCGGGCCTCTGCGGGCGGCTGAAATGCTGCCTCCGCTACGAGCTGCCGAATGCCAAGGGACAGGTGCACGGCGGCTGCGGCAGCGAGGGAGGCTGCGACAACCCCACCGGATGCGGATCGGGCAACGGTGGCTCGTGCGACTGTGGATCCACCCGTGGATCCACGGCGTGCGGCGCGGGCGGCCATGCAACGGGCGGGTAGTGGCGGGGTCTGACAGGTGCAGGATCGCCCATTGCGAACACCAACGAGCCCGCGTCGCATCGCGATGACGGTCGGAGATCCCGCGGGCATCGGGCCGGAGATCGCCGCAAAGGCTGCGGCGGATCCGCGAGTGCGCGAGATCTGCGAGCCGGTGCTGTATGCGCCTCCTGCCGGCGAGGCCTTTGCTCCGGGCGTCCTGAGTGCGGCGGCCGGCCGGGCCGCGTACGACGCGATCGTCCGGGCGGTTGCCGACGCGCAGCGCGGCGTCGTGGACGCGGTCGTCACGGCGCCCGTCAACAAGGAGGCCTTCCGGCTGGCGGGCCTGCCGTGGGCGGGGCACACCGATTTGATCGCTCACCTGACCGGCGCCGAGCACGTCGCGATGATGTTTTACTCCGACACGTTGCGCGTCGTTCTTGCCACGGTCCACATTCCGCTCGCGGACGTGCCTCGAACGCTGACCGAACGCAGGCTCGAGTCGACGATCGCGCTCACCGCAGGCGAACTGCCGCGATTCGGCATCCCGGCGCCCCGCATTGCCGTCGCCGGCCTCAATCCGCACGCCGGCGAGCACGGGCTGTTTGGAGACGAGGAACAGCGAGTGATCGAGCCGGCCATCGCCGCGTGTCGAGCCCGGGGCATCGATGTCGCGGGCCCCTTCCCCGCGGACACGCTCTTTGTTCGCGCGGCACGCGGCGAGTGCGACGTGGTGATTGCCTGCTATCACGACCAGGGCTTGATTCCGGTCAAGCTGGCCGCATTCGGGCACGCGGTCAACGTCACGCTGGGCCTGCCGATCGTGCGGACGTCGGTCGATCACGGGACCGCATTCGACATTGCGGGGCGCGGTGTGGCGGATCCGGGGAGCATGATTGCCGCAGTCCGCCTCGCGGTCCGTCTGTCACGTACAATGCACAGCGAGATCGCAGATTCCGCAGAACACCACCGAACGTGATCCGCTGCGGTCCGAGCGGGCTCTGCGTGTGACGTCCTGACGCTATGACGGACAAGACCGAACGCGAGCTGGCGCAGGCCAACATCGCGGAGAACCGCAAGGCCTATCACGATTACCACCTGCTCGAGACCTTTGAGGCGGGCATCGTCCTTCTCGGTACCGAGGTGAAAGCCATCCGCGAGGGACGCGTCAATCTTCGCGACAGCTTCGCGCGCCTCGACGAGAGCGAGGCGTATCTGTACAACGTCAACATCAGCCCGTACAGCCACCGTGGCTATGCCGCGCACGAACCGCTCCGGCGCCGCAAGCTGCTGCTGCATCGTGATGAGATTCGCAAGCTCGTCGGCAAGACCGTCGAAAAGGGCATGACCCTCGTGCCGGTCCGGATGTACTTCAAGAACGGTCGCGTCAAGGTGGCCATCGCTCTTGCGAAGGGCAAGAAGGAGTACGACAAGAGGGAGACCATCAAACGTCGCGACACCGACCGCGAGACTCGCGCCGCCGTCAAGTCTCGCCGGTCGTAGGCCAGACCGTTGGCTCGGGCGTTGCTGTTGCGCCCGAGCTGAAGCTCGGGCCTACGTCCCACGCCTACTGCGGCGCCCGATTCGTAGGCCCGACCTTCAGGTCGGGCGTTCACCGCGACGCCCTACGTTACAATGAACGCCCATCGATGATCGTACCCCTGCTCGATCTCCGGGCACAGTATCAGCCGCTTCGAGAAGAACTGCTGGGCGCGCTTGCCCGCGTCTGCGACAGCCAGCAGTTCATCCTCGGCGCAGAAGTCGAGGCGCTCGAGAGCGACCTGGCTCACATGCTCGGCGTTGAGCACGCGCTTGCGGTGTCCTCTGGCACCGATGCGCTGCTGCTGGCGCTCATGGCGCTGGGCATCGGGCCAGGCGACGAAGTCATCACGTCGACGTACTCGTTTTTCGCGACGGCCGGATCGATCGTTCGCTCCGGCGCCAGACCCGTGCTCGTCGACATCGATCTTGCCACGTTCAACATCGATCCGCAGCAGATTGCCGCCGCACTCACGCCGCGGACTCGAGCGATTCTGCCAGTCCATCTCTTCGGGTTGAGCGCTGATGTGGCGCCGATCGCCGCCCTGGCGCGCCGCACGGGCATTCCCGTGATTGAAGACGCCGCCCAAGCCATTGGTTCGACGTACCAGGAACGCGCTGTCGGCGGCTTTGGCGCCTTCGGCTGCTTCTCGTTCTATCCGACCAAGAACCTTGGCGCGTTTGGCGAAGCCGGCCTGCTGACGACCAACGATGCAGATCTCGCGAATCGGACGAGGCTCCTCCGGAATCAGGGGATGGAGCCGAAGTACTACCATCGCCTCGTTGGCGGCAACTTTCGCATGGATGCGGTGCAGGCGGCGGTTCTCCGCGTCAAACTCCCGCGCCTGGCGACCTGGAATGAAGCGCGGCGGCTCAATGCCCGCCGCTACGCGCGGCTCTTTGGCGAGGCCGGCCTGAGCGATCGCATCGTCCTGCCGGTGGAGCCAGACGGGCGGAGGCACACGTTCCATCAGTTCGTCATTCGTCGTCGCCGAGCGGGACCGCCTCCGGCGCCATCTTGCCGCGCGAGACATCGGAACGGAAATCTACTATCCCGTGCCGTTCCATCGGCAGGCCTGCTTCGCGGATCTGGGCTACGGCGCAGGAGAGTTCCCGCAGGCCGAGCGCGCAGCCGCCGAGTCTCTCGCGCTTCCCATCTACGGGGAACTCACGCTCGAGCAACAGCAGGCGGTCGTCCAGGCCATCGCGGATTTCTACTGATGCGAGTTGCGGTGTGTGGCGCGCGGGGCACGCTCGGGTCGGTGATGGTACGTGAGTTCCAGACAGCACCCGTGCACTACGACGTCGTACCCCTCGATCGCTCGGTGGTCGATCTGACCGACGCGGAATCCACGGCGGCCGTGCTGACGCGCATTGCGCCGGACGTCATCATCAACTGTGCGGCCTACAATGCCGTGGACGCGGCCGAAGACCAGCCGGTCGCAGCCTTGCGCGCCAACGCGTTCGCCGTAAGGACGCTCGCGCGCGCGGCGTGCACGCACAGCGCGACGCTCGTGCACTACGGCAGCGACTTCGTATTCGACGGCACAGCGGATCATCCCTACATCGAAGAAGATCGAGCCAATCCACGCAGTGTCTACGGCGTGTCGAAGATGCTCGGCGAATGGTTTGCCCTGGACGCTCCCCGCGCTTACGTCCTCCGTGTCGAAAGTCTGTTCGGCCGCCTTCCGGACGGGCCGCCCGACAAGGGGAGCGTCGCCGCCATTGTCAAGGGGCTCGAGGCTGGCACTGTGCCCAAAGTCTTTGAGGATCGCACGGTCTCACCGACATACGCGATTGACGCGGCAAGAGCCACTCGCGAGCTCATCGAACGCGGCGCGCCGCCGGGTCTCTACCACTGTGTGAACAGCGGCCACTGCACCTGGGCCGACTTCGCACGCGAAGCGGCGCGGCTGCTGGGGATGGAGGCGCGGATCGAGTTGGTCCGTCTGGCGGACATGTCGCTGCGCGCAGTCCGTCCGCTGTACTGCGCGCTGTCCAACGCGAAGCTCGAAGCCGCCGGAATCACGATGCCCACGTGGCAGGACGCGCTCGCGAGACACATAGCGGGCGGATGAATTTGGTCATTTGGTCATCTGGTCATTTGATTGCCCATCCCAATAACCAGATAACTAGATGACCAGATGACCAGATGACCAGATGACCAGATAACTAAATGACCGAATAGTCAGATTCCCTGAACGATCTCGCTCACGAGCGCCCCGACCGCCAGGCACGACGTCAGCCCGGGCGACTCGATGCCGGCGGCCTGCACCACAGCCGGATTTACTCTGTCGCGCCGGATGAGAAAGTCGGCGAAGGTTTCACTGGGCGGGTTGAGTTTCGCACGAATCCCGCTGCCGGAGAGGCGCAGGTCGTCGATCGTGATCTCGCGCAGCAGGCGCCGCGCCGGTTCGAGGAACTCCTCGACGGGGAGGCGGCCGGACTCGTAGTCGTCCTTGCGATCCTGATAGTGCACGGTCGGTCCCAGCCAGACCCCGCCCGTGGTCGTCTTCACCAGATGCACACCCAGCCCATGCCCATGCGGCAGCGGGTAGACGAGCGCATTCACGAGCGACCGCTTCGCCGGGATGAGCTCCGCGTACTCGCCTCGGACGGGATAGATCGTGAACCTCTCACCCCCGAGCAGCTGTGAGACCTCGTCCGCATAGAGACCAGCCGCGTTGACCACGTGGCGCGCGAGGATGGTTTCCCGTTCGGTCCGCAGGGCCATGCCGCCGTCCAGCGGATCGGCGCCAAGGAGACGCGTCGCCGGCAGGAAGATGACCCCTTCCGCTTCACCGGAACCGAGGAGCGCCCTGACGAGCTCTTCCGCGTTCACGATGCCGGTTTCCGGCGAGTGCAACGCAGCGACGCAGTGCACCGCCGGCTCGCGGGCAGCGACGAACGCGCGGTCCACGAGCGCCAGGCCCTCGACGCCGTTGCCGACGCCGCGCGCGAACAGCGCCTCGAGCGCCTCGATTTCGGTCGCCTCCGCGGCGACGACGACCTTGCCGCAACGGACGTGCGGAACGTGGTGCGTGGCGCAGAAGTCGTACATCAGCCGACGGCCTTCGACGCAGAGGCGCGCTTTCAGACTCCCGGCGGGGTAGTAGAGGCCGGCGTGGATGACGCCGCTGTTGTGCGTGCTCGTGTCGAGTCCCGGCCGAGCGTGGCGTTCGATGAGGCACGTCGAGAAGCCTCGCCCGGCGATGGCTCGCGCCGACGCAAGTCCCGTCACGCCAGCGCCGATGACAGCAACGTCGATGCGCTCCACGTCGATGATCTCCTCGCGTCATAGTACCTCGTGGTACAATTCCGTCGTCTTCACCGAGGAACAATTTGAGCCAGCGGGCACTCATCACCGGCATCACCGGACAGGACGGGTCGTATCTCGCGGAGCTTCTTCTCGACAAGGGCTACGAGGTCTACGGCATGGTGCGGCGTTTGAGCACGCCGAATACGCTGGCGCATCGAACACCTGCTGGATCGGGTCACCTTGAAGCCGGCGGACCTGCTCGATCAGCTCTCGCTCCTGAGAGCTCATCGACGACACGCGGCCGCACGAAATCTACAACCTCGCGGCGATGTCGTTCGTCCCGGCCTCCTGGGATCAGCCGATGCTCACGGGCGAGTTCAACGCGCAGGGCGTCACGCGTCTGCTCGATGCCATCCGGCACGTCGACCCGTCCATCCGGTTCTACCAGGCCTCGTCGAGCGAGATGTTCGGCAAGGTTCGCGAGGTGCCGCAGACCGAGCTGACCCCGTTCTACCCGCGCAGTCCCTACGGCGTGTCGAAGGTGTTCGCGCACTACATCACGGTGAACTATCGCGAGAGCTACGACCTGTTCGCGGTGTCGGGCATGCTCTTCAATCACGAATCGCCGCGGCGCGGGCTCGAGTTCGTGACGCGCAAGGTGTCCGACGGTGTCGCGCGCATCAAGCTCGGCCTGGCCGACGACGCTCGCGCTGGGCAACCTCGACGCGCAGCGCGACTGGGGCTTCGCCGGCGACTACGTCCACGCCATGTGGCTCATGCTGCAGCAGGATCGGGCCGACGACTTCGTGATCGCGACCGGCATCAGCCATTCGGTGAGAGAGCTCGTCGAGATCGCGTTCGCACACGCCGGCCTCGACTGGCAGAAGTACGTCCGGGCCGACCCTGCGCTCGTCAGGCCCGCGGAAGTGGACCACCTGCTCGGCGACGCCACCAAGGCGCGAACTCAACTGGGCTGGAAGCCGACCGTGGACTTCAAGGCACTCGTGGAAATGATGGTGGATGCCGACCTGATGCGGCTCGATGCGGCGACCGCGCGAGTCGCCGAGCGGTAGTGGAGCCCCGTCGAACCATTGAGACAACGTACACCGCGGAGGCCGCAGAACACACAGCGAATTGTCCCCAGACAGTCTCTGCGAGCTCAGCGCCCTCTGCGGTGATCGTGGTGATCGGTTAGCCCCTTCAGACGTCAGCCGCCGATCGGCTCGCCCGCGCTGTTCCGCTGTTCACCGCTGTTCACCGATGTCCACTGCCGTTCTGCTCGTCAATTACCGGACGTACGCCGATCTCGCACGCTGTCTTGAATCGCTTCGTCCGCACGTGCGGACAGATGGTGCAATGGCAGATGAAATTGCGGTGGTGGACTACGAGAGCGATGCAGGCGCCCTCCGAGAAGCCGTGGCGCGCCATCCAGGCGTCACGTGCATCCCGCGCGCCGACAACCTCGGCTTCGCCGCGGGCGTGAACCTCGCGAGCGCCAGAACAACCGCCCCGTTTCTCCTGCTGCTGAATCCCGACACGGTTGCCGAGGGACCGGTCCTGAGGGTCCTGGAAGAGTGGCTCACGCGCCATCCCGATGTCGGCGTCGCCGGCGCGCGAGTCCTCAATGCAGACGGCAGCATCCAGCCGTCAGCCCGCCGGTTTCCGGACTGGACCACCTGGCTGGGCGGGCGATCGACATGGCTCACCTCGAGGTTTCCCCAGAACTGGTTTTCGCGGCGCAATCTGGTCAGCTCCGATGCCAGCGTCCCGACGGACGTCGACTGGGTGTCCGGAGCCTGCCTGATGACTCGTCGCGATCTGTTTGAACGCATCGGCGGATTCGACGAGCAATTCTTTCTGTACTGGGAGGACGCAGACTATTGCAGCCGTGTAGCCGCCGCAGGTTTCCGCTGCATGTATGTGCCGGCGGTGTCGGTTCGTCATGCCGCCGGCCGCGCGGCAGAGCGGGAGCCCATTCCCGCCATCCGCGCATTTCATCAGAGTGCGTTTCGCTTGTATTGGAAGCGCGCGTCGCCCCTGGGTCGGGTCGTGGCGCCGATGGTCAAGGTGGGACTATGGCTGCGGGCGCAGCACCACGTCAGGCGCGCGCGCTCGCCACGCGTGTGAGCACGCGTCTCGAACGGCGAGACCCTCTCCACAACCCCGCATCATTCGGCGAGCGAGAGCCGAACGCGGGCAAGTTCTGCTTCAAGTGATTTCGCGTACCGTTCGGTTTCACACCGCATCTGTTCGAGACGCTGATTCTCTGCTTCGAGTGACTTCGCGTACCGCTCGGTTTCACACCGCATCTGTTCGAGACGCTGGATGTCTTCGACAAGATTGAGGGCATAGGTCTCTCTCTCTGCAGCCGTCTCCTGCAGTCGCCGATTCTCCTCCTTGATGTTGCGCAGGAAGGGGAGGGCCGCATCCGCTTCTTCGTGACCGCCGAATACAATCGGGAACCGGTTGCCTGTCAGCGTATTGAGCGTTCTTCCATCCATGTAACAGACAGTCAACGCTCGACGAGGCTCGTCGGTGTGGTTGACACCGCTGCGGTGCAGCAGCCAGTTGTGCAAGAGGATCGCTTCGCCGGCCTCGACCTCCAGATAGGCGGTAGCCTCATCCGGACAATGCATCTGCACGTGGCGCGCCGTGATGGTACTGCCGTGGCTGCTGAGCAGACCCAGACGATGGCTGCCTGGAACGACCTGGAGACAGCCATTGCGGCACGTCGAAGGGTCGAGCGCGATCCAGAGAGTGACCAGTGGGTCTCGATCGAGCTTCCAGACGTCGCCGGCGTCCTGATGCCAGGGCAAATGGGTCCCCCTGCCGGCAGGCTTGTTCATGAGCATGGCCCGAAAAATCGACACGCTCGCGTGCTTGCCGTAGTGACGGCCGCAAATCTCACGGAACAGGTCCCGCCGGATGAGATCCAGCACCATCGGGTCGGCTTCCAGGCCCTGGACCTTCCGGTAGCCAACCGTCGCTTCCGGCGTGCCCTCCACCGGATCTGGCAAGTCCTCGTAGGCGCCTCCGGTGTCGAGTTGGAACTGCAGCCTGGGATAGCGGACCTGGCCAAGCATGATCTCGTCCATTCGCCCGCGGAGCGCCGCCAGTTGAGCCTCGTCGAGGACTGTTCCGAGCCGCAGATAGCCCTGTTCATCGTATGTCTGCCACTGAGCCTCGTTCAGAAGGTCTGACACGGTGTCTTCTCCTGTTTCTGTGTCATCTGTTCGCCTGACGATGCGGCGCGGAGACGGCGCCTGGTTCTCGGTCGTGGACATCGTCTTGAGATGCAGCGCCCGGGCGATGGCTTGCCAGCGGTGCACCTCGCGCGGTCTTGCGTCTGAACACAGTTGCGCGAGATGGCGATTGACACTCTTCCGCTGATGCCACAGTTCCAATGCCAGGGGCAGGAACGCTCCGCGCTCCGCATCGGCGACAGACAGACACCACCTGCTCAGACCGGCTGGCGTGAGCGCGCCCTGCAGTTTCGTCCGGGTGTAGGCGTCCGTGTAGATTCCCAGTGCCGGAACGCCAGCGGAGGTCGCGAAAACCAGAGAATGATATCGCGTCGACACGACCAGAGACGCCTGCTCGACCAGCCAGCGGGCTTCGCGCGGCTGCCACACGTCGAGCAGGACAGGAGGCGATCGCATCTTGGCAGCCAGTTGCCGTCCCGCGACGAGGTCGACCAGCTCTGGCGGAACATCCTCGCCGCCCACGTGAGGGAGGAACACCAACGCCGCATTCAGGCAGTCGGCCAGCGCATCCAGCTGGCTGGCAATCATCTGCAGGGGCCGCTCGCGCTCGACGCTGGCGAATGAGGCGTCAATCGTCACCAGAACGATCCGGCGGGCGCCCAGGCGCAGCGTCTCGACACGCTCGTCCTCGACAGCCAGCGGCTCGAGGAAGAACGCGTCGTCGAGTTGCCGGCACACGTGGTCGGGCGGTACGCCAAGACTCACCGCCAGCTGGGCGGAAGACTCGTCGCGGACGCCGACCAGGGCTGCCATTGGCAACGATTCGGCCAGCAGGCGACGTTGGCATGCGGTCAGCTCGGGCCCCAGCGTCTGGCCGAGCACCACGGCCGGACGCCCCAGTGCCTTCGCAAACTCGATGAGCGCCACCCGTTCGAGGATCTTCTCTGGCCATGTCCGACACAGATTGCCGCCGCCCGAGATGACCAGCCCGTCAGCATCACGGAGGCCTCGTGCAATCGCAGGTCCGAGCCATTCCGTCCACAGGTCCCGCGACGATTGAGACGCGCGTGCCACCTGTAACCGGGCTTCAAAACCCTCGAGATCGTCGGGCGGACTCTCCTGAGTAGGGAGTGCCTCCACCCCGTAGCGGCGACTCGTCCAGACCGGATCGCGGGACGGCACTGTGAACTGAACGTCCGGCACGAGCTGCCGGAACGTCGACAGGTTGGCCTCGAGCATGGCTTCGTCGCCCAGGTGATAGTGGCCTGGGCCGCCGACGTCCGCCACGACGAAGAGTCTCGGTGGTCTCAAGAAACGAGCTCCTTTGCTCCTGTGCGATCGTACCAAACTCTTCGTCATTCCACGGCACACTTCCTGTCGAGCGCGAACCGTCATCGACACCGTCGAAAAGGTGTCGAGAGGCCACCGGACACGCCGCAAATGGTTCCCGGTCATTCCCGACTTGTACTCGGTTCGAAAACTTGGTACTGTCTGGCTATCCAGGAGGTCCTCGTGACGCTCTCGACGCGCACGCGCGACCTGTTCAGCACCTCCTAGGATCAGTGCAGACAGTGGCGCGACAAGCCTTCACGCTCTGGTTCACCGGTCTGCCCGGATCTGGCAAAACGACGCTGGCCCGGGCGGTCGGCGCGGAACTGTCGCAACGAGGGCATCGGGTTGCGGTGCTGGACGGCGATGAGATTCGTCAGGGCGTCAGTCCAGAGCTTGGGTTCTCGAGGCGCGAGCGCGACTTGAATGTCAGGCGTATCGGTCAGATGTCCTTGCTGCTCGCCAGAGATGGCATCGTCCCAATCGTGGCGGTCATATCCCCGTATCGGCAGACTCGGCAGGATGTGCGGCGCGCGCTCGGCGGGACGTTCGTCGAAATCTATCTGGAGTGCGACCTCGAGGCGCTCGTGGCACGCGACCCCAAGGGCCTGTACGCAAAGGCTCTCCGCGGCGAGATCGAGCATTTCACCGGTATCTCCGATCCCTACGAAGTGCCGTCGTCTCCAGACATCACGATTCACACCGGGCATGAAGCGGTCGAGGCGTCGCAACGGCGGATCCTGGCGCACCTCGAAGCGCGAGGCATGGTGTCACTGGCATCTCAGCCCGCCAGGTTGGCGTGACTCTCGCCGCCCTCCAGTCGATTGACGTGTTCGTCACGCGATGGGTTTCTCATAGTCGCCACGACTGAAGTACTTCTCCAGCCACACGTAAAGAATGATGAACAGATAGCGGCTGCCCATCTCCGCCAGCTTGAGCTTTGCGTCGCCGCTCCTGCGGTTGCGCCAGGTGATCGGCAGGACGGTCCAGGAGTAGCCCCGCACGATGGCCTTGAGCGGCAGCTCCACGGTCAGGTTGAAGTGCGGCGAGATCAGGGGACTGCAGCCGTCGATCGCGCTGCGGCGGTAGGCTTTGAATGCGTTGGTGGTGTCGTTGAGCGGAATGCGGAACAGCACGCGAATCCAGGAATTCACGAGACGATTGAGCAGGAGCTTCACGCGCGGGTAATCGATCGTCCCGCCACCGGCCATGAACCGGCTGCCAAACACGCACTCCCAGCCCTCGTTGAGGGTGTGCCAGTAACGCACGACGTCCCGGCAATCGTCGCTTTCATCGGCCATCATCACCACGGCTGCGTCGCCGGTCATGTGCTTCAGGCCGAAGACAACGGCGCGGCCGAAGCCGTGCGGGCCCGGATTCTTCACCGGAATCAGCGTAGGCACGCGCAGCCCCAGGAGCTCCAGGATCTCCCACGTCCGATCCTGGCTCCCATCATCCACCACGACGATCTCGTGCGGCACGCCCCTGTGTCGCAGCTCGACGTGCAGATGCTCCACCGTGGAGGCGATACAGCCCTCCTCGTCGCGCGCCGGGATGACGACCGACAGCTTGGTGAGTGCTGGCAGATTCCGATCGGGTTGCTTCTGCGTGCTCATGCCGCTAACTGCGGTCGGAAATATTCAGCCACTCCGGGTGCTGCCTGGCGTGCGTCAGGATTTCTTCCAGGATGTCCTCCGTCGTGTGCGACGGCGCCCAATGCCAGGCCTCGCGCGCACGACCGGCATCGAGCACCATCCACGGAATGTCGAACGGCCGCGCGTCGAGATGCGGTGCGACGGGGTGGTCTCCAAGGCGGGTGCGGCACCACGCGCTGACCTGGGCCAGCGAGCGGGCCGACGCCGCGCCGCCGCTGACGTTCGCTACATGCGGCCTGCCGCGGCCGTCGGCAGCTATCTGCCGCTCGATCAGCGGGACGAGGTCTGCCGGGTGCAGGCAGTCGCGGACCTGGTATCCGTGACCGCCGAAGCCAATGTACCGCAGAGGGCGAGCGCGCAGCCAGCTGTTCACCCAGTAGGCGAAAATGCCCTGGTCCGCCCGCCCGAACTGTCCGGCGCCCGCGAGCACGCCGCAGCGATTCACCCAGACCGGGAAGCCGTAGGTCGATCCGTACTCGAGCGCAAGCTGCTCGCTCGCCAGCTTCGTCGCACCATAGAGTGACACCGGCGGAGCGGTGGAGAAGGTTTCGTCGATGCCATGCGACGTCACGGCGGAGGGCAGCGCACCGCGCGTGTCCGGCTCGAACGCGTCGTTCACGACGCGAACCGGCATGTGAGCCAGCGGCGCGATGGAGTACACCCGGCTCGTGCTCAGCATCACCAGGGTTGCCTGGTGACGACGGCAGTACTCGAGCACGTTCACGGTCCCGAGCAGATTGTGCTCGACCAGTTGCCGGCTGGAGGTTTGACCGTCAATACCGGCCAGGACGCTGGGGTTGGCGGCGGCGTCCACGACCACATCGGCGGCGGGAAGCGTCTCGAAGTCGGACGCGAGGCGGATGTCCGCATGATGGACGGCGACACCGAGCGCTCGAAGGGCCGAGCGATTCAGCTCGCTGCCGGGGCGCACGAAGCTGTCGACCCCCATCAGTTCGTGCGTGCCCAGCTCGACCCACTGGCGAATCAGCGTCGAGCCGGCGAACCCGCATGCGCCCGTGACAAGAATCTTCACGAGACGAGCTTCTGCTGCCAGGCCTCGACGATTTGGCCGATGGTCTGTTCGAGGCTGATCGTGATGCTCCAGCGCGGGATAGTGGGCCTGCATCTTGCGACAGGTCGCTGTAATAGCAGATGTGATCGCCGATCCGGTTCGTCTCGACGTACGTGTAACGCTGCGCCAGGCCCGAGACGCGCTCGACCATCGCAAACGCCTCGAGAATGCTGCACGAATTGGCCTTCCCGCCGCCGAGGTTGTACACCTCGCCGCTACGCGGCGCTTCGATGAACGCGTGGATGAAGCGGGCGACGTCGAGGCTGTGGATGTTGTCGCGGACCTGCTTGCCCTTGTAGCCGAAGATCCTGTACTCGCGGCCTTCCAGGTTGCAGCGCACGAGATAGCTGAGAAAGCCGTGCAGCTCCACGCCGCTGTGGTTCGGTCCCGTGAGGCAGCCGCCGCGCAGGCAGCAGGTCGGCATGCCGAAATAGCGGCCGTATTCCTGCACCATCACGTCGGCCGCCACCTTGCTCGCGCCGAACAGACTGTGCAGGCACTGGTCGATGGCGAACGTCTTCGGGAATGCCGTCGGCGTACTCCGGATCGGCGTAATCCCAGCGCGTGTCGTGCTCGGCGAGCGGAATCCGGTTCGGTCCATCGCCGTACACCTTGTTCGTGCTCATGAGGACGAAGGGGCTCTCGGGGCAGCTGCGCCGGGCGGCCTCGAGCAGGTTCAGCGTGCCCACCGCGTTGGTGTCGAAGTCGTCGAACGGAATGGACGCGGCGCGGTCGTGCGAGGGCTGCGCGGCGGCGTGGACGATCGCGTCCGGCCGCAGGCTCGCGACCAGGTCCGCCACACCCTGCCGGTCACGAATGTCGAGCTCGTGGTGGACGAAGTTGGGGAGTTCGCGTTCAAGGCGCCGCTGGTTCCACCGCGTGTCTCCCTGCGGGTCCGAAGAACACGGCGCGCTGATTGTTGTCGAGCCCGTGCACGGCATACCCGAGCCGGGCGAAGTAACCGCACACTTCGCTCCCAATCAGACCGGAGGCACCGGTCACGAGGAGGACGGGCTCGGCTGGCATCAGTGCTGGACCCGGGCCGCGATCAGAGGACGCCCGATCGATGTCGACATTGACGCCGACATTCTAGTGCGGTTCGACCCCGCCGAGCCCCTGGATCACTGGCGGATGCCGACGAGGAGGAACTGCTTGCCAAAGATCCGCCACGCGAATGGCAGTCTGAGATAGGCGCGCAGAACGGCCACAGGGTACTGACGTCCGCTCGCCATGGTGTAGGGGCAGGAAGCGTCCAAGGCAGACATCGACGCGCAATCCTCTCGTGACGAGCGCCTCTTTGAGCGACAACTCGGTGAGGGGGATGTAATGGTCCCAGAAATCCCAGTACGCTCCATGCAGGTGCTTGATATTCGGTCCGAGCGCGACGAGCCGCCCGCCCGGACGCAGGCAGCGGCGAATTTCATCCAGCGTGCGGCCCAGGGCAGACTTGTCCGGGAGATGCTCGAAGAAGTTGCTCGTAAAGACCACATCCAGCGAGGCGTCGGGAAGCGGCCAGCGCGTCGAGCAGTCCTGGGCGAGAAACGTCACGTCCCTGTCGAGAAACCGCGGTGCGTCCGGGTTGAGGTCCATCGCAAATTTCCTGGCGCAGCGGATTGTGTTGATGAACTCGCCGTAGCCGCAGCCAAGATCCAACACGGCATCTGCGGGCCGGACGTACTTGCCAAACCAGTCGGCGACAAGGACGGACCAGACGGCTTTTCGATAGTCGAGGATCGCAGAAAACCGCGTCCCGTAGATGCGTTGCAGATCCTCTGGATCGTGAACGGTTTGCAGGCCCATCGACAGCGAATGGTACCATCTTGGGCGCTGGGTACAATCCCGTGAACCGAGCGGACTCAGTCAAGCACGCGCTCCACGTCTGATTGAGCGGATGCATCCCCGCTGCCGCATGGGGGGGCCGCGATGGCGGCGGCGAGTACAGCGGGCGGGAATCGTGGTTGAATCCGACGAAGCAGTGCCAATCGGCCCTGTCGTTCAGCACACGTGGCGGGAGTTGGCACATGAAACACAGCGCAGGGACTGAGGCAACCGCCCTGCCGTCCCAGGTTGCGAGTAAGCAGGAATGGAGTCGCGGGTTGCCGGTTGTCGTCGTGGGTGCGGTGTTCGTCGCCCTGGGAATTCGACTCTTCCGGTTGATCTCTCGTTACGCGGTCAATATCTTCTTCAGCGACCAGTGGGACTTCAACACGGCAACGCTGTTCGAAACGCATTCGCTGTGGGAGATGTTTCGATGGCAGCATGGATCCAGGCTGGGGTTGGGTGCCCTGGTTTCTTATCTGATCGAACCGCATTTTCAGTGGAATTCCAGGACGGAATCGTTTCTCATCGGTATCCTGGTTCTCGTGACAGCCATGTGTGCGATATGGCTGAAGAAGAGACTGTGCGGCTCCCTCGTTCTCTCTGATGTCTGCATTCCGCTCATTTTCCTGACGCCTCTCCAGTGTGGCGAGATCTTCGTCGTGGCCAACTGGGCTCATGGGCCGCTGCCTCTCTTCTTGATCATTCTGTATTGCCTCTGCTGGACGATCTCGAACGTGGCACGGCGTTACGCCCTCGTCCTGATCATCAACTTTGTCACGATTTACACAGAGTTCGGATTGTTCCTGGGGCTCATCACGCCTCTGGTGCTCGTCGTGGACTATTGGAAGAACGTCAGGCGCGTGAAATGGGGACGGATGTATTTCGCAGGTGCCCTGCTGGTGTCTGTGATGTCGTTCGCATCGTTTTTTGTCGGATACATTTACTCTCCAGCCGTGGATTGCAAGCCGAACATGTTGCAGTCTCCAGGGATCTACTCGCAATTCATATTCCTGATGTTTGCCAATCTCGTTGGAGCGAAGGGACTGGGGGTGTTCCCCGGTGTGATCGGAGCCCTGCTTCTCGGATGGATGCTGTGGGCCTTGGCGATGAATGGCGGGCGCCTCTGGATCTCGGGGAACGCGCGCGCGCAGCCATACGTCATCGCCTCCATCTTGATCGTCTTTCCTCTCGTGTTCAGCCTTGTCGCAGCCTATGGCCGGTCGTGTCTGGGCGTGGCGGAGGCCCAGGTCTCACGCTACGTGATGTACATGGAGCCAGGGCTGCTGGGCCTCTATTTGTCTTTGCTGACCGTTCCCACGGGATGGTTACGACTGACTGCGCTCGGCGTGCTGACGGCGACCGTGGCGGGCACGGTCCCGATTCGGAGCCAGGAGCGGTTTGCATTCGATTACTACCGCCAGCTGAAGCAAGGCTGGAAAGACTGTTACCTCAAGTACGAGGACATCTCGATGTGCGACACACTCACCGGGCAGTCGATTTACGCCCCGTCGAGAGACGACACACTCAAGGAGCGGCTGGAGTACCTGAAGCAAACCAAGCAGAACTTATACGCAGACACGAAGTAAGGCCTGTCCAGACTTGTCCATTGAGTACAATCCTCGGGCAATCGACCCTCCGCCTGTGACCGCTCAACTGCTCTCCCGTATCGCACCGGTTCTCAGTCGCGTCGCAGGGGTTGGCGACCTCGTGCATCGCATCCGCTACCGGCGCGCCGTGCTTCTCAGGACGGCTCCGGTCCAGACCCTGGCGAATGACGACGAAGTGTTCACGCACGTGGCGGTGGCCAGCCTCCCGTGCCGACCCGCCGTGGCGCTGACGTGCCCGGTCCGGTCCAGCGTGGCCTATCAGATGGCCTTGCCGGCCAACGCGACGGTCGTCGCCTGGTGCGGATTGGCGGACGAGGTTGGCGCGCGAGGATCCGGCGGCGTGGTGTTCGAGATGCTCGTGCGCACCCAGGGCGCGGAGGCCTCCGCGCGGTTGGTCGTTCGTGCGGGCGCGCGATTCGGCCGGAGCTGGCGAACCCTGCGCGTCCGGGCTCCGGGGAAGGGGTCGGCGCGCATCGTGCTCACCACCAAGCCTGCGGACGACACGGCGCACGCGGTGCGCGGCGTGTGGGGAAACCCGTCAGTCGAGTGGCCCCGTTCGCTCGCCGACCTGTTGTGGCTGGTGCGTTCGGCAGTCGCCGAACACGGCCTTCGCGGCTTGTGGTTCGGCATGCGGCCCGTTCACGGCGAGCGTCTCTATCGGCTCTGGGTGCGGGAGCAGCTGCCGTCGCTCGGCGCGCTTCGCGCGCAGCGCCGATGGTCCAGGGATCAGCCGCGCGTGTTCACCATCATCACGCTGATTCGTGACTCGGCGACCTGGCAGTCCAGCCGGACGCGGCGGAGCATGGAGGGTCAGACGTATCCTGGCTGGGAATGGATTCTGGTTGCCACCGACGCTGCGATGCCGGGCACCGAACGCGCGACCGCGCGCGCGCGACTCGACGCGCGCGTCCGGCTGATTGATGTCCCGGCCGCGGGCTCGCGCAGCGATGCGTGGAATGCTGCGCTCGCCAGTGCGCGCGGCGACTATGTCGCGCTCCTGGATCAGGACGATGTCCTGGAGCCGGATGCGCTCTACGAGGTCGCGAGGATGCTCGACTCGTCCCCGGATTGCGACCTCGTCTACTCGGACCACGATCTCATCGAGCGCCGCAATCAGCGACGCCACGACCCGCACTTCAAGCCGGAGTGGTCGCCCGAGTACCTGTTGTCCTTCAACTACATCGGCCGTCTGGCGATGATGCGATCGAGCGTCGTCGCGGCCGTTGGAGGATTCCGGAACGGCGTGGACGGCGCCGAAGAGTGGGACCTGCTGCTGCGCGCGTACGGGCCGACCGCCAGGGTTCGACGTCTCCCGCGTTGCCTCTATCATCGCGACGCCGCCTGGAATGCCGGACCGAGCGACGGGGAAGCGGCCGCGATTCGGGATCACTACGCCAGGCTCGGTCTGCGGGCCGAGGTGTCATACGCACATGGCACGTGGCGCGGCGTCTGGCCAGCCTCGTCGGCTGACAGACAGCCCCTGGTCTCGGTCGTGATTCCCAATCGCAACGCGGCCGCGGTGCTCAAGATGTGTGTGCGCGGGCTGCTGCACGAGACCAGCTACCGGCGTCATGAACTCGTCATCGTCGACAACGGTTCGACCGAGCGGGAGGTGCTCGGGTTGTACCGCACGATCGAGGATGGCGCACACGGCCGAATCGTGCCCTTCAATCGTCCGTTCAACTTTTCGGCGGCGTGCAACGCGGGCGCCGCCGCTGCGCGCGGCGACCTGCTGTTGTTTCTCAACAACGACATCGAGGTCATCGGGCCCGATTGGCTGGACGAGCTCGTCCGCTGGGCCGAACGGCCCGGGATCGGGGTCGTTGGTGCGAAGCTCCTGTACCCGAATCGAACGATTCAGCACGCCGGTGTCGCCTTTGGTCCTGGTGGTCTGGTCGATCATATTTTCTCGAAGGCTCCCGAAGGGGCGTCGAGTGTCTTTGGTTCACCGGAGGGCTATCGGAACTATCTCGCCGTGACGGCGGCCTGTCAGATGATGCGGAAGGACGTCTTCGAGCGGGTTGGAGGGTTCGATGAGCGGTTCCGCCTGTCGTTCAGCGACGTCGTGCTGTGCATGGAGGCCGGCAGAGCCGGGTTCCGCGTGGTCTATACACCCTACGCCAGACTCATTCATCACGAGTCGTACTCGAGGAAGCGCGAAGATTCCGCGCACGACATCGAGCAGCTCGCGCGCTACCTTCGGGCGCGTTCGTTTACCGAGGATCCGTACTTCCATCCGGAGTTGAGCTCGACATCCCTCGTGCCTGTCGTACGGCCACCCTTCGATCCGACGCCCGGGCGGGCGGTCAGCGAATTCGTCGAGCGCGTGCTCGCCGCCGCGGATCCGGCGTCCATCACTGTACAGGAGGGTTGAACACGCCGACCTTCGCCGGCATCACGCGCGCATTGAAGCGTCTGGCGGGTTTTCCCGGCCGTCCAGGCAGCGAACCCGCTCGAGCGGTGGCCACGCCCCACAGCTTCGTGCCGGCCGGCCACTACTATTCCCCCATTCCTTCGCTTGAAGACATCCAGGCATCCGGACGCCGGGTCCGCGGTGAGTCCCTCGCCGGCATCGATCTGAACGAGGCCGCGCAGTTCACGCTCCTGAACGAGCTTGCCCGGGTACTATCCCTCGATGCCGTTCACGGAAGAGGGCTCTGCCGGCTTCCGGTACCGGTTCGACAATCCGTCCTACTCCTACGCCGACGGAATCTTCTTCTACACCATGCTTCGGCATCTGCGGCCCAAACGCGTGATCGAAGTCGGTTCGGGGTACACCTCGGCTCTGACGCTCGATACGAGCGAGCACTTTCTCGGCGACAGCGTCGAGACCTGTTTCATCGAGCCCCATCCCCAGCTGCTCCTCAGCCTGATCACCGAAGCAGATCGCCAGCGGTCGCGAGTAATTCGGTCCCGCCTGCAGGAGATCGATCTCGCGCTCTTCGACGCGCTCGGCGCGAATGACATCCTGTTCATCGACTCCACGCACGTGTCCAAGGTCGGAAGCGACGTAAACCACCTGTTCTTCGAGATTCTGCCGAGGCTCGCGCCTGGAACCATCGTCCATTTGCACGACATCTTTCCGGGGTTCGAGTACCCGTTGGACTGGCTGCAGCAGGGGAGGGCGTGGAATGAACAGTACATCCTGCGCGCGTTCCTGGAGTTCAACGCGAGCTTCAAGATCCTGTTGTTTGGGAGCCACATGATCCAGCGTGACCCCGAATGGTTCCGCGCGCACATGCCTCTGTGCTTGAAGAACCCCGGCGGCGCGTTCTGGATGGAGAAGGTGGCGTGAAGGTCTCCATCGTCATTCCCGTCCTCAACAAGCTGGCGTTCACAGGCCAATGCCTTGATCGGATCTGGCGAAACACGGGCACGACGGCTTCGTACGAAGTCATCGTGGTCGACAACGCGTCGACCGACGGAACGGCGGAGTGGTTTGCCGCCAACGACGCGACGCTTGACGCGAACGCGGGCTGGACCTTGGAGATGAACGTAGGCCCGACCTTCAGGTCGGGCGGCGAGGATTCGAACGTAGGCCCGACCTCGGAGATGAACGTAGGCCGGACCTTGGAGGCGAACGTAGGCCGGACCTTGGAGACGAACGTAGGCCCGACCTTCAGGTCGGGCGTTGGGGATCGACATTCCCGCCTGTTGCACTATCTGCGTCAGTCCACCAATCTCGGCTTCGGCCGCGCCAACAACACCGGTGCGCGCGCGGCTCGAGGCGAGTATCTCCTGTTCCTGAACAACGACACGCTCGTGCAGCCAGGGTGGCTGGACGCGATGCTCGAGCTCGCCCAGTCCGATCGGGGCATCGGCATCGTCGGCATCAAACAGCTCTTCCCGTACACCAACATCGTCTATCACACCGGCGTTGTGTTCGGGCCGGGAGGCGTGCCTCGGCATCTGTATCCGCACCTTGACGCGTCGCTGCCGTGCGTGAATCAGGAGCGTGAGTACCAGGCAGTGAACGGCGCGTGCCTGCTGATCGCTCGCGCACTGTTCGAGGACTGCCGGGGGTTCGACGAAGCCTACGTCAACGGGTACGAAGACACCGATTTGTGTCTGCGCGTACGCCAGCGCGGACGGAAGGTGGTCTGCTGCACGCGCGGGTTCATTTACCACTACGGCCAGATCTCGGAGGGGCGAACGGCGGACGATGACGCGAACGCCGCGCTGTTTCTCAGCAGGTGGCGCGGCATCGTTCGCGTCGACGAGGACGAGTACCTGTTGAAGGATCGCATCGCGGCGGAGCGCACCTCGGCGCCGGCGCCCGCGAAGATTCGGTCGCTGGCGGAAGACTGCCTCTACCTGGCGGACGATCTTGGACAGGCGAGCGCCTTCACCTGGGTCAACGTCGAATTGGCCTCCGCGCTCGCGGCCATCGGCGCCCCCGTCCTCATAAGCGGAGGGACCGTCTCGGAGACTGTTCCGCGTGACGTGCGCAAACGCCTCAGTCGCCTGGCGCTTGCCGACGCGCCGATCGGGGGCGCGCAGATCAAGTTCGCGCACTACTGGCCACGCCATCTCAACCTCGAACTGAACGGAGACGTCAATCTCGAGATGTTCGTGACGAACTACATGTTCGGTTGCCCCAACCTGGAACCCTGGGACTACTGGATGCAGTCGCTCCGGCAGAATCACCGCGTCAAGCTTCCGGTGAGCGAGTTCTGCGAGACGGTCTTGAAGCAGATCGGCGTCTCGGGCGACGACTGTCGTGTCCTCCACCATGGGTACTCGGGCGAAATCCACGAGGTGGAGCCGCCCAGCGCGACGGAGCGCGACGTTTCGCATCCTCACGGTGACCAACTCGCACGACCTCGCGCGGTACGGGACGGTTGCTGCGATCGAAGCCTACGACCGGGCGTTCGCGGCGGGAGAGGACGTTGCGCTGGTCGTCAAAGATTACGGCGCCACTTCGCGCGACACGTCGCTTCGCGAGTGGCTCAGTCGGCGGACCGGCCGCGCGCCGATCGAGTACATCACCACCTTCACCGACAAGCGTGAACTGATCCGCCTCTACAAGTCGTGTGACGCCTTCATCTCCACGCACCGGGGCGAGGGTTTCGGCATGAAGATCCTCGACGCCATGGCCTGCGGGCTTCCGGTGATCACGCCACTGTTTGGCGGACCGACAGCCTATTGCGCGCAGGGGAACTGCTTCCCAATCGAATACTCCATGATCCCGGTTGCTGATGGAGTGGATGCGCGCTCGCTGAAGATCACGAATCAACCTATCTGGGCCGATCCCCATGGCGCGAGCATTGTCGAGCAGCTTCGACGGGTGTACAACGAGCGCGAGGCCGCCGCTGCAGTCGGTGCGGCGGCGCGTGCGGCGGTCCTGGATCGGTTTTCATGGGACACGATCGCCAGGCGGCTGGTCCACATCAGCGAGGAGGTGCGTGCCGCGCGTCCGAGAGTGGGGCGTCGGCGCGTCGACGTCCCGATCCAACGGGTCGAGCGCTCTCCATACTGGCTCGGTGTCCGCGTCACCGTCGTGATCCCGACTCACAACAGAAAAGAGAAGCTGCTCGCCTGCCTCGACGCGCTGAGCCCGTCAATCGATCCTGCCTCAGGAATTCGAGGTGCTGGTCGTGGACGATGGGTCGACGGATGGGACACAGTCGGCTCTGGAGTCGCGTAACGGTACCTTCGCGCTGCGGTACCTCGGGCAGGAGCATGCCGGACCGGGCGCCGCACGCAACCTGGGTATCGAAGAGGCGGCCGGCGACCTGGTGCTGTTCATTGGCGACGACATCATCGCCGACGAGCGGCTGCTCGAGCAGCATTTGCTCACGCACGCAGCCAGTCCCGAGCCGGGAACGGCTGTTCTCGGGCACATCGACTGGATCGATACGGCGCCGCGGAACGCGGTGATGGAGTACGTCGGCGGGGATGCCACACAACAGTTCGCGTACAATCTCATTCCTCGCCTCTCCAGGTTGGATCACCGGTTCTTCTACACCAGCAATATCTCGCTCAAGCGCGAGTTCCTCGTCGACGCGGCGAACGCCGGTGTCCGTTTCGATCCATGTTTCCGGCGGGCCGCGTTCGAAGACTCCGAATTCGCGCTCAGGCTGCTGCCGCGGGGCCTGCGCATCACGTATGCCGCTGGTGCGCGCGCGGCGCACGATCACGACATGGACCTCGACGCTTTCGCGCGCAGAGAATTCGGCGCCGGCGAAATGGCCGTTGTCTTCTACCGCAAGCATCCGGGACGGGATGACGAGCTGCAGGTGCGCTGGATCGCCGACCTCGTCGAGCCAGCGACGGCGCTACTGGCGAAGCCGGAGTTCCTGCGTCACCTGGAAGCGTTCGACGAGCAGACCGATACGCTGCTGCGCACACTGGCCGGGTCGCTCGATCTGGTGGTGAGCGATCCGCACTCAGGCGAGGCATCTCTTTCCGCCGGGGAGCTCCGCGACGGCCTGCACAGCCTTCTTCGTGTGATCTTCGACGTCGAGCGAACGCGGGGGAAGATTCAGGAGTGGTTCTCGATGGTCGACGATGGCGCCAGTGTGAAGGCGGCCCAGACGCTCGCAAGCGTCATGCGGAAGATCGAGTTCCTCAATCTCAACGCCGGTGATTTCGGGCTTCCCAGTCACGCCCGACCTGAAGGTCGGGCCTACGGAAACGCCCGACTTCCCGGTCACGCCCGACCTGACCGCCTCCGTCAAGACTACGGCGGTCCGCCGAAGCACGCGGCGAAGGCGGAAGGTCGGGCCTACGACACGATCGCGCCGATCCCTGCACAGGACGTGGAGAGCCTCAGCAGACAGATTGGGGAACTGGCCGGTGTGATGTCCACGACAGCGGGGCAGCGGCTTCGCAGAACGCCCGTGGGACAGGCGCTTCGCCGGTTCGTGGCGAGGTCGAGCGTGCTCCCGCGATTGCTCGCGGCGGATCGCTTCGTCCAGGATCGACTGCAGGCTGCTTCAAATCCGAACTGGCTGGAGTCGTACCGTCGCGTACGCCGCCGCCTCCGCGACCGGCTCCTGTGATTTGGGGGTGAGACCACATACACCGCGGAGGTCGCAGAACACGCAAAAGATCTTGCATGGTGCATTCTCTGCGATGTTCAGCGTTCTCTCCGGTGACGTCGCAATCTGCCGTTACCGAGTCAGCAGGCAAGAGGACTGGTTCAGGGTTCGATGTCGATGTCCTTCCAGTACGACCAGTCCCAGTTGCAGTTCCCTCTGCAGTCGGTCTCGAACACCAGCGTCCCCGGGGATCTCAATCCGACAGAGACCTCCGCTGTCTGCACGGGTCGATCCGCGACGCGGGAGGCCGGATCCAGGCAGCGCTCGAACACCTTCCGACCCGCTCCACCTTCACCGATCTCAGAGATGCGGAAGCAGACGCCATCCGTCGTATTCCCCGGATCCCACGCTACTGGCCGAATGCCAAACCCTGCGCGCACGAGGCTCGCCGAATGTACCGGCAAGACAAATCGGGAGGGCGCGAGCGTAAACAGGGTGGTCTCCTGCGCCTCGGCAAAGGGCGGCTTGACTGATGAAAGAGCGGCCATCTGACGAGCGACCTCCGTGCGTCGGCCGGCCCTCGCGACGCCGACGCCGCGCGCGCGTGCGGCGTCCGGATCGAGTTGCAGCACCGTGAGAGAGTAGTCGAAAGGCTCGCCAAAGAACCTCCTGCCCGACTCCGAAAGCGTATCAATCCGAAACGCAACGACCAACTTGGCTTCCAGGGTGGCCCACGTATTGGTGGCAACCGCTGCAAAATCCAGCTGGTTCTGGACGAACGGACTCAACAGAAACCCCGACCGCGCCATACCCTCGATGAACCGAAACGGCTGCTCCGTCCCGTTGGCGAGGCGCACGGTCAGCGTCAGAAGTGGCGGACGGAACAGAAACGCACCAAGACGGCCCAGGAGACTGGGGGGGAGCGTTACCGCCAGCATCTCCGGGGCGTGGATGCCCTCGAGCGAAACCCATTGCCCTAGCTTCGCCGTCGACTTGCTCGGATTCCCCATCGCAATCCTCAGCGGGACCGCGCGCCGCTTCAGTACCAGCACATCGTGCTCGAGCGACAACGGATCGTAGAGCGACAGGAGCTCGTTGACCGTTGGGCCCTGCTCCAGCAAGGGATACCGGTCGCCGATCGGATTCGGACGAAAGAAGACGTACTCGGCCGCACGAGAGCTGCGGTAGTGGGCGCGATTACGCTCGACGAGCCAGGGGGTGTAGGCCCCATAGTCCTGGAAGACCGGCCGGGGTCGGTAGAGCAACCCATGGGCAAAGACCGCGGACTGGACGCTGGGGATCACATCGACACTGCCGTTCACGATCGGCAGCGGAACGGCGGCGCGAATCGCGGCCAACGACTGCGTTCTCTGCACGCGCAACCCGCGTCTCCACTGGGTCGATCTCGAACACGGCATCTCTTCCTTGCTCGAGTGCCCGTACCGGCTTTTGAATCAAGACGAGCATTCGCATATCGCCCGAGAGAGGCCATCTGCACGCGCTGCTCCGAGGCAAAGACCGCGACCGCACACGCCGCGACGGAGAGCCCGATCAACGCCCAGCGAGCGTGCGTCGCGCTCGGGTCGTGCCACCGCATGGCCGCATAGGCCGTGGCGATCATGGCGAGTGTCTGCCACGCGGCGACGCTGTGGAAGTCGTGGCGAACGAACCCGTTCTTGAACGCCACGAACCAGGCGACGCCCAGTGCCATTATCAGCAGCAGGACGTTCCAACGGCTGTTCCTCCCTCGAAGACGGTCCCGCTCGCCCCACAGAATGCTCGCGAACACGAGGGCGCTTGCTGGGGGAAACGCCGCCAGCTCCAATCGATTGCCCACGAACGACATCGCGCCCGCATACCCCGAGACGAGCTCGATGGATCCCCGCAGGAACTGAGGCAGATGAGTCATCTCCTGCCCAGCCGCGAGATACGCACCCACCGATGCCATGAGGAACACCGGCACAAAGACCGGCCGGCGCCGATACGTGAGACGGCTGAGATCGACCAGCAGAAAGATCCCCAGGCTGAGCACACCTGAGGAGACATACACCATGGCGAACACGCCAGCCGCCGCGGCGAGGATCAGCGCTCGCCGGTGCCACAGATCGCCGGGCCTCTGAAAGTACAGCAGCGCGGCCAGGGGTCCGAAAAAGGTGTAAGCCGGGCGCCCCATCATCGCCGCCGGCAATGCGATCAGCAGGAACAAGCCGATTGACCACAGCGTGTCGCGCGGCAGAATCGCGAGAAGACCTTGCGCGAGCGCCAGGGCCAGGAGCATGTTCAGAGCGACGGTGAAACCAATGGCCTCCCCCCCGTAGCTGTTGGGCAACAGAAAGCCAAGCGGCCCGTAGGAGAACACAACATCACGGCCCCACTGCCATCCCTGACGTGCTCCGTAGCCGACCACTTCCACCCACGATGCGTCGAGGCTGGGGCCCGGCATGATGAATTGCCACGCAGGGAACAAAAGCAGGACGTAGGCGCACGCGAACGTGGCGAGAATCGCGCGCCGGACCGCGCTCCATCCCGTTGAAGTCAGTTGCGACGACATCTTCTCAAAGAGGGCGGTGCCACGCGGACGTGAAGACAGCGCCATGTTATCTGACGCCTGTCGAGATCAGCTATCCTTGTGGCCCGATATGCAAAGGGCCTCCCTGCCGGCTGCATGACCCGCGTGTGTGGAGATTCGCTCGGCTTCTGGAACAGCCTCTCGTTCGTCACGCCGGGCGCCCTAACTCTCACCAGCCTCGTTCTCGTCCTGCTGCTGGCCGCTTCCCTCATCGCCGTTGGCATGGACGCCTTCGGCCGGAAGCCGCGGCAGGCATCGGCTCCCGCTAGTCGGGCAACACGCCCGCTCGCCGTGCTCTGGCTGGTCGTTCTCTTCCTGATCACCCTGTCGGCCAAGCTGCTGCTCATGCGAGAGGTTCCCGTGACGGTCCCCTTCTGGGACCAGTGGGATGGTGAGGCGGCCGCGCTGCTCGTGCCCTTCCAGCACTGCACATTGACATGGCGCACGATGTTCGACCTGCACAACGAGCACCGCGCGTTCTTCACGCGTCTGCTCGCGCTCGATCTGGCTGTGGTGAACGGCCAGTGGGATCCCCGCCTCGAGCAGGTGGCAAATGCGTCGATGCACGTGCTGACGGCCGTGCTCGTCGCCGCCATGCTCTGGGTGGCGAGGGGACGCCGCCACCTGGATCTGCTCGTTCTCGCATGCGCGCTGAGTTTCGCGCTCCCGGTGTCGTGGGAAAACACGCTCGGCGGTTTTCAGTCGGCGTTCTATTTCCTCCTGCTGTTCTCGGTTCTCGCGTTGTGGTTGACGACTTCACGCCCTGTGCTGTCATGGCCCTGGTGGCGTGGCTGGCTGTGTGCGGTCTGCGGGGTGTTCACCGCTGCGGGCGGCGGTCTGCTGATTGCGGTGGCCATCAGCGGTGTGATGGTACTGAAGGTAGTCGACAACCCCCGGGCCTGGCGTGGGCCGGCCGTCAACGTGGCCGCGGCGGCAACCGTGTTCGCGCTCGGATTCGCGATGGCCGCCCCGATACAGCCGCAGCATGCGGCGCTGAAAGCCGCGACCGCGGCCGCTTTCGTCACCGCCCTCGGACACGGGCTTGCGTGGCCGTGGGTGCTTTATCCACTCCTGAGTCTCGTCATGTGGGGGCCATTTGCGGCGCTCCTTCTTGCCGCCCTCTATCGGCGTGGAGCGACGACCGAGGAGGAGCGGCTCATCGTGGGGTTGGGCCTGTGGATCCTGTTGCAGGCGGCCGCCGTGGCGTACGGGCGAGGCGCGAGCGGTTTGGCACCGACCAGCCGGTACATGGACTTTCTCAGCCTGGGGTTCGTTGCCAACATGATGGCGCTCCTCGTGGCACTCGATCGGATGCGCGCCGGTCCGGTTGCAACCCGTGTGGCAATCGGCGCGTTCGCGGCCTGGCTGCTGTTCGCGATCGTGGGAGCGGATCGATTGACAGTTGCTGCCGCCGCGGAGCTGGACACCTGGAAGCCGTACTTCGCCGCACACGAGGCGAACGTTCGGGCCTATCTGATCGCGAACGATCGGCCAGCCTTTCTGTCGAAGCGCCCGCTCGTCGACCTTCCATACCCCGACGCGGAACGTCTGGCGAGTTACCTGGATTACCCGGACATTCTCCGGATTCTCCCTGCCCCAATCCGCAAACCTGTGCGCCTGACGCCGCTCCTTGCGACTGGCAACGCATTCGTGCCCGACGGATCCCCGATGACGATGACGACGGACATGGCGCTGACCCGCATGTGGGGGTCGTACGGCGAGAAGAGGCGGGCCAGCGAAGGGCGCTTCGAGAGCCGGCCCATGCCCTCATGCAAAGCCATCGGCCGTCTTCAGTTTCAAGTGTCTGGCTATCTCGGCATGCCCAATCAATATCTGGCGGTGAAGGATCTGAGATCAGGCCGCGAGGTTGCCGTGCGTCCCTCCACGATTCCACGCGAGAGCTGGCTCCGCGTCGCGGTTCCGTGCCCCGCAGGCCCCTTCTCGATCGTGGCCGTCGACGCCGCACCCGATTCCTGGTTCGCGTTTCGTGAACCGGTGGAGGTGGGGTGGGCGTCTCTGTGGGCGGAATGGCTGATTGCCAGATCGCGGGCGCTTCTTCTGATATCGCTCTCCCTGGCCGTCCTCGCGATTCGATGGGGCGGCCGCGAGAGTTCCGGAAGGCCTGCGAATACGTAGCCGGAGCCTTGACAATCGCGTCGTGAGCGGCCCTTGCCGTAAGGTGAAAGTGCGTAATGGGTGTGTCGAACGGCTTACAGAATCTTCAGCCCGTGCCCACAGGCGGCACACGAACCGCCAGCAGGATCCCCGCAAAACGAACGAGCAGTACAGGATAGATGTTGGCGCAATTCCTGCTCTCCCGTCTCAGCGTGAAAGCCACATCTGTCAGGGCCTGGGCGCTGTCCATGGGGCTTGCGGCCGGCATTCTGACGAGCCCGGCGTTGGTCGCCGCGGCCACGGTGACGGTTCCCGGCAATTACGCGCACATTCAGGACGCGATCAACGCGGTGGTGAGTGGCGCGCTTGCCGACGGCACGATCATCGATGTCCAGGCGGGCACGTACCCCGAAGCGCTTTCGATTGCTGATACGAATCGATCGATGACGATTCGCGGCGTCGCCGGCGCGGGCGCGACGATCGTGGACGCGGTCGGTCTTGGAGCCGTGGCGCTCCACGTGAGGAACGCGTCGGGCCAGGTCGCCATCCAGGGGTTGACGTTTCGTCGTGGCACCCCTCCTGGATCGCCGTCCGGCGGTGGCTTTCTGATCTATTACTCATCACCATCGTTGAGCGACTGTATTTTCGAGCTGAACACCGCGTTCAACGGAGGCGGTGGCGCCGTGATCGGGCCTTCGTCCAGCCCGACGTTCACGGGCTGCACGATGCGCAACAATTCCGCGACCCATTGGGGCGGTGGCGTGTTCGTCTACTACGGTTCTCACCCGTTGTTCATCAACTGCACCATCACCGCTAATGTTTCGGGAACAACGACCAGCGACGGTGTCGGTGGCGGCGTTGCCGTGTTCGATGCGTCGCCCACGTTCCGGGGCGCGCACATCAACAACAACACGGGGAAGTTCGCTGGCGGGGGCATCTTTCTCCAGGGGTACTACAGCGATCTCGTGCCAGACACCCATGGTCGCGCGTCGCTCGTGCTCGAGGACACGGAGGTTGCGGACAACATCTCCAACCTCCCCTCGGAGGGCGGCGGCATTCACGCCGAGGACAACGCCACGGCGACGCTGACCCGCACGCGGATTCTCCGCAACACGGCCGGCACTGGCGGCGGGCTGAACGCGTACCGTGCGCGGTACGACATCGTCGATTCAGTGATCGACACGAACAGGGCAACAGCGGTGGGCGGCTTCGGCGGTGGCATTGCCTCCCAGTCCAACCTCGCATCCGCGACCTATGTGGCAAGCATCATCAACCTGACCCGGACGCTCCTGCGGAAGAATGAAGCGCTCGCGGCCGGCGGCGTCGGCGGCGGCATCGTGATGCAGGGTGACAACTTCTCGGGTCTCAAGGAGACGCTCACACTGGCCGACTCCGTCGTGGACAGCAATCGGTCCACGATTCAGGGCGGCGGCGTTCACGTGACCCGGAGCAATCTCACCGCCACGAATTCCCTCATCATCAGGAACACGACGGGCGACATTGGCGGCGGCGTCCTCGTGCTCGGCGGCGCCGCGGCGGCGATCAGTGGAACGACCATCGCGCACAACACCGCCGGACAGTTTGGCGGGGGCATCTATGTTGGCAGCGCCGTCAACGTGAGCACGTCGAACATCTACGAGAACACCGCGAACATGCGAGGCGGCGGCATATTCGTCCCAGGCCCCGGCCCATCCGGCGCCGTGCAAAACAGCATCATCGCGGACAATGGGCCCTCGCAAGTGAACGAGGACGCCTGCAATACCTCGATGACCTACCCGAACAACACCATCACGACGAAATCCGGAACCACCATGTACGGCGCCGGTTGTGCGGGCGGGATCGCAGCGAGAGCCCCTGGCGTCAACTCGAACCCGCCCCGGTTCGCGCGCTTTGTGGTCGTGCCGGCCACCGGAACGTCCACGACTCTGGCATGGAGCGTCGCCCGCGCCACCAGCGTCACGATTGCGGGCGTTGGCACGTACACCAGTCCGAACAACAGTCCTACCGGGACTGTGGACCTCACGCCGAGCTCGTCGGCGACCTACAGCCTGACGGCGGCGGCATCGTCGCCTAACGGCGGCAACTACGGACCGGTGACGGCTGGCTTCACGATCGTGCTGCCGCCAGCCGGTGCGCCGCATCGCAGCATCGAGGGTGACTTTGATGGCGATGGCAAGTCGGACCTCTCTGTGTTCCGGCCGTCGAACGGGACGTGGTACGTCGTGAACTCGAGCACAGGGGCGCCGACGGCGTTCGCGTGGGGCAACAGCGCGGACAAGCCAGTGCCGGGCGACTACGACGGCGACGGGAAAGCCGACATCACAGTGTTCCGGCCGTCGAACGGCACCTGGTACGTGATGCCCTCCAGTACGGGGACGGCGTACGGATACGCGTGGGGCAACAGCGCGGACAAGCCGGTCACTGGCGATTACGACGGTGACGGAAAGGCGGACATCGCCGTCTTCCGACCTTCGAACGGTACCTGGTATGTGGTGCGTTCGAGCACAGGCGTTCCCGATGGCGTTGCATGGGGGAACATGGCGGACATTCCCGTGCCCGCAGATTACGACGGCGATGGGAAGACGGACATCGCGGTGTTCCGGCCGTCGAACGGCACCTGGTACGTGGTGCCTTCGAGTACGGGCACGGCGTACGGGTACGCGTGGGGCAACGGCGCGGATCTTCCGGTGCCGGGCGATTACGACGGCGACGGGAAGGTGGACATCGCAGTGTTCCGGCCGTCGAATGGCACCTGGTATGTGGTGCGCTCGACCACCGGCACGCCGACGAGCCTGGCGTGGGGGAACGGCGCGGATGTGCCGGTTCCAGGGGACTACGACGGCGACGGCAAGACGGATATCGCCGTGTTCCGTCCGTCGAACGGCATGTGGTACGTCGTGCCCACGAGCACCGGTACGCCGTCCGGATCAGCCTGGGGCAACGGCGCCGACAGTCCGCTCCTGAAGAAGCCGCAGTAACAAAAAGCCCGCGCGCACGTGAGTTTCGTAACGTGCTTTAGGAAGTCAGGAGCGTGGAGTGCAAAGGCTCCTCAAGCGTTCGAGCATCGCCACCGCCCTCGCCGCGGTCTGCATTGTTGCCAGCAGCGGGCGTTGGTCCGAATCGCTGAGCGGCGCCCTGCTGGCGCAGGCGCAACCACCCGGCGGGACCATGCCGGGTCCGATCATCGAAGATCCGCCCGGGCCGTACGCCGGCCAGTCGTACGTGCCGGTTCCTTCCCATCTCGTTGAATCCGCGACGCCGCTTTCCACGTTCATCGTGACCTATAACGGGTTCTCCCCGCAGGCTCAGGCGGCCTTTCAGGCCGCCGTCGACGTCTGGGCGTCGCAAATCCAGTCGCCTGTGCCTATCTTCGTGACGGCCACCTGGTCCACGACGCTGCCGTCCAATGTTCTGGGCTCCGCTGGAGCGGGAACGCTTGAGCGCGACTTCCCAGGCGCAACTTCCCCCGGCACGTGGTTCCCGGTTGCGCTCGCCGACAAGCTGAGTGGCACCGATCTCAAGCCAGGCAGCGCCGACATCGTCGCGAACTTCAACGCGAACTTCTCCTGGTACTACGGTACGGACGGCAATGCAGGGGGAAACTACGACTTGATGAGCATCGTGCTCCACGAGTTGGGGCACGGCCTCGGCTTCTTTGGTTCCATGACCGTATCCACGGTCAACGGTTCGTGGGGTTTTGGCACTGGGTTTCCAGTGATGTACGACAGGTTCGCCATCAATAGCTCCTCGCAACTCTTGATCGATACTTATTCCAACTTCAGCGTGAATCTCGGTGCGCAACTGGTCTCGAACGTGTTCTTCGGCGGCGCGAGTGCTCGGAATGGGAACGGAGGAAATGCGCCCAAGTTGTACACCCCAAGCGTGTGGCAGCAGGGATCCAGCTACTCGCACCTCAACGAGTCCACCTTCCCAGCGGGCAATCTCAACTCGCTGATGACTCCTCAGATCGGGGCTGGCGAAGCGATTCACGATCCCGGCCCGATTGTTCGTGGCGCATTCACCGACATGGGGTGGACGGTTCCCCCGCCATGCTCATACTCGCTCTCTTCCACGCTGGCCAACGTGGGGCCGGCCGCCACCGCCGGAAACGTCGTCGTGACGACAGGTGCGAATTGTGGATGGACGGCTTCATCCAACGCTGGCTTCCTCGCAATCACAGGCGGGAGCAGCGGGAGCGGAAGCGGAACCGTCAGCTACCTTGTGTCTGCGAACCACGGCCCCGCGCGAAACGGCACCCTGACGATCGGTGGCCGAACGTTCACCGTTGTGCAGACGGTGCGGGGACGAGGGGGCGATCTCGATGGCGATGGGAAGGCGGACCTCACCGTGTTCCGGCCATCGACCGGTGTGTGGCACACCGTCAGATCCATCACAGGAACGCCGACGGCGTTTACCTGGGGAAACAGTGCGGACAAACCCATCGCCGGCGACTACGACGGCGACGGGAAGATGGACGTTGCCGTGTTCCGTCCGTCGAACGGCACGTGGTACGTCGTGCCGTCGACGACGGGCGTGCCGTACAGTGTGGCCTGGGGGAACAGCGCGGACACACCGGTGCCCGGCGATTACGACGGCGACGGGAAGATGGACGTTGCCGTGTTCCGTCCGTCGAACGGGACGTGGTACGTCGTGCCGTCGACGACGGGCGTGCCGTACAGCGTGGCCTGGGGGAACAGCGCGGACACACCGGTGCCTGGCGATTACGACGGCGATGGCAAGACGGATATTGCCGTGTTCCGGCCGTCGAATGGGACGTGGTACGTCGTGCCGTCGACGCCGGCTGCGCCGTACGGGTTTGCCTGGGGAAATGGCGCTGACATCACCGTGCCCGGCGATTACGACGGCGATGGGAAGACGGACATCGCGGTGTTCCGGCCCTCGAACGGCACGTGGTACATCGTGCCGTCGACGACGGGCATGGCGTACGGCTTCGCGTGGGGGAACGGCGCGGACACACCGGTCCCAGGAGACTTCGACGGCGACGGTCGAACGGATATCGCGGTGTTCCGGCCGTCGAACGGGACGTGGTATGTCGTGCCCTCCACAACGGGCGTGCCGTACGGCTTCGCGTGGGGCAACGGCGCGGACGTGCCCATTCTCAAGCGCCCGTAGGACGTAAGCCAGGAAAGTCGCTCTCTCGAACGATTTGTCGCGCAATCCGGATTTCTGAAACAGGCGCGCAAATTCCCGCCGGGTGTATGTCATTCCGGTTGACCCTCGTCTTACATCAGGTGTAGCGTCTGGCTGAGGCTCGATGATGTCCTTGGCCGGTTCCACGACACTTCGCTCCGTGTTGACCGCGGTCGTGACGCTGCTCTGTGCCGGAACGGCGAACGCGCAGGTCCCGGTTGAGGTACTGCACTCGTTCTCCGGCCCGACCAATCCGAGGCTTCCGACCGCGCTTGTTCAGTCGGTTGACGGGAGCTTGTACGGCACGACTGCGGAGGGCGGAGTCTTCAACAAAGGAACGATCTTTCGTCTGACTGAGGACGATCGTCTGAGCGTTCTGTACGCGTTCAGTGGCACGGATGGCACCGCTCCCAGCGCCATCCTGCAAGCAAACGACGGGAGCTTCTACGGCGTCACGACATCCGGCGGCTCCGATGGGTGCGGAACGGCCTGGCGTATCGCACAGGACGGCAGTTTCCTGCGGTTGCACGCGTTTCGAGGCGGCGAGGGGTGCACGCCCACGTCGTTCATCCAGGCGCAGGACGGTGATTTTTACGGGACGACGAACCTCGGCGGCCCCTCCAATGGGGGCACGATCTTCAGGATGTCGCCTGGGGGCGACGTCGCAGTCGTGCATGGGTTCAGTCGTGGCAGCGGCAGCGCACGCCCCCAATCACTTTTGCAGGCAACTGACGGCTCCTTCTACGGCACGACTGCTGGCGACGCCACCTCACCGGCTGTTGTATTCAGAATGGTACCGGGTGGACCGGTGACACGACTGCGGGAATTGCGGGTCCCCGTCCTCATCCAGGGGGACGATGGTTACTTTTATGGAACGCTGCCCTCTGAAGGACTACCGGAGTGGGTTTTTAGAGCGCCTGGCGACTTCGCCACGTTGACCATTTTGCATGAGTTCGGCGGGGGCAACCGCGCTGATGGGTTCTCGGTTAGTGCGCTCGTGCAAGGGCTCGACACCCGTCTCTATGGGACGCCGTCGTCGGGTGGCGCGAACTTCGGCATCGCCGGTACGCTGTTCAGAATCGGGGCCGGTAATGCCTTCGATGTGTTGCATAGGTTCGGAGCAGGTCTCACAGACGGTCGCCGGCCTTCGGGCCTCGTGAGAGGTCGGGATGGCAGCGTGTACGGCTTTACCGAGGAGGGCGGCGGCGGGGATTCTGGCACGGTGTTCAGAGTGACGCCGGATGGCATCTACTCGGTCGTGCATGTGTTCATTGCAGGTCCCGAGGGGGCTTACCCGACGGGGCCGCTCGTTCCAACGGGCGACGGCAGCTTCTTCGGAATGACGCGCGGGGGCGGGGCGTTCGGCTTCGGAACGATTTTCTGGATCAGTCCGGCAGGCGCGTCCACGCTCATCCACACCTTCGCGGGCGGCGCCGACGGCGCCTATCCTGCCGCTGGCCTCGTGCGCGCAAGCGACGGCAACTTCTACGGGACGACGGTGGGAACGTACGGCTCTGACGGCACCATTTTCCGAATGACGCCAGAGGGCATGGTTGCCGTGCTCTACAGGTTCCCAAGTACCTCTGGTGTGAGTGCGGCGCCTCACTCGCTCCTGTCGGGAACCGACGGGAATCTCTACGGCATCTCGAATGTCGCGATCGTCCGGGTGACACTGGACGGCATTCCCATCACCTTGCATCAGTTCGTGTCCGACTCGGACGGGTTGCCGTCCGAACGTCTCGTGCAAGCATCCGATGGGTATCTCTACGGGATGACGGCCGGTAAATCTCATCCAGCGACCGTGTTTCGCATGAGTCTCGATGGCGCGTTCGAGGTGGTTACGACGTTTCCATCGATGACCGATTACGACGGCCCGCGTCGGCCCGGAAGTCTCATTCAGGGGGTTGACGGGAATCTCTATGGGACGGTCTATGGCGCGCCGGGATTTCCCGGCTGGCGCGTGTTCAGAATGTCCCTAGGGGGGACCGTTACCATTCTGGGATTCGGTGTGCAGGTACATCTGCAAGCGGCGGATGGAAACCTCTACGTGTCGAATAACGGGACTCTTGTCAGAATGAGCACAAACGGCTTCACCACGGTCCTGCACGCCTTCGTGACGGTCAACACGCCGGAGATCAGTCTCCTGCAAGCAACCGGGCGGCTTCTATATGGCACGTGCAGCAATTGCGGCGTCCTTGGAAATGGGACCGTGTTTCGAATCGACCTGCCGTCGGTGCCTGTTGCGCCCGTCGTCGTGACTGCGGCATCGGGAGGACGGGCAGGCGTCAAGGTGCATTGGTCGCTCGTGGCCGGTGCCACCAGTTACACGGTCCGGCGGTCAACGACGGTGGGATCCGAAACGCTTCTCGCCAGCGGTGTCACCGGCACGACCTTCACGGACACCAGCGCGATTCGTGGGCAGCGCTACTACTACGTCGTCACGGCCGTGAATGCATTCGGGGAAAGCGTGGCGTCGTACGAGGTGTCGATCACGACCGGCCAGGCCGCGGTCGGTGACTTCGACGGCGACGGCCGGAGCGACCCGACGGTGTTTCGTCCGTCGACCGGCGTGTGGTACGTGATGCCCTCGGCGAGCCACGTGCCGTACGGTGTCGCGTGGGGCAACAGCGCGGACAAGGTTGTGCCCGGCGATTACGACGGCGATGGCAAGACGGACATCGCGGTGTTCCGCCCATCGAATGGGATGTGGTACATCATCCCGTCGAGTACGGGCGTGCCGTACGGCATCGCGTGGGGGAACAGCGCGGACGTTCCCGTGCCTGGCGATTACGATGGGGATCTGAAGACGGACGTGGCCGTGTTCCGGCCGTCGAATGGGACGTGGTACGTCATCCCATCGACGACGGGCGTGCCGTATGGGATGACGTGGGGCAACAGCGCGGACCTGCCGGTGCCGGGTGACTACGACGGGGACGGGAAGACGGATATTGCCGTGTTCCGCCCGTCGAATGGGACGTGGTACATCGTGCCGTCGACCACGGGGGTGCCCTACGGATTTGCCTGGGGCAACAGCGCCGACATCCCGGTGCCCGGCGACTATGACGGCGACGGCAAGACGGACATCACACTGTTCCGGCCGTCAAACGGCGGGTGGTATGCGATGCGGTCGAGCATCGGCCTGGCGCTGGGAGTCAGGTGGGGGAACGAGTCGGACACGCCAGTGCCGGGAGACTTCGATGGCGATGGGCAGACCGACATGGCGGTGTTCCGGCCGTCGACGGGCGTGTGGCACGTGCTCAACTGGAGCCTGTGGGCCGCGTCGAGCACGCCCTGGGGCAACGCCGCGGACGTGCCCATTCTCAAGCGCCCGTAGGACGCAAAGCCAGGAGATTGCCCTCTCGAACGATTTGTCGCGCAATCCGGATTTCTGAAACAAGCGCCTAAACGCAAATTCCCGCCGGCCCTACAAGTCCGAGGTGTCCGACCGCCCTTGTTCAGGTTGACTCGCCTCGTAAGTCAGATAGGCTGTTCAAGCCATGACGTGCGCCTTACGTCCCACGCTGGTCTCGCGCTCCGCCACCAACCATCTCATGCGGTTCGCTCTGCTCGCTGCTGGCGCCAAGGTCCCCGCTCCGCGCTTCCGTCACGGTCAGCGACGACTCGGGTCACTCGTCCTGCTCGTCGTGATCGCAACGGCCGGCGGTTCCACCACTGCAAATGCCCAGTTCCCTATTGAGATTCTCCATGAGTTCTCCGACGGGACGAGGGCAGGCCGGCCCAACACCCTCGTTCAGGGGACTGACGGCAATTTCTACGGAACGGGCGAACTGTCCGGCTTCGGCACCGTGTTCCGGGTGACCCCTGATGGTGAAGTGACCGTGTTGCACCGGTTCAACGAGTATGACGGTGCCGACGGAAGCGATCCTGAGGCGCTTCTGCAGGCCACGGACGGAAACTTCTACGGCGTCACCCGGTACGGGGGCGCTTACGGTTCCGGGGGGACAGTCTTCAGAATGACGCCGGCCGGGGTGCATACGACGTTGCATTCATTTGACGAGGAGGACGGACAGTGGCCGACCGCTCTCATCCAGGCCGCCGACGGGAATTTCTACGGCACAACCCTGTTTGGCGGTGCCTTCGACTGGGGCACTGTCTTCAAGCTGACGCCTGCCGGCGTGCTCACCACCCTTCATTCCTTCAGTACCGCTGAAGGGCGCACCGTCCCGGCCGCACTTCTTCAGGCGCCAGACGGCAATTTCTATGGGCTGGCCAGGAGCGGCTCGAATGATGAGGGCGTGGTGTTCAAGATGGCGCCGGACGGCACGACAACGACGCTTCGATTCTTTGCATCCCCGTTTGGGAACGTGCTTGCCCTGGCGGCCGGCAACCTCTATGGCATCGCGCCCGGTGGTGTGCTGTATGGGATGACTCTGGGCGGCGTTGAGTTCCTTCACTGCGTGCTGCCCACTGCGTATTCGGGTTTCACGATGCTTCCCGACTCGGATGGCACGAGCTTCTCGGTCGCGGCAGGCTCGTTCGGGCAGCCCGGGGCGATCCTCGAGGTCACATCCGGCTGCGCGGTCACCGTGCTTCATGCGATCGACCCTGCGGTCGAGGGCAACGCTAATGTGCTTCTCCGCGGTGCAGATGGAAACCTGTATGGCGCCGCAGGTGATGGTGGCGCCGCGAATCTCGGCACGGTCTTCCGCATGACGCCAGGCGGGACGTTCTCGCTGATCCACACGTTCCTGGATAGTCCGGAGGGGCGATCTCCGTCTGGTGATCTTGTCCAGGCGACGAGCGACGGCAACTTTTACGGCACAACATCTGCCGGTGGAATATACGGTCGCGGAACCACCTTCGTGATGAACGCAGCCGGTGTCGTCACGACCCTTCACTCGTTCACCGGAGGGGGTGACGGTGCGTCTCCCGAAACTCTCGTGGCGGCCGGCGACGGCAACTTCTACGGCACGACGCGCGGCGTACCCGCAACGGCGTTTCGCATGACGCCCGGCGGGACGGTCACGACGCTCCACACGTTTGCCGGTAGCGTGTACGGCTCGATCCTGTTCGCGAGCGATGGGAACTTGTACGGCAACATGTTCACCTCCGGCTCCGACACCCTGATCTTCCGACTCAGTTTGAGCGGGGTGTTCACGCCCGTTCGTCAGGTCGCCTTTGCCACGTATGGATACGTATCCAATCTTGTGCAAGCTCCTGACGGAAACCTGTATGGGAGGACATCGGGGAGGTCCTTCAACGACGTCTCAACCGTTTTCAGAATGAGCCTCGACGGGTCGGTCTTCAGCCCGCTCGCCAGCTTTCCTCCGTTTATCGACTTCGAAGGACCCTACACGCCGGAACGACTCGTACGAGCCAGCGACGGAAACCTCTACGGCACCGTTTTCGGAGCGTCCGGATTCCCACCAGGACTGAATGTGTTCCGTGTGGCCCTCACCGGCACGGTCAGCAGCGTCTATCAGGTGCCCGGCTATTCATCGATGCGCCTCCTCACACAGGGTCGTGACTTGAACTTCTATGGGACGATCTTTACGGGCGCGACCTTCGCTGTTTTCAGAATGCCGCCCAACCAGGGGACTGTCACGATGCTCGTCGTGGTGCCACCGTCTGGCGTCGGATTCCCCTTGAGCCTTCTGGAGGCTTTCGATGGACGCTGGTACGGAGTGACCTTGGGTGGCACACCGGCCGACAGGTACGGCAGAATCATTCGCTTCAATCCTCAGGCGGCCACCGTCGCACCGTCGTCCGTGATCGTGACCCCGAGCGGGCTCACGGGTGTGAAGCTCGCGTGGTCGGCTGTTGCTGGCGCGACCAGCTACGCGATCAAGCGCGCGACTGCTTCTGGCGCCGAGACGATGCTGGCGAGCGGTCTCCCCACCACGAGCTTCGTCGATGCGACCGTCACGCGGGGGCGGCGCTATTACTACCTCGTGACAGCGCTGAATGAATTCGGGGAGAGCGTCGCGTCGTACGAGGTGTCGGTCACGGCGGGCCAGGCGACGGTGGGCGACTTCGACGGCGACGGCCGCAGCGACCAGACCGTGTTCCGTCCCTCGACGGGCGTGTGGTACGTGTTGCCATCGGCGAGCGGCGTCCCGTACGGTGTCGCGTGGGGGAACAGCGCGGACATAGTGGCGCCGGGGGACTACGACGGAGACGGCAAGACGGACATCGCGGTGTTTCGGCCGTCGAACGGGACGTGGTACATCATCCCCTCGAGCACGGGCGTGCCGTACGGCGTGGCGTGGGGCAACGCGGCCGACGTTCCGGTACCCGGCGATTACGACGGCGATCTGAAGACGGATCGTGGCCGTGTTCCGGCCGTCGAATGGGACGTGGTACGTCGTCCCGTCGACGACGGGCGTGCCGTACGGGTTCGCGTGGGGGAATGGCGCGGATCGTCCGGTGCCTGGCGATTACGATGGCGACGGGAAGACGGATCTGGCCGTGTTCCGACCGTCCAACGGGACGTGGTACGTGGTGCCGTCGACGACGGACGTGCCGTACGGATTTGCGTGGGGCAACAGCGCCGACGTTCCGGTGCCGGGCGACTACGACGGCGATGGCAAGACGGACATCACAGTGTTCCGGCCGTCAAGCGGCGGATGGTATGTGATGCGGTCGAGCACCGGGTTGGCGTTGGCGGTCGGATGGGGGGACGGGGCGGACATGCCGGTGCCGGGCGATTTCGACGGCGATGGCCAGACCGACATGGCGATCTTCCGCCCGTCGACGGGCGTGTGGGATGTGGTCAACTGGAGCCTGTGGGCCACGTCGAGCACGCCCTGGGGCAACGCCGCCGACGTGCCCATCCTTTCGCGGCCCTGAGACCAGAAACCCGGTCGCGCTGTCGCCGATTTCGTGGCCGAGCGACGAAGTTCCGGCATCGGCCGGTCCGTGCCAGCGTCGGAGGGACCTGCAGCGGCTCACGGTCGTCATCCCCGGCGACGGGCGGTCGAGGGGCTCGGCGCGATGACCTCGCGGCCTCGACCTGAGCGGCCGTGCTCGCCGTCGCCGTGTTGCGTGGGCTCGCCGCGCTCTTTGCAGCGCTCACACTTGCCCGAATTCTCTGGGAAGAGCGCTGACGACGGGTTGTGAAGTCTGCTCTAAGACTGTGCCGCCGTGGCGGCGATCGTGTGCATCGTCGTGTGCTCTTTGGTCAGCGCGAAAATCACGTTGGTGCGGTGGAGGTCCGTGGTATCCGCCGCCGCCCGCGTGGCCACGCCGCTCGCGAGCTTCTGTTCGCGCACGCCCCGGTAGATCGAATCCCAGGACGCGAACATGGCGCGTTCGTCGGCGTTGTTCAAATAGCGCGGGCTGAACGTGGCGAGGATCGTTTCGATCCCGCTCGTCATGGCGTTGCGCACCACGGTCTCGAGCTTGGTCGCGTGGTCGTCGCTGTGGAACAGCCCGCTGGCGGCGCGACGCATCGAAGCCAGCAGCCCGTCCTCGCCGTTGCGTTTCTTGGCACCATAGAACCGGCGGAACATCTTGAATTTCCAGAGCACCAGGTCGCGGCGCGAGAGCGCCTTGCAATAACTCTGCAAGGGGATCGGCGCGAGCGCGTCCAGAATGTGCCGGAAATACTTGCCGTCGATCTTGAGCTGCCCGGCATCATAAAGGCTGTGGAACAGCTCCGTGCCCGGCAGCGCCATGTAATAGCCAATGCCGATGTCGTTGACGCCGTGGCTCGAGAGCTTATCGAGGAAGGGCAGGTTCTCCGCAAGGTGCTCCGGCCGGTCGTGTGGGAATCCGATCACCAGGAACACCGTGACATTGAGGCCGGCGCCGGCGGCGGCATCGATGCTCTGGAACAGCTTGGATGCGGTCATCTTCTTCTTGATCAAGCGCCGCGTCTCGTCCGAACCCGACTCGGGCGCATAGGCCATGCTCGTCATGCCGGCCTCGCGCAGAAGGTTCGCCACCTCAGGGTCGATCGCCTCCGAACGGGTTCCCGTCGGCAATTGCCAGAGGACGTTCAGTTGTCGTCGGATCAACTCCTGGCAAAAGGCCTTGATCCAGTCCTTCTGGATGATGGCCGTCAGGTCCTGAAACGGAAAATTCCCGGCCCCATACCGCTTCACATAGCCGGCGATCTCGTCGACCACCTTCACGGGATCGCGCGGTATCCAGCGGGGCATCCACATATTGGGCGCCGAGCAATAGGTGCATTGATACGGACAGCCGCGCGTTGCCAGAATCGGAACGGTCATGCGCGAGGAATACATGCCGCCGACGAAGCGATTTTTATGATACGTGGCGAGCGAGAAGCTGTCCCAATCCGGTGTCGCGATGTCGTCGATGTTGGTTTGCCGCTCGCGACGGGAATTCACCCTGATGGAACCCGCCTCCCGGTAGGCGAGCCCCGCAATGCCATTGAGCGATGTGCCAGCACGCAGCGCGTGCACCAACTCGATGACCGTTTCCTCGCCTTCCCCAAGCACCGCTACGTCCGCCTTCGAGGACAACAGTGAAAATTCTGGCATCGACGTGACGTGTTCGCCGCCGAGGACGATGGCGACATCCGGAAACCGAGCGCGGATCCGGTCGATCAGGCAAACCACGGCCGGCCATTCATGGGTGAAAATGACCGAAATCCCGATGATGTCGGCTTTGGCCGGAATGCGCGCCACGATCTCATCGAAGCGCAAGCCGACGAGATAGCCCTTGCAATAGCCCGCACGCGTTTGGGGGGCCTCGGCGACTGAGTCAACGACATGCACGTCGAACTGCCCCCGCTTGAGGGCAGCAGAAATATAGGCAAGCCCTAAAGGCGGCGCAATCGACGCGGTCGAAAATCGAAAGGATTCGACAGCTGGCGGCCTGATCAGGCAGACACAATTGTTGGAACTCATTCTTACTCCCCCAAACGAGAGCCAATTCTAGCATCGGCGAAGACGGCAGCCGCGGCTTTTCAACCCAGGGCCTTGGAACCGTCGTGTACTCCTCGTCCGACTGCTCCTCGTCCGACTGCTTGACAAGCCAGAGTCGTTGCCACATCATCCGTCTCCCCGAAATCTCTCTGGCGTCACTTGCCTGCGGGACGGTAGGTGCCAGGGACGTCCACCACGTTATCTGAACGGCGGAACTCGTGACGCTGTCTGTCGAGAGAGCAGAACCAACCGCGAGTGTCGCGGCTCCATCTTCCCCCCGAGAGCTTGAGGCGTGCGGCCAGCGTGCAGGACGTCCACACGTGAGGTGGCGTCTCCGTGCTGGTGTGCGCATCTTCTGTCTCGCGTCCGCCGTGCTCGGCTCGAGCGTTGCCGCGCGGGCCCAGTTGGTGGATGGCTTCGATCCCGGGGCGAACGGCGTGATCTACGCGATGGCTGTGCAGCCGGACGGAAAGATCATCGTCGGCGGCCAGTTCTCGCTTCTGGGCGGCGGCGGCACGGGAGTGTTCCCACTGAACAGAATCGCCCGACTCAACCCCGACGGCTCGGTCGACGGCAGCTTCAATCCTGTCGTGACCGGTTCCGCCGTCGTCAGCCTCGCGGTGCAGACGGACGGGAAGATTCTGGTGGGCGGCGTCTTCACGATGCTGGCCGGGGTCCCGCGCAGCAACATCGCGCGGCTCAACCCCGACGGCTCGCTCGACACGAGCTTCAATCCCGGTACGGGAGGAGGGGGCGCCTTCGGCGCCGAGGTGGACGTTATTGCCGTGCAGCCGGATGGAAAGATCATCGTCGGCGGGGAATTCACGCAGCTCGGCGGAATAACGCGCAATCGCATCGGGCGGCTCAATGCCAATGGGTCGGTCGACACGGCCTTCAATCCGAACGCGAACGATGCGGTCATCTCCCTGGCGGTACAGCCCGACGGGAAGATCGTCGTCGGGGGCGTCTTCACAACCATGGGCGGCGCGACGCGCAACCGGATCGCCAGGCTGAACTCGACCGGGAGCCTCGACACCGCCTTCAATCCCGGAGCGAACGGGAACGTCATCACCGCGGTGGCGCTGCAGGCGGATGGGAAGATCTTGCTTGGCGGCGATTTCACGGGGCTGGGCGGCGTGACCGGGACGACGCCGCGCAGCAAGATCGGGCGGCTCAATACCGACGGCACCGTCGACGCGGGATTCAATCCGGGCGCAACGGGTTCAATTGTCTACACCATCGGCGTGCAGGCGGACGGGAAGATCCTGGCCGGTGGCAATTTCACCGGGCTTGGTAATGGGGGTGCGACGCCGCGCAGGTTCATCGGGCGGCTCGGTCCCGATGGTTCGCCCGACGACAGCTTCGACCCGGGCGCGAGCGCGACGGTTTACGGCGTCCTGGTGCAGCCGGACGGATCGGTCCTCGTCGGCGGCACGTTTGGCGGGCTCGGCGGCGGGACGGGCACGACGCCGCGCAGCAGGATCGGGCGGGTTACGAATACCGACGCAGCCATCCAGACGCTGACTCTTACTGGTGTCACTGGCGTAAGGTGGATGCGAAGTGGTGCCGCGCCGGAAGTGTCGCGCGTGACGTTCGACTGGTCGCTCGACGGCGTGACGTATGTGCCGCTCGGAACCGGCACACGGATGGCGGGAGGATGGCAGTTGGGCGGCCTGAGCTTGCCGGCTCGGGACTTGTACATCCGCGCGCGAGGATTCTACGTGAGCGGGTACGAGAATGCCGCGGGATCGATCGCCGAATCGATCGCCCTCCTGCGACCTCGTGGGCGCACCGGCGATTTCGATGGGGACGGCCGCGCAGACATGACGGTCTTCCGGCCGTCGACCGGCGTGTGGCACACGATGCGGTCGACGACGGGGACGCCGACGGCGCTGCCCTGGGGGAACGCGGCGGACAAACCCGTGGTGGGCGACTTCGACGGTGATGGTCGCAACGACGTCGCGGTGTTCCGGCCGTCGAACGGGACGTGGTACATCGTGCCGTCGACGACGGGCATTGGGTACGGGGTCCCGTGGGGGAACAGCGCAGACCTTCCGGTGCCGGGCGATTATGACGGCGATGGGAAGACAGACATTGCGGTGTTCCGTCCGTCGAATGGGACGTGGTACGTGGTGCCGTCGACGACGGGCGTGCCGTACGGATTGGCGTGGGGGAACGGTGCGGACCTCCCGGTGCCGGGCGACTACGACGGCGACGGGAAGACGGACATTGCGGTGTTCCGCCCGTCGACTGGGACGTGGTATGTGGTGCCGTCGACGACAGGCGTGCCGTACGGCTACGCGTGGGGGAACAGCGCGGACCTTCCGGTACCGGGCGACTATGACGGCGATGGGAGAACGGACATTGCGGTGTTCCGGCCGTCGAATGGGACGTGGTACATCGTGCCGTCGACGACGGGCGTCGCGTACGGCTACGCGTGGGGGAACAGCGCGGACATTCCAGTGCCGGGCGATTACGACGGCGACGGCAAGACGGACATCGCGGTCTTCCGGTCGTCGAACGGGACGTGGTACGTCGTGCCGTCGACGACGGGCGTGGCGTATGGGTTCGCGTGGGGGAACAGCGCGGACATCCCGATCTTGAAGCGACCGTAGTTCGTATGGCGGCGGCACCGGCACAACGGGCTGCGCCTCGTCTTGGAGACTGGACTCTTGACATCGAGCCGGACGCGCGTTGCACGAGAGTCAGCGGCGGGCGTCGACGAGGGGGACGTCGTAGAGGGAGAAGTATCGGTCGCTTGTCACGACCGTCAGTTCTTCGACGAGAGCCGCCGCGAGGATGAGTCGATCGAAGGGGTCCGTATGGTGACGCGGAAGATCATTCAGGCCTTCGGCGTGCCGAAACGTGACCGGAAGCTCGCCGAACCCGGAGTCCGCGAGCGCCTGCGACGCCGTCCGTGACGTCTTGAGCTTGCCCAGGGCCACTTTGATCGCAATCTCCCAAGCTGACGCCGCGCTCACGTAGACATCCGCCGCGGCCCGGATCCGGTCGCGTGCCTGCGCGCCCAGCCGTCGGTCGTTCGAGTCCCACCAGATGAGCGCCTCCGTGTCGAGCAGGAGGCGCGTCACGGCCGCCGGCCCTCGAAGGCGGCAAGCACGTCGGCGGGCAGCGGCGCGTTGAAATCGTCCGCGATCTTCCACTTCCCCGCGCCGCGCCCCGGAACGCGTCGCGTGCGGGGTGCGAGGGGCACCAGCCGGGCCCTCGGCCGGCCGTTTCTGGCAATGACGACTTCCTCGCCGCGGGCGGCACGTTCCACGAGTTCCGGCAGCCGGGCCTTGGCCTCCGCGATGTTGACGGGCTTGGGCATGACACTCCTCGATGGTCAGAATGGTCATCTCAACGCTACGTCTGAATGGTCACCATGGTCAAGTCAAGGATCATTCGGTGTCAAGGATCATTCGGCGGCGCTCATCCGCGCTGTGTCTTTGGAGGACCGGGCGAAATCGAGATCGAATGATAGACTGTCTGCACGATGGCGACTCACGATTCCGCGAAAGTGTTCGCCTTTGCGGCCGCCGTGCTGCTCGGGGCGGCGTGTTCCACGTCCGCCCAACAACCGAAAACCCCAGGGCCGACCGACGTTGTCGCCACGGTGGGCGCGGTGACGATTACGCTCGAACAGGTGGACCGGAAAGCGCTCGAGGAGCCGGCCGAGACGTTTGGCGACATGAAGCTGTCGCAGGCGATCTATGAGGCGCGCCGCGCCGCGGTGGACGACATCGTAGGTAATATCCTGCTCGACCAGGAAGCCAAACGCCTCGGCGTCGAGAGGGCGGCGCTCGCCGAGCAGGAAATCAACTCAAAGGTGAAAGCGGTGACCGAGGCCGAGATCGCCGCCTGGTATCAGACCAACAAGCAGCGCGTGAAGGGCGCGACACTCGACCAGGTTCGCGCGCCCATCCAGTCCATGCTGACACAGGAGCGCATCCAGGCTGCGCGCACCACGTACCTCGAGACCTTGCAGGCCAAGACGCCCGTGCGCGTCATGATCGAGCCGCCACGCGCGGCCGTGAACGCAGGCAAGAGCCCCGCGAAGGGCGCGGCGAGCGCGCCCGTCGAGATCATCGAGTTCGCCGACTTCGAGTGTCCGTACTGCATTGAGGCGTCACCCACCGTGAAACGCGTGCTCGACACCTACGGCGACCGCGTCCGGCTGGTCTACCGCAACTACCCGCTGCGGAATCATCCCCGCGCGAAACCGGCCGCCGAAGCCGCGCAGTGCGCCAACGAGCAGAGCCAGTTCTGGGCCTACCACGATCGTCTGTTTGGGGAGCCGGGCAAATTGTCGGACGCGGATCTGAAACAGACCGCCGTCACGCTCGGGCTCGACGCCGCACAGTTCAACAAGTGCGTCGACGACCACAAGTACCAATCCATCGTCGAGACAGACGCCAAGGCCGGCGCCGAGGCGGGTGTCACCGGCACCCCGGCCTTCTTCATCAACGGGCGGCTGCTCACCGGCGCGCAACCGTTCGAGGCCTTCAAGCGCATCATCGACGACGAGATTGCCCTGAAGAAGAACTGATTCCGTCTACCACCTTTCGCGGCGTATGCCTGACACGACATCGAAAAGCTCGTCGCGACTGATCGCAGAGAATCCCGGTACGATCCTCTGCGTGTTCTGCAGCGATCGTTGTCGCTTTCGGCGCACAAAGTCTCCTGCTGGCACACCTTTGCTGCAGGGCGAGTTCATTACCGCCCAACAGCTCAACAGTGGTAAAATATTTGCCTTCGTCCTGACTTTTCTGAGTCTGTCCGCCGCCGCTTAACGCGGGAAATCGGCAAGACGTCCAGTCTCTCCAAAGCCACAGCGCGGTGGTTCCCATTAGAGAGCTGAGCCAATGATCAGAACAGATCTTCCACTGGTGCGCCCGTCACGAGCGTGCTGCCGGCGAGCTTCCGCGTGCTCTGCCGACTGCAGCCGCGGACGCTGGCCGCGATCCTGGCCACCCTCGCGCCGCTGTTCCTGACGACACCTGCACTAGCCCTGGGATCGGTTGAGGACCCCATGCCCCCGACGGTGGTGACGGGCGCGGCGACGAGTATCACGGCGTCCCGCGTAACGCTGAACGGGATGGTGAATCCGAACGGCAGCAACACGACGGCGCTCTTCGACTACGGACTGACGACGAGCTACGGGGACCAGGTGTCGGTGTGGCCGGGACCGGGGTCGGGGACGTCGCCCGTGGCGGTGAGCGCGGCGGTCGCGGGGTTGGTGTGCAACACGCCGTATCACTTCCGCGCGGCGGCGACGAATACAGGCGGCACCACGAACGGGTCGGACATGGTGGTGACGACAGGGGCCTGTCCAGTGATCACGCTCGTGACGCCGAACAGCGGCATGCAGGCCCAGGCGCATCTCAACGTCCAGATTATGGGCGCGGGCACGCACTTCAGGATGGGGCCCGTGACGGGGACGTTCGCCACCTTTGGCGAGGGGATCACGGTGAACTGGACGTCCGCATTCAGCGCGACGCAGGCGACCGCGAACGTGACGATCGCGGGCGACGCGGCACTGGGTGCCCGCACGGTCACGGTGAGGACCGGCGGAGAGGTGGTGTCGCTGGCCGGCGGGTTCACGGTGACCGCAGGGGTGCCGGCGCTGACGCTGGTATCGCCGAGCGGGGCCCGGCGAGGGCAGACGGATCTGATCGTGAGTCTGACGGGGCAGGTGACGCACTTTGTGCAAGGGACGACGGCGGCCACCTTCGGGGCGGGGATGACGGTGAACAGCACCACGGTGCAAAGTGCGACGCAGGCGACGGCGAGCGTGACGATCGCGGGCGACGCGGCGCTCGGACCGCGGACGGTCACGGTGACGACGGGCGGGGAGGTCGTGGTGTTGACGAGCGGGTTCGTGGTCGCGTCGCTCACGCAGACACGGGGCGACTTCGACGGGGACAGCAAGGCCGACATCACCGTCTATCGGCCGTCGGACGGGACGTGGTACGTGGTGCCGTCAACGGGGGGCGCGCCGTACGGATATGCCTGGGGCAACAGCGCGGACTGGCCGGTCACGGGCGACTTCGACGGCGACGGCAAGTCGGACGTCGCCGTGTTCCGGCCCTCGGACGGCAAGTGGTACATCGTCTCGTCGTCGACGGGCGTGCCGTACGGATACGCGTGGGGGAACAGCGCGGATATCCCGGTGCCCGGCGACTATGACGGCGATGGCCGGACGGATATCGCGGTCCGCCGGTTCGGGATGTGGTTCATCGTGCCGTCGATGCCAGGCGGCTTCGAGTGGGGCAACGGGGCGGATCTTCCGGTGCCGGGCGACTACGACGGCGACGGAAAGACCGACATCGCCGTCTTCCGGCCGTCGAACGGCGTGTGGTATGTCGTGCCGTCGACCACGAGCGTCCCGTACGGCTACGCCTGGGGCAATGGCGCGGACCGGCCGGTGCCGGGCGACTACGACGGCGACGGGAAGACAGACCTTGCGGTGTTCCGGCCATCGAACGGGACGTGGTACATCGTGCCGTCGACCACGGGCGTGCCGTATGGCTATGCGTGGGGGAACGGCGCGGACATCGCCGTGCCGGGCGACTACGACGGCGATGGGAAGACGGACATCGCGGTGTTCCGGCCGTCGAACGGCGTATGGTATATCGTGCCGTCGACGACGGGCGTGCCGTACTGGTTTGCGTGGGGGAACGGCGCTGACTTCCCGATCTTGAAGCGGCCGTAAGGTCGGTAGTGGTGGTTACGGGAGTGGGTTTGTCTAGAGCGCGTTCGACATCGGTCGGGTCCGCACCGCACGCGTAGGGTACAATCGGCCGTATCCGATGCGTTCCATTCGCTACGACGCACCTCGATCCGTGGCCGAGGCGATCCATCTCCTGGCGTCCGACCCGGGTGCACGCGTCCTCGCGGGCGGCACCGATCTGCTCGTGCAGTTCCGCGCGGATGCGAAGCAGCCGTCGGCATTCGTCGACGTCAAGCGCATCCCCGAGCTCGTCGGGATCAGCCTCGACACGAACGGTCTTCGGATCGGCGCAGCGACGCCGGCCGCGGAGATCTGCGAGCACGCTGAGCTTCGGCGGCTATGGCCGGGCCTGGTCGAGGCGGTGCAGCTGATTGGATCGACGCAGATTCAGGGTCGGGGGTCGATCGGCGGCAATCTCTGCAATGCTTCACCCGCGGCCGACACGACGAGCGTGCTCATCGCCGACCGCGCGGAATGCGTTATCGCGGGGCCTGGGGGCGAGCGTGTCGTGCAGGTCGAGCGTTTCTGTACGGGACCTGGCACGACGGTCCTGCAACCGGGCGAGCTGCTGGTCGCCGTGGTGCTGCCTCGTCCGCCCGCGCGGACGGCGGACGCGTACCTCCGGCTCATCCCGCGAAGCGAAATGGACATCGCCGTGGCCGGCGCCGGGGCCAGCGTCACGCTGGACGCGTCCGGCACCTGCACGGCCGCACGCGTCGCGATTGGCGCCGTGGCGCCGACGGCACTGCTGGTCGAGGCGGCGGGCCAGGCGCTCGTCGGCACCCGACTGGACGAGGCGACCCTGTCGCTGGCGGCCGCGGCGGCGAGCGCAGCGGCTCGGCCGATCAGCGACAAGCGCGGCACAGCGGCCTACCGGCGCCACGTGGTCGCCGTGCTGGCAAAGCGGGCCATCGTCATCGCCGCGACGCGCGCGAAAGAACGATAGAGGCGAGGTCACCAGTGAAGATTCAGGTCGAAACGATCCTCAACGGCGAGCCGACGACGTTTCTGTGCGAGGCGCACCACAGCCTGCTCGATGTCCTTCGCACGGAGCTGGGCCTGACAGGCACCAAAGAAGGATGCGCCACCGGCGACTGCGGCGCCTGCTCGGTGCTGCTGGACGGACGGCTCGTGCCGGCGTGCCTCGTGCTCGCGCCGGAGGCACAGGGCCGGACCGTGCTCACGATCGAAGGCATTGCGACGGGCGAGGCCCTCCACCCACTACAGCAGAAGTTCCTCGAGGACGCCGCGCTCCAGTGCGGCGTGTGCACGCCCGGCTTCATCGTCGCCGCCAAGGCGCTGCTCGACAGGAACCCCAACCCGAGTGAAACCGAGACGCGCTACTGGCTCGCCGGCAATCTGTGCCGGTGCACCGGGTACGACAAGATCGTGCGCGCGGTGCTCGACGCTGCCGCCGACATGTCGAGCAGGAAGGCGGCGACGCGATGAGCGCTCGGACATTTCGCTACGTCGGGACGCGGCCGATCCGGCACGACGGCCTCGACAAGGTGACCGGCCGCGCGAACTACGGCGCGGACTTCACCCTGCCAGGCCTGCTGCACGGCGTGGTCGTCCGCAGCCCGCACGCGCACGCACGCATTGTCTCGATCGACACGACGGCCGCCGAAGCGGTGCCCGGCGTGAAGGCCGTGATCACCGGCAAAGACATTCCCGAGACATCGGCCAAGCTGGCGCTCGGCGGAGAAGGCGGCTTCGACCTGCACGACATGGCCGACAATCTGATGGCTCACGGCAAGGCGCTGTACGAAGGGCACGCGGTGGCGGCGGTGGCGGCCACCTCGATCGACGTTGCTCACGAGGCGGCGAAACTCGTGCGCGTCGTGTACCGAGCGGCTCGAACCGGTGATGTCCATCGAACGGGCGATCGCGCCCGATGCCCCGATCCTCCACGCGGACATGATCACCACGGGCCGTCCGCTCCCGGGGACGAGCGGGCCGACCAACGTCGCGGGGCGCATGGAGCTGAAGCGCGGCGACGTCGATCGGGCGCTCGCCGGCGCCGATCTCGTGGTCGAGCGCGAGTTCCGGACCGCGACGGTGCATCAGGGCTATATCGAGCCGCACGCCTGCGTGGCGCGGTACGGCGAGGACGGCCAGATTCTCGTCTGGTGCAGCACGCAGGGCGGCTTCATCGTGCGCGACTTCTGCGCGCTCATCCTCGGTATCGACGCCGCGAAGGTCAAGGTCATTCCGAGCGAGATCGGCGGCGGGTTCGGGGGCAAGATTCCGGTGTACCTCGAGCCGGTCGCGATCGTGCTCTCGCACAAGGCCGGCCGCCCGGTGAAGATGGTGATGTCGCGGAGCGAGGTGTTCCGCGCCTCCGGTCCGACCTCGGGAACGAGGATCAGGATGAAGCTGGGCGCGAAACGCGACGGGACGATCGTCGCGGCGCACGCGTCGTTGTGGTACGAGGCGGGTGCGTATCGGGGCTCTCCGTCAGGCGCGGGCGCGATGTGCTGCCTTGCGGCCTACGCGATCCCGAATTTCCTCATCGAGGCCTACGACGTCGTTGTCAACAAGCCGAAGGTGGCCGCCTACCGGGCGCCCGGGTCGCCGATGGCGACCTTCGCCACCGAGTCGCTGATGGACGAAGTGGCCCGCGCCATCGGGATGGATCCGATCGCGCTGCGGCTGAAGAACGCGGTGGCGGAAGGCGACCACGCGCCGTACGGCCCGGCGTACGGGCCGATCGGACTGAAGCAGGCGCTCGAGGCCGCGCGCGCGCACCCGCACTGGAGCGCGCCGCTCGGGCCGGGGCAGGGACGCGGCGTGGCGTGCGGGTTCTGGTTCAACGCGGGCCTGAGCTCGAGCGCCACGGTCACGCTCAACGGCGACGGCAGCGCCGCAGTCGTGACCGGCAATCCGGACATCGGCGGTACGCGCGTGGCACAGGCGCTCATGGTGGCCGAGGAACTCGGCATTCCCGTCGAGCGTGTCCGGCCGAGCGTTGGCGACACGGACACGGCCGGCTACACCGATCTGACGGGCGGCAGCCGCGTCTGCTACGCCACGGGGATGGCGGTGATTCAAGCGGCGCAGGACGTTGCCGAGCAGCTTCGATCGCGCGCCGCGACGATCTGGAACGTCGATCGCAGTCGGGTCGCGTGGGAGCCGGGCCGCGCCGTGGCGCTCGACAAGAGCCCCGACCGGCCGCCGCTCACCATCGTCGAGCTCGCATCGAAGATGGCGCAGACCGGTGGGCCAATCATCGGGCGCGCCGCGGTCAACGCGCCGATGGCGGGCCCGGGCTTCGCCGTTCACATCTGCGACCTCGACGTGGACAAGGAAACCGGGCGCAGCACGGTCGTGCGCTACACGGCGATCCAGGACGTGGGCAAGGCCGTGCATCCGAGCTTCGTCGAGGGCCAGATGCAGGGCGGCGCGGCGCAGGGCATCGGCTGGGCGCTGAACGAGGAGTACATCTACGACGCCAACGGCGTCATGGAGAACCCATTCGTTACGAAGCTCCTCGATCGGTCGCCGAAGTGGTCCGGCTGATTGCAGCCGACCCGGGTGCCCGCGTGCTCGCCGGCGGCACCGATCTGCTCGTCCAGTTCCGCGCCGGCTTGCGACAGCCGTCCGCGTTCGTCGACGTCAAGCGCATTCCCGAGCTCATCGGCGATCGCGATCGATGCCGACGGCCTGCGCCTCGGCGCCGCGACGCCCGCCGCCGAGATCTGCGAGCACGCCGAGCTGCCGCGCCTGTGGCCCGGCCTCGTCGAGGCGGTTCACCTGATCGGCTCGACGCAGATTCAGGGCCGCGCGATCGGTCGGCGGCAACCTGTGCAACGCGTCGCCGGCCGCCGACACGACCTGCGCGCTGATCGTCAATCGCGCGCGAGTGCGTCATCGCCGGGCCCGAAAGGCGAGCGCATCGGTGCCGGTCGAGACGTTCTGCATCGCGCCCGGCAAGGACGGTGCTCGAGCCGCGGCGAACTGCTCGTCGCCGTTCGCGCTGCCGCGTCCGCGCGCCGCGCACGGCGGACGCGTACCTGCGCCTGATCCCGCGCACGCGAGATGGACATCGCGGTCGCCGGCGCCGGCGTCAGCGTGACGCTCGACGCGACCGGCGTCTGCACGGCGGCGCGCGTCGCGATCGGCGCCGTCGCGCCGACCGCGCTGCTCGTGCCCGACGCGGCGCGCCAGGCGCTGGTCGGCACCCGTCTCGACGACGGCGCGCTGCGCAGAGCGGCCGACGCCGCGAGCGCCGCGGCGCGGCCGATCGACGACAAGCGCGGCACCGTCGCCTACCGCCGCGACGTGGTCGCGGGCGTGCTCACGAAGCGCGCCGCCGGCGATCGCCGCGACGCGCGCGAGAGGACGATAGAGCGTGGCGAAGCTGCACGTCCAGACGACGATCAACGGCGAGCCGACGGAGTTCCTCTGCGAGCCGCACGACAGCCTGCTCGATCGCGCTTCGCGACGGAGCTCGGCCTGACCGGCACGAAAGAAGGCTGCACCACCGGCGACTGCGGCGCCTGCTCGGTCATGTTCGACGGCCGGCTCGTGCCGTCGTGCCTCGTGCTCGCCGCCGAAGCCCAGGGCCGGACCGATGCACGACGATCGAAGGCATCGCGACGGGCGAGCCGCTGCATCCGCTGCAGCAGAAGTTCCTCGAGCACGCCGCGCTGCAGTGCGGCATCTGCACGCCGGCTTCATCGTCGCCGCCAAGGCGCTGCTCGACGCGAACCCGCAACCCGACCGAGAACCGAGACGCGGTACTGGCTGGCCGGCAACCTGTGCCGCTGCACCGGCTACGACAAGATCATCCGCGCGGTGCTCGACGCCGCCGCCGAGATGCGAGGAAGGCGGCGACGCATGAGCGAGCGGACATTCACGCTACGTCGGCACGCGTCCGATCCGCCACGACGGCGTCGACAAGGTCACCGGCCGCGCGAACTACGGCGCCGACTTCACCCTGCCCGGCATGCTGCACGGCGTGGTCGCTGCGCAGCCCGCACGCGCACGCGCGCATCGTGTCGATCGACACGTCGGCCGCCGAAGCGGTGCCGGGCGTCAAGGCGGTCGTCACCGGCGAGGACATCCCCGAGACATCGGCCAAGCTGGTGATCGGCGGCGAAGGCGGCGCTCGACCTGCGCGACATGGGCGACAACGTGCTCGCGCACGACAAGGCGCTCTACCACGGCCACGCGGTCGCCGCCGTCGCGGCCACGTCGCTCGACGTCGCCCGCGAGGCGGCGCAGCTCGATGCGTGTCGAGTACGAGCGTGCTCGAGCCGGTGATGGGCGTCGACGGGCGATCGCGCCCGACGCGCCCGATCCTCCACGCCGACATGCTCACGAAGGGCCGTCCGCTCCCGGCGACGAGCGGGCCGACCAACGTCGCCGCCCGCATGGAGTTCAAGCGCGGCGACCTCGACCGGGCGCTCGCCGACGCCGACGTCGTCGTCGAGCGCGAGTTCCGCACGCCCGACCGTGCATCAGGGCTACATCGAGCCGCACGCCTGCGTCGCGCGGTCGGCGAGGACGGCCAGGATTCTCGTCTGGTGCTCGCACGCAGGGCCGCTTCGTCGTGCGCGACTGCTGCGCGCGCATCCTCGGCATCGACGCCGCGAAGATCAAGGTGATCCCGAGCGAGATCGGCGGCGGCTTCGGCGGCAAGATCGCGGTCTATCTCGAGCCGGTCGCGATCGTGCTGTCGCGCAAGACCGGACCGCCCGGTCAAGATGGTGATGACGCGCGACGAAGTGTTTCGCGCGTCCGGTCCGACGTCGGGGACGAACATCCGCATGAAGATCGGCGCGAAGCGCGACGGCACGATCGTCGCCGCGAACGCGTCGCTGTGGTACGAGGCGGGCGCGTATCGAGGATCGCCGTCCGGCGCCGGCGCGATGTGCTGCCTTGCGCCCTACACGATCCCGAACTTCCTCATCGAAGCCTACGACGTCGTCGTCAACAAGCCGAAGGTCGCGGCGTATCGCGCGCCGGATCGCCGATGGCGACGTTCGCGACCGAGTCGGTGGTCGACGAGATCGCGCGCGCGATCGAGATCGATCCGATCGACGCTGCGCCTGAAGAACGCCGTCGCGGAAGGCGATCACGCGCCGTACGGACCGAAGTACGGCCCGATCGGACTGAAGCAGGTGCTCGAGGCGGCGCGCGCGCATCCGCACTGGAACGCGCCGCTCGGGCCGAATCAGGGCCGCGGCGTCGCGTGCGGATTCTGGTTCAACGCCGGCATGAACTCGAGCGCCACGGTCACGCTGAACGCCGACGGCAGCGCCGCCGTCGTCACCGGCAACCCCGACATCGGCGGCACCCGCGTGGCGCAGGCGCTGATGGTGGCCGAGGAGCTCGGCATTCCGGTCGAGCGCGTCCGGCCGAGCGTCGCCGACACCGACACCGCCGGCTACACCGACGTCACCGGCGGCAGCCGCGTGTGCTACGCCACCGGCATGGCGGTCATTCGAGCCGCGCAGGACGTCGCGCGAGCAGCTGCGCGCGCGCGCCGCGAAGATCTGGAACGTCGATCGCGAGTCGGGTCGCCTGGGAGCCGGGCCGCGCCGTGCCGCTCGACGGAGCCGCGACCGGCCGCCGCTCACCGATCGTCGAGCTCGCCGCGAAGATGGCGCAGACCGGCGGTCCGATCATCGGCCGCGCCGCGGTCAACGCGCCGATGGCCGGTCCCGGGCTTCGCCGCGCACATCTGCGATCTCGAGGTCGATCCGGAAACCGGCGCAGCACGGTCGTGCGCTACACCGCGATTCAGGACGTGGGCAAGGCCGTGCATCCGAGCTTCGTCGAAGGACAGATGCAGGGCGGCGCGGCGCAGGGCATCGGCTGGGCGCTGAACGAGGAGTACATCTACGACGCCAACGGCGTCATGGAGAACGCCGGCTTCCTCGACTACCGGATGCCGGTGGCGTCCGACCTGCCGATGATCGACACGGTCCTCATCGAGGTGGCCAACCCGCTGCATCCGTACGGCGTGCGCGGCGTCGGCGAAGTGCCCATCGTGCCGCCGCTCGCGGCGGTCGCCAACGCGATGCGCGACGCGACCGGCGTGCGGTTCACGGAGCTGCCGCTCTCGCCCCCGCGAGTGCTCGAGGGGCTCGGGGTGATCGCGGAGGCCTGACGCGCGCACGTGGCCATCGTCCACTTTTCGGGCATCCTCTCGCAGTACACCGGAGGACTCGAGACGGTCTCGATCGAGGCGTCGCGCGTCGGCGAGCTGCTCCGGGCTCTCGAGCAGCGCTTCCCCGACCTGACCGGCCACCTCGAGTCGCTGGCCGTGGCCATCGACGGCGTCATCTACAACGACGCCACCTATCAGTCGATCCCGCCTGACAGCGAGATCCACCTTCTCCCGCCGGTCTCGGGCGGCTGAGATCGCCCACTCGCGTTTCTGCCGGTTCGGCCCGCGCATCCATCGCCACGCGCCCAGGCGTTTCGCCTGCGGACGAAGCGCCAGCAGGCATCGCGAGATATTTCGCCCCGCAGTGCGATATTCCGGCATCCACACCAAAATAGACGAGCCTCCGCGCAATTACTTAGCCATTCCGATCGGCATCTTCGTTGCTCAACGTCTATAGGGCGATGTCGCGGACATTCCAGTACGGGGCGGCTGCGACGGCGATGGGAAGACGGATATTGCGGTGTTCCGGGCCGTCGAAAGGGAAACGTGGTACGTGGTGCCCTCGACGGGCGTGGCGTACGGTTTTTCGTGGGGGAACGGCGCTGACGTCCCGATCTTGAAGCGGCCGTAGGTTCATATGTCACGATCCCATCTCACACTCTTGGTGGCTGTCGTGCTCGCGTGGTCCGTCCTGGCGAACGGACAAGCGCGCCGTCGAGATGTCGAGCGTTCAGCTCTTCAACCGTCTCAGATTCAGGCCCCCCGGGGCGGGCTCATGGGGGGCGAAATCGTCGACGACACTGACGACGGCCCGGTTCCGACGTCCGGTCCCCTCTTCTCTGCGCGGGCCGCCTCTGCGGCCCCGCACCCATACGCATTCTTCCCGCAGGGCGGCACCCTCTGGCAGGACCTCGTCATCAACAATCACGTGGACCTCGCAACTGCGCGCGTGCCGTTCGACTTCGACTGCACCGATCGGACATATGCGGGACACCGCGGTCACGACTCGGACATCGTCGGTTTCCGGGAGCAGGAGATTGGCGTGCCGATCTTTGCCCCACTGGACGGCACCGTCGTCTCGACGCACGACGGCGAGTACCAGCATCAACACGCAGGCACTCGGCCAGCCCGCAAACTACGTCATCCTCGCCCACGCAAACGGCCACGATTCCTGGTACTGGCACCTCAAGAAGAACAGCGTGGTGGTAAGCCCCGGCCAGAGCGTCACAGCAGGGACGCAGATCGGACTCACTGGCAGCAGCGGCAGCAGCACCTGGCCCCACTTGCACTTCGAATCGCAGGTCGACGGGGTTCCGTACGACGCCGTCCGCCGGGCCGTGCCGTGGGGGGCGCGAGTTACTGGGTCAACCAGGTGCCAGTGCGCCAGACCACGTTCGTCAAGACCTTCACGTTTGCCAGCGCGCCGTTCTCGGGCTCCGCGGGCTATCCGTACGATCAGGTGACGCATTCCGGGACGTATGTCCTGGGAACCGTTACCACCTACTTCCGCATGTCGATTGCCAACTGGCCGGTGGGTGGGGCGTACCCGGCGTCACGGTACACCCGTCCGAATGGCACGACCGCGCTCGACTTCTCTGACGTGTTCGTTCCGGGAGGATTCAGGAATGGATGGCTCCTGGTTCTGGATGAACCCTCAGCGGAGGTCTGAACGCCGTTGGCGCGTGGACAGCCCGCTTCTATGCCAACGGCGCACTGGTTGTGACCGCGCCGTTCGATGTGGTTGCAAGCGCTCCGGAGATCGTGAACCATGCGCCGCTTGGGGTGTCGGTGTCGCTCGATCCGCCGAATCCGGTCGAGGCCGACGTGCCGTTCTGCCGCGTGGCCCCCACCGTGCTCTATCGCCGAGATCCGGACTACGACGTCGTGCGTTACAGGTATCGCTGGATCGTGAACGGGTCGGTCGTGCGCGACCTGCAGAGCGCCGCGCTTTCCGACGCGCTGCCGAGAGGATGGGTTTCGGAGACGCAGTGACGTGCGCGGTGACGCCTCTCGACGACTACGGCGTGCCAGGTCCGGATGCGACGGTCAGCAATCCTGCGCAGCGCGGGGATTTCGACGGCGACGGCCGAGTCGGACATCACGCGTGTTCCGGCCGTCGACCGGCGCGTGGCACACGATGCGGTCGAGTACGGGCACGCCGACGGCGTTTGCCTGGGGGAACAGCGCGGACATGCCGGTGCCGGGCGACTATCGACGGCGACGGCAAGACCGACATCGCGGTGTTTCGGCCATCGAACGGGACGTGGTACTGTCGTGCCCTCGACGACGGGCGTGGCGTACGGGTTTGCGTGGGGCGAACGGTGCGGACATCCCGGTGCCGGGCGATTACGACGGCGACGGCAAGACCGACATCGCGGTGTTCCGGCCGTCGAACGGCACGTGGTACGTCCTGCCGTCGACGACGGGCGTGCCGTATGGCGTATGACGTGGGGGAACAGCGGCGGACATCCCCGTGCCGGGCGACTACGACGGCGACGGGAAGACCGACATCGCGGTGTTCCGGCCGTCGAACGGGCACGCTGGTACGTGGTGCCGTCGACGACGGGCGTGCCGTACGCGTATGGCTGGGGCAACGCAGCCGACACGCCGGTGCCCGGCGACTACGACGGCGATGGCAAGGACGGACATCGCCGTGTTCCGGCCGTCGAGCGGCACGTGGTACGTCGTGCCCTCGACGACGGGCGTGCCGTACGGGTTCGCGTGGGGGAACGGCGCGGACATCGCCGGTGCCGGGCGACTACGACGGCGACGGGAAGACGGACATCGCCGTGTTCCGGCCGTCGAACGGGATCGTGGTACGTCGTGCCCTCGACGACGGGCGTGCCGTACGGTTTTGCGTGGGGAAACGACGCTGACGTCCCGATCTTGAAGCGGCCGTAGGGTCGGATGGCGGCGCCGTGACTTGATCAGACAGCGCGGATCGCCGGGTTTCGCCAGCGGCTCCGTCGCGGAGTAATCACCAATGTCAGGTGTGGGAGTAGGATTTCCCACGCATGCCCCGGCCCCGGAAACGATCGCACGCGTCCTGGCCCGACCAGCTCGTTGTGGCAGCCGTGGCCGCCACGATTGTTGTCGTCCCGCTGGTTGTCTATCTGAAAGTCGTGCCGCTCGACAACGAGCTGTTCGGGTTCTGGAACGGCCAGCGCGCCAACTTCGATTTCTTCTCGTTCTACAAATCGCGCCTCGTCATCGGCCTGGCTGCCGTCTCGCTCACGGGACTCCTCGCCGGCATCGCCAACGGTCAATCCGGTCTTCGCCAGTTGCCCATGGTCGCCCGGCTCACGTTTGCGGGCTACGCCGTGCTGGCGATCGCTTCTGCATGGGGCTCGCCTTTCTGGAACGTGGCGCTCAACAGATTCCCCGATCGGTACGAGGGGCTGTTCGTCCTCCTGTCTGTACATCGTCATCGCCCTGGCGTCGTTCGCGGTGTTCACCACACCGGGCCGAGTCGAGCTGGCCGCAAAGTGCTTTGCCGTGTCTGCGATAGGCGTCGGGACCATCGGTCTCCTTCAGTACGCGGGCGTCGACCCGCTCCGCGCCTGCCTGGGGACAGCGCCTCATCGTCCCGGCGGCCTACGACCCGACGGCCCTCCAACTGCAGTTTCCCGCCGAGGCGCGCACGATCTACTCGACGCTCTTCCACTACAACTATGTCGGCAGCTACACCGCGCTCGTGCTGCCCTTCCTCGTTGCTCTCGTCCTCGCCGGCGCGACGTCGCGATCGACGAGGCGCCTGGCAGGCGTGGCGACAGTGGTCATCGGCCTCGTGTGGCTGGTGTCGGGATCGCGCGCCGGGCTCACCGGCGGTGTGCTGGCGTGTGCAGTACTCGCCATCGGACTGCGATCCCGCGTGCGCGTGCAATGGGCCGTCCTGGCTGCGTCGGCCGGCGCACTCGTGCTGACGCTGGTTGCCGCCGACATTGCGGCTGGTGGACGCATACGCGTGCGGGCGGCCTCCATGGCGTCCGACCTCCGAGTGCTGTTCTCCAGGGCTACCGACAGTGTCCCGCCTCTCCCCGATCGAGATTGTCCGCATCGATCCCGCGGCGATTCACCTGAAGACGCCGAACGGCGCGCTGCTCATTCGCCACGAGGCCGGCAATCTGAGCATCTTTGACGGGGAGCGTCTGCAGCCGCTGAAGATTGTGACGCCGCCCCGGAGCAATCACATCCGAATAGACGATGAGCGCTTCTCGCATTTCGTGTGCACGCTTGGTCGTATCAGCGGGCAGCCGGCGTTCGTCATTCGGCAGGACGAGTACGTCCTCAACTTCCTCCTCCTGGACTCGGGCATTCGCCTGGCGCTCAAGACGGGCCGGCCGCTGTTGTACGAGAAAGTCGAGACGTTCGGCTTCGAAGGACGCGAGGCGCTCGGGTCGGCGCGCGGCTACATCTGGTCGCGCAGCCTTCCGTTGCTGCGGCACACCCTCTTCACGGGGTTTGGCCCCGATACGTTCGCGATGGTGTTTCCGCAGCAGGACTTGACCGGCAAGTTTCGCGTGTACGGCACGACCGACATGCTGGTGGACAAGGTCCACAACGGGTTTCTTCAGATCGCGCTCAGCACCGGACGTGCTGTCGGCGCTGCTGCTGGCGGCATTCTTCGCGTGGTACGTCGTCACGAGCGCGAGGATCTATTTCCGCAGTGGCGCGCGGACGCCGGGCGCGTCTTCGTCGTCTTCGGTCTTGCCTGCCTGGCCGGTGTCGTCGGTTATCTCGGTGCGGGCCTGTTCAACGACAGCATCGTCGGTGTCGCGCCGGTGGCGTGGGCCTGCTGGGTCTGGGCCTCCGCATGAACGTCCGAAGGCTCCGATAGGAAGACTTTTCTCCCTCGTACGGCCGCGACCGTCCGTCGATTCATCGATCCGTTTCTTCCTCAAGAAAATTACGTACGGTCGCAGGAATTTTGCGGATTACCCGTTGACATTACCGGCTCGTGCGTAAAAACTGAGCCACCTCAAACTCAGCTGTAGAAACCATAAGGTTCATTTCAAATGACTGCCCTCGACATTCCTGTCCGCCGAAACCGATTTGCCATCTCTCTCGTCAAGACTGCGCTGGTCGCAGCGACTCTGCTGACGGGCGTCGCCACGCAGGCCTTTGCCGCCGGAAGCATCAGCGGGAACGTCTCGACGAACGCGAGTCCGCCGGTGCCCCTGGCGAATACCGGTGTCCACTTCTACGACCTGTACGGTAACACCGAAGGTCCCACAGCCATCGCGACGACCGATGCGTTGGGCAACTACACGGTCAACCTGCCCGCCGGGAGCTACGCAGTCCTCACGCAGGATACTCACGGGTACATCAACAAGGTGTGGGACAACATCCCTTGCTCCGCCGTGTGCGACATCTTCGACGACGTGACCATGACCTTCATACTCACACCGGTCACTGTCACGAACAGCGCCGTGACGGGGATCAATTTCCTGCTCGATCCGGGCGGCCGCATCACGGGCAAGGTCACGCAGGCCGACGGAACCACGCCGATCGCCGGCGTCCTCGTCCACTTCGCGGACGCAAACGGCCAAGTCGCGTTTACCAGCGCGGTCACCGACGTCTCGGGCAACTACATCAGCGACGGCGGGACGGCTGACGGGTTTGTGTATGCGTTCACGACAAACACGCAAGGGTACCAGGACGAGATCTACAACAACGTTCATTGCCTGAACTGCAACGTGACGAGCGGGACTGCGATTGCCGTGACGCAGGCGGGCGGCGCGACCGGCATCGACTTCGCCCTCGACCTAGGGGGCCGCATCACGGGCACCGTCACGGCCGTAGGTGGCGCGCCCCTGCCGAATGTCGAAGTGAACATCTTGAACTCGACGGGGAACAGGGTTGACACGACTGTGACGGACGCCTTGGGTAACTACTCGACGAGTGGCTTTATAGCAGGCAACTACTACGCCTCCACCCGCAACACGCAGGGACTCGTCGATGAGCTGTACGACAACATCCCGTGTGCCAATGGCAACTGCCAGTTGAACAATGGTGTGACCACGCCCACGGCGATCGCGGTCGGCGCTCCTGGGACGACCGCGTCGGGCAAGAACTTCGTGCTGTCGCCCGGCGGGACCATTGCCGGGACGGTGACGAATGCCGCCGGTGGCGCGCCGATCCCGGACGTGTTCGTCGGGATCTTCCGGATCAACACCGTCCCGGGCCCTACGTTTGGCCTCCTCGAATCCATCGGGGGGACGAACTCAAACGCCTTCGGTGCGTACAGCGTGGTGGTGCCGGCCGGGACGTACTTCGCGCTGGTGCAACAGTCGGGCTTCGCGAGTCAGATCTATTACGGCCTGCCGTGCCCGAACTTCGCCTGCTTTGTGCAGAACGGGACGCCCATCAACGTGACCACGGGCGCGACGACCGGCAACATCGACTTCGCGCTGGTGGCGGGGTCCGGATCGATCTCGGGAACCGTGACGGGCGGTGGTGTGGCCGTCAATGGTGTCCAGGTCCAGCTCTTTACCAGTACGGGCACTCAGATCGGCAGCGTCCAGACGAGCGGATCCGGGAGCGGAACGGGCGGGTACGCGTTCGCGGGGCTGGCCCCCGGCTCCTACTATGTCCGGACGAACGCAAGCGTGCCCTCGGGCTTCATCAATCAACTGTACAACGGCGTGGTGTGCATCGGCTGCAACGTCGCTACCAGCGGCGGCACCTTGGTCCCGGTGACGTCAGGCGGGAATACCGTGATCGACTTCGCGCTGGTGCCCGGCGGCCGCATCAGCGGCACGATCACGAATACCGCCGTTCCTCCGGGACTGCTCCAGGGCGTGTCGGTTCAAGTCTTCAACGCATCGGGCGTCCAGATGGGAGCCACCTCGAGCAGCGCCTCCGGGGTGTACACGTCATTCGCCCTGCCGCCCGGCAACGTACTGACGTTCGCACCGCCGTCAGCGCCTCGCAGAACTTCATCGACGAGGTCTGGAACGATCACCCGTGCGTCCCCTGCACGGTCACCACCGGCGACGGTGTCGCGGTGGCGGGGACCGGGACGACGATGGCGAATTTCGCGCTCTCGCCCGGCGGATCGATCAGTGGCACCGTGACGGACACCGGCGCGGGTGGTGCGCCGGTTGCTGGCTTTGGGATTCTGGTGTTCAACTCCGCCGCGGTCCTCGTGAAGAACGTGACGACGGACGCCTCGGGCAACTACACGGTGAACGGCCTGCCGAACGGGGACTACTTCGTTCGCACGAACCCGGGCGCCGCGCAAAACTACGTGGTGCAGATGTACAACGGCATCACGTTCGACGGCGTTCCCACCGGCACGCCGGTCACCGTGACGGTTGGCACCACGCACACCGGTGTGAACTTCGCGCTGGTGTCGGGCGGGAGCCTCAGCGGCAGCGTGAAGGCTGAGGGCACCAATGCTCCGCTGGGGGGAGTGGTGGTTGCCGTGCACTTGCCCTCGGGCCGGCTGCTGAGGGCAGTGACTACGGACGCCTTGGGTCGCGTCACGTTGAGCGGGCTGCCGGCCGGCACATACTACGTGTCCACGGTCACACCGGCCGCCCAACCGCCGTTCTACGTGGACGAGCTGTTCGACAACATGCCCTGTCTCGGCTGCGGTGCGCCCGGGGCCACGGCCTTCCCCAACGTGACGCTTCCGTGCACGCCGTCGTGCGCGCCCACGGTGACCACCGGTACTCCAGTCACGGTCACAAATGGCACAACGCGTACCGGCGTGGACTTCCTGCTCGCGGCAGGCGCGGGCGTCATCCGCGGCACGGTGAAGAATGCCTCGGGGATCGGCCTGCTCAACGTGCAGGTGGCGGTCTATAACCTCGCGGGCGTCCTCGTGAAGAGCGCCACGGCGGCCGCGAACACGGGCTTCTACAGCGTGAGCGGCCTGCTGCCGGGCACGTACCGTGCGCGGACGATTGTGTCCCCGGCCACGCCGTACTACACCGACGTGGTGTTCGGCAATGTGCCGTGTGCGCCGTGCAACGTGACGACCACCGGCAACGACATCGTCGTGACGGCGAACACGACCACGACTGCCGATTTTGTCCTGCCGGCCGGCGGGTCAATCTCCGGTCCGGTCTCCGACCAGCTGACCACGAATCCGCTGGCGTCGGTGAACGTGGAGTTGTACAACGCGGCGGGGAATCTGGTGAAGACGACGTTCTCCGGCACCCCGGGGAATTTTGAATTCGACGGACTGCCTGCGGGCACGGTACTTCGCTGTGGCCCGCGGCCCGGCCGGTTATCTGGACGAGCGGTACCTGAACATGCCGTGCACCGCGAGTCCTGGTGGTTGCGTGGTGACCGCGGGCACACCAATCGTGGTGACCAACGGCGCAACGCAGGGCGGTATCGCGTTCACGCTGTCATTGGCACCGCCGACGCTGACGCTGGTGTCGCCGAGCGGCGCCCGGCGGGGGCTCGACGAATCTGATCGTGGGTCTGATAGGGCAGTTTACGCACTTCGTGCAGGGGACGACGTCGGCCACCTTCGGCGCGGGAATTACGGTGAACAGCACCACGGTGCTGACTGCGACGCAGGCGACCGCGAACGTGACGATCGCGGGCGGCGCGACGCTCGGTGCGCGGACGGTGACGGTAGCGACCGGTGCCGAGGTCGTGGCGTTGGCGAGCGGATTCGTGGTCGGGCCGCTCACACAGACACGGGCGGATCTCGACGGCGACAGCCGAACGGACATCACGGTCTACCGTCCGTCGAACGGGACGTGGTACGTGGTGCCGTCGACGACGGGCGTGCCGTACGGCGTCGCTTGGGGGAACGCGGCAGACAAGCCGGTGGTGGGCGACTTCGACGGCGACGGCAAAACGGACATTGCGGTGTTCCGGCCGTCGAATGGGGCTTGGTATATCATCCCGTCGACGACGGGCGTCGGGTACGGCTACTCGTGGGGCAATGGCGCCGATGTGCCGGTGCCCGGCGACTATGACGGCGATGGCCGGACGGACATCGCGGTGTTCCGGCCGTCGAACGGGACCTGGTACGTCGTGCCGTCAACGGGGGCGGCGCCGTACGGGTTCGCGTGGGGCAACGGCGCGGATCTTCCCGTGCCGGGCGATTACGACGGCGACGGCAAGACCGACATCGCCGTGTTCCGGCCGTCGAACGGGACGTGGTATGTCGTGCCGTCGACGACCGGCGTCGCGTACGGCTACGCGTGGGGCAACGGCGCGGACAAGCCTGTGGCAGCCGACTACGACGGCGACGGCAAGACGGACATCGCCGTGTTCCGGCCGTCGAACGGGACGTGGTACGTCGTGCCGTCGACGACCGGCGTCGCGTACGGCTACGCGTGGGGGAACGGCGCGGACATTCCGGTGCCTGCCGACTTCGACGGTGATGGCAAGACGGACATTGCGGTGTTCCGGCCGTCGAACGGCGTGTGGTATGTCGTGCCGTCGACGACGGGTCTGCCGTTCGGGTTCGCGTGGGGGAATGGCGCCGACATCCCCATCCTGAAACGGCCGTAAGCCGGCTGGAGAAGTCCGCGAAGACCGCGCCCGATCGTGTGGGCATAGGTCGACACCAGCGCGATCGTGAAGCGGTACATCCACGAAGCTGTCCGTCGAGATGTACTGCGCCTTCTGCGAGGCTGCGACGTCGTCACATCGGCGATTGGACCCCTCTTCAGCAGATCGTTTCGTCGCGGACTTCCCCGTCAAAGAGATGTCAGTTGAATAGCGCTGAGATGGCCGGTGTGAGCGCAGAGACTTGCCACGCCGCAAATTGTTGAGCTGTACACGAAGGTCGCTTGCCTGATATTCTTGGACTCCTGCGGAGAACAGGCGTGCGCCACCAAGTGCCCTTCGTCGTCCTGATCTGCGCCACGCTGCTTTCTGGCGATCCCGCCCTCGCGCAGTTCCGCACCGGTGCAGGAGCGCGCGAGGCAGCGGGAGCATTCCCGCGGCAGTGCATCGCCACATTGGGCAGTGTGTCGCCACATTGATCGTTACACAAGAAACGAGCAGCCTCCCATGTCGAAGACGAATCGCCCGCGCACTCGCACGTTGATCGTGCCTCGCCCTAAGAGATCGATGAGAATCCCGCGGCAGTTCGAGGTGCTCGCGCTCCTTGCCGGCCTCGCGCTCGTCACGGCGCATCCGTGGGCGCAGCGGGCCACCTCGACGGCTGCACCTGCCAACTTCGATATCCGCACCGACACGGCCGCCGTCGAAGCGGCCATGAAGCGGGCGAAAACATCACCGGGCGTCGGCGTGCAAGCTGCCGCCGTTGGAGGCCTGGCGAGTGCGCGCGCGGCGGATATGTCCCGGCTGCAGGCCACGTTCAAGGATATCGAGGTGGTCGACAACCCGGAGCGTGGCACGCCCGAGATCGTCGGCGTGAAGGCGGGCGGCGGATTTCTCACGGCGGCGACTTCTGATCGCGTCGGCGCGATGCGCGGATTCCTGTCGGCGTATGCCGGCGTCTACGGCCTCTCCCAGAATCAGGTCGCGAGTCTCGAGCTGGTGGCGGACTATGCGAACCCGTCCGGCAACATGGCATGGGTGGAATTCGAGCAGAAGATCAACGGACTCCCGGTGTTTCAGGGTCTGATCCGCGGCGGCTTCACGGCGCGTGGCGAGCTCGCGCGGACGACCGGCCCGCTCGCGGCGGGCCTCGACGCCGCCGCGCTCTCCACATCGCCCACGCTCACCGCGGCACAGGCGGTGTCGCGGGCGGCGGCGAATGTGGGCTGGCGGGTGGACGCTGCCGCGCTCGTGCAGAAGGCTGACAGCGCCGGCCGGCTGACGTTCGACCGCGCGACGCTGGCTGACGACCCTCATGCGTGGCTGGTGTACTTCCCGCTGGCGCCGGGCGTGGCGCGCCTCGCGTGGGCGACCACGATCGTGGGCAATCCCGACGGGTTCCTCGTCCTCCTCGACGCCGAGGACGGCACGGTGCTGTTCCGCAAGAACCTGACGAACTATCAGACGCAGTCGGCCAGCTACCGTGTGTACACGGACGACAGCCCCGCGCCGATGTCGCCGAGCACCGTTCTGCCTGGCAGCGGCACGCAGGCGCCGTTCATCGCGCGCACGCTCGTCACGCTCATCGGAAACGAAGCACCCAACACGTTCAACAACCTGGGATGGATCACCGACAACACCAGCTTCCCAAACGGCCAGACTATCGGCAACAACGTCCATGCTGGACTGGACTTCACCGCTCCGGACGGCATCGATATCGATATTAGTGGCACCAACCGGGTGTTCGACTACACGTTCGACCCGCAGACGGACGCACCGTCACAGGCCAACCTAGTCGTATGCAGCCGGTGAAGCGGTCGATAGCTTCTACTGGACGAACATCTATCACGACCGTTTGTACCTGCTGGGCTTCACCGAGGCGGCGCGCAACTTCCAGAACGACAACTTCGGACGTGGGGGCGTCGCCGGCGATCGAATCAACGCCGAGACGCAGGACTTCTCGGGGACCAACACCGCCAACTTCCTCACGCTGCCCGACGGCACCCCCGGCCGCATGCAGATGTTCGTGTGGACGGGCCCGACGCCCGATCGCTCGTCGGGCCTCGACCACGATGTCCTGCTGCACGAGCTGACCCACGGCACCTCGAACCGCCTGCACAACAACGCGGCCGGGCTCACGTCGCTCATGGCGCGCGGGATCGGCGAGGGCTGGTCGGACTTTTACGCGCGGGCGCTGCTGTCGTCCGCCGCCGAGAATCCGAACGCCGTCTACCCGATGCAAAGCTGGATCTCGAACCAGGTCGCGGTTGGGTTTGTCGATAACTACTACTACGGCATGCGGCGGTTCCCCTACGCGAGCATCAGCAATCTGCACACGAACGGGAAGCCGCACAACCCGCTCACGCTCGCCGACATCGACCCGACCCAGTTGAATCTTGGCAACGGAGCGTTCGCGTGCAGCCCTCGTCTCTCCTGCACCGCCCTTGCCACTGATATCAACAACGTCGGTGAGGTGTGGGCCAGCGCCCTGTTCGAGGTGCGAGCGCGGTTCATCACGCGCCTCGGCTTTGCGACTGGCAACCAGCGAATCCTGCAGTTCGTGACCGACGGCATGAAGCTCGATCCGATCAACCCGACGTTCATCGATGCGCGCGATGCGATCCTCGCCGCGGCGACTGCGGGTGGTGGTACCGCGGCGGACATCGCGGACATCTGGGCCGGTTTTGCGGCGCGCGGCATGGGTCAGCTGGCAAGGGTGAACGACGCCACGACGTTTTTCGTGACCGAGAATTTCAACGTCCCCGGCGACGTGGTCCCGACCTTCTCGATCAACGACGTGAGCCTCTCGGAGGGGAACGTGGGGTCGAAAATCTTCACGTTCACCGTAACCCTGTCCAATCCCCTGATGGCCGAGTCGCGCGTGAGCTTCGCCACGGCCGACGGCACGGCAGTGGGCAACACGACCTCCACATCGGCGGGGCCGATTACGATCAACGACAACGCGCCGGCGACGCCCTATCCGTCGACGATCAACGTGGCCGGTGCCGGTACGCTGCAGCGGCTCCAGGTGCGGCTGAACGGGATGAGTCACACGTTTCCGAGCGACGTCGACATTCTGCTGGTCGGGCCAGGCGGACAGAAAGTGATGCTCATGTCGGACGTCGGGGCGGGTCTCGATATTTCTGGGGTCGACCTGACCTTCGCCGATGGGGCGCCACTCATGACGACCGGCCAGATCGTGACAGGGACCTATGCGCCCACGGACCTCCTGCCCGGGGAAAACCTCCCGGGGCCCGCGCCGGCCGGCCCGTATGGCACCGCGTTGTCCGTGTTCACCGGCACGAACCCGAACGGCACGTGGAGCTTGTATGTCTTGGACGACACCGGTAGTGACTCCGGCAGCCTTGGCGGGTTCTCGCTCATCATGACGACGGCAGCGAACGACTACGTGCCGACCACGGGGCAGCTGATTTTTCCCGCCGGCACGACGACGCAGGCCGTGAACGTGTCGGTCTATGGCGATACTGTGGGCGAGGCAAACGAGACCTTCTTCGTCAACCTGTCCAGCCCGATCTTCGCGACGATCACGGACGTCCAGGGGGTGGGCACCATCGTCAACGACGACAATTTACCGCCGACGATCTCGGCCATCTCCACCAAAGCCACGCCGGCGAACACGCCGATCGCCGTGAATGTCACGGTGGGCGACCCCGAGAGCGGCCCGGCGGGCGTCAGCCTCAGTGCCAGCTCGTCGAACACGACGCTCGTGCCGAACGCGAACCTCGCCGTGAGCGGCACGGGCGCGACGCGCACGGTGACGATCACGCCCGTCCTGAACCGCTCGGGGATCACGTCAATCACACTGACCGCGAATGACGGCGCGGCGGCCGCGAGTACCTCATTCGGGCTCATCGTCGGGACTCCCGCGCGCAGCGGCGACTACGACGGCGACGCGCGGGCGGACCTCACGGTGTTCCGGCCGTCCACGGGCGTGTGGCACACACTGCGGTCGAGCACGGGGACGCCGACAGTGTTCGCGTGGGGGAACGGCGTGGACAAACCCCTGGTGGGCGACTTCGACGGCGATGGCCGAACCGACGTGACGGTGTTCCGGCCGTCGAACGGCACGTGGTACGTGGCGCCGTCGACCGGGGCGGCGCCGTACGGCGTTGCGTGGGGGAACGGGGCGGATCTTCCAGTGCCAGGCGATTACGACGGCGATCGGAAGACGGACCTCGCGGTGTTCCGGCCGTCGAACGGCACGTGGTACGTGGTGCCGTCGACCGGGGCGGCGCCGTACGGCTTCGCGTGGGGCAACGGCGCGGACATCCCGGTGCCCGGCGACTACGACGCCGACGGCAAGACCGACATCGCCGTCTTCCGGCCGTCGAATGGCACGTGGTACGTGGTGCCGTCGACCGGGGCGGCGCCGTACGGCGTCGCGTGGGGCAACGGCGCGGACATCCCGGTGCCCGGCGACTACGACGCCGACGGCAAGACCGACATCGCCGTCTTCCGGCCGTCGAATGGCACGTGGTACGTGGTGCCGTCGACGACGGGCGTGTCGTACAGCGTCGCGTGGGGCAACGCCGCGGACATCCCGGTGCCCGGGGATTACGACGGGGACGTCAAGACGGACCTCGCGGTGTTCCGGCCGTCGAACGGGACGTGGTACGTCGTGCCTTCGACGACGGGGGTGCCGTACGGGACGGCGTGGGGCAACGGCGCCGACATTCCGATCCGCCCGTAGCATTCGTGTGCATGGCGGCGACATGCGGTCGTGCCCTCGACCACGGGCGTGCCGTACGGCTACGCGTGGGGGAACGGCGCGGAGGTTCCCATTCTGAGGCGGCCGCAACCGACCTGGGCCGAGCGGAAGCCGCAGGAGACTACGCCGCTGAAATGGAGTGACGTCGCAGACAGTGGCATCGCGTCAGCGTCCGGCCGGCGCTCGCTGTGGCGCGAGGGTCTGTCGGTCACGCTGCTGTATGCGGGGCTCACCTTTGTCCTCGTCTACCCCCTCACGATTCATCCTGCCAGCACCACGTTTGTGCTCGGCGGCGATACGGCGTTGAACCTCTGGACGCTGGGATGGGATCTGCACGCGTCTCGTGCATCAGCCCTTCGCACTCTTCGACGCCAACATCTTCTACCCGTTCGCGCACACGCTGGCGTATTCGGAGAACGAGCTCGGCAACGCGCTGGTCGCGGCGCCGTTCCTGTGGATGTCGGGCAATCTCCTCCTCGCGATGAACGCCGCGGCGCTTCTGTCGGTCGTACTCTGTGGCGTCGGCGCATACCTCCTGGCTCGGCGCATCGGGCTCGCCCCTTCCAGCGCGGTGCTCGCCGGCCTGATTTTCGCCTTCTCTCCTCCACGGTTCTTCCGCATCGGCCAGCTTCACCTCACCGCGGTTCAATGGATTCCGTTTTGTCTGGCATTCCTGCACGCGTATCTGGACTTCGGCGAGCGACGCCACCTGTGGTGGGCCTGCGCGTTCTTTGGCCTGCAGGCACTGACCAGTGGGCACGGCGGCGTGTTCCTCGCGCTCTCGGCGGGATTGCTCGTGGCGTGGCGCACGGCGCTCGGTCGGCCGCTCCGTCCAGTCAAATGGCTGCGCGACGCCGGACTTCCCGGCGCCCTCCTGATCCTGGTCGGGGCACTCGTGTTCCTTCCGTATCGCGCCGTGCAGCTGGAGATGGATCTCAGGCGGACCCTGCAGGACGCGTACGATTTCGCGCCGACCGCGGCGAGCTACCTGGCGTCGACGTCGCATGTCCATGCCTTTCTGCTCTCGGCGCTGACCGATGCGCCCATCCTGCGTGACGCAAATGCGCTCCTCTTTCCCGGATATCTCCCTGGTAATCCTGGCCGGCGTCGCGCTGTGGCCGGCCGCCGCACGCGGCCGCGATACGGTCTTCTACGGACTGCTCGCGATGCTCTCTCTCTGGTTGTCGATAGGACCGGCCGGTGGCCTCTACAGGCTGGTGTACTCATGGCCCGGATTCAACTTCATCCGCGTGTCCTCCCGGTACACCATCCTCACGGTGCTGGCACTGGCGGTCCTTGCCGCGGCCGGGTTCGGGAGATGGACCGTTCGGTTCACGCCAGCAAAGCGGCGGATGCTTGCGGTGCTGGCTGGAGCGCTTCTCGTGGGCGAATTCGCCGCGTTCCCTCTCGAGCCCGAACCGTATCCGCCTGAGATACCCGCCGTCGATCGCTGGCTCGCGACGCAGCCGAGGCCCTTCGTGGTGGCTGAATTTCCCGTGCAGGAACGATGGCTCCCGCACTACATGTTGCACTCGACGGCCCATTGGCAGAAGACGATCGCCGGTTACAGCGGAATGCGGCCGCCGTTTCACGACGCACTCTACAAGGAGCTCGCGAGGTTCCCGGACGAAAGGACGCTCGCCAGCCTCGTGGACCTCGGCGTGACGTACGTCGTGGTTCACTCCGAGCTGTATCCGCGAGGCGAACGAGCCGGGATTCGCGAACGACTCGACGCCTTCATGCCGTGGCTGACGCTGGAGCACGAGGAAGGGGACGGCCGCGTGTACTCGCTGCATCGGCCGCTCTCCGTGGCCGTGCTCCATCGACAGCTGGCCGCGCAGGCGAACATTCCGGCACGATGAAGCAATCATCCATCCGCGAGACGTTCTCCTTCTCGCCAATTCGTCATGTTGGCGACGACTCGGCCAGCGCTCTCCCGGCGGCGCCGATTTCTGCTTGCGCCCCGTCATTGTGGAGTGGTACAACTCCTCATCCGATCTCAACCGTACGGAGTCTTGTTCCTTCAGGAGATGCCATGCACCAGCCTTTCAAACGCTTGACCATCGCAGCGATCGCTGCGCTCTGCATCATTGGTGGCAGCAGCAAGTGGTTTGAACCGCTGAGCGCACTCCTGTTGGCACAGGCACAGCCACAGGGCGAGAGCATGCCGGGCCCGATCATCGTGGATCCGCCCGCACCCTACGCCGGCCATTTCTATGTGCCGGCGCCGAAAGACCTTGCGGTGCGGCCCACCGAGTTCCTGTCGACCTTCATCGTGACGTACAACGGGTTCACTCCCCAGGCGCAAGCAGCGTTTCAGGCGGCGGTCGACATCTGGGCGTCACAGATTCAGTCCTCCGTGCCCATTCGCGTGACGGCCAACTGGACGCCCCTCGGGCCGGGCGTGCTGGGCTCCGCTGGAGCGACGTCTATCTGGCGGGATTTCGCGGGTGCGCCGACCCCGAATACGTGGTTTCCAGTGGCAGTCGCCAGCAAGATCATCGGAACCGATATAGATCCGAGCAAAGACGATATCGTTGCGAACTTCAGCTCGACCTTCACCTGGTACTACGGCACGGACGGCAATGCCGGAGTGAACTACGACCTGATGACCGTCGTGCTGCATGAGTTGGGGCACGGACTCGGCTTTTTTGGTTCCATGACGGTGTCGGGCGGTATTGGCACGTGGGGGTTGGGTTCAGGTTTTCCGGTCATGTACGATCGGTTCGCGATCAACGGCTCGTCGCAGTTCCTCATCGACACGGGACTCTTTCCCAATCCCTCAGCGGCTCTCGCGGCGCAACTCGTCAGCAACAGCGTCTTCTTCGCCGGACCGAATGTGGGGGCGGCGAACGGCGGTTTCGCAGGCAGGCTGTACGCGCCCAACCCCTTTCAGAGCGGGTCCAGCTATTCACACTGGAACGAGTCCACCTTCCCGGCGGGCAACATCAACTCGCTGATGACGCCTCAGCTCGCGGCCGGTGAAGCGATTCACGATACCGGTCCCATTACGCGCGGTCTCTTCGCCGACATCGGGTGGGGATCCGTCTGTTCCTACGCGCTGTCATCCGCATCGCTGAATATCGGCGGCGGCGGTGGGGCCGGCAGCGTGAGCGTCACAGCGGGTGCGGGTTGCGCGTGGACCGCAGTCTCCAACGTGCCCTTCATCACGATTAATCCCGGGAGTAATGGTGGCACCGGAAACGGAACGGTCAACTTCACCGTTGCCGCGAACTCCAGCGCTGCCCGGAGCGGGACGCTGACGATCGCCGGCCAGACATTCACGGTCAACCAGGCCGCGGGTCTCCGGCGGACGGGTGATTTCGACGGCGATGGGAAGACGGACATCACCGTGTTCCGGCCGTCGACCGGCGTGTGGCACACGGTGCGGTCGAGCAGCGGAACGCCGACGGCATTTGCGTGGGGAAATAGCGCCGACCGGCCAGTGACTGGCGATTTCGACGGCGACGGGAAGACGGACATCGCGGTGTTCCGGCCGTCGAACGGGACGTGGTACATGGTGCCGTCGACGACGGGCGTGTCGTACGGGTTCGCGTGGGGGAACGGCGCGGATATTCCAGTGCCGGGCGATTACGACGGCGACGGGAAGACCGACATCGCAGTGTTCCGGCCGTCGAACGGGACGTGGTACATCGTGCCGTCGACGACGGGCGATGGCGTACGGGTTGGCGTGGGGGAACGGCGCGGACATCCCCGTGCCCGGCGACTATGACGGCGACAGGAAGACCGACATCGCGGTGTTCCGGCCGTCGAACGGGACGTGGTACGTGGTGCCGTCGACGACGGGCGTGTCGTACGGGTTCGCGTGGGGGAACGGCGCGGACATTCCCGTGCCTGCGGACTACGACGGCGACGGGAAGACAGATATTGCGGTGTTCCGGCCGTCGAACGGGACGTGGTACGTGGTGCCGTCGACGACGGGCGTGCCGTACGGGTTCGCGTGGGGGAACGGCGCGGACATCACCGTGCCTGCGGATTATGACGGCGACGGGAAGACAGATATTGCGGTGTTCCGGCCGTCGAACGGGACGTGGTACGTGGTGCCGTCGACGACGGGCGTGCCGTACGGGTTCGCGTGGGGGAACGGCGCCGACATCCCGATCTTCAGGAAGCCGTAGCGCTCTTCACTGGGGCGCGCGCTGGTCATGGTGCATGGTGCAGGCGCGTGCCGCGGTGAGCTGTGCGAGGGTGCACCTCCCATTAGGTCCTTCGTGCATGCGACATCACGGCTCGCTCGGCGGCTTTCGGGTTCGCGAGCTCTTTGTCAGCGCGGCTTCGTCACGTCGTCGATCCTTGACGTTCAGTTCGGACCCGGAGATGCCTATCAGGCGAGCTTAACGACGGCACTGGGTGGTCGGTTTCGGCAGCGACGGAAGGCGATACACCATCGCCGTCGCCGTCAATACCGGCGCGGCGGCGTTCGTCCTGAATCGGTTCCGATTTGCCGCAAACTGGTTCAACGGGACGAACCAGCTGAATGTGGGCGTGGGGACGGGGTTCGAGCAACATGAATACCGCGACCCTTGTGGAGTCGTTCCCGTTCAGCGCCGCCGCATTCCGAGTCCCCCAGAATCTTCACCGCGGTCTCCACGGTACATCCCCCGAATCCCAGCTCGAAGCACCTTCTTCATCACGCTCTCTGTGCCTGACACGTCCACATCGGGATGGCACTGGAACGGTCGCGGGCGTCCCGGGCGTGGTTCCGGATCGTTGACGACCGGCGCAATGTCTGGGTGCCGAGCAACAGTGGCGCCGCGCCTTTGTTCGATGTGACGGGAACGCTTGTCCTGTCAATACCGGCGATTTCGACGGCGACGGGAAGACGGACATCGCCGTGTTCCGGCCGTCGACGGGACAGTGGTACGTGGTGCCGTCGACGACGGGCACGCCGATGGCATTCGCGTGGGGGAACGGCGCGGACATTCCCGTAGCTGCGCGATTTCGACGGCGACGGGAAGACGAGACATCGCCGTGTTCCGGCCGTCGAACGGCACGTGGTACGTCGTGCCGTCCACGGGTGCGGCGTCGTACGGTTTCGCGTGGGGCAACGGCGCCGACGTCCCGACGCCCGGGGACTTCGACGGCGACGGGAAGACTGACATTGCGGTGTTCCGGCCGTCGAACGGGACGTGGTACGTTGTGCCGTCCACGGGTGCGGCGCCGTACGGCTTCGCATGGGGCAACGGGGCGGACATCCCGACGCCCGGGGACTACGACGGCGACGGGAAGACAGACATCGCCGTGTTCCGGCCGTCGAATGGGACGTGGTACATCGTGCCGTCGACCACGGGCGGCGCCGTACGGGTTCGCGTGGGGGAACGGCGCCGACATCCCCATCTTCAAGAAGCCGTAAGTGCACAAGGCTGCGCAGGCGCGACCGTCAGGTCGGGCGCGTCCGTCCGTCGCCTCCTGTCGAGAACACGCAACTTGCCTGCTCAACACGGGCGCATCGCCGTCGCAGTAGTCCCGCGAAGAGCAGACAAGACTCGGCTTCACGGGCTCTCGAAATCGCCGGATTCTTCCAGCTGAGTCTCGTTACTTGTGCGGGCGCTATACTTGTGCGGGCGCTATGTCAGGAGTTAGATTAGCGAGCCCGCTACCATGGATCGGATTGTGCTGAACGACACGCGTGGCAGTCGTCTCCCGCAACAGCCTCCCATGTTCGAGCGATGAGCACGTCCGCGATCGCGGTCGCGATGGCCGTTGCTGTGTTCTGTGCGATACCGTCGGAGCAGCCCACGCCATCGACCGTGCCGGTCACGTCCGCGCACGCGAAAACAGAACAGACCGTGCGTCTCTCGCAGAACTTCGACGTGCGGGTCAATGAGACCGTTGCGATCGACGGCGAATCCCTGAGGATCACATTCGAGCGCGTGGTCGAGGATTCGCGGTGCCCCACGAACACGACCTGCTTCTGGGCGGGCGACGCCGTCGTTCGCGTCGCGCTTCTCGGCGCGAACGCCGAGCGCGGCACGTTGAACCTGCACACACTATCGGAAACCGCCGCACAAGGCAGTTTTCAGAAATTCCGGGTGCGCCTCGTGCAACTCGCTCCGGTCCCACATGACGGCGGCAGCGTTCCCGCCGAACAGTATGTCGCCACGTTGATCGTCACATAGAAACGAGCAGCCTCCCTGTCCAAGACGAATCGTCCCCGCACTCGAACGTCAACCTTCGCTCTTAGCAACAGACCGGCGAGCGGTGCGCGGCGATTCGCGGCGTTTGCCCTGGTGGCGGGTCTCGCTCTGATGAGCGCCCACCCGTGGGCGCAGCGTGGGGCGCCGACGGCCACCCCGCCCAACTTCGATATCCGCGTCGAGAACGCAGCCGGCGCCGAGAAGTCGGCCGCTGCCTATATGGCGCGCGTGATGTCAGCCGCGGGCGTTGCCGGCGCCCGGGCCGGCGTTGCCGACGCGCGAGCCGGCTTCGCCGACGCACGAGCCGCAGGTCTTGCCCGGCTCCAGGCCGCGGTCAAAGACATCGAAGTGGTGGACAGCCCGGAGCTCGGCACGCCAGAGGTCGTCGGTGTGAAAGCTGGCGGCGCATTGCTCACCGCGGCCGCAACGGACCGTGTGGGGGCGATGCGGGGGTTCCTGTCGTCGTATGCGGATGTCTACGGTCTGTCGCAGGATCAGGTCGCGAGCCTGGAGCTCGTCGCGAATTACACGAACCCCGCGGGCAACATGGCGTGGGTGGAATTCGAGCAGAAGATCAACGGCCTGCCGGTGTTTCGCGGTCTGATCCGCGGCGGTTTCACGGCCAGTGGCGAGCTCGCGCGCACGACAGGACCGCTCGCCACCGGCCTGGATGCGGCGGCGCTCGCCACGGCTCCCACGATGACAGCGGCGCAGGCGGTGTCACAGGCCGCAGCGAACGTCGGCTGGAGCGTTGCAGCGGCTGCGCTCGTGCAGAAGGCCACGGATGGCGGCCGCGTGACGTTTGTCCGGGGTGCGATGGCAGACGAAGCGAAGGCGTGGCTGCTGTACTTTCCCCTTGCGCCTGGGGTGGCGCGCCTCGCGTGGGCGACCGAGATCTGGGGCAACCCAGACGCGTTCCTGATACTGGTGGACGCCGAGGATGGAACCGTCCTCTTTCGCAAGAACCTCACGAACTACCAGACGCAGTCGGCCACCTACAACATCTACAACGACGACAGTCCGGCGCCGATGTCACCGAGCACGACCCTGCCCGGTTCGGGCACTCAAGCGCCCGTTATCTGGCGGACGGCCGTTACGCTGATCGGGAACGAGGCGCCGAATACGTTCAACAACCTGGGGTGGATGACGGACGGTGCGAATATCACGGACGGCAACAACGTCGAAGCCGGACTCGACCGTGTCGCTCCGGACGGCGTCGATGCGCCGGTCACCGGCAACCCGAACCGGGTGTTCAACTTCCCCTACAACCCGGGGCCCGGCAATCCGGCGCCCGGCGACGACCCGCTCACTGCGAACTATCAGAACGGCGAAGTGACGGACGGCTTCTACTGGACGAATGTCTATCACGATCGGCTGTATCTGCTCGGCTTCACCGAGGCCGCGCGCAATTTCCAGAACGACAACTTCGGTCGGGGTGGGATCGCGGCCGATCGCATCAGCGCTGAATTTCAGGACTCGTCTGGAGTCAACAACGCGAACTTCTCGACGCCTCCCGACGGCGGCCGCGGCCGCACGCAGATGTACATCTTCACCGGCCCGACACCGGACCGTTCGGGGGGGATCGACCACGACGTCCTCCTCCATGAGCTGACGCACGGGACGTCCAATCGCCTTCACAACAATGCGGCTGGGCTCAGCACGCAGATGTCGGTGCGATGGGCGAGGGATGGTCGGACTTCTATGCCAGGGCGCTACTCTCGAGCGAGGATGAGGATCCAAACGGGATCTACACGGCTGGTGGCTGGGTCACCCACCAGCTCAATGAAATGTTCGTCGACAACTACTACTACGGCATCCGGCGCTTCCCATACGCCAGCATCGGCAACCTTCACACCAACGGAAGGCCGCACAACCCGCTCACATTTGCCGACATCGACGCGGCACAGATCAACATCAGCAACGGCGCGTTCTCGTGCAACCCGCTACTCTCATGCACCAACGCGTTTGAAGTGCACAACGCCGGCGAGGTCTGGGCCAGCGCGCTCTTCGAAGCACGGGCGCGCTTCATCACGCGCCTGGGCTGGGCCGTTGGCAACCAGCGGTTCCTTCAGTTTGTGACCGACGGCATGAAGCTGGACCCGGTGAACCCCACCTTTCTCCAGGGTCGTGATTCCATCATCGCCGCGGCCACTGCTGGCGGCGGGACAGCGGCCGATGTCGCCGACATCTGGGCTGGCTTTGCGGCCCGCGGCATGGGCGTGCTGGCGACGGTGAACAACGCCGCGACGGGCGCCGTCACCGAGAACTTCAACGTGCCAGGCGACCCTGGTCTCCCGACGTTCTCGATCAGCGACGTGAGCCTCACGGAAGGGAACGTGGGGACGAAAACCTTCACGTTCAATGTGACGCTGGCCAATCCGTCGGCGAGCGAGTCTCGCGTGAGTTTCGCCACCGCCGACGGCACGGCGTCGGTCGTTGCTGGCGCTGATACAACGTTGACACAGAGCGCCGCGATCACGATTCCAGATTTTGGAACGGCCGCGCCGTATCCGGCAGCCCTTGTTGTCTCCGGCTTGCCACCATCTGCTTTGCGTGTCAAGGCGCGGCTCAATTCCGTGACCCACACCTTCCCGGCAGACCTGGACATCCTGCTCGTCGGACCGGGCGGACAGAACGTAATGCTCATGTCGGACGCCGGGGGGCCGGGTGACATCTCGGCGATCGACTTGACCTTCGATGATGGGGCGCCTGTCATGACGAGCGCTCAGCTCGTGACAGGGACCTACGCGCCAACTGATGTCGCGCCGGGGGAAGACCTTCCGGGGCCAGCCCCAGCCGGCCCGTACGGCACCGCGCTGTCCGTCTTCAACGGCACGAATCCGAACGGCACCTGGCACCTCTATGTGTCGGACGATGCCACGGAAGACTCTGGTTCGATCGCGGGCGGGTTCTCGCTCATTGTCACCGTCCCGGCGGCCTCGAGCGATTACCTGCCGGCCAGCGGGCAATTGATCTTTTCCCCTGGTACCACGACGCTGCCCGTGAATGTCTTGGTCAACAGCGATACGGCGGTCGAGGGCAACGAAACGTTCTTCGTCAACCTCTCCGGTGCGATCAACGGGACGATTGGGGATGCCCAGGGAGTGGGCACGATCATCGACGCTGAGAACACCCCGCCGACGATTTCGAGTATTTCGCGGGCGAGCACGCCGGTGAGCACGCCGGTCGCGGTGGACTTCATGGTAGGCGATGCCGAGAGCGGTCCCGCTGGGGTGAGCGTAGCGGCGGCCTCGTCGAACACGACGCTCGTGCCGAATGCGAACCTGGCGTTGAGCGGCGCGGGCGCGAACCGCACGCTGACGGTGACGCCGGCCGCGGGGCTGAACGGCATCACCCTGATCACGGTTGTCGCGAGTGATGGGATCGCGCCCGTGAGTACGTCGTTTGGGCTCATCGTGGGGACGCCGGTGCGCAGCAGCGACTACGACGGCGACGCGCGAGCCGACCTCACGGTGTTCCGGCCGTCGACCGGGGTGTGGCACACGATGCGGTCGACAACGGGCACGCCGACCGCGTTTGCGTGGGGGAACAGCGCGGACAAGCCCGTGGTGGGCGACTTCGACGGCGATGGGCACACCGACATCGCGGTGTTCCGGCCCTCGAACGGGACGTGGTATGTGGTGCCGTCGACGACCGGTGTGCCGTACGGCTTCGCGTGGGGGAACAGCGCGGATGTGCCGGTGCCTAGTGACTACGACGGCGATGGGAAGACGGATATCGCGGTGTTCCGGCCATCCGATGGGACGTGGTATGTGGTGCCCTCGACGACCGGCGTGCCGTACGGCTTCGCTTGGGGCAACGGCGCCGATCTGCCCGTGCCTGGCGACTACGACGGCGATGGGAAGACGGACATTGCGGTGTTCCGGCCGTCGAACGGTACGTGGTACGTCGTGCCCTCGACGACGGAGGTGCCGTACGGCTACGCATGGGGGAACGGCGCGGACATCCCGGTGCCCGGTGACTACGACGGGGACGGGAAGACGGACATCGCCGTGTTCCGGCCTTCGGACGGGACGTGGTATGTCGTGCCCTCGACGACGGAGGTGCCGTACGGCTACGCATGGGGGAACGGCGCGGACATCCCGGTGCCCGGTGACTACGACGGGGACGCCAAGACGGACATCGCCGTGTTCCGGCCGTGGAACGGGACGTGGTATGTGGTGCCGTCAGCGACGGGTGTGCCGTACGGGTTCGCGTGGGGGAACGGCGCCGACATTCCGATCCGGCCGTAGCGTTCGTGTGTCGCGCGGACATTAGACGAGGGCTGCAGCCGCCGAGGGCCTGATGATCAGACACATCGGAGCGCACGCTGCTGTCGATGCTTGAGCCTCGTCGCTTCTACTCGCAGCTGACAGCGCCCTGTTCCAGCCAACGGCACGGTAACCTTTGCCTGCGACGAAGGGCGTGCTGTGCGCTTCGCATGGGGAACGCTGCCGACACTCCGATTTTCAAGCGGCCACAAAAAGTTGATCGACAGACCCGTCGCCATTCCGATGCGACATGAGTTTTCCGTGGTGGCGTAAGTTTTCCATCATGGTGATTGAGCGTCCGCGCGATTTTTTGCCTGTCACGTAGTTGCTGCTTGAATCCTTACCATAGCCGTCGTTAGTATGTCGCTTCCCAGCGGCTGCGATTAGAAGTCTCGCAATTACGATCGGCCGCGAAGACCCGACAACACGCGACTGACGACGAATTCCCGAACCCGAAGTGCGAGGCGCCATGGATGTGTCGCGACTGGCCCCGGTTCCCCTTTCCTTTTGTCAGAAGTTCACGCGTATCACTGTCCCATTGCTGGCGGTGATTGGCGTCGCGTTGTTCCCGGGCATCGTCTTTGCGCAGGGAGCGATGACCAATGGCGAGAATCACGCCGGGGAGATCTCGATCGCTGGTGAAGTGGACAGCTGGACGTTCACGGCGACGGCCGGCGACGCCATAATCCTGCGCATCGGGGAGGTTGGGGGCAACTCGGTGTTTACTCCCTGGATCCGCCTGTACGGGCCAACGGGCGGCGCGCCGCTTGGTTCGCAGTCGAACCTGCTGGTGGCGGAGATCGCCGTGACGGCGCCGCTGACCGGGACGTACACCGTTGACGTCGCCAGCAACGACACGACGCACGTCGCCACCGGCAGCTATCTGCTGACATTGGCCAAGGTTCCTGGCAGCTTCGAGGTGCCCGGAGGTGACGAGGGCGGTCCCATGACCAACGGCGCGAACCACGCGGGGGTGATTCACGTCGGCGATCTGGATCAGTGGACTTTCACAGCCACGGCCGGCGACGCGGTGATCCTGCGGGTCGGGGAGGTCGGGGGCAACTCGGTGTTTTTTCCCTGGATCCGCTTGTACGGGCCGACGGGCGCGCTGCTTGGTTCGCAGTCGAACCTGCTGGTGGCGGAGATCGCCGTGACAGCGTCGCTGACCGGGACGTACACCGTGGTCGTGACGACGGGCGATACCGGCTTCGGTGCCACCGGCAGTTATCTCCTCACGCTGGCCAAGGCCCCGGGAACCTTCGTGGTGCCCGGAGGTGACGAAGGCGGCCCCATGACCAACGGGGCGAACCACGCGGGGGTGATTCACGTCGGCGATCTGGATCAGTGGAGCTTCACGGCGACAGCCGGCGACGCCGTGATCCTGCGGGTCGGGGAGGTCGGGGGCAACTCGGTGTTTCTTCCCTGGATCCGCTTGTACGGGCCGACGGGCGCGCTGCTTGGTTCGCAGTCGAACCTGCTGGTGGCGGAGATCGCCGTGACAGCGTCGCTGACCGGGACGTACACCGTGGTCGTGACGACGGGCGATACCGGCTTCGGTGCCACCGGCAGTTACCTCCTCACGCTAGCCAAGGCACCGGGAACCTTTGTGGTGCCCGGAGGTGATGAAGGCGGCCCCATGACCAATGGGGCGAACCACGCGGGGGTGATTCACGTCGGCGACCTGGATCAGTGGAGCTTCACAGCCACGGCCGGCGACGCCGTGGTCCTGCGGGTCGGGGAGGTCGGGGGCAACTCGGTGTTCTTTCCCTGGATCCGCCTGTACGGGCCGACGGGCGCGCTGCTTGGTTCGCAGTCGAACCTGCTGGTGGCGGAGATCGCCGTGACGGCGTCGCTGACCGGGACGTACACCGTGGTCGTGACGACGGGCGATACCGGCTTCGGTGCCACCGGCAGTTATCTCCTCACGCTCGCCAAAGTTCCTGGAGGCTTCGTGGTGCCGGCGGGCGACGAAGGCGGACCCATGATCACCGGTGCCAGTCATCCAGGTGTGATTCAGCGCGGCGACCTGGACCCGTGGGTGTTCACCGCGGCGCCGGGCAATGCCATCGTGCTGACCGTCAGTGAAGTGGGAGGCGACTCGACGTTCTTCCCGTGGATTCGGCTCTACGGGCCGACCGGCGCGCTGCTCGGTACCGCGTCTGGCTCCGTGACGGCTCACATCAATGTCACGGCACCACAGGCCGGGACCTACACCGTGGTCGTCGCGACCGCTGATACGGGGTTCGCGGCGACGGGCAGCTATGTCCTCTCGGTGCTCGGCGTGCCGCCGCAGTCGGCCCCAGTTCTGAGCCGGACCATCCTGTCTTCGTCGAGCATCCGACTTGATTGGACGCCGGTCGGTGGTGCGACAAGCTATCGCCTCAAACGGGGAACGAGCTCAGGTGGCGAGACACTGTTTCTCACGAGCGCCTCCACGAGCGCGCTCGACTCCGGACTCGCGCCTGGCACGAGCTACTACTACGTCGTGTCGGCCGTGGGCGCCAGCGGCGAGTCGGTGAATTCAAACGAGGTGTCGTTCCGGGCGATGCCACCCGCGGGCGACCTGGAGGCCGACGGGAAGTCGGACATCACGGTGTACCGGCCGTCAACTGGCGTGTGGTACTCGGTGCACTCGAACACGGGGACGCCGACGGCGTTCGCGTGGGGGAACAGCGCGGACAAGCCGCTCGTCGGCGACTTCGACGGCGACGGCAAGATGGACATCGCGGTCTACCGGCCGTCGAACGGCACGTGGTACATCGTGCCGTCGACGACGGGCGTGCCGTACGGATTCCCCTGGGGGAATGGCGCCGATCTGCCGGTGCCAGGCGACTACGACGGCGACGGAAAGACGGACATCGCGGTGTTCCGGCCGTCGAACGGGACGTGGTACGTGGTGCCGTCGGGCGGAGCAGCACCGTACGGCTTCCCCTGGGGGAACGGCGCGGACAAGCCGGTCGCGGCTGACTACGACGGGGACGGCAAAGCCGACATCGCGGTGTTCCGGCCGTCAAGCGGGACATGGTATGTGGTGCCGTCGAACGGTGCGGCGCCGTACGGCGTCCCCTGGGGGAACGCCGCGGACATCCCGGTGCCGGCGGACTACGACGGGGACGGCAAAGCCGACATCGCGGTGTTCCGGCCGTCGAGCGGGACATGGTATGTGGTGCCGTCGTCGGGTGCGGCACTCTACGGCTTTGCGTGGGGGAACGCCGCGGATATCCCGGTGCCGGCGGACTATGACGGGGACGGGAGGACGGACATCGCGGTGTTCCGGCCGTCGAACGGCACGTGGTACATCGTGCCGTCGACGGGAGCGGCACCTTACGGCTTTGCGTGGGGGAACGGCGCCGACGTTCCGATCTTCAGAAGGCCGTAAGCATTCTGGGGTCTCCGCCGCTCAGAGGGCGGGCGGCGGAGACCATTCAGCAGCACGAGGAAGTCACGCTGATCGCTTCGGGCATGAGGCCGAGCTCCGTCCGCTAACCTTCAGTCCTGTCTGCCACCGTCGGCTGTGAGGTCCTGGGTCGAGCACGCATATGCCCACTTCACATCGATGCACGCATTCGACCGTGCAAGAGCGGCGAGCGGTTCGGTCCGTGAGACCTCAACCTTGTTCAGGAGATACAACACGTCAGGCACGATGGTGGCGGCGTCGGCCCACTTCGCTTCCAACACGCAATCTTTCAGTTGACGTGCCGTGTACATGCTGTTGGTGGCGACGGCCGCCTTCGCCACAATCCGCTGGATCTGCAGCTCGCGTGCGATCTGCTCCGCGCGAGTCGCCTCAACGTGGTCCCACAGACCGCCGCAGGAGTGGGACGGGAATTGAAAGAGCCGATGGTGTCGCCCCAGCCAGGTCGTCAGCTGAGCGTTGTCCACGAGGTCGGGCCCGAAAGGGGCTGCCAATTGGGTTCGTACGGATTGCAGCTTCACGCTGGCTTCTCGCGCTTGTAACAGGGCGGCCGTGAGCACCAGTGGCACGACGATCACCGGCCGATGCCAGCGGAACATGCCTGCAAGCGACAGCAGACTCGTCGCGTAGACGACCACCCAGACGAATCGTCCGTCGGCGCGAAAGAACGCCGCGAGGTTCAGCAGCCGCTCGGGAATGGGCACCTCGAGGACCAGCCTCGATCCCAGAAAGACGCGGTGCGACGCGGCGTACGCGGCAAACAGGACCAGAGCTGTCACGAGCGGCCAATGTCGTCGCATGGCGGCCAGCAGTGGCCGCGCGCATGTGACGAGGCAAACCGTCGCCAGAATCACAGCGCCCAATCCGATGTAGGCCTCGCCTTCGTACTGGCCGCCGGTGGCGTCCCTCACTAGACCTGTCGGAAATCCCCAGTACGCTTCCGGGGGCACGACGAGCGTCATGAGATTCCAGGAGAACAATCCAAACCCCATCGCTCGCATGGTGGCGGGTCCAGAAGTGATGGCACCGTAGCCGAGGACGCCGCCGATCGCGCCGACGCCCACGACCAGTAGCACCAGGCGTTGCCAGTCTGACTTGACCAGCAGCCTCCGCGACCACAGCCGAACGACCGTCGCGGCCTGCAGAATCCCCACCATGACGAAAAGGTACGGGTTCACGAGAAGAGCCACGGCGCTCACGGCGAAGTGTTCACCAGCGGTGAATCGACGGTCGTGGACGTTCTCGAAGTAGAGCGCCATGGCCCACAGGATGGGGAAATGACTGGACAGCGCGAAGTGCCAGATGCGCCCGATGAACGGCTGACAACCCACAGCGAAAATCGCGGCGGCCGCAGACGCGAGCGGCGAGCGGGCCCCCGCAGCGCGTACCAGACGTACGGCGAACGCGCCCTGCAGGACGTACAGGAGCGCCATCCACCAGCCGTAAGGATTGACGGCGACACCAGTGACCGAATACGCCGCCTTGCTGAGCAATTGCGCGAGGGGAAGGGCGTCGACGAAGAGGACGCTGCCACCTTCGGGATAACCCATGGCGGGCAGACTCAAGATGGGGAAGCGCCATTGGTCGTGAAGGAAGTACTCCCAGGTCGTGAGGTACGCCGTGGGGTCCTGAGGCGGTCTCAGCCAGAACTGGCCGTGTCCCGTGACGAACCCGATGGGAAACACGGCCAGCGCCATCACGGCGCCGATGAGAGCGCCACCTGCCATGTGGACAACCGTATCGCGTGACATAAGCGATGGGGTGGGCTAGTCCTTCCGGGCGAGCACGCAGATAGTGATCATCACCACGCGGGCCATCTGCAGGTGGCGATCGCACCAGGTCGACAGCGTGTGCAGTGGAAGCTGAAACGGAAACAGGTGCAGGCCCCGCTCAGCGACGACTGAAGCACCGTTGGCTTCAATCGTTCGGCGGATCGACGACCACGAGCTGAAGTTCTCGTGCCCGTCGAATGGCCGCAGCTTGAGGGCGGTGGCCAGCCTCACGACGGGCTGCCACACGAGATTCGGAGTGCTGAGCGACAGCAGGCCGCCCGGCTTCAGCACGGCCAGCATCTGTGTAATCGCTTCTCCTGGCGTCGGCGTGTGCTCGATGCATTCCGACGACACCACCACATCGAACCGACCGCGGCCGAACGTATCGGTGAGACGCAACGCGTCTGCGACGACCGCCGTGCATCCGGCACGAGCGCGCGTCTGTTCCACCAGACCGGGCCCGATGTCACAGGCGGTGACACGTGCGCCACGTTCAACGAGCCGCTGGCTGAAGAAGCCGAGCCCGCAGCCCACGTCGAGGACCTCGCGGCCGCCAACCTGGTCGCGCAGGAACTCGTCCACGAGCACATCGACGCGGCGCCTCGTGTCGTAGGTCGATAGTGCATCGGCGAAGCGAGAGCCGAGCCGTTCGTGGGTGAGCTCTCCGGCCGTGGGCTGACGCATCACGGACGAGGTCCTGGCTGCTGCTTGAAGATGTAGAGCGGGCGCTGCTTGGTCTGTTCGAAGATGCGGGAGAGGTATTCCCCGATGAGCCCGATGAACAGCAGTTGGACGCCGCCGATGATGAGGAGCACGCCGATCGTGGAACTCCAGCCGGGGACGAGATCGCCGACGAGCGCAACGCGCCCGAGGATGTACACGAGATACGCAAACCCTGGAACGGCGATGGCCAACCCGATGCGCGAGGCGATCCGCATGGGGGCTGCAGAGAACGAGAGCAGCGCGTCCGCGGCGAATCCCAGCATCCGGACCCATGTGTACTTCGATTGGCCGCTCAGCCTCGGGGAGGCCTCGAACGGGACGCGCGCGCGGGGGAACCCGATCCACGACACCATGCCACGGAGAAATCGGTGTCGCTCGGGCATGGCGGTGAGCGCTCGATAGGCGCGCCGAGACAGGAGACAGAAATCGGCCGCACCGGCAATGATCTCCACATCGCTCAGATGGTTGATGAGCCAGTAGAAGGCGTTTCCGCTCCATCGCTTGAACAGGGTCGCATCGGCCGTCGAGACGCGAACCGCCGAGACGACGTCGTGGCCGCGTTGCCACTGGCGCACGAGCTCGGGGATGAGCGACGGCGGGTGCTGCAGGTCGGTATCCATCATCACGACCGCGTCCGCGTCGGCGGCAACAGCGGCGTCGAGGCCGGCCGACAGCGCGATCTGATGGCCGAAGTTGCGCGACAGGGAATACGCGTCCACCCGCGGATCCCGCACCGCGATGGCATTGAGCCGCGACAGCGTGGCATCCGTGCTCCCATCGTCCACGAGGATGATCCGGAATGAGAAGCCGGGGATGGTCTCGAGCGCCGCGCACAGCGCGGTGTGGAATGCGTCGATGACCGGGGCCTCGTTGTAGCACGGTGCCACGACCGCGATGACCGGCGTCAGTGATGTGGTCACGAACCTGAGCGCGCCATCGTACCGCGAACGGTGCGCGATTTCCAGTGTGGTACTCTTGCGGCGCTGATCATTCCGAGTTGTCCTGGAGCCGCGGTGGCAATCGAGCCGGAGACGATGATTTCCGACGCTGAGCGCGTCTGCCCGCTCTGCGGGTCGAACCAGGTCGCGCGTCTGTTCACGAAGGGGCAAACGAACTACTGGCGCTGCCGAGCCTGCAGTTTCCGATTCGCGACGCCGCAGACGAATCCGAATCTGGCCAACGAAATCGGCGACTACGAGACGGCCTATCTTCAGTATCTGGAGCCCGATCGCGCCGACGCGCGGAACTTCGACGACCTGCGCGGCTGGCTCGAAATGTTCGGGCCGCTCCAGGCGGCTCGTCTGCTGGATGTTGGCGCCGGCAGTGGAAAGCTGGTGCGCTACCTTCTCGGGCGTGGCGTCCTTGCCAGGGGCCTCGAGCCGGCGCGCCCGATCTTCGACCGGTTCCTGAAGGGCGACCCCGCGTTCACCTGCGCGATGCTGCGCGATTATCGTTCTGCCGACGGCCAGCTGATGGATGTCGTGACGGCGTTCGACGTCCTCGAGCACGTTGCGGATCCCGCGTCGTTTCTCGGCGACATTTCCGCACAGCTCAAGCCTGGGGGACTGCTGTTCATCTCGACGCCGGATGTCGGGAGCCTCGCGGCGCGCCTGTTCGGACGCCGCTGGCACTTCTTCTCACCCTATCACCTGTCGTTTTTTTCGAAGCGCACGCTGGTCGCAGCCGCCGGCGCGCGCGGCTTTTCTCTTGTCGACTTTCGGCGCCGTGGGCGGCTGCGCTCGGGCGGTTACATGGTGCGGTATGTGGCCGAGTTCATCGGTGGCGGCAGTGCTCCCGCATGGGCGCGCCGGTTCGACGACTGGTACCTGCCGGTGAATCTCTTCGACACGATGTATGTGTGTCTGCGCTCGAAGCAGACTTGACAGCTCTGACACGCGGATGGAAACGCTTCTGATCGCTTGGAAACGCCCTCATAATGTGCGCCATGCCCGTCCAGGAACGCCTCAGCGAGCGCTCTGTGGTCCGAGGAGCGTACATAGCGGCAGCCCAGGCGATTCTGATTGCCGCTGGCCTGTACCTGTTCCTGCACGGCTGGACACGGGACTTTCGGATCCCTGTCGACTTTTCCACGGACGCGCTCTTCTACCTGATGCAGAGCAAGAGCACGGTCGACAACGGCTGGTGGTGGTTCAATCCCATGCTGGGGGCGCCGCTCGGGTTCAACGCGCTGGCGTTTCCCTCAAACAGCAACGTGGATCAGGCCATTGTCTGGGCCATCAGCCGGGCCGTGCCTCACGCCGCGCTTGCGGTGAATCTTGCCTGGTTGTTGATGGTCGTCCTGAGCGGGCTTTCCGCGAGCTGGTGCATGCGCACGCTCGGGGTGTCAACGGTCAGCGCGATTGTGGCCGGAACGCTGTTCGCGCTCAGCCCGTACGCCATCTACCGCAACATCAATCATTTTGGAATGGTGACCTATCTCGTGCCGTTCGCGAGTACCTTCGCGCTCGTCCTGGCGTCCGGCAGCCTTCCAGACCGGGGGGACCGGAAGGGCTACCCGTTCTTGCTTGCGGGGTGCGCGCTGCTCGGCTTCAACTACGTGTACTACGCCTTTTTTGGCTGCTTCTTCATTGCACTTGGCACTCTTATTGGCGTTCTTACCTACCGACAAGGGCGCCTTCTCGTCGCCGGGGGGCTGTGTCTCGCGCTGATCGTGGGGACCACCGTCCTCAACCTTGCGCCGAGCTTGCGTGCCTGGAGCCGGGATGGCAAGCCGACCATCGTGCACGACAAGACACCAGATGAAGCAGAGATTCTTGGACTGAAGATCAGGCAGCTGGTGAGCCCGGCGCTCCGGCATTCCTTTCCTCCGTTTCGAGGCTGGAACAAGAAGGAAGCGGAGGCGTACTTTCCTCTCGAGAACGAAAACACGCTGTCTCGCCTCGGCGTCGTGGGATCGCTGGGGTTCGTGGGTCTTCTCGGTCTGCTGTTGGTTCCAGGCGCCGTTGACGGGCTTTCCGGAAAGCGTACATTGGTCGCGGCGAGCCAGTTGACGATTGCGGCCGTTCTGCTGGCGACGGTCGGCGGATTCGGCAGTCTGTTCAACCTGCTGGTGAGCGCCGACATTCGTGCCTACAACCGAATCTCACCCTTCATCGCGTTCTTCTCCCTGACCGCGGTCGCGCTGGCGCTGGATGCGCTCCTGAAGACGCGATGGCGCAGGCTGGTCTGCGGGTTTCTGGTTCTCGCCGTGGGTCTTGCCGACCAGCGCATGGCCGCGAGGGGCCTGAACGAGGCTCATGCGGGCATCTCGGTTGAAATCCGCGCGCTCGAGTCGTTTGTGGGCGAGCTGGAGCATCGACTGCCCGATCGCGCAATGGTGCTCCAGCTTCCGTTCAGGGTATTCCTCCATGAGGCCCTCGACCGGCGCATGCAGCCCTACGATCATTTCAAGTTGTACGCAGTCTCCCACCGACTCCGCTGGAGCTATCCGGCGCTCTCGAACGAGCAGTTCCGGTGGCAGAGAGCCGCCGGCAGGCTGGATGCGCGTCGCCTCCCTTATCAGCTCGCGGCTGAGGGGTTCGCTGCGATTGTGATCGACCGCTATGGCTACGACGACAACGCCGTCGCCATCACTGCCGCGCTGCGCGAGGGACTTGCCGACGGCGGCATCATTGCCCAGACGGACCGTTACGTCGCGCTCGATATCCGGCCGCTCGCGTCAGTCCCGGGTGTGGCCGGCCCGGCACTTTCGGCGCGCCCAACGCCTGCGACGCTGGCGATCAGCGAGTGTGGGGGGCAACCGCTCGTCAACATCGACCGGATCGGTTCGGATGGGGCGCCGTTCGATCAGGGCGCGGTTCGTGTCCGAGGGACGGGAGCGTTCAGGGTTGAGGGGTGGGCAGTCGACCGGGAGGGCGGCGCTGCTGCCGCGGCGGTCGATGTCGTCATCGACAAGACGCCGTTCCAGAGCTTTTACGGCTTCGAACGCCTCGACGTGGCCGACCATTTCGGGCGCGCGGCGTATCGCGAGAGCGGGTTTACCGCGGACATCGATACGGCAACGCTCAGCAAAGGGTCCCACAGTCTATCGCTGCGCGTGGTCTCTTCGTCCCGCGGGTGCTACTACGAGAGCCCTGGCCTGCCGATCCAGATCGAGTAGTTCATTTCTTGCCCATCACCCTCGCGGAACCTTCACGCTGCTTCTCATAGACGATGAACAGCGCACGTTCGATGTCTGCGGCTGAGCGATATCGACGTGGAAGCCCACGAGATCACCAGGCTCGCGGCCATCTACGATGTCACCGAGTTGTGACCGTGGTGGTCTGTTGAAACAACCGGCATAAGCAAGAGCTGGGATATGCTTTTGATCGCAATATGCTTCCTCCTATCGACAATACTGCGCGGTATTGTGTCTTGCCTCCGACGTAATGAGTGCCCTCGTGGTGCGATGTTGGACGTTTCGGCGCTGGCTACTCTGGGTGCCGCTCGCCATCCTGCTGCTGCCACTGGCGTGGGGGCAGGGATGGATCGGCGAAAGCGTCTTGCTCCTCCTGACTTTCAATGGAGGCGTTGGGAACCTGTTCGCTCCGGTCCAGGAGCCGACCAGGATCTTGATTCGGATGCCGCTTGCGCTTGCGTTGTTGTCGCCATGGCCAGAGTGGGTCATTGCGTCCCTTGTGGTGGGGTCGTGGTTGTTGGCAGCCGGCATCACGTATGCGATCGTCGTTCGCCTCCTGCCCGGCGACCGGATTGCCGCGGTTGTTGCGTTCTTTCTAGTCGGCACCAGCGCGTACGACACTTCGTTGTTGCGAGATGCGTACCTCGGGAACAATATTGCGGCGGTCCTACATTGGATGGGAATCCTCGCGCTGGTCATCCACTGCGAGAAACGGTCGGCGCGCTGGCTGATCGCATCGGCGGCGCTGCAATGCTTGAGTCTCCTCATGTATGGCACCGCGGTCGCCGCGATTGGTGTGGGTCCTTTACTCGCAGTTGCGCTGATCGCGACAAGATTCGGCTATCGTCAAGCGGCGCGTTCGTTCGTCCCGATCGCGCTGGCCTGGTGGGCACCGCTCGTCGTCTACCTGACGGTCGTGGCGCGGTCCGCGATGGAGCCCGCGAGCTACATCGCGCGCGGGTTGCGGTTCGGAAGTGGGTCGGCGGCGCTGGTTCTGCGGTTGATTGCGGTCAATTTTCTGCCGACGGAATGGCTGCACCCGGTCCCAGGGTTCGGCAACCCGACGCGTATCTTTGGCCCCGCAATCGTGTGGACCATTGCGTCGGCAGCGACGGCCGTAATGCTGCTGCTGCTCGCTGGCGCATTGACGGCGAAGGACCGCGGTGCATCGTCGTTCAAGGTCCGAGGGGTGTTTGCGCTGCTTGCTGCGGCCATCGTCCTCTCCAACATGGCGACGGCGCTTGTTCCGGGTGCCGCGGGGGTCTTTCGCACGCACTTGGTTTCGCGGTTGTACGCGTCAGTTCTGATTGCCGCGCTGTACGCCGCGCTGCTGCGCTCCCGTTTGGCGGCCGTTCGCATCGCGGGCGGAATGCTCACACTCTGCTTCCTCTTGATCGGGGCGTGGACCGTGGTCGACCGTGCGGATTATCTAGTGTCGGAGTGGCCCCAGCATCGGGTGGAATTGCGGTCGCTGGACGCCATCGTTCGCCAAATTGATCCCTCGGCTCAAATCGTGCTCTACGAGCCGCCGGGTGCCGGATACACCGCGACCGTCGCGCCTTGGCATGCCAGCTTTTGGCTGAGTCTGATCCGTGGCCCGTTTGCCGGGGCGTCCACGTTCGCGCTCTGGTCGCCCGATCGCGGGGCGGTGTGCCGTGTGCTCGACACTGATCTGCTGTGCGAGGGCGATATGCAGCCCTTACTCCGGTTTCCGCTCGGTCGGATCGTACTCCTGCGATACGACGTGGCGGATTGTCACATCAAATTGGTCGACCGCCGCTGGGTCGATTCGTCGAAGCCCGACCTGCCGCACGATTATTCACCGCAGAGATGGATGCGTCGCCAGTCAGCGGCAATGTCGCCTCTCTTTGGCAAGCTGCTGTATGGCCCACAGGGCCTCGGATCGAATGTCGGCTGCCGTCCGGCGCGCGCCTCACGGCTGGAAGCGGCCGGGCCTGCGACGCTGGCGATCAGTGCGTGTGTGGGACAGCCGCTGATCGCCATCGACCGGATCGGTTCGGACGGGGCGCCGTTCGATAAGGGCGCAGTTCGTGTTCGAGGGGCGTTCAGAGTGGAGGGGTGGGCGGTCGATCGGGAAAGTGGCTCCGCTGCCGCAGCGGTCGATGTCGTCATCGACCAGACGCCGTTCCAGGGCTTCTACGGCTTCGAACGCCTCGACGTGTCCGACTATTTCGCGCGCGCGGCGTATCGCGAGAGCGGCTTCACTGCGGACATCGACAAAGCAACGCTCAGCAAGGGACCTCACCGTCTGTCACTGCGCGTCGTCTCTTCGTCCCGCGGATGCTACTACGAGAGTCCTGGCATGCCGATTGAGATCGAGTAGGAGCGTGCCAGGAGAGATTCAGACATGCGATAAACTCGCCTCACCGCCTATGGTCAACGCGTGCACGATCATCGCCCGCAACTATCTTGCGCATGCGCGGATCCTCGCGACGTCATTTCTTGCCCATCACCCTCGCGGAACCTTCACGCTGCTTCTCATAGACGATGAACAGCGCACCTTCGATGAGAGTGGGGAGCCGTTCCGGTGTGTGCGGCTGAGTGATATCGGTCTGGCGCCGGCTCAGATTGCGCGGCTGGTGGCTCTCTACGATGTCACGGAGCTGGCCACGGCGGTGAAGCCCCGACTCCTGAGCCACCTGCTGAGCGGCGGATTCGCGGGCGTCATCTATCTGGATCCCGACATCAAGATCTATGGCTCGCTCGACGAAGCGGCCCGACTGGCTAATCAACACGGCATCGTTCTCACGCCTCACATGCTGGCGCCGTTGCCGAAGGATGGCCGACACGTCACCGACTTCCACATTCTTGCGGCCGGCGTCTACAACCTGGGATTCATCGCCGTTGGTGCCCGGGCGGAGCCCTTCATCACGTGGTGGTGGGAGAAGACGCAGCGCGAGGCCTATGCCGATCCCACGCGAATGATGTTCACCGATCAACGATGGGTGGACTTCGCGCCGTCTCTCTTCGAGCACTTCATCCTGAAGGATCCCAGCTACAACGTCGCGTACTGGAATCTGCACGAGCGTAACCTCACGTGGGACGGCAGCCGCTACCTGGTCAACGGCCAGCCGCTGACGTTCTTTCACTTCAGCGGTTTCGATGGAAGCCGTCCGCATCTGCTCAGCAAGCACCAGGGCGATCGTCCGCGCATCCTGCTGAGTCAACATCCGGTGGTCGCTCAAATCTGCGCTGAATACCTCGTCAGCCTCGAGCACGCCGGCGTTGAGAGCGTATCGGTGCTGCCCTATGGGTGGCGGACCTTGCCGTCCGGTGTTCTGTTCGATCGACGCATGCGTCTTCTCTACCGGGAAGCACTGGAAGCGTTCGAGGCTGGCCGGCGGCCAGAACCTCCGAACCCATTCGATCCCGGTGGAGAAGAGCGGTTCATGGCATGGCTGCGCCAACCGGTCGCCCCGCGGTTGCGCCCAAGGATTTCACGCTATCTCTACGCGATCTACGAGGCGCGGCCGGATCTGCAGCACGCGTTCCCGAATCTCGCAGGCAAGGACGCCGATCTGTTCCTGGACTGGGTTCTGGAAGACGGCGTGGTTCAGCACGACATTCCGGTGCACCTGCTTCCCCCGCAATCCTCCGATCAGCGACGGCAGAGGGCTCATCTATGCGCGACCCGCCAATCTCACGGAAGGCGTGAACATCGCCGGCTACTTCCAGGCAGAAGTCGGCGTCGGGGAGGCGGGTCGACTGTTGACGTCAGCGATCGAGGCGGCGGGAATCACGCACTCTACGCTTACCTATGACGTCACGCGCAGTCGCAAGGCTCACCCCTTTCTCGAACGAGGTGACGGGAGCGCGCCCCACGACATCAATATCGTGTGTGTCAACGCTGACCAGATCCAACACTTCGCACGGGAAGTCGGGCCGGGGTTTTTCGAAGGGCGGTACACCGCCGGCTACTGGTTCTGGGAACTCGAGCAGTTTCCCGCAGCCATGCACCACGCATTCGACTACGTCGATGAAGTGTGGGCAGCCACCGACTTCATGGCGAGGGCGTACCGCGACGTCGGGCAGCGACCCGTTCACACGATTCCCCTGCCTATTCCGATACCGGTGTGTTCTCCCGACATCAGCAGGAGCAGCCTCCGACTGCCGCCGGGCTTCATGTTCCTGTTCGCCTTCGACTTCTTCAGTGTCCTCGAACGCAAGAATCCGATCGGAGTAATCGACGCCTTCCAGCAGGCGTTTCGGCCAGGCGAGGGGCCGATCCTCGTCCTCAAGACCATCAACGGCGACGCGCGAATCGGAGATCTCGAGAAAGTCCGCGCGGCGGCCGCTGCCAGGCCCGACATCTTCGTGATCGACGAATACTATTCGGCCGAAGAAAAGAACTCCCTTCTTGGACTCTGCGATTGTTACGTGTCGTTGCACCGGTCCGAAGGTCTTGGCCTGATCATGGGCGAAGCCATGGGTCTCGGGAAGCCGGTCATCGCGACCGCGTACTCGGGGAACCTCCACTACATGACTGCCGAGAACAGTTATCTCGTTGACTACGTGATGACAGAGGTTCCCGCAGGATCGCCGCCCTATCCCGAGGGAATTCCGTGGGCGGAACCCGATCTCGCGCAGGCGGCCGAGCTCATGCGGAGGGTCTACGAAGCGCGCGATGAAGCCGCCCGGAAGGCTGAGACGGCGCGCCAGGATATTCTGACGAAGCACAGCGTCGGCGTCGCAGGGCGCATTCTGAAGGGGCGTCTTGACGACATCCGGCACACGGAACGGCAGAGCGGGGCGACATCTGGCGCTGCGACGGCTGGAGCGGTGAACGCGCCGCGCCTGGAAACGCCAGCGCTGGCCTCGCTCGACCGCGTCGCCGCGCTGTTGACCCCGACGCCGAGCGTCGCGCCGGGCCGGCGGTTCCGCCGGCCGCTTCTGTTGGGCCAGAACCTGCTCTTCAAGCTTCTGCGCCCGTATTGGTGGCAGCAGCGGCAGGTGCAGTCGGCCCTTGTCGATGCTGTCCGAGAGGCGGTCCAATCGGCGGCCGGTGCGGTTCGAGAAACAGTCCAATCGGCGGCGAGGACCGAGCGGTCCGAGCGGCATCGGCGGCAGGCGATGGAAGCGTTGTGGACGGCGGTTCACTCGCTGGAGCGGTTGAGGCAGGGGGTCGGGCAGGCGCTGGACAAGGTCGAGCAGGCGTTGGACAAGAGTGAGCGGGGCGTCACCGCCGCTCGCGACGTCGCGCGCCTTGAGCAGTCGGTAACCTCGTTTCAGGAATCGGTTGAGAGCAGCCTGCAGTCGTTGACCGATCGGCTGACGGTCCTGTCCACGTCGGAAACAGTCCTGCGCCACCGGCTGTACGCGACGCCCTACATGGCCGATGCGGGGCGCTTTCTGTACGCGGATGCTCAGGGGCAGACCGTCCTGGGCTTCCGCGCGAGACGCGGTAAGGACGGCGGGGTGTATGCGGGGTTCGAAGATGTCTTTCGAGGCCCCGAGGACATGATCCGCGAACGACTCCGCATGTACTTGCCGCTCCTGAGATGCCACGACGCGGTGGTCGATATCGGCTGCGGCCGCGGCGAGCTGCTCGACCTACTGCGAACCGAGGGCGTGTCTGCGGTCGGCGTTGAGCAGGACGAGGCGATGGTTCGCCGGTGTCGCGCCAAGGGCCACATCGTTGAACAGACAGACGGCCTCAGTTACCTGCGCGCGCAGCCGGAAGCGTCGCTTTCGGCAATCGTTGCCACTCAGGTGGTCGAGCATCTGCCGTATGCCGACCTCATGTCGCTGCTCGAGTTGAGCCGCTCCAGGTTGAAGGCCGGGGGCCAGCTCATCTTCGAAACCGTGAATCCCCACGCGCTCGAGGCGCTCAAGGCCTTCTGGACCGATCTCACCCACCAGCGGCCGATCTTCCCAGAGGTGGCTGTCGTGCTGTGCTGGCTGCTCGACTTCGATCAAGCGTACGTGTTCTACCCCAATGGAGTCGGCGACAGTGCTCGCGACCGGATGACGTGCGGCGAGTACGCGGTCGTGGCAACCAAGCTCGGAGACGACTAGCTCGAGGGCTGATCGTCCAGCGCCACGTCGCCATGTCCGGTTCGATGTGTCACGAGCCGGCGATAGAACGCCAGTCCGTCGTCCACATCCCCGTCGAAGGTGAGCTCCCCTTGCTCGAGGACGCAGACCCGGTGACAGATGGCTCGAATGGAAGCGGGCGAGTGCGACACGAAGATGATCGTCTTGCCCCGGGCGAGAAACTCATTCACGGTTTCAATGCAGCGTTGCTGGAAATCGGCGTCGCCGACGGCGAATATCTCGTCGAGCAGCAGAATGTCGGGGTCGAGATTCGCGGCAATCGCGAAGCCGAGTCGCATGTGCATGCCTGACGAGTAGTTCTTGATCGGCACGTCGATGAAATGCGCGAGCCCGGAGTACTCGACGATCGCGCCATAGATCGTTTCGATTTCCGGGCGTGTCAATCCATGAATCGCGGCGTTGAGGAACACGTTCTCCTTGCCGGTCAGCTCAGGGTGAAAGCCGACGCCAAGCTCGATCATCGACGCGATTCGCGCGTCGCGTCTGACCAGAAGACGCCCGCTGGTCGGTCGATGAACGGCGGCAATCAGCTTCAGAAACGTGCTCTTGCCCGATCCGTTCCGGCCAATCAGCCCGACGGCTTCCCCCTCCTTGATCGTGAGCGACACGTTCTTCAACGCCCAGAACTCCTCGACCGACTGGCGCTTCTCGGGATGCAGGAAGCCGAGGAACCTGACCTTCAGCTCCACGGATGCGTTGTGTGTGAGCAGGAAACGCTTCGACAACGCCTGAGCTTCGATCATCGTCATCTAGAGCTGCTCCGCGAAGCGATCCTCGAACGCGAGGATCAGCGTGGCCCCGACGACGAAGGCGCCGACCGCATACGTCGTGGCCACGAGCCAGACGGTCGAGTCGGGCCACTCCTGATAGAAGAACAGCTTCTGATAGGCGACGACAAACGGCGACATGGGGCTGAGGAGGATGGGCAGGCGCAGCTGTTCGGGCAGCTGCCCGTGTTCGTACACGATAGGCGTCGTCCAGAACAGGGCGGCGAGCGCGACATCGAGCAGGTGGCGCACGTCGCGGAAGAAGGCCGTGAGCGTGGCGAGAATCAACGCCACGCCGATGGTGAACACCGTGTGCAGCGCAAGAAACACCGGGAACAGCAGCATTGGTGCCGACAGCGTTTCGCCGTACAGCAACAGCATGATGGGGAGAAACACCGTCAAGGTCAGGAGGTATTGCGCGAGGTTGAACAGGACCGTGCCGATCGGCAGGATCGCACGTGGAAAGAACACACTTCGCATGAGGCCGGCGTTGTCGATGATCGCTCCGGTCGACATCGAGGCGGAGCTGGCAAAAAATGTCCACGACAGTTGACCCAGCATCACGTAGAACGGAAATCTCGGGCTGCGAATCTTCAGGATGATCGTGAAGGCGACCGAGTACACGACGATCATCAGCAGCGGGTTGGCGAGAGACCACAGGAAACCGAAGACCGAGCCGCGGTACTTCAGCTTGAGATCCTTGAGGACAAGGTTCTTGAGAAGCTCGCGATAGCCGTAGAGGCTGCCGACGACGCCGCTGAGCGTCATCATCTCCTCGGTGCGATCCACGAGGTCGTCGCGCGATGGCGGAACGCCGCGGCGAGCCCGCGCGCGGGCCGTCAGCGTCCAGATGCCACGCCAGCCCAGACCGCCAATTGAGAAGAGCAGCGCATCGGCGACAAATGCCGCCCGCGACACACCCTCGAAGCCAAGCATCAGACCGACAAGAAGGCTGGACAAGGCAGTGCCCAGCAGCGCACCGGCGATGACTCTGACGAGCCAGGAGGCCCGATTCTGCGGCGAATAGGCGCCAACCATCGCCAGCGCCACGAGTTGTGCCACGACGACCCACGGCATGGTCGACCAGACGGATGGAAGAAACGCGGCAAATCGAGCGGCCTCGAAGCGGAGCCAATAGGCTGCCAGATAGGCGCAGACGCCCAACCCGGCGTCCAGCAGGAGACTGAGCACCCACACGGGGCGACGCACCTCCCGAGGCCGGTCCCGGGCGCCGGCAGCGCCCGGGTCCGGAGCGCTAGTTGGCATCGTGTTTTAGGTGGGGGGCGGAACACACGTGACGTGGCTCGGAAAGAATCACTCGGATCATCCGCAGTGTGGCCCTGAGTGCGCCTAATGATAGCGCACTATCACGGGGCGAGCGTGACGCCGTTCTGTCGACGAAAGGCAAAAAAAAGAGTGCCCCTGAGTTTCAGGGGCACTCTTTGGGAAAGGTGCGAGGAAGCCTTACTTGATGAGAACTGGGATGTCGGCGCTATTCCCCCAAGGTGTCGCGTACGGGACGCCGGTCGACGACGGCACGATGTACCACGTGCCGTTGGACGGCCGGAACACCGCAAAATCGGTCTTGCCGTCACCGTCGTAGTCGGCCGGCACGGGCTTGTCAGCGGAGTTGCCCCATGCATATCCAACCTGGGCCCCGTTGCTCGACTGGATAACGTACCACACGCCATTGGAGGGGCGAAACACGGCGATGTCGGTCTTGCCGTCGCCGTCGTAGTCGCCGGGAACCGGCTTGTCGCGCGAGGTTCCCCCATGGGATTCCCACAACTGCGCCGGTGTTTGACTTGACGATGTACCACGTGCCATTCGACGGGCGGAACACGGCCACGTCGGTCTTGCCGTCGCCGTCGTAGTCGCCGGGAACCGGCTTGTCGGCCCCGTTCCCCCATGGATAACCCAGTGGCGAGGCCGGGTTGCTCGACCGAGACACGTACCACGTGCCATTGGACGGCCGGAATACGGCCAGGTCGGCTTTGCCGTCGCCATCGTAGTCGCCGGGCACCGGCTTGTCCGCACCATTGCCCCAAGCAAGCGCATAGGGAGCACCAGTGCTCGAAGGCACAACGTACCACGTGCCGTTCGCAGGTCGGAATACCGCGATGTCTATCTTGCCGTCACCGTCGTAGTCCGCAGGCTCCGGAAGATCCGTTGATTCCCCCCAGTGGGAGGCAGACACGGCGCCGCTTCCGCTGAACCTGGTATACCAGTTGCCATCCGAGGGACGGTACACCGTGAGATCTGCAGCGTGGCTGCCGTCAAAGTCGCCGGCCGTCGAAATCGGAACGCCAACGCGCCGGGATACTTCAGTCGAGGGACCACTCTCCATGTTGAAGGCGTTGTACGCTTTCACGACGAAGTAGTAGGGGATGCCGTCGATGAGCCCGGTGACCTGACGCGAAGTCTGGTTACCGACGTTCAGGTAGCTGGTGTAGACGCCCGATTGGGTTCCGTAGTAGATGGTGTAACCTGTGGCACCCGGGCTGGCATCCCATGCGAGCGTCAGACTGGCGGCGTGCGCCGCACCAGCCCAGACCAACAGGAAGAGAATACACAGACCAGAAAGCTTCGCGATGGATCGGCACATGTTGTGCTCAGAGGCAAGCCTCGTGCCGCGCCTTTCTGCTAACGAGCGCATGGCGAAGTCGTTGATGAATTTGAGGTTAACAGAAGCCAACCACTTGGGCTTCAAGGTCATCTGTAGCCATCCCGTACAGATCTGTAAGCTCAGTTACACGCTCACCCAGAAATTTCTCCCATCATCATGACAATCGCCGTTCTAGTCGTCAACTGGAATGGTGGGAGTGTTCTTCAACGTTGTCTCGAGTCGCTCGATCGGCAGCGACGTCGTCCCGATCACATCGTGGTCGTCGACAACGCCAGCACCGACGAATCCCTGCAACTGGCCGCTGCCGCCTTGCGTCGAGTTGAGCTCATTCGGCTCGGCACGAATGTCGGCTTCGCCCGGGCGAACAATCTGGCGGCCCGGGCTGCGCGCCGCTTCGATGCGCTTGCTCTCCTCAATCCAGACGCCTTTGCGGAGCCCGGCTGGCTCGAGGCGCTCGTGGACGCCGCGGACCTCAACCCGACGGCGGCGGCGTTTGCGAGCCAGATGCGACTGGAGTCCGCACCAGAGGTCCTCGACGGCGCGGGCGACAGCTATCACGTTTCGGGGCGCGCCTGGCGCAACGGCCACGGTGTGCCGGCGGCTCAATGGCCGGCGGCCGACGCCGAGGTCTTCGCGCCGTGCGCCGCGGCGGCCCTGTACCGTCGGGAGGCGTTCGAAGACGTGGGAGGCTTTGACGAGCAGTTCTTCTGCTATTTCGAGGACGTCGACCTCGGCTTCCGGCTGCGGCTGCGCGGGCACCGGTGTATCTATGTCCCATCGGCGGTCGTCGAGCACGTGAGCTCCGGCCTCACTGGATACCGGAGTGATTTCGCGGTCTATCACGGCGAGCGGAACGCCGTGTGGACATTCGTGAAGGACATGCCGGGTCAGCTGTTCTGGCTGTATCTGCCGCAGCACCTCGCGTTGAACCTCGCCGCCCTGTTCTACTACCCGTTTCGGGGGCAGGGCAGGGTGGTCTGGAAGGCCAAGCTGGATGCACTTCGCGGCCTCGCGCCGGTGCTCGAGCGCCGTCGGCTGGTACAAAGGACGCGCCGTGCGGATGCGAGGACGATCCGGCGGGCGATGACAGGCGGCGTTACCGCGCCGTATCTTTCGCGCTACTCCGCTGCCATTTCGTGAGGGGAACACGCCCGACCTAAAAGGTCGGGCCTACGTGATACAGCGGGCCTGCGTGATACAGCCGTCGCCTCACTGGTAGAATGGCCCGTCTTGTCTGTCGTGTCTGCAGCCACCGCCGTGGCGTGGCCGTTCCTGTTCGCCTTCGCCGTCTCCCTCGCGCTCGTACCTGTGTTACGGCTGGTCGCGTTCCGATTCGGATACGTCGCTCGGCCCCGCGAGGATCGTTGGCACGGCCGTCCCGTTGCCCAATCGGGCGGTGTGGCCATTGTCGCCGCAGTGTTCATTGGCGCCGTCGTGTTTGGCGGGGTCGGCCGGCTCCCCGTGCTGATGGTCGCCGGCGGGTTGGCGTTCGCCGTCGGCATCGTCGACGACGTGCTTTCCATCAAGCCCGCGACCAAGTTCGTCGCAGCCATCGGCCTCGCGTCGATTCTCATTTTTTTCGGCTTCCAGCTGCGGTGGAGCTCGTCGCTCACGCTCGACATCATGCTGACGCTGTTCTGGATCGTCGGCATCACGAATGCGTTCAACCTCCTGGACAACATGGACGGGCTGTGCGCCGGCATCGCCCTCATTGTGGGCAGCTTCATTCTCGCGGCGCTCCTGTCCTCCGGCGCCGGCCCGGAAGCGCGGTACCTGGCACTCGTCCTCGGCGCCGTTGCCGGTTTTCTCGTCTACAACTTTCATCCCGCGTCGATCTTCATGGGCGACAGCGGCAGCCTGTTCATCGGGCTGATGATCTCGGCCCTGGCGCTTGCCGTCGCGTCGGATCCGCACAGCCAGTCGGGAGTGCTTTCGATCGTGCTGGCACCGGTCCTCGTGCTGCTGATCCCGATTCTCGACACGACGCTCGTGACGGTGTCCCGGCTCCTGTCAGGACGGTCGGCCGCACAGGGCGGCCTTGATCATTCCTCGCATCGGCTCGTGGCCATCGGGTTTTCGGAGCGGTCCGCGGTGGCGATCCTGTGGGCGCTCGCCGTACTGGCGGGCTTGACGGGGATTGCCGTACGGCGCGTCAGCCTCGAGTGGTCGGGCCTCCTCGTCGCGCCGTTCGTGCTGGCGATGGTGATTTTCGCCGTATACCTCGCGCACGTCCGCGTGTACGAGGATGCCGACGCGCCCCAGTTGCGGCAGCGCAACATCACACCCCTCGCGATCGCATTCATGTACAAGCGGCGGGTCGCGGAGGTGCTGCTGGATGTCTGCCTCGTGTCGTTCTGCTACTACAGCGCCTATCGTCTGCGGTTCAGCGACGCGGCATTGAACGTGTTCTTCCCCGGATTCCTCAAATCGCTGCCGATCGTTCTCGGGCTCCAGATGGTGGCGATGTTCATCGCGGGGGTCTACCGGGGGACGTGGCGACTCTTCAGTCTGATGGACGGCGTCGTGATGGCCAAGGCTGTGCTGGGCGGGACTGTCGCGACCATGATGACCATCCTGTATCTCACGCGCTTCGAGAGGTACTCGCGCGGCGTATTCATCATCTACAGCGCCCTGCTCATGCTGATGATGATCGCGTCACGCGCGTCGTTCCGGCTGATCAGCGAGTTCGCGCGCCGCCGGCGCAAGGACGGCACCCGGCTCGTGATCTACGGGGCCGGAGAAGGCGGCCTCCTCGCGGTGCGGGAACTGCTGAACGACCGCGTCGAGAACTACCGGCTGCTGGGGTTTGTCGATGACGATCCGGGCACCCACCAGCGTCGTCTTCACGGATACGTGGTTCTGGGCGGGTACGAAGATCTGGTCAATCTCATTCGCCGGGGGGAGGTGGACGCGATTGTGATCAGCGCTCGCCTGATGAACGTCACCCGTCTCCGTCAGCTCGAAGAGCTGTGCACCGAGCACAACGTGCGACTGGCCCGACTCAACGTCGGTCTCACGCCGCTCGTTGCGGTTTCGTAGCCGTTATTCACGGGCTCGTAGGCCCGACCTTCAGGTCGGGCGTCGACTGTATCGACCTACCGGCCGACGAGGCCTTCCACCGGACTGCTCGCCGTTGCATACATCTTTCGGGGAATGCGTCCGCTTCGATACGCGAGCCGGCCGGCGCGCACGGCCAGCTTCATGGCCTCGGCCATCGCGACCGGATCCTCGGCGCCGGCGATGGCGGTGTTCATGAGCACGGCGTCGGCGCCGAGCTCCATCGCCAGCGCCGCGTCGGACGCCGTGCCAACTCCGGCGTCGACAATCATCGGTACGCGCGAGAACTCCCGGATGATGCGCAGGTTATTGACGTTCTGAATGCCCAGTCCCGATCCGATCGGCGCGCCGAGCGGCATCACGGCCGAAGCGCCTGCATCCTCGAGCTTGCGGCACACGACCGGATCGTCCGTTGTGTAAGGGAGCACGATGAACCCTTCCGCCACGAGCGTGCGCGTGGCTTCGATGAGCGCCGTGTTGTCCGGGAAGAGCGTACGCTCGTCGCCGATGACCTCCAGCTTGACCCAGTTCGACAGTCCCGCCTCCCGACCGAGCCGCGCCGTCCGCACGGCTTCGTCAGCCGTGTAGCACCCGGCGGTGTTCGGGAGCAGGAAGTACTTCCCTGTGTCGATGAAGTCGAGCAGAGACTCTTTCGACCGATCGGAGATGTTCACGCGGCGCACCGCAACCGTGATCATGTCGGCGCCGGAGGCCTCGTGCGCCTTGACCATCACCGCCGGCGACGAGTACTTCCCGGTGCCGACGATGAGCCGCGAGGAGAACGTCTTTCCCGCAATGACAAGCTGATCCATAGGTGCTCGCTTCGATGTGTCCCTCATCCGCCGCCCACGAAGTTCACGACCTCGATTTGATCGCCTTCGCGGACCTCGGTGCTGTCGAATGTCGCGCGCTTGAGGACGACGAGGTTGTGTTCAACGGCGACGCGGCGTGCGTCGATGTTCAGCTGCGCGAGCAGCGCGCTCACTGTCAGAGGGCCGGCGACCTCGAATGAGTCGCCGTTCAACGTAATCTTCAATGACGAGCCAGTCGGATTCAATTCTAGCGCATCTCTCCGAGCGAGCAGGGCCGCGCAACGATCGCTCGCGATCGCCGCCAAGGCCGCTGGGTTCGCCGGGAAGCCGTTCAAATAACCTCGCCGCGCATCGCAATCTCTGCGGTGGTCGCGGCCGACAGTCCGACCGATTGTCGCGTCTACCGCGCCTCGCGGAGTGCGAGCACGAACGCGCCCATCGGCAGTTCCGCCTGCATCTTGACCGGCAGCCGGCGCGCATCGTTCGAGATCCAGAGGGCGATGTCCTTCCAGACAGGCTGGTTCGCAGTATCCGTGATGGCCACCTTCAATTTCCAGGCGCTCACTTGTCCCAACGGGACCTTGACCGTTTCTGGCGCGGCAACCTCAACCTGTGTAGTGTAGAGTGAGCCGCTGTCGGCGACCGGGATGGTCAGGCGCTCTCCAGCCTGGAAGGTTCTCCCACGAAGCGAGTAGAAGGCGGCCAGGCCGTCCTGCGTCTGAGGAGGGACGGGGATGTCAGTCGGAGACCGTCGTAGTGGTCGTGTGTTCGAAGAAAGCGCGCCGTGTCCCCCGGTCGAACCTGGTCGTCGTCGTGCGCCGGGCGCCGCCTTCCTCGGTGTAGAGCGAGCTGCTCTGCGACAGCAGCCCGTAGGCGTCGATGAGCGAATCCATCTTGTAGTAAATGGAGTAGAGCCGCGCGACGAGCGGAACAGGCCGTCCCTCGACGACGACGTAGTAGGCCGTGGAGTTGAGAGACGGCTTCTTTTCCTTGACGCTCGTCACCGCGGTGCCGGCGACGAGGAATGACGACCATGAGACATCATAGGTCAGCGTTTCGCCGACTTTGAAGGGAACCGCCGATTCGACGCGCGCTGCAGCCGCCCGACCGGGTGCCGGCGATGGGCGCGGGACCGCCCGCTGCGAGACGAGAGGAACCGTGGCAAGCACCGTGCATCCAAGTACAGTCACCACTGCAGATCGCATGAGACCATTCTAGCGGTACACTTTCTCCACTCCATTATGCAAAACACCGAGACCCAATCCCCCGTGTCGGCCGAGGCTGTGCTTGGCGTCGCCGGCTTCACGTTCGCGGACCTGCATGAACCTGAACGGTTAGCGTCACTCTACGACCACTTCTGCGAAGTGACCCGGGCAGCCGATCCGGCGTTCTGGCGCGACTGGGACGCCTACCGGCGTGCGCCCGATATGCCGAGGTCGGCCCTCGCGCTCTCGAATCTCCTGGTGGCAATGGCCCCCCACGTGAGCCGGTTCGTCACCCGCTTGTTCAAGGTGGGCCCGGCGGCCGCCGCCATCGACGAGGCCACGCGTGCACAGGACGAGCTGTTCCGTTTCAAACTGGATTTCGTGCGGCGGCGGGTGCTGCCCCTGCTCAAGGCTGGCGCTCACATCGTCTCCACGCCAGAGGACGATGCCGTGGTCGAGTCGATGACGATGGCGGTCCGTCATGTCCGGATTCAACCCTCGCAGACCGACATGGAGCTGGCGATGGCACGTGCCGGATGCGCGCTGCTGGATCGCGAGAAAGCGGGCGACGCCGATGCCAAGGTTCAGCTCGACAGCCTCAAGCGATGGTGCGCGGCCCGTCTGCACCATCCAGACTATCGGCACTGGGTGTCGTTCCGGTTCCCTGAGAGTCTCGACTACTGGCGTCTCGTGGAGGTGCAGCGGCCGAGGCCGGAGCTTCCCGAATCCATGCTCGGTCCCGACGTCAGGCTCCGAAGGCGGGACGGCTTCAAGCTGACGGACACCCGCATGGGATCGCGCGAGGTACTGAGCGAGATTCACTACTGTGTGCTGTGCCACGAGCGCGAGAAGGACTCGTGCTCGAAAGGACTTTTCGAACCCGCACCCAGAGACGCAGCTGCCGGACACGTGCCGAAGGTGGCCGTGAACCCGCTCGGCATCGAGCTGAACGGCTGTCCGCTCGACGAGAAGATTTCCGAGATGCACATGTTGCGCAAGGCGGGAGATGCGATTGGTGCGCTCGCCCTGGTGGCGCTCGATAACCCGATGTGCCCCGGCACCGGTCATCGGATCTGCAACGACTGCATGAAGGCGTGCATCTATCAGAAGCAAGAGCCGGTGAACATTCCGCAGATTGAGACCGGGGTGCTCACCGATGTGCTGAACATGCCGTGGGGCGTCGAGATTTACGGGTTGCTCACGCGGTGGAATCCTCTCAATGTCAGGCGGCCCTATGCCCTTCCTTACAACGGGAAGAACATCCTCGTCGTCGGGCTGGGGCCAGCCGGTTATACGCTTGCCCACTATCTGGTCAACGAGGGATTCGGAGTCGTCGGCATCGATGGTTTGAAGATCGAGCCCCTGCCCGACCCGATGGTCGGCAGCGACACCGGGTCGCCGCTTCCGATTCGGGACTGGAGCAGCATTTACCGTCAGCTCGACGAACGCGTGCTCGAAGGCTTCGGCGGTGTGTCGGAGTACGGCATTACCGTGCGCTGGGACAAGAACTTTCTGACCCTCCTGCACCTGACGCTGGCGCGCCGCCGGGGACTGAAGATGTACGGCGGTGTGCGTTTCGGCGGCACGTTACCCATCGAGGACGCCTGGGAGCTTGGCTTCGACCACGTCGCGATTGCGACCGGTGCCGGACGACCCACCGTCATCGACATGAAGAACAACCTGATACGCGGAATCAGGAAGGCCAGCGACTTTCTGATGGCCCTGCAGCTCACCGGTGCGTTCAAGCGCGAGGCGCTGCCGAACCTGCAGGCGCGCCTGCCGGCCGTGGTGATTGGTGGCGGCCTCACAGCCATCGACACGGCGACGGAACTCATGGCGTACTACCCGCTCCAGGTCGAGAAGACCATGCGACGGTACGAGACGCTGGCGGCGGAGATGGGCGAGCCGCGGCTCCGCGCGCTCTACGATGCGGAGGAACTCGAGTTGCTCGACGAGTACCGACGCCACGGCGAGGCGATCCTGGGCGAGCGCGTGCGCGCTGCCGCGTCCGGGAAGGCGCCCGATTTCGTTCGGCTCGTTCGATCGTGGGGGGGCGTCACGATTGCGTACCGCAAGCGCATGGTGGATTCACCGGCGTACCGGCTCAACCACGAAGAAGTGATCAAGGCGCTCGAAGAGGGGATCGCGTTCATTGAGAATGTGAATCCGCTCGAGGCGGTGCCGGACGCACGCGGTGCCGTCAGCGCGGTCGTGTTCAAGAGGGAAGGGCAGGGAGGGCAACGGGCAGAGAGCGGAGGCCAGGATCTCGTCACGCTGCCGGCAAGGACGGTGCTCGTGGCGGCGGGAACGTCGCCGAACATCACCTATGAGAAGGAAGCCCCGAACACGTTTCAGCTGGACCGGAAGGGAAAGTTCTTTCAGCCCCACAGCGTCGTCAAGGTCCAGACGCCGTCGGACACGATGTTCGAGCTGACGCCGGACGCGAACGGTTTTTTCACATCCTACGAGCACCGCGGCCGGTTCGTGACCTACTACGGGGACAACCATCCGCGGTATGCCGGCAACGTCGTGAAAGCCATGGCCTCGGCCAAGGATGGTTACCCAAAGGTGGTCGAGCTGTTCGCCGCCAGTCTGAAGACGCTCGATCCGGAGCAGCAGCGCGATCGTGATCGCGCCTGGAGCGGGCTCGTCGCCAGGCTCGACGACGATCTGGGGGCGCGCGTTCAAGAGGTCCTGCGTCTCACGCCGACCATCGTCGAGGTGATCGTCAAGGCACCGGCGGCCGCGCGACACTTTCACCCAGGCCAGTTCTATCGGTTGCAGAATTACGAATCGGTCGCCCGGCGCGTGGGCGAGGGCGCGGCGTCCGTTCCGTTGCTCATGGAGGGAATCGCACTCACTGGCGCGTGGGTTGACAGGGAACGAGGGCTGCTCTCGTTGATCGCGCTGGAACTCGGCGTCTCGAGCCGGCTCGTGGCGTATCTGCGAAAGGGCGAGCCGGTGGTCGTGATGGGACCCACCGGTGCGCCGACTGAGATTCCTGAACACCAGAACGTGCTGCTGCTTGGCGGTGGGCTTGGCAATGCTGTGCTGTTTTCGATCGCCAAGGCCATGCGCGATCAGGGAAACAACGTCATCTACTTTGCCGGATACAAGAAGGGCGAGGACCTGTTCAAGCGCGAGGAGATCGAAGCAGCCACCGATCAGGTCATCTGGAGCACGGACATGGGCGCGGCCATTTCTCCGGGCCGTCCGCAGGACGCCCACTTCCGCGGCAACATCGTGCAGGCGATGCTGGCGTATCAGGCCGGAGAACTCGGAACGCCCCTGGTTCCGCTCAACACGGTCGATCGCATCATCGCCATCGGATCCGACCGCATGATGGCCGCGGTGAAGGCGGCGCGGCACGGCGTGCTCGCGAGCGCACCTCAAGGCCGACCATGTCGGCATTGCCAGCATCAACTCGCCGATGCAGTGCATGATGAAGGAAGTGTGCGCGCAGTGTCTGCAGAAGCACGTGGATCCGGCGACCGGCATGGAGACGATCATCTTCTCCTGCTTCAACCAGGATCAGGACATGGACCGCGTCGACTTCCCGAATCTGGCGGCGCGGCTGCGTCAGAACACCGTGCAGGAGAAGTTGTCAGGTCTGTGGCTGGATCACCTGCTGGCGGGTCAGGCGATACCACGCGTGTGACCCTGTGCGCCCGGCCTGAAGGCCGGGCCTACGATGGGGAGAAGGTCGTAGGCCAGATGCTCAGGTCGGGCATCGAGAAGTGCCGTAGGCCAGATGCTCAGGTCGGGCATCGAGAAGTGCCGTAGGCCCGACCTTCAGGTCGGGCGTGTGCGTGTGTCGCCCGAGCTAAAGCTCGGGCCTACGACCCATGGCCCGCGCCGCATGAACGGCCGCACCCAACAGGCCGACCAGATCGTTCAGGATCACCTTGACCGGCATACTTCGCAGCATGTTCTCGAATGGCGACTTGTCCGCGAACGCTCGAAGGAATCGTCCGTCGACGAGGGCGGGCAGAATTCGTCGTGCGATGCCCCCCCCGACAAAGAGCCCTCCGGTCGAAACCGTGCGCAGCGCCAGATTACCTGCCTCGGCCCCGTACGCCTCGACGAACATCTCAAGAGCGCCGTGGCAGCCCGGGCAGCGGTGCTCGATGGCGGCCGCCGAGATGATCGCCGGCGCGTCCGGATCTTCCGCGCTCTGGAGCACTCGGCACGGCGCACTGTGCGTGATTCGATGCAGGTTCGCAAGACCAGGGCCCGATACGACGCGCTCAACGGACACGCGTCCGAATCGCCGCGTGAGGTCCTGCAGCAGCGCGATCTCCCGCTCTGTACGGGCGGCGAAATCGGACTGACCGGCCTCGGATGGCGATGGAATGAACCGTCCATCGACATTGTGAAGCAGCGCCTCACCCAGCCCCGTACCGGCCGCGACGAGCGCCATGTTCCCCCCGGCACCGGTGTCCCTTCCTGAAGAACGTGCAGTTCCCGACCGTGGAGGACCGGCACTGCATGGGCCATTGCCTGCAGGTCGTTCAAAATCGATACGTGGGGAATGTTCAACGCGGTGGCGATCTCGGCGCCATCGAGACGCCAGCGGTACGTTGGTCAACGTGGCAGCATTGGCCACCACCGGACCCGCGACACCGAAGCACGCCGACTGCACGGACGCCCAGCGCGTCTGCTCATCGTGCATGAACGTCGACACGATTGCCACCAGATCGGTGAAGTCGAGCGTCGAGAACTCACGGACGACGACGGGCTGCGGTCGAGTGCCCGTTGGATCGAAGAGACCGAGGCGCGTTCTGGTGCCGCCGATGTCGCCGGCCAGAAGCATGGGGATTGACATTCGCACGATTCTCCATCATCTTGATGTCCGTTCTTCGGAGCGTTTCCACTCGGAGGCTGCTTGCCAGTACCCTCGCCCGGCCTTCAGGGTCCTCTCCCACTTGCGGGACAGCGTGTCGTGTTCACGGGAAAACTGAGTCTGCTTCGGCGCCAGGACGCGCACGCGGTGGTCTCTCGTCTCGGAGGCGTCACGGCAGACGAGGTGAACGCGAAAACGACGATGGTGGTCGTCGGCGCCGAGGGGTTCGGTCAGGGCGCAGAGCGCGACAAGAGCAACAAACTCAAGCGCGCCGAGGATCTGGTTGCCCAGGGCGCCGCGCGGATCGACGTTCTCACCGAAGAAGCATTCTGCCGCCTGGCGGGCATGCCCACGCGCGATGCACTGAAGCGCCAGTACCACTCCTTGCGCGATCTGCTGGCCCGCTACCGCCTGCTGCGTGAGGATCACCTGCGGTACCTGGTCAAATGCGGGGTCATTCGACCCGTGCTCCGCACCAACGCGGATACATTCTTCGCGTTTCAGGACCTGGCCACGATCAAGCACATCAACGACGGACTCGAGCGGGGCGCATCGTTTCGAACCCTCGCACAGGCTGCCGTGCGATCGCGCGCCGGGCAGCTGACGCTCGATTTCCGGCTCGACGTCGCGCCGGCGAAGATCCTCACGCTGAAGCGGCGGATGCCGGCTCCTTCCGGAGCGTCGGGCCGGGCTGAGATGCCGCCCGCCGGCGCTCGCGAGACGGCGCTCGCGGAAGACTATTTCCGCGCGGCGTCGTTGCTCGATGATGGGCTCGACGATGGCGATGGTGCGAAGCTGGAGAAGGCGGCGGCAGCGTATCGGCGAGCACTCGAACTCGATCCGTATCTCGTCGCCGCGCTCATCAACCTCGCGAACATTCACTACAGCCGCGACGAACTGGCCGAGGCGCAGGCGCTCTACGAGAGGGCCATCGGCCTCGAGTCCAATTTCTTCGAGGCCCATTTCAATCTCGGCAACATCTATCACGACCTCGGCCGCTTCGCGGAAGCGCAGGCGTGCTACCGCGAGGCGATTGGCCTCAACCCCCAGTACGCCGACGCGCATTTCTATCTGGCGGTCACGTACGAAAAGATGGGACTGTCGCCCGACGCGCGGCCGCACTGGCGCGCCTACCAGCAGCTGGCGCCGAACGGCGAGTGGGTCGAGCTCGCGCGGGAGTTCTCCGAGTAGGCTCGCACTTCAGGTCGGGCGCTCGTTCTCGCCTGTCGCCAGGACATGCGCCTACCGAGCGACCGTATGCGCCCGACCTAAAGGTCGGGCCTACTAGTACCGGTATTCGTCGGGGCTGCGCTTCTTCGGCGTGCGGCGGAGCTTGTAGAACGTGCAGTCGGGGCACCATGCAGCGGGATTGAAGCTGGTTCCCGCAATCGGTAGGACGTCGCGGTGCCCGCAGCACTCGGGTCCGTCTTCGGGCGGACGCCGCCAGCGGCAGGACTTGAATTTCATCTCGGCGGCGGACGTGGCCGACATAGCCGATTGGGTTGACTGGGTCGACGGGGTTCCAGCCTTGGCCACGCCGTCGCCGAGCGGGGTTCTGGGAGCCTGCGGGCCTAGCGGAGGGAACGTATCTGACATCCAAATCTTATTCTATGCGAACGCCAACGGCCTTTTCCAGCAACGTCAAGGCATGCCGTTCGTCCGGTGTCACCAACGTGATCGCGTGACCGGCTTCGTCCGCGCGGCCCGTGCGGCCCACGCGGTGGACGTACGCATCGGGCGAATCGGGCAGCTCGTAGTTGATGACGGTGTGGATGCCGTCGATGTCGAGCCCGCGCGCGGCGATGTCGGTGGCAACGAGCACGTGATAGCGGCCTCCGCGGAAGCCTTCGACCGCCATCCGGCGCTGATCCTGGGTGCGATCCGCATGGAGTGAGGCGCACTTGATGCCGGAGGCCGAGAGTTTGCGCGCGAGCCGCTCGGCGCCGATCTTCGTGCGCGAGAACACGAGCACCGGACCCTCGGGTTTCCGCAGGTAATCGATGAGCCAGTCGAGCTTGGCGCCTGCCGACATCACGACGCTGCGGTGCGTGATCGTGCGCGCCGGCTTGCTGCGGTGTCCGACCTGGATGTACTTCGGCTCATGCACGATCTCGAGCGCCAACCGCACGACATCATCCGGCATGGTCGCTGAGAAGAGGAGCGTCTGCCGCTTGGTCGGGATCGCGGTGATGATGCGCCGCACATCGGGCCAGAAGCCCATGTCCATCATGCGGTCGGCCTCGTCCAGGACGAGGAGCTCCACACCGCTGAGATCGGCGTTTTGCTGACGCATGTGGTCCATGAGCCGGCCCGGCGTTGCGACGATGATGTCGACACCGGCCTTGAGCGCGCGTTCCTGGGCCCCCATCTCGACGCCGCCGTAGACTGCGGCGCTCGTGACTGCCGTGTGGTATGCGAGCCCGTGGATTTCGTCCTCGATCTGCACCGCCAGTTCGCGAGTGGGCGCGAGCACCAGCACGCGGCTCTTGCGGTCCGACGCAACGGGTTGGGCCGACGGGGGTGGGACCACCTGCGCCGGCCGGCCCTCGTCGGCGGTCAGAATCTGTTGCAGCACGGGCACGACGAATGCGCACGTCTTGCCCGTACCCGTTTCAGCGCATGCAATCAGGTCGGCGCCGGTGAGTGCCAGAGGAATGACCGCCGTCTGAATGGGTCGCGTTTCCGAAAACCCGAGGTCGCGGATGCCCTCGAGCAGCCGCGCGTCGATGCCGAAGGACGTGAAGGGCACGGGCGTCGTGTCGCATTCGATCGGCTCGAGTGCGGGGACGGTTGGCGCGACCTTGCGCGCGGCCTGCCCCAGTCCGTGGCGCGTGCGGTCGGAGTGTGAAGGTCGCCGCCTGCGGGGACCCTGATGAGAACGAGCAGTTGTATTGGAGTTCAAAACGGTTCTTGCTAGCGAGCGCGGAATGTGATGATGCCCCGGACGGGATCGTACGGCGAGACGCCAACAGTCACGCGATCTCCTGGGACAACCTTGATCCGGAAGCGGCGCATCCGGCCGCTGAGCTGGGCCAGCACTTCGTGGCCGGCGTCGCACTGTACCCGGTAGAGGCCCCCACTGTGGACCGCCACCACGGTGCCCTGCATGTCGATGAGATCGTCCTTGCTCAAATTGCCAGCGTTCCTTTCAATTCTCGTTGGTTACCGAACAATCATTGTGACACACCGCCTGTCTACGGTCTACGCCCACTGCAGCTGCAGGCAGACGCGGGAAGCGGGCCGCGTGTCCGGCGGACAGCCCGCGTGGCGAAACGCGTCCTGCAGTGAGAGTTCTGTCGATGTCAGTCCGCCGCCTCGCGCCCGTCTCGATGTGTGCGCGATCGCTCGTCCTTCGAATCCGGACAGTAGTCGCCATGGCTGCCGGCAGGGAGCGAGCGAGAAATCCAAACTTCCCGGTGCGCGAAGTCGGAGGCGTGGCGCTCAGCACAGGGCGTCGCGAAACGATGACCGGGAGTCAGCGTTCCACATCGCATCCCGACGCCACGCCGCGTCTTTCAATGAGCGTCAGCTACAAAGTGCGCACGGCGTCCTCAACCTGCTGCGCCAGCGCGGCATAGTCCTCGCCGGTGAGCCGCAGCGGCGCGCCAAAGGCGACGCGAACGGGGCCGGGGCGGGCCATCTTCCAGGTGTGGTGGAGCACGGTGTCCAGTCCTTCAAGACGGACCGGGATGACCGGCACAGCCAGCTTCGACGCGATCATGCCAATTCCAGGACGGAAGCGGTCGATTTCCCCCTGTTCGGTTCGACGGCCCTCCGGGAAGATGAGCACGGAGAATCCGTCCTCGATCACCTCGCCGATGTAGCGAAGCGTCCGCCGCGCACCCGCCTCGCGCTGCGGCAACGGGAACGCATTGAAGAAAAGCGCGGCGAGGTAGTAGTTCGCGCTGTTCGTGAGCCAGGCGCGCCGTCCGTACTCGGCGGGAAAGAAATGCGCCTTGAAGAATTCCTTCGCCATGGCCGGCGCGAGGCGATAGCGCAGGCGCGGCGGCAGGGCCGCCAGAATCACCGGCGTATCCATGTGGCTTTGATGATTTGCCGCGAAGATCACCGGCCGATCGATCTTCTCCAGATGCTCGCGCCCCTCCACGCGGATCCTCGCGAAGACGCGCGCCAGCGGCAGAATCCACGTGGGCAGACTGCTGCGCCGCACGATGCGCGCCGCCCACGATCGATTCCACGTCGGGAAGTCCACGGGCTCTGTCACTGGCGCGTCCGCGGCGGCACTCCGTTCGACGAGGGTGCGCAGGTGCGAGAGATCGCGCGCGGCGGCGAAGGCGCCTTCATCGATCGGCGTCTGGAACGCGTCCTCGAGCGCCACCATCAACTCGATGCGTTCGAGCGAGCTCAAGCCGAGCTCTTCGAGTGTGGTTGTCGGCGACAGGTCGGAGCGGCCTGCGTACTTCGCGACGAGCGCCGACAATCTGTCGGTGCCCCCTCCCTCGAGCTTCGGCGTCTTGCCGCTCCTCACCCACTCGCGGACCGCGGCACGTTTGAGCTTCTGCGTCCCTTCGGTGCGCGGCAATGCCGGCTCGGGCCAAATGAGCGCGCGACGAATCCGCTGATAATCCGCGAGTTGCGCGTTGGCTGCCCGTACGATGTCGTCGGGTCCTGCACCGGCGTCGATGCTGGGATCGACAACGAGCACGGCATGTACGCGCTCGGCCGCATCCGGACCGACGGGGGCGCCAACGACCGCGGACTCTCGCACGCCAGGCAGCGCGTTGAGGACGCGCTCGACATCTTCCGGATAGACATTCAAGCCTTCCGGCGTGACGATCATTTCCTTCTTCCGGCCGCGGATGAACAGCTGACCGTCGGCAGCGAGCTCGCCGATATCGCCGGTGTGAAACCAGCCGTCCTCAAACGCGCGCGCCGTTTCCTCCGTCGCGTGGAAGTACCCCTTCGTGACATTCTCGCCACGGACGAGGATTTCCCCGTCTGGCGCGATCTTCACTTCGACCCCCGCGATGGCCTTCCCAACGGACCCACGCTTGGTTCCGAAGGGATGGTTCAGGCTGACAATCGGCGCCGTTTCCGTCAGCCCGTATCCCTGAATGACGGCAAAGCCCCGCTCACCCCAGAACTCCTCGAGCTCGGTTTCGAGTGGCGCGGCGCCCACGACGAACGCCCAGAACTTCAAGCCGAAGAGCTGGTGCACGCGCCGGTACCGCCACCAGCGCCGCGTGAAATGTTCGCGCCGCCTTCGCGTCTCTGAGGCTTCGGCGAGGCCAGGCGCCCTTGCTGCTGCTTCGGCGGATGCCGGGAACGCCCGCAATGGCGCTCCTGTGGAGGCGGACACCGTCCGCATGACGTGCTCTCGCAGTACATCGAGAACCTTCGGCACGGAGACCAGCACCGAGACTCGACGTTCCTTGATGAGTGCCGCGATCGCTCCAGGGTTGTACCCCCGCATGAAGATCACAACCCCGGGGAGCATGGGGGGGATGAAGGTGGCCATGGCCTGGCCGAACATGTGGCTGAGCGGGAGAAGGTTGAGGAATCGCAGAGGGAAGAACGGCTTACCCCATTTCCGGTACTTCAGGACTTCGCGTTCAACGGGAACGGTGTTGGCGAGCACGTTCCGGTGCGTGATGACGACGCCTTTGGGGTCGGCCGTCGCCCCGGATGTGAAGATGATCTCCGCGACATCGTCGCGCCCGATGGCAACCGCATCGAGCGGCGCGGCAGTGTCACTCCAGTCGATGTCATGCAGGGGCCAGACTGGGGCAGGTGGCTCCTGCAGGCGCGGTACGTCCTCGCCGACGAGAATCAGTTTCGCGGAAACAATGCGGGAAACACGCGCAAGGAAATCTGGCGAGGATCGATAATCAATCGGCACCACAATGACGCCGCGAAGCAGGCTTCCCCAGAATGCCATCACCCATTCCGGCCGGTTCTCCGAGAACACGACAATCGTGTCGCCCTTCCGCAGTCCGGCGGCATGCAGCCGTGCGGCGAAACCGCGCGCCGCCCGGCCGACATCCACGTAACTGTACGTGCGGCTCCGGAAGCCGTCGTCGTAGACAAGGAAGTCGCCACGCGTGTGTGCCAGATCGTTGAAGACGTCGATGAGCGTGTCGCGCCGCACGAGCCGAATTATGATGTAATCCGGCCCTACGGTAAGCTGTAGCCCTTCTGATGCGAATCCTCCTGACGGGCGCGACCGGGTACATCGGTTCCGCAGTGCTCGACGGGCTCTTGCGGGGCGGGCACGATGTGACGGCACTTGTCCGTGACAACGAAAAGGCCGCACGCGTCGCGGCGCGTGGCGCGCACCCGGTCATCGGCAATCTGGCCGATCCGGAGTCCTATCGGTCCTCCGCTGACGCGCAGGACGGCTACGTGCACGCCGCGTTCGACAGGGCGTCGGGGCGCGGGCCCGTCATTGATCGCATTGCGCTCGATGTCCTCCTGAGCGCGGCGAAGCGGCGACGTACCGGCGACGGAAACGGGCCGCCCAGCCGATTCGTCATTTATACGTCGGGCGTGTGGGTGCTCGGGCGCACCCCGGACCCGGCTGGCGAGGACGCGCCGCTCAACCCGATTTCTTACGTGTCGTGGCGCCCCGAACACGAAGGCATTCTTCTCAACGCGGGCAGTGATCGTGTACGGACGATTGTGGTGCGGCCAGGTGTGGTGTACGGGGGGGGCGACGGGTTGGTTGGCGACCTGTTCAAGTCCGCGTCAAACGGACTCGTCAGGGTGGTTGGTGATGGCAACAACCACTGGCCATTGGTCTACGACCGGGACCTGGCGGACCTGTACGTCAGACTGGTGGCCAGTGAAGCCGCTGGCAGGTGTGTACCATGCCAACGACGAGGGCGACGAGCGGGTGAACGACATTGTCGCCGCTATCGCGCCGTACGTGCCGGTCCGGCCTGATGTGCGGCATGTCCCGATCGACGAAGCGCGCGCGAAACTGGGGAGCGTTGCCGACGCGCTGTCCCTGGACCAGATCGTCCGAAGTCCGCGCAGCCGGGCGCTCGGATGGACTCCCAGCCTCCGTTCCGTTGCAGGCAATGCGGCGCGCCTGCTCGAAGAATGGCGGGCCGCCCGCAATTAGCCCGCTCGTAGGCCCGACTGCCGGTCGGGTGCCTGTCAGTGTCGCCGGGCGGCCCATTGGTAGGCCCGACTGCGGGTTGGGCGTGTCAGAGTTCGCGCCGGGCGGCCATTCGTAGGCCCGACCTTCAGGTCGGGCGTCAGTCCGCAAACTCGTTCAGGTCCTCTTCGTCCGCTCCGGGCAGCAGATCGAAGAACGCATCGAGGCTGCGGTCGAGCGCGCGCCGCAGCTGCGGGATCGTGCCGTCGATCGTGTGAAGCGTGAGCGCGGCGTTCGAGCCATCGGCAAGCGTCATCTTCGCATCCGCGAGGCTTTTCAGCGAGCCTTCAGGAATCAAGCGAACTCCGTAGACAAGTGTGTATCGGGCCATTGGTGAATTGTACTGGGCAGGCAGGGCAGGCAAGACGGGCTGCCGAAGCGTCACGCGAAAGCGGAAGGTCGGTCTACGATCCGATCAGGCGCCGTACCGCGGCGATCGCCTCGTCGATGGTCGTGACCGATCCATCGAGCTGCTGCTCGTAGATCGTCTTTAGCATCGCTCCGATTCGTGGTCCCGGTTTCAGTCCCAGCTCCAGCAGGTGCCGTCCGAGCAAAAGCGGTGCGGGCGGGCGATGCTCGACGCCCAGCGCGCGCGCGCGATCGAGAAACCAGTCCATCGCCTCGCAGTTGAAGACGCCCGGATCGCGGCCAAGACAGTCCGACTTCGCGAGCCGTGCCAGCAGCTCGAGATCCACCTTGTGCGCCAATCGCCGAAAGGCGCCGTCGCCGACCTCTTCCTTCACTTTGAACCACATGCCCGGCTTCAAATGCTGCGCCGTCATGCCGAGCACTTGGCGCCGGACGTCATAGCCGTCGAGCGAGCGCACGTTCAGCCGATCGAGAAGCCGCGCCGCGGGTGCGACGCCCTGCTCCTCGTGATCGATGGACCTGATGCGTCCATCGATGAACGCCGTGGTGGCCGGTTTGCCGAGGTCGTGGCACACCGCGCCGAGCATGACGGCCATCTGCTGGGGCCTGGGCAGATCGTCGATGCGCGCCCGTGCCTGGTCGATGACCTGGAGCGTGTGCACCCACACGTCGCCTTCCGGGTGCCACTCGGGTTCCTGCACGCAGCCGACGAGTGCGCGCAACTCCGGAAACAGACTGTCCACGACACCGAGATCGAGTGCGAGCGCGAAGCCGATAGAGGGTCGATCCGCCAGCAGGAGCTTCTCGAATTCGCCCCACACGCGCTCGGCCGGGAGATCGTCGAGTGGAATCGTCCTGCAGAGCGCGCGGCTGTCTTCGTCGAGTGTCAGGTCGAAGCGCGCCGCGAACTGCACGGCGCGCAGCACTCTCAAGCTGTCGTCGGCGAACGTCCTCGCATCGACCACGCGCAGCCGGCGGTTGACAAGATCGGCGCGGCCGCCAAACGGGTCAAGATACTCGGCCGAGAGCGGATCCCACGAGATGGCGTTCATCGTGAAGTCGCGTCGGCGCGCGGCTTCCTCGATGGTCATTGTGGGATCGCCCTCGACGTGGAAGCCTCGATGGCCGCGGCCGATCTTCGAATCGCGCCTCGGCAGCGACACATCGATGCCGCCGACCTTGTAGACCTGAAAGCTCTCGCCGACGGATTCGACGCGCCCGAGGGATTCGAGGAGCGTGCGGAGTCGATCGGACGGCAGTCCGAACACTTCGACGTCGACGTCCTTCGAATCGCGGCCGAGCAGGCGGTCGCGGGTCCAGCCGCCGACGATGAGCGCGCGACCGCCCGCGTCGCGGACAGCCGCTGCGATGGCCTGCGCGTGGGCGAGCCGATCAGGGGGCGACAGGTGTGCGCCCCCACTTCTTGACGACTTGGTCGCAGAACGCGGGCGCGATCGCATTGAGCCACACCAGACCGCGCGCCTTCCAGTACGGGAAGACTTCCGGCACCGGATGCGCAATGGCCCGCGCGATGGCATCGGCGACCTCCTCCGCTGGCTGGCGAGGTCCCACAGCTTCGGTCCTGAATCCCGACATCGCCGTCATGACGTCGAAGAACTCGGTGTTCGTGGAGATGGGATAGACGACGCTCACGTGAATTCCCGATCCGCGCATTTCGGCGCGCAGGCATTCGGCAAGGCCGACCTGGGCGAACTTGGTTGCGGAGTACGCGCCCATGAAAGGTATGCCGCGTTTTCCGACAATCGACGAGACGACCACGACATGTCCCTGGCCGCGTTGGCGGAAGTGCGGCAGCGCCGCGCGCATCGCGTGGTAGGTGCCGAGATAGTTCACGTCGAGCAGTTGCCGCATGTGTGCGGGCGGCACGGCGTCCACGGTCCCGTAGATGCCGAAGCCGGCATTGCACATCATGACGTCGAGCCCGCCGAAGCGCCCAATCGTGTTCGCCACGAACATCTGCATGTCGGCCTCGCTCGTGACGTCCGCGACAATCGGCAGCGCCTGACCGCCAAGGCGGACAATCTCGGCTGCGACTTGCTCGAGTCTGTCCCGTCGTCGTGCGCAGATCGCCAGCGCTGCGCCGTCGCGTGCGAGGCGCAAGGCGGTCGCGCGCCCGATGCCGGCTGAAGCTCCGGTAATGGCAGTGACCTTCTGTTTGATCGATGACACGGCTACTACTTAATCACACAACCAGGGGCGGGCAGGGCAGGCAGGGCAGGCGGGATGGCACGTAGGCCCGACCTTCAGGTCGGGCGTGACAGACGCGGTTCCCTACGCGGCCCGCTTCGCGTTGACGAAATGCGGGCCGAGCGGCGCGCGGTGCGCACGATGGTTGTCGCGAACGCGCCTCGCCGGTGGCGGCGTCGTGAGGTCCCATCCGGGTGATTCGTGTCCGCACGACACACACTTGAGAGACAGTCGTCGCGGGCTGAACTCCGGAAGGTGGTCGTGTCCGTGGAGGCGGCACAGGGTTTCGCGCAGCCAGCGGGTGACTGAGAGTTGTTCCATATCTACAGGAGACGCTGGAGGGGCAGCGCAGGGTTCCGCACATGAAGGCCGGTCTGATGGCCTGGTAACTACTTGTCAGAATGTGGCTTATCCGTGTCACGCCCGAGCTGAAGCTCGGGCCTACGACCCCTCGCGGATTACACTGCGCAGTACGAAGCGCAGGTTGGCGGGCCGTTCTCCAAGACGGCGCATGAAGTAGGGGAACCACTGGCGGCCAAAGGGGATGTACACGCGGACGCGGTAGCCCTCTTTCATCAGAGCGGCCTGTACATCGCGCCGGACGCCGTAGAGCATCTGAAACTCGAAGCGGTCCGGGCCGATGGCGTGTCCGGCGACAAGACGCTTCGTGCGGTCGATCATCACCGGGTCGTGGGTGGCGACGGCGGGATAGTTACCTTCGAGCAGCAGCACTTCGAGCAGGCGCAAGTAGGCAGCGTCCACATCGGCTTTCTTCGGGTACGCCAGGCGCTTCGACTCCACGTACGCCCCCTTCACCAGTCGAATCCGGGCGCCAAGCGCGATGATGCGCCGGATGTCCCGCTCAGTGCGGTAGAGATCGGCCTGCAGTACGACGCCGATCTGCCGATAGCCCTGCAGCCACAGTGTTTCGAAGATGTCGAGCGTCACGTCAGTGTAGGGCGAGTTCTCCATGTCGATGCGCACGAAGAAACCCTCCGCGTGGTCGAGAATCCTGCGCAGGTTGTCCACGGCCGTGGCGCGGTCCACGTCGAGCCCGAGTTGGGTCAGTTTGAGCGACAGGTTCCGACCAATCTTCGACGCCAGAATGGCGTCGATGACTTGCAGGTAGGCGTTCGCCGCGGCCTCGGCTGCCGCGAGCGTGCCAATGCCCTCGCCGAGATAGTCGAGCGTCTGCTGCAGGCCCCGCGCCTCGATGGCCCGAGCGGCGTCTATGGCTTCGGCAACGGTTTCGCCGGCGATGAAGCGGCGAGCGAAGCTCGTCGGCTTCCGCATGCCATGGCTGGCTGCCAGGTCTTTCAGAACACGACTTCGCGCGAGGGAATGGAAAAAGGCCTTGGACGCGGTCTGGAACATTGACCGGGTCAGTGCGTCCGGCCCGGCGTGAGAAGCAGGTGCTCGATCGTCCGCCCGTAGTAGCGGAGAACGCTGCGCTCGCGCACGCGGAAGTGGCCGCGCTCGAGCATGACGATGCCGCGTGTTTCGAGGGGCTCGGCGGCCTCCTCGATGGCCTGCCGCCCGCTCATCACGCCGAGATTCGCGCGCTTCGCATTGAGTTCCTCGATCAGGCGGTCGATGCGGGATTCAAGGTCCTTCCTGCTGATGGATGGCCGCATCGCGGCCGCGAATACCGCCGTTGGCAGGACTTTGTACAGGGCGCCAATTCGGGTCCGGATGAGGCGCGTCAACGCGAGCACGTCGCTACGTGAATGCGAGTCACAGTCGCCGGCAGGGATCGGGGCACCAAAGGTCACAAACGCACGGGATCGGTAGCCCACCGCGTAGCGGATCATTTCGGCGAGCTCACGCGCGAATGGGCGTTGGGTCTTCTTCACACGCTGCCGCGCGAGGATGCGGTCCTCGAGCACCAGATCGTAGGCGATGGCCGTGGGGACGATCATGAGGTCGGGACGGTTGGCCGTGAGCGCGGCATGGATCAGCCCTGTCTTGGCAGGCTTCAGCTCGCCGCTGTAGCTCCTCCCCCCCTCGGGATAGAAGAAGAGGTCGTGCGCCTTGAGCATCTCCGCGATGTAGGCCTTCAGGGTGATGAGATACGCAGGATCGCGTGTGTTGCGGCGGATCGGGATCGCTCCGGTGATGTGGCGATGCACCAGGCCAAGCGGCCCGCCAAAGAGGTTGATGCCCGCCGCGATGAGCGGCGGGCGGATGTCGTTGTCGTCGAGCACGAGCGGCTCGACGAGGTAGTCGGTGTGACTCTTGTGGTTCGACGCGTAGACCAGCCGGTGATTGCCGATGGTGTTGGTGACGTGGTGAAGGTTCTCGTGTTTGCGCTCGATCTTCCGCAGAATCGGGTACAGCGGATGCTGGAGTGCCCGGTACATCCGGTGTCGCTGTGTTGTTCGCAGTTCCTCGAGGTAGCCGTTGATGCGTTCGCGAGCCTCGTTGCCACGCTCGCCGTAGTCGCCGCGGAGGTAACTGACCACCTCCTGCCGGGCGAGAACGGCCTGGGCGATGTCGTCTGGCATGAACGTGTCGGAATATAACACTGATACAGGGTTCTAGGGTTCGTCAGCACCTAAAACGTCTAGAACCTTTGCAACCTCTCTAAAACCCCTAGAACGTCTAGAACCCATAAAGCCGCGAGCCGCGAGCATCATCTAACGGTCTGGCACAGCGCGTCGGTGAACTCCAGCGTCGATGCGCTGCCACCGAGGTCGCGCGTGCGCACGCGGCCGGCGCCGAACACGCGCGCGAGCGCCGACATGATGCGGTCCGCGGCGGTATCCTCGCCAATGTGCCGGAGCATCATCACGGCCGACAGCAACAGCGCCGTCGGGTTCGCGAGTTGTTTCCCGGCGATGTCTGGCGCGCTGCCGTGCACGGCTTCGAACACCGCAGTCTCCGTACCGAGGTTGGCTGCGCCCACCACCCCCAGCCCGCCTACGAGTCCCGCGCACAAGTCCGACACGATGTCGCCGTACAGGTTGGGCATGACCAGTACGTCGAATGTCTCCGGTGTCATGACCAGATGCATGCAGGCGGCATCCACAATCTTCTCGTCGTACGCGATGTCCGGGTGCTCGCGGGCCACGCGGCGTGCGGACTCCAGAAAAAGGCCGTCGCTCAGCTTCATGATGTTTGCCTTGTGAATCGCGGTGACCCGTTTACGACCATGACGGCCCGCATATTCGAAGGCGAACCTGGCAATGCGGGAGGACGCACGCTCGGTGATGATTTTCAGGCTTTCTACCACGCCCGGCACCACCTCGTGCTCGAGGCCGGCGTACAGGTCCTCGGTGTTCTCACGCACGATGACGAGGTTCACGCCTTGAAAACGTGCGGCGACGCCCGGGAGGTTCCAGACCGGCCGGAGGTTGGCGTAGAGGTCCAGCGCTTTGCGGAGGCCGACGTTCACGCTCGTGAAACCCTCCCCAACGGGCGTGGTGACCGGGCCCTTCAGGGCGACCCTGTTGCGGCGAACGGAAGCAATGAGCTCATCGGGCAACGCGTGACCGGTGCGATCGAAAGCGAGCACACCGGCATCGTGGCGCTCCCATTCGATGACGACGCCTGTCGTCGAGAGCACGCGAAGAACGGCGTCGGTCACTTCCGGCCCAATGCCGTCTCCGGGAATCAGCGTGATCGTGTGTGCCATACAGGATGGTTTCAGTTGTTCGCGGGTTCTACGTGGTCCGTGGGGATCGGATCGTCATTCTTTCGCGTACCAAGCGAGGAGTACTGACCCGAGGGCGATGCTGGTTGCCATCGCCCATGCGGCCGCGTTCCGGTACACGCCCGAGTACACCGCAAGCGCTGTCATCAGAAACGCGAGCACCGCCCGGAGCGCAAACGCCTGAGGCGGCGGGCCGACAAACTTCATCACGAAGAGACAGGCGATGATAGTTGCACCAAAGACGGCGGCCATCACGTCAAATGGCGCAAAGACGCTCGTGCCCGTCGTTTGCGCCAGGAGCAGGATCATGCCACCCAGCCAGATGGCAAGCGCCGCGAGCGCAACGTAGCGGACCACGAACATCTTCTCATTATAATTGGCCCCTTGCAGGACCTGAGGCGCGCGGCACTGCAGCAGGACGGCATTCTCGACCGGTTGGACGAGATCACAATCGCGTTCGCGACCGAAGCGCTCGTGCGGGATAGCCCGCCCGCTCCCGCCATTCTCAGGTTCCTGCTGCGCCGGTATGCTATGACCGGCCAGCAGAATCTGGAGGCCGTCCTGGGTCCCTTGCTGGCGCGCGCGCTCGATGCATCAGGTCGAGGTTCAGGAGAACCCGGGCGGTCCGATTGGCTTCTGCTCTGTATCGACGCCGCGACGCTTTCCGAGGACGAGCGTCCCCGGAGTACCGCAGCCGCTCTGGCTGCCAGCGTTCGACGCGACTGGCCGTGTCGATCGGGTGCGGTCACGGCGGTCGTCATGCGATCAATTGGCGCCTGCCTGCGCGCCTCGGACATCTGCGTCGATCGCGAAGAGACGCGGGGCCTCATGGCCGATGCCGTCGACGAACTCGAGCGCATCGTCGGCCCGCTGTACCGGCCAGGCCGAGGGGTCGCGCATACGGTGAACGAGCCGGCGAGCGCCCGTGACAACCTGGCGGACCAGGTCCATACAGCGTCGGCCCTCCTCGACGCGTACGAGCGAACCGGCCGGTTGCCGTACTCCATGCTGTCCGAAGAGCTCATGCGGTTTGCTCTGAATCTGGAGCCTGGAACTTTAGAACCCTTTCTTTCCTGCTGCGAAGCAATCCGTGTGCTGTGTCGGATCGCGGCACTCCACAGGAACGCAGACTATCGTCTAGCCGCCGTCATTGCGCCTGATCGTGACTATATGCTCGAAGCCGAGCGCCTTCTGGACGAGTTGACGGGCGGACGTGGCGAGTACGACGCCGCCGCGGCGGCCGACTACGGGCTGGCGCTCGTGGATTGGCTGACGCTGTCGCGTCACCCGTAATCCCGGAAAACAGCGGAATTGCTGGTCGCTGGTTGAAAGTTCGCGATTGGATTTCAGCTTGGCCCCGATCTGCAATAGAATTCGCAATTCCCCAATTTGCAATCTGAAATCCGAGAACCACAACGCGGAGGCTCTGTTTGGATCGCTCTTTCCTGATACCAGGACTGCACAACATCGCGACGCGGCTGCGAATCGATTCGGTCAGATCGACGTCTGAATCTGGCAGCGGACATCCAACGAGCTGCTGCTCGGCGGCGGATCTCGTCGCGGCGTTGTTTTTTGCCGAGATGCGTTTCGATCCGAAGGATCCGCGGCATCCGCTGAGCGACCGGTTCATCCTGTCGAAAGGGCATGCCGCGCCGCTGCTCTATGCCGCATGGGCAGAGGCAGGCGCGTTTCCGCGCTCCGAGCTGCTCAATCTGCGCCAGATGGGCTCCGACCTCGAGGGACACCCGACGCCGCGTCTTCCCTTTGTCGACATCGCGACCGGATCGCTGGGGCAAGGGCTTTGCGCAGCGATCGGCACGGCTCTCAATGCGCGCCGCATCAAGTCGGACTATCGAACGTATTGCCTCATCGGCGACGGTGAGACGGCCGAGGGCTCCATCTGGGAAGCGGCCAACGTCGCGGCAATGGACAGCCTCGACAATCTGTGCGGCATCACAGACGTCAACGGCCTTGGCCAGAGTCGGACGACGATGTGGCAGCACGACGTCGACCAATTCGTCCGCCGCTGGCGAGCATTCGGGTGGCACGCGATCGCCATCGACGGTCACGATCTCAACGCAATTCTGGATGCCTTCGCCGAGGCGCGCAGCACCAGAGGCCGCCCGACGATGATTGTGGCGCGGACGGTCAAGGGCAAGGGAATCTCGTTCACTGAGGGCAAGGACGGATGGCACGGCAGGCCCATCAAGAAAGGTGAGGAACTCGAACGGGCGCTCTTGGAGCTCGAGCAGCAGGCCGTGCCAGATTCTGCAAACGTGCATCTTACGCAGCACATCGCCAAGCCAGCGCCGCGCCCCCCCGCGTCGGCGCCCCCGAAGCCTGTCGCTGCGCCCTCATACCGGCTTGGAGACGAGGTGGCCACCCGCGAAGCCTATGGGACGGCCATCGCCAAGCTCGGCGAGGCCGACCCCCGCATTGTCGCCCTCGACGCGGACGTCAAGAACTCGACCTTCAGCGAGAAGTTCGAGAAGATCCTGCCCGGGCGCTTCTATCAGAATTTCATCGCAGAGCAGGTGATGATCGGCGCCGCGATGGGTCTCGCCGCGCGGGGCGCAATTCCTTTTCCGTCCACCTTCGCGTGCTTTCTCACGCGAGCGGCCGACTTCATCCGCCTGGCGGCCATCAGCAACGTCGGGATCAAGATGGCCGGGTCGCATGCGGGTGTGTCGATTGGCGAGGACGGACCGTCACAGATGGCGCTCGAGGATTTGGCGATGTGCCGTGCGCAGCCGAACATCACCGTGCTCTACCCGTGCGACGCTGTCAGCACGGAACGGCTCGTCGCCCTGGCGGCATATCATCCCGGGCCGGTCTACATCCGCACCAGCCGCCCGAAAACAACGGTGCTGTATTCGGCGGACGAGGGATTCACCATCGGCGGACTCAAGGTGCTCCGCGAAAGCGGGAAGGACGTCGCGACCGTCGTGGCGGCGGGGGTCACCCTGTTCGAGGCCCTCAAGGCGCACGACCGGCTGAAGGCTGACGGATGGTCGATTCGGGTGATCGATCTCTATTCGGTGGCGCCGGTCGATCGAAAGGCATTGATTGCCGCTGGCACGACAGCCGGCGGAGTCATCATCACCGTGGAGGACCACTACGCGGCCGGGGGCATCGGTGACGCTGTGGCCGAAGCTGTCAGCGACACGGGCATCCGCGTGCAGCGCATCGCGGTGCGTGAGATCCCCCGCAGCGGCCGACCCGCGGAACTGCTCGATCGATTCGGCATCTCGGCCACACACATTGTCGACGCGGTCAGGGCTGTCGCTGGCAGGAAACACGTCGCCTCGCGATAAAGAGCAGGCACGACTGGACTGACGTGCCAAGGCCGCGTCAGCGCCCCTGGCTTGGTGTAGAATCGCACGTTTCACAGAGCCGCATTTCCCTGCAACGACCTGGCACGCTGGCGTTGGGGAGAGCCGGACGAGGTGCCCGTGGCTGAGCTCGAAACCGACACAACGTACGACAGCTACTATTTCCGGCACTATGCCGGCGGGGCCTATCAGCGAACGCCCCGCTGGCTTCAATTCTTCAATCATATTGCCGAGCATATCGTCCGCGGCATCGATCCACGAACCGTGCTTGATGCCGGGTGCGCCATGGGATTCCTCGTCGAAGCCCTCCGCAACCGAGGCGTCGAAGCTTTCGGAATCGATATCTCGGACTATGCGATCGGGCAGGTGGCGGCAGACATCAGGCCGTATTGCAAGAGCGCGTCAATTCTTGAGCCCCTCCCCCGCAGATACGACCTCATCCTCTCGATTGAAGTGATCGAACACCTTTCTGGGCCCGACGGTTCGATCGCGATACGAAATCTGTGCCAGGCGACCGACGATATCCTGTTTTCGTCCACCCCTTCAGGCTACCGCGAAACAACTCACTTGAATGTTCAGCCGGTCGACTACTGGGCTGGCCTGTTCGCCGCGGAGGGATTCGTTCGCGACATTGATTTCGACGCGTCATTCATCGCGCCCTGGGCAGCTCGTTTTCGCAGGCAGCACGGTCCCATCTATCAGGTGCTGCGCGGCTACGAGCGAAAATTCTGGTCCCTCGCTCACGAGAACCACGAACTGCGCTCGCTTAGTCTCGAGCTGCAGAGTCGGATGGCCACCAGCGAACGGGTGGTAGATGCGCTTGCGGGCCGCACGCTGGACAGGGAGCAGCAGGTCTGGGCGCTACACGGCTACATCGAGGTCAAAGACCGGTACATCGAGTCGCTGCTGGCCCATGTCGCTGCAAAGGATGAGCTCCTTGGCGACCTGAACACGCTCATCCGGGCCAGAGACGCAGACCTCGAATCGCTGCGTGCCCGCGTGGCCTGCGGAGAACATTCCATCGCCGAACTGGAAGGGCATATCCGCGCCAGGGACTCCCACATCGAATCGCTCCTGGCCCGTGCGGCTGTGCACGAACAAGCCATCGCCGAAGGTGAAATGACGGCTCGGTCGCTTCGGGACCGGCTCGGTCGCATTGAACGCAGTAGGGCCTGGCGCGTAGCGGTCTGGCTGAAGCGCCTCAGCGAGCATCTGTTTCCGCCACAAAGCGGCCGCAGAAGGGCGGTGGTAAGAGCGCTTCAAACTGCACGCAGGGCGAACCAGCCCGGTCCAGAGAGTCCGGTGCACCGAGGGGTCCCCCCGACTGAACAGCGACCGGCCGCGAACGGTGTGCAACCTGATGCGACAGACGATCCTCAAGCTGCAGACCGTTTTCAGCGAAGTGCACAAACCACCATCGAGTCGGACGCCATCCCTGACACGGCGGATGAGACGCTCGTCGTAGCGACGCCGGTTCTTCCGGAAACCCCGCGTCCCGACGCCGCACCACGGGTGAGTGGTCGGGTGTTGATTGTCAACGGATCGATGGGCGACATGGAGCGTTATCGCTGTCATCATGCCCGCGAGCAGCTCGCCTTGGCCGGCATGGCCTGCGAAATCTGCAATCTCACGGACCCCCGCCTGCTCGGGCTGGTGCCTCATGCCACCGTGCTCATCCTTCACCGCATGCAGTGGGGACCCCTGGTCAACGAAGTTGTCGCGGTCGCACGCGCAGCGGGCGATGTCACCGTCCTGTACGATATCGATGACTTGATTTTCAGGTCGGAGCTGGAAGGTCACATACAAGCGCTGCAGTTGGGCACACCTCTCGAACAGGCGATATTCCGTGTGGCGATACGACGGTTTCGACAAACCCTTGAGGCCTGCGATGGCGTCCTCGGGGCCAGTGAAACGATTGCGCAGGCAGCACGTGAACTGAGGAAACCTGCCTGGGTGCACCGCAACGCGCTCAGCCAGGAAGTCATCGACCTTTCCGAAACAGCCCGTCACCGGCGCCACCCAAACAGCAAGGTCGTCATTGGCTATGCGAGCGGCACGCCGACGCATAACAGAGACTTCGCCGATGCCGAGAGTGCGCTGGAGCAAATCCTGCGTGCGTACCCCAGTACTGAACTGAGGATTATTGGACCACTGGCCCTGGACGCGCGGTGGGATGAGTGGAGCGAACGAATCACAAGAGTGCCGTTTCTTCCATGGCGCGAATTGCCAGAGGCGCTGGCGCAGTTCGACATCAATATCGCGCCTCTGGAAGTCGGCAATATTTTCTGTGCAGCGAAGAGTGAGCTGAAGTATTTCGAGGCGGCGGCAGTGGGCGTTCCGACTGTCGCTAGCCGCTGGGGTTCGTTTGCCGAGGCGATCCGAACGGGAGAGAACGGTTACCTGGCGGGGAGTCCGCGCGAGTGGTTTGAAGCATTGGAGCAACTGGTGGCCGATCCGCCGGCACGCCGTCGGATGGGCGAGCGTGCCAGGCTCGATGCGCTCGAGCGATACGCACCGGTCGCCAGGGCCGCCTCGCTCATGAACATTCTCACTGAGGCGGCAGCCGTGAGTGCACGGGTCAGGGTAGAAGCCCAGAATAGGGGCACAAAATTTCCAGAACACCAACTGGCTCACCAGTTCCTGGATGGACTCAAGGGTCTGGAAATCGGCGCCGCGGCCCACAACCCATTTGGCCTCCAGACACGCAACATTGCGCCACCGGATGACTATGAGTTCTACGCTGGGGAATCACGAACGGCGATGGGGATGGACCCCGCGCGGGTGGACGTCTTCGCTTATGCCGACGACCTGCCGTTCGAGGCAGAAAGTCAGGGGTTCGTGCTCAGCAGCCATGTCGTGGAGCACTTGCCAAATCTCGTCAAGGCCTTCACTGAATGGGATCGTGTTGTCAGGGACAATGGCTACGTGTTCATGATCGTGCCACTGAAGGGCGCGCTCCCAGCCGACACATCCAGGGAATTGACCTCGCTTGAACACTTCATCGCTGACTATCACGATGGCATGACGATAGACACGCATCCCGTGGACGGTGTGCCCGGGGGGAGAATGGGACACTACCATACGCTTACGCCAGACACGGTTGAGACCTTGGTCGGATGGATGAATGCGTCCAAGTTGTGCCAATGGGAGCTGGTAGCACGCGAAGAGGTCGATAGCAAGGTCGGGAACGGCTTCACGCTGGTGTACAGGGTCCGCCACCAACATGGAGAAGGATGAGCCGATTCACCTTGCGCTTCTCGTTGCCGCCGCGAGCTTCCTCGCCTCGCAGTACGCTTTCCTAGACCGACGGGATCGGGGGGTTGATTTACGTATTTGTTACGCACCCAGCCAAGACCACGCCACCGCCCCGGAACAAACACATTGAACGCCGAGAGGAGCACCAGAAGTTGATGGTGTCTTGTTACGGGACAACGGTGTCTCTCAAAGTCACTTAATGTCGTAATCGATTGACAACAAACGGGAAACAGTCCGGAACAATGTCGTTCGAGTGACGAAACGGCACATGGACGTGTCGGGGCGCTTTGAAGGCACTCCGTTTAACTGCGTGAAATCAATCACTTAGCAAATGAGCGTGCCGCCGGTTTTTCTCATCTCCGGCGGCGCGTCTCTTGCTCCAGTGGCGGACCGGGGTCCGTCCGGCAAATCGCCGCACTCAGAGCCCTGCCGGACTGCACGGCGAGGAAAGGACGTCGAGATGTCATCTACGGCAATGCGCCACTTGGAGAAAGTCAACAAGGAATTGTGGCTCGTTCTCTCGATGTTCGTGATCGCGCTGCTGCTCAACGTCGTGGTTGATGCGCAGCGCATGGTGCTCTACTTCTACACGCTGCCGACGGTCGCCTCGGCGTATTTCTACGGTCGACGTCACTCCACCTTGACGGCGTTTGCGAGTGTCCTCATGGTCACGCTCCTTACGGTAACGACTCCAAATTTCTTCAGGCAGGCGTCGGTCGCGCCGCTGCCAGCGGCGCGGTGGCTCGATCTGACGGCGTGGGGCGGGACGCTGATCATCACGGCCTATCTCATGGGCACGTTGTACGAGCATCGGAATATGCAGTTGCGGGAGTTGCGCGAAACCTATCACGGCGTGCTGATGATCCTTCGGCACTTCGTTTCGCAGGACGAGTACACCGAACACCATTCCTATCGTGTCTCGGTGTATGCCACACGGATCGCCGCGCACCTGAAACTGAGTCAGGACCAGATCGAAGACGTCCGGGCGGCGGGGCTGCTGCACGACATCGGGAAACTGGACATCAGTCGGGATCTTCTCTACAAAGCGGCGCGGCTGACGCGGGAGGAATACGAAGAAATTCAGGAGCACGTCGGGCGCGGAGTGGAAATGCTCCAAACCGTGGGCGGCTCGCTGCGTCGCGTCATCCCGATTGTCCTCGCCCATCATGACAAGTTCGACGGGACTGGCTATCACCCGACCCGAGGGGAGAACATCCCCCTCGAGGCGCGCATCATCTCGGTGGCCGACGTGTACGATTCGCTGACGAGCGATCGCCCGTATCGCAAGGCCATGTCTCCGTACGACGCGAAAGACGTCATCCTCAAGGGAACCGGAACGGACTTCGACCCGAACGTCGTCGAGGCGTTCATGGCCGCGTTCAAGTTCGGCGAACTGGATGTGCAGTTGGCCGTCGCGTAACGAAACCGCTGCATATTGCGCCCGCCGCTCCCGGCGTCGATTTCCCGGCGCCCGGGGCTCCTCCGTCGAGCGCGTTGCCGGCTAGGCCGCGTCGCCCCACGGCGGCCGCCGTGGGCGGGATCCGTGCTCGCCGGCACCTTCAACGAGCTTCGGCCTATCCCAATCGTTTCGAGGAACGCAGCGTCGCCAGCGTCAGCATTGACAGGCCCCAGACGAGCATCGCCAGCGCCTGCGGCCAGAGCACCTCGAGCCCCACGCCCTTCAGGAAGATTCCGCGCACGATGACCAGGAAGTAGCGGAGCGGAATGAGATACGTCACGGACTGCATCCACCGCGGCATGTTCTCGATCGGGAACACGAAACCCGAGAGGTAGATCATCGGCATCATGAAGAAGAACACGGTCGTCATCATCGCCTGCTGCTGCGTATTCGAGATGCGTCGAGACGAACAGGCCCAGGCCCAGCGTGGACAGCAGGTAGATGAGGCTCATCCCGAAGAGCAGCGCGATGCTGCCGCGCATCGGCACCTCGAACCAGTAGATCGCGACGATCAGCACCAGCACGACGTCGACGATGCCGATGAGCACGTAGGGAAGCAGCTTGCCGGCGATCAGCTCCCAGCGCGCCAGCGGCGTCACGTTCAACTGCTCGAGCGTGCCGATCTCCTTCTCGCGCACGATCGCCATCGCCGACAGGTTCGTCGTCACGACCAGCAGCAGCAGCGCAACGATGCCCGGGATCATGAAGTCGCGGCTCTCGAGCCGCGGATTGAACCAGACGCGGACCTCGAGCGTCACGGGCGGCCGTGCCGAACCCGCCTGCCCCACGGCCAGCTCCTGCGCGTACCCCGCCACCAGCGCGCGGGCGTAGCCCATGGCGACATTCGTCGAGTTGGAATCGGTGCCGTCGGCAACCACCTGCAGCGCGACCGGCCGCCGGGCGGCAATCTGTTGGCCGTAGTCGGGCGGAATGGTGAGCGCCATCCACGCATCTCCGCGCGTCAAGCCACTTGTCGATGTCGGTCGTCGACCCCACCATGCCCACGATCTTGAAGTTCGCAGACGCTTCGAAGCGATCAACCAGGCGTCGGCTTTCGGCCGATCGATCGGCATCCACGATCACCGTGGGCACGTCCTTCACATCAGTCGTCGCGGCGTACCCGAGCACGCCGAGCTGGATGATCGGCGCCAGGATCACGATGCCGAACAGACGCGGGTCCTGCCGGAGCTCGATGAACTCCTTCCGCACCAGGTGCGCCACGCGCCTCAGGCCCATTCTTTTCGCAGCCGCAGGGATGCAAGCCCGAGCGTGACGGTCGAGAAGATCCCGAGCGCGACGAGCTGCGGCCAGAACGCCTCCACGCCGGCGCCCTTGAGCACGATGGCGCGGAGCGCGACGAGGAAGTAGCGCGCCGGCACGATGTCGGCTCACCCACTGGATGACGACCGGCATGCTGGAGATCGGGAAGATGAACCCCGAGAGGATCGAATGTCGGCAGGAACGACGACAGCAGCGCCACCTGAAACGCGACCTGCTGCGATTGCGGCGATGGTGGAGATGAGCAGCCCCTGTCCCTGTGCGCCGACCAGAAACAGCACGATCGAGCCGCAGCAGCAGCCACCACGAGCCGCGCATCGGCAGATCGAAGAGCAGCATCGCCGCGAACACGATCAGCAGCGCCGAGATGAACGAGAGCACGAGATACGGCACCGTCTTGCCCAGGATGAAGGACACCGGGCCGATCGGCGCCATCTGAATCTGCTCCATCGTGCCCCGCTCCTTCTCGCGCACGACCGAGAGCGCCGTGGACACGACGGCGCGTGATCATCGCGATGTAGGCGATGAGTCCGGGCACGAGAAACAGCGTGCTGCGAAGCTGCGGGTTGTACCAGATGCGCGGCTCCAGCGACACGCGCGCGGCGCCAGGCGTTTCGCCGTCCGTCCCGGCCAGGCCCGAGACGGCCATCGTCGACGCGGCAAACTCGCCGACGATGGCCTGGGCGTAGCCCATGACCGTCGATGCGGTGTTGGCGTTGTCGCCGTCGATCACGACCTGCACCGTGGCCGGCCGGCCGGTTGCGACGTCGCGCTCGAAGCGCGGCGGAATCACCAGGACCGCGCGCGATCGGTTGCGATCCACCAGCGCCTCGACGTCGCGATCGCTGTCCACGTACCCCACGAGCTCGAAGTAGCCGGAGTTGACGAAGGCCGAGACCAGTTCGCGGCTCTGCGTGCTGCGGTCGCGATCCTGGACCGCCAGGCGACATCCCGCGGATGTCGAAGTTCAGGGCGTAGCCGTACAGCAGCAGGAAGAACGCCGGGAAGAACAGCGAGGATCAGCAGCGTGCGCCGATCGCGGAGGATCTGCTGCAACTCCTTGGTCGCCACCGCGGCAAGGGTCTCGCATCAGGCCGCCGCTCCCGTCGCCCGCTCGACGACGTCGAGGAACACGTCCTCGAGTGACGGCGACACGGACTGAACGGTGAGGACGCGCCAGACCTTCCCGCGCCAGCGCCTCGGTCAACCGGGCCGGCGAGGCGTCCGCCGACCGGAGCACCGCGTGCACGGCCGTGCCGAACAGGCTGGTCTTCTCGACCTCCGGCAGGCGCGCCAGCGCTTCCATCGCCGCCACCGGCCGGTCGGTCTGCACTTCGACGATCGGACGATCGGCGAATGTCTCCTTCAGCTCCGTCGTCGTTCCGAGCGCGGCGAGCCTGCCTGCCTGGATGATCGCGATGCGGTGGCAGTGCTCCGCCTCGTCCAGGTAGTGCGTCGTCACCAGCACCGTGACGCCCGCGCGCGAGAGATCCCCGATGAGATCCCAGAACCTGTCGGCGCGACAGCGGATCGACGCCGCCGGTCGGCTCGTCGAGGAACACGATCGACGGTTCGTGGAGGATGGCGCAGCCGAGCGCGAGCCGCTGCCGCCAGCCGCCCGCCAGGTCGCGCGTCTTTGTCGCTTCGCGGCCCGCGAGCCCGGCCATGTCGAGCACGAAGCGCCGTCGCGCATCGAACCGCGCGCCGGACAGGCCGTAGATGCCGCCGAAGAAGCGGATGTTCTGATCGACGGTGAGCGTCTCGTAGAGCGAGAAGCGCTGCGACATGTACCCGATGCGCCGCTTCACCGCCTCGGGATCCTTGGCGACATCGACGCCGCCGACGAGCGCCGTGCCGCTCGTCGGCCGGAGCAGTCCACACAGCATGCGGATGGTCGTGGACTTGCCCGCGCCGTTCGCGCCGAGAAACCCGAAGATCTCGCCCGGCGCCACCTCGAAGGACAGGTCGTCCACGGCGACGAACTGGCCGAAGCGTCGAGTGAGCCCGCGGACGTCGATGGCCGGAGCCACGTCAGCGTGTCCCCACAGCGCGAGCCAAACGCGCCTCCGCGAGCCGGACGTTCGCCAGCGCGCGGGTTCGCGACAGTTCGGCCTTCAGCAGCGCATCCTGCGCGATGAGCACGTCGACGTTGGTCGCCACGCCGGCCGCGAAGCGATCCGCGAGCACCCGGCGGGCCTCCGCCGCGCTGCGCACCCCGGAATCCGCCGCCCGGACGGCCGCCTGGGCGGAGGCCAGATCGAGCATCCGCTGTCGCACGTCGGCGGTGACGATGGCGTCGAGATCGGCAAGGCGCTCGCGCGCGGCTGTTACGACGGCCCTGGCCTCGGCTGTCTCTGCTTTCGACCGGCCGCCGTCCAAGATGGGCCACGTGACATTGACGGACAGATCCCACGACGTCCGCCAGGTTGCCTCACGCGGAAAGATCTTCACGTTGGGGTTCGCGTAGTCGAGACCACCACCGGCTCCGATCGTGGGTCGCATGGCCAGGGCGGCCGCCTGTTCGCGCGCTTCCGCACCAGCGATACGCAAGAGCAGAGCCTGTCGCTCCGGCCGTTCGTTCAACGCCCTCACGACCAGATCCGACACCTCTGCGCTCGGCGGGAGATCGGTTGGTGACAGGGACTCGGATGGCTCGATGAGCACGCCGTCGGCCACATCGACGAGGCGGCGCAACTCGACCAGCACGGAGGCGTGCAGGTTCTGAGCCTCGATGAGCTGCAATTGCTCCTGAGAGCGCTGCGCTTCGAAACTGAAGACCTCATCCGGTGAAGCAATACCCGCGGCGACCCGGTTTTGCGCATCCCGCACCTGGGCGTCGGCGCGGGCGAGCGACTCGGTGAGCACGCGGACGGCTTCGTTGCCTGTGGCGAGCGCCCAGTAGGTGCGCTCGACCTCGAGCCGAAGGTCAGCGCGTGTCGTGTTGATGTCGGCGCCAGTCGCGGACGCCTCGGCTGCCGCTGCGCGCTCGAGTGCATCGAGCCGCCCCGCCGTATAGATCGGCCACTGCAACGACACTCGGGCGGCGGCGTTATCCGGGACATCAGGATAGACGATGCGGAAGCCTCCCCCGGTCTGCGGAAACCCGAACGCCTCGACGTGATTCGTGCGCATGTACGCAGCGGAGGCCGACACCGTCGGCCGTTGGGCGCTTTGTCGAACCTGCACCGTGGCCTCGGCGCCGGTTTGTCGCGCGCGGCCCTCCGCAATCCGGTGGCTCGTCTCAAAAGCACGCGTCACGGCCTCGCTGACCGACAGCCGCAGCGGTTCCTGAGCCAGCACGTGCGTCGCACCGGCGCTCAGCATCGTGCACAAAGCGGTGAAGACAATGGGTCGAGTCATGCGTGTGGTCCTGTCAGGTGTTCGATGAACACGTCCTCGAGTGAGGGAGCAATCGGGCGAATACGCGGGTACTCGAGGCCGGCGGCCGCTGCTCGAGCGGCGATGTCCGCTTTCCCCGCCTCGACGTCCATTCCGTCGAGCCGCACGTGCAGGCGATCGCCGAAGACCTGCGCCCGAAGCGCGCCCCGGGCGTCCTGCAACCGGGGCAGGAACTCGCGCGGCGACGGCACAATCACTTCGAGCCAGATGCCAGGCAGGCTCGCGCGCAGCGTGCCAGGCGCGTCGAGCGCGAGCAGCCGGCCCTCGTGCAGGAGGGCAATCCGCCCGCACCGCTCGGCTTCGTCCAGATACGGCGTGGACATCAGAATGGTGATGCCCTGGGCGAGGAACTGCGACAGCAGCTTCCAGAACTCCCGCCTCGATACCGGATCCACGCCCGTCGTCGGCTCGTCGAGCACGATGACGGCGGGCTCGTGGACGAGCGTGCAGGCGAGCGCGAGCTTCTGCTTCATGCCTCCCGAAAGTTGATCGGCACGGCGGCTGCGGAATGGCTGGAGCTGCGTCATCTCGAGCAGGCGGTTCCGGCGATCGCGAAAGTGACGGACGCCGTGAATCTCAGCGAAGAAGGCGATGTTCTCGTCGATGCTGAGGTCGCCGTAGAGACTGAAGCGCTGCGACAGGTAGCCGACCGACTGGGTGATCGCGCGATGCTCGTTCACCGGATCGCGACCGAGCACGCGCACCTGCCCCGCATCGGCCTTCAGCAGTCCGCACAGGAGACGGATGGCGGTCGTCTTGCCGGCCCCGTCCGGACCGATGAGGCCGAACATCTCACCAGGCTTCACCGCGAACGAGACGCCGCCAAGGGCTTCAACGGTCCCGAATCGCCTGCGGACGCCGTCGAACTCGAGTACGTTGTCCATCACTTCTGCAGCGGAATCTCGGCTTCGACAGGCATGCCCTGCTTGAGGACGCCGTTCTTGTTGTCCACGGAGATCCGGATGCGGTAGACGAGCTTCGACCGCTCCTCGGCCGTCTGCACGTTACGCGGCGTGAACTCCGCCTTCGGCGAGATGTAGGTGACGATGCCCGCGATGCCGCTGCCACCGGCGTCGGTGAAAATCGTGGCCGACTGACCCAATCGGAGGGCGGGCACGGTCGGCTCGGGAACGAAGACGTCTGCCCACGCGGCATCGAGATCCACGACGATGGCGATCGGCGTGCGCGGGGCGATCACCTCTCCAGGCTCGACGAGCTTCTGCGTGACGATGCCCGACACCGGCGAAGCGAGCGTCGTATCGGCAATTTGTTTTTCGAGCACGGCGATGTATGTCGCCGCCGCCGCGACGTGGGTTCGCGCGACGTCAACCTCCTCGCGCCTCGCGCCTGCGCGCAGGCGCGCAAGTGTTTCGCCTTGCGATCTGGCGCGATTCTCCGCGGCAATCACCCGATCGGCAGCCAACGCTTTCCGCGTCGCGGCATCGTCGCGCTGCTTCTGAGAGCCGGAGTTGTTGGCGAGCAGCATCTCGAAGCGTTGGAGGTCCTGCTCGGCCGACCGGAGCTCGGCGCCTGCCGCCGAGACATCGGCTTGAGCCGCAGCCAGTTGAGATTCGGCCTGCCGGATATCCTCCACCCGCGAGCCGGCCTGAACCAGACGAAGCTGGGCCTCGGCCTGCGCCTGGTCGGCCCGCGCGCGCTGAAGGGCGAGCTCGAGGTCTCTCCTGTCGAGAGTCAGGATGACCTGCCCCGGCTCGACGCGGTCGCCCTCTTTGATGGTGAGCGTGAGCACGCGCCCACCCTGCTCTGGCGCCAATCGCGTCTCCGTAGCTTCGACGTGGCCGGAGGCTCGCACGCGGTCGGTCGGAGGCGGCTCGTTGCAGGCCGAAGCGAGGAGCGCCAGCCAGACGAGGACGTTGAACGATCGCGTCATGACTCAGCTCGTTCTCAGCATGCGCAGCGCGGTTTGCTGCAGGTGATCGGTCAGGTCGGCGTGCGACACAGCGGCGAACATGGGCAACTGGTTCCGGCCGGGGCGGCTGGCCGCGCGCTCACGCGCCGAGTTCATCAAGAGCGGCCCGAGCACCGAGAGGTACGCGAGCACGGGGCTCACGGTGCGGAACTCACCAGTCTTCTGGCCGTCGGCGAGAATGCGATGGAAGGCGCCGAAGACCACGCGCATCTGCGCGAGGGTGGCGGCATCCAGCCGCGGCGCGCCTTCGGAGAGCTCGCGCATCATCAACGGTGGAAACCAGGGCCGGGTGTCCGCGAGCTCCACGAAGGCCGCAATGAAGCGGCGCAGCCGGTCTGTGGGGGAGGTCGGCGACTCGGCGACGGCACTGAGGGCCCGCCCGGTGGCGCCCAGCATGTCGCGGACGATGGCGCGGTAGAGGGCCAGTTTGCTGGTGAAGTGGTAGTAGATCATCGCCTTGTTCACGCGGGCGTCCCGGGCGATGTCGTCCACGAGCGTGCCGTCGAACCCCCTGGCGGAGAAGGCCCGTGCGGCCGCCTCGAAGACGGCGGTGCGCGTGTCGGCGGCTCGGTGGGGTTTGGCCATATCAAACTAACTAGTTAGTTAGTTAGTTCAATGAGCAGTAAACACCCGGGCACGGCTGCCTGTCAACCAGGTGGCACACCCGTCTCTGCCGTTGCCAGGGCCATGGCGGCCGTCTTTGCTCTGGCCGTCCGCCTTAGCTGTCATAACGGATTTCGGAGCGGGGCGTCCGGATGGCAAGGCGCGACGACTGAAAACACCAGGAGTCCTCGAGGGAGGAGCAACGCAGCCAGACGGAATGCCCCGCCCGACAGGCGCGTGACAACTGCCCAGGGCGCGCCACTAGTTCAGGGACACCGGTTCGTCAGCACCTGACACGAACGTCGGTACGTCCGCCGACTGACGACCACCGCGACGTGCGGCGCGTCGCTCGAATCGTTCAGGACTCCGGCGATCGTGAACGGGAAGCGCGGCCACCAAGCGTTCGAGCCGTTTGGTATTGGGGTCGACGAGGATTGCACGACCAAGCGTTCTGGACCGGTGTGACGGCAAGTTTACAGATGTGCATCACGAAAGTAATAATGAATGTTGGGTAGAAATCTCAGTAGGCGTACGCGCTTGACCGCGCGACGGATCCCGGAGAAAATCAGAGAAGCGGGGGACTTGTGCTTCAACGAGGCCCGCGTCAGCGTTCCCAATCAACGGATAGACGGCAGGGCGACGTCCGGCCCATGCAGGGACTTTCTAACTTCAACATCTCGCGTAGCGATTGGTGGATTGTGCTCACCGCCCGCTCGAACGTACTCATCGAGGGCACCGAGGCACGCACGGACGCGGTTGTCGCGACCCTGTGTGAGCGTTTGCAGACGCCCCTTCGGAACTGGACCGGACGTCCGCCCGATGTCCACGACGGCACCCTCGTGGTGCGCGCCGTGGATACGCTCGATACGGACGGGCAGCGCGCGCTGCTCGACTACCTCACGCTGTCGAATGGCAGCGGCACGGTCCAAGTGGTGTCGACGAGCGCTGAACCTCTGTTTCCCAGGATCGAACGTGGGCTCTTTCTGGAAGAACTGTACTACCGCCTCAACACCGTTCGGCTGGACCTCGAAGAAGAGCGCTAACCGTCTATAGCCGTGGACGCGGACCACGCCCGCGTCCGCCCGGACGCGCTGCACCATCACTTGCTTTCGCGCGTTGTTCGGGGGTCAGGACTTGGAACACCTCCGAACGGATTCGCGCTCGAGTGACGGCCATATCGGCCTCCACCGCCGCCACGTCACCGCTTCTCGCCCGAATCGTTCCTTCGTCAATCGGGTCGGCGGCGATCGCCGCGTGGAGCGCCTCGTGCGCCGCGAACGCTCGATCGACGAGCGTTTTCAGTTCCGCGTCGTGCGACTGCATGACGGCTCGAACCTGCTCCCGCTGCACGTCGGTCAGACCCAGGCGTCCAAGGGGAATGCCGAAGCGGCTGCCCCAGCCCATCGGTCCGCCTCGCCCGTCCGCAAGATCTGGAGCGCCAAAGCGGCCAGGCTCCCCGAGGCTACCGTGGCCGCCGGGGTCTCCCGGTCCGGGGCCCGCGTGTCTCTCGGCTGCCGGATCCTGACCACTGGTATTCTGAGCACTACCGTACACACCCGCAAGGCCGAGAATCGCGGCGAGCGTGATGACGCCGGTGCCGAAGCGTGTCGAGGTTCTGGTCATGTTCCTCCTCCTTGAGCGCCGTTCGATGGCGAACGGCCGGTATGTGGCTTTCCTCACATGATTGGACCGACCAGGTGTGGCGGAGCGATGGTCAGCTGGTGAAAAAACCATGACAGGCGTTGGCACTCGCGTACTGGTCGTCGAAGACGAGCCTCACATTAGAGAACTGGTGTGCCTGCACCTCGGTCACGAGGGGTACACGTGCGATGGTGTGGGCGACGGCCGGCAGGCGCTGGAACTGGCCGAGTCGGAGCGTTTCGATCTCATTGTGCTCGACGTGATGCTGCCCGGTCTGGACGGGCTCTCGCTCTGCCGTGCCATCCGAAACGGTCAGATCAACCGGGACGTCCCGATCCTCATGCTCACTGCACGCCGTGACGAGGCCGACAAGGTCGTCGGTCTCGAAAGCGGTGCGGACGACTACCTGGCCAAGCCGTTTGGCGTTCGTGAGCTGGTCGCGCGCGTGCGGGCCTTGCTGCGGAGGCCGCGGCAATCCGTGAGCTCGACGCTGACGGGGGCCGCGAGTTTCAAGGCTGGCATCGTGCGGATTCAAGGCATTGAAATCGATGTGCCGAAACGGCGCGTGCACGTACGAGGGCGCGACACCGAGTTGACCGACCAGGAGTTTCGACTGCTTCACCTGTTGGCCACGAACGCGGGCATTGTCTTCACCCGCGAGGCGCTGCTCGCCAAGATCTGGCGGGGAGACACGTACGTCACCGTTCGCAGTGTGGATACGCTTGTCAAGCGCCTTCGTCGACGTATCGAAGCGGATCCGGCGAGCCCCTACTACGTACTCACCGTCTGGGGAGTGGGGTACAAGTTCAGCGATGTGTAGGGGGCAGTGGCTGCCGGCGCTCAGCGTTCAGTTTTCACACAAGACCGATGTCTGGATAGCCGCCGGCTCGGCAACTGAGCGCCGACAGCCACCGCTGCGAGCATTCGCGATCAGTTGCCAATCGCTTCCGCGCTGGGCGAGTCTGGCCAGACAGGAAGGGGCCTCGAGACGTATCCCGCATGGGCAAGACGGCTTTGGAAGAGCGCCGTGGCCGATGCCCAGAACACGAGCTTGGCCCACAAGCGCGCCACGACGTAGAGTTGGTTGATCGCGATCCAGAGAGCGATGGTCCACGCGACCGGCCGGTCCGGGCCGAACCGGAAACCCATGCCTGGGCCGAGCGCCACATACACCGCGGTGATGGCAGCCAGCATCGCCCAGTCGAGGCGCGTACACGCCGAGGGCCGCAATCCAGTTCCGGCGGATGAAGGACAGCGCGGCGCGAAGGGCCCCGATCATACTGCGTCGATCCTCCACGACCGCTCGAACCTGAGCGTAGTCGAACAGGAGGTTGAAGGCAGCCAGCACGGCGGCCAGGGCTCCGGGCCACCGGCCAACCGCCTTGAAGCAGATGGCATAGGCGAGCGCCATCAGCACGCCAAGGCGCAGGAACCTGAAGAAGAACGTTCCTGATACTGCGCTCACGCCGTGCGTTCCGGTGGGACGCTCTCTCGCGTAGCGGTCAATGATGCCGCCGGACGCGAGGACGCAGAATGCCAGAAACGGATACGACGCCGTGAGAGAGACCATCCAGCGGCTCTCATAGTCGATGAACGCACCCAGTTCGCTCGCGATCTGCGCGATGCCCCCGCCGAACTCCGCGCTTCGATCGACGGTCTGTTCGCGCAACTCGCGCAGGAGGCGCGCGCCGAAACCGAGCGGGACACCAGAACCGTGCAGACCCAGCGAGAAGTCGATGCGGCTCGACATCGCGATCGGCCAGGCGAGGAGCGCGGTCACGAGCCAGACAGCGGCGAGCACGGCGGGTGCGCGGTTGACGCGCCGGACGCCGTCTCGCCAAGCGTTCCACATGGACGCCGATGGTACCACCATCCGTCGCGCTATAATTTGCGGGTCATGCCCATTCGAGTGATGCACTTCGGTCTTGGACCGATCGGTGCCGCTGTTGCCAGGCAGATTGCCGCGCGGCCTGGTTTCAAGATCGTCGGGGGCATCGACGTCGATCCCACGATCGTCGGCCGTGATCTCGGCGATGTCGCGGGGCTCAACGAGCGTCTCGGTCTGAAGGTTCAGAACAACGCGGCCAAGGCGATCAAAGGCGCGAAGCCAGACGTCGTCTTGCATTGCACGAGCTCCTCAATCAAGGCCGTGATGCCCGATCTCGAGACGATTCTCAAGTCGAAGACGCCCGTGGTGTCCACGACCGAGGAACTGTCGTATCCGACGTACACGCATGTCCGTCAGGCCCGGCAGATTCAGGCGTGGGCCAGGAAGGCAAAGGTCGCGGTGCTCGGTACCGGCGTGAACCCGGGGTTCGCCATGGACGCGCTTCCGATCATGCTGACGGCGGTGTGCGAGCGAGTCGATCGCGTTCTCGTAAGCCGTGTGCAGGATGCGCGGGTGCGCCGGCTGCCGTTCCAGCAGAAGATCGGGGCCGGCCTGACCACCGAGCAGTTTCACCGCAATGTCGAGGCGGGGACGATCCGCCACGTCGGGTTGACCGAGTCCATCGCCATGATCGCGGATGCGCTCGGGTGGACGCTCGATCGAATCACCGACGAGATTCAGCCGAAGCTCGCCACGGTGACGATTTCGAGCGAGTTCCTTGCTGTCGACCCGGGGTACGTGTGCGGCCTCATTCAGGATGGTGTCGGCTATCGGAAGGGAGCGCCGACGATCCGTCTGCATTTCGAGGCGTACCTTGGCGCACCCGAGGCATACGATGCCGTCGAGATCGATGGGTCGCCGAAGCTGTCGATGAAGATCGCCGGTGGCATTCACGGAGATGTGGCCACGGCCTCGCTGGTCGTGAACGCGATTCCGAAGGTGCTCGCTGCCACGCCGGGCCTCCATACCATGCGCGATCTCACGCTGCCGTCGTTCTTTCCTGGAAAATAGTCTCGAGACGATGCGGATTCTCGCGAAGTGTGCGAACTGCGGTGCCGGTCTGCCGATTCAGGCGGCCGACGCCGACGCCGTCATCGCATGCGGTGGCTGCGGTCGTGAGATTCCGCTGGACCTGTCTGACGCGGTTCGTTCGGGCCAATCGGTCGACCGATGCCCCGTATGCTCCGGACCCGATTTCTATGTTCGTAAGGATTTCGATCCGAAGGTGGGCGTCGCCGCCGTGGCGGCCGCCGCGCTCATCAGCGCCGTGTTGTACTGGTACAAGCTCGACTTTCTCGCATACGCGGTGCTCGCTGTCGCCGCGCTGCTGGATTTTGTGGTGTACCGCTTCCTCGATCTCGTGACCGTCTGCTACCGCTGCCACACCGAATTCCGCGGCGCCTACCCGCGAGCCGCGGCGGGCTTCGATCTCCACACAGCCGATGTGCTCGAGCAGGAGTACGAGCGCCGCATCGGACGCCGCTAGTCGGCCCGCGCGCCGCGTGCGGAAGCCACGCCGCTCTCAGGCTTATCTTCTTCGTCGCGCAAGAGCCCACCCCTGGCGCTCGACACGCGGCTCAGAACAGCGTGACTTCCACGACGGCGCCCTCTTCGACGCCCGTCTGATCGGCCGGAATCTCGATGTAGCCATCCGCCTGAGACAGGCTGGTAATCTCGCCGGAACCCTTGAACGCGGGGAGCGCGCTGCCGTCGCGTAGCCTGACCGTGTAGAACTGATGGCGCCCCGCCGGCGACGCAATCCGCTTCCCAAGCGCAGCACGCATGGTGCGAGGTACAAAGGTTGGCAGGCGGGCTGTCGCGCGCAGAAATGGCGCCAACAGGATGTACGCATTCGACAGGCACGATGTCGGGTTGCCCGGCATGCCGAAGAAGGGTGTGTCCCCGATGAGCGCAAAGGCCGTCGGCATTCCAGGCTTCACGGCGATGCCGTGAAAGATCATTCGGCCTCGCGACGCCACGACATCGACGATCAGATCGCGTTCCCCGACGGAGCTTCCCCCCGAAAACACGATGATGTCGGCCGCCAGACAGGCGTCGAGTGCCGAGCCAAGGGCCGCGACCGCGTCATGGACCGGCCGATGAGGCTGCGGGATACCGCCATGCGCCGTGATGACCGCGCCCAGGGTGAAGCGGTTGACGTCGTAGATCTGCGCGCGGCCAAGCGGCACGCCCGGGTCGATGACTTCGTTGCCTGTCGAGAGGACCGCCACGCTCGGCCGCGCGTACACATCGCACTCGGCGCACCCCACTGCGGCAAGCGCGCCGATCCGGCTGGGATTGAGCACGTCCCCACGCCGCACGACAAGATCGCCCGGGGAGATGTCCGCTGCTCGCCGCCCGATGTTCTGTCCCGAGGGAACTGGTGCGAGGACGTTCACAGCGCCGACTCCGGCCGGCATCGTGTTTTCAACCATGACCACCGCGTCGGCGCCCTCTGGCACGGGTGCCCCGGTTGCGATCTCGGCGCAGGCGCCGGGGACAACCGACTCGCGCGGTGTCTGGCCCGTGTAGAGATGTTCGACGATCTGCAGCGCGATCGGTGTAGCCGAACTGGCGCCTGTCGTGTCGGTTGCTACCACCGCATAGCCGTCTACCACGGAACGTGCAAATGGAGGAACGGCGATCGAGGAGACGACGTCGGCAGCCGCGACACGCCCCGTGGCCTCACCGAGCGCGACGCGCTCGATTCGCTCAATCGGCCGCACGTTGTCCACGAGCCGACGCCGCGCCTCGTCGATGGAAATCGTCGATGTGAATGGTCGCATAGCCAGGAATCGTGGGCCCGACCATCCGGTCGGGCTCTCGGAACTACTTCATCGCCTGTTGCACCAGATGCCCCAACTCAGGGAGCAGCAGCTTCTCCATCGCCAGTCGCACAGCGGCTTCGGATCCCGGCAGGGAGACGACGACTCTCCCGGCGGCGAGACCTGCTGTTGCGCGACTCATCATCGCGGCCGGCCCGATCTGTTCGTAACTCAACATTCGAAAAAGTTCACCAAAGCCCTCGAGCCGTTTGTCGAGGAGCGTGCCCACCGCTTCGAATGTATTGTCCCGCGACGTGATGCCGGTACCACCTGTGATGATGATGACCTGGGGCCCGGTCTCTACTGGCGTTGCCAGCTGTCGCTCAATCGTGCCGCGTACGATCGCCGGGTCGTCCTTGACGATGGTTCGCCCGGAAATCTGGTGTCCAGTGCCCGTCAGCAGATCGACGATGGCGCGTCCGCTCGAGTCGGTGGCGTCGGTTCGAGTATCGCTGACAGTGACGACGAAGCATCGGACCGCGTGTGGCGCACCGGCCTTGTGCTCGACGTGGCTCATGAGGGAGATTGTAGCGGCAGCGGCGTCATGACGTCGCGGGCGTTCGGGCGCGCGCCCTCATCAGCCATTCCCTCACGACCGATGCCACGTAGTGCCGCGTCCGTCTGAGACACGACCCGTCGCTGCGAGTTGTCGTGAGGCGGCGGCCCCGTGATAGACTCACATGTTCCCTCTGTCGGAAGCGCCCTTAGCTCAGTTGGATAGAGCGTCTGGCTACGAACCAGGAGGTCGCAGGTTCGAGTCCTGCAGGGCGCACCAGCCACACTCGGTCTATTCCGGTCACATGGGACAGTTCATTCCGCCGAGCATATAGGTAACACTTGGCCGAACGCATTCACATCGCCACAGGGTTTGCGGGCTCCGATCAAAGCGCGCATTGTCTACCCGGCCTTCTCGGGAAACAATCCCGGCATCCATCGCGGGGCCAAGGCCGCGGGAAAGGCAAGAAATAGAGGAGCCCGGGAGCTTTCCGAAACGAGAACCCCGCGCTCCAGCAACGCTGAAACGACACGCCGCGCGCTTCGCTCGCTGGTGTCCAGCACCGCCGGGACATCGCCGCGCGGCAACTCGCCGCGATACAGGACCGCTTCCAGAATCTTTCCCGACTTGGTCGGCAAACTATCTGCCCGCACTTCTTCCTCGACCCAGATCAGAATGCGATCCCGCAGACGGTCCGGCTGCACCAGACTTTCCATGAAGCGCACCTGGTCGAGACATGTTTCGAGGAAGAAGGTGGTGAATTCGGCGAGCGCTTCTTCGCTTAGATTCCCGCGGCCATCGAGATCGTTGCGCCGCGGCCCGTCACAGTCGATCAAATGCCTTTTGTACCTGCCCTCCGCGCGCGCAAGGCCACGGGCAACCGACCAGACACCGCCCGTCTGAAGAGACTCGAGCAGAACGGCATGCGACAGCAGACGCGCCACACGCCCGTTGCCGTCAAGGAAAGGGTGAATCCACAGCACGCGGTGATGCCCGGCCGCCGCCGCCAGAATGGTCTCGGAACGTCCGAGACCCGCATAGACCTTCTCCAACCGTTCAAGAAAACGCGGCACTGCGCCTGGACTGACCGGGAAATGCCGTCCGACCTTCACATCGCGCCTGCGAATTTCGCCCGGAATGAGTTGCAGTTCTTCGCCTGTATCTGGATTCGTGACCTTGAGAAGTTCGGGAGGCAGGAGCTCACCGAACCGGCGGTGAATTTCGCAGATGGCTGCGGCCGTCACCGCCTTGCCTGTTAACCCTCCTTGGTCGATCCAGCTCTGGACAGCAACGTGCGCCTTTGCTTCAAGCTGCAGCATGCGTTTGACCGGATCCGCGCTGTAGTCGTTCTTGAGCGCGCGTTCGATGTCGACCGGATGCGTATCGTGACCCTCGATCAGGTTGGAGTAATAGCAGTTCATCGCGCGGACCAGATCCGCCAGCGCCTTCATGACGCCGGATGGAAGGCTGCGGCGAAACCCTGCCGACGTGGCCGCCAGTTCGACAGCCATATCGCTGAGCGCCGGACGGTGCTGAGAGCCATCCGACAGCAGCAGAGGTTCCATCTCCGCCGTTCCTTCGCCCCTGTCTTCGACCGCTTCCGTGTCCGGTTTGATTTCCTCTGCCGATCCGCTCATAAGTGTATGTATATAAGCATACTCAGAAGATGTCAAAGGTCTTGTCTGGCGGTCGTTTGGCCGCTTTTATGGCCGCTTCATTGGGTTGGCTGTCTGCAGATGCAGTCTGGAACGCTGTACTCCATCTATGCGGCGGAACCGGAGATACAAACTGCTGCAAACTATGCCGATCTGGTGCGGGGTTCCGGCGGTCTGTATCGTCTTGGCTTCGGGCGCCCCAGCCTGTACGGCTCGCTCGACCAGCTTCGGCAGGCTGGACCCGATCCCATTGGCTCTGTCGGTTCGTAGTGTCCACTTCTCGGACGAGCGCGCAAGCGGCGTTCCACGTCGCGATGGATTGATGGGCCCCTATTTCTTTGCGCTTGCGGCTCGCACAGCCGCCCAACGGCGTTTCTGTGCGTCGGAGATGGCTTTACGCGCCTTCGCCGACAGTTTCCGCTTGCGGCGCAGAACATTCGCGACCACGCCGTCGAGTGCCGCCGTCACGGACCGGCGGCCCCGGCGTTTGGCCATCGATGCGTTGGCGAGCTCGGCCAGTAACCTCGAGGCTGTGTCTCGAATTTCCTGTAGCTGCTTCGCGATGGTCCGCCGCTGTCCTATCCAGCTCTGAGCTTTCGCTTGCGCTGTTCCGAGCAGCCGGCCTAAGTCCTCGGCAAATCCTTCAAGCGCCTTCTCGCGTCGTCCGCTTCTTGCCATTGTCTCTGCGCTCCTCGGTTTGACTTCGATGATATCGATCGGTGAAAGGTTGCTAACGTGAGAAACAAGCGTAGGCGATGACGGTGGGCGTGTCAAAGTAGCTCAGCTAGTAAGTAGCCACTTACACGAGTCCTATCTCAGTCATCGACCACATGTTGACGCACGTCGTTTTTCTGAAGAGGCTCCAGATCTGCGTCGCGATCGCGGGGAAGACTGAGGAAGTACTCGATGAGCGGACGATCGTCGGTGAGGATGGGACCGGCGCCGAGGAACGCGCGCAGTTGAGCCGGTCCGGCCCGATACATCGCGAGCAGCTGGTCGAAGGTATTCGCACCGAGATCCTGCGCACCCTGGGCACGACCGGGAATCTGAAGCTTCCGTTCGAAGTCGCTCCGGCGCAGTGCGAGTGGCTCGATTGTGCCAATGAGAAGCGTGCCGTTCATCCACACGGTTGTCTCCGGAAAGACACTCAGAAACGTCCGGGCGATCGTCCGGTATTCCGCATCGGTGCCGGCGACCCACTGCAACACCATCCCCCCTGGCTTCAAGACGCGCCGCATGAGCCTGAAGTACTCAGCCGAGTAGAGGTTGCCCGAGCCCGCGTAAATGGGCAGGATGACATCGGCCGTGATCACGTCGTACTTCCGCTCGGTCACCAGCAGGTGATTGCGCCCATCGTCGATCCGCAGGTGCACATTCGGCTTCGTGAGGACGCCGTAGTTGATGGCGTCGAGATACCGGGCGCCCCGCGCAACGGCGCCCGCGAGTTCCACGACGTCCACATCGACGCCCGTGTGAATGCTGACGGCGCCGGCCGTGGCGCCCCCGCCGAGGCCGATCACCAGCGCCTCGCGGGCATCCGGATGCAGGACCATGGGCAGGTGGCCGATCGCGCGGTGCGTGTTGACCATGACACGCCCGGTGCTCGCCTGATGATTCCCGTTGACGCTCAACGAGATCTCGCCGCCTTTCGACGCGTGCACCGCCGCCGTCGCTTCGACCCCTTCTTCTCTCCAGATGAGTTTCTGGCCTCGGTAGCGCTGGAGCACGAACTGGTCGAAGGGGTCGTGCGAACCGAGCAGCGACAGCAGGCACGCGAGCGATCCCACGGCGCCGACTGCGAGGCGGATGGTCCTGCGCGAATCCGAAGCGGCGAGCAGCGCCACGCCGGATCCGAAGCTCAGTGATGAAAGGGCGATGAGCGACCCACGGCTGCCGAGGTGCGGCAACATGAAGAAACCGGCCGCGATCGATCCGAGGATCGAGCCGGTGACATTCAGCGAGTAGAACACACCGATGCGCTCGGCCAGTCGGTGGCTCCCTGCGCCCCCGTCGCTCGTCCAGAGACGCAGGCCAATCGGGAATGCCAGACCCATGAGCAGGGCCGACGGGAAGATGGCGAGCACGCTTCCGACCGTCTGGTACACGAGCCACTCGTTCATGATGTGCGACAGCCACGGACGGAGCGTCGCCTCGAGAGACGACATGTGGCCGAGTCCCTCGAACGACAACAGCGCAGTGAGCGCGATTGAGAACTCGAGCCCGGCCAAGATCTCCAGCCACCGCGCCCGTCGCTCGAGAAACGGCGTGATGAGCCAGCTGCCAATCGCAATGCCCGCGAGGATCGTGGCGAGCATGAAAGCGAAGCCGTACACCGTCGGACGGAGAAAGAGGGTCAGCACGCGGAACCAGACGACCTCGAGCGCGAGAGAGGTGAAGCCGGACAGCGCGAACACCGCGAGGACGAGGCGCAACCGACGGTCGTCGAGGACCAGCGGGCCCGGGAGTCCCGGGGGCGGAGACATCTCGAGGTCGGCGTCCGAGTCGGCGCGGCGCGGCGCCGAAACCCGCGTGCCAAGCAACAGCGCCACGACGCCGACGGTCAGATTGATGGATGCTGCCACGAGGAACGTGCGATGAATGCCGCGACCCGGGATGAGAGACAGACCGGCCAAGAGCGCACCGACGATGGCCCCCGCCGTGTTCATGCCGTACAGCAGCGCCATGCGCTCTCCGAGCTTCGATGCGCGGAAGGCCGACGACTTGACGACCAGCGGCAACGTCGCACCCATGAGCGCGGTCGGGATGATGAGCACGCTGAATGCAATAACGAACCGGACGAGCGTCAACAAGGGGAGCGAGTGTGGCAGCGACGGGTAGAGGCGCACATAGCCCTGCTGCAGCCACGCGAGTGAAGCAGGCGTTGCCAGCGCGGTCATGCCGACGAGCGCTTCGCACACGCCGAACCACATCAGCGGGCGTCTGACGCGATCCCCGAATCTGCCAGCGGCCAGACTGCCCAACGCGAGTCCGGCCATGAAGCTCGCCCACACCGTACTCGCCGCGTACGTCGTGACGCCGAAGACCAATCCCATCAAACGCAGCCACAACACCTGATAGATGAGCGCGCTGACGCCCGAGCAGAAGAACAGGATCAGAAGAGCGGGCAGCAGCCAAACCTGGCGAGAAGGGGACTTGAGAGAAGATGTGATAGGAATAGCGCCGGAGAGCATATCACGCGGCGAACATCGTGACGGGCTGCGGGCGGACTCGCTCCTACTGAATCGCCGAGTACGTCTTGACGATCGCCTGCGCCATCGGGAGGCTCACGGGGCAGGTGGGATCGTCCAGGCGGCACACCGCGACCGTCAGATGGCATCCGCACGTGCAGTCTTCAGAGAGCAGAGCCTGAAGAACGGCTTTCTTCTGTGCCTCGTTCAGCCTCGTGAGGTCCACTCCCGGAAGCTGCTTCGCCTGTGCGGCGCTCTCCAGACGGACCTTCTCGTTGTTCTCGATGCGTTCCACCACCGCGTTCACGTCGAGTCCGGCCAGCACTCTGGTCTCGGCCTCAGTCCTCGCTGGATTGAGCATCCCCACGTGCCGTTGGGCCAGTCGCCCATCTCGATCCAGCACGAAGGTCGTCGGGAGCGCGGCGACGCCCTTGAACGTCTTTCTGAGCTCCGGCGTCGTCATCACGATCGGATAGTTCACTCCCTGCGCGTCAGCGAAGCGCCTCACCTCTTCGATCGTGCCCTCATCTTCCGAGATGCCGATGATGACGAGCTTGTCGTGGTACTTCTTCTGGAGGGCGATGAGGTCGGGAATCTCGGCGCGGCAGGGCGGGCACCAGGTTGCCCAAAAATTGATCAGCACGACCTTGCCGCGCCAGTCGGAAGACGAATGCGAGCGCCCGTCGAGATCGGTCATGGTCAGCGGAGGGAGTTCCTCGGGGCTCTTGAACAGCTGGACAATGCCCCGCGTGCCGGACGCATGTTCGGCCTCGAACTGCTCGACGTGCGCGCCCTGACCGCGGATTCGAAGCGCGACCCACACGCCCACCACCACGAGCGCGATCAGCAAGACGAGAGCCGTCCAGCGGCGCGATTCCATAGAGCTTCTTCGATCGTAGCACACGGTAGAATTTCGGGCCGAAGCCCGACACCGCGCAAGACTCTTGGGATTTGAAGATGACGCGAACGCTCACGGCGCCATGGTCGTTCGATTGGCGATGTGCCGCGCACGATCATTCTCATTCCCTCCTCCTCTTTCTTCGGCCAGTTTTTCGCCATCAAATTTGTGGGGCCGCGTCCCACTTTGCGACGCGCTAGAGGGCTCGCCGGGACCCCCAGGGGAAGCAATTCCAGGCCTATTTCCGCGTGTTTCTGCCGTACGGCACAGCTGGGCAGGAAATTGCACTGGTGGGCAGTCAGAGAGAGACACCATCATGCGAATACTGCTTCCGTCGGTCGGTGTGCCCGTGCTGCTCTTCTCCGCCGCAGCCACCGTGTCCGCTCAGAACGCTCACCTTACTGCGTGCGTGAATGTCCGGAGTGGCTCCGTACACATCGTGTCAGATGGCGATTGCAACCGGAACGAAGTCGCGGTTCCCCTTCTAATGCAAGGACCGCCTGGGCCTCAAGGTCCCGCCGGCCCTCGGGGACCTGCCGGACCCGCAGGCCCCTCTGGTGCGCAGGGCGCTCTTGGGCCACAAGGCGCACCGGGGCCACAAGGCCCGGCTGGACCTCAGGGGACTCAGGGACCAGCAGGAGCGCGTGGAGACGTTGGACCGCAGGGGAACGCTGGTCCACAAGGCACCGCTGGACCGTCTGGGGCCCAGGGACCAGCAGGAACGCGTGGAGACGTTGGACCACAAGGGAATGCCGGTCCTCAAGGTCCTGCAGGACCCGCAGGTGCAGACGGGGCAGCTGGGCTGCAAGGAGCAGTCGGCCCGCAAGGTCCGCAGGGACCTGCTGGACCGAGTGACACCGGCCGCACCGTCGTCGACGCGCTTGGAACCGAGATCGGGATCGCAGAGCTGACGAGCGGGCTCGTCTCGCGGAAGTACGGCAGCGATGTCGTGCTGCTGCCCATGACACCTCAGGGTATCCCCCAGGCTGAGATCACCTTCTATCACACCTCCAACAACTGCAGCGGTGATCGGTATCTGTGGAACAACGGCGGTCTGTTCGCGTTTCTCGGTCAGTATCTTGGCGGAACCGTGTTCTACACCACGCTCGCCGACTGGTCGTTTCCACCCTTGCCCCAGACCTTGAACTCGGAGGAGGTCGTCAAGGTCGGCAGCGATCCAATGGGACTCGGCGTTTGCACGCCCAGGGCGATGGGGAAGCAATCAGTGGGGAAGGCGATCGCTGTGACTGATCCGGTGCTCAACTCCGTGGTTGCGCCGCTGCGATTGATGAAGTAAGCCCGACCTGAGAGCCCGACGTTGCGCGTCCCCTGCGGAATTGCGAAGGACGAACACCCGCAATGTTGAGCGCAGGATACTGCCGATGAAGTCCCTCGTCGAGTGCGACGCCGCTCATCATGATCCCGGTACCCGCGGCTCTTTTGACAGCGTCGCCAGCACGGGAATACCGAGCATGCTGGCGAGCTCATCGGGTGTTCGGAACGTCGGGTCCCATGCGTCCGCAATCACCGCGAGCAACACGCTGCCGAGCAGCGAGAAGAAGACTCCTACAAGCAGGACGACGACACGATGTGACGTTGGCGTGCCCGGGACGTTGACGGGCTCGGCGATCGCAATGTCCGAGATATGCTGTTGATCCAGCGCTTCGGAAATCCGCGCTTCCTCCTGCTTGCGGAGGTAGAGAAGATACGTCTCCTCTTCCGCCTTAATCTGGCGCAGGATCTCCTCGTGCTCGAGCGACTGGTCGACCATTGTGCGTGATTCTTCCCGGTAGGCCCGTAACGTTCTGGCGATGGCTCGTTCCCGGGCCTGCAGGGCTGCCAGTTCGGCCTCGGCACGGGCGAGTTCCGTGCGAATCCATTCGTGCGTCGGATCGTTGTCGGTCGTCTCGGCGCGGAGCGGCGACGCAACGGCTGCCGCGATGGCGGCACGCGCCTGCTCGATCTGCTGCACGACTTCCCGCACATCGCTATCGTCGGGTGCGTGCCTCATAAGCAGCTCGGTCCGCTTCTGCTCCAAGGTGAGCAGACTCGACTGCAACTGCGCCATCAGCTGACCGTTGTCGGTCACCCTGACCTGCGTGGTGCGTCGAGGTGGCACAGCGGCGAGCGCCGTACGCAGTGTCCCGATCCTTTCCGTAGCCTCGGCGATGTGCGCTCTGGTCTCGAACCCCGCTGCCTCCGCCGCGCGGAGTTTTCGAACGATGAGATCCTTCTCCAGCTCGAGCGAGGCCACCCCCCCTCGGTTCAACTGAGCCAGCTGGGACTTCAGGCTGCTCAACCTGTCACGGTATCCTTGACTTTCCTGCTGAAAAAACGCGAACGCGCCAGGTGGGTGCCGCAGCGTCATGTGCTTCTGGATGTACCCCGCTGACAGCGTATCGAGGACACACCGGGCGCGCGCGCGGTCGGCGTCCTGATACGAGATGGCCACCACGTAGGTCTTCTTCACGACCCGAACGTTCAACGAGCGTTCCAGCTGGCGCACTGCGGCCTCGAGGCGATCTTCGGCGCTCGTCTCATGGCCTCGCAGCCGACCAATGAGGGCTTGGAGGCGGGGCACGATCCGAGCGGACTCGATCCGGCACTCACCGGCAACCCGCTTCAGCAGATCGCGCGAAGTCAGGATCTGGACTTCCGACTGCAGCTCTTCTTCGTTCATCGTGGTCGTCGATATGGCTTGGACCTCGCGCGCAGGTGTCACCGGGGAGTCGATGCGGACATGCCTCACCAGCATCTTGACTTGCGCCTCGTAACGCACAGGTTGCAGGTAGACCGCGAGCCCGATCGTGAAGAGCAAGGCCGCCAGCGTCGTCGTCACGAGGCGGCGATGACGAAAGAGCATCGCCAGGCCGTTTCGGACTCTCGTCCGCAGCGTGCCCTGCGGCGGTTGAACCTGCTGCTCTCGCTCCACCTGCACTCCTCGTCTCGCGTCCGGGCACTCGCGCCCGGAGTGCTCTACAGTCGCCGGTAGATGGCTTCCGGAATCGGAAATGTGCGGTCGGTGAGGACGGTACCCAGGAGACGTCCTCCCGCGGCGACGAGCTCCTGCTTTGCCTTCAGCGCGGCGTCGCGCCTGGTGGCGTTCGCGGTGACGACCAGCACGACTCCGTCCGCTGACCGTGCCATGGCCGGCGCGCGACCAACATACCCGATGCGCCCGATGTCGGCCAGTAGCCAATCGAAGGACTCAGGCTGGCCGGCGACCGCCTGCGCCCGGTCCGGTGTCATGCCGCTCATGTCGATCGAGGTGTGGCGTGCGGGCAGAAACCAGAGGCCCGGTTCGACCTCGAGGGTCATGAAGCGGCGGCTGCCAAGATGAAGCATGTCGGCGACGCCCGGCTCCTGCGTGCGGGCTGGCGGAGATGTCGATGGAGATGACGGGTTGGTGTCGACGATGCAGACCGTGCCCGCGTCGAAGGATGCGAGCGCCCTCGCGACTCGTACGCAGACGCTGGCGCTTCGCGCGGACGCATCGACGGCCGCGAACAGAAGGCTTCGCGGACTGTCTCCGGACCTGGGCGCGAGCAAGAGGCTGCGCACGAACGGGAGGATTTCCTTGTCGTGATAGACCTCGGGCCGTCGCCGGCGCAGCGGCGCGAGCCCGGCGCGCGTGTCCATCAGTCCGCCCGCCAGAGGAGGCACCGGCCGCGGCGGCGTGATTGCGCTGTTTGCCTCCGTGTGGCCCGGCGGCTGCCGGTTGCGAGCGTCAAGGGCCTCCTCGACGACCCAGCGGCCGATCGGCCTGGCGCCGACCGAATACCCGAGGTGCAGCGCATCGGACAGGATGGTGTTGATCTCGAGAGGCACGCCGCTCGTCGCATGCGCGACCAGGGCGAGCGCATCCTCGTCGAAGACGGGAACCTCGCGCTCCCCGCCGATCGAGAGTCGGTGCCGGATGTACGCCAGAGTCTCGGACTCGGTCAGCGGGCCGATCCGGGCGAAGGTCGAGATTCGCCGCGCCAACGTTGCGAGATCCGGATCGAGCAGGCGCTCGGCGAGCTCCGGCTCGCCCGCGATCACGATCTGCAGCAGCTTCTGGGTCGACGTTTCGCAGTCGGAGAGGAGTCGGACCGTCTCGAGCGAGGGCCGGTCGAGATTGTGGGCTTCGTCGACGAGCAGCAACACGCGCCTTCCGAGTTGCCGTTCCTGCTGCAGGATGCCGAACAGTGCGCCGTGCATCGAGGCCACGTCGCGCCCGTCGTGCGAGCCCCCCAGTTGTCCGATGATCTGAATGAGGAGGTCCCGTCGGTCGGACGGCGGGTGAGGCAGGAAGACCGCACGAGCGGTGTGCTTGAAATGGTCGAGCAGGTGCAAGAGCACCATCGTCTTGCCGCACCCTGGCGGCGCGACGAGTGCGAGGAGACCGTGGCCGGACTGCAGGCCAATGCAGATGGACGCAAGGGCCTCTCGGTACGACTTGCCCAGATACGTGAATCTGGGATCCGGCATCGCCCCGAACGGATGCTCGCGCAGTCCGTAGAAATCGAGGACCATTCGGTTGGCGCCCGGTCTGCTCACCGGAGTCCCATCACCAGCCTGCCGTACCGGAAAGAAGAGTCCGGCCGATGTCGGCCAGCGCCATCTCCTTCCAGTTTCTCCACATGAGAACGCAATTCCTGCCTTGAGGAAGGGTGCAAGGCAGTTGCCATGGCCGCGTTCACCACTTGGTAGGCGGTCAGGGCCGGTCTGACAGAACGATGAGCGTTTGCCGCGCCGGTCGAGTGAGGCCGCCATGGCGCGCATGCGCCCTGCCGAGGCGGTTAACTAAAGTCTGCTCGCGATCGGACAAGTGGGGCAGCGCCAGACTTGCGAAACGCGGCGCAGCCGGCGTGAGAATCGCAACACGAGACCTGCGTAGACCGTCGCGCTACGGTCTCTTCCCCTCGGGCAGATACAGCTCGTTCACCTTGTTCTGCGCGATCTCCGCCGGCGTGCCTCCGTCCCACTGTGGCAACGGCTTCTTGTCTGCAGGATAGAGCGACTCCATTGGCGCCCACACCTTGTCCACGCGATCGGTGAAGAGATCGCCGATCAGCAGATCCGTCACGGTGTTCTTGAGCTCCGGATAGTTGCGGACGAAATTGCCGAAACTGAAGCCATCGTAGTACTCGCAGACCAGACGCCGCATCCGATCCACGCCGACGTTGAACTCAGGCCCCCACTTCCCGAGCTGGGCGGCCGACAGGTCGCCCTTCGCAAATCCTTCTGCGATGGCGTCCGCGGCGAGCTCTCCTGACTTGAGCGCGAGCAGCACGCCGGACGAGTAGAGCGGATCGAGGAATCCGAACGCATCGCCCACGAGCACCCATCCATCGCCGGCCACCTGCTTCGATCGGTACGAGTAGTCCTTCGTCGCAAAGTACCCGGTTGCGCGAGTCGCCCCGGCGACGCGGTCTCGCACCGCGGCGCATCGCTCGACTTCCTCGTGGTAGGTCTCCTCCCGGCTCCCACGCCCTTTGAACAAGTAATCGAATGGTCCGACGACGCCGACGCTGATCAAGTCGTCATGGAGTGGGATGTACCAGAACCATCCCAGTTTGTTGGCCGTCTGCAGGACCATCGTCGCGCCCTCGTCGCGGCCGGTGTCGCGATACGCGCCCTTCCAATACGTCCAGATCGCACCCTTGTTCAGCACTGGATCCCACACTCGCAGCCTGAAGCGATTCTGCAGGAGACCGTTCTGGCCGCTGGCGTCGACGACGACATCGGCGGCGACGTCGCGGCGGGCGCCGCCTTCGGTCTGCACCGTCACGCCGGCGGCCTTGTTGGCATTGTCGCTCTCGAAGAGGACGTCGACCACGCGCACGCCTTCGTGAACGCGCACGCCATGTTCGCGGGCGTTGTTGAGCATCATTTGATCGAACTCGCTCCGCACGACTTGCCACGTCTGCGAGCACTCGTGCGGCTTGTTGTCGTGGAAGTAGAAGGGCGCCGACAGCTTGCCGGCGGCATTCACGAACTGCACGCTGTACTTCTTCACGAAGTGGCTGTTCCTCATCTTCGGCAGCATGTCGAGCCGCTCGAGCACCCAGTAGGTTTCGGGAATCAATGATTCACCGATGTGGAAACGGGGGAAGTGCTCGCGTTCGAACAGCTCCACGCTGTAGCCATGCTTGGCGATGAGCGTGGAAGCGGTGGCCCCGGCCGGGCCGCCACCGATCACGACGACGTGGGGATTATGCATGAATGACTATCCTAACGTTCTTTTCTCCACGACGATACCGCAGAGCTCGCCGAGTACGCAGAAACCATTGGATCTCTGCCGGTTCTGCGTGTTCCGTGGTTGACGTGATGTCGGACCCATTCATGAGTAGGCGCATTCATAGAGATGCAGGGCGGCTGCGGCGTCGAACGGCCGAGGATTGAAGGTGCCCGTCCACTGCGTCGCCGCGTCCTCGGCGAGGACGGCGAGATCCTGGCGCGGCACGCCAATGTCGCTCAACGTGGCCGGCAGTCCGCCGGCCCTGGCGAGCATCGCGAGCCGTGCGGCGAGCTGTTCGCCAGGCTGTGCTACGCTGCGCTCGCCGGTGTTCCCCGCAATCCGAAGCAGATCGGCGTACCGCGCCTGGCAGAACGCCGCGTTCCAGCGCACGACGTGCGCCAGCATGACGCCAATCGCCACCCCATGTGCCGTGCCATAGCGTGCCGTGATCGGGTTCGCGCACGCGTGGGTCGCGCCGAGCATCGACTGCTCGATGGCGGTGCCCGCCTCGTGTGCGCCGAGGAGCATGGCGCCGCGCGCATGGACATCCGCCGGGTTGGCCAGCACACGCTCGTAGTTCGCCTCGAGCAATCGCCAGGCGTCACGCGAGAAGAGATCCGACACATCGGTGCGCTTCGTCGTCACGTGCGCCTCAACGGCATGGGAAATGGCATCGTAGCCGGCGACCGCGGTGACCCTGGTCGGCTGCGTCACCGTCAACAGCGGATCGAGCAGGGCGACCCGAAACGCGGCCTGATGATCGCCGCACGCCATCTTCACATGCGTCTCGGCATCCGAGATGATCGCGTAGCTCTGCGCTTCGCTGCCCGTGCCCGCTGTGGTCGGAATGCCAATCGATGGCAGCATCGGCCGGGTCGTCTTGCCGAAGCCCCGGTAGTCGCGCATCGTGCCGCCATTGGTCAGGACGAAGTTGATCCCCTTGGCGCAGTCGAGCGAGCTCCCGCCCCCGAGTGCGACGATGGAGTCGACGGCCGCGGCCGCGGCCACCGAGCGTCCCGCCTCGACCATGCGGGTGTCCGGATTGGCGTCAAAGTCGTGAAAAGTCTCGACATGCACGCCGGCTGCGGCCAGGGACGACCGTGCGTCGATCGACATGCCCGATCGCGACGAGGCCAGGGTCGGCGACGAGGAGCGTCCGGCGGAACGCTAGCGCGGCGGCCAGCTGGCCGAGCCGGGCGAGTGCGCCTTCGCCGACCACCACATCCGTGCGTGGATGAAAGCCGAATCGTTCGAGTGCCGCCTGAAAGGATCTAAAGGATCTGTTGACGCCGCCATCTAATAAGATAATCGTATCGAAGTTGACTCCCCTCGTATCGGCCGATGTAACCGATGCATACTGTGTGGGGATGTGCGCATGATGAAGAAGAGCTTCGTGTTCCTGGGGTTGGCCGTGCTGCTCGGATCGTCGATCGCCGGCCAGGGGCCCCGGCGGATTGCCATGGGCGACTGGCCGGAAATGCGCGGACCCAGCCGCGACGGCACCTCGCGCGAAACCGGGCTCATCGACAAATGGGCGCTGAACGGCGAGAACTTTCTCTGGCGGGTGCCCTACGGCGGCCGGTCGGCGCCGATCGTGATGGGGAATCGCGTGTACGTGCAGAACCCATCCGGACGCGGCACGGCGCTCCAGGAGCGTGTGATGTGTCTGGACGCCGATACGGGCAAGGTGATCTGGGAATACAAGTTCAACGTCTTTCAGAGCGATGTGCCACCGCATCGGGTTGGCTGGGCGTCTCCCGCCGCGGATCCCGAAACCGGCAACATCTACGCGTTGGGCGTCGGCGCCACCGTCGTCGCGCTGAGCAAGGACGGCAAGCTGCTGTGGGCGCGATCGGTCGGCGAGGAGTTCTCTGCCTTCACGACGCATGGCGGCCGCACGATGTCGCCGCTCATTGACGGCGACCTGGTGATTGTGAACGCGGCGGTGTCGAATTGGGGCACGATGAGCAACCGATCCCTGCGATTCATCGCCCTGGACAAGCGCACTGGCGAGATTGTCTATGTCTCGACTCCCGGGGGACGGCCCTACGATACGGCGTATCCGGCGCCGATCATCGCCACCATCAACGGGACACGGCTGCTGATCTCTGGCAACGGCGACGGTGGCGTCCACGCGATCAAACCCCAGACGGGCGAAAAGGTCTGGAGCTTCATGGCCGCCAAACGCGCCATCAACACGGGTGTCGTGGTCAACGGGAGCACCGTGATCGTGTCGCACGGCGATGAGAATCTGAACTCCCCCGAACTCGGGATGATTGCGGCCATCGACGGCGGTCAAACAGGTGAGATCAAGCAAACCAAGTGGGCGGTCCAGGGAATGCAGTTTGGGTTCTCGTCGCCCTTGCTCGATGGCAACCGCGTGTATCAGATCGAGAACGGTTCGAAGCTGCGTGCGTTCGACTTCGCGACCGGCCGGGAGCTCTGGAAGCAGGACCTTGGCACCGTTCAGAAGGCGCCACCTGTGATGGCTGATGGCAAAATCTACGTTGGCACCGAGAGCGGCAAGTTCTTCATTCTGCGTCCGCGCGCGGACCGTGCCGAGATGCTCAGCGAAGTGCAGCTTCCCCTGAGCACGAACAGCATGCAGCAGGCCGAAGGCACTCCGGAGCCCATTCTTGGCGGTGCGGCCGTGTCGCGAGGCCGGATCTTCTTCGTCTCGAGCGACGCGGTCTATGCCATTGGATCGAAAACCGCTCGTGCCGTGCAGGGCGCGGCCGTGGACGAACCTGCGATGCAGGGTGAAGGGGAGCCGGCGTTCTTGCAGGTGTCGCCCACCGAGCTCGTGTTGAAGCCCGGGCAGAGCGTGAAGCTTCGCGCGAGGCTCTTCGACGCCCGAGGGCGGTTCCTGAGGGAAGACAAGGCTTCGTGGGCGCTCGACGGCTTGAAGGGTACCGTGACGGATGGCACCTTCGTGGTCGCGGCCGACACGCTCGAGCAGGCCGGACTGATTCGCGCGACCATCGGTGGTCTGAAAGGCGAGGCGCGCGCGCGCGTCGCGCATCCGCTGCCCTGGACGGAGACCTTCGAGTCGTATGCCGATGGAGCGGTGCCGCCTGGCTGGGTGAGCGCAGTCACCGGCAAGTACACCGTGACAACCCTCGACGGACAGAAGGTGTTGCAGAAACCGCCCGACGAGACGCTCTTCCAGCGGATCCGCATGTTCATCGGACCTGTGGACTGGTCCAACTACACCATCGAGGCGGACGTGCGCGTGAACACGCGGCGCAGACAGATGGGCGACATTGGCGTCACCGCTCAACGTTACACGCTCGTGGCGTACGGTACGTCCCAGCAACTCAAGCTCGAGCCGTGGGAGCCGGAAACGGAACGCACCGTCACGGTCCCGTTCGCCTGGGAGGCCGACAAATGGGTGCATCTCAAGCTGCGGGTCGAAAACCTGCCGAACGGCAGCGTGAGAGCCCAGGGCAAAGCGTGGCCGACCGGGCAGCCGGAGCCGGCGTCGTGGATGATCGACAAGACGGATCCGATCGGCAACCGTCAGGGCGCGCCCGGGATCTTCGCGGCGGCTCAGTTCGGCGCGTACATCGACAATCTGAAGATTACGGCGAATCAGTGAACAATGGTTTTCTCGCCAACTCGTAGGCCCGAGCGCGAGCTCGGGCGATTGCTTAGCCGACTCGTAGGCCCGAGCTTCAGCTCGGGCGATTGCGGACCACCACGATCACGAAAGTCGAAGTCAAACATGCGCACACATACTCGCTTCCAGATCGGCACTCATGCGGTGGCACTTGCGCTGGTCGTTGTTGCGGCGACTCTTCAACAGCCCGTCGGCGCGTCGGACCCCGGCACCGGCAACTGGCCCATGTGGGGCGGAACACCCGACCGCAACATGGTGTCGAAGATGAAAGGGCTGCCCACCGACTGGGACATCAAGACGAAGAAGAACGTCAAGTGGGTCGCGACGCTCGGATCACAGAGCTACGGCAATCCCGTCGTGGCAGGTGGCATGGTGTTCGTCGGCACGAACAATGAGGCCCCGCGGGATCCCAAGCAGGGGGGCGATCGCGGCGTGCTCATGGTGTTTCAGGGAATCCGACGGCGAATTCCTGTGGCAGCACACGCACGTGAAGCTCGAGTCGGGACGCGCCAACGACTGGCCCTTCCAGGGCGTCGCTTCGTCGCCACTCGTAGAAGGCAACCGTGTCTACTATACGAGCAACCGGGGCGTCGTGTGGTGCCTCGACATCAACGGCTTTCGCGACGGCAAGAACGATGGGCCGGTGACGAACGAGAAACTCACCTCGCCGACCGATCCAGACGTGATCTGGTCGTTCGACATGATTGAGGAGGTAGGCGCCTATCCGCACAACCTCGCCAATTCGTCACCGGTGATGTGGGGCGATCTGATTTTCGTGAGCACGGGGAACGGGCAGGACGAGAGCCACGTGCACATCCCGTCCCCCAAGGCTCCGGCGGTGATCGCCATCAACAAGAACACCGGGAAGCTCGTCTGGGAGGACAACTCGGTCAATGACCGCATCCTGCATGGGCAGTGGTCGACCCCGAGCGTGGGCAAGATCGGTGGCGTAGACCAGGTCGTCTCGGCGCAGGGCGATGGCTGGGTTCGCGGCTACGAGGCCGCGACGGGCAAGAAGCTGTGGGAGTTCGACACGAACCCGAAGGACTCGGTCTGGCCGCGGACGCGAAATGAGGTGATCTCCACGCCGGTCGTCTTCGAGGATCGCGTCTACATCGCCAACGGTCAGGACCCGGAGCACGGCGAGGGTGTGGGCCACTTTTACTGCATCGACGCGACCAAACGCGGTGACATCACGCAGACCGGACGCGTGTTTCATTTCGACAAGATCCGACGCTCGATTTCTACGGCCGCCATCGCGGACGGACTCATCTACATTCCGGACTTCAGCGGGTTCTTTCACTGCCTCGACGCGAAAACCGGCCAGGAGTACTGGGTGCACGACCTGACCTCTGCCATCTGGGGGTCCGCCATGGTCATCGACGGGAAGGTTTATATTGGCAACGAGGACGGCGACGTCGTGATCATGCAGGCCGGGAAGGAGAAGAAAGTGCTCGCGACGGTCAGCATGGGAAGCGCGGTGTACGGAACGGTCGTCCCGGCCAACGGCGCGCTGTTCATCATGAACCGCAACCAGTTGTACTCGCTTGCCGTCAAACAATAGCCGGGCCGTATGTCATCACGAAGACACCGAGGACACGAGGGACAGCATCGGGAGAGCTTCTCCCTGGGGTTGCTTCGTGGCTTCGCGTCGCACCGCCGGCTGTTGGCCTGTTTCGCCCTCGTGTTTGTCGCCAAGTTGGCGGGTCTGGGTGCTCAGACGCCGACCGCGTCGTCGGCATCCTCCTGGCCACAGTTCCGTGGTTCCGCTCGTCTCACCGGTGTCACCACCAGCGCACTTCCCGCCACGCTCAAGGTTCTCTGGACCTACGAAACCGGTGACGCCATCGATTCTTCCGCCGCCATCGCGAACGGCTCGGTGTACGTTGGGTCGGCGACCGGCGAGTTGACCGCGCTCGATCTGGCGTCGGGCAAAATGCGATGGAAGTACGCGACGAAGAGCTCGATTGTCGAGTCGTCTCCCGCTGTGACCGAGGACGCCGTCTTTGTCGGGGATGCCGACGGCGTGCTGCACGCCGTGAACGTCCGGGACGGCAAAGCCCGCTGGACGTTCAAGACGGCACAGGAGATCAAGTCGTCTCCCATTGTCGTGGATGGCCTGGTGCTGATCGGCTCATACGACGGCCACCTCTATGCGCTCGATGCGGCAACTGGTCGCGTCCGCTGGAAGCTGCAGACCGACGGTCCCGTCCACGCAACGCCGTCCCTGCAAAACGGCGTCGTTTACATCGCTGGTTGCGACGAGAATTTCCGGGCGATTCGGGTGTCGGACGGACATGAGCTGTTCAAGATTTCGGAGGGCGCGAATACCGCCGCCTCGCCGGTCGTGGATGGCGATCGCGCGTACGTCGGCACGTTCAACAGCGAAGTGCTTGGCATCGACTTGCGCGCGCGGCGTGTCGTCTGGCGCTACGAGAATCCCGATCGGCAGTTTCCGTTCTACTCGTCAGCTGCGCTTGCCGGCGGCCGCGTGGTGATCGGCAGCCGCGACAAGTCGATTCATGCCATCGAGGCAGCGACCGGAAAGGCCGCGTGGAGGTTCGCCACGCGCGCGCGCGTCGATTCGTCGCCGGCGGTGGCTGGCAACCGGGTCTACGTCGGCTCGAGTGATGGGCGTTTGTATGTGATCGGCCTGGCCACCGGCCAGAAGGAGTGGGAATTCGATGCGGGCGCCGCCATCACGGCGTCGCCCGCGGTTGCAGAAAGCCGTCTCATTATCGGCACCGTCGATGGCCGGCTGTACTGCTTCGGATAGCTCCGTCTCGTATCACGCCCGACCTGAAGGTCGGGCCTACAGTGGGGCAGGACGTAGGCCCGACCTTCAGGTCGGGCGTGACGAGCTGTAGGCCCGACGGTCAGGTCGGGCGTGAAGAGCATGGAGAGAGGTGCTGCCGTGCACACTCGAGCGGCGTCGATCCCTGCAATTGCCGTCCTCCTGACAATCCCCGTTTTCCACGTGTCTCTTTCTGCCGCCGACTGGCCGCAGTGGCGAGGGCCGGCAAATGCAGGTGCGTCGCCAGAAACCTCATTGCCGCTCAAGTGGAGTGACACCGAGAACGTCGTGTGGAAGACGAGGCTCCGCGGAGTCGGCGTGTCGTCGCCAATTGTCTGGGGCAACCGCCTGTTCGTGACCTCGCAGCTGGGAGCGGGGGAATCGCGACGCGGTCCACGCCTGGGACAGGGCGCTGACGCCACACCGGCGGAGAGAGCGCTGACCACAGCCCAGAGTGGTCCCGTTCGCTTTGTCATCGAGGCGCTCGATGTTGCCGACGGGCGGCGCGTCTGGACCTATGAGGTGCCGGCGGAGGGTGCGCTGCCTTCCGTGCACGACAAGCACAATCTGGCCAGCGCCAGTCCCGTGACTGACGGTCAGCGCGTGTATGCGATGTTCGGCACCGGGCAGGTGTCGGCCGTTGATATGACGGGAAAGCCAGTCTGGACCCGTCACCTCGGACGTGAGTTCGGACCCTTCGAGATCATCTGGGGACACAGCAGCTCGCCCGTCGTCTATCGCGACACGCTCATCGTCGTCTGCTACCACCAGAACGCGTCCTACATGATCGCGCTCGATACGCGCACCGGGAAGCAGGTGTGGAAGACCGATCGTCCGCGTGGTGTGACGTCCTACAGCACACCCCTCGTCGTGCCGGCGCCACATGGAGACGAGCTCGTTGTGAACTCGAGCGTTGGCATCGATGCCTACAACCCGGCCGATGGTCAGCCGCTGTGGCATTTCGACGAGACCAATCAGTTTCCGGTCCCTGTGGCGATGCACGCCGACGGAGTGGTCTATCTCTCTCGTGGCTATCGCAGCGGGCCATACGCCGCGATTCGGACTGGCGGGCGCGGCGATATTTCGAAAACACACGTGATCTGGCACGTGCCAACCGGCGCGCCGTACATTTCCTCGCTCGTGCACTATCAGGGCCTGCTGTACATGGCCGGCGACGTCGGGGTGGTCACGTGCGTCGATGCGAAGACCGGCGAGCGCGTGTGGCGCGAGCGGCTGGATGGTGTGTTCACGGCGTCGCCCGTGGCGGGCGACGGCAAGATCTACATGTTGAGCGAAAACGGCGACACCTTCGTCTTGAAGGCTGGCCGCCAAGCGGAAGTCCTGTCGCGCAACCCCATCGACGGGCGTGTTCTCGCGTCGCCGGCGCTCTCGGGGGGCCGGTTGTTCATCCGCACGGACGATGCGGTGATTGCCGTCCGCAGCGGTGCCTAGGCGCAGCCTTCCTCCCAGGCTGGCGCGCCGCCTGTCTGTTTGGCTCACAATCGCATCGGTGTGGCGATGGTGATCCGCGACAACCTCGCGCTGAATATCCTGATGCTGGTTTACCCGTTGGAAGCCGTCAAGCGGTGGCAGATAGGAGGTTGATAGCCGGAAGTCGAGAGGGGCGAAGAAGCCCATCGTGCTGGCAACGGCGATGACGCGCAAGAGGACGGCGGTTGAGAGGGTTGGGGGCGTCTTGTTTCGGAAGATGGACGGCTCGCTCACCGGTTCAGGGCCGATGAGCGAGCCTGGGCAGGTGGTGGCTCTAAGCGCGGCGTGATTGACTTGCGTCGGGCGAATGCCGCCCCTATCATCACCTCGCTACCAGCGCGCCCCCCGTCATCGCCGGCCAAGGAAAACTCGTGCCAGAATCGAGGCTTCGATCTGCGCCCAAATAGCTGCGAAATACGGCTCGTAGGTACCCTCCACGTTGACATTTGTCATGCACGCGCGCGGACCCTCGTGTGCCAAGGACCGTTGTGAATCGCCAAACCTAGCGCAGGTCGATGCAGACGAGGGTATCGCTCCGTGTGTCGCTGTTGCGAGCGTACAGAAAGCCGTCGGAGACCGCGGGATAGCTCCGCAGCGTCGGGGGAAGGATTTGCGCGCGGGCAAGGGGCCGGAACGCCTCAGGGGTCGCCTGTGCCAGCACGAGTTCGCCGGTCTCTCTGAGGATGATCAGCCGGTCTCCAGCGAGCGTCACGGTGCCGGCGTGGAACCGGTCTTCACTCCACTTCACCGCGCCCGTCTTGAAGTCGACCGCTCGAAAGCTGGGAGTGAATTCCTGGCGTCCGTGGAAGCCATAGAGTATGCCATTGGTGTAGACGCTCGTGGCGTAGTGGTTCGACAACACTTCATCTGACTGCCACAGCGGCCTGAGCTGGGTACCCTCGAGTTGGAGGACCGCGGCACCCGTCTCGTAGGTCGCGGACACGAAAATCTGATTGCCGACGACGAGGGGGGAGGCGGCGTTCACAGAGGCCTGCGAGCGCGATCGGAACGCGCGCTGCGAGATGATTTGACCGGTTGCCGGGTCGAGCACAACGAGCCCCTGTCTGGTCAGGAATACGGCCCGGCGCTGGCCGTCTATTGTGGCGCCGACCGGCGATGAGTAGCTCGCCTGATGCATCGTGCTGGTCCAGAGGACGGCGCCGGTCTCGGCATTGAACGCGACAATGCCCGCGTTCTTCGCACCATCCATACCTCCGATGTTCGCGATGACGCGGCCGTCTTCAACGAGCGGCGAACCAGCGGTACCGAAGAATCCTTTCGGTACGGCGAAGCGCTTCTTCGTGTCTTCGGACCAGATGACCCGGCCCGTGGCGAGGTCGAGTGCGTGGAGTCTCCCTTCCGCGCCGAACGTGTATACCCGGCCATTCGCCACAACGGGCACTGCGCGTGGTCCCTCATCGAAGCCGAAGTCGTCGCGATAGGTCGTCGGGTAGGCGTGGCGCCACTGAGGCTTCCCGGTTTGAGCCTCGAACGACTCTACGACTTCTTCCGTGCCGACCCGGTGGAACAGGATCAGGCGCGCCCCGGAGACGACGGGACCCGCAAAGCCCGCGCCGACTTGCTTCTTCCACACTATGGGCGGCCCCTGAGCAGGCCATGATCGCGCCAGTGGAGGGCCTGCGTAGACGCCGTTGCGGTCGGGGCCGAGAAACTGCGGCCAGTCGAGCGCCGCACCGCGCACGCTGGTGACGAGCACGGCGGTCGAAAAGACCGCGACAATCGTCAGGCGCATGATGGCAAGATACCATGAGCTATGCTCAAGAAACTGCTGGTCTTTGTGGTCGTGGTGGGCGCCATCGCGTTCGGGTTGTACCATTTCGCGCGGCTGCGCATCGCGCTCGACGGTACGGGTCTACGGCCGCACGTGCGACGAGCCCCGGACTTCACGGCTCTCGAAGCCCATCGCGCGCGGCAGCGTGAACGAGCTGGCGCGATCTCGCAGCCGGCTGCCTCAACGGCATCGTCGGGCGTCGCCTCCAACCCCGCTACGGACGCCAGGCCAGTCGCGGACGGAGCGGACCTGTCAGCCGGGTCGTCTGGCGTCGATGGTGGACCAACCAGCCCCGGCTACTGGCCGGACTTCCGGGGACCACATCGTGACGGCCGATACGCGGAAACGCCGATTCGAACCGACTGGCCGCGAGGCGGCCTGCCGCAGCTCTGGAAGCAGCCGATCGGCCTCGGGTACGCGTCGTTTGTTGCGGCGGGTGGACGCGCGTTCACCATCGAGCAGCGTCGTGGCCAAGAGGTCGTTGCCGCGTACGATGTCGAGACCGGGCGCGAGGTCTGGACCAACAGCTGGGACGCGGCATTCACCGAAGGCATGGGTGGCGACGGCCCGCGTGCGACGCCGACGTATCACGAGGGACGCGTCTATGCGCTTGGCGCGATCGGTGAACTGCGCTGTCTCGATGCACGTTCAGGCGCTCTCATCTGGCGCCGCGACATTCTTCGAGAGAATGGAGCGAGCAATCTCCAATGGGGCATGTCAGCCTCACCGCTCATCGTCGACGACCGGGTCATCGTCCTGCCGGGTGGACGGAGCGGCCGGTCGGTTGTCGCCTACGACAAGAGCACCGGCGAGCCGCTGTGGCACGCGCTCGACGATCAGGCTGGCTATACGTCGCCAATGGTGGTGACGCTCGGTGGCGTGCGGCAGTTGCTGGTGGTCACGGCGTCGCGTGCGGTGGGCCTCGCGGTGGACGATGGGCGCCTGTTCTGGGAGTTTCCATGGGAGACGAGCATGGGCATCAACGTGGCGCAGCCGTTACTGCTTGGCGGCGACCGCGTGTTTCTCTCGGCGGGCTACGACCACGGGGCCGCGGTTGTCGAGGTCGACCCGCAACGAGGATCGCTTTGCGGTGCGCACGTCTGGGAGAACAACCGGATGAAGAACAAGTTCACCAGCTCGGTTCTGCAGAGCGGCTACATCTACGGACTCGACGAAGCCATCCTCGCGTGCATCGACGCTGCAACCGGCGAACTGAAGTGGAAGGGCGGCCGGTACGGCTACGGTCAGGTGCTGTTGGCTGGCGATCATTTGATTGTGCTGACCGAGGATGGCGAGGTGGTGCTCGTGCAGGCCACTCCAGAGCGTCACGTGGAGCTGGCGAGATTCCCTGCGATCGACGGGAAGACCTGGAATCATCCCGTCATCGCCGGAGGGCGGCTGCTCGTGAGGAATCTGCAGGAGATGGCGGCGTTCGACATCAGGCCGAGGTAGTGCACAGTTGACAGGCGAGGACGACGGCGACAAGATTCAACGTTTCAGGTCGAAATGAACACGTCACACACTCATGCTGCCGGTTCAGGCGGCCCAGGAACGAGGCGATCGATGGGATGGATGCTTTTCGTGGCGGGCGCTGTGGTTTCGTGGGGCGTATACGGTGCGATGCTGCACCAGGGCCAGCAGGCCCTTGCCAACCCGATGAAGGCGCTCCTGTGTGTTGGTGTCGCCTATTTTCTTGTGGGCGTCATCGTGCCGGTTGTGTCGCTCTCATCGCAAGGGGGGCTCGCTGGCTTCAACGCCACCGGCGTGCGGTTGGCGACGATCGCCGGCATTCTGGGCGCGGCCGGCGCCGCGTGCATCATTTTCTCGTTCCGCGCGGGCGGCGTGCCCTTCATCGTCATGCCGCTCGTGTTTGGTGGCGCGCCCATCGTCAACGTGCTGTATTCGGTCATCGTGCATCCCCCGAAGACCGCGCCCAATCCCATGCTGTACCTGGGTTTTCTCCTCGCCTCGATCGGTGCGGGAATGGTGCTGTACTTCAGGCCCACCGCCTAGACGCAAGAGGATCTGACGCCGCTCGAGTCTCAGAAGGCGCGCGTGTTCTTTTACTGTGCGATAGATGGTCGGCGAGGCCCGTTTGTCCCGGCACCCTAACGTATGCATAATGGCGCATATGTTCATCTCAGTTACATCCGTCCTCGTTCCAGTTCCACGTGTGAGTCCGTCCCCCAGACGTTTCAGCCGCAGGGTGGCGGCGGCGAGTCTTTCACTCTCAGTTGTACTGACACCTGGATTGGTCTTGGCTCAGTCGGGCGGTACTCAAGGCGACGGGTCGCAAGACGATCCAAAGATCCGGTTCGTCTTGCCAACGATCACGGTCACGGCGCAGAAAGAACCTGAGGACAAGCAGAAGGTTCCGGTCAGCGTCACCGCGGTGTCGAAAGCCACGCTGGACGGCGCTGCCATCCACGTCGTCGGCGAAGCAGCCATCTTCGCGCCGAACACCTTCTTCACCGAGTGGACCGCGAGGAAGTTGAGCAACGCGCGTTTCCGTGGTATCAGCTCGAGCAACGCGAACAACCCGGGCATCACCACCTATATCGACGGCGTCCCCCAGTTGAGCGCCCACTCCTCGAGCCTCGAGCTGCTCGACACCGATCAGATCGAATTTGTTCGCGGTCCGCAGAGTGCGCTCTTCGGCCGCAACACGCTGGGCGGGCTGGTGAACATCACGAGCGCGCGCCCTTCACTGTCCACGTGGACGGGCGCCGTGTCCGCACCGTTTGGGAACTACGGCTCCTGGGCTGTTCGCGGTGGTGCGTCCGGGCCGGTGATCAGCGACAAGGTGAGTCTCGGGGTGTCGTTCGCGCAGGTGGAACGGGATGGGTTCACCGTGAATGACGTCACTGGCAAGGACATCGACTCCCGTTCGGCCTTCTCAGGTAAAGCGCAGCTCCTGTGGCTGCCGAACAGCGCATGGGAAGGACGAGTGCTCTTCACAGGAGAGCGTGCCCGCGACGGTGATTACGCGCTGAACGACGTGGCTGCTCTCCGCGCGAACCCGTTCCACGCCGCGCGCGACTTCGAAGGTCGGGCCGACCGCGACGTCGTCGGGACGACGATTCTCGCGCGTCGTCTGAGCGGACCGATCGCGTTTTCGAGCACCACGGGCTTCGTCAACTGGAAGACTCAGGACGTGACCGATCTCGATTACACACCGCAACCGATCCTCACGCGCGACAACACCGAAAAGGATGCTCAATTCACGCAGGAGGTCCGCTTCGCGTCGGCCGACGCTGCGCCGATCCGTGTGTCCCGCAGCACGCAGCTGCGGTGGCAGGCCGGGGTGTTCCTTTTCAAGCAGGGCTACGACCAGGACGCCGTCAACACGTATGCCCCGTTCGTCGTTGCACCGATTGCGGTGAGCCAGCACACGCCACGATCCGCCTTGGACGACACTGGTGTCGGCCTCTTCGGACAGGCGACGTTCACCCTTGCCGATCGGCTCGACCTCATTGCCGGCGGCCGATTCGACTACGAGGACAAGAGCGCCCACCTCGAGAACTTTTTCGACCGACCGGGGTTTCCCGCGCACGTCACTCGAGGAGGACGAGAGCTTTTCGAACTTCTCACCGCAGATGGCGCTGGCCTACCGCGTTCAGCCGAATCACACCATCTACGGAAGCGTCGCCCGCGGCTACAAGGCCGGCGGCTTCAACCCGGCCTCGCCCGTCGGCAGCGAGTCGTACAACGAGGAGTTTGCGTGGCACATCGAGGGCGGCCTGAAGACGCTGTTCGCCGAACGCCGCGTGTCGGCCAACACCGCGGTCTTCTACATCGATTGGAACGACCTGCAGCTGTTCACGCCGAATCCCGCCGTTCCCACGCAGTTCTATATCAGCAACGTCGGAGGGGCGGTCAGCAAGGGGATCGAGTTTGAGGTCGGTGCGAGAGCCGCACCGGGCGTCGACCTGTTCACGGCCATCGGGTACACACACGCGCGATTCTCGTCGGGAAGCACTTCAAACGGCGTGAATGTCGGAGGCAACAAGATCCCGAGCACGCCGGAGTACACAGCGAGTGCCGGCCTGCAGGTACTCACGAGTCGTCGGGCCTGCGACCATCCTGGGACGCGCAGATACCGTTTTCTACGGTGCCTTCCAGTACGACGATCAGAATTCCCTCGGGCCAGAAGGCGTACTCGCTCGTCAACCTTCGCCTCGCCGCGACGGGCCGCTTCCTCATGGCGGAGTTCCTGGTCCGCAACGCCTTCGATACACGGTACATTCCGCTGGCGTTCGCCTACCCGAGCTTCGCGCCATCCGGCTTCATGGGAGAGATGGGCGCGCCTCGGACCGTCAGTCTGAGCGCGGGAGTACGATTCTGATCGCGGCGGATGGCCGTTTTGAAGGCGGGGTGCGTTGATGGCGCCCGAAGCTCGTGACCACGACGATCACGTGAACACTGTCGCGATGCATTCGGGGCGTCTTAGGCTGTGGCTAGGCCAGAGGGGGAGGGGTACGCTCCTCTGACGCCCGCCCGAGCGCTTCGGCGGTAAAGATCAGCGGGTACAAGCGCTCGTAATACCAGAGCTTCGCGAAATAGAAACCGATCGGAGCGACCGGGAACGACGTTCCGCCCTCCGTTGCCTGCCTCAGCCAGGCCGTTCCACGCACGACCGCGGCGCGAATCCCGTTTTCGGATTGGGGAATGCGATCGTGCGAGTCGTCAAGACCCAATCGCGAATCGGCGCTCATATCCGCCAGAGCGTTCAGCGTCAATGCGGTCTCCTCAACCGAAGAAGGAGCGCGTCGGCTACCGCCGCCCCAGCCACCGTCGGCGTTCTGCGTACGGGCCAGCCACTCCGCCGCCCGGCGAATCGCGACAGACACGTCAAATGATGTGTGCCGCTGGACGGCATCGAGCGCCACGAGTACGCGGCTGGTGCCGTAGGTCGGATTCTCTTCGTCCGGGGTATGCTGGTTGCCGAACCAGAGCGGCACGAATGCCCCGTCGCTACGCTGGACTCGCAGTAAGTATGCGACGGCCCGTGGGATCGCACGTTCAACTCTTGCCGCAAGGTGCGAGTCGAGCTCCGGCTTCCACACCATCCATGCGCGAATGGCGTGCGCGGTGAGGTCCGCGCCACTCCGATCGAAGGGGAGTGCGCCCCAGCCGCGGCAGAATGTCGGCATGCCGCCATCGCGATTCTGGAGGTTCAGGAGCCATTCGATGCCCGCGGCCGCCGCCGCGCGAGAGTCCTCATCGACACCCAGGGCATGCAGAGCGAGCAGCGCGCCAGCCGTGTCATCCGCGTCGGGCACGCCACCAGGCAGGTCGGTCCACGCCCACGCGCCGCGAGCCGCGCCGGTGAAGGCATGCTCGTCACGCGTTTGCTGGGCCAGCAGCCATTCGCGGAGACGCGAGCGATCGCGCCCACCGAGGTGAACGGCCGGATCGCCACCTGCTCCGAGCGCTTGAATGGAAAGCGTGGTGAGCCACGTCGCGAGGTTGGTGTCGATCGGCCAGCTGCCGTCTTGCCGCACGGCTCTTCGAAGGAAGTCGATCGCTTTCCGCGCGACGCGATGCTGTCCATGTCCTGCCGCCACGAGCGTCATCGTCACGAAGCTCGTGAGAGGAGTCGCTTCCAGGAAGCCCCCGTTCGGGGGCTGCAACGTATCCAGCACGGCGAGCGCACGCCGTGTCACGAGCCTCCTGACCACGCGCGCGATCGGGTTGCGAGACGGACATCGCTCGTGGCGCGCAAGTCCCATCGTAATGAGCGCCGGAAGGGCGTAGCTCACGACGGGCAGACTGATCGTCGTGAAGAAACGCCGTGGAATCACCGCCAGCTCGAACGGGAGCTGTGGAATCAGGCGCCACGCGGAGCGCCCATCGCCGAACCGGCCAGCCAGCGCGCACATTGTGAGGATAGGCACCGAGAACGTCTTATCCTTGCCGTAGCGAGCTACGATCGCCCTCGTCAGCGTCGCTGGCTGAATTCCTCCCGCGTTGAGCCGCAGCCATGCAATGGCGCGTTGCTCCGCATCGCGCAGCTGATCGGTTGCAAGGCCGAACGCCAGCGCCGCCCAGACGAGCGCCGTGGTGCTGATGTTGCTGACGCTCAGATCGGTGTCGCCCCACCCGCCGTCGGCATTCTGATGTGTGAGAAGCCAGGCAATCCCCCGGTCGACGAGAACCTCGTCTTCGGATCTCGGAGCCCCCCCACGGCTGAACAGTGCGATCGAAACCACTGCCGTGGCCGTTGAGAGTGGGCTGCTCGAGAGCTCGCCTTCCCAGTGGCCATCTGGCGTGCGTGCGTCGAGCAACGCTCGCACGGCCGCTGACATGGAACCGGCCTTAGACGGCAAGGTGGCCAAGCGCTAGGAGACCGTAGAACGTGTATTCGCAATCCGGCTCATCGTCTGCCCACGTACCGTAGAAGGCTCCGCGGCTGGTCCAAAGCGAGTCGACGAAGTCGAGACACGATTCGCGAATGCCGTCGAGCGATGTTCCGAGGGACGAGAGCGCATGAAGCGCTGTGGCCGTCGACAACAGATCGGGCACCGGCGTTTGAGGGCTCGCAAAAAACCCGCCTTCACAGCACTGTCCGAGCAGCCATTCAGCCAGGCCGTTGGGGAGCGCCGCGTCAAGATGGCGCAACACGGTGACGGCGGCAGCCGTGGCTGGCGTGGAGCCCCGACGACACTCAGGCTCGTTGGCAAATGCGCCGTCGCTCGACTCGAGCGATCGAACGGATGTGATGATCTGCCTGGGGTCGGGCAGCGCGATCCCAAGATCCTGGTAGGCGCTCAGTGCAAGGAAAGCGTGGTATGCCGTACCGTGCGCGGCTGACCGCGACGCGTGATACCCACCGTCTGCCGCGCGATAGCTTTCTAGACGTATGGCGATGTTACTCGCGACGTTCGCGTCGCGATCCGTCTCGGGCATCATCGCCCAGCAGCGCGCCAGGCATCCGAGGTGCACGAAGTCGAGCGTGTCACCTCCGCCGAACTGTCGGAGGAATGGCAAGACGGCTGGCGACGGCAGATCGCAACGAAGCGCCACCAAGGACTGGAGTCCGAAGACGGTATAGTAAAGGTCACTGTCGCCGCCGCGGTTCCTGAACCCGCCGTCTTGATTCAGCTGTCCGTGCAAATATTCAGTGACGAGCGACGCGGACTCACCAAGCAGCTTCGGCGCCAGCCTCGCGACTTGCAACGTCTCCAGCCTGACGCTCACTGCACCATCCCTTGATTTCGAGCTCGTTGAAGATCTTTCCGACGATGCGGCGCAGGAGCCCCTTGAGGCTGGGGTTCTCCAGTTCTGCGAGCGCGCGAACCGCTTCTTCCTTATAAGCGTCGAGCAGCGTACGACAGCGCTCATCGGCTCTGGTCTCGCGAATGGCCTCGGCCGCGGCGAGCTTCGTGGGCGCGTCGGCCGCACCGCTCCATGCGGCCCGCAACGCCTGACGCAGGTCGTCCTTGCCGTGGGACCGCTCGTACGCGACGGCCAGCGGGAGCGACGGCCGAATCCCGGCTCGTGCCGAGACGGTGTCATCTGCCAGGTCGTCGAGGTCATCGCGGATCTGATAGGCGATGCCGATCGCCTCGCTATACTTTGCGAACACGGCTTCGAGTTCCTCGCTGCCGTTGCCGAATTGTGCGCCGAGCTGCAACGCCACCTGGAAGGCGGGTGCGGTCTTTCTTCGGAAGATGTCGAGGACATCGACAGAAGAAAGCGGCTTCGGCGCGCGCGCCCACGAGAGCTCGGTGCCCTGGCCCAGGGTAAGTGTGCGGTGGCCCTCCGCTGCCGCGCGTACCATTGCCGCACAGTTCGTCAACGGCGCGCCGCAGGTCGCGAGCAGGCGGTAACCTTCGCCGAGCAGATAGTCCCCGGCGTTGAGGGCCACAGGGACACCATGCTCGACATGGAGCGCGCTCTCGCCATATCGCCGGTCGTCCTGATCCTCGATGTCGTCGTGGATCAATGAGGCCTTGTGGAAGCATTCGACGGCAATCGCGATCTTTTTCAACGCCTCGGGAAACTCCGCGTCTGGATCCTGCCGGAGGGCACGGTACGTGCAAACCGTGAGGAATGGTCTCCAGCGCTTCCCGGCGCGCGTCAGCCAATCGCGGGCGATGCGTTCCGTGTCCGTCAACGCGTCGCCCAGCAGCGCGTCGAGTCCAGCCGGTGTGAACCAACCATCCACTTCACGGCGAATGCCGTCGAGATCCATGCGGTACGTGCGATCGTCGCTCGTGAGGTGAATGACGTCCCAGACCCAGTCGATGTCCACGGTCGTGTCGATGCAATCGTCCTGCAGGAGGGGAATCGCCACGCCAGGGATGGCCGCGGCCTCCATGAATGGGAAGGCCTTCTCGAGCACCGAGAGGCAGCTGACGCCGACGATCGCATCGATTTTGCCCGTTTGGATGATGGCCATGACGAGCGCCGAGCCTTCAGCAACGAGCACCGCGTACCCGAGTCGCTCCGCCTCCTCCTGCAGATCCTGAATCGAGCAGAGGCCGCACTTCTTGCAGAGCAGTCCGAACTCGTCGAACGGGGCCGGACACTTGCTTTCGATGCGGAGGCACTTCGGCAACAGGAGAAGCCGCCGCTCGTACGGGATACCGGCCAGCGTATCCCGCCAGGCTTCGTTGTTGAGCAACACCGCCGCGTAGTCGCGGTACTTCTCGGCGATCCCCGTTGCGGCAATCACGCGGTCGGCATGCTCGCGGAGATCGCCAACCGGCATCGGTGGCACCGGCCGCACGTCGGCGACATAGGACCGAACGACGGCCTTGAGGCGGTCGCGCTCGAGCCTCGTCTGCGGGACGTTGTCCTGCGGTGGTCGCGATTGCTGGACAGGCAACACGCGCGGAAGAACCGGAGGTGCGTGATCGCTCATGGGATGCGCCTCAACTGTACGCGCCAAAGCCAAAGAACCAGTGCTTCTTGGCAAACCGGTACGCCCAATGCTCTTCCGGCACCTCGTTGCCAGGATTGTGCTGGCTGTGGCGGCTACGCATGGCGTCGAGCTCAGCGAGGCCGGCTCCTTCCGCTGCGATGAGTAGTATCGCGCGCCCCGTGCTGAACGACCAGCGACTTCACGAGGTCCGGCCGTTCGAGGACGATGCAGCCGCGCGTTGTCCTCGCTGCTGTTTCGCGAAAGTCACGAATGAAGGCGGACGAGTTGAGCACATCGAACAGATCCCGCGAGTCGTGAATGCTGTCGGTCGCGAACTGGATGATGGGGCAGGGCTCGATATCGCCCCAGGGGTTCACGTGATGGCTGATCCCGGTCGCCATCGGACACAGGGCCTGACCCTGGTCGTCCCAGTAGGCGTCCACCAGCGCGAGCGGTAACTTCGTGCGCATCCGGACGACGAAACGCCGCACGTGGAGCACCTGTTCCGGGGACAGCGCGAGCTCAGGAGACGCGTTGTCACCGACGGGTCGATACGTGTGGTACCAGGCGTAGTGCACGCCTCGCGCGATGAGCGTGCGGAGCCACCGCTCGTTGACGAGGTCGTCGATATTCGTCCGGCACACGCTGGTGGCGACGCCGACGATGAGTCGGTTGCGGACGCAATGGTCGAGGCCATCGAGGGTCCTGTTCAGCACCTGCAGACGGCCGCGCCGCTCGTCGCTCACCGTCTCTGTGCCTTCGATGCTGATGAGCGGCGTGGAGTTGCCGAGGCGCCGAAGCTCGCGTGCGATCTCATCGGTGATCAGCTGCCCGTTCGTGAAGATCTGGAAATAACAGTCCGGGTGCTCGGCGAGGATCTGCAGCAGCTCCGGGTGCATGAACGGTTCTCCGCCGAGGATGCCGAAGAAGCTGTTGCCCTGCTTCTTCGCGTCGCGAATGACCCGCCGCAGCGTCTCGGCGTCGATCGTGTGCCGCGGCCCGTCCACCTTGACCCAGCATCCCTGGCAGCGCAGGTTGCAGCTGTTGATGATCGAGAGATAGAGGAAGGGTGGAAAATGCTCGCCCTTCCTCAGCCGCTTCTTGAAGCGCTGGACCGAGCGCATCCCCTTGTAGCCGAAGTTGTACGTCAACTTCCACAACAGGCGCGGGTCGGTCTCCCGCATCATCCGCATGGCAAGCGCCGCCACCATGGCTACGACGACTCCTCAGGCGACGGCACAGCGCCAGAGGTGGACGCGAACATCCGCTCGGTCTTCTCCCGGATCTGATCGAGCGAGGGGAGCGCCGCAAGCACTTCAGGCGGGATGTCGAACTGCTGCTGCAGCTTCGTCAGGCACCTCTTCCGCTCTTCCAGGGCGCGCTTCTCGTCACGCTCGCGCGCGAAGCGCTCCTTCGACTGCACGCTCCGCTGGCGGAGCGCCGCGTAGATGTCACCGCCGAGGAGCGCCGAGATATCCACCTTCATCTTTTCGCGATGGATGTCTTCCGTCCGGACCTCGTCGCCGTTGATTGGCCCCATCTTGTACTTCGGGAAGAGGATCGCCACCTCCGGGCAGACGCGCGAACACGCCGGGCACTCGGTCTTGCAGTTCGAAGGGTTCTGGACGCGGATCTGTTTCTCCGCCGAGACGCCGTAAACATCGAAGAGGCAGAACGTCAGGCACTGCATGCAGTTCGTGCAGCGGCTGAAGTCGATGACTGGAAACCAGGGCTTCCAACCGCCCGGCCGGCGAGTGCCGGCGTCGGTGTGAACGGATTCTACGAGGGACGCCACGGCCGACGGTTCGGTCCCGGAGATATCGCGGAAGAAGATCGGACGATTCGACCCTTTCTCGGCGCCTTCATTCGGGGGCGCGCTGTCGAAGCGTCCCAGCACGACCAAGGGAACGAGAGATTCGTCGCGCGCGACCCCGACACTCTTCCGGACGCTCGCCACTGCATAGCCACCTTGGAGCAGCGTCGAGAGAATGGCGAAGCGGTCGGCGTCCGCGAGCGGCCGGCTGCCGGCGCCCTCGTAGAGGACGACCTTGAGCGAAGCAGCTGGCGCCGACGTCACGCTCACGACGTGCCCCTATCCGCGGCTGCCAGCAGTCTGGCCGCAACGTCCGCCGCAGAATCAGTCCGCATGTTGAGGACCTCGATGCCCCGATCGGGCAGCGGCGCGCCGGCGGACGAGAACAGCCACTTCACCGCGCGCGGATAGCACGCGGCGATGCGAACCTGGCCGCCCTTCGCGACCTCCTGCAGCCACGGATCGTGTCGCGCCGCCATCTCGCATAAGTCGGCCACGCCTTCGAACGAGGTATCCGACGCGGACAGTGTTTGCAGGACTTCCTGTTTCACCTCGGCAGGCACGACCTGCGCGTACGCGCAGTGGCAGTAGATGATCCGCGGTTGATCGCTCATGGTGTCATCACGACACGGTGGGTCGGCACCGGTCGGCCCGGCCGGAAGTGCTCGGCGTGCGTGACGTCGCTTCGAAGTCCAGCCGCCGCGGCGGCCCCCGCGAGCGCGGCCATCGTTTCCAGACGCAGCGCCTCGGGCTCGCCCTCGGCTCGCAGGTTCACGATGAGTTCCGCCTCGGTGACGGGCGATTGAAGGCGGAACGCGGCCGTGAGGGGCGCGGTCGAGGCGACGGCATTGACGACGGCGAGGTCGTTCCCTTCGTTCGGCGCCATCGTCATCTTGAGATGCGCGATCTCGATCCCTCTCGCATGCAGCCGTCGCTGCAGATCGGTGGCGAGCTTCTCCAACCACGCGTTGCCGTCGAAGGCCGGTCCCGTCAGGGTCGTGGTGCAGTTCAGCCAGCCGAGCCGCGCCTCACCCTCGGCATAGGTGTCGTAGTCGACGTCGATGTTCGCGGCCGCGAGATCGTCGTTCGATGTCAGGTGCGCAAACCAGGCGTCCAGTCCAGCGCCCGTTCTTGCCGAGACCTCGTAGATGGAGGCGCGCGGAAACCGGCGTTCGAGAACGCTTCGCAACGCTCGCACCCGCGCGGCCTCGATGCTCTCCACTTTGTTGATCACGAGGACATCAGCTTCTTCGAGCTGCTTCTCGTACACGTAGTGTACCTTGGGCGAGAACGCGCGCCCATTCTCAACGCCAAGCACGTGCAGTGCACGCACTGGGTCGACCATGACGCTGAACGGCGCGACACTGTAGTTCTCGCCGTACATCCGTCGAAGTGGATACGAGACAGTCGCCTTCAGGTCGGTGCAGCTTCCCACGGGCTCGGCGAGAAAGACGTCTGGCGCCGCCCGGTCCGTCAGCCGCTCGGCAGCCTCCATGAGGGAGCCGAAACGGCAGCAGAAGCAGCCGCCCGTGATTTCCTCGACGTCGAAGCCGGACGATTTGAGCAGCGTCGTGTCCACGAGCCCGGAGCTCTGATCGTTGGTGACCAGTCCGACACGTACTCCGCGATCCGCGAGATGCCGCCCGAGTTGCAGCATCGCCGTCGTTTTCCCTGCACCGAGGAAACCGCCGATCATGATGTAGCGCGCAGCCGTCATGATGTCCTGAATCAGCCCTGCGAGTTGTCCGGTGCGACGAACAGGAACTGCGCGGCCGAGGTGCCGTTCTGTAGCAACTGCCAGTCGTGCACGTTGAGGGATGTGAGTGCCCCGCGTTGGAACACGTTGCCGGCGTCGTCGCTCACGCTGGCCATCGGTCCGAGATACACCACCTGATGGCTCGCGGCCGCCGGCCGGAACCCAGGCTTGCGAGCGACGAGGGCGAACTCGCGCATCCTGACCCCCGCGAACGTGAAGTACGCCTTCTCGGAGAGCTTCTCAAATCGGATGTCAACGAAACCCGCGGTCATGAGAGCGTCGGCAACCTCGCGACTGGATGGCACCCGCTCCACCGCGGCAGCGGGGCCGGGCATTGATGGGAGGGCCGATAGAAACTCTCGATCGCCGGCAAGGCCGCGAATCCGAATTTCACAGCCGGGCCGCAGCACACGGAGCGCGTCGGCGAGGAGCCGCTCCTGACGCCCGGACGGAAGCGCGAGGTTGAGCGCCCCTTCGAGCCTCACTTCCTGAAGCGTGTTGTCGTCGTAGGGAATGCGCTCCGGCAGCGGTGCACCGATTCGATGTTCCCAGACGAGGGTCGTTGACGATGGTCCTTCTACCCCTTGAGCCGGCGCGGCGCCCGTGGCGCTCCCGAATCCATGCCGATCGATGTCCTCATGGAAGACGTAGACTTCCCAGAGCACCTGATCGGGATCGGTCACCCAGAACTTGGTCTGCAGCGCGTAGCAGCACTCGACGCCCTCTTCGCGCCGCGTCCTGAAGCCAGCGGCCTCCAGGCGATGCTGCATTTCGACGAGCTCCTCGGAGCCTCGCACGCGCACCCCGGCGTGGTTCAGGTTTCCGCCGTGCACCGGCGCTCGCGGCACGAGCGACAAGACAACCGGCGGCTCTTCGAGCTCGAACTTCGCGTAGTCATCGTAGGCCTTGGCCGGCTCGACCCCAAACAGTTCCCGGTAGAACGCAATGGAACGAGCAAGGTTCGACACATTCAGCGACACGTGGAATTTGCGGACGGCACGTTCCATCCGGACGCTTCCAGCCGGAAGTAAGGGAATGGTGCTTGTGCTCATGCTGTCTCCGGAACTGCTCGAACCGAAGCCCTCGACTCTGGCAATGTTACACGCAATGCCGCCATCCCGAGCAGGAGCACCACCGGTGTGAGTCCCCAGAGGACAGGCGTGTACGACTGATAATGTTCGGCGCACGCGGCAAAGAGCAGCGGCCCGACGGCTGAGGCAAGCACCGTCAGCATCTGTGCCGCGCCTTGAATCCAGCCCAGGTGGAGGCGCCCGAATGCACGGCCCCAGATGGCGAAGAACAGAACCGTAATGAAGCCCCCGGACACCCCGCTCACTACCCCTAGCGCCCAGAGCTGCGGCATCGTCCTCAGGAAGGGGAAACCCGCCAATCCGGCCGAATACAGGAACATCGCGATGCCGAGAAGGCTCTGCATCGACAAACGGAGGGTTAGCCAGCCGCAGAGAAGTTGCCCGATGAGCCCCATGATGCTCGTGAACGTCAGGAAGGCGTAGAAGGTATCGGCGCTGAAGCCCCTCTCTCCCAGGACGGCTTCGTTGAACAGACCAAGGCCGGACGAGACCAGGCCGAAGAGCGCGGCGGAGCCAGCGAAGATCCAGAAGGCGGGAGTGCGGAGCGCGTCGGCGAGCGCCAATCCCTCGAGGTGCTCTGGCCGTGTGTCAACCCGTCCTTCGTTGCCCGCAGGGCCCTCGCGTGGTAGGAATACCGCGGTGATGGCAGCCACCACGAGCACGCCAATCGCGACCTCCTGCCATGCCGCGCGCCATCCTTGCCCGCCGACCGTGCCGCCGACGAGCGTGAACGCTGCGGCGAAGAAGCCGCCGACGAGAACGGAATACACCCCCATCGCCACACCCACGTGAGCGCTGAACGCTTTGCCGACCGTCGTAATGCTGGCGACCGACAGCGCGCTCTGTCCGAGCGCACGCGTAGCGAGCACGAGGAGAAACAGCGTGGCAAGGTTTCCGCCCTGCACGCTCATGCCCCAGACGACTGCCGCCAGCCCTAGGACGACGGCGGTGGTGGTCCATCGCAGCCCGACGCGATCGAGGAGCGATCCGAATGGAATACAGACGATCGCGCCGATCAGGGTTGCCCAAAGGTTGACATTGGCGTACATCAATCGATCGACGTCGAGGTCGCGGAGCAGCGGCTCGGTGATGAGACCAAGCCCCTGTGTGCGTCCGGGCAGCGTGGCGAGCATGAGCAACGCCGCGATGACGACGGTGATCCAGCCCCGCACGAACACACGTGCCGCAGCCATGTCGTCCTATCTGAAGAACGTATTCGTGCGACCGAACTCTGCATACCGCGTCTGAAGCCACGTGGCGAACTCGGCGTAGTGCTTCGTGCGCTGCTCGCCGCCGTCGCTGAACGCGTTGTAACTGAGGTAGAGGAGGCGCCGCCACCGTGTGGAGCGATTCGGGCCCGAGCGGTGCGGCGTGAAACCGCTGAAGATGGCGACGTCGCCAGGCTGCAGCTCGAGCATCACCCCCTTCGACTGATCGACGAGGTGCTCGGGCAGGTCGTGGTACAGCCCGTCTTCCGGCGTCAGGCATCCCTGGGCATGATAGCCGCCGAAGACTTCCGTGCCACCGCTCTCCCGATCCGACGGATCGATGGCGACGATCGCGGTCAGAAAGGTTCGAGGAAACGACGTCCAGGCGATGTAGTCCTGATGAAGCGAATAGCCCTTGGCGTTCGGGGGCTTGAAGATCAGCTTGTCCTTGAACAGACATGCGGGCTTTCCGTACAGCGAGGAGATGGCGCCGACGAGCCGCGCATCACGCGCAACCTGCTCGCAGAACTGGCTCAAGTCGATGACCGGATCAAAGCAGTCGAACCGGCACTCGCCCGTGACCACGTCGTCTTGCCAGCGACACCGGATGTTGTTCGTCTCCATCAGGTCCGTACGCGCCAGCAGGCGCACGGCCTCCGCATCGAGGGCAGCGACTTCATCCGGTGAGAAGACGCGCCGGAGGACGAGGTAACCGTCTGACGTGTATTGACGTACGAGGTCGGCCTCCAGTGAGGGGAGCGCGACAGGCGTGGTCATGGCGTTCTCCGACATTCGCGTTCATTTCTGTTCGCCTGTGCTCCGGTTGCCGGGTGCAGGCATGAACACATGCGCACTAAAGCATATATGTCGTGAGGCGATCAAGCCGGAAGGCAGCTACTGCGGGAGCCGGTCGACGCGGAATGTGCAGCACCCCAGGTCCAGCACCTTCAGCCGACGCGTCCCAGAGACGCCAGGGGCGAGGGAGTAGAGGCGGCGCTTGCCCTCCCGCTGCACCTGCAGGAGCCTGGCGTCGCGCAGGACGCGAAGGTGCTTGGACACGTTGTACGGCGAGATGTGCAGGCGATCGGCGATCTGTGAGACGTCGAGGGGTTCGTTCGACACCACCCGCAGGATGCGCAGCCGGCTTTCTTCGCCGAGCGCCTTCAGCGCGCCGACGCATTCAAGACCTTGCACGAAACCATGGTGACCCGGATGCGCCACAAAATCAACCCATCCTTGAACGAATCGAGCCGCACTACTGGAGCCCGCGCAGCTCGAGGTCCAGCACGTTGGCCATTTCCCGAAGCTCTGAAGGGCTGCGGGGTAGCGTCAGTCTGATTGAGCGTTGGGAAGGCGGCCGCGCATGCGGTCGATCGTGTCGTCGAGCAGCCGCGCATAGGCTTCTGCGTTGCGGGCTTCACCATCCGCGGTGCCCTCGACTGCGTACAGCCAGCCCGCACCGTAGCGATCCCGATCGATGATGTCGATGTCTTGCTCGAGCGCCGGGTTGCCGCCAAGAAAACGCCCGGCGGCCACCGTATACAGGTCGCTCCGGGCCTTGAACCCTTCAAGCCAGCCTACAGCGTCACCGAGTCGCACGTCAGCACCCACTGCCAGGTCGTACCCCACATCGACAACGTCGCCGAGCATACGCGCCGCGAATTTCGTGAGGCCGACCCGCCAGATCCCGGAGCCCTGCTCCTGCAACCAAAAATGCGAAGGCGTGTACAACCGATCATCGATCAGTCGCGTCGAAAACCGGCTGCGTCTGTAGTGGATGTCAACCACGATGGCGCGGAGCATACCTCATGATCGTGGAACGCTGGCCGCCTTCAGGTCGGACGTTCTTCGCGGAGTCCCGCTCTCCTCCATGCCGCCATGTGTCCCGCCAGGTACATGACCCGCGTGAATCCACGCCGGCGCAACGCTGCCCCAGCCATCCAGGCTCGCGGCCCGTGGCCGCAGTAGACGACGACGGGATCGCTGGGAGTGGCGGGAATGGACAGAACGCGATCGCGAACCCGCCAGAACGGAACATGGATTGCGCCAGGCACGTGGCCTGACCTGAATTCCTCTTGCGATCGAACATCCAGAATCACAGGTGCGGTCCCACTTGCGATTTTCGCCGCGAGTGCGTCAGGTGTGACGGCAGACATCGCCAACTCGACTTCTCGGGCCAGCTCCAGGAAGGCCCCAGCCCTGGAAGGTCTGACGCGTTGGACTCAAGGATTGCCCGCGGCCAGTTCAGAAGGCGCCGGCGTTCGTCGGCCAATCGCGTACAAAGCCGCCTCGGTCCTGATGAAGACCTGTCCCTCCGAGATGGCGGGAGAACTGAGCGTGTACTCCCCGAGATCGTTCGCCGCCATGAGCTCGAACCTCGGTCCTGCCCTGACGACGGCCGTTACGCCGTCCTCGTTCGTGACATAGATCTTCCCGTCGGCGAGCACCGGAGATCCGCTGTATGTCGCTGATGGCAGGCGCTGCCGACCGTAGACCTCCTTGCCGGTCTTCGCCTCGAGGCAGAACATCACGCCATTGTCCCTGACGACGTAGAGGTACGTCCCGTCGCTCACCGGCGTGGGCACATCGGGACCGCTGTCGAACGAGAAAATGATGTGCGACTTCGTGATGTCGCCGCGACCGCCAGACTTGAGCGCGAGCAGCGGGCGCTCGCGAGACGGTGCGTAGATGACCTCGTCGAAGACGACGGGAGAGGCGACGATGCGGTAACTGGCGTTCTTGTGCGGATTCAGGCCGTCGGCCCGCCAGAGCTCCGCGCCGGTCGTGAGATCGTGTCCGGTCACGACGTCCCCTCCGGTGATCACTATCTCGAGGTGGGATCCATAGCTCAGGAGCGCCGGTGTGGTGTACGAGTCGGGCGACTCGCGGATCGCTTGTGTCGGGCGTTCGACGCGCCAGATGGTCTTGCCGGTGGTTTTCTCGATACGCAGCAAATAGGACGGCTCGTCTGTCTTCATTCCATGCAGGACCTGGACATAAAGCGAGTCCTCGTGCAGCAGTGGCGATGACCCGTAGCCCCAGTTGAGACCGAAGCGGCCGTAGTCTTTCTGGATATCGCGCGTCCAGATTTCGGTGCCCTCGAAATCGAACGCTTTCAGGATTCCCGTGCCGGTCATGATCCAGACGTGCTCGCCGTCGGTGACTGGCGAGGGTGTCGACATGTTCTGCTTGCGTTCCTTGTGGTTGCCCGCGCTCAGATGCTTCTTCCAGAGAAGTGCGCCACTGTCGCGGTCTACCGCCCACAGTGACAGGTCGTGGCCCTCGGCGACGTTCAGAAAGACACGATCGTTCCAGACGATTGGCGTCGAACCCGACCATTCCGGCAGCGCCAGCCGCCACGTGATGTTCTCCGTCTTCGACCAGGTCAGCGGGAGCGCAGTTTCGCCGCTGACGCCGTTCTGCGCCGGACCTCGCCACTGCGGCCATTGCTCGGCCCGCGTTGCTGCAGAGGCGCCGCACGCGAGCGTGACGATGAGGATGCTGAGGCGGAGCATCAGCCTATTTTACTCAGACGGGGTCCGACCCCCATGAGGAGATTGGAATTCCGGTCTGCCCCGACACTATTCAGCCCTCAGCGCCGTGAGCAGTCGTGCCCGCGTGGTGATGCGCGCAGCAATGAAGGACGACAACAGCCCGACCACCAGCACGGCAAACAGCAGCAGCCAGGCGCCGGAACCTGTCGGCAGTCGTCCACGTCGCTCAATTGCGGCGGGTGTGATGGCGACCAGTGCGCAAGCCGTACCCGCGAGGAGCCCTGCGACAAGCAGAAACGCATTCTCCGCCATCACGATCGTCAGAATGTGGATACGGCGGTACCCGACGGCTCCGAGCAGCGCAAGCTCGCGGCGGCGTTCCAGCACGTTTCGCAGCAGCACCGCTGCAAGGCCAATCGTTCCGAGCAGGAGTCCAAGGCCTCCAAGCGTCTGGAATGTAGACAGATACGTGTTCTCCACTTTGTGAAACTCGGCAAGCCGTCTGGACACCGGCACGGCATCCGCGCCGAAATCGGCGAGTCGGTCTTCGAGCAGGGTGGCCAGCTCCTCGATGGGACGCTTCTTCGCATCGATCAGCAAGAGCTGATACCCGGGTTGATCGGGAAACAGCGTGAGAAAGTTCGCCTCCGACATGAGCAGCTCGCCCTGAAATACGCTGTCGGCGAGTGCGGCCACGATTCGAAGGCGTACGGTGCCGCTGCCGCGTGTGACAACGATCTCGTCGCCGAGCGACTTGTGCAGCACGTACGACATCGAGTTCGCATCGGCAATGACGGGAACGACACCGCCCTCGAGTGGGCGCTCGAGCAGCCGCCAGGCATTCGCACGGTCGGCGTCGGACGCGGCGAGCGAACTCTGGAAGGAGAAACGTCCGGCCGCGACGAACGCCGGGCCGACGGCAACGATTCGCGGCTGTCTGGGCTCGTACAGGTTCAGGCAACTCGCGTCGTCTCCGGGTCGAACGCGAAATGGTGTCACGGCGACGTCCGGGAGACTCGACAGGCCGAGCAGATTCCTGCCCTCCGCGCTGCTCGGATCGTGCACGACCGGCATGAGGGTGTTGACGAGCAGCGCGAATCCTCCAGTGCCGGATGCCGGATCGGTGATCCCGCGGGCATCATCTTTGCGGAATGCACTGACGGAAATAATGACAAAGGTTGCGGACGCCATCACGGCTACCGCCAGCGCGCTTCGTCCCGGACGATGGGAGGTGTTGCGAAGCCCGAGAAGCGACAGTGGTCGCCATCCATGTCCGGAGATCACACGGCTCGAAGGGCGATGGAGAAGCGCGGTCAACGCGTAGAGGCACGAGGCGAGCAATGCCGCGCCCGCGCCGAAGAACGCCCCGGTGTCGCCGATCCAGCCGGCGAGGCCCCCGGCGATCAGGAGCAGTCCACCAAGGAGCAGGCCGGCCGCTCCCACAGAAGTCCGGCTGCCGCCTCCGAGGGTCGCGCTTCGGCGGGCCGCGCCGGAGTACTCCGACACTCTTCCTGCCAGCAGGCTTCTCTCCGAGACATGCTTCAGCGAGCGGAGCGTCCACCAGATGCCGGCAAGCGCCGCGACGACGCCGCCAACCCCTCCCGCGGCGAGCGACATCGTCGTGACGTGCAGTGTGAGCGCGGTCGTGCCGACGGCATCCACCCACCATGTCCGAAGACCCGCCATCATGAGGTATCCATAGCCGACGGCGCCGAACAGGCCGACGCCGCTGCCTGCAACCGAGACGATGAGCCCTTCGAGGACGAATAGTCTGCGGATAGACGCAGGCATGAAGCCGACCGCTCGGAGTAGTCCGATTTCGCGTCCGCGCTGTTCAATTCCCAACTTGAAAAAAAGCACGGCGAGCAGGAGGGCCGATGCCACCAGGAAGAAACTGAAATACGTGAAGTACTCGCCAAAGTCCGTGGCGCCGCGCGAAGCCGTCAGGCCTTCAGATCGGACGTTGTGTGCCGAGAGTCCCAAGGCAGAGGGATCAAGCGCTGCCCCGAGTTTTCTGACGAATTCCGTTCGGGCGGCGTCGAGTGATGTGCCAGCCGGAGGCGTCAGCCGGATCGAGGTCAGTGCGCCGTGGCGCGACCGCCAGAGCGACTGACCGGCCTCCAGAGGAACGAACGCTTTGGGTGTCGTCCGGTACCTGTGCCAGTAGTCCTCGTCATGCGGACGGACGCGGTGCAGGTCTATTGGGAATGGTGGATCCCAGTCGCGGAGATTCTCCGAGTTGGTCACGCCCGGGTAGACGGGTACCAGGTCTCGGTCAGCGGCGCTCCCCGTGATGGGGACGACAGCGGCGAGGCGAAACGCGGCCGATCGGTCTTTCAGAAGACCGGGGTCTTCCCAGGCGAGGAAGTCGAGCGTCACTTCATCGCCCAGCCTGGCGTGCAGATCGCTCGCCGCCCATTCGTTCAGAACGATCGGCGGGGGGTCGCCCGTCCTCGCTGTGAGTCCTGGCGCGCCCGGTGCGATTGTCGCGAGGTTGATCGCCGTGACGAGCGAGTAGGGAATCGTGTTCGCGGGCAGGCCGGAGGTCTGACGATGCCGCACACTGATGCTGTTGACCAGATAGGTGAATACCGGGTCGGTTCGCATGCCGAGAGCGGTGGCCGTTGCAAGCACGGCTTCGGCGCGGGGCGAGTCGATCAGGGTACCGCTCGTCTCCACCGACAACGCGCGCTGCGGTTCGAGCGCTCGCACCTGCAGTCCGAGATCCTCGATCGTCGCATGCTGTCTGACCAGCGTTGCCATCGTTTCTTGCGTTGTCGCGTCCGCCTCGACCCCGACCGTCTCGTGTTCCGACACCGCACGTGACACGAGCATCGCGTTGACGCGAGTCTGCAGGCCGAGCTCTTGCTGAAGTCGCGCAAGCGGAACAAAGGCGGCGCGGACGTCACCCTGCTGTGGCTGCAGAGAGAATTCGCCGAGCTTGTCGGCGGACAGAACGCCGCCGAGCGTCAGGCGAAGAGTGCGGCCGACGTCGTCTTTTCGGCCATGCAGCGAGTCGAGCGGAATATCCGAGGGGCGTTGAATGCGCAGGAGGATGGTGCTGCCCACCGCGGCGCCAATCTCGCGCGCGAGCGCCGGGCTCAGAAAAACGTTGCGAGCCAGGGTCTGGTTGCGTTCTGCCCGCGCGGTTGTATTTGGCGCCGAGACATGCGGTGCCACGAGGCCGTGGAAGCGCCAGAAGCGATCGTCGATGCCGTATACCTGGACGCCGAGAGACCGCTGGCCGCTGGCCTGATTGGTGGCGAGTCCCTGCGTGGCGATCATCGGACAGATGTCGCCATAGTTCGCGGCGAACGAGGCGTCCCTGCGAATGTCGTCCGCCAGCTGTTCACGAAAGAAATCGGTCGATGAAAGCAGGACGAGGTCGGTTCGGCCCAGTCGCTGCAAGACGAGATCTCGCAAGCTCCCGCGGACCGAGTCGCCCACGATCAGAGCGCCCGCGAGCACCGTCACCGCGGTGGCCACACCCAGCACGACGGCGAGGTTGGTGCGCCAGTAGTAGGTGAGTCCCCGGTAGACGAGGCGGCGGGGTCTCATCGTGGTCCTTGGGCCTTGGGCCTTTGTTCTTGATCCGAAGAACTAAGGACCAACACGCTTCAGTGTCCTGTCAAAGAGGTTGAATCGGATGGGGCATCGCGCGGCGAGTTGGGCGCTGTGGGTGACGACCACGAGGATGGTGTTCTGCAGCCGGTGCAGGTCGAAGAGAACCGACGCAACGTTGTCGGCCGACGCGCTATCCAGGTTGCCGGTCGGTTCGTCACAGAGAAGCAAGCGCGGCTGACGAATGAGCGCGCGCGCGATCGCTGCCCGTTGCCGCTCGCCGCCCGAGAGTGCGTCGGGCCGGTGATCGACCCGATCAGAGAGTCCCACCTGTTCAATGAGCGCCTGAGCTCGCGGAACGTCGTTTCCACCTGATCGCAACGAGAGTCGGAATCAGGACGTTTTCGAGGACCGAGCACTGCGGCAACAGGCAGTGATCCTGGAAGACGAAGCCGAGCTCCTTGTTCCGAAACGCAGACAGACCCTCGGCGTCGAGCTCGAACGGGTTGCGGCCGTCGAGAGTGATCGTTCCGGACGTGGGCGGCTCGAGCGCGCCGAGCAGGTACAGCAGTGTGCTCTTCCCGCTGCCGGAGGGGCCCATGATGGCCGCGGCGTCTCCGGGGGAGAGGGAGAGCGACACATCTGAGAGCACCGACAGCGGACCGCGAGGCGTCGGATATTCCTTGCTGACGTGGGTGAGCTGTAGCAACGATCACACCTGTTCTCGCCCGACCTGAAGGTCGGGCCTACGTCGGCACCTGTCGCGCCCGACCTGAAGGTCGGGCCTACGTTCTGGCGCCCTGTTCTCGCCCGACCTGAAGGTCGGGCCTACGTTCTGGCGCCCTGTCGCGCCCGACCTAAAGTCGGACCCCAATCGCGGCGCCTACTGGTGCTCGAGCTTCAGCTCGGGCGTGTCAACTGTTCGTACACACCAACCAGCCGATCTGCTGAACGTTGAATCGTGTAATGCTTCCGTACGCCGTCGAAGCCTTCGCGTCCAAGCCGCATTCGAAGCGGCGCGTCCTTCCACAGTTGATACAGCCCGTCAGCAAGACTGTCCACATCGTCGGGTTTGGTGAGCAACCCGCCGCCGGTTCTCTCGACAATCTCGGTGAATGAGCCTCGACGCGGCTGCACCACGGGAACGCCGCTTGCCATCGCCTCGAGCAGTGAAAAGCCCTTCGGCTCGTCGTATGTGGCCGGCATGGACAGAACGTCCAGACTTTTGAGGAACGCTCGTTTGCCATCGCGATCGACGACGCCACGATAGCTGAACTCGTCGGCGCGACCGCCCCGATGGAGCATCTGCTGAACGCCCGCGAGATAGGGCTTGTCTGACGCCGCCATGTAGCCCGCCGCCTCGAGACGCATGTGCGCCTCGGGCGCCCGCTGCCGCAACCGGAGGTACGCTTCGGCGAGCTGGTGCAAGCCCTTCTCCGGCGCGATGCGTGCGAAGTAGCCGACGCGGAATGTGTCACCTGCCGACGGCCCGCGGCCGTCGAATCCCGACATGTTGATGCCGAGCGGCACGACCGCCATGCGGCCGGCGGGAATCCGAAGGTGGCGCACCATGAACTCCGCGTAGTAGTTGCTGACGGCAATGAATTGCTGTACGTGCCCCACCTGTGCGCGAATGAGCTCGAGCGCGCGTGTCTTGTAGGGTTCGACGAGATTGTCGAGAAACAGGTCCTCGCCTTGCAGCGTGCAGCACACGGGCGTGCGCATGGCATCCGCCAGTGGCTTCGCCAGTCCAATGAGCATCGAGTTGGTCAGGTTCACGACATCGGGCGCGGGCTCGCTCGATGTCCACTCGACGAGTTTGTCGAATTCCCGCCGCAGGACACCGTCGGATCCCTCGAGCATCGAAATGGTGAGACCACCGAGCAAGCGCGGATTCGTCGACACGGAGCGGTCGGCGAATGCTTTGATGACGCCAGGGGCATCAACGAGACGATCGAAGAACCGAGGCATCCCCCGAAAGATCGCCGAGCGCTGCTGCAGATACACGCTGATGCCGCCAAACAGGACCTGCGGACGGCTGACGTTGGCTTCATCGCTCAGGAGCGGCGTGTAGAGGGGCAGCAGCGTGACATCGTGGCCTCTCGCGATCAGCTCGGCCGCCAGTGCGTTGTCGCGGAGGCAGCTTCCACAGTACATCCCGCCGGCGCCGGCCGCGAGCGACAGAATCTTCATGGAGGTCACACGCTCCCCGGAGGCTGCCGGGTCAATGCCCTCCGCGCCAGCGCATGTTCATACCGGCGCGGACTGGAAGGCGCGCTCGCGGAACAGGAACTCGACGATGTTGCCTTCGTGAGGCTGGAGCCAGTTGAGCTGGATCGTCGGCACCGGACCGAGATTGAGACGGTCGATCTGCACGGCATCGACGAGCGCGCGGCGGAACTCGGGCCGGCAGGTGATGGCGCTGCAGACGAGGGTGGGGCCGATCGAGGCGAGCATCCGATCCTCGGGGCACTCGACGACCGTCGTGAAGGGGAACATGTACTCTTTCTTCGCGATGGCGGTTTCTGGCGATTCGCAGTGCACGACAGTCGGCAACAGATAGTCCGCGCCTCCACGTTTCACGACGCGGCTTGCGTCGCGGTGCTTCGCGGTGACGTCGATTGCGCCGCCGGCCTGCAGGTCGGCGTCAATCGCGCCAGAGACCGCGTCCGCCACGCCCGGAACGGTGAACGCCGCAAGGCTCGAGTCGGGATCGTCGGGAGGCAGCGGGCGTACGCCTGCGAGGCGCTCGGCCAACGCCTCAGCGATGGCGCGGGTGTGCCGGCTCGCCCAAATGCCGGAGCAGTTGATGCAGCCGCGGCCGCTGTTGGCGAACACGCTGTCGACCATCATGTCGAGATACTTCTCCCAGTGATCGACCTGATCGTCGCCAAGGAGGATCTTCGAAAAGCCTGGGCCATGCGCCTGCACGCGCGGATTGCCGCGGTAGCGGTCGACCGTGGCGGTGCCCCCGAAGATGAGGCTCCGGTCGCAACCATCGAGCACGGCTGCGCCGACATCGCCTTCGCCCGGATAGATCGAAATCGCCTCCCGCGGAATGCCGGCCTTGAAGAACGCTTCGGCCATGCGGAACGGCGTCCATGGCTCCTGCGGTCCAGGCTTCAGGACGAGTCCGATCTGCAGCGGGATGACGGGGAGCCACAGCGTGTGCACGCCCGGCGAGTTCGAAGGCAGGACAAGCCCGAGTGCGGGGCTTTCGGCCTGAAAGCTGATCGGCACTCCGCGTTCCTCGCCAAAGCCCTGCGAGAGGACGCTGTAGTCGAGCCCGCGCGTGAGCGACTGCAGAATTCTCCCCATTTCGGACAGGACGAACATGTTCTTCTTCATGTTCGCGCGGCACAGCCGCTCGGGCAGGCCGGTTGTGCCGGATTGCGCGCGGACGAACGCGTCGGGTGTCTGTGAGCCATCGCCCATCGGCAGGTCCGCTTCGGCGTACAACTTGCCGGCGGTGGCGGCCCGATCGATCAGTTCGGCGATCGGTATGTCGCGCAACAGGTCGCGCGCGCGTTGCGCTTTTCTGATGTCGCGCTGAATGAGGCCGCCGTTGGCGCGGCTGACCGACGCCATGACTTCCCCAGTCGCAAAATGCCGGAGCTCGTCGGTCTCGAGGCTGGCGTACGGCTGGCCCCAGCGGAGCGCAGAGAGTTTCAACATATGGAGTGCTAGTATAAGACGTTCGACAGATCAGCATGGGTACATCAAGCTCCACAGTCACCGACACCCCCGATCGCACCGAGGTTGGCAGTTACTTCGTGGCCAACTATCCGCCCTTCTCCGTGTGGACGAAGGAGGCGGTGGACATGGTCGCGCGCCCGGCACTCGCGTTGCCGCCAGGTGACGTGCCCCTTGGCTTGTACCTGCACATTCCCTTCTGCCGGAAGCGCTGCCATTTCTGCTACTTCCGCGTGTACACGGACAAGAACGCCGCGGAAGTCCAAGGCTATCTCGACGTGCTGGCGCGGGAGTGGGAGCTCTACAACGAGCAGCGCGCCATCGCAGGCCGGCCGCTCAAGTTCGTCTACTTCGGGGGGGGCACACCCTCGTACTTATCGGTGCGCCAGCTCGAGTCGCTCGTCGCGAGGCTGGACGCCGTCAGCTCATGGCGATCGGCCGACGAAATTACCTTCGAGTGTGAGCCGGGCACGCTCAACGAAAGCAAGTTGGCGGCGATTCGCGGACTCGGCGTCACGCGCCTGAGTCTCGGCGTCGAAAATTTCGATGACAGGATTCTCGAGGTGAACGGGCGGGCGCACCGATCGCCCGAGATCGGCAGGGCGTACGAGTATGCGCGCACGCTCAACTTTCCCCAGATCAACATCGACTTGATCGCCGGGATGCTTGGGGAGACCGACGACAACTGGCGCGAGTGCGTGCGGAAGACGATCGAGATGGCGCCCGACAGCGTGACCATCTATCAGATGGAGCTGCCATTCAACACCACCATCAGCAAGAACCTGCTGAAAGGTGGCGACGCGGTTGCGGTCGGGGTTCCTGCCGTGGAGGGCAGCGTCGCCAGCTGGTCCACGAAACGCCGATGGGTGGCCGAGGCGTTCGAGGCGCTCGAGGCCGCCGGCTATCACGTCGGGTCCGCGTACACCGCCGTGAAGAGCCCGTCCACCAAGTTCATCTACCGCGATCGCCTGTGGCAGGGAGCCGACATGGTCGGCCTGGGCGTGGCGTCGTTCGGATACGTGAACGGCGTGCACATGCAGAACCTCGATACCAACGAGGCCTACACCGCCAGCGTCGAGGCAGGCGTGCTCCCGCTCGGCCGTGCGCTTCGGCCGACCGACGAGGAACGGTTCATCAGAGAGTTCGTCCTGCAGTTGAAGCTGGGGTCGATCCGACCGTCGTACTTCGATCACAAGTACGGGGTCAACGTGCTCGAGCGGTACCGGGGTCAGTTGGACGCGCTCGCCGAGGATCATTTGCTGACGCGGGAGAGCGACCGCGTCTCGTTGACGCGCGCGGGTTTGCTGCGGGTGGACAGCCTGCTGCCGCGGTTCTTCAAGCCTGAACACGCAGCCGTCAGATACACGTGAAATTGCAGGATTGTCGGATTGCAGAATTGCAGAAGGTGTATCCTGCAATTCAATCCTGCAATCCTGCCGTTCCGTAATCCTGCAAATTCATGGCGCTTAGCTCCATCGTCTACCGTCGCCGCGTGACCTACCCCGAGACTGACGCTTCCGGAATCGTTCATTTCACCAACTTCTTCAAGTACGTCGAGGAGGCCGAGCACGCCCTATGGCGGGCCGCCGGCCTGAGCATCACCGGACGCGATCCGGAGGTCGGCTTTCCACGGGTGGGTGCGTCGTTCGAATACCGCAGGCCCCTGCGCTTCGAGGACGAGTTCGACGTCCATTTGCGCGTGGCAGAGAAGACCGCGAAGACCATTCGCTACGCGGCCGTGCTGCGCAAGGACGGTGAGGTTCTGGGAGAAGGGTCACTGACGATCATCTGCGTACGCCGCCGCCCGGGTGAACCGATGCGTGCGGCAGACATCCCCGACGACATCAGCAAGCGGTTCGAGGTTCTTTAGCGATTCTCTTCGAGCTCCGTGCGCTCGGTGTTCAACCGTCGTGTCAGTACACGCCGACCGTCGTGGACTGCGCCACGCCACGGAATGGTTTCACGCCGCTGATGCCGTCCCACGGGTATGGATCGCAAGGCGGTTCCCGCTCGCCTTCGTCGCGCTCGAGGAAGCCAGGGACGAAGAACTCCTTGGTGAGCGTGGTGAGCTTGACGCGACCCGACTGGCCGTACCCAACGACGCTGTTCGGGTTGTCGAAATCGACCACCTCGATGACGGCGCGCGGCTGCGGAGCGTAGTAGGTGATCTTGTAGTTCTGCTCCGCGCCGCTCGGTGCGCTCGCGGCGAGCCCCATCAGCGTGTTGCCGTACGTCGGGGTCATGTACGCCCCGTCGAGCAGCTCTTCGTGAGCAAAACGGTTCCATTGCGGGGTGAACTCCGTGCCGCCCGAAAAGATTCCGGTGATCCCCATCTTGCGAATGCTCGTGCCCATCGACTCCAGGCGCAGCGCGAGCGCTTCCAGCAGCTTGGGCGTGGTGAACATGCAGCGGACGTCGTGGCCAGCCTGGAGAATCGTCACCGCCTGGTCGATCACGTGGGCCTTGTACGCTTCGAGGTGCTCGCTCCACCCCTTCTTGATCAGCTTGATGACCCATCGCGGATCGAGGTCCACGCAGAAGCAGATACCGCCTCTGTACTGTGCGAGATGTTCGACAGCCAGCCGTAGTCGCCGTGGTCCCGACGGTCCGAGCATCAGCCAGTCCGAACCTTTCGGAAAGTGCTTGTCTGGCAGCGTGGCGCTGAACAACTCGTAGTCGGTTCTGAAGTCGTTGAAGGCGACGCGCGTCTTGGGCGTCCCGGTCGTGCCGCCCGTTTCGAACACGTAGACGGGCTGTCCGGCGACAGCCCTTCGGAATCCAGCGCTGGACCGGTCCGCCGCGCAGCCAGTCGTCTTCGAAGAGCCCGAAACGTGAGAGATCGTGAAACCCCTTGATGTCGCGTCGGGGATCCCATCCGCGCTGGGCGACGAAGTCGAGCCAGAACGGACGAGCCGGTGGATGGATCGAAGTGCCACGCCACGACCTCGCGCACCCACGCGTCGAGCGCGAGGCGCGCTGCCGCCGCGCGTTCCTGGAGGTTTCCTGCGGTATGAGCGCCTGAGGACAGCATCATCGCGCAGTATACTGCACCGCGATAGCCGCCCATGTCCGCAGCCCCGGGAACCACCTATCGCTTCAGTCCGTTTCGTCTCGACGCCGGTGCTTTCAGACTATTTCGCGGCGACGAACCGGTCCCACTCGCGCCGAAGGCGCTCGATCTGCTTCTGCTGCTCGTGTCGCGGCCGGCGGCGCTGGTATCGAAGGACGAGATCATGCGCACGCTCTGGTCGGATGTCGCTGTCACCGACAACGCCCTGACACAGGTTGTGTCCGATCTGCGGCAGGCGCTTGGCGACGCTCCCACGACCCCGCGATTCATCCAAACCGTACCTCGCCGCGGATACCGTTTTGTCGCGGCGGTCGAGGCGGTGGCCGAAACTCCGTCGGTCGCACACGCGGCGGCGGCAGCGCTGCCGGCAGCCCTCCGAGCTGGAGTCCGTGAAACGTCCAACCTGGAGGCCTATCGTTCGTTCACCGAAGGACGTTTGAAACTGGAGCGCATGGATCTGGCACAGGTGCCCGAGGCGATTCAGGATTTTGAACGCGCGATCGCCCTCGACGGACGCTATGCGCCGTCGTATGTCGGCCTGGCGCACGCGCGGTTCTGGTTGTTCGAGGCCTCGCGCGCCCGCAACCGCCCTGACGCCGCTCAGCTGATGGCCGCCATCGCCGACGCGCATCGAGCCATCGATCTCGATCCGGATCTGGCCGAGGCCCATGCGGCGCTTGCGTTGATGCTGGCATCAGCCTCGCGCCCGCGTGAGGCCGTAGCCGCCGGCCGCCGGGCCGTAGCGCTCGAACCTGGCAACTGGCGCAATCACTGCCGGCTTGCCGTCGCCGCATGGGGGCAGGAGCGCCTCGACGCGTTCGCTCGCGTGCTGGCGCTCTACCCAGAATTTGCGTACGCCTACTACGGCATGGCCATGGTCTTCGTCGCACGGAATGAGCTCGACATCGCTGCGCAGACGCTTCGGAACGGCGTGCCCTTTCAGGATCGTCTGAGCGATGGAGGCGACCGGTATCCGGCCAAGGGCCTGCACTGGCTGCTTGGTCTGACACATCTCGCGCGCGAAGAGGCCAGCGACGCCCGCGCTGAGTTCGAACGGGAACTGGCATCGGGAGGCAGTGGGATCTACGTCGCCGAGTTTGCCACCAATGCGTACGACGGTCTTGGATTCACGCTCCTCCGCGCCGGCGAGGCCGATGGCGCCGCAGCGATGTTCACGCGGGCCCTGGAAGCGTACCCTGGTCATGTGCGTTCCCTGTTCGGACTCGCCGACGCGTGCGGCCGAAGAGGGCTGACAGAGGAACGTCACGCGGCCATCGACCGGGCGATCGCGGCGATTCGCGAGCTCGGCTCCGGCGGTCGCAGCGCGGAAGCCGCGATGGCGACGGCCTTCTGGCATGTGGTCTGCGGCCGACCGAACGAGGCCATCGCCGCCCTGGACCAGATGCTGACCGTCGCGCCGCCGGGCTTCGCGGGATGGACGATTCCCGTCGAGCCGTTCTTCTACACGCTCCGTGCGGAATCCGCCTTCGACACCCTCCTGACACGCCTGGCCGAGCGCGCCAGGTAGCACGCTCACTGTTTCTTCACCTCTTCTTCCGCCGAGCGTCACGACTCTTCGGGACCACGCCACGTATCGTCCGTCACATGGGCATCGCGATCGGCGTCAGGTGCTCACTCGTGCGTCGCGCCGAGGATGACGAACGAAATCGTGGATGCGGCACTAGTAATAATAAGGAATGGGTAGTCCAATGACGGGCGTGAGATTCCGAGCTGCTTTGGCATTTCTGATCTTGATAAGAGCCCCTGCGCTGGTTGCCTCGGCGCAGGACCTGAGGGGGCAAGTCAGCGACGTGGTGCTACAGAGATCGGCGCAACCGTTGGCCGAACCGCGGGAAGGGGCTCAACCCGCAATCACTCAGACAGGCGTAGAACTCAGCGGCAAAGTGGAAGCTGGGGATGCGATCTTCGTGACCGACCGGAACGGTGTACAAACGGGAGGCCGGCTTCTGCGTCTCTCCCCGGAGGGGCTGGCGCTGCTGGTTGGCGGGCAGGAGCGGGTGATGCCGTTGAACGGCGTCGGCCGGGTTGAGAAACGTGATTCTCTTTGGAACGGCATGCTGATTGGCGCAGTACCCTCGGCTGTGGTCGGAATGGCCGCCGCGGGCGCGAGTTGCTCTCCCCATTGTGATCGCGACGTCTCCCTTGCGATGCTCGTCTTTGGAGCCATGGGCGCCGGCATCGGCGCCCTGATCGATTTCGGCATCCATGGCTACTCCACCATTGATGGCCAGCCGGTTGCGTCGCCGAATGCCCGCGGGGTGCCTGCGCCAGTTGCGTCGCTCGATGAACTCTGGCTGCGCGTCAGACAGGGAGACACGATCGACGTGACGACGATCGGTGCGCAGAAGGTCACAGGCAAGTTCGTCCGGGTTTCAAACACCGTTGTGACGGTCATGGTCGATGGTAAGCAACGAGAGATCCTCTCGAGCGACGTGCGACGCGTGACGCGCGCTGGCAATCGCTACCGCTCGGGCGCGCTCTGGGGCGGAGCGATCGTCGGGACCATAGGTCTCCTCGCCAGCGCGGGTTGCAGCGGAGGCGGATGCGGCAACCCGCTGTTTGTCGCGATGTTCACGGGCAGTTCCGGTGCGCTCTGGGGTGCGGCGATCGGCGCCGCGATTCCCAAACACCCGGTGGTTTACGAGTCGGGCGCGTCCTCCGGAGTCCGCGTTGTCCCAATATTGCAATCAGGCCGCGTCGGGATGGCATTCTCGGCGAGGTTCTGATTCAAACGATTTTCTCGCACGGATTGACCGCAACGCGGTTCCAACTCGAGCGAAGGACCCAGAAACAGGCGGGTGCGGATCGCCTGAGCATTGCGGGAGCCCTCGCGTGCAACGCCCCCGTGCGGCTTCGGTGGAAGCCGCGATGGCGACGGCCTTCTGGCATGTGGCCTGTGTGGCCTGCGGCCGTCCGAAGGAGGCCATCGCGGCCCTGGACCAGATGCTGACCGTCGCGCCGCCGGGCTTCGCGGGATGGACGATTCCCGTCGAGCCGTTCTTCCATACGCTCGGTGCAGAACCCGCCTTCAACACCCTCCTGACCCGCCTGGCCGAGCGCGCCAGGTAGCACGCTCACTGTTTCTTCACCTCTTCTTCCGCCGAGCGTCACGACTCTTCGGGACCACGCCACGTATCGTCCGTCACATGGGCATCGCGATCGGCGTCTGGCTGACTCGAGTGTCGAACGGCGTCGTCGAGCCGCGGATGACGTCAGGAATCGTTGATGCGGCGATGAAAGGAATGGGTAGTCCAATGAAGAAGGCCTGTCTATTTGTCTTCGCGTTCGTCGTTCTCGCCGGCGTGGCTCCGGCCTACTCGCAGACCTTCCCGCAGCTAGTCCCGGAACCTGTACCAGTGGTGACCCAGGCCGTCAGCCTCTCTGGACCTCGCCTCGGCATTACGTTCCTTGGCCAAGACATCATCGACAAGCTCGACGCGCACGATATCGCGGTTGGTCCAGTCATCACACAGTTCGGGTGGCAATTCGAGAAACGGATCTACGCCAACCGAAACGGGCTTACGACACTTACCGAAGGCGTGATTCTCGTTGGCGGACTCGAGCAGGGCGTCGTGCTCCCTAGTCTGAACTGGTTGGTCGGGGTTCGTACCGGTGGAGGCGCCGAGTTTGGTTTCGGTCCCAACATTACGCCGCTCGGCGTCGGGTTGGTTATCGCAGCCGGTGCCACCTTCCGCGCAGGTGCGCTCAATGTTCCCGTCAACCTCGCCGTTGTCCCCTCGAAGTCCGGCGTGCGCGTCAGCTTTCTGACCGGCTTCAACACACGGCGGCACTAGCAAACTCTTACTCAGGCAAGCAGAAGGGGCCGAACATGGACCGACGCCAGTTCTTGAAAACATCCTCGCTGGCTCTGGTGGCGCTCGAGGGAGGCGGCTGCATTGCGCGGCCGTTCCCCGTCCGCTTCCCAGACGCGTCGTCGATTCCCGCGCATGATCCCGACACGCTCGTCAACGATGTGCATTCGCAGCTGAATCCCACACGCGTCGAAGCCATCGTGCAGCCCGCGGACGTCGAGGAGGTGCGGATGGCCGTTCTGGGCGCCCGTGCGGCGGGACGAAGCGTATGCGTGGCTGGCGGCCGTCACGCGATGGGTGGGCAGCAATTCGGAGAAGCGAGTGTGTTGATCGATACGCGGGCCCTGAACCGCGTCGTCGCATTCGACGGGGAGAACGGCGTGATTGCCGTCGAGGGCGGTATCCAATGGCCGGAACTCGTCGAGGCCCTTCATCGGGTGCAGGAGGGCGCGCCTCGTCAATGGGGGATCTATCAGAAGCAGACTGGCGCGGACCGACTGAGCATTGCGGGAGCCCTCGCGTGCAACGCCCACGGCCGCGGGCTGAACTTGAAACCCATCATCGAGCAGGTGGAGAGCTTCGACCTTGTCGGTCCCGACGGCGAGCTTCGAACCTGCTCTCGCGTCGAACACCCCGATCTCTTTCGCCTGGCGATCGGCGGCTATGGGTTGTTCGGTGTCGTCACCCGTGTGCGCCTTCGGCTTCGACCGCGCGTCAAGGTGAGACGCGTCGTCGAAATCGGTCAGACCGCGAGCGTCATGCACCGGTTCGAAGAACGGATTCGCGACGGCTATTTGTATGGCGACTACCAGTTCGCAACCGACAGCAGTCGCGACAGCTTTCTTCGCCGCGGAGTATTCTCGTGTTACCAGCCCGTTTCGAGCGACACGCCACTGACCGCGGATCCGACCCACTTCGGTCCTGAAGACTGGGCCCGCCTCACGTTCTACTCCCATCGATACAAGCGACGGGCGTTCGATGTGTACTCCTCCCGCTACCTGAGCACCTCGGGTCAGATCTACTGGGCCGACTCACAACTGGCGGCTGCGTACGTCGACAACTATCATGCCGATCTTGACAGGGCACTCGGCTCGAAGGTCAAAGCCACTGAAATGATCACGGAGCTGTATGTGCGGCGCTCGCACTTGCCGGCGTTCATGGAGGATGCCAGGCTGGCGCTCGGCCGGCGCGGGGCCAACGTGATCTATGGCACCGTGCGTCTGATCGAGCGAGACGATGAAAGCTATCTGGCCTGGGCGCGCGACCGTTACGCCTGCGTCATTTTCAATCTGCACCTCGAGCACACGCCACAGGCCATCGAGGCTGGTGCGGACGCATTCCGGGATCTCATCGACCTTGCCATCAGGTACGACGGCAGCTACTACCTGACGTACCACCGATGGGCGCGTCAAGATCAAGTCGAAGCCTGCTATCCGCAAATGCGCGAGTTCCTGACGCTGAAGCGCCAATGGGATCCAGACGAGGTGTTTCAGAGCAATTGGTACCGGCACTACAGGCAGATGTTTGAGGCGTCCCAGTGATGAGCAGCGGGGGGAACCCGGAGTCCAAGCGGGGGTTCACTTGAGAGTTGGCGTCACCTCGTAGTACCGTCCGCTCACCGTGGGTCCCGCCATTGCGGTGTTCCTCGTCGTCGCGCTCTACGTGCTGCACCAGGACTTCTGGTTCTGGCGCATGGCGCGACCGCTCGTCTTCGGGTTCTTGCCCATCGGGCTCTTCTACCATGCTGCGTTCACGGTGGCGTCGGCGGGCCTACTTTGGCTGCTCGTGGCGCATTTGTGGCCCGAGCATCTCGAGAGCACGCCCGACCTGAAGGTCGGGCCTACGAGGACCGCCGACGCTAAGGTCGGGCCTGCGAAGACCGCCGACCTGAAGGTCGGGCCTACGGAGACCGCCGACCTGAAGGTCGGGCCTGCGAAGACGGTCGACCTGAAGGTCGGGCCTACGGAGACCGCCGACCCGAAGGTCGGGCCTGTGGAGACCGTCGACCCGAAGGTCGGGCCTGTGGAGACCGTCGACCCGAAGATCGGGCCTGTGCCGCACGCATGATTCAGGCTGCTGTCGTCTTCGCGTACCTGGGCATCGCCCTCTACATCGGCATCTTCGCATTCCGATCGACCGCCGTGGACGCCAACGCCGAGGACTACTTTCTGGCGGGCCGCAGCCTCGGCCCCATGGTGTTCCTGATGTCGCTCTTCGGTGCGAACATGACCGCGTTTTCCATCCTCGGCGCATCGGGTCACGCGTTCGCGAACGGCATCGTCACGTACGGCCTCATGGCCTCGTCGTCCGCGCTGGTGATTCCGGTGTCGCTCTTTGTGATCGGCACGCGATTGTGGTCGCTTGGTCGACGGAACGGATTCATGACGCCTGTGCAGATGTTCCGTGATCGGTGGGAGTGCGGACACATCGGTACGGTGATCTTCATCGTGCAGGCCGTTCTGCTCATCCCGTACATCATCATTGCCGTGATGGGAGGCGGGACGACGTTGGCGACGGTCAGCAACGGTCGTGTGCCGTTCTGGCTGGGAGGCGCCATTGTCTCGCTCGTCGTGATGGGCTACGTGTGTTTCGGCGGCATGCGGGGCACGGCGTGGGTCAACACGTTCCAGACGATTCTGTTTCTCCTCTTCGGCGCCATCTCCGTCATCGTCATCGGCGCCGGCATGGGGGGATTCAGCACCGCCATGGAATCGCTCATGGCATCTCCGTCAACAGCCGTCCTTCTGACTCGAGAGCGCGTGTCGCCGCTGTACTTCTTCAGCTACACGTTCATCCCCCTTTCATCAATCGCGTTCCCGCACATCTGCATCTTCTGCCTGACGGCGCGCCGGCTGGACCATTTCAAGAAGACCGTGGTGCTGTACCCGGTGTGTATGCTGGCGATTTGGCTGCCGTCGGTCTTCCTCGGTGTGGCGGCCAATGCTGCGCGCGAGGTGCCCGCGATCGAGGCCAAGCTCGACGCGCGCGCTGAACTCGCGGCGGCCGCTCCCACGCTGACACCAGACGATCGAGGCCGGCTCCGCGCGCAGGCATCGGGAGACGATGTGATCCTGCGGCTGGTCGAAGAATATGCGCCACTCTGGCTGGCGTCGTTGCTGGGTGCGTGCGTGATGGCCGCGGTGATGGCGAGCGACTCGCAGATTCTCGCGTTGTCCACGATGTTCACGGAGGACGTGTTTGCGTTCTACGGTGGGGGCGCTCGGTTCGGTCAGGCGGTGCAGGTGCAGATGGGGCGCCTGTTTGTCGTGGTCATTACGTGCGTGGCCTATGCGATCGCGCTGGGAATGCCGCAGTCTATTTTTGACCTCGCCACCCAGTACGCGTTCGCGGGGTATGCCGCGCTTTCGCCTCTGCTGATCGCTGCTGTGTTCTGGCAGCGCAGTACGAAATGGGGAGCCCTTGCCAGCACGGTGTGGACGGCAGCCGCGGTGCTGGTGGTTGCATACATTCAGCAGACCATTCCGCCTCCGCCCCCAGGCGCCGCGATCCCCGTCTGGTCGCCGTTCGGGTTGGAGGTGGTGACGCGAATTGCGGCCGGAACAACGGTTCTGGGCTTCCTTCCCGTCGTGCCAATGACCCTGGTATCGGCGCTCCTGATGGTGATCGTCTCGCGTCTGACTGCTCGGTCACGACCAGGTCCGAGCACGATTTCGCGCTATTTCGCGAGCGCCTCGGAGTATCCTTCGGCCGTCAAATCCCGCATCCCACATTCCTAGCCCTAAGCCTGACTCCATGCCTACCACCAACGCCAAGGTCACCACATCACCACTGACGCCGGTGCAGTGGATCATCTGTGTGATTGCAGCTATCGGGTTCGCCTTCGACTCCTATGAGCTGCTGATGCTGCCGCTCATCATTCGGCCCGCTCTCATCGAGCTCCTGCACGTGCCGCCGAACAGTCCAGCCATCAACGAATGGGTGGGATATCTGCTGTATATCCCCGCCGTGGCGGGCGGCATTTTCGGACTTCTGGGCGGCTACTTGACCGATTTGCTCGGCCGTCGACGGGTCCTGGTGTGGAGCATCCTGCTGTATGCCGTTTCCGCGTTGGCGGCCGGCTACTCGACCTCGGTCGGAATACTGCTGTTCTGGCGGTGCTGCACGTTCGTCGGTGTGTGCGTCGAGTTCGTGGCGGCCGTCGCCTGGCTGGCCGAGCTCTTTCCGGACGCGCATCGGCGCGAGACCATCATCGGCTACACGCAGGCGTTTGGCTCCATCGGCGGCCTCATGGCCACCGGTGCGTACTATCTGTTCGTCACCTACGGCCAGCATCTGCCGTCCGTGCGCGGCGCGCATGAAGCCTGGCGCTACACGCTGATGTCTGGCCTCATTCCCGCGATACCTCTCATCGTGATCCGCCCATTCCTGCCCGAATCGCCTGCATGGCGTGAGAAGAAAGCCGCGGGCACGCTCAAGCGCCCGAGTTTTGCCGAACTGTTCCGTAGTGAGTTCAGGACGACCACGATCGTGACGACGATCATGATGGCCTGCTCGTTCGCCGCAGCGTTTGGCGCCATCCAGCAGGTACCGCGCATCGTGCCCGGCTTGCCAGAGGTTCGCACGCTCGCGCGCCCGGTGCAGGAGCAAATCGTGAGCGGCGTGCAGTCGTATCAGGAGATCGGTGGCCTCATCGGACGGATTCTGCTCGCCATTCTCGCCGTTCGCATCGTGAGTCGCCGGCGGCTGCTGCGGGTGTTCCAGGTTCCCGGCATGATTCTCCTGCCGCTCGTGTTTCTCTTCCCGGCGACGAACAATCTGTTACTGCTGCGGTGGGGCATCTTCACGGTGGGTCTGTTGACCATTGCGCAGTTCAGTTACTGGGGCAACTATCTGCCGCGCGTGTACCCGACGCATCTGCGAGGCACAGGGGAGAGCTTCGCCGCGAATGTGGGCGGCCGCATGATTGGCACCTGCGCGGCGCTCATCACGACGCAGATCGTGACGAGCATGCCGGGCGCGACGCCGCCGACAAAACTGGCCTATGCGTCCGCGCTCGTCGGCACGTCGGCGTATGTGATCGGTTTCGCGGCCAGCTTCTGGCTGCCCGAACCCAAGAAGGACGACTTGTCGGCGTAAACCAAGCGACCCGTCACGTCCGACTTGAAGGCCGGGCCTGCGGCGCAAGCTGGCCAGTTCGGCTATTCGTGTCGAAATCCGCTATGATGGCGAGCGACTCCACCGACTGTTGCGCACCGCCTATGCGCCGTCCTCTTCTGGTCCTGATGATTGCCGCATCGCTGCTCGTCCGCGCGCCTCTGCGCGCGCAGAATCTGTCGGTGTTTCGCCTTACCGACGTACAGGACCTGGTGTTGCGCAGCCTGGGCGAGCTACTTCGAATCGCTCCGCGTTCAGGCGGGGATACCGGGCCTCGCTGCGACAATCATCGGCCCCGATGACGTCATCTGGGAGCAGGCGTTCGGGTGGCAGGACAACGAGCGGTCCATCGCCACCCGGACCGACACGCTCTTCCATCTCGACGGGCTGACGCAGGTGTTCACGGCGGCGCTCGTGTTGCGGTGTGTCGAGGAAGGACGCATGTCGCTCGACGATCGCATCGCGCGGTTCAACCCCGACAGCCCAGAGGCGAACACGACGATCCGACAGATCCTCACCCACACATCCGGTGGATCGGACGGCCTGGCCTTCGTCTACCGTCCCGAGCGGGTTGACACCCTGGCCCGCGTCATCAGGTGGTGCACCGATGGCTCGTTCCGCGAAACGCTCGCAAACCTGCTCGAGCGACTGGCGATGGTCGACTCGGTGCCAGGCCCGGACATCATTCACCCCGAGCTTCTCACCGAAGGCATCCCGTCTGCTTCCGCCGTTGAGCGCTACGAACACGCGCTCCAGCGTCTTGCGAAACCGTACGCGGTCAACCTGAGGGGGCAGGCATCTCCGTCGCAGTACCAGGTGACGACGGTGACGCCGGGGAGTGGGCTCATCTCGACCGTGCGCGACTTCGCGCAATTCGACCTTGCGCTCAAGAAGGGCGTACTTCTGCGTGCTGAAACGCTCGCCGACATGATGCGCCCACCGCTCGGGGCCAACGGCGTGCCGCTCCCGCACGGTCTCGGCTGGTTCGTGCAAACCTACAGCGGCGAGACGATCGCCTGGCAGTTCGGCGTCGGGACGAACGCGTCATCGTCTCTGGTGGTGACGGTGCCCGGTCGCGGAATCACGCTGGTTCTTCTGGCGAACAGCGACGGCCTCGTGAAGCCGTTCGCGCTGGCGACGGGCAATGTGACAGCGTCGCCGTTCGTGCGGCTGTTTCTCGGCCTCTTGCGGTAGGGGAATCGCGCGTTGAGCATGCGAGCGGGTCTTCTTGCACTCACGCTTCTCGTGTTCTCGCCCTCGGAGGCGTTGGCTGATTGGCAGATCCGGCCGTTTTTCGGCGTCACTTTCGGGGGCGACACGACATTTGTGGATCTGGCGGGGGCCGCGGGGAATCCCAACGTCGTTCTTGGTGGCAATGGGGCGCTCCTTGGTGACGTGTTCGGGATCGAGGTGGACATCGGCTACGCACCGGGCTTCTTCCAGTCTGGCGATACGCCGCTCGTTCGGGGGAGTAGTGCGACGACGCTCACTGGCAATGTCATCATTGCCGTACCCCGGCACAAGACCGAGTACACTCTCGGTCCGTACTTCGTCGGCGGTTTCGGTTTGATGCACGTGCGCATCGACGACGTCCTCGGCGTGCTGCCGGTGGCCAGGACGTTGGCGGCGGGCGACCTCGGCGGCGGAGTCACAGGTTTTCTGTCGAAGCGGATCGGGCTGAATTGGGAGGCCCGATACTTTTCAAGCCTTGGTCGGCGGGAAGCGCAAGGCGTCAGCTTCGGAACTGAGCAGCTGTCCTTCTGGCGCGCGAGCATGGGGCTCGTGATTCGGTACTGATACGGAGCGGCGATTGACTAGCAGGCGATGGTTCTGGTGCGCGATGGCCGTCGTTGCCGGAGGGGCGACCGTGCTCTCTACGGAGAGCCTGCGCATCGTCCCCATCGTGAACGGTAACGAGGTGCTCGTGTCGTTCGAGCTGGCTGATGCCTATACGAAGGACGTCCGCCAGGTGATCTCCAGCGGCCTTCGGACGACATTCGCCTACGACGTCGACCTGCGCATGATGGCGCCGCTCTGGGTGGACCGCACCATCGTGACGGTCCTCGTCAGCACGACCGACCAGTACGACAACCTCACGCGGCGCCACTTTCTTTCGCGGATGGTTGACGGCCATGTCGAGGACACGCTGGTCACCGAGGATGAGTCGATCGTGGGCCGGTGGTTGACGACATTCACACGGTTGGTGCTCTGTCCGGCGTCCAAGCTGGAGTCAGGCCGCGACTACTACCTGCGGATCAGCGCGCGCTCGCGTCCTCGGGGCGACTCCCTGCTCGGTTGGGCCAGGGCAGTCACCGGCCAGGCGAAGTTCACGTTCATTCCCTAGCGCGGCGCGACTGGAATGGCCGGAGAGGCTCAACCCGCACTCTCTCCCTCGTCGCCTTCCTCGAGCTGGACGCCGAGAAACTCAGCAAGGCGTGATTGCGTGAAGCTCTGGACGGTATTCCTGATCGCCCTGGCCGCGGCCGGCGCGGGCGCCGGCTTGTCCGTGCAGCCGGACGCCGCGCCACCCGGCGATGCACGGCCGCTCCTCATCTCCAGGCAGCTGGCCGAAACCGAAGGCCTGGCGGTCGGCGACCGCGTCCAACTCGCGACGAGTGCCCAGGGCGACGGAGCGCGCGGCTTTCGAATCGTCGGCGTGTACGAGCCGACGCCTGACCCGGCGCGACTGGGCAGCGTCCCACGAGAAGTCCACCTCCACTTGCCCGATCTGCTGGCGATGACGCGCGACCCCGGCACGCCGGCCGGCACCGAACACGTCAAGGGCATCAACATCGCGCTTCGCGATTCAGCGGACGCCGCGGCGTTCGCACGCGACCTGTCGGCACGGATGCCTGGGGTGCTGGCGCGGCCTGCCGTGGACTGGACTGGCAACGACGGACCGTTCCTGGTCCTCGAGCGGTTTCATCTTGCGATCGCGATCGTGACGATCATTGCGTCCACCGTCTTCCTGCTGGCGCTCACGATCATGCTGGTGGACGAACGCCGTGAGATGGTGGGCGTGCTCCGTCTCATCGGGCTGCCCTCCCGGCGGATCCTGACGCAACTGCTCGTCGAGGGCCTGCTGATTGCGGGCGCGGGCGCAGCGTTTGGCCTCGTGCTCGCGCTCGCGTCGCAAGGGCTCATCAACCGGTTCTTCCAGTGGCGGTACAACACGGCGCTCATCTTCGTCCGCGTGACGCCTGACGTGGCGGCGCTGTGCGTGTCCATCGCGGTCCCGCTCGGCGCCGCGGCCACGGTCGCGGCTTCGTGGGCGCTGTTGCGACAGAGCGCGCTTCGGCTGGCGCGACGATGAAGACGCTTGGGTTCGCCTGGCGCAGTCTCGTGCGCCAGCCGGCGCGATCGACCCTCGGCGTGTTGGGCGTCGCCGCCGTCGGCGCGTTGCTCTTTGACATGCTGCTGCTTTCACACGGACTCGTCGTGTCGATGCGGGATCTGCTCGATCGCAGCGGTTTCGACATCCGGGTCGCGGCCACCGACACGCGCGGACCCGGGCCCATCATGGACGACGCCGCGCGGACCGCCGCCCGCATCGCGGCACTGCCGTCGGTGCGCTCGGCGCTGACGCTGCGCATAGCGGACGCCCGGATCGACCACGCTGGGCGGAACATTGAGACCTCGGTGCAGGGCGTCGGCGGCAGTGCGACCCATCCGTGGACGGTCACGCGCGGACGGGACGTGACCGGCGCGCGCGAGCTCATTGTCAATGAGAACGGCGCGCGTCGGCTCGGGCTCGAACCGGGCGCCACCGTCACGGTACGGGCGTCCTGCTCGCGGGAGCGCGAGTCGCTGCCGCCGGTCTCGTTCCGGGTTGCCGGGATCGCCCGCTTTCCGTTCGACGACGAACTGGAGCCGCAGGCCGCCACCGATGCGCTTAGCCTCGCTGCCGCCTGTGGCGAAGACTCGGCGGAAGCCGCAAACATGATCCTGGTGACCTCAGCCGGAGACGCGACGGCGGCGGCTGCCGCCATCAGCGCGCTCGCGCCCGGCCTCCACGCGCTCACCAACGCGCAGGCGATCGACCGGTTCCAGGAGACGGGCTTCACCTACTTCCAGCAGATCTCGGCCGTGCTCACTACGGTCACGGTGACCTTCGCGCTGCTTCTCATCACCGTGTTGCTGACGGTGTCGGTCAACCAGCGCCTCGGCGAAATCGCCGCACTGCGTGCCCTCGGGTTCTCGAGGCGCCGCGTCGTGGGCGACGTCCTGTGCGAGTCGGCGCTCATCGTCGGCATCGGCGCGGTCTGCTCGATACCGCTCGGCGTGCTGCTGGCGACGTGGCTCGACGCGATCCTGAAGGGCATGCCGGGGATCCCGTTGGATGTGCATTTCTTCGTGTTTGAGCGCCGCGCGCTGGCGCTGCACGCGGCCCTGATGGTGACGACGGCCATCGCTGCCGCGCTCTATCCCATGAGCATCGTCGCACGGCTGCCTATCGCGGCGACGCTGCGAAACGAGGTCGGGTCGTGAGCCCCGCTGCGCCTAGCAGCATTGTCGACGCGGTCCATGTCGGCCGCGTGTTCGAGATGCCGGCCGGGCCGGTCGTCGCCGTGCGCGACGTGTCCCTTCAGATCCGTCCTGGCGAGCACCTCGCGATCAGCGGGCCGTCCGGCTGTGGCAAGTCCACGCTGCTGCACATGCTCGGCTGCGTCGACACGCCCTCGTCGGGGACGCTGCGGTTCAACAACCGCGACGTCTCCACGCTCTCCGACTCGGCCCGCAGTCTCGTCCGGCTCCGGCAGATCGGCTTCGTGTTCCAGCGGTTCTTCCTCCTGCCGATGCTCACCGCGTGGGAAAACGTCGAGTTGCCACAGTCGGAAGCCGGCGTCGGGGCCCCGGAACGCCGCAGCCGCACGAGCGAGCTGCTCGACTACGTGGGGCTCGGCAGCCGCGCTGGCCATCGCCCGTCGCAGCTCTCGGGCGGCGAAATGCAGCGGGTTGCCATCGCCAGAGCGCTGGCCAACCGCCCACGGCTGCTGCTGGCGGATGAGCCGACCGGGGAGCTCGACCGCGCAACCGGCGCGCAGATCGCCGAACTGCTCGACCGCGTCAACGCCGACGGCACCGCGCTCGTGCTGGTCACGCACGATCCGGCGCTCGCCGAGCGGGCGCAGCGGGTGTTGACGATGCGCGACGGCAGCGTCGAGCGCGAGGAGACGCGTTGATCGGCAAGCTCGCGTTCCGATCGCTGACGGCGCATCCGATCCGCAGCGGCGTGCTGGCGGCCGGCTTTGGCGTGGGTGTGGCGGTGATGGCCATCCTGCTGGGCGTCGCAGAGATCGTGCTCGATCAGGCACGCTCGCCGGCGCTCCTCGGCGGCGGCGATGTGATCGTGCGCCTCGGGCCGCTGGTGCCGGCCAGGCTGCTCCTCTCGGGCACCATGCAGACGGACGCGCTGCGCGACCGCGTGCGGTACGGCGTCCCCCTGGCACGATTCGCAGCTCTTCCTGCTGCACGAGGGCCGGAACGTACAGGTGAGGGCGCGTGGCGGGATTCCGAGTCTGGAACGGGCACTCGGCGACGAGGAAATCTCGCAAGTGGCCGCGTGGCGGGACACAGCTGAAGACGTCGCCTGGACCGAAGACACACCCGACAAGGTGCTCAGGCAGATCGACCGGTTCCATGAGATTCCCGACGCGCCGGCGTGGGCCTCGGGGTGGGCGGAATGGCTCTACTTCAACGGCCGTGCGGCCGATGCCCGCTTCTACCTCACGTTCCTCGTGGGTCCCGCACTTCCTGATGGACGCCGCGGCGCGGGCGTGCGGCTGCAGCTCGAGCGAAACGGCGGTGTCGAGACCTTCAGCGCCGGTCAGGCGATAACGACGGCCGATGCCTTGCGTGCGCCGGACCTGACGATCGGTAGCAGTTCGGTGACGCTCGTCGGCCTCGAGTACCGGATTCATCTGAACGTGCGCGGCGAGAACGGGCGCCGTGTGGCGGGCGACCTGACGATCGAGGCCACACCCGGGCGCCTCGTGCCGCCTCTCGAGATTTCTGGCGCCCGCGGCTGGCGCACGGGCTACGTCGTGCCGGTGATGTCTGGCCGGCTGAGGGGACGCCTCCAGGTGGGCGGGACCGAGGTGTCGCTCGAGGGTGGCGTCGGCTACCACGATCACAACTGGGGCTTCTGGCAGGATGTGTCATGGCAGTGGGGACAGGTGCAGCAAGGCGAGCTGTCGCTGCTCTACGGCCGCGTGTTCCCGCCGCGCGACGCAGCGGATCCCGACCGCATCCCGGGATTCGTCGGCGTGCTGGGCCCGGACGGCCCGCTCGCCTACGCCACCGACGTGACGATCACGGAGACCGACGACGAACGCGGACAGCCGCGCACCATTGACGTCCGTGCACGCGGCAGTGGACTCGATGTCCGCATCCGATTCGACGTGGCCTCCGCAGTGACGACGCGCATGGCGCAGGGACCGCTCGCCAGCGGGCTCAACTTTCTTCAGCTACGCGGACAGTACACGGTGAGCGGCAAGGCCGAAAGCCGATCGCTCGATTTCACCGCGCCGGGATCAGCGGAGACCTTCCGGGGCGCCTCGGCCACGGTGCCCGTCCGCTAGCCGCCCAAACGGTCAGCCGACTAATGGTTTTCTCTACGAACGTAGCGGCCTCTGCGTAGACCAGCGACCTGTCGCGCCCGACCTGAAGGTCGGGCCTACTGCAGCGGGGCTCTAGAGCAGGGGTGCTGGCAGGTCGGATCGGCCCATCAGGTACTCGTCAACGCCTCTGGCGGCGGATCGCCCCTCCGCGATGGCCCACACGATGAGCGACTGACCGCGCTGCATGTCGCCGGCCGTGAAGACACCGGGCACGCTGGTCATCCAGCGCTCGTCGCGCCACACGTTCCCGCGGTCGGTCATTCTCACGCCAAGCTTGTCGAGCAGTCCGTTCCGTTCAGGGCCGATGAATCCCATCGCGAGCAGAACGAGGTCGGCTTTCAGCTCGAACTCGCTGTCGGGCACAGGCTTGAACTCCATCCGGCCGCCGGCGTTCACCATCTCCACCTTGTGGCCGTGCAGTGTGGTGACATGCCCGTCGGCATTGCCCGTGAACTTCTCCGTGGCGATCGAGTACAGGCGCTCGCCACCTTCTTCGTGGGCCGACGAGACGCGGAACACGTTGGGCCAGAGCGGCCACGGATTCGAGCTCGCGCGTTCCTCGGGCGGGCGCGGGAGCAGCTCGAGCTGGTGCACGCTCAGCGCCCCCTGGCGGTGGGCGGTACCGAGGCAGTCCGCTCCGGTGTCACCGCCGCCGATGATGATGACGTGCTTGTTGTGCGCGCTGATGACGTCGACCTCGTCTCCTTCGTTGCGGCGATTCTGTAGCGTGAGGTATTCCATGGCGAAGTGAATGCCGGCGAGCTCGCGGCCGGGCACCGGGAGGTCGCGGGGGTGCGTCGAGCCGCCGGCCAGCACGATCGCGTCGAACTCGGCGCGCAGTTCCTCGATCGGCACGTCCAGGCCGATGTTGGCGTTCACCCGGAACATGATCCCCTCGGCGATCATGAGATTCAGGCGTCGATCCAGGAACCGCTTCTCGAGCTTGAACGCGGGGATGCCGTAGCGCAGCAGACCCCCGATGCGGTTGGCGCGCTCGAACACGGTCACCATGTGACCGGCCCGGTTCAGCTGCTCGGCCGCGGCGAGTCCCGCAGGGCCCGATCCGACCACAGCCACCCGACGTCCTGTGCGAACCTCCGGTGGCTGCGCCGTGACCCAGCCCTCGTCGAACGCGCGATCGATAATGGAGACCTCAACCGCCTTGATCGTCACCGGGTCGCTGTTGATTCCGAGCACGCAAGCACCTTCGCACGGTGCCGGACAGAGGCGTCCGGTGAACTCCGGGAAGTTGTTCGTGGCGTGAAGGCGATCGATCGCGGCTTTCCACCGGTCGCGATAGACGAGATCGTTCCAGTCGGGGATCAGATTCCCGAGCGGACATCCGGTGTGGCAAAACGGGATGCCGCAGTCCATGCATCGCGCCGCCTGATCCCGCAGTGCGGTCTCCGGGTAGGGAAGATACACCTCGCTCCAATCCCGGATGCGCTCGTCGATCGGCCGTGTCGGCGGCTTCTTCCGCGCGATCTCGATGAAGCCGGTGGCCTTACCCATTGGGCGCTCCTACGAGCTCGATGAACGACGCGTCGCGTCCGACGGCTGCCGCCTTGGCCTGAGCGTTCAACACACGTTTGTAGTCGCGCGGCATGACCTTCACGAATTGCTGCACGTGGTGATCCCATTCGCCGAGCACGCGCGCGCCGAGCTCACTGCCGGTGTAGTCGACGTGACGACGAATCAAGCTCAGGACGAGGTCGATGTCGTGCGCCTGGTCGAGCGCTTCGAGCTCGACCATCTGCTGATTGCAGCGTCGCTGAAAATCTTCAGAAGGGTCGAGCACGTAGGCGACGCCGCCGCTCATGCCCGCGGCGAAGTTCCGTCCGGTCCCGCCAAGAACCACCACGCGTCCGCCCGTCATGTACTCGCAGGCGTGGTCCCCGACGCCCTCGACCACAGCGAGGGCGCCGCTGTTGCGGACGGCGAACCGTTCGCCCGCGACGCCGCGGAAGTACGCCTCGCCGCCCGTCGCGCCGTAGAGGGCCACGTTGCCGATGAGAATGTTCTCTTCGGCGACGAATGTCGCCTGTTTCGGCGGATAGACGATGATTCTGCCGCCAGACAGGCCCTTGCCGATGTAGTCGTTGGCGTCGCCTTCGAGCGTCAGCGAGATGCCGCACGGAATGAACGCGCCGAAGCTCTGGCCGGCCGACCCCGTGAACTTCACCTTGATCGTGTCGTCTGGCAGAGCCTCGGCGCCGTACCTGGTGGTCACCTCGTACCCGAGCATCGTGCCGACCGTGCGGTTGACGTTCCTGATGGGCAGGTCGAGTGAGACCGGTGTCCGATGCTCGAGCGCCTCGCGGCAGCGGGCGATGAGCTCATTGTCGAGCGCCTCGTCCAGACCGTGATCCTGCGCACGGACCCGCCGCCGGGGCGCGTCGGGTGCCACGGTCGGTTCGTGGAGAATCGCCGAGAAGTCCAGCCCCTTGGCCTTCCAGTGATCGACCGCCTTGCGGAAATTCAGCCTGTCCACGCGCCCGATCATCTCGTCCAGCGTTCGGAAGCCGAGGGCTGCCATGTACTCCCGCACTTCCTGCGCGATGAACCGGAAGAAGTTCACGACGTGCTCGGCCTTGCCGGTGAAGTTCTTCCGAAGCTCCGGATCCTGCGTCGCGACGCCAACCGGACACGTGTTCAAATGGCAGACGCGCATCATGATGCAGCCGGAGACGACGAGCGGGGCGGTGGCGAAGCCGAATTCCTCGGCGCCCATGAGGGCGGCGATCACGACGTCGCGCCCGGTCTTCAATTGACCGTCCACCTGCACGGTGATGCGATCGCGCAGGTTGTTCATCATCAGCACCTGCTGTGTCTCCGCGAGGCCGAGCTCCCACGGGACGCCGCCGTGCTTGATCGATGTGAGCGGTGACGCGCCCGTCCCACCGTCGTGCCCGGAGATCAGCACGACGTCGGCGTGCGCCTTGGCCACGCCGGCCGCGACCGTGCCCACGCCGGCGAGCGCGACGAGCTTCACGTGAATGCGGGCTCGAGGATTCGCATTCTTCAGGTCGTAAGATCAGCTGCGCAAGGTCTTCGATTGAATAGATGTCGTGGTGCGGCGGCGGCGAAATCAGGCCGACGCCTGGTGTCGCGTACCGGACCTTGGCAATCCAGGGATAGACCTTGTGGCCCGGCAGCTGTCCGCCTTCGCCGGGTTTCGCGCCCTGCGCCATCTTGATCTGCAGGTCGCTGGCGTTGACGAGGTATTCGCTCGTGACGCCGAAGCGCGCCGACGCCACCTGCTTGACCGCGCTTCGTCGCGAGTCGCCGTTCGGCATCGGGCACGTACCGCGCCGGATCCTCGCCGCCTTCGCCGGTGTTCGACTTGCCGCCGAGCCGGTTCATCGCGATCGCCAGCGTCTCGTGTGCTTCCTGGCTGATCGACCCGTACGACATCGCTCCGGTCGCGAAGCGCTTGACGATCGACTCGATCGGTTCGACCTCGTCGATCGGAATCGGCTGCGGAGCGTTCTTCAGCTCGAGCAGGCCGCGCAGGGTCGCCAGATGATGGCTCTGGTCGTCCACGAGTCTCGTGTACTCCTTGAAGATCGGAGTACTGGCCGCTTCGGGTCGAGTGCTGCAGCTTGAACACCGTGTCCGGGTTGAAGAGGTGGTACTCGCCGTCGCGACGCCACTGGTACTCGCCGCCCCAGGCCAGATCGTGTTCGCCGATGGGCCGTGCCGGGAACGCCTTCTCGTGGCGCCGGCGGACCTCCTCGGCGACGACATCGATGCCGATGCCGCCAATGCGCGACGCGGTGCGCGTGAAGTACTTGTCGACGAACGCCCTGTCGAGGCCGACCGCCTCGAAGACCTGCGCGCCGCAGTAGCTCTGCAGCGTCGAGATGCCCATCTTGGACATCACCTTGAGGATGCCCTTGTTGAGCGCCTTGATGTAGTTCTTGACCGCGGTCTCGAGCGGGATGCCGACGAGCAGATGCTGCCGGATCATGTCGTCGAGCGTCTCGAACGCGAGATACGGATTCACCGCACCCGCGCCGTAGCCGAGCAGCAGCGCACAGTGATGGACTTCGCGGGCATCGCCGGATTCGACGACGAGCGCGCAGCGCGTGCGGGAGCCCTTGCGCACGAGATGATGGTGGACGCCGGAGGTGGCCAGCAGGCTCGGAATCGGTGCGCGCATGCGGTCGGCGTCGCGATCCGAGAGGATCAAAATCGTATAGCCCGCATCGACGGCATCGGCCGCCCGGCGCTTGAGCTCCTCCATGGCGTGCTCGAGACCCGCGCCGTTCTGGCTCGTATCGAACAGCATCGGCAGGCGGATGGCGCGGAAGCCCGGATCGTACACGTGGCGCAGCTTCGCCAGCTGGTCGTTGTCGATGATCGGGTACTTCACCGCAATCTGGCGGCACGACTCCGGGCGCGGGTCGAGCAGGTTGCCCTCCGGGCCGATCGTCGATTCCATCGACGTGACGAGCTCCTCGCGGATCGCGTCGAGCGGCGGATTGGTGACCTGGGCGAACATCTGCTTGAAGTAGTCGTAGAGCAGCCGCGAGCGATCCGAGAGCGCGGCCAGCGATGTGTCCGTCCCCATCGATCCGATCGCTTCTTCGCCGTTGGTGGCCATCGGTGCAAGCAGGAGGCGCAGGTCTTCGTGCGTGTAGCCGAACAGCTCCTGACGCTGGACAACCGTCTCATGGCTCGGCGGGGGCAGGTACGGCGCGGGATCGAGATCCTCGATGTCGATGAGGTTCGACAGCCACTCGCGGTAGGGATGCGCCACTGCCAGCTCGTGCTTCACCTCCTCGTCCGACACGATGCGTCCGCGTCCCGTGTCGACGAGGAAGATCCGTCCGGGGTGCAGGCGTTCCTTGAGCGCGATGTTCTCGGCTGGAATGTCGAGGACGCCGACCTCGGACGCCATGATGACCATGTCGTCCTTCGTGACGTAATAGCGCGAAGGCCGCAATCCGTTGCGATCGAGCACCGCGCCGATCACGGTGCCGTCGGTGAAGGCGATCGACGCCGGACCGTCCCATGGCTCCATGAGCGACGAATGGTATTCGTAGAATGCCCGCAGCTCGGGCGACATGCTGTCATCGTTCTGCCACGGCTCCGGAATCATCATCAGGATGGCGTGCGGCAGCGAGCGCCCGGTCATGACCAGGAACTCGAGGACGTTGTCGAAGGTTGCCGTGTCGCTCCCGCCCTCGCGAATCACTGGCAGGATCTTCCGCAGGTCGTCGCCGAGCAGCGCCGACTTGAGCAGCCCCTCGCGCGCGCGCATCCAGTTGATGTTGCCCGTGAGGGTGTTGATCTCGCCGTTGTGCGCGATGTACCGGTACGGATGCGCGAGCGGCCAGGAAGGAAACGTGTTGGTGCTGAACCGCTGATGCACCAACGCAAGCGCCGACATCACATCCGGATCGGTGAGATCCGGAAACATCGTTTCGATCTGTCCCGCGGTGAGCATGCCCTTGTAGATGAGTGTCTGGCATGACAGGCTCACGATGTAGAACAGCTTGCGCGACTCTTCGGTGAGCGGCAGTCCGTCGACCGCGTGTTCGATGCGCTTGCGGATGACATACAGCTTGCGCTCGAACCACGCGGGGTCGGGGGCATCGCCCCGTCGGGCCCCGACAAATAGCTGCCTGAACACAGGCTCCACGGCCACCGCGCTCGGACCAATGGGGGAGTCGTTGGTCGGGACATCCCTCCAACCGATCACACGCTGGCCCTCGTCGACGATGATCTCCGCCATGCGTCGCTCGAGCGCCTGCCGGTGTTCCGCGTTGCGAGGCAGGAACACCAGCCCCACGCCGTACTCACCGGCGGGCGGCAGCGCCGCCGGGGCGACCTTTCGCAGGAACGCGTCGGGCATCTGCATCAGGATGCCGGCTCCGTCGCCAGTATTGGTTTCGCAGCCGCACGCGCCGCGGTGCGCGAGGTTCTTGAGCACCTGGAGCGCCTGGCGCACGATGGCGTGCGACTTTCGTCCCTTGATGTCGACGACGAAGCCGACACCGCAGGCGTCGTGCTCGGACCGTGGATCGTACAAGCCCGCTGCCGCGGGTGGACCCGGCAAACCGAGTGGAGAGCGCTCAGCGTCGAACATACACATGCCCCCGGAGAACGGGCTGGGAACCCAGCGGAGGCCTACTGTTATCGTCCAGTTGCAAGCAGAAGTAAAATACAATCAATGTATCCAACATATGATATTTTTAGATGGATTGGGTGTCCTCACCTCGCGCGCCGTGTTGCTTGATTGCCCCTCGGGGCGTTCGCCATACTAGCACCGCGATGTTTCAGGGGAGCGACGTGTGAATGGCTCGTGGTACGTCTTCGTCGCGGCGTTTTGCGTCACCGCGCTAGCTCAACAGCAGCTCGCCGGTCGGGCGTGCCGGGCAGCCGCGGGCTCCACCGCATTCATCGTGGCCCTCGCGTCTTCGTGAAACCCTCTTCCTCTGCGCTGGACGTCGAACGGCTGATGACCGAGGCGCTCGAGGAGGCGCGTCTCGCTCGCGATCGCGGCGAGGTGCCCATCGGGGCCGTCGTCGCCATCGACGGAGTCATCGTCGGCCGCGGCTTCAACCAGCCTATTTCTTCCGGCGATCCAACGGCGCATGCCGAGATTGTCGCGATTCGAGATGCCGCCCGAACGGCTCGGCAACTACCGCCTGACCGGCGCGGTGCTGTGCGTGACCATCGAGCCCTGCCTCATGTGCGTTGGCGCGCTTGTGCATGCGCGAATTGCCACGCTGGTATACGGAGCCACGGAGCCGCGATCGGGCGCGGTGGTGTCGACGGTGAGGGGCGGGGAACTGCCTGGTCACAACCATCGATTCGAGATCATCGGTGGAATTCGCGAGCCAGAGTGTCGCGAGCTGGTGCAGGAGTTTTTTCGTGAGCGACGAGCGTAGTGTCCAGTTCCAGGCGGTCGCTGTGCTCTAAGACCCTTCCACGGTAACCCACCGATGTGACGCGTCTTCCCGGGCGTGGAGCCAGCTTCAGGCGAGGCGCGTGTGCGTGGGCTATAATTTGAGGTCCGCTTCACGCGAAACCCGCGTGCAGATCCTCAATCGGAGAGGTACCGAAGTGGTCGTAACGGGGGCGCCTCGAAAGCGTCTTGTCCGAAAGGGCACGTGGGTTCGAATCCCACCCTCTCCGCCAATACTTAACTACTGATAATAAAGCACTTAATTAGATCAAAAGTTTTAACGTGCTCGATACGTGCCCTTCGTGCTAGCCTTGGGGCATGGCGCTGAGGCTCATCCGGCGTCACGTCAAGGACTGCCCGTACACATCAACACGCTACCGTCGCTGCAAGTGCCCGATCCACGTGTATGGAACGCTTGCTGGCGAAAAAATCCGCAAGGCGCTGGACCAAACCTCCTGGGAAGCCGCGACCGATCTGATTAATGCGTGGACGACCGCCGGCGAGATTGGCGTCGTCAAGCTCGAAGCGCCAATGATCCGCGAAGCGGTCAGCAAGTTCTTTGAAGACTGCGAAGCGCGCAAGCTCGGTTGGGAGGCGATGCGCAAGTATCGACATCTTCTCGATGACAGGTTTCTTCCTTGGACGGAACGGAAGGGGCTGAACAACTTGCGGCAACTGTCCGTCGATTCTCTCCGGCAGTTCCGTCAGTCGTGGACAGACAGTCCCCTTTACGCAACGAAGAACCTGGAACGGATGCGCGCGTTCTTCCGGTTCTGCCACCAGGCTGGATGGATTAAGCAGAATCCCGCGCTTGCGGTGAAGCCACCGAAGGTCACGCAGACGCCGACTCTGCCATTCTCGCGCGAAGAGATGAAACGAATCGTTGCGGCCTGCGACAGGTACGGTGGCAACCAAGCTCGCATCAAAGCCTTCGTGCTGACCATGCGGTACACGGGCCTCAGGATTGGCGATGCCATCCGCCTCTCCAAGGGTCAGGTGTCGGACGGGAAGGTCTTCGTTCGCACGGCGAAGACTGGGCAACCTGTGACCGTCCCGGTTCCACCCGATGTCGTGGCCGCACTCGGAAAGATTGAGAATGGGTTGGACCGTTACTTCTGGACTGGCAAGAACATCCGATCGGCCGTTTCGAATTGGTCACGCTATCTGGGCAGCGTGTTCGAGCTTGCGAAGATCGAGAATGGCCACTCTCACCGTTTTCGCGACATCTGCGCAGTTGAACTTCTCCTGGCGGGTGCTTCTGTTGAGGACGTCGCGACGATTCTAGGGAACACGCCGCAAGTTGTGGCCAAGCACTACGCGCCGTGGGTCAAAGAGCGGCAGGTCAGGCTCGAGAAGCTCGTGCGAAACAGCTGGCGATAGCGTGGGCTCACTGCGTCGATCTTGAGTTGGCCGTCAATCTGAGGGTTTGCGACCAGGCGCAGCGAGTAGCAATCCAGCGAGATCCGCAGGCCGTCAAAACAGGTGTTGGTTCAGATCTGACCCCGGCTCAGGTCCACAGGGTCAGTTGTGACCCTTGGCCGCACCTGTACCTCGAGGAACGGGCTCGGGAAACTCCCGAACTTCATGAAGCCGTCGAGCGGCGGAGCCGGGCGGGTCAGACGGTTGTCGTCGTCGGCAATGACCACCACGTGTGCGGACTGATCGCGCTGGCGGATGCTGTCCGACCGGAATCGGCCGATGCGATTCGTCAGCTGAAGGCTCTTGGGATCAAACCCGTGGTGATGCTGACAGGCGACAACCGGCCGACCGCCGAGGTCATTGCTGCGCATGCAGGAGTCGATGAGGTTCGCGCCGAGCTCTTGCCGGAGGACAAAGTCTCGGTCATCGCAGATCTTGTCGGCCGTCACGGCATGACGGCGATGGTTGGCGACGGCATCAACGACGCCCCGGCACTCGCGAGGGCGAGCATCGGCATTGCCATGGGCGTGGCCGGCAGCGACGCCGCGATCGAAACGGCCGACATTGCGCTGCTGGCAGACGATCTACGCAAGATTCCCTGGCTGATCCGCCACTCTCGTCGCGCTGTAGCGATCATTCGGCAAAACATTACGCTGTCGCTCGCGGTCAAGGCGCTATTCGTCCTTCTCACGTTCGCCGGCCACGCGTCCTTGTGGGCGGCGATTGCTAAGGACATGGGTGTGACGTTGGTGGTTGTCGCCAACGCCTTGCGTCTACTGCGGGACGCGGAGACAACATGAGGACAGTGGCCTCGAACGTCCATTGGAGGCAGACATGAAGCGCGACACCAATGCCGATGAGAAGTTCGAGTGGGACGACCGCAGTCCTGCTTCTCGTGATTGCGATTGTCGTCCTGCTGGTCATCGTGATGTCGGTCGGGCCCATGGGCCATCGGACTTGACGGAAGCCCTGCGCTTTACGAATCGGCCACTCACATATCGCGGTTCGCGGCGACGAATCCGGTCAGTCAGATTTGCGGGACAAAAACTGGCCACTCGACGTGACCTTTCTTATTGTCACGGTGGTCGGCATTCTCGCCTTCGTCGTGTACCGAGCGCTCCGGTGACATTGTTTCCACAAGGGGATTCGCTTGACAGTCGCCATTACAATCGGAGGTCTTACGGCTACGTCACTCGGAAATTCCGCATCATCCCCATGTCTTCGTGCTCGAGGATATGGCAGTGGTAGAGGTAGAGCCCGGGATGACGTGTAAATGTCACTTGGACGCGAACGGTCTCTCCGGGCAACACCAGCACCGTGTCTTTCCACCCGCGCATCAACGAGACCGGCGCGTAGGGTGTTCGTGGCGCGTCCGCCCGTTCGAGCGACCACCCGAAACTGACGGCCGTGCAGGTGAATGGGATGGGCGGCCTGCATGCCCATCATCTGGTTCGTCAGATTGATGAACTCCCAGAGATGGGTCGAGCCGGCCGCAACGGTCTCTTCCGGCGCGACCTCGCCCATGACAAACGTGCGACCCCCAAGCGACCACACCATCGGCTGAAACGACAGCGGGACGCGCCGGATCGGTGCGTCGGCGCGCGTCGACCACGCCGCGTCAAATGAGGACAGGCGTTCGGGCACGCGGAAGGCCGGGCCTTTCCTGGCGCGCGTGCGAAGTGTCATCACGCGCAGCGGGGTTCCATTCGGCACGTTCGAGCGGCCGCCCCTCATGCCCATCATCCGGCCGCCCATCATGCCCATCATCCCGACCACGCCCGCGTCAGCCTCGGCAAACGCCTGGCTGTCGAGATGTACCTCCGTGCCGGCGGCAAGGCCGCTGAGATCCACCAATACATCCGCGCGTTGGCCAGGCGCCAGCGTGAGTACCTGCTGGCGCAGCGGGCGTTCCATGAGCCCACCGTCTCCGCCAATCACAGCCATCTGGACGTCGCGGCTCCACGCGAGCTTGTAGATGCGCGCGTTCGATCCGTTCAACACGCGGACTCGGTGCCACGCGGCATCCACTTCCTTCGTCGGCTGCGGCTGGCCGTTCACCAGCACTCGGTCGCCGAGAAATCCGTTCATCATCTCCATCATGGTGCCGCCGTGAAAGACCAGCTGGTTGCGCGCATCGAAGCGGCGATCCTGGAGCACGCACAGGAGCTCCGCTTCGCCAGACGGCAGCGCCAACGCGTCCTCTTCGGCATCGCGCACCAGGAGCAGACCTGCCAGGCCTTGATACACCTGCGCTCCCGTACGCATGTGTGGGTGCGGGTGGTACCAGTACGTGCCCGCCCGATTGGTGACCTCGAAGTCGTACACGTACTCGCGACCGTGACTGATGACGCGCCGCGGGTGGCCGTCGGCGGCCTCGGGCACGTCCAGGCCGTGCCAGTGGACGATTGAATCTTCTCCGAGCTGGTTCGCGAAGTGGACGCGCACCTTCTGACCGCGGCGCAGCCGGATGACTGGCCCGAGGTACGAACCGGGGAGCGTCCCCAGCGTGTCTGCCGGCCCCTTGATCATCTGACCAGTGAAGCGCCACACGTGCGTTGGGGCACCCGTGAGCACCGAGACTTCGTCAGGCGCAGCCGTCAGCCGCAGTTCGACATCTGGCACGAACCCGGCGGATGGTGTGGTCTGCGCTGACGATGCAACGGCGAGTCGCTCCGCGAGCGTGTCGGCGCGTGTCGTCGCTCCAGCGATGGCGGAAAGGCTCAAGAAGCGAAGCAGGTCGCGCCGATGCATGGATTCTCCCCAAACGAATCTGGGTTCGCTCTCCTCATCCGGCAGCGACTTTGACATCGTACTGCCGGTCCATTACTATTCAAACATAGATTTGAACATTTGAATATGACCGCCAAGACACGCCCGGCGTCCTTGAAGGCCGCAATCTACGAGCAGATCGCACGCATCGGCCAGGCCACCGCCAGCCCCAGCCGTCTCGAGCTCCTCGACCTTCTGTCGCAAGGGCCCCGGACCGTCGAAGAGCTCGCCCACCAGACTGGCCAGAGCGTCGCAACGACCTCGCACCATCTGCAAGTGCTCCGACGCGCGCGTCTCGTCGAAGCCCAGAAAGCTGGCTTGTACGTGACGTATCGACTGGCGGACCCAGAAGTGGGCGGCTTCTTTCTCTCCTGCGGAACCTGGCGGAGTCCCGCCTGGCAGAAGTCCAGCAGGTCACGCGTCAGTACCTCGAGGAGCGCGGCGCGCTGGAGCCGGTTGGCAACGACGAACTCGTGCGGCGTGTCCGCGCCGGAGAAGTCACGCTGATCGACGTCCGGCCGCGTGAGGAGTACGTGGCGGCCCACATACCGGGCGCGATCTCCCTGCCTCTCGCAGACCTGGGCAAAGCGCTTGGGCACCTTGCAGAAACGGCGCGACATCGTGGCGTATTGCCGTGGCCCGTACTGCGTCATGGCGCTCGATGCGGTCGATCTCCTGCGACGGAAGGGCTTCCGCGCTCACCGCATGGAACATGGCGTGCCCGAATGGCGTGCGCAGGGATGGCGCGTCGAAACGGGTGACGACCGTCACGCAGGTGGACGACCATGACTTCACCTACACTGCGACCAGCCGGTGCCGCCGTGCGTCTGGGTCTGCGCGAGAACCTCGCGCAGTTCGCGCTGCTGGTGGTCGTCAACGCGTTCGTCGGCGCCATGGTCGGCCTGGAGCGCAGCATCCTGCCGGCGATCGCGGAGCAGGAGTTCCAGCTCGCCGCGCGCACCGCCGTGCTGTCCTTCATCGTGGTGTTCGGTGTGGCGAAGGCGCTCACCAACTATGGCGCCGGCCGACTGTCGGACCGCGTCGGGCGCAAGCACGTGCTGGTGGCTGGGTGGCTGGTCGCCGTTCCGGTGCCCTTCCTCCTGATGTGGGCGCCGAGCTGGAACTGGATTCTGTTTGCGAACCTCCTGCTCGGCATCAGCCAGGGTCTCGACCTGGTCGACGACCGTCATCATGAAGATCGACCTCGTCGGCTCGAGACAGCGCGGGCTGGCGATGGGGTTGAACGAGTTCGCCGGATACGTGGCGGTTGCCGCCAGCGCGCTGGCCACGGGCTGGATTGCCGCACGCTACGGCCTCCGCCCGCAGCCGTTCTATCTCGGCGTCGGATTCGTCGTCGTCGGGCTCGCGTTGTCCGCACTCCTCGTCCGCGAAACGCGTCATCACGTCTCGCACGAATCCGCGCTCCTCGGAACGTTGCCGCCCGAGGGCGTCCCCACGCCTCGCGCAGGTCTTCTGGCGCACCACGCTGCTCGACGCGAACCTGTCGAGCGTCAGCCAGGCGGGACTCGTCAACAACCTGAACGACGGCATGGCCTGGGGCCTCTTCCCGCTGGTGTTCGCCGCAGCCGGGATGGACCTGGCGCAGGTGGGACTGCTCGCCGCCATCTATCCGGCCACGTGGGGTCTTGCCCAGTTGGCGACCGGGGCACTGTCGGACCGCACCGGGCGGAAGCCGCTCATTGTCTGGGGCATGTGGATCCAGGCGGCTGGCATCGGCGTGGTGACGATGGCGCATGCGTTCGCCGGGTTTGTCGTTGGTGCGGTGTTGCTCGGGATCGGCACCGCGATGGTGTATCCCACGCTGCTCGCCGCGATCGGCGATGTCGCCCACCCGTCGTGGCGCGCGTCCGCGGTCGGCGTCTATCGCCTCTGGCGTGACCTCGGGTACGCGATCGGCGCGCTGCTCGCGGGGCTCACGGCAGACGCGTTCGGGCTGAACGTCGCGATGTGGGTCATCGCCGCGCTGACCTTTGGGTCCGGCGTCGTGTCGGCGACTCGGATGGCTGAGACGCTGCCGGCGAGGAACGCGACGCCGCGCAGCGCGCGGGAGTCACGGGCGGCGATGCCGCAGTTCGCAACCACACCTTGCCGCCGACACGCACAGGCCGGAGTAACGGTATGCCGAAAACACTCTTCATCTTGAACGACCCGCCGTATGGCACCGAGCGCAGCTACAACGCCCTTCGCCTCGCCGGGTCCTTGTCCAAACGCGAAGGCGAGGAGGTGAAGGTCTTCCTGATCGGCGACGCCGCGAGTTGCGCGAAGAAGGATCAGAAGGTGCCGCAGGGGTACTACAACGCGGAGTTGATGTTGCGAAACGTCGGGCGGCACGGAGGCGAGATTGGCGTCTGCGCCACGTGCATGGACGCGAGAGGCATTGCGGACGCCGAACTGACGGACACCACGCATCGGAGTTCGCTCGAGGAACTCACCAACTGGGTGCAGTGGGCGGATCGCACGTTGGTGTTCTAGCGAAAGGACGAGGAGTCCGTGGCTGACTCGAAGACCATTCTCATTCTTGGCGGCGGCGTCGGCGGTGTCGCAACCGCGCGGGCACTCCGCAAGCGCCTGCCCAAGGTGCACCGCGTCGTGCTGGTGGATCGCGAGCGCGATCACGTGTTCGCGCCGTCACTGCTGTGGCTCATGGTCGGCCAGCGCACCGCTGACGCGATCACCCGTCCACTGGCTCGCCTGGCGCGCAAGGGCATAGAGGTCCGCGTCGGCAACGTCGAACACATCGATCCTGACCGGCGAATCGTGACCGTGGCGGGCGACGCACTGTCCGCCGACTACCTGGTCATCACGCTGGGCGCCGAGTTGGCCCCGGAACTGATTCCTGGTCTCGCGCAGGCGGGCCACAACTTCTACACGCGCAGCGGAGCCGAGTCGCTCTGGACCGCCCTTGAGCATCTGCGGTCCGGTCGCATCGTGGTGCTCACCGCCGCGCCGGCCTACAAATGTCCGGCGGCGCCGTACGAAGGCGCGATGCTGATCGATGGCTGGTACCGCAAGCAGGGGCTACGCGACGCCGTTCAGATTGAGGTCTATGCCGCCGAGCCGGCGCCGATGGGCGTCGCGGGTCCCCACGTCTCGAGCGCCGTGACCGCAGCTGCTCGCCGCGAAAGGCATCCCCTATCACCCGGAGCATCAAGTGACAGCCGTGGACGCCGACCGGAAGCGACTCACGTTTGCGAACGGTGTCCAGGCCGACTTCGACCTGCTCGCGTACGTGCCGCCGCACCGCGCGCCGGCCGTGATTCGCGACAGCGGCTTGACGGGTGAGAGCGGGTGGATGTCGGTGGATCGCCACACGCTGCAGACGCGGTGGCCCAATGTCTTCGCGATCGGCGACGTCGTCTCGATCCCGCTGGCGCTGGGGAAGCCGCTGCCGAAGGCCGGCGTGTTTGCGAACAGAGAAGCCGAGGTCGTGGCGGAGAACCTCGCGCATGCCCTTGCGGGCCAGGCCCAGCCGGCGCGCTTCGATGGACATGGCGACTGCTTCATCGAAATCGGCGGCGGCAAGGCGGGCTTCGGCGGCGGAGACTTCTACGCGGAACCGAAGCCGGCGGTGACACTGCATCAGCCAAGCTGGCGCTGGCATCTCGGCAAGGTGTGGGTCGAGAAGTCGTGGCTCTACACCAAGCTGTGAACGCACGTCGGAGGATGTGATGACGAAGCAGATTGAAGCGGAGACCCTGCGCGACTGGCTCGACGCGCAGCACCCGGTCACGGTGCTGGACATCCGAACCGACGAAGACCACGCCCAGTGGTCCATTCCCGGAAGCATGCACCTCAACGCATACGAGGCGTTGCGGGCGGGACAGCCTGGCGCGCTCGCCGACGCCGCCTTCCCGCTCGATCGACCCATTGTGACGATCTGCAACGTCGGCGCGTGTCAGCCAGACGGCCGCCGAGTGCTCGCCGAGCGCGGCTTCGACGCACGGTCGCTCGCCGGCGGCATGAAGGCGTGGAGTCTCGCGTGGAATGCCGCTGACGTGCCACTCCCCGACGCCTCGGTCCGCGTCATCCAGGTGCGCCGGACCGGCAAGGGATGCCTCTCGTACATCGTGGGCTCCGCTGGCGAGGCCGCAGTGATCGATCCGTCGGTGTCGCCCGACGTGTACCTGGAGCTCGCCAGCCGGCACGGGTGGTCCATTCGATACGTGCTCGAGACCCATGTCCACGCCGACCATCTGTCGCGGGCCCGCGAGTTGGTGAGGCAGACGGGCGCGACGCTCGTGTTGCCGACGCAGCAGCGCGTCCGGTTCGCGTTTCGCGCGATCGCCGATGGCGAACGTATTCCATTGGGAAGCGCCACTCTCACCGCGATACACACGCCCGGCCACACGAACGAGAGCACGTCGTACGTCTTGAACGAGACCGCCGTGTTCACCGGCGACACGCTGTTTACCAACGGCGTCGGGCGTCCGGACCTGCACGCCGACCCGGAAGCCGCGCGCCAACGAGCCCGCGCGCTGTTCGCGTCACTCACACGCCTGCGCGCCCTTCATCCCCAAACAGTGGTGTTGCCGGCGCATGCCAGCGAGCCGATCGCGTTCGATGGACGGGCCGTCGCCGCGCAGATGGGCGACGTGGAGACGTGGTTGTCCGAATGGCTCGCGTCGGAGGCCGCTTTCGTGGAACGCGTCACCTCCAAGCTGCCGCCGACGCCGCCGAACTTCGCCCGCATCGTCGAATCTGAATGAAGCGGGCGAATTCCCAACAGGCGATCCCACGGACCTCGAGGCGGGTGCGAACCGATGCGCCGTGAGGTAGTCACTCGTTCCGACCAACGGAGGTGACGTATGTGGCCCTACATGGGATCGATGGGCTGGTGGATGGTGCTGTGGTGGGTGGCTGGCATCGTCGTCCTCGTGCTGCTCGTACGGCTGGTTACTGGAACTGCCGGCGGATTCTCGCCCCGAAGCGACGACACGCCCGAGCAGATCCTCAAGCGCCGCTATGCCAAGGGCGAGATCGAGCGCGAGGAGTACCAGCGGCGCCTCGAAGACTTGCGCCGCTGAGCGCACCGACACACGAACGCGGCGTCCACAGCCCCGCAGGAGAAACAGGAGACACCCCATGGCGTGTTGTGGCTCCTTCGAGGAGACAGTCGATCAGCAGTTCACGATCAAGAAGGCAGAACAGGAACTCAAGCGCTACCGGCGGAAAGGCGCCGGGACCACCGCGCGTCTTCTTATCGAAGGTCTGTTGCAGGCGGGCATTGTCGACGGCTCCCTTCTGGACGTTGGCGCTGGTGTAGGCGCTCTGACATTCGAGCTGCTCGGTCGGGGCATCCGCCGAGCCATGATCGTCGAGGCCTCCGCTGGTTACGCAGCCGCAGCAGCCAACGAGGCGGCCAGGCGTGGCTGCACAACCAAGGTTGAATTCACGCGTGGCGATTTCGTTGAAATCGCGAAGATGCTGCCTATCTCCAGCGTCGTGACGCTCGATCGTGTGGTCTGTTGCTATCCTCGGTACGAAGCGCTACTCAGTGAGGCGGTGCGCCACGCGGAACGCGGTTTTGCATTCTCCTATCCACGAGATCGTTGGTACATCAGAGCAGGCATGAGACTGGAGAATGCGCTGCGGCGTCGCAGGAATAGCTTTCGGACGTTCGTGCATCCGGAGACGAGGATGCGCGAACTGATTACTCGTTCCGGATTCGCCTTGATCTCCCAGCGACGCACATTCGTTTGGTCTGCCGACGTCTTTGTTCGTCGCGCGTGAGCGGTGGCTTTGGGGGTCGCGGCGAGGCGCAAGAGTTGTACAACGTATACCTTGCATACAACTGAACGACGAACCCGACCGTTACCGGATGACGACGCGCCGGAGTTACTTCTGCACGCTGACAGGATGGCCGGTCGCATGCTCCTTGATTTGATACCGCAGGAAATCGTGAATCGCGTCCCGCGCATCAGCGTTCGACGTGGCAATCCGAGCAACTCCTCCGCGTATTCGACATTGGGGAGCGAGGTGGAAGATGGTCGGCGTCGGTTTCCAAAGACTCCAGCAGGCGTGCCGGCCGGTCTGCGGGCGTGCGGGCCAAACGACGGTCCCAGCCGCGGAGCGTCCGACTCATATCATTCCTGGCGGCTGTCAGCTCGGCGATCCGCTCATCCACCGCCGCCAGGATGCGATCGGCAGCCGCGCGCACGTCGCGACACGGCGTACCGCCGGACGCGCGCACCCGTAGGAATCCTGCTACGTCGCGCAGCGAAAATCCGAACCGCAGCGCATGCCGAACGAGCCTACGCGATCGATCGCAGACAGCGGGAACTGCCGGTAGGCTGCGGTGGTTCGTATGGCCTTTGGCAGCAAGCCGAGCCGCTCGTAATGCCGAATTGTATCGACGCTGACGCCAGCACGCTCCGCGAGCTGCCCGATCTGCAGAGCCTCAGCCATATCAAGCATGATAAGGCCAAGTCACCACCGCGTCCGTGAGCGACCAGGAAGGAGCGCACCTTGATCGAGCGCAGCCACTGAGTCACGCCCGTATGCCGAGCTTGTTCCCTCGCGATGGGGCGCTCCGGACGATCCAGAGCGCGATGGCCGCCGGACCCCAGAATCGCGGCAATAAACTGCGACGTCGATAGCAGCCCGCCGAACACGAACCCGCGGTCAGCGTCCCCACGGAGGAACTCGAGAAGGAACCGAGCTATCGCGTACGCCAGGGTGTAAGCGAGAATCACCTGTCCATCGAACCGCTTGCGCCGAATGAGGCGAATGAGCACCAGGAACAGAACAAGGCATGCAACCGACTCGTAGAGTTGCACCGGATGTAGCGGCACGCCAAGCGGCGCGCCACCGATGCGCGCGGCATCGGGGTCCGTAAATGCGACCGCCCATGGCAGAATTGTGGGTCGTCCGTAATCGTCGCCAGCCATGAAGCAACCGATGCGACCGATCGCCTGGCCGAGGGCAATCGCCGGCCCGCACAGATCGGCCACGAGCCAGAACGGCAAGCGGGGATGGTGCCGGAAGAAGATCGCCGATGCGACCAGGGCGCCGATGAAGCCGCCGTAGAAATCCCCTGCGCTGGTGAGGACCGACAACGAGAACAGCTCGGACGGGTCCGCCACGTACTCCGGGAGGGCTCGTACGATCATCAGCGCTTTGGCGCCGATGATCGCGCCGGCGATCGCCCAGAACCCGAGGGACGCGAGCGCATCGACATCGAGCCCTTCTCGGCGCCCCTCGCGTATGAGCCACAAGAAGGCGGCCACGTACGCGGAGCCAAGCAGCAGCCCGAACGTGTACACCGTAAACCAAGGCGTTGTCAGCAGACGAGGATGCATGCGCTAGATTGACAGTAATCCTGAATCGCCATCGCCGATCAAGCTTTGAGCCTACAGTTGGGCACGTCGCAGCAGTTGTGCATTGAGCGCCACGATCGGCCAACGGTCCCCGTGTGATGGACTGCAGCGCTCAGGCCGCTCGACGCACCCCGAGGCTCGCGCGCACCCTGGCGCGATTCGGCGGTTTGACACGCTGACGCTGACAACGCATCCTAGGGGTGTGCGGTCGGTCCTGAGACGAGTGGCGTCGGTCGTGTGCGTGCTGGCGTTTGCGCAGAGCGCCGTCGGCGCTGTGTGCCGGCTGGCAGGCGACGCCCGAAGCACGTCATGCAGTGCTGCCAGGACGGCGCGTGTCCGCTTCATCACCACGAGGACGATGCGTCCCGAACGCAGATCACGCAGAGCTGCGGCCGACGACTGCTGCGCGCAATCGCAGCGACCTGAATCGAGTCCGTCCGTGACCGCGTTCGCGTCCACGATCACGCTCGCCGTGCTCGCAGTCGGTTCCGCCGGTTGTCTGTGAGTCGCGCGCCTGCGACGCCACTCGCGGCGCCGTGGGAGACAGCCTCGCCGCCCACGCACGTTCCGAAACATCTTCTGCTCTCCGTCCTGCTCGTCTAGCCACTCACAGTCGTCGTGTGTCTACCCGGGTCGCATGTCCTGGGCGGTATCGCCGTGCGCGAACGCACGGCAGTGACGAGTGTCGTGGCTCATGATCAATCGACTCATTGAACTCTCGCTGAAGAACCGCTTCATCGTCGCTCGCCGCTGTACATCGGCCTCGCCGGCTGGGGCTGGTGGGCGCTGACGTGCCACGCCGATCGACGCGATTCCGGACCTCTCCGACAACCAGGTCATCGTCTTCACCGACTGGCCGGGTCACAGCCCGCAGGAGGTGGAGGACCAGGTCACGCTATCCGCTGACGGTGAACCTGCAGGGGCTCGCCGGCGTCCGCGTCGTCCGCTCGCAGTCGGCGTTCGGCTTCTCGATGATCTACGTCGTCTTCGAGGACAACGTCGATCTGTACTTCGCGCGCACGCGCGTGCTCGAGCGCATGAGCCTCGTCGCGAAGAGCCTGCCGGCGGGCGTCGACGCCGACGCTCGGTCCCGACGCGACCGGCGTCGGCCACGTCTTCTGGTACACGGTCGAGAGCCCGACGCATTCGCTGCGCGAACTGCGCAGCCTGCAGGACTGGTTCATCCGCTATCAGCTCAACGCCGTGCCGGGCGTCGCCGAAGTCGCGTCGGTCGGCGGTCATGTCCAGCAGTACCAGATCGACGTCGATCCCAATCGTCTCCGCACGTACAACCTGCCGCTCAGCGCGGTCGTCGCCGCCGTGCGCGACAGCAACCTGAACGTCGGCGGCAACGTGCTCGACTCGAACGGCGCCTGGCTGATCGTGCGCGGCGTCGGCCTGATTGCAGTCGGTCGACGACGTCAAGCAGATCGTCGATCGGCGCGTCGAACGGCGTGCCGATCTACGTCGAGCAGGTCGCCGACGTGCACATCGGCGATGCGTTTCGCGTGGCCTCGCTCGTCAAGGGCACGCAGGAAGCGGTCGGCGGCGTCGTCGTCGCGCGCACCGGCGTCAACACCAAGCAGGTGATCGACGCCGTCAAGGCGCGCATCGCGCAGATCCAGCCGGGCCTCCCGCCGGGCGTCACGATCGTGCCCTTCTACGACCGGTCGGAGCTGATCGAGCAGGCCGTCGGACACGCTGCGGCGCGCGCTGATCGAAGAGATCGCGCTCGTCACGCTGGCGCACGTCGTCTTCCTGATGCACTTCCGGTCGATCCTGATCGTGACGATCCCGCTGCCGCTGGCCGTGCTCAGCGCGTTCCTCGGGATGTACTACGCCGGCATCTCCTCGAACATCATGAGCCTCGCCGGCATCGCGATCGCCATCGGCGTGCTCGTCGACGCCGGCATCGTCGTCACCGAGAACGCGTTCCGCTTCGTCGAGCAGCGAGGAGTCGATCCCCGCGATCGCCGGCGGGTCTGGGAGACCGTGCTCGAGTCGACGCGGCTCGTCGGCCGGCCGGTGTTCTTCTCGATGGCGATCATCCTGCTGGCGTTCGTTCCGGTCTTCGCGCTGACCGGCCAGGAGGGCAAGCTCTTTCACCCGCTGGCGTTCACCAAGACGTTCGCGGTGCTCGCGGCGACGGTCATCGCCGTCACGCTGGTGCCGGTGCTCTGCACGCTGCTGCTCGGCGGCAGGTTCCACGCGGAGGAAGACAACCCGGTCATGCGCGGGCTGCGCCGGCTCTACCGGCCGGCGCTCGAGGCCGCGCTCGTCGCATCGCGGTCTGACCGTCATCGGCGGCCGCGCTGCTGTTTGCCGGCGCGCTGTTCGTGGCGCGCGGCATCGGCAGCGAGTTCATGCCGCCGCTGAACGAAGGCGACCTGATGTTCATGCCGATCGCCGATCCGAGCATCTCGCTCGAAGAGAACACCAAGATCGCCGCGAACGCCAGAACGCAGATCCTCATGTCGTTTCCCGAGGTCGCGTACGCGGTCGCCAAGGTCGCGCGCGCGGACACGTCCACCGATCCGGCGCCGCTGAACATGACCGAAACCATCGTGCACCTGAAGCCGCGAGATCAGTGGCGGCCGGGCATGACGCTCGATCGGCTGCGCGCGGAGATGAGCGCGGCCGTTCAGCTGCCTGGCGTCTCGAACATCTGGACGATGCCGATCATCAACCGGATCGACATGCTGACGACCGGCATCCGGTCCGAGGTCGGCGTGAAGGTCTACGGCAACGATCTCGACCGTCGCTCGAAGCAGTCGGCGCGGCGCATCGCCGACGTCGTGCGGCGCGTGCCCGGGCGCGAGCAACGTCTATCCCGAGCAGGTCACGAGCGGCCAGTACCTGAACATCGAGATCGATCGCGCGCGCGGCGGCGCGGTACGGCATCGGCGTCGGCGACATCCAGCAGGTCATCGAGACCGCGGTCGGCGAGACCGTCCTGACGACGACGATCGAAGGCCGGCAGCGCTTTCCCGTGCGCGTGCGCTACGCGCCCGCAGTACCGCGCGGATCCGGAGGCGCTCGGCCGAGTCCTGGTCGCGTCGCCCGAACGGCGCGCAGATTCCGCTGAGCCAGGTCGCCCGCATCGAGCACGCGCGCGGGCCGGCGATGATCTCGTCGGAGAACGGGCTGCTCGCTCGCCACCGTGCTCATGAACGTGCAGGGCCGCGATGTCGGCGGCTTCGTGGAGGAAGCGCGCGCAGACGGTCGCGCGCGAGGTGTCGCTGCCGGCCGGCTACTACGTCGGCTGGAGCGGGCGCTGGGAGAACCAGGAGCACGCGCGGCAGCGGCTGCAGGTCGTCCTGCCGATCGTGCTCGCTCGATCATCTTCGTCCTGCTGTACTTCACGTATCACTCCGTCGCTCGAAGCCGCGCACGTGCTGCTCGCCGTGCCGTTCGCGCTCACCGGCGGCGTCTACCTCCTCTGGCTGCTCGGCTACAACTTCTCCGTCGCGGTGTGGGTCGGCTTCATCGCGCTGTTCGGCACCGCGGTGCAGACCGGCGTCGTGATGGTCATCTACCTGGAGGAGGCCGTCGAGCGAAAGCGCCAGGCGACTCGGCGGCACGCTGACGCGCGCGGCGCTGCGCGAGGCCGTCATCGACGGCGCGCTCCTGCGGCTGCGGCCGAAGGTGATGACCGTCTCCACGGTCGTCGCCGGCCTGCTGCCGATCATGTGGAGCACGCGCGTCGGCGCCGAGGTGATGAAGCCGCTCGCCACGCCCGTGCTCGGCGGCATGGTGTCGTCGCTGCTCCACGTGCTGATCGTCACGCCGGTCCTGTTCTTCTGGCTGCAGGAGCGCCGTCTGGGACTGCAACAGGAGCCGCTCGAGCCTGAAGACGCGGCCGGTCATCGACGAAGGCGCCGCGTTGTCGCGGTGTCGGTGCAGTCGCGCTGATCGTGGCGGCGTTAGCGTCTGGCGCAGACGTGGCGCGCACATCGCGCCGTCGAGAGTCCGGCTGGCGTAACCGGTCCAGCAGATTCGCTCGGGCGATCTGACGATCGTGCTGTTGTCGCCGACCGGCACGCTGCATCTGGGACGGAACACGCTTCACGATCGAATTCCGAGCCGCGAACGGTTCGCTCGTGGACGTCGGCACGGTGCACGTCGAGCGCCAACATGACCATGCCGGGCATGGTCATGTCGGGCGGCGTTGAGGTGAGCAGGACGACGGCGCCAGGGCGGTATCAGGCGACCGCGGAATTCGGCATGGCCGGCGCGTGGAAGATGGCGATCGAGTGGGACGGGCCGGCGGGCCGTGGGTCGGTCAACTTCGAGGGGACAGTGCAATGACGAAGCGATTCTGGATCGTGACGGCGTGCGGAATCCTGACATGGAGCGCGAGCGTACGTGCGCAATCGGGCACACCGAATCCGCGCGAAGGCCTGGCGTCGCAGTACGTCAATGCCGAAACCGGCATCACGCTCGCACGAAGCCATCGCGCGCGCCCTGGACACAGGAGCCGACGCTTCGCGCGACACGAACCGAAGTGGACGTGGCCCGCGGCGAGCGGCTTCAGGCCGGGCGTCCATCCCAATCCCACGGTGTCGTTCATGCAGCAGTAGGAGCCGGGTGGGACCGACAGCCAGAGTCGGGTCGACATCCAATGGCCGCTGGACCTGTTTCGCAAGACCGGACGCGTCGCTGTTGCAGAACAGGAAGTCCAGGCGACACGAGCGGGGCGTCGCGGATCGCGAGCGCCTGCTGGCCGCCGACGTACGCATGAAGTACGGGGAGGTGGTCGCGGCGATCCGCGACCTCGTCGGTCAGCGACGACCTGATCGCGACGACGACGCGTCAGTCCGACCTGCTGCGCGCGCGGGTCGAACAGGGCAGTACGCCACCGCTCGAGCGCAACATGGTGGAGGTCGAGCTGCGCCGGCTTCGAGGCTGAGCGACTCCTGCAGGCCGGCCAGGTGGATCGAGTCGTCGATCGAACTGAAACGCCTCCTCGGCATGAGCGGCAGACGCTCCGCTCCAACTCCGCGACACACTCGAACAGCTCGTGGCCTGCGAGAGCTGGACCTGCCGATGAAGCCGGATGCAACCGCGGTGGCCGAATCGGCCAGACGTGCAGGAGGCCGAAGCTCGAATCCGCGTGGCCGATGCGCGGATCGAGCGTGCGCGACGGGACGGCCGCTTCGATCTGAGTCTGTGTCGGCTCGTACATGCGGACGGACGCCGGGTTTCCGCAGTTCGGGCGTCGAACAGCCAGGGGAGCTCACGCCGCGTTCGAGGCGTCTTTCATTACCTCAGCGCTGGGCGCCGCCGTGACTCTGCCCCTGCGCAACCAAAACCAGGGAGAGAGTCGCCTCGGCGCAGGCGGAGCGAGCGGGGGCGACGGCGCGACTCACTGCGGCACAGTTGACCGCGCGAGTCAGAGATCGCCGCCGCGACGGCGCGCGATGAACGCGGCGCGCGGGGCGATCGCCATCTACAGCAGGCGGGGCTCGCGATCTGGCCCGGCAGAATCTGGATGTCGTGAGCCAGACGTACGAGCTCGGGACGCGCCACCGTCTTCGACGTGCTGGCCGAGCAGCGCCGCTATCTCGATCTCGAACACGCGGTACAGCAATGCGCTTCGTGAAGCGTATCGAAGCACGCACCGCCCTAAGGCGGGCACTTGGAGACGTCCGATGAACAGCAACTCCCGACTTACGCTCCGGTGGCCTGTCGTCGCCGCTGCGGTGATCGCGCTACTGGCCGTGGGCGCCGGCGGCACGACGTATCTATGCATGGTGCGGTTCTCGGGTTCTCGTCCACCGGCGCCAGAGACTGCAGCGTCGCCAAAGGCGATGTCGATGGGGAACACGCCGTCGCAGGGTGACACGGGCAACCGTCCCTCAGGTGAACCGCTTCCGGATGTCGATTGTGACGTTGTCGCCACAGGCGATCGAAACGAACGGGCATCGAGCTGGCTCCTGTGACGCGCGGCGCCGCCCGGTCGTCTGCCGTGCGAATCCCGGGCACCGTCGAACCAAATGCCTACAAGCAGGTCGTCGTGACGCCGCTCGTCTCCGGCCGTGTCACGCGAGTGCTCGTTGAGCTCGGCGACCGGGTGCGGCGAGGCCAGACGTTGCTGCAGGTCTTCAGTCCCGAGCTGGCCGACGCTCAGACGAAATATCTGTCTGCAAAGGCCGAACTCGAGGCGCACGAGCGAGAACTCGACTCGCACGACGAAACTGGTCGCCATCGGTGCCGCCAGTCAGCAGGAAATCGAACGACTGCACGCGGAGCATTCGGCGAAGCTGGCCGGCGTGCAGAGTCTCCGATCGCGCCTCGTGCTGCTCGGCATGCCGGCACCGGCGATTGACGCCTTGTCGCCGGGAAAGGAAATGGAGGCGACGACGGATATCCCGGCGCCAATCGAAGGCGTCATCACCGAGCGCGCGGCGAACGTGGGTCTGAACGTCGATACCGCGACGAAGCTTTTCACGGTCGTCGATCTCTCGTCAGTCTGGGTCGTCGGTGCGCTCTACGAACGTGATTTTTCTCGCGTACGCGTCGGCAGTGCGGCTTCCATCACGACAACGGCCGATCCCAACCCTCGGCAGGGACGCGTCAGCTATATCGATCCACAGGTGAGCGTTGATACCCGCACGGCGCGTGTGCGGGTGGAAGTGCCGAACCCGCGCCACGAGCTCCGGCTCGGCATGTACGCGGATGTCGACGTCGCTGCGACCGCGAACAGACAAGGCGTTGATGATCCCTCGCAGTCGCCGTGCAGAACGTCAATGACCGCCAGGTGGTGTACGTCGCCAATCCAGTCGAGCCGGGCAAGTTCATCGAGCGTGAGGTCCGTCTTGGCGACGTGTCTGGCGAGGACGTCGAAGTCCTCTCGGGAGTGCAGCCAGGGCGATCAGGTCGTGTCGAAGGGCAGCTTCTTCGTTCGGGCCGAACGCGAACGACTTGGGCTGCGGCCCGCCGCCGGCGCGCAGAGTACGCCACCGACGCCCGGATCCGGCGCACGTGGTAGCGCGGCTGCGGTGGTCGTGCAGACCGCGAGAATCACGGTCGGCGAGCAAGGCTACGAGCCATCACGGGTCAACTTGCGGTCGGGAGTTCCGGCTCGGCTCACGTTCCTGCGGACAACCGACAAGACTTGCGGCACGGCGGTTGTCTTCCCGAGCCTGAACATCCGTCGCGAGCTGCCATTGAATCAGTCGGTGGATATCGAGTTCACGCCGCAGAAGACGGGCGACATCGAGTTCGTCTGCGGGATGAACATGCTGCGCGGGACGGTGGTTGTGCAGTGAGAACGTCAATGATGATCGTTACAGAAGACCAGAGCTACACTTTGGCCGTTCTGGAGCAGGCAACCCGCGTGCTCAATACGTGTCTCCACCTCGGTGTTCGTGCGTATCCAGCGGATGGTGAGAAAGCCACATTCCGTTAGGTTCTTCTTTCCAACACCAGAGATCGTGCGAATTCCCACCCTCTCCGCCACCAAAATTTTGTATAGTATTGACTTGTCGAACCCTGGGCTTACCAACAGCCCGTTCGACTCAGTGCGCGAACTTGCTAAGCTACATGACTTGAATCTCGGGGCCCTGAGGTCAAATCTGCGCCCGGGCGGTTCGGGTCTCAATTTCCTTCAGTCCTTTCGGCAGATTGCACCGCACACAGCCGTCCACCTATGCGAACTGACCGTCCCCCTGGATAGAGCTGGGCATTGTCCCTTTCGGTTTGCCGAAAGGGGCTTTGCTGACCGGACGGGAGAGGTCAGAATCCGTGCAGGCGTGCCGGATTCTCGACCAATATCGTCCTGCGAAGGTTTCGATCCGGGGCCCAGACTGCGAACTAATTGAAAACACGGCCATCGTCGATCGCAAGAAAGGCGAGACATCGGCATTTTCGTAACCCTGCACCGGCTGTGCATGTGGCCAGTCCGTCCCCAAAGAATCCGGGAGGGGTTCGCTCTGATCAGCGCTTGTGCAATCGGAACCACGTCGGAATAGTCCGGGCCGCGTCGTGAGATGCCGTTGATCCTGGAGAGCTTGACGTAGACGTGGCCCTCTTTAGAAGCTTCAGCAACGACTGAAAGCCTGGTTGCGTAACGCCGAGGTGCGCCCTGGCACCAACAAAGTGGTCGAAGACAATCGGACAGGAGACGCTGCGATCGTGTCTGCGAGCGCTTCGAGTTGCGCCGACAGTCCGCCTGCACTGATGTACCACCCAGCGGGCTTGAGCCGCCGGCCGGCCCACTCCCAAGCTTTTTCGTGCTCCCTCAACGCCTTCGCCGATGGTAAGAAATCGGATACCCCGGCGACCGGCTCGATCCATCATCGCGAGGTCTCTTTGAGTCGTGCTCGTCGATGATCGGGACTCCTCGGCCCCGCTTGCCGAGCTGCTTGAGCCCGTCGAGAAGGCAAGTGTTATCTGTGCCGTAGCCGGTCAGGCCCACCAGCGCGACTCGATCGATGTGCATCGCTCGATCGAACGCTGCCATGTCCGCGATGCGCGCGGGTTCGTACCTGGCGATAGGATTAGAGATGTACGGGTACTGGGTCGCGTCTCCAATGACGTGCCGGTGGCGATCGGTCGCGCCGCTGAGACGTTGAATTGCACTGCCGTTGATGGCATCGGGACGGCGCGCGCGTCGGTTGCGCGCCAAGCAAGGGCAGCGGCGGCGAAGGCCGGGCCACGAAAAAGAATTTCACGTCGTGTCAGCATCAGGGCCGCTCCCGAGGAGGCTCTGTGACGCAGCATGGTGATCGCCATGAAGCGTTCAAGCTCACCGAGCTCTCCTCTCGACAAGGCGAGAACGCGGCAAGTCTACAGCGATCCCATGCGCCCAACCGTGAAATTGTTCGTTGAAGCGATGCGCGGCACCCTACCTGATTCAATGCTGACGCCGTACTTCCGCAGAAGGTCTCCGACCGGCACCCCGCTCTCGGCATCTGACGCCGAACGAGTTTGCGCAACGACGTCAGCTAGCACGGACCGGTGAAAAGCCGCGTTTCTCTAGCGCCGATTGTCTCGAAAAGGGACCAACGTCACTTCAGGTTGAGGTTTGGGTGACTCGCCTCGCGTTCGGTGCTGTAGGATGTTGCGCGACATCAAGGAGCGAACATGAGCCTCAAACTGACCGTGACGATGGCGGCGCTGTTGCCTGCTGATGGCGGCATCGCCGAGCCAGGCGCAGTTGCTGGCGGCGAAGGACGCGCCAGTCGCGTACGGCCATCACCACCTCAACGTCACCGACATTCCGACGCAGCTCAAGTTCTTCGTCGACACTCTGGGCGGAACGCCGGTCACGGTGGCGGGCCGGCAGATCGTCAAGTATCCCAACGTGCTGGTGTTCCTCCGCCAGCAGAAGCCGACCGGTGGCAACAAAGGGACCTCCGTCGACCATCTGGGCTTCTCGGTTCCGAACCTGCGGACGATGGTGGACAAGATCAAGGCGAACGGCTACCGGATGGTGACGAAGGAGGAGGCGTCCTCAGCCTGGGTGGTGACAGACGATATCGGACGCCAGGCCGGCCGTGACATCGCCATCGCTTTTGTGATGGGGCCGGACGACCTCAAGGTTGAAATCGTCGAAGTGAAGAACCAGCAGGCACCCATCGCGCTCCATCACGTGCACTTCGCCAGCCCGCAGGACGCGGAGATGCAGGCATGGTATGTCAAGGTGTTCGGCGCCAAGGCCGGCGCCCCTGGTGGCGCCTTCCTTTCCGCGACGCTGCCCGGCGTGTCGCTCAACATCAATCACGCGCCTGCGGCCGTCGCCGGCACGCAGGGGCGCGTGGTGGACCACATCGGCTTCGAAATCGATCGTCTCGCGGACTTTCTGAAGACGCTCGACGGGATGGGGATCAAGGCGGTCAACGTCCGCGACGTGCCGGAACTGGGCGTGTCGATCGGGTTCATCACGGACCCGTGGGGCACGTACATCGAGCTGACCGAAGGACTGGACAAGATTCAGTGACCGTGAACGGTGGACGGCATCCGGGTCCACCTCAAGAGGGACAGTCGCGGAGCCGCCGGCCCCGAGTGACATCTTGAGTGACATCGAGTCAGCGAAGGACGAACTTTCGGCACAATGACTCGATACCTCCCTCGAAGGAAGCACCGAGGCCGATCGCGGGCCGTTGAAGCTCGCCAAGAGGGCATAGTCGACCACGCATGAGTCCGGCTATCGTGGATGGCGCCAGCGGTCACAGATCGTGAGATAGTCGCGCGATGATCTGCGTCACACTGCAGGTAGACGCGCCATGCTCGCGATCCTCGGTCTTCTGACCGTCGTCCTCGTCCTCGCGCTGATCCTGAGCGGCGGGACGACGCCACTCGTTGCCCTGATCATCGTGCCGGTGACAGCCGCGCTCGTCGGCGGCTTCGGCCCAGGCATTGGATCGTTCGTCGTGACCGGCTTGCAACAGACGGCGTCGGTCACGGCGATGTTCGTCTTCGCCGTCCTCTATTTCGGGATCATCACGGACGCCGGCGTCCTCGATCCGATCGTGGATGGGATTCTCCGCGCGGTCGGCACGAGGCCGACGCGCATCGTCGTCGGATCGGCGCTGCTCGCGCTGCTTGTGCATCTGGATGGGTCAGGCGCGGTGACGTTTCTCGTAACCATTCCGGCAATGCGTCCGCTTTACGACCGGCTAGGCATGGATCGACGCGTGCTTGCGTGTGTTGCGTCGCTTGCCGCGGGCGTGAACTTTCTGCCGTGGACGGGCCCGATGCTTCGCGCATCGGCGGCGCTGCACATTCCGACCGCGGAGCTGTTCAGGCCGCTGGTGCCCGTTCAAGGCGTGGGACTTGCGCTCACCTTCACCGTTGCGTACCTGCTCGGCCGCCGCGAGGAACGTCGCCTGGCCCGCGGGAATGTCACGGAGACCGTCCACATTCCCGCTCGCGCGATCTCGGACGCCGACCGGGAGCTTCGACGGCCGGACCGGTTCTGGCTCAACGTGTCGCTGACCGTGGTTATCATTGCCGTGATGGTGAGCGGTATCGTGGATCCGTCGCTCATGTTCATGCTCGGAACGGCGTGTGCGCTGATGCTCAACTATCCGCAGGCCCATCTTCAGCGCGCGCGGATCGACGCCCACGCGAAGGCCGCGATCATGATGGGCGCGATCCTGCTCGCGGCTGGCGCGTTCACCGGCATCATGAAGGGCACGGGCATGCTGACGGCCATGGCGTCCGCGGCGGTCAGCGTCGTGCCGCCGGGGCTCGCGTCGCACATTCCCGTCATGCTGGGGGTCCTGTCGATGCCGCTGAGCCTGGTCTTCGATCCGGATTCGTTCTATCTTGGCGCCCTTCCAGTGGTCGCGACCGTTGCCGGAACGCTCGGCGTACCTCCGGTGCAAGTCGGACAAGCCGCGTTGCTCGGACAAATGACGACCGGCTTTCCGGTGAGTCCCCTGACACCGGCCACGTTCCTGCTCGTCGGGCTCAGCGGCATCGAGCTTGGCGAGCATCAGCGATACACGGCGAAGTATCTCTTCGCGGCGTCCCTGGTCATGACGGCCGCCGCCGTCGTGTTCGGAGTGTTTCCGCTGTGAAAACGATTCGCGTCGGATGTGGCGCGGGATATTCCGGCGATCGCATCGAGCCGGCGGTGGAACTGGCCGAACACGACCAACTTGACTATCTCGTGTTCGAGTGTCTCGCCGAGCGCACGATCGCACTCGCGCAACAGGCGCGCGCGCGCAATCCCGCCTCCGGCTACGATCCGCTGCTTCTCGCGCGCATGAAGGCCGTGCTGCCCGCATCCGTCGAACGGGGCGTGCGCGTCATCACGAATATGGGGGCGGCGAATCCACTCGCGGCCGCCGCTGCCGTGCGCGATCTCGCACAATCGCTCGGCTTGCGTCGTCTCAACATTGCCGCGATCACGGGTGACGATGTGCTCGAGGTGGTGGGGAGGCGTGGATACACGGTCATGGAGACGGGCGAGGGTGTCGAATCGCTCGGAAGCGCGCTTGTCTCCGCGAATGCGTATCTCGGCGCCGAGCCGATCGTCGCCGCGCTGGCCGGCGGCGCGGACGTGATCATCGCCGGACGTGTGGCCGACCCCTCGATGTTTGTCGCGCCCGCCATGCACGAGCTCGGATGGGCCGCCGACGCCTGGCCGTTGCTCGGATGCGGCACGGTCGCGGGACACCTGCTCGAATGCGCAGGGCAGGTCACGGGCGGGTACTTCGCGGACGCGGGTCTCAAGGATGTCGACGATCTGGCGCGTCTCGGGTTTCCCATCGCCGAAATTTCCGAGGACGGCGGCGTCGTGATCACGAAGGTGCCAGGCTCGGGCGGCCGCGTGAGCGTCGCCACATGCACGGAACAACTGCTCTATGAGATCCACGATCCGGCCGCGTACACGACGCCCGATGTCGTGGCCGACTTCAGCGGCGTGCGGATGAGCCAGATTGCGTGCGACCGCGTGCGCGTCGAAGGCGCCCGCGGCCGCGCGCGAACGGACACGCTGAAAGTATCGATCGGCTATTACGACGGATTTGTCGGAGAGGGACAGATCTCCTACGCGGGCCAGGGCGCCACCGCCAGGGCCGAGCTTGCGCGGGCAATCGTCGAGGAGCGGCTGCGGATCATCGGCGTCCGGTTGGACGAAGTGCGCTGCGATCTCATCGGCATCGACGCGTTGCATGGAGTACGACTCGCGGCCGGACGGCGGGAGCCGTACGAAGTGCGCCTGCGCATAGTCGGACGAACGAAAACGATGGAAGACGCGATTCGCGTCGGCAACGAAGTCGAGGCGTTGTACACGAATGGCCCGGCCGGCGGGGCTGGTGTGACGAAATCGGCCCGGGAAGTCCTCGCGATCGCATCGACACTCGTGCCCCGAAATCTGGTGTGCTGTCAGGTGCATTCCGAGGTGGTGTGATGTGACGCTCCGCGACCTCGCGCACGCCAGGGCCGGCGACAAAGGCAACGTCGTCAACATCTCGGTCATTGCGTACGACGCGCGGGACTACCCGCGTATCGCGCGCGACGTGACAGCTGAGCGCGTCAAGGCACACTTTTCGGACTTCGTTCTCGGTGAGGTGATTCGCTACGAACTGCCGCAGCTTGGGGCGCTCAATTTCGTGCTGCGGCGCGCGCCGCGCGAAAGCGTCACGCAGTCGCTCGCGCTCGACGCTCATGGCAAGTCGCTCAGCTCCGCGCTGCTCGATCTCCAAATGTCCTACGACGGAGGACGCCGATGATGAGAATCCGCATCTGTCGCAACGCGGACGGTGTTGCGGAGGCGGCCGACCAGCTTGTTGTTTTCGAGCCGTGCCCGTCCGCGACCACAACCCGGGTCGACCAGATCGACGTAGGCCTGTCCCCACACTTCCATCTTCGTCATGAACAAGAGGCCGCAGTCCCACGGCCCCCTGCTCAACGCCCGCTTCACCCTCTTTGCGCAGGCGAGCGGCGCCGCGGTTACGTCAACGACTTCAGCACGGCCAGCTTGAACCCGTCTGGGTCAGTGAGACGGAAGTAGCGTGCGCCCCACGGCGCATCGACGGGCTCGGAATCGAGTCTGCCGCCGCTGGCCTTGATGCGATTCGCAATGGCATCGATGTCCTCGGTGGTCCAGATGTTGACGGAGAAGCCGAGGCCCTTGATACGGTCCCATCCCTTGGCGCCGTCATCCTGGTTCAGGTTGATGCGGACGTCGCCGGCTTTGAGCGCGACGAGGACAAGCCGGCCGTCCCGCTCGAACGTACGGTCGACACCGAAGCCCACAACGTTCTGGTACCAGGCGGCACTCTTGTGAATGTCTTTCACGGTGATTGAAACGGAGGTCGAGCCGTGGAACTTCTCTGGCGCCGGCGACGGATTGGTCATGCGTGTCTCCTGGAATCGATAGTCGAAGATCGTCTTTCAGCAATTTGAAGGTTCGGTTCAGGATAGCCTAAACGGAATGCGCTCGCCCTGAGGGGATGATGCGGGGCCCCACAGCGTCTGCGGTTGACGGTCCCGTTCGTGTATTGCGGCGACGGCCCGACGCCACGGCCTCACGATTGTGACGGGCAATCACCCGGACTTCCGGCGGCCGGGGCTGAAGGTCTTCAACCCCTTCAAGGAGCTTCCGTAGCAGCGCTAACCTGACCTGTTGTGACTATATATCTGGATTCGAATCACCAAAAGAAAGATGACGTCGCTGATTCTGGGCACAACTGAACAGGGCAAGGCATGAGCGGTTCTATTGATGCCCAAGTATCCGGCAAACGGATCGCGGTCATCACCGGCGCCAATCGCGGAATCGGGCACGCGATCGCAGTACAGCTCACCTCCTCGGGGGTGCATGTCATTGCCACGGCACGTGAGCCTGGTGCGGGCGACTTCACGCTCGACGTGACGCGGAACGACCAGATCGAAGCTCTGGCGGAGCGTCTCGATCAGGGCTTCGACATTCTCGTGAATAACGCCGGAGTCTCACTCCCCGGCTCCGATGCCGAGACTGCTCGTCGCACGCTCGACGTGAACTTCTTTGGCGCCATGAACGTCACCGATATCCTGTTGCCGCGTGTGCGCCGGGGCGGGCGGATCGTGATGGTCTCGAGCGGCATGGGTGAGCTCTCGAATGTGGGACCGAAGCTTCGTGCGCGTTGCGAAGACCCCACGCTCGCGCGGAGCGAGCTCATCGACCTCATGGAGTCCTTCGTCCGGGATGTTGCGGGCCACGTACGCAAGCAGAATGGCTGGCCGTCAAGCGCCTACTCCGTGTCAAAGGTTGGCCTCAATGCGCTCACCCGGATCCTGGCGCGAGAGCTCGCGAGCGACCGGCGCGACATCCTGGTGAACGCCGCGTGTCCCGGTTGGGTGCACACGCGAATGGGGGGATCCAGCGCCCCGCGATCGCCCGAAGAAGGTGCGCGCACGCCGGTGTGGCTCGCCATGTTGCCAGACGGAGGGCCAAGCGGTGGCTTTTTTCGAGACGAGCGGCCAATCCCATGGTGAAGAGCAGACGCAGAGCCACGCCGAACGCTTCGACATTGGCGTCTGAAAACGCGAGTCTCGATCGTTACCTGGACAATCGGGATCCCGCTACCTGCTGCAACCTTTCTTGGTTTCCTCGAATCCGTCGAACAGGCGCGCTGCGTTGACACCTGCGAGCGATTCCAACCGGTGCGGCTGGCCCATCTCGACCGTGTAACGCGCGACGGTGCCTTGCGAGCGAAGAAACTCGGCCTCTCGCTTCATTTCGTCGTGCCACCGGTACTCGTCGGTTTCGCCAACATACATGAAGACGCACATTTTCGAGATCGCTTGAAGCCTGGCCTGAGTCGGCTCCCACATGTATCCCGGGAAGGCCGTAACAGACATGAAATACTGCGGGTTGGCCGCCGCCACGTGAAACGCGGCGATTCCACCGTTTGAGGGTCCTGCGATGTGAAACTTCCCGTCTCGGATCTTGTAGTCGGAAAGGATCATCTTCAAGAACTCTGGAAAAATCCGAGCGCCGTTCTCGAAGAACAGCTGACCGTCAGGCGCCGCGGGCGCGACGACGATATACCCGCGTTTCTCAGCTTCGGCTCGAAAGTTACGGCTCAAGATACGTTCTACGGTGTTCATCGTCTGCGGACCGCCGCCGAGTGCGATGATTCCTGGATATGCCTGCGTCGAGTCGTAGCCACTCGGCAGCACGACTCTGTACTGGACCGTAACGCCGCCTACCTTCTTTGTCTTCTCCAGGACATCGGCCCGCGCTGGTGGGGCGACGAGAGCGATCACCGTGAGCGCGGCAGCTACCGATAGCATCCGTGTGGAGATCGAGGCCTTCATCCGAGGCGCTCCCTCCTTGAAACCGTTGGCGCCAGATGAACTCAGTATACGGTCTGAGAAGCAACACGGGACTCAGTACATGACGCCGTTGTCGATGAGGTCCACGCCGTTCGCGCGACAAATCCGGCCGTCTCGACCGGGCCACGAGTGGCCTCGGTTTCGTGGCACTCGGCGACAGCTGCCCTGCCAGAGTCGGTTCTGGTGCATACTCTCGGCTCCCATCCGTGAGCACCGATCTTCAACCCCCTCGACCCGCCGCAGGCGAACGGACGCATGCACTGGCCATCTTCACGGCCCTGCTGGCCATTGCCGTATTGCTGGCGCCCCTCTGGGCCGGGGAGCCGGTGCGCGTGGCGGCCCTGTGCCTCCTTGCCGGCGCTGGCGCAGCACTCGTCCAGGGATTCCGTCGCAGGACGCCGCCGCGCAACGGAACGTCTGGACGAGTGCTGCGTACACGCTGCTCCTCGGCGTGCTGCTGCTGAACGCCCCTTGGCTGGCGGCGACCGCACTCACGTTCGTCGTGGCCGCGCCGTTCGCTGCCGAAGCATTCCAGTACGCGCGTGTGGCCGTCCGTCAGGCAGCCGGGCAGAAGTCCTTCCTGCAGGCTGCTGGTGCCGCGGTCTGGAATCTGGCTGTCGTCCTCGTCATTCTGCTGGTCGGCAGATCCGCCGCGAACTGGGTGGTGGCGCTTGCCGCGGGTCTGCGGCTGGCCGCGACGGCGGTCAATCTGGCAGTGGCCCCCGTCTACTCCGAGCGCGACGCGGACGAGAGCGTGATCGCCGACATCACCATCGACCGGCCCGAGCGGCTCGCCGAAACCGGCGCCAGGCTTCAGCAGACCGAACTGAACCGGGTGGCGGCCGATCGCAGCTGGATCGCGGCGCTCCTCGCGGTGCTGTTTGCGATTCACGTCAGCCGCATGGGTTTCGACCGATCGGCATTGGGGATCCTCTCGCCGCTCGTCGCGGTGATCGGCGACATGGTCTTTGCCCTTGGCCTCGCGTACTTGGTGATGGTCCCGCTCCGCCTGTTCGCGCGCCGCGTCACGCGCGGGCTGGAACGGCAGGCGTGGGAGCGGGTACTCGACGGGCCTGCTCGAACGGGTGTCTCCGTCTGGGCCGACCGTGCCGTCCGCTGGTGGCTCGAATCGCGCATGCGGTTTGCCATTCGTGTACGGGCGGCCCGCTATTCTCTGAGCTCCGCCCTGGGGCGTGGACTCCAGATCGGGCTGCCGATGGCCGCGATCATCGTGGCGTCCGTTCCGATCTGGGGCATGAGCTGGTACTTCGATACGGAAAACTGGGCCGCCGGCATCTGGAACTCGTGGGCCGCGCAGCGCACCGACACGTGGCGCGAGGCGATGGTTCGCGCGGTTGTCAGCAGCGGTCAGACGACGCTCGACGGGCAAGGCTTCAGAGTGGCGCCCGAGGGCCTGGACGGCTCGGCGCCGTTCTCATTCATTGTCATTGGCGACACCGGCGAGGGCGACGCGAGCCAGCACGTGCTGCGCGACTCGCTGATTCGCGCCGCGTCGGCCGATGACGTGCGATTTGTCGTGCTGTCGTCAGACGTCGTGTATCCCACAGGCGCGATGCGCGACTACGAGCTCCGATTCTGGCTGCCGTTCAAGGGGGTCACGAAACCGGTCTATGCGATCCCGGGCAATCACGACTGGTACGACGCGCTCGAAGGTTTCGTGGCCACGTTCTTCCAGCCTGACGCGGCGCGGGTGGCGATGCGGGCCCGCATCGAAGCGGACGAAGGCGTGTCGAGCACGACGGAGGCTGTCATCGAGGAGTTCATCAGGAAGGCCGACACGCTGCGCGGCCAGTACGGCGTGTCCACCGGATTCCAGCAGGCCCCGTTCTTCCAGGTGCAGACGTCTGCCTTCGTCCTGCTGGCGGTGGACACCGGCGTGCTGCGTCGCGTGGACCGCGAGGAGATGGCGTGGCTGCGGGCCACCCTCGAGGCATCGCGCGGGAAGATGGTGATGGCCGTGCTCGGCCATCCGCTCATTCGCCGGTGGCCACGATGTCTCGACGGGCGACGAAGACTTCATGGCGGTGCGCCATCTCCTGCGCGAATACGGCGTGCGCGTCGTCATGGCGGGGGATACGCACGACCTCGAGTACTACCTCGAGGCTGGCAAAGCCGCGGCCGGCGCTGAGACCGTGCATCACTTCGTGAATGGTGGAGGCGGCGCGTATCTGAGCTTCGGAACATCGCTCGCCTGGCCGGCAGAGCCCGCGACCTCCGCAGTGGGCCTACTATCCGAACCGGCAGGACGTGGTCGGGAAGATCACGGCCGCGACCCCCTGGTGGAAGTGGCCGGCGTGGATCTGGACGCGGGAGCTCGGCGCCTGGCCCTCGTCACCCGAGTGGCTGTCGGCGATGTTCGACTACAACGTGGCGCCGTTCTTTCAGAGCTTCGTGGTCGTGACCGTCGATCCTGTCGGACGCACGTTGACGGTCCGGCCGTGGGGGATTCGGGGTCCGCTCACGTGGAAAGACTTCGAGCGCTCGACGCAGGTGATGCCGCCGGGCGCATCGCTGGATGAGCCCGTCGCGTGGACGATTCAGGAATAGGCACGCAGTCTGACGTGCGATCGCTGTCCGTTCGGCGTCTGGTGGCCGAGGGCCTTCAGCGCGGGCCGTCCAACGCAGGTCCGGGCACGGGTCCACTCAATGCGTACGCAGGGACCGGCGCGGGGAAGTGGGCTTCACCGAACGCCTCGCGAATCAGCCGATTGGTGTCGAAATACACCTGCCAGTAGTGCGCGTTTGTGCAGTACGGCCGTACACACAGCACGGGACCGGCGGGTGTGAACTGCAGCACGTCAACGTCCGGCGCCGGCGTGGCGAGCACGTTGGGGATCGTCGCCAGGCCGCTCTTCAGGATGCGGATGGCGTCGTGATGATCGACCGCATGGTTGATGGTGGCCGTCAGGTCGACACGGCGGTAGGGATTGGCCGAGAAGTTCTGAATCGTGTCGGAGAAGATCTTGTTGTTCCCTACGATGGTCAGCACATTGTCCGGTGTGTTGATCGTCGTGCCGAACAGTCCAATCGTGTCCACCGTCCCCGTGACACCACCGGCGCTGACGAAATCGCCGGTCTTGAAGGGCCGCAGGAACACCAGGAACGCTCCAGCCGCGAAGTTGGCCAGCAGTCCGCCCCACGCCACGCCGATGGCGATACCCCCGGCGGCGATCAACGCGGCAAACGTCGTGGTCTCGACGCCAAAGAATCCAAGAATGGCGACGACGAGCGCGATGTTGAGGACGACGGAAAGACCAGTCCCGAAGTAGCGGGCAAAGGTTGCGTCGAACTGTTGCCGCGCCAACGTGCGGCTCAACATGCCAAGGGCGAACGAGATGAGCCGGCGGCCAACCAGCCACAAGGCCGCCGCGCCCAGAAGCTTCCAGGCCACTGCGACGAGGATTGCCGTCGACGCTTGCACCAAGCCGTTGATGTCCATCGTACCCTCCGGTGGTCGCGGTAAGAAGAGCAGCGCCCGTGTCTCAGGGACGCCAGGTGGAATCCGTTAGGGTATCAGACTCGTGGAGCGGCAGGACTCCCGCGAGATATCGAAAATGTCTCGGGGATACCTCGGACAGATCGCGACGAATACATAAAAATCACGAAAGAATCACCGATTGTGGCCAAGAAGGTAGTCTATGGGCTCAGCACGTATCCAATGGCCCTGCTCCGGCGTCTCTCCGGTGGAAGCTTGTCGCATCCTCCTGCTTCTCGTGCTCCTTGAAGGCGGGGTGCACGCGCAAGCGAAGACAGACGTCGTCACGCTGGCCAACGGCGATCGCATCACCGGCGAGGTGTCGAAACTGGACCGTGGTCGGCTCGAATACAAAACGGACGACGCGGGCACGATCTATTTCGAGTGGGACAACATCGTGAGCCTGCGGTCGTCGGCACAGTTCGAGGTGGGGACGAGCGACGGCCGATTGTTTCTCGGCGGCCTTGACACCGACGGTCCGCGAACGCTCGTGGTGATCGGCGCGCAGGGCCGCGTGTCTCTGCCGAACAGTGAGGTGACGATGATCACTCCCATCGGCCGCAGCTTCTGGAAGAGGCTCGACGGGTCGGTGGACCTGGGCTTCAGCTATACCCGCTCGAGCGACATTGCTCAGCTCAACGTCAACTCCACGACCACGTTCCGACGCCCCTCGACCGAGGTGCAGCTGACGGGCTCTGCGACGCTCACGAAAAGCGGCGACGGTGATGAAGCCGACGACCGCGCCACCGCGCAGGTGTCGTACCGGCGGTTTCGCGGCCAGAATCTGTTCGTGATGGCCGCTGGCGGGTTGGACAGCAACGAGAGCCTCGGGCTCCTCCTGCGAATCCAGGGAGCGTTGGGAGTGGGGCGCCGACTGCTGAATACGAATCGCGCGCAAGTCACCGCTGTGGGCGGTCTAGCGGTCAACAACGAGCATGGTGTTGATTCGGATCCGACCCAGAACATCGAGGGTCTATTGACCTTCAGGACCTCGTACTTTTCGTACGATCGACCGAAAACCAATGTGGACATTGGCTTTCAGTACTATCCGAGCCTGAGCGACTGGGGCCGTCAGCGTATTCAGTTCGATTCAGCGGTCAAGCGCGAGTTCTGGAAGGACGTGTTCCTGTCCGTAAGCGTCTTCGATACGTTTGACAGTCGTCCGCCGACCGAGACGGCCGAACACAACGACGTGGGGGTCGTGCTGTCTTTTGGGTGGAGCTACTGAGCGCGCCCGCTCCCATCGAGGTCTGCTGTTCCGATCGAACTTGGTCCATGACTCGTTGCCTCGCAGGAAGGTCGTGTTGGGGGAGGTGGCGGCGCTCACGCGCGCGCGGAGTGTGTGGATGGGGTCGATGTTGGTCGGCGGGGCGCGGTCGTGCTGTGATTGCCATGTCCGCACACGGCTGGCCAGTCCGATCAGTGGGTCATGGCGTACAGCATGACGTCGATGCCCAGCGCGTAGCCTTTCGGTGAAAACAGTGCAAAGAACTCGGGGTTCTCGGCCTCGCGCTCCCATGTGTCGCCGAAGTCGGTATTGTGGGTCATCACGACCATGATGCGGCCCTTCTCGTTGGCGATCCCACGAAAGTCGGCGTGGGGGCTATCGTCGCCGCGTTCCGATGTATCGCGCGTGCGTCGCCAATTGTTGATATTCGTGGCCTGCTCGACCTCGTTGACCGGAAACAGCATGTGGCGAATGGTGTGCTCGGGGGGAATATCGAAGATCTTGTATTCCGGCAACGCCTTGTGAATCTCACCGGACCATTGCTGCCACGCCCGCGTGCCCCAGAAGTCATCGACCCAGAGGAACCCGCCCTTCAGCAGGTACTGCCGCAGCCGCGCCGCCTCTTCACCGGAAAGCCCCATCGTACCGACGTCGGTTCCCATCAGGATCGGGCAGCGGAACAAGGCGGGGTCTGTCAGGCGCACGACCCAGTAGGTGGGCTCACTATTCTCATTCTCATTCCTGGTAATCGGGGCGCGAGTCAGTTCCGACATCCGAATCATCAAGTTGATGCCCGCATACGGATAATCCGTTGACCAGCCCATGCCCATGGGTTCAGACCGTACGCTCGTGTACTTGAGCTTGCAGATCATGAACGAACCGTCTTCGAAATCTTTCGGGGGATATCGCGGGGGATAGGCTCCCGCGCCTTCCGGGAGCCGACGCTCGAATCCACTCTGCGCGAACGCTACGGCCGCCAGGGCGCCCATCAGTAGCACCGTAGCCGTGATCGGGCGCCGGCGAAACGACGGCCGGGCAAGCATGGTAGCTGCGAGTGTAGCGCACGATCACCTCCTCTTGGCAAGCCTCGGGGAGCGTCGTGTCGGGGCTCCTACCACACACCCGCGCCGAACTCGATGACGAACGACAGACGCTCGATGTCGAAACCGCCGACGCTCTTGACACCGGCGCGAAAGCCCCAGAAGTCCGGGAACGGGCCGCCGAAGGTCCGGACCTTGAACCGGAGCTTCAAGCCCGTCTCCGCGACGAAGTCGCGCGCCTTGGTGATGCTGCCATCATTTCTCTTTTCCCGATCGGTCTCCATGCCAGCGGCGAGGTACTCGTCGAACCAACGCGATGCCGACGGCGTGTACATCACCATCCATGCCCAGTCGCGCAGGTTCGTGTCCTTGAAGTACATGCGGTTGACGAGATAACCGCCCGACAGCGGCTCGCGAACGTTCTTGACGACGAGCAGCGGAAATGCCACCGACAAGCCCGGCTGTCCATCGTTCCGGTACGACACCGAAAACGGCTTCAGCTCCCGTCCTTCCGTCAGCACGTCGCGGACCTGGGGGAGCGCCGGGTGCTCGATGACGGGCCAGTTCTTGACCTCTTTCTCGGAGATCTTGTGGCGCAGGGGCGCGTCGGTGGTGGCGAGCGCGGACGAGGGATACGGCCGCAGCTCGTACACGGCGTGTGTAGCCGGGTCGCCCGCTTCGGCCAGCAGCCGTTCGTTCAGCGGACTGTCGGCCGGCAACGGTGGCAGCACGAGGTGCTCGGGCTTCCGCGCCTTGGCCATCCACGCCTCGAATTTGCCGCTGAACAGCGTGCCGCCGCGGATGGTGTCGCGCACGCCCCACGCATCGTTGACTCGCGCGCTGACGTCGTAGCCCGGCGTGAAGTAGCCATCTGCGTTCTTGTCGGTGGCGGCGGCGTGCTTGCCCTCTTCGATGAGCAGGTGGATGGGGAGCGTCGTTTCGGCGTCCACATCGAGGACGTTGTAGTACCAGGGATTACCGTGCGCCTCGCCGGTGACGCGCCCGACCGCTATCAGGTAGGACGTGTCGTCGCAGCGAAAACCGGCGGAGCGGGCCAACGGGCCGTTGGCACGCCCGACGAGGATGCGGAACTCGCTTGGCTCGACGTCGTGCAGGTGCTCTCCAACTCCGGCTTCGCTGGGAAAGTACGTGACGTACTTGATTTTGAGGGTATAGAAATTGTCCAAGTGGAGCACCGACTGCCCTTTATCGAGTGCGTTGAGCTCGATGGCGGGCCCCCGCTGCTCAGGCAGAGTAGCCAGCATCGTGACCTGGTAGTAGACCACTGGAGATTCCGGCTGCGGTTCGAAGGGGAAGGCGGCGGGCACCCGGATGTCGCGACCTCTGGCGCGCTTCAACGTCGGCTCATCGGGGGAGGGCCAGAACACGGGGGCCGCGTACGAGGCGAGCTGCTGGAGTGTCATCGTGCCGCCGGTTCCCCGCCAGACGAGCCCAGGCAGGCGGTAGAGGTCGTCACACCCTCGCGTGGCTGCCGTCGGGCGCTGCGGCTCGGCGGCGACCTGCCGGGCCCACGTCGTGAAGACCAAGCCCAACGCGATCGTGACGACTAGTGCGCGGAGAGGAATCATCTATTTGATCCCGTTGGCTTTCACCGCCGCCTTGGCGGCCGCCCGGCGCTCGGACTCTTCGAGGACCAGCCGGTACGCGATGTAGTACTTGTAGATGTTGGCGACGTAGGTCACCGTCTCGCGCCCGATCCGCTCGGACGCGATCTGCTCGACGTTACCGAACCAGACGTTCGGATCGAGCCCGCGCTTTTCGGCTTCCCTCCGCAACTGGCGAACTCGGCCCGGCCCCGCGTTGTACGACGCGAACGTGAACAGCGCCTTGTTCAGGTTCGTCCATCGGCTCGTCCTTGAAGAATGCGTCCTGCGTCACCCGCATGTACTTGACGCCCGCATGGATGTTCGCCTCGGTCTGCGTGATGTCGCCGACGTTCAGCTCCTTGCCGGTGGCCGGCATGACCTGCATGACGCCGATGGCGCCCACCTGGCTCTTGGCGTCCTGATTGAGCTGTGACTCCTGGTACCCCTGGGCCGCCATGAGCAGGAAGTCCTGCTTGTACCGGTCGCTGTACTTCCGAAAGAGCTCGACGAGCGTCAGGAACTTCTTGCGCTCGGCCTCCGACGCAGCGCTCTTCACGTACCTCGTGCTGACGAGGTATTTCCGCTCGATCTGGTTGCCAAAGGCCGTTCCCAGGCCGTAGTTCTTCATGAACATGTTCAGGGCCGCGGACAGCTGCGGGCTGTCCTTGCGGAAGGCGACGGCGAGCGTGCCGCCCGTGCGCACGGCGATGTCTTCGTGGACGGTCAGGTTCGGAAAGACCTTCTTCCAGAAGTTCGCGAGGTAGTCGTCAACCACGACGGCCGGGATCAGGCCGGCGTTCACCATCTCGAGCAGGTCATCGTCCTCGAGGTTCGGCGGGGCAAGCGTGAATCGTCACCGGCGGCTTGCCCTGCGTCTTGAACTTCTCGTTGAGCGCGATCAGGCTCTCGTGATGACTGCTCTTCTCGCGGGCGAATGACTTCCTTGCCCGACAGGTCGTCCACCGAGGCCATCGCCGGGGCGCCGGGGCCAGTGACGACGATTTCGCTGACGTTCATCCGCGTGGGGTTGCTGAAATCGACCTGCTTCTGCAGTTCGGGCCTGACGGTGACCTGCGCGGCCACCAGGTCGACCCTGCCATCGAGGAGCGCCGAGCCCAGCACGTCGCGCGGGAGCGGCACGAAGAACGACGTGCACCTTGTTGTCGATGCCGGTCTTGAAGTGCTTGTTCAGCCGTTCCTCGATGAGCTGCCCGTAGTCGTACGCCACACCGCGCTGTACGCCCTTGTCGACGAAGTAGAACGTGCGATTGAACGTGACGCCGACCCGCACGAGCCGCCGCTTGACCATCTCGTCGAGGTCGCCCGTGAACGGCTTCAGGACGGACTCGCGCACGGCGGGCGGCAACTGGGTTTCGAGCTCGGAGGGCGGGAGCGGGGTCTCTTCTTGGGCCGGCTTCGCCGATTCTGCGGGCGCCTGCCCGCCGCAGGCCGTGAGCGTCACTACGACGCCAACGAGCAGAACAGCAGCCAGCTCGATCTTTGCACTCAAGATTTGCTGCCTCGGGCTGCGTGCATGGACCGATCCTGGCCGCCCCGCATGAACATGAATACGATGGTCAAGCATGAGCTTCTCCGTCACGCAGCATGAACGTCCTTGAGTGGTGTGTCAACCTTCGGCAGGGCCTTCGCAAGGCGTGTGAGGCGGATCCGTGGTGATCACGCGCGGCCCTGCGCTCCTTCAGAAGCGGAATCCGAACGTCAGTGGCCAGTAGCTGCCGTTCGTTCCGCCGCCTGTCTGACCGGCCGCCGGCGTGCCCGTCGGCGCAATCTTCGGGCCCCACACGTAGTGATACCGAGTCTCGATGTAGAACTCCGAGGACGCACCGAGGTCGAACCCGACGCCACCGCCAATGTTGAATCCGAAGTCCCAGCCTCCGCGCGAGCCGACCACCGCATCGATCGGGTACCTGCCGCAGACATACCAGTACGGGTCGCAGATGATGCCGTTGCCAACGTACTCGGTGATTTCGACCTCCCGGTGGTACAGGCCGGGGCCCGCGACGACATAGCCGCGGACCGCACTACCTGGTCGCTGCAAATTCCCGATAGCGTTGAAGTCCAGCTGTTGGGTCGTATGGTTGGCCGAAAACTTGGTCGCCCCAAAGAGTAGGGCGTCCTCTCTGACGGCGAACCAACGATAGGCGTACTCGAACTGGAATCCCACACGGCTCCTGGGGCCCTCGAACGTGACGCCAATGGTCGGGCCCCAGCCGGTCTGGAAGTGGTCACCGAGGGCGCCGAGGTTGAAGGTGGGCCCGCCGCCGAAGTTCAGGTGAGCCCACCTGTCCTGGGCGCTGCCAGCCGACGGCGTGACTGCCAGGAGCGCGGTGCCGAGAATGACATAGCCTACGATCCGCATGTGCTTGACTCCTCAGAATACCAAGGGCAAGAGACAGGCCATCTCTGTGGATGGACCGTGCAGGGAGTTCGCGTACCGAATGGCCATCGCCGATGGGATGGGCGCCAGACATCTTCGCTCGGTCGAAACCAGGAAAATCTTCTCGATTGTGATGGGCCCCGACATCCAGCCAAAAGCGCCGCCTCAGGGTACCATATCGGCCACGGGAGATCCCGTCGCCTTGTCGCGCGAGAAGCAGGCCGAGTGACAAGCAGAACACGATCGAACGGGAGAACTATCCGCGCGAGCGTGTAGGGGCTGAATAATCAGGTGTTCGAATCCAAGGAGTGATGCGCATGCCAATCGGAGCACGGAGCGTCGGACGGTGGCAATCGCGGCTGCTTGTCGTCGCGATCGTCGTGGCGATGGCCGCGGTCGTCCCGCCTGTTGGGGCAAAGGTGAAGGTCCGCATCGATTTTCAGAAGGCCTTCGACTTCCAGCAGGTCCGTACGTGGGGATGGAACCAGAAGGACGCCGGAGATGTCCTGGTCGCCCGTACTCCAAACGATGATCCCGAAGCGATCAAGAAGCTGGCCGAGCCGCTCATCATGAGCGCTGTGAGCGCAGAGATGCCACCCCGTGGCCTCAAGCCAGCGACGGGCTCGCCAGATCTAGCCGTCACGTATTACCTGCTCCTCACGCTCGGCGTCTCCACACAAACACTCGGGCAATTCCTGCCGCCGGTTGCCCAGTGGGGCTTGCCTCCCTTCACACCCTCCACGACCTCGATCGAGGCGATCGAGCAGGGTTCGCTCGTGCTCGATCTGAGCGCGAACGGCGAGGTCGTCTGGAGGGGCGTCGGCGAGGCTAAGATCAAGATGGGTCTGGCTCAGGACAAACGCGCCGCGCTCATTCGCGAAGCCGTGCGTGAAATTCTCAAGCGCTATCCGCCAAAGAAATCGTGACGTTGGAGCTCCGTTGGCGGTCGCATTGAGGACGGCAAACAGCCGGTGCGGCGCTGACACGCGCGTCCAAGTAATCGGAGGCGGCCACGAAATGCGGTGACCGGAAGCCAGTCCGGTCCGGCCGAACCCGCAGGTATCGAGAGAAATACTCCAAAATACAGCGCCTATCGTCCAGACTGCTGAGGGGAGCTGTGTGGCGTGGAATTTGCCAATCAGCAAAGGTGGCCGCAGCTGGCTGGTTGTCGCGGTCGTTGGGTACGCGTTGACAAGGGTTGAGAGGGATATGGAACGGTCTCGTCGCCGCAGACGCCGGCATACGGTCATGGCTCCGCGCCAAATCGTCGAACGCGCGGAAGCATACGTCGTCCAAACTCAATTGGTCGGCAATATCGCGCTCAGGCAGCTCTGTGACATCACCGGGGTGAGCGAGCGCACGCTGCGTAACGCGTTCTACGACGTACGTGGCGTGAGCCCGACGCAGTCAATGCGGCGAATGCGTCTCAACCAAGTGCACGCCGCGCTCAAGCACAGCGACCAGCACGCAACCGTGACCGAGGTCGCGACCCGCTACGGTTTCTATGAGCTGGGACGGTTCGCCCAACGGTACAAGGCGGTTTTTGGAGAGCACCCCTCCGAGACGCTTCGGGCCACCAACGATGCCGACACACACTGGGGTGAATCTCAGGGAGCGGCACGTCGACAGCAGGTCGCTGACCGCCTGCAGAGTCCTTACCCGGCGGATGTGCGCCACGATCGCTCTTGGGCCGCCCCCTTGGGGATTCCATGTCCTGACCGGGTGGAGCCCGCGGTAGCGCAAAGGACACATGCCGAATCTGCATAGCCGTGTCTCGACCAAGGCAGATACCGTCGTTGTCACCATCGCGGTCTTAACCATCGCGGTCTTAGAGGAGGACCACACATGAAATCAACCATTCTGGCCGCCGCCCTTGCTGCAGCGTGTGCTGGCAACGTCGCGGCTCAGACCAAGACCATTCCCGGTGAGATGAAGACGGCCACCGCAACCGTGGAGTCGGTCGAGCGCAGTAGCCGGCAGGTGACGTTGAAGGAAGAGAACGGCGACTACACCACCATCGTGGTGCCGCCCGAGAACAAGAGGTTCGACACCATCAAGGTCGGCGACAAGGTCACGGCACGCTACTGGGAGAACATCGTGCTGCGCCTGAAGCTCCCGGGAGAGAAGGCGGTGGACACCGACACCGCGGCGGTGACGCCGAGCGGCGGCGCGAAGGCGGGTGGCACGGCCGCGACCCAACGCACCATCACCGCCACCATCACGGCACTCGATCCGAAGATTCCGTCAATCACGTTCACGGGGCCGAACAACTGGCGGTACAGCTCGCGCGTACAGGACAGGGAGATGCTCAAGAAGGTCAAAGTCGGCGACCGCGTCGATATCACCTGGACCGAGGCGGTATTGATTTCGCTTGAAGCGCCCTCTGGAAAATAAGGGGGAAAGCGTCGATCGTGGGTATGGTGTCTTCGAGGAGCGACGTGATCAGCCTTCTCGAGCACGTAACAACGAGCTGCGAGGTCTGTTCGAGCTCCGGCTCAGAGGCTCTTCGTGACGAGAGGCTGAAGACGGGCATCAGGACCTCGTCGTATCTTGTTCTCATTTCAAGGGGGCACCGGAGGGTCCGACTCGACTAATGTACCGTTCGCCCAGGAGCGCCGCGTGGACGGCCGGCACCAGTTCGTCGCCAGCGGCGAACTTCAGCACGTATCCGAGGGCACCCGCGGCCAGGCCGCGCTCCATGAGCATCTCCTCGGCATGGGCCGTCACGAAGACGATCCGGGCCGCCGGGTTCCGGCTGAGAATCGCCCTGGCAGCCGCGATCCCGTCCATGCCTGGCATCGAGATGTCGGTGACAATCACGTCCGGCGCCTCACGCTCGGCGGCCCTCACCAGCGCGAGACCATCCTCCACTTCTGCGACCACCTCGAACTCAGTCTCGAGGAGACTGCGGAGCAGTTTCCTCACTTCCAGGTGATCGTCGGCGAGCAGCAGGTGGGGGGGATGCATGGCCTCTCAGCGTGAGACGGGATGGGGACGCACGTGCCTTCGTGATCTGCCGGGTGCGTTCCGGACGCGCCCGAGTTTGGCTGGAATCTGCACGCTGAGCAAAGGCTGCACGTCCTGTGCCAGTCGCGACCAAGAAGAACCAGACACCGCTACCATGTGGCATCCAACGACTTGCGGCCGCGGCACTCCCTGAATCAGTGGATTAACAGGCCCCACGCCTACGACCCGGCAGAAGGCCTACGAATGTCCGGAGGAGGTGCCTGGGTTTCGGCATTCTCCTTCTCCTCGGCCTCCTCGGCATCGTCCGCGCCGAGACTCGGCAGCGTTCACCAGAGACGAAACTGCAGGCAGCAGTTGACATAGGGGAAGACCGGCGCGACGATTGGGTCGGTTGGCGGGCTTTCGACGCGAAGGTTCCCTCACGAGCGCCTTTCCTTCCTTGACCCATGCGAGCGCCGGTAGAAAGAGCGACATCGGAGATCGTTTTGCTCGTCATGGGTATGTATTTCTGGCGCAGGCGCGGCACGCGTCCGGCTGAATCAATCGTGCTGCCGCAGCGATACGGGCGGTTCCGTGCTACCGAGCGCGAGAAGCACCCATGACGGCATCGATTGGTGCGACGTCCCGTCCTCTTCCAGCGCCGCTCGAGTGTCTCACAGCCATCGCGCTCGATTTGCACTGGGCGTGGAACCACGCTGGAGACGGCCGTCTGGAAGCGACTCGACGAGACACTGTGGGAGCGCACGCAGAACAATCCCTGGCTGCTGCTGCAGCACGTGCCGTTCGAGAGGCTCCAGCGGCTTGCCAACGATCCGGACTTCATACGTGATGTGCAGGCGCTCGAGGAATCTCGCGCGCGGTATCGCACCTCTCCGCGCTGGTACCCGCCGCATGCGACGAGCCTGCCGCGTGTTGCGTACTTCAGCATGGAGTTCGGGCTGCATGAGGCGCTGCCGCTCTACGCGGGCGGGCTTGGCATACTCGCCGGCGATTACCTGAAGACGGCGAGCGACCTGGATACGCCGGTCGTGGGCGTCGGCATCCTCTGGCAGCAGGGGTACTTCCGTCAGGTGCTCGATGCCGAAGGGAGGCAAACGGAACTCTATCCGTTCAACGAGCCCGCCAGCCTTCCCGTGCAACCCGTCGTGAACGCCGCCGGCGACCGCCTCCAGATTTCATTGTCGTTCCCGGGCCGAACAATTCTGCTTCGAGCGTGGCAGGCAACGGTCGGCCGCACCGTGCTCTATCTGCTCGACAGCAACGATCCCTTCAACGCGCCGAGCGACCGCGGCCTGACGAGCACGCTGTACGGTGGAAGCTCCGAGGTCCGCCTGCTGCAGGAAGTCGTGCTCGGCATCGCCGGATGGCGGCTTCTCGAAGCGCTCGGGCTCGGGATCGAGGTGTGCCACCTCAACGAAGGACACGCGGCCTTCGTCGTGATCGAGAGGGCGCGCCAGTTCATGGAGCAGCATCGCGTGACCTTTCGCGAAGCGTTGTGGGCCACGCGCGCGGGAAATGTATTCACGACCCATACGGCGGTGCCGGCCGGGTTCGACACGTTCCCGGCCGAAGAGATCGTGAAATATCGTCCCTACTTTGACGAGTACGTCCGTGGTCTCGGATTGTCCTGGGCCGAGTTGATGGCGCTCGGGCGCCGGGATCCCCAGGACGAGAACGAACCGTTCAACATGGCGTGGCTGGCCGTGCGCGGGTGTTCATGGGTCAACGGTGTCAGCCAGCTGCACGGCGTGATGAGCCGCCGGCTGTTTGCAGGGTTGTTCCCGGGCTGGCCGGAGCAGGAGGTTCCGGTCGATCACGTCACCAACGGTGTGCACGTGCCATCGTGGGACTCGCCGTGGACCGACGCGCTCTGGACGCGCGCCGCCGGCAAGGAACGGTGGCGCGGCGACGTGTCGGTTCTCACGACGAACATCCTCCGCCTGTCGGACGAAGACTTGTGGGGCCTGCTCACGCACGAGCGCGATGACCTCGTGCGGTATGCGCGCGGGCGGCTCGTGCGAAAGCTGGCGCGTCACGGAAGCCTGGACGAGGCCGCACGAACCGCACGTGATGTGCTCCGTCCCGATGCGCTGACGCTGGGCTTCGCGCGTCGCTTCGCCGCGTACAAGCGACCGAATCTTCTGCTCGCGGATCCCGAGCGCCTGCTGCGCCTGCTCACCAACCAGCAGCAGCCCGTTCAGCTCATCGTCGCGGGCAAGGCGCATCCGCGCGACGAGGAGGGCAAGGGGCTGATCCAGCAATGGGCGCAGTTCGCTGTCCGGCCGGACGCGCGGGCGCACGTCGTGTTCCTCGACGACTACGACATGCAGCTCGCCGTGGAGCTCGTCCAGGGCGTCGATCTGTGGATCAACACGCCGCGGCGGCCCTGGGAGGCGAGTGGCACCAGCGGCATGAAGGTCCTCGTGAATGGCGGACTCAACCTGTCCACGCTGGATGGCTGGTGGGCGGAAGCCTACAAACCCGAGTACGGCTGGGCGCTCGGCGATGGTCTCGAGCAGGCGGACGGCGACGAGCAGGAGGCCGCGCAGCTCTACTCCTTGCTCGAAAACGAGATTGTCCCGGTCTTCTACGAGCGCGACGCCAATGGCATCCCGCGCCGGTGGATGGCGCGAGTGCGATCGAGCATGGCCTCGCTCGCGCCCCAGTTCAGCAGCGTGCGGATGCTGCAGGAATACATCGAGAGGGCGTACGTGCCGGGTGCCGCGTCGTACAAACGGCGCGCGGACGATGCGGCGGCCGTCGCCCGGTCGCTCGATCAGTGGTCGCGGCATCTCGAACAGCACTGGAGCGGCATCCGTTTCGGCGAGATCACGGAGACGGCAAGCGGCGGCCGTCTGTCCGTGTCCGTGCCCGTGATGCTCGGCGCCATCATGCCCGATGACGTGCGTGTGGAGATCTATGCGAAGCCGGAGAACACGCACGAAATCGTCGTGCAGCCGATGACACCCCTTGAAGCGATTGCCGAACAGGCCAACGCGTTCATCTACCACGCGAGCGTCCAGACCGATCGGCCCGCATCGCACTTCACGCCTCGCATCGTGCCATTTCATCCAGACGCGCGAATTCCCCTCGAAATGCCGCTCATCGCATGGCAGCGCTGAGATGACCGCTCGCATGTCATCGCCGGGTCAGTGCGCCGCCCGCACGAAGAGCTTGCTGATTTGCCTCAGCTACAACACCGAGCTCGCCATTGCATGAATGTGGAGCGATGCAAGCATGTCGACATCATTCATCAGACGAGCTGGCTGGCCGTCTGGCTGCGGCGATTGGGGCGATGGATGGATGGGTTCGCGCGAGCCTGGGGTAGGCTGAGACGCCGACCAGGTGCGCGACGCGTCACCTTCATACAGGTGCTCGTCTCGTGAAGGCCGTGTGAACATCGCGAGGCAAAGACGCCAACTCGTGGAGCTGTGTCATGGAAACGAGTCCAACACGTCAGACGCCACGTCGCACCGAACCGGCGGGGCGTGGCCCGGACATTCCGAAGTTAGAGACGTTTCGAAATGGCTCGACGGCAAACATCACTACAACGACATCGATAACCAGTATGTTTTTGTCTACGCGGCCTTTCCCTTGCATTTACTCGGCTACAATCAAAAATTAGTTGACCCGAAAACATTGACGAGCTATTGGGATCTCCTCGACCCCAAGTGGAAAGGCAAGATCACGATCAAGGACCCGAAGGAGCCCGGCGGCGGAAGCCCCCTGCTTTTTCTGTACCACAACCCGCGGCTCGGCCCGGAATATCTTAAGAAGCTTTTCAGCGTCGCCGGACTCACGCTCGTGCGCGACGACCGGCAACAAACCGACTGGCTGGCTGCGGGTAAATTCCCGATCACGCTGACGTCGAAAGCCACCGAGGTCGAGGAAGCGAAGAGTCAAGGATTACCGGTGGATGTCCTCGACGCCCATGCATTTAAGCAGGACGGCGTCGGTCTCGAAGCCGGCGGCACGATGCTTGCCTTGGCGAACAGAGCGCCTCATCCGAATGCCGCCAAGGTGCTGATCAATTGGTTTCTCTCACGAGAAGGGCAGACGGCTATACAAAAGACCGGGGCTAACGATCCAGGGCAAAATTCTCTGCGCGAAGATATTCCTAAAGAGCATTTGCCCGCGTCGTTACAGCGGCAGACGGGCGTTCAATATATTCGTCTCTGGGGAGCGGAAGTGTGGGACCGGGATTCGGTCACTAAATTCGTCGGTGAGTTAGTGAAATGAAGAAAGGTTCTTCCGGGTTTACTGTGAATACGTTTTCACCACGAAGGAGGACGCGAAGGACACGAAGGTCGGAGTAATAATTTTTCGAAACCTTCGTGCCCCCCGTGCTCTCCTTCGAAAATTGGGTTTGAGGCTGTGCTAATGGCCGACTTATGAAGCAGCCAACCGGCGGCAGCGCCTTAATTCCTTCCCTTCGACGGGGAAGGACAAAGGTAGGGGTGATTGATTTAATCGGTTCCCGAGCACCCCTATCCCGGCCTTTCCCCATCAAGGGGAAAGGAGCCCAAGCGTGAGATGCAACGATATGCCTCCATTTTTATCTCTTTGCGGGCGAGCGTAAGATCATGAATCACTTCGTGGTGAACAAAACGAACTGAACGTGACACATTATCCGCCAAAAACCTGAAGTACCTGAAGAAAGAGCAGGAGACATAGTCCCATGATTAAACCAAGCGAGCTTACTTGGGATCAAGTGGTGCGAGTCGGACCCGGCACGTTGGGAGGAAACTATTTGCGTTGCTTTTGGTGGCCGGTAGCGCTTTCCGAAGAAGTCAAAGATATCCCGGTGCTGGTAAAGTTGCTCGGCGAAGAGCTTGTGCTTTTCCGCGATCTATCGGGTCGCTTGACTTTGCTCGGCGCCTACTGCTCGCACCGCCGGGCTTCGCTCGAGTACGGCATTATTCAAACCGACGGAATTCGCTGCGCATACCATGGCTGGTGCTACGATCGGCGCGGCAATATTGTCGACCGCCCGGCGGAACCGATCAAAACCGCGCCAAACATTCTCCATCCCTGGTATCCGGTGCAGGAGTTGGGCGGGTTTGTATTCGCCTACCTTGGCAAAGACAAAGAGAGTCCGCCGCCGCTCCCCAGGTACGACGTCCTGGTTCAGGATGGCTATCGGATCGTCGAGCGAGGAGACAGCGATACCGGCAAAGCATACAATTGTAACTGGCTCCAGGGCGTGGAAAACACCACGGACACAACGCACCTGACCTACCTTCACCGAATCTACGAAAAGTGTCCCGCGTTCAAGCCGGTGGAAAGCGAATACGGCGTTAAGTTGTACATCTTGGAGCCGCGCACGAAACCCAATCATGTGGCGTTGAGAAAAAGATGCACCGTGCTGCCGACCATCAATCGCAAGTCTCGCGAGCTCCGCCCGAAAAATTCCGAAGAGCGTTCCGTCACGCTCCAGCAAGCGATCTGGATCATTCCGATCGACGACACCCACTGCGAGGAGATGCGCCTGACGGTCTATCCGGAAAAACCAAGCGAGCGCAGATATCACGGCGCCTATTTGGATCAAGCTATAGAACGGGAAAGAAAACCGTACGACCGGCGCTTTTACGGCGAGATCAAGGGCAACGTACCTCTAGAAGACAAAGCTATGGTGGAAAGTCAGGGGTCCATCGTCGATCGCACGCTGGAACATCCCGGTTACGGGGACAGAGCGATTCTTCTTCTGCGCAAAATGATTCGCGACGGCATCGCTGAGGTTGCCAATGGCGGCACGCCAAAGGGCGTCCTGCGTGAGGATATGGCGCTGGTCGATCTCGATATCGGCGTTGAAGAGTATGCCATCGACAAAGTTCCCGAGGGAAGAGCAGCGCTACTGGCGGAATTGCGGCAGCAATCGGAGCAAATATGAAAAGCACCGGCGATGCTGTGAGGCCGTTGGAGCGCTTGGGGTTTGTCGGCCTGGGCAACATGGGCGGCGCCATCGCGCTGCGACTTTTACGGGCCGGCTACCCGCTGACTGTCCTCGATCTCGACGCGGACAAGCTAAAGCCGCTCGTACGCGAGGGCGCGAGCAGCGCGACTACACCGGGTGAAGTTGCCGAACGGTCTACCATCGTCCTGGCGTCGCTGCAGCCGGCTGATGTTGAAAAAGTCGCCTGCGGTGAAAGTGGCATTGCGGCGGCGAACAAAAACGGCTTGGTGTTTGTCGATCTGAGTAGCACGGCGCCGGAGGTAGCCATCAAAGTTGCCGATTTTCTGCGCGTGCGCGGCATCGAGATGCTCGATGCGCCGGTGAGCGGCGCCGACATCGGCGCTACCAACGGCAACCTGACGATCTTTGTCGGCGGTAACTATGCCGCTTATCAGCGCTCTCTGCCGGTGCTCCAACATGTCGGTCGGATGGTCACTTACTTGGGCAAAAACGGCAACGGGCAAATCGGCAAACGGATAAATCAAATGATGCAGGCGATGTCCGAGCTGGCGATCTATGAAGGGATGCTGCTGGCGGAAAAAATGGGATTGCCTTTGCAGATGTTCGCCCGGGCGGCCTCTGCGGGCTGCGCGCAAACTTGGCGCTTGGACGAACTCGTCGACAACGTTTTCAACCACGGCGAGAAAAAACACCGGCTCAGACTACGCCCCGGCCGCACGGGCAACGCGCTCAAAATGGCTGAAGAGCTTGGGCTCAGTCTCGACGGCGCCAAAGCCGCCCATGAAGTTTTTTCGCGCCACCGATGGGAGATCGTGATCGATTTTGAGAAAGAAGACCTGCCGGATCCAGTATGATTAAATGATTTTAGATTTGCGATTTTGGATTTTGGATTGAGGGAGAGAAAACCACATGTGTGATAGAACCGTTCATGGTTCGAGAGCCTCACCACGAACGGAATCTCTTGAGTGCAAAATCAGGTGCTTACCCGTTCGTCCTGAGCTTTGTCGAAGGATGAACGGTTTTGTTTCGGCAGCTTGCTAGAGAAAAGGGATTTCGGAGTCACGGCCAAATATGCTGGGCACAAAAAGTCTGATCGTGGCGCTGATTGTTTTTTCAACAGCGACTCTGCTAATTCGTCACGCGGTCCTAGGGGGAGAAGTTAGAGCACCGTGGGAAAACGAATGGGACAGGACGGTTAAGGCAGCGGAGCAAGAGGGGCAGGTCGTTCTCTATAGCCTTTCGGAAATTGGCGATGCGATCGCCAATACAAGTTTTCAGAAAAAGTTTCCCAAGATCAAAATCTCCGTCGTGACGGCGCGCGGCGGCGAGCATGTCTCCCGCTTAATGGCCGAGCGCAGAGCGGGCAAATTTCTCGCTGACCTGGGCAACCTCGGCAACACTTCGCCTTACACGCTGTATCAGAGCAAGACGCTCGATCCGATCGCTTCGGCTTTTATTCTGCCTGAGGTCAAGGATGAGTCTAAGTGGTGGCAGGGAAAGCAGCAGTTCATCGATCCAGAGAACCGGTACATTCTTGTCTATGTCGGCGCGCCGCTTTTCCTGGTGGGCTACAACACCAAGCTGGTTAGTCCCAATGGGTTCAAATCCTACTGGGATCTCCTCGATCCCAAGTGGAAGGGAAAGATCGTCGCGTTCGATCCGAAAGCCGGCGGCTTCGCGGCCACCCGCGACCGCTTCTTTTATCACAACCCGGAGTTGGGGCCACCCTTTCTGCGTCGTCTGTTCAGCGAAATGGCGCTGACTTTGTATGCGCGCTTCCCGCAGGGTGAAGATTGGCTGGCCGCGGGCAAATATTCAATCTGCCTGTGCCGTCACCAATCGATCAGCGAAGCGAAGACGCAGGGACTTCCCGTCGATCTGATTGAACCGTCGTCGTTTAAAGAAGGCGTCGGCGTCGAGACGCGCGCGAAGACTTTGGTGCTGATGAACCAAGCACCCCACCCCAACGCCGCGAAAGTTTTTCTCAACTGGTTTCTCTCGCGCGAGGGCCAAAGCAATTTTCAAAAGACCGGCGCGAAAATCCTCGATGCCGGCGCGGAGGGATCGCTCAGAATGGATATTCCGAAGGACGATATTCCGCCGCGCAACCGATTGAACCCCGGCGTGAAATATGTAACGCAGTGGAACCCGGATTACTTCGACATGAAGCCGATCGCCAAGTTGATCGGCGAAGCACAGGCCGACGCGGGAAGGAAATGAGAAATAGACTCTTAACCACAAAGGTCACGAAGAGCACGAAGGTTAATATTATAATATAAATATCCGAACCCTTCGTGTCCTTCGCGTTCTTCGTGGTGAAAATGAATTTCTTCGATTGACTTAGATCAAATGGAGACGTGACTATGCTGAGCCATGAAGAAAATGAACTGCTGACGCAAGTCGGGCGGGGTACGCCGATGGGCGAACTGTTGCGACGCTACTGGTATCCTGTCGCGGCCTCTTCCGAGTTGATCGAACGGCCGACCAAAGCGGTGCGGATACTCGGCGAAGACTTGGTGCTCTATCGCGATAAACAGGGGCGGCCGGGGCTTATCGGCCCGCAATGCGCGCATCGGCGCATGGCGTTGGTTCTGGGAATACCGGAAAAGAACGGCTTGCGCTGTCCCTACCATGGGTGGCTTTACGACCGAAATGGAAAATGTCTCGAGCAGCCCTACGAGCAAGCCGAAGATCCCGACAGCACATTCAAAGACCGCATCCGATTGCCGGCTTATCCGGTGCAAGAACTCGGTGGCCTGGTCTTCGCCTACTTGGGACCGGAGCCCGCGCCGCTGGTGCCGCGTTGGGAATTACTGGTGCGCGACGGCGTGCTGCGCGACATCGGCGCGGCGGTGATCCCGTGCAATTGGCTGCAGATCATGGAGAACTCGCTCGACCCGGTGCACGTAGAGTGGCTGCACCAACATTTTTTCAACTATGTGCAAGAACGGATTGGAGGCTCGGAGTTCAAAGGCAAGCCGGTGAGCCACAAGAAGATCAATTTCAGGGAGTTTGAGCATGGCATCATCAAAACTCGGATGCTGGAAGGCGAGACGGAAGACAATGAAGACTGGCAAGTGGGCCATCCGGTTTTGTTTCCTAATATTCTTTTGAGCGGGAGCACGAGCCGGCCGACGTTTCAGATCCGTGTGCCGATCGATGATAGACATACCCTGCACCTGTGGTACACCTGTTATCCACGTTCCGATGCCAAGCCGCCGCAGGAAATTATTCCCTATTACAAAGTTCCAGTGCCCGGCCTTGAGGCCGACGGCGAACCGCAGTGGCCGCTGCTCGACAACAACAGCGGCGAAGATATGATTGCGTGGATCACCCAGGGCGGGGTCGCGGACCGGACGCAGGAAGCGTTGGGGCTTTCCGACAAAGGTATCATTCTCTATCGGCGTCAGTTGAAGGAACAGATGGAAAAAGTTCGCGCCGGGCAAGATCCAATAAATGTCTTTCGCGATGCGGCGGCCAATGAATGCATCAAGCTTCGGCTGGAGGATAGCAAACTCAACAGCGGCAGTTTTCGTTCCGGTCCGCGCCGACAAGGCGGCGCGACCAAATACAGTCCGATTCTAAATCAAGAAGAAGAGCAGGCGACAAAATAGGATGAAACAATTCGTTCCAAACGTTCCAGTGGTTCCAATGTTTCCATTCGTTCTGAGACGATTGGAACGGCTTGAACGATTGGAACCGCTGGAACCGATCAAATAGGAAGCAGCGATGCATATTAGAATCGGCCTCGCGGGTCTTGGAACGGCGGGAAGATCGTTGCCGCAAGCGGTGGCAAAGACGACGGGATTCTCCTTCGTCGCGGGAGCGGATCTCAGGCAGGAGGCGCGCGAGCAATACGGCGCCGAGTTCGGCATACAGACCTTCGACAGCGTCGCCGCGATGTGCGAGCTAAAGGATATCGACGCCGTCTACGTTGCGACGCCGAACCCTTTTCATGCCGAGCATGCAATCACGGCGTTAGAACATGGCAAGCATGTCATGGTCGAAAAGCCTATGGCTCTGACGCTGGAAGATTGCGACCGGATGATCGCTGCCGCGGAGAAAAACCGGCTAAAGCTGATGGTTGCGCATACCCGCAGCCTCAATCCGCCGATCCGCAAGATGCGCGAGATTATTAGCAGCGGCCGGCTTGGTCGCGTCACCCAAGTGCACACCTTGCGGTATTCACCCTGGCTCTTGCGGCCGCGCGAGCCGGGAGAAATTAATACGGAATTGGGCGGTGGCGTATGTTACCGCCAAGCGCCGCACCAGGTCGATATCGCGCGTTTGTTGGGCGGGGGTCTGGTGCGCAGCGTGCGCGCTCATGCGGGACGGTGGTCAACGGAGAATTCCACGGAAGGAAATTATTCGGCGTTACTGCAGTTTGACGGCGGCGTGACCGCAACGTTGATTTATGACGGTTACGGCTACTTTGACGATCGTGAGTTGATCGAAGGTGACGTTTTGTCGGGGGACAAACAACTCGGGCCCGGGCAACGACTGAGAAAAGCGCGCGCCGAAGGGAAGCTCAACAAAGACACGAGTCGCTCCGGCGTCGCGTTCGCGATCGAGCGCGGCGATAGCGATGCTGACAAGAAGCCGCGCCAGCCATTCTTTGGTTTGACGCTGGTCAGCTGCGAGCGCGGCGCATTGCGCCAATCCGCCGATGGAGTGTTTATCTATGATGAGCGTGGCCGGACCGAAGTTCCCTGTCCAACGTGGAGCGGCCCGCTCAAGGTCGAGCTGGAAGATTTTTATAAATCGGTGACTGAGGATCGGCCGGTGCTGCACGATGGGAAATGGGGCAAAGCAACTTTGGAAGTTTGCTTGGCGATACTCCATTCGAGCCAGAACCAGTGCGAACAGCTTGTCGTCCATCAGGTGGCGAGCCCATATTGATTTTTATGTGTGTGAAACGGGTTGCACAATACGCTTGAACTTCCCGGTTCTACGCGCTAAAAACGCGATGGCTTAGAAAGGGGCTGCGATATGGCAAAAACCGAGACGCTAAGTCCGGCACCGGTTATCCGTTCTTGGCTACCTCCACTCAACGGCGGCACCGCGCTTATGGCTGGGCTGATCGGCATCATGGGATTTATCGTCGTGTATCCCTTGATATTGATCCTGATCAACAGCTTCAACACCGCCACGATTGCCGAGCCGCCGGTATATGGATTGAAAGCTTGGCGCGACGCCTTCAGTGAGTACGGCATTTGGCGCTCGCTGTGGAATAGCGTGAAGATCGGCATCGTGTTACAAGTGATCGCCTTGCCGCTGGGAATATTTGTTTCCTGGTTACTCGCCCGTACCAACATTCTGTTCGCTAACGCTTTTGAATTCGGCTTTTGGATCTCCTTTTTCCTGCCTAGTTTAGCGACCACGTTCGGCTGGATGCTGATGCTCGATCCAAGCACGGGATTGATCAATGCTTGGCTGCGTCAGATTCCTTTTTTGAGCGGGCTCAATTTCAACGTCTACTCTTTTCGCGGGGATTATTTGGGTGCACCTGGTTTCCACCGGCGTCTCGACCAAAGTCATGCTCATGACACCGGCGTTTCGGCGCATGGACGCGTCGATGGAAGAAGCGAGCCGGATGTCCGGAGCGAGCGCATTTACTACCCTGTGGCGGATCACGGTGCCGGCCATGACGCCGGTGATCGTCGTGGTTTTCCTGCTCAGCGTCATTCGAATCTTCAGCAGCTTTGAGATCGAGCTCTTGCTCGGCGTGCCATGGAGCTTTTACGTCTATTCGACCAAGATCGTCGATCTGGCGCGGCAGGAGCCACCCTTGGTGAACCAAGCGGCGGCGTTGGGCAGCATTATTCTGGTATTTCTCGCGGCCTTTATTCCGATCCAGCGCAAGTTGATCACACGCCGGCAATTCACCACCGTGACCGGGCAATTCAAACCTAAAACCATCGATCTCGGCGCATGGCGTTATCCGGCGACGGTCTTTGTTGCTTTGGTTATTTTTGTCTTGGACGTGGTGCCGCTCTTAAGCGTCTTAGGCGGCAGCTTCATGACGCGGTTCGGCTTTTTCAACTTGCCGAAAACCTGGACGCTGGAATACTGGAAGATGGCGCTTAGCGATCCGCGGATTCTCCAGGGCTTGCACAATACTTTGATCGTCGCGGTCAGCGCCGGACTCGTTGGAGCGGTGCTGTTCTCGTTGATCGGTTACGTTCTGGTGCGGACGAAGCTTCCCGGTCGCGCGGTGCTCGATTCGATCTGCTGGTTGCCCTCGGCCATCCCAGGCGTGTTATCAGGGCTCGGCCTATTATGGATGTTTCTCGGCACGCCGGTCTTTCGCCCGTTCTACGGCACCCTCGTGCTTCTCATGGTCGCGCAAATGCTCGGCGGCATCACGCTATCGACGCAGATCCTAAAAGCAAATCTTGTTCAGCTCGGCAAAGAGCTGGAGGAATCGTCGCGTATGTCGGGAGCGGGCTTTTGGCGCACCTATTTGCGCATCGTGTTTCCTTTGATGGCGCAGACGATGGTGATGGTGGGCGTCATCAAGTTCATGTTCGCGGCGCAGCATAATTCGGCGATCATTCTGCTGGCGACTTCGGAAACGAGAACCTTGTCGTTGCTCGCTCTTGACCAGGTGGCGGCGGGATACCGGGAAGTCGCGCAGCATCACCATCATTATGGTTACGCTACTCACCCTTGGATTGGCTATCGTCGCGAGGTCGTTCGGCCTCAAGGTCGGCATCCGGGCGGAGTGACTATGAGGCGAATAAAAAGAAAGAGTCGTCGAAGGATCGAGGATGGAAGATCGAAGATCGCGATCCTCTATCTTCGATCCTCGATCATCATTTGCAATTGTATCGCTTTACGCAGCCTGCCGAGGACAGAGCGCGTGAGCTTTCTGCGCATCCAGAACCTCTACAAAACCTTCGACCGGGTGGTCGCGGTCAATCACATCAATCTTGAGGCGTCGCGAAGGCGAGTTCTTCACGTTGCTCGGTTCCAGCGGTTGCGGCAAGACGACGACTTCAAATGGTCGGGGGCTCGAGAAACCCGATGGCGGCGAGATTCATCTGGGGGACAGATGTCTTGTATCCGGAAGCAAGCGTCTCTTCATTAAACCTGAAACGGGATATGGGAATGGTCTTCCAGTCCTATGCCCTGTGGCCGCACATGACGGTTTTTGAGAATGTCGTCTATCCGCTTTAAGCTCCGCGGCATTAAAGGCAGAGAAGCGGAAAAAACGGTAGCCGAGGTCTTGGAGCTTGTGGGGCTCACCGGTTTGGAGGAGCGTCCCGCCCCTGCGCTTCACGGCGGGCAGCGGCAACGCGTTGCCCTCGGCTCGCGCGCTGGTTTTTTCGCCGCGGGTTTTGCTGCTCGACGAGCCGCTGAGCAACCTCGATGCGCAGTTCTGCGCGAAGAAATGCAGCGGGAATTAAAGAGTTTGCAGCAGCGACTCGGGATCACCGTCTTATTCGTCACCCACGACCAAATCGAGGCATTGAGCCTGTCCGATCGAATCGCCATCATGCAGACGGGGCAACTGGAGCAGGTCGGCGGCCCTGAAAACGTCTACTATCATCCGGCGACGCCGTTTGTGCGGGACTTCTTGGGCAAGACCTTTCTCCTTCCGGGAAAGATTCTCGGGATTGCTGATCAGCAAGTCAATGTGGCGATTCAGCAGTTTGACGCTTCTCCGCTTTCTATTCAGAGAGCCGCAAATCTTTCGGCTTCCGGCAATGGTTTAACCGGAGTCGGCCAGTCCGTGATGGTCGCGATCCGACCCCAGCAGGTGAAAATATTGGCCAAGGCACCTGAAGGCAAGCTAAACATGGTGCCGGCGAATCTTCAGTCAGTCCAATTTCTCGGCGACCGGTATGAATACACGGTGGCACTGGGCTCGGAAACACGAGTTTTGGTCTCGCCCGCCTCGCGATATCTAAAAGCCGTGAAAAGATTTATCTGGAACTCAAGTCCGAAGGTATTACCCTCTGGCCGCGAGAGACGTGAAGCTCCTCGCCGCGCTCGGAATCCCAAATCTCAGATTCCAAATTTGTGATCTGAAAAGTCCCGCAGGGCGGGTTCTAACCCGTCGCTCGCTCGTCTTCTGCCACATTTCGGCCAGCCCGGTGATCTTCCGTTTCTTTCCAGCGGAATCTAGATATTTCGGGTACCCGCCAGACAGTCAGCAGCGTCCCCACCAATACCAATAGCCCACCGAAAAAGGTTGCCGCCGGCG
>CAVQVI010000005.1:0-11712 GCA_963717075.1 uncultured Acidobacteriota bacterium | reverse complement strand
CGGGCGGGTGAGGCAGGCGGACCAGGTCGGCAAGGACGCGCCCGCCCACCAGCCGTACCAGCCCTCCCAAGCCTCATATGATTTCCACACAGGTCGTCGTCATCGGTGGCGGCCCCGGCGGATATGCCGCTGCATTTCTGGCCGCCGATCTGGGTCTCAGCGTCGCGCTCGTCGATCCCGAAGCGAAGCCGGGTGGAGTATGCGTGTACCGCGGCTGCATCCCGTCCAAGGCCCTGCTGCATGTGGCCAGACTTCTGGGCGAAGCGCGACACGCGACTGCATGGGGTGTGACGTTCGGTGAGCCACACATCGACCTCGCGAAGCTTCGCGCCTTCAAGAACACTGTCGTCAAGCGACTGACGGACGGCACCGGATCCCTCGCGAAGTTTCGCAAGGTGCAATACATTCAGGGCCTCGCAACACTCAACGACCCGCACACGCTCACGGTGACGCGCACGGGCGATGGCGAAGATGTCCTGCACTTCGACCACGCGATTCTTGCCACCGGGTCGACGCCGGCCGTGCCCGCCTCGCTGAACGTCGACGACCCGCGCGTCATGGACTCGACCGGAGCACTCGATCTGCCGGACATTCCCACATCGCTTCTGGTCGTGGGCGGCGGGTACATCGGTCTCGAGCTCGGCTCCGTGTATGCCGCCCTCGGGAGCGCCGTCACCATCGTGGAAATGACAGACGGACTGTTGCCCGGTGCGGACCGTGACCTCGTGGACATTCTCGCAACACGTATCAAGACAACGATGAGAGCGGTGATGCTGAATACGCGGGTCGTGCAGATGAAGGCCGAAGCACAAGGGATCCATGTGACGTTCGAAGGCGAAGGAGTCATGCCGGCGACGCCTGCGGCCGGGGCCAGCGGAGGCCGCAGTGCCGTGTTCGATCGCGTGCTCGTCGCCGTCGGGCGCCGCCCGAACTCGGCGGTCCCCGGCCTGGACGCGACACGTGTCCGGGTGAACGAGAGAGGCTTCATCGTTGTCGACGAGCAGATGCGAACCGACGAGCCGTCCATCTTCGCGATTGGTGACGTGGTGGGCGAACCGATGCTCGCCCACAAGGCGTCGCACCAGGGTCGCGTGGCAGCCGAAGCGATTGCGGGCGCGCGTGTGGCGTTTGCACCGCGCGCGATTCCTGCCGTCGTCTTTACCGATCCCGAGCTGGCATGGTGTGGGCTCACTGAGGCGCAGGCCGAAAAAGAAGGGCGTGCGGTGACGGTCGCGAAGTTCCCGTGGGGCGCTTCCGGGCGGGCGCTGACGATCGACCGCACCGACGGTCTGACGAAACTCGTTGTGGACTCGGAAACTGAACGGATTCTCGGAGTCGGACTCGTGGGGCCAAGCGCCGGCGAGCTCATCGCCGAGGGCGTTCTCGCCATTGAAATGGGTGCCAACGCGACGGACCTCCGACTGTCGATCCACCCGCACCCGACGCTGACCGAGACCCTGATGGAGTCAGCCGAAGTCTTCTTCGGCCAGGCGACTCACGTCTACCGACCGAAGCGCCCGAGCCGAAGGCGCCCGACCTGAAGGTCGGGCCTACGAGTGCGGTTTCGCCGAAGGTCGTGCGTGGCCGCGCATCCTGTGTGCGTGGCCGCGCCTGTCGTACGCCCGACCTTCAGGTCGGACGTTGCACGTCAGGTCGGGCGTTCGACGTGGTGATCATGCGGCGACGCGGTTGCCCAGCGTAACCTTGCCGCTTCCGGTCTGCCGCAGGTAGGCCGAGTCGACCAGCACATCAAGCACGATTCGACAGGCGTCGTCGGTCAAACCAAAGAGCCGGGATGCCTGACGCGGCGTCAGTGCCAGGCCCGGCATCTCCTCGAACTCCGCAAGTACCCTCCGCGCAACGACCATGACGTTCATCTCACGCCTCCTTGTTGGACCGATGTAGTGCCGGACGTTCGGTCAGAAGCAAAATGAGATCCATGTGCGATCGACCATCCGTTGGCGCGGGAGGTTCGATTTGCCGCGCAATTTCCGGGTAAATCACGCATCTCGGTGGCGGGACGACCGAACCCCATGACGATACATAAACGTCGTACTTCGCCTCATGCGATACAAGTACGTAGACAGTCCTGATCTTTACTTCGCCTCGAAGGTGAGGCATGACAGGTGCAAGCCTTCCGCGCTGGTGCCGATGCGATCGAGCGGGAGTTGTTCGTCGCGCGCCTCATGTCGAGGACTGGTCCGCCCTTCCATGACGTGCGCAAGCACCTCTGCTGTCGTCTGCCGCAACCCTGAACTATGCTGAGGTCTACTGGGCCACGTAGCGTTCGAGTCGTAGCTAAGGATGGACTGCGCGTGGACCTTCGGGATCTGCGGCGTACCTCAGCCGTCCGGTGGGTATGAACCGCGGTGCCCGCGCGGAGCCCGTTGTACGAGAGGAGTGGCACGCCCGCAGATGATAATGGACGCCGCTCTGACGCAGCCGCACGCCTAACACGAATATTAAGGAGGCACCAATGCTACACGACGCAACGCGCAGACTCCCTGGCATCTTGATCACGCTGTGTCTCGGTCTCATACAGGTGACTCCGGCCGCGCAGTCAGGCGGCGGAGCCCCGAAGGCGAAGGTCCGTCTGAACCAAATCATCGAACAGTTCGAGCAAGGCAACCCGGCGTTCACTGGCGAACACTGGCAGTTCATCTCGCTAGAGCACTCGCTCCTTCTGGAGAACTACGCCAAGACAATGGCCGGTCTTCAGCCGGCGAAGGGCGAGGCGCGGCCGCGGCTCACGCCGATCGTCCGCATCGCGCCGAGCGCAGACGAACCGTTCAGATATGCCGTCAAACAGGCGCTTGACGACGGGGCTTTCGGCATCATCCTGCCGGACGTGAAGACGACGAAAGAGGTGATGCAGTTCGTCAGCTCGATGCGGTATCCTCAGCAACCGGGCAGCAAGTATCCGCGGCCCGAAGGCCTCCGGGGATGGGGTCCGACGGGAGCGATGCGCATGATGGGCGGGATCTCGAGCAAGGAGCACCACCAGAAGGCGGATCTCTGGCCCTTGAATCCGGACGGGGAGCTCCTGGCCATCGTGATGATCGAGACGCGCGAAGCCGTCAAGAACATCAACGAGATTCTGAAAGTCCCGGGGCTGGGTGGGGTGCTCATCGGGCCCGCCGATCTCTCCCTCGCCCTGGGCTCGGGAGCTCCGGAACCCGACGTCACGTCCGCCGCTGTCGAGCAGGCCACGGCGGCCGTCGGGAAAGCCTGTGTCGAGCTGAAAAAACTGTGCGGCACCTTTGGGTCGCCCGATGTCAACAAGCGGATGGCGCAGGGGTTCAAGCTGATCCCGTTCCCGCGACCGAAGTAGCGTCCGGGCCCGCTGCAATGTTGCGGGGGCACTCATGAAGAGATTGTGTGCGGCGATAGTGCTGGCGTCGGCGGCCTCGGTCGCCTCGCAGCAGCGACCGCGGATGATTGAGTGGTCGCACGCGGGCGGCGACGCGGCTCAGACGAAGTATTCGACCGCGGCGGACATTACGGCCGCGAATGTTCGCGATCTGGAGCTTGCCTGGACCTGGCAGACGATCGATCGGGCGATGCCGGATCACGATCTGCGGCCTGGAGGGTTCCAGAACACGCCGCTCATGATCGACGGCGTCCTGTACGTCAGCACATCCTTCCATCGCATCGTGGCGCTCGACGCGGACAGCGGTGCGCAGCTGTGGGTGTTCGACCCCAAGACGTACGAAGAGGGCCCGCCGCTCGTTTTTACGGGGCTGAACAGTCGTGGCGTGGCGTACTGGCGCGGGCAGGATGGCCAGACACGCGTGTTCGTCGCCGGCCGGCAGCGCGTTTTTTCGGTCGACGCACAAACCGGTAAGCCGGACGCCGCGTTCGGGAAGGACGGCGCAGCCCCCCTGAACGTCAACCTCGGACGCGATGTGCCGCGGCTGCAGACGCAGGTGACCTCGCCGCCGGTCGTCTACAAGAACCTGGTGATGGTCGGCACGGGCGTTCCGGATCGGCTCCAGTACCGCGGCGATCCGCCGGGCACCGTGCAGGCGTTTGACATCCGGACCGGCAAGCGCGTGTGGGTGTTCTTCACCGTCCCGCAGTCGGCCGCGGAATTCGGCGCCGAGACCTGGGGCGATGCGTCGTGGAAATACGCGGGCCATGCCAACGTTTGGGCGCCAATGACGCTCGACGAGGCGCGAGGGCTGCTCTACATCCCCACCTCGACGCCGAGTGGCGACTACTGGGGCGGGTGGCGGCCCGGTGCCAACCTGTTCGCCGAATCGCTCGTCTGTCTTGACGCGGCGACGGGCACGCGGAAGTGGCACTTTCAGGGCGTGCATCACGGGCTCTGGGATTACGATTTCGGATCCGCCCCGACGCTGGTGACAATCACGGTCGACGGCCGCAAGATCGACGCCGTGGCGCAGGTCTCGAAGCAGGGGTTCACCTACGTGTTCGATCGCGTGACCGGCGAACCGGTCTGGCCGATCAAGGAGCTGCCGGTCGATACGACGACCGATGTCCCGGGCGAGCAGGTCTACCCCACGCAGCCGTTTCCGACGAGGCCGCCGCCGTTCTTTCCCCAGGGCATTTCTCTCGACGATGCGAGCGATCTCACGCCCGAGATCAAGGCGCTCGCGCAGGAACAGATGAAGCGTTACCGGCTCGGGCCGCTGTTCACGCCGCCGAGCCTGCGGGGAACGGTGCAGAGGCCGGCGGCGACCGGCGCAGCCAATTGGGGCGGCGCCGCGTTCGACCCGGAAACCGGACTGCTCTACGTGAAGGTGTCCGACACGTATTCCGTGAACCGCATTTGCAAGAACGATCGGAAGAATCCTGACGTCGATTGGGACTACAGCAACTACTGCGGGGCGTCGGGCATGTTTTCGTCGACCGCGGGCGCCAGCACCAGCGTCAGCGGCCTCGGGGCGATTCCGCTGACGAAACCGCCGTACGCGTACGTCGTGGCCGTCGATCTGAACCGCGGCGACATCGCGTGGAAGGTCCCGTTTGGTCAGGGCAGCCAGGCGATTCGTCAACACCCGCTGCTCAAAGGCGTGGCGCTGCCCGACCGGCTCGGGACTCCCGGTCCGCCGGGGCCCGCCGTGACAAGGGGCGGACTGGTTTTCGTTGGTGGCGGCGACCCGTACCTCTACGCCTTCGACAAGGCGACCGGGAAGGAGATCTGGCGGGTGCCGACACCGTTTCCGACGGGTGGCAATCCGATGACCTATCAGCACCCGATCCGGCCGCCAGTTCGTGGTCATAGCCACCGGGGCCGGACCGGACGCGACGCTCGCCGCGTTTGCCCTCCGCACGGGGTCAACGACCACACCAGCGAGCTCGCCCGCCGGCGCGACCGCGGCGGCTGCCCCCGTGCAGGACGCCGAAACGGCATTTGTCAATGTCTGCGCGCCGTGTCACGGGCGCGCGGGTCGCGGCGGTCTTGCTCCGTCGCTGCTGCCGATGGATCGAAGCATCGACGAAGTGCTTGCGATTGTGCGAGAGGGCAATGCGCTGATGACGCCAATCTCGACGCGGGAAGTAACAGACGAGCAGGTGCGTCAGATAGTCGAATATCTGCACTCGCTCCGCTGATCTGTTATGGGACCTAGAGAGGCTCAGCGCCCGCCGTCGCTTCGCCCCGAATACAGATCGGCCCAATCCACTAGGCGGCCTCGAAGGGGTCGCAGTGCCCGCGACCCTTCCTCGCGCCCCCGCTCTACGGCCCGAATAACGCGCTGAGTGGACCTGAAGCGACCGAGCCGTGGTCCGGGGCAGCTCCCCGTTTACTTAGCCAGCGGGTTCGGCCGGAACTGGAACTTGACCGCCTTCGGCAGAACTCCTGGTCCTCCTTCACCCTTGCCGCCCTCGATGTGCCAGGTGGCATACGTCGAATAGCTGGCCCACATGCCCTTGCCCTTCCACCCGGTCGTCGGATTGTCGATGCGCCCGTTCGCGGACCGCGGGAAGAATCCAAGTGGATATGGCACGCGCAGCGTCACGAATTGCTTGCGAGCGGGCACGAACGCCTCGAACGCGTCCGTGTTCACGGAGCCGTAGACGGGCACGTCCCGGCCGAGCCCGAGCGTGTCGTGCGCGTCGAGGTGCTGCAGGTAGCTTTCGTTCGCAAGGAAGATGCTGTTGGTGTAGGTCGGGTCGTTCTTGCGATACGTGGCCCAGCCTTCCGGACAGCTCTGACCGGTGGCCTTCGGATCGCGGGTCGACTTGCACTGGGTTCGATCGAACGACGTGAGATGCCCGCTCGCGCGCCAGTTTTGCCACGCCAGGCCGTTGTGATCGACTTCGACGCCGCCCGACCCGAACACCTCCGGCTTCTGATCGAGCGGCGGTTCGTAGAACTCGGCCCTGCACGTCTGCGGCGGGTTCGATCCTTTCTCCAGACGCATCAGCCGCTTATCTTCGCGCCCGATTCCGGAGCACCAGAGGCTGCCATCCTTGGGATTCACCGCGAGCGAGTAGCACCCGAAGTTGATGCGATGATCGCGTGCCGGATCAACGGGCTCGTTCGGCTGCGTCCATCCCTCGTTGATGCGGCCGTCCCCAGTGGTGTCGATCACTGCCGGGCACCAACCCTGGGACGCCTCGGAATCGTGCGTTTTGTCCCAGGTCGTCAGGTCGACCCAGCCGACGGCGCCATTCATGCCGAAATAGAGCAGGTTGTCGCTACCCAGCATGTTGTGATCGGCGCTGAAGCACGTATCGATGTTCGCCCACTTCCGCGTCTTCGGGTCGTAGACGGACACCTGCCGTGAGCTTTGCTTCAGCGGGTAGTACTTCGCAAACTTGTTCGACTCCGACATGCAGAACGCCGGCTGTGCTGTGCGATGGCGGACCGCCATCCACGCGCGACCGTTGCCGTCCAGCGCGGAACTTCGAACATCGGCGCTGCGCCGCCAGACATCGGGGCCGAAGAGCGGAGATGGCGTTGGAGACGCGTTGAAGCCGGATTGCAGCGGCGGGGCCGTCGACGGCACCTTGACGACCGACGCGCTGTGCTCGACCGGATCGATGATGGTGAGCGAGTCGGTCATTTCGGCGACGCCATACACCGGGCCGTTCGCGTTGATGGCCGCGTCGCGCGAATCGGCGGCCACCATGTCCGAGCGCCCGTCGGTCGGCGAGCCCCAGTCCCACATCGTGATCACCAGGTTGCGCTCGAGGCCGGTGGGACGGGGCGGCACCTGCCTGGGCGTCTCGCCCTTCGCGATTCGGTCGGTCCAGTCGGCAAACACTTTCGTGTGCTCGCCGAACGTCTTGTACGCGCCGGCCATCCCGGGTCCCGATGGGCCGATCGCCGTCCGGCGGTTCCACGCGTCCATCGTGGAGGTCGTTCCTTCTCGCATCGCCGGCAGGATCTCGCGCGTGGCCTTGTTGCCAAGCTGATGGCAGTCGAAGCAGGTCTTGATGTTCATCGGGAAGTCGCGCGCGGCCGGGCCCGACGGTGGCTCGAGCATCGACAACCAGTAGGCAGCAGGGTAGACTTGCGCGGCCGCTCGCGCGTCGGGGGCCAGATTCACCTTGAGGTCCAGCCGTTGTCCCGGCTTCGCCGATTGTCGCGCGGAGTCGACGAGGCCATAACCGCGGACGAAAACGTGATACGTCTCCCGCGGAAGATCCGGAAGGACATACCGTCCCTGGTCGTCGGTCACGACGATGCGGGTGAATTTCGTCGGGAGAGCAGCGGTCTCGGCAATCACCCAGACGCCGGCCTCGGGTCCTTTCGCGCTGGTCACGGTCCCGCCGATGTCGTCAGGATCGAGCGCGATGGCGCCGGCTTGATTCTGCGCGGCGACCCAGACGGATCCGCCGAGGGCCGCGGCCAGGCCCGTCGCCAAAACTGCACTCACGAACGTTTTCCCTCTCATGGTATCTCCTCGGAATACGAGGCACACGGGAGCCGTCCTCGCGGCCAATGACCATCACCGACGCGCCCGGCGGTCGAGACACAAAATCTTGGTATGATATCCTCTCGTCCGGCCGCCCAACACTTGAGTCTGAGGAGGTTGCGATGCCGATTGCAGTCAGATTCGCATACGCGGTGATGCTCTGGGCGCTTGGGTTGTCTGCGGCCGCGATACCTGCGCTCGGGGCCGGCCCGGCCAAGGCGGCAAGCGACGTGACCTTCACAAAGGACGTCGCGCCGATCCTGCAACGCTCCTGTCAGCGGTGCCACCGCCCCGAGTCCGTCGCGCCGATGTCGTTGATGACATACGAAGAGGCCCGTCCGTGGGCTCGATCGATGAAAGCGAAGACGGCCTTGCGTGAGATGCCCCCGTGGTTCGTCGAGAAGAACATCGGCATTCAGCAGTTCAAGGACGACATCTCCCTGACGGACGAGCAGATCGCTGCCTTCGCCGCCTGGGCCGATGCCGGGGCCCCTCGCGGCAATCCTGCCGACCTGCCGCCGCCGATCAAGTGGGCCGACGCCAACGACTGGACCATCGGCACGCCTGACCTGATCGTGTCGTCGCCCGTCATCACGATGCCCGCCGTCTCGGCCGACCTCCATGACGAGTTCGGGCCGGTTCCAACGGGTCTGACCGAGGACCGCTATATCAAGGCGGTGGAGGTAAGGGAGGTCCGACTGCTCGACTCCGCGACGAAAGCCAAGCTCAACGAGCAGGCGCGCAACGGCAGTGGCTACGGCCGCTTCACGATTCACCATCTGGGCATCCACACCGGCGACCAGTACTACGAATCCGAGGAGGGCCGCGCGCAGTTCCGGCTGACCCACGAGATCGGCCAGAACGCGACCATCTATCCCGATGACGTGGGCGTCCTTTTGCCCGCCGGCTCCGAGCTCAGATTCACGACACACCTGTTCGCGGCTGGCGTACCGGTACCTGTGCGAGCCGACGTTGGCTTCAAGCTGCATCCCAAGGGATACAAGCCGAAGTACCAGAGCTGGGAGTTCGGCGCCGTCGGCGGCGACGTCATCGATATTCCGGCGGGCGACGACAACGTGAGGCTCGACGGGTTCTACATCATGCCCAAGGACGGGATCCTCAACACCTTCGAGCCGCACATGCACTCGAGCGGAAGGCGGATGTGTGTCGAGGCAATCTATCCGGGTGACGGCGGAGTGCGGACGCCGAATCGGCGCGAAACGCTCAACTGCGCCAAATACGACCACAACTGGGCGAAGGTCTACGTCTACAACGATGACGTCGCGCCGCTGCTGCCCAAAGGGACGGTCCTCCATCTCACCGGGTGGTACGACAATTCGTCCAAGAATCGGAACGTGGTCGATCCGCGCAACTGGAAGGGCCACGGCGAGCGTTCGATCGACGACATGTTCGTGCTGCTGACGAAACTGACATTCCTGACCGAGGAGCAGTACGCAGAGGTGGCTGCCGAGCGAAAGGCCAAGCGCGTCAAAGCGACGAGTCAGCAAAACTAGCGTCCGTTCGGCGTCTCGGAGGGAGAGCATGCGGGCTGGCGCCTGTTGGTGTTTGCGCGCGCTTCTGGCCGTCGGCGGTTCGTCCGTCGTGGTGCTCGCGACGGTCACCGCGACGGCGGCGCAGCAGGGGTACACCCACGGGCTGAACGTCGCCCCCGCGTTCGATGGATGGGAGCGGAACCCGGACGGCTCGTTCAACATGGTGTTCGGGTTCTTCAACCGGAACTGTCGCGAGGTGCTGCACATCCCGATCGGCCCCGAAAACAGCATCGAGTCCGACGGCCCGGACCGCGGGCAACCGACCAGTTTTTTTCCGGGACGCGGCAAGTTCATCTTCAGGGTTCGGGTGCCATCGGACTTCGGGAAGAACGAGCTGGTGTGGACCCTCACGGCGCACGGCAAGACGGAAAAGGCGTACGCGACATTGCGACCCGAGTACATCCTGGACAAGCGCATCATCATGATGAACGAGGCCAGCTACGGCCAGCGCGTCGGTGAAGGAGACAACCAGTATCCGGTCCTCAATGTGGACGGTGACACGCGTCGCGTGAAGGTCGGGGAGCCGCTGCAGTTGAGCGCGTCGGCCAGCGACGATGGGCTGCCGTATCCCAGGAAGGATCGGTACAGCACTAGCGGGCCAGCCCTGATCGCGGGGTGGTTTCTCTACCGCGGCAGTCTCGAGCACGTCGCGTTCGATCGCGAGCACGTCAACCCGGACTTCAGGACCCGCGATACGCGGTGCCCAAGTGCCTCGCCGGCGCCAGAAGCGCCCGCGCTACCGCCCGACGGCACGTTCACGGTGACGACGACCTTCAAAGAGCCCGGCACCTACGTACTGCGTGCGCTGGTGCGAGACAGGGCCCTCAAGACAGCACGTGACGTCACGGTGACAGTCACCAGGTAACGCCGACCTGTTGTCCCTGGGATCACGAACACGGACTTGCGGCGCATCACCGTCCGCCAGAGGCGCTGCTCGGCGAGCGCCTTCTCTTTCCGCGCGAGCAAAGAACCCCGCACGCTGAGAGTCCGTCCGTAGAAGGGAGCCGCTGAACGGCGAAGAAACATGTTACCTTCGTGGCGCTGCGGAGGCGTCCGCGTCACAGGAGAAGGATTGTCATGACACGAAGGAGCGCAGTACTCGCCACGGTCGCGGCGGCGGGAACCCTGGGTCTCTGGGTCGCCCTCGGTCAGCAGGCTTCGGCGCAGCCCCAGGCGTCTGGAAAACCGGCGGCCGACCAGAGCAGCGTCACCAAGGAGCAGTTCGATCAGTGGATGACCCAGCTGTCGAACTGGGGCCGCTGGGGCAAGGAGGACGAGCGGGGTGCGCTGAACCTCATTACAGCCGACAAGGCGCGACAGGCGGCGACGCTGGCGAAGACGGGCACCACCGTGTCCCTCGCGCGGCAGGTGGCGCGACAAACACCCAAGAGCATGCCCCAGCCGCGACCGGTCGACACTGGCGGCGCGTTCACGAGCCATTTCCTGATCCAGGGCGACTATCTCTTCGAACGGATGGAGATCGAGTACCACGGCGGCGCCCTCTCCCACTTCGACGCGTTGTGTCATGTGTCGTATAACGGCAGGAACTACAACGGGTTCGTCTTCAAGGAAATCGTCACGACCGACGGGGGCTGCTCCAAGCTGAGCGTCAATTCAGCCAAGGACGGCATCGTGACCCGCGGCGTCCTGGTCGATCTTCCCAATACGCGCGTGCGTCCAGAGGAGATCGCCGCCTGGGAGAAGAAGACGGGCATCAGGATTTCGGCCGGCGATGCGCTGCTGCTGCGGACGTCGCAGCCGGGAACCAAGCCGCTGCCGTTCGGGAGCGCCGGCTATGATCCGTCGCTCATCCCGTTCCTCAAGGAGCGGGACATCGCCCTGCTCGGCGCCGACATCCCGCAGGAGGGCGGCAGGGTTCCGGGCGTCGCCATTCCCATCCACGTCTTCACGCTGGTCGGGCTCGGCGTCAACCTGCTGGACAACCTAGCGCTCGACGAGCTCGCGGCAACCGCCGACAAGCTGAAGCGCTGGGAGTTCATGCTGGTCATCCAGCCCCTGCGGGTCGACAGAGGAGCAGGTTCCGCGGTCAATCCCACGGCGATCTTCTGATCGTGTGGACGAGAGTCCGGGCGTACGACTCGGCGGTTTCCTGAGCGTGGTAGGAACTGCGCACGAGCGGGCCCGAATCGACGTGGCTGAAGCCCAGCGAACGGCTCACTAATTCAGGGATCAGGGACCGGGGATCAGGGATCAGGGGTCGCGGTCAGACGATCGGAACTCATTTCAAGGACTGCGATCCATGAAATCAC
>CAVQVI010000004.1:0-11992 GCA_963717075.1 uncultured Acidobacteriota bacterium | reverse complement strand
CCAATGCGGGCCTGCGCTTGACATGCGACTAGCATGCACGCATGCTTAGTCACATGTCCAAGATGGTCCAAATCAGGAATGTGCCGGACGCGCTGCACCGCAAGCTGAAGGTCCGGGCCGCGGACTCGGGACAGACGCTCTCCGATTACCTCCTGGCGGAACTTGAACGTCTGGCCGCGCGACCCACGCGCGACGAGATGCTGACCCGAATCCACAGTCGAAAGCGCGTGACCTTGAAGACGCCGGCCGCCGTGGTCATCCGGGAGGAGCGCGAGTCGGCGTGATCGTCGTCGACGCCTCGGCCCTGCTCGAATTTCTCCTGCAAACTCCGCTTGGCACCCGGGTCGAGGCCCGCCTTTTTCGAGACCAGGACGAGTTCCATTCGCCCCACCTGGCGGACGTTGAAGTGACTCAGGGCCTCCGACGCCTCGTACGGGCAGGCGAGGTGTCACCTGACCGAGCGGCCGACGCGATTGCGGATCTCGCCGACCTCGATCTCCACCGTCACCCCCATCTCGATCTCCTGACTCGCGCGTGGAAGCTGCGCGAGAACGTCACGGCGTACGACGCCATGTACGTAGCCCTGGCCGAGGCGCTCGATGCGCCGATCGTCACCTGCGACGCGCCGCTCGCCAAAGCGCCAGGTCACCGGGCGCGACATCGAAGTGATTGAGTGACGTGCTGGACGAGCCAGGCGCTCGTCGGCCCGGTTGTGACGACATCGAGCAGGTTCTCAATCTGCGGGAGGCCTCATGCGCGAACAGGGGATACCGGTGGTCGAGCAGTCATCGATGCGGTGCGCCACAACGATGCCTCCGCTCTTCCCCTTCATCCAGATGCCGTTTGCGAGTTCCCGACGAGCGCTTATCGCTAGGCGCGGCGTCGTCAAAGCGCGGCGGCCACCCGGGGTGAGGGGAGCCGATCAAGCGCCGACTGAGGCCAGGCACACCCTGTCCCGCGGCTTGCGTGCCGTTGGCCGTGATCGGTCGGATCTGGCGGCTGGCAGGGACAGTTGCAGGGACAGTCGCTCACGAGATGCGACGAAGTCACATCCGACAGCTCCGTAGCTGCCGGACGTGACCCACGATCGCTCATGAGTTGCCTAACGGGTTGCCAGAGCCACGCCGTTCGCCGCCTTCGCAATGATGTCCGCAACGGCCCGCGGCTGCGACACGTACACCGCGTGACTCCCCTTGACCTCGACGACGCTCGAGCCAGCGCGCTTGGACATGGCGCGCTGCGCATCGGGCGGAATCATCTTGTCCTCGGTGGACACGAGATACCAGCTTGGCTTCGCTCTCCACGCCGGCTCAGTGACCGCGCCGTTCAGCGCTTCGAGGCCCCACGGCACCTGCGAGTCGGCCATGAACGCAGCCGCGTCAGCGCTCACGTCCGCCGCGAACGACGCTTGAAACTTCGTGCGATCGAGAAACAGATAGCCATCCTGCGGCGGCAGAATCGGTGGCACCGGAGCGCCCGGAGGTGGGTTCTGGATCAACGAGGACACGGACTCGCCCTTGTCGGGGGCGAATGCCGCGATATAGACGAGGCCGGCGACCTTCGGATCGTTGCCGGCTTCAGTGACGACGACGCCCCCGTACGAATGACCGACGAGAATCGCGGGACCGCTCTGCGTGGCGAGCGCGCGTTTGGTCACCGCGACATCATCCGCCAACGACGTCGTTGGATTCTGGACGATCGTCACGTTGTAGCCGTCCTTCTTGAGATGGTCGTAGACGCCCTGCCAACCCGACCCGTCCACGAATCCTCCGTGTACGAGCACGACATTCTTCACCCCGTCAACTGCTCTTGCCTCTGACATAAACACCTCCTACAGCCGAGCACCAGAACCAGGTCACCACGTCGTCTTCAATCACGTCGGTCGCTTCTCGCGGGCCATCCATTCGCGGACGTATGCCGGACAGTGAGCGATGCGGATGCCCTCCTGCTCGCAGCGCTGGAAGAACCGGACGACCTCCAGATCCACGAGGGTCACCTCCGTAAGGTCGAGAACCAGGTCTCGCGCCTGCTCCGCTTCGACGGATCGGCGCAGCTCAGGCAACTGCTCAGCACCGATTCGTCCGCTCAGAATCAGCGTCGGCTTTCCGGTGTTAGTTACATGCGTGATTCTGAGCATCAGGGCGATTGCGAACGTCGGCACAGCGAGGGGCAAAACGGAGGCCATCCGTAAGTCGTTGAGCGCTATAGTTAACCCTTGCCGCCCGCGCGAATCTTCGCGAAAGCCGCTCGCGGAGTTTCGCGAGACCAGCCGACCAGAAGATGTGGCTGGTTCGCCAGGCCCTAGAATTCAACCTGGCGAGCGGCGCAGCGCCGACTCGCCGGTGTCACGTGACCGAGTCACCCGATCCACACACGCGCGACCTCGAAGCTCTGGCCAACGGTGCCAGCGGGGACAGCTTCCGGCTGATCGTCGAAACCATTCCTGGTCTAGTCGCAGTCATGACGCCGGCAGGCCAAGTCGAGCACGTCAATCGCCAGGTCCTCGAGTACTTTGGCCGGACACTCGAAGAACTGAAGGAATGGGGGACGACGGACGCGGTGCATCCAGCCGACCTGCCCCGCGTGAGCGCCGCCTGGCAGCGCGCCTTTGAAACCGGCCTCCCGTATGAACTCGAGCACCGCATCCGTCGGGGAGACGGCGAGTATCGCTGGTTCCAGTTGCGTGGCCTCCCGCTTCGCGACGCCGAAGGCCTCGTTGTTCGCTGGTACGTCCTGCTGACGGACATTGATGACCGGAAGCAGGCCGAAGACGCGCTGTATAAGAGCGAGGAGAGGTGGCGGTCGGTATTCGAGAATTCGGCCATCGGTGTTGCTCTCACGGACATGCGCGGCCGTTTTCTGGCCACCAACTCCGCCTATCAGAAAATGCTGGGTTACACCGAAGAGGAAATCGGCACACTGACTTTTCTGGAGCTCACTCACGAGGATTATCGCGAAGCCAATTGGCAGCTCGTCACCGAGCTGATCGAAGGGAAGCGAACACAGTTTCAGATCGAGAAGCAGTACCGACGCAAGGACGGCAGTTTAATCTGGGTCAGCAACAACGTGTCCCTCGTTCCTGGCACCAAGAACATGCCTCGATTTGTGATGGCGCTCTCCGAAGATGTCACAGAGCGAAAACACACAGAAGAGAAGCTGCGGCGAAGCCAGGCGGACGTAGAGAAAGCGTTCGAAGAGATCAAGCGATTGAAGGATCGCCTGCAGGACGAGAATGTGGCCCTGCGGGAAGAAGTCGATCAGGCCTTCATGTTCGAGGAGATTGTCGGAGCATCTCCAGCGCTGAAGACCGTGCTGTCGCACGTATCGAAAGTGGCGCCGACGGACTCAACGGTCCTGATCTCCGGCGAAACCGGCACCGGGAAGGAGCTGATAGCGCGAGCCATCCACAAACACTCGCGGCGTGCCGAGCGGGCGTTCGTCAGCCTGAATTGTGCGGCGACGCCACCATCACTGATCGCATCCGAGTTGTTTGGCCACGAGAAGGGCGCCTTTACCGGGGCCGTGCAGCAGCGCCGCGGACGGTTTGAACTGGCGCACTCTGGCACCATCTTCCTCGACGAGATCGGCGAGATTCCCAGCGACACCCAGATCGCCTTGCTGCGAGTGCTGCAAGAGCGTCAAATTGAACGCGTCGGCGGCAGTCGTGCCATTCCGGTGGATGTTCGAGTCATCGCAGCCACCAACCGAGATCTGTCAGAAGCGATCGCCAACGGGACGTTCCGGTCGGACCTGTTTTACAGATTGAACGTCTTTCCGATTCAGGTGCCGCCACTGCGAAAACGCCGCGAGGACATTCCGATCCTGGTCGAGTACTTCGTCAAGCGCTTCGCCGAGAACATGGCCAAGCGGATCCACCGGATCGACAAGCGGACGTTGGCGCTCTGCGAGAGATACCCGTGGCCTGGCAACATTCGCGAGCTGCAGAATATCGTCGAGCGTTCGGTCATCCTTTGTGTCGGCGACACCTTCTCAATCGATGACGCGTGGCTGTCCAGTCAGGCGCCCCTTCGCACGGACGGGTTGGGACCACTCCCCGAGACGCTGCAGGGTCAGGAAAAAGAGATGATCGAGTCGGCCCTGATGAAGAGTCGTGGGAGGGTGGCGGGACCGCGTGGGGCGGCTGCCACGCTCGGCATTCCAGCCTCGACGCTGGAGTCGAAGATCAAGCAATTAGGCATCGAGAAACGCCGATTCACATCAGCCCCCTGACGGGGCGTATGTGCGATTGAGCTTGCAGTCATCACCTGAGCCGTTGAATCTGCCGATACCTGAAACAACTGACAAGGTGATCATTCACCATGCCGACCGCCTGCATATGGGCATAGATAACGGTCGAACCGACGAAGCTGAATCCGCGGCGCTTGAGATCCTCGCTGAACGCGTCGGATTCGCGTGAAGTCGTTGGAATCTCCCTGGTCGCCTTCCACCGATTCAGGCGGGGTCCGTCCACCGACGAACCGCCAGCAATAGGCGTTGAAGCTTCCGAACTCGTCCTGAATTGCGAGAAACGCCCGCGCGTTGCGCACGGCCGCTTCGATTTTCATCCGGTTTCGAATGATCGACGGGTCCGCAATGAGTTTGTGGATTCTGTTCGGCGTGTATCGGGCCACCTTTTCAGGATCGAATTGGCTGAACGCGCGGCGATAGCCTTCCCGTTTCTTCAGAACGATCGACCAACTGAGCCCGGCTTGCGCAGCTTCCAGCACCAGGAATTCAAAGTGCGTCCGATCGTCATCGACGGGCACACCCCATTCGCGATCGTGATACTCCAGGATCAGCGGATTGTCACGGCTGACCCAGGTACACCGGTTGGTCTCCGTAGTCACGTCAGCTCAACCGTCAGCAGCGTCCAACGACGCCTCTCGATGGCGAACATTACGGATCGCCGTCGATCGACTGTCTTCCACGCCCACCTACGGCGATGCGATAGCTTCTTCCAGCGCCAGCTCGGCCTGGAGGTTTTCCCGATCGCGTGACACCGTCGCCACGGCGAGCGTCCTGCCGCCACGCATGAAATGCACGGACGCGTCACGCGCGTCGAGCGACCCGATCACGTTTACGGTCTCCCAGCGCTCGGCGTGACCCACATATCGGATGGTCACGTCGTAGTGTTGACTCCAGAAAAACGGGACGGCGTCGAAGCGCTCACGACGTCCGAGCATATTGCGCGCGGCGACCTGGCCCTGACGCTCTGCCACTACCCAGTGCTCGACGCGAATGCGCTGGCCCGTGTGCGGATCGGGCCAGCGGGCCACATCGCCAGCGGCGAAGATTCCAGGCGCGCTGGATTCGAGGAATTCATTCACGACAATGCCGCGATCGACCATGAGTCCGGAACGTTCCGCGACCGCCGTCGCCGGCCTGACGCCGACGCCCACGACGACGAAATCGGCGTCGACTGTGCCACCGCCACTCAACGTCACCATGCGCCCGGCCATCGACGTGACGGTCTCGCCCAAGTGAAACACGACGCCGTGCGCCTCGTGCAGGGACTGCACGAAGCGGCCAATTTCCGCGCCCATGATTCGTTCGAGCGGCACGCGCTCCGGCGCGACGACATCGACGGCGACGCCACGAGTCCGGAGGGCGGCCGAGACTTCCAGCCCGATGAAGCTGGCGCCCACGACCACGACGTGTTTCGCCGTACGCGCGCGCGCATTGATCGCACGACTATCAGTGAAGGACCGGAGATAGAAGACCGGCGCGCTATCGGCGCCAGGAACGGGGAGCCGTACGGGATCGGCGCCCGTGGCGATGAGCAGCGCGCCAAAGTCATGGCGCGAGCCGTTCTCGAGCAGCACCGTCCGGCCAGCAGGATCAATCGAGGACACGCGAGTGCCGAGCAGGAGCTCGATGTGCTGCTGCACGTACCCGTCCGTTGGCCACATCGGGATCCAGTCGTCCTGGGCTTCACCGGCCAAGTAGTCTTTTGAGAGGTTCGGACGGTCGACAGGCGGGTCCTCATCGGCACTGATCAGAGCGATGGGCCCCTCGTAGCCTTCGCGCCTGAGCATGTCTGTGGCCGCGAAGCCCGCCGCGCCACCTCCTACGATCACGATGGACGAGGGATGTTGGACTGAGCCGTCCGATGCCACGCCAGATCGGCGGCCGCTCTGACCGCCGCTCTCGCACGATCACCGTCTGGCCGCGGCGTTCGACGCGCCAACAGGCAATCGGATCCAGCGCCGGAGCCCGAAGCGCTTCGCCACTCCGCAGGCTGAAACACGCATGATGTAAAGGGCAGCGTACCGTGTCGCCCACGACCAATCCCTCGACGAGGGCTCCGTGATAGTGCGTGCAATGGGCGCCAACCGCGAAGAATTCGTCGCCCGAGCGCGCCAGCAGCACGTCCTCGTCGCCCACGCGCCCGAGCACCATGCCACCGGGCCGGAGCGCGCTGGCGGGTAGTCCCTCGGCCAGATTGGGGCGCCCCCTCGTGTCCGAATCAGCCATGCCGCCTCCAGGATCGCTGCCGCCGTGCCTTCACGCGCCTCACACCGCTTGCGTCAGCGGCGTGTCCACCACGTGTTCCGCCACGAACCAGACCTGCAGTTCGTTCCGGCGAATGACGTCACTCATGATTCTCCACACTCATTTTGCACGCATTTTCCGACAACGCGATCGGCATCCGGACAAGATGGCCAAACGGCTGAATCTCGTGGGCCTGCTGATGCGCGTGCGGTGTCGCCCGCTTCAGAATCGCCTCCGCGTCAATTGTCTTCGTCATGTGTTGCTCCCCTCCGCCGGACAGAATAATTCGCCCTGCAACTTTTGACCACCGGCCAAACAGTGAGGCACGGCGGTAGCCGCTCAGCCGCCACGAATGGCACTTTTGCGTCGAAGAGAATCTCCACAAACGCTTTCCCTGTTTCCAGTCGCTGCCAGTCGCGCTGAAGCTCGCAAATGACTTGCACCCAGCTCACGGCTTACGACGTACTGCCCACACCGGCGAATGCGGCCCTTCTCAACGGCTCGAATGGACACCCAGATCGGTTTCACCTCGCCACTTCGACGCGCGAGCTTCCGTCGAAGGCGTCTTGCAGTTGCGCGATGTCGAATTTCTTCATCTTCAGGAAGGCCCGTGTGACCCGCGCCAGCTGCTCGGGCGTTCCCTTTTCCAACATCTCGTTCATGGCGGTCGCTACGATCTGCCATGACAGCCCGTACTTGTCCTTCACCCACCCGCATTGCTCCGCGGCGGGAACCGCGGAGAGCTTCTCCCAATAGCGGTCGATTTCGGCCTGCGTCTCGCAAGACACCATGAAGGAGATCGACTCGTTGAACTTGAAGAGTGGCCCTGCGCTGATCGCCATGAACGGTTGGCCATTCAATTCGAAGGCGACGACGTCGCAATCGCCCGAGGGCGTATCGCTCAGGGCTCTGACGCTGCTGATCTTCGAGTTGGGGAAGACCGAGCAGTAGAACTGCGCGGCTTCCTTGGCTTCCTTGTCGAACCAGAGATGCGGTGTGATTGGTTTCATCGTTCTCTCCCTGAGTTTTGTGCTACTGGTTCCGTCGCCCGAAAGTCACGGCCACCGCTATATGCGCTCGCTGAGCAACCGATCGAGCAACTGATAGCTCTGCTCCATGCCATCGGTCATGCCGGTTGCCACCGCCGCGTCCCGCGCCTCCTTCGACCCGAAGTCGATCAGCGAGGTCACCGTCGTGATGCCACCGTCCTCCGTGAACGTCACCGACACGAGCGCTTCGCTCTGGGGGTGTACGTCACCGACGGTCCCCGGATCGTAGGTCTCGGTGTGGACCAGCCTCAATGGTGGCGTTACCTCGCGAAATGTCCCGGCGAAGCCGAACTCGCTGCCGTCCTTGTCACTCCGCCAGCGCCACCGGTAACGGCCGCCGACGCGTACCTCCATCTCGCACACCGGCATCGACCATCCGGGCGGACCGAGAAGCCAGCGCTGCACCAGCGCTGGTTCCGTGTATGCCCTGTACACCAGCGGCCGGGCCGCTTTGAACGATCGCGTGACCTTGACCTCGCGATCGCTGGGCAGCGTGACCTGCGCCTTTTCCATCGTCATCGGCATGTCACCCTCCTTTCGTGGCTCCCCTGTCTTCGCGCTAGCGTTCTGTCCGCCTCCGCCCCCGCGTCGACCCGGACGTCCTGCGTTGCAACTCCTCCAGAAGGCCGTCGAGGCGCTCGAAGTTCGCTTCCGAGCTCGCGCGATATCGCTCGAGCCAGGCACTCGCCTCGGCAAGCGGCTTCCCCTCCAAACGGCGAGGTCGCCGTTGTGCATCCTGACCCACCGTGACCAGCCCAGCGCGCTCCAGGACTTTCAGGTGCTTCGAGATCGCGGGCTGACTGATCGCGAACGGTTCCGCCAGCTCTGTCACCGATGCCTCGCCGCGCGCGAGGCGAGCCAAAATCGCGCGCCGCGTCGGATCGGCCAGCGCGAGAAATGTGGCATCGAGGCGATCCGACATTTGCGTATTCATAGCCTGTCGGTTCAATAACCATATAGTTATGTAGTTGGGTGCGAATGTCAAGGAGCGCGGGACTGCGCGGCCTTTTTTCCCTGAATGGATTTTCGGAAGCCGTCAAATATGGTCGAGCCGCGGCAGCTGAGTCTTCAGGAATTGTTGAGAACGGTAAGGTCGAGATGCGCGGAGCCGCCCGTTTCCAATCACTGGCGATAACTCACTGTGCTCCCCACACTGGCAGCGTCGTCGTCCATCCAGCCGCAATATGCGCCCAGGTAATCAACGCGGCGTTGTGGAGCGCGTGAACGACGACCGTTGGGACGGTGGACCCGGAGCGCTCGCGCACCCATCCGAAGCCGAGACCCAGCACAAAGCCAAGAGGAAGAACGGCAGGAAACCCATGGATCGCCGCGTGCGCTGCAGCGGACACGGGAATCGCCGCTCGCGCCGAAAGCCTCCGCCGCAGCCACGAGTACAGGACCCCACGAAATAGCATCTCTTCGCCGAGCGCGGCGAGCAGGCACGCTCGCACGATGATGATGCCTGCCGCCGTCGCGCTCGCTGTCGCGAGACGTCCGTCGTCGGACCCCATCGCTTTCAAGATCGCCACCGAACTCGACCACGGCCAGGGCCCGGTCACCGATTGAACCGTCGCGGTCACGAGGTACGCGACAGCACAGGCCCCCAACGCAAGACCGACGTCGGCGGCACGACAGCGAACCAGCCCCAGAGCGCGCGAATTGTGCCGAAAAGCGATCAGCAACGCCGCAATGAGCAACGCGTAGACTTCGGCGACGACGATCGGCGTGACGTCTGCTACGCCCAGACCTCGCGCGGCTGACACGGTCGCGGCCCCAGCAAGGACGGACGCGAGCAGCCAGAGACCGAGGGCCATCAGCAGGCGCCGGCCGCTCATCATGGAGCCCGCCTCTCAACGGCGCATCCCGCACAGGGTTCAGGCGACGGTGGAAACACGATGGCGCTCTTGCGATTTAGTGCCTGCCAGCTTGAAACCTGCGACGATGAGCCAGGCGAAGCCGGGAAAGCGCGTGAGTGGAATCAGGAACAGGGCATTCGGAACAATCAGGCTCAGGGCGCTCAACTCGCCGATCACGGCGAGAACGATGCCGGTCAGACAGACCCACCGAGGCAGGAGACGGAAGAAGAGGGCTGGGATGGAAATGCCCGCGATGAGGAGCCCGAGAGGTACGCTGTAGCCTGGGCCACCGGTCGCGAAAACCAGGTAGTAGAAGCCCTGCGTGAGCGTGCCGTCCGAGGCAATGCCAGGCCGGGCCAGAACCCACTGCACCAGTGCCGACACGAGCGTCATGAACGATGCCGCGAGGCCGCCAAAGAGCGCGATGTCGACACCGGCGGCACGTACTCCGTGAAAACGAAGGCGGCTGGTCATGGTTGCGGTGTAGATGCCAAGGGGAATGGCCGCACCAAACTGAAAGAAGGCGCAGGCCGCGACTCGACCGCCGTTGGCGCGGAAGTACGCCATGATCTCTTCCGCGGGCTGCAGTGGAGAGGGGAAATGCGTCTCGCTGACGATCAGCGTCACGGGCACAAGCCCTGCGAGGAACAGCGCCGTGAAGATCGAGGCCACCAAGCCTGGGTTCGGGGCGGCGTGACGAGCAAGCGAGCCATTGGTTGCCATGGCTTGTAATTAACACGATGAATTGTTAATGTCAATAACTATGGCCGAAAGACCCCGCGGGCCAGGGCCCGCCTTTCTCCTCGCGCAGGTCGGCGCCCATGCCACGGCGCACTTTGCGGAACGTTTGGCGCCGCTCGGCTTGACACCGGCTGACGCGGGCATTCTGTGGAACCTCTCGCATCAGCCCAACATGACGCAGCGAACCCTGTCGGAACTCCTCGGCACCTTCCCGAGCCGGCTAGTGCTCCTGCTTGACGGGCTCGAGAAGAAGGGGCTCGTTGAACGCCACCCCGGGTCCGCTGACCGACGGTCCCACGCGTTGCGCCTCACGCCAGCGGGTAAGGGCCAACTCGAGGCACTCGGTCGCATCGCCCGGCAGCATCAGGACGACTTGTGCGCGGCCTTGAGCGATGCCGAACGCGACGAGCTCCGACGTCTCCTTGGAAAGATGGCCGAACAGCAGGGCCTGCGCCCACGTGTTCATCCCGGATTCGCCAAGTTGCCACGCTGAGGACGCATATGCCGAGAGGACGACCACTGGAAGTGGAACAAGAGATCATCGAGGCATTCAGGCACAGTGCCCACGTAACGGAGTACCTCGCGGGCGTGTTGCCCGTCGCCCTGTGGCGGGTGCCGCCACCAGGCGGACGTGGTCGAACGATCGCGGGCATCATCGCGCATATGCAGAGCGTCCGCCGGACGTTCGCGCGGATGGGTGGCATGCGACCAGGGCCGCCGACGCTCGACAAACAGCGGATGACGCCCGGCGAGGCATGCAGGGCCCTGCGCGAGTCGACCGATGAACTCGCGACCTTGTTCGAATCCGCCCTTCGTTCGGGTCACGCGCGCGTGAAGGGCATGCCTCGCAGAGTGATCGACATGCTGACGTACTTGAGCCAGCATGATGCCCATCACCGCGGTCAAATCTGCATGTTGGCTCGCGATCTCGGTCATGAATTCAGCGGAGACGACAGAATGCGCCTGTGGGGCTGGAAATCGCTCCCCCTCCACTTCCGATCGCCCCGTCATCCGGTGAAGCGCGGCAGCGACCGCCCGTGATCGCCGAGATTGCTGCGCGACGATTGCGCAATCAGCGCATTTCGTGCGCCAAGCTCCGGCGCCCTGAGGATGTCGTGGGGACGAATCCTTCGGACGCACGTGATGCGCCCGCCATGGCACTTCGTGACATCGCGAGATATCCGGTGGTTGCTCGAGCTCACAGGAGCCCGCGTGCGGGTCCTCCCGGGCAAACGCCTCGGCCGCCTCGCGTGTCCTGAAGATGCCCATATTGCCAAGATCCGCGAAAGGGCCGATGCCGATCACTTCGCCTCTGGCTTTGAACCTGTCAGCCACGGCTTTGTGCCGCGGATACACGGCCATCATTGACGCTCCAGACGGTTCACCGACGATCACGGCCTTCATGCTTCCTCCTCCTGGGAAATATCACCGAATGGTGGATGTGGATGGCCGCGCCGAAACCGCCGCGAAACGCCGACCAAGACTTTCGTCGTCAGCCGCTACACCGCGATCGCGACCGACACAGTTGGCTACATGGGCATGCCGCCGACGGGGAACATCGTGCGAACGCCGGCGATTCAGATCTTCCGATTCTCCAACGGCAAGATTGTCGAGAGCTGGGCCGCGCGGGATGATCTCGGTACGTTGCGACAACTGGGGCAGCTGCCGGCGCCGGGCAGCGCTGCCCAACGCTGATTTCTCGCGTGGAACGACGCGATGTGCCCGTGCTGAACTGGGAGGGAAACCAGACATCAACGAGATCGTCAGGCACGATCTGACGTCAAGTTGACAGTGCCTCAACCCGTTGAGGCCTTCACCGCCCATCGTCCCGGTGCTCTCCCTGCTCGGCGACGG
>CAVQVI010000003.1:0-13059 GCA_963717075.1 uncultured Acidobacteriota bacterium | reverse complement strand
CCTCCTTACCTGGGAGGTTCAGAATTGAGGAGACCGTTCAGCCCGAGCGATGTCGCGGTTGACGGCTGCCCCGTTTGCGTCCTCGTACAGGTGACCATTTGCCCAAGGAGCGCAGTCCGGGTGAAGACCGACGCGGAAAACCGCACGGTTCCAGACGCGGCGCCGGCGGCTGCCGTCCGAACATGTCGCACGACCGCATCGACATCTCCGTGCGTGGCGGTGAACGCCGGGCGTAGCTCGGTGACGTGGCTTTCGGGCGGACCGATGTAGAGATACGGAATGCCGAGGGCGCGAATGTTGTAGACCTTGCAGGGATGGACAATGCCGACAAAGGGGTCGCCCATCACGACGATGTGCAGGTCGGCCGACGAAAGCGATGCCGCCAGCCAGCTCGAGCGGCTGATACGGCAGCACCACGATGTTCGTCAACTCGCGTGCTCGCGGCAAACCGCCGCACGCGTCGACAGCTCGACTCCCGCCGCCGACGAAGCAGAACGCAATGTCCGACCGTTCGCGGAGCCTCGCTGCGGCTTCGAGCAAGTGTGTCAAGCGGATGACAGGGACTGTGATTCCCCGAATACATCACGACGAACTTGCCGTCGAGGCCGTGCTCCTTTCTGAAGTGCTCCCGGCCCTCGGCGTCGTACCGCACCGCGTCGTCGTGGGACCAGGGCGGGAAGAATCGTAATCCGACGCGCATCGACGCCCTTTCTCTTCGATTCGTCTGGCCATGAACCGGTCGAGCACGATCGACAGCAGCGAGCGCACGGAGGCTGTCCCGCAGGATGGCCTGGAGGAACCTGGTCGTCCAGCGAGCCCTCCCGAAGCCAACCGGCGGCCGAGCGCCTCGTCGGGGTTGAGATCCATCACCCAGAACACGAACCGGCCGCCCTTGATTCGCGCGAACAGCGCGCCCAGCCACGAAATGAGCGGCGGCGACGTCATCCCGACGACGACGTCGAAGCGCCGGAGCGCAGCGAGATGGCAGCGCAGTTCGCGATGTAGCTGCCGAAGTCGGCCGCGCGTCGCCAGCGTGCCTTCTTGCCGAAGCCGAGACACGAGATGCGCCGAATCTCGACGCCGCGCCAGTTCTCGCGTCGTGGATATCTCTCCGCGGGTTGTCGTACGCCCGTTCGGCTGCAGACCACCGTCACGTCGTGTCCGCGCTCGACCAGCGTCGCCGCGAGATCGCTGGCGTACTGCGCCGTCGACGCAACGTCCGGGTAGAACGTCTGATTGAGGAAGAGAACTTTCAACGAACTGAGATCTGCGACGTACCTGGCACTGGCTCCGACGGCAGCTCGCCGACGTCATGCGTCGACATCTGGTCGGTCTTCCTCGCTACGAACGGACCCATCGCCAGCACGTCCATGTTCGTTCGCAGGAAGCAGTCGATCGCCTGCGCCGGCGTGTTGACGATCGGCTCGTTCTCGTTGAACGAGGTGTTGATCAGCACCGGCACGCCGGTCAGCTCGCCGAAGCGTTGCAGCAGACTCCAGTAGAGCGGATTCACGTCGCGTTCCACGGTCTGCAGCCGGCCGGTGCCGTCTTCGTGCGTGACCGCCGGAATCCGCGCGCGCTGGTTCGGCCGGATCTTGTAGGCCTGCACCATGAACGGCGACGGGTAGTCGGTCTCGAAGTACTCGCCCGTCGCTTCCGCCAGGATCGACGGACAGAACGGCCGGAACGGCTCGCGGTGCTTGATGCGCGCGTTCAGCGTGTCCTTCATGTCCTTGCGCCGCGGATCGGCGAGAATGCTGCGCGTGCCGAGCGCGCGCGGGCCGAACTCCATGCGGCCCTGAAACCAGCCGACGATCCGGCCGTCGGCAAGCTCGCGCGCGGTGCGATCGACGAGCTCGCTGCTCGTCGAGCCGCTCGATACGTGCACACCGCCGGCGCGCAGTTCGCGCTCGATCGTCGGCGTCGTCGTACTCCGGCCCGTAGTGCACGTGGCGCATCACGAAGCCGCGCGGCTGCTTCGAGCACCTGGTGCCACACGTAGCAGCGCCGCGCCAATCGAGGTGCCCGCGTCGTGCGCCGCCGGCTGCACGTAGACGTCGCGGAACGGCGTGCGCTCGAAGATCATGCCGTTGGCCACGCAGTTCAGCGCCACGCCGCCGGCCAGGCACACCGCTGTCAGCCCGGTCCTCTTGTGCACGGCGTTCAGCAGCGCGAAGTAGCACTCTTCGAGCACAGCCTGCACCGACGCGGCCAGGTCCGCGTGCGCGCGGCTCGAGCGTCGGATCGCGGCGCGCGGGCGGCGCCGAACACGTCGATCATCTTGGGCGAATAGACCGGCGCCAGGGCCGGCTCGCCGCCTTCCCACGTCATCTCGACGCCACTCGTGTGATGGATGAAGTAGTCGAGGTTGAGCCGGACCTGATCGCCTTCGACGCGCACCACGTCGCGGACCTGTGCGGCAAAGCGCGGCTCGCCGTAGGCCGACAGGCCCATCATCTTGTACTCGTCGCCGTACTTCGGGAAGCCGAGCAACTGCGTGAACGCGGTGTAGAACAGGCCGAGCGAGTGCGGGAAGCGCACGCTGCCCCGCACGTCGATCCGGTTGCCGCGCCCCACGCCCCACATCACGCTGCTGAAGTCGCCGAAGCCGTCGATCGAGACAACGGCCGCCTCGTCGAACGGCGACGCGAAGAACGCGCTGGCCAGGTGCGCGCGGTGGTGCTCGACGAAATGCACGCGCACGCGGTCGGCGTTGGCGATGCCCTGCTGCGCCGAGCCGCGCGCCAGTCGCGCGACATCGACCGTGTTCCTGACGCGCGAGGCCGAGCGGCGCCAGTCGCCAGGGCGCGTCGACGAGCCGCCCCACCTTCGTCCAGAAGTGCGCGCGCGGATCGCGCGAAATGGCGACGTGCTCCAGGGTCGCCGACCCGCTCAGGTCGAGGCACGCGCGGGCCGCCAGCGCCGGAAAGCCCGCCCAGTGCTTGATGCGATTCAGCCGCTCTTCCTCGATCGCGGCGACCAGGTGGCCGTCTTCCAGCAGCGCGCCGATGCGTCGCCGTGGAACGCGTTCAGTCCGAGGAATCTTCACCCGCGCCGTCTTCTCGTAGATCATCGCATCAACAAGGAACCGGAACCAGAAGCCCTGGAGAAAGTGAAAAATCAGTCCTTCTCTCGCATCAAGGAAGCCCAGCCTGAAGACGTACCGATATCCCCAGTACGCGAGAGCTCTGCGTGAAAAGCGGCCCACGGCCATAAAGGTTCCGCCACCACCGGCGCCGCTGGATCGGATTGCCCATGACGTCAGGTGTGACCTGCTTTCCGCCGGCCTGCGGGAACAGCAACTCGTTGGCTTCCAGCGCGGCCCACCGCCCATGCCGGAGGGACCACGTCAGCAGCGAGGACGAGACGACGTCGAGGTAGTCATGCCGGAGCCGCTCTACCCTACCATTGGTCACAAAATGCTGATCGTAGCGGCGCGCCTCGCATCGGCCACTGCCTTTGCGAAACAGTCGGAGATGATAAGAGGGGTAATGGCCCCCGTGTCGAATCCACCTGCCCATGAAAATGGTCCGCCTGCGGAGCAGGAACCCTGAGACATTCGGCGGCGGCTGCTCGAGGACGTTCCTCATCTCCTCCAGCAGCTCGGGCGTCAATCGCTCGTCCGCGTCGAGATTGAGCACCCATGGCGTCTCGATAGGCAGATTGTCCAAGGCCCAGTTTCTCTGCACCGCGTAGTTTTCGAACTCGTGGTGCCTGGTCACCGCGGAGTACCGTTCTGCAATCTCCAGGGTCTGATCCGAACTGCCCGAATCGACGACGAAGACCACGCACGGCAGCCTGCGGAGGCTTTCGAGACAGGCTGGCAGGTTTCCTTCCTCGTTGTGCGTAAGAACAATCACCGAGACCAACGTGACCGACGGTGGCGTTCCCACCTCGTGGATGCATTCCGCTTCTTCTGTTAACAACCCGGACATCAACTGGCAATCCTGTTGTAGAGGTCCAGTACTTCGCCTGTGACGGCCTCCTGCGAGTACTTGGTCGCAGCGAGATCCTTACCGTTGCGGCCCATCGACACACTCAGAGCCGGGTCATTCAGCAATCGAAGCATCGTCTGCGTGAGGTCCCCCACTTCGCAGCGAATAACCAGTCCGGCCGCCGCCTCGACGATGTCGCCATGAATGCCGACCTGATCGGACACAACAACGGGAAGGCCGGCCGCCATGGCTTCTGCCACTGCTATGCCGAAGTTCTCCGAATAGGACGGCAAAACGTACATGACGGCATCTGCGAACGCCGCCTGTTTGTCCTCGCCGGTTAGAAATCCCGTCCAGACAACGTCTTCCACAATTTCCAACGTCCTCGTCTGGGTCTTGAGTTGTTGGGCGAACCAATCCTGCCCGTGTCCGGCGATTACAAGGATCGCGTCCGGCGCCTTGCGGCGAAGGTCCGCGAACGCCCGCAGTAGGAGATCGAGCCCCTTCTTCTGGTCGATGCGTGACAGGAAAAGGATAATGCGACGCCCGCGGAGCTGTGGGTAGCGTCGACGGAACGCACCAGAGACGTCCTCAGTCGAGAACTCCGGCAGCGCATTGGGAATCACCGCCGAGGCGCCCGTGACACCTAAAGTCTCGGCTTCATGCCGTTCTTGATAGCTGTTGTAGTGAACCAACGCCGCCTGTTTCAGGATGCGGCTTTCGAGCAGGCGAAACGAGGCCCGTTTCAACCAGGGGCGACGATGTGTCATGCCCCACACGTTCAACATGCCGTGAGGCATCACGATGTACGGCACACGGAACCGGGCCGCCCAGTACGAGGCGGGAAGCGCAGCAAACGAGAACAGGGCGTGAATGTGTAGAAGGTCGAAGTCCGACACGTGTTTGGACAGCCAGACGCTCAAGGGCCAGGAAAACGTGTAGAAACGCAGCTGGCGCGGGAAGTAACCAATAGGTCACACCATCCTGCACGACCGGTTCGCCATGCCGAACGTGGAGCTTCTTCGGTCCGTCGTCGTCGGTCGTCGCCACATGGGTTTCGATGCCTGATCCAACGAGGTCGCCGGCCAACTGCCGGACTATTGCGCTGGGCCCACCGCGCAGTGGTCCCACCGAGGGGATCACGTGGAGGACTTTTCTCACGGCCAAGTGTCGAGGAGTCTGACGGGCTACAGCGTTTCTCAAAATCTCAACCGCCGACTACCCGCTCTTTGACGGCTTCTCCGATGGACGAAGTATGGCTAGCTGTCATGGGCGGTTCGTAGACACCGTTGATTGAAGATCCATCCCAAATTGGACACCGGGTCAGCGAAGACGCGCTGGCCTGTCTTAGAGATACAACGGGCCCGACGGACACCTAAGACGAACTTCAGCAGATCAGCGAGCTGCGTTGGCCTGACTCGCACATTAGTACGAAGTGGAGCCGCTTACTGCCTGAAACACCAACCCAGTCACCTTCTCCCTTCGTTGTCTTTGTACTCTGTAATGTTCGAAATGGTGGTGCCTGATTGCCGCACATCAACTGGCAATCCTGTTGTAGACATCCAGTACGTCGCCGGTGACGGCATCCTGCGAGGTACTTGACCGCAACGAGATTCTTTCCGTTGCGGCCCAGCGACACGCGCAGCGCCGGGTCATTCAGCAATCGAAGCATCGTCTGCGTGAGGTCCCCCACTTCGCAACGGACAACGAGTCCGGCCGCCGCCTCGACGATGTCGTTATGAATGCCGACCTGATCGGATACAACGACGGGAAGGCCGGCCGCCATGGCTTCTGCCACCGCGATGCCGAAGTTCTCCGAATAGGACGGCAAAACGTACATGACGGCATCTGCGAACGCTGCCTGCTTGTCCTCGCCCGTCAGAAATCCCGTCCAGAGAATCTCTTCCGCAATCCCTAAGGTCCTGGTCTCGGCCTTGAGTTCTTCGATGAACTCATCCCGCCCGCCTCCCGCGATGACGAGGATCGCGTCCGGCGCCTTGCGGCGAAGGTCCGCGAACGCGCGCAGCAGCAGATCCAGCCCCTTCTTCTGGTCGAGGCGCGAAAGAAAAAGGATGATTCGACGCCCGCGGAGTTGCGGGTAGCGTCGGCGGAAGGCTCCAGAGAAGCCCTCGGGCAGGGAGTCCGGCAACCCATTGGGAATGACGGCCGAAATGCCCGTGACGCCCAACGTCTCGGCTTCACGCCGCTCTTGATGGCTGGTGTAGTGAACAACCGCGGCGTGCTTCAGGATTCGGCGTTCGAGCAGGTGAAAGGAGGCCCGTTTCAACCAGGGGCGACGATGTGTCATGCCCCACTCGTTCAATGTACCCAACGGCCTCACGATGTACGGGACGCCGCGCCGGGTCGCCCAGTACGACGCAGGAAGCGCAGCAAACGAGAACAACGCGTGTATGTGCAGAAGGTCGAAGTCCGACACGTGGGTCGACAACCAGACGCTCAAGGGCCATGAAAACGTGTAGAAACGCAGCTGGCGCGGGAAGTACCAATACGTTACGCCGTCCTGCACGACCGGTTCGCCATATCGAACGTCAAGCTTCTCCGGCCCGTCGTCGTCCGTCGTGGCTACGTGAGTTTCAATTCCTGACCGAGCGAGGCTGCCGGCCAACTGCCGGACCATTGCGCTGGGTCCACCGCGCAGGGGTCCCACCGAGGGGATCACGTGGAGGACTTTTCTCACGGTCAAATGTCGAGGAGTCTGTGGTCGTACGACGCGCTACGGATGCGCGCTCCCGGATCCCGCAGTCTGCTGAAAATCGACCTGTAGCCTTCCAGAACGATTCGTTGTCAGGCCGTAGCGGACGCTCGCGATGGCCAGGTCAATGGCGTGAAGATCTGGTGGATCGCACGCGGTGACCATGCGTTCTTCATCCCTTGACTGCGCCTGCGGTAGTATCCATCCTCGCCATCCGCAGGTTTCACACTCGTGCAGCCGTGTGGCTGTGAGATTCTTTCGAATTCGTTCCAGACGCGAGCGTGATCGAGAGCGGTGGACACCAATAGAACTGCAGGAAGGACAGCTGAGGTCGCCGGGCTTGATCGGCGCGGGACTCTGGGGTGTCAAAGGCAATGACTTATTCTCGAGGATGCGGGGCAACCCGTGTGCAACGGCGCTGATTAATAGAGGCAGTTCCGAATGTAATGGCGGAGCGGCAGCGGCGCGGCTGAAAACAACCTCGCCCAGCTCTCCTCGTGCGCCCGTCAGAGCCACCGCGAAACTTGTTTCGCTCCCCGATCCTCGTGGGGAGCCGTATGACTGCCGGACGTAGGCTGTGTCGCCAGCAGGAGCGCCGTCGCCGTCTTGTCGGCGGACTCTCAACTCCACGTACGAAAACCCGAGCTGCCTGGCCGCATTCTCTGAGCAGAGGCCAGGCTTCATCCCGAGAGTGGACGAAACGGAGATCGTCGGCCAGCTTCCGGCTGACAATGCTGTTCTGAATGATCCGCCGCTGATTGACAAATCGCTTCAGGGCACTGTTGATCTCCGCGAACTCCGAGTATCCCAGCCGTTGGATACCAACCCATGTGACGGCTGCGAGAAGCAAGGTGATCAGGCCTACGACCGTTGCGTTGCTCTGAATAATGAAGAGCGAGGCCAGCCCGAAAGCGGCGGAGCCCAAATACAGCAGACCGGCGGCCCGCCGCGGTGTAAACCCCAACCGCATGAGCCGATGGTGAATGTGTCCGGAATCCGCTTGCAAAATTGATCGGCCGCTAAGAAACCGCCTCAGGGTGGATATCGATGTTTCGACCAGGGGCAGTGCAAGAATAAAAAGAGGTGTGGCCACGGAAATCGCCGTTGAGCTTTTCTGTGAACCCACCACAGAGAGCACCGCCAGTTGGAATCCTAGAAAAAGACTCCCGCTGTCTCCCATGAAAATTGACGCTGGATTGAAGTTGTACCTGAGAAAACCCAGGACTGCCCCGGCGAGAGGCGCCACGACAAACGCGATCGCTGTATTTCCCATCTGCAAGGAAACGAGCAACATGCAGCTGAGCGCGATGAAACAGACGCCCGCGGCGAGGCCGTCCATTCCATCCACGATGTTAAAGGCGTTCGTCACGAGGATGATCCAAAACAATGTCGCCGGCAAACTCAGCGCCGCAAGCGTGGAACTGCCGGTGAAGGGATTCGTCAAGTGCTCGATGCGAATGCCCAGGCGATAGAAGACCAGCAGCCCGGCGGCCAGTTGAACGCCGATCTTGACCCACGGTCCGACGGCCCACAGATCGTCTGCGATGCCGAGTACCAGAATGAGAAGTGACGGAACGAACAGCGCGAAAGCCAACTGTGACGCCTCGTAGGCGTGGGGCGAACCGAGCCTGCCTGATATCAACGTGACGCAACCGTAGAACGAGACAAATACAGCGACGCCTCCGAGCCTCGGGATTGGCGTGGCGTGCAGTCGTCTGCGTCCATCAGGTGTGTCGAGCGCGCCTGCCCATCGACTCAGGGCGCGGACAAGCGGCGTCAGACACAACGAAACAGAAAACGCAAGCCCGAATGGCAAGAAGTAGGAAAGCATTGGTCGTGTCAGGCGCGTCGCAACGGGCTGCTAGGACACGGCGGATTGGTAAGTGTCGTATTCGCGTCGATAGTAGTTCGAATAGTAGTAGCGATCTCGTTCCAGATTGACTCGATTCAACACTGCACCCACGTAGCTTGCCATCCGCAGCGTGAAGCTGATTGACGGCCGTTCGTGCCGCGCCACGGCTGGACCATCTCTGACCCCACAACCAGGATCACGCCGTTGGTGATGTGTGCCACGACGGCAGCGTCCGTGACCGCCATCACCGGCGGCGAGTCGAGAATCACCCAGTCGAAGTGATCGCGCAGGGCGATCAGGAAGTTCTTGAAGCGCGCTGAGCCTAGAAGTTCGGCGGGGTTCGGGGGTATCCGTCCCGCTGGGAGGATCCACAATCCTGGAATTGATGAGGTCCGTACGACCTTACTTGGTTTGGCGTTCCCCACGATCAAGTTCGAAAGCCCCGGCTCCTGTCTCTGCTTCAGCAACTCGTGGGCGCGAGGGCGGCGCATGTCCGCGTCGATCAGGATCACCCGCTGTCCGGCCTGTGCCAGGGCCATGGCCAGATTCGTGGCCACAACCGTCTTACCTTCGCCTGGCCCCGTGCTGGTCACGAGGAGACTGCGCGAGCCTTCCTCCGACGACGAGAACAGGACATTGGTTCGCACGCCCTTGAACGCTTCCGTAAATTTCGGGGGCACCCCGTTGTTGATGAGCGGGCTGGCCGCGTGGGCCTTGTCCAGAATCAGCGGCACGAGTCCAAGACAAGGCATCCCCAGGTAGGCGGTGATCTCCTCGGGCAACTTGATCCGATTGTCGAGATGCTCGAGGAACAACGCAAATCCAATGGCCAGGACGCCGCCGGCCAGCATCGCTCGGAGCAGGTTCGAGGCTCGTCGCGGCAGTACCGGACTTCTGGGGACCTCAGCCACGTCGACGATCCGCACGTTGCTCGGCTTCAGTTCCCCGGAAATGCCGGTCTCCTTGGCGCGCTGCAGCAGACCCTCGAAGAGTTGGCGGTTCGTCGCCGCGTCACGCTGCAGCGCGCCGTAGTCGATGCCCTTCCGGTTCTGCTCCAAAGCATCGTTCTTCTGGGCGTTGAGCGCGGCCATCAGGCTCTGCTCTCCTGCCTGCGCCGCCAGATATTCGTTGCGAACCGAGTGGACAACCTTGGCAAGCTCCGCATCGAGCTTCGCCTGGGCCGATTCGATGGCGGACGTCACCTTCATCATGTCGGGGTGCTTCGCCCCTAACTTATCGGCGAGTTGCCTCCGCTGCGCCTCGAGCTGCGACAGCTCAGACTTGAGCTGCTGGATATAGCCGTTCGACAGAATCGCGGGGAACGTGTCCAGCGCGCCCCGGTCGTTCTCGATGCCCTGCAGCTGCTGTATACTGCGATTCCTTTTCAATTCGCTCCATCTTCGCTTTGGTGACGGCGGCATTCGAGATCGGCCAGCTTCTGCACGACGATGTTCTGGCGATCCTCCAGAGAGACGGCGTCGTGCTCCTCACGGTACTGCTGCAGCGCCATCTCGCTCTCTTCAACGCGTTTGCGCTGCTCCTCCAGCTGCTGCGCCAACCACCCGGATGTTTCCTTTGACACTTGAAGCTTGAGCTCCTGCGTTTGGGTAATGAACTGCTGCACCAGCTCATTGGCCGCCCTTGCGGCCAGTTGCCGGTCCGGCGAGCGGAACCTCACGTCGACCAGCTGGCTATTCCGGATTGGAGCGATGGACACGCTGGCCAGAAATGCGTCTATTGCCGCCGATTGCGCCGCCGTTTCGTCTGTCTCGGAGGGATTCGTGGTCTTCGCAGCGTTGAACGGCGCCACCATCCACTTGAGCCCTGCGGTGATGGCGGCGGTCAGGCTAAAAGAAGGTTCCGTCGAAGTGTCACCAAGCCCTGGGCGGTCCCACAGTTCGAGCGCGTCCAGTGTTTGCTTGGCAAGCCCCCGGCTCTGAAGAAGCCGGTGCTGTGTCTCCGAGTAGTCGAGCGCCGTCCGATCCTGCTCCGTGACGTCCTTGAACGTCAGGACGTTGCGCTCCTGCGTCTCGATGAGCAGTTGCGCGCTGGCTTCATAAATGGGCGTGGCGGTAAACGTGTGCACCGCCACCAGCACCACCACGGTCACAAAAATCGTCAGGGCTGCCCAGCGGCGCCTGTACACAGCCCGAACGTGATCCAGCAAATGGACCTGTACGCCGACAGGCTGGTCGTCGAACTCCAATTCAGCCTCATGAAGCCCGTCGGTCCTGCTGTGCGATGGGTGGGGCGCCATGTCCGGGTCTAAATGTCGATTGATCAGAAGAACCTTTCGAGAACCATGATGGTGTCCCCCGCCTGGACCGGATCGCTGAGGTTCACCTTCAGCTCTGTCTTCTTCCCGTTCACTAACCGAACGATGCGAACGCGGGATGTCGATCCGCGCTCGCTGACCCCGCCGGCAAGCGACAGCACCTGAAGCACGGTGGTGTCCTTCTGGATTGGGTACGCGCCGGGGCTGTTGACCTGGCCGAACACATAAATCGTTTCGGCGCGCGGCACGAAGATCGTGTCGCCGTCTCGAAGCGAGACGTTATTGGAAAGCACGCCGTTCTCCAGCTCTTTGAGGCTGACAGTGATGATTTCGGGACCCGGCTCCCCATCGGGAAGCGTCGACTGAGAGCGTCCCGGGGACGCACGGACGATGACGGCGTGGCCAGCCGCGTCGTGGGTAGCCGAGCCTGCGCGCGCGAACGCTTCGATGAGCGTCATGTCGCCTGTGAGCGGATAGGTGCCCGGCTGTCGCACTTCCCCGACGATGAAGATCCGCTGGCTGCGATACTGCTCAACCGCCACGGAAAGTTGCGGGTTTGTGAAATATCCATCGGCCAAACTCTTCTTCAGCTCGGTCTCAAGCTCGCGCAGCGTCAGCCCGCCGCCCTTGACTCGACCGATCAACGGGAAACTGAACGTGCCGTCCGCCTCGATGCCGAATTTTCCCGAGAGATCAGCCTGGTCCCACACGGTGATCGTCAGCACGTCCTGGGGGCCCACGACGTAGTCGTTTGTCTGCGCGTTCACGGGAGACGAGACTTCGGATGCCAATAGGCCGAAACAAATGACGGCCATTAACGCGCAACGACGACACAAGGTGCGGGGCTTCATCGGCCTCCGCCGTACGTGACGAAGCTGTTGACGCGGAGGCCCTTGTAGTCGCGCAGATGCTCTCGAGACAGCCGACGGTTGTAATCGGCGTTGATCCCGAGCTGAATCGTCCTGCTCAACCGGTACGCGATACCTCCGCCATATTCAGTAACCGTGTCTGTCGTCGACGGGTCTTCGACGGCACTGCCCTCCGTCCTCCGATAGTTCAAGCGCTGCCTTCCCGCTCTGGCGCTGAGGACCCACGAGCGACTCAAGGCTTGCGAGACCGACCCGGCAACTCCCGTGATGAGGTAATAGGATTGCAGTGGCTCGAACGAGTACTCGACGTCCCGAAGAGACTGGACGCCAAACTGAGTCCTTCCCATGAGCGTGTACGAGAGATCGATCGATGCGTAGGCGCCGTGGAACGGCGGCGCGGTGGCTTGCAGAGTATCGAACCTGCGGTATCCGACGAAGGCGCTACCGCTGATGAGGGCGTTTGGCTTGAACTGGACGCCGGGCGTGACCAGCAGCCTCCGGGAATCGCGAGCCGACGAAAAATCAAACGTGTCGCGCTGGAGATCGGTTTTGAGAACGATCGTCGTCATCGGCGTCAGCCTGTAATCGAGGGAAGCGGTCACCGTGTCTGCGTGTCGGTTGAGCGCCTCGCCGAGGGAGGCTCCGGATTCTTTCGCGTCCAAGTCGAAAGCCGTTTTCTGTCGCTCCGCCCGCACGCCAACCGATGTCTTTCCGCTCAAACGCACGCTGCTCCCCATTCTTAGAATGTTCACAACCCGGCGTGCCCTGGTGTCGATCTCGAAGCCTTGCCGCTGGCGAGTCGCGCCCAGACCGGTGCCCACAAAGGCGCTCAGACGGTTCCATCGAGCGTCGAGCGTTGCCGAACCGTTGGCGTTTATCGAGCTCTGGCTGGAGTAGCGCGTGAAGTGCACCGCTTCGACCGATCCGTCCAGGCTCAATTGGGCACGACCGAGGCGCAGCCAGGCCGCGAGCTGTGGGTGCACGGTCGCGGTGACGTCCTGTTTGGGATTCTCCGTCTCGTTAAATACGTTGGAGTCGATGCCGACATTCTGAATGGCAATGGCGGGAGTCAGCCCGAGGGGCCCCAAACGTATTCGCGCCGTGCTGACGGCATCCGACCCGCTCTGAGCCGAAGCCGGTCCAGCGAGGATGACGAAGGAGAGAACGAGAAGCCGCTTCAAGTGTGCGGGTCGCATGCGCAGATGCCGAGAGGTGAAGCTTCGCTCTCTGACTCACATCAAGGAGTGTGGCGTGACCCGCTCGCTCCCATTTCGCGAGTCTGGAGAGAATTGCCCGAGTCGCAGAATCGCTGAGCTCTTGTGAGATGTCCAGAGGGAACCGGACGAAGACAAACGAAATTGACAAGAACAGGCGAGATCAACGAAAGCCCCGCTGGTCACGTAGAACACAAAAAC
>CAVQVI010000002.1:0-186217 GCA_963717075.1 uncultured Acidobacteriota bacterium | reverse complement strand
ATCGCGCTGTGCGTCAACTCAATGTATCGACCGACAGCCTTCATGGCGCGCTCGAGATCCTCCGGACTGAAAACCGGCTGCGCGCGACCGATGGCGGCAAAAAACGCGACCGCCATGACGCCCACACCCCACACGTACCGCCGACGAGCTCCGGCCGCTACGGTACGCGTAGGGAACTCCTGTGGTGATAAGGGACGCGCGCAGACGGCGGGCGCTGCATCGGGCAAGCGTTCTGACGACGGTCTTGATCATAGACACACAGAATGATGTGAATCGCCGCAGCGAAGGGTTTCGACGTCCTCTCCAAAGCTGGCCTGCTCCCGAGCAGCCGCGGTATGCGGAAGGTCACCGACCTGCCAATTGGCACGCCACCGACGGCCGCCTCGGCTCCCGAGGGTCTAGCGCGGCCAGGGGGTGCCCTGATGTTCCTTCGTGACCGTGGCCTCGCCCTTATGCACGAACTTCTGGATCCGCTTGCCCTCGTAGGTTTCGGTCGTGTAGATGTTGCCCTGCGAGTCGACGGCAATGCTGTGGACACCGAAGAACTGACCGGAATACCGGCCGCCATCGCCGAAGCTCGTCAGCAACTGCAGCGTGTCGCGCAGGACGATGTACACACGGTTGTTCGCACCATCCGCCATGTAGATGTACTTCTGCTGCGAGTCGCGGGAGAACGCGATGTCCCACACGGAGCCGCCCGCCTTCGTATTCTTCGCGAAGATCGCCTCCTTGATGAACGTGCCGTCGGGATGGAACACCTGGAGGCGATCGTTCGTGCGATCGCAGACATAGAGGAGTCTGTCTTTCGAGAGATCCGCGCAGTGGACCGGGTTGCGGAACTGCTTCGCGACCGGCGCGGCGGGATCGTAGGGGCCGAGCGGCGTGTCATCCGGTTTCGAGCCGTACGCGCCCCAGTAGCGCTTCATCTTCCCGGTTGCCGCGTCGAGCACCGCCACACGGTGATTGAAGTAGCCGTCGGAGACATACGCCTCGTTGTCCTTCGCGTCCACGGTGATCTTCGCCACCTGGCCGAAGTTGTCCGGATCGTTGCTGTTCGGCGTGAACGTGGGCTTCGACTTCGGGTCTTTGGCGGGTGCGGTCATCCGCGCGTTCGGCTTGCCATACTGGGCCAGGAACTTGCCGTCCTTCGTGAATTTCATGATGTGCGAGTCGCCCGGACCGTTGCCGCCGATCCACACCGCGCCCGTGTGGTCGATGAAGATACCGTGGTTGGACGCGGGCCAGTCGAAGCCCTGTCCAGGGCCGCCCCAGTGATGAACGAGATTGCCGGCCTTGTCGAAGGCCAGCACCGGCGGCGCGGCCGTGCAGCACTCCGCGAATCCGTTGTCAATCCCCCGTTCGTTTCGGTCCAGGTTGGCGGCACCACGGTGGACCATCCAGACCACATCCTGGTCGTCCACCCAGACGCCGATGGAGTTGCCCAGCAGCCAGTGGTTCGGCAGCGGCTTCGGCCAGAACGGGTCCACCTCAAAGCGGGGCGCCTTCACCGCGTTCCGGCTCTGCGCCTCGGCAGCCTTGCCAAGGACGGACTGTGTCACGCCCAGACCGGCAAGAGCCACGAGAAATGCCCCGCCCACCAAAAGTCTGCGTTTCATCGCGCCTCCAAGCGACCCTTCTTATACATTAATTGCGGGCAGTGACATAACGAAAAGCCTACCATCCGATGATTTTTGCCGCTTCGCGCTGTAGACTCCAACCGTCTGTCGGAGTTCGTCACATCCCGGCACGTGCTCGAGCACCTCGCCAGCGCGCAGCACGGGCCGTGCCTCGAGTTGAGTGGGTCCATCGTCTCCTTCGGTAACCGGCAAGAACGGATCAGGGACGTTATGAAGAGACACACGGCACCTTACTTCGTGGGAGCGAGCACACTTGCCGCGGTCCTTCTGGGGGCAGGATGGCACGTGCTCGCACAGTCAGGCGCGAAGAATGGCGAGTGGCGAACCTACGGAGGCGATCTCGCGAATACTCGCTATGCTCCGCTCGATCAGATCAACGCTGGACAACTTCAGCAAGCTGGAAATCGCCTGGCGGTTCAAGACCGACAATCTGGGCCCCTCTCCTGAGTACAACCTTCAGGCCACACCTCTCGTGGCCAACGGCGTCCTTTACTCGACCGCCGGTACGCGCCGAGCGGTCGTCGCGCTCGATGCCGCCACCGGGCGAGATGCGCTGGATGTACAGCCTGAACGAAGGAAAACGCGGAGACGCCGCCCCGAGGAAGTTGTCGGGGCGTGGTCTCTCTTACTGGACCGACGGGAAAGAGGAGCGGATCATCTACGTCACACCTGGCTATCAGATGATCGCCCTCGACTCGAAGACCGGCCGTCCAGTGCCTGGCTTCGGTAGAAATGGCAGTCGTCGACCTGAAGAAGGACATCGATCAGGAAGTGGATCTGGTCACCGGCGAGGTCGGACTGCACGCCGCGCCGATCGTGGCCGGCAACACGGTGATCATCGGTGCGGCGCACCAGTCGGGCGGCGCGACCGAAGAGCCGGCGCCATGTCAAGGGGTTCATCCGCGGGTACGACGTGCGGACGGGCAAGCGCCTCTGGATCTTCCACACGGTGCCATCACCCGGCGAGTTCGGAAACGACACATGGGAGAACGACTCGTGGTCGTATACCGGCAACACCGGAGTCTGGGGACAGATGTCGATCGACGAGGAACTTGGAATGGTGTATCTCCCCGTAGAGTCACCCACGAGTGACTGGTACGGCGGGCACCGGCCGGGGAATACGCTCTTTGGCGAAACCCTCGTCGCGCTCGATCTGAAAACCGGCCAGCGGAAGTGGCACTACCAGCTGGTCCACCATCCGATCTGGGACTACGACATCCCCTGCGCGCCGATCCTCGTCGACATCACCGTCAACGGTCGCCTGATCAAGGCCTTGGCGCAGCCAACCAAACAGGCGTTTCTCTACGTGTTCGATCGCGTCACCGGACAGCCTATCTGGCCCATCGAGGAACGCCCGGTTCCGCAGTCGGACGTGCCGGGAGAGAAGACGAGCCCGACACAGCCATTTCCGACCAAGCCTCCACCCTACGATCTTCAAGGCGTCACGATCGACGATCTGATCGACTTTACGCCCGAGCTTCGCGCGGAAGCGGTCAAGATCGCATCGCAGCACCGTTTTGGACCGTTGTTCGCGCCGCCCGTGGTCAGCAGGAAGGACGGGCCGCTCGGCACGCTGACCGCCGGCATCGGCGCGACGAAGTGGGAAGGCGGATCCTACGATCCGGAGACCCACATTCTCTATGTGTTCTCTCAGACACAAGTCACCTCACTGGGACTCATTCCACCCCCTCCTGGGACATCGGACTTGAACTATATCCGCGGGAGCGCCGCGGGGGATGCAGGTGGCGGGGGGGGCGATGGTGAAGGCGGAGGCAGCTTGCTGGTCCGCGGGCTTCCGCTGGTCAAACCACCGTGGGGTCGTATTACCGCGATCAATCTTGACCGGGGAGAGATCGTCTGGCAGGTCCCGCACGGCGAAACACTGGATAACGTCCGTAACCACCCGGCGCTGAAAGGTCTGACAATTCCGAAGACGGGACGGATCGGTCGGGTCGGGACACTCGTGACCAAGACCCTCGTGATTGCAGCGGACGGTGCCCAAGGAGGGTTGGTGACAACGCCATCCGGGCAGCGCGGCGCCACGCTGCACGCGTATGACAAGGCGATCGGCAACGTGGTTGGCGGCGTCTACCTGCCGGCCGCATCGAGCGGCTCGCCCATGACCTACATGTTGAACGACCGGCAGTACATCGTCCTAGCCATCAGCGGGGCCAATTATTCCGGCGAGTTTCTCGCGTTCAGACTGCCGGGCTAAGTCGAGGGCAAGAACAGGACTTGGAGTTCTTGCGCTGATTGCCGGCGAGAATCACACCTAGAGTCTTGACCTCTGAAACTTGCACCGCATGAGTCAAGTTTTCCGGTCAAGACGACCCCGCGCAGCGGGGCTGTAATAAATGTTCGTCTAGCGGGGCGGAGCCTCGACGGTCTCAGGCGGAGCCTCGCTAGTCGTCGGCGAGCGTGAGGGTGCCTGTGCTGTCGCCGAATTTGTCGATCGAGACCCCGAGCTTTTCCAAAATGGTCATATGGAGGTTCGCCAGGGGCGTGCCCTTCGCAAACCGGACGTAACGGCCGCCCTTGATGCCGGCCGCTTTTCCGCCAACCAGGGCGATCGGCAGGTCGTCGTGGAAATGCGTGTTGCTGTCGCTGATGCCGGTGCCGTAGAGCAACAGGGTGTGGTCGAGCATCGTTCCGTCGCCCTCGGGCGTCGCGGCCAGCTTCTTGACCAGGTGAGCAAACTGCTGCACGTGGTACTCATTGATCTTATGCAGCCGCTCGAGTTTGGCGGGCTCGTCCTGGTGGTGCGACAACGGGTGATGCGAGTCCGAGACGCCGATTTCCGGATACGCCCGGCCGCTGACCTCGCGCGCCAGCATGAACGTGGTGATGCGGGTCATGTCGGTCTGGTAGGCCAGCGCAAGCAGGTCCATCATGAGCTTCGCGTGTTCCCCGTAGTCGCTCGGAATCCCGCCAGGCTGCTCGACCACCGGGAGCTCTCGGCCTTTCTGTTGTTCGGCCATCTGGATCCGCCGTTCGATGTCTCGTACCGAATCGAGATATTCCGAGAGCTTGGCCTGATCGCGGTGCCCGAGGGTTTTCGCGAGGCTGCCGATTTCGCCGCCCACCGCATCGAGGATGCTGCGGTCCCGCCGAACGCGGGCGAGCCGGGCCGCCAGGTCCGTGCTGCCGCTCATGCCGAACAGCCGTTCGAATATGGCGCGCGGATCTCTCTCGACCGGCAGCGCCGTTGTCGCTGTGCGCCACGCGATCGTATTGGTATAGGTACAGCTCGAGCCGTTATCGCAAACGCCGAGCATGGCGTTCGACTCGATGCCGAGCTCGATCGAGGCCAACTGCGTTTCCTTGGAAAGGGTCTGCGCCGCGATTTGATCTACCGACACCGACGCGCGCACGTCGGCGCCGGTTGTGGGCTTGAAGGGGACGCAGGTCAGGAACGTGCCGGCAGAGCGGGCATGATCGCCTCCGTTCTTCACGAGGTTCGCCGCTTCGTCCGCAAGCCCGTCCAGGAGGAGGACCTTGTCCTTCACCTCCGCCAGCGACCGCAGCGTCGGCGGCAGCTCCTGGAGCGGCCCCGGGACCTTTGGGAACCAGTAACCCATGGACATCCCGTTCGGCACGTAAAACACGCCGAACCTCCGGACCGGTGCCGCCGCCGTTTTGCTGAGAGCGGTCAGCGCCGGAACCATGCTGTCCAGCAGCGGCAGTGCGAGCGTGGCTCCGAGGCCACGCAGGACCGTGCGGCGGGGTATGTGCCTTTTCGTGATGATCATGGCGACCCTCTCCTCAACCTCCAAACGCGAGGAACACTTAACGGCGTTCCGCGATCGTGGTCGCGGCCGGTCCGGTTTCCTCCGGACTCGGTACTTTTTGCATCTGAAACGGCAAGCTCTTCACAATTCCCAGGACGAGCGACGACCACCGATGGTCGTCGTGCGCCGTCTCCCGTACGAGCTGGCGCACAGTTGGCGCGTCATGGTGGTCCAAACCACGGCCCAGAGCATAGGTGAGCAGCTTTTCGGTGACGGTCTGAATCACCTCATCGTTCCGACTCACCAGCATCTCTCGAAATGCCTTCGGGCCGTCGATTTGCGCGCCGTCGGGCAGCGTCACGGCCGCGTTGATTGGCAGGCCGCTGTCGGTCTCGCGCCACGCCCCGGTCGCATCGAAGTTTTCCAGCACGAAACCGAGCGGGTCCATGGGGGCATGGCAACTGGCGCAGACGGGATTGCGCCGGTGCTGCTCCATGCGCTCGCGCAGGGAGGTTGGCTTGGTCTTCGCGTCGTTCTCTTTGAGAGGCGGCACATTCGGTGGCGGGGGGGGAGGCGGCCCCCCTAACAGCGTCTCCAGGACCCATTTGCCGCGCAGCACGACGGAGGTCCGGTGCGCATACGACGTCACCGTCAAGACACTCCCGTGCCCCAGCAGGCCCTGCCGCCGTTCATCGGCCAACGTCACGCGCCGAAAGTGGCTGTCGTAAATATTCGGAATCCCATAATGCCGGGCCAGTCGCTCGTTCAGGTACGTATAGTTGGCCGTCAGCAACTCCAGGATCGGACGATCCTCGCGCACCTGACTCTCGAAGAACAGCTCCGTTTCCCGCGTCATGGCTTCGCGCAACGTGTCATCGAACTGACTGAAGAGGGTTAGATCGGGCTGCGCCGACTGTATGTTGCGCACGAGCAACCACTGGTTCACGAAATCGGCCATCCACCGCGTAGCCCGCCGGTCGGCCAGCATACGCCGAACCTGCTGCTCGAGCACGGACGCGTCCTTCAGTTTGCCGCGCGCGGCCAGGTCCAAGAGCTGGTCATCGGGGATACTCTTCCAGAGGAAGGAGGACAACCGTGTGGCCAGCTCGAGATCGCTCAACCGATAGACGGTCCCCGGCGCGGCGCCGGCCGGCTCGCGTTCCACGCGGAGCAGGAACTCTGGCAACGACAACATCACTTCGATCGCGCGCTCGATGCCCGCCTCGAAATCTCTCTCGGCGCGGCCCTCCTTGTAGATGGTGAACAGCGGCCGGATGTCCGCATCCGTAACGGGCCGCCGATACGCGCGCCGGGCCAGCGTGCGGATGATGGTCTTCGCGCACGGGTCTTCCTCCTGGCGGCTCGCGGGCCGGCACAGAAAAATCTGACGACGGCTCGGCGTATCTGTCGGCGTCCTCGCGTTGTACGGCCCCGAGATCTCGAGCGTCTCGATCGCGGGAATTGCGTCACGATCGCCGCGCCGTCCCACACCCTGATATGGATCGGGGGCGAAATCGGTAAACGCGGCCGCCACCACTCGTGTCCCCGCCTTGACCGGCACACGAGCTTCCAGATGTGCATCGGCCGTCAAGCGGTACTCGTGGATCCGCTGGCCCTCGAGGTCGTCCTCAGGGACGGCGATCTGGGCCCCAGGATCTGGGCCCTTGAACTCGCCGCCCACGCGGAAGCGCTTCAGAAGGGCGTGGTCCACTCGCAGTTCGATCTCATGCTCGTCTTCCTCGATGCCGTAGACTGCGCCCTGCTTCCGCTGCAGGCGGAGCTTGAACGCATATTCCCCATCGAGCGAAAACGTGTGGCGAACCGCCACCCCCCCGTGCGTCGCGAACGGCAGATCCTCGCCCATGCGGGCGTCCTGCTCGGCGAGTTGCAAGGGCTTGTAGAGGTGGATGACGGCGCGATTCTCCGGACTGCCGACGGCGAGGCGACTGATCTTGGTCGCCGCGGACATATAACGCGCCATCAGCGCCGGCGTGATCGAGAGCACGTCGGCATTGTTGTCAAACCCAAAGCCGGAATCATCCGCCGGCAGCAGCGCCGGCCCATCGACGTCCAACGCCAGCAGGTCGCGGATGACGTTGACGTATTCAGCGCGATTCAGCCGGCGCACGGCGACGCGTCCGGGATCGGGACTGGCCACGGCTACGCGATCGAGCGCCGCCTCGAGCCCTGTTACAAAGGCGTTCATCATCTGCGGATCGGGACGCGGCCGGCCCACTGGCGGCATCTGCCGGTGGCGAAGCTTCCGCACGACCTTCTCGAAAACGTCTGCGTGCGCGCCCACATCGCCAAGGTCGAGGCGCTCCAGGGTCAGACCGCCAGTCTTCAGCTTCTCGTTGTGACAGGTCACACAGTAGCGGTCGAGGAGTGTGCGCTCCGGGGCGGTGACGGCCGGACGACTGACGGTCGCCCGTGCGGCTCCGAGACCGCCCCCTGACTGGCAGCCTGCGGGCTGAAGGTGTTCACGCGCGCAATCGGCAGGAACGAACTCGCGGCCCACGCGAGTCCAACCAGCCCCATCGTGTACAGCGTTCTCGACATGGTCCTTCAGCGCCCCCGCCGTGGCATACGATCGTTCAGCCCTGCCTATTGAGCAGACCGCTGATGCATACAGGTTGCTGGCTTTTTCGCCAATCTACCAAGGGACAGCGTATTATAGGACGATTTAGCTGGGCGATGCAGAGAACCTATTTGGTTGACTCCATGGTTTCGCCCCGTCTATGCTCCGACCAATCGAGTCGAGGAGGAGGGACGACAATGGGCACCGCGATCAAGCGTCTGGCTGGCCCGTGGGTGATTTCTCTACTATCGCTAGTGGGTGTGGCGATGGCGGGCGGACCCGAGCTCCGGCTCGTGAACGCCGCGGAGCAGCGGGATCTGACGGCGGTGCGGGCGTGGCTGAAGGCGGGAGTCGATGTCAACACGCGTCGGGCGGATGGCGTCACGGCACTCCTGTGGGCGGCTCACTGGGATGATCTCGCCATGGCAGACGCGCTGCTGCAGGCCGGCGCCGACGCAAACGCCGCTGACGACCACGGAGTGACCCCCCTCATGCGCGCGTGCATGCAGGCGAGCGCAGGGATGGTCGAGAAGCTCCTCGCCGCCGGGGCGAACCCGAATGCCGCCCAGACCAGCGGGCTGACCCCGCTCATGACGGCCGCACGCACAGGCAATGTGCGCGTGGTGAAGGCGTTGCTGGCCCATGGCGCGGACATCAACCTAGCGACGACCGAGACGAAGCACACCGCGCTGATGTGGGCCGCGTCGGAGGGGCACCGGGACATCGCGCAGTTGCTGCTCGAGGGCGGTGCCGCAGTCAGGGGCTCCTCCCGCAAGGGGTTCACACCGTTGCTGTTCGCGGCGCGCAATGGCGACATCGACATGGCCACGGTTCTGCTCGCGGCTGGCGCGGGTTTGAATGACACCGGCGCGGACGGCACACAGGCGCTGCCGTTGGCGATCGTCAGCGGCCACGACCGGTTTGCTCAGTTTCTGCTGGATCGCGGCGCCGACCCGAACGGCACGATCGCGGGAATCGGCGCGTTACACGCTGCGGCCGGCAACGTGGGGCTGTGGCTGAGAGACTGGAACCGCGTGCACGGCTCGAGACCCCCGGTGTTCCTCGATCCAGATCGCCGACTTCGTCTGGTACAGGCGCTGTTGGCCCGCGGCGCAAACCCCAACGCGCGCATCACCACGTCCGCCGTGGAGCTCGACTTCCTTGCCAGACACCGGGGCGGCGCGTTCGAGTCCTTCGCGGTCGGCACGGGCCATCTGCTTGGGGCGACGCCGTTGTGGGTAGCGGCCGCTTCAGCCAGTGGCAGCGGACAGTTCGGCGAGGAAACGGTGCCACGCATCGAGGGTAGCGCCGAGATTCTTCAGGCCCTCCTGACCGCGGGCGCCGACCATCGTCTCGCGACGGATGACGGCACCACGCCGCTGATGGTCGCCGCCGGGCTCGGTCCTCGTACGTATCAGCCGCGGAAGCCTCGGGGGGACCGCGCGCCGATTGCGGAGGCCGCTGTCAAGACTCTCGTCGAAGCGGGCGCCGACGTGAACGCGGTGAACGAAGCTGACTTCACGGCTCTGCATGGCGCCACATTCCGGGGACGCAACGAGGTGGTGCAGTACTTGGTGGAGCACGGCGCCAACATCAACGCACGGGACTTCAAGGGCCGCACGCCGTTCCGCCTCGCGGAGGGCACCAAACAGTCCTACCAATTCCAGGAGTGGCCGGAAACCGCTGAACTCCTCCGGCGGTTGGGCGCCAACACCAGGCTGGGTGTTCCGGGCACCGTCTGGGAACGCGGGCGCGACATCGTGGCCGGCCCCGCAAACCAGCCTTAAAGCTTGAAGAATGAGGGCGCGAGCGTGAAGCGGCCCACGAAATGTGCGGCGGCTTTACTGGTTTTGACGGGCTCAGTGGGCCTCGCACAGCGCGTGATCTTCACTCCAGACGATCTCGACAAGGCGATGAAAGCCGCCGGAAGAGCGTTCGGGCTGGTCAGTCCGCTGATTGCCTCGAAAGACTTCGACAACGCGAAGGTGGAGGTCACACGATCGCGCGCCGAGCTTGCGCGCACGGTCAGTTTCTGGCGGAGCAAGGAGAAAGAAGACGGGGTGAAGATGCTGAGAGAGGCCGTCGCCCGACTCGACGACCTCGACAGCGCCCTATCCGAGACGACGATCGACGCGAGCGCCGTGGCCGCTGTTATGAAGCAGGTCGACGCCGCCTGTGAGGCCTGCCACACTGTCTATCGTGAGCATGATCCGACCACCAAAGCATTCAAGTTGAAACGGGGGCTCTTGGACTAGGCAGGACGCTTTCATGAAAGCGTTTCTTCTTGCGATCGGCGTTGTGCTTCTTTCGCCAGCGGTGTTCGCTGCGCAGAACATTTTTCAGGTCGATGAGCGGCCGCTGGCGTTCACCCATGTATCCGTCATCGACGCGACTGGAAGCCCGGCGCAGGCTGACATGACCGTCGTTGTCACCGGCAACCGCATCACAGCCTTGGGGAAGACCGGCCGCGTCACGGTTCCACAACACGCACGCGTGACTGATGCAACCGGCAAATACGTCATTCCGGGACTCTGGGACATGCACCAGCACGCGTTCATGCGCAAGAACAAGCTGCTGCCTCTCCTGAGCCTCTGGGGAAACATCATCAACGGCGTCACCGGCGTGCGCGACATGGGCGATCAGGGAGTTCCCGACGACTACGGCGATCTGCCGATGATCCAGGGTTTCCAGTGGCGGCAGGCGATTCAGGCCGGTGCTGTCATCGGGCCGCGTCTGGTGCTCGCCGGCGCCACTCTCGAAGGTCCACCTTCACCGCGCAAAGGGTGGACCGAGCTCAGAACCGAGTCCGAGGCGCGGGCGGAAGTGCAGTTCCTGAAGAAGTTCGGCGTCGATTTCGTGAAGGTGCATGACAGTTTCTCACGCGAGGTGTACTTCGCAATTGCCGACGAATCGAAGAAACAGGGGCTCGTGTTCGCGGGCCACGTGACCAACACGGTGAGCGTTGCCGAAGCATCCGATGCCGGGCAGAAGAGTCAGGAACATTTGCTGGGGATACTGGTGGCCTGTTCCAACAAGGAACCGGAAATGATGAAGGCCGTCGCCGACAAAGGCCTCGCGGCCAATATTCGTGCACTGGTCGACACCTACAGCGGGGAGAAGTGCAAGGCTCTGTACGCGAAGTTCGTGAAGAACGACACGTATGTGGCGCCGACGTTCTTGCGCGAAATGCGAGCGATTACGCCACAAGATCTCGACGATCCTCGTATGGCCTTTGCATCGCCCGCGCTCCGCGCGGAGTTCGCCGCGGCCGCGAAGAACTTCAGACCAGAGGGAGCCGCCGACGCCCGGCTGCTGCATGAGACGCACCTCCGGATCGTCCGCGAGATGCAGGCAGCTGGCGTGAAGCTTCTTGCGGGAACCGATGGCAGGCTGTTCGGATTCGATCTCCATGACGAACTGCAGGAGATGGTGAAGGCGGGCCTGACGCCGATGCAGGCGCTGCAGGCTGCCACGCGCAACGCGGCCGAGTACTTCGGCCTGCGCGACTCGATGGGGACGGTCGAAAAAGGCAAACTCGCGGATCTCGTCCTGTTGGAGTCGAACCCGCTCGATTCAATTGCGAACACGACGAGAATCCGCGGGGTCGTGGTGAACGGCCGCTATCTCGATCGGGCGGCATTGAACACGATGGAGGCGCAAATGAAGCAGGCGGCAAACCCCAAGCCAGGGCTCGCGCGCACCTCGTCCCAAGCGGGCATTCAGTAACGAACGCGCGCGGCTCGTCTAAGGTTTGGAAGCCGGCTTCTTCGCTGCCTGCGGCGTTGCCTGAGTGGCCTTGGCTTTTTCGTCCGCTCGCGCCCCAGACAGGATGTTCACCAGCCCGTAGTTCGCTTCATGACACGCGTACTCGATGAGCTCGTACTGCGCGTCGTCCTTCTTAATCGGGAACCCGATCGTCCACGGCTTCGTCCACGTATCGGGATCCTCGATCGTGATCCGAATGTCGATCGTATCCGCAGCAGTACGCGTGTAACGCTCGGTGAGGCGCAGACCGCTGTCGGAGGCGCGAAACGCGGCCTTGCCGTTGAAGTTCGTGACCTCCACGACCAACGTGTCTCCCTCCCAACGACCACGTGAATCGCCGAGCCACTGTGTGAGATTTGGACCGAGGTGCGATCGACCATCGGTCGGAATCACACGTGCTTCGTGCACCATTTCTTTCGTGATCACAACGTAGCCGGGCCCCTGGACGATTTGAACGCCGTTGTTGTAGCCGACCGGTAGCCACATCTCCGGCAGGCCGCGCGTAATGCATCGCACCCACGAGCTGAGATCCGAGGCCCAGAGTCCCGGCCTGAGCGCCTCGGTCGAACCTTCCTCGAGTCCGCTGCCGTCGCGTCTCGCAGTCTCGCGCTTGCGCCCTTGCGGCGTCAGCGGAGGAATGCGCCCCTCCGGTGGATCGATCACCAGGGCCACCTGTTGAGACGGACTGGTCTTGACGAACCCGAGGGCCGTGTCGCGCCATTCCCGGTCGTAACCCCAGATGCCCGCCTGCGTTCCCCTCTCGCGCCGGGCCGCCGCCTCACTCGGCGTCAACCGATCTCGTCCGGCGAGTTCCTTGGGGCGCTCGAGCGGCACGCCATGAATGTCATTGACCGTCCAGATACCTTGAAGGTCCGGCTCCCCCCAAGGCGTTCGAGGCGCCTTCCATGACTGTGCGTCGCCTGGCGCGGTTGGAGCTGCGCCCGAGGACCGAGCCGTCACATCCGCGGCCTCTCTGGCCCGCGGCACGAGTGCGACGATGCCCTCCGGTACGCATCCCGTCAGGCGCCGCGATCATCGCGGCGCGCATGGTCTGACCTTCACTATCAGCGGCGTCGGCTTCCTCTCGCACGGCGACGCCCTTCTGTTTCAGCTCCGCGGCCGCCGTGTCGCCATTACTGAATCGGAAACCAATGTGATCGATCGATCGGCCTGCGATAGGCTGGAGCGCGCCCCGATTCTCATTGCGGGCGACGATGAGCCAGGTGTTGCCGTAGAGCAGCCCGTTCAGTCGGCCTTTCAGCGTTCCGGGCTTGCCGCCGAATGTCGTCTGGTACCACTTCAGTGTCGCACCTGGATCGTCACTGAAGAGATGGATGTGGTGGAAACCCAGACGCTCGGAATCTTCGACGATCTCAATCTTCGTTCCCCAGGGGTCTTTGATGTACGCCACCTTGCCCAGCGCGGGCAGCTCCTTGATGGGTGAATCGCGGTCAACGACGCGCACACCGGAGCCGCGGACACCTACGTCGATGAGCTGCTTGACCTTTGCGGCGAGATCCGGAACCGAGAAGGCGATGTGATCCAGGGCCGTCCCCTCATTGGCGCCGCCGGCTGGCCGAGTGATGAACAGCAGCTGCACCTCTCCGCAACGTGCGGCGTCGGTGCGCGCCGGGACAGCCTCGCAGCCCAGGTGCTGGATGTACCAGCGGGCGGCGACATCCCCGTTCGTCACGGTCAAATGAATGTGGTGCAATCCCGCGTCTGCTGCAGCAGTGAGGGACGGGAAGGCAATCGAAAGCACGAAGGTTGCGACTACGAGTGGCAAACGGGTCATCGCGGATACCTCCGATATGGTGATTCGCTCAGCCGAGAATGCTGATGCTACTACGGATTTCGACGAACCGTAAGGTGCATTTTACAGGCACGAACCGGGGGTCCGGGTGAGGGGCCGCGAGCTCCGTTGTCACGGGGAGACGACCGAGAATCGGCTGCATCACGGGCTCGTCGGTGCGCAGCGACCTGCCGAGACGCGGCGCGCCACCTCGTGAAGGAACCCGGCGGACTGCTCCAGCGCGGCTGGTCGAAGCCGGGCCGCTCCGCGCAGCGCCTGCACATTTATTCCAGTCTAAAGACGTACAGGGCGTTGCCCGTTTCCGGGTGACGGACATCCGGCGCGATCGCGCGCGGAACAGCTCGAGGGCTCCCGCCGCCGACTCCGGTCGTCACCGCAATGTACTGTCTGCCTCCGATGCTGAACGACACGGGGAAACCCTGTACCGACGTGCCGAGGCGCGACTGCCACAACTCCTTCCCGGTGCGTACGTCGTACGCCCGGAAGTAGCGATTGAGATCGCCGACGAACACGAGGCCGCCGCCGGTTGAGAGCGCGGCGGTAAGGAACGGCGCGCGCTGCTGCACGCTCCAGACCTCCCGCATGGTGTTCACATCGTAGGCCGCGAGCTTGCCGATGTTGCCGTTCGATCCGGGCATTTCCGAGAACGTGCGATTGCCGGCCGTAACCTCCCGCATGGTGTTCACATCGTAGGCCGCGAGCTTGCCGATGTTGCCGTTCGATCCGGGCATTTCCGAGAACGTGCGATTGCCGGCCGTGCCGCCCGACCCCTCGACAAATTCCACCTTGCGGCCCTGTAAGCCCATGCAGGATTGCGCCAACGGAATGATGAGCAGCTGCGTGCCGGGGTGATAGCTCGTCGCGTGCCAGTTGTGCCCGCCTTCAGTACTGGGGCAGACCTGCACCCAGTCGCCCACTTTCGCGGCGAGAATCTCCGGGCGGTACCGGGTGTGCCTGACTCATCGACTCGGTCGAAGATGTTCTGGTGCACCGTTTCCTTGTACGAGATGAACTGGCCGCTGACGCGGTCGACCTTCCAGAGGATGCCAGGCTTGCCGATCGTAAAGATGAACTTGCGGCCGCCGGCGTCAACGAGCACGCGCTCGTAGACTTCGTCCAGGTCGAGCGATTCGCCGGGCGAGTGCTGGAGGAACCACTCGAGACGCCCGGTATCGGGCCTGAGCGCGACCGTGCTGCTCGTGTAGAGCGCTCGGTCCGTGGTCTTCATGTTGCGGCTTGCCGCCACCCACGGCTTGGCCTGCGCAATGCCCCAGAACGTCAGATCGAGCTCGGGGTCGTAGCTGCCGGTAATCCACGTTTCGCCACCCTTGCGGAACTCGTTCGGCCGGTCCGCCCAGGTGTCTCCACCAGGCTCGCCGCGCTCGGCGATCGTGTGGAACTTCCACACGAGCGTTCCGGTCTCGGCGTCGTAGGCGCTGATGGAGCAGCGGTCGGGCCCGAACCGCTCGCAGCGCGACAGCCCCTGGAGCACCTTGCCTTTGATCACAATCGGACCGCTCGTGATGGTGAACGCTTTCGAGCGGTCTGCGACGGTCGCCGTCCAGACCTGCGCGCCCGTCACCGCGTTCAGCGCGACGAGATGTGCATCCGTCGTGGCGACGAACAGCTTGTCCTGATACAGCGCCAGGCTGCGGATGGCGCCCTGCCCGACGATCGCCTCCGGCCCGACACTGTGCTCCCAGATCAAGTCGCCGGTCGCGCCGTCGAGCGCCTGCACCACGTTGTTGGTGTTGTAGAGATAGATGATGCCGTTGTGCACGATCGGGGTCGGCTCGTTGGCCCCTCCCTCGCGCATCGCCCACGTCCACGCCAGCTTCAGGCGCGTGACGTTGGCCGGCGTGATCTCCGTCAGCGGACTGTGGCTCCACGCCTGGTAGTTGCGGCGAATCATCAGCCAGTCGCCGTCGGGCGGATTCCGGAGCATCGCGTCGGTGACGGGGACGTAGTTCGGCACTTGCCCCTTGACAGTCAGCCCGCGCCCCGGCGGAAAGTTGTCGATCACCCGCGGGCGGGTTGGCGTCTCGAACACCTGCTGCGGCGCTGCAGCCTGAGCACCGGGTTGCGCGGCGTTGGACTGGAGAATGAACGCGGTCACCGCCTGCGTCTGGTCGGCGGAAAGCCGCGGACCGCCAGGCGGCATTGTCCTCTGGATGAATTCCGAAAGCTGGGGCACAGACCGTTCGCGCCAGACGTTCATGAAATTGACGCCGGCCAGCGGAGGCGCTTCATTGCCGCCGCGAAGGTCGGGAGCGTGGCAGCTGGCACAGCTCTTGGCGTACATCTGCTGGCCCGCCGCCGCCTGCGCCGGTGCGAACGTTGCCGTCGCGATTGACTGCTGGGCGGTCGCGGTCACCAGTCCGATGACGCCTGCCGCGAGACACGCCAGCACCTGCACCGAACGACGTGCCCTGGTCATCTGTCCTCCTCCCGCGTCATTCCACGAAGACGCGCGAATTATACATGCGGCCATCTCATGACGATGTTCTTGTTGACAATCTGAAGTGCGTTGACTAGAAGTGCGTGGACCAGTTGATCAGTTGCGTGCAGTGACCGGGTGATCCGCGTCGACCAGTTGATCAAGGTTGCGCGTGTCGATCACGTATCGACGCAGCCAACTTTGGCAAGCTCGAGGGTGTTCGAGCGAAGGGTGAGGCCACTATTCGACTATCACGTCGTTGGAGGAGACAGTCAATGCTGAACCGGATACGACACTCCCGGCTCCGATGGTTGGATCACACGCCTGTGGCGATGGTGGGGCTGGCCGTCATCGTGGCTGTCATTGTTCTCACACCAGGCGTGCCGCTGGCCCAGCAGTCGTACGTGCATCTGAACCCTGTCATCGCCAAACTCGTCGAGGGCAAGACCGTCTATGGCCTGAACACCGGGGATTTGTCGCTCAGCTACGCTCGCGAGGTCGCGCGCGCACCCGTGGATTACGTGTACGCGGATCTCGAGCACAACCCGCTGGATATGCCAGCCCTCCACATGTTTCTGATGGGCATGAGCGACAAATCGCTGGTGCTGAAGAAGGGCAATCTTCAGCCCAATGTTGCGCTGTTCGCGCGCTTTCCGCCGGAAGCTGATGAATCCCAGTGGGTCGTCAAGCAGGCCCTGGACATCGGGCTGCACGGGGTCATCTTCAACGGCGTCGACAGCCGCGCCCAGGCCGAGTTCGCCGTCAAGACCATGCGCTACCCCCAGCTGAAAGGCTCGAAGTATCCGCAGCCCAACGGCATCCGCGGGTCCGGTCCGGCAAACGCCATCTGGATCTGGGGAGTCAACGCAGATGAATACGAACGGCATGCCGATCTCTGGCCGCTCAATCCCGAGGGCGACCTGCTGGCGACCATGATGATCGAGTCGGTCGACGGTCTCAAGAACCTCGATGCGATAGCCTCGACACCAGGTGTGGGTGCCCTTTTTCCCGGCCAGGGGAGCGATTTGAGCCGCTCGCTCGGTGTGCGTCCCGGATCACCAGAAACGGAAGCGGCATTTCAGCAGATCCTGAAGGCATGTAAGACGCACAAGGTCGCGTGCGCAATCACGGCAAACACACCGAACGACCTCGTGAAGCGCGTCAAGGAAGGATGGAATATCATCCGTTCGACTGTTCCAGTGATCAATGGAGGACGCGCGCTTCTCGGCGAGAAGCCGCCGACGGGTTGACGCGCTCAACGATTACCGCCTCTTGCATCCACGCCGGATACCCCAGTCATCTCACACGGTGCCTGGAGCACGTGTCGTTCGGTGATTGACAGCCCCGCCATCACGCCGAGCGAGTCCCCCGTCCGCAACGATCGCCGGGAAGTCGCGGGATGGTTGATCTACGACTGGGCAAACTCGGCGTTCTCAACGACCGTCATCACGGTGCTCGCCGGGCCCTACCTGACCGCTCTCGCGCAGCGAGACGTCGGAAGGAACGGCATCGTCATGACGTTCGGACCCTTGGGTTCGATTACGGCCCTGTCGTTGTTCCCTTTCTGCATCTCCGCCTCCGTGTTCCTGCAGGTGCTGTTCCTGCCGTTCGTGGGTGCGATCGCGGATTACAGCCGCGCGAAAAAGCGACTCATGGCCGTATTTTGTTACGGAGGCGTGACCGCGACCTGTCTCCTCTTCTTCGTCACCGGCCACCGCTATCTCGTCGGGGGCCTGCTGCTGATCCTGGCCAACTTCGCGTTCGGGGTGACCATCGTGCTCTACAACGCGTTCCTCAACGACATCGCGACCATTGACCGGCGGGACAAGGTCTCGAGCCAGGGCTATGCGATTGGCTATCTCGGAGGCGGCCTGCTGCTGGCGGCAAACCTCGGGCTGGTCAGCATGTCGGATCGATTCGGAATGTCCAGGGAGCTGGCGGTCCGGATCTCGCTGCTTTCGGCTGGGTTGTGGTGGGGTGGATTCGCGGTGATCACGTTCATCCGGTTACGCAGTCGAACGGCCGCACGCGCGCGACCGTCGGCGCGATCGTATCTGGCCATCGGACTGTCGGAACTCCGTCGGCTGTGGACTGCGCTCGCGCGCCTGCCCCACACACGCCGATATCTCATCGCGTACATGGCGTTCAATGATGCCATTCAAACGGTGATTGCGGTCGCCTCTGTCTTCCTGGCGCAGGAGCTCTTCGTGTCGCGAGGAGTGCCGGCAAACGAGGCGTTTCTGATGGGGCTGGTGTTGATGGTCCAGTTCGTGGCATTTGGAGGCGCGCTCCTCTTTGAGCGGATCGCGGTCCTCTGGAATACGAAGAACGCCATCCTTTTCGCGCTCGCCATCTGGACCGGGATCGTCGTCTACGCGTACGGGTTGCTTCAGACGGTCGCCCAAGCGTGGATCATGGGCGCGGTGCTCGGCGACGGTACTCGGTGGGTCGCAGGCGCTCTCGCGATCGCTGTTCTCGCAGATGATCCCCTCGGGACACGAAGGGGCGTTCTTCGGCGTGTATGAGATTACGGAGCGAGGCACGTCGTGGATTGGTCCCTTGCTGTTCGGCGTCGTGGCAACGGTGACCGGCTCCTATCGTGACGCCATCCTGTCGCTCGTTGTCCTCTTCCTTGCGGGCATGCTGATGCTGTTGTTCACTGACACCGGACAAGCGATTCGTGATGCGGGCACCCCCGCGTCTTTTTGAAAGACCGCTAGTCGGAAAAGGCAGCGAGGTGACACCTACATCGGTGGCCGTGGCCCGTAAGCTCTAACCAGGTGATCCAGCAATGTGTCACGATCTTCCATCGGGACCTTCGCGCCCCAACCTATCATCTTATTGATCTCGGCCTCCCACTGGGCACGTGTCAGGCGCTGTTGGCGGATGACATCGTCCTCGTGACAACGGACGCACGCGCTCTGAAATGAGGCCGGTGGCACGACGCCGGGCGCGACCCCTTGCGCGCGCGGACCGTCGCTCGACAACTCATTCACCACGTTTACTCTGATTCGCGGTACGACGTTCCAGCCATAGCCCGAGGGATTCCACTCTTGATCGAACGGCTGCATGTTGTCGGCGGCATCCCGAGCCCGCGCCAGAATCGTGTAATACGCCTCGCGTACCGGCGTCCAGTTGTATTCCCATAGTCGCCAACCGAATTTCGTTCTCTGATCGCGCCGCATACTGGCAGGTCTCCAGCTGCGCCCGCCGTCGACGCTCACTTCTACCACAGCCACCGGAGCCAGGTCGCCGCTCCACGCTGCGCCGCGAATCGTTATGGACTTGCCGCTGACAGTTCGGGATCCATCCAGGGGGGCAGCGATGACGCTCTTGACGCGGAGACTGGTCACAGGCTGCATGCGTTCTGGAGGCACAACCGTACCAGGTTGCACGGGCTTCCCCGGGTGCCGGTAGGCGCGCGCCATCCAGAACCCATCATCCTCCCTGTTCAGAACGGAAATTGACGTCAACCATTTGATCCACGAATCTCCCGCCCAACCAGGAACCACGACCCGCAGCGGAAAGCCGTGCTCGACCGGGAGGACTTCGCCGTTCATTTCGTACGCAAGCAGCGTGTCCGAATCGAGCGCTTTCGTGATCGGAATCGAACGCCTGAAGTCGGGCATCGCGCCGATCGGAACATCCGCACCGTTGAAGAGGACTTCCTTCGCAGATGCCTTGATCCCCGCGCTCTTAAGGACATCCGCCAGCCGAACCCCGCGCCAGCGCCCGTTTCCCACCGCACCATGAGTCCATTGCAAACCGGGAACTGAGGGTTCGTAGAAGCCGCGCCCGTTGCCGGCGCATTCGAGGACGCTCACGAGTTCGACGGCGGGTAGTCGTCGCAGGTCGTCCATGGTCAGCGTCAGCGGAGTCGTCACGTCGCCGTCGACATTCAATCGCCAATCGTGGCCGTCAATGTGTGGAACGTAGACGTGGGTGCGGACGAAAAACCGATCGATGGGTGTGATGTAGTCGGAGAAGGCCGCGAGCGGCATCTCCAGGTCCTGAGGACGCGCCGAGCGTACCGACCATGTCACGCTTGGCGCCCTCCGTTCCCCGCTGAAGGATTGCTGCAGTCGCCAACAGGACAAAGTGCCGTCGGGAAAGATTCATAGGCATTCGAATACACGTGCCCGACGGAAATTACAGCATGGTCGACATCCTCAGGGGCGCACGCGTGCAGGAGCGGGCGGGGGAAACGGCCGCGCGGAAGCATGCGCAGTAAGAGGTGAACGCCGACGGCTGAAAGCCAAACGCGTCGTCATGGCAGACCGAAGGTCGCCAGGCTCATGCCCGCGATGACCGAGACATACTGCTTGCCGTTGACCTGGTAGGTGATTGGCGCGGAGACGATCGGGCCGCCCAGATTCGTCTTCCACAGCAGCGCCCCCGTACGCGCATTCAACGCAAGGAAATACCCGTCACGGGTTCCGGTGAAGAGGATGTCGCCGGCAGTTGTCAGAATGCCGCCGACGGTCACGTCCGTCATGTCGAACTTCCACGTTCTCTCCCCGGTTTTCATGTCGAGCGCCATCACCGCCCCGTGCCCTGCCGCCTCGGTCCAGTTGTTGATCGGGCCGCGTAGAAGTGACGGGACCGCCGGCGCACCGGGGACCGGCACGTAGGGGCTGGGACCGCCGCCGCCGAACGGCTGTCCAGCGACATATTCCTGTTTCTGTTTGCGGAAGACGCTCGCGTAGTCTTCCCACACCGAGAGGTAGAACAGGCCCGTGCGCGGGCTGTAGGACGGCGAGTACCAGTTGGTGCCGCCCTGATTGCCCGGCCAGGTGGGCATTCCCGGTGGCTGCGGCGTCTGGATCGGACGGCCGGTCGACTCGAGCTCGTTCTTGGCCCAGTTCACCTTCACAAAGGGTTTGCCCACCAGAAACCTGCCGTTGGTCCGGTCCAGCACGTAGTAGAATCCGTTGCGATTCGCCCACACCATCAGCTTGCGCGCGGTGCCGCCGATCTGAGCATCTACGAGCACCGGCGTCTGCACGGCGTCGTAGTCGTACGCGTCGTTCGGCGTAAACTGAAAGTGCCACCTGAGCTTCCCGGTATCGGCATCCAGGGCGACGACCGAGTTGGTGTAGAGATTGTCGCCGGGCCGCTGATCCGGGTTCCAGTCCGGACCGGCATTGCCGACGCCCCAGTAGGTCAGGTTCAGCGCCGGGTCGTACGACCCGGTCAACCAGATCGACCCGCCACCGTGCATCCACGCGTCGCCCGGCCAGGTGTCATTGCCGGGCTCTCCCGGCCCGGGAATCGTGTAGAACCGCCAGAGCTCCTTGCCGGTTTTCGCGTCGTACGCAGCGATGTACCCGCGAATGCCGCGGTCGCCGCCTCCAGTGCCGACGATCACTTTGTCCTTCACAACGAGGGGCGCGTGCGTCAGCGAATATGAGGTCTTCATGTCGGCGACGCGCGTGTTCCACAGCTGGCGCCCGTTCCTGGCGTCGACCGCGACCAGGTGCGCGTCGAGCGTGCCCATGTACAGCGTGTCGCCGAGCATCGCGACCCCGCGGTTGTTCGCCCCGCAGCAGGCCTTGTGATTCGGATCCGGTACGTGTACCTGATAGACCCAGAAGGCCCGCCCGGTCTTCGCGTCGAGGGCCACGATATCGTTGGGCCGCTGCGTGAGGTACATGACGCCGTCGACGACGAGCGGCGTCGACTGCCACGCCCCCATCGTCGAGGCCTGGTAGGCCCATTTCTGTTGCAGATTCGGCACGTTCGCGACCGCGATCTCGTTGAGCGGGCTGTGGCGGGTGCTCATGTACGAGCCGTGATACGTCAGCCAATTCTGCGGCTCCTGAGACGCATTGACGATCCGCTCGAACGTAACCTGCCGCGGGATCTGGCCCTGCAGGTGCAACGGCACGACCAGCGTGAGGCCGAGCAGCAGGGCGAACAGGCTCGATCGTGCCATGATCAGGATCCTTTCAACGAGACGAGGAACGCCACGAGATCGGCCAGTTCGGCGGAACTGAGCGTGTCCTTATAGGAGGGCATGGGCGATTTCTGCAGGATCGTGTACTCGCGGACGTCGGCCTTCTCCACCGAGACGAGGTTCTCCTTCTCGTCCACGACTTGAACCGTGAAGCTATCCTCGTTCAGGCGCCGCCCGGTCACGATGCGGCCGTCCTTCATCGCGATCCGGACGGGCCGGTTGATCGGCAGCATGGCCGATGTCGGATCGACCAGCGCACGCTCCAGCCCGCTCGCCGCCCGCTGCGCGCCGATGTCGCTGAGATCGGGAGCGACGCGCGACCCCTGGCCGTTGACGCGGTGGCACCGCATGCAACCGCCCTTGCCCTCGAACACGACTCGGCCGCGGCTGTTGTCGCCGAGCGTCACCGAGCGGCCGTCGAAGTCGCGCATGTTGCGAAGGTACGCCACCAGGGCGGAGAGTTCAGGCTCGGTGAAACCATGGGGCGGCATTCCCGCGGCCGGGATACCGTTGGCGATGACCCGACTCAAATCCTGATCGCTGGATGCCCGGCGAAACTGACCCGTGGCCAGGTTGACGGTCCCCACCTGATCGCCATTGCGGCCGTGACAATCGACGCAGACGGCGCCGTAGAGGCGCGCCCCGGCCTCGATGTCCACGCGGCTGTACGCCGGGCCGCTCGGTGCGCGCCCGGTCTGGCTCGGCTGGGCGGTGAGTCTCACGCTGGCGGCGCACAGCACGAGCGCCCAGACGCTCACGACAATGAAGCGGAACCATCGCTCGCGCATGCGAAGTCTCCCTTAGAACTGCACTCAACGTTGCTTTCAGCGTTCAGCTCTCAGCTATCAGCGCGGATCCGCCGAGAGCCGAGGGCTGACAGTGCTCGACGACGCGCGCAAAGAAGCCGCCGGGCGATCGATGGTACGGAATCACCCCAGAGGGCTTCCGGCAGAAACAGCGAGAAGGGCAATCGTGAACGCGGGCCACAGCCTCTAGCGCAACACGTCGCTTACCTTCGCGGCCTCGATGTATCTGTCGGCGTCCTCCTGCAGCAGGAATCGTTCCTTGACGAGCTGTCGAGCCGCCGCCGCGACCGCCTTCACGTAGCCGGCGCGATCGCCGTACCGTTCCTCCAACGATGGCCGCGGGTCGTTACGCTGCTCGCGCTCCGCCTTGGTTTTCGCAAACGGGAGGTACGAGCCTTTCAGCTCGCAGAGCTCCGGTCGCCGATGCCCAGCAGCTCGCACGTTCCAGCCGGTGAGAGTGGCAACGGGCGCAGCCACCTCGATTGCTCTGATTCCGCCGAGGTCCAGCCCGTCGCTGTCGGTCTTGGGAACCATCACCTGATAGTTCTCCCCAAGAGTCGGCGGCAATCGTGAGAGACGTCCTCCCGTGGGGCGGAATTCAGGGCCGAAGTCGGGAAGGGTCAGCTCGTTCAACATGGTCGGAAAGGCCACCTTCGGGATCGCGGGAAACGCGCGCGCAGCCTTGGCCAACGAGGCCAGCGTTCCGTCGGCAACGGACGGATAGTGGCTCTTTGGTGGTGCCACACCCCGATCAGCCCACTCATCCAGTGCGATGAAAAGCGCGCGAGCCGTGGCTGACCAGCCGCCGCCCTGTCCCATGTACTCGCACAGCGGCGCCGGCCTCGCGCGGCTGAACGGACCAGTCACCCCTCCGTGGTCGAAACTCTCCGCGAAATAGAGCCGCACGTTGTCGGGGATGGGCACCGGGTCGCCCTTGGCGTCGTGCACGTTGAGCGATGCCTGCATCTGCCAGAACTCGGCGGCCGAATCGAGCTGGAAGACCAACGGATCGGTCGCAGGGCGCTTCAAAATGCCGTCGCGAATCCCGGACACCGGGTCTGCGGTCACCGCGTACGTCAGCGGCGGATATGACCTCGACAGCCAATCGTGCCACACGTCCTGGCGTGAGTAGGTGTTGGGGTCGCTGAACTCGACGTTTGCGAGCAGACGATGCGTGCCGGCGATGTGAACCTGGACCGCATCGAATACCTTGCGATGGGCTTCGTCTTCGTTGAAGCCGAGATACAACCAGTCGCGCATGTACATTCCGGTCGACGAGCTGCCGCTTCCGTAGGCGCGGCGAATTCCCACGGTCTCGCGGCTCAGCGCCACCGGGTTGGGATTTCCCGCATCGTCCCGCAACTCATATCGGAGAAACGAGGCCACATCACGAGTGACCGCGTAGCCGAGACCCATGACCCAGGGATCTTTCGCAGGGTAAATCAGCTCGTAGATGCGCTCTGACCGGAAGCGGTCGAACAGGCAGATATCCGTCGCGTTCGGCTTCAGGGTGGACCGCCCCTCGGGACAGCTTCCGAATGCCCACTTGTCGGGTGGAATCGGCGTCTTGGCACCATCAGAGGAATCGCGGACGGTCAACGTTGAATGCGACGTATCCATGTCGGCCGTCGGGTAGGACACGAAGTTGGAATCTCCCCCCAGGGTGAGCGTGAAGCTCCCTGAAAGTGGAATATTCCGGTCCATGTATTGCACACGCGTCTTGCTGACGACGGGCTTCCCGTCCGGTTGCATTGCTCTCGGTAATGTCGGGACGAGCCGGTCGTTGATGGGTGCGACGTTCGCCTGCCAGCCGGCATCCACATACGTATATCCGAGGCGAAAGAGCAGCCCGTCCGCGAAGTCTGCGGCACTCAGCGGGTTGTTTTGGTTCGCGCCCTCCAACGGACCGAACGTGTGCCGCGCCAGTTCGAGCTTGTTCCCACGATTGTTGACGCCGTAGAAAATTTTCCGGTTCCCTCGACTCACGTCGACCGGCTTGAGGATGAACACCGGCGTCGAAAACTCCACAAGTCCCTTGGCGTTTCTCGGCGCTTTCTCCAGATTCACGATCACCGCATTCAGGGGATCGCGCGGATCGACCTCCATCACGACAACCCCGTCAAGTCGCTCGTAAGGACCCACGTCGCCAAAGCTCTTGCCATCCGCGACCTGGCGCCTCTGCGTGATCTCGACACGCACAACTCGAGCGTCACCGGCGGTCGGGAACGCAACAAGCGCAATGACGACGGCTGTCGCGATGCAGAGCGCCCTTTTCATTGCGTGCACTTCATCACCTCCACGTTCACCTCGCGTCGCCGTACAGCGGTACCCAGACCGCGGTCTTCAGCGGACACGGGGCATATTGTGTTTGCAGAAAACGCCACGAGCAAGTGCTATCTGCGATCACAGTGAGTCCTCGAGGTCGCCGAAGGCCGATATACGGATGAGCCAGAACTGGGTTTCAAAGTCCGCCTCATGCCGTCGTTTCCACCGTAGAAGCGTCATCCGTACGGCTGAATCAAGCAGAGAAGCTGGAGCCTGCTAGTGGTCCGCGCGCATCGGCACTCGTGCCGGCCGCCGCCTCCGCCCAATCTTCGGGCAGGCGCCCTTCCGGGAGCAGTTCGCCCTTTTCCAAATGGCGGATCGTGGTTGCGAAGTGCGCCGCGTGCGGGTCGTGCGTCACCATGACCACCGTCTTCCCGTATTCCTTGTTGAGCCGTGAGAGCAGTGTGAGCACTTCCCGCGCCGATGCCGCGTCCAGATTCCCCGTCGGCTCATCGGCCAGCAGAAGGTCAGGATCAGTGACGATGGCGCGGGCGATGGCCACGCGTTGTTCCTGCCCGCCCGAGAGCTGCCGCGGCAAATGCGTGAGCCGGTCGCCCAATCCCACCAGCTTCAACGCAGTCGCCGCATGCTCCATGCGCTCCTTTTTCTTGAGGTTCGTCAACTTCAGCGGAAGCTCGACGTTCTCAATGGCATTCAGCACCGGTATCAGATTGAACGATTGAAACACGAAGCCGATGTGCTCATTGCGCCAGCGGGCGATGGCGCGGTCCGACAGCGTACGCAGGTTCTGGCCCAACACCAGAATCTCGCCGCCGCTCGGGCGGTCCATGGCGGCGATGAGGTGTAGCAGCGTCGATTTGCCCGAACCCGAGGGTCCCATCAGCCCGATGAACGCGCCCTTCGTGATCGCGATATTCACGTCCTTGAGAGCGACAACCCGGAATGCGTCGCGCAAGAACTCTTTCTGCAGTTGGTGCGTTTCGATGATCGTCTCAGGCATTCTTACCCTTGTTTGGAACGAATCTTCTGTCCGCTCTTCAGATCGGACGGCGGATTCGCCACCAGGTCCTCCCCGCCAATCAATCCGTCTTCAATTTGAATGCCTTGCGCTGTGGTGCTCCCGACTCTCACGGCGCGGCGAATCGCTTTCCCGTCCACCAGCACAAAGACAGCGTTGTCTCGAACCGCCGCGGCGGGCACGGTGATGACCGGTTTCACCTCTGACCTGTTGCCGGCCTTGTCGGGCGCATAGAATGCCACGCTCGCATTCATCTCCGGCCGCAGATCTGCATCGGGGTTCTGCACCCGAACCTTGACCTGTACCGTTGCCTTCTGCCGGTTCGCCTCTGGAGAAATCTCTTCGATCACGCCGCGATACTTCCGGTCGGGGCCGTAGGCATCTGTGGTGATCATGCCTGGCTGCCGGGCTCCCAGCTTCGCGAAATCGTTTTGATTGATATCGAGCTCGACTTGCAGGTCGTGAAGGTTGGCCATTGAAACCACGTAACCCTTGGCGCCCTTGTCGCCGACAAACCCGGTAGTGACAAACTCGCCTTTCTCCACGTTGCGCTCGAGCACCGTCCCATCGACGGGCGCCCTAATCTCGGTGTTCTCGAGTTGCACCTGGGCGTAGTCCAGTGACCCCTGAGCCTGGCTCACCTGTGCGCGCAACGCGTCAATTTGTTCCTGGCGCGGGCCGATGCGAACCAATTCATACGCTTTTTCAAGCGAATTGACTTTCGCCACCGCGCTGTCGTAGCGGGCCTGGGAATCGTCGAGCGCCTGAGCCGCCAGAACCCCTTGTTTCACCAGGGCCGTGGTGCGGTTCATCGTGACGGAGGCGTTTTGCAAATCCGCTCGAGCCTGCTCGACGTCGGCTTTGGCCTTGGCGATCTCTTCGGGGCGCGAGCCATGGACCAATTCGGCCAGCTTTGCCTTGAGGTTGTCCAGATTGCCTTTCGCTTGCACCAGCTGCGCCCGATATTCGTCGTCCTCCAAGCGGACCAGGACCTGGCCCTTCTTGACGCCGTCACCCTTCTCCACGCCGATCCACGCCACTTTGCCGATCACCTTCGATGCCAATTCAATTTTGTGAGCGGCGATGATGTAACCGGTCGCGTTCAGAATAATGTTGCTCTCGCCTCCAGGCGTGGCGGCGGGCGCGTGCACTCGAACGATGTCCACTTCGGTGGCGGCGTTCAGCTTCTCGTAGAGCAAGCGCCCTGCGCCCAGCAACACAAAGATCACGATGCCGGAGAGGATCCAGCGAACCGCCCAGGGTGACGGCTCGTCGCCACGCCTCTTGTTGCGGTCGATGCGCAGGCTTTTCAGCTCTGCATCCATCCTTGGTTCCAGCCCATCCAACGAGATTAGATGTCCCTCAGTGCGGTCAGGATCTCTTTCCTGGCGGCCATGCGAGCAGGAAAAATTCCGCCTAAGCTGCCCATGAACACCGCGAAAATCAGTCCCGTCAGCATGATGGCGGGGGTGACCCTGAAATTGAATGCAATCTCGCTGAAGGTGACGAAGCTGCCAATACCCGTGGTGATGTTGTTCAACGGCAGCACCAGCAAGCACCCGATCAGCCCTCCGAAAAGAGCCAGAAGGAGCGATTCGAGGAAAAAGCTGAGCAGGATGCTGCCGCGGGAGAAGCCCAGCACCCGCAACGTTCCAATCTCGCGGGCTCGGCGGGCCACCGCGGCGTACATCGTGTTCATCGAGGCGAAGCTGCTGCCAATGGCCATGATCGCCGAAACAAATATCCCCAGGAACTCCAGCGGCGCGCCCGAGTTGGTCTGGGCTGCGTAGTAGGCTTTCTCCGTCATCGCATCCACGTTCAGACGCCGGTCGTCCTTCAGCGAATTGATGAGAGCCGGCACCGTGGCGGCGTCGGTGGCGCGCAGCAGCACTGAGCTCAGGCCGTCGGACCGGTTGAAGTCGGAGCTGATCTGATTCAGATCGCCGAAGATCTCGCTATTGACTGCGGAACGCCCGCCGTCCATGACACCGACGATCTGCCACTCACCCCGCCCAAAGCGCAAATGATTTCCCAGGTGCGCTGCAGGATATCGTTTCGCGATCGATTTACCCACCACGATTTCGCGCTGGCCAGCCTTGAACCAGACCCCCTCCTGAAGCTTCAGATCGTCGCGCATCTGAACGCCGGTGGGCAGCAGGCCCCGCAAGGTGACGTTCATGCCTTGCGGGCTGTCCACGCTAGGCAAATTGATCACCGTGACCATTTCCAAAGAAGCCATCGGCTCGTCGCCCCGCTTCGCGATCCCCGGATTTGCCCTGAGATTCTGGAAGACCTCGCGAGTCATGCCGCTGCTCAGCTCGGCCGTTGCGCCCTTACGCATCACCAGCACCTGCAAAGGATTGCCAGTGGATTCGAAGGCCGTCCGCAAGCCGGCCACCAGGGCCAACACCGCGAGCAGCACCGCGACGGTCAGCGCGATCCCCAGCGCGGTCATGATCGTCGTGGTTTTTCTCACCACCAGGTTGCGCAAGTTGTAGGCGAAGGGAATGGCCATGGACCTATCCGCTGTAACGCAGGGAATCGAGAATCGGCGTGCGCGATGCTCCCCAGGCAGGAATAAAAGAGCTGGCCAGCCCGATGAGCAGCGCTACCGCCAGACACAACACCGCAAGCATCGGTGTCATGCTCAGTGTGGCCAGCCCCTGCATGAAGTTACCGGCCGGCGAGCTTCGGACTCCGACGCACATTCCTTGCGCCAGAAGACAGCCGAGCGCGCCTCCGACAAGAGAGATCACTCCGGCCTCGGACAGAATGATCCCCAAGATTGCGGCCGGTGTGAACCCGAGCGTCTTCAGGATGCCGACTTCGCGCATCCGCTCCCGCACCGACATCGAAATCGTATTGGCCGACACCAGAAGTATGGTGAACGCCACTGCGCCACAGATGATCATCAGGAACACCTTCAGGTTACCCAGGAACGAGGCGAAACTGAGTTGGAAGGCTCGCTCTGATTCCGTCTTGGTGGGGGCGGGAGAGTTGTCGAATTCACGGTCTGCGGCTTCCGCGATGCGCGGGACATCGGCGGCGCTGGCCGCCTGAATGATAAACATGCCCGCGTTGTCCCGTCGCGGATTGTTGGGGCCGAGACTCTCACGCAGATACTCTCGATTGAAATACAGGGTCTGAGCGTGATCCGGGTCGTCGAAAATTCCAACGACCTTCAGTTCGAGCGTGACCGGGTAGATGTCACCAACTAGTGTGATCCGATCGCCCAGGCGAAAATTGAGTTTGTCGGCCAGGGCCTTCGAGACAATACAGCCGGTTCGCTCGCGCTGAAACGTCTGCCTCTGTTCCTCCGGGATCATGTATTCGGGATACACCTTGAAGAGATGATCCGGTTCCGTCGCGAAACGGGCAAAGAAGTTCCGTGGGTCGCGGCTATCCTTGTACGTTCCTCCGAACCAATCCCAGATGGTGAGGTCACGCACGCCGGGGATGCGTTCGATCCTCTGGCGATACGAGAAGGGCATTGGTTGCGTCAGCGAAACCTTGTGCCGGACGACCAGCCGCAAGGCCTGAGTGGGAGTTGCTTCGCCAAGGAACAAGGCTTGGTATATGGCCCCGAGCAGGCCCAGGATGCACAGCGAAATAGCAATGCTCACGATAGTGAGGATGCTCCGACGGCGGTTGCGCAAGCTGTTCTTAACGATCAGCGAAAAGTAGCGAAACATATCATCATTCTAAGCTGGATTCCCGCTGCCTCGTTTGGTGTAGAGGGTGCGCACACTGGGCTTCACGCCACAAGACTGTGACTCGTGGAGCAATCCATCAAGGCGATCGCGTCACGGCCCTCGCTCGCACGCGTTACCAAATCCCCGGCACGAGACGACGGCGCACCATCGCTCTTCGTCGAAGAGCCGTCAGATCAGAAATGGCGCATTCCCGATCTCGCGTGCGACCGGACCAGGTGCGATGTCCATGCCACTGGTAGTGGCGATCGCCAGGCGTGCAATTGCACCTGCGTGCCTTGTGAACGGGAATATCTCGACGTGATATCACCACTTGTTGCGATTCAAGGCGGCGGATGCGAAGAAATGAATCGTCCTGCGCTGGAACGTATGGCGGTGCGCGCAGCCCTGATCCGGCATGTACAGTCCTCACTGGTGAAGCACCTGATGGACAAATGCGATGGCAATTGATCCCTCGCCGACCGCAGACGCGACCCGCTTGACGTTGCCGCCCCGCACATCGCCGACGGCAAAAACGCCGGGTCGGCTGGTTTCGAGAAGAAAGGGCGGCCTGCTCAGCGGCCAACCCGCCGACGCCAGATCATCGTGCGACAGGTCCGGACCTGTCTTGATGAATCCCCTCGTCGTCGAGCACGAGGCATCGCTCGAGCCAGCCGGTGTTCGGCACCGCGCCGGTCATCATGAACACGTGCCGGATGTCGTTCGTCTCGATCCGCCGGTTCGATCGTCACGCCACCGGACGCGTTCGAGATGCCCGTTGCCTTCCAGCGCGACGATCTCCGTGCGCGTGCGCAGGACGATCGCCGGGTTGTCCTCGATGCGGCGAATGAGATAGCGCGACATCGTGTCCGCCAACCCGTCGCCGCGAACCAGCATGTGCACGCGCTTGGCGGTCTGCGCGAGAAACACCGCCGCCTGTCCCGCGGAATTGCCGCCGCCGACGACGATGACCTCCTCGCCCGCGCACAGCTGCGCCTCCATCGGCGTCGCGCCGTAGTACACGCCCGCGCCTTCGAACTGCGAGAGGTTCTCGAGCGACGGCCTGCGGTATTCGGCCCCGGTGGCGATGATCACCGCGCGCGCCGAGAGATGCGCCCCGCCATCGATCTTCACGCGCGTACGGCTGCCGGTCGCAGGCCAGCCCGGTTGCGCCTTTGGCGATCATGATCTGCGCGCCGAACTTCTGGGCCTGCGCGTACGCGCGCCCGGTCAGGTCCAGTCCTGAAATGCCTGTCGGAAACCCGAGATAGTTTTCGATTCTGGAGCTCGAGCCAGCCTGGCCGCCGGGCGAGCTCGATTCGAGCACGAGGACGTCGAGGCCCTCGGACGCGCCGTACACGGCAGCCGCCAGCCCCGCCGGTCCCGCGCCGACGATCACCAGATCGCTGACGCGCGTCTGATCGATGGCGTCGTTGAACCCGAGACACTCGGCGATCTTCTGGTTGCTCGGATTCCGCAGCACGGCGTCGCCGCGGCAGATCAGCACTGGCACATCTGCCGCGCTCACGTGAAACTGATCGAGCAGCGTCTGCGCGTCGGCATCGCGATCGAGGTCGATGTAGTGAAACGGGTGGCCGTTGCGCGTCAGGAACTCCTTCACCCGCAGCGTGCCGGCGCAGTGGGTCGAGCCAATCACGACGACATCGCCGAGGTCCCTCGCGATCAGCTCGAGACGGCGCAAGATGAACGCCCGCATGAGAATCTCGCTCAACTCGGCGTCGGTCTGCACGAGGGCGAGCAGCTGTTCGCGATTGAGCTCGACCACTTCGCCCGGCTCGCTCACGCGGATCCGCGCCATGGCTCTGCGGCCCGTGATCATCGAGACCTCGCCCGAGAATTGGCCGGGCCGGTGTGTGACGATGAGCGTGTGTTTGAGGTCGAACACCTGCAACGCACCGCGAACGACCACGAAGAACGGAGCGGTCTTGTCCCCGCCCTCGACCAGCACCTCGTCCTGGGCGGTCGGGCGGCGCCTCCCCCGTGTCGCGATCCGCGCGACTTGCGCGTCCGTCAACGTCGGAAACAGACGTTCGCTCGGAGACGGCGCCACGGGCTGCAACCCCACTGACGTATCGGGATCGATCAAGAACGTGACCCTCCACCGCTACGGTAGCGAACAGACGTCGGCGAACGCCAGCCGAGGGAGGCGCGGGGCATCGGCTTTCCGTCGCCTGACCGGTGCTCGCCCACAACGTTTCGACACGCCAGTCGAGTTGATTACGAGAGAAAGCTCACCAGCTCCGAGTTGATTCGGTCGGCGTGCGTCCACAGCACGCCGTGCGGCCCGCCAGGCAGCTCGACGAACTTGACGTTCTTGATCATCTTGGCCTGCCTCCTGGACGTGGCATCTGGCGGCAGGATGCGGTCGGCATCGCCGTGCAGGATGAGCGTCGGCACGTTGTTCTTCGGGATGTCCTTGCGGAAGTCCTCGATCCAGCAGTCGACGCACGCCACGGTCCCGATGGCGGAGGCGCCGGCGGCGACGTTCCAGTTGTCTTCGAGCACGCGTTCGCTCACGAGCTTCCCGCCGGTGACGTCGTAGTTGTAGAAGTTGCGCAGGAACTCCATCAGGAACGCCGGACGGTCCGCGCGAATCGCGGCCTTGATGCCCTCGAACACTTTGGCATCCACGCCTTCCGGATTGTCGGCCGCCTTGACCAGATACGGTCCGAGCGTGCCGATGAGCACCGCTTTGCGGACGCGCTTGCTGCCGTATTTCCCGAGGTATCTCGTGACCTCGCCGGACCCCATCGAGAACCCGACCAGCGCGACCTTCTTGAGATCGAGCTTCTTCAGCAGCTTGTCGAGATCGGCCGCGAACGTGTCGTAGTTGTAGCCGATACCAGGCTTGCTCGAACGGCCGAAGCCGCGGCGATCGTAGGTGATCACGCGATGCCCGGCGGCGAGGAGCGCGGCCGTCTGCTTTTCCCACGACGCCCCGCTCAGCGGCCACCCGTGAATCAGCACGACCGGCGATCCCGACCCATGGTCCTCGTAATACAGATCGATCGATGTGGAGTTCTCTTTGCCGACAGTGATCGTGCTCATTTTGCAGTCCTTCTCTCTTCGACATCACCGGCTTACAGCCGCGCGTCGATCCAGCTCAGGATATCCTTCATCATCACTTCCTTGTCGATGTCGTTGAGCAAATCATGGAAGTGTCCTTCGTAAGCTCGCGCCCTTGACTTTCTCTTCATGCGGTGAGACCAGTTGTGGCATGACGTCCTCCTCGAACTACGAAGGCTGCGCTGTCGCGAGCCGAAACGTCAAGTGAAACTTGTGCATTGATGAGCTGTCACGCTCAATTGTTCCTTCCAATACCCTGATCCTCGGAACCACGATCAACGCCGCAGGCATCATCGATGTGGCCGTCGAGCTGCTCCACGGCCACCACCTCGGACGGACTTCCTTCGCACCTTGGCGCCCACGAAGCGGTGCGCGCCCGTGATGAGGTCCCGGAGCGCGTCGGCACGCACCCGTGACAGCCGGACGAGAACACACGGGTAGTTCAGGTAGTGCTCTTTCAGGTAGTAGGTGTCAGGGTCGTCTTCAATGAGCGCGTCCCGGTCAGCGAAGTCCATCATCACCGCCAGTGTGTTCGGCTCGGCGGACTTGTGGGACGCGATGCACACGAACATCTTCCCGCGCACCTTCAGTGCGGGCTGACCCCATGCGGACGTCACTTCCACGTCGGGCAAGGTGCGGCCGATGGATTCGACCGCCTTGAAGCTGCTCCTGTGTGCCATCGCGCCGTGGCTCATCGTAACGCATGATCGGCCAATCAGAGGTGCAGGTAGTGTTCAACGCCACCGCTCCGATCTCCGCGCACGCTGGTCGGCGACGCTTTGATTGAAGCGCAAGTCGCGACGTCACCGGCGCTGCGGTGGTGGTGATGGCGCTGTTGGTGGCAGCGTGAAGTTCACCGTGACGTTCATCCTCACGGGAACGGCCTCACCGTTGACGACGCTCGGAACAAAGCGCCAGTTGCGAACGGCTTGAAGTGCTGCTTCGTCCAGTAGCGGTATCGACTGAACAATCTTCGCATCCGCCACGTTGCCGGATGGGTCAATGACGATTTCGGCAACGACGACGCCTTTGATACCGGCTGACTGTGCGTCGGTAGGATATTGAGGCACATCCAATCGTGACGGTTGCGCCACCGAGCCACCCACACGATAGATGCCATTCTCGTCACGTTCACCGGGACCGCTCGCCGCCGGTGGCTGCTTCTGCAACTCTTCCTTGTGCAGCGTGGCGACACGCCGCACATAGAACTGCGCCAACATCCTGTTTGGCTCAACGGCGTCCGGGTGTTGATGTCTCGCATCCAGCAACGTCTGTTCCGCTAGGTCGATGAGCCCTTCATCTTCCTGCAATCGTGCCAGCCGATACACGGGGGCAAGGTCGTCCGGTGTCAGGCTGATTCGCTCACGCAGCGCCTGTTCCATCCGTTTTGGATCGTTCAGGTGCTGGGCGTCGTAGGACTGTGTGAGTAAATCGAGCGCACGCACCTTGTTCTCGACTTTTGACGACAAGCTCACGGCTTTGCGGTAATGGTCGGCTGCGGTTTCCAACTGACGGGTCCTCTGGGTGCTCTCTTTCGGAGCACCACCTGCCAGCCGACCGGCTTCTTCGCCAAAACATATTTCGCCCGCGGCTCGGTCGATGCTCACGGCCAAGGCTTGAAGGCATGCCGCTTGGCGCGGTGCGGGCTCCGTGGGCAATTGTTCTGCCGCTGCGAAGGACAAGACGAAGAGGACGCTTCCGAAAATAGCCATCGCTCCTCCTGCCGAACATTAGACACCCAATGCGCCAAGATGTGCCTCGGTGGAGGCGCGTCCCCTGCCGCGACCAGAGCACCGCAAGCCCGAGGATGAGCGCTCCTATACCAATAGGGGCATGTACGAGCCCAAGCGGGTCCAATCCGCGACTGCCAAACATCTGTTTGCGGCTACATGGATTTGACCTTGTGGTCGTCCGCGGATAGGGTCTTGGTCGATGCGATCCGTACTTGCTGTCGCACGCGAATCCTGCGGGGAACTCTCATCACGCGGGGCGCAATTGAGTCAGAATCGTGTCGCCGGAAAGGACCTTAGGAGGGAGCCATGAAACGAAGCTCGATCACCGACCGCGCGATCCTGTCGGCGTCTGTCTGCGTGGCGCTGTTCTCCGCCAGCGTGCACGCACAAGAGCGCCTGCCACCTATTCCCGCCGAGCGCATGACGGAGGCGCAGCAGAAAGCTGTGGCGGACTTCAGAGCCGCGCGCAATTCGGCACCGACCGGGCCATTCAGCGTGCTGCTGCGTGTTCCCGAGCTGATGGACCTCGCGTTCAAGTGGCGTCAGCACGTGCAAGCGCGATGCGTGCTCGAGCAGCGACAGGCGGAGCTCGTCATCCTCGTCACGGCGCGTCACTGGACGCAACAGTACGAGTGGAACGCGCACCAGCCGCTGGCCATCAAGGCCGGCCTCAAGTCGGACATCATCGCCGCGATCACGGACGGACGCCGCCCCGATCGGATGGCCGAGGACGAAGCGATTCTGTACGACCTCATCACCGAGCTTCAGCACAATCACTCCGTCAGCGACGCGACGTACGCGCGCGCGCTGGCAAAATTCGGCGAGGCCGGCATCGTCGAAGCATCGAGCCTCTCGGGCTACTACGCGATGCTCGCGATGGTGATGAACACGGCTCGTACTGCGCTGCCTGCGGGGAGCAAGCCGCCTCTGGCGGCGTTTCCCTTCTAGCAGTGAACGGCCGGCCGCCTTCGTATGATGGAATGGCTTCGATTGGCGACGAGTCCATCGGTCGTGCGGCGGGCGTTTGCCGTTGCCGTCGTGGTCGGCACCGTGCTTGTGGCCATCAATCACGGCGATGCCCTCTTGCGGGGCGATTTCTCGCTCGGGCGAGGTGTGCGCATCGCGTTAACGGTGCTGGTGCCGTATTGTGTCTCGACGTATTCCAGCGTTGGCGCCATGCGCGAACAACGTGGTCGTGGAGGGAACCGGACCTAGCGAATCGCGGCGGTCAGACCTTCGCGACGATCAAGACAATCCAGACGAGCGCCATGGCTGCGCCTGCCACGCGCCACACGATGGTGCCGGCCGGCCCGATCTTCTCGAGCAGAACGAAGGCGGTCAGCGCGGCTCCTTAGACGCCTCTCATGTAGCATCCGACGCATAGTCGAAGTCCGACGTAAAGCCGCACCGGCCGTGGACCTTCCACCGCAAGGGATCGTCGGCCACCTGATGCGCCATGAGAGCGCGAAATCACACACGCCGTAGGTGGAACCAGTCGTCAGCTTGCGGCCTCCCTGGCGCCGGCAGGGACAGATCGCATCGCAGTTACAAGCCTCGAAGTACGAACCGGAGACTCGCCAGTCAAGATCGGTCAGATATCGCCGTGCTTCGTCTTCGCGCACCTTGCAGTCGCTGATCCGCCTCCGGCGTCACCGCCCCTTGCGGGGCCGCGCACGCCGACGGGCCGCGGCCGGCTTGGCTTTGGCGCGTGCCTTTGCAGGCCGCGCTTTCGCCGGCGGGGTGATCGTGTTGTGGATCTCCATCACGCTCGGCTGACCTGGATCGACACCAACCTGCTGCAGAATCGGCATCAAGGTCTGGCCAAACTTGTCGAACGCCGCCTGCGACGTCCACACATCGAAGACCGACAGCTTGTCCGGCGTGCCAAAGGATGCGTGGTAGGTGCGTCCGGCCGGATGCTGGGCCCCAGCCTTGTTCAGCCGCTTGACGACCTCGCCGTATTTCTCGACGGTCATCCCCGTCAGTGCAAAGTAAATCCCGAGAGCCATGGTGTCCTACCTCCTGCCTCGCCGCCGCGCCGTGCCAAGAACGCGTACGGGCAGGTAGACACTAGTCTCCTGCGTTTAACACTTTCGGACACCGGTCAATTTTGGCCAAGATGGTGTCCGCGTCCTTGGTCCAAATGAAACGCCGGGGCGCGGTGTTGTAGTGGGCGAGATAGCCGTCGATGGCGGCCACGAGACCGGCGACGCTCTCGAAGGTGCCGCGGCGAATGCGCTCGCGAGTGATTTCCCCGAACCAGCGCTCGACCAAGTTGAGCCAGGAGCTGCTGGTGGGAATGAAATGAAAGTGGACGCGCGGATGACGGCCGAGCCAGTGGTGAACGGGTGGACTTTTGTGCGTGCTCAAATTGTCGAGGATGACGTGAATCGCGTGGTCGGCGGGCGTCGCCGCCTCGAGCCGGTCGAGAAACCGCAGGAATTCTTTGGTGTCGCGCTTCGGGCGGCACGTCCCGAGGACGGCGCCATCCAGGATCCGCAGCGCGGCATACAAACACGTGGTCCCGTGGCGGATGTAATCGTGGGTTTGCCGCTCCGGCACCTTGCGCATGAGCGGCAGTACCGGGCGCGTCCGATCCAAGGCCTGAATCCCACTCTTCTCATCGACGCAGAAGACCACCGCTTTGTTGGGCGGATTGAGATACAGCCCCACGACATCCCGCAGCTTGTCGACAAACCGCGGGTCTTTCGACAATTTGAATCGGGTCACCCGATGCGGCTGCAATCCATGTTGATGCCAGATGCGCCGGACCATCCCTTCACTGATCCCTTGCGCCTTTGCCATCGTGCGCGTGCTCCAGTGCGTCGCCGCAGGCGGCCGGGTCCTGAGGGTGGCGTCCACAATGGTGGCGACCTGCTCGGCCGTGATCCGTTTCCGGCGACCGGGCCGCGGCGCATCGTGCAGCACGCCGCCGACGCCGGCGGCCACGTACCGCCGCATCCAGTAATGCACGTGATTCCGGCTCAGGGCCAATCGCGTCGCAATATGCGAGGGCCGCACCTGATCGGCCAGCATCAGCAGGATGGTGGCCCGAACGGCCAGTTTCTGCGGCGTGTTGCCATTCGCGACCACGTGCGCCAATTGCGCGCGGTCCGCGGCGGGCAGCACCACGCACATGGTGGGCATGAACATGCCTCACCGTACCGATTTCCCGCGCCGAAGTACAGTGAATTCATGTACTAACGTTTCGTACGCAGGAGACTAGCGCGTAGGGGAATGCGCGCGCAAGGCCAGGGGGGCGGCCCGCTGGAATCCGGCGAACGGGGTGGGGAAAGTGGACTTCCTGGCGTGTCCAGTCGACGCCCGTCACGACCCGGCCGGCGCGCACCCACGCCGTCAACAAAAATTCTGCTGTCTGGCGCGGCGCCGGCTTGCCGCCAGCAAGCTGGTGGCGAAGCACCGCCGCTGACCTCCGATCTCCAAGTCAACCCGGCTGGTGTCGTGAATCAAGCGCTGGTAGCGGCACAGACGCTCGTACGCCGCGCGCAGCGTCGGGCTTGACGCCATCGCATAGAAGTGGACGTCGAAGGAACCGAGTTCAGCGTGCTCCGCGAGGTGCAGGCCGAGGTTGACGTCACCGGTGTGCTCAACCGCCCGGGCCAGAAGAGCCATCGCCACGCTTGTGGGCACCCGACCGTCCGGGTCGCTCAACATCGCCTCATCGATCCCAACCGCACTGAGAATCGGTGCCGCGTCGTGTCCGGACTGGCGTAGGCCAGACACGAGCGGCCTGATCGCACGGACCGTCAATCGGGGTTTGAGCTGAGGCATGTTTCGACCCTACCCGATCGGTCGCTTCCGGAATGCTTGGATACCAGGTCAACCTCGTGAGCACCACCCAAACAAACTAGTCGCGACCTTCATCGCCCGCTCTCGTTTTCGGCAAATTGTGCCACGGACCGCACATTGCGGGAGGCGACGGTGACCTCTTGATAGGGACCGGGTGTGTGTCCGTCGACGAGTGGATTGGACGCGCCATTGAGATACCGATCGAAGAAGGCGACGGTGTAGTCGTTGATGATTCTGTGCGCCCGTCGGATGTTCATGAGCTCGGAATCGGGGAATCCGATGATGAGATACAGATCGGAGAACGTCACGTGATTCGTGCGGCGGATGTACACGTTGTACATCGGGCCGTTTGCACCGCCGAACAGCCGCATCTGCCTCGCATAGTGGTCCTGCTCGGCGACCTTGAATCGAGCGACCGTCAGGCCCCACTTGGCGAGTTGCGCGTCGGTCGACGTGATGTACGGCGCCGCCGACTGCATATACATCAGGGGCCGACGAAGGTCGGTCAGTGTCTGGTCGAAGAAATAGGGCTTGCCGTCCTCGGCCACGCCAGCTTGGATCCGCGGCTCCTCTAGCAGTGTCTGGACGACGACTGATCCTCCGAACGACGCGCCTACGTATCCGATCCGCGACAGGTCCATCCGCCCCGCCAGCAGGCCGCTCGAATCGCGCTCATTCAGCGACTCGAGCCGATCGATGACAAACCGCACGTCGGCCACCCAGGTTTTCAGCATCGCCGTTGACTTCGCATCGACGAACACCGGCCAGGCGGCGTTTGGGTCCGCCGGCACCGCATGTCCATCTGGAAAGATCGTCGTCGACGCATATCCCGTGTGGTCGATGGCCACGACAATGAAGCCTCGACTCGCCAGCGCTTCCATCTGAAACACGCTCTGTGAACGGTTGGCGCTCAACGGCCCGTGCGAAAACAGCACGACGGGAAATCGGTCGCGGTTGCGAGCCATCGGCGCGTTCTGGATGGCGTGCGTCTTGACCAAGCGAAGGTTGTCGAACAGCGGCTTCGGGAGGCCGGTGAACGAGGCGTACGCAGCCTCCAACAGGTCCGGGCGGGACGTGATTCCCGTCGGCGCACCTTTCGCGCCGGGCGCGATCGGGTACCACGCCTGAATGACCAGACCCCGGTTTCGGACATCATCCTTCAGCTCGTATTCCGCAGTGCCGACCGCGTACGGACCGCTCGGCTTTTCGTAGCTGAAGACTGGGAAGAGCATGGGAAGCGCGACGGCCGCGGCGATCCATGCCGCGACTGGCATGCCGACGGCCACTCGAGCCCAACGACGCGATCGCTGTTGGTCACTCCCAGACCTGGCTCGCCGCACCGCTAGCGCGAATAAGCCTGCCATGAGCACATAGGTCGGGACCATGTGAAACCGCGCACCCTCGATCGCCACGTGGAGCGCGGCGATCAGCAGCGATGCCGATGCGAATCCCGCGTTGATTCCGCGGTCCGGGTGCCGAACCACCCACCACGCGCCCCACGCTGAGCTCACCATCCATAGCAGCATTTCGAACGTTCTCATCACTACCTCCCTACAATGTGACTATCATCCGTAGTGTGACTACTGGTCATATCTGCGACAAAAAAATTTAGGCCGGCTTCTTCAACCGCGACGACGTTGGCGCGTGGCGCGTCAGGCCAGCGAGAATGAACGCCGTGAGCTCATCGAGGTACGGGTCCTTCGGCCCGGACAAGCAGCCGATCCAGAGGAGCTTCACCGCGCCCGTCAGGGCCGCTTGCGCACCAAACAACATCAGCGGCAGGGGGCGGTTCGGCAGCACGCCTTCCGCGATGCCCTGCTGAACGAGACCGTGGATCACCTCGGTCATCCCCCCGTCGGCGGCTTGCATCACGCGCCGCGTCTCGGCGCTCACCGACCGCTGAAAGTCTGGCCGCTGGCAGTAGTCCACCACCCGCTGATACTCGAGGTGCCGGCTGTACATCTCCCAAAACACCTTCACGATTTCGCGAAGCTTCTCCAGCGTCGGCAGTGCCGGATCGATCGCCTTCAATCGCTGCAAGACGAGTCGGTGGAAGGTGACGGCGAGACGCGCGTAGATGTCGTCCTTGCTCGGGAAATGCTTGTAGACCGTGCCCTTCCCAATTTCGGCCTTCTGGGCGATTTGGTCGATTGTGACGGCTTGCCAGTCGTCACGGTTCGACAAGGCGAGTGCTGCTTGGAGAATGTCGTCCTCGCGACGCTGGAACTCTCGAGCTTTGCGATCTTGAATGCCCATGTGACTAGCGGTCACTATACGTACTACTGGTCACATTGTCAACCTATTGAGGGGACGCCAGGATTTGCGGTCCTAACTTGGTGCACCCTGGCTGATCCGGCGGCCTAGGACAGAGCCCAGGTATGGCTGGGTTCTCCGAACTGAGACCCAATCCGACGGGATCTCAACTGGGCAATTAGAACGTCGCGCGCGTGCCAATCCAGTACGTCCTTGGCGCGCCCGGCGCGTAGAACGTCGCTTGCTGAACGGGGAACTCGCCCCCAATTGCCGGGAGCGGCCTCGCGATGTAATTGCCCGCACTGGTAAATCCGGTGCCCTGCAGCTGTGCCGCCGTGTAGTAGTGTGCGTCGAACAGGTTATTGATCTGCGCGATCACCTGAAGCCACTTGGTGAGATCGTAGCGCGCTCCGAGGTTCACAATCCCGTACGCCGGTGTTGAACCAGGTCCGAGATAGTAGGTCCCATCCGGCTGACTCACGTTGTTTTCGTTTCCCCGTGCGTACACGCCTGACGCGGCGATCAGATCGAGATCGACGGTAAGCTTCGGTCCAATCTGGACATCAGCAAACACTTTCAGCATGTGCCGGGGAATGAGCGGGATGTGGTCACCTGGCTCGATGTCGATGGTCCCCTCGAGACCCTTGCCGCCGGCGGCCGCGGCGTCATTGGTGCTGTTCCCTGTTCCATCGATCGTCTCGGCACTCTGAAACGTCGCGTTGAGCCAGGTGTAACCGGCACCACCGCTCACGCGCCCCTTTCGAGCGTTGATCCCGAGCTCGATCCCCTGGCGACGGGTGCTGCCGAAATTCTTGAAATATCCAAACCCGGTTTGCTCGGACGCGACAAAGAGGATGTCGTCCGAATTGTTCGCGTGAAAGAATCCGGCATTCCACGAAAGGCTTCCGCGTGTGCCACGCACACCGACCTCTGCCGTTCGAGTCACCACCTGATTCAGGGGTGGATCGCCTGCCAGAGCGTTCGGCAATTTGCACGGCTGCGTCGGATCCGCGCAACCCAGCTCAAGTGAGGTCGGTGCCCGGCTTCCCTCGCTGTAACCCGCATAGAGGTTCAGATCGCGGATCGGACTGAAGGTCACACCGGCCGCGGGGTTGAGCCGGCTGTACGCGTGTTCACCGTCCAGCGAGCCGGGTCCACCGCCAGGATTGATCCGATCGATGTTATTGATGCCGGTCCGGTTGAATCGTGCCGACAGCGTGACGTTCCAGACCTCGTGCACCGTCCACACGTCGGACGCAAACACGCTTCCAGTATTCACATGGCCATCAAGACCCACCCGATTGTCGTAAGGCTCACCATCGACGTTCCCACCGGTCACGCCGTCCGCGTACGCATCCAAGCCGGTGAGACCTCGATCGGGATTCAGGTACGCGAGCTGTGTCGATTGATCAAAGGACGAGCGACCGCCGTCATAGCCTGCGCCCACGGTGAGCGTGTTGCCTTTCGTCAGCCAGTCCCGCCGCGTGACTTGTCCGGATACACCGTAGTTGTGCTGAAGCGTGTCGCTCCGATTCAGTAACCCGTTGCATTTCTTGCCCGGTTCGTCCTGACGCAGGACGTTGCCAATGCAGCGCCAGTACGGAAACGGGGTATTGGAGGCGTTCTCGCCGCTCGTGGGAAATCCCGTGTAACCAGCAGCCGCGAGTGCCAGCTGATCGGCCGCGGTGGGCTGGTAGACCGCTTGGTCGAGGGAGTCGTCGTTGATGTCCCCATTGAACGTGTTCGTTCGAATGCGTCGATAGTACCCATTGCCGGTGAATGTCAGAGTCCGGCTCCAATCGTGCCGAGTCGTCAGATTGAACAAGAGAGAGCGATTGTCGGTCTCGTCTGGCTTGGTGTAGACGCTCGCGAAGTCGCGAGCAAGGAATCGTTGTTCCTGCAGTCCGTTGCCGGCCAGCGAGTTGTCGGCGTATGCAAAGGAGAGCGCGGTGTCGCTGTTGTCTTGATGCCGGCCCAGTTTTCCGAAGAGCTGGCCGACATCTGACGGCGAATCGTCCCGCCACCCATCTTCCGCAAACAGATTGCCCGCCACGTACCAGTTGAGCCCTGTCGACCGACTCCCGCCGTGCTCGAACTCAACCGCTCGACGGACATGGCTGCCGTAGATCGCGCGAACGGTCGTTCCCGGATTGCTCCGACCGTCCTTGGTCTGGATGGACAACGCCCCGCCGAGCGTGTTCAGGCCGAACAAGGGATTGGAGCCTGGCATGAGCGTCATCGATCCGATGGCCAAGCGCGGAATCAGATCCCAGCTGACCACGTCGCCAAACGGCTGGTTGAGGCGCACGCCATCCATATAGATCGATAACCCTTGAGGTGTGCCGAGCACCGGCGACGCTGTGTACCCTCGGTAGTTCAGATCGGGCTGGAACGGATTGTTTTGCATTTCGTTGACGAACACCCCGTTGAATCGGCGATTGAGAAAATCGGACAAGTCGAGCGTGCCACTGGCCTCGATGTCGGCACCCTCGGCTGTCTGGACGGGAGCCGGAACTTGATCCAGTTTGAGGTCCAACCCTGGCAACGGGGTCGCTTCGATCACTTCCACCTTGAAGATCGGAGGATTGGCCGGTGGCGGATTCTGTGGCGGCGCCGATTGCGCCATCGCGGCGGCCGGTTGCATGAATAGCCCTATCCCGCCAACCACCACGACTCGTCGCATCTTCAATGACAGCGCAGATCGAAACCAACCGTTGGACAACATGCCCCTTCGCGGCCATTCGGCCGATGATGTCGATAGCCTCGGACGTGAATCTCCTGATCAGTGTGTACTATCCCGAGGAACGCGTCTGGACGCTCGACCGTCATAACCTCCACCGGGAACCACCTTCACGTGAGAGTCCAGCCAATGCGTCGTGGCGACAGCATTTTGACACCCCACCACTCAATGTGGTCACAATGACTACATGGCACGCAATGTCTCGGCGCGCGCGAGCTGAAGACCCACCTCGGGACATACCTTCAGCGTGTTCGAGAAGGACGGACGTTGGTCGTGACTGACCGTGGTGAGCCCGTCGCAGAGCTGCGACCACTCCCCTCCCACGACTCACTGCCTTCAGCGCTTCTCAAGCTGTCCACGAAGGGAACCGTGACGCTGCCGACCCGTGACGGTCTGCCGGCGTTCCGACCAATCCACAGCCGCGGCGGATCGGCTGGGGATGCGATCGGCGAGGATCGCGAGGATCGGTTCTGATTCGGTACTTCGACGCAAGCGCCGTGGCGAAGCGCTACGTTCAAGAGCGCGAAAGCGTGGGTGTTGGCCGGGATTCAGAATGCACCCTACACAGCTTTCGGTTAGAGATCGAGGAACTCGCGGAGGGCCGCTCTCACCTCCTCTTGTAAACCGTCAGGCAGCACCCCGAGTTCGCGCCGAAACAGCGTGTTGTCCCATGCAAGCATCTGGTCGACGAGGATGTCGCTGTCGCTCCCTAAGCCGGCGGTACCTTTGTGCACACGCACGCGCAGGGGGAACGCGGCGCCGTGAACAACGTTCCTCGTCAGCGGCAGAACGACGGTGCCGTCCAGCCCGGCTTCCGCAAACTCCGTCGGTTGAATCGCGACACAGGGCCGCTGTTTGCCGGGCTTGGTTCCCACGCGGGGTTCGAGGTCAACGACGTAGACGTGCCACCGCCGCGGAACCGTGGTCACACCTTCTTCAACCTGGAATGCATACGGAACTCAGCATTGACCGCACGACTACTCGGACCGGCCAACCGTGCGGCGCGCCGCCAACGCTCGACTCGCGCCTGCCGTTCGGCCTCGCGCTCCAGCAACGTGAGCCCCGCCCGAACAACGTCCACCTTGCTGCGAGCGCTGAGCCGCCTCTTGAGCTCCTCGATTCGCCGGTTATCGTCCTCTTGGATCATCAACGGCTTTCCCATCTGGCCTCGCAGTATATTGCCAAGTATACTCTGGAATATATACGCAAGAATCCCGCAGTCGTCTTGTCCCAGTTCTCACAGCCGAGCCGACGATCATGCCGCGGCCCGATCGCGTCGTGTCTCATTGCTCGGCCGAGGGTCTGTGGAGCCTTGAGGTCCGGTCCGTGATATAGGGACGTACCGTCGGAAGTGGGGCGTCTATCCGACGGAGCGGCAAGATTCCGAGTGGGCCAGAGGAACCGCCGGCGCAGTGTCAATCACGCCGGCCTCGTTCCATTGGATCGCGTGTTTGTGGACGACGTCAGGGTCGTCAGCACTTCACGATGGCGAATCCACTAACTCGTTCACAGCGCCAACAAGAAGCGCTCGACCCTGACCGTGCGCACGCCCCTCGTCTTTACTGCTTCGACGAAGTCTTCCTGGCAGCTTCCTGGTCGGCCTTGTCCTGCGCGCGGGCGCCGCTGAGGATATTGCGCAGCCCGTAGTTCCCCTCGTGGCACGCGTACTCGAAGATCTGCCAATAGTCGGGATCCTTGCGGCCGGTGACCATCGCCGTCCAGGGTTTCGTCCAGGTCGTCGAATCCTCGACGGTGAACCTCACCTCGATCGCATCGCCAACGCGCGTATAGCGTTCGGTGACGTGCAGATTCTCGGCGGAACCGTAGAACTCGGACTTGTCGGAGAAATTGGTCACGTCCACGACGAGGGTGTCCCCCTCCCAACGCCCGCGAGAATCGCCCGTGTACTCTCGCACCTGGGGGCCCGCATGTGGACGGCCGTCGAGCGGAATCACGCGCGCCTCGTGGAGTCGCTCGTAGTAGACGACGACGTTGTCGGGAGTCTGGACGATCTGGAATCCGTTGTTGTAGGCGCTCGGAAACCAGGTGCGCGGTAGGCCGCGCGTGATGCAGCGGTCCCGCAGATCCAGATCTTCCGGTCCATCCCAGGGACCCGTGCTGTTGTTCCGGAAGCTGCCCTTGTCGTTCTGCACGGCGAGCCGCTTCTTCCCCTCTGGCGTGTAAGGCGGAATGCGCCCGTTCGGCGGATCGAGGACGAGCGACGTACGCGGCGAGATGTTCTTGCCCATCTCGTACCAGTGCTCCGGTCCATCGCCCGACTGCACCTTCGACCCCTCGCCTGTGGTCTTACCGAGCTCGACGCGATCTTCCTTGTCGTCGCGCGCACGCTTCTTGAGCTCCGCGTCGCGCTTGGCCAGCTCGCGCTCGTTCAGGAGCGGCCGGTCGCCAAACTCAGCAGGCCGCTCGATTGGAACACCCTGTTCCGCATCGGTCGTCCAGATCCCCTGAAGATCGGGATGCCCCCACGGCGTCCGAGGCACGGCCGCGCTCTTCTTATTGCCCGAGGACGTCTGGGCATCGGCCGGTTGCGCCGCAAGCCACAGCATCCCCGCCAGCCCGAGGCACGCAACATATCGACCTCTCATATCCATCCCCCACTTCTTGTCAGCCAATCGTCGAGTCGTGGCGCCGACGCGACCAGGGTGTCGAACGCCATCAGGGATTCGGCTTCTTGCGCAGGTGGCCATACAGGATCTCTTCCGAGAACTCCACGCACTTGTAGTTCACCAACTGCGCGCGCTTGTCGATGTTCCGATAGAGCGGCATGCTGATCTTCCACGGACGTGTGAACACTTCCGGATCCTCGATGGTCGCCTCGTAGTTCATGTGAGACGGGTCGATCAAGGTATAGCGCTCGACAACGTGGAGCGCGTCGCTGTGAAAGTTGCCGGCGCGATCGAACCACGTCTGATCGTTCTGGCTCGTGACGTCCACCACCAACGCGTCCCCTTCCCATCGTCCCACCGAATGGCCCATCCAGGTGTCGACGGGGCTCGGCGGAATCTTGCTCCATGTTGATGGTCCGCACGCCCGCGGCGAAGGCGTAGAGCAACATGATCTTGTTCGTCCCCTGAACGATCTGAAACGGATACGGCATGTAGGTCGCGCGCGGGACGCCGGGCAGATAGCACTTGATCTCGGGGTCGTCCGTCCAGCGCCGGCTGAAGTGTTCCTTCTTCTTCGCGGCCGCCCATGGTTGATACGGAATCTCGTTGCCCTCGACCACGCCGACGCCGCCTGGCGCCGCGAGCAGCGCGCCGACCGCGGTCGGGCCGGGCCTCTGCGAATGATCCTGGATGTCCCAGTTGGCGGTGTTGAAGGCCTGCCAGATCCCATCGAGCCTGGGATGGCCGTCTGGCCCTCGCGCGGGAGCGCTCGGCGCTTGCGTGGCGGCGCGTGTCGCGCTCAGGGCGAGAGCAGCCAGCACAACGGCCGTTCCGGTGGCGGTCCGAAAAGATGTGGACATCCGGCCAGATTCTACCGCCGGATAAGGTCTTTGTCGATACGATCGCTTTCGCCCCTGCCAGGCGCGCCTGCCGCGAAACCGCTCCCCGCCGGACGGTAATCCGACGTCTACGGCCGATCAACCTGCCGAACCGACGTTATACTCGCTTGGCCGCAAGTCGAGGGAGGGTAACCGATGAGTGACGCAACCCGACCTGTCACCAGTTCCACGATCACCGCCGTACTGGTCGTCACCGTCTGCGTCGTCTCTTGGCAGATCCCTCCCACGTTGGCGCAGCGAGACATCGAGCAGCCGGCGCCCGCGATCACGGCCGGCGACTGGCCTCTCCATAATCTCGATCTGCACAACGGTCGTTACTCGACGGTCGACCGGATCACCAGGTCGAACGCAAGTGCCCTGACTCTCCAATGGTCATTCGATCTGCCGAACAAGACGAGCGTCGGCTCGGCGACGCCGCTCGTCGTAGGTGGCGTGATGTATGTCAACTCGGGTGCAACCCTTTTCGCGCTCGACGCCGCAACGGGCAAACAACTCTGGACTGAAGTGGTCCGCAGCACTGAGGTCGACCCTGGGGGCCGCGGCCCGCTCTACGCTGACGGCAGAATCTACGCCGCCGGGCGCACGGCCCTGTATGCCGTCAACGCGACGAGCGGGAAGCTCATCGAATCGTTCGGCGACAACGGGATTGTCCGCGTCGCCGACCGCGCGCTCGAGTTCAAGGATCGGAATAGAGGCCCGCAGGCCGCCAGCGCGGAATCACTTGGCTACATGATCGCCTCTGCTGCGACGTACGCGCGGGGCACCATCTACCTGGGGCTTGCGCAGGCCGACAGTTTGATTACCGGCGGCCTCGTCGTGGCGATGGATGCGAGCACCGGAAGGATCAAATGGGTCTTCCGCGCCATTCCGCAGCGTCCGGAAGACGATGGCTGGGACCTTGCGAAAGACACGTGGAGCGGACCGATTCGGCAGGGCGGTGGCGTCTGGACGCAGCCCGCGCTCGATCTCGAGCTTGGCCTGCTCTACGTGAACATTTCGAACCCGTCGCCAAATTATGACGGCTCATCCCGCAAGGGAATCAATCTGTTCACCAATTCGATCCTGGCGCTGGACCTCGAGACGGGCAAGCTGCGGTGGCATCGCCAAGTCATTCACCACGATATTTGGGACTGGGATCTGATGACCGGCCCGACGCTGTTCGACGTCCACGTGAATGGCAAGCCGATCAAGGCGCTCGCGTCGCTCGCAAAAGTCTGTTATGTGTATGCGCTGAATAGAGAGACCGGCGAGCCGATCTTCCCGATCGTCGAAACAGCGGTTCCGACCACGACGGACATGCCGGGCGAAGAGGTCTGGCCGACGCAGCCGATTCCGTACACGGCCAGAAACGTGCCACAGACGCCGTTTTGCGCAACATACCCGCCGAACGTGCAGGATCCCGAATTGGCGAAGCGGCGTCGCCCGATCTTTCATCCTTATCAGGTGAATGAGTTCATTATCGTGGCGCCTGGACTCCAGGGCGGACCGAATCGCGGCTCGTCGTCGTTCAGCCCGCGCACGAAGTGGTTGTACGTCACGGGCAAGAACGATGCGTGGTCGATCAAAGCGAAGCCCGTCGGCACGTCATTGAAGCCCGGCCCCGGAGCTCCCGGTCATCTTCAGAACATTGCCGAGGAGGGCCGCACGGGTGTGACGCCCACGCAGAATATTGCGGCGTACGACCCTGCCACAGGAGAGCTGGCGTGGGTTGCGCAATTCCCGGGAGCGACAAACGGCGGCCTGGTCGTGACCGCGGGAGACGTGTTGTTCCAAGCCATCGGTCGTGAGTTCTATACGCTGGACGCGACTTCAGGAAAACAACTGTCCAAGATCACGATGAAGACGATTGTCAGCTCCACGCCTCTCACCTATCTCGCCGGAGGCCTGCAGTACGTCGCGATCGCTGGTGGCAGTACCATCCTCGCCTTCGGTCTGCCGCAGCCATAAGCCGCGCGTTCGGCTCGTTGGAATCCGGTGGGGCCGCGTGCGCAAAGCTGATCTATGCGAACGAGTACGAGAACACTCGGCCCGCGAAGAAAAAGATGTGCGGGCCATTCAGTCACTGACCAAGCAGGCCGTTGAGGCAGACGAATTGGTGAAGCGCAGGGCGCGCGAGGGGGGTCTGGCTCAATTGCTGGCGCTGTCGGCAGGCCTTCACCTATTTCCAGTCCAAGGGCGGCTTTCTGGAAGGCACTCCCCGAGGACTTGCCGGCCGTTCGCCGGGAGCAATACGAACAGAGCGGCCGGAACTCGAAGGTGTTGGTGAAAAGCTCAAATGAACCCGAACCCCGCTGCAATGTGTTGACTATCACCCTGGCGGGGAGTAGTTTCTGCACAGTCCAGACTTCTCTGAAGGAGCGTGCCATGCACCTCAGACTCCGCATCGTTTTCCCCGTCGCGGCAGTCGTTGGTCTCCTCACGCCGGTCGCGGCGAGCCAGCAGTCGACCGAAGCCTCAAATGCCGTGACCTTCACGAAGGATATTGCGCCCATCCTGCAGCGGAGTTGTCAGAAGTGCCATCGGCCCAACTCGGTGGCCCCGATGTCGCTGATCACCTATGAGGAGGTACGTCCGTGGGCCCGGTCCATCAAAACGCGGACCGGCCTTCGGTCGCAGCGGGGGGCGATGCCGCCCTGGTTCATCGAGAAGAATATCGGGATCCAGAAATTCAAGGACGACCCGTCACTGAGCGACGAGGAGGTCGTGAAGATCGCGACATGGGCCGACAACGGCGCACCACGCGGGAATCCGGCGGACATGCCGCCGCCACTCGGTTTCGATGACACCGGCGGGTGGACGATAGGGCAACCCGATCTCGTGCTGCGATCATCGGAAACGACCATTCGGGCTGTGGGTCCCGACAAGTGGGGATCGCTCGGGCTCGTGCCGACGGGGCTCACCGAAGACCGATACGTGGCCGCCGTTGAGGTTCGAGAGATCAACGACATTCCCAGCGGCGGTGCCGCCAAGACCGTGGGCGCCAGGTGGGGGTTCCACCACATGGCATATTCGACCGTCGTGCTGGACGAGCGCGATCGGGATGCGGCCCCTACCGACGAAAACTCGTGGCCCGTTCACGAGGTCGGACGCAACGCCGATATCTTTCCGCCCGAAGCCGGCAGGCTCCTGCAGGCGAATTCGGCCTTGGATCTCCACAATTACCATCTCCACTCGAATGGCCGCGAGACAAGAGCGCATCTGGAGTTCGGTTTCAAGTTCTTCCCGAAGGAGTACAGACCGTTCTACCGCCGCGCGAGCCTGCGACTGGGCAATGGCATCGACATTGATGTGAGGCCGAATCAGGCGAATCAGCAACTGCACGCGTATGCCACGCTGCAGGAGCACACCAAGATCGTTTCGTTCGAGCCGCACATGCACGCGCCCGGCGTGCGTATGTGCATGGAGGCGATCTGGGGCCAGAACATCCAGACGCTCAACTGCGTGGGATACGACCACAACTGGGTCAAGCAGTACACCTATGCGGACGATGCCGCGCCGCTGCTGCCGAAGGGGACCATCGTTCACATCATTGGCTTCCTGGACACCACGCCCGCTAACCGGAATCTCGCCGACGCCAGAAACTGGGCGGGCGGCGGCCGGCGGTCGGTGGCCAACATGTTCATCAACCTTGGCTATTCGGTGTCGCTCACCGAGGAACAGTTCCAGGCCGAGATGGCCAAGCGGCGGGCCAACATGAAGAACAGGAACGACTACGATATCGGCTGCCCGTTGTGCTGGGCGCCGCCGCTGGCGCCGCCGCAGCGGATTACAGCGCAAGGAATTCAGTGATGCGGCCGCTGCTCGCGGCGTTGGCGGCGCTGCTGCTGTTCCAGCCCGCTGGAGCGCAGACCAGATTCACGTACTCGAAAGGGCAGAGCGTGTCGCCCTCCTACGAGGGCTGGACACCCAACGACGACGGCTCGTTCACGTTGTACTTCGGCTACATGAACTCGAACTGGCTCGAGGAGTTCGACGTGCCGATCGGCCCGGACAACGCCATCGCGCCTGGAGGTCCCGACCAAGGCCAGCCGACACACTTTTATCCACGGCGCAACCCGTTCCTGTTCACGATCCGCGTGCCCAAGGATTTCGGCGAGAAGGAGTTCATCTGGACACTGACGACCAACGGGGTGACGGAGCGCGCGTACGCGTCGCTCAAGACCGACTACCAGATCGACAACCAGGTGATCTCCCTCGAAGTCGGCGGGGATCTCGGCAGCACGCGCGACGAGCTTCGCGATAACATTCCACCAGATCTCGAGGTGCAGGGGGCGAAACAACGGAGCGTGAAGGTAGGCGAGCCGTTGACCCTGGTCGCCATCGCAGGCGATCCCGATAACCTGCCGCCCAGACGAGACGGTAAACCGCAGCCCGGATTGCGAGTGAAGCCCGCCAACGGCAAGATCTACAAACCGAATACGCGCGCACAATCCGGCGATGCGAACGCCGCGGAGACCGTGTACAGACCACCTGTGACGACTTCTCCGCAAAGCGGACCAGGCCTGCGGCTGTCGTGGATCGTCTACCGGGGCAAGGCCGCGGCGGTGACCTTCACCCCCGACCAGCTGAAGACGTGGACCGACTCGCGCGCCTACGCGAACTCGCCGTGGTCGCCGCCGTACATCATTCCCGAGCCGCCGAGGGACGGGAGGTGGGAGACGCGAGCCACGTTCCAGGAGCCGGGCGCCTACGTCCTTCGTGCTGTCGCCAGCGACGGATCGCTGTTCACGTTCGAGAACGTGACCGTCAACGTGATGCGCTGACCTCTAGAAGCCGTATTCTCGGCGACGTTGGAGAAGCGACACCAAGCCCTTTTGGCCTCAGCGAGCGGATTCTGACCAAGCATTGCGTGAAGGCTGCCCAGGCAGGGCGGTGTCAAGTGTCGCCATCTGTCCGCGGATGGTCGTCCTGAAGTCCGTGGCTCCGCTTTGCCAGGAGCAGTTCTGCGGACCGTTCCGCCGCATCTCTCACCAAGGCACCGATCCGCGGATGCGACGCCTCGAGATCCGCCACCAGGCCATGGCGTTTCAGCTCGCCGGAGGTCGTCGGACCGATCGACGCGATCACGGTACGCGGGAGTTCCCGCCGCACGTCGGCCTCGAGATGCATCTCTGCGACGATCTGCCACACGTGCACGACCTGCACAGAGGTCGTAAAGACGATGACGTCCACTTCGCCGCGACTCATCGCCGTCACCGCGTTCTTCAGCGGTGTCACGTCGTCGGGCAGTGCCCATCGATATACGGGAACGGGCGTCACCTGAGCGCCGCCAGCGCGAAGCTCGTCGAGGAGCTCCGTATTGGAGACGCCGTATTCCTGCACCGCGATCCGCGCGCCTCTGACCGGTTGTTCCATTGACCGCTGCTCAATCGCTGCGACGACATCGCGCCAGGTGTTCGGCTCTGGCGCGGCGACCCAGATCGGTACGTGCAGCTCCCGCAGGACCGCGAGCGGCTTCGGACCGCGCACGACAACCTTCGTGCGTGCAAGCGCGGCGATGAAGGCCTCTCGAGCGTACGTGCGCTCGATCATGCTGACCAGCCCGCGCGTGCCCACGCCGGTCAAAAAAATGACGATGTCGTACTCGTCGCGCATCAGCGCATTGGCAAAGTCCAGCGCGGCCGGATTGGAGTCGAGCGGTATTTCGCGGAGAGCCGGCGCGACGATGGGCTGGCCGCCGTACGTGGCGATGAGGGCGGCTAGCTCGGTCGAGCGGCGGCTCTCGAAAGAGAGCACGCGCAAACCCCGGAAGCTAATCGCGTCGGGTGTCGGCATCGGGACGACATGATACCCGAGCTGGCGCAGGGGTCAGCGGCCGGCGCCTCTTCAATCACGCCAAGCCACGCGGGCGATTTCAAACAGGTGCTGGCATTGCACTTGGCTGGTGAACAGCCGCGCGTCGAGCCGGCCTTCCGCGGCCTCGCGGATCACCGAGGCACTGGTGCAGCGTCGGCTGGAAGCGCCCCCTCGTAGGGACACACCTCGTCCAAGCGAGCGCCTCGTCGTCTTAGCGCATCGGAAGCTCCCTGTTCCGCTCTCCCTCGATCTCACCGTAGCAACCTCCTATAATGTGTGACGCGGACCGGGCACACGTTTCGCCGGGCGGGCCGTTCCATCGGTGTCTTCCAAGATATGAGCGAGGGCACAAGTATGACGAGTATCTGGCGCTGGGCGGTGCGAATCAGCCCGCTCACCGCACTCATGATCTGGGCGACGCTGCCCGCCATGGGTCAGTCGGGGACCCAAAAAGGCGAGTGGCGCACCTATGGCGGGGATCTCGCGAGCACGCGCTACTCCGCGCTCGACCAGATCAACGCAAGCAACTTCAACAACCTCGAGGTCGCCTGGCGTTTCCGGACCGATAATCTCGGTCCCCGCCCCGAGAACAACCTGCAGGTGACCCCGCTGATGGTGAACGGCGTGATGTATTTCACGGCCGGGACCCGGCGTTCCGCGGTCGCCGTGAACGCCGAAACGGGCGAGCTCCTGTGGAAGTACGCCATCGACGAAGGTCAACGTGGAGAATCAGCGCCGCGTAAGCTGTCGGGTCGCGGATTGGCGTACTGGACCGACGGCCGAAACGACCAGCGCATCGTCTTTGTCACGACGGGCTATCAGATGGTGGCGCTCAATGCCAAGACGGGCGCGCCCGTGTCGACCTTCGGGAAGGACGGCGTGGTCGATTTGAAGGCCGACAACGATCAGGTGCTGGATCCGGTGACGGGCGAGATCGGACTTCATTCCGCCCCGATTATCGGCAATAACGTGATCGTCGTCGGCGCGGCACACCTGGCGGGCGGCTCGCCGACGAGCAAGACCAAACCCAAGGGGTACGTCCGCGGTTTCGACGCGCGGACCGGCAAGCGTCTGTGGATCTTTCACACCATTCCGCGGCCCGGCGAATTCGGCAACGACACCTGGGAGAAGGATTCCTGGTCCTACACTGGCAACACGGGAGTCTGGGCCCAGATGAGCATCGACGAGCAGCTTGGGCTCGTCTACATGGGCGTGGAGTTGCCCACGGGCGATTATTACGGCGGCAATCGTCCTGGCAACAATCTGTTCTCTGAAAGTCTGGTCGCGCTCGACCTGAAGTCCGGCAAACGCAAATGGCACTATCAGCTGGTGCACCACGGTCTCTGGGATATGGACGTTCCGTGCGCGCCCATCCTCGTGGATATCGTGGTGGATGGGAAGCCGATCAAGGCGATCGCGCAGGCGACCAAGCAGGGGTGGGTCTACGTGTTCGATCGCGCCACCGGTGCCCCCGTATGGCCGATTGAGGAGCGCCCGGTTGAGAAGGGAACGGTCCCTGGAGAGTGGTACGCGCCGACGCAGCCGTTTGTCACGAAACCACCTCCGTTCGAGCGGCAGGGCGTGTCTGTCGAGGATCTGATCGACTTTACACCGGAGCTTCGAGCCGAAGCCTTGAAGATCGTTGAGCGCTACAAGATCGGACCGATCTTCACGCCGCCGGTTGAAAGCAAGTTCCCGGGTCCGCTCGCCACGCTCATGTTGCCGCACCAGACGGGTGGGGCGAACTGGCAGGGAGGGTCGTTCGATCCCGAGACGAAGATGTTTTACATCTTCTCGAACACGAACCTCAGTCAGCTTGGCCTCGTGCCAGCGGATACAGCACGAACCGACTTTGGATGGTGGACGGGAACGGCGAGAAACCCGGCGGCGGCCGCAGTGCAGCCTGCTCCTGCGGGTGGTGGACGCGGCGGCGCAGCGCGTGGCGCCGGCACTGGTGACGGGCCGGCACCGGCGGGTCGAGGCCGCGGTGCAGCGGGCGGCGACGGTGGAGAAGGCGGAGGGGGTGGGCTGACCATTCAGGGCCTTCCCCTTATCAAGCCGCCGTACGGACGGATCACGGCACTTGACCTGAACAGCGGCACCCTCAAGTGGCAGGTTCCGCACGGCGACACGCCCGACAACATCAAGAACCACCCGGCGCTGAAAGGCGTCACCATCCCGCGTACCGGCCGTCAGGGTCGTATCGGCGTGCTCACGACGAAGACCCTTGTCATCGCGGGCGAGGGTGGATTCGTGACAACGCCCAACAAGCAGCGTGGGGCGCTGCTGCGAGCCTACAACAAGGCGACCGGCGAGGACGCCGGCGCTGTGTACATGCCGGCACCGCAGACAGGCTCCCCGATGACGTACATGCTGAACGGCCGGCAGTACATCACTGTGGCCATCAGCGGCGCAGGCTACGACGGGGAGCTGCTGACATTCCGGCTCCCGGCCGACTCGGTTCGCTGACCGACGGGGCGGCCTTCGATCCCGCACAATCCGAAAATCAGGCCGAGCCGTCAGGCCGCCCGGTAATAGTAGTGAAGCAGGCCGCTGAGTCGCTGGCGGCACCGGTTCACTCCGTGGAGTGCCCCGGTGGCGCGTGGCTTCGTCTCGGGACTCCAGGTCATTGGCAGCGTGATCGGCGGGGCGGCGCTCTCCAGCTCCGTGTTGCGCTTCGCGTCAATCAGGCGAGGCCTGGGTGCGGCTACAGATTGTCCTGGCGCGCGAAGCGTCCCTGGTAGACGGCGCTGCCCTCGCAGCGCTGGAGCACGATCTGGAGGAGCCGCACGCCTGCGTGGATGAGCAGCGTCCGGCCCGACACGTTCGACATCTCGAGCACCTGGCGGCTCGCGACGCCCGGCTGCACGAAGCCCGAGGTGACGTGGATCATGAGGCCGAGGCGCGCGAACCGGCTGCGGCCCTCGAGCCATCCGCCGATGTCGCCGGGAAGCGTGATGCGCTCGCGGGTGATGCCGTGGATGGTCTCGCCGGGTGCCAGCGGATACGGTGTCTCGAGCGAGCGCACGTCGCTGATCGTCCGGTAGTCGACGTCGTCGGTCACCGGCACCGGCTCGCGCCCGGCGTGCATGACGCGGATCTCGTCGCCGAGATGCAGGTCGATCGACGCCGGCCCCACCTGGTCCGCGAAGAACGGATCGATCACCACTCGCCCCGCCTCGATCTCGCGCCGGATCACGTCGCACGTGAGGATCATCGTGTCACTTCGTCGGCACTCGTTGCTTCAGTTCTTCGGTCCAGTTCACGATCACCTGAATCTGCGCCCTCGCCGATCGGGGTGATGATTTCGCAGACGCCGAGAGCGGATACTGGGAGCGAGGGCACAAGTTGTTGGATTATATCGGCCAACGGCCATGCAGGACGGATAGTTCCTCAGTGACGCCGCAGGGTCTACTGATGCTGTGTTTTCGCCTCCGAGAAGTGATTGAGTGGACGATTGCCGACGATGGGAGCCTGTACACGATGCCCTTCGGATCGGAAACCGTTCAGATCGGTCGTGTAACGGAATCAAGTAAGGTCTCGGGAGCGCGCCACGGCGTCTGCGTTTGATGCCTGCGCTTCGCGCTACAATGCAGCTTCCGTGGACTTGGCGACCGACTAGGAGGGATGGCGTGCGCCACCGTGTTCCCGAGTTGATGCTTGGTCTTGTGTTTACCGCGGTCGTCATGACGGCCGCAGCCCAGGAGGGGCCAGCATCCCAGTTGCCCCTGTGGGCATACGGTTACCCGTCCACACCCTCCGGAGCCCCAGCGCCCGCCGCGCCCGCTCCGCCTGCCGCGCCGGTCACGGATTTCCCGAGGACCGCGCCCGGCTCCAAGCACACGTACACCCGGGCCCAGCTGATGAACGCATTCGGTCCGGCCGAATTCTTTCCCGACGAGCATGGCCCGATGCCCGACATCGTCGCCAAAGGCAAGCAGGCGGAGAGGGTCACGGCGTGCAGTCTCTGTCATCGCGCCACCGGCAGGGGTCAGCCGGAAAACGCACCGGTCTACGGGCTGCCCATCTCGTATTACGTCCAGACGCTGAAGGACTTCAGGGACGGAAAGCGCAAGAGCTCGGACCCGAAGAAAGGCAACGCGGCGTCCATGATCGCGTTCGCGAAGAACATGACTGAGGACGAGATGAAGGCGGCGGCCGAGTACTTCGCGACGGTCCCCTATCTCGGCCAGAAGCCCTGGATCCAGGTGAAGGAAACGGAGAAGGTGCCGAAGGTGCACTTCCACAACAACCTGGCCATGGTCGACGGTCCCCCGAGCGAGCCGATCGGGAAGCGGATCATCGAAACCCCCGAGGACGTGGAGATGAAGGACGTCTACCGGAGTCCGCACCACGGCTTCATCGCGTACGTGCCCGTCGGCTCCATCAAGAAGGGCGAGACCCTCGCAAAGACCGGCGACAACGGCAAGACGACCCCCTGCGCCACCTGCCACGGTGCCGACTTGAACGGCATGGGACCTGTGCCCGGGCTCGCCGGCCGCTCGCCCAGTTACCTCGTTCGCCAACTCTACGACTACCAGACCGGTGCGCGCGACGGCGAGTGGTCGCAACTGATGAAGCCTGTTGTGACGAAGCTCAATCAGGACGACCTGATCAACCTTGGGGCGTACCTCGCGTCGCTGAAGTAGTTCGGCACAGACGGCCTCCGGCATTCAGCGGCTCGGCGCGTCAATGCCCATGTGTATTCGCGCCGACTGGCGCGTTCGCACGAACCTCGCGCCGCGGCGCTGGCGTAGCATGTCCTTCCGACATTCGTGGCTCATGCTCCCCGTGCGCCTTGAGTCCGCAGAGTATCTTCCTCCTCGCTTGGGCCGCTTCCTTGACGACTTCGTTGCCTGACCTCCGCCTCACGCTTCAAATCGTTGGCGTAACGTTCGAACACAGGGCCGAAGTCGGGCATTGAACCTCTGACGAGCGGCAGCATCAGACCAGAGAAGCGTTCTTCCATCACGAAATCGGTCGAGCCGTCGCCGCACGACCTCAGTTCGAACGCGCGCACGCCCCTGAACACCGGGGAGAATCCACCGGTCCATGTCATGCGCTCGTCTGGCACCACTCCCGATACTCTTGGAGTGAAGGTGCGAGCCGTGCCGGGAACATGCAATCGGAGCCGCTCGCCCTCACGAATCTGCCCCTCTACCCTGCTGACCGTCGAGTTCCAGCGTGGGAAGTCCTTCGCATCTGTCAGAAGGCTCCAGATGATTGAAGCGGTCGCTTGAATATTCAGCTCCACGCCACACGCCATCGAAAAGATACCGCGCGACTGTGTGATCCTCGCCGCCTTCATCCTGTCTCCTCCCGCGGCAAATAGCACCGCACGTGAACCAGCATGCCGACCACCGGCACACAAGAGACACGTCCGTCTCCGATGATGGCCGCGGCAGTGAGGCCATGCAAGTCATCAGCCTCAATAGCTCATCAGCAGGCCTGATGGATTGCCGAACATGAGTGATTGGGCCATGCGAAATCGACGCCTCTTGATGATTTCCTCATGCTCTTACTGGTCGCGCGCCTTCACAGACTGGGAGGGCCCAATCTCGGCACAACAGTGACCAAGACGTGAAACAACGGTGACAGGGCGAGTTCGACGAGCACGGTCCCACCGCCTCTGAAACTCTTTACGCAGGCGAGGCGTAGCCACAGTATGGCGATGCTGATTCCTGGGAAGCCGACAACGACGACGCTCGAGCCCGGGCACGATGAGGTCGAGGGGTGGGGCCAGGAATCCGCACCGGCCGTTCGATGAGGGGCTGGCTCTGTCGCGCGCTGGCGGCCAGCATTGCCGCCGCGGTCCTCGGCGTCGTGGCGCGCGCGCAAGGCTCGCCGCCGTCGGCGCAGACCCCGCCAAGCCGCTGCCGCGTCAGCGGACGCGTAGCGAGCGGCAGCGTTCCCATTCCCGGTGCGACGCTGGTCGTGCGGGCCGGCGACGTAGTTCAGCTGACGACCTCAACGGATGTCGATGGAACCTACTCGATCCAGTTCGCGCCACACTCGACCTATCGATTGTCCGTGGGCGCCGCCGGCTTCGTGGGAACCGTTCGCGATCTCACGCTGAGCGACGTCCCGTGCGATCAAACCGTGGATTGGCAGATCGTGCTGTTGCCGAGGCGCGGATCTGGGGACGCAGAGTCTGCACAGACCACGCCGCCATCCGACACCAGCCGCGCGCCGACATTCGAAGTGACGGGACGCGGCAGTGCACGACGTGCCACACCCTTTCAGACCTTGAACGTCCAGGCCGACGCCAATGCTATCCCCAACGGCGACCGAACGTCGGCACAGGACAACGAGGAACTGGCGCGGTTGTTGCCCCCGGGCTTCTCGGCGCAGGACGCGCAGTCTGATGCGATTGCCATTACGGGCGGCGCCAATGCGACGAGCCTCGATCGTGGGCTGATGAACGGTCGGCTTCAGGCGATAAACGCCGGGCAACTCGACCCGCTCGGCCCGGAAGGGTTCACTGAAAGGGGTGCGTTCAATGGTCCGGCCGGGCCCGCTGCCTTCGGTCGAGGCGGGCCTGGCGTCCGCGGCGGATTCGCACTCGGCGGCCGTGGCGCACCCGCGCAGCCCGGGTATCGCGGCTCGGCGACCTACACCTTCGGAGGCTCGGTACTCGACAGCGTGCCGTATCAACTTCGACCGGATGTGCCGGCAACACAACCGCCGTTCGCCCAGAACAATTTCGGCGCAACGTTCGGCGGGCCGCTGAAGATTCCCGGCATCTACGCGAACACGAATCGACGCACGAATTTCCAGATCAACTACAGCGGCGCCACCGCGAACAACGTGTTCGATCAGTACGCCACCGTTCCGTCCGACCCCATGCGGGTCGGCGACTTCTCGTCGAGCACGATTACGCTGGTGGATCCGGCGACCGGACAACCCTTCCCGAGCAATCAGATTCCCTTCGCTCGGCTCGATCCGAGCGCGGCTTCGCTCCTCAGCTTCATCCCGTCCGCGAATCTTCCCGGCGATCAGCACAACTATCACGTGACGACGACGGCGCATTCGTCCTCGGAAGCGGTGAGCCTGCGCGTTGTGCAGAACCTGTCGCCCACTGTCGTCCAAGGAGGCCGCGGTGGCGGACGGGGCGCTGGCCGGTTCGGTGAAGGCGGATTTGGCGGTCCGGGCGGTGGTCGGTTCGGCGGTCAGGGACCGGACGGCCAGGGCCGCGGCACCAACATCGTTCTGAGCGGCCAGCTGCAGTATCGTCGAAACGAAACGGAAGCGCTCAACGTGTTCCCCGATCTTGGGGGTACGACCGTCAACACGAGCATCGCCGTGCCGATCACCCTGACCGTCGCTCGCGGACGATCGATTCATCTCTTCAACGTCAACACGGTGCATTCGAGCAGCGAGACGACCAATGCATTTGCCAACACGGACAACGTCGCCGGGCTGGCAGGCATTCAGTACCCGAGTTCCGCAGCCACAGACCCCGCGAACTGGGGCGTGCCGACGCTGACGTTTTCCGGTTTCACCGGCGTGCGGGGCGCCTCGACCACCGAGCGAAGTGACACGCGGCTGGCGACCGGCTATGCATGGCTGCATCCCACCAGCATCATCGCCTGCGAGCCGGCGGCGATTTCCGTTTCGATGCGTCGGAGAATCAGATCAATTCGAACGCGCGCGGCAGCTTCACGTTCACCGGGCTCTATTCCTCTGGCGGCTCGACGCGGCTCGGCACGACCGGCGCCGACTTCGCCGACTTTCTGTTGGGCCTTCCCCAGCAGGCGAGCCTCGAAGTCGGCGGCACCACGCAACTCCGGCAACGCGCGGTCGACGCCTACATCGAGGACAACTGGCAGAAGAACGCGAAGCTGACGTTCAACCTCGGCCTTCGCTACGAGCTCGCCCGACCGTACGTCGAAGTCGACGGACGCCTGGCCAATCTCGACGCAACGCCAGACCTGTCCGCCGTCGCACCGGTCATCGCCGGCGGTGCGGGCCCGTACACGGGATCCTTTCCGTCTGGACTTCTGAACACGGACGCGAACAACCTCGGACCGCGTCTCGGTGTCGCCTATCGACTGACGACGTCGACCATCCTTCGCGGGGGCTACAGCATCACCTACAACAGCGGCACCTACGCGTCGATTGCGCGCGAATTGGTGGCCAGCCGCCGTTCGCCGATACGACCACGGTGACGGGAACGTTCGCCGCGCCACTCACGCTGGCCGAAGCGCTGCTCGCTCCGACGCCGCCCACGACGAACAACTGGGGCGTGGACCGCGACTACGCGCTCGGGATGATCCAGACATGGAACGCGACGATCACGCACAACTGGACGCAGAACTGGGTTGTCGTCGCTGGCTACACTGGCATCAAAGGCACCGACCTGGACATTCTCCGCGCGCCGACCCTCGGACCCGGCGGCGTGCCGATCACCAGCGCGCAGCCGTTCATCTGGGAATCGTCAGGCGGCCACTCGCTGATGAATGGTGGCAACCTACAACTGCAGCGCCGGCTTGCCGGCGGGACGAGCGGCGCGGTCTCCTACACGCTCGCGCGCGCGATGGACAACGCCTCTTCGCTCGGAGCCGGCGGCGGCGATCGTCGCGCAGAACGACAAGGATGTGAGTGCCGAGTACGCGCGCTCGAACTTCGATCGGCGTCATCAGCTTTCCGGCAATCTGTACGTCGAGCTGCCGTGGGGCCCGAACCGTCACTGGCTCAAGAACGGCGGCGGACTCGCCGCCGTCTTCGGTGAATGGGCCGTGCAGCTGACGCTGACGCTGCAGTCCGGCACGCCGCTGACGGCGCGGGTCCTCGGCGCCGCAAGCGATCTGCTTCGCGGCGTCAACGGATCGCTCCGCGCGGACTACATCGGTGCTCCGATTCAACTGACCGATCCAACCGTTGACGAGTTCTTCAACATCAACGCCTTCACCATTCCGCCAACGGGTCAGTACGGCGACTCGTCCCGCAACATGATCGTCGGTCCTGGCGCGCGTCAGCTGAACGCACTCGTCCAGCGCGACGTTCGCCTCACGCCGAACCGGACGCTGACGTTGCAGGTCAACGCGCTCAACCTTCTCAACACGGTGCAGTGGGCATCGGTGGACACCAACGTCAACTCGCCGACGTTCGGATCCGTGCTGTCAGCCAAGCCGATGCGGACCGTCACGCTCACCGCGCGGATGAGGTTCTGACGTGAGGCGCACTGTCGTCACTGGCGCGGCGCTCGTCATCCTCGCCGTTCAGACGTTGCCCGGCCAGCAGCCCTCTGCCCAGGCGCCGCCGGTGTTTCGGAGCAGCGTCAACCTCGTGCTCGTGGACGTCGTCGTCCGCGATCGCTCCGGCGCCGTCGTCCGCGGGCTGAAGGCCGACGATTTCGACCTGCTCGAGGACGGCGCACGCCAGCAGATTCTGACGTTCGCGTACGAGGAGATCGCGGCATCGGCTGCACCGATCGCAGGCGGAACAACGCTGACGGCCGCGGCGCCGTACGCAACGCCCGCGCCCGCACCCGCGCCGGAGGCCGTGCGGTCCGCGGTCGAACCGATCCCGTCGCATCCGCTGACGTCTGAGGAAGTCGCCGGCCGTCGGCTCCTGACGCTGGTCTTCGATACGAGCTCGATGGAACCCGACGATGTGCAGAAGGCGATGGACGGCGCGCTGAAGTGGGTGGACGAGCAGATGTCTCCGGCGGATCTCGTTGCGGTCACCGCCATCAACACGAGCCTTCAGGTTCTGACAGACTTCACGAGCGGCAAGGACCGCGTGCGTTCCGTGCTGTCCGGGTTGTCATCGGCGGAAGGCACGGCGTTCGCCGCGGTCGACGCCAGCACGTCGGCGACCGACAGTGCCGCTCAGACAGCAACGGACGATTCGACGACCGTCGATCAAAGCGCGCAGGAGCTCGACACGTTCAACAACGACGTGCGCCTTCGCGCCCTGCGAACGCTGGCCGAAGCGCTGCAGCCGATTCAGCAGAAGAAGGCGATCATCTACTTCAGCTCCGGCATGCAGCGGAGCGGAACCGACAATCAGGTCGAGCTGCGCGCTGCCGTGAACGCCGCGCTGCGCGCCAACGTCAGCATCTACCCGGTCGATGCCCGTGGGCTGCAGGCCGTCGTGCCCGGAGGCAGCGCGAGGCAGGCGAGCCGCGGCGGACTCGGCGCCTTCACGGGATCGGCCGTGGCCAACCAGTTCACTCAGCTCGCGGCCCAGCAGGAGACGCTGACGTCGCTCGCCTCGGACACCGGCGGCACGGCGTTCACCGACACGAACGACTTCGGCGAGGCATTCGCGCGTGTGGAACGCGACATCTCGTCGTACTACATTCTCGGCTTCTCGAGCACGAACGCCGCAAAGGACGGACGCTTTCGCCGCATCACCGTCCGCGTGAGGAACCGGTCGAACGTCAAGGTGGACGCGAAGGACGGCTACTACGCCGACCGCGATTTCGCACACACGGCGAACGACGATCGCGAGGCGCAGCTCCTCGAGCAGCTGGCGACGCCGATCGCCGCGACCGACGTGCCGCTGTTCGTCACGGCGGGCTGGTTCCGACTCGCAGCCGACAGGTACTACGTGCCGATCTCCGTTGCCGTGCCTGGTTCGGCCGTCCCGATATCCAAGGAGAAGACAACCCTCGATGTCGCCGGCGTGATTCGCGACGAACGTGGCGCGCCCGTTGGCCGGATCCGGGACACCCTGACACTCCCTCCCGCGACTGCCGAGTCACTGTCGGCACGGCAGGTGCTCTACCAGACCGGCGTCACGCTGCCGCCCGGGCGCTTCTCGGTGAAGATCGTCGTGCGCGAGAACGCGGCGGTCAGATGGGCACGTTCGAGGCGCCGGTAGCGGTCCCGGAGCTCAAACAGGCGTCCGTCAAAATCAGCTCGCTGGTGCTCGGCACGCAGCTGCAGACCGTCACGGGCCGGAAGACGTCGAGCCCGCTCGTCCGCGACGGCGTTCAGCTCGTCCCGAACCTCACGCACATCATCGGGGCCGATCAGCACGTGTACTTCTATTACGAGGTGTACGATCCCGCGACGGACAATGGCGCGCCGCAGCTGCGCACGAGCCTGGCGTTCTATCGCGGGCGAACGAAAGTGTTCGAAACGCCGATCGTCGAGCGGACGCAGGTCGACGTCGCCGATCGCCATGCCGCAGTCTTCCAGTTCGAGGTCCCCGGCGGCAGTCTGAAGCCGGGTCTCTACACGTGTCAGGTGACCGTCATCGACGCCGTCGCCGGACGGTTTGCTTTTCCCCGTCTGCAACTGTTCGTGCGATAGGCATTCAACAGTGTCGACACTGGCGCGATCGGGTCGAATGCGCAGCGTCGCTCAGAATCCGGACAAGCCCAGCGTCCTCAATTCCCTTCGGCCGCCCGAACCTCCTGCCTGCTTGCGGCGCCTGTTTCCCTCGGCGCGGCAGCTTCCTGATTCACGTGCACGACCTTCGCCGGCGGGAAGCCGTTGAAGTACGTGCTGCTGGCCGCGGAGTACGCGCCGATGTTCGGCGCGTAGACGTAGTCGCCGAGCTCCATGTCGGGCAGTTCCTCGGCCAGCGTGATCGTGTCGAGGGCATCGCAGGTCGGACCGAACACGGAGCAGATCTGCGTCGGACCGTTCTTGAAGCTCTTCAACGGATACTGGCAGTGGTCGAAGATCACGCCGCTGTACGTCTGGTAGACGCCGTCGTTGACGTAGTAGCAGAGCTTCCCGCCGCGCACCGCCTTGCCGATGATCTGCGCGACGGCGGTCGCGGCTGACGCCACGAGGAACCGTCCCGGCTCGGCGAGAATCTCGATCGGCTGCGGGAAGAGGCGATCGAGCTCCGGGTTGATCGTTTGCGCGCAAGGTCCTGAACGCCGGGACCGGTGTCGTCGTAGTGCGCCGGGAAGCCGCCGCCGATGTCGAGCAGCTTGAGCTCGAAGCCGCGCGTCTTGGCCTCGGCGAACACGCCCGCGGACAGGTGCAGCGCCTGGATGTAGTTCTGGACGTTCGTGCACTGGCTGCCGACGTGGAAGCTCAGGCCCTCGACTTCGAGCTTGGCGTTGCTGCGCGAAGACCATCAGATCGACCGCCTCGCCGGGCAGCGCGCCGAACTTGCTCGACAGCTCGACCATCGACCCGGTGTTCGGCACGCTCAGCCGCAGCACGAGGCCGGCGTGCGGCGCGTAGCGCGCGATCTTGATCACTTCCTCGTAGTTGTCGTAGGTGACGAGCGGCTTGTATTGATCCAGCTGCTCGAGCGTTTCGGTCGCCTTGATCGGGTTGGCGTAGATGATGCGATCCCAGATGAAGTCCTGCCGCTGCTCGTCGGGCAGGTCCTTCACGTTCTCGTAGACGGTCAGGAACTCCGCGCACGCTCGCCACGTCGAAGCTCGCGCCCGCCTCGTAGAACGTCCGGACGATCTCGGGCGCGCTGTTGGCCTTGACGGCGTAATAGACCTGGACGCGCGGCAGGTACTTGCGGAACTGCGCGTAGTTCTCCCGCAAGCACCTTGTGGTCGACGACGACGAGCGGCGTGCCGTGCGTCTTCGTCAGACGAAGGAGCGTTTTCTCGTCCACTTAGTCACCCTCGGTGATCAGGAAATTCTTGAACTGCCACGGGTCCGACCGATCGATCTGCGGCCGGTTGAAGCCGTGGAACGCGTTGGCGTAGTGCTTCAGCGGATTCCAGTCCGATGCGCACCGAGACGAACCGTGCCGAGATACGGGCTTGCTGATGCTCCAGGATGTAATCGTGCGGCAGGTCGTCGGGCACGCAGACCCCGCGCCGCGGATTCTCGAGCATCCACATGCACGCGGCGACGACGGAGATCGCCACCTGCATCGTCGTGGCGTTCTGGTGGGGCACCAGGCGCCGCGATTCCTCGATGTCGAGATCCGATGCCGCACCACCACGACTGATAGGGGTGGCCCATGACGAGCGCGCCGAGAATGTCGGCGCCGCTGGTGATCTCGTCGGTCATGATGCGGATGCGCGGCTGCAGATCGTAATCGCGCCGCGCAGCTCGTAGAGCGACGCGATGGCGCAGTCGCACGGGCAATAGGCGTAGTGAACGGTCGGACGGTAGATCGCCTTGCCGTCCTCCCAGACCGTGAGCTTCTCGGTGATCGTGAATGCCTCGCCGTGGCGGACGATCATGCCGACGATGTGGTGGTCCGGCGGAACCCAGCTCACGACGCACGTGTTGATGCCCATCCGCGCCAGACAGATCTGGCTCCGTGGGCCGTCGCGGTGCTCGAACGCCAGCGGCGGGCAGCTCCTTTTCGTGCGTGCCCCAGCCCATCTCGGCGGTCGTCGTCCCCTCCTCGCGGAAGCCCTCGACGCTCCAGGTGTTGACGAACTCGTTCACCTCTTTCGGTCGATCGGTGATCTGCGTGTCGCGCTCGCTGCAGTGAATCACCTTGACGCCGAGCTCGCTGGCCAGGTGATTGAACTCCAGCGCCTTCGCGATGTTGCGCGATCTTCTCCGCCTGTGCGCCGGCGACCTTCCGCTCGGCCAGCGCCCGCTCGGCGATGTCGAGGAGTGCCTGCTTGGTGAAGTGGCTGATCAGGCCTGGATTCGCGCCGTGCTCGAGCGACCGCCGTCGGCCCGGGCTCCTTCCACGCCGCGATCATCCGGCGGATGTTCATGTGACGCCAGTAGAGCGTCCGCTCGGTCGGATGCTTGTTGGCGGCGCCCGCGTACGGGTCCCACAGCTCCACCGACGTGTTGATGTACAGCACGCCGCGGTCGTGGCACCACTGCAGGATCTCGCAGCAGTCGATGTTCCAGGCCAGATCGATCAGCAGATCGCCGGCCGAGAGATGCTCGCCGAGAAGCGCGCCCATGTTGTCCTCGGTCACGCGGTTCCTGACGAAGGTGATGCCCTGCTCGATCCAGGGCTTCAGCGCCGCGTCGTCCGGCTCGAAGTCCATGATCGTGATGCGTTTGGGATCGATCGTGATGTGGCGCAGCAGAATGGGCAGCGTGCAGCGCGCGACGGCGCCGAAGCCGACGAAGAGATCGTGAGAAATGTCATCGTCATTTGAGCTTCTTGACCAGCACCTTCGAGTTCCGGCCGCTCTGCTCGTACTTCTCCCGGCGGACGGGCGGGAGGTCATCCGGGGTGCCTTCGAGGAACCCGCCTTTCGACTGAAAATACGTGAACGCCTGCGTCGAGAGCGCCAGCAGCTCCTTCAGACCCTCTTTCGCGCGCCTTGTCTTCCACGAACTGAATCAGCTTCCGGCCGATGCCTTCGTTCTCGTGCGAGGAGCTGACGTAGAGGCACGCCAGCTCGCCCTACGTTCTTCTCGGGATAGACGTGCAGCGCGACGCAGGCGACGGGATTCTTGTCGATTTCGAAGATGAAGTAATCGCCGAGGCTCTTCTCGATCATCGTCCTCGTGCGCTTCACCAGCTCCTCCGCCTCGACCGCCTGCTTGGTCAGCATCTGAATGGCCCGCACGTCCTTCTTCTTCGCCGGGCGGATGTGCTCGTACTCGTTCGCGTAGATCAGCGTGCCCGAGGCCGTGGTTGGAGAACACTTCGCCCAGCAGCCCCTCGTCGAGCGTGCCGTTGATCACGTGGACGCGCGGCACGCCGGCGTTGCACGCGGCGATCGCGTATTGCGCCTTCGAGAGTCATCTCGGGCGCGAAGCCCGCGCCGTTCTGCTGCACGAGCTTCGCGAGCTCCGCGACGAGCATCTGCCGGATCGGCTCGCCGCGGTACATCAGGCCCGTCTGCGACGTGACGAAGATCAGCTTGATCGCCTTCAACTGCTCCGCCACCGCCACCGCCACGCCGTCGGAGTTCACGCGATACGTCTTGCCGTCGCCGTCGAAGCCGAGCGGCGGGATGACCGGCACGACGCCCTGCGCTGAGCAGCGACTGGAGCAGCTCCGCGTCGACGCGCTCGACCTTGCCCGGTGAACAGATGATCGACGCCCTGGATGATGCCGACCGGATGCGCGATGATGCACGTTCGTGCACGCGGCGCGCAGGTCGTTGGCCGACAGGCCTTCGAGAATCTCGTGCGTCAGCCGGTTGGCGGCGGTGAGCGCGAGATCGAGCGTCGCGGCGTCGGTCACGCCTGCGCCGTCGAAGTCCGAGGCCTCGACGTGACGCTCTTCGGCGAGCGTCCGGATCTGCGCCGACGCGCCGTGGACGAGCACGACGCGGATGTTCAGCGACCACAGCAGCGCCACGTCCAGCAGCAGCGTCGCGAAGTTGTCGTCCGTGACGATGTCGCCGTCGAGCGCCAGAATGAAGGTCTTTTCGCGGAACTGCGGAATGTACTGCAGGATGCCCGCGCAGGTCGGTCAGCTTCACGTCTCAGTGCCGTCGCGAGTGGCCGCGAGAGCGAATATTGGTGACCGCCCCCGACCGTGTCAAGTAACGAAGTGCCGACAACATCACGGTTCGACCGCGAAGCTGGCGAACTGCCAGAGGTCCGCGTCGGCCACCGCCGGCGCGCCCCACTTCGCGAAGAGGCGAGAGCGACTCTCGAGCGGCGTCCAGTCCGACTGCACCGATGGACAGGGACCGAGGTACGGGCCCGCGACGTCGAGCATCTCCTTATGCGGCAGCTCGTCGGGCACCAGAATGCCCTTGCACGGGTTGCCAATCATGAACACCATCCCCGCCAGCACCGATGCAGCGACCTGCAGCGTGGTCGCGTTCTGGCCCGGCACCAGCCGCCGTGTTTCGTGGATGTCCAGCTGCGAGCCGGTCCACCACGTCGTCAGGCCGTGCCCCATCAGGAGGACGCCGAGCTCCTCGATGCCGTCGGTGATCTCGTCGGTCATGATTCGCAGCTTCGGCTGGAGCTGCGTAGTTGCGCATCGTGAGCTCGTACAGGCTGAGGATGGCGTTGTCGCACGGCATGTAGGCGTAGTGCACGGTCGGACGATAGACCGCGCGCCGCCCTTCGATCGGTGTCCTCCCACACCGTCAGGTAATCGCTGATCGTGAACGACTCGGCGTGGCGCACCACCATTCCGATGATCGGACCGCCGCTCGGGAACCCAGGAGTGGACGTAGGTGCGGATGCCCGGCTGCGCGAGGAAGATCTGGTTGCCGGGACCGCCGATCGGCGTGTGAGCATGTCTTCGGCAGACGGCGCTCGTGCGTGCCCCATCCGAGCTCGGCCGGCGCCGTGCCCTCCTCGAAGAAGCCTTCGATCGACCACGTGTTGACGAATTCGTCCATTGCCTTGGGCCGCGACGAGACCTGCGTGTCGCGCTCCGAGATGTGCACGACCTTGGTGCCCGTGGCCTGGCTGAGCCGCGCGAACGATCCCTCGGCTTGACGGTCGGCCTCGGCGATCGAGCTTCTCGAACGCCGTTCTGGTCGACGCCGGTCGCCGCCGGGACGGCCGCGTTCGAGCATCGTCGTGCGCGATCTCGAGCAGCGCGCGCTTCGTGAAGTGGCTGACGAGGCCAGGGTTGGCGCCGTGGTCGATGATGGCCGTCGGACTCGGCTTGCTCCGCGAATTGAGCCGCGCTCTTCAGCTGGCGGATCTGCATCTGCCGCGAGTACAGGCTGCGCTCGTAGGGCGACTTGTTCTCGATGTCGCCGTACGGATCCCACTCCTCGAGCGACGTGTTGAGGTACCGGACGTCGTGCTCGCCGCACCAGGCCAGCACGTCGAACGTTTCGACGTTCCAGGACAGATCGACGATCATGTCGCCCGGACCCACGAGCTCCGCCGAGCATCGACGTGTAGTTCTCGCGCGTCAGCCGCGCCTGCCTGAACACCACCCCGGCCTGGAGCGACTCCTTCGATTCGCGGACGCACGTCCTCGAAGTCCATCACCGTGATGCGGTCGGCCGGCATGTCGATATGGCGAAGCACGAGCGGCAGCGTGCATTGGCCGACCGAGCCGCAGCCGAGCATGAGAAGGCGTCCGTTGAACTGCGCGAGTCTCTCCATCTGTCTCTCGTCCTCCAGGTTCGTACGAGGTTCGCGGCGGCCCGATCAGACGTGCGAGCCGGGCGCAGATTGACTCTCCAGTGTAATCGAACACGTCCGTCCGCGAACCCATATTCCGCAATCGAGTGCGATGGACGCAGGAACTCGTCCGACGATTTTGCGAACTTGTTACCGACCGGGGACCGCTCCGGGCAGGACACGACGCGGCGGAACCGATCGGCAGCGGACAGTGCGTCCGTTCACGCTCGCGTCACACCGACGGCGTACGATCATCGATGAGCAAATCATTTTTGTGGACCACACCGGACCGTGAGTCGGTCCGTGCCGAATGGACCAGCATGTCCAGCGCCTGGGGCGTGAAGAGCAGCGTTTCGCCCAGTTTTGCAAGGTCGCTGGCCGAAATTGCTGCGGGCGTCTGTGGTATCCCCGCGTGAGCATTGCGAGCGAGAAACCGAAGCTGCTCGTAGAAGAGATTCTGGACCTGCCACAGATTCACTGGAAAGGGCAGGGAACGTGCCAGTTCGACGGCGGCTCGAAGCCGGGGGAGCAGCAGTGGATCGACCGGGCAAGCCGAGAGCTGCTCAGCCATCTGCTCGAGGCGGCTGCGCAAGGCGTATTCCAGCGTTGAGAGGTCGAGAGACACATTGATGGCTTTGGCTTCTTCGATGAGCGGTGCAATCCTCTGGAGATTGGGCTCCTCGCCCGAGAATTCCTCACGCAGCTGTCGGTTCAACGCAAATTCGGCCGATGCGCGCAAGGTCTTCGGCAGAGGTATCTGGAGGTTCGCGAGGGAACGCATCAAGTCTGCGTTCTGAGCGTACAGTCGACTGTGCACGGCCTCTGCTTCGGCCACAAGAGGAGCGAGGATCAGTTCCAGGATCTTGCGTTGTTCATCCTTGAACAACGAGTGCAGGGAATCGGCGTTGTTCCCAAACCCTTCATCCAGCGGCAGGCCAATCTCAGCGGCTTTGGGGCCGAGGAGGGCTTCCGACAATTCGTTCACGATGGCCACGTAGGCCGAGTCGTCCGGCGATTCGCGCACACCCACCCGTATTTGATGGTCGCCGAGGTGCAGTGCCGCGAAAGTAAGAAGCGCGCATTCAGCCGTGATCGTGGAACAGATCCGAACTCGCCCGATCGCCAGTTTCGTTCTCTCTTGTTCGCGAACTGCAAAATCCTCGCGCTGGACTTCGTAGCAATGGACGCGGCGCAATTCCATGGAGGGCTCCAACACCGAGGCAATGGCGTAGTGAGCGGCGACTTTCCGGAGGTCGATGACGGCCGGCCGTACCCACCGGCGGTAGATTTGAGCGCCGTCAGCCTGTTCACGAATGTTGCTCTTGGCCTCCGCAAGCTTCTCAACGAATGCCGTCTCGACATCGTCGGGAAAGAGCTGTCGTGCCAGGTCGATGACACGGCCAGCGTATTGAAGACACTGGACCGTCTCGATTCCCGAAAGCTCATCGAAGAACCAGCCGCAGCTCGTGTACATCAGCATGGCGTGCCGCTGCATCTCGAGAAGCTTGAGCGCAGTGACCCGATCGGCGGCGTTCAACTCGCGAGCCGCGTGGGAGCGGAGGAACCGGTCGATGCGGTCTGGGGAACGGTCGAGAACCACATCGATATAGTCGTCACGCGCTGCCCAGGGATCTGCAAAGAGCGGGAGAGCCTCTTCTTGATACTTCGATGCCACCGTGTCGCGCAGCCAGTCCAGCGCCTGTCGAAGCGGTGCGCGCCACTCTTGATTCCAGTCCGGGTGGCGGCCGGAGTTACACCCGCAATTGCTTCGCCAGCGCTCGACGCCGTGGATGCAACTCCACGAGCTATCTTCAAGAATCTCGACGCGGTGAATGGGCGGGTGCCGCTCCAGGTACTCCGCGTAGTTGGTGATCTTGGCGAGGTCCCCGGCTTCGATCCGATCCAGAGCGAAGGCCAGGGTCATTTCGCCCATCTTGTGGTGATGGCCGAAGGTCTCGCCGTCGGTCGCCACGTGGACCAACTCGGGCCACGGCCGTACTTCTTCGGCAAAGCCGGACATAAGACGGTCGACGAACTGCTCCCCGTTCGCGAGGAGATTCTCGAAGGCGATGGCCCTGGAAATGGGCCCGTCATAGAAGAAGAGGTTGATTGTTCGCCCCGAAGGAAGGCGGCACAGATAGGCCATCGAGGGATCGATCCGTTCGCCGGCGACGTCCTTCCACGAGCGTCCGCCAATCTTGGACTCGCGCTGCGCTTGGCGCGCGGCCAGAATTGTGAAGCGGATCTTCTGCTCGGCGAGAATCTCCAGGGTCTCCGTATCCACGGCGGTTTCGGGAAGCCACAGCCCTTCGGGCCGTCGCCCGAAACGGTATTCGAAGTCCCGGATGCCCCAGATGACCTGCGTGATCTTGTCGCGCCTGTTGGCCAGCGGCATGATCATGTGGTTGTAAGCCTGCGCGATGGCTGAGCCATGTCCAGAGAAGTTTTCCTGGCTCGCTTTGTCGGCATCCAGGATGGATTGGTAAACCTTTGGGGCGCTCGTTTCCAGCCACGCGAGCAGCGTCGGACCGAAATCGAAACTGATCTTCGGGTAGTTGTTTACGATCTTGAGAATGCGTCCTGTAGCATCAAGGATGCGCGCGGCCGCGTTGGTCGCATAACACTCCGCGGTGACGCGCTCGTTCCAGTCATGATAGGGGTGCGCAGAATCCTGTAATTCGATGGCTTCAAGCCATGGGTTCTCGCGCGGGGGCTGATAGAAGTGACCGTGAATGCAGAGATAGCCCATACCCGTCCTGACCGACTCTATCAATATTCAGGTTCAGAATGCATGGGCAACGCTTTGCCAGCGCAGGAGTGTCGCGGGCGTCACGACGAAAGATTGACCTCGTAAGTTCCACGCGCAGCCCCGACGGTTGAGGACGCCGGCGCTTCCAATCGCGCCGGCCTGTGCGCGATTCCTCGAAAACGTCGTGCCTCCTCGGTCATGCTGGCTGCGGTTGACATCTTCCTCAGATCGCGACAAATAATGGCCGTTCGCCCCATGAACCCCCACTCCCGTCGCGCGTTTCTCGGCATGCTTGTCGCGACCGTCCCGATCGTCACGGCGCCACGCCGGCTGTTCGCTGAATTCGCGAGCGCTCGCGCCCTGCGCTTCGCGCATACGCACACGGGCGAGCGGCTCGCGATCGAGTACTTCAGCGGAGGCGCGTATCTGCCCGACGCCTTGACCACCGTCAATTACTTCCTGCGGGACTTCCGCACGGGCGACGTTCACGAGATCGACCTCGGCCTTCTCGACCTGTTGCACAGTCTGGCAACCGTCACCGAAACCTCTCGGCCGTTCCAGGTGATTTCCGGATACCGGTCGCCAGCCACGAACGAGATGCTTCGGCATCGCAGCGAGGGAGTCGCAGCTGGCAGCCTGCACATGAACGGACAGGCGATCGATATTCGTCTCGGCGACGTGGCCCTGCCCACGCTGCGGCAGGTGGCGCTCGAGGCTCGTCGCGGCGGTGTCGGCTATTACCCCGCGTCCGACTTCGTCCACGTCGACACGGGACGCGTGCGGCTGTGGTAAGCCTCTCGATCCGATCGTCGGTTTACTGACCAACTCGCCGCATCGCGAGCGCTCGGTCGAGCCTCGCATCGTGGTGGTAGATGTCCTCCGCGAACCGAATCGTGCCGTCTTCCGGCATGACGGCGGCCCTCGTGTAGAACAAGATGACTTGGATCGGGCGCGGCAGCTTGACGTGAATCGTCTGCGACCCCGTCGTCGCCGCGAGAACGCGGTCGTGCGTCCACTCCGGCCGATCCTGGAGGACCCATCGGTGATCGCTGAGCGAAGCAGCGCCGGGAAATCGTGCTGGTCTCGGGGCCCTCCAATCGGAAGCCAATCGCACGCGGGTCGACGCGCCCCTCGCCGAGCGGCTGCTTGGCCTGAAGCCTGCATCATACATTCCTTGTAGACGGGCATCTGAGGCACGTGGACGGGGGCGCGCCATAGGATGAGGTCAAGCCGATGACACTGTGATGCACCTGGCGGGTGGGGAATTTTCGCAACGAATCGGGGAAATCCCCGCTCGGAACCATCGTGGGCCAAGCGCCAGCCTACGCCGAAGGGGTCTCGCCTCATTCGTGGCTCTCATGCTGCTGGCACCGTCCCAGGGCTCGGCTCAGACGCTTCAGTCTTTCGAGGACCTCGCGCTTCGGGTCAACCTCGGCGATCAGCTTCAGGTCGAGGACCAGTCGGGAGTCAGGACCACCGGTCGCCTCACGCAGCTCACGCGCGATGCGATCGCGATCCAGACTGAAGCCGGCGAGAAGCGTTTCACGCGCGACACCGTGCGCGCGGTCACCGTGCGCGTTCACGCGCTCCGCAAGGGCGCGCTCATCGGGGCTGGGGTGTTCGCGGTCCTTGGTGTGGCGGCGACCTGCTCGCACGAAGGGGGTGGAAATTGCGTCATCGTCGGATTGTTCGGCGCCGCCCCGATCGGCGCCGGTGTCGGACTGGCCGTCGGTGCACTCACGCCCCAGATGAGGACGGTCTATCGCGCGCCGGAGAATCGCGCTTCCGTTCCGTCGTCGCGCGGCGCGAGCGGTGTGCAAGCCAGCCTGCTCGAGGACCTTGCACTGCGGATCAACCTCGACGATCAGCTTCGGGTCGAGGATCCGTCGGGGGTCACGACCACCGGTCGCCTGACGCGCCTCACGGCCGATGAGATCACGGTCCACACCGGCGCCGGCGAGAAGCATTTCACGCGGGAGAACGTTCGCCAAGTCGCCGTTCGCCGCCAGCCACTCCGCATGGCGACGCTCATCGGGGCCGGCGCGGGTGCGGCCATCGGCGCAGTGGCCGCGTGCACGGGCGAAGACCGCGAGGAATGCGTAGACGCTGCGATCCTGGCCGGCGCTGTCGGGGCCGGCGTCGGACTGGCAGTGGGGGCACTCATCCACAAGACGACGATCGTCTACCCCGCGCCGGAAAAGCGGACATTTGTTGTGCCGGCGATCTCGCGCGGCGCGGTCGGCGTCTGGGTCAGCCGCCGATGGTAGAGGCAGGCACTGCGACGGGTCTCTTGCCGCATCCACGCGTGTGCGCCCTGGTTGCCGCGTTGTATATCGCGCAGTTGGGGGTCGCGGTGGTCGCCACGACGGTCGGGAGCTGGATCGCAGCGGTGCTCCATCGAGAGACCGGACCGCTGATTGTGAGCGTCGCGACCGCAGCCTTCTTGGTGAGCCTTGCGCGCCGACCTCTCTGAGCCGTTGAACCAGCATGCGTGTATCGGAGAGCAGGGGCCAGCATGCCAGAGGTCGACGGGCCGGTACGCCGTCACGGAATCGGTCGCGTGCGATACTGCAATTGAGGTGACGCGTGACAACCGTGGGCAAAGTCGTGCTCGGGATGATGGGGCGGCTGCGGCCAAAGCCTGCAACCGGCGACAGCGCATCGACGATCGCACTGCCAGAGGTGGACCCGCACGGCGGCATGCCTGTGATGGAGGCCCTCGCCGCCCGGCGGTCGTCGCGCGACTTCGCGGCCGATCCTCTCCCATTACCAGTGCTTGCAGGCTTGTTGTGGGCCGCGTACGGTATCAATCGGCCGGACGGCGGACGTACCGCACCGACAGCAATCAACGCGCAGGAGATTGACGTGTTTGCCGCGTTGCCAACCGGCGCGTACCTGTACGATGCGGTCAAGAACGCCCTCACCCTCGTGGCGGCGACAGACGTGCGGCGGGTGACCGGCTATCAGGATTTCGTTGACGAGGCGCCGCTCGACCTGGTCTACGTGGCGGACCACACGCGCATGCGGATGGTGCCGGCCGGCCAGCGCGAGTCGTACTCCTCGGCTGCCGCGGGCGCCATCTGCCAGAACGTGTACCTTTATGCCGCCGCAAACGGTCTGGCGACGGTTATCCGCGCCTGGATCGATCGCGATGCGATCGCGCAGGCACTTGGTCTGACACACGATCAGCAGGTGCTGTTCTCGCAGACCGTCGGATATCCGAAACGGTAGGGTGTCTCCGTGTCGCCTTCCACTGAGGACGACCGGACCACCTCCGGAGATGATCGGGACAGGGTTTCGCACCTCAGTGTCGTACGCTACGCGCACATCCTGGACCGAGCGTTCTCGGCGCGGTCACGGGCGCACAGTTCACCAGTGGGAGGGAAAACGTTCACCGCTAGAGCGAAACGTTTGCAATGTTGATCGCGGTGTTCGTCGTGCTGATGATGGTCCCCGTGAGACTCTATCCGACGTTGGTGGAAGGACCACCCTCTTGCCAGCGGGGCGAAGTAACGCTGGGACGCGCGCTATCTTGGGCGGCAGACGTGATGAAGGGGATGCCATGACGCTGCAATTGACGACGCCTGTGTTCACGCCTGGGGCCGACATCCCCGCGCAGTACACATGCGACGGATCTGACATGTCCCCCGCGCTCCATTGGAACACTCCGCCGGAGGGTACACAGAGCCTTGCCCTGATTCTGGACGATCCGGATGCGCCCGGCGGGACATGGGTCCACTGGGTGCTCTACGATCTGCCTCCAACCGAGCGCGGATTGCCGGCAGGTGTTCCGCCTGACGGCACGCTCCCTTCCGGTGCGCGGCAGGGACGTAACGATTTCGGACGAACAGGCTACGGCGGTCCGTGCCCACCGCCCGGGCGCGCACATCGCTACTATTTCAAGCTGTATGCGCTCGACAAGAAGCTCGAGTTGCGGCCTGGATCGACACGAGCACAAGCGGATCGCTCGATGCGCGGTCATATCCTCGCCCAAGCCGAGCTGATGGGCCGGTATCATCGAACGTAGACGCGCCGTGCGCAAAGAGCACGGCGACGCCGTGACCGAGGTAACCGTTCGCGTGTACGGCTCACTGAACGACTTCTTGCCGCCTCAGCGCCGCCAAATCGCGTGGCCGCATGTCGTCGGACGTCGCCAGTCGGTGAAGGATCTGATCGAGAGTCTCGGGGTGCCGCATCCAGAGATCGACTTGATCCTCGTGAACGGCATATCCGTGCCTTTCGACTACGCCGTACAGAGCGCAGATCGCATCGCCGTCTACCCCCGCTTCACGAACGTCGACATCGGAACACTCACCCACGTTCGACCGCCGCCCCCTGACACGGTCCGCTTCGTGGTCGATGTTCACCTGGGCACGTTGGCCAGGCGTCTGCGTCTCATCGGCCTCGATACCGCCTATCGTCCCGACGCGAACGACGCTGAACTGGCGGAACTGGCCGATCGGGAGAGACGGATTCTCCTGACGCGCGACCAGGGGCTCCTCAAGCGCCGCCTCGTGGTGCACGGATATTTCGTTCGCGAGACACGTCCCCACCCTCAGCTCGTGGAAGTATTGCGGCGATTTGGCCCGCTCGACCTGCATCCATTCTCTCGCTGCCTTCGCTGCAACGACGTGCTCCGCGACGTCCCCAAGTCGGCGATCGACGCGGCGCTCCTGCCCCGGACCAGGCAACACTACGACCAGTTCCAGGCCTGCGCCGGTTGCGGCCGCATCTATTGGAAGGGATCTCATTGGGAGCGGCTGATGCACGTGATTGACGCCGCGAGAGAAGAGGCTGACCATGGAGGAGCCTCTGCCTGAGCGGCTGAACGAAGACATCGCCGGGCGGCTCGAGGAAGTCGCGCAGCTCCTGGCCACGCAGGGAGCCAGCCGATTCCGGGTGCGCGCCTATCAGCGCGCCGCCGAGACGGTACGGCGGTTGCCCCGCCCTGTATCCGACATCCTCGCGCAGGAAGGACTGGAAGGACTTCAGGCACTGCCTGGCGTCGGCGAGAGCATCGCGCGCGCCATTCGCGACATCCTCGCGCGAGGACGCCTGGCGATGCTGGAACGGCTTCGGGGCGAAAGCGATCCCGCCAAGCTGCTGGCGTCTGTCCCCGGCATTGGACGAGCGACCGCGGATCGGCTCCACCAGGAGCTCGGACTCGAAACACTCGAAGATCTCGAAGCGGCCGCCCATGACGGCCGGCTGGAGCAGGTGGCCGGGCTCGGCCAGAAGCGGCTGGCCGGCATCCGCGACTCGCTCGCGCACCGCCTGTCGCGCGTCAGGCCGCCGGCGGCCTCGGGGCGCAACGGCCCGCCCTCGGTGCAGGAGATTCTCGACGTCGACCGTGAGTACCGCGAGAAGGCCGCGGCCGGACAGTTGGTGAAGATTGCGCCCCGCCGGTTCAATCCCTCGCGCGACGCGTGGCTGCCGATTCTCCATACGACGCGCGGACGCCGCCACTACACCGCGCTCTTCTCCAACACGGCCTTCGCCCATCGACTCGGGCGGACCGACGACTGGGTGGTCATCTACAGCGATGACGGACGCGGAGAGCGCCAATACACGGTGATCACCGCAGGGCATGGCCCATTGCAGGGCCGTCGTATCGTCCGCGGGCGCGAAGCAGAGTGCGTCGACGACGCGCGAGCCACGCGCAATGCACGACCCGCGCAGGCGCGATCTACCGCATGAGGTGACGGTTGCCTCGCTGGAGTTCCGCGACGATTGGCTGCGGGATACCGCGACATCCACAGGCCTTCGCATGCGCCACATGCCAGCGCACGTGCGTCTCCAGAGACGGATTCTTCGGCATGGCATGCCGTTGATGCCAGGTGCGTTCATACTGGACCCTGATTGCGCTCATCTCACGGGCGCAGCCGTCGGCGTCGTCTCTTCTGCACGAGCGACCCGCAACGTCGTGGCCATCGCGACATCGGGATTCAACGAAATCGAGTCGATGCCCTCGCTGACCAACCACGCCGCGAACTCGGGATAATCCGATGGCGCCTGTCCACAAATCCCGATCGGCTTTCCGAGCCGGCGGGCGGCGGCAATGGCGCGCGCGATCAGCCAGCGCACCGCGTCATTGCGTTCGTCGAACAGATGCGCCACGGTGCCGGAATCCCGATCCAGGCCGAGCGTCAGCTGTGTCAGATCGTTGGAGCCGATGGAAAACCCGTCGAAGACGCGCAGGAACTCTTCGGCCAGAATGGCGTTCGATGGCACTTCGCACATGGCGTAGATTTCGAGACCATTCTCGCCCTGACGCAGTCCATTCGCCGCCATCGCCGCGACGACGCGCCTGCCCTCGTCCACGGTGCGGCAGAACGGGATCATCGCTTTGATGTTGGTCAAGCCCAGCTCGTCGCGGACGCGGCGCAGTGCGGTGCACTCCAACGCAAACCCAGCGGCGTATCGATCGTCGTAGTAGCGCGACGCGCCGCGAAAGCCGATCATCGGGTTTTCTTCCGCCGGCTCGAACTCCTGGCCGCCGAGGAGTTGCGCGTACTCGTTCGTCTTGAAATCGCTCATCCGCACGATCACCGGCTTGGGATAGAACGCGGCCCCGATGCGGGCGATGCCTTCACTGAAGCGCCGGACAAAGAACGCGGGAGCCTCCTCGGACCCGATCCGGCCGGCGATCTCCTTCACGGCCTGTGGGCTCTTCAGATTCGGATAGCGGACCAGCGCCATCGGATGAATGCCGATGTGGTTCGTGATGATGAACTCCGCCCGCGCGAGGCCGACCCCTTGGTTCGGAATCCGCGACAGGTCGAACGCGCGGCTGGGGTCGCCGACAATGAGCATCACGTGCGTGCGCGTCTGCAGGCACGGTCGAGGCATCGACGCGGTCGACCTGAAACGGCACGCGTCCGGCGTAGACGTGCCCGTCCGCGCCCTCCGCACAGCAGACCGTCACCTCGTCGCCATCATGCAACGTGCGGGTCGCCGTATCGGTTCCGACGATACAGGGCAAGCCGAATTCGCGCGAGACGATGGCCGCGTGTGCCGTGCGTCCGCCCTTGTCGGTCACAATCGCGGCCACGCGTCGCATCACGGGTTCCCAGTCCGGGTCGGTCATCTCCGCCACCAGCACGTCGCCGGCCTGCACCGTCGTCGAGCGCCTTGACATCCCGCACCACCCGGACGCGGCCACTCCCGATGCGCTCACCCACCGCCTGCCCTCGGACCAGCGGGACACCGGGTGCGCCCGTCAACCGGTAGACTTCCGCCACCGCCGTGCGCGCCTTCGCCGAATGGACGGTCTCGGGTCGCGCCTGCACGATGAACAGCTCGCCACTGACCCCGTCCTTGGCCCACTCGATGTCCATGGGCTGGGGGTGCCCCGCCAGGTCCGAATAGTGCGTCTCGATGAGGCAGGCCCACCGCGCCAACGTCAGCACGTCGTCATCAGTCAGGCAGAACAGCGCGCGTTCGGCGATCGGGGTCGGCTCGCTGCGTGTGGCTTTGCTCCCCCCGGCGTACACGAGTCGTACTTCTTTCGTGCCAAGCTGCCGGCCGATGATCGCGCGGTGATGGGTCGCGAGCGTGGGCTTGAACACAGTCCAGTCGTCCGGGGTGACGACGCCCTGGACGACGAACTCGCCCAGACCGTACGACCCTGAGACGGTGACGACGTCGCGGAACCCCGACTCCGTGTCGAGGGTGAAGATCACGCCGGAGCTCGCCTTGTCGGACCGCACCATCGGCATGACGCCCACCGACAGCGCCACCTTCAGCTGGTCGTATCCGAGTCGGGCACGGTAGCTGATCGCCCGATCGGTGAACAGCGACGAGTAGCAGGCCTGCACGGCGCGCAGGAGGCCTTCGCGTCCCCGCACATTCAGAAAGGTTTCGGCCGCGCCCGCGAACGAGGCTTCGGGCAGGTCTTCCGCCGTGGCCGACGACCGCACGGCCAATTCGGGCTCGCGTCCGAGCCGCGCGGACAAACGGTCATACGCGCCGAGGATCGCCGTACGGAGATCCTCCGGAATGGGCGTGTCGAGGACGGCGGCACGAGCCGCCTCACCACGACGCGCCAGCTCCACGAGGTTCTCGGGATCAAACGGACCGAACGTCGTGCGGAGCCGCTCCTCGAGACCCTTCGTGCCCAGAAGATGCCGGTAGGCATCGGCGGTCGTCGCAAAGCCGTCGAGCACGCCGACACGCTGGGGCTTGAGCGCCCGAAACATCTCGCCGAGCGACGCGTTCTTGCCACCAACCTTCGGCACGTCAGCCAGGCTGATTTCTGAAAAGTCGAGAACGTACGGTGACGGTGTCATTGCCCATGCCCTCCCCTGGCGCTGAAGTGAGCACGTTGCCGCGTCACATCGACTCGGCGATGTCGCCAATCATTCAGGCACTCCCGCGCGAGGTGGGCGCCCCGTATCTGAGCTCACGAGTGGTCCCCTTACCCACCGTCCTGATTGTTGCTGATCGCACAGCACATTGCACGCAGTTAGCGACAATCGGGGACCAATCGTCGTCGCGCGCGCGGGATCTCACAGCACTGATCGAGAACGACGTACACTCATGCCGTGCCGGACATGACACGCGTGGGGATCATCGGAACCGGCTGGGTCGGTTCCAGCGTCGCGATTTCGACGCTGCACGCGGGGCTCGCACAGGAGCTCCTCCTCTACGATGTGCGCACGGCGATCGCGGAAGGCGAGGCGATGGATCTGGCACACGGCGCAGCCTTCTACCCCGCCGCCACCGTTCGCCGCGTGACCCTCGACGAGATGCAAGCGACTGACGCTGTCGTCATCGCGGCCGGGCGAGGCGGCCGGGCCGGTGAATCACGTCTCGATCTCGCCCGAGACAACGCCCACGTCGTGCGTGACATCGCCACTCGCTTTCGCGACTACGCCGGCGTCATCATCGTCGTCACGAACCCGGTCGACGTCTTGACCTATGAGGTGGCCGTGACCTCGAGGCTGCCACACGAACGCGTCATCGGCACCGGTACGATGCTCGATACGGCGCGCCTGCGTCAGGTCATCGGCAGCACGCTGCACGTCGCGCCCCAATCGGTCCACGCCCAGGTCGTCGGTGAACACGGCGATTCGGAAGTCGTGCTGTGGTCGAGCGCTCAGGCAGCCGGTCTACCGCTCCGCCACTGGCCCACGTGGAGCGTGGCACTCGAAACCGAGATCGCGGGCCAGGTGCGTAGGGCGGCGTACGAAATCATCCAGCGCAAAGGCGCCACCAACCACGCCGTTGGTCTCGTCACAGCCGCGCTGCTGCGGGCCCTCCTCCGGGGGGAACACCGCGCGCTGACGGTGTCGCGCGTCCAAGACGGTGCGCTGGGCCTGAAGGACGTCGCGCTGTCGCTGCCGGCGATTGTTGGCGCGAGCGGCGCGGCACGGGTGGTCGAGCCGGAGCTGAGTCGGGAGGAACGCGATGCGCTCGAGCGCTCCGCGGCCGTGCTCCGGCAAGGCATCGCGGCGCTCGCTTAAGCGCCGCCCGCCAACGCGCCGATCTAGTCAGAACTTGTAGCCGCGCCGATGCAGACGATGGGCGCTGGACAGGACGCCGTGAAGTCTGGCGTTCGATCGACACCGTCGGCTCGATCAGAACGATCGAAAAATGCGGCGGCATTCTCGAGAACGTCGTCAGCGGACGGGACGTTCAGACACCGAAGCGCCGCTACTGGATCGATGCGGATCTTCAACGTGGCTATTTCTCCAGCGACATTGGTGTTGATGATGTGTGAATTTCCCACCTCCCCCATCGCTTTTTCGGCTGTGCGAGTTGGCGGGTCGGCGCGGATCGATACTATGCGCCGAACACTTGTTTCAGGGCGAGTGTGGCCGCGTAGTACCCGCACATGCCGTGCACGCCCACACCAGGCGGTGTGGATGCGGAACAGATGTAGAGCCCCTTCACCGGCGTCGAGTAGTTGCGCCAGGTCGGGCGTGTGAAAAACTGTCGCAGGTCCGTGACGCCCGCCGCGATGTCTCCGCCGACGAGGTTCGCATTATGGGCCTCGATGTCGGCAGGCGTCAGTACGGATCGCGCGAGCACGCGGTCGCGAAATCCCGGCGCGAATCGTTCGATCTGCTGCTCGACGCGATCGAGCATATTCACGGTCGATGCCCCCGGCACGTGGCAATAGCCCCACGCCACATGCTTGCCGATGGGCGCGCGCGACGGATCGAACAGCGTCGGCTGGCTCAGCAGCACGAACGGCCGGTCGACAATTTTTCCTTCCCACGCACCTTTCTCCGACGCCGCAATTTCGTGCAGCGTTCCGCCCAGATGCAGCGTGCCCGCGCGCCGGCATTCGTCGGCCTTCCAGGGAATCGGCGCTGCGAGCGCCCAGTCCACTTTGAACGCGCCCATGCCGTAGCGATACCGCTCGAGCTTCTGCCGATAGCGTCGTGGGAATGTGTGGCCCGCGATCCGCAGCAGCGGCTTCGGCGAGAGATCGCAAAGAATGGCCTTGGCGGGCGGCAGCTTGTCGATGGTGGTGACCATCGAATCAGCGACGACCTCGCCGCCAAGCGATTGCAGGTGCCGAACAAGCGCATCGGTAATCTTCTGCGCGCCGCCGCGGGGCATCGGCCAGCCCGGCACGTGACACATGGCGCCCAGCGTGATGCCAACGCCCGCGCTAAGCATGTGGTCGAGCGGCAACATGCCGTGCGCGGCGATGCCGGCAAACATCGCTCTTGTCCGGTCGTCTTTGAACGCGCTCTTCGCCAATCCTTCTGCAGAGCGCAGCGCATGCCATCCGAACCGCGCGAGGACGAAGGGATGTTGCGGAACACTGGGCGGCCCAAGCACGGCGCGCTCGAGCCGCGCCCACTCCTCGACCACCGTGCCTATCATCTCCATGTAGGCATCGCCGTCTCGCCCCAGCCGAGCGGCGGTGGCGTGGAGCGATCGTTCCACCAGAATGGCGCTGCCATCATCGAACGGATGACCGATCATGCTGGGCGGCTCGATCCATTCCAGCCCGTGCGCCGCGAGCGGAAGCGTCCGCCAGAACGGCGATGCAACCGCGAACGGATGAACGGCCGAACAGATGTCGTGGACGAAGCCGGGCAGCGTGAGCTCGGCCGACCGCACGCCGCCGCCGATGGTATGTTCCGCCTCGTACACCAGGACCTTGCATCCGGCCCGCGCAAGGACAATGGCCGCGCTCAGACCGTTCGGTCCCGAACCGATTACAACCGCATCAATCACAACTATGATGAGGATAGCAGGACCGATGTCGGAGTATTGGTACTCACGTTGGCTGTTCGAGCGAGCCCTTGCGGCTATTTACCTCGTCGCCTTCATCGCCGCCGCAAAGCAGTTCGTGCCCTTACTGGGCGAGCACGGCCTCGAGCCAGCGGGCCGCTGGGTGCAGGCGGTTCCGTTTCGGGCGTCGCCGAGCCTCTTCTACCTCTTTCCTCAAGACCGCGCGTTCCGCGCGTGCGCCTGGCTCGGCATCGCGCTCTCGGTGTGCGCGCTCAGCTCGTTCCCACAGCAGATGGGAGGCATCGCGTCGGGCGCGGTGTGGATGGCTGCTGTGGCTGCTGTATCTGTCGTTCGTCAACATCGGCCAGACGTTTTACGGGTTCGGATGGGAAACGCTGTTGTGCGAAGTTGGCTTCGTCACCATCTTCGCCGGCGCCAGCCGCATGGTGCCACACATGTGGCTCATCTGGATTTGGCGATGGACGCTATTCCGCTTGATGTTTGGCGCTGGCTTGATCAAGCTGCGCGGCGATCCGTGTTGGCGCAATCTCACGTGCCTGAATTACTACTTCGAAACCCAGCCGATGCCCAACCCGCTGAGCTGGTATTTCCATTGGATGCCCCACAGCATCCACACGGCAGGCGTGGTGTTCAATCACATCGCCGAGATGATTGTGCCGTTTGCCTATTTCGCGCCGCAGCCGTTCGCCTCGATCGCCGGCATGATCACCATCCTCTTCCAAGGCGTGCTCATCGTCTCAGGCAATCTGTCGTGGCTCAACTGGCTCACGGTCGTGCTCTGCATTCCGCTCGTCCACGACACATGGCTGGCCTGGCTCCCGGTTCATCCGCCGGCAGATCTCTCAGCCGTGCCTGCGTATCACATGACACTGTACGTGGTGGCCGCGGGGGTGGCGTTGCTGAGCATCGGGCCCGTGATGAACATGCTGTCGCCGCGCCAGATGATGAACGCCAGCTTCGAGCCGCTGCACCTGGTGAACACGTACGGCGCGTTCGGCAGCATCACGCGCGAGCGCTATGAGATCGTGCTCGAGGGGACAGATGAAGCGAACGTGACTGAAAGCACGAAATGGCGCGAGTACGAATTCAAGGGCAAGCCAGGCGACCCCGCGCGGCGGCCGCCGCAGGTGGCGCCGTATCACATGCGGCTCGACTGGCTGATGTGGTTCGAAGCGATGGCGCCCTCGCCGCATAGCGGCTGGTTCTTCAACTTACTCGGCAGCTTGTTGCAGGGCGATCGCGACACGCTGAATCTGTTGCGAACAAATCCCTTTCCGAATGCTCAGCCGCGCTACATCCGCGCGCAGTACTACCGTTATACATTCACGACGCCAGACGAGCACCGCAAGAGCGGTCTCTGGTGGAACCGCCAGCTCATCGGCACCTTCTACGGACCGGCTTCCCTGGCCCGCAAGTAGCGCGACGAGCGACCCGTACTATCCGAAAACTCAGCCGAGACACAACCCGCACCAATCCCGCGGTCCTTGAACCGGTCGCACATCTTGTAGCCGGTCTTCCGGGAAATGCCGAACTCGGCGCACAGAGACGCCATCTTCTCGCCCTCGAGCAGGTGTGCCACACCCTCCCGTTCGCCGCCTCACGCTTCCGCGCGACGCGAACTGCTCGTCGAATGCGCGCCAGGACGGAGATGTTGTGATTGAGCTTGTCCTCGACGACCGTGTCGGGCCAGACGCACTGCATCAACTGGTCTTTCGCAACGAGCCGTTCTGATCGCTCGAGCAGGACTCTGAGCGTCTCGAACACTTTCGTCGTCAGGGGACCAGGTGCCCGTCACGCAACAGACGGCGTTCGCGCACTTCCAACCGACATTTGCCGAACTCGTAGACGGCGCCTCGTCGGTCGCGATTTCAGAACAATTTCACGATCGATTCAGCCCGGCTCCAAGACGCGGCGCGCGGCCGTGTCGCTCAATAGCCACATGCCGCCGGAGTTCTGCGGAGACCTCGATTCTACGCAGGCGCACGGCAGTCGGCAAAGCGCGAAAGGAGTGGGGACATGACGTGGACAAGAAACGAAGTGATGAGAGCGACGCAGGTCCTGCTGTCCCTCGGGGCAGTCGGCGCCGCGGCGCCCGCTGCTGCTCAAACTGATATCGATCGGCGCGTGTGGACAGCGGTCTCGGTACAGGGCCAGGTCGGTGCAGAGTGGCGGTGGGCATCTGACTCGCTCGTAAGGGCGAGAGACGGTGCCGGCACGCTCGACATCGTTGGCGAGCGGGTCACGGTGACTCGCAGCATCACGCCGCAATCGAGTGCCGGGCTCGGCTACGCGTGGGCTGGCGGCTTTTTCCACGGCCGCTTCCTGCAAGAGCACCGGTTCGTGGAGCAATACACGTGGAGCAGCAACGGCCCCGTGCGCGTATTGCTGCGAAGCCGTTTGGAGGAGTGCTTTCTCACAGGCGACGCCGCCATGCGCGTGCGGGCCAAACAGCGAGTGCGATTCGTCTGGCCCCTCATGGCGAAGGGAAGGCTGCAGGGAGTGGCCTCGGAGGAACTATTCCTCCAGTCCAACGCCCAGACGCGGGTCCCTCGAGATGTTGACAGCAACGAGGCATTCGTCGGCATCGCACGAATGCTGACACCGCGAACCGGGCTGGAAATTGGCTACCTGAGTTACTACTCGAGATCGGGCTCGGTCGGTCATCACCGCAGCCACGTGCTGTCCGCCATTCTGGTGGTGTCGATGTGAGCGCGCACACTGTGACCACTTTCGCGGGCAACCAAGGCGTGGGCACGTGGATCGAGCGGCGAGCGAGAGTCGCCGCGGACCGGGTAGCCCTCATTTACGGTGACACCCGTCGCACCTACGCAGAACTCGCCGGGCGTGTGCGTCGCCTGGCGCACGGACTGCGATCTCTCGGTGTGCAGCGAGCAGACCGTGTCGCGTGGCTCGGCTCGAACCACCCGGCGTTTCTCGAGAGTCTGTTCGCAGCCGCGCAACTCGGTGCCGTGCTGACGCCAATCAACCACCGGCTGGAGCGTGCGTCGGTCGAGGCCATCTGTGAAGATGCGGCCCCGCGCGTCGTGCTCCTCGACCGATCGATCACTGATCTGAGGCTTCCGGCAACCGTGGCAGCCACGGTGATTGTCGGTCCGGATGCGGACGAGAGCCGCTACGAACGACTGATTGCCGAGAACGCGGCCGCGCCGATTGACGAAGCCGTCGCGCTCGACGACCTCTGCCTGCTGCCGTTCACGTCGGGGACCACGGGCAGACCGAAGGGAATCATGCTGAGTCACGGGAATCTCGCCTGGAACGTCATCAATTGCTTGTCGTGCATCGACTTTCGTAGCGACGACGTGACAATCGCGGCCGCTCCTTTCTTTCGAACCGGCGGAACCGGCGTCAACGTGCTGCCAGTGCTCTTCAAGGGAGGCACCGTCGTCGTTCCTCGAAGCACGGATCCCGACGAAGTCTTCCACCTGGCCGAACGGCATCGTGCGACGATCGGATTCGGCAGCCCGGACCTGCTCGAGGCATTCGTGCGCTCGCCGTTGTGGCGTACCGCCGACCTCACAAGTCTCCGCACATTTGTCACTGGCGGTGCACCGGTCCCCGAGCGCCTGCTTCGCACGTGCCATGAGCGACGTGTCAATGTGTTGCAGGGCTATGGTCTATCGGAGGCGGCGCCTCTGGTCTCGGTCCTCGACTCAGCGAACGCGCTGCGGAAAGTTGGTTCCGCGGGACGCCCTGCCCTGTTCGTTGACATTCGCATCGTAGGACACGATGGGACCGGCTCAGCCGTCGGCGAGATCGGCGAGTTGCTTGTCCGTGGCCCGAACGTGATGGCGGGGTACTGGAAGCACCCAGAGGCGACGCGACGTGCGATCGACGAAGAAGGCTGGCTGCGAACCGGCGATGCCGCCCGCCTCGACGAGGAAGGGTTTCTCTTCATCGTGGGCCGCGTCCGAGATGCGTACGTGTCAGCTGGTGATGTCGTGCACCCGGGATTAGTCGAGCGCGTGCTGCTGCAACACCCGTCCGTCGCCGAGGCTTGTGTGCTCGGCGGAGACGACGGCGCCATCGCGTATGTCGTTCTCGCAGACGGCGCAACGAGCGAGGTCGAGGCAGAGCTGTTCTCGCTGTGCGCCGCGCATCTCGCGGTTCATGCGCGTCCTGCCGCGATCGAGTTCGTGTCCTCGCTTCCGAGGAATCCCAGCGGTAAGATCATGCGTCACCTGCTGCGCAGACCTCCGGCGGGTTCTCCGCGCCGCGTTACGTCCCGGTCCTGGCCTTCGGACGTCATTTCCACAGCGTTACCAGTTCAGGAACAAACCGAGCTCTTCGAGGAACAGAGACCAGGCGGGCTCCTCTTCGAGCATCAGGTGATTCGCGCTCGGCAGTGAAACGTACCGCGCGCCGGGGATCTCGGCCGCCAGCAGGCGACCCTTCTCCGGCGGCACGGCGCGATCACGATCGCAATGGATGACGAGCGTCGGCGTCTTCACCTGCGACAAGAGCGGTCGAACATCGATGTCGTCGTCGCGGTCCATGAGTCGCGCCGCGTTTTCCGGCGACGTGGACACACGCTGGAGTTCGTCGAACCACTGCTCGTGCTCCGGCGTCGCCTCGGGGATGAACCGGCAGGTGAACGTCCTGCAGAACGCCGGGTTGTTGAGTCCCCATCCAAGCCGCAACAGACTCGCGAGCGCGCGCCGCGCCTCGAGCTCCTGGGGCGTGCCGGCGTGTTTGACGCCCGCCGCGAATGCGCCGTAGAGCACCAATTGCGTGACGCGCTCGGGATGCTTCACCGCGTACGCGATAGCGATGGCACCGCCACGAGAGATCCCGAGGAGCGGAAATCGATCGAGCCCGGCCGCGTCAACGACCGTTTCGAGATCGCGGACCCACGTGTCGAAGCTCACATCGGGCACGTCACGCTGGGACATGCCGTTGCCACGCTCGTCGTAGCGGACGAGCCGGTGATGACGTGAGAGCGCAGTGTACCAATGGCGCCAGATCGGGCTGCCCCATTCGAAGTCGAGATGAGTCAGCCAGTTTGACGCCTTCACGAGCGGGGGTCCGTTGCCGGTCGTGGCATAGGCGAGCCGGACACCGTCGATCGTCGTGCAGTACCGGATTTCCTGCCGCGCCTTCGCCGTTGCAGCAGCGGAGGCTCCGGTCTGCGGGACGGCAGCCGGGACGGCAGCGTCCACCGGTGCGGCGAAGCGATAGCCCACGCGCGGCACGGTCTCGATGTACTGCTGGCCCGTGGCTTTCTCGCCCAGCGCCTTCCGCAGCACCGACACGTTGTGATTCAGGTTGTTTTCCTCGACCGTCGTCTCTGGCCACACCGTGTCGAGCAGTTCCTGCTTCGTGACCAGCCGCCCGGCGTTCTCGACCAGCACCAGGAGCGTGTCGAACACCTTCAGACGCAGCGGGATCACCTCACCGCCGCGAGAGAGTCGGCGCTCACGGACATCGAGATGAAACGGCCCGAACCGATACGCGCCTCGTACCTCGGTGTCGGCCACGAATCGCACCTCAGGAAAATTTCAGAAATACGCCAGCCTTCTCAAAGGACGCCGGCGCCCGCTTGATTCTAATCTCTGGATCGCGCGGACCGAAACCGCGAGGAGGACAAGACAATGCCAAAACTGCTTCCCGACCAGACGCTTCTACCCGTCGCCGACGATGGCCATGCAGGCCCCGGCGGAAACACTTGCCTACGTGGCGCTGCTCAATCCCGACCCGACCGCCAACGACGCCCTGGCTGTGCTGGATGTCGATCCCGCATCGCCGGGCTACGGCGCTCAGATCGCGCGCGTCGACATGCCCCGCGCCGGCGACGAGCTGCACCACTTCGGGTGGAACGCGTGCAGCTCGTGCCTGTGCCCGACCTCGCCGCACCCGCACATGCAGCGGCGCTATCTCGTGGTGCCCGGCATGCGATCGTCGCGAATCCACATCCTCGACACCGCGCCCGACCCGCGTCAGCCGCGCCTCGTCAAGGTCATCGAAGCCGAGGAAATCATCCGCAAGACCGGCTACAGCCGGCCGCACACCGCGCACTGCGGGCCAGATGGCATCTACATCAACGCGCTGGGCAACGCGACGGCGACGGCCCCGGCGGCATCTTCGTCCTCGACCCGGAAACATTCGAGATCAAAGGGCCGTGGGAGAACGATCGTGGACCGCAGCAACTGGCGTACGACTTCTGGTGGCACCTCGGTCACGACACGATGATCACCAGCGAGTGGGGCACGCCGAACATGGTGGAGAGCGGCGTGAATCCGGAGCTGCTCCTGGCGGGCAAGTACGGCAACGCGCTGCACGTGTGGGATCTCAACTCTCGGCGTCACCTGCAGAAGCTGGATCTCGGCCCCGAGCAGCAGATGGTGCTCGAGCTGCGTCCCGCGCACAATCCCAACGAGACCTACGGGTTCGTCGGCGTCGTCACCAGCCTGAAGGATCTGTCGGCGTCGGTCTGGATGTGGCACCGCGAAGGCAGCAACCGCAGCGGGACCTGGCGCATCGACAAGGTGATCGAGATTCCCGCCGAGCCAGCGGCCGCCGACGATCTGCCGCCGCTCCTCAAGGGCTTCGGCGCGGTGCCGCCGCTCGTCACCGACATCAACCTCTCGCTCGACGATCGATTCCTGTATGTCTCGTGCTTTGGCACAGGCGAGCTGAAGCAATTCGACGTATCGGATCCCTTCAACCCGGTCGAGACCGGCTCGGTGAAGCTCGGGGGCATCGTTCGCCGCCAGCCGCACCCGGCGCGTCCGGAGCAACCGCTGAACGGCGCACCGCAGATGGTCGAGATCAGCCGTGACGGCAAGCGCGTCTACGTGACCAACTCGCTGTATCGCACGTGGGACGACCAGTTCTATCCGGACGGCGTCAAGGGCTGGTTGGCCAAAGTGGACGTGCGCCCGAACGGCGGCATCGAGCTCGATACCGCCGGATTCATGGAGTTCGACAGCATGCGTCCCCACCAGGTCCACCTCGAGGGCGGAGATGCGAGCTCCGATTCCTACTGCTTCGCGTGAGAGGTGCGTCATGACGACCGAGATGACGACGTCGTGGGCGATGCTGATGGCGCTCGGGGCCTTTCACGGCATCAATCCTGGAATGGGATGGCTGTTTGCGGTGGCGCTCGGGATGCAGGAGCGCCGCCGCGGTGCGGTGCTCCGGGCGCTCGTGCCGCTGGGAGCGGGGCATGCGCTGGCCGTGGCCGCCGCGGTCGGCGCTCGCGCTGGTCATCGGAGCCGTGATCCCGCTAGGCTGGCTGCGTTGGCCGTTGGCCGGCGTTCTCGTCTCGCTTGGCGTCCTTCGCTTCTTTCGTCACCGCCATCCGCGCTGGGCGGGCATGCGCGTGAGCATGGGCGGGCTCACGGTGTGGTCGTTCCTGATGGCCACAGCCCACGGCGCCGGGCTCATGGTGGTGCCGGTGTTCGTGGGCATGTCGATGTCCGGAGCGGGGGAACACGCGCACCACATGCCCGCCGCAGGGGCAGGCGCAGGAGCTGCGTTCCTCGCAACCGGCCTGCACGCCGTGGGCTACCTGGCGGTGACCGCGTTTGTCGCGGTGCTGGTGTTCGAGAAGCTTGGCGTCGGCATCCTGCGCCGCGCGTGGTTGAACCTCGATCTGATCTGGGCGGCCGCGCTGGTGGCGACTGGCATGCTGACGCTGATGCTGTAACACGGCCTCGAGATCGTTGCGGACCGTCGCGAACACTACGCTCCCGCACATGGTGTCACGGCACGGCGGTACCGGTACCGCCAGTCGTGGCACCGGCGGGACGCGCCTGCAGCTCGCAGTGCCAATATTTGCGCAGGTGGGCAGCATCACGCTTGTGAAAGTCCCACAACTGGCAGCCCGTGCGCGCGCGCCGCAAGGCCGAGCGCCCCGTCGTGTGTTGCCATCGTCAGCTCCACGCGCGACATCTCTTTCCAGAGGAGCGCCGTGGTAAGGTGAATCGCATCGAGCGTTCCGAGCTCGGTTGGCATCGGCTGCGCCGCACGGTCGAGAACCACGGCATCGATTTCCACGAGTTCCAACGACGCAATCAGTTGTAGGATCGTGGCGCGTCGGCCGGCCACCTCCTCATCCGACAGCTTCGCACGCAGGCGTACACGATCCAACGTGCGAAGGCTCTCCGTCATCGTCAACGCGCTCGACACGCCCTGCTGAATCTGTCGCCATTCGGGCAATGCGTCCGGTTGTCGCAACGCCACTCGCAACAACACCGAAGCGTCGACGTACGCGATCATCGATGCGATTGTCGCTCTTCCAATAGCAGTTGCACGACGTCGATGTTGATTTTCAGGGGCTTGGGTAGCGGCACGCGGTTCGGCGGCGGCACGCCAGGTGCCGGTTTGCGGATTCGAAGCGCTGTCCGATCGCGAACGGGCACAATCTGAGCGACAGGCGTTTCGCGGTCCAGTACCGCAATCGTCTCGCCCCGGCGGACAGCACGCAGGTACTCGCTGAGCCGCGCCTTGAGTTCCGCAATCCGCACCTGCCTCATAGTCTTATTGTGACCAGATATAGTCATAATTGCAAGGATCCTCAAAATCCAAGGCCGTCAAGGTCGCGACACGGCGCGGCCTGCGGCTGGACTGACCGTCTCGCACGCCGCCACCCGCTGCTCGAAGAAGCGACGCTCCATCGGGTTCCGCGCCAGCGACAGCGCCGCACGAAAATGCCCGCGTGCGGCATCGGGCCTGCCGCTCCGGAGCTCGAGCTCGCCGAGCGTCGCGGCATAGAACGGATACGCCGCGAGTCGCTCGACGCCGGCAATCGCCTTGACCGCCTCAAGACCCCGCTCGGGACCATCGCGCTGCGCCACGGCAATCGCACGATTGAGCGCGACGACCGGAGACGGCCGGATCGCCACAAGGCGATCGTAGAGCGCGACGATCCGCGTCCAGTCCGTGTCCTCGACCCGCGGTGCGTTCGCATGGACCGCGGCAATCGCCGCCTCGATGTGATACTCGGTCAGCTCGTCTCCCGCGGCCGACAGGTCGAGCAGTCGTTGACCCTCGGCCACGAGGGTCATGTCCCACCGCGATCGATCCTGGTCGTCGAGCGCGCTCAACTGCCCCGCCGCGTTCACCCGCGACGGAAGTCGCGCCGCGTGAAGGCACATCAGCGCGGCCAGCGCGCGCGTCGCCGGCGTGCCGGCCAGCGGATGATCGACGAGCAGCATCACCAGACGGATCGCCTCGTGGCACAGCTCGGCCCGCACGGCCGACTCGGAGGAGGCGCCGTGGTAGCCCTCGTTGAAGAGCAAATACAGCGCGCGGTGCACTGCGGAGAGACGGGCGACGAAGTCCGCGTCGCGGAGATCGAACAGCCGCTTCGACTGGCCGAGCACTTTCTTGGCCCGCGAGATTCGCTTGTGTACGGCCGCGTCGCTGCTCAGAAACGCCGCTGCGACCTCACTTACGCTGAAGCCGCAGAGGATGTGCAGCACGAGCCCGACCTGCGCGTCCTCGGAGATTCGCGGATGGCAGCAGGAGAACATCATCCGCAGCATGTCGTCGTTGACCGCCGACCCGTCCAGCGACTCCTCCACGATGGAGGCGAGCGTCCACTCGCTCTCGAGCAGGCGGCCGAGCTCCGGGGCAAACGTGCGGGCGGTGCGGTCACGTCGAAGGACGTCGATCGCGCGGTTCTTGGCCGTCGCCATGAGCCACGCCGACGGGTTGTCGGGAAGGCCTCTGAATTTCCACACCTCCAGCGCGCGGCAGAAGGCGTCCTGGACGACGTCTTCTGCCAGCGCGAGGTTGTGGACGCCGAAGAGCCGCGTCAGCGCGGCGACCATCCGACCCGACTCCCGGCGGAAAAGATGGTCGTCGAGCTCCACGTCTATCCCATCTGCAGGATCGGACGGACCTCGACGGTGCCGCCGACGTCAAAGATCGGACAGCCGGTTGTCAGCTCCGCAGCGTGCGTGAGATCGGGGGCGTGCACGATGGTGTAGCCGCCGATCATGTCCTTGGCTTCCGCGAACGGGCCGTCGGTCACGATCTTCGGGTTCCCGGCGACGATCTTGCCCGTGCTCTCGAGCGGATGACCCGGGTCCTTGATGTGCCCCTTGGCGGTCAGATCCTTCAGCCACCCCATCCATTTTTGCATCTGCTGCTGCGCCTGCTCCGGCGATCCCGGCATCCGCTGTCCACCACGATACAAATACACGAATTCGCTCATAACGCCTCCTGTTGTGGTCCGTCGCTATCTACGACGTTCGGGAGGCTGCGCGGTGGACATCTATTTTGTTCCCGGCTCCATCGAACAGCCCGCCGTGATCGCAAGTGATTTTCGACCCTGGCTCATCGGTGAGGCCGCCTGAGGACCGGATGTCTCCGGCGTCCTGTGCGGTGGGCATCGTGGCCGAACAGCGGGCGGACATGTGGCAGTGGAACGATCGCTCGGTTGGAACCGATCGAGAACCCGTTCTGCCCGAAACTGTTACCCATGTCTCCGGAATGGACCTAGAGAACGATTGCACGTCGAATTCTCGGCGGGAACGAGTGCTGGCGGATCACCACCGCAGACCACGCCGTCTGGTTCACACCGGCAGACCCAGTTCCCTGGCGGCCTGTTCCTGCGGCCCGTCCCTCGTGACAAAACGCTCGATCCGTTCGCCGGCATGGAACCAGAGCGCCGACCACAGATGGACAAGGTCGAGCGATCGTGGTGTCGTGACGGCAGGCATGAGGTGGGATTGGCAAAGATCCAACGTCAGATCTCGTAACACAAAGAGACTCGCATCCTGTTCCACACGCTCGATGCAGGTCTTGTACCGTTCCGGCTTGAGCGCGCCTTCCCTCGCCAACCGGATCAGATTTCGTCTGGCCTCGAGGATCAGAATGACGCTTGACAACAACTCCGCCCCGTCGGTTTCCCTGGAGAGGCCCTCCGACCCTTCTTCGGCGAGCAGGATACAGAGATAGGCGGACGTATCGAGATACAACCGACGGTGGCTCGGGGCCTCTTCAGGATGACCGCTCAACGGTTGCCCCTGTCCTCCAAGAGGATTTCCAAGTATCGGCCCTTTGTCCCGCGCTTCAGCGCTGCTCTAATGCGGCCGCTCCCCACGTTCTTGCCGCGATGGACTGACTGCGTCCGAGCGGGGCTCAATTGGGCCACCGGCGCGTTGTGGCGGGTAATGATGACCGTCTCTCCGGATTCAGCCTCGGTGACCACTGCTGACAGTCGCGCTTTCAGGCTTTGAATTGAGACCATCTTCATGGCCTGTATTATATCATATTCTGGTCTGCAATAAGACCGACGTGCAGGCCTGTCTCTGCCCCTTCGACTACGTCGCGCGCTGGCGGCATGCATGTCGCCTTGACGTGGCTGAAAGAAGAAGATGCACCGGTCAGCGAGATGGCGAGTCGTCTCGGCTACGAGTCGGAGGCCGCGTTCAGCCGGGCGTTCAAGCGATTTCTCGGGTTCCCTCCGGGGGCGGTTCGACGGGCGAACTCAGATCAATCGGCGCAAGCACCTTACCTGCACGGTTAACGATCGTGCTCTAACGATCGTGCTGGTCGATTGGATCGATGGGGATGTGATCGGCCGGCCCAGTTTGCCAGCCCTCACGTCTGGCGGTGCGAATCAAGCACGGTCAACCCGTTGAGGCCTTACCGCCCATCGTCCCGGTGCTCTCCCTGCTCGGCGACGGAACGCTCCTCGTCGATAAGGTCCTGCGCAGCCGTTTCGCGCGCGGACATGGGAGATGGCAACGTCCCGCCGGTCAGCGATTGCAATGCAGCCCGGCTCTCCCTGGCGAATACCCAGCCGGAACACAGATCGACTGGTCTGCCGGCATCATCGAAATGCTGGTGACACATGAACGGCACGTCCTCGATCGTGCAGCCCAAAGCGTCTAGGACGGTCTCCAGGCTATTGTTCGCCGGCGTGCCCTTGACGAACGCGCAGGCTGTGCACCGGGGCGGCATCGCCGGAGAACGAAGCCGCACGCGTAGCTCGCCTTCGTCCGCAGCCCGGGCGAGAATATCTCCGATCTCGTAACGAACAGCCACGTTAGAAGATGGCCGTCGGGTTGGCGGCGCTTCCGCTTCCACGCAAGACTCTCAAGGGCAGAGCGACGAACATGAATTCGTACCGTCGCTCCTCCAGGCATGCCGCGGCGAGAGGCTCGAGCAGCGCATTGTCGACGAGGGCGACGCCGAAGTTGGCGATCACCGCATGCACGCGATCCGGCTTGTCGGGTCCGCACACCTCATCGCACGCATCCAGCATGTCCCACACGAGCACGGCGACGTCACGGTCGCGGATGAACTTGGCGCACGACGCGTGCAACCCCGGGCGTCGGTTGGGTTGCTTGGAGGGAGCGCGCTCGTACGCCTCGCGCCCAGTGTAGACGAGCAACGCGTCACCCGCACCGACATCGACGCCTTGCGCCTTGGCGATCTCCTCGAGTTCCCATCCGTGAACAGGTTTCTCTGCCGTGACGTGCGGTTCGCGACGATGACGAGGGACATCGATAAGGACGCCACGTGTAATGAGACGTGAGCTCCACGCGGTGATGTCGCCAAAACGCGCTCCGCGGGTATCGATCTCTTTCGCGGGATCGCGGCCGTTCCACATGCCCTCCCGAATCCAGCTGTGGCACAGCGCGTCGACATGCGTGATGGCCGAGCCATGATAGATATACCCGTAGTAATCCTGCATGAAGCCGCCGCCGACGTTGGCCGCGGCCGGCGTAATGCGAACGAAATGTTGGGGCGGTTCGAAAACGCGGCCCAATGACACTGTCCGCCCGGTTCTCACGAGCGCTGCGGCGGCTACGCGCTTTTGCGGCGTAATCAGGTTGACGGCGCCCACCTGATCGTCGGGGCCCCAACGGCCCCAGTTCCGGCGCGTGCGATAGAAGTTGAGGATTTCTTCAGCCGTCGGGACTCTGGTGTCGATGGCTTGGCCCGCAACCGCCTCGCCTCCTGGCACGGGCGAAGGACCGGCCGCGTTCGACGCCGCCGCCTCCAGCGGTCCAGCATTTGCCGCTGCCCTGTGCCGACCGAGGAACGTCCCGCCAGCCGCTGCCGTAGCGAGAAGAAAGCGTCTCCGCGAAGATCTCATGGATGTCCTCTGCTTCCGGGGTACGACAGATTTCTCCGTCAAGACGATTTCGCGAAAGCACAGGCTATGACCTTTGAGTCGGCCTGTCAATTACCGAGGTCGACTCAGGCCTCGACGATATTACCGAGGGCTCGAGTCAAAGCTCGTTAGAAATGTCCCCTGCGTTAACTCGATAGAAATGTCCCCTGCTATAGGTGTTACTGCCGTTAAGGCTTTGCCGCGATGAGGTACAACCGGTTCGCGGTGGCCAGATAAAGCGCATCGCCGATCAGCGCCGGACGCGAATAGAGCGGCGCATCCATCTCGATCTGCGCCAGCAATTCCTTTCGCCGTCCGGCACGAAGAACGGTCATGCTGCCTTCAACGTTCCCAACGTAAAGCCGGTCGCCGGCCAGCAGGAGGCATCCCCAGATGGCCTCGTTCGTCTCGTGCTTCCAGACGTGGGCGCCGGTTGCCGCGTCCAGACAATGAACCGTTCCGCCCAGGTCCCCAACGTACAGCAGACCGTCCTTCGCGATGGGCGTTCCCACCACGCGACCGACCTCGCGAGAAGTCCAGAGGAGCCTGCTCTCGGTGACGTCTCCCTGGCCGTTGGGACTGATCGCATGAATCAACGAAGGTCCGTTGCCGTGCCCAGGACTCTGTCCCATCGCAACGAAGACGCGGCCGTCGGCGAAGACCGGTGAAGCAATGATAGAGCTGCGCGAAAGGACGCCGGGGCGCGGAAGCCAGCGGGCGTCTTTCGGGTTGCCGTCAAATCGCCAGACTTCGTGACCCGACGCCGCGTCGTAGGCGCGCAGCCAGCCATCTCCTCCGCCGAAGAGCACCTGCATGCGCCCGTTGACGTTGGCCGCCACAGGGCTGGACCACTGGCCGTGCAGCACCTGCTCGCCCGGGCCGATGGCGCGCCAGACCACTTCGCCCGAGTGCTTGTCCACCGCGATCAGACTTGGGGCGCGCGGCGATGGGACGCGCGTATGGCCTTCATTCTGGCCGTTGGAGGTACAGACCATCAGCAGATCACCCACGGGCAACACTTCGCTGTTGGAGGCTTCATGCGGAAAGACACCCAGGCGGGCGCACATGTCCAGCTCCCAGACGATGTCGGCCGCAGCGTTGTCCTGGAAGACCTCCTCCCGATACGGACCATTGTTCTCGCCATCGCGGAAACCCTGCGTGTCGAGGCAACGGAGTTGGCACTCGGCGGTGACATAGTACAACCGGTTCCCTTCCACATACGGCGCACTTGTCGTCGAAGGCAGCAGGAACTCCCGCAGGCCGCGCTCCACTCGCGGGGCCACGTCCTGCCAAAGGAACGTGCCATCCGTCGCCCGAAAGGCCATGAGCACGCCGCTCTCTTCCTGGAAGGCGGGGTTCATGTGCCTGGCGTTGTCGGTGCCCACATAGACCGCATCGCCGGCAACCACGGGACGGCCAAACGTCTCGTTTCCCAACTCGACGCTCCAGACGATGTTCCGACCGGTGGTCGTATCCCAGTCAACCGGAGGATTGCCCGTTTGAGCCACCGTCGTCTGGGGTTGGGGCGCGACGGAAGGCGCGGGCACAACGGGTGAGGCGACAGGCTCTCCAGACTCGACGCCAGCGATTCGATTCAACGCCCACTCAGCTTCGTCACGCAGTGCGGGATCGTTTGCGGCCGCTCTCAGCGCCTCCCGGGCCGTCTGTGCCTTCGGCCCGATGCTTCCCAGCGCCCCGGCCGCGAAGATGCGCACATAGAGGAATTCATCCTTCAGAGCTTCGATCAACTGCGGCACAGCGGACTGCGCGGCCGGGCCGATGCTTGCGAGGGCCTCACACGCCGCCCATCGGACGCCGGGAATCGGATCGCCCAGGGCTCTGGCGAGGTCCTTGGTCGCCGCGGCCGCCTTCGGACCGATGGACGCCAAGGCCTCCGCCGCGTAGATGCGGACGTATGGATCCTCGTGCGAGAGAGTCTTGACGAGAGCGCGTACCGAAGGACTGGCCCTCTTGCCCAAAGCGCCCAGGGCACGTGCGGCATCGCCCGCGACCATCGAATCCTCGTCTCTCAGTGCCCGTCTCAACGCCGGTTGAATCGATTCTGTATGGGGCGCCAGGTCAATCAAGGCATCGACGGCGCTGCGCCGGATGGAGACCCGCTCATGCCGAAGCAGGTCCACCAGCAGCGGAATGGCCGGCGGACCGATCCGCCGGATGATTTCAAAAGTCTTCAGATGCAGGTCTTCATTGCCACGGTTGAGGAATCGTCTCAGCAAAGGCAGCGAACGCCCCGCCCCTTGGACCAGGGCGGCTTCGGCGGTTGCCCGGACCTTCGGGTCGTTGGCCATCAGGCGATTTGCCCAGTCAAGCACCAGGGCGGAGTTCCTGGAAAGATCCGAACCCTTGGCCTGGCGCGGCTGAGGGAGTGAACGCGTGGTTTGAGCGAGTACTGGTATCGGCAGAGTACAAAGCAGCGTGCAGATGAACAGGTGTCGCATGGTCGCAGCAAGACTGACGAAAGAGTTGAGCCGCTTGACGGTCGCCTGTTGGAGCGGCACCCGACGACCGGGCGCGACCATCTTATACACCTGTGATCCGCAAGAATGATGTGCGGCAACGGCATGCGTTCCCACTGTTCACGCTGCCCATCGTTCCAACCGATACTCGTGATGCAATCCGGCCACGATCGCGCTCACTGTGCGCGGTGACACGCGGAGGCCAAGCTTGAGGTGCGTCACATGCGCACGAGCCATGGCGGCAATCAGCTGTTGCTTCGATCACGAGGCGGAGCTTATATCACGGGTAGGCTTGAAAGCAGTCGGCCGAGAAATGGAACACTACGCCAGCGCCGCGAAAGAGCAACCCGGCGCTTCTGGCCGGTCGACCGCAACGCATACTTCGGACCGTCAACGGATCAACCCGGGGCACCAATGGAGTTTTCAGTAGGGATAGGTCTGGAACCTCCCCTTTACGGCTTCGTCCCCGCGGCTTTCTCCTTGGCGCGATGTCCCGACAGGATATTCGCCAGGCTGTAATTCCCTTCGTGGCACGCGTACTCGTAGAGCGGCAACACGCTCAGCCGCATCGGAATCGACGCCGTCCACGGTCTCGTCCAGGTCTCCGGATCGTTCACCGTATAGGTGTATTCGAGCGTGTCGGCGTCGACCCGCCTGAAGCGTTCGACGAGCGTCATCTGCTCGGACGAGCCCCTCCAGTCGCGCGCGCCCTTGAAATTCGCGGTTTCTACGACCAGGGTCTCGCCTTCCCAATGTCCTCGCGAATCGCCCGACCACTGCCGGAGGACGTCGCGCAGCGGCGGACGCCCGTCGAGCGGCACGATGCGCGTCGTATGCACCATCTCGGTGAGGAGCGCGACGTGGTTCGGCGTCTGAAACACCTGAAGGTTCTGGTTGTAGCCGCCCGGCGTGATGGGGGGACCGGCGTTGAACCCCACGAGGCAGCGGTCCGACGGACTTCGGTCCAGCCACGAATCGGCAGGATGCTCCTGCAGATACGCCCGCCGTGCCTCGGACCGTTGCTGCGCAGCCGCCGTCAGGCTGGGCAGCTTCCCGTTTGGCGGATCGAGGAGGAGCGACGTGCGCCGAGTGCCCACGGGCTTTGTACCGTAGTCGAGCCAGAAACTGTTGTAGAAGCCCGGCGACCCGTCGGCCCGCCGATCCACGCTGTCGCCGGGCGTCGTCCGCTCGGCCGCGCGCCCGTTCAGCTCGGTCTCCCGGTCGACCGCCTCCCGTTCGAGTCTGGTGGCCTCTTCCTCCGTCAGGAACTCACGGTCGGCCAGGTGCGCGGGCCGCTCCAACGGCGTAATGGTTCGAAAATCCCAGATCCCTCGCAGGTCCGGTTTGCCCCAGGGCGTGTTCGGCACCTTGGTCTGGGCCGTGGACGCGGCGCCCAAGACCAGCGCGACCAACACCGCCACGCTGCTCACAAAGACGGGAATACGATGGCGCATCTGACCTCCTTCGGCACCCTGCCAGTTGGCTCATTCTAGCGCGTCTTTCACTCCGGCGTCGTTGAAACGAAGCCCGGATTCGCTGCCCCTGCCAGCCCGCATCAGACCGTCAACTCGCGACTGTTGCTTGGAGCCGACTTCGTCGTCGTCTTCCCTTGCACTGCTGTTCCGTTGCCTCGCGTTCAAAACCGCTTGCCCAATGTGTCGCGGAGCGAAACTCGCCTCCTACCGGGCCTGGCTGGTGATTGGAATGCGTGCAATCCGATCGCTCCCGACCGAGCCCACCCAGACCTCGTTGCCAATCTGAACGGCCGTCGTCCCAGAGCGAAACACGTCGGTGTCGGGATGGCGGACAATCTCCTCGAACTTCAGCGTGTCCGGGTTCACCTTCGCCACATGCGAAGTCTTTTCCCCTTGACCGGCAGCGATTATCGAACCATCCGGCGCCCACCGCAGGTTGTCGACCCGAAACCCGACGACAACCGAGTCTTTCTTCGCCGGCGTCTGGCCGCGCGACAACCGGGTGACCGACTGGCTGCCCCAGACTCCGATGTAGAGCCACTTGCCGTCTTTTGAGATCTCCAGCCCGTTCGGTCCCGGGGCTTCGCTGCCCGGGACGACCATCCATCCACTCGACGGGCGCCACTCCCACACGTCGCCGGTGTTCTCCCCGGCCCGCGCTTTCTGGAGCCAGGCCGGGCGTTCGCCCCGCGGGTGAAAATTCGTCACGAGGAACCCGCCGTCTGCCAGCCCGACGACGGAGTTCAACCCGGGTCCCTCCGGCGCAACAGCGCAGCCCACCCACGTCAGCGTCGGTGGCCCGGCGTTGACGTCGAGGTCGAAAACCTCAATCGACTCCCGGCTGCCGTGATGGACCACGAACAGTCGGTGGACCGAGGTGTTGCCGGGGCGAAGATAGAGCCCGTGCGCTTTGAAGATGGCTTGTGCGGCCGCATCTAGGGGACCAGGGCACGCCTTGTAAGTCTTGCCATCCGGGCGCACCTTGGCGGAGGGCGCCGGGAACAGCACCGTCGACGTGCTGTCCCGCACGTTGATGAGACGGATGCCGCCCTTGTCCCCCATGCCGGAAGCAATCACCCACCGCCCGCCGGGTACGATCGCCAGATCCTCGGGAGAAGATTGATCGCAAACGAACCGGACATTGCCTGCCGGATCGCAGGACCCCGCCGTCGTACCGCCAACTTGCAGCAGCATACAGATGGACGCCCCGACAAACGTTGAGAATCGCATCAAACTTCGCTGCTCTCCGAACCTTGGCATGACCACCTCCTTTGAAGATTCGTGTGTCCTCGGCCACGGTCTTGATTTCTTTCACGTTGACGATCCGTAGATTCGCTTGCCATTGATGGCACCGATACAACGGATCGTGGTCCGAGCTGAGGTAGGTCGGCGGGAGGTGACAGCCGGCCGCGTGATTGAACATCCGGCACAGCTCCACGCCATCCACGACGCCGCTCTGTACGCCAAAGCCGACGACGTGGCACCGCCGGGACCGGCTAGTCAGGCGACCGTTGTCAGCAGATGCAGAAAGAGAACGGCCCAGGTCGTACACCGCCTGATCCTACCAAGATGGCGCCAGCAGGAATTACTCACGAATTTAGCAATTCGCCATGAACAGGCTACAAAATCTTCGATCGGTACAAAGACTGCGGCGTTCAGACCTTCAGCGATCGCAGCCACCGCGCGCACCGGCAGGCGAATCGGTTGCCGGCGCCCATTGAGGCGACGATTGTGCGTTTGAAGCGAAAATATCCCGGCTGGGGGGCGCCGAAGATTCGCGAGAAGCTTCGGCAGCAGTTCACCGGCCCCCACCTGCCGGCCATTAGCACCGTCCACGCCGTGCTCGACCAGCCCTGGTATGCCCGTCCGAGTACGCAACGAGGATGCCTGGGCGCCTGACTGTCTGGTAATCCTGCTAGAGTAAAAGGCCGGAGGTCGCATGTCGACAATGCTGGAAACGTCCGCTGCTGTCGGTCACATGGCGAGCATTCTCAGTGGTGCCCGCGCGGCGGAATCAGCCAAGGACGCCTCGGACAAGGTAGGTCCGACGCGGCAAGCACGAGAGCCGGACCCGATGGGCGACGAAGCGATCGGGTCTGTTTGGAAACATTCTGGGACTGGTGGAGGACACATGAGGCATCTGGCATGGCGGTTTTCAGGCGCCATCGTGGTAATTTCGTGCGCGGTGCTGGTGGTACCGTCGCCTGTTCGTGGACAGGCTTCGAAAGGTTCCGCGAGCAAGTGGACGCCCCCTCGGACTGCCGATGGGCAACCAAACATCCAGGGGATGTGGAACAGCGAGGGGTCCTTCTACGCCCCGTTGCAGCGGCCGGCCAAACTCGGTGAGAAGTCGAACTTCACCGACACAGAGCTCAAAGCGATCCTTCAGGAGTCCGTCGATACGAAGATCGAGAACTCAGACCGAGGCACCGGCGCTGGTCCCACGCATTGGTACGAGCCACGGAAGGAGAAAACCAACTACTCGGTGAACTGGCTGATCAAAGACCCGGCGGACGGCCGCATTCCCGCGATGACGCAGTGGGCGAAAGAGAAACTCGCCTACACCAGGGAGCACGAGTACGACTCGTGGCAGTTCTTCGATCCAGGCGACCGGTGCATTTTCCGCGGCATCCTGGGCAACATGCTGCCGACCTTCTACAACAACGGCAAGCAAATCCTGCAGGCGCCGGGCTACGTCATGATCTTCAACGAGATGATTCACGATGCGCGCGTCATTCCGATCGACGGGCGTCCACATGTCGGGCCGGCGATTCGCACGTGGCAGGGCGACGCCCGCGGCCGGTGGGAAGGGAATACGCTGACTGTCGAGACGACGAACTTTCGCGCGACCGACGTCATGAGGAATCTCGGACTGAACAGCGAGAAGCTGCGCATCGTCGAGCGATTCACTCCTGTTGGGCCCGATACCCTGAATTACGAGGTCACGATCGACGATCCCGTGGTCTACACGCGACCATGGACGATTGCCTTTCCATTCGAACGAGACAATAAGTACACCATCTTCGAGTACGCATGCCATGAAGGCAACTACGCGATCCCGAACTCCCTCAGCGGTGCGCGCGCGCAGGAGAAAGGCACGGGTGAAAGGAAGAGGCCGCAATAGCGCGCCTCAACCTGAGTGCCCTACGGTTGCGTGGGAGACGCCTGCTCACCGGGCACATCCGACGGCGGGACCGGTCGTTCCTCAATCGGCCAGATGGGACCGAGGATCACCTTCGAGCTCGCCCACACCTCGCCGCCACCCAGCACGGTCTTGCTCAAGAAGGCGTCCGCAGACAGCGCATGTGTCGCCTGGACATCATCGCCCGATCCCTGAAACGTTGGACGTGTTCAGTGATGCTTGGCTCACTTGTCGGGTTGGGGATCTGAGTGAGCATCCCGCGACTTGATCCGCCAGCCCACGCGGGTTCTCACGTAGACATCGTCATAGAAGCCCGTGTCCGTAATGCTCCGTGGGTTCGTCGTCGGGTTAAAGGCCAACCAATAGACCCGTCCCCGGGCGTTGCTGTCCGGAGTGGGCGTGATCGTAAAGGAGCCCACCCAGTGGCGGTAGTGATAGGGGGGCTTGCGATTGGCAAAATTGTTCGCTCGCCATTTCGTGAGCGCCTCTTGTCCCACCTGCGGCTTGGAATCCGGGTTGTTCGCGGCTGGATTGAAGCTCGCATCTTGCGTGAACACGCCGAGCCACATCTCGGCATTTCCAAAGTCGGTACCCTGCGCGTACCGCATGTACAACTGCTGGATCTCCGCGTAGTCCTGTGGGGTAAAGGCTCCGACGCTATTGCGTCCTTGCGCCCAGACCCAGGCGACTGACGCGAACACAGCGAGCAGCCCGATCACCACTGACACCTGTAGTCTCCGCATGGCTCTTCCTCCTCACAACGGAATCTGCAGTTGGCGGAACGTGGCGGTATCATACCGCCGCCGGGGTGCGTCCTGGCCCAATTGGCAGGCGCATACTCCGAAAAGAATGACCCGAGGCAGAGCCAGCTTCGTGAGTCGGGGTCTCTCCTCGTCGCGGCCGGCGCCTAGCAGCCCGTGGTACAAGTGGCCGCCGCTGACGAGTTGACAACGAGCGTGGTCGGCGCTGCACGCCAGCCGCGCATGGCCACCGCGACGCGACTCGACGCGCCAATCGCGGTGACCCGGCGTCGAAGCGTCCGGAAGACGATCAAGAGCGTCGCTGAGTACGCCCGCAAGGCGACCCTGGAGGCCGCGCGGGGTGCCGACGCCGATCAGCTGGCGCATGATGAGCCCGACATTGAAGCCACTCACATGAATCAAGACGCGCTTCAAGATGTTGGCGTGGCCGCGCAGATGGGTGCGGCGCAGCGCACCGGTTTCATACAGATGGGCGTTCGGTCGCTCGAGGTATTCGCCGCGGCGCCGCAACAGCCGCTGGCCGCGAGCCCCACGAATCCGCCGGCGATTTCGAGAGACCGCCTCGCGCATCGCGGGCTGACGATGCCATCGCCGACGCCCGCGGTTCGGCTCGGAGATATAGGTGCGCAGGCCGATCGCTTCCCAGTCGTTCACGCGGTCGGTACTGTGATAGCCCTTGTCGGCGACGATCTCTCGGTCATCGTCCGGTCCCGGGGGTTGCACGTCATCCAGTTCGTCCAATGCCGTCAGCACCGTCTCGACGCCGCTGTTGGTATCACCGCGATCCGCCGGTTGGATCGTGACGGCGATGACCGCGCCGCCGTCCAAGTCGACGACATGCTCGGCTTTGTGGGCCAGATGGGTGCGGCCGTCCTTCATCTTCGTGATGCGGGCGTCGGGATCGTGCGGATGGGTCCAGTCGTCATTCGACCCTTTCTTGGCACGCTTCCGATCCAACTTCGCCAAATCCTCGCGCGTCGGCGTCGCGATCCCCGAGGCGTGGGCCAGCTTCGTCAAGAACTCCTGATACGTCTCGCCACTGTCGCGCCGCACGATACTGCGGAGCGCGGCGTTCGCTTCGAGCGTGGTCGCGTCGAGGCCGAGCGTCTTCCCCTTCAGCAGCCCGGCGTCGGCGACGCGCTGCAGCACCCAGGTGAAGACCGCGTGATGCGTGCTCAGATCGATCAGCCGGCGGGTCCGCGAAATCGTCGAGTGATCCGGTGGCGCCAGCGCCAGGCCGAGCCCGAGAAAATCGCGCAAGGCCAGCGAATCCGCCGCGCGCCAGGCGATCCCGCGCTCCGAATCGAGGCCCTCGAAGTATCCGACCATCAGCAGGCGGAAATAGATGCCGGGCGCCAGACCAGGCCGGCCCATGGTCGGCGCGTAGAACTTGGCGCACAGCCCTTCGACGAACTGATCGAAGTCGGCCTTCACCAGCATCGCATTCAGTCGGCGATAGAACGGATGCGCGGCCGGTCTCGGCAGATCGTTCGTTGCGATCCACATCGCCGACTGGCGCGTCGGACGTTTTCCTATGGCCATGCGCGGCATTGTCGTACACCGACCACGCTGATGAGACTGGCTCGTCAGCGGTTAACCACTTTCACCACGGGCTGCTAGGCGTAATGTTCCAGTTCTCAGCCGAGCCGACGATCACGCCGCCCGCTCATAGAAGTTGAGCAGCCCCCAAGCCGCCGGCGGCGCCGCACGCGGCCCTTCCTGTCGGTCCAGCCGGCGCCCACCGGCTATTGCCTACCCATGGGCAGTCGCGTGATCGCGACGCCGGTGCTGAACGGGCTGCACCATGAATATCATCTGATCCGCGAGGCCGCATGACGTCGAAAACAGCAGCGCGCATCATTATTGCGGACTACAGGTCCTCATATCAGCCCTTTGAAGATAAACTTCTGGGCGCGGCGGCCGCCTGCCGTTTCGGCCGAGTACAGATTCCCTTTTGAATCGGTGGCGAGGTAATGCGGGTCCACGAACTGGCCGCTCGCGTTGCCTTTCGTGCCGAACGATCCGATCGGCGTGAGCGTCGCGCGGTTGAACACGAACACGTTGCCATGATCGAAGTCACACACGTACAGGAACCGCTGCGAAGCGTCTCGTGACAGGGCGATGCCGCAGGCGGTGCGCGACGGACCAGCCGCCATGTTGACGAAGACCTGCCTGAGGTACTTGCCGTCCACGGTGAACACCTGGACACGGCGGTTGTCGCGATCGCCGACATAGACGAAGCCGTCGTTGGAGACATGGACGGCGTGCACGATCCCGAAATGCTCCGGGCCCTCGCCGCGGTCGAACTTGCCTGGCGCGCCAAAAGGCGTCTCGATGTCGTCGGTGGGCGGCCTGCCGAACGCGCCCCACATCCGCTTGAACTGTCCCGAGTTGCCGTCGAAGACGATGACACGGCGGTTGCCGTAGCCATCGGCCACGAAGATCTCATTCGTCTTCCGGTAGAAGCAGCAGTCAGCCGCCTCGTGGACGCTCGTCGTATCCTTCACGCCACCGCTTCGGTTGCGCCCTCCAATCTGCAGCACAAACTTCCCGGTCCGTGTGAACTTCAGCAGCATGTCATCGTGCTTCTGATCCGGCATCGTGCGACCGAAATTGGGGTGATTACCGGTGATCCAGACGAAGCCGTTTGGATCGACATCAAAAGAGTGCTCGTTCTCCGGCCAATCGAAGCCGTCACCCGGCCCACCCCACCCCTGAAGGAAGTTGCCGTCGGCGTCGAATTCCAGAACGGCCTGCGTGAGCCCGTTGGTATCGGCCCGAACGCTGCGCGGGCGCCGCAGGATCCACACATGATCCTGCTCGTCGACGCGGATCGACGAGACAATCCCGAGGATCCAGTTGTTCGGAATCTTCGGCCACGCGGCGTCAACCTGAAACGTCGGCATGCCCGCAAAGGGCGGCGCCGGCGATTGCGCGGCGCCGGCGGTCGCGGGCCGAGTCAATGTCGCGCCAACGGCGAGAGCCGCAACCCCAAATTCGCGTCGAGTCATCGTCAGTCGGTTCATGTCGGATTCCTACTCTTCTGCCCTACCCGCCCTTCAACGCTATGCGAGTACCACCCAGGTTTTCAATAGTTCATGTTGTGCCGCGATCCCAGAGCCTTTTCACAGCGTGAGTTGACGTACGGTCATGAAGGTTCGGAATTGAGCGACCCTCGCCTGAAGGCGAGGGATTCTGGGTCGACTGAAGTCGACTGAAGGGGCGCGCCGAGTCGTACATGCAGGCTCACTACTCGCTGACTTGGAAGCGGTCGTCGTTCTGGGGCTCGACACCTTGCAGCCGGATATATTCGGCAATCGCTTCGTCCGTCACGTTCCCGCTGCTGCACACGAAGTAGCCACGTCCCCACAGGTGCCGACCCCAGAACGTCGCCCGCAGCCTTCGACAGTCTTGGAGGAGATGATGCGGGTCCTCCGCGCACAGTTGCACGGACGCCGCGTGCGGCTGACCGATGAGGACCGGTGCCGACTGGCGCGTTGCTCGGATCCTCAAGGCGCAGGGCATCCCGCCCGTGCCGGAGCGACCGACGTCGTGGCAGACCTTTCTGCGGGCGATACGCTCGTCGTTGACACGACCAACTTCACCGACAAGAATCCTTTCAGAGGTTCCTTCGAAAACTTGCATATGGCCGAACGCTTCACGCGTATCGACGCCGCTACAATCGACTACCGAGGGACGTTTGAGGATCCGACGGCGTGGATTTCGGTGATTACGGTGAACGTCACCGTGCTCGGCTGGGCCAAGCCTTCGGTGTCTCCCCTGACCGGCGCGCCCGGCCCGCCTTCTGATGGAGGTACTGCGTGGCAAACACGTTCAGAGGCGCCATGCGTTCAGGCATGTGTGCCAAACAGGAGGAAACGCTCGTGAAGCGACATCTCGTACTCACCAGCTTGTTCGCCGCTGTTTCGGCTGCGACTTGGAATCTTGTATCGGCGACGCTTATCGGGCAGGCGCCCCGCACCGAGTGGAGCACTCCTCGGACACCGTGGGGGGATCCAGACCTCCAAGGCGACTGGAACGCCGGCTACCTCCTGACGCCACTCGAACGCCCGGCAAAGTTCGCCGATAGAGAGTTCCTGACCGATGAGGAGGTCGCCGCGTTAGAGCGAGAGCAAGCAGTCAATCCCGGGAGAAACAAGCGTGCTGAAAGGGGCTCCGTGGCTGACGTCGAAGGTGCGTACAACGACGCATTTACAGGCCGGGGAACCAAGGTCGTTCGGACGAAGCGAACCTCGCTCATCGTGGACCCGCCAGATGGCAAGATTCCGCTAACGCCTGAAGGGCAGAAACGACGTCCGGTTCGCGTCGTAAACCCCGAAGCCGGACCTGCCGGCGTCGCGGACAACCCTGAGGATCGGCAGAACGACCGATGTCTGGGCATGACGATCCCCGTGGACTTCGGAAGCGCGGCGACGTCAGGAGGCTTTATTCGAGTGGTTCAGGGGGCAGGCGTGGTGACAATATTCTATGAAAATGGTCATCACGGCGGTGAGTATCGGACCATTCCGCTGGATGGAAGTCCACATCTGCCGGCACTCATCAGGCTGCGTCTGGGCGATGCGCGTGGTCGTTGGGATCGCGACACACTCGTCGTCGATACGACGAATTTCAGTGACAGGACGAACTATCAAGGCTCCAAGGAGAACCTCCATCTCGTCGAGCGGTTTACGCGAACATCCCGTGATCAGTTCCTGTACCGAGTCACCATCAGCGATCCGATGGCGTTTACTAAGCCATGGACGATCGAAGTCCCTTATACCCTTAGCGACGGAAGAAAGAATGAGGTCTACGAATCCGCATGTCATGAGGGGAATTATGCAATGGTCGGGATCTTGGCTGGAGCGCGCGCGCTGGAACGCGAGAAGGCATCGGGCCCGCAGAAGAAATAGCGCTGTGCCTACCAAGAATCTCGTTCGTCTTGAAAACATTGACCTTGCCGCCATCCGCGGATAGCGTCCGACGATGCGTTCCGTCGTTGTCTCGTTGCTCTGGACCATCCGCGTGTCGCTCCGCGATCTGCGGATCGGTCGGCGCTGACCCTCAGCTCTCGCAACCCGAGCCACCAGTCGGGATCTGGACGAGTCAGCGCACGACGTAGCTACGCGGCGCTTCTGAGGTTCGATGGCAGCACACTTCCGACCATCGACTGATCACGTCCTCGGCACGAATGGAGTTTTCAGTAGGGACACGGTGTTCCCTGGTGTTCCGGAGTAAGTTGTTCACTGATTGGTCACTGTCCCAGTTCGCATCAGCCGCGTAGAACGATTGCACGTCGAATTCTCGGCGGGAACGAGTGCTGGCGGATCACCACCGCAGACCACGCCGGCTGGTTCACACCGGCAGACCCAGTTCCCTGGCGGCCTGTTCCTGCGGCCCGTCTCTAGTGACAAAACGCTCGATCCGTTCGCCGGCATGAAACCAGAGCGCCGACCGCAGATGGACAAGGTCGAGCGATCGTGGCGTCGTGACGGCAGGCATGAGGTTGGATTGGCAAAGATCCAACGTCAGATCTCGTAACACAAAGAGACTCGCATCCTGTTCCACACGCTCGATGCAGGTCTTGTACTGTTCCGGCTTGAGCGCGCCTTCCCTCGCCAACCGGATCAGATTTCGTCTGGCCTCGAGGATCAGAATGACGCTTGACAACAACTCCGCCCCGTCGGTTTCCCTGGAGAGGCCCTCCGACCCTTCTTCGGCGAGCAGGATACAGAGATAGGCGGACGTATCGAGATACAACCGACGGTGGCTCTGGGCCTCTCCAGGGTGACCGCTCAACGGTTGCCCCTGTCCTCCAAAAGGATTTCCAAGTATCGGCCCTTTGTCCCGCGCTTCAGCGCTGCTCTAATGCGGCCGCTCCCCGCGTTCTTGCCGCGATGGACTGACTGCGTCCGAGCGGGGCTCAATTGGGCCACTGGCACGTTGTGGCGGGTAATGATGACCGTCTCTCCGGATTCCGCCTCGGCGACCACTGCTGACAGTCGCGCTTTCAGGCTTTGAATTGAGACCATCTTCATGGCCTGTATCGTATCAGATTCTGGTCTGCAATAAGACCCGTCGTGCCGGGCCTGTCTCTGCCCCGTCGTATCCTGCAATAACTCCGTCAGCGCAGGGATCTTTGCCCGATTTGGGATCGTGTCTGGTGTCACGATGGTCGCCATCTGACGCAGGACCTGGCGTCCCAGCCGATACCCTCGGATCGCGAGGCGACGCCGGTCGGCGTCAGTGAACTGGAACCGCTGCTACCCAGCTGCGCAGGACGCGATTCTCCTCTAGCAGGTACGCGAGCGCCTGCCGCTCCCGGCGATCCAATCAGCCAGTAAGAACGACGAGCACCGGTTGAGAGCCGACGCATCGACACCGCGCGAGTCTACGACACGACGCGACAACCGGCGCTTCGGCCGAGCTGTGGGACAGTACGGGCCAGACTCATCGAGCCGCCGCTGCCGGCCGGAGCGATCGCTGAACCTTGAGGTCGCCGATCGCTCCGGCCTGTCTCCACGCCGGCGGAGCGATTTCAGCTCACCGCGGACGGGAACCAGACATCAAGTAGGAGATCGTCAGGCACGATCTGACGTCAAGTTGCAGTGTCGTTTCGCGCGAATTCACCAAGACAGTCGTCGGCCGAGTTTCAGACTGTGATTCCCAATATTCCATTCAGAGTCGGATGCTGGGTCCACTGGAACTCCATCTGACCTGGTATCACTATGATACCATGTGGAGAGGAGCAGTAACATGGCCAACGTGCTCGTTCGAGATCTAGACAATGGCGTCTTGAAACAACTCAAGGCCGCCGCCAAGGCACACGGGCGGTCTCTTCAAGCTGAGATCCACGCAGTCCTTGAGAATGCGGGCGTCCGGAGCCTTGCCGAAACGCGGCGCGTCTCCGCTCAATGGCTGAAGCGCCTGAGGACGTCGTCGCATACCGACAGCGCCGCCCTGATTCGCGAGGACCGGGACAGCAGGTGAGCGCGTTCATCGTCGACGCCAGCGTCGTGGTGAAGTGGTTCGTTCCAGAGATTCACAGTGACGCCGCGCGTCGCCTACTCACGCTCCCGCACGAGTACTTCGCCCCGGACCTTCTCTTTGCGGAGACCGCCAACACGATTTGGAAGAAGATTCGACGCGGTGAGTTAACCGCCGAACACGGCCGTCAACTCGTCGGCGATATCGGCCGCATTGCCGTGCAGACGGTTCCGTGCCGTGGCCTGGCCGTGGACGCGCACGAGCTCGCGAACGCCACGGGCCGGACCGTCTACGATTCGCTGTACCTCGCGCTCGCCATCCGACTCAAGACCCGCATGATCACCGCCGACGATCGACTCGAGGCGGCTGTGACCGCACTCCCCATGACGGCCGCCCACATACAGCTTGTCCAGGCCTTCGAAGCCTGACGGCTGCTGGCTTCATCCTCGCCCATCAGCGCCGCCGCGTGGTCCATATCGGCGTCACGTCGCATCCGACGGCCGCCTGGACCGCCCAGCAACTTCGCGAGGCCTTTCCGGAAGACTCCGGCCACGGTACCTGATTCGCGATCGCGATCACGCATTTGCCGCGCTGCCGTGTATACGCGGGAGCCGTCGGGAGTGCGCCAGCGCGTTGGCGGCGACCCATTGCGGAAAAATGCTCCGACCGCGTCAGGCGATGACGGCTTTGCGGCTCATTTTAGATGTTTAGCCGTCTAGCGAGTCTGTCGCCCGGTCTCAGAAGCCGCCGTCCGTTCACGTCGCGATGAGTGTGTCGGGAGGTCGGGGTGTCCCTCGCTAGTCAGAGCGAAGCCCGTTTAGGACTTTTCCGTCGGACAGCTTGAGCGACACAAGTGCCTGCCGTTTCGCTCAGACCAGCGGCTTAGCAATGGCGGCTTCGTAGGCCGACTGCAGCCTGGAGAAGACCGACCCCCTGGGCGCCGGCGCCTCCAGATGGAGGTGCCGCAGTTCCTCCATGAACTCGGACCACAGCTTCGGGCCTCCGTCCTCAAGGATTTTCGCGCGTACGGAGAGCTCTTTCGAGGCGGGTGTGTGACGCAGGCCCCAACCGCCCATGTGGGCCAGCAAGGGCACCAGAGCGATGGATGCGTCGGTCAGGCTGTAAATGACCTTCTGCTTGTGGCTGGGATCGTCGCGACGGGATACCAATCCGGCTTTCTCCAGGCGCGTCAGCCGGTCGGCCAGAATGTTCGAGGCTATCCGCTCCTCCGACCGGGTCAGCAACTCGCGGAAGTGACGGCGGTTGCCGAACATCAGGTCGCGGATGACGATCAGGCTCCAGCGATCCCCCAGCGCCTCGAGAGTCAGATTGATCGGGCAGCCCGAGCGTGGGGCGTTCATGCGCACTCCAAAAACCAATTGCGATATGAAATCAGTCGATCTAGCTTACAACCGATTGCATAACGCAATCAGAACCGCGCGGATGTGCCGCGTGAGGAAAGGAAGTGGTATGGCTAGGCTCGTGTTCGGAATGAACCAGTCCCTGGACGGCTACGTCGACCATATGGCGTTTGCGCCAAGCCCCACGCTCTTCCGCCACTTCATCGAGGAGGCTCAGGGGCAGGCGGGCAGTGTCTACGGTCGCCAAATGTATGAGGTCATGCGTTACTGGGACGACGATCATCCTGAATGGGATGCAGAGGAACACGCCTTCGCGGCGGCGTGGCGGAACCAGCCGAAATGGGTCGTCTCGCGCTCGTTGAAGTCGGTCGGCCCCAACGCCAGGCTTGTTGAGGATGATCTTGAGGGCGCGATCCGCGAGCTGAAGGCCGAGCGCGACGGGGAGATCGAAGTTGCTGGCCCGGACTTGGCGCAAAGCCTGACCGAACTTGGCCTGATCGATGAGTATCGAATCTACCTGCACCCCGTCGTGCTTGGTCACGGCAAGCCATATTTCGCCGGGCCCCGGCCGCCGCTCCGCCTTATGGCTAATGATCGGATTGGCGAGGATGTGATCAGGTTGGCCTACGTTCCTGCTTAATCTCGCGACTCGCCGGATGGAAATCGCCGCTGAAGTCTGGTCTTGGGACGACGTTGTTAGGCAACCTGATGGTTGCTAATCGGCCACTGGCGACACCGGCAGTCCTTGCCATTCCAATTTCGCGGCTGCTCTTACGAGGAATGCGGGGCCTTGCAGGGCGCATGCAGCGGCGGGTCCTGTGGACTCATGGTGATGACTGGGATCCGAACTGGCTCCTCAGGCTGGATTCGAACCAGCAACCCTCCGGTTAACGGGCGGAAAAAACCGCCTTAGCCGCCCTCCTTGCCGCCGTGTGCTGGACATTGCCGGATCACGCGCCATCACTCGGGTGAACTCGCCGATCTTCGACCTTCGCCTCGTGCCTGCGTTTGCTGCCATTTGCCGCTGTTTGGTGCACCGAAAGGGCAAGAAAAGGGCAACATCCCATCACGACTTCTCACGTCGAGCGCGATGCTTGACATCCACGACCTTGCAGCCGGTGGCTTTCGCGGCTGCAAGCTGACGGTCGTCGGCCGACACAAACGTCGCACACCTGATCGTCTGAGCCGCCGCCACGTGCAACAAATCCAAGCTCCGAGTGAGATACCTGGCCGTGTAGGTTCGTGAGAGGTCACTTGCACTCGTGAAGACCTCATCCAGATCCAGCGGCACTCGCACAAGCCGCTGGCTGTCGAGGTCGCCATCCAACTGCGCCTGAATCGCTTGACACTCTTCCCTCGTGATGAGGTTGCGCCCCACCAACAGCTCAAACGCGTTGCGAACCTCGAGTTCGTGAAGTTGAGTGAAGGGTATCTGCCGTACTGCTCGCACCACCTGGCGGGCTGACTTCGAGAAGCCCTCGGGCACGTAGACTGCCACGAGCACGCTCGAGTCGACGTACGTGATCACCAATCGCCACGATTCTCAATGACGATCGCCGAGGGGCCTGGCTTCACGACACGGTCACCAAAAACCGCGTGGGCACGCTCGTCGAGATCGGGCCATGGAGACAGGGGACCCGCAGACCGCAACGGAGCCAGCCGCGCGATCGGCCGGCGTCGCCGTGTGACCTCGATCACCTGGCCGCGCTCGACTCGCGCCATGACGCGTTTGAGGTTCTGCTGGAGCTCGCGTATCGAGATGGTGGCCTTTCTCATGTATGACATTTTGTATGACAATTCACGTTTGGTCAAGGCCCGTAATGTTCCGTGCTATTTGCACGGACATTCTGGAGTCTTTGCGTGCGAGTTCCCGTAATGTCCAATAACTCGATCGAGGTTTCGGAAGTATCTGTGCCTGAGGTATTACTGCGGCAAGAAGGCCGCTACCATGCACGTATAGAATGCGTGCGAACTATCTGGCGGACCGTCTTAACGACCGGGGGTTCCACCGTAGCACGGTAATCGCCTCGGCAGTTGATGGGCCCGTAATGTCCCGTCGTTGAGCGAGCCGTCGAATCGATCCTCGGGTCTCATCAGGCTGCGCGACTGTAATAATTGGGGAGCCCGCCGAGGCGCTGTCGACGGCGAATCCGACGGACGCCATCGATCGGCGGTGGGCCGTCAATGAGTTCGTTGCCGAGCCCTTCCACCGGTGACGACGGCGACATTGCCTTCAAGGGTTGTTTGCATGGGCAAACATATAGCGAATCTGCGAGTAAGTGTCCAGAAAACAAATCGATGGCAATGGTCGACTCCAGGCTGGTCGTGCGGCTGCTCCGGCGTCAGCGACGTGCGGCTCATCTACCGTGAGTCTGCACTTGCGAGACGCGCAGGCGAGGCCGAGCAGGTGTAACATCTTGGGCGCGAGGCTATTAGCCAAAGCGCTGTCGAGACGGTCTGCGTATCGGGAAAGGATCATTGACCATGCGTATTCAGCCTCACAGAACGCTCATTGCGTTGCTCGTCTTGAGCGTAGGCGTAGTGACCGTTCATCTTGCCGGCCAATCGGGCGCACCCGGTCAAAAGTCGCTAAGCGCGCCGACCAACTGGAAGCTCGCGCGGACGTCATGGGGCGATCCGGATATCGGGGGCATCTGGAGTGTCGGGTACGTGTTTACGCCGCTCGAACGTCCGAAGGAGCTCGCGCTCAAGGAGTTTCTCACCGACGAGGAGGTGGTCGCGCTCGAGCGCGCGCACGCCACACAATTTGGCGGAGACGGCGCCGGGGGCCGCGCACGTGCCGAGAGGGGTACCGAAGCGGATCTCGCGGGGGCCTACAATCAAGCGTTCAGCAAGGGCGGCGCGCACGAACGCGTGATCCGAACCAAGCGCACGTCGCTGATTATCGATCCACCCGACGGCAGGATTCCCGCTCGGACCGCCGAAGGCGAGAAGCGGGCGGCCTCGTTCAGGCGCAATCTCGAGAATGAGACTGGAGACGCCGGCCCCTCAGACAATCCGGAGTCGAGACCCGGGTCTGATCGATGCCTCGGCGTCGCGCTGCCATTCATCACAGGCGTTTCGTCCGGCGTCCGACGCATCGTGCAGGCGCCAGGACAGGTGGCGATGTTCCACGAAGATGGCCATGCCGGCGGAGTGTATCGTGCCATCCCGATCGGCAATCGCCCGCAGCTCCCACCGGACGTGCGTCAATATCTCGGCGACGCCCGCGGCAAATGGGAGGGCAATACGCTCGTCGTCGACATCACGAACTTCTCGGAAAAGACGAACTTCCAGGGCTCCAGCCAGAACCTGCACCTGACCGAACGGTACACGCGGGAGGGCCCGGATCTCATCATCTTCCGCGCGACGATCGAGGACCCGACCACGTTCACCCGGCCTTGGACGATCGAAGTTCCGCTGACGAAGGCTGATGAGAAAGCCAATCAGATTTACGAGTCGTCGTGCCATGAAGGCAACTACGCGATGACGAGCATCCTGGCCGGTGCGCGCGCGATGGAGAAGGAGAAGGCGCAGCAGAAGGCCAAGCCTCGTCCTACAACTCAGAAGCCGTGAATCCGTAGGCCCGACTTTCAGGTCAAACTCGACCTGAAGGTCGGGCCCACGTACGTTCAACTGCTTCGCGCGGATATCGCAAGCCCTGGCAGTGTGCCGGCCAAGGTGGTGGCGCAGCTCATGGGACACACCAAGGTCGACACGACGGCGAACGTCTACGCGCAGGTGTTCGACGGGGCCACGCGTGCGGCCGCCGATCGCGTCGGATCCGAATTGTTCAGAATTGTTCAGAAACCGGAAACTGAAGCGCCGCTAATCCATTTGAGTGAGATTGGCTCGCCGCACTGGACGATTGTCGACCCTGGCTCATTAGTACGGATAACCCTTCAGCCTTTGCGTCCGCGGCTTCCAGTCGGGGAGTGACGCGTAGTTGTCGCCCAGCGGCATCTTCACCTTCGCGCAGATTCTGCTGGTCGAGGACCTGGTCCTCCGGGATCACGTCGTTGATGAACAGCAGATACGCCGTCAGCGCGTAGACCTCGTCCGGCGGTCAGCGTCCCCTCGCGATTGAGCGGCATTCCGCGATTGATGTAGTCCCAGACCGTCGTCGCGAACGGCGAGCGAAGCGGCAGGATTCGTCCCCGCGCCCAGACGTTGGGATTCGTGGGGTCTTTGCTTTTCAAGATGGGCGCGGAGCCGCCGATCCCTGTGGCGCCGTGGCATCCCGCGCACCCCTTCGTGCGATAGAGCGCGCGCCCTCCTTGGCGCTGCCTTTTCCCGGCGGGAGCTCCTCGCCGGTCGGGCCGATGGAGATGTCCCGCGCGCGGATTTCCTCCGCGGTCGGCGTGCGTCCGATGCCGTACGTTGGCCCCTGCGCCAGCGCGGAGCACGCCCATCAGCAACGCGAACGCGATCGGGAGAACTCTACGCGAACCCATTGGTCACGCTCCCGTCCCTGGCGATTTTCCAGGGCTGAATGCTGTTGTCCTGGCCCGGCACGCTGAACGTTTGATCGTAGGGTTTGTTCCAGTACTTGGCGATCTGCTCGCGCGTCGGTTGCACCTGGCCGATCTCGTCGGTGCAGCGCGACATGATCTCGGTCTCGTTGCCGTCCCAATTCCACGGGTAGGCGAAACGGGCAATGGGCCATCCGCTGCGGCGTGCCCGGAACTCGGCCTTGTTCCATTTCTTGCCGCCGTCGGTCGAGACCTCCACCTGCTTGATGGCGCCGCCGCCGGACCAGGCCAGGCCGCTGATCTCGTAGAAGCCCTTGCCGGGCAGCCGCTGTTCGCCGGACGGGAACGTGATGACCGATTTCGGTCCGATCTGGTAGCCGAGCGCCGCGACCTTGTGATCCTGATCGAGATGGCCGAAGTCGTTGTAGTTCATGTAGTACCGATCGACGAGCTTGATGCGCTGCAGCCACTTGGTGTGAAAGATCCCTTCGAAGCCGGGAACCATCAGGCGCAGCGGGAATCCGTTCTGCGGCCGCACCGCCTCGCCGTTCATGCCGTAGGCGACAATGCAGTCGTCCATCGCCTTGGCGATCGGCATGCTCGACGCGCCTTTGACTTCCTCCGCGCCTTCCGCGACGAACCACGTGGCGCTGCCTTTCAGGCCGCATTCCTTGAGCAGCGTGGACAGGAGCACGCCGGTCCACTCAGCGCAGCTCGTCATGCCGTGCGTTTCCTGCACCGTCTTCGCGCGGCGCGACGCACGGTTTCCGGCGCACTCGATGAAATGCAGGCGCGTCACGGACGGGAGGCGCTTCAGGTCGTCCACGGTGAACGTCAGCGGACGGTCCACCAGGCCGTGGATCATCAGCGTGTGCTGTTTGGGATCGATGTCCGGAAGGAAGGCGCCACGCGTCGTCGCATAGTAGTGGAGCGAGGACGGCGTGATCACCCCGACCGAATCCTGAAGCGGGGTCGCGACATGAAACGTGAGGCCGAAGTTGTCGGGCGAGGGTCTGCCGCCGTGCGGGATGCGGACCGAGGTGACGTACTTCGAGCGCGCGCCGTAGGCAATCTCACCCTCCCTCTCGCCCTTGATCATCGGCGGCTGCGCCGGGGCCTGCTGCCCGAGCGCCGGCGCCGCAGCGCCTAAGGTAAAGCCGCCCGCCAGCGCGGCGCCGCTTCTCAGGAATTCTCGTCGAGCAGGTCGTTTCGCGCCCATGAGTTCTTCTCCTAGCAGATGAGTCCGCGGAGTCGCTCGCAGATATCGAGAGTATACGCCTTAGGCCCGACCCGCGCTGCGAGCGTCGGCGCCCTAATTGCTTGCCGGGAGGCGCACCACACCGAGTCAGAGCCGCAAAAGTTAAGGGGCGGGTTGGCGACACCCACCGAGCTCTGCCAACTCGCCCAGGACAACCGACTCGGCCGATTTCGAGAGTTCCTTCGTGCGTGAGCACGAGGTGTCCCATCGTCCGTCCCGGCGAGAAGCATAAACCAAGCAGCGTGCACCCGGTTTGAACGAGACGGCCTCGGACATGCGGTTGAACGTTCCGGCAAACACATTGACTGGCTGCGGGGCCGGATGGAAGTCCGTCGCTCGAAGACGCCTGCCGGTTGGCGTGATCCGAGCCTGAATCAGCGATGCGTCAATGTCCTGAAAACGCTCTACGCGCAGGCGACGGCAGTTGGCTTTGCTGAACCGGATCACTACCTGTTCCCCTGGCACGGCCGCAACAAGAGGTCCGCAAAATCATTGAGGAAATTGGCTCGCCGCACTGGACGATTTCCGCAACTGGCTGATCCGTGAGGCGGCGTGAGCAACCACCGCAACTCGTTGAAAAGACTGCTCCATGACGACCTCGGCCGGACCTCGCGCCTAAACGGTTCATCTCGATTCCACCGATACCGTTCGAATACGACGGCGACGTCGTGGTCCCACCTGGTCCACCCGCGCTCCTCAAGGCGTTGTCCCTCAATCGGTTGATCCCCGCGCACGTACCCTTTGTGGGACGAGGCCCGTAGAAAGGGGTGAAGGAGATTTCATCCATGACAGGGCGTAACCACAACGGGATCGACATTGCGAAGAAGACAGTCCTGATCACCGGCGCGAACCGCGGCATCGGCCGCGCGCTCGTCAACGAGGCCATTCGAAGAGGAGCGAAGAGGGTGTTCGCCGGAAGCCGCGGCCCAATCGATATCGCCGATGACCGCGTCACGGCGCTGACGCTCGACGTGACCAACGCGTCGCAGATCCAGCGGGCGGTCGAGGCGGTCGACACCCTCGACGTCCTCATCAACAACGCCGGCGTCGCGATCTACGATGACCTGAGCAATCTGGACGTCGTCGAACAGCATCTCCAGGTCAACTTCCTCGGCATGCTCAGAGTCACGCGCGCATTCGTGCCACTGCTGAAACGCTCCCATGGTGCGATCGTCAACAACCTGTCGTTGACTGCGATCGCTCCTCTCCCGATCATCCCGGCCTACTCCATCTCGAAGGCGGCCGCGTTCAACATGACCCAGTCACTGAGAGCACTCCTGGCGAGCGATGGAATCACGGTGCACGGCGTCGTCCTGGGTCCGATCGACACCGACATGAACCGCGGTCTCGACATTCCGAAGGCATCGCCTGAGTCTGCCGCGGCAGGCATCTTCGATGGGCTGGTACGAGGCGAGGAGGAGATCTTTCCTGACCCCGCGTCTCAGTCCATCGCCGAGAGCTGGCGCCTTGGTGCCGTTAAGAGGCTCGAGCGCCAATTCGCAGTCTTCGCGCCCGAGAGCGCGGCGAGTATGAAATGACGTCTCGAATGTGAGGGAGTCAAAGGGAGGAAGGCAATGAAAACCGAGAATTACACGACTTCTTTTGCGGTCGAGCAATCGCCTGAAGAGGTCTTCGACGCCATCAACAACGTGCGTGGGTGGTGGTCAGGAGACATTGAAGGGAGCACCGACACGCTCGGTGCCGAGTTCAAGTACCGCTATCAAGACGTCCATGACACCACTCAGAGGATTACTGAATGGGTGCCAGGCAAGAAGGTCGTCTGGCATGTTGTTGACAGCCACATCAACTTTGTCAAGGACAGAACCGAGTGGAACGGCACTGACATCGTCTTTGAGATCACCAGGAAGCAGGGCAGGACCGAACTCCGCTTTACGCACGTCGGCTTGGTTCCTGCCTTCGAATGCTACGGTGGCTGCTCAGACGCATGGGGCTTCTATATCAACGACAGTTTGCGCAGCCTGATCACGACAGGAACGGGGCAGCCCAACCGGACCGAAGAGGGGGATCGGGAGAAGGCTTCTCAGTGATGGAACACGCAGGAAAGTTTGACGCGCGGTACCTGGCGTTTCTTGAAACCATCAGCCAGATCCGGCCGAAGCTACACCGATACTGTGGCCGGATGACCGGCTCGATCACGGACGGCGAAGATGTCGTGCAGGATGCACTCTTTCGCGCCTACCGCAGTCTCGACACCTACGATGACAGCCGCCCGCTGGCTCCGTGGCTGTTCCGCATCGCCCACAACCACTGTATCGATTTTCTTCGGCGCCGGGGCGTCCGAGTGGAAGCAGAAACGGTGGCGGCGGAGCCGGACTTCGTCGCGTCGCACGAGTTGTCCGGGTCCCGTGTCAACCCCGCCATCGAGCATCTGGTTCTGAACCTGCCTCCGAAGGAGCGGGCATGTGTGCTCCTCAAGGATGTCTTCGATTATTCGCTCGAGGAAATCGCGGAGCTCGTCGACTCAACGGTAGGCGGCGTGAAAGCGGCCCTCAACCGGGGCCGATCGAAATTGGCGTCTTTGAACAAACGATCCGTAGCGCCGCGCCGACCGGCACCCCAGAATCAAGAGATCCTTCGCCTGTACGTCGAACGGTTCAATCGCCAGGATTGGGATGGACTCCGCGAACTGATCAGCGCCGACGCCCGATTGCTCGTTGCCGATCGATACGCTGGCAGCTTCGCGGATGGCGGCTACCTCGGTGTCTATTCACGTATGCGCGTGACGTGGCGGCTGGCACTGGGCGAGGTAGACGCTGAGCCGGCAATCGTTCTCCTGCATTTCCGCGACAGCGCGTGGGCGATCGAAGGCGTCATTCGGGTGGAAGTCGGCGCAGACGGCCAAATCCAGCGAATCGCTGATTACCAGCACTGTCCGTGGCTCCTCACAGCCGGATCGATTGTTGTCCGGGAATCTACAGCGTGACAGCGTAATTGCTACAGGATCAGCATGGCCGGCCGATTGTCAGCACCGCCCGCCAGTCGATCGGATGGGCGTTGCTGGATTCGTCATAGGATTCGGCGCGAGGGAACGACGCTCAGGTCAGCAAGACTCCGCCGGCCACGAGCCAAGAGAGCATGATTCTCGGCATCCGACTCATTCCTTTCTGACCCGTCTAGGCGAGGCCCGCTGGAATGAAAAGGGGTCTCCTTGTCAGGACAACGGCGATTGCAATTGCAGCCCACACGAGGGCGTTGACGACGATGAATGAGATCTCGTTGATGATGCTGTAGGAGAACAGGTTCGTGATGTTGATCATCAGATGGAAGACCGCGGCAAGCATGACGTTGAAGGCCGTGGCCTGGACTAAACCGTAGATTACGACGCTGTATGAGACGATCAAGAGCAGGACGAAGCCCATGTAGAGGATACCGTTCTGGTAGAGGCCCACATGCCAGAGTGCCCACAAGATGCCAACGATGAATGAAGAAGGCAGCCCTGTGAGGCGGATGTTGAGACGCTTGTGAAGATAGCCACGCCACCCGAGCTCTTCGCCGAAAGCTCCGAGGGGCATCCATAGGAGCAGGAGCCATGGGGTGCGCGCCGTGTCTCCGAAGGGGATCGCGCCGAGGATCAGCGTGTTGATGAGATAGGCCGCAAGGGCGCCCCCAAGGGGGACAAGGGCGGACACGACGTACCGAGATAGAGGAATGCTCCGGTCGACGACCGAGAACCGATGGCGATCTCCGCGGAAGATGACAAGCATGACAAGGGCTGCGAGGCCACTGCCCCATTGAGGCAGGATGACTGCCTCGGGTGAGATTGAAGCACCTTCCTGAATTCCCGCCAAGATGATGGTGAAGACGAAGGCGAGGAAATAGAAGATAACCACTTTGTGGAGCATCGTGAACCCTGAGCGGCGAAGGCCAGCATCAACCGCAATATTTGAATCATCGCTTCGATTGCGGTAGCCGGCAATAGTCAGCCTGGTAGGACTTCGACCGATCCAAGCCTGAGTTGGCTGGCTTCGTTGGGGGGAGGAGTCCGCCCGGTCTTGCTAGAAGCCGCCGTGCTAGAAGCGGCATGGCCTCGGAGGGATCACGTGAGAGCAGTCGTATACGAGAAGTACGGGCCACCCGAAGTGCTCCACGTCAAGGAGGTTGAGAAACCTGTTCCCAAGGCGAATGAAGTCCTGGTAAGGGTGCACGCAACTACGGTGGCGGCGGGAGATTGGAGAATGCGAAGACCGTCTCCAGTTGCTGCAAGGCTTTACAACGGCCTTTTGAGGCCGAAGAAGGTGACGACCCTGGGCTTCGAGCTGGCGGGCCAAGTTGAGGCTATTGGCAACGAAGTCCAACGCTTCAAAGTGGGCGACGACGTGTTCGCTTTCACCGGCTTCGGCTTCGGAGCCTACGCCGAGTACAGGTGTATTCCCGAGAACGGGCGAGTCGAGAAGGACGGCGTAATTGAGCTCAAGCCGGCCAATATGACATACGAAGAGGCCGCTGCCGTTCCAGTCGGAGGGCTAACGGCTCAAGCGTTTTTAAGAAAGGCGGGTGTCAAGCAAGGACAAGCGGTGCTCGTCTATGGAGCTTCTGGAAGCGTGGGCACCTACGCAATACAACTCAGCAAATACCTGGGCGCCGCGGTTACGGGTGTATGCAGCGCCGCGAACCTGGAGTTGGTCAAATCGCTTGGAGCGGACGAAGTGATTGACTACACGACGGAAGACTTCACCAAGCACGGTCGAGGGTACGACGTCGTCTTTGACGCAGTGGGCAAGCTCTCGTCTACACACGGCAAGAGAGCCTTGAAGAAAGGTGGCGTGTTCATTTCGGTCAGTTCTTCTGCGAAGCTCAAGCCTGACGACTTGAACCGTCTCAGGGCAATAATCGAAGCGGGTAAGCTGAAAGCCGTCATCGATCGACGTTACGTTCTAGAAGATATCGCTGTTGCTCACGAGTATGTCGAGAACGGGCACAAGAAGGGGAACGTCGTCATCACCGTGATGAACAAGGCATCTGAGCGTTCGGGCACGTAGTCACTCGCTCTACAGCGGATATGTAGTACCTCGATGTCGACACACGCCAACGCCGATTCACCTGCCTCCACCCATCGCGGCCTATTTCGCCGCAGACACGTCTGACGCCAACGCAGTAGCTCGATGCTTCAGTGAAAGCGCCGTCGTGATCGACGAGCGACGCGAACACCGAGGCAGACCGGCCATCACACGCTGGAGGGCCGAGGCCACCGCAAAGTACCACTATACAAGTGAGCCGCTCGCGGTCGATGTCTCGGGGCCGGAGGTAACCGTGACCGCGCGTGTCACCGGAGACTTCCCCGGCAGTCCCGTGGACCTGCGCTACCGCTTCACGCTCGAGGGTGCCACCATCGCGAGGCTGGAGATCACGGCATGAGCTTCGATCTCGGACTCTCGGGTCGCCGAGCGCTCGTCACAGCCGGGACGAAGGGGGTCGGCGCCGCCGTCGTCGAGGTATTGCGAGAGAACGGCGCGAACGTGGTGACCACGGCTCGCTCGATTCCGCGCAGCTCGCTTGCCGGCGTGCACTACGTCGCGGCGAACATCACGACGGCCGAGGGCTGCACCCTTGTCGCACAGAGCGCGCTCGATCACCTGGGCGGCATCGACATCGTCGTCAACGTGCTCGGCGGCTCGGAGGCGCCGGCCGGCGGGTTCGCCGCACTCGACGACGAGGCGTGGAGGAAAGAGATCGATCTCAACCTGATGCCGGCGGTGCGGCTCGATCGCGCGCTGCTGCCGTCCATGCTCGCGCAGGGATCCGGTGTGATCATCCATGTCACGTCGATCCAGCATGAGCTGCCGCTCCCGGAGTCGACCACCGCGTATGCGGCGGCGAAGGCCGCACTGTCGACGTACAGCAAGGCACTGTCGAAGGAAGTGACGCCAAAGGGGATCCGCGTGGTGCGTGTCTCGCCGGGTTGGGTGGAGACCGAGGCGGCCGTGGCGCTCGCCGAGCGTCTCGCCGCCGAAGCGGGGACCGACTGCCACAGCGTTCGAGCGCTCGTCGGCGAGCGCCTTGAGGGGCTCAATCAGCGCATTGAGGAACTACTCACCCTGCGCGATGAATTGCGATTGCTCTTAGCTGAGTGGGATGGAAGATTGTCGAAGACCGTAAAAGGTCAGCGCGCCAATCTTCTGAAACCCTCGGAACGCGCGCGGTTATCGAGGGGACCCGCCACCGCCGGCAGCATCAATCCGTAGGTTCAGACGTCCACGCACCCACCACAATATCTTTGGGCCAACGCGTGCCCCGCCGCGGAAGCAGGCGATAATCGAATGGTGCGAAGGCTCCTGGCCGTGGCGATACTGGTCGTGTTCGCGTCCCTGAGCGCGATCGACGGGATCTGCTGCCCTGATGGCTGCACGCGCCCGCGCGAATCGGCCTCGCAACAACAAAACGACCGCTCGGGAGATGGCAGCTGCATGCTGTGCCTTGGCAGCATCGTGTCAGCCGCGATACCAGTGCTCACACCGTCCGGTCTCCTTACGACTCGCGCCGGACATCCGCCATTGAGATCTCACGTCGACGCGTTCTCACACCCTCCCGAACACCCTCCGCGCGCATAGCGCGTTCCGCTCTTCACCACACTTGATGAATTGAGGAATCGGTGCGTATGAACGCGCCGCCGGAGGTCTATGCGTTCCCTGATGTTCGCGTTGGGTGTTCTTGTTTTGTGTCAGTTCTCAATAGCCGCCCAGGGCCAGACGGGCACCGTTCGTGTTCACGTCCGTGCGGCGCAGAAGCCGATCGAGGACGCGGAAGTGGTCGTCGCTGGCACCAGCCATCGCACCGATGCGTCCGGTACGGCGACCGTTGTCACCGGCGCCGGCAACGTCGACATCACCGTCGTGAAGACCGGATTCGTGCCCGTGACTACATCCGTACAGGTGGGTGCCGGCGCGACGCAAGAGGTGATCGTGGAGTTGCAACCGCAACCGACCCTTGAGGAAAGCGTCACCGTCGTCGCATCGACGCGGACCGACAAGCGTCTCGAGGATCAGCCCATGCGCGTCGAGGTCCTCGCGCGCGAGGAAATCGAAGAGAAGATGCTCATGACGCCCGGAGACATCGTCATGATGCTGAACGAGATGGGCGGCATGCGGGTGCAGACGACGTCGCCGTCCCTCGGTGCCGCCAGCGTGCGCATTCAGGGCATGCGAGGCCGCTACACGCGCGTGCTCTCGGACGGGCTGCCGCTGTTTGGCGAGGTCGGCGGGCTCGGTCTGCTCCAGATCCCGCCGATGGATCTCGGACAGGTCGAGGTCATCAAAGGTGTGGCCTCGGCGTTATATGGCGCCGGCGCGATGGGTGGCGTCATCAACCTGCTGTCGCGGCGTCCAGGCGCCGAACCCGCAGAGGAGTTCCTGCTCAATCGGTCCACACGGGGTGCGACGGATGCGGTCACGTTTCTCTCCCGTGCCTTCGCGCGCGGGTGGAGTGGTTCGTTGCTCGGTGGCGGCCACTGGCAGGAGACCAACGACGTCAACGACGATGCGTGGGCCGACCTCCCAGGCTATGCGCGAGGCGTCGTGCGGCCTCGGGTGTTCTGGGATGGCGGCGGCGGCCGAACCTTCTTTGCGACAACGGGCTTTACGTACGAGGATCGCCACGGCGGCACGCCGGATGGCGAGGTGCTCCCGGCCACTGGCCAACCCTACGTCGAAGCACTCGAGACGCGACGGTACGACGCGGGTGCAGTGGGCCAGTTCCTGATCAAGGACCGGTACGTCGTGACCGCGCGCGCGGCGATCGCACGACAGAGTCACGATCATCAGTTCGGCGAGGTCCTCGAGCGGGATCGGCACGACACGGCGTTTGGCGAAACGGCCATCCGTGGAACCGCCGGTCGACAGACCTGGGTCGCTGGATTCGCCATCGAGCGTGACGCCTATACGGCGCGCGACGTGCCACGATTCGACTATGACTTCGTCGTGCCGGGCGCATTCGCGCAGTACGACCTGACCGTCTCTCCGAACCTCTCGCTGTCCGGAAGCGCTCGCCTCGATCATCACAGCGAGTACGGCACGTTCTTCAGTCCACGCGTGTCGGCACTTGGCGCGTGCAGGACATTGGACGAGCAGGCTGTCGGTGGGGACCGGTTTCTTCGGGCCGACGCCGATCACGGAGGAGACTGAAGCGGCAGGCCTGACGCGTCTGGAGATTCGACGGCCGCTCGAAGCTGAACGTGGACTGAGCACGTCGTTCGACGTGTCTCGCACGGATGGGCCGCTGTCCTATACGGCCACGCTGTTCGCGTCTCGTATCCGTGACCCACTTCACGTCGAACGTTCGCCGTCGTACGTGCTCAGCACCCTGCCGGATCCGACCACGAACGTTGGCCTCGAGCTCCTGGGCACGTGGCGCCGCGCGCCATTTTCGGTCACCGCCAGCTACACCTACGTGCGCGCGCGCGAGACCGTCAACGCCGTTCAACAGGATGTGCCTCTCACCCCGCGGCACAGCGCCGGCCTCGTCGGCATGTGGGAAGCGGAGGACGTGGGTCGCGTCGGAATCGAGTGGTACTACACCGGCACACAGAGCCTCGACGAGAATCCGTATCGCGTGACGAGCGAGCCGTACATGATTCTTGGACTCCTCGCGGAAAAGCAGTTCGGGCGCATTCGCCTCTTCGTGAACGGCGAGAACCTCACTGGAGTCAGGCAGACGCGATGGGATCCGCTGCTCCTCCCGACGCGCGCAGTCGACGGCCGCTGGACCGTCGACGCGTGGGCACCACTCGAAGGTCGGAACATCAACGGTGGCTTGCGGGTTCGTTTCTAGAAACTCGAAGTCAGGGCACAGCTAGTTGCGGACATCGTCCAGTGCGGCTAAGACAGCCCTAAAAGCACTGAGACCCAATGCCTTAGCTGACAAGCGAGCGCTTCCGGCTGCAACTGATTGATTCTATTGATCTTATTGCGGTGGCTCCTCAGGCTGGATTCGAACCAGCAACCCTCCGGTTAACAGCAAAATACAGGTGGTCGGACTCGCGGGGTCTTCGTGCCGGTAGCTCGGGTGGGACCCTGGTGATACCTCGTGTTCGGCAAAGAATTGTTCAGAGATTGTTCAGGGCATCTGAAATCCCCAACCGAGGCTGACGTCATCATTTTTGCCGTCTCCTCTCGAGCATCCGCATCATTTTCCGTGCCGCTTGATTCAGTCGGTCATCGAAACTGGAGAACCGTGTGTCGTCGGTTCCCGCCCGCCGCAAGACTTCGCCGAACGTGGCCAGGTGAATACTGTCGAAGCCTCGAAGGCTGTACTGTTCGGCAAGCTCACCGGCGGCTCGGCACAGGGAATCGGAGGCGTCCAAACTCAAATACGCCGGCCACTGCTCCTCAAACTCACGCTTCACCGACGTCAAAGTTGTGGCCGTGAGCACCCCGTCGCGGCGAAGCCTCGCCAGAGCTGCACGCGTTTCAGCGTAGGCAACGACCGATGTCGCAACCACGCTCGCTTCCCCGACGATCTGGCGCACGATCTCAGAGCCAGTCTCGGTCACGTACAGCTTCACAAGGCTGCTTGTGTCCAAGTACAGCGTCACCGGCGATCCTCGAGCACGATCGATGATGCAGCCTTGCCCGTGATTTTCGCTGGCTGTTTGGCACCGGTCGGCTTGCCACCATTCCAGTGCGCGCGTCCGTCCGCCACGAGTTGGTGCGCCCAGTCGACGTCGGCCGGCACCTCCACGGGGCTGATCGTGGCAATCGAACGTCCGCGCTCAGTTACCAGCAACCGTTCGCCGGCCTGAACCCGCTTCAAGTGGTGACTCAAATGCGTCTTGAGTTCCCGAATACCCACAGTGTCCATACGGCACCTCTCGCTCCGCCGACGTGACTACAATTCTACCACAATGTGGTCACATCTGGCGCCGTTCCAGGTCGCCGTAATGTTCCACAACTCAGCCGTTGACCTTGCCGCCCGCCGCGGATAGGGTCCGACGATGCGATCCGTCGTTGTCTCGTTGCTCTTGACCCTGCGCGTCTCGCTCCGCGCTCGGACTGCCCTGCAGCTTGAGATCCTGAGTTCGAATGGAATTCTTGCTGAGCAGCACAGTCGATCCAGAGTCGCATCCGGCGACTTCGTTGCGCAGTGTTCATCGCCGTGTACTCAAATGCTGCTGAGCTCAGGTTTTTCTTATCGCTGTCGCGTGCTCCTACACGCGAGCGCCAGACAAGATGTCGAACATCCCGTCGTTCCCGTGGTGGCGCAATCATAATCAAAGCGTCCGCAAATCGGTGTAGAGTGTCACAGCAGACTTTGAGGTTCCCGCGTCGAGTGACGCGACAAGGAGCGCATATGTGCGATCAGGACCATTTTGAGCACGATCGAGAGGACTACGAGGCCCGCGGATTGGTGACACGGCGCCAATTCGGCATCCTGTTGGGGGCCGGCGTGGCGATGCTGCTGCCGCAGGTCGCGAACGCGGTCGCCGTCACGGAATCGGACGTCAACGTGATGACGCCGGACGGCACCGCCGACTGCTACTTCGTGCATCCGGCGAGCGGCACGGCTGCGGGCGTTCTCCTGTGGCCGGACGCCTTCGGCCTCAGACCGGCGGTCCGGCAGATGGGCAAACGGCTTGCCGAATCGGGCTATTCGGTACTCGTGGTGAATCCGTACTATCGCGTCAAGAAAGCCCCGGCACCGGCAAACGGCACCGCCACCCCAATCCCGGAACTGCGGCCGCTCATGCAGGCGCTGAACGAGACCACGCATACAACCGATGCAAAGGCGTTCATCGCGTGGATGGACCGGCAAACGCCGGTGGCCAAGAACCGGAAGATCGGCACGCAGGGCTACTGTATGGGCGGCCCGATTGCGTTTCGCACCGCCGCCGCGGTGCCCGATCGTGTCGGCGCGGTCGCCTCGTTCCATGGCGGCGGGCTCGTGACCGACATGCCAAACAGTCCGCATCTTCAAGCCGCGAAGACCAAGGCGCAGTTCCTCGTCGCTGTTGCCGAGAACGACGATGCGCGGTCGCCCAATGAGAAGAACGTCCTGAAGGAGACGTTCGCCAAGGCGAATCTCCCCGCGGAAGTCGAAGTCTACCCGGCTGCACACGGTTGGTGCCCACCGGATACGGCGATTTACAACGAGCAACAGGCCGAAAAGGCATGGGGGCGTTTGCTCGCACTGTACGGAAAAGCCCTGGCCTGATGCCGCTGACGGGCGAGGCGACCGAAACGTACGTCTCGTCAGAACGTTCAGGCCTGCCAACCATCGCGATCATCAGGGCGATCAACTCCCGAGACGTCGGATAGTGACCGGCAACAGCGCCGCGCCGGTTCTTGGCGAAGGACAACCTCCGCACATTGGGCGATCACATCAATCGGCGGGTCCTCGAGACCGAATCACTCGCCCATGACTGTGGGCTGGCCCCCGCGCAACTCGCCGACCTTGTCCAACCCACGCAGACGCCCGACGGCTTGCCCGACCCGCCTTGAAATTTGGCCAGCCGAGGGTCACGGCCATCCTCAATGCACTCTGCCATTTTCTCTGGACCGCCGATGGGCTCACCAACGCGCAGTTCCGTCCCCTCGTCGCCTCACTGCTCGCCACGTCGTACACGACCCGACAAACGGGCTATAACCTCCGCCAACTGCGGCGCAAGGGCTTGATCACGCGCCTCGACCATCAGAAGCGCTACGTCCTGACGCCGTACGGCCGGCGCATCGCGCTCTTCCTGACCAAGGTCCACGCGCGGGTCCTGCGGCCCGGACTGCAGGCGCTCGACCTGAGTTTCACCGCGCAGGCCCCACCACGTCTGCGCACAACATTCACCGCTCTCGATCGCGCGATCGACGCGCACATCGCCGAGGCTCAACTTGCGGCATGATCCGTTTGCGACCGTTTCGTACACTAACTAGCCGTGGAAGCACGGCTAGTTGGCGCCAGGTTTGCTTCTTAGGATACGGTTCTCGTTTGGACGATGCGAACAGGGCGCGATGGAATGCCCGCGGCCTGCTGTTTTCTCCCGTGCTGTTTGTCAGATGCACCCCGATTGTGATTGACCCTCGGGCCCGCGAGTTCGTATATGAGACCCAAGTGCACCAATCGACTCCTCACGACGCTTCTTATCGCGATCTCCGCATGGTGGAGCGTCACGGCCCAGGAGGTCGCGCTTCCCTCCGCACGCGAATTCAGTGAAGTTCGCCGCCATCGGCGATGCCGGGTCGGGCGATCCGCCGCAGTATGACATCGCGAATCAGATGGCGCGGTTCCACGCCAAGTTTCCGTTCGACCGAGTCATCATGCTCGGCGACAACATCTACGGCGGGCAGGGACCGCAGGACCTCATCAAGAAGTTCTCGCAGCCGTACAAAGCGCTGCTCGACATGGGCGTCAAGTTCTACGCCTCGCTCGGCAACCACGACGATCCCGTCAACAGTCGATACCCGCTGTGGAACATGCGGGGGGCGAGCGGTACTACAGCTACTCGACAAAAAACGTTCGGTTCTTCGCGCTCGACAGCAACCAGGTCGATCAGAAGGAACTGGCCTGGCTCGAGAACGCCTTGAAGAGCTCGCAGGAGGAGTGGAAGATCTGCTATTTCCATCATCCGCTGTATTCGGATGGCACACACGGCTCCTCCGTCGACGTGCGTGTGGTGTTCGAGCCGCTGTTCGTCACCTATGGCGTCAACGTCGTCTTTGCGGGCCACGATCACATTTACGAACGCCTCACACCGCAGAAGGGAATCTACTACTTCGTCGAGGGGGCTTCAGGTCAGCTGCGAAAAGGGGACACCAAACGCTCGGCCATGACCGCAATGGCGTTCGACCAGGATCAGAGCTTCATGCTCGTGGAAATCGACGGCGATCAGCTCCTCATTTCAGGCTATCTCCCGCACCGGTAAGACGGTCGATTCCGGGACCATTCAGCGTCAAGTCCGACAAGCGGCCGGCGTCGCCCGTCTGCCGCTGGCACGTTGAGGAATGAGGCGGGTGTTTTCGATGAGTTATAAGGGCCGTTCGGGAGTCAGCGTAAAGCCCGTTCTCGGTCCCTGCTCAGCCCTTCTCCCTTCGACAGAGATGAGATGCGCAGCGATGTTCGGAACATAGCGGACGAGCATCAGGATGTATGCGCCCAGCACACCGCCGGCGGTGTTGGCGAAGCCGCCGATCATGATAGCCGTCAGCTCCGACCGCGTCATGCGTTCGAGGTACGGGCGCACCACCAGCGGCACTTCTGTCTGGCCGACGAAGATGTTCGCGGCGTTCAAGAGCGACTCGGCGCCCGAGACGCGCATGGTGTGCGACCTCAGGCGCGCGAAAGCGTTCCCACCTGCTGCACCACGCTCAGGTAGTAGAGGGCGCGCTGAAGAAGATGATCGTGGTCAGGACCTGGAATGCCAGAAGAAGCCGGGACCGTCCCAGGCGGATCGCGCTTTGAACGACCGCGTCGGTGGACGAGCTTCCCAGCCGCGTCAGGTACTCCTGCAGTGAGATCAGCTGCGGCCGGATTTGTTTAAAGGGGCAGAAGGTCAATCTCAGTCACGTCTTTGCGGGACAGGCCGTCGGGGTGACACAGGTGGGCGAGCGTATCTGGCTCGTCACCTTCATGCAGTACGACTTGGGCTATTTTGACGATGAAACGTGCCGGCTCGAACCGATCGAGAATCCGTTCGGCCCGAAAGCGCGTCACCCATGTGTCTGGAATAGACCTGAAAGAATTGGCTCCTCAGGCTGGATTCGAACCAGCAACCCTCCGGTTAACAGATATGCAGGTTGTCTATCCTGGTGGTTCTTCGATGGTTTACCTCTCGCGACATGGTCGGTGTTCCCTGGTGCTCGGCAACAAATTGTTCACTGATTGTTCACTTGTTCTTGGGTTGCCGGCTCTCATGTTAACCGACAGGTTCGTTTGCCGGACGCCAAGCCGGACGAGCTTCGGACGACGACCTCGCGTTGACGAATAGTAACGAATATGTTACCTTGCCGCGTCGAGGAATACCGTGAAGACGGGACGGTTCCCTTCAAGGACTGGTTCGAGCGACTCGACCCGCACGCCGCGGCGAAAGTGACAACAGCCGTGGCTCGGCTGGGTCTGGGGAAAACATCCAACGTTAAGTGGTTCAGCGGCATTGGGGAGGTCAAAGTCGATTGGGGACCGGGGTACCGCGGGTATCTGGCAAAGGACGGCGAGACGTTGGTCCTGCTGTTCTGCGGTGGTACCAAGAAGCGGCAACAGGCCGATATCGCAACGGCGTTGTCGCTGCACGACGAGTATAGAGCGCGCAAGAAGGCGGCCCAAAGAACTGGCCCTCCCCCGGCGCGCGGAAAACGGTGAACAAACATGGCATTGACGCGAGACTTCAAGGACACGGTGGTCGCACGGGTGCGGCGCGACCCCAAATTTGCGCGGGCGCTCTTGGACGAGTCGGCCACGCTATTTCTCAACGGCGAACCGGAAGCAGCCCGGCTGCTCCTACGTGATCTCGTCAATGCGACGGTGGGATTCGAAGCGCTGGCCGAGATGACCGACAAGCCCGCGAAGAGCCTGCACCGGATGCTGTCCCGGAGCGGGAATCCGAGCATGGACAACCTGGCCGCCATTTTCGACGCGGTCAGACATCGGTTGAAAGTCGGTCTCAAGGCGCAGACCGTGAAGGCGGCGTAACCGGTGCACTCCGCTATCGTTGCGTGCGGCGCTTGGCGTCGAGTCGACGACGGGATAATTGTTGCTGGCCCGCTGTTGAGCTGGCTCCCAGGTCGCCCTCATGCTCAGCTCAGCAGTTAGACTACCTTCCTGCCTGGATTGTCTCCATCTAGCTCAACATTCGGAATACTCCGAGTCGAGCCCGGACTTCTGACTCGATACGGCGGATTTCGTCGAGGATGAAGACACGCTCAAGAACCTGTTGGGCGAGATTCTAACGAGCGGGAGCAAGTCCATGCCGCCACATAGGATCCTATCGTTGCACGACGCCGAGGATAAGGACTGTCGTTATGCCGCTGGATCTCCCCAAGCCTTTAGCCGAGTACTTCGCAGCTAGTGTGCCGGACACAGATTTCGTCGCCGCCGATGTCCCGACACCAGACGGGTGTCCGACGGTGGTCGATGCTGTCAGGGATCGTTTTGGTGGCGTCGATGTTGTCGTTCACGTGGTTGGAGGTTCGTCCGCGCCCGCGGGCGGTTTTGCCGTGCTTGACGATCGCGAGTGGGAGTGCGCGTTGGATCTGAGCCTTCTCCCGACCGTCCGGTGGACCGCGCGCTGTTGCCGGCAATGCTCGATCTGATTCGCGTCGTCAGCGTCTCTCCAGGCTGGATCGAAACAGACGGCGCGGTCGGCCTGATCAACGAACTCGCGTCCAAACAGGCAGCGGTGCACCGAATGAGAGAGCGAGCGCCCGGTCACGCCAGGTGCGCCCACCACTCGCGACACCTCGCGAGACTCACTGAGACTTTTAGCGACTTCAGAAGACCGCCTAGCGGGCGCCAAAGTCAAAAATGTTCAATAAATCCGGATATCAACTGGTGGTTTCCAGACGTTCCTCGAACTTTTTGCGGAGGATAGTTGGCGTAATGTTTATGCGGGTAAACTCGAAGTGCGCCCACCAGGTGCGCCCACCACTGAAGTGTCTATTGGGACAGTGGAGGCGTTAGAGAGAGCCTTATCGGCCGGCTTGGGTTAATGGGCGGGCACACTCGGACGCACCCTGCACCGGCTTTCTAATCTGGGGGCCGCTGGTTCGAGTCCAGCCGGGCCCCCAAGCGCGAAGTCAGCGAGCCAGCTCGAGGAGCTCGATGGGATTCCCGTCCGGATCCTCGATCTGGATCTGTCGACCACCAGGACCGATCTCCACCTCGTTGCGAAACCGAAGTCCGGCTTGCTTCAATTCAGCGATCAACCCTGGCAGATCGGAGACCCTCAAGACGACCCGATTCCAGCCGCCTGGCTCCTGCGGCTCACCGTTCGGCATCGGTCGAGAGCCGGAAGCCTCGGGCCCGCTGAGCAGAATCCGTGCGTCGCCGAACGAGACACTCGCGAACGCGGGCAGGTGTTGATGTTCGAGCGTAAAGCCCAGATGGGTCGCGTAGAACGCGACTGCACGCGCAACGTCTTTGACCTGGTAACGGAGGCCATGAACGCCCTGCACAAATCGGTGACTACCGCCGCGTGTCGTGTTCGTTGTCGTCGCTGCTGTGGTCGGTGCCATCTCTTTCCTCGAGTTCTCAGGTCAGGCTTGGTTCGGTGTTCGTATCCCGCCTTGCGCGCCGTCCAATGGCCGGCGATTCGCAACTGTGCTCAAGAGCGCACCTCGAATCAAGACCCGCTTGCTTATGCGCGACCGCTGTCGTGCGCCGTCGACGCCGCCAAATGCCGCAGCTTGTCCGGATTGCGTACCACGTACAGTGCTCGAATCACGTCGCCCTCAATCTCGAACGCCGCCGTCTGCACTGGTCCCTCGGGTCCGTCCACGATGACACCGGGCAAGCCGTTGATGGTTGCAAACCGCATCGTGAAGTCCTCGCGCCACCACGCACCCACGCGTTTGCGCGCGGCGCCAACCAGGAATCGCGCCACGCGATCGGCGCCGTCGACCACGTGCCCGAGCCGGTGCTGCCGGTTCAGCGCCGCCGCCACCTTGCCGCCGCCGTCCGTCACGACGCGCACGTCTCTCGCGAGCAACTGGGTCAGTGCATTGAGGTCGCCCGACTGGGTTGCCGCCGCGAATGCAGACATGAGCTGCGCATGTTTGGCGTCGATCTCCGCCGAGCGCGCCGGTGGCGCGGTGACGCCGCGCGGTCGTACGGCGCGCACGTGCGCTCGTGCGCGGGCGGCAAGCTGCCGGCACGCCGCCTCGCTCCGCTCTAGTGCGTTGGCCACTTCAATGAACGAGAAATCGAACACGTCGTGTAGCAGGAAGGCAGCGCGCTCGAGCGGCGACAGCCGGTCAAGCGTCAAGAGCAGCGCGATGGACAAATCCTCGGCCAGCTCCGTGCGGCTGTCGGGCGCGAGCGCTGCCGTGTCGACAACCGGCTCCGGCAGCCAGGGACCAACGTACTCCTCGTGCCGTGCGCGCGCCGAGGTCAGCATGTTGAAACAGATTCGCGTCGTGGTGGTCATGAGAAACGCTCTCGGATCCGACACTTTCTCTCGGTCGGCCGCATGCCAGCGCAGGTACGTCTCCTGCACCGCGTCCTCGGCGTCGGCCATCGACCCAAGCATGCGGTATGCGAGACCGAGCAGGCGCCGGCGGTACGGCTCAAACGTCGCGGCCGGATTCGACATTGCGCTCGTGGAGCTCACTTCATGCGCCCCGGCCCTAACGCGATGCGGCGGGAGCGGGCCAGAGCCAGCCCGCCGAGGACCGCCGCGATCAGCCCCAACACCAGGGCCGCGGCGCCACCGACTACTCCGTTGCCGGAGCCGGGACCACCGTTGGCGACGGCCAGAACCAGCCCGCCGTTGACGACGGCGATTAGCCCCGCCACCAAGGCCGCGATGGCTCCGAGTCGCCCGGAGGCGGCACCGAAGCGACTCGCCGGGCGGGCGAGAGCCAGCCCACCGATCACGACACCGACCAGCGCCAGCACAGCGACTGCGGTGGCCCAGAGTCGCCGGGAGGTCGGGCCGTAAACCGTGGTGGCGGCTGGCTCGGAAACGTGTGCGGCCACCAGCACGGCATGCACAAGCACCCCGAACAGGGCGGCTGCAGCAAGGGCCGCGAGAATAACAGCGAAGGTTCGTTTCATGGATTTTCGCCCATTATTCAAAACGGATGAGTTTCCGCATCTGGAGGTGTCTCATCCTGTCTCCAGCGGTAGGACCGGATAGGGCTTTGGAATGTGACATGGCTGCCACCACTCGTTACTTCTTCACCTCACGGGCCGCTGAGCCGGAGCGCAGGCGACGAACAGGCAGTGCGGCGAGCGTGAACGCTTCAGCGGGCGTGCCGAACTCTGCCGGCTTGATGCGAATCGTGGCGGCAAGGAGGATGAACGTCGCGAGGCAAGCGGCGTCGCGGTCACTTAATCAGCCCCGCTCGCCGCGGCGTGAAGCGAGGGCAACACAAGCGCGAGAAAAAGATCGTCAACTTCTCGCGCTGCCAGCGGACTGGGGCCGTCGACCCACCAGTTCAGAACGAGGACGAAGGTGGAGACGACGTATTCAACCAGAAGTTCCGGCGGCACACGCTTCAGACAGGCAAGCGGTGTCGCTTTCAGATCGGACGCGATTGTCGTTATCAGCGCATGGCGAAGATGTTCGTGAACGACAGCGCGGCCATGCCCGTCACATGAGACCTCGCTCTCGTGACGATGCCTTCCGACGTACTCGAACATTGGCAGGCTGAACCAGAGCAGCTGCTCGAAACGGCGTTCCTCTGTTGAAAACCGGCGTCGCGGCATCTCATGGAAAATCCGCGTGATACCGTCGGCCAGCAGCGCATCCTTCCCGCTGAAATGCGTGTAGAACGCCGTCCGCCCGACATCGGCCCTGTCGAGAATCTCCCTGACGACGATCGCGTCGTAGCTCGTTTCGTGAATCAGCGAGACCAGCGCCTCGCGCAGCTGGCGGTGCGTCTTCTCGACGCGCCGATCGTGCGTTCGTTGACGCGGCATTGAGTGGCCTCCTCGCATCAGACAAAAACGAACATCGCGGCCGAATTGTTCGGTATCGCACTATCGCGCGACTCTGTCCGGCCGCAGCGGCAGATCAAGTCTACGCTGAAGGAATGCGCAGCGTGATGCACCCGGAAGCAACACCACATACCAAGGGCTTCGTCATACACTGGGGCCGCTCGCTACGACCTGCTCGCTTGGGTGCTGACTCGAGGGAGAGAGCGTGAGCTGCGCGAGCGCTTTCTGGAGCTTGCCCACGTGCAACCGGGAGAGTCGGTGCTTGATGTGGGCTGCGGCACGGGGACGCTCGCGATCGCCGCGGCTCGACGCGTCGGCCTGTCAGGTTCTGTCGTCGGCATCGATGCGTCGCCGCAGATGGTCGTCAGGGCGCGCTGGAAGGCCGCGACAGCCGGTCTGAAGCCCGCATTCCAGGTGGCAGTCGTCGAGCGGCTGCCGTTTGCGGATAACCGCTTCGATTTGGTGCTCAGCACGATGATGCTGCACCACCTGCCGAGGGCGACGCGCCAGGAATGCGCTGGCGAAATCAGCAGGGTGCTGAAGACTGGCGGCCGCGTCCTGGGCGTCGACTTCGACCGCGCCACCCCCCAAAGGGCTGCTCGCCCATTTTCATCGTCACGGTCACGTCGCGCCGGCGGATGTCGTGGTGCTCTTCGAAGATGCAGGCTTGAATGTCGTCAGCCGGGGGCCAGTCGCGATGAACGACCTTCACTTCGTCCTTGCCGAGGCGCCGTCAACGTGATCGGAATTCCAGCGGCGCTTGCGACCGGCGCGCTCCTGATCGGAGTCCTCGCGCATCTCGGTATTCTCGCCGCCGTCCTATCTCCGTTCTACACGTGGCTGCGTCGGGGTGTAAGTACGCGTTCGCGCCGCCTCGGGTGCTCGTGACCTTCATGCAGTACGATTTGGGCTATTTCGACGACGAGGTGTGCCGGCTGGAACCGATCGAGAATCCCTTCGGCCCGAAAGTGTTACCTATGCGCTCGGAATAAACTGTCACCCATGCGACCGGAATAGACCTAAGAAAGTTGGCTCCTCAGGCTGGATTCGAACCAGCAACCCTCCGGTTAACAGAAATGCAGGTGGTCTATCTTGTTGGTTCTTCAGTGGTTTAGCCTTCTGCTGTTAGCTCGTATTGCCCGGTGTTCGGGAGCAAATTGTTCACTGATTGTTCACTGTCCTCCCTTCGGGTCATCTCTCGTCACCGTGGTGCGGATGTCACGCGCTTGCAGCGGCGAAATCCTTGAAAGCCGGCCAAAATCCCGGTCGCGATGGAGGACCGTTAGACCATGGCGCAGCGCACACGCGGCAATCAGGCAATCAACGCTTGATCGCACTGTCAATCCTGCGTGTCGCCCCCGGCGGTATAAGGCGATCGCTTCATCGAACACCACGGCATCAAGAGGTGACTCAACGACAGGGAATGCGTACATCGATTCACGAGCGAGTTGAAACGCGCGTTCGTCGCGGAAACCCTGCAGCACTTCCTGGATCACCGGCAAACACGTAACAACCTCTTCCAGATCTGCCATGGATTCCAGATGAAATGAAGTTCCTCGTCGGAACACCTCGACCCAAACCGACGTGTCAACGAGCACCACGACTGGCCAATCGCTGACGCTTGGGTACGCGTCGATCGTCGCGCATGCTCGACAAATCACCCTCCCACACACCGGACCCGGCTAACTCGAGAATCCGACGCGCCTTGATTCGCCGAACAAAATCTTCAAGAGCACGTTCGACCGCGCGGGAATATGTTCGCTCACCGCTCAGCTTGACGGCTTCCTCCAGCAGTTCATCCCGAATCACGAGATTTGTACGTTTCATACACATTGAGTGTATTAGGCTCCAGGGTGCCTGTCAAAGTGTGGGTCGGTTTCAGGATCTTCGTCGGACCGCCTTCCAGCGGTCGCCTGGTCAACAGCATTCCTACTCGGTGGGTCCGTTCGGTGCCCCCGGTGCCTTCTGAAAAATCTACTTCTGTCACGCTTGATGTTGCACGCGCTCACCGTAGGCTGCTGCCGATGACCGTCGTCCGCGAGCTTATTCAAACCCTGCGCTGTCCGCTCGTCCGCGGGCGGCTCTGCAGCTCGAGGTCGTCGTCTAACGGCCCTTAATTTCGGGAGGTTTCTGGAGAGGCGGAAAAAACGTCGGTAGCCGCCCCTTGCTGCCGTTTGCCGCTCTTTGGTGCACTGAAAGGGCAAGAAAAGGGCAACGTCAGGAAGGCTCCCCTCCAGACGACGCCGATCGAGTATTGGCGAAGGACAGGCATTTTCCGCAATCTTCAGCCGTAACTTTAGGTGAATCATTGGGCTTGAACAGCGCTACCATGTTGACTTTCGTGTTGGTTTGGCGGTTGAGGAGGTAACGACCATGAGTACGGCGAACCTGCTTCGGTCGATCAGCGTGCGCATGCTGACAGCGATCGCGTTCGGTGCCGTGATCGGTCTAATCGAGGGCCCCTCGGCGGCACAGGCGCCGGATGCGGCACGGACGGCGGGACGGGAGGTCACGTTCACCAGGGACGTCGCACCGATTCTTCAACGCTCGTGTCAGGTTTGCCATCGGCCTGGCTCGGTCGCGCCCATGTCGCTGCTGACCTACGAAGACGCGCGGCCGTGGGCCCGGTCGATCAGGCAGAAAGTCGTCGCACGCACCATGCCTCCGTGGACGATCGACCGGACCGTAGGCATCCAGAAATTCAAGGGTGATCGCTCGTTGAGCGCAGAAGAGATCGCCATCATCGCCAAATGGGTGGACAGCGGCGCGCCGCGGGGGAATCCGGCCCATATGCCGCAGCCGCTCGAATTCTCGGACAACAGCAAGTGGACGCTGGCCGACGCCCTCGGCCGTCAGCCGGACCGGGTCGTCCTGCTCGCTGAACCGATTGTCGTTCCCGCCACCGGCGCAAATGCGTGGATCGATGTCGTGTCCGACTCGGGTCTGACGGAGGATCGCTGGATCATGGCGCATGAGACCAAGCCATCCCTTGAAGGATTCCCGGTCGTTCACCATGCGACGACAGCAATGTTCACCGAGTCGGGTCTCCGCAGCGAGGAGGGCTTCGCCACGGAGTACGCGCTGGGCAAGACCGGAGACATCTTTCCCGAGGGCACCGGCGCTCTGATCAAGGCCGGCACGAAAATCCAGTTCAACATGCACTACGCGCCGAACGGCAAGCGCACCACCGATCGAACGAGCCTCGCCCTGTGGTTCTATCCAAAAGGGTACGAGCCGAAGCACAAGGTCGTCAGATCAAGGGTCGGGTGGACCGAGGATCTCGACATTCCGCCAGGCGAGGACGATATCCGCACCGACGGCTATCAGCTGCTGCAGGACAATATTCGCATGACCGTGTTCCAGCCCCACCTGCACAACCGGGGGAAACGGCAATGCCTGGAGGCGATATATCCAGACGGTCGCAAGGAGACCTTGAGCTGCGTGAACTGGGACTTCGGCTGGCATATCGCCTACAACTATGCGGATGACGTGCAGCCGCTCCTTGCAAAGGGAACGATGCTGCACGTGATCAGCTGGCATAACAACACCAAAGCCAACAAATGGAACCCGGACCCGGACAACTGGGTGGGCTTCGGGAGACGGTCGAGTGATGACATGGCGTTCGCGCACATCAGCTGGTACACGCTCACGGATGAGGAGTTCCGTGAGCAGGGCACAGCGCGTCGGGTGACGACAGACGTCAGGACGAGCAACCAGCCATGAGGGCGGGTATCCTCGGTGTCGTGCTCTGCTCCGCGGCTCTGACGCTGTTCGTGTCGGCCGCTGGAATGCCGAGCAGCGCGCAAACGACATACACCTCTGCCCAGAATGTCCAGCCAGCGTTTGAAGGATGGGAGCGAAACCCGGATGGCACCTTCAACATGGTGTTCGGGTATCTGAACAGGAATTATGTCGAGGAACTGGAGGTCCCGGTGGGCGCGGACAACGCGTTCGCGCCAGGCCCCGTCGACCGCGGGCAGCCCACCCATTTCTATCCCAGGCGGCAGTCGTTTGTGTTCAAAGTACAGGTGCCAGCCGACTGGGGTGAGAAGACGGATCTGGTCTGGACCGTAACCCACAACGGGCGAACGTCCAAAGCCATCGGACGCCTCTGGCCGGTCTGGGAGCTCGATGAATTCGTCTGGCTTGCCAACCGTACCGGCGACATCCACGCAAGGCCGGTTGGAACGACCGTTGGCGCTCGTCGTCCCCCCTCGATTCGGGTCGTCGGCGACGAGAAGGCCAAGGTCACGCTGCCGGAGAGTATCGTCTTGACCGTCTCGGCCAGCGGCGCAGGCGAGCCGGCCCGGCGGCCGCAGCCCGTCGCGTCCCTGACGCCGCCGGAACCTCAGAGGTCGCTCGACCCCACACCAGGAACGCTGAGCGTCAACGGTGTGCCCTGGACCGATAGTCGCGTGGGTGCCGTCACTCAGGACATGGTGAGGTGGCGCGTGGCTCAGGAAACAGGCCTCGCAGTTTCGTGGCTTCACTACCGCGGGCCTGGAAAGATTACCTTTGAGCCCCAGACTGTTCCCATCAAGCGGGACGATGGACAAGCACGAACCACCGTGCGATTCAGCGAACCCGGGACGTACGTCGTTCGCGCCGTCGCCGATAATCGCATGTACACCGCTCCTGTCGACGTGACCGTGGTAGTGGCGCAGCCCGGGACGAGGTGACACCGCAGTGGAGGCTCCGATGAAAGCTCGATCATTGCTGGCTGCGTTGGCGCTCGCCACCTGCGTGTTGCCGACGGGCGGAACGCGAGCCGCGGATTGCGCCTGTGGTTGCTGAAAACATCAATCGTGTTGGTGCCGTTGGAGTTGCGGTCCCGGACGAGTACGCTGGGCGCAGATGATCTCTGTCCTCGTGACGCTGCCTGCCTGACGCCTACCGCGCCTGCCTTCGATACACGCGTGAATACCAGCTACAGCTGGAGCTGCTCGCGCCATTCTACGGCACCAGGTCCGCGCGATGCTGAGACCGTCGCAGGGCTCCGATCAGCCCTGGGCCGCGTCTTTCCCTAGGCCCACGTCGGATTCCGCCGTTTCATGTCGACGACTGCGGCGATGACTTCCTGGCTAGGGCCCTTTGGCCCCGGCTTCGTCGGCACCGTGGACGAGAAGAGCCGCCGATATTTTCGCTGTATCAGCGCTCGATGAAGGGCTCAACAGCGTTCGGCCTCTATTCTGCCGTGTCGCCCTCCGCGGCCATGGGAGGGACCATACGCTTCCAGTCAGTGGGGATGGGGCGATTTCCTCCGTCGATCCAATCGACGTCTCTTAGCTGGCGTATCCCGCAGACGCGGGTTCACCCTCGCACACACGCACGTTTCACGTCTGGCAAGGACCCGCCGAACACGTGGGCTGTGAACCTGTGCTCGCGGCCTACGGCTGAAAGTTCCCTACGTTCCGAAACTCCATCCTCGGCGAACGAGCTCGCGGCCGGAGTGCACTTGACTCTGAGTCGCTGGGCCGCGACCGGAAAGCTCTGGCTCGCTTTTGCGCACAACCCGCTCGTCAACATGTTGAAGCGCACATCGATACCAGCGCTTTCCAGAGTATTGGCGAGGGACAGGCGGATTAGAGCGCTACGGAAGCCCAAACACAAACAAAGCGAAGCCGGCGGCGATCGCGACATATTGCTTGCCGTCAACGGCAAACGATACCGGAATCCCGCGGATGTTCCCGCCAAGCTGCGTATCCCAGAGCGGCTTGCCCGTCTCGGCGTCGAGCGCGAAGAAGTTGCCTTCTTCGGTTCCGCCGAACACCAGCCCGCCCGCGGTGGACAACAAGCTGCTCCTCCCGGGCGACAGCAGCTTGAACTCCCACTTCAACTTCCCTGTCGTCGCCTCCAACGCTCGAACGGCGCTCCACGCTTCGTCGCCGTTAATCGTGCGCCCGCCGCCGCCCGTGAAGCCGATGGCGGGCTTGTACACCGCCTCGCCCTTGTAGAAGATCGTCCCCATCTCGAGGGCCGTCTGGTAGAAGAGCTTCGTCCGCGGGCTGTAGCTCGGGCTGTGCCAGTTCGCCGCGCCCTGGATGCTTGGAAACACCAGGACGCCTTCGGCGTTCGGCTCCAGGCCTTTTTTCGCGATCGCGCGGCCCTTGGCATCGAGGCCGTCCGCCCATGTCTGCTTTACGAACGACGTACCGGCAACGAACTCGCCCGTGGCGCGGTCGAGCACGTAATAGAACCCATTGCGGTTCGCTTGCGCGAGGAGTTTCCGCTCGCGGCCGTTGACCGTCGCGTCGAACAGAACCACGGTTTCGTTCGAGTCCCAGTCGTGCGTGTCATGCGGCGTGAACTGGAAATGCCACTTGATCGTCCCGTCCTCGGGATTCAGCGCGAGAACCGAACAAGTGTAGAGGTTGTCACCCGGACGGTTGTCGCCGTTCCAGTCGGGTCCGGGATTCCCTGTCTGCCAGTACAAGAGCTTCAATTCGGGATCGTACGAACCAGTCAGCCACGTCGAACCGCCGCCGGTCTTCCAGCTGTCCTTGCCACCCCAGGTCTCGTTTCCGGGCTCGCCCGGCGCGGGAATCGTGTGCCTGCGCCATAGCCGCTTTCCCGTCTTCGCGTCGTAGGCGTCGACGAACCCGCGGATGCCGTTTTCCGCGCCCGACACGCCGACGATCACTCTTGCCGTCGATTGCGAGCGGCGCCAGCGTCAGGTAGTAGCCCAGCTTGTTGTCGTCAACGGTGACATCCCACCGCAGCGCTCCCGACTTCGCGTCGAGCGCCGCGAGATGGCCGGCGATCGATCCGGCGAACACCATGTTATCGAGCACGGCGACGCCGCGATTCACCGGAGGCGATCCGATTACGATCACATCGGCCGGGATCTTCGGAGTCCAGCTCCACAGCGGACGTCCGGTGCGCACGTCGAGCGCCGTCACCGTGCTCGGCGGCTCGGTCATGTACATCACGCCGTCCACGACGATGGGCGAGGTTTCGAACACGCCCGCCGCGCGAATCTGGTACACCCAGGCCGGCTTCAACTGCGATACGTTCTGTTTGTTGATCTGATCGAGCTGCGTGTACCGCTGCGACTTGTAGCCGCCGGCGTACGTCAGCCAGTTCGCCGGCTCGCTCTCCGCGCGGACGATGCGGTCGTAGGGCACCTGCGCAAGAGCGGAGCCCCGCAGCAACGCGCTCGCGAGGAGGAGGGCCGGGAGAATCCGTCCATGTGGCCGTGTGATCACTCTGCACCTCTCAGGCTCGAAAGATACGCCACCAAATCGGCGAGCTCGGGCGCCGTGAGCCGGCTGGCCAGGCTCGGCATCATGCTCATCCCCGTTTGCTTGTCGAGAAGCTTGAGCTCGCTCTTCCGCAGCGAATAGAACTTGCCGGCTGCGTCGCGCACTTGAATCGTGAACGCGTCTTCGTTGACCCGTATGCCGCGGACCTCACCGCCCTCGCGCGTGACGATGAGCACCGGCAGGTACTCGGCGTAGCCTCGCGAGGGTACCGCGAGCGTGCCTTTCGGAAGCGACGAACCAGGATCGACGATCGCCTCGCGCAAGTACACCGCACCGCGCATCAATCCGATTTCGGTGAGATCCGGGCCGAGGTTGCCACCCTCGCCAGCCACGATGTGGCACGACGAACAAGCGAGATTCTTGTAGATGGCGGCGCCCCTCTTCGCATCGCCTGGAATACGAAACTCCACCACCTTCCCAACCGATCGCACGTAGGCCACGAGCTGCCGCAGCTCGTTCTCGGTGAAGCGCCTGATGCGCGGCATCGCGGTGTTCGGAATTCCGTTGGAAATCACGTCGGCCAGCGCAGCATCGTCTGGCGCATGGTTGAGCTTGGCACGATTCAGGCTGGGCGCTTCGCCGCCGGCGCCGCCGGCGCCGTGGCACTGGACACACATGCCCTGGAAGAGTTGCTTGCCACCCTCAATGTCGGCTTGACTCTGTGCCGTCGATCTCGTCGGCGCGGCCACCAATGCGGCGAGCACGCTTGCGAGGAACCAGCGTTTCGTGATCACTTTCGCTTCCTCCAGACATCGTGCAGGCCCTGAGGCCTGCTTGCCGTGGCGGACGTAAAAAGTCCGCAGGAGCACCGATTATCGTTGCGTCGGAACGGTTGTCAAGCGGGCGTGAACGCCCGACCAGATTCGTGCGACTAGCGGAACGCTGGGGTGCGCAGATCGAGAGCTTGAACCTGGCCGTTCAGACCGACGGTGAAGACGGCGCCGAACTTTAGTCACTGACTTTCACGAACCTCTGAGTCCGTTGACCCAATCCGGGCACTCGCGCCGCATCGTCCCGATCACGCGTTCGCAGTACGCGTTGGCCTGTGGAGAGCAGGGAGCGCCAGTCCAGCCACCGCGATAACAGGACCAGTGTAACGCGTGTCGCCGGGTCGGGCCGCCGAGGCTTGGTCCCTCGCTCCTGGTAGAGCGCCAATTGTTTCCGAAGGAACAAGTTTTCGGCCACCAGATGCGCCCGGGACATCAGCCCCAGGCGAACCAGTGCGCGGAGGTCCTTACAGCAAACGGTAGACGGTGCGGGGGAAAGAAGGCCGACGGGATGACATGACCCTGTATCGTAGCCGTCCGGTCTCGGCGGTCGCTCCAATGACGCGATGGAAGCGTGGCAGGCTCAGTCAACGGGCGAATGTAATATTGCCGGACCACAGGGGTCGCCGGAGCTGATTCACTAAATTGTTAATGTCCTTCCTGAGACAGAGGTAACTGGGCAAACGACAAGCCTGGTTGCTGATCTGGATCCGAGTTCGGATGGAATTTTTGCGGAGCACAGGTCTCACTTTGCCGGTTTCTGTTTGATCGGATGGCCGCTATACTCTGCTGCATCGACGGTCGCGGCTTCCGGGGCGCAGCTCGACCGGTTCACTGTCGGTTGCGTGCGGCCTTGCGAGGAGGCGAGAGGATCTCTGCCCAATTTATCCGTTCTGCTGATCGCCGAGCGAGCCGGCCCGGTAGTCATCCCGAGGAGACACACCGCTTAGGACCGCAAACTCATCTCGCGCAGGAGTCACATGACGAAGCTGTTCCCTATCGCCAGAGTGGTGACGCTTGGGTCCGTCGGAGTGGCTGTGACCTTGTGCGTTTGCCTGCAAGTGCAAACGTCTGCACAGCAGGCAGGTCGGCAGCAGGTGGCGAGCCCCCCGTCAAGTTCGGCCGCCGGTGTCCAGCCAGCCGCGTCGAGTCCCCGTCGTCTGCTCGATCGGTACTGCGTCACGTGCCACAACGAACGGCTCAAGACTGCGGACCTGAGGCTGGACCGGATCGACGTCGCCAACCCCGGTGCTGACGCCGAAGTCTGGGAGAAGGTAGTGCGCAAGCTGCACACGGGCACCATGCCGCCTCCCAACATGCCGCAGCCTTCCGAGGACGATCGGCGCGCGCTGCTGATCGTGGCTGGAAACATCGCTCGATGCGGCTTCCGCCGCCAGACCGAATCCTGGCCGCACGGAAACGCTCCGCCGCCTGAATCGGACCGAGTATCAGAACGCCGATCAGAGACCTGCTGGCGCTCGACATCGACGCCGCCTCGCTCCTGCCGGCCGATGAGAGCGGTCACGGCTTCGACAACGTGACCGTCGGCGACCTGTCGCCGACGCTCCTGGACCGCTACATCTCGGCCGCGCAGAAAATCAGCCGCCTGGCGATCGGCAGCACGCAGATGCGTCTCTCCAGAGCGACATCATTCGCGTGCCGGCCGACCTCACGCAGGAAGATCATCTGCCCGGCCTGCCCGATCGGCACGCGCGGCGGGGTGTCGGTGTCCTACACGTTCGCCCAGGACGGCGAGTACGAGATCCAGATCTGGCTCGCGCGCGATCTGGAAGGAGACGTCAGCGGGTTGCGGGAGCCGCGTGCCGCACGAGATGATGGTGCTTGCTCGACCGGAAGCCGGTCGCGAACTTCACGGTCGCAGAAGCCCGCCGGCGGCGGACGACACGGCTGCTGGACAAGGATCTGAAGGCGCGCGTCCCCGTGACGGCAGGCCCGCACGAGCTCGGCGTCACGCTTCGTGCAAGGATGGCTCGTCGCTGCTCGAAACCGCGCGGCAGCCCCTGCAGTCGCACTTCAACGACAGGCGCCATCCGCGAAGCGCGCCGGCGATCGACCAGGTTTCGATCACCGGACCGTACGAGGCGAAGGGCGCGGAGAACACGCCGAGCCGCCGCCGGATGTTCGTGTGCCGGCCCGAAGCGGAGCGACACGCCGGCGCGGACGGCTCCCCGGCGCACACAAGGAAGAGGCCTGCGCCAAGACGATTCTCTCCACGCTGATGCGGCGCGCCTATCGCCGGCCGGTCGCCGAAAGCGGACGTCGACGGGCCCGATGGCGTTCTATCGCGAAGGGCCGGGCCGAGAGGCGATTTCGACGCGGGAATCGCGATGGCGTTGAGCGCCGTGCTCATCAATCCGGAGTTCCTGTTCCGCGTCGAGAGCGATCCGAAGAACGTCGCCGGCCGGCGGTGTCTACCGCATCAGCGATCTCGAGCTGGCGTCGCGCCTGTCGTTCTTCCTCTGGAGCAGCATCCCGGACGACGAGCTGCTCGACGCGGCGATTCGCAGGCAAGCTCAGTCGCCCGGAGGTGCTCGAGAAGCAGGCGCGCAGGATGCTCGCCGATCGGCGCTCGTTCAACCTCGCGACCAACTTCGCCGGGCAGTGGCTGCAGCTGCGCAACCTGGAGGCGGTCACGCCGAACGCGCGTCTGTTCCCGGACTTCGACGACAACCTGCGGCAGGCGTTCCGGCAGGAGACCGAGCTCTTCTTCGACAGCGTGCTGCGCGAGGATCGCAGCGTGCTCGACCTGCTCAAGGCGGACTACACCTTCCTGAACGAGCGGCTGGCGAAGCACTACGGGATTCCCGACGTCTACGGCAGCCGCTTCCGCCGCGTGACGCTCGGCACCCGACAGCAAGCGCGGCGGCCTGCTGCGGCAGGGCAGCATCCTGACGGTCACGTCGTATCGCGACGCGGACGTCGCCGGTGATTCGCGGCGTGTGGGTCCTGAGCAACATCTTCGGCGCGCCGCCGCCGCCGCCGCTCCCGAACGTGCCGGCGCTCGATGAGAGCACGGTGGCCGCCAACCTGCCGATGCGCGAGCGGCTGGCCGCGCATCGCAGCAATGCCGTGTGCGCGAGCTGTCACCGCACGATCGACCCGGTGGGCTTCTCGCTGGAGAACTTCGACGCGGTCGGCCGGTGGCGCGATCACGAAGGCGACGACGGACCCGATCGACGCGTCGGGCGCTCTGCCGGGCGGCGGCGAGTTCCGCGGCGTCGCGGGCCTCGAAGACGCGATTGCTTGAGCCGTCCCGAGCTGTTTGCCGGCAACGCTGACGGAGAAGCTGCTGACGTTCGCGCTGGGCCGAGGCGTCGAGTACTACGACGCGCCGGCGGTCCGCAAGATCGTGCGCGACGCCGAGAAGGACGGATACCGCTTCTCGTCGCTCATCCTCGGAATCGTCAAGAGCGCGCCGTTTCAGATGAGGAGAGCATCATGATCATCACGAAGAAGGCGCTACCGCGGCGGACGTTTCTGAGGGGCGCGCAGGCCGCGCTGGCGCTGCCGCTGCTCGACGCGATGATTCCCGCGGTGACCGCGTGGGCGAAGACGCCGGCCAAGCCGGTGCGGCGGCTCGGCTTCGTCTTCATCCCGATGGGATGCGATCACGCGCGATGGACGCCGCCGGGCCAGGCGAAGCTCGACGGAGCTGTCGCCGATCCTGGCTCCGCTCGAGCCGGTCAAGGACCAGGTGACCGTCATCACCAACACGCAGGCTGCAGAACGCCTACCCGGGCACGCACGCCACGTCGAACGCGGCGTTCCTGAGCGCGGCCATCGCCAAGCACACCGAGAGCTCGGACTACTACCTGGGCACGACGGTCGACCAGATCGCCGCCAAGCAGATCGGCCGCGAGACGCAGCTGCCGTCGCTCGAGCTCTCGATGGATCTGAACCCGCTCGCCGGCGTGTGCAACAACGGCTACGCCTGCGTCTATCAGAACTACCTCTCCTGGTCGTCGCCGACGACGCCGCTGCCGTCCGAGGCGCATCCGCGCATCGTCTTCGAGCGCCTGTTCGGCGAGGGCGGCAACGCGGCCGAGCGCCGCGCGGCGCTGCGCAGGCGCGCCAGCCTGCTCGATTCGTTCAGCGACGACATCGCGCGGCTCAAGCAGCGCGTGGGCATACCGATCGCGTTCGCGTCGATCAGTACCTCGACAGCATTCGCGAGGTCGAGCGGCAGATCCAGCGGGCCGAGGCGGCGACGCGGACAACACGATGCCCGATCTCGATCGGCCGGTCGGCGTTCCGGCCGCGTACGCCGATCACGCGAAGCTGATGTTCGACCTGCAGGTGCTGGCGTTCCAGGCGGACATCACGCGCGTCATCACGTTCCAGCTCGCGCGCGAGCAGAGCAACCGCACGTATCCGGAGATCGGCGTGCCCGACCCGCACCATCCCACGAGTCATCACGGCAACGATCCGGAAAAGATCGCGAAGATCGCCAAGATCAACACGTTCCACGTGTCGCTGTTCGCGGAGTTCCTCGAGAAGCTGAAGGCGACGCCGGAAGGCGACGGCTCGCTGCTCGATCACTCGGTCTACCTGTACGGAAGCGGCATGGGCAATCCCAGCGTGCACGATCACGAGAACCTGCCGATCCTGGTCGCGGGCGGCGCCGCACGGGCCTGAAGGGCGGCCGGCACATCCAGTACGACAAGGGAACGCCGCTGGCCAATCTTCACCTGACGCTGCTCGATCGCGTCGGCGTCCATGCTGGATTCGTTCGGCGACAGCAGCGGAAAGGTCGAAGACCTCTTCGATCCCGTCGCGTTGATAAGTCAATGTGCAGGAGACGCAGATGCATTGCCGAAGAATGAGTGGACTCGTTCTCCTGGTGCTCGGGCTCTGCCGGCGCAGCGCTGGGCGCCGAACGCGCGACGCTCGCCGACGCCGTGGAGCAACGCGACAAGGCGCGCGTCCGCACGCTCCTCGAGACGCGCGTCGACGTCAACGCCGCCCAGGTCGACGGAACGACCGCGCTGCACTGGGCCGCGTACCACGATGATGCGGAGACCGCGGCGTTGCTGGTGCGAGCGGGCGCCAACGTCAACGCCGTGAACCGCTACGGCGTGCCGCCGCTGTCGCTCGCGTGTTCGAACGGGAGCGGCGACGTCGTGAAGCTGTTGCTGGACGCAGGCGCCGATGCGAACGCCACGATGAAGAGCGGGGAGACCGTCCTCATGATGGCGGCGCGATCCGGAAATCTCGATGCGGTGAACGCGCTCCTGGCGCGCGGCGCCAGACCCGACGCGCGTGAGCGGCGCGGTCAGACCGCCCTGATGTGGGCAGCGGCCGAGGGACACGCCGCCGTCGTGCGCGCGCTGATCGACGCTGGAGCCGACATCAACGCGACGCTCGATTCCGGATTCACGCCGTTCTTCTTTGCCGTGCGTGAGGGGCACATCGACGTGGTGCGCGCGTTTCTCGAGGCGGGCGTCGATGTGAACGCGACGGTGCAGCGCCGCGAGAGCGGGCCCGGACGCCGCCGCCCTGTATAAGCCGGTCGGCAAAGGCACCAGCCCGTTGCTGCTCGCGGTGCAGAACGGTCACTTCGAGCTCGCGATCGCGCTGGTCGACGCCGGCGCCGATCCAAACGATCGGCGGACAGGATTCACCCCGCTCCACACGATCACCTGGGTGCGAAAGCCGGATTCCAGCGACGTCAGCGAACCCGCCGCCGATCGGGTCTGGCCGGATCACGAGCCTTCAGTTCGTGCGCGAGATCGTGAAGCGCGGCGCGAACGTCAATCTGCGTCTGGACAAAGGCGCGCCGAAGGTCCCCAACACGTCCTCACGCATCGGCACTGAGGGGGCGACGCCATTTCTCATCGCCGCCGATCGCTCGGACGTTCCGTTGATGCGGCTGCTCCTGGAGTTGGGCGCCGATCCTCTGCTGCCGAACTTCAACAACACCACGCCGCTGATGGCTGCGGCCGGCCTCGACACGACAGAGCCGCTCGAAGAAGCCGGCGAGGAACCGGAAGCGGCTAGAAGCCGTGAAGATGCTGCTCGACCTCGGCGCGGACGTCAACGCCGTGGACAACAACGGCGACACAGCCATGCACGGCGCCGCGTATAACAACTACCCGCTGGTCGTGAAACTGCTGGGAGATCGCGGAGCCGATCCGCAGATCTGGAACCGACGCAACAGACAAGGTGTGACCCCGCTGTTCGCGGCCGAAGGCCATATCGGGCGGCTCCCGAGGCCGGATCCACCGACGATCGACGCCGTGACTCGGCTTATGCTGGCGGCGGGCCTTTCGACCGACGGCGAAAGGCCGCCGGTCGTGGATATCTACGAGAAGCCGGCAGCGCCACCCCAGAAGCCGGCCAAACCCGAGAAGCCCTAGTCGCGAGCAATCCTGTGCTGGACGGTCTGGCCCAGGATCGTCCATCACGTCGATCCAGCCGCGGGACACTACGGGACGACGCTGTTCTCGCCCAGCTCGCTCAGGAGATTGAGGAAGCGCACGCGCTCGGCCGGATCGAGGCCCGCTGTCGGTTCGTCCACGATCAGCAGCTTCGGATTGCCGAGAAGGGCCACGGCGACGCCAAACCGCTGCCGCATGCCGCCCGAGTAGCCACCGAGCTTCTGCTTGCGAACGTCCCACAGATTCGTCTGACGTAGGAGCGCCTCGACGACCTTGTGCTCCGCAAATATTACATCCGCCCCTCGATCCGAGCCCGCGATGACTTCCGCCGCGTAAAGCAAGCGACCGCCGAGCGCGTGTGGTTACGATACGGGTGCCATGTCGAACCGCCGGCCTTCCTTGCCCCACACCGTCTGCCGTGTGCTCCGCAAGAAAACATACGCCGGCGTTCCGGCTGTCACGCGGCCTCGCGCTCAAGGCGATATTCGTGATGCAGCCCGCCCAGAATTGGCGTCGCCGCGACGCAGCAACGGCCTGGAAGTCGATGCCCGGAGGGCTTCGGTCGTCGCACCTCCGTTGACCGGTCCGGAAAGCCGGGTCCCAGGCTCGTATGCGGTCGTCCCCGGTTGTAGTAGCTTTCGCGGGCATTTAGTTTAGGCGACGAGGACATCCAAGAATACCCGCGGGCTCACGATGCGGATTCCGTCGTACTCTTTCAGTTCGAGCAGGTCTGAGTCTCCGGCAACCACGAACCGTGCTCGGCCTTCGATCGCTGCCGCGATGTACTTGTCATCGTCAGGGTCTTTGCTCGCACCCGCGAGTTCCCGCTGCCCGGCGACGAGGTGAGACAGGACGACAATGTCCTCGAACCAGAGTTCCGGGTCGAGCCCAGTCCGAATGTACTTGCGTACTTTTGGATAGTTAAGCGCTCGCAAGACTTCTTCGACGATAGCCTGCGAGATGACGATTTCGAAGGATTCACCTCGCAGAAATCTCTCGATGATCTGCCCGGGCGGCCCCTCCGGGCGCACTGCTGCGCTGACGTAGACGTTCGCGTCGAGAACGGCGCGAATCACGGCCTATTTGGTCTTGCGTCGGGGCTTTGACACGCTGCGAGCCCACCGTTTCGCGTCGGCCGCGAGTTCCGCGGCTTGGGTGTCGGTCAGAGCGCTAGGCTGTTGCTGCTCCATGAATTCGAGGGCATGTCGGCGCGCAAACCGCCGCATCTGCTCGAGCCGTTCGACGGGCACCAAGGCAGCCAAGGGCTTGCCCTTCCGCTCGATAATGAACTCGTCGTGTCGAAGGGCCACGCGATTCAGCATGTCCCCAATTCGCTGACGGACGTCCATCGTAGAAACTTTGTCGGTCACGTGAACTCCAGCAACTATGATAGTTGCTCTTGATGCCATATGCAACGCATGGACATGCGGTGGAGAGTTGATGCTCACGCTGAACCCGCTCCGGATCCACAAAGGCACCGGTTTGCCGGTCAATCCGCTCACGCTGTTTTGACAGGGAGCAGAAGCGTTATAGTGCAGCCGCCCTGGCCGTCTGAATGACGAGAACTCGCGCACGAAATTCCAGAATATCCGTGGAGATAGCTCCGCCAGATGCGACAGTTCAAATCCGCCGCGCACGCGCAACGCTTCGTGTCGGTACACGGTCTCGTGCGGAACCTGTTTCGCGTTGGGCGTCATCTGCTCCGGGCAGCGCACCACCGCCTGTTGAGAACCCGTGCCTTCCTCGCGTGGAACGACGCGACGTGCCCGTGCTGAACTGGGACGGGAACCAGACATCAAGGAGATCGTCAGGCACGATCTGACGTCAAGTTGACAGTGCCGTGTTACTCTCCAGGCACACGTGCCAAGGAGGAGGATCGCCATGCGTCTAGTTTGGGTCGCCATTGCCCTAGCGCTCGTGCTCTGCCTCGTCAACCCGCCTGCGACGGCCGGACAGCCCGATCGAGTGGCGGCGTTGGAGGCGCGGCTCGCCACGCTGGAGGCCAAGGAAGAGATTCGCGATTTGTTCAGCCGCTACGGATTCACTGCCGACACCGGAGACGCGAAGGGATGGTCGGAGGTCTGGTCCGAGAACGCAACCTATGAGCGAGGTGGCGCGGCCATAAAGGGCCGGGCGGCGTTCTTCCAGAGCATCGACGATCCCAATGGCGTGCACAAGCGTGAGATCGAGGGCAAAGGCAGCGTGCACACGACGGGCCCTCTGATGATCCGCGTCGACGGCGCGAAAGCCTGGGCGGAAGGCGCGGCGCTTGTCTGGACCCGGTCCGGCCAGGGTTATGCCGTCTATACGCTGTCCTATAACCACTGGGAGCTGCAGAAGAACGCCGGTCGCTGGGAGATCGTGCGACGAATCGGACGGCCCGTCGCCCCGGGAACTGCAACCGAAGTGCTCAAGGCATGGCGGGAGGCAAACCGCACGCCCTGAGGTGCGACTGATCCTGTATTCCCTCTTACGGAAGCTTAGTCGACCGTTTCATAAGTTCGCTGACATCTAGCTCGCGGCGCTTAGGACGCAGTCAGGTCTTCCACATCGGTGGCAGACCGACACCACCTTCACCCCCGGCCTTGAAGCGCAAGCCTATCTGTCCCTGCTCGAGTTGCAGCTTCAATGCCAGGACCTGGTCATCGTTCCGGTCTTCAACGGGCAAGCGAGCCTGCGCTTCGTCCGTGGCGGCCAGCCGATTGCGCATCGTCGTCTGTCGCTGTATGACGGACGCGAGGCGGCTTTGCACGTCCGCACGAGCTAGAGGCAAGAACGCTTCACACACGTACGGCCGTTCTTCCGCGCCATCTCTTCCGTAGCGACGTCTGAAGCGCCAATTTCGCCGAGGTCATGCGAAATCGGCAATGGCGTCATTCTTGTTTGCAGGAATTGTGCGCCAGCGATTCCTTGAGGCCCCAATGCTCCGGACACACGAAACGGCACCTGACATTCCGGCGACGACGCCGGTCGAGGAAGATCTTGAGGACGCACTGGAACTGTTCATTTCGGAAGCCTCGCTGGATGCCGCGGCAGGCCCTTCAGTTCCTCGGTCCGATCCTCTGGAGGTTGGGATCGATTCTGCCACGGTAGGGCTTGGTACGTCGTCAAACAGTCCGACTCAGCGGAAGCCGAGGCCCACCTCGGTGACCGAGGGGCCGCGCTTCACGCACTGTTCTTACGAACCGGCCGACTGGGACCTTCAGCGTCCGCGGCCGGCGCTCATGTCACCGGTCCGATCGCGCTCGTTCGTCTGGTTGCTGCTGAGCGCTCCGGTCGCGGTCTTTCTGGTCTCCTGGTTCGCCGTAGGCGCCGAATCCACTCGCCGGACGGCGATTGAGGCAGGTGGTCGGGTTCGATCGGCCATCGCGTCGATGGTGGCCCAGACATCGCTCGCACTTCAGTCGGTTCGCCCTTCCGCGGCAGGGCCACCTTTGGCAGCTGACAGGCTCGAGCCGCTTCCGGCGTCCCCTCCGAAGAGCAACAACGACAATTCCAGCCAGGAGCCAAGAGCGGAGCAGCCTGCGCGCCCTTCTCCGTCCATCAAGGGGGCAGCACCATCACCGGCTCCGGCGTTGTCAAAGGTTCAAGCATCATCGCCGGCGACGAATGGACTATTGGCCGGTACCCTGAGCATCGATTCGCGCCCGGTCGGCGCCAGCGTCTTCATCGACGGACAACTGGTCGGCACGACGCCGCTGCTGCTGCCGCACATCTCGCCCGGCACCCATGTCGTCCGACTGCAGCTCGCTGCGCATCAGGATTGGAGATCGACAGTGCAGGTCGTTCCGGATCGCAGGAACCGTGTGACCGCGGCCCTGGAAGAGGATGAGAATGCGCCCGAGCCGTGAGTTGGGTGGCGCTGTCGCGGCAATGCCGAGAGGTCGCCTTCAACCCGAAGAGGCAAGGCGTTGGTGCGTCGCAAGTACCGCCGACTGTTCTCGTTGAGCCCGTGCCCGAAGAAGCCCGGACCGAAGGGGCCGAGCGAGGCACTCATCCAGGCCATCGTGGAGCTCAAGTCACGCAATCCTCGGTTCGGCTGTCCACGCATTGCGCGCATCATCTCGCACACGTTCGGGGTCGACATCGACAAGCACGTCGTCTACCGCGTGCTGTCGAAACATCATCGCCCCGCCCCAGGCGGAACCGGGCCCTCGTGGTTGTCCTTCATCGGACACACGACAGACAGCCTGTGGAGCGTGGACCTCTTTCGATGTGAGTCCATCGTGCTCCGGAGCTACTGGGTGCTCGTCGTCATGGACCAGTTCACGCGTCGCCTCGTCGGCGTCGTCGTGCACCGCGGGGCGGTCACGGGCGCCGACCTCTGCCGCCTGTTCAACGCTGCCATTCATGGTCGGGGCGCCCCGCGATATCTCAGTACCGATCACGATCCGCTGTTCGAAGCGCACCGTTGGACGGCCAACCTTCGGATTCTGGAGATCGACGCAATCAAGACCGTGCCTCATGTGCCCCTGTCACACCCCTTCGTGGAGCGCCTGATCGGGACGATGCGGCGAGAATTTCTCGACCAGGGGCTGTTCTGGAATGCCCGTGATCTTGAACGGAAGCTTGCCGATTTTCAGGCCTACTACAACGCGGCACGCAGCCACGCGTCATTGGAGGGCCACGCGCCGTTGACCTTTACCGGCGAACACCGCGTGGCCCGTGCCGAGCTGAACAATGTGCGTTGGGTCTCCCACTGCCGGGACTTGGTCCAGCTCCCAGTGGCGGCCTGACAACGAATTCGAGACGGACAAGCAGCACAGCAGGTACAGTTTTCAGGTACAGTCTTTCTGTGCGGCTGCCGGTGATTTGCAAATCGCCAACTGGGCTATTCTGGTCGCGTGAGTCCAACGGTTCTCCGAGTCCGTGGCTATCGCTTCTATTTCTTCTCACGCGAGGAACCGAGAGCCCATGTGCACGTCCAGCATGCGAGGCGAAGTTCTGGATTGAACCAATGGTCGCGCTTCACGCCAACTACGGGCTGAAGCCCAAGCAGTTGGCCGAGGCCCGGAATCTGGTTGAGGAGCATCTTGATGAAATCCGACGCGCTTGGGCGAAGCACTTCCCCGGCTGAAGTGACCAACGTGTCACCCCACGGGTTCTGGCTGATCATCGATGACCAAGAGTTGTTCGTTGCATTCCAGCAGTTTCCGTGGTTTCGGGACGCGTCCATTCGGGCGATCACCAACGTACAGCTGCCGAGTCCGCATCATCTGTACTGGCCCGACCTCGATATCGACCTCGCGGTCGAATCCATCGAGCACCCTGAGAGATACCCGCTCGTGAGTCAGGCACAGGCTCGTAAAGCGAGACCGTCGACGAATCGCGCTCCCCGGACATCCAAGATCAGGAGAGCCTCTCGGGCGACCCGCAATTGAACACGGGCACTCCCGCCCTGACCGCTAGCACTTCCCCGCTCGACTGGCTGTTCTTCCGCGAGGATTGGCTCCGTAATATCCCCGTCGTACTGTCCAATAACTCGATCGAGGTTTCGGAAGTATCTGTCTGATTGAGCGTTACTGAACTCCGGGTGCATCGCACCGGCGTGTTGATAGGCTGCTCGGCCATGCCTCCCGTGTCCCAGTGTCGTTCGCCAGAATCAGATCGCCGGCCCTTGGTTGATCCTGTGGCTGACTGCGGGACAGGATATCTCATGCTGGCTGCGCTCGTCGTCCTGCTTCGATCTCTCGCGCTGATCTGCGGTGGACACCGAGCGGTCGCGCTCGAGAATCTGGCACTCCGTCAACAGTTGGCCGTGTTCAAGCGCACCGTGAGGCGTCCCCAACTCCGCCACGGAGATCGGCTGTTTTGGATGCTGCTCGCCAACGCGTGGCGGGATTGGCGAACAGCCCTGATCGTTGTGGATCCGGACACCGTCGTGCGTTGGCATCGCCAGTGGCTCCGCCGTCAATGGGCGCGGCGCTCAGCGCTGGACCGTCCTGGCCGCCCGCGTACGCATGCAGCCATTCGCACGCTCGTGATGAAGATGGCCGCCGCGAATCCGCTTTGGGGCGTTCCTCGCATCCACGCCGAGTTGGGCAAGTTGGGCATTGAGGTGTCGGAACGAACCGTCTCCCGGCTCGTGAGGCGGCCTCGTCGCCCGCCGTCGCAGACATGGCGTACGTTCCTCACGAATCACGTCCTGGTATTAGGCTCGATGGATTTCTTCACGGTAGCGACCGTCACGGGTCGAATCCTGTTCGTCTTCGTCGTCCTTCTCCATCACCGCCGGCGGGTCGTTCACGTCAACGTTACGGAGCAGCCGACGGCCGCCTGGACCGCGCAGCAAGTCGTTGAGGCGTTTCCTGATGACACGGCGCCCCGATGGTTCTTGCGCGATCGCGACGCGATCTACGGCGAGGTGTTCCGCCAACGAGTCGCTGGCATGGGTATCGGCGAGGTCCTGTCGGCTCCGTCCAATCCTTGGCAGAACCCGTATGCAGAGAGGCTGATTGGCTCAATCAGACGTGACTGCCTGAACCACGTGGTGGTACTCGGCGAGCCGCATTTGCGCCGAGTCCTGGCCGGCTATGTTGCGGACTATCACGGATCGCGCACGCATCGCTCGTTGGCGAAGGACGCGCCAAACGCCCCGACGCGTGCAGGATGTCACCGAGGGTGACGTAATCGCATTCAGGGAAGTCTGCGGCTTGCACCATCGGTACGAACGACGCGCAGCCTGACGTGATCGTCGGCCGTACCGTGCGCGTCAGATGCCGCTGACGGGCGAGGCGACCGAAACGTACGTCTCGTCAGCGTTCAGGCCTGCCAACCGTCCCGATCATCAGGGCGATCAACTCGCGAGACGTGGCGATAGTGACCGGCAACAGCGCCGCGCCGGTTTTGGCGAAGGACACTGGTGGCGCGATCGGGCCACGTGGCCGACACCGCGGTCGCTGGCGGTCTTCAAGCGCTGGTTTGATTGCCAGTTTCATTCGACCCTGCTCGACCTAGCGGACGCACCCCTCATCGAAGAGAAGCTCTGAATGCCGGCCCGGAGCAGGTCGATCGAGTTATTGGACAGTATGCGGGCGGTAACACCGGCAAGCTGATGCTCGAGGTCTCGGGGTAGAGGAGAAGGCGAAGTTCCGGCAAGGCGCCGACTGTGATTAGGTGCCGGTGCTACGGCAGCAAGATGTTCGGCGTGACGAACATCGCGACGCCACGCAAGGCCTCTCGCCCTAGTCCAACAACATGCGTAGAATGACACGCAAATGCGAAACGAGTGGCAGAAGTAAGGACGCACGAGAAGAAGGAACGAGAGAGGAAGAACGACACCTGGCCGGCGCTTGAACACCCGGCTCGGATTACGACGCACTCATTCGGATTGCGAGGCACCTATCATGAAGAGAATGACTCGGGCTGCTCTGCTGGTTGCGATCACCGTATTGCCGGTCGCGGTCCACACCCAAACGCCGCCGTGCACGCCCATCGGCAAGATTCAGTTCATCTGTGACGTTCGAGGACCGGAAGACCTGGCCTTGATGCCGGGCTCGCCCTGGCTCATGGTCTCCGGCAATCAGGCGGGACTGGGACAGATCCGCGCGCTCCATCCCGGTGACAAGAAGGTGGTGCCACTCTATCCGATGGCCTCGGTCAAGTCCCAGCTCGACGCGAAAGCGTTTCCTGGCTGCCCGGGTCCAATCGACATCAACGATCCGACCGAGAAGAAGACGATTGCGTTTCACGGCCTCTATCTCCGGCCCGGATCGGGATCGACCCATCGGCTGTTTGCAGTCCACCACGGCGTCCGCGAATCGATCGAAGCCTTCGACGTCGACATACGGACCAGTCCCCCGTCGCTGACGTGGGTCGGATGCGCCATTGCGCCTGCCGGCGCGACCTTCAACTCAATGGTGGCGTTCGCCGACGGCGGCGTAGCCGCCACGAACACGCCGCGTCCTCCCGCCGGGCAGAAGCCGCCGAACGTCCGCGTCGGACAGGTGTGGGAGTGGCATGCAGCCACGGGATGGGCGCCGGTACCGGGAACCGAAGGCGTCGCCGTCAACGGCCTCGAGGTGTCGAAAGACGAGAAGCTGCTCTATGTGTCCTCGTGGGGCGAGCAGACGATGCTGCGAGTGGAGCGGGGTGTAGCCGACCCGAAGCGTGATGTGTTGCACATGCCATTCCGCATCGACAACCTGCGGATGATGCCAGACGGCACGCTGCTCGGATCCGGCCATGCAGGCAGGGCCCTCTGCTCCTGCCTCGGTGAGACGTGGCACGTGGGACGGATCGATCCGCGGGGAGCCATGAGTGTGAGCGTGCTCCTGAGCGAGCCCTACGTCCCGGGCTTCGGCGCGGTGACGGTTGCCGTACAGGTGGGGAACGAGATCTGGATCGGCACGAATCGTGGCGATCGGATCGGATATTTTCCAGCTCCGTAATCAAGAAGCGCTCTTCGCTTTACTGGAGCGCAGCCTTCGCTCGCGGTATGGCTGCTCGGATTGCGTGAGTGGTCGTGGCGCGTCGAAGAACGCGCGCATGTCCGCGACGGTCCAGTTTCTACCCGCGCGGGCAAAAAAGACAATCCCTCGGCAATCGTCAGCCGCCAGATGGTCATACTGACCTGGGAGCCACGAAGTCACGCTCCATGCTCACCTGATGGTGGGGAAGCGCGTCGAACGCTTCCGGCACGAGCTCGCCCAACATCGAGAGTCTCACGCCCGTAATGTTTCACAACTCAGCCGAGCCCGTTATGCGACCCGCTCGTAGAAATTGAGGAGCCCGCCGAGCCGCGAGTGTCGCCGTACGCGACTTGTCCTGTCGATGACCGGCGGTCCCGTGATGAGTCGATTGCCGAGGCCCTGGTGATTCCGTTCTCCGTGATAGTGCTCGACGTACTCGGCCAGAGCGCGCCGGAAGTGTTGCTCCCCGATCGGAATCAGCCGGTCGAGGCATTCTTCTTTGATCGAACGCACGAAGCGTTCCGCGTAGGCGTTCGCATTTGGCGCGCGCTCAGGAATGAGGACCACGCGGACGCCCGCAGCCCGAAGTCTCCGCCGCACGTCACCGCTCCACTTCCAATCCCGATCACAGATCAACAGCTGCGGCACTCGCACCACGCCGGCCTCGGCCATCGTCAACGTCCGGACGATCTGCTGCATGAACCGCGCTTCCGGATGCGGTGTAGACCCGAGAATCTGCACACGGCGGGACGCCAGATCGATGACGAACACCGTGTCGTACGTCACGAGGCCCTGCCACGTCCAGACTTCGGTGGTGAAGAAATCCGCTCCGGCGATCGCGCCCCAATGCGCGCGGAGAAACGTCTGCCACGACGTCGGGCGCTGCGGCACCGGCGGCAAGCCCGCCGCCTTCAGGATCCGCCGAATGGTCGAGCGGCCCACGCGGTGGCCGACGTTCTTGAGCGCGCCCTGGATCCGCGTGTAACCCCACGTCGGATTTTCCTCGGCCATGCGCACAACGAGGCGCCGAATCTCGACGAGGACGCCGCGCCGCCCCGGCTGGCTCGCGTACGTCCATTTCCGCGCAATCAGCTGCCGATGCCAACGCAACAAGGTGTCCGGTGTCGCGATCGTGGCGATCTCCCGTAGGGCCGCACGGCCCACGCGGTACGCCCGGGCAGCCAACCGGCGGCGATCGTCATCGGTCAGGCGCAGTCGCCGCGTCCCAAGCTGGCGCCGCAGGAGCCGGTTTTCCTCGAGCAGGTAGGCGATCGCCTCTCGCTCCCGGCGGGCCAGCCAGCCGGTGAGCACGCACAACACGATCTGCAGCGCCGCGGGGTCGATCACGGGGTCGAGCTTATATCACGGCCAGGCCGGAAAGACGTCGGCCGAGTCGTGGAACACTACGCGCATCTTTCGTAGGTGCGGCCTGCGTCTAAAGATCGGCGGACGTGACTCGAGTGAGCTCTGCGCTCAGACGATCTGGTATTCCGGCGTACTCATGATGAGATGCACCGTCATCCGCAGCGGATCTTCCATGTAGGTCTTCGCGGGATCGATGCTGTCGGTGCCCAATTCCTTGGTGAGGAACGCGACGAACCCGTCACGAGTTGCTTTCGCGGCCGGCACCCTCACCATGCGCCAGATCAAGTAGTCGACGGCTTCACCGGTCGTCTTGGCGCCGCTCTCCAGCACCATCGTGGTGAGGTCGATCTGCGCGGCGCGGCGTGGCGTCGGGATCAATTTGCGCGCGGCCTGCGTCCACGCGATGTAAGTCGAGACGCGGGTGTTGAACTTCTCGTCCCGCTCCAGGGCGGCCCTGTCGAACGCCGTCATGTTCGTCGGGTCGTTGACGGCGGTCGCCGCGCCGACGTCGTAGCCGTCGCGCAGCCGGCGGCCGACGTTGTCCACGCCGCCCGCGGTGAAATTCCAGTCCTGGAAGCCGGTGATGTCGGGGATCAGGACGTCGCGGGCGATGTTGGCGCGCCCGATGAGCAGGTTCGGCGTGATCCACGACTTGCCCTCGGCCCACCCGGCGACCGATGGCGGGTTCAGCAGGTGCTGACCCATCGAGATGGTCGCCTGATTGAAGTCGGGCACGCCGGGAATCTCGTCCACGCCCAGGTGCTTCATCATCGCGACCATGTGCTCCACAGGTCCCTTGATGTGAGCTCCGTAGCTGCCGGCGCTGTAAAAGTCCTTCGAGGAGAAAATCACGGTCAGCAGCGGCTTGACCTCGTAATTGCTGTCCCGGAGGATCGTCCCAAGCTTCTTCCGCAGCTCCGGCGACAGCTCGTCGCGCACTAGGAAGCGATAGATCTTCCCGGCCAGGAATTCGGCCGTCACCGGCTGCTCGAAAATGATCTTCAGTACCTCGACGCCGTCGAAGTTCCCCATCCTGCCCAGGAAGATCTTCGGACTGTCGTCGTGCTTGGCCGGGTCGACCTTGAACGTGAGGTTGTCGAAATACCACCCGGTGAACGCGCGCGCGGCTTCGCGGACGTCCTTCTCCGCGTAGTGGCCCACCCCCATGGTGAAAAGCTCCATCACCTCCCGCGAGAAGTTCTCGTTCGGGGCGCCCTTCACGTTGTACTGGGCATCGAGGAAGTACAGCATCGCCGGGTTCTCGGCGACCTGGATCGCGAGATCGCGGATGTTGCCGGTCGCGTTACTCTCGAACAGGTCGATCTGCTGCATCATCTTCCGGTAGTCGCGGACCTTGTTCTCGTGGGTCGCGAAGTGGCCGTGCCACATCAACGCCATCTTCTGCTGCAGCGGATGCGTCGTCTGCAGCATCCGGTTCGCCCACCAGTACCCCAGCCGGCGCGTTTCAAGCAGCGTCGCCCGCAGCCAGTAGAAGAAGCGGTCCGAGACCGGCTGTATCGGACGGTTGCCGGCGGGCTTGACCTCCACGCCGATCGAGACGCCGTTCTTGGCGGCCCGGTCGGTCGCCTCGGGCCGGCTCTCGGGAAAAAAGTTCAGCGTCGGATCCCAGAACCCCGATTCCACGAACGGCTGCATTCTCGGATTCGGGATGCTCTCGTAGTAGACGAACGAGCGGACGGCGCGCTCAAAACCGGCGTCGGTCAGCTTCTGGATCTCCGCGGGCGTGCCGCCGAATCCAGCGTGCGCGAGCAGGTGCGCGGCGCGGTCGTAGCTCCAATCGGCGGCGCTCATCGGCGCGAGATCGTCCGTCCAGCTCGCCGGTCCGGGGGACCACCCCATGCGACTGGCCATGTTCGCCTCCCTCATGCTCAGCAACGGAGCGCACGGCCCCGTGCACCATACGTTACGCCGTGTTGGGCGCTGTCCGGAACATGCCCATCGTCTTGAATTTCTCGCCGAGCACCTTCGCCGAGTCGGCGCCCATCCACTCCTCGATCAGCGTGGCGTAAACCTGACGGAAGTCCGTCGTGTTCTGTAGGTTGCCCTCGAGGACCAGTTCGGTGAGGCTCGGCGGCTTGCCGTACATGCCGCCCTTGACCGCATTCCCGATCACGAAGTTCACCTGGGCGGTACCGTGGTCAGTGCCGAGACTCGTGTTTTCCGGCACGCGCCGGCCGAACTCGCTGTGGACGTACAGCACGACGTCGTCCGCCCGGCCGATCCGTTTCATCTCCTGGAAGAAGCCCGCGACGGCGTCGGAGCAATACTGCAGCTGCCGATCGAGCGGCGCGTCCTGGTTCACGTGCGTGTCGAACAGGCTGTTGCGCAGCGGCACGTAGTACAGCCGCGTCGGGAAATCCGCCTCGATCAGGGCCGCAACCTTGTCCAGGTCCAGCAAACGGAGGTCCGGGTTCGCTTTCTCCTTGTACTTGCTCCACGCGGCACGGACCACTTCGGACGCTTGCTCGGTGCTTCTGGTGACTTCCAGCACGTACTTGTGCGCCGCGCTCACCGGGACCGTCTGCGCGCCCAGTACCTCGAGCGCCGCCTTCTCCTGCGCAAACACGCCGCGCTCGAACTTCGTCGGGTCCTGGAACACGAGCGGCACGTGCTTCTCCGCCTTCACCGCAAGGGTCTGGCTGCCCGAGATGTTGACGATCATGTTGGGGCGCGCGCCGGTAGGATCCAGCGCGGACGCCACCCGCCCCATCCAGCCGTATTCGTTCCCGCTGTTCGGCGCCGCGGTGTGCCAATACGACATCGACGTAAAGTGCGAGAACGATGGCTGGTCGTAGCCCACGCCCTGAATGATCGCCACCTTGCCTTCGTCGTAGAGGCGCTTCATAGGGGTCATCGACCTCTGCCAGCCGAAGTGAGCATCGATCTTCAGAACGTCCTTCTCTTTGATGCCGATGGTCGGCCGATGCTTGTAGTACATCGCATCCCCGTACGGCACGATCGTATTCAGTCCGTCGTTGCCGCCGAACCACTCGAACACCACCAGAATCTTGCGTGAATCGGTGGCCGCCAGCACTTCGCTTGCCTTGCCGAAGACGTAGGGCACCGGGCCGATCCCGCCGACCAGACTGAAGCCGAGGCCCCCGGCGCCGAGCCGCATGAGGTCGCGACGCGAGATGCCGCTGTCAGCCAGCTTTTTCGGGATGTTCATGGTTTCGCCTCTCGAGGGCCCTGGGCCCCGGATAATCCAATGTTCGGGCGAGCTCACGGTCCGGGCGCGCGACGGTCCCCAAGAGTAGCGCAGTGACACCGTCACCGCAACAAGCTCCGGAGGGGAATCCGCCCCCAAACAGCAAACAAGCGGCCAGAAACAGCTATTGGCAGTCGTCGCCTCAGATCATTGACGTCGTTGACATGGACACCATATGTTGACGTACCTGACACGAGGACACTAGATCATCACGCTCGAAGTTCTGTCGGCATTGTGAGCGTCCAGCTAAGGAGGCCGATGCAGTATTTGGTAGCGACAGCAAGAAAAGGGCAACGTCAAGAAGGCTCCCCTCCAGACGACGCCGATCGAGTATTGGCGAAGGACAGCCGCTGACGGGGGACCGAAACGTACGTCTCGTCAGAACGTGCAGGCCTGCCAACCATCGCGATCATCAGGGCGATCAACTCCCGAGACGTCTCGCGATAGTGACCGGCAACAGCGCCGCGCCGGTTTTGGCGAAGGACAGGCGGGACGCGGCGAAGGAGGAGATAGCAGAGGGAGAGGAGCACGGAGCCTCCGACGAAGTCAGAATGCAACGCACATTCTACGCGTCGGTCCTGTCCTGAGCACCACAGAGCCCGGTCGGACAGTCGCACGCTGTCCGGACCGAATTTCTACACCCTTCACGTTCAGGAGATCGCGTTGACATCAGGAGATAGCGTTGACACAGGAGATAGCGACAGGAGATAGCGCCTGTTCACATTTCACCTGAAATGCGTTACCATCTGTAACCTGTCATCAGGAGCGCCCATGCGTTTGTCCTTCCAGTTCTTGTGCACGCGTACGGCGATTGTGCCGATTGCCGGCGCGGTCGACCTGTGCGCCAAGTACGCGGACAACGCCTGGCTGCCAGGTTCATCCGGATGATGTAGAGCAGATCCCGTTCACGAGCTCGCCAAGGGCCATCATCCGGACCACCGGTGATGGCCCTTTTTGTTTGTCCCGGTGTTTCGTTTTCTAAGGAAGGGAGGTTTCCGTGTCGTCCGGCAAGCGAACGCAGTGGGTGACCTTCGACTGTTACGGGACCCTGGTCGACTGGTGCGCGTGGTTCGCCGACATGATCGCCCCGATCGCGGGCGACCGTGCCTCGGATCTCCAGCGCGCGTATCGCGTCATCGTCCGGCAGATCGAGCGCGAAACGCGGCAGACGACCTACAAGGACGTGCTGACCCGCGCGCTGTCGCGCGCGGCCGTGTCGAGCGGCGTGTCGCTGCCCGCGCCCGATGCGCGAGCGCTCCAGCGAGCCTGGGGTGTGATGCGACCCTTCGACGATGTGGAAGGCATGCTGGCGGAGCTGCGTCGACGAGGATGGCGTCTGGCGGTGCTGACCAACTGCGACGACGACCTGTTCGAGGTCACGCATCGGAGTTTCCGCAAGCCGTTCGACCTCTTCGTCACCGCCGAGCGAGTGCGGGCCTATAAGCCCGAGCGCTGGCCCTTCCTCGGCTTCGAGCGGATCACGCGCGTGAGCCGCCGCGACTGGGTGCACGTGGCATCCGGCTGGTATCACGACATCGATCCGGCGCGGGCGCTCGGCATTGGGTGCGTGTGGCTGGATCGCCATCAGTCGGCCGATCGTGGCGCGGGCGGCCTGCTGCGCGTTTCCTCGGCCGTCGACGTTGCCGCTGCGGTTGAAGCGCTGTTCGAGGGCTGCTGTCAGGTGGCTTGACGTATCGAGTCTCGCGGCGCACGGGACATCCGGTCGCCCCGTGCGCCGGCGGAGCGTCAGCGCGCCGGCTTCGGCTGGTCGTTCTGGCGTTGTCGCCGTTCTGTCCCACAACTCGGTCGAGCTGTTGTGACGCACGAAAGCCGCCGACTGTGATATAAGCTCCCGCTCGTGATCGCCCCCGCGGCCGTCCAAATGCCATTGCTGGTCCTCACGGGTTGGCTCGAGCGTCGCGAACGGGAGGCGATCGCCTACCTGATCGAAGAAAACCGCCTCTTGCGCCGGCAGCTGGGTGGGCGGCGTCTGCGCCTGACTGATGACGATCGGCGGCGACTGGCTGCGCGGGCGTATCGGCTGGGCCGTCACGCCTTGCAGCGAGATCGCCACCGTCGTCACCCCTGACACGCTGCTCCGCTGGCATCGACAGTTGGTCGCCCAGAAGTGGACGTACGCGACGTCCCGGTCGAGTCGGTGCGGTGTGCTCGCAGAGATCCGCCAGCTCGTCGTCCGGATGGCTGGGGAGAATCCCGCCTGGGGCTACACGCGGATCCAAGGCGCCCTGAAGAATGTCGGGCATCGTGTCGGCCGCTCGACGATTGCTCGGATCCTGAAGGCGGCGGGCGTGCCGCCGGTGCCGGAGCGGCCGACTTCGTGGCAGACGTTTTCTCCAGGCGCACTGGGGCGCGATCGTCGGCGCGGACTTCTTCACGACCGAAGTGTGGACGTGGCGCGGCTTGGTGACGTACTACACCATCTTCGTGATCGATCTGGCCTCACGCCGCGTCCAGATCGTGGGCTCGACGCCGTCTCCAGACGAGCGGTTCATGCAGCAAGTCGTGCGCACGATGACGGCCGCAGAGGACGGGCTGCTCGTCCAGCATCACCTGCTGATCTGTGACCGCGACACGAAGTGGAGCGCGCCCGTGCGCGCGCGACTGGAGGAGGCGGGCCTCCGGGTCGTGCGGACGCCGTATCAGGCACCCAATGCGAATGCCTACGCCGAGCGCTTCGTGCGATCCATTAAAGAAGAGTGCCTTGATCGGGTGATTCCGATCGGCGAGCGCCACTTCCGACGAGCGATCACGGAATACGTCGCGCACTATCATCACGAGCGGAATCACCAGGGGATCGAGAACGCACTGATCGAGGGCGAGCCGGCAACAAGCGCCGTCAGCCGCATTCGTCGCCGTCCGAGGCTCGGCGGCGTGCTCAACTACTATGATCGCGCGGTGTGATCAGTCGGCTCGGCCGAGCGTTGGGACAATACGGACGTCTTCGGCATCGAGGGCACGAAGACAGCAGTGCTTGAACTTGCGGCCGCTGCTGCACGGGCACGGGTCGTTGCGGCGGGCTGATCCCATTGGCGTTCGCGTGATTCTACCGTTCGCAGCCGACTTCATTCCAAGTCTGGCAATTGCGCTCGCGTAAGACAGAGCCTGATTGAGCGCGCCTTACCTGGTTCACGTTGGATGAACCCGCGCGCGTGGAGCGTCTTGATCATCTCGTGTACTACAGGCGGCGTCACGCGAAAGAACCGCCGGAAATCTGCTTCCGCCGGTGGCATGCCGTGAATCTTCGTGTAGTAATAAATGAACGCGAGATACTGCCCTTGCTTGGCTGTGAATGTCCTCGCGTCGGGCATCTGGCGTTACCTCCCCTCAGCTGGGGTCGGTCGGCCTTGGCGGTACTGCACCGGTCCTCACCGGGCTATTTGTCGTCTGTCGCGCGGACACGACGAACCGGACGCGTCGTCCAATTTTCGAGCGTCAGACCTTTAACGCGATTGAATTCGGCGATGTTGTTCGTCACCAGTCTGAGCCCGAGGCTGCGGGCGTGAGCGGCAATGAAGAGATCGTTGGCGCCGATCATCTGGCCTCGTTTCTTCAGGTCAGCACGGATCTGCGCGTAGTGGGCAGCAGCGTCGTCGGGAAACTCTAGGACCGCGACGTGTGGAAGAAACGCGTGGAGGGCGGCGGCGTCCTGCATTCGGCGCGGAGACACTTCAACGCCGTAGAGCAGTTCCGACTTGGTAATCACCGATATGCAGACGTCGGTGACCGGTACGCTGCTCAGCCGCCTGATCACCGCCTCGCTCGAGCGCTTCATGATGTAGGAGCACGTGTCGGTGTCGAGCATGTATCGAGCCATCAGGGCTCGCGCTCCTGGACGGGCAGGTCCTCGACGTTCGTCATGTACGCGTCAGACGCGACAGGACCATTCTCGAGATACGATGCCCAATCCGTCGGGCGAGGCGACAGGATGACATCCTCACCCTCCTTACGGATGAACACTTCCTCGGTGTCGAATTGAAACTCTTTCGGCAGCCGGACGGCCTGGCTCCGGTTGTTCATAAACACCTTGGCTCGTCGCTGCATCGTTGGACCTCCAATGGGTGCCGTATACATCAGTATATGCCAGGTGGGCCAGGGTCAACAAGCGTGCCCACGTGACGAGCGGTCATGGCCGCTCGGAACCCATCGAAAAACAGCAGATGACGAAGCGGTTGGCAGTCGCGCGTCGACTCGATCGCGACGGTCGGGTTCCCGGTGGACACACGGTAGCCCTTGTCGATCTCAACAATGTGCGTTGGGTCTCTCACTGCAGGGCCTGGTCCAGCTCCCAGTCGCGGCCTGACAACGAATTCGAGACTTACAGGCCACGCTAAAGTCGACACGACGCGGAATGTGTACACGCAGGTAATCGACGGCGCACTGCGGACGGCCGTCGACAAAGTCGGATCCGAATTGTTCACTATTGTTCACAAATCGGAAACGGGCGCGGAGCTAACTCATTGATGTCCTTCCTGAGACATACCTGAAAAGATTGGCTCCTCAGGCTGGATTCGAACCAGCAACCCTCCGGTTAACAGCGTGGTTTCGGTCGAGTTGCTGCGTGTTGCCGAGAGTTGCCGACTGTTGCTGTTAGGAGCCTAAACGCTTTCACTTCTGAATGTTGAGAGTTGCGGTGTCGTGCTTCAAGTTGCTGCTTGTTGCCGGACGTTGCGTTCACCAAACGGCACGAAAACGGCACGCTCTCTCGATGATCACCGCCCTTTCTCTCGAATTCACCATCGCCGAATGACCAGATCACATCCTCGCGAAAACCCAGAAATGCTCGAGAATTTGCGGTTCGCCATGCACACCTCCTGGCACACTCCGCCAATATAGACATGTGGTATATTTCTAGACATGAGGAGCCATGGCGCTGAGCCTAAAAGACCCTGAAGCCGACCGCCTAGCCCGGGAAGTGGCCGCCCGCACGGGCGAGACGCTCACCGCGGCCGTCGTGGTCGCGTTGAGGGAACGCCTCGCTCGGCTGCGGGGCCGATCCAAGCGCCGGCGCCTGCGCGACGAACTCCGCGAGATCGCACAGCGCTGTGCCCAACTGCCGACGCTCGACGACCGATCTGGTGAAGAAATTCTCGGCTACGACGAGCGGGGGTTGCCCCGCTGATGGTACTCGACACGTCCGCGCTGCTCGCACTTCTGCTGGACGAACCGGAGGCCGAGGAATTCCGCGCGGCGGTTGAGGAAGATGCGACTCGTCTGGTTTCAGCCGCCACTCTGCTCGAAACGGCCCTGGTAATCGAGGCCCGGAAGGGCGAGCCAGGCGGGCGCGAACTCGATGCGCTCATCCAAAAGGCCGAGGTCGTGGTGGTTCCCGTCGACACGGAACATGTGTCCGAAGCGAGAAGGGCTTACCGGCGCTTCGGCAAGGGCCGTCACGCCGCCGGCCTCAATTTCGGTGACGTGTTCGCGTACGCGCTGGCTCGCGCGTCCGGCGAACCGCTCCTGTTCAAGGGCGATGATTTCACCAAGACCGATGTCGGGCGAGCGATCTGACAGCCGTAACGATCCGTAAGACCACCCAGCGGCCAAGTGAGTGTCGCCTCGTACGACTTTGTCAGATTCGAAGCTGAATCTCGCGGAGTTTCAGCATGGTTTCTAAGTAGTGCGGCTGCGTCACAAAGAAATGTGCGGTGAGGATCTCGGTGATCACGGCACGGGCCACCGGGAGCGTTGGCACTTGGGCGCCACGGCGCTGTCAGTGGCAAATTCCCCATTGTGCCAAGCACTCCTGTGAGAGCTCGCGTTGCGGTGTGCTTCACGAGCACAGATTCCGCGACTACGGAACGCGCGCCGCCGGGACCGGCCAGTCGGGCGACGGTCGCCAGCAGATGCAGAAAAAGGACGGCCAGATCGCGCACCCGACGATCGTAGCAAGATCGCTATCCCCCAAGAAGATGCTGAGGAATTTGGGAATTCGCCACGCACAGGGTGTGACCGCGGCAACCATGTTCTCTATCTCGATTTGGATCGTTTCGATACGTCGGCGATGCGATAGAGGCGGCCGACGGTCCGGACGATCAGACTGTTCCGCACGATTGCCGGCGTCGCGATGATCATCTCCCCGAGTGAATTCTTGCCGACAAGCCTGTACTCCGGACCTGCTTCGATGACGAACGTGTCGCCGTCTTCGCTCGCCGCGAATATTTTTCCGTTGTACGCCCAGGGCGAAGCCGTGAACCCGCTGGCCGCCGGGTCGATGCGCTTCCGTCCATAACGCTGCTCGCCCGTTTTTGCGTCATGGCACGTCAGGAAACCCTGTGAGTACACGCTGTACAGAAGATCGCGGTAGACCAGCGCCGAGGGCATGTACGTTGCCGCGGTCTGCTGGGACCAGACGACGAATTGGTTGTGGGTCTCGCCCTCTTTCAGCGAAATGTCGCCGCTCGCGCCCGGGCGAATCGCATACACCGGCCGCACTGGCCTGACCGGGGCGCCGGACGATACGTAGAGAAGCCCCCCGCCGCGAACGGCGTCGGTGTGGTGTTGGTGGAAAGCCCTTTCAGTTCCCAGAGCAGCCGGCCGTTGATATCGAATGAGCGGACGCGGAGATCTCCGGCTGCGATGATTTCGGTGCGGCGCTCGTTCTCCCAAACGAAAGGGGTGGCCCATCCATACGCCTGTTGCTGCTTCGGGAAATCCACGCGCCAGAGCTCCTTGCCGTCAGCGGTGCTGTAGGCGGCTATCATCCACGCGCGCGGCGAGTGGTCCGAGGTGACGAAGACCCGGTCCTTGTACAGCGCAGGCGAGGCCGCTGCGCCGAGATTGCTGAACATGGCGGCGATGTCGCCATCGGCGTCGCGCTCCGAAACGGCCGACGTCTTCGTCGCCTGGTCCTCGAGGCCCGCGGGAGGAGCGACTTGGCGGGACCACGCGATTTTCCCTGCGAAGTCCACCGCGAACAAGCCGGCACTTGCATGGAAGACGTAGACACGCTTGCCGTCTGTGACCGGCGTTTCCGACGCGTGCGTGTTCTTCGGATGCCGTTTGAAAAGGGGCGTCCCCCTATGCAGCTCTCGCTGCCAGCGGATCTGTCCCGTCTCGAAATCGATCGCGTAGAGCATCCATTGGTAGAGACCGCTGGGCTCGGTTTGCATACCTCCACGGTAACTCGGCGACTTGCCTTCTTCGAAGATGTCCTGACCTGGTACCGGCCTCGCATCGTTGCTCAGGACGGCCGTGACGAAGACATAGTCGTCCCAGACAATGGGCGAGCTCCACCCCAGTCCGGGCACGTCCACCTTCCAGGCGACATTCTCGGTGGCGCTCCACCGTTCAGGAAGCGCGGCATTGTCGGGAATGGCGCCCGCGTTGGGCCCTCGGAAGCGAGGCCAATTGTCGGCTGCAGATGCCGCAGCCGCATAGAGACACGCCGCCGCCACAATCGGCGGAATCAGCACGTGGCGGGGCCGAAACTGACGCGCTGGCATCTGACCCTCCCTGGAATGTCTACTCGAGTAACAGCCTGATGACGATAAGAAGCATTCGGGCCGTGTAAGCGGTTAGCATACCGCTCGTTCTCGGCTGTCCCTACCAGAAACTCCACCCGCCGCGCGTTCGTGCAGCAACTCAGCGCGTCGACCTGTGGGTGGCAAATTCCTACTCGTGCTGCAAGCACTTCTGAAAGAACTCGCGTTCCTGTGATTCGGCCTGTATCAGGGCCCAGGTTCACTCAGCCCACTGAGCGCACGGCATTCAACCGGTCGATACGGCGAGAGTGTTGGAAGTTGCGGTCGCATCCGTCGCCCACACGTAGCCCCACGGGGGATTCTCCTCGGCCATGCGCACCACCAGACGCCGGATCTCCGCGAGCACGCCCGGACGACCACCCCGTCGCTGCCCGCGGGCGAAGGATCGGGCGACTCGTTCCGGTCGATGAACACTTGATTCAAGTACTGAATGCGCTGGTTGTTGCGGTCGGCGACATAGACGAGACCGTCGTCCGAAACCTTGACGCCGTGCACGGTCCCGAATTGCTGCGGGCCCGATCCCTCTCGAGGAACCGGCGCCTGCTGTCCTGCGGGAGGACGGTGTCGGGGATCGCCTTTTCCGCAGACAAGCAACAGCAGTTCATCTACGTGGCGGATTACAGCAATTCGCACGTCGTGATCGTCAGGCGCAAGACGCTGCAAGTCGTCGACTCGTTTGGAACCAGGAGTCCCGGCCGCGGAGATTTTCAGGGCATCCACAATCTCGCGGTCGATTCGAAGGGAAACCTGTACACCGCGGAATCCGATCCGAACAATCGCGCCCAGAAATTCGTGTTCAAGGGGATATCGGCGGCACGACGATGAAGGAGCACATCCATGGCGTGCACTAGGAGTACGAATACATGAGGCCGAGCGCCACGTTTGTTGGACTGGCAGGGCTCGACGCCGGGCTGTTGGCATAATGGCATAATGCTGTTGGCGGAGTAAGGGTGTGCGACAAGCGGAGGGGCACCTGGTGAGGATACGTCGCGGGCAGTTCGCGTCACTCGGTGCTCTGGCAGTACTCGCTGTGGCCGTGTCGCTGAGCCCCAGCCTGGCCGCTGGCCAGGCCGGCCAGCTGGCGCCGACGAAGGCGGCGGCAGGGGACGCAAAGACAGCGCCCCGCACAACGTGGGGTCATCCCGACCTGCAGGGCATATGGACGAACGCTTCGTCGACGCCCTTCGAGCGACCCAGTGGTCCGGCTGCGGCAACCCGATCCAGGGATGGCCAGCGCATCCCCGGCGATGTCGGCGCTTACAACGATTTCTGGACTGAACGCGGGGCACGCGAACGCGGGGTAGGCGAAGGAGGCAGCGGTCAAACGGCGCTGATTGTGGATCCCCCGGACGGGAAGCTGCCAGCCTTGACGCCGGCGGCGCATGAATATGCGGAGGGCCTCGAAGCGCGGAGGCGGCCGGAGCGGCCGGGCTCCTGGGGGGATTTGAACCCGTTTGACCGGTGTATTACACGCGGCCTGCCTGGCGCGATGATACCGGGGTTCTACAACCACAACTATCAGATTGTGCAGACGCCCGAGTATGTGGCGATCCTTGTCGAGATGATCCACGATGTTCGCATCATCCCGCTCGACGGACGTCCACATCTCGGCCCGCGCCTCCGGCAATGGATGGGGCCAAACATGTTGCGGGCCGGCCGCGCGCTGGAGCAGGCTGAGGCCCCTGGGGCTCCGAAGAAACAGGAACAGCGGTGAGCTGAGGAAGCACTGACGCGACGCGGTAAACGGAAGGGTATCCTGGTTTGTTCGTGACGTGCGAACCGTCGTGCAGATCATGGGTGGCATCGTCAATCGCGACATGACTCGAGGAGTTCCGGATCGATCGGGCCGTGGACCCTGCGAATGCCGTTCTACCGGCGGCTCGCAACAGGACCTGCGGCTTCGAAAGACAGCGGTTCGGTGAGACAGCGATCGGAGAAGGATATGTCGCGAGGTGAACGTATCCCGCGGGGCACTTGGGGCGCCTATGCGCTCATGAATGAGAGGGTAACGCTATGAAGACGACTTGGACTGTGGCCACTGTGTTTGCATGTGCGGGTCTGGTCCTGATGCTTCCCCAGGGGGTGTCGGCGCATCATGCGTTTTCGGCCGAATTCGACGCGAATCAACCGATCACGCTGCGCGGAACCGTCGCCAAGGTGGAATGGATCAATCCTCATTCGTGGATTCACGTCGATGTGAAGAACGCGGATGGGAAAGTTGATCGCTGGATGATCGAAGGTGGTAACCCCACCGTTTTACTGCGCCGCGGATTCACGAAGGACTCCTTGCCTGCCGGCACCGAGATCCTGGTCGAAGGGTATCGGGCGAAAGGCAATCCGTTGCGAGCAAACGGTCGCGACCTGACGTTGCCGAACGGCCGCAAACTGTTCATGGGTTCGTCGGGGACTGGCGCTCCGTCCGACGGGCGAGATCCAACGGAGAAAAAGTGATCTCTGCAACAGCTGTCGTACTTGCGGGCAGCCATGCCCTGACGTACACGTGAGGGGGTCAAAAACGATGGGACGTTTGTTTCGGCGCGGTTCGTCCGCGGTCGTTGTAATGGTACTCGGGATCGGTGCGGCGATCCTCTCGGGAACACATCCCGCCGAAGGTCAGTCCGCGGCCTATCGACCCGCGCGACTGGTGGGCACACAGAATCCCAATTTCAATGGGATATGGCAGGCGATCACCACGGCGAACTGGGACATTCTCGATCACCCCGCTGGGCCGGGTCCGGCCGCTCGTATCGTTGGGGCATGGGGAGTCCAGCCACCGGGGAAGGGCATCGTTGAAGGCAATCAGATTCCCTACAAGCCGCAAGCGCTGGTACAGAAAAAGGCGAATGCGGAGAAGCGACTCACCATCGACCCCCAGAACCTCCACGATTCCGCCGATCCTGAAGCCAAGTGTTATCTCCCTGGCGTCCCGCGGGCCATGTACATGCCGTATCCCTTCGAGATTCTGCAGACGAACGATCAGATCCTGATGACGTTTGAGTACAGGGCTGGCACTCGCAGCATCGCGTTGAAGAACCATAAGCCGTCGCCGGTGCCCACCTGGATGGGATGGTCGAATGGCCACTGGGAGGGCGACACGCTCGTGGTGGAGGTGACGGAGCAGAACGGCCACAGCTGGTTGGACCGTGCGGGCAACTTTGCGAGCGACAAGCTTCGGGTCGTGGAGCGGTATACGGCCACCGGCCCGGACCACCTGCTGTATGAAGCCACGTTGGAAGATCCCGAGACTTTTACGCGACCGTTGAAGATCCGCTTTCCTCTGTATCGTCTAAAAGAGCCGAATGCTGAAGTGATGGAACTGCGGTGCGTCGAGTTTGTTGAAGATTACATGTACGGCACCCTTCGCAAGAAGACGAGCCGATGAGCCCGGCAGCTCATGGCTTCGAGTTGTGCTGAACCGAGTGCCGGATTTCTGACAAGGAGCAATTTATGAGGTACGGACTACTCGCGTCAGTCGCCCTTGCGGCCGGCGCCCTCCCACTGGCTTTACCAAACCTCGGATCGGTGTCGGCTCAGGCACCGTCCGCGGGCGGTGCTCGCACGAGCTGGACCGCGCCCAAAACGGCGTGGGGCGATCCCGACCTGCAGGGCAAGTGGAACATGGCGGAGACTGGGACGCCGATGGAGCGCCCGAAGGAATTGGGAAACCGGGAATTGCTCACCGATCAGGAGGTAGCCGCGAAGCTGCGTGCCCCGAAGGCGCCCACCGCGCCAGCCGACGATGCGGATCCTGCATTTCCGGAAATCAAGAAAGCGGCGGCGAACTCGCATGAGAAAGGAATTAAAGGCGAGGAGTACAACCGCTTTTGGGTCGACTCAGGACCGGAGCGCCAAACACCGTGGAACCGAACCTCGCTGGTGGTTGACCCGCCAGACGGCCGACTGCCGCCGCTGACATTAGATGCGGTGAAGCGGCTCGAGACGAGAGAAGCGGCGCGGCAAGGGCGAGGGGAAGCCGACGGCTGGGAGGATCGCAACCTGAGCGAACGCTGTCTCCTGGGTGCGTTCGTGCGGTTTGCAGGCGGAACAGGCACCATCAAGCAGATTATCCAGACCCCCGGAAAAGTGGCGATCATGGTATTCACGCTGAATGCGAACGATCCGATTATTGTCCCGTTGGATGGGCGTCCACTGCCCAGCCGTGATGTTCAAACGTGGCTCGGCATGTCGCGCGGCCATTGGGAGGGATCGACACTGGTGGTCGAGACGACGCATCTCAACACGCAGCAGGACGGCGGCCCGGTGATGCCGAGCCGGTCTCCGTTCGGGATGCCCAGCGGTAGTCACCTTGGGCCGGGCGATACGGTGCGAATGATCGAGCGATTCACCCGCGTCAGCCCCGACATGATCGAGTACCGCTACACGATCGAGGATCCCAAGACCTACGTCAGGCCGTATACGGTCCTTCGTCCTCTGACCAAGGAGCCAGATGATCTGCTGATGCCCGAAAACGCCTGCCACGAGGGCAACTACGGTATCGTTGGTCAATTGAGTGCAGGCCGTGCGGACGAAGCGTATGCCTTGAAAGCTGCGCAGGCCGAAGCCGCAGACCGCCGTCCCCGATTGCAGGAAATGAGACAACGAGCGGAGGACTGGGCGAAGACCCACAAGTAACCGCCGCCAGTTGCGCCCGGGCCGTCAGGCCCAGCCGGACCAGCGCGAGCAGGTCCTCCAGCAAGCGGTAACCGGTGCGGGGGAAGGAAGGCCGACGGTTCGACATGCTCCCCGTATCGTAGCCGCTCGGGCTCGGCGGTCCCTCTCGTGACGCGACCGAACTCATCGCAGGCTCAGATCAACGGGCGGACGGAATATTTGCGGAGCACAGGTTGGACTCGCGGGTTCTTCGTGCCGGTAGCTCGGGTGGGAACCTGTTGATGCGTGGTGTTCGGCAAAGAATTGTTCAGAGATTGTTCAGTGCCGGCGTAGGTCGGGCCGCTCGCCAAGGCCAGTCCCGGCTCAACGTCCCCCATCTGGCCAGGGGTCAAAGCTTCTCCCCCTTGGCGGCTTGTCCCGCGAGCAGAAAGGTCTTCGGGTGTCTTCCTTCTCCACAGATCTTGAACGAACCGAAGTCCTTGTACCAAAGCCCCTCCGGGGCGTCCGGATTCGATTCTCTCCACACTTTGAGCTGGTATAGGTCTTCCGCGGCTATCTTGCGTTCGCGCAGCCGCTCAAATAGATGGTCGCGAAGCGCGAGAGGCAAACCGCTCCACTAGATCCTGGGCACTACTCCCCGAAGGTCATGACGGCCAGCTCTTCCTTGAGACGTGTCTGCTCGTCCGCATCGCGGGAGCGCGCCAGGCGGTCAGCCAATTCGATGAAGCGCTTCCGTTCCTGCTGCCGGGCCTCGATACCGGACTCGATGAGCTCAACGATGATGCGGTTGGCGCTCGTGCTGCTGGTCTTCGCTAGCGATTTCACCCGGCGTGCAACGCGAGCGGGAAGCGTGACGCTCTGACGGACGCTCTTTTCAGCGATGGACATACAATTATCTTACACCATCTAGCACCACATTGCACCAGACTGCGCGGGGCCGATACGGTCTGGGATGAAGTCCCGCGGTATCTCGTTCGCGATCGTGATGATGCGTTCGCTGAGGTCGGACCAACGGCGACCGGGATGGGGATCCATGAGGTGCGCACTGTGCCACGCTCCCCGTGGCAGAACGCGTCCGCGGAGCGTGTCATCGGCTCGATTCGACGCGAGTGTCTCGATCACGTGATCGTCGCAAATGAAATCGGCTTGTCTCGCATCCTGGCGCAGTACCTGGCGTACTACCACCAATCACGGACGCATCTCTCGCTGGCCAAAGACGCGCCACAACCTCGGCTGGTCGCGCCACCAACGCTCGGCCCGGTCGTGGCGATTCCACAGGTCGGCGGCCTGCACCATCACTACGACCGCCGCGCGGCGTAGTCACACCACTCTCCTCTGCCCGTCGCTCGATCTGCGGATCGGTCGGCGCTGACCCTCAGCGCTTGCAAGCCGAGTCACCAATCGGGATCTGGACGAGTCAGCGCACGACGCAGCTACGCGGCGCTTCTGAGGTTCGAGGGCAGCACACTTCCGACCATCGACTGATCAAGTCCGCGGCACGAACGGAGTTTTCAGTAGGGACAACGCGCCAACGCCCCGACGCGTGCAGGGTGTCACCGAGGGTGACGTGATCGCATTCAGGGAAGTCGGCGGCTTGCACCATCGGTACGAACGACGTGCAGCCTGACGTGATCGTCGGTCGTGCCGTGCGCGTCAGATGCCGCTGACGGGCGAGGCGACCGAAACGTACGTCTCGTCAGCGTTCAGGCTTGCCAACCATCGCGATCATCAGGGCGATCAACTCCCGAAACGTCGAATAGTGACTGGCAACAGTGCCGCGCCGGTTTTGGCGAAGTACAGGACGTCGATCGTCGGTGGTTTGGCGATGCGGCCCTCAACGCCGCATCTGCAGCCGCGCGCCGCCGAAGAAACCTTCGACGCTGTCCAAGTCGATGATCAGCGCTACGCCCTTGCGCTCCTTGTCGAGGTTGCGCTCGCCCTCGGGCGCCTGCTCGTAGACGCGGCGGCGCACGTCGTCGGTCGTGTCGACGCGCGCGCGGCCGCGAAAGTTCATGAAGCCGCGCGCCTTCGGATCGAAGTTGGCGTACAGCAACGAGACCGCGGGATTCTTGCGCGTGGCCGCCAGGATTCCGCCCTCCGGATTGCGCACCCAGATCGCGAGCTGCGTGTCGCTGTACGCCTGCGTGCTGCCGCGGAACGACAGGCGGGGTGCGCCCGTGTCGTCGACGTAGGCCACCGCGACGGCTCGACCCGATTCGAGGGCCGTGTTCACGGCGTGTTTCATGTCGGCCGATAGCTTGAGCTCGGTGAGGGTGGGCATGCTGCTCATGCGGTTGTTCGTCCTTTCACGCGGCGGCGGACGCAACGGTAAGTCGACTTGAATGTTGTCGGTCGATTCCGCTCCAGCGGAGCGGTTCGACACGTCGAATGTGATCCGTGGATCAATTATTCTAGCAGCGGCGTCAAATCCTTTTCGACTTTGTCGGGGCTGTCGGCGGGTGCGTAGCGCTTCACGGCGCGGCCTTCGCGATCGACGAGAAACTTCGTGAAGTTCCACTTGATCGCCTCAGTGCCGAGCAGGCCCGCCTGCTCGCTCTTGAGCCAGCGATAGAGCGGGTGAGCGGCGGCGCCGTTGACCTCGATCTTCGCGAACAACGGGAACGACACGTCGTAGGTGAGCGAACAGAACGCTTTGATCTCCTCGGCGTCGCCGGGCTCCTGATGGCCGAACTGATCGCACGGAAAGCCGAGCACGGCGAAGCCGTGGTCGCGGTGCTTGCACCACAGCGCCTCGAGGCCCGCATACTGCGACGTGAACCCGCACTTGGACGCAACGTTGACGACGAGCAGTGCTTTGCCCTCGAACTCGCGTAGGGCACGCTCGCGGCCGTCGATGTCCGTTGCCGTGAAGTCGTAAACGGTGGTCATGCGCGAGCTCCCCGCGGACGGTGACTCGGATCTCGTACCGTACTGGCTACAGAGCCCAGCGCTGCGCGTGTGCGTCTCGAATTCCCAATTCTCCGGGTGAATCCAGGATTGAGGCAACGTTGCGCGGCGCCTGAGGTCTGACCTACGCTGTCGCACGCATGAAGGACCTCCTGCTCACCTTGCTTCACCTGGCCGTCATGACCGCGAAGCTGAGTGGCCCCGGTGGCGTGCGAGCGGTGATCGCCGAGAATCTCCTGCTCAAGCAGCAACTGATCGTGCTGCGCCGTGCTCGACAGCGAGCGCCGAACCTGACGCGGTGGGACCGGCTGCTCTGCGGATTCGGAGCACTCTTCCTCAGTCCTGGACGAATCCGCAAGGTCGGGATCGGGATCCGCCCCGCGACGCTCCTGGCGTTTCATCAGGCGCTGCTGCGTCGCAAGTACCACCGACTGTTCTCCTCGAGCCCGGGCCCGAAGACGCCCGGACCGAAAGGGCCGAGCGAGGCCCTCATCCAGGCCATCGTCGAGCTCAAGTCGCGCAATCCACGGTTCGGCTGTCCACGGATTGCGCGCATCCTCTCGCAGACGTTCGGAGTCGACCTCGACAAGAACGTCGTGTTTCGCGTGCTATCCAAACACTATCGCCCCGCCCCAGGCGGCACGGGGCCCTCGTGGTTGTCGTTCATCGGACACACGACCGACAGCCTGTGGAGCGTGGACCTCTTTCGCTGCGAGTCCATCGTGCTCCAGACCTACTGGGTGCTTGTGGTCATGGACCAGTTTACGCGTCGCCTCGTCGGAGTCGGCGTGCACCGCGGTGCGGTCGCGGGCGCCGACCTTTGCCGCATGTTCAACGCCGCCATGCATGGGCGGGGCGCACCGCGCCATCTCAGTACCGATCATGATCCGTTGTTCGAGGCGCAGCGGTGGAGGGCGAACCTGCGGATTCTGGAGATCGACGAAATCAAGAGCGTGTCGTATATGCCCCTGTCCCACCCCTTCGTGGAGCGCCTGATCGGGACGATGCGGCGAGAATTTCTCGACCCATGTGCCGTTCTGGAATGCGCGGGATCTGGCACGGAAGGTCGCGGACTTCCAGGCCTACTACAACGCGGCACGCAGCCACGCGTCGTGGGAAGGCCACACGCCGTTGACCTTTGCCGGCGGACGCTCGGTGGCCCATGCCGATCTAAACCATGTGCGGTGGGTTTCCCATTGCCGGGACTTGGTCAAGCTCCCGGTGGCGGCCTGACAACGAATTCGAGACGGACACGTTCGCCTCGTGGCTCATGATGCGTGGCGCCACACTCAGGAGCGTTGCCGAGCTCCTCGGACACCAGTCCCTCAAGATGACGATGCGCTACGCGCACTTGTCGCCGGCTTTCTTGTCCGCCGAGATAGGCCTGCTTGATCCGCCGGCGCCCCCAAAGGCGAAATCGAAAAGGGCAAGAAAAGGGCAACGTGCATCCAAGCGGAATCAGCGCAAGGCGAAAGTGGTGAAATTCTCGTGTGAAGTGGCTCCTCAGGCTGGATTCGAACCAGCAACCCTCCGGTTAACAGATTGATGCAGGTTCTCTTTCTTGTTGGTTCTTCAATGGTTTACCTCACTCTTGATAGCTGGTTTTCCGTGGTGTTCGGGAGCAGATTGTTCACTGATTGTTCACTGTCCCTGGGGTGAACAATCTGGGCAAACGACAAGCCTGGTTGCTGATCTGGATCCAAGTTCGGATGGAATTTTTGCGGAGCACAGCCTATCGCATCAATCGAGATGACGTGTCAGAGAGGCGCTGAGCCGAGTTATGGGATATTACGCGACGCGGTCAACTCAACACCGTGGACGTGCGGCACCTGTCGTCGCCCCTTGGCTGGGGTCGTCGTCCTCGCGGGCGTCGCCGTAAGCGAGCTCACCTAGCCTGATGGGGATTGTCGAAAAATCGCCAGGCCGTCTCGCCAGTTCGGCAACGATTAACCGTGACATTCCTCGGGTAAGGGCACAGAGTGGATCCTAGCTTTCCTGACCGCCCCTGTCCCCGTCCCGCGGCAGGCGCCTCACTAAAGCGGTGATCACTCGATGACTGGAGGCAGCATGTTCGACTATTGCTCTGCTGTCGTGGCGCCGCCTTCCCGCCGAGAGCCCCTCGCGTATTCGATGGCCTCGAGAACAGTCCCTACGTTCGTGAGCCGGTTCACCAACCCACGACCGCCTGCGCGCAACGGGACAACGCCCAGAACAAGCGGAGAATCTTGGCCCTTATCGAAGGATCAGCTCACTCAGGCGCTGATGCGCTGAAGGAGCGCACGTAACAATAGCGGTGTCATGAACCAGAGGCTAGTCATCGCACCCGTCGCGTCGCTCCGATACGCGATCGATTTCGTCGGAATCCGTGATCACGATCACCGGAATCCACGTTCAGCATCACCGGAATAAACAATCCCGACGAATCTGTACATCGTCAATAGGTGGGGAGGGTGTCAAGATGCAAGTAGTGCGGATGAAAGTTGCGCCCGATACCGTAGCGTATGCCGACGGGGAGCACCACAAGTTAATAGTGGAATTCGCCATCCCAGGAGCGCCAACGGAGACCATCGACGTAAAGATCCTCGAAGATAGCGTCCATTTGTTGGCGCCAGCAAGGGACATCGATTACGTTTCGGCACTGGCTTTAGGTTGGCCGGTAAAGCCTGACAAAGCCGAAGCTGTCTACGAGAACGGATTGCTCCGAATCGAAGTGCCGTTCAAAGACCCAATGGAAGACGCAGTGAGGGTCGCCATTAAGCCAGGTGGGGCAGAAACCAGGAGCAAGAGTATCGAGGCCTGATGACATAGACGGGCGCGGTCCCTGCCGACGGCGTTGGTGCACGAAGGCTACTCTGCTCCGCAAGAACGACGCGCACTCAAAGAGGTGCCGGAGACGGCCCGCATCTGCGCGCGCGCGCCGGCTTCTACGATCGCTTCCGCATCGTTGAAGTCGTTCTTGTTGGCCTTGAGGTACGGCTTCACGAATTGGGCGGGCAGGATCCGGATCTCATGACCGGCCTGCGCGAAGACGCGGCCCCAGGAAGACGACTCCAACGCTTGAGTCTTGTTGGTGCAGCGCGTGATGGTCTGCCAGTCGTGGAGCATCGCAAAGGGGCCACGGCCGCTGGGGTCAGCGTCCGGACAGTCGCCAAGTGGGTCCGGCGGTTCCGGACGGAAGCCAGCCGCGGCTTGGGGGATCGGCGCGCGCGGCCGCATCGGTCGCCGAGCGCCACCCGCCCGCGACGATCGGCGCCATCATTCGTCCTGCGGCCTCCGGGCCTATACCGGCCTGTCAGATTGCCCGCCCTGCGACTCCCGGCCATCGAGCTACCGGCGCGGCATCGTGAGTGACGGTGCGCGCTTGTGCCGCTCAGGGGAAAGGTGTACCGTCAGGGTTCACGCTTTCCTGAGACCGCCGCCACCTCGCTGGGCGTTCTCCAGCCCTGGCCCCTGCCCTCATCAAGGCTCGTGTCCCCAGAAATCAGGCTCCCGTGATCACGTCCCTTCACTCCGCACCGCTTGCCGCATTGCTAGAACGAGTCCGCGAAGAATACCGGGAAATGCCGGGCCTCCACTTGACGCCGTCGCAGGCCACGCGATTATTTGGGTTGGAACCCTCAATGTGCGCGGCAATGCTCGAGGCGCTCGTGAAGGAGAACTTTCTGTCCCGCTCCGGAGATGGCCTGTTTGTGCGATCGACCACACACTAGCCAAACGAGCCCCAACGACGGCGTGCGCGTGGTTCTCGACTGGCGTGGAGAATCCGGGGGATGAACAGACCAGCACACCTGCTGCAGAGGCACCGCTTCGGTGGGCGGCCGGCGCTCGAGGATGCCTCCTCGCGGCCGCATCGCCAGCCCCGGCGCACCTCGCCGACGGTGGTCGCCGCCGTCGTCGCCGCGCGCCACGAACAGCGGACCGCCTGGGCGGCGGTGCTCGTCCGTGTCGGGATGAATCGGTTAGCCCACCTCACGCCACCAGCACCCGTGCACCGCGACGAGCGAACTCGGCCCGGCGAATTGGTCCATCTCGATATCAAACCGCTCGGCCGCATTCTGCGCGGCGGCCACCGCATCGTGCCCCACCGGCGCAGCAGCGTCGGCGCGGGGTGGAGTACGTGCACGTGGCCGTCGATGACTACAGTCGGGCGGCTTGCGTCGAAGTCCTGCCCGACCAGACGGGCCGCACCGTCGCCGGCTTCTTGCGACGTACCGTGGGGTGGTTCGCCCGGCGCGGCACCGCCGTTGCTCGCGTATTCACGGACAACGGCAGCGGCTATCGCAGTCATCGGTTTCGCACGACGGCGGATCGCTATCGCGTCCGCCTCTCGCGCACACGCCCGTACCGCCCCCAAACCAACGGGAAAGCTGAACGATTCATCGAAACGCTCATTCGCGGTTGGGCCTGCATCGTGTCGTATCCCAGCTCCTGGCGCCGTACGCTCGCGCTGCGTCCCTGGCTCCGGCACTACAACGTCGAGCGCCCGCATGCTGAGCTCGGCTATCAGCCACCGTGCGTCCGCCTTCCGAGGGTCGCTCAGTGAGCAACCTTGTCAGAAGTCACACCTAGCCATGAACCTGCGGCATCGTATCGGGCCCTGCGTGTACTCAGCCCTGCACACGCACAACATGCTGTGGGAGCTGATGCTGAGCAGAAGCGAGCGGCGCGTCGCACGGCAGGACGCGGTTCGGCTCCACGCCCGTCTCCCGTTTCTCAACGCCTACGACCGTCTGGCCGGTGAGCATCGACGTCGGCTCTGGCGTACGTATCAAGACTACACGTCCCACGTATCGCCAGACCCGATGGCCATCTCCTTGGAGCTTGCCACGTTTCTCGCCGTGACGTGCGCAACCTGCCGACCCGGACGCATTCTCGATTTGGGCTCCGGATTCAGCTCGTTTGTGTTCCGCACCTACCTGAAGGAACAGCAGCCTCAGGCGCTTGTGTGCTCGGTGGACGACTCCGGCTGGTGGTTGGACAAGACTCGGCAGTTCCTGCAAGACCGTGATCTCGATTGTCGCAACCTACTGATGTGGGAGGCCTTTGTCACCAGAACCGACAGACCACGCTTCGACCTGATTTTGCAGGACATGAGCGATCTGGAGACGAGGCGTCAGCGGCTCGGCGCGATCGTTGAAGCCTGCGGTCCGGTCGGAATGGTCGTGATAGACGACATGCATGTGCCGGGCTATCGCCGGTCAATCCTCGATGACCTGGATCGACGAGGACTGAGCTCTTACAGCCTCCGGCACTTCACGCGAAAGCGACTGAGATATGCCTACCTCGCGATGCCCCCGCCGCTGTCAGGCGGAGGGTAGCGGCGTCTCTCTCTTCATCACAGGCCCGCGATGGTTGGGCCGTCGTCGACGACGATGACCGCCCCTCGGGACGCGTACTACACCGTGTGTGCGTCTGCGGTTCCTGGACGATCTGGGACCGGTGTTCGACCGCGTAGTGTCCCACTTGTCGGCCGACCTGCAGTGAACGCCGAAAACTCCGGCCGTGATATAAGCTCCCGCTCGTGACCGACCTCTCAGCCCTCCAGTTGCTGCTGATGGTCCTGACCGGCTGGCTGGAGCGCCGAGAGCGGGAGGCGCTCGCCTATCTGATCGAAGAGAACCGCCTCCTGCGACGGCAGTTGGGTGCACGGCGCCTGCTCCTGACTGATGACGATCGACGGCGACTCGCCGTGCGGGCCTTTCGTCTGGGGCGTCGGGCGTTGCGCGAGATCGCGACGATCATCACCCCCGACACACTGCTCCGCTGGCACCGGCAGTTGGTCGCGCGGAACTGGACGTACGCGACGCCCCGGTCGAGCCGTCGCGGCGTCCTCGCTGAGATTCAGTGCCTGGTCGTGCGGATGGCGAACGAGAATGCCACGTGGGGCTACACGCGGATCCAAGGCGCGCTGAAAAACGTGGGGCATCGCGTGGGTCGGTCGACGATCGCCCGCATCCTGAAGGCGCACGGGATTCCGCCTGTGCCAGAGCGGCCCACCGCATGGCACACGTTCCTTCGCGCGCACTGGGGCGTGATCGCCGCCGCAGATTTCTTTACGACGGAAGTGTGGACGTGGCGCGGCCTGGTGACGTACTACACGGTGTTCGTGATCGACCTGGCCTCGCGTCGCGTGCAGATCGTCGGATCGACACCCCATCCCCATGACGTGTTCATGCAGCAAGTCGCGCGCACGCTGACGGCCGCGGATGACGGGCTGCTGGTCCAGCATCGCGTACTCATCTGTGATCGGGACACCAAGTGGAGCGCGCCGGTGCGCGCGCGATTCGGCGACGCTGGGATTCGCGTCGTGCAGACGCCGTATCGGGCGCCGAATGCGAATGCCTACGCGGAGCGGTTCGTACGTTCGATCAAGGACGAGTGTCTCAGTCGTGTGATCCCGCTCGGGGAACGCCACCTTCGGCAGACAATTGCGGAGTAACGTCGAGCACTACCATCGGGAGCGGAATCATCAGGGGATTGAAAACGCACTGATCGTGGGCGCGACAGAGACCAGCACCGTCGGCCGCATTCGCCGACGTCCGCGTTTGGGTGGATTACTCAACTACTACGATCGTGCGGCGTGATCGTCGGTTCGATCGAGCGATGGGATA
>CAVQVI010000001.1:0-24772 GCA_963717075.1 uncultured Acidobacteriota bacterium | reverse complement strand
CGGGGACGGTGTCCCGCCGCCTCCACTATTTCTCCACGACTGGGGTGTACGCCAGGAGACTGCAGTGTACTGGGGAGGACTCGCGACGGGAGCGAACCACCGCTCTTTCAATCACATAACACCAGAAGTCGCGCGTCATCACTCAGTTTAGAAAAACGCGTCATTCTTGGTTCGACTCCCGCCGCCTCCACCACTTATCTTGTTCTATCCGCTTGCGTTAGCGTTTTCACGATCCGCCGTCTCCAACAAATCTCCAAACCTGTGCACGGGGTTGGCCTGATCGAGTAGCCGAATCGCGCCTTCGATCGCCGCCGGACTTAGGTGCATGTACCGCTGCGTTGCGGCGAGATGCATGTCCCAGCGAGATCCTGAATCGCGCGGGCCGGTGCGCCGCACATGGCCAGATGGGAACAGAACGAATGCCGCAATCGGTGCACGCCGCTCTTGGAAAGTTGCGCCCGACGTGCCACGCGTCGAACATGGTCCTGGACGATCTTCTGCCGCCCTGCCCCTTTCGACAATCCCCGTCCACGATAAGCGGCGCCTCCGCCAGCGACGGGCTCGAGGATCGAACTACCAGGCTCGAGGCTTACGCTAGGGGGTTGCACCGCCCTTCGGATTTGTCAATGATGAGTCGACCCTGGGAACCGCAGCGGATGCCGCACCGGACGATGCACGAGGAGGAGCAGGACAATGGCCGACCCGATCGCGGACATCATCGGCGACTACCGGGCGTTCGCGGCCCAGCAGCGCGATCGCCTGTCGGCGCGCGGCATCGACATCGCGCCGTATCCCCTGAGCCACCTCGCGGTCCGCGTCCCCGAGTGGGACCAGTACGTCCATGTCCGCACGCTACTGGAGCGGCACGCGGTCGCCAACTTCGAAGGCGTCTGGAACGGGCGGCCGATGTCGATGATCGTCCCGGCCGAGCCGCTCCAGGTCCTCGACGGCAAGATCATCCCGCTCATCGAGCTCATCCCGCCCGTCCACCAGCGCGTCTACAAGATGGGCATGGAGCACATCGGTGTGGTCGTCGGCGAGGAGGTCGACGCCTTCTCCCGTCGGCACCGGGCAGCGCTGACCGGCCAGCAGTTTCAGAACCAGTGGAACGAGCCGTATTACGTCCTGTTCGAGGACTTCACCCATGTGAAGTTCCACCGCCGCTCGCTGCGCGCGGTGATCGAGCTGCAGGGCGGAAAGTTCGACGGCTTCCAGCACGTCCCAGGGTGGGTCCCCCAGCGGCTGGTCACGGCGACCGGCCCGAACCCGCTGCCGCGGTGACCAACGCGCCGCGCGGGAAAAGGGTCTGGACGAGCGCCGTCCGCCTCGAAGCACGCAGGTCTTCCGAGCTCGCCAACATGCTCGACTCCCGCTGCCTCCAGTCCTCTGGCGTCTCCCGACGTCCTCCGGAGTGCTCCGCAGTGCTCCCGGGTCGGAACAGCCTCTATAGATCGAGAACGCCTCAGACAAGCCCAGAATCGTGGGCAGCCGCACCTACGATCTGAAGGGCGTTCAAATCTGCGCGCGCCACGCGATCGTTATGCGTGACGTAATGCATAATTCTGTGCGAGAATACGCTCGACGATGATTGTCAGCTACCGCGATAAGCGCACGGCTGACTTCGCCGCCGGGAAGCGCGTGAACGCCTTCTCGGGCATCGAGCGGCCTGCTCGGCTGAAGCTGGATCGCCTTGAAGCCGCTCATGTCCTCGAGGACTTGGCCGCCCTACCGGGCAACCGCTTCGAAGCGTTGAAGGGTCATCGGAAGGGCCAGTACAGCATCCGCGTGAACGATAAGTGGCGCATCTGCTTTGAGTGGCCGGACAAATCGCCTGGCCCCACGCACGTCGAGATGGTCGACTACCACTGAGGAGCACCCATGACCCGTCGCGCCATTCATCCTGGAGAACACCTCGCCGAGGAGCTCGACGCGCTCGGGGTGAGCGCCGCAGAACTCGCGCGCCGATTAAAGGTGCCGACGAATCGCGTCACGTCGATCCTCAATGGCCAGCGCGCGATTTCCGGGGACACGGCGCTGCGCCTCGCGCACTTTTTTGGCACAACCCCACAGTTCTGGCTCAATCTGCAGAGTCTGTATGAGATTCGGCTTGCCGAAGCCAAGAACGGAAAGGCGATCAAGAAACTGCCGTCGCTGAAACGCATGGAAGAGGCGCATGCGTAGAGTGGCGGCGGGCACCCTGTTCCGCCGCCTCCAGTCCTCTGGCGTCTCCTGACGTGATCTGGAGTGCTCTGCAGTACTCCCGAGTTTACAGGTCTCGAACGATCCGTAGCAGCTGCTTGCCGGAAAATGATCACGCCGCATGACGGCCGGTCGGCTCGTCGGGACGCGCCACGCTCAATTTGAGACCGAACGGTTTCAGCAAGCGATTCAGCGTCTCCTGCGTCGGATCGTGTCGAGGATTGATCGCACGAAGCACGTTGGGGCTGGCCATTCGCACCTTCACAACAAATTTCCTTCACCCCCATGGCTTGGACCACTCTGCCGAGGGCGGCGTGAATCGCACACCCTCATCGATCGCGGCGAGGAGGAATTTGGGCGCAAATGTCGGACTCCCGAGATCCTCCGCGAGTTCGACGTTCCAGTAGAGCCGATAGCCAGGTCCGAAATCCAAACGCGCCTCCCACACGCGACACATTCCCAATCTGAAGCCCAAAGCCGGTTGGGCGAAGGTGCTCAACGGCACATCTGGTTTTTTTCCACGTACTACCATGTAGTATACTCCTCTGTAGTGGAGAGGGCTGAGTGGCTCACCTTCGTCGAAACGACCGCCTTTACGAAGTGCCTGGCGGCACTCGGCCTCGAGGAGTCTCTGAGGGACCTGCAGTTCCGCTTGCTGGAGAACCCAGAGGCAGGCGATGTGGAGCCAGGCACGAGCGGCTTGCGAAAGATCCGTTTGGGCGATCCCACCCGCGGCAAAGGGACGCGAGGCGGCGCGCGGGCCCACTATCTCTGGCTCCGACACAAGCGCGTGATCTACCTGCTCTACGTCTACAGCAAGAACGAGGCGAGCACGCTCTCGGCCGAGCAGAAACGCCAGCTCCGAGACATTGTGGCGCGCATCAAGCAGGAGTCATGAACACCGACACGGGAGACGGGCCATGAAGAAGGACATGTTTACCGAACTGATGGGGTCGGCCCACGAAGCGCTCGAACACGCCCGGGGCAAACGGAGCCTCCGGACCACGACGCTTCCACTGCCGCCCAAACCGCTGAACGGCCGCGCGGTCAAGCGCGTGCGCGCGGCGCTCCGTGCGTCGCAGGCGGTGTTTGCGCGGTACCTGAACGTGAGCACCAAGCTGGTGCAGGCGTGGGAAGGGGGCCGACGCACGCCCGAGGGCCCGGCCCTGGTGTTGCTCCATCTCGCGGCGAGGCGGCCTCACCTGCTCGAACGCCGTGGCACGGTTTCTCGGGCACGACCGACTCGCCGCGGACGATCCGGTCACGCGGCACGGCGCAGCCCGATGGCTGAATAAGCGACACGAGGACAGGGAGAACGTGAAGGCAGCGGGAACCGTGTCCCGCCGCCTCCACCAATTTCCTTAGGAAATCGACACATTTAGGTCGATTTTTCCGCCGTCTCCACTATTCTCCCGGGCCTGACGGCGGATCCTCGGAGCTTGTCTCCAAGGTCGAATTACCGTCGGGCTTCGGCGTCAGCTCTGCATTCGGACGTCCGATCCGAACAGTACCGCGCGCGGCGGGCGAAACCCTTTGTCTCGTCTTGTGCTTCTTTTCGTGATTCGGTCGATTCTTCCGTGTCGGGCCCGATGAAATGTGCAGTCTGCCCGCGATCTCGTCGTACTGAGGACCAGAGAGCACCACGCAGAGCGGCGTGCGATCGGCGGTTCTGATGACTTTGACGACAAGCCGATCATTGCCATCGACCGACAACAGGCCTCCTTCGATCGGACCCGACTTGGCGGACAGACTCGGCAGTGACTTGACCTGCAAGTGATGAAGCCGCGCACCAAGGGGCACGAATGCCACCGTTGGGAATCTGGCGGCGTCAGCCCTCACGATGAAAGTCGGTTCACCAGCAATGAGGATGGGATGCCGGGGATCTGTTGAAAGCGTCGATACCCAATTCACCGCCTGAAAAAGGCTGTTGCGCCAGTAATCGAGGTCGTAACGACCTCCCGCCCCGCTCGGCCCACCGACCAGGACGTTGTAATAAACGCCTTGATTGGGGTGATTTCGAAACTGAAAGCTGACTGGCTCAGCGATTCCCACACCCAGCATCGCGACGACCACTAGCTTCCACGAGATCGTGTTGAACCACTCGAGGAGTGCAATCCATCCGCCGGCACCAAGCACCACGAGTGGAGGGTAGATGAAGAGCATGTGTCTGATGCCGTGGTACTCCGTCGACCCTCGCACCATCCCAGAGACCACTGGAAACAGCGTGACGAACCAGAGGCCACCAATCGCCCATTTCCTGTCGGTCCGAATCAGGAGCAGTGAGAGCATGGCGCCGATGAGGACGACTGGGGGGGTGGTGACGGCGAAATACTCGGGCAGGTAACTCGCCGGAGCACTCGTCGCTAGAAAATGGCGCCCGTTCAACAGCGCCTGGCCGGTGTAAAACGGAAAGCGCGACAGCACGACGAGCCCGACAATCGGCCGGACGAAGGGTTGCTGTTGCGCCCACGGCCAGAAAATGGTGCCGAGCACGAGCGACAGGACCGCTACCACTCCAACGCGCAGGAGTGGCGAGATGACATTTCGCAATGATCTGTCCCTGGATCTCGCCGCGAGGGTTAGGGTCAGGAGTCCCAGATAGCCGATATAGAGGATGCCACCCGAGCGCACGTTGATTGCAAGCGCAACGGCGACGCCCAGGATGGCCACGAGTCGCCATGACAGATAGGGCGGGCGGCTAGAGACGTTGAGCAAGAAGTACAAGGCCACCATCGTCATTGCGGCAAACGGCAGGTCTTTGGGGTTGTTCATCGACGCCGCGAAGTAATGGGGCGAGATGGCCAGCAGGACCATTCCAAGTAGGCCCGCGCCGGTGCGGCCGAACGCGCGCGACGCAACCAAACCCGAAATCCAGATCCCAAGCCAGCCGAAGACCGCGTTGACGAAATGACGGATCATATAATCGTCTCCCGGAAGCACATCCTGGAAGACGACACACGCGACGTCGAACAAGCCTCCATGCAGGACGCCTGCGCCCGGCTCCTCGATCGCAGACCGATCACGAAGACCCGACGTGTAGTACCGAACCACCGCTTCGCCGTGCAGCTGTCGCAGTTGCTCGTCCGTCGTAACCCCGAAGTCTAGCGAGGCGACCAGCATGATTGGCAGGAGCGCAGCAGGGAAAATGCGATACAAAGCATGGATGACTTGTCCCCCCCACGTACTGTGGGCCGGTAGCGTCGGCCTTCGGGGGGGATCTATTCCCGGGAGGGTCGATTGATCAGAGCGAAAAGTGGGGAACCGCAGCAATGTAATCGCTGCCAGAATAGTCCCCAAGTTACCACGGACTTCGGGGCACGTCCCAAACACGTCAGATCCCTGTGCACCTTTCAGACTAGTGATCCAGATTCGCTCGGCTGGGGCTTGATTGGCCCTTTTCAATCAGGCTGTTGATGAAACCGGACCGCCATTTGTAATGTTAAAGAGGTTGACCCTTCTTAGTGTTCGGTAAGAATTCAAACTGTGGTGATGGATGGGGACGATCAGCAGAAGGGACCGTCTCGACTTCATCCGGCCGCGGCGCAATCCAGCCTGAACAGATTGACTTCCTTCCGGGCGGGACGTAGCTTTTACCCCACCTCCCCTCAGAATAGAGGTTCCTGTCGTCAGGTTCGTTCGTGCCGCTAGTGAACTATGTCGAACGCCGCGTCGCCCACGCGCATCGGCCCCTACGAGATCGTCGCGCCGCTGGGCGCGGGCGGCATGGGTGAAGTGTATCGGGCCCGGGACGCACGGCTGGCACGCGACGTCGCGTTGAAGATCCTCCCTTCTGCGCTCGCCGATCCAGAACGCCAACGGCGATTTGCTCAGGAAGCTCAGGCCGCCGGTGCACTGAATCATCCGAATATTCTCGCCGTCTACGACGTAGGCGCCGACAATGGCGTCCACTATTTAGTCTCGGAGTTAGTCGACGGATTCACGCTACGCGAGGAGATGGAGCGCGGCCCAGTGCCGGTCAAGCGACTCCTCACGCTAGCGTCGCAAATGGCGGACGGCCTCGCCGCAGCTCACGAGGCGGGCATCGTGCACCGGGATTTGAAGCCCGAGAACGTGATGGTGACGCGCGAAGGCCGCGTCAAGATCGTGGACTTTGGGTTGGCCAAAGTGCTAGCCCCCACTGGCGGCGCCAGTCTGAGCACAGTCCCCGCGACCCAGACCGAGGCCGGGCTCGTCATGGGTACGGTGCCCTACATGAGTCCCGAGCAGGCGCGAGGTGGGAAAGTCGACTTTCGATCCGATCAGTTCTCGCTCGGCCTTGTCCTCTACGAGATGGCGGCGGGTGTGCACGCGTTCCGTAGGGACACTTCCGTGCAGACCCTCTCGGCAATTATCGGCGACGACGCCCGGCCGCTGACGGACTTCTGTCCGGGGGTGCCCCCCTTACTGTGGTGGCTGATCGACCGGTGTCTGGCCAAAGAACCCGCCGACCGGTATGCGTCCACGCGCGACCTCGCTCACGACCTCGCGTCCCTGCGCAGCCGCCTCTCCGCCCTCGGCGCCCTCGAGACCGCGCCCCGGCCCACGACCAATCGCAGACGATTCGTTGTGGCAGCCGTTACTACCGGCCTCTTGATCATCACCGCGGCGGTTGGTGGATTCCTCCGCAACGTCCCACCCTTGTCGATGTATAAGTTCACGCCCCTCGTCACCGACGCCGCGTTTCAGGGAGCACCCGCGTGGTCGCCCGACGGCAAGACGATCGCCTACGTCTCGCAGGTCGATGGGATTCTGCAGGTGTTCACACGCAACGTCGCGTCGTCGTTGCGGGGACAGGTCACCGAGTCCCGATTCGACTGCAACGACCCGTTCTGGTCCCCCGACGGCACCCGCATCTTCTATCACTCCCTTGCCCTTGAATGGGAGAGCCTCTGGTCCGTCAGTGCAGCCGGCGGATCGCCCGATCTCGTCATGGAGAATGCAGCGCATGCGACCATCTCACCCGATGGCCATACGCTCGTCTTTTTTCGATCGCCATCAGACCAGCTAAGCAACCGGGAACTTTGGGTGTCGTCGCCGCTCACCGCGACACCCCAACGCATCACCCGCGGCGTCTTCGGCAAGCGTCCGTTCTTCGACGGCGCGCCCCGCTTTGCACCTGACGGCTCGAAGCTTCTGGTATGGACGTATAGCTGGATGACCGAGAGCCCTGTGGGCACGGGTACACCTGAAACCGCATTCTGGGTTGTCCCGTGGCCGGCTGGAGAGCCGTCGGAAGTGCCTCAATCGCCGGCGGGCGCCGCATACGCACCGCCGATGTTCGACTGGCTGCCCGACTCGCGACACGTTGTAGTCTCTCTCGGAGAGGAGAGCGCGCAGGGCACACACCTCTGGGTCATGGATACCGAAGGTGGCGACCGCGCAGCACTGACGACTACACCGGGTAGCGAGAGCCGGCCTGCCGTAACGCGGGATGGACGACGCGTTGCATTCACTTCTGAAGCGGTCGACTTCGACGTGATCGAGATCCCTCTCGACGGATCGGCCGCGCGCCCGATCGTCGTGACCTCTCGCAACGAGCTCGATCCGGCCATGGCGCCGGACCGCACCCAATATGTCTTCGTCTCCGATCGGAACGGGCCGGTGCAGATCTGGCTGCGCAGCCTTCAGGGCCAGTGGGAACGCCCATTGGTGACGGCGGACCAGTTTGGCAGCGAGCAGACCTGGGCACTCGGCGCTCCATCTTTCTCGCCTGACGGGCAACGCATCGCCTATCAGCGACTCGGAGAGCAGACGGGATACAGGATTTGGATCTCGACAGTGGCTGCCGCGGGACCGCCAGTCCAACTCGCGGCGGGCCCGTTTTATCAGGACGCGCCCTCCTGGTCTCCCGACGGTACCTGGATCGCGTTTGTCCAGCGCATCAAAGAAGGTCGGATGGCGCTTGCACGAACACCGGTCGGCGGTGGAGCGACGCAGATCCTCCGCGACAATGTTGTGGGGTTCTCTCGTCCAGATTGGTCACCTGACGGACGCTGGCTTTTGTGTGAAACCGAGGAAGGGCTGGTCATCCTAAGTCCAGACGGCAAGGACACACGGGTCATTAGCGAAGATTCCTGGATCGCCCATGGCTGGGCATCCAATGGTTTACGCGTATACGGATTGCGGGAGTCCGAGACACCGCGCCATTACATGCTGGTTTCGATGGACATCGCCACTGGCAAGGAGACGATTCTCAAGGCCGACCTTGGGGTAATTCCGCCAGCTTCGCAGCCCATTCGAGGGTTCAGCCGCGCGGGGAACGATGGCTTTTTGACTTCCATTGCCCGGGCTAGGTCGGACATCTGGGTGCTCGATGGGTTCGAGCCGCCGCAAGGATGGCTGCGCACGTTGTGGCCCTTTCAACGTGGAGGCCGCTAACCCATTAGCTGTGCGTCTGTTCTCGGCACGGGAGTGTCCAGAAGAAACTTAGAACTTTCCAAGGACTTTCGTTCATGGGAGGCATATAGTCTGGAACTGTCAGAGGAGGGAGCCATGCGACGAGTCTTGATTCTTGCCGTCGTCCTCGCGACCCTACCGTCTGCCTGGAATGTCGTCCAAGCCTGCGGCGACAAGTTCTTCCTGGTCGGACGCGGCGACCGTTTCAACCGGGCGTACGCGTCACTGTACCCAGGAACCGTCCTGATGTACACCCAAGGTGCAGCTGCCACGGGCAAGGGTATTCGGAACGAGCAACTCCAGAAAAACATCAAGCAGGCCGGCCATCGCGTGATCGTCGTGGCGAGCCCTGCGGAGCTCGCGCAAGCCTTCCGCGCGGGCAACGTCGACATCGTGCTGGCCGAGGTTCCTCAAGCCGCGGCGGTCGTGGCAGACGCCGTAGAGGCGCCCTCGAGGCCGACCGTTGTCCCCGTTGCAGCCGACGCAGCTCAGCTGCCTCTCCTCCCGAAACCACTCGTGTGCCGTCTGAAGGCATCCGACAAGACCGGGCGCTTCCTCTCCGAAATCGAAGACACGATGAAAGCCCGCGCGACCGCAGGCCTCCCGGCCCACCGGAACTAACGCGGAAGGAGGACGCCATGCGCGTCGCCGCCGGACTCGCGCTTCGCGCCAGTGCCATCGCGCTCGTGCTCCACTCTTCTTCAGCCGGAGCGGAGGCGCAGGCATGGGTTCCGCCAAAAGGTGAAGGAAGCGTTTCCTTCCTCGTCACGAACGTACTCGTTCGAGATCACCTGTTGCCGACGGAACGCTACGATCGGGGACATATCGATTCGACGTCGTTTCTCTTCGATGTCACCTACGGCGTGTCGGATCGGCTCGCGGTGACCGCCAGTCTGCCGGTCATCATGACAAGGTACAGGGGCGCCTTTCCACACCAGCCGATCACGATCGACGACGGGAGCTGGCATACAACAGCGCAAGACTTTCGGATCGGCGTGAGGTACAACGTGGTGCGGGGCCCGGTGGTGGTCACGCCGTTCGTCGGCAGTGTCCTCCCGAGCGGTGACTACTCTTACTATGCACATGCGGCGGCGGGACGGCGCGTGCGGGAGATGCTGGCGGGCGTAACGGTGGGCAAGCTATTCGCGAACCAGGGTCTGGTCTTGCAGGGTCGGTACGCCTTCGGCGTTGCCGAACGGGTCGTCGGCTTCACTCCACTCCACAGTGAGGCGGGAGCAGAGCTCGCGTACTTCCTCACGCCGGCCATCCGAGTGTTTGGTTCTGCCTCCGGCCGACTCGGACATAACGGCATCGATTTGACGCTCCAATCTCGCGCGGTCCTTCCACCTCAGATCTGGCTCAACCACGATCGCGTCTCGCGGATTGACGAACTCAACGTGGGAGGCGGGGCCGCTTTCTCAGTCAGCGAGTCCATCGATCTTTTTGGCGCCTTCTCGAGGACTGTGGCAGGCCGGAACACGCACGCCGTGGACCGCGGGATCAGCGTCGGAATGGCATGGAGCTTCCGGCGATCCGGCGCCGCTCGAACCTCAAGCCGCGAGAACTCGCTCGCGAAGTGCCTCTGTCAGAAGGCCGGCGAGTAGGCCAGCATGCTCCCGACGCGATCACTTCGGCCGATGTTGTCTCCGTGAGGGCTCGGTCGATGCGGTTTTGGTCTGACGTGCGGAAGACCTGGCCCTGAAGGTCAGCAGGAACGATCCGATTCGAATTCGATCACCGTCAGAAAGCCGAACGGGTTGCTTCACCGAGCGGTCCCGCACGAATGTGCCATTCTTGCTTCCCAGGTCCTCGAGCGTGATCTGTTCGCCGACAAGAATACGCGCGTGACGGCGTGATACCGTCGGGGAGTCGAACTCGATGACGTCATCCGCACCGCGGCCGAGGACGACTTCGCCTTCGAGAAGAGGCACTCGCCCCATCTCGCCAATGAGCCACGCCCGGACGCCGCGCGCGGGATTCTCGCTCGCTAGTCGCGCATCCTCGACCGGCGTTCCGATGAAGGCGTAGCCGACCCCGTGCACGGTCCGGATAAAGCGCGGCTTTCGAGCGTTGTCGCCAATCGCGTCGCGGATTTCCGAGATAAGGCTCTGGAGGTTGGCCTCGGACACGAACGTGCCTGGCCAGAGGTGAGCGTGAATCACTTCCTTGGGTACTGCGTTCGGCCGACGTCCCAGCAGAAATGCGAGAAGATCGAACGCCTTTCGGGTGAGATGGATCTCGCGTGCCCCGCGGCAAACCTGCCGGGCGCCGTCGTCGAAGCTTACGTCGCCGAAAGTAACATGCAAATTTCACCCAGTGATGTGCACTTGGTTTCCGTCACGTGACAGCGGCGATCACCCGCGCGAGACCGCTGAATTCTGTCGGCTCTCGCCGGCTCCGTCAAGGGCAAATGTAACTCGTCTTGTTCATCAACCGGCAGGAGGGAGTTTCTGATGCATTGCGCTAGGCGGCCCCTCACTAGTCCTCTTGGCCTGCTGTTTCTCTCTTGGAACGGTGCCCAGCGCAGCTGCGCAAGCAGAACTCACGAAAGCGGAGAAACAACAGTTTCTCCTCACGGCAGGCGTAACACGCAGCGCCCGTTTGAACAAGGGTGTCACACGCCCGTGGCGCCTCACGTTGAGCAATGGCACACATACACACGATGCGTCGTTCCAGCCAATCGACGAGCGGAAGAGCATGAAGACCTTCGACAAGGCGAAGAGCGAGCTGAACTTCGTCGATTCGTACCACTACAACATTGCGGCGTACGCACTCGCTGAACTACTGGGCCTCGATTCGATGATGCCAGTAACCGTCGAGCGTCGGTGGGATGGTAAGGACGGATCGCTCATGTGGTGGGTCGATGACGTGATGATGGATGAGGGGCAACGCCTGAAAAAGAAGACCAGGCCTCCAGACACTGACGGATGGAACAAGCAGTTCTATCGCATGAGGGTCTTCTCGCAGCTCGTCTACGATACCGACCGCAATCTGACGAACGTGCTGATCACCAACGACTGGAAGGTGTGGATGATCGATTTCACCCGCGCCTTTCGACTGTGGCCGGACCTGCCAAGCGAGAAGGATTTGACCAGGTGCGATCGACAGCTGTTCGCGCGGGTCAAAGAGCTCACTGAAGCGGGCGTTCAGGACAAAACCGGCAATCATCTCTCCGAATCGGCAGTCAAGGCCCTCATGACTCGTCGCGACAAGATCGTCGAACATTTCAACCGTCTGATTGCCGAGCGGGGCGAGGGTGCGGTGTTCTTTTGAAGTCCGAATACACGGTGCTGTCACCACGATGACCGACTCCCCGACCGCATGCAGCCGCTGCAAGATCGAGATACCTCTTGCCCATCCGTATGCCTGGTGTACTCACTGCGGTGAGCCGCTCCCTCGCCACATCAATCAACAGCTGACCAATCCTTATAGCATCAGAGCCTTGGAACAACCGGAGGCGTCGGGATTGCCTGCGGGTGTGGCGTGGCGTGCGGCCGCCAGCGTCGACGATTCTGAACTCGAGCAGCAATTTCAAGACGCGCGCCTCGCCTTGACCGTGCCCGCAAAACCACACCTGTCCGCGCTGCTGCTCATCGGATCGCTGGCCATCTTCGTCGCCGTTCAGATGGGAGGCGGCGGTTCTCTACGGAATCTCGCGTTCATCGTCGCGGCGTTGTTCATTCATGAAGGCGGACACTGGTTGGGGATGCGGCTCTTCGGGTACCGCGACGTCAAGATGTTCTTCATTCCCTTCTTTGGCGCGGCGGTCTATGGACGACCTGGTGGCCGAGCCGCGTGGAAGGAAGCGGTCGTGCTACTACTGGGTCCGCTGCCCGGCATCCTGCTCGGAGTGGTCTTCCTGATCCTGGCTCTACTTCGGGGAGACTCCTTGTGGCGAGATTTTGGGTTCGTGCTCGTGTTGCTCAACGGATTCAATCTGCTTCCCCTTGGTGGGCTCGATGGTGGGCGCCTCTTTCAACGAGCGTTGTTCTCACGACATCGTCACCTGGAAATAACATTTCTGATCCTGGCGGGAGCCCTGCTGCTGATCCTCGGACTCTCGCTGCAAGAGTGGCTGCTGGCTGTCTTCGCATATTTCGGTCTGGCGACCATCCCACATCGTTACCGCATTCTCCGCGCGGCACACGCGTGGCGTCGCCACAGTAAGAACCTGGATGCCGACGCCACTCAACTGAACGACGGGGATGGTCGGACCGTGTTCCAACTCGGCCGGGACGCCATCCCAGAACAGTTGCGCGACAAGCCGCGTCAGATTGCCAACGCGATGGAGGAGATCGTCGAAGCGGCGCGGCCCGCACCGGGCTTCATGTCCACGATAGCGGTGCTCTTCGCATGGTTCATGGGAGTGCTGCTATCGTTGGCCGCGACGGTCTACACGTCTGTCAGCCATACGCGACACTGGACGCAGGTCACGGAAAGGAACGCCCGATTCTCAGTGGAGCTACCCCGACTGCCGATACCCCGCGAAGAGCGCTATGAAACGCCCGCAGGCCCGGTCATCGCTCGCGAGACCTTCGTGCAACTCGACCTTGTCAAGCGCTACACGGTCGCGTGGTTCGACCGTCCTTCGGTCGTGCCCTCACTTGAAACCACCGCCTGGATTGACGCGCGTCGCGACGGCATCAGCCGCGAACTCAGCGCAGCGATGACGCACGAAAACCCAGTCGCTGTGCGCGGTCTCGCTGGACGCGAAGTGCACTATAGCAATGGCAGACGCGTGTGGCGCGTGCGGATCTTCGTCGTCGCGGCACGGGAATATGATTTGTTCGCCTCGGCACCGGAACCCGATCCGGAGGCGCAGCGTTTCCTGGACTCGTTTCGCGTCATTCCGTGAGAAGCGTCACGTGCCGAGTCGGGAGGGCCATATGCCTGCGCCTCCGCTGTGCCGACGATCGCGAGGATTTTGACGGTTGTTTGCGTGCCTGTCGTGCGGCCATCACGCGACCTTCCGTGCCTTGCCGTGCTTCACGACGAGCCGAACGCCGACGCCCAGCCGTGCCAACATGTCGATCAGGGCGTCGGTGCTGAACAGGTCGATCCGTCCGCGAAGCAGATCGCTCACCCTGGGCTGCGTGACCCGAAGCAACTTCGCCGCCTCGGCCTGCTTCAGCCTTCTTGACGAAATGGCCTTCTGAACCTGAATGAGCAAGTCGGCACGGACCAGGAGGTGCTCAGACTCCTCCTTAGAGAAGCCGAGGTCTCGGAAGACATTGCCGGTGGACGGAGTGACCCTGACCGTGTTCGTCTTAGCCATGGTGCTGCCTCAGCTTCCCTAAGGCGCGGAACCGAGAGCGACCGATCTCCAGATCGCGTGCGGCCGTCTTCCGTGTCCTCTTCTCAAACGCGTGAAGGACATAGATCGCCTCTGTCCGCGTCGCGACGTAGAACACCCGGTGTTCCCCGCGCACGTGAATCCGGATCTCCCGGACTCCCGGTCCGACCGTCGGCATCGGCTTCCAGTCGTCAGGCTCCAGCCCCTGCTGCACGCGGCGGAGCTGGAAGCCAGCCAGTTCGCCGCACTTGAGCCGGGAAGGCTCGCAGGTCACGGCGCGAGCTGCCGAGCAAGATCAGCGGCTTGTCCGGCATGGGGCACGCTCCGTCAGTATACAAGTTCTTGTATGACTGATCCAGCCAGAGTCCGCGTGGGGCCGTTTCGTTCCACCGCCTCCACAATTCCCCTCAGCGCGATTCGTGGATGTCGCGAGTGTACTTATCGCGAGGCGGCGGGAACCCTGTCCCGCCGCCTCCACTATTTCTCCACGACTGGGGTCGACTGGAGGAGACTGCAGAAGCACTGGGGAGCACTCGAACCACTGCGCGTTCAATCGCTTACCACCAGAAATCGCGCGTCATCACCAATTTCGACTCCCACGGTGTCTGTTACGTGCGAATTCGAACAGCCCAGGCAACGAAATCTTGGCATATAGTCCAGGGTTGAGGTCGAGTCATGATCGCTCGACGGACATTCGAGAGGAGTGCACGATGAATCTCTTAGTTCTGCTGATCATCCTTCTGCTGGTGTTCGGTGGAGGCGGTTTTTACGTAGGCGGCCCCAGAATCGGGGGGAGTCTTGGCGGGCTGATTCTTCTCATACTGCTCATCTTGTTATTGACAGGCAGACTGTAGGGACGAATAGCTACTTGTCCTTTTGCCCCTGGGTGAAGTGGCGTCGCCGCGGGCGGTAGTGCTGGATTGTCTTCCGGACCCCTGCGACGTCAAGGAAGGCCTTGATGATGTGCCTCATCAGGATGCTGGCGCGCTGTGCACTCGGGAACAGGGGTACATCGCCAGCATTCCAGAGGTTGAGGCCCCGCTCTGCCGGCCAGGACGAGTCACCGGGAGGTCGGAAGCCTCGCACGGGTCGAGATGATCGTCAGCTCTGTGCCGCGCTCGAGGTCCAGCTGGTCGCGTCCCTGGACGATGACGGTTCCCGCGCCACCGCCCGCCCCGACGGCGGCGCCGATAGCGGCGCCCTTGCCGCCGCCGGCGATGGCGCCGACGATGGCGCCGACGGCTGCGCCGATCGCGCTCCGCTCAACGGTCTTGGCCGTCTGGCTGTCGTCCCCGACCGTCGCGCCGCTCTCCACGTGGAGCGTGTCTCCAGAAGGCGTGCGGATGGTTTCCAGGGTGCCGGCAAAGGGATACGATCGGCCGTCGCGCATCCGGATGGTCTCGAAGTTCAAGGTCATCTCGGCCCGGCCGCTGAATCGATCCGATGGGTTCGCACTCGACACGGTGCCTTCGATGACGGCCCCCTCATACGGCGATGGACTGCGCGTGGTGAGGGTGAAGCGGTCCTCGGCCCGAGCGGTGCGTGTGCTGAGAGCGCTGTCGAGCGTGGCCACGAGCCGGGTACCGTCTGGCACGCCGACGTCGTACCCCGGCGCGCCGTACGGCGCGGGATATCTTCCAGCGGCGGAATAGACATCCCAGCGGGCCTCGTCCGACGAGCGTCGATAGAAGCTCTGCACGGTCACCGGCTGACGGAGCGAGTCGTCGAGGATGCGCCGCGTCACCTGCAGCTCACGGCCGGCCGTCCATCGGCTCGAAGGTGACCTGGTAATCGCTCCCTCCCGTTCCGGTCGTCGTCACCACCAACTGATCGCCGAACAGAGTGGCGCGGGTGTTGGCGGTGCCGCCGGGATAGCCGCGCTCCGCGCGAATCGTGCCGTCCGCCTCGAAGGTGACGGGCCTTCCACTCGACGACGCCAGGGTCACCGTGCGGTCGTTGCGCTCGATCGCCAGCGTCTCCGGCGCGCTCAGCCGCTCCATGAGGCGCTCGGAGACGGCCTGCCGCTGATTGGCAGGTAGCGCGTGCGTCGCCTGTTCAGCCGCCCGGCGCGGATCGTCGCCCCGGCTGCGATCGAGTTGGTAGGTCCCCGTGAGCTGGCGATAGATTTCCGGCTGCCGCGCGTCCGGCGTGTATGTCGGGCTGTTCCAGTTCCACGCCAGGTTGTAGGACTGCGCCAGCTGATCGAGATCGCGGCGGACCGTGAGCCAGTCGTTTTCGGCCGTGGCGTCCAACTGCTGCCGCTGCATGAAGCGGTCGATGCTCACGCCCCGCCGGAGGACCTCGTCGATGTCATGCGTGACGACCTGGTGGCGGTTGAAGTGATCGCTCAGGTGGTCCGTCGTGTCGGCGAAGTCGGTCACGAACCGGTCGATGTCGTCCTCCTCTCGAGACCCATCGAGCCGGCTCCGATCCAGCGCCTTGTCGAGACTCTTGCGGAACCGATCGGCGTCCTTCTTCGTCCGCGTCAGCAGGTCCTTGACCTGCTGGTCGCTGGCACGCGCCTTCACGTACTGCGGACCGGCCCAGCGCGAGGACACACCGTACGCGCGCGCCAATTGGTCGAGCTCGCCCCGCAGCGTCTGCCAATCGCGCTGGACAGCGGTGTCCAGGGTGTTGGCGGTCATGAAGGCGTCGATGACGGACGCGCGTCTCAGCACGTCTTCGGCATCGACAGTGCCGGCCTGGCGGTCGTGCGCGCGATCCTTCAGGCGATCGGCCGCCTCCTTGAAGTCCTTCACGGCGCGGTTGATGTCCTCTTCCGCCCGTGTGCCGTTGATCGGATCGCGATCGATCGCCCGATCCAGACTCGAACGAAAGGTGTCGATGTCCGCGTGCATCCGGGCCAGCAGGTCTTCAACCTGTTGATCGCTGGCGCGAGTGGGCTGCGGCTGTGCCGCCGCCGTGGCGCCGACACCCGCGAGCGTCAACATCACGGCGAGCGCAACGATCTGTGAAGGTCTGGTCATGACGGTCCCGCCTTGGTTCAGCAAGGAAAAGTAAGGGCAACTACTGTCAACCCTAGCAGGCAGCGAGCTGAGGCGTCTGTCCTAAACCGCGCACCTCACGCCTGGCGATCGAGGGCCGATGTCGGGACGGGCACGCGCGGCATCTCCAGGAGGCCGCCGAGGTAGTTCCGACTCTCGACCAGCAGCGATGGCGACGTGATTGGCGCCCGCGTCCAGCAGCGGTCTGCGAGCTCTCGTCCGCCAGCGCCGGCGGTCCCCATCGTCCCACCGCGATTCGCAACTCGGGCAGTGCCGAGCGGAGTCGCCTCACGAGATACCGTGTCTTCGACGACGAGCTGGGGGGCAGATCGGCGAAGCACACGACGGAGACACTGTCGGTCTCTGACCAACGACACCAGCTCCGCCGCCTGCATGCGCGTGCCGGTGATCTCCATGGTGATCGGCAGATCGTCCAGCAGATGTGCCAGCATCGCCAGCGCCACTTCATCGGCGACCCCGTTGACCGCGTAGCCCAGCACACGCAGCGGCTCGCGCGGTCCCAGGACCGAGGGTTCGGCGGCCGCGGCGGGTGACTGCCGTCGACGCGTGGCGACGGATGAATCTCGGCCGCGTCCGCGATCAGCTCCCGCGTCGCCTCGATCACCGCCGCTTCTTCTTCCGGGGAGAGCCGGTGCTCCAGACGGTCGCGCTCGGCATAACTGAGTGCCGGCAGCAGCAGCGCGTCGTAGACCGATGCCGGTGGCTCGGTCTTGATGTGGCTGTCGATCAGTTCGGCCGCCTCGCTCTGGTCGCGAGCCACCAGGCGCTGATAGAAGCCGTACTCCGGTGCGAGCGCCGGCGTATCGTCCATCAGCATGCCGACGAACTCGAGGCCGGGCACGTGCTTGCCGAGCACGACGAGGCACACCGTCAGCGGCGAGGCCATCAGCAACCCGAGCGGTCCCCACAGCCACGTCCAGAACGCGACGGACACGAGCAGCACCACCTGCGAGACGCCGACCGCCCCGGCATACAGCACCGTTTCGAGCACGAGATTCGTGAACAGCTCGAGGACGACGAACAAGGCGAGCACGATCAACGGACCGGTCCACCCCTCCAGGGCCGCGAGGCTGACGAGGATCGGCGCGCCGGCGGCGAGCACGGGACCGAGGTACGGGATGAATCGAAGCGCCGCACCGAGCGTCGCCCAGACCAAGGGTACGGGACGTCGAGGACAGTACAGTCCGACGAAGACCGCGATGCCGTACAGCAGGCTCACGAGCGACTGCATCAACAGCTGCCGGCTGACGCGACTTCCGGCCTCGTCGAACGCCTTCGTGGTCGTGGCGAGCTGTCCGTGCCCGATCAGCCCGATCAGGCGATCCCGCAGGTCGCGGCGTTCGAGCAGCATGAAGATGACCATCGCCGCGACGAACCCCGCCGTGCTCAGCGGCCCGACGACGGGCCCGAGCCACGCGAAGCCGAGAAACCCGGTCACCTGGTTCGAGGCCACCACGAGGGGCCGCGACACGGTGCCTTTCGGTGCCTCCGACGTTCCAGATCGGTCTTGATGCCCTCCAGCATCTCCTGCAGCTTCTCGACCGCGCCTCCCTTGCCCGCCAGGCGCACGTCGGCAATCTTCGTTCGGATGTTGGCCCGGTAGCCGGGCAGGTCTTCGGCCAGATGGTCCATCTGCCACGTCAGACCCCAGCCGGCGAGACCGAGAGACGCGAACACCAGCGTGACGACCAGCAGCACGGCAGGGACCCGACCGACCCATCGTTGAAGCCAGGTGACGGGAGGCGTCAGGACGAACGTGAGCAGGACGGCGAGCGCGAACGGCACGAGGACGGCCTGTGCCCAGTACAGAACGGCGACAACGAGCACCCCGCCGGCGAATCGTCACCCAGGGCTTCACGAATGCGATGGTGTCGTCCAGGTGCCTGCTCCCTTCGCGTCGACTCTCCGAAAATCGATGAACCCGCGTTCCACCCGCCCCTCGACCGCGACGGTGAGCAGCCGGGCCCAGGTGCCCTTATCCGATGCGCCTGTGACTAGGGCGGCGGATTGCTCGCCGATCCTCGACTCCAGAAGTATCGCCACTGCGGACTTGCCGACCTGGCGCTCGACCTTGGTGGCAGCGTCCTCCATCTCGGTGAACTGCCTCGCCTCGACTCCCGCCGCCTCCAGTCCTCTGGCGTCTTCTGACATGATCTGAGTGCTCTGCAGTCTTCCGGAGTCCACGAGTCTCGAACGATCTGCTGCAGCTGTTCGGCGTTAGCGAACGAATAACGCCGCATGACGGCCGCTGGGTTCGTCGAGTCGCGCCACGCTCAACTTGAGGCGAAATGGTTTCAGTAAGCGATTCAGCGTCTCCTGCGTCGGATTGTGTCGAGGATTGATGGCACGAAGCACGTTGGGGCTGGCCATTCGCACCTTCGCGGCAAATTCCTTCACCCCCATGGCTCGAACTACTTTGCCGAGGGCGGCTTGAATCGGCACACCCTCATCGATCGCGGCGAGGAGGAATTTGCGCGCAAATGTCGGACTCCGGAGATCCTCCGCGAGTCCGACGTTCCAGTCTCGACTCCGTCTAGCCATGTCGTTTCGCCTCCACATATGCTCGCCACCACGCGTGCGCACGGCGGACGTCGCGGATCTGCGAGGCTTTACTCCCACCCATCAGGAGCACGATGACCATGGGCCCATCCTTACCGAAATAGAGCCGATAGCCAGGCCCGAAGTCTAACCTCGCCTCCCACACTCCAGCGCCGACACTCTTGTGGTCGCCAAGATTTCCCATCTCGAATCGAAGGACCCTCGCCTGAATTCGCGCCCTGACGCTCACGTCGAGCCTGTCGAGCCACTCACGATACGGACTGGTGCCCTCGCTCGTGAGGTACTCGCGAACCGTCAGCATCCACTGTTTCCCATAATGATATCATATTTGATAATATTACAGGGATCGACAGGTCGGCAGGCCGGAACCCGGTCCCGCCGCCTCCACTATTTCTCCACCGCCGAGCGCATCCGTACACAGGCAACGCTCATCTCTGAAACCGTGTTATCATATCGTCAGATGATATGAATCGTCGCGCGGCCAACCATGGGCTCGAGTTCCTGCTGGCGTTCAACGGGCGCATCCATCATCTAGAAAAGGGCTACTGGCTCAAGTTCGATATCACGCGCATCGAGGCGACCCCGGAACGACCGCATGGTTTGTCCTACTCATTTACGCTGCACGCGCCGGACGGCAGGCGCCTCGTGGGATTCGATAATGCGCACAATGTGCGACCCCCTGGTTCTCGGCTTGGGCGTCCCCGCAGGAGCACCGATCACTGGCATCGCACCGAAAAGGATCCGGGCCGCCCGTATGTGTTCAAGGACGCCGAGACGTTAATCGACGACTTCTTTGACGAAGTCGAGCGCGTGCTGCAAGAGCGCGGAGTGGGGCTGCGCGTCACAGGAGAGGAAGAGCGAAAGAGGTCAAAATGAAGCATGCCAGAGTTCAGAACCTCCGCGCACTGCGGGAAGACATGAAAGCGGTCGCACGGGGAGAACGCCCGGCTTCGTCCGATGCGCGCAAGACCAGCTTCAACTCCGTGGAAGCGGTCGTTCGCCTGCTGACACCCGCTAACCGGCGACTGCTCTCTCTGATCCGCGATCAGAAGCCGCAATCTGTGGCGGAATTGGTGGCCCTGACCGGGCGCGCCCAGCCGAATCTCACCAGAACGTTGGCCAAGCTAGAGGCGGCCGGGTTCATCCGGATGAAACTCGTGGGTCGCCGCAAGGCGCCGAGCGCGACGATCAAGCGCATCGTTGTCGAGATCGATCCGTACTCAGATCGTGACCGACTCCGCGTCGCGTGAGACGTCGATCATCCAACGGACGAGAGAGGCGCCGGGCGCATATATCGGCGCGGGGCGTGCGTCTTCATTGCAGCGCTCCCGTTCGCCGTCCGCAACACAGCCGCAACGGTACCTGTGAGAAGGCCGCGCGTTGTCGCGTCGATTGAAGACGAGAACCCTGCGGAGATAAAATCGGCCATCCGCGACAGTGACCACCCACTGCGAGGTTTCAAGTGGCAGATGTGTCGTCGCCGGTCGTTCGTCCCCAGTCCCAGCCCCCAGCCGGCGACCGCCTTGATTCCTGGAAGGAAATCGCGAGCTATCTGAAGCGGGACGTCCGCACTGTCCAGCGTTGGGAAAAGGAAGAAGGGCTTCCCGTCCACCGCCACGCCCACGGCCGGCAAGGAACGGTCTACGCACACCGAGATCAGCTCGACGCATGGTGGAACTCGCGGCGCATGCAGCTCGAAGCGTCCGCTCGTGAGCGGCGGGTTCCTCGGACGCGGCGTTCGCTCACAGTCGTGATCGTCGTCATCGTGAGCGTGACCGCTGCGATCGCAAGTTGGTGGACGCTCACCCGAAGTTCGTGGGCGCGCGCCGCGTCTGGCACTCGTCAACTAGAGCGGCTGCGCACGAAATCGGCGCTTGCGGTGCTTCGGCTCGCGAACCCCGTACGAGTCGCGGCATCGACAGGCGCGAAGCGGGATCCGAGCTGGTCACCCGATAGCCGCCTCTTGGCGTACGAGTCGACGCAGAGCGGGAATTGGGATATCTGGATCACGCAGGTAGGCGGCGGGCCGGCCGTGAACCGGACGGTCGACTATTCCGGCGAAGATGTATTGTCACGCTGGTCGCCAGATGGACGACAGATCGTGTTTCGGTCGAACCGGGACGGCGGGGGATTCTTCGTCATGCCGGCGCTGGCCGGCGGTGCCCGCAAGATTGGACCAGGTGACGCGAACTTCAGCGACACACTCGCCGCCTGGTCGCCCGACGGCTCCGAGATCGCGTACCCTGTCGCGGACGGCGGCAGCCAATGGCTGGAGCGCCGCACATTGCGGGACGGAAGCACGCGCCGCGTGCTCCTTCCCGGTCGACCGGGCAACACGCGCCTGGATTTGACCTGGTCACCGGACGGTCGGTTCCTCGCCTACGTTGACGCCCTCACGTACAACGCACAGGTCAACCGCCTTTGGCTCTTGCGGCTGGAGGACGGTACGGCCACGCCGATCACGGATGGGAGAATGATCGAGTGGACCCCGAGCTGGTCCCCCGACTCGCGTACTCTCTATTTTGTGTCAAACCGCGGCGGAACAATGGACCTCTGGCAGCAGCGGATCACGATGAGTGGCACACCTGAAGGTGCCGCCGATCAGGTTACAACCGGAATGGAACTCTTCGAGGCCGTGCTGTCGCCCGATGGAAGGCAGGTCGCGTACACCAAGGGCCGCGTCGTGGCCAACGTGTGGCGTGTGCCGATCCTTTCCGATCGAGCGGCCACGTGGTCCGATGCCCAGCAGCTGACTTTTGATAATGCCTTTGTGGTGCAGTTCGACGTGTCCCGCGATGGCCAGAAGGTCATCGTCAGCTCTGACCGCAGCGGGGCTCCTGACCTGTGGGTGCTTCCGGCGAACGGCGGTGAGATGCAGCAACTCACCATAGATCCTACGCCAGACTGGCACCCCGCCTGGTCACCCGATGGTCGTCAGGTGGCCTTCTGCGCCCATCGGAGCGGAAAAAGGGAAATCTGGATCCAATCGCTCGACGGTGGTTCTGCTCGCCAACTCACGCACGGTGAAGCCGAGACCCTGTACCCACGGTGGGCTCCCGACGGGAGGACGATCGTCTTCAGTTCGGTCAGTAATAGCGTCGTACAGATTCAGACCATACCGGCTCAGGGCGGTGAGCCGCGCCCGATCATGGATCCGACGCCCTACAGAACTCCCAATCCTGATATGCCGATCCTCCGCTGGCCGCACCTGAAAACGAGTCCGCGAAGTTGTGATAGTAGCGACCGTAGAACGCCTTCAGGACGCTCTTGCCCTGCCGGTCCAGCCGGTAGGCCATGCCTACACGCGGCGCGATATCTGTCGCCTGCAACAAGGTCTGTCCAGGAATCGTCTTCGCACTGAAGAAGTCGGTCAGGATGGGATCCCGCTTTCCTCCCATGTCATACGGCTTCTGGTAGTCCACGCGGACGCCCGCAGTGATCGTGAGCCGGTCGCCGGTAGCCCATCGATCCTGGGCGAACAATGTCGAGCGGAGATTTCGCACGTCGAGATTCGTCCACGTGCGATTCAACGTGTCAGCGGTGCCCCAATCGGCAAACGTCACAATCGCCGGCTGGCCGTCCACGTCGGCGTAGGAAGTCGGTTGAGAAACGCCGAGCGCGCCGTACCGATACGCATCGCGAACGAATTCGAACCCGAACTTGAAGTCGTGGCTGCCCCCGTGACCAGGCAGGAAATACGTCGCGCGCACTGACGCCTGCGGTTTTGATCGTTCAGAAAGATAGCCGTCGGCGGCTCCGGACACTTCTCCCGTGGCCAGATCGACCCGATGAGGATTGAGAGCCGGATCCACGTTCGGAGGAAATTCGAAATGAGAGGTCGAGGCCCCAATGCGCGCTTCGGTAAACAGTCGGTTCGTCCACACACGCTGGTGCTGCCCCTGGTAAAGTCGCCACCAGCCATCCTGATGAACCGTCGAGTCCGGACCAGTCGTCGCGCTCAGAGATCGATGCGGCTTTTCCTTTTGCCCGGCCTTGACATACCCAATCAGCGTGTCCTTCTGACTCGGCCTGTAGGTCTCCTTCGTCGTGAAGTCGTTGATGTTGCCCAGGTCGGTGCCAACGGTGCGAGGCACTCCCGTCACTTCCCGGTCAACGGTAAAATGGTTCGCGGCCCCGAAAAACCAGAGCTTGTCCTTGACGATTGGACCGCCCAGATCCGCGTGCCCCTCCCAGAACTTCAGCACGCGCTGGGGCGTGGCGCCTCGTGCCTCGAGCTCGTCCGTGAGGTTGTTCCCGATGAAATGGTCGCTGTCATAACTGATGTGAAAAAACCCCGTGAACTCGTTCCCGCCGCTCTTGACCGTGGCCACGACCGACGCGCCGGGGGTAAACGTTTCGACGTCGTTGCCCACGGAGCTGATTGAGACTTCGTCGTTCGCATAGAAGTCCGCGTAGAGGCCGGCGCCGCCCGTGCCTTCCGTGTGATCGACGCCGTCGGAGATGATCTGGTTCTGATCGCTGACTCCGAAGCTTGTGTACTGACCCTGGCTGTCCTTGCTGCTACCGCCGACGTCGTAGTTCGTCAGACGAATGCCCGGCGTCAGGGACAGGAGGGCCCACATGTCCGTCGCAGTCGGTACGGCGGCCATCACCTTCGCACTGAAATGTGCGCCCACCTTCTCCGTCGTCGAGTCGACCACGGGAGCCGCGCCTCGAACGACAACGCTCTCGGCGAGCGACGCGAGCTCGAGGTCGACATCGACGGTCATCGTATTGTTGAGCGTGATGACGATGCCTTCGCGCGTCAGCGTTCGGAAGCCCACGAGCTCGAACGTGACGGCATAGACGCCGGACGGTAGAGCCGGGAACTGATATCGGCCGTCGCTTTCAGTCAGCAACGTCTGCTGCCCGATGAGGGCCGGCGAGGAAACCGTAATGGCGACCCCGGGCAAGACGGCGTGTTGCGGATCCACGACTCGACCGTTAAGGCGTCCAAGCCCAGTCTGTGCAGAGACGCCACACGGGATGCCCCAGACCACGACCGAGAGCAAGACAACGGACAGCTGACGGAGGAGACAGGTCATGGCAACCTCCCCGCTGGGTGAGCGACTCGGCGTTGGTCTGACGGAATCCTCGACTACATGTCGACGGACAGTAACGGACTTGCGCGACGCATGTCGAGGGTCCTTCCGCCGCTGGTGGTTCTTTAGTCCTACCCCGATAGGCGCATTAGTTCCGAATGCGGATCATGGGTGTCTCTGCAAGACGAGGCAAGGGGTACTTTTGGGCTAGTCCTCTACGAGAGACGGTCCGCGGGCTTGCCGGCAAGGCTCCTACG